>NZ_JAASAF010000001.1 GCF_012726195.1 Rhodococcus sp. HNM0563
TCGTACGACACCTGCGGGTGAGACGCAGTTGGTGTCGTACGTGCATGGTGCCGCGGGCGTGGGCCTGGATGTCGGGGCGATCTCCCGCGAGGTATCCGAACGTCTTCCTTCGCATATGGTTCCGTCCGTCGTTCTCGAACTCGACACCATTCCGCTGTCGCCCACTGGGAAACTCGACCGCGACGCACTCCCCGATCCCAGCCCAGTGGTCACCGAGTTCCGGGCGCCGGAGTCCGCGACGGAGATCGCGGTGGCGACGGTGTTCGCGGATGTGCTCGGTGTCGAGCGGGTGGGTCTGGATGATGATTTCTTCGATCTCGGGGGTAACTCCCTCGTCGCGACCCGGGTCGCCGCCCGGCTCGGGGAACGCCTCGACACGCGCGTGCCTGCCCGCCTGGTCTTCGAAGGGTCGACCGTCGCGGAACTCGCCGCGCTCGCCGACCTGCACACCGGCGATACTGCCCGGACACCCCTCGTAGCCGGACCACGGCCCGATCCGATCCCGCTGTCACCTGCACAACAGCGAATCTGGTTCCTCAACCGGTTCGACACGGCGTCCGCTGCCGACAACATCCCAGTGGCCCTGCGGTTGCGCGGCAGACTCGACATCGCGGCGCTCCGCGCAGCCGTCCACGACGTGATCGAACGGCACGAATCGTTGCGCACCTTCTACCCCGACCGCGACGGTGTGGGCTGTCAAGTGGTCCTCGATGCGTCCGAGGTCGCGCCTCCCGTCGAGGTCGAGATCGTGCCTCCCGCCGATCTGGCCGGCCGTGTCATCCGCGCTGTCACCACTGGATTCGACGTCGCCGAAGAAGTGCCGCTGCGTGTCGAACTGCTGCAGGTGGCCGACGACGAGCATGTCCTCGTGCTCGTCGTGCATCACATCGCGGCCGACGGAGCATCCACCGGCCCGTTCGTACGAGACCTCGCCACCGCATACTTCGCTCGCACTGTGGGTGAGGCCCCAGGATGGTCGCCGCTCGACGTGCAGTACGCCGACTACACGGTGTGGCAGCGAGCGGTGCTCGGCCACGAGTCGGACCGCGGTTCGGTCGCGGCACGAGAGATCGAGTTCTGGACGAGAACGCTCGACGGACTACCCGACCGCCTCGACCTGCCGACCGACCGCCCTCGGCCCGTCGAGGCGTCCGGGCGCGGAGGCACCGTACTCTTCGAGATCGACGCCTCCCTGCACGCCGCTGTCGCGGAGACCGGGCAGGCGACGGGCTGTTCACCTTTCATGATCGTGCACGCTGCGCTCGCAACGCTGCTTGCAAGGTTGTCGTCCACGACGGACATCGCCATCGGCACCCCTGTCGCGGGGCGAGGCGAACAGGCCCTCGACGACCTCATCGGGATGTTCGTCAACACCCTCGTCCTACGCACGGCCGTCACGCCGGGCGACACCTTCGCGGCGCTGCTCGACCGAGTCCGCACCGGCGACATCGATGCGTTCGCGCACGCAGAACTACCGTTCGAGCGGCTGGTCGAGGTTCTCGACCCCGTGCGCTCGACCGGGCACCATCCCCTCTTCCAGGTCGCGTTGTTCTTCCAGAACATGGATCGTCCCGACCTGTCGTTGCCGGACCTCGACATCGACGCAGTCGATCTCGGCGGTGCCGTCGCCAAGTTCGATCTTCAGCTGACCGTCACCCCGCGACTCGACGCCGGGAAACCGTGCGGAATGTCCGCGCAGTTCACCTACGCCACGGATCTCTTCGATGAGAGCACGGTGCGCGGCCTCGCCGACGGTCTGGTCGCGACCCTCGATGCACTGGTCTCCGACCTCGACACCGTCGTGGGTGATGTCGACCTGCTGGCGCCCGAGGTTCGCCGCGAACTCGTCCACACCGTCAACGCCACCGACCATGGCGTGGACAGCGGAACACTGCTGTCCGAGTACCGCGCCCAGGTTCTCCGTACCCCGGATGCTTCCGCAGTCGTCTTCGGGGACGAGACGCTGACCTACGCGCAGTTCGACGCACGTGTCAACCGGCTCGCGCGCCACCTCATCGATATGGGCGTCGGCCCCGAGGCGCTCGTCGCGATCGGTATCCGTCGTTCCGTGGATCTCGTGGTGGCGATCTACGCCGTGATCACCGCGGGCGGCGCCTATGTTCCACTCGATCCGGACCATCCGTCGGAGCGGATCGGGCACATCCTCGACACCGCCCAGCCGGTGTGCGTGCTCACCACCGTCGCCGACGGTTCCGATCTGCCCTCCGACGCGAATGCGGTCGATGTCGACGCTCTCGTCCTGGATCACTATTCGGCGCAACCAGTTCAGGACCACGAACTGAGCGGGCCGATCCTGCCTGCCACCCCCGCCTACGTGATCTTCACCTCCGGGTCGACGGGACGCCCGAAGGGCGTCGCCGTGTCGCACGAGGCGATCGTCAATCAGGTCGCCTGGATGGTGCACGAATACACCATCGGCGCGGACGATGTGTACCTGCAGAAGACTGCCACCACCTTCGATGTGTCGCTGTGGGGATGGTTCCTGCCGCTGCGCAGCGGTGGGTGCCTGGTCGTCGCGGACCACGACGGCCATCGCGACCCGGCGTACGTGGCCGACATGATCGACCGTCACGGGGTGACGCTCACGGACTTCGTCCCGTCGATGCTCACCGTGTTTGCTGCGCACGCCCCGGCGGGGAGCTGCTCCGGCCTGCGTCTCGTGTTCGTCATCGGTGAGGCACTTCCCCCGGAAACGGTCGCCGCCTTCCATCGCCTCGGAACGACTGCCGCGGTACAGAACCTCTACGGACCCACCGAAGCCGCGGTTTCGGTCACCTACCAGGCCGCAGATGCCACCGGGGTCGTGCCCATCGGGCTACCCGAATGGAACGTCCGGGTCTACGTCCTCGACGCGCGTCTGCAGCCGGTTCCCCTCGGCACGCCGGGGGAGCTGTACCTCGCAGGAGTCCAGCTCGCGCGCGGGTACGTCCGCAGGCCCGACCTGACCTCCGACCGGTTCGTTGCGAGCCCTCTCGGGCCCGCCGGCGAACGGATGTACCGCACCGGCGATCTCGTTCGGTGGATCCGCACCGATGGCGGCGCAGTCGCTCTCGACTATCTGGGCCGTACCGACTTCCAGGTCAAGTTCCGCGGGCAGCGGATCGAACTCGGCGAGATCGAAACCGCGGTCCTCGCACACCCGGGGGTCACCCAGGCGACCGCGCTCGTCGTGCCCACCCCGACGGGCGAACAGCTCGTGGCCTATGTGGTCGGTGAATCCGTGGACCGGCAGGCGCTGCTCGCTACCGTGCGGGAGACATTGCCGTCGTACATGGTGCCGTCGGCGATCGTCGCGCTCGATGAATTCCCGCTCAACACGAGCGGCAAGCTGGACCGGAAGGCGCTGCCTGCGCCCGTCTTCGAGTCGCGAGAGTTCCGCGTGGCACGAACCCCGGTCGAAGAGATCGTCGCCGGTGTCTTCGGTGATGTCCTCGATGTCGAGCGGGTGGGCCGGGACGACGACTTCTTCGAGCTCGGCGGCAATTCGCTTGTGGCAACACAGGTCGTGGCGCGCCTCGGCTCCGCCCTCGGCACCAAGGTGGCGGTGCGCGCGCTCTTCGAGTACCCCGTCGTCGAATTCCTTGCCGCGCATGTCGAGTCCGCCTCGAGCGAGGCGTCCGTGGCGCCGTTGGCCGCGCAGATCCGACCCGAGCGGATTCCACTGTCGCTTGCACAGCAGCGGATGTGGTTCCTCAACCGGTTCGAGCCCGACTCGTCCGTGAACAACCTGCCACTCGCGATCCGGCTGCGTGGACCACTCGACGTCGAGGCCCTGCGCGCCGCGGTCGCCGATGTCATCCGACGACACGAGTCGCTGCGCACCGTCTATCCCGAATCGGACGGTACAGCGCAGCAGGTGATCCTCCCCGCAGCGTCGGCCGTACCCGACATCGTCGTGCTCGACACCGACGATGCCGACGTGGCGCGACACGTCGAGGCCACAGTGACGGGCGGGTTCGACGTTGCCGAACAGGTGCCCTTGCGGATCTCCCTGTTGCGCCTCGGCCACGACGAGCATGTGCTCGTCGTGGTGTTGCACCACATCAGCGGCGACGGTTTCTCGATGGGCCCACTCGCGCGGGACGTGATGCTCGCGTACACCTCGCGCGCGGAAGGCCACGAACCCGATTGGGCGCCGCTGCCCGTGCAGTATGCGGACTACGCGCTGTGGCAGCGCGAGGTCCTCGGATCCGAGACCGACCCGGAGTCACCGATCACCCGGCAGCTCACCTACTGGCGCGAGACGCTGAAGGGTATTCCCGAGCAGCTGGACCTGCCTGCGGATCGGCCGCGCCCCGCGGTCGCGTCGTATCGGGGTGCGATCACTGCATTCGAGATCGACGCACCGACACACGCGGCACTCGAACAGCTTGCCCGTGCGAGGGGCGCGTCGCTGTTCATGGTCGTGCACAGTGCACTTGCGGCGTTGCTCGCCCGGCTGTCCGGCACGGGCGACATCGTTGTCGGCTCGCCCATCGCGGGCCGCGGCGAGCAGCTCCTCGACGACGTGATCGGGATGTTCGTCAATACCCTGGTCTTGCGCACCGAGGTGAACCCGTCCGACACCTTCGGCGATCTGCTGGCGCGGGTTCGCGAAACCGACCTCGGTGCATTCGGACACGCCGACCTGCCGTTCGAACGCCTCGTCGAGGCCCTCGACCCTGAACGTTCCCAGGCCCGGCACCCGCTGTTCCAGGTCGCGCTGACGTTCCAGAATCTCGGGCAGTCCCACTTCGACCTTCCGGGGCTGACCGTCGAACCCGTCGATTTCCCGATCACCGACGCCAAGTTCGATCTGCAGGTCACCGTCGTCGAAGCCTTCGGGCCCGATGGGGCGCCCGGCGGAATTGCGGTGTCGCTCAACTACGCCACCGACCTGTTCGACGAGGCGACGATGAGCACATTCGGCGATCGACTCGGCCGGATGCTCAGCGCGGCTGCCGCCGATCCCGACACCGTGATCGGCGACGTGCCGCTGCTGTCCGAGGAGCAGCGTTCCACGCTGCTCGAAGCGTGGAACGAACCGGGTACGCGGGCGAGCGACGGCACTCTCGTCCAGCGTTTCGTCGATCAGGCGGCGCGCACACCCGACGCGATCGCCGTGACGTTCGGAGACCGGCACCTGACGTACCGCGAACTCGCTGCCCGTGTGAACCGGCTCGCACGTGAACTCGTCGATCACGGTGTGGGGCCCGACACTCTGGTGGCCGTGGCGATGGCTCGCACCGACGACCTCGTCGTCGCGCTGCTCGCGGTGCAGCAGGCCGGCGGCGGCTATCTGCCGCTCGACCTCACCTATCCGGCCGACCGCCTCGAGTTCATGCTCGCAGATGCGTCACCTGTCGTCGTGCTCGTCTCGGGCGACCGCGACGGGCTACCGAGCACCGGCATTCCCGTGATCGACCTCGCACTGATCGATCTGTCGACCCGTAGCGATGCACCCGTGACGGACGAGGATCGCGCAGCACCGCTGCGCAGCGACAATCTCGCGTATGTCATCTACACGTCCGGATCCACAGGCCGCCCCAAGGGGGTGCAGGTTCCGCACCGGACGGTCCTCGAATTGTTCGAGAACACCCGAGCAGCATTCGAATTCGACGGCGCCGACGTGTGGACCCTGTTCCATTCGTATGCCTTCGACTTCTCGGTCTGGGAACTGTGGGGTCCGCTCCTCCACGGCGGCCGGCTCGTCGTCGTCGACCACTTCACGTCCCGCTCGCCGGAGGACTTCCATGCGCTCCTCGTGCGAGAGCAGGTAACGGTCCTCAATCAGACGCCGTCGGCGTTCTACCAGCTTGCTGAAGCCGATCGTGTTGCGAAAGAACGAGACTCGGATCGGCTCGCGCTGCGTTACATCGTCTTCGGAGGTGAGGCCCTCGACCTGCGCCGTCTCGCCGATTGGTACCGCAGACACACCGACGATGCGCCTCGCCTGGTCAACATGTACGGGATCACCGAGACCACGGTGCACGTCTCCCGCCTCGAACTGAACTCGGACGACAGCGAGACCGCGGCCAGCCTCGTCGGCCGTGCGATCCCGGGGCTCGGCGTCTATGTCCTCGACCCGCGGTTGCAGCCGGTCCCCATCGGGGTCCCCGGCGAGATGTACGTGTCCGGCGATCAGCTCACCCGCGGCTACCTCGGCCGCAGTGCGTTGACCGCCGGCCGATTCGTCGCGGACCCGATCGGCTCGCCGGGCACCCGCATGTACCGCACCGGCGACATCGCGCGCTGGTCCTCCTCCGGGCAACTCGAGTACGTCGGACGCAGTGACTCCCAGGTGCAGCTGCGTGGATTCCGTGTCGAACTCGGGGAGATCGAAGCCGCGCTCATGTCTGTCGAGGGTGTCGCGCATGCAGTGGCTGTGGTGCGGACGGAGGCGCACACCGGAGACAAGCTCGTCGGATACATCGTCCCTCGCGCAGGTGCCACTGTTGCGCCCGCCGAGGTGCTCGGCGAGGTCGGGCAGTTCCTGACCGGATACATGGTCCCCGACGCGATCGTGATCCTCGATGCTCTGCCCCTGACTCCGAACGGAAAGCTCGACAAGAAGGCACTTCCCGCGCCGGTGTTTGCGGGGGACAAGAAATTCCGAGCTCCCGCAACGCCGACAGAGGTGGTGATCGCCGAGGTCTTCGCCGACGTGCTCGGCATCGACAAGGTCGGTGCCGACGACTCGTTCTTCGCGCTCGGGGGCGACAGCATCGTCTCGATCCAGCTGGTGTCGCGCGCCAAGGCGCTCGGCATCGTGTTCACGCCCCGGGAGGTTTTCGAACAGCGCACCGTGGCCGGACTCGCCGAAGTCGCGCGGATCGGTACCGGGACTGCGCCCTCGCTCGTCGAACTCGAGGGGGGAGGAATCGGCGAGATCCCGCTCACCCCGATCGTGCGATACATGGTCGAGCGCGGCGGCAACTTCGACCGCTACACCCAGACGATTGCGCTCGAACTTCCCGAGGGCATCACGCGTCCGGGCGTGGTCGCGACCCTTCGTGCCGTCATCGACCGGCACGATGTGCTGCGGGCGTCCCTGCGTCGCAACGAGACCGGAGAATGGGTGCTGGCGACGACCGCACCGGGCTCGATCGACGTCGATTCCCTGGTCACCCACGTCGAGGTGCCTGCCGACGTGGACGACGACCAGTGGCGGAGCATCGCGGCCCGCGAACTCGACAGCGCAGAGGCGCGGCTCGATCCGTCGCACGGCTCCGTGCTGCAGTTCGTCTGGCTCGACCCCGCACCCGGGGCAGACCGCACCGGACGGATGGTCGTGGTCGCCCATCACCTCGTGATCGACGGTGTGTCGTGGCGAATCCTGGTGCCCGACTTCGTGACTGCATGGGCACAGATCGATCACGGACAGCCCGTGGCGCTGCAACCGGTCGGAACGTCGTTCCGGACATGGGCCGATGCCCTGGTCCGCAGTGCCAGCGCTCGCACGGCCGAGCTGCCGATGTGGACGTCCATCTTGACCGGCGCCGACCCCCTTCTGGGTACGCGTGCCTTCGACCCCGCGATCGATCTTGCGTCGACCGTCGAGAAAGTCCAGGTCAGCGTCGCAGCCGAGGTCACCGAGACGCTGCTCACCACAGTGCCGGAGCTCTACCACGGCACCGTCAACGACGTGTTGCTCACGGGCCTTGCGCTGGCGCTCGCCGGTTGGCGTCGCGACCGCGGCACGGATGAACTGTCGGCGTTGATCGGACTCGAAGGTCACGGACGCGAGGAAGACCTCGTCCCCGGCGCCGACCTGTCACGAACCGTCGGCTGGTTCACCGCGATGTTCCCCGTGCGGCTGGATCTGTCCGGCATCGACCTGGACGACGCCATCGAGGGCGGAGCAGCTGCGGGCACTGCGCTCAAGGTCGTCAAGGAACACTTGCGCGCCATCCCCGACAAGGGACTCGGCTACGGACTTCTCCGGTACTGCAACGCCGACACTGCCGGGCAACTCGTACATCTGCCGTCCGGTCAGGTCAGCTTCAACTACCTCGGACGCCTCGACGCCGGTGAGGTGCCCCAGGGTCAGGCCGCAGAGTTGGGCTGGCTTCCCGCCGGCGACCTCGGTGACCTGTCCGGTCGCGACGACAGCGACGCCCCGGCGCTCGCGTCGGTGGACATCAACGCGGTGGTCATCGGAGGAGAGCTCGGCGCGAACCTCGGATTTCCCTCCGGTCTGCTCGACCGCGACGACGTCGAAGAACTCGGTCAGTGGTGGGTGCGCGCACTCGAAGCGCTCGCCACCCACGCGGCGCGCCCGGAGGCAGGAGGGCGGACACCGGCCGATCTCCCCTTGGTGGAGGCCACCCAGCGCGACATCGACACGTGGGAAGCGGAATACCCCAACGTGTCCGACGTCTGGCCGCTCGCACCGTTGCAGTCCGGATTGCTCTACCACGCGTTGCTCGCCGCAGGGCAGTCCGACGTCTACAGCACCCAAGTGCTGATCCACCTCGCCGGACTCGTCGACCCTGCGCGTCTACGAGGTGCTGCCTCCGCACTTCTCGACCGGTATCCCAACCTGCGAACCGCCTTCGTCTCGGGTGAATCCGGTGAACCGGTCCAGGTCGTCGTCGACGACGTCGTGCTGCCGTGGCGAGAACTCGACCTCACCGGGCCGGGAAACCGGGCGGCGGACACCGCAGAACTCGACGCGGTGCTGCGCGCCGACCAGGACGTGGCCTTCGACCTGGCAGCGCCACCGCTGATCCGCTTCACGATGGTGCGGACAGGGCCCGAATCCTGGACGCTCGCGGTCACGAGCCACCACATCCTCCTCGACGGCTGGTCGATGCCGTTGCTGATGAAGGACCTGCTGGTGCTGTACGCGACGTCGGGTGATGCTGCGGTCCTCGGCCGGGTGCCGTCCTACCGCGGCTATCTCGAGTGGCTGGGGCGCCGTGATCACCGCGAGTCGGTCGACGCGTGGGCCCACGCACTCGAAGGGGTCGACGAACCGTCGCTGCTGGTCGGCTCCGAGGCCGACGGCGCCGGAGCCACCTCGGCCGAGCACCACATCGATCTCGGCCGCGACCGCAGCGACACCCTCGGGGAGGTCGCCGCGACGCTCGGAGTCACGGTCAACACCGTCCTGCAGGGTGCGTGGGCGACACTCATCGCCCGCTCGACCGGTCGTGACGACGTCGTGTTCGGTACCACGGTGTCGGGCCGGCCCGCGGACCTTCCGGGTGTCGAATCGATGGTCGGACTCTTCATCAACACATTGCCCGTCCGCGTGCGACTCGGCGACTCCGAGACCACCGAGGAACTGCTCCAGCGCATCCAGGTCGATCAAGCGTCGCTTCTCGACCACCATCATGTGGGGCTCGCCGAGATCCAGCAGCGGACGGGCCTCGGAGCGCTGTTCGACACCCTGCTCGTGTACGAGTCGTATCCAGTGGACCGGAGTGGCATCGCAGAGGCGGGATCGATCGACGGATTGGTCGTCGCGGGGGTCAACACCCGCGACGCCACGCACTATCCGCTGACCGTTGCCGTCACCGCGGAAGACACCGTCACGCTCGGATTCAAGTATCGCAGCGACATTCTCGAGATGGATGCAGTGGCGGCGCTTGCCAACCGGTACCTCCGGATCATCGACAGCATCCTCGCCGACCCGGCAGTGCCGGTGGCCGCCCTGCCGTATCTCGACCCCGACGAGCTCCAGGACCTCGTCCGCCGCGACGGCGGACCAGCACTCCCAGCGGAGCCGCTGGGAGAGTTGCTGTCGACCGCAGCAGCACGCAACCCCGACGGCGTTGCGCTCGTCCACGACGGGCGTGCATGGACGTACTCCGAACTCGATGCGTTCTCGTCGCGGTTGGCACGACTGCTCATCTGGCGTGGACTCGGCACCGAAGACGTTGTGGCCGTGGGAATCACTCGATCGATCGAATCGGTTGCGGCGGTATGGTCGGTGGCGAAGACCGGTGCCGCGTACGTGCCCGTCGACCCGAACTACCCGGTCGACCGTGTCGCGCACATGGTCTCCGACTCCGGAGCGGCACTCGGCCTCACCGTGACACAGCATCGGCACGTACTCCCGGACGGTATCGAATGGATCGATCTGACCGCCGACACCGTCGTCACGGAGATGTCGGAATACTCGGTCCGGCCCGTCTCGGCGACCGAGCGGGTGCGTCCTGTGTACGCGGACAGCACTGCGTACATCATCTACACGTCCGGATCGACCGGTCTCCCCAAGGGAGTCGTCGTCGCCAACTCCGGCCTGGCGAACTTCTCCGCGGCACAGCGTGACCGCTACGGACTGGGGCCCGACACCAGGGCCCTGCATTTCGCCTCGCCGAGCTTCGACGCCTCAGTGCTCGAGATACTGCTTGCTGTAGGAGGGAGCGGGACGCTGGTGATCGCGCCGACGAGTGTCTACGGCGGCCGCGACCTCACAGAGCTCCTCCGACGCGAACGTGTCACCCACGCGTTCATCACCCCTGCGGCGGTGGAGTCGCTGGATCCGGAAGGTCTCGATGATCTCCGGGTGCTTGCAGTCGGCGGGGAGGCGGTCGCGCCGGAACTCGTGACGCGCTGGTCGCCGGGACGCATCTTCCACAATGTCTACGGCCCCACCGAAACGACGATCGTCACCACCATCAGCCGACCCTTGTCCGTCGATGACGAACTCACCATCGGTGGGCCGATCCGCGGTATGCGTGCTCTGGTCCTCGACTCCAGGTTGCGCCCGGTCCCGGTGGGTGTCGCGGGCGAGCTGTACATGTCGGGGATCCAGCTCACGCGTGGCTATCACCGGCGACCCGACCTCACGGCCGCGCGATTCGTCGCGGATCCGTACGGCTCCGGTGCCCGTCTCTACCGCACGGGGGACGTGGTGCGCTGGACCGAGAGCGGAGAGCTCGCGTACGTCGGACGCTCCGACTTCCAGGTCAAGATCCGAGGGTTCCGCATCGAACCGGGCGAGATCGACGCCGTCCTACGCACGCACGAGACGGTCGAATTCGCCGTCACGGTCGCTCGCGCGGCCGACGGCGGCACGGCGAGACTCGTCTCGTACGTGACGCCGGCTGCCGGTGCTGTGGCGGAGCCCCGGGAGCTGCTTGCCTTCGCCGCACAGTCGCTGGCACCGCAGATGGTGCCGGACGCAATCGTCGTTCTCGACGCGGTGCCGTTGACGCCGGTCGGCAAGATCGACCGGGACGCCCTCCCTGAACCCGAGGCTGTGATCCGTCCCTACCGTGCGCCACGCACGGACCTCGAAGCTCTTGTTGCGCGCGTCTTCGCCGAGATTCTCGGGGTGGAGCAGGTCGGTCTCGACGACGATTTCTTCGACCTCGGCGGAAATTCGCTCGTGGCCACTCGCGTCGTCGCGAGGCTGCGCGACGAGATCGGTGTCGGCGTGCGAGTCTCATGGCTGCTCGAGGCACCCATGGTGGCGACGCTCGCGGCCCGACTCGGTCGGGAGGCCGGCGGTGCAGGGGGCGTGGAACCGGATACCGCGCTTGCAGTGATCCTGCCGTTGCGCGCCGGGGATCCCACGGAAGCGGTGTTCTGCCTGCATCCGATGATCGGGCTCGCCTGGACCTACGCGCCGCTCGCGGCGCGCCTGGACGGACCGGGTGCCGTGTACGGGGTGCAGACACCGGTGTTGACCGAACCCGATTTCGCCGGGGCGTCACTGAACGATCTGGCGCGCAGGTACGCCGACGAGATAGTTGCAACCGTGCCGGACGGGCCGTACCGATTGCTCGGCTGGTCCCTCGGAGGTGTGCTCGCGCACGCGGTGGCGGTCGAACTCCGGTCCCGTGGTCTGAATGTGGAGAAACTTGCCCTGATCGACAGTATCCCGCGGATCGACACCGATCGTTTCGAGTCGGAGATCTCGGAGAACCTGCGCGCCCTCGGCGTCGAGGTGGAACCTGGGACGCTCGACGGCCGGCTTCCTGACGAGGCCGCCGAAGCCCTCGTGCGTGCGGTTCCGGCGGAACTGATCGAACTCGATATCGAGAGAGTCCAGCGCATCTTCGCTGCGGCGATGACGTCACCGGATCTGATCAACCGACACGAACCCGGAGTGTTCACCGGTGACGTGGAATTCTTCAGTGCGGTGGAGGAGCATCCGACCGAAGCGGACGCCGCGGACCTGTGGGTGCCGTTCGTCACGGGAGTCGTTCGCACCCGGTTCGTACCGGGGGGGCACGGAGAGATGATGGAACCGGCCGCGCTCGACGTGATCGTGCCTGCTCTGCACGATGATCGTGTCGATCTTGATCCACGGTGACCGCCCGGTATGGTGTGCTCGCGCAGGACTGTCGGATCGCGGATGTGCGATCCACGGTAACGTGCACGCCTGACCTGTAGATATACGTATTGCTGCGCCGGACGGTGCGCCTCGGACGCACCCGAGGTCTGGAGATCATGCCCGGGAAACGGGTCTGAGGAGGTTCAAGCGAATGAAGGTTGTCGAGTCGCGGACATGCACTCGAAGGACGAGACTCGCCGCGCTCTCGGCAGCTGTCGTGGCACTGCCGTTGTTCTTCGGTGGAGCCACGGCCGCGGCCGACCCCGTCTGGGACAGTGAGCAGCCTCTCGAGGTGGCCGAGTCCGAGAACGGCTCCTACATCACGCGTATCGAGCAGTACGGCGAGCAGCAGCTCCTCGTCTACGTCCACTCGGCGTCGATGAACAAGGAAGTGCTCCTGGATGTGTGGCGTCCGGCCGATACCAGCGAGCCCCGCCCGACGCTGTACCTGTTGAACGGTGCCGGCGGTGGTGAGGACAGCGCGACGTGGCGGTTCCGCACCGACGCCATCGACTTCTTCAAAGACAAGAACCTCAACGTCGTCTCGCCGGTCGGTGGCAAGTGGAGCTACTACACCGACTGGAAGAACGAGGACCCCGTTCTCGGAGTCAACAAGTGGGAGACCTTCCTCACCAAGGAAATCCCGCCGCTGATCGATGCTGCGTTGGGAACCAACGGCGTCAACGCGATCGCGGGCCTCTCCTCGTCCGGTACGTCAGTCCTCCAGCTGGCCATCGAAGGCGGCGACCTCTACCAGGGTGTGGCAGCGTACAGCGGCTGCGCGCAGACCTCCGATCCGATCGGACAGCAGTTCGTGAAGGTCACCACGGAGACCTGGGGCGGCGGCGACACTCGCAACATGTGGGGCGAGCTCGACGACCCGATGTGGCGGGAGAAGGACCCCTACGTGAACGCGGAGCAGCTGCGGGGTCTCGAACTGTACATCTCTAACGGCAACGGCCTTCCAGGTCCGTACGACACGCTCGATGGACCGGAGATCGATGGTCAAGTGGACGTGCTCGCGAACCAGGTGGTCGTGGGTGGCGTGATCGAGGCAGCCACCAACTACTGCACCCACAACCTGCAGAACCGCCTCAACGAGCTGGGTATCCCTGCGACCTACAACTTCCGCGACTCGGGTAGCCATTCATGGGGTTACTGGCAGGACGATCTGAAGGATTCGTGGCCGGTGCTCCAGCGCGCGCTCGGATTGTGACCTCTGCCGGACGTCCTCGATCCGGCACCTGACCGAGAAGGTCCCTCCTTCGGGAGGGACCTTCTCGGTGTCTCGGCGGGAACTCCCGTCGGGTCGGTGCTCTAGGGGGTTCCGGGCGCTTCCGGAACGGTGCAGGGCGCTTCGTTGACGTCGGCGTAAGCGGGATCGAGGGCGGATTTCACCAGATACAACGATTCGGGGAGCATCAACATCGTCGAATGATCTGCGGGTGAGGTCGGGCACAGGTCCTGGACCCACTTGTTCTCGACCGTGGCGCCGGCATCGGATTCGAGGAACGAACTCTCCGGAGGTGTCACGATTTCGTCGTGGCGCGTCGCGATCGACGTGTATTTGATTCCCGGCAGTGTCTCGGGGCCGTCGTTGAGCGCGGCGAGTACCCGGGAGCCTATGAGCTGTTGCTGGCCGGCCACACCGAGATTGGTGCCGGCGAACAGTGCCTGCGCAACGATGTCGTTGCCGTTCGTCAGGCCGAAGATCGCCAGCATCGCGTACAGCTGCTGGAGCCCATTGAAAGACGTGCCGTGATTCGTCGCACCGAGCATGATGAGGTTCTCGACCTTGTTACGTGCCGGGTCGAGGGGATCGGCTCCACCTTCGAACTTCAGGTACTGCCGTGACAGCATTCCGCCCTGCGAATGTCCTACCAGATCGACCTTGTCGCTGCCGGTGTGCTCGAGGACGGCATCGACGAAGTCCCGTACCTCCACCGCGGACTGCTCGATGTCGGTGACGCCCCAGATCGTCTTGTCGGGATCGAAGACGGCCTGCGCGCCGCCGTAGTTCAGCGCGTACACGCAGTAGCCGAGGTCGGCGAGCTGCGGCGCGACGATGGGCCACGTCTGCATCATTCCCGATCCGGTGCCGTGCACGAGTACCACCGGGCGCGGATGATCCGTGGAAGGGACGCAGTCGAGATCGTTGGTGCCTGCGGGACTGGGTCCCATCGTGGAGAGCAGTGCGGCGAGCCGCCCGTCGCCCGCCGCGGGGGCACTCGGCGGCTGATCCGTTGTTGGCTGGGCAGACGCCATCGCCGGTGTGGTGACCAGCGACGCCGAGGCAGCAAGGGCAGCGGTGGCGGTGGCCACAGCGATCCGGCGCGCAAATTTCATGGAGGCTCCTCGTGCGGACCGCCGGGGTCGTGGCGTATCCGTACCTGGTTGGACGCAAGTGAGATTAGCAGCGGAAACCATTTCCCTCCGGAAAGTTCGAGGTCATCCCTGCTGGGCTGCGCGCCGATAACCGCGAATGGCAGGCACCAGGAACAAGGCGAACATTCCGACCGACCACCCGAGGGTCTTGATCATCGGCTCGGCCAGCGGCCCACCCACCGCGAGGGCCCTCATGCTGTCGATCGCGCATGACATCGGCTGGTTCGCGACGATCGGCTGCAGCCACGTCGGATAGGCCATGACCGGCACGAATCCCGAATTGAAGAACATCAGGAGGGTGCACACGATCGACACCATCTCCACGAGTGGGATCTTGGTCGACAGAGTGGCCAGGACGGTCACCATCATGGCGAATCCCATCCCGAACACGATGGGTACCACCAACATCAACAATGTCGCCGGGATGCCCTGCGTGAACCGGAAACCCATGACGACACCTGCGGCGAAAATCACAATCGAGGTGACGAGGACGCGAACCGCCTCCGCCATCAGACGCCCCACCAGCCCCGCTGATCGATGGATCGGCAGCGTATAGAAACGACTCAGCAGGCCGGACTCACGTTCGGCACGCAACCCGACCGCACTGACGACGGAACCGAACATCGCACCCACCAGCACGATCATCGGTACTGTCCCGAATATCGATGGCTGCCCCGTTGCGGCGGTGATGCTGTCGCCGAGCACGATCCTGAACATCACCAGTGTCAGTGCGGGATAGATCAGCGCTTGGATCATCGTCGCCGGATCGCGTGCCCAGCGAAGTAGGAGCCGCCCGCATTGGAGGCGGCTGTGCTGCCACAACGCCGCGAGAGAGCTCTCGGCGACCACGGCGTTCGGCGCCGGATACCCGAACGATCCGGACCCTGTGCCCAGCGCAGTGCTCTGGCTCATCCGGTCACCTCCGCCTCGTATTGGCCCACACGGCGAGAGGCAGACACACGATGGTCAACCCGACCAGCCAAAGCAAACTCGGGTAGAACACCTCCCACGTGACCCCGCCGTCCGCCATGTCGCGCATAGCGAACGAGAACTGCGAGATCGGCTGATTACGCACGAACGGACGAATCCATTCGGGAAAACCTTGCTCGGGAACGAAGCCGCACGACAGCATCCCGAGGATCAGCTGGGGGAGTGTCAGCGCCTGCGAGGTCGCTTCGGGGCTCTTGGAGAGGCTGCCGATCGCATCGGCTCCCAGGCACAGCACGAGGCTGATGGCGAGTGCCGTCACTCCGAACAGAACCGCCTGCCCGAGTCCGGCGGTGAACCGGAAACCGATCAGATAACCGAATCCGATCGCGGCGAACAGGGAAATCACCGATCTCGTCATCCCCGCCGACATACGCGAAAGCAGCGGTACGGTCGGGGCGACGGGCATTGTCTTCAACCGGGTCGTCAGTCCGGTTGTCGCCTCCTGCGCGGCCATCTGGGCCGCCGAGATAGCGGTGAACGCCATCGATTGGAGGACGATGATCGGCATCAGGAACTGCGCGTAGTCGATGCCCTGCATCTGCATCACGAACTTCAGCGGGAGATAGAACCCGAGACCGAAGACGAAGGGTGCGATCACGGCAACGATCAGTTCGCCGTACCGCGCCATCGTGCGCAGAGTGCGTCCGGTCAGCGCCGACCATTGCGACACCGAGTTCGGATGGACACGGCGGTGCGTGCCGGACCGCCGGTCGGGAAGGCCCACACTCGGGTTGTCCGGGGGCCGACCGGCCGGAAGACGTTCGGTGCGGGCGGTCACGGGCCCTCTCCCACGGCGGCCGCGTCGAGTTCGGCGGATGCCGTCGACGCGCTGTGACCGGTCAGCTGCAGGAAGACGTCGTCCAAGGACGGCCGCCGCAAGCCGATATCGGCGAGTTCGATGTCGAGGGGCGAGAGCAGACGCAGTGCTTCGGTGAGGGTTGCTGCTCCGTCGGGCGCTGGGATGGAGACCCGGTCGATGTCGCCTGGCGACGAGAGATCGGCACGTACGGAATCGGGGACGAGGGAACCGAGCGCGTGCACGATCCCGGGCACCTCCGCAGGGTCGACAGGGACGATTTCGCAGTAGCTGCCCCCGGTCGAAGCCTTCAGTTCGTTCGCCGTCCCCCTGGCGATGACCGTTCCTCTGTCGATCACGATGATGTTGTCGCTCAGTACGTCGGCTTCTTCGAGGTACTGAGTGGTCAACAGGGTCGTGATTCCTTGCCGCTTCAGGGACTCGACCAGTGACCACACACCTTGGCGGGATCGTGGATCCAGTCCGGTGGTCGGCTCGTCGAGGAACACGACTTCGGGACGGACCACGAGTCCGCACGCGATGTCGACCCGGCGCCGCATACCACCGGAATAACCCTTGACCGGTCGGCGTCCCGCTTCGACGAGGTCGAACTCGAGGAGAAGCTCGTCCGCACGCAGCTTTGCAGAGGTCTTGTCGAGCCCCATCAACCGGCCGAACAGTACGAGATTCTCGCGTCCGGTGAGGGTGTCGTCCAAGGCGGCGAACTGCCCGGTCATCATGATCGAGCGTCGGACCGCAGCGGGGTTGGTCTCGACATCGTGACCTGCAACGACGGCACGTCCGCTCGAGGCGTGGATAAGTGTCGACAGGATCTTGACCATGGTGGTCTTTCCGGCACCGTTGGGGCCGAGGATCGCGAGGACAGAGCCTTCCGGAGCCGAGAAATCGACCCCGGCGAGTGCATGAACATCCCCGAACGACTTGTGGACATCCTCCACGAGGACTGCATGGTCGTGGTTGCCTCGCATCCGCACCCCACCGTCGAACTCGGTCCCTGTCGGGACTCGGTCATGGCCAGTCCAGCGGGTGTCCCCGCCTCCTTCGTCGAGATGCTACCGCTCCGAGGTGTTCCCGGCCGGGTGTCTGCGAACGGCCGGTGCGACGCGAGATCAGGACCAGATACCGATCTCGTCCAGATGCCGGACGAGACGACGTGCTCCATCGGTGAAGTGATCCCGGGTCTCTGTCCCGGCCGTGCTCGGATCATGCGCACGGAGGGCATCGAGAATTCGGTGATGCGCCGCAACGGCCTCGACCCCCCATTCCGGGTCGGACGAATAGAAACGTGCGGGGGTGTACCGCGTCGCGTTGTGCAGGAACCACGCGAGTTTGCGTGCGGCGGCGACCCGATTGAGTGTCCGATGGAAGGAGAATTCGAGAGCTTCGATTCGTGAGCCGTCGCCGGTCTGCACCGCGTCGGTGAACTTGGCGTTGATGTCGTCGAGCTCGGCGATCGTGTCGCCACCGATGGTCTCCGCAGCGCGCGCAGCGAGCTTCTCGGCGATGCACCCCTGCAACCAGAACACGTCGTCGATGTCGGATCGGGTCAGCGGTGCGACGACATAACCCCGATGCGGAACGAGTTCGACGAGGCCTTCGCCGCGAAGGGTGAGCAGGGCTTCACGAACCGGGGTCACGCTGACCCCGAGTTCGGCGGCGGTCTCGTCGAGCCGTACGAAATCGCCCGGCCGCACGTCGCCCGACATGATGCGGTTGCGGACGAACGACGCCACATCGTCCGACAGTTGGGGTCGCCGCCCCAGGCCGCGGGGAGAGCCGGACCGCTCGAACGGGGACATCGGCTTCTCCTGTATTCGTCATCGGTGCGGGGCTTCGTCGACGGTGGACTCGTCGATCCGGGCGATTATGGCGTACGGACAACGCCACGTGATGTGAAACCTCCCGATGGCGACGACCGCTCGTCGGCTCGCTGCATGTCAACTCTGCGCTCGCAGGGTATTCGTGCTTCTCTGGACAGATGAGTAGTGCGCTCTCCCGCCGCCGGATGTTGGGCTCCCTCGCGGGAGGTGCCCTGCTTCTGGGGACAACCACCGCGCAGCGTAGTCATGCCGCACCGGTGCGGCGACTTCCGGATCCGGGTGCGGTCGACGCAACGGACCCTGCACTTCTGAGTGCAGTCGAGGCCGCGAGCCTCCTGCACGCCGGCCGCTTGCACCCGAAGGAACTGCTCGATGCATGTCTGGCGCGGACGCGGGCTTTCGACGGCGCGATCGGCGCGTGGGTGCGGCTGTATCCGGAGTTCGCATATGCCGGCGCGGACGCCGCGGGGGAGAGGCTCACTCGGGCGCGGAACGAGGGGACCGCGGCTCCCGATGTCTGTGGTCTGCCGATCGCGCTCAAGGACCTTTTCGCCGTATCGGGGCTGCCACTGACCGCCTCGAGCAGAGTGCTCGAAGGGAATATCGCGGCCGGCGACTCCGGTGTGTGGAGCAAACTCCGGGACGCAGGCGCAATCCTCATGGGACACGCTCACACCGACGAGTTCGCGATCGGTATCGCGACACCGCAGGTGGGAAATCCGTGGAACACCGAGATGTCACCGGGTGGGTCGTCGGGCGGCAGTGCCGCGGTACTCGCGGCCCGCTTCGCTCCGCTCGCGGTCGGCAGCGACACCGGGGGATCGGTGAGGTTGCCTGCGAGCGCATGCGGGATCTCGTCGATCAAGCCCACGTACGGCCGAATCACTTCGCACGGCATGATTCCGCTGACCTGGACCCGCGACCACGTCGGGCCGATGGGGCGAAGTCTCGCCGATGCATCGTTGATGTTGTCGATCCTCGCGACCGTCGACGTCGCCGATCCGATCACTGCGCTCGGGCCCCCGGTCCCTGCCGGTGGGTATCCTCTCGTGGCGAAGGGCGGCGCATCGCCGTTGGCGGGGATTCGGCTGGGGCTTCCGCCGTCGGACCTTCCACCGCCGTTGCAGACTCTTTTCGACGATGCGGTCCACCTGGCACGTTCGCTCGGTGCTGAGGTGGTCCCCGTGGTGATGCCCCCGACTCCGACCTCGCTCGCGACGGGTGATGTCGTCGAAATGGGTTCGTATCACCGGCAATTCGCCGACCGGATCGGTTTGTATCGCCCGGAGCGAGTGCCCAGTGTCGGGTCTGCGGTGGCGTCCCTCGCGGTGCCTGTCGTGGACTACCTCATGCTCGAGCGAGACCGGTTGCGATACCAGTACGAGTACAACGAACTCTTCGTCGACAACGATCTGGACGCGGTGATGATCCCTGGCACGAAGGTGGACGCTGCCCGGCGCGAGGAGTTTCTCGGGGTGAGTGTGACCGAAGGCGTACCGGGTGACGTGAAGTGGGCCAACTACTCGGGTGCGCCGGTTGTGACACTCCCGGTGGGGCGGTCGGCGGCGACCGGAATGCCGTTCGGTGTACAGCTCGGCGCGAGGCCGTGGCAGGACGAACAGATCATCCAGATCGGCCTCGAGCTGCAGGAAACGCTTCCGGTGTGGCGCGACCTGCCCGTTCTGGTGCCTGCGCCGGGAGTTGCGCCCGAGGTGGTCCAGGTCGCGCCGGGTCCCGGGCCGGACCCGACCAACACCCTGGATGCGGCCGCGCCGTTGCGGACGCCCCCGATGAACGCGATAGGTTAGGTGTCCGCTCGACCGGTGAGAATTCGCCGGAGTTGTACTCGGCGGTGGATTGCTGCATACTGGTCGGGTTGCCTTGACCGGGCCATGGATGTTTCGCGGCTCGGAACGGTGAAGTAGTGACAGTCGCGGATCGAGCCTTACGGCCAGGTCGCGGCCACATGCAAGACGGAAGCAGTACCAGCGTGCGCTCGTATGAGCGCATCCGGTCCCGTTCTGTGCGGTGTCGAAATGCAGATTTCGGCGCCGGGGAATGAGCGACGGAGCGACACGCCCGACCGCGTGGACCGGAGAACAATGACAGATGAACAGCGGCAGCGGATCGGGTGAGCCCGGCTCGCGATGTGTATGAGTGCTGTTCTCTGTCGCCTGTTCCGTTCGGAACTGTGCAGACGAGGTGGTTCCCGATCAGATCGGGTGCTACGAAACGCGGCAAGAAAAGGACACTAAGCGTGGCGGGACAGAAGATCCGCATCAGGCTCAAGGCCTATGACCACGAGGCGATCGACGCATCTGCGCGCAAGATCGTCGAGACGGTCACCCGTACGGGTGCCCGTGTGGTCGGCCCGGTGCCGTTGCCCACTGAAAAGAACGTGTACTGCGTCATTCGCTCGCCGCACAAGTACAAGGACTCGCGCGAGCACTTCGAGATGCGTACTCACAAGCGGCTGATCGACATCCTCGACCCGACGCCGAAGACGGTTGACGCACTGATGCGCATCGACCTCCCGGCGAGCGTCGACGTCAACATTCAGTGACTTACAGCGAGCTTGTAGAAGACGCAGCGGAGAGAACAGATGACTAACCAGATCAAGGGAATCCTGGGCACCAAGCTCGGCATGACCCAGGTCTTCGACGAGAACAACCGGGTCGTTCCGGTGACCGTCGTCAAGGCCGGACCGAACGTGGTCACGCAGATTCGCACGGAGGAGCGCGACGGCTACAACGCTGTGCAGCTCGCCTTCGGTGCGATTGCGCCGCGCAAGGTCAACAAGCCGGTCCGCGGCCAGTTCGACAAGGCAGGCGTGACCCCGCGCCGCCACCTCGTCGAGCTTCGTGTCGAGGACTCCTCGGAGTACGAGGTCGGCCAGGAACTGACCGCAGAGGTGTTCGAAGACGGCGCATTCGTCGACATCACGGGCACTTCCAAGGGCAAGGGCTTCGCCGGCACCATGAAGCGTCACGGCTTCGCCGGTCAGGGCGCTTCGCACGGTGCGCAGGCTGTGCACCGTCGTCCCGGCTCCATCGGTGGCTGCGCCACCCCGGGTCGTGTCTTCAAGGGCACGCGCATGTCCGGCCGTATGGGTAGCGACCGCGTCACGACGCAGAACCTCTCCGTCCACAAGGTGGACGCCGAGAACGGTCTGCTGCTTATCAAGGGCGCGATCCCCGGCCGCAAGGGCGGCCTCGTGATCGTCAAGACTGCAGTGAAGGGTGGTGCACGGGCATGACCAGCACCGAGACCGCAACCAAGCTGACGCTGGACGTCAAGGCTGCAGGTGGCAAGTCCACCGGCACCGTCGATCTCCCCGCGGAGATCTTCGACGCCCCGGCCAACATCGCGTTGCTGCACCAGGTGGTTGTCGCGCAGCTCGCTGCTGCACGCCAGGGCACGCACTCGACCAAGACGCGCGGAGAGGTCCGCGGCGGTGGTCGTAAGCCGTACCGCCAGAAGGGCACCGGCCGCGCCCGTCAGGGCTCGACCCGCGCACCGCAGTTCGTCGGTGGCGGCACCGTTCACGGCCCGCAGCCGCGCGACTACAGCCAGCGCACCCCCAAGAAGATGAAGGCAGCCGCCCTGCGCGGTGCCCTCTCCGACCGGGCGCGCAACGAGCGCATCCACGTGATCACCGAGCTCGTCGCGGGTCAGACCCCGTCGACGAAGTCGGCACGTGCCTTCCTCGGTGAGCTCACCGAGCGTAAGAACGTGCTCCTGGTGGTGGGACGTGCAGACGTCGCCGCGTGGAAGAGCGTGCAGAACCTGCCGAACGTCCACACGCTCGCACCCGATCAGCTGAACACCTACGACGTCCTCTACAGCGACGATGTCGTGTTCAGCGTCGAGGCGCTCAACGCGTTCATTCACGGGCCGGCCGAGTCGGCTCAGGAAGTCAAGGAGGAGAGCAAGTGAGCACGATCGCCGATCCGCGCGACATCCTGCTGGCTCCCGTCGTCTCCGAGAAGTCCTACGGGCTGATGGAAGAGGGCACCTACACCTTCCTGGTCCACCCGGACTCGAACAAGACGCAGATCAAGATTGCCGTCGAGAAGGTCTTCGGCGTCAAGGTGAGCAGCGTCAACACCGCCAACCGTCAGGGCAAGCGCAAGCGGACGCGGTTCGGTTACGGCAAGCGCAAGGACACCAAGCGCGCGCTCGTGACCCTGACCGCCGACAGCAAGCCCATCGAGATCTTCGGAGGCCCGGTCGCCTAGGCGCCGGAACTCGCGAGAGATAGAGGACGAGAAGACTCATGGCAATCCGTAAGTACAAGCCGACTACGCCGGGCCGTCGTGGCGCCAGTGTGTCGGACTTCGCCGAGATCACTCGGTCGACGCCCGAGAAGTCGCTGATCCGCCCGCTGCACGGTCGCGGTGGTCGCAACGCGCACGGTCGTATCACGACCCGGCACAAGGGTGGCGGACACAAGCGCGCATACCGCTTGATCGATTTCCGTCGCAACGACAAGGACGGCATCCCGGCCAAGGTCGCTCACATCGAGTACGACCCCAACCGCACCGCCCGCATCGCGCTGCTCCACTACGTGGACGGCGAGAAGCGCTACATCATCGCCCCCAAGGGCCTGGTGCAGGGTGCTCCGGTCGAGTCCGGCCCGACGGCCGACATCAAGCCGGGCAACAACCTGCCGCTGCGCAACATCCCGACCGGTACCACCATCCACGCGGTGGAACTGCGTCCCGGTGGCGGAGCCAAGATGGCCCGTTCGGCCGGCGCGAGCATCCAGCTTCTCGGTAAGGAAGGCACCTACGCCACGCTGCGTATGCCGTCCGGTGAGATCCGTCGCGTCGACGTGCGCTGCCGCGCAACCGTCGGCGAGGTCGGCAACGCCGAGCAGTCGAACATCAACTGGGGCAAGGCCGGCCGTATGCGCTGGAAGGGCAAGCGTCCTACCGTCCGCGGTGTCGTGATGAACCCGGTCGACCACCCGCACGGCGGTGGTGAGGGCAAGACCTCCGGTGGTCGCCACCCGGTCAGCCCGTGGGGCAAGCCCGAGGGCCGCACCCGCAAGAACAAGGCGTCCGACAAGCTCATCGTTCGTCGTCGCCGCACCGGCAAGAAGCGCTAGTCAAGGAGGGAGTTAGAGAATGCCACGCAGCCTCAAGAAAGGCCCGTTCGTCGACGACCACCTCCTGGCCAAGGTGGACGCTCAGAACGAAAAGGGCACCAAGCAGGTCATCAAGACCTGGTCGCGCCGCTCGACGATCCTGCCCGATTTCATCGGTCACACGTTTGCAGTCCACGACGGACGCAAGCACGTTCCGGTGTTCGTCTCGGATTCGATGGTCGGCCACAAGCTCGGTGAATTCGCACCGACCCGTACGTTCAAGGGCCACATCAAGGACGACCGGAAGAGCAAGCGTCGATGAGTACTGAAACCACAAACCCGAGCGCTCGGGCTGTTGCGCGCCACGTGCGCGTGACCCCGATGAAGGCGCGCCGCGTCGTCGACATCGTTCGCGGAAAGTCTGTCGAGGAAGCCCTCGCAATTCTGAAGTTCGCGCCGCAGGCCGCTGCAGAGCCGGTCGCCAAGGTCATCGCCTCGGCAGCTGCGAACGCACAGAACAACCTGAACCTCGACCCCAGCACGCTCGTCATCGCGACGGCGTACGTGGACGAGGGCGCAACCCTCAAGCGGTTCCAGCCGCGTGCACAGGGTCGCGCGTTCCGTATCCGCAAGCGGTCGAGCCACATCACCGTGATCGTGGAGAGCGTCGGCTCGAACTCGTCTCGCAATCGCCGGAAGGGAGCTCAGTAGTGGGCCAGAAGATCAACCCGCACGGCTTCCGTCTGGGCATCACCACCGACTGGAAGTCGCGTTGGTACGCAGACAAGCAGTACGCGGACTACGTGAAGGAAGACGTCGCGATCCGTAAGTTCCTGGCCTCCGGCCTCGAGCGTGCGGGCATCGCGAAGGTCGAGATCGAGCGCACCCGCGATCGTGTGCGTGTGGATATCCACACCGCGCGTCCGGGCATCGTCATCGGCCGCCGCGGCGCCGAGGCCGATCGCATCCGTGCCGAGCTCGAGAAGCTGACCGGCAAGCAGGTTCAGCTCAACATCCTCGAGGTCAAGAACGCCGAGTCCGAGGCTCAGCTGGTGGCGCAGGGCGTCGCAGAGCAGCTCTCGAACCGCGTGGCGTTCCGCCGGGCGATGCGCAAGGCCATTCAGTCGGCCATGCGTCAGCCCAACGTCAAGGGCATCCGCGTGCAGTGCTCGGGCCGCCTCGGTGGCGCGGAGATGTCGCGTTCGGAGTTCTACCGCGAAGGTCGCGTCCCGCTGCACACGCTGCGCGCGGACATCGACTACGGCCTCTACGAGGCGAAGACCACCTTCGGTCGTATCGGCGTGAAGGTCTGGATCTACAAGGGCGACATCGTCGGTGGCCGTCGCGAGCTCGCTGCTGCCGCAGCTGCTCCCGCCGACCGTCCGCGTCGTGAGCGTCCGAGCCGCCCGCGTCGTTCCGGCGCCTCGGGCACCACCGCGACGAGCACCGAAGCGGGACGGGCAGCCGACGCCCCGGCTTCGGCAGAGAACAAGGAGGGCTGACGCAATGTTGATCCCCCGGCGGGTCAAACACCGCAAGCAGCACCATCCGAGCCGTTCGGGTAACGCCAAGGGCGGCACCCAGGTTGCCTTCGGCGAGTACGGCATCCAGGCTCTCGAGCCGGCCTACATCACGAACCGGCAGATCGAAGCCGCTCGTATCGCCATGACCCGGCACATCAAGCGTGGCGGCAAGATCTGGATCAACATCTTCCCGGATCGCCCGCTCACCAAGAAGCCGGCCGAAACCCGCATGGGTTCCGGTAAGGGTTCGCCCGAGTGGTGGGTCGCGAACGTCAAGCCCGGTCGCGTGCTGTTCGAGATGAGCTACCCGAACGAGGAGACTGCTCGTGAGGCCCTGCGCCGCGCGATGCACAAGCTCCCGTGCAAGTGCCGGATCGTGACGAGGGAGGAGCAGTTCTGATGGCTACCGAAACCCCCGCCGCAGAACTTCGCGAGCTCACCGAGGAAGAGTTGACCTCGAAGCTTCGCGAGTCCAAGGAAGAGCTGTTCAACCTCCGCTTCCAGATGGCTACCGGTCAGCTGGACAACAACCGACGACTGCGCACCGTGCGTAACGAGATCGCTCGTATCTACACGGTTCTGCGCGAGCGTGAGCTCGGTCTGGCCACCGGCCCGGATGCGGGTGACGTGGCATGAGTGAGGAAAAGGCAGTGACCCAGAACGAAGAGCGCGCGAGCCGCAAGGTCCGCATCGGCTACGTCGTCTCGGACAAGATGGAAAAGACCATCGTGGTCGAGCTCGAGGATCGCGTGAAGCACCCGCTGTACGGCAAGATCATCCGCCGTACGACCAAGGTGAAGGCACACGACGAGAACGGTCTCGCCGGCATCGGCGACCGCGTGCAGCTGATGGAGACCCGTCCGCTGTCCGCGTCGAAGCGCTGGCGTCTGGTCGAGGTGCTCGAGAAGGCCAAGTAGTCCTCTCACACCTCGTGTGACGAAAATCCTCGGCCCGGCGTCCATTTCGGACGCCGGGCCGAGGTCGTGTTCGGAGTGCGGAAGCAGACGCGGAGTTTCGTGCGTCCCACCGGGATCCGGGATGGGAGTGATCGCACAGTTCGCTAATTTGCCCGGGGTACGGTATATGGCCTACCCTGGACGGGTTGCTTCGCGGGACCCGTGTGTCTTGCACACGTGCGCCGTGAGTAGCCGACGACCGCGTACGTCCAGGTCGGAAATCTGACGTACAAACCAATCCAGGTCAAGGAGACGTAAGTGATCCAGCAGGAGTCGCGACTGCGCGTCGCCGACAACACGGGTGCCAAGGAGATTCTCTGCATCCGCGTTCTCGGTGGTTCGTCCCGTCGCTACGCCGGTATCGGCGACATCATTGTCGCCACCGTCAAGGACGCCATCCCCGGCGGCAACGTCAAGCGTGGCGATGTCGTCAAGGCCGTGATCGTGCGCACCGCCAAGGAGCGCCGCCGGCCGGACGGCTCGTACATCAAGTTCGATGAGAACGCCGCAGTCATCATCAAGGGTGACAACGATCCGCGCGGCACCCGCATCTTCGGACCCGTCGGTCGCGAGCTTCGCGACAAGCGGTTCATGAAGATCGTCTCGCTCGCTCCGGAGGTGCTGTGATGAAGGTGCACAAGGGCGACACCGTGCTCGTCATCTCGGGTAAGGACAAGGGTGCGAAGGGCAAGGTCATTGCTGCCTTCCCGCGCGAGAACCGTGTCCTCGTCGAGGGCGTGAACCGGATCAAGAAGCACACCGCGGTCTCGGCCAACGAGCGTGGCGCCTCTTCGGGCGGCATCGTGACGCAGGAGGCCCCGATCCACGTTTCCAACGTTGCGGTCGTCGACTCGGACGGAAACGCCACTCGCGTCGGCTACCGGACCGATGAGGAAACCGGCAAGCGCGTTCGGATTTCCCGGAAGAACGGGAAGGACATCTGACATGACCACCACCGAGAACAAGATCCAGCCGCGTCTGAAGACCCGCTACCGCGCGGAGATCCGTGACGCGCTGAACGCGGAGTTCGCCTACGCGAACGTCATGCAGATCCCCGGCGTCGTGAAGGTCGTCGTCAACATGGGTGTCGGCGACGCAGCCCGCGACGCGAAGCTCATCAACGGCGCGGTCAACGACCTCGCGTTGATCACCGGTCAGAAGCCGGAGATCCGCAAGGCCCGTAAGTCCATCGCGCAGTTCAAGCTTCGCGAGGGTATGCCCATCGGTGCGCGTGTCACGCTCCGCGGCGATCGCATGTGGGAGTTCCTGGACCGTCTCGTGTCCATCGCGCTTCCCCGTATCCGCGACTTCCGTGGCCTGAACGGCAACCAGTTCGATGGCAACGGCAACTACACGTTCGGCCTGAACGAGCAGTCGATGTTCCACGAGATCGACGTGGACAAGATCGACCGCCCGCGCGGCATGGACATCACTGTCGTGACCACCGCTACCAACAACGAAGAAGGCCGTGCCCTGCTCAAGCACCTCGGCTTCCCGTTCAAGGAGAACTGAGCCCATGGCTAAGAAGGCACTGGTCAACAAGGCCAACAAGAAGCCGAAGTTTGCGGTTCGCGCTTACACGCGCTGCCAGCGTTGCGGTCGCCCGCACGCGGTGTTCCGCAAGTTCGGTCTCTGCCGCGTCTGCCTCCGTGAGATGGCACACGCAGGCGAGCTTCCGGGAGTTCACAAGAGCTCCTGGTGACGTGAGCGGGTGGGCGGAGACCTCGTGCCTCCGCCCACCGTCACGCTGTCAGGGGCCGGCTCATTTCGGGCCGGCTCGCATTTGAAACCAAATTCGCTGCAGGCCCACGACCGGATTCTTCCGGTGTTGCATGGGAACCGCTCCGAGAAAGGTGTACAGGTCAGACCATGACCATGACCGACCCCATCGCAGACTTCTTGACGCGTCTGCGTAACGCCAACACGGCGTTCCACGACGAGGTGAAGCTCCCGTCGTCGAAGATCAAGGTGAACATCGCCGAGATCCTCAAGCGCGAGGGCTACATCTCCGACTACCGCACCGAGGACGCCGAGGTGGGCAAGACCCTCGTCGTCGACCTCAAGTACGGGCCTTCCCGTGAGCGCAGCCTCGCCGGCGTGCGACGCGTGTCGAAGCCCGGCCTTCGTGTGTACGCGAAGTCCACCAACCTGCCCAAGGTCCTGGGCGGACTCGGCGTGGCGATCATCTCCACGTCGTCCGGTCTGCTCACCGATCGCCAGGCGGCCAAGCAGGGAGTAGGCGGGGAAGTCCTCGCCTACGTCTGGTAAGGGAGGCCACCACAATGTCGCGAATCGGAAAACTCCCCGTTGCAGTTCCCTCGGGTGTCGAGGTGAACATCGATGGCCAGAATGTCGCAGTGAAGGGCCCCAAGGGCAACCTGTCGCTGACGATCGCTGAGCCCATCTCCATCGCCAAGGGCGACGACGGGGCACTGAACATCAACCGCCCCAACGACGAGCGTCGCAGCCGTGCGCTGCACGGTCTGTCGCGGACCCTGGTGCAGAACCTCATCGTCGGTGTGACCGAGGGTTACACCATCAAGATGGAGATCTTCGGCGTCGGCTACCGCGTGGCGCTCAAGGGCAAGGACCTCGAGTTCTCGCTCGGCTACAGCCACCCGGTGCTCATCGAGGCCCCCGAAGGCATCACCTTTGCCGTCGAGGCCCCCACGAAGTTCTCGATTGCGGGTATCGACAAGCAGCAGGTCGGCCAGATCGCGGCCAACATTCGCCGTTTGCGTAAGTCCGACCCGTACAAGGGCAAGGGCATCCGCTACGAGGGTGAGCAGGTCCGTCGCAAGGTCGGAAAGACGGGTAAGTGATCATGAGCCAGACCGAGAACCAGAAGGCCAAGCGGATCCCGCGCGGCAAGGATGCGTCCACCACGCGTCGGCTGTCGAAGACGCGTCGTCATTTCCGCCTCCGCAAGAAGATCGCCGGAACGGCAGAGCGTCCGCGTCTCGTCGTCAACCGTTCGTCGCGCCACATGCACGTGCAGGTCATCAACGACCTCACCGGCACGACCGTTGCCGCTGCGTCGACCATCGAGGCCGACGTGCGTGCGCTCGAGGGCGACAAGAAGGCGCGTGGCGCCAAGGTCGGCCAGCTGATCGCCGAGCGCGCGAAGGCTGCCGGCGTGGAATCCGTGGTCTTCGACCGCGGTGGACACACCTACAGCGGCCGCATCGCGGCCCTCGCGGACGCAGCGCGCGAGAGCGGGCTGAAGTTCTGATGATCATCTTTTCGAACGGAAGGAACGTCTGATGCCGGGACGTCAGCGGCGTGACGGCGGAAACGGCCCCGCCGGACAGAATGGCCCCAACACCGGGGACAACCGTGGTGGTCGCGACCGCCGCGATCGCGACTCGCGCGGTGGCAACGCTGCCGAGCGGTCGAACCACATCGAGCGTGTCGTCTCGATCAACCGTGTGTCGAAGGTCGTCAAGGGCGGCCGTCGCTTCAGCTTCACCGCGCTGGTGATCGTCGGAGACGGCAACGGTGTGGTCGGCGTCGGTTACGGCAAGGCCAAGGAAGTTCCCGCGGCCATCACCAAGGGTGTCGAGGAAGCTCGCAAGAACTTCTTCCGCGTTCCGCTCATCGGCGGAACCATCACCCACCCGGTTCAGGGTGAGGCTGCTGCAGGCGTCGTCCTGCTGCGTCCGGCTTCCCCCGGTACCGGTGTGATCGCCGGTGGCGCGGTTCGCGCCGTGCTGGAGTGCGCGGGCATCTCCGACATCCTGTCGAAGTCGCTCGGCTCCGACAATGCCATCAACGTGGTGCACGCGACGGTTGCAGCTCTCAAGGGCCTGCAGCGTCCGGAGGAAGTTGCGGCTCGCCGCGGGCTTCCCCTCGAGGACGTCGCTCCCGCAGGCATGCTTCGCGCCCGTGCACTGGCTGCTGGGAGCGTGAAGTAATGGCAGAGCTGAAGATCACCCAGATCAAGAGCACCATCGGTACCAAGCAGAATCAGCGTGACAGCCTGCGCACCCTCGGCCTGCGGAAGATCCGCCAGTCGGTGGTCCGCGAGGACAACGCGCAGAACCGTGGCTTGATCAACGTGGTGCGTCACCTCGTGACCGTTGAGGAGGTCTGAGAATGACCATCAAGCTGCATCACCTGCGCCCGGCTCCGGGCGCGAAGACGGACAAGACCCGCGTCGGACGCGGTGAGGGTTCGAAGGGCAAGACCGCTGGTCGCGGTACGAAGGGCACCAAGGCGCGTAAGAACGTCTCGGCAGCCTTCGAGGGTGGCCAGATGCCCCTGCACATGCGTCTGCCGAAGCTCAAGGGATTCAAGAACGCATTCCGCACCGAGTACCAGGTCGTCAACGTCAGCGACATCGCCCGGGTCTTCCCGGAGGGTGGCCAGATCGGCGTCGACGAGCTCGTTGCCAAGGGCCTGGTTCGCAAGAACCAGCTCGTGAAGGTCCTCGGCGAGGGCGAGATCGCGGTTGCCGTTCAGGTGTCCGCGAACAAGTTCTCCGGCTCCGCCAAGGAGAAGATCGCCGCTGCCGGTGGTACTGCAACCGAACTGGCCTGACCGGTTCGATTCTGTATGAATCACGGCTGACGAACGGCCGCGGTGCAGTCGATGACTGCGCCGCGGCCGTTCGCGTATCTCTGTGCTGCCGTACGCTTGTGACGTACTTGCAGCGCGTTGCGCCTCCTCGTCGTCCCGCGGATGATCCTGACCGGTGGCCGTCGGGGTGCGCACTGTTAGAGTTCTAGAGTTGTCTACTGTCCGACGGGCCCATCCGGCCTGTCGCTCCCGATCGGCCTGCCAGGAGGATTCTTGCTTTCCGCCTTCGTCTCGGCCCTCAGGACACCGGACCTGAGGCGGAAGATCCTCATCGCCCTCGGGCTGGTGGCTCTGTACCGTCTCGGCGCCTCGGTGCCGTCCCCGGGCGTCGACTACGGAAACGTCCAGGCGTGTGTCGACCAGCTCGCCGGCAGTGAACAGGCCGGCATCTACTCCCTGATCAATCTGTTCTCGGGTGGTGCCCTCCTTCAGCTGTCGGTGTTCGCTATCGGCATCATGCCGTTCATCACCGCGAGCATCATCGTGCAGCTGCTCACCGTCGTGATCCCCAGATTCGAAGAACTCCGCAAGGAGGGGCAGGCGGGTCAGGCCAAGATGACGCAGTACACGCGTTATCTGGCTGTGGCGCTCGCCGTCCTGCAGGCAACCGGCATCGTGGCGCTCGCCGCCCGAGGGCAGCTGCTGCAGGGCTGCTCCGAGCCGATCCTGGCCGACGACAGCGTCTTCGGCATGGTCGTGATCGTCCTCGTCATGACTGCGGGCGCCGCGGTGGTGATGTGGTTCGGCGAACTGATCACCGAACGCGGTGTCGGCAACGGCATGTCGATCCTGATCTTCGCAGGTATCGCGTCCGCGCTGCCGAGCGAAGGCCGGACGATCCTCGAATCCCGAGGTGGTCTCGTCTTCGCGATCGTGCTGGTTGTCGCGCTGCTTCTCATCACCGGCGTCGTCTTCGTCGAGCAGGGACAACGTCGTATCCCGGTGCAGTACGCCAAGCGGATGGTGGGCCGCCGTATGTACGGTGGTTCGTCGACTTATCTGCCGCTGAAGGTCAACCAGGCCGGCATCATCCCGGTGATCTTCGCGTCGTCGTTGCTGTATCTGCCCAACCTGATCGCTCAGCTCACCGGCGCGACCACCAACCCCGAGCCGAGCTGGTGGCAGCGCATCATCAACGAATATCTCGTCAACCCGAACAACCCGGTCTACATCGCGTTGTACTTCGGATTGATCGTGTTCTTCGTGTTCTTCTACGTCGCCATCACGTTCAATCCGGAAGAACGCGCCGACGAGATGAAGAAGTACGGCGGCTTCGTCCCCGGTATCCGGCCGGGCAGGCCCACCGCCGAGTACCTCAGCTACGTGCTCAACCGAATCACGGTTCCCGGCTCGATCTACCTCGGTCTCATCGCAGTACTTCCGAACTTCTTCTTGTCGGGCGGCCAGACCGCCAGCAGCATCTTCGGCGGCGCAGCGGTGCTCATTCTCGTCAGTGTCGCGCTGGACACTGTCAAGCAGATCGAAAGTCAATTGATGCAGCGCAACTACGAAGGGTTCCTCAAGTGAGACTTGTACTCCTCGGTCCTCCCGGTGCCGGCAAAGGCACACAGGCCGCAATCCTGTCCGAGAAGCTCGGCGTTCCCGCCATTTCGACCGGCGATCTCTTCCGCGCCAATATCGGGCAGGGCACCGCGCTCGGCTTGGAAGCCAAGAAGTACATCGATGCCGGAGATCTCGTCCCCGCGGAGATCACCAACAACATGGTGCGCGAACGGCTTGCAGAGCCCGACGCCGCCAACGGATTCCTTCTGGACGGGTTCCCTCGTAGCGTCGAGCAGGCCGAGGAACTCGGCAACATCCTGAAGAACCTGTCCACTTCTCTCGACGGTGTGCTGTCGTTCGTCATCGACGAGGACGTCGTCGTCGGTCGCATGCTCGCTCGCGGTCGTGCCGATGACACCGAAGACGTCATCCGCAACCGTCTCCGGGTCTACCGGGAAGAGACCGCGCCGTTGCTCGACCACTATGCAGATGTCCTCATCACGGTCGACGCTGTCGGCGAGGTCGACGAGATCAACGCGCGCGCACTCGCGGCGCTCGGCAAGTAGACACAGGAATTTTCGGTATGGGTTTCGGGCGCAAGCGCAAAGTGGTTCCGTTCCGCACTTCCGGCGAGCTCGACGCGATGGCGGCCGCTGGTGCCATCGTGGGCGCCGCGCTCGTAGCGGTACGAGATGCGGCCAAGCCGGGCGTGAGCACCCTGGAACTCGACCGGGTGGCGGAAGCGGTGATCCGTGATGCGGGTGCCGTTCCGTCGTTCCTGGGATACCACGGCTTCACCGGCTCGATCTGTTCGTCGGTCAACGACCGGGTGGTGCACGGCATCCCTTCGGCAGACGAGATCCTGGCCGAGGGTGACCTGGTGTCGATCGACTGCGGAGCGATCCTCGACGGATGGCACGGCGATTCCGCCTGGAGCTTCGGGGTGGGGGAGTTGTCCGCTGCCGACTCCGACCTCAGCGACGCGACGCGCCTGTCGATGGAAGCGGGTATCGCCGCGATGATCGCGGGTAACCGCCTCACCGACGTATCCCACGCGATCGAAAAGGGCACACACGCCGCAGAACGTCTGCACGGTCGTCCGTACGGCATCGTGGACGGCTACGGTGGGCACGCCATCGGCCGCGAGATGCATATGGACCCGTTCCTCCCGAACGAGGGCAAGCCCGGCAAGGGTCCGCAGCTCGTGGTGGGTTCGGTGCTCGCGATCGAGCCGATGCTCACCCTCGGCACCCACGAGACCGTCGTCCTCGACGACGAGTGGACCGTGGTGACCACCGACGGGAGTCGTGCGGCGCACTGGGAGCACACCGTGGCTGTCACCGAGGACGGTCCTCGTATCCTGACTCTTCGCGCGGAGTAGTCACACCTCGACGAGCAGGGTGACCGGGCCGTCGTTGACGAGGCTCACTTCCATGTGGGCACCGAACACTCCGGATTCGACATGTGCACCGAGTGTGCGCAGCGCCGAGATGAACTCGTCGATCAAGGGTTCGGCCACGGGTCTGGGGGCTGCCGCCGACCACGACGGACGTCTGCTCTTCCGGGTATCCGCCATGAGGGTGAACTGGCTCACGACCAGCAGCGGAGCATGCAGGTCCGAGGCAGACTTCTCGTCTTCGAGAATCCGCATCGACCAGACCTTGCGTGCGAGTGTCGCGGCTTTCGCTGCGTCGTCGTCGTGGGTGACACCGACGAGGACGAGCAGACCGTGACCGCCGTCCGGGGGCGTGATCCGCGCGACCTCCGCTCCGTCGACCGTGACGGATGCAGTGGTGACCCGTTGAATCAGCGCACGCACGTGTGCCTCCTTACATCATTGCCATTTGGCCAGGTGAGAAAGTTCCCGTAATATCGATCGGTGGTGCGCGCTGCGCTCCGGTCGGTCTGCGTCGACGTGGTCTTCGCAAAGGAGATCCGGGGATGCCGAGCGTCACGGTATCGGATACCGATGCAACCACACGTCGAACAACGGATCGCGGAGGATATGGCTAAGAAGGACGGCGCAATCGAGGTCGAGGGTCGGGTTATCGAACCGCTTCCCAATGCGATGTTCCGCATCGAGCTGGAGAACGGCCACAAGGTGCTGGCCCACATCAGCGGCAAGATGCGGCAGCACTACATTCGTATCCTTCCCGAGGACCGGGTTGTCGTGGAGCTTTCGCCCTACGACCTCACGCGTGGACGCATCGTCTACCGCTACAAGTAACAGGCTTCCCCGGCCGGACGGTCGGGGAAAAACATGTCTCCGGAAGGGCTACGCCGTATCCGGAGGCGCACATACAGGAGATCGGACGCACGTGAAGGTTCAGCCTAGCGTCAAGAAGATCTGCGAGAAGTGCAAGGTGATCCGTCGTAACGGTCGGGTCATGGTGATCTGCGAGAACCTGCGTCACAAGCAGCGTCAGGGCTAGATCCACCTTCCTCGCGAAGATCTGCTTGGCAACAAGCAAGAAGACCTTCCAGTACCAGTCGCACGGTTACGATCCGCGATTCGTCGCGGAGCTGTGCGATATACCCCCGGTTCGGAGGCCGGGGCCCCACTGTGTTTGTCACTACACAGTTTCTTACGCAGGGGACGGGCTGGGAGCAGACCTCCGCACACCGAATAGGAATGCCACATGGCACGTCTCGCAGGTGTTGATCTTCCCCGCGAAAAGCGGATGGAGATCGCACTGACCTACATCTACGGCATCGGCCGTACCCGCTCCAAGGAGATCCTCGAGGCAACCGGCGTCAGCCCGGACCTGCGCAGCAAGGATCTGTCCGACGAGGATCTCTCGAAGCTCCGCGAGTACATCGAGGAGAGCTACAAGGTCGAGGGTGACCTTCGTCGCGAGGTCCAGGCGGATATCCGTCGCAAGATCGAGATCGGCTGCTACCAGGGCCTGCGACACCGTCGTGGTCTGCCCGTGCGTGGACAGCGCACCAAGACCAACGCTCGTACCCGTAAGGGCCCGAAGCGCACCGTCGCAGGAAAGAAGAAGTAATGCCTCCCAAGTCACGCACCACCGGTCCGAAGAAGACCCAGAAGGCACGGCGCAGGGACAAGAAGAACGTCCCGCACGGCGCTGCTCACATCAAGAGCACCTTCAACAACACCATCGTCTCGATCACGGATCCTCAGGGCAACGTGATCTCCTGGGCGTCCTCGGGCCACGTCGGCTTCAAGGGCTCGCGCAAGTCGACTCCGTTCGCCGCGCAGCTCGCCGCCGAGAACGCTGCCCGCAAGGCGCAGGAGCACGGTGTCAAGAAGGTCGACGTCTTCGTCAAGGGCCCGGGTTCGGGCCGCGAGACCGCGATCCGCTCCCTCCAGGCCGCAGGCCTCGAGGTCGGCACCATCTCCGACGTCACGCCCCAGCCGCACAACGGCTGCCGCCCTCCCAAGCGTCGTCGCGTCTAACAACGGGAAAGGAAAAGGTTCTAAGTCATGGCACGTTATACCGGTCCCGTTACCCGTAAGTCGCGTCGTCTCCGCGTCGACCTGGTCGGAGGCGACCAGGCCTTCGAGCGTCGCCCCTACCCGCCCGGCCAGCACGGCCGCGCGCGGATCAAGGAGAGCGAGTACCTGCTCCAGCTGCAGGAGAAGCAGAAGGCACGCTTCTCCTACGGCATCATGGAGAAGCAGTTCCGTCGCTACTACGAGGAAGCAGCCAGCCGCCCGGGTAAGACCGGTGAGGTCCTGCTGACCATCCTCGAGTCGCGCCTGGACAACGTCGTCTACCGTGCCGGCCTCGCGCGCACCCGCCGCCAGGCCCGCCAGCTGGTGTCCCACGGACACTTCCTGGTCAACGGCAAGAAGGTCGACATCCCGAGCTACCGCGTCTCCCAGTACGACATCATCGATGTCCGTGAGAAGTCGCTGAGCACGCTGCCGTTCCAGATCGCGCGTGAGACCCAGGGCGAGCGCCCGGTCGCCGCGTGGCTGCAGGTCGTCGGTCCGCGTCTGCGGGTGCTGGTCCACCAGCTGCCCGAGCGCGCGCAGATCGAGATCCCGCTGCAGGAACAGCTCATCGTCGAGTACTACTCGAAGTAAGAGCGCTTCGTGCTCTGTGGTCGGAGCTTCGTGCTCTGGCCACCGGGCACTTCGTGCCGTGGTGTCCTCCTTGCCTTCTCGGGCGGGAGGACACCACACCACCACTAGGGCGTCAAATAGCGGACGCCCACAAGGAGGCAACTCATGCTCATCTCGCAGCGACCCACTCTGACCGAAGAGGTCCTCGCCGACAATCGGTCGAAGTTCGTCATCGAGCCGCTCGAGCCCGGCTTCGGCTACACGCTCGGCAACTCGCTTCGTCGCACCCTGCTCTCCTCGATCCCCGGTGCCGCCGTCACCAGCATTCGCATCGACGGTGTGCTCCACGAGTTCACCACGGTTCCCGGTGTCAAGGAGGATGTCACCGACATCATCCTGAATCTCAAGGGCCTCGTGGTCAGCTCGGAAGAGGACGAGCCGGTCACCATGTACGTCCGTAAGCAGGGCCCGGGCGTCGTCACCGCAGCGGACATCGTTCCGCCGGCCGGTGTCGAGATCCACAATCCCGATCTGCACATCGCCACCCTGAACGACAAGGGCAAGCTGGAGGTCGAGCTCGTCGTCGAGCGCGGTCGCGGCTACGTCCCCGCCGTCCAGAACAAGGCATCCGGCGCCGAGATCGGCCGTATCCCGGTCGACTCGATCTACTCGCCGGTGCTCAAGGTGACGTACAAGGTGGAGGCCACCCGCGTCGAGCAGCGCACCGACTTCGATCGGCTGATCCTCGATGTGGAGACCAAGAACTCGATCGCTGCACGCGATGCACTCGCGTCGGCAGGCAAGACTCTTGTCGAGCTCTTCGGTCTGGCTCGTGAGCTGAACGTCGAAGCAGAAGGCATCGAGATCGGTCCCTCGCCCGCCGAGGCCGACCACATCGCCTCCTTCGGACTTCCGATCGAGGATCTGGACCTGACGGTCCGGTCCTACAACTGCCTGAAGCGCGAAGGTGTTCACACCGTCGGCGAGCTGGTGGCACGCACGGAATCCGACCTGCTCGACATCCGCAACTTCGGTCAGAAGTCCATCGACGAGGTCAAGGTCAAGCTGCACTCGCTCGGCCTGTCGCTGAAGGACAGCCCCGCGTCCTTCGATCCCAGCAGTGTTGCCGGCTATGACGCCGCCACCGGTACCTGGAGCGACACCGACGCCGGGTTCGGCGACACCGACGGCAACGAGGACTACGCCGAGACCGAGCAGCTGTAGCAGCTCACGGTCCGTTACTAGGAGAAAATCATGCCCAAGCCCAAGAAGGGCGCCCGCTTCGGCGGGTCGGCCTCGCACCAGAAGGCGATCTTCGCCAACCTGGCCACCGCGCTCTTCGAGCACGGCCGCATCACCACCACCGAGGCCAAGGCCAAGGCCCTGCGCCCGTACGCCGAGAAGCTCGTCACGCACGCAAAGGCCGGCACGCTGGCTTCGCGTCGTGAGGTGCTGAAGGTCATCCGCAACAAGGACGTCGTGCACGCCCTCTTCGCGGAGATCGGTCCCTCGTTCGAGGACCGCAACGGCGGCTACACGCGCATCATCAAGACGATGCCGCGCAAGGGCGACAATGCGCCCATGGCGATCATCGAGCTCGTGCGCGAGAAGACGGTCTCGTCCGAAGCCGATCGCGCTCGGCGTGTGGCGGCTTCGCAGGCCGCACCGGCTGCCGAGGAGAACGTGGTGGAGGCCACCACGGCCGACGCCACCGACGCCGAGGTCGAGAACGCCGATGCTGTCGTCGAGGCGATCGAAGACACCACCGCAACGGCCGCTGACGCGACCGAGGCGGACGAGGCCAAGAAGGACTAGTCCACTTGGTTTCGGCACCAGCTGAATCGAACGAGCCCGTCGCCCCGTTCAGGGACGGCGGGCTCGTCGCATCGGACACCCCCGGTGAGCACCTCACGCGCCTTCGGCTCGACATCTCGTACGACGGAACCGATTTCTCGGGTTGGGCCCGTCAGCCCGGCCGCCGCACCGTGTGCGGTGAGATCGAAGAGAAGCTGTCGGCCATCGTGCGGGCACCAGTGCTTCTCACCGTGGCCGGACGCACCGATGCCGGTGTACATGCGAGGGGGCAGGTCGCCCACGTCGACGTGCCCACCGAGGCGCTGCCCGACGACCCGTCGCGTTGGGTCCGTCGTCTCGCGCGGTTCCTCCCACGCGATGTCCGAGTCACGGGGATATCGGTTGCGCCGGAACATTTCGATGCGCGTTTCTCCGCGGTCCGCCGTCATTACGAATACCGCGTGACAACGGCCGTGTACGGAGCCGACCCGCTACGTGCCCGCGACACCGTTTCCTGGCCGAAGAGCGTCGACCTCGGTGCGATGCAGAGCGCCTCCCGGTCATTGTTGGGACTTCACGATTTCGCGGCATTCTGCAAGCGGCGCGAAGGCGCGACCACGGTTCGTGAACTCCAGCGCTACGACTGGATCCGGTCCGGCGACATTCTCACCGCGCATGTGAGCGCCGACGCGTTCTGCTGGTCGATGGTTCGCAGTCTCGTCGGCGCGGCGCTGGCGGTGGGAGAGGGTCGCCGCTCGGTCGAATGGATGACCGCTCTCCTCGACGAACGTCGACGCGCTGCCTCTGTCGCAGTCGCTCCCGCGCACGGTCTCTCGCTCGTTCGCGTCGACTACCCTGCTGATGAGGATCTTGCTGCACGCAATTCGGAGACACGGGAGACGCGCGGGCCGATCGCCCGTGGCTGCTGCGGATGAGGGGAACGACCTTGGCTGGAACACGGTATGCGTTCGCAGCGGCTGTTGCGGTCACGGTCGTCGCGATGACAGGTGGCCCCGCGCCCGGCACCGTCCATGCCGACACCCCGCCCGCAACGGAGACCGGGACCGCTGAATACGGTGTCGCCACACTCGAGCGTGTGGACCGGCGTTCCGACCGTGACTGGTCTCTGTTCGTCTACTCCGCAGCGATGGAGCGCACGATCGAGCTTCAGGTGATCCGTCCCGCCGACACCAGCGCCGCGCGTCCGGTGCTGTATCTGCTCAACGGCGCCGGCGGTGGTGTCGACGACGCCACCTGGCGCAAACAGACCGATGTCATGGATTTCTTCGGCGACAAGGATGTCAATGTCGTCACGCCGGTAGGCGGTGCGTTCAGTTATTACACCGATTGGCTTGCAGACGATCCGGAGCTGGGTCGCAACATGTGGACGACATTCCTCACCGAAGAAGCACCGCCGATAGTCGACGCTGCCCTCGGTGCGAGCGGTCGAAATGCGATCGCGGGTGTGTCCATGTCGGCAACATCGGCGCTCGCGCTCGCCGAGCATGCGCCGAATCTGTACGCGGCCGTCGCATCGTACAGCGGTTGTGCCGAGACTGCGACGGTCGAGGGCAGCCGCTATGTCGAGATGGTGGTGGGCCTCGGCGGTGGTGACGTCGAGAACATGTGGGGACCGATCGATGGTCCGTACTGGGTGGAGCGGGATGTGATCCGCAATGCCGAGCGGCTGCGGGGAACCGCAGTGTTCGTGTCGTCGAGCGGGGGACAACCCGGCGTGCACGAAGCCCGCGCGTGGGATGAACACGGACCCGCAGTCATACCCGACATAGCGCTGCTCGGGGTGATCGAGACCGCGGTGAGTAGGTGCACGGACAGGCTGCGCACCGAGCTGGATGGGCTCGGAATCGAGGCGACCTACTCGACCCGCGCCGAGGGAACCCACACGTGGGGATATTGGGAAGACGCGCTGCATGAATCCTGGCCCCTGCTCTCGGAGGCCATGAGCGCCTGACCGCACTATCTGCGGCGTGTCACCCCCGGGGTGCGAGGCGACACGCCGCTGTCACCCGTAATGCGGGCCCGTGCGCCGGACGGTCCGGTGGGCAGGACGAAGTCTGCTCGTGCGAACACTATCTTGCCCGAGCGCGTAGGAGTTGTGGTGAGCCCTCAGAGGAGGATGCCCAAGCCGGCGAGCAGAGTGAGCAGGGTGGCGCCGAGTGATCCGAGAACCATGGTTTCCTCCTTCGTTCGGTGAGCCTCGGCCCGGTTCGGACCTGAGGGGGCGGCCTCGGCCCCCGATGGGGGGTGAGGGCCTCGGTCGCCCACCACAGACATACCCCACCTTGGCGGTATCAATCCTCGGTTGCGTCGAAATCTGGAGGGAGGTGGGCTGTCTCGTTCCGTGAACTCCTGCCCGATGGGGCTACGGCGCAGGTCAGCCGGCCAGTGACCGGGCAATCACGAGACGCTGGATCTGGTTCGTGCCCTCGAAGATCTGGGTGATCTTCGCGTCGCGCATGAACCGCTCGACGGGAAAGTCACGTGTGTAGCCGTACCCACCGAGGACCTGTACGGCGTCGGTCGTAACCTTCATCGCGGCGTCCGTGGCTACCAGCTTTGCGACCGAGGCCTGACGTGAATAGGGAAGACCTGCGTCCTTACGTCGAGCGGCATCGATGTAGGTTGCGCGCGCGGAGTCGACGGCGGCAGCCATGTCGGCCAGAACGAAACCGAGACCCTGATGGTCGATGATCGCCTTGCCGAAGGCCTTCCGCTCCTTCGCGTATGCGGTTGCTTCGTCGAGAGCGGCCTGAGCGAGTCCGGTCGCGACGGCAGCGATGCCGAGTCGTCCTGAATCGAGAGCGCTGAACGCAATGGGAAGGCCCTGCCCCTCGGCGCCGATGCGACGCTCGGCGGGAACGAAAGCATCGTCGTAATGGGCTGCGGTGGTCGGGATCGCATGCAGGCCCATCTTCTCCTCGGGCTTCCCGAAAGTCAGGCCGTCAGTTCCGGCGGGCACCAGAAAACAGGAGATGCCCTTGCTGCCGGTGTCGCTCGTCCGCGCGAACAAGGTGTAGAAGTCCGCTTTGCCGCCGTTGGTGATCCACGCCTTCGAGCCGTTGATTCGATATCCGCCTGGGGTCGCCTGAGCCCGGCAGGTCAGGGCCGCTGCATCGGAGCCGGCCTGCGGTTCGGACAGGCTGTAGGCGCCGATGGTCTCGCCACCGAGCATGTCGGGAAGCCACTGGGATTTCTGCTCGTCGGTGCCGTGCGTCGCGACTGCGAAGCACGACAGGCCGTGCACGCTCACAGCGACGGCGACTGCTGCCCACCGTGCGCCGAGCTCCTCGAGAACCTGGAGGTACACCTCGTACGGCTGATTTCCGCCTCCGAACTCTTCGGCGTAGGGGAGGCTGAGCAGTCCGGCTGCGCCGAGCGCGGGGAACACACCTTCCGGGAAGGTCTCGTTGCGTTCGTGTTCGACGACGCGGGGTGCGAGTACTTTGTCGGCGACGTCGCGTGTGAGCTCGATCAGGTCGTAGGCCTCGGGGGTGGGTAACAGGCGCTCGACGGGCACGGCGGAACTCCTCGCAGAAGACGGATACACAAAATAGTACTAGGAGTGATACTGCAGTACTGTATCGAGTATGGCAAGAGTAGGGGTACGGCGCACCACTGCACGGCAGGCGCAACTGTTCGACCAGCTTGTCGAGTTGTTCCTGGCCGAAGGATTCGCGCACTTCACTCTCGAGGACATTGCAACTCGTCTGCGGTGTTCGAAATCGACACTCTATGCCCTCGCCGAGAACAAGGACCGACTCGTCTACGCCGTCACCGTCCATTTCTTTCGCGGCGCAACCGAGCGTGTCGAAGCCGACATCGCGGACGCCGCAGGAGCCGAGACGCGCATCCGCACCTACCTCGAATCCGTCGGCAGGCAGCTCGAACCCGCATCGGCCCGCTTCATGGAGGACATCGCCGCAACACCGGTCGCGCGGGAGGTGTACGAGCGCAACACCCGCCTCGCAGCCGGCCGGATCCGGGCACTGATCTCGGACGGCGTCGATGCCCGCGAGTTGCGCGACGTGCACGCGGCCTTTGTCGCCGACGTCATTGCCACAGTGATGGTGCGTATCCAGCAGCGGCAGGTGGCGCAGCAGACCGGTCTCGACGACGCGCAGGCCTATCGCGAACTCGCGGCGCTTCTGACCCACGGTATGACGACCTGAGGCACCTTACGATCGGGGCATGGACCAGAAGCTGCAGGTACCGATCCGGCTCGGGATCATCGTGGCGAGTGTGCGTGAGGGCAGGGTCGCCCCTGTCGTCGCGAACTGGTTCGCCGAGGCGGCGAGACGCTATTCGACGGTAGATGCTCAGGAGTTCGACATCGACATCATCGATCTCGCTCGGACGCCGTTACCCCAAGAGCTTTCGGGAGGATCCGAAGTCGAGGCGTTCACGCGGCGGATCGATGCGGCGGAAGCATTCGTCGTGGTCACCTCCGAGTACAACCACGGTTATCCGGCAGCGCTCAAGACAGCCATCGACAGTGTCAAGCATGAATGGCGCGCGAAGCCGGTCGGATTCGTGTCCTATGGCGGGCTGTCCGGTGGGCTCCGTGCGGTCGAGCAGTTACGGCAGGTCGTCGTGGAGGTTCATATGGTGCCGGTGCGGGAGTCCGTGAGCTTCCACCGCGTCAAGCACGCCTTCGACGCAGACGGTACGACGCGCGATGGTGCGGCCATCGACGCCGCCGAGCGGATGCTCGGGCAGCTGGAGTGGTGGGTGCACGCAGTCAGGTGTGGCCGGAGATCACGCCCGTACCCGGGCTGACCGCACCGTAGTCGGCGCAAGCCCGGCCGTTCACGGTCGGGAGGAGGTCGGGAACGGTGTTCGAAGCGTCGTCACATGGATCGACGACCCATGCCGTGCGCGGATGCTCACCGCGAAGATGCTCACCGCGAAGATGCTCACCGCGAAGAGACGGACTCCATGGTGCGGGGGCGTCCGATGTGGGCGGACTCGGCCGCGATGGTGACGAGCGTCAGTGTCATCCGCTTTCGATGTGTGGTGAGCACAATCCGATTGCCGAATCCGTTCGGCTGTTCGATGGCAATGGTGGGAGATTCGCGGGGCCACTGATCCGGGTGTGCATGCACGTGGATCGTGCCGGGGTGCCGCCTGCCGGTCGGCCGTACTCCGTCGAAGACCACGGTGTCGAACTCGCGGTCGTCGGGATACTCGCCGGCGATCCGCAGTCGATCCGGTGATGCGGCACCGTTCAGCAGTGGGCGCCAGGCATCGGCGCGATCGGTGTGGATCACCACGCGCGCACCGACCGCCACCGCGCGGAATACGATCTGCTGCGCGAGATACAACTCGCCCGCCACATGGACCGAGTCCACTCCGGGGCCGGTGAGGCGTACCGCGACTGCTCGTCCGGACTCGTCCGAGCCGATCAGCTGACCGCAGCCCGCGACGGGCAGTGCCAACTCGTCGAGAGATCCACGACCGACGCTGCGCAGATCGGTGATGTCCTCGAGTCCGTTCGCCGCATACGGCAGGGATGCGAGCAGCACTTCACGCTCGCGCCCGTGGACGGTGCGCACACCGGAGGCGAGCGGTGCCTCGTGGGTGCGGGTGGTGTACCGGACGAGGCCTCCGACCCGTGTCGTGCCGAAGGACCCGGGGCGCATGCGCACCGTCACCGTCGACGACAGTGACGGGTGGGTCCAGATCTCGGTCAGGGTGCGCGCGTCGAGTCGCCGCGGATCGAGTACCCCACCCGTGCTGTAGCCGGTGGGAAGGCGGACATGACGCCAGGACTCCTCTGCCGTCAGCGGATCGGCGCCGTGAGTGATCCGGAGGGCAGCAGATCGGATCTCCTGTGCGGTCAGCAGCCTTGCCTCGCAGCCGGAATCGCTCAGCGCACGCACCACTCGCCGGGCCGACGCAGTGATCGTGCGGGTCGCGCCTCGGGCGCCACCGCCGCGCCGGTCCACGGCGTCGCGACACGTCGACGCATCGAGGCGTAGTGCAACCCACACCGTGCGCATCGCGGCAGCAGGCAGGGGGCCGATCAGCTGCGCATAGACCTGCCCCGCGGGCGTCGCGTCCAATACGCGTCGACCGTGGACGACGACATCGATTCCGTCGAGGGTCACGTCGTGTCGGCGCAGGCAGCCGGAGAGCGCGCCCAAGGGCAGAGTCAGCGACGAGTCGGCACGATCTCGTGCCAGCAGTGTGATGACCCCAGCAGGTGCGAGCACCTCGACGACCGCAGTTACTTGTGTTCCGTCCCAACGTAAACCGATCGGCCGGCCGGTCGGCTGTGCTGCATCGCGGATCTCCGCGCAGGCGTGTGCTCTCGGAAATCTGTACCGCAACAGCGTCATCGCAGCGTCGATCACACCGAGGCCGCGGACCCGGAGAAGCATGAGAACCGCGGTGGCAGCCGCTGCGGCGGCTGCCGCCCATGGGGGCGCACCCGACACGGCCACTGCGATCCAGACCACGAGTGCAGCGCACTGCGCCATGACGATCCGTGAGATGAGGCGGGGCCGTTCGTACACGGATCTTTCCCGCACGACCTCGGACACAGTTCGATCCACAGCGCTCCCCCCGACACCGATCGGGCGGCCCTGTGGGTGCGCGCCCGAACTTCCCGATGTGCAACTGTACTGTGTTGCGGCAGTGAGCGTGCCGCACGGGGGAGGACACATGGCATCGCAACCCACCACTCGATGGCAGGTAAGCGGTTACCGATTTCTGATGAGACGGATGGAGCATGCGCTCGTTCGCCGAGACGTGCGCATGGTCCATGACCCCATGCGCTCACAGTCGCGGTCGCTGATGGTGGGGGCGGTGATCGCCTGCCTGGTTCTTGCCGGGTGCGCCGCGTTGGCCCTGTTCCGGCCCCAGGACAAGATCGGCAATGCGGAACTCGTGGTCGGCAGGGATTCCGGTGCGCTCTACGTTGCGATCGACGGAACATTCCATCCCGCGATGAATCTCGCATCCGCGCGGCTTGTGCTCGATGATCCCGTCGAACCGACCGTCGTAGCCGACGAGGAACTGGAGGCCCGTCCCAGAGGGCCGCTCGTCGGCATTCCCGGTGCTCCGTCGTCCCTGGCGTACGTCGGACACGACACACCCTGGACCGTGTGCGACACGGTCGATTCAGGCGGACGGCAGTTCGTCACGACCGCGGTCTCGGCAGGCGTGCCCGAGTATTCCGGTGTCGGTGGCCCGCTCGACGACGACGAAGCGCTCCTCATCACCTCCGAGGGGGAATTCCACCTCGTCTACGGAGACGGCAGAGCCGAGATCGATCCGCAGGACCGCGCACTGACGCGGGTCCTGGGACTCGACCTCGGGTCGGCGAGGCCCGTAGGCGCAGGATTGCTCGCGGCACTCCCGGAACTACCGGAGCTCACCGCGCCGGACATCCCGGATGCGGGGAGCATCCCGCGAGTGCCGATAGGTGGTCTTCGCGTCGGATCTGTTGTCGGACTCGCGGAACCGAACGGTCAGCGCTATTACGTCGTACTGAGCGATGGCGTGCAGGAGGTGTCGAGCGCGACTGCACAGATCATTCATACGTCGGATTCACAGGGCATCGCCGAGATTCCGATCGTTCCGCCCGACACTCTCGCGGACGCGCCGACGGTACAGCACCTCGAGGTCGGCACGTTTCCCACGGTCGTACCCACGATCCTCGGGCCCGCTGACAGGCCCGTCGGGTGTCTGACATGGGAACCGGAAGCGGGACCCGAGGATCAGCGACGATCGGGTCTGGTGCTGTCGGCGGGTGAAGCCCTGCCGATTGCCGAGGACGCGATCCCGGTCGAGCCCGCGCAGGCCGACGGACCGGGACCGAACGTGGATGCCGTCCATATTCCTCCGGGGCGTGGCACATTCGTGCAGACGACGTCGGTCGTCCCCGACAGCGAACGCCGAGGTGCACTGTTCTACGTCGCAGACACCGGTGTCCGTTACGGCGTAGCCGATGCTGCGGCGGCCAGGGCACTCGGGTTGGAGGGAGACCCGGCGCGAGCGCCGTGGCAGATCATCGGCTTGCTCGCCCCCGGGCCCTCGCTCGGGCATGCCGAGGCGTTACTCGCTCACGATGGTGTCGCCCCGGACCCGCGACCTGGACCGATCGGCGCAGGAGAATGAGTGTTGCTCGCATGTCTCCGCCTACGTGCACGTTCCCGGAAGGGCAGTGCGGCGAGCAGCGCGGCGACGAGTAGGACGAGGACCGCGGCACCGCCGCTCCATGCAACGAGTCGTGCAGTCGGGTCGGGAGGTTCCACGTGCGCGGGGCCTGCGATCGCTCTAGGGGCCGCAGGGTGGTCCTGCTCGACCGGTAGTGGTGCGGTGACCGCGGCCAACGGATCGATCACGCCGTGCCCGACCCGCGGGTTCCAGCCTTCCGCAGGTGCGTGGGCGGTCGACTCGATGCGGTCCATCACGGCGCGGGCGTCGAGGTGGGGATGGCGGGCTCGCACCAACGCGACTGTTGCAGAGACCAGTGGTGCGGAGAAACTCGTTCCGGAGAGCGGCACCGGACCCTGGGCGCCGACCTGTGCGTCTATGAGACCGTCGGAGAACGGGTCGAGGGAGACGATGCCGTTTCCGGGCGCTGCGACATCCACCCACGGCCCGGGAACACTCTCGTCGGACGGTGTGCCGTCGGCTTCGACCCAGCCGACCGTGAGCACATAGTCGTCATACCAGGCGGGGGAGGCGATCGTCGTGATCGAATCCCACGGATCTGCCTGCGGGTCGAGCGGATTCGCTGCAGGAGGATTCCCCGCCCGGCACACATCCTTGTTCCCCGCCGCCGCGACCACCACCGCGTCTTCGACGTCGGTGGCGTACTGGACTGCCGCGCCGAGCGGTCCGTCGGCGATCCCGTCGACCGCGAGCGTGCACGCGACCTCCGAGATGTTGATGACGGTGGCGCCGAGGTCTGCAGCATGCCGCACCGCAGACGCCAGGGTGCGCACGTCACCGTAACCGGGAGAGTTCTGCGCGGCCGCTTCGTCGCCGGCGGAGCGGTCGGAATAGTTGCGGCTGGATTGACGGATGGCGATGACCTCGACGTCGGGGGCGCCGCCGGCGAATCCCGACCCCGCGACCGGTTGCGCCGCGATGAGACCGGCGACGAGGGTCCCGTGCGCGTCACAGTCGACCGTGCCGTCGTCGGTAGCCACGTAGTCGCCGCCCGGGGTGAGTCGGGGGAGTCGCGGGTGCGGGTTCACTCCCGTATCGATCACAGCCACGATCTGACCTGCACCGCGCGTCAGCGGCCACACCCGCTCGAAATTCATGATGCGTTGTGCGAGCGGTCGCTGCAGGCTGTCGGCGACAGGCCTGCCCCGGGTGCACATATTGCGCTGTTCGGTCGCCTCCGGGGCCCCGGGTTCGCCCGCGGCGGGCAGCAGTCCGCTGTCGGGGACGGGGGGAGTTGCGGTGGCCGGTCCCGCTGCCGCGATCGTGACGACCAGAGCGGTGACGAGCGAGGCAGCGGTGAGCCGTCGACGATGTGTCGCCCGCCGCGAGAGCGCCGGGAGGTCGCTCACAACCCACGGACCGCGGAGTAGAGGCCGGCAACCCAGCATGCCAGCGGCACGATCGCGGCGATGACGGCGTACTCGGTGAGTTCGCTGATCCGCCGCTGCACCGGTGTGAATGTGCGGCGCGGAACAACGACCCCGAGGACCAGGGCGCCGACGAACAAGACGACAGTGACCCCGAAGAGCACCTGTGGAGCAATGCTTCCGGAAAGCCCGGCACCGACCACCAGGCCGAGGAGGAGGATTGCACCACCGAGGATCATCGGCGCCGCCTGCTCCGACCCGATGTAGGTGCGACCTCGGAACATCAGGATGATCCCCGTCGCGACCGCCAGTGCGACTCCGGGCCAGGAGACACCCGACTCCTGCATCGGCCACGCTGCGCACCACGCACCGGCCGTCGCGAGCACGACCACCGCATAGATCCACCCGGTCAGATGAGCTCGCGCACGCGCGGTTCTCGCTTCGAGCTCCTCGAACGTGGGCGGCGGATTCTCGTCGTCCGGATCTGGAACCACGGGGTCGAGGGAGGTGCCGGGCGCCGGAACCGGGGGAAGGGGAAGGCGGGCGAGGAGCGCGGCGGCGCGGGCGGCGAAGGTCACCAGCAGCAGCGCGGTCACGACGATACCTGCGCCGAGCGCAGGTACCGGCGTGTCGGTCGCAGTCGCGACGATCAGTGCGATCGTCGCAACCGACGAGACCGTCGAGATCGCAGTGAACGTCGAGAGTCCGACCGTCGTGACGTTGACCGTGATCATGCCGACCGCGCCGGTCAGGATCGTGGCCAGCAGCAGGTGGGGGGCGCCGAAATCGCCAGGAACCAGCAGCATCCCGGTGACGAAGGACGCGGGTGCTGCGCAGACCGCCAGCAGCAACCCGATAGACCGGTCGAGGTAGATACGTGCGATGACAGCTGCCGCGGTCACGAGCAGGAGTGCCAGTACGGCAGTGGCGATTCCCGCGACCATTCGCTCGCTTCCGGACGACGGCAACAGGAGCAGCAACCCGCACCCGAGCGTGATCGCGGCCGCTGCGACCGCGGCCCCGACCACCGCCGCGGTGCGATCGGACCAACGACGCAATCGGTCGCGGCCCGCAACCGCCACGCTGTACATCACGTCGTCGAACAGTGGCGGCGACGAGGGCGCGGACGATTCTGCGAGGACGAGCACCTCGCCGTCGCGGATCCCGAGCTCGTCGAGACTCAACGCACCCGCGAGCGGTTCCTGGCCTATCCGGGCGAGAGTCCAGGTTTCCGGCTGGACCCGTTCGGGGGTGCGGTCGAAGTCGTTGTGGGGACGGTGAGCAGCCACCAGATCGACGATTCCGGCCAGCAGGAGGGCAACCGGCACGCCGAGTGGCAGCGCCAGATCGACCTCGGAATGTTTGGTGAGCACTGTGATCCGGCACAATTCCGGTGCCGCTACCGCACCGGGTACGTTCGGGCTCGTCGGTGCAGCCGTCATCGATTGTTCCCCCCGTCGTTCGTGCGCCGACCCGGAGACCGAAGGTGGCGCGGACCTTTCGACGACGCAGACCTTACGACATCGCCGTGGCTGTACTTGTTGCGGTGCGCTACTCTTCCACGACCGTGGGGGGAAGGTCGTTGTCGGCGGCCGGTGTGTACGGGGGATGGGGAATGAGCACGATTCGTTTCGCGCGTCGAGTGCGTCGGGATGCGCCACGCGCACCCGGTGGGGAAGTGAGTCTGCAGGCGCCACCGGATATTCCGAGAGCAACACCGGGCAACTTGCTCATGAAGCTGCTGCCCCTGGTGATGGTTGCGGCGATGATAGGCATGGTCGCGCTCATGTTCGGCTCCGGAATGGCGCGCAGCCCCATGGCTTTGGTCTTCCCGCTGATGATGATGGTGTCGATGATCGGTATGCTCGCCAACAGCGGTCGCGGCGGTGGCGCGAAAACTGCCGAGGCAAACGAGGATCGCAAAGACTACCTGCGCTACCTCGACACCCTGCGGGGCGACGTCGCCGAGACAGGGTCGGCGCAGCGGCGGGCCCTCGAATGGACCCACCCGGACCCGGCGCTGTTGTGGACCCTCGTCGGGACGGTCCGGATGTGGGAACGCCGAACTTCCGACGCGGACTTCTGCCACGTGCGGGTGGGCCTGGGGGGACAGCGACTCGCGACGAAGCTGATCGCTCCCGAGACCGGCCCGGTCGAGGATCTCGAACCGGTTGCCGCGGTGTCGCTGCGCCGCTTCGTTCGCGCGCACTCGGTGGTGCCTGCGCTCCCGACGGCCGTGTCGATGCGTGGATTCGCGTCGGTCGGTATCAGTGGCGACCGTGAGGCCGCACAGCAGTTGGCCCGGGCGATGCTCGCTCAACTGTGCACCTTTCATGCACCCGATGTACTCCAGGTCGCGGTCGTCTGCGGACCGGACACCGCCGCGGAATGGGAGTGGGTCAAGTGGCTCCCTCACGCGCAGCATCCCGAGGCGCGCGACGGGGCAGGCAGCACCCGCATGGTGTTCGGTTCCGTACTCGAACTCGAGACGGTCCTCGGTGTTCACCTGTCGTCGCGCGGACGGTTCGTCCGCAACGCACCCGCCGTCGAAACCGTCCCGCAACTGCTGATCGTCATCGACGGCGGGGTCTCCGGATCCGGTTCCGGCCTCCTCGACGAGGGGCTCGACTCGGTGACACTCCTCGACCTCTCCGGGTTCGCGCCGCGGCTCGCGGCGCATCGTGGGCTGCAGCTGGTCGTGGAGAACGGTCGTCTCGGCGCGAGAACGGGCAGTTCCGTGGAGACCTTTGCCGAGGCCGACGGGATCGGTGCCCCGCAATCGCAGGCCCTGGCACGCCGACTCGCCCCGTATCGGGCCGCTACTCAGTTCGCGACGGACGACGGAGCCGATACCGGCAGCATCGAGAATTGGCAGGACCTACTCGGACTCGGCGACATCGCACGACTCGATCCGCTGCAGGCCTGGGCACCGAGATCCGGTCGCGACAGGCTGCGAGTCCCGATCGGTATCGGTGTGGACGGCGCTCCCGTCGAGATCGACCTGAAGGAGTCTGCGGAGAACGGCATGGGTCCGCATGGCCTGTGCATCGGTGCCACGGGTTCGGGAAAGAGCGAGTTCCTGCGGACTCTCGTGCTCGGCCTCGTCGCAACGCACTCACCGGATGCACTCAACCTCGTCCTCATCGATTTCAAGGGCGGCGCGACTTTCCTCGGGCTCGATCGGAGTCCGCACGTTGCAGCAGTCATCACCAACCTGGCCGACGAGCTCGCGATGGTCGAACGGATGAAAGACGCACTCGAGGGCGAGATGACCCGCAGGCAGGAGCTGTTGCGAGCGGCAGGCAACTTCGCGAATGTCGGTGACTACGAAAGAGCCAGGAGCGCCGGTGCTCCGCTCGCACCGTTGCCGGCGTTGTTCATCGTCGTCGACGAGTTCTCGGAGCTGCTCGCCCAGCAGCCCGAATTCGCCGACCTCTTTGCGGCGATCGGTCGTCTCGGCAGGTCGCTGCACATGCACTTGCTGCTGGCGAGTCAGCGGCTCGACGAAGGAAAATTGCGTGGTCTCGACAGCCACCTGTCCTACCGGATCGGATTGAAGACCTTTTCTGCGAACGAATCCCGCAGCGTTCTCGGTGTTCCGGATGCGTACAGCCTGCCACCCACGCCAGGTGCCGGCTACCTCAAATGCGATTCCGCGGAGATCGTGCGTTTCGATGCAGCCTACGTTTCGGGGCCGTACGAACCCGGCCGACCGGCGCGCAGGAGCCGGACGGCGTCCGCGGGAACTGTCGGCCCGCGGGTGTTCACGGCCCGCGATGTACCTGCCGATCGGGGAGCCCCCCTGCCGGTCCCGCCGGTGAGCGATCCGAACCCGGACACGGAGGCGACCACGACCGACGGCGGCCGCACCGTCCTGGACGTCGTGGTCGGCAGGGTCCGTGGTCACGGCACCCCGGCACACGAGGTGTGGCTTCCGCCGCTGGACGAGTCTCCGAGCCTCGACAGAATCCTGTCGCACTCGTTGCTCACCGGAGATGTGCTGCGCCAGTCCACTTTGCGGACGATGATCGGGATCGTCGACCGGCCCTTCGAGCAGCGTCGGGACCCTTTGGTCGTCGACCTGTCGGGAGCTGCAGGCAACGCCATCGTGGTCGGAGGTCCGCAATCGGGTAAATCGACGTTGCTGCGCACCCTGATCGTCTCGTTGGCCGCTACCCACACAGCTGAGCAGGTCCAGTTCTACTGCCTCGATTTCGGTGGCGGCACTCTGGCCGGGCTCTCCGGCCTCCCACACGTCGGTTCCGTGGCGAATCGTCTTGCCGCGGACCGGGTTCGGCGCACCGTCGCGGAACTCATGGGGCTACTGCGTCGGAGAGAGCAGCAGTTCGGCGATTGGGGGCTCGAATCGATGTCGCAGATGAGACGGTTGCGTGCCGACGGTGCCCCGCATGTCTCCGCAGATCCTTTCGGCGATGTCTTCCTCGTGATCGACGGCTGGCCCAGCATTCGGGAGGACTTCGAGCCACTCGAGCAGAGTGTCGGTGTCCTGGCGTCGCGCGGGTTGTCCTACGGAATCCATGTCGTCATCAGTGCACCGCGGTGGTGGGACGTCCGGCCGGCACTGCGTGACCACCTCGGAACGCGTCTCGAACTCCGTCTCGGCGACCCGGCCGATTCGGAATACGGGCGCAAGAAGGCGGCGCTGGTACCCGAGGGCAGGCCCGGCCGAGGAATCGAGCGGGACGGACTTCACGTACTGGCTGCACTGCCGCGGGTCGACGGCAGTGCAGGTGTCGACGATCTCAGCGAGGGCGTGGCCGCGGCTGTCGCCGCGATCGCTGCGGCAACTCCGGGGGGGCACGCGCCGGCTGTCAGGATGCTGCCGGAGGAGGTCGACCGCGCGGCCGTGCTCGCTGCGCTTCCGGGCGGCTGGCCGATCTCGTCCAACGCACCGGTCGCGCAACGGCTACGCGTGCCGATCGGGATCGACGAGGCGGAGCTCGCTCCGGTGGCCCTCGACTTCGCCGAGAGTCCCCATCTGCTGGTGTTCGGAGATTCCGAGTGCGGGAAGACCACGCTGCTCCACGGGATCTGCCGGAGTCTGATGGAGTCGAACACCGGGGCGCAGGCACGGATCATCATCGGCGACTACCGCCGGACCATGCTCGGGGTGGTCGAAGGCGACCATCTCGGCGGTTACGCGCCGAGCGGGTCCGTGCTGTCGACGATGGCCGTCGAACTCGCCGGGATCTTCGAACGACGGCTTCCGGGCGCCGACACCACCCAGCAGCAGCTGCGCGACCGATCATGGTGGACGGGCCCCGAGGTGTTCGTCATCGTCGACGACTACGACCTGGTTGCGTCATCCGGTCAGAATCCGTTGACGCCGCTTCTCGAGTATCTTCCGCAGGCGAAGGATATCGGTCTGCACCTGATCATCGCGCGGCGCGCGGGCGGTGCGAGTCGAGCGCTGTACGAACCGGTCATCGCCCGGTTGCGGGAACTGTCCACGCCGGGCCTGATCATGTGCGGAAGTCGCGACGAGGGCGCGCTCATCGGCACTGCACGGCCCGGTCCGATGCCGCCCGGACGAGGAATCCTCGTGCGACGCAACGGTAACGAACTCATCCAGACAGCCCGACTGCAACCGTCGTGAGCACGGATGTGCTGGGACTCCACATCGGACCGTCAGGCGTGTGTGCGCGCCGTGGCGAACGAATCCGGTACGTGCCCGCCATCGCCGGGAGGCTGGGCGACGGGTGGGTTTTCGGAGACGCCGCGGCGGCACTCGAGACGACCGACGTGTTTGCGGATGACTCCGTCGAGATGCTCACCGGACTGATGCGCTATGCCGCTGCAGCGGTCGGTGCGGCCCCGAGCACGGGAACTGTCGTCGCGGTGCATCCCACGAAGTGGAGTGCGCGGCGGCGTGACGCGCTGTACACCGCCGTTCGGAACGTGGCCCGCAATGCGGAGTTGATCCCGGCCGCGGTCGCGGCATGCGACGCAGTCGAGGTGGCTCCGGACGAACGATGTGTGACGCTCGAGGTCGAGACGGACGGGGTCACGGCGACCTCGCTCGAACAGGGTGGCGGTGGGCGTGCTGTCATCGACCGTGTTGCGAGGGATCCGGGCCTGGCGGTCGACGAGGTGGATTCCGACGACGGCACCGCATGCCTCAGGTCTCTGATCGAAGCGGTTGCCGGACGAGTCGATCCGGATGTCCTGCTGGTGACGGGCGTTCCGGGTGAGCCTGCGGGTGTCGAATTGTGCGCGCGGTTGGGCGTGCGGATCGGACGCGGGATCCGGGTTGTTCCCGTCGCCGCATCGGAGATGCTTGCACCGCTCACGCAGGTGTCCGAGTCGAGTGATGGGCGGGCCGGGGCCGCAGAGAGCGATGCCGGGACGTCGACGGCGCAGTGGCTGCGGGACGTCCGTGCCCCGATGCCCGAGCCGTCACGTGCCCCGGTATCGGCTTGGGCGCTCGCGGGGGCGCTGCTCGTGGTCATCGTCGTTGCCGCGATGGTGCTCACATCGGGTAGTGAGGGTACCGGCGAGATCGTCGCGGACACCGGTGTTGCCGGCAGTACCGACGTGGCCGAACCTGCCGACAGCCCTTCGGCCACGGCCTCGCCGGATGCGGACGACCCCGAGTTCGCCACGATCGATCTGGGTCCCGTGCGCCTGGACCTCCCATCGTCTTGGCGTGTACGCGATTCCGATGCACAGCAGCCGGGACGGGCCGAGCTGTTGCCGGATTCAGGGCCCGATCGAAGGATTGTGGTCGTGTATTCACATCTGGCGGACGGGATGGATTCGGATGCGGTGGCGATCAGTCTTGCAGCGCGCGCGGCGGCGCGTAGCGATGTGATCCGAGATATCGAGTCGGACACACGCTTCGGTGATCGTCCGGTCATCTCCTACCTCGAGGTGCCCGACGAGTTCTCCACGGTGCGGTGGTCGGTCGTCGTCATGCCCGGTATCCAGATTTCGATCGGCTGCCAGTTCCTCGCCGACGAATGGACCGGAATCAGAAATGAATGCGAACAGGCTGTGCACACAGTGGAGCCGGTGTGAGAAATCTTCGACGTAGTTCGGATCGAGCGGAACCGATCCGGCGCGGGCTGCGTCGAATCAGGTGTAGGGGCGGAGCGGTCGGACCAACGGGGGCCGAGGGAACCGCAACGCCGAACAAAGGAGGGGTACGCGATGAGCGAGGACGGAAGCGGTAGCGGGGGGCAGGTCACTACTGATGTCGTGACCATGGAAGTGGTCGCGAGTCAGCTGCAGGACTCGCGAACCGAACTCGAAGGCACGATCCAGGCGCTTCGTGCGCGAGTCGCGGCGGTCGACGAAGTGTGGCGAAGCAAGGCAGCGAATCAATTCGCGGGAATCATGGAACGCTGGGACCGCAATGGCAGGCAGCTGAACCTGGCACTCGACGAACTGGCAGAGGGCGTTCGAAGCAGTGGCCGGTCCTACGAGGAGGCCGTGCAGGAGCAATCTGCGGCGTTGAATCGCGTCGATCCGGGATCCGGTTCGTCCCTGAGCGGAACTTACTGATCGACCGACGTACGTCGGCAGTCCACTGGACGGCAAGTCCAGGACCACTTCGAACAGACAGGAAACCCACATGCCCGATGGCGAGATCTATCAGAATTTCGGCGGCATAGATGATCTGCACGCGGGACTTTCCACGCTGCAGAAGAACATGAACGACACGCTCGACCGCATTGCGCGCCAGGTGGCCCCGCTGATCGAAACCTGGGGCGGCGACGCCCAGGAAACCTACCGAGGCACACAGGAACGCTGGAATCAGGCGCAACTCGGGCTCAATCAGGTCCTGTTCGAGATCAACTCTGCCGTTGCCGGCGGCAACGACAGGATGCGCGACACCGAGGCGCTGAACAAGGGACGTTTCCCCGGGTGAAATCTGCCCGCCATGCGGGATGGGGGAGACCCCGCTGCGCGATGTCCCGGGGGTGGAGAGGCCGCCGGGACATCGCGTGCTCGGGAAGTGGGAGCTGCCGCGCTTTGACCCTGCAGCCCTCCGGCGGGTATTGTGTGCGATCGGCGTGTCGCACGCTGTCGTAGCCATGTGCGCGGCAAACGTCGTCTCTCGGGTCTCAACTGGCCGCCGAGGTCGACTATGCGCGGCACGCGGGCCAGCAGCGAAACGATAGACGAGGAAGATCTGTGTCTACGTACACACCGAAAGCCGGCGACGTGACCCATCAGTGGCACGTAATCGACGCCACCGACGTGGTGCTCGGCCGCCTCGCGGTGCAGGCGGCAAACCTGCTCCGCGGTAAGCACAAGCCCACCTTTGCTCCGCATGTCGACGGTGGTGACTTCGTCGTCATCATCAACGCCGACAAGGTTGCCATCTCCGGCAACAAGCGCGAAGGCAAGTTCCTCTACAGCCACTCCGGTCACCCGGGTGGTCTCCGCGCTCGTTCCGTGGGCGAGGTTCTCGAGAAGAACCCCGACCGCCTCGTGGAGAAGGCCGTCACCGGCATGCTCCCCAAGAACAAGCTCGGCCGCGCCATCGCGAAGAAGCTGAAGGTCTACGCGGGCCCGAACCACCCCCACGCCGCGCAGCAGCCGGTGCCGTTCGAGATCAAGCAGGTGGCCCAGTGACGGCGCCGGAGGAGCAGAACGTGAATCCCGAAGAGTACGCCGACAACGTCGAGGTTGCCGCGGACGAATACGTCGTCGAGGAGGTTGCCGAGGACTTCGTCGAGGCACCCGTCGCGCCGATCGTGTTCGATCGTCCGATCCAGACCGTCGGTCGCCGTAAGGAGGCAGTCGCTCGCGTCCGCCTCGTGCCCGGCTCCGGCAAGTTCGTGCTCAACGGACGCACCATCGAGGACTACTTCCCGAACAAGGTGCACCAGCAGCTCGTGAAGTCGCCGTTGGTGACCGTCGAGCGCGTCGAGTCGTTCGACATCCACGCGAGCCTGCACGGCGGCGGACCGTCCGGCCAGGCCGGCGCTCTGCGTCTCGCCATCGCGCGTGCGCTGACCGAGGTTACCCCCGAGGATCGCCCGGCGCTCAAGCGCGCAGGCTTCCTCACTCGTGACCCGCGTGCGACCGAGCGTAAGAAGTACGGTCTCAAGAAGGCCCGTAAGGCACCTCAGTACTCCAAGCGCTGATGTGTCGCCGACGCTGACCTCGTCAGCTTCGGCACCTGTTCGACCACGAGAGCAGGCGCCGGTAGAGAACTACTACCGGTGCCTGCTTTCGTGCATTCTGATTCCGGTGACAGCGTCCATGAGTGGCCTGTCTTCCGAAGACTCGACGTGAGGACGTGTGTATGGCCCGGTTGTTCGGCACGGACGGGGTTCGCGGGATGGCGAACGCCGGATTGACGGTGGAATTGGCGATGCGACTCGCAGGAGCGGCGGCGACCGTGCTCGCGCCCGCCCGCGACGGTCGTCGCCGGGTTGCCGTGGTGGGGCGTGATCCGCGTGCGAGTGGCGAGATGCTCGAGGCCGCCGTCACCGCGGGGCTTGCCGCAGCCGGCGTCGACGTCGTGTCGGTCGGTGTGCTGCCCACTCCGGCAGTCGCATATCTCACCGGTGAGTACGCTGCGGACCTCGGTGTGATGATCTCCGCGTCACACAATCCCATGCCGGACAACGGAATCAAGATCTTCGCCGCGGGCGGTCACAAACTCGACGATGCCGCCGAGGACAGGATCGAGGCTGCACTGCACGATGAAACGCCTCCGGCCCGACCGACCGGAGCCGGTGTCGGCAGGATCCGAACCGCCGACGACGCGGCAGATCGTTATCTGGCGCACCTTGCGAGCGCGACGAGCGTGTCGCTCGACGGTGTCACAGTGGTGGTCGACTGCGCACACGGCGCGGCGTCACACGTCGGGCCCGCCGCCTATGCTGCGGCCGGCGCCACGGTGATTGCGATCAGCGCCGAACCGGACGGTCTCAACATCAACGACGGTTGCGGGTCGACGCATCTCGCGTCCTTGCAGAAAGCCGTGATCGAGCACGGTGCCGATCTCGGCCTCGGACACGACGGCGACGCGGATCGTTGCCTCGCGGTCGATGCGTCCGGCGCGGTCGTCGACGGCGACGCCATCATGGCGGTGCTCGCACTGAGCATGCGAGACCGCGACGAACTGCGTGACGACACACTCGTCGCAACCGTCATGAGCAACCTCGGTCTGCACCTGGCGATGCGGGAGTCCGGAATCGAGGTCGTGACAGTCGGCGTCGGCGACCGGTATGTGCTCGAGGAACTCCGCCGTGGCGGATTCTCCCTCGGAGGAGAGCAATCCGGACACATCGTCTTCCCCGCGCACGGCACGACCGGTGACGGCGTTCTGACCGGACTGCGGTTGATGGAACGGATGGCAGTGACCGGAACGTCACTCGCCGATCTGGCCGCGGTGATGCAGTCGCTCCCGCAGGTCCTCGTCAATGTTCCCGTATCGGACAAAGCTGCGGTCGCGGCGAACCGGGCGGTCGCAGATGCCGTTGCCGAAGCCGAACGGGAACTCGGCACTACCGGGCGAGTGCTGTTGCGACCATCCGGCACCGAACAGCTCGTCCGCGTCATGGTCGAGGCGTCGGAGAACACGCACGCACAGGCTGTTGCCGATCGACTGGCGAAAGTCGTTGCCGGCGTCTGAGGGAAATGATCGCCGTACCGCGGCGGTTCTTTTCGTCGAACGGGGAACCGGATCAGCTGCCGCTGCGTCAAACTCTGTGATGGTGTCGACCGACACGTGAAGGAGTGGGCGTGGAGCCACGAGCCGAACTGTATTTCGACGGCACAGCCGTCCGGGCTGTCGTTTCGACGGTGACCAGTTCTGCGATGTCAGCGGACCGGACATGTCGCCGTGCGCTCGGCGCCCTGGAATTCGGGCCGCGACACGCAGGGCAGTCGTATCGATCGCGAGGGGCTGCCCTCGAAGAGGGGTATCGGCGCCTACGGCGAGCGCTCGACGAATGGACCGCGGTGACCAACCGGTCTTCCGATGCCGCGGCGAGAGCCGCGGACGGATACCGCGACCAGGAACAGGCCACCTTCGACGCACTCCGCGGCACCCGGACGGACCTCGCTCCGTGAACTCATCGAGGACAGGTCCGTCCCTGTCGCTCGATGCCGGTGCACGCGGTCTGGATTTCTTCGCCGCCTACCTTCCGCACGCTCACAAGGCCGGCATCGCAGACCGGATCACCGTCGAAGGTTTGCGCGCACGCTACGACGAGCAGATCGGACTCGACATATCGGTACTCGCCGACGACGCAGCCGTGCTGACCCGACTCGCAGGCGACCTGGACAGCCTGGTCACGGAGCAATCGGACGGAGTGCGCGCCTTACGTTCGGCGTGGCGAGGAGATGTCGGCGACCTCGCCCACGACGACCTGCATCGAGCCGTGCAGCGCGGTGCGATGCTGTACGACACGGTAGATGCGCTGGCCAGAACCTGCACGGATGCCGTCGACGGCATCACCCGCGCGGTCGACGAGAAGGCGAACGCCATCGGACCATTCGCGGACATGTCGGTCGCCGGCCGGACCCCCGAGGACATCGGCACGATCATTGCCGGAACGGTCGGCGACGGAGGCCCCACCTTGGAGCAGGTGGCACGGTGGTGCGCGGAGGCAGGCACACCCGCTCCCGAGCCGGCCGGAGTCGCGGCGTGGTGCGAGCACTGGTTGGACGAGGTGTTCGCGCCGACGATGCAGTCGAGGATCGATCGGTTCATCGAGGTGTGCGATATCGCCCACGACACCGTCGACCGCCACCTCGTCGCGATCACCCGTGCCTTCGACCCGCTCGACACACCTGTATCGGCGTCGGAGCCCGCGAGACAGTCGAGACAGTTCGGCGGTGGTCCCTTCGGCACGGTCGATACCGGAGGGCCGGATGACATCCTCGGAGCGGCGACAGACCTCGTGGATGCCGGTCGAGAACTGATCGGTGCCGTTACGGATCTGACCGGTGCAGTAGCAGACCTCGCGACGGCCGCGATGGAGGGAGCAGCCGCTGTCACCGACGCTGCCGCGTCCGCCTTCACCGCCGCTGCCGCGTCCGGGATCGCCAGGCCCTGCGTCGAGGGCTTCGAGCCCCCACCGGACCCGGCCGTGCAGGCAGGGCCGGCAGACCCGGCGGTGCAGGCAGGGCCGGCAGACCCGGCCGTGCAGGCAGAGCCGGCAGACCCGGCCGTGCTCGCGCCGAAGGCGGCCGAGTCCGGCCCGGCTCCACAACCGCCGTCCACACCGCAAGAGCCGCCTTCGTCGCAGGACGCGTCGCCACCCTCCGGGGCCATGGTCGCTCAGGCACCCACCGAAAGCCGAGCTGCCAACCGTCGAACGGGCGTGAATGCGGGTGCCGCGGCAACCGACCCCGCCGACACCGAGTCGCCCCAGGACGACGGAGTCGTGCTCGCCGAGGCAGGACCGTTGTGACGACGCCGGATCTAGCTGCTGAGCAACTTGTTGATGCGGCTACCGAGATCGTCCTCGACCAGAGCGGGATCCGCGATCACGGTGGAACCGGGAATTTCGGTCGTGGGATCGGAGAACGCCGCGTAGGTCTTGTCGTCGGTGAGTAGGTTCAGGAGGTACCCGGTCAGGAGCGCCCGGGTGCGCTCCTGCGTCTTCCGCTCGGCCCCACCGAACCCGAGGGCGCCGAGCAGGCGACGGCCTTCCACGAGCCCCTGGTCGTCGGCCTTGTCGACGACGCGCAATTGCACGTCCTCGCCGCCCCAATTCCGGGCCAGCGATACCGCGTCGCTGTTCATCGTGCCGAAACTCTTCTCTCCGACGAGCACCAACCCGGGTGCTGTGACGCGGGCGGCGGCTTCGGCTGCCGACGGAGAGGTAGGGGCGGGGTAGAGCGCCGCGACAGCGCCCACCCTGCGCTGCGCCGCACCCAGAATCGCTGCACCGGCGCCCATACCGTGCCCGACGAGAGCAAGCCGGTGCGGATGCACGCTAATGCGGCCGGTGCCCAGGCGGACGCCCGTGCAGATGTCGAGGGTGGTCAGCAGATCGGTGGCCAACCCGACGGTGGAAGGGACAGGGCCGCGTTCGGTGCCGGGCGCTGCAGCCACGATCCCCCACGAGGCGAGATGCTCGAGCAGCCCCGAGTACTTGCCGATGCCGGTCAGCCAGCCGTGACCGAACGCCACCGCGGGAAGGTTGAAGCCTTCCGCAGGGGTGTAGACGATGCCGGGGAGACCGGCGAGCGCGAGGTCGCCGCGCAGCACCGTGTGCGGGCCGCGCTTCGAGAGTTGCCGAGCCAGGGATTTCGGGTTCGCCGCCACGGCGAGAACGTTAGCCGATCGTCGTGGCAGACGGGTGCGGTGATCGGGCTGGGCGTGCCGCATCTGCTCCGAGTACCGTGCACAACCTGGTCACCAGCGCATTGTCGATGAGCAGAGCGTGCCAAGTACCCTGCTAACCATGTGCGGAATCGTGGGGTATGTCGGGCACCGCCGTGCCCTCGACGTGGTGGTGGAGGCCCTTCGGCGGATGGAGTACCGAGGCTACGACTCGGCCGGCATCGCCGTTCTCGACGGCGCGGGTGGGCTCGCCGTCGAACGTAAGGCCGGCCGACTCGCGAACCTGGAAGCCGAACTCGCCGAGATCGGTGAGGACCGATTCGACGGCACGGCAGGGATGGGACACACGAGGTGGGCGACGCACGGTCGTCCCACCGACCGCAACGCGCATCCGCATCGCGATGCGAGCGGCCGGATCGCGGTGGTCCACAACGGCATCATCGAGAACTTCGCGCCGCTTCGTGCCGAACTCGAAGCGGCAGGCGTCGAACTGGAATCCGATACCGACACCGAGGTCGCGGTCCACCTGGTCGCCCGCGCGTATGCACACGGGCCTACGGCCGGTGATTTCGTCGAGAGCGCCCGCAGTGTGCTGCGCCGTCTCGAAGGCGCGTTCACGCTCGTGTTCGTGCATGCGGACCATCCGGGAACGATCATCGCGGCCCGCCGCTCGACGCCGCTGGTCGTCGGCGTCGGAGACGGTGAGATGTTCATTGCCTCGGATGTGGCGGCATTCATCGAGTTCACCCGCGACGCCGTCGAGCTGGGCCAGGACCAGGTCGTGGTGATCACGAAGGATTCGTACGAGGTCACCGACTTCGACGGCAATACCGATGTGCCGACGCAGCCGTTCACCATCGACTGGGATCTCGCGGCTGCGGAGAAGGGCGGTCACGACTACTTCATGCTCAAGGAGATCGAGGAGCAGCCCGCCGCGGTTGCCGATACCTTGCGCGGGCATTTCGTCGACGGCCGGATCGTGCTCGACGAGCAGCGGCTGTCGGATCAGGAACTGCGGGACATCGACAAGGTGTTCGTCGTCGCGTGTGGCAGCTCCTATCACTCGGGTCTGGTGGCGAAGTACGCGATCGAGCATTGGACGCGGTTGCCCGTCGAGGTGGAGCTGGCATCGGAGTTCCGGTACCGGGATCCGGTGCTGGACCGGTCGACGCTGGTGGTGGCGATCTCGCAGTCGGGGGAAACCGCCGACACGCTCGAGGCGGTGCGGCACGCGAAGGACCAGAAGGCGCGGGTGCTTGCGGTGTGCAACACCAATGGTGCGCAGATTCCGCGTGAGGCCGATGCGGTGCTGTATACGCGGACCGGTCCGGAGATCGGGGTTGCCTCGACGAAGGCGTTCCTGGCGCAGATGGCGGCGAACCTGTTGGTGGGGTTGGCGTTGGCGCAGGCGCGGGGCACCAAGTATCCCGATGAGGTGGCGCGCGAATATCAGGATCTCGAGGCGATGCCCGCGAAGATCGAGCAGTTGCTGCTCGGGATGGAGCCGGTGCGGGAGTTGGCGCGTGCGTTGGCGGCGTCGCCTGCGGTGCTGTTCCTGGGGCGGCATGTGGGGTATCCAGTGGCGCTCGAGGGTGCGCTCAAGCTCAAAGAGCTGGCGTACATGCATGCGGAGGGTTTCGCCGCAGGGGAGCTCAAGCACGGGCCGATCGCGTTGATCGAGGACGGATTGCCCGTCATCGTCGTCATGCCGTCACCCAAGGGGCGTGCTGTTCTGCACAGCAAGTTGCTCAGCAACATCCGGGAGATCCAGGCCCGTGGTGCGGTGACCGTGGTCATCGCGGAGGAGGGTGACGAGACGGTGCGTCCGTTCGCGGATCATCTCGTGGAGATCCCGGCGTCGCCGTCGTTGTTGCAGCCGTTGTTGTCGACGGTGCCGTTGCAGGTGTTCGCGGCGGAAGTTGCGCAGTCGCGTGGGTACGACGTGGACAAGCCCCGTAATCTCGCCAAGTCCGTCACCGTCGAATAGTCGCGAGAAGCGCAGATCGATCGACCGGGAGTCCCGATGCGCAGCTACCACCCGTGTGAGCAGGTTCGTGCCGCGGAGGCGAAACACCTGGCGGTCCTGCCAGAGGGCACGCTGATGCGCCGAGCCGCGTTCGGGCTCGCGCGGCTGGTGGCCGAGGAACTTCGCGCGCGCACAGGTGCCGTCGCGGGGCGGACGGTGACCTTGCTCGTGGGTTCCGGCGACAACGGCGGCGACGCTCTGTGGGCCGGTGCGTTCCTGCGTCGACGCGGGGTCGCGGTGACCGCACTGTTGCTCGCTCCGGATCGTGCGCATCCTGCAGGACTCGCCGCATTGCGCGCGGCGGGGGGCCGCACGGCAACCGCGACGCCCGAGCATCTCGGCGATCCCGACCTCGTGCTCGACGGTATCGTCGGAATATCCGGCCGTGGTCCGTTGCGCCCGGCAGCGGCAGTCCTCGTCGATGCGATCACCGCACCGATCGTCGCGGTCGACACGCCGAGCGGTGTCGATCCCGACACCGGGGCGATCGACGGCCCGGCGGTTACCGCCGCCCTCACAGTCACGTTCGGTGCACGCAAACCCGTGCACGTCCTTGCCCCGACGCGATGCGGGCGCGTCGAACTGATCGACATCGGTCTCGACCTGCCGCCGTCGGACCTGGTAGCGGCGGACCCCGCCGAGCTGGGCGCGATCTGGCCGGTCCCCGGGGCGGACGACGACAAGTACAGCCAGGGTGTGGTCGGCATCGTGGCAGGCAGCGCACGGTATCCCGGGGCCGCAGTGCTCTGCACGGGCGCAGCGGTGGCTGCAACTTCCGGAATGGTGCGTTACGTCGGTAGCGCGGGAGCGGAGATACTCGCGCATTATCCGGAGGTCGTCGCGGCGCCCACATTCGACGCTGCGGGTCGCGTACAGGCGTGGGTGGTCGGGCCGGGCGGTGGCACGGACGCGCGTGCGGAGAACACGCTGCGCGACGTTCTGTCGACCGATCTACCGGTGGTCGTCGACGCCGACGGCCTGACGATCCTCGCGCGCAACCCGTCACTCGTGCGGGGTCGTGCCGCGCCGACGCTTCTCACTCCGCATGCGGGGGAGTTCGCGCGTCTCACCGGCAACGACCCGCAGTCGGACCGGCTCGGTTCTGCGCGCAGCCTCGCCGCGGACCTCCAGGTGCACGTGCTGCTCAAGGGACGCACCACGCTCATCGCCCGACCCGACGGACACACGTTCGTCAACGATGCGGGTGGATCGTGGGCGTCGACCGCGGGCGCCGGGGATCTGCTGGCCGGAGTCGTAGGAGCGCTGGTGTCGTCGGGCATGCCGATCGACCTTGCTGCCGCTGCGGGCGCTCGCGCGCACTCACTTGCCGCGAATCTCGCAGCGCGTGGTGAGGACGGCGAGAGTGTCGGAACCGCACCGGTATCGGCAAGCACCATCGCCGAACATCTTCGCGCCGCGGTGCGAATTCTGCGGACCCACGCATCCGAATCGTAATCAGACACACCCGGGCTCCCCGAAGGCACCGATCGTCGCGGTGGCAGGATCAATTCATGTGACCGCCCTACAACGCACCCCGTCCACCGGCCGATCGCTTCCTCAAGCAGAAGCGATCATCGATCTGGACGCGGTCGCGCACAACGTCAGGCGCCTTCGGGACTACGTCGGCGACACAGCGATCATGGCGGTCGTCAAGGCCGACGCCTACAACCACGGGGCAGTCCCTGTCGCCCGCGCGGCGCTCGCCGCCGGCGCACGCGAACTGGGCGTCACCACGCTCGCCGAAGGGCTCGAGTTGCGCGCCGCCGGAATCGACGCGCCCATCCTGTCATGGCTGCACACGGTCGACGCAGACTACGCACCGGCGATCGCGGCCGGGATCGAACTCGGTGTCTCGTCGCCGCGCCACCTCGCGGCCATAGTTGCCGCCGCGGGAAGCATCGGCGAAACCGCAGTCATCACCGCCAAGGTCGACACGGGGCTCAACCGCAACGGTGTGGCACGCAACGAGTGGCCCGAGTTCGTGCGCGATGTGGCCCGTGCGCAGGCGACCGGCGCAGTCCGGTTGCGCGGACTGTTCTCACACCTTGCCCACGGCGACGAACTCGGCCATCCCGAGATCGATGTGCAACGCGACAGGCTCCACCAGGCCGCTGACGACCTCCGGCGCGCCTCGCTGACGCCCGAGGTCGTCCATCTGGCCAACTCTGCTGCCACCGTTACCCGACCTGACCTGCGATTCGACATGGTTCGGCCGGGAATTGCGATATACGGGCTGACGCCGATCCCGGAGCAGGGCGATTTCGGGTTGCGGCCGGTCATGACGTTGCGAACGAGGGTGGCGCTGGTGAAGAAGGTTTCGGCAGGTTCGGGTGTGTCGTACGGGCACCGCTGGGTTGCCCCCGCCGACACGACGGTGGCGCTGTTGCCGATGGGTTACGCCGACGGGATCCGCCGCAATCTCAGCGGCCGAATCGATGTTCTGCTCGGCGGTCGGCGCCGCCCCCAGGTGGGCCGCGTGTGCATGGACCAGGTCGTCGTCGACCTCGGTCCGGACGGTGGGGGAGTACAGGAGGGCGACGAAGCGTTGTTCTTCGGTGACGGACGTCTCGGTGAGCCCGGAGCACAGGACTGGGCCGAACTCTTGGACACGATCAACTACGAGATCGTGACGGGGATCGGTGGCCGAACCGTCCGCACCTATGTAGGTGGTGAAGGAGGCGTGTTGCGATGACGCTGATGGGTCGAATGGGTCTGTTGGGTGCCAGTCTGGTGACACTCGCATCATCGGCGGGTCTGTATGCCGTGCGGAGCGCCGGAATGCCCGCCAACGAGATGTACCGGGGTGAGGACTTCGACGCTCTGCTGCGGCTGCCCCAGCGAACCGTCCTGACCGACGACGGCATCTCCCTCGTGGTGCGCGAATCCGGATCGTCACGCGCTCCGCTGACCGTCGTGTTCGTCCACGGCTACTGCCTGCGTATGCAGTCGTGGCATCTGCAGTATCGGCACGTGCGCGAGCGGTGGGGCGAGGATGTCCGAATGGTCTTCTACGACCAGCGAGGCCATGGAGAGTCCGGTATGCCCGGCCGGAATTCGTGCACCATCGCACAACTCGGCCGCGACCTCGGCCGGGTCATCGACGAATGCACCCCGGACGGGCCGGTCGTCGTGATCGGTCACTCGATGGGCGGTATGACGACGATCGCTCTTGCGTCCCAGCGGCCGGACCTGTTCGAGTCCCGGATCGTGGGCGTGGGGTTGCTCGCGACCACGGCTGCTGGCCTGAACAAGAGCGGGCTCGGCCGCAACCTCGAGAACCCCGTCATCGACGCGTTCCGGTACGCGGCGCGGACCGCACCCGGATTCGTGCAGGCAGCACGCGGTATGGCGCGCGCGGTGGTCACACCGATCCTGCGTGCGGCGTCGTATGGGACGGTGGTCAGCCCGCGACTCGCCGAGTTGTCCGACCGGATGCTCGACGAGACCTCGGTACTGACGATCGTGAACTTCCTGCGCACCCTCGAACTGCACGATGAATCCGCTGCGCTCCCCGTGCTGGGGTCGGTGCCGTCGCTCGTACTCTGTGGCGACGCAGACATGGTGATCCCGTTCTCGAGCTCGGAGGCATTGGCCGAGTCGCTTCCCGGAGCCGAACTCGAGCGGGTCCGTGGGGGCGGGCACCTCGTCCAATTCGAGTTCCCGGAGATCGTCAACAGTGCGATCGACCGACTGATCCAGCGAGGTTTCGCGCATGAGGTTTCCACCAGACGAGCCGCAATTGTCTGATTCAGCACAGTCCGTCGAACTGCCGACCGTCGAGGACACCGAAGCGTTCGGCCGCCGACTGGCAGAAGATCTCCGCGCCGGGGACCTCGTGGTGCTCGACGGTCCGCTCGGGGCGGGCAAGACCGCACTGACGAGAGGACTCGCAGCCGGGCTGGGGGTACAGGGCCGCGTGACCTCGCCGACATTCGTCATCGCCCGCGAGCATCGGCCGGGACAGCGCGACGGTGCACCACCGGTGGGCCTGGTCCATGTCGATGCGTACCGGCTGGGCGACGGCCCGAACGCCCTCGACGAACTCGATGCACTGGATCTCGACACCGACCTCGACGCGGCCGTTGTGGTGGTCGAGTGGGGCGGCGGGCTCGTGGAGAAGCTCACCGACCGGCACCTGCGCGTGCGATTGCGTCGTGATCCCGGGTCCGATGTGCGCCGTGCGGAATGGGCCTGGGTCGACTGACCCGGCGCTGAAGTCCTGGCAAGACTGCGGACCGGGTAACCTGGTGAATCGTGCTCGTGCTCGCCGTCGATACCTCAACACCCGTCGTGACCTCGGGGCTCGTCCGACTCGGCAGTGAGGGAGACGCACCCCACATCTCCACGGTTGCCGTGCGCCTGACCGACAATCCCCGGGCCCACGCGGAGATCCTCACTCCACAGATCCTCGAGTGCTTCGACGAGGCCGGATACACACCGGCCGATCTCGACGCGATCGTCGTGGGTGTCGGACCGGGTCCGTTCACCGGACTGCGTGTCGGCATGGTCACCGCGGCGGCGTTCGGTGATGCCCTCGGCATTCCGGTCTACGGTGTCTGCAGCCTCGACGCAATCGCGCAGGATGCGCACGGTGGAGAACCCGATGGTGGCGAACTTCTCGTGGTCACCGACGCGCGGCGTCGTGAGGTGTACTTCGCTCGGTACGACGGATTCTGCCGCCGTACCGAGGGCCCCGATGTCCGCAAGCCTGCGGAGGTGCCCTCCGAGCCCTCGAGCCGGGTTGCTGGGTCGGCCCAGCATGCTGCGCTGTTCCCGCTTCCCGCAGTACCCGTGTACTCGCCGTCGCCTGCGGGTCTGGTTGCCGCGATCTCGCCGGCTCTGCGTGCGGGACGGGATCCCGAGCCATTGGTACCGCTGTACCTGCGGCGGCCCGATGCTGTTGCGACTGCGGATCGTCGCAGATGAGTGTGCGGATCGATGCACTCCGCGGCGACGACGTGGACCGGTGCGCAGAACTCGAAACCGTTTTGTTCCCTGGAGACGACCCCTGGAGCGCAGACGCGTTTCGTTCGGAACTGGCTTCGCCCCACAACTACTACGTAGCTGCGCGCGACGAGTCGGGGACTCTCCTCGGCTACGCCGGGCTGGCACGGCTCGGCACCGGAGTCGACCCGGAGTCCGAGGTGCACACGATCGGCGTGGATCCCGGCGCCCGGCGCCGCGGGATCGGTAGCGCTCTGCTGACCGCGCTGCTGCATGTCGCGGATCGATGGGGTGGGCCGGTGTTCCTCGAGGTCCGCACCGACAACGACGCCGCGATTGCGTTGTATCGGGGTGAGGGTTTCGAGGTCGTGGGGACGAGGAAACGTTACTACCAGCCGAGTGGGGCCGACGCGTACACCATGCGTCGCCCGGATCGGCGAGAGGAGCTACGACGGTGACCGGACCGATCGTGATGGGGATCGAAAGCTCGTGTGACGAGACCGGCGTCGGTATCGTCCGTTTCGTCGGTGACGGCACGCTCGAGCTTCTCGCCGACGAGGTCGCCTCGAGCGTCGACGAGCATGCCCGATTCGGTGGTGTGGTTCCCGAGATAGCCTCCCGCGCACACCTGGAGGCGATGGTGCCCACGATGCAGCGGGCGCTCGCCTCGGCCGGTATCTCCAAGCCCGACGCGGTATGCGTCACGATCGGCCCCGGCTTGGCGGGGGCGCTCCTCGTCGGAGTTGCCGCAGCCAAGGCATATGCAGCGGCGTGGAACGTTCCCTTCTACGCGATCAACCACCTCGCCGGACACGTCGCCGTGGACACGCTCGAACACGGACCGATGCCGCCGTGCGTCGCACTGCTCGTCTCGGGCGGGCACACGCACCTCCTGCACGTCGAGGACCTCAGCAAGCCGATCGTCGAACTCGGAACCACCGTCGACGACGCGGCGGGGGAAGCGTTCGACAAGGTCGCGCGTCTGCTCGGACTCGGCTATCCCGGAGGTCCGGAGGTCGATCGGCTCGCGCGAGAGGGAGACCGGAACGCGGTGGTGTTCCCGCGCGGCATGACAGGCCCGCGCGATGCCCGCAACGATTTCTCGTTCTCCGGGCTCAAGACGGCTGTCGCACGGTTCGTCGAAGCGAAGGAACGCGCCGGTGAGCCGGTACCGCTTGCCGATGTCGCAGCCGGTTTCCAGGAGGCCGTGGCCGATGTGCTCACGATGAAGGCGGTGCGTGCGGCCCGCGATCTCGGTGTCGACACCTTGGTGCTCGGTGGAGGCGCGACTGCGAACACTCGATTGCGTGCGCTGGCCGAGGAACGTTGCGCGGAAGCCGGCATGACCCTGCGTGTACCCCGGCCGCGGTTGTGCACCGACAACGGCGTGATGATCGCAGCGCTGGGCGCGCACCTCATCGCAGGGGGAGCGACTCCGTCGTCGCTGTCCGTGGGAACGGATCCTGGGCTGTCGGTGTCGGTGGCACAGGTTTCGGCCTGATCTCGACCCGGGACGGCGCTGTCTCCCTCTTACCCGGTCGTCTTACCCGGTCGTCGTCGAGGTGCCCGAGGGGGTCGGGTCCCCGCCGGTGTTGTTGCTCTCGGTGGTCGATTGTCCTTCGATGAGCGGTGTCGTGGAGATGAGTCCGGGCCGCGTGGTCAGTGCCGGAGATGACGGCTCGGGGGAGACGGATGGCACCGGGTCGGGCTCGGTTGTCTCTGTGGGGTCGGTCGTCTCTGTGGGGTCCGTCGGGTCCGTGGGTGTCGTGGGGTCGGTCGGATCTGTGGGGTCCGTGGGGTCGGTCGGGTCCGTCGGTGTCGTGGGGTCCGTCGGGTCGGTAGGGGTTGTGGGACCGGTCGGATCGGTGGGGGTCGGCTGCGGTGAGGTCGTCGTGTCACCGGGGCTGTGCGGCTGCCACTTGTCGGTGGTCTCGTCGGGTGCGGCCTCGAGCGTCTGGACCTGGTCGATCGGGGTCGGAGTTGCCGTGGGATTGCTGTTCGACACGGGGATATCCGTCTGCGGAATTGTGGACGGTGGTGGAGTGGGGAGCGGCGTCCCCTCCAACCGGCTCTCGGTGCTCCGCGTCGATGAGAGGGACGAGTCGGGATCGGCCGACGGGATATCGGTCTCCTCCGGATACGGTGGCTGCGACGGGTCTTCCGTGAGGACTACCCCATTGGTCCCGGCAGGGGACACCGGTGTGCTGGCGGACCGGTCGGTGAACTTGTCGGTGGCAAATCCGGCGACGACTGCGGCGAGCACCAGTGCGGCTGCCACAGCACCGGACATGCGCGCGCCCGCCGACGTCGATGAAGCGTTCGGTGAACCGACGACGTCGTAACCGCCGAAGTGAGCGGAGCTCGACAGGTGCGCAGCGCCCTGAGCTGCTGCGGAGGCGGGTTCCGGGACTGTGATGACCTGGCCGTCGAAGCTGTCGGTGACGGCGTCGGTCAACGCGGGAACTGCCGCAGTACCGCCGACGAGGGCGAGTGTGCGCGGACGTGGCAACGATTGGGTCGTGACCTGACGGGTGAAGGTGGCGGCGGTAGCGGACAGGTCGGCGGTGAGTGTCGCGAGATCGGTGCGGGTGAGGGTCACCGAGGCATCGGGCCCTGCTTCGGCAATGTCGATCCGGGTGTGTTCGGCTGTGGTGAGTACTTCCTGGGCGCCCTGACAGCGTGCCTTCAGAAGTGCGGGATCGACCTGCATGCGCATTTTCATGCGTTTGGTCGCGCGGTAGACGTGGTCGTAGATCACGGTTCCGATTGCATTGCCGCTGACGTCGTCTGTCCGCGCAGATCGCAGTACGGTGCCGGATTCCTGATCGAGGACCGAGACGGTGGTGCCGGACGCGCCCAGATCGGCGATAGCGATCGAGCCGGGCTCGGTGCGCGCTCCGACGGTACGAAGGTACGTCAGGAGGGCGGTGGTCTCGGGAACGAGCCGTACGAGTTTGCCTCGGCGTTCCGCAGCGGTACGGATCGCGTCTGCCTGCTCTTCGGTGCGATAGGCGACGGTGATGGAGTCGGGGACCGGTTGATCCACGACCTGTGTGGTCATCAACGAGATTGCATCGAAGACGAGATCGCCGACATCACGGTGGTGGTCGGAATCGACCGCCAGCCTGCGGTACTCGGATGTGAGCCCGGTGGCAGTGTCGACGAGCAGGGCCGCGCCGACGCCGGAGGCGCCGACGGAGATCCCTAGCGACGTTGGCATTGTTCACCTCTCGTGCGTGACTGGCGATCGTCGGGGCGAGGTTCGCTCTCCGCCATGATTACCGAATGGTCACGCTCTCGGTTTCCGTTATTGAACCGTAACATGCGAGCCGTCCCGTTCGCTCTCCGCGTGTCAGCACCCGCAGCCCTTGAGCGCTGGCACTCGCATGTATAGAGTGCTAGTGACACCGAGCGTCGGCCCGGCACCCGCGACGACGGGACTGCGCGAGGAGTCACTCTGGTGACTGAACAAAACCGAGTTCGAGGACGACGAGAGCCTCGGACCCAAGTACCCCTGAAAGTGGAGGGCTCATCGTGGCGAGCGTGAACATCAAGCCGCTCGAGGACAAGATCCTCGTCCAGGCCAACGAGGCCGAGACGACGACTGCCTCCGGCCTGGTCATTCCTGATACGGCGAAGGAAAAGCCCCAGGAGGGCACCGTCGTCGCCGTCGGCCCCGGCCGCTGGGACGAGGATGGCGACAAGCGCATCCCGCTGGACGTCAAAGAAGGTGACGTCGTCATCTACAGCAAGTACGGCGGAACCGAGATCAAGTACGCCGGCGAGGAGTACCTGATCCTTTCGGCCCGCGACGTTCTGGCTGTCGTCGCAAAGTAGGCCGCAACTGTTCCGCCCCGGAGTTCCGTAACGGACCCGGGGCGGAATCTGTTGGGGATCATCCGAACCCAGGAGTAGTCGGAGAACATGTCCAAGCAAATCGAGTTCAACGAGACCGCGCGCCGTGCCCTCGAGCGCGGTGTCGACCAGCTCGCCGACGCCGTCAAGGTCACCCTCGGCCCCCGTGGGCGGCATGTGGTGCTCGCCAAGGCGTTCGGCGGTCCCACGGTGACCAACGATGGCGTGAGCATCGCTCGCGAGATCGAGTTGGAGGATCCGTTCGAGAATCTCGGCGCCCAGCTCGTCAAGAGTGTCGCCACCAAGACCAACGACGTTGCAGGCGACGGCACGACCACTGCGACCGTCCTCGCGCAGGCGCTCGTCAAGGCCGGTCTGAAGAACGTTGCCGCGGGTGCCAACCCCATCGCACTCGGCGTGGGGATCTCCAAGGGGGCCGAGAAGGTCTCCGAGGCGCTTGTCGCCGCAGCGACTCCCGTCGAGGGAAAGAAGGCCATCGCTCAGGTCGCCACGGTGTCCTCCCGTGACGCCGAGATCGGCGAGATGGTGGGCGAAGCGCTCACCGTCGTGGGAGAGAACGGTGTGGTCACGGTCGAGGAGTCCTCGACCCTGAGCACCGACCTCGTCGTCACCGAGGGCGTCCAGTTCGACAAGGGCTACCTGTCGCCCTACTTCATCACCGACGTCGACGCTCAGGAAGCAGTCCTCGAGGACGCCCTCGTGCTGCTGTACCGCGAGAAGATCAGCTCGCTGCCCGACTTCCTGCCGTTGCTCGAGAAGATCGCCGAATCCGGTAAGCCGGTTCTGCTCATCGCAGAGGACATCGAGGGCGAGCCGCTCTCGACCTTGGTGATCAACTCGATCCGCAAGACGCTCAAGGCTGTCGCGGTGAAGGCTCCGTTCTTCGGTGACCGCCGTAAGGCGTTCCTCGACGATCTCGCCGTCGTGACCGCAGGTACCGTGATCAACTCCGACATCGGTCTGTCCTTGAAGGAGGCCGGACTCGATCTGCTCGGCTCGGCCCGTCGTGTCGTAGTGACGAAGGACAACACCACGATCGTCGACGGTGCAGGCTCGGCCGAGGACATCGAGAACCGCGCAGCTCAGCTGCGTCGCGAGATCGAGAGCACCGATTCCGATTGGGACCGGGAGAAGCTCGAGGAACGCCTCGCCAAGCTCGCGGGTGGAATCGCCGTCATCCAGGTCGGCGCTGCTACCGAGACCGATCTGAAGGAACGCAAGTTTCGCGTCGAGGACGCTGTCAACGCCGCGAAGGCTGCCGTCGAGGAGGGCATCGTGCCCGGCGGTGGCTCCGCGCTGGTGCAGGCGTCGTTGGCGCTCGCCGAGCTCGAGGCCTCGCTGTCCGGTGACGAAGCCACCGGTGTCGCAGTGTTGCGGACCGCCCTGACGGCACCGCTCTACTGGATCGCCTCGAATGCCGGACTCGACGGTGCGGTCGTGGTGAGCAAGGTCGCCGAGGCGACGAAGGGGCACGGCTTCAACGCGGCCACGCTCACCTACGGTGATCTGCTCGCCGACGGTGTCGTCGACCCCGTGAAGGTGACCCGGTCGGCGGTCGTCAACGCTGCTTCCGTGGCTCGGATGGTTCTGACCACGGAGAGTGCTGTCGTGGACAAGCCCGAGCCGGTCGAGGACGACGGCCACGGGCACGGACACGCCCACTAGGCGGTACAGGTCCTCCGGCGAGCTCCGGGGGGTCACGATGTACGAAGCCCCGCACGGATTTCTCCGTGCGGGGCTTCGTCGTGTCTCGGTGGTATGCATCAGGAACCGGCTGTCAGCCCCGCAGCGGGTGCGGGGGAGCTTCGGCCCAGGCGGCGCTCATACCGCGACCTTGCGGCGATGGTGTCGCGTGTAGAGCTCGCGTTCACTTTCCGACATCCCGCCCCAGATGCCATAGGGCTCCGCGACCCGAAGGGCGTGCTCGCGGCACTGGATGAGGACGGGGCAGCTCTGGCACAGTTCCTTGGCTCGGTTCTCGCGCTGGCTTCGGGCGCGACCGCGCTCGCCGTCCGGGTGGAAGAAGACGGAGGAGTCCGCGCCTCGGCACTTACCATGCATCTGCCAGTCCCAGAGGTCGGCGTTCGGACCAGGCAGGGTGTGAGGTGCGGGCATGTGCACTCCTTTGCAGCGTGCTCACCCGAGTAGGGGAGCGGACCATCGTTCGGAAAGGCGTCCTTCCGAACCGGACCCCAGTAATGTCCGGCTCCTTCACCGTAAAAGTGGTAACGATTATTCGTCAATGCCTTCGGTCAGTGGTGAAGTCCATAACGAAAATGGAAAGAATTAACGGCGAAAATATTTACATTGGTCGGTGATCATGATCGCGGTACGGGCACGATGACGGGCTGCAAGGCCGAAGTGGTGCCGTGATATCGATCGTTTAGGGACTCTGACCTGGGGGTTTCTTCCGGATGCGGGGTGTGCTGGGCTGTGATAATCGACGTGCGAGATCACGATTCACCGCCCGGAAACCTACATGCACCATGTATGCAATTCATTCTTTGTTCAACTGGATGTCGGTTTCAGGACTGGAGAAATGCCTGAATCCATTGTTTGAGAATTGTTGCGCACCCAGTGCGAAATTCTCGAACCCGAGGGAATGGGAAACTTTGCAGTCGCGGTGCAATGATTCTCCGTATGTTGATCCTCAGCAACTCGGAACCCGAAATCGGCGCGGAGCCTCGGGGTGACGCAACCTCGTTTCGTGCGGCGGCCTTCGGTGGGAGCCCGTCCCACGTGCCCACAACGGCTACTCCCGTGATCGAAGAACGCTGGATGCGTGCGGTCGCGCTCGGGGCGCAAGGCCGCTACAGCGCCGCCCGGGCGGAGTTGGCAGTGGTGAACCGGTCGGGTCCGCGAGGAGTGTGGGCGTCGCTTGCCGCGAGCACCGAAGCATCGTTCCTGAGGCAACTCGGATGGCACCGCGCTGCCGCAGTGCACGACGGTCGCGCACTGGCCGCAATCGCAGGAATTGCCATCGACACTCGCAGTGTCGAGTCGGGATTGCGACTTGTGGAGGCACGTTGCGACGCGTTGACCGGACTGGCCGCTGACGCGCTCGGCCGGGGGCGACTCGCTCAGGCGCATCGACTGCTCGAGCGGTGCTCCGAGGTTCTCGCCAGGCCACGGTGGGGCGACAACGAACTGCATGGCGAAGACGGACTGTTGCGTCAGCGGATCAGGTTGTCGTGGGTCACGGCGGAGACTGCCCTGGCATCCGGCGACTTCGAGACCGCGCGTGTGTTCGCGGATCGTGCTGCGACCGCCTCCGACGCTTTCGCGTCGGTACGCCATCAAGTGAAGTCGGACCTCATTCGTGCTGCCGCACTCACCGATGCGCCGGACCGGACTCCAGCCCTCGAGCTTGCGACCGAAGTGTGTGGCAGGGCTGCTGTGCACAGTCTGATTCCGCTGCAGTGGGCAGCGTCGATGTTGCTGGTCGGTCTGGGTGCGGGGGCCGGCGCCGAGCGCATGCGTGACGAATGCGCTACGGCGGTGGCGCGCGGTGGAGGCCGGTTCGCAACGATCCGGCCCTAGTTCGGTGCCCGCCCGCGATGGTTCGTCACGGGGTGTCGTTACTCTGGAGACGTTCCACTGCCAGGTGGAAGCACGCCCGGTTGGGGGACCGTGTCACTTGTAACGCCAGGACTTGCGCATTCGATGACTGTTATGGGTGAGGAGTTGGGCTCCGCCGTTGCTGCGGCTGCGCAGGGCGATCGGGCTGCTCTCGCTCGAGTACTTGCAAGTATTCGGCCTCTCGTCGTCCGGTATTGCCGGGCGCGGGTCGGATCTGCCGAGCGTGGACAGCTTTCGGCAGACGATGTGGCGCAGGAGGTGTGCCTGGCGGTGATGACGGCGTTGCCCCGTTACCAGGATCAGGGGCGTCCTTTCATGGCGTTCGTGTACGGCATTGCCGCACACAAGGTCGCCGATGCGCATCGCAACTCCGCACGTAACCGTGCGGATCCGGTAGCCGATGTACCCGAGGTGATGTCGCTCGACGACAGTCCCGAGGACCACGCGTTGAACTCCGAAGCGAGCAGGCAGATGAAGGATCTGCTCGGCACGCTGCCCGAGAAGCAACGGGAGATCCTCATCATGCGTCTGGTCATGGGGATGTCGGCCGAAGAGACGGCGTCTGCACTCGGGAGTACTGCAGGTGCGATCCGGGTGGCCCAGCACCGGGCCATCGCGAAACTCAAGAAGGAAGTGACGAGAGCAGGTGAGAGGAATGGGTAGGAGGCGCGGCGCGGGGCACGGCATATCCGACGATTTTCCCGACGACGGCACCCCCGTGGACATCGCGGCAGTGCGGCGCGATGACGCCCTCATCGATGCGATCTCGGGCGATGGTCCAGTGGAGACCCAGTCGACCGAAGAGTACGAGCTCGCCACGATGCTCGCGGGGTGGCGAGCCGAGATCCTGGCAGATCCGCTACCCGCAGGCCCTGATTTCGACGAGGTCGTCGCGGCGGTCAACCGTGAGCTCGGTGCCCGTGAGGCCCTGGCGGCGCAACCGCCGACGCGTTCCAAGGGTCAGCTCCGGTTGATCCGCCCGCTTGCCGGAGCCGCCGCACTCATCGCGGCTGCCATCGGCGGTGCCGCCACCGTCTCGTACAGCGCGGAACCGGGAGACGCACTCTGGGGCGTCAAGGAAGTCGTGTTCAGCGAACAGGCCGAGTCGACCATGGCGAGGATCGATACCAGTTCGACCTTGCAGAAGGCCGAAGAACTGATCGCAGGCGGCGAAACCGAGGCAGCGACCGAACTGCTCAAATCGGCGGAAGTGCGGTCCTCGGAGGTCAGGGATGCGGGCCAACGTAACGAACTCGGCGATTGGTTGCAGCGGCTCACCGAAGAGATGAACCGAGCGATTCCTCCGCTGCCGGTGCCGCCACCGCTCCCGGGAATGCCGTTGCCTCCCGGGCCGGAAGCTGCAGCAGTGCCGCCCGTGCAACCGAGCGTTCCGGGGGCACCGCAGCCGACGGCGCCCGTCGAACCCACGACGAATCCGGAGCCGAGCGTCGATCCGACGATCCTGAACGCACCTACGTCGCCGGTGGAGACAACCTCCCCGTCCGTGCCGCCGAGCACCGGGACACCCAGCCCGGACAGTTCGACCGGTACGACGGAGCCGGCCCCGACGACAACGGTGTCCGCACCGGACCCGAGTACGTCGTCCGGTACACAGGGATCGAGCACCGCACAGCCCTCGTCGGCCGACCTGGACCTCGACCAGACGACCTCCGGCGGCGCCTGACGTCAGACCACGAAAGCCCGGCAGCGCGAGCTGCCGGGCTTTCATCGTTGTGTCGCCCTGCTCCTCAGGAATCGGGGTCGTCAGGAATCGAGCCCGTAGGGGTCGACCGGCATGGCCTCGTTCATCGATGCGTCGGCGTAGCCGCGACAGTAATCCCACGTGACGTAAGCTTCGGGAGACGGGTCGAATGCGGGCTCATGCGGGCGAACTGTGCCGTCGACGAGCAGTTGGAGCAGGTTTGCGCGGAGCATGTCCCAGTCGTGGTAGTGCTCCTGGTGGCAATCCTCACAACATACGACGAGTCCGCGGACACCGCGGGGAGCCAACAATGCTTCGTACACCGCGAGGTCGGCAAGATCCTCTTCGACCGCGAGGCGTTCGGCAGGGTCCAAGGGTTGGCCCGGTTCGATCGCGTCCAATGCGGCAGACGGATCGTCGGGATCTCCTGCAAACGGATCCGGTGGCAGACCGGGGGGCAACTGATCACGCACGCCACCACGGTACGCAGTGCGAGGGGGTCCGCGCCAGCCGTCGAGGGTGGACACGCCGACGAACGGGGGTATTCGGGAGATCTCGACCACGCCTGCACGGGTTGCGGCGAGTCACGCGGTTGCAAACAGATACCATGGTCGTCGACGGCTTCGCCATCTGTGACGTTGTCGTTCACACAATCCCACTGTCGGACGGTCCGTCCGTCCGCCCCCATCGATCACCACGGAGGGTCCGAACCGCATGAGTAGTACCGGAGGGCACGTGCACACCGGCGGTGACGACCCGAACAAGGTCGCAATGCTCGGTCTGACCTTCGACGATGTGCTGCTGCTGCCTGCGGCCTCGGACATCGTCCCCAGCAAGGTCGACACCTCGAGTCAGCTCACCCGCGAGATCCGCCTCCGGATCCCGCTGGTCAGTTCCGCGATGGACACGGTCACCGAATCACGTATGGCCATCGCGATGGCCCGCGCCGGGGGTATGGGCGTACTACATCGCAACATGCCTGCAGAGGTACAGGCCGCGCAGGTCGAGACCGTCAAGCGGTCGGAGGCGGGCATGGTCACCGACCCGGTCACCTGCAAGCCCACCGACACCCTCGCCGAGGTCGACGCGAAGTGCGCGCGATTCCGGATCTCCGGCCTTCCGGTGACCGACGACGCAGGTCAGCTCGTCGGCATCATCACCAACCGCGATATGCGGTTCGAGGTGGACCAGAACCGCCAGGTCGCCGAGGTGATGACCCACGCTCCGCTCGTCACCGCAAGCGAAGGCGTGACCGCGGAGGCCGCACTCGGACTCCTGCGCCGCCACAAGATCGAGAAGCTGCCGATCGTCGATGGACAGGGCAAACTCACCGGTCTGATCACGGTCAAGGACTTCGTGAAGACCGAGCAACATCCCTTCGCCACGAAGGACCGCGACGGGCGACTTCTCGTCGGTGCCGCGGTCGGTGTCGGCGACGAGGCATGGTCTCGTGCGATGACGCTCGCCGACGCGGGCGTCGACGTGCTCGTGGTCGACAGCGCTCACGGGCACTCCGCCGGAGTGCTGTCCATGATCTCGAAGCTCAAGGCAGAGGTAGGCGACCGAGTCCAGATCATCGGCGGCAATGTCGCCACCCGCGAGGGAGCCACGGCGCTCATCGAAGCAGGCGTCGACGCAGTCAAGGTCGGCGTCGGGCCCGGCTCGATCTGCACGACCCGCGTCGTTGCGGGCGTCGGCGCACCGCAGATCACGGCGATTCTCGAAGCCACCGCGGCTGCGAACGCACTCGGCGTCCCTGTGATCGCCGACGGCGGCCTGCAGTTCTCCGGTGACGTCGCGAAGGCTCTCGCCGCAGGCGCCTCCACCGCGATGCTGGGCTCTCTCCTCGCCGGTACCGCCGAATCGCCGGGCGAACTGATTCTCGTCAACGGCAAACAGTTCAAGAGCTACCGCGGCATGGGTTCGCTCGGTGCCATGCAGAGCCGCGGCGAGGCCAAGTCGTATTCCAAGGACCGTTACTTCCAGGACGACGTCCTGTCGGAGGACAAGCTGGTTCCGGAAGGCATCGAAGGCCGCGTTCCGTTCCGGGGGCCACTGCAGCAGGTCACCCATCAGCTCATCGGTGGTCTGCGCGCCGCGATGGGCTACACCGGAGCCTCGACCATCGAAGAACTGCAGCGCGCCCAGTTCGTACAGATCACCGCCGCGGGGCTCAAGGAGAGCCATCCGCACGACATCACCATCACTGCGGAGGCACCGAACTACGCTGCCCGCTAGGTTCGGTGCGTTCGCACTAGGTCTCGTCTCGGTCGACGGGGCAACCGCATTCTCACGAGAAAGGGGCGCGCGTGCGCGACCTCGTTGAAATCGGCATGGGCCGGACAGCCCGCCGCACGTACGAGCTGGACGATGTGGACATCGTGCCGTCGCGTCGTACCCGCTCGTCCAAAGAGGTGTCGACGGCGTGGCAGCTCGACGCCTATCGGTTCGACATTCCCGTGCTTGCACATCCGACCGACGCGCTCGTGTCTCCGGCGTTCGCGGTGGAACTCGGCAAGGCCGGCGGCCTCGGTGTGATCAACGGTGAGGGGCTGTGGGGGCGGCACGCCGATGTCGATGCCGTGATCGCCCGGCTCGTCGACATCGCCGAGAGCGATCCGGATCCGAGCGCAGCGATCGCGTACCTGCAGGAGTTGCACGCAGCGCCGTTGCAGGCCGATCTGCTTGCCGCAGCGGTCGCGCAGGTGCGCGACTCGGGTGTCACCACCGCGGTGCGTGTGAGTCCGCAGAATGCCCGGGCGCTGACGCCGGAGCTGGTCAAGGCCGGTGTCGACCTTCTGGTGGTGCACGGCACGATCATCTCGGCGGAGCATGTGGCGCACGGCGAGAGCGAACCGCTCAACCTGAAGACGTTCATCTCGGAACTCGATGTGCCGGTGGTTGCGGGAGGCGTGAGCGATCACCGTACGGCTCTTCACCTGATGCGCACCGGCGCCGCGGGCGTCATCGTCGGTTTCGGGTCGACGCACGGAGCCACCACCACGAGTGCATCGCTCGGGATCGGTGTCCCCATGGCCACCGCGATCGCGGATGCTGCTGCGGCCCGCCGCGACTACCTGGACGAGACCGGGGGCCGGTACGTCCATGTCATCGCCGACGGCGACATCGAGACCTCCGGCGATCTCGCGAAGGCGATCGCCTGCGGTGCTGATGCTGCGATGCTGGGAGCCCCGCTCGCCATTGCTGCGGAGGCGCCGGGCAGTGGATGGTACTGGCCGTCCGCAGCCGCACATCCGTCCCTTCCTCGGGGTACCGCACTCCAGGTAGCCTTCGACGAGCGGCCGAGTCTGGCGCGTGTGCTGTCGGGGCCGTCCGACGACCCCTACGGTTCGCTGAATTTCGTCGGTGGTCTGCGACGGGCGATGGCGAAGTCGGGATACTCGGATCTCAAGGAATTCCAAAAGGTCGGGTTGTCGGTGCGGGCCTGACCGAATCCGTTCCACCAAGGTGGCCGGATGCGACAATGTGTGCGTTGTAGTGCACAGATGTCGCATCCGGCCACTGCTGTATGCAGTGACCTGCAGTTTCTGAAACTGCCCGTAACAGTGAGGATGCCCTTGTGTGCGCGAACACATCGGCGGCGTGCATACTGGCCGGTAACAACGCAGGTTCGGCGGAGGTGCTCCAATGGGTAAACAGCGGGTCACGGACTACGACGTTCTGATCGTCGGGTCGGGTTTCGGTGGCAGTGTCACCGCGCTGCGGCTGGTGGAAAAGGGCTACAAGGTCGGCATTCTCGAGGCCGGTCGTCGTTTTGCCGACGCCGACTTCGCCAAGAACAGCTGGGATCTGAAGCGATTCCTCTGGGCGCCGAAGCTCGGATGCTTCGGCATCCAGCGAGTCCATCTTCTCCGCGACTGCTTGATTCTCGCCGGTGCGGGTGTCGGCGGTGGATCGCTCAACTACGCCAACACCCTGTACAAACCGTCTGCCGCGTTCTTCCAGGACCCGCAATGGGCGGACATCACGGACTGGCACGACGAATTGAGTCCGTTCTACGACCAGGCGCGGCGCATGCTCGGCGTCGTGCAGTACCACCGTATGACCGCGGCGGACAAGGTGATCAAGGAAGTGGCCGACGACATGGGCGTGGGCGACACGTTCATTCAGACGCCGGTCGGTGTGTACTTCGGTGAACCAGGGAGGACTGTCCCGGACCCGTACTTCGGCGGCGCAGGCCCGGATCGTGCCGGTTGCATCGAATGCGGCGAATGCATGACGGGGTGCCGCCACGGAGCGAAGAACACCCTCGTCAAGAACTACCTCGGTCTTGCCGAGCGTGCGGGTGCGGACATCCTCCCCATGACCACCGTGACCGATCTGAGCGAAGGGGCGGACGGCACGTGGACAGTACGCACCGAACGCACCGGAGCATGGGTGCGCAAGGGCGCACGGAGTTTCACAGCATCGCACGTCGTGCTCGCAGCAGGGACCTGGGGCACACAGCACCTGCTGCACCATCTCAAGGACACCGGCGCCCTGCCGAAACTGTCCGACCGCCTCGGGGAGCTCACCCGCACCAACTCCGAGTCCATCGTCGGAGCGGGCAAGCTGAAGGTCGATCCCGAGATGGATCTGACCGACGGCGTCGCGATCACTTCCTCGTTCCATCCCACCTCGGACACCCACATCGAACCCGTCCGGTACGGCAAGGGTTCCAACGCCATGGGTCTGCTGCAGACACTGATGACCGACGGCGACGGCCCGGTCCCGCGCTGGGTGAAGTTCCTCGGCCAGGTCGCGAAGAACCCCACCAGGATGCTGCGGATGCTCTCGGTGAAGGACTGGAGTGAGCGGACCATCATCGCGCTGGTTATGCAGAACCTCGACAATTCCATCACGACCTACACCAAGAAGAATGTGTTCGGACGGCGCAAGGTGACCAGCAAGCAGGGCCACGGGGAGCCGAACCCGACGTGGATCCCGGCGGGCAACGAGGCCACCCGCCGGATGGCGGAGAAGATCGACGGGATCGCCGGCGGCACCTGGGGTGAGATCGTCAACATTCCCCTCACCGCGCACTTCCTCGGCGGCGCGGTCATCGGAACCGACCGGGAGCGCGGTGTCATCGACCCGTACCACCGGGTGTACGGCTACCCGACGCTGAGTGTTGTCGACGGGGCGGCCATCTCGGCGAACCTCGGCGTCAACCCGTCACTGACCATCGCGGCGCAGGCGGAACGTGCGGCCTCGCTGTGGCCGAACAAGGGTGAGCAGGATCTGCGTCCCGCGCAGGACGAGTCGTACGTTCGGCTGCAGCCGAACGAGCCGAAGAATCCCGTCGTCCCGGAAGGTGCGCCCGGCGCGCTGTCCCTGCCGATCGTCGAGATCACCGGTGGGGCGGGAGCGGTCCGAGTGCCACGGCAGATGTGATCTACGCATGACCTGAGCGGCCGCGTCCGGATGTCCGGGCGCGGCCGCTTAGACTGTTCGGGTGTCGCAAACCCAGCAGTCCCGACCCGTACTCGTCGTCGACTTCGGAGCCCAGTACGCACAGCTGATCGCACGACGTGTGCGCGAGGCCAATGTCTATTCGGAAGTTGTCCCGCACACCACGAGCGTCGAGGAGATCGCGGCCAAGGAACCCCTTGCGGTGATCCTGTCCGGCGGTCCTTCCAGCGTGTACGAGGATGGTGCTCCGCAACTCGACCCGAAACTGTTCGGCCTGGACATTCCGGTGTTCGGCATCTGCTACGGCTTCCAGGCCATGGCGAATGCGCTGGGCGGCACTGTCGCGCACACCGGAGCCCGTGAGTACGGCCGCACCGACCTGTCCGTGTCCGGCGGTGTGTTGCACGACGGTCTGCCCGCGACGCAACCCGTGTGGATGAGCCACGGTGACGGCGTGACCGTCGCACCCGAGGGATTCGAGGTGACCGCCACGAGTGCAGGCGCACCCGTCGCCGCATTCGAAGACCGTGCGCGTCGCCTCGCCGGCGTCCAGTACCACCCCGAAGTGCTGCATTCACCGCACGGCCAGCAGGTTCTGAGCCGGTTCCTGCACGAGATCGCGGGCATTCCCGGCGAGTGGACCGCCGCCAACATCGCCGATGCACTCGTCGAGCAGGTCCGGGAGCAGGTCGGTGACGGACGCGCGATCTGCGGGCTCTCCGGTGGTGTCGATTCCGCAGTGGCTGCGGCTCTCGTGCAGCGCGCTATCGGTGACCGATTGACCTGTGTGTTCGTCGACCACGGTCTGATGCGCGAGGGGGAACGGCAGCAGGTCGAGCGCGACTTCGTCGCAGCGACAGGGGCTCGGCTCATCACCGTCGACGCGTCCGAAACGTTCCTGAGTGAACTGTCCGGCGTCACCGATCCCGAGACGAAGCGCAAGATCATCGGTCGCGAGTTCATCCGCAGCTTCGAAGGCGCAGTGTCGGAGGTCCTCGGCGAAGGCGCATCGAAGGGCGAGAAGGTCGAGTTCCTCGTACAGGGCACCTTGTACCCCGACGTCGTCGAATCCGGCGGAGGATCCGGAACCGCGAACATCAAGAGCCATCACAATGTCGGCGGGCTCCCCGAAGACCTGCAGTTCGAACTCGTCGAACCGCTTCGCCTGCTGTTCAAGGACGAGGTGCGCGCGGTCGGTCGTCAACTCGGTCTGCCCGAGGAGATCGTGGGCCGTCAGCCGTTCCCGGGCCCCGGCCTCGGCATCCGCATCATCGGTGAGGTCACCCGCGAGCGTCTCGAGATCTTGCGCCATGCCGATTCGATCGCCCGCGAGGAACTGACGTCCGCCGGTCTGGACGGTCAGATCTGGCAGTGCCCCGTGGTGCTGCTCGCCGACGTGCGCAGCGTCGGTGTCCAGGGCGACGGACGCACCTACGGTCACCCGATCGTGCTGCGTCCGGTCTCCAGCGAGGACGCGATGACCGCGGACTGGACGCGCCTGCCCTACGAGACCCTCGAGCGGATCTCCACGCGCATCACCAACGAGGTGGCCGACGTCAACCGCGTGGTCCTCGACGTGACGAGCAAGCCGCCGGGAACCATCGAGTGGGAGTGACGACACCGTCGGTGTCGTGAGATATGCCTGTGCCCCGGACCGTCACGGTCCGGGGCACAGGCATCGTCGTCCCTAGTGGTGGTTCTTCCTGCGACCCGGAATCAGCACGAGGATCGCGCCGATGACGATCGCAGCACCGACGAGAATCCATCCGGTGTCGAACGTGCCGAGGAAGTCGAGGGAGAAGGGACCGATGAGGGCCCACCCGCTGACCACCAGTGCTGCGATCGCAGAGAGCAGAAGCAGGATCGAAGGCCCGCGTCGTGACTTGCCGGTTGCGCCGGCGTCGTCGGTTCCAGTGTCGAATGTGGTGTCGAAATCAGCCACGACGCACCTCCGTGTTTCCCATGACTGTGTCGATGTCGATGGACAGGACCGGTCCTCCGGGACCGTCGTCTCCACCGTCGAACCCCTGCATAGTGCACGGGGACGCGGCGGTCGAGCTGCACGTGATGTCGACGTCGAGGTTCGGGGGCAAGAAGATCTGCGAGTCGCCGAGCCGGGTGTCGATCGAGATCGCGTGGTCCTGCGTCAGATCGAGATTCGTCAGATCGAGCTGTAGGTCTCCGAGCTGCACGGAGTACTCCGAGTTCAACTCTGCGGCCGTACGCGCCTCGAATCGTTGCTCACCCGACGACTGGATGTCGAGCGGCCCGACCAATGATCCGAGGATGACGAACCCCATCAGAGGCCCGGTCACCACCAGGAGACCGTATCCGCGGTGCAGGAACGCACCGAGCAGGAGACCCAGACCGATCACCGCCAGAGCGATCGCCGCGATCCGTGCCGGGGTCAGCCATTGGAGATCGGTGGAGACTGCGACCGTCCCGGCAGCTGCCGCTGCCAATACCGCGAACCCGAGGATTGTCGTGGTCAGACGCGATCGCGGCTTCTTCTCGACGGGGACAGGTGAGTGCGTCGGTGCCGGTTCGGGGAGATCCCACGCAAACGGCGCGACACCGAGCGGATCCCAGGCGGGTGGTGTGGCACTGCCGGTACCGGGTGACCGGTCCTGCACCTGTGCGGTGTGGTTCGAGTCGGGCGCGTCCTTCGACAACGAGACGGTGCTGTCGCTCCCCGGCGCACCGTTGTCCGGGTCGTTGTTGCCCGGGCCGTCGGTCGCACCACCGGTGGCGTCACGCTGCGTGGCCGGGGATTCGGGCGCGAACGGTGACCGGGACGGCTGGGTGAACGTCGGGTCGGTGAACGGTGTCTGGGCGAACGGCGTCTGGAACGGTTGACCGAACGGCGGCGCCGGGAACATGTTGCGGTGGGACGAGAACCCGTTGGCCGGCGGCGGGAGGGTAGGAGGTGCGGGCCGACGTTGATAGAGCAACCACCAGCCGCCGAGCATCAGCACCATGCTGATGAAGCCGGAACCGCCGGAGCCGACACCGACCGGGCCGACCGCGCTTGCGGCGATCGCGAGTGCGACGAGAAGGACGACCACCTTGCTGCTCGAGTCGGAGCTGTGTCCGCGACCGACGAGCGATTCGATCGCCGATACCTGGTCGCCGTGCCGGGTGAACAGTACCCATGCCGCCAGGTACAGCACGATGCCTGCACCGCCGAAGAGCGCTGACACGACGAACGCAATCCGCACCAGCACGGGGTCGATGCCGTACCGCACACCGATACCTGCGCACACACCGGCGACGTGTCCCTGCTCGGGCAACCGCACAGGGCGGGTGCGCCACATATCTGTGAGTTGTTCTGGGAAGGTTCGCGTGGTCATGGCATCCATCCTGTCGGTCCGGGTCGTTCCGCACATCAGGGGCGAACCCTGATTTCGTGACCGCTGGAGGAGGCTTCGACCTCAGGGTCGTTCCCCGATGCCCCGGGGCGCGACATCGTGTCAGTATCGACTAGTGGACCTTGTATCCGGATTACCCGTGCCTGTCGATCGCCTCCAACGGAGGGTCGGCGGTCGAGTCGTCGGTGGGGTCGCAGGCGGCCTCGCCGATCATCTCGATATCGACGTCACCAAGGTACGTGTCGCATTCACGGTGCTCGCCGCGCTCGGAGGACTGGGCATCGTCGCCTACGGACTGCTGTGGATGTTCGTCCCGCCCGGAGCCGACACGGATCGGCCGTCGGGAACGGAACGCCGTCGCGCTGTGGGACTCGCAGTCATGGGCATTGCGCTCGCCATCGGGTTGTCGTGGTTGTTCAGCGGAGGTGCGGCCTCGGCGATCGCGCCGGTCGTCGTCGTGTCGGTGGGCGCGGCCCTCGTCTGGCGGGAGTTCGACGCCGAAGGCCCCCGCTCGGTGTTCGGTCTGCCTGCAAAACCGACAGTGCTCGCGTGGGCGCGCGTCCTCGGAGGCCTCACCCTCGTGGTCACCGGCCTCGGTGTCGTCGTCCTCGCTCAGGTGGACGTCGAGGCACTGCGATCGTCGCTGCTCGCTGTCATCGTCACGTTGGTCGGGGCCGCCCTGCTGTCCGTGCCGTTGTGGATTCGCATGTGGAGAGCCCTCGAGACCGAGCGCGCGGCACGGGTCCGCACCGAGGAGCGCGACGAGATCGCCTCGCACCTGCACGATTCCGTGTTGCAGACGTTGGCGCTGATCCAGAAACAGGCGGACAGTCCGCAGGAGGTCGTGCGACTCGCGCGCAGCCAGGAACGTGAGTTGCGGCGCTGGCTCTTCGGCGGCGACGAAACTCCTCGCACGTCCCTGGCCGAAGCGCTGCGCACCATCGCCGGGGAAGTGGAGGACCAGCGCGGTGTGTCCGTGGCTCCCGTGATCGTCGGCGACGTGGCGCCCGATGACGAGGACGTATCAGCGGAGGCATTCACGGCGGTGCTCGGTGCCACCCGGGAAGCCCTTGTCAACGCAGCGAAGCACGCGCAAGTGGACAACATCGACCTGTTCGCAGAGGTCGAACCCCACGAGATCAGTGTGTTCGTCCGCGATCGGGGTGTCGGTTTCGACCCGGACACTGTGCCGGAAGACCGGCATGGCCTCGCGCGGTCGATCACCGCGCGGATCGAACGACGCGGTGGACGCACCGTGGTCAAGACCGCGCTCGGGAAGGGCACGGAGGTCCGCATTCACATGCCTCGATCCGGTGGGGGACACGCCCCGGAGACGACCCCGCAGACGGCAGGTACGGAGGAGGCGACCTTAGAGTGGGAGGCGACCCAGCCCCACCACGAGGAGCAGCCCCAGTGAGTTCGACTTCGGTGACACCGTCCGAGATCTCCGAATCGACCCGGCGTTTCCGGGTTTTTCTCGTCGACGACCACGCGGTGTTCAGGTCCGGCGTCCGAGCCGAACTGGGACGCGAACAGGACATGGAGATCGTCGGTGAGGCCGGCGGTGTTGCGGAGGCTGTCGCAGGGATCGGCGCCGCGAAACCCGATGTGGTGCTGCTCGACGTGCACATGCCCGACGGTGGCGGTGTCGCAGTGCTCAGCCGTATCGATCCGGGGTCGGTGTGCCTGGCATTGAGCGTGTCCGATGCCGCCGAGGACGTCATCGCGGTGATCAGGGCGGGAGCACGCGGCTACGTCACCAAGACGATCTCCGGCCCGGATCTCGCCGACGCGGTACGGCGGGTGGCGGGGGGAGATGCGGTCTTCAGCCCACGCTTGGCCGGGTTCGTGCTGGATTCGTTCACCGGCAGGTCGACTGCGCCGGAGCCCCCGCTCGATCCCGAACTCGATTCACTGACTCCGCGCGAACTCGAGGTGCTGCGACTGCTCGCCCGCGGATACACCTACCGTGAGATTGCCGAGGAACTCGTGATCTCGGTGAAGACCGTCGAGACGCACGCGTCGAATGTGCTGCGCAAGACCCAGCAGTCCAACCGCAATGCGCTTACCCGGTGGGCGCATCGGCGGCGTATCGACTGATACGGGGACGGGGTGTCGGTGAAGCCCGTCAATGTGTGACGAGGCGTTCGGTGCTCCTCTCCGAGAGGGCTCGTGTCACGTTGTCGATGCCGGATCGGACGGTGGCGCCGTACCCGTCGTCGGCGAGGGCGTCGAGGTAGATCCGTGCCGCGGTGAGGTGCTCGGTTGCGGCATCGAAATTGCCCAGGCGGCGGTGATCGTCGGCAAGGTTGAGATGCAGCGACGGGTAGAACCCGCGGATCTGCAGCGATGCGTGCTCCTGCTGCACTCGGGTGTCGTCGAGAGAATCGGCAGCCTCGAGTGCCCGGGCATCCCACGTGAGGGAAATTGCTGCATCGTCGTAGAGATCGGCAAGGAAGTGCGCGAGAGTGCAGCGGTGCAGCGCGTCGCCGTCGGGTCCGATTTCGTCCCACAGAGTTTCGAGACGGGCACGCGCGGCGACGGTGTCGCCGGAGCGGCCTGTGGTGACGGCTTCGGTGATGGCGGCCATGGTCGGATCAGGTGTGGTCATCGGTCTCCTCGTGTTGGTTTCGCCGGGCTGACGAACAGTGGCACACGGCACCGACACGCTGCAGGGATCAGGCCACGAGGAACGCGATGACGAGCGCGATGACGAGCGCGATGAGGATGATCGCACCCATCACCGCCATCGCCATGGGCGCATACGCGAGGACCTTCTCCTGCGTCGATTCCGGGAGATCGCCCTTGGGAACCAGACGGTCGAGTACGGAGGCCGGCCACGAGGACGGCGAGCCGGTGCTTCCGGCCCTCGGTGTCGTGGGCATGGTCAAAGGCTGATCCATGAACGAACTTCGGGGGCGTGTCTGGTCGTCGGCCGGAGTCGAACGTTGGGCCCAGGACGGAACGGTGCCGTCCTGGGACACGATGGGCCTGCCGCGGAGCACGGCCGGGTTTCCGCCTGGGCCGAGCACCACTTCGGTGAGGCGATTGCGTGCCTCGATCATCGTCGGCCTGCGTGCCGGGTCGGGTTCGAGCATGGCGAGCAGGGTGTCGGTGAGGAGCCCGGTTCTGGTCGGAGGGATGATCTCGGCACGGGCGACGCGGTGCAGGAGCGCGATCGAGTCCGCTTCGTAGCCGAACGGTGGCTGCCCCTCGATTGCGGTGTAGAGGGTGGCGCCGAGGGAGAACACGTCGCTCGCCTCGGTGGGATCGCTTCCCCGGGCGACCTCGGGTGCGAAATAGGCGGGGGTACCGATGATCACACTGGACGGATCGTTGTCGCCCTTGGCGCGGGCGATGCCGAAGTCGCTGATCTTCACGACGCCTGCGTCGTTGCCGCGTTCGGCGATGAGGATATTGCCCGGCTTGACATCGCGATGCACGATGCCTGCCTCGTGAGCGGCTGCGAGAGCGTCGGCGACATCGGCACCGATCTGCGCGACCACGTACGGCGGCAAGGTGTCGATCGCGTTCATGACTTGCGCGAGGCTGCGGGACGGCAGGTGCTCCATGACCAACCACGGTTCGCCGTAGTGGAGTGCGACGTCGTACATGGAGATCGCGTGCTCATGGGTGAGCTGGGCGGCGACCCGGCCCTCGCGGAGGGCGAGTCTGCGGATCTCCTCGGCGGCGGCAGGGTCGAGATCTGCGGTGGAGATCACCTGCTTGACGGCCACGTTCCGCCCGAGTCGATTGTCGCGGGCGAGCCATACGGCGCCCATGCCTCCGCCACCGAGTTTGGAATCGAGTCGATATCGCCCGGCCACCAGGTGATCCGGACCGACGACCCTTCCCTCTCGTTCCCGTTCTGCCACCTCACGAGGGTAATCGATCCCGGCGGATACCTCGGCGGCTCGACGGATTGCGGTGGGGGCGATCACTTGACGGCAGGTACCGGCATCGGGTCTACTGGACAAGTTCGAAAATACGTTCGAATTCAATTCGGGCTGGGCCACGTCTTCCCCGTGGTCGGCAGGTCGTGAACGAATACGGCTGGCGGATGACAGGGGTGCATGTGGGTGAAGTGGCCGAATTTCCGGTCGATGAAGAAACAGTCGGCGACGGTGGAGGGCCGAGTAGAGCGGAGCGGATCGAAGCGCTGAGGCGCCGGATCTCCGCAGTTCCGGCGAAAGGAGAGACCTCCGCGCCTGCTCCGGTGCACAGTCCGGTCGAACGGGTACTACCGGTGCCCGAACCTCTCACCGAACTGCTCCCGCATGGAGGATTGGTTCGCGGCACCGTGGTGTCCGTATCGGGGTCGGCATCGTTGCTGCTGGGCATGGTGGCGGCGGTGACCGCGGCGGGTGGGCACGCAGCCGTTATCGGTCAGCGGCGACTCGGATTGCTCGCGGCGGCGGAAATGGGGGCCCGGCTGAGCCGGGTGGCGATGATCCCCGACCCGGGCCCCGACCCGGTGGAGGTTGCGGCCGTGCTGCTCGATGGGCTGGACCTGGTGGTGCTCGGTTTGGGAGGAAGGTCGATTCCGCCGTCGCGAAGCCGCGTCGTCGCGGCTCGTGTGCGGAGCAAAGGTGCGGTCCTGGTGGTCACCGACGGGCGTTGGGACGGCGCGCAGGTGCGCCTCGAGGCGCAGGTGAGTGGTTACGAAGGGCTGACAGGACCGGGACGGGCGCGGTTGTGCGGTATCGGGCTGTCGGTGCGGGCCTCGGGGCGTGCCGCCGGTCCCCGAACTGCGCGTATCGATGTCTGTGCCGAGCCCGATGGTGTGCGATGGGTATCCGGTGAGCGGCGGCGAGCAGATGCTGTGTCGACCGTTACTGCGTCGACCGTCGATTCTGTTCCGAACCTCGTGGTGGCCCAGTGATCAGGGATGGTCCGGCGACCGGAGGTGGCCGGTCGACGTCGCGTGTCGTGGCGGTGTGGTGCCCGGACTGGCCCGCGGTGGCTGCGGCTGCGGCGGCAGGCATTCCTGCCACCGCGCCGATTGCCGTGGTGTCCGGGAATCGGGTGGTCGCATGTTCGGCGTCGGCCCGAGCGGCCGGTGTCGTCCGTGGCTCGGTGCGTCGTGAAGCTCAAGGAAGATGCCCTGAACTTCATGTGGCACAAAATGATCCGGGCCGGGATGCTCGGCTCTTCGAGCCGGTGGTCGCGGCGATCGATGCGGCCGCTCCCGGTGTCGAGGTGCTGCGCCCGGGCCTCGTTGCACTCGCGGCGCGCGGCGTCGTGCGATGGTTCGGATCGGAGGAGGCCGCCGCAGAACGTCTCGTCGACGAGGTCGCTTCCGTGGGAGTGGAATGCCAGGTCGGTATTGCCGACGAACTGTCCACCGCAGTGCTCGCTGCCCGTAGGGCTGCATTGGTGTCGAGCGGCGACGGCCCTGCGTTCCTTGCTCCGCTGCCGATTTCTCAGTTGGCAGTGGAGCCGGCGCTGGCTGCGCCGGAGCGTGCCGACCTGGTCGATCTGCTACGTCGGCTGGGGGTGCGCACGATCGGGGCGTTTGCGGCGCTGCCGGTATCCGATGTGGCGTCGAGGTTCGGCGCTGACGCGGTGGTGGCGCACCGGTGTGCACGTGGACTACCCGAGCGTCCGCCGTCGGGGCGTGCGGTGCCTCCCGATCTCACGGTGGAGCACGTGTGCGATCCCCCGATCGAGCGGGTGGACACCGCGGCGTTCCTCGGTCGGACGCTCGCCGAACTGTTGCACACCCGACTTGCTGCGGCCGGTGTGGCGTGCACGCGGCTCCTCGTGTCGGCCCACGCCGGCAGCGGTGAAGAACTGGCGCGGACGTGGCGCTGTGCCGGGCCGTTGACCCCCGAAGGGACCGCAGACCGGGTGCGCTGGCAACTCGACGGTTGGCTTACCGGACGCAGCGCCGATCGCGCCACCACCGGGATCACCATGTTGCGTCTCGAGCCCGTGGAAGTGGTGGATTCCGGCACTTTGCAGTTGGGTCTGTGGGGCGGTATCGGCGAGGAGGACGAACGGGCACGGAGGGCACTGGTCCGAGTGCAGGGCCTGCTCGGCGGTGATGCGGTCCGGGTGGGGGTGCTCAGCGGTGGACGCGGACCCGTTGAGCGAATCACTCTCGTCCCGGTGGGGGAAGAGGCAGTGCCCTCGTCGGATCCGGACGCGCCCTGGCCCGGACGGTTACCACCCCCGGCCCCGGCCATGGTGATGCACGTGCCGCCGCCGATCGCGTTGGACGACGACGTGGGTGAGGGGGTGACGATCACCGAACGGGGTCTGCTCAGTGGTCGGCCGACGCAGTTGCGATGGGGAAGTCGCAGCTGGCAGGTGACCGGATGGGCGGGACCCTGGCCGGTGGACGAATACTGGTGGGATCCCGAGACCGCCCGCGACATCGCGCGACTGCAGGTGCAGCTCGATGGAGGCCGGGCCCTGCTGATCGTCCACGGAGCAGACGGGTGGAGTGTGGAGGGTGTCTACGACTGAGCGGGCAGGCTGATTAGGCTGACAACCGTGGCTACCTCCGTCCTCACCGCGACGCCGAACGATGTCGCGATCGCCTACCGGGATTCGGCGCCTCGCAGAACAGCTGAGGGGGTGCCGGTCGTGCTGGTGCACGGCATGGGCGGCGATGCGCGCACCTGGGACAGGTTCACCCGGCGGCTCACCGCCGCCGGGCGCCGGGTGGTCGCTGTGGACCTGCGCGGACACGGCCGCAGCGCTCGCGCGACGTCGTACCGGTTCTCGGAGTTCGCCGCCGATATCGCAGGCCTGTGCGAGCACCTGGGTTTCGACACCGTGGATCTGGTGGGGCATTCCCTCGGTGGGCACGCCGGTTCGCTGGTGGCGCAGCAGCAGCCCGGGTTGGTGCGACGGCTCGTCCTGGAGGAGGCGCCGCTACCGTTGCGCGCGAGCGATCCCGTTCCCGAGGTTCCTGCGCACCGCCCGACGCCCACCGAACTGTGGCATGCCGCCACCAGCATGGTGCTCAATCCGCGCGCAGTGTTCTCGTTCGACCGATCGATGATCGACTCCGTGGTATCTCAGTTCCACACGTCGAATCCGATGTGGTGGGAACAACTTCCGTCGATGAAGTCTCCGACGATGCTGCTGCGCGGTGCGCGCCGTGGAAGCATGGTCGACCCGCGACTGCTCACCGAGGCCCTGGCGCTGATCCCGAACGGTGCGGTGCGGGAGATTCCATGCGGGCACAGCATTCATCGCGATCGATCAGAGGATTTCGTGGCAGCGGTGATGCCTTTCCTCACCGACTGATCTCGCCGGACTTGGCCTACGATCGGGGCATGGCCTTGTCTTCACCCGACCGGAAGCTGATCGCGACCTCCGCTCTGTTCGTCGTTTCGCAGGCGAACATCGCTCGTGTCCTCGGTTCCACCGCGCTCACCGTCGGTACGGTGCAGACGACGTTCTCGGCGTCGAAGTACCGGAAGATACTCGACAATCTCGGACCGGCCGAGCTTTCCCGCTACCGGGAGCACTACTACTGGGACATGTTCCACCCGCTGACCTTCGCGGTGGCGTTGCGCGCCGGTGCGCGCGCACTCGACGACCATCGGCCGTTGTCGCCTGCGGTACGCAGAATCCTGCTCACTGCACCCGTGATCGCTGCGGCGGGCGACTACGCGGAGAACGTGGCAGGCCTGTACCTCCTCGACCACCGCGACAAGATTGCCGACGACTCGGTGCGCCTCGCATCCACGATCAGTGTCACCAAGTGGATGCTCGCCGCCGGTTGTCTCGCTTACCTTTCGCAGGGCTTCCTCAGGATCTGGACACAGGCGGGGCTCAGGCGTCTGCGGCGCACTCGCTGACATGTTGCAGCCCGACTTTCATCGGGTGTGCGGGCGGGACACAATGGCGACGTGACCACCGCTGCCCCCACTTGTTCTGCACTGTCCGCCGTCGACGAACCCTTGCCCGGCACCACTGCGACGGCCCCCGGCTACGTATGCCTGGAGTTCCCGTCGGCGTGGGGTCACGACGTACTCGACGGCACCGCGCTCGGCGCAGAGTTGTCGAGTGAACTCTCGGCCCGCGCTGCGGCGACGGGCGTACGGATCATGTTCATCAGGCGTCCCGGCCGCGATGTTCCGCGACCGGTGAAAACTGTGCTCATCGCTCGAACCGAGCCGGGCGACGCGTGGTGCGAACGACTCGAGGTCACCGACCCGGCGGAGCTGCTCGATATCGTGCCGCGCGTGGTGGCCGGGCCCCCTCCGGGGTTGGGGGAGGCGGTGTCCGGCCCGATCGTGCTCGTCTGCGCGCACGGCAAACGAGACCGGTGCTGTGCGGTGCTCGGCCGCCCCGTCGCGTCGGCGCTGAAGGAAGAATTCTCGGACGCGGTCTGGGAATGTTCGCATACCGGCGGGCACCGGTTCGCTCCGTCGATGATTCTGCTGCCCAGCGGTTACTCGTACGGTCGTCTCGACGCCGAGCAGAGCGTCGAGGTGGTGCGTGCGGCCGTCCGCGGTGAAGCCCTCGCGCTCGGTGCGCGTGGCCGCAGCACGTGGGGAGCAGCAGGTCAGGTTGCCGAACTCGCGGTACGGGGTGCTGTCGGTGACCTGTCGATCGACGCCTTCACCGTCGACGAGACCGGAACCGAACCACTCGTGCGGCACCGTGACGGACGGGAATGGCGGGTCGACGTCGAGGTTCGGGAGCTCTCGGATCGACCCGCGAGTTGCGGTGCCGCGCCCAAGCCTGTGCGCCCCGTGGTCGCCACGAAGCTCACGCAACTGTAGGTAGCTCGGCCGACGAACCTTTTCAGTGCCCGAGCCCGAATTTCTCGTGGACCTTCTTCATCCACTGCGGAGCCCACCAGTTTGCTTCGCCCATCAGTTTGATCAGCGACGGCACCAGCAGCATGCGCACGACGGTCGCATCGATGATCAGGGCGATGATCATGCCGACTCCGAGGAATCGCATGATCGACAATCCCGAGACGGTGAATGCTCCGGTCACCACGATCAGCAGCAGGGCCGCGGACGTGACCACACGTCCGGTGCGTGAGATGCCGTACTCGACGGCCTCGACGGTCGTTGCCCCTGCCGCACGCGCTTCGACCATGCGCGACATCAGGAAGACCTCGTAGTCGGTGGACAGTCCGAACACCACAGCAAGGATCAGCACGACGAATGTCGGCTCCAACTCGTTGGGCACCACATCGATCAGCGATGCGCCGTGCCCGAGCTGGAACACCCACGTGAGCACGCCGAAGGTCGCGGCGAGACTCAGACCTGCCATCAGCACGGCCTTGATCGGCAGTACCACCGATCCGAACGCGAGGAACAGCAGGATCAGGGTCGAGACCACCATGATCAGGACCATCCACGGCAGTGCGTCGGAGACTGCGGTATTTGCGTCGTCGACCAACGCCCGACTGCCGCCGACGAGCAGTTCGGAGCCGTCCGGGACGGGGATCGACCGCAACTCGTCGGTGATCTCACTGGCCCTGTCGGTACCGTCCACGCCTTGTGCGTAGACGGCCTGCACCACGGCGACGTCGTCCTGCTGACCGACGGTGACGACCTGCGAAATCCCCTCGATGCCTGCGACTTCGCGCGACACGGTGCGGAGGGCATCGGCGTCGACGGCCTGCCCGCCGTCGTCGCGCAGGACGAGTGTCGGACCGTTGCCCGTGCTCGGGAACTCGTCGAGGAGCGTCTGGGTCGCCGCGCGCGCGGCGCTGTCCTCGGGCAACGCGGTGTACTCGACCTCGCCGAACTGAGCTTTCAGGACCGGTGTGGCGAGGAACAGCAGTCCCGCGGTGATGACGATCGCGATGAGAGCGGGTCGCTTCATCACCTTGTGTACGACGCTGCCCCAGAACTTGCGTGCACGAGCCTCGCTGCGCGTCGACGCCTCGCGATCCCAGGTCCACGCGTTGATGCGATGCCCGAGGAGCGCCAACACGGCAGGCACCGCCGTCAGGGACAGGACGGCGGCACTGAACACCGAGGCCATCGCTCCGAGACCGAGCGACCGGAGCACGGCCTGTGGGAAGACGAGCATGCCCGCGAATGCGCAGATGAGCAGGGCCGCCGAGAACATCACGGTGCGGCCCGCCGTCAGCATCGTCCGTTTCGTCGCGGCAGCAGGGTCTGATCCGGCGGCGAGTTCCTCGCGGTATCGGCTGACGATGAACAATCCGTAGTCGATCGCAAGCCCCAGGCCGATCAGCGAGGTGATGTTGAGCGCGTACGACGACACTTCGGTGACCGTCGAGAGCAGCCGTAGCGTCGCGAGGGAGGAGAAGATGGCCAACACCCCGACGAAGACGGGGACAGCCGCGGCTACGACACCGCCGAAGATGAGGACGAGCAGGATGAGTGTGATCGGAATCGCGATGGCCTCGGCCTTGACGAGATCTCGCTCGAGAGTGTGGGTGAACTCGATGGAGACGACGGTGTTGCCCGCGAACTGGGACTCGACGCCGGGCACCTCGAGTTCGTCGAGGGCCGATTGGAAGTCGGCCGCCGTCACACCCGAGTTCGTGCCGAGCGTGATGGTGGCCGCCACACTCTGCTGGTCTGTCGAGAGCAAGAGCTGATTCGTCGGTGGTGGTGCCGTCCAGTAGGTCGTGATGGCCTCGGACGGATACTGCTCGTCGAACGCGGCGAGCGTCTGCTCGATGTCGGGCCGGATGTCGTCGATGGTCCTGCCCTCGGGCGCGGTGTACATCGCGATGATGTCGGCAGTCTGCGACCCGAACGTGTCGTAGATGATCTGCTGCGCCTGCATGGCTTCGCTGTCGGCGACGTAGTACCCGGCGCTGGACAACTTGCCGAAGACACCGATGCCCCATGCACCTGCGACGAGAACGACGAGTAGGACGAGGGCGAGCACCCACCGGCTTCTTGCTACGACGATCTCGGCCCAGCGATTCATACATACTCCCGGTCTGCTCGGTGCTGCCGAACGGCAACTGTAATCGCGAGCAGGACGCGGGTGATCGTCGGTGGGCCGGAGAGAGGCGGACCGACGCGCCGGGTGCCTCACGGCACGGGGCGCAACGTGGTTCCAGCCGGACGGTATTCCACGAAGGCAATTCACATTGGCTCCGGGGCGTACCGGCGCGCCGATCCGAATGGGTCAACGCGGTCGCACGAGGATCTATTCCGAGTGAACTGTTGTGCGACGAGGCGCACACTTGCCTACCCCGTGGCGTCCCCTCCACTGTGGCCCGAGTGGTCGCCGTGGGTCGAGTGGATGGGAAGGACACCGACCTCGTCGACCTCATCGGCGCCGACGACCACGAACTGACCCATCATTCCATCGTCCTCGTGCCGGAGCAGATGGCAGTGGTACATGTACGGAACGTTGGGGTCGGTGTGGTCGTCGAATCGCATGAGCAGTCGCACTGTGGCGCCGGGCGGGACGTAGACGGTGTCCTTCCGGCCGATCAGCGTCGGATGGTCGGTAGGCATACCGGTCGCCTCGACGACCTGGAACTGCACGTCGTGGACATGGAAGTTGTGGACCACCCCGCTGATGTTGGTGACTTCCCACAGCTCGGTGGTGCCGGCGACGACGACCTCGTCGATCCGGTTCATGTCCATCTCGCGGTCGTTGATCTCGGTCGAGTTCGTGAGGTCGAAAGTGCGGGTGACGGTCGGTTCGCCGAGATCCTCCAGCGTTGCCAGCCGTGCCGGGACCGCTTCGTTCGATTCGAGAATGTCGGCGGTGCGGAGTTCGAGAACGTCGACGCTGTCGTCGCCTCCCGAGAATCGGGTCTGCCAGAAATCGGCGCGCAGATCGGGTGGGGTGCTGCGGAGCATGTTCCGGGTTCCCGCCGGCGCCTCGACCACGATCTCCGCTCGCTCGCCGGGCGAGAGTTGGAGACTGCGGAGCGCGACGGGTGATTCCAACAGCCCGCCGTCGGTACCGATCAGATCGAACGGTAGACCGGTGTCGAACGAGAAGTTGTAGATTCGTGCGTTCGACGCGTTGAGCAGCCGCAGCCGGACGCGTTCGGTTGTTACATCCAGGAATGCGCCGGGAGTGCCGTTGACGAGGATCTCGTCGCCGAGAACTCCGACATTGGCGAACATCGCGCCGTCCTCGTCGAGCTGCGTGCCGTCGAATTTCTTGTCCTGCACGATCACCGGGATGTCGTCGACTCCGTACTCATCGGGGAGTCCGGGGCCGCCCTGCTCGTCGAGGAGGAACATGCCCGCGAGACCTCGATACACGTGCGACGCCGTGGAGCCGTGGAGGTGCGGGTGGTACCAGAGGGTCGCGGCAGGTTGGTCGATCGTCCAATGCGGAGACCAGGTGGCCCCGGGTTCGACCGTCTGGTGGGGGCCGCCGTCCATCGCGGCGGGCAGATGCATTCCGTGCCAGTGCAGCGTGCTCGTCTCGCCGACTTCGTTGGTCACGTTCACCCGAACGTTCTCACCGCGCTCGGCACGCAGGGTCGGGCCGAGATAGTCGCCATTCACACCCCAGGTCTGCGTGTCGGGCCCGTGCCCCAGGTCGCTGGTGCCGCGCTGCAGGGTCAGGTCGAACACGCGGGTGCCGTCATCGGTCACCGTGCTGTCGGCGAGTGGAGGAACATTCAGTGGCCGGTCGAATGCCACCTGTCCTGTCGTGTCGATCGAGGCCGTGTTCCAGAAGAAGAGCCCGGCACCCGCCGCGCCGAGAATCAGCACCACGCCGAGGGCGAACAGGGTCGCCACGATCCGCACCAATAGTTTCACGTGCTCGATCGTGGTCGTCCGAGACCGGGAACACATCAGGTTCGGGACCTGATCTTCGACTGGGGGAGAACCCCCGGTCCGCGTCCGCCGCAATTACAGGAGAAGATCTTCTGTAATTGCGTCGGAGTCGCTACCGTGCATGGCAGGGACCGAATCCTTCGGAGGGAGAAGATGATGCGTGCTGGGTTGCGAGGTGGGAGGGTCGACTGTCGATGAGCGATGTCGAGGAACTGCGCGAGATGGTCGCAGCGCTGGCCGCCGAGGTTCGTGTGCTCAGTGACCAGGTCGAGATCATGCAGCTGGTCGCCCAGTACGGACCCGCGGTCGACAGCGGGTCAGGGGAGGCGGCGGCTGCACTCTGGACCGACGACGGCATCTTCGACGCCGTTCCGCAGCGGCGGATGCGCGGGCACGAGGAGATCGTCGGCATGGTTCACGGCGAGGGCCACCAGAGCCTGCTCCGAGACGGATGCGGTCATGTCCTGACCGTGCCGCACATCGTGGTCGACGGTGACCACGCCACCGGCCGTAGCTACGCGCTCAACATCCGCTGGGATGCCGACGCCGACCGATTCTGGGTGGCGCGGGTCTCTGCGAACACCTGGCGTTGGGTGCGGACACCGAAAGGTTGGCGGATCGAGGAACGGATCAACGCCAATCTCGACGGCACCACCGAACACCGAGAGATGCTCACACCATTCACCGAAAGCGACTGAACAATGACGACAGACTTGGTAGACAAATACGGGCACTGGGGCATCGTCGTCGGTGGTTCCGACGGGATCGGTGCCGCGTTCGCTCACGGAATGGCACGCCGGGGCATGAATGTTGTGCTGGTGGCACGACGAACAACCGTGCTGGAGGAATGCGCCACCGAAATCCGAGCGCGGCACGGTGTCGAGGTGCGCACGGTCGCGCTCGACATGAGCGCTGCCGATGCCCCGGAGCGGCTCGAAACCGCAACAGTCGATCTCGAAATCGGGCTGTTCGTCTACAACGCAGGCAGTGACGATCGCAGTACCGCGTTTCTCGACAAGGATCTCGATACCCACCTGTCGCTGGTCCATCGCAATTGCACGAGTGTGCTCGAAACGACCTACAGGTTCGGTGGCCCGATGGTGGCGCGGGGACGCGGTGCCGTCGTCCTTGTGACATCAGGTGCCGCATGGGTCGGGGGCCCCACCCTCGCGACCTACGGCGCAACGAAGGCATTCGATCTCATCCTTGCGGAAAGTCTGTGGGCCGAGTGGCGCAGTAGCGGGGTCGACGTTCTCGGACTCGTGCTCGGCGCGACCGCCACCCCGTCGATGCATCGAGCGCTCGGCACTGCGGGTGAAACGCACCGCGATCTGGCCGATCCCCACGATGTCGCGGAGGAAGCGCTCGAGCACCTGTCCGATGGACCCACGTGGATCTGCGGTACCGACAACCCCACCGGCGGTTCACCGTTCGGAGCTATGGGCCGCCGCGACGCGGTGCTTGCGCTGAGCCGAAGCATGGGAGTGAACGACAAATAGGACGTCCGGAACACCTCCGGTGCGCACTTGTCTCGATGACGGCGCCGCGCGGCGATAGGGTTCCAGGCATGCGAATTCATCTGGGACCCGATCACGACGATCATCTCGCGACCGCGATCGTCGACGGCGGTGCCGCGCTCGCAGAGCTCGACGACGCCGACGCACTGGTGTGGGACGGTGGTCCCGACGATTTCCCGAAGAACCTGCCCGACCATATCCGTTGGGTGCAGCTCACCTACGCCGGTATCGAGCCGTTCTTCCGGGCCGGGCTGATCGACGACCGGCGCATCTGGGCGAATGCCTCGGGTGTGTACGCCGACAACGTCGCCGAGTACGCAGTCGGGGGACTGCTCGTAGGGTTGCGCCAGTTCCACACCTCACTCGGAGCGACGAGCTGGCGGAAAGACGAGATCGATCCGCGGGTTCGGACACTCCACGGATCGACCGTGGCAATCGTGGGAGCCGGCGGGATCGGCCGCGCCATGATCCCGCGGTTGCACGCTTTCGGTGTGGAAGTGGTGGCGGTCAACCGTTCGGGTCGCCCGGTCGACGGAGCGAAGGTGACGCTGCCGTCGAGCCGCACCGCGGAAGTGTGGTCGATGGCCGATCATTTCGTGATTGCGGCTCCGGCAACCGAAGACACCGATCGGCTCGTCGACGCCGCTGTGCTCGAGGCGATGCCTGACACGGCATGGCTCGTCAATGTTGCGCGCGGCAACCTGGTCGATACGGATGCACTCGTCGATGCGATGCGCGCGGAGAAGATTGCAGGGGCGGTGCTCGACGTGACCGAACCCGAGCCCTTGCCCGACGGACACCCGCTGTGGGATCTCGACAATGTCGTGATCACCCCGCACATTGCGAACACCCGAAGCGGTCTGACCGCGGCGTTCGCGCCGACGCTGCGTGAGAACGTGCGCAGGTTCATCGCGGGGGAGGAGTTGCTCGCTCGGGTCGAGCCGAGCGCCGGGTACTGACTCAGCTTTCCTCCTGTCGCACGGGTTTCCGAAGGCTCAGAACCTGAGGGAACCCATGGAACGGGAGGAAGGATGAATCGAACACGTGTACGATAACCGTGCTGGTGTCACGGGAGGCGAAGATGGGATGGAACAACGGTCCGCCGACCTGGTCGGAGATGGAGCGTGTCCTCTCCGGCCGCTCCGCTCCGATGCACCCGGGCGACGGCAACGACGCCCCCGCCTGGTCTCGTACCCGTCCCGGTTACGAGGGGAAGGTGCAGCTGCCCTCCGGTCCCGTCGTGCCGTACGCCGAACTGCACTCGCACTCGGCATACAGCTTCCTCGACGGCGCCTCGACGCCCGAAGAACTCGTCGAAGAGGCTGTTCGTCTCGGCCTGGAGGCCCTCGCGCTCACCGACCACGACGGCCTCTACGGCGTCGTGCGGTTTGCGGAGGCCGCGCGGGAGCTCGACATGCGCACCGTGTTCGGAGCCGAACTCGGCCTCGACGACGCGCACCTGCTGGTCCTCGCGCGGGGCAGCGAAGGGTACAGGCGCCTGTCTCGACAGATCGCCGCCGCGCACCTGGCGGGCGGGGAGAAGAACAAGCCCCGCTACGACTACGACGCACTCACCGACGCCGCCTGCGGACATTGGCAGATTCTCACCGGATGCCGTAGAGGGCATGTGCGGCAGGCTCTCGACGCGGACGGCCCCGACGGCGCGGACCGTGCGCTGCGCGAACTCGTCGACCGATTCGGAACCGAGCGCGTCACCGTCGAACTCACCTGGCATGGTCTGCCCGACGACCACGAACGCAACACCGTCCTCGCGGAACTTGCCGGACGATACGGACTTTCGTGTGTGGCGAGTACCGCTGCGCACTTCTCCGTTCCGCGCCGGCGACGGCTCGCGATGGCCATGGCGGCGATCTCCGACCGGCAGAGCCTCGACGCCGCTGCGGGCAGACTGCCCCCGGTCGGTGGCGGCCACCTGCGATCGGGCGCGGAGATGGCACGTCTGTCCGCGGCGTTTCCCGGTGTTGTACAGGCCGCCGCAGACCTCGGCCGCGAATGCGCCTTCGACCTGAGTCTCATCGCACCGAAACTGCCGCCGTTCGACGTACCCGACGGACACACAGAGCAGTCATGGCTTCGTGAACTCACCTACGGCGGAGCCCTGCGCCGATACGGGCCCCCGGAACACTACCGGGACGCCTACCGGCAGATCGAACACGAACTCGCCATCATCGAGCAGCTGGGTTTCCCGGGATACTTCCTCGTCGTCCACGATATTGTGCAGTTCTGTAAGAGTAACGACATCCTTTGCCAGGGAAGAGGTTCCGCGGCGAATTCTGCCGTGTGCTATGCGATCGGCATCACCAATGTCGATCCCGTCCGCAACGGTCTGCTGTTCGAGAGGTTCCTGTCGCCGGAACGTGACGGCCCACCGGATATCGATCTCGACATCGAATCCGACCGCCGTGAAGAGGCCATCCAGCACGTCTACGAGAAATACGGGCGCACCCATGCCGCGCAGGTGGCCAACGTCATCACCTACCGTGGCAAGTCCGCGGTGCGCGACATGGCGCGGGCGCTCGGCTATGCGCAGGGTCAGCAGGACGCGTGGAGCAAGCAGGTCAGCCGTTGGGGCGGTGTGGGTTCCGGATCTGAGACCGAGAGCGCGACCGATATCCCCGAGCCGGTGCTTCGGCTCGCAGCCCAGATCGAGGGTCTGCCGCGGCACCTCGGCATCCACTCGGGCGGGATGGTGATCTGCGACCGGCCCGTCGCCGACGTCGTCCCCGTCGAATGGGCACGTATGGCCGGTCGCACCGTCCTGCAATGGGACAAGGACGACTGCGCCGCCGTCGGACTGGTCAAATTCGATCTGCTCGGCCTCGGCATGCTCTCTGCGCTGCACTACATGATCGACCTCGTCGCCGAACACGAAGGCATCCACGTCGATCTCGCGCAACTCGATCTGTCGGAGGACGCCGTCTACGAGATGTTGCGCCGCGCGGATTCCGTCGGCGTGTTCCAGGTGGAGTCGCGTGCGCAGATGGCGACACTGCCAAGGTTGAAACCGCGGCACTTCTACGATCTCGTGATCGAGGTGGCGCTGATCCGCCCCGGACCCATCCAGGGCGGATCCGTGCACCCGTACATCCGGCGGCGCAACGGCCTCGAACCCGTCGTCTACGACCATCCGTGCCTCGAGAAAACGCTCGAACGCACTCTCGGGATCCCGCTGTTCCAAGAACAATTGATGCAGATGGCCGTCGATGTCGCCGGTTTCACCGCTGCGGAAGCCGACCAGCTGCGTCGCGCGATGGGGTCGAAGAGATCCCCGGAGAAGATGGAACGTCTGCGCGCGCGGTTCTATCAGGGTATGCGAGAGCTGCACGGACTGACCGGGGAGGTCGCCGATCGAATCTACGAGAAGCTGTACGCCTTCGCGAATTTCGGATTCCCCGAAAGTCATTCGCAGAGCTTCGCTTCGCTGGTGTTCTATTCGTCCTGGTTCAAACTGCATCACCCTGCGGCATTCTGCGCGGGCCTGCTCCGAGCGCAGCCGATGGGTTTCTACTCGCCGCAATCGTTGGTAGCCGACGCCCGGCGACACGGTGTCGTGGTGCACGGACCGGACGTCAACGCGAGTCTCGCCCACGCCACCGTCGAGAATCGAGGCCGGGAAGTGCGCCTCGGGCTGGGGGAGGTGCGACACATCGGCGATGATCTCGCCGCACGCATCATCGAGGAGCGACAGGCACACGGCCGGTACCTTTCCCTGCTCGACCTGACCGCCCGCGTCGAACTCTCCACGGCCGCGGCCGAAGCCCTCGCGACGGCCGGTGCATTGTCGAGTTTCGGCGTCACCAGGCGAGAAGCGCTGTGGGCGGCCGGTCCGGCATCGACGCAACGTGCGGGCCGGCTACCGGGCATCGGCGCGTCCGCCCCGGCCCCCACTCTGCCCGGCATGAGCGATGTCGAGCTCGCCGCGGCCGACGTGTGGGCCACCGGCGTCTCACCGGACAGCTATCCGACGCAGTTCCTGCGCGACCGGCTCGACGCGCTGGGGGTGATCCCCGCGTCGCGCTTGCTGCAGATCCCGGACGGGACTCGGGTGCTCGTCGGTGGTGCGGTCACCCATCGTCAGCGTCCGGCGACCGCAGCCGGTGTCACCTTTCTCAACCTCGAGGACGAGACCGGCATGGTGAATGTGGTGTGCTCGGTGGGGTTGTGGGCGAGATACCGGACCCTCGCGCACACCGCCCCCGCACTGCTGGTGCGCGGACGAGTCCAGAACGCGGACGGTGTCGTGACGGTGCTGGCCGACCGACTGCAGCGGATGGATCTACGGACACCGGTGAAATCCCGCGACTTTCGATAGCATCGCGCCCCATGAGACGCCTGATGATGGTTGCGCTCCTCGCGCTGGTCGCGTTCGTCGCCGCTGCGTGCGGTGAGGGCGGTGGCGGCAGCGGCTCGGGATCCATGGCGGATTCGGCACCTGCGATGTCCGAGTCCGGGCCGGCGCTCAGCGACGGTGCCCGTTCCTCTACGCCGGCAGGCGAGGCAGAGCCGGACCGGAAGGAGGTCGTGACCGGACGCATCATGCTCACCGCAGACGATCCCGTCGCGACCGGTCGCGAGGTGGTCACCATCGTGGAAGACGCCGACGGCCGTATCGACTCGATCACCGAGCGACCCGAGTCGAGCAGTGTGCTCACCGTCCGTGTCCCCGCCGACGGGCTCGACGCCGTGATCGACGACGTGCGGCAGCTCGGACGCGTCACGAGCCTGACCACGAGCCGCGACGACGTCACCCTGCAGTACACCGACCTCGAAGCCCGAGTGGGAGCGCTGCGCGCCTCCGTGGATCGGTTACGGACCCTGATCGAGACGGCCGACAACACCGCCGACATCATCGAAGCGGAGAACGCCCTTGCCGAGCGGCAGGCCGACCTCGACAGCCTCGAAGCCCAGCGTCGGCAGCTGGCCGACATGGTCGACCTGTCGACGCTCACCGTCGACATCAGCACCCAGCAGCGCCCGTCGGACAGTGACAGTTTCTGGGACGGCATCGTCGAGGGGTGGAACAGCCTGTGGGCGACCCTGGGGGCCGCGGTGGTCGCAGCGGGTGTCGCGCTACCGTGGTTGGCGTTCCTGATCGTGTGCGCCGGAATCATCTACCTGGTGGTCCGGTGGATCGCCCGATCGGGACGGTCTTCCGCCGGAAATCCCGGCGAGGCCCCCGACGAGAGGACCGACAACGATGCGTGAAGTCGATCTGGCTGCACTGGAAACCGCACTCGCCGAGGGGGCACCCGTCATCGACGTGCGCGAACTCGACGAGTACATCCAGGTGCGGGTGCCAGGCGTGACGCACATTCCGCTCAGCGAGTTCGTGGCACGGGTCGAGGAGATCCCCGCGGCCGAGACCGTGTACATCATCTGTGCGGTGGGTGGACGCAGTCTGCAGGCCGCCGACTATCTGTCCGGTCGCGGCATCAACGCCGTCTCCGTTGCCGGTGGCACCGACGGCTGGCAGCAGTCGGGCCGCCCCGTCGAGAGCGGTGCCTGAGCGCCGGCGTGGTCAGCAGCTGACGCAGACCGGTCACACTGCGCCGTCGAACCCGTGCTGGCGCCACGCCTCGTAGGCCACCACCGCGGCGGCATTCGACAGGTTCAGCGAGCGGCGTCCGGGCAACATCGGAATGCGGACCTGCGTGGTGACATGCGGATCGGCGAGTACCTCGTCGGACAGCCCGGTCGGTTCGGGACCGAACAACAGGACGTCGCCCGCGCGGTACTCGATGTCGGCGTAGCTGGTCGTGGCGTGTGCCGTGAACGCGAAGACACGCTCCGGCTTCAGTGCTTCCCACGCCGCTTGCAGATCGGCGTGCACCGTCACCGACGCCAGATCGTGGTAGTCGAGCCCGGCTCGCCGTAGCTTCGGCTCGGACAGATCGAACCCGAGAGGCTCCACGAGGTGCAGCTCGTCGCCGGTCGCGGCGACCATCCTGATCGCATTACCCGTATTCGGTGGGATACAGGGTGCATGGAACATCACTCGGAACACTCGCTCCAGCTTGCCAGCCGGTTCGAGGCAAGACACACGCGGGGGATGCGGCCGCGGCCGCGAGCTGTTTCAATCGGACGGGCAGACGCACAGCGAGACCGCGGAGGCGAACCATCGCGATGACACGCACCCACGGAGTCCGTCTGGCTCCGCGCGACGCCCTCCACGTGTTCACCTCGGAGGCGAACCCCGAAGACCCACCTGCGGTAATGCTGAGTTTCTATGTGTTCGACACCGAACAGGACGCGAATCCGGTCCGCACCAACGCCGAGGCAGTGGCCTGGTTCCTCGATCGGCTGGAGCGGACGCCGGCGCTTCGCCGCCGCCTGCATCGAGTTCCCGCCGACCTCGACTACCCGTACTGGGTCGAAGCGGATGTCGACCCCGAGCACCACATTCGTTTCACGAGGGTCGGCCACACCTCCCGCAGCGAACTGCACAGGCGCCTGGCCTCGATGAAGGAGGACCCCCTCGACCTGACGAGGCCGCCCTGGGAGGTGCATGTCCTGACCGATATCAGCGGGGTCGACGATCTTCCTGCGGCGTCGACCATCGTCGCGTTGCGAATACACCATTCGCTCACCGACGGACTGGGAGCCGCCGAGATCGCCCGTGCGTTGTTCGACGATCCGGGCGCGAAGCCGGTCGGCGCCGAGGCGCTCTCCTCCGTTCCCGGTGTGGTCCGCGCGGCATCGGCACTGCCGTTCAAGTTCGCGCGGATGGTACCTGCTGTGCTCGCTGCACTCCGAGCGCGGAAGGCGCTGACCACGCTGACCGCAGCGGGAACCATCACCCCACCGGCGCCGTGCCGTCCACGAACGCGTTTCGACACCGGTGGCAGCGGGCCTCGGCAGTTCGGCCGGGTCCGCATGGATCTGCGCGACGTCCGGGCCGTCGCTCGCTCCACCGGAACATCCGTCAACGATGTGATCCTGTCCGTGGTCTCGGGCGGTCTGCACTCGTATCTGGAACATCACGGAGAAATCCCGCCGGCGTCGCTCGCGGCGATCGTCCCCCGATCGACCCGGGGCAAGTCCGGCGTCGAGGCAGGGAAGACCCGTGCGGCCAACGAGGTCACGCTCATGTACGTCGACCTGCACACCGACCATGACGACCCGCTCGAGCGACTCCGCCTCGTCCGGGAATCGTCGAATCTGGAGAAGCAGCGTGTCGCGCATCCGGAGACGGCGGCAACCACCGCGCCCATCGATGCTTCGCCCGCGGTGGACCTGAAGGTGTCGATCCGGCGTGCCCGCAACCGGAAGCCCGAGTCGAGCGGCGACGTCGTCGCGCTGGCGAACACCGCGGTGACCAATGTGCCCCGCGGCCGGGTCGAGGGCCTCCGTTTCGGCGACAGTCCGGTGGTGGAAGCGCTGGGGACACCGATGCTCAGCCGGACCTCCGCCCTCGTCCATTCGGTGACATCGCTCGGAAATACTCTGAATCTGACGTTCCTGGTGAGTGTTTCGTCGATGCCGGACCCCGAGGACTACGAACGCCGTCTCGCGTCGGCGTTCGAAGATCTGTACCGGGCCGGAGCCCCCGCCGGCGATCAGGTGGACTCGCGCGGTTGTTCCCCGTCCGGAACGATGTGGCACCGCCCGCCGCGAGCGAGTGGATACCTGGAAGAATGAGCGACGTGACTGCGACTATCCTGGACGGCAAAGCAACCCGCGACGAGATCTTCGAGGACCTGTCGGTCCGCGTCGCTGCGCTGAAGGACAAGGGCATCACGCCCGGCCTCGGCACGATCCTGGTGGGCGACGACCCCGGATCGGCAGCGTACGTGCGCGGCAAGCACAACGACTGCGCCAAGGTCGGCATCACCTCGATCCGTAAGGATCTGCCCGCCGATATCACCCAGGAGCAGCTCGAAGCGGTGATCGACGAACTCAACGCCGACCCCGCATGCACGGGCTACATCGTGCAGTTGCCGCTGCCGAAGCACCTCGACGAGAACGCCGCCCTCGAGCGCATCGATCCCGCCAAGGATGCCGACGGACTGCATCCCGTCAATCTCGGACGCCTGGTGCTCGGCAAGGATGCGGCGTTGCCGTGTACCCCGCGGGGCATCGTCCACCTGCTGCGCCGCTACGAGGTGCCGATCAACGGCGCCCACGTGGTGGTCATCGGCCGCGGCGTGACCGTCGGCCGTCCGATCGGGCTGCTGCTGACCCGTCGCAGCGAGAACGCGACCGTGACGCTGTGCCACACCGGCACCAAGGACCTCGCCGCCGAGGTGAAGCGCGCCGACATCATCGTCGCCGCCGCAGGCGTGCCCGCACTCATCACCGCCGACATGGTCAAGCCCGGTGCAGCGGTGCTCGACGTCGGTGTCTCGCGCACTGCCGACGGCCTGCGCGGCGACGTCGCCGCCGACGTCAGCGACGTTGCCGGATTCCTCTCGCCGAACCCCGGTGGTGTCGGGCCGCTCACCCGCGCGTTCCTGCTGACGAATGTCGTCGAACGCGCCGAGCACGACGCCGGTCTCTGAGCAACCGGCAGATGGCCAGTTCGGTGCGACTCACACGATTGAACCTGCCGTTGCTGGCGGTTGCCCTGGTGATCGTCGCGGCGGTGGTCCTCGTGCTGGCCGATCGCTGGCGCCGAGGCGCATTCGTGTTCGGTGGTGCGATGATCCTCGCGGGGATCCTCCGGTGGGCTCTCGACTCCGATCAGGTGGGAGTGCTCGCGGTGCGAGGCAAACGCTTCGACGTGGCCGCGATGCTCGCCATGGGCGGGGCGATCGTCGGACTGGCTGTCTCGATCGACCCCTTGGGTACGGGTTAGCCCACTCGGTGGAACAGGCCGGCGAGCGCGGCTACGCGCTCGCCAGTTCCATCAGCTCGACGAGCAACTTCGCGACCGCGTCGGCCTCGGTGAGGAAGCCGTCGTGTCCGTCGCGTGATTCGAGCACGCGCAGCCCGGCGCAATGGGGGAGACCGTCTGCGATCTCCTGCTGCAATCGAATCGGGTAGAGACGATCCGAATCGACGCCCGCAACGATCGTCGGTACGTGCGTGCTCGCCAATGCAGCCTCGACGCCACCGCGACCGCGGCCTACGTCGTGCCGGTTCATCGCGTCGCTCAGCACCACGTAGGTCCCGGGGTCGAACCGCTTGACGAGCTTCGTTGCCTGGTGGTCGAGATAGCTCTGCACGGCGTAGCGTCCGTCACGCCACGGATCCTCGTCGTCTTGAGGGAGGTTGGCGAACCGCGAGTCGAGTTCCTCCTCGCTGCGATACGAGAGATGGGCCATGCGCCGCGCGACACCCAGCCCGGTCTCGGGTCGGCGGCCGGTCTCGTAGTAATCGCCGCCCTGCCAGTCCGGATCCGCCATGATGGCAGCGATCTGGGTGCTCTGGACACCGATCTGATCCGCGGTTGCGCGGGCGCCGACCGCCAGGACCAGTGCCGCACGCACTCGGCTCGGGTGGGTGACGACCCATTCGAGCGAACGCATGCCGCCCATCGATCCACCCGTCACCGCGGCCAATGTCTCGATGCCGAGGACGTCGAGAAGGGCGGCTTCCGCGGTGATCTGATCGCGGATGGTGATCCGCGGGAATCGTGAGCCCCACGGTTTGCCGTCGGGCGCGGTGCTGCCGGGGCCGGTGGTGCCCTGGCATCCGCCGAGGACGTTCGTGGCCACCACACACCACCGGTCGGTGTCGATCGGCGCGCCGGGGCCGACCATGCCGGACCACCAGCCCGGCGACGGGTGATCCGGTCCGGCCGGTCCCGTGATGTGTGAGTCTCCGGTCAGCGCGTGCTCGACGAGCACGACGTTGTCGCGGGTGGGTGACAGCGCGCCCCACCGCTGCAGAGCGACGGTGACATCGGGGAGGATGTCACCGCTTTCGAGGGTGATGCTGCCGATGTCGACGGTGTCGAGCTTTCCGTCTTCTGCGGGAAGTTCGATTCGTCGACGGTTGGTACCTGTTGTCAAGATGCGACCGCCTCGAGGCCAGTGGTGATGGTCAATGTGTCCTGCTTGCCATGTCGGGGCACTGGGACGAGAGCCGGTATCGACAGTCCATCAGCATTTCGAACCTCCCAAGAGCCGGCTTGTCGCCCGCGGTGCGCCGACGACCGTGTCCTCACCCGGAGCACCCCACCCTGGCCGGAGGGTTGCCGACCAGCAAGCCGGGGCTTCGCGCTGGCACTCATGACCTCGTCGGCAGTCTAACGGCTGGATCGTAGGGCTCGGCACGCGGCTCTCGCCCTTCGCTCAGCCGGTGCTCGAGCAGCAAGAAAGTTACCGGTCAGTAGTGCTTGCGGGGTGGCAGCCGGGGTTGTGCGTGCATCGAATAGCAGTACGCTTGTTCTGTTTGGCTCCGCACCCGAGGCGTGCGGAGTCTTGCTCACACGCCTGAGCTGAACGCGGCCGCATTCCGGAAGTGCGGTCGCTCGGGACTCGACTGCCGTCCGAGGAGGACACGAACCGCGTATGTCCAAGATCAAGGTTGAGGGTAAGGTCGTCGAACTCGACGGCGACGAGATGACCCGCATCATCTGGCAGTTCATCAAGGACAAGCTCATTCATCCCTACCTGGATGTGGATCTCGAGTACTACGACCTCGGCATCGAGAACCGTGATGCGACCGACGACCAGGTCACCATCGATTCAGCGAACGCCATCAAGAAGCACGGCGTCGGTGTCAAGTGCGCGACCATCACCCCGGACGAGGCGCGCGTCGAAGAGTTCGGCCTGAAGAAGATGTGGCGGTCACCCAACGGCACCATCCGTAATATCCTCGGCGGCACCATCTTCCGTGCACCTATCATCATCTCCAACGTGCCCAGGCTGGTTCCGGGTTGGACGAAGCCGGTCATCGTCGGCCGTCACGCGTTCGGTGACCAGTACCGTGCCACCGACTTCAAGGTCCCCGGAGCCGGCACCGTCACCATCACCTACACACCGGACGACGGCTCCGAGCCGATCGAGCACGAGATATGCAGGATTCCCGAGGACGGCGGCGTCGTCATGGGGATGTACAACTACAAGAAGTCCATCCAGGACTTCGCGCGCGCCTCGCTGTCCTACGGTCTGCAGCGCAACTACCCGGTCTACCTGTCGACCAAGAACACGATCCTCAAGGCCTACGACGGCATGTTCAAGGACGAGTTCCAGCGGATCTACGAGGAAGAATTCAAAGCGGAGTTCGACGCCGCCGGACTCACCTACGAGCACCGCCTGATCGACGACATGGTGGCGTCGTCCCTCAAGTGGGAGGGCGGCTACGTCTGGGCCTGCAAGAACTACGACGGTGACGTCCAGTCCGACACTGTTGCGCAGGGCTACGGCTCGCTCGGACTCATGACTTCCGTGCTGATGACTCCGGACGGCAAGACCGTCGAAGCGGAGGCCGCTCACGGCACCGTCACTCGGCACTACCGGCAACACCAGCAGGGCAAGCCGACATCGACCAATCCCATTGCGTCGATCTTCGCGTGGACACGAGGTCTCGAGCATCGCGGCAAACTCGACGACACGCCCGAGGTGATCGAGTTCGCGCAGGCGCTGGAGGACGTCGTCATCAAGACCGTCGAGGCAGGCAGCATGACCAAGGACCTTGCGCTGCTCGTCGGTCCGGAACAATCGTGGCTGGCCACTGAGGAGTTCCTCGGGACGCTCGACGAGAACCTGCAGAAGTCCCGCGCCTCGCATTAGAGGCCCGTCGGCGGCGTCGGATACGGTGTGCGGCGTGTCCCTCACCATCACCACCGTGAACGTCAACGGCGTGCGCGCTGCGGCAGGAAAGGGCCTGCTGGCCTGGCTCGAAACCTCCGCGGCCGACATCGTCTGTCTCCAGGAAGTACGTGCGACCGAGAAGCAGTTCCACGCCGCGATCGCGCCCGCACTGGACGCCGGTTGGCATGTCACCGGATCAGAGGCGTCTGCGAAGGGACGCGCGGGAGTTGCGATCCTGTCGCGCGTACCGGCGGACGCCGTGCGTGTCGGTTTCGACGTCGAGGAGTTCGCCGACTCGGGCCGCTACATCGAGGCGGATTTCGGGGACGTGACCGTCGGCAGCCTGTACCTGCCCACCGGTGAAGCAGACACTCCGAAGCAGGACGACAAGGAACGCTTCATGAAGGGCTTCGCCGCGTACCTGGGGGAGCGCGCCGCCGACGTGATCGCGGCAGGCCGCGACATGGTGGTGTGCGGCGACTGGAACATCGCCCACACCGAGCGCGACATCAAGAACTGGAAGGGCAACGTCAAGAAGTCCGGTTTCCTGCCCGACGAGCGGGCCTGGGTGGATGATCTGCTGGCGACCGGTCAGTGGCTCGACGTCGTACGCGACCTGCACGGCGATGTCGCCGGCCCGTATTCCTGGTGGTCCTACCGCGGCAAGGCGTTCGATACCGACGCCGGCTGGCGGATCGACTACCACCTCGTGACCCCGGCCCTGGCCACCCTGGCGACCGACGCGCGGGTCGAGCGCGCCGCGAGCTATGCCGAGCGCTGGTCGGACCACGCCCCGGTCACCGTCACGTTCGGGTAGGCGCCCCTCGCCGACCTCGTTCGGTCTCGTAAACCGATGCGTGAAAGTATCGAGGCCATGTCGACGCCAGATCAGAACACCACAGCGCAGGACACCCGGCCGGCCGCCAGGCCCCGGGTGCTCTCGGGCATCCAGCCCACCTCGGATTCGTTCCACCTCGGGAACTTTCTGGGGGCGCTGCAGCAGTGGGTCCCGGCGCAGGACGAGAACGACGCCTTCTACTTCATCCCCGACCTGCACGCCATCACGGTGCCGCAGAAACCGAAGGAACTGCGGCAGCGGGTCCTCGTTGCCGCAGCGCAGCTGCTTGCGATCGGTATCGATCCGGAGCGCTCCGTGCTGTTCGTGCAGAGCCAGGTTCCCGAGCACGCCGAGTTGTCCTGGGTGCTCAACTGCCTGACCGGTTTCGGTGAAGCGAGCCGCATGACGCAGTTCAAGGACAAGTCGGCCAAGCAGGGGTCCGAGCATGCGAGCGTCGGTCTGTTCACCTATCCGGTGCTCATGGCCGCGGACATCCTCCTCTACCGCGCCCACAAGGTTCCCGTCGGTGAGGATCAGCGCCAGCATCTCGAGCTCACCCGCGATCTCGCACAGCGTTTCAACAAGCGGTTCGGAAAGACCTTCGTCGTTCCGGAGCCTCAGATCGTCAAGGGCACAGCCAAGATCTACGACCTGCAGGACCCGACGTCGAAGATGAGCAAGTCGGCGGCCACCGATGCCGGCCTGATCAATCTGCTCGACGACCCGAAGATCTCGGCGAAGAAGATCAAGTCGGCGGTGACCGACAACGACCGCGAGATCCGATTCGACCCGGAGAACAAGCCGGGCGTGAGCAACCTGCTCACCATCCAATCAGCCCTGTCGGGCCGCTCGATCGACGAACTCGTCGCCGGGTACGAGGGCAAGGGCTACGGCGACCTCAAGAGCGACACGGCAGAGGTGCTCACCGAGTTCGTCACACCGTTGCGGGCGAAAGTGGACGAGTACCTCGCTGACGAGGCAGAGCTACTCCGGATTCTGTCGAACGGCGCGGATCGGGCACGTGAGGTGGCTTCCCGGACACTGGCCCAGGTCTATGACAAGGTGGGATTCCTACCGCGAAAGTGATTGCGTAAGGAGACCCAGATGGTCGGTGGCCCCGACGTCGACGACAAGCCCGGCTTCCTCGACCGCCAACGTGCGGCCCGTCCGTGGCTCGACCATCTGGTTCGCTCCGGAACGCGATATCAGGAGAACAAAGGCGACTACTACGCCGCGGGCCTGACCTACTTCACGGTCCTCGCGATCGTCCCGGTCATCATGGTGGCGTTCTCGATCGCCGGTTTCATTCTCGCCGGTCGCCCGGAGATGCTCGAGCAGATCAGCGATGCGATCACCGAGAACATCCCCGGTGAGCTCGGCGGCACGGTCCAGGGAATCATCGATTCCGCGATCGATTCCCGCGGCGCCGTGGGGGTCATCGGTCTGATCACCGCGTCGTACGCAGGTCTCGGCTGGATGGCGAACCTGCGAGATGCCCTCACCGCCATGTGGGACCATCCGCGTGAGAAGGGGAACTTTCTCGTCGTCAAGCTCAAGGACGGCGGTGCGTTGATCGGCCTGGGTTTGGCGATGGTCGTGTCGTTGGGATTGTCCGCGGTCAGCAGTGGGCCGGTGATGCAGTGGATCGTGGAGTTGCTGAACATCGAGAACCTCGTCGGTGTGGGTGTGCTTCTACGTATCGCCGCTCTCCTCATTGCAGTCGCTGCCACGAGTGCGGTGTTCACGTGGGTCATTGCCCGCCTGCCCCGCGAACCGGTCACCTTCCGCAGCGCGATCCTCGGCGGTGTGATCGCGGGAATCGGCTTCGAAATCCTCAAACAGGCCGGCTCGATCTACCTCGAGAGTGTTCTCCAGGGGCCTGCGGGTGTTGCGTTCGGTCCGATACTCGGCATCCTGGTTTTCGGCAACATCACCGCACGACTGGTGTTGTTCTGCACCGCGTTTGCCGCGTCGACGAAGGCGAACATGGCACTCGCGCATGTCCCGGCGCCGGATTCCGCGATAATAACCCCGCGTGTACAGGTCAACGAGGGGACAGGGATGCGAGGCGGGATCGCGCTGGTGGGGGCCGGTGTCCTCGGTGGCGCACTGCTCGGATCGCGGGTCCGGAACCGGCGTTCGCGCGGGTAGGCGCCGGATTCAGGTCTGCGGCCCTGACTGCCCACGGACCGCTTCGATGAACGGGGCCGGCTGAGGTCAAGGTCCGGCTGAGGGCAAGGTTTCGGATACGGCGAAGGCCCGCACACGAGTGTGCGGGCCTTCGCCGGGGCTGCAGCGGTGGTCTGCTGTCAGCGCGCAAACATCAGCGCGCGCTTGACTTCCTGGATCGCCTTCGTCACCTGGATGCCGCGAGGGCATGCGTCGGTGCAGTTGAAGGTGGTGCGGCAGCGCCACACACCTTCCTTGTCGTTGAGGATGTCCAGGCGCTCGGCGGCACCTTCGTCACGCGAATCGAAGATGAACCGGTGCGCGTTGACGATGGCAGCGGGACCGAAGTAGCTGCCGTCGCTCCAGTACACCGGGCACGAGGTGGTGCAGCACGCACACAGGATGCACTTGGTGGTGTCGTCGAAACGTGCGCGGTCGTGCTGCGACTGGATGCGCTCGCGGGTCGGCTCGTTGCCGGTGGCGATGAGGAACGGCTTGACGGCACGGAACGCGTCGAAGAACGGCTCCATGTCGACGATGAGGTCCTTCTCGACCGGAAGACCACGGATGGGCTCGATCGTGATCGTGACGGGCTTTCCGTCCTTGGGCAGCATGTCCTTCATGAGGATCTTGCAGGCCAGACGGTTGACGCCGTTGATCCGCATCGCGTCGGACCCGCACACACCGTGTGCGCAGCTGCGGCGGAACGTGAGGGTGCCGTCGAGGTAGCCCTTCACGTACAGCAGCAGGTTGAGCATGCGGTCGGTGGGAAGCGCGGGAACCTGGAAGGAGTCCCAGTGCTGGCCCTTGCCGTCCTCCGGGTTGAACCGGGCGATCTTGAGCGTGATCATGGTCGCGCCCTCGGGCACGGGAGGCAGCTCGGACGCGGGGGCGTTGTCGTTCTTCTCGATGGTTGTCATCAGTACTTACGCTCCATGGGCTCGTACCGGGTCTGGACCACCGGCTTGTAGTCCAGGCGGATGTCGGAGATCAGGTCCTCGCCCACCTTGTAAGCCATGGTGTGCTTCATGTAGGTCGCGTCGTCCCGGTCCGGGTAGTCCTCGCGGGCGTGACCGCCGCGCGATTCCTTGCGGTTGAGGGCACCGACGACGGTCACCTCGGCCATCTCGAGCAGGAAGCCGAGCTCGAGGGCCTCGAGCAGGTCGCTGTTGTAGCGCTTGCCCTTGTCGTGGACGGTGATCTCCTTGTAGCGCTTCTTCAGCTCATGGACATCATTGAGCGCCTGTGTCAGCGTCTCCTCGGTGCGGAACACCGATGCGTTGTTGTCCATCGACTGCTGGAGGTCGCGGCGGATATCGGCGACGCGCTCACTGCCACCCTGGTGCAGGATGAGGTCGAGCCAGTCGTCGACGTACTTCGTGGGGTTCTCGGGCAGATCCACGTGCTCGGAGCTGTTCGCGTATTCGGCGGCAGCGATTCCGGCGCGACGACCGAACACGTTGATGTCGAGCAGCGAGTTGGTGCCGAGGCGGTTGGCGCCGTGCACCGACACGCATGCGCATTCGCCGGCCGCGTACAGACCCTTGACGATCTCGTCGTTGTTGCGCAGGACCTCGCCCTTGACGTTGGTGGGGATACCACCCATGACGTAGTGGCAGGTCGGGTACACCGGAACGAGCTCGGTGACGGGGTCGACGCCGAGGTAGGTCCGAGCGAACTCGGTGATGTCGGGGAGCTTCTCCTCGAGGACTTCCTCGCCGAGGTGGGTCACGTCGATGTAGACGTAATCCTTGTTCGGTCCGGCACCGCGGCCCTCGAGTACCTCGAGCACCATCGAGCGCGCGACGATGTCGCGAGGTGCGAGGTCCTTGATGGTGGGGGCGTAGCGCTCCATGAAGCGCTCGCCATCGACGTTACGGAGGATGCCGCCTTCACCGCGGACAGCCTCGGAGATCAGGATGCCCAGGCCCGCGAGTCCTGTCGGATGGAACTGGTGGAATTCCATGTCCTCGAGCGGCAGGCCCTTGCGGAAGATGATGCCGAGGCCGTCACCGGTGAGGGTGTGGGCGTTGGACGTCGTCTTGTACATGCGACCCGAACCGCCGGTCGCGAACACGATCGACTTCGCGTGGAAGACGTGGATCTCACCGGTGGCGAGTTCGTACGCAATCACGCCGGTCGCGACGGGCCCGTCCGGGGTCTCCGTCAGAGAGATGTCGAGCGCATAGAACTCGTTGAAGAACTCGACGTCGTGCTTGACGCAGTTCTGGTACAGCGTCTGCAGGATCATGTGTCCTGTGCGGTCGGCTGCGTAGCACGCGCGACGGACCGGGGCCTTGCCGTGGTCACGGGTGTGGCCACCGAATCGACGCTGGTCGATCTTGCCCTCGGGCGTCCGGTTGAACGGAAGGCCCATCTTCTCGAGGTCGAGGACCGCGTCGATGGCTTCCTTCGCCATGATCTCGACAGCATCCTGGTCGGCGAGGTAGTCGCCGCCCTTGACGGTGTCGAATGTGTGCCACTCCCAGTTGTCTTCCTCGACGTTCGCCAGGGCAGCACACATGCCACCCTGTGCGGCGCCGGTGTGGCTGCGAGTGGGATAGAGCTTGGTCAGAACCGCGGTGCGGGCCCGGGGGCCTGCTTCGATCGCGGCGCGCATTCCGGCGCCGCCTGCACCGACGATGACCACGTCGTAACGATGTTCCTGCATGAAGTCTTGGCTCCCCTAGCTCGCAACGATGTTGGGATCGAAGGTGAAGATCACGTAGGTACCCAGACCCATGATCAGGATCATCGACACGACCAGGATCGTGTTGAGCCAGAACCGGGTGGAGTCCTTACGTGCGTAGTCCGCGATGACGGTGCGCAGACCGTTGCCACCGTGCAGCTGTGCGAGCCACAGCATCGACAGGTCCCAGACCTGCCAGAACGGGCTGGACCATCGACCCGCAACGAAGGCGAAGTTGATGCGGTGCACGCCGTCGTCGAGCATCAGCATGATCAGCAGGTGGCCGAGCACCAGGATGATCAGTGCGACGCCGGACAGTCGCATGAACATCCACGCGTACAGCTCGAAGTTGTTCTTCGCCGAGCGGCGCGGAGACCGCGGATTGTCGAGGCTGGCCGGGCGGTCGTACGACGTGCCCAGGGTCTTCGCTTCGGTCATGTCAGTGCCCCGCAAACATGTTGTAGAAGATGCGAATGGTCGCGGGGATCATCACCACGAACCAGATCGCCAGGATCGTCCAGAGCATCACGCGCTGGTACTTCGGGCCCTTGGACCAGAAGTCGATCAGCATGACGCGCAAGCCGTTGAGAGCGTGGTAGAGCACCATGGCCACCAGGCCGAGCTCCATCAGGCCGACGATCGGGTTCTTGTAGGTTTCGATGACCGCGTCATAGGTCTCGGGATTGACCCGGACGAGTGCGGTATCGAGGACGTGGACGAATAGGAAGAAGAACGTCGCCACGCCGGTGATCCGGTGTAGAACCCAGGACCACATGCCGGGGTCCCCCCGGTATAGCGACCGTGTGCGCCCCGCCGGTGCGGGGGCGGCTTCAGTCGTGCTGCTCATCGAGTGCTGTGCCTCCAACGTCAATGGTGGACGCGTCGAGCCGCTCTCGCTGTGGAAATCCGCAGTACCGGGCCCGACGTGAAACCTGAACCGACTTGGCTCGACTCTAAACCCATCGCAAAGCCGGGAACTAATCTCCCGGCTGATTCGTACGGGGGTGAAATCATAAGTTAGGTTTGCCTTTCCAACTGTGATCACGGGCGGTGGGGGTGTCGAAGCGTTGCATGGACCACCATGAAAGGATGGGAAACCGTGCCGGAAATCGACTGGAAGTCCTTGCGCGCCAAAGCACATGAGGTGATGGATCGTGCCTACGCTCCCTACTCGAAGTTCCCGGTGGGGGCTGCGGCTCTCACTGTGGATGGCCGGATTGTGAGCGGGTGCAATGTGGAAAATGTCTCACACGGGTTGGGTCTTTGTGCCGAATGCGTACTCGTCGGTAACTTGATCTCTGGTGGTGGAGGGCGTCTTCGAGCGGTCGCCGTGTGCGACGGCCGCGGGGAAATACTGGTGCCATGCGGCCGATGCAGGCAGGTCCTTCTCGAGCACGGTGGCGCCGGTCTGCTCATCGACACCACCGCCGGTCCCCGGCCGATGTCGGAACTCCTTCCCGATGCCTTCGGTCCCGGGCACCTCGCCGCGGTGGGCCCCGAAGGTGGTGGTCATGCCTGAGATCGCTTCGATCATCCGGAGAAAACGCGACGGCTTCGAGCTGACCGGATCCGAAATCGACTGGGTGATAGAAGCGTTCACTCACGGGATCGTTGCCGACGAGCAGATGTCCGCGCTTGCCATGGCCATCTACTTCCGCGGAATGAGTCGCCCCGAGACTTCACGCTGGACGACGGCGATGATCGACTCGGGCCGGCGGCTCGACTTCACCGGCCTGGGGCTCCGTACCGTCGACAAGCATTCGACCGGTGGCGTGGGGGACAAGATCACCTTGCCGCTCGCTCCGTTGGTGGCCGCGTGCGGCGTAGCGGTGCCCCAGCTGTCGGGTCGCGGTCTCGGACATACCGGGGGCACACTCGACAAGCTCGAATCGATTCGCGGGTGGCGTGCCGAGCTGAGCACCGCCGAGATGGCCGAGATCCTCACCGACCCTGCCGTCGGGGCCGTCGTCTGTGCCGCCGGCGCGGATCTGGCGCCTGCCGACCGGAAGCTCTACGCGCTGCGCGACGTGACCGGCACCGTCGAATCGATCCCACTGATCGCCAGTTCGATCATGAGCAAGAAGATCGCCGAAGGTACCGGAGCGCTCGTTCTCGACGTGAAGGTCGGCAGCGGGGCATTCATGAAGGAACTCGGAGAAGCCCGGGAACTCGCCAGGACGATGGTGGAACTCGGTTCCGATGCCGGTCTGCGTACCACTGCCCTGCTCACTCGGATGGACACACCGCTCGGGCGCACCGCGGGCAATGCCCTCGAAGTGGGCGAGGCGATCGAGGTGCTCGCAGGCGGTGGCCCCGAGGACGTCGTCGAACTGACGCTCGCACTCGCCCGCGACATGCTCGCAGCGGCGGGCGTCGACGATATCGACCCTGCCGATCGGCTTCGCGACGGGTCCGCGATGGACCGCTGGCGTTCGATGATCGTCGCTCAGGGCGGCGACCCCGATGCACCGCTGCCGACTGCGTCCTGCACCGAGACCGTGTACGCCGAGTCGGACGGGGTCCTGGTCGGCCTCGATGCCATGGCCGTCGGACTCTGCGCGTGGCGGCTCGGTGCGGGCCGCACGCATCAGGGCAGCGCTGTGCAGGCAGGCGCGGGTGTCGAACTGCACGTGGTACCCGGCGATCCGGTCCGTGCCGGACAGCCGATCGCGACGCTCCATACCGACACGCCGCAGACCTTCCCGACCGCGCTCACGAGTCTGCGCGACGGAGTGCAGATCGGAACAGAGCCGGCGGAGCAGCGTCCGCTCGTCATCGAGCGGATCACGGAGTAGGCGACTACCGTCCGAGACATGAACGAGCAGCCGGGTGGGGCGCGGCTCCGGATCGCGCCCAAAGTGGTCCTGCACGACCACCTCGACGGCGGGCTGCGGCCCGAATCGATCCTTCAACTCGCCGGGGAGTGTGGTCATCGACTGCCTGCCGATACCGCAGACGGACTCGCCTCGTGGTTTCGTGACTCCGCCGACAGTGGGTCGCTCGAACGCTACCTGGAGACCTTCGAACACACCGTTGCCGTCATGCAGACCCCCGAAGGTCTCGAGCGGGTCGCGCGGGAATGCGTCGTCGACCTCGCAGGGGACGGCGTCGTCTACGCCGAGGTCCGGTTCGCGCCCGAACAGCATCTCGAGCGGGGCCTGAGTCTCGACCGTGTGGTCGAGCATGTCCTCGAAGGATTCCGGGCCGGGGAGTCGGAAGTAGCAGCGGCGAGTGGACGACGCATTCGGGTGGGATGCCTGCTCACCGCGATGCGGCATGCTGCGCGTTCTCGGGAGATCGCCGAACTGGCCGTGCGCTACCGCGACCGCGGGGTCGTCGGATTCGACATCGCGGGGGCCGAGGCCGGAAATCCTCCGAGCAGACATCTCGATGCCTTCGAGTACACCCGCGCCGCGAACGCACACTTCACCATTCACGCCGGTGAGGCGTTCGGCCTGCCGTCGATCCACGAGGCGGTCGCATTCTGCGGTACCGACCGTCTCGGGCACGGCGTACGCATAGTCGACGACATCACCGTCGGCCCGGATGGTGAGGCAACCCTCGGGCTGCTTGCGAACTACGTGCGGGACAAAAGAATTCCGTTGGAGCTGTGCCCCAGCTCCAATGTGCAGACCGGTGCGGTGCGAACGATCGAGGAGCACCCCTTCGACCTGCTCGCCCGCCTGCGCTTCCGCGTGACCGTCAACACCGACAACCGGCTGATGAGCGACACCACGATGACGCGGGAGATGTCTCGGCTCGTCGCGGCGTTCGGCTACGGGTGGTCGGATCTCGAGCGTTTCACCATCAACGCGATGAAATCGGCGTTCCTCCCGTTCGACCAGCGCCTCGAACTGATCGACGAGGTCATCAAGCCCGGATACGCAGTGCTCGTGGGATGAGCACCTGCTAGGCACCGGCCCGCGCGGAGAACCTCATAGCTTGCGCAGGTGGGCCTCGAACTCACGCTCGAGGTCGCGCCACGCGACGGCCTCCGCATCGAACGGGGCGCTCGGCGCGGGCCTGCTCGTATCCGGTTCGATCACGTAGTTGACGAACCAGCCGAGCTCGGTGGACCCGGCCAGGGCGGCGTCGGTTGCGTCCTCGCCGACGTAGTTCGCGGCATCGGTGAACAGCTCGACGGCGAGTTCCATCTGCTCGGGATCGACCGCGGCTACGCCTTCGACGATGTCGTCGGCGATGCCTGTGAGCACGTAGACATTGTCCTCGGTGACCGCGACTTCGAGTGAGCCGTCGGTGGCGGCGTGCCTGATGGTCTCGTAGGTCTCCAGCGGTGCCAGATCATGGTCGTGGTTGTCGGCAAGGTACCGGCCGAGCGCGCGTTCGGACCCGAATACGAGAATCGAGCCTTCGGAGCCGAGGAACACGGCGTCGTCATCGAGATAGCACCGCAGCGTGAACCACGTACCCTCACTGGTGATGATCTTGATGGGATCGATGCCCACGGACGTCCAGAAGTCGTCGCCCGCCTCGTCGTCGACGTACTCGTATTCGTCGTCCTCGGCATCATCGACCGCGTCATCCGCCTCGACATCGTTCTCGTCGACCGCGACCAGTTCGGATTCGATCTCCGAGACGGCTGCCTCGTCCGTGTCGGGGGTCGTGACGACCGCGTCGAGCGCGTCGATCACGTCGTCCCAATCCTTGACCACCGCGGCACCGAGCTCGTTCCACAGATCCGCGCCGGTGCGGTCGTCGAACGCAGCGACACCGTAGCGAAGGACCGTGTCCACTTCGGGTCGTTCGAAGAACTTGGTGACCACGTCGAGCTCGCACACGTCGCCGAGAATGCTGACGATGTCGAAGGTGTCCTGGAGCTCCGAGACGAAGACCGGGTCGAGGTCGCCCGCCACCAGCTCCGGGACTCCCACCAGATCGAATGCATGTGCCTCGTCCGGCTCGAACTCGACGGCGGCGAGCTTCGACACGACGGGCCACGCCGGATGCTCGACGAGATCGTTGTCGTTGTTCGCGCGCACGAACGCGACGAGGTGCGCGACCGACGGGAACCCGTACAGGTCGTCGCCGTGGCCGAGGAAGGCCTCCCACTCGTCGTCACCTTCGCGCCACTTCGGCGCCCACAAGGTGACGAGGTCGCCGTGGGTGAGACCGAGTTCGATCGGGACGATGTCTCCAGCCATGGCGCGAAGCCTAGCCATTGCGGCGTCGAAGATATAGCGGGGGAGGGGAGAAAAGCGTCACGCGAGTGCACTCCGCAGGTCTTGGAGCAGACGGGCACGTTCGGCGCCGGCTCGGCGCGCGGCCTCGTGAGCGGTTGCGAGAATCTCGGATCCGAGCTCGACCGCGTCGCGACGGGTCACCGATTCTGCCAGTTCCAGGCATGTCAGGGCGCCGCGACCGTCGACGTACGCGACGATGCTGCCGTCCACGTTCTTCGCGGAACCCTGCACCGTGCGGAGTCCGTCGAGTGTGTGCTCCAGCGCGCCGAGCTGTGTTCGTACACGGTCGACGATCTGCTCGACCTGTTGTTCACTCATGAGTTGCTGTCCTTCCGGACTCGTGGTGCCGGGTTGCCGGTCACAGAGGGCGGTGGGTGATGGGCGGGTGCGGGACGTGACCTTCGTGGTCGTGTTCGATGTCGGGGAGGTCGGCGCGGGTGGGCATGCCCATCCGGTCGAGAACGTCGCCGTGAACGCCCTGTGCCGAGAGCTGCTCGCGCCGCAGAATCGCCGCTTCGAGCGCTGCCCGGCGATTGAGCGCCACGATGGATTCGGCGAGTTGTGCGGCTGGGAACCGCAGTTCGCGCGGGTCGATCCGCAGATCGATCGGGAGGCCTTCGTCGGTGGAGCGGACCCGGATCGTGCCCGCAGTGTTCTGTGCTGTGGCTGTCACCGGGACTGTCTTGTTGGTGTCCATACACCGTTGGACGCATCAGGCGGCGTATCGGTTCCCTCCGCGGCCAGGAAAGGTTCGGTCACTCGGTGGGCCGATAGAAGCCCTGGAAGCCCATCCCGCCGTTCGTGGTGCGGATCGGGGTCACCGAGACGGGGTCGCCTGCCTCGATCATCATCCCGCCACCGACCACCATCGCGACGTGCCCGTCCCAGACGGCGAGGTCGCCCGGAAGGACGGACCCGGCGTCGACAGGCGTCCCGACATCCTGTTCCTGTGCGAGACGCGGAATCTCGACACCGGCTTCCCCGTACGCCCACTGGGTCAGGCCGCTGCAGTCGAGCCCGCGGCCGGGAGTGGTGCCACCCCATACGTACGGAGTCCCCTGCTGGTCGAGCGCGCGACGAACGGCTTCGGCGGCGGTCGGGTTCGGAGCATGCGCGACAGAGCCGTCGGGCAGCGCCACAGCGACCCCTGCGCGGTCCTCGGCTGCCGAGCCGCTCATCGTGGAGATCTCGCCGTATTCCGTCGACTGTCCTCCTGGTGCGGCCGGTACGGTGCCACTCACCTCCGGAGGCAGAACTCCGGCCGGTGGCTCGGGGAGCAATGCTGTCACCTTCGCGGTGAGTTCGGCGAGCGACGAAGTCACTCGGGTGAGAACGTCCAGACCCTCGACGATGTGCTCGATCGCAGCGGTGATCAGCATCAATTGGCCCTGCGGGAGCGCCAGCGCGGGTGTCGCCTGCTGGGCGAGCGTGACGAACGAATCGATGATGCGCTTCAACTCGGCTGCCCCGGTGGCAACCGTGACGGTCGCCTCGAGCACGCTCTGGGCAAGCACGATGCCTCGGTCGACGGCGTCGACGGTGTCGGCGAGAAGCCGCTCCCCGCTGCCGATTGCCGCTTCGGCGGCGGTGCCGGTCCACCCCCACGAGAGCTCGGCGAGCGCGTTCCGGCAGCCGGCTCGGGCTTCTTCTGCCAGCGCGCATCCCGCGCGCAGGCCGCTGCCCGGGTCGTAGCCTGCCGGCGCCTCGGAACCGAGGGTTCCGAGCAGATCATGAAGGGGCGAGACAAGGGCGTCTGCGCCCACCCCGGCCATCACCGGGCGCCCTCGGTGCTGCCGTGCAGGTCTGTGTTGCCCTGCAGGTCGGTGCTGCCGTGCAGAGCAAGGACCGTTTCGTTTTCGGTGCGTTCGTAGGCGGCTGCGGTCAGCGTCGCCATCGTGCTCATCCCCGAGAAGGCCTCGCGAATCCGATCGAGTTCGCGAGAGTGGCCGTCGTATGCGGCGGTGAAGGCGGCGAGGAAGTCGGCGCCGACCGGGCCGAGCAGGGGTGTGAGCCCGGTCGGGTCGCTCGACCCGGTACGGAGTCCGGCCCGGTCGATCTGTTCGGTGAGTTCCGCGGCGACGCGACCGAAGCCCGCGATCACCCCTGTGTCGGCGTGAAGTGTTCCTGTATCGGTCTGTGGGTGGGGCACCGCTCGTCTCCTCGTTCACCGATGGATCTGTGTCACATTGTTTCGACGCACCGGACGGCACTTCGGTTCCGTCGTTCTATCCTTCGATTCATGGATTCGCTCGTGGTCGACCACCCGCTCGCCGCTTCCCTGCTCACAATTCTTCGGGATGAACGCAGCGACAATGCTGCATTCAGGCATGCTCTGCGCCGACTCACTCAGATGTTGATCTACGAGGCGGTGCGCGATGCCCCGCTCGAGACGTTCGACGTTCGGACTCCCGTCACCGTCACGACCGGCGTCCGGTTGAAGCAACCGCCGCTGCTCGTTCCGGTACTGCGTGCCGGGCTCGGCATGGTCGAGCAAGCGCACGCCCTGATACCGCAGGCGCAGGTCGGGTTCGTGGGGCTTGCCCGCGACGAGGAGACGTTCGAACCGGTGCCGTATCTGGAATCGCTACCCGAGGATCTGTCGGGGCTGCCGGTGTTCGTGCTCGATCCGATGCTCGCGACCGGTGGCTCGATGGTGCAGACGCTGGACATGCTCGCGTCGCGCGGCGCGACCGACATCACCGCGGTGTGCGTGGTGGCTGCGCCGCAGGGAGTCGAGACGCTTGCCGCGTCGGGGCATCCGGTACGTCTGGTGACCGCGTCGATCGACGAGGGGCTCAACGAGGCGAAGTACATCGTGCCGGGGTTGGGAGACGCAGGCGACCGACAGTTCGGACCGCGCTGATACCAGCGGGGGGTATGTTACCAATGTGTTCGGTGGGTCTGGTGTGACGCAAGAGTGTTTCTGATTCGTAATTGAACGGTGATCGGCTTTGCGGTGCCGCGGCTGCGACATCGTTACGCTGCTGGCTGTTCGCAACGTCCGTTGCGACGAATTACCTCTGCGGAACAGGGAAATGCGATGCGCAACAGACTGTCCTACGCATGTAAGAAACCAGCTTTCCGAGTGGCCGTACTCGGTGCGGCCGCGGCCCTCGGAGTGTTCGCCAACCCGGCCGCCGCGAGCGCCGCTGTCGACAATGCGAGGGTCCTTCCGCTCGACGGTGGCCGCGCTATAGAAGTGGCTCAGGCCGACACGTCCATCCAGTGGTACCCCCCACTCGACAGCTCACCGCTCAGCGTCGAATTCTTTGCCGACGGAACGACAACCGTCCGGATCACCGGGTACGAGGCGGCTCGAGCGACGGGGACGAAGCTCACCGTCGGGTATCAGATCGGCTATCCGGCCGCGCTCCCCGGCGCGGTCGCCCACGTCATCACCCCGGGTCTGAACATCGGTGGAGACAATACCGCCGACCTGGGCGTGGAGATCATCCCCGACCTCGCGGTGGGAGTCGATCTCGGTACCGGAACCGGCTGGGATGCCTCGATCATTCCGGAGCAGGAACTGGAGGTCGACCTCCAACCCGGCGGTATCACCGACATACCGATCATCGAAGATCACCAATTCGACGGCGACACGGCCACAGTGCGGTTCGCGGGCATCCACGGTTCGGTCTCCGGTGCGCTCGGTCCGGTCACCTTGCGGCCGTATGCGAAGGCGGTGACCTCTTCCAATGATGTCGTCATCACCTACGGTGCACCGCACCGCTTCTGACGCGCGTCTACTGGGGCATCAGGCCGGCTGCCCAGTGGCGTAGTGCCTCCAGCGAGGTGCTCGCAGCCTCGCGATCGCCGCCCCGGGACACGGCTTCGAGGTAGCACTTGAGCTTCGGCTCGGTGCCCGAGGGCCTGACCACCATGCGGACCGTGCCACCCTCGAAAACGAGTGCGTCGGTGTTCAACGGGCCAGGGGCGGCGGCGAGGTCGGTCACGGTCACCGGTTGCGATGCGAGTTCGGACGGGGGGTGGGCCCTCAATCCGGACATGATCGTGTCGATCTGCGCGGGATCGGCGACACGGATCGACACCTGGTCGCCCACGTGCACCCCGAACTCGCGATGCAGGTCGTCGAGTGCATCGACGAGGGTTCGATCCGATGCTTTCAACTCGGCCGCATAGTCGGCGACCACGACTGCTGTACCGATTCCGTCCTTGTCGCGCACGAACTCGGGATCGACGCAATGCCCGATCGCTTCCTCGTACGCGTAGACCAGTCCTTCACCGGCGCGGGCGAGCCACTTGAAGCCGGTGAGAGTCTGGGCGAATCGGGCTCCGCGCGCGGCAGCCAGTGTGCCGAGCAGGGTCGACGAAACGATGGTCGTCGCCACCAGTGACCCGGCCGGTGCGCTCCCGAGGATGCGGTCGCCGAGCAGCACGCCGGTGTCGTCGCCGCGCAGCATCCGCCACCCGGCAGGGGTGGGTACTGCGACTGCGCACCGGTCGGCGTCCGGATCCAACGCGATCGCGATGTCGGCGTGGACGTCGGCGGCGAGGTCGAGCAGGGCATCGACAGCACCCGGTTCCTCCGGATTCGGGAATGCGACCGTCGGGAACGCGGGATCGGGTTCGAACTGCGTAGCGACGACGTGCACATCGGTGAACCCGGCCGCGTGGAGCGCGGCGACGGCGGTTGTGCCTCCGACGCCGTGCAACGGCGTCAACGCGATTCTCAGGTTCCGGTGCGGCGAGCGCGGCAGTGTCGACACCCGCGCGAGATAGCGGTCGACCACGTCGTCGCCCGAGGTCGTCACTGCTGCACGAGGAACCGAGTCGGCGTCCGGTGCGTCGTCGATCGCTGCCTCGATCTGCCTGTCGGCCGGCGAGACGATCTGGGCTCCTCCCGCTAGGTACACCTTGTAGCCGTTGTCGGATGCCGGGTTGTGTGACGCGGTGATCTGAACTCCTGCAACCGCATTCATCTCGCGAACGGCGTAAGCGGTGACCGGAGTCGGAAGCGGCCGGGGGAGAGCGACGACGTCGAATCCAGCGGCGGCGAGGACTTCGGTGGTCGCGGCGAAGAACTCGGCGGACCCGGTGCGCGCGTCGCGCCCTACGACAACTGTGCCGCCGCGACAGCCCTGCTCGACCAGCCATGCCGCGAGACCTGCTGTCGTGCGCACGACGGTTGCGACGTTCATGCAGTCCGGCCCGTCGCCGACGGGTCCGCGCAGCCCTGCTGTCCCGAACCGCAGGGTCATGACCTGGCTGCCAGGTCGCGCAGCAGATCGCCCATGCGGATCGCGGCGTTTCGTCCTGCTGCGAGGACCTCCTGGTGGTCGAGGGGGGCGCCCGTGATGCCTGCCGCCGCGTTGGTGACCAGCGAAAGCCCGAGGACTCGCGCGCCTGCCGCGCGCGCGGCGATTGTCTCGTGCACCGTCGACATACCCACGAGATCCGCGCCGAGCACACGCAGCATCCGGATCTCGGCGGGGGTTTCGTAATGGGGCCCGGGCAGACCGGCATAGACACCCTCAGGCAGGGTGGGGTCGATCTCGCGGGCGAGTGCGCGCAACTCGGGGCAGTATGCGTCGACGAGATCGACGAACTGGGCTCCGACCAGTGGTGATCGTCCGGTGAGATTGAGGTGGTCGGAGATGAGCACGGGCTGTCCCACCTCGTATTCGGGATCGATGCCACCGGCCGCGTTGGTCAGGATCACAGTGTGGGCTCCCGCCGCAACCGCGGTGCGCACCGGATGGACCACCCTGCTCAGGTCATGGCCCTCATAGGCGTGGGTGCGTCCGGCAAGGACGAGCACTGCCTTGTCCCCGACCGTGAACGAGTGGACGGTACCGGGGTGCCCGGCAGCGGTGGGAGGCGCGAAGCCCGGCAGGTCGCTCATGGGGATGCTCGCGTCGGGTTCGCCGAAGCGGTCGACGGCGGCGCGCCAGCCCGAACCGAGGACGACGGCGATGCTGTGTGCGGTGATGCCGGTGCGTTCGGCGACGACGTCGGCCGCGGTCTTCGCTGCCGAGACAGCATCGGCTGCGGCCTTTGCCGCGGCGGCAGGATCGAGGATCTCGGGGGTTTCCATGAGGTCAGACCCTATCGGCAACGCGGAAGTTACTCGCGAGTAAGGAAGGGGGTATTCTCGTGGTCATGCCATACCTCGAACGCGACGGCGACGTCTTCGTCCTCTATCTCGGCAACCAGGGCGAAGAGATCAACGAGAATCGTTTCCACCCCGACATGCTGATCGAACTGCACCGCAGGCTCGACGAGGTCGAGGAGCACGACGGCCCCACCGCCCTCGTCACCGCTGCAACCGGAAAGTTCTGGAGTAACGGCCTGGACACCGACTGGATCTTCGGCAACCTGGCGGACCTGCCCGGCTATCTGGATTCGGTGCACGAACTCTTCGTGCGGCTCCTGACCTTCCAGGCACCCACGGTCGCGGCCGTACAGGGCCATGCCTTCGGGGCGGGCGCGATGCTCGCCCTCACCCACGACTTCCGGGTGATGCGCGCCGACCGCGGTTTCTGGTGCCTGCCCGAGGTGAACCTGAACATGCCGTTCACCGTCGGCATGTCCGCGCTGATGCGTGAGCGCCTCCCCAGCCGGACCGCGGTCGACGCGATGACAACGGGTCGCCGGTTCGGTGGCGTCGATGCAGTCGCCGCAGGCATCGCCGACCAGCACGTGGACGGCGACGGTGTCCTCGCCGCCGCTGTCGAGAGGGCGGCAGCACTGACCTCGACGCGCGGCAAGAATCTGGGCGGAATCAAGCAAGGACTGCATGCACTGCTGATCGAGGCACTCCGGACGAAGACGGACGAGTCGAACTTCCGCCTGGGCTGACCACCCGACAGGATCGCGTGGCATCGTCGAACACGGCTGTCCGGGCATGACAGACTGGGCAATGTGACGACCGAATCCGACAGTGCGATCGAGACTGTGTCAGACAGCTTGATCGCACTGTCGCATTCGATCCACGCGGAGCCGGAACTGGCGTTCGACGAGCACCGAAGCGCCGCCAAGATCATCGAGGTCCTGCGCGACGCCGGGTTCGAGGTCCGCACCGGCGTTGCCGACCTCCCCACCGCATTCGACGCCCGATACGGCAGCGGTGAGCTCGTGCTCGCTTTCTGTGCCGAATACGACGCGCTCCCCGGCATCGGGCATGCCTGCGGACACAACATCATCGCGGCCTCGTCTGTCGGTGCAGGGATCGGATTGGCCGCGCTCGCGGACGAACTCGGCGTGACAGTCCGTGTGATCGGCACTCCGGCCGAGGAAACCGGTGGCGGCAAGGTCCTCATGCTGGAGCGGGGCGAGTTCGACGGTGTCGGTGCCGCACTGATGGTCCATCCGGGTCCCTTCGACATCACCGGGGCCACGTCGCTCGCGCTCGCCGATATCGCCGTCTCCTACATCGGACGGGAAGCGCATGCCTCCGCGGCACCTGAATACGGGCGCAATGCGGCCGACGCCGCAACCGTCGCGCAGGTCGCGGTAGGTCTCATGCGGCAGCACCTGATGCCGGGGCAGCAGATCCACGGCATCGTCAGCGACGGTGGGGCAGCACCCAACATCGTGCCCGGGCACTCCGAGATGCTCTACTACCTGCGCGCGACCAGCGCAGACCTGCTCGACGATCTCCGCGAACGTGCCGGACGCTGCTTCGAGGCCGGCGCCCTCGCCGCCGGCTGTACCCACAGCATCCGAACCGTGTCACCGACCTACACCGAACTCACTCCCGACCCGTGGCTGGTGCAGGCATATCGTGAAGAGATCATCGGTCTAGGGCGCGCACCGCTGCCCGTCGAAGAGGAAGGGTTCCGCCCGCTGGGCAGCACCGACATGGGAAACGTGACGAACGTCGTGCCAGGAATACACCCCGTCATCGGTCTCGACTCGGGTGGCGCCGTCACACACCAGGAAGCCTTCGCGGCCGCGTGTATCACCGAGTCTGCCGACCGCGCTCTCCTCGATGGTGCTCGTGCACTCGCCGCAACCGCAGCCCGAGTCGCCATCGACCCCGCTCAGCGTGCGCGGCTGCTCGAAGGGGCGGCCCGCCGATGAACCCCTACGTGGAGAAGTGGCTCGACGAGCACGGCGGAGATCTGATCGCGTGGCGCCGCCACATCCACGCGAACCCCGAGCTGGCGCGGCAGGAGTACGCCACCACCGAACTCGTCGCGACCGAGCTGACAGCTGCCGGACTCGCACCCAAGGTGCTCCCACGCGGAACCGGTCTGATCTGCGATCTCGGGCCGACGGACGGGCCACGCATCGCCCTGCGCGCCGACATGGATGCCCTTCCGCTTCAGGAGATGACAGGTCTTACCTTCTCGTCGACTGTTCCCGGCGTCTCGCACGCGTGCGGGCACGACGCACACACCACCGTGTTGCTCGGGACGGGTCTGGCGCTCGCGTCGGTTCCCGAACTCCCCGTCGGTGTCCGGCTGGTGTTCCAGCCCGCGGAGGAGGTCATGCCCGGTGGTGCTCTCGATGTCGTCGCGGCCGGAGGTCTCGACGGGGTGTCCAGAATCTTTGCGTTGCACTGCGACCCGCGGCTCGAAGTGGGAAAGGTGGGAATGCGGGTCGGGGCGATCACCTCGGCGGCCGACACCATCGAACTTGTCCTCGATTCACCCGGCGGGCACACGTCGCGTCCGCATCTGACGGGCGACCTCGTCTACGGGCTCGGCACCGTGATCACCGGACTTCCCGGCATGCTCAGCCGCCGCATCGATCCGCGCACGGGCACCGTCATGGTGTGGGGTGCGGTCAGCGCGGGGAAGGCCCCGAACGCCATCCCACGTACCGGCATGCTCGCGGGTACCGTGCGCACGGGTGACCATGAGACCTGGGAGTTGCTCGAACCGATGGTCCGCGAGATTGTGCACGGTCTTCTTGCGCCCACCGGAGTGAGCTACGAACTCCACTACCGCCGCGGTGTGCCGCCCGTCGTCAACGACGAGGCTTCCGCGCGGATGTTCGAGAATGCCATTCACGCTGCAGGCCCCGGCATGCTCTCCGATACACCGCAATCCGGTGGCGGGGAAGATTTCTCGTGGTACCTCGAACAGATCCCGGGTGCGATGGGGCGGCTCGGCGTGTGGTCGGGGTCGGGCCCGGAACTCGACATCCACCAGCCGACGTTCGATCTCGACGAACGGGCACTTCCGGTGGGTGTGCGGGTACTGACCAACCTTGCGCTCGGGCCGGTCGGATAGCTTCACCGCGCGACGGTGCGGACTCCTCGGCAGGATAAATAGCTCTCCGGGGGGATGTCCGACGACGAACCATCGACCTAGTGTCGGGTGTGCTCCATACGAGACCGAGGGCGAGCGCCCCATCATCACGTGTCCGGGATGTCGCCTCCGGCCAGGTCCGGGCCGTTGTCGAAGCGTGGACACCGGAGACGTCCTACGCCCCACTGCGCCCGCGCGGACGCAGCGGGACACCGGGTCTCGTCTGTGCGGTGCTGTTGCTGACCCTGCTGTTCGGCACGTCGGTCGGACAGCTGACCGACATGGTGCCGTGGGTCGTGGCGGCCTACTTGCTCGGGGCGGTACAAGTGCTTCCGCTGGTGTTCGTATTCGCGAGCCCGCTGGTGACCTGGCAATTGATGACCTTCGGGTTTGCTGCGGGCACGGTCTCGGGGCTGGCCCAGGACGAAGTCGTGCCATGGCCGGTCGCAAGTTGCATCGCGGCCGCGATAGCACTGATCGCACTCGCCTCGGACCGGCCGCTCCGGGTGGTGTCGGCTGCGGCGTCGACGTCGCTGATCCTGGTCGTCCTCCCTGCAATGTGGACGGTCGGTCTGCCGCTGCATGCGGTTGCGATGATTGCCGTTGCCGCCACGGGGATCGTGTCTGCCGGCGCGGTCTTTCGGCGACTGCGCGCGGCCGAGACACATCTGGTCGTGGAACGAGGGCTGCGCCGCGAACAGGAACACCGCGAAGCCATCGCCCGCGAGCGCACTCGCATCGCACGTGAGTTGCACGACGTGGTTGCCCACCATATGTCGATGATCGCGGTTCAGTCACAGGCCGCGACATTCACACATCCGGAACTGCCGGCCGGTGTTCACTCCACATTCGACGACATCCACGCGGCGGCAGCGACCGCGTTGACCGAGATGCGCAGGGTCGTCGACGTCCTCCGAGGCCCCGAAACGGAGGGCGGATCGGAGGCCCCCACACTCGACGCACTCGACGACCTGGTCGCGAGATGGTGCGGTTCATCGGGGCAACAGGTGGACCTGCGAGTACACGGGGATCCGGACACAGTACCGACGGAGATATCGTGCGCGATGTACCGCATCCTCCAGGAAGCGCTGACCAATGCACATCGGCACGGTGCAGGAAACGGCGTGGCCGTCGAGATCCGGATCGGAGCGGGACATTCACGCCTCACGGTGGGTAACGCCATCGTGCCGGGCCACCCGGCGTCCGACGGTGGCGGGCACGGGCTCATCGGAATACGCGAACGGGTCGCCGCGTACGGCGGGACCGCGGAGACGGGCCCCGACGAGAACGGACGGTTCGTCGTCGATGTCGAGTTCGACCATCGTGCTGTGGCACACGCCGGACTCAGGAAGGAGCGGTGATGATTCGCGTGGTGGTGGCCGACGACCAGGCACTCGTCCGCGACGGCATTGCCGCGGTACTGAACACTCAGAGCGACATCGACGTGGTGGGATCTGCGGAGGACGGCGCGGCGGCGGTCGAGCTCATTGCAGCGTCGGATCCCGACGTCGCGGTCCTCGACATCCGCATGCCCAGGCTCGACGGAATCCGCGCTGCGGAGGCGATACTCACCAGGCCGGGCAATCGCACCAGAGTGCTGATGCTGACCACCTTCGACCTCGACGACTACGTGTACGACGCGCTGAGTCTCGGCGCCAGTGGATTCCTCCTGAAACAGTCGCCCGCATCGGATTTCATCAGCGGAGTCCGCGCGGTGGCAGCGGGGGAGCCGATGCTCGCGCCGTCGGTCACCACGCGCCTGATCGCCGAATTCGCCAGGCGCAAGGGCACTGCGGTCGTGGAATCCGGTCGGGCGTCGGTGTTGACGCCGAGGGAACAGGAAGTCCTGCGGGTGATGGCGCGCGGCATGTCGAATCCGGAGATCGCGTCGGAGCTGTCGGTGGCGGAGGAGACGGTGAAAACCCACATCGGGCGAATCCTCGGGAAGCTGGGCCTGCGCGACCGCACTCAGGCGGTCGTCTACTACTTCGAGCATGTCCAGGGCCGGGCCTGAGCGCTCGGGGTAGCTCGCCCGAGCTACCCCGAAAATCGCTGTTGCAGGGGATGTTCGGATGATCATGCGTCCGTAGCGTTTTCCGCATGCTACTCGAGCGCATGCACATTCAGGACCGGGCACGTTTCATCCCGGCCGGTCTGTTCGCCCATCGATGGACCCTGACCTATACGGCCTTTTCCGTGGTCGTTCTCGCCTACGGGGTAGTGACGCAGCTGCATCCGCATCGCGTCTGGGCGCTGTGGGCAGTCGCCGGATATGCGGTGGCAGCTGTGCTTGCAGCGAGGCGGCGCCTCACAGCGGCCGCGGTGTCTGCGGTGATCGGCGCCGTGGTGGCGCCGGGAACGGCGCTGATCACTACACGCACCGCGCAGCTCGAGGTGTCGGTGGTCGCGGAGTCGGCCGCTTCCCTGATCGCCACGGGCAGCCCCTACGTTCCGGGCCCGTCGGTGCTCGCCGAGTACAACCCGTACGGCCCTGCGATGACCCTCTTCGGCGCACCTTCGCAGCTTCTTCCGGAGAACAGGATCGGTGATCCGCGAATCTGGTTCGCACTGATCTTCGTCATGGGTGTCCTGCTGGCGTCGAAGCTGGTCCTGGCGCGGCCGCTTCCGCGACGTTCCCGAACGCAGCTCATGGTTCTGATCGCGTCGCCCGTGGTTGCGCTGCCCATGGTGGTCGGAGGAGTCGATCTTCCGGTTGTCGGTGGAGCACTTCTCGGTCTTGCGGCGGCGACCCGAGGCAAGGTGGTGACGACGGCGGTGTCGTTCGCCTTCGCCTGCGCTCTCAAGCCGCTCGCGGTCCCGGTTCTCGTGGTCGCGTTGGTTCTGATGTGTGCGCGATACGACCGCCGGACGGCCCTGCGGGCAGGGTCGGCATGCACCGCCCTGACGTTCGTGTTCCACATTCCGGTCTTCGCCGATCCGGCGGCCTTCGTCCGGCACACGCTGCTCTTCCCGTTGGGGCGCACGGACGTCGTGACCCCGGCCGGAGAGTCGCTCGTCGGAGGGGCACTGACGCGTCTGGTGCCGTACGGCGCGACGCTCATCTCGGCCGTTCTGGCCGTCGCAGTGGTCTGTGCTGCAGTGGTGCTGGTGCGGAATCCGCCGGACACCTTCGTTCGAGCCGCCTCGTTCGCCGCGGCGGGCCTCACGGTTCTCTTCCTGCTCGCACCCACTTCGCGGTTCGGGTACTTCGTCTATCCCCTGGTGCTCGGTGGAACGGCAGCAGTGTGCGCCTTGGAATCGACCCGTCGCTCCGTGGGGACAAGGGCGCTCCCGGGCCGGATGGAGGTGTCCCGGTGAACTCGAAGAACCGCATCCTGGTCGTGACCAACGATTTCCCTCCCAGACAAGGGGGTATCGAAACGTTCGCGTTCGAAATGGTCCGCCGCTTCGATCCGGCTGACGTGATCGTCTACACCTCAGCGGAACCGGGTGCCTTCAATCATGATGAGCAGATGCCGTTTCGGGTGATCAGGGATCGTTCGCGCATGCTCCTTCCCACTAGGGGTGTGGCACGGACGGTGCAGTCGATCGCGATCGAGTTCGGGTGTGATCGTGTCTGGTTCGCCGCGGCCGCGCCGCTCTCGTCTCTTGCACGTCCCCTCCGCGCGGTCGGTGTGAAGCGCATGATCGCCTCCAGCCACGGGCACGAAACCTGGTGGGCGAAACTGCCGCCGACCCGGGCATGGTTGCGGCACATGGCTGACGGTGTGGATGTGTTCACCTACATCAGCGACCACACCGAGGCAGTGCTGCGGTCTGTCGTACCCGACCGAACGTGCTTCACGAAGCTGTCCCCGGGTGTCGACGTCGGCCTGTTTGCGGCACCGAAACGACACCGTCCCGATCGGGCACACAGGGCACCGGTGATCGTGTGCGTTGCGAGACTCGTGCGCAGAAAAGGACAGGACGCTTTGATCCGGGCTATGCCGATGATCCGCGACCGCCACCCGGGCACCCGTCTCGTGTTGGTCGGCGACGGGCCGCGCCGTCGTGACCTGCAGGCGCTTGCGCAGCGACTCGGCTTGATCGACGCGGTGACCTTCGCCGGCGGTCTTCCTCACTCTCGGATTCCCGCCGTGCTCGCAGCATCGGACATCTTCGCGATGCCCTGCCGAACTCGCCGGGCGGGGTTCGAGGAGGAAGGACTCGGCATCGTGTTCCTGGAGGCGTCCGCGGCAGGACTTCCGGTCATTGCGGGAAACTCGGGTGGTGCGCCGGAAACTGTCCGCGCAGGTGCAACAGGCTTGGTGACGGCGAACGATGCAGAGTTGTCGAGGGCTTTGCTCATGCTGCTCGACGACGCTGACGCTGCGGCCCGAATGGGCAGCGCCGGACGGGAGTGGGCGCAGGGCTGGTCATGGGATGCGACCTGGAGGACGCTCGCCGGTCTCCTGCAGTGAGACCGTTGAGGAGAGGCATGAAAGTTGACCTTCTGTTAAGAAAGCCTTACCTTATGTGTCGTTGCGTCACCTTACGAGCGTCCTGCTCGACCTAACGGAAGAGTCCTGTGTCAGCACCTGAACGCATCGCTCCCGACCCAGGCGAATCCGCCTCCGCCGCAGTCGCTCCGGTCCTACGAATCACCATGGGAAGCGACACTCTCGCGGGGGGCGTCCACGGCGACCCCCGGCTCGGGGAGGTCGACCTCTACCGCCTCCCGAACACGGACCTCTCGTCGGTGCGGGGCCTGATCGTCGGTGGCGGTTCCGACCAGATCTTCCTCGAGCGGAACCGGGAACTGCTCACCCGGTTCGTGACCTCTGGTGGCCGAATCGCGGTCATGGGTCATGTGCTCACCGATTTCCTTCCGGGACTGGGTGTGTGGCGCAAACTGGCCTACACGGGACCGAAGGATCTGGCGATCACCCTCGGCGATCCGCATCCGGTCTGGGACGGGGTCGACCCGGTCGACCTGAGCACGCGCAAAGGCGTCACAGGCTTCTATGCGCGCGGCTATATCGACAAGCTCCCGGAAGATGCGATTGTCACCACCCGGATCGGACGCCACGCCCTCCCTCTCGACTACGTCTACCCACTGGGGGAGGGGCAGGTACTTGCGCACGGCGGCAACGACCTCACCGGCTGGGCGAACGACCCCAACAGCTCCTCGAAACTGACCACGCAACTCATCGATTGGCTGGTGCAGCGGTGACAACCATCGAACCTTTCGCTCGCACCGACCGCGCCTTCCGGAGTGGCAAGCGACTCGCAATCGTCCACGGCGGCACCTACTACCACCTGCAGACGATGAAGGACCCCGCTGTATTGGCATACCAACCGGACTTCCTCTATCTCCCGGAACTCGACGACGGTGATCTGGACGGATACGACACCGTCATCATCGGTGAGCGTCTCCATCCGGAACTTGTCGCGAAGAACGCCGCGCAGTTCAGATCTGTGGCCGAGCGCGGCGCCACCGTTGTCGCCCTCGGTGAAAGCGGCGCCCACAACTGGCTTCCGGGTGTGCAGTGGGAACAGCGACCCACGAATTTCTGGTGGTGGCTCACGAAAGAGGATCCGATGATCCGCACACGCAGCCACGACCACGAATCGTGGCAGTACCTGACCTCGAAGTCGGTCATCTGGCACCACCACGGCATCTACAACACCGATGCCGACGTCGTGCCTTTGCTCGTGTCGGAAGAGCCCGACGCCGAAGGTAATCCGCACGACGCAGGCATGATGCTGTACGAGGACACCGTCACCACCGCGGGCCGCATCATCGCGACCACACTTGATCCGATGTACCACCACGGCAGCAACTTTATGCCGGGCGCGACCCGATTCCTCTACGCGCTCCTGCGTTGGGTCGACAACACCTGAGTGCGGCTACTGAGCTCCGGATTCCTTCAGGGTATGGGCCACAAGCGCATTCGCGTGACCGTGGCCCATACCGTGATGGGCTTTCAGCCAATTCACGAGCTCCATGTGTTTCGTCATATCGGATGAGCGGATCAAGGTCTTCCACTCTTCGATCGGGCGGCCGTATTTCTTCTCGATCGATGGGAAATACGATTCGGGGCCCTTCGTCTTCTCGGTCATGATCGAGAGGTTAGCGGTTGGGGATGACACAGAATCACGGGTTGACCGTATCCGCGCCAGCGCATGCATGGTCGTCGGGGGACGGCGAACGCACGTTGTCGTTCCAGGTGGTCACCTGCTCGCGGTTCTCGACATCGACACCATGGACGGACTCGTCAGCCGGTCCAGATCATCCGAGCGTGAGCGCGCACGCCTGTCGCGATGCCACCTCACCGTCTTGACCGGTACGCGTTCTGCGCGAATCGGGTGAGGACCGCGACGATCGTCAGGCCGGTGATCATGCCGAGGACCAGCAGGGTCAGCCCTATTGCCCACAAGCCGCTCGAATCCGATGATGCCGCATCGCGCGCCCACACTGCTGCGAACCCCGCGGTGACGCATGCGATCACCGCGATGCTGCCCCTGACCGAACAGCGCAGCGCTACGCATCCCGCGACGACGATGCAGGCGATCGTCGCTCCGCACGCGATCACCTGCATCGACGAATAGGGCCCCTCCACACTTCCGTCCGGCAGTTCGCGGTAGCCAGAGTCCCAACCGAGCCACGCGAACCAGGCCGCCGCGGATGCAGCGCTGACGACGAGCAGGGTCAGCGCTGTGCGATTGGTGGGCATGGTCGTACGGTACGGGGACCTACCCGATGATGTCGTAGATCTCATCCGCGGGCGCCGCGAGCAGGCGATCGGCCATCTCCTGCTTGAGGACCGTGAGTCGTGCATTCTCGGTCTCGGTGCGATCCGCCTTGCGTCCGAGGCTGATGAATTCGTCGGTGACGAACCCTTCCCGGATCTCGAGGCGCACGGTGGTGCCGCGGTAGGTCAGCACGAATACGTAGCGTTCGAGGGTCGAACCTCGGTCGGAGCGCTCGAGCGTCGAGTCGACAGCGAACCGTTCCTCCGTGACGGCGCGTGTCACCGCTTCGAACGTGTCGCGCACGCCTTGGCCGCGGTGCGCAGTGGCGACGGTGATCTCGCGACGTTCCGCTGGGGAGTCGGGGCTCAGAACCGGCAGGGCACGCTCGAGCACCTTGACGGCATGCGCGACGCCCCCGGGGAATCCTGGGCCGTGGTACTTCATGACATCGTCGACGGTGAAGTCGATTCTCATGCCGTCATCGACGAGTTGCAGTGGTGCAGACATTTCTTCTCCTGTAGGGCGGTTGGAGCGCGCCGGTCGCGGCGGCCACCAGGGACGCCGTGTACTGGTGCGAGGGGCTGGTGAGAATGTCGGTGGCACTTCCTATTTCGACGACCATCCCATCCTGCATGACCACGAAGGTGTCGCAACTCCGGGCCGCGAGTGCCAGGTCGTGGGTGATGTGGAGGACCGCGAGATCCTGGGTGCGCGCAAGTTCCGACATCAGATCGACGATCTCCACGCGAAGGGACGCGTCGAGTCCGCTGGTGGGTTCATCGGCGAGCAGGAGCCGGGGCCGGGTCACGAGTGCCCGCGCGAACGCGACGCGTTGTCGCTGCCCACCCGACAACTCGTGCGGGTAGCGATCGACGAAATCGGCAGCCGGTGCGAGCCGTACCGACGCGAGTGCATCCAGCACAGCGTCTCGCCGGCCGGCCTTGTCGCCGATGCGGTGGATCACCATCGGTTCCGCGACGATGTCGCCCACCCGCATGCCGGGTGGGAGCGACGCATACGGGTCCTGGAACACCAGGTGCATACCACGGCGAAGCGCCCTGCTCGTGCGCCGTGGTGCGGACACGAGATCGACACCGTCGAAGACGATGCTGCCGGACATCGCGGTCACGAGGCCTGCGATCGCGCGGGCCACCGTGGACTTCCCGGCACCCGAACCGCCCACCAGAGCAATGGATTCCCCGGACTCGATCCGCAGACTCACGTCGGTGACCGCAGGCACCCCACCGAATACCACAGACAAGGAGTCGGCCTCCAGCAACGGGCTCATCGGACCACCTCTTCCCGGAGGAAATCGAGCCTTGGCGCGGACTCGACGAGAGTGCGGGTGTAGGAATGCTGCGGATCGGTGGAGATCTGCGAGGCCGTGCCGATCTCGACGAGATCGCCGTCCTTCATCACCGCGATACGATCGGCGATCCGTTCGATCACCGGCAGATTGTGCGTGACGATGAGCAGTGCGAGCGAATAACGCGTGCGCAGGTCGTCGAGCAGTGCCAGTACCTCCGCCTCACGGAGGACATCGAGGCCGCTGGTCGGTTCGTCGGCGATCACCACATCCGGCTCGTTGGCCAACGCCATCGCGATCACGACCCGCTGTCGCATACCGCCGGAGAGTTGGTGCGGATACGAATCGGCACGATCGGCTCCGAGCCCCACCTGGGTCAGGAGTTCGGCGGTTCGATCCCGAGCTTCACGTCGTGTGCACCTGCGGTGTGTACGAATGGCCTCGTCGAGCTGAGACCCGATGGTGCGCACGGGGTTCAGTGCGCTCAAAGCCTCCTGCGGGATGAGGGAGATCCGGTTCCCGCGTATTTCTCGGAACTCGTCTTTCGACAGTGTTGCGACATCTCGGCCGGACACGAGGATCCGTCCCGAGGTGATCTGTGCGGCGGAAGGCAGCAGTCCGATCGTGGCAGCGGCCACGGTGGACTTGCCGCTGCCCGACTCGCCGACGAGACCGACGAGTTCACCGGGCGCAACGGTGAAGGAGACATTCGTTGCGCCGCGGCCGTTCTCGCCGTACACCACCGTCAAATCGTCGACGATGAGGGGTGCGGTCGGATTCTCCTCGGTCACAGGGATATCGACCGGGCGAGTCTTCCGGCGCAGACGTGACCGCGCACGGGTGAGAACCGGGCGTGACCGCTCTTCGATAGCGTTCCCGAGCAACGCGAACCCGAGTACCGTGACCGCGATGGCGATGCCGGGTGGCAGGACCCACCACACCCACGCGTCGGTGAGAAACGCATTGCGTGCGTGTGCCATCGACAGCATCGAACCCCAGCTCGCCGCCGAGATGTCGCCGAGTCCGAGGAATGCCAGTGACGCTTCGAGCAGGATCGCGGTCTTGACGGTGAGCACGAACTGCGGGATCACGAGCGGGAAGATGGCCGGGAGAATGTGCCGGCGTAGCACATACAGCGGGCCGGCGCCCATTGCCCGTTCCGCCTGGATGTAGTCCCTCTCGCGCAGCGTGAGCACCTGCGACCGCAGTTCCCGGGCCAGGCCCGCCCACAGCACCGCCGAGATCACTGTGATCTGTGTGGTCAGGCCGGGGCCGGCGAAGACTCCGATGACGATGGTCAGCGGCAGTACCGGCAACGACAGGATCACGTCGACGACGCGCATCAGGATTGCATCGGTGGCTCCGCGCAGGTATCCGGCGGCAATGCCCACCACGGTGCCGATCGTCGTTGCGACGAGTGCGGCAACCACGCCGACGAACAGCGAGATCTGGGCGCCGTGGATGAGCATCGACAGCAGATCGTGTCCCACGTCGTCCGCGCCGAGAAGGTGCTCGGCCGACGGCTTGGAGAACGGTCGTGTGACGCGCTCGGTCGGGTCGTACGGCGCGAGCCACGGTGCGGCGACCGCGCACAGCAGAGGGATGCCCAGAATGACGGTGCCCACGAGTGCGAGGCGCTGCGAGCGGGTTTTCGTGCCGAGAAGCGTCATGCCGGTATCCCTTCCGGTGATCGAGCGTCGTGCCGCTTCGCTGCGGTCCGGTCCTTGCGCACCCGCGGGTCCAGCAACGGATACGTCAGGTCCGCGAGCAGATTCGCCGCGATGATGCCGACGGTGGCGAGCAGGAACGCACCCTGAAGCAGCGGATAGTCACGTGCGGTGACAGCGTCGAAGGTGAGCTTGCCCAGACCGGGATAGGCGAAGACGGACTCGACGACGACAGCTCCCGACAGCAGCACACCCACGGTGAGGGTGAGCGTGGTGTACACGGGCAGCAGAGCGTTGCGCAGGGCGTGTCCGACCGCGACACGGAACTCGCCGAGTCCCTTCGCACGGGCGAGCCGGATGAACGGCTCGTCCAGCACGCCCACCATCGACGCACGGGTCATGAGGAAGAACCCGCCGATACCGGCGATGGTGAGCGTCGCGACGGGGAGAGCCATGCGGGACGCGACTTCGGCGAGCCATTCGAATCCGGTGGCATCGAATGAGGCCGCGCCGTACGACGGGAACCACCCGAGGGTCACCGAGAATACCGCGATGAGGATCATGCCGATCCAGAAACCGGGCATCGAGTCGATCGCGAGGACCGTGACGACGGTCCCGGTTTCCTTCGCGGAGCCACGGCGCCATGCCGCCCATGCGCCGAGCAGAGAGCCGATGACGAATGCGAGTAGCGTTCCGATGCCGACCAGTGCGATCGTCCACGGAAGCTTCTCCCACAGCACATCGAGAACGGGACGATTGTGCTGCACGGACATTCCGAGATCTCCGTGCACCAGACCGGACCAGAAGGAGACGTACTGTTCGAGGATCGGCCGGTCGAGCCCGTAGTCTGCGCGCATCTGCGCGATGTACTTCGGGTCGAGCGACTGCTGGTCGCCGCCGTAGAGATAGTTGACGGGATCACCCGGTGCCAGGTGCGGTAGCGCGAAATTCAACGTCACCGCGGCCCACAGAACCAGGGCGTACTGCCCCGCCCGGCGCAGGACGGTCATCAGTCCTGCGGCGCTTCCGCGTTCGCGGCGTCGACGACGTCGAAGGGCAGGAACGACCACTTGTGGACGATGCCGTAGCCGGGGGTCTCGACCCATCCGGCGAATCGGTCGGAGCGGAACGCCCAGGTCTCGTCCGGGTAGTACAGGGCGATGGCGGTGGGCTGGCGGTTGAACAGTTCCTGCATCTCCTGCATTGCTGCGATGCGCGACTCATTGGTCTCGGTGACGCGCCACTTCTCTTACAGCGCATCGAATTCCGGGTAGGCGAGATCGGGATGCTTCCACAGGTTTCCCGAGCGGTGCGACATGATGAACTGTGTGGAGTCGGCCACCGCATGTGGGCTGTTCGTAGTGACGTAGAGGTCGAAGTTCTTCTTCGCAGAGGCGTCCGAGAGCGACCCGGCGTCGAGCGGGCTGACGACGACGTCGATACCGACCTCGGCGAAGTCCTCCGCAATCAATTCGGCGGCGCGGACCTGCGGCGCGTCACCACCGTTGACGATCAACGTGAACGCCGCGGCCTCTCCGGCCGGGTTCTCGCGCGTACCGTCGCCGTCCACGTCCTTCCACCCGAGTGAGTCGAGCAGCGCGGTGGCCTGAGCCGGGTCGTACGGGGTGTTGGCGTCCGGATCGGCGAACGGTGCATCCGGATGGACGTAGCCCTGGGTGCCGGGGCGGCCCTGACCGAGGCCGACGATGTCGAGCATCTGATCGCGATCCACCGCGAAGTTCAGTGCGGCACGGAAGTCGGCCTGTGCGAAGGGTTCACGGGTGAAGTTGAGCTTCAGCTCGGGGTAGGTCAGCGGCGCCACGGTGATGGTGCCGATGTCGTTCGATGCGGTGAACTGATCGACCAACTCCGGGGTGAGCGCGCGATCGACCGCGTCGACCTGGCCGGAGCTGAGAGCGGTGAATGCGGCCGAAGAATCGGCGATCACCGGCATGACCAGTTCGTCGACCGTCGGAGCACCGGGGAAGTAGTCGGCGTTGGCCTCGAACTTGTACCCGGTGGTGGGGCTGTAGTCGACAAGCTTGAACGGCCCGGTGCCGATCGGGAGGTCGGTCACCTCCTTCGCCTTCGAGGGGTCGACCTTCGACCAGATGTGCTCGGGGAGGACGGGAAGATCGGCGAGCGTGACCGTGCCGAGTTCGGGGCAAGCGTAGTCGCACACGAACCGCACCGAGGTCGGGCTCGTCGCTTCCACCGTCGAGATCGACGGTGTGTCGTTGACGTGGTGTGTGAAACGTCCGGTCGGCGCGGCATGCATGTAGTGGAAGCTGAAAGCGACATCGTCGGCGGTGAACGCTTCGCCGTCGTGCCAGTTCACGTCGTCCCGCAGATCCACCTCCCAGGTCGTGGCGTCGACCTGTCGGACCTCGGTGGCCAGCCACGGCTGCGGTTCGGCGACGTACGGCGAGGGGGAGAGCAACTTGTCGTAGACGAGCTCGGTCATCTGGTCGGACGCACCGGCGAAGATGTTGAGGGGTCCCGTGTCCTTCGCGACGGCGACTGTCAGGGACTCGGCTTCGGCCGGCCCGTTCGCGCTGGACGATGACGTGTCGGACGAGCCGCATGCGGCCGCGAGAAGCGCGGGCATCAGGATCAGTGCGGGTACGGCAGAGCGCGCTCCCGCCGATCGGGGCGTGGCGGGTCTACGCCGGTTACTACGAATCACGAGGGGTCCACACTCTTTCTCGATGCCAAGATTGGCTTACCTAAGTTTGGTTAGCGTGACCTTATATCACCGCTCGACAATGCAGAAAGGTGTGGTTCCGAACCCGGTATCCGGGCTCGGAACCACACCTTCGAGAAAGGGGTTACGAACTGCTCGACATTCTGTGAGCAAATGTGAACAAACATGATCGAAGGTGTTCACAATGCGTGTGAAGCCGACCGAATGGGCGCACCCACAGGCTACATGTCGGACCCCTCTGCGAGCATGATCATCGTGACGTACCGCAACCGTCCGGTCCGGCTCGGAGCCCTGCACCCAACGGCGGCCCTGCCGGCGCAGGGCTGCCGCAGGATCGTGGCGGGCGACCATGGCCAGCAACACGATCCGGTGCGGGACCTCATCGAGGATCCGACCTCGAGGTGTCCCCGCCTCTACCGCCACAGCCACGCGCGCACTCGTGCGATGCGGCCGGTCACCACCACGCATCACCGGCCTGTCGAGGCGAGATCCTGATGGCCAGATTCGAGATCCCCGACGGCTGGACCGCGCAGGCCTACACGTTCGCGCTCGACCCCACACCCACCCAGATACGAGCATTCCGCTCGCACGCCGGCGGGGCCCGTAAAGCGCACAACACGATGCTCGCCGCCGTGAAAGCGGTCATGAACCAGCGGCAAGCCGAACGCACCTACGGCCTCGACGAGGACGAGTTGACACCCGCATTGGGGTGGTCACTGCCTGCGTTGCGCAAGCAGTGGAACGCCCGCAAACACGAGGTGGCGCCGTGGTGGGCCGAGAACTCCAAGGAGGCATACAACTCCGGGTTGGACGCGCTCGCTCGGGGATTGGACGCGTGGTCGAAGTCCCGCAAAGGTACGCGGGCCGGGAAAACCATCGGGTTCCCGAGATTCAAGACTGCGAAGTCCCGCAGGTCGGTGCGGTTCACCACCGGCACCATCCGTGTCGAGACCGACCGGCATCATGTCACCCTGCCGAGGTTGGGGCGGATCCACACCTGCGAATCGACCCGGAAACTGGCCCGCCGGATCGAGGCGGGCACCGCCCGGATCCTGTCTGCCACCTTGTCCGAGGATTCGGCGGGTCGGTGGCATGTGGCGTTTCAGGTTCTCGTGCACCGTGCTGTCGCCGTGCCGGGGCATGTCGGTGAGGGTGAGTCGGTGGTCGGTGTCGACGTCGGCGTCAAAGCCGACTCCCTGATCGTTGCAACACCGGACGGACGCGAACTCGACCGGGTTCCGGCACCGAAGTCGCTGACCGCTGCCCAAGCCCGGCTGCGGGTATTGCAGCGCAGGGCCGCGCGGCAGCGTGGTCCGTACGACCCGTCGACCAAGACGAAACGGCGGCCGTCGAAGCGGTGGGTGCGGCAGCAACGCCGGATCGGGCGCACCCATGCGCATGCGGCGGCGGTGCGACGCGACGTGGTGCACAAGCACACCACCGCCCTGGCCCAGCGGCATCGGGTGATCGTGGTGGAGACGTTGAATGCGTCGGGGATGCGTTCGGCAGGTGGTAGCCGGAAGAAGGGCCTGAACCTGGCCCTCGCGGACGCGGCGTTGGCGCAGATCCGCCGGATGCTCGACTACAAAACCCGCTGGTACGGCTCCACGTTGGTGGAAGCCGGCCGGTACTTTCCCTCCAGTAAATTGTGTTCGGGGTGTGGCAGGCGAAAATCAAACCTGACCCTCGCGGACCGAACGTATGTGTGTGACCACTGCGGCCTGACGATCGATCGTGATCATAATGCCGCGATCAACCTCGCCCGCCTCGGCGAGACCCACCGCACGGGTGCAACGGGGACCGGTACCGGGAGTAGTCCGGCCGCCACTGTTTCGGGTGGAGACGGACGTGGAGCCACGCGGGAGTCCGCGACTACGCCAGTGGTCAACGCTGCAGGCGAGGAAGCGTCAACCCGGCACCAGCAGTTGCTGGGTGAGTCCGGGACTGTCTCATCGGAAGGTGAGGCTGCCTGATGAAGAAGCAAACAGAGCGTGCTCACGTTTGCTCACCAGAAGGCAACGGCTAGAAGGAGTCGGGACGCCCCGGGCCGACGTTGCGGCTGTTGCGGGTGCGCAGGTTCATCACATAGTCCGACGGAGCGCCTGCGATCTCTGCGGCGTCGGCCATGACGCCCAGATATCGAGCGGACGGGAGCCCGCCTTCGTATCCGTCGACGACATACAGCCAGGCCAGGGTGGGGCCGTCGGCGGTGTCGATGCGGACGCGGATCTTGCGGTGGAAGCCGAGTTCGGCACCCTCCCAGCGGTCGAGACTGCGCTCGTCGTCCTCGGGGACGTCGTACAACACCACGAACACCTTGGAATCGGCGTCCTCCACAACGGTGGCCAGTGCGCCTTCCCAGCCGATATCGGCGCCCGCGAACGTCAGCCGCCACCCGTGCAGCCAGCCGGTGCCGGACATCGGCGAGTGCGGGCAGCGCGTCAGCATCTGCTCCGGATGCATGTTGGACCCGTAGGCGGCGTAGATCGGCACGTCCACAAGGCTAACGGTTCGGTCTCGATTGCACCGTGCCGGGCGTCGTCAGCGGTGACCGGGTTGTCGACACTGTTGCGTGGTCCGTCTGCGCAGTGCGCCCGCGGTGGCATAGCGTTGTCGCGGGCGTTCGCACACCCCAGCGGATGCCCGAGTACGGCCCGATACCCTGATTCGGAATCGATACAGAGGAGAACAATGACTCGGATTGTCATCATCGGCGGCGGACCCGCCGGTTACGAGGCTGCGCTCGTGGCGGCGCAGTACGGCGCATCGGTGTCTCTGATCGATTCGGATGGCATCGGCGGCGCATGCGTTCTCTTCGACTGCGTCCCATCCAAGACCTTCATCGCCTCCACCGGTATCCGCACCGACATGCGCCGCGCCGCCGACCTCGGCATCGAACTCGAACGCACCTCCGTCGCATTGCCGCAGGTGCATGCGCGTGTCAAGAGCCTTGCGCGTGCACAGTCGGCCGACATCCGCACGAAACTCGAGGCTGCAGGAATCTCGCTGCTGTCCGGGTACGGCGAGCTCATCGATCCCGAGATCGGGATGGCGGCCCACAAGGTCCGCGCCAAGCTGTTCACCGGTGAAGACAAGGTGCTCGACGCCGATGTGGTGCTGATCGCGACCGGCGCGAGTCCGCGCGTTCTTCCCAACGCAGAACCCGACGGCGAGCGCATCCTGACGTGGCGTCACCTCTACGACCTCGACAAACTCCCCGAGCATCTCGTGGTGGTCGGCTCCGGTGTGACCGGCGCGGAGTTCGTCTCGGCATACACCGAGGTCGGGGTCCAGGTCACTGTGGTCTCCAGTCGCGACCGCATCCTTCCTCACGAAGACGAAGACGCGGCGCTCGTACTCGAGGAAGTGCTCACCGAACGCGGCGTCACCCTCGTCAAGCACGCGCGCGCCGATTCGGTCGAACGCACCGGCAACGGTGTCCGGGTGCTCCTCTCGGATGGTCGCGTCGTCGAGGGTAGTCACGCTCTCATGACGGTCGGATCGGTCCCGAACACCCAGGGCCTCGGGCTCGACAAGGTAGGACTAGAACTCGACCGGGGCGGCTACCTGCCCGTCGACCGTGTGTCGCGCACGTCGGTGCCGGGAATCTACGCCGCGGGCGACTGCACCGGCCTCCTGCCGCTCGCCTCGGTCGCCGCGATGCAGGGGCGCATCGCGATGTACCACGCGCTCGGCGAGGGTGTGAGTCCCATCAAACTCAAGACGGTTGCGGCGGCGGTGTTCACCCGCCCCGAGATCGCGGCCGTGGGTGTCAGTCAGGCAACCATCGACAAGGGCGAGATCCCGGCCAGGACAGTGATGTTGCCGCTCAACACCAACCCGCGGGCAAAGATGTCCGGGTTGCGACGCGGCTTCGTCAAGATCTTCTGCCGCCCCGCGACCGGTGTGGTGATCGGCGGTGTGATCGTCGCGCCCAACGCATCCGAACTCATCCTGCCGATCGCATTGGCGGTACAGAACAACCTCAATGTGACAGACCTCGCGCAGACCTTCTCGGTGTACCCGTCGCTGAGCGGCTCGGTGACCGAGGCTGCTCGGCAGCTGATGCGGCACGACGACCTGGGTTGATCGACCGGTCACGCGTGATGGAGGCGCCCGGTGTTGACTCTCCCCTCGGGGGAGGGAAGACGGTGAGATGTATGAGCACCTTCACAACACGGAGTACCTCCGTCACGCAGAGCATCTTTCCCGTCGTCCCGGTCGCCGACATCGGCCGTAGTCGCGACTTCTATGTCGGCCTCCTGGGTCTGACCGTCGTGTACGACAGCGACTGGTACGTCCAGCTGCAATCATCGACCACCGAATCGGTGCAGCTCGGGCTCGTCATACAAGACCACGACACGATCCCGGAGGGTTTCCGCGGACCGCCCGCGGGAGTGCTCGTCTCGGTCGAGGTCGACAACGTCGACGCGGTCCACGACTGTGCGAGGGCGGCAGGACTGCCCATCGCCTCGACTCTGCGCAGTGAGGACTTCGGGCAACGGCACTTCATGACCGTCGACCCCGACGGGCTCCTCGTCGATGTGATCACGGTGATTCCGTTCACGGAAGGCGTCGACGCGACATGACCGATCCGACATGACCGATCCGACGCAGTGGATGAGTATCGGTGAGTTCGCGCGGGCGTGCCGGCTCACTGTGAAAGCCCTGCGTTACTACGACCGCGAGGGACTCCTGCCCCCGGGTCGAGTCGATCCGCACACCGGATACCGGTACTACACGCCCGCCCAGCTCGCGTCGGCGCTGAGGATCGGCCTCCTTCGTCGCGCCGGAGTTTCTGTCGCCGCGATCCGCAGCATCGTCGACGATCCGGAGCGCGGGGCGGATGTGCTGGCCGTCGAGCGTGCCCGTATCGAGCACGAGGCCGAGCGGGCAATGCGTTCGCTCGCCCTCGTCGGGTCGCTCGAAGAGCTTGCCGCAATGGAACTTCCCGTTCGGCTGCGCCACATCGACGATCAGGTCGTACTGTGGCGCGAAGGCAGTGCTGAGGCGGATGATCTCGACAGCACCGTCGCTGCGTCGATCGAAGGCCTCCTCGCGGATGCAGCTGCGCTCGGTGTCGATACGGAGGCGCCGGTGGTCGGTCGATATCCGGTAGTGCTCGAGGGGACCGTCGACTTCGGGGTGGGTATCGAAGTCGCTCCCGAATCCGGCGTCGAGGCACTTCTGATGCCCGGCGGTCTCTTCGCCGCCGTGGACTTCACCGGACCGGCGGCGCTTCTGCCCGTTGCCTATCACGCTCTGTTCGCAGACCTCGCGGACCGCGGAGTCGATGCCGTGGGCCCCGTGCGCGAGTACTACCTCACCGATCCGGCAGAGGTCGGTGCCGAGAACATGCTCACGAGGGTTGTGCACCAGGTGCCCGGACTCGATCCAAAACCGCCGACGCCACCGCAGTAAATCTTATGGTGAGCATTACAGTAATAACGTAGTCTCGGTCTCGTCCAGACGAGGATGCCGGGAGATGCCAATGTTTCGAGGAAGACGGTCATGGAGGCGGCGCAGTATCGGTGCGGCGGCCGCCGCGGTCTGTTCCGTCCTGCTGCTGAGTGCGTGCGGCGGGTCGGATTCCGGTCGCGCAGAAAATGATCCGGCGGAGGTTGGTGAACCGGTGGCGGGCGGGGTCGCGACCGTCATCCAGATGGGCGAGCCGCGCACTCTCGACCCCGCGGCCATGAGCAACACCTATGCGGGATCGTCCCTGCTGGGAAACGCGCTGTACGGCACATTGATGACCACCGACGTCGACACCCTCGAGATCGGATACGGCCTGGCCACCGATTTCTCGAGCGACGACGGCGGCGCCACGATGCTGCTCACGCTCCGGCCCGACGTGACGTTCTCCGACGGAACACCGTTCGATGCCGGGGCGGTCAAGTTCAACTGGGATCGGTTGCGCGACCCCGCCACCGCGTCGGGATCGATCGGTGAAGCATCGCAGATCGCATCGACCGAGGTGCTCGACCCGACGACACTCCAGGTCACGTTGACCGCACCGAACCCGAACTACGCACACAGCGTGATCGTCAGTTCGATGAACTGGATCGCTTCGCCGGCGGCACTGCAACAGGGCGCGGCAGCATTCGACGAGAACCCGATCGGTGCAGGTCCTTTCACGCTCGCAACGTGGTCCCGGCAGAACGTCATCGAGCTCGAGAAGAACCCGCGGTATTGGGACGCGCCCCGCCCTTACCTGGACGGCCTCACGATCCGCACGTCCGCCGACACCACACAACGACTCAATTCGATCACCACCGGCGGCGCCGATCTCGCCTCGGACAGCAATTGGAACACCCTCGCCAAAGCCGAGAGCGCCGGAACGGCCGTCGAGGTCGTGCCGATGGGCGGTGGGCAGTATCTGGGTATGAACAACCGCCGCGCACCCTTCGACGATCCGCGTGCCCGACGGGCGGTGGCGCTCGCCGTGGACCTGGACGCGATGAACACGACCGTCTACAACGGCGAAGGTGTCGTTCCCGAGACCCTCTTCCTGGAAGAGTCTCCGTGGTACTCCGACATCCCGCTCGGTCGCCACGATGCAGACGCCGCACAGCAACTGTTCGATGAACTGGCGGCGGAAGGAAAGCCGGTGTCGTTCACATTCACCACCTTCCCGACCGTGGAGAACAAAGCGGTCGCGGAGACCGCGCAGGCACAGCTGAGAGCATTCGACAACGTCGACGTCGAGGTCGAGGTCCTCGATTTCCCCGCAGCCTTCGCGCGATTCGGTACGCGCGACTTCGACATGATGGTCCACGGGGTGACCATTCAGGACCCCGATCACTCGCTCTGGTCGAGTTTTCACTCGACGTCGAAGGGGAACATCGTGGGAATCGACGATCCCGACCTCGATGCGGCGCTCGATGCCGGTCGTGTCGGCACGACCGTCGAGGAGCGTGCCGCCGCGTACGAGGTCGTGCAGCAGCGCTTGGCGGAGCTGACCCCAGGCGCGTGGTACGTCCGGCCGGCGCCGGCGGTGCTCATCGGCGACCAGGTGCACGGGATCCGCCTCTCCGGTCTCGGTGCGCCGATTCCCGACGGCATGTGGGTCACCGGGTAGGTCGTCACGCCCAGTTGTAGGTGCGTTCGACCGCCTTGTTCCATGCGGCGAAGAGACGCTCACGTTCGGCCGTGGTCATGTGGGGTTCCCACGTCTTGTCGGCGGCCCAGTTCCGTCGGATGTCGTCCTCGCCACTCCAGTAGCCGACGGCGAGACCGGCTGCATAGGCCGCGCCGAGCGCAGTGGTCTCCGGCACGATCGGACGAACCACCGGCACGGCGAGCATGTCGGATTGGAACTGCATGAGCATCTCGTTCGCGACCATTCCGCCGTCGACCTTGAGCGTGCTCAGTTCGACCTGCGAATCGGCGCGCATCGCCTCGAGCACCTCCCGTGTTTGGAATGCCGTGGCCTCCAGGGCGGCTCGGGCCAGGTGGCGCTTGTCGACGAACCGCGTAAGTCCCACGATCACTCCGCGGGCGTCGGGTCGCCAGTGCGGCGCGAACAGTCCGGAGAACGCCGGAACGATGTAGGCGCCGCCGTTGTCGGGCACCGCCGACGCGAGGGTCTCGACCTCGGCAGCGGAGTTGATGATGCCGAGGTTGTCGCGCAGCCATTGCACGAGGGAACCGGTCACCGCGATCGACCCTTCGAGGGCATACACGGCGTCGGCGTCACCGATGCGGTAACACACGGTGGTGAGCAGGCCGTGGGTGCTGTGCACCGGCGTGGTACCGGTGTTGAGAAGCAGGAAGTTGCCGGTGCCGTAGGTGTTCTTGGCCTCCCCGGGCGACAGGCACGCCTGACCGAAGGTTGCGGCCTGCTGGTCGCCGAGGATGCCGGCGACAGGAACCCCGGCGAGCGGGCCCCGCTCGCGCGCATATCCGTAGACCTCCGACGAACTACGAATCTCCGGCAGCATGGACATGGGGATCCCGATGTCGTCACAGATCTGTGGATCCCACTGCAGGGTCTCGAGATCCATCAGCATCGTGCGCGACGCGTTGGTGACGTCCGTGACGTGGACGCCCGGTGGGTTGCCGTCCTGCCCACAGCCGCCGGTGAGGTGCCACAGGATCCAGGTGTCGACCGTGCCGAACGCGAGACGGCCCGCCTCGGCTTTCTCCCGCGCCCCGTCGACGTTGTCGAGGATCCACCGAACTTTCGGGCCGGAGAAGTAGGTGGACAGCGGCAGCCCTGTAGTGGCGCGATACCGATCGGGGCCGGCATCTCCTGCCAGTTGCTCCACCAGCCGATCGGTCCGGGTGTCCTGCCACACGATCGCGTTGTACACCGGCTTCCCGGTGGTGCGATCCCACACGATCGTGGTTTCACGCTGGTTGGTGATCCCGATCGCAGCGATGTCCTTCCTGCGCAGATCAGCCTTCGCGAGAGCCGCAGCACCCACTTCGCGAGTGTTGAGCCACAGTTCCTCGGGGTCGTGCTCGACCCAGCCGGCCTGCGGGAACACCTGCCGATGCTCCTTCTGAGCAACAGATACGACGCGCCCGTCGTGGTCGAAGATGATGCATCGACTGGACGTGGTGCCCTGGTCGATCGCGGCGATGTACTGGTTCACGGGAGTCCTCGAGGTATCGGAAGAGTGTTCACTGCACAGCACTGTGCGGTCGAACCTACTAGCGTTGTACCGGACATGTCGGCGACTGAGGGAGCGGTGTGGTGACCAACCGATCAGGTGTGCAGATTCTCGGTCCGCGGCAGCGCGAGGACGCATGGCGACGCCTCGGCGACGAGCAGTTCGACATCGTGGTGATAGGCGGTGGTGTCGTCGGGGCGGGGACTGCTCTGGACGCCGCGACCCGTGGCCTGCGCGTGGCACTCGTCGAGGCTCGGGACTTCGCGTCCGGCACGTCGAGCCGGTCGTCGAAGATGTTCCACGGGGGCCTGCGGTATCTCGAGCAACTGGAGTTCGGCCTGGTCCGCGAGGCGCTGCGCGAACGCGAACTGTCGCTGTCCACGCTCGCTCCGCACCTGGTCAAGCCACTGAAGTTCCTGTTTCCCCTCACCCATCGCGGTTGGGAGCGCCCGTACATGGCGGCGGGCATCTTCCTCTACGACCGGATGGGTGGAGCGAAATCCGTTCCCGCACAGAAGCATCTGACACGCGCGGGCGCCCTGCGCATGGCGCCGGGACTCAAGCGCAACTCCCTCGTCGGTGGGATCCGCTACTACGACACCGTTGTGGACGACGCCCGCCACACCATGACGGTTGCGCGGACGGCCGCCCACTACGGCGCGGTGGTGCGAACCTCGACCCAGGTCGTCGGATTCCTGCGTGAGGCCGACCGTGTGTCGGGTGTGAGGGTGCGCGACAGCGAGGACGGTTCTGTCACCGAAGTGCGTGCCCACGTGGTCATCAACGCGACCGGCGTGTGGACCGACGAAATCCAGGCGTTGTCGCGTGAACGCGGCCGATTCCGGGTGCGCGCATCGAAGGGCGTGCACATCGTGGTTCCGCGCGACCGCATCGTGAGCGACTCGGCGATCATTCTGCGGACCGAGAAATCGGTGCTGTTCGTCATCCCGTGGGGAAACCACTGGATCATCGGCACCACCGACACTGACTGGAACCTCGATCTGGCGCATCCCGCCGCGACGAAGGCCGATATCGACTACATCCTCGACCACGTCAACAGTGTGCTCGTCGTCCCGCTCACCCACGACGACATCGACGGTGTGTACGCGGGCCTGCGTCCGTTGCTGGCGGGGGAGAGCGACGAGACCTCGAAACTGTCGCGCGAACACGCGGTCGCCCGGGTCTCGCCGGGCCTGGTAGCGATCGCAGGGGGCAAGTACACGACCTACCGGGTGATGGCCGAGGACGCGGTGGATCTCGCGGCCGAGGACATTCCGGCCCGCATTGCGCCGTCGATCACCGAGAAGGTGCCGCTGCTGGGTGCGGACGGATACTTCGCCCTGGTCAATCAGACGATGCACCTTGCTGAGCAGCACAGCCTCCACCCGTACCGGGTCAAGCATCTCCTCGACCGGTACGGCTCACTGGTCGAGGACGTGCTCGCGTGCGCGGAGGGCAGGCCCGAACTGCTCGAGCCGATCACCGATGCTCCGCTGTATCTTCAGGTCGAGGCCGTCTATGCGGCATTCGCCGAGGGCGCGCTGCACCTCGAGGACATTCTTGCCCGCCGGACCCGGATCTCGATCGAGTATCCGCACCGGGGCGTGCATTGCGCGGAACAGGTCGCGCATCTGGTAGCGCCGATCCTCGGCTGGGACGAGGCCGCGATCGACCGGGAGATCGAGACGTATCGGGCCCGGGTGGAGGCAGAGGTCGATTCGCAGAGCCGGATCGACGACGAATCAGCTGATGCGTTGCGCGCGGCCGCTCCGGAGGCGCGCGCCGAAATTCTCGAACCGGTGCCTGTGAAGTGAGCAATGTCCGTGAACCGATCGGTGTCTTCGAACTGATCGGTGTTTCGAACTGATCAGTGCGTGAGCAGTACCTTGACCACCACGACAGTCGCACCCACCAGGGTGAGCGCGGCCGCAGTCATCAGCAGTCGGGTGCTGGGGCGATCACCGTTGAGTCGTCCGATCACGAACGCGATGCCGCCGATTCGCACCAGGACCGCAAGCTCCGCCAGCAACTGAGCGGTACGCGGCTCGATCCAGCCGAGCCAACCGATCGCGAGGACGACGCACGGGACCACTGCCGAGGTGAGAATCGGCACGGAGTCGCGTACTTCGGCCCGCCGTTCGGCGCCGGTGAGGCGGCTGCCCTGCCGGACGCTGTGCCCCACCGATTCCGCGAAGGCGTGCGCCACGAACGTCGACAAGGCGGTGCCGAGGACGATCGCGATTCCGACGTAGTTCGGTCCCGGGACGATCGGGATGAGCGCCGCCAGCACCAGCACGTTCCCGTAGACATACGCGCTGATGCGGCTTGCGGCATTGGTACGGTCGAGTGGCGTACTTCGGGAGAACAACGGCCCGTGGAGTAATGCGTTGGCGTCGAGTCCCATATCGACAGCGTGGCATGTGTCGGCGAAAATCTCAGCGTTGTTCGGAAAGGTCCTGCCGTCGCGGCCGACGTCGGCTCAGCTCCGGGCGACGAGCGCTGACTACGTATGTTGCCAGAGTAGGATCCGATCAGACGTAGTCGACGACGGGAATCGCACAGTGGACACCACGCGCCGAAGCTGGGCGGGAATCGGCCTGGACGAGCGTCGGCGTGTCCGAAGGGAACGTCTCCTAGGCGCAGGGATCGCCCTCATCGGTGCGCCCGACGGATCCGCCGCGAATGTGCGCGCGGTGTGCCGGGCCGCCGAACTCACCGAACGCTACTTCTACGAGAGCTTCACCGACCGCGACGCATTCGTCCGGGAGGTGTATGAACTCGTGGGTGACCGCGCCCGCGACGTGCTCGTCGCAGCAGTGACCTCGGCGGCGCACGCCCGCCGGGCCGAAGCGGCGGTCCGGGCATTCGTTGCGCTGATGGTCGACGAACCGGCGATGGGTCGCGTGCTTCTGCTCGCACCGCTGCGCGAACCCGCAATCAGCGGCAGGGGCGTCGAACTCGCACCGGTGTTCGTCGCACTCGTCAGTGCCCAGCTCACCGAGATCGGAGACGACGCCGTCCGCAACATGGTGGCGGTAGGGCTCGTCGGTGCCTTGACCAGCTTGTTCATGGGGTACCTGGAAGGGGCGATCGCCGTCCCACGGGAAGCGTTCGTGCAACACTGCGTCGCACTTCTCGAGCGCGCCGCGCACGACGCTCAGCGCAGGGGTTGACACCCGGGGCAGTGGTAGACCACGCGATCGAGATCGGATGGACCGGCCAGGCGTCGCGATTCGATGGGCCGCCCACAGCGCAGGCATGGCCTGCCGGCGCGTCCGTACACCCACAGTCCGCGACCACGGCGCGCATCGCCGGTCGTGACCCGCGAGGTCCTGTCCCGGTTGGCGTACAACACACGGTGGGCGAGTTCGGCCCAGCCGGCCGGGTCGCCGGCCTCCCGTACCGGTGTCGCGGGATCCACCCCGCGCAGGAAGCACAGCTCACTACGGTAGACGTTGCCCACTCCGGCCATGATGCGCTGGTCGAGCAGTGCAAGCCCGATCGGGCGGGCAGGCTCACGCACGAGATTGGCGGCCGCAAGCACCGGATCCCAGTCCGGTCCGAGCAGATCCGGTCCGAGGTGCCCCACCGCGTCGCTCTCCTTGTCCCGGGGCAGCACTTCGACGATGCCGAGATCGAACCCCACCGCCTGCACCTGCTCGGTGCCGAGCACCGCACGAGCCTGGAAACCCGGCTTGCGCCAGCGTGTTCCGCGCTCATACACGTGCCACTGGCCGTCCATCATCAAATGTGAGTGAAAAGTGTGATGCGGCAAGCGAACCAGAATGTGCTTGCCTCGTGCGGCCACTTCCTCCACCGTTTCACCGGTGAGATCGACGGTCGCGAAGCGGGGGACCCGAAAATCGCTCTCGGTCAGGATGTTTCCCGCAAGCGCCGCGTGCAGTCGTGCAGCGGTCCGGAACACCGTATCGCCTTCGGGCACGTCAGGACCTCAACCGATATCCGCGCGGTGTCGCGGAGAACCCGGCCTCGCCGAGCAGTTCCGCAAGGGCGTGACCGTGGATCGAGACGCCGTCGATCTTTTCGACGACGATCTTGTCGACGCCACCGCTCTTGACGGTGTGAGCGAGCGATGCGAACGCGGTGCGGAGCCGACCGGGATCGTCGGTGAAGGTGAGCAGAGTGCGCCCACCGCGCTCGACGAACACCACGAGGCTGCCGTCGACCAGCACCACGAGGCCGCCGGCCTTCCGGCCGGGCCGGTGTTTCGACGTGCTCGCCGCCTCTGCCGCTGCCTTGGGCCACGGGAGTGCGGCGCCGTACGGATTGGCGGGATCGCACGCGGCGAGCGTCACCGCCTCGGTGCGGGTATGGCGACCCTCGAGGGAATCGGAGAACGAACGCAGCCGATCCACCACGTCCGGGGTCGAGAACTGTGCGCCGCCGAGAGAATCGACGAAATACCCCCGCCGGCACCGACCTGTTTCCTCGAACCGGCTCAGCACCTTGTACATGAGCGCAAACCCCCCGGGGACGGCCTCGCTCGTCACGGCGCCCCGGGTCACCACGCCGTACCGCTCGAGGAACAGTTCGGCCCTCGTGTGCGCCCGCACCGTCGGGTCGGTCTCACGCTCGGGCAGCAGCGACCACCGGCCCGCCACGGTCGGTGGCCCGGTCCGTGACGGAATGGCCGGACGCGCCCGATACATGCGAGCCCGCGGAGCCCTCCGCGGCACCCGATGTGCGGGCGTGGCCCGTGATGTATCGCCGATGAGGGCGCGGAGCGGTGCGAGCGTGTCGCCTGCGATGTGCCCACTCCAGACCAGATCCCACAGCGCAGCACTCACAGCCGTATCGGTCGCGTCCGGCTCGAGCGCTTTCACTGCCTCCCCGAGTTGCCGTACGAAATATGCGCCCCCACCCGCGAGAGCCTCCAGGATCGCCGAGTGGATCCCCGTCATCTCGATGTCCTCGGCAGGTGCGAGTGTGGCGGGGGCGAGGTCGGCGGGATGCAGCGCGATCCAGCCGTCCTTTCTCGAGATCGAGCCGGCGCCGGACCAGATGATCTCGCCGTTCGACGTCAACTCGTCGAGCATCGCGGGCGAATAGTCGCGCACCCGAGGCGCAAGGATCAGCGGTTCGAGGGCGCTTGCGGGAACGGGCACACCCGCGAGCTGCTCGGCGACGGCTGCGACACCATCGAGACCGTAGAGCGCGCTCGCGCCGGGCCCGCGTCCGAGATGGTGCCAGTCGGGCAGGAAGCGGCCGAGGGTTGCGGTGCTCACCGGTTCGACCTCGTGTCGTGCCGCGGCCAGGGAGCGTCGCCGCAGACGGCGCAGGACCTCGCTGTCGCACCACTCCGCTCCGGTGGCGCCAGGACGGAATTCGCCCGAGGTGACACGCTTGTCGTCGGCCAATCGCTGCAGCACGGATTCGACGACGGCAGCGCCGAGACCGAAGCGCGCCCCCGCTGTTGCCGTGGTGAACGGCCCGTGTGTGCGGGCGTAACGAGCGACGAGGTCGCCGAGCGGATCCGCGACCGGTTCCACGAATGCCGTGGGCACCCCGATCGGTAGCGGTACCCCGAGCGCATCGCGCAAGCGTGACGCGTCTTCGATTGCCGCCCACCACTTCCGGCCTGCGTACGACACCTGCAGAACGCGTCGCTGGGCCGACAGTTCGGCGAGCCACGGAGCACAGTCGTCGGTACTGCGCTCGCGCAGTTCGGCATCGGTCGACGGCCCCAGCAAACGCAACAGATCCGCAACGCCCTCCGCATCCCGAGCACGCCGCTCGGGCACCAGGCGCTGCAACTCGAGCTCCGCCTGCTCGATCACGTCGGCGTCGAGCAAGTCGCGCAACTCGACCCGGCCGAGCAACTCCGCGAGCAACGTCGAATCCAAAGAGAGCGCAGCTGCGCGCCGCTCGGCGAGCGGACTGTCGCCCTCGTAGAGGAACGCACCGACATAGTCGAACAGCAACGACGCGGCGAACGGTGACGCTGTGGGTGTCTCGACCTCGACGAGCCGGATCTGGCGCTGCGCGACACGGCCGAGCAGGTCGCGCAGCGCGGGTAGGTCGTAGACGTCCTGCAGGCATTCGCGCACTGTCTCGAGCAGGATGGGGAAACTCGGGTACCGGCGGGCCACGTCGAGCAGTTGCGCGGAACGCTGACGTTGCTGCCACAGCGGCGCGCGCTTACCGGGGTTGCGCCGCGGCAACAGCAACGCGCGCGCCGAACATTCACGGAACCGGGACGCGAACAGGGACGAGCCACCCACCTGTTCGGTGACCAGATCCTCGATCTCGTCCTGGTCGAAGACGAAGATGTCGGCGCCGGGCGGATCGTCCTCGGTATCGGGTAGCCGGACGATGATGCCGTCGTCGGACGGCGAAGGATGTGCCTCGATGCCCAACCGGTCCAGCAGTCGCGCTCCGACTGCGAGAGCCCACGGTGCGTGGACACGCAGACCGAACGGGGAATGCAGGACGAGACGCCAATCGCCCAGTTCGTCGCGGAAGCGCTCGACGACGAGGGTGCGATCGGTGGGGAGATGACCGGTCGCGGTGCGTTGCTCGTCGAGGAGGCCGATCAGATTCGCGGTCGCGTAGTCGTCGAGTCCGCCGGATCGGCATCGCGCGACGGCGTCGTCGGGTGCAGCGTGGCCGAGCTCGCGGATGAACGCACCGAGCGCCGCGCCGAGTTCCGCAGGACGTCCTTGGTTGTCGCCGTGCCAGAACGGCAGACGCCCGGCGCGCCCGAATGCGGGGGACACGAGCACCCGGTCGAAAGTGATCTCCTCGATTCGCCAGCTGGTCGCGCCGAGCGCGAAGACATCGCCGACCCGGGACTCGTAGACCATCTCCTCGTCGAGCTCTCCCACGCGGGTGTTCTTCTCACCCACCATGTACACGGTGAACAGACCGCGGTCCGGGATGGTGCCGCCGGAGGTGACGGCCAGGCGTTGTGCCCCCGGCCTGCCGGTCAGTGTGCCGTCGGTGCGGTCCCACACCACGCGGGGACGGAGTTCGGCGAACTCGTCCGACGGGTAGCGGCCCGAAAGCAGATCGAGCACCGATTCGTAGACGCCCCGCGACAGCGACGTGAACGATCCGCTCCGCCGGACAGTGTCGAACCAGTCATCGACCCCGATGGGTTCGAGTGCGGCCGCTGCCACCGTCTGCTGTGCGAGGACGTCGAGAGGATTCGCCGGGACCTGCAGGGCCTCGATGTGCCCGGCGACCATCCGCTCGACGGTGACGGCGCAATGGATCAGGTCGGTGCGGTGCTTGGGGAACAGCACTCCGCGCGAGGTCTCACCGACCTGGTGCCCTGCCCGCCCCACTCGTTGCAGCCCGCTCGCCACCGACGGCGGTGCCTCCACCTGGATCACGAGATCGACCGCGCCCATGTCGATACCCAGTTCGAGGCTGGAGGTAGCCACGACGCAGCGCAGCCGACCGGACTTCAGATCATCCTCGATGAGAGCGCGTTGGTCTTTGCTCACCGAACCGTGGTGGGCACGGGCCAGGACCGCTTCGGCGCCGTAGGTCACCTCGGTGGATGCACCGAGGAGCGCGGGCGGTGCGGTCTCGCGGTCGACGGTGCTGCCGAGGCGTTCGGTGTAGATCTCGTTGAGCCGACCGGTCAACCGCTCCGACAGTCGGCGCGAATTCGCGAACACGATCGTCGAACGGTGAGTGGTGACGAGATCGACGATCTGTTCTTCGACGTGCGGCCAGATCGATCCTGCCTTGGGAGCGGACGATTCGGAGTCCTCATTCGGATGGGACCCTCCGAGCTCGGTCATGTCCTCGACCGGAACCTGGACGGTGAGATCCCAGGTCTTCGCCGTGGGCGGGGCCACGATCCGGATGGGTGCTCCGCCGACGAGGAAGCGGCCCACCTCTTCGTGCGGACGCACGGTTGCGGACAGCCCGATCCGCTGCGCGGGCTTCGGCAGCAGCAGGTCGAGACGTTCGAGGGACAGCGCCAGATGCGCGCCACGTTTGGTTCCGGCGACAGCGTGCACCTCGTCGACGATCACCGATTCGACGCCAGCGAGGCTCTCGCGTGTGGCCGAGGTCAGCATGAGGAACAGCGATTCGGGGGTGGTGATGAGGATGTCGGGGGGAGTGCGGGCGAGCTTGCGCCGGTCGGCCTGCGAGGTGTCGCCCGAGCGGACACCCACGGTGATCTCGGGCGGCGCCAGACCGAGCCGCTTCGCGGTCTGAGTGATGCCGACGAGCGGCGACCTGAGGTTGCGCTCGACGTCGACCCCGAGCGCTTTCAGAGGCGAGATGTAGAGGACCCGGGTGTGGTGTTCGCGTGGCGCGTCGGTTGTCTCGGGGCGAGCAGCGAGCCTGTCGAGTGACCACAGGAACGCCGACAGCGTCTTACCCGACCCGGTGGGCGCGACGACGAGAGTATGCGCACCCGACGAGATCGCATCCCACGCGCCGAGCTGGGCGGGTGTAGGTGTGTCGAATGCGCCCGCGAACCACTCCCGGGTGGGAGCGGAGAAGCGGTCGAGGACATCGGTCACCAGTCCATGGTGCACCCGATGTCCGACAGTCTCGGGAATTACGCGTTGCCGGTCACTCCAGTGCGAACATGGCGAGCTGCGGGCAGTGCCAATCCGCCCAGTGGTTCCTGCCGTTCTGCATCAGCCGGCGGACGAGATCGTGCGCCGCAGGCCGCCACGGGAGCGCATCGAACTGCTCGCGACTCGCCGGTATCTCACTCCACCCGATCGACACCTGATCGCCGCGACGGCGGAAACTCAGCGCGGGGGAACTTGCCGTGATCCGATCGAGGTCGGCGCCGCACGACTGCTCGAGGATTCGTATGTCGACTATCACGAAGCCACCGATCTGCCTGTCCTCGCGGACACTGGTGTCGACGTACAGGCACGCGATTTCCTGATCACCGGCATGGACACTGATCATCCGATGTCCCTCGTCCGATGCTCCGACCGACGGCAGACACACGACGGACCAGTACTCGCGTTCGCTGATGCGTGCATTCTCGATCGTGGAGCGGACGTAGTCGCGCAACCACGCGGTGACGAAGTCGAATTCGGGGTAGAGCTCGAGCTCCCGATAGCGGGTATCGCGCAATGGAAGATCGGTAGCGGGTTCTGGTGTACGCATGTTCACGCCCCGATTATGGCGGTTTCTCTGCCACGGTGGCGCCGAGGTGGGGATCGGCATGGTCGCGGGGTCGGGCGGTCGGATATTCGTCACAGGACAGCCCCTGGGTTGAGGATCGAACGGGGGTCGAGGGTGTTCTTGATCAGGCGGGTCAACGCCATCACGTCGGGGCCCACCTGATCGGGTAACCAGGGCTTCTTGAGCCTGCCCACGCCGTGTTCCCCGGTGATGGTGCCACCGAGCTCGATCGCGAGGTCCATGATCTGACCGAACGCAGCGTGTGCTCGCTCCAGCATCTTCTCGTCATCGGGGTCGTAGACGATCAGCGGGTGGGTGTTTCCGTCTCCCGCATGCGCGATCACCGCGACGGTCACCGCATTGCGCTCGGCGATCTCGGCGACGCCGGCGACCAGGACCGGGAGCATCGGCAACGGTACTCCCACATCCTCGAGGAGAAGGCTTCCGAGGCGTTCGACCGCGGGAATCGCCATCCGCCGCGCAGCGGTGAACGCGGCGCCCTCATCAGGATCGGACGTGTCGAAGACGTCGTGAGCCCCGGCGTCCCGGCACGCACGCACCATCACCTCGATTTCGTGCTCCGCGGCCGCACCCGGAGCGTCGGATTGTGCGATCAGCATGGCCTCGGCGCCGCGGTCCAGATCCATCCGCAGTGCGTCCTCGACGGCGTTGATCGTGGTGCGGTCCATGAATTCGAGCATGGCCGGGCGAAGTGTTGCGGTGATCGCGATGACGGCGTCCGCCGCGGACTTCACCGAACCGAAGGTCGCGACCATCGTCGATGCCGGTGGCTGCGGTGGGATCAAGCGGAGCGTCACCTCGGTGATCACTCCGAGAGTGCCCTCACTACCTACGAACAGTTTCGTCAGCGATAGACCCGCGACGTCCTTGAGCCGGGGGCCACCGAGCCGCACCGCGGTGCCGTCGGCGAGAACCACTTCGAGCCCGAGCACGTAGTCGGAGGTCACCCCGTACTTGACGCAGCACAGCCCACCCGCATTGGTCGCGGCGTTGCCGCCGATCGAGCAGATCTCGAACGACGACGGATCCGGCGGATACCACAGGCCGTGTTCGGCTGCGGCTGCCTTGACCTCGGCATTGAGCAGACCCGGCCCCGCGACGGCGGTGCGTGTGGCCGGGTCGATCGTGATATCACGCATCTTCTCGGTGCTGAGAACGATTCCGTCGGCGAGACCGCCGGAGCCTCCGGACAGGCTCGTTCCGGCGCCGCGGGGCACCACCGGGACACGGTTCTCGTACGCCCACCGCAACGTGGTCTGCACATCAGCGGTGGAGGTCGCGCGGACGAGCGCGAGCGGCACGGCCGCGTCCGGGTCGATCGCACGATCGTGCCGGTACCCCGCGAGGATGTCGGGATCGGTGACGAGGACCCCGGCCGGAAGCTGCCCGGCCAGGGCCGTCGGGTCGGCACGCGGTGACGTCACGACACAGCCGGAACGTACCGGGCGCGCAGCTTGTGTTTGACGAGCTTGCCGGTCGGAGTGCGAGGCAGGTCGTCGGAGAAGTCGATGCTGCGCGGGGCCTTGAACTTCGACACCTTGGACCGCACGTACTCGAGTAGTTCCTGCTCGACCTCGGGTCCGGGTTCGACACCTTCAGCGAGTTGCACCACGGCCTTGACCTCTTCGCCGAACTCTTCGTTCGGCACGCCGATGACCGCGACGTCGAACACCTTGGGATGAAGGGTCAGGACGTTCTCCGATTCCTGCGGATAGATGTTCACACCGCCCGAGATGATCATGAATGCAGCGCGGTCGGTGAGATACAGGAACCGATCCTCGTCCAGATATCCGATGTCGCCGCTGGTCGTCCACGTGGGGTGATCGGGATGCGTTGCCTTCTCGGTCTTCTCGGGGTCGTTGTGGTACTCGAACGGACGCTCGTCGCGCTCCCACCACACCGTCCCGATTGATCCCGTGGGTAGTTCCTGGCCGTCCTCACCGCAGATCCGGACGTGGCCCATCACGCCGTCGTGTCCGACCGAACCCGGACGAGCGAGGGCCTGTTCGGAGTTGATGAAGGTCACGCCGGAGCCTTCGGTGGAGGCGTAGTACTCGTTGATCACCGGCCCCCACCACTCGATCATCGCCCGCTTGATCTCGGGTGGGCACGGTGCTGCAGCGTGAATTGCGACCTTCATGCTCGACACGTCGTACTTCAGGCGGGTTTGCTCGGGAAGTTTGAGCATGCGCACGAACATCGTCGGCACCCACTGGCTGGCGGTGACCTCGTACCGATCGATCAGCGCGAGCGCTTCTTCCGCATCGAACCGGTCCATGAGGATCACCGTGCCACCCACCGACTGGATTGTGCCGCAGAACCGCAGTGGCGCAGCGTGGTACAGCGGTGCGGGGCACAGGTACACCGTGTCCGAATCGAAGCCGTACATCGGGGCGAACACAGCTGTGTACGGGTCGGGAATGTCCTGGACCTGCCCGTCCCGCAGCTTCGGCTTGATGCCTTTGGGGCGGCCCGTGGTGCCGGACGAGTACAGCATGTCCTGGCCGCGCGGCTGATCGTCGAGAGGTGTGGTGTCGAAGCGTTCGACGGCCCGTGCGTAATCCTCGAATCCGGGCAGCGTTCCGCCGTACGCGAGCCGGTGCTCCACGTTCGGATATGCGTCGGCAGAGGTGTCCACCGCGTCGGCGGCATTCGCGGAGACGATCAATGCCTTCGCGCCGCAGTCGTCGACCACATATGCGGCTTCGTGAGCGGTGAGGTGCCAGTTCACGACGGTGATGTACAGGCCGGAGCGCAGTGCGGCCCAGTACACCTCCATCACGCGGAGGTCGTTGTCGGAGATGAGGGCGATGTGGTCACCAGGTTTCAGTCCTAGTTCGCGCAGGTACTTCGCGAGCCGGAGCGAGTTCTCGTCGAGTTGTCGGTAGGTCAGTGACTCGCCAGTGGCGGGGCGCACGATAGCGGCCTTGTTCGGTGAGGTGGCGACGAAGTTACCTGGGTACATGCACCCTGGTTTATCACAGGTTGTGGCGCGCGCCACAGTGTCCGTTCCGGTTGGACGATCGAGTGGTACTCCGACATGAAAAAGAGCGAGCTCATCGACGCGCTGGGCAACCGTTGACGCCGCGGGTGGCCACAGAAATTCATCCGAACTCGACTGTTCACCCGAACTCGACGCCCTGGGCGAGCGGAAGCTCGTCGGAGTAGTTCACAGTGTTGGTCGCGCGACGCATGTACGCCTTCCAGGAGTCGGAGCCGGATTCGCGCCCCCCGCCTGTCTCCTTCTCCCCGCCGAACGCGCCGCCGATCTCGGCGCCGGACGTGCCGATGTTCACGTTGGCGATACCGCAGTCCGAACCCGCAAGAAAGCGCTCGGCCTCGCGTTGGTCGGTGGTGAAGATCGACGACGACAATCCCTGGGGAACATCGTTGTGCAGAGCGATCGCTTCGTCGAAGTCGTCGTAGGGGAGCACATACAGGACAGGTGCGAACGTCTCCTCGCGTACGACGTCGGTCTGCGCGGGCATCCGTACGAGCGCTGGAGAGACGTAGATGCCGTCCCCGAGCACCTGCACCCGTTGCCCACCTGCCACGAGGATGCCACCGTCGAGTTCTGCGCGGTCGAGGGCCGATCGCATCGCATCGTACGCGCGTGAGGAAATCAGTGGTCCCACGAGAACGCCGTCGTCGAACGGGTTCCCCACCCGGAGTCCGCGGTATACGGTCGCGAGGCGCTCCACGAGATCGTCGATGACGGAGCGATGCACGATCAGCCGGCGCAGCGTGGTGCAGCGTTGTCCTGCGGTGCCTGCCGCGGCGAACACGACTCCCCGCACCGTGAGTTCCAGATCTGCCGAGGCGGTCACGATCGCGGCGTTGTTGCCACTGAGTTCGAGCAGACAGCGGCCGAACCGTGCGGCGACGCGGGGCGCGACTATCCGTCCCATCGGGACCGAACCGGTGGCGCTGACCAACGCTATCCGTGGATCGTCGACGAGCGCTTCACCTGCGGTAGCGTCGCCGAGCAGCACATGATGCAGGCCGGCGGGCGCATCGACGTCCGCCGCGGCACGACGCAGCAGTGCGTCACACGCGAGAGCGGTCAGCGGAGTGGTCTCCGAGGGCTTCCATACCACGGGGTTGCCACACACCAACGCGATCGCGGTGTTCCACGACCACACCGCCACCGGGAAGTTGAACGCGGATATCACGCCGACCACACCGAGGGGGTGCCACGTCTCCATCAAGCGGTGGCCGGGTCGCTCGGATGGCATCGTGCGTCCGTAGAGCTGCCGCGACAGGCCCACGGCGAAGTCGCACACGTCGATCATTTCCTGGACCTCGCCGAGTGCCTCGGACGGAATCTTTCCGACCTCGAGCGTGACGATCTCGGCGAGATCATGCTTGTGCTCGACGAGTAGATCACCGAACCGGCGGACGAGTCGGCCTCGTACAGGAGCGGGGACGTTGCGCCACTGCTCGAATGTGTCTGCGGCAGAGGTTATGGCCGTGTCGATCCGGGCCGCGGTGTGAGGTTCCAGCTGTGCGAGTTCGGTGCCGTCGATGGGTGTGGCGACCGCCAGAGCACCACCGTCGTCGGGCAGCGTGGCGCCGCACCTCTGCACAGCGGTGCGCGCACGATTACTGAAAGTGTCCGTTGCATTCATCGGTGGGTCCTTGGTCGCTCGGTTAACCTGCGCTGGTGCCGGAATCTTCGAAAGAATCGCTGGACGAGATCGATAGGTTGCTGTTGCGCGAACTGATTGCGGACGGACGCGCCACGTTGTCGGTGCTTGCCGAGAAAGCCGGGTTGTCGATTTCCGCGGTCCAGTCGCGAGTGCGCAGACTGGAATCCCGGAACGTGATTCGCGGCTACACCGCGAAAGTGGACCCGGAAGCGCTCGGCCTCATGCTGTCGGCGTTTGTCGCAATCACCCCTCTCGACCCGTCCCAGCCCGACGACGCGCCCTCTCGTCTACGTCACATCGAGGCAATCGAATCGTGTCACTCGGTGGCGGGCGATGAAAGCTATGTGCTGCTTGTGCGTGTTGCGACGCCGCGGGAACTCGAGTATCTCCTCCAGGAGATCCGCGCGACCGCGAATGTTGCCACTCGAAGCACCGTCGTGCTGCAGACATTTTACGAGAAGTGACGTATCGACGCTTTGTTCTTCAATTGAAACCACGGCTGGACTGAAAATATTCGCGTACCCTCGCGAATATGAGCACTGCATTCCGTGATCGGGACGGTGCCGATGTTGTGGCACCCGACCGGGTACACGCCGTCCTCGGGTCGCACATGCTGACCGACGGGTTTCCCCTTGTCCTGGATCTCGAACGCTCGAGAGGGGTGCGCCTCGTCGACCGCCGCGACCGCACATGCTATCTCGACATGTTCGGCTTCTTCGCGTCATCCGCACTCGGAATGAACCATCCCGACATTGCCGACGATCCCGAGCTTCGGGACGAACTTGCCGCGGTTGCCGCCAACAAACCCAGCAACTCCGATATCTACACAGTGGTGATGGCCCGTTTCGTCGACGCATTCGCGCGAATACTCGGCGATCCGGCACTACCGCACCTGTTCTTCATCGACGGTGGCGCACTCGCGGTCGAGAACGCACTCAAGGCCGCGTTCGACTGGAAGAGCCGGCTGAACGAATCGCACGGTCGCGATCCTGCACTGGGGACCAAGGTTCTGCACCTGACAGAAGCGTTCCACGGGCGCACCGGATACACGATGTCGCTGACCAACACCGACCCCGTCAAGACCGATCGATTCCCGAAATTCGACTGGCCTCGCATCGACGCTCCGTACCTGCGTGACGGTGGCGCCGTCGAGGAGGACGAAGCACGCGCGCTCGCGCAGGCGCGTGCTGCTTTCGCGGACAATCCTCACGACATCGCGTGCTTCATCGCCGAACCCATTCAGGGTGAAGGCGGCGATCACCATTTCCGGCCGGAGTTCTTCCAGGCGATCGCGGCACTCTGCCGCGAGCACGATGCACTGCTGGTCGTCGACGAGGTGCAGACCGGAGTCGGCATCACGGGAACGATGTGGGCGTACCAGCAGTTCGGCATCGAGCCCGACATCGTTGCGTTCGGTAAGAAGACCCAGGTGTGCGGGATCATGGCCGGTGGGCGTCTCGACGAGGTCCCGGACAACGTCTTTGCGGTGTCTTCGCGGCTGAACTCCACCTGGGGTGGCAATCTCACCGACATGGTGCGTGCCCGCCGGATCTTCGAAGTGATCGAGCGCGATCGACTGGTCGATAACGCGCGGACGACCGGCGCGCATCTGCTGGCTGCGCTGCGGCAGCTCGCGGCGCAGCATCCGATCGTCACCGAGCCGCGGGGCCGTGGGCTGATGTGCGCGATCACATTGCCATCACAGGAATTTCGTGATCGAGTACTTGCTCGTCTCTACCGCGAAGAGCAGGTCCTCATGATCGGCTCGGGGTCGCGCGGAATCCGCTTCCGGCCGCCGCTCACCGTCACCTCCGCCGAACTCGACGAGGCGGTTACCGCGCTCGACAGGGTGCTCGCGGCTGTCGTCTGAACAAGAGCTGTCGTCTGAGAAGTGTTGTGCTCGAGGTGTGCTTGCCTCGAGATGTCGTAGCACCCTGGGCCATGAGCGTGAGCACCTCGCGTTCCCCTCGCCGACAGGTCAGTGGTACCCGCGTGACTGTGGAATCGGCAGCGACAAATGCAGCAGTTCAGGGGACGTGTCTCGATGGGATTGACCTCCCGTCAAGCAGAAGGAACGCTTGGCGGTATGAGCATCAAGGTCGACCTCGACGCACTCGACGCCGCGCTCGGTGACTTCGAGTATGCCTACCTGCTGACCACCGGTACCGACGCCAAGCCGCACGCGGTTGCGGTGACTCCGGTCCTCGTCGATGGTGTGTTCCGCATCGGCGAACCGGGTCGCCGGACCGGTACCAACGCGCAGGTGCATCCGGGCGTCTCACTCGTTTACCCACCGGCGATCCCGGGCGGATACTCGTTGATCGTCGACGGGGAGGCGGAACTGGATGGGTCGGTGTTGCATGTCCGGCCGACCTCGGGAGTGCTGCACCGGCCCGCCACCGCCGAGCATCCCGCGATCAACCCTGGGTGTGATGCCGACTGCAGACCACTGGCGAACTAGAAGTTGAGCCGGCCGCCGTTACCAGGACACACGAGTGCCCTGGTAACTGTGGCTGATTCTGTGTTCTGTGGTGGAGGTTCTGTGATGGAGCTAGGCGACCAGATCCGGCCGGTTCCCCGGGATCGGTGCCTGGAACAGATCCACACTCGCCGGCGGGATGAACTGCGGCCGACGCTCGCCGGTCATCTCCACCTCCCACTCGGTGTGATGCATCAACCGATGGTGATGACCACAGAGCAACACCAGATTGTCGAGATCGGTATCACCACCATCGACCCAATGGTGAAGATGATGCGCATCTGCCCATGCCGGGGGTGTCGAACACCCCGGGAAAGCGCATCCACCGTCACGGACTGCCAGGGCTCGACGCTGCTCCCGGCTCGCGGTGCGGCGGGTCTGCCCGTGCGCGAGCAGCACCCCGTGTTCGTCGAGAAGGATCCGGGTGACCTGACAATCACACGCAAGCATCCGGGCAGCGTCGATCGACAACGGCCCGGCCCACGGCTCGGTCGCATATCCAAGCTCGGGACTGTTCGCGAATAGTTCTTTCACCGCAGTGTTGTTCGTCAGGTCGTTGATCGACGCGGTGACCGTCACGTGCGGTTTCACGCCGCCCTCGACGGGGACAAGTCCGGCGGCCTCGACGAACTGCAGGAGTTGATCGAACGCGTCGGCGTTGCGTTTCGACGCCGGCCGGTCATCCTTGACGCCATTTACCTCCGGTCGTGGTGCGGCCAGCGGGGACAGCGGATGCCGCAGACGCGCGCCGGTGACGGCATCGAACTCGCCTTTGATGACGACCCGGCCGTGCCAGGTGGTCGAGACGAACAGTTCGTTGCGGCCCGAGTCCTCACCCGGTGGTGGCCCGTCGCCGGTGCCGTAGAGGTGTTCGAGTCGGCGGATCAATGCCCTCACGGTCGCTGTGGTCGCGACGTTCGTGCCGGCGTGCTCGATCAGGATGTCGCGGGCCTTCTCGAACTCGCAAGGGTTCATGGTGCGGGGATAGTGCTGGCAGAAGTAGGCGATCTGCCGTGCCTTCTGTGCATCGAGCAGGCCGGATGAATAGGCTTCGCGGACTTCCGGTTCCAACCGTAAGAGCCGAGCGAGTGTTTCGATGCGGTGGCATTCGCCGAGTTCGAGATTCGTCGCTGCGCACAACCAGTGGGCGGGGCTGCGGTAACCATGGTCTTTGACGGTTTCGCGTTCGAACATCGCGATCATCAGATCCACTCGCTGCACCTGCACGGTGTGGATCTCGGCGGAGACGGCGAGCGTCTCGGCCATGAGTTTGTGCGTCGTTGTATTTCCAGAGGTCCCCACCCATGATCGAAGCCTATCGAACAAGCGATATACAAGGAAAATCGAACAATTGATCTACTGCAACGAAAGCCGGGACCGTGTGCTGCTGGATCGGATCATGTTGCGTAACTTGGGTGGCATGACCGATGCCGTGGATGCAACCGATGTCACGCCGACCTTTGCGGTTCCGTCGCTGGTCAACCTCCGAGACATCGGTGGCCGAGCGAGCTCGTTCGGTGGTGTCATTCGCACCGGTGTGGTCTTTCGCTCGACAGCGTTGGCCGATCTCACCGACACCGACATCGATGTGCTCACCTCGCTGCAGATTTCGGCTGTGTACGACCTCCGGACGGCTGCGGAACGTGAGCGACGTCCGGACCGGCTACCCGACGGCGCGAAACTCATCGGTCTCGATGTACTCGCGGATCGTCCGACGGGCTCGGTCGCGGGATCCCTCGCCGACGTGGTCGCCGACCCTGTCGCTGCCGCAACTCACTTGGGGGACGGGCGCGCCGAGCAGCATCTGCTCGGCACCTACCGGGAACTCATCACCCTGCCGAGTGCAGTGACCTCGTACCGTCAGCTGTACACCGGTATCGCCCACGGAGATGTTCCGGCGCTCATTCACTGCACCGCAGGCAAGGATCGCACGGGTTGGGCCGCCGCAGCGCTGCTCATGTTCGCCGGCGCGACCGAGCAGGACGTCTTCGACGACTACCTGTTGACGAACGAGATGCTGCTCCCGAAGTTCGAGGAGATGTTCGCCAGGTTCGAAGCCGCCGGCGGCGACCGCGCTCTGTTTCTCCCACTGCTCGGAGTCCAGCGCGCTTATCTCGAGAGTGCCTTCGACGAGGCGCTCCGTCGGTACGGCACGATCGACGAGTATTTCGCAGCCGGTCTCGGACTCGACGACGACAGCCTGCAGGCGTTGCGTACCCGGATGATCGACACCGAGAACGCCCGGCCTGTCGAATAGGGCTTGTGGTCTACGGCGTCCGGCCGGCACGAACTCGCCGCCCGATGCCGGCGGCGATCGCAAGGCCGATGGCGATACCCACCAGATCGGCGCACCAGTCCCACACCGACCCGGACCGCCGCACCGCGACCGTGGCCTGCAGGATCTCGGTGACGATCCCGTAGGCCGCGAGCCACGCCACGGTGATGGCAGGGGAGATGCGGGCGGATCGAGAGCAGTAGGCCAGCACGGCGAACATCAATGCGTGCGTGACCTTGTCGGTATGAGGCGGGCCACTGGGGACGGTGCCACCGGGTGTGAGCAGCATGAAGGTGATGATGACGGTGGCGAGTACCAGCGGGACGACGCGATACGAGACACCCTGGAACGGGGAACGCCAGCGATCCTGGGACACACAGGACACGGGTCAGTTCTTCTTTTTCTTCTCGGGCTTGTCGTCATCGTTGTCTCGTCCCGCATACAGGACGATCGATACGGCCGGAACGAGAAGGAACCAGAGCCACGTGTCGAATACGAAGAACAGTACGAGAGCCAGGAGCGGCGTCAGGCCCATCACGATCTCTCGCCAATGATCGAGGGTGCCCGATGCATTGTCCTTCTCCTGCACGGTCTCCGGCACGTTCGCCGTTACTGCGGGGAGATCGGTGAACAGGATCTCGAGTTCCCCGCGGGTGGTCGCAGACGTAGCCTGCGCGCTTCGTTCCTCGAACTCGGACAGGTTGAGGCGGCCGTGGCTGAAATGCTCGCCCAGCAGATTCAACGCTTCGGCTCGCTCGTTGTCGCCGACGCGGATTTCGGGGGAGTCCATGATCAGAGCCTAGATCACGACATTCTGCTCAGTGCTCGCTGCGGCGACGAAATCGTCCCGTGGGTCGGCCCGACGGTTACCCGGTTCCGGAATCACGCATCAGTCGCAGTCCGCGCCTGACGACCATGAACAGGATTACGAAGCTCAGCAAGATGGCGATCGGATGGCGGACCGCGATCATGATGACCAATGCCACGAGCGCGAACGGCACCAACGTGAGGAGGTCCGTGGCGACGTTTCCCGCTGCGGGTGTGTGCAGGAACGACGGTGCTGACGGTAGGTCCGAGAACAACGGAACGAGATCGGCGCGAGTGACGGCCTGTGTCGCAAGCGCGACTCGATCATCGAACTCGACGAGTGACAGCCGACCGGCCGAGAAGTGTTCACCGAGCAACGCGATCGCTTCTTCGCGCTCCGCGGTGCCGATCCGGATCTCGGGCAGTTCGGCCATACGCCCAGAGTAGTAGGAGCCGGGCGACGGGTGGATCACTCACCGCGCACGGTCAGGCCCAGCGCTCCCGTGGCAAATCTCGTGACCGCGGCGCGGGCAGCGTCGAGCGCGTCGGTGTGTCCGTCGATCGCGGTCCCGCTCAACGCACCGTCGGGCAACAATGTGATGATGGCCTGCACGCCGGCGGTCGTCGACTCACACACCGACCAGCCGTATGCGGTGTCGTCGGCCCACGCGTCGAGCTCACGCGCGAGGAGGTACCAGTTGCCGGCGTTGATCTCGACAGGTTCCATCGAATGCCTTCCGAACTTCTGTGAGGTGGAGAAGCGACGGCGCCCGATCCCCTGTGCGGGGACGGGCGCCGTCGATGGTGTTCAGCGCGCGTGATAACTCAGCGCGTCATCACTTGAGTTCGGCGAGGACCGTCCCCTGGGTGATGGCTGCACCCGGCTCCACCGACAGACCGGTGACGACACCGGCCTTGTGTGCGGTGACCGGGTTCTCCATCTTCATGGCCTCGAGCACTGCGATGAGGTCGCCCTCGGCGACTTCCTGTCCCTCGGCCACCGCGACCTTGACGACGGTGCCCTGCATCGGAGCGGTCACGGCATCACCCGACGCCTTGCCGCCACCGGCGCCGCCGCGCTTGCGTGCCTTCGGCTTCTTGCGGATCGCGCCTGCGGCGCCGCCGTTGCCGCTGAGCGAGAACTGCCCGGGCAGCGACACCTCGACGCGGCGACCGCCGACCTCGACGACCACATTCTGACGCGGCAGGGCCTCGTCCTCGTCATCGGCTGCACCGCCGCCGGTGAACGGCTCGATGGTGTTGTCCCACTCGTTCTCGATCCACTTGGTGTAGACGTCGAAACTCTCGCCGTCGCCCACGAAGGCGGGGTTCTCGACGATGTGGCGGTGGAACGGGATGACCGTGGCGAGGCCGTCGACCTCGAACTCGGCGAGGGCGCGGGCGGCGCGCTGCAGAGCCTGCTCGCGGTTCTCGCCGGTGACGATCAATTTGGCGAGCATCGAGTCGAACTGACCGCCGATGACGTCGCCCTGGACGACACCCGAGTCGACGCGCACGCCCGGGCCCGTCGGCTCCTTGTAGACGGTGATGGGGCCGGGGGCGGGCATGAAGCCACGGCCGGCGTCCTCGCCGTTGATGCGGAACTCGAAGGAGTGGCCGCGCGGCGTCGGGTCCTCGGTCAGCTCGAGCTTCTCGCCGTTGGCGATACGGAACTGCTGGCGAACGAGATCGATGCCTGCGGTCTCCTCGGTGACCGGATGCTCGACCTGCAGGCGGGTGTTGACCTCGAGGAACGAGACCGTGTCGCCCTGAACCAGGTACTCGACGGTGCCCGCGCCGTAGTAGCCGGCTTCCTTGCAGATGGCCTTGGCGGACGCGTGGATGCGACCACGCTGGTCGTCGGTGAGGAACGGTGCGGGAGCCTCCTCGACGAGCTTCTGGAAGCGACGCTGCAGCGAGCAGTCGCGCGTGCCCGCGACGATGACGTTGCCGTGCTGGTCGGCGATGACCTGTGCCTCGACGTGGCGGGCCTTGTCCAGGTACTGCTCGACGAAGCACTCGCCGCGACCGAAGGCGGCAATGGCCTCGCGGGTGGCGGACTCGAACAGCTCGGGGATCTCTTCGATGGTCTGCGCGACCTTCATGCCGCGACCGCCACCACCGAAGGCCGCCTTGATGGCGACGGGCACGCCGTACTGCTTGGCGAACTCGACGACCTCGTCGGCGTCCTTGACCGGGTCCTTGGTGCCTGCTGCCATCGGAGCGTTGGCCCGCTCGGCGATGTGGCGTGCCGTCACCTTGTCGCCCAGGTCGCGGATGGACTGCGGCGACGGGCCGATCCAGATCAGGCCCGCGTCGATGACCGCCTGCGCGAAGTCGGCGTTCTCGGAGAGGAAGCCGTAGCCGGGGTGGATCGCGTCGGCGCCGGACTTGGCCGCGGCGTCGAGGATCTTGTCGAACACCAGGTAGGACTCGGCCGAGGTCTGGCCACCGAGGGCGAACGCCTCGTCTGCGAGCTTCACGAACTGTGCGTCTGCGTCGGGTTCGGCGTAGACCGCGACACTTCCGTAGCCTGCATCCTTGGCGGCTCGGATGACCCGCACAGCGATCTCGCCGCGGTTCGCGACGAGCACCTTCGAGATCTGCGCGCTGGCATGACTGGGCACGGAGCCTCCTGTTGATCGATCGTTAGGTTATTTCAGTCGTCGGCAGTCTAAGCGCCAATCGGATAGACGATGTAACCGGATGGCCTCTACACACTACGGCGCGCACTCGAACGCACAATGCTACTGACCAGTAGCTGGAAGGCCGGCGTGCTCCAGGTCGGGTGCCCACGGTCCGGATGTGTTGAGCCGGTCCATGAGCAGGCGGACACGTTCCAGGAATCGCGGAACGTTCGTCGTCGCCTCGGGATTGTCGGGGAATCTGGCGGAGACATTGATTCCCTCGGGTGTCCGATTGATCCATACATAGACGTCGTGCGTGTAACTGCGGCTACGCAGCGCCCGGGCGTTCGTTTCCGGCCATTGGGCCGCCATGGGCACGAACCGGACGTCCATATACGACACGAGGAACCGAGGGCGGATCGGTACGCCGAGCAGTTCAGCAACCCTGTCGAACGGAATGCGCGCACTCGCGCGAGTTCGGTGCAACTCCCGTGCTGATCGGCTCGCGAGGGTGACGAAACCGGGCGAACCTCCGAGGTTGAGATCGATCGGCCGGAGCCCGACGAACCACCCCAGAGAACCCGCCCACATCGGTCCGGTCCGGGTATGCGAGGGAACGACGGTGCGGAAGTGGCCGGCGTCCGTGAGGTCCGTGGTGGCCTGAGCGAAACACGCCAGCACCCCTGAGAAGAATCCGGCATCGGCGTCACGGCATCGTTCCGAGAACCGGGTCGCATCCTCGCTGTCGAACCATCGCTCGGACAGACGTGCCTGGGGAGAGGTTCTGGTGGTGCGTCGGCCGATCGGCAGCGGGAACTCCGGGATCACGCCTCCGCTCTCTTGCAGGGTGGTGCGCCAGATCCGGACCGCCTCGTGATTGACGTCGAGGTCGCTGGCGTTGGCACGCTCGGACGCTCCGAAATCGATGTAACTGCCGACGGGGAACAGATCGGCCGGTCGGCCGGTCCTTTCCTCCTCGTACAGTGCCGTGATCTCGTGCGCCACGAGCACGATGGAGTAGCCGTCGATGATCGAGTGATCGGCTCCGAAGAACACCGTGAAGGCCCGGTCGGCGTCCCGCTCGCTCTGCCCGCCTGATTCCCCGTGCGAATGGGCGGATTCGTGAGTCAGCGTCGCGAAGACATACGCGGGCCACAGCTGTGGTGTCGTGTAGTCGTCGTACAACGAATGGAGCAGAGTCCGGATGGTGGCGGAATCCGCCGGGTCGTGTTGCACCCGCCGCACCGCAACCTTTCCGGGTGGTGCTGTCCGGCGGATCAGCGCGCTGCCCGGATTGCCCTTCGAGGCGAACGTCGCCTGACTGCGCAGTGGCTCATGACGGTCGATCCACCGTTGGAGGGCGCGACCGAAGACCTCCGGGTCGAGTGGGCCCGCAATCTCGAATGCGGTGCCCAACCACGATTCCCGGCCCTGGCCGGTCCGCGGATCAGCAGACCGGCGCAGGTGCGCCTCGTGGATGTACGACGCTGGACGAGGATCCTGACGCCAAGCGTCTTCCGCGGCGCAAGGCAACCACTCGGTCAAGATCCCCGCCGGGATGGAGTAGTCGGCGAGCTCCGTGAACTCCATGGCCTTTCAGGCTCGCAGATGCCGCTTGATACGTGCGAGCATCGCGCTCATGCCGCGAAGCCGCAGCGGACTGACCGCGTCGGCGAGACCGAGATCGGAGTAGAAGTCGTCAGGGACGTCGAGGATCTCCTGTGCGCTGAGGCCGTCGAGTCCCTGGTGCAGGATCGATGCGAAACCACGCGTGGTGGGTGCCTCGGCGGGCGCACTGAAATGCAGCTTCACGTGCGCCCGGTCGGCGGCATCGACCGAAAGGAACAGGGGCGACTGGCATTCGGGGACCGGCTCCATCGCTGCTTCCTCGAGTTCGGCAGGCAGCGGAGGCAACTCGCGGCTGAACTCGAGGAGCAACTGGAGTTTGTCCTGACCCTCGACGGCGGCGAAGTCGTCCACGATCTCGGCGAGCGGTGCGGGGATGCTCATGACGCCGGGAGGCTTCCGGGCTCCTCGCCCCGGGCGATCGGGACGCGCACGGCGTTGCCCCATTCGGTCCACGAACCGTCGTAGTTCCGCACATTCGGGTAGCCGAGCAGATGGGTCAGGACGAACCAGGTGTGGCTCGACCGCTCACCGATTCGGCAGTACGCGACGGTGTCGTCGTCCTTGCTGATACCTGCATAGATCTCGTCGAGTTCGCCGCGCGAACGGAATCGGCCGTCAGGCGCCGCAGCCTTCGCCCACGGGATCGACACGGCGGTGGGGATGTGGCCACCGCGCAGCGCGCCTTCCTCCGGGTAGTCGGGCATATGGGTGCGCTCACCGGTGTACTCCTGCGGCGACCGGACATCCACCAGCGGACCCTTACCCAGGTGGTCGAGCACGTCGTCTTTGAAAGCCCGGATGGGAGCGTCGTTGCGTTCGACGACGGGGTAGCCGCTGGTCGTCGTGACGGGAATGTCGAGGGTGGTATCGCGGTTCTCGGAGATCCACGCGTCGCGGCCGCCGTCGAGCAGGCGGACGTCCTCGTGACCGAACAGCGTGAACACCCACAGTGCGTATGCGGCCCACCAATTGGACTTGTCGCCGTAGATCACGACCGTGTCGGTGCGCCGGATTCCCTTGCGGTCCATGAGCGCGGCGAACGCAGCACCGTCGATGTAGTCGCGGGTGACCGGATCGTTGAGGTCGAGATGCCAGTCGATCTTCACCGCGCCGGGGATGTGTCCGACGTCGTAGAGAAGCACGTCCTCGTCGGACTCGACGACCTTCACCTCGGGGTGGCCCAGATGAGCGGACAGCCACTCGGAGGACACGAGGCGGCCGGGATCTGCGTAGGCAGCGAAGGAGGGGTGGGGGTCGGGCGCGACGGGCACAGGGGCTCCTGAGGCAGTGGTGGCAGGTGCGTCGTCGATTCTAGGCGGTACCTTCGATCGGTGTGATGTCCAGTCGACCCGGCCCCGCCGAACTGTCCTCGCGTGCTGATATCGACCGCTTGGTCGAGTTCTTCTACGAACGGGCGATGGCCGACCCCCTGCTCGCCCCGGTCTTCGAAGTCCTCGCCATCGTAGGGCTCGACGAGCACCTCGTGGTCGTCGGTGATTTCTGGGAACAGATCCTCTTCCGCACGACCCGTTACGAGGGGGCGTTCACCCCCGTTCACCGTGCATTGCACGGGAAATACGGCCTCACCCCCGAGCATTTCGAGCGCTGGCGCGAGCTGTGGCACGACTCGGTCGACGAACTCTTCATCGGCGTCGACGCCCACCGAGCGAAGTCGAAAGCGGACGCCATGGTCACGGCACTGCGACGCGCGACGATCGGAGTGTGACCGACCACCAGTTCGGCGCAACGGACTCGAAGGACGGCAGCTGTGGGCGCGCGATCGGAAGGTCAGTCGTCGTCTTCCATTGCGTCGAGCACATACTCCGCAAACCACGGGTTGTGAGACCGGGCATGAGAGCGGCCGCCGCTGTCGGCCAGCAGCGCGGCAAGAGGTCCGATCGTGGACTCGTCGAGCGGCAGCGTGAAGAACTGATCGTCGGCACCCTCGTCGGAGAGGAACCAGTCGATCGCCACAGCGTCCCCTTCCGCAGCCGCATTCTCGACCGGCCGGAAACGCAGCAGCGGGTAGCGCGCGGGGAGTTCGTCGAGTCGACGTCCGAGTTGTCGCAGGAGAGCGGAGGTCGAGATGACCATCACGGTGTGGTAGTCGACCGTCTCGCCGTTCTCGGTGTATCGGTCGACGTAGAGCACATCGAGCGACCCGAGGCCGAGTGAGAACAGACGGGTCGCCCCGGACGGTGCGTCGACGGCCGGGAGGCAGCTCAACGTCCACTTCTCGCCCGCGACCGAATCCGGATCGTCGAATGCGGTGGCAAGGTAGCCCGCGACGAGATCGACGACCACCTCGAAGAACGGTTCCGCGCGGAGGCGCTCGAAGCTTCCCTCCGTCGCGCTGCCATCACTCATCGGCGAAGGAGTTCGAGGACCAGAGGTCTGCGATGGAGACCCCGACATCGAGGAGGAGGCGCCGGACGAGCGGCAGGCCGATTCCGATCACCGACGACGGATCGCCTTCGATACCGTCGATGAACCAGCCACCGAGTCCGTCGAGTGTGAACGCTCCGGCGACGCCGAGCGCCTCACCGGTCGCGAGATAGGCTTCGAGGTCGGCATCGGATGGAGTGCCGAAACGCACTGTCGTGCCGGAATGGTCGTCGACCTGCGAGACGATCTGCCCGCCGCGTGCACGCAGCACACTGTGCCCGGTCAGCAATTCTGCGCTGTGCCCGGACATTCGCTTCCATCGGGCCCGGGCCATGTCGACGGTGCCGGGTTTTCCCTGGAGCTTCCCGTCGAACAACAGCATCGAATCGCAGCCGATCACCACGAGATCCTCGAGTTGGTCACGGGCGCGACCGTCCGCGGTGAGTGCACGAAACACGTCGGTTGCCTTGGCGCGGGCCAGTGTGGTGACCACAGCTTCGGGTGCCGCGGTGGGGCTGAGTTCCGCGATGAGTGCGTCCTCGTCGACTTCGGAAACCTGGACGAGCGGGTCGACCCCGGCGCCGCGCAGCACGGACAACCGTGCCGGCGACGCCGAGGCGAGGACCAAGCGGGGCATGGATCAGCCGCGGTTGGGGTAGGAGTACGGCGAGAACGGCGCCCACTGCCGATGCATCCGGGTGGGTGCCCCCCATGTCTCCGGCGGTTTTCCGTCGCCCTCGGGGGCGGCGCCGGCGCTCGCGGCCGCGAGCACTGTGACCAACGCTGCGACATCGGCGTCGGTCGGGTTTCCCTTCACGATCCGGATCGCGGGCGCGTCGGGAGTCGCTGCCGGCTCCGTGTCCGAAGGCGCCGAGGTCTCGGTGCCCTCGAGGGCACCGTCGGTCACGGCGGTCAACTCTGCGTCAGTGATGATCTTTTCCTCGGTCAGCGCGGTCACAGCGGAATGTTCCCATGCTTCTTCGGCGGGAGCGAGACCATCTTGCGTTCGAGGAGTCGCAGTGCGGACACGATCTGGCCGCGGGTATGCGACGGCGGGATGACCGCGTCGACGTAGCCGCGCTCTGCCGCGACGTACGGGTTCACGAGAGTGTCCTCGTACTCGTTCTGCAGTTCGAGGCGCAGTGCGTCGACGTCCTGACCGTTCGCGGCGGCCTCCTTGAGCTTGCCGCGGTACACGAATCCGACGGCACCGGAGGCGCCCATGACGGCGATCTGCGCGGTCGGCCAGGCGAGGTTCACGTCGGCGCCCATGTGCTTCGAACCCATCACGTCGTACGCTCCGCCGTAGGCCTTGCGGGTGATGACGGTGATCTTGCCGACGGTGGCTTCGCCGTATGCGTAGAGGAGCTTCGCGCCGCGGCGGATGATGCCGTTGTACTCCTGCTCGGTGCCGGGGAGGAAGCCCGGGACGTCGACCAGCGTGATGATCGGGACGTTGAACGCGTCGCAGGTGCGGACGAAACGGGCAGCCTTCTCGGAGGCGTCGATGTCGAGGCAGCCGGCGAACTGTGTCGGCTGGTTGGCGACGATGCCGACGCTGCGGCCGTCGACGCGACCGAAGCCCACGATGACGTTCTGGGCGCGCTCTGCCTGGACCTCGAGGAACTCGTCGTCGTCGAGCAGACGACGGATGACCTCGTGCATGTCGTACGGCTGGTTCGCCGAATCCGGGATGATCGTGTCGAGCTCGAGATCCTCGTCGGTGAGCGAGTCCTCGATCGATCCGGAGATCGGGTCGGTCGGCGCCATGCGCGGTGCTGCGGCCTGGTTGTTCGACGGCAGGTAGGAGAGCAGATCCTTGACGTAGTCGAGGGCGTCCTGCTCGTCGCTGCCGACGTAGTGGGCGACACCCGACTTGACCATGTGGGTGTGGGCGCCACCGAGGTCTTCCATGGTGACGTCTTCGCCGGTGACGGTCTTGATGACGTCGGGGCCGGTGACGAACATCTGGCTGGTCTGGTCGACCATCACCACGAAGTCGGTCAGGGCAGGGGAGTAGACGTGCCCACCGGCAGCCGGGCCCATGATCAGCGAGATCTGCGGGATCACGCCGGAGGCCTGCACGTTGCGGTGGAAGATCTCGCCGTAGAGGCCGAGGGAGACGACGCCTTCCTGGATGCGGGCGCCCGCGCCTTCGTTGATACCGATCAGCGGTCGGCCGGTGCGCAGCGCCAGGTCCATCACCTTGACGATCTTCTCGCCGTAGACCTCACCGAGGCTGCCGCCGAAGACGGTCGCATCCTGGGAGAACACACAGACGTCGCGACCGTCGACGGTGCCGTAGCCGGTGACGACGCCGTCACCGACGGGACGGTTGTCGGCGAGGCCGAAGTTGGTGCTGCGGTGGCGGGCAAGCGCGTCGATCTCGACGAACGAGCCTTCGTCGAGGAGCGCAGTGATGCGCTCGCGGGCGGTCATCTTGCCTTTGGCATGGACCTTCTCGATGGCTGCTTCACCGACCGGAGCCTGAGCCTTGGCCTGGCGTTCGCGCAGGTCTGCCAGCTTACCGGCGGTGGTGTGGATATCGGGCGTACTCGCCGCCTCGGGCGCGGACGGCTCCTGGACAGTGGTCATGGGCAGTCAGCTTAGCGATCGTCAATCTGCGCCGCCGCACGGAGGTCCGTGTGCGTTGAATTATTGAACTGGAGCTACCCGCGAGTAGTTGTTTCCGGTCACTTTAGGCTGGGGCGCATGTCCCGCAACCCCGAATTGCCGAATGATTCCGACCTGCGTGTTCCGCTCGACGTGTCGCAGCTGCGACGCGTGCTGGTGGACGGCGCAGGAGGTGGCGAAGGGTTCTACGAACGCGTCGACGTCGTCGACGAAACGGGGTCGACGAACGCCGACCTCCTCGCCGAGGCCGCATCCGGCGACCGTCGCGTTCTGCTCGCCGAGTTCCAGAGCGGAGGGCGCGGACGGCACTCGCGTGCCTGGAACGGAATTCCCCGGGCACAGGTGATCGTGTCGGTGCTGCTGAAGCTGCCCGGTGTCGCCCTTCCGGATCTCGGTTGGCTTCCGCTGCTCACCGGTATCGCGATCGTCGATGCGGTCCGTGAAGTCACCGGTGTTCCGGCAGAGCTCAAGTGGCCCAATGACGTCCTCGTCGACGACCGTAAGCTTGCGGGCATCCTTGTCGAGGTAGCGTCGACAGCCCCGGTTCCCACAGTCGTCGTCGGTGTGGGGCTCAACGTCACGCTCACCGACGACGAACTGCCCGTACCCACTGCGACGTCACTGCTGCTCGCCGGTGCGAACGAACTCGATCGCACGAGGCTCACAGAGGCTCTGCTGGCTTCGTTCGCCGAGCGCATCCGGCAGTGGGAACGGCACGGCTGGGATCCGACGGCCGCCGCGGACGCGTACCGGGATCGGTGCAGCACCATCGGCAGGCGGGTGCGCGCAATCCTGCCCGGCGACACAGAACTGCACGGCAAGGCCGTGAACATCGACGAGCAGGGTCGCATCGTCATCCAACCGGACGGCGAAGGTGAGCCTGTCGCGGTGGCGGCGGGCGACATCACGCACCTGCGGCCGGTGTAGGGCGGTGTGCCATCGTGGTGTCCATGGGATACCCGGAGGATGCTCTCGCACCGGATGAGAATCTGCTGCTGCACCGGCATCCGCACGCGAAGATGCTGATCGTTCCGGTCGTCGTATTCCTACTGGCCACGGCCGTCACGGGGTTCCTGGTCGGGCTTGCGCAGACCCGCCTCGACGGCGGTGCATCCGCAGCTCTGGTGATAGCGGTGCTGGTGTTGTGGGCGATCCTCGTGGGGTGGCGCTGTCTCGTCCCCTTGATTCGGTGGCTGACCACCCATTTCATCGTTACGGATCGGCGAGTGCTCGTGCGCCAGGGCGTGATCACTCATACCGGCATCGACATCCCGATGGGGCGCATCAGCAATGTGCAGTTCCGGCACGGGCTCGTCGACCGGATCCTGCGCACGGGCACGCTCGTGGTGGTCTCTGCCGCTGACGACCCCCTCGAGTTCGACAACATTCCCGACGTCCAGAAGGTGCACGCCCTGCTGTACCGGACGGCGTTCGAGGCACAGGACGGTTCGCCTACCGGCCGTCCCGCGGCGCAACCTTCCGGCGAAGGTGAAGGACATCGCAAGGCATGGTGACTGGCGTGGTGATCCGGTTTCGCGTCGGCCTGTCCGTAGGCTGAGCGAGTGACTGCCGTTCTGCTAGCGGAAGACGATGAAGCAATCGCTGCGCCTCTGTCCCGAGCGCTGGGGCGCGAGGGCTACGACGTGACCGTCGAGGCCACCGGCCCCCGAGCGCTCGAACAAGCGCTTTCCGGGAACTACGAGTTGCTGATCCTGGACCTCGGGTTGCCGGGCATGGACGGCCTCGAAGTGTGCCGTCAGATCAGAGCGAATCGTTCCGACCTGGCGGTGCTGATGCTCACAGCGCGCACCGACGAGGTCGATTTCGTGGTGGGGCTCGACGCAGGCGCCGACGACTATGTCGGTAAGCCGTTCCGGCTCGCCGAACTGATGGCGCGGGTACGCGCGCTGCTGCGCCGCCGCGGGGGCGGTGACGCGGACGAAGTTGTCGAGGTCTCCGGGATCCGCCTCGAACGCGCAGCGCGGCGTGTTCTTGTGGACGGCTCCGAGGTGACTCTTGCGAACAAGGAGTACGAACTCCTGCGTGTCCTGCTCGAGCACGCCGGGCAGGTCGTCTCGCGCGACGCAATCCTCGACGAGGTGTGGGGCGACGCCGATCTCCGAGGTTCGAAGACCCTCGACATGCACATGTCGTGGCTGCGTCGGAAGATCGGCGACGAGGGGCCGGCCGGGGAACGACGCATCGCGACCGTGCGCGGGGTCGGTTTCCGACTGAACACCGACTAGAAGGGGCGGACGGTGCGCAGGCGCATCCTCAACGCCGTCCTGGCTGCGGTGCTGCTCGTCGCCCTTCTGCTCGGGATCCCACTCGCTTTCACCGCTTACCTGTTCGTGGAGGACACCACACGCAGAGACCTCCGAAATCGGCTCGAGCGGATGTCGGACGAGATCATTGCGCAGGAAGGCACGGACGGCCTCGTGGTGGGAGGACTCGATACCGGTTCGTTGCGGCTTCTCGTACCCGACGGCGGGCGCGTGGTCGTGGTCTATCCCACTCCTGAGAACGAGGCAGCGCGTCTCGACATCGGTGACGTCACCCCGGAGTATCCCCTCGTCGAATCCTTGTCGATGGGTACCTCCGGGTCGCTGCGGATCGAGGCCCCCTCCGAGAACATGCGCACGCTGCAACGACAGGTACTCGCCGCGGTCGGCTTCCTTGTCCTGTTGTCCGTTGCAGTAGGGGCGCTGGTGGCGGTGGCTACCGCCAGACGGCTGGCCTTCCCGCTGCGTGATGTGGCCGCGCGCGCAGCCAGGCTCGCCGAGGGAGACTTCAAACCGGTGCCGCAGCGTCATTCCATTGCCGAGCTCGACCGGGTCTCGGATGTGCTGGACTCCGCTGCGGTGGAGATCTCCGGCCGCCTGCAACGCGAGCATGCGCTGGTCGGTGACGTCTCCCATCAACTCCGCTCCCGCATGACCGCGATCCGCCTTCGACTCGACGAGCTGTCCACGCACGAGGATCCGACAGTGGTCGAGGAGGCCGAGGCGGCGATGGCTCAGGTCGACCGCCTGACCACAGCCATCGCCGGGCTCGTGCGTCAGTCTCGGAACAGTGGAGCCGAACTACGGACCGAAGTCTCCGTGGTGGGTGAGCTTGCCGGCGTAATCGCGGACTGGCGCGGTCCGTACCACGATGCAGGTCGCGATCTGGTCCTTCGGGGCGACCCGTCCTTGCGCTCGTCCGTGACGGCATCGCGTCTGCGTGAAGCAGTTGCCGTCCTCGTCGACAACGCTCTTGCTCACGGCGGCGGCACGTGCACGGTATCCGTGCGGCGTGTCGCCATGCGGGGGGATTCGACGGTGTGCGTCGAAGTCAGCGACGAAGGCGAGGGCGTCGGCGACGACCTCGTGCCGCACATCTTCGATCGAGGTTTCTCAGGACGAGGATCGACCGGGGTCGGTCTCGCGCTCGCTCGTGCGCTCGCGGAGGCAGACGGTGGGCGACTCGAATTGCAGCGACGGCGACCAGCCCTGTTCGCGCTGTTCCTCGGCGCGGCGCGCGACTGGACGTCGGTGCACATGGACGGAGTCCGGGAACCGAGGTGAAGGCGGTCAGGTCCGGTCGAGGTCGGACTTGTCCAGTTCGTCCACCGTGCGCACATCCGGGACGGTTTCGTCAGGGAATACGAACCGCTTGAAACAGTAGAAGCGGAAGAACATCTGCAGCAGGTTTCCGATGATGTACGCACTGACGAAGTCGGCGATGTTCTCGACGGCAAGGCTGACCTCGGGTACCCGCAAGTTGAAGACGTAACTCGAGATCCACAGCGGAATGAAGCTGAGAACCACTCCGATCCCGCTGACGAAGAAGAACAGGAACGCCTCGTGCGCCCGTTCTCGTCCCCCGCGGTTTCGGAACGACCATTCGCGGTTGAGGATGTACGAGCAGATCACTGCAACCACACCGGCGATGATCTTCGCGGTGACGGGCTTCTCCGCGAGGACCGTCAGCTTCAAGGTGTAGAAGATCCCGGAGTCGATCAAGAAGGTCGTGCCTCCGACGATCGCGAACTTGATGAGTTCGCGGTGACGCAGCATCAGCTCCCGTAATGGTGCGGGAAAGCGGCTCAGAGCATCATCGACGACGGACACTCGGCCGAGTCTACGAAACATGGAGCGATTTCCACGAACTACATCGAAAATTTTCAGACTTACCACAGGAAAGTGACGATTCGGAATATTCGTCCCGAAATGTTCGCCGGGCCGCGAAAGTGATCGGTCCGGTGACCCGGGGCGGCTTGCTTGCCCTGTCACGACGGCGCTCCGGCCTGTGACACCATTGTCAACCGTGACCGGTAGACCTGACTCGCTCCCCAGATCCGACTCTCCCCGCGCGCTGACTGCGGGGATGCCCGTCGTGACGATGATCGGCGGTGGCCAGCTCGCGCGGATGACGCATCAGGCTGCGATCGCGCTCGGCCAGACGCTGCGTGTACTCTCGGGCAGTGAGGACGAACCGGCCGCTCAGGTGAGCCCCGACGTCGTATTCGGCAGCCACGACGATCTCGACGCGCTGCGGCGCGCCGCCACCGGTGCCCATGCGCTGACCTTCGACCATGAAGGCGTTCCGACCGAACACCTCGAAATTCTGCAGAGCGAGGGCGTCGCAGTACTGCCTCCGCCGCAGGCGCTGATCTTCGCGCAGGACAAGATCGCGATGCGTAAGCGGCTCGGCGCGTTCGGTGCGCCCATGCCGAAGTTCGCGGAGATCACTTCGATCGGCGACCTAGCCTCGGCTCGTGAACACCTCGGATGGCCGTTCGTGCTCAAGGCCGCCCGCGGCGGGTACGACGGCCGCGGGGTGTGGATCGTCGACGAGGTGGCCGAACTCGAGCGGATCGTCTCCGAGCAACTCGACCGCGGTGTGCCGCTGCTAGCGGAGGAGAAGGTCGCATGGCGTCGGGAGCTGTCGGCGATGGTCGCCCGCTCACCGTTCGGGCAGGGCGCAAGCTGGCCGGTCGTGGAGACTGTGCAACGAGACGGCCAGTGCTCCGTCGTGATCGCACCGGCACCGGGTCTGCCCGCCCACCTTGCCGCTGACGCGGAGCAGCTTGCGTTGCGGATCGCAGGTGAGCTCGGGGTGGTCGGTGTGATGGCCGTCGAACTGTTCGAGACTCAGGCCGGCGAGCTGATCGTCAACGAGCTCGCGATGCGCCCACACAACTCGGGACACTGGGGAATGGACGGTGCGCGAACGGGCCAGTTCGAGCAGCATCTGCGCGCGGTGCTCGACTACCCCCTCGGCGACACGACTCCCCTCGCACCCGTCGTGGTGATGGCCAACGTCCTCGGTGCTCCGGAGGCTCCGGCGATGAGCATGGACGAGCGACTCCATCATCTGTTCGCCCGGATGCCCGACGTGCGTGTACACCTCTACGGCAAGGGCGAACGCAAGGACCGCAAGATCGGGCACGTCAACCTGCTCGGCGACCCGTCCGGCTCACTCGACGACCCCGAGTACGTCGCAGCGGTTCGGGAACGCGCCGAACGTGCCGCGCATTGGCTCTCGCACGCACAGTGGACCGACGGCTGGAACGAACACACGGGAGAATCAGAATGACGGACACGGCACAGGGGACCCCGATGACGCAGGGCGCACAGGTCGGCCTGATCATGGGCAGCGATTCGGATTGGCCCACGATGGAAGCCGCTGCCGAGGCGCTGGCCGAGTTCGGTATCCGATTCGAGGTCGGTGTCGTCTCCGCCCATCGCACTCCCCAGCGCATGCTCGACTATGCGAAGGACGCCGCCGGTCGCGGGATCAAAGTCATCATCGCCGGCGCCGGCGGTGCAGCTCACCTGCCGGGAATGGTCGCGTCCGCGACCCCACTGCCCGTGATCGGGGTTCCGGTTCCGTTGAAGTACCTCGACGGAATGGACTCACTGCTGTCGATCGTGCAGATGCCGGCCGGTGTTCCCGTGGCCACCGTGTCGATCGGCGGGGCACGTAACGCCGGCCTGCTCGCGGCCCGCATCCTCGGGGCTGCCGACCCGGCGCTGCGTGAACGCATGGAGCGGTTCCGGGCCGGACTCGAGAGCATGGTGCTCGACAAGGACGAGGCGTTGCGGCAGAAGCTGCTCGGCTGACGGCCGGGTGGTCACGAACTCTTCGGGTGCCCGATATCGGCGCGCCGGGTCCACGGCGAGCCGGACAAGCGTTCGATGTCGGTGTTGAACCGTTCTAGATAGCGCGCGAATTCGGCCACGTCGTCGGCGTCCCAATCGACCAGAACGCGTTCGAGTGATTCGATAGCTCGGGCGCGTTCGTGGTCCAGGCGTCGGGCGCCGTCCTCGGTGATCTGGAACTTGCGTGCGATGCCCCCGTCAGGGTCGGGGATGCGCTCGGCCAACCCTGTCTTCAACAGTGCCGAGGTCTGGCGATTGACCGTGGATGAATCGAGTCCGAATGCGTCGCTCAGCTGGCCGATGCTCATCGGTCCCTGGGCTGAGAGGCGACTGAGCATGGTGTACGCACTGCGGTCCAGACGTCCGGCATCTCGCCGGCGGGGGCCGAAGAAGTTGAGATGCCGCCCGACGAGCATCATTTCGAACTCGATCAGGTGCGTCGGCTTGTCCATCTGTGTGTCTCATCACTCCTAGGTCGCGTTTTCCCAGTATGGGCGAACTCGGTGTTGACCCGTGTATATGCATCATGCATACCATGTGCTCAATACATATTACCCGCTGGTTTGGGTTTTTCTTTACTCGAAGACGGAGTTCGTTTCATGCAAGGTTCTGTCGAGGCGCCGGACGTGCGCCCCTCACTGCTGGTGGGGGTGCTCGCGTTCACTGGAATCGCCGGTGCCCTCACACAGACGCTGGTGGTTCCCCTCATCGGGCAGCTGCCCGTGATGCTGGACACGACCGCGTCCAACGCATCGTGGGTGATCACCATCACCCTGCTCACGGGCGCGGTCGCGACGCCCGTCATCGGACGCCTCGGCGACACGTACGGCAAGCGCCGAATGCTGCTGATCTGCACGGTTCCGTTGATCCTCGGCGCCATCATGTGTGCGCTGTCGTCATCGCTGCTGCCGATGCTTCTCGGTCGCGGACTGCAGGGGCTCGGTGTCGGCCTGATCCCGCTGGGCATCAGCCTGCTACGTGACGTCCTCCCGCCAGAGCGTCTTCACTCGTCGATCGCTCTGATGAGCGCGTCGATGGGTATCGGCGGCGCCCTCGGCCTCCCGGTCGCTGCAGCTGTCGCCGAGAACACGAGCTGGCGGGTGCTCTTCTGGGCAACGGCAGTCCTGAGTGCGGTTGTCTTCGTACTGCTGTGGAACGTGGTGCCCGATCGTCCCGGCAAAGCGAATCCCGGGCGTTTCGACATGGTGGGGGCCATCGGCCTGGGCATTGCGCTGACGGCTTTGCTGGTTGCCGTGTCGAAGGGCGCCGACTGGGGGTGGGGGAGTGCGACGACACTGGAACTGTTCGCTCTCGCTGCGGTCGTGCTGGTGGCATGGGGCTGGTGGGAACTGCGCCGTCCCGAACCCCTCGTCGATCTGAGAATCGCGGCCCGGCCCGCAGTGTTGCTGACCAACGCGGCATCGGTCGTCGTCGGTTTCGGGATGTACGCGCAGTCGCTGATCATTCCCCAGTTGCTTCAGCTGCCCACCGAAACCGGATACGGACTCGGCCAGTCGATGCTGGCGATGGGTCTGTGGATGGCGCCGGGCGGACTGATGATGATGGCGGTCTCGCCGATCGCGGGCAAACTGTCGTCGGCCCGCGGGCCGAAGGTCTCCCTGTTCGTAGGATGCGTGATCATCGCGATCGCGTACGGCTCCTCCCAGCTGCTCATGGGCTCGACGTGGGGCCTGATGATCGTTGCGGCGATCTGCAGCACCGGCGTCGGGTTCGCTTACGGTGCAATGCCCGCGCTGATCATGGCGGCGGTGCCGCAGACCGAGACGGCGTCGGCCAACAGCGTCAACTCCCTGATGCGCGCGATGGGCACGTCGATCTCGGCCGCTGTCGTCGGCGTCGTACTGGCACAGATGAGTGTTCAGGTGGGTGCCTACACCATTCCGACCGAATCGGGCTTCCGGACCGGTCTGCTCATCGGATGCGGTGTCGCACTGGTCGCTGCCGTCATCACGCTCACGATTCCGGTGGCCAAGCGGAAGCAACTCGACAAGGTCGACGAAGCGGTCCCTGTCCGGGTCTGAAACGTGTCGCGGTGGGCGGTCATCGTATGAAGGTCGCCCACCGCACGACACTTTCCTCCCGTTGCCTGGGTTGCCGTAGGTCGTGAGGCAACGGAAACTCGGACAAGTGGGGGAAAGTGTCGAGGTGGGCGGTCCTCGTGGGAGGCCGCCCACTGTCGTCGCTAGGCTCGAGGCGTGTCGAGAACAGGCCGCAGTCCACACCGTATGACGCGAGCGTCGCGGGGAGTCCCCTCCGCTCGTATCCCGACTGCCCTCGCCCTGACCTGGGCACGTCTCTGGGGCGGTGCGGTGACGTTCGACGACGAGTTCGGTCTCTACGTGAGTACCGGTATGCGTGGCGGATTCGCGCGCGGCGGCACCACCATCGGGGGAGTGTTCCTCACCCGCACGATGCCCTCGCGTCGGCTGCTTCGCCACGAGGCCGTCCACGCCGATCAGTGGGCACGTCACGGACTCGGTTTCGCGGTGCGCTATCTGTGGGAGGAAGTACACAACCCCGGTTCGCGCAACAAGTTCGAAATCGAAGCGGGGCTCGAGGACGGCGGCTACCGCACCTGAAGACGCTACGTTTGCGAATTGAATCCGACGCTTCAATTCACACGGCTGGATGCCTGGCCAGGTACTCGTCGATCGCAGCTCGAATGACAGCACTCATCGGCCGCCCAGTCCGTTCGGCGTACTCCGCCAACCGACGCCGATCGGTCTCGGTGAGTCGAACGGCAAGGGCCGGGTTTCTTCGGCAGCATCCCCACTGCGGGGCCGGCCGGGGCGATAGTCCGGACGCACCTCAACCGAGTTGTCGAGCACGTCATACTCGCCGACCTCCACCGCATCAGCGAGACGGGATCCCAATGCGTGCGGAGAATATCGGCATGCTCTGGTGGTAGATATACGGAGGTGTTCGTCCCAGTGGATCCGAAGGGGCGTCCTTTCGCCCAGCGCCGCGGCAGATGCGGTATTCGGGGTGGTGGAGGTTCAGAAAGGCGTTGGAACTCCACTCGTATGCTCCCGAATCTGTTTCCGCACTCATTGACGTAGTGATACCCGAACTCGTTTGCAATGCCATTGATTCGGGCCACTGTGAGGGTGAACTCGCGCGGATCGAGCGTGACGAGGGCCGCGGCCCGTTCTCTGCGACCGTCTTCTTGGAACGGGTGAGTCCGTCACGGCGAGTGGGCCTCGACAGCATGAGTAGCTCACCCTCGAGGTTGGGGCGGCCCCGAAACGAGCGCGTCATTCGGCGGGGTAGAGACGGCGAAAGCAGAAGCACGGTGCGTTTTTCGACGATCGGATTCTGGGCATATACGACCATGCGAAGGCATATCCGCGCTCGTGTGCAATGTCGGCGAGGTATACCGGATCCTCCAAGGGGCCCCGTACGCGTACGAGGTCGCGGCCGTCGAAAAAGTACCTGGTCGCTCTGTATAGATCCGGACGCGGCGAGCTGGTTGCGGCCCGAATTCCGTTATGCGCTGAAAACCCCTGTGGGTAACCGGCGTGCTGCGTGCCGGTGGGGAAGTGCTGGGGGTGCGTCGCGGTCGGAACCTGGGGAAGGGGGGACGGTCGCCAACGAATCGAAACGATAGGGATCCGCGGAGGGGGGCGGCAGGGCAGGAACTGGAACGCGATTCGAGTGCTGCCATAGGCATGGCCGCGTTCTCCTATGTAGTGGTAGCCATAGGTGTTGGCGATACCGTTCATGCGAGCCACTGTGACCGTAAATTCTCTGGGGTCGATTGTGGCAATGGGGCTGCCGTCGAAAATTGCGCGGATCTGTGTTTCTTGAATGTCGATAGCAGGTGCTTTTTTGATACCTCTTCGTACCTTCCAGCGGTGACCGACTCGATAATCGTAGAAGGCAACGTAATACAGAAAGGCCACGAGCAGCGCCACGCTTGCCCACCAGCTGGCGGTGTAAGCGCCGGTATCGCCTGATGCGACTATTGCGGTCAATGGTGTCGGCAGATGCAACGCTCACCTCTCGGCTCGGTCGGAGTGGGCATCGTCGGAGGATCCGATGCGGATGCTGTCGACCATCGTCAGCGCGATGTCCACGAACCGGGGCCACAGTTCGCGCGATGAACTACTGAGATCGAGCACAGCCATCTCGGCACCTCCAGGCAGCGGAACCAGGGCTTGGAACGAATCGGAAGTGATCAGGACCGCTTTGCCGTTGACCGTCATGTCCCCCGGCAGATCGAACAGGGATGCCCTCAGCGCGAGGACGACCGGTCCGCATCCGAGTCGGCGGTATTGAACCACCGCGGCAGGGTTGGCCCGAGCCAGTGTGTCCGCCAATGCTCGTGCGAGTTCATCCCGTGCTTCGGGTCGATTGAAGGGGCCGCGTCTGTCAGGAAGGCGCCGAACGGCCAGCGTCACAGCGGCGAACTCGCTCGGCTCGGAATCAGGCAGGGCGAGGGCGCCGGCCAGCACCAGGTCGCAATGCGACAGGAGTTCGCTTGTTGCGAGAACACTGGAGATGTCGGCCTTCGAGTCTTGTGTAGTGGCTGAGGCGACAAGAGCCTCGGCTGCGGCTGTCCTCAGCGGAATATCCCTTTGGAGCGGAATGAGAGAGAGCCCTGACGGGAGATCGAGTTGCAGTCTCACGACGACTCCCGAACAAGAGTGTTGAAGGCTGAACCGGATATCGGACCGAAAATGAGAGTGCTCAATTGTTCGGAAGGGGTATCAGGGAGTACGTACTTGTTGACGTCCTGAAAGATGTTGGTCACCCCTTCAGCGCCGGTCAGTTGTGCAGCAATCGGGACGGTAAGTGCGGTACCCGCGCCGGTCCTGCCTGCTGCTTTGTCGACCACTTCAAGCTGCGCTTGCCGGACGGCCGCGGCAGCAGCGCCCGGGGCGTCCCCGATGCTGTCGGCGCCTTTGACGACCATCCCGGCGCCGTCTCCCAGCGTCGAAGCAACCTTGCCGATCCCGCCTGTGGCGACCCCGACGATATCGACCACGAATGTTGTTGCGGTCACTTCGGCTCCGGCTGCCTTCGCGAGTGCGTGCCCCGCGAGCGCAGCGACGCCCAATCCGAGAGCCGCCGTTCCGAGCGGTCCGCTGATGGCGGGAAAGTAGAACGTGACCGCTGCCGCAGCGCCGAGGACAGAACTCAAAGTAGCGAGGGTGTTCGACAACTCGTTGATGAGATCGGCATTGTCCTGCACGTAATCCCAGATGTCCTCGAACAGCTCGCCGACGTCGTCGAGGAAGTCGTCGAGGCGACGCCCGAGCCGTTCGAAGAGTCCTTCGTCGGGTGCCTGTTCGGCGGCCTTACGGAGGACACGTGTGGTCTCGTCCACGAGTCCGCGATGTTGCGTTCGGAGCGATTCGGCGCGCGCGATGATGTCGTCGAGTGTGGTGCGGGCGCGGTCCAACTCCGCGACGGCACTGTCGAGCCGGGCCTGTGCAGCTGCCAACCGGTCGGGATCGGAGTACGTGCGATGACGTTCCTGCAGCGCAGGATTGGATTCCGCCGCAGCAACATTGCTGCGTGCGACCCGAGCAAGCTCTTCGAGGCTCACTGCCTTTTTCTGCAGCGAGACAAGGTCGTCGCTCCATGCCTCGAGCGCCCGACCGGCCTGCTGGAGTGAGGAGCCGGCGGTGTCGAGTATCGGTGGAAGTTCGGCGCTTCGAGCGCGGAATGCTGTCGCAGCGGTCGACCGCCAGATGCCGTCGCTGTGCCCCATCCGGGCCAGTGCTCGGTGCGCCTCGTCGAGCGTGCGTGCGGTGGTGCGCAGTTGGGTAGCGACCGAACCGACCGTGGCCGGATTGCCCGGGGCAGGGTCGAAGCCGAGGTTCGGGAACAGCGCGGCATTCGAATCGCCCGACGTGCCGGGTGCCGACATCAGAAGTCTCCCAGCAGTACGACAGGGGGCCGGGCGGGTGGAGGTGCGGCATTCCCGGCGGAGTCGTCCCCGTCGGGCAGTGCCGAACCGACCGCGCCCAATGCTGCAGCGGTGGCATGAACCTGAGCGCTGTAGGCATCGCACGTCTCTGTCAGTGCGACCGCGAGGCCGTCTGTGGCCGACGCGATCTTGCGGATACCGTCCTGCCAGCGGTCACGGAAATCGGCTGCAGCGCGATCCAATTCGGCGCAGCCGAGGTCCTGACCGCTGATCGATCCGAGGACATCGACCGCCGCCGACATGTCGTCCGATGCCGTGTCGAGCGTCGACGCGAGCATGGCAACGGCCACGACGTCGATGAACAGTTCTTCTGATGGTGAGCCCCCCGGCACGAATCCCCCTACGTGTCTTCTCCGGCGAGGAGACTACCGCACGGGGCCGACCTCACTTCCATGGTGCGGAACGAGGGTGTGCGTCATGCGTCCAATCGTGCGGTGATCTTCTCGCTCTCGACGCGACGGCCGATCGCGGCACGGTCGGGATTGCTGACCTGGACCAGGGAAGCTCCGACGGAGAGCACCGAGATCAACCCGTCGACGAGTTCGTCGACGGTGGTCCAGTCGCGACTCGACAACACACGGTCGGTGCCGGTGATCCCGGATCGTGACGCAGACTCCTGTGCTGCCGCAAGGAGATCGGCGACCGTGCGACCGTCGAGCGCGGCATCGCCGGCGCCGGACGGACGGAACTGGTCGCCGTGCAGTCGCACATTGGTGGCGTAGTCGGTGACACCGGGCGGCAGATCGGGGACAGGACGTCCGAAAGCGTCGAGGGACAGCGCGGCCACCTCGGCGACGTCGTCGACCTCGTCGAGTCGGTCCGGGGTGACGAGCGCGAGCTCCGCGTCGGGGTCGGCGTCGAGGACGACCTCCGCACCGGCCCACCACGCGCCGAGCAGAACTGCCGCGCTCTGCCAATGCGCGGGTAGCAGCACCGACACCCGGCCGCCGGGCAGGATCCCGAACTCGTCACGGATCATGTTGGCGGTCTTGGCTGCCCAGTTCGCGAGCGTGATCGCAGACAGTTCGATCCGTGCGCCGGTCGCGTCGTCGTACCACGTGATGCGCGGACCGGCGGGATCGGACGCAAGGATCGGGTCGAGCAGGGCGGCGGTCAAGGTGGTCACGGAAACCTCGTTCTGGGAGTCGTATCGGGATGGATCAATTGACGCAGCGCGGCCCGTCGGACCCGGCGTCGATGGGCGGTGCGGCCGGAGCGGGCGTCGCCGACTCACCTGCAGGCATCACGTCGGATTGCGTCGTCGTGCCCGACGTGTAGGACGAGCTCGACCCGGAGTAGGACGACGAACCGGGTCCGGTGTAGTCGTCGGCGAGCACGAGCTCGACGGTGCCTGCCGGGAGGCTCGGGTCGGAGTCGATGTCGACATCCCCGAGTGCCGCCGCGACGGCCAGCGCCTCGTCGGAGTCGGGGTCGGCTGCATACAGCGTGGTCGAGGACATCGCGGAGCCCGCGTAGTTACCGACCACACCTTCGCGGTAGCCTTCGGAACTCATCGCCAGCGACACCGCGGACGCCAATCCGGACACGTTGCCCGCGTTGGAGACGTTCACGGTCACGGACGACGGATCGATGTCAGGCACAGGCGAGTCGCTGGTGGTCGTCTCCGATCCCTCGTAGTCCCCACCCACCAGAGCAGCGACATACTCGCGCACCTCATCGGGATCGACCTGGACGACGGACTCGCCGTAGTCGGTCATCGCATTGATGTCCTGCACCGGAATCGTCGAGAACTTCACCGCACCACCCGCGAGATCCTGCATCTGGGTCGCGAGTTGCACGATGTCCCAATCCGAATCGAGCACCACCGAGCGTTGCACCGCTGCGGTCAATTGCCCCACCTTCGACGGATTGCTCAATGTCTTCGCGCTGAGAACCTTCTGCACGAGCGACGCCATGAACACCTGCTGACGCACGATCCGATCCAGATCTCCGCGCGGCAGGTCGTGACGCTGGCGGACGAAACTCAGCGCGTCGGACCCCTGAAGGGTCTGCTCGCCTGCTGCGAAGTGGGCGCCCGACAACGGTTCGTCGACCGCGGCGTTCAGACACACATCGACGCCGCCGACCGCATCGGTGAGCAGGACGAACCCGAGCAGACCGACCTCGGCGTAGTGATCGACCGTCACGCCGGTCAGGTCCGCGACCGATTCGATCAGCGCATCCCGGCCTGCCTTCGTGGAGGACTTCTCGACCGCCGCTTCGTCCTCGCCGGATTCGACGGCCTCGAGCCGGGCGAGTTCCTTCGTGGCGCCGTATGCGGCGTTGATCTTGGACATCCCGATGTCCGGCACCTCGACATACGTGTCACGGGGAATGGAGATGGCCGTCGCGGAACTTCCGTCGTTCGGCACCCGGATCAAGATGATGGTATCGGTGTTGTTGGCGACCTCCTCGCCGGCACGCAGTGCATCGAGTTCGCGCTGCGACAGAGGGTTGCCGTGCGCGTCGGTACGGCTGTCGGTACCCACCAAGAGAATGTCGAGCGCGCCGTCCTTGCCGTTTCCGAGGTTCAGGCCGTCGACCGATGCGAGCGAAGATGCGAACGAATCGTAGGTGCGCCATCCGACGCCGGTGGCGATCAAGACGAGGGCGGCTGCGACCGCGGCAGCGAACTGGCGTGGTCGCCCTGTGAACACCCGCGAGACACCCTGGGTGGCCTGGGGCATGGCGCGGTCACCGGCGGCGCGCCGCGAGGTGCTCGGCTCTCGTACGGGCCTGGACGACGAGCGCGTCGGACGCGTCCTGCGCCGCTCATCCGTGCTGGGGCGCCCCCTGGCACTGCGGCGGGGCGGCTCTGACGGCACGTGCGGTCCTCCTTCGGCTTGCGTCCGGGTACTCGATGAAGGTTACTGGTGGAATTCCCCGACGGGCGTGTTCGACACCGGCGTGCCAGACTCGGCCACGTGCGTAACGTTCTCGTGACCGGGGCCCACGGTCAGCTCGGTAGCCATGTGATCGACCTGGGGACGTCTTCGGGAAGTCCTGTTCGTGGCGTGGGCTCGGCCGAACTCGACATCACCGACGAGGCGGCGGTGGCTGCGGCCGTCGCGCCGGGGTCGGTGGTGATCAACTGCGCCGCATACACCGCGGTCGATGCAGCAGAGACCGACGAGGACACGGCCACGGCCGTCAACGGGCACGGTCCGGCCGTGCTTGCCCGGGCGTGCGCCGACGTCGGCGCGGCCCTGATCCATGTCTCCACCGACTACGTGTTCGCCGGCGACGCAACACAGCCGTATCCGGTCGATGCGCGCCCCGATCCGCGTAGCGCGTACGGGCGGTCCAAGCTGCTCGGTGAGCAGGCCGTTCGCGCGATCCTGCCGTCCGCGCACGTCGTGCGGACCGCGTGGGTCTACACCGGTGAGGGAAACGACTTCGTCGCGACGATGCGACGTCTCGAACGTGACCGCGACACCGTGCGGGTCGTCGACGACCAGCTGGGATGCCCCACCTATGCGCGCGATCTCGCTGCCGGCCTGCTCGAACTCGCCTTTCGCGCCGACTCCGATCCGGTGCCCGGGGGGATCCTGCATGCGACCAACGGGGGTGAGGCCACGTGGTACGACCTGGCGTGTGCGGTTTTCGCAGGTGTCGGCGCCGACCCGCACCGGGTCCTGCCCTGCACCAGCGACGAGTTCGTCCGGCCGGCTCCGCGTCCCGCGTACTCGGTGCTGGACGGGCGGGCCTGGTCGGCGGCCGGTCTCACGCCGCTCCGGCCGTGGCGGGAAGCGTTGGAGGCGGCGCTCGGCGCGCTGGATGCGCACGCGTGAGCTTCGCGAAGTCTGCCCGTGAGTCGTCGCACACTGCTTCGGCCGCTATGGTTGCGCGCGTGGATTCGACGCTGGCCGTGGTGACGGTGACCTACTCGCCCGGCGAGCACCTGGAGAACTTCCTGACTTCGCTCACGACGGCGACCTCGCTGCCGACTCGCGTGATCATGGCAGACAACGGCTCGACCGACGGCACGCCGGAAGCGGCGGCGAAGGCGCATTCGAATGCGACCCTGCTGCATACCGGGGGAAACATCGGCTACGGCGGCGCAGTCAACCGTGCGGTTGCCGAGATCGACGAGTCGGCGGAGTTCGTGGTGGTCGCCAATCCCGACGTGCGCTGGGGCCCGGGATCACTGGACACCCTTCTCGATGCGGCGCAGCGGTGGCCGCGCGCCGGTTCGCTGGGGCCGCTGATCCGTGAACCGGACGGGACCATCTATCCGTCCGCGCGTACGGTGCCGACGCTGTCCTCCGGGGCAGGTCACGCATTGCTCGGTACGGTATGGCCCACGAACCCGTGGACGCAGCGTTACCGACAGGAGAACGAAGCGATCAGCGAGCGGCCCGTAGGTTGGCTTTCCGGATCCTGCTTGCTTCTTCGCCGTGCCGCGTTCGACAGCGTCGACGGATTCGATTCCCGATACTTCATGTACATGGAGGATGTGGACCTCGGCGATCGTCTCGGGCGAGCCGGCTGGCACAACGTCTATGTTCCGTCCGCGGAGGTCACTCACGCGAAGGGACATGCCGCAGGACGCCACCCGGAATTGATGCTTCCGGCGCACCATGAGAGTGCGTACCGATTCCAGGCAGATCGGCATCCGCATCCGTGGCAGGCACCGTTGCGCTGGGCGCTGCGTGGTGGCCTCGCGGTGCGATCCAAGATGGTGGTTGCTTCGGCTGTACGCGAGCGCGATGCAGGCAAGGTCGGTCATGAGGGGACCGATCTCGACGAGAAACAGGGGAGACCATGACGAGTGCTGCCGCACCGCATACCGACGCGGTGATTCTGGTCGGGGGCCAGGGAACGCGGCTTCGCCCGCTGACCCTGTCGGCGCCGAAGCCGATGCTGCCCACCGCGGGACTGCCGTTCCTGACACATCTGCTCGCGCGGATTCGTGAGGCCGGAATCAAGCATGTGGTTCTCGGCACGTCGTTCAAGGCGGAGGTTTTCGAGGAACACTTCGCGGACGGATCGGATCTCGGCCTCGAGATCGAGTACGTCACCGAAACCGAGCCGCTCGGGACCGGCGGGGGCATCCGCAACGTGCTGCCGAAGCTTCGCGCAGAGAACGTCATGGTGTTCAACGGCGACGTGCTCGGTGGAACAGATCTCGGGGCCGTACTCGACACCCACGTCCGCACCGAGGCGGATGTCACCTTGCATCTTGTTCGCGTGGGCGACCCCCGCGCGTTCGGCTGCGTGCCGACCGATGCCGACGGCCGGGTCACCGCTTTCCTCGAGAAGACCCAGGATCCGCCGACCGATCAGATCAACGCGGGCTGCTACGTGTTCCGTCGCGAGATCATCGAGGCGATCCCCGAAGGCCGTCCGGTGTCGGTCGAGCGCGAGGTGTTCCCCGCCCTCCTGACGGAGGGCAGGAAGCTTTTCGGCCACGTCGACGCCGCGTACTGGCGCGACATGGGCACCCCGGAGGACTTCGTCCGTGGTTCGGCCGATCTGGTGCGCGGTATCGCTCCGTCACCGGCACTGCCGGGGCAGCGCGGTGAGTCGCTGGTGCATCCCGGTGCGTCCGTTGCGCCGGGGGCGTTGCTCATCGGTGGCACAGTGATCGGCCGCGGCGCCGAGATCGGCGCGGGTGCGCGCCTCGACGGTGCGGTGATCTTCGACGGCGCGCGGGTCGAGGCCGGTGCGGTGATCGAGCGCACGATCGTCGGTTTCGGCGTGCGGGTGGGTCCGCGTGCATTGATTCGAGACGGTGTGATCGGCGACGGTGCCGATATCGGTGCGCGCTGCGAACTGCTACGAGGTGCGCGGGTATGGCCCGGGGTCCAGATCCCGGATGGAGGAATCAGGTTCAGCACAGATGTCTGACTTCGAGACTGCCACGACCTACACGAAGTACGTGGCGTTGGGGGATTCGTTCACCGAGGGCGTGGGAGACGATGATCCGTCCCGCCCGAACGGTGTGCGCGGGTGGGCCGACCGTGTCGCTGAGCAGCTCGCTCGCGGCAACGACGGATTCGGCTATGCCAACCTCGCAATCCGTGGTCGGTTGCTCCGGCAGATCCTCGACGAACAGCTCGATGCTGCACTTGCACTCGAACCCGACCTCGTGACGATCTATGCGGGCGGCAACGACATCATGAGGCCCGGCCTGGATCTCGATGTGCTCGTCGCGCAGTACGAGGAGGCGATCGCCGCGCTCACCGGCTCCGGCGCCCGGGTGCTGATGTGGACGGCGTACGACGTCGGCTGGGCCCCGGTGTTCCGGCATCTGCGGGGACGGGTCGCCATCTACAACGAACTCGTCCGTGAGGTCGCCGACCGCCACGGTGCGACGCTGGTCGACTATTGGCGGTTCTCCGAATACCGGGACTACCGCATGTGGGACTTCGATCGCTTGCACATGTCGCCGGAAGGGCACCGCAACATGGCGATCAGGGTGTTGGACACGCTCGGAGCGCAACACGAGATCGAGCCTGTGGAACTCGGACCGGCAGCGGTCGTGGCTCGCCCGGAGCAGCGTCGAGCCGACGCCAAGTGGGCGCGCGAGTTCTTGATGCCGTGGGTCCGGCGACGCGTCCGCGGCGAATCGTCGGGGGACGGGATCGCTCCGAAGCGTCCGGTCCCCGCGCCCATCGACCTGTAGCGGGCCGTCCGCCGGTAGATCAGCGGCGGGCGGCAGCGAGCCGTACGAGGTGTTCGATCGTCTCGTGTTCGGCATCGGCAGGCAACGCGTCGACCGGCCACCACTGCAGGTCGGTCGACTCGTTGCTGCGGACCGGTACCGAGCCCACCGGTGCGGTGACGAGGAACCTCAGATCGAGGTGTCGTGTGGGCTTGCCGAGTGAGCACGTGATCGGATGCGTATGCGCCGAGAGCAGGTTCGGGTCGATCGTGAGGTTGTCGATCCCCGATTCTTCCGAAGCCTCACGAAGTGCGGCATCGACGACGGTCTCGTCGCTTTGTTCGCAGTGCCCACCGAGCTGGATCCACCTGCCCACCCGCGGATGCAGCGTGAGCAGCACATTGCGATGATCGGCGTCGAGTACGAGCGACGACGCGGTGATGTGCCCGGGAACGTGCGAACGCAGGCAGCCGCCGGGTGCGGAATCGAGGAACGCGAGCATCGTGTGTTTCAAGGACTCTGCGTTCTCCGAATCCGTGCGCCACGCGTCCAGGCGCTCGAGTGCGGATGCGTGCAACGACTCGGCCGACACGGTTACAGCTCCCGCAGGGAGTCGCCGGGCTCCGAGACCTCGCGAGGCCGCGGCTCGTCTTTCGGGTATCCCACCGCGATCGCGCCGAGAGGCGACCAATCGTCGGGAAGATCGAGTTCTCTACGCACGACCTCGGGCGCGAAGATCGTCGATCCGATCCAGCAGCTACCCAGGCCACGTGTGGCGAGTGCGACGAGTAGACCTTGTACGGCAGCGCCCGCGGCGACGGTGAACATCGTGGCTTCGGCGGCGGTGCGGCGCGCATCCGGGTACTCGTGGGCCCCGTCGGGAACCCAGAACGGCACCAGCACTTCGGGCGCGTCGTAGAGGATCGATCCGCGTGCGAGACGGCGTTCGATGGCCACGGGCTCGAGTCCGTCGCCTGCGAGGTCGTCGGCCCAGCGGTCGCGCATGCCGTCGAGAAGACGTCGTCGTACCTGTTCGGTGCGCACCCATACGAACCGAACCGGGCGGGTGTGGTGGGGCGCCGGCGCGGTGAGTGCTTCGGCAACTGCGTCGCGTAGGTCTTCGGGGTCGACGGGGTCGGTGGAGAATTCGCGTACCGACCGGCGCAACAGCAGTGCTTCGCGTCGGCCCCGTTCGAGCGCCTCGGCGGTGCCGAGCCAGAAGAGGTCGTCCTCTCCGCCGCGTAGGAGTGCGCGTGCGGTGGAACCATCGTCGGGAAGGTCGAGGCCGCGAATCACTGCGACCGGGACCCCGCCGAGCTTGCCCTTGACGAGATCACCCGCGGCCGCGATCTCGTCGGCGAGTGCGACCGACGTGACCATGAGTTCGTTGCCCTGCGAGTCGTGGGAGCCCTCGTAGCCGTGGAGCACCGGTAGCCCGGCGGATCCGATCGCAGAGTCGGTCTGGCCGACACGCCACGCGCGGCCCATGGTGTCGGTGACCACCACGCCGACCCGCGCTCCGAGCAGTTCCAGGATCCGAGCACGCAGCGTCGCTGCGCTGGCATCGGGATTCTCGGGCAGCAGCGCGAGTTCCGCGCCGTCGACGTTGGAGCCGTCGATGCCTGACGCGGCCTGCACTATGCCGAGCTTGTTCTCGGTGATCAGTGTGCGGCCCTTCTGGGCGAGCACCCGCACCGCTTCCTGGGTGACGAGGCGTCGCCGCAGTGCGTCGCGTGCGTCGGGGTCGGTGGGGGAGGGCACGATGCGCCCCTCGGTCTTCGACAGGACCTTGCTGGTGACCACCAGGATGTCGCCGTCGACGATCCACGGCGCGGCGGCGGCGAGCGCAGCTGCGAGGTCGTCGCCGGGTCGGAACTCCGGTAGGCCGGTGACCGGTCGGATCTCGACCGGGCCGCCCGGTGCGTGGTCACGCACAGAGGTGCCGGTCGCGCTGTCTGCGGGCATCACAATTGCACTCCGGCGAGTTCCAGTGCGGCGCGGGCCATATCAGCGGTCGCGTCGACGTCGGTCATCAGTAGCGGCACGCTTCGTACCTCGACGCCGGGAACCTCGGCCTCATCGGTCGAATGCACGAGCCAGCCGTCGAGGATTCCGGTGCCACTGCGGGCTCCGTAGTGCCTGCCCACTGCCTCGGCGGTGGTGGCGACTCCGATCACGTCGAGGCACGCGTCGGCCATGCCTCGTAGCGGCTTACCTCCGATCACGGGGGACAGGCCGACGACCTTCGCCTTCGTGGTCCGTAGTGCGCCCCGGATGCCCGGCACGGCGAGGATCGCACCGACGCTCACGACGGGGTTCGACGGCGCAAGAACGACCGCGTCGGCGGACTCGATGGCTTCGAGGACGCCGGGTGCTGGTTTCGCGTCGTCGGCACCGATGTGGGCGAAGCTGTGGGTAGGAACCTGGGCGCGGTGACGCACCCACCATTCCTCGAAGTGGATGGCGCGCTGCATGCCGTCGGCGGGATCGGTGATCACCACGTGGGTCTCGCTGCGGTCGTCGGATGCCGGTAGCAACGTCACGCCGGGCTTCCATCGTGCACACAGCGCTTCGGTGACAGCGGAGAGTGGATATCCCGTGCGCAGCATCCTCGTGCGGATCAGGTGGGTGGCGATATCGCGGTCGCCGAGACCGAACCAGTCGGGGTCTGCGCCGTAGGCTGCGAGTTCTTCCTTGGCATTCCAGGTTTCGGCCTTTCGGCCCCATCCGCGCTCGGAGTCGATGCCGTCGCCGAGCGTGTACATGCATGTATCGAGATCGGGACAGATCCTCAGGCCGTGCATCCACACGTCGTCACCGACGTTGACGACGGCAGTGATCCGATGCGGTGCGTCGGGGTCGATGTCCGAGCCCTGTGCGATGCCGAGGAATTCTCGCAGTCCTGTGAGGAAACGGGCACCGCCGACACCTCCGACCAATACAGTCACATTCACGGGGGCCAGCCTATGCGGTGCGCGTGGTACCCCGGCGAGCGCCGTCCTAAACCAAGAAATTGCAAAGTCGTCGATCGTAAGCGAGAAAATTCGTTCCGCTTGACCGCGACACGCCCGGCGTGTCTAATCACATATGTGTCATTCCGAATTTCCGGATCGGGATCGATTGTGACGACGTCGCATTCGAGCAAGATTCGGGGGGTGGCAGAAAGATCCCGATCCGCGAAAGTTGCGGCGCTGCAGGTGAGGAGGCGGAGGATGGCCGACGAGCGCGAAGTTTTCGAGATCTCTCGGATCGATACTGCAGTCGAGAGTGTCTGCGACGACTCCGACAGTGGCACACCGATTCTGCAATTGATTACAGGATTTGGTGATTCGACGGACGTCGAGGAGCAGTGGCAGGAACGTGCACTGTGCGCACAGACCGACCCGGAGGCGTTCTTCCCTGAAAAGGGTGGTTCGACGCGGGAAGCGAAGCGCATCTGCCTGGGGTGTGAGGTTCGTGACGAATGTCTCGAATACGCCCTTGCTCACGACGAACGTTTCGGAATTTGGGGCGGGCTGTCCGAAAGGGAACGGCGGCGCCTCAAGCGCGGCATCGTCTGACGGTCTGGTCCGGCCCGGTACGGGGAGTACGGGCTTGATTCATCGGTGTCCGGGGACGATCCATGACGAAGGCCGGGTACTCGGGCGACCGAGTACCCGGCCTTCGCTGTATTCGCCTCCCGCCGGCGTCAGTTCTCGTCGCCGAGATCGCCCAGTTCCGGATCGATGACCTCCGGTTCGATGCCGAGATATGTCGCGACCTGATGGACGAGAACGTCGTGCACGAGGTCGGTGAGATCGTCGGGATCCTCGGCGCGGAGCTCGAGCGGGCGGCGGAACAACACGATCCGTGCGCGAGTCGCGGCGCCCCTGCGGTCGATCCCTGCGGGGACGAGCCGCGACAGTGGGACCGGCCCGTCGGCGACGACTTCGTCGGGCCAGTTCACCGAGTCGGGGTCGCGCGCGCGAATCTTGGGGACGTCGTCGACCGCAAGGTCGAGTTTCGTGAGGCGATCGTGCCACTGAGCGTCGATCGGCGCGAACGCGCTGAGGACGAGGAGGTCGAACTTCTCGGCTCGGGACTTGCGCGCAGGCAGGTCGTGGGGAAACAGCGGTCCGCGGATTCCGCGACCGCGTCGCGTCACCGTGCGGGACGACACGGGAGTGGTACGACGTGCTCGGGCCATGCAGTGGAGATTACGACAGGGAGATTGCGGCAGCCGAAATCGGAGGGCTGCTCCCCGGTGTGTCCGAATAGTCCCGGGGCCGGTGACACGCTACGCTCCGAGGCGTGAGATCACTGCGTCGATGCTGCCGGCCTGGGTGCAAGAACCCTGCTGTTGCGACGCTGACCTACGTGTATTCGGACTCGACCGCTGTTGTGGGGCCTCTTGCCACGGTCGCGGAGCCGCACTCGTGGGATCTGTGCGAAACGCACGGCTCGAGAATCACCGCGCCGAAGGGTTGGGAACTCGTCCGGTACGAGGGGGCGTTCGACACCGCCACCCCCGACGAAGACGATCTCACCGCCCTCGCTGAAGCGGTGCGCGAGGCAGGCATGGGCGAACGCAACCGGCCCGAAACGGACCCGGCAGTGGCCGAGGTCGCGCCGCGTGCGGTGGTTCCTTCGGCTGCGCGTACGGGCCGCCGAGGCCACCTGCGAGTGTTGCCAGATCCCACGAGCTGACCTCGTCGCATTAGGCTGATCGCGGACCTGCGCCACGAGGATGGCGTGGCGCAATTCGACGATCAGGAGCGGAAACAGTGGCGAGATCTGCCGAATCGGTTGCAGCCGTGATCAAGGCGTACGACGTTCGCGGCGTGGTGGGGACGCAGATCGACGAGGATTTCGTCCGCGAGGTCGGTGCGTCGTTCGCCCGGCTCGTCCGCAGCGACGGCACTACAACCCGCGTGGTGATCGGTCACGACATGCGTGAATCGTCGCCGGTTCTGTCGAACGCCTTCGCCGAGGGTGTCGTCGCACAGGGGCTCGACGTGGTGCTCATCGGTCTTGCCTCCACCGATCAGCTGTACTTCGCCTCCGGCATCCTCGATGCCCCCGGTGCGATGTTCACCGCAAGCCACAACCCGGCCGAGTACAACGGCATCAAACTGTGCCGGTCCGGCGCGAAGCCGGTCGGTCAGGAGACCGGACTCGGAACAATCTCCGCCGAGGTGATCGAAGGGGTACCGGCCTATGACGGCGCCCCCGGCACGATCAGCGAACAGGACGTGCTCGAGCAGTACGCGTCGTTCGTGCGGGGACTGGTCGACCTGTCGCAGATGCGCCCGCTCAAGGTTGCAGTCGACGCGGGGAACGGGATGGGCGGTCACACCGTCCCGGCCACGTTCGGCGCGCTACCGATCGAGCTGGTCCCGTTGTATTTCGAGCTCGACGGAACGTTCCCCAATCACGAGGCCAATCCGTTGGAGCCTGCGAACCTGGTAGACCTGCAGCGCCTCGTCGTCGAGTCCGGTGCCGATGTCGGCCTCGCCTTCGACGGCGACGCAGACCGTTGCTTCGTCGTCGACGAGCGTGGTGAACCCGTGACCCCGTCTGCCGTTACCGCTCTGGTCGCGGCCCGCGAACTCGGCAAGGAACCGGGCGCGACGATCATCCACAATCTGATCACCTCACGTGTCGTCCCCGAACTGGTCACCGAACTCGGCGGCAAGCCGGTGCGTACTCGGGTCGGCCACTCGTTCATCAAGCAGCAGATGGCCGAGACCGGTGCGGTTTTCGGCGGGGAACACTCCGCTCACTACTACTTCCGCGACTTCTGGGGCGCCGACTCCGGCATGCTCGCCGCCCTGCATGTCCTGGCCGCGCTCGGGGGCCAGGACGGTTCGCTGTCCGACCTCATGGCGTCCTACAACCGGTACGAGGCGTCAGGGGAGATCAACTCCACCGTCAGCGACGCATCGGAACGGACAGAGGCAGTGGTCGCCGCGTTCGCCGACCGTGCTCGGTCGGTCGACCGGCTCGACGGTGTGACCGTCGACCTTCCTGACAATGCGTGGTTCAACCTGCGTGCGTCCAACACCGAACCGTTGCTGCGGTTGAATGTGGAGGCGCCCACCCGCGCAGAGGTCGACGCGCTGGTCGAGGAAATCCTGGCCGTCGTGCGTGCGTGACGGAAGTATTCGTGGCAGCGATAATCGAGGTACCCGGTGCGCATGCCGTATCGTGGCCGACTCGATTCTGTGAGGAGAGAAAGGGGGCACGGTCGTGACGGCTCCCTCGCCGCTGTTCGACTTCGATGACGCGAGTGCACTCATCGAGGCCGATGTCGATGGAATCCTGCGTAGCGCCGCACTCGGGGGTGCGCAGATTCGCGCGAGCGTGGCTGCTGCCGAGGAGGGCGTGCGCGACCGTCTTCATGGTGTCCATCCACGCAGCGTCGTCCTCGTCGGTGGGGACGTCCGCGCCGGTCGCGCTGCAGAACTTGTGGTCGCGCTCTTCTCGGATCGCTGTGCAGTGCCACTCGTTGCCGCTCCTGCCACACCACCGTGGGTGGGTCCACTCGATATCGTCGTCGTCGCAGGGGACGACGCGGGTGATCCAGCGCTCGCCGCGTCCATCGACGGTGCGCTCAGGCGAAGTGCGGAGGTCGTGGTGGACGCCCCCGACGAAGGGCCCGTCCGATCGGTGGCTGCGGGTCGCGCGCTGGTGCTCGCGCCGCGCGTACATGTGCCGACCGCCTATGCATTCACGCGGCACCTCGCTGTGTTCTGCGCGGTGCTGGACTCGCTGGAAGCCTCCCGTCTCGGCAGCGCACTCCCCGATCTCGGGAGGATCGCCGATTCGGTCGACGCAGAGTCTGCGCGTGACCACCCGTCGAACGAGGTCTTCGAGAACCCGGCGAAGTCGCTGGCGACGCGGATGTTGTCGCGCCGCGTGGTGATTGCGGGTGATTCGCAGACCACCGCGGTACTGGCGCGACACGCCACGGATTCGTTGTTGATGGTTGCCGGTGTGATCGCCACCCCGGCGGCGCTACCGGACGCGCTCGTGGCACGAAATCGTCTGCTCGACTCGTCCGCCGGTCCCGACGCGTACGACCCGTTCTTCCACGATGAAGAACTGGACGGGCCCGCACCGGCCGCACCGGTACGGGTGTTCGTGCTCAGCACGGACGAGGACCGACCGGCCGCGCGACGCCGAGCCGCGGCACTACCGGATATGGAATTGGTGTCTGTTGTGGGGGAGTTCGAAGCCCGTGAGGTCCCATCTGCGCTCGAGCAGGTGGCCGTACTGACCGCGAGACTGGAATTGGCTGTGGCCTACCTGCGACTGGCCGGTGGTCGGTAGTGCACCGTCTCGAAGGTGCGGTGCGCTCCTACGCGTGGGGTTCGCGCACTGCCATTGCCACGTTGTGCGGCAGGACCGTGCCGTCCGATCATCCCGAGGCGGAACTGTGGTTCGGCGCGCACCCGGCGGATCCGGCCCGGGTGGTCGACAACGGTCAGGCGCCGGTGTCATTGCTCGAACTGCTCGATGACGACCCTCCCGCGCAGCTCGGTGACGACAGCGTCGAACGGTTCGGGCCGAGGTTGCCGTTCTTGTTGAAACTGCTCGCAGCAGAGGAACCGTTGTCCTTGCAGGCGCATCCCAGTGCTGTGCAGGCCGCCGAGGGCTATGCGCGCGAGGAAGCGCTCGGTGTGCCACTCGATTCGTCGGTGCGCAATTACCGCGACCCGAACCACAAGCCCGAACTGGTTGTGGCGTTGACGCGTTTCGAGGCGCTCGCGGGGTTCCGCGATGCGGCTCGCACCGTCGAGTTGCTCGAGGCGCTGCGCGTGCCCGAACTCGATCCCTATGTGGGCCTGCTTGCGGGACAGCCGGACTCCGACGGCCTCCGTGCTTTGTTCACCACCTGGATCACGTTGCCCGCGCAGGCGCTGTCAGCGCTCGTTCCGCGCGTCCTGGATGGATGCGTGACATATCTCGCGACCGGAGGTGATGATCCCCGCGAGTTCGTCGCAGAGGTGCGGACCGCGTTGCAGCTCGCCGAGATCTATCCCGGTGATGCGGGTGTCCTCGCATCGTTGTTGCTGAACCGGATCACTCTGGAACCGGGGCAGGGACTGTATCTCGATGCAGGGAACTTGCACGCTTATCTGCACGGGATGGGAATCGAGATCATGGCGAACTCGGACAATGTCCTGCGCGGTGGCTTGACTCCCAAGCATGTGGATGTACCGGAACTGTTGAGAGTGCTCGATTTCGGTTCACCGGAGGTCCCTGTCCTCGAGGCCGACCCGGTGGGCACGCATGAATGGCGGTATCGCACGCCGGCGCCGGAGTTCGCTCTGTCACGCCTCGAACTCGAGGCGGGTGAGACGGTGTCGCTGGCGCCGTGCGGACCGCAGATCCTGCTGTGCACGTCAGGGTCGACGACGGTCGAGTGCGGCGGAGAGAGCATCGAATTGGGGCAGGGCCGCTCGGTGTGGCTTCCCGCGTCCGATCCGAAGCTGGATGTCATTGCCGGCGATGTCGATGTGCAGGTGTTCCGTGCCCGTCTCGGGTGGGACCGCGCGGATAGGTGATCTCGCGAGAGCACCGGCTCGGACGAATCGGATCTGTCGAATGAGGGCGCTCCTGCGGGAGCGCCCTCATTCGTGCCTATGACGGGTTACAAACTCCTCAATTTGTCTAGACTACGTACGTCAACGCGGGTAATGTCAACAAGTGAGTGATATAGGTCATTGATCTCCGGCTGAAGGGGAATGGGCATGGCCACGCGCACAGAAGGGGTCCCGAACCCCTCCGCATCGCAATGGCGAGACCGCAAGCGATACCTCTGGCTGCTCGGTCTCGTCCCGCCGACAGCGGTCTTCATGGCCACTGCGTTGGTCTGGGGCGGTAACCGGCTGGGGCTCGACTCGGTCACACCGGTTCTCTGGTGGATCGGGCCGATCCTCGTGTTCGTGCTCGTCCCCGCCCTCGATCTTGTCGTCGGTCCCGATGGTGAGAACCCGCCCGACGAAATCGTCGAGGCGCTCGAGAACGACCGGTTCTACCGGTACTGCACCTACCTCTACCTGCCGTTCCAGTTCGCGACGCTGGTCTGGGCGTGCTACCTGTGGTCGTCCGAGGACCTGTCGTGGCTCGGTATCGACGGTGGCCTCGGCGTCGTCTCGAAGATCGGACTCGCGATCTCGGTGGGTGTAGTCGCCGGCATCGGCATCAACACCGCGCACGAGCTCGGGCACAAGACCGTCCGCCTGGAACGACGGCTGTCGCGGATCGCGCTCGCGCAGTCCTTCTACGGTCACTTCTACGTCGAGCACAACCGCGGCCACCACGTCCGGGTGTCGACACCTGAAGACCCGGCCTCGGCTCGGTTCGGAGAGAGCTTCTGGGAGTTCCTGCCGCGCAGTGTGGTCGGGAGCCTGCGTTCGTCCTGGCGGCTCGAACGTGACCGGCTGGAGCGTCTCGGTCGCCCCGTGTGGTCGCTGCGCAACGAGGTGCTGAGTGCATGGCTGATCTCGGTGGTCCTGTTCGCCGCGCTCATCGCAGCGTTCGGGATCGGGATCGCACCGTATCTCGCGATTCAGGCCGTATTCGGTTTCAGCCTGCTGGAAGTCGTGAACTACCTCGAACACTACGGATTGTTGCGTCAGCGGACGCCAAGCGGCCGGTACGAGCGGTGTACCCCTGCGCACAGCTGGAACAGCGACCACCTCGTGACGAATGTCTTCCTCTATCACCTGCAGCGACACAGCGATCACCACGCGAATCCGACACGGCGTTACCAGACGCTGCGCAGCATGGAGGTCTCCCCTCAGCTGCCTGCGGGCTACGCGACGATGCTCACGCTCGCCTATTTCCCGCCGCTGTGGCGCAAGGTGATGGACCACAGAGTTCTCGAGCACTACTCCGGCGATATCTCCCGGATCAATGTGCACCCCAGGCGCCGGGAAAAGATCCTCGCCCGTCACCGCGCTACATCGAATGCGGATCAGGGCCGCACGCCAGACTTCGGGGAGGAATCATGACCGACGAGTACCGACTGTTCCGCTGCCTCGTCTGCGGATTCGAATACGACGAAGCGCAGGGCTGGCCCGAGGAGGGTATCGATCCGGGCACCCGGTGGGGCGACATCCCTGACGATTGGTCGTGCCCGGACTGCGGCGCGGCGAAGGCCGATTTCGAGATGATCGAGATCGTCCGGCGATGAGCTGTGCGCTTTGACGCACCCGCACGGTCGTGAAATTGTCACGGTCATGGCACCGGTGCGCGGACAGTCCCCTCGTCACTTCCACGAGGCAAGCCGGGTCCTCCTGCGCACGACGATCCTCGACGCCATGCGCGGGCTGCTTCTCGAACGGGACTGGTCTTCGGTCACCATGAGCGAGATTGCCCGCGCAGCCGGGATCAGCCGGCAGACGCTCTACAAGGAATTCTCGTCCCGGAACGGGCTCGCCCAGGGTTACGCGCTGCGCCTCGTGGACGAATTCGCTGATGCGGTGGGGGATTCGGTGTATGCACACGTCGGTGACGTGCGCGCAGCCCTCGTCGACGGCTTCGCGTCGTACTTCGTCGCTTCTGCGGCAGACCCGCTCGTGCGGTCATTGCTCGACGGCGAGGCCAAACCCGACCTGCTGCGCTTGATCACGACCGACGCCGCGCCGATTCTCGAGCGGGGCGCAGGCAGACTCGCCGACACTTTCGCGAACAGCTGGATCGCGGCACCCGCCGAGGACGCCGTGATGCTGGCCCGCGTCGTCGTGCGCGTGGCGCTGAGTTTCATTTCGATGCCCCCGACGTCGGGGTCGGATGTCGCGGCCGAGCTCGCCGACATCCTTGTGCCCTTCGTCGAGAAGGTTGCCGTGACGGACTGAGCACTGCGGTCGGGACGGCTCGTCGATGCTGTGGCCGGACCGGAACGACGGGACGTGACCGGCCTCCGATGTGGCCATGCAATCCTCTCCTCCGGTGTGTCGGGGTGTTCTGCGGTTCGTTGGGACACGGGAAGGTGCTATCGAGTACCTGACGTCCCGTCCGCTGTTGTTAGCCTGGTGGGCATCCACCGATTTGCCGATAGGAAGAGGCATCCGCACAGTGTCTGACACCACGCTTGTCGCAGACCAGATCAACGGGCTCGATTTCAAGGTCGCCGATCTCTCGCTTGCCGAGTTCGGCCGCAAAGAGATCCGCCTGGCCGAGCACGAGATGCCGGGATTGATGGCGCTGCGCCGTGAATACGCCGAGGTCCTGCCGCTGAAGGGCGCGCGTATCTCCGGTTCGCTGCACATGACGGTGCAGACCGCGGTCCTGATCGAGACACTCGTCGCTCTCGGTGCCGACGTCCGGTGGGCATCGTGCAACATCTTCTCCACGCAGGACCATGCTGCGGCAGCCGTGGTGGTGGGCCCGCACGGCACCACCGACGAGCCCAAGGGTGTGCCGGTGTTCGCGTGGAAGGGTGAGACGCTCGAAGAGTACTGGTGGGCGGCCGAGCAGATGCTCACGTGGCCCGGCGACCCGGCCAACATGATTCTCGACGACGGTGGCGACGCCACGATGCTCGTCCTCAAGGGTGCCCAGTTCGAGAAGGCCGGTGTCGTGCCGCCGACGGACGAGGAGCAGGACTCCACCGAGTACCAGGTGTTCCTGCAGTTGCTGCGCGAGTCGCTCGCCGCGGACTCGAAGAAGTGGTCCACCGTCGCCGAGTCCGTGCAGGGCGTCACCGAAGAGACGACGACGGGTGTGCTGCGGCTCTACCAGCTGTCGGCTGCCGGTGAGCTGGCGTTCCCGGCGATCAACGTCAACGATTCGGTCACCAAGAGCAAGTTCGACAACAAGTACGGGACCCGCCACTCCCTGCTCGACGGTATCAACCGCGGCACCGACGTCCTGATCGGCGGCAAGGCCGCACTGGTCTGTGGCTACGGCGACGTCGGCAAGGGCTGCGCCGAAGCGTTGCGTGGCCAGGGTGCACGTGTGTCCGTCACCGAGGTCGACCCCATCAACGCGCTGCAGGCGATGATGGACGGCTTCGACGTTGTCACCGTCGAGGATTTCATCGGCCGGGCCGACATCGTGATCACCTCGACAGGCAACAAGGACATCATCACCTTCGAGCACATGAAGGCGATGAAGCACCAGGCGATCCTGGGCAACATCGGTCACTTCGACAACGAGATCGACATGGCAGGGCTCGAACGTGCCGCCGATGTCACGCGGGTCAACATCAAGCCGCAGGTCGACGAGTTCCGTTTCGCGGACGGCCACACGATCATCGTGCTGTCCGAGGGACGTCTGCTGAACCTCGGCAACGCCACGGGTCACCCGTCGTTCGTCATGTCCAACTCGTTCGCGAACCAGGTGATCGCGCAGATCGAACTGTGGACGAAGCCGGACGAGTACGACAACGAGGTCTACCGCCTGCCCAAGCATCTCGACGAGAAGGTAGCGCGGATCCACGTCGAGGCGCTCGGTGGCACGCTCACCAGGCTCACCAAGGAGCAGGCCGAGTACATCGGCGTCGATGTCGAGGGCCCGTACAAGCCCGAGCACTACCGCTACTGATACGGCTACGGTCCGGAGCTACGAGAAACTCGAACCGCATGGGTGTTCTGATCGTCGTCGAAGGTCTCGACGGGGCGGGTAAGCGGACGCTGTCCGCCGGCCTCGTCGAGACCTGGCGTGCGCACGGTGCGTCGGTGGCGACGCTCGCCTTTCCCAGATACGGGAAATCCGTGCACGCCGACCTCGGGGCCGAGGCCCTGCGAGGCGGGCACGGCGACACCGCCTCGAGCATCGAGGCGATGGCACTGCTGTGGGCGCTGGATCGCCGCGACGCGGGAGGCGAGCTCCGAAAGCTTCTCGCCGACAACGATATTGTGTTGCTCGATCGGTATGTGGCATCGAACGCCGCGTATACCGCTGCCCGGCACCACGAGTCGGCATCGGGGCCGTCCGTCGAGTGGGTGGGCGATCTCGAGTTCGGCAGGTTCGGCCTTCCGAGACCGGATTTGCAAGTGCTGCTGCGGGTCCCCGTCGATCTCGCCGCCGAGCGCGCACGCACGCGCGAGGCCGCCGATTCCACGCGCGAGCGCGATGCCTACGAACGCGACACCGACCTGCAGGCGCGCACCGGTGCGGTATACGACGGGCTTGCGGCGGACCGGTGGGCGTCGGAGTGGATTGTGGCCGGACCTGATTCCGACCCGCGACAACTCGCCGTTCGGATCTCAAATCTGCTTCACAACGGTCGAGGAGTGACACGATAGAGGTCATGAAGCCGAGGATTCTGGTTGTCGACGACGATTCTGCGCTCGCAGAGATGCTCACGATCGTCCTGCGTGGTGAAGGGTTCGAACCCTTCGTGGTGGGCGACGGGACTCAGGCTCTCGGGGCGGTGCGCGAGATCCGCCCCGATCTCGTCCTGCTCGATCTGATGCTCCCAGGCATGAACGGGATCGACGTGTGCAGGGTGCTCCGGTCGGATTCGGGCGTGCCCATCGTCATGCTCACTGCGAAGTCGGACACCGTGGACGTCGTCCTCGGTCTCGAGTCCGGCGCCGATGATTACATCGTCAAGCCGTTCAAGCCGAAGGAACTCGTCGCGCGGGTGCGGGCGCGGTTGCGCCGCACCGAGCAGGAGCCCGCCGAGATGTTGTCCATCGGCGAGATCGCGATCGACGTCCCCGCACACAAGGTGAGTCGCGGTGAGGAGCAGATCTCCCTCACGCCGCTCGAATTCGATCTGCTCGTCGCACTCGCCCGGAAGCCGCGGCAGGTGTTCACACGCGAGGTGTTGCTCGAGCAGGTGTGGGGATACCGTCACGCCGCTGATACCCGACTGGTGAACGTTCACGTGCAGCGTCTGCGCGCGAAGGTGGAGAAGGATCCCGAGAATCCCGAGGTCGTACTGACTGTCCGGGGGGGTCGGCTACAAGGCCGGACCGCCGTGATCCGTGCTTACCGTCTGCGGCGGAGGATCACACGGAGAACTCTGCCGCTGCTGAGGTGGTCACGCACGCTGAGCAGTGGGCTCGCACATACCTGGCGTCGATCACTTCAGCTGAGGGTCGTTGCATCGACCCTTTCCCTCTCACTGATCGTGATGCTCGTGTTGGGGGTCGTCCTCACGAGCCAGATCACCGACCGTCTCCTCGAAGTCAAGATCGATGCGGCTACCGAGGAGATGGAACGCTCTCGCGCGCTGGTGGAAGCCCAGCTCGCGGGAGCCGACGATTCCGGTTCGCTCACGGTCCGGCTCGACGGTGCTGCCGCGAGCCTGACCAACCGGGGAAGTGATGCAGGGCAGGACACCGGGGTCGCCGGGACGTTCGATCCGGTGCTCATCGTCCCCGGTGACGGGCCACGTGCGCCGACGTCGAGCGGGCCGGCCGACCAGATCCCGCAGAATCTGCGCGCGTTCGTGCAGAACGATCAGATCGCCTACCAATTCGCGCCGGTTGACGACCCGGACGGATATTCCGGTCCGGCACTGATCATGGGTAGCCCGACCGAGTCCGACATCTCGACACTCGAGCTCTATCTGGTATTTCCGTTGGCCGGCGAGGAACGCACCCTCGCGTTGGTCCGCGGAACCCTTCTCGTCGGTGCCGGTGTGCTTCTGGTGTTGCTGGCAGCGATATCCATGATCGTCGCCCGACAGGTGGTTCTGCCGATTCGCTCGGCCTCGCGTATCGCGGTGCGCTTCGCGGACGGCCGGCTCAAGGAACGCATGCCGGTGCGCGGTGAGGACGACATCGCTCGCCTGGCGATGTCGTTCAACGAGATGGCGGAGAGCCTGTCGCGGCAGATCACCCAGCTCGAGGAATACGGCAACCTGCAGAAGCGGTTCACATCCGACGTCAGCCACGAGCTCCGCACTCCGTTGACCACTGTCCGGATGGCTGCCGATCTCATCCACGACGGCAGCGACGAGCTGGATCCCTCCCTCAAACGTGCATCAGAACTGCTGGTCGCCGAACTCGATCGGTTCGAGTCGCTGCTGAACGACCTCCTCGAGATCAGCCGCCACGACGCCGGAGTGGCAGAACTCGCGTCCGAACAGCTGGACCTGCGCATGTGTGCGCGGGCGGCGATCGGGACGGTCCGTCATCTCGCGCGCGAGACGGCCACCGAATTGATCGTGGATCTGCCGGACGATGCAGTCAACGCGGACGTCGATCCGCGTCGCGTCGAGCGGATCCTGCGCAATCTCCTCGCCAACGCCATCGACCACGGCGAGGGCAAACCGATCTTGCTGCGCCTACGCGCCGACGACAATGCGGCCGCGTTCGTCGTGCGCGACCAGGGTGTCGGCCTGCGTCCGGGGGAGGAGAAGCTCGTCTTCAACCGGTTCTGGCGCTCCGATCCGTCGCGGGTACGACGCTCTGGTGGCACCGGCCTGGGACTGGCGATCAGTGTGGAGGACGCGAATCTGCACAACGGCAAACTGGAAGCGTGGGGTGAGCCGGGGCGAGGCGCGAGCTTCCGGTTGACGTTGCCACTTGTGCGGGGGCGCAAGGCGGGCCGTAGCCCACTCCCGCTCGTCCCCACTGCGGTTCGTGCGGTCCAAGGCAAGCCCCCGCCGGAACTGCCGGCGGGCGAGAACGCGGGAGTCGTCGAGAATACGGCCGGTCCGGAAAAGGCCGGAACGAGCGAGAACACCGGGCCCAGCGACAGCACCGGAACGAATGAGCCTGCACCATCCGAAGGAGCCGCAACATGAGCCACCGCCGCTCACGTGTGCTCGGTTGCGTGATCGCCCTGTTGTCGGCGCTCGCGTTGGTGGTGCCCGGTTGTGCGAGCCTTCCCGATTCCTCATCGCCCCAGGCCATCGGAACGATCGACCGCGGACCGGCGACGACGGAGGTGCCCGCGCCGGAACCGGGACGCGAGCCCGACCTGCTTTTGAGAGACTTCCTCCAGGCCAGTACCAACCCCGCCAACCGCCACGTCGCGGCTCGCCAGTTCCTCACCTCGGAGATGTCGGCGCGGTGGGACGACGCAGCCAGTGCCACGATCGTTGACAAGGTCGATGTTCTGGCCGAGGAGCGTGACGGCAACACCGCCACGTACGTCGTGCGCGCGAACATCGTCGGGCATCTCGAGGAGGGCGGCCTCTACCGCGCCGACAACGGTGATCTCGAAGCGAAGTTCTCGCTGGTCCGGGACAACGGCGAATGGCGGATCGACGAGACGCCGCCGGGCGTGATCATGGACAAGGCTCGATTCCTCAACAGTTACCAACGTCGATCGTTGTACTTCGTCACTCCAAGCGGCAGCACCGTCGTTCCCGATCCGCGGTGGATATCCGGAACACCCGAGCAAGCGGCGACGCAGCTGATCGGGCTTCTCATCGAAGGACCCAAACCTTCGCTTGCGCCCGCCGTGCACAACGAGCTGGCCGACACGACGATCCTCGGTCCGATCACCAAGGCGGACGGCCGGACCAGTCAGGTCGGCGTGGGCCTCGGCGGGATCCGGGTGGACTTCGGCGGACTAGCGTCGCTGGCGGAACCGGCAAGGGAACTCCTCGCAGCCCAGGTGATATGGACGCTGGCCAACGCCGAGATAGCGGGGCCGTACGTCCTCCTCTCGGACGGACAACCGCTGGACGAGCGCTACCCCAACGGGTGGACCACAGCCGATGTGGCGACGATGAATCCACTGGCGACTTCGGGGACACCGATCGGGTTGCATGCGCTTCTCGGCGGCAGTCTGGTCAGTGTCGCGGAAACCGGCGTCACACCGGTCCAGGGCTTCTTCGGTTCGGTCGACAATCTTCGTTCGGTGGGGATGTCGCGCGACGGAGCCCTTCTTGCGGCCGTAGCGGACACCGGCCGGCCGGCACCCGAGCCTGCCGCGGAGCTCGTGGTCGGTGCGTACAACGACGGATCGCCGGAACCGGCTGTCGAAGGAGCGTCCATCACCCGGCCGTCGTGGGCACCCGACGGCAATTCCGTGTGGGCGGTCGTCAATGGCACTGCCGTGGTGAGGGCGGTCCGAGAACCGGGCAGCGGACGCGTCACGGTCGTGGGGGTCGAGGCCGGAGCGATCCGCGCACTCGGCGGCCGCATCAGCGAATTGCGTCTGTCGCGCGACGGCGTGCGCGCCGCGATGATCATCGACGGACGCGTGTATATCGCGATCGTGGTGCAGACCCCGAACGGTGAGTTCTCGCTGACGAGTCCACGCGAGATAGCGTTCGATCTGGGCGGGCCCGCCTTGTCGCTGGACTGGAGCACTTCCGACACAGTCGTGGTCTCCCGGTCGGCCTCCGACATTCCCGTCGTTCAGATCGCGATCGACGGATCGCGGATGGACGCGCTTCCGAGCCGGAACCTGACACCACCGGTCGTCGCGGTCGAGGCATCGACGACCACCGAGTACGTGGCCGACACGAGAGCGGTCTTCCAACTGAACAACAGCGATCCTGCAGGCGACCGGTACTGGCGGGAAGTACCCGGCCTGGCCGGGTTGACCGCGGAGCCGGTGTTGCCCGGCTGATCTGTCGTACCGGCCCGGCACACTGTGCAGGTGCTCTCAGCGCTCCTCGACCTGGTGCTGCCCGTCCGCTGTGGCGGTTGTGAGACGGCGGGCACTCCGTGGTGCCGGAGGTGCGCTGACACTTTGAACGACTCGCCTGCCCGGGTGCGTGCGCGGGTCGATCCGGGGGTGCCGGTGTGGGCGCTCGGGGCGTACTCCGGTGCTCGGCGCAATGCTGTCGTCGCGGCGAAGGAGCGTGGTCGCCGCGACCTCGCGACACCACTGGGATTGGCGGTGGCGGTCGCGATCGCCCGATTGCGACGCTGGGGTGAGATCCCCAGCGGACCGCTGCTCGTGGTGCCTGCACCGAGCCGAGCCAGGGCAGCGAGAGCGCGCGGCGGAGACCCGGTCACCCGGATGGCCCGGTGCGCGGCTTCTCACGATCGGTCGCTCCACGTGCATCCCGTATTGGTCACCGATGCCGGGGTGCGCGACTCCGTCGGTTTGTCGGCGCGTCAGCGGCAGGCCAATCTTGCCGGACGCATTTCGATTCGGGCGGGTTCGATACCACGAGGACTTCCCGTGCTCGTGATCGACGACATCGTCACCACCGGCGCAACCGCGGCCGAGGCTGTCCGAGTGCTCCGAAAAGAGGGGTTTCGGACGTCCGGAATCCTGGCGATCTCACATGCCTGAACGGGTCTGTGTGATAGGCGGCGAACTGCCGAAAAAGTGAATTCGATCGGAACAGTGGCGGACCTTCCGGTTACGTACTACCGTCGGCGGCAGACCCGGAAACAACAAGGTAGACGGGTAGAAATACTCGATCTTCCCTGTTTCGGGCAGAGCGCCCAAGCGCTCATCGATCCTGCCGGTGCGCGTGCTGCGCCGGCCGTACTCGGGAGGTACGAGTGACGAACCCTTCGAATTCCACCGTCGCGGTCGCCGAGACCGGCGAGTCCGCTCCGCAGACCGTGAACGCCGACGTCGTGGTGAAAGGCCGCAATGTCGAGGTGCCGGATCATTTCCGGATCTACGTGTCGGAGAAGCTAGCTCGGCTCGAACGGTTCGACCCGACGATTTTCCTGTTCGACGTCGAACTACAGCACGAACGCAATCGTCGCCAGATGAAGAGTTGTCAGCGGGTCGAGATCACCGCTAGAGGTAAAGGGCCCGTCGTTCGCGCGGAGGCTGCGGCCGACAGCTTCTATGCCGCCTTCGAGTCGGTGACGGCCAAGCTCGAGTCTCGTCTGCGTCGCACGAAGGACCGCCGTAAGGTCTCCTACGGCGACAAGACCCCGGTTTCGGTTGCAGAGGCAACAGCCGAGCTCGCGCAAGACGACTCGCTCGGAATCTCGCCGGATGTCAGCCTCAACGGATACGAACAGGAGCCGGAGGGTCCCGGCCGGATCGTCCGGACCAAGGAGCACAGGGCAGATCCGATGACGGTCGACGACGCACTGTACGAGATGGAACTCGTAGGCCACGACTTCTACCTTTTCCACGACAAGGAGACCGACAAACCGTCGGTGGTGTACCGCCGCCATGCGTTCGACTACGGGTTGCTCAGACTCGGATGACGTCTGTGTGAGACGGCGATGAGGTAGTCGCCATCGCCGTCCGCTCGAGAGAACGCCTACCATGGAATCCGGCCGGGGTCCGAAAGGCCTCGGCCGGATTTCTTGTCCGTGCAGGTACCCGAGATTGAGGACGAACACACCAGTGCTGTCGCTGACGAAGCTGCTCCGATTCGGTGAAGGTCGCATGGTCAAGCGGCTCAAGCACATCGCAGAGCACGTCGAATCCATCGCCCCGGACTTCGAAAGCCTGACCGATGAGGAGCTGCAGGCCAAGACCGCAGAATTCCGCGGCAGGCTCAGGGACGGGGAAACCCTGGACGACCTGCTGCCCGAGGCGTTCGCAACGGCTCGGGAAGCATCGTGGCGCGTCATCGGTCAGAAGCACTACACCGTGCAGATCATGGGTGGCGCGGCCCTGCACTTCGGCAATATCGCCGAGATGAAGACCGGTGAAGGCAAGACTCTCACCTGTGTTCTTCCGGCCTACCTCAATGCTCTGTCCGGCGACGGCGTCCACGTGGTCACCGTCAACGACTACCTCGCCAAGCGCGACTCCGAGTGGATGGGGCGTGTTCATCGGTTCCTCGGCCTCGAAACGGACGTGATCCTCTCCGGACTCACTCCGGCCCAGCGCCGCGCCGCATATGCGGCCGACATCACATACGGCACGAACAACGAGTTCGGCTTCGACTATCTGCGCGACAACATGACGCATTCCCTCGACGATCTCGTGCAACGCGGGCACAACTTCGCCGTCGTCGACGAGGTCGACTCGATCCTCATCGATGAGGCGCGCACGCCGCTGATCATTTCGGGACCGGCCGATGCGTCGAGCAAGTGGTACGCGGAGTTCGCGCGCATCGTGCCGATGCTCAAGGCCGATGTCCACTATGAGGTGGACATCAAGAAGCGCACGATCGGTGTGCACGAGGCCGGCGTCGAGTTCGTCGAAGACCAGCTCGGCATCGACAACCTCTACGAGGCGGCGAACTCACCGCTGGTCAGTTACCTCAACAACGCGATCAAGGCGAAAGAGCTCTACACCAGGGACAAGGACTACATCGTCCGCGACGGCGAGGTCGTCATCGTCGACGAGTTCACCGGGCGTGTGCTCTCGGGCCGCCGGTACAACGAGGGCATGCACCAGGCGATCGAGGCCAAGGAGAAGGTCGAGATCAAGGCGGAGAACCAGACCCTCGCCACCATCACGCTGCAGAATTACTTCCGGCTCTACGACAAGCTCTCGGGCATGACCGGTACGGCCGAGACCGAAGCCGCCGAACTCCACCAGATCTACGACCTCGGCGTCATCCCGATCCCGACGAACCGCCCGATGATCCGCGTGGATCAGGGCGATCTGATCTACAAGTCCGAGGAGGCGAAGTTCGCCGCCGTGGTGGACGACGTCGTCGAGCGGCACCAGAAGGGCCAGCCCGTTCTGATCGGTACCACCAGCGTCGAACGTTCGGAGTACCTGTCGAAGCAGTTCACCAAGAAGGGCGTGCGCCACAGCGTCCTCAACGCGAAGTTCCATGAGCAGGAGGCTCAGATCATCGCCGAGGCGGGCCGGTCCGGCGCGGTCACTGTGGCGACCAACATGGCCGGCCGTGGCACCGACGTCGTACTCGGTGGCAACCCCGATATCCTTGCCGACATCGCATTGCGTAAGCGCGGTCTCGACCCGGTCAATACACCGGAGGAGTACGAGGCCGCGTGGGACCCTGCCCTCGAACAGATCAAGGCCGAGGTCAAGGCCGACGCCGAGCGGGTGCGCGAGGCGGGCGGGTTGTACGTCCTCGGTACCGAGCGGCACGAGTCACGGCGTATCGACAATCAGCTGCGCGGTCGTTCCGGCCGTCAGGGCGACCCGGGTGAGTCCCGGTTCTATCTGTCGCTCGGCGATGAATTGATGCGACGGTTCAACGGCGCGGCCCTCGAATCGATCATGACACGTCTCAATCTGCCCGACGACGTCCCGATCGAGGCGAAGATGGTCTCGAAGGCGATCAAGAGCGCGCAGACTCAGGTCGAGCAGCAGAACTACGAGATCCGCAAAAATGTTCTCAAGTACGACGAGGTGATGAACCAGCAGCGCACCGTCATCTACGAGGAGCGTCGCCGGATCCTGCGTGGTGAGGATCTCGAAGGCCAGGTCGAGCACATGCTCACGGATGTCGTCACCGCGTACGTGGACGGTGCGGCTGCCGAAGGGTACGTCGAGGACTGGGACCTCGAGCAGCTGTGGACTGCTCTCAAGACGCTCTACCCGGTTGCTGTGGACTACAAGAAGCTCGTCGCGGAGAACGAGGATCTCGATCGCAATGAGCTGCGCGAGATCCTGCTGCAAGACGGACGCGACGCATACGCGCGCCGCGAGACCGAGATCGAGAGCATCGCAGGTGAGGGCGCGATGCGGGAACTCGAGCGCCGTGTCTTGCTCTCCGTGCTGGACCGCAAGTGGCGTGAGCACCTCTATGAGATGGACTACCTGAAAGAGGGCATCGGTCTGCGGGCGATGGCCCAGCGCGACCCGCTCGTCGAGTATCAGCGGGAAGGCTTCGACATGTTCACCGGCATGCTCGAAGGCCTCAAGGAGGAGTCGGTCGGTTTCCTGTTCAACCTGCAGGTCGAGGCGAATGCATCCCAGCCGCAGGCGCCGGGCGGCGGAGTTGCCGTCACCCCCGCGTCCGCGGCCGCGGCTGCCCGCAACGCGCCCTCGTTGACCAAGCCCGCACAGCCCCAGGAGCAGCAGCCCGTGCCACCGAGGCCGCAGCCTGCTCCGGTCGCCCTGCGGGCGAAAGGACTCGACGAGACCGAGCGTCGATTGACCTACACCGGTCCGGCCGAGGACGGCCGTGCCCATGTCGCCCGCAGTACCGGCCCGAGCGAAGGCTCAAACCCCCAACAGGGCGGGACGCGTCGAGAACGCCGTGCCGCTGCACGCAAGGACGCCAAGACCAAGACGAACCGGCAAGGCTGATCCACTTCAGCCGAGCCACAGGGTCGTGATCACCCATCCGTGACGGGTGTGTCCGCGTGCCGGTGCACGTACGACCCGTCCGGCCATCGCGAACACCCGATGCCCGCGCGCGTAGGACCCGAACAGTTCTGCCGTGCGGGCATCGACCGTCTGCAGACGTGCCCGAAGCACGACTGCCGAGTCCGCGTCGCCTCGCACACGACGCGCGGCACCGAAGGTCTGGACCAGCGCCGGCGTGAGGACCGTCGCGAGCTGGGCGTCCGGTCGGCGGCCGTCCACGACTTCCAGAACGAGCCGCACGGCGAAGTCTGCGAACCGGTGCGCGCTCGCATCGACGTTCCTGTTCGGCACCGTCTGCGCGGACCGGTGCGGTCGCCGCCGCTCCGCTGCTGTGCGGGTTCGCCCGGACCGCCCGGAGTGCGGGGTGGTCCGGGGGAACGCATGCGACCGGTGCGCGGCGCAGGGCTCATGAACCGGAGGCTCGAAATGTGGAACGGGCCGGATGAAGCGACCGGACTGTAGAGGTGACATACGCGAGACTCCCGGGCGTCGGCTGGTACCGGCCGGCGGACGCCGGTCGGTGGCAGGCTCCGGGAGAGGGCGGAACCGGGGATATCGTGACATATTGTCGCGCGGTAGGCCCGGGTGTCGCGATCGGAAGCCGAGGAGAAGAGTGCTGCGCGGGTTGATCTTGGATTTCGGAGGGGTCCTCGCCGGACCGGGTACAGAGCCTCGGGCGCTGTGGACGATTGTGGCCGAGTTGCGCAGTCGCGGTGTGCGCACGGCGATCCTGAGTAACGATCCAGGCGGAGCGGGGCCCGGTGCCCGTGCGCTGCGTCGCCTGCGGACAGACCGGATGGTCGACGAGGTCGTCCTGTCGGGCGACGTCGGCGTGGCGAAACCCGATGCAGCCAGTTATCTTCTCGTGGCACAACGGTTGGCACTGGAACCGTCGCAATGTGTGTTCGTCGACGATCTCGTCGTGAACGTGCGCGGGGCCGCCGCGGTGGGGATGGTCGGTGTCCACCACCACGTTCCGCGCGCGGCGAGGGAGGAGTTGGCCGTACTCTTCAATATCGGTGTGGCATCGGAAGATGCCGACGGGATCGAGGGGGGCGCTTCGCAATGACCAGCCGAATGACGGCGCAGGACGCATCGTTCTACTACCTGGAGACGAGCAACACCCCGATGCACATCGGATCGTTGGCGATCCTCGAACCGCAGGAGGGCGGGCTCGACTACGAGAACGTCGTCCGCCTCGTGGAAACGCGTCTCCCGGAGGTCGCGAGATACCGGCAGAAAGTCCGCGAAGTGGCCTTCGGTATGGCACGTCCGGTCTGGGTGGATGATCGGGACTTCGACATCACCTACCACGTGCGACGCTCGGCGCTGCCGCGCCCCGGATCGGACGAACAGCTGTTCGATCTGATCGCGCGTCTGATCTCCCGTCCGCTCGATCGCACGCGCCCGCTGTGGGAGATGTATCTCGTCGAAGGCCTTGCCGATGGCCGGGCAGCGTTGTTCACCAAATCCCACTCGTCACTCGTCGATGGTGAGGACTCCCTCGAGATCGGGCAGGTGCTCTTCGATCGCACGCCCGAGCCGCGCGAGGTCGCCGAAGAACTCTGGATGCCTGAGCGGGAGCCGTCCGACCTCGCGCTGCTTGTGGGTGCGTTTGCGGGTGTGGTGGCGCGGCCGGGGGAGGGCGTGGCAGCGGTGCGCGCCGCGTTGGGTGATGTCGCGTCGACGGTTACCGAAACTGTCGATGTGGTGGGCAGGCTGGCGCGGACTGCTGCGCAGTCCGCGCCGGAATCGCCGCTGAACGCGTCCATCTCGCGCAGCAGGCGGTTCACGGTCGTGCAGTCCGGTCTCGAACCCTATCGAAAGATCCACGCCCGCTACGGATGCACGATCAACGACGTGGTCCTTGCCGTCATCGCGGGCGCGTTACGTTACTGGCTGTTGTCGCGCGGAGAACCGCTCACCGAAGCGACGACAGTCCGCGCGATGGTGCCGATGTCGGTGTACGTACAGAAACCGGAGGAGTCGGCCGCCGCAAGTGACACCATTCAGGTCCATCCGCAGGGCGAGGTGTCGTCGTTCCTGGTGGATCTACCGGTTGGCGAACCGAACGCGGTGGTACGTCTGTCCCACATCTCGCACGCCGGGGAGGCGTATTCGCGGCAGCGTCGCCGGATCGCCGCGCAGACGATGATCAGGCTGTCGGGCTTTGCGCCCGCCACGATGCACGCCGTGGGTGCGCGGGTGGCGACGGGGTTTTCGCAACGAATGTTCAACCTCATGATCACCAACGCGCCAGGACCCCAGCACCCGTTGTATCTCGCGGGAGCCCGCGTCCTCGCGATGTACCCGGTGTCGCCGTTGCTCAAGACGCAAGCGCTCAGCGTTGCCCTCACGTCGTACGACGGCAACATCTATTACGGTTTGAATGCGGACCGCGATGCCATGCCCGACGTGGATGTCCTCGCATCATTGCTGCACGAGTCGCTCGAGGAGTTGTTGGATGCCAGTAGGTGAGAAGTGACGCGCGTCTATGTGCCGGCGACGCTCGCGATGTTGCAGCGGCTCGTGGCCGACGGCCGGCTCGAGGCCGTCAGCGGGACGGCCTTCGCTGTCACTGCTGCGTTGCGTGAGGCGTACACGGCGGGGGACGACGACGAGCTGGCCGAGGTTGCGATGAGAGAGGCAGCCAGAGCCTCGTTGCGCCTGCTCGCAGCAGAGGACGACGAGGGGACGTTCGGACCTCGGCGCGTCGTGATCGCGGCAGACGTCGAAGGCGCGACGCCCCGCCCCGATCTCGACGATGCGGTGATCAGGCTCGACGCGCCGGTTCCGATGTCGGCTCTCGCGTCGGTCCATGTCGATCTGGGCGCGGCCGAGAGCGATGTTGCACGGGCCGTGGCGGTGATCGACGCGGCGGATCTCGGTGACGAGGAAGCGGAGTTCGTGCTCGGCGACGCCGAGGATCACGAACTCGCGTGGTACGCCGCTCAGGAGGTGCCTTTCCTCCTGGAGCTGCTCTGAGATCTGGAGCTGCTCTGCGATCTCGTAACCTACGCTACCGTAGCTTCTGTTAACCTACGGTGGCGTAGGAGTCGGCGAGGAGAAGGTGTCGGATGGGTTTGAAGGAATGGATCGAGAAGCCGGCGGCGCATGTCGTGTCCTCGGAGCGGTCCTTGTCGAATGTGCTGCGCGGTGCCGTCGCACGTGTGACGACGCCATTGCTGCCCGACGACTACCTTCATCTGGTCAATCCGCTCTGGTCGGCACGTGAGCTCCGCGGCCGAATCGTGGAAGTGCGTTCCGAGACGCCCGACTCCGCCACGATCGTCATCCGCCCGGGGTGGGGTTTCGACTTCGAGTACGAGCCGGGCCAGTACGTAGGTATCGGACTGCATATCGAGGGGCGCTGGCACTGGCGGTCGTATTCACTGACCTCCACGCCCGTTCGCGACGACAAGCTCATCTCGATCGCTGTGAAGGCGATGCCGGAAGGTTTTCTCTCCAGTCACCTGGTCAGCGGTGTTCCGGCCGGTACCGTTGTTCGGCTGGCGGCCCCGCAAGGAGACTTCGTCCTTCCGGATCCGCCCCCCGAGAAGATTCTCTTCCTCACGGCGGGTAGTGGTATCACGCCGATCATGTCGATGCTCCGGACGCTCGATCGTCGCGCGACCGAACGAGGTGCTGCGATCTCGGACGTCGTTCATGTCCACTCGGCGCCCACGGCCGACAGCGTGATGTTCCGCTCGGAACTGGAGGGGTTCGACGAAAGCCACGAGCAATTCCGTTCGCACCTGCAGTTCACGCGCGAGCAGGGCAAGTTCGCTCTGTCGAGCCTCGACGAGGTGTGCCCGGATTGGCGCGACCGTACGGTCTGGGCCTGCGGTCCTCAGGCGATGCTCGACGATATCGCTGCGTTCTGGAAGCGCGCGGGTCTCGACGAGAGACTCCACCTCGAGCGTTTCGCAGTATCCCGGGCCGACACGTCGGGATCCGGCGGTACGGTGACCTTCGCCAAGTCGGGCAAGACGGTCGCCGTCGACGGCGCAACAACCCTGCTCGAGGCAGGGGAGAGTGTCGGTGCTCTCATGCCGTTCGGCTGTCGCATGGGAATCTGTCAGACTTGTGTTGTGCCGTTGGCAAAGGGGCACATCGTCGACCTTCGGTCGGGCAAGGAGCATGCAGAGGGCGAACGTGTCCAGACCTGCATCTCTGCGGCCGCGGGCGATTGCACGCTCGACGCCTGACCGCGTCGTTCAACAGGTCGTTCAACACAGGGGGAAGGGCCCCGTTTGGCTATCAGCGATATTCGCGAATTCGCGCATCTGACCGATGCCGATGTCGAGGCGCTCGGACGTGAGTTCGACGCGATTCGAACAGATATCGAGCGGTCGCGCGGTGTGCGCGATGCGCGGTACATCCACAACACCATCCGGCTGCAGCGGACACTCGAGGTCGTCGGTCGCCTGGCGCTGTTCCGGTCCCGAGAGCGGGCGTGGTGGTTGTTGGGCACCGCATCGCTGTCCCTGTCGAAGATCATCGAGAACATGGAGCTCGGGCACAATGTGATGCACGGGCAGTGGGATTGGATGAACGACCCCGAGATCCATTCGACATCCTGGGAATGGGATCAGACGGGTCCGTCCGAACATTGGAAGCGTGCCCACAACTACGCGCACCACACGTACACGAACATCGTGGGGATGGACGACGACGTCGGATTCGGGATCCTCCGGATGACCCGCGACGACAAGTGGCGTCCGATCAACCTCCTGCAGCCGGTGGCGAACGTGATCCTTGCTGCGACCTTCGAGTGGGGCATCGCGCTGCACGATCTGTCGGCAGCCAAGGAGATTTCGGGTGTTCCTCGTATGCAATGGAATTCAGGTCCGAACAAGGAGTTCGCCGTCAAGGCGGGCAAGCAGGTCCTCAAGGACGGCGTGTTGTTCCCCGCAGTCACCGGTCCTGCATGGCGATCGACACTGAAGGCGAATCTCACTGCGAATCTCGTGCGCAATCTCTGGGCGTACGCGGTGATCTTCTGCGGGCATTTCCCCGACGGCGCGGAGAAGTTCACTCCCGGCGAGTTCGAGCGAGAGACGCGCGGGCAGTGGTATCTGCGCCAGTTGCTCGGTAGCGCGAACATCTCGGGCGGCAAGATCATGGGCTTCATGACGGGCAATCTGAGTTACCAGATCGAGCACCATCTGTTCCCGGATCTGCCGAGTAATCGGCTTCCCGAGATCGCGGCCCGGGTTCGTGCGTTGTGTGGCAAGTACGATCTCCCCTACACCACGGGATCGCTGGGGCGTCAGTACTGGCTCGCTCTGCGGACGATTCACAAACTTGCTCTTCCCGACCGGTTCTTGAAGGCGACATCCGACGATGCGCCGGAGACATCGTCCGAGCGCAAGTTCCGGCACGCACGAGCGAATGTGGGATTGCCTGCCATCGCCACAGATCCGATCACGGGCCGGCGACGAGGTCTGCTCACCGCGTTGCGGGCGCACGCGGAGGGCGCCGTGGCGGAACGACGCATGAAGGCTGCTGTGCGACACGGGAAGACGCACGCACACGGCGGCGAGTGATTCCGGTCACAGAGCAGAAATCCGTTAACCTACGGAGTCGTAACCTACGGTAGGGTAAGTGCATGGCGATTTCGGATGTCAAGGAGTATGCGCACCTCACCGAGGCCGACGTCGAGGCTATCGGTCGCGAACTCGACGCGATCAGGCGCGATGTGGAGGACTCGCGCGGTGAGCGCGATGCCCGCTACATCCGCAACACCATCCGGCTGCAACGTGGTCTCGAGATCGGGGGGCGCGTGGTGCTGCTCGGGTCGCGGAAGCGTCCGCTCTGGATTCTCGGGACGACCATGCTGTCCCTGTCGAAGATCATCGAGAACATGGAGCTCGGGCACAATGTGATGCACGGGCAGTGGGATTGGATGAACGATCCGGAGGTGCACTCGGCGAGCTGGGAGTGGGACAACGTCGACCCGTCGGCGCACTGGAAGACAACCCACAATCACCACCACCACAAGTACACCAACATCCTGGGCATGGACGACGATGTCGGATACGGATTGCTCCGCGTCACCCGCGATCAGCGATGGAAGCCGTTCTACCTCGGCAACGTCGCATACAACGCGATCCTCGCCTCACTGTTCCAATACGGCATCGCGATTCAGCTCCTCGAACTCGGCAAGGTCATCCAGGGTCGTGACGATCGTGAACTGACGAAAGCACGTGGCAAGGAAGTGCTCGCCAAGATCGGCAAGCAGAACCTCCGCGACTACGTGGTGTATCCGGCGCTGACCGGCAAGGCATGGAAGTCCACGATCAAGGCCAATGCCACCGCGAACTTCGTCCGCAACGTGTGGACCAACGCCGTGATCTTCTGCGGGCACTTCCCTGACGGAGCCGAGAAGTTCACCAAGCAGGACATCGAGAACGAGACCCACGCCGAGTGGTACCTGCGGCAGATGCTCGGGTCGGCGAACATCTCGGGTGGCAAGGTCATGGATTTCATGACCGGAAACCTGAGCTACCAGATCGAGCATCACATCTACCCGGACCTACCGTCGAACCGGTACGCCGAGATCGCCGTGCGGGTGCGGCAACTCTGCGACAAATACGACCTGCCGTACACGACAGGTCCGCTCGCGGTGCAGTACTGGAAGTCATGGCGGACCATTGCCAAGCTGTCGCTGCCCGACAAGTACCTCAAAGACACCCGCGACGCCGCGCCCGAGACGGCCTCCGAACGTGGTTTCGGCGGGTCTGCCGAGGTGGATCCGGTCACCGGCCGCAGGCTGGGGCTGGCGACCGCCATCGAGAAGACCCGCAAACGTGGTCTCGTCCGCCGTGTGCTCGGGATGCGCTGACCAGAGCACATCGCACGGAAACACCAGAGCCCGGCTTCGTTTCGACGAAGCCGGGCTCTGGTGCGTAGCTCAGCTCACCAGGAGTCGTTGGTGGCGAGCGCGGCCAGCAGTTCCCGCACGGCCATCGCGCGGCGGAACGACTGGCCTTCGAGTTTGTCGAGGGCACATTCGGGATCTGCCGGCGGTCCGAGATGGGTGCACCCGCGGGGGCACTGCTCGACGGCGACCGCAAGATCGGAGAATGCGCCGACGACGTCGTCGGGTTCGATGTGTGCGAGTCCGAACGACCGGATACCCGGTGTGTCGACGACCCATCCGCCGTCGGGGAGCGGCAGTGCAACGGACTGCGTGGATGTATGACGTCCCTTGCCGACCCCGGAGACGACACCGGTGGCGCGTGCGGCGTCGGGGACCAGCCGATTCACCAGGGTCGACTTACCCACCCCGGAATGGCCGATCAGCGCCGTGACACGGCCGTGCAGGAGTGCGGTCAGCTCAGTGAGGTCGTTGTCCTGCCCGACGAGCATCACCGGAACGGCGAGGTCTGCGAAGTGTGCGGCGAACTCGTCGGGATCGGCCAGGTCGCTCTTCGTCAAGCACAGCACCGGCGTCAACCCGCCGGTGAACGCGGCCACCAGTGCGCGCTCCACGAGACCGGTGCGCGGGGGAGGATCGGCAAGCGCGACGACGATCAGCAGATGTGAGGCGTTGGCAACCACTACCCGTTCGTACGGGTCGGTGTCGTCCGCGGTGCGACGTAGCACCGTGGTGCGGTCGTCGACGCGCACGATCCGGGCCAGCGTATCGGGACGGCCCGACAGATCACCGACCACGCCCACTTGATCGCCGACAACGATCGGAGTCCGGCCCAGTTCGCGGGCGCGCATCGTGGTGACAGCGCGTTCGGGGTCGCCGCCGAGGACCACACCCCATCGACCGCGGTCGACGGAGACGACCATTCCGTCCATCGCATCGCGGTGGGCCGGTCGATCCTTGGTACGCGGACGTGAACCTCTGCCCGGGCGGACCCGGACATCGGACTCGTCGTACTGCCGCCGTTTCAGGAGCGCACTCCCGTCAACATCGATCCCCACAGCGCCTCGAAGCCGGGCAGCGTCTTCGCTGTCGTGCCGATGTCCTCGACGTCGACGTCGTCGATCACGAGACCTATGATCGCGCCGGCTGTGGCCATCCGGTGATCCGCGTACGACCGCCACACACCACCGCGGAGCGGCGTCGGCTCGATTCGCAGGCCGTCATCGGTCTCGCTGACAGATCCGCCGAGACCGTTGATCTCGGCGGTGAGAGCGGCGAGCCGGTCGGTTTCGTGGCCACGCAGGTGAGCGATCCCGCGCAGGTGCGACGGGGTGGTCGCGAACGCGGCGAGCGCAGCGACGGTGGGAGTCAACTCTCCGACGTCGTGCAGGTCCACGTCGATGCCGACGAGTTGCTGCGGTCCGCACACGGTGAGGGCACCGTCGGCCAATGACACGTCGGCGCCCATCTGCTCGAGAATGCCGCGGATCGCATCCCCGGCCTGGGTGGTGCTCGTAGGCCACAGCGGCACCGAGACGGTGCCGCCGGTGACTGCCGCGGCGGCGAGGAACGGTGTGGCGTTCGACAGATCGGGTTCGACCGTCACGTCGTGGGCCTTGATCGTGCCCGGCGCGACCCGCCACGTATTCGCCTCGGACGTGTCGACGGAAACCCCTGCCGCCCGAAGCATTTCGACGGTCATCTCGATATGCGGCATCGACGGCACCGGCTTGCCGTCGTGATGCACGACGACACCGGTGTCGAAGGAAGCGGCCGACAGCAGCAGACCCGAGACGAACTGTGAGGACCCGGATGCATCGATGGTGACACTGCCGCCGCGTACTCTGCCCTCGCCTCGTACGGTGAACGGAAGTCCGTCGCCGTCGATGTCGACGCCGAGGCCACGTAACGCGTCGAGGACAGTGCCCATCGGACGGACCCGTGCCTGTTCGTCGCCGTCGAAGTGCACGTCGCCGTCGGCCAGCGCAGCCAACGGCGGTACGAACCGCATGACCGTGCCTGCCAGGCCGCACTCGACCGAACCGCCGTGCAACGTGCCGGGTGTGACCTCGAGTGTCGTGCCCCCGTCGCGTTCGGTGATGGTGGCACCGACCGCGCGCACGGCCTCGATCATCAGGTCGGTGTCGCGGCTGCGCAATGCCCCGGTGATCGTCGACGTCCCGTCGGCCAGTGCAGCCAGGATCAGGGCGCGGTTCGTGATCGACTTCGATCCGGGCAGGGCAACAGACGCGTCGATCGGGTTCACGGCTCGAGGTGCTCTCCACAGGCTCACCCGACCATCTTCGCCCATCGACCGGGCGGACCTCGACTGCGGATGGTCCGGTGCGGCGAAATGGCGAGGTACAGGGTTCGGCTGACACACTCGTGGCATGTGCGGCAGGTATGCGATCACGGCGGATCCGGCGACGTTGGCAACCGAGCTCGACGCGATCGACGAGACGGGTGACGCAGAGATCCTGCCCGAGTACAACGTGGCACCCACGACCGGTGTGCTCACCGTGGTGGCACGACACGATCGTGACGATCCGGAGAGCGCCGCTCGACGCAGAATCCGCCGGATGCGCTGGGGCCTGGTGCCGTCCTTCGCGAAGGAGGTCGGCACGAGTGCGCCGTTGATCAACGCCCGTTCCGAGTCTGTCGCGAGCAAACCGTCGTTCTCACAGTCGCTCCGCTACAAGCGCTGCCTGGTACCGATGGACGGCTGGTACGAATGGCAGCTCGAACCGGCGTCCGGCGGCAAGACCCGCAAGATTCCGTACTTCATGTCGCAGGGAGACGGTTCACGCCTCTACATGGCAGGGGTGTGGGCGGTGTGGCGTGATCCGCGCACCCCCGACGCACCACCATTGCTCAGTACTGCGATCCTCACCGCGGATTCGATCGAGCAGCTGAGCAATGTGCATCGACGGATGCCTCTGATCATGCCTCCCGAACGGTGGGATGCGTGGCTCGACCCCGACAGCCTCGGGCATCCTGACCTGATCGTGCCCAGCACGGAGGTGGTCGCCGGAATCGAGATTCGGCGCGTATCCGACAAGGTGAACCGTGTTCGGAACAAGGGGCCCGAACTGGTGGAACCGTACGACGGCAGCGGTGACCAGCTGGCCTTGCTCTGAACGGCCCGGGTATCGACCGGTCGTCAGCGCCCCGAAGTGACGGGTGCCACCACAGCGTCGGTGAGACGGATCAAATCGGCGGGCGCGAGTTCGATCTCGAGACCCCGTCTGCCTGCACTGCACAGCACGCGCTCCCACTGCGCCGCGGAGGCATCGACAACGGTGCGCAAGCGCTTGCGTTGACCGAGCGGTGAGATTCCACCCAGTACGTACCCGGTAGCGCGTTCGGCCGCCGTGCGTTCGGCCAGGACGGCCTTGCCGCCGCCCAGTGCCCCCGCCGCGGCCTTGAGCGACAACATGTCGGGGACGGGGATGACCGCGACCGCGAGCGACGAGTCGGACAACGAGATCACCAGTGTCTTGAAGATCTGCGCGGGAACGACCCCCAGTCGCTCCCCGAGGACGTCCACCGCTTCCGCGCCGTACGAGCCGGACTTCGGGTCGTGCGAATATTCATGGACCAGATGCTCGACCTTCTCCCGCTTCAGCAGAGTGGTCGCAGGTGTCGACGTCGAGGCCATGAGTATCACCCTAGGAGTGGATGTCGAGAGGACGTCGGGAGGCCCGCGAATCCGGGGTTTCGGGAACAACTCGCCCCGGAGCGTTGTTGATCCCCGTGGGCCGCAGGTCGACGAGTTCGGTCCGGCCGAGCGAACCATATCGAAGCGAGTAGATCGGAGCACCGGTGCCAGTACTGAGTCCTCCCCGCCGTCCCTCCCGCCCGGATCCCGACTGCCCGGTAGCCTTCACCGAGGGGATGAGTGAAGGGATCGGTGTGGTCGAGGAGTCTGCAGAACAACTGGCCGAGCGGTTCGAGCGGGATGCGATGCCCTTGCTCGACCAGCTCTACGGCGCCGCATTGCGGATGACCCGCAATCCTGCAGACGCCGAAGACCTGGTGCAAGAGACCTACATCAAGGCATTCTCGGCGTTCAGATCGTTCCGGGAAGGCACCAATCTCAAAGCCTGGATGTACCGGATTCTGACGAACACGTACATCAACACGTACCGGAAGCGTCAGCGCCAGCCGGCCCAGTACCCGACGGACGAGATCACCGACTGGCAGCTCGCGGCCACCGCCGAGCACTCGTCGACCGGTCTGCGGTCCGCGGAGGTCGAAGCGCTCGATGCACTGCCCGACGACGACATCAAGGCGGCACTGCAGGAGCTTCCGGAAGACTTCCGGATGGCTGTGTACTACGCAGATGTCGAGGGTTTCCCCTACAAGGAGATCGCCGAGATCATGGGTACCCCGATCGGCACCGTGATGTCCAGGCTGCACCGGGGTCGCAAGCAACTGCGGGGACTCCTCGCCGATGTCGCGCGTGAACGCGGGTTCCACCGCGGGCGCGGCTCCGGCGAGGTGACCACCATCGGTACCGAGGGTCAGAAGGGAGTCTCGCAGTGAGCGAGCAGGCAGATTTCGAGCAACTCGACTGCTCAGCGGTCATCGCAGACGTGTACCTGCTCCTCGATTCGGAGTGCGACGAAGCGTCGAGAACGCGACTGCAACGACATCTCGACGACTGTGGTTCGTGCCTGGAGACGTACGGCATCGAGGAGAAGGTCAAGGCCTTGCTCAGCCGCAAGTGCGGGGGTGAACACGCGCCGGAGGGGCTGCGGGAACGCCTGATGATCGAGATCCGGAGAACCGTCGTGGTGAACGTCAGAGAATCCGACTAGAACGGACGACACCTCCGACGCTGTCTACTGCAGCAGTTCTGCTGCAGGCGCAGTTCGACGTCGAGGGGGCCGGAAAGCAGTGCTTTCCGGCCCCCTCGACGTCTGTCTACGTGTCAGGCGTTGGGACGCTTGCCGTGGTTTGCGGCGTTACCCTTACGGCTGCGCTTCTTGCGACCTCGCTTACCCATGGTGGGATCTCCTTTCTGGTTGATTACAGTGTTCCACGTGCGGTCGAGTGGCCCTGTCAGCAGGTCCACCGTCCGGGCTCCGGAGCAGCGAATCGAGGTTTCGATGGCAGAGGATGTGCGCGCCGAAATGGTCTCCACCGTCTTCGAGGTGGTTGTCAGTGAAGGCGATGTGGTGGCAGAGGGAGATACCTTGGTAATCCTGGAGTCGATGAAGATGGAGATTCCGGTGATCGCTGAGAACGCGGGCACCGTGACCTCGGTCGACGTCTCGGTCGGCGACGTCATCCAACAGGGTGACCTCATCGCGGTCATCTCCTGAGCACGGAAATTCGGACGGTGTCGACGCTCAGCGCGCTGCTCGCAACCCATACCGACCTGCCGGGCGCCGCCGTTGACCACCTCCAGCGGGTGGTGGGGGAATGGCAGTTGCTCGCCGACCTGTCGTTCGCCGATGTGCTGTTGTGGGTGAGTGCAGAGCCCGGAGGCATCGTGTGCGTCGCCCAGTGCCGTCCGACCACGACCTCGACGGTGCTGCCGGAGGACGCGGTGGGAACCATCGTCTCGGACGACGAGCACCCGTACGTACGTGAAGCGTTCGAAACGGGGCGGATCGTCACTGCGCAGCCCGGTTCCGGCGATGCGATCAACATGCGGCAGGCCGTTCCGGTGCGATGGGGCGACGACATCGTGGCAGTCCTCAGCCGGGACGCCGCGCGCGTGTCGAGACGGTCGGCGAGCGCACTGGAGACCGCCTATCTGGAATGCGCCGATGCGCTCTACCGGATGATCAGTGAAGGTAGTTTCCCGACTGCCGAGGCACGTTCCGACACGAAGTCGAGTCCCCGCGCCGGTGACGGCTTCATCCGGCTCGATCGGGAAGGGCGCGTGGTCTACGCGAGTCCGAACGCCCTGTCGGCGTATCACCGCATGGGATTCAACGCCGATCTACGCGGGCAGGATCTGATCGAGACGACTCGGGCACTGGTCAGCGACCCCTTCGAGAGTCGTGATGTCTCCGACTATCTGAGGAGCGCGGTGGAGGGCCGCAACGGGCAGCGCATGGAGGTCGAGGCCCGCGGCGCAACGGTCCTGATCCGTGCCCTCGTTCTGACTCCTGGGGGCCGGATCGATGGCGCGGCTGTCGTCATCCGCGACGTCACCGAGGTCAAGCGGCGCGACCGTGCGCTGATGAGCAAAGACGCGACGATCCGGGAAATCCACCACCGGGTCAAGAACAATCTGCAGACCGTCGCAGCGCTTCTGCGACTGCAGGCGCGCCGCACGAGCAACGGGGAAGCTCAGCAGGCACTCGGCGAGGCTGTCCGCCGCGTGACGTCGATTGCGTTGGTGCACGAAGCACTGTCGATGTCGGTCGACGAGGAAGTCGATCTCGACGACGTCTTCGATCGGTTGATTCCGATCGTCGTCGATGTGTCGGCGGTCGGCAGCCAGGTACGAGTGCATCGAGAGGGCGATCTGGGCGTGTTTCCCGCAGATCGGGCGACCCCGCTCGTGATGGTTCTCACCGAACTCGTGCAGAACGCCGTCGAGCACGCGTTCGATCCGGGTACACACGGCACGGTGACCGTGACGGCGCACCGTTCTGCTCGGGTGCTCGATGTGGTGGTGCACGACGAGGGCAAAGGGCTGCCCGACGGTTTCCGCCTCGAGGATTCCGATCGTCTCGGCCTGCAGATCGTCCGGACTCTCGTCGCAGCAGAGTTGGGAGGGTCGATCGAATTGGAAACGAGCAGTTCCGGGGGAACGGAAGCCCGGCTGAGCCTGCCGCTGGGGAAGCGGCCGACGTGACGACCAACTTGTGGAAGCCGACGTAGAACATGACTCAGAGCGCACAAAGGCCCGGCACCCGAAGTGGTGCCGGGCCGTGCGTCGGACTTCGATGCCTCAGGCAGGAGTCAAATCAGACAGCGGTGCGTGCCCGGGTCCGTGCGTTGCGACGCTTGAGCGCGCGGCGCTCGTCCTCGCTCATACCGCCCCACACGCCGGCGTCCTGGCCGGACTCGAGTGCCCACGAGAGACATTCGGTGGTGACCGGGCAGCGGTTGCACACGAGCTTGGCATCAGCGATCTGCGCGAGCGCCGGGCCGCTGTTTCCCACCGGGAAGAACAGTTCCGGATCCTCGTCGCGGCAGATGGCCTTGTGGCGCCAGTCCATGCTTCTACTCTCCTTCGATGGTGCTGCGCGCACCGGATGATGGTCTTGTCGAGTTCATGCTGGAGTCGCGAAGTATTTCCGCGGAGTTACTTGTGAATGCTTTCACGAACGAGCGTGAAGTCAATAGAATCGACCACGACCGTGGGGAAGCTCACGCCGACATTGATGCCGCGTTGTTCTCGAAGTACATTTTTACACCCTGGCCAGCGGTGATGTAAGACGAATCACAGAATTTCCCGCTTGGTTTCAGACGCCGGGGCCACTACGTCCAGTAAGTCCGGAACCGAAACGAATTCGACGTCGGTTCGCATTCCCAAGTAATCGCCGTCGACCTGAAGTCCGATCGGGCGCGTGGATACTGCCCGTACCCGCGGGGTGTCGTCGACACGAATCAGATGCGGGGATTCCGGTTCGCCGCGTGGGGCCAGCAATTGACGTACCACTCTCAGGCTCGCAGCCACCCGAGTGGTGGTCATGGCGAATACACCCAGTCCGGTATCGAAAGACGTGCCGGGATTGGTGTGCACCGGTCGCTTGTCGAGGAAGGTCCACGGACTCGAGTTCGACACGAAGACGTAGTACACACCGTCGACGCGATCACGGCCGGGAATCTCGAGCGCCAGCGCGGGCGCCACCTTCTTCGATTCGAAGAACTGTTTGACGGAGTGCCTCACGTACCGCGCGGACGTGACCTTCTTTCCGGAAGACCGCGACAGGTCGATGGCCTCGCACACCTGAGCGTCGAGTCCCAGGCCCGCGTTGAACACGAACCAGCGGTCCTCGCAGAATCCGAGCCCGATCCGGCGGCGGGACCGCTCGGAGAGCAGCGTCAGCAGTTGCTCGGTGGCCTCCATCGGATCGGCGGCGATCCCCAACGAGCGCGCGAATACATTCGCCGAACCGCCGGGAACCACAGCGAGCAGAGGCATCGAGGGATCTGCGGTCCGAGGGGACGGGTCGCCGAGCATCCCGTTGACGATCTCGTTGACCGTGCCGTCGCCCCCGTGAGCGATGACCACGTCCATACCGTCGGCGTGCGCAGATCGGGCAAGGTCCGCAGCATGCCCGCGGTGTGTCGTATGCGCCACGGTCAGCGCGACCCGGCCTGCCAGAGCGTGAGCGAGTCGGTCGCGACCGGCCGGTGTGGTCGTCGTCGCGTTGGGGTTCACGATCAGCAGTGCACGCACGGAAGATCAGCCTAAGTGGTCCTGGTCGGGTCCACTACGCTGGCCGGGTGACCACCGAATCTTCCCGCAGTGCCATTCCGTCGACGGTCCGTATCGCCGGCATACTCGTCGTTCTCGAGGGTGCAGTGGCGATGGGGTTCGCGGTGTACTCGATCTTCCGCGCTGCATCGGGTGAACACGACCAGTCGGTGACGAACGGCTACGGGTTCGCGATGTGGCTGGGACTGTTGTTCGGTGGTGTCCTGGCCGCCGGCATCGCGTTGTTGCGGGGCGTGCGGTGGGGTCGAGCGGTAGCGGTCGTTGCACAGATCCTTCTGCTGCCGGTGGTGTGGTCGCTGCTCACCGACTCGCATCAGCCCCTGCTCGGAACGTTGATGGCAGTGATCGTGATTCCGGCCTTGGTGTTGCTGTTCGCACCCGCGACAACCGGATGGCTCGCGCAGGACTATGCACCGGACGCACCGCCGGAATCGGACACCGACACAGGTGCCGGCAGCGGTTCAGGTTCCGAGCGCACGTAATGCTTCTCCGCTGAGCCGGAAGGTCGTCCACTCGTCCTGAGGCTCCGCGCCGAGCGATCGGTAGAAACCGATGGACGGCTCGTTCCAGTCCAGCACAGACCAACTCAGACGTGTGTAACCGCGTTCGACGCACTCGCGGGCGAGGGCCGCGAGCAGGCCGCGCCCGTATCCCGCGCCTCGGTGCTCCGGGAGGACGAAGAGATCCTCGAGGTAGATGCCGTGTACGCCGTCCCACGTCGAGAAATTCCGGAACCACAGCGCGACGCCTACCACCGAGCCGCCTGGTTCTTCTGCGACGTGAGCGAATACCGAGGGGTCCGGCCCGAACAGCGCGGTGTGGACCTGCTCCGGAACCACCGTGCACAGTTCCCGCGCGTGTTCGTACTCGGCGAGGGCGTAGATCAGGTCGGTGACAGCGGTGATGTCGTCGGGACGGGCGCGGCGGATCACGGGCGTGGTGCCTCCTGGTGTCGTGTCGAACGGCGCACCGGTGATTCGCCCGGGCAACCGTGGATTCGTCAAGTCTCGCGCGCGGTGCCTCAATGAGCGAGGATCGACGCGTGGCAACAGTACTTGCGGTGGCAAATCAGAAAGGTGGCGTCGCCAAGACGACCACTGTCGCGTCACTCGGCGCTGCCCTGGTGGATCTCGGGCAGCGCGTCCTCGTGGTGGATCTCGACCCGCAGGGATGTCTGACATTTTCCCTGGGACACAACCCGGATCGGCTCGAGCGATCTGTGCACGACGTGCTCATGGGCGACGCCGAGATCGGGCAAGTGCTCCTGGAGACGGGGGAGGGGCTGACACTGCTGCCCGCGACGATCGACCTCGCGGGGGCGGAAGCGCTGCTGCTGATGCGTCCCGGACGCGAGTACGTCCTCAGGCGCGCTCTTGCCGCGACCGAGGACGATTACGACGTCATCATCGTCGACTGTCCGCCGTCCCTCGGCGTCCTCACCCTCAACGGCCTGACCGCCGCCCGCTCGGTCCTGGTACCGCTGCAGTGCGAGACCCTTGCGCACCGAGGCGTCGGGCAGTTACTGCGCACCGTCGACGAGGTGAAGCAGATCACCAACCCGGATCTGGAGATGCTCGGAGCCCTACCGACCTTGTACGACGCGCGGACCACGCACAGCCGTGACGTGCTCGCCGACGTGTCGGATCGGTACGGCCTGCCTGTCCTCGCACCCCCGATTCCGCGGACCGTGCGGTTCGCCGAAGCGTCGGCGTCGGGCGCGACGGTGCTGTCCGGGCGCAAGAACAAGGGTGCGCAGGCATACCGGGAACTCGCCGAGAACCTGCTGGCGTGCTGGACGAGCGGTGCGAAGCCGGCCACGCTCGCCGTCCAGGCCGAGGCGTAGGCCGGAAACCGATCAGCAACGGCGGATCGGCTGCGTCAACGTCGACCGCTTTCGGTCAGCGCGACCACGTCGTCTCCTCGCTGTTCGAGAACCGTCTCGCCCGCGACGGACAACGAGACCGTGGCGTCCGTGTCGCGGTCGACCTCGATGGTCCGGGCGATCTCGCCGCTGACCGGATCGACCACCGCAATCGCGTCGTCGACCGGCAGCAGCACCGATCCGGCCATCTCGGAGCCGTGCCCGAGCGTGCCCTCGACGGTCCAGAGCGGCGTGAAATCCTCGGTGTCGAGCGCGATCGTGTCGGTACCCGTCCACCACAGGAGCAGATCGTCGAACTTGTCCGCCGGACCGGTGTCCACTCCGGATTTCGTCACCTGCGGCAACTCGTATCGGTCGACTGCCGAACCTGAGCCGTCGAACACCTCGAGGCGTGCACCGCCATCGGGGCCGGCAGGGAGATAGACCGCGGTGTGGTCGTCGACCACCGCGACTATCTGCGCGGCGCCGTCCGGCACCGCGGCAGGCAGGATCGAGGATGCGAACTCCTCGGGTTTCTGGCTGTCCTCGGGCGTGGTGTCGAGCAGCGTCAGCCGCGCGGCCGGCTCCTTGGAACACTGCTCGAGAACTGCGAGGTGACTGCTGTCTGCGTCCGCAGAACGGAGCGCGCAGCCGCTGCGAGGCTGTGCGCCGGGGTTCACCGGAGCATCGACCCGGCCGTACTCGACCGTGCGCACCAGATCCGACCGCCACATCTCCAGGCGCGTGTCGCCGAGTGCGATCAAGTGTGTCCCGGTATCGATGAGACGCACCTCGCTGTCGGTATCACTCGAACGTTGTGCTCCACGGGCACCGGTGTCTGCGTCGAGCGCTGTCACTTGGCCGCATCCACGGGGGTCGTTGTAGACCGACACGATGTGCCCCCAGGCTCCGATCGCGGCGCACAGGGGGCGGTCGCGTCGGTAGCTCCATCGTTCGACGCCCGTCTGCAGGTCACGGCCGACAACGGTGTCGCCGTCGGCAGTGGCAGCGGTATCGGCGATCACGACGGCATGTGCCGTCGCAGCACTTCGCGCGCGCCACGACTCTGCGAGGGTGTCAGGCACGAACTTCGCGACAGGAGGGGCGCTGGTCGCCCCGTCCCAGGTGATCGACGTGGTCCCGCGTGCGTCCGACCGCAGCCACACGACACTCGCCGCCGCCAGGACGGCGGCAACGAGTATCGCTGCAATGATCAGGTCGGCCCGCGTGCGACGTTCGGGCGCGAGCACGTGGCTAGCCGGCCGAGTTGCTCGACACTGCGTTCGTCACGTCGTCGGCGTTCGACGGCGTGCTCGCGGAGGCGTCGCCTTCGGCCGGCTTGCGGCGGCGCCTGCGGCGTCTGCGGCCGGCCGAAGCGGAGCCATCGGAAGTGGTTTCACCTGTGCCGGCGTCGGAACCGGCAGGAGTCGCCGTCGGAGCCTCGGCTGCGGCGGTATCCGCCTGTTCGGTGCTCGCGGTGGTGGCAACCTTGCCGCGCACCGTGCGACGACGGGTCCGTGTGCGTTTGGGTCGCGTCGGGCCCTCGCTACGAGCAGGACGGTCGCCCGGGCCGCCCTCGGTCTCGGTGCGGGTGGTCGCAGGCTTACGAATCCGGCCCGTCGATCCCTCGGGGATACCGAGGTCCTCGAACAGGTGCGGAGAGCTCGAGTACGTCTCGACAGGCTCCGGTATGCCGAGGCCGAGGGCCTTGTCGATGAGCTGCCAGCGCGGGACATCGTCCCAGTCGACCAGTGTGACGGCGATGCCCGTGCGACCCGCACGACCCGTGCGGCCGATCCGGTGTACGTACGTCTTCTCGTCTTCGGGGCACTGGTAGTTGATGACGTGGGTGACGTCGTCGATATCGATGCCACGTGCGGCGACGTCGGTGGCGACGAGAACGTCGATCTTGCCGTCCCGGAACCGTCCGAGCGATTTCTCGCGGGCGATCTGACCGAGGTCGCCGTGGACCGCGCCCACCGCGAAACCGCGTTCGGCGAGATCGTCTGCGACCTTCTGCGCTGTCCGTTTGGTGCGGGTGAAGATCATCGTCGCGCCGCGGCCTTCGGCCTGGAGGACGCGAGCGACGAGCTCGGCCTTGTCGAGGGCATGAGCCCGGTAGATGAGCTGGCTTGTGCGCTCGTGCACCGCGGAGGACTGGGGTTCCTCGGCACGGATGTGCGTCGGCCGGGTGAGGAAGGTGCGGGCGAGGGTGATGATCGGCCCGGGCATCGTTGCCGAGAACAACATCGTCTGACGCTTGTCGGGGACCATCCCGAGGATCCGCTCGATGTCGGGGAGAAACCCTAGGTCGAGCATCTCGTCGGCCTCGTCCATCACGAGCACACCGATCTTGCCGAGAATCAGGTGTGACTGGTTGGCGAGGTCGAGCAGACGACCAGGGGTGCCCACGATGACGTCGACACCCTTCTTCAACTGGTCGATCTGCTGCTCGTAGGGGCGGCCACCGTAGATGGCGAGGACCTCGAGGCCCTTCTTGCCGCTGCCGGGCAGATACTTCGATGCGTTCTCGAGGTCTTGTGTGACCTGGATGCACAACTCGCGGGTCGGGACGATGACCAGCGCGCGCGGCGTGCCGTCGAGCGGAGCGGTGCCGGAGGCGGTGGTGGTGACGCGATGCAGCAGGGGTACGCCGAATCCGAACGTCTTGCCCATGCCGGTGCGGGCCTGGCCGATGAGGTCGTCGCCGGCGAGTGCGAGCGGCAGCGTCAGTTCCTGGATGGCGAAGGTACGTTCGATGCCCGTCTCGGACAGCGCCCGGACGATTTCGTCGCGAACACCGAGTTCGGCGAATGTGGGGGCAACGTGAGTGTCGTCGAGTTGTGCGGAGACGGTCTTCTCGCTTGCGTCGTCTTCGTGGTCGATGGTGATCTTGCTCAGGGGTCTGGCCTTCCTGGTCTCGGCACGCACGCACGAGGTGGACAAGGCGACCGGCCTGCGAATTCACGCGAGCTTGTAGACGGGCCCGCGAGCGCGGCAGCGATCCTCAAACGGGTGCGCGCACATTATCGTCGAAGACCGCGGGCCACGGTGAGCGGCTCGATGCGCGGTCTTCTGAGCCCATTGTACCGCGAGGGGCGCGTTCGCCGAGGTAGTACTACGCTTTGTCGTCATGGGAGCCGAAACATCGCCGTCCGCAGCAGAACCTCGCCTGTCTCCGCCTGCGACTCCTCTACCGGCAGATCATCCGGGTGTCTCGGAATTGTTCTCGGTGCTCGCAGCCGGTGAGATCGCAGCGTTCTACCGGCTCGCCGACGAAGCGGCGTTTGCGCCGTCGCTCCAGGGGAAGGTCGCATTCGCGCAGATGGCGACCTCGGAGATGGGTCATTTCGAGATCTTGCGCACAGCGCTCGAAGAGCGAGGTGTGGACATCTACGAGGCGATGGAGCCCTACCATCAAGTGCTCGACGCCTATCACGAGTCGACAACACCATCGACGTGGCTCGAGTCGTTGGTCAAGGCCTATGTCGGTGACCGGATCGCGGCCGACTTCTATTGTGAGATCGCCGACATGCTCGATCCGCAGGTCGCCACCGTGGTGCGCGGAGTACTCGCCGAGACGGGACACTCGGAGTTCGTAGTACATGAGGTCAGGTCGGTCGTCGAACGCAGCAGTACTCAGAAGGACCGGCTCATGTTGTGGGGCAGGCGTCTGCTGGGCGAGGCGATCACGCAGGCTCAGTACGTGCTCGCGCAGCGCGAAGAACTGGCCGAACTCGTCATTCTCGCGTCGGGAGACCTATCCAACATCGCGGCACTCATCGATCGTATGCAGGTCGAGCACGCCAAGCGGATGGCAGTGCTCGGATTGCACTAACCTGACGAGGACAAGCAGTCCAGCCTGAGAATCTCGGAGGTCTTTCGTGGAGGTCAAGATCGGTGTCGCGGACAGCCCGCGCGAAATCGTCATCGTCAGCGAACAGACACCCGACGAGGTGGAGGCGCTCGTGACCGATGCCCTGAACGGCGGAAACAAGGGTGTACTCGCGCTGGTCGACGAGAAGGGCCGCAAGGTCCTCGTGCAGGCCACGAAGGTCACCTACGTCGACATCGGTCCCGGTACCGCCGGCAAGGTCGGATTCGCCGCGAACTGACGTCGATCGCGCCGAAGGGGCCGGAACGCACTCGGGTGCGTCCCGGCCCCTTCCGCGTATCCAGGTATCCGTCGTGCGGGAGTCAGCGCTTCTGCAGCTCGGGCTGCAAGGGGACGTGCTTGAGGCCGCCCCAGGCGAGCGCGACGGTGGTGTCGACTGCGTCGTCCTTGGAAATAGGCCGCGCCGCATCGAGCCAGTAGCGTGCCGTGAACTGGCTCGTACCGACGAGACCCACCGCGAGGATGCGCGCACGATACGGATCGAGACCCGAATCGTGGGCAACGAGGTCGAACACGGCGTCGACACATGCCTCGGTGGCCTGCTCCACGCGATGCGCTACCTGGGGCTCGCCCATCAGATCGGATTCGAAGACCAACCGGAAACCTTGGCTGTCGTTGTCGACGAAATCGAAGAATGCCTGGACCGCGGCACGGACGCGCTGCTTGTTGTCGGTGGTCGAGCGCAGGGCCTGTCGGACCCCGTTGATCAGGATGTCGACGTAATTTTGGAGAACAGCACAGTACAGCTCCAGTTTGCCGGGGAAATGCTGGTACAGGACCGGCTTGCTGACCCCGGCGCAGTCGGCGATCTCGTCCATGCCCGCGGCGTGGTAACCCCGCGTGACGAACACTTCACTGGCAGCCTCGAGCAACTGAGCGCGTCGCTCGTCCCTCGGCATGCGAGAGCCCCGTTTCGTGCCGTTGGTGTTTCCTCGTCCCGAGGCTCGTGCGGCGACTTCGGTCATGCTTGCTCCCAATCTGCACAAGCGACGATCGTGACCATTGCCACGTCGACGCGAATCATCTCTGCAGGTTACAGGTCGGTGTCGATGCAGGCGGACGGCCCTACCGTCGAGTATCCGCCTTTTCGAATCGTGCTGTAGGTGCTTGCGTGAGAAGTGAGGACCCGTCACGGACAGCCCGTCCGATCGACCGCGGTGTGACATTCTGGCAACCGTGATCGACCGAGGAGGAGCACGTACGACCCGCACAGCGCACGGCTCGGCCCTGCCACAGCAGGACTCGCAGCAATCACAGGACTCCCGTCCTCATCTGCGCCGGTCACCCGAGGGTGCAGGTCCGCATCCAGGATCGAGGCAACCGCTCCGGGCGCAGTGGGATCCGGTCGAAGGCGACCGTCGTCCGCCGCGCAGGCCTCGACCGGCGCGAGATGTGCGCAAGCAGAGCCGGCTCGGGCGCTTCGTCGCGCGGTACGGGTGGCGCGCCTACGCAGTACCGGTGCTCACCGCGGTGACCGTGTTCGTGGTGTGGGATGCGGTGCAAGGCGATGCAATGGGTGCGGGCGCGGACGGCGAGGACAGTGCAGAGGTCGTGGCCGACGCCACCGTCGTAGATTCGCCCCTCGCGGACGGAAGCTTCCCGGCCGGCCTGGAATCCGGCGCGCTTCCCGAGGGAGGCGCCTTCACCGAGCGCGGTGCAGGCACCTGGCGGATGGTTCCGGGAGTCACCGAGCAGACCGGATTCGGCGAGCGGCAGGTTTTCACCTACACGGTCGAGATCGAGGACGGTGTCGATACCACCGCGTACGGCGGAGACGATGCGTTCGCGAAGATGGTCGACGAGACGCTTGCCGATCCGAGGAGCTGGACGGCCGACCGCGCGTTCGCATTCAGGCGGGTCGACAGTGAGACGCCGGATTTCCGGATCTCACTCACCTCTCAGATCACCCTCCGGCAGTTCTGCGGATTCGACATCGAACTCGAAGGCTCGTGCTTCAATCCCGGCGTCGAACGTGTTTTCGTGAACGAGCCACGCTGGATTCGTGGAGCAGTGGCGTTCGACGGCGACATCGGTTCCTACCGCCAGTACCTGATCAACCACGAGGTGGGGCACGCGGTGGGTTACGCCGCACACGAAGGGTGCACCACCGACGGTGGGCTCGCGCCGATCATGATGCAGCAGACGTACGGCACCTCGAACGACGATATCTCCCGACTGGACCCCGAAGGGATCGTTCCCGCAGATGGGAAGGTCTGCCGATTCAACCCGTGGCCGTTTCCCCGCGGAGCATGACCACTTCGGAGTGAGGTCGTCGACGGTGGGACAATCGGCGGCGTACCCGCAGAGGAGGAGATCGTGACCACACTGCCGTCGGTGGAACCGAACCTTGCCCTACCGCCATTGGTGGAACCCGCAGGTGAACTGACCCGTGAGGAGATCGCGAGATACAGCAGGCACCTGATCATTCCCGATGTCGGGGTCGCGGGACAGAAACGGCTCAAGAACGCCGAGGTTCTGTTCATCGGTGCCGGAGGTCTCGGTTCGCCAGCGCTGCTCTACCTCGCGGCAGCCGGTGTCGGCACCATCGGCATCGTCGAGGACGACCACGTCGAAACTTCGAACCTGCAGCGGCAGATCATCCATGGGCAGGCGGACGTCGCGCGTTCCAAGGGCGAGAGCGCGCGCGACAGCATCCTTGCCATCAACGACAACATCACGGTGCGCCTGCATCCGGAGCGGCTCGATTCGAGCAACGCCGTGGCGCTGTTCGCGCAGTACGACCTGATCCTGGACGGCACCGACAACTTCGCGACCCGCTACCTCGTCAACGACGCCGCGATCATTGCCGGGAAGCCGTACGTGTGGGGGTCGATCTTCCGGTTCGAAGGGCAGATCTCGGTGTTCTGGGAGGATGCTCCCGGTGGACGCGGACTCAACTACCGCGATCTCTATCCCGAAGCTCCGCCCCCGGGCATGGTGCCGTCGTGCGCAGAAGGTGGTGTGCTGGGTGTCCTTCCCGGGACCGTCGGCACGATCATGGCCACCGAGGCGCTCAAGCTGATCACGGGCATCGGCGACCCCCTGTTGGGCCGGCTGATGATCTACGACGCCCTCGCCATGAACTTCCGAACCGTCACGCTACGCCGTGACCCCGGGCGAGTACCGGTGACCGAACTCGTCGACTACGAGGAGTTCTGCGGGATCGTGCCGGAGGATGCGGTGGCGGCGGGGGTGGATGCGACGATCACCGCGAGCGAGCTGCGGGTGATGATGGATTCGGGGCGAGACGTTGCGCTGATCGACGTCCGCGAACCCGTCGAGTGGGAGATCGTGCGCATCGAGGGGGCGCGACTCGTTCCGAAAGATCGGATCCTGTCCGGCGACGCGCTCGCCGAGCTACCTCAGAACACACCGCTCGTCCTGTACTGCAAAACAGGCATCCGTTCGGCAGAGGCGCTCGCTGTGCTCAAACGGGCCGGATTCGCAGACGCGAGTCACTTGCAGGGCGGTGTGGTGGCCTGGGCCCAGCAGGTGGACACATCCCTTCCGCTGTACTGACGACGGTGGGTGGCGATTCAACCGGCGCCCGGCTCTTGCGCAGAGGCGCAAGATCGCACGGCGGATCGGTGTCAACTTGTGACCTGAGGGTCGGGGCGCCTTCCCTAGGGTGCCGCATGCCGGCGGTACGGTTGGCCACGTGAGTTCGCTCGAACCCCCGCAACACGTGTGCTCCACGTTCGGTCTCCGCGATGTCCAGCCGGTCCCGCTCGGGGCGGACTGGGACGGAGGATACCGATGTGGAGATGTGGTCCTGTCCAGGGTCGCCGACCATGCACGTGCAGCGTGGTCGGCGAAGGTCCGGGAAACCCTCACTGTGGACGGAGTGCGGCTGGCCCGTCCGGTCCGCGCAACCGACGGACGCTACGTGGTTTCCGGCTGGCGTGCCGACACCTACATCGTCGGCACATCCGAACCTCGACACGACGAAGTGGTGTCCCTGTCGCTACGGCTGCACGCAGCCACATCCCAGCTCGAGCGTCCTCGATTCCTGATGCAACCTCCGGTCGCACCGTGGGCGGACGTCGACGTCTTCGTCGCGGCGGACCGCGCCGCGTGGGAGACGGTGCCGCTGCGTTCGGCACGTGCCGCCGGTGCGCCGGAAACGGTCACCCCTGACGGACGTAAGAGTCTCGACCTGATCGCCCAGCTCGCCACGTTTCGCAAGCCCGTCCACCTTCCGGATCAGCTCGTCCATGGCGATCTGTTCGGCACGGTGTTGTTCGCGGGACGGGCTGCTCCGGGGCTGACCGATATCACTCCCTACTGGCGACCGGCGTCGTGGGCCGCGGCGGTGGCCGTCGTCGACGCATTGTCGTGGGGCGGGGCCGACGACGCACTGATCGGCCGGTGGGAGGATCTGCCGGAATGGCCGCAGATGCTCCTGCGCGCGGCGATGTTCCGTCTTGCCGTGCACGCGTTGCACCCGCGGTCCACCGAGGAAGCGTTCCCCGGTCTCGCACACACCACTGACCTCGTGCGCCTGCTCCTCTGACGCCGCCCCACACCGGACACGCCCTCACACCGGACATCGGGGGCCGGTGAGGAACTCTTGACTTTCCAGTCACCGCGGGCAGCACCGCGGCAACACCCGCGCCATACCTTGGGTTCATCAGAAACCTGAGAGAGGTGGCCGGCGTGAGTGTTGCACTCGAAAAAGAGCCGCTGCGAAGCAAGTTCGCGCGCAAACACTACATCGACAAGTGGGACGCCGAGGACGTCGACGCATGGGAGGCCGGCGGCAAGGACGTCGCCAAGCGCAACCTGATCTGGTCGGTGATCGCCGAACACGTCGGTTTCTCGGTGTGGTCGATCTGGTCGGTGATGGTGCTGTTCATGCCCACCGAGATCTACGGCATCGATGCCGCAGGCAAATTCTTCCTTGTCGCGGTGCCCACCCTCGTCGGATCTGTCCTGCGCATCCCGTACACGGTGGCCACCGCCAAGTTCGGAGGACGCAACTGGACGATCTTCAGTGCGCTGGTTCTGCTCGTCCCGACCGTGGCCACGCTGTATCTGATGTTGAACCCCGGCCACTCCTACACCACGTTCATGCTGGTTGCAGCATTGGCGGGCGTAGGCGGCGGAAACTTCGCGTCGTCGATGACGAACATCAACGCGTTCTATCCGCAGCGGCTCAAAGGCTGGGCACTGGGTCTGAACGCGGGCGGCGGCAATATCGGCGTTCCCGTGATCCAGCTGATCGGCCTGCTGGTCATCGCGACGGTCGGAAATACCGCACCGTGGATCGTCTGCGCGATCTACCTCGTTCTCTGCTCGGGTGCAGCGCTCGGCGCAGCGTTGTTCATGGACAATCTCGGCGACCAGCACGCAGATCTCCGTGCGATGGGCGAGTGCTTGAAATTCAGTGACTCGTGGGTCATCGCCTTCCTCTACATCGGCACCTTCGGCTCGTTCATCGGATTCAGCTTCGCGTTCGGGCAGGTACTGCAGATCAACTTCCTCGCCGGGGGCGACACCCCCGCACAGGCAGCCCTTCACGCCGCGCAGATCGCCTTCATCGGCCCCCTGCTCGGCTCGGTGGCCCGCCCGCTCGGCGGAAAACTCGCCGACCGGATCGGTGGGGGACGCATCACCGTCTGGACGTTTTCCGCGATGGCCCTCGCTGCCGGTGTCCTCATCGCCGCGGGAACCGTCGACGACGCCACCGAAGGCGCCGCATCCGGTGGAATCCTGGTCGCATTCGTCCTCGGTTTCGTCGCACTGTTCCTCCTGTCCGGACTCGGCAACGGTTCGGTCTACAAAATGATCCCGTCGATCTTCGAAGCGAAGGCGCAGGGCCTCGAGCATCTCGACCGAGCCGAGAAAGCAGCGTGGTCGCGCAGCATGGCTGGTGCGCTCATCGGCTTCGCCGGTGCCATCGGTGGTCTCGGCGGAGTCGGCATCAACCTGGTCCTCCGGGCCTCGTACTCGGGTGAGGCCCAGTCCGCGACGATGGCCTTCTGGGTGTTCGGAGCCTTCTATCTGGTCTGCATCGTCGTGACCTGGAGCGTCTTCCTGCGTGTGCCGCGGCAGGCCGCAGCACACGAGCCGGCTGCGACCCCCTGACCGGCACCACCAGTACCAGCACCACCTGCACGAAGAGAAAGTGAACAACCATGAGCCGCAAGAACGTACTCGTCGCCGGTCACGGTATGGTCGGCCACCGTTTCGTCGAAGCGCTGCGCGCCCGCGACGATCAGGATGCCTGGTCGATCACGGTGCTGTGCGAGGAAACAGAGCCTGCTTACGACCGTGTCGGTCTGTCGTCGTACGTCGGTTCGTGGGACCGCAAGGAACTTGCTCTTGCCGGCAACGACTACCGCGGTGACGATCTCGTCGATCTCCGGATCGGGACGCGTGCCGCGTCGATCGACCGATCGGCGCGCACGGTCACCACGTGCGACGGAGAAATCCTGCCTTACGACGCGCTCGTCCTCGCTACCGGTTCCTACGCGTTCGTTCCGCCTGTCCCCGGCCACGACCTGACCGGTTGTTTCGTCTACCGGACCCTCGACGACCTCGACGGGATCCGCGAGGCCGCAGCACGGACGGTCGCCGCCGCCGAGGCCACCGGAGGCAGCGCCGACGGGGTGGTGGTCGGGGGCGGCCTGCTCGGGCTCGAAGCGGCGAACGCCCTGCGCGGTATGGGCCTGACCGCACACGTCGTCGAGTACAACGACCGGCTCATGCCTGCCCAGGTCGACGAGGGCGGCGGCAAGGTGCTCGATCGGCTCGTCACGGGCCTCGGTCTCGTTACACACACGGGAGTCGCCACCGAGAAGATCGAGCCGACGACCGCGGGCCTGCGGGTGTCGCTGTCCGACGGCAGCACGATCGACGCAGGCCTGGTCGTGTTCTCGGCGGGCGTTCGTCCCCGTGACGATCTGGCGCGGGAGGCCGGACTCGAGCTCGCAGGCCGTGGCGGTGTGCTCACCGACCTCTCGTGTCGCAGTACCAACGACGAGACCGTGTATGCGATCGGTGAGGTAGCCGCCGTCGACGGCGTCTGCTACGGCCTCGTCGCGCCCGGGTACAGCACCGCCGAGGTCGTCGCCGATCGTTTGCTCGGTGGCGACGCCGAGTTTCCCGGTGCAGACATGTCGACCAAGCTCAAGCTCCTCGGCGTCGACGTCGCGAGCTTCGGCGACGCGCACGCACGGACCCCCGGCGCGCTCGAGGTGGTGCTGTCGGACTCCGCCAAAGGGACCTACGCGAAGCTCGTCGTCTCGGACGATGCCAAGGTCCTTCTGGGTGGCATTCTGGTCGGTGATGCGTCGGCGTACGGATCGTTGCGACCCCTCGTGGGGCGTGAACTACCCGGTGACCCGGCGTCGCTGATCTCACCGGCCGGCGAGAAGCCGGGAGCGGGAGCACTGCCCGATGATGCCGAAGTGTGCTCGTGCAACGGCGTCAGCAAGGGTGCGATCTGCGGGGCGATCGCCGAGGGCGCATGCGATATCGCGCAGATCAAGGCGTGTACCAACGCTGGAACCACCTGCGGCGGGTGTCTTCCCACCGTCAAACAGCTGCTCGCGTCGTCGGGTGTGGAGATGTCGAAGGCGCTGTGCGAGCACTTCGAACAGTCCCGCGCCGAGTTGTTCCAGATCGTGCAGGCCACGGGGATCCGCACGTTCTCGACGCTGATCGAGCGCCACGGTACCGGCCGTGGTTGCGACATCTGCAAGCCGGTCGTCGCCTCGATCCTCGCTTCGACGGACTCCGACCACATCCTGCATCGCAGCCAGGCGGGCCTGCAGGACACCAACGACCATTTCCTCGCGAACATCCAGAGGAACGGCACCTATTCGGTTGTGCCGCGGATGCCCGGCGGTGAATGCACGGCGGAGCAGCTCATCGTGATCGGCGAGGTGGCCCGCGACTTCGGGCTCTACGTGAAGATGACTGGTGGCCAGCGCGTCGACCTGTTCGGCGCCCGCGTCGAGCAGTTGCCGCAGATCTGGAAGCGGCTGGTCGACGCGGGTATGGAGTCCGGTCAGGCCTACGGAAAGTCGCTGCGGACCGTCAAGAGCTGCGTCGGCTCGACCTGGTGTCGCTACGGTGTGCAGGACTCGGTGGGCATGGCCGTCGACCTCGAGAACCGGTACCGGGGATTGCGGTCTCCGCACAAGCTCAAGTTCGGTGTGTCCGGGTGCGCGCGCGAATGTGCCGAGGCCCGAGGAAAGGATGTGGGCATCATCGCCACGGAGGGCGGATGGAACCTCTATGTCTGTGGCAACGGTGGCCAGTCGCCCAAGCACGCTCAGTTGCTCGCCGGTGGTCTCGATGACGAGACGCTCGTCAAGTACATCGACCGGTTCCTCATGTTCTACGTTCGGACCGCTGATCGGCTCCAGCGCACCGCACCGTGGCTCGATGCACTCGACGGTGGGCTCGAACACCTCCAGGCCGTCGTCTGCGAGGACAGTCTCGGCATCGGTGACGAACTCGAGGCGTCGATGGCCAAACACGTCGCCGGTTACAAGGACGAGTGGGCGGGCGTACTCGAGGACCCGGAGAAGCTGGCCCGATTCGTCTCGTTCGTCAATGCTCCCGACGAGGCCGATCCCACCGTGCAGTTCGATGAATCCGGTGCACGTAAGGTCCCTGTTCTGATGGGAATGCCTGCAATCAGGGCCGCGGATGCGGGGTAGGCCGTGATTACCCGGCGGGAACCGCGGGGTAACGCGGTCGAAACACCGCAGGATCAGAATTTCGGGTAACAAGTCTCGAGGAGGACCCATGACTGTCATCGCGATGCCGACCGCGGAGACCACGACACGCGACAGCGTGCTGAACGGCCGGCTGGAATGGACGTCGGCCTGCCCGCTGAGCCACCTCATCCCCGGGCGGGGAGTGGCGGTGTTGCTACGAGGGGGAGAGCAGGTGGCGTTGTTCCTGCTCGACGACGGCACGCTGCGTGCGGTCGGCAACATCGACCCGATCGGTCACGCCGCTGTGATGTCGAGAGGAATCGTCGGTGACCGTGCAGGTGAACCGACCGTCGCGTCGCCGTTGCTCAAGCAGGTCTACTCGCTCGACGACGGTCGCTGCCTCGACGACCCCACCGTGGGCCTTCCGGTCTACAAGGTTCGTGTGTGGGCAGGTGTCGTACAGGTTCACAGCCCACTCCGCGGGCGCAGGAGCGCCGAAGCCGTGGACAGCGGCGTCGTTTCGTGAGCTCCGAGAACACGCCGCTGCGCGGGTTCACCATCGGAGTCACGGCGTCGCGGCGCGCGGACGAGTTCGCGACGCTGCTCACCCGCCGAGGCGCCGACGTCGTCCGCGCTCCCGCGATCCGGATAATCCCACTGTCCGACGATGCCGAACTCGAGCACGCCACGCGTGCCATCGTCACAGATCCGCCGGACGTGACCATCGCGACCACCGCGATCGGCTTCCGCGGATGGATGGGTGCGGCGGAAGGGTGGGGTCTCGCGGACGAGTTGTCGCGGGCACTGAGCGCGAGTCGCATCCTCGCGCGGGGGCCGAAGGTCACGGGCGCGATTCGAGCTGCGGAACTGCGGGAGGAGTGGTCGCCCGAGTCGGAGTCCTCCAGCGAGGTTCTCGAGCATCTCCTTGCCGAAGGCGTCACGGGAAAACGGATTGCCGTGCAACTCCACGGGGAGCGAACCGAGTGGGAACCCGGAGATGACCTGTGCGACGTGCTGTGCGCTGCCGGGGCCGACGTGGTACCGGTTCCCGTCTACCGCTGGACCCCACCCGAGGATTCGACGTTGCTCGACCGGATGATCGAGCAGATAAGCGACCGCGCACTCGACGCCGTCACCTATACCAGCGCTCCAGCGGTCGCGTCGATGCTGATGAGGGCCAAGGCAATCGGAATGCTCGAACCGATGCTCCAGGGGTTGCGTGCCGGAGTGACTGCGGTATGTGTCGGCCCCGTGACCGCTGCGCCGCTGCTCGAACTCGACGTTCCCGTGACGATGCCGACGCGGGCGAGACTCGGATCTCTCGCCCGCCACATCGCGGAGGATCTGCCTCGGCGAGCGGTCCGGATCAACATCGGCGCGCACGTTCTCGGGCTGCAGGGCCGATGCGTTCTCGTCGACGACGAGGTGCGCTGCCTTGCCCCCGCAGGCATGGCGCTGATCCGTGCGCTGGCGACAAAGCCGGGAAACGTGGTCTCCCGTGAGGAACTGCTGACAGCCCTGCCCGGAGGTGGCGGCGACACCCACGCCGTCGAGACCGCGGTGGCACGGCTGCGTTCGGCACTCGGTACGCCCGGGCTCGTACAGACGGTCGTCAAACGTGGATACCGGCTCGCGGTGGAATTGGAGGAACTATGAATTCGACCGCTCCGGCATTGCTCCTCGTCGCCCACGGCACCCGGAATCCTCGGGGGGTCGAGATGATCGCGCGGCTCGCGGGCGAGGTGTCGCGGACTGCTGGACCGACGCGTGTGGCATTCGTCGATGTCCTTGGGCCGTCGCCCGCCGAGATTCTGCGGGACAGCGACCGCCCGACCGTGCTCGTGCCTGCGTTTCTTGCGTCGGGCTATCACGTGCACACCGACGTTCCCCGAGAGGTCGCCGACAGCGGTCACCGCGATGTCGTCGTGACGGATGCTCTCGGCCCGGATCCCGCATTGGCGAGGGTGCTGGTGTCCCGCTTGCGGGATGCAGGATGGTCTCCCGGCGACACAGTGGTGCTTGCGGCGGCAGGATCGTCCGATCCGCGCGCAGTGTGTGACGTCAGGGCGGCAGCGCGGATGCTGGAAGTGCTGACCCGCAGCGCGGTCGGGATCGGTTACGTCGCAACCGGAACTCCTCGGGTGGCCGAGGTCGTGGATGATCTGCGGGCGCAGGGGGCCCGCAGAGTGTTCATCGCGTCGTACCTGCTCGCCGAGGGGTTGTTCCACAGCCGGCTGTTCGAGTGCGGCGCCGACGGAGTCGCCGCACCGCTCGGGGTGACCGACTCGATCGTCGAGCTGGTCGCGCGGCGGTACCGGACCGCGATCACCGCGGTGCTCCCGCCGGACGCCGCAGTCGCGTACCCGCTGACGGTGTCATCGGGGTAGCAGCACGAGTTCCACTGCATCGCCGTCGGCGGTATCCGGCGGTACCAAGGCGATCGCAGGACGCCCGATGAGACCTGCCAGATGTGAGGTTCGAATCATGTTGTCGCATATCCATTTTCCGTCTGCCAGCTGTCGCGCGGGGAGGTAGCGGGTGACGTCTCCCGCAACCTCCGCGGCGTTCGCCAGTGGCGCGGTCAGTGGTGTCGCCGGAATGCGGACCGTGCGACCGTCGATGATCGCGGGCAGCATCACCAACAGAGTTGCCAGTGCCGCAACAGGGTTGCCGGGAAGGCCCAGCACTGCTCGGCCGTCCGGAAGTATCGCGGCAACCTGAGATCCCCCGGGCTTGCACCGGACCCGTTCGACCACCACCGATGCCCCCGCGCGATCGAGAGCACCGCGCAGCTGATCCGCCGCCCCGCGACCGGTTGCGCCGACGATCACGATCGCGTCGGCCTCGGTGCTCGTGCGCAGCAGGACGTCGAAGGCGTCGGCCGTGTCGCGGAGATGGACCTCGCCTGCGACCTCTGCTCCGCACCACGACACGAACTGGGGAAGAACCGGCCCGAGTGAATCACGGGTCTGCCCCTCGCGCAGCGGGCCGCTGCGACGGATCTCGTCGCCGGTGAGTGCGAGATGGACCCGCAGGGGGCCGCGCACGTCGATGTGCGACACTTCGCCACTCGCAGCTGTCGAGACGACCGCGGGCGTCACGGCCGATCCCGCTTCGGCCAGTACGTATCCGGGTTCCCACTCTTCACCGATGCGGCGGAAGTCGTCGCGGATCGGAGCGTCCGGGAGTCGTGTGACGACCCCGTCGTCGACGGTGACGTACTCGTCGCGTACCACGGATGTCGCGCCCCACGGCAGGTGCGCGCCCGTGGCGATGCGGGCGGCCTCTCCAGGACGGAGCGCGAACTCGTCTGCTGCCCCCGCGTATCTGACTTCTGTCCGCAGCGTCCACGGGCTGTCCCCGCACACGGCGTATCCGTCCATCGCGGACGTCGCGGCCGGCGGCAGCGACGCTGCGGCAACCAGCGGGGAGGCAAGCGTGGATCCGACGGCCTCGTCGCGCGCGACACTGCGAACAGGCATCGGACGCTGAGCACTCCGGAGCCGCCGTCGTGCCTCGTCCGGGTCGGCATGGCTGCTCGTGGCCACTCGGGCGCGATGCAGATCATCGGGTGTGTCGCAGTCCTCGGTTCCGGGCACGACGGCCGTGACGTAACGCTCCGGAAGCAGTGCCTTCATCGGCTGATCGGATGGGTCGGCTCCGAGTGCCGACAGGCGCGCAGCAAGCGCGTGCCCACGCCACGCGGCGAGCAGGAACTGCAGATTGCCGCCGTCGTCGACTGCAAACGCCGCGTCCGCGTCGGGGGCGGCGTCGAGCGCACCGACCAGGGTGGCGATCGACTCGGCGCTCACGAACGGAAGGTCGGATGCGAGGGTTACGACGATCTCTGCGGTGGGTCGCGCGGACGCCAACGCGGCGACGGGCCCGCCACCGGGCGGAGACTCCTGAACCTGGACGACCGCGGGGTCGAGGCCGTGGCGGTGGGGGCCCACGACCGTGATGCGGGCGGCACCGGCCACCGCGGCGAGTGCCGTGTCGAGCATCGATCGGCCCGCGACGACGAGCGCGGGCTTGTCGACGCCACCCATCCGGGTCGCTCGCCCTCCCGCAACGATGACGGCCTCGGACCCGGACGCAGATTCGGACAGCGTGGACATGCCCTCATGCTGCCCGAGACCGCGCGAGGACGCGCGTGCGCCTTCAGAAAGTGTGACGCGCTCGGTGCATATCGACCCGGTCATCGGTGACGGGCGCGCCCTCGGCTGCGAGTCGGGACAACTGACGATGGGCGAGGTGGGCGACGGGTTTGCCGGACGCCGGGACCACGCGGTGCCAGGGCAGGTCGGAACTGTCGGTCCGCATGATCCATCCGACGGTGCGAGGGCTGGACATCCCTGCCGCGTCAGCGATGTCGCCGTAAGTTGCCACGAACCCGGGGGGAATCGACGCGACCAGGGCGCGTACGTGCTCGATCTGAGCGTCTGTCGTCACCATGCCTACAACACTTTCCTGACCAGTTCGGCCGTACTCGCGGGCATCGCCTGGTCGATCATGTGGTCGCAGTCGAGTTCGAGCATCGTCAGATGCGGTCCGAGTTGCTCGGCCAGCGCTGTTCGGAACGCGTCCGAGGTGTAGGCGGGACGAACCCTGCCTGCACGTGCAAGGACCGTGGGTAGGTGGCTGGGTGGCAGCACGAACTCACGTGCGAGTTCGCCCCACGACGCCACCAGCGCAGGTACGCAGTAACGCCAGTTCACCCGGCCGGAATCGAGTGCGACCAGGTGTTCCGCGATCTCGGCATCGAGAAGCTCCGGGGCCACCTGGCCCCAGTCGCCGTGTACCTTCTCCGAACGAGCCTCGGCCGCATCCGTGTAATCGGGAAACCGCACGGTGAGATCTGCGATCTCGAGTAGTCGATCGGGTGGCAGTGCGATCGCAGGATCGAGTAGAACGAGCGCCCGGACACGGTCGGGTTCCGCGGCGGCGAGGTGGAGCGCCAGTGCGCCACCGAACGAGTGTCCGACCACCGTGACGGGCTCGCGGGTGTGAGCGTCGAGAACACCCAGCAGATCGTGGACGTGGGATTCGAAACTCCACGGCGGCTCCCACGGCGACCGGCCGTGGCCCCGCAGATCCGGCGCGATCACGCGGAGATCCGGAAGGTGCCGCTCGGCCAGGTTCTGCCAGCGTCTGCCGTGGCCGGTCAGGCCGTGCAGAGCCAGCACCCCAGGGCCGTCGGCGGGGCCGAACAGATGTGTGTGGAGGGGCGATGCGGAGGCGCTCACCTCGTTCACTATGGCACCCCGGATACGGCCACGGGCGACCGAGGCGGTGCGCCGCCCTGTCGGACCCATCTGCTGGGATGTCGATATGACCGACGCCGATCTCCGTACCGGACTGCGTGGAGCGCCCGAGCGCCCGCGCCGCGCGGCCGCGCGGCTCGTCCGGCGGCCGGAGGACACGTCCACGGCCCGGAAGTGGACGCAGGATGTCCAACAGGTCTTCGCCGACGCTCCGCCCGCGTCGCAATGGCGGCCATGGCAGGTCCTCGGTGGTCCGGGTACCGGAAAGACGTCCTTGCTCGTGGATCTTGCGGTGCATCGCATCGCGTCGGGGGCTCAACCCGACTCGGTGCTCGTGCTCACCCACTCTCGGCGTGCCGCCACCGCGGTGCGAGAGGCGATCACCGCGGGACTGCTCAGTGTCGGGGCGGCAACCGACCCACGTGCCACCCGCGAGCCGCTCGTCCGCACGGTCCACTCCTATGCGTTCGCTGTGCTGCGCTTGCAGGCTTCCGCACACGGAAATCCTCCCCCGCGGTTGATCACGGGTGCCGAGCAGGACGCCGTTCTGCGTGAGCTGTTGCGCGGCGACATCGACGACGGCGCGACGATGTGGCCGGAGCGTCTCAGGCCCGCACTCGGCATGACCGGTTTCGCCGTGGAACTGCGCGATCTGATGTTGCGGGCAAACGAGCGCGGTCTCGGCCCCGAAGACCTCGTCGAGCTCGGTGAACGTCGTGAACGCCCAGAATGGGTGGCGGCCGGGTTGTTCGCGCAGCGGTACGAGCAGGTGATGCTCCTGCGCGGAGCAGTAGGGCTCGAAGCTCCTGAAGCCACGGCTCCGGCACTCGACGCCGCAGAACTCGTGGGCGCAGCGCTGGCGGCGTTCGCGACCGATCCCGAGTTGCTTGCGGGGGAGCGCAGCCGCATCCGGCATCTCCTCGTCGACGACGCCCAGCATCTCGATCCGCAGGCCGCGCACCTCGTGCGGGTCATCGGCACGGGTACACGTACGAGCACGATCGCGGGAGACCCGGATCAGAGTGTGTTCACCTTCCGCGGAGCCGACCCGGAGTTCCTCACCGGACTCGCCGAGCACGATCCGCAGCGACGCATCATCCTGGGCACCGATTTCCGTGCAGCAGCGGCCATCGCGTCCGTCACTGGCGCGATAGCCGGACGTCTTCCCGGGCTTCCGCCGCACCGCGGCGCCTCGGTACCCGATGCTGCCGTCCCCGGCGAGAGTGCGCAGCTGCCCGATCCGGCAGGCGCACCGGGACAGGTGCGCGTGGCGGTGATGTCGTCCCAGGCCAAGGAAGCTGCCGTCGTCGCCGACGCTCTGCGACGTGCCCATCTGATCGACGGGGTGCCGTGGTCGAAGATGGCCGTCATCGTCCGATCCGTTCCGCGTGTGCTCGCGCCACTTCGCCGCGCACTTCTCGCAGCCGGTGTGCCGATGACCACTGCTGCATCCGAACTGCCGCTCGCCAGGCAGCACAGCGTCGCGGGGATGCTGCTGGTGTTGAGGGCGGTCTCCGAACGCCGCTTCGGTCCCGAGGAAGCGCTTGCGTTGTTGTCGGGTCCGGTCGGTGGCGCCGAGCCGGTTGCGCTGCGTCGGCTCCGGCGCGGATTGCGTCGGGCCGAACTCGCATCCGAAGGCGACCGGGACTCCGCCGAACTCCTCCGAACCCTGCTCGTCGAGGATTCCGCCGAATCCGACCGTCTGATGCGAGGCCTGACCGACGTGGAGGCCGCTCCGCTGAAACGGGTGCTGTCGGTGGTGGCCGAGGCGCGATCGGCGTTGCTGCGCGGCGGTGGTCTGGAGGACGTGCTGTGGGCGGCGTGGCAGGCGACAGGCCTCGAACGGCGCTGGGTAGCGGCGTCCGCGCGCGGCGGTCCGGTCGGTGCGCAAGCCGACCGCGACCTCGACGCCGTGGTGGCGCTGTTCGACGCGGCAGCAGACTACGTAGACCGGCTTCCGCGCGCCCAGATCTCCGGATTCGTCGACTACCTCACCGAACAGGAGATTCCGGGCACGGTGCGCAGCCGTGCCGCAGCAGAATCCGAGGCCGTCACCATCTCGAGCGCGCACTCTGCGGCGGGACGGGAGTGGGATGTCGTCGCGGTCGCCGGCGTGCAGGAAGGGTTGTGGCCGAGCCTGCGGGCGCGTGGCACCTTGCTCGGTATCGAAGCGCTCATCGACGCGGTGTCCGGGGCCGACGGCGGCGATGGCAGCAGCACCCGGCTCTCGCGTACAGCGCCTCTGCTCGCCGACGAGCGGCGGTTGTTCCTCGTCGCCTGCAGTCGTGCCCGCACGAGCCTACTCGTGACCGCGGTCGATTCGGTCGGCGGCGACACCGAACTCGTGCGGTCGCGGTTCGTCGACGAACTCCTCGGGTCCGACGACCAGAGCACCTCCGATGAGCCGTCGGTGCCCGACGAAGTGCGCACGCGGGTGCTCGCGTTGCCGACGCTCGTCGCGGAATTGCGTTCCGTCGTGTGCGATCCGGTGCTCGCGCTGCACGAACCCGACCGCGTGCATCGTGCTGCCGTTCAACTCGCCAGGCTCGCTCGCGCAGGAGTGCAAGGGGCTCACCCCGAAAAGTGGTACGGCACAGCAGATCCGAGTACCGACTTGTCGCTGTGGGAACCGGACGATGCGGTACGCCTGTCGCCCTCCACCGTCGAACAGCTCGTCACGTGCCCGCTGCGCTGGATGTTCGAACGACACGGCGGATCCGACGGCGAGAATTCGCACGCGGTGACGGGCACTCTCGTGCACACCCTCGTCCAGGCGCTCGCGGGGCGAATCCCTCCGGACCGGATCGATCAGGCGCTCGAGAACGCCTGGAGTTCCGTCGACCTCGGTTCCGACTGGTATGCGCGTCGCGAACTCGAACGCACGCGCAGAATGCTCGACACCTTCTCGACCTGGCTGCAGGGAACCCGCAGCGAACTCGAGGAAGTGGGAGTCGAGGTCACTGTCGACGGCATGATCGAACCTCGTGAGGCAGGCGCGCCCCGCGTCCGGCTTCGCGGGCGCATCGACCGGCTCGAACGCGACCCCGAGGGCCGTCCCGTGGTGGTCGACGTCAAGACCGCGAAGAATCCCGTGTCGAAGGACGCCGCGCGCGACCACGCGCAATTGGCGACCTATCAGGTGGCAGTCGCCGAGGGTGCCGTCGAGGGCGAACCCGCCGCGACACCGGGCGGGGCGCGATTGGTCTTCGTGGCCAAGCCTCACAACAAGGAAGGGGCTACTCAGCGGGTTCAGCCACCCCTCGACCAGGAAGGGCTCGAGCACTGGCGCGGCGTGATCCACGAAGCGGCGGCCGCGACCCGCGGACCGCAATTCCTGGCGCAGGTCAACGACGGGTGCCGGCATTGTCCGGTCCAATCGAGTTGTCCCGCACACGATGAAGGCAGGCAGGTGACCGGATGAGCCCGGACCGGGTGAGCGCGGAGCAACTTGCCGAGGCACTCGGCCAACCACCGCCGACCACCGAACAGACCGCGGTCATCGAGGCGCCGATGGGCCCGGCCCTCGTCGTGGCCGGCGCGGGGGCAGGCAAGACGGAAACCATGGCGGCGCGGGTGGTATGGCTCGTCGCGAACGGCGTCGTGGAGCCCGAACAGGTCCTCGGTCTGACCTTCACACGCAAGGCCGCGCAACAGCTGACCACCAGGATCCGTCGGCGGCTCGCGAAACTGGCCGGGTCACCGCTGGTCCGCGACCTCGACCCCACAGGTGGTCTTCGCAATCGGATCCTGGGCAGCGAGCCAGAGGTCGGGACGTACCACGCATACGCGGGGCGCCTGCTCGGCGAGCACGGGCTGTTGCTGCCGATCGAGCCGTCGGCGGCGTTGCTCTCGGAAACCGAGCTGTGGCAGATCGCGCACCGTGTGGTCAGCGCGTGGGACGGCGAGCTCGACACCGATCGGAACCCCGCGTCGGTCACCGAAACCGTCCTCGCGCTGTCCGGTCAGCTCGCCGAGCACCTCGTCGATCCCGAACAGCTGGCCGAAGCGCATACCGAACTCGGCAAGCTGATCCACACCTTGCCGGGTGGGCCGGGACAACGGGGTGGGCCGTCGAAGACGCTCCTCGGCTACCTCGAGACACAGGACGCCCGCGTGCAACTGCTTCCGCTGGTACAGCGGCTCGCCGAAACCCTGCGCCGTGAAGGTGCGCTCGACTTCGGTAGTCAGATGTCGCTCGCGGCACGCGTTGCCCGCGATCACGCGGAAGTCGGAGCAGGCGAACGCGAGCGATTCCGTGTGGTCCTGCTCGACGAGTATCAGGACACCGGACACGCTCAGCGGATCCTGCTGTCGGCACTGTTCGGCGGTGGCCAGGACGGTGGTCTTGCCGTCACGGCAGTGGGAGATCCGATGCAGTCGATCTACGGGTGGCGCGGAGCCTCTGCCGCGAATCTTCCGCGCTTCGCAACCGATTTCGAACTCCCCGACGGCGAACCCGCACCGAAGCTGGAACTTCTGACCAGCTGGCGCAATCCGCCGGAGGCGCTCGAACTCGCCAACGTGTCGTCCGAGCCGCTGCGCGAGCGCGGCGTAGCCGTGAGCAGGTTGAGGTCGCGTCCCGATGCGGTGCCCGGCGACGTGCGGATCGCCATGCACCGCGACGTCGACGCCGAGCGCAGGTGGGTGGCCGACCGGATCGAAGCCGAGTACGCGGCCGCGCGCGCCGAGAATGTTCCGCCGCCCACAGCTGCGGTTCTGGTGCGCCGCAACGCCGATGCAGCACCGATGGCAGAGGCGCTCCGTGCCCGCGGATTGCCTGTCGAGGTGGTGGGTCTCGGTGGTCTTCTGCACACACCCGAAGTCGCCGACGTGCTTGCGATGCTGCGTCTGGCCGCAGACCCGATGGCAGGCAGTGCCGCCGTACGGGTCCTGACCGGCGCACGGTGGCAGCTGGGCGCCGCAGATCTACGTGCTCTGTGGCGCAGAGCGCAGGAACTGGCGATCACCGGCCGGCACGGCGTCACCGGTGCTGTCACCGATCCTGACGCCCTCGACGACGCTCTCGACTCGGCTCTGCCCGGTGAGTACGCCGATCAGGCCGGGCTGGCGGATGCGATCTCCGACCCCGGGCGGCCGGAGCAGTATTCGAAGTTCGGATTCGCGCGGATCACGGCGCTGGCCCGCGAGCTCGCCTCGTTGCGCGAACGACTGGGGCAACCGCTGACCGAGCTCGTAGCCGAGGTCGAACGCGTCCTCGGCATCGGTATCGAGGCGCAGGCCCGGGTCGGCAGCAACAGCGGAGTGGCAGGTCGCGAACACCTGGACGCCTTCGCAGACGTCGTTGCGTCCTTTGCCGGTCGCGGCCATGCGACATTGCCCGGTCTGCTCGCCTACCTGTCGGCAGCCGAAGAGATCGAACAAGGACTCACCCCGGGGGAGGTCGAGGTCGATCCCGAGCGGGTGCAGATCCTCACGGTGCATTCGGCGAAGGGCCTCGAATGGCAGGTAGTGGCCGTCCCACACGTGAGTACCGGAATCTTCCCGTCGACGACCGGACTGTCGACGTGGCTCGGTGCGCTCGCCGAACTCCCGCCTGCGCTCCGTGGCGACCGTGCTCAACCGGGTGACGAACCGGGCGGGGGTACCGACGGTGTACCGGTGCTCGATCTCGACGACGTCTCGGACCGCAAGATGGTCGAGAATGCGATCGATGCCCACAAGGACGCACTCAAACGGCGTAAGCACGATGAGGACAGGAGACTGTTCTACGTTGCGCTGACCCGGACGGAGCGGGCGCTGTACGTGTCCGGACACCACTGGGCCGACACCGGGTCGGAGCCCAAGGGCCCGTCGGAGTTCCTCACAGAGCTGCATGCGCTGCTGACCGAACGCCCGGAACTCGGCGTGATCGATCAGTGGGACTCCGCACCCGAGCCGGGCACCGCCAATCCGATGACCGAGACGCCGCGCAGCGCTGTGTGGCCACGCGACCCCCTCGGATCGAGGCGCGCCGACGTCGAACGCGGTGCTGCGCTGGTCCTCGACGCCGTTGCCGCCGGCGAACCCGAGCCGCTCGACCAGCCCGAGGACGACCCCGACGAGTGGGCGGCAGACGTCGATGCGCTGCTTGCGGAACGCGACCAGCGCGCTGAACGCGGTGCCGAAGTGGTGATGCCCGCACAGCTGTCGGTCAGCCAGCTCGTGGATCTTGCCGCGGATCCGGACGCTCTCGCGGCACGCCTGCGCCGGCCCCTGCCGTTTCGGCCCAACCCGCTCGCGCGGCGGGGAACGGCGTTCCACGCGTGGCTCGAACGTCGCTTCGGTGCAACCCGGCTGCTCGACCTGGACGAACTGCCCGGCGCCGACGACGAAGGCGGCGACGAATCCGACTTCGACAGGTTGCAGGAAGCGTTCCTGCGGTCGTCCTGGGCCGCCCGGAATCCGATCGAGGTCGAGGTACCTTTCGAAACGTCCTTGGCCGGCACTGTGATCCGCGGGCGGATCGACGCGGTCTTCGAGGATCCGGACGGCGGATGGACGGTCATCGACTGGAAGACCGGCGCCGAACCGGACGCCGACAAGCTCGCCTCGGTGGGGATGCAGCTTGCGGCCTACCGGCTGGCGTGGGCGAGATTGATGGCGGCGAGGACCGCGCGTATCACCGGGCGCCCCGCCGACATTCCTCTCGACAAGGTCCGTGCGGCATTCCATTATGTGAGGACGGGCCGGACGGTGGCGCCCGACGATCTGCCCGGCGCAGACTTCCTCGAACGGCTCGTGCGGTCTGCCGGCGCCGAGAACGGGTGAGAGTGATGTCGACGTTCGTATTGTTGCCCGGCGCGGGCTCCGATTCGTGGTACTGGCATCTGGTGGTGCCGTTGCTTGCGCAGCACGGACACACGGCGATGCCGGTCGACCTTCCGTACGGCGACGATCAGGCCGACCAGCGCACCTATGCCGACATCGTGGTCGCCGCGATCAGAGGTGCCGAGGGACCGCTGATCGTCGTGGGACAGTCGATGTCGGCGTTCACCGCAGTACTCGTCGCCGAGCGTGTTCCCGTCGACGAACTGATCCTGGTGGCACCGATGATCCCCGCACCCGGCGAATCACCCGGACTGTGGTGGGGCAACGTCGGGCACGAGGAGGCCAAGCGCACCCAGGACGTCCTCGACGGACGTGATCCCGACGCGGCACCCGATCCTCTGGAACTGTTCTTCCACGATGTGCCTGCGGAGTTGCGCGACGAAGCATTCGCGCGTGAGGAGAGTCGGTTGTCGGACAAGGCTTTCGAACCGCGGTGGGAGGCGGAGAGTTGGCCCGACGTGCCGGTGAGAGTGGTCGCCGGGCGCCACGACCGGCTCTTTCCGCTTCCGTTCCTCACCAGGTTGGCGAACGACAGGCTCGGCGTCGAACCGGAGACGGTCGACAGCGGACATCTGCCCGCGCTCGTGTGTCCGTCGGAGCTCACCGAACTCCTACTGGCGCGCCGTTAGGGGGAGAGTCACCTCCCGGCGGTACGCCGGACCTTCAACGCTTCGGTGACGAGTGGGATCTGCAGGGGAAGTCGAGCCACCGCGACCGCCTTTGCAGCGGGGGAGACACGGTTGCTTCGAAGCCAGCTCACCGCCATCTGCACGTTCGCAGGAAACACGGCGACGAACAAGAACGCGGCAAGGGTGCCACCGAGCCGGCGGGTGCGGGGGACCGCCAGCGTCGCCGCGACGGCCAGCTCGGCGACGCCCGACGCGTAGGTGTAGTGGCGAGCCTCGCCCGGTAACTGTTTCGGCACGATGCTGTCGAACTGCGCGGGCAGGACGAAGTGCATGACACCGGCGCCGGTGAGGAGCGCGGCAAGCCGCAGCGCGGGGCCACGGGAACGTTGCGTGGACATGCACGTCACACTAGCGCCCGGCGCGTAGGCTGCCGTTCTGGTCGGTGCGACACCCCTGCCGGCCGGTAACTCCCCGACAGGCATTCGAGATTCAGTGATGGAGGCTCCCCGTGCGTAATCACACCGTCGTGATCGGCTACGGCACCAAGGGGCATACTGCCGTCGACGCGATGCTCGGCGACGGGGTTCCCCCGTCCGAGATCGTGGTGGTGGACACCGACCCGCGCGTGCTCGAGGCCGCCGAGCGGCAGGGGCTCGTCACGGTGCAGGGCTCGGCGACCAAGTCCGATGTGCTGCGACTCGCGGGTGTCCAGCACGCCGCCGCAGTTATCGTCGCGGCGAACCGCGACGACACCGCGGTCCTGGTGACTCTCAGCGCGCGGGAGATCGCGCCGAAGGCGAAGATCGTCGCAGCGATCCGCGAATCGGAGAACACCCACCTGATGCGACAGTCGGGCGCTGATTCGGTGGTGATCTCGTCCGAGACCGCGGGCCGGCTTCTCGGGATCGCCACGACCACCCCGAACGTCGTCGAGATGATCGAAGATCTGCTGACACCCGAGGCGGGTTTCGCGATCGCTGAACGTGATGTGGACGAGAGCGAAGTGGGGGGCTCACCCCGTCATCTCAAGGACATCGTCCTGGCGGTGGTGCGCGACGGTCGCATGTGGAGGATCGGGTCTCCGGAGATCGATGCGATCGAGCCCGGCGACAAACTCCTGTACATCCGGCTGGTGTCCGGTTCGGCTTCCGGAGCGATGCGCGGTTAGTGTGCACGGTGTGACGGCTTTCGCATTGGGTGAGACACCGCTGTTGTCGCGCACCGTCGTCGACCGTGCCGAGGAACTGCGATCCGACGTCGACGCGCTTCGTGCCGGATGGGCAACAGCGAAGCTCTTGCGGATCGATCGCCGAGGCCAGGCGCCTGTCGTCGGATCGGTTCTCGTGCTGGCCGAGGCCACCGAACTGGGGCCGGAACCTGTATCCGGAGCAGTGTTCCTCGGGATTCGCGACGGTCTGCACGTGTGGGCGGTCCGTGTGCTCGCACAGACCGGAACGGTCGCCGACCTCCGCCGGGTGGGCGAAGATCTCGGTGATGCCGACGCCGATCTGATGGTCAGTGCAGTGGCGCTGCTGAACTGGCACGACCAGGCCGCGTTCAGCGCTGTCGACGGTTCCCCCAGCGAGCCCACGGTCGCCGGCTGGTCGAGGATCAGCACCGTGACCGGTCACGAGGAATTCCCCCGAACCGATCCGGCCATCATCTGTCTCGTCCACGACGGCGATGGCCGGGTCCTGCTTGCCCGCCAGCCGTCGTGGCCCGAGCGTCGTTTCTCCGTGCTGGCGGGATTCGTCGAGGCAGGGGAGTCGCTCGAAGCCTGCGTGGTTCGTGAGATCCGCGAAGAGGTCGGTGTCGACGTCCACGACGTGCAGTACCTCGGAAGTCAGCCGTGGCCGTTCCCGCGCTCGCTGATGCTCGGGTTCTCCGCAGTGGCGGATCCGGACCAGAGGGTCGAGTTCCTGGACGGAGAGATCGCTGAGGCACGGTGGTTCACGCGCGAGGAAGTGCGCGCTGCCCTCGCCGTAGGCGACTGGGCGTCGCCGGAAGACGCACCGTTGTTGCTGCCCGGCTCGATCTCGATCGCGCGCGGACTGATCTCCGGCTGGGTCAACGGCTGATCACCGTATCGGTACGGCGTATTCCGTCCAGCGCGACTTCGACCATGCGGTCGGCGTAGTCGGCCGTCAGTGGCCCGGTACGGAACAACCATCGCTGGGTCAGAGGCGAGAAGATCGCGTCGAGTGCGGCGTCGAGGTCGAGGTCGTCCGGTAGCTGACCGGATTCCTGTGCCGTTCGGAGTCGTTGCTTCTTCATCTCTCGTGTGGGTGCCTCGAACCGCCGCAGATACTCCTCGGCGAGTGCGTCGTCGGTGAGGACCGCGACGGTCAGTGCGCGGAGGGGTTTCTCGAATGCGGGGTCGTGTAGTTCCTCGATCGACGCGCGCATCACCGTTTTCAGGTCCGCGTCGAGGTCGCCGGTGTCGGGTAAGCCCGGCGAATTCTCGGAATCGCCGGTGTTCTTGCGGAGGAATGCGTCGAGGAGCACCGCCCCCTTGGACGGCCACCACCGGTAGATCGTCTGCTTCCCGACACCGGCGCGTGTGGCGATTGCTTCGATCGAGAGGCGCGCGTAGCCGACTTCGGCCACGAGTTCGACGGCCGCATCGAGTATTGCGGTGTGGGAGGCGGCGCTGCGTCGCGAACGGTCCGGTTCGATGGAGGGCATGGCGCGATCATACGTTCCAGTCGAGACGAGACGGACCGTATTGACTCGCGCAAGGGGCGGGGTTACCATTTCGATCATAACGAGACGGAACGTCTCGTCTTATTTCGAGGAGGTGCAAATGACTCGATCGGATACGCGGGAGCGCGTGTGGTTCGTCACCGGAGCGAGCCGCGGTCTGGGTAGGGCATTCGTCGATGAAGCGCTCGCGGCGGGCGACCGTGTGGTCGCCGTCTCCCGCACGATCGACACCGTCACCGATCTCGACGACGACAGAGTGCTCAGGCTTCCCGTCGACGTCACCGACCGCGCGGCGGTCTTCGGGGCGGTCGATACCGCCGTCGAACGTTTCGGTCGCATCGACATCGCGATCAACAACGCCGGAACCATGTGGTCGGGATTCGTCGAGGAATTCGACGAAGCGCAGGTGCGCGCTCAGATCGAGACGAACTTTTTCGGGGCGCTATGGGTGAGCCAGGCGGTGGCGGGTGTGATGCGGCGCCAGCGAGGTGGCCACCTCGTGCAGATCTCGAGCATCGGCGGTGTCGTCACCGGACCGACCTCCGGAATCTACAGCGCGAGCAAGTTCGCACTGGAAGGCGCGAGTGAGGCACTTGCTGCGGAACTTGCGGGCTTCGGCGTCGACGTCACCATCGTCGAACCCGGCGGATACTGGACCGACCTCTACACCGGGATGGGATTCACCGAGCCGTCCGACGACTACGCGCAGCTCCGCGCCGACATCGCCGAACAGTTCGCCGATGCCAGTATCGACAGCGAGCCGGCCCTTGCTGCAACGGCGATCAGCGCACTCGTGGACAGTGATGCGCCGCCATTGCGTCTCATTCTGGGCAGCGCGGTCCTCGACGCGGCCATCGACGCAGCGAAACAGCGTGTCGACACCTGGTCGGCGTGGCAGGAGGTGAGCCGGGCGGCAGAATCGGCTGTCCCGGCTCCCGGTGGATGAGTGCTCACCGAATGAGTCGGGCGGTGCAGGTCCGTGACCCGCACCGCCCGACCCGACCGGCCGATCTACAGACCCAGCGCCCGCTTGACGGCGGACAGCGGCGGATTGGTTGCGGTCGTCCCGTCCGCGTACTTCACCGTCGGGACGACATGGTTTCCGTCGTTGACGCTGCCGACGAACTCCGCGGCAGCGGGGTCGGACTCGATGTCGATCTCGGCGTAGCCGATGCCGTTCTCGTCGAGTTGCTTCTTGAGGCGCTTGCAGTACCCGCACCATGTGGTCGAGTAGATGGTGAGCGCGTGCGTGTCGGCGGTCGAAATATCGGAGGTCGTCATGACGGCGACAACGTCGCGCAGCCCCCGATCTGTTCCCTTTCCCCTCGAATGTGTTCTCGGGCACAGTTGGCACGCACGGTGATGATGCCGGTAGGTCGCGATGTCGGTCGGCACTGTCATGATGGGGGTCATGCGTGTGGAAGCGGCGGTGGACGGTCTCGACCCGGAACAGGCAGCAGCAGTCCTCGCACCCCGGGGTCCGGTGTGTGTTCTCGCCGGCGCCGGTACCGGCAAGACCCGCACCATCACGCGCCGGATCGCTCACCTCGTCTCCGACGGCCATGTCTCGGCGGGGCAGGTCCTCGCTGTGACCTTCACGGCGCGCGCCGCGGGCGAGATGCGTTCGCGTCTCCGGGAGCTCGGGGTCGGCGGATCGGGTCCGCAGGTTCAGGCCCGCACCTTCCACGCTGCCGCTCTTCGGCAGCTGCGTTACTTCTGGCCGCAGGTCGTCGGCGATATTCCGTGGCATCTGCTCGACCGCAAGTTCGCGGTGGTGTCCCAGGCAGCACATCGCGCAGGTTTCCCGACCGACACCGACACGGTCCGCGACCTGCTGTCCGAGATCGAATGGGCGAAAGGGTCACTCCACGCGCCCGAGGACTACCCTGCGGCCGCCGCCCGGGCACGGCGTGAGCCGCCCGCCGACGCCGAGCGGGTCGCGAAGGTCTACGCGGGATACGAATCCCTGAAGAACCGGGGCGAAGACGGTATCTATCTCGACTTCGACGATCTGCTGCTACAGACTGCCGGCGCTCTCGAAGGAAACCCGACGGTGGCGGAGGAGTTCCGCGACCGGTATCGGTGTTTCGTCGTCGACGAATACCAGGACGTCACACCGCTGCAGCAGCGCGTACTCGATGCGTGGCTCGGCGAACGGGACGATCTGACGGTGGTCGGCGACGCCAACCAGACGATCTACTCGTTCACGGGAGCGTCGCCCAAGTATCTGCTCGACTTCTCCCGCCGGTTTCCCGAGGCCACCATGGTCCGGCTCGAACGCGACTACCGATCCACTCCACAGGTCGTCGACCTCGCGAATCGGGTGATCGGTCAAGCGCGGGGCCGGATCGCCGGCACCAGGCTCCAACTGATCGGGCAGCGTCCCGCGGGGCCCGAACCGGTCTTCGCCGAATACGACGACGAACCCGCCGAAGCGAAAGCCGTCGCGAAGGCCATCGCCAAGCTGCTGCGCGACGGCGTCGCGGCCTCCGAGATCGCCGTGTTGTACCGGATCAACGCTCAGTCCGAGGCCTATGAGCAGGCCTTCACCGAGACCGGCATTCCCTATCAAGTTCGAGGGGGCGAGGGGTTCTTTCAGCGCGCCGAGGTGCGCCAGGCGGTCAACGCCCTGCGCCAGACCGGCTCGCGCGACGACCTGCCCGAGGACGCGGATCGCGGAAGCAACCTCGTCAACCTGGTCCGTGCCACCTTCGTTCCGCTCGGCCTGACCGACACCGAACCTGCCGGTACCCAGGCGCGCGAGCGGTGGGCGTCGCTCACCGCCCTCGTGCAACTCACCGAGGAACTCCTCGAACACGAACCGGATCTGACGCTCGCGAGCCTGCTGCGCGATCTTGCGGCGCGCGCCGAAGCACGGCAGCCACCGACCGTGCAGGGCGTGACCCTCGCGTCGTTGCACGCGGCGAAGGGGCTCGAGTGGGATGCCGTGTTCCTCGTCGGGCTCACCGACGGCATGTTGCCGATCACTCACGTCACCGGCGACAAGGACACCGCACCCGACGAAGCCGGCATCGAGGAGGAACGCCGGCTGCTGTATGTAGGGGTGACACGCGCGCGTGTGCATCTGCAACTCTCGTGGGCGTTGTCGCGCACGGAGGGTGGGCGCAAGACCCGCCGCCGATCACGATTCCTGCTGGGGTTGATCCCCGATAGTTCGCCGGCATCGAAGATCATCGAACCGGCACCGCCGAGGCGGAAGCGGCCGCAATGCCGGGTCTGTGGCAAACCGTTGATGACGTCGACCTCCACGAAACTCGGCCGGTGCGAAGGGTGCCCATCGAACCTCGACGAGGACCTGCTGGTGGCATTGAAGGACTGGCGACGCGACCGGTCCAAGGAACTCTCGGTTCCCGCTTACGTGGTGTTCACCGACAACACGTTGGTCGCGATCGCAGAACAACAACCCGCCGACAATCGGGCGCTCGTCGCCATCCCGGGGATCGGCGCGAGAAAACTCGAACAGTTCGGGGCCGACGTCCTCGCACTCGTGCGCGGTGAGCGAGCAGGCGACACCCTCGATCTGTAAGACCCAGAACAGTAAGACCCAGAACTGAGGGACTCAGCGGGTCTGCAGAGCCGGGGCGATCGTGGTGCTCCACGCTTCGCGCAGCTGATCTTCGAACAAGGCCCAGGTGTGGGCGCCGGTATCACGCATCGACACCGTCGCCGGGACACCCGCTGCTTCGAGCGAATCGACGAACATTGCGGTGCATCGGTGCACGAGTGCTTCGACGACCATGCCGCCGACCGGCGGGATCGCGCCCTCCGGGATCCGGTCCACCGCACCCACAGCCCCGCGGGACGCGCTGACGTACACGGCGGTACCGGCGAGTTTCGCGGCATTGGCAGCGGGGTCGTGCGCTTTCCACCCCCGGCTGCCAGGCGGGCCCCACATGTTGAACGGGTTGTTCAGCCCGCTGGCGATCATGGTCGAGATGCCCACGCTGGCAAGGAGGTTGCTCGGTGCAGGACATCCGCTGAACGATGCAGCAGCCTGGTACAGATCGGGCGCCTGGATCGCGAGATCCAGAGCGGGCCCACCGCTCATCGACAATCCCGCGACTGCGTTCAGTCCGGTCCCGCCGAACTCGCGGTCGATCACACCCGGAAGTTCCCGGGTCAGATACGTCTCCCACATATTGATGCCCAGGATCGGATCTGGGGCGCCCCAATCCGTGTAGAAGCTGAACCGCCCGCCGATCGGCAGTACGACGGTCACGTTCTTGTCGGCGAAGAACGCGGGGGCCTGTGAATTGTTCATCCAGCCGACTCCGTCCTCACCGCCGAGAGCCCCGTTGAGCAGGTACAACGTAGGCAGCGATCCGCCGTGTGCCGGCCGGAGAACGTCGTTGGAGATCACCCGATCCATTGCCGGGGAGTAGACGTCGACGACGGTGTGAGTGGGGGAGATCTCCCGGGTCTCCACCACGTGTGGAGCAATGTCCGACACCGCGCTGGTTCCAGGCGGCTGTGGCTCCGCACTCGGCTGAGCCGCGGCAAGCCCGCCGAACCCGATGCTCGAGGCCAGCACTATAACCGACGACGCAGACAACACACGTAACATTGACCTCACACACAACTTCCGCATCAACCGATCGTCGCATTCGACAAGAGCGCGGGGGTTGCGCGACGGTGTTCGGTCGGTTGCAATACGGTCTCGGTCGGCGTTCGGTCACCGATCTCCGATCCGGCGACGCGAAGTCCTGTCAGCAGGCACAGAGGCAGAAGTAATGGCCCGCTGGGTCGCGGAACACACGAAACGTCGGGGTTGCCGATGGGCCGTGAACGCGGGTGGCGCCGAGGTCGAGTGCAACTCCCTCGGCCTCGTCCAGATTCGGAACGCTGAAGTCGAGGTGGGCGCGAACACCTTCCTCCGGCCATCGCTGCGGAACGAAGTCGGGGGCGAGCTGGAATGCGATCGCGGTGCTGTCGTCGCGGGCAAGCTCGAACCATTCGTCGCGGTCCGTCACGATCCGCCAGCCGAGTAGGTCGCGATAGAAACCGGCGAGCGCTCGCGGGTCGGGGCAATCGAGCACGGGGATGAATCTTGTCGTCGCGAGTGTCATGCGTCCAACGTAACCGCCGCGGAAGTGTGAAACCGCAGGTAGAAAATAACTTGTGTCATCCGCGGGGGCATCACTACTCTGAATGACGATGTCACGGGAGAGCCCGTGCACGAATCACGGTAGGAGGTAGCACCGATGCTCGGCTTCACAGCGCTCGCACTCATCGCTGCCCCCGCCGCCGGGGCAGCCGACGTGGCTGCTCCGCGTGCCCGTCGTGTGCGTGCAGCAGCCGTCTCGTCCGTGGTCAGGATTCTGCCCGAGGTTCGCCTCCGGTAGACGATTCCGATTCCAGGCCACGGACCCCGCCCAGCGGACCGTGGCCTTCTTGCTTTTCGGCCGGGGTTCGCACCGCATTTCATCCGAACCATCGAAAAGGAGCTCTCGTGCCGAGCGACACCCTGTCGACCGCCCCGCACGATTCCGACGGAGATACCGGTGCGCGTGCCGGAATCCTGCCGTGCCACAACTACGACCCGGACCTGTGGTTCGCCGAGACACCCGCCGACCTCGAACGTGCCAAGGAACTGTGTTCCGCATGCCCCGTGCGTTCGCGGTGCCTCGCAGCCGCCCTCGATCGCGAGGAGCCCTGGGGAGTGTGGGGCGGCGAAATCCTCGACCGTGGAACGGTCGTCGCACGCAAGCGCCCCCGGGGGCGTCCGCGCAAGCATCCCGTCGTCACCGATCCCGACAAGGAATTGGTGTGTGCATGATCTACTCAGGCGGCCGGGGGAGGGTCATGCTCCGGCCGCCCGGGGTGGTCACTCGTCGACGAACCCCGGCATCCACTCGGTGAGGATCCGCATGTAGGGCGCGTATGCGTCCAGTTGAGCGCAGATCCCCACCGAACCCAACAGAACCCGGAAGATGCTCAGATACTCGGGCGGAAGATTCAACGTGCGGGCGGTCCGGAACTGAGGACCGGAGAAGTCGGTGGCCACACCCGCGACCTGCTGCAACCACGATCGGGTGAAGTGGAACGACTCTGTCCGGATGGGGTCGGTGAACGGCCGGAGATAATCGGCGATCTCCCGATCCGTGACCGTCCGGCCGGGCAATACGAACTTGTTGTCGTACAGCAGTTGCGTCAGCTCGTCGAACCGCTCGTCGACGGCGAGCCGGACCATCCGGCCCAATACCGGCGGGAAACCGTCCGGCATCGCTGCGGTGGCGCCGAAATCGATGACACCGAGCCGCCCGTCGTCGAGCAGCATGAAGTTGCCCGGGTGCGGATCGCTGTGCAGCATCCCCACTCGCGTCGGGGAGGAGAAGTGGAACTCGGCGAGCAGAGCGCCCGCGCGATTGCGTTGCTCCTGTGTCCCGCCGGTGATGATCGAAGACAAGGGCGTAGCGGAAAGCCATTCGGTGACAGTAACTTTGGGCGCGCTTGCGACCACGCGAGGTACGAGGAACTGCGGATCGTCGGCGAAGGCCTTAGAGAACGCACGCTGATTGTCGGCCTCGATGCGGTAGTCGAGCTCCTCCTCGGTGCGCGCCGAGAGTTCGTCGAGGATTGCGCGGACGTCGGTGCCCGGCATCACGGTCGAGAACAGGCTCGCGAACCGCGACAGGGTCTTGAGATCTGCGCGCAGCGCCTCGTCGGCGCCCGGGTACTGCACCTTCACCGCAACCTCCCGACCGTCGGACCACACCGCCCTATGTACCTGACCGATGCTGGCCGAGGCGGTCGGTACGTCGTCGAACGAGGTGAAGCGTTCGCGCCATTTGGTGCCGAGCTGCTGGTCGAGTACGTGGTGCACGGCCTTTGCGGGCAGCGGCGGCGCCTCCGCCTGGAGTTTGGTGAGAGCCTCTCGATACGGTTCGGCGAATTCCTCGGGGACCGCAGCCTCCATCACGCTGAGCGCTTGCCCGAGCTTCATGGCGCCGCCTTTGAGCTCGCCAAGCACGGTGAACAGCTGCTCGGCGGCTTTCGCTGCCATCTCGGCGTCGATCTCGTCGCGATCGCCCCCTGCCAGACGCCTACCGAAGCCCATCGCGGCGCGTCCCGCGATCCCCAACGGGATACTCGCGAGTTTGGCGGTGCGGGAAGAGCTTTTGCGAGGGATGTCGGCCACGCACACCATCATGCCTGACCGGTCCCACATCATCTTCGACCCGGGGCGGGTCACATCGACATCGAACACTCGCAGTCGGGGTGACGGAACCAGCGGCGTTTCGACAGCCGGAACGACGACAGATCGATCTCCACCGTGTGATCGGCCACAGCGAGCGGCAGGGACCCGGCAAGAATTACATCGAGCTCGGCCAGTGCGAAGGCAGCGGTGGCGAGAACCACCGCGCGCGCGGCGTGGCCGGGCCGGTCCCACAGCTGGGCGGCGAGAACGGGCCATGACGGATCGAGATCCGTGCGGGTCAGGTCGGCGCACCGTAGGCAACTCGTGCTGCCAGGGACGACGAATGGACCGACGATTCCTCGGCCGTCCCGTGTGCGGACCACAAGGTGCGGGACACGGTGCCGCATGAGGTCGCGCACCACGAGCGGATCGGGCACCTGGATATCTGCGAGGACCACGCACGCGAGACCCTCCTGGAGACGTTCGTCGCCGGTGTATCTACCCGCGCGGGACCATTTGGTATCCCGCAACGCCAGCTGCGCGCACAGTGCATCGGCGAGCGGGCCATCGCCGTAGACCCTGATCCGATGCGCGGGCGTCGGGGCGACACGGGTCTTGGTCGATGCCGTCCCTCGGACGAGTCCGGTTGCCACCAGATCGTCGAGCAACAACCGCACGCCGCCGGCATCTGCGCCTCGCTCGACGGCCGTCTCGACGATCTCGTCGTCCGTGTGCGCACCGTCCAGCAACTGCAGGACGGTCCGCACATCGAATTCATCGAGGCCCGCGGGCGGCACGATGACGCGACCGGTCTCGGGTCCCCACCCCACCTGCACGCGACCGTCGGCGCGTCTCAACACCAGTAGTGCGGGATCGAATGAAAGGCCGGTGTCGCTACCGGTGTCAACCTGCGCTTCGGCACGAACGGAACTGGTCATACCGGGAAGCTTCGCAGCCGCGGTGGTCCGGCCGAGGGCAGATCACTGAGTTATCCACAGGGCTGAACGCCTGTGACCAGAGTAAACAGGTCTCAGTTCGATGCGTCGGGATTCTCGTCGTCCGAGTTGTCGTCGCGCTCGGCCTTCTCGCGTTCCATGGTCGCCTTCAGCTGCGCGATGGGGTCGTCGAATGCATCGGTTCCGCCCCCGATCACCCGGTCGACGAATGCCGTGGGATTGTCGAGGTCGGAGGAATCCGGAAGCAGGTCGGGGTGTGCCCAGACCTTGTCGCGTGCGTCGGCACCGGCATCGGTGGTGAGGCGTCGCCACAGCGTCGCGGCCTCCCGCAGCTTCCGTGGCCGGAGCTCGAGGCCCACCAACGACGCAAAGGTCTGTTCCGCGGGACCACCCGTTGCGCGTCGACGGCGGAGAGTCTCACTCAGTGCTGCGACCCCGGGAAGGCGATCACCGAGAGCGTCGGAGACGACGATCTCGACCCAGCCTTCGACCAGCGCGAGCATCGTCTCCAGCCGCTCGAGCGCGGCCTTCTGTTCCGGCGTGGTCTGAGGTTCGAACGCGCCCTGGCCGAGGAGTTCCTGGATCTTCGACGGGTCGGTCAGTGCCGCCGGATCGATGCCCTGCGCAAGATCCTCGATCGCCGAGAAATCCATCTTGATTCCGCGCGCGTACTCCTCGACCGCACCGAGCAGACGCTGCCGCAACCACGGCACATGACTGTAGAGCCGCTGGTGGGCGGATTCGCGCGCCGCAAGGAAGACCAGTACCTCCTGAGCCGGCTGTTCGAGTCCCTCTCCGAAAGTTTCGATTGCCGCGGGCATCAACGCCACGGTGCCTTCGGGGCCGAGCGGGATACCGATGTCGGTCGAGGTCAGCACTTCCTTCGAAAGCTGACCGAGCGCCTGGCCGAGTTGCGAGCCGAACGCGATTCCGCCCATCTGGGCGAACATGCCCATCATCGGCCCGACCATTGCTCGGGCCTCTTCGGGAAGACCCTGTGCCATCATGCCGTTGACCTGCTCCGCGATCGGATCGGCGAGGCGCTTCCACGTGTCGAGCGTGTTGTCGAGCCAGTCGACCGGCGTCCATGCCACGGCCTTCGTGGCGCCGGCGGGGAGCGTTGTCGCTGCGTCGAGCCACAATTCTGCGAGGCGCGCGGCGTCGCGCACAGCGTCGGTCGTGCCCGCCGACACGGGGGTCACCGATCCGATCTGCTGACGGGCCAGCTTGGTGGCCACCTCGTAGTTGACGGGACCGGACTCGCCTGTGCCCATTGCGCTGCCCATGCCGCTGAGCATCTGGCCGAACTGGCTCAGCATCTGCCCGAACTGGGAGGGGTCGAAGCCCTGTGCACCGAACGGGTTGTCGCCGCCGCTGCCGGGAACTCCGAAACCGAACGGGAATCCGCCTTCGGAGCCGCTTGCACCGCCGTCGGACCCCCCGTCCTTCTTGCGGTCGGGATCGTCGTCGGGGTTCGAGAATCCGAAGGGGGTGTCGCTCATACCGTCAACGGTACAAGGGGACGGAGTCGGAAACGGCCGGTGCGGTCACGCTGAACGCGAACAGCGCGCGCCCGCTACCCTGGCCGGGTGAATCGACGCCTCGTGTTGCCCGTTGCCGTTCTGCTCCCGGTATTGGTCCTCGCGGTGCTGGCATTCAATGTGCGTGTGCCCTATGTTGCGCTCGGTCCGGGGCCGACCTTCGACACGCTCGGCGAGGTCGACGGGACACCGGTCATCGAGATCGAGGGCGTCGAATCCGACCCCACCACCGGTGAACTGGTCATGACCACGGTGGGGGTCACCGACAACCTCACGCTCGCTCAGACAGTTCTGGCCTGGTTCAGCGGACGCTACGGTCTGGCGCCGCGCGAACAGGTGTACCCGCCGACGCGCAGCAAGGACGAGGTCAAGGCGGCAGATCACGCACAGTTCGCGCAGTCCGAGCGGAGTGCCGAACTCGCTGCGCTCCACTATCTGGACATGCCCGTCACGCTCCGCGTTGCGCAGGTGGCCGATGATGCCCCGGCAACGGATCTGCTCCGTGAAGGCGACCGGATCCTCGCGGTGGGCGGTGAGGTGGTCAGCACCGCCGGTCAGGTCCAGCGCGTGGTCGGCGACACCGCGCCGGGCAGTGATCTGGAGATCACGGTCGAACGGGACGGCGTCGAGGAGGTTGTTCCCGTCACGGTGGGGGGACGCCCCAGCGACCCCGACAAGGGCTTTCTCGGAATCGGTACGGAGGAACTCCCGGATGTCCCGTTCTCCGTCACGTTCAACCTCGCCGACGTCGGTGGCCCGTCGGCGGGCCTGATGTTCAGCCTCGCGCTCGTCGACAAACTCAGTGAGGGCGAACTCAACGGTGGAAAGCACGTCGCAGGTACCGGGACCATCGATTCGGACGGTGCCGTGGGACCGATCGGCGGTATCACCCACAAGTTGACGGCGGCCGCCGAGGACGGCGCCGAGTTCTTCCTGGTTCCGGCCGACAACTGCGCCGAAGCGCTGTCCGACACGCCCGACGGTATCCGGCTGATCGAGGTGGAAACACTCGAGGGTGCAATCGACGCCCTCGCGGCCATCACCTCAGGAGGCGACGCGCCCACCTGCGGCTGATTCTCGCTGACCGGACACCGCGCGGGTGCCGCTCAGTCGTCCTCGCTAGCCTCGAGCGTCGCATACAACGCCTCGATGACATTCGGCGCGAGGTCGTCGGCGACGCGCAGTTCGGCGCCCGCGAACGGATCGTCGTCCGTGGGACGCAGCTCGAGCAGGCTCATCGACGGGCCGTCGCGTAGCACCGCAGAGATCAATCGCGCCTCGCGGCGATCCGGGTGCGCATGTGCTGCGCCGAGGGCGGCATCGTCGGCAGCATGTCTGTCGGCCAGCAGAGGGACGAGCGCCTCATCCAGGTCGGTTTCCGCGGCAGGGGGGAGCACGACGATCTCTTGCACCAGGGCACACCCGGATACCGAAGCCGGCCAGCTTGTTGTCGCGAGGAACTCCTCCAGTGCGGGACTGCCGCCCTCGATGTCGTCGGGCAGCAGATCCTGCACGATCGGCGTGTACTGGTGGCCGTCGTCGAGTTGGTCGCTGAGGGTCGGTTCCGCGGCTGCGAGCAAGGCCGTGGGGACGAGGGCGAACATCACCGGAGGTCGGTCCCAGCCCTCCGCATCGACGAAATCGATGATCTCGTGGACGGCATGCGAGAGCGCATCGGGGGAAGGAACAGGAAGGTGATCGTTCACATGCCTATCCTGACATTCGACAGTCCCGGATGTGTCCACCGGAGCGGTGGGTGCACCCGCGGCGCGCGGTTTCCGTAGAGTAGGGCGAAACGGTCACCGGATTGTGACACGAGGTGGAGACGGCGCGGATCGCCGCGTCGCCGTACGAGTTGGGAGCGTGGCACGTGGGCATGAGGCCCCCGACCGGAGTACCGAGTCTGTCGAAGCGGAGCAAAGCTCTGTTGATTCTCGCCTTGGTGGTGGCCGTGCTGCTGCTTCTCGGCCCGAGAATCCTGGATACCTATACCAATTGGCTGTGGTTCGGCTCCGTCGATTTCCGCGGCGTGTACGTCAAAGTTCTTCTGACGCGAGTTGTGCTGTTCTTCGTCGTCGGCCTCGTGGTGGCGGCGGTGCTGTGGCTTGCACTGTTCCTCGCCTACCGATCGCGACCGGTGTTCGTGCCGACAGCCGGTCCCGGCGATCCGATCGCGCGGTATCGCACGACCGTCATGACCCGGATGCGTGCCTTCGGGCTCGGTATCCCGATCGGCATCGGCGTGTTGTCCGGCCTGATCGCCCAGTCGAGCTGGGTGACCGTCCAGATGTTCTTCAACGGGGGGTCGTTCGGCACCACCGACCCTCAGTTCGGCTTGGACGTCGGGTTCTACGCGTTCGACCTGCCGTTCTTCCGTTTCGTCCTCAACTGGTTGTTCGTCGCGATCATCCTGTCGTTCTTCGCGAGTCTGGTCACCCACTACATCTTCGGCGGAATCCGCCTCGCGGGGCGGGGCGGTACTGGTGGCCACATCTCCAATGCGGCTCGGATTCAGCTGGCGGTCCTTGCGGGCCTGTTCGTCGCCTTCAAGGCGGTGGCCTACTGGTTGGACCGGTACGAACTGCTGTGGAGCGGCCGGAAGGAACCCACGTTCAGCGGCGCAGGTTTCACCGACATCAATGCGGTTCTGCCCGGCAAGCTGATCCTGATGGCGATCGCCATCATCTGTGCGATCGCGTTCTTCGCGGCGATCGTGTTCCGCGATCTGCGGATCCCTGCTCTTGCAACGGCGCTTCTGGTGCTGTCGTCGATTCTTGTGGGCGCGATCTACCCGCTCATGGTCGAGCAGTTCTCCGTCCGGCCGAACGCTGCCGACAAGGAACGCGAGTACATCGAACGGAACATCGCGGCCACGCGTGAGGCATACGGAATCACCGATGACAAGGTGACGTACAAGGACTATCCCGGAGTAGGCACAGTCTCTCCCGAGGAGGTTCCCGCCGATATCACGACGATCGCGAACACCCGTCTACTCGACCCGAATGTGCTCCCGCGCACCTTTACTCAGCAGACTCAGCTCAAGAACTTCTACGGTTACCCCGAGTCTCTCGATATCGACCGTTACGAGGTCGAGGGGCGTGTCGAGGACTACATCGTCGCCGCACGTGAGTTGTCTCCGACGAGCCTGACCGGCAACCAGACCGACTGGATCAACCGCCACACCGTGTACACCCACGGCAACGGTCTGGTCGCCGCTCCTGCGAATCGAGTCAACGCCGCCGCCAGCACCTCGGCGGAAGAGGCTGCGAACAGCAACAGCGGCTACCCGGTCTATATGATCAGCGACCTCGCCTCTCAGGCGGCAGGCAACCAGGTCATCCCCGTCGAGCAGCCGCGCATCTACTTCGGTGAGGTGATCGCCGAGGCCGACCCGGATTACGCGATCGTCGGTGGCAGTGAGGGCGCAGCACCGCGCGAGTACGACACCGACACCGAGACCTACACCTACACCGGTGAGGGCGGCGTCGATATCGGCAACTGGATCAACCGGTTCGCATTCGCCGCGACCTATGCCGAGCGCAATATCCTCTTCTCCAGCGCGATCGGTGGCGACTCGAAGATTCTGTACAACCGCGACCCCCGCGACCGCGTAACGAAGGTTGCGCCGTGGCTCACCGCCGACGGCGACGCCTACCCGGCAGCAGTGGATGGCCGCATCGTGTGGATCGTCGACGCGTACACCACGCTCGACAACTATCCGTATGCCCAGCGCAGCTCGCTCGAAGGTCTCCTCGAGGACAGCATCGATCAGAACACCGGACGTCTGCTGCCTCGCAAGGAAGTTTCGTACATCCGTAACTCGGTGAAGGCCACCGTCGACGCGTACGACGGCACTGTCACGCTCTACCAGGTCGACGAGCAGGATCCCGTTCTCAATGCCTGGATGGGGGTCTTCCCGGATGCAGTGACTCCGCAGGATCAGGTCTCCGACGAGCTTCGTTCGCACTTCCGTTACCCGGAGGATCTGTTCAAGGTTCAGCGCGAGATGCTCGCGAAGTACCACGTCGACGAGCCACTCGAATTCTTCACGAACAACGCGTTCTGGTCGGTCCCGGCAGACCCGACGGTGGACACCACCGCCAATCAGCCGCCGTACTACCTGTTGATGGGTGATGAGGACACCGCTGACGCCAGATTCCGGTTGACGTCCGCGATGGTGGGCTACAACCGTCAGTTCCTGTCTGCGTACATCTCGGTGGAGGCAGATCCGGAGAATTACGGGCAGTTCACGATCCTGCAATTGCCGACCGACACGCAGACCTTCGGTCCGGAGCAGACACAGAACGCGATGATCTCCGACACTCGTGTCGCCTCCGAGCGGACGTTGCTCGAAAGATCCAACCGGATCCAGTACGGCAACCTGCTCACGTTGCCGATTGCCGAGGGCGGCATCCTGTACGTCCAACCGATGTACACCGAGCGCAATCCGACAGCGGGCAGTACATCGACGTTCCCGCAGCTGTCGCGCGTGCTGGTCAGCTACCGTGAGCCGGGCTCGGGCGGCGGCGTGCGGATCGGATACGCACCGACCCTGGCCGCGGCCTTGGATCAGGTATTCGGTCCCGGTGTCGGCGACGCCGCGACGGCTCCCGGTGGGTCAGCGGTGTCGAGCGCGGAGGTCGAGGACGACACTCGCTCCGAGCCGGTCGAGGGTGCGGTGCCCGACGAAGGTCAGCAGCCGGAACCGGGGTCGCCGCCGGTAGCGGTGCCACCGGCGAGCCGTGAGGCTGCAGTGACCGAACTGGATTCGGCGCTCGATGAGCTCGCGAACGCGCAGCGCAGTGGCGACTTCGACGCTTACGGCAATGCCCTCGCGCGGGTGCAGCGCGCGGTCGAGAGCTACCAGTCGAGTGGCGGCTGAGTAGCAGCTGGGATGTTCGGTGGCCTGGTGCCATATGAGACGACGAGGCCCTGCCGGTGGCATGGCCTCGTCGTTGTTCGCGGCGGGATCAGAGTCCGGCGACGCTGACGAGCTGCGAGAACTGCGCGTCGAAGCCGTGCTGCGCGGCGAGGTCGCCCGCAGCGTCGATCGCCTGCTGGACCTCGGCGGGGAGAGCTGGCACCTCGGCGATCGGGGCATCGGGCACGACCGGGGCGGCAGGTGCCTCGGGTGCGGGTGCTGCCGGTGCGGTCTCGGTGGTCAGGTATTGGCCGCAGGTGGGCCATGCGCCGGGGCCCTGGGTCTGCAGCGTGTTCTCGGCGACCCGGATCTGTTCTTCCTTCGAAGCATTGGCGGGGTTACCGGTGCCGCCGTTGGCTTCCCAGGTGCTCTGGGAGAACTGAAGACCGCCGTAGTAGCCGTTGCCGGTGTTGATCGCCCAGTTGCCGCCGCTTTCGCACTGCGCGACACCGTCCCAGTTGTTCGGAGCGGCGGAGGCGGTGCCCGCAGCAAGGCCGAGCGGGATGGCGGCGAGTGCGCCTGTGACGATGACGGTGCGAAGTGCGTGCTTGTTCAACAGTGTGGTCATGCTGGGTGGTCCTCTCGCGCTCGCAGCAACCGCACGACATCGACAACCGATCGGGTTGCGGTGGTAGTGCGTGTGCCTCTGCCCCTCCGAAGGTCTTCGTAGGCACCGGTTCCCGCGGGCAGATTCGGCGGCTGCGGGCCGGTGGTGGTCCGGCGGATTCGAACCGGGACCGACCGTACAAGTGAATGGGGCGAGGCGTCATCCTGCAGATTTCAACTATCGATGTCCAAAATGTGAGACTCGGGGATGCGTCAGTGCAGGTGAGGCGCGAAGTTTGCGGCCTAGTTGCACACTTGTTATTCATTCGTTATGTGTGGGGGATCACGACAGGAAAGTGGCTCAGGTCACCGAATCCGTGCCAAAGCGCCGGTATCCCAGGCGATTTGCCTTTCGTTTCCCTGCTCGTGTAGCTTTGGACATGCAACGCGGGGTGGAGCAGCTCGGTAGCTCGCTGGGCTCATAACCCAGAGGTCGCAGGTTCAAATCCTGTCCCCGCTACCAACGCGAAGGCCGGTCTTCCGAATCAGGAGACCGGCCTTCGCTTTTCGTCGTCTCCGTGCTCGTCGTCAGGCGCAACCGGATCCATTTCTTCGAGTACTCGACGGAGAAGCTTGCCGGTCGCATTGCGGGGTAGTCGGTCGACGAACACTACGTCGCGCGGAACCTTGTAGCGGGCGAGGTTGGACCTGACGAATGTCTTGATCTCGTCGGCGGCGGGCCGGGAATCTGGGTCCGGCACCACGAAGGCCCGCAGCCGGTGACCGAACTCGGGATCGGGAACACCGACCACAGCCACATCGAGTACATCCTCGCGTTCGGCCAGCACGTTCTCCACCTCGAGTGGGTACACGTTCTCTCCGCCGGAGACGATCATGTCGTCGTCGCGGCCGTCGACGAACAGATAGCCCTGTTCGTCCCAGTGCCCGACGTCGCCGGTGGAGAGCAGGCCGCGGAGGCGTTCCTTGTCGCGGCCGTCGGTGTAACCCGCGAAGCTCAGTCCGCTCTTGACGAAGATCCTGCCGATCACGCCCGGTGTGGTGATGCGGCCACCATCGTCGTCGAACAGTTCGACGTGGCAGGTCACCGGTGCACGACCCGCAGTCCCCGGTGCGCGACGAAGATCCTCGGGCGTTGCGACGGTCGCGACCGCGCATTCGGTCGAGCCGTACAGGTTGTGGAGGACGTCGCCGAACGACTCTCTGGTGCGGCGGCAGATGTCGGGAGACAGTGCCGAGCCGGCCGAGAAAATGATGCGCAGGCTCGCGGTATCGAACTCGGCGATCTTCGGTGCGCCCAGCGCGAGGATGCGCTGGAGCATCGTGGGGACGACGACCAGGATGTCCCCGCTGTGGGTCTCGATCGCTCGCAGGGTGTCGATCGGGGAGAAGCGGCGCACCATCACCACCGTCTGCCCGAGTGCCAGCGCGAGTGCCAGCTGCGAGACCCCGGTTCCGTGGAAGGCCGGTGCCGCCATCACCATCGTCTGTCCTTCACACAACGGGACTCGGTCGACGAATTGCGCGGAGGCCAGTGGTGACGTGCGCGCGCGGGGGGCGCCCTTGGGTGTGCCGGTGGTGCCGCTCGTGAGCAGGACGAAGCCGCCGAAGTTCTCGGGCGGAGGAACAGCGGAGCGGTCGAAACCCGCGGCCGCGGAATCGAGGGTGGGAATCCCCTGAACGGGATCGTCCTGCCACGAGAGATATCTTCGGACATCGGCGGGTAGCGCTGCGGCGACGGCCGCGAACTCCGAATCGAACACGAAGGCCGACACCTGCTCTCGGGCCGCAACCTCGACGAGTTGCCGCGGCGCGAACCCCGTGTTCATCATCACCAGTCGCGCGTCCAGTTTTGCTGCAGCCACCATCGTCAGCACCAGGCCCCGGTGGTTGCGGGCCATCACACCGACAATGGATCCGGGTGTCACCCCGTCGGATATCCATGCGCGGACCAGCGCGTTCGAAGCCGCGTCGAGTTCTATATACGTGACACCACCGCGTTCGTCGGAGATCGCCGTGGCGTCGAGGCCTCGAGTGGCGTGGGCATGCACCGCGCCGGCGAAGGGACCGTACTTCCTGGCGGCGGCCATGGTCGCGAGGCTTCGATCGATGCGCGGGAAATGCAACAGGCCGCAGCGGTGCATGACCGCGAGGGCGCCGAGACTGTCGGTGATCTGACGCATGCTCGCGCGACCACCTGTGAGTCGTTCCAGAACGTCCTGCTCGGGCACGGGACCCCCTCGGCTGCGGTGAACTTCACCACACGCTAGCGGCGCCAGGGACCCTCGTGAGGGGAAATGTCTGGATCTCGAGGAGCCCCGACAAGGCGAAACCCTCGCCGCACTCGAGTGCGGCGAGGGTTTCGCCTGCCTCCCCTGGGGAGCGTCGAGCCGTGTTGCAGGGTCTACGTCGGCTCGGTCACTTCAGCTCGGTCACTTCAGCTCGGAAGACGACTTCCCGAGCACACGGCGGGCCACGATCAGCTGCTGGATCTGCTGTGTGCCTTCGAAGATGTCGAGAATCTTGCTGTCGCGGGCCCACTTCTCGAGCAGCGGGCGCTGCGAGTACCCGTAGGTGCCGGCGAGTTCGACGGCTTTGAGTGAGACCGCGGTACCCGTACGACCGGCCTTCGCCTTCGAAATCGATGCCTCGAGCGAGTTGGGCTTCTTGTTGTCTGCCATCCACGTCGCCCGCAGGGCGAGCAGATAGGAGGCTTCCCAGTCGGCTTCGAGTGCGAGGAACTCGGCGGCCGCGGCGTGCTGGTTGTTCGCAGGAGTGTCGTAACTGACCTCCACCCCCGCCTCAGACAGAATGCCCCTCAGTTCCTCGAGTGCTGCGCGACCGAGACCGATCGCCATGCCTGCGACGATCGGGCGGGTGTTGTCGAAGGTCTGCATGACCCCGGCGAAGCCCTGCTCGACGTTGACCTCGGGCGAACCGAGGATGTTGTCCTTGGGAATGCGGCAGTCCTGCAGCAGCAGTACCGCAGTATCGGAGGCCTTGATACCGAGCTTGTGCTCGAGTCGCGCGACGCTCAATCCGGGCGCATCGCGGGGAACGACGAACGACTTGATCGCGGCCCGGCCCTTCGACTTGTCCACCGATGCCCAGACGACGACGTGCGAGGAGCGCTCGCCGGAAGTGACGAAGATCTTCTCGCCGTTGAGGACCCACTCGTCGCCGTCGAGAACGGCAGTGGTGGTGACTGCGGCCGAGTCCGATCCGAAGCTGGGTTCGGTGATCGCCATCGAGGCCCACACCTTGCCGAATCGTTCGAGTTGCTCGTCGGTGGCGACCGCGGCGATAGCCGAGTTGCCGAGGCCCTGGTAGGGGATGGACAGTGTCAAGCCGACGTCGCCCCAGCAGGTTTCGATGACATTGAGAAGGCCGGCCATGTTTCCGCCGTTGGCGTTGTTGCCGTCGGACTTCTTTTCTTTGCCTTCGCGGCCGAGCGTCGCACCCGCTGCGCCCTGGCCGGAATCGTTGAGCGCCTCGACCATTGCCGCCATCGTGTCGAGCTCGACGGGATACTCGTGTTCCGCGAGGTCGTACTTGCGGGAGACGGGTCGGAAGATCTGGGCGGCGACCTGATGGGCCTGATTCGCGGAAGCCTTGAGCTTCTTGGGAAGTTCGAGATTGATCATCACAGGTTCCTTGTGTGTGTCAGGGCCGCTCAGACGAGGACGACGCCCTCGGCGACGCCGATGGCGCGCAGGTCGCGGTACCAACGCTCGACGGGATGTTCCTTGGTGAAGCCGTGGCCGCCGAGTAGCTGGACGCCGTCGAGACCGATCTGCATTCCCTTGTCCGTCGCCAGTTTGCGAGCGAGCGCTGCTTCGCGAGCGAACGACAGGCCCTGCTCGGCGCGGGCTGCGCCGCGGAGGGTGACGAGACGGAGGCCGTCGAGTTCGATCTTGATGTTCGCGACCATGAACGCGACCGCCTGGCGGTGGCTGATCGGCTCACCGAATGCCTCGCGCTCGTTGACGTACGGGACCACGTAGTCGAGTACGGCCTGCCCGGTGCCGATGGCGAGCGACGCCCAGCCGAGGCGCGACAACCGGACCGCGTCGGCGTACTGCTCCGCACGAACGTCCGGGTTCTCGTCGCCGAGTAGCGCGGATTGCGGCACGGCGACATCCTCGAGCAGGAGGCGGCCGAGGCCGGCGGCGCGCAGGCCCATGCTGGGATCGGCCTCGATGACGACACCTTTGCTCTTCGCTTCGACAATGAAGAACGAGGGCTTACCGTCGAGTTCTGCTGCCACGATGAACAGTTCGGCGCTACCGGCCGCCGGAACGAGGGCCTTGACTCCGTTGAGCCGGTACCCGCTCGGGGATCGGGTGGCCTTCGTGCGCAGCGCGAACGGATCGAACAGTGCGCGGGGCTCCGCGATGACGACGGATGCCTGCGGAACATCCTCGCCGGCGAATGCCGGCAGGTACGTCTTCTGCTGGTCGTCGGTGCCCCACTCGGTCAGTGCTACGGCGACGCCGCTCGGCGCGAGGATCGGCAGCGCAAGACCCATATCGCCATGTGCGAGGGCCTCGGCGACGAGGCTGTTGGTGACCACTCCGCGTTCGGCGGCTGCGCCGTCGAACGCTTCGGGCACGTTGACGAGCGTGATGCCGAGCTCGGCGGCGCGTGCGAGCAGGTCGGCGGGTGCGGCTGCAGCTTCGTCGGCGTCGTGTGCGGCCGGACGCAGGATCTCGGCGGCGAAGTCGCGCACGGTTTCCGAGATCATCTGCTGGTCGTCGGTAGGGGTGAGGTCGAAGTAGTCGGCGTTCTTCGCGGTGGCGAGGCGCTCGGGGCCGTTGCCGCCGGACACCTTCTTGAACGTGCGGGTCGCGGCGCCGAGGGTCTTGAATCCGGTCTTGGTGGACTCGTACGTGACCCGGTCGATCGTCTGCCGGAAGTTGTAGCGGTCGGCGAGTTCGGACCCGGTGATCCGCGTGAGTACGCGCATCGCTGCTCCCATGGCGTCCCGTTTGATCGGGTTGAGGCCGACTGCGGACGTGTCTCGGGGGGTGTTCCGGGCCACACTGTCTTGCTTGCTCATGATCACCAGAAGTTTCTTGTATCGGAGCGGACAGGAGTCAATCTTACTCTTGAGTAAGGTATGTGTCTACTCTCGAGTAAGTTCACAGCTGTCCGGGCAGGACGACACTGCCCGCGCCGCAGGTGAAATGCAGCGCGGGCAGGGCCAGATGGGCATCAGGGTCGGATGGGCATCAGGACCTGAGGCGGCTCAAGACCTCGTCGTGGAGCGCGCCGTTCGTCGCCACCGCACTTCCGCCGTGCGGTCCTGCCGTGCCGTCGAGATTCGTGAACACCCCACCCGCTTCGCGGACGAGCACATCGAGCGCTGCCAGATCCCAGAGCGACACTTCGGGTTCGAGCGCGATCTCGAGCGCGCCTTCCGCCAAGAGGCAGTAGGAGAAGAAGTCGCCGTAAGCGCGTACGCGCCACACCTCGTCAGTCAGGTCGATGAACCGGTCACGAATGTTGCGGTCGTTCCAGCCGGAGAGGCTCGAAAAGCTCAGCGACGCCGACGCGAGCGATCCGACCCCGGACACCGCGATGGCACGAGGTTCGCTGCCGTCGTGCGAGGACCACGCGCCGGCCCCCGAGCACGCCCACCACCGGCGGTGCAGCGCCGGAGCGCTGACCACGCCGACAACCGGGACACCGTCGACGATCAGTGAGATGAGGCTCGCCCACACCGGCACACCCCGCACGAAGTTCTTGGTGCCGTCGATCGGATCGATCACCCATTGGCGGCCTTCGAAGACCGGATCGCCGCCGAATTCCTCCCCGAGAATCGCGTCGTCGGGCCGCTCGGAGGAAAGTGTCTCCCGCACCAGGCGTTCCACCGCGAGATCGGCGTCGGACACCGGTGTCAGGTCGGGTTTGTCGTCGACCTTCAGGTCCAGCGCGCGGAAACGGTCGCGGGTGACGGCGTCTGCGGCGTCGGCGAGACGCAGTGCGAGTTCGAGATCGGCGGTGTAGTCGGTGGCCATGCGTCAGACGCTAGCCCCTAGCCGGTAGCCTAGAGAATCGTGCATCCCGATGTTTCCGCAGACCTGGCCGAGCTCGCGACGACCCTCCGGACGGTGGAGTCGGTTCTCGATGTGGAAGAGCTGCGCCGCCGTATCGACGAGCTCGAACATCAGGCGGCCGATCCCGACCTGTGGAACGACCAGGAGCATGCCCAGCAGGTCACCAGCCAGCTGTCGCACGCGCAGAGCGAACTGCGCCGCGTCGAAGAGTTACGTCAGCGGCTCGAGGACCTTCCCGTGCTCTACGAGCTCGCCGAGGACGAAGAGGGTGAAGCGCAGGCAGCTGCGCTGGCCGACGCCGACTCCGAGCGCGAGACCCTGCGCGCCGACATCGAGGCGATGGAAGTGCGGACGTTGCTGTCGGGCGAGTACGACCAACGTGATGCCCTCGTCAACATCCGTTCCGGTGCCGGCGGCGTCGACGCCGCGGACTGGGCCGAGATGCTCATGCGCATGTACATCCGATGGGCCGACAAGCACGGCTACGGCGTCGAGGTGTACGACACCTCCTACGCCGAAGAAGCAGGCATCAAGTCGGCGACCTTCGCGATCAAGGCCCCTTACACCTACGGCACTCTGTCGGTCGAGATGGGCACGCACCGCCTCGTTCGAATCAGTCCGTTCGACAACCAGGGCCGACGCCAGACCTCGTTCGCCGAGGTCGAGGTGCTGCCGGTGGTCGAGACCACCGACCACATCGATATCGACGAGAACGACGTCCGCGTCGACGTCTACCGGTCGTCCGGCCCCGGCGGGCAGTCGGTCAACACCACCGACTCCGCGGTCCGCCTGACGCACGTGCCAACCGGCATCGTCGTCACCTGCCAGAACGAGAAGTCGCAGTTGCAGAACAAGGTGTCTGCGATGCGTGTCCTCCAGGCCAAACTCCTCGAGCGGAAGCGTCAGGAAGAGCGCGCCGAGATGGATGCCCTCAAGGGTGACGGCGGCAGTTCGTGGGGAAACCAGATGCGCTCCTACGTGCTGCACCCGTACCAGATGGTCAAGGACCTGCGCACCGAGTACGAAGTCAACAACCCGTCCTCGGTTCTCGATGGCGACATCGACGGCTTCCTCGAAGCCGGCATCCGCTGGCGGATGGGCGAGGAACAGAACGCGTGAGCCGGTAGGTTCGGGTCGGGCAGGATCCCGGCCCGGGTCCCTTTCGAAGGAATGAACGCTGTTTCCCACCGATGTCCTGCTGAACTGGGTCACCACCCGCGGACTGCTGATCGCTCTGACGATCCTCGGTGCCGTCATCATCGCCCGGTTCGTTTCGTGGACCGGCGGCCGGGTGACCCGGCGGATCGACGATCGCTACCGGCAGTCCGACGACCTCGTGCGCTCGGAGGCGACCAAGCATCGTCATTCGGTCGCACAGGTCGTGACGTGGATGGTGATCGCGTTCGTCTACATCGTTGCAGCGCTCAAGATCTTCGACTATCTCAACCTGCCGATCGGTTCGCTCGTGGCACCGGCAACCGTGGTGGGTGCTGCGGTCGGTTTCGGCGCGCAGCGCATCGTGCAGGACATTCTCGCCGGCTTCTTCATCATCACCGAACGTCAGTACGGATTCGGTGACACCGTGCAGATCTCGGTGACAGGGTCGTCCGAGGACGCCGTAGGCACCGTCGAGGACGTCACCCTCCGGGTGACTCGGGTCCGCAGCGCGGCCGGCGAAGTGATCACGGTGCCGAACGGTCAGATCAACAAGGCCATCAACCTGTCGAAGGACTGGGCGCGCGCCGTAATCGACGTCCCGATTCCGGTCAGTGCCGATATCGGTGCGGTCAGTGACATCCTCCGAGATGTGGGCGTCGCCGCGTACAACGAGCCGCGCGTGCGAGAACTCCTGCTCGACGAGCCGAGCGTGATGGGTGTCGAGAGCCTCGAGGTCGACCAGGTCAGTATGCGGATCGTCGCCCGAACTCTGCCGGGGAAGCAGTTCCAGGTCGGTCGTCTGCTCCGCGCGCGCATCGCGGGGGCGCTTCGCGCCAAGGGAATCACAGTGAGTCCGCAACTCGACACCGCAAGCGTCGTGGAACGATCGGGGGAACCGTGACCGACGACCAGCGATCGCACCGTATCCGGATCCCGACCCATCTGTTCCGCGGCCGGGTACGCACCAGCACCCTCGTGCTGTGCATCGTGTGGCTCGGGCTGTGGGCGGCATATCTGACTCTCAATCAGGACAAGAGCCAGGCCGACGGAACAGGAACGCCGCCCACCGGAGCAGTCATCATCTCCGAGACACCGTTCGTGCCGTACGTTCCACCCGCGTCGAGCACCGAACAGGCGCCTCCGACCACCACTACCGACGTTGCGCCCTCGTCCGAACCGACGACTGCCACGACGACACCGGGCGACACGCCCGCCCCGATGACCGGGACGCAGCCCCCCGAGACCACTACTGCCGATGCGAATCCCTTCCGATTGCCGCAGATCCCGGGACTCCCAGGATTCGACGGGGAGTCGGGCACAGAACCGACCGGTGAGCCGGGGCAATAGGTCACCATCCGGTAACGGCTAGCATTGCCGTCGTGATCCGCCTGGAAAATGTGTCCAAGTCCTACAAGACGTCGACCAGACCCGCATTGGACGGCGTGTCCGTCGAGGTGGACAAAGGCGAGTTCGTCTTCCTCATCGGCCCGTCCGGCTCCGGGAAGTCGACCTTCATGCGCCTGCTGCTCCGCGAGGACACACCCACGAGCGGCGAGATCCACGTGGCGGATTTCCACGTCAACAAGTTGTCGGCGCGGCGGGTCCCGAAACTGCGCCAGAATCTCGGCTGCGTCTTCCAGGACTTCCGTCTGTTGCAGCGCAAGACCGTGGCGGAGAACATCTCGTTTGCGCTCGAGGTCATCGGCAAGCCCCGTTCCGTGATCGAACGGACCGTGCCCGAAGTCCTCGACCTCGTCGGATTGTCCGGCAAGGCGGGGCGCCTTCCCACCGAACTGTCCGGTGGTGAGCAGCAGCGTGTTGCGATCGCACGCGCGTTCGTGAACCGGCCGCTGGTTCTGCTGGCGGACGAGCCCACCGGCAATCTCGATCCCGAGACCAGCCAGGACATCATGCTGCTGCTCGAACGGATCAACCGCACCGGCACCACGGTGCTCATGGCCACGCACGATCACCACATCGTGGACGCAATGCGGCGCCGCGTCGTCGAACTCGACCTGGGCCGGGTGGTCCGCGACGAAGCACGCGGCGTGTACGGCGTGGGTCGCTGACCCGGTCGCCCGTTCCGAGACCAGTCCATCCGGCAACCGAAGGACCTTGACCCCATGCGCGTCAGCTTCCTGTTCAGCGAGGTCACCACCGGCCTGCGCCGCAACCTCACCATGACCGTTGCGATGATCCTCACCACCGCCATCTCACTTGCGCTGTTCGGTGCGGGTCTGCTCGTCGTCCAGATGGCCGACAAGACGCAGAAGATCTTCCTCGACCGGGTGGAGATCCAGGTGTTCCTCACCGAAGACATCTCGTCACTCGACCCGGAATGTGAACAGGAACTCTGCAGCACCCTGCGCACCGACCTCGAGAACACCGACGACGTGGTGTCCGTCCAGTACCTCAGTCGCGACGATGCGGTGCTCGACGCCACCGAGCGTGTCTTCGCGGACCAACCCGAATTGGCCGAGCTCGTCAGTCCCGAGAGTTTTCCCGCATCGTTCAAGGTGAAGATGTCCGATCCGTCGAGCTTCGCGATCATTCAGACCGAGTTCGCGGAACGGCCGGGTGTGGACAGCATCCTCAACCAGCAAGACCTGGTCGAGCGGTTGTTCGGTGTGCTCGGCGGCATCCGTAACGCGGCCTTCGCGATCGCGACTATCCAGGCCGTCGCGGCGATCCTGCTCATCGCCAACACCGTGCAGATTGCCGCCTTCACCCGCCGCACCGAGGTCGGCATCATGCGCCTCGTCGGTGCGACCCGCTGGTACACCCAACTGCCGTTCCTCCTCGAAGCCGTCGTGGCCGCGATCGTCGGCGCAGCCCTTGCCATCGGCGGATTGTTCGCTGCGAAGTCGCTGTTCGTCGACGACATGCTTGCCGAGGTCTACGGCGCGAACATCGTCGCGCGAATCACCGACAGCGACATCCTGCTCGTCGCTCCGTTCCTCGTACTCGTCGGCGTGGGCATGGCAGCGATCACCGCGTACGCGACACTGCGCCTGTACGTGCGTGAATAACGATTTGTGCGGGTTCCTATGCTGGACTGTGTTCCACTTCGACCGATTTGAACCTGAAAGGCCTGCACGTGAAGGAAAAGGGCCGGAAGGTCATCGCCACGAACCGTAAGGCGCGGCACAACTACGCCATCCTCGATACGTACGAGGCGGGCATTGCGCTTGTCGGTACGGAGGTGAAGGCCCTACGGGAAGGGAAGGCGTCACTCGTCGACGCGTTCGCGACGGTCGACGACGGCGAGGTGTGGCTGCGCGGGCTGCACATCCCGGAGTACGGGCACGGCACCTGGACCAACCACGCTCCGCGTCGAACCCGCAAACTGCTGCTGCACCGGCGTGAGATCGACGCGCTGGTCGGCAAGACCCGTGAGGGCAACCAGACGTTGGTACCGCTCTCAATGTACTTCTCCGACGGCAAGGTCAAGGTCGAGTTGGCACTCGCCAAGGGCAAGCAGGACTACGACAAGCGGCAGGATCTCGCCCGTCGCACTGCCGAACGCGAGGTGACCCGCGAACTCGGCAGGCGGGTGAAAGGTATGCGCTGACCTCGGTCCTGTTGGCTCTCGTGGCCGCGGTCGGCTACGGAGTCAGCGATTTTCTCGGTGGTGTCGCTTCTCGGCGGGCCACCGCACTGTCGTTCGTCGTTGCGTCGTATCCGCTGTCGCTGGTGATCGTCCTTGTGATCGCACCGATCGCGGGCGGCGACGTGACCGCGGAATCGCTGATCTGGGGTGCCGCGTCGGGCCTGTTCGGTGGCTTCGCGGTGTGGTGGTTCTATCGTGCCCTCGCATCCGGCCCGATGTCGGTGGTATCGCCGGTGACTGCGCTGCTCGTAGCTGGAATCCCCGTCCTTGCCGGCCTCGTCACAGGGGAGCGTCCAGGGCCGCTCGCCGGGGTCGGGATCGTCGTCGCGCTCATTGCGGTCGTGCTCGTCAGCAGGGAGTCGAAAGAAACCGTCGGTGGCGACGAGCATCCGGCCTTCACCCTTCGTGTCGCGGGACTCACTGCAGCGGGGGGTGTGGCATTCGCGCTCACCTTCATCTCGCTCGATCAGGTCCCCGACGGAACCGGCCTCTGGCCGCTGGTGTTCCAACGTCTCTCCGCGACCGCCGTCGTGTGGGCCGTTGCCGTGGCCGTACGGCAGTTCACGGGTCCGCCGCGGTTGCTGTACCGGCATGTCGTCGCCGTCGCGCTGCTCGACGTGGTGTCGAACGCCGCGATGATGTTCGCGTTCCAGGGTGGGATGCTCTCGCTGGTGAGCGTCGTCGGGGCTCTCTACCCCGCGGCCACCGTGCTGCTCGCGCTCGTCGTGCTGGGAGAGCGACTCGGTCGCGGCCAATACACGGGCATGATCCTCGCGTGTCTGTCGGTCGCGATGATCACCTTCGGGACTTGAGTGCTCGTCTCGGTCATCGGGGCGTTGTGAGCGGCGTCATCCGACAATCCTGGAAATGGGAATGACATCGGGTGCGGGTGACGTTAATGTAGGTAGTCCTGCGAACGTCGCAGGCGCGTACGGGGCTGAACGGTTTCGACTACGTACGTTGAGTCAAGGGAAGCGTGTCGGTGCAGGCAAGAGACCACCGTAAGCGTCGCTGCAACCAATTAAGCGCCGATTCCAATCAGCGCGACTACGCTCTCGCTGCCTAAGTAGCGAAGCGTGTCTGTCAGTCCGATCTCGCCCTCGGGTCGGGTACTGGCATCAGCTAGAGGGCTTCACCTACCGGCTCGGTCACGGAGTCGGATGGGACATCAAACAGTGACTGGGATCGTCATCACGGCTTGTTCGCGAGACCGGGAGATCCAAGTAGAGACATAGCGGACTGCACACGGAGAAGCCTTGGCGAGGCGGCGGAGGACCCGGGTTCGATTCCCGGCAGCTCCACCGAATACCCCGGGTGAAAGGCCAGACAAGGTCTTTCACCCGGGGTATTTTCATGAGCTCGCGAGGCCGCCGAGCTTTACACCCCGGGTTCATGCATCGATCGGTTCCACGTTGACCAGCGGTTACCTGCACGTTCACGATGTCGGATTCGCCGTTCGGCACCTTTGCCGAATGCGGGTGACGAGCAGCCCCACGGATCCGACGCGAACGACACAGGACGGCCGCGTGGATACAGCACCGCAGGCAAGATGGTCACCACACGCGTTCGACGAGGAGGACCCATGGCGCACGAACGAGCGGGGCAACCGGCAGCACCCGAGGATCTGGTCGACCTCGCGCATCTGGTGACGGCCTATTACACGGTCCGTCCGGATCCCGAGAACCCGCTTCAACAGGTGGCGTTCGGAACGTCAGGGCACCGCGGGTCGAGCCTCGACGCGGCCTTCAACGAGCAGCACATCCTCGCCACCACCCAGGCTATCGTCGAGTACCGCGCAGCACAGGGAACGACCGGGCCGCTGTTCCTCGGCCGCGACACGCACGCATTGTCCGAGCCCGCGTGGACCACCGCGCTCGAGGTTCTGATCGCCAACGACGTCGACGTCGTGATCGATTCGCGTGATCGGTACACACCGACCCCGGCGGTCAGCCACGCGATCCTGCGCCACAATTCCGGCGGCAGTGTGTCCGCCGACGGCATCGTCGTGACGCCGTCCCACAACCCGCCCCGCGACGGGGGCTTCAAATACAATCCGCCGCACGGTGGACCCGCCGGCACCGACGCCACCTCCGTCATCGCGGCCCGCGCCAACGAACTCCTCGCGGCGGGCCTCGCAGGCGTCAAGCGCGTATCAGCGGTCGCCGCACTTGCGGCGGCCGGCCGCTACGATTTCCTCGGCACCTACATCGACGACCTCCCGAACATCGTGGATCTCGACGCGATCCGGGGTGCGGGGGTGCGCATCGGAGCCGATCCGCTCGGTGGTGCGTCCGTCGACTATTGGGGCGAGATCGCCGACCGGCACCGCCTCGACCTCACCGTCGTCAACCCCCTCGTCGACGCCACATGGCGATTCATGACACTCGACACCGACGGCAAGATCCGGATGGACTGCTCGTCACCGAACGCAATGGCATCGCTCATCGGCGCACGCGACAAATACGACCTTGCCACCGGCAACGACGCGGATGCGGACCGCCACGGCATCGTCACCCCCGACGGTGGCCTGCTCAACCCCAACCACTATCTTGCGGTGGCCATCGACTATCTCTTCGGGAACAGGCCGGGCTGGTCGGATGGAAGCAAGGTCGGCAAGACTCTCGTGAGCTCGTCGATGATCGATCGCGTCGCGGCCGGACTGGGACGTGAGTTGCTCGAAGTGCCAGTGGGCTTCAAATGGTTCGTGCCGGGGCTGCTCGACGGGAGCCTCGGGTTCGGGGGCGAGGAAAGCGCGGGGGCTTCCTTCCTGCGTCGCGACGGCGCGGTGTGGTCCACCGACAAGGACGGCATCGTGCTCGCGTTGCTGGCCGCCGAGATCACCGCGGTAACCGGTGCGACGCCCTCGCAGCGTTACGCCCAGCTCGCCGGACGGTACGGGGATCCCGCCTACACGCGGGTCGACGCGCCTGCGACGCGAGAGCAGAAGGCGATCCTCGCGCAGCTGTCGCCCGAGCAGGTAAGTGCCACCGAGCTCGCGGGCGAGACGATCACCGCGACGCTCACGGAGGCGCCAGGAAACGGCGCGGCGATAGGTGGACTGAAGGTGACGACCGAGAACGCGTGGTTCGCGGCGCGTCCGTCCGGCACCGAGGACGTGTACAAGATCTACGCCGAATCGTTCAACGGCCCTGAACATCTCGCTCAGGTCCAGGACGCGGCACGTGAACTGGTGTCGTCGGTATTGGGCTGACCCGCGGCGCACGTCGGGCTCGCACCGAGCACAGTCGTGTGCATCGCTAACATTGCCGCATCATGCGCACACGTGACGTGGCTCTGCCGCGGGAAATCTGGGTACTCGTCGCGGCGAGCTTCGTCATCGCCCTGGGCTTCGGTCTCGTCGCTCCCGCGTTGCCGCAATTCGCACGGAGCTTCGACGTCGGAATCACCGCGGCCACGGTCGTCATCTCGGCGTTCGCGTTCATGCGACTCGCCTTCGCTCCGGCCAGCGGATTGCTCGTCCAGAAACTCGGCGAGCGGCCCATCTACATCACCGGTGTTCTCATCGTCGCGGTGTCCACGGGCGCGGTCGCTTTCGCCCAGACCTATTGGCAGCTCCTGGTCTTCCGGGGGCTCGGCGGCATCGGTTCGACGATGTTCACCGTGGCTGCGCTGGGGCTGCTCGTGCGTATCGCACCGCCCGATGCGCGCGGTCGCGTGTCCGCGCTGTACGCGACGAGTTTCCTGCTCGGCAACATTGGAGGGCCACTGCTCGGCGGAGCCCTCGTCGGCCTCGGCCTGCGAGCACCTTTCCTCATCTACGCGGTCGCGCTGCTCTTGGCGGCCTCCGTGGTCTGGATCAGTCTTCGCAAGTCTCACCTCGCGCAACCGGCATCGGCTGATGGCGCTCCCGTGATGAGGCTGCGCACCGCACTCCGGTCGTCGACCTACCGCGCGGCGCTCACCTCGAACTTCGCCAACGGATGGGTGGTGTTCGGTGTCCGCGTCGCGATGGTGCCGCTGTTCGTCGTCGAAGCCCTGAACCAGAGCGAAGGGATCGCGGGTGTCGCACTGACCGCGTTCGCGGTGGGTAATGCGCTCGTGCTGGTCAAGTCGGGTGCATGGTCCGATAGATACGGGCGGCGACCGTTCGTGCTCACCGGGCTCGTCGTCTGCGGTGTGAGCACCGTCATGATGGGTCTGTCGTCCGACCTCACGGTGTTCCTGATCACGTCCGCCGTGGCCGGCGTGGGATCCGGCCTGATCAACCCGTCGCAGCAGGCTGCGATCGCCGATGTGGTGGGCAGTAAAGCGCGAGGGGGACCGGTACTCGCCACGTTCCAGATGACCTCGGACATCGGGGCAGTGGTCGGCCCGATCGCGGCCGGCATGATCGCTGAGCGCTGGTCCTATTCGGTGGCGTTCGGTGTGACGGGGGCGATCATGCTGGCGGCGGTGATTCCCTGGGCCCTGGCGCGGGCACCGCGTCAGGATGCGCCGGCGACCGAACCCGTCGTCCAGAAGCCTGTGACCGGCGATACGGATCGCTGACGGGCCGAGATGTAAGGTCGTTCCCGTGTGGATTCGTATCGTCTCCGCAGCGGCACGGCTGGGCCTCGCCGCGGTGTGGCTGATCTCCGGATGGATCAAATTCGCCGATCCTACGCAGACCGTGGTTGCAGTGCGGGCCTATCAGCTTCTTCCCGCCGAACTGGTGAGGCCCGTGGCCGCGGTACTCCCGATGGTCGAACTCGTTCTCGGGGTCCTGCTGCTGGTAGGGCTGGCGGTGCGGCCTGCCGCGATGCTGTCCGGAGTGACGCTCGTGGTTCTCATCGGCGCGATCATCTCGGCCTGGAGCCGAGGGCTGTCGATCGACTGCGGATGCTTCGGAGGCGGCGGCGTGGTGGAAGGGATCGACGCCGGAGACTATGTTCGCGAGATCACACGTGATGTCGTCTTCCTCGCCATGTCGGTATGGCTGGCTGTCTTCCCGCGCACACCCCTTGCGCTCGGTCCGCATTCCCGAGTGGCTCTCAGGAGGAACTCAGACCCCGGTGGCAAAGTGGAGCCGGACAATTCACCGATGAACGAAGGACAGCATTCGTGAGTGCGAAGAAGGTCAAGCCGGTCAAATATTCGCCGGAACCTACATCGAACACGTCCACCTACATCCTGGGTGGTATCGCGGTCGTGATCATTGCGGTCCTCGTCATCGGAGGAGTGCTGTGGCAGTCGGGAAGCACCGATTCCCGCAATGACGGGTACGGCACCGTCAGCAACGCTGCGGTCGACGTCACGCTCGACGACGACGGCACGATTCTGCTCGGATTGCCGGACGCCGCTACCACCATCGACATCTTCGAAGACCCGATGTGCCCGTACTGTGCCGAACTCGAGCACGAGCACGGACAGGAACTGGCGCAGGCGATCGACGAAGGTACGGTCGCGGTGCGGTACCACATCCTTGCGTTCCTCGACCGATTGTCGAGCAGCGGCGACTACTCGACCCGCGCGGTCGCAGCCAACCAGTGCGTTGCGGAGACCGGTGACGCGATCGCATTCTCGGCGTTCCATGCCGCGATCTTCTCCCCGGACAATCAACCGGCAGAGGGCGGGGACAGCGATCACAGCAACGAGCAGCTGGCGCAGATCGCCCGTGATGCCGGAGCGTCCGAGGACGCGGTGACGTGCATCGCGGACGGCGCCCGAGTCGAGCGGGCAACGGTGTCTGCGGAGGCCGGTCGGCAGCTTCTTGCCACCACAGGAGCGGCGGGCACTCCCGCCGTCATCCAGAACGGAACTGTCATCGATGCGCTCGGCAACGACAACTGGGTGTCCGAGCTCGCAGGCTGAGGCGACGGGCGGTGACGAGCGCTCGTGCTTGTCACCGCCCTGACCAGGCGATTTGTTGGCTCAGAGAGCAATGGTGTAGTTTTTCTTTCAGCGCAAGGGGGTCGCCCCGGCGCAAAAAAGAATATGGGGCTATGGCGCAGCTGGTAGCGCACCACACTGGCAGTGTGGGGGTCAGGGGTTCGAGTCCCCTTAGCTCCACAATCACGAACCCACTCCGGCCCAGTCGGAGTGGGTTCGTCATCGTCGAGAGGTGCTCGAGCGATACCGCTACCGCGCCTATCCCACAGGGGACCAGCACAGGGCGCTGTCCCGAGTGTTCGGGTGCTGCCGGGTGGTGTTCAACGAGGCCCTCGCCTACCGGGCCGATGCGTCGCACGGGGCACGATGGTCGCGCTCGCCGCTGGGGCTGAACTCCTGCGACGTGAATTGTCCTAGCGACTCGGCAGACCTGGCGTCCCGAGGCTCTGATCGACCGTCAGCCCGACCATCCGCGCACTGTCGTTCCACAACGCGCGCGCCACGTCGTCCCTACGTGCGAGCGTCGACGGATCCGGGAAGCTCAAGCGCCCGCTGCGCAGCGCCGCATAACAGCGGCCGGGTGGAGGTGTCGTCCTGCCGGAGACGAGAGATGCCAGGGCCAGTCCCGCAGCGGCGCGTGTGTTCATCGTGCGGTCGAGCCGCCGCAGTGGAGCGCCGAGGGCCGTCCCGAACACCGACCATGCGATACGTCGTGGACGCGGCAGGCTTCGAACCAATCCGGTGCCGAAGACCTGCCCGGGGTCGTACGCGAGCGCTGTGATGTGCCGGGCACGGATGTCGGGATGTACGCTCAGCGCTCGCACGGTGAGCACGTTGCACAGTTTCGACGCGCTGTAGGCATGCTGTCCGGCCCGCTGCGGTACCAGGTGTCGCTCGGTGTCGCGGTCCGGGTGCGCGAGCAGGTCGGCGTCGGCGTGCCGCGGCGCCTCCAGTCCGGTGCGGAGGGTCGGGTCGTGTGTTCCACTCGTGGTGATCACGATGCGGGCTTCCTCTGCGAATGAAGGCATCAACAGGCGCACCAGCAGATAGTGCGCGAGATGGTTGACGGCGAAGGTCGTCTCGAACCCGTCGTGGGTACGTTCGGCATCGTTGGGGAGAATCAACCCGGCGTTGAGTACCAGTGCGTCGAGAGGCGTGTCGCCGAGACGTTGCCGGACCGTCGCGGCGAACGCGCGGACCGAGTCGAGGCACGCCAGATCCACCGGAATGAAGTTCGTCGACACCGTGCGCGCGCCGGCGAGCACATCTGCGCCCTTTTCACGCGCCAGCCGTGCGGCGATCTCTCCGAATCCTGAACTGCTGCCGGTCATCACGATGATCGCCATGACGGTGCCTCCAGTTCGCTCGGTTGCGGTGATGTGCCCAGTCAACCTGGCCTGCGGAGGGCGATCCATCTCTGTGACTCTCGTACGTATGTGTGCGCGTCCACCGAGTCGACGGACCAGCCGTTCTACGATTGCCACATCGACCTTCTGACCGATCTTCTCGATGGGGTCCGAGCCCGCGGTGCGGTGCTCTACCGGGCCGGGATGGCCCGTGGCTGGTCGATCCGTATCGCCGACGGCGCACCGCTGATGCTCGTCGCGGTGATCGAAGGTCACATGTGGGTGCTCGTCGACGACGCCGAGCCGGTTCGAGTCGGGCCGGGCGACGTCGCGATCGTCAGCCTTCGGTCGCCGTACACGGTGGCCGATGCGCCGGGAATCGCGCCGCAACTCGTCGCACTGCCCGGCGATCGCTACACGACACCCGGCGGGGTCGACGTCACCGAAAAGCTGCGGACCGGTCGGCGAACTGCCTCGGCGACACCGGGCGCCGACACGACGGTCGTAGTGTACGGCACCTACCAAGTTGCAGGCGACGTCGACGACAGATTGCTCGCGGCTCTGCCGGACGTGCTGGTCGTGCCCGCCGGTGAGGTTCCGGACTGGGTGGTGTGTCGACTCGCGGACGAGGTCGTTCAGGACGCGCCGGGCCAGCAGCTCGTGCTCGACCGGCTGCTCGACCTGACGCTCATCGTCGCGTTGCGAGCCTGGTTCGCGCGACCGGACGCCCCCGTCCCAGGGTGGTACCGCGCGCAGACAGACCCGGCCGTCGGACAGGCGTTGACGCTGATCCACGAGCATCCTGGCTACCCGTGGACTGTCACGGACCTCGCTGCCGAAGCGGGGGTGTCACGCGCGTGGTTCGCTCGGCGCTTCACCGAACTGCTCGGCGAATCCCCGATTCGGTATCTGACCGGGCGACGCATGGCAATCGCCGCAGATCGGCTTCGCGGCACCGACCCCACGATTGCCGGTATCGCTCGCGAGGTCGGCTACGCAGACGCGTTCTCCTTCAGTGCGGCCTTCACGCGGACCGCGGGCGTCCGACCCTCGGACTACAGGAACGCGTACCGCACCGGCCATAGCGTGGAGTCATGAGCCGAAGGCGTGCCGGAGATGGGTGAGCAATACTCCCAGCGCGGGACTTGCCGGTACCGACCAGATCAGCGACAACGTCGCAGGGACGTCGACGTCGTCGATGACAGCGATCGAGAGTCCTGGTCGAGGTACCACCATCGACTCGCTCAGAATCGCAACGCCGAGGCCCCGTGCGGCGAGATCGACGACCGCATCGGGTGCACTCGCCTGCATCGCCATGGCCGGTTCGATACCGCGAGCACGGCATGCAATGTCGAGGACCGATCGGATACCGGTACCGATGGGCAGGCACACCAGCGGGTGGGACGTGGCCTCGGCGAGCCTGATGTCCGGCCGCCGCGCCAGCGGATGCTCGTCGGGTATCACCGCGACGAGCCGGTCCTGGATCAGGAGGATCGACTCGAGGTCGTCGGGAGGGCCGTACGGCGTGCCGACGAGCGCAACATCCATCTCGCGTGACCGCACCCGCTCGACGAGGCGATCGGACGAGTCCTCCAGCAAGGCGATCTCGACGCGGGGGTGGGCGCGGTGGAACAGCGACAGCGCGTCGAACAGAGGCGTCACCGTGCACGCGGTGACCATTCCGACAGTCAGCTCGCCTCGGATCACCGCCCCGACCTCATCGACCGCGGTCTTCACCGACTTCGCGGAATTCAGCGCGGCCCGGGCATGTTCGAGCGCGGCCTTGCCTGCCGTGGTGAGGGTGGCGGTGCGCGCGGAACGCTCGAACAGTGGGGCGCCCAGTTCGCGTTCGAGCTGCCGGATCTGCGCGCTCACGCCGGACTGGCTGATGTGAACCCGTTCTGCAGCGCGGGTGAAATTGCATTCCTCGGCGACCGCGACGAAGTACTCGAGCTGCCTCAGTTCCATAACCACAGATTCTAGTTCCGATAAGAACAATCTGTTGGAGTTCTCAATCGGAGTGCTCGATGCTGGAGATATGACGCAGAAGATGCAGTACGAGAAGGCCTACCGGCCAGAGGACCTCACCAGGTTCTTCGTCGAACGGTCCAACGCGGGCGACGCGGACGGCGTGGCAGCGCTCTACGAAGAAAATGCAGTGATGGCGTATCCGCCGGGGCAGACGACCGTCGGACGGGCTGCGATCCGGGAACTGTGGGCTACAGTCCTCGCGAACGCGCCACGATTCGAACCGGAGGCGCCGCTCCCGACACTGGCCAGCGGGGATATTGCGCTGACCAGCACGCCTCCCGGCGACGGTGCCGGGGCGCGAGCCCAGGTGGTGCGTCGACAGTCGGACGGCAGCTGGCTACGCCTGCTCGATCAACCGGAATTCCGGAACTGACCGCGCTCGTACAGGCCGGAAGTGACTGTGGCGTAACGCGTAAGCACCCGCTCGCGGATCGGTCTACCGGCCTTGCTCTGGTCGTGCGTGTCCAGCGGCGTGCGGATCACCGAGAACCGGCGGACCTTCTCCCAGCGGTTCAAGGTTGTATTCAACCGGTCGAGGGCGGCATCCACCACCGGATCGGGGAGTGAGGTGAACACGAGGCCCACACAGTACGGGCGTAATTCACCGTCGACGACGAGTTCGGCACCCGGCAGCACTGCACGAAACCGTTCGGAGATCGCTGCCGGGCACACGTATTTGCCAGTGCTGGTCTTGAAGACCTCCTTCTTGCGCCCGGTGACCGTGACGAACCCGTCGGCATCGATTCGAGCGAGATCACCCGTGTGGAACCAACGTTCGGAGTCGAGCGCTGCGGCCGTCTCTGCCGGGTCGTGGTCGTAGCCGGTCATCACCCCGGGGCTGCGGATGAGCAGTTCGCCGGCCGCGTCGATGCGAATCCGTGTTCCGGGCAACGGAACACCGACCGTACCCACGCGCCGCATGTCGGGACGGTTCGCGCATGCCGGTCCGGCGGTCTCGGTGATCCCGTAGCACTCGAGGACGGGTATCCCGCGACGATCGAAGCGCTCGATCACCTCGCCGCTCAACCGTGCAGAACCCGAGATCGCGAAACGCAATCGACCACCGAGATCCTCACTGTCGAGGGTGCAGACCTTGGTGAGCACGTGAGGAACCGATCCGAGAAACGTCGGCCGGGTGGCCCGCAGATTGTCTGCCACGCGGTCTGCACGACCGTCGACTGCGGTGGGGAAGCCGACCCGGATCCCCATCAGCAGCAATGCACGACCGAACACGTGCGCAAGGGGGAGCCACAGCAGCTGGCGGTCGGCCGGGGAGACGATGCCGGTCTGTGCCACCGCGACGGCGCCGTAGGTCGCGGCGCGGTGGGTCAGGCACACGCCTTTGGTCCGGCCGTCGTCGCACGCCGTATAGATCAGCCACGCCGGATCGTCCGCGGTCAGTGCCGCGATCCGGCGGGACACCGCTCCGGGGTCCGACGCCAGCAGTGCTCGGCCTTCCGCGGCGAGATCGTCGAGACGATCCAGGTGTTGAACGGGACTGCTGAGAACCGGCCGGTCGGCGAACGTGAGCACAGCGCCGGCCCGATGGGTCTGCGTGCGAGTTTCGTCGTCCCGGGTGGCCGGATAGATCGGGACCGCGACACCGCCGGCACAGGCGATGGCGAGATCGGCGAGGATCGCAGAGAAGCTCGTGGCAGCGCATATCGCGACCCGCTCACCGGCGACGACACCGCGGGCGATCAACCCCGCAGCCAGCGGCACGACCGCGGCGTACACATCGGACCACGTGACGGCGTGCCACTCGTCGCGATCCGGATACGTGTATGCCTCTGCGCCGGGAGTCCGACGTACTCGGTCGAGCAGCAGGTGCGGCACAGTTCCGGGCCCGTGGTCGATACTCGGAGTGATTCCGGCGTCCATACCCGAACACCTCCTACCGCGACTGGGGGGTAAATCGGATGATACCGGCCGATATCGTGGGTCCGTGAGTACTGCACGGCCTCGTCCCGACATCCTGATCACCGACACGAGGGACGTACTGGTGGGCCCGTTGACCGAGATCGGCCAGCGCTTCTCGGTGTTGATCGGCGCCCTCGTTCCGCACAGCGCACTCGTGGTGTTCACACGTGAATGCACCGGACGGCCGCGCAAGGTCGCGGGCGATCCCACAATCGTCGATCGGGTCACGATTGCGGAGCTCGACCGGATCCGAACCGAGTTGACGGTAGGGGAGATCCGGCGAGGTCCGGCGCGGGTTGCGGGGCGGGACCGGGACGTATGCGTGATGCTGGATCGCACCGACACCCTTCTCGTCCTGGTACCACGCGGAGCACGCGCTTCCGCTGCGTCTCTCGAGCTCGTGCGGTCGCTGTTCGCGATCGTCGCGACCGGCATCCAGCTACAGGTACACAGTGCGAGCCCCGCGTACCTTGCCGAATCGAGGGCGGCGTCCGCGGAGCGTGCGCGTACCGTCGCCGAACTCACGGAAGCGCACGCGCTCACCCTGGAAACGATCCTGGCGACCCTGCGTTCGAAGGATCTCGACGACAGCCGTGCCCGCGCCACGGCACGCGAAACCGCGACGGGAGCATTGATCGCACTGCGCTCGGCCGTCGACGCGCACCGTGAACTGGCCGAAGAGGCGGTGACGACAGCGTTCGCCCGGATGCACGGCGAATTGCGCTCTCTCGTCCGTCACCGTGACCTCGAATTGGAAATGGTGAGTCCACCCGTCCACGGACGAGCGCTGCCCGGCGAGGTCGCGCACGCTGCCCGCGCGCTGGCTCGCGGAGCGGTCCTCGCCATGTCGGCGCAGAGCGAGGTCACGCGTATCAGGGTTGCGTGGAGCTGCGACGGCGCACAACTCGGCGTCGATATCCGCGACGACGGGCAAGGCGAGGTCGACGCGGCCGACCTCGAACGCCGGCTACGTGACCGGGTCGAAACGATGGGCGGCACCATCGAATCCGAGTCGACGGCCGGATGGGGCTGCCGCGTGAGTGCGACGTTGCCCCTGGACCTCCCGATACCGACACCCGGGGGAGCCGCGGCCGATGCTCTGGCACGACTCGGCGCTCGTGAGATCGAAGTTCTCGAACACCTCGTCGCGGGGCGGCGAAACCGGGTGATCGCAGAGCGGTTGGGAGTCAGCGAATCCACGGTCAAGTTCCACGTCGCGAGCCTCATGAGAAAACTCGACGTCAGTACCCGCGGCGAGGCAGCGGCACTCGGTGCGGAAGCCGGTGTCAAAGCCGCGGGCTGACGTCGAGTTCGTGACTCGGACTTTGTTTCTCGGGTCGTAGGTCAGGCTGCTGCGGGTTCCCGCACCGACGTGGTGGTGGTTGGCTGCGGTGCCTTCGTTGTTGCAGTGGATCCCGGGACCTGCTGGTCGGGGGAGGTCACGCTGCCGTCACCCGCGGGAGGTGCGGGTGTGGTCGCTGTGGGAGCCGGGGTCAGTCCGGGCGCCGGGATGTCGAGCCCCTCGGCCGGTGGGGTCGCACCGGGAGCGGGTACGGCGAGCGGGTCCACCGGTGCGGTGCCATCGACAGGCGCGGTGCCATTGACAGGCGCGGTGCCCTGGACCGGTGCGGGGACGACTGCCCCCGGCGCCGGTGCAATGCCGTCGGTCGGGACGGCGGCGTCGGTCGAGACGGTGGCATCGGTTGCGGGAACCTCGGAAGGTGATGTCGTGGCGGTGGAGGTGGTTTCGACCGCGAGAGCCTCATCGCTCGCGATGCCGAGCTTCGCGGTTTTCGGGTCGACGTCGGTCTTCACCGGCTCACCGTTCTTCGCCTGCTCGGCGAGGTGGGTCAGCCATGCGGCCGCGTACTCGGCGGAGGTCAACGGCTTGCCCTCGCCGTTGTCGCGCCAGTAGTCGAAGTGGTGTCCGGTGTCGGGGCCGAGGGTCTGCTGGTACGGATCACTCAGCGCCACCTGGAGAGTGTTCTGGTTGTCCTCGATGAAACCGACGACCTCCTTGAACAGTTTCTCGGGCAGGTACGCCAGGTTCGCGAGACGGTCGGCGGGAATCGGCTCCTCGGTACCATCGGTCGAAACATTCTTCACCGCAGGATCGTTCGGGACGTACGTGGGATCCGAGACCTTGATCAGCACATCGAGGAAGGTTTCGTCCGATTGCATCCACTCGTCGTTCGCGGAAATGTCGGCGAGGGCGGCCAGTGCCACGCCGCTGAGAACCTGGGCGACGTTCATACCGGTTTCCGGGGTGAGCCCGTCACGCTGCAACGCATCGATGTTGAGTTGCCGTCCGACGTTGATCGCGAGTTGCAGGAGTGCGATGTTCTCGGGCGCCGAGCACGTCAGGTCGCCTTCGGAGCAGAACGATGCGACCTTGCCGTCGAGTGCACCGAATCCGCCGCCGGTGTCGGGCAGTGCACCACTTCCGGATGCGCTGTCCTTGCCGTCCTGGTACTTCCGGTCGAATCCGTCGGGATTGCCGTATTCGTTCTCGGCGCCGGGGAATTGCCCTTCACCTGCAGCGCGTCCGGCGTCGGCGAGAATCACCACGCCCACGACCGAATCAGGATCGATGATGTCGTACGACCCGTCCTCGTTCGGTTTCTGGTTGCCGATTTCCTGGGCGGCCCGGCGCGCGACATCGGCGCCCTGGCTGTAGCCGACGATGGCGAACTTCGTGTCGGGGCACGAAACCTGGATGGCCTGGATGATCGTCTTCGTGTTTTCGACGCCGCCGTTGACGGCCTCCTCATAGGAGTCCATGTGAGCCGGGTAGTCGACATAGACGGCTGCGTAGGACTCGTCGCCGACCGTGTCCCGCGGTGCGTTGACCACCGGGTCCACCCAATGGCTGTGGTAATCGTCCGACAGCGCTGCGGGCAGCGTGGTCCCGTCCGGCGTGACCAGCATCTTGCTCTGGTCATGCGGCGCGTCGCCTCTGCCACCGAGCGAGATGGTCACCATGTCGTAGCAGTCCTGTGTCGACACGACGAGTGCCGGATCTGCGGTGGTGGGCACGTTCGGCTGCGCCACTGTGATCGCGACGATGGCCGCGACGCCGAGAGTGACAGGAGCCATGACGCCGGCCAGAATGCGGCGTCGGGACGACGAGTTATGAGTTGCCATGGGCAATTACCATTCCGATCTCACCATTCGGAAGAATCCGGGCGGGAATTACGAGCGGGTCACCACACACGTCGCGGAAACTTACTGCCGCGTTACATATCGACGGATATTCGCCGAAAGCAGCGGCTGGTCGTTCGGATAGGTGGGTCCCGCCCTTCGATCAGGTTCGGAGAGCTCGGCGGGTCGATATGGTCGTGGCGGAGGCCGATCAGGCTCCGTACACCGTCACGAAGGAGACACCACCATGTCGCAGACAGTCCGGGGAGTTGTTGCACGTGCGAAGGGTGCGCCCGTCGAGGTCGTGCCCATTGTCATTCCGGATCCGGGACCGGGTGAGGTCGTTGTCGCGATCGCCGCGTGCGGCGTGTGCCACACCGACCTGCACTACCGTGAAGGCGGCATCAACGACGAGTTCCCGTTCCTGCTCGGTCACGAGGCGGCGGGTGTCGTCGAATCGGTCGGTGACGGCGTCGACTCGGTGGAGGTGGGCGACTTCGTCGTCCTGAACTGGCGCGCCGTGTGCGGTCGGTGTCGCGCGTGCAAACGAGGCCAACCCCAGTACTGCTTCGATACCTTCAACGCCACTCAGAAGATGACCCTCGAAGACGGAACCGAACTGAGCCCCGCCCTCGGTATCGGCGCGTTCGCCGACAAGACGCTGGTACACGCAGGCCAGTGCACCAAGGTCGACCCGACCGCCGATCCCGCGGTCGTGGGGCTGCTCGGCTGCGGCGTGATGGCCGGTCTGGGTGCTGCAGTCAACACCGGCGGCATCACCCGAGGCCAGTCCGTCGCCGTCATCGGCTGCGGCGGTGTCGGCGACGCCGCCATCATGGGTGCGCGTCTCGCAGGTGCGGGCACGATCATCGCCGTCGACCGCGACGACAAGAAGCTCGAGTGGGCCACCGATCTCGGCGCCACCCACGTGATCAACTCGACGAACGTCGACGCGGTCGAGCGCATCCAGGAGATCACCGGAGGATTCGGCGCCGATGTGGTCATCGATGCGGTCGGCCGCCCCGAGACGTACAAGCAGGCGTTCTACGCCCGCGACCTCGCAGGCACGGTCGTCCTGGTCGGCGTACCGACCCCGGACATGACACTCGAGATGCCGCTGATCGACTTCTTCTCGCACGGCGGGTCGCTCAAGAGTTCGTGGTACGGCGACTGCCTGCCCGAACGCGACTTCCCGACCTACGTCGACCTGTACCAGCAGGGACGGCTTCCGCTCGAGAAGTTCGTCACCGAGCGCATCGGTATCGACGATGTCGAGAAGGCATTCGAGACGATGCATCGCGGTGAGGTTCTGCGTTCGGTGGTGGTGTTGTGAGCGCGACGAGCCCCATCAGGATCGACCGGGTCGTCACGTCCGGTGTGTTCGCGCTCGACGGCGGCCAGTGGCAGGTCGACAACAACATCTGGCTCGTCGGCAACGACGACGAGGTGGTGGTGATCGATGCTGCGCACAGCGCACAGCCCATCATCGACGCCGTCGATGGTCGCAAGGTCGTGGCGATCGTGTGCACACACGCGCACAACGACCACATCACCGTTGCACCGGAGCTCTCGGAGCGCCTCGACGCACCGATCCTGCTGAACCCGGCCGACAACATGCTGTGGGAGATGACCCATCCGGGCGTCGCGCACGGGACGCTGGAGGATGGTCAGCGGATTGCTGTTGCGGGTACCGACATCCAGGCGATCGCGACGCCGGGCCATTCGCCGGGCTCGACCTGCCTGTACGTGCCGGAGGCCGGAGAACTGTTCACCGGCGACACCCTGTTCTCGGGTGGTCCGGGCGCGACCGGACGCTCCTTCTCGGACTTCCCGACGATCATCGGGTCGATTCGCGACAAGCTGTTCGCTCTGCCTGCCGAGACGACAGTGCACACCGGGCACGGCGACGGCACCACCATCGGTACCGAGTCGCCGCACCTGGAGGAGTGGATCAAGCGAGGTAGCTGACTACCACCCGTGCGTGGTTCCGGTAGCGCCTGCTACCGGAACCGCGCACGGCACGTCGAGGGCGGGTGGCCCCCTCGGCCGGGTCACGTCCTAGCATGGGCCGGACGAACGACGGTCGAGGAGGAACACATGGCGAAACGGAAGATTCCGGTCGTCGTTGTCGCCGGTTTCCTCGGGTCGGGTAAGACCACGTTGCTCAACCATCTGCTGCGAAACACCCGGGGTGCACGAATCGGGGTGATAGTCAACGACTTCGGCTCGGTCAATATCGACTCGATGATGGTTGCCGGTCAAGTCGACTCCATGGTGTCGCTCAGCAACGGATGTCTGTGCTGTGCGGTCGACGTCAGCGACATGGACGCGATGCTCGACAGACTCGCACACCCGAAATCCGATCTCGACGTCATCGTCGTCGAAGCGAGTGGGCTGGCCGAACCACGCAACATGGTGCGGCTCGTCGTGAGCTCGGAGAACGAGTACATCACCTACGGTGGCCTGGTCCTCGTGGTCGACGCCTACGAGTTCGACAACACGCGGGAGCGGCATCCCGAACTCGACCAGCACGTTGCAATGGCCGATCTGATTCTGCTCAACAAGACCGATCGCGTCGACGCGGACGCCCACGACGACCTGCTCGGCCGCCTGTGCGGACTCAACGCACGTGCGGCGGTGGTCTCGACCGAGCGTGGTCGGATCGACCCGGGTCTGCTGTTCGATTTCTCCGGGCGTGCCGAACCACGAGCCGGCGAACAGCTCACCCTCGACGACCTCCTCCGCGAAGAGGACGAGCACGATCATCGGCACCTGCACGACGGGTACGACTCCATCACCTTCGAAAGCGACGCACCCTTGCATCCGCGCGCGCTCGTAGATCTCCTGGAGAACCAGCCGGCCGGAGTATTCCGGATCAAGGGCTATGTGACGGTCACCGCGGGCCTGCGCTCGACCCGATACCTGTTGCAGACGGTCGGCGACCATATCCGATTCGAACCACCCGGTCGCGGCGACGACGCCCCGGAAACCACCCGGCTCGTCGTCATCGGGGCCGATCTGGATTCCGACGCCGTTCGCGAGCAGCTGCATCGCTGCGTGGCGGGCGAACCGGTGTCGGCGGACGCGATGTACGCCGTCCACCGGTTCACGCCGCGCTGAGAACCTGTTTACGTACTCGGCGGCGCAACCGCGGGGTGTTTCTAGTGGGCAGCTGTGTTGCGGCGCGGTGCCCGACGTCGGCCGCCGCCCGCTGCGCCCTGGCCTGCTGCTGCGGTACGACGACCCCCCGCCGCGCCCTGGCGTGCGGCGGAACCGTTGCGTGCCCCCGAGCCCTGACGACCCGATCCGCCTTGGCGTGCTCCACCTTCGCTGCGTGTACCGGTGCCCTGGCGAGAGCCGCCGTTGCGGCGAGCACCGGAACGAGCCGGGCGGTTCGACCCGGATGTCGCCGCCTGCTTCGGAGCGGGCGGCACGTGCGGCGCGATCTCGCCGACAAGCGCGAGGACGTGCTCGGAACTGGCGGTGGTCTTCACCGGAGTGACATTGATCGACGCCTTGCGCATGATGGTCGCGAGGTCCTTGCGCTGGTCCGGGAGCACGAGGGTCACCACATCGCCTGCGCTGCCTGCGCGCGCGGTCCGTCCGGACCGGTGCAGGTAGGCCTTGTGTTCGGCAGGCGGATCCACGTGCACGACCAGTTGTACGTCGTCGACATGCACACCACGTGCCGCAACGTCGGTGGCAACGAGCACGCGTGCCTCACCTGATGCGAACGCCGCCAGGTTCCGGTCGCGTGCGTTCTGCGACAGGTTGCCATGCAGATCCACCGAGGGGATACCGGAGTCGGTGAGCTGCTTGGCGAGCTTGCGGGCCTGATGTTTGGTGCGCATGAACAGGATTCGACGACCCGTCCCCGACGCGAGGGTGCGCACGAGGTCCTTCTTCGCATCGACGCCTGCGACGTCGAACACGTGGTGCGTCATCGCGGCAACGGGAGAGTTGGCCTCGTCGACCGAATGGAGGATCGGGTTGCTCAGGAACTTCTTGACGAGCTTGTCGACACCATTGTCCAGCGTCGCCGAGAACAGCAGTCGCTGCCCGTCCTTTGCGGTGGCGTTCAGGATACGGGTGACGCCGGGCAGGAATCCGAGGTCGGCCATGTGATCCGCCTCGTCGAGGACGGTGACCTCGACCGAATCGAGGCTCACGAAACCCTGACGCATCAGGTCCTCGAGGCGGCCCGGGCAGGCGATGACGATGTCGACGCCGCGCCGGAGGGCTTCGACCTGACGGTTCTGGGACACGCCACCGAAGATCGTGGTGACCCGTAGACCCGCGGTGTGGGCGAGGGGCTCGACCACAGCGGCGATCTGGGTGGCGAGTTCGCGGGTGGGGGCGAGCACCAGGCCGCGGGGGCGTCCGGCAGCGCGCGTCGAACCTCCTGAGAGGCGGGCAGTCAGTGGGATCGAGAAGGCGAGGGTCTTGCCGCTGCCCGTGCGGCCGCGGCCGAGGACGTCGCGACCCGCGAGCGAATCGGGAAGGGTATCCGCCTGGATGGGGAACGGACTGGTGATGCCCGAGTCGCTCAGTGCGGCGACGAGGGGACGGGGAACCCCGAGATCGGAAAAGGATGTGGTCATAGAACAGCGCTGCCTTTCACTGCGGCGTGTGTGCACGCATACGGGAGAGATCCCGAGATGGTGCGGTGTGATCGCCGCGAGGAAAGCCGATGAAGTGCGCTTGCGGGCCGGGCACGATCCCGGGCCGCCGGTATCCCACGACGGTGGATGTCGTCGTGACACCCGAACCGGGTCAGCCTACCCCACGCGTCGCCGAACCAGCGTCCCCGCATGCGAGCGAATGGCACCGTCACCGTGTCGGAGGCGGGGACGGTGCCATCCGCTCGGAAGCGGAGGGATGGTCAGCAGACGCCGACCCACTCGGAGAGGCCGTCGGCGAACTGCTGCCGTTTCCAAATGGGCACTTCATGTTTGATGCGTTCGACTAGTTCGGCGCACGTCGCGAACGCCTCTGCTCGGTGCGGTGCGGCGACCGCCGTGACGATCGCGAGGTCGCCGATGGTGAGTTCGCCCACCCGATGGACCGCCGCGACCGGAAGACCGGATTCCGCGGCGACCTCCTCGCAGACGCGCCGCAGGAACGACTCGGCGTCCGGGTGCGACTTGTACTCGAGCGCCGTCACTGCCTTGCCGCCGTCGTGGTTGCGCACCGCGCCGGTGAACACCACCACTGCGCCGTGCTCGGGTCCGGCGACCGCGGCGTCCACCGCGGCAGGATCCAACGGCTCCGACGAAATTCTTGCAAACAGGTCACTCATGGGCTCCGCCTCCGGATACTTGCGCCAACAGGTGATCGAGGATGGGGTCGAGTGCGGCGAGCCCGTCCTTGACCCCGCCCGGCGACCCGGGCAAATTCACCACGACCGTGGATCCGGCGAGGCCGGCGACTCCGCGGGAGAGCACGGCGTGCGGTGTGACGTCGAGGCCGCGCCGTCGGATGGAGTCGGCGACACCGGGCAGTTCGCGGTCGAGGATCGCGAGGGTGGCTTCGGGCGTGCCGTCGGTGGGGGACGCTCCGGTGCCGCCGGTGGTGATGAGCAGGGCGGGGCCGCCGGTGAGGGCGTCGGCCAGGCCCGAGGCGATCTCCGCGTCGGCGTAGATCAGCGGTCCCCGTACGGAGAACCCCCGCTCGGTGAGCCACTTCTCGATCGTCGGGCCGGTCTTGTCCTCGCGGGTACCTGCGGCCACGCCGGTGGAGGACACCACGACGACGGCGGATCGTGCCGCCGCCGGTTCGGCTACCGACGCATCGGATTGCTCGGGTGCGTCGTCACGGAACCACCGCCCCCGCTTGCCGCCTTCCTTCGACACCAGCCGCACACCGTTGAGTACCGCCGCGGGATCGACGGCTTTGACCATGTCGTGGAGAGTGAGGCCGGCGACGGCCACCGCGGTGAGTGCCTCCATCTCGACTCCGGTCGGGCCGGTGGTCTTTGCGACGGCCTCGATCGTGATCGTCGTGTCGGTGAAACCGAACGTCACTTTCACCGTCGACAGGGCAAGCTGGTGGCACAAGGGAATCAATTCCCACGTGCGCTTGGCGGCGCCGATGCCTGCGATGCGGGCGGTGGCCAGTACGTCTGCCTTCGGCATGTCGTCGGCGCGGACGAGCGCGATCACCTCGGCGGTGGTCGCCAACTCGCCTGCAGCGACGGCGACTCGATGCGTATCGCTCTTCGTCGAGACGTCGACCATCCGCGCGCGGCCTTGGTCGTCGAGGTGACTCAATTCGCTCACAGTGGAAGCACTTTCACGAGATCTCCGGATTCGAGGGTGGTGGTGTCGGGGTCGACGTCGATCAGCGCATCCGCGGTGGCCAGTCCCGCAACCAGATGAGAACCGTGTCCGGGCAGCGGCACCACATTGTCACCATCGAGACGGGCGCGCAGGAACTGACGACGGCCCGGGATGGACTTGATGCCATCGGCAAGCGGTCGCGTGCCGGGAACGATCGCAGGTAGTCCCGCGAGGTCGCGCAGGAGCGGACGGGCGAAGACCTCGAACGAGACCAGCGCGCTCACGGGGTTACCGGGGAACGTCAGGATAGGTACGCCGTCGACGACAGCGGTGCCCTGCGGTCCGCCCGGTTGCATTGCCACCGACAAGAAGGTGCCGCCACGCGGCTCGAGGGTGTCCTTGACGACCTCGAAATCGCCCTTCGAGACGCCGCCGGAGGTGAAGACGACATCGGCGACGGCCACGGCGTGGGCGATCATGGCAGCGAACTCCTCGGGATCGTCCTCGCAGTGAGCGATCGAGGCGACCTCGGCGCCGTTCGAGGCGGCACTCGCCGCGAGAGCGGGACCGTTCGAGTTGTAGATCTTCCCGGGCTCGAGTGCTTCGCCGGGGGTGACGAGCTCACTGCCGGTGGAGATCACCGCGACACGGGGACGCCGCCGAACAGGCACGTCGGTCAGGCCCACTGCGGCGAGGACCGAGATGTGCCGGGCCGCGAGAACCGTGCCGGCGGGGAGCAGAAGCTCCCCGGCGTGCACATCGCTGCCGGCCTCGCGCACGTACGTGCCGGAGGTGGCCGTGCGATGCACGGTGACGGTGCCCGCCGCGTCGTCTGTCTCGGTGTCCTCGACCGGAACGACCGCATCGGCACCGTCGGGGATCGGAGCACCGGTCATGATCTTGAGTGCGGCGCCTCCGTTCAGGGTGGAGACTGCGTCGCCGGCAGCGATGACGGCCTGCACGGTCAGCGTGACGGGCACGGAGGCGACCGACGCTGCGTCGACGGCGTAACCATCCATCTGAGAGTTCCGGAACGGAGGAAGCGAGATCGGTGCGTGGACCGGCTCGGCCAGTGTCCGGCCCAGCGACCGTGCAAGCGGCACCTGGACAGAAGGTACCGACCGGAGCGGTTCGAGAAGCTCCGCTACGTGCTGTGCATGTTCCTCCACGGACCGCCTGCCGCCTGCCATGGCGACTACCGTACCGGTGCCTTCCGTGGCATTCGTATCGCCGGGCGCGTTCGATAGGCATACTGGCGGCATGAGGCCGGTGATTCTGTGACTGCCGTGGATGTGGGAATGCCGTCCGTGCGCGGGGGGACCGACGACGTATCGGACCGCCCCGACGTGCCCGACCTGCTCGACCGCTTCGGGCGCGTCGCACGGGACCTGCGCGTCTCCATCACCGAAAAATGCTCCCTGCGCTGCACCTACTGCATGCCCGAAGAAGGCCTACCCCCGATCCCGCGCGAGCAACTGCTCACCACCGCAGAAATCGTGCGCCTGGTCGGAGTCGCCACCGGCCGACTCGGCGTACAGGAAGTGCGGTTCACCGGCGGTGAACCCCTCATGCGCCGCGACCTCGAAGACATCATCGCCGGCTGCCGCCGCATCGCCCCCGACGTGCCCCTGGCGCTGACCAGCAACGCCGTCGGACTCGCCCACCGCGCACAGGGCCTCCGCGACGCCGGACTGTCCCGCATCAACATCTCCCTCGACACCGTCGACCGCGATCATTTCGCCCGGCTGACCCGCCGCGACCGACTCGACTCGGTCCTCGCAGGCATCCGCGCGGCCAAGACCGTCGGATTCACTCGGGTCAAGGTCAACGCGGTCCTCATGCCCGAAACCCTCGACGGCGCCGCCGACCTCCTGCAGTGGTGCCTCGACGAAGGCGTCGAACTGCGGTTCATCGAGGAGATGCCCCTCGACGCCGACCACGAATGGGCGCGGACGAACATGGTCACCGCACAGCGTCTGCTCGAGGTGCTCGGTGCCCGCTTCACTCTCACCGAGACCGCCCGTGAGGACCCGTCGGCTCCCGCGGAACGGTGGTCCGTCGACGGGGGCCCCGCGACGGTGGGGATCATCGCCTCGGTGACCCGGTCGTTCTGTTCGGACTGCGACCGCACGCGTCTGACGGCGGAGGGCACCGTACGGTCGTGCCTGTTCAGTGATCGGGAGACCGATCTGCGGGCGGCGATCCGTGGTGGTGCGACCGACGACGAGCTTGCCGCGTTGTGGCGCGGCGCGATGTGGAACAAGTGGGCCGGACACGGCATCGACGCGGCGGATTTCGTTCCGCCGGAACGCAGTATGGGAGCAATCGGTGGTTGATCAGATGACCGGGATCGAGGTGCGGTACTTCGCGGCGGCAGCCGACGCCGCGGGACGGGAGAAGGAGACGGTCGACCTCGCGGTCGGCTCCGACCTGGCAGCACTGCGCGCGGCTCTGATCGAGCGACACGGCGCCGACATGGAACGGGTCCTGTCGGTCGCCGCGTACCTCGTCGAACCGGGAGCGGGGGGTGGCGAACTCACCCGAGATCTGACCTACCCGGCGGGGGCGAAGGTGGACGTGTTACCGCCCTTCGCCGGCGGGTAGCGCTCAGCGCCACCAGGTGTCGTACGGAGTGACCGGCACCGTCCGCTTGTGCCTCGTCGCGAGGAACATGCGCTCGACCTTTTCTGCCACCTCCGCGGTGACGTCCTTGCCTTCGAGGTAGTCGTCGATCTCGGCGTAGGTCATGCCGAGTGCGACTTCGTCGGGCAGGGCCGGCCGATCGTCCTCGAGGTCTGCGGTCGGAATCTTCTTCCACGTCGTCTCCGGCGCACCCAGTTCGCGTAGGAGCGCCGCGCCCTGTCGCTTCGTCAGACCGGTGAGCGGGGTGATGTCGACCCCGCCGTCCCCGAACTTGGTGAAGAAGCCGGTGACGGCTTCTGCCGCGTGATCTGTGCCGACCACCAGGTAGCCGAGCTGGCCCGCAATCGCGTATTGCAGCATCATGCGCTCGCGGGCTTTGATGTTGCCGCGGACGAAGTCGCGGAGTCCGGTCTCGGGTCCGAGGAGCTCTCGGATGCCCTCTGCAGCTTCGGCCGCCGTCGCGTCGGCACCGGGCTTGACGTTGACGCGGAACTCGCGGTCCGGCCTGATGAAGTCGAGTGCGATCCGCGCATCGTGTTCGTCGGCCTGTTCACCGTAGGGGAGGCGGACAGCGACGAACTCGGCCTCGTGCCCGTCGGAGCGCAGTGACTCCGCCGCGAGCTGCACGAGGCGACCCGCCAGGGTGCTGTCCTGTCCTCCGCTGATTCCGAGCACGAAGCCTCTTGCCGGGGTGCTGCGCAGGTAGTCCGCGAGAAACTGCACGCGCGCGTCGATTTCGGCCCGCGGGTCGAGGGTGGGTCGGACTCCGAGTTCATCGATGATGCGATCGCGAAGATTCTCCATGCGGGAACTCTAGGTCATGTCGCCGACGTGCGATGAGCCGCGATACGGTGCGGGAAACTGGTTGTTGCTGCACCGGGTGGTGCGCGCGCAACCGATCGGACCGGGAAGGGCAGCGTATGAAGGGGATTCTCGTCGTATCCGCGACGAAGGCCGAAGCGGCGCATGTGGCAGACCGGTACGACGTCCTGATCACCGGCATCGGGAAGGTCACCGCGGCAGTTGCGGTCACTGCGGCGCTTGCGCGCTACCCCGAAGACGCACGGCCGCTCGTCGTCAACATCGGTACGGCGGGTGCGCTGCACGGTCATCACGGCGGACTCTACGTGCCGTCGACGGTGATCAATCACGACATCAGCAGCAAGGTGCTGCGCAGTCTCGGGCATCCGGTCGAGGACGAACTCTCGGTCGATGAGGGTGACGGCACCGTCCTCGCGACGGGCGACACGTTCGTCTCCGACGCAGAGGTCCGTGACGCGTTGGCAGCGCGTGCCGATCTCGTCGACATGGAAGGGTTCGCGGTGGCGTCCGCTGCGTGCCATATGGGGACGCGAACGCGGTTGGTGAAGTACGTCAGCGACCACGCCGACGAGTCGGCAATGGACTGGCCGAAGCAGATCGACGTCGCCGGACGGGCCCTCGCACAGTGGCTCGAGGAGCGGTTCTGACGACACTGGTTCCGACGACACTGGGGCCTAGCGGGCGCGGTAGCCCAGCCCATCGACACCGTTCGACGCGGTGAGTGTCATCTCGGCCCCGTCGATCACGTAGGTCGTTTCACCCGAGAGGACCGCGAGGACGTGGTTTTCGATCTCGGTGAGTTCGGGGTCGGTGCACGCGGCGCGGGTGGTCGCCAGCGGACCGAACACGATGGTGCCATCGCTGACTTCGGCGGTTCCGGTGAACCGGTTGCATCCGGTGCTGCCCGAGACCTGTCCGTCCTCCGTGACCACCAGTTCAGGGGCGGTCTCATCCAGCGCGGCCGACGACATGACCGCGTCGGAGGTGCGCACGGTTGTGACGAACCATTCGGTTCCGCTGATCGGCCGGTCGGGGTCGACGACCTTCTTGTCGGTGAGAAACACCGTCGTTCCGTCACCGGTGAGGGTGAGCGCGTCGCCGTCGAGGCTCCACTGCGGAGACTCGGCGACGAGGGAACTCAGCCATCCGTCGGCTCCGTCGCGAGGGGGCGGGCACGCCATCATCGTGCTCGCAAGATCAGGGGAACGCAGGGTGCTGTCAGCGAGATCGACCGCACCGGCGAAGCGGTTGCACCCGGCGGTCGCGGCGAGTCGGCCGGGTTCCGGGAATTCCACGACGAGTGGCCCACCGCCGGGAATCGGACTGCCGTTCACCTCGGTCGAGATGAACGTGCGACCGGTGAGATCGTCGGCAGAACCGGATCCGGAGGGATCGGATGCGCCGGTGCTGCATGCGGAGACAGCGACTGCCACGGAACACAGCGCTAGGAGGCCGGGGATGCGAGTCATCCGCTCACGCTACGTGGAGTGTTCTGCACTCGGGTTCATCTGGACTACTCGGTGCTCGGAATACCGTCGCCGGTGACGACCCTGTGCGCGAGGTCGGCCCAGTTGTCGGCGAGTTCTTTCAGCGAATGGCCGAGCTCGCGCCACTGGTACAGGATCAATCCGGGGTCGAGTGCGGCCAACAGCGAGTGGGCGAGCAGGCCGGACCGGGTGCCCATCCCGATCGTGCGCAGGAGCATTTCGAGGTGGATGAGCGAGACCTGCCTGGGAGCGTTGCCGTGGCGGGTCTCGACGGAGCTCTCCGCCGCGCGGAGGAGTTCGCCCTGGACTTCGACGAGTTCGATGCGCGCCCGGCCGAATGCGATCAGCCGCGCGATCGGCGCGGCGTCGGGCCCGAGCGGGGGAGGACCGTACATGCAGGCGTACTGGAATGCGGACTCGCTGTGATCGAGGAGCGCAGCCATGAGTCCCGCACGTGAGCCGAAGCGACGGAACACCGTTCCCTTGCCGACGCCGGCGCGCGCTGCGAGGGCGTCCATGGTCACCGCGTCAGGTCCGCGTTCGGCGACGAGCATCGCGGCGGCGTCGAGGAGGCGCTGTCGGTTGCGTGCGGCGTCGCACCGTTCGGTGCTTTCGCTGGCCATGGGTAGCGGGGTGTTCACAAGGCCACACTTTATCCGACCCGGAATGGAATCGGACCGCAGTCCGGTTATGCTCGGCGTAGTTGCTTCCCAGATTTTAAGGATCCGATCATGGCCCAGACCCGAGTTCTCGCCCTCGTCGGCAGCCTGCGTACCGCAGCTGTCACCCGCCAGCTTGCGGAGACCGCCGTCGCAGTTTCGCCCGACGAAGTCGAGGTCACCGTGTACGAGGGCCTCGCAGAGGTCCCCTTCTACAACGAAGATCTCGACGGCGAGACCGTTCCGGCCGCTGCTGCTGCGCTGCGCGATGCTGCCGCGGACGCGGACGCGTTTCTGCTCGTCACGCCCGAGTACAACGGCACCATCTCTGCCGTTCTCAAGAACGCCATCGATTGGCTCTCCCGGCCGTACGGTGTGGGCGCGATGACAGGCAAGCCGGTCGCTGTCGTGAGTCAGTCGCCGAGCCAGAACGCAGGCAAATGGGCGCTCGAAGACACGACGAAGGCTGCCGGTATCGCCGGTGGCAAGGTCATCGAGGGTGGATCACTCACCATCGGAGAGACCTTCGGTAAGTTCGGCGAGGCGCATGCCAAGGAGCACGCTCAGACCGCCGAGCAGATCTCTGCCGTGGTGGTCGCGCTCGCCGATGCGAAGGCAGCTCTCGCCAGCGCCTGATCATGACTTTCGCATGGGAACGGGCCGGAAACCTCAGAGGCTTCCGGCCCGTTCCCATGTCGATATCGGAGCGCGTCGCCGCCGGGTGCTGGGTCAGCCGAGCGCGTCGACGATGCGATCGATGACGTTGGTCGCGCTGTAGTAATCGAGACGGAAGCTGTCGTAGCCGAGCGCGTAGACGGCGTCGTTCTGGACCGACTTCGTGTTGGCCAGCGTCGGATCGGTCTTCAAGCGGTCGGCGTCCTCCGGTAGGGCGTTGATGATGAACGTGTTCGCTCCGGTCAGCGCCAGCGACAGGTTCTCGGTCGCCACGGCGATGATGTCCGAGCGTCCCGCAGCGGCTGCTCCTGCCGTCTCGGGAACGGACGCGATCTCGAATCCCAGCCGGGTGGCGAGGCGGCCCTGAGCGGACTCGCCGGTGAAGACCCGGGAATCCTCTGGGGAGTTGTAGGTGAGGATGCTCACCGTGTTCTCCTCGGCGAGTGCGGGTGCGATCGCGGTCTTCGCTTCGTCGACCTTGGTGTCGAACTCGTGAAGAAGCTCGTCCGCCCGCTCCTCTGCGCCGACGGCCTCGGCCATCTGCACCGTCAGGTCCTGCCACGACTTGTCCGAGTAGTCGTAGACGAGGGTCGGTGCAATCCGGGAGAGAAGTTCGACCTGATCGAGGGTGGAATCTGCACCGCTCGACGAGACGACGATGAGATCCGGTGTCGCTGCGGTGATCGCCTCGATATTGGGCTCGCCCTGGTAGAGGGTCTCGACGTCGCGGTCGGCTGCGATATCGGCCCATTGTGTGAACAGGCCGTTCTCGTCGGTGACTGTGCTCGGCGGCTGCGCGGCGGTGCCGTACAGCGGTGCATCGAGGGCGAGCAGGGTACCGGTGAGGGTCACGCTCGTCGACACGATCCGTTCGGGTTGGGCATCGAGGGTGACGGGGCCCTCGGAGGTCTCCACGGTGCGCGGCCATTCCCCGCTCGATTGGGTGGCAGGCTCGAAGCCTCCTCATTCGACTCGGTACCGGACGAGCACGCCGTCATGGTGACTCCGAGTGCCAGGGCGCCGGCGGCCGCCACCAGGCGGGCGCCGCGACTACGGCGGCGGTGCAATGTTGTGGACAAGATCTTCCTCCTGCGTGCTGATGCCGAGACCGGCATTGCAATCCTACGGTTAGGCCAGCGTTACCTAAATCACGGGGTTGCCATGGCTCGATATCTGCGATTCCGCCGGCAAACGATTGGAACGAGTCGCCGACGGGAATGCCCAGTGCACAGCCCACCGTTCGGAAGGTTCGCTCATGGCAACGGAAAACGTATCGGCCTCCGTCTCGAACGGATACGAGCGCGACATAGTGCTCCATGTCGACGGCGCAGAACGGCGCGTCAGGGTCGATGTGCGTACCACTGTTCTCGACGCGCTTCGCGATCGTCTCGACATCATCTCTGCAAAGAAAGGGTGCGATCACGGTCAGTGCGGGTCGTGCACCGTACTGCTCGACGGCCGCCGTGCCGTGGCCTGTCTCGCTCTCGCGGTCTCCCACGAGGGGGCGCATATCGTCACTGCCTCCGGGCTGTCCTCCGAGGGCAAGTTGCATCCACTTCAGCAGCGGTTCATCGACGACGATGCGTTCCAGTGCGGGTACTGCACGCCCGGTCAGATCTGTTCTGCAGTCGGGATGCTCGACGAGGCTGCGCACGGAAGTCCCAGCTACGTCACCGAGGATCTCGACTCGACTGTCGCTCTCGACGGCAACGAGATCCGTGAGCGAATGAGCGGAAATCTGTGCCGGTGCGGGGCATATCCGAACATCGTTGCTGCGATCGCCGAGATCGCGCGAGAAAGACCGGGCGTATCGACCGGAGGGCGCGAGTGATGAAGCTGTTGCGCTACGAACGGGCTACGGACCCAGCCGGTGCGGTCGCGCTCGTCCATGACAACCCCGATGCCACATTTCTTGCAGGAGGGACCAATCTCGTCGACAACCTGAAACTCGGAGTCGAGACACCTGGCCTGCTGGTCGATATCTCGCGACTGTCGCTCGACGACATCGTCGACGCTGCGGACGGTGGCGTCCGCATCGGCGCCAACGTGCGGAACAGCGATCTCGCCGCGCATCGGGTGGTGCGGCGGCGCTATCCGATGCTGGCCCGTGCGTTGCTCTCGGGCGCTTCGCCGCAGCTGAGGAATTCGGCGACCACGGGAGGCAACCTTCTGCAGCGCACCCGGTGTGTGTACTTTCGTGACCTGTCGACGCCGTGCAACAAGCGCGAACCCGGCAGCGGATGTTCGGCCCTCGGCGGCTACACGCGGTATCACGCGCTGTTCGGGGCGTCCGATCGATGCGTCGCGACCCACCCGTCCGACATGGCGGTGGCGATGCTCGCTCTCGATGCCGAAGCCGTCGTCCTCGGTCCGGAAGGGGAACGGGCCATCCCGATCGAAGAGTTGTACCGACTGCCCGGGGACACACCCGAACTCGACACCACTCTTGCCCGCGATGACCTCGTTGTAGGCGTCCATATTCCCGCACCGCAGGGTAGTGCCTCTGACTACCGCAAAGTGAGGGATCGCGCAGCGTTTGCGTTCGCCCTGGTGTCGGTCGCGGCGGAACTGACCGTGAGCGACGGTGCGATCAGTGGTTGCCGACTCGCGTTCGGTGGAGTGTCGCACAGGCCATGGCGTGCACACCGTGCCGAGGAGATGCTGCTCGGGCAGTCCCCGAGTGACGAGGCGTTCACCGCGGCGGCGGACGCCGAACTCGCCGCCGCCCGGCCGGTCGACGGGAACGCCTTCAAGGTGACGTTGCTTCGGCGCACCGTCGTCGCTGTACTGCGCGACCTCGCCCACCGCATCTCTCGGGAGGAGTTCGCATGAGGCGCCTCGAAAACCGTGCCATCGGCACGTCGACTGCACGGGTGGACGGATCGAGAAAGGTGACGGGAACCGCGCCGTATGCATACGAGCATCACGTTTCCGATCCTGCGTATCTCGTACCTGCGACCGCGACGATCGCGCGCGGCCGTGTGCAGACCATCGACACGGTAGCGGCACGGGCGGTTCCCGGAGTGCTGGCTGTGCTCTCTCCCTTCGATGCCCCACGTCTTACCGCCGAAGCGGAAGGCGAGTATTTCGTCCTTCAGAGCCCGGATGTCCTGTATCGGGGGCAGATGGTTGCGGCTGTGATCGCGGAGACGCCCGAAGTGGCCAGGCAGGCTTGCGATCTGTTGATCATCGACTACGCGCCGCAGCCGCATGATGTGGCATTTCGGCACGATCACCCGGCGATGTATGCGCCGGAGAAAGCCAATGGCGGTTATCCCGCAGACAGCGAACGCGGCGACGTCGACGCTGTGTTCGATACTGCTGAGATCGTTGTCGACCAGTGGTATTCGACCCCCGAGGAACACAACAATCCGCTCGAACCACACACGGTGGTGGCGTTGTGGGAACACGACGAGTTGACACTCTACGATTCGACTCAGCACCCGCACGGAGTGGTGGACGCACTCGCGCCCGTTCTGGGTATCGATCCCGCGCAGATCCGCGTGATCTGCCCGTATATCGGTGGGGGATTCGGATCGAAGGGCGCGCCCCATGCGCATGACGTGCTCGCCTCCATGGCCGCACGCATGCTACCGGGACGCGCGGTGAAGTTCGCGGTCTCACGACAGGACATGTTCGGCTACGTCGGATACCGAGCCCCGACGTCGTCACACGTGCGTATCGCGGCCGATCGCAACGGCAGGCTCGAGGGAATGATCCACGAGGCATACACGCAGTCGTCGCACGTCGCGGAGTTCGTCGAGCAGGCCGCGGTGTCGGCCAGAAGCCTGTACCGGGTACCGAACCTGAGGACCGCCCACCGGGCGGTGGCATTGGACGTGCCCGCGCCGTTCTGGATGCGGGCTCCCGGTGAGGCACCCGGGATGTACGCCGGGGAAGTTGCGATGGACGAACTCGCGACCGCGTGCGGAATCGACCCGATCGAACTGCGTATTCGTAACGAACCCGAGGTGGACCCGGAGACCGGGGCGACGTGGTCGTCGCGGAGGCTGGTCGAGTGCCTCCAGGAGGGTGCACGACGGTTCGGCTGGGATCCGGACGATCGCGAACCAGGGCTTCGACGTCACGGGCGGTGGCTCACCGGCACGGGTGTCGCGGTCGCCACATATCCGCATATGGTCAATCCCGGCTCGGGAGCAACGATCCATCACGAAGGCGACGACCGGTTCATTGTGCGGATCGCTGCAGCGGACCTGGGGACAGGTGCGTGGACGGCCTTGACCCTCATTGCCGCGGACGCGCTCGGCTGCAACGTGGAGAACGTGCGCGTCGAGATCGGCGACAGCGCGTTGCCCAACGCGACCGTCGCCGGAGGGTCGTCGGGTACCTCATCGTGGGGCACCGCGATCGTCACGGCTGCCGAGGAATTCCGGAAACGATTCGGAGACCGACCCGAAGCCGGCGCCGAGGTGACAGCGACGGCAGGGGAGAATCGAGAGCTCGAGCATCACCGTGCTCAGTCGTACGGCGCACATTTCGTGGAGGTCCACGTCGATTCCGACACCGGTGAGATCAGGGTGCCGAGAATGCTGGGAATGTTCTCCGTGGGGCGGGTGATCAATCCCCGCACGGCCCGCTCCCAGTTCATCGGGGGAATGTGCTTCGGCATCTCGATGGCGCTGTTCGAGGAAAGCGTTCGTGACGATCGCTTCGGGCACGTCGTGAATCACGATCTGGCCGAGTATCACGTGCCCACCCACGCCGACATCGGCGAGGTCGACGCCGGGTGGCTCGATGAGGACGATATGCGGGCCACACCAACGGGGTCGCGAGGCGTCGGGGAGATCGGCATCGTCGGGAGTGCAGCTGCTGTCGTCAACGCGTTGTGGCACGCGACGGGAGTTCGGGTGAGAGATCTGCCCGCACGCCTCGAGGACGTGTTCCAGGCGCTGCCCTGACCGCAACGGTGACGCGTCCCACCGCACTTGTCGGTGGATCGCGTCACACTGTGTGGAAACGCCCGTGAAAGGCGGTGCCGACACGCCGCTCGAGCACCTGATCCGAAGGCGGGAAAGTCAGGCGACCTGCGAATATCAAGAATGTAACTCACAACATCCTGGGTTCTATGTATCCGTCGGGCACAAGGTGTAGTGTCTAGACCGTTGGAAGCCCACAACGTGATCGATCCCTCGGGGAAGTGGGATCGAGTTGGTTCGATGGGCGTTCCTCCGTCGCGCAGCAGTCAGTCTTCCGGCCGGTCAGGGCCGTGTGAAAGAGGGGTTTTCATGAGCATCACCGTCTACACCAAGCCTGCTTGCGTCCAGTGCAATGCCACCTATCGTGCCCTCGACAAGGCCGGTATCGACTACTCGGTCGTCGACATCTCCGAGGACCCCGAAGCCCGCGATTACGTGATGGCGCTGGGCTACCTCCAGGCGCCCGTTGTGGTGGCCGGCGAGGATCACTGGTCGGGGTTCCGTCCCGATCGCATCAAGGCGCTTGCGGTCGCAGCCTGACCCCACGCGGCCCGCCGCGGCAGTACGACCACCGCAATCCGGACCGGTCTTCACAATCGACCGAAAAGTTGGTGAGTACCGATGACCTCGCAGGGATCAACCCCGGGGACGTCTCTGGTCTACTTCTCGAGCGCATCCGAGAACACCCACCGGTTCGTGCAGAAACTCGGGATCCCGGCAATCCGGATCCCGCTGCACGACCGCGGGGTCGCGTTCGAAGTTCACACTCCGTACGTATTGATCCTGCCTACGTACGGGGGCGGCACCAACATCACGGGTCGCGACACGAATTTCGTGCCCAAACAGGTGATCCGATTCTTGAACAACGAGCACAACCGGAGTCTTATTCGCGGGGTGATCGCGGCAGGAAACACCAATTTCGGTGAATCGTTCTGTTTCGCGGGCGACATCGTCTCGCGAAAGTGCAAGGTGCCGTATCTGTATCGGTTCGAATTGATGGGCACAGCCGACGACGTCGAGCGCGTTCGAGATGGTCTCGCGCAATTCTGGGGGCAGAGCCTCCGGACGGCATAACGCACAGGCGGGCTGCGGCCCGCAGTTCTCGAGTACCGCGCGCCCGCCGGCTGCGCGGCTGATTTCATACCTTCCGATATGTAGGGGCAGCACTGTGACCATTACCGATCCTGCTCGGACGACGAGCGCAGCGGCAGACGAGTCGCTCGACTACCACGCACTCAACGCGATGTTGAACCTGTACGGCCCGAACGGCGAGATCCAGTTCGACAAGGATGTGGCCGCCGCACGCCAGTACTTCCTGCAGCATGTCAACCAGAACACAGTCTTCTTCCACAACCTCGACGAGAAGCTCGACTACCTCGTAGAGGAGAAGTACTACGAGCCCGAGGTTCTGGACAAATACTCGCGCGACTTTGTCAAATCACTGTTCCAGCAGGCGTATTCGAAGAAGTTCCGCTTCCCGACGTTCCTCGGTGCATTCAAGTACTACACCTCGTACACGCTCAAGACGTTCGACGGCAAGCGATACCTCGAGCGTTTCGAGGACCGCGTGTGCATGGTGGCGCTGACCTTGGCCGACGGCGACGAGATCCTCGCCCGGCACCTCGTCGACGAGATCATCTCCGGCCGTTTCCAGCCGGCGACCCCGACCTTCCTCAACTCCGGCAAGATGCAGCGCGGCGAGCCCGTGTCGTGCTTCCTGTTGCGCATCGAGGACAACATGGAGTCGATCGGTCGCTCGATCAACTCGGCGTTGCAGCTGTCGAAGCGCGGTGGTGGAGTTGCCTTGCTGCTCACCAATATCCGTGAGCACGGTGCGCCGATCAAGAAGATCGAGAACCAGTCGTCGGGTGTCATCCCGATCATGAAGCTGCTCGAGGATTCGTTCTCGTACGCCAACCAGCTCGGTGCCCGTCAGGGTGCCGGTGCGGTGTACCTGCATGCGCACCACCCCGACATCTACCGCTTCCTCGACACCAAGCGTGAGAACGCCGACGAGAAGATCCGCATCAAGACGTTGTCGCTCGGTGTCGTGATCCCCGACATCACGTTCGAGCTGGCGAAGCGGAACGAGGACATGTACCTCTTCTCGCCGTACGACGTCGAGCGCGTCTACGGTGTGCCGTTCGCCGACATCGATGTCACTGAGAAGTACTACGAGATGGTCGACGACAAGCGCATCCGCAAGTCGAAGATCAAGGCACGCGAATTCTTCCAGACGGTCGCGGAGCTGCAGTTCGAGTCCGGTTACCCGTACGTCATGTTCGAGGACACTGTCAACCGCGCGAATCCCATCGCGGGCAAGATCACCCATTCGAACCTGTGCTCCGAGATCCTCCAGGTCTCGACGCCGTCGGAGTTCAACGACGACCTGTCCTACAGCCATGTGGGCAAGGACATCTCGTGCAACCTCGGCTCGCTCAACATCGCGAAGACCATGGACTCACCTGACTTCTCGCAGACCATCGAGGTCGCGATCCGTGGCCTGACCGCGGTTTCCGACCAGACGAGCATCGCGTCGGTGCCGTCGATCGAGAAGGGTAACAACGAGTCCCACGCCATCGGCCTCGGCCAGATGAACCTGCACGGCTACCTGGCGCGCGAGCGCATCTTCTACGGCTCGGCCGAGGGTATCGACTTCACGAACATCTACTTCTACACGGTGCTGTTCCACGCGCTGCGCGCATCGAACCGCATCGCCATCGAACGCGGCACCCATTTCAAGGGGTTCCCGGAGTCGAAGTACGCGTCGGGTGAGTTCTTCGACAAGTACACCGAGCAGGCCTGGGAGCCGGAGACGGATCGCGTGCGCGCCCTGTTCGCCGACGCAGGCGTAACCATCCCCACCCAGAGCGATTGGCGCGAGCTGAAGGCGTCCGTGCAGGAGCACGGCATCTACAACCAGAACCTCCAGGCCGTTCCCCCGACCGGATCGATCTCGTACATCAACAACTCCACCAGCTCCATCCACCCGGTGGCGTCGAAGGTCGAGATCCGCAAGGAAGGCAAGATCGGTCGCGTCTACTACCCCGCGCCGTACCTGACCAACGACAATCTGGACTACTACCAGGACGCGTACGAGATCGGGTACGAGAAGATCATCGACACCTACGCGGCGGCCACGCAGCACGTCGACCAGGGCCTGTCGCTGACTCTGTTCTTCAAGGACACGGTCTCCACCCGCGATGTGAACAAGGCCCAGATCTACGCGTGGCGAAAGGGAATCAAGACGTTGTACTACATCCGCCTGCGTCAGATGGCCCTCGAAGGGACCGAGGTGGACAACTGCGTCTCCTGCATGTTGTGACCTCTGTCGAGACAGTCCTTGCACCAGCACACAATTCAGGTAGGTAACCGATGACTGCAGCAGCGCACACGCCGGCCGACGGCACACGCGTCAAGCTGATCGACCGCGTCTCCGCGATCAATTGGAACCGCGTCCCCGACGAGAAGGACGCCGAGGTGTGGGACCGCCTCACCGGTAACTTCTGGCTGCCCGAGAAGGTGCCGGTGTCCAACGACATTCCGTCGTGGGGCACGCTCACCGAATACGAGCAGCAGCTCACCATGCGGGTGTTCACCGGCCTGACTCTGCTCGACACGATCCAGGGCACCGTCGGTGCCGTCTCGCTGATCCCCGACGCGGTCACGCCGCACGAGGAAGCGGTGTTGACGAACATCGCGTTCATGGAGTCGGTGCACGCCAAGAGCTACTCGCAGATCTTCTCCACGCTCTGCTCGACTCGCCAGATCGACGATGCTTTCCGGTGGTCGGAGGAGAACGAGAACCTGCAGCGCAAGGCGCAGATCATTCTCGACTACTACCAGGGCGACGATCCGCTCAAGCGCAAAGCCGCCTCGACGCTGCTCGAGTCCTTCCTGTTCTACTCGGGCTTCTACCTGCCGATGTACTGGTCCTCGCGGGCCAAGCTCACCAACACCGCCGACGTGATCCGCCTGATCATCCGAGACGAGGCGGTGCACGGCTACTACATCGGTTACAAGTACCAGAAGGGCCTCGAAAAGGTTTCGCAGGCAGAGCGTGACGAACTCAAGGAGTGGGTCTTCGATCTGCTGCTGGAGCTGTACGACAACGAGACCCACTACACCTCGGACCTGTACGACGAAGCGGGGCTGACCGAGGACGTCAAGAAGTTCCTGCGCTACAACGCCAACAAGGCGCTGATGAACCTCGGCTACGAGGCGCTGTTCCCGAAGGACGAGGCGGACGTGAACCCGGCGATCCTGTCGGCATTGTCCCCGAACGCCGACGAGAACCACGATTTCTTCTCGGGGTCGGGAAGCTCGTACGTGATCGGCAAAGCTGTCGTCACCGAAGACGAGGACTGGGACTTCTGATTCCCGTGTAGAAGCCCCACATACGGACATGCACCCCCTTCCGCCTGGAAGCGGGTGCATGTCTGTAACGGTTGCAGGAGTCCCGAGGGGGCTGTCAGGGGGAGCGGAACCACGCTTCCCTGCGGTCCGCGAGCGCTTTCTCCAGGCGCAGGGCCGACGTTGTAGCGAGAGGCGTCGGCAACTCGTCCGGCGCGAACCACGCCACCTCGAGATTCTCGTCGTCGGCGACCCGGGCCGACCCACCGGTCGCGCGCATCACGAACGAGACGTCCAGATATTGCGCGACGTCTCCGTTGGGATAGGTGATCGGCTCGGTGACGTCGACGCTCGTGAGCCGGAGAATCTCGGCGTCGACCCCGGTTTCCTCCGCCACTTCGCGGACCGCCGCAGCGGCCGGCTCCTCACCGGGCTCGAGAATGCCCGACACCACCGCCCACTTGCCGTTGTCGGCGCGGCAGGTGAGCAGGACGCGCCCGTCATCGTCGAGGACGATTGCGCTCACCCCGGACAACCACAGCGGGTCATGGCCGACGTGAGTGCGGAGGGCAGCGACGAAATCAGGGATGGGCATGCGTGTCTATCCGAACGCCTCAGAAGTGGAACGACACTGGGGAGGCGGTCTGCCCCGAGTACGGCAGCAGGACGGTCGGCTGCAGCGGCACCGCGAACTGGGCGGGAACATCGCTCCACTGGGTGCGTCCGCCCTCGGCCGGCGTATCGAGGCGGGCCAGCGTGATCCGGCTCATCGAGTCGGTGCCGACCTGATCGCCGGTCGAGGACTCCGCGGTGAGGTAGGTGCCGTCGGTGGTGAACTCGATCCACGGATTCGCGAGCGCGATCTCGAGTAGATGGAAGCGCGTGAACGACACAACGGTGCCGCGGTACTCGATGCGGCCGAGGCCCGTGGCGGTATCGATCCGTGCGTCGGAGAGTTCGAAGGTCATCGTCCCGTCGTCGCGGACCGAGGCGCCGTCGCTGCCGACGACCGAACCCTGCGTGGTTCCGGTGACGAGATCGCTGTATCCGGGTGCGAATCCCCACACGAGATCCGGGGACGGCGCAACCGGGGCATTCGGCCCGGGGGAGGGGTCGAAGTTCACCGGCACCGCAAGCTCCTGCTCGGCGTTGACAGCGTCGGCCGCTCCGAAGGTGTAGATGCCGTACCGGGCGTCGTCGGGAACGGTCTCGGGGGCGTCGATGGTGATCGTGGCCGTGAACGATCCGTCGTCGGCGAGCGGAACCCATTGCTGCCGCACCGTGCGGCGCATGTCGAACGGACGATCCGGGACCTGGTTCAGTGCACGCTCCGACAACACCCACGCGTTGGTGGAGCGCACCGTGGCGCGATTCTCGGTGGGAGCGGCCTCGGACGGCCGCCAGTGCTCGGAGAAACCGCCGAACGAGACGAACGTACCGTGCGGCACACCGGGCGGCACCGGCACCGGCAGCCCGCCGGTGCGGTTGGCCTCGGGGTCGAACCCGATACCGCGAACCACCACCGTGTCGCCCTCGTGGACGGGAGTGTCGCCGAGCGGAGTGATCCCGTCGGCAGCGAATACCTCGATGTCTGCTCGGACGGCAGGCTGGGCTGTTGCCGGCGTGATACCCAGCATGCCGAGGGTCAGTGCGCCCGCCAGGGTGATCCCGATCCGGTGGATACCTGCAGTGTTGTCAGTTCGACCTGCAGTGTTGTCAGTTCGAATAGCCATTGAGTGAGTGCCTCAGATCTGTCAGTACTGCGTGGGCCGCGACCGGACCGGCCGTGGACCACACCTCGTCCGAGACGGAGAACAGCCGGTTGTCGGTGACAGCACCGAGATCGAGCCACTCGTCCCGCTTCATGTATTCCGTACCCCGATCGAGGCCGTCCTGTCCGTCGAATCGGACGAAAATCACATCTCCGTCGGCGGGCGAAGGGTCCTCGGTGTCGACCGGTCGGTATGCGCGGCCGTCCTCGACTCCGAACCGCTGGGGGGCCGGTCTCTCGGCTCCCAGATCGGCAAGGACCTGACCGGGGAAGGATGCGGTGCCGTCGATGGTGGGTCCGTCGCTGGTGAAGCGGACGAGAGATGCTTGTGTCTGCGAGGAAGTGAGTTCGTTGCCGAGTTCACGCGCCGCCACCGAATATTCCTCGAGCACCTGGCGTGCCGCGCCCGACCGGCCGAGTGATTCGCCGACGCGCTCGAACTGTTGCCGCCAGAACACCTGGTCGGCCCCGACTATTACGGTCGGCGCGACGGACGACAACGATTCGTAGAGCCCGGTGTCGGCCGATGCGCCGAGGATGAGATCCGGTTGAGCCTGCTCGACCGCAGCGAGATCGGGGGAGCCGGGCGAACCGACCGCAGGAATCTCCGCGACACCGGTTCCGAGGTAGTCGGGGCGCTCGTCCGGAGCGCTACTCACGCCTACGACACGTTCCCACAGACCCAGCGCGCACACCGCATCGAGCGAAGCCGCATCGAGAACGACGATCCGCTGCGGATCGTTCGGGACCTCGGACACACCGGCCGTGTGGATGACCGCGTGTGTGCCATCGGCGGGCAGGCCCGGATCGGGGGAGCTCGGTAGTGCACACGCCGTCGTCGTGTCGCGTTCGATACCCACCACGGCGGCGCCTGCGATGCGAGTGGTGGTGCGCACGATCTCGGAGGCCGGGTCGTCGGCCGGAGCCGAACAGCCGGCGACCGTGAGGGCAGCCGTGGCGGCGGCGAGAGCGACGATGCGGACACGGTGCGCGGGCAATTCCACCACTTCCTGTAGAGGGGACGAATCAGGCTATCGCTTGTGTAGATCGGCCCCGGCGATCCTGCCACAGCGGGCCGCGTCGAGAACGGCGCTCTACGCGGGCACTTCTCTGGAAAGTGATGTGCGTCACTCGGGGTGCATCGCGTGCTGGACGCGGCGATTCGCTCATGTGCGAATCGCGGGTTCAGCGGTAGTGTGGCGGCCGAGTACGACAGCGAGTAGGACCCGGTTAACGAGTGGTGCGCGCACGGTCTACGATTCGATGAGCGCAAGCCAGAGAGACCGTTCGCCTCCAGCCCGAGTCGAGCGCGCATTCAGGAGGATTAGTGACTGCCGTAGCGCCCCAGCCAGTCCCAGAGATAGCTGCAGCAAGGCCATACCCGCCGCGGCAGGGACCAAAGGGTTCGTTCATCTACAAGATGATCACCACCACAGATCCCAAGGATCTGGGGATCATGTACTTGATCACCTCGGTGTCGTTCTTCCTCATCGGTGGCCTCATGGCCCTCCTGATGCGCACCGAACTCGCGGTTCCGGGGCTGCAGTTCCTGTCGAACGAGCAGTTCAACCAGCTGTTCACCATGCACGGCACGATCATGCTGCTCATGTACGCGACGCCGGTCGTGTTCGCGTTCGCGAACTACATCCTGCCGCTGCAGATCGGTGCGCCGGACGTGGCGTTCCCGCGACTGAACGCGTTCAGCTACTGGCTGTACCTGTTCGGCGCGACGATCGTGATGCTCGGCTTCGTGACCCCCGGCGGCGCTGCCGACTTCGGTTGGACGGCATACACGCCGCTCACCAGTGAGCTGCACTCCCCGGGCGTCGGTGCGGACTTCTGGATCCTCGGCCTCGGTGTCATGGGTCTGGGCACCATCCTCGGTGGCGTCAACTTCATCACCACCGTCGTGTGCCTCCGTGCCCCCGGTATGACGATGTTCCGGATGCCGATCTTCACCTGGAACATCCTGATCACCAGCATCCTGATCCTGCTGGTCTTCCCGCTGCTGACCGCCGCTTTCATGGGCCTGTTCGTCGACCGTCACCTCGGTGGCCACATCTACGACCCGGCCACCGGTGGTGTGCTCCTGTGGCAGCACCTGTTCTGGTTCTTCGGCCACCCCGAGGTCTACGTCATCGCGCTGCCGTTCTTCGGCATCGTGTCCGAGATCTTCCCGGTCTTCAGCCGTAAGCCGATCTTCGGTTACACCGGCCTCGTCTACGCGACGATCGGTATCGCTGCGCTCTCCATCGCCGTGTGGGCTCACCACATGTACGCAACCGGCGCCGTGCTGCTCCCGTACTTCTCGTTCATGACGTTCCTGATTGCTGTGCCGACGGGCGTGAAGTTCTTCAACTGGATCGGCACCATGTGGCGAGGCCAGATGACGTTCGAGACACCGATGTTGTTCTCGGTCGGCTTCCTGATCACCTTCCTGTTCGGCGGTCTGTCCGGCGTCATCCTCGCGAGCCCGCCGCTGGACTTCCACCTGCACGACACCTACTTCGTCGTCGCGCACTTCCACTACGTCGTGTTCGGCACCGTCGTGTTCGCCACCTACGCCGGCATCTACTTCTGGTTCCCGAAGATGACGGGCCGGATGATGGACGAGCGTCTCGGAAAGTGGCACTTCTGGCTGACCTTCGTCGGCTTCCACCTGACGTTCCTGGTGCAGCACTGGCTCGGCAACGAGGGCATGCCCCGTCGCTACGCGGACTACCTCCCGACCGACGGTTTCACCAACCTGAACATCGTGTCGACGATCGGTGCCTTCATCCTCGGCGCCTCGACGCTGCCGTTCATGTGGAACGTCTTCAAGAGCTACCGTTACGGCCAGGTCGTCACGGTCGACGATCCGTGGGGCTACGGCAACTCGCTCGAGTGGGCTACCACCTGCCCGCCGCCGCGCCACAACTTCACGGAACTGCCGCGCATTCGCTCGGAGCGTCCCGCATTCGAACTGCACTACCCGCACATGGTGGAGCGGATGCGCGCCGAAGCGCATGTCGGACCGGGCAGCCACAAGCACAACGTGAACGTGCTCGAAGGTGCGGATCGCACTCCCGGCGACCATCCGCGAGCCGGCGAAGACTAGACACGCCACCCCTGAAGAGCTGTAACGAAGACCCCGCCCCACCGGCGGGGTCTTCGCCTTCTGCGGCCCGAGTCGATTCGCAGGGCCAGAACCCCCGCACGTCAGGGACACACGCGACTGCAACAATGGACGGGCACGTGTTTCGGCCGTGCACGATTCGACTGACGAAGATCGGAGACGTAGTGGCGTCTGAGACCACTGTGCTCGTGACGGTGACGGGCCCGGACCATCCCGGTGTGACCTCGGTGCTGTTCGCCGCGTTGAGCCGCCACGACGTGGACCTGCTCGATGTCGAGCAGGTTGTCATCAAAGGGCGGCTCACGCTCGGCGTCGTCGTGGTGTGCCCCGGCGATCCCGAGGCCCTGCAGGACGAGGTCGAGGCAGCGATGGCCACCATCGGTATGAACGCCGACGTCGAGGTCGGCGCCCGGCCGGTGAACGGCCGCGCTGTCTCCACCCATGCGGTTGTCGTGCTCGGTAGCCCCGTCAGCGCCCGCGCCATGCGCTCTGTCGGCCGTACGCTCGCCTCGCTCGGAGCGAACATCGACTCGATCCGCGGCATCGCCGACTACCCGCTCACCGGCCTCGAGTTGATGGTCACAGCCACCGACCAGGGCGCCGTCGCCGACGAAGCCCTGCGCAAGGCACTCGCAGAACTCGCGGCGGGTCTGGACGTCGACATCGCCGTCGAGCGTGGTGGTCTCGCCCGCCGATCGAAGCGCCTGATCGTGTTCGATGTCGATTCGACGCTCGTCCAGGGTGAGGTCATCGAGATGCTCGCCGCACACGCCGGTGTCGAGGACAAGGTCCGCGCCGTCACCGAGGCCGCGATGCGCGGGGAACTCGATTTCACCGAATCGCTCGAGCAGCGAGTGGCCACCCTCGCGGGCTTGCCCGCCAGCGTGATCGACGAGGTGGCCGAGCAGATCGAACTGACGCCCGGTGCACGCACCACCATCCGGACGCTGCGTCGTCTCGGATTCCGGTGCGGAGTCGTCTCGGGTGGCTTCCGTCAGGTCATCGAAGGCCTCGCGCACGACCTCGAACTCGACTTCGTACGCGCCAACACGCTGGAGATCGTCGACGGAAAGCTCACCGGCAGGGTCGTCGGAGACGTCGTGGACCGCGCGGCGAAAGCACGCGCGCTCCGGGAGTTCGCCGACGACGCCGGCGTCCCGATCGAGCAGACCGTCGCGGTGGGCGACGGCGCCAACGACATCGACATGCTCAGCGCAGCCGGTCTCGGTATCGCCTTCAACGCGAAGCCCGCGCTGCGTGAGGTCGCCGACACCGCGCTGTCCTACCCGTATCTCGACGCCGTCCTGTTCGTCCTGGGCGTGACGCGGGAGGAGATCGAGGCAGCAGACCGCGGCGACGGAACGCTCCGGCGCGTCCCACTCGAGCACGGTGCCTGAGCCGCACCCGGTTTTCGCCGATCCCGGATTCCGATCCAGGCACGGGGTACTCGCGGGCGGCTACGGACACCGCGACGACCCGGACGATCCGTCCGCTGTGCTCGCGATGCCGCTCGTCCTGCACATCCCGAAAGCCGAACCTCCTGCCCGCAGCGCGCTGCTCGAGGCCGCGGCCGTCGCGACAGTGGCGCTGTGTCTGGACCCTCGGGTCGGCGCCGGAGAAGACGGTGGACCAGGCGAGTGGCAGGACGCGTTCCTCGCGTGGAACGACGCCCGGATCCGCAAGGTGAGCCGTCGTGCCCGCGGGGCGCAGTGGCGTGCCGTGCAGGAGATCGATGGGGTGACCGTCGACCGCGGTGGAGCGCAGGCCCGTGCGCTCGTCCCCGGCCCGGTGGGCGACCTCGATCCTCGTATCGCGCGACTGCAGATCGGTGGTACGGATCTGCCTCACGACGATCCTGTCGCTGCTCCCGCCGGCGTGCCGGTGCTGTGGGTGAACGCGGCACTCGGAATGACGGTCGGAAAAGCTGCCGCTCAGGTCGGCCACGCCTCGATGCTGCTGGCAGGGGCCCTCGACGTCGACTCGGCGCGCGCATGGGCGGCGACCGGCTTTCGGTGCGCGGTTCGTGACGCCGACCCCGGCCGGTGGAGTGAGCTCGCAGTCGGAGTCGCCGAAGGTGCGGGCGTCGCAGTGCGTGACGCCGGTTTCACCGAGGTCGAACCGGGCTCGATGACCGTGATCGCCACCGTGTCCTGACCAGGCACCGTCCTGCCCGAAACCCTCGCTGCCTCGCTGGTCAGTTCTCGGCCCGGAACACCAGTACGGTCGGTCCCGTCAGCGAGAACGACGACCCCACGCGGTACGCGGCCGAATCGATCGGACGGCCATCGGACGTGGAGGAATCGAACACACACCGGATGTCGCCGTGGTACCACTCGGGGCTTGCCAACGTCACCGCCATCGAGTCGCCGGCGTGCAGGACGAACAGGCCGCTGGTGTCCGGAAGAGGTCTGCCCGTCGACGACATCGTCGCCAGGCCCGATCCGTCCAGCCACGCCTGCACTGTGTGACGGCCGTCGTCGTGCCAGTCGGCATCCTGTAGTTCGTTGCCATCGCCCCCGAACCACACGAGGTCGGGATAACCGACCGTGCGGGCCCGGCCTTCGAAGAATCGACGTTGCCGGAGCACGGGCACTCTGCGCCGTAGTTCCAACAGGAAACGAACGAACTCGATCCGTTCGTGGTCGGCGCGTTCCCAGTCGAGCGGCCACGCCTCGGACACCGGCGTCCCGGCGGGGACACAGTACGCGTTGTTGTTGCCGCGCTGGGTGTGGCCGAACTCGTCGCCCGCGAGGAGCAGGGGAGTGCCCGCCGACAGCAGCAATGTGGCGAGCAGGGCACGGACGTGTCGAGCGCGCGCGGTGAGGATCGCGACGTTGTCGGTCGGCCCTTCGATGCCGTGGTTCACCGACTCGTTGTGGTCGGAACCGTCCCGGCCCTCCTCACCGTTCGCGGCATTGTGTTTGCGAGTGAACGAGACTGCGTCGGCGACGGTGAACCCGTCGTGGGCGGTGACGAAATTGATCGACGACGACGGCCGGCGGCCGGAATGCCGATACAGGTCCTCCGAGCCCGTCAGGCGAGTGGCGATCTCACGCACTCCGGAACGTCGCGCCCAGAAGCGTCGGGTTGCGTCGCGGTAGCGATCGTTCCACTCGGACCATTGGACACCGAACCGGCCGAGCTGATAGCCCTCGGACGTCGCATCCCACGGTTCCGCGATGAGTTTGCATTCGGTGAGCACCGGGTCGGTGGTGATGGCGGTGAACAATGCGGCGCGGGCGTCGAACGCACCGCCGTGCGGGCGTCCCAGGGCACTCGCGAGATCGAACCGGAAACCGTCCACGCCCATGTCCGCTGCCCAATAGCGAAGGCTGTCGCAGATCATCCGCACCGTGATCGGCGACGTGCCGTCGACTGTGTTGCCGCAGCCGGTCAGATCGATATCGTGGCCGGTGTCGTTCAAAAGGTAGTACCCGGGAGCATCGAGCCCGCGCCACGACAAGTTCGGCCCGGCCACCGACCACTCGCACGTGTGGTTGAAGACGACGTCGAGGATCACCTCGATCCCGGCGTCGTGCAGCGCCGTGACCATCGTGCGGAACTCTGCGATCTCGTTGCCGGGTACCGCGGCGTAGCCGGGGTGCGGCGCGAAGAACGACGCGGTCGAATACCCCCAGTGATTGCGCATTCCCCTGGCCCGCACCAAAGGTTCGGTGACGAATGCATGCACTGGCAGGAGTTCGACCGCGGTGACACCCAGGTGTACGAGGTGGTCGATCACCGTCGGGTGCGCCAACCCGAGATAGGTACCCCGCAGCGCGTTCGGTACGCCGGGATGTGCGGCCGAATACGAACCGACGTGCAATTCGTAGATGACGGTGTCCTCCCACGGGATGCGTGGTCGGCGATGCTGTGCTGCCTCGGGCGAGGCAGCCGAGGTGACGACCGACAAGGGCGTGTGCCCGAGCGAATCGACACAGGACATCGAGCCGAACGGGTCGTCGTCGTACGCGAGCAATCGCCCGGTGTCGCCGACATCGCCTCCGGTGACCTGTCGGCCCCACGGGTCGAGCAGGATCTTGTGCGGATTGGTTCGCAGGCCGGCGCGGGGGTTCCAGGGCCCGTGCGCGCGATAGCCGTACCTGCAGCCCGGACCGACATCGGGGATCGTGCCGTGCCAGATACCGAACGTGCGGTCGGGCAGGTCGACGCGACGTTCCCGACCGTCGTCGCCGATCAGACAGACCTGCACGCGGTCGCACTGCGGAGCGTGGACAGCGAAGTGAGTACCCCCGTCGCCCGGTGCTGCGCCGAGGGGAAACGGTGATCGATCGGCCTCGGCCGTGCGATCGGCAGAGGCGTGCACACGAGTGGATGACGACACGAAGGAGATCCTGCCGTGTCCCGCCCGGGGACGTGAGCGAAGATGGACGGCGTGGCACAACCTGATCCCGATCTGCTCATCGAATTCGAAGATGTTTTGGTGCGGCGAGGAGGAAACGTCCTCGTCGGCCCCGTGACCTGGAAGGTGGAACTCGACGAGCGTTGGGTGGTGCTCGGTCCGAACGGCGCAGGTAAGACATCATTGCTGCGTGTCGCCGCTGCCGAGGACTTCCCGACCTCCGGTACCGCGCACGTGCTGGCCGAGACATTCGGCCGCACCGACCTGTCGGAGCTGCGGCCTCGCATCGGACTGTCGTCGTCGGCACTCGCCAATCGCGTCCCTCGCGACGAGTTGGTGGTCGATCTGGTGATCTCCGCCGGATACGGTGTGCTCGGCCGGTGGCGGGAGAAGTACGACGACATCGACACCTCGCGTGCGGTCGAAATGCTCGAGAGCCTCGGCGCCGAGCATCTGGCTCAGCGCACATACGGAACCCTCTCCGAGGGGGAGCGCAAGCGGGTGCTGATCGCGCGGGCGCTCATGACCGATCCGGAACTGCTGCTGCTCGACGAACCTGCCGCAGGCCTGGACCTCGGCGGACGTGAGGAACTGGTGGCGCGGCTCGCGACACTCGCCGCCGACCCGGACGCGCCTGCGACAGTCCTGATCACCCACCATGTCGAGGAGATCCCGCCGGGCTTCACCCACGCGATGCTGCTCAAGGAGGGCGGTGTGGTCGCGCAGGGCCTGATCGACGATGTGATCACTGCGGAGAATCTGAGCGCTGCCTTCAGCCAGTCGATCACTTTGGACAAGGCCGACGACCGCTTCTTCGCTCGCCGCACGAGCGAACCGGGGCGGCACCGCCGCGGGTGATACAGGGCGGGTTCGTACAGGCCTGATCGATTAGGCTCCGAGCATGGCTAACGAACGCTCGGCAACCACCTTCGACCCCGAATCCGTGCCGGTGAAGGACGCGTCCACCGTCATGCTCGTCCGTGACTCGGCACGGGGGGTCGAAGTCTTCCTCCTGCAGCGTGTCGTGGGAATGGACTTCGCAGGCGGCATGACCGTGTTTCCCGGCGGCGGCGTCGACCGCAGTGACAGCGAGGTGTCGCTGCGGTGGACAGGGCCCGATGTGGACTGGTGGGCGCGACGCTTCGACGTCACGCAGGCACGGGCGCAGGCACTTGTGCTGGCCGCGGTTCGTGAGACCTTCGAAGAGTGCGGTGTTCTCCTGGCAGGCGAGGACCCCGATTCGGTGATCGCCGACACCACCTCCCACGCGCAGGCACGCGCGCAACTCGAAGCACGCGAACTGTCGTTCGGTGATTTCCTCACCCGAGAAGGACTTGTCCTGCGCGCAGACCTGCTGCGCCCGTGGGCGCGCTGGGTCACACCGTTGGGGGAGCGTCGCCGCTACGACACGCACTTCTTCGTGGCTGCCGCGCCGGACGGACAGAACGCCGACGGCCAGACCAGCGAGGCGGAGCGAGTGCTCTGGCAGACTCCCGCTGAGGCGCTGGAGCACTGGAGATCCGGTCGGTCGGTGCTGCTTCCCCCCACCTGGTCTCAGCTCACCGAGCTGTCGAAGTGCGCCTCGGTCGCCGAAATCCTGGCGGCCGAACCGGAGATTCCCACGATCCTGCCTGTCATGAGCCGGACCGACGCCGGAATCCACATCGCGTTCGACGGCGATGAGGGCTACTACGAGGGAGGCGGCCCACACCCCTGGGCGAATCGCAGTGACATCTGACTCGGCTCGCCGAGGACGACATCTGACTCGGCTCGCCGAGACGGCGCCTGCGACGACCTCTAGGCTGGGGCACATGGCTGAATTCGTGACACTCGAGGTTTCCGACGGCATCGGCACGATCCGACTGGACCGCCCCCCGATGAATGCCCTGAACCGGCAGGTCCAGGAGGAGATCCGGGACGCCGCGCGCGAAGCTACCGTGCGCGACGACGTCAAGGCCGTGATCGTGTACGGCGGCGAGAAGGTCTTCGCCGCCGGCGCCGACATCAAGGAGATGGCCGACCTGAGTTACGTGCAGATGAGCAAGATCATCGAGGATCTGCAGTCCGCGCTCGGGGCCGTCGCCGACATCCCCAAACCCACGGTCGCGGCGCTCACCGGGTACGCACTCGGTGGCGGACTCGAGCTGGCACTCGGCGCGGATCGCCGTATCGCCGGCGACAACGTCAAGGTCGGCACCCCCGAGGTGCTGCTCGGAATCATCCCGGGCGGCGGTGGAACCCAGCGACTGGCGCGTCTCGTCGGACCGTCGAAGGCCAAGGACATCGTCTTCACCGGCCGCTTCGTAGGAGCCGACGAGGCCCTCTCGATGGGGCTCGTCGACGAGGTCGTTGCACCCGATGCCGTCTACGATGCCGCACGCACGTGGGCCGCGCAGTTCACCAAGGGCGCAGGCCGCGCGCTTGCTGCAGCGAAAGCTGCGATCGATCAGGGATTGGAGACCGATCTCGACACCGGTCTGAAGATCGAGCAGCACGTCTTCGCGGGCCTGTTCGCCACCGAAGACCGTACGATCGGTATGAAGTCGTTCATCGAGAACGGGCCGGGTAAGGCCGAATTCCTCGGTAAGTAAAGTGCTGGGACGGACCACTTGTCGAGAGCTTACTGCCGGGTAGGATCTGCGTCATGACTGCAAGCAGGACCGACGGGACCGATCCCGCGCCGAACCCGCACGCCACCGCCGAGCAGGTCGCGGCTGCTCTCGAGGACTCCAAGCTCGCTCAGGTGCTCTATCACGACTGGGAAGCCGAGACCTACGACGAGAAATGGTCGATCTCCTACGACGAACGATGCATCGACTACGCTCGCGGTCGCTTCGACCTTGCGGCCGGTGAGCAGCAATTGCCGTACGAGCGCGCACTGGAACTCGGGTGCGGCACCGGCTTCTTCCTGCTCAATCTCATGCAGGGCGGGGTCGCGAAGAGCGGGTCGGTGACCGATCTGTCGCCCGGCATGGTCAAGGTTGCGCTGCGCAACGCGGAGAACCTGGGCCTCGACGTCGACGGCCGCGTTGCCGATGCCGAAACCATTCCCTACGAGGACGACACCTTCGACCTCGTCGTCGGCCACGCGGTGCTGCACCACATCCCCGACGTCGAGCAGTCGCTGCGCGAGGTGCTGCGTGTGCTCAAGCCGGGCGGACGTTTCGTCTTCGCGGGCGAGCCCAGCACCGTCGGCAATTTCTACGCGCGGTGGCTCGGTCGCATCACGTGGGAGGCGACCACGACCATTACCAAGCTGCCGTTCCTGAGCGACTGGCGCCGCCCGCAGACCGAACTCGACGAGTCCTCGCGCGCCGCTGCGCTCGAAGCGGTCGTCGACCTGCACACGTTCGACCCCGCGGATCTCGAGAAACTTGCCACTTCGGCGGGTGCGGTCGAGGTCCAAGCGTCGAGTGAAGAATTCGCGGCTGCACTGCTCGGTTGGCCGGTCCGCACGTTCGAAGCGGCGGTCCCCGAGGAGAAGCTCGGCTGGAATTGGGCCAAGTTCGCATTCGGCGGCTGGAAGACCCTCAGCTGGGTCGACGAGAACGTGCTCAAGCATGTGGTGCCGCGCAACTTCTTCTACAACGTGATGATCACCGGCGTGAAGCCCGGCAAGTAGTTGGGCTACGAGTTCACGCTCACCGACGTCGAGTATCTGACGTCGGGTCCCGGCGTTGCAGCACTGTCCGATGTCGACGCCCGGGAGCTGTCGACGCGTACGCGCCTGTCGGATATCGACTGGGCGCGTACGCGTTTCGGTGACCACGCAGCGCCACTCGTCGAGACGGTGCTGGCGCGTCGCAAGGCCGCAACCAAGCTGTGGGGCGCGCACGTGTGGTTGCTCACCGACGACGCGGCGCAACAGGCGACCCCGTCGCCGGTCGCAGCGCACCGAGCGCGCCGCCTCGCCGGTCGACAGGTTCACGACGTGACCTGTTCGGTGGGCGCAGAACTGGCCGCGTTGGTCGGTGTGGCCGACACCGTCGTCGGGAGCGATCTCGACGAGGTGCGTCTAGCGATGGCGGTCCACAATGTCCCCGGCGCCCACGTGGTTCGGGCCGATGCATTGCGGCCGGTGACACGCGGAACCACGGTGATCGCCGATCCGGCGCGCAGATCCGGTGGCCGGCGTACCCACGATCCGGCCGCGCTGCAGCCTCCGCTTCCGGACCTGCTCGACGTCTACTCCGGTCGCGATCTCGCCGTGAAGTGCGCTCCTGGCCTCGATTTCGACAAACTTGCATGGGACGGCGAGGTCGAGGTCGTCTCGCTCGACTCGGGTGTTCGTGAGGCCTGCCTCTACTCGCCCGGCCTGACCGAGGCGGGAATCCGTCGTCGCGCCACCGTTCTGAGGTCGGACGGGCCGGCTGTCGAGATCACCGATGCGATGGACGACGAGATCCCGGAGCAGGCTCCCGGCGAATGGATCATCGACCCGGATGGCGCGATCGTGCGTGCAGGCCTCGTGCGGCACTACGCCGCGAGACATGGGCTGTGGCAACTCGATCCGCGCATCGCTTATCTCACCGGTGATGTACTTCCCGACGGTGTGCGTGGTTTCCGGATACTCGAGCAGCTGAAGTATTCCGAAAAGAACCTGCGACAGGCCCTCGCTCGACTCGACTGTGGTTCGGCCGAGATCCTGGTGCGCGGGGTCGACGTCGACCCCGCCCGGCTGCGCCCGCGACTGAAACTGCGCGGCACCGACGCCCTGAGCATTGTGCTCACCCGTGTGGGTCGGACGCCCGTGGCTTTCGTGTGCCGCGCGAGCCGCTGACACCCCGCTGCCCGGCAGGTGCGGCTCAGTCCTCGGCGCCGTCCAGCACGTGCAACTCACCGTTCACGGTCGTGGCGACGAGCTGACCGTCCGGACCGACAGCCGTACCTACGGAGAACCCGGTCGTCCCGGGGAGTATCTCCTCGTCGAGAGTCCGTCCGTCGGCCGCGTCGAACACGAGCGCAGTGAGGCCGTCGTCGCCCGAAATGATCGTGTAGCCGCGACCGTTCGCCGTGAGTGCCGGGACACCGGCCTGCCGGAGGTCGTCGCGCTCCCAGGCGGCCTCCGCGGCGTCGCCGGTGTCGCGCAGGGCGATGAGCGCGCCGGGGCCACCGGCCGACAGCACGAGCAGGCCGTCATCGGTGACGGCAGGACCGGTCGCCGGCGTGTATCCGAGGTCGTGACTCCATCGAGCCTGTCCGGTCTCGGCGTCGACTGCCCACAATGCGCCTTCGCCGTCGTGGACGTACACCGTGGTGCCGTCGGCCGAGAGTACCGGACTTGTCGTGGCACCGCCCGGAAGATCGACGTTCGACCATTCCTCGCTGACGACGGGGGCCTCGCCCCCCGGGTATCGCAGGGCGACCAGTGCGGCGCGGTCGGCGGCGGGACGCCACACCGTGGTGAAGATGCGGCCGGTGTCCTGGTCGACGGCGGGGGTGGTCGCGACGGGGCAATCCGGGGAGCCACCGAAGCAACCGGCCAATCCGTGGTCGGGTTGCCGGCGCGGAATATTGCTACCGTCCTCGACCCCGGGGATCGGGACCAGATCGAACAGCGGTGCACGGAGCATTCCGGTCTGTGGATCGACGATGTTGACCTGACCGAAATGGGTGATCACGACCAGGCTTCCGTCACCGGCGAACTGCACGGTGCGGGGAGTGCCGCTCACCGGGATCCGCCAACGGCGCTGGCCGTTCTCGGTGAACGAGAGCAGACCACCGGCCTCACCGACGTACACGTTGGCGACATCGTCAGCGACCGGGCTGATGTCCGCCACTCCCGGGCCGAGTCGTGTACACCAGCGTTTGCGTCCGTTGTCCATCTGGTACGAGAAGATGTTGCATCCTGCGTCGGTAGCCGACGTGATGGTGACCTGACCGTTCGGTGCCACCGTCGCTGGGGACCCGACAGCGCCACCGGTCGCCCGCGACCACGACGACGTGACGTCGTCGAGCCCGTCGCTGACAGTCGTGTTGCTGTTGCGCGCGTCCGAGTGGCGTCCCGGCCACGCGCCCGCCGAGTACGGTCCACCGTTGTCGCCGCCACCGCACCCGCTCAACGCCAGTGCTGCCGTTGCCGTCAGCACTGCAGCTCGCAGGGCACCCCGCATCGCTCAACTCCTTCAGGACTTTCGGATTCGAGTCGCCAGCGTATCGGGCCGGGTGTTTCACGTAACGGGCGAGGCAGACCGCAGACGGCGTGTCTCGACGCCGTAGGCTTGCGTGCTATGACGAGCATGTGGGGTGCACCGTTGAGCACCAGGTGGCGCGGTTCGCGGCGGCGTGATCCGGACCAGGCCCGATTCTTGACACCGTCCTCGCTGCGGTGGGTGATGAGCAACAAGGCGTATACCCCGTGGTACCTCGTACGGTACTACCGGCTGGCGAAGTTCAAGCTGGCGAATCCGCATGTGGTGCTGCGCGGGATGGTCTTCCTGGGGAAGAATGTGGAGATCCACGCGACACCGGAACTGGCGCGGCTCGAGATCGGTAAGTGGGTCCACATCGGCGACGGCAACGCCATCCGGTGCCACGAAGGATCCCTGCGTATCGGCGATAAGGTCGTCTTCGGCAAGGACAATGTGGTGAACACCTACCTCGATATCGAGATCGGCGCGTCGACCCTCGTCGCCGACTGGTGCTACATCTGCGACTTCGACCACCGCACCGAGGACATCACCTATCCGATCAAGGACCAGGGCATCGTGAAGAGCCCCGTCCGGATCGGCCCCGACACCTGGATCGCGGCGAAGGTTTCCGTGCTGCGCGGTACCCGGGTCGGTCGGGGGTGTGTGCTCGGTGCCCACGCTGTCGTCAAGGGTGACGTCCCCGACTACGGCATCGCCGTCGGGTCTCCCGCCCGGGTCGTGAAGAATCGCAAGGACGCCTGGGAGGCCGGCGCGGCCGATCGCGCAGCCTATGTTGCGGCACTCGAGGACATCGCACGCAAGAAGGCAGGCGACCCGCCCGTCGACGCGAACACTGGAACCTGACGGACCTCTGGAAGGAAACGACGGTGGAGTATGCCGAGTATCGCCGCTACGACGCGGTGGGGCTCGCGGGACTCGTGGCCGGGGGCGAGGTGTCGCCGGTCGAGTTGCTCGACGCGGCGCTCGCGCGCCTGGACGCCGTCGACCCGACCCTGAACACGGTCGTGCAGCGACTCGACGATCGGGCCCGGGTGCGCGCGGACGGCCCACTGACGGGGCCGTTCGCGGGCGTGCCGTTCCTGGTCAAGGACCTCCTGCAGGATGTGATCGGAACGCCCACCGGAAGTGGCTCCCGAGCCCTCACTGATCTTCCGGCGGCTCAGAACGCTGTGGTGGTGGACCGCTGGATCGACGCGGGCCTCGTCATCTTCGGCAAGACCAACACACCGGAGTTCGGTGCGAAGGGCATCACCGAGCCGGAATCCGGTGGGGTAACCCGTAATCCGTGGGATCGTGCGCTTACTCCCGGCGGCTCTTCGGGTGGTTCCGCGGCTGCCGTGGCCGCTGGTGTCGTTCCGGTGGCGGGTGCGAACGACGGCGGCGGCTCGATCCGTATCCCAGCGGCCTGCTGTGGTCTCGTCGGTCTCAAACCCGGCCGGGGCGTGGTACCCACGGGGCCGGTCGGGGGCGAACCGTTGCACGGCGCCGTGTCGAACGGTGTGATCAGCCGAACGGTCCGCGACTCGGCCGCGATGCTCGACGTGATGGCCGGGGCATATCCGGCGGCACCGTATACCACCGGTGGTATTCCCGGTTCCTATGCGGCGGCGTTGGAGACACCACCCCGGCGTCTACGGATCGGTTACGCGACAGACTCTCCGATCGGTACCGGCGTCCACACCGAGGCCATCGCCGCAGTCGATCGCGCGGTGGTGCTGCTCGACGAACTCGGACACCACGTGGAACCTGCAGAGACCGGGATCGACGAGCGCCGCCTCGCCGCCGACTTCCTGACCATGTGGTTCGCGTCGCTCGCGCTCGAGGTCGACGAGGCCAGGCGCCGCACCGGTTGTGGGCCGGACGGGTTCGAGTTCGACACCCGTTTTCTCGCCGAACTCGGCCGAACGGTGTCGGCGCCGGATTATCTTGCCGCACATGCCCGCTGGGCGGGCTACGTTCGCGACCTCGCCGCGTTCCACGAACGCTACGACCTGCTGCTCACACCGACACTGGCGTATCCGCCGGCTCGGGTCGGCGAACTGGCAACGCCGAGGTGGATGCGAGCACTCGGCTCAGCCCTCATGGCGACCCGGATGGGACGACTCGCGCGCTGGAGTGGGTTGATCGACAAGGTGATCGACGACAACCTCGGCCGCACCCCCTATACACAGCTGGCCAACATCACCGGCCGTCCGGCCATCTCCGTGCCGCTGCACTGGACGAGTGAGGGAGTGCCGCTGGGGGTGCAGTTCGTGGGCCCGCTCGGCGGCGAGGCACTGTTGCTCGCACTCGCCGGTGAACTCGAGCAGGCCGACCCGTGGTTCGACCGGCAACCTCCGTTGCTGCCCGCGTCGGATGTGTCCCCGAAATAGTCAGTCCGAACGGGCCAGTGGAATCGAGGTGTGGTGGAGAAGGTGACGATGCAGGCGGTGCGGATCACCGAGTTGCACGCCGGTGCGGGTACCGACGTGCAGGCAACGGTCGCGGACCTCGTCAATTCCGTCTACGCGGTCGCGGAAGACGGGATGTGGATGAGCGGGACGACCCGTACGAGTAGCTCGGAGGTCGACGGGATGATCCGGGCCGGTGAGATGGTCGCAGCGTGGCTCGGCGACACGCTCGTCGGGTGCATACGGGTGGTCCGGCTCGACGCTGCGACTGCGGAGTTCGGGATGCTCGCCGCCGCGCCCCGCTTCCGCGGGCACGGCATCGGGCGCAGACTCATCGGTTTCGCCGAGCAGCGTTGTGCAGCAGCGGGTTGCGACGTGATGCAACTCGAGATCATCCGTCCCCGCGACACCGAGTTGCCGTCGAAGCGGCTTCTGGCGCGGTGGTACACCGCGCTCGGATACCGGCCGGTCCACACCGGCCCCGTCGACGCGGCGCACCCGGAACTCGTCGCCATGCTCGCCGTACCCTGCGAGGTCGATACCTACCGCAGGGATCTGCGCCTCGACGAGGACGGCGTGTAGCTCAGCCGCGATCGGGCAGGGGACGCTGCGGGATCGTCGGCCGCGCGATCGGATGCCGGACCCGGCGCTTCGCGGCGGCGTAGACCTCGACGGTCTCCTCGGCGACCACGCCCCAGTCGAAGTCGTCGGTGAGTCGTTCACGTGCTGCACGCGCCCGCTCCTGCGCTGCGACCGGATCGTCGAGGGTCTCACGTACCGCGGACACCAGACCTGCGACATCGCCGGGCTGGAACGACAATCCCGTCGCGCCGTCGACCACCGCTTCACCGAGGCCGCCTGCGGTGGACGCGACGAGCGGAGTGCCCGCTGCTGCCGCTTCGAGGGCGATGATGCCGAACGGCTCGTAGCGGCTCGGCAGGACGATGGCGTCGGCGCCGTGCAACCAGCCGAGCAGTTCGGTGTGGTCGAGGTTGCCGACGAAGGACACCGACCGCGCCACCCGGTGCAGGCGTGCCTGTTCACGCAGCCACTCGAACTGGGTCCCCTCACCGGCGACGACGAGCGTGGTGCCCGGATGTGAGCGCCGGATCTTCGGCAACGCCGCGATCGCGTCCTGCACACCTTTCTCGTACTCGAGTCGGCCGACGTACAACAGTTGTGCCGGAACGGTCCGGGGTTGCCGTTCCCGGTAGGACCAGGTGGTGATATCGATGCCGTTGCGGATCACCGAGATCTTGGGCAGCGAGGGACCGTACAGTTCGGTGACTTCGTCCCGCATCGATGCCGAACACGTGATAAGCGCATCCGATTCGTTGGCCAGCCACCATTCCACCGAGTGCACTTGCCGGTTGATGCGACCCGACAGCCATCCGCTGTGCCGGCCCGCTTCGGTGGCGTGGAGGGTGGAAACCAATGGAACGTCGAAGTATTCGGCAAGGGCGATTGCGGGGTGCGCTACGAGCCAGTCGTGCGCGTGCACGACGTCGGGTTGCCAGCCGTCGCCGATGCCACCGCGGCTGAGCCCGACTCCTGCGCGGACCATCGCGTGGCCCATCGCGAGTGTCCAGGCGAGCATGTCGGTGCCGAACTCGAAGTGCGGCGCGTCCTCGGCCACGGCGACGACGAGGACGCCCTCGGAGATGTGTGTGATCGTCGGATGGGTCGATGCGTCGGTGCCCGTGGGGCGGCGTGACAGCACCACCACCTCGTGTCCGACTGCGGCAAGTTCGGTCGCCAGATGATGCACGTGTCTGCCGAGTCCGCCCACCACGACCGGGGGGTATTCCCATGACACGAGGAGGATCTTGAGCCGGCGAGCGTTCGTCGTTGTCACAGGGGACCTCCGTGTCGTCCGGGAAGGCGCCGCGCGTCGAGTCCGGGAAACAGATTGTCTGCTCTGTTCCATGCGTCGGCGAGTCGGGTCGCGGCGGCAGTACGGCCTTCCGCGACCGCGGCCGCGATCTCACGTGTGGCATGGGCGTGCTTGTGGGCGCGGTCGCGCGCGTAGCCGGCAGCGGTGTCCTTGCTGACCATGAATGCCCAGTCGCTCGAAACGGTCATCAGTGCTTCACGCAGAATCTGGTCGTGCACCCGGTTCCGTAAGGCCGGGGCGTTCGATCCGAGTGCGTCGCGAGACTTGTCGATGGTGTCGAGTGCCGTGGCGACGACCTCGTCGTTGAGGTGGACGAGATCGGAGACCTGATCCCCGGCCCACACCCGCCAGTCCTTTCCCGATCCCCACGACGAGTCCTCGAGATCGACCGGTCCGCCGACGTATCCGCGGTCGCGTGCATCGCCGAGGGTGCCGACGTCGATCCCGGCTTCGGGAAGGGCGCGCAGTAGTCGTTCCAGGAAGATTGGTCCTTCGTACCACCAGTGCCCGAACAGTTCGGTGTCGAACGCGGCGACGACGAGGGCGTCGCGTCCGATTCGGGCAGATTCGCTGCGCAGGCGCTTTCGGATGGTGTCGACGAAATCCGCGACGTGACGATCGAGGGCCGCCGATGCGAGGTCGGGGTCGTAGGGGGCTTTGTCCTCCGATGCGACAGTACGTCCGGTCACGCGTGAGGGCTTGAGACCCGTGTCGTGGCAGTAGGTGTGGAAGTCGCGGTACGCCGAATGCCCGGGGTATCCGGATTTCGGAGACCACACCCGGTAGGAGACCTGCAGATCACGGCCGAAGCACACGACCTCGGACTCGCGGACGGTCCGTCCGAGTGCGGTGTCGCCGTGCAGTGCGGGCCCGTCGACCATGAAGTGCTCGACACCCGCTGCTGCGTAGCCTTCTTCCATGCCGGGGGTGAATCCGCATTCGGGCCCCCAGATTCCGCGTGGGGTGTGTTGCCACCGTCGGCGTGCGTCCTCCAGCCCTTCGGACAACGAGAACGCCCGGAGTCGGGGATCGAGCAGCGGCTGGAACGGATGCGCGAGCGGTCCGCCGAGGAGTTCGATCGTGTCGGCGTCGATGAGGCTGCGGATGACGGGTGATCCGCCGTGGCGCCACTGGGTTTCGAAGGTTTCGAGTGCCTGGTCGGCAGCCCGATGTTCTCGCGCGCCGAGTGCGCGATAGGACTGTTCGGCCATTGCGGCCGCCTCGTGTGCTCGCAGCTTCCAGTTGCCGAGCCAGTGGTGCATTCCGGTGAGGCTGTGTGGATCGTCGAGCTGCGCGGCGAGCACGGGTGTGATGCCGAGGGTCAGCAGCCGCGTGCGTCCCTCGTCGGCGAGGCGGCGCAGGACGTCGACAACGGGAAGGTAGGTCGCTGCCCAGGACTGGTACAGCCATTCTTCGCCGACCGGCCACCGGCCGTGGTTTGCGAGCCAGGGCAGATGAGAGTGGAGGACCAGGGCGAACATCCCGGGTTCGCGTGCGGATCTCATGGGGCGGGATCTTTCACCGCGATCGCGACCAGGTCGAGGCTGTCGTCGATGTTCTCGGAGTAGAGCGCGAAGTCGTCGGAGGTGATGGCCGCGACGTCGGTGGTGAGTTCGTCGGGCCACGGCTCACCGGCGAGGGCGCGTTCGATCTGCGCATCGATGAACGAGCCGCCGTATTTGGCGTCGAGTGCGCGCAGAGTGCTGCCGTGGTGGACCCCGGTGACGAGTTCGACGCGGAAGCCCGCGTCCACGAGGAGTTCGGTGAGCTCGGTGGCGTCGAGTTCGCGGGTGTGGAAGGGGTTGAGCGGGGTGTCGCGCCCGGGGGAGAAGGTGATGCGGTTGGGGGTGCTGATGAGCAGCTCGCCTCCGGGCGTCAGGACGCGGTGGCATTCGCGGAGGAATTGATCCTGGTCCCAAAGGTGTTCGATGACTTGGAAATTCACGATAGTGTCGACGGAGGCGTCGTCGAGGGGGAGGTCCGCGAGGTTGCCCTGGCGGATGTCGACGCGCGGGTAGCGGGCGCGTATGTGCGCGACAGCGCTCTCGTCGTAGTCGAGTCCGATGACACGTGTGGCGACGTCGGCGATCATGTCGGCTCCGTACCCCTCGCCTGCACCGGCTTCGAGGACGGTGCGGCCGGCGCATCGCGGAAGCAGGTCGCGGTAGACCACTTCGTGGCGGCGGAACCAATAGTTCTCTTCGGCGATGCCGGGGACGGTCCGTTCGCCGGTCAGTGGCAGCTGTTGCGCGCCGTCGGCGCGGACGGTGGAGTCGCTCACCGCCCCGAGAGTAGACCCACCGTGTGTGGCGTCGGACTCGGTGGTCCAGATCACAGCCATCTCGCTCCTCGTCTGCAGTTATGGTGAACCGTGAATTCTGCTAAGTTACCACCCGGTAACTTAGCGTTTGGTAACCTGACGCACGCAGCGTGCGACAGGCACGAGTAGTCGGTTCAGGCATCGCCTCTCCGATCCGAAGCAGCTACACAGGAGGTCGACGTAGACCCATGACGAACATCGTCGTTTTGATCAAGCAGGTCCCCGACACGTGGTCCGAGCGCAAGCTCACCGACGGCGACTTCACCCTCGACCGTGAAGCAGCCGATGCCGTGCTCGATGAGATCAACGAGCGGGCCGTCGAAGAAGCCCTGCTCATCAAGGAGCGCGACGGCGGCGAGGTGACCGTCCTCACGGCCGGACCCGACCGCGCCACCGATGCGATCCGCAAGGCGCTGTCGATGGGTGCTGACAAGGCCATCCACCTCAACGATCCCGCTCTCCACGGATCGGACGCCATCCAGACCTCGTACGCGCTTGCTGCTGCGCTCGGTCAGATCGAGGGCGTCGAGCTGGTCATCGCAGGTAACGAAGCCACCGACGGCCGGGCTGGTGCTGTGCCGGCGATCATCGCCGAGTACCTGGGCCTGCCCCACCTCACCCACCTGCGCAAGCTGACCGTCGCCGACGGCAAGGCTTCCGGCGAGCGCGAGACCGACGAGGGCCTCTTCGGCATCGAGGCTCCGCTGCCCGCCATCATCTCGGTCACCGAGAAGATCAACGAGCCGCGCTTCCCGTCCTTCAAGGGCATCATGGCCGCGAAGAAGAAGGAAGTGCAGACCCTCACGCTCGCCGAGATCGGTCTCGACCCGGAGATCTTCGGTGTCGCCAACGCTGCCACCACCGTCACCGGTGTCACGCCGAAGCCCGCGCGCACCGCGGGTGAGCGCGTCGCGGACGAGGGCGAGGGTGGCAACCAGATCGCCACGTACCTGGTCGGCCAGAAGATCATCTGATCGCGCCCCACGGCACACAGCAGACATATCTAGGGAGAGAAGCAAGCAATGGCAGAAGTACTCGTGCTCGTCGAGCACGCCGAGGGTGCACTGAAGAAGGTCAGCGTCGAGCTCATCACCGCCGCACGCGCACTCGGTGAGCCGTCCGCCGTCGTCGCAGGCCCTGCGGGCACCGCAGACAAGCTGCAGGAAGCGCTCGCCGCGGCCGGTGCCGCCAAGGTCTACGCCGCCGAGTCCGACCTCGTCGACGGCTACCTGGTGACCCCGAAGGTCGACGTTCTCGCCGCCCTCGTCGAGTCCACCAGCCCCGCCGCCGTCCTCACCGCAGCATCGGTCGAGGGCAAGGAGGTGTCCGGCCGTCTCGCCGCGCGTATCGGCTCGGGCCTGCTCGTCGATGTCGTCGACGTCAAGGCCGACGGTTCGGCAGTCCACTCGATCTTCGGTGGCGCGTTCACCGTGGACGCCAAGGCCAACGGCGAGGTTCCGGTCATCTCGGTTCGCCCGGGTGCCATCGAGTCCGCTCCGCAGGCCGGTGCCGCAGAGCGCGTCGACGTCGAGGTTCCGGCGCAGGAAGAGAACGCCGTCAAGGTCACCTCGCGTGAGCCCGTCGTCGGTGGCGACCGTCCCGAGCTCACCGAGGCGTCCATCGTCGTCTCCGGTGGCCGCGGCGTCGGCAGTGCCGACAAGTTCTCGGTCGTCGAGGAGCTCGCCGATTCGCTCGGTGCCGCAGTCGGTGCCTCGCGCGCCGCTGTCGACTCCGGCTACTACCCGGGCCAGTTCCAGGTCGGCCAGACGGGCAAGACCGTCTCGCCGCAGCTCTACGTGGCGCTCGGCATCTCCGGTGCCATCCAGCACCGCGCAGGCATGCAGACCTCGAAGACCATCGTCGCGGTCAACAAGGACGAAGAGGCCCCGATCTTCGAGATCGCGGACTACGGCGTCGTGGGCGACCTCTTCAACGTCGCACCGCAGCTGACCGAGGCAATCAAGAAGCACAAGGGCTGAGAAGGTCCTACTCCACGCGGCCCCCTCCCGGACTCCCGGGGCGGGGCCGCGTGGTTGTTCCACCCTGTTCACGAACGAGACACCGCACCGCTGCCGAGGTGCCGCACCGCCGCGCTACACCTGCACCATGACCACAACAGCGGTGCTGTCACACACGCGAGAATCCACGGTTCCGGTGCTGTCCGGTCCGCGATACTCCCTGAGCATTTCCACCGAGGCACACCACCGGGAAGCCGCTCAGCGGCTACGGCGCCGAGTGTTCGCCGCCGAACCCGGTTTCGCACTACCCGCGGACGGCAGCGACCTCGACGCCGACCCGTTCGACGACTTCTGCGACCACCTGCTCGCGCACGAGAACGGCACCGGCGAACTCGTCGGTTGCTACCGGATGCTGCCGCCGCGCGCCGCGTTCGAGGCAGGCGGCTACTACACCGCCACCGAGTTCGACCTCACAGCCCTCGACCCTCACGGTCTGCGTGCTGTCGAGATGGGTCGCGCGTGCGTCGATGCAGCCCACCGTTCCGGATCCGTCCTGACGCTCATGTGGGCCGGGATTCTTCGCTACCTGGAGCTGACGGGCCACGATCGGGTCATCGGCTGCGTCTCGGTGCCGATGCAGCTCCACCCCGGCGAGGCTGTGGGAACAAACGTGCGGGGTGTGCGCGACATGGTGCTCGCACGTCACGGCATCGAGCCCGAACGACGGGTCCGTCCCCTGAACCCGGTGACCGTCGACGGTCGATGCCTGGACGAAGTCGACGAGCCCGCGCGGGTGACCGTTCCGCCGCTCATGCGCGGATATCTACGACTCGGCGCCCGGATCTGTGGTGAACCCGCACACGATCCCGGCTTCGGCGTAGCGGACTTCGTCGCAATGCTGAGCCTGCACGACGCGAACATCCGCTACCTCGAGCGCCTTCGGAGCGCCGCGGAAAGCAGCGAAGCATGACCACACGCGCGCACGCGTGGATGCCGGCGAGCCCCTGCGGCGAGGGTTGTCTTCCCGCGGCGTCACGTCGCGTAGCGTGGCCGATCGTCGTCATGCGTGCGTTCAGCGTCGTGGTGCTCCTGGCCTGCGCCCCGATTCTCGCAGCGACCCGGCTCGCCCCGGCCTCTGCACGAGAGGCGATCCTGCGCGCGGGTGCTCGCGGCCTGCTGCGGTGCGTGGGAATGCGCGTGACCGTCACGGACCAACGCGACAGGCGCGGATACGAGGGGGGACTCCTCGTCGTGGCCCCTCACGTGTCGTGGATCGACGTGCTGGTGATCATGACCGTCTCTCCAGCCGGGTTCGTGGCGCGCGCCGACCTGCTGGACTGGGGCACCCTCGGGTCGCTGGCGCGGCGAATGCGCGTGATTCCCATCGAACGTGAACGCCTGCGTGCTCTGCCCGGTGTCGTCGACGTCGTCCGCACGCGACTGGAAGCCGGTGAGCGTGTCGCGGTCTTCCCCGAGGGGACGACCTGGTGCGGTCGCGCCTACGGAGGGTTTCGCTCAGCGCTCTTCGAAGCCGCGATCGATGCGGAGTGCCCGGTGCAGCCGATCGGGTTCGCGTACCTGGACCACACCGGCGTGCGGACCGCCGCGCCTGCGTTTGTGGGTGAGGAGACGATCGGAGCCTCGATCGCCCGGCTCGTGCGCTCGCGCGGGTTGGTCGCGTCGGTGACGGTGGCACCGCTCGAGTGGCCGGGTTCCGATCGCCGCGACCTCGCTGCCCGGTGTGAACGGGCGGTACGGTCGTCCGGACGGGACGGCGTCCCGCACCTGGTCCGGGCAGCAGTGCCCGAACAGGCGCCGAGCGCGGACACGGAGGTGAGCGCACCGTCACCCAGGTGACCGCAACAGTCGCCCGATCCACCGGCTATCCTGGATCGGTCATGACCTTGCCCGCCGCCGGTCCGTCCGGCACCTCGAAGACCACCGTCTATCTCGACCACGCCGCGACCACGCCCATGCTGCCCGCGGCGATCGAGGCGATGACGGAAGTGTTCGCGACGGTCGGAAACGCATCGTCCCTGCACGGTTCCGGACGTGCCGCCAGGCGCCGTATCGAGGAGGCCCGCGAGTCGATCGCGGCGGATCTCGGTGCGCGTCCGTCCGAGGTGATCTTCGTCTCGGGCGGTACCGAGGGCGACAATCTCGCCGTCAAGGGCATCTACTGGGGCCGGCGTGCGCAGGACGCGCGGCGCCGCCGCATCATCGCGAGCGCCGTGGAGCACCACGCCGTGCTCGACGCCGTCGAATGGCTCGTCGAACACGAGGGTGCGGACGTGACCTGGCTGCCCGTCGACGAAGTCGGGCGCGTGGATCCGCGCACATTACGGGAAGCGCTCGAGGCCCACGCCGACGAGGTCGCGCTCGTCACGGTCATGTGGGCGAACAACGAGGTCGGCACCGTGATGCCGATCGCCGGGCTCGCTGCGGTGGCCGCAGAGTTCGGTGTCCCGATCCACAGCGATGCGGTCCAGGCGGTCGCGCACCTGCCCGTCGACTTCGCAGCGAGCGGGTTGTCGGCCCTGACCGTGGCTGCGCACAAGTTCGGCGGTCCTCAGGGCGTCGGTGCGCTGCTGCTCGGCAGGCAAGTGCCGTGTGTGCCGCTTGCGCACGGTGGCGGCCACGAACGAGACGTGCGGTCCGGGACACAGGACGCCGCGTCGATCGTGGGCATGGCCGCCGCCCTTCGATACGCGACTGCCGAATTATCCTCGCGTACTGCAGAACTCGAATCCCTACGGGATGCGCTCATTTCCGGTGTCGAGCGAGTGGTTCCCGGCGCGGCGCTCAACGGTCCCGTCGGCGCCGATCGGTTGTCGGGTAATGCGCATTTCACCTTCGCCGGGTGTGAAGGCGATTCGCTGTTGATGTTGCTGGACGCCGCCGGGATCGAATGTTCGACGGGTTCGGCATGCACCGCTGGCGTGGCGCGGGCGAGTCATGTGCTGGTAGCGATGGGGTGTGACCCTGTCGTATCGCGCGGATCCTTACGTTTCTCGTTGGGGCACACTACAACCCAAGATGATATCGATGCTCTGCTCGCGGCGCTGCCGCAGGTGGTGGAGCGGGCGCGCGCCGCCGGGATGGCGAGCGTCGGCAGACGAGGAGGTGACCGAGAATGAGGATTCTTGCGGCAATGAGCGGCGGTGTGGATTCGGCGGTTGCCGCGGCCCGTGCTGTCGATGCCGGACACGACGTGGTCGGTGTGCACCTGGCGCTGTCCGCGGCGCCGGGCACGCTGCGTACGGGCTCGCGCGGGTGCTGCTCGAAGGAAGACGCGGGCGATGCGCGCCGCGCTGCTGATGTGCTCGGAATCCCTTTCTACGTATGGGATTTCGCCGATCGCTTCAAAGAGGACGTGATCGACGATTTCGTTGCCGCCTACGCCGCGGGGCAGACCCCGAACCCGTGCCTGCGCTGCAACGAGAAGATCAAGTTCTCGGCTTTGGCGGATCGCGCTGTCGCCCTGGGCTTCGATGCGGTCGCGACCGGTCACTACGCGCAACTCGCCGACGGTGTCCTGCGTCGCGCAGTCGACGCAGACAAGGACCAGTCGTATGTACTGGCAGTGCTGACCGCCGGACAGCTCTCGCGTGCAATGTTCCCCGTCGGAGACACCCCGAAAGAGCAGATCCGTGAAGAGGCCGCGGAGCGTGGCCTGGCGGTGGCGAACAAGCCGGACAGCCACGACATCTGCTTCATTCCCTCCGGCGACACCCGCGCCTTCCTCGGGGCGCGGATCGGTGTCCGACCGGGTGCGGTGGTCGACGCCGACTCGGGCGACGTTCTCGCCGAACACGAAGGGGTGCACGGCTTCACGATCGGCCAGCGTAAGGGCCTCGGGATCGCGGGCCCCGGTGCTGACGGTCGCCCTCGCTACGTCACCGAGATCGAACCCGAGACCGGCACCGTGAAGGTGGGAAGTGCCGAACGCCTGCAGGTGTCGTCGATCCGGGCCGAACGGGCAGTGTGGACAGCGGGTTCCGCGCCGGCCGGGCCGATCGAATGCGTCGTGCAGGTACGTGCGCACGGCGGTCTCGCGGCAGCGGTCGCCGAAGACGTCGCCGGCGGAATCGACATTTCGCTTCGCGAACCCCTGACCGGTGTCGCGGCAGGCCAGGCCGCAGTTCTCTATCGACCGGACCCGGCCGGCGACATCGTCCTCGGGAGCGGCACGATCGCGGCGACCCGAGCGACCGGAGACCAGTGACGACAGAGCGGGAACACGTGAACCCCTGGGCGGGCCTGGCCACCGGAATCGGCTCATGGCCGGGCACCGACGCTCGTGAGGCCGCCGCGGTGATCGTCGGGGAACTCCCTGCACTGCCGCACCTGGTGGAACTGCCCGCGCGGGGACTCGGTGCCGACATGATCGGTCGTGCGAGTGCTCTGCTCGTCGACATGCACCTCGACACCACGACCACTGGCTACCGCCTGCGCGCCGGGCGTGGTGCGGTCGCACGTATCGCCGAAGACCTGCTGAAGCAGGATCTCGACGCGTTCGAAGAAGCATGGGAACTCGCGGGCGCCGGCGCCGATCGCACCGTCAAGGTGCAGTCGATCGGCCCGTGGACTCTTGCCGCGCACGCCGAACTGGCGACAGGTCGACGTGCTCTCGTCGACCGGGGCGCCGTACGAGACCTGTCGGAGTCCTTGGCCGAAGGTATATCGCGGCACTCGGCGGAGCTCCACCGGCGTCTGGGCGTCTCCGTCGTCGTTCAGATCGACGAGCCTGCCTTGCCCGCGGTCCTCGCGGGCACACTGCAGGGGCGCACGATGCTCGAAACCGTACCTGCCGTGCCCGAACCAGAGATTCAGCAGGTTCTCGATACGACACTCGGTGGCCTCGGCTCCCCGGCGGCGGTGCATTGCTGTTCGGGCGGACTTCCCGCAGACCTGTTCCGGCGCAGCGAGGCAGCAGCCGTTTCGTTCGACTTCGCGCAGCTCACACGGGCCGAGCTCGACCCGGTAGGAGAACTGCTCGACTCGGGCACGATTCTGTTGATGGGCCTCGTTCCGACGGTCGCCCCGGAGAAGATTCCGACCTGGAGGGAACTTGCCGAGCCCGCAGTCGCGTTGATCGACCGGCTGGGTTTCTCGCGCACGACGCTGCGGTCGGTGTCGGCGACGCCGGCGTGCGGTCTCGCCGGCGCCGACCCCGCGTGGGCCCGCACGGCGCTCCGGATGGCGAGCGACATCTCCGCAGCATTCTCCGAAGATCCCGAATCGCTCTGACGGGATCGTCGGTCCCCTCGACTAGGCTTACAAGCTGTGAGTGAACCGACGGACGTGGCCCACACAGCTCCACCCGAAGTGCGCGAGCGCTGGCAGCAGCTCGCAGAGGAAGTGCGTGAGCACCAGTTCCGCTACTACGTGCGCGACGCTCCGATCATCTCCGACGGTGCATTCGATCAGCTGCTCGGGCAACTCGACGCGCTCGAAGACGAGTACTCGGACCTGCGCACCCCCGAGTCGCCCACCCAGCTTGTCGGTGGCGGTTTCGCCACCGACTTCACGGCGGTCGATCATCTCGAACGCATGCTCAGCCTCGACAACGTCTTCGACGAGGACGAACTGCGCGCCTGGCTCTCACGCGTCGAATCCGAGGCGGGATCGAATCTGCACTACCTGTGCGAGGTCAAGATCGACGGCGTCGCACTGAACCTCGTCTACGAGGACGGACGGCTCGTTCGTGCAGCCACGCGTGGAGATGGGCGCACCGGCGAACTGGTCACCCTCAACGCCATGACGATCGACTCCGTCCCGGAACGACTCACCGGTACAGACGAATACCCGATTCCTTCGGTCCTCGAAGTGCGCGGCGAGGTGTTCTTCCGGCTCGAGGATTTCCAGGCCCTCAACGCCGGCCTCGTAGCCGAGGGAAAGCCGCCGTTCGCCAACCCCCGGAACTCGGCTGCGGGGTCGTTGCGACAGAAGAACCCGGCGGTGACGGCGAAGCGCCGACTCGGCATGATCTGCCACGGCCTCGGCCGGATCGAAGGGTTCCGTCCCGAATCTCAATCCGATGCCTACGATGCGCTCGCGGCCTGGGGCCTACCTGTTTCACCGCACACCTTGCGGGTCACCGGCGCCGACGCGGTGATCGACCGGATGAAGTACTGGGGCGAGCACCGCCACGACGTCGAACATGAGATCGACGGTCTCGTCGTGAAGATCGACGAGATGGCACTGCACCGTCGCTTCGGGTCGACATCACGTGCTCCACGCTGGGCGATCGCCTACAAGTACCCGCCCGAGGAAGTCACCACCAAATTGCTCGACGTCCGGGTCAGTGTCGGGCGCACCGGCCGCGTGACACCTTTTGCGTATATGGAGCCGGTCACGGTCGCCGGATCCACGGTGTCGCTCGCGACTCTGCACAATGCGTCCGAAGTCCGACGCAAAGGTGTCCTGATCGGCGACACCGTCGTGCTGCGCAAGGCCGGTGATGTGATCCCGGAGGTCCTCGGGCCTGTGGTCGACCTGCGCGACGGCAGCGAACGCCCGTTCGTGATGCCCAGTGAGTGCCCCGAATGCTCGACTCCTCTGGCCCCGGCGAAGGAGGGCGACGTCGACCTTCGCTGCCCGAACCAGCAGTATTGCCCGGCCCAGCTGCGCGAGCGGGTCTTCCATGTGGCCGGCCGCGGTGCCTTCGACATCGAGGCTCTCGGGTACGAAGCGGCAACAGCCTTGCTCGAGTCCGAGGCGATCGGAGACGAAGGCGACCTGTTCTCACTCACCGCCGACGATCTGATGCGCACATCCATCTTCAAGACCGGCAAAGGTGTGTTGTCCAAGAACGGCGAGCGTCTGCTGCAGAACCTCGCCAATGCGAAGCAGAAACCGCTCTGGCGCGTCCTCGTCGCACTGTCGATTCGGCACGTGGGGCCCACCGCGGCCCGAGCCCTGGCCACCGAGTTCGGGAGTCTCGACCGAATCCGGTCGGCGTCCCTCGACGAACTCGCCGCGGTCGAAGGTGTCGGCGGAACCATCGCTGCTGCCGTCGTCGAATGGTTCACCGTCGACTGGCACGTGGCGATCGTCGACAAATGGGCCGACGCCGGTGTCAGCATGGAGGACGAGCGCGACGAATCGATCGAGCGCACCCTGGAGGGAATGTCGATCGTGGTGACGGGCACTCTCGCGGGGCTCTCACGCGACGAGGCCAAGGAAGCGATTCTCGTGCGGGGCGGGAAGGCAGCGGGCTCGGTATCGAAGAAGACCGCCTTCGTCGTGGTCGGTGATAATCCTGGATCCAAGGCCGACAAGGCGTCGGATCTGGGCATCCCGATTCTGGAAGAGGACGCATTCCGTGTCCTGCTCGAGCAAGGGCCAGGGGCAGTCCTCGGTTCGCTCGGCGACGCCGAGGCCTGACTCCGGGGTCGCGAGACTTCAGGTGGCCACTGATCGGGTCGGCTCGGGTGCGTTCCGGCTGCCCAGAAAGACCGCCGACGCAACAAGGAAACACAGGGCACCGACAAACGTTCCGATACTGGCGAGGCTCGGGTCGAGTGTGTTACCGGTATCGAGGACGTACGAGCCGACCGCCGACACACCGAAGGCGATGGACCCGAGCATATTGAGCCATACGCTCTGCCAGTCCTTCGACCGCGGCAACCAGTATCCCTTCTCGCGCCACAGGATCAGTACGGCGAGCGCGCTCGAGACGAGAAAGCACAGTGACCCTTCGAGGTTCGGGTTCCACACCAAATGCTCTTCGCCCTTGACTGTGTGCGCGTGCAGAGCTGCGCCGGTGCTCACATTGAACAGAAGAGTTCCGAGGAACTGGATCATCGCCGAGAGCCACTCGGCGCGAATTCCGACGCCCTGCTTGTCCGACACGGTCGCGGCGCCGCTGAGCATGAGCTGGACGAACGCTGCGCCTGTGAAGAACCACGAGCCGACGAAGAACGAAGTATTTGCACCGGCAGTCCCCAGCGCACTCGAGATTCCCGGCGCGGAACCGAGCGCGAACAGGAAAGCGCCGACAACGAATCCCCATGACTGCACGCGCAATGTCGGGCGGATCAGCATGGCGGCAGTGTAGAACACTGTTCCGCACGACACGCGGGATATCAGGAGGCCGATCCGGGCCGAAAGTCCCTGTTCGGGAAAGGTTCTCCGCGGTGAGGGCGATGAGGGTGAAGTGGTGGGGTGAATTCCGTGTCCGTCGGTTGGATCGGGCGCGCGCCGGGAATATCCGGATTAGCGTCCGGCTCATGACGGCAACCCCCGATTTCGACAATCGTCTGCTATTTCGCAATGTTCGCGTGTTCGACGGTCACTCCGGTGACTTGCTCGGTGGCGATGTGCTGATCGACGGAGACACCATCAGCGCGGTGTCCGACTCGCCGATCGGCGACGAACCGGGTCGCGACACCATCGTCGTCGATGGGGCGAATCGAGTGTTGATGCCGGGGATGAGCGATGCTCATGTCCACCTCGTCGGCAACGCCAACTCCTACGTCGACATGGTGATGGGTTCCGAGGCTCATATCGCCTTGAACGGCCTCGCGGAGGCGAAGAACATGTTGCACCGAGGTTTCACCGCGGTGCGGGACATGGCCGGTGATACCGCCAGCATCAAGTCGGTGATCGACCGCGGTTTGTTCGAAGGGCCGAGGATCTACCCCTCCCAGGCGGCGCTTTCTCAGACCAGCGGGCACGGTGACTTCGGGTTCGTCTACCAATGCCCGACGGTATTCGGTGGTGATCAGAGCCGCGCCGAGCAGATCGGGTTCATGCGGGTCGCGGACGGAGAGGATCAGGTTCTCGCCGGCGTGCGAGAACAACTGAAGAAGGGCGCGTCCCAGATCAAACTGATGGTCGGTGGTGGGGCGGCCTCGATGTACGACCCCCTGTACACGGTTCAGTTCATCGACAAGGAACTTCGGGCCGCGGTGAACGCGGCGACCGACTACGGCACCTACGTAGCGACCCACGTCTACAACGTCACCGGGATCCGGCGGGCGCTCGCGGCGGGCGTCCGTTCCATCGAGCACGGCCACCTCGCGGACGAAGAGACCATCGCGCTCATCGCGGAAAAGGAGGTGTGGTTGTCGATGCAGCCGTTTGCGCTGGGCGACCACCACTATCCCGACCCTGATCGCGCGGAGAAGGATCGGGAGATCTGCACCGGAGTGGACCATGTCTACGAGTGGGCGAAGAAGTACGGTGTCAAGACGGCGTGGGGCACCGACCTGCTGCTCGAGCCGCAGATCGCTCCTCGGCAGAGCGAGATGGCAGCCCGGCTCGGTGACCACTACACCAACCTCGAGTCCCTGAGGATGTTGACGTCGGGGAACGCGGAACTGTTCCGCCTCGCCGGCGAGAGGGACCCGTATCGGCAGGCCCTGTTCGGGGTGATCCGAAAGGGCGCGTGGGCCGACGTTCTGCTCGTGGACGGAAATCCCCTCGATGACCTGACACTGCTGGCGGATCCCGAGAAGAATCTATCCGTGATCGTCAAGAACGGCCGGATCGTCAAGAACCAGCTCTGAAGCGGGGTCTCGGTATATGACGTCCCTTCGTGAGTGCACGGCCGGGGATGTCCGGACATCGATGAACATGACTCGGAATGTGGGATGAGCTTTGGCCGAAACGAATCTCGAAGAATCCGGAGCCGAGGAATACGACGATCCCGGCGCGTTCGACGTGGACCGGTCCGAATGGACGCACATTCCGGGCAGTCTCGTGTCCGCGCGAGCCATCGAACTCCACGGTCCGTGGGGGCACGTGTTCGGCCCCCTCGACCTGGATATCGATCAGGGGGGTGTGACGGTGGTGGCGGGGCAGGCCGGCGCCGCGCGCACGGCGCTGCTGATGGCGTTGTGCGGGAGGATGCGGCTGACGCGGGGATCTCTTACCGTCCTCGGTTTCGAGAACCAGCCGAGGAAGGTGCTCGCCCGTTCTGCCATCGCCTGCATGAACGAACTCGACGAGGTCCAGCCGTCCGTCACCGTGCGTGATCTCGTGACCGAGCAGAAACGTTGGAACTCACCGTGGTACAAGTTCGTTCCGCGCGTCGACGAGGAGGGCGTCGCCGACATGTGCTCGGAGGTCTTCGGGGACGTACCGATTCCACCGCTCAACGCGTTCGTCGACGACCTGCCGGAGATTGCGCAGTTACTGCTGCGCATCGCGGTGGCCAATACCCACCGACCGCCCCTTCTGGTGGTGGGACGGATCGACAAGATCGCCGACGATGCGGAGCGCGAGACCTTGCTGGAGCGACTCGTCGCCCTCGGAGAGCAGCAATCGGTGATCACCGCCGACGTGAACCCGCAGAAGCCGGATTCGGGGGTGCGGGCGGTGGTCGACCTGCACGGACTCCTCGGACCGGGCGACATCGGCGTCATGACCGAAGGTAGGTGACCGATGCTGGCAGGAGTTTCCCTCGGTAGTGATTCGAAACGGTACTTCCGCGGCACCATGCCGCGTATCGCTATTGCAACGATCATCCTCATGCCGCTTCTGTACGGCGCCATGTATCTGTGGGCCTTCTGGAACCCGTTCGGTGCGGTCGACAAGATTCCGGCCGCGATCGTCAACAACGACACCGGGCTTTCCGCAACAGGTCAGCAGGTCGACGCGGGTGATCAGGTCGTCGAGTCGCTCATCGCGTCCGGGCAGCTCGATCTGCACGAGGTGTCGGAGAGCGATGCGACCGACGGTCTGGCGAGCGGAAAGTACTACTACACGATCACCATTCCGGAGAACTTCACTGCGGCGGTGGAGTCGCCGAACGGCAGCAATCCCGAGAAGGCGAATCTGACCTTCACCTTCAACGATGCCAACAACTACCTCGCGACCATCATCGGCCAGGATGCGTCGGAACAGGTGATCAGCCAGGTCAACTCGACGATCGGCGCCCAGGGCGTCGGGCAGGTGCTCACCGGGCTGGAAACTGCGGGCTCGGGCCTGAAGCAGGCGGCCACCGGCGCGGGAACGCTCGCTTCGGGAGTCGACACCGCGACGGAAGGGGCAGATCAGCTCGACGCGGGCGCCACCGAACTCGCCGACAACATGGTCACCGCGCGCGACGGGTCGGCTCAGCTGGCTGCCGGTGCGGATCAGCTCGCCACCGCGATCGACGGTGTCACCGGTCCACTCCTGAACGCTCTCGACAGCGGGCAGTTGTCGAACGTTGGAAGTCAGGCCTCACAGCTTCGAGCATCGATCGTCGCGCTGGAAGACCGGATACCTCAACCGGCGCAGGCCTCAGCGGGGATCGCGGTTCAACAGGTCATCGACATCCTGGGGCAGAGTTCGGACCCGATCGTCCAGCAGGCCATCACCGCATTGACGCCGTTCACTGCACAGGAGGTGGTCTCCGATACCGAGGCGTTGCGCGCCGAGATCGTACGACTGCAGGGGGATGCGCGGGCTCTGGAATATGAGCTGAACGATCCGAACAGTCCCCTCCAGAGCGGTCTGGCGATGCTCCAGGGCGGCGGGCTCGCGGCCGAGGTCGGCGAGCTGCGCAGTGGTGTGAACGAGCTGAATTCGGGTGCGGCAACGCTGCATTCGGGCCTGATTCAGCTGACCGACGGCAGTTTCCAGTTGTCGGACGGTGCCGGACAGCTCTCCTCTGGAATGGTCGAACTGCAGTCCGGCTCGCATGAACTTGCTGATGCGCTCGCCAAGGGGGCGCAGCAGGTACCGAGCTGGACCGATCAACAACGCACCGCGACGGCGGACACATTGTCGACGCCGGTCGCGCTGCAGCAGCACACGACCAACGAAGCATCGACGTTCGGCACCGGGTTTGCTCCGTTCTTCCTCTCGCTGGCGCTGTTCGTCGGCGGTATCATCACCTGGATGCTGCTGACTCCGCTGCAGTCACGGCCGACAGTCGCGGGTGTCGGGCTGTACCGGACGGTTCTGGCGTCGTACTGGCCCGCGTTGCTCGTCGGTGTGCTCCAGGTGGTGGTCATGTACACGGTCGTTCATTTCGGTGTCGGGCTCGACGTGAAGCACGTGGCGGGAACGATCCTGTTCCTGATGTTGGTGTCCGCGACCTACTTGGCGATGATCCAGGCGTTCAACGCGGTATTCGGAGTTGCGGTCGGACGTGTCGTCACCCTGGCATTTCTGATGTTGCAACTCGTGTCCGCCGGTGGCATCTATCCCGTGCCGACCACAGCGACACCGTTCCAGTACATCCATCCCTTCGACCCGATGACATACACGGTCAACGGCTTGCGCCAGCTCACGGTGGCCGACCAGATCGATTCGCGCTTGTGGATCGCGACTGCCGTCCTCATCGGGATCCTGCTCGTGTCCTTGTCCGCGAGTGCGCTCTCCGTTCGACGTAATCGCCGCTACACGATGGAAAGGCTCTACCCGCCGATCGAGGTCTGATCGCAGCGTGACCGGTTCAGACGAAATCCAGTCCACAACAGGCATCGGATCGGACAGAGATTCGATGCCGAGTATCGGAGGAAGAGATGTCAGATCACATTGCCGCCCCTTCGGAGACGCTCGCGCCCGCCTACACAGGTCGTCTCGGAACCGACCCGATTCCGGCGCTTCGACTCCCGAAGATGGAAACCGAGCCCGAGGCGGCCTACCGGTTCATCCACGATGAACTCATGCTCGACGGAAGCTCGCGCCTGAACCTGGCGACGTTCGTGACCACGTGGATGGATCCACAGGCCGACCGCCTCATGGCGGAAACCTTCGACAAGAACATGATCGACAAGGACGAGTACCCGGCTACGGCAGAGATCGAGACCCGGTGCGTGAATATGGTGGCGGCACTCTTTCATGCCGAGGGTCTGTCCCCGACCGATCCGGCTTCGGCGACCGGCGTCTCTACCGTGGGGTCGTCCGAAGCTGTGATGTTGGCGGGCCTCGCGCTCAAATGGCGGTGGCGGCAGAAGCGCGCCGCGGCGGGTCAGGACTCCGCCAGGCCCAATCTGATCATGGGTAGCAACGTTCAGGTCGTCTGGGAGAAGTTCTGCAGGTACTTCGACGTCGAACCCAAGTATCTGCCCATGGAGCAGGGGCGGTATGTCATCACTCCGGAGCAGGTCCGCGATGCCGTCGACGAGAACACCATCGGTGTGGTGGCAATTCTCGGGACGACCTTCACCGGAGAGCTGGAACCGGTTTCGGAAATCGCCGAGACCCTGGACGAGATTGCTGCCGGTGGGGGTCCGGACGTCCCGTTGCATGTGGACGCGGCGAGCGGGGGGTTCGTCGTACCCTTCCTGCACCCGGAGATGGAGTGGGATTTCCGGATTCCTCGGGTCGTCTCGATCAATGTCAGCGGACACAAGTACGGAATGACTTATCCGGGCATCGGATTCGTTGTGTGGCGTTCGAAGGAACACCTCCCCGAGGAACTCGTGTTCCGCGTCAACTATCTCGGCGGGGACATGCCGACCTTCACGCTCAACTTCTCCCGATCCGGTAACCAAGTGGTCGGCCAGTACTACAACTTCATCAGGCTCGGGGTCGCCGGCTACACCCAGATCATGGAGTCGCTGCGGGACACCGCATTGATGCTGTCGCGCGAGATCTCGGGAATCGACGACATGGAGATCATCACGGATGGGTCGGCGATACCCGTTCTCTCGTTCCGGCTGGTGGGTGATCCGGGATTCACGGTCTTCGACATCTCCCACGAACTGCGCGCTCGTGGATTTCAGGTTCCCGCATACACCATGCCCGCCGACGCCGAGGAAATCGCTGTGTTGAGGGTGGTCCTGCGGGAGGGCTTCAGTCGCGACCTCGCGTACAAGTTGTCCGAAGCGATCACGGATGTCGTCGATCGACTGCGCGCAGGTGTGGGCACCGGGCATACCGCGCAGGGTTTCGCGCACTGATCGTCGGCGCGGGGAGGTCGTTCGCCTTGTTGCCTTCCCGCGCGTCGCTGTCCGCTGCGAGGGCTCCGGTGTATCGGCCGGGTGAATATGTTCGACATCGGTCGCGAGCAAAGGGATTTCTGCATTCGCTCCGTATCACGGTAATTCGTCCCCATTGTTGTTACGCTGTGCATAAGCTCGATTACGGGATTGAAGATGCGGGCCTGCGGGGGTGTTGCGCACCTTCTGAGCAGGAGGATTTCGCATAGGTGCCCCAAATACTGCCACTGTTTCGCAGCCGGCTGTTCTCACTGTTGTCGAGTTCGGCGACCTTGATCGTGGTGTACGGCAACCGATTCGCCGGTAAGACCACATTGGTTCGCACATGGCTCATGGCGGATCCCGTTTCCGCTGCAGTCCCGGTCTTCGTGGAGGCGCCATCGGCCGATGTGACGAAGGACGAGTACTGGTCTGGCGTCCTACGCTCCGTGTGCGCATACCTCGGTAGTGCGCCGCTGGACCACTGCGGTGCTGGTTTCGAGGAGCTGCGTTCGTTTCTCGCCGCGCAGCACCGCCCGATTGTGCTGATTCTCGACGGAATAGGTGCCGTCGAGTCGGCCGAGGAACATGTCGGTGATCTGCTCGCCCGGTGCCCGCGGTTGAGAGTTGTTGTCACAACACGAGTTGCGGGACAATGGTGTCGTTACGTCGACAGTGTTCCCGACCGGATGATGCTCACCTCGGATGTACTTGCCTTCACGGATGGGGAGGCCAGCGCTTTTCTGCGCGCATCCGCGGTGCCGCACGGTTCTCGCGTGGTTCGGCGAATCGTGCGACGCACGGGAGGGTCACCGGCGCTCATCGCTGCCGTATGCGAGGTGCTGAAAGCGGACAGTGTGCAGGTGCCGGACGGCGAGAATCGTATCGATCGCCTCATGGACACCGCTGTCGACACCGCAATTCTGCGAGCCATTGCCATCGACCCCCTGCTTGCGTCGCAGTTTCGATCCGTTCTGATGTCGGCCGCCATCGCGACTCCGCTCGCTTCGTCTGCGGGAGTTTCGTCCGCGGGAGTATTGCCTTCGGTGGTGGACCCCGTGGAATTCGTCGACGTACTCGAGTCTGCCGGAATGGTCGAATCGGAACCGGGAACCGACCTGTCGATGCGGACGTACCCCGGCGCCGTTCGAGAATCGCTCTTACGCTCGGCCGAGGCCGAATGCTCCGACGAACTCCGGGGCGCCCGGACCGCTCTGATCCGATTCTGGCTGGAGCACTCGAACGCACACAATGCCCTCGTGCAGGCGGTGGAAAGTGGCAGTTGGGAATGTGCGGTGACGATAGTGGAGGAACATTGGGCCACCCTGTACTCGGGTGGATTCCTTCTCACCGTCAGCGAGGCCCTGGTGAACAGGATTCCTGTCGGAGTCGTCGAGAACAATCCGACAGTGGCGGCAATCCGGCGGCTGCATCGCCGGCTCACCGAACCCCACGACATTCCTGGGTCGATCGGCGACCGGGAGTGTCCTCCCCCCTCCTTGCCGGAGCCTGCCCCAACACTGATGCGAGCGATCGATCTGCGCCTCGGAGGTCACTTCGCCGAGGCGGCCGCGGCATGTGAGGATGTTGCCGGCGAGTTGGTGCGGGCATCCGACGACCCGGATGTCGCCACGCCGAACGCCGGGGCCCTTGATCACCTGCACATCGGGTTCACCTTTCTGCTCGCGGGCCGCATCGATGACGCGCCGGTGTTGTTCCGGCTCGCTCATCGTCTCGGAAGCGCCACCTTCGTGGAGCGAACCGCAGCGGGTGTGCTCGCGCTGACCCACGCGCTACATGGTTCGATCACCGACGCTCGACTCTGGATCGACGAGGAGCATCGGCATGAGCCGCTGCCTGCCGACGAGGAGGCGATCGTGAGGCCACCTGGCCTGGTCGCGTCGGCACTCGTCGCCCTGGACCGACTCGATCCGGATGGCGCGTTCGACATCCTCACGGAGCTGGGATCACCCGATGACAACGAGGAGGGCTGGGCATTCACTCTGTATGCGAACGGGCAGCATGCACTTCTCGCCGGACTGCCCGCCGACGGCCTGCAGTACATCGAGTCCGAGATCAAGCGTTTTTCCCGGTTGTACGGCGGGATGTCCGGCCACTTGCTCGATGCGGTCCGCGCTGACCTCAATCTGGCGATCGGTCGCCCGGACGAGGCTCGGCGAGTCGTGGCGCGGTCGACCGACACGCTCACGGCAGCTGCGCGTGCACGGGTCCGCCTGTTCGCCGGCGATCCCGCAGGCGCCGAGGCCATCGGGCATCACTATCGCGACGACCCGAGTTGCCCACCGCGGGTGTCGATGGAGCTGGCCGTTGTCGGCGCGGCAGCAGCATGCGCGCTGGGCAGGCGAAACGATGCTCGCCGCTGCATGTTCCGTGCCGCCGCGCTGTCGCGACAGACCGGGATGCTGAGGCCGTTCACCGGCCTTGCTCCGTCGATGGTTCGGAACATCACGGATCTCGGTGTCGACCTCCCGGTCGATCTGGAACAGATCGCGCTCGACTTCGGCACCTTTCGCACGACACAGCCGACGGTGCGGCTGACCCCGCGGGAATCGGCAGTTCTCGAAGCACTGGTCGCAGGTGGCAATGCTGGGACGATCGCTGAGGCACAGTTCGTCAGTCTCAATACCGTCAAGACCCAATTGCGGTCGCTCTACCGCAAACTGGGTGTGCACTCCCGTCGGGACGCGATCGCGGTTGCTCGCCGGTTGGTGCTCGACTGAAAAGTCAGCCGAGCACCGTGCCGATGATTCCCGCGAGGTAGCCCATCCGCGCAACCTCCGATGGCCGGAATTCGGGACCGCCCGGCCTTCCCAGCATGAGAACTCGATCCGATCTGCCAAGGGGCGCCGCCGCGAGCATCGTGTCCATGTCCCGCCACAATCGAGGCACCCACTCGGCTTCATGATCGAGCAGTGCCGGCTTCTCGAGAGGCATCCACGGGGTGTCGGCGGGCCGTGTTTCCGGAGCCCCGGGACTTCCGACGATGCGGTACGTGCCGTGCGCCCCGACTCCGAGGACAGTGGCCCAACTCACCCGCAGTACACGAGGCGCGCCATCCACGAGCACCTGCAGGCGGTCGTCGCGTGCCGCCGAAACCTGATCGATGAGCTCGAGCTCGCGGTGAGTGTCGAGGATGCCCGCGTACGGGCGGATCGAGTCGACGGTGACGCCGTCCAAGGCCTCCGCGGCGGTGATCAAAGTGTCGGGCAGCTTCCCCGGTTCCACGTCGACCACGAGGTCGTCGATGGCGAAGCCGGCACCACGATCGACCACGTCGAGCGACAGGATGTCTGCGCCGACCGAACCCAGAGCCAACGCGAGTGCGCCGAGGCTACCGGGACGGTCGGGAAGCTGGACACGTAGCAGGTACGACACGTGCGTCCTTTCCCACATTCTTCGCCGACGCGTGAACACGCCGGCCCAGGGGTGCAGGTCGCACAACCATGACAGCAGTCGGAACCCCCGGCATCGTCCATCTTTTCACTCGCGCAGCGCGCGTAGGAACGCTCGTCGGGGGAATCGTGACCTAGCGCCGGAAAATGCCCGGTCATAGGTGGCGGCGTCACATGAATGAAACAAAGGTTTCCCCCATGTGCAATGCAGCGGGCCGATTCGGGTGGTGCCCGAACCGAGTACACGGCCGCCACGGTGGGGCATTACCCTGGACAGGACGTTCGAACGCCAGATGATCCATCACCACTGGAAAGGGGCCACCTACGGTGCCTGCCATTTCCCGTGACGAGGTTGCGCACCTCGCCCGGTTGTCCCGCCTTGCGCTGACCGATGCGGAACTCGACGAGTTCTCCGGCCAGCTCGATTCCATCCTCAGCCACGTCAAGGCGGTCTCCGAGGTTGCCGCGGACGATGTGGCGCCCATGGCGAACCCGAACGCAGTCACCAACGTGACCCGTGCCGACGTCGTGCTGCCCGGACTCACGCCCGACGAGGCTCTGTCCGGCGCTCCCGCTGTCGAAGAAGGACGCTTCGCCGTCCCGCAGATCCTGGGGGAGGGCGAATGAGCACCGATCTCACCAAACTCGACGCCGCCACGCTCGCGTCACGCATCCACGCCGGCGAGGTGTCCTCCGTGGAGGTCACGAAGGCGCACCTCGACCGGATCGCCGAGGTCGACGGTGAATACAACGCGTTCCTGCACGTCGGCTCCGAGCAGGCACTCGCCGCCGCAGCCGACGTCGACCGTGCGGTGGCTGCAGGCGAGAAGCCGGCGTCGGCCCTCGCGGGCGTTCCGATCGCGCTCAAGGACGTGTTCACCACCACCGACATGCCCACCACGTGCGGCTCGAAAATCCTCGAGAACTGGGTCTCGCCCTACGACGCGACACTGACGACGAAGCTCCGTCAGGCGGGTATCCCGATTCTCGGCAAGACCAACATGGACGAGTTCGCGATGGGATCATCCACCGAGAACTCAGCGTACGGACCCACCCGCAACCCGTGGGACACCACGCGGATCCCCGGCGGATCGGGTGGCGGATCCGCGGCCGCTCTCGCGTCGTATCAGGCGCCGCTCGCCATCGGCACCGACACCGGCGGCTCGATCCGTCAGCCTGCAGCCGTCACTGCGACGGTCGGGACGAAACCCACGTACGGCACGGTGTCGCGTTTCGGTCTCGTTGCGTGCGCATCTTCGCTCGATCAGGGTGGTCCGTGCGGTCGCACCGTTCTCGACACTGCATTGCTGCACGAGGTGATCGCCGGACACGATCCTCGCGACAGCACCTCCGTCGACGCAGCGGTTCGTCCCGTGGTCGAGGCCGCGCGACAGGGTGCAGCCGGCGACCTGTCGGGCATGAAGATCGGCGTCGTCAAGGAACTGCATTCCGACAGCTACCAGCCCGGTGTGATTTCGTCGTTCGACGCTGCCGTGGCGACCCTCACCAAGCTCGGTGCCGAGGTCGTCGAGGTGTCGTGTCCGCACTTCGAGTACGCACTCGCGTCCTACTATCTGATCCTGCCCTCGGAGGTGTCGTCCAACCTCGCTCGTTTCGACGCAATGCGGTACGGCATGCGCGTCGACGACGGTTCGATGAGTGCCGAGCAGGTCATGGCCGCGACCCGCGCCGCCGGATTCGGCAAGGAAGTCAAGCGTCGCATCATGATCGGCACCTACGCACTGTCGTCGGGCTACTACGACGCCTACTACGGTCAGGCGCTTAAGGTGCGTTCGCTCATCGCGCAGGACTTCGACAAGGCCTACGAACAGGTCGACGTCCTGGTCTCGCCCACGAGCCCGTTCACCCCGTGGAAGCTCGGCGAGAAGGTCGACGATCCGCTCGCGATGTATCTGTCCGACCTGTGCACCCTGCCGACCAACCTGGCGGGTCACTGCGCGATGTCGGTGCCATCGGGCCTGTCGGCGGACGACGGACTGCCCGTCGGGCTGCAGATCATGGCTCCCGCGCTGGCCGATGAGCGGCTCTACCGTGTCGGAGCGGCATTCGAAGCTGCCCGCGGACCGATCGTCGCCTGACTTTTCCGATCGACCGACCGGCGGTGCCGTGGGCCTGTGCCTACGACACCGCCGGTTCGCATCGGCGCGGCTACGACACCGCCGGTTCGCACTGCGCCTGTTCGGTTCCGTAGCGATGCCCGTGTCCTGGAGCCGAGTCGAGTGAGGTGAACAGGTCGACGGTGGTCTGCAGGAACCCCACCACCGGCAGCCACGTCGGTACGGGCGCGTCCTGCACCGCACGCGACAGATCCGGTGGCGACCACAACAGCGACGGCTGCCACCACACGACGGGATCCGACGTGTTCGCCAGCACCGTCGCCCCGTCGGTGCGCACCGATCCGGCCGGCGGACCCGCCCACAGTGCGTCGCACAGGCCCGGTTGGATGTCGTCGAACACGGCGCTGCCACCGATCGAGCCGAGGCTCTGTCCGTATACGTGCAGGTCGGGTCGCTGATCGGGAGGCATCGTGGCGATGTGCTCGCGCACGGCAGAGACAAGCGCCCGGGCGGACCGGGAGGCTGCGTCGCGGTCGAAGACGAACGTGACCCAGCTCGGCGTGTCCGAGTACTGCTGTGCCGCGATGGCGACGTCGTCGCCCCAGCGGTCCTCGAATCCCTGCACAGCATTGGCATCGACCCACCCGGACCCGGTGGGAATCGCGACGACAAGGTGCTCCCGTTCGAACCCGCCGGTGCGTTCGAGTTCCCGGACCGCGAGCGCCGCGCGCGACTCATCGTCTGCGGCTGCAGCCAACCCGACGTAGACCCGCACGGGCGACCCCGAGGATTCGATCGAGACGAATCGTCGCCCTTGCGTGCCGAGACTGTTCCAGTTCACCAGTGAGATGGGGGAGCCGGACACCCCAGGGTCGAGCGTGGCTACCGGAGTGGATGCCGATGCCGTATCCGGCGACGGGGAGACGACCGAGGTGATACCCCACGCGAGAAGGATCGCTGCCGTCGCCAATGCCGCGATCGAGCGCGTACGACCGGCCATTCGGACCAGGGTGCGGATGCCTGTGGCGCCTCCCACGAGAATCGATGCCGTCACGACGGCTCCGGCGAGTACTTCGAGCCAGTAGTGCAATCCGATCGGTGCCACCTCCATCGCGGCACGAAGTGCGTTCTGCCAGTGATGCGCCCACGTCGCACTCACCGCGACCATTGCAGTCGCGACTGCTGCTGCGAGCCAGCGAGCCTCCGCCTCGCGTGGACCGTGCTGCGCTCGAACCCGATGGGGCACAAGGCGTCGACTCAACGCCGTGACTGCAAGTGCGACTGCGATGAGGACCCCGGTGAGGACCCCTTGGGTGAGGGAGTCCCTCGGCAACAGCGACGGTGCGAGCGAGACCACAGCCGCGAGGGTCGCGGCCACAGTCGAGCCCAGGCGGGGTCCGAAAGCTTTGTGAGGGAATAGGGTACGAGGGTGTGGGGTATCCCCACCCGGATTATCAGCCGCCGGTGCGGGGTGGGTCAGGTCGATCGTCACCGGTTCGTCCTCCTCAGGAAAGTGCTGCCCGCGACGACCGCCGCACCGGCTGCAGCCAGATAGGGCACCGGCGACTCGGATTCAGGCAGGCGGTAACCCTGGCGCCACGAGTTGATCTGCACCGCCGCAGAGGCGATTCCCGCCATCACGTCGCACCGCGGTTCCACCCCGGCAGTGACATCCCCCGTCGCTTCGCTCGCCTCGGTGACATCCCCCGTCGCTTCGCTCGCCTCGGTGACATCCCCCGTCGCTTCGCTCGCCTCGGTGACATCCCCCGTCGCTTCGCTCGCCTCGGTGACATCCCCCGTCGCTTCGCTCGCCCCGGTCGCGCACGCGGCGTTGAGGTTCCGTTGCAGGTGCGCATCGAGGTCGCGCCGGGCCTGCGGCCCGAGCTCGCCGCCGATGTCGCGTGCATACCGGAGCAGGTCGTACCCGAGATCGTGGCTACGGCACGCAGGTTCGAAATCCGAGGGGAGCGCGACAGGTGACGAGCAGTCACCGTCCGGGTCGGTGAGTACACCGTCGATGGTGTTGCCCGGTTCGATCGACGGGTGGTATCCCATGACCTCGGCGAAGCCGTCCGGGAACGCCGCGAGCGCACCGACAGTATCGTCGGCCACAAGTGCGGCGACGGTAGCCGCAACTGCCGGGTCCGCGGTCGTAGCGGTACTCGCGGGGGATGCGGCACCGACGCAGAGAGCGGCCCCGGCACCGAGTAGTACGGTGGCCGCCGTGCGGCGTGTTGCGGTTCGGTTGATCATGATTCAGACGGTATGAACGACCTCCACCACGCCGGATCACGCGCGGGAGTGGTTCCGGGAAGCCATCCTCATACCGCAGGGTTGCTGCGAACTCACTCTCAGGTATGAGGACAGGCAAGACACGTACTCCTAGCGTGGAGGGCGTGAAAACGATGATGCGTACCGGAGCGACCTCCGCAGTGAAGACCACTGCGAAACTGGGACGCGGTCGCTGGCCGACGGTCATCGCAGTCGTCGTCACGCTGATCCTGTATGCGGTTGCGTGGCCGACACTGCCACTCACCCACGACACGATGCCGCAGCTGATGCCGCTCGTCGCCGGCTTCGCAGTGTTCCCGTTCGTGTTCGTGTTCAGCCGCCCGGCGTTGGGCTGGGCTGTCACCGCACTCGCCGCGCTGGTGATCCCGCTGGCGTTCGAGAGGGTCGGGGACTACACCTACCCTTGGCAGGTAGTGCACATCATCGTGCTCCTCGCGCTCGTCCTCGCCGTGTCCGTTCTGGAAGAGATCCGCGTCGTGCTCGTGGTGTGGATCGCGACGGTGCTGTTGTTCTTCCTGTACATGCCGGGAGACGACGGATGGGGCTGGATGGTGGGGCTCACCGCCCTCGTCGTGTTCGGTCTACTGGTGCGCTGGTTGGTGATCTCGCGGCGGCAACTGGCCCACGAGGAGGAGGTCAGCGAACTCGAGCGCGCGCGCCGCGCGGTACTGGAGGAGAAAGCGCGTATCGCGCGCGATCTCCACGACATCGTCGCCCACCACATGTCGATGGTTGTCGTGCAAGCGCAGAGTGCCCCCTATCGGTTGACCGACGTCACCGACGAGGTTCGAGCCGAATTCGACTCCCTGGGCGCGACCGCCCGCGAAGCACTCAATGAGGTGCGCAGCCTGCTCGGTGTACTGCGCAGTGACGGTTACACCCCGGAGAACGAACCGCAACCCGGCGTCGAGCGAATCGGTGAATTGCTTGCCGCGTCGCAACGTGCCGGTGTGCGGCTGAACACCGAGATCACCGGTGAGCCGGTCGGCGTCAGCGACGGTGTGGGTCTGGCGGTGTACCGGATCCTCCAGGAATCGTTGACCAACAGTGCTCGGCATGCTCCGGGTGCAGCGGTCGACGTCCGCATCCGATGGAGCCCCGGCACAGTGGAGATGGCCGTGACCAACGGCCCGCGTACGGAGGCCGTGGAGGCGGTGGTGCTGTCGGATCGGAACGGGGGCAGTGGCATCAGGGGTATGGGAGAGCGCGCAGCAACGGTCGGTGGCCGGCTCGTTGCGCATCCGCGACCCGACGGCGGATTCGAGGTCCACGCGGTGCTGCCTACGGTCGTCGCAGTATGACGCGTCCGCAGTCCTCCCCGAACCGCACTCGCCGGGGCTGCAACAAGATCAACGCACGAATGCGGTACTAGGCTGTGGCCGTGACCGAGCCGACCTCCCTCGCCCCAGCGTCCGCACCCACCACGGTGTTCATCGCCGACGACCAGGCCATGGTGCGGCAGGGTTTCGGTGCGCTGCTCGCGGCGCAGCACGACATCAGCGTAGTCGGCGATGCGCCCGACGGGCGCACCGCGGTGTCCGAAGTGGCGAGGTTGCGCCCCGACGTCGTGCTGATGGACGTGCGGATGCCCGAAATGAACGGTCTCGACGCGGCACGTCGGATCCTCGCCGACACACGCGAACCGAAGACTCGCGTGCTGATGCTCACGACCTTCGACCTCGACGAGTACGTGTACGAGGCACTTGGAATGGGTGCAAGCGGGTTCATGCTCAAGGATGCGCCGGCCGACGAACTCGTCCGGGCCGTTCGCGTGGTCGCCGAGGGACAGGCGCTGCTCGCGCCGACGGTCACCCGCAGACTCATTGCCGACGTCACCAGTCGGCGTGCGCCTGCGCGTGGTCGCGCCCGTGCGCTCGACGTCCTGACCCCGCGTGAACTCGAGGTTCTCGAACTCATCGCACACGGCCTGTCGAATCAGGAGATCGCCGCGAAACTGTTCGTCGCAGAGCAGACGGTCAAGACCCATGTCGGGAAGGTGCTCGGCAAACTGCACCTCCGCGATCGCGCTCAGGCAGTGGTCCTCGCCTACGAATCCGGTGTCGTCACTCCGGGCTGAACCTTCCCGCGCGGTCGTCGGCTTCCCACATCAGCAGCTGCTGCCGCGGGAAGCGGGCAGGGTCGCGGGAACTGTGGTGATGTCCGATCGACATGCCGTCGGTGCCCTCAGCGGGCAGGATGTCGAGACGGCACGATTCCACGCGGCGGAAGGTTTCGGCGAATGACCAGGATCGGCATTCTCACCAGCGGCGGCGATTGCCCCGGACTCAATGCGGTGATCCGCGGGGCGGTCCTGAAGGGAACCGAGGTGCACGCCCAGGAGTTCGTCGGATTTCTCGACGGCTGGCGGGGGCTTGTCGACGGTGACGTGATCCCCTTGGATCGCAGCCGGGTTCGGGGCCTCGCCCAGCAGGGTGGCACCATCTTGGGTACGAGCAGATTCGGCCCGTATCAGGGACCGAACGGGGGAGCGCAGAACATTCAGGCCACACTCGACCGGCTCGGTATCGACGCGGTCGTCGCCATCGGTGGTGAAGGCACCGCGTCCGCATCGAAACGTCTGTTCGAGGAAGGCATCCGGATCGTGGGGGTTCCCAAGACGATCGACAACGACCTCAGCCGCACCGACTACACATTCGGCTTCGACACTGCTGTCGAGATCGCCACCGTCGCGATCGACAGACTTCGGACCACCGGGAACTCCCACAAGCGTTGCATGGTGCTCGAGGTGATGGGACGGCACGCCGGATGGATTGCATTGCACTCGGGCACTGCCGGGGGAGCGCATGCCATTCTCATTCCCGAACAACCCGAAAGTCTCGAGCAGATCTGCGAATGGGTCACCAGTGTGCGAGACCGGGGTCGCGCACCGATGGTCGTCGTCGCGGAAGGTTTCACCCTGCCCGAAATGACGCATGCCCACTCCACCAAGGGACTCGACGGATTCGACCGGCCCCGCCTCGGTGGCATCGCCGAGGTGCTCGCACCGCTCATCGAGGAACACACCGGGATCGAGACGCGTGCGACGGTGCTCGGGCACATCCAGCGCGGTGGCGTCCCGACCGCGTTCGATCGGGTCCTCGCCACCAGGCTCGGGATGGCCGTCACCGACCTGGTGGCAGACGAAGAATGGGGGCATATGGTCGCCCTGCACGGCACAGACATCGCCCGAGTCGGTTTCGAGGAGGCGCTCGCCGATCCCAAGTACGTCCCGGACGAGCGCTACCAGGAGATGCGGGTCATCTTCGGCTGACACCGGTGGCCGTCTAAAATCGTGAGCATGACTGCCTCCGTGTCTGCTGACCTGCTCGCCTACGACGACGTGCTCGCGAAGTTCGAGCCCGTGATGGGCATGGAGGTGCACGTCGAGCTGCACACCGCCACCAAGATGTTCTGCCCGTGCCCGACCGAGTTCGGCGCCGAGCCGAATACGCAGGTATGCCCGGTCTGCCTCGGCCTTCCCGGTGCCCTGCCGGTGGTGAACCAGCAGGCGGTCGAATCGGCAATCCGAATCGGCCTCGCGCTGAACTGTTCGATCACCCCGTGGGGACGGTTCGCGCGGAAGAACTACTTCTACCCGGATCAGCCGAAGAACTACCAGATCTCGCAGTACGACGAACCGATTGCCACCGACGGCTACCTCGATGTCGTTCTCGACGACGGCACCACCTGGCGAGTCGACATCGAGCGCGCCCACATGGAAGAGGACACCGGCAAGTCGCTGCACGTCGGCGGCGCCACCGGACGTATCCACGGTGCCAGCCATTCGCTGCTCGACTACAACCGCGCCGGTGTTCCGCTCGTCGAGATCGTCACCAAGCCGATCACCGGCGCAGGAGAGCGTGCCCCCGAGGTGGCTCGCGCCTATGTCACGGCCTTGCGTGATCTGCTGAAGGCACTCGATGTGTCCGACGTCCGGATGGATCAGGGCTCGATGCGCTGCGACGCCAACATCTCGCTCATGCCGATCGGTGCGAAGGAATTCGGCACCCGCACCGAGACGAAGAACGTCAACTCGCTCAAGTCCGTCGAGGTCGCTGTCCGCTACGAAATGCGCCGCCAGGCCGCCGTGTTGACCAGTGGCGGCGAGGTCATTCAAGAGACCCGCCACTTCCAGGAGTCCGACGGCACGACGTCTCCCGGTCGCCGTAAGGAAACCGCCGAAGACTACCGGTACTTCCCGGAGCCCGATCTCGAGCCGGTCGCGCCGGACGCCACATGGATCGAGGAGCTGCGCGCAACCCTGCCCGAGCTGCCGTGGCTGCGCCGCGCGCGTATCCAGGCCGACTGGGGTGTCTCGGACGAGGAGATGCGCGATCTCGTCAACGCGGGTGCTCTCGAACTGGTCATCGCGACCACCGAGGCCGGAGCGCCCGCGTCCGAAGCACGGTCGTGGTGGGTTGCCTACCTCGCTCAGCAGGCGAACACCCGCGGCGTCGAACTCGTCGAGCTGCCCATCACCCCGGCGCAACTCGCACAGGTCATCGCGCTGGTCGCCGAGGGCAAGCTGACGAACAAGCTCGCGCGCAAGGTCGTCGACTACGTTCTCGAAGGCGAGGGCGAGCCCGCACAGATCCTCGAGGCGCACCCCGAACTCGTCGTCGTGCGCGACGACAGCAAGCTTCAGGCCGCCGTCGACGAGGCACTTGCCGCGAACCCTGACATCGCCGACAAGATCCGCTCGGGCAAGGTTGCGGCCGCAGGCAAGATCGTGGGCGACGTCATGAAAGCAACTCGTGGACAGGCCGACCCTGCCCGCGTCAAGGAACTCGTGATCGCCGCGTGCAGCTGATCTTGGGTCGCTAATGTAGCGATCCATGGACGCTGCCGTCGCCACCTCGCTCCTCTGGATCACGGTGGCGGCGGTCCTCGCGCCGCTCATTGCCGGTGTGCTGCCGCGTCGACTCGTACCCGAGGTCGTGCTGCTGCTCGCCGCCGGAGTCGTGATCGGGCCGTACGCGCTCGGGATCGCGTCGGTCGACAGCGAGATCGAGATGTTGCGCGAACTCGGACTGGGACTGCTGTTCCTGCTCGCGGGCTACGAGATCGACCCCAAGGAACTGACAGGGCGTGGTGGACGCCGCGCACTCATCACCTGGATGGTGTGTTTCGGTCTCGCCGCCGGTGCGGTCGCGGTGTTGTCTTCGGCAGGTGTCGTACATGCCGGCGTCGCTGTGGCAATCGCACTCACGTCAACGGCATTGGGCACTTTGCTGCCGATCCTCGCCGACCGCGGTCTCGTCGCGACCCGGCTGGGCCGCTCGGTGCTCAACCACGGGGCGGTCGGTGAGCTCCTTCCGGTGATCGCTATGGCAGTGCTGCTGGGGACGCGCGGTGCGCTCGGATCCCTCATCGTCCTGGCCGTGTTCGCCCTTGTAGCCGTGGTCGTCGCGGTCCTGCCCCGATGGGCCCTGCGGGAGGGGTCGCAGTTTCTGCAGTTCGTCCGCAGTACATCGGACACCACCGCACAGACACCGGTCCGGCTGGTGATGCTGCTGCTTGTCGGACTGATTGCGGTGGCCGCAGTGTTCGATCTCGATGTGATCCTCGGCGCGTTCGCTGCCGGCTTCATTCTGCGCCGGGCAGTTCCCAAGGGCGATGAGCAGCTCGAGTCGAAGTTGGACGGCCTCGCATACGGATTCATGATCCCCGTCTTCTTCGTCACCTCCGGAATGGCCATCGACGTAGGCGCGGTCGCGAGCGAACCCGGAGTGCTGATCGCATTCCTCGTGCTCCTGGTGCTCGTGCGCGGGGTGCCGGTGTTCGTCGCGTCGCGATTCGATCGGGGTGAGAACGGAATTCGGTTCGCCACGTCCGAGCAGCTGCAGATCGCGTTGTATTCCACGACAGGTCTGCCGCTCATCGTCGCGGTCACGGGTGTCGCGGTGTCGGCGGGGCACATGTCCACTGCCAGCGCGTCGATCCTGGTCGCCGCTGGAGCGATCACCGTGCTGATCATGCCGACGCTTGCCGGGCTGCTACCCGAGCGTCGGGAAACCGCCGGCGCGGACCGTCAGTCGAATCCGCCACCACCGGCGGGGAACTGAATCCGAATGACGCGGTCGTCGTTGGGCCCGGGTTCGTCGCCCGACTTGTTGACGGTCGAAACCCACAGCAGGCCATCGGGTCCGGCGGACGCACCACGCAGCATGCCGTAGCGGTCTTCGAGCGTGACGGTCGGCGCGGCCGTCACAGCACCCGTTCCGGGATCGATCGGCAGTACTGCCACGGCCTTCCCTCCCGTGAGTGACACCGCGAGACCCTCGGGGGACGCGGCACATCCTGCGACTCCGGGTTTCTCCGGCCAGGTCCACGCGGGCCCGGCTGCTGCCGCGCCGTCCATGCTCACCCGCTGCAACCGGTCCTCGAGCACGGTGCGGTCGGTGATCCACAGGTTGCCGCTCGGGTCACGACACACGTCTCCGGCCTCACCGACACCGGACAGTGTGACGGTCGGTGCCGCGGTTGCGCCGGGCGCGGGCAGCGGAAGCGACAGGAGTTTTCCGGCCAGCGATGAAGGGTTGTCCGCAGCGGCCGGATCCCCCGTATTGCCGGTGAGGACCGCGAGTTCGGTCGGCGAGACGAATTCGAGTGCCCCCGCATTTCCGGTGGCGCCGCGCGGGATCCCGGTCAGGATGTCCTTGGGAACGTCGCCCGCCGCGATTCGCACCACCCGATTGTCGGATGGCGTGGTGATGTAGGCGTAGAGCAGGCGGTCCTCGTTGTACGTGGGCGACAGAACGACGTCGTGCAGCCCGCCGTCTCCCGAGCCGTCGACGGGCACAGTCGCCACTTCGACGGGTTCCTCACCGACGGTGACCCGCAGAATACGGCCCGTGCGCCGTTCGGTCACGAGCGCGGAATTGCCGTCGGGGAGAGCGATCAGACCGCCGGTGGTATCGAGGCAGGTAGCGATCACTGCGGGATCGGGATCGACACACGGTCCAGGAGGGACCGGCGGTGTGCTCGGTGTGGTGGTCGTGCTCGGTGATTGCTCGGGTGCGATGCCCCCCGCGTCGAACGACGGGGCGGAGGTGAACGGGGTGGTGGCTGCGTCGTCGAACTGTGCGCATGACGGAACGAGAAGCACCCCGATTGCGAGGGCCACCGCGCTCGTACGTATCTTCCACGAACCTGCCGACCGCGCGCCCCTCGTCATGCAGCAAACGTTACCGGGACGACGCGCGGCGGCGCGTATGCCGGGTACGGGCGGCTCGGAGACCTACCCTGGAACCGTGGCCGACAAGGAAACCGGCGGCGAGCCGGACACAGGTTCGAGTCCCTTCGACGACCCGACGTTGCAGATGCGCCGGGAACGTCCCTCGATGCTCGAATCCGAGGACGATCTCGGCTTCGACAACTCAGCACTCGACAATTCCGGGTACAGCGCGCCCTACGCGGCGCCGACCGAGCAGATTCACCAGCCTGCTGCGGCGGGTCCGGTGGACACCGGGCAACCGCCCGTCGTCAAAGCCCGTCGCGGAACTCTCGACCTGGGCCTTTTCATCCTGCGGCTCGCGGTCGGCGGAATCCTCATCGTCCACGGGCTGCAGAAGCTGGTGGGCCTGTGGGGAGGTCCCGGCCTGGACGGGTTCGAGGAGACACTCCGAGAGGCCGGATACCAGCAGCCGAACATTCTCGCGATCGTCGCCGCTGCCGGTGAGCTCGCGGCGGGTGCTTTCCTCGTACTGGGTCTGCTGACGCCACTTGCCGCAGCGGCAATAGTCGCGATCATGATCAACGCGGTGTTGTTCAAACACGAACTCGAACCCGGTCTGCAGTTCTTCGCGAGCGAGCAGACGGGATTCGAATTCGAAGCGCTTCTCGTGGCCGCCGCGGTGTCGCTCACCCTCACCGGCCCGGGCCGGATCGCAGTGGACGGCCCCCGCAAGTGGGCGACCCGCCCGTTCCTCGGGTCGTTCGTTGCGCTGCTGCTCGGGGTCGCGGCGGGTGTGTGTCTGTGGATCTTCGGCCGCTGAGCCCGTCCGGACGAGAACAGGCCGCCACGATCGGATGATCGCGGCGGCCTGTTCTTCAGCTGAGGGATTACGGCAGCTGCCGGACCGCTCCCTTGTCTGCGGATGTGGCCAGTGCCGCGTAGGCGCGCAGTGCCTTCGAGACCGTGCGTTCACGGTCGACGGGCTGCCACGGACGCTCCGATGCCTCCATCTTCGCGCGACGCTCGGCGAGCACATCGTCGTCGACGAGCACCTCGAGGGCGCGGGTCGCCACATCGATGCGGATCCGGTCGCCGTTTTCGATCAGGCCGATGACGCCGCCCGACGCTGCCTCGGGGGAGACGTGACCGATGGACAGCCCCGACGTACCGCCGGAGAAGCGTCCGTCGGTGATCAGGGCGCACACCTTGCCGAGTCCGACACCCTTGAGGAACGACGTGGGGTGCAGCATCTCCTGCATGCCCGGGCCGCCGGCAGGTCCCTCGTAGCGCACGACGACGACGTCGCCGGGCTTGATCTTCTTGCCCAGGATCACCGAGACCGCTTCTTCCTGGGATTCGACGACGAAGGCGGGGCCCTCGAAGTGGAAGAGGTCTTCGTCGATGCCTGCGGTCTTGAGGATCGCGCCGTCCGGGGCGATGTTGCCGCGCAGCACGACGAGTCCGCCCTCGACGGTGTAGGCGTGTTCGATGTCGTGAATGCAACCGCCGACGGCGTCGGTGTCGAGCGACGACCAGCGGTTGTCGGTCGAGAACGGTTCGGTGGTGCGCACTCCGCCGGGAGCGGCATGGAAGAGTTCGAGTGCTTCGTCCGTGGCCTTGCCGGAGCGGATGTCCCAGTCGTCGAGCCACTGATCGAAGCTCTCGGTGTGGACGGTGTGCACGTCGGTCTCGAGCAGTCCGCCGCGGCGGAGTTCACCGAGGATCGCGGGGATTCCGCCGGCCCGGTGCACATCCTCCATGTGGTAATCGGAGTTCGGTGACACCTTCGCCAGGCACGGCACCTTGCGGCTGATCGCATCGATCGTGGAGAGATCGAAGTCGACCTCGCCTTCCTGCGCCGCGGCGAGGGTGTGCAGCACCGTATTGGTCGAACCGCCCATGGCGACGTCGAGGGCCATCGCGTTACGGAACGCAGCGGGCGTAGCGATGTTGCGGGGCAGGACCGAGTCGTCCTCGTCGCGGTAGTAACGCAGTGCCGCCTCGACGACGGTGGTGCCCGCCCGCTCGAACAGCGCACGACGCGCCGCGTGGGTCGCGAGAGTCGATCCGTTGCCCGGCAATGCGAGACCGAGTGCCTCGGTGAGGCAGTTCATCGAGTTCGCGGTGAACATGCCCGAGCATGAACCGCACGTGGGGCACGCGCTGCGCTCGACCTCGTCGAGACCGGCATCGTCGACAGCTTCACTCGCGGACGCGGAGATCGCGGTGATCAGGTCGGTGGGTGCCTGCGCCACACCGTTGACGACGACGGCCTTGCCTGCCTCCATCGGCCCGCCGGAGACGAACACCGTCGGGATGTTCAGGCGCATGGCCGCATTGAGCATTCCGGGTGTGATCTTGTCGCAGTTGGAAATACACACGAGTGCGTCGGCGGTGTGTGCGTTGACCATGTATTCGACCGAGTCGGCGATGATCTCGCGGCTCGGAAGCGAGTACAGCATTCCGCCGTGGCCCATGGCGATGCCGTCGTCGACGGCGATCGTGTGGAACTCGCGTGCGACGCCACCCGCGGCCCGTACGGCGTCGGCGACGATCTCACCGACGTCCTTGAGGTGGACGTGGCCGGGAACGAACTGGGTGTACGAGTTCGCGATGGCGACGATCGGCTTGCCGAAATCGGAGTCGGTCAGGCCGGTGGCGCGCCACAGGGAGCGCGCGCCGGCTGCATTACGTCCGACGGTGGTGGTGCGTGACCTCAACGGGGGCATGGGCTGACTTCCTTGACGGGGCTTTGTGGTGCGGCGCATTGACCTGGTGCGCCCCGATTGCCGGGCTGTGACGGGACTGGGGCGCGACGAGTTCGAATCTACTCCCGTGCTATTTGCTACCCGGATCCGACTCGGACTCGGCCGGTGTATCGGATATCACGTCGTCGTCCTCCGGTTCCTTGTCCGCTTCCGCGAGCTCAGCCTCCCGAGCTGCCGCGTACGGGTCGGTGATCCGTCCGCCGCTGGCCTCGGCCAGTTGAGGCAGGCGCCCGAAAGTGACCACGGGAAGGGCGACCTCGGTGTCGTCGGTGAGGGTCGCGCGTGCCCAGCCGCGTTTGGGGAATCGGATGCCTTTCAGTGAATCCCAGCCGATTCTCGTCGTCGAGAACGTCGCGCGCGCGACTATGCCGTCGGGTCCGACGACGGTGCGTACCCGCAGTACCCATGCGACGACGAGGATTGGGATCACCAGCATCCACGAGAAGGCGGCGGGCCACGCCATTGCGGGGGACAGCACCGCGAGGAACAGGAGGCCGCACGCGAGGAAAGAAAGCCGCGAGATCTGGATGACCTGCGTCGTCGGTTCGGTCGTGGGCTCGGGAGTGTGGGAGGATGGGCTCGGTGGCACGGGCTGCTGTGGAGATGACACCTCACCATCTTCTCACCGCAGCCATGGCATCTCACATTCTGGGACAGTGACCGAACCAAGTTGACTGTTCTACTCCACGCGCCTACCGTCGATCGCGTGAATCAGAATGGGTTGCTCGTAATCGGCCGGCGCGTCGTCGCCTGAGCCGCTTATTGCAACTCGCCCACGACGCGCCACCCTCGTACAGCACAATGCTGACGAGGGTTTTTTGTTGCCCGGAGCCAGAATCAGAGGAATTCGTAGTGAGCGCACCAACCGCACGTCCTCAACCCTCGCCGCGGAAGCCGGGGTCTGCAAGCCCGACTCCCGCAGCGGCCGCGACACAGCCCGCCGGCCGACGCTCGGTAGCCCCCGAGCGGGTCACCGGTGCCCAGGCCGTAGTCCGGGCTCTCGAAGAGCTCGAGGTCGACACGGTATTCGGTATTCCCGGTGGTGCGATTCTTCCCGTGTACGACCCGCTCTTCGACTCGAAGGGCGTGCGCCACGTGCTCGTCCGTCACGAGCAGGGCGCAGGCCACGCGGCGACCGGATACGCGCAGGCAACCGGCAAGGTCGGTGTGTGCATGGCGACGTCCGGCCCGGGCGCGACCAACCTGGTCACCCCGCTCGCCGACGCGCAGATGGACTCGGTCCCGGTCGTTGCAATCACCGGCCAGGTCGGGCGTCCGCTGATCGGTACCGATGCGTTCCAAGAGGCCGACATCTCGGGCATCACGATGCCCATCACCAAGCACAATTTCCTCGTCACCGAAGGCACCGACATCCCCCGCATCCTCGCGGAGGCGTTCTACCTGGCGTCCTCGGGTCGGCCGGGCGCTGTGCTCGTCGATATACCGAAGGACATCCTGCAGGCGCAGACCACGTTCAGCTGGCCGCCGGAGATGCATCTGCCCGGCTACCGTCCCGTCACCAAGCCGCACGGCAAACAGGTCCGCGAGGCCGCGCGCCTGATTGCCGATTCCAAGAACCCCGTCCTGTACGTCGGTGGCGGTGTGATCAAGGCCGACGCCTCCGCGGAGCTGCTCGAGCTCGCTGAGCTGACCCGGATCCCCGTGGTCACCACACTCATGGCGCGTGGTGCATTCCCCGACAGTCACGAGCTGCACTGCGGGATGCCCGGCATGCACGGCAACGTCGCAGCCGTGGCGGCGCTCCAGAAGAGCGACCTGCTCATCACTCTCGGTGCCCGGTTCGACGACCGCGTCACCGGTCAGCTCGACACGTTCGCTCCCGACGCCAAGGTCATCCACGCCGACATCGATCCGGCGGAGATCGGCAAGAACAGGCACGCCCACGTGCCGATCGTCGGTGACTGCAAGGAGGTCATCGTCGAGCTGCTCGAAGCGGTCCGTGCCGACCTCGCGACAGGCACGACGCTCGAGTACGGGCAGTGGTGGGTCTACCTCGACGACCTCCGTAGCACGTACCCGCTGTCCTACGACCGGCATACCGACGGCACTCTCTCGCCGCAGTACGTGATCCAGGCCGTCGGCAAGCTCGCCGGACCTGACGCGATCTACTGCGCAGGTGTGGGTCAGCACCAGATGTGGGCTGCGCAGTTCGTCGACTACGAGAAGCCGCGTACCTGGCTGAACTCCGGTGGCCTCGGCACGATGGGCTACGCGGTGCCCGCTGCGATGGGTGCCAAGATGGGTAAGCCCGAGGCCGAGGTCTGGGCGATCGACGGCGACGGCTGCTTCCAGATGACCAACCAGGAGCTCGCAACCTGCGCGGTCGAAGGTGTGCCGATCAAGGTCGCGTTGATCAACAACGGCAACCTGGGCATGGTGCGCCAGTGGCAGACGCTGTTCTACGAGCAGCGGTATTCGAACACCGACCTGTCCACGCATACCCTGCGTATCCCCGATTTCGTGAAGCTGGCCGAGGCGCTCGGCTGCGTGGGCATCCGTGTCGAGCGCGAGGAAGACGTCGAGGACGCGATCCGCCAGGCCCAGGCCATCAACGACCGTCCCGTTGTCATCGACTTCATTGTCGGCAAGGACGCCCAGGTGTGGCCGATGGTGGCTGCGGGAACCAGCAACGACGAGATCATGGCTGCCCGCGACATCCGTCCGTTGTTCGACGACGACTCCGCCGACGACCCCACCGTGATCCACGAGACCATCGAGCGCGACCGTGCGCGCAGTGAGCAGGCTGCCGCCGAGGAGGAAAACAAGTGAGCACGAGCCACACCCTCAGTGTCCTCGTCGAGGACAAGCCGGGCGTGCTGGCCCGAGTCGCATCGTTGTTCTCGCGGCGCGGCTTCAACATCGAATCGCTCGCCGTCGGTGGCACCGAGGTCCCGGAGATCTCCCGGATGACGATCGTGGTGACGGTCGACGAGTTCCCCCTCGAGCAGGTCACCAAGCAGCTCAACAAGCTCGTCAACGTCATCAAGATCGTCGAGCAGGAGGACGAGGCATCTGTCGCCCGCGAACTTCTGCTGATCAAGGTGCGCGCCGATGCCAGCGTGCGCACACAGGTCATCGAGACAGTGAACCTGTTCCGCGCCAAGGTGATCGACGTCTCGCCCGAGTCGCTGACCATCGAAGCCACCGGCACCCGGTCCAAGCTCGATGCGCTGTTGCGCATGCTCGAACCGCACGGCATCCGCGAGATAGTGCAGTCCGGAGTCGTTGCGGTCGGACGCGGTCCGAAGTCCATCACGGCGACCCGTTAGCCTGAACACACCCATATTTTCTGAAAGAGGTAACCACTGTGGCAGTCGAGATGTTCTACGACGACGACGCCGACCTGTCGATCATCCAGGGCCGTAAGGTCGCGGTCATCGGATACGGCAGTCAGGGGCACGCGCACTCGCTGAGCCTGCGCGACTCCGGCGTCGAGGTTCGCATCGGCCTGAAGGAGGGCTCCAAGTCGCGGGCCAAGGCCGAAGAAGCGGGCCTGACCGTCGGCACCCCCGCCGAGGTTTCGGAGTGGGCCGACGTCATCATGGTGCTCGCTCCCGACACCGCGCAGGCGTCGATCTTCAAGGATGACATCGAGCCCAACCTGAAGGACGGCGACGCGCTGTTCTTCGGCCACGGCCTCAACATCCACTTCGACCTGATCACGGCTCCGGCGAACGTCACCGTCGGCATGGTCGCGCCGAAGGGCCCCGGTCACCTCGTGCGTCGCCAGTTCGTCGACGGCAAGGGCGTTCCGGCTCTGATCGCAGTGCACCAGGATCCCAAGGGCGAGGGTCAGGCGCTGGCACTGTCCTACGCCAAGGGCATCGGCGGCACCCGCGCCGGCGTCATCAAGACCACCTTCAAGGAAGAGACCGAAACCGACCTGTTCGGTGAGCAGGCCGTGCTCTGCGGTGGCACCGAAGAGCTCGTCAAGACCGGTTTCGAGGTCATGGTCGAGGCGGGCTACGCCCCCGAGATGGCCTACTTCGAGGTTCTCCACGAGCTCAAGCTCATCGTCGACCTCATGTACGAGGGTGGCATTGCCCGCATGAACTACTCGGTGTCCGACACCGCGGAGTTCGGTGGTTACCTCTCCGGTCCGCGGGTCATCGACGCGGGCACCAAGGAGCGCATGAAGGAGATCCTCGCGGACATCCAGTCCGGTGAGTTCACCCGTCGTCTCGTCGCCAACGTCGAGAACGGCAACACCGAGCTCGAGGGTCTGCGCAAGGCCAACGCCGAGCATCCGATCGAGGTCACCGGCAAGAAGCTGCGCGACCTGATGAGCTGGGTCGATCGCCCCATCACCGAAACCGCATAGTCGGTCCGGGCTTCCGGCGGCCCGGTGCACCACACGGTGCACCGGGCCGCTGCGTTTCTGCAGGGCTGCCGATCCGGTACCGCACTCGCGCATACCGCGCGGAAGAGATACTGAATTGATGTCGTTCTGGACCGCTCCCGGCCGGCTCCCTGGCGTAGCCGTGGCACGCACCTACCAGCGTCGGTGGTTGCGCAGCGACATCACCGCCGGACTGGTCCTGAGCGCACTCCTGGTACCTGCCGGGATGGGATACGCGCAAGCTGCAGGCCTGCCTCCCTACACCGGCCTGTACGCGACGATCGTGCCGATGCTCGTGTACGCGCTCGTGGGGCCGTCCCGAATTCTCGTTCTCGGACCGGATTCCGCGCTCGCCCCATTGATTGCAGCCGCCGTGGTCCCGCTCGCGTCCGGTGGCGATCCGCAACGTGCGATTGCCCTTGCCGGCGTCCTGGCGATTCTTGTCGGCCTGATACTCCTGCTCGCGGGTATCCTGCGTTTCGGGTTCGTCACCGAACTGCTGTCCAATCCGATCCGCATCGGTTTTCTCAACGCGATCGCGGTCATCGTCATCGTGGCCCAACTGCCGTTGCTGCTCGGCACAGGAGACGACGAATCCGGTGTGCTGCCCGAGTTCGCGGATGTCGTCGACGACGTGATCGAGGACGGCCCACAGTGGTACGCGCTGTCGATGGGCCTGGCCTGCATCCTCACGATCCTGGTGGTGCGCAGATTCGTTCCGGTGATACCGGGCGTCCTCATCGCCGTCGTCGGGGCCGGACTGGTGACCGCGGTGTTCTCCCTGACCGACCGGATGGCGATGGTGGGAGAACTACCCGCGGGCTTCCCCGCGCCGGCGCTCGGCGGCGTCGGATGGAACGATGTGGCCGAACTGCTCGGTCCGGCCGTTGCGATCGCGCTCATCGCGTATGCCGACACGGCGGTCCTGTCCCGGACGTTCGCATTGCGGCACGGTGAGGACGTCGACGGAAGTTCGGAGATGCGTGCCCTCGGCGCGGTCAACGTCGCGGCGGGCCTCACGGGCGGCTTCCCCGTGTGCGGGAGTGGCAGCCGAACGCCGGTCGTCGAGGATGCCGGGGGCCGCACACAACTCGTCGGTGCGGTAGGAGCGCTCACGGTTCTGGCATTTCTTCTGATGGCGCCCGGATTGACGGCGTACCTTCCGCAGGCCGCGCTCGGTGCAGTGGTGATCGTGGCGGCGAGCGCTCTGATCGACGTGAGGGCCGTCCGGCATCTGTGGAAGGTCAGCAAGGTCGAATTCGGATTGTCGATCGCGGCGTTCGCCGGCGTCGCATTCGCCGGAGTCCTGCAGGGCGTCCTCGTCGCAATCGGCCTGTCGTTGATCGTCGTCGTCGTGCGGGCTTGGCAGCCCCACCGCACCGAACTCGTGGAACTGCGCGACGTCGCGGGATATCACGACATCGATCGGCACCCCGAGGGCCATCGGATCGAAGGGCTGGTGCTGGTCCGTTTCGATGCGCCGCTGTTCTTTGCCAACGGGGCGATTCTCACGCGATACGTGCGCGAGCGGGTTTCCCGCGCCGAACATCCCGTGAAGTGGGTCATTCTCGCAGCCGAACCCATCACCGATCTCGATACCACCGCAGTGGAGGCCCTCGAGGAACTCGACGAAGATCTCCGGCGCAAAGGGGTCCGACTCGATTTCGCGGCGATGAAGGGACCGGTCAAGGATCGACTGCGGAGAATGGCCACCGGCGGCCGCTTCGGCGACGACCGGTTCCACCCGACGGTCCGGGCCGGAGTCATCGCGTTTCGTCACCGCGATGACGAGGGTATCGGTCGCACTGAAGTCGACGCACCGCCCCGCGATGTTGTCGACGGTAGTGCTGTATCAGGGGACGGCAGCGCCGAATCCGGTGACGGCCAGGAGTGACCCGATGGATCATCGGTGTCCGGATTGTCACCGATGTTGTTGGTGTGGCGACGTTGTTTCTACCTGTTCGGGTGAGAGTGCACCATCGTTCACGGTGGAGGTGAATCACTATCACGCAGGCCGGCGTTGGGACTTCACGTACTCGGCGATCACGGACAGGGGCGCACCACCGGCCGTGCCACGGCAATACGACCGCGACCATAAATGCCCGCCCCACAGATACCGAGACACATGCTCCACATGGTCGCGGCGCAGGTGCCGCGAGGACACCCCCTTGAGCGAGTTCACCAGCTTCGACAACTGCACCGTCGCGGGGAACTCCACCAGCAAGTGCACGTGGTCGTCTTCCCCATTAAACTCCCGCAGCTCGCACCCGAAGTCGGCGCACACCTTCCGCATGATCTGCTCGCAGTCCGTCAAGATCGGACCGGTGAAGGCGCCGCGGCGGTATTTTGTGACGAACACCAAATGTACACGACAGTTCCAAATTGCTTGTCTACCAACTCTGATGATCTCTTACTTACCCATGGCACCAAATGCTATCGTGCTGGCGTGTTGAAGCGATACCGCTACCGCGCCTACCCGAGCGGAGAACAGCAGAAGTCGCTGTCCCAGCTGTTCGGGTGCTGCCGGGTCGTGTTCAACGACGCCCTCGCCGCGAGGGAATCCGCCCGCAAAACGGGCCGGTCGATCCCGAGCAAGAGCGAGTTGTCAGCGGCGCTGACCGCCGCGAAAACAACTCCCGAACGGGCGTGGCTCGCGGAGGTGTCCTCGGTGCCGTTGCAGCAGTCCCTGGCGGACCTGCACCGCGCGTACGCTAACTTCTTCGACTCCCGCACCGGCAAACGCAAGGGCCGCAAGGTCGGCGCTCCCAGGTTCAAGAAGCGGACACACCGGCAGTCTGCTCGTTTCACCCGCAACGCCGGGTTCTCGGTTCTCGAGCCGGGCGGCGGTATCGGGCTGGTGCGCCTGCCGAAGATCGGGCGGATCCGGTATGAGGCGTCGCGACCGTTGCCGGCGGATCCGTCGAGCGTGACGGTGATCCGCGAGGCCGACGGCCGCCACTACGTGTCCTTCGTCGTCGACGAACCCGTGCCCGCTGTGGTTGTCCCGCAGCCGGCTCCGACCCGATGCGCGGGTGTCGACGTCGGGTTGACCGATCTTGCGGCGATCGTCTACGACGATGGGACCCGCGAGAAGATTGCCAATCCCCGCTGGCTGCGATCGAAGGAACGTCGGCTGGTCCGCGCCCAACGGGCCTACTCGCGCACCACGAAAGGATCGAAGAATCGGGACAAGGCGCGCCGAAAGGTTGCCGCGGCGCACCGGAAGGTGCGCGAGACGCGGTTGGATCATCACCACAAACTCGCTCTTCGGCTGATCCGCGAAAACCAAGCGGTCGCTCTCGAGGGGTTGTCGGTGGCGGGTTTGGCGCGTACGAGGGTGGCGAAGTCGGTGCACGATGCCGGTTGGTCGAGCCTGACCTGCCTGATCGGCGAGAAGGCTGCCCAGCACGGCCGGGCGGTGCACACCGTCAGCCAGTGGGAGCCGACTTCGCAGGTGTGCTCTGGGTGTGGGGTGCGGGACGGGAAGAAGCCGTTGAATGTGCGGGTGTGGGTGTGCCCGTCGTGCGGTATGCGGCTGGATCGGGACTATAACGCTGCTGTGAATGTGATGCTCGCCGCCGGGCTGGTGGAGAGGGTAAACGCTTGTGGAGGGAGCGTAAGACGTGTGCTTGCATGCGCGGACCCGGTGAAGCAGGAACCCGCTGAACAGACCTCACCACCTGGTGCGGCTGCGTAGGAATCCTCCGCGTTCACGCGGAGGTGGAAGTCAAGACGAGGATGTGCCCACATTCACACCCGAGCAGACCATGACTGTCGAGCCGAAACCGGTGTTCGTGTCGTTCCAGTGAGTACCGGCGAGTACTGCGGCATCCCCGTGGGCCCGCTGAGACCGCAGGGGCACTAAACTATGGGCGGTCACGGCTTGAACACGCCTACCGTCAGGTACCCGCGCCGTCGACTGTTCACCACCTACACGACACAGGGAGTTTGCACGTGAGCCAGAATGGCCGTCCAGTTGTCCTGATCGCCGACAAGCTTGCGCAATCGACCGTCGATGCCCTCGGTGACGGAGTCGAGGTGCGCTGGGTGGACGGCCCGGACCGCCCGGCCCTGTTGGCTGCGGTGCCCGACGCGGACGCATTGCTGGTGCGGTCGGCCACGACCGTCGACGCCGAAGTCCTCGCCGCAGCTCCGAAGCTGAAGATCGTCGGCCGCGCCGGTGTGGGTCTCGACAACGTCGACATCGCCGCCGCCACCGAGCGAGGCGTGATGGTGGTCAACGCTCCCACTTCGAACATCCACTCCGCCGCCGAGCACGCCGTCGCACTGCTGATGTCTGCAGCACGCCAGGTGCCCGCCGCCGACCGCACGCTGCGTGAGCGCACCTGGAAGCGCTCGAGCTTCAACGGCACCGAGATCCTCGGCAAGACGGTCGGTGTCGTCGGCCTCGGCCGGATCGGTCAGCTGTTTGCACAACGTCTCGCCGCGTTCGAGACCCACGTCATCGCGTACGACCCCTACCTGCCTGCCGCTCGCGCCGCACAACTCGGCATCGAACTCGTCGACATCGACGAGCTCGTCTCGCGCGCCGACTTCATCTCGGTTCACCTGCCGAAGACGAAAGAAACCGCGGGTCTGATCAACGCGGAGCGTCTCGCCACGGCGAAGGACGGCGTGATCATCGTCAACGCTGCGCGCGGTGGGCTCATCGACGAGGACGCACTGTACGACGCGCTCGTGTCGGGCAAGGTTCGTGCAGCCGGTCTCGACGTGTTCAACACCGAGCCGTGCACCGATTCGAAGCTGTTCGACCTCGACAACGTCGTCGTGACCCCGCACCTGGGTGCCTCGACCGCAGAAGCGCAGGACCGCGCAGGCACCGACGTTGCGAAGAGTGTGCTCCTTGCGCTCGCCGGCGAGTTCGTTCCCGACGCGGTCAACGTCTCCGGTGGCCCGGTCGGCGAAGAGGTTGCACCGTGGCTCGAACTCGTCCGCAAGCTCGGTCTGCTCGCAGGCACCCTGTCGCCGGAAGCCGTCCAGAACGTGCAGGTCATCGCGAGCGGCGAGCTGTCGGTGGAGAATGTCGAGATCCTCGGTCTCGCGGCGCTGCGGGGCCTCTTCTCGGCCAGCAGCGACGAGCCGGTCACCTTCGTCAACGCTCCGCAGCTCGCCGAGCAGCGCGGCGTCAGCATCGAGGTCGAGAGCGTCAGCGAGGCCCAGACCCACCGCAGTTCGGTCGAGGTACGCGCTGTGGCCGCCGACGGTGGCGTCACCACCGTCGCGGGCGCCCTCACCGGACTCCAGCAGGTCGAGAAGATCGTGAACATCAACGGCCGCAGCTTCGATCTGCGTGCCGAAGGGCACAACTTCATCGTCCACTACCAGGACCGGCCGGGCGTTCTCGGCACCCTCGGTACCGTGCTGGGTAACGCCGGCATCGATATCCAGGCTGCAGCACTGAGCCAGGACGCCGAAGGCCCCGGCGCAACTGTCATCCTGCGCGTCGCGCAGCTCGTCCCGGAGACAGAGGTCGCGCAGATCGTCGAACAGCTCGACGCGCGCGTGGCGCAGGTCGACCTGTCCTGATCATCGCTTTGCACCGTTCAGTGGCCGCGACCGTCCCGGACGGTCGCGGCCACTGTCGCACAGGAAGAGAGCACATAAAATGAAACTTGCGGTCATCCCCGGTGACGGCATTGGTGTCGAGGTCACGGCCGAGGCGCTGAAGGTCCTGAACAAGCTTGTTCCGGACCTCGAGACCACCGAGTACGATCTCGGTGCGCGCCGGTACAACGAGACCGGTGAGCTTCTGCCCGAGGCCGATCTCGCGGCGATCCGCGAGCACGATGCGATCCTGCTCGGTGCGATCGGCGACCCGCGGCTCGTCGGCCCCGGTATCCTCGAGCGGGGCCTGCTGCTGAACATGCGGTTCGCGCTCGACCACCACGTGAACCTGCGTCCGTCGCGGCTGTACCCGGGTTCGAAGTCTCCGCTCGCGGCAAATCCGGACATCGACTTCGTCGTGGTGCGAGAAGGCACCGAGGGGCCGTATACCGGCAACGGCGGTGCGATCCGCGTCGGGACCCCGCACGAGATCGCCACCGAGGTGTCGGTGAACACCTGGTTCGGTGCTGAGCGCGTCGTGCGTTATGCGTTCGAGCTGGCGCAGACCCGCCGCAAGCACCTCACGCTGATCCACAAGACGAATGTGCTGTCCAACGCCGGCGCGATCTGGACCCGCGCGGTCGAGACGGTCGGCAAGGAGTTCCCGGAGGTGGAGACCGCGTACTGCCACATCGACGCGGCGACCATCTACATGGTCGACGACCCGTCGCGTTTCGATGTCATCGTCACCGACAACCTGTTCGGCGACATCATCACCGATCTCGCGGGTGCGGTCACCGGCGGTATCGGCCTGGCTGCGAGCGCCAACATCGATGCGTCGGGAACGAACCCGTCGATGTTCGAGCCGGTCCACGGCTCGGCGCCGGACATCGCCGGCAAGGGCATCGCCGATCCGACGGCCGCGATCCTGTCCACGGCGCTGCTGCTGCGTCACCTGGGACGTGACGAAGATGCCGCGCGTGTCGAGTCCGCGGTCGAGGCAGATCTGGCCTCACGCGGTGATTCGCCGGTCGTGACCACCGAGATCGGCGACCGTATCACCGCCGCACTCTGAGCGACGGTGCGTGGTTCCGATGGCAGCTGCCATCGGAACCACGCACGACCTCAGTCCCGCTTCGGCACCACCAGAATCGCGGCCGCGGGTGCGATCGCCGACAGAGTGAATGCCAACGGAAAGCCGACCGTCGCGATGAGCGCACCGAATACCGGACCCACGGCGGCGGCGAAGACGAACTGACCGGTGTTCTGGACGCCGAGTGCCCGTCCACCCCAATAAGGTCCCGCTATTTCGGCGACCGCCGTGAACGCGAGGCCGTTCGGACTCGACGATGCGACCGAGGCGAGGAGCAGCACCGCAACAGCTGCGGGGGAGTCTGCGAGTGAGGTTGCTGCGAGTGCCAGCATCGACACCGCGGTGATCGCCGACACGATCCGCAGCGGGCCCAGTCTGCTGCCGACACGGTCCGACCACGCGCCCACCACGACTCGCGCGAGCGCCCCGAGAATCTGTGCCGCGGTGATGACCAGCCCGGCGCCGGTCTCGTCCCATCCGCGGTCGGCGATCAGCCAGACCAACGCGTATGTCCACACGACGTATTGGGGAATCACGAGCAGGATCGATGCGACATGGATACGGGTCAGCTCAGCGCCGGTCCGGTACGGGTTCGTCAACGCTCCGGTGCGCGCTGCCTCGGCCCGGTCGGGACGAGGCGGGTCGACGATCCCCACTGCGCACGCCACGGCGGCGACGCCGCATACGATCGCGGGAAAGGCCAGTGCCCAGGCGGTCCCGTGCTCGCGTGCCAGTTGCGGAATGACGAGTGCGGAGGCGGCGACGCCGAGCGGCACCGACATCTGACGGATACCCATTGCGAGCCCGCGCTGATGTATCGGAAACCAGCCGACCACGACGCGACCGCTCGCAGCGTTGGCACTCACTGCGCCCGCGCCGGCACACGCGAGAAGAACTCCGAGGGCGGCCGGTGACGTGGTGAACGTCGCAGCGGTGACTGCGGTGGCCGTGATCGCCATGCCTGTGGACAGGGCGAGGCGTTCGCCGAAGCGATCGGCGAGGGCACCCCACGCGACGAGGGTGAACATTCCGCCGAACAGTGGTGCGGCAGCAAGGGTTCCCGACTGAGCGAGGGTGTATCCGGCGTCGTCGTGCCAGGTGGGGATGAGGAATGCGGCACCGTTGACCACTGTCGCCTGGGCGGTCTGGGCGAAGACGCCCAGCGCCAGGATCAGCCATCGTCGGTTCCCGATGGTGAGGACACTCATTGTTTCTCACTATCTGAGATAAAAATCCCGTTATTTGAAACCTGGGAGAACTCTATACCTGCGGGGGCCGCGCGTCGATCCAAGGGTCGGGCGACCGATAGACTCCCGGCATGCGCCTTGGTCGAATTGCCAGTCCGGACGGTGTCGCCTTCGTCAGCATCGAAGGCGAGGGAGACTCTGCGATCGCGAAAGAGATCGCCGAGCACCCGTTCGGTACGCCCACGTTCACCGGCCGGAGCTGGCCGCTTGCGGATGTGCGATTACTCGCACCGATCCTGGCGAGCAAGGTCATTGCGGTCGGGCGCAACTACGCGGCCCACGCGGAGGAGATGGGCAACGATGTCCCCGAGGAACCTGTGATCTTCCTCAAGCCCAACACCTCCATCATCGGACCGGGGGCGCCCATCGTGATTCCGCGGAACACGTCGCTCGTGCACCACGAGGCCGAGCTGGCGGTGGTGATCGGTCGCCCGTGCAAGGACGTCACCGCGGCGAAGGCCCGCGAGGCGATCCTCGGCTATACGGTCGCCAACGACGTGTCCGCCCGTGACCATCAGGCGAAGGACGGTCAATGGGGCCGCGCCAAGGGGCACGACACGTTCTGCCCCCTCGGGCCCTGGATCGAAACCGATCTCGACGCCTCGGATCTCGAGATCTCTGCCGAGGTCAACGGACAGCCTCGTCAACGCAGCCGGACTTCGATGATGGTGCACGATATTCCCGCACTCGTGGAATGGGTATCGGCGATCATGACCTTGCTGCCGGGCGACGTGATCCTCACGGGTACGCCGGAGGGCGTCGGGCCGATCGAGGCCGGCGACACCGTCTCGGTCACGGTCGAGAAGATCGGAACGCTCACCAACCCCGTGGTCGGCAAGGGCGCCTGAGCTGTCGGTCCGCCGTTCCCGCGGCGCGGTCGAGGGCTAGCCTGGGAGGGTCTTTGAATTTCCGTCCCTCGACCCGAGTGAGCCGATGACCACCAGCGAAGTTCGCGTCCGTTTCTGTCCGTCCCCGACCGGCACCCCGCATGTCGGCCTTGTGCGCACCGCCTTGTTCAACTGGGCATTCGCGCGGCACCACGGCGGCACGTTCGTCTTTCGTATCGAAGACACCGACGCCGCCCGGGACAGTGAGGAGTCGTACCAGGCAATCCTCGACGCATTGCGTTGGCTCGGTCTCGAATGGGACGAGGGTCCGGAGGTGGGTGGCCCCTACGAGCCCTACCGGCAGTCGCAGCGACGGGATCTGCATCTCGACGTCGTCGCGAAGCTCCTCGCGGCCGGTGAGGCCTACGAGTCGTTCTCGACGCCCGAGGAGGTCGAAGCGCGGCACAAGGCGGCGGGCCGCGATCCCAAGCTGGGATACGACAATTTCGACCGTGACCTGACCGCCGAACAGAGGCAGGCCTACCTCGACGAGGGGCGCAAGCCGGTCGTGCGGCTCCGGATGCCCGCCGAGGATCTGACCTGGAACGACCTCGTGCGCGGTGAGACAACGTTCAAAGCGGGTACCGTGCCCGATTTCGCACTCACCCGAGGCAACGGGATCCCGCTGTACACGCTCGTGAACCCGGTCGACGACGCTCTGATGAAGATCACACATGTGCTGCGGGGCGAGGATCTGCTCTCCTCGACGCCTCGTCAGCTCGCGCTGTACGCAGCACTGCAGCGCATCGGTGTGGCTGATTTCACGCCTGAGTTCGGGCATCTGCCGTTCGTGATGGGCCAGGGCAACAAGAAGCTGTCCAAGCGCGACCCGGAGTCGAACCTCTTCCTTCACCGGGACCGCGGATTCATTCCCGAGGGCCTGCTCAACTACCTCGCACTCCTCGGCTGGGGGCTCGCCGACGACCGTGACGTGTTCTCGCTCGAAGAAATGGTCGCAGCGTTCGACATCTCCAAGGTCAACTCGAATCCGGCCCGTTTCGACCAGAAGAAGGCAGATGCGATCAATGCCGAGCACATCCGGTTGCTTGCGCCCGCCGACTTCGCGACCCGCCTGAAGGCATTCCTTGTCGAGCACGGGCACATCACCGCAGACGTCGACGACAGACTCTTCGCAGTGGCCGCAGACCTCGTCCAGACCCGCATCGTCGTCCTCAGCGATGCGTGGGGCCTGTTGAAGTTCCTGTTCGTCGACGAGGCGGACTTCGAACTGGACGAATCATCCGCGGCGAAGAACCTCAAAGACGATGCCGCGGCGGTGCTCGACGCGACGATTGCGGCCGTCGAGGGCCTCGACGCATGGACCACCCCAGAACTCGAGGGTGCGCTCAAGACGAAACTGATCGACGATCTCGGCCTCAAGCCGCGGAAGGCGTTCGCGCCTGTTCGCGTTGCCGTGACGGGCTCGCATGTGAGCCCGCCGCTCTACGAGTCGATGGAACTGCTCGGCCGCGAGCGGTCGCTCGCGCGTCTGCGGGCGGCCCGCGCCACGATCGTCTGACCGATGCTGAGGTCGGATCGGACCGACCCTCAGGAGAAGGGCAATCGCCGGTACGGGCGGTTGCCCTTCGGGGCTTCCTGGGGGATGGACCCGTTCGGGGAAGGCGAGCAAACTTATGGCTCTGAACAGGCGATTTGTGGTTCCGTACCCCCTTGGTGTTAATCTTCTTCTCGGTTCGGAACGGAGGCCGGAGCGCGAACAGCGCAGGCCGAAGGAACAGACCATTGGGGTATGGTGTAATTGGCAACACAGCTGATTCTGGTTCAGCCATTCTAGGTTCGAGTCCTGGTACCCCAGCTGCGATACGGTGATTTGCTATCGTATCTCTGCCGGTTTAGGCTGGCTGAGCTTCCTCCGGGGAGCGCAAACAGAAGAAGATCCTGGCCCCGTCGTCTAGCGGCCTAGGACGCCGCCCTCTCACGGCGGTAGCGTGGGTTCGAATCCCATCGGGGCTACCATGGATCTCCTCCGACCTCCGGGTCGGAGGGATTCTTCTTCTGTAGGGTTCGATCGCCGGACACGGTCGATCGAGTCCGGGTAAGTTCTCGGCCCCGTCGTCTAGCGGCCTAGGACGCCGCCCTCTCACGGCGGTAGCGTGGGTTCGAATCCCATCGGGGCTACAACGAAGAAGACCCTCCGGATCTCCGGAGGGTCTTCTTTCGTTTCCATCACCCGCTCTTGCGCCGGAACTGCCGATGATGATCGGCGTTCGCGTGCGGCCCGTGCGCCTTCGACGTCGCGTCGAGGTGTGCGGTGCCGCCGTTCTTGTTCTGCTTCTTGCGTTCGAGTGCTGCGAGGAACTCTGCCCTGATGCGTTCTTTTGCCGGGTCGGTCATTGTCCTACCTCCCTCCTGATGGCGAATGTAGCGCGACGGGAGCGGACTTGTCGCGTGAATATTGCAGTCAGCGACCGGCGCGAGGAAGATACGCGGCTGTCGTGCCGCCGAGAGGAACCGCGGGCATTCCGAGCTTGCGGTGGTCCCAGGACCGAACGCGTTGCGGTACCACCCGCACCGCCACCCTCTTGTGCATCATCTGTTCGACGGCTTGGCGCATGGCATCGGTGTACGGGCCGGTGTAGCGTTCCCACACGTCCTTGCAGACGTCGAACAGGATGTCGCGATCGTCGACGATCTCGGCACGGCCTTCGATCGAGACGCCGCGCAATTGGTCGTACGTATCGCCGGCCTCGACGAGTGCCGTGATGCGATGGTCGCGGCGAAGGTTGACGACCTTCTGCGATTTCGCCTTCGTCTCGAACCAGATCTCGCCGTTACGCACGGCGTACCACATGGCCACCAGATGTGGTGCGCCGTGCGGTCCCAGCGACGCCAGTGTGGCAACGCGGCTCTGGTGTAGGAAGTCGCTGATTTCCGGTTCTGTCATCGTGATCTCTGCGCGGCGATTCGTTCCCATGCGCAGAACTGTGGCACACCCCGCTGGGGTGTGCCACCAACGCGTCCAGCGTTGCGGCGACGTGAAACCCGCGGATTACAAGCGCTTGTGCAGAGCGTCTGCGGCGGCGAGCAGGTCGGCGGCCCAGCGGGCCCCCGGCCGGCGGCCCATTCTGTCGATCGGGCCGGAGACCGAGATCGCTGCCACGACTGTGCCATTGCTGTCACGTACCGGCGCAGCCACGGAGGCTACACCTGGCTCGCGTTCGGCTGCGCTCTGCGCCCACCCTCGCCGACGGACTTCGGAGAGCACGCGTTCCCCGAATGCGGCATCGGGGAGGAGGGTGCGCTGGGTGGCCGTATCGGCCCATGCGAGCAGAACTTTGGCGCCGGATCCGGCCGTCATGGGCAGACGCGCGCCGACGAGAACACTGTCGCGTAGGCCGGTCGGAGGTTCGAGCGCGGCGATGCAGATGCGCTGGGTGCCGTCCCGGCGGTACAGCTGCACGCTCTCTCCCGTGATCTCGCGAAGGCGGGGGAGGACCAGTGAGGCGGCTTCGAGGAGCGTATCGCCCGCGCCCGCAGACAGTTCGGCCAGACCGGGCCCCGGGCGCCATTGGCCGTCGCCGTCACGCATGAGCAGGCGATGTACCTCGAGCCCGACCGCGAGGCGGTGGGCAGTTGCGCGCGGTAGACCGGTGCGCGCACACAGCTCGTTGAGGTTGCATGGTTGCTCCGCTACCGCATGGAGCACCGCCATAGCTTTGTCCAGCACGCCGATCCCGCTATGCTGTCTCATAGGTCGATACATCCGTCTCGCATAGTGGGAAGCATAGCGCATCCGATTCGAGACGGACACGGCACCAGGCGCGACTCGGACAGCCCTGAGATCCGGGTTCGCGCACGGCACGTACGACAGGTGGAGAAGATGGCTGGAAAGACTCTGGCAGAGAAGGTGTGGGACCAGCACGTGGTTGTGCGCGGTGAGGGAGAGGGATCGGCGCGTAGACCCGACCTGATCTACATCGACCTGCATCTCGTACACGAGGTAACGAGCCCGCAGGCGTTCGACGGTCTGCGGCTGGCCGGACGAGGCGTGCGTCGTCTCGATCTGACGATTGCGACCGAAGACCACAACGTCCCGACAATCGACATCGACAAGCCGATTGCTGATCCGGTGTCGCGCACGCAGGTCGAGACGCTGCGCCGAAACTGCGAAGAGTTCGGCGTGCGCTTGCATCCCATGGGCGACCTCGAGCAGGGCATCGTCCACGTGGTCGGACCTCAACTCGGACTGACCCAGCCCGGCATGACGGTGGTGTGCGGCGACAGCCACACTGCCACCCACGGTGCGTTCGGCGCGATCGCGATGGGTATCGGCACCAGCGAGGTCGAACACGTTCTGGCGACACAGACCTTGTCGCTGCGCCCGTTCAAGACGATGGCGATCAACGTCGATGGCGAACTGCCACCGGGTGTCACGAGTAAAGACCTGATTCTCGCGATCATCGCTCAGATCGGTACCGGCGGCGGACAAGGTTATGTGCTCGAGTATCGCGGTGAGGCGATCCGCAAGCTGTCGATGGAATCTCGGATGACCATCTGCAACATGTCGATCGAGGCGGGTGCCCGCGCAGGAATGATTGCACCCGACGACATCACCTACGAATTCCTCCAGGGACGTCCGCACGCACCGCAAGGTGCCGAGTGGGACGCTGCGGTGGCCGAGTGGGAACAGCTGAAGACGGACGAGGACGCCGTTTTCGACGCCGAGGTCCACATCGATGCCAACGCATTGACCCCGTTCGTGACGTGGGGAACCAATCCGGGGCAGGGGCTTCCGCTCGGCGGAGCGGTGCCGATTCCGGATGAGATCGCCGACGAGACCGAACGCCTGGCAGCCGAGAAGGCAGTGCGCTACATGGACCTCGAGCCGGGGATGCCTTTGCGCGAGATCAAGATCGACACAGTCTTCGTCGGATCGTGCACCAACGGCCGTATCGAAGATTTGCGGGCAGTTGCGGACGTTCTGAAGGGCCGCAAGGTCGCTGAGGGTGTTCGGATGCTCGTTGTACCCGGATCGATGCGTGTTCGTGCTCAGGCCGAGTCCGAAGGTCTCGGTGAGATCTTCGTTGCGGCAGGCGCGGAATGGCGTCAGGCCGGCTGCTCGATGTGCCTGGGAATGAACCCTGATCAGCTTGCGCCCGGCGAGCGCTCCGCATCCACGTCGAACCGCAATTTCGAAGGCCGCCAGGGCAAGGGTGGGCGAACGCACCTCGTGTCCCCGGCTGTGGCGGCCGCCACAGCCGTTCGCGGCACACTGTCCGCTCCGGCGGATCTGGACTAGAGCACGGGACGAGGAGAGAATTCGATGAAAGCCTTCACCACCGTAAAAGGCATCGGCGTTCCGCTACGCCGGTCCAATGTCGACACCGATCAGATCATCCCTGCCGTCTACCTGAAACGGGTCACCCGCACGGGATTCGAGGACGGACTGTTCGCCGGATGGCGCACCGATCCGGCGTTCGTCCTCAACACGCCACCGTTCGACCGCGGAAGTGTTCTCGTTGCAGGCCCGGATTTCGGAACGGGATCCTCCCGAGAGCATGCCGTCTGGGCCCTGTCCGATTATGGGTTCCGGGTGGTGATCTCGTCGCGTTTCGCCGATATCTTCCGCGGCAACGCCGGAAAGGCCGGATTGCTCGCCGCTCAGGTGAGTCAGGACGATGTCGAATTGCTCTGGAAACTCATCGAACAGCAGCCGGGTCTCGAACTCGAGGTGAGTCTGGAGAACAGGACTGTGACCGCTGGAACAACCGTGGTGCCGTTCACCATTGACGACTACACCCGGTGGCGTCTGATGGAAGGTCTTGACGACATCGGCCTGACATTGCGCCAGGTAGAGGCGATTTCCGAGTACGAGAAGGCAAGGCCTTCTTGGAAACCGCGCACCATCTCAGCGCCCTGATCGAAGGCTTTCGACGCCGCCTGGCAGGCCCGAGCCGAACCGTTGTTCGGCTCGGGCCTGCCGTGTATTTGCATGAGAATTGGCGTGGCACATAGACTCTTGACCGTTTGCGGGGCTACCGTGGACTCGAGTCGGTCTGACGGTGGACCGTGATATGCGGAGGAAATCAATGAACAAGGCAGAATTGATCGATGTTCTGACCGAGAAGCTCGGTTCGGACAGGCGCACCGCGACGGACGCTGTCGAGCACATCGTCGACGCGATCGTTCGCGCCGTACATGCCGGCAACAGCGTCACCATCACCGGTTTCGGTGTCTTCGAGCAGCGTCGTCGCGCGGCTCGTGTTGCTCGCAACCCGCGGACGGGTGAGACCGTCAAGGTCAAGCCGACGTCGGTTCCGGCGTTCCGTCCGGGTGCTCAGTTCAAGGCGGTCATTGCCGGGACACAGAAGCTTCCGGCGAGCGGTCCGGCAGTCAAGCGTGGTGCCGCTGCTGCAGTGAAGAAGGCTGCCGCGGCGAAGAAGGCCGCGAAGAAGACCACGGCGGCCAAGAAGACCACCGCGGCCAAGAAGACCACCGCAGCCAAGACCACGGCGGCCAAGAAGGCCACCGCGGCCAAGACCACGGCAGCCAAGAAGACCACGGCAGCGAAGAAGACCACCGCGGCGAAGAAGGCTCCGGCCAAGACCACGGCGGCAGCGAAGAAGACCACCGCGGCGAAGAAGGCTCCGGCCAAGAAGACCACGGCGGCAGCGAAGAAGACCACCGCGGCGAAGAAGGCTCCGGCCAAGAAGACCACGGCGCGCAAGGCCGCAGGCAAGAAGTAGGCCTGTCCGGTATCTGATCGGCCCGTCCACTGCGGGCTGAGTCCTCCGGCGGCTATCGGGAGATCCGGTAGCCGCCGGAGGTGTATCCGGTGGAAGTCGAGTACCGGGATTCGCGTCGGCGAATTCCAGTAGCGCTCAGGGACGATCGGATGCGAACGGAGTGTCCAGATATTCGGCCGCAACGAGCTTCCCGTCGTGGAACGACAGGACCCACGTGCTCGCCTTACGGGTACGTCCCTCGGGGAGGTCGAATCCCGACTTTTCCGCCCACCACTGGAGCAGGCCCGGAATCACGCCGCCCTGACTGCACAGGACGGGTACCTTCCCGTTCTCGATGACCTCCGCAATCCGTTTGTGAGCGAGCGAGGGATCGGCTGCGTAATCCTCTTCCGAGAGCATCGGCTCCAGAGCGATTTCGAGATCGAGGTGATCAGCGAGCGGCTCGATGGTCTCGATACACCGCGTACGGTCTGCGGAGAAGACGGCATCGGCGCCGAACGCGGACAGCTGGGGTACAAGTGCCGCGGCCTGTCGCAGACCCTTTTCCTCGAGCGGGCGGGCCCGGTCGTCGCCGTCGTAGTCCTTACGACTACCCGCCTTGGCGTGGCGTACCAGGAGCACTGTCCGAGTATCGGGAGGCAACTCCAGGAACCGGCGCAATACAGTGTGATCCATCGAGTACGACAGCTCGTCGAAGGCGATATCGGGCGAAACCCATCGGAGTATGTCCACTTCGTCGTTCGGGACGAACTCGCCCGAGGTGCACCGCGCGGTCCAGTAATCGACCTGCTTGCGCTGATCCGTACCGGGCATCGGATAGGTGACACGTCCGAGGCCACGTCCGAGCTCGGCCCGGAATCCGGTCTCCTCCTCGGTTTCCCTCAGCGCCGCAATGATCGCCGTCTCCCCGGGGTCGAGTTTGCCTTTCGGGAGAGTCCAGTCGTCGTACCTCGGCCGGTGGACCATGGCCAACTCCAGGCCGCTCGCGCTCGGCCTCCAGAGCAGCGTCCCCGCCGCGAAAATGTCCGTGGGTGACGAATTGTCCGATGCCTCGGCCACCTGTCCTCCGTTCACGAGGTGCGAATTCTCATGAGCTCGACCTGATGGTCGCGCGCGGCGGTTCCCGGCGCGGGGCTCGCGGACCAGACACCATCGGATTCCAAAGTCCAGCATCGAGTTGCAGGATCCAGCGCCGAGTCGAAGATCTGACCCAGCTGCAAGCACAGTTGGGGATCCTTCACCTGGACCATGACTTCGACGCGGCGGTCGAGATTTCGGTGCATCATGTCGGCGCTGCCGATCCAGAACTCGTTGCTGCCACGGAAATGAAGGATGCGGGAGTGCTCGAGGAATCGTCCCAGAATGGAGCGTACGGTGATGTTCTCGCTCAACCCCGGCACACCCGGCTGAAGCGCACAGATACCGCGAACGACGATCTCCACGGAGACGCCGGCACGTGAAGCGCGGTACAGCGCGTCGATGACCTGTTCGTCGACGAGCGCGTTGGCCTTGAGGCGGATTCCGGTGGGCTTGCCTGTCGCGTGATGCTCGATCTCGCGCTCGATGCGCTCGATGATGCCCTTCCGAACGCCGTGCGGAGCGACGAGGAGGTTGCGGTACTGCGCCTTTCGGGAGTACCCGGTGAGCGTATTGAACAGATCGGTCAGGTCGGAACCGATCTCGGGTGAGCATGTGAGAAGACCCACATCCTCGTACAGACGAGCAGTTTTCGGATTGTAGTTGCCTGTGCCGATGTGGCAGTAGCGCCGGATCGTCGACCCCTCACGGCGCACCACGAGCGAGGTCTTGCAGTGTGTCTTGAGGCCCACCAGCCCGTACACCACGTGCACGCCTGCCTGCTCGAGCTTGCGAGCCCACTGGATGTTCGCCTGCTCGTCGAACCTCGCTTTGATCTCGACAAGCGCGACGACCTGTTTGCCTGCCTCCGCTGCTGCGATGAGTGCATTGACGATGGGGGAGTCTCCGGAAGTGCGATACAGCGTCTGCTTGATGGCCAGCACCTGGCTGTCGGCAGCCGCCTGTTCGATGAAGCGTTGCACGCTCGTCGAGAACGACTCGTACGGATGATGAACGAGCACGTCGCCCTCACGCAGTGTCGAGAACACGCTCTTCGGGGTTTCGCGTTCACCGAAGGCCGGGTGGGTCGCGGGCACGAACGGAGCATCCTTGAGATCCGGGCGGTCCACAGCGTGCACCTGCCAGAGACTGGACAGATCGAGCAGACCCGGCAGTTGCACTACATCGGACGGATCCACATCGAGCTCTCGCAGCAGCAATTCGAGCATGTGCTCGGTCATGTCGTCGGAGACCTCGAGGCGCACGGGAGACCCGAAGCGCCGGCGCGCGAGTTCACGTTCGAGGGCCTGCAGCAGATCTTCGTCGCGATCCTCCTCGACATCGAAATCCGCGTTACGGGTGACTCGGAAGGCGTGGTGCTCGACGACCTCCATGCCGGGGAACAGAACGTCGAGGTGCGCAGCGATCAGTTCTTCCAGCGGGAGGAAGGCCGGAATCCGGTGTGACGTGTCGACCTGGTCGACCCGGACATAGCGGTCGACGTTGTCGGGGACCTTCACGCGTGCGAAATGCTCGCCCGCTGAATTCAGGTCTTTCACAGTGACAGCAAGATTCAAGCTCAACCCGCTGATATACGGGAACGGGTGGGCCGGGTCCACGGCGAGCGGGGTCAGGACGGGAAAGATCTGCTCGGCGAAATATCGTGTCAACCGCGTCTTCTGGGGCTCGTCCAGATCCGACCAACGGATGATCGAGATGCCTTCGGCGGCAAGAGCGGGAAGCACCGATTCGAGGAAGACCTGGGCCTGGCGGCCGGCGAGCTCCTGTGTGCTCGACGCTATCAATGCGAGTTGTGCCCTCGGCGACAGGCCGTCGGCGGAGCGTACCGACAGCCCTGTTTCCGCGCGCCGTTTGAGGCCTGCGACACGCACCATGTAGAACTCGTCGAGATTGGACGCGAAGATCGCCAGGAACTTGGCTCGCTCGAGCAACGGTATCGATTTGTCCTCGGCGAGTGCGAGTACTCGCGCATTGAAATCGAGCCAGCTCAGTTCGCGGTTGAGGTATCGGTCGGCCGGGAGTCCCTCCGTGCCGAGCGTGCGATGTTCGGCTGCGGCGGGCGGGGCGGCGGGTGTTGCGGTGCCTCGCACTGGTCGGGAAACGGCGCGGGCGGGGACTGCATCTTCGAATCCGACATTCGAGTCGGTGGTATCGCCGTGGGTCACCACCTCATTGTTGCAGGAACACCGTGGATCCGTGACCACACCGTCGTCGGTGCTCGCCGTTCCGTCGATCGTGTGCCGTCGGGGTGGCGGTGCGGTGCGTCGCAAGGACGATCGGCAATCGATCCGGCTCACCCGCAACGGGTTCAGCATCCGAGGCAACCGGAAGCTGTGCTCGGTGGGGAGTGTGACTCGTCGGAACAAGAACTCACTGAGGTGACGTGTAGCGCTGCGGCAGGAATCCCGGTTGTTCGAGGCCGGGAGGACGTCACTCAGTGGACGCCGGGAGATCGCTCCGTGAGCGCGAACCCGATCCGGTCCAGAACTCGGCTCGTGGCATCGCCGGTGCCGAGCCGGACGGCGGCCTCGAGATCGTCGAGGGTATCGACGTCCAAACGCAATCCGTCCAGAGGTTCCGTCAGAGCCCTTGCCCCGGACCGGACGTGTCGTCGTGCGGAGTCGATACCGAACATCGGCTCGAGCGGGCGACCAGGCGTGCATTGGAACAGCGCAGCAGTTCCGTCTCCGGTGTGGTCCGCGACGATCGCTCTGCCGAACCGCCTCGATTCGGTGAGCGCGGCCGCGAGTTCCGATGATCGCAACGCCGGAAGATCCGCATGGAGCGCGACGAGATCGGTTTCGGGTGATTGCGCGCGGATGCGTGCCGCTGCGACCCCGAGCGCCGCGTTGAGGGGATCGGATTCCCCCCGGTAGGCAGGATCGGGCAGGACTCGTGCGCCGTGCGCGAACGCGACCTCGGTCGCGACCGGATCCGACGTCACCACGGTCGCGACGGAACCGGGTAACTCCAGTGCTGAGGCAAGGGTGTCGATGAGCATCGCAACAACCAGGTCGGAGCGCGTGGCCGGGTCGAAGACGTGCGCGAGCCGCGTCTTCGCCAGGCCCAAGGCCTTGACGGGGACGAGCACGTGCACAGCAGTCATGTCGTGGATTCTGCCAGTTCCGCCACCGGATGCATCCCGGCGTCCCGTCTCGCGGTGCACCCATCCCGTTTGGGCGATACTGGACGCACCCGTGGTGGAGACATGCATCCGGCGGGGCCGTGATGCGGTGAGACGACAGCGCGGCGAGACGACTGCGCAACGAGACGAATGAGGGGGACCGTGTGACCAAAGCGGCGATTCTGGGGGCGGGTTCATGGGGGACGGCGTTCGCGAAAGTTCTCGCCGAGGCGGGTACCGACGTGACCGTCTGGGCGCGTCGGGAGGAGATGGCACGTGCGATCGACGAGCGGCACGAGAATCCCGACTACCTCCCCGGTGTCCGTTTGCCCGCGACCCTGTCGGCGACCTCCGATCACCGGGCGGCGCTGGACGGAGCCGACTTCGTCGTCCTCGCAGTCCCGTCCCAGGCGCTGCGCAGCAATCTCGCCGAGTGGCGGGACGACATCGACTCGGGCACGACCCTACTCAGTCTCGCGAAAGGGATCGAGAGCGGCACGCTGATGCGGATGAGCCAGGTGATCGGTCAGGTCACGGGGGCGGAACCGAACCGGATCGCGGTGCTGTCCGGGCCGAATCTCGCGCGTGAGATCGCCGCGGGTCAACCCGCAGCCACGGTGATCGCGTGCCCCGATTCCACCCGCGCAATGCAGATTCAGAAGTCCTCTGCCACAGGTTATTTCCGTCCCTACACGAACACGGACGTCGTCGGGTGCGAGATCGGCGGCGCGTGCAAGAACGTGATCGCACTCGCGTGCGGGATGGCTGCCGGTGTGGGGCTGGGAGACAACACGGTGGCGAGCATCATCACCCGCGGCCTGGCCGAGATCATCCGCCTCGGAACCGCGCTCGGGGCGAAGCCTGCGACGTTGGCGGGTCTGGCGGGGGTGGGTGATCTCGTCGCCACCTGCACCTCGCCGCTCTCGCGCAACCGCACCTTCGGTGAGCGGCTCGGTCGGGGCGGGACCCTCGAGAGTGCGCAGGAGGCGACGCACGGCCAGGTGGCCGAAGGAGTCAAATCCTGCACATCGGTGCGGGAACTCGCCGCCAGTTACGATGTCGAGATGCCTCTCACGGATGCCGTGCACCGCGTCTGCCACGAGGGTATGTCGGTTCAGGACGCGATCGGGTTGCTGCTCGGCCGCCGCATCAAGCCGGAGTGACCCGATGCTCGGAGATTCGACCCGCTGTGTCGAAGCTGTTGCCGTAGAAGGTGTTCCGGGAGATCCGTTGCAACCCGGCCCGGTGCTCGCGGCGCCGTATCGACTCGGTGAGGACGAAAGCGCCGCGTCGGACACCTACGCCCGCGCGTCGAACCCCGGGTGGCGCCACCTCGAACGGGCGCTCGCGAGCCTCGAGGGCGCGTCGTCGGCTCGCGTCGTCGGCTCCGGAATGTCCGCGATCACCGTCGCGCTCCGTTCGCTCGCGTGCCCCGGCGGAGTGGTCGTGGTCCCGTCGGACGGGTACTACCAGGTTCGCAAGTACGCGCGTGACTGTCTCGAACCGTTCGGTGTGGTGGTCCGCGAGCTATCTGTGTCCGAGTTCGGTGACGGCACACTCACCGCAGTGCTCGCGGACGCGCACGCGGGTGCGCTGGTTCTCGTCGAGACTCCGTCCAACCCGGGACTCGACACCGTGGACCTCACTGCGACGGCGGCGACGTGCCGTGCGGTAGGCGCCCTTCTCCTCGTCGACAACACCACCGCCACACCGCTCGGACAACAACCGCTCGGTCTCGGTGCGGACGTCGTGGTCGCGAGCGGTACCAAATCACTCAGCGGACACAGTGATCTCCTGTTCGGATACATCGCGGTGCGTGACGATGCGCTGCTTCCACGGCTCGACCGTGAACGGTTGCTGTCGGGGACGGTGTTGGGGCCGTTCGAGACCTGGCTCGCCCATAGGAGTCTCGGAACGGCAGGTCTGCGCTTCGAGCGACAGTGCGCAAACGCGCAGGCCATCGCGCAGATGTTGGCCGAGCATCCCGCTGTCGCGGACGTGCGCTATCCGGGCCTGCCGACGGATCCGGCCCACCCGGTTGCTGCGGCGCAGATGCGCAGGTTCGGCCCGCTCGTGACCTTCCTACTGGACGACTCCGACTGCTTCCACCGGTTCGTTCGAAGGTCGGAGTTGGTGGTCTCTGCAACCAGCTTCGGAGGCATCCATACAACAGCGGATCGGCGCGCCCGCTGGGGCGATCCGGTACCCCCGGGGTTCGTGCGCCTATCGTGCGGTATCGAGGACACCGAGGATCTGCTCTCCGATCTCGACGTGGCGCTGCGCACCTCGTGAACGACGGGAAACCGGCTGGGGCGAGGACCGGTCCTACCGGTACCGTGTGTGCCGTGAGTAACCCCCGCACCCGGGTGGCTGTCGTGTTCGGCGGCCGCAGCAACGAACATTCCGTCTCCTGCGTCTCGGCAGGCAGCGTCCTCCGCAACCTGGATCCCGACCTCTACGAAGCCGTCCCGGTCGGGATCACCGAGGACGGTGCCTGGGTACTCGCAAGCTCGGATCCGGAGAAGCTCGCGATGGCCGGGCGCGAACTGCCCGTCGTCGACACGACCGGTTCCGCACTTGTGCTCACCGCCGACCCGACCCGAAGCGGCGACCTCGTGGCCCTCGACGAAGGTGACTTCGGCAAGGTGTTCGCATCGGTCGACGTCGTTTTTCCCGTGTTGCACGGCGCCAACGGCGAGGACGGCACCCTCCAAGGTCTGTTGGAGCTTGCAGGAATTCCGTACGTCGGGCCGGGCGTTCTCGCCAGTGCGGCGGGTATGGACAAGGAATTCACCAAGAAGTTGCTCGCAGCCGAAGGTCTGCCGGTGGGCTTTCAGATCGTCCTCCGCCCAGGGGTCGCGACGCTCACCGACGAGCAGAAGGACAGCCTCGGCCTGCCCGTGTTCGTCAAGCCCGCGCGTGGTGGATCATCGATCGGTATCAGCCGAGTAACCGACTGGCCGTCGTTCGACGCCGCAGTGGACAAGGCACGCCTGCACGATCCGAAGGTCATCGTCGAGTCGGCGATCGTCGGCCGCGAGGTCGAATGCGGCGTCCTCGAGTTCCCCGATGGAGAAGTCCGGGCCAGCGTCGTCGCCGAGATCCGCATGCCGGATTCGTCGGGCAACCACGAAGCGTTCTACGACTTCGACACCAAGTACCTCGACGACGTGTGTGAATTCGACGTCCCGGCCAAGCTCGACGATGAGATCTCCGCCGAGATCCGCGACCTGGCGGTGCGTGCCTTCCGCGCACTCGACTGCCAGGGACTCTCCCGGGTGGACTTCTTCGTCACCGAGGACGGTCCGGTGATCAACGAGATCAACACCATGCCCGGATTCACCTCGATCTCGATGTATCCGCGGATGTGGGAGGCTGCAGGCATCGACAACCGCGAACTCGTCTCGACGCTGATCCGCACTGCACTCGCTCGGGGAACCGGGCTGCGCTGACCATCGACCCGGATCCGGTACCGCCGGCGATCCGGTACGGCCGGCCTGTCGGCTCCGTCACCGACGCGACTACGCTGTGGTCATGACTGCCGTGACCCCTGACTCCACCGCATCCGATTCCGCGGAAGCCCAGGCGATCGACACACGCGAAGCGGTACACGCTGCCGCACGCGCCGCCCGTGTCGCCTCCCGGCGTCTCGCCCTCCTCACCACCGCGCAGAAGGACGCTGCGCTCCACGCCGCAGCCGATGCAGTTCTCGCGGCATCGGATGCGGTTCTCGCGGCCAACGCGGTCGACATCGACACGGCGCGTGCGGGCGGTACCGAAGAGTCGCTCCTCGATCGACTGCGCCTGACCGAGGCTCGTATCGAGGGCATCGCATCGGGTCTGCGTCAGGTCGCGGGGCTGCCCGATCCGGTCGGCGAAGTGGTGCGCGGTTCCACGTTGCCCAACGGCCTCGAACTCCGCCAACTCCGTGTGCCACTCGGCGTGGTGGGCATGGTCTACGAGGCGCGGCCGAATGTCACCGTCGACGCGTTCGGTCTAGCTCTCAAGTCGGGCAACGCAGCGTTGTTGCGCGGCTCGTCGTCCGCGGCACACTCGAATGCGGCGCTTGTCGAGGCGCTGCGGAATTCGCTCGCCGCTCAGGGACTCCCCGAGGATGCCGTGCAGTTGCTGCCGAGCGCCGACCGGTCGTCGGTGACGCATCTGATCCAGGCCCGCGGGCTCGTCGACGTGGTCATCCCGCGCGGCGGCGCCGGCCTGATCGCGGCCGTGGTCCGCGACGCGACGGTGCCCACCATCGAAACCGGTGTGGGCAACTGCCACGTGTACATCCACTCTGCCGCCGACCTGGAGATGGCCGAGAAGATCGTCGTCAACGCGAAGACACGGCGTCCGAGTGTGTGCAACACCGTCGAGACGATCCTCGTGGACAAGGCCATCGCCGACACCGCGGTGCCGAAGCTGTTGCAGGTGCTGCAATCCCACAGCGTCACCGTGCACGGCGACCTGCCCGGACTGGTGCCTGCAACCGAGGACGATTGGACCCAGGAGTACCTCACGCTCGATGTGGCGCTCGCGCTCGTCGACGATCTCGAGGCCGCAGTCGGGCATATCGACACGTACGGCACCGGCCACACAGAAGCGATCGTCACGTCGGATCTCGCTGCGGCCCGAGAGTTCACCGCTCGTGTCGATGCGGCGGCCGTGATGGTCAATGCCTCCACCGCGTTCACCGATGGTGAGCAGTTCGGGTTCGGTGCGGAGATCGGCATCTCCACTCAGAAACTGCATGCTCGGGGCCCGATGGGACTGCCCGAACTCACCTCTACGAAATGGGTGGTGTGGGGCGACGGCCACACGCGTCCCGCCTGACCAGCCCGATCAGCACGACGACCGATCAGCACGACGAAAGGACACAGCGTGGATCGTGCGCTGCCGACCACTCCGCCGATCTTCGCGGACGTCCAGGACGTGATCGACCGGCTCGCCGAGACCGGCTACCTCGCCGACAAGGCCACGGCCACGTCGGTGTTCCTCGCCGACCGGCTCGACAAGCCGCTGCTCATCGAAGGCCCCGCCGGCGTCGGCAAGACCGAACTGGCGAGGGCCGTTGCGCAGACCTCCGGTGCCGAACTGGTCCGGCTGCAGTGCTACGAGGGTGTCGACGAATCCCGCGCGCTCTACGAGTGGAACCACGCGAAACAGATTCTCCGTATCCAGTCGGCGGGCGCCGACGCCGCAGCAGACGGATCGTGGGATTCGACGAAGGAGGACGTCTTCTCCGAGGAGTTCCTGCTGTCGCGTCCCCTGCTCACCGCGATCCGGCGCGACGACCCGACGGTGCTACTGATCGACGAGGTCGACAAGGCCGACGTCGAGATCGAGGGCTTGCTCCTCGAGGTACTCAGCGACTTTGCCGTGACGGTCCCCGAACTCGGCACCATCCGGGCGTCCCGTAAGCCGTTCTCGGTCCTGACGTCCAACGCGACCCGCGAATTGTCCGAGGCCCTCAAGCGGCGATGCCTCTTCCTCCACCTCGATTTCCCGGATGCCGATCTGGAACGAAGGATCCTCGCGAGCCGGGTCCCCGAGCTGTCCGAAGCGGTCGCCGAGCAACTCGTCCGCACCGTCCATGTGTTGCGCGGCATGCAGCTCAAGAAAGTGCCATCGGTCGCCGAGACGATCGATTGGGGCCGGACGTTGCTCGCACTGGGGATGGACACCCTCGATGATGCGGCCGTACGCACCACTCTCGGGGTCGTCCTCAAGCATCGGTCCGATCAGGACCGTGCGGCAGCCGAGCTCCGGCTGAACTGACATGGCCGACGCACCGACATCCGGTCCGGGTGCAGCGCTGCGGGCCCCGTACGGCATTCCAGGTCATCTCGTCGGATTCGTCGAGGCACTGCGTCGTCGCGGCATCGCGGTGGGTCCGTCCGAGACTGTCGATGCAGGGCAGGTCATGTCGGTGATAGACCTGCTCGACCGGGAAATCCTCCGTGAAGGGCTGGCGTGCACACTCTTGCGTCGGCCGACCCACCGCCCGACCTTCGACGCGTTGTTCGATCTGTGGTTCCCCGCCGCGACCGGCAGGCGTGGCGCCGACGGTGCAGAGTTCACGTTGCCTCGAACGCCCTCCGGCGAGATCGACCTCGAGGCGGTCCGCGACCTGATCGCCGAACTCCTCGCCGACGATTCCCCGGACGCGCTTGCCGCGACCGAGATGCTCACCGCACAGCTCGTCGAAGCGCTCGGCCAGTACAAATCGTCGAACGGGCCGTCGTTCTCGGCGTACCAGACTCTGCGCGACGTCTCCCCGGAGACTCTGCTCACTCGAATTCTCGAGGGGCTCCTCGGCAACGGGTCCCGCGACGACCGCGACAGCGGTGACTACGAGACCGAGGTCGCGCGGCAGACCGCCGCACGCCGGATCGCCGACTTCCGGGCGATGATCGAACGGGAAACGCGCCGTCGCACCGCCGAACAACTCGGTCGCGAGCGAGTCGAGAAGTACGGGGTTCCGAAACTCGCGGAAGAAGTCGATTTCCTGCGCGCGTCCGACTCGGAGCTCGTTGCGTTGCGCCGACAGGTGATGCCGCTCGCACGTCTGCTCGCGAGCCGGCTCGCCGCGCGGCGCCGCCGGAGTCGCGCCGGTGCCATCGATCTGCGACGCACGCTGCGCAAGTCGATGTCAACAGGTGGTGTGCCTATCGATCTGGTCAATCGCAAGCCCCGCCCCGCGCGACCGGAACTCGTCGTCCTGTGTGATGTCTCAGGCTCGGTCGCGGGGTTCTCGCACTTCACGCTGCTGCTGGTCCACGCACTGCGCGAGCAGTTCTCGCGCGTCCGGGTGTTCGCGTTCATCGACACCACCGACGAGGTGACCCATCATTTCGCCGCAGGCATCGACCTCGGGACAGCGATGTCGCAGATGCTCCGCGAAGCGGAGCTGATCACATACGATGGCCACTCCGACTACGGCAACGCCTTCGCCACCTTCAACGAGAGGCACGCGCACAGCCTCACCAGCCGCAGTTCCCTCCTGATCCTCGGAGACGGGCGGAACAACTACCGCAACCCCAACCTCGATGCCCTCGGGCACATGGTCCAGGTGGCGCGGCACGCGCACTGGCTCAACCCGGAGCCGCGTGGGCAATGGGGCGCCGGGGACTCGGCAGCGCGGGTGTACAGCGAGGTCATCACCATGCACGAATGCCGTTCGGCGAAACAATTGGCCGAGGTGGTGGCTGCTCTGCTGCCGGTCTGATCGGACGGCCCCGCGGGCGCATGCCGGTCGTTCACCGCCGGGGCGCCCGGCCCCTGGCACCGCCGGCTGCGGGAGAAATCCCCGGTCAGTCATAGCGTGACGGACGTCAACCCGTAAGCTGGACAACCGTGCCTCAGCCATCCGACCGACACCCGGGGTCCCCGCGACGCCTGGGCGTGATGGGCGGAACATTCGATCCCATCCACAACGGTCACCTCGTCGCCGCGAGCGAGGTCGCCGCCAGATTCGGTCTCGACGAGGTGATCTTCGTACCGACCGGCCAGCCATGGCAGAAATCGGGTCGGCGAGTCAGCGCCGCCGAAGACCGGTACCTGATGACCGTCGTCGCGACCGCGTCGAACCCCCGATTCACGGTCAGCCGCGTCGATATCGATCGCGGTACTGCGACCTACACCGTCGATACCCTTCGCGACCTGCGAGAACAGTATCCGGACTCGGAACTGTATTTCATCACCGGCGCTGATGCCCTCGCCTCGATCCTGTCATGGCAGGACTGGCCGACGTTGTTCGAGCTCGCACGTTTCGTGGGGGTCTCCCGCCCCGGCTACGACCTCAGCGTGGAACACCTCGCCCCGCACCTCGAGGGACTTCCGGCCGAAGCGGTGAGCCTCGTCGAGATCCCGGCGCTGGCAATCTCCTCGACGGACTGCCGTACCCGAGTCAACAATCACCGTCCGGTCTGGTATCTCGTGCCCGACGGTGTGGTGCAGTACATCAGTAAGCGTCACCTCTATGTGGATGCACCCACATCGAACCACGTGAACACCGAGAGAAAGAGCACCTAGTGAGCGCAACGGCAGAAGCCCTCGAGATGGCCCGGATCGCGGCCCTCGCGGCAGACGAAAAGCTGGCGACCGACGTCGTAGTGCTCGACGTGTCGGAGCAACTGGTGATCACCGATTGCTTCGTCATCGCATCGGCCCCCAATGAGCGTCAGGTCAATGCGATCGTCGACAACGTCGAGGAGAAGCTGCGCGACGCCGGGCACAAGCCGGTCCGTCGCGAGGGCACACGTGAAGGACGCTGGACCCTGCTCGACTACATCGACGTCGTCGTTCACATCCAGCACGAGGAAGAGCGCAACTTCTACGCCCTCGAGCGTCTGTGGAAGGACTGTCCGACGGTCCCGGTCGACGGAATCGGCGGCCCGCGTTCCGCGGCGGACGACGATACGGGGCGTGAGTGAGTGCGCCGGTGCGGGTGCGGCACTTGATCATGCTGCGCCACGGACAGACCGAGTACAACGCAACCAGCCGGATGCAGGGCCAGCTCGACACCGACCTGTCGGACCTCGGTCGTCGCCAAGCGCTGGCGGTGTCCCACACGGTTGCCGCTTTCGATCCGATCACGATCGTCTCGTCGGATCTGCGACGTGCCTACGACACCGCAACGACGATCGGCGATCGCTCAGGGCTGCCGGTCGAGATCGATCCCCGGCTGCGTGAAACACACCTGGGACAGTGGCAGGGGTTGACCCACGCCGAGGTCGATGCGAGCCACCCGGGCGCGCGTGCGCAGTGGAGAGGAGATGCGACGTGGGCGCCGCCGGGCGGTGAGAGCCGCGAGGACGTCGCCCGACGAAGCCGGCCCGTCGTCGATGAGCTGCTCGCCAAGCACGAGCAGTGGAGCGACCGGCCGATCGTGCTCGTCGCACACGGTGGGTTGATCGCCGCGCTGACCGCGTCGTTGCTCGACCTGCCGGTCGAGCGATGGCCGGTTCTCGGGGGGCTGGGGAACACCGGCTGGGTGCAGCTCAGCGGCTACGGTGATTCGCCGACCTGGCGGCTCGATGTATGGAACGCGTCGGCAACGGTGTCGCCCGATGACGCTCTCTGAATCCGGAACGGCCGCGCCGAGGCCCTCGCTGCTGGTGATAGGCGACTCCCTCAGCTATTACGGGCCCAAAGGCGGCCTACCGGCCGACGATCCGCGAATCTGGCCCAATCTCACGGCAGCCGCCCTCGGGTGGGACGTCGACCTCATCGCACGCATCGGCTGGACCACCCGTGACGCATGGTGGGCGATGACACAGGATCCCCGCGTGTGGGCTGCCATTCCACGCGCCGGTGCGGTCGTACTCGCTGTCGGCGGGATGGACACGTTGCCGTCGCCGTTGCCCACGGCCCTGCGGGAAAGCATGCGCTATGTCCGGCCTGCCTCGCTGCGGAGGACCGTGCGTACCGCATACGGCTGGGCCCAACCGCGGTTGTCACCGCTCGGTTGGCCGGTCGCGCTTCCTCCTCGGGTGAGTGTCGAGTATCTCGAAACCATCCGGGAATCCCTCGCGTACATGCGACCGGACCTGCCGGTGATCGGGACATTGCCGTCCGTCCATGACAGCGAGCAGTACCGGTCGGTGCATCGTGGGCGGCGCCCTGCTGCCCGTGCGATTTCACGGTGGGCCGACGAAAAGTCGGTTCCCCTGGTCGATCTCGGCGAAGCCGTACGCGAGAACGTCTTCTCGGACGAGGCGAACCCCGACGGAATCCATTGGGGATGGGACGGGCACCGCAAGGTTGCCGAGGCGATGATCGACGCGGTGCGGATGGCTCGTCCGGATGCGCATCCCGCCTCCGACGGCATACGGTAGGTGCCGTGTCAGTAGTGGTGGTCACCGACTCGTCGTGTTGTCTCGATCCGGAGATGTCGGAGCGATACGACATCCGGATCGTTCCCCTGCACGTGATCTCCGAGGGGCGGGATTTTCGCGAGGGTATCGATGAGCTTCCCGAAGATCTGTCGGGAGTGACCACGTCCGGCCCGTCGCCGGCCGAACTGCTCGAGGTCTACTCGCGTGCACTCGACGACAGCGACGGCGACGGGGTAGTGGCGGTACACCTGTCGCGACTGCTGTCGGGCACCTGGGAGGCTGCGAAGCACGCCGCCGACTCGCTCGGCGATCGGGTGCGGCTGATCGATTCACAGAACACCGCGATGGGTTTGGGATTTGCCGCACTCGAAGCGGCGCGTGCGGCCGAACTCGGCGCCGATCTCGACGAGGTGTACTCGCGTGCAGTCGAGGTGGCAGCATCCGGACGGACTCTGCTGGTGGTCGACCGACTCGACCACCTGCGCCGCGGCGGTCGCATCGGTACGGCCACCGCACTGCTCGGCACGGCTCTTGCGATGAAACCCGTTCTCCATCTCGTCGACGGGAAACTCGTGCTGCGTGAGAAGACTCGGACGATGACGAAGGCGCTTTCGAAACTGGTCGACGGAATCGTCGCCGAGGCCGGGCCCGCCCCACTCCTCGCGGTGCATCATCGTGGAGCACCCGAACGCGCAGATCTGCTGGCGGAGCAACTTTCCGAGCGGATCCCCGACGCGTCCGAACTCCTCATCTGTGAGATCGACGGAGTGCTCGGTGCACACGTCGGTCCGGGGGCGATCGGGATCGTCGTGGCACAGCGCTGACCGGACGGTTATCCACAGCTGCTCCATCCATCCACAGATTTCGCGTCACGGTGGTCCGCGAGCGCTTCACCGCCCGGGCCGGCGTTAGCGTCACGGCATGGGCAGCGACGGAGACCTCGCGAGAACGCGGCTGGATGCCATCGTGCGATCCGAGACGATCGGTCGGGCCGGGAACGGCGACCAGGACGAGCTCGACGACCTGTTCACAGACCGTTCGCGACCTGATGAGGCCGGTGAGTCACTGAGCGTCCTCGAGCGGATGCGTACGGCGCGCTGGGACGCCGGCCGCGGTGGTGGTAAGGCGCTCGCAGCGGTGGCGGTTGTGGCAGTTCTCGTCGCGGTCGTCGTCGTGTGGCGGGACCGTCCGGTACCCGAATCCGTTCCGCCGCTGCCTGCTGTCGAAGTGCTCGCGACGTCGTCGCATGCTCCGGTGTCCGAGCAGCAGGCGGAAATAGTGGTCAGTGTGGTCGGGCTCGTGACCCAGCCGGGATTGGTGCAGCTGAGCCAGGGTGCGCGAGTCGCGGATGCACTAGAAGCGGCGGGCGGCGCCGGTGAAGGCGCAGATCTGCTCGGTCTGAACCTCGCTCGACGGGTGGCCGATGGCGACCAGATCATCGTCGGAGTAGCGCCGCCGCACCCGGTTCCCGAAGGCAGCGCGGTGTCCGGGACGGGCGGTGGCGTTGCGGATGGGGCCGATGGTGAACCTGGTCAGGCCCAGAATCCGTTGAATCTCAACACGTCCGACGAATCCGCCCTCGATGCGCTGCCCGGCGTGGGTCCTGTCACCGCAGCGGCGATCGTCGCGTGGAGACGCGACAACGGACCGTTCACCGACGTAGAGCAGCTCTCCGAGGTGGATGGGATAGGCCCCGCCAGACTGGCCCGGTTACGCGAGTTGGTGGCCGTGTGACCGTACCGGTCTCCGTGGACGCCCGACTCCTGCCGTGCACCCTCGCGGTGTGGGCTGCAACCCTGATCGGTCTCTGTTGGGGTTGGAGGATCTCGGTGCTCGTGGCCGCGCTTGCCGCGGTGGGGGCACTGGTCGTCGCACTATTGGCGGCGGGTACGGGAGCCTCGTGTAGGCGAACGCGCAGGGGGCGTTCGTCGACACGAGGCCCGGTGCTGCGGGGAGTGGTCGTCGTTCTGGTCGTCACTGCAGGATGCGGCAGTGCTGTCGCCGTGCGGATGTGGTTCGTCGAGAACCATCCGCTTGCGACGGCACCGGCCGATGCGTGGACCACCGCAGTGGTGGAACCGACCGACGATCCACGGTTGATTCGGAGTTCACCGTTCGGTGGTGAACCACAGGTGCGTGTTCCTGTCGCGATACGCCACGTGACGTTGGGCGGCGAGTCGATGGCAGTCGGGGGCACAGCGGTGGTATTCGCTCCCGCCGACGGATGGGAACATCTGTTGCCGGGGCAGCGAGTCACCATGCGGGGCAGGGTATCCGAGAACGCGGCCTCGGGAGACATGGATCCGGGGACCTCGGTGGCGGTCCTCCGGGCCGACGGCGCACCGCGCGCGACGGAAGCGCCTTCGGCTCTTGCGGAATGGGCAGGCGGCATCCGGGAGGATCTGGCCGAGGTGTCGGCACGAGCACTGAGTCCTTCTGCGGCCGGACTGTTCCCAGGACTGATCGTCGGTGATACGAGCCGACTCCCGGACGACGTGCGCGAGGACTTCCGAGTGTCGGGTCTGACGCACCTGACGGCGGTGTCCGGCGCGAACGTCAGTATCCTGCTCGGGGCGATTCTGTTGCTGGTCAGGTTCGTCGGAATAGGCCCGCGGACGGGCGCTGTCCTGGCGGGTACGGCACTGGTGCTGTTCGTGATCGTCGTGCGTCCGTCGCCGAGCGTGTTGCGTGCCGCGGCGATGGGAGGGGTCGCGCTCCTGGCGCTCGTCGCGGGGAGGCAGAGGCAGGCACTTCCCGCACTGTGCACGGCAATCGGGCTTCTGGTGCTGGTGTGGCCGGACCTCGCGGTCGACGTGGGATTCGCGTTGTCTGCATCGGCCACCGCCGGACTCGTGCTCATTGCGCCGGTCTGGGTCGCGTCGATGCAGGCGCGTGGATGGCCCCGGGCGGTGGCCGAGGTGTGCGCGGTATCGTGCGCGGCGTACATCGTGACCGCACCGATCCTCGCAGCTGCGACGGGGACCGTCAGTGTCGTGGCGGTGGCCGCGAATATTCTGGTGACGCCGGTGCTTGCGCCGCTGACCGTTCTCGGTTCGCTCGTGGCAGTGTGCGCGCCGGTGGTCCCAGGTGCCGCCGAGTTCCTCGCGCGGGGCGCAGCACCGATGCTGTGGTGGCTCATTGCCGTCGCCGCTCGCGCAGCATCAGTGCCCTCGGCGGAGTTCTCGCTGCCGGACGGGCCTTGGAGGGCGGCGGTGGTCTGCTGCGCGGCTTTTGCTGGCTGTGTCCTCCTGCGTTACAAGAGAATTCGGTATCCTGCCGGTGTCGCGGCGGCCTCGGTGCTCGCGGTGTGGATTCCCGTACGCCTGTTCGCCCCCGGCTGGCCGGCGAACGAGTGGGTGTTCGCGGCCTGCGATGTGGGGCAGGGCGACGCAGTGGTGCTCGCTGCCGGTGACGGTACTGCGGTGGTCGTGGACTCGGGGCCGGAGGCCACACCGGTGGATCGGTGCCTTCGACGATTGCATATCGACTCGGTGCCGGTCGTGATCGTCTCGCACCTGCATGCCGATCACATGGGTGGTGTGCGCGGGGTGTTGCAGGGTCGCAGGGTGGGGGAGGTGATCGTCGGCCCGGGTGCGATGGGCCGAGACACGGTGGCAGACCTGACCGACCAGGCCACCGAGTTCGGAGTGCGAATCCGAGAGGCGGCGGCCGGGGAGGTACTGCGCGTCGGTTCGGTGACGATCCGGATCCTCGGTCCCCCCGCTGAACGCTCCGGCGATTCGGAGAACGACCTTTCGCTGGTGATGGTTGCCGAGACAGCAGTGGGACGCATCCTGCTTCCGGGTGACGCGGAGGCACCCGCACTCGACGCGTTGATGCGCAGCGGGGTCGATGTGCGCGCCGACGTCCTCAAGGTTCCTCACCACGGCTCGCGGACGACGTCGGAAGCCTTCCTGGCCGCGGTACGCCCCCGCGTCGCGGTGATCAGCGCGGGACGCGACAACACGTTCGGGCATCCGCACCTCGAGATCGTCGAGGCCCTGCACGAGGTGGGCTCCCGGATACTGCGTACCGACCTGCACGGAGATATTGCCGTGGTGCGTGCCGGGTCCGGGGCGCTGGCCGTAGTGTCGGACTCACGTGGCACGATCGGTCCGTGAGCGACACACCCCTGCACCTGGTTCTCGGCGACGAAGAACTCCTGGTCGACCGCGCGGTCACGAAGATCATCGCGACGGTACGGGCCCGCAGCGGTGCAGGCGCAAATCTTCCGGTCTCGCGGTTGCGCGCAGGGGATGCGGGCGTTCCGGAACTGGCCGAACTTCTGAGTCCGTCACTGTTCGCCGAAGACCGGGTGGTCATCCTCGAATCCGCCGCCGACGCAGGCAAAGATGCGGTGGCCCTGATTCTCGACGCGGCTGCAGCACCCCCTGACGGGGTCACCCTGGTCATCCTGCACACTGGTGGAGGACGCACGAAGGCGATGGTGGGGGCGCTGCAGAAGTGCGGTGCCGAAGAATATGCGTGCCAGGTCCCCGGCAAGGCAGGGGAGCGCGCGAAATGGGTGCGCGCATTCGTGCACCAGGAGTTCCAGGCGGCCGGCGTGCGGGTTGCGGGAGACGTCGAACAACTCGTGATCGACTCGGTCGGCTCCGATCTCCGCGAACTCGCGGCGGCATGCAGTCAGCTGGTGGCCGATACCGGCGGCAAGATCGACGCGAACGCGGTCCGCCGCTACTACTCGGGCAAAGCGGAAATCACCGGATTCGACGTTGCCGAGAAGGCAGTGGCAGGAGATCTCCCCGGAGCGATGGAAGCGTTGCGATGGGCGATGCACCGGGGCGTCGCACATGTCCTGCTGGCCGATGCCCTCGCCGATGCTGTGCACACCATCGCGAAAGTGGGATCGGCCGGGCGGGGAGATCCGTTCTCCATGGCGTCGGGGCTCGGCATGCCGCCGTGGAAGGTCAAGAAGGCGCAGGGGCAAGCGCGTCGGTGGGCACCGGAATCGATCGGAACCGCACTCGGGGTGGTCGCGGCACTCAACGCCGATGTCAAGGGTGCGGCAGCCGACGCCGACTATGCGGTGGAGTCCGCGGTCCGTACCATCGCGGAATTGGTCGCCTGAAGACCCGCCACCGATACGACCGAAGGCCGCACCTCCGAAAGGTGCGGCCTTGTGTCAGCAGAGCTTGCGTCCTCTACCTCGGAGCTGAGGGCTCAGAGCTTGTTGGCAAGCTTCGCGAGAGCAGACTTCTTGTTCGCAGCCTGGTTGGCGTGGATGACGCCCTTGCTGGCTGCTTTGTCGAGCTGACGGCTGGTGGCGACGAGGAGCTCGTTGGCCTTGTCCTTGTCTCCAGCGGCCGCGGCCTCGCGGAACGAACGGATCGCAGTGCGCAGCGAGGACTTCACCGACTGGTTCCGGAGCCGGTTGCGCTCGTTGGTGCGAATCCGCTTCACCTGGGACTTGATGTTGGCCACGCGTAAAATCCTGTCGTCTTGCTGGTAGTTGATAGGAAAGCTCTGGGTGCGCTAGGGCACGACGGTCGACGATACCAGCGTTGGCCGTCAATGCCCAAACCGATCCGACAGTATCGCCCCGGCGCTCCGGCGATCTGTGGGGCAAAAAATATCGTCTATCTCACAACAAGGGTGCGAGTCGGCCACGCGTCACAGGTATCGGCGTGACACTGACGGCATGACGTCAGAACATGAAACTGCCCAGGAGGCGGCCGGTCCGAACGACTTCTCGGATGTCAGGAAGTACATCGCCGAAGCCATCGGCACATTCGTGCTCGTATTCTCCGCAGTCGGAACTGCAGTGTTCGCCGGAGCGAAAGTCGGCAACCTCGGCGTTGCGCTCGCGTTCGGTCTGACGCTGCTCTTCCTCGTCTACACGATCGGCCCGATCTCGGGATGCCACGTCAATCCGGCGGTCACGTTGGGCCAGCTCATCGTCGGGCATGTCACGCCCGTTCGCGCTGTCGGATATTGGATCGCTCAGGTCGTGGGCGGTCTCATCGCCGGTGTCACGATCTTCGCGGTCGCGTCGTCACTGCCATCCTACGACCGGGCAGCCGACGGACTGGGAGCGAACGGATGGGGCCCGCACAGCCCCTCCGCGATCGAGGGACCACTCGGCGGAGTCATCGAGAACGGATACGGAATCGGCGCCACGATGATCATCGAGATCCTGCTCACCGGCCTGCTGGTCTTCGTGGTGCTCGCCAGCACCGATCAGATCTCCGATGTGCTCAACGCGGGACTCGCGATCGGATTCTCACTTGCGGTGATCCACCTGATCGCCATCCCGATCGACAACACCTCGGTCAACCCGGCACGCAGTCTTGCAGTGGCGTTCTATCAAGACGGTGCGCTTGCGCAGCTGTGGCTGTTCATCGTGTTCCCGCTCATCGGAGGCGCGCTCGGTGCGCTCGTCTACACGTTGTTGTTCGGCCGTAATCAGGGATTGCGCGCCTCGTAGAACAGCAGCCCGCTGTCCTGAACTGTATGTCCGGCTTTCTGGGTCCAGTCTTTCTAGGCCCAGTCGAAATCCGCGCGGAGGCGCGATGCGACCCGATCGAAACGGGAACGCTCGAGGATCGCGCCTTCGCGGCGGATGCCGTCTTCCGGAACATCCAGGATGCGGTCGAGTCGGATCCAGCTCGGTCGGTTCTCGCGATCCCACGGGCCTGTGCCGATCCCGACCCAATCGGGGTGTCCGTCGCGGTCGCCGTTGGACGAGAGCATCAGGCCGAGCAGCGTCGAACCTTCGCGTCCCACGACGAGGACGGGACGGTCCTTGCCTTGGCTCGCATCTTCTTCGTACTCGACCCACGTCCAGACGATCTCGCCGGGATCGGCGTTTCCGTCGAGATCGGGTGAATACTCGATCGTGCGGGCACGCTGCGCCGTCGGGCTGGTACGAGAAGCCACGGGACGACCGGGAGTAGGTGCGGGCGCAGCTCGGCCGGAGTCCTGAGTCAGTGCACCCTTCGCGCGGTCGAGTGCTCCCGACTGCTGCAACTGCTTGTACAGCCGCGGGCCGTGTTCGACCGCAAGACGTCCGAGTTGCTTGCCCATTTGCATCCACTTGCCAGCCACGATCGGCCAGTGTAACCACGCTTCCGAGCATGAGCAGTCGTGCGGGTACACACGAGGTACCTACCTGTCGGCACAGCCGACGACTCGGCGATTGCGACTCTTGGATATTCTTCAAGATGACCGCGGCCCCAGGCCGCTGCCGGCCCGAGTCAGGAGCACGACATCACCACGTTCGCCGACACCACCTTCACGGATCCCGCGAAGATCCGGAACTTCTGCATCATTGCGCACATCGACCACGGCAAGTCGACGTTGGCGGACAGGATGCTGCAGCTCACCGGCGTGGTCGAGGAACGGCAGATGCGCGCCCAGTACCTCGACCGGATGGATATCGAGCGTGAACGCGGTATCACGATCAAGGCGCAGAACGTGCGGCTGCCGTGGAAACTCGACGGCGAAGACTACGTCATGCACCTGATCGACACCCCCGGCCACGTCGACTTCACCTACGAGGTCTCGCGCGCGCTCGAGGCGTGCGAGGGCGCCGTGCTCCTCGTCGATGCCGCGCAGGGAATCGAGGCGCAGACCCTGGCGAATCTCTACCTCGCGCTCGACAAGGACCTCACGATCATTCCGGTTCTCAACAAGATCGATCTGCCCGCCGCCGATCCCGATCGGTATGCGGGTGAGATAGCCAACATCATCGGGTGCGAGCCCTCCGATGTGCTGCGTGTCTCCGGCAAGACCGGCGAGGGAGTCCCCGAGCTGATCGACGAGGTGATCCGGCAGATTCCCGCGCCTGTCGGTGATTCCGATGCACCTGCCCGCGCGATGATCTTCGACTCGGTGTACGACACCTATCGCGGTGTCGTGACCTACGTTCGCGTCGTCGACGGCAAGATCATGCCGCGCGAGAAGATCAAGATGATGTCGACCGGCACCACCCACGAGCTGCTCGAGGTCGGCATCGTGTCACCGGAGCCCAAAGCGGCAACCGGCCTCGGTGTCGGAGAGGTCGGCTACCTGATCACGGGCGTGAAGGACGTGCGTCAGTCGAAGGTGGGCGACACGGTGACGCTCGCGCGCGGTGGAGCCTCGGAGCCGCTCACCGGCTACCGCGAACCGCGGCCCATGGTCTATTCCGGCCTGTACCCCGTGGACGGTTCCGATTACCCGGTGTTGCGCGACGCTCTCGACAAGCTCCAGCTCAACGACGCCGCGCTCACCTATGAACCCGAGACCTCCGTTGCGTTGGGCTTCGGATTCCGGTGTGGATTCCTCGGTCTGCTGCACATGGAGATCTCCCGTGAGCGGCTCGAACGCGAATTCGGCCTCAACCTGATCTCCACCGCCCCGAACGTGGTGTACCGCGTCGTCCTCGAGGGTGGTGAGGAAGTCATCGTGACCAACCCGTCGGTGTGGCCCGAAGGCAAGGCCCGCGAGATCTACGAGCCCATCGTCAAGTGCACGATCATCGCGCCGAGCGAGTTCATCGGCTCGATCATGGAGCTGTGCCAGTCACGGCGCGGTGAGCTCGGAGGCATGGACTATCTGTCCGAGACCCGCGTGGAACTGCGCTACACCCTGCCGATGGCCGAGATCATCTTCGACTTCTTCGACTCCCTCAAGTCGCGCACGCGCGGATACGCGAGCATGGACTACGAGGAAGCCGGAGAACAGGAAGCTGCCCTGGTCAAGGTCGATATCTTGCTGCAGGGAGAAGCGGTCGATGCCTTCAGTGCGATCGTGCACAAGGACGCCGCGGCAGCGTACGGCAACAAGATGACGACCAAGCTCAAGGAACTCATCCCGCGCCAGCAGTTCGAAGTGCCGGTGCAGGCCGCTATCGGCTCGAAGATCATTGCGCGCGAGAACATTCGCGCGATCCGCAAGGACGTGCTTGCCAAGTGCTACGGCGGCGACATCAGTCGTAAGCGCAAACTGCTCGAGAAGCAGAAGGAAGGCAAGAAGCGCATGAAGACGATCGGTCGCGTCGACGTGCCGCAGGAAGCATTCGTTGCGGCCTTGTCGTCGGAGGCGTCCTCGGACAAGCCCAAGAAGTAACCGCTCGGCGAAAGGACCCCATCGTGCTCGAGACCTGGCTGACACGTGAATTCGGAATCACGATTCCGCTCGTGGGGGCGCCGATGGGTGGACGGGCCGGTGGGGCTCTCGCCGGTGAGGTCACCAAGGCCGGGGGCCTGGGGCTGATCGGAGCGGCGAGATACAACAACGCCGAGTGGCTCGAGCAGCAAGCCCGGACGGCACGCGAGATCGGCGGCGGGCTTCTCGGCTTCGGTCTCATGACGTGGTCTCTGTACGACGACGATTCACTTCTGGGTGCGGTCCTCGCGCACCGTCCGCAGGTGGTTGCTCTGTCGTTCGGCGACCCCGCTCCGTATGTCCAACGGGTTCACGATGCCGGTGCCACCGTGATCTCCCAGATCAACACCCTCGAGGATCTTCGAGTGGTCGAGGCCGCGGGAGTCGACGCGGTGGTTGCGCAAGGTCACGAGGCCGGTGGTCACACCGGGAGGATCGGGACATTGCCATTGCTGCAGGAAGTGCTCGAGTCCACCGAACTTCCGGTACTCGCTGCCGGGGGCATTGCGTCGGGTCGCGGGCTTGCCGCCGTGCTCGCGTCCGGGGGAGTCGGTGCTCTGGTGGGGACTGCTCTGCTTGCCAGCCCGGAAACTGTAGGACCGGATTATGCTCGCGCTCGGTTGATCGCGGCCGGAAGTTCCGACACCGTGTACACCGATGTGTTCGACAAGGCCCGCCACCAGCCGTGGCCGGCCCGGTGGGGCGGCCGCGCCCTGGTCAACAGCTTCACCGAGACATGGCATGGCCGTGGGGCGGACGAGCAGACCCTTGCCGATGAATACGCCGGCGACGATCCGGATATCGGAGTCGTCTACGCAGGGGAAGCAGCAGGGCTCGTCCGGGCCGAGCGGCCCGCGGGCGAGGTGATTCGCGGTATCGGCGCGCAGGCGGAGACGTTGCTCGGCCGCTTCCGTTGAAGCAGTTCCCTTTCCGCCGCCCGCAGATTAAGGTATGCCTGACCTAAATCTGAAGGGTGGTTCTGCAATGCGTGTGAGATTCCTGTCGGTGTGTGCCGCAGCCGTTCTGGTCGGTGTCGGGCTGGCCGGGTGCTCGACCACGGACGACGCGGACACCGACTCGGTGGGGGCCAACGAGACCGTTTCGGTGGAGCACGCTTTCGGAACCACCACGATCGAGGGCACCCCGGAGCGCATCGTCGCGACATCGAGCCAGTGGGTCGATGCGCTTCTCGAACTCGGCGTCCAACCCGTCGGCTACCTCAGCGCGGGGTCGGCGGGTGACGAGCGCGGCCTGTACCCCTGGCAGAGTGACGTATCGGCAGACGCCGTCAACCTCACGGCCGGAAACGACGCGACCATGCAGGGGCCACTGCCGATCGAACCGATCGCAGCACTCGAACCAGACCTGATTCTCGGGAACTGGCAGATCACCTCCGCCGATTCGTACGACACTCTGACCGAGGTGGCACCCACGGTCGCTCCGCTCGGTGAGACCGGCGTCGACAACTGGGACGACCAACTCCGCGCCCTGGGGACCCTGCTCGATCGCTCCGGCGACGCCGAGCGGATCATCGCCGAGAGGAACGCCGAGATCGACGAGTATGCCTTCCCTGAGCTCGAGGGCAAGACCGCGGTCCTGTCCCAGTTCATGTTCGCCGATCAGCAGTTCGTCGTCGTCGCCGATCCGTCCGACGGCGCGTCGGCCCTCTTCGAACAACTGGGGATGACGCTTCCGCAGGCGCTGGTCGAGGAGGCCGGTGTCTCCTCCGGTCGCGTGATGCTCAGTCCCGAACGTGTCGACGCGCTGGTCGCCGACCTGCTCGTCATACTTCCCAATGGCGGGACCGAGGAAGATCTGATGGCCCTGCCCGGTTTCGATCGGTTGCCGTCGGTGGCGAACGGTGGGCTGGCTGTGGTCGACTATCCGACCGTTGCCGCATTCAATGTTCCCTCGTCGTTGTCGATCGGGTACGCGCTCGACGAGCTTCGCCCGCAATTGGAGGCCCTCGCGGGTTCGTGACCGGGCTCAGTGCCGCGCATGCGCGGGCTTGAATTCACCTGATTCGGTGCGTTGTTCGGCGCGGATTACGTGCACGATCGCATTGATCTGAGCGAGATGGGTGAAAGCCTGGGGGAAGTTGCCCAGGTGTTGCCCGGTCGCCGGGTCGATCTCCTCGGCATACAGCTTCAGCGGGCTCGCGAAATCGAGCAATCGACCGCACAGCATCGATGCCCGTTCGACCTCGCCGATCTCGACGAGTGCGGACACCAGCCAGAACGAGCAGATGGTGAATGTTCCCTCCTGTCCGGAAAGTCCGTCATCGGTGTCTTCGACCCGATAGCGAAGCACGAGACCGTGCTCGGTCAGTTCGTCCGCGATCGCGAGTACCGTTGCGCGCACCCGCGGATCATCGGACGGGAGGAATCGGAGCAACGGAATCAGCAGGTTCGACGCGTCGAGTGCCGGATCGCCGTACCGCTGAGTGAAAACGCCGCGTTCGTCGACGCCGTGCTCGAGGATGTCCGATTTGATCTCGTCGGCGACTGCCGACCAGCGCGCCGCGTGGTCGGGTTGGCCGTGCATCTCGGCGAGCTTGGCGCCGCGGTCCAGCGCGACCCAGCACATCACCTTCGACGAGGTGAAATGCTGAGGCTCGCCGCGCACTTCCCACATCCCGCGATCGGGTTCCCGCCAGTGCGCGGCCGCCTGCTCGACCTGGTTGCTGAGCAGCGGCCACAGGGATTCCGGTATCTGCTCGCGCGACTTCACGTGTAGATACACCGAGTCGAGGAGGGCGCCCCACACGTCGTGCTGGCGTTGCCGGTATGCATCGTTGCCGATGCGCACGGGTCTGGCATTGTTGTAGCCGCTCAGATGGTCGAGTTGCGATTCTTCCAGTACGCGCTCGCCCCCGACTCCGTACATGACCTGTAGGGGATGGTGGTCCTTGCCGTCGGCGCCCCGGGACACCTCGAGGATGAACGAGAAGAAGTCGTCGGCCTCGCGATCGAGGCCCAGGGTGTACAGGCCCCACAGGGCAAAGGTGGAGTCGCGCACCCAGGCGTATCTGTAGTCCCAATTACGTTCACCTCCAGGTGTTTCCGGGAGAGAGGTGGTGGCGGCTGCGAGGAGAGCGCCGGTCGGGGAATACGTCAGTCCCTTGAGGGTCAGTGCACTGCGTTCGAGATAGGTGCGCCACGGGTGATCAGGGAACCTGCCGGTCGTGACCCACTCGCGCCAGTAGTCCTGAGTCGTGAGCATTTTCGTGGCGGCTTCTTCGAAGGTGCGCGGCGGCGTCTGATCGCCCCACGACAGGGCGACGAAGACGGTGTCACCTTTTCTCATGCGGGTCCGGGCACGCGCTTCCCGGCCCTCGATGCCGAGGCGCATGTTGGAGGTCAGGCGCAGCCGCGGGTGTTCGTCCGGTGCGTCTGCGCACACGGCCGTCGCCTCCTCGTACACGTCGCCGGTGTACTCCCACTGCGTGCCGCCGCGATGGTAATCGAAGGCGGGTTCGCAACTCATGTTCAGTTCGACCGTGCCATTCACGCACCGAACAGTGCGCAGGAGAATATGCTCGGCTTCCCAATCGGACGGAGTCCTGCGTTGGATGGGGGAGCGTCGGTGAAGGTCGTACCACGGTCCCATGGCCAGCGCGTCACGGACGACGATCCAACCGGTCTCGGTCTGCCACGTCGTCTCCAGTACGACTCCTCCCGGAAGATACCGGCGGGCCGCGGGCACCGACCGGTCGTGCGGCCCGATGCGGAAGTGACCTGCGCTGCGATCGAGCAGTGAGCCGAACACACTCGGTGAATCGGGGCGCGGCACGCACAACCATTCGACGGAACCGTCGCGCGCAACCAGACATGACGTCTGGCAGTCCGACAGGAACCCGTAGTCGCCGATCGGAGGGAACGGTGTGCGGTTCGGCAGGGACGACGGTGTGTGTGCGGCGGAGGTCATCTCTCCATGATCGGTCCGGCGCGGGTGTGACGCAGGGCAAACGGGCGGACGCACTACAGTGGGCGGGATGGAACGGGCGGCATCGTGGTGGGACGGGTTCGAACTGTGGCTCACGGGCCTGTCGTTCGTGCCCCAGACCGCTTTGGTGCTGATCGTGATGGTGCCGCTGGGTGGTGCGGTGGCCTGGGTGCTGGACCGCGTCATCGCGACGGGTTTCGCCGCGCTGGGGCGAGGCGAACCCGGACCGTCTCCACGGAACGGAGACACAGCACCATCGGCACCGAACATGGAGGATTGTTGACATGCCACGCTCGCGAGTGACCCTGGCGCTCATCGCGCTTCTCGTTCTCGTAGTCGTCGCGTGGTTGCTGACGCTGTAGAACTCGGGCGTCGAACTTCCTGCTGGACCCCCGTTCAAGCTCTGCTAGAGTCTGCCGAGTGTCTGCAAACGCATTGCCCAGCGCACGCCATGAACTGGCGTTGATTGCTGTGGGCATGCCGTCTGTTGCCGACATCGACTGTTGTTGTCGCTGATCCACCCGCGCCGATGTCAGCGGTTCCACCGCACCGGCAACCGGGTTCGCGACCCCGTGGTATCGCCTGTCGTCGGTTCTCCAATGGACCGGCTTCGGACGAGTGCTGTGCCCTGCCCGATTCTGTGAGGCGGGCGACCGTGGCTGCGGTCTCGTGATGACATCGACCCGGATTTCCCGAATCCCAGATCTGTCCGCTCTGTTCCGTCCGGAACAGCCTGCAGGAGGCACCCACGATGACGATTCGTTCCACATTTCTCGGCCTGGCGGCGCTCGCCGTCGCGACGTCCACATTCTTGACCGCGTGCTCGGGCGGCGGAGCCAGCGATACCGTCGGTGGTGACACGGGCGCCGATGGTTCCGGCGGCACCGTCAACCTGTATGCGTACGCGGTGCCGAAGACCGGTTTCGACCTGTTGATCCCGGCATTCCAGGAGACCGAGGCAGGTGAGGGAGTCGTGTTCCAGCAGTCCTACGGCCCCTCGGGCGACCAGTCGCGCAAGGTACGCGATGGCGCCGCCGCCGATTTCGTGAATTTTTCCGTCGAACCCGACATCACACGACTCGTCGACGCGGGTCTCATCGACGAGGGCTGGAATACCGGCGCAGACAAGGGCGTGCCGTTCGGTTCCGTGGTGACGATCGTCGTGCGTGAGGGCAATCCCAAGAATATCCGGACCTGGGACGACCTTCTGCGTGATGACGTCGAGGTCGTTACACCGAATCCGTTCAGCTCGGGATCGGCGAAGTGGAACCTGCTCGCCCCCTACGCTGCGAAGAGCAACGGTGGGCAGGACCAGCAGGCCGGGCTCGACTACGTGACCGCCCTCGTCCAGGACCACGTGAAAGTGCAGCCCAAGTCCGGTCGCGAGGCCACCGAAACGTTCCTGCAGGGCACCGGAGACGTGCTACTCAGCTACGAGAACGAGGCACTGTTCATCGAGCGCAACGGCGATCCGGTCGAGCATGTGACGCCGCCGGTGACCTTCAAGATCGAGAACCCGGCTGCGGTGATCAGCGATTCAGCGAACGCGGAAAAGGCCCAGGCATTCCTCGACTTCCTCTACACAGAGGACGCCCAGCGCCTGTGGGGTGAAGCCGGATTTCGGCCCGTCGACCCTGCCGTTGCAGAGGAATTCTCTGCGGACTTCCCGGAACCCGAAACGTTGTGGACGATCGACGACCTCGGTGGATGGGGTGCCGTCGATGAGGAGCTCTTTGCCGAAGGCACCGGCGCCATCGCCGTGATCTACGACAACGCAACGAAGTAGAGCCGGAAGCAGAACCGACCGTGAGTACGCCAGTAGAAGCGCCCGCCCCGAAGCAGCGTGGGCGAACCGCCGCGAAAGTAACCGGGGCCGTAGGCCCGCTCGGAATCGGCATCGCCACCCTGTGGCTGAGCATCATCGTCCTGCTACCACTCGCGGCCCTGGCCACCGAAGCCTTCGCGGAAGGCTTCGGTGGATTCTGGGACGCCGTAACTACACCGAACGCGCTGGCCACCCTTCGCATCACGGTCACCGTGTCCGTCGTGGTGGCGTTGATCAACGCGGTGATGGGCACATTGATCGCGTGGGTACTCGTACGGGACGAGTTTCCGGGCAAGAAGATCGTCAACGCACTGATCGACCTGCCGTTCGCTCTTCCCACGATCGTGGCGAGCATCGTGCTGCTCGCGCTGTACGGACCGCAGAGCCCCGTCGGTCTCCAGCTCAACGCGACACAGCCCGGTCTGGTCGTTGCGCTTGCGTTCGTCACGCTGCCGTTCGTGGTGCGGTCGGTCCAACCCGTCCTGATCGAGGCAGACCGAGAGGTCGAGGAGGCCGCGGCATCACTCGGTGCCGACAACTTCACGACTTTCCGGACCGTGGTGCTACCGACCTTGGCGCCCGCGATCCTCGGCGGAGTCGGGCTTGCGTTCGCCCGCGCAATCGGGGAGTACGGCTCGATCGTGCTGATCGGAGGGAACATTCCCGGCCGGACTCAGGTGGCATCACAGTACATTCAGCAGCAGATCGAGATCGACCGGCCCGTCAACGCCGCGGCGGTCTCGGTGGCACTGTTGCTCATCGCGTTCGTGGCACTGTTCGTGCTGCGGCTCGTCGCGAACCGCGGTCGTGTCCGTGAGGAGAGCGACGCGTGAAACTCTCTCCGCTCTCGCGTATCTCGCTGCGTGTGATCGCTCTGGGCTATCTGGTGGCACTGCTGGTCGTACCGATCGGCGTCATCCTCTACCGCACCTTCGAGAACGGTGTGATGGCGTTCGTCGACTCGATCTCGACGCCCGCAGCGATCTCCGCGCTCAACCTGTCGTTGCTCATCGTCGCGATCGTCGTCCCCGTCAATGTCGTGTTCGGCATCGTCGTCGCGCTCGCGCTCGTGCGTGGACGATTTCCGGGACGCGGACTTCTGCAGTCCGTCGTGGATTTGCCGTTCGCGGTGTCGCCGATCGTCGTCGGTGTCGCGCTGATCATGCTGTGGGGTGCGGGCGGCTGGCTCGGCGGGCTCGAATCCTTGGGATTCAGAGTAATTTTCGGACTTCCCGGCATGGTCATTGCGACGATCTTTGTCACCCTGCCGTTCGTGGTGCGCGAGGTCGAACCTGTCCTCTACGAGATCGGAGAGGAACAAGAGCAGGCCGCCGCGACGCTGGGTGCGGGCAAGTGGCAGACGTTCCGGCGAATCACCCTGCCGGCAATTCGCTGGGGGTTGACGTACGGCATCGTCCTCACCGTCGCCCGCGCGCTCGGCGAGTTCGGTGCGGTCATCATGGTTTCGTCCGGGTTTCCCGGGGTATCTCAGACCCTCACGTTGCTCGTTCATGCTCGCTACATCGACGACCACAACACCTTCGGCGCGTACAGCGCGGCCACCCTGCTCATGGCCATCGCAGTGCTGGTCCTGCTGCTGATGACATTGCTCGACCGCAAGAGGAGCACCAAAGCATGATCACCGTTACCGGGGCGTTCAAGAACTACGGCGACTTCTCCGCGCTCGACGACGTCTCCCTCGACATCCCGCCCGGCTCGTTGACGGCCCTTCTCGGTCCGTCCGGCTCGGGTAAATCGACGCTGCTGCGATCGATCGCCGGGCTCGAATCCCTCGACGGCGGCACCGTCCACATCGCGGGCAACGACGTCACGCACGTATCGCCGCAGAAACGTGGGATCGGCTTCGTGTTCCAGCATTACGCTGCCTTCAAGCATATGACGGTTCGTGAGAACGTCGCGTTCGGTCCGAAGATCCGCAAGCTCCCGAAACAGCAGATCAGGGCGAAGGTCGACGAACTCCTCGAGGTCGTCGGCCTGGACGGATTCCAGCATCGGTACCCCGCACAGCTCTCGGGTGGGCAGCGGCAGCGTATGGCGCTCGCCCGAGCTCTGGCGGTGGACCCTCAGGTGCTACTGCTCGACGAGCCGTTCGGCGCGCTCGACGCGAAGGTACGCGCCGACCTGCGGACCTGGTTGCGCCGACTCCATGACGAGGTTCACGTGACCACTGTGCTGGTCACACACGACCAAGAGGAAGCGCTGGATGTCGCCGACCGCATCGCCGTGATGAACCGAGGACGGATCGAGCAGGTCGGGACGCCGGAGGATCTCTACGACCGCCCGGAGAACGACTTCGTGATGTCGTTTCTCGGGAACGTCTCGAAGTTCAACGGCAGGCTCGTGCGGCCGCACGACATCCGGCTCGGTCACGAACCCGGACTCGAGGTCGCGCAGGCGTCGGGTACGGAGGAACTCGGTGTCGCCCGCGCCACCGTCGAACGGGTGGTGCATCTCGGGTTCGAGGTGCGCGTCGAGTTGACGAACGCCGCCACCGGCGAGCCGTTCATCGCGCAGATCACCCGTGGCGATGCGCGTGCACTCGGTCTGAAGGCCGGAGATACGGTGTACGCGCAGGTCACTGCCGCACCCGGTGGGCCCGTTGTGGTGAGCGCCGACTAGGCGGGAGCCTCAGCTACGGCAGATGAGGACCGGGCACATCGAGTGGTGGATCAGATTCTGACTGGTCGAGCCGAGCAGCGCGGACGCGATGGTGCTGCGTCCGTGACTGCCGACGACCACCAGCTGTGCGTGCGCGGAATGTTCGAGAAGCATCACATCGGGTTTGCCGCGCTCGACGCTGTACGAGATCTCGACGTCGGGATGCTTCTCGCGGTAGCCTGCCAGGCTCTCCGCGAGTTCCGCGGTCCGGTGCTCCTGGTAGGCCTCCCAGTCGGTGAATCGTGAGCCTTCGCCGTACGTGAGGGTGGACTGTTCGGTCCAGGTGTGCACCGCGGTGAGCGGCGCGCCCGCCTTGTCCGCGATCTCGAAGGCATGGGCGATGGCTTTCGCGCTCAATGCGCTGCCGTCGACCCCCAGAACGATGGGTTTGCCGTCGAGTTCGGTCGGACCGGGCTCGCCGCGCCATGACACGACCGGACAGTGCGCATGGTTCGCAGTGCGCACGACATCGGACCCCGCGAACATGGACTGCAGCTCACTCGTCGTCGTGTGGCCGAGCACGATCATGCGTGCGGCATCCGACCTCTCGACGAGGGCTTGTGCGGGCTTACCCACTTCGATGGTGCGTTCGACGACGACCTCGGGTTGCGCAGCACGCACCGCGGCCTCCGCCGCGTCGAGCGCATTATCTCCTGCCGGGCCTGCAGCGGCACCGTTGCTCGATGGTCGTTCCGGCACGACGTGTGTCAGCTGAAGAGGTTCGCCGAAGCGGAGCGCGATCGATGCGGCCCAGCGCGCCGCACCGAGCGCACTGTCGGAACCGTCGACGCCCGCCACGATTCCCCGTTTGTTCGGTGTAGTGCCCATGGTGGTCTCTCCTTACTCTGCCACCAGTGTGGTACAGACCACATCGGGCCGCCAGGGATCGAGGATCTCGGTACCTGACGGACACCGCCGCGCACTGTGTTCAGTCGCCGACCGCGTCCTTTCCGCGCTGCACGATCTTGGGGTCGGCCGCGAACACGACCTGGCTGTCCTTGTCGTCGTAGTCGAACTGGTTGAGGAAGAAGCGCATGGAATTGATGCGGGCGCGCTTCTTGTCGTTGGACTTGATGGTGGTCCACGGCGCGTGGTCGGTATCGGTACGCCGGAACATCACTTCCTTCGCAGCGGTGTACTGATCCCACTTGTCGAGGGATTCGAGGTCCATTTCCGACAGCTTCCATCGACGGACAGGATCGAGCTGGCGAATTGCGAAGCGGGTGCGCTGCTCGTTCTGGGTCACCGAGAACCAGAACTTTGTCAGTGAGATTCCCGCGTCGATGATCAGCTGCTCGAACAACGGCACCTGTCGCAGGAACCGCTTGTACTCCTCGTCAGTGCAGAACCCCATCACGCGCTCGACGCCCGCGCGGTTGTACCAGGAGCGATCGAACATCACCAGCTCGCCTGCGGTGGGAAAATGCTCGATGTACCGCTGCATGTACCACTGTCCGGACTCGCGGTCGGACGGCTTGTTCAAAGCGACCACACGCGCATGCCGAACGTTGATGTACTCCTGGAAGCGTTTGATCGTGCCACCTTTGCCGGCGGCGTCACGGCCTTCGAACACGATGATGTGTTTCGACCTGTTTTCCTGCGCCCACGCCTGGAACTTCAGTAGCTCGATCTGAAGGAGGTATTTCTCGACCTCGTAGGTTGCGCGGTCCATCCGCTTCTTGTAGGGGTAGTTCTCACGCCAGGTGTCGACCGCGCGTCCGTGGGTGTCGATGAGGTCGGGATCCTCGCCGTGATCGTCCCGGACCGAATAGCCTTCGGTGCGGAGACGGTCGATGTAGTGCCGTAGCTCGTTCTGCACGCGTTCTCCTCGCGGATCGGGATTCCCGGCGAACGGGTTGCCCACGGACGGATATCTACCGTTCTAGCCGAAGAAGGTGAATACCGCGCGAACACTCGCAGTGGCGGATGCCGTGTCTCGTGTGACCTCCGTCAGGCGGCGACGAGCATGCGGGACGCAGCGACGGCGGCCAGGTAGCGGGCGACGATCACGTCACCGATGGCCGCATGATCGGTGAGGGTCGCCGCGATGTGCACGCCCCGAAGAGATTCGGCTGCGGCGCACGCCCGATCCCACAGCAGTCCGGGCGCCAGCATCCACGGCACGAGCACGAGTGTGCGCGCACCCGCGCGGGAGAGTTCCGTCAGTGCCGTTTCCACGGACGGCTCGGTCGCCGTCGCGAAGCATGTTCGGCCCGAACTCCACTCGGTCCCGGCCAATACGCGTGGTGTGACCATCGCGGTCGACGAATTCGCACCGGCCCGGCGCGAACCGACCGCACAGAGCGCGACTCCGACCGCCGGATCGTCCCGCGACACACCCGCGGCAACAATGTTGTCGCGCGCCGCCGACACGAGCAGTTCGTCGTCGCCCAGGATCTCGGAGGTCACGATGTCGAGGTAGGGGTTGCGGATCGCGGATTCCGCGAGCAGCGCCGGAAGATCGATACGCGCGTGGAACGCGCTGCCGAGCAGCAACGGAACGACAACAGCCTGTCGATGCCCTGCGGCGGCCACCGTATCGAGCACCTGCGGGACCGACGGGCTGTTCAGATCGAGGAACGCGAGCCGGACATCGAGTTCGGGATGCCGGTCGCGGACCGCTGCGAGCGCGGCAGCCACGGCCCGCGCTGAGCGCGGGTCACGGCTGCCGTGCGCGACAGCGATCAGCGGGATCATGCGGGAACGTGATCCCCGAGCTCGATGTCGGAGAGCCCGTTCCCGACCAGACCGGCCGCAAGGGTGTTGCCACCGGCCGGATCGATGAGGAGGAAACTTCCGGTGCGGCGGTTGACCTTGTAGTCGTCGGCAGCGATCGGTTCGGCGACGCGCACCGAGATCCGTGCTATCTCGTTGAGTTCCAACGATTCCGGGTTGGGGACAGAGGTCAGGTTCTGCTCGTCGAAGCGCTCCTCGAGAGTGCCGACGATCGCCTGCGTTGTGCGCGTGCCGTGCTTGAGCAGCAGACGAGCACCCGGACGCAGCGGCTTCTCGGCAAGCCAGCACACGGTCGCCTCGAATTCGCCGATCGGCTCCGGTGCTCCAGGCGCTGCGATCACGTCGCCACGTGAAACGTCGACGTCGTCGGCCAGAATCAACGTCACCGATCGACCGGCATGCGCGACGTCGAGTTCACCGTCGGCGGTGTCGATGCGCTCGACCGTCGTGCGGATACCGGACGGCAGGATCACGACCTGGTCGCCGGGACGGACCGAACCGGCGCCGATCTGACCGGCGTAGCCGCGATAGTCGGGGAACTGAGCAGTGCGGGGCCGGATCACGTATTGGACCGCGAACCGCAGGCCGACATCGTGCCGTCCGTGCGTATCGGCGTCGACCGGGACGGACTCGAGGTGCTCGATGAGGGTCGGGCCGTCGTAATACGGGGTGTTCTGCGAGCGGGTGGCGACGTTGTCCCCGTGCAACGCCGACACGGGAATCTCCTGTACGTCCTCGGCGGCCCAGCCGAGTGAGCGCGTGAGCGAGGTGAATTCGTCCCTGATGTCGGCGAAGACCTGTGCCGGGTCTTCGACGAGGTCGATCTTGTTGACAGCGAGAACAAGTTTGGGCACGCCGAGAAGTGCGAGCACGGCTGCGTGCTTGCGGGTCTGTTCGATCACACCCTTGCGTGCGTCGACGAGCAGCACGACGAGCTGCGCGGTGGAGGCGCCGGACACAGTGTTCCGCGTGTACTGCACGTGACCGGGGGTGTCGGCGAGCACGAAACTGCGCTTCGGGGTGGCGAAGTACCGGTAGGCAACGTCGATGGTGATGCCCTGCTCCCGCTCGGCGCGCAGGCCGTCGACGAGGAGCGACAGGTCGGGTGTATCGAGGCCACGGTCGACGGATGCACGGGTCACGGCATCGATCTGGTCGGCCAGAACGGATTTTGTGTCGTACAGCAGGCGGCCCACGAGGGTGGACTTGCCGTCGTCGACACTCCCGGCGGTAGCCAGGCGAAGGAGGTCGCTCATGATCAGAAGTAGCCCTCTCGCTTGCGGTCTTCCATGGCCGCTTCGGAAACTCGGTCGTCGCCACGAGTAGCGCCGCGTTCGGTCAGGCGCGATGCCGCAACCTCGGCCAGGATGGCCTCGTTGTCGGCGGCGTCGGACAGCACGGCGCCGGTAGTGGAGCCGTCACCCACCGTGCGGTAACGCACCGAGAGAGTCTGCAACTCCTCGTCGTCCTTCGGGCCGCCCCACACACCGGGCGTCATCCACATACCGTCACGCTGATAGACGGGGCGTTCGTGCGCGTAGTAGATGCTTGCGAGTTCTACGTTCTCGCGCGCGATGTAGCGCCAGATGTCCAGCTCGGTGAAATTGCTCAGCGGGAACACACGCACCTGTTCACCGGGGGCATGCTTGCCGTTGTAGAGATTCCACAGCTCGGGGCGCTGGCGCTTGGGATCCCACTGGCCGAATGCGTTGCGCAGCGAAAAGATCCGCTCCTTTGCGCGTGCACGTTCCTCATCGCGACGGGCGCCGCCGAAGACGGCATCGAAGCGGTTCTCCGAGATCGCGTCGAGGAGAGGCACTGTCTGCAGGGGGTTGCGGATTCCGTCGGGCCGCTCGGTGAGGCGGCCGTCGGCGATGTACTCTTCGACGCTCGCGACATGCAGCCGCAGGTTGTACTTCTCGACGACGTGGTCGCGGAATGCGAGCACCTCGGGGAGGTTGTGGCCGGTGTCGACATGCAGCAGCGCGAAGGGCAGTGGTGCAGGCCAGAAGGCCTTGATCGCGAGATGCAGCAGAACGGTCGAATCCTTGCCCCCCGAGAACAGGATCACGGGACGCTCGAACTCGCCCGCAACTTCGCGGAAGATGTGGATCGCTTCGGACTCGAGGGCGTCGAGGGTGTCGAACTTGTTGCCGTCGAGCTTGATTCGTTCTTCGTTGGGCTTCGTATCGATGAGTGTCATGAGGAGTGCAACCCGCATTCGGTCTTGGCTTGGCCGGCCCAGCGTCCGCTGCGCGGATCGGCCCCGGGAAGTGGCTTGTTCGTGCACGGGGCGCACCCGATGGACGGGTAGCCCTCGTCGACGAGGGGATTGACGAGAATCCCGTGCTCGTCGATGTAGTTCTGCATGTCCTCGTCGGACCATGCGGCGATCGGATTGATCTTCACGAGTCCGAACGCTTCGTCGAACGAGATCAACGGTGCGTTCGCTCGCGTCGGCGATTCGACTCGCCGGATGCCGGTGACCCACGCGCGATACCCGCTCAGGGACTCCTTCAGAGGCACCACCTTGCGCAGCCGGCAGCACTCGTTGGGCTCGCGGGCGAACAGATCCTTGCCCAGCAGTGCGTCCTGCTCGGCAACGGTCTGCTTCGCTGCGGCATTGATCACGTTGACCCCGTACACCTGCTCCACGGCGTCACGGGTGCCGAGGGTCTCGGGGAAGTGGTAGCCGGTTTCCAGGAACAGGACGTCGACGCCGGGGTGGATCTGGGCGGCGAGGTGCACCAGCACCCCGTCCTGCATGTTCGACGCGACGATGTACGAGTCACCGAACGTGTCCTCGGTCCAGCGAAGCAATTCCTGAGCCGACGCACCTGCGAGGTTTGCCGCCCCCTGCGCGGCGAGCTCTCGCAGGTCGTCGGTGGTGTGTGTCGATGTGGTCATCGAAGATCCGCCTCATCTGCTCGTACGGTCCACTCGGCGAAGCGTTCGCCTGCGTTCCTGTGCTTGATGAAATTGCGTACGATGCGCTCGATGTAATCGGTCGCCTCGTGCGCGAGGATGCGGTGCTGACGCAGCTTGCGTCCGAATCCGATATCGAACCCGAGGCTGCCACCGAGGTGTACCTGGAACCCCTCGATCTGGTTTCCGTCACCATCGTCGACCAGCATTCCCTTGAACCCGATGTCGGCGATCTGAATGCGCGCGCAGGAGTTGGGGCAGCCGTTGAAGTTGAGCGTGATCGGCACGTCCAGCTGGGAATTGAGCTCGGCGAGGCGCTTCTCGAGTTCCGGCACGAGGTTCTGAGACCGGCTCCGGGTCTCGGTGAACGACAGCTTGCAGTATTCGAGGCCGGTGCAGGCGATCAGGTTGCGGCGCCACCGCGACGGACGCGAGCTCAGACCCACGCCTTCGAGAGCACTGTCGAGGCCGGCGATCTTGTCGTCCGGAACGTTGACGACGATCAGCTTCTGGTACGGGGTCAGCCGCAGCGAGTCCGTGCCCGCCTCGTCCATCGCGTCGGCGATCACGTCGAGCGTCGTGCCGGACACTCGACCCGACACGGCGGAGAATCCGACCGCGTTGAGTCCGTTGGTCTGCTTGGTGAGGCCGACGTGGTCGATCGGATGGAGCGGTGTCTCGGGCGCCGGCCCATCGATCAGCGGCCGCTTCAGGTACTCCGTCTCGAGTACCTCGCGGAACTTCTCGATGCCCCAGTCCTTGATGAGGAACTTCAGACGTGCCTTGGAACGCAGCCGACGGTAGCCGTAATCGCGGAAGATCGCGACGACGCCTTCCCACACATCGGGGACCTCATCCAGCGGAATCCACGCGCCGGTGCGTTCGGCGAGCATCGGATTGGTCGACAGACCGCCGCCGACCCACAAGTCGAAGCCCGGGCCGTGTTCGGGATGAACGACGCCGACGAACGAGACGTCGTTGATCTCGTGTACGACATCGGGCTGTCCGGAGATCGCAGTCTTGAACTTGCGAGGAAGGTTCGAGTATTCGGGGTTGCCGATGTAGCGGCGCTTGATCTCGGCGAGCGCCGGGCTCGCGTCGATCACCTCGTTCGGGGACAGACCGGCGAGGGGGGAGCCGAGCATTCCGCGGGGGCAGTCGCCGCAGGCCTCGGTGGTCTCGAGTCCGACGGCCTCGAGGCGACGCCAGATCTCCGGCACGTTCTCGATCTCGATCCAATGGAACTGGATGTTCTGGCGGTCGGTGATGTCGGCGGTATCGCGCGCGAAATCCTTCGAGATGCCCGCGATCGCGCGCACCTGTGCGGTGTTGAGAACGCCGCCGTCGGTGCGGACCCGCATCATGAAATACGGGGCCTCGAGGAGATCGGCGTTGTCGTCGCCGGTCCACGTACCGTCGTATCCTTCGGCCCGTTGCGTGTACAGGCCCATCCAGCGGAAGCGGCTGCGGAGGTCCGCCTTGTCGATGTTGTCGAATCCGACATGCTGGTAGGTGTCGATGATCCGCTGTCGAACGTTGAGCGGGTTGTCGTCCTTCTTGGTCTGCTCGTTCGGGTTGAGGGGCTCGCGGTAACCGAGCGCCCACTGGCCTTCTGCGCGGCGCTTGGTGGGCTTCGCCGAGCGGCGGCGAGCCGGGGGTGCCGTGTCGGCGGCGGGAGCGACGTCGGTGGTCGACGACATGCAGTTCTCCTGGATTCGAAGGACCGGATCGAAGGCGCGAGGGGGCTGACCTCATGCGAACACGCCTCGACCCGGCGGGATCTGGGATGTGCCGGGGATAGTGCCGAAACTAGCGACAGGCGGCGCAGGGCAGACAGAAAGACGCACAGACACGCTTGAGGTCGACGTGGCGTCGCGCCACGAGTCGCACTCCGAGTCCGGTCATGGCGAACATTGTGCCATGTCACGGGGCTGTTTCCGAATCCGGAAGGCATTTCCACCAAAAATCGGGGAAATGTCGAGGTAGGCGCGCTGCGCCGACGGGAGCTCGCCGGGTCTCTGGAACACTGGAGGCTGTGAGTGAGACGAGAACCGGCAGTGCACTAGGTGCTGAACGCACTGCGCCCGGTGCGGGACACGGGTTCGAACTGCCGGCGAGCGCACTCGACGGCGTCGGCAGCAGACCGTTCGGGGTGTACGTGCATGTGCCGTTCTGCGCGACCCGCTGTGGTTACTGCGACTTCAACACCTACACCGCGGGTGAGCTCGGGTCCGCGGCCTCGCCCGAGTCGTGGCTGGAAGGACTCCGGCGCGAACTCGACGCAGGCGCCGAAATGCTCGACCGCAGCGGCCGCGGTACCTCGGCTGCGGAGACCGTGTTCGTCGGTGGCGGGACGCCGTCCCTGCTCGGCGCCGACGGGCTTGCCGACGTGCTGAGTGCGGTCCGATCGTCGTTCGGGCTCGCACCCGGTGCCGAGGTGACCACCGAATCGAACCCCGAGTCGACGTCGCCCGAGTTCTTCGCTCGGATTCGTGACGCCGGCTACACCCGAATCTCCTTGGGTATGCAGTCGGCGGCCTCCCACGTACTCGCGGTGCTCGACCGCACGCACACTCCGGGGCGTCCCGTCGCCGCGGCGCGTGAAGCTCGCGAGGCCGGATTCGGACACGTCAATCTGGACCTGATCTACGGCACACCGGGCGAGACCGACGCCGATCTCGATGCGTCGCTCGATGCCGTGCTCGACGCCGGCGTGGATCACGTATCGGCCTATGCGCTGATCGTCGAGGACGGAACCGCACTGGCCCGCCGGGTCCGGCGGGGTGAACTCCCTGCGCCCGACGACGACGTACTCGCGTCTCGGTACGAACGCATCGACCGCCGGCTCGCGGAAGCTGGACTCACCTGGTACGAGGTCTCCAATTGGGCTCGCGCCGAGGACCGTTCGGCAAGATGCGGTCACAATCTCGGCTATTGGGAGGGCGGGGACTGGTGGGGGGCAGGTCCGGGGGCACACAGTCACGTCGGCGGAGTGCGCTGGTGGAACGTCAAACACCCCGGGCGCTATGCGGGCGTGCTCGCCGAAGGGCAGCTACCGGTTGCCGGTAGCGAGACCTTGACCGCTGCCGACATCCACACCGAATCGGTGATGCTCACCGTGCGGCTGCGCACCGGACTTCCACTGGCAGAGCTGGACGCCGGTGAACTCGACGCGGCGCGGACGGTCGTCGACGACGGCCTCGCCGTCGTAGCCGATGATCACCTGATCCTCACCGACCGCGGCCGATTGCTCGCGGACGGGGTGGTGCGGACCATCCTGCTCGGCACCGACCCGCGAATGAGCTAGAAAAACCGGGGTTCGCCGAGGATCTCGGGACCGGCCGGATCGGTCTGCTCGGGGGAGGCCGCTCCCGAGAGCGGGGCGAGTGCGTCGTAGTCGAAGACACGAGCGTGGAGTACCGGCCTGTTCCGTAGCGCGGACTGCACGGCCCGGTGCAGCCCGTCCTCGAGGTACAGCACCCCTTTCCACTGCACAGCGTGAGGAAACAGGTCGCCGTAGAACGTCGAGTCCTCCGACAGGAGTCGATCGAGCTCGAGAACCTTCGTGGTGGTGACGATCTCGTCGAGGCGAATCTGACGTGGAGGAATCCTCGACCAGTCGCGCAGCGACAGGCCGTGATCGGGATACGGCTTTCCGTCCCGGACGCCCTTGAAGATCATGCGCCCACACTACGCACGGGGTGGCGGATGGGTCTGTTCGGTTCCCGCACGATTAGACTGATCGGGTACGGCACACTGCGCCCGCGTGCATCGCGCGCGAGGTGCACGTGTTCGGGCATGCACGTGGGGAACGGAGGTGGGCAGATGTCGAGCACCGAGGAACGGAGATTCCAGGTTCTGCGGGCGATCGTGGCGGACTATGTGTCCACCAAGGAACCGATCGGGTCGAAGACACTCGTCGATCGTCACAATCTGGGTGTGTCGAGCGCAACGGTCCGGAACGACATGGCGGTCCTCGAAGCCGAGGGATACATCACGCAGACACACACCAGTTCGGGACGGGTACCCACCGACAAAGGCTACCGGCAGTTCGTCGACCGGATCTCCGAGGTCAAGCCACTGTCTGCGGCCGAGCGTCGCGCAATTCTGCAGTTCCTCGAATCCGGTGTCGATCTCGATGACGTGTTGCGTCGAGGGGTCAGGCTGCTGGCGCAACTGACTCGGCAGGTAGCCGTGGTGCAGTACCCGACCCTGTCGTCGTCGTCCGTGCGACATCTCGAAGTGGTCGCCTTGACCCCGGCGCGTCTGCTCCTCGTACTCATCACCGACTCCGGACGTGTCGATCAGCGGATCGTCGAACTTGGGGACGTCCTCGAAGACGACGACCTCGTGCGGCTACGCGATCTGCTCGGCAACGCGCTGAGCGGAAAGCGGCTCGCCGCTGCATCGATCGCGGTCTCCGAACTTGCGGAGGACGCACCGGAAGACCTTCGTGACGTCGTGATCCGCTGCGCCACCGTGCTGGTGGAAACTCTCGTCGAGCACCCCGAGGACCGGCTCGTGCTCGGCGGTACCGTGAACTTGACTCGCAACGCCGCCGATTTCGAAGACCTGCCCGGCATGCCGGGTTCGTTGCGGAACGTCCTCGAGGCACTCGAGGAGCAGGTGGTGGTCCTCAAACTGCTCGCTGCCAGCCAGGACGCCGGACGGGTCACCGTCCGAATCGGCGAGGAGACCCAAGTCGCCGAGATGCGCAGCACCTCCGTGGTGTCCACCGGTTACGGTGCGGCCGGGACGGTTTTCGGTGGGCTCGGTGTACTCGGCCCCACCCGGATGGATTACCCGGGAACCATCGCGTCGGTCGCAACCGTTGCGAGATATATCGGTGAGGTGCTCGGCGAGCGCTGAGCATGCCCAATTCTGTGTAGACGAAGTAAGGACGAGAACCAAACGTGGACTACTACGGGACGCTCGGCGTGTCCAAGGATGCGACCGACCAGGAGATCAAGCGGGCGTATCGCAAGCTGGCACGCGAGCACCATCCTGACGTCAACCCGGACGAGTCGGCGCAGAAGCGATTCCAGGAGATCTCTGCCGCTTACGAAGTGCTCTCCGACCCGGAGAAGCGGCGCATCGTCGACCTCGGAGGCGACCCGCTCGCGTCGGGTGGCGGCGCGGGCGCCGGCGGATTCGGCGGAGCAGGGTTCGGTGGCCTCGGCGACGTGTTCGAGGCGTTCTTCGGCGGTGGCGGGGGAGGCGGATCCCGCGGGCCTCGCGGCCGTGTCCAGCCGGGTGCGGACTCGTTGCTACGTACGCGGCTGACCCTGGACGAATGCGCCCGGGGGGTCACCAAGAGTGTGACGGTCGACACCGCGATTCTGTGTGACTCGTGCACGGGTTCCGGCACTCACGGCGATTCCAAGCCTGTCCGCTGTGAGACCTGTGGTGGCGCCGGTGAAGTGCAGTCCGTGCAGCGTTCGTTCCTCGGGCAGGTCATGACCTCGCGACCGTGCCCCACATGTCGCGGTGTCGGTGAGACCATCCCCGACCCCTGCCACAAGTGTGGCGGCGACGGCCGCGTGCGCGCCCGCCGCGAGATCACGGTGAAGATCCCCGCCGGGGTCGGCAACGGAATGCGCATCCGTCTCGCGGCGCAGGGAGAGGTCGGTCCGGGCGGCGGTCCGGCAGGCGACCTGTACGTCGAGGTCCAGGAACAACAGCACGACATCTTCGTCCGCGACGGCGACGACCTGCACTGCACCATTCGCGTGCCGATGGTCGACGCCGCCCTGGGAACTTCCGTGAGCCTCGACACGATCCTCGATGGAACCGTCGACATCACCGTCGACGCCGGAACCCAACCAGGCTCGGTGTCGGTCATTCGTGGGCACGGCATGCCGAAACTGCGCTCGGGCGCGCGCGGTGACCTGCACGCACACCTCGAAGTGGTGGTGCCGACCAAGCTCGACCACAAACAGACCAAGATCCTGGGTGAGTACCGGACCGTGAGCGACCGGGACCGTGTCGAGGTCGTGTCGAAGTCGTCTCAGCATTCGTCGGGGCTGTTCTCGCGTCTCCGCGACGCGTTCAACGTCCGCTAGGCGACCACGGTGGCTGCGACGCTGTTCTATCTGGACCCGCTGCCGGAGATCGGGGCGCTTGCAGTCCTCGACGGTAAAGAGGGCAGGCATGCGGCGACGGTGCGTCGCATCCCCGTCGGAGAACGGCTCGTGTTCTCCGACGGAAGGGGTGGCGTCGCCGACGTCGAGGTGACGGCCGTGGCCAAGGACCGGCTCGAAGCCACCGTCCTCCGGCGCGGCATGATCGAACCGCCGCGCCCGGTCGTGACCGTGGTCCAGGCCCTTCCGAAATCCGACAGGTCGGAACTTGCCATAGAACTCGCGACGGAGGCGGGCGCCGACGGGTTCGTGCCGTGGCAGTCGTCACGTTGCGTTGCGCGGTGGGATTCCAAGGCAGACAAGGGTTTGGCGAAGTGGAAGGCGACGGCGACGGCCGCCGCGAAGCAGTCCCGTCGGGCATATGTGCCCGAGGTGGACTCACTACACCGCACCGCCGAAGTCGTTTCCCGGGCGCGGGCGACCGTCGAACGCGGTGGTGTCGTCGCGGTGCTGCACGAATCGGCCACCGTTCCGTTCTCGTCGCTGCCCCTTGCGCAGGCCCCCGAACTCGTTCTCATCGTCGGCCCCGAAGGCGGGCTCGACGATGCGGAGGTCGAAGCGCTCGTCGGAGCAGGCGCGACAGCGGTCTCGCTCGGTCCGACGGTTCTGCGTACCTCGTCGGCCGCTGCCGTCGCGCTCGGTGCAGTGGGTGTGCTCACCGATCGGTGGGGCAGGCAGCCCCTGAGCTGATCGATAATGCTGGGTATGCCACGCCTCCGCATCGACTACGGTTCCGAGCCTGCCCAGTTCGGGCACCTGTACACCCCGCCCGGGGCTGACGGCCCGGTCCCTGTCGTCATGCTGATTCACGGCGGCTATTGGAGCGCCGACTTCCACCTCAATCTGGCGACGACGTTGGGTGCGGAACTCGCTCGGCGAGGGGTGGCGGCGTGGAACGTCGAATACCGTCGGGTCGGTGCCGGTGGGGCCTGGCCGGAAACGAGCGCAGACATCGAGGCGGCGCTCGCCGCGACCCGGACGTTGCTGCCCGCAGCGTCGCCGACTCCGCTCGATACCGGCGATGTCCGGATCGTCGGGCATTCCGCAGGTGCCCAACTTGCGCTGTGGGTGGCGGGGCAGCGGGAATGCCCGGTGCGGCCGAGTCGCGTGATCTCCCAGGCCGGGGCACTCGACCTCGCGTCCCGAGCCGCCACCCGGAGTGGGGGCGCCGCACTCGAAGCCCTCTTCGGAGCGTCTTATGCGGACGACCCGCAGGTCTATCGCGATGCGTCGCCGCTGCATCGGGTACCGAGCGGCGTGCCCACGGTCTGCATCCACGGCAGTGAGGACCTGCAGGTGCCGGTGGCTGCCAGCCGCGCCTACGCGACGGCCGCAGGCGCTGCCGGCGACCGGGTCGTGCTGTGGGAGGTACCTGGGGAAGGCCACAATGCCTTCCTCGACCGCAGCACTCGCAGCTGGGACCTCACGATGAAGGCGGTGCTCGATGAAGACCCGTGGCTCGACGAAGACCTGCCGGTGGGTTCGTGAATCGGTCCGCTGAGCGACTACTTTCTGGAGACGAGCTCGATGTGATCGTGTGGGCTTCGGTCTGCTGAGGGCAGCATCGTCGCGACCAGCAGAGTCCCGACCGCCAGTGCAATACCCCCGACAAGGCTCGCCTGCCCGATGGCGTCGGAGAACGCGGAGCCCGCAGCTTCTCGCAACGGTTCCGCGTGCTGCGAGGCAAACGGATTCGTGGCGAGTTCCTCCGCGACGATGGAGGCACCGCCCACGGAGTCGCCCGCTGCGGCAACGGCCAGTTCTGCCTGTTCGGCCATGGGACCCGTCAGCTGTCCGAACGGCAGCTCCGAGAGGAAGCCTGCGATCGACTGATGGTAGGTGGTGGCGAGAACCGAGCCGAGCAAAGCGATTCCGAGTGAACCACCGAATTCGACAGCGGTGTCGTTGAGTCCGCCGGCTGCACCGAGCTCGTTCTCGGGGAAACCGGCCATGATCAGGTCGGTGGCAGGCGGCGTGGATATGCCGATGCCGATGCCCAGGAGCAGCAGGCACGCAAGGTAGATCCCGTACCCGGAATCGGAGTGGGACTGCGTGAGCACCAGTACCCCGGCCGTAGCCGCAGCCATCCCGGCGGTCACCGTCACCCGTGAGCCGAAGCGGGGTGCGAGGCGAGAGCTTGCGGCCGCGCCCGCGGACACCGCCCCGGCGAGCGGAAGCAGGTGCAGGCCTGTTTCGAGCGGTCCGTAGTCCAGCACGAACTGGAACTGCTGCGCAACGAAGTAGATGACCCCGAAAGTTGCGAAGAACAAGAGCAACACCGCGATACACGCTGCCCCGACCGTCCGATCGGCGACCAGCCTGAGCTCGAGGAGTGGTTGCGGGTGCCGCAATTCCCACACGACGAATGCCACCGCTGCAGCGACGGACACCGCCATGATGCCGAGAGTCGCTGTGCTCCAGCCGAAGTGGAATCCGTTGATGATCGCGTAGACGAGACCGCCGACGGTGAGGATCGACAACAACCCCCCGATCCAGTCGGTGCGGTCGACGTTGTCTGCGCGGGACGGTGGGACGAGGATCAGGGAAGCGATTGCCGCGGCCGCGGCAATCGGCACGTTGATCAGGAATGTCGAGCCCCACTCATGTGATTCGAGTAGCCATCCGGCAAGCAGGGGACCGAGCGCGATGGCGAGTCCGGAGGTTGCGGCCCATGCCGCGATCGCGCGGGTGCGCTCGTGTGCCGGGAACATCGCCACGAGGAGCGAGAGGGTTGCGGGCATGATCACCGCAGCGCCGACCCCCATCACGATGCGGGCGGCGATCACCTCGGTGGCGCTGTCTGCCAGGCTTCCGTACACGGCTCCGGCGGCGAACACCATGAGCCCGACGAGGAGTGCGCGTCGTCGACCGAACCGATCGCCGAGAACGCCGCACAGGAGCATCAGCGCCGCGTACGGAACGGTGTATCCGTCGATGACCCACTGCATGTCGGTGCTTGTGAGCTGCAGATCGCGAAGCATGCCGGGTGCCGCGACGATCAGGGCGGTGTTCGCCATCACCACGATGAGCAAGCTCAGGCAAAGGATTGCCAGGCCGGCCCAACGCCTGGGATAGGGGTCCGGTTCGGCGGTTTTCCGAGCATCCGGGACGGTGTCGGTCATGCGGTTCTCCTCGGGCGAGCCCGGACACCGGGCCGTAATTGCACAGTCATGTGCAATGTAACTAGTTGCACATGAGTGTGCAACTAGACTGGACGGTGAATCACATCTGTGGCGAAGCGAGGATGAGCAGCGTGGAGGAATCGGTCCCCAGTCCGCGGAAGCGTGCCAACGCGAACCGCTCGCGGATCCTCGACGCGGCGATGCGATGTTTTGCAGCGAACTCCGATGCGAGCATGGACGACGTCGCGAAAGCAGCAGGCGTGGTGCGACGCACCGTATACGCGCACTTCCCGAACCGCGACGCGCTCGTCGAAGGGCTCGCGGACGAGGCAGGGACGGCGCTCGCGGCGTCCGTCGAGCAGCCCGAGCCCGAGGATGCTGACGTGGCGCTTGCCGTCGGAGTGCTGCGCCTGAGTCCTGTCGGCGATCGATACCGGGTGTTGCTGTCTTTTGCCAGAAAGGAAGTCGGCGAGGAACGCATCGCCGAGCTGATCGCGCCGGTCCGCACCCACACGTGCGGTGTGGTGGAACGGGGACGCGCAGCGGGGGTGTTCTCCGCCTATCTGCCGACCGTTGTCCTCGTGGGGATGATGGAAGGCCTGACCATGGCCACGCTCGAACAGGCCAATCACGGGGTGGTCGACGATGCGAGCCGTGCCATGGCGCTCGGCGTGCTGGTCCTCGCCGGCGTGACTCCCGATCGCGCCGCCGAAGTGGTCGCATCGGCGCAGCGGTGGCTGCACGCAAGGGCGTGATTCCGGGGTCGCGATGCGGAGCCCGGGCGCCGGCCGCAGCAATGCCGTGAAGCCGCGCACCGTACGGCGCTAGACTGGGCTACGGACACGACGCCCGTCGTGTCCGTATCTGACCCGAAAGCAGGCCGTTCCGTCCACGTGAGTGAACCAGACCGCACACGCGACCCCGACGACGCAGGCCGGATCCCGGTCCGATCGAGCCTGGATCTTCCGCCAGAGGCTGCAGCTCCCCTGGTCGGCACAGCCGACGAGAACCTCATCGCACTCGAAGCGGCCCTTGCCGCCGACATCCATGTGCGAGGCAACACCGTCAGCCTCAGTGGTACGCCCGCTGACGTAGCCCTTGCCGAACGGGTGATCGGTGAACTGGTCACGCTGGTGCGCCGAGGTCAGCAACTGGGGCCCGATGCCGTGCGCCGCACCGTCGGAATGCTCACGAACGGGCTGTCCGAGTCGCCGGCGGAGGTGCTCAGCCTCGACATCCTGTCGCGACGTGGAAAGACGATCCGTCCGAAGACGCTCAATCAGAAGAGGTACGTCGACGCGATCGACGCCAACACGATCGTGTTCGGTATCGGTCCGGCGGGCACCGGCAAGACGTACCTGGCGATGGCGAAGGCAGTGCAGGCTCTGCAGGCCAAGCAGGTCACCCGCATCATCCTCACCCGCCCCGCGGTCGAAGCAGGTGAACGCCTCGGGTTCCTGCCGGGAACTCTCCACGAGAAGATCGACCCGTATCTGCGTCCGCTGCACGATGCCCTGCACGACATGATGGATCCCGAAGCGATTCCGAAGCTCATGCAGGCCGGGGTGATCGAGGTCGCGCCGCTGGCGTACATGCGTGGTCGGAGCCTCAACGACGCCTTCATCATCCTCGACGAAGCGCAGAACACCACTGCTGAGCAGATGAAGATGTTCCTCACCCGTCTGGGCTTCGGGTCGAAGATCGTCGTGACCGGCGACATCACTCAGGTGGACCTGCCCGGGGGCGCCCGGTCGGGTCTCGCCGCTGTTGCCGAAATCCTCGACAACATCGACGACATCCACTTCGCACGGCTCGACAGCAGCGACGTGGTGCGTCACCGGCTCGTCTCCGACATCGTCGACGCCTACGGGCGCTTCGAAGCCGAGCGGGCCGGCGAAACGGGCATCGGCAACCGAGCCCAGCGTCGCGCCGCACAACACCGGATCCAGCGCCGGTGAACATGCCGCACAACCCGAATCCGTCAGAAGTGCAGAAGGAACGACAGACATGAGCATCGAAATCTCGAACGAGTCCGGGATGGAGGTCGTCGAGGAAGAACTGCTCGACGTTGCCCGTTTCGTCATCGCCCGAATGGACGTGCATCCCGCCGCGGAGCTGTCGATGGTGCTCGTGGATTCCGACACCATGGCCGATCTGCACGTGCGTTGGATGGATCTACCCGGACCCACCGACGTGATGTCGTTCCCGATGGACGAACTCGAGCCCGGTGGCCGACCGGACGCACCTGAGCCGGGCCCGTCCATGCTCGGCGACATCGTGTTGTGTCCGGCCTTCGCCGCAGACCAAGCGGAGAAGGCCGGTCATTCCCTGGACCACGAACTTGCTCTGCTCACGGTGCACGGAATGTTGCACCTGCTCGGCTACGACCACGCCGAGCCGGAGGAGGAGAAGGAGATGTTCGGCCTCCAGAACCAGTTGCTCGCCGAGTGGTACGAGGAACTGCGCCTTGCCGAGCGTGACGCACGGCTTGCCGCGCGCGATCAGCAGTTGCTCGGAAAGGCCGGATTCGTCGACAATCCGGAGATCTGAACCGTGTGCTCGGAAGATGGGACGCGATGTGAGCTCCTCGGCATCACTACCGGAGTGAGGTCGGCGTGAGCACCGTGATCTCCTACGTCCTCGCGGTACTGCTCGTCGTGATCGGCGGGCTCTTTGCGGCCGTCGATTCTGCGCTCAACACGGTCTCGCCTGCGCGCGTGGACGACCTCGCGAAGGAAGGCCGCGCGGGTGCCCGCCGGCTCCGCGCAATCCTCGAAGAGCGGCCTCGATACGTCAATCTTGCTGTGCTGCTTCGTATCCTGTGTGAGATCACGGCGACCGTCGTGCTCGCCGGGGAGCTGCTCGGTCATTTGAATCGTACGGCGGCTCTTGCGATCAGTGCCGCGGTCATGGTCGTGATCGACTATGTCGTGATCGGTGTGGGGCCGAGGACGCTCGGCCGGCAGCACGCCTACACGATCGCACTCACCGCTGCTGCGCCGCTGCGCGTGCTGGGTGTGGTCCTCGGCCCCATCAGCAGGGTCCTGATCCTTGTGGGTAACGCCGTCACCCCCGGCCGCGGGTTCCGTAACGGTCCGTTCGCCAACGAGATCGAGCTGCGCGAGCTCGTCGACCTGGCGCAGGAACGCGGAGTGGTGGCCGATGACGAGAGGCGAATGATCCAGTCGGTCTTCGATTTCGGCGACACCACCGCGCGCGAGATCATGGTGCCCCGACCGGAGATGGTCTGGATCGAGAGCACCAAGACCGCAGGGCAGGCGACGTCTCTCGCCGTGCGCAGCGGACATTCCCGCATCCCGGTGATCGGCGAGAACGTCGACGACATCTGCGGGGTCGTCTATCTGAAGGACCTCGTACAACAGACCTACGACGCGAGTGACGGCGGGCACAGTGTCTTGGTCGCCGAGGTGATGCGTCCGCCGGTGTTCGTGCCCGATTCGAAGCGTCTCGACGACCTCTTGTCCGATATGCAGCGCGACCGCAATCATATGGCCGTGCTCGTCGACGAATACGGCGGCATCGCGGGTCTGGTCACGATCGAGGATCTCATCGAGGAAATCGTGGGCGAGATCGCCGACGAGTACGACGTCGGGGAAATCCCCGATATCGAGGCTCTCGGTGATGGCACCTATCGTGTCTCCGCGCGCCTCCCGGTCGAAGATCTCGGCGATCTGTTCGGCATCGAGATCGACGACGCCGAGGTCGACACCGTCGGCGGACTACTCGGCTACGAACTCGGGCGCGTTCCGCTGCCGGGGTCGCAGGTGCACACCCACGGACTCATCCTGCGCGGCGAAGGCGGCCCGGATGTCCGCGGCCGCGTCCGCGTCAATACCGTGTTCGTCCGGCGCGTTCCGGAATCCGACGACTCACCCACCTCACGAAAGGAGGACGGCGCGTGCTCTGCATCGTGAACGAGGACGTAGCAGCGTCGAACACCAGATGGCAGAACACAGTATGAGCGACTCCGAATTCCGTTCCGGATTCATCTGTTTCGTGGGGCGTCCCAATACCGGCAAGTCGACGCTGACGAATGCTCTGGTGGGCAGCAAGATTGCCATCACGTCGTCGCGACCGCAGACCACTCGCCATACGATTCGAGGAATCGTTCACCGTGATCACACGCAGTTGATCCTCGTGGACACGCCGGGACTGCACCGGCCCCGGACCTTGCTCGGTCAGCGGCTCAACGACCTCGTACGCGACACATACTCCGAGGTCGACGCCATCGGCATGTGCTTTCCCGCCGATGAGAAGATCGGCCCAGGCGACCGCTGGATTCTCGAACAGGTCCGCACCGTGGCGCCGCGCACTCCGCTGATCGGCATCGTGACCAAGATCGACAAGGTGGGCAAGGAGCAGGTCGCAGCGCAGCTACTCGCTGTGTCGAAGTTGCTTGGCAGCGAGACCGACGTGGTTCCCGTATCGGCGACCTCGGGGGAGCAGGTCGAAGTCCTCGTCGACGTTGTCGCCTCGCACATGGAGCCGGGGCCTGCCTTCTACCCCGACGGTGAACTCACCGACGAACCCGAAGAAACCCTCATGGCGGAGCTGATTCGAGAGGCGGCACTCGAGGGCCTCGGCGACGAGCTGCCACATTCGCTTGCCGTGGTGATCGAGGAGATCCGAGAGCGTGAGGGGCGCACCGAGAAACAGGGTGAGATGCTCGATGTGCACGCTTTGCTCTACGTGGAACGCCCGAGCCAGAAAGGCATCGTCATCGGTAAAGGTGGCGCGCGTCTGCGCGAGGTCGGCACGGCGGCGCGCACTCAGATCGAGAAGCTGCTCGGGGTGAAGATCTTCCTGGATCTGCATGTCAAGGTCGCCAAGGATTGGCAGCGGGATCCCAAGCAACTCGGTCGCCTCGGATTCTGACCCCCGTCGCTGCCGCGTTCGGATGATCTTCCCGATGGAAGACGTAGATGTCGGATATGTCCGATGGAGCTAGGGTCTCCGCATCGTTGTCGATGCGGAGGTCCGAATGCGTGTATATGCCCCTCTTGCGGTTGCCGCGGCGTCGCTGCTCTTCGTCGCCGGGTGTCTCGCGGAAGACGAAGTCGCGGTGGGTCCGGTCACGTTCCCTGCGGGAGAAGAGATTCTCGTCGACCTGTCGATGAAGCCGAGCAACGTCGGTGGACGCAGCAGCCCATTCTTCTCCGGATATCGCCCACAGGTGTCCTTTGCGTCGGCGGACGCGATCACCTGCACGATCAAGGGGCCTGCGCATGGTGAGCCGTTCGCACCGGGGACGAGGTCGACCGTTCCGATCGTATGCACAGCCGAAGTCACCGTCGATTCGGAGGACGTGGAAGTCGGTGTCCTGGAGGGCGGTAGGGAAGTGGGTAGCGGAACGGTGCAACTCTGAGGAAGACGTAGCGTAACGCGGTGGATCAGGGTTGCGTTGCTCCCTGGAGCAGGAGGAGTGTCGCGGCGGCAAGATCCGCGCCGGACCCGGTCGACAGACGCCGCAGTTGCAGTCCGGCGATCGTCGCGACCAGGATCGGCCCGATCACCTCCGCGTTCGGGACGTCGAGGGCGCGGAGAATCGCCACGGTCAGTGCGTCGTACGCTGACCAGCATTCGTCCGCAGTTGCACGCAGATCCGGATCCCGGCCCGCCTGGATCCACAGTTCGTACGGTGCGATCCGTTCGGCGGTGAATGCGAGATCCTCTGCGACCCGCTCGGTGAGAGCCGCGGCTTCCATGACCGACAGTGTCTGAGAACGATACGTGTCGGCGATCGTGCGCAGTCGTTCGGTCTCTTCATCGACGAAGGTCGTGAGCGCCGCCTTCAGCAGATCGGATTGGCTGGGGAAGTGGTAGGTGATCGACCCCAGCGACACCTCGGCGCGGGACGCGATGCGCCGATTGGTGATTCCCGCGATTCCGTCCGTTCCGACGAGATGCAGTGTTGCCTCGATGATTCGGTGCCGGGCATCGGTGGCCACGACTACCACCACCTGACCGGGCTCTGTTCGTCCCAGCGCAATACCGATTCGAGTTGCGCTGCGAGCGAGACGAGCATCGGCTCGGAGTCGTCGTGCCCGAGAAGTTGTGCACCTACGGGCAATCCTTCGTCGGTGAAACCGGCAGGAACGTTCACTCCGGGCCATCCGAGTACGTTCCAGGGCCACGCATACGGGCACGCTGCGGTGATCACCTTGTCGGTGGCCCAGCCACCGAGGCCGTCGATCGCACCGATCGGCGGCGGCGGTGTCGCGGTAGTAGGTGTGAGGACGACATCGACCCGGTCGAATATCCGGCCGACACGGCGCCGTAGCCTGGGCTCGGCGGCTCTCGCGGCGCGAAGCGGAAATCCGTGCAGGAGTTTGCCGGTGCGGGCATTGCCACGTGTGCGCGGGTCGGTCAGGGACGGGTCGGACAACGCGCTCACCCAGTCGTTGATTCCGGCCATCGACCGCGGAAGAAAATTCAGACCGAACATGATTCCGTAGTCCGGGTCGGCGAGGATCACCTCGTGTCCGAGATCGCGGAGGGTCGCGGCGAGTGCGGTGATGCGGACACGTACCCGAGGATCGAGCTGTCTCGGCGTGGCGGTGAACGGAAGCTTCAGTGACAACGCGATTCTCAGTCGTCCGGGGTCGCGTCCTACCGCGTCGGAGACGGCCATCGGCTCGCGCCGATGGAGATCGCCTGCGCGATTGCCGCTCACCACGTCGAGGAGAAGCGCAGCGTCGGCGACCGTGCGGGCGAGTGGTCCGTGCGTGGTCAGCCCATAGAACGCCTCGGGATGGGGCCACATCGAGATCCGACCGCGCTGCGGCTTGATGCCCACCAGATTGGTCCAGGCGGCCGGGATCCGAACCGAACCGGCGCCGTCGGAGCCGAGTGCTGCGGGGACCAGTCCGGCGGCGACCGCCGCGGCGCTCCCGCCGGATGATCCGCCAGGTGTGTGCCCCCGTGACCAAGGGTTGCGTGTGTATCCGTAGGTGGAGTTCCCGGTCAGGGGCCACTGACCGACCTCGGAGGAATGGGTCTTGCCGACGATCACTGCACCGGCGTCGCGCAGACGGCGGACCACCTCGGCGTCGTCGTTGCGAACCGGGAGTTCGCCCGGGCAGCCGAACGCTGTGGTCTCACCGGTGACGTCGGTGTCGTCCTTGACTGCGATCGGGACGCCGAGCAGGGGACCGCGTTCGCCCGCGGCGCGGCGTCGATCGGCCTCGGCTGCCTCGGTCAGCGCTGCTTCCCGCCGTGCGACGCGGAAAGCGTTGAGTGTGGATCGGCTCGCGTCGATCCGGTCGAGTGCGACGCGGACGAGTTCGACCGAGGTGGCGATGCCGGCGTCGAGTGCGGCAACGGTCTCGGTCAGCCCGGCGGATCGGGTGGTTACGTCGTGCGTGGTCATGCATCCCCCAAGTTGTTCGTTCGAACGAACAGTAACGCGTTTCAGTATCGGTGTCGAGGTTCCCGACGCGGGGTCGCGCACCGCGAAGGCGTTGTCGTTGCGACATGACACACTCGGATGCGTGAAGTTGTACAGGGACAACGCTGTGGTGCTGCGCCAGCACAAGCTGGGTGAGGCCGACCGCATCGTCACCCTGCTCACCCGCCGTCACGGGCTGGTCAGAGCCGTCGCGAAGGGGGTTCGCCGCACCCGCTCGAAGTTCGGTGCGCGCCTCGAACCTTTCGCTCACATCGATGTGCAGTTGCACCCCGGGCGCAATCTCGATGTCGTCACCCAGGTCCAGACACTCGACGCGTTCGCAATCGGCATCGTGGACGACTACGGGCGCTATACCACCGCGTGTGCGATTCTCGAGACGGCCGAACGCCTTGCCGGCGAGGAACGCGCTCCCGTTCCGCGGCTCCACGGGCTGACCGTCGGTGCCCTGCGCGCGGTGTGCGACCGCACGCGTCCTCCGGAGTTGGTGTTCGACGCCTACTTGCTGCGCGCCATGCTCTACGCAGGCTGGGCACCCGCGATCACACACTGTGCCCGTTGTGACCGTCCGGGACCACACACGGCGTTCCATGTAGGAGCGGGCGGTGCCGTCTGTGTCGAATGCAGGCCGCCGGGAGCGGCGACGCCCGCGCCGGGAGTGCTGGAGCTGATGGATGCGCTCAATCGGGGGAACTGGGAGGTCAGCGAATCTGCATCGGCCTCGGTACTGAGTCAGACGAGCGGTCTGATCGCTGCGCATCTGCAATGGCACCTCGAGCGTCAACTACGGACACTGCCGCTCATCGAACGTGGCGGTCCGCACGCGGGCGGGAGCCCGGAAGTCGGCGTCAGGCAGGATGGAGACCGTGATTCGACGACGCGAACCGCACCGACCGGCTGACCGCACCATCCGCCCACCAGACCCGCATCCGTCGGGGGCGCGTGCCCCGATCATCCAGCCCGAGCTGATTCCGCAGCACGTCGCGTTGGTCATGGACGGAAACGGTCGCTGGGCGCAGGAGCGCGGATTGCCGCGCACCGCCGGCCACGAACGAGGCGAAGCAGTTCTCATGGACGCCGTGTGCGGCAGCATCGAGGTGGGCGTCAAGTGGTTGTCCGCGTACGCGTTCTCCACCGAGAACTGGAAGCGCAGCCCCGACGAGGTCCGGTTCCTCATGGGTTTCAACCGTGACGTGATCCGCCGCCGCCGCGACGAGATGCACGAGATGGGTGTGCGCGTCAGGTGGGCCGGGCGTCGCCCGCGCCTGTGGCGCAGCGTGATCAAGGAACTCGAGATCGCCGAGGAGCTCACCAAGGACAACGACGTGATGACTCTCGTCATGTGCGTCAACTACGGTGGCCGAGCCGAGATCGCCGATGCGGCCCGCGAGATCGCACGTCGCGTCGCGGCCGGCGAGATCGATCCCGAGAAAGTGACCGAAGCGACGGTGGCCCGCTATCTCGACGAGCCCGATATGCCCGATGTCGATCTGTTCCTTCGGCCGTCAGGGGAACAGCGGACCTCGAACTTTCTGCTGTGGCAATCGGCTTACGCCGAAATGGTATTCCAGGACAAGAACTTTCCCGACTTCGACCGACGCGACCTCTGGTCGGCCTGCGTCGAGTACGCGTCCCGCGACCGTCGGTTCGGCGGTGTGAAATGACGGTTTTCCGAGAGCGGATTGCCGGTCTGCTCGCCCCGTTCGTCGACCTGCGCACCTCCGGGCCGAATGGCGACGAGGCCCTCGGATTCGATTACGGCGCGGTCCCGTTCGCGGCACAGGTGGTCACCCTCACCGACGGGCTCGATGTCGTGTCGCTCACCGGGGTCCTCGGCTGGGACCTTCCCCTCGACGACGACGTGCGCGCTCGGGTGGTCACGGCTGCCGACGCCGTGCAGTTCGGTTCGGTTCATCTGATCGAACGAGACGCCGAGGCCGACGTCGTCCTGCGTTACTCGTTCCCCATCAGCGGCCTCGAAGACACCGCACTGACGACGATGCTCCTGCTGGTACTCGACGGTGCTGCGAGCGCTCGGGAGGCCGTCGGCGCAGGCGCCGGTTCTACAGACGAAACGCCATGACCGATCAGTCCTCGGCGAATGCGCAATCCTTGCACGTGCCGAAGATCTCGATGGTGTGACTGACGTCGACGAATCCGTTCGCGTCGGCCATCTCGTGTGCCCAGCGCTCGACCTCGGGTCCGTCCACCTCGACGGTGAATCCACAGCGGCGGCACACGAGATGGTGGTGATGACCCGAGGAACAGCGTCGGAACATCGACTCCCCGGTATCGGTGCGGAGCACATCGACGCTGCCCGCCTCGGCGAGCGACTGCAGTGTTCGATACACGGTGGTCAGGCCGATCGCGTCTCCGCGCTTGCGGAGTTCGTCGTGGAGGTCCTGGGCCGTCCGGAACTCTTCGGTGTCGTCGAGCAGGGCGACGATCGCGCTGCGTTGTTTGGTCGAGCGAACCCCGACGAGGGGCTTGCGGGCGGAGGTCAAGGTGGACGTCAACCTTCCTGTTCAGGTGTTCCCAGGGCGATTGTGCCCTGGGCGGTAGGTTCCTGGGCATGGGCGACAGCGTCGACGACGATGTGGGCGAGATGTTCGTCGGAGAGTCGGTAGAGGACTTCACGTCCGGATCGGTCTCCGCGGACGACACCGGCGGTCTTCAGGACACGTAGGTGCTGGCTGATCAGTGGTTGGGTGACGCCGAGTGCGCCGACGAGCTCGTGCACGCATCGCGCGGATTCCCGTAATTGAAGGACGATCGCGATTCTGATCGGCGCGGACAGTGCACGGAGCAATTCGCCCGCGGTGACCAAAGTGTCGGGGGGGATCGGCTGCCGGATCTCGCAGGGTTCGTGCGGTTCGGAAGTGCGAGCGCTCACCGTGCAGTCGTGTTGACCGGAGTCGAGACTCAAGGATGCTCCTTCGGAGGCGGACAGCGCACTATTGCAAACCGATCTCATTTTGATATGCATGGATGTGCATGTCAACCGCCGCGTGTTCGGTGCCCGGCCACCGAACGATAGTCTTGGAGATCGACGCATGCTGCGAACCCGCATCCGAGATGGAGAGAATCCGAGTGGCACCCAAATCCAAGATCGATACCGTTGCCAACCTCGCCAAGCGCCGTGGGCTGGTCTATCCCTGCGGTGAGATCTACGGCGGCACCAAGTCGGCCTGGGACTACGGCCCGCTCGGCGTGGAACTCAAGGACAACATCAAGAAGCAGTGGTGGCGCAACATGGTCACCAGCCGTGACGACGTCGTGGGCCTCGATTCGTCGGTGATCCTGCCTCGTCAGGTGTGGGTCGCCTCCGGCCACGTCGGTGTCTTCAACGACCCGCTCGTCGAGTGCCTGAGCTGTCACAAGCGCCACCGGCAGGACCACTTGCAGGAGGCGTACGCCGAGAAGAACAAGCTCGACGACCCGGACTCCGTCGCGATGACCGAGATCGCGTGCCCCGACTGTGGCACCAAGGGGCAATGGACCGAGCCCCGCGACTTCAACATGATGCTCAAGACGTACCTAGGCCCGATCGAGAGCGAAGAGGGTCTGCATTACCTGCGGCCCGAGACCGCTCAGGGCATTTTCGTGAACTTCGCAAACGTGCTCACCACGTCGCGCAAGAAGCCGCCGTTCGGTATCGGCCAGATCGGCAAGAGCTTCCGCAACGAGATCACCCCGGGCAACTTCATCTTCCGCACGCGTGAGTTCGAGCAGATGGAGATGGAGTTCTTCGTCAAGCCGGGTGAAGACGAACAGTGGCACCAGTACTGGATCGACTACCGGATGGACTGGTACACCGGCCTCGGCATCAACAAGGACAACCTGCGCCTGTACGAGCACCCGCAGGACAAGCTGTCGCACTATTCGAAGCGCACCGTCGACATCGAGTACCGCTTCCACTTCCAAGGCAGCGAATGGGGTGAGCTCGAGGGCGTCGCCAACCGCACCGACTTCGATCTGTCCACCCACGCACAGCATTCGGGTGCCGACCTGAGCTTCTTCGACCAGACCACCAGCGAGCGCTACACGCCGTACGTGATCGAACCGGCTGCAGGCCTCACCCGGTCGCTGATGGCATTCCTCGTCGATGCCTACACCGAGGACGAAGCGCCCAACGCCAAGGGCGGCGTCGACAAGCGCACCGTGCTGCGCCTCGACCGCAGGCTCGCGCCGGTCAAGGCAGCGGTGCTGCCGCTGTCCCGCAACGCGGATTTGAGCCCGAAGGCCAAGGATCTCGCCGCCCGTCTTCGCCAGAACTGGAATATCGAGTTCGACGACGCGGGCGCGATCGGTCGTCGCTACCGTCGCCAGGACGAGATCGGCACGCCGTTCTGCATCACCGTCGACTTCGACACCCTCGACGATCAGGCCGTCACCGTCCGTGAGCGCGACACGATGGCGCAGGAGCGCGTGAGCCTCGATCAGGTCGAGGGCTACCTCGCGCAGCGTCTGATCGGGTGCTGATAGCCGGTACCCGCGCTGGGTGATCCCAGGCACAAAGCAGAAGGCAGGCCCACCGCGTCGACGCGGTGGGCCTGCCTTCTGCGTCTACTGCGACTTTCCGGTCTGCGCTGTGATGGGCTCGGCGAGTCCTTGCTCGTCGCACTCCGTCTGAAGTCGGGCGAGCGTCTCGTCGAGACCGGCGCCCAGTCGGGGGCCGGGAGTGAAGGTTGCGGGAAGGTTCCGCATTCCCTGGATGATCCCGATGGTCTCGTAATGCACGGCCTCGGTGGGGTCGCAGTGGAAGTCCGGCATTCGGTCCAGTACCGCGACGAGCATCCGTTTGAACACTGTCCGCGCGACGTTGGATCCGATGCAGCGATGAATCCCGAGTCCGAAACTGAAGTGGCGATTTCCTTTTCGTTCGAGATCGATGTTGTGAGGATCGTCGAACAGCGCCGGATCACGGTTGGCCATCGCCCACGAGAGCCACAGTCGTTCGCCTTCTTGGAACTGTGCTCCTGCGTATTCGCAGTCGGCCGAGAAGGTACGCCCGTCTCCGGAGGCGGGTGTGAAGAATCGCAGGAATTCCTCGGTTGCGGAGTCGAGTAAGGTCTCCCGCTCGCGGCTCAGCAGTTCTCGCTGGTCCGGGTTGTGTGACAGCCATTCGAGTGAGTGCGCGGTGAGTGCGGTCGTCGTATCGAATCCTCCGCCGATCAACAGCGACAGCATGCCGAGGACTTCCACATCGGGCGGATTCTCGCCGTCGATATCCGCATGCACCACCGCATTCACAAGTCCGGGACGTGGATCCACGCGAGCCTGCGCGACAGCGGCGTAGAGGTCGGCTCCCATCGCGCGTTGCAGGTCTGCGACGCGGGCTCGATCGGGGGAGTCGGGCGGGGTATACACCGACGCGTGCACCGGTTCGTTGTAGATCGCCCATTTTTCGAGCGGGATGCCGAGCATTCCGAGGGTGAGCACCGCAGGCACGATATTTGCGAGATCGTCGACGAAGTCGATCCGTCCGGTGGTGATCTTTTCGTCGAGACACGCGCGGACCACCTCGTCGATGACCGGAATCCATCGTTTGACAGCCGCCGGTGAGAGGTAGGGGTTCAGCGTCTGGCGGTAGTACCGATGCTCGGGCGGGTCCATCTCGAGCATGCCGCCGCGTGCGCCGTTCGGCAGTTCTCCGGTGGGAATCGTGATGCCACGGTATCCGCGCCGGACGCCCTGGACGTCGTTGTCGTTGGAGATGTCTTCGGACCGGGCGAGGTGGAACACCTCGTCGGCCCCGGCCGCGACCCAATGCCCACCGTGGGTGTCGGTCCACGCAATGGGACAACCCGCGTGCATGTCCTTGGTGATCGACTCGAACTGTTCTCGATACGCAGGGGCGTGTCGATCGAAGTGGATGCGATTTCTGCCGGAATCCGTCTGCGTCACGACAAGGAGCTCCTCACGTGGAATGTGGCATTCATCACCTATTCGGCGGTTGACGGGCAAGCTACCAGGGATCTCCGAAACAAGAAAGCAATTCGGTGGTGGCGAGAGTGATGTTCTCGCATCACTGATGGTGTGGGCTCGGCGTGTTCTCTAGAAACGGCCCCCGCTCGACCCGCCGAAACCACCGCCGCCGAAACCGCCACCGCCGCCGAAACCGCCACCACCGCCGAAGCCACCGCCTCCGCGGCCGCTGTTCAGGACGCTGTTGATGAGGATGCCGCCGAGGATCGCGCCGGTCATGTTGCCGCCCGAGGAGCCTCCACCCGGGGGCCGCTGCTGCCGGTCCCACTTCTGCACATCGTTCTGAGCCGACTGCAACGCCTTCGCAGCCAGGTTCGCGGCGGACTGCGCGTGCTGCATCGCGGCGGCGGAATCGGAGTGCTCCAGTTGCTGTGCTGCTTGCAGGTGACGCTCGGCCTCGGACAACCGGGTGCGGGCCTGCGCTCCGACGACACCGCGTCTCGTGCCGATGAAATCCGACGCAGCGGTGACCTGTGCTCGTGCCGCTGCAATGTCCTGTTGCAAGCGTAGCCGGGCCTGCTCCGCGGCTTCTTGCGCCTCACGGGTCCGAGCCCGCAACGCGTCGAGTCGTGCATCGGTTTCCACCACGCGTGTGAAACTGCCCAGCGGGTCGTTGTGCTGCTCGGCCCGCGCACGATCGAGCGCGTCCTGGGCTGCCCTCCGTGCTTCGTCGAGTTCCGGTCCGCCCGCCGCTGCGAGCTGCGCAGCATCTGCGATGCCCTGTGTCGCATCCTCCATCGCGGCGGGGAGCGTTGCGATGGCTCGTCGGATGTCCTCGGCCGCATGATCGAGGGAGTCGAGCAGCGTGGTCGCATGACCCAGGCCGCCCTCGGCTTCGCGGATGGCGCGTACCGCGTCGCCCTGCTCGCCTGCGGGTCGCGCGACCGCGGTCCGGCCCTCGTCGATTGCCTTCTCGGCAAACGAGATTTCCTCCCGCGCGAGTTCGACATTGTCGGCGACCGGGGCCAGCGCACCGGCAGGGAACTCGCCGCGCAGCTGGGTGAGGACCGTCTCGGACCGGGGGAGCCGCGCCCGCAGCCCGATTGCGCGCTGAGTCAGCGCGTCGAGGCGTTTCGGGGCATCGAGAAGCAGATTGCGCATGGTGTCGAACGCCTCGACCTGCGCGTCGAGATCGTTGTTCGCCTTACCGCACGACGAGATCAACTGCACGAGCATGTCGCGCTGCTGCTGCGGGGTATCCGGGATGTCGTCGTCGAGACGCTGCCTGATCTCGAACGCGGAAGTCAGAGCAGCTCTGGCCTGCTCGTAGGCCCGGTCGAACGGTTGCACCGCCGACGGCCCGAACTCGCCGCGCGCCAGCTCGAGAGCTTCAGAACTCGATCGCACCGCGTTGTCGGTCTCGACGAGTACCTCCTGCGCATACAGTTCGAGACCCTCGAGCGGCAGCGAACGCAGACTGCCTACGTCATTGGGGTCGAGCTGGGCCGCCTGCGCGGCACCGGCCTCCGCGCGCTTGCTCTTCGACCGCCGTGAGTACAGGTACACCCCGCCGGCACCTGCGGCGATGACACCACCGCCGACCAGCAGCGTCGTCACGGGTGCGCTCGAGGGGGTCAGGGCGTTGCCGAGGCCTTCGGCGGCGGCCACTGCGGCTCCCGCCCAGTCGCTCGTGCGCAACGCTGGCGTGACGTCGTTCGTCGCGATCCGGTCGCGTTCGGACGAGCTGATCTCGGATCCATTCGGAGTCCACAGTGCGAAGTCGCGATCGTCGGTCGCGACAGCGAGCAGGGCGGTGTCCGAGCCGAATCCGCTGGCTCGCGCAGTTGTCTGGGCCCAGGTATCGCGGTCGTACCCGTCGAACGTCGACACGTACGTGACCCACAGCTGCAGCTGATGCTCGTCGTACAAGACATTCGTCGCGGCCTGGATGCGGGCGGTGTCGTCGTCGCTCAGTACACCCGCTGTGTCGGTGATCGGTTGCGGAAGTCGCGACGGCGGCTCGGCGGAGGCCAGTGCAGGAGCCATCAACCAGGCTGCGACCGCGAGCAGGACGGGAATGAGGGCGAGTGCGGCAGGCGTGAGATGCCGTTGCGCGGCCGGTGGGTGAGCCATGGGACGAATCTATAGGTTTCGTGCGTCCGGATGGTTCCGTGGTGCGTGTCCGCAAGGGTGTCCGGGCGGACACTGGCAGAATCGGGGAGTGAGCACCGCATCCCGCCGCCCCGACATCGCCACGAGCGTCGCCGACGACCAGCGCAGTCTCGGGGCTCGACTCGCTCGGTGGTGCCGTCGACTGATTGCCGGAGTGATCCTCGCTGCGCTCCTGGTGGTGGGCGGCACGGCAGTGCGGGTGTGGCAGGTTGCGCGCATCGATGACTGGACACCGGCCGACGCCATCGTCGTCCTCGGTGCCGCTCAGTACTCGGGAACTCCGTCGCCGGTGTTCGAGGCGCGCCTCGAGCAGGCGCGCAAACTCTACGAACACGGTGTCTCCGACACGATCGTCACGGTCGGTGGCAAGCAGGAGGGCGATCTGTTCACCGAAGCGGCCGCGGGCAAGAACTACCTCATCGAGTCCGGCGTGCCCGCGGACGCCATCGTGGCGGTCGAGGAGGGGTCCGACACCCTCCTGAGCATCAAGGCGGTCAGCGAGGAGATGAGCGAGATGGGTCTGTCTTCCGCCGTCCTGGTGAGCGACCCCTGGCACGGCCTGCGCACGCGGACGATGGCACGCGATGCCGGGCTCGATGCATGGACCGCACCCACTCGGCAGGGTCCGGCAGTATTCACACGCGAGTCGCAGTTCCACGGCATTGCCCGGGAAACCGGGGCGCTCATCTGGTACCAGATCACGCATTACTCGGCGGATTTCGAATACACGGCAGACCAGTGAGCAGAAGCGCAACGACGAAGGGCGGTGGGATGCCGGGATACAGCGAACACGACCTCGCGCGGCGTGCGGAGGAAGCGCCGAAACGATCGGGACTTGCCGGTGCGGAAGCCGCTGCGGCCGATCGCACCGCCTTCGCGCGCGACCGCGCCCGCGTCCAACACTGCGCTGCTCTACGCCGCCTCGCGGACAAAACGCAGGTGGTGGGTCCCCGCGACGGCGACACCCCACGCACCCGGCTCACCCACTCGATGGAGGTAGGCCAGATCGGTCGTAGCATCGCCGAAGGACTCGGGGCCGACCCCGACGTGGTCGACCTGGCAGGACTCGCCCACGACATCGGTCACCCGCCCTACGGCCACAATGGTGAACGCGCGCTCGACGAGGTCGCGGCGCCGTGCGGGGGCTTCGAAGGAAATGCCCAGAACCTGCGGATCCTCACTGCACTCGAACCGAAGATCCTCCATGCGGACGGCACGAGCGCGGGCTTGAATCTCACTCGTACCTCGTTGGACGCGACGCTCAAATATCCGTGGATCCGCCCCGCGCCGGGAGCGAAGTTCGGCGCTTACGACGACGACGCCGACGAACTGGACTGGATCCGCGACGGTGCTCCCGAGCGTCGCCGGTGCCTCGAGGCGCAGATCATGGATTGGTCCGACGACGTCGCCTACTCGGTGCACGACGTCGAAGACGGTGTGATCGACGGTCGCATCGACCTGCGGATCCTCGGCGACGCCGACTCCGTGGCCGGTCTGATCGCACTGGGCATGAAAGAGTTCTCCGGCCTCGACCCGGCCGAGCTCGAGGAGGCCGCGCAGCGCCTGTTCACTCTGCCTGTCGTGGTCGGGGTGGGAACATACGACGGCACGCTCACCAGCTCTGTCGCGCTCAAACGGCTCACCAGTGAACTCGTCGGCCGTTATGCGACGGCCGCGATCAGCGGTACCCGTGCCGCCACCGGCGATGCGCCGATCACCCGCTACGACGCCGACCTGGTGATCCCGTCGATCGTGGCGTCCGAGGTCGCGTTGCTCAAGACCATGGCTCTGCAGTTCGTGATGTCCGACAGCGCTCATCGAACGAGGCAGGCGGGCCAGCGCGAACGAATCCATCGGGTGGCCGAATGGTTGCTGCGTACGGCGCCGGTAGGCCTCGACCCGATCTACGTCGCGGAGTGGGAGGCCGCGCCCGACGAGGCAGCCAAGGTGCGTGTCGTCGTCGATCAGATCGCGTCCTGTACCGAATCGCGACTGGAGCGGATCGACCGCGACAGTCTCGCCGCGCAGGCCAGTTGGGGCTAGCAGCGTCCGCTGCCGGACGTGGTGTGATCACGGCCTAGACTCGTCGTCGTGGCCGGCAGAATTTCAGACAGAGACATCGCGGCCATTCGCGACCGCGTTCGGATCGAAGACATAGTGGGCGACTATGTCGCCCTCAAACGTGGGGGCGCCGACTCGATGAAGGGGCTGTGCCCCTTCCACGACGAGAAGTCGCCGTCGTTCCACGTCCGACCCAACCACGGGCATTTCCACTGCTTCGGTTGCGGTGAGGGTGGCGACGTGTACTCGTTCATCCAGAAGATCGAACACGTCAGCTTCGTGGAGGCGGTCGAGCAGCTCGCCGAACGTGTCGGCTACACCCTCAGCTACGAGGGCGGCGGCCCATCCGTGCAGCGCGATCGCGGTACCCGTGCCCGTCTGGTTGCCGCGAATGCCGCTGCGCAGCAGTTCTACGCCGAACAGCTCCGCAGCCCCGACGCGCAGGCCGCGCGCGACTACCTCACCGAGCGCAGCTTCGACCAGTCTGCCGCCGAGATGTTCGGCTGCGGGTACGCGCCGGCGGGCTGGGATCAGCTCACCAAGCACCTTCTCGGCCGCGGATTCGAGTTTGCGGAACTCGAGGTGGCGGGATTGTCGCGGCAGGGGCGTCGCGGACCGATCGACCGGTTCCACCGCCGGTTGCTCTGGCCCATCCGCAATCTCGCAGGCGATGTCATCGGATTCGGTGCCCGCAGGCTCTACGACGACGACACCATCACCGCCAAGTACATGAATACGCCGGAAACGGTGCTGTACAAGAAGTCTCAGGTGCTGTTCGGTCTCGACCTCGCGAAGCGGGAGATCGCCAAATCGCATCAGGCGGTGATCGTCGAGGGCTATACGGATGTCATGGCCATGCACCTCGCCGGGGTGAGAACCGCTGTTGCCTCGTGCGGTACCGCGTTCGGTGATGAGCACCTCGCGATGCTGCGGCGCCTGCTCATGGACGACAGCTACTTCCGCGGCGAGGTCATCTACACCTTCGACGGTGACGCCGCCGGGCAGGCCGCGGCCATGAAAGCGTTCGAGGGCGACCAGAAGACGGCAGCGAAGACGTACGTGGCGATCGCACCGGAAGGTATGGATCCGTGCGAGCTCCGGCAGGCATCCGGCGACACCGCTGTCCGTGATCTCGTCGCGCGGCGCACCCCGATGTTCGAGTTCGTGGTGAAGTCGATCCTGCTCGAACACGATCTCGACACGGCGGAAGGGCGCGTCGAAGCGCTCCGTCGCTGTGTACCGGTTGTTGCCCAGATCAAGGACCGCTCCCTGCGGGACAATTACGCGGTGCAACTGGCCCACTGGGTGGGCTGGGACGACATCCCCATGGTTCGCCGCCGAGTCCAGGAAGACGCGCGTCGCGGGAGCAGCCGGGCATCAGCGCCCCGATCGCGGGCCGCCGCGGTCGACAAGAGTTCCTCGTCGCAGGAGTCGGCGATGCGCCGTCCACGGCCGGGCGACCCTGCGCTGTGGCCGCAACGAGACGGCCTCAAGGCTGCGCTGCAGTATCCGGGTATCGCGGGCACGGTGTTCGATTCCTTGCCCGCTGAGACGTTCACCGACCCCGCGTATTCTGCCGTGCGGGAGGCGATCGCTCGCGTCGGTGGCGTCGGTTCGGGAATGGGCGGTGCCGAATGGGTCGACGCGGTCGGTCGCGCCGCAACCGACCCGGTTGTGCACTCGCTGGTGACGGAACTCGCAGTCGAGCCGATCCCCGCGGAAGAGGACCGCATGCCCCGCTACATCGGGGGAGTGCTCGCGCGTCTGCAGGAAGTATGGGTAGGCGAGCAGGTCGCAGAGCTCAAATCGAAGCTGCAACGCATCTCGCCGGCCACGGAGTCGGACGAATTCCATGCGCTGCTCGGCGACCTCGTCGCATTGGAACAGTATCGGCGTAGCCTGCTCGACCAGGCCATCGGCGATTCGGGCAGCGATGGCCTGGCCGGCTGACGCTACTTCTTGAGCTGATCTCGCGGGATCATGACCGTCGTCGTCTCGTCGATCGGCTTCATCGGTTCGAGCTTCGGCTGCGGGTTCAATGAGTCCGAGAGCTTCTGGCGTCCCACCTCGATGGCCTTTTTGGTGACCGGACTGGCGGCCACCGCCTTGGCGGTCTTGCTGATCTGTTCGTATCGGGCTCGGCCTGCCCGGGTGCCGAGCACGTATCCCGCGGCAACCCCGACCAACAATCCCATCAATGTGTCGTCCTTCCACCCTGTGTGCGCGTCTGCTCCATCCTGCCCGATGACGCTCCGCATGCCCACATGCAGGCGATTTGGTGCTGCGGTGGGAGGGGCGCTATGGTTTTTCACGCACCGGGGGAAACGCCCCGGAGCACCGCAGGTCAATCCCCTGTAGCTCAATTGGCAGAGCATTCGACTGTTAATCGAAGGGTTGCTGGTTCGAGTCCAGCCGGGGGAGCGCACGAAATCCTCCCACCCCACGCGGGGTGGGAGGATTTCTGGGTTGTAGGCCAGGTTCGCGACTTTCCCCCACGTTCTCGGGTTTCCTCGCGTCGACAACCTGAGGAGACCCGAGTAAGCGGGGGAAGGTTTCTCAGAGGGGTCGCGACCCCCGATGCGTCGGAAGGTATCTGCTGCCGGGTACCATGCGTACGCGCTGTCCGGTACGGGAGAGTGCTCTGCGGCGACGTGTCGCTGCAGAGGGGCGGTAGCTCAGTCGGTTAGAGCCGTGGACTCATAATCCATTGGTCGCGGGTTCGAGCCCCGCCCGCCCCACATCCTCTCTACATCTTTGCGTGCTTTGCTGTCGGGTGTGATGGTGACGGCGTTTCGGTGGGCTGCGGCGGTCGTGGCGGGTCTCGCGACCCTCGTCGGCGCGGTCGGGGTCGGGTTGCACTACAGCACCTCGTCGGCGCGACTTCCTGTCCTCGCGGCATCCGCGGCGTCGTACCTCATGGTGGGTGCTGTGGTCGGCGCGGTGGTCTTCGCGCTGTTGCGGTATCGCGTTGCTACCGCGGTGGCGCTGCTGATCGTCGTCGCCGCAGTGTGGATCCAGGCGCCCCGATACATCGGGGAATCGGCCGGTGGCGGGGGAGAGGTGCTCACCGTGATGCAGGCCAACGTTCTCTTCGGTGAAGCCGATCCGGCAACTGTGGTCTCCGAAGTCGAGGAGCGCCGCGTCGATCTGCTGACCGTGAGTGAGCTGACACCCGAAGCGGTCGAAGCCTATGCGCGCGAAGGCCTCGATCGGATGTTGCCGTATCACTTCGTGTCGCCGGAGCCCGGTGCGGGCGGGACCGGGATCTGGAGCCGGTACCCGCTGTCCGACGAGGTCGAGTACGACGGCTTCGTCATGAACCAGGTTTCGGCGACGGCAGCCGTGCCAGGGGGCGGCCCCGTCGCTGTCTACGCGTTCCATCCGGTGCCGCCGGTCTACGACACCCACGTCTGGGCAGATGAATTGTCACGCCTGCAAGGGATACTCGAATCTGCGCCACCGGCGGTCCCGGTGGTCGTAGGAGCGGACTTCAACGCGACCTATGACCACACGCAGTACCGGGCGATGCTCAGCGGCCGCCTCCGGGACACTGCAGAACAGGTGGGCGCAGGTTTTCTGTTCACCTACCCGACCGACAAGCGGATTCCGCCGCTGGTCGGCATCGACCACATCCTTGTTGCTGGGGGACGTGCGACGTCCGTGGAGACAGTGACGCTGCCAGGGTCGGATCACCGGGCGGTGGTCGCGCAGATTCGGCTCGACCGGCCGCCGCGATGACGGCGTCGGATCACTCCGAGATCCACATGCCGTCGGGTAGTGGTGATCCCATGCCGTAGAGACGGACTCCGTGAATGTCGGTGCCGGAGATCGTGGCGGGAGGGGACTGGATGAACCAGACCCCGGGGACGAGTTCGGTCAGCCGCTTCTGGGCAGCGTCGTACGCGGCCTTTCGCTCCTCTGTTGTGGTGCCGACTCGACCTGCCTCCAGGGCGGCATCGAGCTGATCGTCGTCGATACCTGTGGTGTTTCCCTGCGAACTGCTGTGGAAGGCGGACCAGAGGGGGCCATCCGGATCCTGGATGTTGGCGGACGAGATGGTCATGTCGAAGTCTCGCGAGTTGACTCGTGTTTGCGCTGCGGCGAAGTCGAGGGTTTCCACCGCGACCTCGACGTTGTCGAACGCGCGCAGCTGCGCCTGCAGTGCTTCTGCCGCCGCTCTGGATTCGACCAGGGAGTAGGTCGTGAAGGTGAAGGACAGCGGCTTGCCTTCTGCGGCGAGCTCGTCGAACAAGCGTTGTGCCTCTTCGGCATCGCTCTGCTGGAGCGAGATGTCCTCGTAAAAGGGTGATCCCTCGGGGAAGAGGGTCTGCGGGACGACGCCGGTGCCTTCGAAAGCGACAAGGTTGACGTTTTCCATGTCGGCGGCCAGGTTCACGGCTCGTCGGGCGCGTTCGTCGTCGAACGGAGCGCGGCGGGTGTTCATGGCGAAGTACTGGCCGCCACCCATCGGAACGATCTCCGTGTCGAGGCCGAGGTCGTCCGCTCTGGACAGGTTCAGCCAATTCGATTCCGACGCGAGATCCGTGCCCCCGGTGGACAGTGTGTTGAGGCGTTGATCGGCGGCAGGAACCGTGCGCAGCGTGATTCCATCCAGATAGGGTCGGGGTGCGTCCCAGTATCCGGGGTTCTCGACCAGCTGGATGACGTCCTGACGGGCCCATTCGGTGAGAGTGAACGGACCTGCGCCGACCGGATTCTTGTCGAACGCCTCCCTGCCCTGTTCGAGGGCGGTCGGCGATGCGATCCAGTTGAGGGCGGACACGAGCAGGGAATTCGGGAAGTTCGGGTTCGGCGACACCAGCGTCACGGTCAACGTCTCTGCGTCCACGGCCTGCACGTCGGCGATCTGTTCGGCCTGACGGAACGACGCCGAACCCCTGCTCGGGTCGCGTAGCCGATCCCAGTTGTACTCGACTGCGGCAGCATCGAGCGGAGTCCCGTCAGTGAACATCAGTCCAGGGCGTAGTTTCAGGGTGAACGTCTGCCCGCCATCGTCGGTCGAGAAATCGGTGGCCATCGAATACTCGATTTCCTGCGTCTCGACATTGTTGGTGATCAACGTGCCGTACAGGGCATTGCCCAGCAGCGGGGAGTGTGTCCAGACGTTGGAGATGTCCGACGGATCGAGGCTGATCGGCTCTCTGCCCTGGATCGCCTGCAGTGTGCCGCCGGCGACCGGATCGCCCACCGGAGCATCGCTGCCACCGGAACCGTTTCCGCTCTCGGGAGCACTGCAGGAGGTGAGCGCCAACGTAGCTGAGCACAAGGCGGCGACCGCCGCGGAGATGAGACGCTTGCGTCTGATCATCGGTTACCTCTCGTAGGGCGGGATGCAATGAACGTGGTGGGGGTGCGTGCTCCCTGCGATGCCCGGGTCACATCGGATCCCGGTGCGGACCGGCGAGCTGGCCACCGTCGACGACGAGGGATGTGCCTGTGCAGTACGAGCTCTCGTCCGATGCGAAGAACAGGACGGCGTTCGCGATGTCCTCCGGCGTACCGAATCGGGTGATCGGTTGCTTCTGGATCGCCGATTCGAGCCGGGCTTTCACCGCCCCGGTGTGCTTGGCCGTCATCGGCGTCCGGATGAATCCCGGGTGGACCGAGTTGATGCGCACGTTGTGGGGGCCGCCTTCGAAGGCCACCGTTCTGGTCAGGCCTGTGACCGCGAACTTCGATGCGGCATACGACGTCATCCCTTCGACACCGACGAGTCCGTCGATCGACGAGATGTTGACGATGGACCCGCCACCATGCGCTCCCATGACCGGCAGTGCGGCGCGGGTACCCATCCACACCGACGAGAGATTGAGATCGAGGATCGCGCGGTGCCCCTCGTAGACTTCGTCGACGATCTTGCCGACACCGCGTCCGCCTCCTGCATTGTTGACAAGCACATCGAGTGGCGCGAAATGCGCGCTCGTCGTCGCCAGTAGATGAGTCCAATCGCCTTGGTCGGTGACGTCCGCGTGGACGAACAGCGCAGCCGAGCCCAATTCGTCGGCGACGGTCTTCCCCCGTTGATCGTCGACATCGGCGATGACGACACGCGCTCCCTCACCGATGAACCGCCGCACGGAGGCCTCGCCGATGCCGCTGGCGCCGCCCGTGACCACTGCAACCTTGCCTTGAAGTCTTCCGCTCATGTGAGGCTCTCCTCGTCTGTGGGACCTACGGATACTCGGATCTGCTCGACGCTCACGCCATGAACGATCCGCCGTTGATCCGCACTACCTGGCCGGTGACGAACGAGCCTGCCCCCGAAGCAAGTTGAAGAACGGTCAACGCTATGTCGCGGGTAGTGCCGACGACCCCGAGCGGCGACGCCGCGGCCATCATCTGCACATACGCAGCCCGCTTCTCGTCGTCGACAATGCCGTCGGTGTCGGTCCAGTGCTGGTTGGTCATACCCGTTTCGACCCATCCGGGTGCGATGGAGTTGACTCGGATACCTGCGGGCGCGAGTTCCAAGGCGAAGGTGCGGGTGGCTTGGACGATCGCGCCCTTGGACATCGCATACGTGATTCGTCCGGGGCTGGTGCGGTCGATGATGCTCGAGGCGAGGTTGATGATGCTCCCGCCGGAATTCATGACCCGGCCCGCAGCCTGGCATGCGTAGAAAGTGCCGCCGACATTGATCCGGAGGACGCGGTCGAGCTCATCGGGAGTCACGTCGAGCGCATTTCGCATGACCATGATCCCCGCGGCGTTGACGAGGATGTCGAGGTGCCCGTATTCCGCGACGGTTTCGTCGACGACGCGCGCTACCGCTACGGGGTCGGACACGTCCAGGCGCTGTGTGGCGATCGGGGATTGCTGCTCTTCGCCGTGTGCGCGTGTCTCCGCGAGACCGGCCTCGTTCACGTCGGTCGCGACGACGTGCGCGCCCGCTGCCGCAAGGACGAGCGCAGCCTCCCGGCCTATGCCGCTACCGCCGCCGGTGACGAGCGCGACCTTCCCGGTGACGAGGAATGCGTCGGTGATCGAGGGCATGCCGTCCTCAGTCCTGCGTGGCATTGGAGAAGGCAATGTTCCGGCCGATGTGTTCTTCCTTCATGCCCCACGGGCTCAATGCCAGTGCACCTCCGTCGACGACGAGGGTTTGGCCGGTGACCTTCGCGGACAGTCGCGATGCGAGAAACAGCACGGCGTCGGCGATGTCGCGGCCCCGTGGCGGCGCGAGAGCATTGACGACATCCTCACCGAAGGCAACCTCGGGAAGATCCCAGTTTCCGCCTCCGACGTTGCCCGGTGCGACCGAGTTGACCCGCACGCCGTCCTTGCCGTACTCGTCCGCGAATGTCTTCACGAGCGACATGACGCCGGCTTTGGCGGCGCCGTATGCAGCGTGGAACCGCGACGAGCCGATCCCGTCGACCGAGGTCAGCGCTATGAGCGATCCGCCTCGTTCGTTGGCTGCGAGATGTGGGACGGCCGCTTTGAAGACGTAGAAGACCTGCGTGAGGTTGACCAGGAGCTGCGCGTTCCACTCGTCGTCGGAGAACTCGGCGGCCTTGCTCCACATGGCCTGACCGACTATGTCGACGCACACATCGAGGCCGCCCATCCGGGAGGTGGCCTCGTCGACCGCGCGACGAGCTCGATCGGAGTCGAGCACGTCGGCGACGATCGCAAATGCCTTGCCGCCTTCGTCGTTGATCTCACGGACGATCCGCTCGGCCCGTTCAGCGTTCTTGTCGACACACGCCACGGTGGCGCCGGCGCGGGCCAATTGCAGTGCCGAGCCGCGGCCGTGTCCGGCACGCATCGGCACGAACCCGGCGCCGATGACGATGGCCCGGGCGCCGTCCAAACCTAGATCGATCATGTGGGTGCAACTCTCTTGTCGGTGGAGTGGGTGTGCCGGATCAGGACACCGTGACGAACGATGGCTGTTCTTCTTCGGTGTTCGTGCCGGAATGGATTCGGGTGAACACGAAGTCGTCACGAGAGAAGCCGAGGAAGCGTGTCGCGAGGTCGAGGCCCGGCAGGGGGGTGCTCGTGCTGAGCCTGCCGTGTTCGTTGACGTAGTAGTTCTTCTCCGGGTTCGCGGCGGGATCGAGCCAGATGAGCCTGCTCGCTTCGTCGTCGACCGCGTTGTTGTACTCCCAGAACGCGGCATCGGTCACCTCGGCGCAATGATGGCCGTCCTCGATGACCGCAATCATGACCCGGGCGATGTACCCGACCCACGACTCCATCCACGCGGGAAGGCCGCCGAGTCCTATTCCACCGCCCGTCGCCGGCTGCGCGTTGGGGCCGTAGAGCACGAACATGTTCGGGAACTCCGGGATGGCCAGCCCCTGGAAAGCGCGGGGGCCTCCGTCCAGGTTCCATCGATCCTCGATGTGTACACCGTCGCGGCCGCGGAAATCGATGGGCCAGAGCCACTTCGTGACTTCGAATCCGACGGCGGTCAGAACGAGATCGACCTCGCGGACGGTGCCGTCGGAGGTGACGATGCCGGTGTCGGTGAACTTCACGATGCCGTCCGTCACCAGTTCGACGTTGTCGCGGGTCAGGGACCGGTACCACTTGTTGTCCACGACCGGACGACGTGCTGCCGGCGTGTAGTCGGGGATGAGGCGCTCGACGAGATCCGATCGATCGTCGACCTGAGTTCGGATGTACTGGGTCAGGTTCGCCCGGAGTTTGTCGTTGCTCTCGCTGAACTGACCTCCGGCGGCGCGCCATTCGGGATCGGGCGTGATTGTGCCGCGGGGGTCGGCGGGCTTGAGGGCGGTGGTGCGGGCCCAGTTCCAGTAGTGCGGAATATTGTCGAGCACCCACCGCATTTCCTCGGTCACCGGTTCGCCGTAGCCTTCGCGTGGTGCGATCCACTGCGGAGTTCGCTGGAACACATAGACCTGGTCGGCGCCCTCGGCGATCCGGGCCAGTAGTTGGACGCCGGTGGAGCCGTTGCCGATGATCGCGGCGGTCTTGCCTTCGACGGTGTGCCCTTCGGTCCACTCGGTCGTGTGGAGAATCTCGCCCGTGAAGTCGTCGATACCGTCCGTGTCCAGCTTTTTCGGGGTGGAGAACAGTCCGGTGGCCGTGACGGTGAAATTGCAGGTCACGGTTTCGGTCTTGCCGGTCGCGTCGGTCACGAGTAGAGACCACGTGGCGGTCTCCTGGTCGAAGTCGGCCGACAGAACTTCATGTTCGAAGCGAATGCGGTCGTATACGCCGTAGGTCTTTGCGACCGTCTCGATGTAGCGGCGCACTTCGGGTTGCCGCGCGTACTGCTCCGACCAGGGATAGTTCTTCACGAAGCTGTATTCGTAGGTGGTACTGGCAGTGTCGACGCGCGCATCCGGGTAGGTGTTGATTGCCCAGGTTCCTCCGACATCCGGGCGTCGCTCGTAGATCACGTACGAGATCCCGAGTTGTTCGAGTTGTACGCCCATCGCAATGCCGCAGAGTCCGGCTCCGACGATGACGGCGCTGAAGTCGTCCGCGCGTCGGGGACGCTCACGGCTCCATTGCGAGAAGACCGGAAACTCCTCGAGGGCAGGCATCGTCCGTGCGACGAAGAACTCCTCGTCCGTGAGTTCCTGCCCGAGTGCGAGTTCCATCATCGTGCGTACCCGGTTCTCGTCCAATTGCTCGGGGACATAGTCGGCAGCTTCCGTTGCCACGAACTTCTCGGCCCGTCGGAGTAGTTCTTCGCGGTGTTCCTCCGCGATGGTCATCTCGAATGCGGCGCCGCTGCGAATCGGGACGAGTTCGAGTTTCATCGCGGCGAGGGCCGGGTCGCCGGTGGCGTGAAGCAACGCCAACCGCAAGGCGTGGAGATTAGAACCGGCCAGAGCGCGTCGAATGAATGTATTTTCTTCCACCGGAGTCTCTTTTCAGTATATCGAAAAGTGTTTCAGGACTTGGTGGAATACGCTAGCGTCAGCTGGTATCGACGTCAACGATCTTCGAGAAAAGGATGTGGATGGCTCTCTCGGCGCGTCGCGCACTTCAAGTGCTCGACTTCCTCACCGCGAATCAGCGGGGCACGTTCACGCTGAGCGAGCTCTCCCGGGCGCTGGATGTGAGCCCCGGATCGATGTTCGCGGTGCTCAAGGTGATGAACGATGAGGGATACGTCTCGCGGCATCCGCGTCACAAGACGTACACACTCGGTCCTGCCGCGGCGGCGGTCGGCCATGCGGCAGCCGACGCCCTCCCCGTCATCGACCTCGCTCGTATCGAGATGGTCAACCTGGCCGAGGCCACGGGTCTCGAATGCTCCGGCACGGTCCAAGTGGGACGTGACGTGCTCTGCATTGCGGTGGAGGGAAAGCCGACAGGGCGATCGGTCGAGCTTGCGCCGGGGCAGCGCATTCCGCTTCAGCCACCGATCGGGCAGCCGTTCCTGGCGTGGATGCCGCCGGCGGAAGGGCGCGAATGGATCGCGGAACTACCCGAGGAACTGCAGGAACGCGTCGCCGAGTATCTCCGAGCATACGGTTCGGTGGTTCGGCAGCGGGGTTATTCGATCGGACTCGACGACCTGCGTCCCGGTCGGCCCTCGGTGTCGCAGAAGCTGGCGGAGCGTCCGAACGATCGCGATCTGCGAGAATCCCTGCTGGAGCAGTTCTTCGAGCAGCTGCCCGACTACGCGGTGCTGGAGTTCGAGCCGGACGCCGTGTACAACATAGGAAACATTGCGGTTCCCGTGTTCGATCCCGATGGGCGCGTTGCGTTCTGCCTCACGCTTCTTCACCTCGGTGAGATGGACGGCAGGTCGATTCCCGCTGCCGCGCAACCGGTGATTGCGTCGGCTCAGCTCCTGACCCGGCAGATCGGCGGCCGTGCGCCGAACCATGATTGGGGCGAGCCGCTCTGACGATGTGACAAACGAGGATGGTTATGACCGACACAGAACCCGCGTCGACGAGTGGGCGCCTGGGCGTCGAAATCGAGGCGCTCGATTCCGCGCCGGTGCCGATACTGCGGGTGCGGCCCGTCGACGCTCGACCGGATGCAGCGCTGCTGCATTTCCACGGCGGCGGCTATCGGAAGGGCTCGCCGCAGATCTTTGCCGACAGTATCGCCCGGATTGCGGCGCGGTGCGAGACGCAGGTGTTCGCGGTCGGGTACCGGCTCTCCGGCGAATGTGCGTTCCCAGCAGCCCTGGACGACGCGGTCACGGCGTACCGGTGGGTGGCTGGATCGGTACCGGGCGAACGTCTCGCGCTGTGGGGCGATTCTGCGGGAGGTGGGCTCGCGGCGGCGTTGTCGCTGCGTCTTCGGCAGCTCGAGATCCCACCACCTGCCTGCGCATTTCTCTACTCGCCGTGGGCCGATCTGCGCAACACCGCGAGTAGTTTCCTGGAGAACCAGCACACTGATGAGCGGTTCTCGCTGGAGCAGGCAACGGAGGCGGCGGCCGCGTACCTGGCCGGTCATCCTGCGGTGGATCCGATGGTATCGCCGGTGCTCGGTGACTGGAAAGGTCAGCCGCGCCTCATCGTGCAGTGCAGTGATTCGGAGGTTCTGCAGGATGACACATTGTTGTTGGCGCGCACGGCGGAGGACGCCGGAGTCGATGTGCGCGTGAAGGTGCACGAGGGTGTGCCGCACATCTGGAATCTGTCCTACCCCGCGACGACTGCGTCAGAGGCGGCGATTTCGTACATGGCGGAACAGCTCGACGAGTTGTTCGGATCGAATGCTCGGCGCTGAAGGGTTGCCCACGACCACCGAGAGAATTATGTTCTCCTGGTGCCGGATCTGAATTCTGGTGTGCGACGACGGGGAGGCCGGGTTGGCGACGATCGACATGGACGGGATCCGCGAGCTCGGGCGCGAGCTGAGCAACTGGGGTCGTTGGGGTACCGAAGATCAGCGCGGCACACTCAACCTGCTCACGCCGGCAAAGGTCCAGGCGGCCGCCGCGACGGTCCGGCGTGGGACGTCGTTCTCGTTGTCGATGCCCGCCGATGAGCACGGTCCTCACGACATCCGGACCAGCGGACGCTTCAATCCGATCCACACCATGACGCGATATCGCGGTGATATGCCGAAAGGTCAAGTCCTCGAGGTGTGTTCGTCCGAGGACATGCTGATTCTCGGAACCCATTCGACGACGCATTTCGATGCTCTGGCACACGTCTGGTACGACGATCTGCTCTACAACGGCTTCCATCACGACACCGTCACCGCATGGGGTGCAGAGCGTCTCTCCATTCAGAATCTGGTGGCAGGGGTCGTGTCCCGCGGAATCCTCGTCGACGTACCACGTCACCTCGGTGTCGACTATCTCGAGCCGGGGACCCGGGTCACGCCGGAGACCCTCGACGCCGTACTGGACGACGCACGAATCACCGTGTCCGAGGGCGACATCCTGTTGTTGCGTACCGGCACGTATCCGCAGCATCGGCGCGGAGCCGACGTCGGACTCAGCGGATCGCCGGGCCTCACGTGGGAATGCGCCCGGTGGGTTCGTGACCGTGGCATTGCGGCCGTGTGTGCGGACAACCTCGCAGTGGAGGCGCTCGGCGTGAACTCGGGTGGGCCGATGATTCCGTTCCACATGGTCGCGCTCCGCGACATGGGCCTGCTCTTGGGTGAGATGTTCGACTTCGAAGCCCTTGCCGAGGACTGTGCCGCCGACGGCGTGTACGAGTGCATGTTCGTTGCCTGCCCGCTCAACATCCCGGGCGGTGTCGGCTCCCCGCTCAACCCCATCGCAGTCAAGTAGCGGCGCGCTGCTCACGGCCGGGCCCGCTGTGACGTGCCCTATCGGCCGACTCCGAAACGAGCTGGGCGGGAGGGCCGCCCACGGAACACTCGTGGGTGGCCCTCCCGCTACCGGTCGGTGCTGGTGTTCAGAGCGACAGGATCGACGCGGCCGCGGTACCGGGCGCGCCGTAGACCTGTGCGAGTCCGACGCGCGGGTTGCCGGGAACCTGACGTTCGCCTGCGGTGCCGCGGAGCTGGTGGACGAGCTCATGTACCTGGCGAATGCCCGAGGCGCCGATGGGCTCGCCGTTGGCGATGAGACCGCCATCGGTATTCACAGGCAGCGATCCACCGATCTCGGTGGCGCCCTCGGCAATGAGCTTCTCCTGGTCGCCATCGGCGCACAGACCCGTCTCGGCCATGTGGATGACCTCGGCACCCGCGTCGGTGTCCTGCAGCTGTGCGACATCGACGTCCTCGGGACCGATTCCCGCGGCCTCGTACGCTGCCTTCGCTGCGTACACGGTGGGGGAGACATCCTCTTCGGTGGCGGCCCACGTCGCGTGTACTTCGTAGGCCCCGTATGTGCGGGTGCGGATCGCCGTCGACCGCAGGTATACGGGCTTGTTCGACGAGAACTTCGCCGCGAGATCCCCGCGGCACATGATGACTGCGGCAGCGCCCTCGTCGGGGGCGCAGAACATCTTGGCGGTCAGCGGGTAGTTCAGCATCGGCGACGAGAGGATCTCGTCGAGGCTGAACTCGGTGCGGCGGAACGCCTTCGGGTTCTTGCCCCCGTTGCGGTAGTTCTTCGCGGCGACTCGGGCCAAGGTCTCGTGCGAGATGTTGTGGTCGATGACGTACCGGTTGGCCTTCATGCCGAAGAACTTGGTGGTGACGAACTGGCCGTTCTCGGCGTACCAGGCCGGAAGGCCGAGCATCGCGGGATCGGCGGTGAAGGCGCCGCGGGGATGCTTGTCGGTGCCGACGGCGATACCGATGTCGTACTTGCCGGAGCGGATGCCGTCGGCGGTCTGCTCGATGGCGCTGGCCGATGTGGCGCACGCGTTGAACACGTTGGTGAAGGGGATTCCGGTCAGGCCCACCAGGCGGGTGACGGCATCGGTGTTGTCGACTTCGTAGCTGCCGCCGATGCCGAACTGGATGTCTCTCCACGCCACGCCCGAATCTTCGAGCGCGAGCTGGATCGCGTCAGCGGCCATCTCGATGGCCGACTTGGCGCCGAATCTGCCGAACGGGTGAAGGCCCACACCGATGATGGCAACGTCGTTCATAGTTCTTTGGACTCCTCGATCGGGTGTAGGTAGATCAGATCGGCGCGAACGCCCAAGTGACGATGTCGGTTCCCTCGGCGTCCGTGTAGAAGGGCACGAAGGTGAGTTCGAGTTCCATGCCGGGCTTCAGCTTCGCCGGATCGTTCTCGGTGAGACGTGCCTCGACGCGGACCACGTCGCCGAGCTCGATGAGACCGAACGCGAACGGTTCGAAATTCTCAGCAGTCTCACTGCCGGCATAGGGCTGCTTGGGGACGAATCCCTGAGTGGTCCATGCCACGAGAGTTCCGCGGCGTGGGAGCAGCAGCTCGGAGATGTTGGCGCCGCTGCAGCGGGCACACCGGGGCTGTGCCGGCCACATCGTCGCTGCGCAGTCGTCGCAGCGACTGCCGATCAGCTGCGGGTCTGCCGCCGGCCATGTGGATACGTCGGGCGCGAGCGCCTTCGTCGTCATATGTCGTCCTCCGTTGTCCGATGCCGTCGCGTCGCTTCTTGCCGCATACCGGCATGATGTTCACGTTAGACGGAAATGCCATTCTCTACAATGAGAGTGTGCTGTTCCTATCGGTCTCTACGATCGGAGCATGGTGATCCGACCGGACGGCAAGGACTGGACCTGGGTGGTCGAGCGCGCGTGCGCCGACTGTGGGTTCGACCCGGGTGCGATGCCCTACGACCACATCCCCGGCCTTGTGCGCAGCAGTTCTGAGCGGTGGCCTGCAGTCTTGTCGCGTGACGATGCCGCACTGCGGCCGAATGACGCCTCGTGGTCGGCGCTCGAGTATGCAGCGCACTTGCGTGATGTTGCCCGGGTGTGTCAGGCCCGACTCGAATCGATGCTTGCCCAGGACGATCCGCCGTTCGAGGACTGGGATCAGGATGCCGCCGCGGTCGACGACGCGTACGGAGATCAGGACCCCGCGACCGTCGCTCGCGAGTTGACGGAAGTGAGCGGCCGAGCGGCGCAGGCCTTCGCGGGGGTGCCGGTGGCACTACGTTCGCGGAGCGGACGACGAGGTGACGGGGCGAGGTTCACCGTCGGCACTCTGGCGCTGTATTTCGCCCACGAGCACGTCCATCATCTGTGGGATGTGCGGTAAGAAAGAATTCCGGTAGAACCTGTTCCAATTCTGGCGTTTTGTGGTTAGTGTCACGTGCACAAGCTGCAATGTGATGGAGGGCGTAGCCAGATGAAGACCAAGGGTGCACTGCTGTGGGGGCTCAACGAGCCGTGGTCGGTCGAGGAGATCGAGCTCGGTGATCCGGTTGCGGGGGAAGTGCAGATCCGCATGGAAGCCGCAGGCATGTGCCACTCGGATCACCACATCGTCACCGGCGCGACTCCGATGCCGTCCTATCCGGTGATGGGTGGTCATGAGGGGTCCGGTGTCATCACCAAGGTCGGTGACGGCGTCGTCGGGCTCGAGGTGGGAGACCATGTCGTCCTGTCGTTCATCCCGGCGTGCGGACAGTGTCCGTCGTGTGCCATCGGGCAATCGAACCTCTGCGATCTGGGAGCGGGACTCCTCAGCGGCCAGGCGATCTCCGACGGCAGCTACCGCATGCAGGCGCGCGGCGAGAACGTCATCCCGATGTGCCTCCTCGGCACATTCTCGCCGTATATGACGGTCAATCAGACCCAGGTCGTGAAGATCGGCGAGGACATCCCCTTCGAACTTGCCGCACTCGTGGGTTGCGGCGTTCCCACCGGCTGGGGCTCGGCGACGCACATCGCCGACGTGAAGGCGGGAGACTCCGTCGCAGTGATCGGCATCGGCGGTGTGGGTATGAGCGCCCTGCAGGGGGCCGTGGCTTCCGGTGCGCGCCACGTGTTCGCGATCGATCCGGTGCCGTGGAAGCGCGAACAGGCTCTGAAGTTCGGCGCTACTCACGCATACGCATCCATCGAAGAGGCGATCGTGCCGATCATGGAGATCACGTGGGGCCGGATGTGCCAGAAGACGATCATCACCGTCGGTGAGATGACCGGCGATCTCGTTGATCCCTCGCTGACCCTTACGGCGAAAGGCGGCAAGTGTGTCGTCACCGCGATGGGCTACATGGCGGACATGGACGTCAAGTTGAACTCGTTCTTGTTCTCGATGCTGCAGAAGGACCTCAAGGGCAACATTTTCGGTGGCTGCAACGCACGGGTCGACATCCCGAATCTTTTGGATCTGTATCGCTCCGGTCAGCTCAACCTGGCCGACATGGTCACACGTACGTACAGCCTCGAGCAGATCAACGAAGGCTACAAGGACATGCTCGACGGCAAGAACATCCGCGGCGTCATCCGGTACACCGAAGCCGACTGGTGACGAGGCATACGGGTGATCTCGCAGGTTGATCGGGTGCCCCCGTAGTCTGTTCTGGTGCGCAGCCTCTCTCTGATCCCCGACTGGCCCGTCGATCACGCCGCCGGCGCGGTTCTCACCCGCGACGGCGGCGTTGTCGGGTCCGTGGGTGATCCGGCCGAGGTGTACGCCCTCGCGTCGGTGACCAAGCCGCTGGTCGCGTACGCACTTCTCGTGGCCGTCGAAGAGGGCGCGATCGAGCTTGATCAGCCCGCAGGCCCGCCGGGGTCCACGGTGCGGCACCTGCTCTCGCATGCCTCGGGGCTCGCCTTCGGTGACCGGACCGTCCAGGCCGAGCCGGAACGTAAACGCATCTACTCGAGTGCCGGATTCGAGGTCCTCGCGGATCTCGTCGAGAGTGAGACCGAGATCGGGTTCGCCGACTATCTTCACCAGGCCGTGTTCGAGCCACTCGGCATGCGGTCGTCGACGTTGTCGGGGTCGGCGGGGCATGGTGCCAGTTCGTCGGTGGATGACCTGGTTCGATTCGCCGCGGAGCTGTTGAATCCTGTTCTCGTGTCCCCCCGGACCCTCGGCGAGGCGACTCGGGTGCAGTTTCCCGGACTGAACGGAATCGTGCCGGGATACGGGATGTTCAAGCCGAACGACTGGGGTCTCGGTTTCGAACTGCGAGGGGAGAAGACTCCGCATTGGACCGGCACTGCGCATTCGCCGCGCACTTTCGGTCATTTCGGTCAGTCGGGAACGTTTCTCTGGGTTGACCCCGAAATCGACACAGCGTGCGTAATACTCACAAACCGGGCGTTCGGTGAGTGGGCGAAGCCGCTGTGGGCCGAGTTCAACGACGCCGTACTGGGCGAGATCACAAAAACCTCTGCCGTTCGCTAGCGAAACAGGCGCAACACCGGCACACTGTCGATAGCTGCATTGCATCGCCTTCAGGAAGAGGTCGTTGGGGAAGACGTCCTCGTCTGATCGGAGGTGAATGTATGCGCGCATCGAACCAGTTCGCGGATGCGACGACCGGGGTGGTCTATGTCCATTCGTCGCCTGCTGCGGTGTGTCCACACATCGAATGGGCATTGGCGTCCACGTTGGACAGCCGCCCCGATTTGACGTGGACAGGCCAGCCCGCGGGGGAGGGGCTGCTGCGCACTTCAGTGGATTGGACCGGGCCGGTCGGCACTGCAGCCAGGTTGGTCGAAGCGTTGAGGGTATGGCCCATGCTCAGGTTCGAGATCACCGAGAACCCGAGCGAGGGAGTCGACGGTGAGCGGTACAGCCACGTACCGCATCTGGGACTGTGGCGCGGCAATACCAGTGCGAACGGCGATGTCGTGATCGGCGAGATGCGCCTGCGGGCGATCCTGGCCTCCTCGGACGTCGAGGGCGAGATCCACCGTTGCCTGGGCACCGCATGGGACGATGAACTCGAACCCTTCCGAAGCGGCGACGACGGCGCCGAAGTCACGTGGCTTCGCCGCGACGTCGGCTGATCGAGATCCACCAGCGACACGCGTATGAGTCGGGGCCTGTCATCCACAGATGACAGGCCCCGACTCATACGCGGAGCTACAGCGGAATGTTCTTGTGCCTGCCGCGGCGTGCCGGTGCTGCGGCGAGCGCTGCCGCAAGTGTGCTGCGGGTCTTCGACGGCTCGATCATCTCGTCGACCACCCCGATCGACATCGCCCGGCCGACCCCACCTGCCAGCGCCTCGTGCTCGGCTGCGAGACGGTCGTGCAATGCCTCGCGCTCGTCGTCGGGTGCTGCGGCGAGCGCCTTCTTGTGCAGAATTCCTACCGCAGCCTTCGCTCCCATGACGGCGACCTCCGACTCCGGCCATGCGAACACTGCAGTTGCGCCGAGCGCACGCGAGTTCATGGCGATGTAGGCACCGCCGTAGATCTTGCGGGTCACGAGCGTCACGCGCGGCACGGTGGCTTCAGCGAAGGCATGTAGAAGCTTGGCTCCGCGCCGCACGACGCCCTCCCATTCCTGGCTCACGCCGGGCAGGTAGCCGGGAACATCGACCACGACGACGAGGGGCACGCCGAAGGCATTGCACATACGGACGAATCGGGCAGATTTCTCGGCACTCTCGGAATTGAGGCAGCCACCGAGACGCAAGGGGTTGTTCGCGATGACTCCGACGGTACGACCGCCGAGACGCCCGAACCCTGTGACGATGCTGCGTGCCCAATTGCCCTGAAGCTCTTCGAAGCTCGATTCTCCATCGACGTTGTCGAGCAGTTCGTGGACGATCGGCCGCACGTCGTATGCGCGACGCGCGGACTCGGGCATCAAGGCACGGAGATCGGTGTCGCCGCGTTCGGCGGCTGCAACATCGAATCGACCTTGCTCTGCGAGCATCGACACGAGGCGGCGGGCGCGATGAAGCGCGTCCTCCTGGTCGTGGGCCGCGATGTGGGCCACGCCGGATTTCTTGGTGTGGGTGTCGGGGCCGCCGAGGGCCTCCATGTCGACCTGCTCCCCGGTGACGCTCTTCACCACGTCGGGGCCGGTGACGAAGACACGGCCCTCGGGCGCCATGATGACGATGTCGGTGAGGGCCGGACCGTAGGCAGCGCCGCCCGCGGCGAAGCCGAGAACGACCGAAATCTGGGGGACGTGGCCCGAGGCGCGGACCATTGCTTCGAAGACGAGGCCGACCGCGTGGAGGGCCTCGACGCCCTCGGCGAGACGGGCACCGCCGGAATGGAACAGTCCGACGACGGGATGTTCGTTGTCGATCGCAGTGTCGATCGCGTGGACGATGTGCCGGCATCCTTCGACGCCCATCGCACCGCCCATCACGGTCGCGTCCGAACAGTAGGCGACGGTGCGCACACCGTCGATGCGACCGATCGCAGCGAGGACGCCGGAGTTGTCGCGCGGGTGGAGCAGTTCCACCGATCCCGGATCGAACAGCTTCTCGAGGCGGGCCAGCGGATCGCGGGGGTCCACTGCGCTGTCGCGCTGGTTGACTGGATCCAGAATTGTCATCGGGTGCTCCTCGGGCGAAACGCGGTGAGGGGTGGGTGCGGTGGAGGCTCCGAAACGGAACCTCCACCGCATGTGCGGCGTTGTGCCGGTCGGGTCAGGCCCGACCGAACGCGATAGCGACGTTGTGCCCACCGAAACCGAACGAGTTGTTCAGCGCGAAATCGATCTGTCCGTAGCGCGGTTCACCGTGCACTACGTCCAGGTCGATATCTGGATCCTGGTTTTCGAGATTGAGCGTGGGAGGAATGACTCCGTCACGCAGAGCCAGGACCGTGAGTACTGCCTCGAGTGCACCGACAGCGCCGATCGAGTGACCGAGTGCGGACTTCGGTGCGTAGATTGCGGCTTGATTTCCCACCGCAGCGCCGATGGCCTTGGCCTCGGCGATGTCTCCGATCGGGGTGGACGTCGCATGAGCGTTGACGTGCCCGATGTCGGACTTGGACAACCCGGCGGTCTCGATTGCACGGGTCATCGCACGGGCTGCGCCCGTACCTTCCGGATCGGGTGCCACGATGTGGAACCCGTCCGACGTGATTCCGGAGCCGAGGACGCGAGCGTGAATGGTCGCGCCACGTGCCTTGGCGTGCTCCTCCGACTCGAGGACCATCAGTGCGCCGGCTTCGCCGAAGACGAATCCGTCGCGGTCCTTGTCGAAGGGCCGCGAGGCGCCCTGGGGGTCGTCGTTGCGGGTGCTCAGCGCGCGCATCATGGCGAAGCTGGCGGTGGCTACCGCATCGAGTCGTCCCTCGACACCGCCGGTGACGACGATATCGGCGTCGCCCATGGCGATCATCCGGTGGGCGTTCGCGATGGCCTCGGATCCCGAGGAGCATGCCGAGACGGGGGTAAGGACTCCCGCACGCGCACCGAGTTCGAGGCCCACGGTGGCCGACGGGCCATTGGGCATGACCATCTGCACCACGAACGGGGACACCTTGCGGTATCCGCCGTCGCGGAGCTTGTCGACGGCGTCGATGAGTGCGTCGCCGCCACCGAGGCCGGTGCCGATGACGACACCGAGACGGTCCTGGTCGACCTCCGGGCTACCGGCGTTCGACCAGACCGTGCGGGACAGAGTCAGCGCGAGCCGTTCGACGAAACTCATCCGCCGGATCTCGACCCGCGACAGTGAATCGTCGGGGTCGACCTTCAGCGTGCCGCCGATGCGGACGGGAAGGTCGAAGTCGTCGACGAACCCGCTGAGCGTGCCGATCCCGCTCTCGCCGGCGAGGAGGCCCTTCCATGTGGCATCCACATCACCTGCGATCGACGTCGTGGTCGCGAGAGCCGTGACGACGACGTTTCGTAGCGTCCGAGGAGAAGGGGAGGTCACGGCTGTGCTCATTCGCCGTCGTTGGTGGCCTGAACGCCCTCGGCCTCGAGCTTCTGGATGTACGAGACAGCGTCACCGACGGTGCGCAGGCTTGCGAGGTCCTCGTCGGGGATCTTCACGCCGTACTTGTCCTCGGTCTGGACGGCGATCTCGACCATGGAGAGCGAATCGATGTCGAGATCGTCGACGAAGGACTTCTCGATGGTCACCTCGGAGGGCTCAATACCGGTGACCTCTTCGATGATCTCCGCGAGACCGGTGATGATTTCTTCCTGGGTGGCGGCCACTTCGTGGCTCCCTTCTTGGGTTTGTCGACTGTGTCGTGTGAAACCGGGGGGACGGCGTCCGCCCGGTGCCCGGGTTGTACCGGGAGTCTTCGAGTGCTGGTACTGCGGTGTTGCGCGCGCTGCCTTGTTGCGTGCACAGCGCGCGCAGCAACCTAACCGAGAACCAGCGTTTCGGCCAACGTGTCGATGTCGGCGGGGGTCTTCAGTGCGGTGTTGGGAGTGCCACGCATCTCGCGTTTGGCGATGCCCACCAACGTCCCGGCCGGCGGCAATTCCACCACCGCGGAGACCTGAGCGGACTTCAAGTACGCGGTGCACAGATCCCAGCGGACCGGGCGGGTGACCTGCGCGGCAATTCGCTCGAGGGCATCGGATCCCGAGGTGGCGAGAGCTCCGTCGAAGTTCGACAACAGCGGACGTACCGGATCGCTCGGTGTGATCTTCGCTGCTGCCGCGGTGACTGCATCCTGCGCGGGAGCCATGAAACGGGTGTGGAAGGCACCGGCCACGGGGAGTGACCGAATACGCGCCTTCGCGGGCGGGTTCGCTGCGAGTTCCTCGAGCGCGTCGAGGCGTCCTGCAGCGACGATCTGTCCTGCCGCATTCATGTTGGCGGGTGTCAGGTCGAGTTCTTCGAGTCGGGCGAGCACTTCGTCCTCGGCGCCGCCGAGGACTGCAGACATCCCCGTCGGCTCGAGCGCGCATGCCTTGGCCATTTCCGCGCCGCGGATCGCGGCGAGGGAGACGGCTTCGTCGGCGGTGATGACGCCTGCGACGGCAGCTGCTGCGAGCTCACCGACCGAGTGGCCGGCAGAGATGGTGTCTGCGGCGATCGCGCCGCGTGCCTCCAAGGCCTCGAACGCGAGCAGTGCTGTCGCGACGACCAGTGGCTGGGTGACGGCGGTGTCTGTGATCTCCTCGGCGGTAGCGGTGGTGCCGAGACGCTCGAGGTCGAGCCCCGATGCCTTGGACCAGAGCTCGATTCGATCGCGAGCACCGGCCTGCTCCAACCACGGAGCAAGCATTCCTGGTGTCTGAGACCCCTGACCGGGGGAAAGCAGCGAAATCACGATGATCAGAGAACACCCTGAAGGCGCTCTTCCGAGATGTCGGTGGGAATGAAAGGTGGAAGCAGGATTTGTAGGGTTCCTACAAATTCCCACGTCGGCGTTCTCCATCGGTAGCTTGCCCGTAACCGTTACGTGTCCTGTTCGCGAATTGTGAATCGAGTGACTGGTGGTGTGGGGGATCGGAGTTCGTTATGGCTTTGTGCCAGACGACCAACGGTTGCCGCGATTCGGAGCACGTATGCATCACGCGGATTTGTCGGGTCCCGACCCGTTACTTCGGTGATTCGCCTCAACCTGTACCGGACGGTATTTGGATGAACAAACAGCTTTCGGGAGCAGGACTCGACAGCACCGCCGCTGTCGAGGTATGCGTCCAAGGTGTCGGAGAGGGCCGAACCGGCGGCCGCGAGCGGTGCGACGACTTCGTCTTCGAGCGCCGTGATTGCTCCCGGGTCGCCCAGGAGCGCGCGTTCGGGTAGCAACTCGGTTGCGTGCACCGGACGCGGAGCACCAGGCCAGCCGACGACCGCCTCCATCCCCGCCATCGCCTCGACCGCCGACGCGTGCGCCGACGCGAGCGACGGTGTTGTCGGGCCGATGACGACGGGATCGCCGGAGAAGCTGTACATGAGCTCGTCCCGGAATGCGACGGCCTCGGGGCTGCCGTGTAGCTCCCCGCTGACCACCATCACCAGATGTTCGCCCTGGACTACTGCCAATGCCGCGCGGCCGTGTGCGCGCGCGATCGTGTGCACCGTGGTTACAGCGGACACCCCCTCTTCGGGCGGGGGTGAACCGATGAGCACGGTCGCGGGCGCGGTTGCGTCCCAGTTGAGCGTGGCGGCACGGGACTGCATGTCGGATCCCGTGTCGCCACGAACGACTGCGTCCACCACGAGCGCCTCGAGGCGGGTGTCCCAGGCTCCCCGCGACTCGGCAGCGCTCGCGTACACCGACGCGGCCGCGAATCCGAGTTCACGGCCGTATCGGAGGATCGCCTCGGTCAACGCGATCAGCTGTTCTTCGTTCCGGGCCAAGGCGGGCAGCCACTGCTCGAAGAACTCCATCGCCGCGCGAACCATGTCGACGGTCTGACGGAAGGTGAGCCTGCGCGCCAGATCCTGCGGAATTGCCTGGAATGCGTCGAGACTGAACGAGATGTCGCTCTCGGGGTCGCGCACCCATTCGAGGAAATCCACGACCGATGTCTGGATGATCAGCTGAACGTTCGAACGTTGCGAAGCATCGAGGTCCGCGAAGAACGGCAACTGTTCCTGCATGACGTGCACGGCCTCGGTGGACATCCGCCCCGAAAACTGCTTGACGCGCCGCAACAGAGCATCGGGCAGCGGAGCGCGCTCGGGGCGCTCCGGCGGCATCGGGCGTCCCGCGGGGACACCCGATGCGCGCATCGTTCGGCGCGGTTCCGGCTCGTCGACCATGCGAAGAACCTACCCGGACGGGGCCCGGGCAGGTTCACCGATGCGCGAGACTAGCGCAACCGCGTGAGCGTCAGGCGACGCCCGGATCCGACGTCGGGGTGGGAGCGGCTGCGACATCGTCGATCCCGTACTTTGCCGCTGCCTCGACCGCCCGAGCCGGATCGATTGCACCCTCGCGGCCGAGCGCTGCGAGTACCGCGACGACCGTCGACTCCGCGTCGATGTTGAACACTCGGCGCGCTGCCGGGCGGGTATCGGAGAAGCCGAACCCGTCGGCCCCGAGCACGGTGTAGTCGCCCGGTACCCACTGACGGATCTGGTCCGGGACTGCACGCATCCAGTCGGACACCGCCACGAACGGGCCTGCCGCGTCGTTGAGGACCCGCTGCACGTACGGGACGGCAGGATCCTTACCGGGTTCGAGCAGGGCCTGACGGTCGCACTCGATACCTTCGCGGCGAAGCTCGCCCCACGACGTCACCGACCACACGTCGGCCGAGACGCCCCACTCCTCGGCGAGCATCTGCTGGGCGCGCAGCGCCTCGGGCATGATCACGCCGGAGGTCAGGATCTGCGCCTTCGGACCCGACGCTGCACCACGCTGGTACAGGTAGATGCCTTTGAGCAGGCCCTCGACGTCGAGGTTCTCGGGCTCTGCCGGCTGTGTGTACGGCTCGTTGTAGATGGTGATGTAGTAGAAGATGTTCTCGCCGCCGAAGCCCGGCTCGAGCGTTCCGTCCGCGGCCTTCGTGCCGCCGTACATGCGACGCAGACCATCGCGCACGATGTGGGCGATCTCGTAGGAGAACGCCGGGTCGTACGTGACAGCCGCCGGATTGGTGGAGGCGAGCAGCAGAGAGTGCCCGTCTGCGTGCTGGAGGCCTTCACCGGTCAAGGTGGTGCGTCCTGCGGTGGCACCGAGCACGAAACCGCGTGCCATCTGGTCGGCTGCTGCCCACAGGCCGTCGCCGGTGCGCTGGAAGCCGAACATCGAATAGAAGATGTACACGGGGATCATCGGCTCGCCGTGCGTTGCGTACGAAGTACCGACCGCGGTGAACGACGCCGTCGAACCGGCCTCGTTGATGCCCTCATGAAGGATCTGACCGACCTCGCTCTCCTTGTAGGCGAGCATCAGTTCCGCGTCGACCGAGGTGTACAGCTGGCCGTTGCGGTTGTAGATCTTCAGCGAGGGGAACCACGAGTCCATGCCGAACGTGCGGGCCTCGTCCGGGATGATCGGCACGATGCGCTTGCCGATCTCCTTGTCGCGGAGCAGCTCCTTGAGCACGCGCACGACCGCCATGGTGGTGGCGACCTCTTGCTTGCCCGAGCCCTTCCGGACCACGTCGTACGTCTTCTCCTCGGGCAGCTTCAGCGGCGCTGCCTTCGTGCGGCGCTCGGGAAGGAAGCCGCCGAGATTCCGGCGACGCTCGAGCATGTACTGGATCTCGGGTGCGTCGAAACCGGGGTGGTAGTACGGCGGCGCCTTCGGATCCTTCTCGAGCTCCGCGTCGGAGATCGGAATCCGCTGGACGTCGCGGAAGTACTTGAGGTCTTCGAGAGTGAGCTTCTTCATCTGGTGGGTCGCATTACGACCCTCGAAGTGCTTACCGAGCGTGTACCCCTTGATCGTGTGGGCAAGGATGACCGTCGGCTGGCCCTTGTGCTCCATCGCGGCCTTGTACGCAGCGTGGATCTTGCGGTAATCGTGCCCGCCGCGCTTGAGGTTCCAGATCTGCTGGTCGGTGAGATGCTTGACCAGTTCCTTGGTGCGAGGGTCGCGTCCGAAGAAGTGCTCGCGGACGAACGCGCCGTCGTTGGCCTTGTAGGTCTGGTAGTCGCCGTCCGGGGTGACGTTCATCAGATTGACGAGCGCGCCGTCCTTGTCGGCGTGCAGCAACGCGTCCCACTCGCGACCCCACACCACCTTGATGACATTCCAGCCGGCGCCGCGGAAGAACGATTCCAGTTCCTGGATGATCTTGCCGTTGCCGCGGACCGGACCGTCGAGACGCTGCAGGTTGCAGTTGATGACGAAGGTCAGGTTGTCGAGGCCCTCGGTGGCGGCGACATGTGCGAGGCCGCGCGATTCGGGTTCGTCCATCTCGCCGTCGCCGAGGAACGCCCACACGTGTTGCTGCGAGGTGTCCTTGATGCCGCGATCTTCCAGGTAATGGTTGAAACGTGCCTGGTAGATGGCGTTCATCGGGCCGAGGCCCATCGACACCGTCGGGAACTCCCAGAAGTCGGGGAGAAGTCGCGGGTGCGGATACGACGGCAGTGCGCCGCCCTTGGCCAGGTGGCTGTGTTCCTGACGGAATCCGTCCATCTGCTCCGCGGGTATGCGACCCTCGAGGAAGGCGCGAGCGTAGATGCCGGGTGAGGCGTGGCCCTGGATGAAGATCTGGTCGCCACCACCGGGGTGATCCTTACCGCGGAAGAAGTGGTTGAACCCGACCTCGTACAGGGCAGCGGACGAGGCGTAGGTGGAGATATGGCCACCGACCCCGATCCCGGGCCGCTGCGCGCGGGTCACCATGATCGCGGCGTTCCAGCGGATGTAGGCGCGGAATCGGCGCTCGACCTCTTCGTCACCGGGGAACCACGGTTCGCTCTCGGTGGGAATGGTGTTGACATAGTCGGTCGAGGTCAACGCCGGAATCGACACGTGGCGCTCACCGGCGCGCTCGAGCATGCGCAACATCAGGTAGCGGGCTCGGGAGGGCCCGGCCGCTTCGAGCATGCCGTCGAACGACTCGAGCCACTCGGCGGTTTCCGCCGGATCGATATCCGGCAGGTAGGAAGCCACGCCCTCGCGGATGACCCGAACCCGGTTGCCCGTGGTGGGGGCTGGGGTGTCGGTCGAGGGGCCCGTACCCGAAACGTCTGGTGTGGCGTTCGCACGGGAATCGGGTCCGTGGATCAGGTCTGTCAACGTCAGCTCCTCATCGTGGTGGGGCGCGCAGGTGTAGCGCCCACTCCGTAGGCCGGCCCTTGTGGGGGCCGACTCATCGACATCTGAACATGATGCACCCCTCATCTTCCCCCATCGTGCCGGGTCGGGCACGATGCGGCCCGGCAGATCGGGCCAGGATTGCGGCTGGATGTATGCATTCGGAAGAGTGCGCGTAGCGTCGTTCTCGAAGATTCTCTCGAAAATCGCAGCGTTTCGGGTTGCGTTCAGGCGCCCGACCATGTTCGCTTTGATCAATCGCACGTCACATCGGTCTGCGGAAACCTCCGCGACCACAACCTTGAGGAGGAACCACCGTGGTCGCCGCGGCGGATGCCAAGAACTACGTTTCGAAGCTCGGTATCAAGCACGACCACGTGGTGCAAGAACTTGGCTGGGACGAGGATACCGACGACGAGTTGCGTGCAGCGATCGAAGAGGTCACCGGCACGGAGCTGCTCGACGAGGACTCCGACGAGGTCGTCGACACCGTGCTGTTGTGGTGGCGGGAAAGCGACGGTGATCTCGTGGACGCTCTCATGGACGTCGTGAGCCCTCTCGCCGAGGACGGTGTCGTGTGGGTTCTGACCCCGAAGACGGGTCGTCCCGATCATGTCGAGCCCAGTGAGATCGCCGAGTCGGCGACTACCGCAGGCCTGACTCAGACCTCGGCGACCAATCTCGGCGATTGGATCGGTAGTCGGCTGGTGCAGCCGAAGACCGGCCGTCCGCGCCGCTGAGCCGCCACTACCTCCGAATGAAGGACACCATCCCCATGGCGATCGCCGTGGGCGCCGAGGCGCCCGATTTCACACTCAAGGACCAGAACAACCAGGAAGTGACGCTGTCGAGCTTCCGGGGCGTCAAGAACGTACTGCTGGTGTTCTACCCGCTCGCGTTCACCGGCGTGTGCCAGGGCGAACTGTGCGCGGTGCGCGACGACCTGCCGACGTTCGAGAACGACGACACCGCGATCCTCGCTGTGTCGGTGGGTGCGTCTCCGACCCACAAGATCTGGTCGGCGGAGCAGGGTTACACCTTCCCGCTGCTGTCGGATTTCTGGCCGCACGGTGAGGTGGCCCAGGCGTACGGCGTGTTCAACGACAAGCTCGGCTTCGCGAACCGTGGAACGTTCGTGATCGACAAGGCCGGAATCGTGCAATTCGCGGAGGAGAACGGCCCCGGAGAGCCCCGTGACCAGCAGGCTTGGGTCCGGGCGCTCGCCGCGCTAAAGTCCTGATGTGAAATCGGCAGCCTCCGGTTGCCGATTTTCGGGCGTGTAGCTCAGTGGTAGAGCTCTGGTTTTACACACCAGCGGTCGGGGGTTCGAAACCCTCCGCGCCCACCAGTCAGTGCGGGGGAGGGGCGCTTCCGGGAAACCGTGAGGCACCCTTTTTCGGTGATCTACCTGCTCAGTGCCTTGAACTGGCGGACCGCCAACGGCCCGAAGATCAACATGATCACCACAGGCCAGATGAAGGCCGCAGGCAGAGCGTGGCCGTCGATCCAGTAAGCCGGGTCCAGGTAGTCGATCCCCGGGGTCTGGAACAGTTCACGGATTGCCGTCGCCGTCGACGACACGGGATTCCACGCCGCGATCGCGCCCAGCCAGCCGGGCATCATTTCCGGAGGCGTGAAGACCGACGAGATGAATCCCAAGGGAAACGCCACTGCGAAGAGCATTCCAGCGGTTTCGGTATTGGTGATGCATAGCCCCAGGTAGATGCCCACGAGTATCAATGCCAGTCTCAACCAGAGCAGCAGCACGAAGGCCAGCAGCGTTGCCCCGAGACTGCCGCCCGATCGCCAGCCGATCAGCAAAGCCACCCCGGCGATGATCACCAGGTCCAGGGCCGCTCGGATGACATCGGACACTGCACGCCCGGTCACCGGCGCGGAAGGGGACATCGGCATCGACCGGAATCGATCCATGAAGCCCTTCTCCTTGTTGTGGGTCACCGCATACGCGGTGTCCATGAACCCCAGAGCCATCGTCATGGCAAACATTCCGGGCATGGCGAAATCCACATAGCCTTCACCGGCGCCCTCGCCGGTGACGTCCATCGCCGACCCGAAAACGTAGACGAACATCAGCACCATCACCACCGGGAAGCCGATTTGCCAGGCAAACGTGCTGGGCTGACGGATCAGGTGCGTGAATTCTTGGAGCACAATGGTCCAGCAGTCGCGTGCGGCCCAGATCAGCCGTGAACCGATGGTCTCCGCAGCTGAGGTTTCGGCGAGCGAGTGTGTCGTTGTGGTCATCGCGTCTCCTCGAGAGTGTTCTTCGCGGCGGAGGTCAGGTACAGGAATGCCTCGTCGAGAGTCGGGCGGCGCAGTCCGATGTCGGCGATGTCGATGTCTTCGGCTCGGATGGCGGCAGCCACTGATGTCAGCGCTGCCACGCCGTCCGGCACGGGGATGCTCAGGCGCGCCTCGGCCTCTTCCACGTCCGGCTCGGCGTCGAGGACGCGGACGACGACCGTGGCGGCTCTGGCCAGTTCGATGGGGTCGTGGGCGACCAGTTCCAGCCTTTCGTCCCCGATCTGCCGTTTCAGCCCGGCGGGGGTGTCCTCGATGAAGTTTCGACCCCGGTCGATCACACTGATCCGGTCGCACAGCTTGTCGGCCTCATCCAGATAGTGGGTGGTCAGCAGCACGGTCGTGCCCGCGTCCGCCAGGTTCCGCACTGCCTCCCACACCTCCCGGCGTCCCGCGGGGTCGAGGCCGGTGGTCGGTTCGTCGAGGAACAGGACCTGGGGGGCCAGGATCATCGAGGCTGCGAGGTCGAGTCGGCGGCGCATGCCACCGGAGAACTTCTTGGGGGATCGGCCGGCGGCGTCGCTGAGGCCGAAGACCTCCAGCAGTTCGTCGGCGCGGCGCTGAGCGTCCGTCTTTCCGAGCCGGAAGAGTCTGCCGAACATGGTGAGGTTCTGGCGCGCCGTCATCAGGTCGTCCACGGCGGTCTGCTGGCCTGTCAACCCGATTCTGCGGCGGACTTCACGGGGCTGGTTCGCGACGTCGAATCCCGCCACGCTGGCGGTACCGCCGTCGGGGTCGGTCAGCGTGGCCAGGATTCGCACCGCTGTGGTCTTTCCCGCGCCATTGGGTCCGAGTAGACCGTGGACGGTTCCGCGGGGTACGAGGAGGTCGACTCCGTCGAGCGCGACCTTGTCTTTGTACCGCTTGATCAGGCCGGTGGCCTCGACGGCCGGTCCTGAACTCATCTCTGCATCTCCCCTCGTTGTTGCGTACGGAGTACGCCATACGATGCACGCAGCACGGTAGCGTACGGTGTGCGCAGTAAGCAAGGGTTCAACGCGAGGAGTGTTCGTGACCGATCGGAATCCGCTGGCCAGGAGCCTTCAACTGCTGTGGCAAGGCCTTCCTGAGCGGGCGAAGGGTCCGAAGTCCAGGCTCACGCTGGGGCAGATCGTCACCGCAGGTATCGAACTCGCGGACGCCGACGGGATCGACGCGTTGTCGATGCGGAACCTGGCGCAGAAGCTCGGCGTGGGCACCATGTCGCTGTACCGCTACGTGCCCGCGAAGGCGGAACTGCTGGACCTGATGCTCGATGCAGTGGTCGGTCCTTCGCAAGCCAGGAGGGCTGCCGCTGAGCGGGGGTGGCGGGAGTTCTTGGTCACAACCGCCCGCGAGGCACGGAAGCTCTACCTCACTCACCCGTGGGCGCTGCAAGCGAACTGGAGCCGGCCGGTATTGGGACCCAACAGTGTCGCGGACCTGAATCTCTTCTTCGCCGGAGTGAAGAACTTGTCCTTGAGTGACCAGGAGAGGATGAACCTTGCGACAGCGATCGACTCCTACGTCACCGGCGCCGTGCGGCAGGAACTCCTGTGGCTCAACGCCTCGTCGGAGTCGGGAATGTCGGACGACGAGTTCTGGACCTACCAGCTGCCCACTTTGAATCGAGTGATGAGTTCTGGGCGATTCCCCGAAATGGCAGACCTGTCCGACGACACGTTCGATTCCACCTGGGAGGAGAACTTCGAATTCGGGCTCGAGTTGATCCTGAACGGACTCGAGACGCGGCTGAGGCGACCGTAACAGCGGAGGATGCCCGGCGCACCGGACCGTCCGAAACTAGCCGGCGGTCGTCGTGGCGGCGTTGTATGCCTCGGCCAGCAGGGCGCAGAATGCGTCGTCCAGGTCGTCCGCCGACGCGAGACTCAAGCGATGAGTGGTGACCCTGCCCGTCGTGGGGTACGCCTCACGCAACGTCGGGTGGTGGACGCGCCGGGAGAGATCCAGGGCCACCTCGAGACGGGTTGCGTACAGGAATGCGGCAGCGAACCCCCTCGGCTTCGACGAGGACGCCCGAGCCCACGAGATCTCAGAGGTGTGCACCGTCTCCTCGACGTCGTCGCCGAGTGCGAGGACGAGGGCGCGGAACTTGCGGAACGCATCGACGGCCACAGGGTCCTTGTCGGCCAGGTAGTCGTCGACGGTCGAGTACATCGGGAACTCCTCGTTCGGTGAAACACCGGGCAGAGACATGTCGTAGTGCGTGGTCACCTGCGTCCGCCATAGCGGTCGGCCAGCTTGTCGCTGGTGGTACGAGCTGTCGAGGTGGAACGTACCGAACCGGAACGCACGATCGTGGCCTTGTTCGAGGTGGGCTTCGGCTCCGACGAGATGACCTCATCGGAGTTGCGCGCCTTGGCCTTGCGGCGTTCCCGAATCTCTGCCCAGACGAAGTATGCGAGCCCGAGGGGCGCCATGATGCCGAATGCGAGCCACTGCAATCCGTAGGACAGGTATGGGCCGGCATCGAGCTGAGGCAGTGCCTTCGCCTCGAGGACACCGGGCTGCTCCGGATCGAGCTGAAGGTAGCCGTCCGCGAGATCGAGTCCGGAAGCCTCGGCGATCTGGCCGGAGTCGATGAAGTAGACCTGCAAGTAACCGGCGTCGGTGAACGGGTCCTTACCTTCGACCGTGCCCTCCGACATGCGGATTCTGGCTTCGAGAGTGACCGGCCCGGTCGGAGCAGCGAGAATCTCGGGCACTGCAGTGCCCTCGACCGGACGCACATAGCCCCGGTCGACGAGGATGGTGTTCCCGTCGTCGAGTACGAACGGGGTGAGCACCTCGTAGGCGGGCTTCGACTCGGTGCTCCGCAGCCGCACCAGGACATCCGAATCCGGAAGATAGCTGCCGTCGGCGATCACTCGTCGCCATTCGGTGTCGGTCGTTGCTCCGCCGTTGCCGAACAGGTCGTCCACGGGGAGCGGGTCCTGCGACACCGACTCCGCGATGCGGTCGTTGCGCGCCTCGGTGCTCGTGTTCTTGCCGAGCTGCCACGGCGCCAGCACAGTGAAGCATGCATAGGCGAAACCAACCACTACCAGAGCGAGGACCAGCCAGCTCGGGCGGAGGAGAAACGACAGTCGGCGCACACGTCCACGGTAGACCGTGATGCGTATCTCACTGCTGTCGCACCCGTTCGAGCAGGCCCGGTACACACACTTCGATCTCATCCCGTACCTGCTCGAATGCGTCCGATCCGTCCGTACTACGGGTCGGGCAGCCGAGTGCCGTCGGAGCCGACGCTCGCTTCCGCTGGATCATCGCCCGCCGGTCAGGAGGCGCTGGAGTTCGTCCACGGTGGCGACGGTCTTCGCTGCTACGGCACCTTCGGACCCGGTGCCGTAGCCCCACTCGACGAAGAGGGTGGGAATACCGAACCGGCCGGCTCCGTGGATGTCGTGTTCGCGGTCGCCGACCATCACGACATCGGACGTACCGCCGTGCGCGGCGTCGACGGCTTCGATGCCGAGCGCGGCGAGGCTGTGCGCGACAACGTCGGCCTTCGCGCGCCGGACACCGTCTTCGCTCGCTCCTCCGATGAACTCGAAATGATCCGCGATCCCGAAATGCTCGAGAATCCGCACAGCGGCGGACTCGTTCTTCGATGTCGCCACGGCGAGGCGAGTTCCGGTATCGCGGACGGCGGCGAGCATCGTGCCGACGCCGTCGAACAGGGCGTTTTCGGACCAACCTGTGTCCGTGTAGTACTCGCGGTATGCCGTCAACCCACGCTCGACCTCGTCGTCGCCGAGGCCGAAGGAGCGCAACGTGTCGCGCATCGGAGGGCCGAGGAGCCACTCGAGGTTGCCGTCGGGCACCCCGAAACCGACGACCGCGGCTGCATGGAGGAAGCCGTTGATCACGCCCGTCGCGGAATCGGTCAGGGTGCCGTCGAGATCGAACAGGACGACCGGGGCAGGCAGCGTCAGCGGGTGCGGATCGACGAGAAGAGTCACCCCGACATTGTCCCCGGTCGCCGGAGAACCTCAGCGTAGGGTCGTCGGCGGAGATCGGAACTGTGAGTAGCGCGACCGAGTGCAGGAGGATTCGTGACGGCCACGCTTCGTGAGGTGATCAAGGTGCTCGACACGGCGTATCCGCCGTCGTTGGCGGAGTCGTGGGACTCCGTGGGTCTGGTCGCGGGTGATCCCGACGACCCGGTCAGCAAGGTGTTACTCGCCGTCGACGCTACCGCCGCCGTCGTCGACCAAGCTCTCGAATGGGGTGCCGACCTGCTGCTTGTGCACCATCCGCTGTTGCTCCGCGGTGTCGACACCGTCGGGGTGCACACATCCAAGGGAGCGCTCATCCACCGGTTGATACGGGGCGGCTGCGCACTGTTCACCGCGCACACCAACGCTGACCGCGCAGACCCGGGCGTATCCGACGCGTTGGCGAACGCGCTCGGACTGACCGATTTGAGGCCGATCGAGCCCAAGCCGGAACCGGCCAGCGACAAGTGGGTGGTGATGGTGCCCGCCGAGGCATCCGCCACCGTGCGTGACGCGTTGTTCGAGGCCGGTGCCGGCGCCCTGGGCAACTACCGGCAATGCTGCTGGACGACGTCGGGGACCGGCCAATTCCGTCCTGTCGACGGTGCCGATCCGGCGATCGGAGCGGTCGGTGAACTCGAGCAGGTCACCGAGGACCGCATCGAGGTGATCGCCCCTCGTCGAGCCCGCACCGCGGTGCTGGCGGCGCTTCGCAGCGCCCACCCCTATGAGGAGCCCGCGTTCGACGTGTTCGAGCTCGCCGAACTGCCGAGCAACCGTGGTCTTGGCCGGGTGGGGGAGTTGCCTCGGACTCAGACACTGCGCGAGTTCACCGAGACGGTCGCCGCGGCGCTCCCACCCACCGAGTGGGGTGTACGCGGCGCGGGCGATCCCGAGCGTCCGATCCGGACGGTGGCAGTGTGCGGCGGGTCCGGCGACTCGTTCCTCGGTCGGGTTTCTGCACTCGGCGTCGATGCATATGTGACGGCCGACCTGAGACATCACCCCGCGGACGAGCACTTGCGAACCGGTGGTCCCGCTCTCGTCGACGTCGCGCACTGGGCCAGCGAACAGCCGTGGTGTGCGCAAGCGAGCGCGATCCTCGACGAAGCATTCGGTGATCGCGACGGGTGGCACTCCCGAGTCACCGACCTGCGCACCGACCCCTGGACGACAGCAGCCCGCGCGGTACGGTAATCAGCTACGAGACCGTCGTCGCGGTCCGGCCGCGACCAGTGCCGTCGTACGGCCAACTCCCGAGTCGAGAACCCGAAAGCAGGAACCACCCGAGTGAACGTCGAACCCGCAGTGCAGGCAAGGCTCCTTTCCATCGCCTCAGTGGACAACGAGCTCAACCGTCTCGCGCACCGTCGCCGCACCCTGCCGGAACAGCAGGAAGTGGATCGGCTCCAGGCCGAGCGGGCGTCCCGGAAGGACGCGGCCGTTGCCGTCGAGATCGTGATCGACGACCTCGACCGCGACATCCGCAAGGTCGAAGGCGAGATCGAGGCCGTACGCCAGCGCGCGCAGCGCGACCGCAACCTGCTCGAAGGCGGCACCATCGGCTCGAAGCAGCTGACCGAGCTGCAGCACGAGCTCGGTAGCCTCGAACGCCGCCAGGCCGCACTCGAGGACGACCAGCTCGAGATCATGGAACGGCGCGAGGCGTCGAAGGCCGATCATGATCACGCCGGCGCGCAGGTGTCGCAGATCGACGAGCAGCTCGGCGACGCGACGCGCGCTCGGGACGAGGCTCTCGCCGACATCGAGGTTGCCGAAGACCGGTGCCGAAATGATCGCGACACGCTGGTCGGCTCGTTGCCCGCGGAGTTGGTTGCCGTCTACGAGAAGCAGCGTGAGCGGTCGGGAATCGGCGCGGCACTGCTGCAGGCCCGCCGGTGCGGCGCGTGCCGAATCGAACTGGACCGCGGCGAGATCGCCCGCATCACTGCCGCACCGGCCGACGCGGTCGTCCACTGCCCGGAATGCAACGCGATCATGGTGCGTACCAAGGAATCGGGTCTGTGAGTCGGGTCGTTGTCGAGGCCGACGGCGGTTCGCGCGGAAATCCTGGACCGGCAGGCTACGGTGCCGTCGTCTTCGACTCCGAGCACCGGACCGTGCTGGCCGAACGCAAGGCGAGCATCGGACGCGCCACCAACAACGTCGCGGAGTACCGAGGATTGATCGCGGGGCTGACCGCAGCGGCCGAGCTCGGTGCCGACGAAGTCGATGTGCGGATGGATTCGAAGCTGGTCGTCGAACAGATGTCGGGTCGCTGGAAGGTCAAGCATCCCGACATGATCCCGCTTGCGGCGCAGGTGCAGGCCTTGGCGTCGAAGTTCTCGCATGTGAACTACACCTGGATACCCCGCGCGGAGAACGGTTACGCCGACCGGCTCGCGAACGAAGCCATGGACGCCGCCGCGATCCCGGACACGGGTACGGACAAGGTCGAGGTGCCGAAGGCGCCCGGATGGACCGGTGCGACCGGCGCTCCGACCCGGATGCTGCTTCTACGCCACGGCCAGACCCCGCTGTCGGTGGAACGCCGCTACTCGGGGCGCGGGAATCCTGAGCTCACTGAACTGGGTCGCGGCCAGGCGTCGGCGGCCGCGCGCATGCTCGCGGGCCGTGGTGACATCTCCGCAGTGGTGTCGTCGCCGCTCGGACGGGCACGCGAGACAGCTGCTGCTGCCGCCGCCGCGTTGAATCTCCCGGTGACCGTGCACGACGGCCTGATCGAGACGGACTTCGGCGAGTGGGAGGGGCTCACCTTCGCGGAAGCAGCCGAGCGCGACGTCGATGTGCATGAGAAGTGGCTCTCCGACACCTCGGTACGGCCGCCGGGGGGTGAGAGCTTCGATGACGTGCGCATACGCATCGCGGGCGTCCGGGCAGACCTGACGGCAGAGCATCCGGGCTCGACCGTGCTCGTGGTCTCGCACGTGACACCGATCAAGACGCTGCTGCAGTTCGCACTGGATTCCGGTCCGTCGCTGTTGTACCGCCTACATCTGGATCTGGCGTCGTTGAGCATCGCGGAGTTCTATCCGGACGGTGGATCGTCGGTGCGCTTGGTCAACGACACGTCGTACCTGTGACGTCGCGCCGGGCCTGAAAGCCGGGGTTCTCCAGGGCCGGCCCACCCGAGAGCCGAAAAGTGGCCGCGCAGGCATGTCGGGGGTGTGCCTGCGCGGCCACTCATGAGGTCTATCGGGAACCCGCTCGACTTGTTACACACTTTTCCGAGAATCTTTGTCGTCGGTCCTCGGGCCGGGGTGTGACGACGTCGTTGTGGCAGGAAGCGGACGAATTCTGCAAAAATGTGTTCATCACGCGAGCCCCGGGAGGAACAGCGATGAGCGGATACCGGATCGACGCATATGGGCCGCATCCTGCTGCTGCGGTGTCGTTCGCTGCCGCGCCTGCCCCGGAATTCTTCGTGGATCGGCGGCCCTGGTGGAGGCGCCACCCGATTCTCACCACCTTGGGGGTGCTGTGGCTCGTCGGGTTCGCGCAGGAGGAACCCGCGGTGGCTACGGTGCTGCTCGTTCTCGTACTGGCCGTGATCGGCGCGGGAGTCCGTCGTCGTTCCCGAGATGAGCGTCGCAGGGAGGAAGCGGCCATTGTCGCTCGCGCTGATGCGCAGCATCAGGCGTACCTCAGCGGTGATCCTCGGGGCATCTACGGATTCCCCGCCGAACCTGCGCCCGTGCCGGAGCCGATTCCGTATTACCGTCCCGCTGCCCAACAGCCCTGGGTTGCGCCCTACCCTCAGCAGCAGCCGTACGCGCCGCGTATGCAACCGTGGTCCGCTCATGCCCATCACGGGCAGTACCGTCGATACCACCACTGGAGCAACAACTCACGCTGACTCGACGTCACAACAGTTTGCGCACGGTCCGAAGGTTGCGGTTGGTGGTCACCGTCTTGAATCGTGACGCGCCGACCTTCTTTCCGAAGGCGCTACCGATCGTCTCACCCTTCACGACTTCCCAATAGACGACGCCGTCACCGACAGCGATCTGTTCGACCGCAGGATCCAAGGTGGCGCCGATCCCCGCCAGTTCGTCGAGCACCGAATCGTCGGCTACGAACACGGCATACGCGTGCCGGCCATCGATGTTCTCGTCGAACGGGTACGCATCGACAACAGCAGCCAGGTACGACTGAGGATGGACGAACACGTACGCGTCGTACGCGAAGGTGTCGGAGAGCGCACGTTCGATCCGCGCTTTCAGGTCGGGAGCGGTGCCGTCCGCGTCGAACAGGACATTTCCCGAAGCGAGGACTGTCCGGACATTGTCGAAACCGAGGTCGGTGAACAACGCGCCCAGGTCGGCCATCTTGATCCTGACCCCACCGACATTGATCCCGCGCAGCAGCGCCACAAATCGAGTCATGCTTTCCGACCGTAGTTCGCGTCGGCGGTGTTCGGCGGGCTATTCTGTTCGCGCGGATGAGTCGGCCGGGCGACCGCGGAGCAGGGAACCGGCACCGAACGGTGCCAGGCCCTGAATCGAGGAAAGTCCGGACTCCACAGAGCAGGGCGGTTGCTAACGGCAACCCGAGGTGACTCGCGGGACAGTGCCACAGAGAACAGACTGCCTGCCCTCCGGGGTAGGTGAGGGTGAAACGGTGCGGTAAGAGCGCACCAGCACCCCGGGCGACCGGGGTGGCTAGGTAAACCCCGCCCGGAGCAAGGTCGAAGGCCGCACCGAACCCCTCGGGGAACCGGTGCGGCTGCGCAGGTGTTCGAGGGCTGCTCGCCCGAGCCTGCGGGTGGACCGCTCGAGGCACCCGGCAACGGTGTGTCCAGATGGATGGTCGTCACCCTGTTTCGACGGGGGACAGGATCCGGCTTACAGGCCGACTCGTCCGCACAGCCCCACGTATGGTGATCTGTCGCTCACAAGGGGCCGACGACCAGCAGATGTGCCCAGTACGAGGCAGCTTCCGGCCCGATGTACGGAAGAAGGGTGTCGAAGAGAATGTACGACATGTGCTGCGGCTCCTCATGGATGACGGTCTGTGATGTCGGGCCGACCGTACCAGCCACGCCGGACCGCGTGTAGCGGCAAAAAGTCGACCCTGTTCGGGCACACTTGAACCATGAGCGATGAGGGCTGGTACTACGACGTGAGCACAGGCAAGGTCAGCCAGGGCAAGGATCCGGGTGCCCTCAACCGCATGGGTCCGTACCCGGACAAGGACACCGCCGAGCGCGCTCTGCAGATTGCCGCCGAGCGAACCAAAGCGGCCGACAAGGCCGACGACGAATGGAACAACTGATTCAGCGGCACGCACGACTGCTACGGCGCGCAGGAGAAGTACAACAGTGGTGAGAGCACCCTTCGTCGTTGCACCCGCGATCGACTTCGCTTCAGTACGTTCCGAATTCGGACTCGACGACGGATATCCGGTGGATGCGCTCGCGGAGGCCCGCGCCGGCACGGACCGGTACGGGGGCGATCGTGAGGACCGCACCGATCTGCCTCTGGTGACCATCGACCCACCGGGGTCGATGGACTTGGATCAAGCGCTCCACCTGGAACGCACGACCGAGGGCTTCGTCCTGCACTATGCGATCGCCGACGTGTACGCCGTCGTCGAACTCGGCGGTGCGCTCGAAGCGGAAACCCATCGCCGAGGCCAGACGTTCTACCTACCGGACAGGTCCGTTCCGCTGCATCCGCGGGAACTATCGGAGGGCACGGCCAGCCTCCTCCCCGACACCGTTCGTCCCGCCGTGCTGTGGCGGATCGAGACGGACGAACGCGCTGAGCCCGTGGCAGTCACGGTGCGCCGTGCATCGGTCCGATCCGTCGCGCGACTCGACTACGCAGGCGTGCAACGCGACTTCGATGCCGGGACACTGCATCCGTCCATCGCAGCGCTGCCCGAGTTCGGGCGTTTGCGCGCGGCGGCGGCACTCGACAGGGGAGCTATCGAACTGCGCCTGCCCGAACAGGACGTGGCTCCCCACGGCGACGGGTGGACGCTGACGGTGCAGCCTCGGACAGAGGCCGACGACTGGAACTCTCAGGTGTCGCTGCTGACCGGAATGTGCGCGGCCGAACTCATGCTCGACGCGAAGGTCGGCCTGCTCCGTACGCTGCCGCCTGCGGACGCGGAGGTTGTCGAGGCGCTTCGGAGAAAAGCATCCGCGTTGGGGGTGCCGTGGCCCGATGATGTGCCGGTCGGCGCATTCCTCGCAAGCCTCGACGCGAACGAACCCTCGACGCTCGTACTCATGAGCGAGGCTCCGACCCTGTTGCGCGGTGCGTCGTATACGGCGTTCGACGGTGCGCTGCCCGAGTCGAGTCTGCACGGTGCGATCGGTGCGCCGTATGCGCATGTGACCGCTCCGCTGCGTCGTCTCTCCGACAGGTACACGACCGAGGTGTGTCTGGCGGTGTCGGCAGGCACACCGGTGCCGTCGCACGTCCGCGATACCCTTCCTGCGCTGCCGAAGATCATGTCGGCGTCGGACTCCCTGTCGGGGAAGATCGGGCGCGCCTGCATCGACCTGACCGAGGCCGTCGTGCTCTCACCCCGGGTGGGCGAGCAGTTCGAGGCGACCGTGCTCGAAGGCGCCACCGACCGGCGCGACGCCGAGGTATTCGTGGCTTCCGAAACCGTCATTGCGCCGTGTGAAGGGCGGCCACGCGAAGGGGAACGCATCACGGTCCGTCTCATCCGGGCAGACACTGCCGCTCGCGAAGTGAAGTTCGCCTACGATTCCGGCCGAACATGAGTACCGAGACCCGGAGTGCGGGTAGGGGCAGGCGAGCGACGAGAATGATCGCTGCCGTGGTCGCCTCGGTCGTGCTGTTGTTCGTGGCAGTTGTGTGGTGGTGGGCACCGAGCAGGTATCTGCCCTGGGATACCGCGTCGTTCCCCGCAACCGACACCGCCTCGTTGTCGACGGAACAGGTGGCGGTCGTGGATCTGCTCGAAGTCGAGCACCGGACACAGCGGCCCGGCACCTTCTTCTCGGAAGGTGTCGAAGAGGAGTGGTGTGCAGACTTCGTCAGCTGGATCATGCGGGAAGCCGGTATGCCGCTGTCGAATCCGCACTCGGGACACTGGCGGATCCCCGGTGTGTACACGCTGCAGGAGTACTACGAACAGCAGGATCGCTTCGAGCCAGTGGAGTCGGGCTATCGGCCCGAGGTGGGCGACGTCGTCCTGTATGAGAACACCGCCGGCTTCGGGCAGCACACCAACATCGTCGTCGCGGTCGATGGTGACGAGGCGATCACCGTGGGCGGAAACGAGTTCGGCCGAATCCGTGTCCACACCCTCGAGTGGTCGGACGACTCGGCAGTGGTCGGATTCGGCCGGCTCCCGAAATGACGGGGTTTCATCGGAACAGATCGGTCGCTTCCACAAGATGATGGGTGATGCCGGGTTCGTACGCGGAGTGTCCGGCGTCGTCGACAATGTGCAGCGTCGAGTCGGGCCAGGAGCGATGGAGGTCCCATGCACTCGTCGCGGGGCACACCACGTCGTAACGTCCCTGCACGATCACGCCCGGAATGCCGTGCAGGAGATGCGCGTCCCGCAGCAGCTGTCCTTCGGTGAGGAATCCGCGATGATAGAAGTAGTGGTTCTCGATCCGTGCGAAGGCGAGCGCGAAGCGGGGTTCCGCGGTGTTTGCGACGTGGTCGGGCTGCGGTAGCAGTGAACTGGTTCCGCCCTCCCATGTCGACCACGCGACCGCTGCGCGCAACGCGACGTCCGGGTCGGGGGAGTGCAGCAGCCGGTGATAGGTGTCGACCGGGTGTGCCCCCGGTTCGCTGCTTGCCAGGGGTGCGAGGAAGGCTTCCCACAGGTCGGGGAACAGCGCCCCGGCACCACCGTTGTAATACCAGTCGATCTCGCTGCGGCGCAGCAGGAAGATCCCGCGCAACACCAATTCGGTCACGCGGTCGCGATGACGCTGTGCGTAAGCCAGGGCGAGCGTCGATCCCCACGATCCACCGAAGACCATCCATCGTTCGATGGACAGGAATGTGCGTAGACGTTCGATGTCGGCGAGCAGATGGTCGGTCGTGTTGACGGACAGGTCGGCCCCATCGGCGACGTGCGGCCGCGACCGGCCGCAGCCCCGCTGGTCGAACATCACGATCCGGTAGGCGGAAGGGTCGAAGAATCGACGTTGCTGCGGTGATGTGCCGCCGCCCGGACCGCCGTGCAGGAACACGACGGGTTTACCGTCCGGATTTCCGCTGACCTCCCAGTACACCTCCTGGTCGTCGCCGACGGCGAGAAAGCCGTGGTCGTACGGCGCGATCGGAGGGTAGAGCTCGCGTAGGTTTGCCATTACCTAGAACCCGACCAGGGCCGATGCAAGATCGGGAATCTGCAGGGCCGTCAACGTCTCGTCGCGCACGGATGAGCACTGCTCGGTGGTGATGGTGTCGACGCGTGCGCGATCGCCTGCAAGCGCAATCAGATCGATTCCGTTCGCTGCGCCCCATTCACCGACGAGGATGTTCAGGCCGCCCTTCCCGACCGAAGGCGTGTAGGTGCGCCAACTCTGCAACTGGCCCTCGATGCGGGTGCACAGGTCGGCGGCCTGGGCTTCGGTGACGCCCCCCGGTGCCTGTGTGGATTCCGCTACGGAGGGCGCCGCGGTGTTCGACGGCGTCGGATCCGAGGTGGTTCCGGAGGCGCACGCGCCGAGCAGGCCGATCATGGCTGCAGCTGCGGTAGCAACGACGGGGACGCGTCGGAATCGGGTCATAGGGGGCACCTCGCGGTTCGGTGGTCGTGGTCGCCGTCGAGTGTGCCATCGAATCGTGAAACGCCGACGAGTGCCCTTTCTCGGACCTGAGATGCGGGCGGACGCCTCGGGTCGGGTGGGGGTCCACCCGACCCGAGGGTCTGTCACGACGTGTTCGTCACCTGCATTCGACCGCGGCATCGTCGAAGCCTGCGCTGCCGCGGGTGATGGAGGAACCTCAGAAGGAGTGCTCGGGGCCGGGGAAGCTCCCGCCGGCTACCTCGGAGGCGTATTGTGCTGCGGCATTGCGCAATTCGTCGCCGACAGCCCCGAACTGCTTCACGAACTTCGCGGTCTTGCCGCTCGTGTACCCGGCCATGTCCTGCCAGACGAGGACCTGCGCATCGCATTCGTTTCCGGCGCCGATGCCGACGGTGGGAATGGTCAGCTTACGAGTGACCTGGCCGGCGAGTTCTGCGGGAACCATCTCCATCACGACGGAGAACGCGCCTGCTTCCTGGACGGCGATGGCATCGGCGATGAGTTGCTCGGCGCCGTCGCCGCGTCCCTGTACTCGGAATCCGCCGAGGGTGTTGACGGATTGCGGGGTGAAGCCGATGTGGGCCTGCACGGGAATGCCTGCCGCGGTGAGCGCGGCGATCTGGGGTGCAATGCGTTCGCCGCCTTCGAGTTTGACGGCGTGTGCGCCCCCCTCCTTCATGAACCGGATGGCGGTGGCGAGAGCCTGCTCGGGAGATGCCTCATAGGTACCGAACGGGAGGTCGGCGATCACGAGTGCGTGCGGAGCCCCGCGAACGACGCCGCGGACCAGCGGAAGCAACTCGCCGACGGTGACCGGCACCGTGGTGTCGTAGCCGTAGACGACGTTGGCCGCAGAATCGCCGACCAGGAGCACCGGGATCCCGGCTTCTTCGAAGATGCGGGCAGTGGAGTAGTCGTACGCGGTCAGCTCTGCCCAGCGGACACCTTCGGCCTTCATCGCCTGCAGATGGTGGACCCGCGTCTTACGCTTCGGAGTGTCTGCCGGGGCGGAGCCGCCTCCGTACACGGACGTCATATTTTCCGACATCGTTGTCTCTTTCTTCCTCGAGGCCCTTCTGAGGGTCCCCGGGCGGGTGATGACAGTCTCAGTGTGCCACCGGGCTCGGCCACAGCTAACCCTCGGCGGCGGTGGGGTTGGTCACATGAGGACCCACGTGATCACCCCACGAGGCCGGATAGCGGGCATGGCACGATCCACAGGTGCCGGTTTCCGCGCGTGTGCGCCCCCGTCGTCTGTTCGCTGCCCTTCTCGCTGTGAGCGCTCTGGTGCTGGCAGGGTGTGCCGACACCGCGACAGACGAGCGCGAGCCGTCGACCGTCGCGGTGCCCGAGGAACTGACGCAGTTCTATCGACAGGGCGTCGACTGGGGCGACTGCGGTGGCTACGGCATCGACGGTCCGCTTCTGGCTCGCAGCGGTGCGCAATGCGGCCGGGTCTCGGTCCCGCTCGACTACGACGCCCCGGACGGACAGACGGTGACCCTGGCGGTGTCGCGGATCGAGGCGGACGGCGACCGGATCGGATCGCTTCTGGTCAATCCCGGCGGGCCCGGCGCCTCGGGGCTGTCCACCGTGCTCGCCGCGGCAGGGACCGAACTGGCCGGACGGTTCGACATCGTGGGATTCGATCCGCGCGGCATCGGTTCGTCCGATCCGCAGGTCCGGTGCTTCACCGCCGCGGAGACCGACGCCGATCGCGCCATCGACGATGGAGATCGAAGTCCGGAAGGAATCGAGGCATCCGAGAAGCGCAACCGCGAGTACGCGCAGCTGTGTGCCGAACGCACCGGAGAGGATCTGCTCGCCCATGTCGGCACCGCCGACGTGGTGCGTGACATGGATGTCCTTCGAGGGGTGCTCGGCGACGACGCCCTGAACTTCCTCGGATATTCGTACGGAACCAGGCTCGGCACCGTCTATGCGGAAACCTTCCCGGACCGGGTGCGCGCGATGGTCCTGGACGGCGCCATCGACCCCGAACAGGACCCGGTCGAGGAGATAGTGCTGCAGGCCGAGGGGTTCCAGAAGGCGTTCGACGAGTTCGCGGCCGACTGCGCGACCCGCAGCGACTGTCCGCTGGGCAACGATCCCGCGCAGGCATCGACCCGGTTCCGCGGGCTCGTCGCCCCCTTGATCGAGACGCCCGCCCAGACCACCGATCCGCGCGGCCTGAGCTACCGCGACGCGATCACCGGAGTGCAGCAGGGCCTGTATTCGTCCGCGCTGTGGGGGTCGCTGCGCGGTGGCCTGGCCTCCCTCGCCGACGGCAACGGGGACACCCTGCTTCGCCTTGCCGACCTGTACGAGGGGCGGGAGGAGGACGGCACCTACAGCAACATCAACGACGCGTTCAACGCCGTCCGATGCGTCGATGACCAGCCGATCACCGAACGCGCGGTCGCCGGTGAACTCGATACGCGATTCCGGCTGGCGGCACCGTTCCTCGACGATGGCCGCGGAACCGGTGAGGCGCCCCTCGACGTGTGCGCGTTCTGGCCTGTCCCCGCCACGGGGGAACCGCACACCCCGGTTGTGCCGGGGCTCCCGCCGGTCCTCGTGGTGTCGACGACCGGTGATCCCGCCACGCCGTACCAGGCGGGGGCGGACCTGGCGCGTCAGCTCGGGGGTGCGCTGGTGACCTTCGACGGAAACCAGCACACTGTTGTGCTGGACGGAAATCCCTGTGTCGACGACGCTGTGACCAGGTACTTCATCGATCTCGAGGTGCCCGAGACCGATCCTCATTGTTGACTCGACGCCGGTGTGATCGACACGCCACAGATGGGAACGGCGGATGTAACACGGAATTAACGGATCATGCCTACGCTCGCCGATATGGATCGCCAGAAGGAGTTCGTGCTCCGCACCCTCGAAGAGCGCGACATTCGGTTCGTGCGCCTGTGGTTCACCGACGTCGTCGGGACCCTCAAATCCGTGGCGATCGCCCCGGCCGAACTCGAGGGTGCCTTCGAAGAGGGCATCGGCTTCGACGGTTCGGCCATCGAGGGTTTCTCCCGCATTTCCGAGGCGGACATGGTCGCGCGCCCCGATGCCACGACCTTCCAGGTGCTGCCCTGGACCGACGACCGGGGACACCAGTACTCGGCTCGCATGTTCTGCGACATCACCATGCCGGGTGGCACGCCGAGCTGGGCCGACCCGCGCCACGTGCTGCGTCGTCAGCTCAACAAGGCCGGAGATCTGGGTTTCAGCTGCTACGTGCATCCCGAGATCGAGTTCTTCCTCGTCGAGAACGGCGAACCGGGCGCCCCGCCCGTTCCGGCCGACGACGGCGGCTACTTCGACCAGTCGGTGCACCGTTCCGCGCCGCATTTCCGCCGCCATGCCATCGACGCCCTCGAGTCGATGGGAATCTCCGTCGAGTTCAGTCATCACGAGACCGCGCCCGGGCAACAGGAGATCGACCTGCGGTACGCCGACGCGCTGTCGATGGCCGACAACGTGATGACTTTCCGCTATGTGGTCAAGGAGATCGCCATGGCGGAAGGCGTGCGAGCAACGTTCATGCCCAAGCCTTTCCAACAGCACGCGGGATCGGCCATGCACACCCACATGTCGCTGTTCGAGGGCGAGACCAATGCGTTCCACGATCCCGACGACCCGTTGCAGCTCTCGGCGACGGGCAAGGCGTTCATCGCGGGTATTCTCGAGCATGCTCCCGAGATCAGCGCGGTGACCAATCAGTGGGTCAACTCCTACAAGCGCATCGTGCACGGCGGTGAAGCGCCCACCGCGGCATGCTGGGGGCCATCCAACCGGTCGGCGCTCGTCCGTGTTCCGATGTACACCCCGAACAAGGCGTCATCGCGCCGAGTCGAGATCCGCACTCCCGACTCGGCCTGCAATCCGTACCTTGCGTTCGCCGTGCTCGTCGCGGCAGGTCTGCGTGGTATCGAGAAGGGCTACACGCTCGCTCCCGAGGCCGAGGACGACGTGTGGGCCTTGACCGGTGCCGAACGCCGCGCCATGGGATACAAGGAACTGCCGACCGATCTCGACATCGCGTTGCGCGAGATGGAGAATTCGGAGCTGGTGGCCGAGACCCTCGGTGAGCACGTGTTCGACTACTTCCTGCGCAACAAGTGGCGGGAATGGGAGAACTACCGGAGTCAGGTGACCCCGTTCGAACTCGAGCAGTACCTGGGGTTGTAGGCGCCATGGTGAAGCCGCCCCCTGCGCGCTCTGCCGTACCCGGTCCCGGTCGACTCGGTCTCGTCGAACCCACCGCTGCCGACGAGCTGGCGCAACTGGGATGGACGGACGTCGAGAGCATCGAATTGATGTGGGCGTTGTCCCGGGCGCCCAACGCCGACCTCGCGTTGCGGACGATGAGCCGTCTCGCCGACGTGCTCGGACCTCAGGGATGGGCCGAACTCGACGCGACGTTGCGCACGGACAAGAGCCTGCGGGGTCGACTGCTCGCCCTTTTCGGGTCCTCGGCGGCCTTCGGCGACCACGTGGTCGCGCATCCTGATCGGTGGCGGATGCTTGCCGGTCCGCTCGAGCTGCCGGACCGGCACACCTTCACGGTCCGCATGCTCGACTGTGTCGAGTCGGTCCCCGAGACCGGGGGGCGCGCCAACCGGCTCGTCCACCGAGCGGGAATCACAGGCCCGGACGCGGTTGCTGCACTGCGGACGACGTATCGCGATCAGCTGATGCTCATCGCCGCAGCGGATCTCGCTGCGACGGTCGAGAACGAACCTGTCGTGCCGTATCTCGAGGTGGGGGAGAGGCTCGCCGACCTCGCCGACGCCGCATTGACGGCCGCACTCGCGGTGGCGTTCGCCACTGTCGTCCCGGACGGACCGTGCCCCAATGACATCGCGGTCATCGCGATGGGCAAATGCGGTGCGCGCGAACTCAATTACGTCAGCGACGTCGACGTGATCTTCGTCGCCGAGCCTGCCGACGCGCGAGCCAGCCGTATCGCAGGCGAGATGATGCGTATCGGAACGTCGGCGTTCTTCGAAGTCGATGCTGCGCTGCGGCCGGAGGGTAAACGCGGCGAATTGGTGCGCACCCTCGAATCCCATGTGGCCTACTACAACAGGTGGGCCAAGACATGGGAGTTCCAGGCGCTCCTCAAAGCACGGCCGATGACCGGCGACCTCGACCTGGGCCGCCGTTACGTCGAAGCCTTGAGCCCATTGGTATGGACGGCATCGGAGCGCGACGACTTCGTGCCGGAGGTGCAGGCCATGCGCAGGCGGGTCGAGGCGCTCGTCCCCGCGGATCTGCGGGAGCGCGAACTCAAACTCGGGAAGGGCAGCCTGCGCGACGTCGAATTCGCCGTCCAACTGCTGCAGATGGTCCACGGACGCACCGACGAATCGTTGCGCGTGCCCAACACCGTGGAGGCATTGTCCGCCCTCGCCGACGGCGGATACGTCGGGCGTGATGACGCCGCGAATCTGCGCGCGTCCTACGAGTTCCTCCGATTGCTCGAGCACCGCCTTCAGCTGCAGCGACTCAAGCGCACTCACACGCTGCCCCCTCCCGATGACCGTGAGAACCTGCGCTGGCTCGCGCGGGCGGCGCACATGCGGCCGGACGGACGGAACGATTCGCTCGGCGTCCTCCAATCCGAGATCAAACGCAACTCCGCACGGATCCGCAGGCTCCATGCACGATTGTTCTATCGCCCGCTGCTCGAGTCGGTGACCCGGCTCGACAAGGACGCGGTGCGGTTGTCGCCGGATGCGGCTGTGCGGCAGCTCGCGGCCCTGGGCTACACGGCACCGGAGCACGCCCTCGAACACCTCACCGCGCTGTCCGGCGGGGCTTCACGCAAGGCGAGGATCCAAGCCCTCCTGCTTCCTCAACTGCTCGAATCTCTCGGTGAGACAGTCGATCCGGATGGCGGTCTGCTCGCCTACCGGCGCCTGTCCGACGCGTTGTACGACACAGTGTGGTTCCTGCGGGTGCTGAGAGACGAGCCGTCGGTCGCGGAACGTCTGATGAAGGTGCTGGGTACGTCGGCGTATGTACCCGAGCTGCTCATCAAGTCACCGGACGTCATCCGCCTCTACGCCGACGCCTCCACGGGGCCACGCCTTCTCGAGGCCAAACCCGCCGAGGTGAAGAGAGCGATCGTGACGTCGTCGTCGCGATACGACGATCCGGCGCGGGCGATCGCGGCGGCACGTTCCTTGCGTCGGGCGGAGCTCGCGCGGATCGCGAGCGCCGATCTCCTCGGGATGCTCTCGGTTCCCGAGGTGTGCGAAGCGCTCTCGTCCGTCTGGTCGGCAGTCCTGGAGGCGGCACTGGCCGCGGTGATCCGAGGATCCGTGCGCACGAAGGGACCGGCGCCGGCACGCATCGCGGTGATCGGTATGGGCCGGCTCGGCGGTGCGGAACTCGGCTATGGATCCGATGCCGACGTGCTGTTCGTCTGTGAACCGCTGCCCGATGCCGACGAGACCGTCGCAGTGAAATGGGCGGTCTCCATCGCCGAGCAGGTTCGCAAACTTCTGGGGGCGCCGAGCACCGACCCGCCACTCGAAGTCGATCTGGACCTGCGTCCGGAGGGGCGTAGCGGCGCGCTGGTGCGCACGCTCAAGTCGTACGAGGCCTATTACGCGCAGTGGGCAGAAGCGTGGGAGGTTCAAGCGTTGCTGCGTGCCCACACGGTCGCGGGCGATCCCGATCTCGGGCTGCGATTCCTCCACATGATCGACCGCGTCCGCTACCCCGAAGGCGGGGTCACTCAGGAGGCGGTGCGGGAGATCCGCCGGATCAAGGCTCGGATGGATTCCGAGCGGCTTCCGCGCGGCGCCGACCCTGCGACCCATACGAAACTGGGTCGCGGCGGACTGTCCGACGTCGAATGGACCGTGCAGTTGTTGCAGCTCCAGCATGCGCACGAGATCGGTTCGTTGCGCAACACGTCGACACTCGAGACGCTCGATGCGATCGGTGCGGCCGAACTCATCAGCGCAGCTGACGTCGATCTGCTCCGGGACGCGTGGATCACCGCGACCCGCGCCCGCAATGCTCTCGTCCTGGTGCGGGGAAAGCCGAGCGATCAGCTTCCTGGCCCGGGGCGCCAGCTTGCGGCCGTGGCGAGCGCTGCGGGCGAACACAGCGATGACGCGTCAGAGTTCCTCGACAACTACCTACGGGTCACGCGTCGTGCGCGTGGCGTCGTCGAGCGGGTGTTCGGCGGGGAAACGAACGGGCACTGACTCTTTCGTTCTTCGTCTTCACCCGCTGGCGAACATCTTGATGCGAAGTTCTCGGCTGCGTTCGAGGTGTGCGCGCATGTGCTCGCGGGCGGCCGCCTCGTCGCGCGCTCGCAGCGCGGTCAGGATGAGGTCGTGCTCGTGGTTGAGGACGTCGGGTTCGCCGTAGGTCGAGGGTGGGCCCGAATCGTAGATCCGCAGTTGAGTGGTCAGCCGGATGAGAAGCGCAGTGATGGTGGCATTGTGCGCGGCCTGCCACAGAGCTTCGTGGAATCGGAAGTTACCGGCTCGGACGTCGGTGTCGTCGGAGGCCGAGCAACAGAATGCGTGGAGCTGTTCGAGCCGCGCGAGGTCGAGCTCGGTGTGCCGGGTTGCTGCTGCTCCCGCAGCTTCGGATTCGAGGGCTACGCGGGCGGCGTAGATCTCTATGACGTCCTCGGGGGTACCCGACCGAACCCGGAACCCGCGGGTGGCGCGCTCGAGCAACCCGTCGTGGGCGAGCCAGTTCAGGGCTTCCCGAATCGGGGTGCGCGAGGCGCCGTAGGTCTCACTGAGCTGGGTTTCGTGCAGTGCGGCGCCGCTCGGGAATTTGCCTGCGAGGATGTCGGCGCGCAGCCGTAGGTACTGCTTCGACGTCTGATCGTCGCGTCCGGTGGGAAGCTCGCCGAGCAATGAGCCGATCAGGTCGGTTGTGGTGTCCCGGTCGGGCATCGCACTCCTGTCCTCGGGTTCGGTGTCTTCGGAGATTATGCCATCGTCAACGAGCGAATACTTGCGTATACGTTATTCGTCGTTTAGCGTCGCTGACATGATCGAGGAGAAGCCGGGGGTGATACGGGGCCGCGATTCCCGGGGCGACAATGATTCCTGGGGCGACAATGATTCCTGGGGCGACAATGCAGTGGTCGCCGCCGAGGACCTTGCGCGCGACCTCGCGGCTGTCGTGGTGCTCGATGCCACCGTGTCGTTTCCGAAACCGCGGTTCGACGGCGACTACCGCCCAGAATCCGGGTACGCCACCTGGGCGGATGCGCACATCCCGAACTCCGTGCACATCGATCTACTCGGCGAGTTCAGTGCGTCGGGGGCTCCGCTGCACTTCACGCGACCGGAACCCGAGCATCTGGCTGCCGCACTCGCCCGCATCGGTGTCGGCAAGGGCACCGACATCGTGGTGTACGACGCCGGTGAGATGACCTGGGCGTCACGGGTGTGGTGGATGCTGCGCAACATCGGTGTTCCCGCGCGAGTCCTCGACGGCGGGCTCGCACGCTGGACCGATCTCGGACTTCCGCTCTCCTCGGATCTGTCGGCGCCGCCTGCGGCGGTGAACCCGGTGAACATCACCGACCACGGCCTGTGGCGGGACCGAGACGACGTTCTCGAAGTCAGTGCGGGCCGGGCGGCGGGAACGTTGCTCTGCGCACTCGATCCCGAGCACTTCGCGGGCACCGCAACGACCCGTTATGCGCGACGCGGACGGATTCCCGGCAGTCGGAACCTTCCTGCCAAGAGCCTCCTCGGCGGGGGAGTGCTGCGCCCTCGCGCGGAACTGGCAGTCCTGTCGGAGACTGTGTCGGCCGAGTCGGATAGCCCCCTGATCGTCTACTGCGGCGGTGGTGTGTCTGCGTGCCTGGTGGCGCTCGCTCTGGTGCAGGCAGGTCGCGACGACGTCGCGGTGTACGACGGCTCTCTCGCCGAGTGGACTGCCGATCCGGCGCTGCCGATGATCTCGGATGAGGAAGGAAACACCTGATGCGATATCTCGACTCGCGATGTCCCGCCCAGCGTGCGTGCCCACTCGAACATCCGGCCCTCCCCGACACCTCTGTGACAGGAACCTCATGAGCTCCACGACGAACGCGCCGACACTCGACGACCTCGCTGATGCCCTCGATGCGTTACGTGCACGAACCCCGCTGGTGCAGTCGTTGACCAACATCGTGTCCGCGAACTTCCTGACCAATGTTCTGCTCGCGGCGGGTGCCAGCAACGTGCACATCGACAACGTCCACGAGGCAGGTGGCTTCGCGCGGATCGCGGGCGGAGTACTGGTCAACCTCGGCACACCCGATGACGGAACCGCCGTTGCGTTCACCGCCGCTGCCGAGGCGGCGCACGACGCGGGGACCCCGTGGGTGCTCGACCCGGTCGGTGTCGGAGGGTTGCCATGGCGTACCGGACTCGCCGCGGATCTGCTCACCTACCGACCCACCGCGATCCGTGGCAACGCCTCCGAGATCATCGCGCTCGCAGGCCTCGGCGGCGACACTCGTGGTGTCGACAGCGCAGACGAAACTGCGACAGCGATCCCGGCCGCGCTCGCCCTGCTCGACTACTCCGACGCGGTGTCCGCGTCGGGACCTGTCGACTACCTGGTGGGTCGCGGCAGTGACGGTGCTGCCACCGGACTGCGTGTCGCAGGCGGAAGTGCCATGCTGCCGCGCGTGACGTCCACCGGATGCTCGCTCGGTGGACTCGTCGCCGCCTACCTCGCGATCGCTCCTACTTCGCTGATCGGTCTGGCCGCGGCGCACGCGCACGTTGCCGTCGCAGCCGAGATCGCCGAGCAGAATTCGAGTGGTCCTGGTTCGTTCGCGGTGGCCTACCTCGACGCGCTCTACACCGTCGACGCCGACACATTGCGCCGATGCGCCCGTATCGAGCCATTCGAACTGCCGAAGAAGGACGAGAACTGATGGGCATCAAGACATTCTGGTACCTCACCCAGGCCGACGGCGATTATCCGTGGAGTCCCGGCGGATTGTTTCCCGTCGACGGGCAGCGCCAGATCGAGCTCGCCAGGACCATCGACGACGGCGGCTTCGACGGGGCGCTCGTCGCGACGTGGCCGAACGACCCGTTCATCTCGGCAACCTGGGCGGCCGCGCACACCAGCCGAATGAAATTTCTCGTCGCCGTGTACGCCAACATGACACCCGCTCGGTTGCTCGCCGAGAAGGCGCTCACCTTCGACGCATTCAGCGGTGGCCGTTTGATGATCAACTCCGTGAACGGTCGCGAGAACATTCTGACGAAGTACGACATGCTCGTGGAGCACGATCGGCGCTACGAACTCGGCGAGCAGTACTGGGCCGACTTCCGCCGTTTCTACGCGGAAGGGACAGAATCCAACTTTCCCAACACGCCGTTGCGCATCGACCCGCCCGCCGGTGGGCATACGGTACCGCTGTGGGGGACCGGTGATTCGCAGGCCGGGCTCGAGAACGCCGGTAAGGTTCTCGACGCCTACCTGATCATGTTGCGTGAGACGGCGTTCGTCGATGCGAAGTTCACAGCGGCTCGCGACTCCGCGGCTGCGGAAGGACGTGAATACACAGACTTCGGGGCGCTGTCAGGCGTCATCGTGCGGCCGACGCGGGCCGAAGCGCTCGACAGGTTCCGATCGTTGTTCGTGGATGCCGGGATCGACCGGATCAGTGACGTGCTGAACAACGCGGTTCGTCGACGTACACACGGACAACAGGATCTGAGGACGTTCACCGCCCGCGACGCGCAGCGTCAGGGCTGGGTGGACACTCTCAACGCAGGTAAGCTGCCCGAACCCGAGGACCTGTATCTCGGCGACGGCCTGTACGCAGGTATCACCGCGTGGTCCCCACTCGACATCTTTGCGACAGGGTCATCGGCGGTCTACTACGTGGGCACGCCGGACGAGATCACCGGACACGTCGGTGCTCTACGTGACAAGACCGGACTGACCAGTCTCATCCTTGCGGGCTGGCCGCTCATCGACGAGGCGAAGCAGGTTGCCGAGCAGTTGATTCCGAGGTTTCGCGAACTCTGAGAGCCCTGCGGGCGAAGCCTTGTCGGTTGTTCGTCAGCGGCCCCCGGACGCGCTCGGATTCCAGCGCATACTTCGGGTCGTTCTCGTCTCAGTTGCACACGATGATCAGTCCGACACCGCGCCAGACGTCGACCGTCACGTCCTTCCACTCTTGTTTATCGGAATCCCATTCGCTCTCGGTCTCGGTGTCATAGCCCAGGTCGCGTTGCTCGGTCACTGTGCATTCCTGGAGTGTGCTGCCGGACCGGCTGACGATGTGCCACGGCACGCCTGCCTCGTCCAACGCGGCAGCCGCTTGGTCCTGGGACATTCCGACAGTGTTCGGGGCTGACTGTGCCGTTGCAATTCCCGCCGCGAGGGGACTCAGAAGCAGGGCGCCGGCGGCTGCACACGCCGCGGCCGAGATGGTCGTACGCATGACGGCCTCCTTTCGGAGACAGGTCGGTATGGAGTGCTCTGCCCGGGCATGCCCGGTGATCGGCGGACGGCGGGCGGCTCAGCGCCCGTCGACCGGATGCGCGGCATTCCTCCCGGCACGTTCGTGCCCCGACTCATCGTCCGCGGCAGGCGGGTGATCAGCGCATCGTCGACAGTTGTGTCGCAACGTCGGCCAACTGTGTCGTACATCACCAACTGTACGCGCGTGTGCAAGTCCGGGCCCGGGTGCGACTCTCGCGCAGCGTTCTTACCCGGGCGTTGTAGGGGTTGCGAGCATCCGCTCGCGCAAGCTGTCGTAGATCGGGGCGACACCGGCGAGATGCGCAACGATCACCGCTGCCGCCGACGCGATAAGCATGGGGACGGTGACACTCGTGGTAGCGGTCATCTCGACGACGAGAGCGATTCCGGTGAGCGGTGCCCGCACGGAGGCGCTGAACAGTGCCGACATCCCCACGATCGCCATCGGAATCGCGATCGATGAATCGATCACGGGGACAACCGCTTCCACGATGCGCGCGTACAGGAAGCCCCACAGCGCGCCGAGTGCGAGCAGTGGTGCGAACAGTCCGCCCGGGGTTCCTGCCGCATACGACAGCGGACCGGCGAAGAAACGCATCACGACGTACCAGCAAACGAGCGGAAGTGTGAGGGCGCCGCCGGCCAGCACGTGCTGTGAGATCGCATCGCCGCCGCCTGCAGCGAGCGGTGCGAGTGAGGCGAGCAACCCTATCCCGGCGCCGATCAGTGCGGCCTTCCATGCGGGCGGCAGAGCCTGCACCGCATCGACGAGATCGAGTGATCCGACCACCACGCGGTTGTAAGCCGCTCCGAGTATCCCGGTCAGAAGACCGAAGACCAAGAACACCGGCAGCAGGGTGATCGACGGTGTGCCGAGCGTCTCGACATCGAAATCCGGTCGATCCCCGAGTATCAGACGTGAGCACGCGACTCCGGCGCCGACCGACAGCAGGACGGGGACGACCGTCCGGAACCGGAACACTCGGGTCACCTCTTCGAAGACGAACAAGGCACCCCCGACCGGGGCGTTGAAAGCGACTGCCAGTCCGGCGCCCGCCACCGCGTTGTGCATCGCGCGGATGTGATCGTCATCCATGCGCGCCCGTCGCGCCGTCTCGGAACCGACCGCCGCACCCATGTGCACGATCGGGCCTTCTCGGCCGAGAACGAGTCCGGAACCGATCGAGAGCACACCTCCGACGAATCTGGCGGGCACCACCCGAAGCGGTGGCGGCGTAGCCTCGCCGCGTTCCACTGCCTCCACGTGCTGGATGCCGCTTCCAGAGGCGAGAGGGACACGCCTGACGATGAGCGCGGCGGTCATTGCACACAGAGCGGTGACGGCCATGGGAACCAGCCAATCGGGCCCGGGCAGCGAGGCGGACCAGTCGAGGACGTCGCCCCGCCATCGGTCCGCGACTCGCAGGCACCACCGGAAGGCTCCTCCGACGAACCCGATCACCGCGCCGGCGATCGTCGCCACTGCGCAGATCACGAGCAGTTCGCGGCACGCCGCGGAACGCGCCTCCGGGTTCTCCATCGAGTGCCATTCAACTCGCTCGATCGAGTTGGTGGAGCCGGAATCGGCAGGCCACGAAACGAAACCGGTCCGCTCACCCAATCGAGGGCGCGCGGACCGGTTTCGGAGCAGTGACGAGACTCAGCAGTCGAAGTACAGCTGGAACTCGTAGGGGTGCGGACGCAGGTTGACCGGAGCGATCTCCTGCTCGCGCTTGAGCGAGATCCAGGTCTCGATCAGGTCGGTGGTGAATACGCCGCCCTCGGTGAGGTACTCGTGGTCCGCCTCGAGACGGTCGATGACCGCGGGGAGCGACGTCGGAGCCTGCGGGATGTTCTTGGCCTCCTCCGGCGGAAGCTCGTAGAGATCCTTGTCGACCGGCGCGAGCGGCTCGATCTTGTTCTTGATGCCGTCGAGGCCGGCCATCATCTGCGCTGCGAAGTTCAGGTACGGGTTACCCGAGGAGTCGGGGGCCCGGAACTCGAGACGCTTGGCCTTCGGGTTGTTGCCCGTGATCGGGATACGCACTGCCGCCGAACGGTTGCGCTGGCTGTACACGAGGTTGATGGGGGCTTCGTAGCCCGGCACGAGGCGGTGGTAGGAGTTGATCGTCGGGTTCGTGAACGCGAGCAGCGACGGTGCATGGTGCAGGATGCCGCCGATGTACCAGCGCGCGAGATCCGACAGGCCCGCATAGCCGGCCTCGTCGTGGAACAGGGGCTTGCCGTCCTTCCACAGAGACTGGTGCACGTGCATGCCCGAGCCGTTGTCGCCGAAGAGCGGCTTCGGCATGAAGGTCGCGGTCTTGCCGTGCTGCCACGCGGTGTTCTTGACGATGTACTTGAACAGTTGCAGGTCGTCGGCAGCCGACAGCAGCGTGTTGAACTTGTAGTTGATCTCCGCCTGGCCTCCGGTGCCGACCTCGTGGTGGCCGCGCTCGAGCTCGAAGCCCGCATTGGTCAGGTTGGTGGAGATGGCGTCACGGAGATCGACGTAGTGGTCGTAAGGAGCGACGGGGAAGTAACCACCCTTCGCGCGGACCTTGTAGCCGCGGTTGGCGGAACCGTCGGCGTTGTACTCGGCGCCGGTGTTCCAGCCACCCGAGATGGAGTCCACCTCGTAGAACGAGCCGTTCATCGCGGAGTCGTAGCGGACCGAGTCGAAGATGTAGAACTCCGCCTCGGCTCCGAAGAATGCGGTGTCGGCGATGCCGGTGCTGAGCAGGTACTCCTCGGCCTTCCGGGCGACGTTACGCGGGTCGCGGCTGTAGGACTCGCGGGTGAACGGGTCGTGGACGAAGAAGCTGATGTTCAGCGTCTTGGCTGCGCGGAAGGGGTCCAGGCGCGCAGTGGTCACGTCGGGAAGGAGCAACATGTCGGACTCGTGGATCGACTGAAATCCGCGGACGGACGATCCGTCGAATGCCAATCCGTCTTCGAAAACATCCTGGTTGAATGCCTTCGCCGGAATGGAGAAGTGCTGTTCGATGCCGGGCAGGTCAGTGAAGCGGACATCGACATACTCGACGTTTTCGTCCGCGATGAACTTGATGACCTCTTCGGCCGTGGTGAACGCCACGCTTGTGCTCCTTCAGTCGGTGCGCGCCATTTGGTGCTGGGCGCCTGCGTCGGATCAGACCGTATTGACCCGGTGTTGCCCGGTCGTCAAACCTATGTTTCGCCGGTGTTACACATCAGGTTGCCCTGGTGTGAGGACCCTGGAACGTGGTAGAGGTCACCGACGGGTGCATGGGTCTGCCCTGGTCCGCACGTACCAGACTATCCTGGACCCATGGCGCGGATGACGGGTAGTTGGCTATCGGGCCCCTCGGCGGCCCTTCCTCCGGGACAGGCTGGGGAACAGAAGTATCCCGGGGAGTGGCTCGGACTACCTGAACACGGTCCGGGTTCGCTCGTCTCCTCTGCGAGACGCGTCCTCGCGCTGGCCATCGACTGGTTCTCGTCGATGGCGATCGCGATGGTGCTGGTGGGCGACAACCCGCTCGAGAGCCCATCGCTGTCGGCGTACACGCTTCTCATCTGGTGTGGCGTCGGCATCGTCACAGTGACGTTGTTCTCGTTCACGCCGGGGCAGTTCATCGCCGGGCTCCAGGTGGTGCGCGTGGATGCGCCCGTCCGCGTCGGGTTGATTCGGGCCCTTGCGCGACAGGTCCTGCTCGTCTTCATTGCTCCCGCTCTGGTCAACGACATCGACGGCAGAGGCTTGCAGGACCGCGCGACCGGCACCGCGCTCGTGCGTTCGCGCTGACCTCTTCCTGCAACGGCTGGGTTCCTGCAACGGCTGAGGGCCGTCGTCCCGATCGGGACGACGGCCCTCAGCCGTTCGGACACTGTGGTTCAGCGGCGGCGCATAGTGCGCTGGACGCTCCGCATCTTCGCGCCCGCAGGCAGCGGACCCTTCGGCATCGCCGGACCACTCTTCTTGGTGCTCAGCGCCGACAAACGGCCTTCGATTGCATCCATCCGTTTGGTATCGATGTTGCGCGGAAGCTTGTTCAACTGCTTCTGCAGCTGTGCAAGCGGAACCTGGCCTTCTTCGTTGCCGACGGTGAACTCGTAGATCGGAGTGTCGCCGATGAGGCGCGCAACACGCTTCTTCTCCTGCGCCATCAGGGGCTTGATCCGGCCCGGGTTGCCTTCACCGACGAGGATGACCCCCGGACGGCCGATCACTCGATGCAGTGCGTCGAGCTGGGTGGTACCTGCCACGGCCTGTGAGACACGCCATGCACCCTGGAGATTGTCGAGTGCCCACGCTGCTGCGCCGGCTTGCCCGTCGGCCTTCTTGTAAACGGACTTCTGAACGCGACGGCCGAAGATGATGAACGCTGCGAGCACACCGACGAGGATGCCGATCGGCAGCAGGAACCACTCGATGCCGAAGATCAGCCCGATCACGAAGAATACGACGATCGATGCAACGAGAGCGCCGATCATCCACGGCAGAAGCGCCTTGTCTTCCTTGCGCTGGATCTGGAAGGCCTGCCACAGCTGTGTGCGACGCTCCTTCGATGCCTGCTTGCGAGCGGCTTTCGCCGCTGCCTTCGCTTCCTTGTCGGTCTTGCTGCCCTTCGCCATGCCTACCAGGATACTTTCCCCGCGATGGACCGCTTGCCACCGCGGGTACAGTCCCGGTTTCTAGCTGCCGAAGCGGGCTAGAACCGAGCTGGCTTCCTGGCTTGCCGAGCCCTCCTGAGCCAGATGCGCCTGACCGGCAGGAAGTTCGCGGCCGTGGTGGGCCATCGCCTGGGCATACAGCCGGCCCGCGCGATACGACGACCGCACGAGCGGCCCCGCCATCACGCCGGCGAAGCCGATCCTCTCGGCGGTCTCCGAGTGAGCAACGAACTCCTCGGGCTTGACCCAGCGCTCGACAGGATGATGCCGCGGCGACGGGCGCAGGTACTGCGTGATCGTGATGATGTCGCAGCCTGCGCTGTGCAGGTCGTGCAGGGCTTCGGTGACCTCGTCCGGCGTCTCACCCATACCGAGAATCAGGTTGGACTTGGTGACGAGTCCGAACTCGCGCGCCGCAGTGATCACGTCGAGGGACCGTTGGTAGCGGAATGCGGGACGGATCCGCTTGAAGATGCGCGGGACGGTCTCGACATTGTGTGCGAGAACCTCGGGCCGCGACTCGAAGACTTCCTGCAGCAGTTCGGGCTTGCCGTTGAAGTCCGGAATCAGATTCTCGACGCCGGTTCCGGGGTTGAGCTCGTGAATCTTCCGGACGGTCTCCGCGTACAGCCACGCGCCGCCGTCCGGGAGATCGTCGCGCGCGACGCCGGTGATCGTCGAGTAGCGCAATCCCATCGACTGCACCGATTCGGCGACGCGACGCGGCTCGTCACGGTCGAGGGCGGCAGGCTTGCCCGTATCGATCTGGCAGAAGTCGCAGCGACGGGTGCACTGCTCACCACCGATGAGGAAGGTGGCTTCGCGGTCTTCCCAGCATTCGTAGATGTTGGGACACCCGGCCTCCTCGCAGACCGTGTGCAGGCCTTCACGCCGCACGAGGCCTTTCAGCTCGGTGTACTCCGGACCCATCTTGGCTCGGGTCTTGATCCAATTGGGCTTACGTTCGATGGGCGTCTGCGCGTTCCGGGTCTCGATCCGCAGCAGCTTGCGTCCTTCTGGGGCGACAGTCACGCCATCGATGGTACGCCCGAGCACCTGGTGAAACTTCTTCCGGGTGTGGGCATGTCAGAACCGGTGAGTAGTGAACTCCGGTGTCGTCCGGTTCGGTGCCGTAGTCGATACGGCCTGCTCGAAAGTGACCCGCTGGATAGTGCACTCGGTGACCGGAAGTCGGCCGTCGAGCGCAGCGACGACAGCGTCGGTCACTGCCGGAACGACCTCGCGGACGGTCACATCGCGGCCCAGTTCGCCGGTGAGAGAGGTGACTCCTGCGTCGCGGATGCCGCACGGGACGATCGAGTCGAAGGCGTCGAGCGCCGAGTCGCAATTGAGGGCGAACCCGTGCATCGTGACACCGCGTTGCACACGAATGCCGATAGCCGCGACCTTTCGTTCGGCGAGCCACCGCCCGTCGCGCAGTTCGGCGGGCAACCACACACCGGAACGCCCCTCGACGCGTCCACACGCCAGCCCCAGGTCGGTGCACACCGTGATCAGTGCCTGCTCGATCCGCCGGACGTAGCCGACAACGTCGATCGGCTCGGCGAGCCGGACGATCGGGTAACCCACCAACTGACCGGGTCCGTGCCAGGTGATCTTCCCGCCACGGTCGACGTCGATGACCGGAGTGCCGTCGGAGGGCCGGTCGGAATCCTCGGTCCGCCTCCCCGCGGTGTACACGGGCGGGTGCTCGAGGAGCAGCAATGTGTCCGAACCGAGGCCGTCTGCACGGTCGGCTGCGAGCTCGCGCTGACGCTCCCATGCTTCGAGATAGCCGACCGATCCCAGCCGAGCAACAACGACCGGGGTGGAGTCGAGTCGTGCCGAAGTTGTGGCCTTGCTCATAGGTGCCGACACTACGCCTCGACACAGCGAAAGACGCGGGGGTGCCGCCGAAAGACGACACCCCCGCGCCCGGTCACGCCGGTCCTGCAGCTATCGCTGCACTACCGGTTCACAGTCCGAGATCGGCCTCGAATGCGCCCTCCTCGAGACGGTGCTTGATCGTCTTGAGGAAACGTCCCGCATCGGCGCCGTCGACCAGCCGGTGGTCGTACGTGAGCGGCAGGTAGCACATCGACCGCACACCGATCGACTCGTTGCCGGTCTCGTCCTCGACGACAACCGGACGCTTGACGATCGCACCCGTACCGAGCATGGCCGCCTGCGGCGGAACCAGGATGGGCGTGTCGAACAAGGCGCCCTGGCTACCGATGTTCGTGATCGTGAACGTGCCACCGGAGAGTTCGTCGGGCTTGAGCCCACCGTTGCGCGAACGATCGGCGATATCCGCGATCGCGCGGGCGAGAGCACCCATCGACATGTTGCCGGCGTTGTGGATCACCGGGGAGAGCAGGCCCTGCTCGGTGTCCACTGCGATACCGAGGTGCTCGGCCGCGTGGTAGGTGATCTGCTTGTTCGCCTCGTCGTACGACGCGTTGACATTCGGGTGCAGCCGCAACGCCTCGACAACGGCCTTGGCGAAGAACGGCAGGTACGTCAGATTGACACCCTCGCGCTCAGCGAACGCCTTCTTCGCCTGGGTGCGCAGCTGCGCGATCCGGGTGACGTCGACCTCGAAGGTCTGCGTGAGCTGCGCGGTGGACTGCAGTGACTCGCGGGTCTTCGTGGCAGTGATCTGGCGGATGCGATTGGCCTTCTGCGTGGTACCACGCAGCTTCGCGAGCTCGGGACGCACACCCGGAGCAACTCCGGACGACGCTGCTGCCGCGGGCTTTGCCGCAGGAGCGGGTGCCTTCTCGGTCTCGGCGGCTGCGAGCACATCCTGCTTACGGATACGCCCGCCGACGCCGGTGCCCTTCACCTTCGCCAGGTCGACATTGTGCTGTGAGGCGAGCTTGCGCACGAGAGGGGTGACGTACGGCGTGGCGTCACCCGACGGCGCAGCGGTCTGCTCGGCCTTCGGTGTCGCGGCGGCAGGAGCAGCCTTCGGTGCAGGCGTCGCAGCCGGTGCCGGTGCTGCGGCCGCGGCGGGAGCGGCCTCTGCGGGCTTCTCGGCTGCGGGGGCCGGTGCGGCCGGTGCTGCTGCGGTCTGCTGCGCGGGGGCCTCGGAGCCGATGACAGCGAGTTGGCCGCCGACCTCGACGGTGTCGTCTTCCTGCGCGGAGATCTCGGTGAGGATTCCGGCGACGGGGGACGGGATCTCGGTGTCGACCTTGTCGGTGGAGACCTCGAGGAGGGGTTCGTCGACAGCGACTTCGTCGCCGATGGCTTTGAGCCAGCGGGTGACGGTGCCTTCGGTGACGGATTCGCCGAGTGCGGGCATGGTGACGGGGGTGCCCGAGCCGTTGCTGGTCGACGGGGCGGGGGTTGCTGCGGCGGGAGCGGCCTCGGCGGGCGCGGCCTCTGCGGGCTTCTCGGCTGCGGGGGCCGGTGCGGCCGGTGCTGCTGCGGTCTGCTGCGCGGGGGCCTCGGAGCCGATGACAGCGAGTTGGCCGCCGACCTCGACGGTGTCGTCTTCCTGCGCGGAGATCTCGGTGAGGATTCCGGCGACGGGGGACGGGATCTCGGTGTCGACCTTGTCGGTGGAGACCTCGAGGAGGGGTTCGTCGACAGCGACTTCGTCGCCGATGGCTTTGAGCCAGCGGGTGACGGTGCCTTCGGTGACGGATTCGCCGAGTGCGGGCATGGTGACGGGGGTGCCCGAGCCGTTGCTGGTCGACGGGGCGGGGGTTGCTGCGGCGGGAGCGGCCTCGGCGGGCGCGGCCGCGGCAGGCTCCTCGGCGGCGGGAGCCGGGGCGCTGCCCGCGGACTCACCGGCTTCGCCGATCTGTGCGAGTTCGCCGCCGATCTCGACGGTGTCGTCTTCCTGAGCGACGATCTTGATCAGCACGCCGGCAGCGGGGGACGGGATCTCGGTGTCGACCTTGTCCGTGGAGACTTCGAGCAGCGGTTCATCGACTTCGACCGTGTCTCCTTCCTGCTTGAGCCATCGCGTGACAGTTCCCTCGGTGACGCTCTCACCAAGCGCTGGCATCTGGACGGAGAAGGCCATGTCTGTTGACTCCTCGACGGTTGTGTTCGGGTGTGTTGAGTTGTACCGACTCGTGGGTGTCGACCATTGTGTGGTCGCGCTCCATTGTGCTCGAGGCCGGGGACTCGTGCGGTTGCTTCAGGTGTTCTCGTGGGCCGATACCGGAGGAGGCATGCCCGGAACCATCCTTGCACTCGCCGCGGTCTCATGTTCGACGAGGGGCGGAACTGCTCACAGCGCTTTCGCGATGTGTGCGGCCCCACGCGGCCATCCCTCCCCGTTCGGAGGGGACGGCCGCGTCGAACCCACGACGGTGATGGGCGGCGGTCGTCATCCTTGTTCTGCGACGTCCTCGATCACCGCGAGCATCGTGCGTACCGGCACACCGGTACCACCCTTGCCGACGTAGCCGAACGGGCCGCCGGTGTTGAACGCGGGGCCGGCCACATCGATGTGCACCCACTGGACGCCTTCGGAGACGAACTCTTTCAGGAACAGCCCTGCGGTGAGCATGCCGCCCCAGCGATTCGGGCTCACGTTGGCGAGGTCGGCGACTCGCGACTCGAGATCCGAGCGCATGTACTGCGGCAGCGGCATCGCCCAGCCGTTTTCACCGACCTCCTGTGACAGCGCAGCGACCCGGTCGCGGAACTCCTCGGTGCCCATGACTCCGGGAGTGCGTGTGCCGAGCGCCACCATCTGCGCCCCGGTCAGTGTCGCGGTGTCGATCAGGTAGTCGGGTTCGTCTTCGCATGCGCGCACGATGGCGTCGGCGAGAATCAGACGCCCCTCGGCATCGGTGTTGATCACCTCGACGGTGGTGCCGCCGTACTGGGTCAGGACATCCCCGGGGCGCTGCGCGGTCGAGGACGGCATGTTCTCGGCCATCGGCACCGTGGCGGTGACGTCGGCGGCAACCCCCAGCTTCGCGGCGAGTACCACGGTCGCGACGACGGCTGCGGCGCCTGCCATGTCCGAAGTCATCGCTTCCATGCCGGCGGCCGGCTTGATCGAGATGCCGCCTGTGTCGAACGTTACGCCTTTGCCGACGAGCGCGATCTTCGGAGCCGCGCGCTTCTTGGCGGAGTACGAGAGACGGACGAGCCTCGGCGGCCGCGACGACCCCTTGCCGACTCCCACGATGCCGCCGAAGCCCTTCTTCTCGAGAGCCTTCTCGTCGAGCACCTCGACCTTCAGTCCCGCTGCCTCGCCCAGAGCCTTCGCGCGCTCAGCGAACGACGCCGGATACAGGTGGCTGGGCGGAGTGTTGACGAACTCGCGAGCTGTCGCGACGGCTTCCGCGATCGCTGTGGACCGCGCCAGCGCTGCCTTGGCGGCGCGGTCACGGGTGGAGGTGACGAGCAGTTCGATTCGGGTGGGCGGCTTCTTGTCGGCGCCCGGCGCCGACTTCTCGGAGCGGAACTCGGTGTAGGTGTACGCGCCGAGAGCAAAGCCCTCTGCGGCGGCACCGAGGTCGACGGCCGACAGAGTGGTCGCCACCGTGGTCACACCGGCCAGTGCACGGGACGCGGCACCCGCCGCGCGGCGCACCTGTTCGGCGTCGATGCCGTCGGCGGCGCCGAGGCCGACAGCCACGACGCTCGCCACAGCGAGCCCGGCGGGCGCAGGTACGCGGGTGATCTCCTCGGCGCGACCGGTGGCTCCGACGGCCTGCACCGAGTCGAGAATGCTCCCGAGCACATCTTCGTCGATCACGCCGTCACCGAGAAGGACCTCGGGGTTTCCGTCGGACGAGGTGAGTCCGACGACGAGAACGTCGGCTCGCTTCGATATCGAGCCGGCGAGAACGAGTTCGGGCAACTCCGGGGTCGGTGCGCTCACAGGGCAACTCCTATGCAGACGGGATGACAGACGCGGTGGTCCCGAACGATGCTAGTGATCGTTCAGGGATGTCGCCGGTGAGGCCGCACGGAACCCCGTCGTCCAGCAGGTCGACTAGCCTCATGTGACATGAGCGACCAGGAATTGCAGCGGGGACCCATCCACGCCGTTCACGTCGAACTCGGTGCGACGTTCGCGCCGTTCGGCGGTTGGGAGATGCCTGTCTCCTACGCGGGCACCGTGGCCGAGCACAACGCGGTCCGCGAGAGCGTCGGCCTGTTCGACGTCAGCCATCTCGGCAAGGTGTCGATCGAGGGGACCGGAGCCGCAGAGTTCGTGAACTCGGCTCTGACCAACGACCTGACGAAGATCGGGCCGGGCAAGGCTCAGTACACGTTGTGTTGTACCCAATCCGGCGGTGTAGTAGACGATCTCATCGTCTACTACGTGTCGGACGAGGAACTGTTCCTCGTGCCGAACGCCGCGAATACCGCAGCCGTCGTCGCGGAACTCGCCGCGAAAGCGCCGGACTCGATCACCGTCACCGATCAGCATCGCGACTACGCGGTTCTGGCAGTACAGGGACCGAAGTCCGCCGACATCCTGACCGAACTCGGGCTGCCCACGGACATCGCCTACATGGGGTTCGTCGATGCGGAGTGGCAGGGCACAGTCGTGCGCGTGTGCCGCAGCGGGTACACCGGTGAGCGCGGATTCGAGGTCCTGCCGGTGTGGGACGGCGCCGAGGCCTTGTTCCGTGCGCTGGAAACCGCGGTGAAGGCCGCTGGAGGGCAGGTCGCCGGTCTCGGTGCCCGCGACACCCTGCGAACCGAGATGGGGTACCCCCTGCACGGCCACGAATTGTCGCTCGCGATCTCGCCGCTGCAGGCCCGCACCGGCTGGGCAGTCGGCTGGAAGAAGCCGGAGTTCTGGGGTCGGGAAGCGTTGCTCGCAGAGAAGGAGGCGGGTCCGAAACGCCGCCTGTGGGGTATCAAAGCACTCGATCGCGGAGTGCTCCGGCAAGGCCAGACGGTTCTGAAGGACGGTGTGGCAGTGGGCGAGACCACCTCGGGAACGTTCTCGCCGACCCTCAAGGTCGGAATCGCACTGGCCTTGCTCGAGACAGGCGCAGAGTTGGCGGCGGGCGACGAGGTGAGCGTTGACGTGCGTGGTCGTGCGCTCCGGGCCGAGGTGGTCTCGCCGCCGTTCGTCGAGGACCACACCAAGTAGGCCTCGGAGGCGGTTGGTTAACATTGTCCTTCATGACAGGTGTCCTCGAATTCGCGCGCGTCCCGCATCCCTCACCGACTTCCGCGGAGCGGCGCCAGGAGATCCTGGCCGATCCCGGATTCGGCCGGTACTTCACCGACCACATGGTCTCGATCACCTATACCGAGGGCACCGGCTGGCATGACGCGAAGGTAGAGCCCTACGCGGCCATTTCGCTGGATCCCGCCGCCATGGTGCTGCACTATGGCCAGTCGATCTTCGAGGGCCTCAAGGCGTACCGGCAGAGTGACGGCAGCATCGCGTCGTTCCGCCTCGATGCCAACGCTGCCCGGTTCAACCGGTCGGCCGACCGCATCGCGATGCCACACCTGCCCGAGGAACTGTTCGCCCGGTCGATCACCGAACTGCTCGACGTCGATCATGAATGGGTCCCCGAGGCCGGAGGTGAAGCGTCGCTGTACCTTCGCCCTTATATGTTCGCGACCGAGCCGGCACTCGGGGTTCGTCCGGCAGCCGAGTACAAATACCTGCTCATCGCTTCGCCCGCAGGCGCGTACTTCCCGCGCGGTGTCAAACCGGTGAGCGTGTGGCTCTCGCGTGAGCACGTTCGCGCCGCACCGGGCGGTACCGGGGCCGCCAAGTTCGGGGGAAACTACGCGGCCTCGCTGGTCGCGCAGGCGCATGCCGCAGAGCAGGGTTGCGATCAGGTCGTTTGGCTCGACGCCATCGAACGGAAGTACGTCGAAGAGATGGGCGGCATGAACCTCTACTTCGTGTACGGGTCGGGCCCGGACGCGCGCCTGGTCACCCCGGAGCTGTCGGGGTCGCTGCTTCCGGGTATCACCCGTGATTCGTTGCTCACGCTTGCGATCGATTCGGGCCTGTCGGTCGAGGAACGGCGCATCAGTACCGAGGAATGGCGTGAGAAGGCGGCCTCCGGCGAGATCACCGAGGTGTTCGCGTGCGGTACGGCTGCCGTGATCACACCGGTCGGCAGCGTCAAGGACCGCGACGGTGAGTTCAGCATCTCCGGTGGAGAGCCCGGACCGATCACGATGGCATTGCGCGACACGCTGACCGGAATCCAGCGGGGCACGTTTGCCGATACACACGGCTGGATGACCACTCTGCGCGCATGAGTCGGACATGGGAGGGGCGTGCCCGCCGAAGACGGGCACGCCCCTCCCATGACGAAATCAGACGGCACATGCGGCGACAACCGCGAGCAGAGCCACGCATCCTTCGGCCGTCGCACCGAGAACATCCCCGTTCAGGCCGCCGAATCGTGTCGCGCAGTGCTGCACGAACCACCACGCGAGCGCCAGCGCCACGCCTAATGTCACCGGGCCGAGCCACAGAGGCCCCGGCAGACACATGACCGAGACGGCCATCGCGATGAGGCTCCACGCCCCGATCACCACCGGCCCCTGGGTATCGGCGACGAGCGCACCGAATCGGCTGCCCTCGGCGGCATGGAGTCCTCGTCTACAGGCGGGCACAACCGCCGCGCGGCCGAACGCGACGGCGAACCCGATCGCTGCCCACGAATCCGCGTCGGCGAGGGCACCGATCGCCACCGCTTGCAGGGCGAGCACGACGATCAACGCAGTCACACCGAACGGTCCCGCGCCCCCGGACTTCATCACCTCCCGGGCACGTTCGGGAGGGCCGTAACAACCCAGGCCGTCCGCGGTGTCGGCAAGGCCGTCGATGTGCATACCCCGGGTCGCGACGGCCAGGAATCCGACACAGACGAATCCGATGATCCCCGCGCTCGCCCCAGCAGTGGAGACCACCCACGCCACCGCGGTTGTTGCTGCGCCGAGGAACACCCCTGCGACTGGCGCCGCCCCGATCGCTCTACCCGCAACCGCCCGATCGACTTCGTGCGGACCCGGAACGGGTGCGATTGTCAGCCACGACAGTGCGAGTGCGACACCGCCGAGCGCACGGCGCATCAGCTGTCTGCAGGTTCGGCTGGGGAGGCGGCGGCGTCACGGGTTGTCACGCCTGCTTCGGCGAAGGTCGCCATGTTCGCGAGGACGGAGACAGCACCCCGAAGGATGGGTAGCGCGGTGACGGCGCCGGATCCTTCGCCGAGTCTCATGTCGAACTCGACGATGGGCTCGAGCCGGAGATGACGGAGCGCGACGCTGTGCGACGGCTCCGACGACCGATGTCCCGCAACCCACCAGCGGCGCGCACCCGGTGCGAGTTCTTCTGCGACCATCGCTGCCGCGGTGACGACCACGCCGTCGAGGACAACGGGTGTGCGACGAACCGCCGCCTGTGCGAGGTACCCGGCCATCGCCGCGAGATCGGCACCGCCTGCGGTACGGAGCAGCGCGATCGGATCCTTCACGAAGGGCCGTGCCCGCCGCATCGCATCTCGGATGGCGGAGACCTTGCGCATCCACCCGGCATCGTCGATTCCGGTTCCTCGTCCCACCGCTGCGACCGGTTCGGTGGAGGTCAGGGTGGCGATCAAGACAGTCGCCGGGGTGGTGTTGCCGATGCCCATGTCGCCGGCGATCAAGAGATCCGCGCCTTCGTCCACCTCACGGTCGGCGATCGCGCGACCCGCGGCGATCGCGCGCATCGTCTCTTCGTGGGTCATCGCATCCTCGCGGTCGATGCAGCCGCTCGACCTCCGGATCTTGTAGGCCGACACCTCAGGGGGCGTGTCGCAATCGACCGCGATATCCACAACCCGGACTTGTGCGCCGGCATTGGCAGCCAGCACATTCACTGCGGCGCCGCCTGCGGAGAGATTCGCGACCATCTGTGCAGTCACTTCGGGCGGATACGCCGAGACCCCGGTACGGGCGACACCGTGGTCGCCGGCGAAGACCACCACTCGCGGCTGCCGGAACTGATGGGGTGGGACTTCGCCCTGGCATGAGGACACCCAGCAGCCGAATTCCTCGAGCCGCCCGAGTGATCCGGCCGGTTTGGTGAGATCACGCTGCCGTGCCTCTGCCTGCAGGTAGGTTTCGCGGTCGGGCGTGACGATTGCGGGAAAGTCGATGTCGACGGAATCAGCCGTCTCGTCCGGCCCGGTCGTCTCGTTCGGCCCGGTCGTCTCGTTCGGCACTGGTGTGGAACCGCTGCTCACAGGTCACCTCTCACGTGGGTCTTCACCGGCTAGACGCTATCAACCGTGGAAATGGCAGAAAAACGCCGCAATATGTCGTTTCTGCCACTGTCGACCGGTGGGGTCGGCGCGAAGGATCGAACCATGATGGAACTGGCCTTGATTGCGGTCGTGATGACGGTACTCGCAGGCGGCCTCGAAATCGCCCGGCGCGTGCGCACCACAGCTCCGCGCTGGGTAACCCGAGCGTCGCTGCGCTACAACTACTTCCGTCCTGCTGACGCGACACGGCCGCGGTCTCGTGCGTCGGGTGACGCCGATTCCGCGGCCGAAGTCCTGCCTGTCGTGCTGCAGTCGCGCGCTGCGCCGCACCACTGACGGGCCTGTGACCATCGATAGAGGTCGGTCAGATCGCGTCGCCGGGCTTGACCCGGGGGAGCGGCGCCCGCAACTTCCGGATCTGCGATGCGCGCACGAACGCGTACCAACCCAGCCCGAAGCCACCGTCGGTGGATTCCGGGAATCGCGCTCGGGACTTCTTGTTGACCATCCGCCCGAGATAGATGCCTTCGATGACCATCAGCAGCATCATCACGAACATTGCGAGCGTGACGTACTGCTGGATGACCGGACCCAGGAACATGGTCATGATGAGCACCAGTGCGAGGGGCATGAACAGACCGACGAGATTGCGACGGCTGTCGACGATGTCGCGGACGTATGCGCGCACCGGACCGCGGTCACGCGGGAGAAGGAATTTCTCCTCACCGGCCAGCATCCGATTCCGACGCTCGGATGCGTCGGCGCGCCGCTGCGCGGACTCCGCTTTACGCTCGTCCTTCGACTTGGACTTCCGCGCTGCCTTGCGTCGCGCGCGTGCCTCCTTGGCCGTAAGGGGTGCCGGAGCCACCGGGCCGCGACGCTTGCCTTCGGCATCGCGCCGTTTGGGGGTCGGGCGTCCCTTGCCTTCGGTAAGCTTCGGGGACGCTGCCTGCGGCACGTCCGCTTCGGCGGGCGTCGCGGGTACGGACACCTCGGGCTTGTCGGAGTCGTCGGAACCACCACGGCGTAGCAACTTCACCCTTCCAGGCTATATGGCTACGCGCGGGAACCGGAACGCCGCCCATCGGAGCACGGCCGAGACGTACCGAATGTGAGCAACTCCTGCATGAGGAATAGATTCCCGCGCGGTACCGTTGACACATCCGGGTTGAATTCGAACGACAGGGAGCGCCCATGACTGTCCAGCAAGAGACCGCCGCCCACGGCGTCATCATGACCGAGGCTGCCTCCGCGAAGGCGAAGGCTCTTCTCGACCAGGAGGGTCGCGACGATCTCGCGCTGCGCATCGCTGTGCAGCCGGGTGGTTGCGCCGGCCTTCGTTACCAGTTGTTCTTCGACGATCGTTCGCTCGACGGTGACCTCACCGTCGACTTCGGCGGCGTTGCTCTTGCCGTCGACCGGATGAGCGCCCCCTATGTCGAGGGTGCGTCCATCGACTTCGTCGACACGATCGAGAAGCAGGGCTTCACGATCGACAATCCGCAAGCCACCGGATCCTGCGCCTGCGGCGATTCGTTCAACTGAGCTCGACCCGTCAGGACCCCGGCACGCGACCGTGCCGGGGTCCTGACGTATCCGCCGGGTACCGTGGGAACGCTGCGGCCGCTGCTCGATGCGCCGTATCGACTCTCCACTCCCAGATTTCGACAACGCGGAAAGGCTCTTCCACGTGACCATCGCCGTCACCGGCTCCATCGCCACCGACCACCTCATGCGGTTCCCCGGACGATTCGCGGAGCAGCTGCTCGCGGATCAACTCGCGCACATCTCGCTGAGCTTTCTCGTCGACGACCTTGTCGTCCGGCGCGGCGGTGTGGGAGGCAACATCGCTTTCGCCATGGGCGTCCTCGGCGGTGCGCCGGTGTTGGTGGGTGCCGTCGGCGCCGATTTCGCCGACTACCGCGGCTGGCTCGAGCAGCACGGCGTCGACTGCGATGCCGTCCACACGTCGACGACAGCACACACGGCACGGTTCGTGTGCACCACCGATGAGGACATGGCGCAGATCGCCTCGTTCTACCCGGGAGCGATGTCGGAAGCCCGAGAGATCTCTCTCGCCGAGATCGTCGAGAGTCGTGGTGTCGACCTCGTGCTGGTCGGCGCGAACGACCCCGATGCGATGATCCGTCACACCGAGGAGTGCCGTCGTCTCGGAATCCCGTTCGTGGCCGATCCGTCGCAGCAGCTCGCGCGGCTCGACGGCAAGCAGGCGGAGGCGCTCATCGACGGCGCCGAGTACCTGTTCACGAACGAGTACGAGTGGGGCCTGCTCAAGCAGAAGACCGGTCTGACCGACGACGAGATCCGCGCCAAGGTCGGTATGCGGATCACCACCCTCGGCGGTGACGGTGCCCGCATCGTCGACGCCGACGACAACTGGGTCCAGGTCGGTGTCGTGCCTGAGCGTGCCAAGGTCGATCCCACCGGCGTCGGCGATGCTTTCCGCGCAGGCTTCCTCCTCGGTCACCGCGCCGGACTCAGCGTCGAGCGGGCAGCACAGCTCGGATCGCTCGTTGCCGTGCTCGTGCTCGAAACCACCGGTACGCAGGAATGGGTCTTCGACCGTGCCGATGCGCTCGAGCGCCTCGCCGACGCATACGACTCCACCGCGGCCGAGGAGATCGCCGCGATCCTCTGACGGCCTGCATCCGTATGAACTCCGGACGGGATGACGCCCCTCATCGCACTCGATGAGGGGCGTCGTCCCGTCCAGGAGTCCCGTATTTCAGGACGGCTGCGCGTTCTAGAGTTCGACCGGGTAGGCCGGCTCCTGGATCTGCGGCACGATGCGCTTCTCCACGAAGATGCCGTGCCAGATCATGAATACCAGCAGTGTCCACAGTCGCCGGCTGTGATCGATCGGTCCTTCACGATGGGCCTGCAACATCTTCGTGATCGCGGCCTTGTTCAGGATGTGATCGGTCTGCGACTCGGCGATCACCAGGTGAGCCCAGTCGAACAGCTCCGTGCCTGCGAGCCAGTGGCGCATCGGCACAGGGAAACCGAGCTTCGCGCGATGCAGCACATGCGGCGGGACGATGCCTTCGAGTGCCTGACGCAGCGCGTACTTCGTCGTCTGCTTCGTGATCTTCTGCTCCAGCGGAACCTGTGAAGCCACACGGAAGACCTCGGAGTCGAGGAAGGGCACGCGGAGCTCGAGGGAGTTCGCCATCGTCATCTTGTCGGCCTTGACGAGGATATCGCCGCGCAGCCACGTGAACAGGTCCAGGTGCTGCATCCGTGCAACCGGGTCCCAGCCGGCGGATTGAGCGTAGATGGGGGCGGTCACATCCTGATGGGTCCATTCCGGACGGAACTCACGAAGGACCGACCGCAGTTGTGTGTCGTTGAAGCTGCGAGCATTGCCGTAGTAGCGCTCCTCGAGGGGCATCGACCCTCGATTGAGCAGGCTCTTCCCGCGGGTTCCCTCCGGGATGCGATCTGCCAACTTTCCTGCGGCGCGTCGCAGCATCGACGGCAGATACTCGAACGGCTTCAGCGACAGCGGTTCGCGGTAGATCGTGTAGCCGCCGAACAGTTCGTCGGCGCCCTCGCCGGAGAGCACGACCTTCACGTGCTTGCGGGCTTCTCGCGCGATGAACCACAACGGCACCAGCGCCGGATCGGCGACAGGATCGTCGAGGTACCAGACGATCTCCGGGATCGCTGCGGCGAACTCGGAGGGTGAGACGACCCGAACGATGTGTCGGGCACCGATGGCCTCGGCGGATTCCGCCGCGACGTCCACCTCGGAGTATCCCTCGCGCTCGAAACCTGCGGTGAACGTGATCAGGTTCGGGTTGTGTCGCTTGGCCAGGGCTGCGATGGCCGTCGAGTCGATTCCGCCGGAGAGGAACGAGCCGACAGTCACGTCAGCGCGCATGTGCTTGGCGACCGAGTCCTCGAGGGCTTCGGCAATCTCGCGGTAGCGGTCCTTCTCGCGTCCGACCGCGAACGGACGTACCGGGAAAGTCGGGGAGAAGTAGCGAGTCGTCTGCGGCTCGGAACCTGGTCGCACGCGGGCGTACGAGCCCGATTCGAGACGCGTGATGCGGCGGTGCAGGGTCTCGGGTTCCGGCACGTACTGCAACACCGTGTAGTGCTCGATCGCGCGCGCGTCGAGCTCGGTGTCGATACCGATGACGTCGGCGAGCTCGAGCAGGCTCTTCTTCTCACTGCCGAACGCGGTGCCTGCCGGGCCCGTCGCAAGGAAGAGCGGTTTGATGCCGAACGGGTCGCGCGCGAGGAAGAGCTCGCGAGTCTCGGTATCCCAGATCGCGAACCCGAACATGCCCCGCAGGCGGCGTACCGCGTCGGCGCCCCAATAGTGGTAGGCCGCGACGATCGTTTCGCTGTCGCCTTCGGTTGCGAACTTCGCACCGTGTTCCTCGGCCAGTTCTTTGCGCAACTCGAGATAGTTGTAGATCTCTCCGTTGAAAGTCAGCGCGTATCGATCGGGCTGCTCCGGGGGGCCCCACCGCAGTGGTTGGTGTGAATGGGCGATGTCGATGATCGACAGCCGATTGAAGCCGAGGACGAGGTCGGCGTCGTGCCAGGTGCCGTGTTCGTCCGGTCCGCGGTGACGCAGGCAGTGCAGTGCGTCGCCTACGCGCGAGACGGCGTCATCGCTGGTGCCGTCGTTGGTCAGAAACCCGAGCAATCCGCACACGGAGTTCGGTACCTCGATTCCAATCGGGATGGGGTCGATCCCATGGCGTTCACATCACGCATGGACGCGGGAACTCTGAATCGGGATCCGACGTTGGTCACTGTGGAGTATGCCGCAGATCGCCGATCGGGTTCATCATCGGGATCGCGCAAAACACGTCGTCACCCGCAACTGCATCCGGCCTACCCATCCGGCGCGACACGATCTTCGTGCCCCGAGGATGGATTGCGGTCGGCTTTGGTCTACGCTGCGTAGTAATTGGGTCTGCCCTTCGGGTGTGCCCTAATGGAATTGCGGCGATCAGGAAGGCGTGAACGTGGCGCAAGGTCGGATCCTTCGGCGGTTCGGGCTCGCAGCATCACTCGGCATTGCAGCCTTGGTGTTGACGGGGTGCTCGAGCGAAGAAGTTCTTCGTTTCGGCTGGCCGGAGGGTGTTACTCCCCAGGCCGAGCGTATGCGCGAGTTGTGGACGTGGTCGGTTCTCGCCGCCCTCGTCATGGGCATTCTTATGTGGGCCCTGATGTTCTGGACGATCTTCTTCCATCGGAAGAAGAAGAACTCGCCGGAGTTCCCGCGGCAGACGGCCTACAACGTCCCGCTCGAACTTCTCTACACCGCAGCGCCCTTCGTGGCGGTCTGTGTCCTCTTCTACTTCACGGTCGTGGTCCAGAACTACGTGCTCGAGAAGGAAGACAATCCCAACGTCGTCGTCGACGTCACCGGGTTCCAGTGGAACTGGAAGTTCGGTTACCGCACCATCGACATGGGTGGCTCCGTCTACGACGGTACGGACTACGAAGCGGAAGAAGCCACGGCATCCGAGCCGTTCGATCCGGCCGAAGCCGGCCACGACGCGGAACCGGGTCCCATCCACGGCTCGGGCGTCACGGATCTGTCGTACCTGAACTACGACAAGATCGAGACTGTCGGCACCACCGAGGAAATCCCTGTCCTGGTGCTCCCGACCGGCAACCGGATCGAGTTCAACCTCGCCTCGTCCGATGTCATCCACGCGTTCTGGGTTCCCGAGTTCCTGTTCAAGCGTGATGTGAACCCCAATCCGCTGAACAACAACTCCGACCCGGTGTTCCAGATCTCCGAGATCGAACGAGAAGGTGCATTCGTCGGTCGCTGCGCCGAGATGTGCGGTACCTACCACGCGATGATGAACTTCGAGGTGCGCGCTGTGTCCCCGGAGAAGTTCGCGGAGTACATCGAGTTGCGTAAGCCTGTCGAGGACGGTGGCGAAGGTCTGACCAACGCCCAGGCGCTCGAAGCAATCGGCGAGTCGCCTGTCGCGATCACGACCCACCCGTTCAAGACCGACCGCACGGACCGCTCGGCGAGCGTCGCTGCGGGCGAGTGACACCTCTCATCGACAAGGACAAGTGCTGAAATGAATCTCGAAGCCAAGATCTTCGAACTCGTCACGGTGTTCTTCGTGCTCGTCGCCATCGTGTACGGCACCTTCACAGGGTTGTCGGACAAGGGCATCGAGTGGGCAGGTCTCACCGCGCTCGTGCTGTCCGCAGGGCTGACGCTCATCATCGGAACCTACTTCCGATTCGTTGCACGTCGTCTCGACACGCGTCCCGAGGACTTCGAGGATGCGGAGATCAGCGACGGTGCAGGCGACCTGGGCTTCTTCAGTGCCGGCAGCTACTGGCCGATCCTGCTGGCCGCAGCCGCTGCGTTCGCTGCGATCTCCCTCGCGTTCTTCCAGGGCTGGCTGATCGTGGTCGCGGTCGTGCTGGTCATCGGAGCGTCCGCAGGCCTGGTGTTCGAGTACCACCTGGGCCCCGAGAAGCACTGACCCTTCCTGAGCTGACGACGGCGGGCGCCGCACCCACGACGGGTGCGGCGCCCGCCGTCATTCGTTTTCGCCGATGACGCTGCAAGTGTGGGACGAATCCTCGTCCGATTCGCCGTTCGTCCGCCGACAACGGCAAAGGGCACAGCGGAGGCGCGCGACGAGTGCTGACGGCAACGAGGGGCCGGCCGCAGAGCGACTCGCTGCCGTTCGTGTACGAACGAGGGGAGAGGGGCGCGGTCAGCTCCCGCGGCAGAGTGGTGCGATGTCCTAGACCAGGTGGATGACGGCCCACCCGAGGAGCTGAGCCGGCGTGCCGATACTGCACGGCGGCGATGCGTCCGGCTGCCGCCGACTCGGGCATCGTCCGAATGTCGGGTCCGGTCGAAAAGTGAGCAGATCCTCCGGCCGAAAATGAGCAGGTTCAGGTTTCCGAGTCTGCCTCACCTGCGGCAGCAGCCGAAGGCTGTCGACAGCACCGTCGTCGGCATCGCCGGATAGGTGCTCAGTAGGGTTCGTACGGCTGGTTCGGTCAGCGCCCACGCCGATCTCTGGGAACAGGCGCGGTCGTACTTCGGCGGGGCTTGTGTGCGCAAGACCTTGGCTACGGTGTTGCGCGAGAGCCCCGCTTGCGGGCGATAGCGGTCTGCGTCCTTGGCCCCGAATTGTGCAGCTGACGGATCAACGCCCAGTCCTCCACAGTGATCACTCCTTCGGGCCAGGAGAACACTGATCACCGGCACGCCCCGAGCTGGCGCGCTATCACGCGAAGCGGGTCGGAACCCGTGCTTCACCCGCCGCCGAAAGTCAGCATCCCACTCGGTGCCGTCGTTTGATGCTCGGTGCCGTCGTCCGATCCGATGCCACCGTAGCGGCGCACACGGAATCGATGTGGCAGGTCCGGAAGACGGCCAGAGGGCCCCGAACCGATCCGGTTCGGGGCCCTCTGGGGGTAGAGCAGGTGGAACGTGTCAGTGCACGTCGCCGTCGCTGTCCTTGTCGGACAGCGCCTTGGAACCATTTCCGTCGGCCTCGCTGTGGATACGGTCCTGGTATTCCTTCAGGATCGTACGCAGCTCTGCCTCGCTCTCGTGATGAGCAGCTTCGAGTGCAGCCGACTCGTCGGCCGGATCTGCGCTCCACCAGCTACCAGCGCCGGGCTTACCGGCACTGCCGAGACGGTTCATCCGCTTGGGCACCGTAGCGCCCTGGTAGTCGAGCGGAACCGGGTGGCCATGGTCGTCCACCGGGCCGAGCGGCTGGTGGATCTCGATGTACTCGCCGTGGGGCAGTCGACGGACGATGCCCGTCTCGATGCCGTGCTCGAGCACCTGGCGGTCGCTGCGCTGCAGCCCGAGGCAGAACCGGTAGGCGATGTAGTACGCGAGCGGCGGCAGGATCACCAGTCCGATACGGCCCATCCACGTCGTGGCGTTGATGGAGATATCGAACTTGTACGCGATGATGTCGTTGATGCACATGAGCGTGGCGACGGTGTAGAAGGCGAGAGCCATCGCACCGAGGCCGGTACGGACCGGGACGTCACGCGGACGCTGCAGCAGGTTGTGATGCGCGTCGTCCTTCGAGAACTTCTTCTCGATCCAGGGGTAGACGATCAGGACCGTGAATACCAGGCCCATGAGCAGCGCGATCCAGAACGGCTGCGGGATCGTGTACCGGTCGAACAGGTACAGCTCCCATGCCGGCCAGATTCGAGCCAGACCGTCGGTCCACATCATGTAGAAGTCCGGCTGCGATCCTGCGGAGACCTGTGAGGGATTGTACGGGCCGATGTTCCAGACCGGGTTGATCTGCAACAGGCCGGACATCAGGGCCAGCACCGCAAACGTCATCGCGAAGAATGCGCCGGACTTGACCGCGAACACGGGGAGGATGCGCACACCCACCACGTTCTGTTCGGTGCGGCCGGGGCCGGGGAACTGCGTGTGCTTCTGGTACCAGACCAACGCGAGGTGCGCGGCGATCAGCGCCAGGATGATGCCCGGGACGAGGAGCACGTGCAGGACGTAGAAGCGCGGGATGATCAGCTCGCCGGGGAAGTCTCCGCCGAAGATCATCCAGTGCAGCCACGTACCGACGATCGGAACCGACAGTGTGATGCCGGAGAATGCGGCGCGAAGACCGGTACCGGACAGCAGGTCGTCGGGCAGCGAGTATCCGAAGAAGCCCTCGAACATCGCAAGGATCAGCAGGAGCGAGCCGATGACCCAGTTCGCCTCACGTGGGCGACGGAACGCGCCGGTGAAGAAGATACGAAGCAGGTGGACGATGATCGACGCCGCGAACATCAGCGCGGCCCAGTGGTGGATCTGTCGGACGAACAGTCCGCCGCGAACCTCGAACGAGAGATTCAGTGTCGTCTCGTATGCGCGGGACATGCCGACACCGCGGAGCGGCGTGTAGACACCGTCGTAGGTGACGTGGGCCAGCGACGGGTCGAAGAACAGCGTCAGGAAGACACCTGAGATCAACAGGATGATGAAGCTGTACAGAGCGACTTCGCCGAGAAGGAACGACCAGTGGGTGGGAAACACCTTGTTGATCTGACGGCGAATGCCGGCAGAAAGGTGATACCGCGAGTCGAGGTTCTCGCCTGCTTTTGCAGCGTGTGATTGAGTTGCAGTACTCACGGGCGACGCTCCCAAAATGCCGGGCCGAGAGCTTCGATGAAGTCACCGTTGGCGACGAGGAAGCCCTCTTCATTCACTGTAATAGGAAGCTGCGGAAGAGCGCGAGCAGCGGGACCGAAGATCGGCTTGCCGTACTCGAGTGCATCGAACTGCGACTGGTGGCACGGGCACAGAATCCGGTTGGTCTGCTGCTCGTACAGCGAGGTCGGGCATCCGAGGTGGGTGCAGATCTTCGAGAAGGCGAAGTAGTCGCCGTAGTTGAAGCTCTCCTGACCCTTGCGCTTGATTGCACGCTCCGCGTCATCCGTCCGCAGACGGATGAGCATCACGGCGTTGCGGATCCCGCGAAGGCCGTCGAGCAGCGCGTGGTCATCGCCGCGGTCGGCCTCACGGAACGGGAAGACTGTCTCCATGCCGCCCGCATCGAGATCCTCGGGCCGCACCAGGACGATGTCCTGCGGCCGGCCGGTGTCGCGGCGCAGGTAGATCGTTTCGCCCTGGTAGCGGGGGGTCCAGCCGGACACCCAGAGCGACGAGTCGTCGCCCTCGGCCCACGGATTCTTGATCAGTCCGCCGAGCGGCATGATCAGCCCGACTCCCAGCGCGCCGCCACCGAAGATCGCGGTCCGCTTGACAAGCTTGCGGCGCGTGAACGTCGACGTCTCGAGCGAATCGGTCAACTCAGCGACGATCGTCTTGCGATCGACCTCGGCCGACGGGCCGTCGTGACGATCCTGGATCGACACCTCTTCGGGGATGAACTTCTTAGTGAACTGGACCGCGCCGACACCGACTCCGAGGATCGACAGACCGAGGGTCAGGCCGAGCAGCGGGGTGTAGAGGTTGTACCAACCGTACTGCGGGTCGTCGATGCTCTGGTATTCCCACGGCCAGAACAGGTAAATGCCGATGAAGGCAAGACCGGCGATACCCGCGAGGATGAACCACGCAGCCACATTGCGCTCCGCGCGCTTCTCTGCGCGGGTGCCCTCGACGGGCCACCGATCCTTGCGGAACGCGACATCGACGCCGTCGAGGTTCGTGCCGAGCTCGACGAGATCGTCGCGACTCATCTGATCGAGGTTCTCGATCGAATGCTTGTTCGGCGTGTCGCCGCTACTCATGACCTTGCTCCGATCCACAGTGCAGCACCGACAACCGCGACGATGCCAACGGCGAACATCGTGGGACCTTCAGCACCGGGTCCGAAGCCTCCGAGGCCGTATCCGCCCGGATCCTGGGTCTCGCTGACGGACTTGATGTACGCGATGATGTCTTGCTTCTCCTCGATCGTCAGCTGACGATCGGAGAACTTCGGCATGTTCTGCGGCCCGGTGAGCATGGCAGTGTAGATCTGCTGCTCGTTGGCCGGATCGAGATTGGGTGCGAACTTGCCGGACGAGAGGGCTCCACCGCGGCCGGTGAAGTTGTGGCATGAAGCGCAGTTCTGACGGAACAGTTCGCTACCGCGTCCGATGTCGTTGCCACGAAGCGACGACTGGGCGATCTCCCCGTTCTCGTCGCGGATCACCGTGGGGCCACCACCGTTGGCCTGGATGTACGCGCCGAGAGCGTCGGTCTGCCTGGTGTCGAACTTCGGGTCCTTCCGCACGGCCTGGGCCTCGTTGCGGACGGCCGGCATACGACCGGAGGAGACCTGGAAGTAGACCGCGGCTTCGCCGACGCCGATCAGCGTGGGACCGCGATCCTCGATGCCCTGCAGGTTGACACCGTGACAGGTCACGCAGGAGGTCTCGTAGAGCTGCTGGCCCTCGCGGATCAATGCGCTCTGGTCGTCCTGAGCAGTGGCCACCTGTGGGTCGGGTGTCAGCGCAGAAGCAAGGAAGCCTGCGCTGAGGAGGCCGAGCGCGAGTACCAGGGCACCGGTGACGCGGCGCCTGAGCTTGCGCTGACGGCGGGACGTGGCAGCCGAAGCTGCCGAGGATCGACCGGGCATGTCGTCACCCTCGGGTGCGAGAGGTGGGGATGAACTCATCTGTATCCCTTATATGTAAGTCGGGACTGACTGGACGTCAGGGGGCTGCCTAAGCGTTCAGCTGGCTAACGGATGAAATAGATCGTGGCAAACAGTGCGATCCACACGATGTCGACGAAGTGCCAGTAGTACGACACGACGATTGCTGCGGTGGCCTGCGCGGGGGTGAACTTGCTGACCTTGGTGCGGAACAGCAGGAACACGAATGCGATGAGTCCACCGATCACGTGCAGGCCGTGGAAGCCGGTGGTCATGTAGAACACCGAGCCGTACACACTGCCCGCGATGGTGGTGCCGTGCTGGACCAGGGTGATGTATTCGTAGCCCTGGCCGAGCACGAAGAACGTGCCCATGCCGAGGGTGATGATGTACCACCGCCGGAGGCCGAATACGTCGCCGCGCTCTGCTGCGAACACACCGAGCTGGCAGGTGAAGGACGATGCGATCAGCACCGCCGTGATCGGCACCGCCAGCCACAGGTTCAAATGGGTGGGCGGCGGAGGCCACATGCCCTCCGGAGCCTGTGCCCGCGCCACGAAATACATGGCGAAGAGCCCTGCGAAAAACATGAGCTCACTGGACAACCACACGATGGTGCCGACGCTGACCAGGTTGGGCCGGTTCAACGAGTGCACGCGCTGTGTGATTGCAGATCCTGAAGTCCCTACTGCGCTCGTCACGCTGGCTAGTATGACCCGTCGTAGTACGTGTTGGGCAATCGGGGCCGAAATCGGCGCGTCATTGCTGCTCTCGGGGCGAGAAATGCCGAGTTCCGGGACCCGGACGGGTTGCAGGGGTGACGGATGTGAAGGTGGCGGTATGAGTGAACAACCGGGTGTGCTGGGAAGAATCCGTCGACTCTTTGCGCGCCGTGTCCCCGAGCGTCTCGACATCACCCGATCGGATCTCGCGGTCGTCGTCGAGTCGTTCGACGACTCGGAGGCCTGCTCCACCGCACTGGATCGTGGCGCGCAGGACGCGCCGCATTGGGCCGAATCCGACGACGCAGTACTGAGGCACCATCTGGAACTGCCTGCGGAGGCGGTCGAGGAGGCACTCGCACTGGCCGGTCAGGACGGTTACGTCGCCGCTGCACCTCCCTCCCCGGTACCTTCCGAGGACGGAGTGACCCGAGTCTCCCTGATCTTGCAGCGGGTTCAGCTCCTCGACGCGATGCATTGTGCTCAAGAGAAGTCGCGGATGGCCTCGCTGGCGCAACGGCTCGGTGGCGATGCCCGCGGATGGGACGCTCTTCAGCCCGAATGACGCGGCCTTCGGTCGTGCGGGCAGCGCCGCAGTGGGAATCCCGGTTGTTCACGGCCGGGAGGACGTCAATAAGCTCTCCGAGCGGAGGGCACAACAGTGCTCCGGTAGCGAGTCGGATGTGGTGAAGGGTGGGTGCGATGAACGCGAGGCAGGCGGCGGACGAGGTGGTTGCCAGCTGGCCCGCAGTGCTCGGATCTCTGACCGCAGGTCGTGATCTGACGCGACCCGAGGCCGTCTGGGCCATGGACGAGATCTTCTCCGACAACGCGACCCCCGCGCAGATCGCGGCGTTCGGTGTGGCACTCAAGATGAAGGGCGAGACGTCCGACGAATTGCGGGCGCTCGCGGACACGATGCTCGGTTACGCCAACCTGGTGCCGGTGGACGACGACACGGTGGACATCGTGGGTACCGGCGGCGACCGCGCCAACACGGTGAACATCTCGACGATGTCAGCGCTCGTGGTGGCAGGAGCGGGCGTCCGGGTGGTCAAGCACGGCAACCGCGCCGCCTCGTCCAAGAGCGGCGGCGCCGACGTACTCGAAGCACTCGGGGTCCATATCGATCTGGGTCCGGAACAGGTTGCGCGCTCGCTCGACGAAGCAGGCATCGGATTCTGCTTCGCGCCGGTGTACCACCCGGCGCTGCGGTTCGCGGCTGCGCCACGCAAGCAGATCGGCATCCCGACCGTGTTCAACGTCCTGGGCCCGCTCACCAACCCTGCGCGCCCCCGCGCCGGTCTGATCGGCTGTGCCTTCGAGTCGTTGGCTCCGACCATTGCCGGCGTGCTTGCACAGCGGGGCAATTCGGCGCTGGTCGTTCGGGGCGACGACGGTCTCGACGAGTTGACGACGTCGACGACGTCGACCGTGCACATCGTGCGCGACGGTGCCGTCGAGACCCGCACGCTCGATCCGACGCGGCTCGGGATCCCGCGGGTCCCGCTCGAAGCGCTCCGGGGCGGCGACGCCGCCGAGAATGCGGTGATCGCTCGGGCCTGCCTTGCCGGCGAGACCGGACCCGTCCGGGATGCGGTGCTCCTCAACGCAGCGGGTGCGATCGCTGCGTTCCAGGGCCTTGGTAGTGGGCTCGAAGATGCGCTTGCATCCGGACTCGAAGTGGCTGCGACCTCGATCGACAGCGGTGCGGCCGCGCAGGTGCTCGAGAAATGGGCTGCGGTGACCACCCGACTCGGGGTCTAGGGCCAGCGCTGACCGCGACGACCTCGGTGTGACGGTGGTGCCCGCGCGCCGACCGCGGGCGCCACTCGATCCGTCTGTGCTCGCGGACGATCAGTTCCCGATGGAGAAGCCGGCCTCGATGTCGGAGCTCGAATAGGACTGGAAGGCGATGTGTGTGACCGTCTTGGTCACGCCGTCGACCTTGTTGATGCCCCGCGTGACCACCTCGGCGATCTGCTCGTGGTCGCGGACACGCACGATCGCTACGAGATCGACGTCCCCGGCGCACGAGTACACCGTGTCGACTCCGGCGAGGTCGGCTACCGCCCGAGCGGTTTCCGGTATGCGGTGGGCGTCGGCGTCGATCAGAACGATGGCGTTGATCATGGGGGCTCCTTGTCTGTACTCCGGTGGCGCAGGTCTTCTTCCGGTGACGATCAGCCTATGCGGTGACCATCCGGTTCAGGGACCGCCCCGGACGCCGCTCGTGCCAACTCGGCCCATTCGCTCCACCGACCGGCACCCTCGACAGGTTCGGACCACCCGTGGGAGGTTCGCACGATGCGCACCCCGTCGGAATCCAGCCACCGCGCGACCAGGCCTATCTCTTCCGAGGCCGCACCGCGCAGCGGACCCGGACCGGGCAATACCGTTTCCGCACTGGCAGCGATCGCTTCGACGACCGGCATGGGTCGTACGCCGCGTTCCGCAACACCCGCCGACGCGAGCCGGCCGGAGCGCACCACTGCGAAATCCCACCCGCCTTCGGGGCGCGGGCGGGCAGCGATCAATTCGTCGATGGCTGCGAGTGCCGCGAGGCGCTGCGTGCGTCGTAGCGCACGGATCGCGTCGGCAGTGCGGTCGCGTAGCCGTGCCGCGTTCTCGAACAGTTCCTTGCCTGCCAACTCGTCGATGCGTTCGTGGGCCTGCGCGATAGAGGAGGCATCCTGGCCACGCAGGAGCGCACGTGCCCGCAGAACCTGAGCGGAGTACTCCTCGGGGCTCTGCGGCCCGAAGGAGGCTGCCGAGCAGGCGCCGACGGCGTCGGGTCGGCAGCGGTCGCCGTGGCGAGCGGAACGGCCGATCCGGCGGGTGCAGGTGCGTAGTCCGGTGAATTCGGCAAGGGTCGCCGCCACATCGGCGGCACTGTTCCGGACGGAGAACGGGCCGAGTGCGTCGGGCGAGGGCGTCCGCGAGATCGCCAGGCGTGGAAACGGTTCGTCGGTGAGCGTGATCCACCACCCACGGGTGGGGTATTTGGAACGTCGATTGTATGGGGGCGTGTGGGCGGCGATGAGCCGGAGTTCGCGAACCCCGGCTTCGAGGCCGTGCGCGCATTCGACGTGGTCGATGCGAGTCGTCAGCGCGACCATCTCGCGTAGACGCGGTCGGGTTTCCGAACCCGTGAAGTAGCTGCGGACACGACGACGTAGATCTACGGCCGTGCCGATATAGAGTGCCTCGTCCGAGGGGCCCCGGAACAGGTACACGCCGGGGCGCTGTGGCAGATGTGCGGCGAGGGTGCGTTTGGCACGCTGTTCCGCCGTGACGGCGGGGAGGTAGTCGCGTAGTTCGGTGAGGCTGTGGACCCCCTGGTTGCCGACGCGCTCGATGAGGGCGTGCAGGACGTCGACGGTTGCGCGCGCGTCGTCCAGTGCGCGGTGTGTGGGCCGTGTCGAGACGCGGAACAGTTCGGCGAGTGCAGAGAGTTTCACCGAGGGTGCCTCGTCGCGCCCGAGGACCCGCCGGGCCAGTTTGACGGTGCAGACGACGGGGAACCGCGGCCACGGAACATCGCACTGGGCGGCCGCGGCGCGGAGGAAACCGGTGTCGAACCCGGCGTTGTGCGCTACGAGGACCGAACCGGTGGCGAATTCGAGGAAGGCGGGAAGCACTTCCTCGATGCGTGGCGCCTGATAGACCATCGCCGTGGTGATACCTGTGAGGCGGACGATCTCGGGAGGGATGGACCGGCCTGGGTCGACCAGGGTCGCGAACTCGCCGAGGACTTCACCGCCGCGCACCTTCACTGCGCCGATCTCCGTGATGGCGTCGTCGCCGGAGCGTCCACCGGTGGTCTCGAGATCGACCACGACGAAGGTGGTGTCGCGGAGGGGAGTGTCGAGCTCGTCGAAACTGAGTTGGACACCGTGGACGGTGTCGGAGGCGGTAGGGGACGACGTCATGCGCATGAGGGTAGAAACCGCCTCCGACACCCACGGAAACCGGACTTTCCGGCACCGATGAGACGAGGATCACAGGACGCCTGGAGGGGGTGGATCGGATCGGTGTCTGCGAGGCGCTGCCTTCGGGGCGGGAAGCGGTCGCCGTACTGTGTTCGCGTGGTCGCTTCGGGGGCTGCAAAGAGGTTGCGAGACGCTCTGAGCTGGGATGAGTTACGGCGGTGTGCAGACTGTTCGCGTGGGCCATCCGGATCGGGCCGACACCCGAGGATAGTGACCCTCAGTGCCGTTATCGGGTTGTTATCAATGTGGCCCAATTCGAGTCCCAAACCGCGCGAAACAGACTTAATGCGCATTTTCGGCGAGTTCGGGTTGGCCTCGGTGATGCAGTTTCGTAACCTTCCTGAGACCAAGCGGAATAGTTCGTCCGGCCCACTCCCGAGGGTCGGAGCCGCTAGGTAACCGCCTAATCGGCCGCTCGACATGAGCGTCCGAGCCGGGGACCCACACGTGTTACTGGGGTGAATCCCTTCCGTCGCACTCGCGGCGAGGGGTAGGGCTGATCTTCCGGCCCGAATCCGTCAGCTAACTCGGTCGGCGGGTGAACGGAAGAATTGGAGAACAACCCCTCGTGGTCTCGCAGAACAACAAGCGTGCAGTGCGTCGCGCCCTCGTCGCCGGTGCCCTCGCGCTCGGTGCAATCACCGTCACCGCCGGACCGGCGATGGCAGAGCCCGTCACCATCCCCGGTGTCGGCACTTTCGAACTTCCCGCAGGTGTGACCCTGCCTCCGGAGGTCACCAACCTCATTCCGCCTGCTCCTGAAGCCGCCCCCGCCGCCCCGTTCACCGCGCCGTTCAGTTCGGTCGGTCAGCGGGCAGCCGACGCCGCGCTCAGCAAAGTCGGCTCTCCGTACGTCTACGGCGCCACCGGCCCGAACGCGTTCGACTGCTCGGGTCTTGTGCAGTGGGCGTACCAGCAGGTCGGACTCAGTGTCCCGCGTACGAGCTACCAGCAGGCCACTGCGGGTCAGGCTGTGTCGGTCGGTGCGCTGCAGCCCGGCGACGTCGTCTCCTTCTACGGCGGCAGCCACACCGGTATCTACATCGGCAACGGCAACATCGTGCACGCCTCGACCTCGAGCCAGCCGGTGAAGGTCGCTCCGCTGGACTCGATGCCTGTGGACGGCGCTCGCCGTTTCTGATCGACGAGCAGTGCCTTGTGAGGGTGGATCGGTGGCTACCGGTCCACCCTCACTTCATTGACGGGTGCGGCCTATGGTGGCGAACACCGCAAATAACGAATTGCGATGCGCTACCCGTGGGTAGACACGAAGCTATACGGTTCCGTAACCTGATCGAGATCTTTGCGAAAGGAAGACAAGCGTCGTGTTCTCCGTTCCCGTCAGACGGTCCGTTCGCACTGCTCTCACCGCATGGGTACTTCTCCTCCTTGCTCTGACCTCCGCGCCGGCCGTGGCCGACCCCATCGGCGACAGTCCCACCGCCAAACTCGAGCATCTCGCCGACCTGTCACGTCGGTCCGAGCAGGCCACCGAAGCGCTGCACCACGCAGGGGTCGAACTGGAAGCCCGGCTCGCGGAGCAGCGCGACCTCGATGCTCGTGCCGCCGCCGATCGCGACGCGCTCGCCGTAGCTCAGGCCGAAGTGGCCCGCTTCAAACCCACTGTCGACAAGCTCGCCCAGGCCAACTACCGAGGTTCGCGCACCAATCGTCTCTTCGCCGTGATGGTCAGCGACTCGCCCCAGCAGTTGCTCGACCAGATGGTGATGCTCGACGTCCTCGGCGCGCAGACCGATCGTGAGATCGAAGGGTTCCGCCGGGCGACCGACGCAGCAGTGGCCGCCGCGTCGGCATCTCAGGACTCGGCCGAAGCCGCGCGCGTTGCAGCCGAACAGGCGCAGACGCTGCGCGACGACCTCCAGCGTCAGGAAACCGAACTCGAAGTACAGATCGCCGCTGTTCTCGAGGCCTTCGACAACCTGAGCGACGAGGAGAAGTCGATCCTCGCAGGGACCCCGTTCCCACCCGGTCTCGACGCCGACCGCATCATGCAGCACCTCATCCCCGGCAACGGCGCGGGAGCCCTTCGAGCCGCACTCACCCGGATCGGCGACCCCTATGTGTGGGGAGCCACCGGACCCGACCAGTTCGACTGCTCCGGACTCGTGGTCTGGGCGTACCAGCAGGTCGGAAAGACCGTGCCGCGATCAAGTCAAGCGCAAGCTCAGGGCGGAACGCCGGTCTCGCGCGAGAACCTCCAGCCCGGCGACGTCATCATCTTCTACAACGACGCCTCCCACGTAGGCATCTATGCGGGGGATGGAAACATCGTGCATGCCTCCACGTTCGGTGTCCCCGTCAAGGTGCAGTCGATGGACAGCTTCCCGTTCCACAGTGCGCGGCGCTACTGACCGTCTCCGGAGACCTACCGACACGACAGTCGGCACAGAGCATGGCGGGAGACGCCGCATACACTTGCCGCCGTGCCCGCGCCGGAGACCCTGCCCCGAATCCGTCGTCGACTGCCGTGGGAATGGATCGGGCTCGCCGCCCTCGTGGTTGCGGCGACGACAGTCGGAGTGCTGTTCGTCGACCTCGACGCAGATGAGCAATCCGAATCCGCCGTCCGTGTGGAGTTGCAAGCGCTTCTCGATTCCTGGGCGGAAGCCGTACGTACCGACGACCGTGCAGCATTCGCCGGGATTGTCGACACCGGTACCGGTACCGGTCCCGAGTTGCTCGAGGCGGAGGTCGACCGTGCCCGGGCGCTTCGCAGCGTGCCGTTGGCCGATTTCGGATACGAACTCGGCGCCGAACCGACAGTCGGTGTTCCCGGTGAGGTGAGCGACCGGTTCGGAGGCGACCCCGTACGGTCGCTCACGGCGCTGCTGCGGTACGAGATCGCCGGCGTCGACGAGGCGCCGACGCGTAAGCCCGTCACACTGCTGGTGGTTTCTCGCGACGACGGATGGAAGATCGCGTCCGACCGACCCCTTCCCGATTCGGTGTCCACGACGTGGAGAGGCCCGTGGGATCACGGACCGCTCGACGTGACGACGACCGCGACGGCGGGTGGCACGTCGATGATCCTCGCTCACCCCGACACGGCCGACCTTGCCGCTGACATCGCGGACGAACTGCCCTCCGCTGTCGACGCGGTCTCGAAAGTATGGGGGGCCGACTGGCCGAAACGATCGCTCATCTGGGTTACCTCGAGTCGCGACGAGTTCACCGACCTGGTGGGCACTGCCCACAACGGTGACGAGATCGCAGCGGTCGCGATCTCCGATGCGGTCGACCCCGAGCGCGACAGAGCAACCGGCCAACGCATCGTCTTCAGCCCGGCGGCCGGCAGTCGACTTTCGCGACAGGGTCTGCGCGCGGTGCTCCGGCACGAGTTGACGCACATCGCGGCGCGGCCGCGAACTGTGGATGGATCACCGCTGTGGATCCTCGAGGGATACGCGGACTACATCGGCTACCGGTCCGACGACGGGGTGCCCGTGACCGGCGCAGATCTCCGCCGCATCGCCCCGAACCTCGCCGAGGATGTCGTTCTCCGTGGCGCACCGTCGCAGATCCCCACGGACGACGACTTCGCTGACCCGGACCGATCCCGCACCGCCTACGAGACCGCGTGGAGTCTCGCGGCATTCCTTGCCGAAGAGCACGGCCGAGATCAGCTGACCGCCCTGTACCGTGCACTCGCCGACGGCCCCGCAGGCGACGACCTGAGCCATGACTTCGCCGCTACTGTGGGAGCGAGTGTGGATGAGGTCGTCGACCGGTGGGGCGAGTGGCTCTCGAACCGACTCTGACACGCTCTCCCGTCGACGGGGCCCCCGTACAGCGGGCCCGAACTCCACGCCCTACGGTAGAGCCATGTCGCGAACGCTGCTGGTGACCAACGACTTTCCGCCCCGGCCTGGAGGCATCCAGTCGTACCTGAGGTTGTTCGCGGCGCAGTTGCCCGCCGACGAGATCGTCGTGTATGCACCGCGATGGCGCGGAGACAGCCACGTCCGCTACGACGCGGACCAGCCGTTCGAAGTCGTGCGGCATCCGACCACCCTGATGCTGCCGACTCCCGCGGTCGCGCGTCGCGCGTCTCGTCTGCTCGCCGACACCGGGTGTGACACGGTGTGGTTCGGTGCCGCCGCGCCGCTGGCATTGCTGGCTCCCGTACTGCGGCGCTCCGGCGCCGAACGGATCGTGGCGAGCACACACGGTCACGAAGTGGGTTGGTCGATGGTGCCCGGCGGCCGGCAGGCGCTGCGTCGGATCGGCAACGAGACCGACACCGTTACTTTCGTCAGCCGGTACACCCGAGGCCGGTTTGCGGCGGCGTTCGGTCCCCAGGCCGGCCTCGAACACCTGCCGTCGGGCGTCGACACCGAGGTGTTCCGGCCGGACCCCGCAGCGCGTGCCGAACTCCGCGACCGGTACGGACTCGGGGACAGGCCGACGGTGCTGTGCCTGTCGAGGCTGGTGCCGCGGAAAGGTCAGGACGTTCTGATTCGGGCACTGCCCGAAATCCGACGTCGCATCGACGGCGCCGTGCTTGTGATCGTCGGCGGAGGCCCGTACGAGAACACGCTGCGTGAGCTGGCGCGTAAGAACGGCGTCGAGGACCACGTCGTCATCACCGGCGGTGTGCCCGCCGCAGAGCTTGCAGCACATCACACGATCGCGGACGTGTTCGCGATGCCGTGTCGCACCCGCGGTGCCGGACTCGATGTGGAAGGTCTCGGGATCGTCTACCTCGAAGCTTCCGCCACAGGTGTCCCGGTGGTTGCGGGGAGGTCCGGCGGTGCTCCCGAGACGGTCCGGGACGGGGAGACCGGATTCGTCGTCGACGGCACCTCGGTGTCCGCTGTCGCGACCGCGATAACCGGTGTCCTTGCCGACCCCGACCGGGCAGCGGCGATGGGAGCTGCCGGTCGGCGGTGGGTGTCGACCCAGTGGCGCTGGGATGTTCTCGGTGCCAAGCTGCGGGAGCTGCTGAGCGGAGCGCCGCAACGACCGGGAATCACGCACCGAACTGCGGGGTGACGAACCGACGGGGTGCCGTGTATGTGAAGCTGTCCGCGTGAGCAGCATTCAGGTGTCGGATCAGAGCTTCATCGCGGCGGACCCCGTCCACATCGCTGCGGAGATCGCAGCGCCGGACCGCTGGCGGGTGTGGTGGCCGGACCTCGCGTTGACCGTCCGCGAGGACCGCGCCGAGCAGGGAATCCGATGGGCCGTGTCGGGTTCGCTGACCGGGACGATGGAAGTGTGGCTCGAGCCCTCACTCGACGGTGCGATCATCCACTACTTCCTGCACTGCGAACCGACCGGCATCGCCCCCGAACGGGTGACCGAACTCGACCTGCCGGCCATGAACCGGGAACGCAGGGTCGCGGGGAAGAAGATGACCTTCGAGGTCAAGGCTCGGCTCGAAGCGGGACGCCCCGCCGGGGAGGCTCCCAGCGACCGGTCCTGAGCGGACCGATACCGTGTCGATACGGTATGTGGTAGACAACGGCGTCGGTATCGGCTCCTCCGAACATGGAGGCGGCCGCGCACCTTCAGTACACGGGACGGACTGAGAAGGAGTCTTCGTCGAATGGCCGAGAAGACCAAGAGGTCGATCACCATCGATGCACCGGCAGATCAGGTGATGGCTGTGATCGCGGACTTCGACGCCTACCCCACCTGGGTGGAGTCGGCCAAGACCGTCGAGGTCCTCGAGCGGAGGCCTGACGGTCGCGCGGAAACTGTCCGGTTCGTCCTCGACGCCGGGATCGTCAAGGACACCTATGTCCTGCGATACCGCTGGGCGCCGGACGGCCGCGCAGTCAGCTGGAAGCTCGAGAGCGGCGAGATCCAGAAGGCTCAATCGGGTAGCTACGTCCTCGGGGATGCCCCCGGCGGGGGCACAGTGGTCGACTACGAACTCACCGTCGACCTGACCATCCCGATGATCGGCCTGTTCAAGAGAAAGGCCGAGAAGGTGATCACGGATACCGCACTGAAAGAACTGAAGAAGCAGGTGGAAGGCTGAGCGCCGAGAGCGGGACGGCACCCGCCCGCGTAAGGCTGTTCCTCGGTAAGGGAGGAGCGGGTAAGACCACTCTCGCAGCAGCAACGGCTCTGACCGATGCGCGCGCCGACGGCTCCGTGCTCCTCGTCTCCATAGATCAGGCGCACTCGCTGGCCGATGTTCTCGCGGTCGATGCGGGGTCCGGTCTCACGTCCGTGTGCGACGGTCTCGACATCCTCGAAGTCGATTCACTCGGGTTGCTGGAGCAGCACTATGCGAGCCTGCATCGACTCGCAACCTTCGCGGGGGGACACGAACACGCCGGCCAGTTCGATCTACCGGCCCCCGAGGAACTCATCGGATTGCCTGCAGTGCAAGAGCTTCTCGCGCTCACCGAAGTGGCCCGCCTCGCCGCTGACGGACGATGGCGCACCGTGATCGTCGACGCACCCGCATCTGCCGACGCATTCCGCTCGATCGCATCGCCCCGCACGTTCGCCGACTACATGGATCGAATCTGGCCGCAACACAGTCGGATTGCCGCCGCGACCGGATCCGACCCCCGATTGATGATGGTCGTGGCCCTCTACGACAGGATTCTGGGAGGACTCGGCGCGCTACGCGACCTGCTCGACGATCGCACCCGTACAGGCGCGACACTTGTGACGACTCCGGACCGCGCAGGGTTCGCCGAATTGCGTCGGCTTCGTTCCTGGACCGCGATGGCCACCTTGCGGCTCGACGCCGTGATCGTCAACGGGCTCCTGCCCGACCTCGGCGACGACGGGTCCGCCGCCGAGTGGGTCGCAGCTGTGCGGGCGGCGCAGTCCGCCGTCGTGGACGAGATCCGTGTGCTGGTCACCGAGGCTCCGGTAGTCGTATACGAGCGGCGGAACAACGAACCGATAGGCTTACGGGCGCTCGGCGAGATGGCGCAGGACCACCGAGACGACCGGGATCCGCCGCGGCCGGGGAGAGACGTCGAACCGGTCCGGATCGGTCACGACACTGGAACAGGGGTGGACGCGGTGTACACGATGCGAATGCACCTCCCGGTCGCCGACCCTTCGTCACTCACCCTGGGCAGGGTGGCCGACGACCTCGTCGTGGGCGCCGACGGAATTCGTCGCCGGCTGCGTCTGGCATCCGGCCTGCGTCGGTGCACGGTCTCCGAGGCAGAATTCGACGGAACCGACCTGCTGCTGCGATTCGTCCCTGATCCGGCGGTGTGGCCGAAGTGAGTTCGGATCACGACGACCTCCTGAACGACCTGAGGATCCTCGCCGATACCGTCCTCGACCGTGTCGAGGCCCTGGTCGATCAGGTGACGGCGCAAGACGGTGCGGCGCAGACGGACGCGGCGACGAACAACGATGCGGCCGAGTCGAGTGCACCTGCACCTTCTGCAGGAGGTTGTACCTGGTGCCCGCTTTGCGCGGTCGCAGCTCTCGTCCGGGGTGAGAACCACGAGTTGATCGCCAAGCTGGCATCGCAACTCGCTGCGCTGATCGCGATCGTCCGCGAGCTGCTAGCGCGTTTCCTGCCCCCTCCGCCGACCGAGCCCGGCAGCAGTCCGGACGGTACACCGCCTCCGGAGCCACCCGATCGAGGTGGTTTCGTACCCATCTCCGTCACTATCCGTCCCTGACAGCGGACACTGGCGATATGGCGCAACCCGAACGGCACACCATCGGTATCGACGTGGGCGGCACAAGCATCCGTGCCGCCGTGGTCGATGCGTCCGGTGCGGTGATCGACTCTGCTCGAGCACCGACACCGGGTTCGGTGCCGGTGCTCGAGGACGCGCTGCACAGGGTCGTGCGGCTACTCGGCGACCGCAACGACGTCTCGGCAGTAGGGCTGGCAGTCGCCGGATTCCTCAGCGCGGACTGCCGCACCGTCCGATTCGCCCCACACCTGCCGTGGGTCGATGCCCCGATCGCAGAACGGCTCACCGCCCGGTTCGGACTTCCGGTGATCCTCGAACACGACGGGAATGCGGCGGGCTGGGCCGAGTACAGGTTCGGTGCTGCCGCGGGCAGTCGCATCGCGGTGCTGGTAGCGCTGGGCACCGGCATCGGCGCCGCGTTGATGCTGGACGGCCGAATCTTCCGAGGCGCGCACGGAGTGGCTCCCGAACTCGGCCACCTGCAGGTGGTGCCGGGTGGCAGGCCCTGTCCCTGCGGTAAACGAGGGTGTTGGGAGCGATACTGCAGCGGCACCGCGCTGGTCGACATCGCAGTCGAGATGCTCGCCGCAGATCCGGGGCGTTCGCAATTGGTTGCCGGAACGACTGCGGATCCGGGATCGCTGACCGGTCGCCGGATCGCCGGTGCTGCGCAGGACGGAGATCCTCTCGCGCTGGCAGCCATGGCCGAGTTCGCACGCTGGCTGGGGGTGGGGTTGTCGATCGTCGCCGATGTGTACGACCCGGAACTCATCGTTGTCGGCGGGGGAGTGTCGGGGTCGGCGTCGCTGTTCCTCGACGACGCGCGAGAGCACTACGCGGCGGCGTCGACCGGGGCCGGACACCGACCTCTTGCCAGGGTTCGCGCCGCACAACTCGGGGACGCCGCAGGACTGATCGGTGCTGCTGACCTCGCACGCCGGGCCATGGCGGACGGTCACGAACCCTCGGTGTTCTGAGATTCTCGTCACTTACTGCTCGTTCGCGTGGAGCCGGGCACGTCGGCGGTGTGCGTGTGACCCTCGAATCGACGTAGAGTCGACCGGCGGGCTTTGTGAGCCCGCGTCGACGATCCCGGGAAGGTTTGCCATGTGGTACTGGCTGTTCAAGTACGTCCTGCTGGGCCCACTGCTTTGGCTTATGGGCAGGCCCAAGTTCGAAGGCGGCGAGAACATCCCGACGGGTGGACCCGCCATTCTCGCCAGCAACCATCGCGCCGTGCTCGACTCGTTCTATCTGCCGTTACTGGCGAAACGACGTATCACCTTCCTTGCCAAGAGCGAGTACTTCACCGGCACCGGGCTCAAGGGGCGATTCCAGCGCTGGTTCTTCTCCTCCGTCGGCCAGGTTCCGATCGACAGGACGGGTGCGGATGCCGCGCAGGACGCACTGAACGCCGGCGCGCGGGTTCTCGCGCAAGGCAAGCTACTCGGTATCTACCCGGAAGGCACTCGTTCGCCCGACGGACGTCTGTACAAGGGCAAGACCGGACTGGCGCGTCTCGCACTCGAGACAGGAGTACCCGTCATTCCCGTCGCGATGATCGGTACCGACAAGATGAACCCGATCGGCTCCAAGATGTGGAAGCCGGCCAAGATCACTGTTCGGGTCGGTGAGCCGATCGACTTCTCCCGGTTCGAGGGAATGGGAGGAAACCGCTTCGTCGAGCGCACTGTCACCGACGAAGTGATGTACTCCCTCATGCGGCTGTCCGGTCAGGAGTACGTCGACGTCTATGCCGCCTCGTTGAAGGACGTGTCTCCGAAGGCTACGGCGACACCGACCGACCCTGCCGTCACACCCGAGGCCGACCGCATGCCCGACACCCAGGCGGGGTGACGCACGGCGTCGCGGGCATAATGTGACGACGTGCGCTACTTCTACGACTGCGAGTTCATCGAGGATGGACGCACCATCGAACTCGTATCGATAGGTGTGGTCTGCGAGGACGGGCGCGAGTTCTACGCGGTGTCCACCGAGTTCGACCCGGAGCGTGCAGGCCCGTGGGTTCGTCGCAATGTTCTACCCAAGTTGCCGCCCCAGAACCACCCTGCCTGGAAGTCGCGGAGCCGCATCCGAGACGACCTCCTGAAATTCCTCGTGCCCCGTGTGGGTATTCGGCCCGAGTTGTGGGCGTGGATCGGTGCATACGACCATGTGGCGCTGGTCCAGCTGTGGGGGTCGATGCCGGAGCTTCCCGATGTACTGCCCCGTTTCACACGTGAGCTGCGGCAGCATTGGGAACAACACGGGTCCCCGGTGCTCCCGCCGGTGCCCGACGACAACCACGATGCGCTGACGGATGCGCGTCACAATCTCGCGAAGTTCGACGCAATCGAGGTGGCCCGCCGGACGCGATGAGCCGGGTCTGTGTGACCGGCTGCGGTCGGGGCCATATCCTGGTGGAGTGAACTGGACCGTCGACGTACCGATCGACCGCTTGCCCGAACTTCCGCCGCTGCCCTCGGAACTGCGCGAAAAGCTCGACATCGCGTTGTCCAAGCCTGCGCTGCAGCAGCCGACATGGCCTGAAGACCAGGCCGCGGCAATGCGGACCGTCCTCGAGAGCGTCCCGCCGATCACCGTGCCCCGCGAGGTAGAGGAACTGCAGAATCAACTCGCGGCCGTCGCGAGGGGTGAGGCCTTCCTGCTGCAGGGCGGTGACTGCGCCGAGACGTTCATGGACAACACCGAACCGCACATCAAGGGCAACATCCGCACACTGCTGCAGATGGCTGTCGTCCTGACCTACGGTGCGTCGACCCCGGTCGTCAAGGTCGCGCGTATTGCCGGGCAGTACGCCAAGCCGCGCTCGTCCGACACCGACGCCCTCGGGTTGCCGTCGTACCGCGGCGACATGGTGAACTCCATCGTCGCCGACGCGGCTGTCCGCGGGCACGACCCATCCCGTTTGGTCCGGGCGTACGCCAACGCAAGCGCCGCGATGAACCTGGTGCGTGCAGTCACCTCCGGTGGCGAAGCAGACCTGCATCGCGTCCACGACTGGAATCGCGAATTCGTCGCGTCGTCGCCGGCCGGAGCCCGCTATGAGGCACTGGCCTCGGAGATCGATCGTGGCCTGCGATTCATGGACGCCTGCGGGGTCATCGACCCGAACCTGCGCGCCGCGACCATCTACGCGAGTCATGAAGCGCTCGTGCTCGACTACGAGCGCGCGATGCTGCGCCTCGACACCACCGGAGACGAGCCCCGCCTGTACGACCTGTCGGCCCACTTCCTGTGGATCGGCGACCGGACCAGGCAGCTCGACGGTGCCCACATCGCTTTTGCGGAGCTGCTTTCCAACCCGATCGGTCTGAAGGTCGGTCCCAGCACCACGCCCGAGATGGCCGTGGAGTACGTCGAACGCCTCGACCCCCACAACAAGCCCGGTCGGCTCACCCTGATCTCGCGGATGGGGCACTCGAAGGTCCGCGACCTGCTGCCCGGCATCATCGAGGCCGTCGAGGCCACCGGTCACAAGGTCATCTGGCAGTGCGACCCGATGCACGGCAACACCCACGAGTCGTCGACCGGGTACAAGACCCGCCATTTCGACCGGATCGTCGACGAGGTCCAAGGTTTCTTCGAAGTGCACCGTGCCCTCGGCAGTCACCCGGGCGGGATCCACATCGAGCTGACCGGCGAAGACGTCACCGAATGCCTGGGCGGAGCACAGGACATCTCCGACGTCGACCTGCACGGGCGGTACGAGACCGCGTGTGATCCGCGACTGAACACACAGCAGTCCATCGAGTTGGCGTTCCTCGTCGCCGAGATGCTGCGCGGTTGAGCCGACGGGCGAGCCCGGCCGGTCCATCCGGCCGGCCAACCGAGGACCGTGGAGCAGAACGGATCAGGGCACGGCGGTCAGCACGACCGTAGTGCCCGGTTCGGTTCTGCTCCCGGCAGCGGGACTCTGCCCGATCACCACGGATCGGTCCGAGTCGGCGAGCTGTCGCACTTCCACATCCAGTCCCAACCGCTCCAGTTCTTCTCGTGAAGACCCGACCGAACGCCCCATCATGGACGGCACCTTCACCGCGTTCGACACGAGCAGTGTCACTGTGCCGCCCGCTCCGACCCGGTCACCCTCGGATGGATCGGTTCCGGAGACCCGGCCCGCGTCGACATCGGGATCGAACACCTCTCGTTCGTCCTGGACTGTCAGGCCGGCCTTCTCGAGTGCCGCGCGCGCGGCGTCGACCGTTCGGCCCTCCAGATCGGGAAGTTCCACTGGTGCAGCACCCTTGCTGATGATCACCTCGACCTTCGCGCCGACCGGGAGCACGGTGCCCGGGGCGGGATCGAGCGCCGCCACCGACCCCTCCGGGACCGATGTGCTGAACGCCGTCCCGCCGTCGACCGGTTCGAACGTGCGCCGCCGCAGTTCGTCCTCGACCGTGTTCCGGTCGCCCCCTCCAGGGACCCCCGGCACCGTCGGTCGCCCCAACGATACGAGCAGCGCGACGGTGTCGCCGCGCGGAACCTGCGAGCCCGCCGCCGGATCGGTACCGAGCACCGTGTCGATCGGAACCGCGTCCGAATACTCACCGCGGGTCTCCACCACCGCACCGGCCGTCTCGACGGCTGCGGCAGCCGCGGCAGCATCCATGCCCTGTACCGCAGGAATGTCGATCATCCGCCCCGACCCGAGCCACCATCCGGCCAGGCCCATGAACAGTGCGAGTACGACGATCCCGACGATCCAGCCGGTGGTGGTGCGTCGGGAGGCACGTCGGTTCGCACGGTAATCGACCTGCGTGCTGTCGCCGGCTCCGGGACCATCGTTGTGACGTCCCTGGATTTCGTCTCGGGCGTGCTCTCGCGTGACGACCTTGGTGTGCTGCGGTTGGGCGTGGCCCTGCGGGGTCGGCGAAGCCGCCGCCCGATGGACCACGGTCGGGGCCGCATCCGCGGTAGCCGCAGCCTGCGGCCTGATCGCGGTGGTCTCGGGAACTGCGCTCCCCGTGAGCGACGGCGGTGTGGGGGCCGAGGCAGTCTTCGCCGTGATCGCGGATTTCCGGGGCGCCGGGACCCGGTAGCGAGGAAGATCGAGTGCGTCGCTGAGGTCGGTGAGGGCATCGGCCATCGCACCCGCATCGGCGTATCGTTCGGCCGGCTCACGTTCTGTCGCACGACGTACCAGTGTGTCGAACTCTTCCGGAACACCGTCTATCCAGGTTCCGGGATCGGGTACGTCCTTCTCGACGCGCTGATACGCAACCGACAGCGACGTATCGCCAGTGAAAGGGGTGCGTCCGGTCAGCATCTCGAAGATCAGTACGCCGGTCGAGTACACGTCGCTGCGCGCGTCGGCATTACCGGTTGTGACCTGCTCCGGCGAGAGGTAGGCGGCCGTACCCAAGATCACACTGCGCGAGGTCGTATTCGCGGCCGCCACTGCGCGGACAAGCCCGAAATCGGCGATCTTCACCTCGCCGTTCCGAGAGATGAGGATGTTCTCGGGTTTGACGTCGCGGTGCACGAGGCCGGCCCGATGGGCTACCGCGAGCGCACCGAGCACGGGCGCTGCCACAGCAGCGGCGGCGTGCGGAGGCATGGGTCCGCGCTCGCGAAGTAGCTCGCGAAGTGTGCCTCCTTCGACGAGTTCCATGACGAGGAATACGTCGTCACCATCTTGTCCTTGGTCGTATACCGCGACGAGACCCGGATGGTTGAGTCGCGCCACCGACCGGGCCTCGAACTCGAACCGCGCGAGGAACTGGGGGTCGGCAGCGAACTGGTGGTCCATGACCTTCACCGCGACCGGGCGATCGAGACGTTGGTCGGTAGCGCGGTACACGGTCGACATGCCACCGCGGGCAATCCGTGCTTCGATCAGATAGCGCCGGTCGAGGAGCTTGCCGACCACGTGGTCGCCTCCAGCGGTCACCCGGTGTACCCCCGTTGTCTCTGTGTCCCGATTTCGTCCCTGTCGATCGTAGTCATGGCGCCGACAGGTGGTCGCGTACGTGCCCTCCATTCATCGGCGATACGGTGGAACTGTGAGCACTATTCCGTACTGCGACGATGTCCTCGACCGGACCGTTCCCGTTTTGCAGCTCGTCGACGTGGCCAAGCAACTCGATCTCGCCATCACTCGCGTTCATCAGTTGTTGCGCGACCGCCAGCTGATCGCGTTCAAACGAGACCGCGTTCCCGTCGTTCCCGAGGTGTTCTTCGATGACACCGGGGCGATCGCCAAGGGCCTTCCGGGACTCATCGCGGTGCTCCACGACGGGGGATTCGCCGACACCGAGATTCTGGAATGGATGTTCCGGGAGGACGACAGTCTCCCCGGCGGAAATGCCATCAACGCGATGCACACCGATTCGATGAGGGAAGTGATCAGGCGGGCGCAGTCGTCGGCATTCTAGGACGCTCGGCCTTCCCGCACACCGGGTGAGGTCTTCCGGGGTCGTCCCGCTATCGCGCCCGAGGCTGCCTGCATCGCTGCGACGGACATCCGTGTGCGGCGCGGGACCACCACGCGTCGATCCAGGACCCGGTAACCGCTGTGCTCGACCTCGTCGAGGATTCGGCTGTACAGCACGAACGCGGTGCGGATTCCCGGTCGGACGCGGCGGGGAAGCAGATCCAGTCCGGGTTCGGCTTCGCGGTAGCGGTCCCTCGTCAACGCAACGGCGTGTGCGAGGGCACGTCGTACCCGAGGATCGGGGCGACGGTGGCTCCTGCTCGCGCGGAGCAGGTCGTCGTCGACACCGAATGCCGTCCACAGATCGTTCGGCAGGTACACGCGGTCGCGTTCGAGGTCCTCACCGACATCACGGATAAAATTGGTGAGCTGGAACGCTTCGCCGAGGGCACTCGCATACGGCCCTGCCCTGTCGATGTCATCGACGCCGAACACCGTGAGCAGCTGCAGGCCGATCACAGCGGCCGATCCGTACATGTACTCGCGCAGCTCTGCCATGTCGCGATATCGGACACGGTGTTCGGTGGTGCCGGGGATGTCCATGCGCATCGACCGGAGGAAGGCCTCGAAGTACGTCACAGGGATGTCGTAGCGAGCGATGGTCGCGGCGAGCGCCCGGACCACCAGGCCGGTCGGATCAGGTATCCCAGGATTGCCCTTCAGGGCTTGATGTAGACGTGCGTCCGCGTCATCGACCCCGCGCGCAGCCGCAGCCGGATCATCGACAGCGGTGACGTCGACTATGTCGTCGACGATGCGCGCGAAGCCGTAGAGGGCGTGCACCGCTCGCCGCCGCTCTTTCGGCAGCAACCGAGCGGCGAGGTCGTAGGTGCGACCGTGTGCGGCGGTCAGCGACGCACAGTGCGCGAACGCGTCGTCGAGGTGGCCTGGTGTCACCGGACCATGTTCGTTCCGCGCGCGTGGTGCAGGCACGGCCGTGCTCACCGCGTGGTTGTGCGCAGGTGCAGTGGGTCGGGACTGCGCAACGACAGCGCGGCGACGACTGCAGCGAACACAGCGAGTGCAACGTGTGCGATGTTGTACATCCCGATCGAGCCGTCCGGATTGAAGATCAGCATCAGCCACGTCGACAACGCGACGAGGATCATCAGGGTGCGTGTCGACATCCTGAACGCCGCCGCAACGACGAGCGGCCACGAGTAGTACCAGGGCAACGCAGCCGGCGACAGAAGCGTCACGGCCGTGAGTGCGATGACGATGCCGAGGACGGCGTCGCGTTCGGTGCGGCGGAAACGCCACCATGCGTAGACCAGGATGATGGCGAGAGCGATCATGCAGAGCATCCGGGTCACGTCGAGTACGGAACCCAGACGCCACGGTGTGAACCAGGTGATCGCATGGCCCATCATCGTCGGAAGCGAAAGCCAGTTGATGATCTTCGACGATCCGGACAGTGCTGTCAGCCACCCGATGCCGACTCCGGCGATCAACGAGGTACCACCGAACACGAAGACGAACACCGCGACCCCGATGCCGACTGTCTTGACGAACGATTTGATGGGGGACAGGGGTTCGCGGCCTTCGGCGAGTGCGCGGTCGCGTTCATGGATCATCCACACCCACACCAGGAAGGGCAGCGCGAGTCCGGCAGTGGCCTTGATCGCGGCACCCAGCGATACCAGCGCGAAGCCACTGAGATGGCGTCCTTCGAGCACGAGCACGATCCCGGCGAGCATCAGCCCGACCATCAGCAACTCGTTGTGCACACCCCCGACGAGGTGTACGAGGACGAGGGGGTTGAGGACCGCCAGCCACAACGCCACCGTGGGATTGCCGCCCATCCGGCGTGCGAGCCGGGGCACGCCCCAGGCCATGAGTACCAGACCGGGCAGCATGAGTAGACGCCACAGCCACGTGCCCGTCACGACGTTGTCGCCGGTGACCGATGTGATGCCGGCTCCGAGCAGTAGATGGACCGGACCGTAGGGGGTGGTCGTCGTTGTCCAGACGTTACTCACGTTGTCGAGCAACAGGCCCGGGTTGACGACGGGGCCTTCCGAGTACGGATCGAAACCCTCGCGCAACATGGCGCCCTGAGCAAGATACGAGTAGGCGTCCCGGCTGAACATCGGGGTGGCGACCAGCAGTGGAACGGTCCATGTGGGCAGGACCTTCCAGAGGTCGCGGACCGATGCTCGGTCGGCGAGCACCGCACGCCCCAGCCGGACCCATGCACCGATCATCAGCAGGACACCGATCCAGATGATGATCGTGGAGATCAGATGACCGTGTCCGAATCGCAGCCACGAGAGGTACATGTCTTCGAGCAGCGGGTCGACTCGGCGCACACTTCCTGCGCCGAAGCTGCCGAAGGTTACGAAGGCTGCTCCGCAGGCTCCGAGAATCGCCGCATTGCCGGCAGGGCCACGAAGGAAATCGGCCGCACTACGGCGACGTCCGGGCGGTTCCGGGGACGGAATTTCCGTTGCCGGTTCGATGGCCGACCGATCACCGGGATCGGCTTCGGAAGCGGCAGGGGACGACATGGGTACGATTCCTCCCCCGGAAGTCGCGTTGGTGCTGGGCGCAGCTGACAAGAACGATGACACAGTTTAGTGGAGCCGGAAAAGGCGGCGCGTCCGCCTCGGCGACGGCGTGGCGCGGACCTCAGTGCTACTGCCGGCCGACACCGAGGCGCTCGGCAGCGAGCCGACCCGACAACAGCACCGTAGGGACCCCCACACCCGGCACGGTTCCGGACCCCGCGAGAACGACATTGGGATGCTGCGGGTCCAAATTGCGACGACGGAACGGGCCGGTCTGCCGGAACACGTGGGCACTTCCGAAGGGACTCCCCGCCGACATACCCTGGGCTGCCCACGTCGCGGGTGTGTCGATGTGATCGACGTCGAATCCCGAGGTGATTCCCGCGTATCCGCGGGCGTCCAGAGTGGCGAGCAGTTCCTTGGAGTAAGGACCTGCGAGCGCATCCCACGCCAACGGCGCGCTGTCGAGGTTGGGGCAGGGCGCGAGTACGGACAGTGGTTCGTGCTCGGCCCCGTTGCGGCGGAGCAACAAGTCCGGATCCGATAGTGCAGGCCGCGTGACGAGCAGCGATGGATCGGTCATCAGCCGTCCCCGCCCACGGGGGGCGGTGATCTCGCGGAAGGTGCCGTCCCACCGCGCACCGAACTCGATGACGTGATGGTGCTTTGCCTGCCACGCACTGCTGACTGCGGTAGGTACGGTGCCGTGCAGGACGACCGCCGACGGGGACGCGAGTGTCCTCCGGAACCGTGGGGAAGGCATGAGCGCATCGACTACGGGCAGGTCGGGAGTCAGGACCGTGGCGTCACACGGGTAACAGGTTCCGTCCGCGGTATGAACGCTGCAGACGCGATCACCTGCGAACCGCAGTTCGGTGACCTCGGCTCCGAGCTGCAATCTGCCCCCCGCACGAACGAAGGCATCGGCCATCGCGCGGGCAACGGTGCGCATCCCCCCGTCCACGGCGTAGACACCGAGTGAGGTGTCCATGTGCGGGATCGCGCCGTACACCGCGAGGGCGCGTGCAGGGGTCACTCCCGCATACAGTGCCTGGAAGGTGAACACCTTCCGCAACCGAGGATCGTGTATCCGGCGGTTCACCTGTTTACCGAGCCTGCCGAACCCGCCGAGCCGGACGAGTTTCACCAGGTCGTGCAGGGCCGCCGGTGAGGAAACCAGGTCGAGCGGCGAATCGAAGTTCGCGTTCATGAACCGGTCGAACTCGGTGTCGAAGATGTCCGCGAGCCATCGCCGCAATGTCAGGTATCGGCGCGCCTCCTCAGCGCCGCACACCCGGGTGATCTCGGCGACCATCGAGTCCGGGTCCGAGTGCACGTCGAGCGTGCTGCCATCGGCGAACCGGGCGTGATAGGCGGGGGAGAGCCGAGTGGTGTGCAGCGGCGGGTGCAGGGTGCTGGCGTCGGCGCCGACGGCGGCGAGCGCGTCGTCGATCAGTTCGGGCATCGTCAGGACGGTCGCCCCGTTATCGATCTCGTAGCCGGGACCGGTGTGGACACCGACGCGGCCGCCCACCGCATCGCCACGTTCGAGCACGGTCACATCTCGTCCGGCGCCACGCAGGTGCAGGGCAGCGGACAGCCCCGCCAGGCCGGCGCCCACCACAACCACTCGCTGTGCGTCGGGAACGGTACGGACGGCCATCACGCCGCGCGCCGCGTCGCGGCCAAAGCCGCCTCACGCAGGAGTGCCGCGCCCTCCTCGGTTGCCCCCGAGGACCCAAGGGTGGCGAACGCCCGCTCGGTGAGCTCGGTGATCTGCTGCTCTACCTTGTCGACAGCGCCGACCTCGACGAGCACGTTGCGTACGTGCTCGACCTGCTCATCGCTCAGATCGGTGCCGATCGACTCCCTCAGGGTCGCTGCGGCAACCGGATCGTCGGCATCTGCTGCTTCCAGCGCCAGCGCGTACAGCACCGTCCGTTTGCCCGAGCGCAGATCGTCGCCGGACGGTTTACCGGTGACCGCCGGATCGCCGAAAACGCCGAGAAGGTCGTCGCGCAGTTGGAACGCAAGGCCGATATCGGTGCCGAAACGGCGGTACGCGTCGATCAACGACTCGTCGGCACCAGCCAGAACTGCGCCGAGATGCAGAGGGCGTTCGATCGTGTACGCGGCGGTCTTGAATCGGTTGACGCGGGCTGCGGCCTCGACCGACTCGTCTGCTGCGGCCTCTCCCGCGATATCGAGATACTGGCCGCCGAGGACCTCGGTGCGCATGGCCGACCAGACCGGGCCGAGCCGCGCTGCAGCCCCGCTGGGGAGTCCGGCCTCGCGGACCATGTCGTCCGCCCACACCAACGCGAGATCGCCGAGCAGGATCGCGACGGCCTGACCGAACTCTGCCGGCGCCCCGCGCCACCCGTTGTCGCGGTGCAGCCCGGCGAAGTCGACGTGCACGGTGGGAAAGCCGCGACGCGTGGTGGACGCATCGATGATGTCGTCGTGGACCAGCGCACCCGCCTGCACCAGTTCGAGTGCCGAGCACGCCTGTAGCACCGCGCCGGCGTGCGGCCCGGCCGGGTCCCCGCCGGCACCGAGCCAGCCGGACCACGCGAACGACGGACGAATCCGCTTACCCCCGCGGAGAACGAACGACTCCAGCGCGGCGACCGCCTCTGGGTAACCTCCACCGACGGTCTCCACGATGGGGGCCTTGGAAGCGAAGAACTCCCGCAGCGCGCCTTCGACGAGTTCGGGGAGCGGGACGGGGGGCACGGTTGCGGGTCCGGTGGACAGGGGATTCCTCCTGGTCGAATGCGGCGAGCGTCGCGCGACGGGTCGCGCGGCACCTGCACCGAGCCTATCCGGCGCCTCTCGCCGTCGCCGGTGACCGGTGGCCGGTCGGCGCACCCTATGCTGGACGCGTGGTAGTCGATTTCAGGGGGACCAGTGGGGGCGCGGTGACCGGCGGCGCCGAGCGAGTCGAGCAGGACGGTGACTCGCGCACGCCGTCGATCGTGCATCGACTCGGTGATCCGCGTGGCGGGCGGATCCCGTTCTCTGTCGAATTCTCTCCGCCGCGCGATGCGGACGCCGAGGCACGCCTGTGGCGCGCCGTCCGGGTATTCGAGCGGCTCGGTCCCGCGTTCGTCTCGATGACGTACGGCGCGGGAGGTTCCACGCGCGACCGAACAGTCCGCGTGACCGGGGAACTCGCGGAAGCGACGACGCTGCTGCCGGTGGCGCACCTGACCGCTGTCGGACACAGTGTCGACGAACTTCGGGCGATGGTCGGTGCGTACGCGGATCGCGGTATCACGAATATTCTGGCGTTGCGCGGCGACCCTCCCGGCAACCCGCTCGGCGAGTGGGAACAGCACCCCGAGGGGCTCGCACACGCCGACGAACTGGTGCGACTCGTACGAGACCTCGGTGACTTCCATGTCGGGGTGGCCTCGTTCCCCGAGGGGCATCATCGTTCACCCGACCTCGATCACGACACCCGGTTTCTGGTGCACAAGCTCCGCTCGGGTGCCGAATACTCCATTACCCAGATGTTCTTCGACGTGGAGCACTACCTGAGGTTGCGCGACCGCGTCGCCGCGTTCGACGCAGAGCAGGCCGCCAAGCCGATCATCCCCGAGATCATGCCGATCACGTCGCTGCGATCGGCGCGCCGCAGCTTGGAGTTGTCCGGATCGAAGCTCCCCGCGGCGCTGGAGGAACGTCTCGTGCGGGCAGCTGGTGACGGGCCGGACGAGAACCGGGCAGCTGTGCGCGAGGTCGGCATCGATGTGGCCACCGAGATGTGCGAACGCCTCATCTCCGAGGGCGCTCCCTGTCTGCACTTCATCACGCTGAACTTCGCGCGGGCCACCAGTGAGGTGCTCACGCGCCTCGGCATCGAAATGCCGGCAACTGCGGCGCAACCGGCCTGACCGCCGTATCGCCTGGCGGTTGCGCTGGTCAGGACCGGCTCCGACCGTTCGATGACGGTCGTGCGGCAGAGGGATTGCGAGTGAACCAGGCCAATGCGCCGATCAGGAGCGTGACGGCCGTGGCGCCGCCCGCCACGATCCCGGCCCATCCCGCGAATCCGCGGGTGTTGGGGTCGGAGTAACGCACTTCTGCGCGCAGCGTGCTCACTTCACCTGCGGGGAGTTTCCACGAGACGATCGAATCGGACTCGCGGTCGCCGTTGGTGGTGGCCACGCGCGCGGGGAAGGCGATGGTGAACTGGACGTCGGTGCCGCGTTCAGGAGCCGCTTCGAGATCGACGCGCCCGGTGAGCGACACGAGGTCGCCTGCACGCTGCAGGGAGAGCTGGAAGGATCCGGCGCTCTGATCGGACATGGTCGCGAGTTGCTGCACCTCGCCGAAGGTCAGGTCGCTGAAGAAGACCTGGCTGCCGACGTATCCGTCCTGTGCGTACTCCTGAATGCGTACTTTTCCGGCCAGGGCCGAGGGAACGGTGAGTTCGGGGCCCTTGTCGTTCTCGTCGATCGGGATCGTCGCCGCGACGACCTGGCCGGAGACCCGATCATCGGATGAGATCCCCATCGACGTCTGGACACGAAGACAACCGGTGAGAGCAGGAACCATCAGGATCAGAAGTCCGAGGGCGGCGATGACCCGGCGGGCGGCGGTCTGGCGAGGGGCGGCCTGGCGGGGGGTGGCTGCGGGGCGAACGGATGTGGAGGACGGCGGCACAGGGATATGGTGCCAGGCCGACGTCGTGCGGTCTGACCATCGGGTCGGATCCGGCGCGTCGTCGGGCTCTCGCGTGAACCTCCGGATCACCGTGAGAGCCGGCCGAGTGTTCTGCGCAGCAGGCCGCCACCACTGTCGGCGAGTGCGACGCGTGCGGCGCTGCGGCCGCTCGATCCCGACACGCCGCCTCCGGGATGCATCGATGCACCTGTGAGATACAACCCGGACGCACCCGGCACGCGGTAGCCCGACAGTTCGGGGACAGGACGCCAGAAGAACATCTGATCGAGTGTCATCTCCACGTGCATGACATTGCCGCCGATCAGTCCCATTTCACGTTCGATGTCTTCGGGCGTTTGCGTGTGTACGTGGCGGATACCCGCGGTGAAGCCGGGGGCCCGGTTCTCCATTTCGGCAATGATCCGGTCGGTCTCGGCGGCGGCTTCCGACTGCCAGCTACGTCCATTGCCGAGCCGGTAGGCGTACCACTGGGACCACAGAGTGATCTGGTGTTCTCCAGGCGGTGCGATCGACGGGTCGAGCGCGGAGAAGCTCATCGCCAGGACAGCGGGCGTCGGCGGCAACTCTCCCGCAAGCGCCGCGCCGTGCGCGAGACGAAGCTGAGCGCGGTCGTCGACGAGCAGTTGCAGACCGGTGGTGTCACCACCGTCGTCGGGTGCGCCGCGATAACGGGGAAGCGAATCGGTTCCGAGTCGGAGCACCATGCCTATGCCAGGACCGACGCGAATCCGTCGTCTCCACGCGCCGATTCGCGAGGCGTCGAATCCGCCCTGTTCGAGCATGTCGAGTGTGGTGAGAATGTGGCATCCGGCGATGACGGTTCGGGCCTCGATGATTCGCCCGGACTCTGTGCGGACCGTCCAGAGATCGCCGGACCGACGGATCTCTACTGCGGCGTCGCCGCACGTCACGGTGCCTCCGTCGGAGGCGAGCCTGGACGTCAGGGCGCGTGTGAGGGCACCACTGCCACCAACGGCTCGTCCGGGCGGCAATGTGTGCATCAGTGCGGCGAATCCGACCATCGGTGCGGTGCCCGGCTCGGACATCGGTGGCCCGGACTGTGCTCCGAACCAGGCAAGTGCGGCCTTGAGCGGTTCGTCGTCGAAATACTCGTCGAGGAGGGAATCACCGGAGGTGAGGAATCGCCGTGACAGGTCGAGCGCGCCCCCGCCGAGGTCGAGCCCACGGAACGACGGGACGAGATGACGGGCGGTTGGTGGCGCTGCGAACGATCGCATCACCGCAGCTGTGCGCGGACCCCACTCGCGCACGAAGCGGAGATATGCCTCGGCGTCGCGTCCCCCGCAGGCCGCCTCGATCGACGCGCAGGTGTGATCGAGGTCGCGGCGGAAGACGATGCCGGGTCGGCCGCTCCCTGTCGGAGGCGGGGCGAATGCCCACGGATCGCAATCGATGTAGCGCAGACCGTGCGAAGCAAGATCGAGTTCCTCGAGAATGCCGGAGTGCCGGATCATGATGTGAGCCGACGACCCGCGGTCGACGGCGTATCCGGGGAATCGTTCCACGGTCGAGACTGCGCCGCCGATCACGGTGTCGCGCTCGACGACCTCGATCGACCAGCCTTCGCGTGCCAGGTAGCAGGCCGAGACGAGTGCATTGTGCCCGGAACCGATGACGACGGCGTCGAGCACCGAACTACCTGCGGGGGTCATCCCGGTGCCTCCGAGGGGTCTGCCTCCATCGGGAGCGCGCGACCGAGAACAGCGAAGGGGCGGGCGTCCCCGGTGAATACGAATCGTCGGACCACATCGCGGAAGCCGAAACGCCGGTAGAGACGCCACGCGCGGTTGTCTTCTTCTGCGATCTCGGGTGTCGACAGCATGACGGCCTCCTCTGGGCGATCCCGGAGCAGTCGTCGCAGGAGTGCCTCGCCGATGCGATGGCCCTGAGCGTCGGGCCGAACGTGCAGTTCGGTCAGTTCGAAGTAATCGCGGAGCAGTGCGTCGATCGAGCCCGGGGACATTCCCGAGTGCCGCATTCCTGCGCGTACCTGCTGGTGCCACCACTGATGGGGGTGCCCGTGGTAGCCGTAGGCGATCCCGACGAAAGTGCTGGGGTTGCCCGGCATCATTGCGGCGACGGCGCGCCATCCGTCGCGATCGGCGTGCTCCGACCACATCGGCGCGCGGTGGTGCTCGGTGCCTCGGGGGTATCGCATGGCGGTGACGTAGACGGACAGGAGATCGGGCAGGTGGGTCCGGAACTCCGCGGGGGTGAGGTCGACGAGTACCGGCTTCGGGTCGTGCCGATTCGGGTCAGTGCTCATATGGGGACGGAGACCGCCTTCCCTTGACGACGTGTCGGTGGGTCCAGCTATATTGAATACGTCGAACCTATGTTCGATGCCGGTGATCCGGGGATGTTCGAGGGAAGCGAACATCCCCGGATCGTCCGGGCTGGAGCCGCACTGCGGCAGGGCAGGAAGGTGCACGAGCCATGGCAGCCCCGCACACCTCGAGATCAAGATCACATAGGTTCGCCGGGGAGGCTGTGCACGCGGGTTGTGTGGGGCCGTCCAAGTCGGCCCGTGCTGCGTCGCAGTTGCGCAAGGCAGACGAACTCCTGTCCGGGGCTGCAGGTGCAGACGCGCCCGGCGAACGGTTCCGCTTGTCCTATCTCGCCGCATTGCGCGGCGCAGGCGCGGTGATTGCAGCCGCCGAACTGAGGGCGCCGCAACGACCCAAACGGAGGCCTGCGACCCGAAATGCCTGGGTGATGATGATGCGCGCCGATGAATCGTTCGCCGGCTGGGCAGATTTCTTCGCTGACCGATCGGCTGCACGCGCCGCGGTCGAGGCCGGGGTGCAGCGGGTTGTCGATGCCGAAGACGCATCGGCCTTCTTCGACGAGGTCGGACGTTTCCTGCACGACGTCGAGAGCTACTTGTCCGCTGAGAGCGGAACTGCGTCTCGCATGTGACCTCGGCCCCTGGCCGAACAGTGCTTTTCGACCCGGGAGAGCGAACCAACTTTCGTAGTTGGTGGTCCCGGAGGAAATGTGCTCGTATCATTGACTCAGGCGGCCGTGATGTCGGCGCCCCGCCGGATTCGTCCCACCGGGTCCGGCGGCCACCGTTTAGTGCCGGGGGAGGTACCGTGCCACTCTCCGAGCACGAGCAGCGCATGCTCGATCAGATCGAGAGCGCGCTCTATGCTGAGGATCCCAAGTTCGCCTCGACCGTTCGCGGAAAGCGACTGGGTATGGCGTCCAACAGGCGACGGCTGCAGGCCGGCGCGCTGTTCGTTTTGGGTTTGACGTTGCTTATTGCGGGAGTTGCCCTACCGGTCAAACCGGGTGGGTTCCCGATCATCAGCCTGCTCGGATTTCTCGTGATGTTCGCTGCGGGAGTTCTCGTGCTGGTCGACGGACGGCATCGGTCCGCATCGGGTGCAGCATCCGGCGGAGCGGATTCCGGAAAGCGCGGTAAGACTTCTTCCACTCGTGGTCGGAAGAAGTCTTCGGAGGGCTTCACCCACCGGATGGAGGAGCGGTTCCGGCGTCGCTTCGAACAAGAGTGATCTGACGCGCACAACGCCGCACCTACAGCAAGGGCGCGACCCCCATGGGGGTCGCGCCCTTGCTGTAGGTGGGGGTGTTGCCGCACCGGTGGGCATACGGCCCGACCTGCCTCATCGCCCCACTGCGCCCCACAGCAACTCGTCCTGTGTGTTTCGATGCCGCCCTCCACCATGCGGACCTGCGATTTCCTGCGATTCGCTGTCCTCGGGTGCGCATCACAGGCGGGTGCGAGCGCGGTAACCGTCACAGGCGCGCACGGTGCCCCACCGCCACCACGTCCGCTGACCAGGAATTTCAAGAACAACACGCCCATCGGACGCCGGTTAATCGGATATTCGTGGGGTGAAGTGGGGTACTGTGGGGCGCGGCGGGGAGCGAGAGTGTCTCCGTCGCACGACGCAGAGTCCGTCCGGCAAGGCGGGAGGTACCGGGTGTTTCTCGGCACCTACACGCCGAAGTTGGATGACAAGGGCAGGCTCACCCTGCCTGCGAAGTATCGAGACGAACTGGCGGGAGGGTTGATGATCACCAAAGGGCAGGATCACAGCCTGACCGTGTATCCACGCGATGAGTTCACCTCGCTCGCGGAACGGGCGGCGGCGGCGTCTCGCAGCAACCCCAACATGCGTGCCTATCTGCGAAACCTCGCGGCAAGCACGGATGAACAGCGTCCCGATTCGCAAGGCCGCATCACTTTGTCCATGTCGCATCGGACATACGCGGGGCTCACCAAGGACTGCGTTGTGATCGGTTCTGTCAACTATCTCGAGATCTGGAACGCCGAGTCGTGGGAGGCATACCTGGCCGAGCACGAGGAGGGTTTCTCCGAAGCAAGGGACGAGGTACTTCGCGACATATTGTGACGGATCTTCGGCTCTGCGCGGCGAGTGCCGTGAGGCCTCTGCCCGGGACCGACCCTGACGCACTTCCCCGGCGCCAGGTACGGAACGGAAGCCCTGACACACTTCCCCAGTGTCAGGTCTCCGGGATCGGACAGAGACCTCCTGGCATTCGCCGCCGCCGTATCCAGACCATCCGACCGACCACCAAGATCGAATGGCCCGCGTGGCCCGCATCGAACGAGCAGGATTTCGGAGGACCACATGGTGGACGGCGAGGATGACGCCGAAACGACCGACACTGATGGCTTCGGCCATGTTCCGGTACTGCTCGATCGCGCCGTAGAGCTGCTGGGGCCGGCGATCGAGGCAGCAGGGCCCGGCGGGGCAGGGGCGGTATACGTCGATGCAACTCTCGGTCTGGGTGGTCACTCCGCGCATTTCTTGCGCACCTTTCCCGGGCTGAGGCTGGTAGGGCTCGACCGGGATCCCGACGCCCTGGCTATTGCGCGCGGACGCTTGGCCGAGTTCTCCGGTCGCACCGACTTCGTCCACACCCGTTACGACGGTATTGCCGACGCGCTCGAAAGGGTGGGGCTCGACCGTGTCGGGTCGGTGCACGCAATCCTGTTCGATCTCGGCGTGTCGTCGATGCAGCTCGATGAGGCCGACCGCGGATTTGCCTATTCGAAGGATGCGCCGCTGGACATGCGGATGGATCCCACCACCGGGATCACGGCCGCCGACGTGCTCAATACCTATGGCCACGGTGATCTCGCCCGCATCCTCAGTACCTACGGCGAGGAGCGATTCGCCGGGAAGATCGCGTCCGAGATCCTGCGAGCGCGCGAGAAGTCGCCCTTCCGGAACAGTGGCGAGCTCGTCGAGTTGCTGTACCGGACGATTCCGGCCGCATCGCGCCGCACCGGCGGGCACCCCGCCAAGCGCACCTTCCAGGCCCTTCGGGTGGAGGTCAACGGCGAGCTCGACTCGTTGCGCAGCGCGATTCCGGCGGCACTCGATTCCCTCGCGATCGGGGGGCGAGTGGTGTTCATGTCCTACCAGTCCCTCGAAGACCGTGTCGTCAAGCAGGAGCTCGCACCGCGCTCGAAATCCCGCAGTCCTGAGGGTCTTCCGGTGGAGCTGCCCGGAATGGGTCCGGAACTTCGCATCCTCACACGGGGCGCCGAACGCGCGTCCGACGACGAGATCGACAAGAATCCACGCTCGGCGCCCGTCCGGCTGCGTGCCGCGGAACGAATCGCCAGGAGGTAGAAGATGACCCTGCAGGTGCCATCCCCGCCCCGACCTCGGCAGGCTCGATCGACGGCAGCGCAGCGTGCCTACCAGCGCCGCAATCAGCGGTCTGCACAGCTGGTCTCGCCGGCCGAAACTCGCGGGCGCACCACAGGTGCGCGCCGTGTCGCGACACGCATTCCGTTCGTCGCGAGCATCATCGCGCTGCTCGCGGTCGGGATGATGGTGACCCTGTTTCTGACGACACGGGCTGCAGAGGACTCCTACGAGCTCGGTGCTGCCCGCGCACACAACGAGAGTCTCCTTCAACAGCGAGCAGTGCTGCAGCGTGACGTGGAAGCGGGTCTGACAGCTCCGGTGCTCGCGCAGCATGCCGCCGAACTCGGCATGATCCCCTCTGGACAGGCAGCGAGGCTCGTTGTGGGTGAGGACGGCTCGGTGCGAGTCGTCGGTGAACCGGTGGCCGCGCAGGGTGCACCGCCGGTGCCGTTGAATGCTCCGGAGTCGCGGGGCGATGTGCAACCTCCGCTTGCAGGCAGCGCCGGGCGTGAGAATCCCCGTCCGTTGTCGCCGTCGGGCGAGCAGCATGCACCTCGGGACGCTGTGGAATCGCCTGAAGCAGTGGACCCGGAAAGCCGCGCCGCGGCGGCAGCAGAGGCGCCGCGCGCCTCCGAGCCGGCAGCGCAAACCCCTGTCGGAGAGCCCGCACCGGGCGCTCCCGCCGGTCCTGAGCCCGAGGCCACCGCGGGCGCGGGAAGCCGGGAGGGTGGCGCCGCGCCGCAGCCCGCGAATGTCACGGTTCTTCCCGACGAAGCGGAACAATCGATGCCTGTGAGTGAACTGCCGCAACCCGAGGCTTCCCGGACGGGTGAGCCGTCAGTATCGGAGGCCGGACAACGGTGAGGAACGGCGCCACCCCTCGCCGTGCGGCTCGGCCGCGCGGTAGTGCTCCCCGGCCTCGGCCCGCATCGAGAGGGGCGGGATGGCGACCGAGTCGCCGTCGCACCGACACCACGGCGTTCCAGTTCCGAAACAAGCTCGGTCTCTGGGCGATTTTTGCAATCCTCGGTCTCGCGGGTGCCCAACTGTTGTCGATCCAACTGTTCCAGGCGCCGACATTGTCTGCAGAGGCGGCAAGTCAGCGCACGACCCGACTCGTCGAACCCGCAACTCGCGGAACGATCAGCGACCGCAACGGTAATCCGCTCGCCTACACGATGGAAGCCAAAGCGATCACGTTCCAGCCTGTACGCGTCCGAAAGGAACTTAGCGAGGCCCGGGCCAAGGATCAGACCCAACCAGAGGTCGCCGAGTATCTCGAGGGAGTGGCCGACGCATTGCATGATGCTCTCGGCGCCGCAGCACCCAAGAAAGAGGTGCTCGAGAAACTCGAGAGCGACGAGACGTTCGTCTATCTCGCTCGCGGGGTGGATCCCGGTGTAGCGGCAGCCATCGTCGACGAATACAGCATGGTGGGGCTGGAGCGGCAAGACATCCGGCTGTATCCCGGCGGGTCGCTCGCGGCGAACATCGTGGGTGCTACCGGGTGGGACGGGTACGGACTGATCGGCCTCGAGGCCTCCATGGACTCGGTCCTCGCCGGTACCGACGGATCGTCCACCTACGACCGTGGTTCGGATGGTGTGGTTATTCCGGGAAGTTGGCGCGACCAGCACCCCGCTGTGGACGGTTCGTCCGTCGAACTCACGATCGACAACGACATCCAGTACCACGTGCAGCAGCAGGTGCAACGAGCGAAGGATCTGTCCGGTGCCGACAACGCGTCAGCGGTGGTGCTCGATGCGCACACCGGCGAGGTGCTCGCGATGTCCAACGACAGCACGTTCGACCCCTCCATCGGTGTCGCCAACAATCCGCCTTCGGCAGAGCAAGGCAATCCGGCGGTTGCCTCACCTTTCGAACCCGGATCAGTGAACAAGATCATCACCGCTGCCGCCGCGATCGAGGACGGACTCACGACACCCGACGAGGTCCTGCAGGTCCCAGGCAGCATCGATATGTCGGGTGTCACGGTCAAGGACGCTTGGGACCACGGCGTCGTCCCGTACACCACCACGGGAATCTTCGGGAAGTCCTCCAATGTGGGCACACTCATGCTCGCAGAACGCATCGGTGAAGACAGGTTCGCCGAGATGCTCGACCTGTTCGGCCTCGGTCAGCGCACCGAGGTGGGCCTCCCCGGTGAGTCCGCCGGATTGGTGCCCAGTCGAGAACAGTGGTCGGGTGGTACGTTCGCGAACCTTCCGATCGGGCAGGGTCTGTCGATGACACTGCTGCAGATGACCGGGATCTATCAGGCGATCGCCAACGACGGTGAGCGCATCCCGCCCCGCATCGTCGACGCGACGATCGGGCCCGACGGCACCCGCACCGAAACGGAATCGCCCGATCCGATCCGGGTGGTGAGTCCACAGACAGCAGCTACGGTGCGCGATATGTTCCGGTCGGTCGTCCAATCCGATACGGGAAATCAGCAGGGTACGGGGGCGCAGGCAGCGATCGAGGGATACCAGATCGCAGGTAAGACCGGTACCGCCCAGCAGATCGACCCCAACTGTGGGTGCTACTCGAATTCGGACTACTGGATCACCTTCGCGGGTATCGCGCCGTCGGACGATCCGAAGTACGTGATCGGGATCATGCTCGATGCGCCCACGCGCAGCTCGGACGGTACCGGCGGTCAGTCTGCCGCTCCGCTGTTCCGAGACATCGCCTCGTGGCTGCTGCAGCGCGCCGCAGTGCCATTGTCGCCGGAACCGGGTGGCAAGCTGATTCTCCAGGTCGATTGAATCCTGATGTTCATATCGTCGCCGGGAGCTCGGACGGGTGTCGGTGCAGCTTTGCGGTCTGGGTAACCTGACACGTCGGTAACGTGACACTGCGGTGTAGTCAGGCACCGATCGAGAGCAGCAGCGGGATGCCGCAAGAGAGGAACTTGTACCTGTGCCATCGAGTCCGGATCCGTCTCCCCTCGCGGAGGGCCGCCGACCCGAGAATCCGCCGATGACGTCCCTTCGGGATCTGGCCGCCACCATCGGCGCCGACCTCCTCGCGGTTGGATCCGATGCCGCCTCCGACGGTGCCGCTCAGACAGGCGCGGTCGTGACCGGGATCGACCTGAATGCGCAACGGATCCGACCGGGCGACCTCTTTGCCGCTCTGCCGGGTGCTCGTGCGCACGGGGCGGCCTTCGTCGGCGCCGCACTCGATCGCGGTGCCGTAGCCGTACTCACCGACGCGGCAGGGGTAGAGGCGATCGCGACGGCAGCCCGAGAGGCCGGCCCGGTGCAGGTGCTCGTGCATCCCGAGCCTCGCTCCGTGCTCGGCCTCGCATCGGCCACGGTCTACGGACACCCGTCCGAGCGGATGCAGGTCATCGGGATCACCGGAACGTCGGGCAAGACCACGACGGCGTACCTCGTCGAAGCGGGCCTCGGTGCCGCGGGGCGGGTCACCGGTCTCGTCGGCACCGTCGAAACGCGCATTGCAGGCCAGCGAGTACCGAGCGCACTGACCACCCCCGAAGCCCCGCAGCTTCACGCGTTGTTCGCAACCATGCTCGAACACGGTGTCGACACGGTAGTGATGGAAGTATCGAGCCACGCGCTTGCACTCGGTCGCGTTGCCGCTACCGATTTCGCGGTCGGTGGGTTCACGAACCTGTCGCAGGATCACCTCGACTTCCACAAGGACCTCGACGATTACTTTGCTGCAAAGGCACGCCTGTTCGCGCCCGAGTCGCCTGTTCGAGCACACCGCGCCGTCGTATGCGTCGATGACGACTGGGGCATGCGCATGGCCGAGATCGCGCGCTCTGCAAACAACGGTGATCCCGTCGGCGTACGGACGGTGTCGACCAGCGAGACCCGGGGTGCGGTTGCGGACTGGTCGGTGACCGACGCCGAATCAGATCCTGCAGGCACCCAGGAATTCGGATTGACCGATCCCGAGGGGCGGACCCATCGAGTGAGCGTGCGGTTGCCCGGGCGGTACAACGTCGCCAACGCGGCGCTCGCAGTTGCCCTCTGCTCTGCGGTCGGAGTCGATCCCGACGTGGCCGCTCGTGGAATCGCAAGCGTCGACGTCCCGGGCCGCGTCGAGCGAGTGGATTGCGGACAGAATTTTCTCGCGGTCGTCGATTACGCGCACAAACCGGCGGCGCTCGAAGCTGTCATCTCCACACTGCGGCGCAGTACGACGGGACGTATCGCCGTCGTTGTCGGCGCGGGTGGTGATCGTGACCGAGGAAAACGTCCGCTGATGGGTGCGGTAGCGGCCTCGGCCGAGCTGCTCGTCGTCACTGACGACAACCCCCGCACCGAGGATCCCGCATCGATTCGGGCCGCGGTCCTCGAGGGCGCCCGAGCACTCGAGCACGGGTCTCGCGGTGAGATCCGGGAGATCGGCGACCGGGCCGCCGCGATCGACGCAGCGGTCGCGTGGGCGCGTCCCGGCGACGTCGTGCTCGTCGCAGGCAAGGGCCACGAGCGGGGCCAGGAAATCGACGGAGTCAAGCATCCGTTCGACGATCGCGAGGTACTCGCGGAAGCGATCGAACGGCATCAGCGCAGCGGAGGCACGGAATGATCCCGATGACACTGGCTCGGATCGCGGAGGCAGTCGGGGGCACCCTGCACGACGTCGACGACCCGGCTGTCGAAGTCACCGGCACAGTCGAGTTCGATTCGCGACGGATTGCCGAGGGCGGCCTGTTCCTTGCGCTGCCCGGTGCCAAGACCGACGGCCACGATCATGCAGCGGCCGCGATCGACGCGGGCGCGGTCGCCGTCCTCGCGGCGCGCCCGGTCGGTGTGCCCGCCATCGTCGTCCCATTCATGCCCGCGGCCGAGACCAACGCCCTGGCCCTCGAGCACGACCCGGACGGATCCGGTGCTGCTGTCCTCACCGGCCTTGCGAAACTCGCCAGGACAGTCGTCGACGAACTCGTCGACGACGGACTGACCGTGATCGGAGTGACCGGGTCGTCCGGGAAGACCTCCACGAAAGATCTCATCGCAGCGGTACTCGCACCGCTCGGGCCCGTCGTGGCACCACCGGGTTCCTTCAACAACGAACTCGGTCACCCCTGGACTGCGCTGCGCGCCACCCGCGACACCCGCTTTCTCGTACTCGAGATGTCGGCGCGTGGACCAGGACACATCGCAGCCCTCGCGCAGATCGCCCCGCCGAGAATCGGTGCAGTCCTCAACGTCGGCACAGCCCACCTCGGTGAGTTCGGTTCGCGGGAGGTGATCGCGCAGACCAAGGGGGAACTCGTCGAAGCGCTCCCGGACGAAGCCGACGGTGGCGTCGCCATCCTCAACGCCGACGACACCCTCGTAGCACGTATGGCCGCGCGGACCCACGCGCGGGTGGTCACTGTCGGAAGCTCCGGTAGCGCCCAGGTCGCGGCCACCGACATCACCCTCGACGGCGACGCTCGACCCACCTTCACCCTCGCGATCACCGACCGCGTGACCGGAACCGAGCAGCGCCTGCCCGTCACACTTGCGGTACACGGGGAGCACCAGGTAGGAAACGCACTTACCGCGATCGCAATCGCGCTCGAATGTGGTGCCACACCGGAACAGGCCGGCGCCGCCCTTGCCGGAGCGGCCCCGGTCTCTGCCCATCGGATGGCCGTCACCACCCGCGCCGACGGCGTCACCGTCATCGACGACGCATACAACGCGAACCCGGACTCGATGCGAGCCGCGCTGAAGGCACTCGCAACAGTGGCCCGCAGCGGACCTGCCAGACGACGCACCTTCGCCGTCCTCGGCGAAATGGGAGAACTGGGCGACGAATCCGTCGTCGAACACGACGCGATCGGCCGGTTCGCGGTGCGCCTCGATATCTCCCGCATCATCGCGGTCGGTGCGACGAGACCGGTCCGGGGTCTGTTCCAGGGTGCCGTGATGGAAGGATCCTGGGGCGAGGAAGCAAGCCACGTGCTCGATGCCGACGCAGCAATCGAGCTGCTACGCGACGAGATCGGCCCAGGCGACATCGTATTGGTGAAAGCGTCGCAGTCGGTCGGCCTGTGGTCGATAGCTGAGGCCCTGCTCGGAGATGACAACGCTGTTCTGGAGACGGAGGCTGCACGGTGAGACAGATCCTATTCGCCGCGGGTATCGCACTCGCGGTGTCGATTCTGCTCACGCCGGTGTTGATCAAGGCGTTCTCCCGGCAAGGCTTCGGTCAGGAGATCCGGGTCGAGGGGCCGCAGAGTCATCAGGCGAAGCGCGGCACTCCCACCATGGGTGGTGTGGCAATCCTCGCGGGTCTGTGGGCAGGGTACTGGGGCTCGCACCTGATCGGCCTGGCATACGACGCAGAAGGGCCGTCGGCCTCAGGACTACTGGTACTCGGACTGACCACCGCACTGGGCGGTGTCGGGTTCCTCGACGACTTCATCAAGATCCGCAAACAGCGCAATCTGGGCCTGAACAAGACAGCAAAACTGGTCGGTCAGCTGATCGTCGCGGTGGCGTTCGGTATCCTGGCACTCCAGTTCCGTAATTCCGATGGCCTGTCCCCGGCGAGCACCGATCTGTCGTACGTGCGCGACATCGCGACGGTGTCGATGGGATCGATCGTCTTCATCCTGTTCGTCTACCTACTCGTGAGCGCCTGGTCGAACGCGGTGAACCTCACGGACGGCCTCGATGGCCTCGCCGCGGGGTCGATGGCACTCGTCCTCGGTTCATACGTGATCATCACCTTCTGGCAGTACCGGAACGCATGTGCGGTCGAACCGACGGCCGGCTGCTACGACGTGCGCGACCCGCTCGACCTGGCACTGCTGTGCGCAGCAGGTGGCGCCGCCTGCCTCGGGTTCCTGTGGTGGAACGCAGCTCCCGCGAAGATCTTCATGGGCGACACCGGTTCGCTCGCCCTCGGCGGCATGCTCGCGGGCCTGTCTGTGACCACCCGCACCGAACTCCTCATGGTCGTCATCGGCGCACTGTTCGTCGCCGAGGCAGCCTCGGTGGTCATCCAGGTGGCAGTGTTCAGATCCAGCAGACGCCGCGTCTTCCGGATGGCACCGTTCCATCACCATTTCGAACTCGGCGGATGGGCCGAAACCACGGTGATCATCAGATTCTGGTTGCTTGCCGGAATCGCCTCGGCCATGGGCCTCGCCCTGTTCTACAGCGAGTACCTCGCGGCGATCGGAGACTGACCTCGTGACGGATGAACTGCAGCGACTGCGAGGTGCGCGCGTTCTCGTCGCAGGCGCCGGAATCTCGGGCCGCGCCACCATCAGGCCACTGCTCGACCTCGGGGCTCGCGTGACCGTCACCGACCGCAATCCCGAGGCACTGGCACGCTCGGCCGAGCTCGGTGCAGAGACAGTCGAACTCGACACCCTGCTCGGCGCCGCCGCGCTCGACGATGCTGCGTCCATGCGCGACTACGCCCTCGTCGTGACCAGTCCCGGATTCCCGCCCGACGCGCCACTGCTTTCACGTGCGGCGGGCGCCGCTGTTCCGATCTGGGGCGACATCGAACTCTCGTGGCGGATCGACCAGGCCGAGCTCTACGGCCCCGCCCGGCGATGGCTCGTCGTAACCGGGACGAACGGCAAGACCACCACGACGATGATGCTGCACGCGATCCTCGAATCGGCAGGCATCTCCTCCGCGGCATGCGGCAACATCGGCCTGCCCGTACTGGACGCGCTGCGCCGCGACGACCGGCGGGCCGACGTCCTTGCTGTCGAACTGTCGTCGTTCCAACTCCACTGGGCCCCGTCTGTGCGACCAGCGGCCGGAGTCATCCTCAACATCGCCGAAGACCACCTCGACTGGCACGGCGGCATCGAGAACTACATCGACGCCAAGCTCGGCGCACTCACCGGCGCGGTGGGGATCCTCGGACTCGACGACCCGATCGCCGGTGGACTCCGCGAGCGGTCGCGGTCCGTCCTCACTGTCGGGTTCACCCTCGGATACCCGGACGCAGGCCAACTCGGCATCAGCGGAGACGTGCTCGTCGACCGAGCCTTCGCCGACTCCGCGGTCCTCGCGTCGGTGACCGACGTGACTCCGGCAGGCCCGGCCGGTCTGTCCGACGCGCTGGCGGCTGCAGCATTGGCGCGCGCGATCGACGTACCGGAAGCAGCTGTACACGACGGGCTACGCAGGCACCAGGTCGGTCCTCACCGTGCCGCACCGGTGGGCACCGTCGACGGCGTCGATTACATCGACGACTCGAAGGCCACCAATCCGCACGCGGCCCGAAGCTCCCTTCTCGCGCGCGACGCGGTTGTGTGGATAGCAGGCGGACTCCTCAAGGGCGCGCGCGTCGACGACCTGGTCGCCGACGTTGCCCCGCGGCTGACCGGGGCAGTTCTGCTCGGGCGGGACGCGGGCTCGATCGCAGATGCGCTGGCACGACACGCCCCCGGCATCCCCGTGGTCCTGGTCGACACGCGCGACGATGGGGAAATGAGCAGTCAGGACAGCGGGCTCGAGCCCGGCAGCGAACTCGGACAGGATGGTGGGGCCACACCGGAACCCCGTCGGGTGAGCGCACGCGGCGTCGACGGACCCGAAGCGATGCGCATCGCGGTTCGTGAGGCTGCCGCCCTCGCAGCACCGGGGGACGCCGTCCTGCTGGCGCCCGCGGCCGCGTCACTCGACATGTTCGTCGATTATGCCCAGCGTGGCCGCAGTTTCGCGGCAGCGGTCGACGAAATGCGCGGGGGCGGGACAGTCCGGTGACCTCGCCGAAGGGCAGCGCACCGTCACCGACCGCGCGCGGCCGGATCGGGCAGTGGATGGCGCGACCCCTCGCGTCGTTCCACCTCATCGTCACCATCGCCGTCCTGCTCATGGTGCTGGGGCTGGTGATGGTGCTGTCGTCGTCGAGTGTGGAAGCGGTAGCGGCCGAGGACTCGCCGTACCGAATGTTCACGTCGCAGATCGTGTTCGCCCTTGTCGGCTTCGTCGCGTTCTACGTCGCCTTGCAGATCCCTGTGCGCATGATGCGCCGGTTCGCCTTCCCTGCCTTCGCAATGTCGGTGGTGCTGCTCGTACTCGTACTGATACCCGGTATCGGAACCGAATCGCAGGGCACCCGGGGATGGTTCGTCGTCGGCGGCATATCCCTGCAACCGTCGGAGATCGCGAAGATCACGATCGCCTTGTGGGGCGCCCATTTGCTGGCTGCGAGGCGCGGAGAGAACTCCACCCTCAAAGAGATGATCGTGCCGCTCGTTCCCGCGGCACTGTTGGTGACCATCCTCATCGTCCTGCAGCCCGACCTCGGGACGACCGTCTCCCTCGTCATCGTTGTACTCGCCCTGCTGTGGTTCGCGGGGCTGCCCTTGAAGATCTTCGTCGGAATCGTCGGCACCGCCATCGCCAGTGCCGCCGTCCTTGCATTGACCGCCGGATACCGCTCCGCGCGCGTCCGAGCGTTCTTCAACCCCGGCGACGACCCCCAAGGCGCCGGGTACCAAGCGCGGCAGGCGCGCTTTTCGCTCGCCGACGGAGGAATCTGGGGTCGCGGCCTCGGTCAGAGCCGCGCCAAATGGAGCTACCTCCCGAACGCTCACAACGACTTCATCTTCGCGATCATCGGCGAAGAACTGGGCTTCATCGGCGGTCTCGCGGTCATCGGCCTGTTCGCGCTCTTCGCCTATGTGGGACTGCGTATCGCCATGCGTTCGGTCGATCCGTTCCTCCGCCTGTTCACCGCAACCGCCACCGTGTGGATCATCGGCCAGGCATTCATCAACATCGGCTACGTCGTGGGATTGCTGCCCGTGACCGGTCTGCAGCTTCCGCTCGTCTCGGCAGGTGGCACCTCCACCGCTACCACCCTGCTCATGTTCGGCCTGATCGCCAACGCCGCCAGACACGAACCGGAAGCGATCGCAGCCCTACACGCAGGCCAGGACGGACGACTGGCACGAATCATGAAGATCCGCAAACCTGAGGCCTACCGACCCGGACGTGGTGATGTACATGGTGGATCGCTCCGCGGAGCGAAGCCGCCGCGCCGCCGAGGCAACCCTCGCCCCGGCGGAACCGCGGTTGCGACGCGGGCGCGTCGCGCACCCGCCGCAGCGACGACCGGACGACGCTCGGCCGACAGCGCCCGCGCGCGTGACACCGGAGGCGCTCGCGCGCGTGGCGCCGAACGACAACGAACGAAGAACAGCCGCGCGACTTCGCAGCAACCACGAAAACGCAACGGCAATGGCAGGACCGGAGAGCGAGGAAATCGTCGGTGAGTGGGGACAAGCCAGGACTGTCCGTCGTGGTGGCAGGAGGCGGCACGGCAGGACATATCGAACCGGCGCTCGCGGTAGCGGACGCGATACGTGACCTGATGCCGGATGCCGTGGTGACCGCGCTCGGAACTTCACGTGGCCTGGAGACCACGCTGGTGCCGCGCCGCGGATATCCGCTCGAATTGATCCCGCCGGTACCGCTGCCGCGCAAGCCGACCCGCGACCTCTTCGCGCTCCCCGCGCGGGTGGTTTCATCCGTTCGCCGGACCCGCGAGGTACTCGACCGTGTCGAAGCGGACGTCGTCGTCGGATTCGGCGGTTACGTCGCACTGCCCGCGTATCTCGCGGCAAGCGGGGGAGCGTTGCGCCGCCGACGTCGTATTCCCGTTGTCGTGCACGAAGCCAACGCCAGCGCCGGAATCGCCAACAAGATCGGTGCTCTGCGCGCCTCCCGGGTACTCGCCGCCGTTCCGGGATCGGGTGTCAAGAGGAACAGCGAGGCCGACATCGTGGGGATCCCAGTACGATCCTCGATCACCGAACTCGACCGCGCGTCGCTGCGGGCCGATGCACGTCGCCACTTCGGTCTCCCTGACGACGTGCCGGTTTTGCTGGTGTTCGGCGGATCGCAGGGTGCTCGGTCCCTCAACGAGGCGGTGGTCGGTGCCGCGGCAAGCCTCGCCGAGGCCGGAGTCGCTGTTCTGCACGCGCACGGTCCGAAGAACACCGTCGACGTTCCGGCCCATCCGGGTCATGCAAAGGCCCCGTACGTGGCTGTCCCGTATCTGGAACGAATGGACCTTGCCTACTCGGCGGCGGACGCGGTGGTCTGCCGCTCCGGAGCAATGACCGTGGCGGAAGTCTCCGCTGTCGGACTACCGGCCGTGTACGTTCCCTTACCGCACGGTAACGGCGAACAAGAGCTCAACGCTCGGCCGGTCGTGGCAGTAGGTGGTGGAATGATCGTGGCAGACGCCGAGCTCACGTCGGCGTTCATGGCCGATACGGTCACGCCGTTGCTGGGTGACCCCGGCCGGCTCGCCGAGATGGGACGAAACGCGGCGGCTGCGGGACATCGCAGTGCCGCAGCCGAAGTGGCCCGTATCGTGCTCGAAGTCGCCGACGTGGAACCGAACAGGAGTCGAGAATGAGCGCGCAGCTGCCCGCGGAGCTTCAGCGGGTGCACATGGTGGGGATCGGCGGTGCGGGCATGTCGGGCATTGCCCGAATCCTGCTCGCTCGTGGTGGGGAGGTGTCGGGATCGGATGCCAAGGAGAGCCGGGGAGTCCTCGCACTGCGCGCGCGAGGAGCGCAGGTACGGATCGGTCATCATGCGGACGCACTCGACCTGATCGACGGCGGGCCGACCGCGGTCGTCACGACGCACGCCGCGATTCCGAAGGACAATCCCGAACTTGTGGCCGCCCGCGAGCGCGGCATACCCGTTCTTCTTCGCCCCGCGGTGCTCGCTGCCCTGATGCACGAGTACCGCACATACTTGGTCTCCGGCACGCACGGCAAGACCTCCACCACCTCGATGCTGGTGGTGACTCTCCAACATTGCGGGTTCGACCCGTCCTTCGCAGTCGGCGGTGAACTCAACGAATCCGGGACCAATGCGCACCATGGCAGTGGCGACGTATTCGTCGCAGAAGCCGACGAGAGTGACGGCTCACTGCTCCGATACGATCCGAACGTCGTCATCGTGACGAACGTCGAACCGGATCACCTCGACTTCTTCGGCACCCCTGAGGCGTACACCGAGGTGTTCGACGATTTCGTTGCCAGGATTGCCCCGGGTGGCCTGCTCATCGTCTGTCTCGACGATGCAGGATCCGCGGCACTCGCTGAGCGCGTGGTCGCACTCGGTCGTACCGATCTCCGGATCTCCGGATACGGCACGGCCGAGGTCATCGGGACTTCCGCGGCCGTCCGAGGTGTCCCGGTCGGGGTGCGATTGCTCGCGTGGGAGCCGAAGGACATCGGCGGTGTCGCCGAGTTCCATCTCGCCGACGAAGACACTCCGCGCACGGTCCGTCTGTCGGTACCGGGCAGGCACATGGCCCTCAACGCGCTTGCGGCCCTTCTCGCAGCACTCGAGGCAGGCGCGTCCGTGGACGAGGCGATCGAAGGACTCGCAGGCTTCGGCGGTGTCCACCGGAGGTTCCAGTTCAGCGGGCGTGAACAAGGTGTGCGGGTCTTCGACGACTATGCGCACCATCCCACGGAGGTGCGCGCCGTGCTCGCAGCAGCTGCGGAACTCGTGGCGGGCGAGCCGTTGCGCTACACGGAGTCGGGAACCGAGCGTCCTCGAGTGATCGTCGTGTTCCAGCCGCACCTGTATTCACGCACCGAAACCTTCGCGACGGAGTTCGGCGCTGCTCTCGACCTGGCCGACGAAGTGGTGGTTCTCGACGTCTACGGAGCGCGCGAAGAACCGATTCCCGGGGTGAGCGGGGCGCTGGTCGCCCAAGCGGTGTCGAAACCGGTGCTCTACCAACCGGACCTGTCTCTCGTACCGCGCCAGGTGGCTCGGTTGAGCCGCCCCGGCGACATCGTCATCACCATGGGTGCGGGAGACGTCACGATGCTCGGACGCCAGATCCTCGACGCCCTGCACAGTAAACCGGGACGTTTCCGGTCGGCGGGCCTCGGAACGGAGTCGAGCGGTTCGTGACACCCGATTCCACGAAGACCACCGAACGTAGAGCGCCGCGGAGCAAGCGTGCCGGTCGCCGTGCCAGGATGTCCACGCGGGACGAGGCCCTCGGAGCGAACAACTCGGCACGGCGTCCCTCTGGCCGTTCCGTGCGTCTGCGCACGGTGCTCATCGGCGGAGTCGTGGTGGTCGCCCTGCTCGCAGCGATTGTGGTGGCGTGGACCTCGCCGTTGCTGTCGGTGCGCTCGGTGGAAGTGACCGGCAACGACATCATCACCCGCGAAGAAGTGCTTGCGAGCCTCGATGTCGCCGACGGCACGCCGCTGCTGCAGGTCGATACCGCTGAAGCCGCGCAACGTGTCGCCTCGGCGCTTCCCCGCGCCGCGTCGGTCAGGGTGCAGCGGTCGTACCCGTCGACGGTGCGGGTGACCATCGTCGAGCGTGTCGCCGTGGTCTACTTCGACGGACCGGACGGCACACACTCCGTCGATGCGGAAGGCGTGGACTTTGCGGTCGAGCCGCCTCCGCTGATGACCCCCCGGCTCGTCACAGCATCTCCGGGTACCGGTGACCCCGCGACAGCTGCGGCGGTAGAGATCATCGGACTACTGCCGCCGGAACTCGCCGTGCAGGTAAAGGAGGTCGCGGCAGGTTCGGACTCGGATATATCCCTCATCCTGGCGGACGGTCGAGTGGTCGTGTGGGGCGGGGTGGAGCGTTCGGATCGCAAGGCCGCCGTGATCCTGCCCCTGCTGACCCAGCCAGGGCAGCAGTTCGATGTTGCCAGTCCGGACCTTCCGACGGTCCGGTGAGGAGGTCGGTGTGAAATTGGTGGCGTGTCGTCGGCGAGTCTGCTGGCGGATTCGGGCTGCTGTGCCATAGCGTTTCGCAGCAGTCGGGTACTTGACATAACCTTCAAGCTATGGTTGAGGGTTTGACAGGTACCTAGGAAGATCGATCGAAGTGTGAACCCGAAATCCCAGGAAGGCGAGAGCCCATGACGCCCCCGCACAACTACCTCGCCGTAATAAAGGTCGTCGGTATCGGCGGTGGCGGCGTGAACGCGGTCAACCGCATGATCGAGCAGGGACTTAAGGGAGTCGAGTTCATCGCGGTCAACACCGATGCACAAGCACTCCTGATGTCCGACGCCGACGTCAAGCTCGACGTCGGACGTGAGTTGACTCGCGGCCTGGGCGCAGGCGCAGACCCCGAAGTGGGTCGTAAGGCTGCCGAAGACCACAAGGACGAGATCGAAGAGGTGCTCAAGGGCGCCGATATGGTCTTCGTCACCGCCGGCGAGGGCGGTGGCACCGGCACCGGTGGCGCGCCCGTTGTGGCGAGCATCGCGCGCAAACTCGGCGCACTGACGGTCGGTGTCGTCACCCGCCCCTTCTCCTTCGAAGGCAAGCGGCGTGGCGGTCAGGCAGACACAGGCATTCAGACGCTGCGCGAATCGTGCGACACCCTCATCGTGATCCCCAACGACCGGTTGCTCCAGCTCGGCGACGCAGCGGTCAGCCTCATGGACGCTTTCCGGTCCGCCGACGAGGTCCTCCTCAACGGTGTTCAGGGCATCACCGACCTCATCACCACCCCGGGCCTGATCAACGTCGACTTCGCCGATGTCAAGGGCGTGATGTCCGGAGCGGGCAGTGCACTCATGGGCATCGGTTCGTCGCGGGGCGAAGGGCGTGCGATCAAGGCCGCGGAAGCTGCGATCAACTCGCCGCTCCTCGAAGCCTCGATGGAGGGTGCGCGAGGCGTGCTGCTGTCGATCGCAGGCGGCTCCGACCTCGGATTGTTCGAGATCAACGAGGCAGCCTCGCTGGTGCAGGAAGCTGCGCACATCGACGCGAACATCATCTTCGGCACCGTCATCGACGACTCACTCGGCGACGAGGTGCGTGTCACGGTGATCGCGGCGGGCTTCGACGGCGGCACTCCGACTCGACGTCCCGTCGAGGCAGGCCCCGGCCAGCAGCAGGGACAGCAGTCGCAGCAGAACCCGCAGCAGAATGCGCGACCGGGCGCCATCGGCGCCGGTCGAGCAGGCGAGCTGGGCCGTCCCGATCGTGACGGTACCGACGAAGCGCCGGCCCGTGAGCCTGTGCCGGCGTCGAGTGGCCTTCCCCCAGCCGGTAGCAGCAGCGCTGCGCGGGCGGTCGAAGTCGACGACGACGGCGATGACGACGTGGACGTGCCTATTTTCATGCGGCGTTGACAGCGCCTCACTCGGGAGTGCGTGCCCGCCGGGTCGTGACCACACGGACCGGCGGGGTCTCGGCTCCCCCCTACGACTCCTTCAACCTCGGTGACCACGTGGGGGACGATCCCGCAGCTGTCGCAGCCAACCGGCAGCGCCTGGCCGAAGTCATCGGATTGCCACCCGAACGATTCGTGTGGATGGAGCAGATTCACAGCCGCAACGTCACCGTGGTGGACGGCCCTGTCACTGAGCGCGTAGCCGCGACAGACGCTCTCGTCACCACCGCGACCGGGCTCGCACTTGTTGCCCTCAGCGCCGATTGTGTGTCGGTGTTGCTGTCCGATGAGGAAGCCGGTGTCGTGGCCGCGGCACACGCGGGGCGTGTCGGCGCACGTATCGGCATCATCCCGCGGGTCCTCGAAGCGATGGTCGAACTCGGTGCACGCGCGGACCGGATCGGGGCATTTCTCGGTCCTGCCGCGAGTGGACGCCGGTACGAAGTACCTCCTGCGATGCGTGATGATGTGGAGGCGCATCTACCCGGTAGTGCAACACGCACAGTCGCCGGCACGGCCGGGCTGGATCTCCGCGCGGGCCTGCGCAGGCAACTGATCGAACACGGCGTTGCGGCCGTAGCCGAAGATCCGCGGTGCACAATCGAGGACCCGACCCTGTTCAGCCACCGCCGAGGTGCGCCGACCGGCAGGTTGGCCTCCATCATCTGGCTCGAGGACACTTCGCAATGAGTGATACAGCGCGGCAGGGCCGGCGTGACGAACTCGCCCGCGGGCTCGACTCGGTTCGACGTCGGTTGGACGACGCGGCCCGTGCCAGCGGACGCGACCCCTCCGAGGTCGGCTTGTTGACCGTCACCAAGTACTTTCCGGCGTCGGACGTGGTTCTGTTGCACGAGTTGGGATGCCGCACTTTCGGGGAGTCCCGTGAGCAGGAGGCGCACGCCAAGATCCAGCAGTTCCGGGAAGAGGTACCTGACCCGGCGGTGCAATGGCACATGATCGGCCGGCTGCAGCGGAACAAAGCCCGTGCTGTTGCGCGCTGGGCGCACACGGTGCATTCGGTCGACAGCATTCGACTGGCGGGGGCTCTCGCGGCGGGGGTCGCGGCAGCCCTGGACGCCGGTGAACGATCCGCGCCGTTGCGCGTGCTGCTGCAGGTGAGTCTGGACAGTGACCCGCAACGTGGTGGTGTCCCCGCCGACGGCCTCGATGCTCTCGCCGATGCGGTGGTTGCTGCCGACGGCCTCGAGTTGGCGGGGCTGATGGGAGTGCCTCCGCTCGGCGCTGATGCCGACGCTTCGTTCGAGGCACTCGCGCAGCTGGGGGTGAGGTTGCGGCAGCGATACCCCGAAGCGCGTGAACTGTCTGCGGGGATGTCGGGTGATCTCGAACACGCCGTACGCCACGGTTCGACATGCGTGCGTGTCGGAACGGGAGTGTTGGGTGCGAGACCGTTAGCCTGAATCTCAACCGCCGCGCGAGGGAAAGGCGATCGATGAGCACGCTCCACAAGTTCAAGGCCTACTTCGGAATGGTCCCGCTCGAGGATTACGAGGACGACTACCTCGACGAGCCGGCGAGCCCACGTCGTGAGCGCGACTACGGTGAACAGCCGTACGGCGCGTACGCGGCGCCGCGCCGCGACGAATACCCCGCTCCGCGTCGCGACGAGGTCGAGCGTGATTTTCCCCAAGACGACTTCGATCGGTACGACCCCCCGCCGCGCAGTGCCCGCGTCGAGCCGATCACTGCCCGCGCCCCGCGTCCGGCGGCGGCACCGGTGCGCTCTCCGGCACGGTCTACGATGGCCGCGGAGTCGCGACTCGAGCGGACCGAGGCACGGCGCGGCGCGCTGTTCGATGAAGGAGGTCCGTTGTCGAAGATCACGACGCTGCGTCCACGCGATTACGGCGAGGCGCGCACGATCGGTGAGCGGTTCCGTGATGGAACCCCGGTGATCATGGATCTCGTCGAAATGAGCAACGCCGACGCGAAACGGTTGGTCGACTTCGCGGCCGGGCTGGCGTTTGCGTTGCGCGGCTCCTTCGACAAAGTTGCGACGAAGGTCTTTCTACTTTCGCCCGCCGATATCGACGTGTCGGCGGAAGAGCGCCGCCGAATCGCCGAGACCGGCTTTTACAGTCAGCAGTAACCCACGCGGTGCCGGTTCTCGGCACCGCACGCGTCTCCCTCGAACGCATATCGAAACGCCCGGCGTGATGCAGATAACTGCAGGCCGGGCGTTTCGGTTTGGAAGGGTTCGGGTTCGTCGGGCAGAGTGGGCGGGTGGCCGTATTCGATGTGCTGTACTTCCTGCTGTTCATCTTCTGGCTTCTGCTGATCGGACGAATCATTGTCGAGTTCATCAGAACCTTCGCGCGGGATTGGAAGCCGGCGGGATTCGTCGTGGTGATCCTGGAAGCGATATTCACGGTCACCGACCCGCCGGTGAAGCTGCTCAGGCGTCTTATACCCCCGCTCAATCTGGGCGGGATCCGGCTCGATCTATCCATCATGGTCTTGCTGTTCATCGTGTACTTCCTGATGGCGTTCATCCCTCGGAGCGGGGGAATCTGATGCGCCGTCGTGGTGCCGTCGCAGGGCGTTCGCGCGCTCCGATGTGCCAGAATGAAAGGCAATATACAGTGGGTTCTGATACGCGTGACGCACTGTTTGAACTACGGAACGCCTGCTTGACCGCTTATTTGACGCGTGAAGGGATCCTTCCATGCCGCTGACACCAGCTGATGTGCACAATGTCGCGTTCAGCAAGCCTCCGATCGGGAAGCGCGGATACAACGAGGACGAGGTCGATGCTTTTCTCGATCTCGTCGAGCAGGAGTTGACGGCCCTGATCGAGGAGAACGCAGACCTGCGCCAGCGCGTCGCGGAGCTCGATCAGGAGCTTGCCGAGGCGAAGAAGGCACCGCGCTCTGCCGCACCGGCCGTTTCGCAGGCAAAGGCGGAACCGGCGCGTGTGGTCGAGGCCCCCAAGCCGGATCCCACCCCGCCACCTGCACCGGCGCCCACGCCCGCTCCGGTCGCAGCGGCTGCGCCGGCCAGCGGCGATGCGAGCATGCAGGCCGCGAAGGTGCTCGGGCTCGCGCAAGAGATGGCAGATCGTCTCACCGGCGACGCGAAGTCGGAGGCCGAGGAGCTGGTGCGCAATGCTCGCACGAACTCCGAGCAGCTCGTCTCGGATGCGCGTACGCGCAGCGAGGCGATGATTGCCGATGCTCGCCAGAAGTCCGACGCGATGCTCTCCGACGCGCGCACGCGATCCGAAACGCAGCTCCGTCAGGCCAAGGAGAAGGCCGATGGTCTTCAGGCCGATGCAGAGAAGAAGCACACCGAGATCATGGCGACGATCAACCAGCAGCGTTCCGTTCTCGAGGACCGGATCGAACGTCTCAAGACGTTCGAGCGTGAGTACCGCGTGCGCCTGAAGTCGTACCTCGAATCGCAGCTCGAAGAGCTCGAGCAGCGCGGTTCCGCGGTGCCGGTGGACAGCGGTGCGGATGCTTTCAACCAGGCCAACTCGTCGTCGTTCGGTTCGTCGTCCTTCGCCAAGGGCAACAGCTGAGCGAGGGCCCCGGGCCTGTTCCCCACCTCGGTTGAGGAGGTGTCGTGCTCGTCGTGACGTTGGTTCTCGCCGCGATCGGATTCGGTCTTCTCGTCATCGCCTTGATGACCGGATCCATCGCGTGGGCCTGGGGCTGCATCGCGGTGTGTGTCGTGGGCGCGGTGCTCTTGCTCGGCAGTTCCCTCACGTCGCGGGAAACCCCGACTCGCGGGGAGGTCGCCAGGCAGCGTGCCACACCGAGTGCGCGCCGCACTCGAGGCGATGACCAGCAGGATTCACGAGAATGACGGGCACTGCCTACAATGGCTCCACAGGTACTGTGCGGTAGAGGTCAGTACCCGTGTTGCTGGTTCCCGCGGGTGCGGGATGGTGTCGATCCGGCTATCACCGGGGAGCCTTCGGAAGAACGGCACCGCGCGAATGCACATGTATTCGCGAGGCGCTCAGTAGAACCGAACGGGTAGGGCCCGTGACAGCCCAATGAAGTGGCACATCGCGGATACTTCCGCGATGTGCAAGCGGGGTGGTACCGCGGTGACCGCGCAGAATGCGCCGTGATCGTCCCCGTGCCGAGAATGTGAGGCACGGAGGAGTTACGCGGTGACCGAGAACGTCAATTCCACTGCACCGACCGGCGGGTATCCGAAGGTCGACTACGGCGTCGCCAGGGACACCGGCGTCGACTTCCCCGACCTCGAGGAACGGGTCCTCGCGCGCTGGGCCGAGGACGACACCTTCAAGGCATCCATCGCCAATCGCGACGGTGCCGAGGAATTCGTCTTCTACGACGGCCCGCCTTTCGCGAATGGACTCCCGCACTACGGACATCTGCTCACGGGTTACGTCAAGGACGTCGTTCCGCGCTTCCAGACGATGCTCGGCAAGAAGGTCGACCGGCGATTCGGATGGGACACCCACGGGTTGCCGGCCGAGCTGGAGGCCGAGAAGCAACTCGGTATCAAGGACAAGTCCGAGATCGACACGATGGGCCTGGCCGAGTTCAACGCGTACTGCAAGCAGTCGGTGCTGCGTTACACGGGCGAGTGGCGCGACTATGTCACCAGGCAGGCCCGCTGGGTGGACTTCGACAACGACTACAAGACGCTCGACCTGGACTTCATGGAGTCGGTCATGTGGGCGTTCAAATCGTTGTACGACAAGGGGCTGATCTACCAGGGTTTCCGTGTGCTGCCGTACAGCTGGTACGAGCAGACACCGCTGTCGAACCAGGAGACCCGGCTCGACGATGCGTACAAGATGAGGCAGGATCCGGCGGTCACCGTCGACATGGTGCTGCGCGCACCGGGCACCGAGCTGGACGGTGCCAATGCCCTGATCTGGACCACGACGCCGTGGACATTGCCGTCGAACCTGGCGGTCGCGGTTCACCCCGAGATCACCTACGTCTCGGTTCGTGCGGGCGAGGGCGTCGATGCGAAGACATACCTGCTGGCGAAGGATCGACTGGGCCACTACGCGCGCGAGCTGGGCGACGAACCCGAGGTGCTGGCCGAATACGCCGGAAGTGACCTCGTGGGCCTCGCGTACGAGCCTCCGTTCGACTTCTTCGTCGGCCGGGAGAACGCCCACCAGGTGATCGCCGCGGATTATGTGACCACCGAGTCCGGCACCGGAATCGTCCATCTCGCACCGGCGTTCGGTGAGGAGGACATGGAGTACTGCCAGCGCAACGGTATCGAACTGGTACAGCCGCTCGACCCGGGTGGCAAGTTCACCTCGATGGTGCCGCCCTACGAGGGCCTGCAGGTCTTCGACGCGAACCCGGTCATCATCAAGGATCTCAAGGCCGCCGGAAAACTGTTGCGGCACGAGACGATCGAGCACTCCTACCCGCACTCGTGGCGCTCGGGTCAACCGTTGATCTACATGGCCGTGCCGTCGTGGTTCGTGGCCGTCACCCGCTTCCGCGATCGCATGGTCGAGCTGAATCAGGAGATCACGTGGGTCCCCGAACACATCCGCGACGGTCAGTTCGGTAAATGGCTCGAAGGTGCCCGCGACTGGAACATCAGCCGCAACCGCTACTGGGGTAGCCCCATCCCCGCGTGGGTCTCCGACGATCCCGAGTACCCCCGGATCGACGTCTACGGTTCGCTCGACGAGCTCGAGCGCGACTTCGGTGTGCGCCCGGACGATCTGCACCGCCCGATGATCGACCAGCTCACGCGACCCAACCCGGACGATCCGAGCGGGAAGTCGACGATGCGTCGCGTGCCGGAAGTTCTCGACTGCTGGTTCGAGTCGGGTTCGATGCCGTTCGCGCAGGTGCACTACCCGTTCGAGAACCAGGACTGGTTCGACTCGCATTACCCCGGCGATTTCATCGTCGAGTACAACGGGCAGACCCGCGGCTGGTTCTACACGCTGCATGTCCTCGCGACCGCGTTGTTCGATCGTCCGGCGTTCAAATGTGTTGCTGCACACGGTATCGTCCTCGGAGAGGACGGGCTCAAGATGAGCAAGTCGAAGGGCAACTATCCGGACGTCAACGAGGTGTTCGCGCGCGACGGCTCGGACGCCATGCGCTGGTTCCTCATGTCGTCGCCGATCCTGCGCGGCGGCAACCTCGTCGTCACCGAACAGGGGATCCGCGAGGGGGTGCGGCAGGCACTGCTGCCGCTGTGGAACGCGTGGAGCTTCCTGCAGTTGTACGCACCGAAGTCCGGCACGTGGCGCACCGACTCCACCCATGTGCTCGATCGGTACATCCTGGCGAAACTCGCCGAGACCCGCGAGGCCGTGACCGAGGCACTCGAGGTGATCGACATCGCGGGCGCGTGCGACGAGGTGCGGACCTTCTGCGACGCACTGACCAACTGGTACGTGCGGCGGTCGCGGTCACGGTTCTGGGACGAGGACGCCGATGCGATCGACACACTGCATACGGTGCTCGAAGTGGTCACCAGGCTCGCGGCGCCGCTGTTGCCGCTGGCGACCGAGGTGATCTGGCGTGGCCTGACCGGTGGACGCTCCGTACATCTGGCCGACTGGCCTGCTGTGGATGAGCTCCCAGCCGATCCCGAGCTCGTATCGGCGATGGACGACGTGCGAGCGGTGTGCTCGACGGTGCTGTCGCTGCGCAAGGCCCAGCAGCTTCGGGTGCGGCTGCCGCTGCCGCAGGTCACCGTCGCCAGTGCCGTTGCGGCAGCGTTGGAGCCGTTCGTCGATCTGATCAAGGACGAGGTCAACGTCAAGGACGTCGTCCTCACCGACGACGTCGAATCGCATGGCAGGTTCGAGGTCGTCGTCAACGCCCGCGCGGCAGGTCCGAGACTCGGCAAGGACGTCCAGCGAGTGATCAAGGCCGTCAAATCCGGAGACTGGAGCGAGAACGCCGACGGCACTGTCACCGCAGCGGGCATCACGCTGCTGCCGGAGGAGTTCACCACACGGCTCGTGGCCGCCGAACCCGAGTCGACCGCAGCATTGCCCGGCGGTGCCGGACTTGTGGTGCTCGACGCCGCGGTCACCGAGGAACTCGAGGCCGAGGGGTGGGCGAAGGACCGCATCCGCGAACTGCAGGATGCGCGACGCAACCTCGGACTGGACATCTCGGATCGTATCTCCGTGCAGTTCGAGGTCTCTGCGGACCGCGCCGAGTGGGCGGCCCGCCACCGTGATCTGATCGCCGGTGAGATCCTCGCAACGACGTTCGAGCTGGTCGCAGCAGAGACCGATCCGATCGAACTCGGAGAAGGTGTGCGCGTGTCCATCGTCAAGGCGTAGCAGCGCGCGCTTTCGCTCGCCGGTGCGGCGACCGTGCCTCAGCATCCCGCTCGCGCGTTCGAACGCCCGGCAACGAGCGTGTTGGCGTAGCCCTCTAACCTGGGGAGATGACCACCGCCGCGAACCGGCGCTGGGTCCTCCACGTGGACCTCGACGCCTTCTTCGCGTCCGCCGAGCAGCTCACCCGGCCGACTCTTCGGGGTCGGCCGGTACTGGTCGGTGGTCTCGGGGCGCGCGGGGTGGTAGCGGGCGCGAGTTACGAAGCGCGCCAATTCGGTGCGCGTTCGGCGATGCCGATGAGTCGCGCACGCAGGCTCGTCGGGGCGGGCGTAGTGGTGCTGCCGCCCCGGGGGGTCGTGTATCGGGAGCTGAGCACCGCGGTGTTCGACACGCTCCGTTCCCGAGTGCCTGTGCTCGAGACGCTCTCGCTCGACGAGGCGTTCGCCGAACCCGCGGAATTGGCCGGTGCCTCCGCCGAGGAAGCCGACCGCTTCTGTACGGAACTGCGGGCAGAGGTGCTGCAGAAGACCGGTCTCGTCGCGTCCATCGGTGCGGGGTCGGGGAAACAGATCGCGAAGATCGGGTCCGGGCTCGCCAAACCGGACGGACTGCTCGTTGTGCGCCCGGAGAAAGAACTCGCGTTGCTGCACGGCCTTCCTGTGCGCAGTCTGTGGGGTATCGGGCCGGTCGCAGAGGAACGGCTACGCAAGCTGGGGATCGACACCATCGGCCACCTTGCGGCACTTCCTGTCACCGAGGTCGCGTCCATTCTCGGTACAACGATCGGCCCTGGCCTGCACAGGCTGGCAAACGGTCTCGACGACCGGCCCGTGGTCGAACGCGCCGAGGCGAAACAGGTCAGTGCCGAAACCACCTATGCGACAGACATCGTCGCGTTGCCGTACCTGCGGCGCGCGGTGACCACCAGTGCGACCGCTGCGCACGAGCGGCTACGCAAGGACGGGCGCGCCGCGCGGACCGTCGTCCTCAAACTGCGTAAGTCCGACATGTCGATTCTCACCAGGTCGACGACGTTGCCCTATCCCACGGAAGACGTGCAGGTACTCACAGCCGCGGCGCAACGTCTCGCTCTCGACCCACTCGAGATCGGGCCGATCAGGCTTGTCGGCGTCGGGTTCGCCGGGCTGTCTGCAATTGCGCAGGATTCACTCTTTCCGGAACTCGATGCGCTCGAATCGGAACCGTCGCGAGCCGACCCGGTCGGCGACGGTGTGTCCGAGCCGGCGCAGGCGCCGGACCGGCGATGGAGGCCCGGAGCCGACGTCCGGCATCCGGACTTCGGACACGGCTGGGTACAAGGGTCGGGCCACGGTGTCGTCACGATTCGGTTCGAGACGAGGTCCACCGGCCCGGGACCTGCACGGACGTTGGACGAGGCAGATCCGTTGCTGGACCACGCCGATCCACTCTCGAGCCTGCAGTGATACGTGTTCCAGCTGCCCTCATGGATCTCTCGATACCGCCGGGTACTCTTGCGGACGACCCGCCTGTCGCGGTGGACGCATCCGTCGCTGGATGACCGAGCACGAAGGTCGTGTTCGTTCGAGAACGAGAAGGACGAGAATTTTGAAGCTTCGCAAGATCACCGTCGCTACGGTGGCGCTCGCCGCCGCCCTCACGATGACTGCCTGCAGCTCGGATGACGGAGGCTCGACCGAGACGACCGCGGCAAACTCGACAGTAGAGACCACGACGTCGGAGGCCGCTGCGTCGGACTACCCGCCGGTGCCCACCGTCGAGGAACTGCAGACCATGCTCGACCAGGCCTTCGACGGCAGTATTCCGGCCGAGGAGAAGCAGAACCTCGTGCAGGGTGCAGAGCTCGATCCGACCCTGATCGACCAGGTCGCGGCGGCCGCGCAGCAGGCCGGTGCGAAGGTCACCATCATCGATATCAACGACAACGAGGACGGCACCGCGACCGCGGGTATCGAGACCGCCATCGGCGATCAGGTCTCCACCGGCACGGTCATGTTCGTTGCCGAGGACGGCTACTGGAAGCTGTCGCAGGACAACGCGTGCGCGATCGTGTCGCTGGCGGCCCTGCAGACGCCTGCGTGCCCGTAATTCCTGAGCGCGACCTCACTTCGTGAGATGACGGCGGTGGCCGACGCGGAGATCCGCGTCGGCCACCGCCGTCTCGTCGGCTAGTTGTTCGTGCCGGCCCAGGATTCGGGAGTATGCCAGCCGACCCGGTCCACCTGGGACTGCGACAACCGAGTTTCGCCATTCGGGTCGAGATAGGTCTGATCGCCGCTCACCGTGAAGTCGCCCTGAACGGGCAGTGGCTTATTCGGGTCGATCGTCATCGTTCCGCTGCCCGCCATCGTGTACTCCTCGACGGACAGCTGCCCTTGCCCGTTGGGCAACATCCAGGTCGACTCCTGCGGAATCTGTTCGACGCGGACATCGACGCGAATCCGGTCGTCGTCGCGAGAGACGAGAGTGGCCGTGCCGACCTGATCGATCGTGATTCCCGCGCTCATCACCTGTTGGTGGCTCTCCCACACCGCGCCTACACCGATCGCCTCGTCGGGGAACGCCACCATCCGGTAGACCGCTTGGTAGAAGGCCTGTTCGAGTGCTGAGCGCGCCACGTTGGGTACCGCGGTCCCCGGTTCGAGTCGCAGCGCACTGACCGCACCGTTGGGGCCCATCGTCAGCCCGGCTCCGGAGCCCTGCACCTCGGTGAGGGATGTCTCGAGGTGGGGGTCGGGAGTACTGACATTTCCGAGTATCAGGTCGACCACGGTGCCGGGTGCTCCCTCGGTCACCGACTCGGTGACTGTCGCGGACAACGGTGTCGTCAGTTCAGGGGTGGAGAAGTCCTGTGCCGCTTGATCGCCGATCTGCTGGTGCACCTCGGAGCGTGTGGTCAGAATCACACTCTGTTCGGTGCCGGTTGCGGGCGTCAACCGCACAATCTCGCGGGGCTCGGCTCCCGCATCGAGCACTGTCGCGGTCACAGCGGACACGGGCACCGTCACCTCGGTCGCGGACGCGGCGGTCACGGCGGGAGTGCCATCAGGCGAATCCCCGCATCCCGTGACGAGCGCGGTGAGCGACAGGACGGCAGCGAAGGCGCACGGCCTCGTATAGGCGAATCTCGACAGCACAGGCACGTCACCAGGGTAGCCACGACGGGCGCGGTGGCCGCTCCCTCGGCTGGGTAGGGGATGATGGCGGAGTGAGTGACGAAGCTTCCCGGCCCGATCCTGCGTCCGATACGCCGGAACCGCCCGCACCGGATCCCCCGGCGAAAGCGCAGGCGGGACCGAGGCGGCTGCGCAATCTGCTCGTCCTGGCAGCGGTGATCTACGTGGCCGATCTGATCACGAAGATCGCCGCGGTCCACTACATCGACCCGTCCGATCCCATCTCCGTCATCGGCGACACCGTGACATTGACGCTGATCCGCAACCCCGGTGCCGCGTTCTCGATGGCGACCGGCATGACATGGGTGCTCACGCTGGTGGCGATCGGTGTCGTCATCGGTGTGATCAAGATCGGCCGGACGCTGCGCTCGCGGTGGTGGGCACTGGGGTTGGGGTTGGTGCTCGGCGGTGCGCTCGGAAATCTCACCGATCGGCTGTTCCGCTCTCCCGGGCCGCTGCAGGGGCATGTCGTCGACTTCGTGTCGGTCGGATGGTGGCCCGTGTTCAACGTCGCCGATTCGGCGATCGTGTGCGGCGCGATCCTGCTCGTCGCGTTGACGGTGTTCGGCGTCGAGCCCGACGGAACACGTGCGAACTCCGGGGAAACAGCGACACCGGCAGACGCCGCCGTACCGGACAGCACAGGGGACAGCGAATCGGAATCCACCGGAAAGGAAGAACGTCAGTGAGGGAAACCCGGGCCATGCCCGTACCGGACGGACTCGACGCGATGCGGGTCGATGCCGGACTGGCCCGCCTGCTCGGCTTGTCCCGCACGGCGGTCGCTGCGCTCACCGAAGAAGGCTCCGTGATCATGGACGGTGCGCCGATGGGCAAATCGGATCGACTCTCGGCGGGATCGTGGCTCGAGGTCGTCCTGCCCGAGCCGCCACGGCCGTTGACCATCGACGCGAAGCCCGTCGAGGGTATGGAGATCCTCTACTCCGACGACGACATCGTCGCGGTCGACAAGCCGGTCGGTGTGGCCGCGCATGCGAGTGTCGGCTGGACGGGTCCGACGGTCATCGGTGGTCTGGCCGCCGCTGGCTTCCGCATCTCGACCTCGGGTGCACACGAACGGCAGGGCATCGTGCACCGGCTCGACGTCGGCACCTCGGGCGTCATGGTCGTCGCGACCTCCGAGCGGGCGTACACCGTGCTCAAGCGAGCTTTCAAGCAGCGCACCATCGACAAGCGGTATCACGCACTCGTGCAGGGCCACCCTGATCCGAGCAGCGGCACCATCGATGCCCCGATCGGGCGGCACCGCGGCAGCGACTGGAAGTTCACGGTCACGGCGGACGGCAAGCCCAGCATCACGCACTACGACACCGTCGAAGCGTTCCAAGCGGCGAGCCTGCTCGACATCCACCTCGAGACCGGCCGCACCCACCAGATCCGTGTGCACTTCTCCGCTCTACGGCACCCGTGTTGCGGAGACCTCACCTACGGTGCCGATCCGCGTCTCGCGGCTCGTCTCGGGTTGGAACGCCAGTGGCTGCACGCACGCTCCCTCGGATTCGCACATCCGACCCGCGGGAACTGGGTCGAGATCACCAGCAAATACCCGGCCGACCTCGAGAACGCACTCGACGTATTGCGCAACGCCTGAGCCATGGCCCGGATCGTGTCATGGTCGGCGACGGCCGCATTGGTGCTCGCGGTGCTCCTCGCCGGTGTGCTCAATCCGGTCCGTCCGGCGTCGGTGCGCACCGACGCGCTCGGCCCCGACAGCGGCGAGCCGGTCGCGGACTACCTGCGCCGCGCCGAGTCGACTCTGGCCGAACTCGGACAGGACCCGAGCTGGGCACTCGTGTCGTTCGTCGAACCGCTGGATGTCGCCGCAGTTGCCGAGCTGCCCGGCAATGTGCGTGTGGGCCAGGTTCTGTTCCGGGTGCCGATTGACCGGGTGCAGACCCCGCTCGTCACCGTGGCGGTGTCGGCGCACCCGGAGGCGCTGCGACGGGCTCCGGGTGTGGCGGCAGGTCGCTTGCGCGGCCCCGCCGAGGGGACGGGCCGTGCCGCCCGGGTCGCCGAGGTGTCCGCGGAGCGGCTCGCGAGCGGGTGCGCCTGTGTGGTGGGACTCGTCGTCCGGGGCACAGGCGAGCAACTGCGGGAGGTTGCGGACGATCCGGCGGTGCGGGCTGTGGACGCGTTGCCGTCGGACGCGGTGGCAGGCAGGTTCTCGGTGAGACCGCTGCTGCCCGAACACGTGGAGGTCGTGGCGCCGGGCCCGGACGACGGGGAACCCTGACACCTGTCGTGGCACGCACCGAGTACCGCCACACCACCGCGTCGCTGCAGCGTGGATTCGGCGGCTTCTTCGATCCGCTGTGATTGCCCTTTTAGTACGCATTTCGTAGGGTGGGGGCCTACGGAATGCGTACTGAAGGGGTGAGATGGAGCAGACGCGTGGAACGCCACTGCCGGCCGCGCTGGCACGGACTGCCCTGCGCACCATCCGCCCACGGGACGCCACCGAGGTGTACGCCCACCCCCGCCCTGAACTGGCCCGGCTCGCCGACCGAGGCGTCCTGCATCGCGTCGCCCACGGCTACTACATCGTCGTCCCACAGGATCAGGTCGGAAGGGCATGGCTGCCGGGTCTCGAAGCGGTTGCTGCGGGGATCGCATCGACGATCTACGGGGCCGACAATGTGGTGGCGATGGGGGTCAGCGCCGCCCGGCTACACGGCGCCATCCCGCGAGCACTCGCCACCGCGATCGTCGCCGTCCCGTACCGGCACCGGCCGATCGACCTGGCCGACCGCCCCGCCACGCTTCGCTTCGTTCAACGCGACACGGACGGGCTCGACGCGGAACGCCTCGACACCGCGCTCGGGCCCGTTCTGGTCACCACACCCGAACAGACCGTGCTCGACCTTTCGCGACGGCCACTCCTCGGCAATTCGGAAACAGAGATCCCCGCCGCTATTGCGACGCTCTACCGTCGCAGTGATCGCGACCGACTCGAAGAACTGGCACAGCAGCAGCGGATGGGGGCCAGCCTACGGCGTGTCGAGATGTGGGCGGAGACGCCGTGAACCTGGACGAACGCGACGCTGTCGCAGTCAGGTTCGGTGTGTCACCGGAGCAGGTGGCACGTGACCACCTGGTCTCACACCTGCTCGCCGCGCTCTCCGCGCCTTTCGCGGATCGACTCCACTTCATCGGCGGCACCGCGCTCGCCCGCACCCACCTGGTGAACGGTCGCCTCAGCGAGGACATCGACCTGGTCGCTCTCGGCAATCGCACCACACTGGCGACGGACATCGACTCGGTGCTTCCGCGGGCTGTTTCGCGAACCCACGGGCGATTGAGTTGGGAGCCCGCGCTGAGCGAGGTGCGAGACACAGAACCTGCGTTCCTCCGAACCGACGGCGGCCTGTCGGTGAAGGTGCAACTGCTGTCGTCGAAGGACCGGACAGTCTGGCCTGCTGAACTGCGCAGCATCGAACAACGCTACGGCGACGCTGCTCACGCGCAGCTGTGGGTGCCGACACTCCCGGCTTTCGTCGCGTCGAAGACCACGACCTGGCACCACCGACGCGCATCCCGGGACCTCTGGGACCTGTGGTCGCTGGCAGCACTCGGCGCAATCGACGGCGACGCCGCCGTGCTGTACGCGCGACACGGGCCGACGAACAGGCTTCCCACCCGCGAACTGTTCGCGACTCCGCCAGACGAGGCCGACTGGACAGCTCAACTGGCGGGCCAGACCCGACTGGACGTGACCGCCCGAGCGGCCACGGCGATTGTTCGCGAATCCTGGGCGCGCGTGACCCAGCTCGACACCATGCAGGAAGATGGAGAACGGTGACCGATACCGCCTACGACCCCGCAGCCGAGCAGCCCCGCCTCACCGCGCTCGACACCAAGGCCGACACGCAGTTCCCCGGCCTCGTCGTCCGGAAGGATCTCGTCGGTTGCGTCCGGGGCAACGCTGTCGTCCCCGGGTATGTCCTCGAGTTTCTCCTCGCCCAGTACTGCGCCACCGACGACGAAGCGACGATCGACGCCGGCATCGAGAGCGTGCGCAACATCCTGTTCCAGCACTGAGTGCATCGCGGCGAAGCCGAACTGGTGAAGTCGACGATCCGTGATCGTGGCCGTCACCGCGTAATCGACAAGGTTTCCGTCGTCCTCAACGACAAGAAGGACATCCACACCGCGGCCTTCTCCAACCTCGGCCTCAAAGCGGTGCCCATCGACGACCGCACCGGGGCCAAACCGGCAGAGGAGACCGTCGTCGTGCACGTCTGTCCCGCTCAGGAGACCGAGCGGGACGACCGGAAGAAGGCACAGCTCATCGGCCTGTCCGACATCAGGAGTCGCCGTCAGGATCGTCGCCGGACCAAGGCATGCACACTCACCTACCTGAAGGAGGAACCCCGGAGATGACGTTGACCTGGGATGGCCTGGCCCAGCCGGCCGAAGCCCTGTTGCCCCCTGACGTGCTTCGCACGCGACATGCGCTCGCCGACGCTGCGAAACGATGCGACTGGAGTGCTGTCATGGAGTTGTTGGACGAATCTCCGCAACTGGTGAACACCTCGAGGCCAGGTGGAGCGTCGCTCTTCGCGCCCCTTCACCAGGCTGCGTACAGTAACGCGCCGACCGAGGTGATCAAGGACCTCGTAACCCGAGGCGCCTGGCGCACCCTGGAGAACGCTCGTGGCGAGCGGGCAGTCGACGTCGCAGTCGGACGCGGCCACGACAAGGCGGCGGCAGCGCTCGCGCCGCGGCTCGTACGCATCGTTCCGCACGGTGTGCTGATGAAGATCCAACAGTACCTGCACGCGATGATTCGCAGTCAGGAGGCGGCGCTGATCGAGCGGTACCCGCTGCGGCTACCCGAGCTTCAGCCGTTGCTGGAGGTGGGCCGAGACGACATCTTCTTCCAGGTGCCGGGCATGTACGGCGGCTTCTTCTACCGTCTGGAGGAGGACGGCGTGGCGGCGAACCTCGTGGCGATCGCCTCCTCTCGCATGGGCGGATCGAGGTACTACGAAATCACGTCGGCGGGAAGTGAACTGGTGAGTGAAGGGCCCTGATCTGGAGGGCCTTGCTGCAGCGGACGTATCGTCGCCGACGGGCGGTTGTCAGGGCCAGTCATCGAGAGGTGCTGACGGAGAACGCCTTCCTTCCCTCCGGGGGATGGAGGCATACCCGGAGGTCCGAGCGGTCCTTCTGCTGCCCACGCCGTACGGTTGGTCGGTGTCAGCGTTCGCACGTCCTCTGCCGGCGACCGGAGTTCTGTGCGGAATCGGCGCCTACCTGAGTTGGGGCCTGTTCCCCGCCTTCTTTGGGTTGCTCGCGCCCGCGGGGGCGGTGGAGATCCTCGCCCATCGCGTGGTGTGGACGCTCGTCCTGATGCTGATTCTGCTCGCGATTCTCGGTCGTCTGTCCGGCCTGCGTCATCTCGGAGCGCGGACCTGGGCGCTCGTTGCGGCAGCCTCGACGGCGATCGCCGTCAACTGGGGTGTCTATATCTACGCGGTGGTCTCCGGTCAGGTCATCCAAGCCGCACTCGGATACTTCATCAACCCGCTCGTGAGTGTCGTGTTCGGTGTGTTGTTCTTCCGCGAGCGGCTCCGGCCCGCGCAGATCGTGGCACTGATCGCCGCTGCCGTCGCAGTGGTCGTGATCACCGTCGATTACGGGCGCCCCCCGTTCCTCGCGCTGATCCTGGCGTTCTCGTTCGCGTCCTACGGCGTGATCAAGAAGATCGTGCCTCTCGACCCGCGGACGTCTCTGGCAGGCGAAGGCGTCGTAGCGATGCCCTTCGCAGTGGCCTATCTCGTCTTTCTCGGCGTCACCGGTTCCGGAACCTTTGTCGGGTACGGCATCGGGCATTCGCTGTTGCTGATGTCGGCGGGTCTGGTGACTGCGGTGCCGTTGTTGCTGTTCGGGGCTGCGGCGCATCGGGTGCCACTCGCGACGATGGGCATGCTGCAGTACCTCACACCCAGTCTGCAGATGGCATGGGGTGTCCTCGTCCTGCACGAGGACATGCCGGCGTCACGGTGGATCGGATTCGCATTGATATGGGCGGCGCTGGTGGTGTTCAGCACCGACGCGCTGATCCGGGTGCGGCGTGAGCGCGGCCTCCGCGCGACGGCGATGAGTGTGGAGTAGCCGTAGCACCGTGTGCCGTCGGACACCGGTGTGCCTGTCCGATTGCGTCGTGCCGAGCGCCTAGACTCGTCGTTGCCCACAGACTTTCCGGGAGAGGCACGCGTGGCTGACTCGTTCGTTCATCTGCACAATCACACCGAGTACTCGATGCTCGACGGCGCGGCCAAGCTCGGGCCGTTGTTCGCCGAGGCCCAACGGCTCGAGATGACGGCGGTCGGCATGACCGACCACGGCAACATGTACGGCGCGAGTGAGTTCTACAACTCCGCGACGAAGGCGGGCATCAAACCGATCATCGGGATCGAGGCCTATGTCGCACCCGAGTCGCGGTTCTCCACCAAACGCGTGAAGTGGGGCGACCCCAGCCAGAAGTCCGACGACGTATCGGGCTCGGGCGCTTACACGCACATGACGATGGTCGCAGAGAACGCGACCGGCCTGCGCAACCTGTTCAAGCTCTCTTCGCTCGCGTCGATCGAGGGGCAGCTCGGCAAGTGGGCCCGCATGGACGAAGAGCTCATCGCGCAGCACCACGAGGGGATCATCGCGACCACCGGCTGCCCGTCCGGTGAGATCCAGACGCGCCTGCGTCTCGGGCACGATCGCGAAGCCCTCGAAGCCGCCGCGAAATGGCAGGAGATCTGGGGCAAGGACAACTTCTTCCTCGAATTGATGGACCACGGCCTGTCGATCGAGCGCCGTGTCCGGGAAGGGCTTCTCGAGATCAGCAACAAGCTCGGGATCCCGCCGTTGGCGACCAACGACTGCCACTACGTGACGAAGGACGCTGCGGAGAACCACGAAGCTCTGCTGTGCATCCAGACCGGTAAGACCCTCTCGGATCCCACCCGCTTCAAGTTCGACGGTGACGGGTACTACCTCAAGTCCGCGCAGGAGATGCGCGAACTCTGGGACAGCCAGGTTCCCGGTGCATGCGACAACACCGTGCTGATCGGCGAGAGGGTGCAGTCCTACAAGGAGGTGTGGGAGCACCGCGATCGGATGCCGATCTTCCCGGTTCCGGAGGGAGAGACGCAGGCCAGCTGGCTGCACAAGGAAGTCATGCGCGGCCTCGACCGCCGGTTCCCGCACGGGCCTGTCCCCGAGGAGTACCTGCGGCGCGCCGAATACGAGATCAGTGTCATCAACGAGATGGGGTTCCCCGCCTACTTCCTCGTCGTCGGTGACCTGATCAACCACGCCAAGGAAGTCGGGATCCGAGTCGGCCCCGGTCGAGGCTCAGCGGCAGGATCGCTCGTCGCGTACGCCATGGGTATCACCAATATCGACCCCATTCCGCACGGTCTGCTGTTCGAGCGATTCCTCAATCCTGAGCGCGTGTCGATGCCCGATATCGATATCGACTTCGATGATCGTCGTCGCGGCGAGATGGTGCGCTACGCCACCGAGAAGTGGGGCAGCGACAAGGTCGCGCAGGTCATCACCTTCGGCACCATCAAGACCAAGGCCGCGATCAAGGACGCAGCACGCGTCCAGTTCGGCCAGCCGGGCTTTGCCATCGCCGACCAGATCACCAAGGCGCTTCCTCCGCCGATCATGGCCAAGGACATCTCGGTCTCCGGCATCACCGACCCGTCGCACGAGCGGTACAAGGAAGCCGTCGAAGTCCGATCGCTCATCGACTCGAACCCGGACATCGCGAAGATCTATCAGACCGCCAAGGGACTCGAAGGTCTGATCCGCAACGCGGGTGTGCACGCGTGCGCGGTGATCATGTCGTCCGAGCCGCTGATGGATGCGATCCCACTGTGGAAGCGCGCGCAGGACGGTGCGATCATCACCGGCTGGGATTACCCGTCGTGCGAAGCCATCGGCCTGCTCAAGATGGACTTTCTGGGGCTGCGCAACCTCACCGTCATCGGTGATGCGATCGACAACATTCGGGACAACCGCGGGATCGAACTCGATCTCGACACGTTGCCGCTCGAAGATCCTGCGACCTACGAACTGCTTGCGCGCGGCGACACCCTCGGGGTGTTCCAGCTCGACGGTAGCGCCATGCGCGACCTCCTGCGGCGCATGCAACCGACGGGTTTCGAAGACATCGTGGCAGTGCTCGCGTTGTATCGCCCGGGTCCGATGGGTATGAACGCGCACAACGACTATGCGGACCGCAAGAACGGACGGCAGGAAGTCAAGCCGATCCACCCGGAGCTCGAAGAGCCCCTGAAGGAGATCCTCGCGGACACCTACGGTCTGATCGTCTACCAGGAGCAGATCATGCAGATCGCTCAGAAGGTTGCCGGTTACTCTCTCGGACGCGCAGACATTCTGCGTCGCGCCATGGGTAAGAAGAAGGCCGAAGTGCTCGCCGCGGAGTTCGACGGTTTCGAAGCGGGCATGCTCGCCAACGGATACGGCAAAGACGCGATCAAGGCGCTGTGGGACACCATCCTCCCGTTCGCCGGCTACGCGTTCAACAAGTCCCATGCGGCCGGTTACGGCCTCGTATCCTTCTGGACGGCGTACCTCAAGGCGAACTACCCCGGTGAGTACATGGCGGGACTCCTGACGTCTGTGGGTGACGACAAGGACAAAGCTGCTGTGTATCTGTCCGACTGCCGCAAGATGGGCATCACGGTGCTGCCGCCGGACGTCAACGAGTCGCACACCAACTTCACCTCGGTCGGTGAGGACATCCGGTTCGGGCTCGGCGCGGTCCGCAACGTCGGTACGAATGTCGTGGCGTCCATCGTCAGGGGGCGCGAGGAGAAGGGTCGGTACGTCGACTTCTCCGACTACCTGGGCAAGATCGACACGGTCGCGTGCACCAAGAAGGTCACCGAATCGCTCATCAAGGCGGGCGGATTCGACTCGCTGAAACATCCCCGCAAGGGCCTCATGCTCGTGCATGCCGACGCCATCGATGCCGTGATGAGCACCAAGAAGGCCGAGGCCATCGGACAGTTCGATCTGTTCGGTGGTGCGGACGCCGACGAATCGGTTGCGTCGGTGTTCAACGTCCGGATCCCCGACGAGGAGTGGGACAGCAAGCACCTTCTCGCGCTCGAGCGGGAGATGCTCGGACTCTACGTGTCCGGCCACCCGCTCAACGGTGTCGAGCACGTGCTCGCCTCTCAGGCCGACACACAGATCCCGGCGATCCTCGAGGGCGGTCTCAAGGACGGCACTCAGGTCACGGTGGGCGGAATTCTCGCCTCCGTGAACCGCCGTATCAACAAGAACGGTCTTGCGTGGGCGTCCGCACAGCTCGAGGATCTCACCGGTGGGATCGAGGTCCTCTTCTTCCCCCAGTCGTACGCGGTGTACGGCATGGATGTCGTCGAGGACTCGGTCGTGCTCGTCAAAGCACGCGTGTCGATCCGTGACGACCGCATTTCGTTGATCGCCAATGATCTCGCGGTGCCGGATCTTTCCCAGGTGGGTGTGGCCAAACCGGTGTCGGTGGCGATGCCGACCCGGTTGTGCACTCCCGACAAGGTCGGAGCGCTCAGGAATGTACTGACCAGGCACCCCGGCACCGCGGACGTCCACGTCCGGCTGATCACAGGCAGCAAGGTGACTCTGCTCAAGCTCGACGAGAGTCTGCGCGTGGAACCGTCGTCGGCATTGATGGGCGACCTCAAGGCACTGCTCGGACCGGGATGTCTCGCGACCTGAGGTCGCGGGCGGTGGCCGCTAGTGGGAAGTGCGCCGGTAGTACGCCAGGCGCACCCACCACGTGATGGTGGTGGCCGCCGCGGCGGTGAGCACAGCGATCTGTGCGGTACCTGTGATGACGAACAGGGCAATGAGCAGCAGGGCGCCGACAGCAAGAGCCTCGAGTTTGTAGAGCGGCCATTCGGTGCCGGCGATGTCGACACCGGCCACGCGAGCGGTCCTGCGGGGCTGCAGGTCGAGGGTCGTCATGGAGTGGCACCTCCGGTCGAGGAAAGTCTTCCTTCAGGGTAGACGCATAGAAGAATTCGGGTCAACGAACTTCTGGTCCTGGGTGTGTCGGATCACCCCGCGGTGTTCACTGGTATGTATGCCTCTCACCGGAGAATACGAACCCAGCCCGTCGAAATGGGCCGCCGACCAGGTCGAAGCCTACGAGTCTTCCGGCGGTACCGCCGGTACCACCCTCAATGGCAAGCCCGTCGTCGTCCTCACCACGCGCGGCGCCAAGACCGGAAAAGTACGCAAGACTCCGTTGATGCGAGTCGAACACGACGGGGAGTACGCGGTTGTGGCCTCGCTCGGCGGGGCACCGAAACATCCCGTCTGGTACTACAACGTCGTTGCGAACCCTCAGGTGGAACTGCGAGACGGTACCGAAGTGTATGACATGGTGGCGCGCGAACTGCACGGCGACGAGAAGACGCTGTGGTGGGACCGAGCGGTGGCTGCATTCCCCGACTACGCCGACTACCAGGCCAAGACCGATCGCCAGATCCCCGTTTTCGTCCTCGAACGGAAGTAGGCCGGGCATGGCTGCGCGGACCGTCGCGGATCAGCTGGTCGGTCAACTTGTCGATGCGGGTGTGCGCCGCATCTACGGGATCGTCGGTGACAGTCTGAACCCGGTCGTGGATGCCGTGCGTCGCACCGGCGGCACCGCGTCGGGCGGTATCGACTGGATCCACGTGCGTCATGAGGAGGCTGCGGCATTCGCTGCTGCGGCGGATGCACAGCTCACCGGGGAGCTGGCGGTGTGTGCGGGATCTTGTGGGCCGGGCAACTTGCATCTGATCAACGGGCTCTACGACGCGCACAGATCCGGAGCGCCGGTGCTGGCCATCGCCTCACACATTCCGTCCACCCAGATCGGCTCCGGATACTTTCAGGAAACCCATCCCGACCGTCTGTTCGTCGAATGCTCCACCTACACCGAGCTGATCAGCGCTGCAGCGCAAGCTCCTCGGGTGCTGCAGAGCGCGATGTCGCACGCACTCGCCGGACCGGGTGTCGCCGTCGTCACCCTGCCCGGTGACATCGCGGCACTGCCCTCGGAAGGGCCGGCGCCGCGACTGGTCCGTACAAGTGCCCCGACCGTCGTGCCCGCAGAATCGGACGTACGAGCGCTGGCCGAGGCGATCGATGCCGCCGACAAGATCGCGATCTTCGCTGGCGCGGGTGTTCGCGGTGCACGCGAAGAGGTCTTGGACCTCGCGGAGACAGTGGCAGCGCCGATCGGGCACAGCCTGCGCGGCAAGGAATGGATCCAGTACGACAACCCGTTCGATGTAGGAATGACCGGCCTACTCGGCTACGGCGCCGCACACGACGGCATGCACGGTGCCGACCTGCTGTTGCTCATCGGCACCGACTTCCCCTACGAGCAGTTCCTCCCGGACGTGCGCACGGCGCAGATCGACATCGATGCGAGCAGGCTCGGCCGTCGCACCGAGTTGGATCTCGCAGTGCACGGCGACACCGCCTCGACCTTGCAGGCGTTGAAACCGCTGATTCGGCGCAAGACCGACCGGAAGTTCCTCGAGCGCACACTCGAGCGTCACCGCGATCTGATGGACAAGGTGGTCGGCGCGTACACGACACCTGTCAAGCAGCGGAAGCCGATTCACCCCGAGTACGTCGCGTCGATTCTCGACGACCTCGCCTCCGACGACGCGGTGTTCACTGCCGATACCGGTATGTGCAACGTGTGGTCTGCCCGGTATCTCACCCCGAACGGTCGCCGACGTTTTCTGTCGTCCGCACTGCACGGGTCGATGGCCAATGCGCTGCCGCACGCGATCGGTGCCCAGTTCGCGGCACCCGACCGGCAGGTGATCTCCGTCAGCGGAGACGGTGGTCTGTCGATGTTGCTCGGGGAACTGATCACCGTGGTCATGCATCGGTTACCGGTCAAGATCGTCCTGTTCGACAACGCGACCCTCGGCATGGTGAAACTCGAGATGCTCGTCGACGGCCTCGCAGACTTCGGCGTGGATGTGCCGGCAGTCGACTATGCGCGGGTGGCCGAAGCGCTCGGGTTCTACGCGCGCCGAGTAGCGGACCCAGGGGAGGTGGAGCAGACACTGCGCGGCGCATTCGCTCATCCCGGACCGGCGCTGATCGACGTCGTGACCGATCCGCTGGCGCTGTCGCTCCCCCCGACGATCACCGGTGAGCAGGTGAAGGGCTTCGCTCTCGCCATGTCGAGGCTGGTGATGAACGAAGGGGTGGGTGAAGCGGTGAAGATGGCGAAATCGAATATCCGCAACCTGCCGAGACCGTCCCAGTTCCGATCCTGACCGACCGCGAAGGGGGTCGCGTGGGCAGTCCGAGCGGCAAGTGGCAGCATTGAACAGTGACCTCCACCTCGCGAACCGCTGAACCAACGCACATGACTGCCGTCCCGACTGCGGCCGATATCGACATTGCGGCGGAGCGAATTGCGGAGGCAGTTTCACCCACCCCTATCGAACTGAGCCCTCGGCTGTCGGCTCTCACCGGTGCGCACGTCTACCTCAAGCGCGAGGATCTGACGCGTGTGCGCTCGTTCAAACTGCGTGGCGCCTACAACGCGATGGCCCAGCTGGACGATAGGGAACGTGCTGCCGGCGTTGTGACGGCCAGCGCGGGTAATCATGCGCAAGGTGTCGCGTACGCGTGCCGGACGATGAGAGTCGCAGGCCGCATCTACGTGCCCGCTCGGACCCCGAAGCAGAAGCGTGACCGCATCCAGGTGCACGGTGGTGAGTTCGTCGAACTGATCGCCGTGGGCGATACTTTCGACGCGGCCGCTGCTGCAGCGGCCGACGACGCGGAACGCACCGGAGCGACCATGATCCCGCCGTTCGACGACGTCCGTACTGCAGCGGGGCAGGGGACCATTGCGCGCGAGATCATCGACCAGCTCCCGGGCGACCTGGATGTCCTCGTGGTACCGGTCGGCGGTGGGGGACTGATCGCGGGTATCGCGGCCTACCTGCGCGAGCGATCCCCCCGTACCGCGATCGTCGGCGTCGAACCCCGGGGTGCGGCATCCATGACCGCTGCACTGGTCGCCGGTGGCCCCGTGACCCTCCCCGAGGTGGAACCGTTCGTCGACGGCGCCGCTGTCAAGCGGATCGGCGACGTCCCGTACGCGGTGGTGTCGCAACTCGGCGCCGAGGTGGTGTCGCACTCGAGTCTGCCGCTCGTCGCGAGCCTGCGTGCGGAAGGTCTGGGGCACGCCCCATTCGGCATGACCCAGGTCGACGAGGGTGCGGTGTGCACGTCGATGCTCGACCTCTACCAGAACGAGGGCATCATCGCCGAACCCGCGGGCGCACTCGCGGTCGCGGCGCTCGAGGATCTGTCGATCGAACCGGGTGCAACGGTCGTGTGTCTGGTCTCCGGAGGCAACAACGACGTGTCCCGGTACGGAGAGATCGTCGAACGATCACTCGTTCACCGGGGTCTCAAGCACTATTTCCTCGTGAACTTCCCTCAGGAGCCGGGAGCGCTGCGGCGGTTCCTCGACGAAGTGCTCGGCCCCGATGACGACATCACCCTGTTCGAGTACGTCAAACGCAACAACCGCGAGACCGGTGCGGCGTTGGTCGGTATCGAACTCGGTGCAGCGGAAGACCTTTCGGCGCTCTTGCATCGAATGGACACCTCGCCGCTCGAGGCAGGCCGACTCGAGCCGGGTTCACCCGCCTACCGCTACCTCACGTAGGATTCGTTGCCCGAACTCACCAGGGCATGCATACGAGCCAGGGGCCGAACCAGAAGCAATTCGGACGCCAGAAGTTCCCGCGATTCCAATCGTTGTGTCCGCGATCCCAATCGCGGTGGTTGCGGTCCTTGTTCCAATTGTTGTCGTGGTGCCCTCCTCGGTCGTGACCCCAGCCGCGGTCGTTGTGTCTGACATCGACTACGCCCGGAGCCGAGTCCGTTGCCGGGGCTGCGGTGGCCACGGCCATCGGTGTGAAGACAAGAGCGGTCGTGAGAAAGGCGCTCGCCAGTACTTTCTTGGGTTCCATCACGATTCACCTCGAAAAATTTCGGCGCTATTCCTGACGGTACGCGTGGTCTCGAGGCTCGATCAAGAGGGTCCCTGTGGGCAGATGTTCGGCAGATGTTGACTGTTCGGTCAACCGACAGTTCAGGATTCGAGTATGACGAACGAATGTCCCGGCACCAGTACTGCCGATTTCGTCCGGTTCATGACGGGGTCGTCCCACCAGAGCAGTGGTCGGCCACCGACAGGAACGGTCACAGGGTCGCCACCGAGATTGCATACCACGCGAATCGCACCGCGATGCACCACGATCCAGCGTTCGTCCTCGTCGTACGTCAACTGCAGGTGCTCGAGCCAGGGGTCGGTGAGTTCGGCGCGGAAGCGACGCAACTCGAGCAGTTGCCGGTAGCAGTCGAGCAAGCGCGCATGCTCGGGATCGGTGCGCTCGTCCCAGCGAAGGATCGACCGGCGGAAGGTCTCCGGATCCTGAGGATCCGGCACATCGTCGATGTCCCATCCGTGTTCACCGAACTCGCGTCGGCGTCCCTCGACGACGGCCCTGGCGAGTTCGGGTTCGGGGTGCGAGGTGAAGTACTGGAACGGGGTGCTTGCCCCCCATTCCTCGCCCATGAACAACATCGGGGTATACGGCGAGGTGAGAACGAGTGCGGCCTTCACCGCGAGTTGCCCCCGATCGAGATAGCCGCCCGGCCGGTCGCCGCGGGCTCGGTTGCCGACCTGATCGTGGGTGCACGTGTACGCGAGCAGCGAACTGGCAGGTACCCGCCGCACATCGAGTGGGCGTCCGTGCACGCGGCCACGGAACGACGAGAACGTGCCCGCGTGGAAGAAGCCGTGCCCGAGGGTCCGTGCCAGACATTCGAGGGAGCCGAAATCACCGTAGTAGCCTTGGCTCTCGCCGGAGACTGCGGTGTGAATCGCATGGTGGATGTCGTCGTCCCACTGTGCGTGCATGCCGTATCCGCCTGCGGACCGTGGTGTGATCGTTCGGGGATCGTTGAGGTCGCTCTCGGCGATCAGGCTCAGGGGACGACGGAGATGGGCGGATAGACGCAGAGTTTCGACCGACAGCTCCTCGAGCACATGCACCGCGGTCTGATCGATCAGCGCGTGGGTGGCGTCGAGTCGGAGCGCGTCGATGTGGAACTCGCTGAACCAGCGCAGGGCGTTGTCGATGATGTAGCGACGCACCTCACCGGATCCGGGACCGTCGAGATTGATGCTCTCGCCCCAGGTTCCCGGTTTCTCCGACACATAGGGACCGAATCGGCCCAGGTAGTTCCCCGAGGGGCCGAGATGGTTGTAGACCACGTCGAGCGCCACACCGATACCGTGGGCGTGGGCGGCATCGACGAACCGTTGCAGTGCGTCGGGGCCGCCGTACGGCTCGTGGACCGCATACCAGAGCACGCCGTCGTAACCCCATCCGCGGGGGCCGTTGAAGGCATTGACAGGCATCAACTCGACGAAGTCGATTCCGAGGGCCACGAGGTCGTCGAGATGCTCTATGGCGGCGTCGAGGGTGCCTTTCTCGGTGAACGTGCCGATGTGCAGTTCGTAGAGCACGCTGCCTGCGAGTTGTCTTCCGGTCCAGGCGCGGTCGGTCCAGTAGTCGGGATCGATCCCGTGTAACTGCGACAGTCCGTGTACGCCGTCCGGCTGCCGCTGGGAACGGGGGTCGGGCAGTACGGTCTCGTCGTCGTCGAGAACGTAACCGTAGCGGGACCCGGGTGAGGCATCGACGTCGGCGCGCCACCAGCCGTCGTCCCCCCGATCCATCGGATGGAGCTCGCCGTCGACGTGGAGGCGAACGGTCGACGGGATCGGAGCCCAGACCTCGAAGGTGTGCACGAGGCCAAGCATGCCCTGTTCGTGAGCGTGGCGCAGCACCTTTCCGGTGCACCGGCGATGCAGTCGATACTGTTAGGCTGAACTCGATGTCGGCAGCCAAGAGAACGTACAGCTCACCGTTGCGGGATGAGGCTGCGCGCCGCACACGCACAACGATCCGAAATGCCGCGGCGACGTTGTTCGAGCGCAGCGGGTACGTGAGCACCACCGTCAAACAGATCGCCGCCGAAGCGGGTGTCGCAGTGCGAACGGTCTTCACCGCCTTCCCGGAGGGCAAAGCCCAGCTGTTCCGGGAAGCGCTCGACGCCGCCGTCACCGGTGATGCGGCCGACGCCGACCTGGGTGCTCCCGGCTCGCCTCAGTCGCGGTCACCGCGCGCGTCCGGCGCCGCAGCCGCCGTCATCGACCAGGTGGTGGGGTACGGAGCGGCGATGCTCGAGCGTGCCGGTGGCCTACTCATCACGTCGATCGAATCGTCGGGCGCCGACCCCGACATGTTGCGGTTTGCCGAGGACGACGCGCGCGCTACCGCAGAGAATGCGCGAACCCTCGCCGAAGGGCTGCACCGCAGCGGATGGCTACGTACCGACGTCACCGTCGACCATGCTGCAGACGTGCTCTACACCCTCAGCTCCCCGCAGGTACACGCGTTGCTGCGGCGCGATTGCGGATGGGACGTCGACCGGTATCGCACGTGGCTCGCCGACACCCTGCGAACGACGTTGCTGCGCTGAGACCCGAATCGCAGAAACCTGCCCACACCTACCGGCCGCCGGTTGCGTCCAGGTACAGCCAGACGCCGTCTTCACGGACGAAACGGCTGTGTTCGTGCAGGACGTCGGCACTTCCGCTCTCTGTGTAGTGCGCCCGGAACTCCACCGTGCCCTCGGTATGAAGGAACCCGCCGCCGGTCGTCCGCAGCACCTCGAGACCGGTCCACCTGGTGCCGGGGTCGAGGTCGAGCGATGCGGGCCGGGACGACGGATGCCATGTCCGTAGCAGGTAGGCGGTGTCACGGAGGACGAACGCCGTGTACCGCGACCGCATCAACTCCTCGGGTCGGGATGCGACACCGCCATCGAGTAATCGCCCGCAGCAGTCGGAGTATCGGATTCCGCGTCCACACGGGCACGGCATATCGGTAGCTGGCTTCTGGTCGCGATGTCGGCTCACCTGACCATTGTCGTCGAGCGTGCGGGACGAGTGGCAGCGTGTCCTTGCCGAACACCTCACGCGGGCGCACGATTGATCCGTGTGCAGGAGATCTCTGTGAGCGACGCGCTCGATCCGCGCCTGACGTACCTCGACGAACGTGGGCATCAGCACCACGTGGTGTTGACGTCGCAGACTCCGCGGGTGACGATCGGCCGCGCCACCGACGCCGATGTCGCATTTCCCGGCGACGACGAGGTCTCGCGCCTGCATGCGGTGGTCGAGTGGCTCGGCACCAACTGGACCATCCTCGACGACGGACTCTCGCGCAACGGAACTTTCGTCAACGGTGAACGGATCGCTGGGCGCCGGCGGTTGCGCGAAGGCGACAGCATCCGTATCGGTTCGCATCGCCTGCGCTTCCAGGAGATCGGGGCCGGGCCCGACGAGGCTACCCGCATGGCCACAGAGCTACCCACGGTGAACTCGTTGACGGAGACCCAGCGCGGGGTCCTGCGTGCACTGTGTCGTCCGTACAAACACGGGGTGGCCTTCGCGTCGCCCGCGTCGAACCAGACCATCGCTTCGGAGATGTATCTCAGTGTGGACGCCGTGAAAACACATCTGCGGACACTGTTCGCGAAGTTCGGGGTCGAGGATCTACCGCAGAACCGCAAGCGAGTGCGTCTCGCCGAACTTGCAATGCACACAGGTGTGGTCAGCGAACGTGACCTGTGACCTGTGTTGCGGTTGTTAGGGCACGGGACACCCGATCGGCCAGATCCCTGAGCGCAGCGGCCACCGCGTCGGGATGCTCGACCGTGACCGAATGACCGGCACCCTCGATGCGTACGAGTTTCGAGTGCGCCAGCCGCGCCGCCACACCGACGGACAGCTCGAACGGTGTCAGCTCGTCGTGGGATCCGCACAGAACAAGTGACGGGAGGTGAGTCAGAACGGAGAGAGCCGCGGCTTCGTCGAGCACTGCGAAGGACCGGAGAAAGCCCGCGATCGTGACCACCGACGTGTCGCTACACAGCAATGCGAGCACCGTAAGCAGCCAGGCATCCGACCTCGGCGACACGGTGCGGCGACGATGCAGCGCACCGGCTACGGGCAATCCCACTCGGCCACTCCACCGCGCGATTCGCTGTGTGGTCTCCGGTGCCCGGGACACAGCCCGGCGGAACAACTCCACCACCGGGCTGTGCAGATACCGCCCGAGCCCGGAAAGCGCGAGATCGTCGGCCGCGGTGGAGATCAATGCGACTCCCGCGACGCGCGTGCCGATGTCGGTCGAATGTTGACGAGCGTAGGACAGGATCGCCATGCCGCCCATCGAATGCCCCACCAGGACGATGGGCCCGGAAGTGGCGGCGTCGAGCACCACACCCAGATCGCGCCCGATCCGGTCGAGGGTGTACGTCTCGGCGGGCGCTGCACCGGACCGGCCGTGGCCACGATGATCGAAGAACACCATCCGCATCGGCCGACCCATCGCGAAGGACAGGGCCTGACGCAACCGAGTCCAGATGTCGGTGTCGTGACAGTGGCCGTGCACGAACACGAACGTCAGTTCCGCTGTGTCGGGGCCGGCGGCGGTGACTGCGAGGGGCACGCCGTCGTCGGTGTACACGGTAGCGTGCCGCAGACGAGTCGAAGGGTGGGAAGCGGACATGTCACCAGGGTGCGTGCCTTCCCGAGGTGATATGAGATCCCCTGCCGGTGGAACCCCAAAACCGGGGATAGGTGCCCTTTCACCCTTGGGGTAGTGGACAATCCCGATATGCATTCGCAGCGCTATGTCGGTGTCGTCGGTCCGGGTGAGGCGACACCCGAGCAACGGCGAGTCGCCCGTCAGGTCGGCGGTCTGCTCGCCGGCCGCAGAGCAGTCGTGGTCACCGGCGGGCTCGGCGGGGTCATGGCCGCGGCCTCCCGGGGGGCGATCGAGGCGGGTGGGACAACGCTCGGGTTGCTTCCCGACGACGACCGGGTCGTGGGTAATCCGTACCTGACGGTTGCGATCCCGACCGGTCTGGGAGAGATGCGTAACGCCCTGCTCGTGCGCAGCAGCGACGCGCTCGTCGTTGTCGGCGGGAGCTGGGGAACGATGAGCGAGATCGCGTTGGCCGTACGCACGGGCGTACCGGTCGTGTCGATCGGAGGCTGGAAGATGCCCGCGGGGGGCGTACTCGACGTCGAATCGCCGGAGGAGGCGGTCGAGTGCCTGCACGCGTTGCTATGGCGTAAGGACGCCTGACGCTTCACGTTCCGGACGGTTACGAACCGGCCGCTGCCGAGCTTGCGAGCTCGTATCGCCGGCGGTATTCCTGCTTGGACGTTTCACTGATGTCGACGTCCTTCGCGCGGGCCCGCAGGGCACCGACGGTGGCCTGCTCGCGCGGGGTGTGCTCGAACGGATCCCAGCTGAAGAACCGTGCGGCGTTCTCGAAGGTGACCTTGTCGATCTCCTCGTCGGTGAGCTCGGCCGCGACGAGTTCCTCCATCAGCATCTCCGGCGACCGAGGCCAGGTGGAATCCGAATGGGGGTAGTCGCATTCCCAGGCGATGGTGTCGATGCCGAGACGCTGTCGGTTGTTCAGGCCGCTGGGCTCGGTGATGTAGCAGGCGAGGAAGTTGTTCTTCCACACGTCGGTGGGCGACATACCTTTCGGCAGGAAACTCGCGCCGGTCCAGGACTGGTTGACGATGTGGCGTTCGAGGCGGTCGAGCCAGGGTGCGACCCAGCCGACGCCGCCTTCGCTCATGGCGACCTTGAGGTCGGGGAACTTCTGGAATGCGCCGCTGAGCATCATGTCGGTCGCGGCGATCGTCGAGATCAGCGGGGTGAGCACCATCATGTCGTCGAGGTTGAACGCCTCTGGTCGTTTGACCAGGCCCATGCCGCCGCCGATGTGCAGGCTGAGCACGATGTTGTGCTCGACGCAGGCCTTGAAGATCGGGTCCCAGTATCCGGATTTGAAGTCGGGGTAGCCGTCGCCGACGCCGTAGGGGGTTTCGGGGATGGAGATGGAGCGGCAGCCCATGGCGGCGAGGCGGTGGATTTCCGTGACGGATTCGTCGACGTCGTAGAACGGGATGATGCCGAGGGGGATGAAGCGTCCGGGGTGGGTGTCGGGGACTTCGCCGACGACCCAGTCGTTGAAGGCTTTCAATGCCGCGAGGGAGAGCTTCTTGTCGGGCAGGGTGGCGAGGTGGGTGCCTGCGAAGCCGGGGAAGGTGGCGAACAGTGTGGCGGCGAGGGTGCCGTTGGCGTCCATGTCGCGGACGCGCATGTCCATGTCGTAGACGCCGGGTCGCATTTCGGCGTAGCCGGTGGGGTCCATGCCCCATTCTTCTTTGGGCCAGGAGACGACGGCGTTGAGGCCGGAGCTACCGACGACGCTGCCCTGGAACAGCCATGCTTCGACGTTGGGGTTGCGGGGGTGGGCGGTCAGCGTCGGGGCCTGGTCCATAAGGCTCTTCGGAAAGTGCTTCTCGAAGATGTCCCGGGGTTCGACCACGTGGTCGTCGATGCTGACCATCACCATGTCATCGATGTTCATCTTTATCCTCTCGTGAGCCTGCGGGACGAGAATTCGTGCTGCGGAGCTGCGCCACGGTGTGTGTCCGGACCGACCCGGTCGACCGGTTGGCATGTGACGAAAATCTCCTTACTGCTTTGCGAGAAGACTAATCTCGCAGGGATGTCCCCGCAAGATCGGGAGCAGGTGACGCTGCGGGCCGGATGGCGCGCGACCGGGGTGACTTGCAGTCGCCTGCGAATGTGATGCTTGCCACAGGGGTGACGACAGCCTATTCTCACAATTCAGAATTGCATTCCAGATTCGAAGAGTGGGACCTGTGCTCCTCGTCCCCCCACGAGAGGGTGAAATGCTCCGATCGAAACGTGTGCTTGCAGTGGTGGTGGTGGCATGCGCCACCGCGCTGATCTCGACATCCTGTGGTGGCAGCGGTGCCGACAACTCCGGTACAGGAACTTCCGGTTCAGGGAGCCTCGAAGAAACGACGGACCCGGTGGCGGGTGGTTCTCTCGATGTCATCCAGATGGGTGAACCGCGCAGTCTCGACCCTGCCGCGTTGTCGAACACCTATGCGCACCAGCCCGCTCTGGGCAACGCCCTCTACGGCTCACTGATCGTCAACGATCTGGAGACGCAGGAGATCGAATATGTGATGGCCACCGACTTCGCCAGCACCGATGGGGGCGCAACCTTCACCCTCACGCTGCGCCCGGACCTCACGTTCACCGACGGCACGCCGTTCGATGCCGCTGCGGTCAAGTACAACTGGGACCGGCTTCGCGATCCGTCTCTCGGCTCCACTGCGATCCGGGTGGCGGGTCAGATCGCTGGAGTCGAGGTGAAGGATCCCACGACGGTGTCGGTTGCGCTGGTGAGCCCCAACCCGCACTTCCCGCAGAGCATGCTCACCACTTCGATGAATTGGATCGCCTCGCCGACCGCTCTCGAGAAGGGGCGTGAGGCATTCGACGAGAACCCGGTCGGGGCCGGGCCGTTCACCCTGGTCGATTGGGTCCGTCAGGGTGCGATCGAACTGGAGAAGAACCCGAACTACTGGGATGCGCCCAAGCCGTATCTCGACACGCTGCGGATAACCACCGTGGCGGACACGAGCCAGCGATTCAATGCCGTCTCCACCGGTACTGCAGACCTGGCGTCGGAAGCCAGTTGGGCCACCCTCGACAAGGCCGAGCAGGCGGGTGTGGGCACCGAGCTCGTGCCCACCGGCGGTGGTCAGATCATGGTGATGAACGCGGCGCGCGCACCGTTCGACGATGTCAGGGCCAGGCAGGCGGTCTCCATGGCCGTCGACCGTGATGCCCTGAATTCGGTGGTGTACAACGGAGTCGGCGAGGTTGCGGATTACCTGTTCGTGGACGGTTCGCCGTTCTTCGAGGACGTTCCGTTGTGGACACACGACAAGGATGCCGCTCAGGTACTGTTCGATGAACTGGCGGCCGACGGCAAGCCGCTGTCGTTTACCTTCCTGTCCTATCCGACGCAGGAATCCCGGGCGGCGGGCGAGGCGTTGCAAGCGCAGCTGAATGCCTTCGACAATGTCGAGGTCGCAGTCGAGGTCGCGGACTATTCCACACTCACGGCCCGCGCGGGTGGTCGTGACTTCGACATGATCATCTCGTCCGCGATCGTCCAGGACCCGGACTACGCGCTGTGGACCGCCTTCCATGGTGATTCGCCCGGAAACTTCTCCGGCCTCGACGACCCTGCACTCAACGATGCGTTGGACGCCGGACGTCTCGCGGAATCGGACGAAGAGCGCAAGGCGGCATACAGCACGGTCCAGGCCCGATTGGCCGAACTCGTGCCGGGCGTGTGGTACATCAAGGCGTCGCCTTCCGTCCTGTACGGCGAGAACGTGCACGGGATCGATCTGTACACCCTCGGCTCGCCGCGGCCCGAAGAACTCTGGGTGACGGAGTAGGGCATCATCACTCATTCGCACTGTCTCGATCATCCAGAGGCACGGACCGAGGCGATGCCGGTCACCGGATAAGTCCGACTCCACGAAAAGACAAGCATTCTTGACAAACTATGTCAAGAATGCTTGTCTTTTTCATGTGGCGAACAGGCCGAGGGACAACCGGGTCCGTGAATTTCGCAAAGAGAAGCGGCTCACTCAGGCCGAGCTCGGTGCGCAGGTCGGGGTCAGCAGGCAGAGCATCGTGTCGACGGAGAAGGGCGACTACGCGCCCAGCGTCTACCTCGCATTGCGGCTGGCGGAGAGTCTCGGCACCACTGTCGAAGAGTTGTTCCCATTGTCCGAAGAGGAGTTGTGATGGCCGTGTTCATGAAGCTTGCCCGAATCATCGGCGACCTGGACGACGAGTTCTACCGCGACGAGCGCCAACGCGATGTGTGGAACGAGGCCTCGGCAGTGGGATTCCAACTGGCTCAATGGGCTGCGCTCGTCGGAGGAGCAGTTCTTCCGTGGCTTGCCGGGCGGGCCGGTGCGCAGATTGCGATCGGAGTACTCGCACTGTGGTTCCTGATCTCGATGGCGGTGATCATGTATGCGCGCGCTCGGGATGTCGATGTGTATGACACAGCGAAGACATGGACACCACGCGTGTTCGTGGCGTGCCTCGTCTACCTCGCAGGCATCGTCGGGATCTATGCACAGTTGTCGACCCCGCTCGATCAGGATCCGGCAACGTGGGCGGGGGCTGTCGTCGGCGGATTGGTAGGCGGCGGTACGGCAGTCGCCCTGATCGCGTGGTATCGACACCGTCAGCGCCGTCGGTGGGCCGAGGAGGATGCCCGCGATCTGGCGGACCGCTAGGCGATCGGAGCCGACGGCCGGACCCGGCTCAGTGCAGCGACCGGAAGCTCGGCGAAGAGGTTGTCGAATCGTACTCGCCCCGAGAACGTCCGCTCGGTCAGCAGGTCGATCCAGTCTCCGGGAGGTAGATCGAGTACCGTACCGGACCATCCCTGCGCGCCGAGAGAGACCGTGTGTCGCGAGACCACCGCTACCACATCGACCTCGTCGGCATGCGGACCGCGACCGTAGGCGAGCACGTGGTGCGCCGCCGGACCACAGGCGCGCAGCGGCACATACGCGCCGCCGACGAAGCTGGCGGGTTTCTCGCGACGCAACCGCAGCGCTGCGCGCACGACCGCGAACTTGGCCGGCACCTCGCCGGCGTCGAGCAGCCGTCGGCGTTCGACGTAGTCGACGGGTCGGCGGTTGTCGGGGTCGACCAGCGAATCGCTCCACAGTTCGGTGCCCTGGTAGATGTCCGGGATCCCGGGCCCGAGAAGCTGGAGAAGCTTCTGGCCCAGCGCATCCGATGACCAATGCGGCTCCAGGCCGGCGACGAACTCGGACATCCCGGCACCACACGGGCCGTCGCACACCGTATCGAGCCAGGCCAGAACCGCACCCTCGAAGTCGTCATCCACCTCGGTCCACGATGTGCGGGTGCCGTTTTCCCGCAACGCCTTCCGGAGGTAGTCACGCAGGCGAGTGCGCAATGAATCGGTGACGACGCCGTCGACGGGCCAGACGCCGAACAACGTCTGCCAGAGGAACGCTCCGATCGCCGGGTCGGGGCTCGGTGCCACCGTCTCCCACTCTGTGACACAGTCGGCCCACAGCCGCGGCACCTGCGACAGGACGCCGATGCGCGCTCGGACGTCTTCACTGCGTTTGGTGTCGTGTGTCGACAACGTGGTCATCGTCCGCGGCCACGAGCGTGCGCGCTGGGCCCACGTGAGGTGGAACTCGCTCGGATCGAGACCGAAGCGTCCGGGCGTCCCTCCTACTTCTTGCAGGGAGATCAGGCGGGCCGCGCGATAGAACAGGCAGTCCTCCACGGCCTTCGCCGTTGCAGCGCCGCATACCTGGCCGAACCGTGCGGCCGATTCGGGATCCGTGGACAACGCCTGAACCAGCACCTCCAGAGCGGGCTCCAACGCGGTGTCGCTGCCTCCCACCCGGCCGACGATGCGCGGCAACAGGGTGCTCAACGGCGCGTAGTCGGCTCGGTACACCGGGACCTGCGACACCACTGCGATCACGGCGTCACGAACCATGGTCTCGGTGAGCGGGGTCTCGGTGAGTACGGTGTCGGTACCCGCGGTGTTGCCGGTCGAGCGCAGGATCGTGCGCACGAGACGATGAAGCTCCGCCGCAAGTCCGGCCTCGAGTACCTGCCGCCCCAGCAGATGCTCCTGCGTCTGCACCCACTCCGCGTCGCCGTCGGCGCCGGTGAATGTGCGCGAGAGCGCGCTCAGCTCGCTTTCGCCCCGCGGATCGACGAACACCGCGGCAAGTTCGTTGAGCGCGTCATAGCCGGTGGTGCCATCCACGGGAAGTGTTGCGTCGAGGGGTTCGCCCTCGGCGAGGATCTTTTCGATCACGAGCCATCGGTCCGGGCCGATCAGGTCGCGGAGCCGCTGGAGATAGCCCGAGGGATCTGCCAGACCGTCGGGATGATCGACACGAACGCCGTCGATCAGATCGTCCGAGATCCACGAGGCGACTTGGGCATGCACGGCATCGAAGACTGCGGGATCCTCCACCCGGACGGCGGCGAGGTCGCTGACGGTGAAGAATCGCCGGTAACCGATCAGACCCGAATCCCACGGCACCAGCCGATACGACTGGCGATCGTGGATCTCGGTCGCCGTGCCGGAATCGGTGCCCGGTGCGATGGGAAACCGCTTGTCGTAGTAGGCGAGCATCGGTTCCGTGCCGGATCTGTCGACGGTGCACTCGTGCACGTCGTCGCCCGAAGCCAGAACGGGCAGCGCGACCTTGCCGTCCGCGCCGTTGTCGGCTGCAGTATCGAAGTCGAAGAAATCCGCGTACGCGGACTCGCTGCCGTGGCGGAGAGCATCCCACCACCAGAGATTCTGGCGTGCGTCGGCGACACCGACATGGTTGGGGACGATGTCGACTATCAACCCCATGCCGCGTGCCCGTGCGGCGCCGGCCAGTGCTACGAGTCCGGAACGTCCGCCGAGCCCGCCCGAGACGGTGCTCGGATCCACCACGTCGTATCCGTGAGTGGAACCGTCCGCCGCGGTGAGCACCGGCGACAGATACAGGTGGGAGACACCCAGGGCGGCGAGGTAGTCGACCAGATCCACCGCGTCGGCGAAGGTGAACGCGTCGGGGCGCATCTGCAGGCGGTAGGTGGCCGTCAGCGGGACCGGGTTCGCCGCACCAGCGGTCACCGGCGTGGCGTTCATGCCGTCTTCCTCAGCACGAGCACCGAACGAGCTTGCACGGTCACCGATTCCCCCGCCGCGACCGTGGTCGGGTCGCGTCGGCCGTCCGCAATATCGGTGTCGAGGGTCGGTGTCCATTCCTGCGCGTGCGGCCCGTCGGGGGTGACGAAGTCCAGCGGTTCGTCATGAGCGTTGAAACAGAGGAGGAACGAATCGTCGACGACCCGCTGACCCCGCTGATCGGGTTCCGGAATGCCCTCGCCGTTGAGGACGACGGACAGAGACTTCCCGAATCCGCTGTCCCAGTCTTCGGGCGTCATCTCGTCGCCTGCGGGGGTGAGCCATGCGATGTCGCGAGATTGGTCGCCGCTGCGGATCGGACCTCCTTCGAAGAACCTGCGACGCCGGAACACCGGATGCTCCGTGCGCAACGCGATGACGTTGCGCGTGAACTCCAGCAGGTCGGCGTTCGTCTCGGCGAGTGTCCAGTCCATCCAGGACAATTCGTTGTCCTGGCAGTACACGTTGTTGTTGCCGTTCTGGCTGCGGCCGATCTCATCTCCATGCGCGATCATCGGAGTACCCTGCGACAACATCAATGTTGCGAGGATGTTGCGTTGCTGGCGCGCGCGGAGCTCGAGGACGTCCGGGTCGTCGGTGGGGCCCTCGACACCGCAGTTCCACGAGCGGTTGTGCGACTCGCCGTCGCGGTTGTCCTCGCCGTTGGCGTCGTTGTGCTTCTCGTTGTAGGACACCAGATCCGCGAGCGTGAATCCGTCGTGCGCGGTGACGAAGTTGATCGAGGCACTCGGACGCCTCCCGGTGTCCTCGTAGAGATCGGAGGAGCCCGTCAGCCGCGACGCGAACTCGCCGAGTGTCGCGGGCTCGCCGCGCCAATAGTCGCGCACCGTGTCGCGATACTTTCCGTTCCACTCGGTCCATAGTCCAGGGAAGTTCCCGACCTGGTAGCCACCTTCGCCGACGTCCCACGGCTCGGCGATGAGCTTGACCTGCGACACCACCGGATCCTGTTGGACCAGGTCGAAGAATGCGGACAACCGGTCGACGTCGTGCAGTTCACGCGCGAGCGTCGATGCGAGATCGAATCGGAACCCGTCGACGTGCATCTCGGTGACCCAGTATCGGAGCGAGTCCATGATCAGCTGGAGAGTGTGTGGGTGTCGGGCGTTGAGACTGTTTCCGGTTCCGGTGTAGTCCATGTAGTGGGTTCTGTCGTCCTCGACGAGCCGGTAGTAGGCGGCATTGTCGATGCCACGGAACGAGATCGTCGGGCCGAGATGGTTGCCTTCGGCGGTGTGGTTGTAGACGACGTCGAGGATCACCTCGATACCGGCTTCGTGGAAGGTGCGCACCATCGCCTTGAATTCGGCGACGACTCCGCTCGGTTTCGAGGCCGACGAGTACGCGGCATGAGGGGCGAAGAACCCGAAAGTGTTGTACCCCCAGTAGTTACTGAGCCCCTGGTCGCGCAGCGTCTGGTCGTGCATGAACTGGTGCACTGGCATCAGTTCGATTGCGGTGACGCCGAGTAGGAGCAGGTGCTCGATGACTGCCGGGTGAGCGAGACCGGCGTAGGTGCCGCGCAGGTAGTCCGGGACCTCGGGGTGGGTGGCGGTCATGCCCTTCACATGGGCTTCGTAGATGACCGTCTCATGGTAGGGGCGACGCGGATGTCGATCGGACGCCCAGTCGAAGAACGGATTGATCACGACGGTGGTCATGGTGTGCCCGAGCGAATCGAACCGGGGGAGGCCGTCGCTCGAATCCTGTTCGTTCCCCGGGCTGTCCGCCTGCGGGTCGTCGCCGGTGCGGGTGGACGAACCTGACTCTGCCGCGGACTCCGGTGCCGGTCCGGATTCGGGAACTGTGGCCCCGCTGTCGGGATCCGTACCGGGCAGTGTGTATGAGTACAGGGACGCGTCGTCGTCGAAACCGCCGTCGAATGCCTTGCCGTACGGGTCCAACAGTAGTTTGCTCGGGTCGCATCGATGTCCCTCGGCGGGGTCGAACGGACCGTACACGCGGTAGCCGTAGCGCTGGCCGGGCGAAACGGTCGGGAGATACGCGTGCCACACGTATCCGTCGACCTCGTCGAGCGCGACCCGTTTCTCGGTCCCATCGCGGTCGATCAGACACAACTCGACCTTCTCGGCGACCTCCGAGAACAGGGCGAAGTTGGTGCCGGCGCCGTCGTAGGTGGCTCCCAGCGGGTAGGGGTGGCCGGGCCACACCGGAACGGGCTCCGCCGCATCCCGGGTGGTGTTGCTGTCGCTGGGTGCCATGGCTGCTCAGCGTAATGCCAGAAGATGTGGCTCACCCACCGGAGCGAATTCGTTCACCACCATCCGGTCGCAGGACCGAGTTGACGGCCCAGGTCGGGCGTCAAGGTCCGCACGTACGTGGTCGTGAGATGGTCGTCGTCGCGATAGACGAGTACGTTGCCCTCGACGACTCGGCACACTTGTTGTCGGCACAACGAATCGGTCAGATCTATCAGCGTCACCGACGGAAGGTGCGCCGCGGCGGCACGGGCCGGATCGACCGGATCGAGCGCGGCAGCGCGGTCGATGCCGCACGACTCGGAAGTGCCCCCCGAAGCCAGACAGTCCGACGCGTTGTACTGGACCTCGTCGTCGATGAGCCACGGGTTGTCGCGGATCGCCACCACGGGGATGCCGTAGTCGGCGAGCGTCTCCCACAGTTCCACGTACCAGAACGGGGTGAAGTCGCCCGGTCCTTCACCCGGGTCCTTCGTTCTGGTCGAGGTGGTGAACAGCACGTCGGGCGGATATGCCGCAAGTTCGGCAAGCACCTTCACCGACCAGGAGTCGCATTCGAAGGTCGGGGAATCCTCGGTCAGCTCGGCTGCGGGATCGGACAACGGGCAACCGACTTTGAGGTAGGTGTCGAGGCGGAAGCCGTGCTCGCGACCGAGTTCATCGAGCGCCGCGAGCCAGTGCTCGGAGTGCGAACCCCCGGCGAGCACCATGCGACGCGTCGACATCGGGTCGCCGTAGACACAGGTCAAGGCGTCACGGTTGGTGTGCTGCGCGATACAGCCGTCGATGGTCGCGGGCGGAAGATCGTCGGCGGCCACGATCAGGGGCGGGTAGACCGGCTGATGCTCGACCTCGGGCAGTCCGATCGCTGCGGCGCCGGGATAGAGAGCGGGATCGGGGCGGGCGGAATGAGAGAACTGACTCACCGTGCGATCGATATGGACGGTCCACCAGGTCGTGCCCGCGACGAGCGCAACACCGATCAGTGCGAGACCTGCAACCAGGGTGGTGCGCCACCGTCCCGGAACCGAGCGCCGAATCGGGGTCTCGATGAACCGCGTGGTGGCTTCGGCGAGGACGAGGGAGATGCCGATCACGACCAGTCCGCCGACGAGTCCGACCGAGGGACGGTCGCGCACCAGCAGGTAGCCGATCAGCACGGGCCAATGCCACAGATACAGCGCGTACGCAATGCTTCCGAGACGGATCAGCGGCGGCGACGACAGGAATCTCGAGGTGGGAGTGTCGGCTCCCGTGGCGCCGGGGACTGCTCCCGCAACGACCAACGCCATTGCGGCCCCCACCGGCACCAACGCCCACGGACCAGGGAAGTGGGCGTTGCCGTTGAGAGCGAATCCGCACGCGAAGAGAATCGCAAGCCCTGCGATGCCCAACGCGGATCGAACGAACTTCGGCGCCCGCAGCCACGGCACGACACACACCAGGACGGCGCCGATCGTCAGTTCCCACACTCGGGCCGCGCTGTCGTAGTACGTCCACGATTGCGGGGCAGTGGAGAACGCCGCGTACGTCAGCGAGGCCACGGTGATGAGCGACAGGAGCACGGTCAGCGGCACGCGGACAGGAATCCGTGCCCGCCGCAGTAACCACGCCGAGGTGAAGACCACTATCAATGCCGCGAGATAGAACTGCCCCTGCACCGAGATCGACCACAGGTGTTGCAGGGGGCTGACCATGGGATCGGCAGCGAGATAGTCGCTTGCGGTGCGCGCCAGTTCCCAGTTCTGTACGAACAGCAACGACGCGCGTGTCTGTTCTGCGACCCGGTTCCACTGGGGGAACGGGAGCAGGATCAGTGCGGCGAGTGTGGTGCCCGCCAGGACGAGAACGAGCGGTGCGAGTAGCCGACGCCCGACTCGTCGCAACACGGGCCTCGGATCGAGCGGTGCGCCCGACTCCGCGACCCGGAGCAAGGAGCCGACGAAGAAGAAGCCGGACAGCGCGAGGAAGACATCGACGCCGCCGGATACGCGTCCGAACCAGACGTGGAAGACCACCACCAGGGCGATTGCGAGTCCGCGGACACCGTCGAGATCGGCGCGGTAGCCGGGGCGAGCAGATGCTGGGGCGGCACTGATGCTCACGGCTGAATGCGACGTATGGACGGACATGGCGCTGGTAGTACCCCTGGTGCGTGCGGGCTCGGCGGCCGAGTCATCCGTCGAGCTGTTCTTGTGAGCAACCTTCACACGAACCTAGGCAGACTACGGGGTGCGACTTCGTGATCACCAACCGCTTAGAGTCGGGCGGGTGTCATCCACCACCTCTTCCGCTGCCCGTATCTCGTCTCTCGACGCAGCGCACCTCTGGCATCCCTACGGTGCGTTTCCGCCGTCGACCGAACCGCTCGTGGTCGACCAAGCGCATGGCGCGCGGCTCGTCCTGGCCGACGGGCGTGAGCTCGTCGATGGAATGAGCTCATGGTGGGCGACGGTGCACGGATACCGGCACCCGGTGCTCGACCGCGCTGTCACCGAGCAGCTGTCCAAGATGAGTCACGTCATGTTCGGTGGGCTGACGCACGCGCCCGCGGCACGTCTGGCCGAACTGCTGGTGGAGATCACGCCGGACGGACTCGACAAGGTGTTCCTCGCCGACTCGGGCTCCGTGTCGGTCGAGGTCGCAATCAAGATCGCGTTGCAGTATCAGCGTGCAGTCGGGGCACCCGCGCGGCACCGTCTGCTCACATGGCGCGGCGGCTACCACGGCGACACATTCGCGCCGATGAGCGTGTGCGACCCCGAAGGCGGCATGCATTCGATGTGGACGGACGTGCTCGCGCAGCAGGTGTTCGCCCCCGCGCCACCGGCCGAGTTCGACGCCGCCTACGTCGAGACCTTCGAATCGATCCTCACCGAGCACACCGACGAACTCGCCGCAGTGATCGTCGAACCGGTCGTGCAGGGGGCCGGTGGCATGCGCTTCCACGATCCCGCCTACCTGCGCGAACTGCGCCGCATGTGCGACGAACACGGACTGCTGCTCATCTTCGACGAGATCGCCACCGGGTTCGGTCGCACCGGAGAGCTGTTCGCTGCAGACCACGCGGGTGTGTCGCCGGACATCCTGTGCGTCGGTAAGGCGCTCACCGGCGGGTATCTGACCCTCGCTGCGGTCCTGTGCACGTCGGACATTGCCGAGGCGATCAGTGCCGGCGAAGGCGGCGGCGTGATGCACGGCCCGACCTTCATGGGTAATCCACTCGCGTGCGCCGTGGCGGTCGCATCCACCGAACTGTTGCTCTCACGAGACTGGCGCGCCGAGGTCGCCGCGCTAACCTCGGGACTGGAAGCCGGACTCGCGCCGGCTCGGGACATCCCCGGGGTCGTCGATGTTCGGGTCCTCGGGGGGATCGGTGTCCTGGAGCTCGCGGAGCCCGTCGACATGCGTGCTGCGACCGATGCGGCGGTCGGCGCCGGAGTGTGGCTCCGGCCGTTCCGCAACCTCGTCTACGCCATGCCGCCGTACGTATGCACCGCCGACGACGTGGCCCGGATCTGCGAGGGCATGCTCGCGGCGGCCCGGAGTGGGCGCTGAGCCCGCGCCGGACGCCGCACGGTCTCCGCTCGACGACTTGAACGGTGTTCAAGTATGGTGCTGAGCATGACTGCATTCCCTGCGCTCGCATGGCTCGACACCGCCGCCGACGCTCGGCGCCGCGCAGGACTGCACCGAGACCTGATTCCACGCACCCCATCGGCGCCGGTCGTCGATCTCGCCTCCAACGACTATCTCGGACTCGTCCGCCATCCCGAAGTGCTCGCGGGCGCCACTGCCTCGCTCCGTCGTTGGGGTGGCGGCGCCACCGGGTCGAGGCTGGTCACCGGAACCACGGCTGAGCACGAACTGCTCGAACGTGAACTCGCGGAGTTCGTCGGTGCCGAGACCGGGCTGGTGTTCTCCAGCGGCTACGCTGCCAATCTCGGTGCGGTCACGGCGCTCGCGGGACGCGACGCCCTCGTCGTGTCCGACGCCGGATGCCACGCCTCCCTCGTCGATGCGTGCCGGCTGTCGCGTTCGCGCATCCACGTGACTCCGCACAACGACGTCGACGCGGTGGCGGCCGCCCTCGCCGCGCGCACCGAACCCCGCGCCCTCGTCCTCACCGACTCGGTGTTCAGTGCAGAAGGAGATCTCGCACCGCTGCTCGCATTGCACAAGGTGTGCCGCGAACAGGGCGCGATGCTGCTCGTCGACGAGGCCCACGGTGTCGGAGTTCGTGGCGCAGGGGGCCGCGGACTCGTCCACGAAGTGGGTCTCGCCGGCGAGCCGGACGTGATCGTCACGGCCACACTGTCGAAGTCCCTCGCATCACAGGGCGGCATCGTGCTCGCCGATGCCCGCGTGCGGGAACACCTCATCGACACTGCCCGCACCTTCATCTTCGACACCGGACTTGCGCCCGCCGCCGTCGGCGCCTCGCGGGGTGCGTTGAAAGTGCTCCGCGCCGAGCCCGGACGTGCGGGTGCGGTTCTCGACCGGGCACGCCACCTCGCTGCTACCACGGCAGCGGCGACCCCCGAATCGGCGGTCGTATCGGTGATCCTCGGCGACCCCCACGTCGCGGTCGGAGCAGCCCGTGAGTGCCGCGAGCGTGGTCTGCACGTCGGCTGCTTCCGCCCGCCGTCGGTGCCTGCCGGAACGTCGCGGCTGCGATTGACCGCCCGCGCCGACCTCACCGCCGCAGACCTCGAGTTGATCGACCGTGTCCTCACCGACGTACTGGCAGGAGTGCATTCGTGAGCGCGTTGTGCGTCACGGGTACCTCGACCGATGTCGGGAAGACCGTGGCGACCGCCGCGCTGGCGGCGCTCGCGCTGTCGTCGGGAAAGACGGTGGCGGTGTGTAAACCCGCGCAGACCGGCGTGGCAGACGGAGAACCCGGAGATCTGCACGAGATCGAACGGCTCACCGGATCGCGCATCGACGCTCTCGAACTCGCCCGCTACCCGGAACCACTCGCGCCCGACACCGCCGCGCGCCGAAGCGGTCGCCCGCTCCTCGCCCTCGCCGAGGTCGTCCAGGCGATCAGGGAACTCGACGCGACCCACGACCTCACCCTCGTCGAAGGCGCTGGGGGAGTGCTCGTGCGACTCGGCGCCGACGGATTCACTCTCGCGGACGTCGCAGCCGCGTTGAACGCGCCCGTTGTGATCGTGGCGGCGCCCGGCCTCGGCACCCTCAATCACACCGCGCTCACCGCTGCCGCATTGCGTGCGGCAGCGGTGGACTGCGCCGGTGTGATCGTCGGATCGTGGCCGGATGCACCGGATCTCGCCGAACGCTGCAACCTCGACGACCTCCCCGATGTCGCGGGCGTCCCGGTGCTCGGCCGCATCCCGGAAGGTAGCGGTGCACTCGCGCCGGACGAGTTCCTCGCCGGCGCCACGACATGGTTGCCGGATCTCGAACCCCGGACTCCCGGCCCGGTTCATTCCGGCTTGTGCGCGAGTACCCGGAAACAATTGCCGCCCAGTCCGGTTCGATCGACGCTGTCGATCACGAAGCCTGTGTCCTCGAGGTAAGGAACGGGGTCTCGCACCAGATGATCGGCCATGAACCTCAGGGTCAGGGGCTCGATCGTGCGCATTAACCAGGTCAGGACCCGATTGGTCGAGGGGCCGTGCTCGACGAGCACGAACCGCCCTCCGGGTACGAGTACCCGCATGGCCTCGGCGCTGGCCGCTGCGGGATCGGGGATCGTGCAATAGGACAGGGTCGAGACGACGGTGTCGACGGATTCGTCCGCGAGATCCAACGCCTGGACGTCCCCGCGTCGTACCTCGCAGTGCGTGAGCCGGTGCTCGGTGATGCGCTGCTGTGCGTGCGCGAGCATGCCCGCGGACAGGTCGATCCCGGTCACCGCAGTCACGTCGGGTCCGTACAGCGGAAGATTCAGCCCGGTGCCGACTGCGATCTCGAGGACGCGACCCGACGCGTGCCCGATGGCCCACCGGCGTGGATCTCCGAGTAGCCGTCGCTCCGAGAATCGGATCTGCCTGTCGTATTGCGGTGCTGTCGCATCGAAGACCTCGGCGATGCGGGCGTTGTCGGGTCGAGCCACGGATGTCCTCCATTCGGTGGCGCGAAACCACGCTCGGTGACAGCGGATCTATCGTACTGTGAATGGTGTCACATCGTGTCGGCCGGCGTCGACGTGCCGACCGCTGGGTTCGGAGGTACTGATGTCCACCGAAATGCAAGAACTGCAACGGACCATCGGTCATCTGCGTCACTGCGTCGGATCCTTGCGTTCGCGCTACGGCGACGCTACCGCTGTGCAGCGGCTGGCGAACGATCTCGAACGCCTCCATATCGACGCGCACGACCTCGCCGAGCGCCCTCCGGCGGAGGCACGCGTGTATTCGGGTGAGCGCATCCCGGTTCCCAACGAGCCGTACGACGACTCGTTGTTCCGTGGCGTGGATGTCGACGACGAGGGCCTCGGCGGTCTACACGGAGATCGGTGAGCGCCCCCGCGGCGACCGGTGTGCGGTCCGCGACCCGCGCGCGGATCGCGGCCCGGACGCTGCGCACCGATCGCTGGTGGAAATCCCCGCTGCTGACGGCCCTAGGACTTCTCGTCTTCGTCGTCTACGCCACGATCCGCTCGTTCGTCCGGTCTGCCTATTACGTCGAGGACTACCACTACCTCACGCCGTTCTACTCGCCGTGCGTGAGTGACTCGTGCGTCGAAGGTGCCCGGCATTTCGGCACCTGGGTCGGCGAGCTCCCGATGTGGATACCTCTCGCGTTCCTGTCGCTGCCGTTCCTGCTCGGATTCCGGTTGACCTGTTACTACTACCGCAAGGCCTACTACCGCTCGTTCTGGCTGGCACCCGCCGCGTGCGCAGTGGCCGAACCGCACGCCCGCTACACGGGGGAGACCCGACTGCCGCTGATCCTGCAGAATGCGCATCGCTATTTCTTCTACGCGGGCGTCGTCGTCTCGCTGATCAACACGTACGACATGGTCGTAGCGTTCCGGAGCCCGAGCGGATTCGGGTTCGGCCTCGGCAATGTGATCCTGCTGATCAACGTGATCCTCCTCTGGGGGTACACCGTCTCGTGCCACTCATGTCGGCACGTCACCGGAGGGCGTCTCAAACATTTCTCGAAACATCCTGTGCGATACCGTATCTGGACATTCGTATCGAAACTCAACACCCGCCACATGCAGTTCGCGTGGATCACGTTGGGCACGCTGATGATCACGGACTTCTACATCATGCTCGTAGCCAGTGGCACCATCTCGGACCTTCGGTTCGTCGGCTGACGACTCGTCGGGCACGCACGACACGCATCGCAACGACACGCATCGCAACGACACGCATCGCAACGACACAGGGGAGGGCACGGATGGTGGAAGTCGAGCGGCACAGGGTCGACGTGGTGGTGATCGGGGCCGGTGGGGCGGGCCTGCGTGCGGTCATCGAGGCCCGCCAGCGGGGGCTTTCCGTCGCCGTGGTGTGCAAGTCGCTGTTCGGCAAGGCCCACACCGTCATGGCCGAGGGCGGGTGCGCTGCCGCGATGGGCAACGCCAACCCCCACGATTCGTGGCAGGTGCATTTCCAGGACACCATGCGCGGCGGTAAGTTCCTCAACAACTGGCGAATGGCAGAATTGCACGCACGAGAAGCTCCCGACCGAGTGTGGGAACTCGAAACCTATGGCGCGTTGTTCGACCGCACGCCCGACGGGCGCATCAGCCAACGCAACTTCGGCGGCCACACCTACCCGCGTCTCGCGCATGTCGGTGACCGAACAGGTCTGGAACTGATCCGCACGATGCAACAGAAGATCGTGTCGCTGCAGCAGGAGGACCACGCCGAGCACGGCGATTACGAGGCACGGGTGAAGGTCTACGCCGAGTGCACTATCACCGAACTGCTGAAGGATTCCGAGGGCCGGATCGCCGGGGCATTCGGATATTGGCGCGAGACCGGCCGGTTCGTGCTGTTCGAGGCTCCCGCTGTCGTCGTGGCAACCGGCGGTATCGGGAAGTCCTGGAAAGTGACGTCGAACTCGTGGGAGTACACCGGAGACGGGCACGCCCTCGCGCTTCGGGCGGGCGCGGCACTGATCAACATGGAGTTCGTCCAGTTCCATCCCACCGGAATGATCTGGCCGCCCAGCGTCAAGGGCATCCTCGTCACCGAAGGGGTTCGCGGCGACGGCGGGGTCCTGAAGAACACCGACGGCGACCGGTTCATGTTCTCCTACGTCCCACCGGTGTTCAAAGGCCAATACGCCGAGACGGAGGAGGAAGCAGACCGCTGGTACGACGACCAGGAGAACAATCGCCGCACACCCGACCTGCTGCCACGTGACGAGGTGGCCCGCGCGATCAACTCCGAGGTCAAACAAGGCCGGGGGACACCCCACGGCGGTGTGTTCCTCGACATTGCATCCCGGATGCCCGCGGCCGAGATCATGCGGCGACTGCCATCGATGCACCACCAGTTCAAAGAACTCGCCGACGTCGACATCACCGCCGAGGCGATGGAGGTCGGACCCACCTGCCACTACGTCATGGGTGGGATCGAGGTCGATCCCGATACCGGTGCCGCATCGGTGCCGGGTTTGTTCGCAGCCGGCGAATGTTCCGGAGGAATGCACGGTTCGAACCGGCTCGGCGGGAATTCGCTGTCGGATCTGCTGGTGTTCGGTCGGCGGGCGGGTCTCGGTGCCGCCGACTACGTACTGGGGCTGAATGCGCGTCCGGTCGTCACTGACGCCGATGTCGAGATTGCCGCGAGAGTCGCGTTGTCCCCGTTCGACGCGGCCGATGCCGGCGGCGAGGGATCCGGCCGGGTGGAGAACCCGTACACCTTGCATACCGAACTACAGCAGTCGATGCACGACCTGGTGGGGATCATCCGTCGCGCCGACGAGATCGAGCGCGCGCTGGACGAACTGCAGAGGCTGCGCGCTCGGATTCGCCAGGTCGCGGTGGAGGGACACCGGCAGTTCAATCCCGGCTGGCACCTCGCGGTGGACCTGCGCAACATGCTGCTGGTGTGCGAATGTGTGGCCGAATCGGCCTTGCAGCGCACCGAAAGTCGAGGCGGCCACACCCGCGACGACCATCCGTCGATGGACCCGCAGTGGCGTCGCACGCTCCTGGTGTGCCGTGTGAGCGGTGGCGATCCCGTGATTCCCGATGTGTCGGTGACCGCGCATCGGCAGGAGCCGATGCGCCCGGATCTGCTCGAACTGTTCGACATCGACGAACTCGGCAAGTACTACACCGACGAGGAACTCGCGGACCATCCGGGACGGAAGGGCTGACATGGGTTATGAAGCGGCGTTCCGGATATGGCGCGGAGATGCCGACGGCGGAGACCTGCAGGACTACACCGTCGAGGTGAACGACGGCGAGGTCGTGCTCGATATCCTGCACCGACTCCAAGCCACACAGACCCCGGACCTCGCGGTGCGGTGGAACTGCAAGGCCGGTAAGTGCGGATCATGTTCGGCGGAGGTCAACGGGCGCCCTCGGCTCACATGCATGACCCGCATGTCGGTGTTCGATCCGGGCGAGACGGTGACCGTGACCCCGATGCGCACCTTCCCGATCATCCGTGACCTCGTGACCGACGTGTCGTTCAACTACGCCAAAGCCAGGCAGATTCCCTCGTTCACCCCTCCGGCGGATCTGGCACCGGGGGACTATCGAATGCAGCAGATCGATGTGCAGCGGTCCCAGGAGTTTCGCAAATGCATCGAGTGTTTCCTGTGCCAGAACGTGTGCCATGTCGTGCGTGACCACGAAGAGAACAAGGAAGCATTCGCGGGCCCGCGCTTCTTCATCCGACTCGCTGAACTCGAGATGCATCCGCTCGATGTGGCCGACCGCCGGGATACCGCACAGGACGAGGACGGGCTCGGGCTGTGCAATATCACGAAGTGCTGCACCGAGGTGTGTCCGGAGAACATCCACATCACCGACAACGCCATCATCCCGATGAAGGAACGCGTTGCGGGTCGCCGCTACGATCCGATCGTGTGGTTGGGCAACAAACTCTTCCGCCGCTGACAGTGCTGGGCGCTGCGCCCACCGGACCGTTGGGTATCGTCCGGGGCGGAGGTGGCGCCTGTGGAGGCAAGCAGGATCGATGATCTCGTCCGCGAGAGGATCGACACGGTCGAACAACTCGAGGCAGCGGTCGGCGAACCGTTCCCGGCGATGAAAGAGAAGACGACGCCGTTCACGACGCCGTTGATGCGCGAATTCATTGCGCAGGCACGGTTCTTCGTTCTCGCAACATCCGATGCGGCAGGCAACTGCGATTGCTCACCACGCGGCGACCTGGTCAGCACGGTGCTCTTCCCTGACGAGAAGACTCTGATCCTGCCGGATCGCCCCGGAAACCGTCGCGCAGACTCGTACAGAAACATACTCGAGAATCCCCACGTCGGAATTCTGTTCATCGTGCCGGGCAACGAAGAGGTTGTGCGCGTCAACGGTACGGCGACGCTGTCCACTGATCCGGAACTCCTCGCCGAACTGGCGATGTCCGGCAAACCGGCCCAGCTCGCGGTGATCGTGCGTGTCGACGAGGCCTACCTTCACTGTGCGCGGGCGCTGCTGCGCGCAAAGTTGTGGGCACCGTCGACGTGGCCCGCTCAGGACTCCGTCCCAGCGATCCGCGACATGGTCGCGCAGCAGCACAACCTCGACGTCTCCCAACTCGAACCGGCTCGCCAGGAGTCGTACCGCGAGTTCTTGTACTGACGCCTGCCCGCGTCAGGCGGGGACGTGCTCCGAAATCTGCGGCAGGAGTTCCTCGAGGGCGAACGGGATCGACAGCGCCGAGTTCAGCGATATGGCGTTGGCGACGTCGGAGCCGCTGTCGAGGACGAGTGCTCGCCCGTCGCTCACCGCGGGAATCTGCTGAAACAGTGGATTGTCGGTCACCTCGGCGGAATCGACGTAGATCGGCATCACGACGAGCAGATCGGCGTCGAGCATGCCCAGGTTCTCATCCGAGATCGGAATGAAGAAGTCCTCGGTTGCGGTGGCCTCCACCTCCGGATTGTTCACGAACCCGAGATCCTGCATGAACTGCACACGTGCGTCGCGGGAGACGTAAGCGCCCCAACCGTCGGCGGTGTACGACGCGACCGTGACCGTCTTGCCCGCGAACTGCGGGTGAGCGGCGGCGGCCTGCGTGAATTGCGCGTCGATGTCGCTCACCACCTCGTCGCCCTTGTCGGGGACACCGAGTGCGGTCGCGACCATCGTGATCTGGTCGTCGCGCGGTGTCAGGTACGCCGTGGCGCCTTCCGGCGGACCGACCGTCGTGGCGATCTGGGAGAGCGTGTCGTAGCGCTGCTGCTCGCCGGAGCTGGCTGTGTCGAGAATCAGATCCGGCGCGAGCGCGGCGATCTGCTCGAACGACGGCTCCATGGTGCCGATGATCTCCGGTGACTCGGTGTACAGCCCGTCGGCCCAGGGACCGACGCCGTCGCCCCCGAATGCGAGCCAGTCGCTCGCAGCCACCGGTTGCACACCGAGGGCGAGCGCGGTCTCCGCGTCGCCCCACCCGAGCGCAGCCAACCGCTCGGGTGCGGACTCGACGGTCACCTCACCGAACATCGTGTCGACGGTGGCGGGGAAGGCGCCGTCCCCGGTTGTTCCGGTGCCGCCGGAGGGCTCGTCGCTGCCAGAACTGCAGCCGGCCACGACCAGGGTCGCGGCGGCGATGAAGGCCGCACTTCGAAGTTTCACAGGTGTCCTCGTTCCGTCGACCGAAGCCGGAGTCAGCCAGGTCAGGACATCCTAACTCTGCGACCGGTGTCGTCGGGTGTGGTCAGAGAGACTGCGACCACCTGCCGATGTCGCCGCGTTCGAGTGCCAGAGCCAACAGCTCCGGGAACTTGTCCGGTGTGCACGCGAACGCCGGAATCCCGAGTCCGGCCAGCGCCATCGCGTTGTCGCGGTCGAACGACGGAGCACCGTCGTCGGACAACGCGAGCAGCACCACCACCTGGACACCCGCGTCCTTCATCGCCGCCATCCGTGTGAGCATCTCCGCGCGGATACCACCTTCGTACAGGTCGGAGATGAGCACGAACATCGACTCGGTGGGGCGTGTGATCAGTGATTGGCTGTACGCGATTGCCCGATTGATGTCGGTACCGCCGCCGAGCTGGGTTCCGAACAGCACATCGACCGGGTCGGCCAGCTTGTCGGTCAGATCCACCACGGCGGTATCGAATACGACCATCGATGTCCGGAGCGCCCGCATCGACGCGAGCACCGCACCGAACACGGACGCATACACCACGCTCGACGCCATCGACCCCGATTGGTCGATTGCCAGCACCACATCGCGTTGTACCGCCTGCGATCGTCGTCCGTAGCCGACGAGACGCTCCGGGACCACCGTTCGGTGCTCCGGCAGATAGTGAGCGAGATTCGCGCGAATCGTGCGGTTCCAGTCGATGTCCCGCAGTTTCGGGTTCGTCGTGCGCGCGGAGCGATTCAGTGCGCCTGTCACTGCCGTACGGGTGTTCTGGGCGATACGTTCTTCGATCGCGCGGACCACCTTCTCGACCACCGATCGCGCGGTTGCCTTGGTGGTCTCGGGCATCACCCGATTCAGGCTGAGCAGGGTTCCGACGAGATGAACGTCCGGTTCGACGGCATCGAGCATCTCGGGTTCGAGGAGCAGCTGGGTCAAACCGAGCCGATCCATCGCGTCGCGCTGCATCACCTGCACCACCGAGGTCGGGAAGTAGGTGCGGATATCGCCGAGCCACCGCGCCACCCGCGGTGCCGACGAACCGAGACCCGCACTCCGTGGACCACTTCCGTCGGCGGAGTCGCGACGGTCGTAGAGCGCGGCGAGGGCGCCGTCCATCGCGGCATCGCTCGAGGATTCGAGGGCACACGTCGATTCTTGCGCGGCCCCGCCGAGCAGCAGCCGCCATCGGCGCATCCGCTCCTGGTCTGCTGTTCCTACCTCGACCGGGGGCGCGGAACTCTCCGGTATCACTGCATCGACCGGTTCGGAGGAGGCCGAAGGTACTGTCATGCTCACACTCCCAGGATCAGGGCCGTTGCGGCTGTGGCCCGCGTACCGCGTTCGACGTCGACGGCGGCGGTTGTGCGGACCGCTGCGCCGCCACGCAGGATGGCGCCGAGCGTCGCGCGTTCGGCCGATTCGAATCCCCCGAATGTGCGCCGCAATACCGGCAGGATGTCGACGAAGTCTTGTCTGTGCAGCCCCGACACCCAGCGGTCGATCAGGGTCAGCAATCCTCGATCATGGATGAGCAACAGCGCGCCATCGCCGACGAATCCGTCGATCCAGCGTGCTTTGGCTGCGGGTTCGCTGCCGATCGACAACGCACGGGACGCACGCACCGCGGTGTCCTGTTCGTCGATGCGACCCATATCGCGCAGTAGTCGGACGATCCGGCCGGTGAGCATGCCATCGACCTCGTCGCGACCGGCGATGCCGGCGAGGGTGTCGAGCCAGCGGTTCGTGGACTCGGTGTCATTGCGCAATGCGAGCGCGGAGTGGACCGCATCGATCTCGCGCCGGAGCACGTCGGCCGCGTCGGTGTCGAGACCGGCCGTCGCAGCCGGCAGGCCCGCGCAGATCCGCACGAGGAGAGCGTCGGCAACATGCGAGAGCGACGACAGGTCGGTGCCGCGTACGTCGCCGTACCGCAAAGTGCGGATCAATGTGGGCAAGGCCGCCATCAGGTGCGCGATGTCGTGATCGAGCGCCGCTGCGGTGTCGATCGACCGGAGGAGTTCGGGAATCGCGTCGCGTAGATCGGCGAGAAGCGCCTCGTCGAGGAGAACCACCACCTGTGCCAGAGTGGCGTTGCGGTCGCAGGCACGCTCGAGAACGAGTGCGTGGGCCGCTGATTCGACGGTGGTGCCCCAACAGGACGCCTCCACGATCGAGACCGACAACTCGGGTTCCCACTGCAGCGTCCAACTCTCACGAAACGTACCCGTCGATCGCACATCGCTGACCCGCGGCGTGCCCCAGGGGATTCCGAGTACCCGCAATCGGTGCAGCAGCCGCGAGCGCGCCAGGTCGGTCTGTTTGCGCAGATCCAGATCGAGAGCCTTGCTGTGCGCAGAGCGCTTGAGCCGCAGCGTCTTCGAGGTGGCCTGTAGATCGGCATCGAGAGGCACTGTGGGAGTGGTGTCGGGGACACTGCCGAGGGCCTCTCCGACGACGAGCGTGCGGGTGACGAAGTCGAGCAGCACATCGTCGCCGTCGCAGAGCACCGCGCGGGTGGCTTCGGTGATCTCGGCGAGTCCGGCCAACGGTCGATTGCGCAACGCCGCCAGGGATCCGGCCAGCCGGGTTGCTTCGATCACGTGTGCGCTCGACACCGGAAGGTCGTGTTCTCGCAATGTCCACGCGACCCGGGTGAGCCACCGTGTGACCGTGTCCTCCTGCTGGGTGAACAGATGGTGATACCAGCCGGGGGAGGTGATGCCTGCGCCGTAACCCGAGGCCGATGTCAGTCGCGAATGAGTCCACGGAACCCACGTCAGCGATGTTCTGACCTTGGGCAGACCCTTGAGCAGCCGCACATCAGGCGCCGCCGGACCGAGTGCGCCCGTCAGCGCGGGAGCGTGCATCGCACCGCAGACCACCGCGATCTTCAACGCTCCGGCCTTGACGGTGCTGCGCAGCACCTGGCGCATGTGCGCCTCGCGCCGGACCGTGTGGCCGTCGAGTTCGATGTCCTCGCGGAGCGCGGCCATGGCTTCCGCGATTGCGTCGAAATCGGCCGAATGGTCGTGGTCGCCGTCCGTCGTCCCCGACTCGATGACGGTGTCCCACCACTGTTCGAAGTCGTCGTATCCACCGGCAGCGGCGAGCGCGCCGAGCGGATCCGGCCGGTCCTGTCCTGGCTCCCTGTCGAGGGCGAGTTGCTGTGCCGCGGGAAGGTCGCAGAATCGCACGTCGGCGTCGTGCATGATTGCCCAGCGCAGCGCCTGCCATTCCGGTGAGAATGCGGCAAACGGCCAGAACGCTGAGTTTGCGGGCTCGCCTGTGGCATAGGCGAGCAACGCCACAGGGGGTTGCATATCGTCGGAGGCGATCAGTGCAGCCAGCGGATCGGCATCTGACGGACCCTCGATGAGGACGGTATCGGGTTCGAATTCGGCGAGGGCGCGCATGACCGCGCGGGCGGAACCGGGGCCGTGATGACGGATACCGAATACCCGTACCTGAGCAGACTCCGTCACCCGGTGACCTCACGGCAGGCCCGGTAGAAGCCGGCCCAGTCCTCGCGCTCACGGACCACGGCCTCGAGGTATTCGATCCAGACCTGACGGTCGGCGGTCGGGTCTTTCACGACCGCACCGAGGATCCCCGCAGCGACGTCGGACGGGCGCAGTACACCGTCGCCGAAATGCGCCGAGAGCGCAAGACCGTTGGTGACCACCGAGATCGCCTCGGCGGTGGACAGCGTGCCCGACGGAGACTTGAGCTTGGTACGTCCGTCGGTGGTCACCCCCGCCCGCAACTCCCGGAACACGGTCACGACGCGCCGGATCTCCTCCGCGGCGGCAGGTACCCGGGGAAGCTCGAGCGACATTCCGAGTTGCTCCACTCGCCGTGCGACGATCGCCACCTCGTCCTCTTCGCTGCCGGGCAACGGCAGCACGACGGTGTTGAATCGTCGGCGCAATGCGGAGGACAGATCGTTGACTCCGCGGTCGCGATCGTTGGCAGTGGCAATGACATTGAATCCCTTGGCCGCTTGCACTTCCATGTTGAGCTCGGGTACGGGCAATGTCTTCTCCGACAGCACGGTGATCAAAGCGTCCTGCACGTCCGCCGGTATGCGAGTGAGCTCCTCGACGCGCGCAATCGCGCCGTCGCGCATCGCGGTCACGATCGGTGACGGCACGAGCGCTGCCGGAGACGGTCCCTCGGCGAGTAGCCGCGCATAGTTCCAGCCGTACCGGATCGCTTCTTCTGAGGTACCTGCAGTGCCCTGCACCAGCCGGGTCGACGATCCGGAGACGGCCGCCGCGAGGTGTTCCGAGACCCAGGTCTTCGCTGTGCCGGGAACGCCGAGGAGCAGCAACGCGCGATCGGTCGCGAGGGTTGCCACGGCGACCTCCATCAGGCGTCGCGGCCCGACGTACTTCGGCGAGATCATCGTGCCGTCGGAGAGCTCGCCTCCGAGCAGATAGGTCACGACCGCCCACGGGGACAGTTGCCACGACGGTGGGCGCGGGCGGTCGTCGAGCCGGGCGAGTGCCGCGAGTTCGTCTGCGTACTGCTGTTCCGCATGGGGACGCAGCATGCTCTGTTCGTCGATGACGATGTCGGTCAACTCAACTCCTCGTGAAGGGTACGGCGTTGGCTCAGGATGTCTGCGGCGGTGGCGAAGCGGTTCAGTCGGTCGAGATCGTCGGTGCGGGTCGCGGCGTCGGCGAACAGATCGCCGACCTCGTAGGGCGCGCGGTGTGCCAGAAGGGCAGTCAGCGAACGAAAGGTGTTCGACTTCGGTGCCGCGGCGGAGTAGAGCGCTGCGAGAACCTTCTCGGCGACATCGGTCGGCCACGGAGCAGGGAGCGCGTCGAGCAGGGTCGTGTCGAGCAACTGCTCGCCGGAGCTCCCGCGCAGGTGCTCGACGAGAACGGGGCGGGGGAGTGCCTCGGCAACGTGATCGCCGACCTTCCCGTCGCGGTGGAGCATCGCACTCGCCCATTGTTCATTGCGGTGGCAGGCGGTGGCGGTCTCCCAGCCTCTTCGAAGTGGGACGTCGAGACCGTCGGCGACCTGCAAAGCGAGGACCTCGGTGGGGGTGCGGTCGGAGTCGCACCATGCCGAGAGCGGCGCTGACGCCGCCAGCGACCACAGTCGATGTGCGGCGACCGTCGCCAGACCGCCCGGGCCTCGGAGATCGAGGCCGTCCCGGACGGCGTCGGCGTCGAGGGTCTCGGGGACAGCGATCTGCAGGGCCGAGCCGCACACCTGTGCCCAGTCGCGTACGCGCTGCGTCATGCGGCGACCGAACGCGGAGTCGGGTAGTCGGCGCAGGAACCGGATGGCAACCTCGCGGACTCTTCCGCTGCGATCGTCCAGGGCTCGTTCGAGCAACTCTTCGTCGTAGGGGCCGAGTCCGGGGGACAGTGCTTCGAGCAGGGCGAGTCGTGTCGCTGCGTTCTCCGATTTCCACACGGCTGCCAGCCGTGCGGTGGCACAGGCAGGGTCGGCTGCGCGCAGATTCTCGAACCACGAGCGCCGCTTGGCCGGAGTGCCGTGCAGCCACGGGTCGTCGTCGGTCAGGTCGGGTGCGACCAGAGGCGCCCACGCCGGATTCTGTGCCGCGACCCATTGGCCGCGTGGGCCTGCAAGTGCGAGCAACGCTGCGCGGTGGGTGCTGCCTCCGAGCGAGGCTCCACTGAGCAGATCCACGATGAGTTCGGCGGGAGCCTTGAATCGTTCTGCAGCACAGAACCATTCGTCCAGCAGATCGGATCGGACGGTGAGCAGGCCGCGTAGTCTCTCCGTCGCTGCGGGGGGAAGTTCGGGTCGGGGATCGTCGGGGGCGGCCGCGGGGCGCGGGTGCGGGGTCGGCAGGGTTCCGCCTGCGAGAAAGACCGCTTCGAGTGCTGCGGCGGCGAGCAGTCGGTGCTCGGCAGTACCGATCACCGCACCGGCAGCGTCGGCGGTGTATAGGGCATCGAAGGTAGGTGTTGCGCGCGCGGTACCGAGAAGGGCAGTCGTGGTGAGTGTTTCGATACCGGTACTGTTCACGGCCGTGACCCTTCGGTGCTGTCGGACAGGTCGGTGGGGGAGTACATCGCGGCGGGGACAACGCTGCATCCGTCCCAATCGCCACACACCGTCAACGGGCGTCCGCCCGCAACCGCGAGTAGCCGCCACCGGTCGGTATCGTCGCCCCCGAGGGGCAGAGCCCTGCCGTGCTCGTCGACGAGATGCCAGCCGTCGGCGGCGTGGGTGGGGGTCACGGCGTCGAGAAGCATAGGCCACGACCGGGTCCACGGGTCGGCGGCGAGTGCATCGGCGTAGTCGCCCAGTGCCTCGTCGAGATCGGTCCCCGGAAGAGTCGAGATCGACGTCGGTGGCCCGTGGCAGATGCCGAGTTGAGCGCGCAGGGGCGCGCCGGCGGGATGGAAATGCAGGTCGGCATCGATGGTGGTGCCGACCACAGGAGCCGCGTCCGGGAACCGTTGTGTGCCGTGGGTGAAGTCGAGCAGGATCGCCCAGCGTCTGCTGTCCCGCCCGCGTAGCCAGACCTTCCGGGTGTACACCCGGTTGTCCTCGGTGACGCGACATGCCAGTACGTGCCAGTGGTCGCGGACGGCCGGCTCCCGTCGAACCTCGTCGATCTTCGTCGGGAACCCGATGTGGGTGCGCACGGACCGGGCAAGCGGCTCCGGTAGCGAATCTACATCCCGGTACGCGCGGATGAGTAGATGGATGCGGCCGTACTCGACCAGTAGTCGTGTGGGCCAATCGGTTCCGGATCTCGCAATGCTCGGGAGCGTGCGCAGCATTGCAGCGACCCCCGGGGCCTGTGCGTCGACCATCCGCGCGGCGACCGCGTCGTAGGTGCCGTAGTCGTGCGCAATCGAACCCAGTCCGCTGCGGACCCGGTCGGTGAGCCAGCGTTCGAGGTCTGCGAGGCCTGCTGTGACGCGTTCGGCACGCTTCAGGGCTGTCGCGGGGTCGGATGTCTTGGGTGGCCCCCCGGAGTCGATTGCGGTGCGCGCTTCGGTGCTCTTCGCTGCCCGTGCGTCGAGCCACTCCGCCGCGGCGTCGGGCTCCGGACCCTCCGGAACGTTGCCTGCTGCCCACAGGGTCAGCAGGCTCAGTGCGTGCTTGCAGGGGAACTTGCGGCTCGGGCATGAACAGCGGAACGCAGGGCCGGTGAGGTCCACCACCGTGGTGTACGGCTTCGATCCGCTGCCGCGGCACAGTCCCCAGAGCGACCGTGCGGAATGCCCGGGGTCGGACCATGCGGACGAGAGCCGACGGGCAGCCGACATCGACGCCTGATCCGGCGCTGCTGCGGTGATCTGTTCGAGGGTCCAGGGGGCTGTCACGGTGAAGAAAACTACGGCAGCACTCCGACAGATCCGTAAACGATCAGGACGATGCGTGTTCGGTGAGGCGGCCACGGATCCCATCGACGAACAAGGTCAACCCGAAGTCGAATCGGATGGCGGGGTCGCCGTCGAGCAGGTCGTCGTCCGACGTCGCGGCGTTCTCCGTTGCGGTATCGGGGGCGATCGGCGCGCGGGTGAGCGCGCCGAGTTCGGCGAGTTGGAGACGCGATTGCTCGTCGACGGTGTGTCCGAGGACATAGTGCAGCAGCGCGTACCCGGTGAGTTCGGCGTGTGCGCGGGACAGGCCGGCGCGCAGAGCGGCCGAGACGAAACTGTCGCGGGCGCCGGAGGTGGTCAAGCGTGAGGCGTAGGTCGCGGCGACCAATTCCGCACCGTCGCGGTGGGCGAGCAGTGCGCCGCGGAAACGGTAGGCGAGTTCGGTGAGTGCGTCGTCCCACGTGTCGGCGGCCGGCGGGGCATCGACGCCATCGAGGATTCGGTCGGCCATTGCGCCGAGCAGGGTCTGCTTGTTGGGGAAGTGCCAGTACAGCGCGCCGGGCTGTATCCCGAGTGAGGTCGCAAGTTTGCGCATAGTCAGATCGCCCAAACCGTACTCGTCGAGTATCGCCATGGCGCCGTCGAGGACGTCGCCGCGTCGCAGCTGCACTGGTGTCGCTCCCTGTCTCGTTCGCTGTCTGCGTTGACACTATCGGACCGCGACCTTAACCTGAACGGCGTTCAAGTGAACGGTGTTCAAGTTTTGATCCTCAGGAGTCCCAGTGACGCAAGCCCCCGCCCGAGCCGACATCCTCGAACAGGCACGCGACCAAGTGCTACGGCGTGGCCTCGGACTCGACCGAGCGCAGACGGTGGAGGTGCTCCGCCTGCACGACGACCGGCTCGATGAGCTGCTGTCCTTGGCCCATGAGGTGCGGATGACGTGGTGCGGACCCGAAGTGGAGGTCGAGGGCATCATCAGCCTCAAGACCGGCGGGTGCCCCGAAGACTGCCACTTCTGTTCCCAGTCCGGACTGTTCGCCTCCCCTGTCCGCTCGGCCTGGCTCGACATTCCCGCACTGGTCGAGGCAGCCAAACAGACCGCCAAGACCGGAGCGACCGAGTTCTGCATCGTCGCTGCGGTCCGCGGTCCCGATGCCCGGCTGATGGCGCAGGTCGCGGCGGGCGTGGAAGCGATACGCGGCGAGGTCGACATCCAGGTCGCGTGCTCGTTGGGCATGCTCACCCAGGACCAGGTCGATCAGCTCGCTGCCCTCGGCGTACATCGCTACAACCACAACCTCGAGACCGCGAAATCCTTCTTCCCCAACGTCGTCACCACACACACGTGGGAAGAGCGGTGGGAGACGTTGCGCATGGTCCGCGAGGCAGGCATGGAAGTCTGCTGTGGCGGAATCCTCGGCATGGGCGAAACCCTTGAACAACGCGCCGAATTCGCTGCAGACCTTGCCGCGCTCGAACCCGACGAGGTCCCCCTCAACTTCCTCAATCCGCGGCCCGGCACGCCGTTCGGCGACCTCGACGTTCTCCCTGCCTCGGAGGCGCTCAAAGCCGTTGCGGCATTCCGCCTCGCCTTGCCGCGCACGATTCTTCGCTTCGCCGGTGGGCGAGAACTCACTCTCGGAGACCTCGGCGCGAAACAGGGAATCCTCGGCGGAATCAACGCCGTCATCGTCGGAAACTATCTGACGACGCTCGGTCGACGGGCCGAGACCGACCTCGACCTGCTCGGCGAACTGAAGATGCCGATCAAAGCACTCGGCGAGAGCATCTGACCATGTTCGATGCCTTCACCGGTGCCGAGAGCGCCGTGGCCGACCCGGCACAGCGACCCGTTGCCGCAGTAATGGGTCTCGAGCCGCCCCGCTACTGCACGCAGTGCGGACGCCGGATGATCGTGCAGATCGCACCGGACGGGTGGTGGGCGCGATGTTCCCGACACGGGACGATCGACTCGTGGCGTGACGAGCAACGCTGAGTTCGACCCGGACCGACTCCGCGACCGCATCACCGGTCCGGGGTGAGGTCACATCCGGTTCGCGATGCGGGACCGTAGAACGGTCAGCAGGTCCGATGAGTCCCGGCTTCCGCGCGGACCGCGTCCCTCCGGGGCGATCATCCGGCCCGCGTCCGAGCGGGTCCACTCCCGCACCGCCCACCGTTCGGCGATCGCCCAGCGCCCGTCCCTTCGTTCCATCCGGTCGACGAAACGCGCGCCACTGGTGAAATCGTCGCGATCCGGGTGTCCCCAGTGCGTATTGGTGGAATACGCCTCGCTGATCGCGACGTCGCCTAACAATTCGACGAAGTGGTTGCCGACGTGGTGCATCGTGCCCCCCAGTAGCTTCAGTCTCGGTTCCACCCAAGCGATGTACGCGTCGACATCACCGTCGAAACCGGTGTGGTGATCGACCCCGTCCGGGTGGTAACACTCGCGTACCAGCTCGAAGTCGAGCCGGTCGATGCCACGGCAGTACTTCAGCACTACCTCCCGGATCTCCTGCTTGTCGACAAGATCCTGTAGTGCTCGTTCTGCGTCGGTCATTGCGTTCCCTCCTCGAGCCCGACCATCCGGTCGAGTGGATCCGGCATGCGGTCCGAGTCGATTCCGAACGCCTGCGGATTTCTGCGAAGGATCACACTGGTGCGTCCACGTGTGGAAGCTACTTCCACTGAACGGGACTCGGCCGCCGTCAGAGTCCGGGCACGGTGACCGCGTGGTCCTCGATGTAATCGACGACGAGTTCCCGGCGCGCAATCTTCCAGCTGCCATCCACCTGCCTGTAGTGGTCCCGGTAACGGATGGCGATCGCATTGTCGCGCATGCCGTCGCGACCGCGATACAGGTGATGCGCCAGGCAATACACCCAGCCCCAAGCTGTGTCGCCGTCGAGGTCGATCACCGTCTGGTGCACAGTGTGGTGCGTGGCGTGCAGGTGAGCGGTGCCGTCGAGCACGACCGCGACGATAGCGTCGGCACCGGCTGTGACCACATTCTCGGTTCCGCGTGTCACGGCGGGAGGTTGCACGAACTCGGCGTCCGCGGTGAACAGCGACCTCAAGGCGAGACGGTCTCGAGCGTCGACTGCAAGTGCGTATCGACCGGCCAGATCCGATGGGTTGTCCATGGCGACGAGTATGCAGTCATCGTGGCTGCCGGTCGCCTCTGAACCCGCTCAGCGGAACCGGTATCGAGCGGCCGTCGACCCCGGATACAGGCGTGTTCCGTCCCGGCTCGTGGACTCGAACGCGAGAATCTACCGCTCAGTGAGACCGGGCGGGACCCGCTGCGAATACCTCCTTAGCGTCCGAGTTTCGCGGATTGCGATGAATGGGAGTGCATCGATGGAGTTGAGGGAGTCGTCGGAGCAGCTGGAGCTGCGACGGGAATTGCGTGCGTACTTCGCGCGCCTGTTACCGGAAGAGAAGCGCCGCAGAGCGGGCGAACAGGGTGTGGGCGGCGAGTATTTCCGCGAAGTCGTCAAGCTGCTGGGTCAGGACGGCTGGCTGGGTATCGGCTGGCCCGAGGAATACGGCGGGCAGGGCCGGTCCATCGAAGAACAGTTCGTGTTCTTCGACGAGGTGCAGCGCGCGGGCCTCCCGTTTCCCTTCGTTACCGTCAACACCGTCGGCCCGACCCTGATGAAGTACGGGACCGAGGAGCAGAAGGCACGCTTCCTGCCGGGAATTCTCGCAGGCGACATAGTCTTTGCAATCGGCTACACCGAGCCCGAAGCGGGTACCGATCTGGCATCGCTCAGGACGCGTGCCGTCCTCGACGGTGACGAGTGGGTGGTCGACGGCAACAAGATCTTCACCTCCGGTGCGAACACCGCCGACTTCGTGTGGCTCGCCTGCCGCACCGATCCCGAGGCTCCCAAACACAAGGGCATTTCGATCCTGGTCGTACCCACCGACGATGAAGGATTCTCGTGGTCGCCGATCGACACGGTCGGTGGGCTGATGGTGACCTCCACCTACTACAGCGGAATCCGCATCGGCGCCGAGAACGTGATCGGCGATATCAACGGGGGCTGGCAGTTGATTGCTGCGCAGCTCAACCACGAGCGCATCGGCCTCGCGGCAATCGGGGGGCGTACGTACGGACTCTGGCATCAGGCACTCGAGTGGGCGAGGGAGAACGGTGTCATCGAGATACCTTGGGTACAACAGGAATTCGCACGTACCCACGCCAGCCTCGAAGCGATGCGCCTGTTGAACTGGAAAATGACGGCATCGGTCGCGGCGGAGACGCTCTCCGGCGCGGATGCGGGTGCCACGAAGGCTTATGGCACCGAAACCCACATCGACGTCTACCGCACATTGCTCGCGATCCTCGGGGCTGCCGGGCGGATCCGGCCGGAGTCGCCGGGTGCGCTGCTGGCCGGCCAGATCGAACAGATATCCCGCCAGGGCATGGTGAACACCTTCGGTGGCGGGGTCAACGAGGTGCTGCGCGACATGGTGGGGACGATGGGTCTCGGGCTCGTGCGGGAGAAGAGGGTCAAGTGAGCGAATTCCTCACCGAACTCGGCGCTTTCGAGGGGCAGGTACTCACGCCTACCACCTGGGCCCCGGACGAGGTCAACGTACCGATGATCCGGCACTGGGTCGAAACGATGGGGGACACGAACCCCATCTACCTCGATGACGGCGCTGCTCGCGCCACCGGTCGGGACGGAGTCGTCGCCCCGGCGCTGATGGCGCAGGTGTGGACGATGCGGACGTTCACCGACAAGATGGCGAACAACGATCCGTCTCAGGTGTGGACCGATCTGATCGCGACGCTCGACTCCGCGGGCTTCACCTCTGTCGTCGCGACCGACTCGGACTTCGAATTCTTTGCGGAACTGCGTCCCGGCGACCGAGTATCGCTCACCGAGGTGATCGAGCACATCTCCGAGGAGAAGAGTACGGGTCTCGGTGTCGGACACTTCGTCACGACCCTCAAGACGTATCGCCGCGGCGGCGGTGCCGCGAGTTCGCACCGCGGCGGTGTCGACGCGGATTCGCACGGTGGTGATGACGAGATCGTCGCAACTCAACGCTGGCGCACCCTGCGTTTCAGGCCGAAGGGAAGCGAGACCGCCGAGAAGCCTGCGGCCCAGATCCCGGGCCTGCGCCCACGTCCTGCGCTCAACGCGGACAACGCTTTCTGGTTCGAGGCTGCCAAGGATCACCGCTTGGTGATCCAGCGCTGCACCGACTGTGGTGCGCTTCGCCACCCCACTGGACCGATGTGCGGGACGTGTCGGTCGCTCGAGTGGGACACTGTCGATGCTTCGGGCCGGGGCACCGTGTACAGCTTTGTCGTCAACCACCACCCTCGTATCCCCGGATTCGAGTACCCGCTCATTGTGGCCACGATCGAACTCGAAGAGGGCACGCGACTCATCGCGAACATGACCGGCATCGCACCGGAGGATGTCGAGATCGATATGCCGGTGGAATTGGACTGGATCGACGCCGACCCGGATCTGACGCTTCCCGCGTTTCGGCCGGCAGCACGGGAGGAGCACTGATGGACTTCAACTTCAGCGAAGAGCAAGAGGCGATTCGCAACCTCGCCGACGAGGTCTTCACCAGCAAAGCCGACATCGAGCGCGTCAAACAGGTCGAACTCGGCGACGAGCGTATCGACCGGGACCTGTGGCGCGAACTCGCGAACACGGGTCTGCTCGGAATCGCGCTGCCCGAGGATCTGGGAGGCGGTGGCCTGGGCCTGTCCGAGCTGTACGTCCTGCTCGAGCAGCAGGGGCGGCACGTCGCGCCGGTGCCGATCTGGCAGTCGGCCCTCGCAGCCCTTGCGGTCGCCGAGTTCGGCACCGACGCCCAGCGCGCGGCGCTGGTTCCCGGTGTCGCCGAGGGCAGCAGTTTCCTGACGATCGGGCTCGAAGAGTTCGGTCCGTACGTCGACGATGAACCGAGGACCACCGCCACCGAGGTCGACGGTCAGTGGACCCTGAGCGGCGCCAAGGCCGTCGTCCCGGTCACGCACGTCGCAGACCACGCGATCGTCGCCGCGACCACTCCCGACGGTGCGGCACTGTTCGTGGTGGATTTGGCCGGTGCGGGTGTCGCGGTGGAGCAGACGCAGTCCACCAACTGGGAGATCTGCGGCAACGTCACACTGGAGTCGGCTCCCGCGGAACTGCTCGGTTCTGTCGACGGCAGTACTGTGCGGTGGCTTCTCGACCGCGTCGAGCTGGCACTGGCCGCGATCCAGATCGGTGTGGGCTCCGGCGCTGTGCAGCAGGCCGTCACCTACCTCAACGGCCGGCACCAGTTCGGCAGGCCGCTCGCGACGTTCCAGGCCGTCAATCATCAACTGGCCGACTGTTACATCGACCTCGAGGCGATGCGTGTCACGCTGTGGCAGGCGGCATGGTTGCTGGCCGAGGGGCACGATCCCGGAACGTCGGTGCTCGTCGCCAAGTGGTGGGCGACCGACGGTGGCCAGCGCATCGTGCACCGTACCACCCATCTGCATGGCGGGATGGGTGTCGACACCGACTACCCTGTGCACCGGCATCTGCTGTGGGGCAAGCAGATCGGTGCAACTCTCGGTGGCTCCGCCTCCGACTTGGCCCGTCTGGGCGCGCTGCTCGCTTCCGGCGTCGAGGTGGTCGCATGACGGCCACCGCCTCGGGCCGGAGCTACGACGACATCGTCGTCGGCGAGGTGCTGCCGGATCTCGCGATTCCGCTGACCCGCACGCTGATCGTGTCCACCGCGATCGCGACCCGAGACTTCCAGGATGTGCACCACGATCCGGAGCTGGCGCGTGAGCGCGGTTCGAAGGACGTGTTCATGAACATTCTCACCAGCAACGGGTTGGCCGGCCGGTTCGTGACGGACTGGGCCGGACCACACCCGACGCTGCGTCGGGTGAAGATCCGTCTCGGTGCCCCGAACTACCCGGGCGACACCATGACCATGACCGGTGAGGTGGTCTCGAAGGACAACGGGCTCGTCGAGGTGAAGGTCGTGGGCACGAACAGTCTCGGCAACCATCTCGCCGGTACTGTCACCGTGGCCTACTCTGCTGTCAGCGAAGGGGAGGACGCCTGATGGCCGTCAGTCCGCTCTCGGGTGCCGCCGCGATCGTCGGTATCGGCGCCACCGAGTTCTCGAAGAAGTCAGGTCGTTCCGAACTGCAACTCGCGTGCGAGGCCGTCACCGCAGCCCTCACGGATGCGGGAATCGACCCGTCCGAGGTCGACGGTCTGACGACGTTCACGATGGAGACCAACGGGGAGATCCTGGTCGCCCGCAACTGCGGACTCGGGGAGCTGAAGTTCTTCTCCCGCATCGGGTACGGCGGCGGTGCCGCGTGTGCGTCGGTGCAGCAGGCGGCTATGGCTGTCGCGACCGGCGTCGCCGACGTCGTCGTGGTCTACCGGGCGTTCAACGAGCGCTCCGGAATGCGCTTCGGCGCAGGTCAGCATGACCGTCCGATGGATTCGACCGCGGACCGCGCAGCCTATGCGTGGCTGACTCCGCAGGGACTGGCGACGCCGGCCCAGTGGGTCGCGATGTTCGCTCGACGGTACATGCACCAGTACGGTGCCACAAGTGAGGATTTCGGCCGGGTCGCGGTCGTGGCGCGCAAGCACGCCGCGAACAACCCGAATGCGTGGTTCTACGGCAAGCCGATCACGCTGGAGGACCACCAGAACTCCCGGTGGATTGCCGAGCCGCTGCATCTGCTCGATTGCTGTCAGGAGACGGACGGTGGTCAGGCCCTCGTGATCGTCTCTGCCGAGCGCGCCGCGAGCCTGCGTCAGAAGCCTGCGATCATCAAGGGCGCTGCGCAGGGCAGCGGCAAGGATCAGCACATGATGGCGAGCTATTACCGTCCCGACATCACCGGTATTCCGGAGATGGGGCTGGTCGGACGTCAGCTCTATGCGCAGGCCGGTCTGTCGCCGGACGACATCGACGCCGCGATCCTCTACGACCACTTCACTCCGCTCGTACTTCCACAGCTCGAGGAACTCGGCTTCTGCGGCGTGGGTGAGGCCAAGGACTTCATCCGCGAGGGCAATCTGGAGATCGGTGGACGGCTGCCGAGCAATACACACGGCGGTCAGGTGGGGGAGGCATACCTGCACGGTGTCAACGGCATCGCCGAGGCGGTTCGGTTGTTGCGGGGCACCTCCACCAACCAGCCGGCACACGCCGAGAATGTGATCGTGACGGCGGGAACCGCGGTTCCCACGAGCGGACTGATTCTCGGCGCCGCCTGACCAGGAGCACCACCGGAACGGTATGCGTCGACGGCGCCCCGAAAGGGCGCTGCGACGCATACCGTTCTGCTTATGCGTCGACGGCGTTCGACAATGAGGTGAGACGATCGAATTCGAGGTCGGTGAGAACGAGCCTGGTGGAGTCGAGCATTGCGGGAAGCTGCTCGATGCGGCTGGCGCTCGCGATCGGCGCGACGATACCGGGTCGCTTCGACAGCCACATGAGCGCGACGGTCGGTATCTCGACGGCGTGCACGGTTGCGATCTCGGCGAGCGCGTCGATCACGGCGAGCCCCGAGGCGGAAAAGTACTGCGACGCCATACGCGCGCGAATACCGGAGTCGAGATCTGCTGCCGTTCGATACTTTCCGGTGAGGAAGCCGGAGGCGAGTGCGAAGTAGGGCAGGACACCCAGGTTGTGTTCGGCGACCAGGGGTGCGTACTCCCGCTCGTATTCTGCGCGGTGCACGAGGTTGTAGTGCGGCTGAAGCGAGACGGGCCGTGCAAAGCCGCCGTCGTCAGCGATCGCCAGCCATTCGGCGATACGGGAGGGGGAGTAGTTGGACAGACCGATGTATCGGACCTTGCCGCTTCGGACGAGCGCGTCGAATGCTTCGATCGTCTCCTCCAGCGGTGTCTCCGGATCATCGGCATGCGCGTAGTACAGATCGATGTGATCGGACTGCAGGCGCTTGAGCGACGCGTCGGCGGCAGCCGCGACGTTCTGCGGGGCCAGGCCCGCGAACTCGGGGTGCTGCCCGACTTTCGTGGCCACCAGGACCTCGTTGCCGATGCCGCGCGCGGCCTTCCAGTTGCCGATGATGGTCTCGGATTCGCCGCCCGAGTTGCCGGGTGCGAACGCCGAATACGAGTCGGCGGAGTCCACGAAGTTGCCGCCCGCCGCCATGAATGCGTCCAGAATCTCGAACGATGTAGCTTCGTCCGCCGTCCATCCGAGCGTGTTACCGCCCAGCGCGAGGGGGAAGATCTCGAGGTCGGAATTACCGATTGTTGCCACTGCGCTCCCGTCGTAGGTGTTGTGGTGTTCTCGCGCACCCTATCCGGAGGTCCGCTCGGGAACCGTTGATCATCCCGGTGGGCGCAATGCGGCAAACTCGTCGGTAACCCGCAGGCGCGAGTCGGTGAATCGATACAGCGCGGGTGGCCGGCCCCCGCTTTTGCCCGACGGAGCGGTGTTGCCGGTTCGGGTGAGGACGTCTCGGCGGGCGAGGACTCGCTGAAGATTTGTGGCATCGACCTGGTAACCGAGTGCAGCGCAATAGATGTCGCGCAACGTCGACATGGAGAACTCGGCGGGTGCGAGTCCGTAGGCAATGTTGGTGTAGGACAGTTTCGCGGCGAGGCGGGCGTGCGCGTTGGCGACCATGATCCGGTGGTCGAACGACATCTCCGGGAGATCGGCGACCGGATGCCACGAGGTGTCGTCGGGTAGGCGTGGGTCGGAGGTGATCGGAACCAGGCCGAGATATGTGGAGGCGATGGTGCGTGGACCAGGTACTCGATCGGGGGCGGAGAACACCGAGAGTTGCTCGAGATGTGCAACTTCGCGCACGTCAACCTTCTCGGCGAGCTGACGCCGTGCCGAGGACGTGAGGTCCTCGTTGTCGCGGAGTCGGCCACCGGGCAGGGACCAGGTGCCGGATTGCGGATCGAGTGCGCGTTGCCACAGTAGAACGCCGAGTTCGGGGGCGGATCGAGGTGTTCCTGCGGTGGCGGGGAAGTGGCGAACCTGGAACACCACGATGAGCACTTCGTGACCGGTGTTACTATATGGCATGTTTTCGACCCTAAGTCGAAAACCTTGAGAACGGAAATCCGAGCACAGCCCGCCCGGATTGCACTCCACGAAGGAGCAACGCCATGACCACGACCGAGTGGGCAGGAACCGCCGCAATCGTCGACGGACCGAATGGCTACTCCGGCATCGAGGCGACGCCGGAGTGGGCCGACGAAGTTCGCAGGCTCGCCCGCGAACGGAACGCGACACTGCTCGCGCACAACTACCAGCTGCCTGCCATCCAGGACATCGCCGACCATGTCGGCGACTCCCTGGCGCTCTCGCGCATCGCCGCTGAGGCCGAAGAGGGCACCATCGTGTTCTGCGGGGTGCACTTCATGGCGGAGACCGCCAAGATCCTCAGCCCGGACAAGACCGTGCTGATCCCCGACGAGCGGGCCGGGTGTTCACTGGCCGATTCCATCGACGCGGATCAGCTGCGTGAGTGGAAGGCGGACCACCCGGACGCCGTCGTCGTGTCCTACGTCAACACGACCGCCGAGGTGAAGGGTCTGACAGACATCTGCTGCACGTCGTCGAACGCCGTCGACGTCGTCGCGTCCATCGACCCCGACCGCGAGGTGCTTTTCCTGCCCGACCAGTTCCTCGGCGCACACGTCAAGCGGATCACCGGCCGGGACAACATCCACATCTGGGCGGGTGAATGCCATGTGCACGCGGGCATCAACGGTGACGAACTCGCCGCCCAAGCCCGGTCGCACCCCGACGCCGACCTGTTCGTCCACCCGGAGTGCGGCTGCGCCACCTCAGCGCTCTACCTCGCAGGTGAAGGATTCGTGCCCGACGACAAGGTCAGAATCCTCTCGACCGGTGGCATGATCGACGCCGCTCGTGAGACCGGTGCCAAGCAGGTCCTCGTGGCAACCGAGGTCGGCATGCTGCACCAGTTGCGCAAGGCTGCGCCCGGCATCGACTTCCAGCCGGTCAACGATCGTGCGTCGTGCCCCTACATGAAGATGATCACCCCGGCCGCGTTGCTGCGCTGCCTCCGTGAAGGTAAGGACGAAGTCCACGTCGACCCGCAGGTCGCGGAGCGGGCACGCCTCTCGGTACAGCGGATGATCTCCATCGGTAACCCGGGCAGCGGAGAGTGACGTCCACCGTGAGCGCCGGCGTGTGCTGGGAAGACCACGCCGACCTCGTCGTGGTCGGCGGTGGCGTCGCCGGGCTCACCGCCGCACGCGCCGCCTCCCTGCGAGGCCTGCGGGTGCTCACGGTGAGCAAGGGCGGGGCGACCGACACCGCGACGCAATACGCACAGGGCGGCATCGCTGTCGTCGCACCGACCGGCGACAGCGTCGGATCCCACGTCGCAGACACCCTCGCCGCAGGCGGCGGTCTCTGTGACGAGAACGCGGTCCGCTCGATCGTGACAGCCGGGCCCGCCGCGATCGCCGCTCTGACCGATCTCGGAGCAGTCTTCGACCGCGGGCGCGACGGCGATGTCTCCAGGACCAGGGAGGGCGGGCACAGCACCCGCCGGATCATCCATTCCGGTGGCGACGCCACCGGAGCCGAAGTCCAGCGGGCCCTCGGATCCGCCGGGCTCCCGGTTCTGTTCGGCGCCGCCGTCGCACGGGTACTGACCGACGAGCGAGGCGTCACCGGAGCGCTTGTCCTCGACGAACGTGGATTCGGTGTCGTCCACGCTCCCGCAGTGCTCCTCGCGACCGGCGGGCTCGGACAACTGTACGCGTGCAGTACGAACCCTTCCGGTGCGACCGCCGACGGAATCGCCCTCGCATTGCACGCCGGCGCGAGGGTCGCGGACATCGAGTTCGTGCAGTTCCATCCCACGGTACTGTTCGCCGCGGAAGGCCGCGGGCGCCGTCCGCTCATCAGCGAAGCCGTTCGAGGGGAGGGCGCAACCCTGGTGGACTCGCGTGGTCGCTCCGTCACCGACGGCGTGCACCCACTCGGCGATCTCGCCCCACGTGATGTGGTCTCCCGAGCAATCGCCGAACGCCTCGCCGCACTCGGCGAAGACCACGTGTTCCTCGATGCGCGTGACCTGCAGGGGTTCGCCGACCGGTTCCCGACCATCACCGCGTACTGCGCTGAGGCCGGACTGGATCCCACGCGGGACCTGCTGCCGGTCGCACCGGCAGCGCACTATTCGTGCGGCGGCGTCGTCACCGACGTGCACGGTCGAACAGATACCCCAGGTCTGTACGCGGCGGGCGAGCTCGCGCGTACAGGGCTGCACGGCGCCAACCGTCTCGCGTCCAACAGTCTGCTCGAAGGCCTCGTCGTGGGAGAGCGCGCAGGCGCCGCCGCGGCCGCAGAACGCGGCGGACTGCGTGTCGAAGCTCTCGACGCGACGGCTCCGGTGCTCCCGCGTCTCGAACGCGCCGAACTGCAGCGCGCGATGACGCGCGATGCCCTCGTCGTCCGCGACGAAACCGGTCTCCTCGCGGCGACCACGACCCTGTCGGGGGCCCACACACAGCTGTGCGACAGCGTCTCCGGCCTCGAGGACGCCGCACTCACGCTTGCGGCCCGAGCCCTCGTCGGTGCGGCGCTGCGCCGCACCGAGTCGCGCGGCTGCCACACCCGACGCGACCATCCGATTCCGGATCCCGCGCAGGCCTGGTCCGTCGACCAGCGCCTGGACGACGAGGGAGAACTCGTCCTGACCACACCTCAACTCACAGGAGCGAACTGACATGGCCACCGTGCTGCCCCCCGGGCTCGACATCGATGAGACCCGCGCCCTCGTGCGACAGGCTCTCGACGAGGACCTGCGGTACGGACCGGACGTCACCACCGACGCGACTGTTCCGGCCGACGCGGTCGCCGTCGCGACGATGGCGCCCCGGCAAGCGGGCACCGTCGCGGGACTGGACGTGGCGTTGCTCGTGCTCGACGAGGTGCTCGGCACCGGCCGCTACACCGTGCGCAGCCGTGTCGAGGACGGGCACCGCGTGGTCGCAGGCGAGCCCGTCCTCACCCTCGAGGCGCCTACCCGTGGCCTTCTCACTGCCGAACGCACCATGCTCAACCTCGTGTGTCACCTGTCGGGGATTGCCACCACCACGTCGCACTGGGTCGACGCGGTTGCGGGCACAGAGGCGAAGATCCGGGACAGCCGCAAGACCCTTCCGGGTCTGCGGGCGCTGCAGAAGTACGCGGTGCGTGTCGGTGGGGGCGTCAATCACCGGATGGGGCTCGGCGACGAGGCCCTGATCAAGGACAATCATGTGGCCGCCGCCGGGTCGGTCGTCGCTGCGCTGCGCGCAGTGCGGGCGCACGCCCCCGGCATCGCCTGCGAGGTCGAGGTCGACAGTCTCGAGCAGTTCGACGAGGTCCTGGCCGAGAACGTGGAATTGATCCTGCTCGACAACTTTCCGTTGTGGCAGACACAGATCGCAGTGCAGCGCCGCAACACCCACGCGCCCGGCACGCGACTGGAATCGTCGGGCGGCCTCACCCTCGAGGTCGCAGCGGACTACGCGCGGACCGGCGTCGATTACCTGGCGGTCGGTGCGTTGACCCATTCGGTCACCATCCTCGATCTCGGCCTGGACATGTAGGGGCAGCTGCCCGGGGGTGAGTTCGACCTGTGGGTTTCGGGTGGCGCAGCGGGGGACCATGACGTAGAACTACGAGTGGGGTCCCGCGTGAGTTCGCTCACCGGAGCTATCGGCGGGTCAGGGGGCTCGCCGCACAGGGGAGTAGAAGGACGAAACATGCGGCTGCCGATGTCACCGACGGATTCGGTGTTCCTGCTCGGTGAGACTCGCGAGCACCCGATGCATGTCGGTGGTCTCGTCATGTTCGAACCGCCCGAGGGCCGCACCGCGAGCGATCTGCGGCAGATGTTCGTCGATGCGATCGCCCGGAGTGATGTCGAAGACGCTGCACCGTTGTGGCGTAAGCGGGCGGTACGTACGCTGGCCACATTCGGTCAGTGGGCGTGGGAGGACGACCCGTCGTTCGACCTCGAATACCACGTGAGGTTCACCGCCCTGCCGCGCCCGGGCTCCACCGTCGAGTTGCGCGAGCTGGTTTCTCGTCTGCATGCGCCGGTGCTCGATCGTAGTCGTGCCCTGTGGGAGATGTACCTGATCGAAGGGCTCGCCGACGGCAGGTACGGGCTCTACATGAAGATGCATCATGCGCTCGCCGACGGTGTGGGCGCGATGCGGCTGCTCCGTCGTGCATTGAGCACGGATCCCCGCGAAACGGGTATGCCGGCGCCATGGGCGGCTTCCGATACCTCGGACCCCCAGCGTTCCGCCATCGGTACCGCCCTCGAGATGCCGGGTACGGCGCTGCGCGCTGCCCGCGGAGTGATCTCGGAGGCGTTCGGGCTCGTGCCCGCGATTGTCGGCACCGTAGACCGTGCGATGCACGATCGGGGTGGATCGTTGTCGCTCGCGGCTCCGCAGACGATTCTCAACGTGCCCATCGCGGGATCGCGACGGTTCGCCGCGCGCGCCTGGGAACTCGAACGCCTCCGATCGGTTGCCAAGGCATCCGATTCGTCTCTCAACGATGTGGTGCTCGCGATGTGTTCGGGAGCGCTGCGAGCGTTCCTGGCCGAGCGGGATTCGCTTCCCGAAGAATCGTTGGTCGCGATGGTGCCCGTCGCATTGCGCAACGGCAAGGACACCGGGAACGACCTCGGTGTGCTGGTGTGCTCACTCGGCACCGATCGACCCGAGGCAGCGCAGCGACTCGACGGTGTGCGGGCCTCGATGTCGGAAGGGAAGGAGTCGATGAGTGGGATGTCGACCGCGTCCCGTCTCGCCGCCAGCGCGGTCGGAGTGGTTCCGTTGGCGTTGGGTGTATTGACCGGGAATCGTGTGTTGTCGCGTCCCGGATTCAACGTCATCATTTCGAACGTGCCAGGCCCCGACACCGCACTTTATTGGAACGGTGCCCGGGTGGACGCGGTGTATCCGCTCTCGGTTCCGCTCGACGGGCAGGCCCTGAATATCACGTGCACCAGTACCGACGATCGGATTGCATTCGGGCTCACCGCTTGTCGGCGTACGGTTCCGGATATCGGAACGCTGCTCGATCACCTCGATGCCGAACTTCTCGCACTCGAACATGCGGTGGGGATCTCTGTCGGGGTGGATGTTGCCGAGTCCGGGTTCTGATCCGGCTCAGGTGGTGACCGACCTCCGGCGCGTCCTGCTGTTGACATCTCGGGCGTGGTGGACGGGGATCAGGTGTGGCCCTGTTCACCGCGTAAGCCGTGGAGGTGCTGGTCTTGTTCGCTGCTCGGCACTCAGGTGGAGCGCCTACGAGAACCGGGTCTCGGCGATGATCGTCCGGTAGGTCTCGACCGCATCGGTCGGCCGCCGAGTGAGGTTCGGATCGGTCTGTACATCGACGCTGTACAGGCCGAATCGAGGTGTGTAGTCGCCCCACTCGTAGTTGTCGGTGAGGGACCAGTAGTTGTATCCGAACACCGGGGCGCCGTCGGCGATCGCACGACCCAGTGCGTCGACATGCTCGCGCAGGTGCCGCGACCGGGTCCAGCCGTCGGCGCGCGGAGACCCATCAGCGGTGGCCATTCCGTTTTCCACGACGTAGAGGGGGACCCCCGGGTACCGATCGGCATAGTCCATCAGAGCGTCGTACAGACCCTGAGGGTGCGGCACGACCGACGCGTAATCGCCCACAGCAGCGTGGATCGCCGTCGGATTCTGCAAAGTCACGCCGTAGTAGTAATCGACACCGACATAGTCGAGGTCGGTGCGAACCCGGTCGAGAAACCAGGTGTCGAGAAAGGGCTGTGCACCGGGGATGTACGCGGCGTTCGAGGTCACCAGCGCGTCCGGATCGGCACGATGGATGGCCTGGTACGCGCCGCGATGAGCCTCGACCAGCCGATCGAACATGGCCGGCAGCTCGGCCGCTGGGAGACCACCGTTCGTCACCTCTTGCCACACATATTGAGTGGGTTCGTTGAACGTCACCCACAGGGCGTCCGCGTCCGCGTAGCGGCCGGCGACCGTCTCGGCATGCGCGAGCCAGGAGCGCACCGTGTCGGGGTCCGACCAGCCACCACGGTCGGCGATCCAGCCCGGATACACCCAGTGATCGAGTGTGAGCATCGGCGTCATGCCGTGGGCACGGATCTCTCGCACCACGTCGTCGTAATAAGCGAGTTCTGTCTCGTCCCAGCCGTGTGGGGTGGGCTGGATGCGTGCCCATTCCACGGAGATCCGGTAGACGTCCACGCCGAGTTCCGCGGCGCGAGCGATGTCCTCGCGGTACCGGTGCCGAAAGTCGACGGCCGACCCGACCGGATCGTGGCGTGAGTCGTTCGAATATCGCAGCCAGTTGCTGTCGGGTGGGTAGCCCTCGGCCTGGAACCCGGAACTTGCGACACCCCAGAGAAATTCGTTCGTCTGGGAATGAGCGGGTGGGGCATGGGGGATGCCGAGTGCTGCGGTGAGTGCGAGGACCGTCAGGAACGCTCTCACTGCGGCCTCAGGAGATCGCGGTGAGTGATCGAGCGAACGGGGTCCATACGTCGGTCAGGGCCTTGCGTCCGATGAACAACCCGATGTGCCCGGTGTCGGCGATCGCTGTCACGATGTCCGAGGGCGGGGTGGACACGTGATTCGTCAGCGCCGTGACCTGTGTGGGTGTGGCGATCATGTCCGACCGGCCGGCGATCAGGTGCACTGGACACGTGATCTTGGACAGGTCGACGACAGTGCCTTCGGCTTCGAGGGTGCCGGCGACGAGCTCGTTGCGGATGAACAGGTGCCTGATGATCCATTCGCGGAACACGGCGGGAATCTCCTGCCGCCAGGTGAACCAGCGCCGCTCGGCCTCCATGCGTGCCACCTCGTCCGGGTCGTTCAGAGCGCCGAGCAGGGCCATTGCCCGTTCGATCTCGCCGATCGGGTTGGTGGAGTGCATGCCTGCGGCTCGTGCGGTGCCGTAGAACAAGTCGACCACCGAGGTTGCTGCGGCTGTCGGTGCATGCGCGAGGGCCGCGAGGGCGGGCTGCTCGGCGTGGAAGTCGATCGGGGTGCCCGCCACGGTCAGTGTGTGTACGGCGTCGGGGTGCAGCGCGGCGTAGATCGTGCCGATCCAGCCACCTTGGCTGTCGCCGACGATGTTCACTCGGCCGCCGAGATGATCGACGGCGTCGGCGATCACGGCGAGGTGCTCGTCGATCGAGGCCGAGTCGGTAGCTGGTGTCGCAGGCGTCCACTCCAGGCAGTGCAGCCGGGTGAGGCCGCCTGCCCGAAGCGCTTCGACCTGGCTGCGGCCCGGGGAGTGATCGACTATGCACGAGTGGGTGCCTGCCTGCGGTGGGAGCAGGAGGGTCGGCACGGTTTCCCGACCGGTGGCGTCGGGTGCGCTGCAGTCGCGCAGGTGCGCGAGTGGCCAGCGGCGAATCACAGGCCACGCGTGCGCCCAGGTCGGAGGTGTGGTGTCGGTCAGGGCCCCGTAGTAGCGGCCGATGTCCGATGCGATGGTCCAGGGTGTGGGGCCGCGTTGCGCCAGCCCGATGAGGTAGGAGCTCCAACCGGAGATCGCCGCGACCCCGAGTCGAATCGGGGTCGCGGCGATCTGTAGATGCGTCACCGGAGCCATGTACCGCACCGTAGAGCGCTGCTGTGGCGCGTGGGCGGAATTTCGGTTCGCACGTCGCGATCGTGTCCTACTTGAGAAGGTCGCGTGCCGTGGTGGTGACAGTGCTGGTGAGCTCACGGGCGAACGAGACCTGCGCCTTGGCGATGTCGGCGACCCACTCGACCGGGGTGGCCTCGGCGAACTTCTCCTGCATATCCAGGATGCTGCCGACTGCCTTCTCGTAGGTGTCGACACCGAGGTTGCCGCTCTGCTTGGCGGCCTCGACGAACTTGGCGTTGAACTCGTTGACACGCTCGGTGGTCTCGTCGACCGTCTTGGTCAGCTCGGCAGCAGCCTTGTCGGCGGCGGCCGCGGCGCTTGCCGTGAGCTTCTCCGCAGTCTTCTGCGCGGTCGCGGTGGCGTCGGTGGCGGCCTTGGCGGCGGTCTCGGTGGCCTTGGCGGCGGGCTTGGCGGGAGCAGTCATGGTGTTTCCCTTCGTTGAGCGCGGAAGTGGAGCGCTGTATGAGGTCGGTGCGCCGCGAATGACGCTGTTAGCAGGTTAGCAAAATGATTGCTAACGCGCAAGGGGTCAGCTGAAGACGTACGTCCCGGGTGCATCGCCGAGGACCGGATGTTCCTTGCTGCCCATGGAGGGAGGTGCAACCAGGCTGCCTGCACGCTTGGTCGACCACACCGTCCAGTCCTCCCACCACGATGCGGCTGTGTGGCGAGTGGCCTTCTCATGCCACGACTTCGGATCCGAAGGAAGCGCGACCGGTTCGTCGTCGGGGGCGCCGACCGCCTCGAACCAGGCCTTCGGATTGGGCGGATTGACTGCGCCTGCAACGTGTCCGCCGCTCGTGAGTACGTACCGCACATCGCCACCGAGCAGATTCACGGCCTTGTACGACGACGTCCACGGCACGATGTGATCGTTGATCGCACCCACGATGTACGTGTCGCAGGTGACGTCCGACAGATCGAGGGTGGACCCGTCCAGTTCGTACTTCTTCTCGGCGAGTTCGTTGCGTCCGTAGAGGGTTCGCAAGTAATGCGAGTGCATCGCCGCGGGCATACGAGTGCTGTCTTCGTTCCACGCGAGGATGTCGAACGCCGCAGGCTTCTCGCCCTTCATCCACCGGGACACCCAGTAGTTGAAGATCAGGTCCTTCGCGCGGATCATGTCGAAGGTGCCGCCCATCTCCGACCCGGACAGGAACCCCTGCCTGCTCATGCGGAATTCGACCTTGTCGAGAGTCGCAGGGTCGGTCAGCAGGGCGAGTTCGCCGACCTCGCTGTAGTCGAGAAGAGTGTTGAGCATCGTGAACGCGCTGATCCGCTTGTCGCCGATCGCGCCCATCTTCGCCGCGGCCATCGCCGCTACCGCACCACCGAGGCAGATCGAGAGCACCTCGATCCGCGAGGCGCCGGTGATCTCCTCGACGACGTCCAGGGCGGTGGCGATGCCCAGTCGGTAGTAGTCGTCCATCGTGATGTCCTGCATCGTCTCGTCCGGGTTGCGGTACGAGATCATGAACACCGTCCGATTGCGCTGGATCGCCCACTCTGCCAGGCTGCGCCCCGGGGCGAGGTCGAGGATGTAGTACTTGTTGATCCACGGCGGCGCGGCCAGGATCGGGATCTCATGGACCTTCTCGGTCTGCGGGGCATACTGGATCACTTCGATCAGATCGTTGCGGAACACGACCTTGCCCGGGGTGGCTGCCATGTTCTCGCCGAGGGTGAACGCCTCACGATCCACCTTCAGCGGAATTCCCTTGCGATGCACCAGATCATCCACGGCGAACTTCGCCCCGCGGACCAGGCTTGCGCCACCGGTGTCGAGTGCGCGCACGAGCACACCGGGATTGATCAGGAAGTTCGACGGTGCCAGCGCATCGAACATCAGGTTCGCGAACTGGCGTGCCTTGGCGTCGGCCAGTGCATCACCCTCGCCCGCGTCGACGAGCTCTTCGACGTACTCGCGGGTGGCAAGGTAGCTCTGCAGCAACGAGAAGTACGCGGGATTCTCTTTCCAGGCCGCATCGGCGAAGCGTCGATCCTTCGGGTCCGGCGGCACCGGGGCTTGGGGTTCGCTCGCATTCCACACGCGGGTCGCCGCCGCCGGAATATGTGCGAGACGGTTGGCGTACTCCGTGGTGGCTTCGGCGATCGCACGCGGATTCTTCGCGGCGCGGCCGGCGACGGACGCGACCGCCGGCCCCCACCCGATGGGGTCGAGCGACGACGAGATCTTCTTCTGCAGATTGTTGAGCACCGGGGCAACTCCAGAACTGGGTCGGTTGTTACCTCGAGGCTGACACCTCCGTGGCGGCCGCGCACCTTACCGCAAGGTACATGCCGAGTGCACGTTGGGGTAGGCGCGGCCCATACGGTCCTGACCTGCCGCCCAACCGTGAGTAAAACCCCTGACCTGCGCAAATGTGAATCTGCTCACTCGACGTCGGAGTTCGCCGATTCACCACCGCGTCGTCGCTTGGCGACAGTGACCTCCCGGAACGCTTCGTACATCTCCTCGAGAGACCGCCGCTGGGCATTGGTCAGATCCGGATCCTCGCGAAGTGCCTTGGTCACCGCCGACTCTCCGTCGGTGTCCGGCGTGACCTGCGACACCAGCGCATCCGCCGACATATGCAACTGTTCGGCGATCGCATGGAGGACACGATCGCTCGGCGCCCGCAGGTTTCGTTCGATCTGCGACAGATACGGGTTCGAGATGCCCACCATCGACGCCAGCTGGCGCATCGGGAGTTCCGCGAGCTCGCGCTGGCGTCGGATGAGTTCGCCCAGAGTGGTCGGGCGCTCGTCGTCCTGGTTCATTCCGCCAGCATAAGGTCGGTGCGGCAGCGAACCGGCTCTTCGGGTGACCCACTCACGCGGGCGTCCCACCCGCGTGTGCTCTATCTACTGTCTATGCGGATAATGGACAGTGCTCCCTGATCAGCGAGAGAGGACACCTCATGCTTGCCCGCACCGACCTGCGCGGTCGTACTCCCACCACTGCGGAGCTGAGGGGCGCACTGCCCCGCGGCGGAGTGGATGTGGACGCGGTGCTGCATCACGTTCGTCCCGTTGTCGACGATATCCGCGACCGCGGTGCCGAGGCCGCGCTCGACTACTGCGAGAAGTTCGACGGCGTACGACCCGACAGCGTTCGCGTGCCTGCCGCCGAACTGGAAGGCGCCCTCGCCGAGATCGATCCCGCGGTACGTGCGGCCCTCGAGGTTGCCATCGAACGCACCCGTAAGGTGCACGCCGACCAGCGACGCGCCGACACCGTCACCGAGGTGGTGCCCGGCGGCACCGTCACCGAACGCTGGGTGCCGGTCGACCGGGTCGGACTGTACGTACCCGGCGGAAACGCTGTGTACCCGTCTTCCGTCGTCATGAACGTCGTCCCCGCGCAGGCCGCGGGCGTCGAATCGCTCGTGATCGCGTCGCCGCCGCAGAAGAACTTCGGCGGCCTGCCCCACCCGACCATCCTCGCGGCGGCCGCACTGCTCGGCGTCGACGAGGTCTGGGCGGTGGGCGGCGGCCAGGGCATCGCATTGCTGTCCTACGGCGGCACCGACACCGACGGCGCCGAACTCGCCCCCGTCGACATGATCACCGGCCCCGGCAACATCTACGTCACCGCCGCCAAGCGACTGTGCCGATCGGTGGTCGGTATCGATGCCGAGGCGGGTCCCACCGAGATCGCGATCCTCGCCGACCACACCGCGGACGCCGTGCACGTCGCAGCCGACATGATCAGCCAGGCCGAGCACGACGTCATGGCGGCATCCGTGCTGGTGACCACGAGCCCCGCACTTGCCGACGCCGTAGACGCTGCGCTCGCTGCGCAGCTCGAACTCACCAAGCACCGCGAGCGTGTGGCCACCGCACTGTCCGGAAGCCAGTCCGGCATCGTGCTGGTCGACGACATCGCGCAGGGCCTGAGCGTGGTCAACGCCTATGCGGCCGAACACCTCGAAATCCAGACGGAGGACGCAGCCGGCGTCGCCGCGCAGGTCCGGGCGGCCGGAGCGATCTTCGTCGGCCCGTGGGCCCCGGTCTCGCTGGGCGACTACTGCGCCGGCTCGAATCACGTACTGCCCACCGCCGGCTGCGCGCGGCACCAATCCGGGCTGAGCGTGCAGACGTTCCTGCGGGGAATCCACGTCGTCGAGTACGACGAAGCGGCTCTGAAAGACGTGTCCGGCCACGTGATCACTCTTGCGAACGCAGAGGACCTGCCTGCACACGGCGAGGCCGTGCGACTGCGCTTCGAGGCACTGAAGTGAGCGCGGTGGTACCGGGTGATTCCGTCACACTCGACGACCTGCCACTGCGCGAGAACCTGCGCGGCAAATCGCCGTATGGTGCCCCCCAGCTGACGGTGCCCGTTCAGCTCAACACGAACGAGAACCCGCACCCGCCGACGAAGGCTCTCGTCGACGACGTCGCAGAGTCGGTTCGTGAGGCCGCGACACAACTGCACCGCTACCCCGACCGCGACGCCGTCGCCCTGCGCACCGATCTCGCTGCGTACCTCACTCGGCAGACCGGTATCGCGGTAGGGATCGAGAATGTCTGGGCAGCAAACGGATCCAACGAGGTGCTGCAGCAGATCCTGCAGGCTTTCGGCGGACCCGGCCGCAGCGCAATGGGATTCGTGCCCTCGTATTCGATGCACCCCATCATTGCCGACGGAACACAGACCGAATGGCTGCCCACCTACCGGCGCGACGATCTCACCCTCGACATCGAGGCCTCCGTCACCGCGATCCGCGACCGGCGACCCGACGTCGTGTTCGTCACGAGCCCCAACAATCCGACGGGACACAGCATCCCGCTCGACGAGCTGCGCACGATCCTCGACGCTGCCCCGGGGATCGTGATCGTCGACGAGGCATACGCCGAGTTCTCCGCCGTGCCGAGTGCGCTGGCGCTGATCGACGAGTACCCGGCGAAGATCATCGTCTCGCGAACCATGAGCAAGGCCTTTGCATTCGCCGGTGGTCGACTCGGCTACCTCGCCGCGGCCCCGGCGGTGATCGATGCGTTGCTGCTCGTGCGCCTGCCGTACCACCTGTCGGTGATCACACAGGCTGCCGCACGGGCAGCACTGCGCCACGCCGACGCCACCCTCGGATCGGTTGCCGAACTGGCCGCGCAACGTGATCGCGTCGCCGCCGAACTCACCCGGGTCGGATACGACGTGATCCCGTCGGACTCCAACTTCATCCTGTTCGGGCGCTTCGCAGACGCCGCCGCCACCTGGCAGCGATACCTCGACCACGGCGTCCTGATCAGGGACGTCGGAATCCCGGGCTATCTGCGCACCACAATCGGACTCGCACACGAGAACGACGAACTTCTGCGGGTCAGTGAGTTACTCGCCGCAACGGAAATCGAGGCACACCGATGACGGACCGCATCGCCAAGGTCGAACGCACCACGAGAGAATCGAGCATCATCGTCGAGGTGAACCTCGACGGAAGTGGACGCACCGACATCGCAACGGGTATTCCGTTCTACGACCACATGCTCACCGCACTCGGTCAGCACGGCTCGTTCGACCTGACCGTGCACGCCAAGGGCGACATCGAGATCGAGGCGCACCACACCGTCGAGGACACGGCGATCGTCCTCGGACAGGCGTTCAACCAGGCTCTCGGCGACAAGCGTGGAATACGCCGATTCGGCGACTGCTTCATTCCGATGGACGAAACCCTTGCGCATGCGTCCGTCGACGTCTCCGGACGCCCCTACTGCGTGTTCACCGGCGAACCCGACTACATGGCCCACTCGGTGATCGGTGGATACCCGGGTGTGCCCTACTCGACCGTCATCAACCGGCACGTGTTCGAGTCCTTCGCATTCCACGCGCGCATCGCGCTCCACGTGCGCGTCCTCTACGGCCGCGATCCGCATCACATCACCGAGGCCGAGTTCAAGGCCGTCGCGCGCGCACTGCGCGAGGCCGTCGAACCGGATCCGCGCGTGAGCGGTGTGCCGTCGACCAAGGGCAGCCTGTAATCGATGGACGTTCTCCTCACCTACGCCTGTTTCCTCGCCGCAGGGATCACGGCCGGCGGCACGTGGTCGATGTGGAAATCCCGGAATCTCCTGTTCGCCGGAGTTCTCCTTGCGATCACGGTGCTGGCCGTGATCGCGGGTGTGCTCAGGTTGACCTGACGTGACGCAGGACCGTCCGGCACTGCTTCGCGTGCGCGGGCTCCCTGCCGCGTGGATACTGGCTGCCGCAGCGTTCGGCGGATTCTCCCTGCTGCTGCCCGTCGTGCCCTGGGCCATCGCCGAAGCGGGGGGATCCGACACACTCGCGGGATCCGTGACAGCGGTGTTCATGCTCACCACGGTTCTCACTCAGATCGCCATGCCGCGGCTGATGCGGACGTACGGTCACCGTGCCACGCTCATCGCCGGCTGCCTGCTGCTCGGTCCGCCGTCGTTGCTGTTTCTCCTGTCGGTGGCTCCGGCCGCCGTCCTCGGGATCTCCGCGGTGCGCGGGATCGGATTCGGCATGATCACCGTCGCCGCATCCGCACTCGTGGGCGAACTCGCACCTCCACGCCTGCTCGGCCGGGCGACGGGGGCGCTCGGTGTCGGGATCGCTGCGTCGCAGATGATCGGCCTGCCCGCCGGGCTGGCGATCGCCGAACGCTTCTCCACCACGCCGGTGTTCGTTCTCGGCGCGATCGCCACTTCGGCTGCTCTCGTTGCGGCATTCCGGCTGCCGCAGACACCCAAGCGCGCTGCCACGCCGAGCGGCCGCATCCCGCTGCGGGTGCTGCTGTTCCCCATGGTGGCGGTCGGATCGGGAGCCATCGCCTACGGCGGTCTGACATCACTGCTGCGGATCGCTGTCGCCGATCTGCCAGTCCCGACCGCACTGGCCGTGCTCAGTGCGTCCACGCTCGTCGGACGGTTCGGGGCGGGTGCCCTCGCCGACCGGTTCGGCGCGGGCAGGATGCTGCCCGTCGGCCTCGGCCTCGCCGCGGTCGCAATGGTGCCGTTCGCTCTCGTCGCCGACGGTCGAACAGGCACGGGCGCCCTGATCGGAGCCTCGGTGTGCTTCGGGCTCGGCTTCGGCATCGTGCAGAACGAGGCACTGCTCGTCGCGTTCCGACGCGCCGGCTCCGAGCACATCGGATCCGCGAGTGCCGCATGGAACATCGGCTTCGATGCGGGCACCGGAGCCGGATCCTTCGCACTCGGAGCAGTGGCCGCCGCATCCGGCTACCCGGCGGCCTTCGTCGTCGCGGCCCTGCTGGTCCCCACACTTCCATTGCTCGCGAGGCTCGCCGGCCCGTCCGAACGTCCCCGTCCCTCCACATAGAATCGACAACCATGAGCGCAACCACGGTGGCCGTCCTCGACTACGGCTCGGGAAATCTCCACTCCGCGACACGGGCACTTGCCCGCACCGGCGCGCACGTCGAGGTCACCTCCGACCCCAAGATCGCGCTCGCCGCGGACGGTCTCGTCGTCCCGGGCGTCGGCGCATTCGACGCCTGCATGCGCGGCCTGCGCAGCGTCGGCGGCGAGAAGATCATCGGTACCCGCCTCGCAGGGGGACGCCCGGTACTCGGCATCTGCGTCGGCATGCAGATCCTGTTCGAGAAGGGCGTCGAACACGGCATCGAGACCGAGGGGTGCGGTGAATGGCCCGGGACCGTCGAGCGTCTCGACGCCCCCGTGCTGCCCCACATGGGTTGGAACACCGTCGAGGCGGCGAAGGACTCCGTCCTGTTCGCCGGAATGGACGCCGACACGCGTTTCTACTTCGTCCACACCTACGCGGCGCAGACCTGGGAACTGCCCGAACCCGAGCGTCTCGCCCCGCCGCGCCTTACCTGGGCCGAGCACGGCAGCCGATTCCTCGCCGCAGTCGAGAACGGTCCACTCTCGGCGACGCAGTTCCACCCGGAGAAGTCCGGTGACGCCGGTGCCGTGCTGCTGCGGAATTGGGTGACCTCCTTGTGAGTACACCTGGCGAGGGGAAGCAGCCCGACGAGCCGACCGGCGATCTGTCGATCGGAAAACTCGCGATGTCGGCGCTCGGCGCGGCCGCGGCGGTGCTGCTCGTCGCCACCCTTGTCATCGTGGTGCTGAAGCCGGAACCGGTGATCGGTCTGATCGTGGCGCTCGTCGGGGTGATCGGCGCGATCACGGCCATGGGGATCGTGTCGAAGCGGATGACGCGGAAAGCGTTCGGTCCGGAAAAGAAATAGGACGTTGCACTGGGCAAATTCCCACTGCTACGTCCTTCCCTCTTCAACATATATCTCACCCGGGGGCTTGCGGCAAGACCCCCGGTGTACCCCAGAATCATCCTCCTGGCCGTATCCGTGCACGTCACGGTTGTTCCCGGCCGGGAGAGGGGAAATATCGTCATGACGTTCGACGACATACACACGACTCGACGCGAACAGCAGGAGAGGCACGAAAAGGAGCTGAACTCCGAACGGCGGTACGTGGCACGGCTCCACGCACAGCTGGATTCGGAACGGGCCGACGCATCGGCACGATACGAGGCGGCGCTGCGTGACAGTGGGTACTCACCGATGGAGCGCGACGTCGAGGTACGCTCGCAGGCCCGGGCGATCGCACGATTGGACGTGGCAGACGCCGGACTGTGCTTCGGCCGGTTGGACGCAGCGTCAGGCGAGCGCTCGTACATCGGCAGGATCGGGCTCCTCGACGAGGCGAACGACTACGAGTCGTTGCTGCTCGACTGGCGGGCGCCGGCTGCACGACCGTTCTATGTGGCAACCGCGGCGAATCCCGAGGGCATGCGTCGACGCCGCCAGTTCCACACCCGTGGACGGGAGATCGTCGACTTCACCGATGAATCGCTCGGGCGTCCGTCGGACGACGACACCGGGGACTCGGCGCTGCTTGCCGCGGTGACCGCGCCGCGCGGCGACGGAATGCGCGACATCGTGGCGACGATCCAGGCCGAACAGGACGCGATCATCCGACTCGACCACCCGGGCGTACTCGTCATCGAGGGAGGGCCCGGCACCGGCAAGACGGTGGTGGCGCTGCATCGTGTGGCCTACCTGCTCTACACCCAGCGCGAACGGATGGAACGCCACGGCGTGCTCGTCGTCGGACCCAACCCGCAGTTCCTGCGGCACATCGGGCACGTGCTGCCGTCGCTCGGTGAGACCGACGTGGTGTTCACGACCACGGGAGACCTGGTTCCCGGACTGCATGTCACCGCAGAGGACGCGCCGGACGTGGCGCGGCTCAAGGGATCGTCGACAATTCTCGACCTGCTGGCAGCAGCGATCGCCGACCGGCAGCGGCAACCGCACGACCCGATCATGATCGAGTTGACCGATGTCACAGTGCGGATCGACGCCGAGACCGCGCAATGGGCGATCGACGAAGCGCGGGCGAGCGGCCTGCCGCACAACGAGGCCCGCGCGGTTTTCGCGGACATCGTCACGTGGGTGCTCACCGAACGGGCCATCGCACGGATCGGCCGCGGATGGCTGGATCGGTCCGACAAGCAGGCATGGGAGGACATGCGCTCGGATCTGAGCGTCGAACTCGAAGAGCACGAACGGTTTACGGCCGCGTTGGACGAACTCTGGCCGATCGTCACGCCGGAGGAGTTGTTGGCGCAGCTCTACACGTCGGAGGCACGGCTGCGCGCAGCCGGTGCCGATCGGGCGCTGTGGCGCGCCGACGGCCACGCGTGGACGGTCTCCGACGTGCCGCTACTCGACGAACTCGTCGACCTCCTCGGACGCACCGGCCCCGTCGATGACACCGCGGAACGCGAACTCGCGGCCGAGGCCGACTACGCAGCGGGAGTGCTCGACGTCCTGGTGAACCGTGAAGACCACATGGACGACGAAGACCACCTGTTCGCGCAGGACCTGCTCTACGGCTCCGATCTGGCGGGGCGCTTCACCGCGCGTGACACCCGCGACCTCGCCGAACGCGCGGCAGCGGATCGGGAATGGACCTACCGACACGTCGTCGTCGACGAAGCTCAGGAACTGTCCCAGATGGACTGGAGAGTGCTGATGCGTCGCTGTCCGGGGCGATCCTTCACGATCGTCGGTGATCTCGCTCAGCGTCGATCGGCCGCGGGGGCGACGTCGTGGAGCGAGATGCTCGAGCCGTACGTTCCAGGACGGTGGATGTACCGATCGTTGACCGTGAACTACCGGACACCCGCCGAAATCATGACCGTTGCCGCCGGCGTGCTCGCCGACTTCGCGCCTGGCATCGCACCGCCGGAGTCGGTCCGCGAGGCGGGGGTGGCACCCTGGTCCAGGCTGGTGAGTAGCGACGAACTAGACAGCGCCGTAGAGGAATTCGTGCGTGTCGAAGCCCTCGAAGAAGGAACGAGCGTCGTGATCGGACCGTCGGACGTCCCCGGCTCGGTCCTGCCCTCGGAGACCAAGGGCCTCGAATTCGACGCGGTCCTCATCGTCGAACCCGAACGGATCCTTGCCGAATCACCGTGCGGAGCAGCGGATCTGTATGTCTCACTGACTCGTGCCACCCAGCGGCTCGGGGTGCTGCACCGCGCACCGTTGCCGGAGGTCCTGTCCGGTCTCACGGACAGGACCCCGCTCACGCGGTGAACGAGGACCGACACTCCGGTCAGGACGAGAACCGGATCTGGGCCTGCGTCTTTCCGAGGACGGTGCGACCCTCGTAGCTCACTGTGATGTCGATCCGCGCCGTGTGTTCGCCAGGGTCGAGTCGGGCGACCTTGGCGGAAATCGACAGTGTGGCGCCGTCGACCGGATCGACGACCACGGGCCGCGTGAACCGGGTCTCGTACGAGATCACCGCGGTGGGATCGCCGATCCAGTCCACCACCGTCTGCAGCGCCAAGGCCGCAGTGAGCATCCCGTGCGCGAGCACCCCGGGAAGTCCGACCTCGGCTGCTGTGACGTCGTTGTAGTGGATCGGATTCAAATCGACCGATGCGCCCGCGTAGCGCACCAGGTCGTCGCGGGTGATCCTCGGTTCGGCCTTGGCGACGACGGCACCGACCTCGAGATCGCCGAACGCGCGGCGGGTGGGCAGGCTCATACGTCACCTCGATGCAGGAAACTCGAGGTCACCGTTGCGACCAGTGCACCGGTCTCGTCGCAGACTTCGCAGATCGTCGAGAGGAAGGAATTACCCGCGCGCTCGGACACGTCGACGATGGTCAACGTGGTCGACAGGTCGTCGCCGGCGACGATGGGCCGACGGTATTCGATCTTCTCCGAACCGTGGACGACCCGGTGCAGCTCGATGCCGGTGCCGGGGGACTCCATCAGCTGGGTCACGGCCGGACCCAGCACCACGGTGCTGAAAGTCGGTGGTGCGACCACATCGGAGAACCCGGCTGCGCGGGATGCCTCGACGTCGTGATGGAGCGGGTTCGTCGAGCGCACAGCGCGGGCGAATTCACGGATCTTCTCGCGGCCGACGAGATAGTTCGTCGGTGGGAATACCCGACCTGCGAGATCAGGGTTCAGTGGTGCCATCCGCCGAGCTTATCGGGCGGCAAGGCCGGGTCGGTGCGGGAATCGTCCGTTGCGGCAGACAGTCGCTGCGCGAACAGCCGGCACGAGCGGAGAAGAGCCTCGCTGCCATCGATCCTGAAGTCGGCATCGACGAAGGCGAGGATGTGGACGAGCCACTGCCACGAGTCCACATCGAGGCCGACAGCGGTGCAGTCGTCGTTCACGGAGCGGATCCGGGCTTCCTGGAACTTCAGTGTGTCGGCGACGTGCTCGACCGGCGCGTCGACCAGCAGATCCACCGCTTCCTTGCCTCGGCGGAGGTTATGGCGAAGGTATTCCGACGCCGAGTCGGCCGGAAGATCCCGTATCGGGTAGCGGTGGCCGGTACGGACCGGTTCGTGCAGGCGGTCGACCCGGAAGACGCGCCAGTCCTTGCGGCGGGTGTCCCAGGCCAATAGGTACCAGCGCAGGAGGTGGTGGATCTGGCGGTACGGGTCGACGCGTCGCTCGGTGGTGTTCCTCGCTGCGTCGATATAGCGGAAGGTGATCGTCTCCCGATGCGCGATGGCCTCGGCGATGGTGCTCAGGTGCTGTGCGGTCACCGTCGGTGCCTGCTGGGGACTGGTCTCCAGTCCGGCACGGATCGCGGTGAGCAGCGGTCGGAGTCGAGTGGGAAGGAACTGGTCGAGTTTTCCGTACGCGCGGGACGCCGCATCGTCGATGCCGTCGGTCGCCGCATCGTCGCTGCCGCCGTCCGCGAGCCCCACCGAGGCGAGTGAGGCGAGTGCCAGCAGCGTGGCGACGGCCTCGTCGTCGTCGAGAACGAGCGGTGGCATCGTTCGCCCGGCGGCGAGTCGGTAGAAACCGCCGGGACCGGGCTGCGTCTCGACCGGGTACCCGTACCCGCGCAGGCGGTCGACGTCGCGGCGCAGCGTCCGCGGACTGACTTCGAGCCGGCGTGCGAGTTCGTTGCCACCGATCGAGCGACCGGTCTGCAGGAGAGACAGCAGCGCGAGCATCCGTTCCGTCACGTCGGCCATGTGCCGATTCTTCCCGAAAATGCGGTCAGGATGCGGCCGCATTCGGTCGTACCGTCGAGGCATGACAGCTACGCGACACATCACTGTTCGCAGGGCACACACCAACAACCTGGCCGACCTCGACCTCGACATCCCGCGCCACCGGCTGGTCGTCGTCGTCGGGGTGTCCGGCTCGGGTAAATCGTCACTGGTGTTCGACACGATCGCCGCCGAGGCGGGGTACCAGCTGGGCGAGACGTTCCCGCCGTTCACCAGGAACCGACTGCCGAAATGGAGCCGGCCCGCCGCCGAACACATCGCAGGTCTGACCCCGGTGATCGTCATCGATCAGCGCAGGATCGGCGGAAACGCCCGCTCGACCGTCGGCACCATCACCGACACGTGGACCTACCTGCGATTGCTGTACTCGCGCATCGGGACACCGCACGTAGGCGAATCGAATCGCTTCTCGTTCAACGACCCCGCGGGAATGTGCCCCACCTGCTCGGGCCTCGGGGAAGTCGTCGCCAGTGCGGTCGAACGCTTTCTCGACCTCGATAAGTCGCTCGCCGACGGCGCCATCGTGCTCCCGGGTTTCGGCGACGGCGGGTACTGGTACTCGTTGTACGCCGACATCGGAACATTCGACGCCCATACCCCGCTGCGGCAGTGGAGCGAGGCCGAACGCGACGCACTCTTGTACGGCGGTGAGGCCGCGGCGAAACTGGGCCGCAGGACGCCGAAAGAGTACGAGGGCGTCGTACCGCGATTCGAACGCATCTACCTGCACACCTCCGACAATCTGTCCGAACGCAAGCAGGACACAATCCGCCGCTTCACGAGATCGCAGACCTGTCCCGAGTGCGACGGCGACCGGCTGAACAAAGCCGCCCGCACCGCGGTCGTGCTCGGTCGTACCCCAGGCGAGATGTCCCGTCTCGAGATTGCCGAACTTCTCGACCTCGTCCGCACCATCGATTCAGCCCATGTCGCGCCGGTCGTCGTCGCGCTGACGGAACGGCTCGACGCCATGGTGAAGATCGGACTCGGGTACCTGACACTTGCCCGCCCGACCACAAGCCTGTCCGGCGGCGAATCCCAGCGCATCAAGACGGTCCGACATCTCGGATCGAGCCTGACCGAGATGACCTACGTGGTCGACGAACCGACAGTGGGGCTGCACCCGAGCGATGTCGAGTCGATGGTCGAATTGCTCGAACACCTCTGCAGCAGTGGTAACAGCGTGCTGGTCGTCGAACACGATCCCGCGGTGATGGCCCGGGCGGACGAGGTGATCGAGATCGGACCGGGCGCCGGCGCGGCCGGCGGCCGACTCGTGTTCCAAGGGACATTCGACGACCTGCGCCGCGCCGATACTCCGACCGGGCGTGCCCTGCGTCGACGAGCACTGCCCGAGCGTGCGCCACGGCCCGCGGCCGGCTACCTCACCGTCGCCGACGCACGACGAAACAATCTGCAGCATCTCACCGTGCAGATCCCCAGAGGCGTGATGACCGTGCTCACCGGCGTTGCGGGATCCGGGAAGTCCAGTCTGGCTACGGAACTCGTCGACCAACACGAGGCAATCGTGATCGACCAGAAGCCCGTGAGCACAAACCGGCGCTCTACCCCGATCACCTACACCGGCATCGCACCCTCAATCCGGAGACTGTTCGCGCGCCGCAACGACGTGCCCTCGACTCTGTTCAGTGCCAATTCCGACGGCGGGTGCCCGGATTGCATGGGCACCGGCGTCATCTACACCGATCTCGCGTTCATGGAGGGACAGGAAGTCGTGTGCGAGACGTGCCACGGACGTCGATTCACGCCCGAGGTCCTCGCGCACACCGTCGACGGGCTGTCCATCGCGGACGTGGACGATCTGACCGTCGCGCAGGCCGTCGCCCGCTTGCCCGACAAGGGCATCGCTCGCGCGCTGGAACAGCTCGCGGCGGTCGGCCTGGGCTATCTGCGTCTGGGGCAGTCGTTGAGCACGCTCTCGGGAGGCGAATGCCAACGAGTCAAGATCGCCAAGGAACTGCGGCAGGTGGAACAGACCACCACCTATGTCCTCGACGAACCGACCACCGGGCTGCACATGAGCGACATCGACGCCTTGCTGCACGTTCTCGACACCCTCGTCGAGGCCGGGAACGATGTGGTGGTCGTCGAGCACAACCTCGACGTCATCCGCCGCGCCGACTGGCTGATCGACCTCGGCCCCGGGCCCGGCCGACACGGCGGGACCGTCCTGTTCGAGGGACACGTGGCCGACTACACCGGATACGACACGCCCACGTGTCGTGCACTGGCGGAGGCCCTCGAATGAGCCCCGGCGCGCCCGCGTCGGTGACGCCGGACCGGTGGCGGTCTCCGGTGGCTCGATCCCGCCGAGTCGCTTTCGAGGTTCGAGGAGGCAGGCACTACTGTAGGCCCGGTGAGCCTGGTCCTTTTGCCTGCAGTCGACGTAGCCAACGGTGAAGCAGTTCGCCTCGTCCAGGGAGAGGCGGGCAGCGAAACCGGCTACGGTTCTCCGCGCGACGCCGCCTTCGAATGGCAGAACGCCGGTGCCGAATGGGTGCACATGGTCGACCTCGACGCGGCGTTCGGCCGCGGCGACAACCGTGAACTGATCGCGCAGGTCGTCGGGGAACTCGATGTGAAGGTCGAACTCTCCGGTGGTATCCGCGACGACGCGACCCTCGCAGCGGCCCTTGCGACCGGCTGCGCGCGGGTGAACCTCGGCACCGCCGCCATCGAGAATCCCGAGTGGTGCGCACGCGTCATCGGTGAGCACGGCGACCGCATCGCCGTCGGCCTGGACGTCAAACTCATCGACGGCGAATGGCGTCTTCGCGGGCGCGGCTGGGTGTCCGACGGCGGCGACCTCTGGGAGACACTCGAGCGGCTCAACAGCGAGGGGTGTTCCCGATACGTCGTCACGGACGTGACCAAGGACGGCACCCTCAGCGGCCCCAACCTCGACCTGCTCGGCTCGGTGTGCAACGCCACCGACGCTCCCGTCGTGGCGTCCGGCGGCGTCTCGACCGTCGACGATCTGCGTGCGATCGCCACGCTCGTCGACGAAGGAATCGAAGGCGCGATCATCGGCAAAGCGCTCTACGCCGGCCGGTTCACTCTTCCCGAAGCACTCGACGCGGTTTCGCGCTGACGTCGATGGCCGCGAACCCAGACCGCGAACGCCTCCTCGCTGTTGCGAGCGAGGTGCTCGACGGTGTGTCCGGGCGGTTCGTCGCCGGCCATGGAGCACCGCGGTCGGTGGACAAGGGGCGCAACGACTTCGCGACCGACCTCGATCTCGAACTCGAACGCCGCATCAGCGGTGAGCTCGCCGAGCGCACAGGTATCGCTGTGCACGGCGAGGAGTTCGGGGGGCCATCGGCGAGCAGCGGGACAGTGTGGCTACTCGATCCCATCGACGGCACCGTCAATTATTCGGCGGGACTCCCCACCGCGGGAATCCTGCTGTCGCTCGTCGAGGACGGCGAACCGGTGCTGGGCTTGACATGGATGCCGCTGATCGGCCACAGGTTCTCCGCGGTGGTCGACGGTCCGCTGCTGTTCAACGGTGAGCCCCGAAAGCGTCTCGAACCTCAGCGGCTCGAGGACCACATGATCGCTGTCGGCAGCTTCGACGTCGACAGTCGCGGTCGTGTTCCCGGACGCACCCGGCTGTCCGTCATCACCGAACTGAGTCGCCGGGTCGCGCGGCTGCGGATGCACGGCTCGACAGGTATCGATCTCGCCTACACGGCGTCGGGGGCGCTCGGCGGAGCGGTCGTGTTCGGTCACCACCCGTGGGACAACGCGGCCGGGGTGGCGCTGGTCCGTGCGGCAGGCGGGATCGCCACCGACTTCGAGGGCAGGCCCTGGCGCATCGGGAGCGGATCGGTACTGGCCGCAGCTCCCGGAATTCACGACGAAATATCGGACATTCTGAGATCCGTGAGGACGGAGTCTCGTTCAGAAGGAGAATCCCAATGACGCTCGCCGTGCGAGTGATCCCCTGCCTCGATGTCGACGCCGGACGGGTCGTCAAGGGAGTCAACTTCGAGAATCTGCGCGATGCCGGCGACCCCGTCGAACTTGCCGCCCTCTACGACGCCCAGGGCGCCGACGAACTGACCTTCCTCGATGTCACCGCCTCGAGCGGTGATCGCGGCACGATGCTCGATGTCGTCACCCGTACCGCCGAGCAGGTATTCATTCCGCTCACGGTCGGCGGCGGAGTCCGCACGGTCGACGACGTCGACCGACTGTTGCGGGCGGGTGCCGACAAGGTCTCGGTGAATACTGCGGCGATCGCGCGGCCGGAAGTGCTGCGCGAGATGTCCGAGAGGTTCGGCTCCCAGTGCATCGTGCTGTCCGTCGACGCCCGCACTGTTCCGGACGGTCAGGAACCCACCCCGTCGGGCTGGGAGGTCACCACCCACGGTGGCCGCCGCGGCACCGGTATCGATGCGGTGGAGTGGGCTCGGCGCGGTGAAGAACTGGGGGTGGGGGAGATCCTGCTCAACTCGATGGACGCCGATGGAACCAAGACCGGCTTCGATCTGAAGATCATCGAGTCCGTGCGTGCGGCGGTGCGCGTCCCCGTCATCGCATCGGGCGGCGCCGGTGCGGTAGAGCACTTCGCGCCGGCCGTACAGGCGGGCGCTGACGCGGTGCTCGCGGCGAGCGTGTTCCACTTCCGTGAACTCACGATCGGGCAGGTCAAGGATGCGATGCGCGCGGAAGGAATTGTGGTCCGATGAGCACTATCCTGAACCCGGAGATTGCGGCCAGGCTCAAGCGTAACGAGGCCGGGTTGTTCGCGGCGGTCGTGCAGGAGAAATCCACCGGGGCGGTCCTGATGATGGCGTGGATGGACGACGAGGCGCTCGCGCGCACGCTCGCCACACGCAAGGCCACATATTTCTCGAGATCCCGCAATCAGTATTGGGTCAAGGGTGAGACCTCGGGACACACCCAATACGTGCACGAGGTCCGGCTCGATTGTGATGGTGACACCGTGTTGCTCGTCGTCGACCAGGTCGGTGCGGCATGCCATACCGGTACGCACACGTGTTTCGACACCGACGTCCTGCTCTAACCCGAGAAGCGTAGTTAATCGACGAATGTGCCCGACCGCCCGCGATGCGGGGTCGGGCACGTTCGTCATTGCGCCGTTCGCGGGTGAAACCTTGTCATCGCCCTGTGATGACGTGTCATCGACGAGTGCATTTGATCTGTGTGATGTAACACAAAGCGGTGTTGATCGGGGCCCCCGGATGTCCATGCGGGATCCGGATCCGATGTGGTGGTCCGGACCGGTGCGTGCCAGCATCGCTGTCGGTCGGCGAATGCCGCGCAGTCGTTGACACCCTTCGGTCTGTGGCTGAATTGCCTTGCGGTGCAATCGATGATTCGCGTCGGCCGCTAGGGCATGCGTCCGGAGCGGGCGTACCTGGGTGCTGCGAGGTGCGGCATCCGGGCGGCGCATCGAATGTCGCTGATGTGAATGATGTGCTTCGAGTGTGGCATGGAGCATGTTCATGGCGGCGGAGTTGGCTCGGGCACGATCGCTTGAAGGTCTTACTACCTGCAGCGTTACCTGGTTGTGACCTCAAGGCCGCCGAATTGTGACCCTCCGGGATGGACGACTTCCTTCGGTGAACGTGCGCGGCCCCCCATTTCCGGAGGCCGAACCGAACTCGGTCGAATTTTGGAGCACGACCCATGTCCCTTACATGCTCGCGGCACGTCCGTGTCGCGATCGCAGCCGTGGCGTTGATCGGTACGGCAACCTCTGCCGTTCTCGGTTTCGGCGCGGCCGATGCCCAGGCCACTCCGGTGGCTCCGGCGCCCACCCGGTACGACGCGTCGAGCAACCTGCTCGAGGTGCTGGAACTCGCCACTCTTGCCGAGAGCGGGTGGGCTGTCGCCGACGACCCTTCGGCTCCGATTCCGGCCGAGGCCTCGGATGCCTCCGCCGACGCGTCGGAGGCTGCCCCGTCAGAGGCTCCTGCTCCCGCACCACCGGCTGTCACCACCGACGATCTGAGGATGATCGTGCCGCAGATTCCAGCCGAGAGGATCGACCAGTACATCGCTCCGTTGAACGAGGCGATGACACGCAACGGTATCGACACGCCGGTCCGCCAGGCGGCGTTCATCGCACAACTCGCGGTCGAGTCCGACTCCTTCCGGACGTTCGAGGAGTATGCGTCCGGTCGTGCCTATGAAGGCAGGGCCGATCTCGGCAACACCCAGCCCGGAGACGGTGAGCGATACAAGGGCAGGGGAGCGATCCAGGTCACCGGTCGTCACAACTACGAGGAACTGAGCCGGCACACGGGGGTGGACTTCGTCGCGAACCCCGAGTTGCTCGCCGCGCCGGAGAACGCTTTCGCCAGTGCAGCCTGGTATTGGACGTCGCGTGATCTCAACCAGGTTGCGGACACGGCGGGGATCGTCCGGGTATCCGAACTCGTCAACGGCGGTCACCATGCCCTCACTCGTCGGATCGCCGACTTCGAGCGGGGCCTCGACGTGCTGCTCGCGCCGTAGGACGCGAGCGTAGGGTTCGAGCGACGGCGAACCCGATGCAGCGATCGCCGATGCGACGTCACAGCTTCGCCCTCCCTGTGATTACAGTGCGTCCATGCCTCTTATCCAGATCAGCCAGACGCCCGGACTCACGAGCGAGCAGAAGGCCGAGGTGATTGCCGCGGTCACCCGCGCCTACGCCGAGGCCGCAGGCAAGAGCGAGTCGTCGGTGTGGGTGACGCTTACCGAGGTGCCGCGCGAGAACTGGGGCGTCGGCGGGACGCCGCTGGGGTGACTGTGGGACGCCGCTGGGGTGACTGTGGGACGCCGCTGGGGTGAGTGCAGCCAGTGGTCAGAATGATCGGACCATGGTGAGTTGGTGTACGCGGGCGCCCTCGTAGCGAAGTCCGGGAACCGGTGGGGTGCTGCCGTGTGCTGCGAATCCCATCCGTTCGAAGAACCTTGCTGCCCTGGTATTTTCGACCAGTGTCTGGAGGTGGCAACCCGGCACTTGTTCCGAGCGTAGGCGATCGAACCAGGCGTCCATCAGTCCGGAAGCTGCGCCCGTGCCGCGCGCCTCCGGCGCAACGTTGATGTGCAGGTGCGCAGGCCACCGTGGATCGTGGATCTCGCCTGCCGTCGGGGTCCGGCGGATTGCTGCTGCGGCCGCGTCGAGCATGCTGCGCCCGAAGAACATGACGGCCTGCCTGCTGCGAAACGGCCGGTGTCGACGGAGGGAGTCGGTGATGAGTGTGTCCTCGCTCGGGAATGCCGCGGTGTCGACGCACCCGGCGAGGTAGCCGACGAGTGCTCCGTCGTGCTCGGCGACGAACAGGGAAGCGGGTTCGAGGTCCATGTACGGATCGAGATAGACCGCTGCTTCGGAATCAGTGTGACCCCACAGTGATTCGGTGGGGGATCCTTGTCCCGCGCGTGCGAACAAGGTGCGTAGGTCGGGGCGATCGTTCTCGGTGAATGTCCGAATCCGCATTCGGACAAGCTACCGCAACGTTCAGGCCTTGCCGGTGCCTTCGGCGATGCCCTTGTCGAGTTGGGTCAGCAGGGCGGTTCCGATGGTCTCGAGGGTGCTCACCTGTTCGTCGTCGAGACCGTCGAAGACGAGTCGTTGGACCGTATCGACATGTGCGGGTGCGGTCTCGACGACCTTGGTGTAGCCGGTGTCGGTGAGGACGGCATACGACCCTCGGCTGTGTGGGATCGCTTCACGGCAGACCCAGCCGCGTTTGGCGAGCCGGGTGACGACGTGGGAGAGCCGGGACAGCGACGCGTTGGCCTCCTCGGCGAGCGCAGATAGTTGCAGGCGACGGTCCGGGGCCTCCGAGAGGACGGCGAGGACGAAGTACTCGAAGTGGGTGAGGTCGGCGTCGCGCTGCATCTGGGTGTCCAGTGCTGCGGGCAACCGGGTGATCACTGCCACGAGCGAACGCCAGGCTTTCTGTTGGCGGTTGTCGAGCCACCGGGGTTCGTCGCTGCTCATGGTCGAACAAGCCTCTTTTCGAGTCGTCGTGATCTGTCCAGACTGCCAAACCGGAATGCTGTGCCCTGCGGTGGGGAATGAAATCCGTTCAGGGGAGTGTTCTCCGATATGATGCTTGAAGCTTCAATATAAGGAGATGTTGTGAACGCGATGCCCGCCCTGTTCGTCAGTCATGGCGCCCCACCGCTCGTCGACAGCGAACTGTGGGTGTCCCAGCTGGAGAAATGGTCGTCGGACCTGCCGCGCCCCACCGCGATCCTGATCGTGTCCGCACACTGGGAATCGGCGCCGCTCACCATCGGCGCGACCACCACGGGCACTCCGTTGGTGTACGACTTCGGCGGTTTCCCGCGCCGCTTCTACGAAGTCACCTATGAGTCACCGGGCGCACCCGAACTGGCCCGCAAGGTGGCGGCGCTCATGCCCGACGACGAACCGGTGGTGCAGCAACCCCACCGCGGACTCGACCACGGCGCATACGTCCCCCTCACCGTGATGTATCCGGCCGCCGATATCCCCGTCCTGCAGATCTCGCTGCCCAGCCTCGATCCGAAACGGCTGCTGGCACTGGGGGAGCGGCTACGGCCCCTGCGCGACGAGGGGGTCTTGATCATCGGGTCGGGTTTTACCACCCACGGGCTGCCGTTCCTGAGGGATATGCGTCCGGAGGCGCCCGCGCCGGGCTGGTCCGCCGAATTCGACCACTGGACTGCCGAAAGTCTTGCCGCCGGAGACATCGATTCACTACTCGACTTCCAGCGCCGGGCACCGGGGATGCCGTATGCCCACCCGTCCACCGAGCATTTCGCGCCACTGTTCGTGACCCTCGGCGCGTCCAGTGACCCCGGTCAGCGGCCGGACCAGGTCATCGACGGTTTCTGGCTCGGTCTGGCGAAACGCTCGTTCCAGGTCGTATAGACCTGTCGACGCGCCGCAGCCACCCGCGGCGCAGACCCTCTGCTCGGTGCCTGGGATGATGGGCGCATGTCCGGCGAGCCCACCACCATTCCCTCAGCCACCACGACCGCGTCCGCCGGGGGGCGGTCCGATACGACGACCTCCCGTGCGCAGTTCAGGGCCCTCGCAGCCGAGCATCGCGTGGTCCCGGTGACCCGCAAGGTGCTCGCCGACGCGGAGACTCCGCTGTCGGCCTATCGGAAGCTCGCGGCCGACCGGCCCGGCACCTTCCTGCTCGAGTCCGCGGAGAACGGCCGGTCCTGGTCTCGCTGGTCGTTCATCGGCGCGGGGAGTCCGGCTGCGCTGACCGTCGTCGACGGTCAGGCGGCATGGTTCGGTCACGTACCCAGTGGTGCGCCATCGGGTGGGAATCCGATCGAGGTGCTCCAGGAGACCCTCTCGTTGCTGCATACGGACCGCATGCACGGCCTGCCGCCGCTCACTGGCGGCATGGTCGGTTATCTCGGCTACGACATCGTCCGTCATCTCGAGAAGCTGCCCTCGCTCGCGGTCGACGATCTTCGAATCCCCGAGATGGTCATGCTGCTGGCGACCGATCTCGCGGCGGTCGACCACCACGAGGGCACGATCTGGCTGATTGCGAACGCGGTCAACTGGGACGGCTCCGATGAGCGTGTGGACGAAGCCTACGACGATGCGCTCGCGCGACTCGACCGCATGACCGCCGACCTGGCGGCACCCGCGCGCTCGACCGTCGCCACCTTCTCGAAGCCGGAACCCGACTATCGGCGTCAGCGCACCACCGAGTCGTTCTGTGCCGACGTGCGCAAGCTCATCGGAGATATCGAAGCGGGTGAGGCATTTCAAGTCGTGCTCTCGCAGAGATTCGAAATCGATTGTGAAGCAGAGCCGTTCGACGTGTACAGAATGTTACGTGCCTCGAACCCGAGTCCGTATATGTTCCTGATGCACATCCCCGACGCCGACGGCCGAAGGGCGTTCTCTATCGTCGGATCGAGCCCCGAGGCGCTCGTGACCGTTACCGACGGCGTTGCCACCACCCATCCCATCGCAGGCACTCGCTGGCGCGGTAAGGACGAAGAGGAGGACATCCTTCTCGAGAAGGACCTCATTGCCGACGAGAAGGAGAACGCCGAGCACCTCATGCTCGTCGATCTCGGCCGCAACGACCTGGGGCGCGTGTGTGAGCCCGGCACCGTGAAAGTGCACGACTACCGGCACATCGAGCGTTACAGCCATGTCATGCATCTCGTGTCGACCGTGACGGGACATCTTGCCGAGGGCCGAGACGCCCTCGACGCGGTGACCGCATGTTTCCCCGCCGGAACGCTGTCGGGTGCGCCCAAGGTCCGCGCCATGGAACTGATCGAAGAACTCGAACCGACCCGCCGCGGCATCTACGGCGGGATCGTCGGATACCTCGACTTCGCAGGTGATGCCGACACCGCCATCGCTATCCGCTCGGCCCTCGTCAAGGACGGGGTCGCCTATGTGCAAGCCGGCGCCGGTGTGGTTGCCGATTCCGTGCCGGGGGCAGAGGACACCGAAGCGCGGAACAAGGCGATGTCCGCGCTCGCTGCGGTGGCCGCAGCGGCCACAGTGACCCCGTTCGGAGGCGACGTCGAGTGATGGACCGGGAACCTACGCAGCCGGAGCCGGCATCCGACGCAGGCGTCGGCCGGCCGGTGAGACGCCGTTCACCCACGCTGGCAGCGCTACTCCTCGTCGTAGCGGCCGCGGCCTTGTGGGCGTCGAGTCGTATGACCTGGGTGCAGGTGGACTCGGCCGACGGTCTCGGAGCCGACCGGGTCACCGACCTGGACGGCGGCACCTGGGCGGCTGCGACCACGCCGCTGGCGTTGGCATTGCTCGCCGCGGTGGCTGCGGCATTCGCGGTGCGCGGTCGCGCGGTTCGTATCGTGGCGGGCGCAGTGGCGCTGGTGGCGGTGGCGGCCGCGATTCCGGTGGTGCAGTTGTTCGGCTCGGGCGTGGATCCGGACGCTGCCGCGCGGGTTGCCGACCTCCCCGACCGGGCCACGGTGGTCGCCACCGAGATCTTCCCGTTGCCCGCAATCCTCGCGGGCCTCGGTGCGTGCGTGGCACTGGCGGCGGCTGTCGCACTGTGGCGCACCCCGAGCGCTCAGGCCGGTCTGTCCTCGAAGTACGACGCTCCGGCCGCACGCCGTGAAGCCGCCGCGCGCGGCGCCGGGGCGGACGAGCCGTTGACCGAGCGAACCCTGTGGGACAGCATCGATGCGGGGCACGATCCGACTGTCGGCGACGAGGACGACGATGCCGATAACGGCGCCGATGAGGATTCGGGCGAATCGGGGACCCGCCGCTGAGTCCTGTCCCGAGACGGACTAGGCTGGACCGTACTTCCGATGAAGTTGATCACATCGGGATTGACATGGGGCGAAAGGACTCGAGCCACGATGACAGTTCTCGACTCGATTCTCGAAGGAGTGCGCGCAGACGTCGCAGCTCGGGAGGCGGCCGTCGATTTCGCTTCCGTTAAAGCCGCCGCGGCCGCCGCGCCCTCGCCGATCGACGCCAAGGCAGCGTTGCTCGAACCGGGCATCGCGGTAATTGCCGAGGTGAAACGTGCGAGCCCGTCGAAGGGTGCGCTCGCCGATATCGGCGATCCGGCAGAGCTGGCGATGGCGTACGAGGCCGGTGGTGCACGCGCGATCAGCGTGCTGACGGAGGAGCGTCGCTTCCGCGGTAGTCTCGCCGATCTCGACGCGGTGCGTCGCGCTGTGCGTATTCCGGTGCTGCGCAAGGATTTCGTGGTTGGCCCGTACCAGATTCACGAGGCCCGCGCCCACGGCGCCGACATCGTGTTGCTGATTGTCGCCGCACTCGAACAGACCGTGCTGCACTCGCTCATCGAGCGCGTCGAATCGCTCGGGATGACCGCCCTCGTCGAAGCGCACACCGAGGAGGAGGCCGACCGCGCGCTCGAAGCCGGTGCCAGCGTCATCGGAATCAACGCGCGGAACCTGAAGACCCTCGAGGTCGACAAGAACACCTTCGGTCGCATCGCGCCCGGGCTGCCCTCCGACGTCCTCAAGATCGCCGAGTCCGGCGTTCGGGGACCGGCGGACCTGCTCGCGTACGCGGGTGCGGGGGCGGACGCAGTGCTCGTAGGTGAAGGCCTCGTCACCAGCGGCGATCCTCGTCAGGCCGTTGCGGAGCTCGTCACCGTGGGTACGCACCCGTCGTGCCCGAAGCCTGCGCGCTGAGCGTCGCCTCCGCGCGCGGTCCACACCGGCGCCGGATCCGCGCAACCCGGCGGTGAACATACGCCGGCGGTGGGGCAGACTGGTCGGGTGACTGCAGACGATCCCGCACTGTCCGCCAAGGGGCGCGGACTTCCCCTCATGAGCGAAGCTGTCTCGACTTCGACCGCGCATGAACCCGATTCCGGAGGGCATTTCGGCGTATTCGGCGGGCGCTATGTTCCCGAGGCGCTCATGGCGGTCATCGAGGAGGTCACCGCGGCGTTCGAGAAGGAGCGCACCGATCCGGGTTTTCTTACCGAACTCGACCGGTTTCAGCGCGATTACACCGGGCGTCCGTCGCCCGTCTACGAAGCCGCTCGCCTGAGTGAGCATGCCGGGGGCGCCCGCATCCTGCTCAAGCGCGAAGACCTCAACCACACCGGCTCGCACAAGATCAACAACGTGCTGGGTCAGGCGTTGCTCGCCAAGCGTATGGGCAAGACCCGCGTCATCGCCGAGACCGGAGCGGGCCAGCACGGCGTCGCGACTGCCACCGCGTGCGCCCTGCTCGGGCTCGAATGCCGCGTGTACATGGGTGAGGTCGACACCGAACGCCAGGCACTCAACGTCGCCCGTATGCGCCTGCTCGGCGCCGAGGTGATTCCCGCGAAGACCGGCTCGCGCACCCTCAAGGATGCGATCAACGAGGCGATGCGCGACTGGGTCACCAACGCCGACAACACCTACTACTGCTTCGGCACCGCTGCCGGACCGCACCCGTTCCCCGCGATGGTCCGCGATTTCCAGCGCATCATCGGGCTCGAGGCGCGCGCGCAGGTCCGCGAGCTGACCGGCCGTCTGCCCGACGCTGTCGTCGCGTGCGTCGGCGGCGGATCCAACGCGATCGGAATCTTCCACCCCTTCATCGACGACGCGTCGGTCAAGCTCGTCGGCTTCGAAGCCGGCGGCGACGGCGTCGAGACCGGCCGTCACGCCGCGACCATCGGGGGCGGTACCCACGGTGCGCTGCACGGCGCGTACTCGTACCTGTTGCAGGACGAGGACGGCCAGACCATCGAATCGCACTCGATCTCGGCGGGGCTCGACTATCCCGGCGTCGGGCCCGAGCATTCGTGGCTCAACGACAGCGGTCGTGCGGAATACCGAGCGATCACCGACGCGGAAGCGATGAACGCTTTCGGGCTGCTGTGCCGCACCGAGGGGATCATTCCTGCGATCGAGTCCGCACACGCCGTCGCGGGCGCACTGAAGCTCGGACCCGAGCTCGGAGACGGCGCGATCATCCTCGTGAACCTGTCGGGACGCGGCGACAAGGACGTCGACACCGCGGCCAAATGGTTCGGGTACCTCCCGGCCGACAACGACACCAGCACCGAAGGAGCAGCGCAGTGAGCGCCCCGCACGAACGCCTCAGCGAGATCTTCGCGACCTGCCGCGCCGAGAAGCGTGCTGCACTCGTCGGATATCTCCCCGTCGGATACCCCACGGTCGGCAAGTCGATCGAGGCCATGGGCACCCTCGTCGAGGGCGGGTGCGACCTCATCGAGGTCGGCATCCCCTACAGCGATCCGGTGATGGACGGCACCACCATTCAGGACGCCGCGTTCGAGGCGATCGCGAACGGCGTGCGAGTGCGCGACGTGTTCACGGCCGTCGAGGCCATCACCGCGGCCGGCGGTGCGGCCGTCGTCATGACCTACTGGAATCTCGTGATGAAGTACGGCGTCGAGAACTTCGCCCGCGACCTCGCGGCCGCTGGCGGACTCGGCATCATCACCCCGGACCTGATCCCGGACGAGGCCGCCGACTGGATCGCCGCGTCCGACAAATACGGACTCGGGCGCACCTTCCTCGTGGCGCCGTCGTCGACGAACGAGCGCCTGGTGAACACCCTCGAGCAGTGCCGCGGATTCGTCTACGCCACATCCACGATGGGTGTGACCGGTGCGCGCGACGCCGTCGACAATCGTGCACCCGAACTCGTCGCCCGGGTTCGTGCGCACTCCGACATCCCGGTCGGTGTCGGACTCGGTGTCCGCAACGGTGCTCAGGCCGCCGAGATCGCCGCTTATGCAGACGGTGTCATCGTCGGATCGGCGCTTGTCAGCGCTGTTGCTCAGGGGCCCGACGCGCTGCTGGCCCTGACACAGAATCTCGCGAAGGGCGTGCGCTCCGCTACCGTGGCGTCGTGACTTCGACCGCAACCGTCCTGGCCTACCTGCCCAGCCCACCACAAGGCGTCTGGTACGTGGGGCCGTTGGCCCTCCGTGCCTACGCGCTCTGCATCATCGTCGGCATCATCGTCGCGATCTGGTGGGGCGATCGCCGTTGGGTCGCCCGCGGAGGCCGGGCCGGCACGGTCCTCGACATCGCGGTGTGGGCGGTGCCCTTCGGTCTTATCGGCGGTCGCCTCTACCACGTCGCGACCGACTGGCAGAAGTACTTCGGTGAGGGCGCCGATCCCATCGATGCCTTGAAGATCTGGGAGGGTGGCCTCGGCATCTGGGGGGCGGTGGCCTTCGGCGCGGTCGGCGCCTGGATCGGCTGCCGCCGGAGGGGGATCCCGTTGCCGGCGTTCGGTGACGCCCTCGCGCCCGCGATTCTGCTCGCGCAGGCCATCGGCCGGCTCGGAAACTGGTTCAACCAGGAACTCTACGGCCGCGAGACCACGGTGCCGTGGGGCCTCGAGATCTACGAGCGCACCGACGACGCCGGCCGGAGCGCACCGGGTCTGATCGACGGCGTCTCGACCGGTGAGGTCGCGTTCGTCGTCCACCCGACGTTTCTCTACGAACTGTTGTGGAACGTGGCGATCGTCGTTCTGCTGGTGCTCGTCGATCGTAAGTTCGCGATCGGTCACGGCCGTCTATTCGCGCTCTACGTGGCAGGGTACTGCGCCGGCCGATTCTGGATCGAACTCATGCGCGCCGACACCGCGACCGAGATCGCCGGTATCCGCGTCAACACCTTCACCTCCGGCATCGTGTTCGTGCTCGCCGTCGCGTACGTGATCTTCGCGCGCAAGGGCAGGGAAGCACCCGAGACTCTCGACCCCTCTGCATCGAAGTCCGACGATGCCGCAGTGAGCAGCGCGGCGACCGGGGAAGGAGCAGCCGGTAAGGACGGGGACGCCGGTAAGGACGACACCGATACCGAGAGGACCGATCGTGGTGAGCAGCACTCGAACACGAGGGGCGAGACACCGGATCCGGACAAGTCCGATTCCGCCGGTAAGGTCGGGAACGGCACGCCCGGCACCAGCAAGGGGGAGACTCAGTGACCACACCCGATTCCGGTAACTCGGACAAGCGCGGCGACGCGTCGGAGCGCGATTCTGTCGACGGGCCGGATCTGCGTAAGAAGAGCGACTCCGCACCGCAGTCACCTCCGGAGAACTCTGCCGAGGTCACCCACGAGTTCGGCAGGACCTTCGACTACGACGCGACTGCGCAGGCATCATTGTCCGAGCAGCCGCCCACCCCGGAATCGCTCGGTGGATCCGTCGGTACGCCGGGGCCGGGGTGGGATACCTACTCGGGAATGGGCAACGGCCCGGGGTGGGGTACGACACCGAGCTACCCGCCGCCGTCGGAGAACCCGCAGTCCGACTATCCTGCGCCCGGAAGCGCCGAGTTCGGTGCAGCTGCACCACACTCGTACCCGAACGGTCCGCAGCAGGGGTTCCCGCCGCAGTACGGCACGCCGGGTCCGGTCTACGGCACTCCCGATCCGCAGTACCCGATCGGCGGCGCCCCCGGGTATTTGCCGCCGAACCCGCCCGGTGTCCCGCATGATCCCTACGGAAACCCGCAACCGTACGGTGCGTACGGACCACCGCCCGCCTACCCCGGCGGACCGGCCGGATTCGTCGATCCATCCGCACCCTACGGCCGCGATCCCTACACAGGTGAGCCGTTCTCCGACAAATCCAAGGTCACAGCGGGTCTTCTCGAGATTCTGCTCGGCGCATTCGGTGCCGGCCGCTTCTACCTCGACCAGCCCGGGATGGCGATCGCCCAGATCGCTGTCACGTGGCTGACCTGCGGTATCGGCGGCATTTGGCCGCTGATCGACGGCATCATGATGCTCACCGGCAAGGTGCGCGACAACCATGGACGTCCGCTGCAACCTTAGTGAAGCGGCTACCAGCCGGTAACCGATGCGAAATGGTGGCGCAGGATAGAGGGGACTAGGCTCGTCTCGTGACCCGACGCACCAAGATTGTTTGCACCATGGGGCCCGCGACTGCCGATCCCGATGTTCTCCGAGAACTCGTAGATGCCGGCATGAACGTGGCCCGACTCAACTTCAGCCACGGAGAACATTCAGAACACGAGGGCCACTTCAACCGTGTCCGCGCGGCCGCCGAGGCCACCGGGAACGCAGTGGGTGTCCTCGCCGACCTGCAGGGCCCGAAGATCCGTCTCGGACGCTTCGCCGAGGGGCGCACCGTGTGGGAGAACGGCGAGATCGTGCGCATCACCGTCGACGATGTCGAGGGCACGCACGATCGGGTGTCGACCACCTACAAGCAACTCGCGGCGGACGCTGTCGCGGGCGACCGGCTCCTCGTCGACGACGGCAAGGTCGGTCTCGTCGTCGAGTCCGTCGAGGGCAACGACGTGATCTGCCGCGTCACCGAGGGCGGACCGGTCAGCAACAACAAGGGCGTGTCCCTTCCCGGCATGAACGTGTCCGTTCCGGCGTTGTCGGAGAAGGACATTGCCGATCTCGAGTTCGCGCTCCGGCTCGGAGTCGATTTCATTGCCCTCTCGTTCGTCCGCTCCCCGGCGGACATCGAACTCGTGCACGAGGTCATGGACCGGGTCGGGCTTCGCCTCCCGGTCATCGCCAAGCTCGAGAAGCCCGAAGCGATCGAGAACCTCGAGGCCGTGGTTCTTGCCTTCGACGCGGTGATGGTGGCGCGCGGCGACCTCGGTGTGGAGCTTCCCCTCGAGGAGGTGCCGCTGGTGCAGAAGCGCGCCATCCAGATCGCGCGCGAGAACGCCAAGCCGGTCATCGTCGCGACACAGATGCTCGAGTCGATGATCGAGAACTCTCGGCCGACCCGCGCCGAGGCCTCGGATGTCGCCAACGCGGTGCTCGACGGTGCCGACGCGGTGATGCTTTCCGGTGAGACATCTGTCGGCAAGTTCCCGATCGAGACGGTCAAGACCATGGCGCGGATCGTCTCCGCGGTCGAGTCGGACTCGACGGACGTGCCTGCGCTGACCCACGTGCCGCGCACCAAGCGCGGCGTGATCTCCTACGCGGCGCGCGACATCGGTGAGCGCCTCGACGCGAAGGCTCTGGTGGCGTTCACCCAGTCGGGCGACACCGTTCGCCGCCTCGCGCGCCTGCACACCCGGCTGCCTCTGCTTGCGTTCACGCCCGTACCGCACATCCGCAACCAGCTCGCGCTGACATGGGGCACCGAGACGTTCTCGGTCGAACCGGTGGACACCACCGATCAGATGGTCGAACAGGTCGACCTCGCGTTGCTGTCGCTGGGCCGGTACCAGCGCGGCGACCTCGTCGTCATCGTCGCTGGCGCGCCTCCGGGACGCTCCGGGTCGACGAACCTCATCCACGTGCACCGACTGGGGGAGAAGGACACTCGGTGACAAACCATGAGTCCGCGGGGGATACTTCCCGCGACCTCGACGTGCTCCTCGGTCTGCTCGATCTCGAGCAGACCGAGGAGCACGTCTTCGTGGGGCAGCACCCGAAGCAGACCGGGTCTCGTACGTTCGGGGGTCAACTCGTCGCACAAGGGCTCATCGCCGCCGGGCGCACAGTCGGTGATCGGCCGGTGCATGCGCTCAACGCCCATTTCATCCGGGGTGGCGACGTCAAAGCACCGATCGAATATCACGTCACCTCGCATCGTGACGGCCGCGATTTCGCCAACCGCATGGTCACCGCCGTGCAGGACGACCGTGAGCTGTGCGTGATGCTCGTGGCATTCCAGCGCTGGGGTAAAGGCCTCGAACATTCCGTCGAGGTGCCCGAAGTGCCTATGCCGGAAGCTCTTCCGCCGATCGGTGACAGGCTTCGCGGCTTCGAAGAGCAGTTGCCGCACTTCGTCGGTGCACTCAAGCCCATCGACATGCGTTACGCGAACGACCCGGCGTGGGTGCTTCGGGGCACCGGTGAACGCCTGAACCACAACCGGGTGTGGATGCGCCCCGATGGCGACCTACCCGACGATCCGATGCTCCATGTCGCAACGCTCGCCTACGGGTCCGACACCACGGTGCTCGATTCGATTCTGACGACGCACGGGCTGTCGTGGGGGCTGGATCGCATCGTCGCCGCCACGGTCAATCACTCGATCTGGTTCCACCGCCCGCTGCGTTTCGACGAATGGCACCTGTACGCCACGGAATCTCCGGTGGCCGCGGGATCGCGGGGCATGGCGACGGGTCGCTACTTCACCCTCGAAGGTGAATTGGTGGCGACGGTAGTGCAGGAAGGGCTCGTGCGGCACTTCCCACGTCGCTCCTGAGTGCGATCGCCGATGCGGATCAGTCCTCGGCGATCGAGTCGAGTCCGGTCTGGGTCGGTCCGGCGTGGTCACTACTGCTGTTCCATCAGCGCATAGAAGCCCGCGGGGTCGCGGTCCGCGTACAACGCGAACCATGCGTCGAGGACCTCCGGTTCGTAGATGTCGAGCTGGTCGAATATGGCGCGCGCGAAATGGACGGGAGCAACACCGGAGGCGGTGATCAGGCCCCGATCGGCCACCGCGGGTTCGTCACGGTAGAGGGCGCTGCCTCCATAGCCGACTTCTTCGAGGAACTCGGCCGCGTTGCTGGTGTGGGTGCGATCGTCGAGTAGGCCGGCGGAGGCCAGGGCGCCGGTGGCGCCACAGATCGCAGCGACCGGGACATCTGCGTCGAGGAACTCGCGGGCCTTGCCGGTGAACGGGGCGTACGCGTCGGTATTCCAGATGTCGTTGCCCGGAAGGATCAGCATGGCGCTGTCGTGCGGCCGGAGTTCATCGACGGTCAGATCCGGGATGATCCGTAACCCTCCTCTCGTCGTGATCGGAGCGCGGGTTGCGCCGACCGTGGTGACGGCGAAACTTCCGGGGCTCTTCTGGAACTCGGGATTGTTGATTCCCGCGACGGCGTATCCGTATTCCCAGTCGGCGAGTGTGTCGTACAGGGCAAGGTGAACTGTTCGCATAATGACAGTGTCGTGCCATTGAGGCAGTGTGCTGTCAATAATTGTCGATCATCTCGGGTGCGACGTGACCCGCGCTGCAGACCAGAGCGTTCGCGTGCCGTGCGGTGCCGCGCCTGTTCCCGGTCCGAGTCCGGTAGGTCGTCGGCGAACTGGTCTACTGGGCTGCCCCCGCAATCCGATTCCCGACGCGGTGTCATCCGCATTGCACTGAGGAAAACCATGACTGTAGAAATTCAGCAGGTCAGCGAAGTCACCGAGGAGATCGTCGCCGCCTTCGCGCGTCTGGTTCCTCAACTGTCCCGCTCTGCCGCACCGGTGACGGTCGAGACGCTCCGCAACGTCGTCGGGTGCCCGGCGAACACTCTCTTCGTCGCCCGGCTGGACGGCCGCGTTGTCGGGACCTTGACCTTGGTGGTCTTCCCCATCCTGACCGGAGTCCGGGCGTGGATCGAGGATGTGGTGGTGGACGCCGAAGCGCGGGGGCAGCAGGCGGGCGCCGCGTTGACCCGTGCCGCGATGGACCGGGCAGCCGAACTCGGCGCCCGGACGGTCGATCTGACCTCGCGTGCGTCGCGGGAGGAGGCCAACCGCCTCTACCGCCGGTTGGGCTTCGAGGAGCGGGACTCCAACCTGCTTCGGTATACCCCGAGCATCCGTGTCTGATCACCTGTTGACCCACCGAGGTGGCGGCGCTGTCGAGGGATTCACCGTCGCCGGCCCTTGCATGATTGTGTTGTGACCTGGGTGATGGCATGCCTCCGGGGTGCAGGTGTCGTCGTAGCGTGTGGTGATGGTTGTGTGGGTGGTCGAGTCGGTCGACGGTGTGGACGCGACGGTTGTTGCTTTGTTGGAGTTGGCGATCGGTGGAGGCAGCGATCGCGTATCTCGGGCGTTGGAGCCGTACCGATTCGGGCGGGTGAGTGTGGCTGTAACGCGTGCTGCTGGGGATGTTGTCGGCGTGGTGGGCTACATCCCGGGCTGTGAGCGAACTGAGCTGGTGCACATCGCTACTGCCCCGCAGGTTCGTCGCTCGGGTGCGGGCGCGGCGCTGGTCGAGTGGGTGCGTGAGCACTGCGAGTCGGGGGTGGTCGAGGCGCAGACCGATGGCGAATCGCTGGGTTTCTATCGGGCGTTGGGGTTCGAAGTGGAGTCGTTGGGGGAGTTGTATCCGGGTGTCGAGCGGTTCGCAGTGACGCTGCGGCGCTGACGAGAATGGGGTGGGGCGGCGGATCTACCTGGTGAGGTGGAGTAGGGGCAGGTCTCGCCGTGATCCTGCACTGGTCTAGGCGGTGGGGGATTGCGTAGTCCTACAGTGAACGCGTGCCATCGATCAGGAACATCTCGGTAGGGCTGCCCAACCGCTCGGGGCACGTTCTCGTGCTCGAGGGTATGGACCGGGTGACCGGCGAAGCGTTTCACCGCGCGATCGGAGGTGGCATCGAATTCGGCGAGACTGCCGAGGCCGCGCTGCGACGGGAGTTCACTGAGGAACTGGGCGTCACGCTCGGAGCTGTCGAACTACTTGCAGTGGTCGAGAACATCTTCGAGTACGAGGGCAAGCCGGGACATGAGATCGCTCATGTCTTCGCGGTTGAGTCAGCAGAGATCGATGCGATTCCATTGGATGCGCGGCTGCGGGTGCTTGACGAAGGAAGCCCGATTCGATGGGTTCCGATCAGTGAGCCGCACCGACCCTTCTACCCGACCGGCGTTGCCGAGATCCTGGACGGGCTTGTGTGACGGACATGTCGGGCGGCAACGGAATTCAGCACCATTGCACGGGCCAGGTAGCAACGAGCGAGACCGTCGCGATCATCGCAGACGAGGCTTTCCCTCTGGTCGAGCGTTCATCGCGGTCGATGGCGTCGATGGGAGCGGTAAGAGCACCTGTTCGGAAGGGCTGGTCTGTACGACACCGACATCTGTCCAAGGTTGCTGCACGCCCCGGCGGATGCGCTGGTGCTATTTCTCTACGAGCTTCGCAGAGTCGTCGGCGGAGACTGCCAGCAGCCACTGATCGATAGGGACCTCGATGAGTACTCGTGGGTGTCTCGAGCGCATCGGCCGTGTCCCAGCCGTGGTGCCCGGTGAACGTCCCACCAGCCCTTTGTATCTGGGCCACTGCTTCGGCACCGTCACCGAACGCGTGCCCTGCACGACCTCGGTGTGGACACCGTCATCATCCTCGCGGGCTATCGGGTTGTCACCGACCGCGGCGCCGTCGGTCAGGTCCGCGGCAACGTCTGCAGTGCAGTGCTGGATTACCTGGCTGCCTCCAGTTCCTTTGGTCGTAGCGGTTCGGCTCACCGCAACCACGACAGCCTCGGGGCCGTGTCATCAATCAAGGCGGGAACGGTGGCGGCAGTTCGTTGTACGCGTCGGCGTTGAGTACCCGGCGGGACAGAGACGACTTGCCCCAACGTCGGTTCGCCGCCGTCGGCTTGGTCAACAGGATTTGGCGATCACGCGGGCGGTTCTATCGTGATGGCTTTTCGTGTGCGGCTGCATCGGGTGATGTAGGGCAGGTCGATCCCGTCGCGGCCGGCGAGGTCCGGGTGGCTGTCGACAAGCGCCTCGACGCGAGCGAGCACCTTCGCGCGTGACACCGGATCCATCGTGATGATGTAGCTGCGCGAGGCGACCAGATCAAGCAATCCCGAGCGGGTGAGGCGGAACGTCCATTCGAAGTCTGCACGTTCGAGTTCCGCGAATGGCGGGCCAACTATTGGATTATCGGTGCGCATATCGATCTCCTCGCTGGTGCGCATGATCTCGCCCATCTCGGCGACCCAGTCCACGCGCTCATCACGGACATTCCACAGTAGGCCGAGCTGCCCGCCGCTCCGCAGGACACGAGCCACTTCCGGCACCGCGAGAACAGGGTCGACCCAATGCCATGCCTGGGCGACCAACACGGCATCGACGGACTCGTCGTCGAGTGGGATGTGCTCTGCAGATCCGGCATGCACCGGAGTATCAGGAAGGGCGAGTGTGAACTCCTCGCGCATGCCAGCGGACGGCTCCACGGCCACGATGTCCGGGACGTGCTCGATGAGGCTGCGGGTGAGCTGACCGGATCCGGCACCGAGATCGAGCACCCGGTCCGCCCCCGTCGGCAGTAGCCACCTCACCGCCTCTGACGGATACGACGGACGCCCCGTCCGGTACGCGGATGCCGCCGCACCGAAGGAGCGTGCCTGCATCATCGAGTTCACACCGTCTCCGTTCGATCCGTTGACTGCCGACCATCTACTGGCAGCCCAGACTAAACGCGGGCTGCGCCGCGGTGCTTCTGGACACTCCCGAGCGGTGGTGTAGTCGACGCGAGTCGAAGGGGCGCCTCTGTGATCATTGCGGCCGCTTTGAATATGGTGGTCGACCGTGGCACCGCAGAAGCGTTCGACCTCACGTGTTCTCCTTGTCGACGACTGCGATCGGCTGCTGTTGTTGTGTGGCCGCGATCCACGTACACCGGGCGCGCGGTGGTGGTTCACGGTCGGTGGCGGCGTCGAAGCAGGTGAAGACCCTGTGCAGGCCGCTGTACGGGAGGTGTGGGAGGAAACCGGGCTGACGATTCCGGCGTCGCGCCTGGGCCCGGTGGTGTGGACTCGGCAGACGCTGTTCAGCGTCGATGGTCACCGCCTCGACCAGTACGAGGAGTACCGACTCGGCCGCGGCGCTTCTGAACAGGTGCTCTCTCTGGCGTTGTGTGTCGCCGGTGCCCGTTACCGTGTGCGGGTGAATGATCGCTTTCAGCTGGTACCGGCTGTCTATGTGGTGTTCCGTCGTGAGTGTGGCGGTCGTGAGCAGGTCCTGCTCCAGTTGCGCGAGGGGACCGGCTACTTGGACGGGCATTGGGCTCACGCTGCTGCGGGCCACGTCGAGCGGGGTGAGTCGGTTTTCGATGCTGCTGTTCGTGAGTGCGCTGAGGAGCTCGGAATGGTGGTTGATCCCGGTGATCTCGTGGCGCTGACTACATTGCATCGTCGGCAGCGTCCCGGTCTCTCCTACAAGGATCACCGAGTGGACTTCTTTGTCGAGTGCCGTCACTGGTCGTCCGAGCCGCGACTGATGGAGCCGGAGAAGGCGGCAGATCTGAAATGGTTCGATGGGGAGGAACTTCCGACTCCGATGGTTCCGCACGAAGGGTTTGTGCTCGACGCACTGCGCACCGGCCACCTGGAGCCCCTTCACTGCATCGGATTCTGAGCTTGTTCGTGCGCGGCGTTTTCCCCATCGGCAGGGTCGTGGCCACGATCGGTCTCGGATGCGCACGGATCCGCGCCGGAGCCTGACGGGCAGCGTTCCGATCTTCGATATGCAGTGCGGTCCCGACGAATGGGGGCCCTCCCGACGAATGAGGCAATTTGCCCTCCGGATGCTTTCGGGGCTAGCGTTGAGCACCATGTTCGGGAAAGATCGCGCGCAGTTCGTGAGCACACGCATGGTGGGCGTCGTCGCTCCCGCGTGTCGCTGTTGCCGCTGCTTCTGACAGGCCTGCGCGAGCGACCTCCCGAATGTTCTGCCTGTTCCGGCCACCGGGTTCGATCTCGGCGCCGGAATAATCCCGTGATTGCACCCGTTCTGTTCCGCGACGGTGCGACTCGGCTCGAAAGGATCCACCATGCCCGGCTCGGCAACATTGCCCATCATCGACCTCACCGACCTCGACGGCGGTAAGGACACACGCGCGGCACTCCTCGAGCGGCTGAGGATCGTCACCCACGAGATCGGATTCTTCTACCTCGCCGGACACGGTATCGACGAGACGCTTGCGCAGCGCCTCATCGCTGCATCACGCCAATTCTTCGCTCTCCCCGATGTCGACAAACTCGAGATCGAGAACTCGTACTCACCCCACTTCCGTGGGTATACCCGCGTCGGCGGCGAGCGGACTCAGGGCTACATCGACTGGCGAGAGCAACTCGACATCGGGCCCGAGCGCGCTGCGGTCACGAGTATCGACCCCGAGCGACCCTGGGACGTACTGCACGGGCCGAACCTGTGGCCGTCGCAAGTGCCGCAGCTGCGCGACCTGGCGCTGGAATGGATCGCACGCTCCAGCGACGTCGGTCTGATCCTGCTCCGCGCATGGGCCGAATCACTGGGCGCCCCAGCAGGATTCTTCGACGACGCGTTCGCCGATCCCGATCCGCTTCTCAAGATCGCCCGGTACCCAGGGCACGACCGGACCGTCACGGGTCAGGGCGTCGGCAGCCACAAGGACGTCGGTGCGCTCACCCTGCTGTACCCCGAACCCGGCAGCGGCGGATTCCAGGTCGAACGTGACGGCGAGTGGCTCGACATCGACCCGCTTCCAGGACACTTCATCGTCAACATCGGTGAACTACTCGAAGTGGCGACCGGTGGTTACCTCAAGGCCACTGTGCACCGCGTGCTGCCGCCGCCCGCAGGGTCGGACCGCGTGTCGTTACCGTTCTTCCTCAACCCCGGACTCGACAAGGCCTTGCCCACCGTCCCGCTGTCCGCAGACCTGGCCGCTGCCGCGAAAGGCGTGGGCACCGACGTCCACGGCGGTACCTTGCATTCTGTGTACGGACTCAACGCCTTGAAGTCGAGACTGCGGGCACACCCCAACGTCACCGAGCGCTACCACGCAGAACTGGCCAGTGCGTTCGTCCGGTGATTCATCGCCGGCTCCACCCGGTACCGCGCCGCGGACCGGTCTCCACCCATGGAAGGTAGAAACGATGTTCCTGCGCCGCACCGCCGCCGCATCGGCAGCTGTTGTCCTCGGTCTGGGCCTGGCGGCCTGTGGCTCCTCGGGCGGTGACGAGAACACCCTCGTGATCTCCGCGTCCTCCACCCCGCACGTCGAGATCCTCGAGCAGGTCGTGAACAGCGGTGCCCTCGGCGACTACTCGCTCGACATTCGTGAGGTCACCGGTGAGATCGACCCGAACGAGCTGCTCGCCGCCGGCGATGTCGACGCCAACTTCTTCCAACACGAGCCGTACCTCGTGGACTGGCAGAAGCAGAACGGAGTCGACGACCTCGTCGCCGTCGCCGATGTGCACCTCGAGCCGATCAGCCTCTACTCGAACAAGGTCAAATCGCTCGACGAGATCGCCGACGGCGACTCGATCGCGATCCCGCGCGACACCACGAACTACGCGCGTGCGCTGTACCTGCTCGAATCCGCCGGCCTGATCAAGATGGATGTGCCGTTCACCGAGGCCGACCTGTCCGTCGTCACCGAGGCGAATATCACCGAGAACCCGAAGAACCTGCAGTTCATCCCGATCGAGCGCCCCCAGCTCGCGCGCCAGCTCGACGACCCGCAGGTCACCGCCGCGGTGATCAACTCCAACTACGCGCTCGAAGCGGGTCTGACCCCGACCGACGATTCCATCTACACCGAAGAGGTCGAGAACAACCCGTTCTCCAACCTCCTCGTGGTCCGCGCCGAGAACGAGAACGACCCGATCGTGGTTGCGCTCGCCGACGCACTCGAATCCCCCGAGACTGCCGCCTGGATCGACGAGACCTATGCGGGTTCCGTGGTCCCGGTGCACCCGGCGAACTGATGATCGTCGTCGACTCCCTCGTCAAGACCTTCCCCGGTGCCGGTGGCGCCGGGGAGGTCGCGGCGCTGCGTGGCATCGACCTGGAGATCGGCGACGGCGAGATCTTCGGGGTCGTCGGACCGTCGGGGTCGGGCAAATCGACACTGCTGCGCTGTCTCAACCTGCTGGAGAAACCCACCTCGGGACGGATCCTGCTCGGCGGGGACGACCTGTCGACGTTGTCGGGAAGCGAGCTACGGTCGGCGCGGCGCCGCATCGGGACGGTCTTCCAGCAGTTCAACCTCCTGCACTCGCGCACCGTGGTCGGCAACATCGAGTTCCCCCTCGAAGTCGCCGGAGTCGGCAAAGCCGATCGACGGGCACGTGCCAAGGAGCTCATCGATCTCGTCGGTCTCACAGGCAAAGAGAAGTCGTACCCCTCGCAACTTTCCGGTGGACAGCAGCAACGCGTGGGTATTGCGCGCGCGCTCGCCGCCGAACCCGACGTGTTGTTGTGCGATGAAGCAACGAGCGCGCTCGATCCCGACACCACCGACCAGATCCTCGATCTCGTCGCGGAGATCAACCGCCGCCTGGGAGTCACCGTCGTCATCATCACCCACGAACTCGGCGTACTCCGGCGGGTATGCACCTCCGCGGCCAGGCTCGAAGCCGGCCGCATCGTCGAAACCGGTCGCATCGCCGATCTCGTTGCGGACCCCGGCTCGGCGCTGGGCGCCGCGATCGTACCGGTGGGCGACGATCCGTCGGCCGGGGCGATCAGCGACACTGCGCTCGTCACCGCGATCGGCGACGACGCACACGGGCCGTGGCTGTCGGAGATGATCCGCGAACTCGACACCGGCGTCGCCGTGGTCGGCGGTCGCGTCGAGAAGGTCGGCGACAGTACCGTCGGCAGGCTGCGCCTGCGTTTCGACGTCGGCGTCGATCGCGCTCGGATCGCCCGATTCGTCGACGAACGTGAGCACCTGACGCTGTCGTGGGGGACCGACACCGACCTCGAGGGGTTGTCCGAATGAACAAGACCGCCTGGTACGAGGTATTTCCCGAAGTCTGGGTCGCGACACTCGAGACGCTCTACATGGTCGGGGTCTCGTTTGTGCTCACCGTGATCGGCGGAATACTCGTCGGGATCATCCTCCAGATCACCGGTCCGACGGGGCTGTGGCCACAGCCGCTGATCAACGGTGTACTCGGGGTGGTCGTCAACCTGTTCCGCTCGCTGCCGTTCCTGATCCTGCTCATCGCCCTGATCGGCGTGACCCGGTTCATCGTCGGCACCGCGATCGGACCCACCGCCGCGATTGTGCCACTGACGATCGGCGCAATCCCGTTCTTCGCGCGCATCGTCGAATCCGCGTTGCGCGAAGTGCCCCGCGGACGCGTTGAGGCGGCGGAGGTGATGGGTGCGACGAACACGCAGATCGTGCGCAAGGTGTTGCTTCCGGAGGCGACGACCGCGCTCGTGTCCGGCGCGACACTCACCCTGGTCCTACTCGTCGGATACTCGGCGATGGCGGGTGTGATCGGGGCAGGCGGTCTCGGCGACTTCGCGCTCGTCTACGGCTACCAGCGCTTCAACACCCCGGTGCTGCTCGTCGCCGTGGTCGTGCTGATCGTGATGGTGCAGATCATGCAGTCGATCGGCGACACGATCATCAGACGAATGGCACACCGACGTTGATGCTCGGATGAACACCACACATAGGCAGTTCGATTCGCGGATCCGATTCGACTGGGGTGCGACGGGCGCCGCTGCGATCGCGGACACAGCGGATGTCGCGGTCGTGGTGGATGTCCTGTCGTTCACCACGACGCTGTCCGTCGCGCTCGACGCAGGCATCGAGGTTCTGCCGTACCGCTGGAGGGACGAGACCGCGGCGGACTACGCGGCCGCACACGACGCCGCGCTCGCGGTGCGGCGCAGTGAAGGCACCGAAGGCACGGTGAGTCTGTCGCCCGGCACGATCCGCGCGGCCCGCGGAATCGAGCGGCTGGTGTTGCCGTCGCCGAACGGATCGTCGATCGCCTACACACTGCAGTCGGCGACGTCGATATGTCTCGGTGCGTCGCTGCGGAACTTCCATGCCGTGGCCGAGTGGATCACGCGGCAGCATCCGACCGCTGTGGTCGCTGTCGTCGCGGCGGGGGAGAAGTGGCCTGACGGCTCTTTGCGGCCGGCAGTGGAAGATCTGTGGGGCGCGGGCGCGGTGATCGCCGAATTGGTGGAGACATGCGGACCGCAGTCGTTGTCACCCGAAGCCGATCAAGCGCGCTGCGCATGGGCCGCAATCGCCGATCGAGTCACCGGTGCCCTCCGCGACTGTGCTTCGGGTCGAGAACTCGCCTCGATCGGATTCGCTGACGACGTTGCGATCGCCTCGGAGGTGCGAGGCAGCACGTGCGTTCCGACACTTCACGATCACCGGTTCGTCGATGCCTCGAGTACCGGGTGTGCACGATGAGGATCTCCGTCACCAGGCGATGATGGTCCGGTCGGCAAGCTCGGTTCGAGTGGGCGGAGTGATAGGGCAGGAGCCCACGCGTATGTCAGCGTCAGCTGAGTCCGCCGGAACCTGTGGTCGCGTCCGCGGCACCGCTGGAACCCGCGGTCGCGTCTGCGCCGCCGTCGATTGCTCCGGTGGTGGACCAGCGACGTAGTCGGTTCGCTCGGAGCTGGAAGTTGTTGGCGACCATGGGAGTTCTGCTCGTATTGGTCGCGACTGTTCTCGTGGCAACCCAGTTCTCGCCGTTCGATTCGAATGAGTCGTCCGCGTCGGCGACCTATTCCACAACGATGCTGGGTGCCGACGGAGTCGAGTACACGGTGTCGGGAAGCCTTCTGGAGAAATATTCCGCAGCGACCGCGCCTCAGAAGGCGGACCTCGGACAGCCGTTGGGTGCCGAGAAGACCAACCCTGACGGAAAATACCAGTGGTTCGTCGGTGGTGTGATCATTCAAAAGGACGGTAACCCGCCGTATATCGTCTGGGGCGAGATACGCAACAAGTGGAACGTGCTCGGTGGAAGTCAGGGGGCACTGGGCTACCCGACGAGCGATGAGATCGATATCGATGGAGTGAAGGTCAGTGCCTTCGAGAACGGCACGATCACTTTCGACGACGGCATCGTCACCGTCCGCTGATCACCACACCAGGGTTTCACCGCCCACGCGAACTCGGCCGAAGAAGCGTTTACCGATATCCGCGCCGTCGCGGTTGTATCGGTTCATGAGGTCGGCGAGTTCGTCGACGAGCGCTCGTAGTGCTGGGCCGACGGTCGCGATGCCGTATTCCGGAACCCATCCCCATTCCTGCGGGACGTTGTCGAGAGCGATGACGATCTCGGAATCATGGGGAGCCGAGACCGTGTAGATGATCTCGGCGGGGGCATCGGCGATCGGGTCGGACATGGCGGGTTGTCCTGATTGCGTCGACGTTGTGAAGGCCACGCGCGTGAGTGCGATGTCCTCACGGATCATCTCGGCTATGCGCGACACGCTCGCGTGTCGGCCGGCACGGTGGTGCCTCGTGCCGTATGTCCGGTCGCCGGATCCCTGCGGGATGCGCGTGGTGGTCAGGATCCGGTCGAGCATGCGCTGCGCCGCGGCGCGTTCACCGTCGCCGGTACGAGGATGGTCGATCAGTGCTCGCAGACGCACTATTCGCATGCTCACGTTCCCGGCCATGCACGAAGACTATCGCGAGACCGTACCGAGGTCCGCGGACGCACCGCCCCCGCAGGGGACGAGAAGCGGGTTGCGACAATATCTGTCATGAGCAGTTCCCGCGGGGTGGAGGACGCCGACGACATTCGGTCGTGGTTCGTCGAACGATTCGCCGACTACTGGCAGACAGGTGGAGCATCGAGAATCGAAGGGCGCATCGCGGGATACCTCCTCGTCGACGAATCCGGTGGGGTCAGTGCCGACGAACTCGCCCGCGCTCTGGGAACCAGTCGAGGCTCGGTATCGACGTACACACGGCGTCTCGTCGCGCGCGGGTTCGTGCAGCGGGTCCGCCGCACGGGCGAGCGCGCTCACTTCTTCGTGATGGCCGACGACGTCTGGGGCGGCTTCCTCGACATCGAGGAAGAGTATCTGCGTAGCCAACGGGCCCTCGCCGAGGAAGCGCTCGCGCGGGTGAACCCGGAATCGGCAGCGCATGTCCGGGTCGAGAACATGCGCGACTACATGGGCTGGCTGCTGGACAACCGCAAACTCGGTGCCGAGTGGAAGCGGTTCAAGGCGGCACGCGACGACGAAAGAGGGTGAGGCGGAGCAAAGTCCGCCTCACCCTCTCGGTGTGCCGGCCGGCTACCGGTCGAGCTTCGCAATAGCCTCGTCGATCAGCGGAACGTAACGGTCGAGGGCCCACGGCACCGTGAGCGGGTTGATGATCGACGACCCGGTGACGAACGGCTGTTCTTCGGGAGCCACGATCGAACCCCGCGAGATTGCCGGGATCTGCTGGTAGACCGGCTGTGCCTCGATCTCGGCGCGATTGCCGGGATCGCTGTAGAAGGTGAAGATCAGGTCGGAGTCGGCGAGCAGATGCGCGTTCTCGAGTCCGATGACCGACGAGTCGGTGCCCTCGGTCTCCTCGAGGGTGTCCACGACCGGGTCGACGGTGAGTCCGAGTCCACGGACCATCGCGACACGCTGCTCGTCTGCGAGGAACACGCCGAGCGTCGCGGGGCCGGTGTTGTAGATGTAGGAGAAGCTCACGTCCTGGTATTCGGGATGCTCGGCGGCTGCATCTGCGAACGTGTCGTCGATCTCGGTGATGAGGTCGAGGGCCTCGTCGTGCTTACCCATCGCGGTGCCGATCGTCTCGATCTGCTCCTGCCAGGTGATGGTCCAGGGCAGTTCCGGGTAGGCGACGGTCGGTGCGATGCCCTCGAGCATGTCGTACTGATCCTGGGTGACTCCGGACCACGGAGCGAGGATCAGATCGGGTTCCAGCGCTGCGATCGCTTCGATATCGACTTCCGTTCCGCCGGTGAACTGGGCGGGTAGTTCTTCGCCGCGCTCGGTCAGTTCTTCGTGGATCCACGGCAGATAACCGGTCTCGTCGCTGCCCCACGGGTACTCTTCGATACCCACCGGGACCGTGCCGAGTGCGATCACTGTCTCCGCGGATCCCATTCCGAGCGTGACGATGCGTTCGGGGGCCTCGGTGATCTCGGCAGTGCCGAGAGCGTGTTCGATGGTCACCGGTTCGAAGTCGCCGGACGCGGCAGTGTCGGATCCGCTGTCACCGCTCGAGCATGCCCCGAGCAGGAGTGCACCGGCTGCGACCATCGCGATGAGCTGGGGCCGGCGCAGGGCACGGCCGAGTCTGTTGTGCATGGATACCTTTCGACGGGGCGGGGCGAGGGGACGTCCCACCGAACTGTCGGGTCAGCCTAGCCTTACCTAGCTATGACTTTCAAAAATTCTGAAACTTCAGGCGGCGGACGAGTCCTCGGCACCTTCCTCACCTAGGGTGAACCCGGCACAGACAGGAGATTCGGTGGACAAGCTGCACCAGGCGGTGCGCGGAAACGCGCTGATGTGGCAGATCCTGCGTCGACACCGCGCACGCATGACCGTTGCCGTGGTGCTGTGCGGACTGCACCAGTTGTTCGAGGCGCTCGTCCCGGTCGCCATCGGCGCGATCGTCGCGAACGCAATCGCCCCAGGCGACCGGACCGCGATGGTGGGCTGGTTGATCGCACTCGCATTGCTGTTCACTGCCCTCACCTACTCCTGGCGTCTCGGCGCGCGCCTCGTCGTTGCAGCGATGGAAGGCGAAGGCCACCGGCTCCGCGTCGAGGTCACCGACACCCTCCTGCGCCCGCGCGGTGTCCGCACCGAGATGCGCGCGGGAGAACTGCTCTCCGTTGCCACCTCGGACGCCGATCGCACAACATGGATCCTCGACCTCGTCGCCCGGGCTGTTGCGAGCGCGGTCGCGGTGATCGCGACGGCAGTGATCCTGTTCGTGATCGATGTGCCGCTCGGGCTCGGCGTTCTCGTCGGCACCGCCGCGCTCCTGGCGGCACTGCACTTCGCCGCACCTGTCATCGCACACCGTACGGCCGAGCAGCAGGCCCGCATCGGAACCGCGTCGGCCGTCGCGACAGACCTCGTCACCGGACTGCGTCCGCTGCGCGGCATCGGCGGTGAGACCGAAGCAGGGCAGCGATTCCGTGCTGTCAGCGCCGACGCGCTGACCGCCACGCTCAGCGCGGCGAAGGTCCGCTCGCTGTTCGCGGGTGTCTCCACCGCCTCGAGCGCATTGCTTGCCGTAGCGGTCGCAGGCTGGGCGGGGTGGCTGGCACTCAGCGGCCGGATCGGCCTCGCCGAGGTGATCACGGTCGTGGGCCTTGCTCAATTCCTGATAGAGCCGCTCACTACGTTGGCTCGGGTCCCAGCGATCGTCGCAGCGTCACGCGGGTCGGCCGACCGCGTGGCGCGCGTGCTCGATAGCGCGCCGCTGCTGCACCCCGGCAACAACGACGTGACCCACAGTGAGCGGGGGCCGGTACTCGAACTCGCCGATCTCCGGTACCGGACGCTCGAGGGTCTCGACCTCACCGTCGAACGCGGTGAGTTCGTCGGAATCGTGGCGTACCGGCCGGAGGACGCCGACGCAGTGTTCGCGCTGCTGTCCTCGCAGGTCCCTGCTGACGACTACAGCGGCACGTTCACTGTCGGATCGGTGCCCGCCCGCGATCTTCCGATCGAGCTGGCCCGCACCCTGATCCTTGCCGAACCGCACGATACGTTCCTGTTCGCGGGCACCCTGGGATCCAACATCACCGCGGGACGTGGTCCTTCCACGTCGGTCGACCTCGAACGCGCGCTCGACGCATCCGCTGCCCGCGACGTCGTGGACCTGCATGCCGCCGGACTCGATCACCCGGTCGGCGACGACGGCACGACGCTGTCCGGCGGTCAGCGGCAGCGCATCGCACTGGCGCGGGCGCTCGTCGCCGACCCGCCGGTGCTTGTCCTGCACGACCCCACCACCGCGGTGGACTCGGTCACCGAATCGAACATCGCGGAGGGCCTCCTCGAACTCCGGCACGGAACTGACCCGCGTACCACGATCGTCCTCACCTCGAGCCCCGCGTTTCTCGCCGCCGCCGACCGTGTCGTCGTGATCGACGACGGTCGCGCGGTCGTCACCGAGACTCATCACCGACTCGCCGAGACCGACGCGGTGTACCAGGCGGCGGTCATTCGATGACCGAGATGAGCCCCGACGCCGACCGCCGCCTACTTCCGGTCGCTACCGCGCGCGAATCGTGGGCCTGGCTCGGTCGGGCGGTTCGCCGGAAATCAGCGGTCGCTGCAGCGGCAGTCGTCACGGCCGCGCTGGGCGCCGCCGCCACCGTGCTACCCGTCTACATGTTCGGGGTACTCGTCGACCGCGTTCGAGAGTCGGCGCCGATGTCCGCACTCGGCGGGATCGTCGCGATCATCGCGATTGCGGCGATCGCAGCGGGCGTGTTCACCGGCCTTGCCGGGTATTTCGTCGCGGTGCTGGGGTCCACTGTGCTTGCGCGCCTGCGCGAAGCGGTGGTGATACGCGCACTGGGACTACCGATGCGCACAGTCGAGCAGGCAGGCAAGGGTGACGTTCTCGCCCGTGTCGGCGACGACGTCGCCGTGATCGACAAGGCGGTCTCCGAGGCTGTTCCGCCGGTGATCTCCGCGCTGTTCCTCGTCGCGGTGAGCTTGACGACGATGGTCGGAATCGACTGGCGCCTGGGACTGGCCGGCGCGATCGCCGTGCCGATGTACACGTTGGCGCTGCGGTGGTACCTGCCCCGGTCCGCTCCTCGATACGCCGCGCAGCGTGTGGCGATGGGAGCGCGATCCCAGGCCCTGATCAGCAGCATCCAGGGGCAGCGCACCGTTCGGGCCTATGGAGCCGAAGCTGTACACCGAGACCGCGTGGACCAAGCGTCCGACCGCGCGCGGCTGCTCGGCATCGATGTGTTCTCGATCTTCGCGCGCTTCGCGAGCCGCGGAAATCGCGCCGAGTTCGTGAGCCTGGCATGCATCCTGGCCGCGGGCTTCGTACTGGTCGACGACGGGTCGGTCTCGGTCGGTCAGGTCACCGCCGCGGCGCTCCTGTTTCACCAGTTGTTCAATCCGCTCGGTGCGATCCTGTTCACCTTCGACGAAGTGCAGTCGGCCGGTGCGAGTCTGGCGCGGCTGGTCGGCGTCGTCTCGATCCAGGACACGCGGCCGGTGGCCGACCCTCGCGTACCTACCGATTCGGGCCTGCGGCTGAGCGGCATCCGCCACGGTTACGACGGGCACGAGGTACTCCACGGCATCGACCTGACGATTGCCCCTGGCGAGCGGATCGCACTGGTCGGCCCGACCGGGTCGGGCAAGAGCACACTCGCGGCGATTGCAGCAGGCAGCATCACCCCGGACTCGGGTGAGGTGTTGCTGGGCGGAGTGCCGCTTGCCGAGCTCGCAGCAACACTCCGCGATCGTCTCGTGATCGTGACCCAGGAGGTACACACCTTCGCAGGTACACTGCGCGACGACCTGCGACTTGCCGTGCCGCACGCTGACGACCGGATGGTCGATGCTGCGCTCGCCGAGGTGGGTGCGTCCGGCTGGGTTCGTGCGCTGCCCGGCGGCATCGACACGGTGGTGGGCGAGGGCGGTCATCGGCTCACTGCCGCACAAGCGCAGCAACTCGCGCTCGCCCGCGTCCTTCTTGCCGACCCCGCGATCGTGATCCTCGACGAGGCGACTGCCGAAGCCGGAAGTGCTGGGGCCAGGGATCTCGAGAGTTCGGCGGCCGTCACGGTGCTCGGCCGGACCTCGCTGGTGGTAGCGCACCGGCTTACCCAGGCGGTCACCGCGGACCGGATCGTCGTGCTCGAGCACGGACTCGTCTGCGAATCGGGAACCCACGAAGAATTGATTGCTGCAGGAGGGCAGTATGCGCGGCTGTGGGCCACCTGGTCGGGCAACGACGCGCCGGAGGGCAGGACGCCCGAGGGCGCGACGAATGACGAATGACGAATAAGGCCGGTCTTCCCCTCGTTACAACAGCTTGGTGACGCACCACAGGGTAGTTGCGAGATTTTCATCACATTTGGTAGTGTTTTGTTATCCGCTACGATGCCGGCCCGGCCCTGGCGGATGAAGAGCGGAACTTTCGGTCCATTCGGATACCGCGGTCGCGTCGGTCAGGCTCGGCTCTGTCGACGAGATGCGATCGAGTCCGCTCCGGGGTGGGAAACGGGAGGGAATCATGGGCGAACATCACGCCGAGTCGGGGGACCGGTCGTCACAGGGCAGAGCGTTGGCCATCCTCGTTCTGTCCGCAGCACTCATCGTCGGAACGACGGTGGTCATGGTCACCGGATCCGTTGTGGCAGGTGTTCTCTACGGTGCGCTCACGGGTGTGGGCGTCGTCGTGGCGTACCTGATGATCACGCCGGGGCCGGCAGCAGGTCGGCTGCACACCGCTGGTGAACGAGTCCGGAACCTGCGCCGAACGCATCCGCGGGGAGCAGTCGCAGTACGGGGGCGTGGTAAACACTCCGTCGCCTAGACGCAGCGCAGCTGTAGGTTCGTGCCGAGCGTGTCAGTAGGGCGGCGAACTGACTCGCGGTTCAGCCGCACAGCGCACCGATTTCGGCGATCACGTGATCAGAACTGCGCACCACCCACACAGCGTGTCCGTCGCGGCACGTCGGCATCAACATTCGTTGTTCGTTGATTGGCCACTGTACGAACGGCATCCCGCTGGCCAGCTGATCTTGCACCTCACCGGCGATGAGGACGGTCAGCTCCTGCACCGATTGCTCGACGTGTAGACCGCCAAATCCGAAACCCTTCAGCGCCACGGTACCCGTCGTTTTGCGCCGTGGCCGCGGCCCGGCTTCGAGCATGAGGTGACAGTAGTCGGTGTCGAGAAGCGACACCGTCCACAGGCAGTTCTGCACGTAGGTGTCGGGGCCGTGCCAGCGGCACTGCAGATCTCGCCCCACGGCGTGGCACGCACCGACGATATTCATCGGAGCGTCGTCCGGTGCATCCGGTCCGGTGATCGGAAACGTCCAAACATTCAGGTAGTTCGTCTCAGGTGAGAACACACTCTCAGCTTCGCATGGCGACGGCCGAAGAAGGTGGTGCCGGATCCGATGAGGACGCCATCCGGTGGTCCTCTCGGGCAGTACCGAGTGGACTACCTGGAATAGAACCTACCCGTGCGGGCCCGCGGCGTCGGCCGTTGCGGCAAGGCGCCGGAGTCCTGCACGTACCCGACCTCAACCTCGCTGGTCCAGGCAGTCTTTTCAGGGTCCCGCTACTGACACGAAATCGAGAAAGCGACACGCCACTTACAGGCAACTGACACGAGATCGAGAAACTGACATCGAGAACGGGAACCTACAGCAGCGGCCCGGGGAAGTCTCCGTCACGCAGCAACGCTCGATCGGTGTTCCGCGCGCCGGAGGCGCCACGGGGTCTGTATGGTCGCGTGCCGTCGCCTACTCTCGTGAGCCATGAGCATCGGAGAATGGTCGCTGGCGGTCGATTTCGGTACGTCCAACACAGCTGCCGCCGTGACCGATGCACGAACGGGCATCCATACGCTCTCGTTGACACATCAAAGCAATCTCATGGCGTCGTCCGTCTTCGTCCGGTCGGTGCCGGTGCGGTCGCTCGGCGACATCCTCGTCGGCGATGCCGCGGTCAATGCTGCTGATTCTGACCCGGGCGCGTTCGTTCCGTCACCGAAGCGACTCGTGAGTCTGCCTGCCGTCTCGGTCCGCGGCACGCCCGTTCCCCGCACAGCCCTGTTCGCAGCAGTGATCGGCACGGTCTACCACCGCGCACTGCGTCACAACAACAGCATCCCCCCCTCCCGCGTCGCACTCACGCACCCCGAAGGATGGTCGGCGGACGTGGTTGCTGTGCTCACCGATGCAGCCGCCCAGGGAGGCATCGATCCATCGACTGTGGTGACGGTGTCCGAACCGCGCGCCGCCGCGCATTTCTACTCCCGCAGCACTCCCGTCCCGGCAGGATCCGCGATCGCCGTGTTCGACTTCGGCGGCGGCACTGTCGACGTAGCGATCCTGCGTAGTACCCCGGATGCCGAATTCGAGGTCGTCACCGCCGTCGGCGACAACGGACTCGGCGGTAAGAACTTCGACGCTCTCGTCCGCAACTGGGCCGAGTCCCAGCTCGCTGACCTCAACCCTGAACTCGCCGAGTACCTGCGCGGATCCGGTCCCGACCAGTTGCAGGCGCGACGGGCCCTGGAGGAGTCCGCGCGTCGCGCCAAGGAAGTGCTCTCGGATGCGCCGTCCGCGACGGTATCCGCCGCAGGCGGCCCGTGGCGCGAGAATCTGCTCCTGACTCGTGGGGAGTTCGAAGACCTGATCGCCCCCCAGGTCGAGCAGGCTGCCGCCCTCGTCCGCACCGCGCTGACCCAGGGGCGAGTCCCGCATGATCGCTTGCAGGCCATCTATCTTACCGGTGGTTCCTCACGGATCCCCTTGGTGCACAGCATGCTTGGGCAGGTCGGCCCTGTCGCGACCCTCGACGACCCGAAAACCGTCGTCGCGCGGGGCGCGCTCGTCGCCACTGGCCGCTCCGGCAGGCCCGCGGCTGCCCCCACCGTGCCGGTGCGTGCGCCTCGGCCGGAGCCGGACCGTATCCGCACGTCCGCCCGAACTCTCACGGTGCTCGGTGCGGTAGTGGCGGTGATCGCTGCCGCCATCGGTGTGGCGGTCTACTGGCCTGATTCGGGCGCCGGTGACGGCGGTACGGCCAGCGGAGGGCCTGCGCCGTCGCTTGCGGAGAACGACGTGTTCACCGTCTCCGCAGGAGGATGGTTCACCTGCGCAGATTCTCGGGGTGATGTCAGCTGCTGGGGCCTCAACGCCTCCGGTCAACTCGGCGACGGAACCACCGATTCCCGATACTCACCTGTCTCGGTCGAACTCCCCGGACCCGTTTCCGCACTCGGCACGGGTCGCGAACACACCTGCGCGTCACTCGACAATGGCGAAACCTACTGCTGGGGATACAACACGTTCGGTCAGCTCGGCACGGGCACCACCGACCCGAGTTCAGAACCGGTGCGGATCGACATGCCTGCCGCAGTCTCCGCACTGAGCGCAGGGGAAGACCACACTTGTGCCCTCACCGACGGCGGCGAAGGCTACTGCTGGGGCCGCAACACCAACGGCCAGATCGGCGAGGAGGGGACGGACCTGATCGAATCGCCCCACCGCATCGACCTGCCCACCATGACGTCGCTGGCAGCAGGTGGCAACCACACGTGCGCGTCCACCGTCGTCGGCGACGTCTTCTGCTGGGGCGCGAATACGTCCGGCCAACTCGGCCGCGGATACACCAACGACTCCGACGTCGCGATCGCCGACCCGCTGCAAGTGGAACTCCCCGGGCCCGCCGCGTTCGTCGCGGCGGGGCGGGGACACACCTGCGCCGCACTCGAAGACACCCGGACATACTGCTGGGGTGAGAACGGCTGGGGCCAGCTCGGGGACGGCACCACCGACTCGCGATCCGAACCCGTGCAGGCTTCGCTGTCCGGGGCCGCTGCGCTCGCGGCGTCCCTGCGGCACACCTGCGCGCTGACCGAAGACAGCGCCGTCTCTTGTTGGGGCACGACGGACTGGGGTCAGCACACCAGCGCGCCCGGCACCCACTCGACCGAAGCGACTCGCGTGACACTGCCTGCAGCAGCCACGGCCATCACGACCGGTGCCGTGCACACCTGCGCGACCACGGTTGACGAGCAGGTGTTCTGCTGGGGCGAGAACGGAAACGGGGAACTGGGCAACGAATCGACGACGGCGAGTGCGGTACCGGTGCGAGTTCCCGTCTGACCACGTGAAGTACCGGGTCACTGCACCGACGCTTCGAGGCCTTCCCCCGATCGCGCGGGTCACCGTTGCCTCGCGACCCACGGCAACCCGGGCACGGGCCAGAAGTTTCGTGCGGAGCGTAGTACTAGTCTCCTGAATCATGAGTGATGAACGATGGTGGCTCGCGATCGATTTCGGGACGTCGAACACAGCGGCCGCACACACCCGTACAGGCGACGGCTCGATCCATCCGGTATCGCTCACCCATCGCTCGAACCTATTGCCCTCGGCGGTGTTCGTACGCGCGGACAGCGAGATTCTCACCGGCGCCGCCGCCCAGAATGCGGCAGCCGGCCACCCGGAGGGTTTCGTGCCCGCGCCCAAACGCCTGATCTCGCAGCCGTTCATCCGGACCGGCCATGTGGACCTGACACCGCCACAGATGATCGCGGCAGTGTTGCGCAGCGTGATGCGTCGAGCGGCGGTACTGCACAACGGCGTGCCGCCCGAGCGCGTCGTACTCACCCACCCCGAAGCGTGGTCGCATGCCACTGTCGCGGTGCTGGTGGACGCGGCCTCGCGAGCGGGAATCGAACCGTCCACGATCACCACCGTGTCGGAACCCCGCGCGGCCGCCTACTACTACACCCGCACCGCTCGGCTGCCGCCCGGTACGGCGATCGCCGTGTTCGACTTCGGCGGGGGAACCGCTGACGTCGCGGTACTGCGGATCGCAGACTCCGGGGCGTTCGACGTCGTGGCCGCACGGGGCGACAATGCTCTAGGAGGCAAGAACTTCGACGCACTCATCCGACGCTGGGCCCTCGACCATGTGGCCGACCGCGACGCCACAGCACGCGCCGAATTCGCCGACGGGGCGCCCGGAAGCATCGAGGCGATCCGCGCCCTCGATGAGGCTGCCCGCGGCGCCAAGGAAGTGCTCTCCGAGACACCCTCGGCAACGATCACGGTCGTCGGATCCAGATCCCGGACGACCCTGTCGCTGACCCGGCCGGAGTTCGATTCGCTGATCCGCCCGCAGGTGGAGTCGGCGGTGGACCTCGTCCGAGACACGCTCGCTGATGCCGGTATCACGCCCGGTTCCCTGCACGCCCTCTACCTGACCGGCGGATCGTCGCGGATTCCGCTTGTGCACCAGGAATTGTCGCGGATCGCTCGGGTCGCGACACTCGACGATCCCAAGACCGTGGTGGCGCAGGGTGCGCTGATCGCTGCACGGCACATGTTCGCGTCGGACCGCGACCCTGTAACGGATCAGAACCCGGGTGCAGCCCCGAGCCGTGTCGCCGCCCGACCGTCCACGACCCCTGTGGCGGGTCCGAACCTTCCCGAGCCGTCGTCCAGTACTTCCACGCGCAACAGTCGTCGGGGACTGATCGGGGGCGCGGTCGCCGCGCTCGTCGCCGTCGGTGTCGTGATCGCGTGGGCCGCTACGCGCAGCGATTCGGTGGATCCGCAGACGGTTGCCGGTCCATCGACGGGCGTCAGCACAGTGACGGTCGCCCAGGAACCCACGACAACGCGCGCCCCGACGACGGCACCTGTGTCGACCACCCACGCCCCGCTCACGACCGCATACGTCACCACGGCACGGACCACCAGCGCGAACTCGCCGCGGGGAGTTGTCACGGTGGCCGACGCGGACGCACAGGGTTTCGTCGACGAGGTGGGTCCGCGGTGCAACGCGGACAACGAGGCCCTCGGTATCGCACGCACCACGGCCTCGCTCATCGTCGTATGCAGGACCGGCGCCGACCGCCTGTACTACAAGGGGATCAGGGTCGAGGACGGATCCGGCATAGAGATAGACGACCCGATCGTGGTCGCGGACGGATTCGAAGTCACCAACGCCGGAGTGACCTACCGGTTCGACGACAGGGCCCTGCTCATCACCGAAGGGGGAACGGAACTGGCGCGAGAACCCATGCTCGAATTCTGGTCGGTCTACGACTGAGCAGGCCGGCCGGTTCGGCGCGACACGCCGTACGGGTCCGACCGAACGGTCCGGTGGCGTCGGTGACGATCTAGCATCGGGCCCGTGAGTGATGCCGAGAGCCGTCCCGCAACTCTGAAGATCCTCGTGTACAGCGACGACGCCACTGTGCGCAGCCGCGTACAGGCTGCCTTGGGCACGACCCTGCACCCCGACCTTCCACCCCTCGAGTACACCGAGGTCGCAACCGCCCCCGTCGTCCTCTCGCACCTCGACGCGGGCGGGATCGATCTGGTGATCCTGGACGGTGAGACTGCGCCCGCCGGTGGCCTGGGGATTGCGAAGCAACTCAAGGACGAGATCGACCCGTGCCCGCCGGTCGTTGTGATCATCGGGCGTCCCGACGACACCTGGCTCGCATCGTGGTCGCGGGCCGAGTCCGTCGTAGCGCACCCGATCGACGCGATGAAGCTCGGTCGCGAGGTCGTCCGCCTCCTGCTGCCCGGCGCCGATCCGGCACCCGCACGCTGATCCGATCCGCCTCTGCCGGGGCGCAGAGACTACTCCTCCTGAGGAGCCCGAACGGGCGGACACGCCGCGCCGAAGAATGCGTGTCGAATCCTGGACAAGTCCCGCGTCATCGGCACTAGTGTGTGTGCCGTGGCTCACAGGATGTCCGAATGTCCGACGGCCACACGACCGGGGTTCGACGTTCGGAACCGGAGGTGCCGATGAACGTCTACGTGCCGATTCTGGTGCTCGGCGCAATTGCGCTCGCGTTCGCGCTCTTCTCCGTCGTGGTGGCGAGCATCGCCGGTCCGAGTCGCTACAACCGGGCGAAGCTCGATGCCTACGAATGCGGCATCGATCCGACACCGCAGCCCACCGGAGGCGGCCGATTTCCGGTCAAGTACTACCTGACGGCCATGCTGTTCATCATCTTCGACATCGAAATCGTCTTCCTGTACCCCTGGGCGATCCATTTCGATGCGCTCGGGATGTTCGGTCTGCTCGCCATGGCCCTGTTCATGTTCAACGTGTTCGTTGCATATGCCTACGAGTGGAGACGCGGTGGCCTGACATGGGATTGACGGAAGTCCTCCGAAGAATCACTCCGTAAATCGATTGCACCCGAATAAGATCCACAATCTTGTCGAAGGTGGTAAGAGTCGGATATGGGTCTCGAAGAGAAGGTCCCGAGCGGATTTCTGCTCAGCACGGTCGAAGTCCTCGCCGGCTTCGCCCGTAAAGGGTCGTTGTGGCCCGCCTCGTTCGGTCTGGCCTGCTGCGCAATCGAGATGATGTCGACCGCGGGGGGACGTTTCGATATCGCCCGATTCGGTATGGAGGCCTTCCGAGCATCACCGCGACAGGCCGACGTAATGATCGTCGCCGGACGTGTAAGCCAGAAGATGGCACCTGCACTCCGTCAGGTCTACGACCAGATGGTCGAACCGAAATGGGTTCTGTCGATGGGCGTGTGCGCATCATCAGGGGGCATGTTCAACAACTACGCGATCGTGCAGGGGGTCGACCATGTGGTGCCGGTCGACATCTACCTGCCGGGATGTCCACCGCGCCCGGAGATGCTGATCAACGCGATTCTGGCGTTGCACGACAAGATCCAGCACATGCCGCTCGGAGCCAACCGTGAAGAAGCGGTGCGCGCGGCAGAACAGGCCGCGCTCGCTCAGCGTCCGCTCATCGAGCTGAAGGTGCCGCGCCGATGACCGACCCCAACTCACCGGATTCGGCTGCGCCGGAAGTCATCGCGCAGCGCCGCGGGATGTTCGGTATCCACGGGAGCGGGGACACCAGTGGATACGGCCGGCTCGTGCGCCGTGTCGCTCTGCCGGACAGCAGCCCGAGACCGTTCGGTGGTTACCTCGACGATCTCGCCGACACCGTCGAAGATGCCCTCAACGACGCGGGCGTCGAAGATGCCCCTAACGACGCGGGCGTCGAAGATGCCCTCTACGACGCGGGGCCCGCCGGATTCGAGGCCGCCGTGGAGAAGATCGTCGTGTTCCGGGGAGAGATGTCGGTGCACGTGCGCCGCGAACATCTCGTATCGATCGCCCGCACCCTGCGCGACCATCCCGCCCTACGCTTCGAGCTGTGCCTCGGCGTCAGCGGCGTTCACTACCCCGAGGACACCGGCCGCGAACTGCACGCGGTATATCCGCTGATGTCGATCACCCACAACCGTCGCATCCTCGTCGAGGTCGCCGTGCCCGACGCAGATCCGCACATTCCGTCGCTACACACCGTCTACCCGACAACGGACTGGCACGAACGTGAGGCATACGACTTCTTCGGTCTGGTCTTCGACGGTCATCCGTCGCTCACCCGGATCCAGATGCCCGACGACTGGAACGGACACCCGCAACGCAAGGACTATCCGCTCGGTGGAATCCCCGTCGAGTACAAGGGTGCACAGATCCCGCCACCGGACGAGCGGAGGGCCTACAGTTGACGAACGACGCTGCGATGGAGTCGGACACGGGAACAACCGTCTACGACGCGGTGGGCCAGGACTGGGACGAGATCAGTGCTGCAGCACGCGCCGCAGGAGAAGACCACATCGTGGTCAACATGGGCCCGCAGCACCCGTCCACCCACGGCGTACTGCGTCTGATACTCGAGATCGACGGCGAGATGGTGACCGAAGCCAGATGCGGAATCGGTTATCTCCACACCGGAATCGAGAAGAATCTCGAGTTCCGCAACTGGACGCAAGGCGTCACGTTCGTGACCCGCATGGATTACCTGTCGCCGTTCTTCAACGAGAGCGCCTACTGCCTCGGTGTCGAGAAGCTCCTCGGCATCACCGATCTGATCCCCGAACGCGCGTCGATCATCCGTGTGATGCTCATGGAACTCAACCGCATCTCGTCTCACCTCGTGGCCCTCGCCACCGGTGGCATGGAACTCGGCGCCACCACACCGATGTTGTTCGGGTTCCGTGAACGCGAACTCGTCCTCGAAGTGTTCGAAATCGTCACCGGTCTGCGCATGAACCATGCCTACATCAGGCCCGGTGGTCTCGTGCAGGACCTCCCCTCCGAGGCCGTGCCCAAAATCCGCGACCTGCTGAAACTCATGCCGAGCCGATTGCGCGACATGGAGTTACTGCTCAACGACAATCCGATCTGGAAGGCGCGGACCGAGGGGATCGGATACCTCGACCTCACCGGGTGCATGGCGCTCGGCGTCACCGGCCCCGTACTGCGCGCCACGGGACTCCCGCACGATCTTCGCCGGGCACAACCGTACTGCGGATACGAGAATTACGAATTCGACGTCGTCACCCACACCGGAAACGATTGCTACGGCCGCTACCTGATCCGGGTAGAGGAGATGTGGGAGTCCCTCAAGATCGTCGAACAGTGTCTCGATCGGCTGCGGCCGGGGCCGGTGATGGTGCAGGACAGGAAGATCGCGTGGCCGGCGCAACTGGCGCTCGGCGCCGATGGACTCGGCAACTCGCTCGAACACATCCGCACGATCATGGGCACCTCGATGGAAGATCTCATCCATCATTTCAAACTCGTCACCGAAGGTATCCGGGTGCCCGCCGGTCAGGTGTACGTCGCGGTCGAGTCGCCCCGTGGAGAACTCGGAGTGCACATGGTCAGCGACGGCGGTACCCGCCCCTATCGAGTGCACTACCGCGACCCGTCGTTCACGAATCTGCAGGCAGTCGCCGCGATGTGCGAGGGCGGCATGATCTCCGACGTGATCGCCGCGGTCGCCAGCATCGACCCGGTGATGGGGGGAGTGGACAGATGAGCAGTACCGAGCACATCGTGCCGGCCGAACCGGTGTTGATTCCGTTCGGCCCGCGCCCGGAGGAAGACGTCCTGCTCGTACGGCCGGGCGATCGTCGTAGCTATCCCGACGATGTCCGCGTCCGCCTCGACGTCGACGCCCTGGAGATCATCGCCCGGTATCCGCAGAGCAGGTCGGCGCTGTTGCCGCTGCTGCACCTCGTGCAGTCCGAAGACGGTTACGTCTCCCCGGCGGGTATCGAGTTCTGTGCCGGGCATCTCGGGTTGACCGGGGCCGAGGTAGCCGCCGTCGCCACGTTCTACACGATGTACCGCAGATCTCCGACCGGCACCTACCACGTCGGTGTGTGCACCAACGCGTTGTGCGCGACCATGGGCGGCGACGACATCTTCGCCACGCTCTGCGACCGCCTCGGTGTGGACAACGGCGAGACCACGACCGACGGCGCGATCACGCTCGAACACATCGAATGCAATGCCGCATGCGACTACGCGCCGGTGATGACCGTCAACTGGGAACTGTTCGACAATCGCACCGTCGACTCGGCAACGGCGCTCGTCGACGATCTGCTGGCCGGGACGCCCCCCGAACCCACACGCGGCGCGCCGTTGCGGACTTTCCGCGACACCGCGCGTCTCCTTGCGGGGTTTCCGGATACTCGTCCAGGGGCACTCGAAGCCGGAGGCAGCGCTGGTGAGCCGTCGGTCGTCGGTCTGCGCGTCGCTCGAGACAAGAAGATGAAGGCGCCTCCCGTCACCGACGACCCCGTCGTGCACGATGAGCCACTCGACTCCACCCTGACTCCCGTGCTCACCGAATACTGGGACGAGGACCGGTCCTGGACTCTCGAGACATACCGGCGCCACCGCGGGTACGAGGCACTGCAGGTCGCGCTGCACAAGGATCCCGACGAGGTCATCGACGACGTCAAACAATCCGGTCTGCGTGGACGCGGTGGGGCCGGATTCTCGACCGGCACCAAGTGGTCGTTCATTCCTCAGGGCGACGGAAAGCCGCACTACCTCGTCGTCAACGCCGACGAATCGGAACCGGGCACCTGCAAAGACATCCCCCTGATGCTCGCGACCCCGCACGCGCTCATCGAAGGTGTCATCATCTCGGCGTACGCGATCCGCGCAGCGCGCGCCTTCATCTATCTACGCGGTGAAGCGGTACCGGTACTGCGACGGCTGCAGGCCGCCGTCGCCGAAGCCTACGACGCCGGATATGTCGGCCGCGACATTCTCGGCTCCGGCTTCGACCTCGAACTGGTTGTGCATGCGGGCGCCGGTGCATACATCTGCGGGGAGGAAACCGCCCTGCTCGACTCCCTCGAGGGCCGTCGCGGACAGCCACGTCTGCGACCGCCGTTCCCCGCGGTCGCGGGTCTGTACGCATGCCCGACCGTGGTCAACAATGTCGAATCCATCGCGAACGTGCCACCGATCATCCGCAACGGTGTCGAGTGGTACCGCTCGATGGGTACCGAGAAATCCCCTGGCTTCGCCATGTTCTCGCTGTCGGGCCACGTCAACAACCCAGGTCAGTACGAGGCCCCGCTCGGTATCACCCTGCGCGAACTACTCGACCTCGCCGGTGGCGTGCGTCGCGGGCACCGTCTCAAGTTCTGGACACCGGGGGGCTCGTCCACTCCGATCTTCACCGACGAACACCTCGACGTTCCACTCGATTACGAGAGTGTGGGGGCAGCCGGGTCGATGCTCGGCACCCGCGCACTGCAGATCTTCGACGACACCACGTGTGTCGTCCGCACCGTGCTGCGGTGGACGGAGTTCTACGCGCACGAGTCGTGTGGGAAGTGCACCCCGTGCCGCGAGGGGACGTACTGGCTCGAACAGATCCTGCACCGGCTCGAACACGGACGCGGCACCGAAGCCGACCTCGAGAAACTACTCGACATCGCCGACAACATCCTCGGCCGCGCCTTCTGTGCGCTCGGTGACGGCGCCACCAGCCCGATCACGTCCTCACTCGCCTACTTCCGCGATGAATACATCGCACATTTCGAGCACGGAGGATGCCCGTTCGAGCACCGCCTGGCAACGCTGCCCGGTGTGCACGCGATCGGAGGAGAAAGCCGATGACCGCCGCAGCCGAGACGGGAGCCGACGGCACGACCCCCGTCGACCTCGTCACCGCCACAATCGACGGAAGCGAGATCACAGTCCCCAAGGGGACTCTGGTGATCAGGGCCGCCGAACTCATCGGTATTCAGATCCCCCGGTTCTGCGACCATCCGCTCCTCGACCCGGTCGGAGCGTGCCGACAATGCCTCGTCGAGGTCGAAGGACAGCGCAAGCCGCTTGCCTCCTGCACCACCGTCGTCACCGACGGGATGATCGTGCGTACGCAGGCCACATCGCCCGTGGCCGACAAAGCGCAGCAGGGCGTGATGGAACTGCTGCTCATCAATCACCCTCTCGACTGCCCGGTGTGCGACAAGGGCGGTGAATGCCCGCTGCAGAACCAGGCGATGTCCAACGGCCGACCGCAGACCCGCTTCGAGGACGTCAAACGTACCTATCCCAAACCGATCGCCATCTCGTCGCAGGTTCTTCTCGACAGGGAACGATGTGTGCTCTGCGCCCGGTGCACCCGGTTCTCCGATCAGATCGCCGGCGACCGGTTCATCGACATGCTCGAACGAGGTGCCCTGCAACAGGTCGGTATCTACACCGAGGAACCATTCGAATCGTATTTCTCCGGCAACACCGTGCAGGTCTGCCCGGTCGGTGCGCTCACCGGCAGTTCCTACCGATTCCGGGCCCGGCCGTTCGACCTGGTCTCGACCCCGAGTGTGTGCGAGCACTGCGCCGGAGGCTGCGCGCAACGCACCGACCACCGTCGCGGATCCGTGATGCGCCGTCTCGCCGGCGACGATCCCGAGGTGAACGAGGAATGGAACTGCGACAAGGGACGATGGGCGTTCACCTATGCCGGTGAACCCGACCGGCTCACCGGACCGATGATCCGAGACTCTGCAGGAGTCCTGGTCCCGGCGTCGTGGCCTGCCGCGCTCACCGTTGCGGCCAGGGGGCTCACTGCCGCCCGCGGCAACGCGGGTGTGCTGACCGGCGGACGCCTCACCTGGGAAGAGTCCTACGCATACGCCAAATTCGCACGCATTGCGCTCGGGACCAACGACATCGACTTCCGGGCACGCGTACACACCGGAGAGGAGACCGGATTCCTCGGGAGCCGGATCGCAGGTACACGGATGTCCGTGACATACGGCGACCTCGAGAAGGCCCCTGCCGTGCTCCTGGCCGGTCTCGAACCGGAAGAGGAGTCACCCCTGATCTTCCTGCGGTTGCGCAAGGCCGTCCGAAAGCGGGGGACGGCGGTGTGGTCGGTGGCGTCGCATGCGAGCCGAGGGTTGGAGAAGATGTCCGGGGCCCTTCTCGAATGCGTCCCCGGTGATGAGGCCCGAGTGTTCGACGACCTGTGCTCCGGGGGGTGTCCGGAACTCGCTGGGCAGCTGCGGGGGGACGGCGCGATCATTCTGGTAGGGGAGCGGCTCGCTGCAGCGCCCGGCGCACTGAGCGCGATCGTGCGCGTCGCCGACGTGACCGGTGCACGGCTCGCGTGGGTGCCTCGCCGCGCGGGCGACCGAGGTGCGCTCGAAGCAGGCGCTTTCCCGACCCTCCTTCCAGGTGGACGGGCAGTCACCGATGCCGAGGCGCGACGCGAAGTCGAATCGGTTTGGGGCACAGGCCCCGACATACAACCGATACCCGAGGGTCCCGGTCGCGACACTGCGGGCATCCTCGCTGCCGCGGCAGCCGGCGACCTCGCCGCGTTGGTGGTCGCGGGCGTCGACGTCGCCGACCTACCCGATCCGCACGCTGTCCGCGCCGCACTCGACTCCGCGGCGTTCCTCGTCGGCCTCGACATCCGCCGCAGCGACATCACCGACCGGGCCGACGTCGTTTTCCCGGTCGCCCCCGTCGTCGAAAAGGCCGGAACCTTCCTGGACTGGGAAGGACGTGAGCGGCCGTTCCCGGTCGCACTACGCGACACCGGGGCATTGTCCGACCTGCGCATCCTCGACGCACTTGCCGAGACGATGGGCATCCCGTTCGGCATTCGCGATGCGACAGCGGCCCGAGCCGAACTCGTCGAATTGGGGCAACGGCGCAGTTCCCACGTCGAGTTTTCTCCAGCAAGGCCGGTAGCGACACCGAAACCTGTTCTGGGTGAGGCGGTTCTGTCGACGTGGCGAATGCTCCTCGACGCCGGACGCATGCAGGACGGCGAACCACACCTTGCCGGGACCGCGCGGGCACCCGTCGCGCGCATGTCCGCCGCGACCGCTGACGAGGTGGGTGTGCGTGAGGGCGACCCACTGACGGTATCGACGGAGCGTGGCGAGATCACCCTCCCCGCGGTGATCGATACCCTCCCTGATCGCGTCGTGTGGATTCCCATGAACACTGCCGGGTCGGAAGTGCACGAACGACTCGCCGTCGACGCAGGAGCGATCGTGCGGATCCGCGCCGCAGCAGCCGCCGGTGAGGAGGCACGACAATGACCGTCGGAGCATCCCCGAGCGTCAGCGCGCACGAAGTCGACCTGTCGATGTTCGGCATCGATCCGTGGTGGCTGGTGATAGCCAAGGCAATCGTGATCTTCGCGTTCCTCGTTCTCACCACGCTCGTGCTGATCCTGGCCGAACGTAAAGTCATGGCCTGGATGCAGATGAGGGTGGGGCCCGACCGGGTGGGCCCGAAAGGCCTGCTCCAAACCGTCGCGGACGGTATCAAACTCGGCCTCAAGGAAGGCATCACACCTACCGGCGTCGACAAACCGATCTACTTGCTGGCACCGGTCATCGCGACCGCACCCGCGTTCATGGCCTTCGCAGTGATCCCGTTCGGTCCTTCGGTGTCGGTGTTCGGACACATCACACCGTTGCAGTTGACCGATCTTCCGGTCGCCGTCCTCTACATCCTGGCTGTCACCTCGGTGGGGGTCTACGGCATCGTCCTTGCAGGCTGGGCGTCCGGGTCCACCTACCCACTCCTCGGTGGGCTGCGTTCGACGGCGCAGGTGATCTCCTACGAGATCGCGATGGGCCTTACCTTCGCGGCGGTGTTTCTGCTGTCCGGCACGATGTCGACCTCGGGGATCGTCGCCGCGCAGGACGGCCTGTGGTACATCGTGCTGCTGATTCCGTCGTTCGTGATCTATTCGGTGTCGATGGTCGGCGAAACCAACCGTGCACCGTTCGATCTCCCCGAGGCCGAAGGCGAACTCGTCGGAGGTTTCCACACCGAATACTCGTCGCTGCGCTTTGCCATGTTCATGCTGGCCGAATACGTGAACATGATCACCGTCTCGGCGCTGTCGACCACGATGTTCCTGGGCGGCTGGCACGCACCCTGGCCCTTCAACATGGGTAGCTGGGCGAACTCCGGATGGTGGCCGGTGCTGTGGTTCATCCTCAAGGTGTGGGCTGTGCTGTTCGTCTTCGTATGGCTGCGCAGCACGCTTCCGCGACTTCGATACGACCAGTTCATGGCATTGGGATGGAAACTGCTCATCCCGATCGCCGTGATCTGGGTGATGGTCGTCGCCGTCGTACGACAACTCGCAGGCGACGACATCCTCCCTCGCTCAGCGACCCTCATCGTCGCCGGCGCGCTCCTCACGGCAGTGTTGTTCGCCTACCTGACATTCCGTTCCCGCCGCGGCGATCGACAACGGCCCGCGCCGCGCCCGCCGAGTAGGTCCGACTTCGACCCGATGGCAGGAGGATTCCCGGTTCCGCCGATCCCGGTTCCGTCCGCGCAAGCCACATCCAAGGAGGCGAGCGATGCCCGAAAAATCGATGTCTGAACTGTTGGGTCCGCTGGCGGGTTTCGGTGTGACCCTCTCGACCATGTTCAAGAAGCCGAACACCGAGTTCTACCCCGAGGTGAAAACGCCGACCGCACCGCGCTATCACGGCAGGCATCAACTCAACCGTTATCCGGACGGGCTGGAGAAATGCATCGGCTGCGAGTTGTGTGCATGGGCGTGCCCGGCCGACGCGATCTTCGTCGAGGGTGCCGACAACACCGAGACCGAGCGTTACTCACCGGGTGAACGGTACGGCCGGGACTATCAGATCAACTACCTGCGCTGCATCGGCTGCGGCCTGTGCATCGAAGCGTGCCCCACGCGTGCGCTGACGATGACCAACGATTTTGAGATGGTCGATGACAACCGCACCGACCTCATCTACACGAAGGACCGGTTGCTCGCTCCCCTCCAACCCGGAATGGCTGCCCCGCCGCATCCGATGGCGCCGGGAGCAACCGACGACGACTACTACCGCGGTACCCTGCCCGCGCCCGACGCCTCCCCGAACCGGCCCGACGGTGACGCGGAGCAGGCATCGTGACCGCCGCTGCGCTCGCGGCCGACGCGACGTCGACCGGGGAGGCGGTGCAGTTCTGGATCCTCGGCACGGTCGCTGTGGTCGGGGCGCTCGGTGTGGTCGGCGCAGCGAAAGCGGTCTACTCCGCGCTCTTCCTCGCCATGACCATGATCGTGCTCGCGATCTTCTACATCGCTCAGGGCGCACTGTTCCTCGGTGTGGTCCAGGTGGTCGTCTACACCGGTGCCGTCATGATGCTGTTCCTGTTCGTGCTCATGCTGGTCGGCATCGACTCGTCCGACTCACTCGTGGAAACCCTTCGAGCGCAACGCCTTCTCGCCATCGTGGTCGGACTCGGATTCGGGATCCTGCTTGTCGGTGGCCTCGGGAACGTAGCGACCACAGCGTTCGTCGGTCTCGACGACGCGAACGAGGCGGGCAACGTCGAAGCGCTCGCCGAACTGCTCTTCCTCGACTACGTGTGGGCCTTCGAACTCACCGGAGCGCTCCTGATCACCGCAACGGTCGGCGCGATGGTGCTCGCACACCGCGAACGCGTCCGGCCGCGGGAAACACAACGGGAGTTGGCCGAACGCCGGTTCAGAGAGGGCGGTCGGGTCACCCCACTGCCCCCGCCCGGCGTGTATGCACGGCACAACGCAGCCGACGTCCCGGCGCTGCTGCCCGACGGCTCGTTCTCCGACGAGTCCGTCGGTCCACTCCTCCGGCGGATCGGCCGTGGTTGGGAACCAACCGACCTGGGTGTGCCCGGTCCGGCGACCCTTCGGGAGAGGGGACGCCCCCTGGAGGAAGACCCGGTCCGGCAGACCACGGAGAAGGGGGATCAGGGGTGAATCCGGAGAACTACCTGTATCTGTCCGCACTGCTGTTCACGATCGGCGCATCCGGAGTGCTGCTGCGACGCAACGCGATCGTCGTGTTCATGAGCATCGAACTGATGCTCAACGCCGCCAATCTGGCGTTCGTCACTTTCGCCCGGATGCACGGCAATCTGCACGGCCAGGTGTTCGCGTTCTTCACGATGGTCGTGGCGGCCGCGGAAGTGGTGGTGGGACTCGCGATCATCGTCACGATCTTCCGGAGCCGCCGTTCGGCGTCGGTCGACAACGCCAATCTCCTCAAGTACTGACCGTCAGGACGGTGAGTGTGACCGCACAGCAAGCGACGAGAGGACGTGCGTCATGAGCTCCTCGATCGCCACGATCATCTGGCTGATTCCGGTTCTGCCGCTCGTGGGCGCCGCCGTACTGCTGCTGGCCGGGCGCCGCAGTGACCCGTGGGGGCATCTGCTCGGATGCGCCACCGCGCTCGCCTCGTTCGTACTCGGACTCGTCGCCTTCGCCGACATGCTCGGCGCCGCGACCGCGGAACGCACAGCACAGAAGACCCTGTTCGTGTGGGTTCCCGTGGAGAGCCTGCAGGTCGACTTCGGTCTGCAGCTCGATCAGCTGTCGATGTGCTTCGTCCTCCTCATCACCGGGGTGGGTTCGCTGATCCACCTGTACTCGATCGGCTACATGGCACACGACGCCGCCCGGCGCCGTTTCTTCGCGTACCTGAACCTGTTCCTCGCCGCGATGTTGCTGCTCGTGCTCGCCGACAACTTTCTCGGCCTCTATCTCGGCTGGGAGGGCGTCGGATTGGCGTCGTACCTCCTCATCGGGTTCTGGCAGCACAAACCCACCGCCGCTACCGCGGCGAAGAAGGCATTCGTGGTCAACCGTGTCGGCGACATCGGTCTGCTCGTCGCCCTCATGGTCATGTTCGCGACTTTCGGCACGCTGTCGTACGACGAGGTGTTCGCTGCAGTGCCCGCCGCGAGCGAAGGCACGATCACTGCACTGGGCTTGGCGTTGCTGCTCGCCGCATGCGCGAAATCCGCGCAGCTGCCCCTCCAGTCGTGGCTCGGCGACGCGATGGAAGGCCCCACACCGGTGTCGGCTCTGATCCACGCCGCGACGATGGTCACCGCAGGTGTCTATCTCATCACCCGTGCCCACGCGATCTTCGATGCAGCACCCGTGGCGCAACTCGCGGTTGTCGTCGTGGGCACCGCGACACTCTTGTTCGGTGCGATCATCGGCTGCGCGAAGGACGACATCAAGAAAGCGCTCGCTGCGTCGACGATGAGCCAGATCGGGTACATGGTGCTCGCGGCGGGGCTCGGTCCGGCCGGCTATGCCTTTGCGATCCTGCATCTGCTCACTCACGGATTCTTCAAGGCCGGCCTGTTTCTCGGCGCCGGATCGGTGATGCACGGGATGAACGACGAGACCGACATGCGACGCTACGGCGGTCTGCGCACGCTCATGCCACTGACGTTCATCACATTCGGACTGGGGTATCTCGCGATCATCGGTATCCCTCCCTTCGCAGGCTTCTTCTCCAAGGACAAGATCATCGAAGTGGCGTTCGCCGAGCCCGGCGCGAAAGGCGTGATTCTGGGTGCCGCTGCTCTGCTCGGCGCAGGCCTGACCGCCTTCTACATGAGCCGCGTGATGATCATGACGTTCTTCGGGGAACGTCGTTGGAGTGACGAGGCCGATCCCCACGAATCCCCGGGCATCATGGTGTGGCCGATGATTCTGCTCGCCGTGGGCTCGGTGGCCGCCGGTGGTCTGCTCGTTCTCGGTGGGTCGCTGCAGCATTGGCTCGAACCGGTCGTCGGATCCGCGCATCACGAGGGTGGTCTGCCGGTGTGGCTGGTCACGCTCATGACACTCGCCGTGGTCCTCGCCGGTGTCGGAGTTGCGTACCGCGAGTATGTGACCCGCCGGATCCCCGACACGGCTCCCGACGATGTGTCGGCGCTGACCGTGGCCGCGCGCAACGACCTCTACGGCGATGCGTTCGACGAAGCGGTGTTCATGCGACCTGGTCAGGGCATGGTGCGCACGCTGGTCGCGGTCGAGAACACCGGTGTGAACGGCGTCGTCTCCGGAGTTTCGGGTGTTGTCGGTGCCCTGTCCAGTTCGTTGCGACGCCTGCAGACCGGCTTCGTCCGGTCGTATGCCCTGTACATGTTCGCCGGTGCGGCCGTTGTGGTCGCAGCGATGATGTTGGTGCGGTTGTGAGGGGGTGAGCCGAGCATGAACGAAGTTCCGTGGTTGACGATTCTGTGGGTGCTCCCGGTTGTCGGTGCTGTCGTCGTTCTCGCGTTGCCCGCGCGGATGCGGACTTTCGCCAAGAGCGTCGCTGTCGTTGCCGGTCTGCTGACCCTCGTGGTCGCGGTGGTGCTCGCGGCGTTGTTCGAACCCGGTGGTGAGCAGTTCCAGTTCGTCGAATCGCACACGTGGATCCCCGCGTTCGGCGCCGGCTACACGCTCGGCGTCGACGGCATCGCGCTGGTACTCGTGCTGTTGACCGCGGTGCTGGTACCGCTGCTCCTCGTCGCCGGATGGGACGACGATCGCCATGCCAGCGTGGAGGCCGCCCCCGCTTCCCGCCCCCGCGCCGCGCACACCTACACAGCGTTGATCCTGCTCGTCGAGGCGATGGTGCTCATCTCCTTCGTCTCCCTGGACATCCTGCTGTTCTACATCTTCTTCGAAGCGATGCTCATCCCGATGTATTTCCTCATCGGCGGCTTCGGTGGTCGCGGCAGTGAACGGGCCCAACGCTCCAGAGCGGCGGTGAAGTTCCTGATCTACAACCTGTTCGGCGGTCTGATCATGCTGGCCGCGGTCATCGGGCTGTATGTGGTCACCGCGCAGGCCGGGCTGGGGGAGTCGGGCACCGTCGGCACGTTCGACTTCCGACGCATCGTCGACGCAGCATCGTCGGGTGAGCTCGGCGCGACCCCCGCCGTCCTCAATGCGCTGTTCCTCGGATTCATGTTCGCGTTCGCCGTCAAAGCGCCGCTGTGGCCACTGCACAGCTGGCTACCCGACGCCGCAGTGCAGACCACCCCGGTGTCCGCGGTGCTGATGATGGCGGTGGTCGACAAGGTCGGCACATTCGGGATGCTCCGGTACTGCCTGCAACTGTTCCCCGACGCCTCGGTCTACTTCGCACCGCTGGTCGTGACCCTGTCGGTGATCGGCATCGTCTACGGCGCGATGCTCGCAATCGGGCAGACCGACGTGATGCGACTGATCGCGTACACCTCCATCTCGCACTTCGGGTTCATCATTCTCGGGATCTTCGCGATGACCAGTCAGGGCCAGGCCGGGTCGACGCTGTACATGGTCAACCACGGCATCTCCACCGCTGCGCTGTTCCTGATTGCAGGGTTCCTCGTCTCGCGGCGCGGATCTCGTGCGATCGCGGCGTACGGAGGAGTCCAGAAGATCGCCCCGATTCTCGCAGGAACGTTCCTCGTCGCGGGTCTCGCGACGTTGTCATTGCCGGGTCTCGCACCGTTCGTCAGCGAATTCCTCGTCTTCGTCGGCACCTATCCGCGGTATCAGGTCGCGGCGATCATCGCGACCATCGCGCTGGTCTTGTCTGCGATGTACGTCCTCTGGCTCTACCAGCGCATGATGGGCGGACCGGTGCGCCTCTATCCCGGATCAGCACCGGAGGCGCCGCAGGACCAGGATGCGGTCGAGACGCACGGAACCTCGATCACCGATCTCGTCCCCCGCGAGATCCTCGTCGTGGCCCCTTTGATCGCCCTGCTGATCGTCCTCGGGATCTACCCGAGACCGGTGCTGGACGTGATCACTCCCGCGGTGGACCACACGCTCGTGACGGTCGGCGAGCAGGATCCCGCACCGCTTGTTCCACCCGAGACACCAGTGGCCGAAGGTGAGACCGTCGTCGGCTCCGGAGGAGGTACGCACAAGTGAGATCCTTCGACAGTCTCGACCGCACTACCGTTCTCGCGCAGGCACTTCCCGCGCCCGAAATCGACTACGGCGTCCTCAGCCCGATGCTCATCGTGTTCGGGGTCGCGGTGGTGGGTGTCATCGTCGAGGCGTTCGTACCCGCTCGCGGACGTTACGCGAGCCACCTCGTGCTGACGTTCGGGGGACTCATTGCAGCGCTCGTTGCGGTCGTCCTGCTTGCGGGGACCGAGAGCACGACTGCCGCCGGTGCGGTCGTGATCGACGGCCCGGCACTGTACCTGCAGGGCGCGATTCTGGTCGTATCGATCCTCGCGGCACTGCTCATCGCCGAACGCGGTATCGAGGGTGCCCGGACCGCGGTGGATGCCGTGGTCGCCTCGGACGCCGCAGGAGCATCGGTCGGTGCGGGATCGACCCGGGCCTCGACCGACGCGTTCGCTCCGCAGGCCGCGGCGGTACCCGGCAGCGCCGCCGAACGCGAAGCCATCGAGGCGGGCATCGCACGTACCGAGGTGTTCCCGCTGGCGTTGTTCGCAGTCGGTGGCATGATGCTCTTCCCAGCCTCGGATGACCTGTTGACGATGTTCATCGCACTCGAAGTGCTCTCCCTGCCGCTGTATCTGCTGTGTGGGCTGTCGCGGCGACGTCGACTGCTGTCGCAGGAGGCGGCACTCAAATACTTCCTCCTCGGCGCGTTCTCGTCGGCGTTCTTCCTCTACGGTGTCGCGTTGCTCTATGGCTACGCGGGAACGATCTCGCTGACAGGAATTGCCGACACCGTGGAGTCCGGTGGTGGCAGTGACAACATCGCCCTGATCGGTGTGGGTCTGCTGTCGGTGGGCCTGCTGTTCAAAATCGGTGCGGTGCCGTTCCATTCGTGGACACCCGACGTCTACCAAGGCGCGCCCACCGCAGTGACCGCATTCATGGCCGCAGCGACGAAGATCGCGGCGTTCGGGGCGCTGCTCCGCGTGCTCTATGTCGCGGTGCCGGGGCTGAGCGAGGAGTGGCGCCCGGTCCTGTGGGCCGTGGCCATCGCCACGATGCTTGTCGGGGCTGTTCTGGCAGTGACGCAGACCGATGTCAAACGGATGCTGGCGTATTCGGCGATCAGCCATACCGGCTTCGTGCTCACCGGTGTCGTCGCTGCCAATGAGCAGGGCATCTCGTCGACGCTGTTCTATCTCGTCGTCTACGGGATCGGCACCATCGGTGTGTTCGCGGTGGTCACCCTGATCCGCGACCCCGACGGCGAAGCCTGGGACCTGTCGCGCTGGGAGGGACTGGGACGTCGTTCACCGGTGCTCGGCGGCGCGTTCGCACTGTTCCTGTTGTCGATGGCAGGGATCCCACTCACCGGCGGCTTCATCGCGAAGCTGAGCGTGTTCAGCGCTGCGATCTCGGGCGGCGCGGTGCCGCTGGTGATCGTCGGTGTGGTCGCGAGCGCGATTGCCGCCTACTTCTATGTGCGGGTGATCGTGCTCATGTTCTTCCGCGATCCACCGTCGGATGCGCCCGCGATCGTGATGCCGAGCGTGCTCACGACGGTCACCATCGCGGTGACCGCCGTGATCACGCTGCTGCTCGGTATCGTGCCGCAGCCGCTGCTCGATCTTGCCGGGCAGGCAGCCGTCTTCCTGTCGTGAGCGGTCCGGCCACGTGATCGGTTCGAGTGAGACCATTTGTGGCGCAGCCGATCACGCTGCAGACATCAATCTGCGCGGCCGAGTGGATTCCGATATGCGGTGGAGCAGCCGTTCTCGCGAACGAGAACATCGTCGAATGCAGCGATCAGGCCGTCCGGGAACCACCGCGCCCCATGATCGCTGCTGGTCGCGACGACCGTCAGGTTGCGGGTTCGTGCCGTGGTCACCAGGCCGGTCAGACGCTCACGGTCGGGGGGATCCAACTTCGCGATCGTCGTGGAGAGTCCTGCGAGGAGCAGTAATCGTCGTGGCCCGGCGCCTGCTGAGTCCAACTCGGCGAGCATGCGACCGATCTCATCCGGGGCCGCTGCCCAGGACGAGACCCGGTCTCCTGCGTCCCGGTACCCGGCGAGCCAGTGATGGCGATGATGCGGATCGGCGACGAACAATTCGTGGGTACCTCTGGACAGGACGCCCGTTGCCATGAGGGTGAGTGGCAGGTTGGGGAAGTTCTCCGTGTCGCGTTGGTGCACGAGGAGGTTGCGTCCGGCAGTCACTGTCCACGCCACGGTGTTGCCCTCGCCGTCGCGCCCGAAGGGGATGGCGAGACTGTCCGCCCGATCCTGTGAGCGGCACACCGTGTTGATCCGGGCGTTGTCGGCGCGGGGCCGGCCGGAATACGACCGAACCGCGTTTGAACAGCTTCGATGCGTGGGCGGGATGACGGGATGCGTCATGTCGTGGTCCGTTCCATGTCGGCGATGTCCGAATCTGTGTTCGATACCGCAGTCAGGCTAGCCGCGCCCACCGACAGGTTCCTGTGCGCGCTGCAACTCCTCGACGACCGCCACGATGAACGACGTCGGAGGGTGGGGCGGCGTTGCTCTGTGTCGCCAGGGTTTGCCGCTTCGGGTATCGCCGTCGGAGTTCGAGTCGTACGGTCCCTTCGCGGCGGCTACGCGGCAGCGGGGGATTCGCCGGCAGACGCGTGTGGCCGCGATGGCTCTGGCAGGTGCGCTTCTGGTGGACCGAGGCTGCGACTGTTCGGCCCCGGCCGGAGGCCGACGATGTCCTGGTGCCCCCGGTGAGACTCGAACTCACACTGGACGGGTTTTGAATCCGTTTCCTCTGCCAATTGGGATACGGGGGCGTGGTGCGGAGACCACTGTAAGGGATGGGTGTGCGGGAGGCGAACACCGGTACCCTTCTAACGTTCGATTCCCTCACGGGGGCATCCGCAGCGAGAGGGGAAGGGTCCGCCATGACAGCCGTGCCGCAGGACGACAACGCCGGGGCGAAGAGAGTCGTCGTCGCCGAAGACGAGGCGTTGATCAGGCTCGATCTGGTCGAAATGCTGCGCGAAGAGGGATACGACGTGGTCGGCGAAGCGGGCGACGGGCAACGCGCCGTCGAACTCGCCGAGGAGCTGAGACCCGACCTCGTGATCATGGATGTGAAGATGCCGCGCCGCGACGGAATCGACGCCGCATCGGAGATTGCGCAGAAGCGCATTGCCCCTGTGGTCATTCTCACAGCATTCAGTCAGCGCGAACTCGTCGAGCGCGCGCGCGATGCGGGGGCGATGGCGTATCTCGTCAAGCCGTTCTCGAAGAGCGATCTGGTTCCGACCATCGAGGTGGCGGTCAGTCGGTTCGCCGAAGTCCGTGAACTCGAACGCGAAGTACAGGGGTTGTCCGAGCGGTTCGAGACCCGCAAGCTCGTCGACCGGGCCAAGGGAACGTTGATGGACAAGCATGCGATGACCGAGCCGGAGGCGTTCCGCTGGATCCAGCGCGCGGCGATGGACCGGCGCACCACGATGAAGCAGGTCGCCGAGGTGATCATCGAGAGCTTGGGGGAGACCGCCGGCTGAGTGTCGACGCGGGTCGCACCGCGCAGTTCGTCCGGGTGGTCGTGGACGTCGTACGCGGTCCCTAGACTGACACGCGTGACCCGTGCATCCGCTTCTCCCTCGACCACCCCGGCCGCCGACGACCGCCCGACCCTTCTGCTGCTCGACGGCCATTCGCTGGCGTTCCGCGCGTTCTATGCGCTGCCGGCCGAGAACTTCAGAACTACCAGCGGGCAGACCACCAACGCGGTGTACGGGTTCACCTCGATGCTCATCAATCTTCTGCGCGACGAGAAGCCGTCTCACGTCGCGGCAGCATTCGACGTGAGCCGCAAGACGTTTCGGGCCGAGATGTATGCCCCCTACAAAGCGCAGCGCAGCGCAGCACCCGACGAGTTCAAGGGCCAGATCGACGTCACCAAAGAGGTACTCGGCGCCATGGGCATCCCCGTCATGGCGGAGGAAGGGTACGAGGCCGACGACATCATCGCGACCCTCACCACCCAAGCCACCGCCCTCGGTTACAAGGTGCTCATCGTCACCGGCGATCGCGATGCTCTGCAGTTGGTCACCGACGACGTCACCGTGCTCTATCCGAAACGGGGCGTTTCCGAACTGACGCGCTTCACCCCCGAAGCCGTCGAAGAGAAGTACGCACTCACCCCGGCGCAGTACCCGGACTTCGCCGCGCTGCGCGGCGACCCCAGCGACAACCTCCCCGGCATCCCCGGAGTCGGCGAGAAGACCGCCGCCAAGTGGATCCGCGAGTTCGGTAGCCTCACCGACCTCGTCGACCGGGTCGACGAGGTGCGCGGAAAGACCGGGGATGCGCTCCGCGAGAACCTGTCGAACGTGCTGATGAATCGTCAGCTCACCGAGATGGTGCGGGAAGTGCCGCTGCCGTACACACCGGAGGCTCTCGCGCTCGCACCATGGGACCGAGACAAGATCCACCGGCTCTTCGACGACCTCGAATTCAAGGTCCTGCGTGATCGACTCTTCGAGACCCTCGCGTCTGCCGAACCCGAAGCCGACGAAGGATTCGAGGTGCGCGGCGGCGTCGTCGAGCCGGGTGCCCTCGGCGACTGGCTCGCGGAGCACGCCGTTGCAGGGCGGCGGCACGGACTGTCCGTTGCCGGGCCGGGTACTCCGTACGGCGGCGATGCAGTGGCCGTCGCGATCGCGGCCGACGACGGAGAGGGCGCCTACGTCACGACCGTGGCCCTGACACCGGAAGACGACAGTGCGCTCGCTGCATGGCTCGCCGACGCCGCCGTGGAGAAGGCCCTACACGAGGCCAAGTCGGCCATGCACGCGCTGCGTGGGCGGGGCTGGACTCTCGCCGGAGTCACCAGCGACACGGCGCTGGCGGCGTATCTTGTGCGCCCGGGGCAGCGCAGCTTCAAACTCGACGATCTCTCGCTGCGCTATCTCAAACGGGAACTGCGAGTGGAAGATTCCGGCGCCCAACAACTTTCCCTGCTCGACGACGAAGACGCGGCGGACAACCAGGCCGCAGAAGGTGAAATATTGCGGGCTCGCGCGGTCGTCGACCTCGCGGCGGCGCTCGACTCCGAACTCGCAGACATCGAATCGGTGCGGCTACTGACCGAGATGGAGTTGCCGTTGCTCGAGGTCCTGGCCGATCTCGAGGCCACCGGCATCGCCGTCGACGCCGATCACCTGCACGACCTGCAGGCAGGCTTCGCCGCCGACGTCGCCGCCGCCGCGAACTCCGCGTACGAGGTGATCGGTAAGCAGATCAACCTCGGTTCGCCGAAGCAACTGCAGGTCGTGTTGTTCGACGAACTCGAGATGCCGAAAACCAAGAAGACCAAGACCGGCTACACCACCGACGCCGATGCTCTGCAGAACCTCTTCGAGAAGACGGAACATCCGTTTCTCGAGCATCTGCTCGCGCACCGTGAATCCACCAAGATGAAGACCACCGTCGACGGTCTCATCAAGTCGGTGGCCGACGACGGCCGCATTCACACCACGTTCAACCAGACGGTCGCGGCGACCGGACGACTGTCGTCCACCGAACCGAACCTGCAGAACATCCCGGTCCGCACCGACGCAGGCAAACAGATCCGCAACGGCTTCGTCGTCGGCGCCGGATACGACCTGCTCCTGACTGCCGATTACAGCCAGATCGAGATGCGCATCATGGCGCATCTATCCGGCGACGAAGGCCTGATCGAGGCGTTCAACACCGGAGAGGATCTACACAGTTTCGTCGGTGCCCGAGCGTTCGGCGTGCCGATCGAAGAGGTCACCCCCGAACTACGCCGACGGGTCAAAGCAATGTCCTACGGTCTGGCGTACGGTCTGAGCGCTTACGGTCTCGCGCAGCAGCTCAAGATCTCCACCGACGACGCCCGCGAGCAGATGGAGGCATACTTCACCCGTTTCGGTGGTGTGCGCGACTACCTCCACAACGTCGTGGAAGAGGCACGCAAGGTCGGGTACACCTCCACCCTCTACGGGCGTCGCCGGTACCTGCCCGACCTGACCAGCGACAACCGGCAGCGGCGCGAGGTCGCCGAGCGAGCCGCGCTCAACGCGCCGATCCAGGGCACCGCAGCCGACATCATCAAAGTTGCGATGATCGAGGTGCAGAAAGCACTCGACGACGCAGGCCTGCGCTCACGGATGTTGTTGCAGGTCCACGACGAACTCGTTCTCGAAGTCGCCGAAGAGGAGCGTGAACGTGTCGAGGAGATGGTCCGCAGCAAGATGGACTCGGTGATCGACCTGTCGGTGCCGCTGGAAGTATCGGTCGGCTACGGCCGCAGCTGGGACGCCGCCGCCCACTGAGCCAAGCGCCCGCGCAGGAGTGCCACTCACAGCGACGCGGCTCGATTCCCGTACAGGAATCGAGCCGCGTCGCGGTCGTCCGAGTCAGCTCTGAGCGTTCGACGCTTCGTCGATCTGCTTGCGCACATCGTCCATATCGAGAGCCTTGACCTGTGAGACGAGGTCTTCGAGTGCTGCAGGTGGCAGTGCACCTGCCTGGTTGTACACCAGAATTCCTTCACGGAAAGCCATGATCGTCGGGATCGAGCGAATGTTCGCGGCTGCCGCGATCGACTGTTCGGCCTCGGTGTCGACCTTTGCGTGCACAACGTCCGGATGCTGCTCGGACGACGATTCGAAGGTCGGTGCGAACTGCTTGCAGGGGCCACACCAATCGGCCCAGAAGTCGACGAGCACGATGTCATTGCTGGTGACGACCTCGTCGAAGTTCTGCTGAGTGAGAGCTTGGGTTGCCACGGTGGTCCTTTCGGTTCGGGCGTGTCGACGGGTGCAACAGCGAGCCGCCCCCATTTCTTCCGCCACGCTACGCGAGGTGGGCAACCCGGGGGTGGCGGTTGCGGGGTTCACGTCACTCCACCGGGGCCGACTCCGCGGATCGAAAGGTTCGGCGGTACTCGTGGGGAGTGGTGCGGCGAAGACGCAGGAAATGCTGCCTGAGCACCGGCGCGGTGCCGAAGCCGACTCGGTCGGCGACGACATCGATCGGCAGATCCGTGCTTTCGAGAAGCTGCTGCGCTGCGAGCACCCGCTGCCCGCGTATCCACCGCGCCGGGGTGGTGCCGGTTTCCTCCGTGAACCGTCGCGCGAAGGTCCTGGGCGACATGTGTGCCTGCTCGGCGAGCACGGTCACCGGCAGTTCGCGGTGCAGATTCTCGGCGATCCAATCGAGCAGCGGGCCGATCGAGTCATCGGTGCACTCGGGAAGTGGTCTGGATATGTACTGGGCTTGCCCGCCGTCGCGGTGCGGTGGTACGACCATGCTCCGCGCGATCGTGTTGGCGACCTGCGAACCCTGGGTGCTACGCACGATGTGCAGGAGCAGATCGATGCTGGCGGCGGTGCCCGCACTCGTCAGCACCGGATGCTCGTCGACGTAGAGCACATCGCGATCGACTCGGGCCGACGGATACATCGAGGCGAGCCGGTCCGCGTACCGCCAATGGGTGGTGCATCGGCGGTCGTCGAGGAGGCCGGCGGCGGCGAGAACGAATGAGCCTGTACACAGACTCGCTACCGGAGTGCCCCGATCGACCGCGGTCCGCAGTTTCTCGAACAGCGGCTCGAGGACAGCTAGGTCGGAGCTCCCGCTGCGCACGAACTCGGGATCGGTCAGGTCGCCGGCCTCGGTGCCGCCGGGCGGCACGATGATCAGGTCGGCGTCGTCGAGGCGGTCGAGGTCGTACGGCACATCGATGGAGTAGCCGTACTTCGTGGTGACGGGTTCGGTGCTACCTGCGACGTGCACGAACTCGTAGTCGGGCAGGCCGTCGTCCGCGAGGTCACCTCCGAAGACCTCGCAGGCAACGCCGAGTTCGAACATCACGATGCGTGGGAGGACGGGCACGACCACGTTGCGGAGCACGAAACCCAGTCTCCCCGCGCAGTGGCAGAAAATCGAACGATTGCCTGAAATCTGCCACCGAGGCCGTCGGTCGGGTCAGCAGAGCCGCCACTCCCGTTTCGCGGTGCCGTCCCAGCGCCGGATTCGGTCCGCCGTACCGGCCGGGTCACCCGGGGTCAGGTGGGCGGCGACCACTGCGGCGCCGACCCGATCGGCGGGGACCCGCCGTGCCAGCGTCACATGCGGAGTCCATTCACCCGGACGGATGTGCGCGGGAATCCCGGGACACTGCGAGAACGTGGCGAACAACCGGGCCTGCAGGTCCAGCAACGGCGCCGAGGGCACAACGAGGCGCGCCACCGTCGCGTGGCGCCCCCCGAACAGCACCACACCGCCGAGGAGTATCGGCAGTTCGACACTCGAGACGGCTTCACTCGCAGCCTCCTCCACAGCAGGCGAAATCGTTTCCGCCACGAACAGCGTGACGTGTGGCCGATTCGATTCGGCCCGGACCCGCTGCTGACTGTCGATACCGGCCGTGTGCAGGCTCTCCCACTGCGCGCGGACATAACCGTCGAGGCGGTCATCGAGTAGTAGCTCCACCGACTGCACCATGATGCGCAATGATGGCGCGGTGACCCACGAGACTGCAACGGCAAACCATGAGACTGCACTCTCGCAGCCCCAGCGCATCGGCCTGATCGAAGGTGATGGCATCGGCCACGAGATCGTTCCCGCAACCCGCCGTGTCGTCGACGCGGCGGTCGCCGCTGCGGGAGGGCCGGGCGTCGAGTGGGTGCCGTTGCCGCTCGGGGCCGATGCCATTGGCAGTCACGGCACCCCGGTACCGGAATCGACTCTCGAGGTGCTGACCGAGCTCGACGGCTGGATCCTGGGGCCGCACGACAGCGCGTCCTACCGCGACCCCTTTCGCACAGCGCTACCTCCGGGTGGCCAGATCCGGAAGCACTTCGACCTGTACGCGAACATCCGTCCCGCCCGAGCGCTGCCGGGCACCGGCGCCGTGGTACCCGAGATGGATCTGGTCGTCGTACGCGAAAACACCGAAGGCTTCTACGCCGACCGCAACATGGCGGAAGGCAGCGGTGAATTCATGCCGACACCCGACGTCGCCCTCGCCGTCGGTGTTGTCACCCGTGCGGCCTGCGAACGAATTGCGCACACCGCCTTCGATCTGGCCTCACGTCGACGAAAACGAGTCACCATCGTGCACAAGGCGAACGTGCTGTCGAAGACGACCGGGTTGTTCAGGGATGTGTGTCGCGAGATCGGACGCATGTATCCGAGCGTGGACGTCGACGACGAGCACGTCGATGCGATGGCCGCGCTGCTCGTCCGACGCGGCGGTGAGTTCGACGTTATCGTGACCGAGAACCTCTTCGGAGACATCCTGTCCGACCTCGCAGGTGAACTGTCCGGCTCACTCGGCAGCGCCCCTTCGATCAATGCGTCCGCTCGTAGGACGATGGCGCAGGCGGTCCACGGCGCCGCACCCGACATCGCCGGATCAGGTCGCGCCAATCCGACCGCCCTGTTCCTGTCCTCGGCGATGCTCCTCGACCGCCTCGCCGTCAGCGGGGACCCGTTCCTCGGCGGTGCGGCGCGCGCGCTCGAGCGAGCCGTCACGGAGACGATCGGAGCCGGTGTCGCCACCGCAGACCTCGGCGGGAGGGCATCGACAATCGAGTTCACGGATGCGGTGATCGAGCAGATCAGCGCCCCATGAGGGAGTGCGTGCGACGTTCGTAACACGGCACTGGATCGGCCCGCGACATCACACAGCACAGATTTGCAGACACACAGAGCGCTCCGGTCTACTGTGCGGATGTGGATGGACCAGCTCACTCTCGTGCCCGACGGCCCCGGCTCGCCGGCGTCGTAGCCGCAGTGCTGCTGCTCCTCGTGGCCGTGACGGGTTGCGTGGTCAACACCGAATCCACCGTGCCTCCCGGCGACCGGGTACATGCCCAGCGCGTCGATGCGCTCGCTGCGCAGCTCCCACCCTCGACGGCGGCGGCAGGCGTATTGAAGGTCGGCGCGAATGTGCCATACGCACCCAACGAATTCAAGGACGACGACGGCACCATCGTCGGGTTTGCCGTCGAACTCGTGCAGGCCCTCGGCGATGTGCTCGGTGTCGAAGCCGTGTTCTACGAGTCGGACTTCGACCGGATCATTCCCGCAGTGCAGTCCGGTACCTTCGATGTCGGCTCGTCGTCGTTCACCGACACTCTCGAGCGCGAGCAGTCCGTCGACTTCGTCACCTACTTCAGCGCAGGAATTCAGTGGGCGCAGCGGGTCGGTGAACCGGTCGACCCCGACAACGCCTGCGGATTGAGAGTGGCCGTGCAAACGACCACCATCGAAGACATCGAAGAGGTCCCCGCGAAGAGCGAGGCCTGTGTGGAGGCGGGCCTTCCGCCCATCGAGAAGATCAAGTACGACAGCCAGGACGAAGCCGCCAACGCCCTGATCCTCGGCCGCGTCGACGCGCTGTCCGCCGATTCCCCGGTGACCGCCTACGTGATCGAGCGCAGTGAGGGCCGGCTCGAATCTGCCGGCCCGCTGTTCGACGCCGCACCCTACGGATTCGTCGTCGGAAAGGGTGCTCCGATCGGCCCTGTCCTGCAGCAGGCGATGCAGCACCTGATCGACTCGGGGACGTATCAGCAGATCGCCGACCGCTGGGGCATGACCGAGGGGACGATCACCATGTCGCAGATCAATGCGGCGACGAGCTGAGGAAGGGTTCCGATGAGCCAGCACACGCACTCCGGTGCGGCCGAATCCGAACCGGAACCGATCCGGGCGGTCCCGCTCCGTCGTCCCGGTAGGTGGATCGCGGGCGTCGTCGTCGTGATCGCGGTGGTGTTGCTCGCGTGGGGGGCAGCCACCAACGACGCCTACCGCTGGGACATCTACGGGCAGTACCTGTTCGACCGCCGGATCACCGAGGCGGCATGGAACACGGTGCAGTTGACCGTGCTTGCCATGTTCATCGCCGTCGTGCTCGGCGTGATCCTCGCCGTGATGCGCTTGTCGTCGAATCCGGTGCTCAAATCTGTGGCGTGGGTGTATCTGTGGGTCTTCCGCGGCACTCCGGTGTACGTCCAGCTCGTGCTTTGGGGTTTGTTCCCGTCGATCTACAAGCAACTCGACATCGGAATCCCGTTCGTGCATCAGTTCTTCCACATCGATCTGCAATCGCTCAATGCGGCATTCCTGTTCGCTGTGATCGGCCTTGCGCTCAACGAGGCCGCGTACATGGCCGAGATCGTCCGCGCCGGAATCGGTTCGGTGCCCGAAGGTCAGCTGGAAGCCTCCACTGCGCTGGGAATGTCGTGGTCGCAGACGATCCGACGGACGGTGCTCCCTCAGGCCATGCGTGTGATCATCCCGCCCACAGGCAACGAACTCATCAGCATGCTCAAGACCACCTCGCTGGTCGCTGCCGTCCCGTACACCGCCGAGCTGTACGCCCGGGCGCGAGACATCGCGGGCGCGAACTTCCAACCGATTCCGTTGTTCCTCGTCGCAGCGACCTGGTACCTGGTGATCACCAGCATTCTCATGGTCGGTCAGTACTTCGTCGAGAAGCACTATTCGAAGGGCATGACCCGACGCCTGACCGCACGCCAGCTCCAAGCCATCGCCGACGCCGAGGGCAAGGCCGTCGTCATCCAACCGGAACCGCCGACAGACCCGACCATCCCCGGAGGTGAGCGCAAATGACCGCGCCAGGCCAGATGACCGAGCCGGAGAACGCTCCCATGGTGCGGGCCGATAGGGTGTGCAAGAACTACGGTGCCGTCAAAGTGCTCAAAGGTATCTCGCTCGAGGTGCAGCGCGGGCAGGTCACGTGCCTGATCGGCCCGTCTGGCTCGGGTAAGTCGACGTTCCTGCGGTGCATCAACCACCTCGAACGCGTGAACGCCGGACGGCTCTATGTCGACGGCACGCTCGTCGGCTACGCCGAACGCGGAGGCAAACTCCACGAACTGCATCCCCGCACGGCCGCGAAACAACGCCGCGACATCGGGATGGTCTTCCAGCATTTCAACCTGTTCCCGCACCGGACGGTGCTCGCCAACGTCATCGAGGCGCCGATCCTGGTGAAGAAGATGCGTCGCAGCGAAGCCACGGAGCGGGCACATGATCTGCTGTCGAAGGTCGGGCTGGGCAACAAGGCCGACGCCTATCCGGCCCAGCTGTCGGGTGGTCAGCAGCAGCGTGTCGCGATAGCGCGAGCGCTGGCGATGGAACCGAAACTCATGCTGTTCGACGAACCCACCTCGGCGCTGGATCCGGAACTGGTGGGGGAGGTGCTCTCCGTGATGCGCGATCTCGCCGATGGCGGCATGACCATGGTGGTGGTCACCCACGAGATGGGGTTCGCTCGGGAGGTCGCCGATCAACTGGTGTTCATGGACGGCGGAGTCGTCGTCGAGGCAGGGCTGCCCCGGGACGTGCTCAGCAATCCGCAGCAGGAGCGGACCCGCGAATTCCTCGCCCGCGTGCGGGGTTGACGACGAATAGCCGAGATCAGAGCCCGGATACCGGGCTCGACTCCCCACTGTTCGCGATGCGGGCGCAGAAGATCGCGGTGCCGGGAAAGATCTCGCCGCGCAGCGGGCTCCACTGGCCCCACTCCCGGTCGAGATGTTCGGGCCAGTCGGGTTCGACGATGTCGTAGACCTCGAAACCGGCTGCGACCAGTTCCCGGACCCGATCGCCGATGGTGCGGTGATGCTCTACGTAGGTGGCGACGCCGTCGTCGTCGACCTCCACATACGGGGTGCGGTCGAAGTAGGGGAACATTGCGACCAGTCCGCGCTCGCCCGGATCATCGGGGAATATCCACCGCATCGGGTGGTTGACCGAGAACACCCACCGTCCGCCGGGACGCAGCACCCGCGCGACCTCCCGCATCACCTGTGCCGAATCGGCGACGAACGGGACCGCACCGAAGGCCGAACACGCGATATCGAAACTGTTGTCGGCGAACGGCAGGTTCTCCGCGCCGGCCTGCACGAGAGGCACGTGCGGACCACCCCGGTTCATCGCGTCTACGCCCCGCGAGAGCATGCCCATCGACAGGTCGAGTCCGACGGCACGGGCACCCTCCTCGGCGAGCCAGCGTGCGCACGGTGCAGACCCGCAGCCCAGTTCGAGGATGTCCTTGCCGTGGACGTCACCGAGGAGATGGACATCGCCTTCGTGCAGGCCCTCCGGGCACCACACGAATTCGCCCGCGACCGAATCCACTCCGAGGAACTCGCCGTGTGTGCGGTGGTAGTCGCCGGCGTCGGCGTCCCACCAGGTGCGACTCGCGTGTTCACTGTCGCGGCTGCCCACGCGTGCGCGGCCGGCCTTCGATGTGCCGAGCAGTGCGTTGGCGGTGGCGTGACGAGGATCGGGTGGCAGGGGCGCGTCGGACATGTAAACAGCGTAGGACGTGCACTGTAGACGGTTCCCCATCGGGATTCGCAATTGGAAGGCGTTGCCGTGAATGGCGCGCGATGATGCAGGAGCAGAGCAGAGAATCGGGTCTGATGACCATCATGCTCGCGGAACGCGGGGCGGTTCCTGCCGGGTGAGTTTGCCGGGGCGATACCGGACCGCGTAGCCTGGTGCACGCGAGTATCCCGAGTTCTGTCCTTCACCGGCCTGCACGAGGGTACTCGTGGTGGAAAGCGCGTGATGTGCACGTCGGCGCCGGTCCACCTGTCCGAAAGCGTTAATCAACCGACTATCAACCCGTCCGGAGCAACTCAAACACATGGCCTCCACCACCGTCACCTCGCCGCAGGTAGCCGTCAACGACATCGGCTCCGCCGAGGATTTCCTCGCCGCCATCGACGCCACGATCAAGTACTTCAACGATGGCGACATCGTCGAAGGCACCATCGTCAAGGTCGATCGCGATGAGGTGCTGCTCGACATCGGTTACAAGACCGAAGGCGTCATCCCGTCCCGCGAGCTCTCGATCAAGCACGACGTCGACCCCAATGAGGTCGTGTCGGTGGGCGACGAGGTCGAGGCCCTGGTCCTCACCAAGGAGGACAAGGAAGGCCGCCTGATCCTGTCCAAGAAGCGTGCGCAGTACGAGCGCGCGTGGGGCACGATCGAGGAGCTCAAGGAGAAGGACGAGGCGGTCAAGGGCACCGTCATCGAGGTCGTCAAGGGCGGCCTGATCCTCGACATCGGTCTGCGCGGCTTCCTGCCCGCATCGCTCGTCGAGATGCGTCGCGTCCGCGACCTCCAGCCGTACGTCGGCAAGGAGATCGAAGCCAAGATCATCGAGCTCGACAAGAACCGCAACAACGTGGTTCTGTCGCGCCGCGCATGGCTCGAGCAGACCCAGTCCGAGGTCCGCAGCGAGTTCCTGCACCAGCTCCAGAAGGGCCAGGTCCGCAAGGGCGTTGTGTCCTCCATCGTCAACTTCGGCGCCTTCGTCGATCTCGGCGGTGTCGACGGCCTCGTGCACGTCTCCGAGCTGTCCTGGAAGCACATCGACCACCCGTCCGAGGTTGTCGAGGTCGGCACCGAGGTCACCGTCGAGGTTCTCGACGTCGATCTCGACCGCGAGCGCGTGTCCCTGTCGCTCAAGGCGACGCAGGAAGATCCGTGGCGTCAGTTCGCCCGGACCCACGCGATCGGCCAGATCGTTCCGGGCAAGGTCACCAAGCTCGTTCCGTTCGGTGCGTTCGTCCGCGTCGAAGAGGGAATCGAAGGCCTCGTGCACATCTCCGAGCTGGCCGAGCGCCACGTGGAGGTTCCGGACCAGGTTGTCGCAGTCGGCGACGACGCGATGGTCAAGGTCATCGACATCGATCTCGAGCGTCGTCGTATCTCCCTGTCGCTCAAGCAGGCGAACGAGGACTACACGGCCGAGTTCGACCCGTCGAAGTACGGCATGGCCGACAGCTACGACGAGCAGGGCAACTACATCTTCCCCGAGGGCTTCGATCCCGAGACCAACGAATGGCTCGAGGGCTTCGAGAAGCAGCGTGAGGAGTGGGAGTCCCGCTACGCGGAGGCCGAGCGTCGTCACAAGATGCACACTGCGCAGATCGAGAAGATGGCTGCCGACGAGGCGGCCGAGGCTGCTGCAGGCGTGTCCAGCAGCAACTACTCCTCGGATTCGGCCCCCGAGGCCGGCGAGGCCGAGACCACCGGTGGCGGCTCGCTCGCCAGCGATGCTCAGCTCGCTGCACTGCGCGAGAAGCTGTCGGGCAACGCCTGATAGAGCGCTTAGATGGACGACCCCGCACCGGAAGGTGCGGGGTCGTCCGCTTTTTCCGGGACCGTGTGGCATGGCGCAGATGGGCCGGGGGAGTGAGCCCCTGTGACGTCGACGGCCCCTCCCGCAGGGGAGGGGCCGTCGGTCGAGTCGTGCCCGGCATCCGTGTGGTGTCGGATGCTCTCCGGGTGATCAGCCCACAGCGGGTGTCGCCCACTGGGCAGGCAGTCCGGTTGCGCGCTTACGAATGGCGGCCTGGCTGTGGCGCGCGTTGGTCAGGAGCATCGTGAACCAATTGCGTCGGTGCTCTGTGAGTGCGGCGGCCACCTCGGGGATGAGGATGCAGTGAACACCGTTTTCCATACCGAGGCGATGCCGACCGGGTGATGACTGGGAGGATCGCATTCTTGCCTTCTCGAGTGGACTGGACTCCGTGGTCGGACGCTTCTGGACGACGATATCCGACCGAGAGACGCGAATGCTGCATTTGGCGCAGGTGAGAGGCGTGTTTCACTCGCGGTGGATCAGTCGCGATCGGCCTGTGACCCGCTCGTGACCGCGATGTGACTGCGGCAGCCCGAGTTCCGGTATCACGGTCGGTGATGCAAGACTGGGCGACGTGTTGCGAATGGGGTTGACCGGAGGCATCGGCGCGGGGAAGTCGACCGTGGCGAGGGAGCTTGTTGCACTCGGAGCGGTTCTCGTCGACGCCGACGTGATCGCGCGGGAAATCGTGGCGCCGGGATCGGAGGGGCTCGAAGAACTCGTCGATGCGTTCGGCGACGAGATCCTGCTTCCGGACGGTTCTTTGAATCGCCCGGTGCTGGCGGAGAAAGCGTTCGTGACCGACGAAGCGCGCGCGGTGCTCAATGCGATCACGCACCCCCGGGTCGGTCGTCGTACGGTCGAACTCGTCGAGGAAGCCGCAGACGATGCGATTGTCGTGCAGGATATTCCGCTGCTCGTCGAAGGTTCCATGGCCCCCTCGTTCCACCTCGTCGCGGTCGTGCATGCCGGTGAGCAGGAACGCCTGCGTCGCCTCGTGACGCTGCGGGGTATGCCCGAATCCGATGCGAAGGCCCGGATCCGCGCGCAGGCCACAGAAGAGCAGCGTCGTGAAGTTGCCGACATCTGGCTCGACAACACCGGTGAGCCCGACGCCGTTGTCGAGGTGGTCCGACAGCTGTGGGAGCAGCGACTGGTGCCGTTCGAGGAGAACCTCCGCACCCGCACAGCCGTGTCGGCCGAGCCGGTTCTCGAACCGGCACAGGCTCGATGGGAGCCGGAGGCCCGGCGTCTCGTAGCGCGACTGGCTCTCGCGTGTGGTGGGCTTGCGGTGCGCATCGACCACGTGGGATCGACCGCGGTGCCCGAACTCGACGCGGTGGACATGCTCGATCTTCAGGTCACCGTCGCCGATCTCGCGGACGCCGATGCATTGCTCGAGCCGCTCGCGGCGGCGGGCTTCCCGCGGATCGAGCAGATCGACCATGACACCCCGAAGCCGTCCTACAGTGCGAGCGGTGAGACCGATCCCGCAGTGTGGTCGATGAGGTTGCACGGTAGTGCCGATCCCGGCCGCCCCGCGCGGGTGGCGCTGAGAGTTGAAGGGTGGCCCGGGCAACGGTTCTCCTTGCTTCTGCGAGATTGGTTGCGGGCCGACGCGGAGGCCGCTCAGGAGTATGCGGAAGTCAAGCGCGCAGCGGCGCGGTCGGCTGCCGACGAGCCCGATCCCCTGCGTGCCGCGGCGGTGTACCGAGAAATCAAGGAGCCGTGGTTCGACCGGGCTTACCGCCGGGCGTCGGATTGGGCTGACGCAACCGGCTGGTCGATCTAGTACCTTAGGCATCGACGAGGCAGGTCGTCGCGCCGAGCGAACGCAGTCAGGGAACAAACCGCCGAAGCGGACCGTTAAGGTAGTTGACTGTTCAACGATCTAACGGAGGTTCGGGGCATGCAATTCGGGATTTTCACCATCGGAGACGTGACCCGCGATCCCACGACGGGGCAGGTACCCACCGAACACGACCGCATCGTCGCCATGACGAAGATCGCTCTCAAGGCCGAAGAGGTCGGGCTCGATGTCTTCGCCACCGGCGAGCACCACAATCCGCCCTTCGTGCCGTCCTCTCCGACGACGATGCTCGGCTGGGTTGCAGCCAGGACCGAGAACCTGGTCCTCTCGACAGCGACGACCCTCATCACCACCAACGATCCGGTCAAGATCGCCGAAGACTACGCGATGTTGCAACACCTCTCCGGCGGGCGCGTCGATCTGATGATGGGACGCGGCAACACAGGGCCGGTCTACCCGTGGTTCGGCAAGGACATCCGGCAGGGCATCCCCCTTGCGATCGAGAACTATCACCTGCTGCGCCGCCTGTGGCGTGAGAAGGTCGTCGACTGGGACGGCAAGTTCCGCACCCCGCTGCACGGCTATACCTCCACACCGATGCCCCTCGACGGCATCCCGCCCTTCGTCTGGCACGGATCGATCCGCTCACCCGAGATCGCCGAGCAGGCCGCCTTCTACGGCGACGGGTTCTTCCACAACAACATCTTCTGGAACAGGGAATACATCCAGCAGATGATCTCGCTCTACCGCACCCGATTCGAGCAGTACGGGCACGGCGCCGCGGAGCAGGCAATCGTCGGGCTCGGGGGACAGGTGTTCATGGCCGACACCGAAGCTGAGGCCAAGAGCCGCTTCCGGCCGTACTTCGACAACGCACCCGTGTACGGGCACGGACCGTCGCTCGAGGAGTTCGGTACGATGACGCCGCTGACGGTCGGTACGCCCGAGCAGGTCATCGAGCGTACCCTCGGATTCGCCGACTACGCCGGAGACTACCAGCGTCAACTCTTCCTCATGGACCATGCGGGTCTGCCGCTCGATGTCGTTCTCGAACAGATCGAGATCCTGGGTCGCGAGGTGGTTCCGGTGCTGCGTACCGAGTTCGAGCGTCGCCGTCCGGCGCACGTGCCTTCGGATCCGCCGACCCATGCCTCCTTGCTGGCGGCCGGACCGGACTCGCCGCATCGGCTCGTCGTGCCCGCCACGATCGACACGGAGACCACCGGAGCGTCGACCACGGGAGCGTCGAAGTGACTCGCCGCGTGATCGTGGTCACCGGGGGGCTGTCGCAACCGTCGTCCACCCGACTGCTGTCCGATCGGATCTCCGGCGCGGTGATCGCCGCGATCGAGGCGCGCGGTGAATCGCTGGACGTCGATATCGTCGAACTGCGTGACGTTGCCGGAGACCTTGCAACCATGATGAGCACGCAGGTGGCGACATCCGCGCTGGCCGACATCCGTGAACGCGTGTCACGCGCGGACGGGCTCATCGCTGTGACCCCGGTGTTCACCGCAAGCTACAGCGGACTGTTCAAGATGTTCTTCGACGCCCTCGACCCCGATGTGCTGCGCGGCACGCCGACGATCATCGCGGCCACCGCGGGCAGTGCACGGCACTCGCTCGTGCTCGACCACGCGATGCGCCCGTTGTTCGCGTTCCTGGGCGCGGTCGTGGTGCCTACGGGAATCTTTGCCGCCACCGAAGATTTCGGGGGCGGGGCGAACCGGGGTGAGGACGGACTGCCGCGACGTATCTGCCGAGCCGCCGACGAACTCGCGGCGATGATGGTGACCGGCAACACCGCGTCCGGTGTGTCGGAGGACAGGAGCGGTTCGGCATTCGAAGCGTTGCTCGGGTCTCATCTGAAGTGACCACTGTCCTTGCGTGACTAGGCCCTTGAGTGACTCGGCCCGCAGGACGACGGCAGTGTCGTTCCTGCGGGCCGAGTCGGATGCGCCACGAAGGTGGATCAGACCAGATCCTCACCGTTCCGCCGGGATTCGAGCCATTCCTTGGCGAAGCCGCGGCCGAGAACGAGTAACACCAGCGCCACCAGAAGCGGCCAGATCAGGACGTAGATGGTCAGGGCAACGGTACTCATGCGCGGTCCTTCGTCAGGGTCGGGTCGTTGTCGGGATCCTCGTCGGAGTTGGCCTCCGCGGGGTCGAAATCGCCGACACGCTGTGCGATGACATCGAAATCGAACTCTTCCTTGCTGTTCACCGACATTGCCCAGCACGCCACCGTGCTCACCGCGTACGCCACCAGCGACGCGCTGAGGACCGCGTAGTCGTGCAGGAAGCCGATCGAGAACGGAGCGGCGATCAGCGCGGCCACGACGCCCACGATCTGCGCGACCCGCAGTCCGAAGAAGCCGAATGCCATCAACCCGGCGATCACGCCTACGCCGACGACCGAGACGACATCGACGAGGTAGCCGACCGCGCCGTCCATCGCGATCCACTCGAATCGCACCGGAAGGAACAAGGCGAGTGCGAGCACCACCGAGGTGGTGAACGCCTTGTTGGTGACCTTGCCCCAGTAGAAGCTGGCGATCACGGGAAAGACGAGTGCGCCCCACAGCGCGCCGACGAACACCAGCAGGTCGAGGATGTTCAGGCGCATACTGGCGAATCCGACTGCTGCCGCGGTGGCAAGCACCATCGTGGCCCGACCTACGAACAGCATGCGCTGGGGGTCGGCGTGCTTCTTGCCGCCGGCGATGTTCTGGCCGTACACATCGGCCATCATGATCGACGAAAGGGCGGCGAGATCGGAATCCGCCGTCGACGAGAGTGCCCCGATGATCATGACGAAGAACAGCACCACCAGGACCGTCGGTAGATACGAGGCGACCATCTGCGGAATGATGTTGTTGACGTCCCCGTCCATCGGGTCGATCCCGAGGTACAGCGCGAGGACACCGAACATTCCGACGCCGATGACCGTCGCGCCGTAACCCACGGTTGCGGTGATGAACGTGGGCTTGATCAGGTCTTCACGTACCGCGAACAGACGCTGTGCGATGGTCTGGTTTCCGATCGCATAGGCGAGCACCGCTGCGATATAGGGGGCACCCTGGTTGAGGAACGCGTCGCTGGAGAAGAAATTGCTCTGCTGCTCGCTGAGGTTGCTCGCACCTGTCTCGAAGGCGCCGGGGAATCCTGTGATGAAGAAGACGGCCGGGATGATCACCACAACTGCTCCGAGCATCGCCACCACTTGGACGAAGTCGGTGAGTACCGACGCTCGGAACCCCGACCACAGCGTGTACAGGAGCACGCCGGCTGCGATGAACACGATGCCCTGGACGAACGAGAACGGCGAAAGCATCGAGATGAGGACGCCGCCCGCGATGAAGTTCGACATCAGACTGATGAGGCTGCCCACCACATTCGATCCGGCGAGCATCAACTGGCTCGACGCGCCGTGTCGAGCGTACATCACCTCGGCCAGGGTGTGTGCCTTGGGTGCGACCGCGCGGATCCTCTTGCCGAAGGGGTAGATGAACAGAATCATCAACGCGCCCCAAAGTCCGTAGTGGATAGGACCGGAGATTCCGTAGGTATATCCCGAGGTTGCGGACGCGTAGAGCGAGGACGCCCAGATCCACGTGGCCGTCATACTCGCGGCCGAGACGCCGAATCCAATTTTGTTTCCGGCAGTCATGTACCCGTCGGCATTTTCTTCTTTTTTGCCGATCCGGGCCGAAATGATAAAAGTTCCACCATAGAATAAGACAAGCAACAGAACAACTGTCACGGCACTGAACTGAACGAGCTCGGTGCTGTTCAATGCAACCTCCTTCGTATCGACATGGTGCCCGGCGCGGGCACAGTGCGACTCGAAATCGGTTTCGGCTATCCACCGGTGGGCGGACGGTATACCCGTACGGCCAGGGGATGCGACGCTGCCGCGGCCCGCTCCGGACACGCGGGGCACGTATCCTGCTGGTCAACGCCCATTTGTGGGCGCACGTCAACGGGACAGCAGCGGTGCTGCTGCGCGCTCGAGAAAGTGTTTCGGCGCCACGCGTGCCGGCAGGAAGGGGTTTCCTCGCTCTGCCGGCACCGATTGCCCTCCGGTCGTTCGTCCGGAGATTTTTCACGTGTGATGCAAATGCTCGCTGACCGCGAAACAGTAACATGCGGGGTCTGCAGATATTTGCGTGGGTCTCGTCGCGGCTGTCGAATTATGCGATTTCCAGGGGTTTTCGGATGTTATGCCCAGCGATATCGCGCGAGAATGCGTGTGAACGGTTCATTGTGCGCATCGAATCGTTTCAGCGCCATTCGACAGGAAAGCCCTGGGCGGTGAGCCACGCGTCCAGATCATGACCGTGGGAGGCGATTCCGTCGACCGCCGCGACAGTGGTGGCGACCGCTCGCTCGGCATCGTCGGTGTCGAGCACACCGGCTGCCACGGCCGCGAACAACTCGTCGATGTCTTCGACACGGGTGCTGCGCCCCGTCGAAACCACCAGATCGAGGTAGTGGTCGCGTGAATGCCAGACGTCACCGTCGCGCCAGAAGGCTCCGACGTCGACGTAGCGGTCCTGATCGCGTTCGTGTCCGGGCCGGAAGTGGAAGATCGATGCTCGCAGATGCAGAGAGGGCAACAGCCAGGATTCGAGGTAGTCGAACTGGACATGATCTGCGGTTCGGGCCATGTACAAGCCCCACGGAAGCACTCGGAAACACTCGACCGGTCGCACTGTGCCCTTCGGGTCGGTGTTGGTCCGGGCGGTCACGTCGAATCGTTCCACCTTGATCGGATGAAGACGGTGCGCCATGTGGGCACGCTACCGCGACCTGTTGCCGGCCAGTGCGGGACCGTGTGCTCGGTGGTGCCGGAATTGTCGGTGGCAGCGCCTACCCTGGATCGCATGGCGTTCGCAAGCGAGCATCCTGTTGTTGCCCATTCCGAGTTCCGCCCGGTCGGAGAGATCGAGCGCACCGACGCACGTTTCGAAGTGGTCAGCGAGTACGAGCCCGCGGGCGACCAGCCCGTCGCCATCGACGAACTGGAGCGCCGCCTGAAGTCGGGGGAGAAGGACGTAGTACTCCTCGGTGCCACGGGCACCGGTAAGTCCGCGACCACCGCGTGGCTGATCGAGCGGGTGCAGCGCCCCACCCTGGTGATGGCACCGAACAAGACTCTCGCCGCGCAGCTCGCCAACGAGCTGCGCGAGATGCTTCCCCACAATGCGGTCGAGTACTTCGTGTCCTACTACGACTACTACCAACCCGAGGCGTACATCGCCCAGACCGACACCTACATCGAGAAGGACTCGTCCATCAACGACGACGTCGAACGATTGCGGCACTCCGCCACCTCGGCGCTGCTCTCGCGGCGCGATGTCGTGGTCGTTGCGTCCGTCTCGTGCATCTACGGACTCGGCACGCCGCAGTCCTATCTCGACCGGTCGGTGCAGCTGGAGGTCGGTGTCGAAGTACCCCGTGACGCCCTGCTCCGTCTGCTGGTCGACGTGCAGTACACGCGCAACGACATGGCATTCACGCGCGGATCTTTCCGCGTGAAGGGCGACACCGTCGATATCATCCCTGCTTACGAAGAGCTCGCAGTCCGCATCGAGTTCTTCGGTGATGAGATCGACGCCCTCTATTACCTGCATCCGCTCACCGGCGACGTGATCCGCAAGGTGGATTCGCTACGCATCTTCCCCGCAACGCACTACGTGGCGGGTCCCGAACGCATGGAACGCGCCGTGAACTCGATCGAATCCGAACTCGAGGAGCGTCTCGCCGATCTCGAGAACCGCGGAAAGCTCCTCGAGGCGCAACGGCTTCGGATGCGCACACAATACGATCTCGAGATGATTCGTCAGGTCGGCTTCTGCTCGGGCATCGAGAACTACTCGCGACACATCGACGGGCGCGGTCCGGGGTCTGCGCCCGCCACCCTCATCGATTACTTTCCCGAAGACTTCTTGCTGGTCATCGACGAGTCCCATGTGACAGTGCCGCAGATCGGCGCGATGTACGAGGGCGACATGTCGCGCAAGCGCAACCTCGTCGAGTTCGGGTTCCGGCTTCCGTCCGCCGTCGACAATCGTCCCCTGACCTGGGAGGAATTCTCCGAACGGATCGGCCAGACCGTGTATCTGTCGGCGACCCCCGGCGAGTACGAACTCGGGCAGGCCGGCGGCGAGTTCGTCGAACAGGTCATTCGTCCCACCGGGCTCGTGGACCCGAAGGTTGTCGTCAAACCCACGAAGGGGCAGATCGATGATCTTCTGCACGAGATCAGGGGGCGTGTCGAGCGCGACGAACGCGTTCTCGTGACCACTCTGACGAAGAAGATGGCCGAGGACCTCACCGACTACCTTCTCGAGCTCGGGGTGCGCGTACGGTACCTGCACTCCGATATCGACACCCTGCGGCGCGTGGAACTGCTCCGCCAACTCCGACTCGGGGAATACGACGTCCTCATCGGCATCAACCTTCTTCGAGAAGGTCTCGATCTTCCCGAGGTGTCGCTCGTGGCGATCCTCGACGCTGACAAGGAAGGTTTCCTCCGCTCGACCCGGTCGCTGATCCAGACGATCGGTCGTGCGGCCCGCAACGTTTCCGGCGAAGTTCACATGTACGCCGACAAGATCACCGACTCGATGGCGCGCGCCATCGACGAAACCGAACGGCGCCGTGAGAAGCAGATCGCGTACAACGTCGAGCACGGTATCGATCCGCAACCGTTGCGCAAGAAGATCGCCGATATCCTCGATCAGGTCTACGAGGAGGCCGAGGACTCCGAGAAGATCGAGGTGGGCGGGTCGGGCCGCAACGCCAGCCGCGGCCGCCGGGCCGCAGGCGAATCGGGCAGGACCGGCAGTGCAGGTGTGGTCGAGGGTCGCGACGCGAAATCGATGCCTCGCGCGGAACTCGCCGATCTCGTACAGCAACTGACCGACCAGATGATGCAAGCGGCTCGCGACCTGCAGTTCGAGCTCGCCGCCCGTCTACGCGACGAAATCTCGGATCTCAAGAAGGAGTTGCGAGGTATGGACGCCGCTGGACTCCAGTAATCACCCCCGACGGTAATCACGTCCGGGTCGCGCCGCCGGGTGCCGTAGTGTCCCGATTCATGGATTCTGCTGCCGCCGGTCGCGCCGCTCGCGCCCTCGAGCTCCTTCATTCGTTCACGTATTTCGCTCCGGAAGTGCATTCGGAGCTGGGGGAGCTCGGGCTGAAGGGCTCTGCGATGAAGTATGTGGCGTCGCGGGTCGCGCCGATGGGCACGGTCGGGCCGGCTGTTGCGACCGCCACCTTCTACAACTTCGCGCCGCGACTGATCGGCGCGGCGTTGCCCGCGGCATGGGAGATCGCCGCACCGTCCGCGGTGTATGCCGCTCGCGTACGTGGAGTGGATGCCGCGATGACCCGGTGGCTCGGAGCGGATGTCATCGCTTCACCGGAGATGGTCGAGGCCGCGGAGTTGGCTGCGACCATTGCCCGGTCGATCCCCGGCGTCGACGGCAGGGCACTCTACGCCGGGTACGCCGATCAGCCGTGGCCGGAGGCGCCGCACCTGGTGTTCTGGCACGCGTTGACCCTGCTTCGTGAATACCGTGGGGACGGACACGTCGCAGTGTTGCTGGGCGCCGGGCTCACGGGACTCGACGCGCTCGTCACACACACCGCCAGCGGGATCGGTTTCACCGCAGAATTCGTGAAGGCGAACAGAGGCTGGACCGCCGAAGAATGGGACGGGGCCGAGTCCGCCTTGCGTGAGGCGGGACTGCTCGACCGCGCAGGTGCGTTGACTGGCGACGGATTCGAAGTGCGTGAGCTGGTCGAGGACCTCACCGACGATCTCGGGGTTGCGCCGTGGGCGGCAGCCGGTGAGGAGGTGGTCGAGCGGCTGCTCGACCTTGCCGTACCGTGGCGCGACACGATCGCCGATGGCGGGCCGCTCCCCGGAGGCATGTTCGGACCACGTTTCGGTGACGCGAGGTAACACACACAATGGGGGCGGATGAGGTGTCCACCCCAAACACCCCACCTGTATCCCCGCGACCGCTAGTGTCTTTGCCAGCATCAGGTGTGGGGGATCGCCTGTTCGATCCGTCGCCACCGATCGGCCACCGCGCCGACACATCATCGATGGAGGACTGAATGACCGCTTACCGGACCATTGTCGTCGGCACCGACGGCTCGGAGTCGTCGTACCGCGCCGTGGAGAAGGCAGCTGCTCTCGCTGCGGACGCCGGGGCCAAACTGGTGATCGCATGCGCGTACTACCCTGTTGACGCCCGTGATACCGCCCAGGCGGCCGACGTCCTCCGCGACGAGGCGTACCAGGTCACCGGGTCCGCACCGACCTACGACATCCTCCGCACCGCTCGGGAGAAGGCGACGGTAGCGGGTGCGAAGGACGTCGTCGAGCGGCCGATCGTGGGCGCGCCCGTCGACTCCCTGCTGACCCTCATCGAAGAGGTCGAAGCAGACCTCGTCGTCATCGGCAATCGCGGACTCAACACTCTGACCGGTCGCCTTCTCGGGTCGGTGCCGTCGGACGTTGCCCGCAAGTCCACCTCCGACGTGTTGATCGTGCACACAGTGCGCTGACGTCAGCAGAACTTCTCGCGCGTGATCATGATGTAATGCCGGGCGGCGTCGTCGCCCGGCATCGTCGTCTCCGAGACCGTCGCGGCATACGCCGCGATCGGTCGGACCATCCCGATCACCTCGTCCTCCGGAGCGCCGGATGCCAGTCGACTGCACACCCCTCGGCCCACGGCGAGCAGTGTCTCGTCGGGTACGCCGGCTGCCAACCCGGAGTCGGCCAACGCATTCTTGAACCGAAGGGCATGCGCATCGAGTAACGGCGCCTTCTGCTCCGGACGGGCAGTCGTCGTCGAGGTCGTGGCGGCGGCGTGTGCGTGTTCCACGTGATCGGGGGAGTCGGCACACGAGGCCGCCGCGGCGACGAACCCCCCCAGCACCGCCAGCACCATCGGCCGAGCTACTCGACGGCCGACCTCCCGGGGCGACGATCGCCCACGGATCAGCACGGCGCCGGATTCTCCGCCGCGTCACTCGCCCCGACCGAGGTCGCGAGCCCGCCGAGTACCTGTGGGAGTGGTGCAGTGTGGACCACCCCGAGGCGCTGGGTCGCGCGCGTCAACGCCACATACAGGTCGTTGAGTCCGCGCGGAGATTCCTCCTGGATCTCGGCCGGCTCGACGAGCACCACTGAATCGAATTCGAGTCCCTTCACATCCTTGACGGTTGCCACCCGCACCGACTCCGAGGCCAGGTGCGCCCATTCGTGCACCAGGCGCGGCGGAACGATCACCGCCGTGAGGCCGGGGCCGACCTCGGCATCGAGGGCCTCGCGGACCACGTCGACGAGGTGATTCCGATCGACTTGGCGTGCCCAGGGCTCGAATCCGGAATCGCGCACCGAGCGAGGCGGAACCTGGTCGGGATCGATCTCGGCGAGCACGTCGTGCGCGATTCGCATGATCTCGGCGGGTGTCCGATAGTTGACCGTCAGCTCTGCCTTGCGCCACCGGTTCTTCACGTAGGGCTCCAGGATGCGGTGCCACGACGAGGTTCCGGCAGGGTCACCTGTTTGAGCGGTGTCTCCCACCAGGGTCATCCACCGGTTCGGGATCCGGCGCATCAGCATGCGCCACGCCATGGCCGACAGTTCCTGCGCCTCATCGACGATCATGTGCCCGTAGGTCCAGGTGCGGTCACCCGCCGCTCGCTCGGCCGTGGTCCGGTGCTGCTTCATATCCTGACGCTCGGCGAGTTGCGACGCATCGATCAGGTCGTATGCCATCAACAGTTCGGGATCGAGTTCGTCCTCCAGATCCTGTGGCGCCGAACCGGTGAGGATGTCCAATGCACCTTGGGCGTCGGCGATCTGCCTTCGCCACCGTTTGGCGGCCCCTTCGCGTTCTGCCGCATCGTCGATGCCCAGCAGTTCGGCGAGCTCGTCGAGCAATGGCGCGTCCGCGGCACTGAAACCGGCGTGCGGACCTGGGCGATGGAGGGCGTCGATCTGCGCTTCGGTGAGACCGGGGGCGGCTGTGGTCAGACGCTTCTTCGACGCCAGCAGGTCTGACAGCACGCGTTGCGGTGACAGTGTCGGCCACAGTGCATCGATTGCGGTCACGATGTGGGGATCGGACCGCATCTCCGAGCGGATGTCGTCGATGTCGTCGCGGCTCAGGAGATTACCGCCATTGACGAGATCCGCTCCGATGAGCTCCGCCATCTGATCGGCGAGCGCTTCGATGACAGCGGAGACGAAGATGGGCCGTGCCAGATTGTGGGGGCGACGGGACGACCGCGCGCGGCCTCGGGCGCGCGTGACGATCTTGCGGTCGAGCGTGAGTCGATAGGTGTCGAAGGTGAGGGGCACGGGCTTCGGTGGCACTTCCTGCCGGTCGCGGACCGCCGTCTTCAGGATGTCCACCATGTCGAGGGAGCCTTTGATCGCACCGGCCTCGAAGCCGTCGTCGAGGGTGGCCGTGACCCCGGGATAGAGGTCGCCGACAGTGGACAGCAGCACGCCGGTTTCGCCGAGGGACGGAAGCACCTGACCGATGTAGTCGAGGAACGTCGAGTTGGGCCCGACGATGAGCACACCACTCTTGGCGAGTTGTTTGCGGTAGGTGTACAGAAGATAGGCGGCGCGATGCAGAGCGACCGCGGTCTTGCCGGTGCCGGGCCCGCCTTGAACCACGAGCACGCTCTTGTGCTCGGAGCGGATGATCGCGTCCTGTTCCGATTGAATGGTCGCGACGATGTCGTGCATCTGCCCCGTGCGGGCTGCGTTGAGCGCGTCGAGGAGCGCAGACTCACCGGCCATGCCACCTGCGGAGCTGACGCTCGCGTGCTCGCGTGCAGTGTCGAGGTCGAGGTACTCGTCGTTGAGGGCACTCACGGTGCGGTTGCGGCTGCGGATGTGTCGGCGCAGTACCACCCCCTCCGGTGCTGCGGGTGTGGCCAGATAGAAGGGTCTGGCGAGAGGAGCGCGCCAGTCGAGCAACAACGATTCGTAGTCGTTGTCCTCGTCGAGGATGCCGATGCGTCCGACGTACCGCGCTTCTATGCTCTTGCTGTCACCGTCCGGATCGCCGTTGTGTGCTGATTCACGGACGTCGACGCGGCCGAAACACAGTCCGTGTTCGGCCGCGTCGTACTTGGCGAGATCCTCGGTGTACATCTGGGTGAACGATTCACGCTCGCTACGCGCCTGGGGGGTGCCGCCCGTCTCCAGTAGCACTCGCTTCAAGCGCGTGCCGGTGTACTCCCGCAGCGCGTCGAGGTGTGTGTACAACATCGACAGGTAGCGCTGCTCGTGCTCGAGGTCGGGATGGGGCGCGCCATCATCCGGCACATGAACTCCTCGGGTTGGAACGATTCGAACGCGCAGGCACGTCGAGGAAAGTGTCCAAGGAGTCTAGTTCGGCGGGCGCCGGTGTGCAGAAATCTCGGTGTGTCAGCCGAGGCTCCGGTCGCTATCCGAGTTTCTTCTGAAGCGTCTTCTCGGCCTTCGCTCGCGCTTTCTCTGCCTTCGTCCGCGCCTTCTCCGCGCGTGCTTGTGCCCGGTGCGCGTTCTCGAGCGCTTTCGCGTTCAGTTCCGAGGTTCGTTCCTCGGCCAGATGCGCCAGTTCGGTCCCTCGATCGCGGGTTGTCTCCCACAATTTCGAGCCGCGCCGACGCGCGACCTCGGCGTACCCGGGGGCGCGGTTTCGTGCACGTTCGAGCAGTTCGCTGCTGCGATCCTTTGCGGCGTCCGTGAGCTCAGGGGTGTGCTCCCTGGCTGCGTCGATAAGCTCGGCGCCGCGTTCACGCGCGACCGAGGCGAGCTCAGGACCTCGCTCACGGGCAACCCCCAGGATCTCCGTTCCGCGCTCGCGCGCTACCTCGGCGAGTTCGGGTGCACGTTCCTTGGCCTTCTCGAGGAGAGCGCTTCCCTGCTGGCTCGCGTCATCGGTGAGCGATTTCACTCGCTCGGAAACAGTGTGCAGGGCGTCGCCGGTCGCATGGTCCGACGTCGATCCGGGCAAGGCTGCCACAACGGCTTCCTGGGCATGACGCGCGGCGCGCCTGCCTCGCCAGCCGAGTGACGGCTTGCCTTCGGTATCGACGGATGCGAGGAGCAGTCCACCGAGTAGACCAACGTTCTTGAGGAACTGTGTGCGGTGCTGGGCGCGTGCGGCTGGGTCGTCGTAATTCCAGAAATCGTGGCCGGCGATGGTGGTCGGGACAACGGAGCCTGCCAAGGCCAGGGCAGAGATCCGGGGCCACTTGCCGATGGCGAGAAGCGCGCCGGCTCCGATCTGGACCGCGGCGTTGATCTGCACCAAGGTCTCCGGATTGCTGGGTAGCCGGTCGGTCACCGAATCGGGTGCGACGCCGAGCATCTGGTCCAGCCCTGTCTGGGCCGCGGTGGCCTTCGGGGTGGGATTGCGCAGGGCATCGACTCCTCCTGCGATGAAGATGGATGCGAGCATCGGGCGAGCAATCCTTCGGACGATCATGTGCAGCCTCTTTCTCCGCGGTCGCTTGTTTCAGACCCTGCCATGTGTACCCGGATCGGGTCGGAAGTATGCGAGATCTTGCTGCCGGATGTGCTCTCACCGAATTTCGGATAGGACGGAATCGCAGAATATATCGAACAAATGTCGGTGGGTGACTACTCGCCGCCCCCCGACGGCCTCGCTCATGATCCCGGTCCGCGTCTCCCGCCGGTCATCCTCGAATCGATGAAGCGACACGGATGGACAGGCGGGAGACACGCGTTGCGCTTCCGTGAACGCGCGGAGGTGGAGTGCTGGCACCGATATGTGCGTATGCGGTTGTGCTCCTGCAGGATCCGGGATCGGGCAGACGGGTCGACTCAGGATGTCCGGCGGTGATCGTCTCGGAGGCTACCCCTGCGACGTCACCAGCCGCGCTCACGCCACTGTTGCAGATGCGGACGCTCGGCTCCGAGCGTGGTGTCCTTGCCGTGGCCGGGGTAGATCACCGTGTCGTCACCGAACCGTCCGAAGAGCTTCGCCTCGACATCGTCGAGCAGTGAAGTGAACTTCTCTGTGTCGGCGGTCTTTCCGATCCCACCGGGGAACAGCGAGTCGCCTTAGGGGGTAACATAGCTGTGACGAAAGGGCAGTTCATGGGCGTTAAGATGACCGAGGCGACGCCCATGAGGGCTGCGATCTACACCCGAATCTCTGAGGATCCGAAGGGCCTGCAGAATGGCGTGTCCCGGCAGCAAGAGGATTGCGAGGCGCTTGCTGCCTCCCGCGGCTGGAAGGTTGTGGCCTGCTACTCGGACAACGATATTTCGGCGCTCAAGGGCAAGTTCCGTCCGGGCTACGCTGAGCTGATGGCGGCTGCCGAGCGTGGGGAATTCGACCATTTACCGTAAAGTGGAACTTGTGACAAGTCCTCGTCGCCGCAAGAGCGCAGCCCCTGCTGACCGAGTGGTTGCCTATATCCGGGTGAGCACTGACGAACAAACTGAGTCCGGCGCAGGCCTCGACGCCCAGCGCGCCGCCATCACTGCCGAGGTGGATCGCCACGGGTGGACCGTTACCGCTTGGTATTCGGATGAAGGCATCAGCGGAACGAAGTCGGCCGCGCAACGTCCAGGGCTGGCGGCCGCTCTTGAAGCAGTGCAGTCGGATGTGGCAGGAACACTCGTTGTCGCGAAACTCGACCGCCTTGCCCGTAACTTCCGGTACGCCGTGAACCTCATCGCAGATGCTGAGGAACAAGGCTGGAATGTCTACTCGTGCGACGGAACCGTGGACATGACGACGCCCGCGGCACGCTTTCAGACGCGAGTGATGATCGGCGTCACCGAGCTGGAGCGCGACATGATCGCTCAGCGCACCCGAGACGCGCTCGCCGCCAAGAAGGCCCAAGGGATACGACTGGGCCGCCCGTCGGTACTACACCGCGAGGTGGTATCCCGAATCGTCACCGAACGGGAAGAGCGCAGGAGTCTTCGAGCAATCGCTGAAGGTTTGACCGCAGACGGAATCCCCACTGCCCGAGGCAAGACGCAATGGTCGACTTCCTCCGTGCAGGCCGTCCTTGCTGGCCAGGATGCCGCCGCAGTTCGGACCGCCCGAGGACTAGCTCACACCCTTACTCGTGAGTGATGCGGTCCGACCGTAGCTACGCTTGCACGCGCCTAGGGAGAGAGCGACCTTCCGAGCGACGTATATCGCGCGGTCCGTCCCTCGCCGAGCATGCACCGAACAAGGTCGCAACGCCGAGGGAGTCGAACTCGACAACGTGCCCTGCAGAGCCGCGGAGGAACGCTGCTCGACGAGGAGCGCAGATTGGTGGTCAATGCCTGCCTGGCACAACCGTCCACCTCGGCAAACTAGAGCAACGATTTCAGGTGTCTGGCCAGGGCTTGAGCGAGTCGGGGAGGAACGGCATTACCAATCTGTCGGGCAACCTCAATCTTCTTGCCTTCAAACTCGAACGTGTCCGGGAATGACTGCAGGCGGGCAGCCTCGCGATGAGTGATTGGCCGGTCGGCTACCGGGTGAAGGTATCGCCCCTTCTCCGGCTTAAAAAACTCGGTGCGGATAGTGACGGATGGACGGTCCCACCACAACCGCCCCATGACATCAGTCGTCCCAGTTGGCTTGTTGGCCCAGCAGTTAGGAAGCAGATCCGGGCGGTTACGCGCGAGGTCAAAGCGGTTACCGCCCTCAGGGATGGCTTGGTAGCGAGCGAGGCTGGTCGGGCGCGCGTTTCGCCCGATGTGAAGATCCTGGCGGCCTTCGACGAACTCGATCTCTGTCCGGGCAGTGGTTAGGGGGAGATCAGCGACTGCATCGCGCACAGTGACATAAGGCGTCTTGCTCACTGCTTCGGGTCCATGCGTCGGTGGAGGTGGCCAAGGCACCTCGGCTCGATCGCGGACAGCGACGAAGATTCCCCGTCGACGACGCTGAGGAACGCCGTAGTCGGCGGCGTTCAATACGCCGTATGCGTACCCGTACCTACTCAGATCCGGGTCGGTTTCCATCAGTTCCAGAAGCCGAGCGAACTGTGCGCTCTTTTGAAACTCAGGGACGTTCTCAATGACAAACGCCCGAGGCTTCACCTGGTGCACCGCACGCAGGTAGTGCTGCCACAGTTCGTTCAACTGGGCTCTGGATGTGTCATCGCGGTCTCGTCCAAGAGGCGAGAAGCCCTGGCAAGGGGGACCGCCAAGTATCACGTCGGCGGTCTCAAAGCGTTCGAGATCTTCGATAGGTCCGTCGTAGACGGGGCATCCGAAGTGCCGCTTGTACGTGCGTGCGGCAGCTGAGTCAATCTCAACAGCATGGACGGGCTCGAAGCCCAAGTCAGCCTGCTCAAAGCCGAGGGACAGGCCGCCAGCTCCTGCGAACAGGTCCAGCGTACGAATAACCGACATTGGCCACCTTCCGAGATCGATCCGATCGTACGACGCATGTTGCCCTGACCCTCTGACATGTTCGGCGTGTCGCTGTCGCGGTGCGACAGGGATCACTGGCACAGTCGACGGATGTGACTGCGCCCTTCGCCGCCGAACTGTGCGGGTATCGACCCACCAATGGAAACCCTTCGACTTCGGACAACAATGACAAGGGGTCGATCGAACTGGGGCATGCACTGTTTGAGGCACTAGGCGTACCGAAGGGAACCCCTGGGGTTGAGGACATAGGGTCAGCAATGGAACAGAAGGTCGCAGACCATCTGAGCAAGGTGCGCCCGGACCTGGTCGTAGCACAATCGCGGTCGGCTATCGAGTTCGAGCAGTACAAACACTTGAATGTCTTCAAGACCTTCACCAAGAACTACAAGGGACCCGCTGGCGAACTGGACAAGATCCTCGCTGAACTTCCGGAGTCGCCGGAGTTGAAGCCGGTACGCACTCGATTGCTGAAAGCCAAGACTGCCTCGGAGAGAGACCATGAGCTCGTAACGCAGCTTCAAGAGATGATGCCTGAGGAATCGTTCCTCAAGATTGATGTAGCACTGGCCCCACCGGAACCTGCGGACAGACTCCTGGTCGCGCTTTCGTCGAAATGGTCGCTGCGGACCGACAGAGCGCAGGACTGCGTTTCGCAGGGCTCGAAGCTCGTCAGTCTTCGTCGAGGCCACATGCCTCACTACGCGGTGGTAACGATGGAGCCTCGACCGGCCATGTTGAAGTACCTGGCGTACGGGTCGGGAGCAGTCGACTGCGTGTACCACCTAGCTTTGCCGGAGCTGTTGGAGGCTACGGATGCAATTGATCGAAAGCGCGGCCCGAAGGGTTGGTCGCCGCGGAAGGTCCTTCTGCGTATGGTTGCTCAACGGCGAGTGCGCCCATACGAAGACCTCGTTGCAGAAGTGCAGCGTCTCACCGCATGGAACTACTCTCCGTCCGCAGATGCGCCTGACGGAGCAAACTGACGCCGACTTCAGACGAATCAGTCAGTAGTCGGGGGCAGAAGTGGTGCCAGAGCCTCCAATGATCCGTCGTCCGTCGATTCGAGTGCGATCTCCTCGGAGGTATCCGCGACGTCGTAGATTGCCACAGTCCAGCCCTGATGGTCGCTGCGCTCCCAGGACAGGGGGCCGTCACAGTCCACGATCAGGGCGAACCTGTCTGGGTTGAGGTCGAGTTTGATGGCGGCGCACATCCCACCGGTCTGGGCGAACTCGGCGCGGTAGCCCCGTTCTTCAAGGAGGGCCAGCACGTCGGCGTACTCGTGCTGGCCGAACTCCATAGCCTGGCGGTAATCGTCGAGGTCGCTCACATAGCCCCTTTCTTCGCTGACCTGCACAGACAGTCTCGCACGTGCCCGTGAAGCACTGGGATTCAGAAGTCCTCGGGGGAGGCAGTGAACCCATCGGCCCCGGTGATGTCCGTGAACGACACGCCCGTCATCAGCATGGCGACGACGGCAGCCGCGTCCTTTTGAGAGATCAGTCTGTCCCTACCGTCGGGAAAGATCACCCGGACGAACTGCTCGCCATTACGTACAACGGTCTGGACGCCCAGCCGGTCGCCGCCCTTGCCTTCGAGCCACTGGATGTCTCCACCGTCCTCTGTCATACAAAGACCGTAACCGCGTTGCGTTGCCTTCAGGTCTTTGGGGATGGCCTCGTATGTGCCAGGCCGCACGCACGATTTCTCCGCCCTGTGACCTTGGCGCCATTTCTGCTCTCACCGGTGAGTCGGCGGGAAAGTCTTCTGGATTTGGTGTCTCTTTTCCTCGTCGATTTTCAAAGCGAGGTAGGTATGGACGCCTTGACGGACGTGGCGCCGCCACATGGTGAAGACCCAGGTCTAGACGCTGTAGAAGCCGAACTTCTTCGCCTGGATCCCACCGGGGACCGGGTTGCATCGGTACTGCGTGACACGCTCGATCAGCTGTACGACGGTCAACACACCGGGCGATGGAGTTTCGACCAGCTGCACAAGACTGAGAAAACCCACATGGGCACGCTGGTGGAGATCAATCTTCACCGCGAGTTCGGGTTCGAAGACGGCGATGCTACCGACTACCGCATCGCGGGTATCGAGGTCGACTGCAAGTATTCGATGAGGTCGGGCGGGTGGACGTTGCCTCCGGAGGTTATCGGGCACGTAGCCTTGCTGATAACCGCCGACGATTCAAAGGCGGCTTGGCGAGCTGGGATTGTTCGTGTCGAGACCGAGCATCTCAACGTGGGTCGCAATCGCGACCAAAAGGGAACCTTGTCGGCTGCTGGACGCAACCGTATCCGGTGGCTCTGGCCAGCACATGGAAGGTTGGCACCCAACCTCTTTCTGAACCTGGATGCTGGAACGCGGGACCGAATTTTCAGCGCCCGCGCCCCTTGGGGAAGCCATCACGGGCAGGCTCGTACAAACGAACTGTTCCGCAGCGTACAGGGACAGATCATCCGTAGGGCGGAGGTAGCTACGGTGGCTCAACAAGACGATTCTATGAAACGCGCGCGGGGAGCCCGAGACAAGCTTCGAGCGGAAGGGATTCTCGTACTTGGTCATCAGGACAACGATCCGTTAGTGGCGCGTGCGCTTGGCCTGCCCGTACCGCGTAAGGGCGAACTGGTTTCAGCACGTGTGGTCCGTGCCCAACCTGGATCTTCTGCTGCGGTAGCGACTGTCGAAGGCATCGGCTGGACGCTTGCTCACGCCGATGACCCAGTAGTACCGGCTCCCGTTCTACCGCGAGGAAAGGGCAGCGAACAAGCCTGAGAGGTCGGTGAGCGTCAGGTAGCCACAAGCTTGGTCGCGACTGCCTTGACTCACGGGGCTCGCTTCCCACCGCGCTTGAGACGCACCTTGATTTCTCGCACTGTGTAAGGGTCCGGTTTGCGGCGATGCGGAACTTGTCAAGGTGATTGAGTCCAGCAGGTGTTACGCGGCGGCTTGATCCGTCATGGTTTCGAGGCCGTCGCTGGTGGCGGGATTGTTGATCCAGGCTTCGGAAGGCAGGTCGAGGATCTTCGGTCCTCGTTTCGAGGTGCAGAATCGCTCAGGGTGACTCCGTCGGGCCTGGTCGAGCACGGTGGAGCGTTCGGCAGCCTTCTGCGAGGCCAACCCGAAGTGGACGTCGGCCGGGGTGTGCAGGCCGATGCCGGTGTGGCGGTGTTCGTGGTTGTACCAGTGAACGAACGAAGCCATGAACTCGCGCGCGTGGTAGAGGGACCCGAAGCGTTCGGGGAACTCGGGTCCGTACTTGAGGGTCTTGAACAGCGACTCGGAATACGGGTTGTCGTTGGAAACCTTCGGTCGCGAATGCGAACGGACCACCTCGAGGTCGGCGAGCAGGGTCGAAACCTGCTTGCTGGTCATCGACGTACCCCGATCCGCGTGCACCACATCTGGAACCCCATGCACTGCAAAGATTTCTGTCATGAACTCCGCTGCGAGGATGCCGGACTCGCGGGTCTGCACATGCACTCCTACGATGTAGCGGGAGTAGATGTCGATCATCACGTAGGCGTCGTAATAGACCCCGCGGGCCGGGCCGGGCAGTTTCGTAATGTCCCAGGTGTAGACCTGCCGCGGTGCGGTGGCCACCAGTTCCGGGCATGCCCGGGCGGGATGTCGGGCCTGGCGGCGTCTGTCTTTGACCTGCGTGTTCTCGCGCAGGATCCGGTACATCGTCGATATCGAACACAGGTAGGTGCCCTCGTCGAGGAGCGTCGCGTAGACCTCGAGCGGAGCCTGGTCGACGAATCGGTCGCAGTTGAGCATGGACAGCACGGCGTGGCGTTCTTCCCTGGTGAGCTTGTTCGCCGGCGCCTTCTTCATCGCAGCGGTGGTCGGCGCCGGTTCCATCCGGTGTTTCTTGTCCCGTGCAGCAGTCGACCGCGTTACCGAAGTCCATGTTGTTGCTTCCCTGGTGGTCACACCGGCGGCAGTGAGTTCGTGATGGGCCGCCATCAACGTTTCTTGCGCGGCTCGTCGGTGTCCGCGCTCTCGGAGAGAGATTCCAAGAGCGCATGCGCTTTTCCCATGATCGACAGGGCTGTCTCGGTCGTCTCGAGCCGCTTGTTGGCCCGATCCAACTCTCGTTTGAGGCGCGCGATCTCGGCCTGCTCGGCGGTGAGCTTGCCGACCTTTGTGCCGGGCTGCTTGCCCTCGAGCACGCCCGCATCGCGTTGCTTGCGCCACTCACTGATGAGCGACGAATACAAACCCTCACGCCGCAGATACGCCCCACCCTCGTTCGTCTCGCAGGCCTGCTCGTACGCGGCCAGGTGCGCGAGTTTGTCTGCCGGGGTGAACGTACGCCGGCGCGGGCCGTCGGAACGCGGATGTGAGGGGTCCATGCGGGTATTCTCCCCGGCCGTGGCCAGTCTGGAAATCGTCATAGTCGGGTTGATCCGTATCTCGCCCTGCAGGCGGGGTTGCTGTGAAGCAGTGGACTCAACTCACCCTGACACGCAGGGCACGGGCGACTCGTTGCTGGGGAGAGTGATCTCGTAAGGGTTGCTGCGCGCTTATCAAGCAACATGGACTGCTACTTCGTCACGTAGCCAAGCGCTACGGCGAGCTGGTCGAGAATGCGCGCACCGTCAGTCTCTGCCTTCGCGGCGTCTAAGTCTTCCTGAATTGCCCTGGGTCGCTCACCACGTGCAGATGGTTGCATTCGGTTCCACCGTTGCAGGCGGTGCTCCGCGTTCAGCCGCTGACGTTTCACGCGAGGTGAGATATCAAGGTCAAAATCTGCCACTGCATCCCGGCCGTGGGGTGTCGCGACGCCACTCCTGAACAAGACAAGGTTGTCTCGCAGCAAGTCCGATTGCGCTCGACGAAGAAGCTCTCTTCCGATCTTGTACCCTTTGAGCTTGGAATACAAGTAGCTGATAGTCGCGTGCTCGTCCCAGTCCTCCTCGGCTGAGGTGCGGTTAGCAGAGAGGAAAGCAACGGCTATGTCTTGATGCAACCCCACCCATACCCAGGTATAGCTGCAAACGTCGACTGAACGGACAATCTTAAGATCCACGGAGGTGCCCACCGCAGGATCGTGCCACACAGTCAACTGACGGCGCCGGGCGTACGGTCTCTCCTCCTGTTGGCGCGATCCTGGCCGCCGCTCTTCCGCTCGCGTCGTTGAGGCCTGGGGTTTCAGTCCACGGCCCTGCGGGGGAGGCCGTCTGAGCTGGAACTGTGCGATGTCAGAGACCGAACAGTGCGGGAATTGAAGACTTGTGCCGGGTCCGACTTGAGATGGAGCGGGCCAGCGTCTCTGGTAGGTGCCGTGCGTATGCTTCCGGCATGATGCCCCCGTCCTGAGAAGCCTCTCATCGATGTTCTGACTGAAGCGCACAGGCGTTACCCGAGCCCGGAAAGCGGCTCGCCTTACGATGAGATTCTGTCCGAGGTTCAGGGCCGAGCAGAGCGGATGGGTTCGATCGGTAAGGCAGACATCGGCTCGTTGATGCTCTGGAAGAGGCTGAACCTAAGCACCATTTGGAGCCGTGAGCTTAACGAGTGGTCAGACCGCGACGGGCGGGCAGTCACCGGTGGTGCATTCGATCTTGCGCGGGACGCTTCCAGGTCGATTCCCGAGGCTGCTGGCGCTGCGCGTAGCGCGCTGCTCACGCTCCTGGGATGCAGACAGGGCGCTGCGATTGCGTCAACGCTGCTCACTGCCGGGGCGTCCGACAGAATGGCGGTGTACGACCGCCGCGCAGTCGACGAGCTCCGTATCCTCGGATATTCAAGCCCCAACGGCTTCTGCAGCAGGTTCATGGTGACCATGTGCGAACTAACCGAGTCAGTGAACAGCACCGCTGGTTTCAAGTGGTGTCCCGCGACGTGGACAAGGCATTGTTCATGCTCGGTGGCGATAGTGTCCGGGCCCTACCTCCTGAACGAGGAGGAGAGTGACTGGGGCCTTGTAAGGATTCGCTAGTCCGCCGATGCACGCGTCAAGCGTTCGAGTTGCGGCTCGGGTCATCGCTGATCGCGGCTAAGAGCACCTCAGCTGGTTGGCGAGCCGAAGATCCCGGACGCGGCCACTCGGCGCAGGTGGAGGGAGAAGGTGCAGGTCGCTACGGCACAGGCGTCTGCTTTTGACTCGGTTCGAGTGTGTGTGCTGCTTGAACGACAGTGGCCAACACTCCTCGTGTGACTATTCCCGCCCTTGTGAGCTTCGCGATCGCCAGGATAGTGAGGAACAGGACAAATACACGGGAGCCCCAGCCGTCGGCGTACACACCGCAAACGGCGCTGCCCAATGCGGCTAGCAGCAGGACGAAAGTAGCTCCCAGCAGAGTGTCGTTCAACTCCGAACCGTGTTTCCTGCGCACCGTCTTCATAGTCGGGTTGTCGATGCCTGCGGTGAACAGCAGTGCGGCGCTAAGAAATCCAGCCATAGTCCCGAATACGGTGGCACCGGCGAACATCGCGCCTGCCACGTTGCTACCGTCAGGGACGGCACCCGCACGTACAAGCGCCCACGCGGTGGCGGCCGTTAGTGTGGCAGACGCCAGCCAGTCGAGAACTGGCAGTTCAAGTAAACGAACGAACGAACGCACCAAGCACCTCCACTGACAGTATTGCGGAGTGGTCTGTCAGGAAACCGGTACTCCGATAGCAGCGTGAAGCTGATCGCGCAGGTGATCCTCTGCTTCGCGGATCGCGTCGATGGCGGAGGTCTCATCAAGCCCCTTGCCCTCCTCCTTTGCGATCAGGACTTCACGATCCATGGTGAGGCGCTGTTCGATGAGGTTGATTGGCTCAACAGATCCGCCGTTTGCGGGGATGCCGTTGACGACAGCCTTCTCAATACCGAATGGGTTTCCTTCCCGAAGGAGCCCGTTGATCTCCAGGGTTTCCTCTAGTAGGCGACGGCTCTCTGGCTTGTCCCTGCTCTTGCCTGCAACGACGCGAAGCTCGACGCGGACACCTGGCCCTATACCTTCAACGGCTCCGAGCATTGAACCGAGTAGTCCTGATGCTTGGCCCGACGCGTTGCTTGGCTTGAGGGCAAAAGTTGCGAGCGAGACACCCCGCATCTCCGACAGTCGGTGATACATCTCCCGAGACACGATTGGCTTGGCGTAATACCGCTCCTGCGGCTGAACTGTTCGATTCAGCCATCCGGCCAGAGCGGCATGGCTTGGCGCGGACTGGTTCGAACTGACCATTCCAACCACGTTATGTTCAAAGAACGCAACGAAGGATTCCTCAATGACTTCCCACGAGTCCCCATTTGTGAGGAGGGGAGCACGTTTGTTGCTGGACCGGTCGCGTTGCCGAGGAGCGAGGTCGCGTTCCACATCTAACTCTAGATAGCGGTGCTGTCCCAGCTGAAAAACTTCGCCTCGAATATCCCGGTTGTTCAGCGTATGGGTTGCGGTGCTCGGAGTGATCCGTGCTAGTACCTGCTGCCAGTTGAGCCCAGGGAAAGAATCGCCGTCCTCTTGCTTCACGATCTGATAGAACGACACCCTACGACACTTCGTCTTCCGGTCGGCCACGCTGCTCCTCGTCACGATCGGTGTGTCCGGGGCTGTTAGGTGCTCTCGGGTATGCGGAACATTACGGTCAGCGGGTCGAGGAACCAAGTGACTACAACTTGTGCCATTGTGGTCCGGGCATTGAGACGCGCGTTCTGGGCAAAAGGGCGATTTCCCGAGAGGTTCCTACGTTGTGCCGTCTCTGGTACAGAGAAGGCCCCCAAGTACGTGGAGGCACGCCGTATGAGGAGGCCAGATTCTAGGTCCAGTCGAGCGGATCCCTCTCAATGACGTGCAAAGTAGGGGAAGCCTCGGACATGTCCGGCCTCAGCTGAAACCAACGATTTGGTCCAGCATGGCCGACGCACGTTGGCTATACGTACGTAGTACGTCTTCGAGTAAGTGCAGGCCGACAAGGACTACAAGCAAGGCCGTCCCCGAGCTCGCAGTCATCTTGATGTTGACAACTGAAGATTCGGTCGTTGCGTAGATGTCTCTTTCTGATGCCCCGAGGTAAGCCCAGGGGCGACCATGTGCGTACCCCGAGCACAGGCGCCAGCAAAGAAGCGCGCTCTTTGCTTTCACGCCGTTTTGGTCTGCATACTTGACAACCTCCGTACTGGTGAAGCCGCTGCGGACCGTTGTGACGATTCCCGGACGGCGATCCGCGACAGCGTCGAGTTTCGACAGCTTTCCCTCCAGCGGGGTGTAGTCAGGTTGCGACAGTGGGGCGAGGGCCCTGTCCTTGTCCTTAAAGTTTTGGGCGTGCCATCGCAGGGTCCGCTCGATACGAGAGTCCCGAGAAGTCGGGTGCACTATCCAATACGCAGCGGACAGGGTTTCCAATGCACCGCGGGCGAGAGAGAATGGTGCGGCAATATGAAGGATCCGATCGTCATTCACGAGGACCTTCGCCGCATGGAGATGGTCCACACCGGCGGTAACACAGTGCCTCACCGCATGCGAAACGCGGTACGGATCGCTCGCTCTATCATCACCGCAAAGCGACGAGCCTTTGCTCACCGGAAATTCGTCTCTTGAACCCACGCGCTCCATCGCGCGCTCGATTAGCGGAGCGATCTCTGCCCACTTCGCCGAGATCTCCGCTTCATTTAGCCCCTTACCAACGTTGTTCTCGCCCATGTCGATAGTGCAACATAAGCGAAGATCGGACGCCCGTTGAACAGCCAGTTCGAAGCCTGGTGAGTCGGGGAAGCTAGTTGTTTTCCTGCTCGCTGTCTGTGTGGGGGATATCCGGGAAGAGCCACATACCCAGTTTGTAGCCAGCCTGCCAGAGTGTTAGCGCGCCGATGCCGGTTCCGCCGACAGCCAAGAGAACTGAGTCTGGGAGAGCAAGTGCAGCAAGATAGTAAGAATATGTCCATATGCCGCCGAACCAGGCCGCGAGCATCAGGCGGCACGCCCGTGCCCCATACCGGGTCTGCAGCCGTTGGCGTGTCTCGTCCAGCTCAGGACTTGCTCCGTAGAGTGTCTCGACCTCGTCGATCAGTTGATCGACTGCTTCCTCGACCTCAGGGTCATCGAGGTCTATAGGGCTGAGCCTGGCAGCGATATCATCCCAGACGTCGTCGGTGGGAAGTTGGAGGTCGAGATCCTTGAGCTCGAAGCCGTTGAACTCCGCGAGCTGGATCTGGTTCGCAGCAAGGCTCTCTCGCAACCGTGCCAGGTGTTGGTCGAGCGCGCTCGTGGGCGTTGCATGAATGACGGTCTCCGCGATGCTGCGGATGGCTTCGGTTACTGCCGGATCTGGACGTATATCGAGTTGGGCGAAAGCAGAGTTAGCGCAGGCTTCCGGAACTGACACTTGTGTTAGTCGATCCCGGAGGGCAGAACCGCCTGAACGGCCCTCAGATGGGACCAAGTACTGATCGAAGTTCCCGACCTGAGCGATCTGACGACGAAGTTCTTCAAGTGCCGAGGTGTTCGTCGCTGCAACCTCGAAAGCCTTCATCGCCGGTATCCGAACAGTCCGAAGGTTTCTTCTGAGCTCGGCGAGAGGGGAATCAACGCTGTCGACGGCCGTTCGGAGCATCTGCTGCCAGTTCCGGCCATAGGTGCTGCTGAGGCTTTGCGATACTTCCCGACGGAGGCGCCGCTGGTATTCATCACTTGTCATTTAAAGGTCTCTCGATGGCGGGGTCGAACAGTTGTTGACTCGTCCAGCGGGAACGCGCAGAAGACCAGGTGCGCCGCGTTGCGCCGAGAGTGTCGTCATGGCGCCGGGGCATTCACCCGGGCGTTGGTTTATCACCAACCGCGTTCGCGCCACTCTGCGAGATGCGGACGCTCCGCGCCGAGGGTCGAGTCCTTGCCGTGTCCGGGGTAGAACACCGTCTCGTCGTCGAACCTGTCGAAGATCTTGGCTGTGACGTCCTGGTACAGCGAATCGAAGTCCTCCGGTTTTGTAGTCCGGCCAAGACCCCCGGGGAAAAGGCAGTCGCCGGTGAACACGTGATGACGTCCGGTACCGGCCTCCTCGAGCACGAGTGCGATCGAACCGGGGGTGTGCCCGGACAAGTGCAGCACCTCGAGGTCGAGCTCGCCGATCCGGATGGTGTCGCCCTCTTCGAGGAGACGATCCGGGGTCACCGGCAGCGGTTCGGCGTCGAGCGGGTGCGCAGCGGTCGGTACCTTCGTGGCGGCGGCGACCTGCTCCAGCCCTTGCCAATGGTCCCAGTGCTGATGCGTGGTGAGGATGAGTTCGAGATTCGGCGCGTGCTCGGCAAGATAGGGCACGAGCAGGTCCGGTTCGTTGGCTGCGTCGATGAACAGCGATTTGCCGGTTCGGGTGTCGGTGATGAGGTAGGTGTTGTTGTCCATCTGGCCGACCGAGAGCTTGACGATGGTGGCACCGGGGATGCTGCGTCGCTGCGCGGGGCCGCCTGGGGAGACCTCGCCGGTGTAGTGGTCATCGATGATGAGGGGCTGCTGCGTCATGTGCCGCACGTTACCTCTGCGCCGCATCGCCCGAGGTCGAGTGGTCGCAGACCGGAACGTGTCGGTGCACGCGCCTACGATGGGCAAGGGCCCGAATGCGGCCTTGTCGACAAGGAAGGAACTGGCGTGGCGGATCGCCTGATCGTACGAGGGGCGCGCGAACACAACCTGCGCGGTGTCGACCTGGATTTGCCGCGCGACAGCCTCATCGTGTTCACCGGCCTCTCCGGGTCGGGTAAGTCGAGCCTTGCATTCGACACGATTTTCGCGGAGGGCCAGCGCCGCTATGTCGAGTCGCTGTCCGCGTATGCGCGGCAGTTCCTCGGCCAGATGGACAAGCCGGATGTCGACTTCATCGAGGGGCTTTCGCCTGCGGTGTCGATCGACCAGAAATCGACCAACCGGAACCCCCGTTCCACTGTCGGCACCATCACCGAGGTCTACGACTACCTCCGACTGCTGTATGCGCGTGCCGGTACCCCGCATTGCCCCGTGTGCGGCGAGAAGATCGCCCGCCAGTCGCCGCAGCAGATCGTCGACCAGGTTCTCGAAATGGAAGCCGGCCTGCGCTTCCAGATCCTCGCTCCCGTGGTCCGGACCAGGAAAGGCGAGTTCGTCGACCTGTTCGAGCACCTCACCCTGCAGGGCTACTCCCGGGTCCGGGTGGACGGGGTGGTGTACCCGCTCTCCGAGCCGCCCAAGCTCAAGAAGCAGGAAAAGCACGATATCGAGGTTGTCGTCGACCGTCTTGCGGTGAAGCCCTCCGCCAAGCAGCGTCTCACCGATTCCATCGAGACCGCGTTGCGCCTCGCGGAAGGCATCGTCGTCCTCGACTTCGTCGACCGCGACGAGGACGCCCCCGATCGTGAACGTCGCTTCTCCGAATCGCTGGCCTGCCCGAACGCGCACCCCCTCGCGATCGACGACCTCGAGCCGCGCTCGTTCTCCTTCAACTCTCCGTACGGTGCGTGCCCCGACTGCGCCGGCCTCGGCGTACGTAAAGAGGTCGATACCGACCTGGTGGTACCCGACCCGGACCGCAGCCTTGCCGACGGCGCGATCGCGCCCTGGTCGATGGGGCAGAGTTCCGAATATTTCACCCGTCTGCTGACCGGACTGGCCGACGTCATGGGCTTCGACATCGACACACCGTGGAAGAAGCTGCCCGCAAAGGTTCGTAAGGCGGTACTCGAGGGCAGTACCGAGCAGGTGCACGTCCGCTACAAGAACCGTTACGGCCGCGTCCGCTCCTACTACGCCGAATTCGAAGGCGTGATGCCGTTCCTGCATCGCCGCATGGAGCAGACCGAGTCGGAACAGATGAAGGAACGCTACGACGGGTACATGCGCGACATTCCGTGCCCGACGTGTAGCGGCACCCGGCTACGACCCGAGATCCTGGCGGTCACGATCACCGCGGACGACCTCGGCGCCAAGTCGATCGCCGAGGTGTGCGAGCTGTCGATCGCCGAGTGCGCCGACTTCCTGAACAGCCTCACCCTCGGGCCCCGGGAGGCGGCGATCGCCGGCCAGGTCCTCAAGGAGGTGCAGGCACGTCTCGGGTTCCTGCTCGACGTGGGTCTCGATTACCTCACCCTCGCTCGAGCGGCCGCTACCCTGTCCGGTGGCGAAGCTCAACGTATCCGGCTCGCTACCCAGATCGGCTCAGGTCTCGTCGGTGTCCTCTACGTACTCGACGAGCCGTCCATCGGTCTACATCAGCGCGACAACCGTCGATTGATCGATACTCTCACCCGGCTGCGCGATCTCGGAAACACCCTGATCGTCGTGGAACACGACGAGGACACCATCCGCGCGTCGGACTGGGTGGTCGATATCGGACCGCGCGCCGGGGAGCACGGTGGGCAGGTCGTCCATAGCGGCACCTACAAAGGGCTTCTCGACAACTCCGCGTCCATCACCGGCGCGTTCCTGTCGGGTCGCGAATCGATTCCCGTTCCACTCGTGCGCCGACCCGCGGACCCGAAACGTCAGGTCACCGTGATCGGTGCCAGGGAGAACAACCTCCGTGAGATCGACGTCGCATTCCCGCTGGGGGTACTCACCTGCGTGACCGGCGTGTCGGGCTCCGGCAAATCGACGCTCGTCAACGAGATTCTCGCGACGGTGATGGCCAACAAGCTCAACCGTGCGCGGCAGGTGCCCGGTCGGCATACCCGCATCAATGGCCTCGATCAGCTCGACAAGCTCGTGCAGGTCGACCAGTCACCGATCGGGCGGACACCGCGGTCGAACCCCGCGACCTACACCGGAGTGTTCGACAAGATCCGCACCCTCTTCGCTGCGACCACCGAGGCGAAGGTACGCGGTTATCAGCCGGGACGTTTCTCGTTCAATGTCAAGGGCGGCCGTTGCGAAGCGTGCTCGGGCGACGGCACCCTCAAGATCGAGATGAACTTCCTCCCCGATGTGTACGTGCCGTGCGAGGTATGCCATGGCGCCCGCTACAACCGGGAAACGCTCGAGGTGCATTACAAGGGCAAGACGATCGCTGAGGTGCTCGACATGTCGATCGAGGAGGCAGCCGGGTTCTTCGAGCCGGTCACCTCGATCCACCGCTACCTTGCGACCCTCGTCGAGGTGGGTCTCGGATACGTCCGACTGGGCCAGCCGGCGACGACGTTGTCCGGTGGTGAGGCTCAACGCGTCAAACTCGCCGCCGAACTGCAGAAACGTTCCAACGGACGAACCGCCTACATCCTCGATGAGCCGACTACCGGTCTGCACTTCGACGACATCCGGAAGTTGCTCGGCGTCATCAACGGTCTCGTCGACAAGGGCAACACGGTCATCGTCATCGAACACAATCTCGATGTGATCAAGACATCGGACTGGATCATCGACATGGGCCCGGAAGGTGGATCGGGCGGCGGCACCGTAGTTGCGGAGGGCACCCCCGAGGACGTTGCGGCAGTCGAGCGCAGTTACACCGGTCGATTCCTTGCGGAATCTCTCGCCGAGTCCGCTCCGGCCCCGCAGAAGAAGCCCGCTCGTCCCGCCCGCAAGCGTGCGCCACGGAAGAAGGCCGCCGCCGGCTGAGCAAGCGGGACGAGCACGCGCCGAACGTCAGTAGACGGGGCCGGTGTATTTTTCGCCGGGGCCCTGACCGGGTGAATCGGGCACCGAGGACGCTTCGCGGAAGGCTTTCTGAAGCGCCTGTAGGCCCTCACGGATCGGACCGGCGTGCGGGCCGAGGTATTCCACCGAGGCAGTGACCAGCCCGGCGAGGGCCGTGATCACGCGGCGTGCCTCATCGAGGTCCAGGCGGTCGCTCGCGTCGGGATCGTCGTCGGCGAGGCCCAGCTTCTCCGCGGCGGAGCTCATCAGCATCACCGCAGCGCGGCTGATCACCTCGACTGCGGGAATGTCGGCGAGGTCGCGAATATCTGCGGGCTGATCATCGTGGCGGGGGGCATCGGGGGTGTCGGTCATGTCCTCGAGGATCCCACCAGCGCAGCGGTGCTCGTGTTCCGGGTGCGTGCTCCGAGGTCCGATTCGGCGCCGACGTGCATCTTTTGTTAGACTGATCGCCACGACCGCCTGCGCGTACCCGCGCGGGCAGCAAGTGGAGTCCGACTCCCACCTCTGGCCGCGTGTTTCTTGCGGCGCAGTGGTCCGGTCCTTCGAGCGTTACGGCGCTCGGAGAGTCCATGCCCTCGAGGGTATGGAACGTTGGTCGCGGCGGTGCCGCGTCGCGTCGACCGGTCGGTACGGACCCCGCCAGGTGTATCAGCACTGCAGCGGGGTTTTTTCGTCGAGGAATCGCCGGGCCCCGCGTGCTGCGGTGCGGTCAGCAAGACCACACCGCATTTCTACCTAGGAGGCCCCATCAGCGCTGAGACCCGCATCAACGAACGCATCCGTGTTCCCGAGGTCCGACTCGTCGGACCGGGTGGTGAACAGGTCGGAATCGTGCGTGTCGAAGATGCACTCCGCCTGGCCATCGAAGCCGACCTCGACCTCGTCGAGGTGGCCCCCGACGCCCGCCCGCCGGTCTGCAAGATCATGGACTACGGCAAGTTCAAGTACGAAGCCGCGCAGAAGGCGCGCGAATCGCGCAAGAACCAGCAGCTGACCGTGATCAAGGAGCAGAAGCTCCGCCCCAAGATCGACGACCACGACTACGAGACCAAGAAGAAGAACGTCGTTCGCTTCCTCGAGGCCGGCTCGAAGGTCAAAGTGACCATCATGTTCCGCGGTCGTGAGCAGTCGCGGCCCGAACTCGGATTCCGTCTGTTGCAGCGTCTCGGCGCCGATGTCGCCGACCTGGGATTCATCGAGACGTCCGCGAAGCAGGACGGCCGCAACATGACGATGGTCCTGGCCCCGCACAAGGGAGCGAAGACCCGCGCCAAGGCTCAGGAAGCCGCGCACGCCGCTCCGGCCAAGTCTTCCCGGCCTGCCCCCGCGGCACCTGCAGAACCCGCCGCACCTGCGGCGCAGGAGCAGCAGGGTCAATCGGGAGAGGCACAGACCAGCTAGCCGCTCCGGCAGCACATCCGGTGCTGCGCGCGAGCACCGATGTATCCACGACAAGAACTGAGGACTCCATGCCCAAGTCGAAGACCCACAGCGGCACCGCAAAGCGTTTCAAGGTGTCCGGTAGCGGAAAGATCCTGCGCCAGAAGGCCGGTCGCCGCCACCTGCTCGAGCACAAGTCCTCGCGTGTCACGCGTCGCCTCGACGGGACCGCCGTCGTCTCGCCCGCCGACGCGCCGCGCATCAAGCGCCTGCTCGACATCTGAGCCTTCCCGACCGATCATCCCGGGGGCCGAGTACCAGCCCCCCGAACCTGACAGGACATATCAGTGGCACGCGTGAAGAGGGCCGTCAACGCCCAGAAGAAGCGCCGTTCGATTCTCGAGGCCTCCAAGGGCTACCGCGGGCAGCGCTCGCGTCTGTACCGCAAGGCCAAGGAACAGCAGCTTCACTCGCTGACCTACGCCTACCGCGACCGTCGCGCGCGCAAGGGCGACTTCCGCAAGCTGTGGATCACCCGTATCAACGCTGCGGCCCGCGCGAACGACATCACCTACAACCGGTTCATCCAGGGCCTCAAGGCTGCCGGTGTCGAGGTCGACCGCAAGATCCTTGCTGAGCTTGCCGTCTCCGACGCCGAGGCATTTGCCGGCTTGGTGGCTGTTGCGAAGGCTGCGCTGCCCGCCGACGTCAACGCTCCGGCTGCCTGAGCGCGACGCTGAACGAGAATCCAGCACAGGAACGGCCCGTGGACCCGCTCACCGAGCGCACCCCACGGGTCGTTTCTGCTGTCAAATTGCTCCGCGCCGCTGAGCGGCGTAGAACCGGACGCTTCCTCGCGGAAGGTGAGAACTCGGTCACCGCGGCCCTCGCCACGGGGGTGGTGCACGACATATTCGTGACCGAAGGCGCCGCCGAGCGCTACCGGGATCTCGTCACCACCGCGCAGAACCGCGGCATCCGCGTGGGCCTCGTGACCGACCGCGCCGGCGGGCGACTGTCCGACACCGTCTCACCGCCGGGACTCGTCGCGGTGTGTGACACCCTCGACGTGCCCCTCGACTCGGCGCTCGACTCCGGGGCGCGGTTGCTCGCGATCCCGGTCGAGATGGGGGAGCCCGGCAACGCAGGGACCCTCATCCGCGTCGCCGACGCTGTCGGTGCCGACGCGGTGATCCTCGCTGGAGACAGCGTCGATCCGCACAACGGAAAATGCGTGCGCTCCTCGGCAGGCAGCGTGTTCCATCTGCCGCTCGTGAGAGAACGCGACACCACCCGCGTGCTCGACGCGGTGACCGCCGCAGGAGTTCGGGTCCTCGCGACCGCGGCCGACGGTGAGGTCGATCTCGACGAGGCCGACGAACTGCTCGCAGGTCCCACCGCTTGGCTCTTCGGCAGTGAAGCCCACGGGTTGCCGCCCGAGGTCGCCGCCCGCGCCGATCATCGGGTGCGCATTCCGATCCGCGGTCGTGCCGAGTCCCTCAACCTCGCGACCGCCGCCGCGATCTGCATGTATGCAAGTGCCAGGGTGCAGCATCGGTCGGCTACGCGCTTAACCTAGGATTTCTACGGTGCAGCCTTGCTGTACCCGCTTCACCCACCGACGAAGAACCGTTCGCCCCAAGAAGGAGTTGCACCGGTCGTGGCCAAGAAAGAGGGCGGCACTCCGCCGGCAGTCGATCCCCGAGCGCTGACCGAGGACGCCCTCGCGGCGGCACAGAAAGCGGCCCTCGAAGGATTCGGTGCGGCCCGCAACCTCGACGAACTCGCCCAGGCGAAGATCGCGCACCTGGGGGACAAGGCGCCTATCTCGTTGGCGAAGCGTGCGCTCGGCTCCCTGCCCGGTCCCGAACGCGCCGACGCCGGGAAACGCGTCAACGTCCACCGCACCGCAGTGCAGGCTGCCTTCGACTCGCGTCGCGAAGAACTGCAGGCGCAGCGCGACGCCGCGGTGCTCGTCGCCGAGTCGATCGACGTGACCCTCCCCGCGACCCGCCGTGCGCTCGGCGCGCGACATCCCATCACCATCATCTCCGAACAGGTCTCCGACGTGTTCGTTGCGATGGGCTGGGAGATCGCCGAGGGGCCCGAAGTCGAAACCGAGCACTACAACTTCGACGCACTGAACTTCTTGCCCGACCACCCGGCCCGGACGATGCAGGACACGTTTCACATCGCCCCCGAAGGGTCGAGGCAGGTGTTGCGCACGCACACCTCCCCGGTGCAGGTCCGCACGATGCTCAGCCGGGACATCCCGATATACGTGGTGTGCCCCGGGCGTACCTTCCGCACGGACGAACTCGACGCTACCCACACCCCGGTGTTCTCGCAGATCGAGGGACTCGCGGTCGACAAGGGCCTGACCATGGCGCACCTCAAGGGCACACTCGACGCCTTCGCCCGTGCCCTGTTCGGTCCGGAGACCACTACTCGGATGCGGCCGAACTACTTCCCGTTCACCGAACCGTCCGCCGAGGTCGACGTGTGGTTCCCGAACAAGAAGGGTGGCGCAGGCTGGGTCGAGTGGGGCGGCTGCGGAATGGTCAACCCCAATGTGCTCCGCGCGAGCGGTATCGACCCCGATGTGTACGGCGGATTCGCGTTCGGCATGGGCCTCGAACGCACCCTGCAGTTCCGCAACGGTATCTCCGACATGCGCGACATCGTCGAAGGCGACATCCGCTTCACCCTTCCCTTCGGGGTGCAGGGCTGACGCCCTGACCCGTGACCGACGGGATCCGGCGCCGATGCCCCGACCCGTGACCGACATCGAACGAGAAAGCTGAGCTCAAGTGCGAGTAGCGCAATCGTGGCTGGCGGAAATCCTGCAGCGCGCCACCCCCGAGTGGAACGTCACCCCGGAGGAACTCGACGCAGGCTTCGTCCGGGTGGGTCTCGAGGTCGAAGACATCGAGACGCTGGGGCGCGTCGACCATCTCGTCATCGGACGTGTCGTGGAGATCACCGAACTCGAGGGCTTCAAGAAGCCCATTCGGTTCTGCCAGGTCGACGTCGGTGAAGACGCTCCCCGCGGAATCGTGTGCGGTGCCCGTAATTTCGCGGTAGGCGACCTCATCGTCGCCGCGTTGCCCGGCGCGGTGCTCCCGGGCGGGTTCGCCATCGCGTCGCGCAAGACGTACGGCCAGGTGTCCGACGGCATGATCTGCTCGGTCGCCGAACTCAGCATCGGCAAGGACCATTCCGGCATTCTCGTCCTCGAGGCGGGATCCGGAGAACCCGGTGACGACGCGAACGACCTGCTCGGACTCGGCGATACCGTCATCGAACTCAACATCACCCCCGACCGCGGTTACTGTTTCTCCCTGCGCGGCCTCACCCGCGAACTCGCGTGTGGTTTCGACCTCGAGTTCCTCGATCCGGCGCAAGTCCCGTCGCTGCCGTCCGATGGCGGACCGAGCTACCCGATCCGGCTCGAACCAGAAGCAGGAGCGACGCGATTCGCGGCGCGGAAGGTTACCGGTATCGACCCCACCGCGGTCACACCGTGGTGGATGCAGCGTCGCCTGCACACCGCTGGTGTCCGCCCGATCTCACCGGCTGTCGACGTCACCAACTACGTGATGCTCGAACTGGGCCAGCCCCTGCACGCGTTCGACGCCGCGACCTTGCAGGGCGAGATCGTCATCCGTCGCGCTGTCGCGGGGGAGAAGCTCACCACGCTCGACGGGGTGGAACGCGTGCTCGATCCCGAAGATGTCGTCATCGCCGACGACAGCGGTGTCATCTCCCTCGCCGGAATCATGGGTGGCGCCACCACCGAGGTCGGGGACGACACCACCGACATCCTCCTCGAGGCTGCGACCTGGGATCCGCTTGCGGTCTTTCGCGGCAACCGCAGGCACAAGCTCAGCAGCGAGGCAGGCAAACGGTTCGAGCGCACCGTCGACCCCGAGGTTGCGCTTGCGGCGCTCGACCGTGCGGCGTCGCTGCTCACCTCGATCGCGGGCGGTCGTGTCGAGTCGACACTGACCGACATCTCCGTGCCGACCGAGAGCGTTTCGATCCGGATGGATATCGACCTCCCCGACCGCACCGCCGGTGTCGGCTACGCGAACGGCACCGCCGCACGGCGACTCACACAGATCGGGTGTGCAGTCGAGGTCGGTGTCGCTGACGACGGGAAGGGCCAATTGGTCGTCGCGCCTCCGTCGTGGCGTCCCGATCTGCGCCAGCCCGCGGATCTCGTCGAGGAGGTCCTTCGTCTCGAGGGACTCGAGCAGATCCCGTCTGTCGTTCCCGCCGCACCCGCGGGACGCGGACTGACTCCGAGTCAGCGTCGTCGTCGCGCGGTGGGTCGCGCGCTCGCTTCCGACGGCTACATCGAGGTACTCGCTCCGGTGTTTCTGCCTGCGGGCGTGTTCGACACGTGGGGGCTGGACGCTGAAGACCCGCGCCGCACCACCACCAAAGTCCTCAACCCGCTCGAGTCGGATCGACCCGAGTTGGCGACAACCCTGCTGCCGGGCCTGTTCGAAGTGCTTTCGCGCAACGTGTCGCGCGGTCAGCGTGACGTCGCGCTGTTCTCGATCGCGCAGGTGGTCCATCCCGGCCCCGAGACAACCTCGGTCGCGGCGCTCCCCGTCGATCGGCGCCCCACCGACGGCGAGATCGCGCTCCTGGAACGGTCCCTGCCCGAGCAACCCGTGCATATCGGCGGTGTCCTGTCCGGTTTGCGGGAGCCCGCAGGCCCCTGGGGGCCGGGCCGGGTCTCCGACGCGGCCGACGCGTTCGCAGCCGCCGAGACCGTTGCCCGGGCTGCCGGCGTGCAACTCGAGCGTCGGCAAGCGCAGTACCTGCCGTGGCACCCGGGTCGTTGCGCGGAACTGATCGTCGACGGGGTCGTCGTCGGCCACGCCGGTGAACTTCACCCGGCCGTCGTCGAACGATCCGGGCTACCCGCCCGGACGTGCGCCTTCGAGCTGAATCTCGATGCGCTGCCGATCGTGGAGTTGCTGCCCGCCCCCATCGTGTCGCCGTTCCCCGCAGTTCTCCAGGACGTCGCGGTCGTGGTCGCCGACGAGGTGCCTGCTGCGCGAGTGGAAGCGGCTTTGCGTAGCGGTGGCGGCGAATTGCTCGAGGACATCCGGTTGTTCGATGTCTTCACGGGCTCCCAAGTGGGCGACGGACGCAAGTCACTGGCCTTCGCACTGCGGTTCCGTGCGTACGACCGCACCCTCACCGAGGATGAGGCGAGCGCGGCTCGTGACGCTGCTGTCGCTGCTGCGTCGGCCGCGGTAGGAGCGGAACTTCGCGGCTGACGCGGCAGTGGCGATTCGCGGCTGACGCGGCAGCGGCGAGCGGGTGCGCGACGTAGCCTGAGGAGATGAGCACGCACGAATCGTCTCCCGGGCGCGTACCGGATCCCGACAATCCGGAGGAACCAGTACCGGACGTGACACCGGCGGGGCCCGAGACGCCGTCGGTGCCCGATGTGCCGCCCGGCCCATCGATACCCGACGTTCCACCTCTCGATCCGGAACCGTCGCCCGATCCCGACATCACACCGAGCGGGACACGAGCGCCGACGATCGAGGAGGTGACCGGGTACACCGAGGGCGGGGTACCGACGTTCGACTCGGTACGCGACAAGATCGAGCGGCGAGTCGGTACAGCGACCGGAATGGAGGAGCTGGCCCACGAGAGTGCCGCCGGACGGAGCCTCGAGGAGAAATACGAGGAGCGCAAGAAGGCCGCAGCCGACCGATTGGACGAGATCCGGCAGTCGATGAAGAAGACCTGACCGGGGAAAGCCCGGTATGACAACCCAGTGATGAAATAATTTGCATGAGCGTGCATAATCAATCGTATGGGTAACTCACCGGCATTCACAGCGACACCGCAGTCGCCACTCCGGGTCGCAGTAGCGGGCGCCAGCGGCTATGCGGGTGGCGAGGTTCTGCGCCTGCTGCTCACGCACCCCGCCTACCTGGACGGATCTCTGGTCATCGGCGCGCTGACCGCGGGTGGCAACGCGGGCGCCGCCCTGCGCGAGTTCCATCCGCACCTGCACCCGCTCGCGGAGCGAGTGCTGGCGCCGACCGACCTCGACTCGCTTGCCGGCCACGACGTCGTCTTCCTCGGCCTGCCGCACGGCCATTCCGCCGCCCTTGCCGAACAGCTCCCGGATACCACTGTCGTGATCGACTGCGGCGCAGACTTCCGGCTCGAGAGCGCCGACGATTGGCAGCGCTGGTACGGAACCGACCATGCCGGCACGTGGCCCTACGGACTTCCGGAACTCACCGGAAAGCGGGAGCAGCTCACCGGTGCCACCCGCATTGCGGTCCCCGGCTGCTACCCGACGTCCGCGACACTCGCGCTGGCCCCAGCCGTCGCGGCAGGCCTCGTCGAGCCGGCCGTCCAAATCGTCGCGGTCTCCGGAACCTCCGGCGCAGGTAAGTCCCCGCGGGTCGACCTGCTCGGTTCCGAAGTGATGGGCTCGGCGCGCGCCTACGGCGTCGCGGGCGCACATCGGCACACACCGGAGATCAAGCAGAATCTGTCCGCGCTCGCAGGCACACCGGTGACGGTCTCGTTCACCCCCGTGCTGGCCCCTATGCCGCGCGGGATCCTCGCGACGTGCACGGCACCGACCGCAGCGTCGGCTGCAGAGGTGCGCACCGTATACGAAAAGGCCTATGCCGACGAACCATTCGTGCATCTGCTTCCCGACGGCGTGCTCCCCGCGACCGGTGCAGTCGTCGGATCCAACGCCGTGCAGATCTCGGTCACCGTCGACACCGACGCCGGACTTCTCGTCGCAATCGCCGCGATCGACAATCTCACCAAGGGCACCGCAGGTGGTGCCGTCCAATCCATGAACCTCGCCGTCGGTCTACCCGAGACCGCAGGCCTGCCCACCGTGGGAGTCGCACCGTGACCGAGAGCACCGACAAGCACGCCGACCACGTCTACAGCGACGCGGTCGACACCGCCGGGGGACGACTCATCCGCACCCAGGGCGTCACCAGCCCCGCCGGATTCCGCGCCGCAGGTATCCCCGCAGGTATCAAGGTCTCCGGCAGGCCCGATCTCGCACTCGTGGTCAACGAAGGCCCCGACCTCACCGCCACCGGTGTGTTCACGGCAAACAAGGTCAAGGCCGCACCCGTCCTGTGGTCCCAGCAGGTGCTGGCCTCGCACGCACTACGCGCCGTGGTCCTCAACTCCGGTGGAGCCAACGCATGCACCGGACCCGGCGGATTCCAGGACGCCCACGCCACCGCCGAAGCCGTCGCCGAGGCGCTGAGCAACTGGGGTACCGAGACCGGCGCCGGCGAGGTCGCCGTGTGCTCGACCGGACTCATCGGCGACCGATTGCCCATGGACAAGGTCCTCTCCGGCGTCCACGACATCGTGCACGAACTTGCCGGCGGCATCTCCGGCGGAACCGACGCCGCCTACGCCATCATGACCACCGACACCGTGCCCAAGCAGGCTGCTCTGCACCACGCCGACAAGTGGAATGTGGGTGGCATGGCGAAGGGCGCGGGCATGCTGGCACCAGCGCTTGCCACCATGCTGTGCGTGGTGACCACCGATGCCGTCGCCACCGCAGACCAACTCGGCCGAGCGCTGCGCGGCGCGACCCGCATGACATTCGACCGACTCGACATCGACGGTGCCACCAGTACCAACGACACGGTCCTGCTCCTCGCATCCGGCGCCAGCGGTGTGGTCCCGACCCAGGACGAACTCGATGCTGCCGTCCTCGCCGTATGTGACGACCTGGCAGCGCAGATGATGGCCGACGCCGAAGGCGTCACCAAGCGCGTCACCGTCACGGTGCGCGGTGCCGCCTCCGAGACCCATGCCCTGATCGGCGCCCGCACGGTCGCCCGCGACAGCCTCGTCAAGACCGCGCTTTTCGGCTCCGATCCCAACTGGGGCCGTGTCCTCGCTGCGATCGGCATCGCCCCCATCGAACTCGACCCCGACAAGATCTCGGTGACGTTCAACGGAAGCCCGGTGTGCATCGACGGCGTCGGCGCTCCCGGCGCCCGTGAGGTGGACCTGTCCGGCATCGACATCGCGTTGGAGATCGACCTAGGTGTCGGCGAGGCCGAGGCCTCCATCCGCACCACCGACCTCTCGCACGCCTACGTGGAAGAGAACTCGGCCTACTCGTCCTGATCGAGCGGCCCCCAGATCACCGGTCGATACAGGAGACCCCATGACAGACGACCTCATCGCGAGCCTGACCTCGCACCAGAAGGCGTTCGTACTCGCCGAAGCTCTGCCGTGGCTGCAGAAGTTCCGCGACAAGATCGTCGTCGTCAAATACGGCGGCAACGCCATGACCGACGATGCCCTCAAAGTTGCGTTCGCCGCCGACATGGCGTTCCTGCGCACCGTCGGCATCCACCCGGTGGTGGTGCACGGCGGAGGCCCGCAGATCAACACCATGCTGAAGCGGCTGGGCATGGAAGGCGAGTTCCGCGGCGGTTTCCGCGTGACCACCCCCGACGTCATGGATGTCGTACGCATGGTGCTGTTCGGGCAGGTCGGCCGCGAACTCGTCGGCCTGATCAACAGCCACGGACCCTACGCGGTCGGGATCTCCGGTGAGGACGCGCAGCTGTTCACCGCGACCCGGCGCACCGTCGTCGTCGACGGAACCGACACCGACATCGGGCTCGTGGGCGACGTCACCACCGTCGACCCCGCGGCCGTGCTCGACCTCATCGCGGCAGGTCGCATCCCCGTGGTGTCGACCATCGCTCCCGACGCGGACGGCGTCGTGCACAACATCAACGCCGACACCGCGGCCGCAGCCCTCGCCGAAGCGCTCGGCGCGGAGAAACTCGTCGTCCTCACCGACGTCGAAGGTCTCTACACCGACTGGCCGGACCGAAGCTCGCTCACCTCGTCGATCGACACCGCCGCACTCGAGGTGCTCCTGCCGTCCCTCGACTCCGGCATGGTCCCGAAAATGGAGGCGTGCCTGCGCGCCGTGCAGGGCGGAGTGCCCAGCGCGCACGTCATCGACGGGCGCCAGCCCCACTCCGTTCTGCTCGAACTGTTCACCGAAGAAGGTATCGGCACCATGGTGGTGCCTGCCCACGACCAGGAAGGCGCCGCATGACCGGCACGTCCGAGCTCCAGCAGCGCTGGGCCGGCTCACTCATGAACAACTACGGGGTGCCGAAGGTCGCGCTCGTCGCGGGCGACGGCGCCGTCCTCACCGACGCCGACGGTAAGCAGTACCTCGATCTGCTCGGCGGCATCGCCGTCAACAGCCTCGGTCACCGGCACCCCGCCGTCATCGATGCCGTCACCGCGCAATTGGGCCAACTCGGGCACGTGTCGAACTTGTATGCGTCGCAGCCGGTCCTCGACCTTGCCGAGCAACTCCTCGGTCTCTGGGGTCACCCGGGTCGCGCGTTCTTCTGCAACTCCGGCACCGAAGCCAACGAGGCCGCGTTCAAGATCGCGCGGCTCACCGGTCGCCCCAAGATCATCGCCGCAGAGAAGGCGTTCCACGGCCGTACCATGGGGGCCCTCGCACTCACCGGTCAACCGGACAAGCGCGCCCCGTTCGAACCGATGCCCGCCGGTGTCGAATTCGTCCCTTACGGCGACCTCGACGCACTCACCGCTGCGATCGACGACACCACCGCCGCAGTGTTCCTCGAACCGATCATGGGCGAGTCCGGTGTCGTCGTACCGCCCGAGGGATACCTGGCAGGCGCTCGTCGCCTCACCTCCGAACACGGCGCGCTGCTCGTGCTCGACGAGGTGCAGACCGGCATCGCCCGCACCGGCACCTTCTTCGCACACCAGGCGGCAGGAATCGTCCCGGATGTGATGACCCTTGCCAAGGGGCTCGGCGGAGGCCTGCCCATCGGCGCGGTCCTCGCAACCGGGCCCGCCGCCGACCTACTGACGCCCGGCAAGCACGGCACCACCTTCGGCGGCAACCCGGTGTGCGCCGCCGCCGCGCTCGCCGTGCTGCGCACCATCGACGAGCAGAATCTGCTCGACCACGTGGATTCGGTGGGCAAGACACTCTCCGCCGGAATCGAAGAACTCGGCCATCCGCTCGTGGATCACGTGCGCGGTTCGGGGCTACTCCTCGGCATCGTGCTCACCGACACCAAGGCCGGTGCCGTCGAAACTGCCGCGCGCGACGCGGGATTCCTGGTCAATGCGGCCGCATCCGACGTGATTCGTCTCGCGCCACCGCTCATCCTCACCCAGGAACAGGCGGCCGGATTCGTCACCGCACTGCCAGGCATCCTCGACACCGCATCCCAGGAAGGGGGCCGGTGACCATGGTCAGGCATTTCCTCCGCGACGACGATCTCACTCCTGCCGAACAGAACGAGGTCCTCGAACTCGCCGCCGAGTTGAAGAAGAACCCGCTCTCACGTCGTCCCCTCGAAGGCCCGTACAGCGTCGCCGTCCTGTTCGACAAGACGTCCACCCGGACCCGCTTCTCCTTCGACGCGGGCATTGCACAACTCGGCGGACATGCGATCGTCGTCGACACCGGCGCCACCCAGATCGGGAAGGGCGAGACGCTGGAGGACACCGCCCGCATGTTCTCCCGCTTCACGAAGGCGGTGGTGTGGCGCACATACGGTCAGGACCGTGTCGAGACGCTCGCGGCCCACTCCGAGGTGCCCGTGGTCAACGCCCTCACCGACACCTTCCACCCCTGCCAGGTCCTGGCCGATCTACAGACCATTCGAGAGAACAAGGGCAGTACCGCAGGTCTGACGATGACGTACTTCGGTGACGGTGCGAACAATATGGCGCACTCGTTGATGCTCGGCGGCGTCACTGCAGGCATGCACGTCGTCATTGCCACCCCGGGCCGGTTCGCACCCGATCCGGCGGTCGTCGAGGCCACCCGCGCCCGCGCCGAGCAGACCGGCGGAAGCGTCACGGTCACCGATGACCCACGGGCGGCAGCTGAGGGCGCCGACGTCCTCGTCACCGACACCTGGGTGTCCATGGGGCAGGAGAACGACGGCCTCGACCGCGAGGTGGTGTTTCGGCCGTTCCAATTGAACGACGAGATCGTGGCACTGTCGAAATCCGATTCGATCGTGTTGCACTGCCTTCCCGCTTACCGCGGCAAAGAGATCACAGCCGAAGTCATCGATGGTCCCCGCGCGGTCGTGTGGGACGAAGCGGAGAACCGTCTGCACGCGCAGAAAGCGCTGCTCGTGTGGCTGCTCGAACAGAGCCGGAGCTGACGATGAGCACCGCGCCCGACCGAGACGACATTGCGGTGAGCGCTCCGACCCGGGCCGCCCGGCAAGCACGCATCATCGCGCTGTTGGCCACCCGCGCGGTGCGCAGTCACACCGAGCTCGCGGCCATGCTTGCCGACAACGGCATCGAAGTCTCGACCGCCACGCTCTCCCGCGATCTCGAGGAACTCGGAGCCGTCAAGCTCCGGGCGGCCGACGGGGGAGCGGGCGTGTATGTCGTCCCCGAGGACGGAAGTCCGGTCCGCGGCGTCACGGGTGGCACCGACCGACTGTCGAAACTTCTCGGCGAACTGCTCGTGTCGACCGACTCGAGCGGCAACATCGCGGTGCTTCGTACCCCGCCCGGAGCAGCGCACTATCTGGCCAGTGCACTCGATCGTGCATCATTACCGGAAGTGGTCGGCACGATCGCGGGTGACGACACCATCGCGGTGATTGCCCGGGAACCGAACACCGGAGCCGACCTGGCTGCGAAAATCGAATCACTCGCCTGACCTACCACTGATCGACAGACATCAAAGATAAGAAGGAGCACAATCACCATGGCCGATCGCGTCGTACTCGCCTACTCGGGCGGGCTGGACACCTCCGTTGCCATCAGCTGGATCGGCAAGGAGACCGGCAAGGAGGTCGTCGCCGTCGCCATCGATCTCGGCCAGGGCGGCGAGGACATGGAGGTCGTGCGTCAGCGCGCCCTCGACTGCGGTGCCGTGGAATCCGTGGTCGTCGATGCCAAGGACGAGTTCGCCACCGAGTACTGCCTGCCGACCGTGCAGGCCAATGCTCTGTACATGGACCGCTACCCGCTGGTGTCCGCGATCAGCCGCCCGCTGATCGTCAAGCACATCGTGCAGGCTGCACGGGAGCACGGCGGCACCATCGTGTCGCACGGCTGCACCGGCAAGGGCAACGACCAGGTTCGCTTCGAGGTCGGTTTCGGTGCCCTCGCTCCCGACCTGCAGGTCATCGCCCCGGTCCGCGACTACGCCTGGACCCGCGAGAAGGCCATCGCATTCGCCGGTGAGCACGGTCTGCCGATCAACGTGACGAAGAAGTCTCCGTTCTCTATCGATCAGAACGTGTGGGGTCGCGCTGTCGAGACCGGCTTCCTCGAAGACCTGTGGAACGCTCCGACCAAGGACGTCTACGACTACACCGAAGACCCGACCCTCAATTGGCAGGCGCCCGACGAGGTCATCATCAGCTTCGAAGCGGGACGTCCCGTCGCCATCGACGGCAAGCACGTCACCACGCTCGAAGCGATCCAGCAGCTCAACAAGCGTGCCGGCGCCCAGGGGGTGGGCCGACTCGACATGGTCGAGGACCGTCTCGTCGGCATCAAGAGCCGTGAGATCTACGAGGCTCCCGGCGCGATCGCGTTGATCACGGCTCATCAGGAGCTCGAGCACGTCACTCTCGAACGCGAACTCGGCCGCTACAAGCGTCGCGTCGAAGAGCGGTGGAGCGAGCTCGTCTACGACGGCCTGTGGTTCTCCCCGCTCAAGTACGCGCTCGACGCATTTGTCGAGAAGACACAGGAACGCGTCACCGGCGACATCCGCATGGTCATGCACGGCGGTCATATCTCGGTCAACGGTCGCCGCAGCCCCGAGTCGCTGTACGACTTCAACCTCGCCACCTACGACGAGGGGGACAGCTTCGATCAGTCGAACGCCAAGGGCTTCGTGCAGATCCACGGCCTCTCCTCGAAGGTCGCGGCCAAGCGCGATCTGGGCTTGTAACAATGACCCAGGCTCACGGCACCAACGAAGGTGCCCTGTGGGGCGGTCGGTTCGAATCGGGACCGGCCGCCGCCATGGCGGCTCTGAGCAAGTCCACGCACTTCGACTGGGTGCTTGCCCCGTACGACGTGCGCGCCTCGCAGGCCCACGCGAAGGTCCTGCACCGTGCGGGACTACTGACCGAGTCCGATCTGGCGACGATGCTCGACGGACTCGAACAACTCGCCACGGACGTCGCCTCAGGGGCGTTCACGCCGGCAGAATCCGACGAGGACGTCCACGGTGCGCTCGAACGCGGACTCATCGAGCGCGTCGGTCCCGAGATCGGTGGGCGGCTGCGGGCGGGACGGTCGCGAAACGATCAGGTCGCCACGTTGTTCCGTATGTGGCTCCGAGACGCGGCCCGGCGAATCGGTGACGGAGTTCTCGACGTCGTCGAGGCGATCGCCGGGCAGGCTGCGGCGCATCCGGACGCAATCATGCCGGGCAAGACGCACCTGCAGGCCGCGCAGCCTGTGCTCCTCGCACACCACCTGCTCGCGCACGCGCATCCGCTGCTGCGAGACGTCGACCGCCTGCGCGATTTCGACAAGCGCGCGGCCGTGTCGCCGTACGGGTCGGGTGCGCTGGCGGGGTCGTCGCTGGGGCTGGATCCGGACGCGATCGCCGAAGATCTGGGATTCGCCTCCGCTGCGAACAACTCGATCGACGCGACCAGTTCGCGCGACTTCGCGGCCGAGGCCGCGTTCGTGTTCGCGCAGATCGCGGTCGACCTGTCGCGGATGGCGGAAGAGGTGATCCTATGGAGCACACCCGAATTCCGGTACGTCACACTCGCCGATGCGTGGTCGACAGGGTCGTCGATCATGCCGCAGAAGAAGAACCCCGATGTGTCCGAGCTCACGCGCGGAAAAGCCGGGCGCCTGATCGGCAACCTCACCGGCCTGCTGGCCACGCTCAAGGCACAACCGCTCGCCTACAACCGAGATCTCCAAGAAGACAAGGAACCGGTCTTCGATTCGGTCGCGCAGCTCGAGTTGTTGTTGCCCGCCATCACGGGGCTGATCGCGACACTGACGTTCCACACCGACCGCATGGCAGAACTCGCGCCGGCCGGTTTCACTCTCGCCACCGACATCGCCGAGTGGATGGTCCGGCAGGGTGTGCCCTTCCGGGTCGCACACGAAGCGGCCGGGGCGTGCGTACGTGTCGCAGAAGCACGCGGGGTCGGACTCGCTGACCTCACCGACGACGAGCTCGCTGCGGTCGATCCCGCCCTCACTCCTGCTGTTCGTGAAGTGCTCACGGTCGAGGGATCGGTGGCCTCGAGGAATGCGCGCGGTGGCACGGCAGGTGTCCGCGTCGCCGAGCAACTCGACGATGTCCGGGCCGAAACGCAGAGCCTGCGCTCGTGGGTGCGCGCCTGACCGGGTAGAGCTCGAACACGACCGTTGCCATCGAGCGACACTTCGTCGGGCGCCACCGACAGGGGCAGGCCGTGTGGCACTCTGAGACCGTGAACCGGGACGTCGGACGCCAGGTGGAGGGGGCGGTAGGTGGAACTCAGTGGTGACGCGGTGATCGGGTCCCTGCGGCGCATCATTGCCACGGCACAGAACGGTCTCGAGGTGGTGCGTTTCGGCGGCCTGGAATCGGGGGCAGCGCCGTCTCCGTTCCAGGTCGTCGTGCGTACCCCGATGTACCGGCTCCGTCGGTACTTTCCCGAAGCCGATACCGCTCGCTCGGGAATTCCGATCGTGCTCGTGCCGCCGATGATGATGGCGGCCGATGTATACGACGTCACCCCCGACACGGGTGCTGTCGGTATGCTGCAATCGCTGGGACTGGACCCGTGGGTGGTCGATTTCGGGTCGCCCGACCAAGAAGAAGGCGGGTGGGGACGCACGCTGACCGATCACATCGTGGCCCTCGACGACATCATCGATCGGGTCCACGAATACACGGGTCGTGACGTCCACCTGTCCGGATACTCGCAGGGCGGGATGTTCTGTTATCAGACTGCGGCATACCGGCGGAGCCGCAACATCGCGAGCCTCGTGACCTTCGGCAGCCCCGTCGACACCCTGGCAGCGCTCCCATTCGGCATTCCCGATGCCCTCGCGGTCAGATCCGCGGACTTCCTGGCCGACCACGTGTTCAACCGGCTTGCGATCTCGGGCTGGATGGCGCGCACCGGCTTCCAGTTCCTCGATCCCGTCAAGACCGTGCGCTCACGCATCGACTTCCTCATGCAGTTGCACGACCGTGAGGCACTACTGCCGCGTGAACCGCAGCGCAGGTTCCTCGATACGGAAGGCTGGGTGGCATGGTCGGGCCCGGCCGTCGCCGAACTGCTGCGACAGTTCATCGCGCACAACCGGATGATGAGCGGCGGGTTCGTGATCAACGACCGCGCAGTCAGTCTCGCGGAGATCACCTGCCCGATCCTCGCGTTCGTCGGTGAGGTCGACGACATCGGCCAGCCGCTCGCGGTTCGCGGCATCCGCAAGGCCGCGCCCCGCGCCGACGTGTACGAGTATTCGCTGCGCGCGGGTCATTTCGGTCTTGTCGTGGGATCGGCTGCTGCACAACAGACGTGGCCTGCCGTGAGCGAATGGGTGCACTGGCGTGACGGCCACGGAGACCGGCCCGTCGGAGTGGTTCCGATGGAAACACCGGATCCGCACGGAGAAGACGAGACCGGTGTGACAATCGGTAGTCGCATCACCCATACCGCCACGACGATCGCCGAGGTCGGTACCGAACTCGTCGAAGGCGTCGCAGACATTGCCGTCGGCGCTGTGCGGGGTGTCCGCGAATTGTCGGGGGAAGCGGTACGGGCCCTGCCCCGGCTTGCTCGGTTGCGGCAACTCGAATCACACACTCGGGTCTCTGTCGGGGGACTGCTGGCTGAACAGGGCCGTAAGGCCGCTCAACGCGAGTGCTTCATCTACGACGACCGCGTCTACACGTACGCGGTCGTCAACGCTCGAATCGACACCATCGTCCTCGGCCTCGTTAGTTGTCGAATTCGCCCCGCCATGCACGTCGGCGTCCTGATGGGAACTCGTCCCAGCGCGATGGCGGCTGTTGCTGCGGTGTCGCGGCTCGGCGGGGTGTCGGTGATGCTGGCCCCGGGCCCGGACCTCGCCGAGTCCATCAGGCTCGGCGCCGTCGAGAAGGTCATCACCGATCCGGAGAACCTCGACCGCGCCGCCTCCACCGGTCTGCCCGTGTTGGTTCTCGGCGGTGGCGACGTTCGCGACCTGGATGTTCCGAACGGTGCCGACGTCGTCGATCTCGAACGGCTCGACGTGTCGGCCGTGGAGCTGCCGGGCTGGTACGTGCCGAACCCGGGGCTCGCTCGCGAACTGGCATTCATCTTGTTCACCGGTAGCGGCGACGCACTCGAGATGAAGCGGATCACGAATCACCGATGGGCGTTGTCGGCCTTCGGTACTGCGACCGCGGCGGCCCTCGACCGCGGCGATACCATGTATTGCCTTGCGCCTCTGTATCATTCGTCGGGCCTGCTGGTCGGGCTCGGGGGAGCTCTCGCAGGGGGCGCCCGAATCGCGCTGTCGCGGGAATTGGACCCGGCGCGGTTCCGCGAGGAAATCCACCGCTACGGGGTGACGGTGGTGACCTACACCTGGTCGATGCTCCACACTGTCCTCGACAGCTCCTCCTGGCATTCCGACGATATCCACCCCATCCGATTGTTCCTCGGGTCCGGTATGACACCGGGCCTGTGGCGGCGCACCCTGGAGCGATTCGCGCCGGCGCGGGTCCTCGAGTTCTACGCGTCAACCGAGGGCGACATCGTGCTGGCGAATGTGTCCGGGACCAAGATCGGTTCGAAGGGGCGTCCTTTGCCGGGCAGCGCCGAGGTCCGATTGGCTGCCTACGACCCGATTGCCGGACGGCTCGTCGAAGGCGACCGCGGGTTCGTCCGTGAATGTGACCCCGATGAAGTCGGGTTGCTGCTCGGCAGGCGGGGCCACTCGGCGGAGAGCCTCACCGCAGTGATGCGCGGTGTGTTCGAGGCGGGCGACAGTTGGGTCCCCACCGACAATCTGTTCCGGCGCGATGCCGACGGGGACTTCTGGCTCCTCGACAACAAGCGCTCGGTCATCGTGACACCGCGCGGCCCGGTCTACGCGCAACCGATCGTCGATGTTCTCGGTAGTCTCCCGCGCGTCGACCTTGCAGTCGCGTACGGAGTGTCCGTCGGTCATGCCGACATCGCAGTGGCGGCAATCACCCTTCGCGAGAATCGGGCGCCGACCGCGTCCGAGATCACAGTGGCCCTCGACGCCCTGCCGGTCGACGAGCGACCGGATCTGGTTCACGTGGTCGCCGAGATCGCTCTCGGACCGTCGTATCGCCCGGTCAGCGAGGCTCTGCGTGCACGAGGGCTACCTGCTCCCAGCGTCCGGTCCTGGTACGCCGACCCGGCGACGGGGGCGTACCGACGGTTCACCAAGGCGGTATGGACGAAGTGGACGTCGGGCACGGACCGCTCCGGCCCGGTTGCGCGGTAGCCTGAGCGCGTTCACCACCCACCGTCGAGAGGACCTCCGTGGCCGTCGATCCCGCACTGTTGAGCATCCTGGCCTGCCCGCAGGACAAGGGTCCGCTTCTACTCGTCGACGACACGGTGCTCTACAACCCGAGACTGCGTCGCGCTTATCCCATCGAGAACGGAATTCCGGTTCTGCTCGTCGACGACGCACGTGACGTCTCCGACGCCGAGCACGAGGATTTCGTCGCGCGCGGTGTCGCCGGATGGGTGGCGAGCTGAGCTCGGACCGCCTCTCGACGCTCGATCCGATTGCTGCAGCGCGCGCCCTGCTGGCTGCTCACATCAGAGTTGGCGAGGTGACACTGCGTGTTACCGAGGTCGAGGCCTACGGCGGACCCGAGGACGGTCCGTGGCCGGATCCGGCCGCGCATTCGTATCGGGGCCCGACCGGTCGCAATCGGGTCATGTTCGGTCCTGCCGGTCACCTGTACGTCTATCGGAGTTACGGAATCCATCACTGCGCGAACATCTCGATCGGTGCCCCCGGCGTGGCGTCCGCGGTGCTGTTGCGCGGTGCCGAAGTGATCACCGGTGAAGCAGCAGTACGGACCCGGCGGACTCCCGGCACCCCGGTGGGAAATCTTGCGCGGGGTCCGGGAAATCTCGCGCAAGCACTCGGGCTGACCCTCGAGGACAATGGTCTGGATGTATTCGCGCCCGGTGCGCGGGTATCCGTCACCCTCGCCGAAGTGGTGACACACGTGGAGGCGGGGCCGAGAGTGGGAATCAGTGTCGCTGCCGACCGGCCGTGGCGGTTCTGGATCCGTGGTGGGATCGGTGTCTCCGCATACCGAAGGAGCCCACGCGCTCCGATCCTCTGAGTCGTAGTGGGATGATCGAACGGTGACTGAGCAAATTCTGGACGAACTGACCTGGCGCGGGCTCATTGCCCAATCGACCGATCTCGACGCACTTCGACGGGACCTCGATGCAGGTCCGGTCACGCTCTATGCCGGATTCGATCCCACCGGGCCGAGCCTGCATGCAGGTCACCTCGTGCCGCTCCTCGCACTCAAGCGTTTCCAGCGAGCCGGCCATCGGCCGATCGTGCTCGCCGGTGGTGCGACCGGCATGATCGGCGACCCACGTGACGTGGGGGAGCGCACCATGCAGTCCGCCGATACAGTCGCCGATTGGTCTGATCGCATCCGCGGACAACTCGAACGGTTCGTCGATTTCGGGGATCCGGACACCGGCGCGGTAGTGGTGAACAATCTCGACTGGACCGGTCAGCTCAGTGTCGTCGATTTCCTGCGTGATGTCGGTAAACACTTCTCCGTCAATGTCATGCTCGCGCGCGACACGGTCAAGCGTCGCCTCGAGGGCGACGGAATCTCGTACACGGAGTTCAGCTACATGCTGCTCCAGGCCAACGACTACGTCGAGCTTCGCCGCAAACACGGGTGCGTGCTCCAGGTCGGCGGCTCCGATCAGTGGGGCAACATCATCGCGGGCGTCGAACTGAACCGGCGCACCGACGGAGCCTCGGTGCATGCCTTGACCGTTCCGCTCGTGACCTCATCGGACGGCAAGAAGTTCGGAAAATCGACCGGCGGTGGAAGCCTGTGGCTCGACCCCGAGATGACGAGCCCGTACGCGTGGTACCAGTACTTCGTCAACGCGGCAGACGCCGACGTCATGAAGTACCTGCAATGGTTCACATTCCTCTCGCAGGAGGAACTGGCCGAGCTCGCGACCGCGACCGCTGAACGCCCCCACGCACGCGAGGCCCAGAAGCGTCTCGCAGCAGAGATGACGACCCTCGTCCACGGTGAAGCGAACACTCGCGCGGTCGAACACGCCAGCCGCGCATTGTTCGGGCGTGGTGAACTCGCGGAGCTCGACGAGGGGACGCTGGCTGCCGCGTTGACAGAGGCTTCGGTCGCCGAAGTCCGGGCCGGCGATCCCGACACCATCGTCGACCTCCTGGTCGCAACGGGACTGTGTGAGAGCAAGGGAGCGGCTCGACGGACAGTCAAGGAGGGCGGTGCGTCGGTCAACAACGTCCGCGTCTCCAGCGAGGACTGGACGCCGTCGGACAACGATCTGCTCCACGGCGAGTGGATGGTCGTACGTCGCGGCAAACGGAACTTCGCCGGTGTGCGTGTCGTGAAGAGCTGACAACGTAGCAGCGCCACCGCTCGCAGGCCGTCTACCAGGCGATTTGACGCTCTGTTAGCGGTGGCGTAACTTTGTCGTTGTTCGAGCGACAGGGACACCAACCCGAACCGACAGGGTCGGGGATATGGTAGTGTTCAAGTCCGCAAGAGCGATCACGGTCAGAGGCGAACGAGGGTTTGCGCCCCGGATGTTGGCTGTGATAGGTTGGAACGGTTGCCCCGGAGCTGGTCGAAGAAAATTCGAACAGTGATGGTGTGCGCGTGTTCTTTGAGAACTCAACAGTGTGCCGATGAATGTCAGTGCCAAATATTTTTGGTGCGATCACCGAAATTGTTTCGGTGATCGAATTGTGCTGATCATCACATTCTTCCGTCTGTGGTGGTC
>NZ_JAASAF010000010.1 GCF_012726195.1 Rhodococcus sp. HNM0563
TCGTCAGGGTGTGGGAGAGTAGGTCGCCGCCGTGCATTCGTTCCGAAGGGGGACTCACTTTGTGGGTCCCCCTTCGTCTTTTTCGTTTTTCCATGAAAGGATTTTGCTGTGTCCGACAGCAACGGTGAACGTAGGTCCTTCCGAAGCGGAGGATCTACTCCGTGGTCGGGCCGAGGGAGCGATGACCGCCGGCGAGACAACGCCCGCGATGACGAACGGAAAGGCGACCGGCGACCGTCCCACGCCGGTGAGGGACGGCCGGCTCGAGGTCGCGAGGACCATCGTGTTGACGATCGCCGGAGCGGCGATTCCCGCGGTGGGCGTCCCTACGGGGACCGGCCGCGCCAGGGGTCCTCTGGCGGCGAACGCAATGAGGGAGACCGCCGACGCAACGATCGAGGCCGTGACGACCGAGGCCGACAAGGCTCCGGCTTCGGTCGCAGCGACGATCGGCGGAGCAGTGAGGATCGGCGGAGCAGTGCAGACCGGAGTGGACGCGAGGACCGGCGCGGAACCCGCCCCGGAAATCCCGAACGCTCCAACCGTTCTTCCGATGACCGTCGTGCTTCCGATGACCGACGTCCTCGGGACGGCAACCGTGGAGGTTCTGGCGCGGAACGATGGGGAGGCGGAGCCGACCGTCGCGCTGGCGGAGCCGACCGTCGCAGTGGTCACAGTGGCGGAAGCGATCGGCGTGGAAGTGGTCCGGATCGCCACACTGGGGGAGCGCCCCGTCGGCGAGGTGGCGAAGGCGGATTCGACCCGCACGGTCGCGAAGGGGTTCGGCCCCAACGTCGTGAGGCCCGTCCGGACGAACCCGATCTGCCGGACGACATCGAGGCCTCGGAACTCGATCCGACCATCCGTCGCGACCTGTTGAGCTTGGACAAGGCAAATGCGAACGCCGTTGCGCGCCACCTTGTCATGGCCGGACGTCTGATCGACGACGATCCACGGACCGCACTGTCCCACGCACGTGCCGCTCGACAGCGTGCCGGCCGGATCGCGGTCGTGCGTGAAGCAGCGGGTATCACGGCCTACCACGCCGGCGAGTGGGCCGAAGCACTGTCCGAGCTCCGCGCTGCACGTCGGATGTCCGGTGGCACCGGCCTGCTGGCCGTCATGGCCGACTGCGAGCGCGGTCTCGGCCGCCCGGAGAAGGCCGTCGAAATCGGCCGCAGCGAGGATGCGCGCAAGTTGACCGGTGAGGAAGCGTCGGAGTTGCGCATCGTCGTCGCAGGTGCCCGGATGGACCTGGGTCAGATCGATCAGGCAGTGGTGACCCTGCAGACACCTGACCTCGACCCGGAGCGGGTAGGCACCCCAGCGGCACGGTTGTTCTACGCCTATGCCGATGCGCTGGTGGCTGCCGGTCGTACCGACGAAGGTCTGCAATGGTTCCTGCACTCGGCGGCAGCTGATCTCGAGGGCGTCACCGACGCAGAGGATCGGGTGGAGGAACTGACCGGAGACCACAGGTGAGTTCACATACCCTGCGGTCCCGGTACGACGTGTTGCTGCTCGATCTCGACGGCACCGTCTACCGCGGAGCCGAAGCGGTTCCCGGTGCACTCGAAGCCCTCAGCGCCGGCGATCGAATGTTGTATGTGACGAATAATGCGAGTCGCCGCCCGGTCGAGGTCGCGGAGCACTTGCAGGGACTCGGATTCGTGGCCACGACCGATTCCGTGGTGACGAGTTCACAATCGGCGGCTCGGCTCCTGGCCGAACGTGTCCCTTCCGGCTCGAAGATTCTGGTGGTGGGTACGGACGCGCTCGCGGAGGAGATCGCCGCGGTGTCGCTGGAGCCGGTCCGGACAGCGGACGCGGAGCCGATCGCGGTCGTGCAGGGTCATTCTCCAGAGACCGGTTGGCGCATCCTCGCGGAGGCGACCCTCGCGATCCGGGCGGGAGCGTTGTGGGTGGCCACCAACGTCGACTCCACGCTCCCGACCGAGCGGGGGCTGGTCCTCGGCAACGGTTCGATGGTCGCGGCGTTGGAGTCTGCCACCGGCCGCACGCCGATCGTGGCGGGGAAACCCGCGGCACCACTTCTCGAGGATGCAATCCGTCGGTCCTCGGCCGATCGGCCCCTCGTGATCGGTGATCGGCTCGACACCGACATCGAGGGAGCGAACGCTGTAGGCGCCGACTCGCTGCTGGTCCTGACCGGCGTCAGCACGATCGAGGATCTGTTGCGTGCGCCCGCCCATCAACGACCCACCTATGTCGCGGCCTCCCTGGAGAGCCTGGACACCACCGCATCGAAGTTGCGAGTGGAACCCGGGAACGAGTGGTCGGTCGCAGTCGACGGCGACGACCTGCACCTCGCGTCCACCGCCGTCGGAGAACCCGCACCCGGTTCCGAGGACGAATCCATGGGGGCGCTGCGAGGCGTCCTCGACCTCGCGTGGGCGCACCCGGGTTTCCGTAGCATCGTGGGTCTGGATGATGTTGCCCGCCGCGTCGTCGCCCGATGGACCCCGGTGTCCTGACAGAGGTCGTGCGATGTGTCCGTCGTACCGATCATGGACTAGCGTGGTCGGCGATGAGCATGCCGATTCCACGTCCAGGAGAACACCTTCCCGATGCTGCGCCCAGCGTCGATCCAGCTGCTGTGCACGCCGAGGTCGACCGCATACTTGCGCAGGTGCAGGAGGAAGGCGTCGCCGGAGATCCGGCCGTTGCGATCGGGAAGCAGGCGCAGCTGCTCGAGCAGGCGCACGAGGTGCTCGTCCAGGCACTGTCGACCGTGGACAAGATCTGACATGGCGCGGAGAGCACGGGTCGATGCGGAATTGGTCCGTCGGGGCCTGGCACGCTCACGCGAGCATGCCAGTGACCTGATCGCGGCAGGGCGGGTTCTGATCGCCGGAACCGTGGCGACCAAACCGGCAACCGCTGTGGAGGCGAACACACCGCTGATCGTCAATGAGGTGTCGGACGAGGTGTCGTGGGCTTCCCGAGGCGCACACAAGCTGCTCGGCGCCCTCGAAGCGTTCACTCCGTCCGGACTGCAGATCTCCGGTCGCAGATGCCTCGATGCGGGCGCGTCCACCGGTGGATTCACCGATGTCCTGCTCCACGAGGGCGCCTCCGAGGTCGTCGCGGTCGACGTCGGCTACGGCCAGTTGGTGTGGCGACTGCAGTCCGACGAACGCGTCCACGTGATCGATCGAACAAATGTGCGTAACATCGACGCCGAGGTGATCGGGGGGCAGGTCGACGTCGTCGTGGCGGACCTGTCGTTCATTTCGTTGCGCTTGGTGCTCCCGGCGTTCGTGCGGTGCGCCAGGCCAGGCGCCGACTTGCTCCCTATGATCAAGCCGCAGTTCGAAGTGGGCAAGGAACGCGTCGGCAGTGGCGGGGTCGTGCGCGACCCCGCGTTGCGGACCGAGGCGGTGCTCGACGTGGCAATGGACGCCCAGAAGCTCGGGCTCCGCACACTGGGTGCGGTCGCCAGCCCGCTCCCCGGCCCGTCGGGGAACGTCGAGTACTTCCTGTGGCTTCGGGCCGGCGAGCCGGACACAGGTGACCTCGACAGCAGCGTGATCGAACTCGTCGAGCACGCGGTGCAGGAAGGACCTCAGTGACAACAGGGTCGGGCGAATCGACGCCCGGTACGCAGGGCCGTGAGGTTCTGCTCGTGTCGCATTCGGGCAGGGACGAAATTGCCGTGACCGCCCAGCGGGTCGCGAAACTCTTCGGCGACGCAGGAATCGTCCTGCGAGTCCTCGAGGACGAATCGATCAGCACCGGCCTCGGAGCGGCGGAGGTGCCCGGCAGCAGGATCCGGATCGTCGAATCGGGTCCCGATGCAGCTGCCGGATGTGAAATGGTCATCGTGCTCGGCGGCGACGGTAGCTTCCTGCGGGCAGCCGAACTCGCACAACTCGCCTCGGTACCTGTACTCGGCATCAATCTGGGCCGAATCGGCTTCCTGGCCGAAGCCGAAGCCGACCATCTCGAAGAAGCCTTGCATCAGGTGGTGCGACAGCAGTACTCGGTCGAGAACCGGATGACACTCGACGTGACGATCCGCGTCGACGATGTGATCGTCGATCGCGGCTGGGCGCTCAACGAGGCCAGTCTCGAGAATCAATCCCGGCTCGGCGTCCTCGAAGTGGTTCTCGAAGTCGATGGACGCCCGGTGTCGTCGTTCGGCGGCGACGGAGTACTGATCGCTACCCCGACCGGGTCGACAGCCTATGCTTTTTCCGCGGGTGGCCCGATCGTGTGGCCGGAACTCGAAGCGCTGCTCGTGATCCCGAGCAACGCCCACGCGCTGTTCGCGCGCCCGCTCGTAACCAGCCCGAAATCGGTCATTGCGGTCGAGACCCTCGCGGGAAGCCACGCCGGGCTGGTGTTCTGTGATGGACGCCGCACTCTCGAGCTCCCGGCCGGAGGCCGCCTCGAGGTTGTCCGAGGGCAACATCCCGTGCGGTGGGTAAGGCTGGATTCGGCGCCGTTCGCCGATCGGATGGTGCGCAAGTTCGAACTTCCGGTGAAGGGCTGGCGGGGAAGGAAACTCTAGGTGCTCGCAGAGATCCGGATCGACAACCTCGGTGTGATCACCGAGGCGAGTGCCCGGTTCGACGGAGGCTTGACCGTGCTGACCGGCGAGACCGGCGCCGGCAAGACCATGGTCGTGACCAGCTTGCATCTGCTGTCCGGCGTGCGCGCGGATTCCGCGCGGGTGCGGGTGGGAGCGTCACGTGCTGTGGTCGAAGGTCGGTTCAGCGTCGACGGAGGCAACAGCCACGTCGAGAAGGAAGTGGCGCGGCTGCTCGAATCCGCAGGCGCGCAACGCGACGAAGACGGCAGCATCATTGCGGTGCGCACGGTCAACAGCGACGGAGGGTCGCGTGCACACCTCGGGGGCCGCAGCATTCCTGTCGGATTGCTCGCCGAATTCACCGGCCCGCTCCTGACGGTGCACGGGCAGAACGATCAACTTCGGCTGTTGCGGCCCGACCAGCAACGTGCTGCCCTCGACAGATTCGGCGGCAAAACGATCACATCGCTCCGCGAGCGTTACCGCACACACCGACGACGGTGGCTCGATGCCCGAAGCGAACTCCTCGACCGTACGAACCGGGCGCGCGAGTTGGCTCAGGAAGCGGACCGGCTGCAGTTCGGTCTGGATGAGATCGACGCGGTCGCTCCCGAGCGAGGCGAAGACAAGCAGATCGTCGCCGACGTCCTGCGCCTGTCGGATCTCGACTCGCTACGCGAGGCGGCGGTGGCTGCACACGGCGTCCTTGCCGGATACGACAGTGCCGACGCAGGAGAGGCCGCGTCGGCACTGGATCTGCTCGGTGAGGCCCGGGCGCGTGTGGAGGGGAGCGACGATGCGGCGCTGCGCGAGCTCGGACCGAGGCTGGCGGAGGCCATCACGGTGGTCACCGATGTGACCGCGGACCTCTCCGGCTATCTAGGGGATCTGCCGTCCGATCAAGGCACACTCGAATCGCTGCTGACCCGCCAAGCGGAATTGAAGACCCTCACCCGCAAGTACGCCGCCGATATCGACGGCGTACTCGACTGGGCGGACGATGCGCGTGATCGCCTTTCGAGGCTGGACGTGTCGTCCGAGGCGCTCGAGAAACTGGCCGGCGAAGTGGACAGCGAAGCGTCCGCGACAGCAGAAGCGGCAGCTGCGCTGACGACTGCGCGACGTAAAGCGGCCACCAAGCTCGCGAAGGCGGTGAGCAGAGAACTTGCCGGTCTCGCGATGGGACGCGCCGTGCTCGATGTACATGTCCGTGATCGTGACGCCGGTGCGGGCGATTCCGCGCCGCTTCCTGTGGGCGACCGTACGTTGCACGCGGGCGAGTCGGGTGTCGACGACGTCGAGTTCCGTCTCGCCGCGCATGCCGGCGCGCCGGCTCTGCCGATATCGCGGAGTGCGTCAGGCGGTGAGATGTCACGGGTGATGCTCGCGCTCGAGGTGGTTCTCGCAGCCTCGGAGCGCGGAGCCACCATGGTCTTCGATGAGGTGGATGCCGGTGTGGGCGGCCGTGCCGCAGTCGAGATCGGCCGTCGTCTGGCCAGGCTCTCGCGCACACATCAGGTCATCGTCGTCACGCACCTGCCGCAGGTCGCTGCGTTCGCCGACACTCATCTGGTGGTCGACAAGGTCGACGACAGGGCCGGTGTGGTGAGCAGCGGGGTGCGCACTCTGACCGAGGCGGAGCGGGTCACCGAGCTGGCGCGGATGCTCGCCGGCCTCGACGACACCGAGACCGGCCGCGCGCACGCCGAGGAATTGCTCGCCGTGGCGCATGCCGAGCGGGAGAGCTGAGCGCCGTCGCGACCGACGAGGTGTGAAGCGAGGGTGAAAGCCGCGTCGTCCGGCGCGCCTCCGCAATCGCGTTGCACCTCAGGAGCATCATTCTCACCATGAAGATGCCGGCGCTGCTGTCCCGCAACAACGAAACGCTGCCCGGAGTGAGCGGTATCGCCCGGGTGGACAAGAACACCGCGAAGCTGGTCCGCCGGGTCGGCCCCGGCGACATCGTCATCCTCGACGCCGTGGACCTCGATCGGGTCACCGCCGACGCACTCGTCGAAGCGGGGGTCGCCGCGGTCGTCAACGCCTCGGCCTCGATTTCCGGTCGTTACCCGAACCTCGGCCCGGAAGTCCTTGTCGCCAACGACATCGTTCTGATCGACAGTGTCGGGTCGGAGCTGTTCAAGAAGGTCAAGGACGGCGCGAAGATCCGGCTGCACGAGGGCGGACTCTATGCCGGGGATCGCCTGCTCGTCGAAGGTGAGGAACAGACCGAAGCCGAGATCTCGGATCGCATGATCGAAGCGAAAACCGGCCTGGTCGACCATCTCGAGGCGTTCTCGGGCAATACCATCGAATTCATCCGGTCGGAGAGTCCACTACTGATCGACGGGGTGGGTATTCCCGAGATCGATCTCGATCTGAGAGACAGGCATGTCGTGGTGGTCAGTCCCGGCCCCGACCACGTGCAGGATCTGAAGAACCTGCGACCCTTCATCAAGGAGTATGCACCGATCCTGGTGGGTGTCGACTCGGGTGCGGATGCCCTGACCAAGGCCGGCTACCGGCCCGACCTGATCATCGGTGACCCTGATGGCATCGGCACCGCGACCCTCCAGTCCGGTGCCGAGGTGGTCCTGCCCGCGGACCCGGACGGACATGCCCCCGGACTCGAACGCATCCAGGACCTCGGGATCGGTGCGATGACGTTCCCCGCGGCAGGTACTTCCACCGACCTCGCTCTGCTCCTCGTCGATCATCACGGTGCGGCACTCGTCGTCACGGTGGGCAGCACGGTCTCCCTCGACGAGTTCTTCGATCAGGGTCGCCGCGACACCAACCCGTCTGCGGTGATGACGCGTCTGAAGGTCGGTCCGAAACTGGTCGATTCGAAGGCCGTTGCCACCTTGTATCGCAGTCGGGTCTCCGGTGGGGTGATCGCGCTACTGGTCTTCGCTGCGCTGATCGCGGTCATCGCCGCATTGGTCGTGTCCAACCTGGGTGGCGATGTCGTCGACTGGGTCACGACCTGGTCGGCAGACTCCGTCGAGTGGGTCCGGGGTCAGTTCGAGTGATCTCGATGCGCCAGCACGCCGTCTCCCTGATCGCGGTGTTCTTGGCACTCGGCCTCGGAGTGGTTCTCGGTTCCGGGCTGTTGTCGAACAGTCTCGTGGCCGGTCTGCGTGATGACAAAGCGGACATGGGTCGTGAGCTTCAGGCCGAGCACGATCGAGCCAATCGGCTTGACTCCGAGCTGCGTGCCGCCGACGAGTTCGATGCCACCGTTGCTCCCCGCGTGGTCCGCGACGAACTCTCCGGCCGTACGGTCCTCGTGGCGACGACGCCCGACACCGATCCCGCCGATTTCGATGCGGTGATGCGGACGGTGGCCTCCGCAGGTGGCGCAGTCACCGGTCGACTGTCGCTGACGGAGTCGTTCCTCGACGCCGCGGGCGCCGACATGCTCCGTACCACGGTCACCAACATCATCCCCGCAGGGGTACAGCTGCAGACCGGGGCCGTCGACCCAGGCAGTCTCGCGGGTGATCTGCTCGGTGCGGCACTGCTCGTTGATCCGGCGACCGGTGCGCCGCGCAGCACCCCGGAGGAACGTGAACTCGCGTTGTCTGCGCTGCGCAGCGGCGGCTTCGTCACGTATGACGGAACGGTCGAGCCGGCCCAATCCGCCCTGATTCTGACCGGAAGCGGTGTCGAAGAGGTCGACGGGGGCAACCGCGGGGCACTCATCGCCCGTTTTGCAGCAGCTGTCGACGCCCGTGGTGCGGGGGCCGTGCTCGCCGGACGATCGGAATCGGCCGTAGGCAACGGCCCGCTCGCTGTGGTTCGCGCCGACGCGGCGTTGTCAGCGGGGCTGTCGACCGTCGACAATCTCGACCGCGAAGCGGGACGGAGCACTGCGATACTGGCCCTGCGCGAACAGTTCGACGGCGGAGCCGGCCGCTACGGAACAGGACCCGGCGCAGCTGCGGTCACCGTGGGATCCACCGCGCGGTGACCGAACTCTGATCTGTCCGGAGCTGTGACGTCCGCGGCACCGGAGCCTCACAACCGCGATCCGGGTACGCCGGGGCGGCTGCAGGTGTTACCGTGAAGTTCCGTGGGTCGGCAGGCCCCAGCTGTATCGTCTGAAGTCCAAAAGTCCTGCACCTGACGTCACGGGAGCTTCGTTGCCACAGTCACGCCAATCGCGTACCCCTACCAAGCACATCTTCGTCAGTGGGGGCGTCGCATCCTCGCTGGGCAAGGGACTCACCGCGTCGAGTCTCGGTGCATTGCTCACAGCGCGCGGAATGCGCGTGACCATGCAGAAACTCGATCCGTACCTCAACGTCGATCCCGGAACGATGAATCCGTTCCAGCACGGTGAGGTGTTCGTCACTGAGGACGGCGCCGAAACCGACCTCGACGTGGGTCACTACGAGCGCTTCCTCGACCGCAACCTCAACGCCGACGCGAACGTCACCACGGGCCAGGTGTACTCGACCGTGATCGCGAAGGAACGTCGCGGCGAGTACCTCGGCGACACCGTCCAGGTGATTCCGCACATCACCGACGAGATCAAACGGCGAATCCTGGCGATGTCGGCTCCCGATACCGAAGGCCACACACCCGACGTCGTGATCACCGAGATCGGCGGCACGGTCGGCGACATCGAATCCCAGCCGTTCCTCGAGGCAGCCAGGCAGGTGCGCCACGAAGTGGGTCGTGACAACTGTTTCTTCCTGCACGTGTCGTTGGTGCCGTACCTCGGTCCTTCCGGTGAGCTGAAGACCAAGCCCACCCAGCACTCCGTGGCCGCGTTGCGCAACATCGGCATCCAGCCCGACGCACTCGTGCTGCGGTGTGATCGCGACGTGCCCGCGTCCCTCAAAGCGAAGATCTCCCTGATGTGCGACGTCGACGTCGCAGGCTGCATCTCGTGTCCCGACGCACCGAGCATCTACGACATACCCAAGGTCCTGCACAGCGAAGGCCTCGACGCGTATGTCGTACGCCAGCTCGGGCTCCCGTTCCGCGACGTCGACTGGACAGTGTGGGGCGATCTCCTCGACCGCGTCCACAAGCCGCGGGAAACCGTCGAGGTGGCCCTCGTCGGCAAGTACATCGACCTGCCCGACGCCTACCTCTCTGTCACCGAAGCGCTACGTGCGGGAGGATTCGCGCACCGGGCGAAGGTCAAGATCCGCTGGGTCGCATCCGATGAATGCGAAACCGAATCCGGTGCGCAGACGCATCTCGGCGATGTCGACGCGGTCCTGATTCCAGGGGGCTTCGGGATCCGCGGTATCGAGGGCAAGCTCGGCGCGATCAGCTTCGCGCGGTCCCGGAAGATCCCGCTCCTGGGTCTGTGTCTCGGGCTGCAGTGTGTCGTCATCGAGGCGGCACGCTCGGTCGGTATCGCCGACGCGTCGTCCACCGAATTCGACCCGGACACCACGGCGCCGGTGATCTCCACGATGGCCGACCAGGAACAGGCCGTCGCCGGTGAAGCCGACCTGGGCGGCACCATGCGTCTCGGCGCGTATCCCGCTGTTCTGGCCAAGGGCTCGGTCGTCGCGAAGGCCTACGCCAGCGACAAGGTATCCGAGCGCCACCGCCACCGCTTCGAGGTCAACAACGCCTACCGTGACCGGATCGCGAAGTCCGGGCTCGTGTTCTCCGGGACCTCGCCGGACGGGCGGCTGGTCGAGTTCGTCGAGTACCCGGCGGACATCCATCCGTTCTTCGTCGCCACCCAGGCGCATCCGGAACTCAAGAGCCGCCCGACGCGCCCACACCCGCTGTTCGCAGGGCTGGTCTCCGCGGCGCTGAAGTACAAGGCGGCCGAACGCTTGCCCGTCGACGTTCACGGAGGCGACCGCAAGCACGACGCCGACGAGCCTGCCGAGGCCGTGGTATCCGCGTCCGGCAGCGTCGACGCGGACTGACACGTGACGCAGCGACACGACTTCCGGACTCTGTCTACGCAGCGCATCTACACAGGTGCCATCGTGTCGCTGCGCGTCGACGAGGTGACGATGCCGGATGGGCACTCCGCCCACCGTGAAGTGGTCGAGCACTTCGGTGCGGTAGCCATCGTCGCTATCGACGATCGAGACCGGCTGGTGCTGGTCCACCAGTACCGGCATCCGCTCGGGCGACGATTGTGGGAGCTGCCCGCCGGTCTCCTCGACGAGGCCGGCGAGTCGCCCCTCGACGCCGCGAAACGTGAACTCGCGGAGGAGACCGGGCTGGCAGCGGAGCGCTGGGACACACTCGTCGACGTCGCACTCTCGCCCGGTTTCACCGACGAAGCAGTCCGTGTCTTCGTGGCTCGCGGCCTGTCCGAGGTGGACCGGCCCGAACCCGAACATGAGGAAGCCGACCTCGAGATTCACAAGGTCCCACTCGACGAGGCGGTGTCGATGGCATTGCGGGGCGAGATCGTCAACGCGACCGCGGTGGCGGGCATCCTCGCTTCGTCCGCCACACGTACCTCCCGGACCGAACTGCGTCCCTCCGACGCGCCCTGGCCCGACCGGCCATCCGCCTTCTCCCGCACCCGCGCTGCGGAGTGATGTCGGTGCTGGAGGGGCAGCTCGACACGTACCTCGACCATCTCACCGTGGAACGCGGCGTTGCCGCGAACACCTTGTCGTCCTACCGGCGAGACCTCGACCGCTACCGGGACTACCTCACGGACTGCGGTATCAGCGATCTCGCTCAGGTCAGCGAAACGCACGTCGCTGACTTCGTGGCGGTGTTGCGTGGCGGAGACCCGGACCGGGATCGTCCGGCGCTCGCCGCGAGTTCGGTCGCCCGTGCCCTCATCGCAGTGCGGGGTCTGCACCGATTCGCCGCCGCCGAGGGTCGGACCCCCACGGACGTGGCACGTGCCGTCAAACCACCCACCGCGGGGCGACGCCTCCCGAAGTCGCTCACCGTCGCCCAGGTGACGGCGATTCTCGATGCGGTCGGGAACGAAGCGGACGGTCCACGCGGCCTGCGCGACCGCGCGCTGCTGGAATTGTTGTACTCGACCGGCGCCCGCATCTCCGAGGCGGTCGGACTCGATGTCGACGACGTCGACTCCGACGCCCGCGCGGTGCTCCTGCGCGGAAAGGGCGGCAAGGAACGACTTGTGCCTGTCGGGCGTCCTGCGCTCGCGGCGCTCGACGCCTATCTCGTGCGGGGTAGGCCCGTCCTTGCCGCCGGACACACCGCCGCGCTGTTCCTCAACGCACGCGGCGGACGATTATCGCGGCAGAGCGCGTGGCAGGTCCTGCAGACCGCGGCCGAGCGAGCGGGTATCAGCACGGCGGTGTCACCGCACACACTGCGGCATTCGTTCGCGACCCACCTGCTCGAAGGTGGCGCCGATGTACGGGTGGTGCAGGAGTTACTCGGGCATGCCTCTGTGACGACAACGCAGATCTACACGCTGGTCACCGTGGGTGCGTTGCGGGAGGTCTGGGCCGGTGCGCACCCGCGCGCACGCTGATCGGTCGACACCGGAAACGCGTGTCCACCCGCGCAACACGTCGACCAGGCGGTAGCGTTCAGGAGGTAGAAAGGCGGTAGCGTTCCGGATACGGAACAGCAACCGTTCGACAACCCGACGGCAACGATAGTGCTCGCTAGACGCACAGTGGGACGCAGAACAGGGGGAGCACCGCTCGTGGGCACACCTCGGCCATCTGCCACAGACGACACACACCTGAACATCGCACACGCGGCGACGCAGGGCTGGCCGACTCCGGTCCGGTCCGTAGCCGACGGCTACCTTCCACCTGCCGAACCACGACCGTCGGAAACCGACGACCCCATCGACGACACCGAATCGGATCGCAGAGAGACCGCGCCGATCGACGACTCCGACCTCGGCCCCACCGGCCGTCCGCGCAGGCACATTCCCGAACCGCCGGCACTGACCTCGCACGGACCAGCCAAGATCATCGCGATGTGCAACCAGAAAGGTGGAGTGGGCAAAACCACCTCCACTATCAACCTGGGTGCTGCCCTCGCCGAATGCGGACGCCGCGTACTCCTCGTCGACCTCGACCCACAGGGTGCTCTGTCTGCCGGCCTGGGCGTGGCCCACCACGACCTCGAGTCGACCGTCCACAACCTGCTGGTCGAACCCCGCGCGGACACCGACGACGTACTGCTCGACACACACATCGAGAACCTCGATCTGCTACCCAGCAACATCGACCTGTCCGCCGCCGAGATCCAACTCGTCTCCGAGGTCGGGCGCGAACAGGCTCTCGGCCGCGCCCTGTTCCCCGTCCTCGAGCGCTACGACTACATCCTCGTCGACTGCCAGCCTTCTCTCGGCCTGCTCACCGTCAATGCTCTGGCCTGCGCCGATTCGGTACTGATCCCGATGGAGTGCGAATTCTTCAGCCTCCGCGGTCTGGCGTTGCTCAACGACACCGTCGCCAAGGTCAGGGACCGGCTCAATCCACGCCTCGCCGTGGCCGGGATCCTCGTGACCATGTTCGACTCGCGGACACTGCACGGCCGTGAAGTGATGTCCCGGGTGGTCGAGGTCTTCGGAGACCTCGTCTACGACAGCGTCATCTCCCGCACCGTCAAGTTCCCCGAAACCAGCGTCGCCGGCGAGCCGATCATCACCTGGGCGCCGCGATCCGGTGGTGCCGAGTCGTATCGGTCGCTCGCCCGCGAAGTGATCCATCGGGCCGGCCGCTGATCCGTGTCTGCCCCCACCCAGGATTCCGCCGAGGCGGAATCCGCTGCTCCCGTCACCGGCGAGGCGTCGGCCACCGACCGGACCCCGGAACACACCGACACCGGCGGATTCCAGGTCCGGCTCCGCAACTTCGAGGGCCCCTTCGATCTGCTCCTCACTCTGATCTCACAACGTCGCCTGGACGTCACCGAAGTCGCACTACATGAGGTGACCGACGACTTCATCGCATACACGAGGAAGCTCGGTCCGGAACTCGGACTCGACCAGACAACACAGTTCCTCGTCGTCGCCTCGACTCTGCTCGACCTCAAAGCGGCCCGCCTGCTGCCTGCCGGCGACGTCGACGATCCAGAGGACCTCGCGTTACTCGAGGCTCGCGACCTGTTGTTCGCGCGGCTGTTGCAGTATCGGGCCTACAAACAGATCGCCGAGCACTTCGCGGAACTCGAAAGCGCTGCCCTCCGTCGATACCCGCGCGCGGTGTCCCTCGAGGAGTGCTTCGAGAATCTCGTGCCCGAGGTCGTCCTCGGTGTCGATGCACGGCGCTTCGCCGAGATCGCAGCGGCGGCGTTCCGACCCAAACCGACACCCAGTGTCGGGCTCGACCACCTGCACGTCCAGACGGTCTCGGTGCCGGAGCAGGCCGCATACATTCTCGCCCTGCTGAGGGACAACGGTGCCGGACAATGGGTCGGCTTCGACGTCCTCACCGCAGACTGCGATCACGGACTGCTCGTAGTCGCGCGGTTCCTCGCACTGCTCGAGCTCTATCGCGAACGTGCAGTCACTTTCGAACAGCCCGACCCACTCGGGCCACTCCAGGTGGCATGGACCGGTGAGAACGACGAGAACGCCATCGATTTCGAGGAGGACTACGGGTGAGTTCGCACATCCCGGACGGCGCCTTACCCGCGCAGCAGCAGCCCGATCCGTCCGGCGACGAGCGGGCCTGGGACGGTGAACTGCTCGACATGGCCGATGACGAACTCACCGCCGCGCTCGAAGCATTGCTCCTGATGGTCGACACTCCCGCGTCCGCCGACCAGCTCGCCGCCGCGATCGGCGTCACCGCCGACCGCGCCGAGCGTGCCCTTCGTGCACTCGCAGCGGGCCTGGATACGCGCGGCTCCGGAATCGATCTGCGATTCGCGGGTGACGGCTGGCGGTTCTACACCCGCCGCGACTACGCACCGTACGTCGAGAAGCTCCTCCAGGGCGGGGCGCGCACCAAGCTCACCCGCGCCGCGTTGGAAACCCTCGCGGTCGTCGCCTACCGGCAACCGGTGACCCGTAGCCGGGTCAGCGCTGTGCGCGGCGTCAACGTCGACGGAGTGATGCGCACCTTGCTCGCGCGGGATCTCATCGCCGAAGCGGGCACCGATCCCGAGACCGGCGGTACCCTCTACATCACCACCGAACTGTTCCTGGAACGTCTCGGCCTTGCATCGCTGAGCGATCTACCACCGGTTGGTCCCCTGTTGCCCGATGTAGATGTGATCGATGACATCAGCGACAGCCTCGAAGCAGACCCGAGGTTTGAGAGAATGGGAAAGAACGCGCGCGCCGAGACACTCTCACACGCGGAGTTCGATCCAGAGAACTGACAGGAAAAAAGTGAAAAAGCCCGCTCGCCGTGATGGCACACCGGACCGAAAACAAACCGCCCGCCCCGTGAAGGGACAGGCCACCGGCAGATCTTCTTCCGCCCGCCGGTCGGATCCCCGAACCCAGGACGCTCCGAGCTCCACCGCAGGGAACGCGGGGACAGCCAAGAAGCCTCATCGGGGTCGAGGAAGCGCTCCGCTGAACAAGCGAGGCAGGCCTGCTGCACCGAAACCCCAGGCCCGCCGGACCTCGGCAACGCCGACCATCAGCAACGCCAAGCCCGCCCGCCACCAGCACAGCACAGCCGCACCGACGAAACTGCCTGCCGGCGAAGGCGTGCGTCTGCAGAAGGTCCTCGCCCAGGCAGGGGTGGCCTCACGCCGTGCCGCCGAGGAAATGATCGACCGCGGCCGCATCGAAGTCGATGGGGTCATCGTTCGAGAGCAGGGGTTGCGTGTCGACCCTGAGAACGCCGTGATCCGCGTCGACGGTGTCCGTGTGGTCGTCAAGAAGGATCTCGTTCACCTCGTGCTCAACAAGCCGCGCGGGTGGCAGTCCACCATGTCGGACGATCTGGGTCGCCCGTGCGTCGGCGACATCGTTTCAGAGCGTGTCGCCGCGGGTCAACGCCTCTTCCACGTCGGCAGGCTCGATGCCGACACCGAGGGTCTGTTGCTACTGACCAACGACGGTGAACTCGCACACCGCCTCATGCATCCGTCCTTCGAGGTCAACAAGACCTACCTTGCCACGGTCAAGGGTGTGCTCGCGCGAGGCGTCGGCAAGCAGCTCAAGACGGGCGTCGAGCTCGAGGACGGCCCCGCCAAAGTCGACAGGTTCGCGTTGCTCGAGGTGAACGAAGGCCAGTCCCTCGTGCGCCTGGACCTGCACGAAGGCCGCAAACACATCGTGCGACGACTGCTCGACTCCGTGGGCCATCCCGTGATCCGGCTCGTGCGCACCAATATCGGTCCCGTCGCGCTCGGCGATCAGCGTCCCGGCACGCTTCGTGTCCTCGGGCGCAACGAGGTCGGCGGTCTCTACCAGGCGGTGGGGTTGTGACCGATACGGCAGGCGCATTGATCGTCGCGATGGACGGCCCCTCGGGAACGGGCAAGTCCAGCGTCTCCAAGCGGCTCGCCCGGCATCTCGGCGCCGCATACCTCGACACCGGTGCCATGTACCGGATCGCGACGTTGTACGTGTTGCGCCGGGGCGCCGACCTGACCGACCCTGCCGCCATCGCCGAGGCTGTCGCCGGCCTGCCCTGGTCGATCGGTACCGACCCTGACGTCGAGGACATTCGGCTCGACGGCCGGGACGTGCGCGGAGAGATCCGCGGCGGGGAGGTCACCGCAGCGGTCTCCGCCGTCTCCGCGGTCCCCGAAGTGCGAGAACTGCTCGTCGCTGCGCAGCAGCGTCTCGGACTCGCAGCGCACCGAGTCGTTGTCGAAGGACGCGACATCGGCACCGCGGTATTCCCGGATGCCGATGTGAAGATCTTCCTCACCGCATCCGCGGAAGCACGCGCTCAGCGCCGCAACGCCCAGAACATCGTGGAAGGCCGAGGTGACGACTATGACGCGGTACTCGCGTCGGTGCAGCGCCGTGACCACCTCGATTCCACACGCGCAGTGTCGCCTCTGCGCGCCGCGGACGACGCTGTCGTCGTGGACACCAGCGACATGGACATCGACGAGGTGACCTCGATGCTGACGGCACTGGTCATCGAAAAGACGGGAGCGGCGCTGTGAGCGACGACGTCACAACGGAGTACACCGACGAGGGTTCCGACGGCACCTGGTCCGAAGAATCGGATTGGGACCTCGACTTCGAAGCCGGAGGCGAGCTCGAAGAGTTCGTACCTATCCCGACAGTGGCGGTTGTCGGCCGCCCCAATGTCGGCAAGTCCACTCTGGTCAACCGCATCATCGGTCGCCGGGAAGCCGTTGTAGAAGACATCCCGGGCGTGACTCGCGACCGCGTGTCGTACGAAGCGAACTGGAACGGCCGACGCTTCATGGTCCAGGATACCGGCGGCTGGGAACCCGACGCCAAAGGGATGCAGCAGTCGGTTGCTCGTCAGGCCGAGGTTGCCATGCGTACCGCCGACGCGATCCTTGTCGTTGTCGACGCCACCGTCGGCGCGACCTCGGTGGACGAGGCTGTCGCCAAGGTGCTGCGCCGGTCGAAGACGCCGGTGCTGCTCGTCGCGAACAAGGTCGACGACGACCGCGTCGAAGCCGAAGCCGCGGCGTTGTGGTCGCTAGGGCTCGGCCAGCCGTATTCGGTGTCCGCTACCCACGGTCGTGGCACAGGGGACCTGCTCGACGACCTGCTCGAGAAGATGCCGCCCACACCGCGCGAAGGCACGGGTGGGGGAGGACCCCGCCGCGTCGCCCTGGTGGGCAAGCCGAACGTCGGCAAGTCCAGCCTGATCAACAAGCTCTCGGGTGACGAGCGGTCGGTGGTGCACGACGTCGCAGGCACGACCGTCGACCCCGTGGACTCGGTGGTCGAACTCGGCGGCAAGCCGTGGCGGTTCGTCGACACTGCCGGACTGCGCAAGCGGGTCAGCCATGCGTCGGGCGCGGAGTTCTACGCATCCTTGCGCACCCGGGCGGCGATCGATGCTGCAGAGGTAGCGGTGTTGCTCATCGATGCTTCGCAGCCGATCACCGAGCAGGACCAGCGGGTGATCTCGATGATCGTCGAATCGGGTCGCGCACTGGTGATCGCGTTCAACAAGTGGGATCTGGTCGACGAGGACCGCCGCCACGAGTTGGGTCGCGAGATCGAACGTGACTTGCTGCGGGTGCCGTGGGCGGCGCGAGTCAACATCTCCGCCAAGACCGGCCGTGCCGTGCAGAAGCTCGTGCCGGCGATGGAGACCGCACTCGAATCATGGGACAAGCGCATCTCCACGGGCCGGCTCAACACGTGGCTCAAGGAAGTGGTGGCCGCGACACCGCCGCCGATGCGCGGGGGGCGATTGCCTCGTGTCATGTTTGCGACCCAGGCGGCGACGCGTCCGCCGACGTTCGTGTTGTTCACCACCGGCTTCCTCGAAGCAGGCTATCGCCGCTTCCTCGAACGGAAGCTGCGTGAAGAGTTCAACTTCGACGGCAGCCCCGTCCGTGTCTCCGTGCGAGTGCGGGAGAAGCGCGACCGCCGCAAGTAGACCCGAATCCCCGGAAACGGCGCTGACCAGCCGATTCGCCTTTCGGTCCGTACCTGTTGTAATCTCAACGAGCGCTCGACGAGAGCGCGGGCGGGCTGTGGCGCAGCTTGGTAGCGCACTTGACTGGGGGTCAAGTGGTCGCAGGTTCAAATCCTGTCAGCCCGACCGAGAAGCCCCGGTGAGATCTGATCTCACCGGGGCTTCTTCGTGCTGCCGGGCCGGTGCGCTACCGGCGGCCGGTGAAGGTGCCGTCCGTTCGGCGGCGAACCGATCCGGGAGATACGCCTGTGATCCTCTTGAAGGCCTTCGAGAACGCCGCTTCCGACTCGTAGCCCGATCTCGATGCGAGTTCGGCGATCGTTGCGCCGTCCTGCAACGCGACGGTCGCAGACTCCATCCGCCATCGACCGACGTACCGCATGGCGGGTTCCCCGACCAGCTCGGTGAACCGCGCCGCGAACGCCGACCGCGACATCGCCGCTTCCCGCGCAAGAGACTCGACTGTCCACGGCCGCTCGGGGGCGTGGTGAACCGCGGCGAGCGCACGGCCCACCTGTGGGTCCTGCAGAGCGCCGATCCATCCGTGTCGGGCCGCCGGCGCGGAGTCGATCCAACTCCGGATCGCCATGATCACAAGAATGTCCGCCAGTCGAGTGAGCACCGCTTCGCCACCGGGCTGCACGTGCTGCGCTTCCTCGGCCATCAACGACAACACCTGTGTCGGCGCGCTGTGCCTCGCCGACCCGGTCGTGTCCATCCGCAGGAGGGGAGGCAGCAACGCCACCAGACGTCGCGCAGTCGGATGATCGAACTCGACGACCCCGCACACCAAGGTGGAGTGCTCGCCACCTCCGCCGTAGTGCAGAACCGAATAGTGGTCGCCGATCATCGTCTGGGGGAGTAGATCCACGCGCCCCGGACTCCCCGCGCTGGTGATGCTCGGGTCGCTGCCCATCACGTGTCCCGAGCCGTGCGGGACGATGACGAAATCTCCGGGGAGAAGCCGCGCTGATGCCGAACCGGGGACCTCCAGCCACATTTCGCCCGAGACGACCAGATGGAAGCTCACGCTGTCGGCCACCGGTGGCATCTCCAGCGCCCAGGGCGCACTCAGCTCCGACCGGCAGTAGAAGCCGCCGCGCATGCGCAGCAGGTGAAGGGCATGTGCGAGGGGATCGACCGGTGTCCACGGAAAGTGCACGTCGGTGGTCTCCCGAGCCCTGTCGATCGTCATATGTCCACCCTCGCCGCTGGGTGTCCATTCGTCCAACCCCGTAGGACGAATGAACACAAGGGCCGGACGGAGGACCATAGAACGTCTCGAGGAACGTTCATACGGTGGACACATCGTCACCAACGAACTCAGGAGGACACCATGAAAGTACTTGTCATCGGCGCAACAGGCGGCTCTGGTCGCGCAGCCGTCACCGCACTCCTCGACCGCGGCCACGACGTGACCGTCATGGTCCGTACACCCGATGCGCAGCACACCTTCGGCGACCGAACCTTGGGTGTGATCGGGGATGCCACCTGTCTCGATGACGTCGACCGCGCGGTCCGCGGCCAGGACGCTGTCATCGTCACCCTCGGCATCACCGAGAATCCCGTCCGAGTACGGCTGCGCGGCCCGGCGCGTACAGCACTCGACGTGCGGTCCACCGGGACCCGCAACATCATCGACGCGATGACACGTCACGGTGTGCGGCGCCTGATCGTCCAGACCACCTACGGAGTGGGTGACACCGACGGCCGCCTGCCGTTGCGTTACAAGCTCATGTTCTCGCTGCTTCTCGGGCCACAGATCGCCGACACCGTGATCCAGGATCGCTTCGTGCACGAGAGCGGCCTCGACTGGACCCTCGTACAACCGGTCAACCTGAACGACTCGCCAGGCGGCGGAGACGCGTTCACCTCGACTCGCGGTGAGCTCGCAGGCTGGCAGGTCTCGCGCAACAAGGTCGGCCAGGTTCTCGCCTCCGCTGTCGACGACGAGGAGAACCTGCGGCGAACCGTGTCGGTGTCCTGAGCCGGGATCCGTCGAAAGGCTCCGCGAGCAAGTGGGACAGGACACGATGAGAAACGGCACTACGCAGAGTCCATCCGTGTAGTGCCGACTTTCCCTCCGAACAGATCAGGAGTTCGCGATGACCACTCGACTCAATCCGTACATCAGCTTCCGTGACAACGCGCGTGACGCGATCGAGTTCTACAAGACCGTCTTCGGCGGGGAACTCGAGATCAGCACGTTCGGGGAGGGGCAACCCACCGGCGACGCCGCGGTGGACAGCAAGGTGATGCATGCGATGCTCACCACCACGAGCGGTTTCGTGCTCATGGCCTCGGACACGCCCCCCGGAATGGACCACACCCCCGGAAACAACTACTCGATATCCCTCAGCGGCGACGACGAATCCGAACTCCGCGGTTACTGGAATGAACTCGTCGCCGGCGGCACCGAGGCGATACCCCTCGAGAAGGCGCCGTGGGGCGACAGCTTCGGAATGTGCATCGACAAGTTCGGTGTCCAGTGGATGGTCAACATCAGCGGCAGTACCGACTGATCGAGAGGGAACCCGCACACGAGCCGGACGGGCGACTCAACCGAGACGCGCGTCCAGTTCGCGTACCAGCTTCGCAGGAGCAGTCTCGCGGAACGACATGTCGATCAGTTCCGCAACCTCCTCCCAATCCACCTCGCGGCGGTCGAGGTCGTACCCGATCCACCCCGACGGACCCAGATACATCGGCAGATACGTGTGGGGTTCACCGAGGAGGGCAAGCCGTTCGTCGCGGTCGGGCTTGACGATCAACGATCGGGGAAACGGGGCCCGGGTGTCCTTCTCGGAGCCGCCATAGACCGCGAACGAGGTCTTGGTGAAGAAGAACGGGCGACCGTGCGAGATCTTCTCGTGTGCGCCCGGGTATGCGAGAGCGAGGGTGCGCACCCGAGCCAGCAACGGATCCGTCTCGTCGAACATGATCGGATGCGGCATGAATGTACCTTACCGTCGCAGAGCCGAAAGCCCCTCGCGGAGGAGGGGTTCCACAGCATCACCGAACGCACTGAAGCCGTCACCCACGGTCTGACCCTGCAGGAACCGGAAATGAATGCCCTCGAGAATCACCGCGAGCTTGAAATAGGCCAGGCCGAGGTGAAAAGCCATCTCCGACAGGTTCCTGCCGCTCGCGTTCGCGTAGCGCGACAGCATCGCGTCCTCGCCGAGGAACCCCGGCGCACGCGATACGGTCGACACCGGCACTGGCCCGTCCCGGTCCGCGAGTTGTTGGTAGACCACGAGGAGCGCGACATCGGTGAGCGGATCGCCGAGCGTCGCCATCTCCCAATCCAGCACCGCCGCAACCTGATCACGTTCGTCGATGAGTGCGTTGTCGAGGCGGTAGTCGCCGTGCACGATCGCAGCGCCGCTCGCCGAAGGCAGCTGCTCGACCAGTAGCCGGTATAGCTCGTCGGCGCCGTCGAGCGTACGGCTCCGGGACGCATCGAGCTGAGTCTTCCATCGGTGAACCTGTCGTTCGAGGAAGCCCTCGGGCCGGCCGAAGTCCTCGAGCCCGACCGTCGCAGGCACCACTGAGTGGAGTCTCGCCAGGGTGTCGATCGTCCGCTCGGAGATCGCACGCACCCGATCCTCCCCGAGCGGAGCGAGTTCCTCGGCAGTACGGAAGGGAGTGCCCGGGACGAGATCCATGAGGTAGAACGGTGCGCCGATGACCTCGGTGTCCGTGCACAGGAGATGAGTACGCGGCACAGGAACCTCGGTTCCTGCCAGCGCCGTGATCACGCGGTGCTCGCGTGCCATGTCGTGCGCGGTCTCCAGTACATGCCCGAGCGGTGGGCGCCGCAGGACCAGTTCCCGCTCGCCGTTGCTCACGCCGTAGGTGAGGTTCGATCGCCCGCCACTGATGAGGCGGGCGGTCAGCGGCCCGTCGAGCAGACCGGGGGGCGGCGGTCTGCAGATGGGTGCGAAGTGCTGCGGTGTCCAGTCCTGCGGGGTCGGCGGTCATGAGGTCCTCCGCGGATTTCGGGGTGGGATTCGGCGGAACGTGGGAGAGAGCGTAGTCGCACTGAGTACACCTGTCTCCAGAAAGGCTAGCGGATTTCGGATTGCACGGAATAACTGGGTAAACCGAACTCGAGTGAGATAATGTCGCACCATGCCCATATCGAACGCACTGACGCACACGGCACTTCAGGACTCGCTCGCCTGCTTCGAGTCGCGTCGGATTCCGCTCGAAGGGCGCCGCCATGCCGCGGTCGTCATCGCTGTCCTGAACGACGATGCAGGCAAACCCGTCATGCCTCTGACCCGCAGGCCGACGAGATTACGTGCACATCCCGGCCAGTTCGCGCTCCCCGGCGGGCGACTCGACCCCGGGGAGACGCCCGAGGAAGCAGCGCTGAGGGAACTGCACGAGGAGCTCGGACTCGACGCCGCGCCGAACTCCATCGTCGGGCGCCTCGACGACTACGTCACCCGATCCGGATATGTGATGTCACCGTTCGTCGTGTGGTCCGACACGACGATCGCCGATCTGAAACCGAGCCCCGACGAGGTCGACGTCTTGTTCTCCGTCACGGAGGCCGAGTTGGACAGCGAGCCTCGATTCGTGGACATCCCTGAGTCGGACAAGCCGGTCATCCAGTGGCCGTTCCGTGGTCACCTCATTCACGCACCCACCGCCGCAGTGGTCTACCAGTTCCGTGAAGTTGCCCTCCATGGTCGGCACACTCGTATCGACGGACTCGAGCAACCGGTGTTCGCATGGCGCTGACCACCTCGCGGCGACCCCCACGGCCGGTGTGAAAAGGTTGGTGGACCGTACCGCGTAGACAAGACAGGGGGCACGATGGGTGACGTGACGACTCCGGACGACGTCCGCCCGGGTGCCGATCGCATCCTCACCATCCCGAACCTGCTCAGCTTCGTGCGGCTTCTCGGAATACCCCTGTTCCTCTACTTGATCCTCGTTGTCCACGCGGACGGCTGGGCGCTCGCGATCCTCTTCCTCAGCGGATTCACCGACTGGGCCGACGGCAAGCTCGCCCGCCTGCTCGACCAGGCGTCCCGGCTCGGCGCGCTGCTCGACCCCATGGTCGATCGGCTCTACATAGTCACCACGCTGCTCGCGTTGGTCGTGCGGGACGTCATCCCGTGGTGGATCGCCGCGATCCTGGTCGGGCGCGAACTCGTGCTGGTCCCGACCCTCGCCGTATACCGGCGTCGGGGCATGCCCCCACCCGACGTTCTGTACCTGGGTAAAGGCGCGACATTCCTGCTCATGTGCGCATTGCCGCTGCTGCTGCTCGACCTGGCGCTACCCGCGACGTCCGTCGTGGCGCACCCACTCGGCTGGGCCGCCCTGATCTGGGGTTCGGCGCTCTACATCTGGACCGGGCTGCTCTACATCGGTCAGGCCGTATGGATCGCCCGTGCAGTGCCTCCGAACGAGGAGCGACCAGCCGAGTGAATCGTCGCTGGGAACAGATCCCCCGGAACCCGGTCCCCTCGCTGCTCAAGTCGCTGCTCGAGGACCACCTCGATCCTGGTTACGGTGCCGCCGCCGAGGACCGGGCAGCGGGTCGCGCTGCCGCATCGCCGGCACGCACCAGGGCCTGGCTCGTCATCGGCTGTATTCTTGCCGGTCTCGTTCTCGGTGCGGCCTACGCCGAGAACCTCGATCGTGAACCGGGAGCAGATCAGGCGCGCGCCGAGATTCTCGATTCGCTACGTACCAGTGAGGAACGCATCGCCACCCTCGTGGCCCGCCGCGATGAACTGACCGACACGGTCGAGCAGCGCAGCGCTGAACTGGTGGCCCACGATGCCGAGGGTGCGATGGCGCTCGACGCGCTGCGCGCAGCGCAGATCGCGGCTGCCGGCGTGCCTGTCGTCGGCCCCGGGATCACCGTCACCCTTTCCGATCCGACGGGTCGGCCGAACCTGTCGGACCCGTCGGTGCACGACACCGGCGACGCCGCGACCGTCCTCGACCGAGACCTGCAATCGGTGGTCAACGCACTGTGGGCAGGCGGTGCCGAGGCAGTGTCGGTCGGCGACGTGCGCATCGGACCCGGCGTGACCGTCCGGCAGGCAGGGGGAGCGATGCTCGTCGACAACCGACCGGTGTTCTCGCCCTACGTCGTCTCCGCCGTCGGACCGCAGGCCCGGATGCAGACGGATTTCGTGGTGAGCGACGCCTATCTCAGGCTCTCGGGAATCAAACAACTCTACGGGGTAGGTTTCACGATCGCCGAGGCAGGAGAGCTCGAACTGCCGGCAGCCACGGTACGTACAGTCGAATCGGCTCGGGAAGAGGGGAATCGGTGAAGCACCTTCGGCACGGTCAGGCGCTGTATGCGGTACTGGCACTTGTGATCGGCATCGTAGCCGGAATCGTGTTCAGTCCCCAGGTACCCGACCTGGTTCAGCCGTACCTGCCGATAGCGGTGGTCGCTGCGCTCGATACGGTATTCGGTGGACTGCGTGCCTATCTGGACGACATTTTCGACGCGAAGGTCTTCGTCGTCTCCTTCGTGTTCAACGTCCTCGTCGCCGCACTCATCGTGTGGCTCGGGGACCAGCTCGGCGTGGGTACCCAGCTCTCGACCGCGGTCATCGTCGTCCTCGGGATCCGCATTTTCGGGAACGCGTCGGCCTTGCGCCGCAGACTTTTCGGGGCGTGAGCGATGGCCGAGGACACCTCCGGACACGCTCTGTCGGGCACGCCGGACTCCGGGCGCAAGCGCCGGGTGTACGCGGTGCTTGCAATGTTGCTCGTCGCCCTGCTCGGCACGGCTATCGCCACCCAGGTGAAGAATACCGAGACGGGAGACACTCTCGACTCCGCCCGCCCCGCCGACCTGCTCGTGCTCCTCGACAGCCTCAACCGACGCGAGGCGGCGCTGCGGCAAGAGATCACAGGCCTCGAGCGCACTCTCGAAGGATTCGAGCAGAACGGTTCGGATGCCGCTCTGTCCGAAGCCCGTGCTCGTCTGCAGAACCTGTCGATCCAGCTGGGTACGGTTCCCGCGTCGGGGCCGGGTGTCGTCCTGACGATCGACGACCCGCTCGACGGAGTCGGCTCCGAGGTCGTCCTCGACACGATTCAGGAACTCCGTGCGGCGGGTGCGGACACCATGCAGATCGCCGGAGCCGACGGGACAGCGGTGCGCATCGGCGTCGATTCGTGGTTCGGAGGGCAGGGCGGCGATATCACTGTCGACGATCGAAATCTCCCGGCGCCCTATACGGTTACTGCTATCGGGGACGGGCCGACGCTCGCTGCGGCGTTGAACATCCCCGGCGGTGTGGTGGATACGGTCGCTCGCCGCGGTGGAACTTTGACTGTCGAGCAGTTGTCGCAGGTCGAGGTGCCCGCCTTGCGGGAAATCGAGCCGCGCCAATACGCTCAGCCAGGAAACTGAAACAGACGTTCGTGCCGAATCGTCGCCCCCGAAAGGAACTGCCGTGAGTGAGTTCGAGACGCCCGCCGATCTGCGATACACCGCGGAGCACGAGTGGGTCCAGCGGACTGGGGCGACCACCGCCCGGATCGGTATCACCGACTACGCTCAATCCCAGCTCGGTGATGTGGTGTTCGTGCAGTTGCCCGACACCGGATCCGCCCTCGCTGCAGGCGATTCGTTCGGTGAGGTCGAATCCACCAAGAGTGTCTCGGATGTCTATGCGCCCTTTGCCGCAACGGTCGTGGCGGTGAACGGCGACCTCGAGGCGAGCCCCGAGTTGGTCAACAGCGCGCCGTATGCAGAAGGGTGGCTGATCGATATCGAATCGAGTAGCGAGTCGGATCTCGACGCTGCCTTGGAACGGACCCTCGACGCCGCCGGATACAGAACGATCACAGAAGGATGAGATCCCCTGGGTGACGTAACCGCGACTACCTGCACCAGGGGCATGCGCAGGGTACGGTCGGGTATGGCGTGTGCCGTGTCCGACCGTGGTGGTGGCGAACGAATGACGATCGTCCGGGACCACCCGGACTATCGAACGGATAAGGAGAAACGGTGAGCGAGAACGGCAACGCGGGCTACGAAGAGACCCCAGCGGAAACCACTTCGGTGTTTCGTGCCGACTTCCTGAACGAATTGGAGAACACCGGCGCGGCTGCGACGACCGAAGCACCGGTCTCGGGAGTCGAAGGTCTTCCGGCCGGGGCGGCCCTGCTCGTCGTCAAGCGCGGTCCCAACGCGGGGTCGCGATTCCTGCTCGACCAGCCCACCACGTCCGCCGGACGACACCCCGACAGCGACATCTTCCTCGATGATGTCACTGTCAGCCGTCGTCACGCAGAGTTCCGCCAGGACGACGGCGAGTTCCAGGTCGTCGATGTGGGAAGCCTCAATGGCACCTACGTCAATCGTGAGCCCGTCGACTCGGCAGTACTCGCGAATGGCGACGAGGTCCAGATCGGAAAGTTCCGTCTGGTGTTCTTGACAGGCCCGCGGGGCACTCAGGGCGCAGGTAGCTGATGACCGCTGCCCGCCAGCCGGCGCCGGCAGGTATGTCGATCGGGTCCGTACTCGATCGACTCCGCCCGGAGTTCCCGGACGTGACGATCTCGAAGATCAGATTTCTCGAAGCCGAAGGACTGATCAGTCCGGAGCGCACACCGTCGGGTTACCGGCGGTTCTCGATCGCGGACTGTGAGCGACTCCGGTACGTGCTCACCGCGCAGCGCGATCAGTACCTCCCGCTGAAGGTGATCAAGGAACAGCTCGAGGCGATCGACCGTGGTGCCGCAACGGTGGGAGCCGTCGAAACTCGCCCCAAGCGACCGCGCCAGCTCGCGGTCGCGCGGGGCGAGGTTTCTCCCGAGGACCTTCGTACCGACCGCCAGATCCGAGTGAGTCGAGACGACCTCTGTGAACGGGCCGGCATCGACACCGTGTTCCTCACCGAGCTGGTGGGCGCGGGGCTCCTCACGCCGGGTGCGGCAGGCTTCTTCGACGACGATGCGGTATTGCTGGCGCGGACAGCGAAGGCAATGTCCCGGTTCGGACTGGAAGTCCGGCACCTACGCGCGTTCAAATTGGCGGCAGACCGCGAAGCGGGCCTCGTCGCCCAGATCGCCGGTCCTGTCGCCAAGGGACGCGATGCAGGGGCCCGGGAACGCGCCGAAGAGATGGTTCGTGAGTTGGCTGCGCTGTCTCTGACGTTGCATACATGCCTCGTCAAGTCGGCGGTGCAGGGGTCACTCGATCGTTGACCTCGATCGTCGAGGTAGCCCTGCAGCGGTATTGCGCACGAGAAGCGGTGGGTCTTCGGGTTTCGGGCACCTGACGTACACGAACGAGCGCACTAGAATTCAGGCAGTACGTGTCAGCGACCACGCGACTGACAGGCACCGGGACGGAGGCGCCGTTATGAGCGAGATGAGGATCGTCGGTATCCGAGTCGAGCAACCCCAGAACCAGCCTGTCCTTCTGCTGCGCGAAGCAGAGGGCGAGCGGTACCTACCGATCTGGATCGGTCAGATGGAGGCGACCGCCATTGCGCTGGAACAGCAGGGAGTGGAGCCGGCCCGGCCGCTCACGCACGATCTGATCAAGAATCTTCTCGACGCGTTCGGTCACGCCCTCCTCGAGGTCCGGATAGTGGATCTTCAGGAGGGTACGTTCTACGCCGATCTCCTCTTCGAAGGGGAGATGCGGGTCTCGTGTCGTCCTTCGGACGCAGTTGCCGTCGCGTTGCGCACCGGTGCACCGGTATTTGCCGAGGAATCAGTTCTGGCGGAAGCGGGCCTCGCGATGCCTGAGGAGAAGGAAGACGAGGTCGAGAAGTTCAAGGAATTCCTCGAATCGGTCTCGCCCGACGACTTCAAGGCAACAGACGGCTGATCTGCTCGTCGCGCCGACGGGTCGGGTCGAAGTTGTTCGACGACGCACCGCGACGAACCCGTGTATCGTCGAACGTTACTTTCCGAGTCGGCGTGTTGCTGCTCGACCTGAATCACACAGGGCGTACGCTTGGTTGATCCGTTACGGGACAAGTCGGGTGAACCGGGGGATGTACGGGATCGGATGCGGAGGGGATCCGCCTGGTCCGTGGTGGCGAGGGACAACGGGGCGCGCGAGAGGAAGTCACAAAGTGCGAGATCGGCCGCAAGGACAGCAACTCGGTGCCGGCACCGGCGATCGCGTGGCTCCGGTACCGGTATCGGACACTTCCGAGGATCTGCAGCCGGGGCTGTTTCCCGACAACTCGGTCCCCGATGAACTTGTCGGCTATCGGGTCCCGATCGCGTGCCAGATTGCGGGTATCAGCTACCGTCAGCTCGACTACTGGGCGCGAACCAATCTGGTAGTGCCTTCGATCAGGAGCGCGGCGGGTTCCGGAAGCCAACGGCTGTACTCGTTCAAGGACATTTTGGTCCTCAAGATAGTCAAGCGCCTTCTCGATACCGGCGTCTCGCTGCAGAACATTCGCGTGGCGGTCGACCACCTCCGGAGCCGTGGCGTACGGGACCTGGCCAAGATCACCCTTTTCTCCGACGGCACCACTGTCTACGAATGCACATCCCCGGAAGAGGTCGTCGACCTGCTTCAAGGCGGGCAAGGTGTGTTCGGTATCGCAGTCAGTGGGGCAGTCCGGGAATTGACGGGCAGTATCGCGGACTTCCCGGCCGAGCGCGCAGAGGGATACGACGTCGAAGAGAAGCCCGAGGACGAACTGGCTTCCCGCCGTCGAAACCGCATCAACCGCCGCATCGGATAGGGCGTATGTCACCCTCCGGAAGAGGGTGGACTCGATCGGCCCGCTCGTGCTCTAGAATCGGTATGCGTCGCCGTCCCGCGGGAGAGCCCCGGACCAACATGTCCGGGCGCCGAAGGAGCAGCACCTCCCCGTCAATCTCTCAGGCACCCAGGACCGCGTGAGCTACGACGTCTCTGGAAAGTGGTGGGAGCACCCACCCGCCCACGGGGAAAGGTTCGCCGACCAGGACCGAATCTCTCAGGCGCTCGCCTCGCGAGCTCAGGACAGAGGGGGAGGAACCGCCCGTGCCGACCGCGCACGTGCGAACCTCGCCGACCAGCCTGGGAGCTGCGATGACAGATGCCGTCACCTGGAATTTCGCCGATCGTCACATCGGACCCGATGCGCAGGAGATGCGTCGGATCCTCGACGTTGTCGGAGTCGATACGCTCGAGGACCTCGTCGCAAAGGCACTGCCCGCGGGCATTCTCGACCACTGCGCGGGCGAAGTTGCCGACGGACTCGATGTCCTCGACGCGCCGCTCAGCGAACACGAGGTCCTCGCCGGCCTGAAAGCCCTGGCGTCGCGCAACACGGTCGCGACCTCCATGATCGGGCACGGTTACTACGACACGCTCACTCCGCCGGTACTGCTGCGCAACATCATCGAGAATCCCGCGTGGTACACGGCCTACACGCCGTATCAGCCGGAGATCAGTCAGGGCCGGCTCGAAGCGTTGCTCAATTTCCAGACGATGGTCGCAGACCTGACCGGTATGGAAGTCGCGAACTCCTCGATGCTCGACGAAGCTACTGCTGCGGCGGAAGCGATGACCTTGCTGCGTCGTGCCAACCGCAAGTCCAAGAGCCACCGGTTCGTCGTCGATTCCGATCTGTTCACTCAGACCGCCGCGGTGCTCGCAACCCGCGCCGAGCCGCTCGGCATCGAGCTCGTCACCGCTGACCTTGTGGAGGAGGGACTTCCCGAGGGGGAGTTCTTCGGTGTGATCCTGCAGGTGCCGGGTGCGTCGGGCCGGGTGTTCGATGTTGCTCCCGTGATCGATGCGGCACATGAGCGCGGTGCGATGGTCGCGGTGGGCGCGGACCTCCTGGCAATGACGCTGATGACTCCGCCCGGGGAGAAGGGCGCCGATGCCTGCTTCGGCACCACCCAGCGATTCGGGGTGCCGATGGGATTCGGTGGCCCACATGCGGGATATTTGGCGGTAAACGCGGCGCACACGCGGAATCTGCCGGGACGTCTCGTCGGTGTCTCGGTCGACGCCGACGGTACCTCGGCCTACCGGCTTGCGTTGCAGACCCGTGAACAGCATATTCGCCGTGAGAAGGCGACCAGCAACATCTGTACCGCTCAGGTGCTTCTGGCGGTCCTCGCCGCGATGTACGCGTCGTATCACGGCGCGGAGGGACTGACCGGAATCGCGCGACGAGTGGCTGCCCATGCGGCCGGGCTCGCTGCCTCGCTGCGACGCGGGGGAGTCGAGGTCGTTCACGACGACTTCTTCGATACCGTCCTGGTCCGGGTTCCGGGGCGCGCCGGCGAGGTCGTAGCAGCGGCGGCCGAGCGGTCGGTCAATCTGTATCTCGTCGACGCGGACCACGTGTCGATCTCCTGCGACGAAGCGACGACGGATGCACACGTGGCGAGTGTGCTTTCCGCGTTCGGTATCGCCGCTGAGGAGACGGTCGCAGCCGATCGAGCATCCATCCCGGAGGCGCTCGGCCGAACCAGTGACTTCCTGAAGCACGAGGCGTTCACGAAGTACCGGACGGAGACCGCGATGATGCGGTATCTGCGGCGGTTGTCCGACAAGGATCTCGCGCTCGACCGCACCATGATCCCGCTCGGGTCCTGCACGATGAAACTCAACGCCGCGGCTGAGATGGAAGCCATCACGTGGCCGGAGTTCGCGGGCTTGCACCCGTTCGCTCCCGCGGATCAGACCGTCGGAATCCGGGACCTGATCTCGGATCTCGAACGCTGGCTCGCCGCAGTGACCGGGTACGACGCCGTGACCTTGCAGCCCAACGCAGGCAGTCAGGGTGAATACGCAGGTCTGCTCGCTATCCGCCATTACCACCTGAGCCGCGGTGACGACCACCGCGACACCTGCTTGATTCCGTCGAGCGCGCACGGAACCAATGCCGCCTCTGCGGTGATGGCAGGTATGCGTGTCGAGGTGGTGGCGTGCCGTCCCAACGGTGACGTCGACCTCGACGATCTGCGAGCGAAGATCGCCGACCACGCTGAACGGCTGGCCGCGATCATGATCACCTACCCGTCGACCCACGGCGTCTACGAACACGAGATCGAGGACATCTGCGGTGCCGTGCACGACGCAGGCGGGCAGGTGTACATCGATGGTGCAAACCTCAACGCACTCGTGGGTCTGGCCCGGCCGGGCAGGTTCGGTGGCGATGTGAGCCACCTGAACCTGCACAAGACCTTCTGCATTCCACACGGTGGTGGCGGGCCGGGAGTCGGTCCGATCGGCGTTCGTTCGCATCTCACGCCGTTCCTCCCGGGTCACCCCGCTGTACCTGGTCTCGGCGGCGTGGGGCCGGTGTCGGCTGCGCCTTACGGGTCGGCGTCGATCCTGCCGATCACGTGGGCATACATCAAGCTGATGGGGGCTTCCGGGCTTCGCCGGGCTTCGCTCACTGCGATCGCTTCGGCGAACTACATTGCGCGTCGCCTCGACGAGTACTTCCCGGTGCTGTACACGGGTGCGAACGGGATGGTGGCGCACGAGTGCATCCTCGATCTGCGTCAGCTGACCAGGGACACCGGTGTCACCGTCGATGACGTGGCCAAGCGTCTCGCAGACTACGGATTCCATGCGCCGACCATGAGTTTTCCCGTCGCGGGCACGCTTATGGTCGAACCGACCGAAAGTGAGGACTTGAACGAGATCGACGAGTTCGTCGATGCGATGATCTCGATTCGCGCGGAGATCGACAGGGTCGGAGCCGGAGAATGGCCGGTCGACGACAATCCTCTGCGAGGCGCACCGCACACCGCAGAGTGCCTCGTGGGGGAGTGGACTCACCCGTATCCGCGTGAAACTGCAGTGTTTCCGCTGGGGAAGGGGCGCGCAAAGGTGTGGCCGGCGGTCCGTCGAATCGACGGGGCCCACGGCGACCGCAACCTGGTCTGCTCGTGCCCTCCGCTGGAGGCATACAGCAGCTGACGTCCTGTGGCTGCGGGCAACGCCCGCAGCCACACACTCTTCGACCGAAATATTCGGTACCGTACGGAAAACTTAGATATACCGAATATATGCTCTCTCAGGCACCGAACTTCCCCTCTGAAAAACCATCGAAGAGAGGTCTGTTCAGGCAGCGGCGCAGCTACTTCTGTGTGACGAGCTCGAGAATGGAAACTTCGGGCGGAGTTGCGACGCGGACCGGTGGGCCCCACGCACCGGCTCCTAGCGACGTGTAAATTGCGGTGTCGCCGAAGTGGTCCAGCCCGGTGACAGTGGGATTTGCAGCAGCGACGATGTATCCGAGGGGCCACATCTGGCCGCCGTGCGTATGCCCGGACAACTGAAGGTCCACACCGAGATCCTGTGCTTCGAGGACGTGTTTCGGCTGGTGTGCGGCAAGAAGAACGAAGGTCTCCGGAGCCAGTCCCTCGATGGCTCGAGGTAGATCCGCTGCATCCGGTGCGGGAGCGGTGTAGTCGTGCACGCCTGCCAGTGCGATCTGCTCGCCGTTGTGCGTCACGAGGACGTTTTCGTTTCGCAGGGTCTTCACACCCAGAGTTTCCCAATGATCGAGCCAGGACGAGGCGTCGTCCGAGTAGTACTCGTGATTGCCACTCACCCCGTAGATCCCGAGCGGGGCACGAAGCTCGCTGAGGGGCGCGAGGTCGTCACCTACCAATTCGACGGTGCCGTCAGCGAGATCCCCGCCGAGAACGATGAGGTCGGGTCGCTGTTCGTTAACCTGATCGACGACTCCCCGCACGAACCCGGCGCCGCGTGCCGGACCGACGTGCAAGTCGGTGATCAAGGCGACGCGGATGCCGTCGAACTCGTCCGGAAGCCCGGGCAGGGCGATGGTGGAGTGAACGAGCCGAGGATTGGCTGCCTCGATCAGACTTCCATAGCCGATCGTGGCGACGGTGGCGGCAACGAGGGTGGCCGTTGCGATCCGGAGTGCACGGCGTGGTGGTCGGTGCGATGCGCCGGCTTCCTCCGAGGGGGACTTACCCCTGCGGAATCGTCGCACGAGCCGTGCCCCGAGGCAGAAAGCGCCGATGACGAGGAGACCGATGATCAAGTAGAGACCCGCGGCGAACCAGCTGTAGCCGAGGAAGCCCAGCGGACGTGCCCAAGCGGGGTCGAGAACAGTGCCGGTGACGGACGCGATCGAGGCGGCCGCGAGTAACGCTACGAGGACGATATCGGCCGCCAGTGCGGCTCTCCCGGTGAGGCCGGGCGCTCGTACGAGGCGACGGTGGAACCAGTAGGTGATGAGGGCGAGGAACGTCCCCGCGACGAGCAGTCGGATCACGGTCAGGAAGTGAGCTTTCGGAGTAAGGCGGTCAGATCGTCGTTCGCGGTGGTGGCGAGCGTGGAGTACGACCCGCCGGTGCGGGCGGTGAGGTCTTGCAGTGTCTCGGGGTCGGTGACATCGTCGCCGAGTACGACGATGTCCACCCGAACCGGTGATGCGCTGTCGGTGAGCTCGCTGATTCCGTCGAGAAGCTCGTCGCCTGTACCGGTGCCGGAATCGACGTCGGTGTTCGTCTCGTTGCCGTCCAGGCTCTCGTCGTCGCTGTCGAGGATCACGAGCACCGAGTTCGGTCTGGACGGATCGTAGTTGTCGACGGCATCGGCGTACGCGGCGAGGATCGATTCGTACACCGGCGCAGTCTCGGTGGGGGTGACTGCGTCGAGTGCAGAGTTCAGCGCCGCGCGCTGCTCGCCGGTGAGCGCATCGCGGGCAACAGCGACTCGGGAGGACGATGTGTCGTCGAAGACATGTATCCCGATGATCGAGGAGTTCGGGGAACGGCGGAGAACGTTCTCTATTGCGGTCGCAGTGTCGTCGAGTCGGGTGTTGCCATTTTCTGCGGTGGTGGCCATGGAGGTGGTGGTGTCCACGAGCACGGTGGTCTTGACAGGCGGTTGGGGGTCGAGGCGGATATCGAGGAGGGCGTCGCCGGCGGAGGGATCTGCCGGGGTGAGGACCTCGACGACCGGCGCGAATGAGAAGTCGGATCGAACGGGGGAATCACCGTCGTGGTTCCGGAAGCCGGCATCGAGGAAGTCCTGGGCCTGGTCGGGGTTGCGCACGTAGTCGATGAACTCTCCGGCGGCCCGGGAGAGTGTTTCGTCGATCCAGGGGGCGCTCGGGATCACTGCGGGGAAGTCGGCGATGGGCGTGGCACCTGCGGGACGAAATCCGGCAAGGTCTGCGGCGGTTCCATTAGTGACTGCGTCGTGCAGTTGTTTTTCTACCGCGGGCACTGCGTGGATCGGGGAATCGGGGGCGGTGTTCGTGGCGAGTGCCGTGAGCGCGTCCGCGGTGGAAGGGCCTGCCGCGATGTCGAGTGCGTCGGCGCCGAGTGCGAGTTCGGTGATTGCAGTCACGACGTCCGGTGACTGTGCTTCGTCGCGTGTCAGCGGTCCTGTCCCGGTGGTGGCGACGGCTTCGAGGGCGGACGTCGTGGCATCGCTGTCTGTTCCGGTGGGCAGTGCCATGCGCAGAGATTCCCAAGGGGCCAGGCCGAGGGCGCTGAGGGATCCGGGCACGGACTGCAGCGACGGTAGGTCGCGCCAATCGACCCCGGCTGTGGTGAGTCCGTTGTTCAGGGCTGTGGGAGTGGCGAGGACGAGCGGTGAGGTGGCGAGGGATCGACGTTGCCCGCTCGCGCTCGAGCCCGCACGGTCGGCGGCGCGGGTGTCGATGGGCACCCAGAGAGCGGGTTCGGGTCCGAGTTCGGGGTTCCAGGTGCCGTCGGCGAGGGTCGCGGCGGCCGTGGTGGATTCGGTGGCGGCGACGTGAGCGGTGACGCAATAGTCGCGGATCACGGGTGCGACGTCGGCGTTCCACGTGTCGGCGAGGTCGGAGAGGGTGGGGGCAATGAGCGGGTCGGCGGCGATGCGCAGTTCGACGTCGCCTTCTACGCAGGTCCTGGCTGCTTCGGTGGCCTGTTCGTCGATTCGATTGCGGAGCTGGAGCCAGCCGATGATGCCGAGAACCAGTAGGGCGACCGCGACCAGGGAAACGATGATGCCTGTGCTGACGCCACGTGTTCCACCGGATCCGCGATGTCGAGCCACGGGTTTCTCGCCTCGTTTCGTTGTGGTCGGGCCCCAGCAGTCTAGTGAGGTGTCGAGAGTACCGGTCTATGCCTGCCCCGGTGGTGCGACGATGGGCCCCGATCCACGCGGATCGGGGCCCATCGCTCCTCCTGGGGGTGTCGGGGTCAGGCGTTTGCGGCCTTGTACTCTCGGCGGCGACGGTGCAGGATCGGCTCGGTGTAGCCGCTGGGCTGCGTGCCGCCTTCGAGGATCAGTTCCTTCGCGGCCTGGAAGGCGATGTTGGTGTCGAAGTTCGGTGCCATGTTCCGGTAGGTGGCATCGCCTTCGTTCTGACGGTCGACGACCGGTGCCATCCGCTCGAGGGCGGCGACGACCTCGTCCTCGGTGACGATGCCGTGGCGGATCCAGTTCGCGAGGAGCTGGCTCGAGATGCGCAGGGTCGCGCGGTCTTCCATCAGTGCGACGTCGTGGATGTCGGGAACCTTGGAGCAGCCGACACCGGCGTCGATCCAGCGGACCACGTAGCCGAGGATGGACTGGCAGTTGTTGTCGAGTTCTTCGCGCTTCTCGGCGTCGGACCAGTCGGTGTTCTCGGCGAGCGGGATGGTGAGGATGTCGTCGACGGTGGCGCGGGGCGCGCCCTTCAATGCGTCCTGCACTGCGAAGACATCGACCTCGTGGTAGTGGGTGGCGTGCAGGGTGGCGCCGGTCGGGGACGGGACCCACGCGGTGTTGGCGCCGGCCTTGGGCTGGCTGATCTTCTGCTCGAGCATGTCGGCCATGAGGTCGGTCATCGCCCACATGCCCTTGCCGATCTGTGCCTTGCCCTGCAGCCCGGCGGCGAGTCCGGTGTCGACGTTCCAGTCCTCGTACGCGGCGATCCACTTCTGCTGCTTCATGGCTGCCTTGCGCACGACGGCGCCGGCCTCCATGGAGGTGTGGATTTCGTCGCCGGTGCGATCGAGGAAGCCGGTGTTGATGAACACGACGCGCTCGGAGGCGGCTTCGATGCAGGCGGCGAGGTTGACGGTGGTGCGCCGCTCCTCGTCCATGATGCCGACTTTGAGGGTGTTGGCGGGAAGGCCGAGCACCTGTTCGACGCGGCCGAACAGTTCGGTGGTGAAGGCGGATTCCTCGGGGCCGTGTTGCTTGGGCTTGACGATGTAGATCGAGCCGGTGCGGCTGTTGGCCAGGGCGCCGTGTGCGTCGTCGGTGTGCAGGCCGTGGACGGCGCAGAGGCTGGTGATCAGGGCGTCGAGGATGCCTTCGGGGATTTCGTTGCCGTCGGCGTCGAGGATGGCGGGGGTGGTCATGAGGTGGCCGACGTTGCGCACGAACAGCAGGGAGCGGCCGTGCAGTTCGAGGTCGTTGCCGTCGATACCGGTGTAGACGCGGTTGGCGTTGAGGGTGCGGGTGAGGGTCTTACCGCCCTTGTCGAACGACTCGGTCAGGTCGCCGCGGTTGAGTCCGAGCCAGTTGCGGTAGCCGAGGGTTTTGTCGTCGGCGTCGACGGCGGCCACGGAGTCCTCGAAGTCCATGATCGTGGTGACGGCCGATTCGAGGACGAGGTCCTTGATGCCGGCGGTGTCGGTGCTGCCGATCGGGGACTGGGGGTCGATCTGGATGTCGATGTGCAGGCCGTTGTTGCGCAGCAGGACCGAGGTGGGGGCGGTGGTCTCGCCGAGGTAGCCGACGAGCTTCTCGGGCTGGGCGAGGGTGGTGACGGTGCCGTCGGCGAGCGTGACCTTCAGCGCGCCGTCCTCGATGACGTAGGCGGTGGTGCCGGTGTGGGAGCCGGTCGCCAGCGGGGCGGCCTTGTCGAGGAAGTCGCGGGCCCAGGCGATGACCTTGTCGCCGCGGACCTTGTTGTAGCCTGCGGTCTTCTCCGCGCCGTCGTCTTCGGAGATGGCGTCGGTGCCGTACAGCGCGTCGTACAGTGAACCCCATCGGGCGTTGGAGGCGTTGAGTGCGAAGCGGGCGTTGAGGATCGGCACCACGAGCTGCGGGCCGGCGGTGGAGGTGATCTCGCTGTCGACTCCGGCGGTAGTGACCTCGAAGGGTGCGGGCACGGGGACGAGGTAGCCGATTTCTTCGAGGAAGGCCTTGTAGGCGGCTGCGTCGTGGGGGGTTCCGGCGCGGTCGCGGTGCCAGGTGTCGATCTGGGCCTGAAGGTCGTCGCGCTTGGCGAGCAGGGCGCGGTTCTTGGGGGCGAGCTCTTCGACGATCTTGTCGGCTCCGGTCCAGAACGCCTCGGCGTCCACTCCGGTGCCGGGGAGCGCCTCGTTGTTGACGAAGTCGTAGAGCACCTTGGCGATCTGCAGTCCGCCGACGGTCACGCGTTCAGTCATTACCCTCACTCTTTCCGGTTGCTGTGCGCCCGGTGTTGTCACGTTCCGGGAGCCGCACGAAAATTCACCAATTATGTTACCCGCCGGTAGCTAGGGGCGTACGTCGGTTCGACGCGCGCGCAGGGCGGTGCATCGTTCGAGCAGGTCCTGTCGCAGGTCCGCGGCGCGAGAGGTGAGCGCCGACTGCTCGCGGACGTACTGTGCGCGTCCGGCGGCAGTCTCGATCGTGATGGGCGAGTAGCCGTAGTCGCCCAGATCATACGGGCTCGCCCTCATATCGAGTTCGCGTGCCGCGGCGGCGTGCCGGAAACAACGCAACAGCAGGTCCGAATCCACCAGGGGAGAGAGCTTGTAACACCACTTGTAGAGATCCATACCAGCGTGCAGGCATCCGGGCTGCTCGTGATCGAGTTGGGTATCGCGGGTGAGGGGCTCGACGTTGCGAGGCGTCGCTTCCGGGCTGAAGAACCGATAGGCGTCATAATGACTGCAGCGCAACTGCATTGATTCCACCACCGCATCGGTGCCGGCGTGGCCGAGCCGCAGCGGCACCGCCGAATGCCGCACATCGTCGCTGCTCGTGCGGTACACCATCGCCCATTCGTGGAGCCCGAAACAGCCGAGCTGAGCGGGCCTCGAACCAGTGCGCGTCAGCAGTTCGGTCACGAACTCGACGGTGCCGGACCGACGCCCGAGGGTGTCGGAGCTCACCCGGACCCCGGGCGTGCCGTCGATGACGACCCGCTCGTAGGCGGGATGGTTGCGGTAGTCGCGACCCGCCCCGAGCAGAACGGTGCCGAATCCGGGATGCCACCGCCGCAGCTGAGCGGGCCGGTGGCTGTAGTACGTGAACAGGAAATCGTGAACGGGATGTTTCTCGTGCGCCGCGCGCCGGCGCAGATACGCGGCGAGCAGGTCGTCGACCTCGTGCCGATGTCGGTCGCGGCGCGCGGTCCATTGGCTCTCGGTGAGAATCACCTCGCGGTGGGCGGTCGGGGCCTCGGTCACTCGGGTGTGCCTCCTGTGCGTTTCCCGGGAGTGGGATCGGTGATGCGGTGGGTGGCGTCGCGGACCGTGCCGACGAATTCTTCGACCAGGTCTTCGAGGGCGACGATGCCGAGCGTGGCGCCGGTGAGGTCGACTACGCAGCCGAGGTGGGAGCGGGTACGGCGGAGTTGGGACAGGGCATCGTCGAGTGCGGTGTCGAGCGGGAGTGACGGGAGCCGTCGGATGGTGCTTGGTGGAATCACGGTGTCGGGGCCCGCGGTGTGGTCGTGGACGAGGTCGAGGATGTCCTTGACGTGGAGGTATCCGGTGTAGCCGCCGGCGGCGGTGCGGGTGGGATAGCGCGAGAATCCGGTGGTGGTGACGGCCAGTTCGATGGCGCCGAGGGCGACGCCGGCAGTGGTGGCGGGCACGGTGCGGACATCGTCGACCGGGATGAGGACATCGGAGACGGTGCGTCCACCGGTGTTCAGTGCGTGGATCAGGCGACGGTGTTCTTCTTCGTCGATCAGGCCTTCGGATCGCGATTCACCGATCATCTCGGTCAGTTCGACTGCGGTGACGGTCGCGTCGAGTTCGTCTTTGGGTTCGATACGTACCAGTCGCAAGGTGATGTTGGCGCACCAGTTGTAGAAGGCGATCAAGGGTCGGGCGGGGCGCATGAACTGCAGGTGGATCGGGACGAGGAGCATGGCGGTGCGTTCGGGTCCGGCGATCGCGATGTTCTTGGGCACCATCTCGCCGAGCAGGATGTGCAGTGTCACCACGAGCGTGATCGAGATGGCGAACGCGATGGGGTGCAGGAGTTGGACGGGGAGGCCGATCAGGTGAAGTGGGCTCTCGATGAGGTGGGCGATTGCGGGTTCGCCGACGCGACCGAGGAGGATCGAGCAGATCGTGATGCCGAGTTGGGAGCCGGCGAGCATGAGGGAGAGGTGTTCGCCGGCGGCGATGACGGTGTGGGCACGTTTCTTGCCTTGGGCGTGAAGCGCTTCGAGTCGGTCGCGCCGGGCGGTGATCAGCGAGAATTCGGCGCCGACGAAGAAGGCGTTGCCGGCGAGGAGCAGTATGGTCAGGGCGACGGCGAGCAGGTCGTTCATGGCTGCTCCTGACCCGGATCGTCGTGGTCGGTGGGGGTCAGCAATAGACGGTCGATGCGGTGGCCGTCCATCTCTAGGATCCGGGCGAGCCACGGGGGGTCGTCGTGGTCGCGGGCAGGGAGCGGGATTTCGTCGTGGATCTCGGGGATGCGACCGAGTTCGGTGAGGACGAGCCCGCCGATCGTCTCGTAGTCGCCGTCGGGCGCGCGGTAGCCGGTGAGGCGTTCGACCTCGTCGATGCGCAGGAGCCCGGAGCACGACCATCCGTTGCCGAGTGGGTGCGCGTCGGGTTGTGGTTCGTCGTGTTCGTCGCGGACGTCTCCGATGATCTCCTCGACGAGGTCCTCCATGGTCACGATCCCGGCGGTGCCGCCGTATTCGTCGGCGACGAGGGCGACCTGCATTCCGTGGGCGCGGACTCGCTCCATGACGGTGTCGCCGTCGAGGGTCGACGGCACGATCGGCACTTTTCGGGCGAGATCCCGGACGGCGGTGGTGCCGCGCCGGTCGGCGGTGACAGTGAATGCGTGTTTGACGTGGACAACGCCGAGTGTGGAGTCCAGATCGGCGTCGATCACCGGGAATCGGGAGTATCCGGTGCGGGAGGACAATGCGATCAGGTCGAGGACGGTGTCGCGCTGATCGAGGCATTCGATGGTCACGCGCGGGGTCATGAGGTCTTCGGCAGTGCGTTCACCGAAGCGCAGTGAACGGTCGACGAGGCGGGCTGTGGATTCGTCGAGGACTCCGCCTTCAGCGGAGGCGCGGACGAGGGAGCCGAGTTCCTGAGGAGAGCGCGCCGAGCGTAATTCTTCTGCGGGTTCGATGCCCATGCGCCGCAGGATGCGGTTGGCGGTGCCGTTGAGGCCGTTGATGGCCCAGCGGAAGACCAGCGAGAAGCCGGCTTGGAGGCCGGCGGTGGTGCGGGCGGTGGCCATGGGCCGGGAGATGGCGATGTTCTTCGGGACGAGTTCACCGAAGATCATGGAGAAGGACGTTGCGAGGACGAGCGCGACGATCAGGGACAGGGTGCCGGCAGTGTTCTCGGACAGCCCGATGGCCCCGAATACCGGGTTGAGGAAGCGGGCGAGGACGGGTTCGGCGAGGTAGCCGGTGATCAGGGTGGTGATGGTGATGCCGAGTTGGGCGCCGGACAGTTGGAACGAGAGGGTGCTGTGGGCGTGCTGTACCTGGCGGGCGCGGGCGTCGCCGCCTCGGGCGTGTGCTTCGACGGTGCTGCGTTCGAGGGCGGTCAGGGAGAACTCGGCAGCGACGAACAGTGCGGTGCCTGCGGTGAGTGCGACGAAGCCGAGGAGGCTGAGGATGGACAGGGCGACGGACATCAGTGCCGCTCCGGTGTCGGGGTGGCGGCGGCTTCGGCCGGGGGCATGCCGATAGTGGGTGCCGCGGGCACCGTGTTCCTCTCGTCGGGTCCGGGATGGATGCTCTGGTCCTGGACAGTGTGGTGAAAGTGGTCATTCTAGTTCGGGGGTCGTGGGCTGTCTCGTGCTGCGGTGCAGTGCATAGGGTGGGACGTACGTGGCTCGCACTGGGCGGCCCGATCGAGGAGGTGGGACGTTGGCCGAGCGCATTCGAAGCCAGTGGGAGGACATCACCGCCGCGGATCCGTCGCATTCGAGTTGGTATGTCGAGCGTTTCCGCACGATGGCGGCGCAGGGTGAGGACATCGTGGGCGAGGCCCGGTTGATCGACGCGATGTTGACGCGGGGTGCGCGGGTGCTCGATGCGGGGTGTGGTCCGGGCCGGTTGGGTGGCTATCTCCACGGGGTGGGGCATGTCGTGGTGGGGGTCGATGTCGACCCGGTGCTGATTGCGGCGGCCGAGGAGGACTATCCGGGCCCGACGTGGTTGGTCGGGGATCTGGCCGAGTTGGATCTGCCGAGTCGTGGTGTGGCGGCGGAGTTCGACGCGATCGTGTGTGCGGGCAATGTGATGACGTTCTTGGCGCCGTCGACGCGTCGGGCGACGTTGGCCGGGTTGGCGCGGCATCTGGCGCCGTCAGGGCGTGCGGTGGTGGGGTTCGGTGCGGGCCGCGACTACGACTTCGCAGAGTTCCTTGCTGATGCCGCAGCCGGAGGGCTCACTCCGGAGCTGTTGCTGTCGACATGGGATCTGCGCCCGTTCGCGGAGGATTCGGATTTCTTGGTTGCGGTGTTGTCGCGGTCGGGGACCTGATCAGGACCGGGTGGGTTCGGTCGTTGCGGTCTTGTCCGTCACCGGTGTGGTGACGGTGCGGGCGAGCGCGAGCGTGGTCACGGCCATGACCGCGATGGCGATGGCGGTGGCGATGAGGCCGAGTCCGTCGGTGTCGAGGTGTTCGCCGAGCACGGTGATGCCGAGGACCGCGGCGGCGAGCGGTTCGGCGATCGTCAGGGTGGGTAGGGAGGCTGTGAGCGACCCGGCCTGGAAGGCGCGTTGCTGCAGGTACATGCCGGTGAGCCCGGCGGTGATCACGGTCCAGAGCTGCCATGAACCGAGAACGGTGGGTAGGCCGCGTTCCATCAGGTCGGTGACATGTTTGGTGAGGGCGGCCGCGACGCCGTAGAGGATGCCCGCGGCGGTGCCGAGCAGCATGGCGCGGCGTCTCGGCGTTCCGGGGGCGGTGCCGAGTGCGGCGGTGCAGGCGGCGACGGCCAGGGTGATCGTGAGGGGCAGTGCCCATCGGGTGGCGGCAGCGTCGATGTTTCCCGCGGTGGGATTGCCGGCGATCAGGAACATGGCCAACGCGATGCAGAGGGCCGCGGCGAGCAGGAGGGTGCGGCGGTCGGGTCGTCGTCGGGTGTAGTAGGCGGAGATGGGGATGGCGAACAGCAGCGACGAGACGAGCAGGGGTTGCACGATCAGGACGGTGCCGAGAGCGAGCGCGAGAACTTGGAGGGTGTAGCCGCCGCCGTCCACGACCACCGCCGCCCACCAGCGTGGGTTGCGGATGAGGCTGGCGACGAGTGGACCGGAGGTGGGAACGGCGGCGGCGGTGCGTTGCTGGGCGACCATGCTGACGGCGAGCAGCACCGCGGCGGCGAGTGCGCACGTCACAGATGCTGCCGCGGTGCCGGTCATGGTCGGGGGCGGGTCAGGCTTGGACTTCGCTGTGGTCGCCGCTCCACAGGGTGTGGAACTTGCCGGGCTTGTCGGTGCGCTCGTAGGTGTGCGCCCCGAAGTAGTCGCGTTGGCCTTGGGTGAGTGCGGCGGGGAGGCGTTCGGCGCGCAGTCCGTCGTAGTAGGACAGGGAGGACCCGAAGGCGGGGATGGGGATGCCGAGGGTGGTGGCGGTGACCACGACGCGTCGCCAGCTGTCGATGCCGGCTTCGATCGCGTCGCGGAAGTAGGGGGCGAGGATCAGGCTGGGCAGTTCCGGATCGGCGTCGTAGGCCTCTTTGATGCGGTTGAGGAACTGGGCACGGATGATGCAGCCGCCGCGCCAGATGGTGGCCATGGCGGCGCGGTCGATGTTCCAGCCGTATTCGGCGCTGCCTGCGGCGATCTGGTCGAAGCCCTGGGCGTAGGCGACGATCTTGGAAGCGTAGAGGGCGGCGCGGATGTCTTCGGTGAAATGGGCGGCGTCGGTGGGGGTGGCGCCGAGGGTGCCGGTGGCCAGGTTGCGGGCTGCGGCACGTTGGGTGCGGGAGCCGGACAAGGCGCGGGCGAAGACGGCTTCGGCGATGCCGGTGACGGGGATGCCGAGGTCGAGGGCTGCTTTGACGGTCCAGCGGCCGGTGCCCTTCTGTTCGGCGGCGTCGACGATGACGTCGACGAGGGGTTTGCCGGTGGTGGCGTCGGTCTGGCGGAGCACTTCGGCGGTGATTTCGATGAGATACGACTCGAGGGTGCCGGTGTTCCAGTCGGCGAACACGTCGGCGATCTTCGCGGCGTCGTAGCCCAGTGCGTCGCGCAGCAGGTGATAGGCCTCGCCGATGAGCTGCATGTCGGCGTATTCGATGCCGTTGTGCACCATCTTGACGAAGTGTCCGGCGCCGTCGGGGCCGACATGGGTGCAGCAGGGGGTGCCGTCGACCTTGGCGGAGACGGCTTCGAGGAGTGGGCCGAGTGCAGCGTAGGACTCGGCGGGGCCGCCGGGCATGATGGACGGTCCGTTGAGGGCGCCTTCTTCGCCGCCGGAGATGCCCGCGCCGACGAAGTGCAGGCCGCGTTCGCGTAGGGCGGCTTCGCGGCGGATGGTGTCGGTGTAGAGGGCGTTGCCGCCGTCGATGATGATGTCGCCCGGTTCCATGGCGTCGGCGAGTTCTTCGATGACGGCGTCGGTGGCGTCGCCGGCTTTGACCATGATCAGGACGCGGCGGGGTTTTTCCAGGGAGGCGACGAACTCGTCGATCGTTTCGGTGCGGACGAAGGTGCCGTCGCTGCTGTGTTCGGCGAGCAGGGCGTCGGTTTTGGCGATGCTGCGGTTGTGCAACGCGACGGTGTAGCCGTGGCGGGCGAAGTTCCGGGCGATGTTGGACCCCATGACGGCCAGGCCGGTCACGCCGATCTGGGCGAGTGGGGTCTCGGTGGGTTCGACGGTCATGGGTACAGCTTCCCCCGAAATGGGGCGTGATCGAAATCGAACGGGGGAGGAGGTGTGTCAGTGGGCGAACAGGCGGGTCAGTTCGGTGAGCCAGGGGACGGCGACGGCGACGGTGGGGATGATGAGGATTGCGGCGGCGGTGATGTAGGCGCACGCGGAAATGGTCAGGTCGGGGCCGGGGGAGGCGAGTCGCTGTACTCGCAGCAGGGTGGAGGGGCCGCCGACGGCGAGGGCGCCGGTGGGGGTGCGGGCGTCGGCGCAGGTGATGAGGGCCCGGGCCAGGGGTGCGGGGCCGGTGCGGCGGATGGCGGAGTCGTCGGCGAGCATTTCGACGAGGAGTTGTACGGAGCCGAGGGCGGAGCCGGAGCGGACCCAGCGGGGGAACGCTTCGTAGACGGCGGTGAATGCTTCGAGGATCAGGTCGTGGCGGGCGCGCAGGTGGGAGTGTTCGTGGCGCAGGACGGCGCTCAGTTCGTCGTCGTCGAGGTTGTCGAGGGTGCCTTCGGAGAGGACGACGCGGTGCCGGATGCCGGGTAGGCAGTAGGCGATGGGGTCGGCGCTGTCGAGGATCCGTACGTGGGGGAGGGTGCGGACGGCGGAGAGGTTGTCGCGGCGGTCGAGGAGGTCGACGAGCATGCGGTGGCGGGCGCGGCGGCGGCGGGTGCGGACACCGACGCGCAGGGTCGAGTAGATGAGGCGGCCGCCGATGAGCAGGGTGAGCATGAACACGACGACGTAGGTCAGCCACAGGGGTAGTCCGAGCGCGTCGATTTCTTCGAGGGGCCCGGTGGTGGGGCGGCCGTCTTCGCCGGGGACCAGCAGGAGCGCGGCGATGGCCAGGCCGGAGCTGAATGCGGAGAGTACGGCGGCGAGGGCGACGGCCTGCCACAGGACGAGGGCGGCTCGTGGGTTGCGGTGTGGCCAGGTGGCGCGGGCGAGGAGTCCGGGCACCGGGCCGGCGAGGAGGAGCGCAAGTATGCCGAATACGAGCGCTGTGGTCGCATTCATGTAGTCGAGTGTGTCAGCTTGCGCGTCCGGGGGACCGGTCGGTGCTGTGTTGGGCTTCGAGTTCGGCGAGGGCTGCGCGCAGTGCGGCTGCTTCGTCGGCGCCGACGCGGCCGACGAAGTGGACGAGGGCGGCGGTGCGTCCGGCGGTTTCGTCGGCCTGGTCGAGGGCGTCGACCATGAGGCCGGCGACGAGTTCGTCGCGGCCGTGTACCGGGAGGTAGCGGTGGGCGCGGTCATCGCGTTGCTGGATGACGAGGTTCTTCTTCGCGAGGCGTTGAAGGACAGTCATGACGGTGGTGTATGCGAGGGAGCGTTGGGCGGAGAGGCCTTCGTGGACCTGTCGCACGGTTTGGGGTTCGGTGGAGGACCACAGGTGGTCCATCACTGCTCGCTCGAGTTCGCCTAGTGCTGCCATACCGTGATTCTACGGAGTCTCCGACATTTGTGCGTACTACCTAGGGTCGTAGCTATTCGGGTGGGGTGTCGCCGCCGACCGTGCCGTAGACGTGGCGGGTGCCGATGGGCACGATCAGGGGTCGGCCGGAGACCGGATCGTTGATGACAGAGGCGTCGAGTCCGAACACATCGCGGAGCAGTTCGACGGAGATGACGTCGGTGGGAGGGCCGGACGCGATGACTTTCCCGTCGCGCATGACGACGAGGTGGTCGCTGTAGCGGACGGCGAGGTTGAGGTCGTGCAGCACCATCACCACGGTGCGACCGAGTTCGCTGTGGAGTTGATCGACGAGGTCGAGGACCTCGATGGAGTGTGCGAGGTCGAGGTAGGTGGTGGGTTCGTCGAGCAGCAGGATGTCGGTGCCTTGTGCGAGGGCCATCGAGATCCAGGCGCGTTGGCGTTGGCCACCGGAGAGTTCGTCGACGGGTCGGTCGGCGAGGTCGGCGATGCCGGTGCGGGCGAGTGCGGTGGATACGACGTCCTCGTCGTCGCCGGACCATTGCCGCATCCACGACTGGTGGGGGTGGCGGCCGCGGGCGACGAGGTCGGCGACGGTCAGTCCTTCGGGCGCGGTGGGTGCCTGGGGGAGCATGCCGAGGACGCGGGCCACGTCGCGGGTGCGCATTGTGGTGATTCTGCGGCCGTCGAGCACGACCTGTCCGCTGCGGGGTTTGAGCAGTCGACTCAGGGCGCGCAGCAGGGTGGACTTGCCGCAGCCGTTGGGTCCGATGATGGTGGTGATCACTCCGGTGGGGATCTCGAGGCCGAGGTCGTCGACGATGAGACGGTCTCCGTAGCCGAGTGCGAGATGTTCGGCGATGAGTCGCGAGCCGGTGAGGTCGGTGGCGCCGTCGGCGTGTGTGTCGAGGGGCTGGGTGGGGGTCACACGGACACCTTCCGGTTGGAGCGCACGAGCAGGTACAGCAGGAACGGGCCGCCGAGCGCGGAGGTTACGAGGCCGACCGGCAGGGAGACCGGCAGGATGGTGCGGGCGATGATGTCGGCGCCGACGACGAGCGCGGCGCCGGTCAGTGCGGAGGCGATGATCGGGGGTCCGGCGGAGCGGACGAGTCGTAGCGCGACCTGGGGTGCGGCGAGTGCGACGAAGCCGATGGGGCCGGCGGCGGCGGTGGCGATGGCGGCGAGCGCGCATGCGGCGACGAGGAGCATGCCCTGCTGGGATTGCAGGCGGATCCCGAGGGAGCGGGCGGTGTCGTCGCCGAGGCGGAGAGCGCCGATGGTGAACGAGGCGATGATCGTCCAGGTTCCGATGACGGCGAGGGCGATCCCGGCGGGGATGACCTGACTCCAGCTGATCCCGTTGAGGGAGCCGGTGAGCCAGACCTGGGCGCGGGAGACGTCGTTGATGTCGGCGGAGACGAGCATCCAGTTGGTCAGGCCGATCAGCATGGCGTTGGCGCCGATGCCGATGAGCACGAGCCGGAATCCGTCGACGCCGTTCTTCCAGGCGAGCAGGTAGATCGCGGTGGCGGTGAGCAGGCCACCGGCGAGGGCGGCCAGGGGTAGGCCGAGGGCGGCGAGGAGTCCGACGACGGTGCCGCCGCTGGTGACGACGATCAGGGCGACGGCAGCGGCGCTGGCGCCGGCGGTGATGCCGAGGATGTCGGGGCTGGCGAGGGCGTTGCGGGACAACGACTGGGTGATGGCTCCGGAGACGGCGAGGGCCGCACCGACGACGAGGGCGCCGATGCCGCGGGGGAGTCGCAGGTCGAACACGATGAACCGGTCGAGTCGTTCGCCGCCGCCGAAGAGCACTTCGAGGACTTGGGGCACGGACATGGGGTAGTCGCCGCGGCCGAGTCCGATGCACAGGAGCAGGAAGGCGGCGACGGCGAGCAGGAGGCACACCAGCACCTGGCGACCCCGCCATACGACGGAGAAGCGGCCGAGGCGGAAGGCGGGGCGGGCGGGGACCGCGGTGGAGCGCTGGACGGGGGTGCGGCGGCGTTCTCCGCCGGTGGTGGGCGGTGCTGCGGGGTCGATCTTGGTCAGGTCGGTCACAGCGACACCAGCTTCCGGCGGCGGACGAGGGCAATGAAGAACGGGGCGCCGACCAGGGCGAGCACGATGCCGACCTGGAGTTCGCCGGGGCGCACGACGATGCGGCCGATGACGTCGGCGAGGACGAGGAGCACGCCGCCGAGTAGGCCTGCGTAGGGGACGAGCCAGCGGTAGTCGGGGCCGGTGATGGCGCGGGCGATGTGCGGGACGATGAGGCCGACGAAGGCAATGGGCCCGCACGCGGCGGTGGCGGCGCCGGTGAGGATGGTGATCACGGTGATGCCGATGACGCGGGTGAGTGCGATGTTGGTGCCCAGGGAGCGGGCGACGTCCTCGCCGAGGCTCAGGACGTTGAGTCCGGGGGTGCTCGCGAGGGCGATGACGAGGCCGACGACGATGAACGGCAGGACCTGCCAGAGCACGTCCATGCCGCGGCCGGCGACGGATCCGACGACCCAGAAGCGGTAGCCGTCGAGGCTGGTCTGGTCGAGCAGGACGACGGTTTGAATCATGGCCTGGAGGAAGAAGGCGACGGCGGCGCCGGCGAGGGCCAGGCTCAGGGGGCTCGAGCCGCCGTTGCCGATGGAGGAGAACCCGAACACGATGACGCTGGCGAACAGGGATCCGGCGAACGCGAACCACAGGTATTCGGCGGGGGTGCTGGTGCCGAGTAGGTAGATCGAGAGTACGACGAACAGTGCGGCGCCTGCGTTGATGCCGAGGAGCCCGGCGTCGGCGAGCGGGTTGCGGGTGTGGCCTTGGATGAGGGCGCCTGCGACGCCGAGGGCGATGCCGACGAGTAGTCCGAGCAGGGTGCGGGGGATGCGCAGGGAGTGGATGATCACGTCGGTTTCGGCGCCGTCGTTGACGAACAGCGCGTGGAACACTTCGGTGAAGGTCATCGGTCGTGCGCCGATTGCGACGCTGGCGAGCAGGACCAGCACGAGCAGCACAGCGAGCGCGAGCAGTCCCAGGAGTCGTCGGCGTCGGATTCCGGCGACGCTGGTGTCCGCGGGTAGCGGGGTGAAACCGTCGTCGGCGGCGGTGCGGGCCATGACGACCTCGGTGCGGCGGCGCAGCAGGGCGCGGCGGGGGCCGACGGGGGCGCCGGTGTCGGGGTCTCGGGTGATGAGGTCGGTCCAGGCTTTGCCGAGGCTTGCGCCGGTGCGGCCTTCCCGGTGGCCGCGGTTCCACAGCAGCACCCCGATGGTGGCGGCCAGTGCGGCGCCGCCGAAGACGACGCGGTCGGTTTGTCCGCCGCCGTTGGCGTCGCCGAGGGTGTCGACCAGTAGTGCGCCGATGGCGAGGGGGATCGCGAGGAGCGCGAGATCCAGTAGTTCCGCGACGACGCGCCGGGTCGTGGTGGGCGGTTCGGTGCACTCGGTGGTCGTGGGTTCTGTGGCCGTGAGTGTTGGGGAGGGGGGTCGAATGGTGGCCACGTGCGTGGTGCGCTCCTCGTGACGGCGTGCTCGGGTGGGTCTGGAGGTTAGGTTACGGAATCCTATTTCGGTCTGTCACGGGGTGGGTCCGGTCGGTGGGTGTCGGTTCGGTGTGGCGGGTTGCGCGACCCCCACCCCGAATGTAATGGTTAGCCTTACCTAAGCAAACCGCTGGGTTCCTGTCGACAAGAGAGGTGTCGGATGACGACTCTGCTGCTGCCACCGACCACCACCGCTCCGGTCCCCACGTTCGACGACCGGAGCATCCGCGCATTCGAGGACACCCGCACCCGCCTGCGGGCCCTTGCCGCGGGGTCTCCCCGCGTCTACGCCGTGGCCTGTATTGACGAAGAGCCGAAGCGCCGCTGGTGGAGTCTCGGCAGCGCGGAGCGCACCGACCGCGTCGAACTGCTCTACCGGCGCTCGCTCGAGGACGTCGACGAACCGCGCATTGCCGCAGAGCAGGTCGCCGCCGCCCTCATTCACGCGGTGGTCGGTCGAGTCCTGGCGCCGCTCGCTCTCGAAGGGCGCGTGTGGGATCCCGGGCTCGACAATCTCTGGCTGCATCAAGACAGTGACGGCTGCATCGACTGGGCCGGTGTCGCCGACGACACCCTGCGCGTACTCCCCGGAGACCGGGCCGCCGCCGAGCGCGGGGTCGTGGTGCTGCCGTGCGAGCAGGCCCTGGCGGTGTGGACTGCCCATCGCGCGGTGACGGCCCTGACCGCGGTGCACGAGGCCGTGCGGCGGTGCGCCCCGCTCGACGGCCCGCGCTTCTGGGCGATGGTCGGACGCACGATCGTCACCGGCGCATCGCAACTGCCCGTCCTCGGTGGCGCCTCCCGGCGCGACGCGGCGCGACGCGGCCAGCAACTGCTGGACGCGTTCGTTGCCGCGGGCCACCCGGTGCGGGGTCTTGTGGGATTAGGTCAGGCTTCCCTATAGTTGGGGGCGTGCAACACCGGACCGTGCCGGAGTCCTGAGGGCTGCAGCGACTCCCGGTCCATCCCGACGGCGGGCCTCGCGATCACCACGCGAGGCCCGCCGCTACGTTCGGATTGCTCGGATGGTTGCCGCACCGGCAGGCGAAAACCTCCATGCCCTACCATCGTTCGACGGCAACCGGCGACCCGGCCGGCCCCGATCGAGCAGGAGCACGCTTAGACATGACCGATCACTCCCTTCCGGATCCCGCCGCCGCCACCCTCGAAGAGATCACCACCTTCAACCGCGCCGGCTTCGGGACCGCGCTCGGGCTCGAGTTCCTGGAAGTGACCGCCGACGTCGTGCGGGCGCAGTGGACGGTGAGCCCCGATCAGCATCAGCCCTACGGCATCGTGCACGGCGGGGTGTACTGCGCGGTGATCGAGACGATCGCGAGCATGGGCGGCGCCACCTGGTTCGGTGAGCGCGGCAACGTCGTCGGCGTCAACAACAACACCGATTTCCTGCGGGCCACCCGCGAAGGCGTCCTCACCGCCGTCGGCACCCCCATCCACCGTGGCCGCACTCAGCAGCTGTGGCGGGTGGTGATCACCGACGGGAAGGAGCGTGTCGTGTCACAGGGACAGGTGCGGCTGGCGAACATCGAGGACAGCGCACGCATCGGGAACTGACGGCGCACGCCGGGGCGATCAGCCTGCCGCTCGACGGGTCGCCGACGAGTCGCCTTCGTTCTGGGCAGTTTCATTCCCGTCGGCGGCGTCCTTACCGTCGGCGGTGCCGTTGCCCGCAGTGACGGAGTTCTCGTGGTGTCGTAGTCGCTCGATGGCGATCCGCGCGAACACCTGCTGCTCGGTTGCCGCCATCTCGTTACGTCCCGTCGAGAAGAACGCCTGCGCCCACGACAACAATGTCGACATCTTCGACGAGAACCCCACCAGGTACAGCAGGTGGATGAACAACCAGGCAATCCAGCCGAGGAACCCGCTGATCTCGAGCTTGCCGACTTTCGCGACCGCGCTGAACCGCGAGATGGTCGCCATCGATCCTTTGTCGAAGTACTTGAACGGGGCCCGCTGGGCCGGGGTCTGCCCCTCGAGAGAGGCGATGATCTGTTTCGCCGCGTACTTGCCCCCCTGCATCGCCACCTGCGCGAGCCCGGGAAGCTTGTCGAGCGACATCATGTCGCCGATCACGAACACGTTCGGATATCCCGGGAGCGACAGATCGGGTAGCACCTCGACACGACCCGCCCGATCGATCCCGGCACCGGACTGCTCGGCCAGTTGCTGACCCAGTGGGCTCGCCGCTACACCCGCCGACCACACCTTGCACTGCGATTCGAGGCGTCGCTCGGTGCCGTCCTTCTCCTTGACCGTCAGGCCGTCCGCGTCGACGCCGGTGACCATCGCACCCAGCTGGATCTCCACCCCGAGGCCCTCGAGGGTTTTGCGTGCCTTCTTCGACAGCTTCCCGCCGTAGACGGGCAGCACGTCCGATGCCCCGTCGAGCAGAACCACCCGCGCCCGCGTGGAGTCGATATGACGGAAGGTGTCCTTGAGAGTGCGGCGGGAGAGCTCGGCGATCTGACCGGCCAGCTCGACCCCCGTCGGGCCCGCGCCGACCACCACGAAGGTCAGCAACCGCGCTTGCTCCTCGGGGTCGTTCGACAATTCGGCCTGCTCGAAGGCGCCGAGAATCCGGCCGCGCAACTCGAGTGCGTCGTCGATCGTCTTCATGCCGGGTGCGAACTCCGCGAAGTGATCGTTGCCGAAATACGACTGGCCGGCGCCTGCGGCGACGATCAGGGAGTCGAAGCCGGTGGTGGTGCGACGCTCCAGGAATTGGGAGGTGATCGTGCCGTTCTCGAGGTCGATGTCGTCGACTTCCCCGAGCAGTACCTGGGTGTTCTCCTGTTTGCGCAGCACCATGCGCGTGGCCGGGGCGATGTCGCCGACCGAGAGGATGCCCGTCGCGACCTGATAGAGCAGCGGCTGGAACAGGTGATGGGTGGTGCGCGCGACCAGCGTGACGTCCGCGTCGGCGCGGGCCAGGGCCTGCGCGGCGAACAACCCTCCGAACCCCGATCCGATCACCACGACGCGATGACGAGCAGATCCCACCGATTCGACGCTCATGCAAGCTCCTTCGTTGATCTCGGTACAGCAGCGGTTCGACGGCCCGGCGGTTTCAGTGCAACAGGTTCGATGCCACTGCGGTTCGATCCCAGTCTGTCAGCTCTCGCCGTCACTCACAGCGCGATCGGTGCCGCCGAGCAACCCGTACACCGGGTTGTGGCGGGCCGCGTGCCGCACCGCATCGTTGGTTGCCGAGGTGTAGATCTGCACGGTCTGCAGCGACCGGTGTCCGAGCAGTTGCTGCAACTCGACCATCGTCGCGCCGTTGTCGGCCAGCGAGGTTGCGAAGGTGTGTCGTAGCGCGTGCGCGAGCGCGCCTCGTTTGCGTTCGGACTCGATGCCCGCCCGCCGATATACCCGTCGCACCCGGTACTGCAGGGTGCCGCGGGTGATGCGCTGGCCGTCGGCGCCGACGAACAACGGATCGGTGGGAGTGTGCCGCTCCCACACCGGAAGGTCGGCGCGGTCGGCGAGCGCGGTTCGCCGTAGCGGCGGAAACCGGACGTAGCGTTCGTGCAGGTAGGTGGACACGATCGCCGTCCAGCTGTCCTCGAGGGGGATCTCTCGTTCGACCGCACCTTTACCGTGCACGCGCAGCACCGGGGCCCCGAGACCACCGAGGATGTGTCCGAGATCGAGTGAGATCAGCTCTTCCGTCCGGATGCCTGTGAGCAGCAGTGTCGCCACGAGCGCCAGATCCCGCTGCGGCCAGTCCCGTGGTGACTCGCTGCGGTGCTGTGCGTCGTGGGTCAAGGTGTCGACGAGTTGCCCGACGGCGGCCGGTTTGAATGCTTTCGGGGTGTGTTCTGGACGTTTCGGCTGGGTGATCGAGGCCATCGGATTGCCCTCGGAGAGGCCCTCGGTGACGAGGAAGTTGCAGAAGTTGTTCCAGACCGACCAGGCGCGGCGCACCGACGCCGGTTGGCGTTCCCGCGCGAAGGTGGCGAACGCCGATCGCAGCGCGCGGATCGTGAGGTCGGCGAGGGTCAGCGTTTCCGGGGTGGCGCCGCGCGCAGCCGCGAGCGCGGCACACACCCCGTGCAGGTCCAGACGGTAGGCCTTGACGGTGTGCGCCGAGCGCTTCGCGGTCTGCAAGGTCTCCAGGTACGACGCGACCCAGTCGAGGAGGCCCGATTCGTCCCGGCTCGTCATCGGAGCATCCACCTTCCCGCGGTTGTCGTACGCCTGTGCGAATCCAGTGTGCCAGGAGGGGCCGACGGGTTTGCTGGGGCCGGTGGGTGCTCACCGGCGCCACGTCGGGTGCGGTATCCAATGCGGCAGCATCGTGTCGTGGTTTCCGTGCGCTGCGGCGATCTGCGGGCCGGTCAGGTACAGCGCCGACGACAGGTCGGCGCCGTCGAGTCGGGTGTCGCGCAGGTCGGCGCCGAGCAGGTCGACCGCGCTCAGATCGCTGCCGCGCAGATCCGTGCCGATGAGGCACGCGCCGCGAAGATCGGCGCCGCACAGGACCCGGCCGCGCAGAGACCCGCCTGCGAGGTCCGCGCCGGGGTGCAGTCGTGGATCGGGGGTGCCGGTGGCGTAATACGACGCGCGGATCACCTCGCTGACGTCGATGAGCAGGTTGCGTACCTGCTCGTGCAGCGCGTCCAGGTCGAGAGCGACCAATTCGGATGCCTCGAGCCGGGTGAGTCCGGTGATCGTCTCGGTCAGTTCGGCCGCGCGGGCGATGTCGTCGGGGTCGAGGGCGCGGTCGGTGGCCTCATGGAGATACCAGAGCATCTCGTGCAGTTGTTTCATTTTCGGGAACACCGCCCCGGTGAGGGCGCCGGGGATCCGTGCGGTGACGACCTGACCGGCGCCGAAACAGTCGAACGTGGTGCAGCCTCGATATCCGCGGGAGATCAGAACGCCGTGAATGGTGCAGCCGAAGTCGGGCGCGAGGTGTGCGCATGGTGCTCCGGCGGGCTTGTCGGTAGCGAAGTCGGCGGAGCGGGAGAATCCGAAGACGGTGCAGCACAAGGCAGTACAGTTGCGGCAGTCGCCGAGTAGGTGGGTGCGGGGCATGGGAACTCCGAGGGGTGCGATCCGGTGGGAGGCGAAGTTGGGAAACCGGTCATGGTTCCCCAGTTCGGGGCACACGGAATCACCGCCGCGCGCAGGCGGCGTCGTTCACGATCGACGCGAGGCTCGAAGGTCACGCACAAGAAACGGTGTTCACTGCTTCGGAGGGTAGCAGGGCCTCGGTCCGGTTCGTGGACATGCTGAAAGAGCACCGCCGATTATCAGGGGCGGCGGGTTTCGAGTAGACGCAGCCACACCTCGCTGATGGTGGGATAGGCGGGAACGGCGTGCCACAGCGACGCCAGGGGTACCTTCCCGACGATCGCGATGGTCGCGGCATGGACGAGTTCGGCGACCTCGGAGCCGACGAACGTGGCGCCGACCGGCACGTCGGTAGCGCGGTCGACGACCAGCGCTGCATGGCCGGTGAAGTCGTCGCGGTGCAGGGTGGCGCCGGCGACGTCGATGTCGGCCTCGAGCACCTCGATGTCGAACCCGGCGGTGCGGGCCGAGTCGACGGTGTGTCCGACGGCGGCGACTTCGGGAACGGTGAAGATGACCTGGGGGATCTGCGCGTGGTCGGCGCTCGCCCGGTACCGCGGGTCGTCGAGGGGCCGGTTTTCGGCGCGGGCGGCGATGACGTCGCCGCACACCCGGGCCTGGTACTTGCCCATGTGGGTCAGCGCGGCGCGGCCGTTGATGTCGCCGACGGCGTACAGCCAGGCGCCGTCGACACCGTCGACAGTGAGGTGGTCGTCGACGGTGATGCTGCCGGTGTCGAGTCCTACGGTGTCGAGTCCGAGGTGGTCGACGGCGGATCGGCGGCCGGTCGCGACGACGACTTCGTCGACGTCGATGGTGGTGCCGTCGCTCAGTTCCGCTGTGATGGGGCCGCCGTGGATCATGCCGATTCCGGTGTCTCGGGCGTCGGGGCGGGTCACCGAGGTGACTTCGGTGCCGAATCGCACCTGCACGTCGCGGGTGTGCATCCGGGCGGCGACGGCGTCGGAGGCGAACGGTTCTACCCGCGCGAGCAGGCGGGGCCCGCGAACCACGACGGTGATCTCGTCGGCGCCGAGTTGTCGTAGCCATGTGACGGTTTCGCAGGCGACGACGCCGCCGCCGAGCACGAGGACCCGGCGTGGGATCTGCCGCAGGTTCGTTGCGTCGCGGGAGGTCCAGGGCAGCGCCGCGCGCAGTCCCGGCAGGTCGGGGACGGTGGAGAGGGTGCCGGTGGCGATAACGACGGCGTGGCGGGCGCGCAGGGTGCGTGGGTGGTCGCCGTCGACGGTGATGGTGCGGGGCCCGGTGAGGTGAGCGTGGCCGCGGATCACATCGATGCCTGCCGCGTCGGCCCACAGTACTTGGGAGGAGTCGTCGTGGCCGGAGGTGAATCGGTCGCGGCGGGTCAGGACGGCGGGGGTGTCGACGTGGTCGGTGGTGACGTGCTGCTGGACGCCGGGCATGTGTGTGGCGGTGGTGAGGACCTGGGTGGGGCGGAGTAGGGCCTTGCTGGGCATACATGCCCAGTAGGAGCATTCGCCGCCGACCAGTTCGTGTTCGACGAGGGCGGCGGTGCGATCGGAGCCGGCGATGGCGTACTGCGCGGCGTTCTCGCCTGCGGGGCCCGCACCGAGCACGATGACGTCGAAGGTGTCGGTGGATGCGGAGTCGGCCGGTTCGGAACTCACGCGTTCCACGGTAGGCCGCTCGGGTGCGGTGCGGGGGTGGTTCGGAGGTCAGTGCAGGTGCGGTGACCGGGCGTCGAAGATCAGGCCCATGGGGGCGAGGACTCGCACGACTTGGTCGGCGATGTGTTCGGGGAGGTCGCACAGCAGGATCGAGCGCCAGGGGGTGATGACCAGGGGGCGGTCGACGGCGGCGAGGAATTCGGCGAGGCGGGCGGGGAGCAGACCTCCGGCTAGGCCGCCGGCGAGGGTGACGGTGCCGCTCGGCTGGTCGAGCCATCCGATCGGGTCGCTCGGAGGTGTGGGAAGGGCAGCGGCGGTGGCGGTGTCCGCGGGGGACGGTGGGGTGTCGTCGAACAGGAGGTCGACGGCGGCGTCGGGGTCGGATCGGCGGAGTCCGGTGTCGGTGCCGGCGAGGACCAGGGTCCATTCGTCGCCGGAGACGGCGAGCAGGGCGCGGTCGGGGGTCAGCGCGACGATGTCGCCGGTGCCGTCGTCGAGTCCGAGGGTGCTGCCGGGGCGTGCGGTGGGTAGGTGCAGGAGCGCGGCGTCGGTGAGGGGGCGGATGTCGCATTTTCCGCCGATGCGTCCGCTGAGGGGGGAAGTGAGCAGGTGGGGCAGTGCGGGGTGGCCCACGGTGAATCCGGCGTCGGTGACGGCGGCGGTCAGGGTTGCGGGGTCGCCGTGCAGGCGCAGGTGGGCGTGTGGGGTCAGGTGCAGGACGCCGCCGGCGTGGGTGTGAGCGAGCTCGGCGAGGGCCTGCAACTGCGCGGCGGTCAGTCTTCCTGCGGGCAGATGCACGTCCACGGGTGCGGTGTCGTCGCTCGGGTTCGTCGCGGTCACGTCGTCCAGTATCCGGGTCTGGGGGAGACTCGGGAAACGCACCGAAGAGACTTTCCTTTACAGGATTGGATAACTATATTCTCATTATTGAGATCGAGGTGCTCCTACGGTGGGGTGCCGCCCCAGACGAGAGGCACTGCATGCTGCTCGAACCCACACCCGACCAGGACTTCTTCCGCGACACGACCGCCCGGTTCCTGCAGGAACGGACCCCCGTTGCGGTCCTGCGCGGCCTCCGCGACGATGCCGCCGGATTCGATCCCGCCTTCTGGCGTGCCGGTGCCGAACTCGGCTGGACCAGCCTTCTCGTCGACGAAGCGCACGGCGGCGGCTCCATCAGCGACTCAGGGCTGATCGACCTGACCATGATCGCGTACGAGTTCGGGCGGCACGCCGCCCCCGGACCTCTCGTGCCGACCAACGTGGTGGCGGCCCTTCTCAACCGGCACGGCTGCCACCTCGACACTCTCGCCGGGTTGCTCGACGGTTCTGGCACAGCCGCGTGGTGCTCGGCCGAACCCCGACCTGAGGCCCGTGCCGCCACCGAGCCGCTGACGATCACCGTCGACGGCGACGACGTGATCGTGCACGGCACGAAACGCCCCGTCGAAGCCGCCGGTACCGCAGAGGTTCTGCTGGTGACCGGTCGTACCGGCGACGGACTCAGCCACGTCCTCGTCCCCCGCGACACCCCCGGCGTGACCGTCACCGCGATGCGGTCGGTGGATCTGTCCCGCCGCTACGCGAAGGTCGAGTTCGACGAGGTGCGACTTCCCGTCGGCGCAGTGCTCGGCACTGCGGGGGACGGCGCCGCCGACGACGAGTACGCCCGGCGCGTGGCGATCGTGCTGGGCTGCGCCGAAACCGTCGGTGCGCTGCAGACCGCATTCGACACCACCGTGGCGTGGGCGTTCGACCGCTATTCGTTCGGCCGTGCCCTGGCTTCCTACCAGGCCATCAAACACCGCTTCGCGGACATGAAGATGTGGCTCGAAGCATGTCACGCGATCAGTGACACCGCGGCTGCCGCCGTTGCGGCGGACACCCCTGATGCGGCCCGCCTGTCGAGTGCGGCGAAGGCCTACATCGGCGACCATGCCTCCCACCTGATGCAGGAATGCGTGCAGTTCCACGGCGGTATCGGTTTGACGTTCGAACACGACCTGCACTTGTACACCCGGCGCGTCGCCGCCAACCGGTCCACCTACGGCACCCCCGCCGAGCATCGCCGGCTGCTCGCCGATGCCGTCATCTCGGCCGCCGCCACGTCGAAGGAGAACGCACAGTGACCCAGACCGAGGTTGAGACCGAAACCCTCGACGAGTTCCGTGCCCGCGCCCGCACCTGGATCCGCGCGAATCTCGCGCCCGCCGATCCCGCCGCCCACGTGGGGGTGCTGCGCAAGGAGACTTCCGACGAGGACGAACTCGCCGCCGTCGAGCACGACCGCGCACTGCAACGGTCCATGTTCGACGCCGGGCTTGCCGGGATCAGCATTCCCCGCGAGTACGGCGGGCAGGGACTGACCCCCGCACATCAGCGGGTCCTCAACGACGAACTCGCCGGCTTCGAGTATCCGGCGCGTCTGCAGGCGCCGACGTTCGTGCCGTGTGCGGCGGTGCTGCTCGATTTCGGCACCGAGGAACAGAAGAAGCGGCACATCCCGGCGATCCTGCGCGGCGAGGAACTGTGGATGCAGATGCTGTCCGAGCCCAGCGGCGGGTCCGATGTGGCGGGCGCGGTCACCACTGCGATACGCGACGGAGACGACTGGATCCTCAACGGCTCGAAGATCTGGACCACCGGCGCCTGGTGGTCCGATTGGGCGTTGTGCCTGGCTCGCACCAACTGGGATGTGCCCAAGCATCGCGGGTTGACGGTGTTCATGGTGCCGCTGAAAGCCCAGGGCATCGAGGTGCACCGCATCGAGATGCTCAGCGGGTCGAAGGAGTTCTGCCAGGAATTCATGACCGACGTGCGGATCCCGGACAGTGACCGGATCGGGGACGTCGACGCCGGCTGGACCGTCGGCACCCGCTGGATGTTCCACGAACGACTCCTGCTGCGTTCTCCATATGCGACGCTGCCGGCCGGCAGCAGCCGCGGCGGCTCCCGCACCGACGAACTGCTCGATGTCGCCCGCGACGCGGGGCGCCTCGACGACCCCCTCGCCCGCGATCTGGTCGGGGAGGCCGACACCCTCGAACTGGTCAAGGATGCGCTGCAACAGCGCATCGGGCAGGCGATGGCGACCGGCGCGATGACCGATCAGGCCGCGAGTATCCTGCGGTTGATGTCGGGAGAGGTCGCTACCCGGCTGACCACGATCATGTACGAGATGACCGGTGCCGACGGTGCCGCGTGGGACTCCGACGACGGCGCGGTTGCCGAATGCGGCACCGACTTCCTGATGCAGCAGTCGTACACGATCGCCGGTGGCACGACCGAAATGGCCCGCAACACGATCAGCGAGCGGGTGCTGGGGATGCCGCGTGAGCGCAGCCACGACCCGAATCTCGCGTTCCGTGATGTGCCTCGTGGCGCGCCGGCCGGGGGATGAGCCGCCGCCGCGCGCGTACCGGTGGTCGTTCCGTAGGGTGGGCGCATGCCTGATGGGGGAGTCACCACGCCGTCGTTCGCCGACCTCGCCGACGCCCAGTACGTGCTGCTGAGCACGTTCCGGAAGAACGGCACCGCGGTCGCCACTGCCGTGTGGGCGGTGGCCGATGGGGATCGGTTGCTGGTGTGGACCGCGACCGGTTCCCACAAGGTGGGGCGGCTGCGCCGCGACCCGCGGATCACGCTTGCGGTGTGCGATGCGCGCGGACGTCCGCGTAGCGCCGCGGTGCCGGGCACCGCGGTGTTGCTCGACGACGCCGGCACCGAACGCACCCGGTCCGCGATCATCGGCAAGTACAAGCTGTTCGGGTGGCTGACCGTCAAGGGCAGTCTGCTGCGGCGCGGCCGGTCCGGCACGATCGGGGTGGCGTGCACCCTCGACTGACCACTGCATATCCGATATCGACCGAGCCAGATCTGCGAGGAGCACTATGAGCGTCCACGATTTCACTGTCACCACCGCCGACGGCGGCACCGAATCCCTCGGTGTGCACCGCGGAAAGCACCTGTTGATCGTCAACGTCGCGAGCAAGTGCGGGCTGACCCCGCAGTACGAGGGTCTCGAGGCACTGCACCGCGCGAAGAAGGACGCCGGCCTGCAGGTCGTCGGGTTCCCGTGCAATCAGTTCGGTGGCCAGGAGCCGGGCACCGACCAGGAAATCCAGGATTTCTGCTCGGTCAACTACGACGTGACCTTCCCGGTCTACGGCAAGATCGACGTCAACGGCGAGGACGCAGCGCCGCTGTACACGTACCTGCGGGCGCAGGCACCCGGCGACTTCGGTCCCGACAACGGGTTCCTGTTCGAGCATGTGAGCAAGTCGCGTCCCGAGGCGATCGGCACCGACGAGGTGAAGTGGAACTTCACCAAGTTCCTCGTCGACCCCGACGGCGCGGTGGTGCGCCGCTTCGAGCCGACCGTCACCCCCGAGGAGATCGCGGAGGAACTCGCCGACCTGCGCTAGGAAGCGTCGGCTGCGGCAGCAGACTGTGGGAGGCGATACCAGGGTGCGGCACACCTATCTGTCCCAATCCGTGTTCGTCGCTGCCGCAGGGCTTCCGGTTGTTCCCGGAGCCCTGCGGCACCGGTTGCTGCGCGGGGCCGGTGTGCGTACGTCCACGCCGAGCCTGATCCACCGCGGTGTGGTGGTGCAGGGGCTGGGCCGGTTGACGCTCGGCTCCGGGGTGTTCGTCAACTACGGGTGTTTCTTCGACACGGTCGCCGACATCACCGTCGGCGACCGTGTCTTTCTCGCCGACCACGTCCGGGTGCTCACCAGCAGTCACCACACCGGACCGAGCGAACAGCGCGCCGGGCCGCTCACCGGCGAACCGGTGCATATCGGTGGCGGTGCCTGGATCGGGTCCGGGGCGGTGATATTGCCGGGGGTGACGATCGGGGCCGGCGCCGTCATCGGCGCGAATTCCCTGGTCACCGCGGACTGCGCACCGAACGCGCTGTACGTCGGCAGTCCCGCTCGGCGTCGGCGCAACCTACCCTGATCGACCACCGGCCGGTGCTGCTCACTGTGCGGCGCTCACCGAAGACATGTGGAAATCGGGGATACGCATCGGTGGCATCGCGGTGCGGGTGAACCAGTCGTTCCATTCCCGCGGCAGCGTCCGTTCGGTCGCCCCGACTTCGACGGCGCGGCGCAGCAGGTCGAGCGGGGACTCGTTGAACCGGAAGTTGTTCACCGCGCCGCGCACCTGTCCGTCCTCGATCAGGTACACCCCGTCGCGGGTCAGGCCGGTCAGCAGCAGCGCCGACGGGTCCACATCCCGCAAATACCACAAGGTGGTGAGCAGCAAGCCCCGTTCGGTGCCGGCGATCATCTCGTCGAGGGTGGCGCGCGAGCCGCCAGTGAGGAGCAGATTCTCCCCGGGCGCGGTCACCGGCACGGAGAACTCTGCCGCCGCCGCACGCGGATACGTCAATGCCGCCACGGTGCCGTCGCGGATCCAGTCGACGCGTTCGATTCCGAGACCGTTGTCGAACACCGACACCGTGTCGGTCGAGGCCGTCGCGGTGACAAACGGTGGGCAGGCCAGACCCGGCGCCGCCGGATCCGAGGTCAACGTCAACGGCAACGCCGCCACGGTCTCGCCGAGGCGGGTGCCGCCGGGGCGTGACCACACGGTGTGCCCCTCCTCGGCGCCACGCCCGGCCATCGACCACATCAGGTAGATCATCAGATCGGCCACCGCCGACGGCGGCAGCAGCGTCTCGTACCGGCCCGGCGGCAACGCCACCGCGCTACCGGCCCACCCGAGGCGCCGGTCCAGTTCCGTGAGCAGCGCCGTGGTGTCGACGTCGGTGAAGTCGGTGGTGCCGGCCCCGACCCAGGCGCCCGCGCCGGACAACCCACCGCGTTTCGCGGTGACCTCGATGGACCCGTCCGTCTGCGTCCAGCGGCGACGCAACCCGGTGGAGGTGCCCAGCCAGGTGGTGTGCACCTGGTGATGCGCGAACCCGTACAGCGGATCGCGGGTCGCGTCGCCGAAACCGGTGGTCAATGCCGCGATCACGTCACCGAACACGTCGATACCGGTGCCCGCTGCCGCGTCCGCCCAGTCTCCGGGCTCCCCGTCGCCGGGCAGCAGTGGCATCGCGTCGGTGGCCTCGGCGGCGGTGTCGGCGGCCGCGACCGCCGCGGCCACCACCGCGGGGATCTCGTCGGCGGGCACGCTCGGGGCGGTCACGATGCCGCAGCGTGGCCGTGAGCCGCGGCGGATCGCGATCACCGTCCAACTGCGTGCATGCATCACCCCGTTGGTGGTCATCGAACTACCCGCCCACCGCACATTCGCCTCTGCGCTGTCGGTGACCAGCACGATCGTCTCGTCGGCGCGGGACGCGGCCAGCGCGGCGTCGACGAGCCGGGGTGCGTCGATCATCGACCGCCCTCCTGCCGGGTGTTGAGCACGTTGATCTGCCGCAGCAGCACCGACGGGCAACCATGACCGACCGGCGCGATCTGCCCGGGTTGCGCTTTACCGCAGTTCATCGCCCCGCCGAGCTGCCATGTCGAACGTCCCCCGACGGCTTCGAGCGCACCCCAGAAGTCGGTGGTGCTCGACTGATACGCCGCATCCCGCACCTGCCCGGCGAGGCGACCGCCGCGGATCCGGTAGAACCGTTGCCCGGTGAACTGGAAGTTGTAGCGCTGCATGTCGATCGACCAACTGCGATCACCGACCACGTACAACCCGTCCTCGACCCCGCCGATCAGATCGGCCGTGGACCGATCCACCTGCGGATCCGGTTGCAGCGACACGTTCGCCATCCGCTGCAACGGCACATGATGCGCCGAGTCGGCGTAGGCGCAGCCGTTCGAGCGCCCCACACCGGCCTTGGCGGCGAACGCCCGGTCGAGCTGGAAGCCCACGAGCAGCCCGTCACGCACCAGATCCCACGACTGGGCGGCCACCCCGTCGTCGTCGAATCCGACGGTGGCCAACCCGTGCGGCTCGGTGCGATCCGCTCGCACCTGCATCGCGGCACTGCCGTAACGCAGCGACCCGAGCCGGTCCGGGGTCGCGAAGGAAGTCCCCGCGTAGGCGGCCTCGTAACCGATCGCCCGGTCGTACTCGGTGGCATGTCCGACCGACTCGTGAATGGTCAACCACAGATTCGTCGGGTCGATCACCAGATCGGTGGGGCCCGCCGTCACCGTCGGCGCATGCGCCTTCTCGACCAGCAACTGGGGCAGTGCTGCGAGCTCACCCGACCAGTCCCACACTGCATCGGAGGCGACGTACTCCCAGCCCCGCCCGGTCGGTGCCGCCAGGGTGCGCATCGACTCGAACGTCCCGGCCCGCCGGTCCACCGTCGTCGCCTCCAGCTGCGGATGCACCCGCACCCGCTGCTGGGTGATCGACGAACCCGCCAGATCCGCGTAGAAACTCTGTTCCTTGACCAGATCGCACCTCGCCGCCACGTGATGCACCCCATCCGCGTCGAGCAACCGGCGCGAATAGTCGGTCAACACCGCGACCTTCTCCTCGGTGGACACCGTGAACGGGTCCACTCGGTAGTCAGAACACCACGTCGCCTCGGGGTACACCGGCTCGGGCGCCCACTCGACGGGGTCCCGGTTGATCGGGCGCAGCGCCCGCGCCACCGCCACCGCGCGCGTCGCCGCATGCGCGGCGCCGTCGGGATCGGGATCCGGATGCGACGCGAAACCCCAGGTCCCGTCGAGCAACACCCGCACCGCCACCCCGAGATCCGATGCGTCCACCACGGACTGGACCGCACCGTCACGCACCGTCAACGACTCGGTGCGCACCCGGTGCACCCGCACATCGGCGTGTTGCGCCCCCACCGCACGCGCCACCGACAGCGCCGCATCGGCGATACGCGGCAGCGGCAGCGCCAGGAAATCCGGATCGACGACGTTCACCTGCAGCAGCGTATCGGCCCGCTCACCCGAACTGTTGAATTCCGAGCCGGATCACCATCACGGTCACCACCACCAGCAGCACCGCCCGCACGAACCCGGCGCCGCGCCGCAGCGCGGTGCGCGACCCCAGCACCGACCCCGCGACATTGCACACCGCCATCGTCAACCCGAGCGTCCACCACACGTGCCCGCCGAGCGCGAACAACACCAGCGCCCCGAGATTCGACCCGAAGTTGAGGACCTTCGCCATCGCGGCCGAGGTCACGAACTCACTGCCGAGCATCGCCGCGAACACGATGATGAAGAAGGTGCCGGTGCCGGGACCGAGGATGCCGTCGTAGAACCCGATCACCGCGGCCGCCCCCACGATCACCATCACCATGCGCGGCACGCTGGGCCGGTGGGCCGGAGCGGTCCCGAGCGTCGGGCGCGCCGTGACGAACACCGCCACCGCCACCAACACCACCATCACCACGGGAATGAACACATCCGGGTCGATCAGCGAGACCGCCGCCGCACCTGCCGCCGCGCACACGGCCGCGACGAGCGCCGCGGGCGCCAGGATCTTCCACGGCAGCCGGATCCGCCGCGCGAAGGTGAGCACCGCCGCGCCGGTACCGAAGATCGCCGTGAGTTTGTTCGTCGCCAACGCTGCCTGCGGGGTGAGCTGCGGCGCCACCAGGAACAGGGCAGGTAGCAGGATCAACCCGCCGCCGCCGACCACGGCGTCGACCCACCCGGCGGCGGTGGCCGCCACCAGCAGTACGCCCCAGTCCGCGGCACTCATCCCGCCATTCGATCACGTCGGGAGAAAAATCGGGTCCTCGTTCGTTGGAGGGGATAACGGCCGCTCATCCCCTGCAGCAGACGGCGCGGCCGGCACCGGAAGGACCGCCATGTACCTGTTGTTGTTCCTCGCCTACGTGGTCGCGGAGATCGCTGTGCTCGCCTGGCTCGGCAGCGCGTTCGGCGCGCTGACCACCGTGCTGTTGTTCCTGGGTGTGAGCGTGCTCGGCTACGCGGTGCTCGCCTCCCGCGGGCGCCGCGCACTGCGCGATCTGACGTCGCTGCGCGGCGGCACGACACCGAACCTCGACGTGACACCGGAACGGATGCTCACCGACGGTGCGCTCATCGGTGTCGGTGCCGCCTTGGTGCTGGTGCCCGGGCTGATCACCAGTGTGCTGGGGATCGTGTTGTTGCTGCCGACCCGCGCGGTGCTGCGCCCGCTGGTGCGTATCGTCGCGGCGCGGCAGGTCGCGCGGCACGGCGCCACCGTGCGGGGTGCCCGCATGGTGGTGGTGGACGGGCAGGTCGTCGAACACACGGTCGTCGGTGCCGATCCGCGGCTGACCGCGTCCGCCCCGGGGGAACCGGTGATCGGCGGCGACGGGGTGCTCGAGGGCGAGATCGTCGACACCCCGCCCCGGCGACACCCGTGAGGACGGGGCAGACTGGACTCTCGTGAGTTCAGCACCGCGCACCCAGCTTCTCGTCGGCGGCCGCATCTACAGTTCCTCCGCGCCGGACGCGACCGCGATGGCGGTCACGGACGGGCGCGTCGTGTGGGTCGGTCAGGACCGCCCGGGGAGGGCATTGCATCCGGATGCGGAGGTCGTCGATCTCGACGGGTTGTTCGTCGCACCCGGATTCGTCGACACCCACATCCATGTCACCGCCCAGGGGTTGACGGTCACCGACCGCAACCCGCTCGCGGTGGACCTGGCCGACGTCGGCAGTGGCGCCGAGGTGCTGCGGCGGGTCTCGGAGTTCGCCGCGACCCACGACGACGCCGTCATCTGGGGGCAGGGCTGGGACGAGACCACCTGGCCCGACGACGCACCGACCACCGCGGCGCTCGATGCCGCCGCGCCGGGTCGCGCGGTGTATCTGGCGCGCGTCGACGCGCATTCGGCGGTGGCGTCGACGGTGTTGCGGCGGGCTGCGCAGGCCACCGGACTCGACGGCTATCATCCCGAGCGGCCGTTGACCGCCGCCGCGCATCACGCGGTGCGCGCGGCCGCGCAGGCCGCGCTCACCCCGCAGCAACGCGCCGCGGCGCGCACCGCGGCCCTCGACGACGCGGCTGCGCACGGGATCGTCGCGGTGCACGAGTGCGGTGGCCCCGACATCTTCGGCGTCGACGACTTCACCGAATTGCTCGCCTACGACCATCCGGTGCAGGTGCGCGGCTATTGGGGGCAGGCCGTCACCGCCGAGGGCCAGGCTCGTGCGGTGCTCGCGGACACCGGAGCGCACGCTCTCGGCGGCGACCTGTTCGTCGACGGTGCGTTCGGGTCGCGGACCGCGTGGTTGTCGGAGCCGTATCTCGATGCGCCCGGCTGTTGTGGCCGCACCTACCTCGATGTCGAGGCCATCGCCGCGCATCTGCGGGCCTGCACCGCCGCGGGGGTGCAGGCCGGATTCCATGTGATCGGTGACGCGGCGACGGCAGCGGCGGTCACGGCGATCGAGCAGGTCGCCGCGGAGCTCGGTGGGCCCGCCGTTGCGTCGTGCGGGCATCGTCTCGAACATGTCGAATCGGTGACGGTCGCGCAGGCGCAGGTGCTGGCGCGGTACGGGATCCTCGCGAGCATGCAGCCGGGATTCGATGCGGCCTGGGGTGGCCCGTCGGGGATGTATGCGCAGCGACTCGGTGCCGAACGGGCGGCCGCGCTCAACGATTTCGCGGCGATCGCCGCGACCGGGACGTCGCTGGCGTTCGGGTCGGATGCGCCGGTGACCGCGCCGCGCCCGTGGGCGATGCTGCGCGCGGCCGTGCACCATCGCACCGAGGGCAGCGGCATTTCGCCGCGGGCTGCGTTCGCTGCAGCGACGCGTGGAGCGTGGCGGGCCGGTGGGGTGCGTGACGGTCTGGCGGGCACGTTGGATCCGGGTGCGCCCGCGTCGTATGCGTTGTGGGAGGCGGGGGAACTGGTGATCAGTGCCCCCAAGGACGGGGTGCAGCGGTGGTCGACGGATCCGCGGTCGCGGGTTGCGCCGCTGCCGGATCTGAGCCCGGGCACGGCCGATCCGGTGCTGGTGCGCAGTGTGCATCGTGGCCGTGTGGTGTACGAGCGGTGAGTGCCGAGTCGCAGGATGTGATGCAGCGCAGTGGGTTCCGGTCGGGATCGGGTGTGTCGCTGAGGCGACGGTTGGTGCCGGTGGTGGCACGGTCGGTGGCTGCGGTCGGTGCGGGTGTCCTGCTCTTCGCGAGTTTCCCGCCGCGCCCGTTGTGGTTTCTGGCGCCGCTGGGCATCGCGGTCCTCGTTGCGGTGGTGACGGCCCGGCCGATGCGGCGGTGGGCGGGGTTCGGGTACGGCTATCTTGCGGGCCTGGGTTTTCTGGTGCCGTTGCTGCCGTGGATCGGGGTGTATGTCGGGCCGTTGCCGTGGTTGGCGTTGGCCGCGGTCGAAGCGTTGTTCATCGGCCTGTTCGGGGCGTTGGCGGTGCATCTACGGTCTCTGCCTGCGGCACCGGTGTGGATCGCGGCGGCGTGGTCGCTGACCGAGTATGCGCGGTCGTCGGTGCCGTTCGGTGGGTTTCCGTGGGGCCGGTTGGCATTCGGGCAACCCGACGGGTTCTTGGTGTGGCTCGCCGCGGTGGGCGGCGCGCCGTTGGTGTCGTTCGCGGTGGCGTTGATCGGTAGCGGCGCGGCCGCGCTCGCGGTCGGGAAGTGGCAGCGGCGGCACCGCGGCAGGTCGGGTGGTGGTGGTGGGCTGTGGGCGGCGGTCGCGTGGACGGCGCTGGCACCGCTGGCGGCGGCAGCAGCGTGGCCGTTGATCGTCACCCCGGACACCGCTGATTCCGACGGGCGGGAAGTGACCGTCGCGGCGATCCAGGGCAGTGTGCCGCGCCTGGGTCTCGACTTCAACGCGCAACGCAAGGCGGTGCTGGACAACCACGTCGCCCGCACCCTCGAACTCGCCGAGCAGGTTCGTGCCGGTCGGGCCGAGGCCCCGGACGTGGTGGTCTGGCCGGAGAATGCGTCCGATATCGATCCGTTGCGCAACGCCGATGCTGCCGCGGACATCACCGCGGCGTCCGCGGCGATCGGTGCTCCGATCCTCGTCGGCGCGGTGCTCGTCAACGGCGACGGCACCACCACCAATTCGGTGATCGTGTGGGATGCGCACTCCGGTCCCGGGGAGCGGCACGACAAGCGGATCATCCAGCCGTTCGGCGAGTATCTGCCCTATCGGTCGTTCTTCCGGTTGTTCTCCGAATACGCCGACCGGGCCGGGTTCTTCGTGCCGGGAGCCGGGGACGGCACGGTCTCGGCCGCGGGTATCACGATCGGGGTGGCCACGTGTTACGAGGTGGCGTTCGATCGAGCGTTCCGTGATTCGGTCGATGCCGGCGCGCAGATGCTGGCGGTGCCGACGAACAATGCCACCTTCGGCGACACCGAGATGACCTACCAGCAGCTGGCGATGTCGCGGGTGCGGGCCGTCGAGCACGGTCGCACCGTGGTGGTCGCCGCGACGAGTGGCGTCAGCGCGGTCGTCGATCCCGACGGTCGGGTGCAGCAACGCACCGCGTTGTTCGAGCCGGCCGCGTTGGTCGCGCACGTGCAGTTACGGCAGGACGCTACGCTGGCTAGTCGGTTCGGACCCGTGCCGGAGCTCGTGCTCTGTGTCGGGGCCGTGGTCGCTGCCGGCCTCGCCCTCGTGCGTGATCGTCGGCGACGCGATATGCCGGGGTCACAGCCCGACTCCGACACAGCATCAATCCCGGCCGACGGCCGGTTCGACAGGGAGGACCACTGATGGCAGCGGCGACGCCGGCCGGGGACATGAGCGCACCGAGTGCGCGCACCCTGGTGATCATTCCGACGTACAACGAACGCGAGAACATCGGACGGATCGTCGCGCGGCTGCACGCTGCGCTGCCGCACACGCACGTGTTGATCGTCGACGACGGCAGTCCCGACGGCACCGGTGCCCTCGCCGACGAACTCGCCGCTGCCGATCGTGACCCCGACGGCTCGGGTGGGCGTATCGAGGTGATGCACCGCACCGAGAAGAACGGTCTCGGCGCCGCCTACATCGCCGGTTTCCGGTGGGGTCTGGACCGCGGCTACACCGTGCTCGTGGAAATGGACGCCGACGGCAGTCATGCCCCCGAGCAGCTGCATCTGCTGCTCGAGCGGATCGATGCCGGCGCCGATCTGGTTCTCGGTTCGCGGTATGTGCCGGGCGGCACCGTGGTGAACTGGCCGTGGCATCGGGAGGTGCTCTCGCGCGGTGGGAACATCTATTCGCGTGTGGCGCTCGGAGTGGGCGTCCAGGACATCACGGGTGGTTATCGCGCGTACCGGCGGGAGGTGCTCGAAGCGCTCGATCTCGACGCGATCGCCTCGCACGGCTACTGCTTCCAGGTGGATCTGGCATGGCGGACTCTGCAGGCCGGATTCACCGTCGGTGAGGTGCCGATCACGTTCACCGAGCGGGAGATCGGGGAATCGAAGATGAGCGGCAACATCGTGCAGGAAGCGTTGCTCAAGGTCACGTTGTGGGGGCTCGAGTCGCGCCTGTCGAAGGGGCGGGCGCTGCTCGCGCGGGTGACCGGCCGCTGACACGCAGCGCCCTCAGGTCACCCACCGGGGCGGGTCGGCGGTGTGGTCTCAGGCCGTGGTCTCAGGCCGGATCGAAGGGGCCGCGCGCGACGAGGTCGGCTTCGACCCCGAGATGCCCGCACAACCGGCGGATGGCGGTGCAGTCCTGCACCACCGGCCGCCCGGCGGTCGCAGCGGCAGTGTCGGCGAGCATCGCCTGCCCACCGGGGATCTGCTCATGCGCCACGATGGCGGCCCAGGTACTCATGTCGTTTCCGGTGAACGCCTCGATGCCGGTGGCGAGCGCGTCGAGCAGGAGTTCACGTTCGGTGGCGTCGAGTTCGTCGAAGATCATCATGAGCAGTTCCCCGGCCAGGGAGCTGTGGCACAACTCGTCGCGGCGATGCACGGACACCGTGCTGCGGTTGACGTGCTGCACCGACTCGTCGCCGGTGAACAAGCCCAGGTAGGCGCTGATCGAGGTTTCGGCGACGGTGGTGAACGCCAATCGGATCAAGGCCGCATGCCGGGGGTCGAGGGCGTGGGCGATGGCCGCATCGTGGGCACGGACGGTACGGCAGGAGGGCAGCACCGCGTCGGGCATCGCCCAGCCGCGGCGGCGGCGGGTCAAGGCGTTGGCGTTCTGATGCATCAGTGTGTGGTATTGCTCGTCGACCATCGCCTGGAGCACCCCGACGGTGACCGTGTCGTGTGGGCCGATGCCGAACACGTCCGAGGTGATCAACCCGAATCCGGGATTGACGACGTGCTGTTCGATGTCGATGACATTCTTGTTGTATGCGATCCAGGCCCATGCCTCGACGCGGGCGCGGTGGTGCTGGTCGAGCGCGAGATAGCGGGGGTGGGTGTGGAACGGGATCATCGCCTCGGGAAAGTCGTGCAGGTCCGGCTCGAACATCGCGTCGAGGTCGGGTTCGGCCTTCTTGACCGCGGCGCGGCGCGGCCACGAGTGGGACAGTCCACGGATCACGGCGCTCTCGACGGGATCGGCCGGGTCGTGGGTGGGCAGTTCCGGGGGGCGGAGCCGGGCGCGCACCGGTTCGGCGGTGGCGGCGTCGGCGTGGGCGAGGGGGACGCCGAAATCGGGATCGATCATCTCGGGCCCCCGTTCTCGAGGTCGGATCCGGGTGCTGCGGACGGCAGCGTCGTCAGCAGCTGCCCGCATATCGCACGATACCGGTCGAGACCGGGTCCGAGGGCGGTACCGGCCCGGGTCATCGCCGCGGCGAATGTGTCGATCCGCTCGGGGTCGGCGGCGGCGTCGAGTTCGTCGAGGGCACCGCGCAGGGCGCGGCGGGCCTGCGCCGCGTAGGGGTTGGCCGCCTGGATGTCGTGGTACACCTGGGGGACGCCCGAGGCGACTCGCGCGAGAAGTGCGCGCAGCAGCAGGTGCGGGGGCGGGGCGGTGCTCTCGGTGGCCGGCGGGGGATCGAGGGTGTCGAGGGCCAACCCGAATGCGAGGGCGGTCGCGTGGGTCAGGGCCTGGGTGGTGGCGGTGATCCGGTCGTGTTCGTCGGCGTCGACCGATACGATGCGCACCTGTTCGCGGCGCAGCACCGTGAGAAACGCGTGCACGGGTGGTCCGGGGCGGTAGACGACGGCGGCGACGGGCCGCCCCGTCATCCCGAGGGACGGAGCGAACATCGGGTTGATGCCCAGGGCTGCACGGTCGGGCAGTTCGTGGTGCACGGCGTCGGCCATGACGGTTTTCACCGACAGGGTGTCGACGAGTAGGGCATCGGGACGCAGCAGGGCCGCGAGGGTGGGAAGTGCGGCGAGCGCAACCGGTTCTGGGACGGCGAGGACGACGGTGGTGGCTGCCCGCAGTGCGGATGCGGCGACGGGAGTCGGTGCCGTGATGTCGGCGCGGAGCGTCCGGTGATCCGAATCAGTTTGCGCAGCAGCATGTTCGGTTGCGTGTGCGTCGAGGACGTACACGGTGTGGCCAGCGCGGCGCAACGCCGCGGTGAGCATCGCACCGACGGCTCCGCACCCCCCTACGACGACGATGGGCCCGGTCGGTGCCGCTGTCACCGGCGGGTTCCGTCTGCCGGTGACGCCACGTCGACGGTGCCGGCTCCGTCGGCGTGAGCGGCTCCGCCGGTGCCCCCCGCGTCGGGGTCGGCGAGGCAGCGGCGCATCGCGACGGCCTTGACCAGGGTTTCTTCGAGTTCGTCGTCGGGGTCGGAGAGCGCGACGATCGCGCCGCCGATCCCGAAGCTGACCTGATGGTCGGTGGCGACCATCGTGCGGATGACGATGGACAGATCCACCGTGCCGGTCAGCGACAGGTATCCGAGTGCCCCGGAGTAGACGCCGCGGGGCCCGTCCTCGAGTTTGTCGATGATCTCCATCGTGCGCAGTTTCGGTGCGCCGGTCATCGAGCCGCCCGGGAATGCGGCCCGCACACAGTCCACCGCCGTCTTGTCGGGGCGTAGGGTTCCTCGGACAGTGGACACCAATTGGTGTACTGCGGAATAGGTTTCGACGTCGAAGAGCTCGGGGACGTGCACCGATCCGGGAATGCACACCCGGGAAAGATCGTTGCGTACCAGATCGACGATCATCAAATTCTCGGAGCGGTCCTTCTCACAGGTGCGCAGATGCTCGCGTAGGAGGTCGTCCTGCGCGGCGGTGGCGCCGCGCGGCCGGGTGCCCTTGATCGGCTTGGACTCGACGACGCGGTCCGACCCGATCCGCAGGAACCGTTCCGGGGAGGCGCTGAGCACAGCCAGGCCCGGAAAGCGCAGCAACGCACTGTACGGGGTGGGACTGATGCTGCGCAGGACCCGGTAGGTGCGGAGCGGATCGATGTGCCGATCGACGGTCGCGGTGTTGGTCAGGCACACCTCGTACGTTTCGCCGCTGCGGATCTCGGCGAGGCACTGGCCGATCAGGTCGAGATACCGCTGCGGGTCGTGCCGCACCCGGATCTTCTCGTCGCGATCGGCGCGCACCAGCAGCGGCGGCGGGGCGGGCGGCACCGAGTCGGACAGGGTGGCCAGTACCGCGGCGGTCTCGTCGAACCACGCCGCGGTGGCGGTCTCGCCCACCTGCTCGCTGAGCGCGAGCAGGTGGCAGCGCCCGGCCTCGTGGTCGAGGACGACGGCCCGGTCGGCGAACACCATCGCGGCGTCGGCGACGGGGGAGGTGTGCACGAGTTGACCGCCGGCGTCGGCTTTGAGTTCGTAGCCGAGATATCCCACGTAGCCGAGTCCGAACGCGCAGGGCAGATCGGTGCGGGCCTCGACGCGCCGTTCGGTGAGGCGACGGTCGAGATGGTCGAAGAAGGTGCGGTGATACGAGGCGCTGCTGCCGTCCGAACGGTGTTCGCGCACCAGGGTTTCCGCGACACTGTAGGTGACGAACTCGGCGCGGGGCCCGGAAGCGTCGCCCATGACCGTGAATCGGGACTCCGGTTCGAGTGCGTCACTGCCCTCGAGGAGGAAGCTGTGCGGGCCCGCGGCGAACAACGCCTCGTACACCGCGTGCGGTGCGGGGTGACAGTCGAGGGTGCGGCTCTCGAGCACGAATCGTGCGGCGGCCGGCGCCGGGGCGGGCGCGGCGACCCCGTTGCGGGTGGTGCGTGCCCGGGTCGTGGTGACGGCCCGGAAATTGTCGAGCAGTTCGAATCCGTAGTCGGTGCCGATCGACTCGGGGTGGAACTGCACGCCGAACAGAGGCCGGTGGCGATGCGCGACGGCCATGAGCAATCCGTCGCGGGTGCGGGCGAGGACCTCGAACTCGTCGGGGACGTCCTCGACGATCAGCGAGTGGTACCGCACGGCGGTCAATGGCGACGGGATCCCGGCGAACAGTCCGGTCCCGTTGTGCAGGATGTCGCTGGCGCGACCGTGCACCGGCTCGGGGGCGCGGACCACGGCGCTGCCGAACAGGTGGCACAACCCCTGATGGCCGAGGCACACCCCGAGCACCGGGACGTGCAGTTCGGTCAGCGCGCGGGCGCTGATCCCGAAATCGCGCTCGCGGTCCGGGCGGCCGGGGCCGGGGGAGATGACGACGTTGTCGAAGTCGAGGGTGAGGACGTCGTCCCAGGAGGTGTCGTTGGTGACCACGAGCGGGGCGATGCCGTTGACGCGGGTCAGCAGGCTGTAGAGGTTGTAGGTGAACGAGTCGTAGTTGTCCACGAGCAGGGTGCGGACCGGCGGTGCGGACCGGCCGGGCTGCGGTGACCCAGCGTGCGACGAGGACCCAGCGTGCGACGAGGACCCGGCGTGCCACGAGGACCCAGGGTGCCACGAGGACCCAGGGTGGGACGATCTGGGGTCGGAGGGGGACGCAGCCGCTGCCATGATCCGCTCAGCTCCGGCGCTCGGCGGGCGCGGCGACGCTCGGATCGCCCCCGGTGGTGGCATCGCCGTCGGCGACGATGAGGTCCTCGACCCGGCACGCCTCCCCGATCAGCAGGTCGTAGAGTTCGCGCACGAACTCGGCGGACAGCCCGTGACGTTCGGCATAGTCGCGGGCACGGCGCTGCACGAGTTGCATGCGGCCGGGTTGCAGCACCGCGATGTCGTGCTGTTGTTTCAGCTCGGCGACGCGCGTGCACAGCGCCAGCCGGTCCCGGACGTCGTCGAGAAGTGCGCGGTCGACGCGATCGAGCTCGACGCGCAACGCTTCGAGCGCGGTCTCGGGATCGGTGACGGTGTTGTTGTCGTTCACGTGTATTCACCCCCCGGGTGCTGCCCGACCGATCATCGTCGAAATATCGGTGCGTGGTGTGAAGGTGGTGCCGCCGACTGTTCTCGTCCGGCGGGTTCGCCCATAATTGCACGCCGATCCGCACGGTTGCCCGGCATTTGATCTTTTTGTGGCGTGTCTGCGACCTGACTCCGGGTGGGTCCTGCAGAAAAGGAAATGCCGTTGCGGGAAACAATTCCCGCAACGGCATCGCCGATTACGCCTGCCCGGGGTGAGGGCCACCCGTCGGGTCGCTCAGCCGCGCCTCTTGCTCTTGATCAGGTCGAGTCGCTCCTTGAGCAGTTCCTCGAGGTCCTCGACCGAGCGACGCTCGAGCAGCATGTCCCAGTGGGTGCGCGGCGGCTTGGTCTTCTTCGGCTCGGGTGCCGCACCCTCGATGAGGGTGCCTTCGAGACCGTTCTTGCACATCCAGGTGCCGGGGATTTCGGCTTCGTCGGCGAACGGCACGTCGAACTCTTCGCCGTTGTCGCAGCGATAGCGTGCCATCCGACGCGGCGCGAGATCGTGGTCACGGTCGGTTTCGTAACTCACCGCCCCGAGTCGGCTGCCTCGCAGTACACGATCTGCCATGGTGGTGTCCTCTCTCGTATTGCTCCGCCCGGTGGGGCCCGGCACTGACGCGGCGTGTGCCGGACGGTACCCACGTCCACACCATGTCAACGTCGGCGGGGCCGAATCCGTTCCCGAACCGGGGACACGGCCGATCAGCCAGTTTACCGGCACCGGTTCTGCGCTCGGTAACGTGTCACCCTATGTCCGGACCCGAGCGCAGACCAGCGAGCTGTCTGTGGTGCGGGCGACCGGTACCCGAGATCGGGACGGGTCGCCGCCGTCACTATTGCCGCCGGTCCTGCCGACAGCGCGCCTACGAGCAGCGGGTCACCGCGGCGAGCTCGGGTCTGGCCGCCGATGCCGTCGTGCTCTCGGCGGCCGAGGCCGAGGCCCTGACCGATCGGGCGTTCGAGGTGCGGTGTGCCGCCGAGGACGTGGCGACCGCCGTCGACGAAGGTGCCGATCAGGGTGAACTACGTCGGTTGTGCGCCGAACTGGTGGAGTTGGCGCGGGCGGCCGAGCGGCTGCGCTGAACATCCGGCGGCCGCCCGCTGCACTCACACGAAGAATCCGCCCATGGTGTAGATGACCTGGCAGAACGCGCCGTTGACATACTGGACCGACCCGAACAGGGCAGCCATGACGGGGCCGGGTCCCGGCGCGATGGTGGTGGACAGCTGCGGAACCCCACCGATCCGGTCGTCGAGCGTGGCGACACCGGCCCGGAAGTTCTCCATGTTCATCCACACGAATTTCAGGTCGGCGTCGGCGGGCTGCACGGGGATGGTCGGCTGCACGAACACCTTCATCTCCCCGAATCCGATATCCGGATCGGCGTGCGGGCCCGGATGCGCCCACCCGGAGGTCATCGCGAAGGGAGTGAACCCGCCACCGCAGCCCGGCCCGACCGACGGCGCGGGCGACATGAACGGCTGCGGAATGTTTCGGGGCGGAGGTTCGAGGATCGTCGGGGTGCGGGCGGCGTCGACCAGCCGGTCGAGAGCACCGACCACGTCCGGCGAACCGGCGAGCTGCGCGCGCAACTGGTCGACGGGCATTCCGGCGGGCGCCGGATCGGCGGCCGCGTGTGTGGGGGCCGTGACGGCTATCGCTGCGGCGAACAGGACACCGAGTGAGCGGGCGAATTGGCGACGCGACATCGGATGCTCCTTCGTGGGTCTGAGAGTGGTGCGTCAGACGGGAACAATCGTGGGGTACTGCGAATCGTGGGACAGATGTGATCCGAGTTTCGACAATAGGCACCGAGAGTGGGTTTCGTGCGGTTTCCGAATTTGCCGCCGCAAATCGGACATTTCGCAATCGAATATCGAACGGTGATCGAATCGCGATGAAAAAGTAATGATTCTCGCGGGCAGATGGTGCGCGGCTGGTATCCGCTTCGATCCGAATTACCGATTGGTATCGCATTCCTTCCCCGACTCCTTTCTGCGGCGCGAAACCGCACCGGGACGCAACGGATGTGGTCTAGCTTGGGGAGTGCTTCCGATCACTCGGAAGCAAATGCACGACCGGAAAAAGTGGGGCAGCTATCGAGCCACCATGACGCGATGTCGGGGCGCGCCGGTTTCGGCCACATCGCTTCTCGGAGGGGAATGTCGTTGCGATCTCATGAGTCGGGGCTGCCCGAAGGCGCCTTCCCGCTGTCGTCCGCTCAACGATCGATCTGGTTCGCGCAGCAACTCGCACCGCACGTGCCGATCTGCATCGCGCAGTACATCGATCTGCGCGGCGACCTCGACATCGACCTACTGTGCCGGGTCTCGTATCTCGTCGGCGGGGAGTTCCAATCCGCCTACCTGCGGATCCTCGAGGTCGACGGCGAGCCGTACCAGGTCGTCGACGAGTCCATCGCCTCCGAGACCATCCCGCAGATCGACCTGCGTGGCGAGTCCGATCCGCTGCGCGCCGCCCGCGACTGGATGGAGACCGACTACGCCCGACCGGTCGACCTGTCCGCCGATCGGCTGGTGCAGATGGCGATCCTGCGGGTCGCCGACGACCGGCACTTCTGGTACACCCGCATCCACCATGTCGCGCTCGACGGCTACGCCGCGATGACCCTGCTCAACCGGGCGGCCGCGTTGTACACCGCGGCGCACGAGCAGCGGGAACCGGATCCTGCGCGCGCCGCGGACCTGCGCACCCTCTACGACTGGGACCGCGACTATCACGGCTCGGCCCGCTATCTCTCCGACCGCGACTACTGGCTCGAACGGGTCGCCGGCCTCGAAGCCGGCTCCACCCTCGCGCACCGCGACGCCCCGACAGCTGCCCGGAGCCTGCTCACCGGCACCGCACTACCCGACGATCTGGTGCGGGCCCTGACCGCGAGCGATGAGACCGCCGGCTCGTCGTCCACCGCGACGGTCATCGCTGCCTTCTCGACCTATCTGGCGCGCATGACAGGCCACGACGACGTGGTGATCAACCTGCCCGTCTCGGCCCGGACCACCGCGGTCGTGCGGCGCAGCGGCGGCATGCTCGTCAACACGGCGCCCGTGCACGTCGGGCTCACCGCCGGCGACACCCGCCACGATCTGGTGCAGCGGGTGCAGTTGGAACTCACCGGGGCGTTGCGGCACCAGCGGTTCAGTATCGAGGACATCCGCAGGGAAAGCGGTGCAGCGGGGGACCCGACCCGCTACGCCGGGCCGATGGTCAACGTCATGCTCTTCCATCAGGAGATCACGCTCGGGGACATCCGCGGGGAATTCCACATCATGACGTCCGGTCCCGTCGAGGACCTGCTGGTCAACATCTATCAGAGCGGGACTCCCGCGAAGACGTTCATCGATTTCCGCGGCAACCCGCACCGCTACGATCCCGACGAACTCGCGGAACACCACGGCGCGTTCGTCGCGTTGCTCGGCGAGTTCCTGCGCGCCCCAGCGGACACCCCGCTCGATCGGATCGACCCGGCCACCGCCGAGATCGGCCGTCGCCGCAGGCACGCAGTGGCGACCGAGGCGTTCTGGCGCCGCACCCTCGCCGGGGCCCCCGAACAGCTCCGGCTGCCGCACAGCACCGTCGACGAGGGCACACCCGTCGAGACCGCGAACACCGGGATGCCCGCCGCACCGATCGGCGTTGTCGACACGGTCCTCGCGGTGCCCCCCGCAGCGGTCGCCGCCGTGCGCGGGGTCGCCGACGGCACGCACCCGTCCGGCCTCGCCGACGCCTGGTACCCCGTGCTGCACGCTGCCACCGCGATCGTCGAGGCCGGCCTGACCGCCGAGGAACACACCGTCGTCGGGTGGCCCGCACACACCGTGGTGCTGCCGCTGTGCGCTCGCGTCGACGGCAGCGAATCGTTCACCGACCTGCTCGCGCGGCTGGTGACGCTCGACGCCGAGGCTGCAGCGCATGCCGATGTCACGGCCGAGGTGCTGGATTCGATCGGCCCCGCCCCGATCCCGCCGGTGGTGCTGACGGTCACCGGCCCCGAGGCAGGCCCCGCGACCGGACCGGCCGCGGACGCCGCGCTGACGCTGCACGTGACGGTGACCGCCGACGAGCTGCACGTGCACGGCACCTACCGGCCGGACCAGATCGACTCGCAGACGGCAACGGACTTCGTGGCGCGGGTCGGCCGTGTTCTGACTGCCGGCTGCGCAGATCCGGCCTGCCCGGTCGGCGACCTGCCCGTGGTCGCGCCCGGCGAACCGGTCGGGTTGCTGCCCGCCCGCGGCCGCCCCGCGATGTCTCCGCAACTGTGGCCCGAACTACTCTCGGCGGTCGCCGCGATCGTCCCCGACAGCCCTGCCCTCGTGTGCGGCGACCGCGCCGTGACCTACGCCGAACTCGATCAGTGGTCCAATCGGCTCGCCCGCATCCTACTCGACGCGGGTGCCGGACCGGACCGGATCATCGCGTTGGGTATCGCACGCTCCATCGAATCGGTGGCTGCGCTGTGGGCAGTCGCGAAGGCCGGTGCGGCGTTCGTACCGATCGACCCGGCGTACCCCACCGACCGCATCGACTACATGCTCACCGATTCCGGTGCCGTACTGGGCCTGACCGTCGGCGCGCACCGGCCGCAGTTGCCCGACCACCTGCCCTGGCTCGAACTCGACGATCCCGCCCTGCGGACCCGGATCGAGCACACCTCGGACGTCCCCGTCACCGACGCCGACCGTCCCTGCGATCTGCATTTCGACCATGCCGCCTACCTGATCTACACCTCCGGCTCCACCGGCCGCCCCAAAGGAGTGCTCGTCCCACACCGCGGCCTGGCGAACCTGTCCGCCACATTGCACACCCGCCTCGCCCCACCGCCGGCCGCCCGGGTCTCGCATTTCTCCTCCCCGAGCTTCGACGCCTCGATCTTCGAATACATGACCGCGTTCGGGGTCGGCGCCACCCTCGTGGTCATCCCCGCCGACGTGTACGGCGGCGACGAACTGACCGATCTGCTCAACCGGGAACGCGTCACCCACATGTTCGCGACCCCCGCGGCATTGGCGTCGCTCGACCCGGCCCGACTGCAGGCCGGGGCGATCACCGTCGCCGGTGAGGCCTGCCCCCCGGAACTCGCCGCACGATGGGCACCGGGCCGACGCATGTTCAACGCCTACGGGCCCACCGAGACCACGATCGTCGTCAACATCACCGAGCCGCTCGTCGCGGGCGAGACCGTCACGCTCGGAGCACCGGTGTGCGGGGTCACCGAGGTCGTCCTCGACACCCGGCTGCATCCGGTGCCGCGCGGGGTCGCGGGCGAGCTGTATGTCGGCGGGCCGGGTGTCACCCGCGGCTATTTCGACCGGCCCGGTCTGACTGCGACCCGCTTCGTCGCCGACCCGTACGGCCCACCCGGATCCCGCACCTACCGCACCGGCGATGTGGTCCGCTGGCATCACCACGGCACCATCGAATACCTCGGCCGCTCCGACTTCCAGGTCAAGATCCGCGGCTTCCGCATCGAACTCGGTGAGATCGACGCCGCCCTGACCGACCACCCCACCGTTGCGTTCGCCGTCACCCTCGGCCGCACCGCACCGTCCGGCGATCCGATGCTCGTCGCCTACCTCCTGCCCGAGACCGGGCACGTCGTCGACACCGACACCGTGGCCGAGCACCTGCGGCGGCGGCTGCCCGCGCACATGGTGCCGGCCGCGCTGGTGGTGCTCGACCACATCCCGCTGACCCCGGTGGGTAAACTCGACCGCCGGGCCCTGCCCGAACCGACGTTCGCCACCGCCGTCGCGACAGGCGACGCACCGGGCTCGCCCACCGAAACCGCGGTGTCGCAGATCCTGACCGACCAACTCGGTCTCGACCGGATCGGGCTCGACGACAGTTTCTTCGACCTCGGCGGCAACTCGTTGATCGCCACCCGTGTGGTCGCGCGCCTGAACGACACATTCGGCACCGACGTGGGGGTGCGCACCCTCTTCGAGGCTCCGACCGTGCGGGCGCTCGCCGCACACCTCGATGCGAGCGGCGTTGCCGCGGAACGCCTCACCCGGGTTCCGCTCACCGCCCGCCCCCGACCCGAGCAGGTACCGGTGTCGGCGGCCCAGCGGCGACTGTGGTTCGTCAACCAGCTCGACCCCACCTCCGCCGCCTACAACATTCCCGTCGCCATCACATTGACCGGCCGATTGGACGTCGCCGCGCTCACCTCCGCGGTGCACGATCTGCTCGAGCGGCACGAGGCACTGCGCACCTTGTTCCCCGCGACCGCCGACGGCCCGGTCCAGCAGATCCTCCCGGCGGCACAGATCGACCTCGACCCGAACCCGACCACCGTCGACGCGACCGACCTCGAGCGATCGGTCGCCGAGGTCGTCACCGCCGGATTCGACGTCACCGTCGATCCACCGGTGCGGCTGCGGCTCCTGCGGGTGCACGACGAACATCATGTGGTCGCGGTGGTCGTGCACCACATCGCCGCGGACGGTGCGTCCCTGGCGCCGCTGGCCCGTGACCTGATGACCGCCTATCTCGCGCGTCGCGACGAGCGGAGCCCGCAGTGGGACGCGTTGCCGGTGCAGTACGCCGATTACACCCTGTGGTTCGACGAGCTCCTCGGCACCGTCGACGACGCCGCGTCCCGCGCCGCGCAGCAACTCGACTTCTGGCGCACCCGGCTCGCGGATGCCCCGGAGATCGGTGCGTTGCCCACCGATCGGCCGCGGCCCCCGACCCAGTCGTTCCGCGGCGCCACCATCGATTTCGACATCGACGCTGACCTGTACCGCAGGATCAGCGCGGTCGCGCACGCGCACGGCGCCACCGAGTTCATGGTGGTGCACGCAGCGGTGAGCCTGCTGATCGCGCGGCTGTCCGGCAGCGACGACGTCCTCATCGGCACGCCGGTCTCGGGTCGCGGGGAGCCCGAACTCGACAATCTGGTGGGCATGTTCGTCAATACCGTCACGCTGCGTACCGCGGTGCCACCGGCGATGCCGTTCGGCACCTATCTGCGGGCGGTCCGCGACGGTGATCTCGAAGCATTCGCGCACGCCGACCTGCCGTTCGATGTGCTCGTCGATCTGCTCGCCGGGCACCGGTCGGCGGCGCATTCACCGCTGTTCCAGGTGATGCTCGCCTTCCAGAACAACGACACCGCCCACCTGGAACTGCCGGACCTGACGGTCGATATCACCGAAATCGACACCGCCACCACCAAATTCGATCTGCATCTGACGGTCACAGAGATCCCGGGCCGCGACGGCGGCATCGACTCGCTGCACGGCGCCCTGTCGTACGCCACCGATCTGTTCGACGCCGAGACCGCCGCCGGATTCATCGACCGCCTCGTGCGGCTGATCACCGCCGCGGTGACCGAGCCCGACCGCGCCGTCGGTGATCTCGACCTGCTGCGCGCCGGTGAACGCAGCCGGGTGCTCGACGACTGGAACGCCACCACCGTGGCGCTGCCCGAGACCACCCTCCTCGATCCGTTCGCCGCGCAGGTCGCTGCCACGCCGGACGCGGTCGCCGTGGTCGCCGGGGAGCACGCTCTGCGCTACGCAGAGTTCGATGCCGTCACCAATCGTCTCGCCCGACTCCTGCTGCGCCGCGGCGCCGGGCCCGGCGCGATCGTCGGCCTGGCCGTGTCCCGGTCGCTCGAACTGCTCGTCGGCATGTATGCGATCGTCAAGGCTGGCGCCGCGTACCTACCGGTCGACCCCGAACACCCCGCCGAACGCACTGGTTACGTGCTCAGCAGTGCCCGCCCGGCGCTGGTCCTGACCGTCACCGCCGACGCCGACTGCCTGGCCGGCTCCGATGTGGAGGTCCTGCATCTCGACACGCTCGACCTGCACGGCGAATCGGATGCGCCGCTGACCGCGACCGACCGCCGCGCCGCGGTCGGTGACGATCTGGCCTACGTCATCTACACCTCCGGGTCCACGGGCCGCCCCAAGGGGGTCGCGGTGACCCACCGCGCCATCGTCAACCGGTTGCGCTGGATGCAGCACACCTATCCGCTGACCGGAGCCGACAGCGTGCTGCAGAAGACCCCCGCGACCTTCGACGTGTCGGTGTGGGAGTTCTTCTGGCCCCTGCACACCGGGGCGCGGCTCGTGCTTGCCGAGCCCGGCGGCCACCGTGACCCCCACTACCTGCTAGATGTCATCGACGCGCACCAGATCACGGTCGCGCATTTCGTGCCGTCCATGCTCGCGGTGTTCACCGCGGCCGCCGAAACCCGGCTGGCGGCAGGCAGTTCCCTGCGTCATCTGTTCGCCTCCGGTGAGGCGCTGCCTCCGGAAACTGCTGCCGCGACCCGCCGCGCCTTCACTCGGACCGGATTGCACAACCTGTACGGACCCACCGAAGCAGCCGTCGATGTCACCGCGTGGACCACCAGCGACGACGACACCGGCACCGTGCCGCTCGGAAGCCCGGTGTGGAACACCCGCGCCTACGTCCTCGATGCTCGGCTGCACCCGGTGCCCGTCGGGGCGGTCGGCGAACTGTATCTCGCCGGGGTGCAACTCGCCCGCGGCTATCTCGGCCGCGGCGCACTGACCGCCGACCGGTTCGTCGCCGACCCGTACGGACAGCCGGGGGAGCGGATGTACCGCACCGGCGATCTCGCCACCCGCCGCTCCGACGGCGCCCTGCTGTACCTGGGACGCACCGACTTCCAGGTCAAGATCCGGGGCCTGCGTATCGAACTCGGCGAGATCGAACACGCCCTGCGCAGCACACCCGGCGTCGCGCAGGCCGCAGTGCTCGTCCATCACCTCGCCGACGATGTGCTCACCGGATACGTGGTGCCGCACCCCGACCGCAGCGTCGACACCGTCGCGGTCACCGACGCACTCGCCCGGCAACTCCCCGAATACATGGTCCCCGCCACGCTGATCGTGCTCGATCGGTTCCCGGTGGGCGTCAACGGCAAACTCGACCGCGATGCGCTCCCCGCGCCCGACCTGACCGCACCCGACCGCCCGTACAGCCCGCCGCGCACCCCCGTCGAGCAGCTCGTCGCGGACACCTTCGCCGAACTGCTCGACGTACCCCGGGTGGGGTTGCACGACAGCTTCCTCGACCTCGGCGGCGGCTCCCTGCTCGCGATGCGGCTCGCCGCGCGGCTGTCCGTCGCACTCGGTGTCGACCTCGGCATCCGCGACCTGTTCGACAATCCGACCGTCGCGGGGGTGCTCGACCATGTGCACCGCGCCTCCGCCCCCACGGCCGCCGCCGCACGTCCGTCGCTGACCGCCGGGCCACGCCCGGATCCGCTGCCGCTGTCCCCGGCGCAACAACGGATGTGGTTCATCAACCAGTTCGACACGACCTCCCCGGCCTACAACATCGCCGTCGCGCTGCGTCTGACCGGACACCTCGAGCTGGACGTCCTGCGGGCCGCGGTCGCCGATGTCGTCACCCGCCACGAATCGCTGCGTACCCGTTACCCGTTCGTCGACGCTGCTCCCGTACAGGTGATCGTCCCGGCCGTGGCGGCGTCGCTCCCGGATTTCACCGTCACCACGATCGACGCCGACACCGTGGACGCGCACATCGAGAAGATCGCGGCGACCGGATTCGACGTCGCCGCCGAAATCCCCGCCCGTATCCGGTTGCTCGCGCTCTCCGGGAGCGAGCATGTGCTCGTGATGGTGCTGCATCACATCACCGGTGACGGGTTCTCCCTCGGCCCGCTGGCCCGCGATGTCATCACCGCGTACACCGCGCGTACGGCCGGACATGATCCCGGTTGGGCGCCGCTGCCGGTCCAGTACGCCGACTACACGCTGTGGCAGCGGGCCGTGCTCGGCGACGAGGCCGACCCGGAGTCGCTCGCCGCGCGCCAGCTGCGGTTCTGGCGTGAGCAGCTCGACGGGGTCCCGGAACTGCTCGAACTGCCGCTCGATCGCGCCCGCCCGGTGCAGCAGAGCCGCCGTGGTGGTCGGGTGCCGTTCACCCTCGATGCCGCGACCCACCGCCGGTTGGTGGCGTTGGCGCGCAGGCACGACACGTCGGTGTTCATGGTGGTGCACGCGGCGCTGGCGGTGCTGCTCGCGCGGTTGTCGTCGACCTCCGACATCGCGATCGGCACCCCGGTCGCGGGTCGTGGGCACCGTCACCTCGACGAGTTGATCGGCATGTTCGTCAACACCGTCGTGTTGCGCACCAGGGTCGACGACGCCGAACCGTTCGCGGCGTTGCTGCAGCGGGTCCGCGACGGCGATCTCGCGGCGTTCGATCACGCGGACATTCCGTTCGAGCGTCTCGTGGAGGTTCTCGATCCGCCCCGGTCGACGGCATATTCACCGCTGTTCCAGGTGATGCTCGAGTTCCAGGACACCGAACGTCCCGAGGTGGTGCTGCCCGATCTGACCGTCGCAGTTCTCGATCTCGCGGCGCCGTTGTCGCTGTTCGATCTGCAGTTGTCGGTCGCTGAAACCGTCGACGACCAGGGTCCTGCCGGGATCTCGGCGTATTTCACCTACGCCACGGATCTGTTCGACATCGACACCGTGCGTTCCTTCGCCGACCGGTTCGTTCGCATCATCGATGCCGTCAGCGCCGAACCTGCCGCGGTGTCCGATTCGAGTGCGGCTGCGGCGGGGGCGCGGATTCCGGTCGGGGACATCGGCATCGTCAGCGAGGCCGAACTGGCCACCCTCGCTCCGGCCCGTGGCCGTCCTCCGGTCTCGCCGCAGCAGTGGCCGGAGATGCTGACCGGCATCGCCGCGATCGTGCCCGAGTCGGTGGCGTTGTCGTTCCGGGGCCGTCAGGTGACGTATCGGGAACTCGACGAGTGGTCCACCCGCGTCGCCCGCCTGCTGATCGACACCGGTGTGGGCCCGGAGAGTGTTGTTGCACTGGGTATTTCGCGTTCCATCGAGTCGGTGGCGGCGGTGTGGGCGGTCGCCAAGACCGGCGCGGCGTTCGTGCCCGTCGACCCCACCTACCCACCCGAACGCATCACCTACATGCTCACCGACTGTGCTGCCGCCCTCGGGTTGACCACCACCGAGCACCACGACCGGCTCCCGGGCACCGTGCCGTGGCTCGTCCTCGACGACCCGGCCGTGCACGAGCGTCTCGCCGCGGCGTCCACCGACCCGATCACCGACACCGACCGCACCACACCACTGCGGTTCGACCATCCCGCCTACCTGATCTACACCTCCGGCTCCACCGGCCGCCCCAAAGGCGTCGTCGTCACCCACCGCGGCCTGACCAACCTCAATGCCGAGGTCCGTGAACACTTCACGATCACCCACCAGGCCCGCGTCTCGCACCTGGCGTCCCCGAGCTTCGACGCCTCGATCTTCGAGTACACCAAGGCGTTCTGCGCAGGCGCCACCTTGGTGATCGTGCCGCCCGATGTGTACGGCGGCGACGAACTCGCCCGGCTGCTCCGCGACGAACAGGTCACCCACGCTTTCATCACCCCCACCGCCCTGGCCTCGCTCGACCCGCACGACCTCGAGACCCTGCGCGTCCTCGTCGTCGCCGGTGAGGCCTGCCCACCGGAACTCGTCGCCCGCTGGGCACCCGGCCGGCAGATGTTCAACGGCTACGGCCCGTCCGAAGCCACCATCGAAACCAGCGTCAGCCCCGCCCTGCATCCCGACGAGGTCGTCACCGTCGGCGGCCCCGCCGTCGGTTTCCACCAGGTCGTCCTCGACGACCGGCTACGGCCCGTGCCCGTCGGGGTCGCCGGCGAACTGTACATCGCCGGCCCCGGTGTGGCCCGCGGCTACCACCGGCGCCCCGACCTGACCGCAGCCCGCTTCCTCGCCGACCCCTACGGGCGCAGTGGGGAACGGATGTACCGCACCGGCGACGTGGTGCGCTGGCGCGCCGACCACACCGTCGAATACCTCGGGCGCTCCGACTTCCAGGTCAAGGTCCGCGGCTTCCGCATCGAACTCGGCGAGATCGACGCCGCGCTCACCACCCACGACCACGTCGCGTTCGCGCACACCACCGGCCACACCGCACCCTCCGGCGACACCGTCCTGATCGCCTACGTACTCCCCGACACCGGCACCGACATCGACCCCGCCGCGGTCCGCGCGCACGTCGCCGCACGCCTGCCCGCCCACATGGTGCCCGCGACCGTGGTGGTCCTCGACGAGATCCCCCTGACCCCCGTCGGGAAGCTCGACCACCGGGCACTGCCCGTCCCGGATCTGTCCGCCACCGGCGGTCACTACCACCCGCCGGCCACCGACCTCGAACGCGTTCTCGCCGGTATCCTCGCCGACGTCCTCGGCCACGAGCGGGTATCGGTGGACGACAACTTCTTCGACATCGGCGGCAACTCGCTGATCGCCACCCGCGTCGTCGCCCGCGTGAACACCGCGCTGGGCACCGACGCCGGGGTGCGAGTCCTCTTCGAGGCCCCCACCGTGCGCGCCCTCGCCGCGCGGGTCCTCGACGATCACGGCGGGCACGGACACACCCCGCTGGTACCGGCGGTGCGACCCGAACGGCTGCCGCTCGCCCCCGCCCAGCAGCGGATGTGGTTCGTCAACCAATTCGACACCACCTCCGCCGCCTACAACATTCCCCTCGCGATCCGCCTCACCGGCCGCCTCGACCGGGCCGCCCTCGCCGCCGCCGTAACGGATCTGCTGGGTCGGCACGAAACATTGCGCACCTGGTATCCCGGCGACGAGAACGGGCCTCGGCAACTGATCGCGACCACCGAGAAAGTTCTGATCGCGCTGCGCCCGGAGCCCACCCCGGAGGCCGACCTCCCCGGCCGGATCGCAGAGTTGATCGGCGCCGGTTTCGATGTGGCCGCCGCGGTACCGGTCCGTGCCGCCCTGCTCGCAGTGTCCGACACCGAGCACATCCTGGTCGTGGTGGTGCACCACATCGCCGCGGACGGTGCATCGATGGCGCCGCTGGCCCGCGACCTGATGGCCGCCTATCTCGCCCGCAGCCAGGACACCACCCCGGAACTGTCGCCCCTGGCCGTGCAGTACGTCGATTACGCCCTGTGGCAACAGGAACTGCTCGGCGACCCCTCCGACCCCGACTCGATCGCCGCGACCCAACTCGACTACTGGCGCACCACCCTGGCCGATCTGCCGGAGGTACTGCCGCTACCCACCGATCGGCCCCGGCCACCGCAGCAGTCGTTCCGCGGCGCCGTGCACCACTTCGAGGTCGACCGGGCCGTGCACGACGCACTGACCGATCTCGCCGCTGCCCACAACGCAACAGTGTTCATGACCGTCCACGCCGCGCTGGCGGTACTGCTCGCACGGCTGTCGGGAACCGACGACATCGCGATCGGCAGCCCCGTCGCAGGTCGTGGACATCGCGCTCTCGACGACCTGGTCGGGATGTTCGTCAACACCGTGGTACTGCGCACCCCCATCACCGGGGGACTGTCGTTCAGCGATCACCTGCATCGCACTCGCGAGATCGACCTGGCGGCGTTCGGGCACACCGAACTGCCCTTCGAGAAACTGGTCGACGCGCTCGACCCGACCCGCCACACAGATCATTCCCCGCTGTTCCAGGTGGTACTCGAGTTCGGCAACGTCGAGCGCGCTCATCTCGAACTACCGGAGCTCACCGTCGAGGCGCTCGACGCCGATCTGAATGTCGCGAAATTCGATCTCCAACTCAACGTGCAGGAGGTCCCCGGCGGCGGTCTGCGCTGCGCGCTGACCTACGCCACCGATCTGTTCGACACCGCAACCGCCGAGGCCATCGCCGACCGGTTCGGGCGGGTGCTCACCGCCGTCACGACCGATCCGGACCTTGCCGTCGGTGACCTCGATCTGCTCACCGAACCGGAACACGACGCGCTCACCGCGGCGCGCCGCGCCAGGGAAACCGCGACGAGCCGCGCAACAGGGACCGCGGCGAACGACGACACGTTGCTCGATCTGTTCCACCGCGGCGCCGCTGTGAACCCCGACGCGGTCGCCGTGACCGCCGACGACGGGAACCTGACCTATCGGCAACTCGAAGACCGTGTCCACCGCCTCGCGCGGCTGCTGCTCGACCACGGCGCGGGCGCGGACACCCTCGTCGCGGTCGCGTTGCCGCGCACCTGCGAACTCGTCGTCGCGTTGCTCGCGATCCTCGACGCCGGCGCCGGGTACCTCCCGATCGACGTGGCGTACCCGCCGGAGCGTCTCGCATTCATGTTCGCCGACGCCCGTCCGGTGTGTGTACTCACCACCGTCGAGCACGCCGCGTTCATGCCCGAGACCGCCCCGGAGACGCTGTTGCTCGACGAGCAGGCAGTCCTCGACCGGCTCTCGGCGCTTCCTACCGCGGCCCTGACCAGCGCAGAGCGGGATGCGGTCCATCCGGATCAGACGGCGTACGTGATCTACACGTCCGGCTCGACCGGCCGCCCCAAGGGCGTCGTGGTGCCGCACCGCACCGTGGTGACCCTGATGACCGACACTCACCCCCAGTTCGGTTTCGACCAACACGACGTGTGGACCCTGTTCCACTCCTATGCCTTCGACTTCTCGGTGTGGGAACTGTGGGGTGCGCTCGCGCACGGCGGTCGTCTCGTCGTCGTCGACTACCACACCGCCCGCACCCCCGACGAGTTCCTCGCATTGGTGCGGCGCGAACAGGTCACCGTCCTGAACCAGACACCGACCGCGTTCCAGCAGTTCGTCGAGGCCGACCGGGTGGCCGGGGGTCCGCCGCTGCCGTTGCGCTGGATCATCTTCGGTGGTGAAGCCCTCGACCTGGCGCAGCTCGACCGCTGGTACCGCAGGCACGACGACACCTCGCCCACATTGGTGAACATGTACGGCATCACCGAAACCACCGTGCACGTCACCGCGTTGCCGTTGGGTCGCGCGGTGGCCGCGGACGCGAACGGCAACCTCATCGGTGCACCACTGCCGTCGCTGCAGTTGCACATCCTGGACACCCGGCTGCATCCCGTGCCCGCCGGCACCACCGGCGAACTGTATGTGTCCGGGGGACAATTGACTCGCGGCTATCTGCATCGTCCCGATCTGACCGCCACCCGTTTCGTCGCGGACCCGCACGGTGGTTCGGGTGAGCGGCTCTATCGCACCGGAGACCTGGCCCGGCGCACCCCCGGCGGCGACATCGAATATGTCGGACGCAGCGACTTCCAGGTCCAGATGCGTGGTTTCCGCATCGAACTCGGCGAAGTCGAAGCCGCGCTGTTGCGTACGGCCGGTGTCGCCCGCGCTGTCGTGGTCGTGCACCACGACGAGCGCACCGCCACCGACCGCCTCGTCGGGTATCTCGTGCCGGAAACCGGGGTGGATCTCGAGGTCGACACCGTACTGGCGCAAGCTGCCACCGATCTCGCCGCCTACATGGTGCCTGCCGCCCTCGTGGTGCTCGATACCCTGCCGGTGGGGGCCACAGGCAAGCTCGATCGTCGGGCATTGCCCGCCCCGGATTTCGCGGCACGGTCCGCCGTGACCCGCGCCCCGGTCGGGGACCGCGAGGTGCGGCTCGTCGAATTGTTCGCGCAGGTGCTGGGTCTCGACACAGTCGGGGTCGACGATTCGTTCTTCTCCTTGGGTGGCGACTCGATCATGTCAATCCAGCTGGTGTCGCGCGCCAAGGCCGCCGGGTTGGAGCTGTCGCCGCGGGAGGTGTTCGAGCACAAGACCCCCGCGGCGCTCGCCGCCGTCGCAGCGGTCGCGGTCGCGCCGACCGTGTTGTCGGAACTGCCCGGCGGCGGTGTCGGTCAGGTGCCGCTACCCCCGATCGTGCACTGGATGCTCGAGCGGGGTGGCAGCTACGACCGGTACACGCAGGCGGTGCTGCTGCGGTTGCCGACCGGCCTGACCAGATCTGTGCTCACCACATTGATCCAGACGCTGCTCGATCGGCACGATATGCTCCGCGGTCGCCTGTCTCCGAGTGCCGGGTCGCCGCGCGGTGTCGCGCTGCACGTCGACCCACCCGGCGCGGTGCGCGCCGAGACCGTGATCCATCGGGTACCGGTGACCAGTGCCGCGGACACCGCAGAGTTCTTCGCCCTCGCGTCGCACGAACTCGACGCGGCTGCCGACCGGCTCGATCCGTCGGCCGGGGTGCTGATGCAGGCGGTGTGGTTCGATTCGGCCACGGGCGCCGGCCGGTTACTGCTGGTGATTCACCATCTCGCGGTCGACGGGGTGTCGTGGCGCATCTTGGTGCCCGACCTCGCGGCGGCGTGGGCGGCCGGCCTCGATCCGGACTCGCCTGCGGCGGCACTGCCACCGGTCGCGGGGACATCGGTGCGGCGGTGGGCGCAGGCCCTTGCCGACTCGGCGCATGATCCCCGGCGTCGCTCCGAACTGGAGTTCTGGCGCCGCACCGTCGATGTCGTCGAACCTCCGGTGGGGGATCGGCCGTTCGATCCGGCGGTGGACGTCAACGACACCGTCTCGACGGTGGAATCGGTGCTACCCACCTCGGTGACCGAGGCGCTGCTCACGACGGTGCCCGAGCGGTTCCACGGTTCGGTCGAGCACGGGTTGCTCGCCGCTTTCGCGCTTGCGGTCACGGCGTGGCGCCGCGACCGCGGGCAACACCGCGACGAGGTGCTCCTCAATGTGGAAGGGCACGGCAGGGAGACGTCCGCCGCGGACGGCGCCGATCTCGGTGGCACCGTGGGCTGGTTCACCACCATCCACCCATTGCGGCTGGACCTGGCGGGACTCGACCTCGATGAGGCATTTGCCGGGGGGGCCGCTGCAGGGCGTGCCATCAAGACCGTCAAGGAACACCTCGCCGCGGTGCCGGATCACGGTGTCGGCTTCGGTCTGTTGCGGTATCTCGCCGCGGACACCGCCGCCGAGTTGGCGACGCTGGCCACTCCGCAACTGAGTTTCAACTATCTCGGCCGCCCCACCGTCGGCACCGACACCGCCGCCGATGTGCCGTGGTTGCCGATTGGGGAGTTCGGGCGTGGTGGCACGCAGAGCCCCGACATGCCGGCCGCCGCCGTGATCGATCTCAATGCGGTGACGGTCGACGGACCCGACGGACCGGTGCTGCGCACGTTCTGGTCCTTCCCGGAAGGGCTGCTCGACGACACCGAGGTCACCGCCCTCGCCGCGCGGTTCACCGCCGCTGCGACGGCGCTGGCACGGCATGCGCGTAGCCCTCACGCCGGAGGTCTGACGCCGTCGGACCTGCCGCTGGTGCGGCTCGACCAGCCGACCCTCGAACAGCTCGAGGATCGATACGGTCCGCTCGAGACGGTGTGGCCGACGGCACCACTGCAGACCGGGTTGCTGTTCCACGCCTTGCTGGCGGGGGACAGCCCGGACGCGTATGTCGTCCAGCTCGTGCTCGAGGTCACCGGCCGACTCGATGCGGCGCGGCTGCGGCGCGCGTTCCAATTGTTGCTGGTGCGGCATCCGAATCTGCGGGTGGCGTTCACCGATGACGGCGCGGACGGATACGTGCAGGTCGTGCCGACGCACACCGACGTGCCGTTCACGGTGGCCGATACCAGCGACGACCCGGATCCGGAGGCTGCCGCCATCCGGTTGCTCGAGCTGGACCGCACCACCCGATTCGACACCGCCGACGCGCCGCTGCTCCGGGTCACGGTCGTGCACATCGGACCGGACCGGCACCGTGTCGCGTTGACCAACCATCATCTGCTGTTCGACGGCTGGTCCACTCCGGTTCTGATCCGGGAACTGCTCGTGCTGTATGCCACCGACGGTGATACCGCGCTGCTCGAGCGGCCCCAGAGTTTCGGCACGTATCTGGCGTGGCTTGCCGACCGGGACCAGGATGTGTCGGTGCAGGCCTACCGTCGTGCGCTGGCGGGGGTCGATGAGCCGACGCTGCTCGCTCCGCAGCACCGTACTGCCGCGGGCAGCGGTGTCTCGGCAGACCTTGATGTCGAGGTGGGTGCGGATCTGTCGGCCCGGATCGACGCGGTCGCTGCCGCGCGTGGGGTCACCGTCAACACGGTGGTGCAGGTCGCGTGGGGGTTGGTGCTCGGTGCTCTCACCGGTCGCAGCGATGTGGTGTTCGGGGCGACGGTCTCCGGGCGTCCGCCGCAGGTGGCGGGGATCGAGACGATGGTGGGGTTGTTCATCAACACGGTCCCCGTCCGTGTCACCGTGCACCCCGGCGATACGGTGGCGACGCTCATCGACCGGGTGCAGGCCGAACAGGCGGCGCTGCTCGATCATCATCATGTGGATCTGAACACCCTCGATCGGCATGTCGGTGCCGCGGTCGGGTTCGACACGTTGACCGTGTTCGAGTCCTATCCGGTCGATGCGGCCGGGATGAGCGCCGACACCGATATCGCTGGTATGCGTGTCACCGGGATCACCGGCCTCGACTCTGCGCACTACCCGCTGAGTATCGTTGCGCACACCGACACCGCCATGCATCTGCGGATGAAGTATCTGCCCGAGGTGTTCGATCGCGGTGAGGTGGCGGTCGTCGCCGACCGCATCGTGGCGGCGTTGACCACGTTGGCGGGGGACCCTGGCGCGCGGCTCGCGCAGCGTATGGTGCTCACCGCCGCCGAGCGGGAGGTGTTGACCCCGGTGCGTGGCCCGGCCGGGGGGTCGACGCTGACGTTGCCGGAGTTGTTCGCTGCCACCGCGGCCGCGCATCCCGATGCGATTGCGGTGACCGACGGTGTTGTCGCGGTGACCTACCGGGATCTCGACGATCGCTCGAATCTTTTGGCGCGCAGTCTGATCGATGTTGGTGCTGGGCCGGATACGGCCGTTGCGCTGGGTATCGCCCGCTCTGTCGAGTCGGTGCTCGCGATCTGGGCGATCGCCAAGACGGGGGCGGCGTTCGTGCCGGTCGACCCCCGTTACCCGGCCGAGCGCGTCGCGTTCATGCTCGCCGATTGCGGTGCGACCGTCGGGGTCACGACGGCGGCGCATCGCGGTGGGTTGCCGGACACGGTGCAGTGGTTCGATCTGGACAGCTTCGATCTGGACAGTTTCGATCTGGACAGCCCCGAGACCGGGACCGGCGCGCCGATCACCGACACCGCCCGGACGAGACCGTTGCATCTCGACCACGCCGCCTACCTGATCTACACCTCCGGCTCCACCGGCCGCCCCAAAGGTGTGGTCACCACGCACCGCAGCCTGCACAATTTCGCACTCGACCAGCGGGAGCGTTTCGGCGCGGGACCGGGCTCGAACGTCATGCACTTCTCGTCCCCGAGCTTCGACGCGTCGATCTTCGAGTACCTGCTGGCCTTCGGATCCGGTGCCACGCTCGTGGTGGTTCCGCCGGAGTTGTACGGGGGCTCCGAACTCGGGCGGTTCCTCGCCGAGCATGCTGTCACCCACGGTTTCATCACTCCCGCCGCGCTTGCGTCACTCGATCCGGCCGATTTGACCGCGTTCGTCGACCTCGCCGTCGGCGGCGAAGCCTGGCCGGCGGACCTGCTCGCCGCCTGGTCGCCGGGTCGCCGCCTCGTCGATGCCTATGGGCCCACCGAAACCACGATCATGGCCGCGATCAGCGACCCACTGCACCGCGACAGCGCGCTGACCCTCGGACCGCCCCTGCGCGGGGTGCACGCCGTGATCCTCGACGACCTGCTGCGTCCCGTCCCGGTCGGTGTGTCCGGTGAGTTGTATCTCGCAGGCACCGGTCTGGCGCGTGGCTATCATGCTCGCCCGGATCTGACGGCAGACCGGTTCGTCGCCGATCCGTACGGGCAGGCGGGGGAGCGGATGTACCGCACCGGTGATGTGGTGCGGTGGGTCGGGGATCCTGCCGGCCGGATCGAGATCGAATACGTAGGCCGCGCCGACTTCCAGGTCAAGATCCGCGGGTTCCGCGTCGAACTCGGCGAGATCGACGCCGCCCTGGCCACCCATCCCGATGTCGGGTTCGCCGTGACCGTCGCGCATACCGCCCCGTCGGGGGAGACGGTGCTGGTCGCCCACTGCCACCCGACCACCCCCGGAACACTGGACCGCCAAGTCATCAAAAATCATGTTGCACAACATCTTCCCGCGCACATGGTGCCCGCATTCATCACCGTGCTCGACGAGATCCCGTTGACGCCTGTCGGGAAACTCGACCGCAACGCCCTCCCCACACCGGACCTGACCCGCACCGGCGCCGCCCACCAGGCACCCGCCGACGGACTCGAAACCGTCCTGGCCGAACACCTGCGCGAACTGCTCGGACTCGACACCCTTTCGGCCACCGACAGTTTCTTCGACATCGGCGGCAACTCGCTCATCGCAACACGCGCCGTCACCCGCATCGGGGAGCATCTCGGCCGCGACATCCCCGTACGCGCCCTGTTCGAACACCCCACCGTGCAGGATCTTGCGGCACACCTGCACTCCGTCGACAGCACCGCCGACCACCCCCGGCCGCGCACCGGCCCCACCGCCGCGCCCCGCCCCACCCGTATCCCGCTGTCCCCGGCCCAGCAGCGTCTCTGGTTCGTCAACCAGTTCGACACCGCCTCCGCCGCGTACAACATCCCCCTCGCCATCCGGCTCAGCGGACATCTGTCCCGCGCCGCGCTCGGTACCGCCCTACACGACGTGGTGGCCCGGCACGAAGCACTGCGCACCGTGTACCCCGCCACCGCGGACGGACCACACCAGCGCATCCTCGCCGCCGACGACGTGCCACTGACGCTCGACGTGGTACCTGCCGACGCCGACACAGTGCAGGCCGCGGTCACCGAGTTCGCCTCGGCCGGCTTCGATGTCACCGTCGATGTGCCACTGCGCGCGCGGGTGTTCGCGCTCGGACGCGACGAGCACATCGCGGTGCTCGTGGTACACCACATCGCCGCCGACGGCTCGTCGCTGGCACCCCTGGCCCGCGACCTGATGCTCGCCTACCAGGGCCGCACCCGTGGTGACGTGCCCGCCTGGACGCCGCTGCCCGTCCAATACGCCGACTACGCCCTGTGGCAACACGACCGGCTCGGCGACCCGGCCGACCCCGACTCCCTCGCCGAAACCCAGACCCGGTTCTGGCGCGAGACCCTCGCCGCACTACCGGAGGTGCTGCCGCTCCCCACCGACAGGCCCCGGCCGCCGCAACAGTCGTTCCGCGGCGATGTGGTCCGCTTCTCCATCGACGCGGCGCTGCATCAGCGGCTCACCCAGCTCGCCGCGGCACACGGCACCACCGTGTTCATGGCAATGCACGCCGCCCTCGCCGTACTGCTCGCACGTCTGTCGAACACCGACGACATCGCCGTCGGCAGCCCCATCGCCGGACGTGGACACCGCGACCTCGACGACGTCGTCGGCATGTTCGTCAACACCGTGGTGCTGCGCACCCCGGTGCCTGCGTCAGCGACATTCACCGAACTGCTCGCGGACGTCACCGACCGCGACCTTGCTGCCTTCGCGCACACCGACATTCCGTTCGAGACCGTGGTCGAGACCGCCGACCCGATCCGCTCGACCGCGCATTCGCCGCTGTTCCAGGTGTCCCTCGAATTCCAGAACACCGGACGCGCGGCGCTCGAGTTACCGCATCTGACAGTGCAGGGCATGACCCTCGACCCGACCGTGTGCAACTTCGATCTCGAATTGCTGGTCGCCGACGCCGGTGGGGCACTCGAGACCGGCGTCACCGAGGGCGGTCTCGACGCCGCGTTCGTGTACGCCACCGACCTGTTCGACGCCGGCACTGTCTCCGAGTTCGCGGCACGGCTGACCCGGCTGCTCGACGCGGTCACCGCCGATCCGCAGGTCCCGGTCGGCGACATCGACCTGCTCACCGCGCGCGAACACGACACTCTGGTGCCCGCGTGGGGTCCTGCCGGTATCGGCGCCCGAGTATGGCCGGATCTGCTCGACGAGGCCGTCGCCATCGATCCCACCGCGGTCGCAGTGGTCGACGGCGACCGCACCATCTCCTACCGCGAACTCGACCGGGCCTCGACCGCGCTGGCACGGCTGCTCCTCGACCGCGGTGCCGGACCCGACACCGTGGTGGCGCTCGCGTTGCCCCGGTCGATCGATTCGGTGGCCGCGGTGTGGGCGACCACCCGCAGCGGCGCGATGTTCGTGCCCGTCGACCCCACCTATCCGCCCGAACGAATCGAGTTCATGCTCACCGACAGCGCCGCAACTGTCGGGGTCACCGACAGCGCGCACCGCGACACGCTCCCGGACACCGTGGACTGGCTCGTACTCGACTCCGACGAGATTCGCGCGGATCTGACCGGCCGCGACACCACCGCGATCACCGACGAGGATCGCCCGGTGCCGTTGCGCCCCGACCACGGCGCCTACCTGATTTACACCTCGGGGTCCACCGGCCGACCCAAGGGCGTGACGGTCACCCACCGCGGTCTCGCCGACCTCGCCGCCGAGGAACACGACCATCTGCTCGTCGAACCCGGCAGCCGCGTCTCCCACTTGGCGTCCCCGAGTTTCGACGCGTCGATCTTCGAGATGATGATGGCGCTGTCCGCGGGAGCGAGCCTGGTGATCGTGCCTCCCGGCGTGTACGGCGGCGATGACCTCGCCGCGGCGCTGCGCGCCCACCGCGTCGACCACGCCTTCATCACCCCGACCGCCCTCGCCTCCCTCGATCCGGCGCAGGTCCCCGATCTGCAGGTGCTGCTCGTCGCCGGTGAAGCGTGCCCACCGGAACTCGTCGACCGCTGGGCCGACGGACACCGCATGATCGACGCCTACGGCCCCACCGAAGCGACCATCATGACCTCGCTGACCGCGCCGCTGCGTGCAGGGAACCCGGTGACCATCGGCAGCCCGTCGCGCGGATTCCGTTCGCTGGTGCTCGACGCGCGGCTGCGCCCCGTGCCAGTGGGTGTGGCCGGTGAACTGTACGTGGCCGGGCCGGGTCTGGCGCGTGGTTATCACGGCAGGCCGGAGTTGACGGCGTCCCGGTTCGTTGCCGATCCGTTCGGTCGGGTCGGGGAGCGGATGTATCGCACCGGTGATGTGGTGCGGTGGGTCGGTGTTCCGGAGGGTCGGCTCGAACTCGAGTATGTGGGACGGTCGGATTTCCAGGTCAAGATCCGTGGGTTCCGGGTCGAACTCGGCGAGATCGACACTGCGCTCACCGGCCACGACCAGGTGGTGTTCGCGCATACCCTCGGCCACACGGCACCATCGGGGGAGACGGTGCTCGTCTCGTACGTGCGTGCGGCGGAGGGCACCGCGCCCGACCCGGCGGTGTTGCGTCGGCATGTAGCCGCACACCTGCCCGGACACATGGTGCCGACGGTGATCCTCGTCCTCGACACGATCCCGCTGACGCCCGCCGGGAAACTGGATCGCCGCGCGCTGCCTGCGCCCGACTTCACAGCCCGGGCTGCGGCGGGCCGGGCCCCCGACACCGACCTCGAACGCCTCGTCGCGGAGGTGTTCGCCACCCATCTGGGTCTGACGGCGGTCGCCGCCGACGACAACTTCTTCGAACTCGGCGGCACGTCGCTGCTCGCGACCCGTGTCGTCCCGGATCTGTCGCAGCGTCTGAATCGGCGGATCGGGTTGCCCGCGTTGTTCACTCATCCGACGGTGGCCGACCTGGCCCAGCATCTCGGCGGTGACACCGACAGCGGCACCGTCGACGACGCGCTGCGGGTCCTGGTGCCGCTGCGGGAAGGGAACACACCGGCGTTGTTCTGCGTGCACCCAGCCGCGGGCCTGGCCTGGGGATACGCCGGCCTGACCCAGCATCTCGACGGGGAACGCGCCGTATACGGGTTGCAGTTGCCCACCTTGAGCGGTTCCGGCACCGTCGACAGCGTCCGCTCGTTGGCCGTGCGCTACGCCGAGGAGATCCGCCAGGTCCAGCCGCACGGCCCGTACCACTTGCTGGGGTGGTCGCTCGGCGGGATCGTCGCGCACGCCGTCGCTGTCGAACTGCAACGCGACGGGGAGGTGGTCGACACCCTTGCGTTGCTGGATGCGCATCTCAACGCGCCGGGCGGAGCGGCGCCCGGGGTCAAGGACATGCTCCGCGACCTCGGGGTATCCGTCAACGGCGGCCCCGAACTCGGTTACGAGGACGCGCTCGCGCTTGTCGAAGAGTCCTTCGGGGAACTGTCGGGCCTGACCGCACAGCACCTCGAACGGTTGCACACCGGATCGGTGGCCGCGGCCCGTGCAGCGCGCCGGCATTCGCCGGTGACCTTCCACGGCGATGTGCTGTTCTTCACCGCCACCCGCTCGGCAGGATCGGTGCCCGCTGTCGCGGCGTGGCACGACATCGTCGACGGCGAGATCCACCAGTTCCGCATCGATTGCGAGCATCACGAGATGGTGGCGCCGCCGGCCGCGCAGGACATCGCCGCAGTGCTCACCGCGCGGTTCGAGGACAGTGATGCGAGTCTTCGTCGGGGTCAGGACCGTTGGGGGATCGGTACGGGACTGACACGTTGAGTGCGACGGTGTAGCGGCTAGACCCGGTCGATGAGGGACTGCACGGCGTCGAGGACCCGGTCGAGCCCGAACTTCCATGCACTCTGTGGGCTGTAGGACGTGTTCATCGCCTCCCCGGCGACCGCGCCCACCCGTCGGGCCAGGGGGAATTCGTCGCCGAGGTATGCGTCGAGGCGCTGGTGCCAGGCCGACCATGCCGCGGCCATGTCGACGGTGTGGGGTGCGGGTCGGTGGGCGTGCGCGGCGGCACGGGTGAAGTCGGCGACGAAGGTCAAGGAGGCGTCGCGGTCGAGATCGGTCAGCCCGGTGTGATCGAACGCGTGCAGGTCGTGGTCGTAGGCGGCGATTGTTCCCGGTCCCAGCGACGTCCGGGGGTCGGTGATGTCGAGTAGCCACCCGTGCGCGGTGTAGAGCGCGAGGTCGGTCTCGGCGACCTGTCGGACCCGTGCGCGCCAGCGTTCGCTCGCGTACGGGCTCCGCGGCCGGCCTGCGCGGGCGGCGTCGGCCATGAGCACCAGCAGGTCGTCGCGGGATCCGACGTGGGTGTAGAGAGCCATCCCGGAGATGCCGAGGTCCGCGGCGAGTCGCCGCACTGTCACGGCGGGGAGGCCTTCGGCGTCGGCGAGGGTGATGGCGGACGACACCGCTTGTGCGGTAGTTACTTTCGATTGGGGTCCGCGGGTGCCGCCACGTGGCGCGTCGGGGTGATCACGCCACAGTAGGTCGATCAGGTCGCGGGCCATCGGGTCTCTCCTGGAAGTCGGGGTGCATCCTCCGCGATAACTCTATACACTGAATAATGTATACGTTGCATAAGGTTTATCCCACTCCCTGGAGGACACCATCCACATCACCGGAACAGCCCTGTCGCTCAACGTCGCCGACACCGCCGCCTCCGCCGACTTCGCGAAGGCACACTTCGGATTCACCGAGGCCATGTCCGACGACGGCTTCGTCTCCCTCACGCACCCGAGTGCGGGGCTGAACATCGTCTTCCTGCGCACCGGGTTGAGCACCTTCAAGCCCGCCTCCATCGCAGGACCCGCCGGTCGAGGCATGTTGATCGCGTTCGTCGTCGACGATCTCGACGCCGAATACGCCCGCATCGCCGCGGCGGGCGCCACGGTGATCACCGCGCCGGAAACTGAGCCGTGGGGGGAGCGTTACTGCCAGTTCGCCGATCCCAACGGCATCGTGTGGCAACTCGTGCAGTGGGTCTGACATGGCCTAGGTTATGGATCCAACGCATATTCATGCATGTCAAATATGCGTTGGATTCATGTCGTGTGGGGCCGTGGATTCAAAGCGCCATCGACGCCAAGGCCGGCACCTACGTCACCGACCTGGTGTCCGAAGGATTGTTCGAGGCCATCGACACGCTTTCCGCGCGTCCCCCCAGCCCGTTCGCAATAGTTCAGGATTCCATGAATACATCCGAATCTGTATTGTATGTGTTGTGGAGACCTTGTTGCACCGTGACGCGCTTGCCCGCTTCGGGCACGCGTTGTCGGATCCGACCCGCACCCAGATCCTGCTGAGCCTGCGCACCGGTCCGGCCTATCCCTCCGCTCTGGCAGAGGCGATCGGGGTGTCGCGCCAGATCCTGTCCAATCACCTGTCCTGCCTGCGTGGGTGTGGATTGGTCGTGGCCGTCCCGGAAGGTCGGCGCGTCCGTTACGAACTCGCCGACCGCCGTATCGGGCACGCTCTGGATGACCTGCTCGGCTTGGTGCTGGCGGTCGACCCGGCCTGCTGCCCGACCGCCGACACCGAAGAGTGCTGCTGATGTCCGCGCCATTGGAAATGCCGTCGCTGCACTCGGCCGTCACTCTGGCGGGCCCGTCGCCGGAACGCAAAGCGCTGCTGTCGCGGCGGATCCGCTGGTTCGTCGCCGCGACCATCACCTACAACGTCATCGAGGCGATCATTGCGCTGACCGAGGGCGCGCGGGTGTCCTCGGTCAGCGCTGATCGGGTTCGGCCTGGACTCGGTGATCGAGGTGTCCTCCGCGGCGGCGGTCGCGTGGCAGTTCGCCGGGCGTGATCCGGAGCGGCGGGAGAAGGTCGCGTTGCGGATCATCGCGTTCTCCTTCTTCGCCCTCGCCGCCTACGTCACCGTCGACTCGATTCGCGGTCTGCTCGGAGTCGAGGAAGCCCAGCATTCGCCGATCGGCATCACCTTGGCCGCGGTGAGTTTGGCAATAATGCCGGTGTTGTCATGGGTGCAGCGTCGCGCCGGACGTGAACTCGGCTCCGCCTCCGCGGTCGCCGATTCCAAGCAGACCTTGCTGTGCACCTACCTCTCGGCAGTGCTGCTGGTCGGGTTGCTGCTCAACAGCCTGTTCGGCTGGTCGTGGGCCGACCCGATCGCGGCCCTGGTCATCGCCGCGATCGCGGTCCGCGAAGGTATCAACGCCTGGCACGGGGATACCTGCTGTCCCTCACCGGCCACTTTCGGTGCCGACCGGTCCGACGCCCACGACTGTGACTGCTGCGACTGAACCCCCTTCGACCGAAAGGCTTCGGTAATGTCCCGAATTCCGGACCCGGCCCGCGCCCGCTACGACCACGAGATGCACGCGGGGAAAACCGCGACCGACCCCGCCCAGCGGTGGGCGCACCTCGAAGCCGCCCATATCCTGTCCCAACCGGATCCGTGGCTGCACACCCGTAACCACGTCGCCATGTTCGCCCTGGCGATGCGACAGCGCGAGCGCCGCGAAGCCCTCGGCCAAGTCGTGCGCATCATCGCGGCCGCACCCGCATCCCTGAGCGGCCGTTATCCCGAAGGCAACACCGGCCGCGCCGCAGTGGGCCTGCGCGAGCCCATGCCGGTACCCGCCGACCTCGCGGCCTTGATGCAACCGGCCTGACGAGGACTCCGCTGCAGACGAGCTCGACTGCACTGGGCGCCAAGGCCGGAGTTCGGCTGAGCCAACTCGATCAATGCAGCTCCCCTGCAAAATGCCTGTGCCAGCGCATTTACCCAAGTTCACTGAGCTGGTTCGGTGTCCACACCGGCCACCGGATCACACCGACCGGCACCCCCGACACGAACCTCGCGATCACCGCCGGGGTACCCGACGCCGTGTCGTACACCGTTGCCTGATCCGCGCGACCGATCGCGTCGACGATCAGCGGCCACAACCGCCGATACCGCGACCGGATCTTGTCCTCCGGCACCGAATGCCCACCCGATGCGACCCGATGTGCCACACGGCGCACCGATATGGCTTCCGGCACCAGCATCACATGCAGCACGACCGTGAACCCCGCGGCCTGCGCTCGGTCGATCAGCTCAAGCTTCGACGGGTGGGAGAACACCGTCTCGGCAATGAACGACCGCCGCTGCCCGAGCAGTCGATCGCGCGCCGCCGCCGCCAATTGCGCCGCCTCGTACGACATTTCCTCCGCCCGGTCAGGCCAGCGTTGCCGCGCGATCACATCCGCGTTGACGAACACACTGCGCGGCAGCAGGGGAGCGAGGGTCAATTCGACGAACGTCGACTTACCGGCCCCGTTCGGGCCGACGATCAGGTCCAGACGCCTCATTCAGCGTCGAGCACCCGCGTCGTGCCGTCGGGATGCTGCTCGACCAGCCGGCCCTCGGCGTCGAGCACGACGGTCGTGACGCCGCGCGCAGCGAGGACTCCGGTGTAGTCGGCGCCGGCAAGATCGTCGGCGATGCGGGCGTCGATCTCGGCGTTGAACAGCCGACCTTCGGCGGGGGTGAGCTCGGTGGTCGGGCGGGTGCCGGCGAGGGCGTCCTGTACGCGATGCAGCGATGCGGTTTCGTGGGCCGTCATGGCTCGGCCGATACGCGCCCAGTATTCGAGTTGCTGGCGGCCTGTGCGATTCTGTCGCCCGCCCTCGGCGATTGCGCTGTCGACGAGCTCGGCGTCGAAGCGGGTGACCTTGTCGGTATACGAGGGCATCACGACCTCCATGTGTAGCAGACTGCTACCCATCGTAGCGGAGTGCTACAACCCGCGCATCCTCCCGTGCTGCACATGGTGGCGAACCGGAAGGCTGCGGCGGGGGAGCAGGTCAGCGCTGGAGTGGGCTGTAGAACACCAATCCGTTGCCCTTGTTGTCGTACACCACGGCGCGGCGTTCGTGCGCGTCGTCGTACGGGTCCTTCACGATGCCCCCGCCGGCCTCTTCGATCGCCTTCGTGGCGGCATCCACGTCGTCGGTCTTGATGCCGACGACGACCTGACCGTGGATCGGATGGTCGACGTCGGTGGCGAGTGCGAGGGTGACGCCGCCGCCGTCGAGGGCCGCGAAATGCGTGCCGTCGCGAAACTTCAGGCCCATACCCAGGGTGTCGCTGTAGAACTTGATCGACTCGTCGAGATCGTCGGTGGACAGCACGATCATCTTCACTTCCTGACTCAACATTGCCTCCTCGAACGAAAGTTGCCTCAGCGTAGCCCGATCCGAGGCAGATCGGTCAGGGGCGATGGTCACCCATTGTCGGCGCCCTGCCGCGGTTCGTGCATCTCCGATGCGGCGGTGACGGTGGTGCACCCCATACGCCTAGAATGTGATGCACATCACAAGTTTTAGGAGGTGTGCAATGGCCACACCTGACATGGAGGAAATCGACCAAGGCAAGCTGGAGCAGACGCTCGGGCAGCTGGTTATCGACATGGGCGCCGCGCTGAACAGTGCATTGGTCCTGATTGGCCTCGACCTGGGGTTCTGGGAAGCGCTCGACGGCAACGGTCCGACGACGTCCGATGCGCTGGCAGAACGCACCGGCGTGCGTGAACGCTATGTGCGGGAATGGCTGTCGACGCAAGCCGCAAGTGGGTATCTCATGCACGATGCGAGCGCCGACACCTTCACGCTTGCACCGGAGCAGGCGATGGCATTCGCCCGCATCGACAGCCCGGTCTATCTGGCAGGTGGCTACCACCTGATCAGTGCGGTCTTCAAGGACAGAGAGAAGATCACCGAACGAATACGTCAGGGCGAAGGATTCGGCTGGCACGAACACGACACCGAGTTGTTCACCGGAACCGAGCAATTCTTCCGGCCGGGCTACCGTGCCAATCTGGTCGACGCGTGGCTACCCGCACTCGATGGCGTCGTCGACAAACTCACAGCAGGCGCGGAGGTGGCCGACATCGGATGCGGTCACGGTGTATCCACGACGCTCATCGCTCAGGCCTTTCCGAACTCGATGGTGCACGGCTTCGACTATCACGACGGATCGATCACTCGCGCACGAGAACTGGCTGCCGAACAGGGCGTCGAGAACGTGGATTTCGCTGTCGCATCGGCAGCGGATTACCCGGGTCGTGATTACGCCTTGGTGTGCTATTTCGACTGCCTACACGACATGGGAGACCCGGTCGGTGCACTGACACATGCGCGCAACACGCTCTCGGGCGACGGCTCCGTGATGCTCGTCGAGCCGTATGCGCACGACGATCTCGCCGAGAATCTCAATCCGGTCGGGCGGATGTACTACGCGGCCTCGACGGTGCTGTGCACGCCGTCGTCGCTCGCTCAACCTGTTGCACTCGGTCTCGGTGCACAGGCCGGCGAGGCGCGTCTCGCTGCCGTCGCAGCCGAAGCTGGATTCGGCAGCTTCCGGCGCGCGACGGAAACGCCGTTCAACTTGATTCTGGAGGCAAGGGTCTGAGTCCCATTACGTCACTGTGACGTTTATGGTTGTACGGTGGATTGCCAGGGGAGGGAGCACCGAGTGCGCTCAGCGCAGAAACGGAGACGGCGGCCCGAGGTGCGAATGTCGTCCAGTGGTGCCGTGCCCATGCATGTCCCATGGTCGCCGCGAGCGCTCCGATGGCGTGCACATGAACACGAATGCACTTACCGGAGGGTGTGTCGCCGACGGTCAGGTCACCAGTCGAAGCTGAGTTGGTCGTGACCGCCAGGACAAGCGGAAGAACACACGGCTATTAAAACGTCACAGTGACGTTTTAATGGGATTGGGTCGGTGCGCGAGGGGACGGGATATCGATCAAGGTCGATCGAAACCGAGGCGGACACGGGCAGTCGACGGGACGGCAAGTCGGATGTCCGGCGGCGCCGGCGATCGACCTTGCCCCGCCAGCAGCTGTTTCCGCTGAGATGTCGGCGAATCGCATGATGAGCGCCTGATGGATGCCGAAGTCGTCAGGCGGTGGCGTCGCCGATGTGATGTGCGATGCGCGTGTTGAAAGTCGATGTGCGGCGTGGCCGCCGAATGCGCGCATAACCCCAGGTCAATCGGTATGCCAAGTTTGCCGATAATCTACATTATGTCAAGTAGTCGAAATCTGGGCCTACCCGACCGCTGCTCGGGGTGGGTTCGGGGCCGCGGACGGCATGTGCCGCCCCGGGGCGACATCCCGGCCTTCTTCGGTGAGGGCCGGCCTCCGAACCTGCCGGAATGGACTCAGTGGCGTCGATGAACTCCGCGCTTCGCGTCGACCCGGTGGCCGGTTCGTCTCCGGCGTGTGGCCCGTCGGCGTGTGCGCCGGTCGCACGGCGTCACACTTCGACATCTCGGTCGCTGTGCATGCCGATACGTCGATTGCGCGTGTCGTCGAGCGTCGGTGCGCAGAATCGGTAGGCCCGCCCCCACTGCGCCGCCTATACCCCGCTCGAGTCGATCTTGATGGATAATCACCATTATCCATCAAATGCACTGTGTAACAAGGTTTCCGGAGACAATTCCGTTTCCGGGTCGGTGGCATCGCACGCGGCGATGACGACGGTGCACCGTGCGCGACTCGCGGCATGACCCCGTCACCTACCGTGCCCGATTTCGGCCGTTGCCCCACACCACCCGACAGGTGAACACAAGGGCTGCCTTGTCCGCCCGCCCGCCCGCCTGCCGTCCGAGTCCGTTCCACCACTCCCCTGCGTGCTCTCTGACTCAGGGCCATGACGGCGCCTGAGCATGGCCCTATGAAAATAGTGGGACGGACCTGACCTTGATCGCGATCATCGGTGTCGCCAGCATTGTCTCGGTCGCGGCCTTCTCGAAACGACTCGGACTGGCCGCTCCCCGGCGGAGCCGAACAGGATGTGGTCGAACTGGGTCGGAGCGACAGCTTGATCGGCAAGCGTGAGGCTCGCGGTACCACCCCCGACCCGGAACACGACACTCGGTGTGAAGAGTACGTCCGGCTGAGGCTGCTCACGATTGCGGCCGAGCGGGCTGCTCTCCTCGAGGCCCGGAGTCGAGGAACCTACAGTTCGAAGGCCCTCAACGCAGCACAGCGCCGTCTCGACATCGAAGAGACTCGACTGCAGGCGCTCGGTGAACATCTGTGAGCCACTCGGAGACGCGCTCGCGAGTGCGGGCACATCCGGTGTGGCGATGGGAATTGTCATATCGCCACCACGCGCAGCCGAGAGCCCGGCTCAGTCGTCATCCCAGACCAGGTTGTGCAGGCGCATCGCTTCGACCAGGTCGGGGTCGTGCTCTTCGACGGATCCGTAGTCCAGCACCATGACGTTCTTGCTGACCGGCCCGTCGCCGGGACGCTCGTACAGCGCCCAGAGCACCAGGCCGTCACCGTGCCGAGATTCGAACTGGATGCCGGCAACCGGTTCACCGTCCGGATCGGTGAGCGAGTTGATCCACTGGGAGATCGCCTGGGTGAGGTCACGCGGCCGGCCGTCACGGATCGCCGCGGTGTCGAGGTCGACGAGGCCGTGCCGGATCGCGTGGGGACGGAAGGTGGACCGCAGGGTGGCCACGGACTCGGCGTCGCCGGGCACGACGAACCATCCTGTGATCGAGCCGCTGCCGGTGACCCGGGCTGACATCCACGACCGTGGGACCCGGCCCGGAGCGATGGTGGGGAACTCGTCCTCGTCATCGTTGTCGACGATCTCGTCGAGTGCTGCGCTCAGTTCCTCGCTCTTGCGGGCGTAGGCGAGGACCTCGAGGTAGCAGGACAGGCGGGTCGCGCCGACGTACAGGGTTCGCCACACCCCGGCCGGGTCGTCCCAGCGTCCGGTGAAGCGGCCGTCGGTGGCGAACTCCCACGGTGTCCACTCCCACGAGGTCGGCGGGTAGCCGACACGGTAGGCGGCAGCTCCCTCGACGTGGGCGCAGCAGACATCGCCGCGCGCGGTCGGGATCAGAGTTCGGTCGGGTGCTTTCATCCGACCGCCGCGAACTGGCGCGCCGCTGCGAGGACCTTCGGGCCGACGTCGGGGAGATCACCCTCGCGGAGCAGCAGCGCCGGCGGCCGGTCGTCGAGGATCGGGTTCAAGCCCTGGAACCAGGTCTGCGCCACGGCCGGGGTGTCGCGTTCTGCGATCAGGCGGGCGGCACGGTAGGCGATGCGGAGGCGTTCGACGTCGGTCTCGTTGTTGATCGTGCGGGTGCCTTCGGCCCACTGGCGGACAGCCCGGGTTTCCTTCACCTTCCCGAGGTACGCGACCAGCTTGGCCCCGAGCAGGTCGCGCAGCGCTGTGACCAGCTCCGATTGGGTCATACGGGCGGCGTCGTTGTAGGCGGCGAGGTCGGGTCGTGGGTGTGCGGTTGTCATTGCAATCCACCTCCTAATCACATGGTAAATCACACACTCAATGCCGTCCACGTTCCCGACACCGCCGACAGGCCCGAACATCCCCGAGACGCATCCACCAGCGCCGGCCTCTGCCGCGGCTCGCCGGACAGAGGAGTCATCGGACCTGCCCCGCAAAGACCCACGCACTCTCCCCGCACCCGAAAGAGGTGGGAGCCGAGCCCGTCGCACGCGTCGGTCTCGCTCTCCGCGGCCACGTCCGGTGTCAGGCCGCCACGGCGCTCTGCACGGTCTCGCGGCGGGCGTCAGCCCACCACTGATCGAAACGCTCGTGCTCCTTCTCCTGCGCGAGGGCGGGGCGACAATGAAGAACTGCTCGACGGTCGGGAACACCGGGCCGCGGATCCGGACCGAGCGTGCGGCGTTGCCCAGATTCGTCGGGTCGGTCTTGCGGGACGGCAGGATGCGCCGAATCTCGTAGAGGGCGTGTTCGCCCGGTCGAGATCGGCGTCGAGTGCGTCGAGGACCGAGCCGAGTTGGCCGTGCTCGTGCACCAGGTCGATCAGCCGCTTGCCCGCGACGATGCCCTGGGTAGGGGTTCAGTGCGATCGCGATCCGCTCCATGAGCAGTGCGGATGCGCCGACGTGTGGTTCTGCACGGTACCGTTCCAGGGCAGCGATACTGCTGGAGCGATTCGAGAAGGTGAAAGGGCAGAATGTGCAGGCCGGGCGGTCAATTGTCGTTCCGATGACCGATTCGGTGTAGGCGTTGGCGGCGGCACGGTCCCAGCCCCATTCGATGAGGGGGCACTCCCCCGTTCGCAGGTCGGTGTTGTGCAGTGTGTCCTCCGCGGCGCGCCCGAGTTCGTTTTCCTCGAAACCGATCCGTGACGGTAGGGCTGACCACGGGTGATCCTCGCGATCACCGGGTCCAGTGCCGCTCCCTTCGTGCGAAGGGAGCAGGGCCTAGCGCCGGAGACCTGAGCGACAGTTCCTGCCTCGGTCAAATCGTCCCAAAGCGTGTATGCCCCTTCGAGATACAGGCGCGTCGGATTCCTGGTGTCGTCGAGAATGACGATGCCTCCGCCGTCGATCGTGGTGTGGCGTTGAGACCGGGCGACCTGGATGAACCTGACGTTCGCGGCAACACATGGGTCTCCATGGTTGTCCGCGTGGATTCCCACTCGCTGCCAGTGTGTGCGGTGATCAGGGCAAGTTCGTCGAGTTCGAAGTCGCGGCTGGTGGGGTCTTCCAACCAGCGCAACAGAATAGAAGTGGAGTCGGCACTCGCCGCAGCCGCAGACTCTCGCGTATGCGTTGGCGGATTCACCTGCGGGTGTGTTGGGTTGGCATCTGCAGTTGATGTATGACGATGCGATGGACGGGCGACGGCTCGATGACGAGTTCGTTCTGACCGATGTGGCGCTCTACTGGTTGACGACTACGGCTGGCTCGGCAATCGGTATGTATTTCGAGGATGCGCAGGCGGCGGATGAGGTGGGGCCCACGGAGGTGCCGATCGGCGTCGCGGGGTTTGCGGGCGATTTCACGGGGTGCGCAAGTTCGCCGAGCGGGATCACCGGAACATCGTGTCGTGGAATCTGTACGACGCGCCGGGTGGTCATTACGCGGCGCATCTGGAGACTGGGCTGCTCGCCGAGGACATTCGGGGCTTCTATCGTGGCCGTCGCTGAACGATCGGGCGGGCGGGTTGCGTCGGGGTGCCACCCGTTCGGTGCTGCGAGAGCGAGGTTTCGGTACTGTGCAGCACACCGGATCGGCACGTGCATTGCCCTACGTAGGAAGGCTCTGATGACTGCTGGAGTGTGGCTGACACCCGGGCAGTTGTCGGAGCGTTCTGGTGTCGCGGTGTCGACACTGCATTACTACGAGTCCCGAGGGCTGATCGACAGTCGTCGCACTTCCGGCAATCAGCGCCGCTATCGGCGCGACACGTTGCGTCGGGTGGCGTTCATCCGGATCGCGCAAGGGGTCGGTGTGTCCTTGGAAGACATCAAGAAGGCCCTCGATTCGCTTCCCGACAGTCGGGTCCCCACTGCGGAGGATTGGGCGCGTCTGTCGCTGATGTGGCACGACGAGTTGACCCGCCGGATCGAGGCGTTGACCGAGCTGCGTGACGATTTTTCGGGGTGCATCGGATGTGGATGCCTGAGTCTGAAGAGTTGTCCGTTGGCGAATCCCGGCGACGTCCTCGCGAAGGAGGGGCCGGGCCCTCGTCGGCTTCCGGTGCGGGGGGACTGAGCGGCGGGTCGGCTTTGCTGATCGCCACGGACGGCACCGTCATAGACACCATGGGGTGTCGGGCCTGCCAGGTGTACCGCGACGATGGGACCTCCGGTGGGCCGGCCGCGGCCCCTTCCTGCCATATTCGGTTCTTACCCCTGACGAGGACGCTAACAGCGAAAGGGTCCTCCCTGCGATCGCTGACCGGCACAGTTTCCTGCATCATCGGGAGATGACTTCACGAGGTGTTGTCCGACTCTGAAGGAAAGAAGACGGATGGGGAGCCATCGACTGTGTGCAGACTCCAGGTGGCTGCTGGGTGCATTTCAGTGAAGTCGAAATCGATGGATTCCGAGCGCTCGACCCTGGCCAAGAGGTCGACTTCGAGTGGCAGAAGACGAGCGGTCCGGTGGAGGGCTTCGCATTCATGGCCACGCAGGCACGCCCCGTCCAGGCCGAAAATGATCGGTGACCGGTAGCCCTGAATTCAGTTCGGGGAGCTGGATTCTGCCGACCACCAACGATCGCGGATCGTACTCTCGACCCGGCCCTACCGCGGCAACCGCCGCCACACCGCCCGCGGCAGCAAGCGCATCCCGAAGAACACCGGCCGCAACACCGCCGGCACCCACACCTCACCGCGACCACGCTGCAACGCCCGCACCGTCGCGCCCGCCACCTGAGGTGGGGTACTCGACAACGGTGCCGGGCTCATCCCCTCGGTCATCCGGCCGATCACGAACCCGGGCCGCACCACCAGCAGCGACACGCCGCTACCGTGCAGGGCGTCGGCCAGACCGGACGCAAACCCGTCCAATCCTGCTTTCGCCGATCCGTACACATAGTTCGCGCGGCGCACCCGCCACCCGGCGACCGACGAGAACACCACGATGCGTCCGCTGCAATGCGCACGCATCCGCTGCGCCAGCACCGTGAGCAACCCGACCTGGGCAACGAAGTCCGTGTGCACGACCGCGACCGCGTGCGCGGGATCGGTTTCGGCGCGGGACTGATCCCCGAGGATCCCGAAGGCCAGCACCGCAACGTCGATCGGGCCGTGCGTGGTGGTGATCGAATCGAGCACCGCTGCATGGGTTTCGAGGGCGTCGGCGTCGAACTCGACGGTGTGCACCGCCGCCGCTCCTGCCGCCAGCACCTGCGTAACCGGCCCGTCGAGGTGCTCGGCGCGGCGCGCCGCCAGCACGACGATGCGCCCCGGCGCCAGCCGTGCAGCGATCTCGGTGCCGATTTCGCTGCGTCCCCCGAAAATGACGATGGGGCCTGTCGCCGCGGAACCGGCTGTGGTGTTGCTCATGATTCCAGTGTGCCGCGCGTCTCCGTCGGAAAGGAGTCGGGGTCGTGTCGTAGGGTGCCGACGCATAGTTCGACCGACCCACTCCCTCGGAAATGGAGCATCACCGGTGACGATCGACACCCCTACCAGTACCTTCGCCGGACTACCCGTCCAGCAGTACTCCGCTGATATCCCGACCCCCACCGATCCGGGCGCGTTCGCGTGGAAGATCGCCACCGACTGGAACCGTGGCGACGACGGTTTCGTCGACGACCTGGTGTCTCTCGCCGGTCAGCCGTGGGCCGGACAGATCAGCACGCTGGTGTTCGGGTGTTGGACGGAGGCCAGTGATCCGCTGCCGACGGACAAGGTGGTGCCGCTGCTTGCGGCGTTCCCGGCCGTGCGGCATCTGTTCGTCGGCGACATGACCTTCGAGGAATGCGAGATCTCGTGGATCGACTGGGGGGATCTCGGAGCGGTCCTCGCGGCTTTCCCTGATCTCGAGACACTCCAGTTGCGCGGCGGTAGTTCGACGACCATCAGCGAGCCGGTCCCCCTCGCCACGCCGGTCCTGCCCCGGTTGCGGTCGCTGACCGTCGAATCCGGTGGACTGCAACAGACCTACCTCGACGGGTTGCTCGCGATCGACGCACCCGACCTGACCGACCTCGAGATCTGGCTCGGCGTCGACAACTACGGTGCCATCACCGTCGTCGACCCGCTCTCCGCGCTGCTCGCCGGCAACCGGTTTCCCGCACTGAGCCGTCTGGGTTTGCGCAACAGCGATCTCGCCGACCGTATTGCTGCGGCGCTGGTGCAGGCACCGGTGTTGCAGCGCATCTCCACGCTCGACCTGTCGAACGGGACGCTGACCGACACCGGAGCCGATACGCTCGCCGGCGCTGATCTCGGTGCAGTGCGCACCTTGATCCTCGACCATCATTTCGTCTCCGACGAGGCGTTGTCGCGGCTGCGCGCGGCACACCCGCACGTGGAGATCTCGGCCGACGACCGGCAGGAACCCGAAGAGCACGGCGGCGAGGTCTATCTGTATACCGCTGTCTCCGAATGACTTCCCTACCGCAGCTGCTGCTGGTTGGGAATCCGGGCGGTCGCCGCACGACGTTGCTTGCCGCGGCGTGCCGCCGGGCGGGTCACCGGGCACCGCAGGTGTTGAGTTGGCGCACAGTCCTCGCGGACGGGCCGTCCAGGGCGGGTGCGGTGCTCGCCGCAGCCCTGGCCGCACCGGCAGCTCCGGCTCTGGTGCGGATCGACTCCCCCGGCGACGACCCGGTCGTCGACCGGCTGCTGCGCGGCGCCCCCGACTGCGCACCCCGCGGTGCGATCACCGCCGGTCCCGCCTGGTATCGGGGGTTCAGCACAGCCACCGCCGCGCTCGGCGATGCGGCCACCGCGGCCGGTGCCCGTCTGACCGCCGATCCCGCCGACCTGGGGGTGCTCTTCGACAAAGCCGCCTGCCACGCCCGTCTGGAGGCCGCCGGTGTCCCGGTGCCTGCCGCGCTCGGGGCCCCGATCCGTGGTTGGGACGACTTGCGGGACGGCCTGCGGAGACGCGGCTGGGCCAGGGTGTTCGTCAAGCCCGCTCACGGCTCGTCCGCGTCCGGGGTACTCGCCGTGCAACTGCGCAACCACCGTGCGGGCGCGGATGTGCTCGCACGCGGCCCGGTGCAGTGGCACGACGGACGGCCGGTCAACAGCCTGCGGCCCGGCACGTTCCGCGGTGAAACAGAAGTCGGCGCCCTCGTCGATGCGCTCGCCGAGCAGCGACTGCACGTCGAACAGTGGTTTCCGAAACTCGTTCTGCGCGGCAAGGCCGCGGATGTGCGGGTTCTCGTTGTCGCCGGCACCGCGACGCACGCGGTGGTGCGCACCTCGCGTGGCTCGGTGACGAACCTGCATCTGGGTAATGAACGCGGGGATCTCGCGGCACTGTGTGTGGTGCTCGGCGATGCGGGGTGGCGGCGGGTGCTCGATGTCGCCGAGGCCTCCGCCCGGTGTTTTCCCGGCATGCACACCGTCGGTGTCGACGTGCTCGTCGGTGCGCGAGCCGGATCGTCGGGGCCGGCGCCCACCCCGGTGGCGGTTGCCGAGGTCAATGCCTTCGGTGATCTGTTGCCGAATCTGCCCGGCCTCCACCGCCCCGACCACGACACCTACGACGCCCAGATCCACAGCCTGACCGGAGTACTCACCGCATGACCCAGATCCCCGCGTTCCGCGATGTCGTCGGCACCCACGACATCGTGTTCGTCACCCTCGACACGTTGCGTTTCGACGTCGCCGACACCGAACTGGCCGCTGGCCGCACCCCGAACCTCGCCGCGCTGCTCCCCGGTGGGCGGTGGGAGCAGCGTCATACTCCCGCAACGTTCACTTTCCCCGCCCATCAGGCGTTCTTCGCCGGGTTCTTGCCCACCCCGGCCGACGGCGGCGACCACGAGCGGTTGTTCGCCGCGGAGTTCCCCGGCCACACCGAAGATCTCCTGGGGTCGGGTACCTGGCTGTTCGGCGAGGCCACCGTCGTCGAGGCCCTCGCCGCTGCCGGTTACCGCACCGTGTGTCTCGGCGGGGTGGGGTTCTTCAACCGGCAGACCGCGTTGGGTTCGGTGCTGCCCGACCTGTTCGAGGAAAGTCACTGGTCCGAGGCCACGGGGGTCGCCGACCCCGACAGCTTCGATCATCAACTCGACGCGCTCGACTCACGCCTCGCCGTCGACGATCCGCGCCCCCGGTTCGTGTTCGTCAACGTGGCGGCGCTGCACCAGCCCAACCACTTCTATCTCGACGGCATCGCGAGTACCCCTGAGACGCGGCGCCCCGACACCCTGGAAAGTCACGCCGCGGCGTTGCGGTACGTCGATTCGCGGATTCCGCGTCTGACCAGGATGCTCACGGCGGGTCCCCGTCCGGTGTTCCTGATCGTGTGCTCCGATCACGGCACTGCGTACGGCGACGACGACCGCCAGGGGCATCGCCTCGCCCACGAGTGCGTGTGGACCGTGCCGTACGCGCACACCGTCCTGCCGCACCTCACCTCCGGAGCCGCCGCATGAACGACAGTCAGATAGACCTCGACCACATAGACCTCGACGCGTCCCCGTACCAGGGGTATCTGTACGCCTATCCGCACAAGAGTGCCTACCGTCCCCTCGACCCGTCGCCGCGGCTGCGTGACGTGTGGGCGCGACAGGACCTGTCGTCGCTGTTTCTCTATGCCCACGTCCCGTTCTGCGAGATGCGCTGCGGTTTCTGCAATCTGTTCACCACCGCCCGCCCACCTGCGGAGCGGGTCTCCGACTATCTGCAGGCACTGCGTCGTCAGGCCCGGCAGGTGCGCGCCGAACTCGACGCGACGGGACGCGCCGCTCACTTCGCCTCGGCCGCAATTGGTGGCGGCACCCCCACCTATCTCGAACCGGCAGAACTCGACGACCTGTTCGACATCCTCACCGGGTTCGCTCCGGAACTTCCCTCTTTGCCGATCGGGGTGGAGACCTCCCCGGCCACGGCCACCGAAGATCGGCTCACGGTGCTCGCCGAGCGCGGGGTGCACCGCGTCAGCATGGGTGTCCAGAGCTTCCTCGACCGCGAAGCGCACGCGGCGGGCCGCCCCCAACACCGCACCGACGTCGACGCCGCCCTCGACCGGCTGCAGGACGGTCGGTTTCCTGTCGTCAACCTCGATTTGATCTACGGCATCGACGGGCAGACCCCCGACACCTGGCAGTATTCGCTGGACACGGCGCTCGCGCGGCGCCCCGAGGAGATCTACCTGTATCCACTGTATGTGCGGCCGCTGACCGGGCTCGGTCGCCGCGCCGGCGACGAGGCGCTGCGGGATCCGGATTGGGACGCCCGCCGCCTCGGGCTGTATCGGCAGGGCGTCGCCGCGCTCACCGCCGCCGGGTATCGCCAGCATTCCATGCGGCAGTTCCGTCGCGCCGATGTGCCCGGCGACGACACCGACTACTGCTGCCAGAACGACGGCATGATCGGGCTCGGCTGCGGTGCCCGCTCCTACACCGACACACTGCATTACTCGTTCGACTACGCCGTCGGGATCCCCGCGGTGCGCACCATCCTCGACGAGTACAGCGCCACCACCGATTTCACCGCTGCCACCGTCGGAGCCCGTCTCGACGATCAGGAACAGCGCCGCCGCTGGCTGATCAAGACCTTGCTGCGCACCGAGGGGATGCGCACCGCCGATTACACCGGGCGGTTCGGCACCGACCCGCTCGTCGACATTCCGGAACTCGGTGCCCTGACCGCTCGTGGGTGGTCCACCCATCGGCCTGATCCCGGGGGCGGGACCTGGATCCGATTGACCGATGACGGGCTCGCGCATTCCGACGTCATCGGGCCGTGGCTGGTGTCGACGTCGGTCCGTGCGGCGATGGCCACGGCTGTGATCCGATGACGGACTCGGCCGCACCCGAGTTGACGATCCTCTATCGCGGTCCGCTCGCCAGCTGCAACTACGACTGTCCCTATTGCCCGTTCGCCAAGCGTCGTGACAGTCCCGCCACGCTCCGCGCAGACCGGGCCGCGCTCGCCAGGTTCGTCGACTGGGTCACCCGCAATCCGCAGCAGCATCGGCAGCTGTCGATCCTGTTCACCCCGTGGGGCGAAGCCCTGACCCGCTCGTGGTATCGGGACTCGCTGGTGACGCTGTCGCATCTGCCGCATGTGGGGACTGTCGCGGTGCAGACCAATCTGTCGTGCCGCACCGGCTGGCTCGCGGACGCCGACCCGAACCGGCTCGCCCTGTGGTGCACCTACCATCCCGGTGAAACCACCCTCGAGAAATTCGTGGCGCGTACCGCCGAACTCGACGCGATGGGGATCCGGCATTCGGTGGGCATCGTCGGGCTCGCCGACAATCTCGAGTCCGCCCGCGCGCTGCGCGCGGCGCTACCGGAGGCCACCTACCTGTGGGTCAACGCCGAGGAAGGCCGCGGTTACAGCGCGCAGGAAGCGGCGGTGTGGACCGCGCTCGATCCGTTGTTCGAGTACTCGGCGCATGCGCACCCGTCCGCGGGTCTGCCGTGCCGCACCGGGGAGAGCGTGATCAGCGTCGACGGTGACGGGCTGGTGCGGCGCTGCCATTTTGTGGCGGCGCCGCTCGGCAACCTCTACGACGGTTCGTATCTTCCGGCGTTGCGGCCGCGGGTGTGTCCGAATGCGGTGTGCGACTGTCACATCGGGTATGTGCATCTCGAGACACTGCCGCTCTACGAGGTGTTCGCCGGCGGCATCGTCGAACGCATCCCCGCCGGCCGGAGGTTACCGCTCAGCCCGGCAGCACCGTCAGCCCGTGCGGGCGCCGATTGACCGGCTCGCAGCCGTCGTCGGTGACGATGACGATGTCCTCGATGCGGGCGCCCCATTCGCCGCGGAAGTAGATGCCCGGTTCGACGCTGAACGCCATGCCCGCCTGCAGCGGTTCGGTGTTGCCGTTGACGATGTACGGCTCTTCGTGCACCGACAGACCGATGCCGTGCCCGGTGCGGTGCACGAAAACCTCGGCGAGTCCCTCGGCGGCGAGCAGATCACGTGCTGCGGCGTCGATGTCCTCGGCACGTGCCCCCGGCTTCACGGCATCGACGGCGGCCTGCTGTGCGGCCTCGAGCACCGCGATCTTCTCAGCGGCAGCGGCATCCGGGGTACCGATGCTGTAGGTGCGGGTCGAATCGGAGTTGTAGCCCGGTTCGACCGGACCGCCGATGTCGATGACCACGATGTCCCCGGTGGTGATGACCCGGTCGGAGACCTCGTGGTGCGGGTCGGCGCCGTGCGGACCCGACCCGACGATCACGAACGCGGCGTCGGTGTGGCCTTCGGCGATGATCGCGGCGGAGATGTCCGCGGCGACCTGCGCTTCGGTGCGGCCCGGGCGCAGCCATTCCCCCATTCGGGCGTGCACGCGGTCGATGGCGGCTCCGGCGCGGCGCAGCGCCTCGATCTCGTCGCTGTCCTTGATCATGCGCAGATCCCGGATCACCGGTGTCGCGAGGACCGGGACGTGATCGAACGTCGCGGCGATCGGCACCAGATGCAGCGCCGGCATCGCGTCGGCCACAGCGACCTTCCCCCCGGCGGGAACGAATTCTGCGACGAGTGCGTACGGGTTCTGCCCGTCCACCCAGTCGCGTACCGGCAGCGCGAGTTCGGTGACAGCGGACTCGTTCAGCGAGGCCAGTTCCAGGCGCGGCACGACCACCGCGGCGGTCGACCCGTCGGTGGGAATCACCAGGGCGGTGAGGCGTTCGAACGATTCGGCGCGGGACCCGATCAGATAGCGCAGGTCGGGGCCGGGGGTGATCAGGAGCGCATCGAGTCCGGCGGCGGCACCGAGTTCGGCGGCGCGGCGGAGTCGGGCTCCGTAGCGGACGGCGGGGAAGCGGGACTCAGGGGTGCTCATGTCGTCGAGCCTAATGCCCGTGCCCAGATGGCAGGATGAGGTCCGTGACCGAACCCGACACTTCCGCGCCGCCCACCGGGGCACCGTCGTTGATGCTGCTCGACAGCGCCGGCCTGTGGTTCCGCGCGTTCTACGGCGTGCCCGATTCTCTCACCGGCCCCGACGGCACCCCCATCAATGCGATCCGCGGGTTCGTCGACATGGTCGCGACGTTGATTCGCCGCCAACGCCCCACCCGGATGGTCGCCTGCCTGGATCTGGATTGGCGGCCCGCCTTTCGGGTTGCGGCGGTGCCCAGCTACAAGGCGCACCGCGTCGCCGCCGACTCTCTCGACGGCACCGTCGAAGACGTCCCGCCCGCGCTGAGCCGGCAGGTCCCGGTGATCCTCGACATTCTCGCTGCCGCAGGCATCGCCACCGGCGGCGCCGACGGTTTCGAAGCCGACGACGTGATGGGTACCCTCGCCGCGACCGAACGCACCGACCCGGTGGTGGTGGTCAGCGGCGACCGCGATCTGCTGCAGGTCGTCACCGACACCCCCGTGCCCGTGCGGGTGCTGTATGTGGGTCGGGGCCTGGCGAAAGCCGAGTTGTACGATCCGGCGTTGGTCGCGGAGAAGTACGGAGTTCCCCTGGACCGGCCTGGCGCAGGCTACGCCGAACTCGCGGTGCTGCGCGGCGACCCGTCGGACGGGTTGCCCGGCGTCAAAGGTATCGGGGACAAGACCGCGTCCGGATTGCTGATGCAGTACGGGTCGCTCGCCGCGGTGCGCGCGGCAGCGCTCGACGAGTCGACGTCGCTCGCGAAAGGCGTGCGCAGCAAGCTCGCCGCCGCGTCCGACTATCTGGACGTGGCGATGCCGGTGGTGAGGGTCGCCACCGACGCGCCGGTGCAGTGTTCCAAGTCCGACGAGTTGCCGTCGTCGCCGGCCGATCCGGACGCGTTGACCGCGCTCGCGCAGCGGTGGGGTGTGGAACGGGCCGTAGGGTCGCTCACCGCAGCCCTCGCCGGACAGTAGCGCGCGCATGACCGACCAGAATCCGATCGGGAAGATCGGACGACTCACGCTGGCCACCCGCGGTACCGACGGGCCCGGGCAGGTGGAGTTGCCGATCCGTGGTGGCCGCGAAACCTACACCGCGTGGTCCACGCAGCCGCTGCCGGGGATGTCCACCGTCCTGGTGGTCGCCGACCGTGGTGGCCGCGCGCTCGATGTCGAGCCGTGGCTGGACCTGAGTGTCGCCAGTGAGACAGAAAAGACCCAACAGTAGTTGACACAGCAGCACCCAACACAGAGGAGTCCGAATGTTCGGCTATCGAGTGCCCGCACCCAACGAGGCCCTGCTCATCTCCGGCGGAAACCGCGGAGGAGACGGGGCGCCATTTCGTGTGGTCACCGGTCAGGGTGCGTTCGTGATCCCGGTCCTGCGGAAAGCCGACATCCTGTCACTCGACCTGCACGAGGCCCTCATCAAGGAAACCTGTGTGACCACCCAGGGCGTGGAACTGTCGGTCAGCGCGGTGGTCGCATTCAAAGTGGGCAACGACAACGAATCGATCGTCAACGCCGCACAGCGCTTCCTGTCTTCGCAGAAAGGTGCGATGGCCGGCACCGTCGGGGAGATCTTCGCCGGTCACCTGCGATCCATCATCGGTTCGATGACAGTCGAACAGATCATCCGTCAGCGTGAAGTCCTCGCCTCCCAGGTGCTCGACAGCTCCAATGTGGAGATGGGACGGATGGGTCTGATCGTGGATTCGATGCAGATCCGGTCCATCGACGACTGCGGCTCCGGGTACATCGATTCGTTGCGCGCACCGCACCTCGCGCAGGTCGAGCGAGAGGCGAAGATCGCGCAGGCAGAAGCAGATCGGGCCGCCGCTGAAGCACAGCAGGAATCGCGACGGCGGCAGGCCGAGTACACACGCGAAACCGCAATCAAGGAATCGGAGATCCAGGCCGAGACCGACCGCGCCAAGGCAGAGGCCGCACAGGCCGGACCGCTCGCGCAGGCTACCGCTCAGCGTGAGGTCCTCGAGGCGCAGTCGGAACTGGCCGTCAAACAGGCGGCGCTGCGGGAGAAGCAACTGCAGAGCGAGGTCATCAAGCCGGCCGAGGCGAAGGCCCGCGAGACCGAGATCCTGGCCAAGGCGAAGGCCGAGGAGATCCGGATCCTGGCTGAGGCCGCCGCTTCCAACGGGCGTGTCGCACTGGATCAGACGCTGATCGAGCAGTTGCCGCTCATCGTGGAGGCCGCCGCGAAGGGCCTGGCCAACTCCAATCTGACCATCCTCAACGGTCAGGAAGGTGTCAATGACACCATTTCCGGCATGGTCGGTCAGGGCCTGGCCGTGTTCGGAGCGCTGCAGAAGGGCATCCTGAACGGCGACAACGACGACGAGCAGTCGGGTCTGCACGAGATAGCCGGCTGACACGGCAGTACCCCGGTGACACGGTGCGGCTCCTGCCGCCCGTGCTCCGGCATCTCGGCTATCGGATGTGCGCGAGAAGCGCTCGGCCGGTGTCCCATTCACCGAGTAGCGCGGGACCTGTCGGTTCGGTGTCAACCGGATGGTGGTGCACCACCACAGTCGTATCTCCTGCCTCGATCACCGTGTCGGTTCCGGTAGTGGTTGTCCGTACCTCGGTGACCGTCGGAACAGCCCCCGACCCGGACCCGGTGCCCCGGGCACGCACAGTGTTGTCGACCTTCCGCGGTGCTGTGCCGTCGACGTGCAGAAACTGGGCGGCTTCACGTCCGGCACCGTCGATGGTGGCAAGTAATTGCTCGACGTAGACGGGGTCGGTTGTGGCGTCGTAGATGTAGCGGTGACCGAGCACCGAATGCTCCATCTCGCCCACCGGCCGCGCTGTAGGCAGCGGTGCCCCACGATAGGTCAGCGGTACTTGGTAGACGGACCCGTCCGCGTCGCGTACCAGATGGATTTCGATCCCGACTTCACCGTCGGGATCGTCGAAGCGGTACGCGCCGACCTGCTCGAGCACCGGGTCCGTTCCCGGGTAGTAGGCGGCGGACGGCAGCCAGGCGGCGATCAGTTCCGGCTTGGTGGGCGATAATTCGGCTGCATACAGAAGTGCCACGCCGTGAGCATAGCGGCGGCGGGCCGCTATCTCGGGACGGGCGGGCTCCGCGCGTTGCTACCGATGTGATGCCCTCGTCTGCTTGGCGGCATCGAGCCCCGTGATCCGATGCCCATCTCGTCGGCGAGGTCGTCCGGTTCTCCACACGAACCGGCTGCGCCGGTCGCCGTCGCCCAAGCCCGACCGTCCTCGCGCGGAATCCGGGCCTGCGCAAGAACCCGTTGCCCGGCCGTCGCGGCGTTCGTCGACTGACTGGGCCTTACTGTCGCCCGGTGACGCTGCCGTGGCTGGGTTTCGTACCCGATGACGTGACCTCCACACCACAGTCAGCGGTTCTGCGGCTGGCCGAGCAGTTTCGAGTCGATCCGGATGCGATCGGCTCCTACGGGAGGTGAGCAAAGACCCGCACAGATCAGCTGCTATGGCGGCAGGTACCCACGACTCGGCACCAACGGCGTCCAGCAGGCCGACACCGACGGACGCCGCCCTGCACAAACTGGCGGAAGAAGACGCTGCACGGCAACGGATCAACGACCACAAGCGTCGGACAGAACCGGGCGACATGCCCCCGATACTGGCCCGCGTCGTGACCGCGACCGCGGCATGGACCGCTGACGGACCACCACGAAGGAGGCATGAAACGATGCTCGACAACGCGAACGGCCGCAGCGGGGGCACTCACCAGGGTCGGTGGTGCACCAACGGAGTCATCGGCGGCAGCCGAGCATCAAGGGGAGGGTCATGGCCCGGCAGAACGACGATCAAGCAGCACTTTTTGGTTTCAGGGAGGATGACGCGATGGAAGAGCAGAGCAACGCCGATCTGAGGATCCACAGCGAAGTGACGCGGATCTGGGGCGAGTGGGTCGGGATGGACCCGACCTGACACCAGAGCAGCGCGAGAGCCTGATCTGGCAGGAGGCAGCCCGGCTGACACAGATGGTGGAGGAAGCGGTCGGGGACGGCGGCCACGGGGGTCTGCTGGACCAGTGGCGGCTAGACAACCCGGGTCTGACACCGGACTACGAGACCGTGGTCTCGTCGATGCGGCAGGCGTGGGAGCGGCAACGCTCGCGGGTGCTGACCGAGGAGCTGTACTCGCAGGTGACCGACGAGGTGTACCAGCGGGTCACGCAAGTACAGGAGCAGATCGAGCAGGAGAGTCTGCGACTGGTCGAGCAGGCACGCGAATCGCGGGATCCGGATCGCTGGAAGACGCCGTGGGTGGAGCCGACGCCGCTGGCGGAGAAGATCGTCGACCAGGTGTGGCCGGGACGGTCGGGGCGGTTCCTGGTCCTGGCGTGGTCGCTGATCCAGCAGCGGATGGAGGACAACCAGCCGACCCCGAACGGCAGGCACGATCCGCTGGCCGACGAGCTGGGCGCGATGATCGAGGCCGAGATGAGGGAGCACCCGACGACGACCCCGTTCTGACCCTTCGCGCCCAATGGGCGCATGCCCACACCGCCCGCATGGACGCGCTTCGGCGCGGCACCACCGTCCGCCGGCATCGACGTGGTCGCGGTCGCGGTCGTCGCTGAAGCCGACCAGGCCGGACCGCGCCCTGGACACGCGCCGACGACCTCGACACCTGGTGCACGTTCACCCTCGGCCACTTCCGAGCCGATCCGCCCGGCGTACTCGAACCCTGGCATGCCGCCGCTCACCTGTGGGAACTGCTCATGGGCTGCGGTGCGTTGCCGGCCGTCGACAAGCAGATCGACCTCCGCGTCCGAGTCGCGGTGATCTTGCTGCTGCTCTACGGCCAGCCGCTCAGACCCGAGACGCTGGGCAAGCAGACCGCGAAGAACGGCACCCCCCAGCATCGGCGGCGGCCGCGTCGTCGCGGTCCGCCAACTCGTGCTCCCAGCACCTGCCCCGGTGGTCCCCGACGCCCTCGGCATCCACTACACCACCGCCCACCGGCACCTCGCCCAGGCAGGCGGCACCTGGAACCGCTACGCCCCCGGCGACCACGGCCAGTGACGAACCGCTCTCAACCCGATCGACTACCGACTACTCGAATAAGGGTCTCTGCCAGTCCGGAACCCTGGTGGCTACGCTAGCCCGACCTGGTAATCCGCCGGTTTGTCGCGATTACTACCGGAATCCCACGACGACGGACCGTTTTCGGTCTCGAATGAACAGTCGCGCGGTTCGCCGAACAGTGCTCGCCCACAACCTTCCGCCCGCCCGGACGCCGGCTACACCTGCGCGGTTCCACAGACCGGCGAAGTGCGCTCAGGCATTTCCGCCCGATTTTCGGGTACTACGGCTACCGGTGCGGGCGTGTCGTGCCACTCTGGCGCGGTTTCCGCACACCGGTGAGCACCATTCTCGGCGGGGATGGGACTTGACGAAGAAGAGGATGCACCCCGGGGCGGGGCATGCCCGCACTGAACCGATCCGATCCGGCATCAGCAGACTGCACGCGTCGGACGCGACCTCACCGAGCGCAATCAGCCACGGATCGTCGACTTCCCAGTGCCGAGTCACCACCACAGGGTTCCCAGGTGAGATTTCCAGGCGGGATGCACTGTAGCGGCTGAACTCGTTGATGGCCTTGAAGGAGTCGCTGCTGGGCACCGAATCGTCAGTAACGGATTGCAGACAGCTGCGCAGCGCTTCGCGCAGCGAGAGGAACTGCTCGTGGGTGCGCGGAGTGCACGCCTGTTCGGCAAGGGCGGGAGGTAGTTCGCGGCTGAGCTGGTTGGCATGTGCGGCCACCCAGGCAGTGAGCTGATCGGTGGTGGTCAGTGCGTCGACGCGATGCCCGCGACGGCCTCCGTCGATGTAGGTGGTGTTCACCAACTCCAGGGCGAGTGGTTCCCCGCTCAGCGGCACGGCCGTAGTGGATCTCGAGGAGGATGTGGGATGTCGCGTCATAGACCTAATGGTATCTGCGTTTGACTTGCGTTAGTTCTCGTGTTGCGATATCTGAACTAACGGAAAAACTAAACTTAACCATTAGCTGAGGGGGATTCATGGATGGGTTCGTGCTGCGCAGCAGCTGGAGTACACGCATTACCGCGGTGGCGTTCATATCGTTGACCGGCGCGTTCGGACTGAATCTGGCGATCGGCCAATTCATTCCACCGCTGATGGGGCACTTCGGTTGGTCACTCGCAGCCACGAGCGGCACCGTCGCAGCGAGCACCCTCATGTGGGGGCTGGCCCAACCGGTCATGGGCCGGCTGATCGACCGGTCGGGGCCACGAGCGGTGATGGCCGTCAGTGCCGCGCTGATGGGTCTGGCATACCTTCTTCTCGCGACCATCACCGAGTTCTGGCAGTTCGTTCTCCTCTTCGGAGTCGTCGTCGCGATCGGATTCGCCGGATGCAGTTCGATGCCCGCATCAGTCCTGGTGACGCGATGGCACGTTCGCCGGCGTCCTCAGGCACTGGCGATCAGTTCGATGGGAATCAACGCAGGCCAACTTCTTCTTCTGCCGCTCGCGGGAGTACTGATCTCGGCGTTCGGATGGCAAGCCGCGTTCGCGATTCTCGGGTGCGTGATGCTCGCTGTCGTCGCTCCGACGATTTGGTTCGGCGCCCGGAACAGCCCGGGCGACATCGGACTGGACGCGCAGGAGGCCCCCGCTCCGACGCCGGCTGCCGCCAGTCTTCGGCATGCACTGGCAGATCCGCAATTCTGGCTGATCGCCCTCAGTTTCGCGGGGTGCGGTTACTCGCTGTACATGTTCACCACCCACATGCCCAAACTGGCCGTGGAGCTGGGACTCGGGGCCTCTGCCGGCGGATGGTTGATGGCACTGGTGGCAGTGTGTAGCGCGGCCTCGATGTGGGCCACCGGTCAATGGGCAGCCAAACTATGGGGCAAGCGCCGCCCCCTGCTGGTATTGCACCTGGTCCGCATCGTGGGCTTCCTCGTGCTCGCCTTTGCCGGCACCGGCCAGTTCCTTCTGCTCGCGGTTGTTCTCTTCGGATTGTCCTCGTTCCCGGTGATCCCGCTGACCACCGGATTGATTGCCGATCGCTTCGGGGGTACTGCCATGGGCGGGATCCTCGGCTCGGCCTGGCTGATCCACCAGCTGTTCGCCGCTCTCGGCGTGCTGATCGGTGGCGTGCTCCATGACGCGACCGGCAGTTACCGTACGCCGTTCCTAAGCGGTGCTGCCGTCCTGCTCGCCTCGACCGTCTTGACGTGGTTCATCCGCGAGCGGCGAGCAGCGGCGCTTGAGCCGACGTTGCAGCCGAACTGAACTCCTACTGTCGAGCTCACCCGCGCCCGCTGTGCCTTTGCTCGGCCACAGTGGGCGCGGGCTTCTGTCTCGGACTGGCCGGATATCAATAGTGCTCCGCAACGCACCCGCCCAGCTGGCGTGCAGATGATCCTCCCCGAGGGCAACGCCGGGACGGATGCGTACCTGGTCAAGCACATCGACCAACTTTCCGATATCCAGAGTGCCCGGAGATGGCTGGAAGTCACGGGAGCTCAACTCGGCAGAGCCGACTGCGCATGGGGCGTCGACACAAGGCGACTCCTGCTACTGCGCAATACCAGTGCCATCACATCTACCTCGCCGGGAAGTGGCTCATTGACCCACCGCAACACTGCGGCGTCGTCGACATCCTCCGGGGCCACCGACGTCCTTCCCGAGGTTCCCGCTCCCGCGCGCCCCTTGCTCGCCCGCCCGCCGCACACGGCCCTACCGGACCCGCCGACCGCCACGCAAGAGGAAAACCCGCCCTTGCCTGGCGCCTGTCGAGTCTGCCGCACCGACAACGGTGCCCTGCGCGTGCTCACCGGACACCACCGCCCACCGGCCCCTCGCCGAACAGGCGGCACCTGGAACCGCTACGCCCCCGGCGACCACGGCCAGTGACGAACCACTCTCAACCGGATCGCATACCGACTACCGAAAAACGGTCTCTGCCAGTCCGCAACCCCTGGATGCGCGGTCGGCGGTGCGTCGCGGCCCCGCCGAAAGGCCCTCCCCCGAGGGGTGCGCAGTTTTCGGCCCCGCCGAAATCCTGATCGTCATAAGTGGGGATTATGACGATCAGAGCGTTTCCATGCGTGATTGTGCATGTGAGTGCTCATGTTGTAACGAAACAGTTCATAGTCAGAACCCTATCGACCGATAAGACCTTTCTAACTGCCCTTTTAGTATTTAATAACATTTCATTTCCGATTTCGTTTCGTGTTATGTACGCTTATCTCATGATCGGAGAAGGTCGAGAGGGAATCGAATGAGCGAAACGACGAATACGGACCCCGCGGCACGCGCAGAAACCGAAAAACCGCGCGTCGGCCGACCCCGGAAATACGACTCCCCCGCCGATCGGGTCCGCGCCCACCGCGAACGCGCGCGGCGCCGCAAGGAAGCCGAACAACTCGCCGAACTCACCGACCCCGCCACACCGATCGAGGCGTCAGCGAACCTCACCGCCGCGGTCACCGCACTGCGCACCCTCACCGCGGCGAGCATCGAGCAACACACCGCCGTCGCCACCCAGATCACTGCGGCCCTCGACAAGCTCACCGATCCCGGGGCGCTCGACGCGCAACTGCACCGGACCGCCACCGAACTCGCCAAGGTCAAGGCCGACGCCGACGCGAAGATCGCCCGCCTCAAAGAGCAACTCACGCAGGCCACCGATGACCGCGACAACGCCGACGCCGCCGTCGAGGCCGTCGACCGCGAACTGTCCGACGCGCGCGTCGCGCATGACGAGCAGATCCGCACGCTCGAATCCGCGCATCATGACGAACTGACACGCCTGCATGACGAGCACGCCGATGTTCTGCGCCGGCACCGAGACGAGCACGCCGCCGCGATCGCCGAGTACGAACAGAACGTCGACGGCCTGCACGCGACGATCGCCACACAACGCGAACATCTCGACGCGGCGACAATCGAACGCGACCGGCTTCGCACCGAGGTCGGTGAGCATCGCGACCGGCTCTCCCGCGCCGAAACCGCAGCCGAACGCGCCCGCGCAGACACCGACCGGCACGCCGCGACCATCGACCGCCTCGAATCCGACCTCGGTCTCGAACGGACCCGCGTCGCCGAGCTCCGCGATGCGCTCGAAGACGCCCGCGTCACCTCCGCCACCGCGCGGGCCGCAGAAACCGCCGCCCGCGACCGCGGCGACGAACTGCGCGCCGAAGCCACTGCGCTGCGTGCCGAACTGTTTGCGCTCCGAGCCGACGCCGAGACGAACCGCACGGAACTCACCCGCCTGCGCGCGGCCACCGCCCAGTCCCCGGACGGACACGATCCCTCGGAGTAGGACCCGGCCGGACAGCTGCTCGCAGCACAGGCGTCTCAGCATTCTCGGTGACGATGCCCCGAGCCGTGTGGGCCCCGCGAGGTCTGGACCCCGTCCCCAGGACAGGGTCATCATGGAGAGGTGACCCGCTCACGGACCATCGACCGCGGCGCATTTCATGGCCGCGCGAGCCCACTCGGCACGGGCGATCCCGCGTTCACCGAAGCTCTCCGTGAGCACCGTCCCATTCACCGAACACCGGAAGGAATGGCACCGTGTCCAAGAGCGAAAGCGAAAACCCGGCGATCGCGTCCCCCACACCGACAGCGCACCGACCCCGCACGATCCGTGACTGGTGGCCCGACCAACTCGATCTGAGTGTGCTCCGTCCGCAGTCTCCCGCGACCGACCCGATGGGTGTGGACTTCGACTATCCGACCGAGTTCGCGTCCCTCGACGTCGATGCACTCGAACGGGACATCGTCGAGGTGATGACGACGTCGCAACCGTGGTGGCCCGCCGACCACGGCCACTACGGTCCCCTGTTCATCCGGATGAGCTGGCATGCCGCAGGCACCTATCGGATCGCCGACGGTCGCGGCGGCGGTGGCCAGGGCGCACAGCGACTCGCGCCGCTCAACAGCTGGCCGGACAACGCCAGTCTCGACAAGGCGCGACGGTTACTGTGGCCGATCAAGAAGAAGTACGGCAGGAAGATCTCCTGGGCCGACCTGATCATCTTCGCCGGTAACTGCGCCTACGAATCGATGGGTTTCACGACCTTCGGGTTCGGGTTCGGCCGCGAGGACATCTGGGAGCCGGACGAGGTGTACTGGGGTCCGGAGGACACCTGGCTCGGCGACGAACGCTACAGCGGCGAACGGGAACTGGCCGGTCCGCTCGGTGCGGTGCAGATGGGACTGATCTACGTCAATCCCGAAGGCCCCAACGGCACCCCGGACCCGATCGCCGCGGCCGTCGATATCCGCGAAACGTTCGGGCGGATGGCAATGAACGACCTCGAGACCGCCGCGTTGATCGTCGGCGGCCACACCGTCGGCAAGACACACGGCGCCGGCCCCGCCGACCTGGTCGGCCCCGAACCCGAAGCCGCCCCCATCGAACAGCAGGGCCTCGGCTGGAAAAGTGCCTACGGCACCGGGGTCGGTGGTGACGCGATCACCAGCGGTCTGGAAGGTACCTGGACCCCGACCCCCACCTTGTGGGACAACTCGTTCCTCGAAACCCTCTACCGCTACGAGTGGGAGAAGACGACGAGTCCTGCCGGTGCGTTCCAGTGGATTCCGAAGGACGGGGCCGCGACCGATGCGGTGCCCGATGCGCACGACCCGTCGAAACGGCATCCGCCGGTGATGCTCACCACCGATCTATCGTTGCGCTTCGACGAGATCTACGGTCCGATCACCCGCCGCTGGCTCGATCATCCCGAGGAACTCGAGACCGAATTCGGTAAGGCCTGGTACAAACTGCTGCACCGCGACATGGGGCCGATCACTCGCTATCTGGGCCCGCGGATCCCCGAAGCACAAGTGTGGCAGGACCCGGTGCCCGCAGTCGATCACCCGCTCGTCGGCGACGACGAGGTCGCCGCATTGAAGCAGATGATCCTCCACTCGGGGCTGTCGATCCGGCAACTGGTCACCACGGCCTGGGCGGCCGCGGCGAGCTACCGCGGCACCGACAAGCGCGGCGGCGCCAACGGAGCTCGGCTGCGACTCGCCCCGCAGAAAGATTGGGAGGTCAACGAACCGGCCGCCGTGGCGGAGGTCATCGTGGTGCTCGACCGGATCCGGCAGGAATTCGACGACCGGCAGAGCGGGGACACGAAGATCTCACTCGCCGACCTCATCGTCCTCGGCGGATGCGCCGCCGTCGAACAGGCCGCGGTCGCGGCCGGACACGACATCACCGTCCCGTTCACACCGGGACGCACCGATGCCACACAGGAGCAGACCGACGCGGAGTCTTTCGCGGTGCTCGAACCGAAGGCGGACGGATTCCGCAACTATCTGCGGGCCGGCGAGAAACAGCCACCGGAACGGTTGCTCCTCGATCGAGCGAACCTGCTGACCTTGACAGCACCCGAGATGACGGTGCTGCTCGGTGGAATGCGCGTGCTCGACACCGCTCACGGCGGAGCGTCCCACGGGGTGCTGACGGACCGACCCGGAATGTTGACCACCGATTTCTTCGTGACCATCACGGACATGGATATCGAATGGTCCCCCTCGAGCAGCGAGGAGCACATCTACGAGGGACGTGACCGGGTCACCGGCCGGTCCCGAGGAACCGCGACCGCCGTCGATCTCGTCTTCGGATCGCACTCACAGCTGCGCGGTATCGCCGAGGTGTACGCCTGCGACGACGCGCAGCCCCAGTTCGTTCGAGATTTCGTGGCGGCCTGGGACAAGGTGATGAACCTGGATCGGTTCGATGTCGCCTGAGCTCGCGGCGATCGATCAGCCCAGGTCGGAGAGCGCGGTGTTGGCGCCGCAGAGAACCACGCACAGGGTTCGGCCCGCTGTCTCGGTGACCGTCCCGGCCAGAATCGGTGCGAGCGCCGCCGCCGTGCCGTGTTCGACGACAATGCGTAGCTCGTCCCACAACCAGCGTCGCGCGGCGACGATAGCGGCGTCGTCGGCGACGAGACTGCCGATGCGGCCACTGCTCGCCGCAGCCCACGCGAGGTTCCCGATGCGGGTGGCACCGAGCGAATCGGCGGCGATGCTGTCCACCTCGATATCGATCGGTGTTCCCGCGGCCAGCGCATGGTGCAGGGCTGCAGCACCGGTCGGTTCGACGCCGTGGATCACGTCGGTGTCGCGGACACCCGCGGTGATCCCGGCAACCAGGCCCCCACCCCCGACTGCGACAAGACACTCCATGGGCGTGCTTACCTGTTCCGCCAGCTCGAGCGCGATGGTGCCGGCGCCGGCGACGATGTCCGGGAGGTCGTAGGCGTGCAACGTCAACGCACCGAGTTCACCGGCGAGAGTGGCGGCGTGCGCTGCAGCGTCGGCGTAGGACGAACCCATCCGGTGCACCGTCGCGCCGAGCCGCTGCAACCGGTCGAGTTTGGCCTGCGGCACGGTCTCGGGGACGACGACGGTGCACGGGGTGTCCCAGTATCGGGCCGCCCAGGCCGCACCGATCGCAGCGTTGCCGCCCGAAGCGATGAGCACACCCGCGGCGGGCAGCGTGCCGTCGTCGCGGGCGCGCCCGACCGCGTTGAGGCTGCCGCGCACCTTGAACGACCCGCCGTGCTGCAAGTATTCGAGCTTGAACACCACCTCGAGTGGGCCGGTCGGGGTGGGCACCGTCGCCGCTAGGACCGGCGTGCGGTGCACGATCGGGGAGATACGGCGGGCGGCAGCGAGAACGGCCGGTCGGGCGACGGCCGCGAACGACTCGGCTGCCACGTCGGGGGTATCGGGATGAACACTCACCTGTACACAATCCACCCGATCAGCCCGAATTGCACAATCGCGAGCGTAGTCCGCACCGCAAGTCCGTCATCGGGATGGCCTCGGCCGAGAACATCCCGAAGTGCCGGATCCCCGCTCGCTGCAGCAGTGAGCGGGGATCCGAACGAGATGTGGGAGGGTCAGTTCGGGCGGCTGACCTCGTAGGTGCCGTTGTCGTCGGTGAAGGTCAACGTCACCGACCGGTGCTGCCCGTCGACGGTGAGGGTGCATTCGAAGCTTGCCCCGGCCTCGACCTTCTGATCACCCGGGCAGGACACGTCGCCGACCTCCTGAGCGCCGTACGACTCGGTGAGAACCTGCGCCACGCCGGCCTGCGCGGCCTCGGAATCGAGGGTGGTACCGCCGCCGAGTGTCATGAACCCGATCACCACGGCGATCACCACCACGAGCACACCGACGCCGCCGAGGATCAACGGCAGCTTCGAGCGAGTCCCCCCGGGTGTTCCGTCCGGGTTGTGCGGCGGCTGCCACGGTCCGCTACCGGGTTGCTGTTGCTGTTGTCCCCACCCGGGTTGACCTCCCTGCCCGGGGGCCGGCTGCTGCCAGGGTTGTCCGGGCTGTCCCTGCGGGGGCCACTGCTGTCCGCCCATCTGACCCGGCTGCTGTCCGGGCTGTCCCCACCCGGGCTGAGCCGACGGCGTGGTGGGTGCGCCCCAGGGCTGTGGACCGGTGCCCGCAGGGCCAGGGGCACCCCACTGCGGGGCCTGCTGACCCCACTGGTCGTTGGACTGTGGGGTCTGTCCACCGTGTGGTGCGCCCCACGCGGACGCTCCGCCCTGACCGGGCTGTTGTTGCTGTCCCCACTGCTGGTGCGGTTCCTGCCCCCACTGTTGCGTGGGCGCTGCGGACGGGTCACCGGTCGGCGCCCCACCACCCCACTGTTGTGTGGGCGCTGCAGCATCGCCTCCCGGGGCACCCCACTGCGGCGTCGGTGTCTGCGGCGATGCAGTCTCGGCGCCGGACGGGGGCGGGGCCCACGGGTCGCGGGCCTGCTCGTTCCCGTTCGGGTCCTGCGGTTCGTTCGGGCCGGTCATTGTCGCCTCCACTCGGCATCGTTCATAGGTTCAGCGTAATGCTCACCAGCGCTCGGTCCCCCGTGTGGCAGCGGCCGTATCAAATCACACATACCGGACGGGTGGGGAGACCACCCACGTCTCGGCCCCGGCAGCCTGGGCACTCATGCCGCGGTCGCATCGACGGCCACAACCCCGCGACGGATCGCGCCGACCGCCCGTCCCGCCGCCTTCGCCAACGCCGGATCCTGCGCGGTCGTGCGAATCTGATCGAGCAGATCGATCAACTGTCGGCACCACCGCACGAAGTCACCGGGAGAGAGTTCACTGCCCGCGGCGACGGCCGCCAACAGCGACTCGGTCAAAGACGCGGTACCCGCCCAAGTGTAGGCAGCAGAGACGAACCCGAAATCCGGTTCGCGGGTCGTCGGCAACCGATGACGCAGCTCATCGGCCCGCAGCATGTCACACAGCTGTACCGTGTCGGCCAACGCCCGCCGGATCGGGCCGGTGGGGCCCCGCACCTCCGGCACATCATCGCCACGGGACTCGAAGATCACCGTCGAGACGACCGCGGCGAGCTCCGCCGGCGACAGCCCCGCCCACACCCCGGTACGCAGACACTCGGCGACCAACAGATCCGATTCGGTGTAGATCCGGGCGAGCCGTTCCCCCGCCTCGGTCGTCGCCGGATCGTCCCCACCGGTCAGGTAGCCGCGCTCCGACAGCAACAACACGATCCGCTCGAACGTGCGCGCCAACGAATCGGTGGTCGCCGCCGTCTTGCGTCGCTGATGCTCGGTGTCGCGCAACAGCCGGTTGTAGCGTTCCCCGACCCGCGCCAACGCCTCCACCTCCGGGTTCGCCCGCGCCGGATGCGTGCGCAGCGCGCGGCGCAACGCGTCGATCTCGCGGGTGTCGCCGCCGCTGCGGGACCGTTTCGCTCGACGCGGAGGCACCAGACCCTTCGACCGCAACGCCGACGAGATGTCCCGCCTGCCGCGCCCGGTCCGCGGATCGGCGTGCCGCGGCAACTTCAAGCGTCCCACCACGACCGCGGGGGTGGGGAAGTCTCCCGCCGAGAGCCGCCCCGCCCAGCCGTTGGCGGTCACCACGTAGGGACGTGGATCGGTGACATCATGATCCGGGTCGATGATCACCGCCAGCCCGGTGCGCCGCCCCGCCGGAACCGCGACGATCTCCCCGGGGCGCAACGCCACCAGCGACGCGACCGACGCCTGCCGCCGATCCTGCCGCTTCTTCCGTTCGTGCTGTCGCTCGGCGTCGGTCAGATCGGCCCGTAACCGCACGTAATCGAAGATCTCGCTGTCGGCGCCGCCGAGCTGCTCGCGCATCTTCGCCAGCTGCTTCTCGTTGCGTTCGATGCCGCGGGTGGCGCCGACGACCGACTTGTCGGCCTGGAACTGCGCGAACGACATCTCGAGCAGCGCGCGGGACCGCGCCACCCCGACCGCATCGATCAGGTTGACCGCCATGTTGTACGACGGGCGGAACGAACTGCGCAGCGGGAAGGTACGCGTCGAGGCCAGCCCCGCGACAGCGGCCGGCTCCACACCCGGCTGCCACAACACCACCGCGTGGCCCTCGACGTCGATACCGCGACGGCCGGCCCGCCCGGTGAGCTGCGTGTACTCGCCGGGGGTCAGTTCCGCGTGGGTTTCCCCGTTGTACTTGACCAACCGTTCGAGCACCACCGTGCGGGCGGGCATGTTGATGCCCAAGGCGAGGGTTTCGGTGGCGAACACCGCCCGCACCAGACCGCGCACGAACAGTTCTTCGACGGTGTGCCGGAACGCAGGCAACATTCCCGCGTGATGCGCGGCGATACCGCGCTCGAGGGCGGTGCGCCACGACGCGAACCCCAACACCTCGAGGTCGGCGCGCGGCAACTCGCGGGTGTGTTCGGTGACGATCCGCCGGATCTCGGCGGCCTCGTCGTCGGTGGTCAGATGCAACCCGGACCGCAGGCACTGGGACACCGCGGCGTCGCAGCCGGCGCGGGAGAACACGAAGGTGATCGCGGGCAGCAACCCTTCGGCGTCGAGGCGGACGATCACATCGGGTCGGGGAATCGGCCGGAAGGTGCTGCGTCCGCGCGCCTGCCACCGATCGCCGTCGATGCTTGCGCGGCGCCGTACCTGGGCTGCCAGTTCCGGATCCACCACGACCCCGCGGCGTCGCTCTGCTGCGGGAATATCGGTGGGTTCGGCGCGGGTATCGAACAGGTCGTAGAGGCGGGGCCCGACCATCATGTGCTGATGCAACGGGATGGGGCGCACCTCGTCGACGACGACCGCCGTGTCGCCTCGCACCGTGGTCATCCAGTCACCGAACTCCTCGGCGTTGGACACCGTCGCGGACAGGCTCACCAGCCGCACATCGTCGGGCAGGTGCAGGATCACCTCTTCCCACACCGCACCTCGGAATCGGTCGGCGAGGAAATGAACTTCGTCCATCACCACGTGGCTGAGCCCGATCAGGGTCGGCGACGACGCATACAGCATGTTGCGCAGGACCTCGGTGGTCATCACCACCACCGGCGCGTTCGGATTGATCGACTGGTCGCCGGTGAGCAACCCCACCTGTTCCTTACCGTGCCGGGCGCACAGGTCGGCGTATTTCTGGTTGCTCAGCGCCTTGATCGGGGTGGTATAGAAGCATTTTGTGCCGGCCTGGATTGCCAGGTGCACCGCGAACTCCCCGACGACGGTCTTGCCCGCGCCGGTGGGGGCGCACACCAACACCGAGTGCCCGCCCTCGAGCGCGCGGCATGCCTGCTGCTGGAACGGATCGAGGGGGAACGGCAGGCCGGACGCGAACATCGTCAACTGGGGCGCGGCCTCGGCCGGCGACCTGTCGGGGGTGTCCATCACAGGGTGTCGGAATAGTCGGGGGCGGCCGGGGTCGGTTTCTCGACCGGGGTCGGGGCCGCAATGGACGAACTTTCCTCGTCGTCGAGGTCGCCCCAGCCTTCGTCCCGGGCCTTGCGGGCGCGGCGCCTGTCGTTCAGGCGCGCGATCTGGATGGAGAACTCGACCAGGAGCGTCAACGCCAACGCCAACGCCAACATCGAGAACGGGTCCTGTCCGGGGGTGGCGATCGCCGCGAACACGAACACCGCCATGATCAGGCCACGCCGCCACGCCTTGAGCTTCTCGTACGACAGCATCCCCACCGCGTTGAGTGCGACGAGCACCAACGGAATCTCGAACGACACCCCGAAGATCACCAGCAGGTTGATCATGAATCCGAAGTACTCGGAACCGGACAGCGCGGTGACCTGCACATCGTTGCCGACGGTCAACAGGAACGACAACGCGTGGGTGACGACCAGATACGCCAGGACCGCACCGGCGACGAACAACGCCGCGCCGGAAGTGACGAACCCGACGGCATACCGGCGTTCCTTCGCGTAGAGACCGGGGGTGATGAACGCCCACAGTTGGTAGAGCCACACCGGGCAGGCGAGCACCACACCGGCGGTGGCCGCGACCTTCAATCGCAGCATGAATTGTTCGAACGGGCCGGTGGCCAGCAGATAGCATCCGCCGTCACTGCTGAAATCGGCGCGCGCGGACGCGGGCAGCGAACAGTACGGATCGAGCAGGATCGCACCGAGACTCGACGTGCCGAACGGGCCGTGGCTGTACCAGAAGAACCCGACGATGGTAGTCACGATCACCGCGGCAACGGCGATGAGTAACCGCGTGCGCAGCTCGTAGAGATGCTCGACCAGCGACATGTTGCCGTCGGGGTTTGTCTTGCGCCGACTGCGGCGTGGATCGAACGGGATTCGCACGGTGCGGGTCTCAGCTCCTGTCAGGGCCACCACCGCGGTGGGGGCACTGGGTCAGCGGAAACCGGGACACCCGGCGGGTGCCCCGGTGGGGAGAAGTCGATCAGGCCGACCGCTGGTCGGGCTGCGTCACATTCTGGGCCGACACCTGGGTCGGCTCGGTCACCGTCGGCGCCGGCAACGGGTTCGGCGTCGGCTGAGCGGGCGTCGGAGCGTCGTCGTTCTGCATCTCCTTGACCTCACTCTTGAAGATCCGGAGCGAACGGCCCAGACCGCGCGCGGCATCCGGCAGCTTCTTCGAGCCGAACAAGATGATGACCACCAACGCGACGATGGCCCAGTGCCACGGGCTCATTGCACCCATTTACAACCTCCACTGATTGGCTCTGCACGATGCTACCGGACAGCAGTACATCGGCGGTCCCGAGAACACTGTTCGACGCAGTGTTTGCACAGCGTTCACATCGCGGTCGTGTCATTCCCGCGGTGGTTCTGTGAGTCACACCGAGGGGGCGTCACCGAGCGCGGCGTAGGCGTCGAGCGCGGTCACCGCCCGCTCCCGGACCGCGTCACGCAGAGGACCCGGACCGAGCACGGTCACGCCCGCGCCGAGCCCCACCACCAGACGCACCAGCCACTCCGGCGACGCGAACCGCAACACCGCCTCGCAACTGCCGTCGGGAAGCACCACCGCGTCGGTGAGCGGATAGTAGTCGAGCAGCCAAGAGTAGGACGGGGCGATCCGCAACCGTGCGGCCGGAAGGGAGGGATCTCCCGCGAACAACTCGAGGTGCTCGTCGACGTCGAGTGACTGCTGCGGGGGTCGTGCGGGTTCGTCGAGGACCCGTGCCTCGTCGATCCGGTCGAAGCGGAACAGCCGCACCCCTTCAGCCGTGCGGCACCACGCCTGCAGATAGGTGTGTTCGTCGACGAGCACGATGCGGATCGGATCGACGTCGCGTTCGGAGACGGTGTCGCGGGACGCCGAATAGTAGGTCAGATGGACCGCTCGCCTGTCCCGGACTGCATCCCGCACCCGCGCCGCGACGGGATCGTCGGGAACCGGGGCGATCGCGGTCTCGGGTCCGGCCGCAGCGCTTCCGGCGGCGGCCTCGATCTTGGCGATGGCGCTCTGCGCCGCCGTCGGATCGACCACTCCGGGCATCTCGAGCAACGACCGCAGTGCCACGAGCAGCACCGTCGCCTCGGTGGAGGTCAACCGCAGTGGCCGGTCGATACCCGCGGTGAAGGTCACCACGATGCTTTCCTCGGAGAACGACAGGTCGATCAGATCGCCGGGACCGTAGCCGGGCAGCCCGCACACCCACAGCTGATTGAGATCGTCCATGATCTGTTTCGGGGTGACCCCCAGATCACGGGCGGCAGCGGCCGCGCTGATCCCGGGGCGCGCAGTGAAATACGGCACCAGATTCAGCAGGCGGGTCAATCGCCCCGCCAGTCGAGTACTGCTCACCGCTGTTCCTCCCCCACCGTCTCCTCGCCCGCGCTCTCGCCGGCTACTGTCGCTTCACCTGCCGCAACCTGTGTCAGGATCCGGCGGACCTCGTCGCGCAACTCGGGTGGGTCGAGCACCAACGCGTCGGCGCCCTGCCCCGCGAGGGTACGGGCGATCCAGGCTCCGGCGCGCAGCGGCACCTCGACCACACTGCCTGCGCGACCACCGACCTGTCGAGAACCCACGTCACGGCCGAGTCGGCGTACCTCGTATGCGCGCCCGGCAGCCACCCACACCCGCGCCGTCCCGGTCACATCGCCGGGGCGGGTCGCGGCAAGCACCCGGGCCCGCAGATCCACCTGCTCGGGGATCTGCACCGCACCCGACGCACCGACCACAGTGACCTCATCGGAGATCCGCGACAGACGGAAGGTGCGAATCGCGTCCCGGTCCCGGTCGTGCCCCACCAGGTACCAGCGGCCGTGCACCGTCACCACACCCCACGGCTCGACCGTGCGCAGTGTCCACGGGTCGGTGGGCGCGCTGCGATGCTCGAACTGCACGGCCTGCCGCTCGTCGATCGCAGCGAGCAACTTCTGCAAGGCCGGTTCGGAGCCGCGGGCCCGCGCCGGGATCGTCGCGACCGTGCCCGCCGGGTCGGCGTCGACCTGCACTCCCGCGGCCCGCAACTTGAGCAACGCGCCCTGCGCCGCCGACGTCAACTCCGGTGATTCCCACAACGCGGCAGCGACCGCGACCGCCGCGGTCTCTTCCCGGCTCAAGTCGATCTCCGGCAACGCGTAGGCGTCCCGGTTGATCCGATAGCCCTCGACCGTCGAATACCGCGACGCCAACCCTGTCTCGAGGGGAATCCCGAGGTCGCGGAGTTCATTCTTGTCGCGTTCGAACATGCGGCTGAACGCCTCGTCGCTCGCGCACTCCGCGTAGCCCGCCACCGACGCCCGGATCTTCTCCGCGGTGAGGAACTGACGGGTCGACAGCAACGCGATGACCAGGTTGACCAACCGTTCGACTTTCGAGATCGCCACGGGCCAACCCTAATGCCCCCGGCGTCCGGTCGCCCCGCGCCCATCCCACCATGGCCGGGACGCGCGGGCGGAGCAACCGCCCTGCAGGTGGTCGCGAGTGCCGCTACATCGAAGCGATGAGCCGCTCGACCCGTTCGTCGACGGACCGGAACGGGTCCTTGCACAACACGGTGCGCTGCGCCTGATCATTGAGCTTGAGGTGTACCCAGTCGACGGTGAAATCGCGGCCCGCCTCCTGCGCCGCCGCGATGAAGTCGCCACGCAACTTCGCGCGGGTGGTCTGCGGCGGCGTCTCCACCGCCCGATCCACCGCCTCGTCGGTGGTCAACCGTGTCGCCAATCCTTTGCGCTGTAACAGGTCGAACACACCACGACCGCGTTTGATGTCGTGATACGCCAGATCCAGCTGCGCGATCTTCGGATCCGACAACTCCATGCTGTAGCGATCCTGGTACCGCTGGAACAGTTTACGTTTGATCACCCAATCGACCTCGGTGTCGACTTTCGCGAAATCCTGCGATTCGACGGCATCGAGCACTCGACCCCACAGGTCCACCACCTGCGCCACATGCGCGTCCGGCTCGCGGTGCCGCAGATACTCCACCGCCCGCGCATGGTATTCGCGTTGAATGTCGAGAGCGCTGGCCTGCCGCCCGCCGGCCAGACGCACCGGGCGCCGCCCGGTCATATCGTGACTGACCTCCCGGATCGCACGAATCGGATTGTCCAACGCGAAATCGCGGAACGAGATCCCGGCCTCGATCATCTCGAGCACCAACGACGCCGACCCCACCTTGAGCATCGTCGTGGTTTCCGACATGTTCGAATCGCCCACGATCACATGCAGCCGGCGATACTTCTCGGCATCGGCGTGTGGCTCGTCGCGGGTGTTGATGATCGGCCGCGACCGCGTCGTTGCCGACGACACCCCTTCCCAGATGTGTTCGGCACGCTGCGACAAACAGAACGTGGCCGCCTTCGGTGTCTGCAGTACCTTCCCGGCCCCGCAGATCAACTGCCGTGTCACCAGGAACGGCAACAACACATCGGAGATCCGCGAGAACTCCCCGACGCGGGCCACCAAGAAATTCTCGTGACACCCGTACGAATTCCCGGCCGAATCGGTGTTGTTCTTGAACAGGTAGATGTCGCCGCCGATACCTTCCTCGGCGAGACGTTCCTCCGCATCGACGAGCAGATCCTCGAGCACCCGCTCCCCCGCATGATCGTGCTCCACCAACTGAAGCAGATCGTCGCACTCGGCAGTCGCGTACTCCGGGTGGGAACCCACATCGAGATACAGGCGTGCCCCGTTCCGAAGGAACACATTCGAGCTGCGACCCCACGACACCACCCGCCGGAACAGATAGCGGGCCACCTCGTCCGGGCTCAACCTGCGATGCCCGTGGAAGGTGCACGTGACGCCGAACTCCGTCTCGATACCCATGATTCGTCGCTGCACACTTCGACAGTACCGCGCACACACAACACCGAGGGGGCGCAACGCATCTAGAGTTCCCAGCTGTGACCTTCCGTCGACGCGCCCGCGAAGCCGACCATGCGCTCTTCGCGCTCACCGACCGTGTCCCCACGGCCGTCGACCCGCTTTTCCGGCGGCTCACCCGCAGCGCCGACCACAGTGTGCTGTGGATGGGCTGCGCCGCCCTGTGCGTCCTGTGCGGCGGTCGTGTCCGCCGCGGCGCGGTCCGCGGATTGGCATCCGTGGCCGGGGCCAGCGCCCTGGCCAACGGCCTCCTCAAACCACTGTTGCCACGCCGACGACCACCGGCCCGCACCGACCCGCGATTCGCGCGGCGTCTCGTGCCGATCCCGACGTCCTCGTCGTTCCCGTCCGGACATTCCGCCTCTGCGGCAGCATTCGTCACGGGCGTCGCCCTGGAATCACCGGCCGCGGGCGCGGCACTGGCCCCCCTCGCGGCCGCCGTCGCCTATTCGCGCGTGCACACCGGGGTGCATTGGCCCGGCGACGTGGCCGTCGGCGCTGTCGTCGGCGCCGCGGTCGCGCTGTCCACCCGCCGCTGGTGGGCGGTGCGCGCGGACGAACCTGCCCGCGCCGACACCGCCGCTGACGCCCCTGCCCTGCCCGACGGTCGCGGACTGCTGGTGGTGGTCAACCCACGGTCGGGCAGCAGCGACGCCACCGCCGCAGCCTTGGCCGATCTGCTCCCCCGGGCGCGCATCGAACTGCTCGACCCCGACACCGACCTCGGTCCGCACCTCGACCGGCTCATCGCCGAGGCTCACCCCTCGGCGGTGGGGGTGTGTGGCGGGGACGGCACCGTCGCGACAGTCGCCGCCGCCGCGCACCGCCATGCACTGCCACTTGCGGTCTTCCCCGGCGGCACCCTCAACCATTTCGCGGTGGACGTCGGGGCCCGCACCGCCGCTGACACCGCGCACGCGGTCACCAGCGGCCAGGCAGCGCGCATCGACCTCGGGACGGTCACCATCACCGGTCCCCGAGGCCACAGCGACCGGCTCTTCCTCAATACCGCCAGTCTCGGCGGCTACCCGGATGCGGTGCGGCTCCGGGAAACATGGGAGCCGCGCATCGGGAAATGGCCGGCAGCGGCCGCCGCGATGATCGCGGTGCTCGCTACCGCCGCTCCCATCCGAGCACACGTGGACGGCACCGAGACCGCACTGTGGTTGCTGTTTGCCGGCAACGGCTGCTACCGGCCCACCGACCAAGTGCCCATGTCCCGGATCGCGCTCGACGCAGGCACCCTCGATGTGCGCTACCTGCGCGCGGATCGACGCTGGTCCCGCCTTCGACTGTTGTTCGCCGCAGCAACGGGCACCCTCGGGGCCAGCAGCGTCTACCGGCAGCGCGATGTCACCTCCGTGTCCGTGCGCCTCGACGGTCCGCCGGTCGCGTCGGCCACCGACGGTGAGGTCAACGCCGATGGCACTGCCTTCGAGATGAAGGCGGTGCCATCAGCACTGACCGTGTATCGGCTACCGGATTCTCAGCTCGTCCCCTGATCGGTACCGTCCCCGGCGTCCGGAGCGTCCTGCGTCGCCGCCGGGGGCGACGCGGCGGGCAGCAGCGCGTCGAGGGCGGCACCGGAGATACGGCGAAACGCACGCCGTGGCCGGGACCGCTCGAGCACGGCTACCTCCAGCTCACCGCGACCGAGGACCCGGCCCGCAGTGTCCGACCCCGTGGAGGTGCCCTTCTGCAGCGCAGACACCGCCACCTGCACAGCGTCCGCCAATCCCAGACCCGGACGGTACGACTCGCGGACCGCCGCCAGGATCGGCTCGGTGCTGCCCCCCATCACCACGAACTGCGGCTCGTCGACGATCGACCCGTCATAGGTGATGCGATACAGCTGCGCCGACCCGGTGTCGCCGGCCTGCCCGACCTCCGCGACACAGATCTCCACCTCGTACGGCTTCGGCTGATCGGTGAAGATCGTCCCGAGGGTCTGCGCGTACGCATTCGCCAGCGACCGACCTGTCACATCACGCCGATCGTACGAATACCCGAGCATGTCGGCGCGCATGATCCCGGAGCGCCGCAACGCCTCGAACTCGTTGTACTTGCCGACCGCAGCGAATCCGAGCCGGTCGTACAATTCACTGATCTTGTGCAGCGCCTTCGACGGATTCTCCGCCACGAACACCACACCGTCCGCGTAGATCAACGCGATCACACTGCGGCCCCGGGCAATGCCCTTACGAGCCAACTCCGAACGATCCCGCATGATCTGCTCGGCGGACGCGTAATACGGCAACGTCATCGGGCATCTCCTGCCGTACGGTCGACCACGATTGCCTGCGCCAACTCGGCCAGGTCCGCTTCCGGGACCACCATCGCTCCCGCCGCGGTGACCGACACCGCAGTCGGGTAGATCCCGCGGGTCGTGTCCGGACCTCCGGTAGCCGAATCATCATCGGCGGCGTCGTACAACGCCTCGACAGCGATGCGCAGCGCCGCTGCCGCATCCGCGTCGGCGCGATAGAGCTTCTTGAGCGCCGACTTCGCGAACACCGACCCGGACCCCACGGCGTGATACCCCGCGCGTTCCTCGTAGCGGCCCCCGACCACGTCGTACGACACGATCCGCCCCGCCCGACGCGGGTCCGCTGCATCCACATCGAACCCGACCAGCAACGGCACCACCGCAAGACCCTGCATGGCCGCACCGAGATTGCCCCGCACCATCGACGCCAGCCGATTCGCTTTGCCGTCGAAGGTCAGCGACACACCCTCGATCTTCTCGTAATGCTCGAGCTCGACCGCGAACAACCGCACCATCTCCACGGCCAAACCCGCGGTACCGGCGATACCCGCCGCCGAATACGCGTCGGTGACGAACACCTTCTCCACGTCCCGGGACGCGATCATGTTGCCCATCGTGGCCCGCCGATCACCGGCCAGAATCACCCCACCGTCGAACGTGACCGCCACGATCGTCGTGCCGTGCGGTGCGAGCTCACCGGCACTGCCCAGCTCACGTGCGAACCGGTTCTCCGGCAACAACTCCGGCGCATACGCCCGCAAGTGGTCGGTGAACGACGACAGAGGTGACGCGAGGTGCAGGCGCCCCTGCACCTCGCGGTAAGGAAGCGAGGATCTGTCCGCTGTCACTGGCCACCCTTCTGCACATACGCCCGGACGAAGTCCTCCGCATTCTCCTCGAGCACATCATCGATCTCATCGAGGAGATCGTCGGTCTCCGAGGCCAGCTTCTCGCGGCGTTCCTGACCCGCACCGCCGTCGCCGGTCACCTCGTCGTCGTCTCCGCCGCCACCGCGTGTGGTCTGCTCCTGCGCCATAGCCGCGACCTCCTCCTGTACTCGAGTGGCACACGACCCCGGTCGGCGACCGGCCGCACGCCACGACATCGATCTCCACACTACCGAGCAGACGCCCCCGCGCGTGGCGTCCCGGCGCGTGTCGCCGGCCCACCACCGCACTGCCGCGGCAGGATCCGACGGTCAGTGCGTGAGCTGATCGACCAGTTCCGCCGCCGACTGCGCCGACTCGAGCAACTGCCCGACATGCGCGCGGCTGCCCCGCAACGGCTCGAGAGTGGGAATCCGTACCAGCGATTCCCCGCCGAGATCGAAGATCACCGAATCCCACGAGGCCGCCGCGATATCAGCACCGAACCGGCGCAGACACTCACCACGGAAATACGCGCGGGTGTCTGCCGGCGGTGTGTGTACCGCATCGAGCACCTGTTGTTCGGTGACCAGACGTTGCATCGACCCGCGGGCCACGAGCCGGTTGTAGAGCCCCTTGTCGAGACGCACATCCGAATACTGCAGATCCACCATGTGCAGCCGCGGCGCCGACCAGGCCAGACTCTCCCGCTGCCGGAACCCTTCGAGCAGCCGCAGCTTCGCGGGCCAGTCCAGCAGATCTGCGCATTCCATCGGGTCCCGCTCGAGCAGATCGAGCACCATCGCCCACTTGTCGAGCACATCGACGACCCGTGCATCGTCGGTGCCGTCATGGAACTTCGCGGCCCGCTCGTGATAGAGCCGCTGCAACGCCAAACCCGTGACCTCCCGGCCATCGGACAATGCCACCGTTTTGCGCAGCGTCGGATCGTGACTGATGTGGTGCACCGCGGTGACCGGCCGCGCCAACTGCAGATCCGACAGATCGATGCCCGCTTCGATGAGATCGAGCACCAACGCCGTCGTGCCGACCTTCAGGTACGTCGACATCTCCGCCAGGTTCGCGTCACCGATGATCACATGCAGACGCCGATACTTGTCGGGGTCGGCGTGCGGTTCGTCGCGGGTATTGATGATGCCGCGCTTGAGGGTGGTCTCCAACCCGACCTCGACCTCGATGTAGTCGGCGCGCTGCGACAGCTGGAATCCGGGTTCGTCCCCGGACTGGCCGATCCCCACCCGCCCGGACCCGCAGATCACCTGCCGTGACGCGAAGAACGGCGTCAAGCCCGCCACCACCGCCGAGAACGGAGTGTCCCGCGCCATCAGGTAGTTCTCGTGCGTGCCGTAGGAGGCGCCCTTGCCGTCGACGTTGTTCTTGTACAACTGCAGGCGCGGCGCCCCGGGCACACTCGACACGTGCCTGGCTGCGGCCTCCATCACCCGCTCGCCGGCCTTGTCCCAGATCACCGCATCGAGTGGATCGGTGACCTCCGGCGCCGAGAATTCGGGATGCGCATGATCGACATACAGCCGTGCCCCGTTGGTGAGGATCATGTTGGCCGCGCCGACCTCATCGGCATCGATCACCGGGGCAGGCCCGTTGAAACGCCCCAGATCGAAGCCACGGGCATCCCGCAACGGTGACTCCACCTCGTAGTCCCAGCGGGTCCGCTTCGCGCGCGGCACCCCTGCCGCCGCCGCATACGCCAGCACCGCCTGGGTGGATGTGAGGATGGGGTTCGCTGTGGGGTCACTGGGCGACGAAATCCCGTACTCGACCTCGATACCGATGATCCGCTGCATACCGTCGAGACTAGGTGATCGACGAGTCCGCGCCAGCGCGGCAGGCCACGCAATCCAGATAGCTCGGCGCATCGATCCACCGCAGCACCGCCGCGACCGGCCACGGCGCCCACCCGGCGCGCGGGTCCTCACCGATCGTCGGCTCGGACACCGGCACTCGCCGACCACGGGTGAGCATCACCGCGTCCCCGGCAACCCGCACATTGCGCACCCAATCGGTGTCGGTGCCGTACGTCAACGCCACCCGGAAACGCGGCCCGTCGGTGAACAGCAACACCGGGGTCCGGTACCGCCGCCCGGATCGGCGACCGCGATGCTCGACGACGCCGGTGCCCGGCAGATACCGGGCCACCGGCGTCGCGATCCGGTTGGTGACCACCCGATTGGCTCGGGCCAATGCGCGTGGCAACGGCATGACACGCCCCTGTGCCGGAGTAGCTGCCGCTACAGGTACTGGCCGGTGTTCGATTCGGTGTCGATCGCGCGACTCGTACTCGCGTTCTTGCCTGTCACCAGCGTGCGGATGTACACGATCCGCTCGCCCTTCTTCCCGGAGATCCGCGCCCAGTCGTCGGGGTTGGTGGTGTTGGGCAGATCCTCGTTCTCGGCGAACTCGTCGACGATCGAATCGAGCAGATGCTGTACCCGCAGACCGTTGGTGCCCGTGTCCAGCACCGCCTTGATCGCGTACTTCTTCGCGCGGTCGACGATGTTCTGGATCATCGCGCCCGAGTTGAAGTCCTTGAAATACAGGACCTCCTTGTCGCCGTTCGCGTAGGTGACCTCCAGGAACCGGTTCTCCTCCGACTCGGCGTACATCCGATCGACGACCCGCTCGATCATCGCCCGCACACACGCCGACCGATCGCCCCCGAACTCGGCGATGTCATCGGCGTGCACCGGCAACTGCTCGGTCAGGTACTTCGAAAAGATGTCCAGCGCCGCCTCCGCGTCGGGGCGCTCGATCTTGATCTTCACGTCGAGCCGGCCGGGGCGCAGGATCGCCGGGTCGATCATGTCCTCACGGTTGGACGCACCGATGACGATGACGTTCTCGAGGCCCTCCACACCATCGATCTCGCTGAGCAACTGCGGCACGACCGTCGTCTCCACGTCCGAAGACACACCCGAACCGCGGGTACGGAAAATCGAATCCATCTCGTCGAAGAACACGATCACCGGGGTACCCTCGGACGCCTTCTCCCTGGCGCGCTGGAAGATCATCCGGATGTGCCGCTCAGTTTCACCGACAAACTTGTTGAGCAACTCCGGGCCCTTGATGTTGAGGAAGAAAGACTTGGCTTCCTTCGAATCCTCCCCGCGGGCCTCGGCGATCTTCTTCGCCAGCGAATTCGCGACCGCCTTCGCGATGAGCGTCTTTCCGCACCCCGGCGGCCCGTACAGCAACACACCTTTCGGCGGCCGCAGCGCATACTCGTGGAACAGGTCCTTGTGCAGGAACGGCAACTCGACCGCATCGCGAATCTGCTCGATCTGCCGACCCAGACCACCGATATCGCCGTAGTCGACATCCGGCACCTCTTCGAGCACCAGATCCTCGACCTCGGCCTTCGGGATCCGTTCGAACGCGTACCCGGCCTTGCTGTCGACCAGCAACGAATCACCCGGCCGCAATGTGAACCGGTCACCGTTCTCGTCGGTGACCTCTTCGACCGACGAATCGAGAGTGCGGGCCGCGATCTGCGCAAGCGGCGCCGACAGCCACACCACTCGTTCCTCGTCGGCGTGCCCGACCACCAGCGCGCGGCGCCCGTCGTCGAGCAGTTCGCGCAGTGTGGTGATCTCGCCGACGCGTTCGAACCCACCGACCTCGACCACCGTCAATGCCTCGTTCAGACGCACCGTCTGCCCGGTCCGGAACGAGTCGATCTCCAGATTCGGTGACACCCCCACCCGCATCTTGCGACCCGAGGTGAACACGTCGACGGTGCTGTCCTCGAATGCCTCGAGCAGCACCCCGTATCCGCTGGGCGGTTGACCGAGACGATCGACCTCCTCGCGCAGCGTGAGCAACTGCTGACGTGCCTCCTTGAGGGTCTCGAGCAGTTTCCCGTTCCGTACCGTGACCGACTCGAGCCTCGATTCGAGGTCGCGGACACGGTCGGACGGTTCGGTGAGCCTGGTCCGGAGGGCGACCACCTCGGCGCGCAGTTCTTCGAGTTCCCGTGCGGCAGCACCCGAGTCCGGATTCTCTGACGAGGTCATGTGCGACTCCCTCCACTTGGTCATTCCACGCTACCGGCAGTTCGCCGAAAGCGGGTGGCGACACGAAATCCTGGTGTTGCGAACGCGTGTCGTCTCAGTCACGGGCGCACGGTGACACCCCACGCCCCCACACTGTTAGCCTTGCCTAATCTCGACGTTCGTGCCGTTACTGTTCGTTCCCGAAAGGATCACTTCTGTGAAGACCCGCACCCTCTGGGCTGCCGCGGCGACCGTTGTCGCCGTCGCGCTGCTTCCCGCCTGCTCCTCGGACAGCGACACCACGACCGACACGCCCGCAGCCACGACCACCAGCGCAGAGGCCACGACAAGCGCCGCCGCGACCACCAGTGCGGCCGCCGCCGGCGAAGCCCCCGTCACCGCAGAGACACTGCAGGCGCAGATGGACCTGTTCTTCGACCCGGCCGCACCCGTCGAGGCCAAGGCCGCCGTCATCGAGAACGGCGACAGCCGCACCGACGTGCTCACCCAGTTCAACGGAGTACTCACCGGCTACCCGCTGACCGCCACGGTCGGTGACATCGCCACCGTCGACGACACCACCGTCACCGCCACCACCGAGGTCGGCGGCCCGCACGGCGGCGCACCCCTGACCCTGACCTTCACCGAGGTCGACGGCACCTGGGTCCTGGCCGACGACAGCACCTGTTCCCTCCTCGAAATGGGTCGCCTCACCTGCGAGTGAGCCGGCACCCCGTCGCCCGGCGGCGGCTCAGCCCTTGCTGGGGCGCCGTTGCGGCTTCGGGGTCTGCACCCCATCCTGCAACCGGCGGGCACTGACCAGAAACGCGGTATGACCCTGCATCCGATGCTCCGGACGCACCGCCAACCCCACCACATGCCAGCCCCGCACCATCGACTCCCACGAACGCGGTTCCGTCCAGCACGTCTGCTCCCGCAACGCCTCGACCACCCGCGACAACTGCGTCGTCGTCGCCACATACACGATCAGCACCCCACCGGGCACCAACGCCTTCTTCACCGTCTCGAGCACATCCCACGGCGCCAGCATGTCCAGCACCACACGGTCGACCTTGCCGTGGGCCTCGACGTCGTAGTCCGCCAGATCCGCCAGCGTCGTCGTCCAGTTCTCCGGACGCTGCCCGAAGAACGTCGTCACATTCCGCTCGGCGTACTCGAGATGATCCTCGCGCACCTCATACGAGATGACCGTGCCGGTAGACCCGACCGCCCGCAACAACGAACACGTCAACGCCCCGGACCCCGCACCCGCCTCGAGCACCCGCGCCCCGGGGAAGATGTCACCCTCCTGCACGATCTGCGCGGCATCCTTCGGGTAGATCACCTGCGCCCCGCGCGGCATCGACATCACATAATCGACCAGCAGCGGACGCAACGCCAGATACGGAGTGCCGTTCGTCGACGTCACCACCACACCCTCATCGGTGCCGATCAGATCGTCGTGCAGAATCCCACCGCGATGCGTGTGGAACTCCTTACCCGGCTCGAGCACCACCGTGTACTTGCGGCCCTTGGCGTCGGTCAACTGCACCCGATCCCCCACCTCGAACGGTCCGCTGCGCCCGAGTCCGCCTACTGCCATCGCCGTGCCACCTTCGCCTACATGCCGACCGTCACAGCCCGTGACGCCCAGACCCGACACGGTGCCAGGCCGCACACCAGCCTGCCAGGCCACCACTCGAGACCCCACACACACCCCACATGCCATCATCGGACACCCACCCGACACGATCTTGGAGACGCACCGCGTGCACGACACCGCCTACTACCTGCCCCTCCCCACACCTGAAAACCGACTCGAGGGCGACATCCACATCGAGTGCTTCCGGCCCACTCGCCACACCGTCAGCACCTGGGGTCCCGACCTGCAACACGGCGCACCCCCGTCCGCGCTGCTCGTCCGCGCCCTCGAACGACACCGGCCCCGCCCAGACACCCGCCTGACCCGCATCTGCATCGACCTGCTCGGCCCCGTACCGCTGACCGACCTCGAAGTCCGCACCCGCATCGACCGGCCCGGCCGACAAATCGAACTCGTTGTCGCCGAACTGTGGGCCACCACCCCCGACGGCACCAGCCGCGCCGTTGCGCGCGGCACCGGATGGCGGCTGCAGACCCAGCACCTCCCCGACGTCGCCCGCACCTCCGAACCGGCGCTCACCCCCTTCGATCCCGCAGCCGAACCCTCGGACATGACCCTGTTCGGTCTCGGCGGCTACATCGACACCCTCGACTGGCACATCGTCACCCCGCTGGGAGTGCCCGGACCGTCCGCCGCCTGGGTCCGCGCCCGCCTCGACCTCGTTGCGGGAGAAACCCTCACAGCCCTCGAACGGCTCTTCACCGTCGCCGACGTCGCCAACGGCATCGGGTCCAAACTCGACCCCGCCCACTGGCTGTTCCTCAACACCGACCTGACCGTGCACCTGTTCCGCGCACCCGACAGCCACGCACCCGAGAGCCGATGGACCGGCATCTCCGCCGAAACCTCCATCGGCCCCGACGGCATCGGCATGACCGCCGGAGTCCTCCACGACGAACACGGACCACTCGGACGCATCACCCAGAACGTGCAAGTGCGGCCCCGCTGACGCGAGACCGCACCGTCACATCACCTCACCGAGGTCGTCGCCTCACTCCCCGGCGACACCCCGCATCGCACGGCACGACCGGATATCCGACGCCAGAATCGCGCGGGCACCGATCTCCGCCAGCTGGTCCATCACCGCATTGTGGCCCTTGCGCGGCACCATCGCCCGCACCGCCACCGAATAATCATTCGCCAACGGGGAGATCGTCGGCGATTCCAGACCCGGAGTCACCTTCACCGCAGCATCGAGCAAGTGCTTCGGGCAGTCGTAGTCGATCATCACGTACTGCTGCGCGAACACCACACCCTCGAGCCGAGCAATCAACTGATTGCGGGCCCGATCAGTTCGATCCGCGCCCTCCCGCTCGATCAGCACACCCTCCGAATCGCACAGCGACTCCCCGAATGCCACCAAATCATGCTGCCGCAATGTACGACCCGACCCCACTACATCGGCAATCGCATCCGCGACACCGAGCTGAATCGAGATCTCCACCGCACCATCGAGCCGGATCACCGTCGCCTCGATCCCCCGCTCGGCCAGATCCTTACGCACCAGGTTCGCGTACGACGTCGCGATCCGCAGTCCCTGCAGATCCTCGACCTTCCACGCCCGATCCTTCGGCCCCGCATACCGGAACCGCGACCGCCCGAAACCCAACGACAACCGCTCGGTCACCGGCGCACCCGAATCCCCCGCCAGGTCCCGGCCGGTAATACCCAAATCCAGCTCACCCGACCCGACGTAGATCGCGATGTCCTTCGGACGCAAGAAGAAGAATTCGACCTCGTTGACCGGGTCGATCACGGTCAGATCCCGAGAATCGGAACGCCAGCGGTAACCGGCCTCCCGCAGAATCTCGGCCGCGGACTCGGACAACGAACCCTTGTTCGGAACTGCAACGCGCAGCATGGAAAGAATCCTTTCGGACAGAAGGGGGCAAGAAATCGATCAGGACAACATCCGAGGCACGGACAGCGCCACCACCGAAACGGCAGCCACCGCCCGTCACAGATGCTTGTAGACGTCCTCGAGCTTCAGGCCACGCCCCACCATCAACACCTGCGTCCAGTACAGCAGCTGCGAGATCTCCTCGGCGAGCTCCTCATCGGACTGGTACTCGGCGGCGATCCACACCTCGCCGGCTTCCTCGAGTACCTTCTTGCCCTGCGCATGGACACCGGCGTCCAAGGCAGCGACAGTGCCGGAACCCTCAGGACGGGTCGCAGCACGCTCGGTCAGCTCGGCGAACAGGGATTCGAAGGTCTTCACGGAAACCGATTGTTTCATGCCGCACTCCCGCACCCACAATCAGGACACCACTGCACTCACCACGACAAGTCGCGCGCACTGTCGAACCGACGCACCCGCCCACTCACCGGATCGGTGAACTCGAGCGTGCGCGCCAACAACTGCAACGGCTCGGTGAACTGCCCCGGCGCGCGGCGCACGAACACCGGATAGAAATTGTCCCCCTCGATCGGCACACCCAACGACATCAGATGCAACCGCAGTTGATGCGTGCGACCTGTCCGCGGGTACAACCGGTACCGAGCCCGCCCACCACGACGTTCCACCAGCTCGATCAACGTCTCCGAATTCGGCTCCCCCGGCACCTGCGCCGCCGTCAACTCACCGTGCCGCTTCACGATCCGCGTGCGCACCGTACGCGGAAACTCCAGTTCGGGCCGATACCCGCCAATCGCCTCGTACACCTTGCGCACCCGCTGCTGCTCGAACAGTCGCTGATACGGACGCCGCAATGCCGGATCACTCGTGCACAACAACACCCCGGCAGTCATCCGATCGAGCCGATGCACCGGCACCAGATCCGGCAGATCCAGATCCCGCCGCAACCGCACCGTCACCGTCTCCCGAATATGCGCACCCCGTGGGATCGTCGACAGGAAATGCGGCTTGTCGACCACCACCAGGCCCTCACCTCGATAGAGCACCTCCACCTCGAACGGCACCGGAGTCTCCGGCGGTGGCTCCCGATAGAAGTACACGAACCGGCCCGGCTGGAACCGTGACAGCTCATCGACCGGCCGTCCATGCTCGTCGACAAGCTCCCCCGCGGCGACTCGGGCGTGCCAATCCTCCTCCGGATGCGCGTCGCGCAAGAACCCGAGCACCGTGCGCGCGGCACCCTCGCTCGGCATCCGAAGCCGATCGGGGCCCAACCCGTCACGCACCGGCAACGGTGGACCGGCCATCTCAGGACCCGGTCTCGGCCGTGTCCGGAACACACTCCTCGCACACCAACGTCAACTCACGGCCGTGGACATCCGGATGGTTGCGGTACCGCGACGTCGGCGTTCCACACAACGTGCAGCGACCCAGCGTGACAGCGTCCTCGGAGAACTCCACATTCATGCGACCGTCGAACACGTACAGCGAGCCCTCCCACAACCCGGCGTCACCGAACGTCTCCCCGTACCTGACGATCCCACCGTCGAGTTGGTACACCTCTTCGAAACCACGATTGCGCATCAGCACCGACAACACCTCGCACCGCACCCCACCCGTGCAATACGTCACCACCGGCTTCGACTTGAGATGGTCGTACCGGCCGCTGTCCAACTCCGCAATGAACTCACGGGTGGTGTCCACCTCGGGCACCACCGCACCCCGAAACCGCCCGATCTGCGCCTCGAGTCTGTTACGGCCGTCGAAGAACACCACATCGTCGCGCTCGGACATCAACGCATGCACGGCGTGCGGCGACAGATGCGTCCCGCCGCCGACCACACCGGACTCGTCGACCTTGATCTCGTCCGGAGCCCCGAACGTGACGATCTCGGAACGCACCTTCACCGACAACCGCGGAAAATCGTCGCCCGTGCCCTCGGACCACTTGACATCGATATCGCGGAACGCCGGATAACTGCGCAACCCGCGCACATACTTCTTCACCGCCGCGATATCACCACCGACAGTGCCGTTGATGCCGTGTTCGGAGATCAATATCCGGCCCGTCAACCCGTTCGACGCCGCCAGGGTGTGCTGCCACAACCGGATCGCCTCAGGGTCGGGCAACGCCGTGAACTTGTAGAACAAGACGATCTTCGGGATCGCCACGATCACTGCCTTCCAGATGCGTGCAACGCGTGCAGATCAGCCACGGAAAGACCTTCCAACGTCGAACGGAATACCCGACGCGACGAGGCCGGTACCGAGGTCAACGACGGCACCACCAACACCGTGCATCCTGCCGCATCCGCAGCCGCCGCACCCGTCGGCGAATCCTCCACAGCCAGGCACTGCGCAGGATCGAGCCCGAACATCTCCGCTGCCCGCAGATACGGTGCAGGATCCGGCTTGCCCGCAGGCACCTCGTCGCCACACACCGTGTGATCGAAATGCTCCCGACCGAGGGTTTCGAGCGCGACATCGCACAACGCCCGACCCGTGTTGGTCACCAACGCCTGCCCCAGCCCCGACGCCCGCACCGAACCCAACGCCTCCAGCGCACCAGGCCGCCACGGCAACCCCTGCGCGAACAAACCGGACATGTACGCGTTGAGCCAATCCTCGGCTGCGGTCTGCTCGTCGGGAGTCGGCTCGAGCCCCAGACCGTCGAACGTGCGCCACACCGACAGATCAAGCGGACCGCCGATCGTCGAGATCCGCGTCGCCTCGGACATCGGGCCACCCAGATGCAGCGACAACTCGCGCATCCCGATGTCCCACAACTGCTCCGATTCGAGCAGCGTGCCGTCCATGTCCCACAACACCGCCCGCAACCCAACCGCGGACTGCGCCGCGGCAGCCACCTCGCTGATCAACTCAGACATTGAAATACTTGGCCTCCGGATGATGCAACACGAACGCATCCGTGGACTGCTCGGGATGCAACTGCAACTCCTCCGACAACTCCACCCCGATCCGCTCGGGCTCGAGCAACTCGACGAGTTTGATCCGATCCTCGAGATCCGGGCATGCCCCGTAACCGAACGCGAACCGCGCACCCCGATAGGCGAGCTTGAAGTACTCGGTCACCTCGTCCGGATCCTCATCGGCGGCGGTACCACCGCCCGAGAACGCAAGTTCCTGCCGGATACGCCGATGCCAGTACTCGGCCAGGGCCTCGGTCAACTGCACACCGATGCCGTGCACCTCCAGATAGTCACGATACGAATTCGACGCAAACAGCTCGTTCGCGAAATCCGCGATCGGCTGTCCCATCGTCACCAACTGGAACGGCCACACATCGACTTCACCAGAGGCGAGCGCATCCTGGCGTGACCGCACGAAATCGGCGATGCACAGGAACCTCGACCGCTGCTGACGCGGGAACTTGAACCGGTACCGCTCCGGCGCATCCGGCCGCGGCTCCGTCAGGACCACCACATCGTCACCCTCGGACACCGCGGGGAAGTACCCGTACACCACCGCAGCATGCTGCAGGATGCCCTCGGTCGAGAGTCGGTCCAACCAATACCGCAACCGCGGCCGGCCGTCCGACTCCACCAGTTCCTCGTAGGTCGGACCGTCCCCGGCCCGCTGCCCACGCAGTCCCCACTGCCCCAGGAACAAGGCTCGCTCGTCCACGAGCGATGCATACTCGGCCAACGCGATGCCCTTGACCACTCGCGTACCCCAGAACGGCGGCGTAGGCACCGGCAGATCTGCCTGCACATCGCTGCGCTCGGGGATGACCACCGGAGTCTCCGACGCCTTACGCTTCTCCGCGATGCGCTTACTACGCTCGTGCCGCTCCTTGCGCTCAGCTGCCTTGCGCGCGGCCTCGAGCGCTTCCGGGCTGTTCGGGTCCGGTCCTTCACCACGCTTGATCGCCATGACGCGATCCATCAACGACAAACCCTCGAACGCATCGCGTGCGTACGAGACCTCACCGGCGTACACGTCCGCGAGGTCGTTCTCCACATAACTACGCGTCAGAGCCGCACCACCGAGAAGTACCGGGAACTGCTCGGCAACACCCCGAGAGTTGAGTTCCTCCAGGTTCTCCTTCATCACCACCGTCGACTTCACCAGCAGACCGGACATTCCGATGACATCGGCACGCTTGTCGATCGCCGCGTCGAGGATCGTCGCGATCGGCTGCTTGATCCCGAGGTTGACCACCTCGTATCCGTTGTTCGACAGGATGATGTCGACGAGGTTCTTACCGATGTCGTGCACATCGCCCTTGACGGTCGCCAGCACGATCCGGCCCTTACCGTCGTCGCCCGTCGACTCCATGTGCGGCTCGAGATGTGCCACCGCGGCCTTCATCACCTCGGCGGACTGCAACACGAACGGCAGCTGCATCTGGCCCGACCCGAACAGTTCCCCGACCGTCTTCATCCCCGACAGCAGCGTGTCGTTGATGATGTCGAGCGGCGGTACCTCCTTCATCGCCTCGTCGAGATCGGCTTCGAGACCGTTGCGTTCACCGTCGACGATCCGCCGTTCCAGCCGCTCGAAGAGCGGCAATGCCGCAAGCTCCTGCGCGCGGGATTCCCGCGCTGACGCCGCCGAGACACCTTCGAACAATTCCATCAGCTTCTGCAAGGGGTCGTAACCCTCGCTGCGCCGGTCGTACACCAGGTCCAACGCGACCTGCCGGTGCTCCTCGGGAATCCGCGCCATCGGCAGGATCTTCGACGCGTGCACAATTGCCGTATCGAGGCCGGCCTCCGTGCACTCGTTCAAGAACACCGAGTTGAGGACCTGCCGCGCCGCCGGATTCAAACCGAACGACACATTGGACACACCCAAGGTGAAGTGCACCCGCGGATGGCGACGATGCAGTTCGCGGATCGCCTCGATGGTCTCGATCGCGTCGCGTCGCACCTCCTCCTGACCGGTGGAGATGGGGAACGTCAACGCATCGACGATGATGTCGTCCGGATCGAGTCCCCAATTCTGTGTCAGATCCGTGATCAGACGCTCAGCGATCCGCACCTTGTGCTCCGCGGTGCGGGCCTGTCCTTCCTCGTCGATCGTCAGCGCCACCACTGCCGCGCCGTGCTCGACGACATGCGTCATGATCCGCTCGAACCGAGATCCGGGGCCGACCCCATCCTCATAGTTCACAGAGTTCACCGCGCACCGGCCACCGAGATGCTCGAGACCGGCCCGGATCACCTCGGGTTCGGTCGAGTCGATCATGATCGGCAACGTCGACGATGTCGCGAACCGTGACGCCAACTCCGACATATCGATCGCCCCGTCGCGACCCACATAGTCGACGTTGAGATCGAGCATGTGCGCCCCATCGCGGATCTGATCCTTTGCGATGTCGAGGCACTTCTCCCAGTCTGCGGAAAGCATCGCCTCACGGAAGGCCTTCGACCCGTTGGTGTTGGTGCGCTCACCGATCATCAGGATCGACGCGTCCTGCTCGAACGGCACCGCTGTGTACAGCGACGACACACCAGGCTCGTGCTCCGGTTCCCGCTTCGCCGGTCGAACTGCACGCACCGCCTCGGCGACCTGGCGAATGTGCTCCGGCGTAGTACCGCAGCACCCGCCGACCAGCGTCAGCCCGAACTCGGACACGAACCCGGCGAGCGCCTCTGCGAGTTCACCGGGCTGCAGCGGGTACTCCGCACCGTTCTTGCCGAGCACGGGCAACCCAGCATTCGGCATCACCGACACGGGCACCCGGGCATGTTGAGACAGATACCGCAGGTGCTCACTCATCTCGGCAGGACCGGTGGCGCAGTTGAGCCCGATCATGTCGATACCGAGCGGCTCGAGCGCTGTGAGCGCGGCTCCGATCTCGGAACCGAGCAGCATCGTCCCCGTGGTCTCGACCGTGACATGGGCAATGATCGGGATCCGACGGCCGGCCTGCTCCATCGCGCGGCGACTGCCGATGATCGCGGACTTCGCCTGCAACAAGTCCTGGCAGGTTTCCACGAGGATTGCGTCGGCACCACCGTCGAGCATTCCGAGCGCGGCTTCACTGTAGGCGTCGCGCAGTACAGCGAACGGCGCATGGCCGAGGGTGGGAAGTTTGGTGCCGGGCCCCATCGAACCGAGCACCATCCGAGGCACACCGTCGGCAGAGGGCCCCATCTCGTCCGCGACCTCACGCGCGAGCCGGGTACCGCGCTCGGCCAGGTCTCGAATGCGGTCGGAAATGTCGTAATCCGCGAGATTGGGCAGATTGCAGCCGAAGGTATTGGTGGAGACGATGTCAGCACCGGCTTCGAAGTACGCCCGGTGGATCCCCTTGATCACATCGGGACGAGTCTCGTTCAAGATCTCGTTGCACCCCTCCAGGCCGCGGAAGTCGTCGAGCGACAGATCCGCAGCCTGCAACATGGTGCCCATCGCCCCGTCTCCGATGACAACGCGCTGCTTCAACGCATCGAACAAGGCAGAGTTCAGTGGGGTGGACATGGCAACCAGAGTAGTGGGCGCACAAACTGCGCTCCGCCGTAGGCTGGACGGGTGAGTGCAAGTGAGTATCCTGAGACCCCGGAGCAGGCCGTTCCCGAATTCCGCAACCCGGTGCTCGTCGCCGCGTTCGAAGGATGGAACGACGCAGGCGATGCTGCGACCGGGGTTGTCGAGCATCTCGAACTGATCTGGGACGCCGAGCCGTTTGCCGAGCTGGACTCCGAGGAGTATTACGACTACCAGGTCAACCGCCCCCAGGTGCGTCTCGTCGACGGCGTGACCCGACAGATCGAATGGCCCGCAACCCGCCTGTCCGCGTGCTCCCCGCCGGGCAGCGACCGCGACGTCGTGTTGCTGCGCGGCATCGAACCGAACATGCGCTGGCGCAGTTTCTGCGACGCGATCCTCGAACTCGTCGACGACCTGGGAATCCACACGGTGGTGGTGCTGGGTGCGCTCCTCGCAGACACCCCGCACACCCGCCCGGTACCGGTGACCGGCACGGCCTACAGCGCAGACGCGGCCAAGCAGTTCAATCTCGAGAAGTCGCGGTACGAGGGACCGACAGGCATCAACGGAGTTCTGCAGGACGCCTGCGTTCGCGCAGGCATCCCGGCCGTGTCCTTCTGGGCTGCTGTCCCCCACTACGTGTCGAATCCGCCCAATCCCAAAGCCACGGTCGCATTGCTGCGACGTCTCGAGGACGTCCTCGACGTCGAGGTCCCGCTCGGTGAGCTCCCCTCGCTCGCCGAAGAGTGGGAAGAGACGGTCACATCGATGACCGAGGACGACGAGGACATCGCCGACTACGTCCGTAGCCTGGAGGAACGCGGTGACGCCGAGACCGACATCTCGGACGTGATTGCCAAGATCGACGGAGACGCCCTCGCGGCCGAATTCGAGCGATACCTCAAACGGAGAGGCCCCGGCGGGTTCGCTCAGTGAGCGGATATCGCGACTCGCTCCAGCGCGCAGCGCTGTACGTCGGCGGATTTCTCGGTCCGTTCGGTGGGGGCCTCGTCGTGTCGATGCTGCCCGAAATCGGAGAAGACACCGGGGTGTCTGCCGGAGTTGCCGCGACGACGGTCACCGCATACCTGGGCGTGTTCGCCGTGTTCATGTTGTTCTCCGGAACCCTCGGCTCGCGCTGGGGCCGACTTCGGACTGTCCGCACGGCCTACGTCGTGTACGCGTCGGTCTCGATTGCTGCGGCGCTCGCGCCGACATTCTCGCTGTTGATCGGTGCTCGCATGCTGCAGGGCGCGGGAAATGCCTTCACCACACCCCTGCTGCTCGCTGCCCTGGCTGCGATCACTCCACGCAAGTCCCTCGGACGTGCGCTCGGTTTGTTCGGTGCGATGCAGGCGGCCGGACAGACGACAGCGCCGCTCATCGGCGGGCTCGCTGCGGAGGTGAACTGGCGGTGGGCGTTCGTCGTGCTCGCAGTCGCTGCGGTCGCCCTCGCTGTGATCGGTCTCCCCGACCGCATGGATGAGACCGAGGAAGGTCCGGCTCGGCTTCGCGATGCTCTGCGTCCACGAGTGCTGCGAACCGGAGTTGTCGCGCTCCTCGGATTCGGCGCACTCGGCGGACTGGGGTTTCTCCTGGCGTTCCGTGTCGAAGACGACTTCGGCCTCTCCCCTGCAGGTCGAGGTGCGCTACTGACAGTGTTCGGCCTGGCGGGGATCCTCACAGCTCGTCCTGTGGGAACACTCATCGACCGGATCGGCGCTTACCGCTCGGTGCTTATCGGTGCGGTCTCCGGCGCTGCCCTGCTTGTCGCGGCAGGGACGTTGGGAAGCATCGGCGTCATCGCGGCAGTGTGGTTCGCCGCCGGTATTGCCTCACAGTGCGTTCTGGTCGCCGCGAACGCTGCGGTCCTCGGCGACTCGGGAGGCAACCGCGGTGGCGCGGTTTCGGTGGTTCTGGCGTTTCGCTTCGGTGGCGCAGCCCTGGCACCCATTGCGCTGACCCCGCTGTACGCTACGCATCCCACAGCATCGTTCGTGGTTCCAGCGATGCTGCTCGCAGTGCTTGCGCCCCTGATGATGCCGGCCGACCCGGGGCCGGCCGAGGAACGCTGAGCGGCGGGGCCCCTTCTCTGTTGATGGTGAGATTTGTGCGCAAGGAGGATTATTTCTGTTTATTTAGGTTTTCCGTATAGTTCGGAATATGTTCTGCTGACGACAGTCTGATCTTTGTGATCGAGCGATGGTTCCGCTGCCGACCCCCGTCGCCCTCATGCTTTGTCTTCGCCTATCCCGGATCCGGGAAGGTCACGAAGGCTGCCGGGGTCCACTCCCCTGGGAACCCGGCAACCCCGGTGCCGCTACTGCCCCGTCGGCAGCGCGCGCAATGCCTTCACGGTCGCGTCGACAGCCCGCGCCGCCTCCGCCCCCTTGGTGACGAAGTGGCGCGTGAAATAGTCGACGTGCTCCGAGTGCTCGTGGAAATGGTGCGGGGTGAGCACGACCGAGAAGACCGGAACATCGGTGTCCAGTTGCACCCGCATCAGACCGTCGATCACGGCCGTCGCCACGAAATCGTGCCTGTAGATTCCGCCGTCGACGACCAGGCCGGCCGCCACGATCGCGTCGTACCGGCCGGAGCGTGCGAGACGCTGAGCATGCAGAGGGATCTCGAATGCACCCGGAACCTCGAAGAAATCCAGCGAGTCCTTCGCGTATCCCAGCTCGACGATCTCGTCGGTGAATCCGTCTCTTGCCTGGTCGACGATAGTGCGATGCCATGTGGCCTGGATGAATGCGATACGGCGCGCGGTGTCACTCATGTCGATGAAGTTAGCGCATGTGCCTACCCCATCCTGCGGCTTGTGCCGATGTGATGTGGGTGACAGCACCGTAGATTTCGTTTAACCAGGTATTCCGTCTCGCACAGACTGTTAGTGTGACGGATGTGACGCAACAGGACTCCCCCGATACGCCCGCAGGTGCCGGGCCCAAGCCGGAACGGCCGATCGATATCTACCGCCGCGCGTCGATCTGCCTCGAGGCGTGCTTGCCCCTGGGGTGGACACTGACCAGCGACCGGCCCCGCTCCCCCGACGCGCCTCAACGATTGGTCGTCACCTCCCCCGAAGGCGAATCGGTGTCGTTCGCGATCGTCGCCGCCCGAGGGGTACTCAGCGGCGACATCGCGCGCATCACCGCCGAACTCTCCGACTCCGACCGCGGCTTCGTGTGCGCGCACTACCTGTCCGATCCCGTGCGCCGCCAGCTCGATCAACACGGCATCTCCTACGCAGACGCCACCGGAAATCTCACTCTCGTGGCATCTCGGCCCGCTGTGTGGGTACGCAATCGCGGAGCCGACTCAGATCCGTGGAGGGGCCCGGGCCGGCCCTCGGGCGTGCTGACCGGAGAGCCGTCCGACCGGGTGGTTCGCGCCCTGGCGGACCACTCCGGCGAGATGACGGTGCCCGAACTCATCAAGCTCTCCGGCGCGTCCACCGGGGCCACCTACCGCGTGGTCGAGGTGCTTGTCGAGCGCGAGCTCATCCGGCGCATCCCCCGCGGCGGCATCACCGAAGTGCGATGGGAACAGATGCTGCGTGCCTGGGCGACAGATCGGAAGATGTGCGCAACCCGGCGCTTCGCCGCGCCGGACGGCCTCGAGATCGTCCGGAACCAACTCTCCGAGCGAATCGACGTCACCTACGCCCTCAGCGGTGTCGGCGCCACCGACTACGCCCAACCCGACGTGCTCGAGCTGTACGCAGATGATCCCGACGACTTCGCCGGCGCGTTGGGCTTACGTCCCGTGGACCGCGGTGGCGACGTGGTGATCGCGATTCCGTGGTCGTCTGTGGTGTTCGACCGCATGGATCGCTCGCGACCGCTGCGCGCAGTGGCGCCGTCGCACGTCTACGCAGACCTGCTGTCGGGACCGTTCCGCAACCTGGAAGCCGCCGAACACGTGCGTGCACACCTGACCTCGAACGAAGGGCATTGGCGTCGCCCCATTCACTGACCCGCTCGCCGGGGGCCTGTACGGTTCGAAGTGCCAGCACACGTACAACAGGAGGTTCGGCCGAGATGGAGTCCACGTCGGCGGTCGGGGACCTCCCCTCTGCCCTCGACCCTGCTGCGCTGGCAAGTCGATTGGGCGAACACAGGCCGGCGGTATTCCTCGACTACGACGGCGTGCTCACCCCCATCGTCGACAAGCCCGACGACGCAGTCCTGTCCGCCACGATGCGCACCACTGTCCGTGCACTGGCCGACCGCTGCCCCGTGTGCATCGTCACCGGTCGCGACCGCGCTGTCGTGCAGCAGTTGATGGGCATCGACGATCTCACTGTCGCGGGAAGTCACGGCTTCGACATCTGGAAGCCCGGCCAGGGCGTGATCTCCCCCGACTCCCTCGGCGACTTCACCGAACTCGTCGCCGACACCACCGCCACACTGCGCGAAGAACTCGCCGACACCGACGGGGTGACCCTCGAACCGAAACGGGCCTCGGTGGCCGTGCACTACCGGAACGCAGGAGCGCAGGCGCGTCAGCATACTCACGATGTCGTCCACGCGTTGCTCGACGAGTCGCCCGGTCGACTCGAGTTGATTCCCGGGAAAATGGTGTATGAGCTACGGCCGGCAGTCGACTGGAACAAGGGCAAGGCCGTCCTGCATCTGATCGACGTCCTCGGCCTCGGCTCCCCCGACATCGTCCCGATCTATCTCGGCGACGACATCACGGACGAGGACGCGTTCGCTGCGATACGCGGCACGGGAATCGGGATTCTCGTGGGCAGCCCCGACGACCCGGAAATGAAGAATCGGGTCACCACAGCGGAGTTCGGCCTCGCGTCGGTGGACGACGTGGCACGCTTCCTATCCGAGCTGGGTAGATGACGACCATGTAGCCGAACGGTTCGGCCGCCAGGAGGTACTCCGTGTACGACCCCGAGTTCAGCCTCGAGTACGACCGGTTCGATCCCGAGGCGGAGGGCCTGAGGGAATCGATGACCTCCACCGGCAACGGGTACTTCTGTTCCCGCGGCGCCGCCGAATGGGAGGACACGGGCGAGGTCCACTACCCCGGCACCTACGCGCATCGCTGCTACAACCGCGAGACCACCATCATGGGCGGAAGTCCCGTCCTCAACGAGGACCTGGTCAACCTTCCGAACTGGCTCGTTCTCAAACTGCGCATCGACGGCGAGGACGCGATCCGGTTGTCGACCGTCGAGGTGCTCGCCTACCGGCACGTGTACGACATCCGCACCGCGACGGTCATCCGAGAACTTCGCTTCCGGGACCGGAACGGCCGCGAGACGTCTTTGGCAAGTCGACGTTTCGTCAGCATGGCGCATTCGCATCAGGGCGCACTCGAGTGGACACTCACGCCCGAGAACTGGTCCGGCCGCGTCGAGATCGTCTCGGCGATCGACGGTCGTGTGTCGAATCGCGCGGTCGCGCGTTATCGCGATCTCGAGGGACGTCACCTCGATCCGGTCACCCCTCGCACCTTCGGTCCTGACACGATCGCATTGAAAGTTCAGATCCGGCAGTCGGACATCTACATCGCGCAGGCTGCGCGAACCCGGGTGTTCTCCGGTAACAACACCGAGCCCGTCGATGTCGAGCGCGACCTGTATCAGATGGAGGACTACATCCAGCAGGTCCTGGCCTTCGAGGTCGCCGAGGGGAGCGCGGTCCGCGTGGAGAAGATCGTGTCGATGTTCACCTCACGTGACGATGCGATCACCGAGCCGCTCGCGTCCGCCGGCCGACATGTGTTGCGTTACTCCGATTTCGCCGCGGCCTGGGACGAGCACGCCGCAGCTTGGGAGGAGCTGTGGGACATCTGCGATATCCGGCTGCCCAGGGAGCCCCGCACACAGTTGCTGTTGCGCTTGCACGTCGCGCATGTCCTGCAGGTGTGTTCCCGTCACACTTCGCGTCTGGATGCGGGTGTCCCGGCACGTGGACTCAACGGTGAGGCCTATCGCGGGCATGTCTTCTGGGACGAGCTGTACGTGTATCCGTTTCTGGACCTAAGGATCCCGGAGGTCACCAAAGGGCTGATCATGTATCGGTACCGGCGGTTGTCCGAGGCCCAGGCCGCAGCGACCGAGGCCGGGTACCGGGGTGCGATGTACCCGTGGCAGAGCGGATCCGACGGAACAGAGGAAACCCAGCTCGTCCATCTCAATCCGCTGTCGGGGCTGTGGGATCCGGACCTGAGCCGTCATCAGCGACACGTGAGTGCGGCGATCTTCTACAACGTGTGGAGGTACTACCAGGCGACGGACGACTTCGAATTCCTCGCCGACCACGGCGCGGAGATGATGCTCGAGATCACGCGGTTCTGGGCATCGATAGCCGAGTACAACCCCGAGCGCGATCGCTACGAGATCCACGGGGTGATGGGGCCCGACGAGTTCCATGAGCGCTATCCCGACTCGGACGAGGCCGGGTTGCACAACAACGCATATACGAACGTGATGGTGGCGTGGATCGCCGGAAAGGCGATCGAGGTGCTCGAACTGCTGTCGACGAGCAGGCAGACGGCGCTGCGAGCAGCACTACGGGTGACCAACGAGGAATTGCAGCGTTGGTCGGAGATGAGCCGGAAGATGTTCGTGCCGTTCCATGACGGCGTGATCACTCAGTTCGAGGGATACGAGAAACTCGACGAGATCGATTGGGATCATTATCGCGCGGAGTATTCGAACATCCAGAGGATGGACCGGATCCTGCGTGCCGAGGGGCACGATCCCAATCGCTCCAAGGTGTCGAAACAGGCGGATGCGGTGATGCTGTTCTTCTTGTTCGACGACAACGAATTGCGGCCGATATTCGACCGGCTCGGCTACGAGTACGACCGTGATCTGGTGCGGCGCACAGTCGAATACTACGACGAACGCACCTCGCACGGTTCCACGCTCAGCTTCGTCGCGTACGCGGGTGTCTTGGCAGGGTTCGATCCCGAATCCTCATGGGAACGGTTCAAGGTGGCTCTCGAAAGCGATGTGAGCGACCTGCAGGGCGGTACCACCAAGGAGGGCATCCACTTGGGGGTGATGGCCGGAACGCTGGATCTGGTGCAACGCTATTTCGTCGGTGCCCGGATCTACGGCGGTGTGCTGGTGTTCCGACCGCGGTTGATTCCTCATCTCGATGGGGTGTCGTTCTCGATGCGGTATCGGGGCACTCCGCTGCGCGTGCAGATCTCCGGTGAGACGTTGTCGGTGTGTGCGCAAGTCGAAGGTTTCCGGGTGCCGGTGCGGGTGGCTGTGAACGGAGAGTCTTTGCAACTCGGCCCCGGAGAAACGCACGAGTTCCACATTCCACCGACTCCCCTGCCGACCGCACAGACATCCCGGCGAGACGAGGAGGCGCGCCCGTGACCGCTGACGTGTCGTCGCGTGCGCCCGGGTTCGCCGGGGTGATTTTCGATGTCGACGGGGTCCTTGTCGATTCACCGCACGAGCAGGCATGGCGGGAGTCGTTGGCCCAACTCATGACGGGGCCGTGGCGCGATCTGGCCGGGCGTACGACGTGGACTCCCGATGCGTTCACCTCGCGGGTGTACCGCGAGGTGTTGTCGGGAAAGCCCCGGCACGAGGGCGCGTTGGCGTGCCTCGAGTACTTCCTGGTCCCGGATGCCCGACGTCGAGAGCGCGAGTATTCCGAGCGTAAACAGACGATGCTGCTCGAGATGATCGAGGCGGGCCGTTTCGATGCGTACTCCGATGGGGTCCGGTTCGTGTTGGCGATGCGGTCTGCCGGTATCCCGGTGGCGGCCGCGTCGTCGTCGAAGAACGCACGTCGGTTCCTCCGCGCAATCCGATTGAGGGACTTCGGGGCGGGCGACGGGGTGTTGCTCGACGTGTTCGACGCCGACCTGTCGGGCCGCGATTTCGCGCAGGGTAAGCCGGACCCGGAGATCTTTCTCACCGCGGCATCCGAACTCGGAGTTTCGCCGGCGCGATGCGTGGTCGTCGAAGACGCTGTCAGTGGTGTGCAGGCCGCGAAGGCAGGCACGATGGTCGCGCTGGGTGTGGCGCGCGCGGGCGACGAGCACGAGTTGGCACAGGCCAGTGCGGATCTTGTCGTGACGTCGCTCGATGAGGTGGATCGTGAGGCATTCGTCGCCGGACGGTTGGTGCAGCGCGCACACTGACACGGTGGGGTCAGCGGTCGAGTCCGCGCCAGCGCCAGTCAGCGATCTCGGGCATGTCCTCGCCGTGCTTGCGGATGTACTGCTTGTGCCTGATCAGTGTGTTCTTCAGATGTTCGCGCGCGTAGGCGGCCGTCGGGAGGAGGCGTTCGACGCGATCGATGACGTCCAACGCCAGATCGAATCGGTCGATTCTGTTGAGCACACACATGTCGAACGGGGTTGTCGTGGTGCCCTCTTCGATGTATCCGCGCACATGGATGTTGTCGTGGTTGTGGCGGCGGTAGGTGAGCCGGTGGATGAGCCACGGGTATCCGTGGTACGCGAACACGATGGGTGTGTCGGTGGTGAACAGGGCGTCGAAATCGGCATCGGGTAGTCCGTGCGGGTGCTCTCGATCGTCCTGCAGACGCATCAGGTCTACGACGTTGACCACCCGGATCCGCAGGTCGGGGAACAGTTCGTGAAGGATCTCGACGGCGGCGAGAGTTTCCATGGTGGGGACGTCGCCTGCGCAGCCGAGTACGACGTCCGGATCTGCACCGCGGTCGGTACCCGCCCACTCCCAGATCCCGATTCCTTTGGTGCAGTGCACGATGGCATCGTCGATGGAGAGGTATTGCGGTTGTGGTTGTTTCCCGGCGACGACGACGTTGATGTACTGGCGGGTGCGCAGGCAGTGGTCGGTGACCGAGAGCAAAGTGTTGGCGTCGGGTGGGAGATAGACGCGGATCACGTCGGACTTCTTGTTGACGACGTGGTCGATGAATCCGGGGTCCTGGTGGGAGAACCCATTGTGGTCCTGCCGCCACACATGCGAGGTGAGAAGGTAGTTGAGGGACGGTATGGGACGACGCCAGTGGATCCGGTTGGTGGTACGAAGCCATTTGGCATGCTGGTTGACCATCGAGTCGACGATGTGCACGAACGCCTCGTAGCAGGAGAACACTCCGTGACGTCCGGTCAGCAGGTACCCCTCGAGCCAGCCCTGGCACGTGTGCTCCGAGAGGATCTCCATGACCCGGCCGTCGGGTGCGAGATGTTCGTCGGTCGGCAGGATCTCGGCGTTCCAGGCGCGGTCGGTGGCGTCGAGCACGTCGCCCAGCCGGTTGGAATTGTGTTCGTCGGGAGCGACCATGCGGAAGGTTGTCGGATTGTCGCGCATGACATCCCGGAGGAAGGTTCCCAGGATTCGTGTGGACTCGGCGAAATCGTATCCGGGGCGATCGACGGTGACCGCGTGGTCGCGGAAATCCGGCAGTGCGAGATCCCGGATCGCGGGACCGCCATTGGCGTGCGGATTGGCGCTCATGCGTCGAAACCCGACGGGGTTCAGGGCGCGAAGAGCCACCACGGGTGTCCCGTTGTCGTCGAACAGTTCATCCGGGCGGTAGCTGCGCAGCCACCGTTCGAGAATGTCACGGTGCTCGTCGTCGTCGCGGGCGTGCGCGAACGGCACCTGATGGGCCCGCCAGGTGCCTTCGATCGGGAGTCCGTCCACCTCGACCGGGCCGGTCCAGCCCTTCGGAGAACGCAGCACGATCATCGGCCAGGAAGGTCGATCACTGCTACCGGACAGCCGGGCTTCCTGCTGGATCTCGGTGATGCGGTCGAGGCTGCGGTCGAGCGCGTCGGCGAAGTGCCGGTGCATATATTCCGGGTCGTGTCCCGAGACGATGATCGGATCGTGCCCGTATCCCCGGAGCAGCGATTCGAGTTCGTCGCCGCCGATGCGGTCGAGCAGCGTGGGGTTGGCGATCTTGTATCCGTTGAGGTGCAGGATCGGGAGTACGGCGCCGTCGCGGCGAGGATCGACGAATTTGTTGGAATGCCAGCTCGCGGCGAGCGGGCCGGTCTCGGCTTCGCCGTCTCCGATCACTGCTGCGACCACGAGGTCTGGGTTGTCGAATGCGGCACCGTAGGCGTGGGAAAGCGCGTATCCGAGCTCTCCGCCCTCGTGGATGGACCCGGGGGTCTCCGGGGCGACGTGGCTGGGGATGCCGCCGGGAAACGAGAACTGGGTGAACAAGCGGCGCATGCCGGATTCGTCCTGGGAGACGTCGGGGTAGATCTCGCTGTATGTTCCTTCGAGCCACGCTGCCGCGACCGGTCCGGGCCCACCGTGGCCGGGCCCCATGACATACATCATGTCGAGGTCCCGGGCGAGGATCGCGCGGTTCAGATGCGCGTAGACGAAATTGAGCCCCGGTGTGGTGCCCCAGTGCCCGAGGAGGCGCGGTTTGATGTGCTCCGCGCGTAGCGGTTCGCGTAGCAGCGGGTTGTCCATGAGATAGATCTGCCCGACGGACAGGTAATTCGCGGCGCGCCACCACGCGTCGAGGTCGTGGACGTCGTCGTCCGACAACGTGGTGGGTTCGGTGGAGGTCGGGGGTTCAGCAGAATCGGGCATCTGGATCGGGTTCCTCGTCTCGACAGCGACCGATCGTGATCTTGTGGTGCACGATCGGCTCATGTCCGTAGCCTCTGCGTGCACGGTACCCACCGCACAGGCGTTGCAATCGTCGATCTCGAATTCGGTCGATCTCGAATTCGAGGGGGTGACCATGGTCGGAGCGGCTCAGAGCCCGAGGCGGGTGACTGCGTTGGCGACCAGGCCGGCGTGCTGTCTGCTGTAGAGCGCGACCATGCGCTCGTCGGCGTGCCCGGTCTGGGTCATGATCGTCTGGGTGGTGGCGCCGCCGCGGACGGCCTGGGTGACGAATCCGGCGCGCAGACTGTGCCCGCCGAGGGTCGCGACGAGTTCGTCACTGAATCCTGCACGGCGAGCACGTCGTTGGATCATCGAGTGTACCGATTGTCCGGAGAGCGCTGCGGCGCCGAGCGACCCGGTGCGGTGCACCGGACGGAACAGCGCGCGGTTGCCGACGGGTGTCGTTCCTGCGGCCAGGCCTCGACAGCAGTGTTGCACCGGGCCGTCGTCCCCGTGCTCGAGTAGCGCCGCGACGGCAGACCTGCCGCCGTCGTCCCAGGTGTCGAGGACTTCGCGCCAGCGCCGATACGCGCACACCGGGCACGTGTGCGGGTCCTGGCCGTGCGGGAGAGTGACCGTGCGCCCACGCGCCGCGCGATCGGTCTTGGACTGCCGGATTGTGACGTAGAGGCCGTCGGCTCGGTGTGGGACGACATCGGCGACGGTGAGGGCGGTCATCTCGGAGCGGCGCAGCGCCCCGGCGAGGCCCATGAGCAGTAGCGCGGCGTCGCGGCGCTCGGCGACGCGTTCGGCCCATCCGGCAGTCGCCGCGTCGATGCGCATGTGGGTGAGGATCGTGCGGATGTCGTCGGTGAGCAGCGGTGTACGGCGTGCAGGTGGGGTGGCGCGGTCGCGGCGGATGCCCCGGAGGAGTTCGCGGACCGATTCGTGCTGGCCCGGTTTCGGGTATCCGGCGAGAGAGTGCATTTTGTTGATGGTCGAGACCCACCGGGACAGCGTCGACGGTGCGTAGGCGTGGCGGCCGTCGGCGCGGACCTCCACCGATTTCTCGGTGACGAACCAGGAAATCTGCTCGGGTGTTGCAGGGAGCGGGGTGTGCCCGGTGGTGACGCACCAGCGGGTGTAGGTGTCCCAGTCCGTCAGTTGCGCCGCGCGGGTGTTGTCGGAGGCGGCTTTGTCCCGGAGCCGGCGCATCGCGTCGGTGATGGTGTCCGGTGGTTGCGGGGTGTGGTGCGCGAGGTCCGGTGGGGTGACGACCTCGGAACTGTGTTCGGTGCTCATGCTCGGTCAGGCCTCATTGACCTGTTGGACGCGTAGGTCCCGGGCGAGGTGGTCGCGTTGTTCGATGACGAGGCGTCGCAGAGCGCCAGGGGCGTCGGTGTTCGCTGCGAGCCACGTGTCGACCGGGTCGAGTGTGTCGGCTGCGGGGAACAGTCCGAGGACGATGCGGCGGGCGATCTCGATACTGCGTTCGGACCAGGTGTCTCGCAGGAGTGCGAAGTAGTCGCTGTCGTAGGGGCCGGTGAGGTCGCGGCGCTCACCGGCGCGGAACCCGCTGATGGTGGCGTCGAGGTGGTCGTTGGTGAGGGTGTGGTCGGCGCAGATCGCCGCCCACGCGTGGGCTTTGACCTCTGCGCGAGGGCGGGCGTTCATGGCTCGCAGGTGCGCGGTGCGGCCCGTGGCGGTGGAGTCACGGGACAGTTCGTCGTCGAGATCGGGCTTGTCGGCGTATCCGGTGGCGGTCAGCGCCGTCCACCACGCCCACCGCAGGTCTGCATCGAGTGCGAGGCCCGCCGGTGCGGGAGTGGTCCCGTCGAGTATCGCTCTGAGGTCGGTGGCGCGGTGGGTGTCCAGGGCGGCGGCAGCACCGACTGCGCGTGCGAAGGCGAGTTGGGCTCCGCTGCCGGGTTCGGCACTGCCGAGTCCGTGCCACACTGCGTCGAGCCACGCCGCGCGGGTCTGGGGACGGGCCCCGGCGGGAAGATAATGCTCGATCGCGGCGGGTGCGTTGGCGAGGACCGCGGTGAGAAGCGAGAGGTTCGATTCGTTCGTCGAGAATCGTGTCGCCATGGCGATGTAGCGGGTGGCGGCGAGTTCGCCGTCGCGGGTGGCGTTCCACAGCGCCGACCAGATCAGGCCGCGTGCGAGGGGGTCGCGGACGCGGTCGAGTGAAGATTCGACGGTGGCGAGAGAGCGTTCGTCCAGGCGGATCTTGGCGTAGGTGAGATCGTCGTCGTTGAGCAGGATCAGGGGTGCGTCGGGGAGTTCGATGCGAGTGTGGGTGTCGACGGCGTCGATCTCGACGCGGTAGGTGCGGACGAGGTCGCGTGCGGGGTTGTGGTCGTAGCAGGCGACGGCGATCCGGTGGGGGCGCGGGTCGGTCTGCACGATGTCGTGATGACCGTTGCCGGTGTGTTCGAGGGTCAGCGTCGAGACTCCGGAGGTCTGCAGCCAGGCGCGAGCCCATTCGGTGAGGTCGCGACCGGAGGTGCTGGACAGTTCGGCGAGGAGGTCGTCGAGCGTGGTGTTGCCGTACGCGTGGGCGTGGAAGTAGCGGCGGGCGCCGTCGAAGAAGGCGTCGCGGCCGACATAGGCGACGAGTTGTTTGAGGACGCTGGCGCCTTTGGCGTAGGTGATGCCGTCGAAGTTGAGTTTGGCGGCTTCGAGGTCGACGATGTCGGCGACGATCGGGTGGGTGGTGGGGAGTTGGTCCTGCAGGTAGGCCCATGCCTTGCGGCGGTTGGCGAAGGCAACCCAGGCATCGGTGTATTTCGTTGCTTCGGCGCTGACGAGGGCACCCATGTAGTCCGCGAAGCTCTCCTTGAGCCACAGATCGTCCCACCATCTCATGGTGACGAGGTCGCCGAACCACATGTGTGCCATCTCGTGCAGGATCGTGTTGGCGCGGGCCTGGTACTGGGCTTCGGTGGCGGCGCCGCGGAAGACGTAGGCCTCGGTGAAAGTGACGCAGCCGGGGTTCTCCATGGCTCCGAGGTTGTATTCGGGAACGAACACCTGGTCGTACTTGCCGAATGGGTACGGGTAGTCGAAGTGTTCGGCATAGAAGTCGAGGCCCTCGGTGGTGACCTGGAGGATCTCGTCGGCGTCGAGGTGTTCTGCGAGCGAGGCGCGGCACAGCACCCGCAGCGGCACGGTGAGTTCTCCTCTGCTCCAGGTCGAGTCGACGCGGTGGTACGGCCCGGCAACGATGGCCGTGATGTAGGTGGAGATGGGCAGGGTCGGGGCGAACGTCACGGTCTGGTTGTCGCCGCCCCGCTGGCGGTGATCGACGGCCTGGTTCGAGATGACCTGCCAGTGTGCGGGCGCGGTGACCACGAACGTGTAGGCGCCTTTGAGGTCGGGTTGCTCGAAGCAGGCGAATACGCGGCGTGCGTCGGCCGGTTCGTATTGGGTGTAGAGGTAGGTTTCGCCGTCGACGGGGTCGAGGAAGCGGTGCAGCCCTTCCCCCGATCTGCTGTAGCGGCCCGTGGCGACGATGGTGACGACGTTGATTTCGCGGAGTCCGCTGATGGTGATTCGTGCGCCGTCGTAGACGACGGGGATCAGGTCGCCGTTGACCGTCACTGATTCGACGGAGTCGCCGAGGAAATCGAGCCAGGCTTCCGGGGCGGAGGCGGTGAACTCGACGGTGGTCACCGTGGGGAATCCGGTGCGGTCCGGGTCGACGGCACCGCGGAGGTCGAGTTCGACGTGGTAGGAGTGCACGTCGAGAGCGCGGGCGCGCGCGGAAGTTTCAGCTCGGGACAGGTTGGCGGAACTCACGGATCCGATCCTGCCATTGCGGCGGCGATTTCTGGCCGGCTCCGGTCGGTATGCGTGTGTCGGCGGGTGCGCTTGTGCCTATCGGCGGGTCAGGGTCGTCCAGTCGGGGTCGAGTTCTCCGAGGAGCAGATCCTGTTCGTCAGCAAGCGGTTCGGACAGTGGAAGCGGCACGAAACGGCAGGCGAACCGCAGTCCTGAATCGGTGTCGTCGCTGCGGACTATGTGGATCCAGGTGTCCGGGGCATCATCGGGGGCCCGGAGATGGAGGACGTGGGTGTGCCGGGGTTGCCCGGTGACCGGGTGCGGTCGGCGATCGATACCGGCCGTCCCGATCACCCTGCAGAGCGCGAGGCCGGTCTCTTCGGTGACTTCGCGGAGCGCGGCAGCGTGGGGGTCTTCCCCTGTGCGGATGCCTCCGGCGGGGATCTGAGTGCCCGCGTCGGGGATACCGACGTGGTCGAACACGAGCAGTTCGGGTCCTGTGTGGTCGCGCATCACGTAGGCGGCGATGCGTTTTCGGAGTGTCTGCACCCGGTCAGTATTCAGGTCTCGACCCTGCCCGTGTTCCAGGGGACTACGCCCGTGTTCCGGAGGACTGCGTCAGGCGCCGAGTACGTCGGCCAGCTTGGTGGTGGGGCGGCCGATGAGTCGGCGCAGGTCATGACCATCGGTGTCGAGGGCGCCTGCGGCGATTCCGGCATCGGAGTCGGCGAGGACCTGTGCAAACGGTGCCGGCACTCCGGCACCCTCGAGCACTGTGGCGTACTCGGCCTGCGGGAGGTCCTTGTAGGTGACCTCGGTGCCGAGGACGCGGGAGAGCACGTCGGCGATGTCGCTGTAGGTGAGGTGTTCGTCGCCGCCGAGTTCGTAGGTGACGCCGTTGTGGCCGTCGGTGGTCAGGACAGCTGCGGCCGCCTCGGCGAAATCCTTGCGGGCGGCGCCGGCGAGGCGGCCGGTGCCTGCCGCACCGAACAGTGCGCCGGCGGCCTTGGCGGTGTCGACGGCCGATTCGTAGTTCTCCCAGTACCACCCGTTACGCAGGAGCGTGTGGGCTAGCCCGGACTCGGCGAGCAGTTGCTCGGTGGCCTTGTGCTCGGCGGCGAGCGCCAGAGGAGAGGTGTCCGCTGCGAGGATCGAGGTGTAGGCGATGGATCCGACTCCGGCGGCTTGTGCGGCCTCGACGATATTGGTGTGCTGCGGCAGGCGCTGGCCGACCTCGCTACCGGAGATGAGGAACAGCTTGTCGACGCCGGTGAGTGCCTCGCGTAGTGCAGCGGGGTCGGCGTAGTCGGCGGCGCGAACCTGGACACCGGCGGCAGCGAGATCGGCGGCCTTGGCGGTGTCACGGACGATCGCGACGATGTCACCGGCGGGGATGCCGCGTTCCTGCAGGGCTGCGATGGTCAGGCGGCCGAGGTGTCCGGCGGCTCCGGTGACTGCGATGGTCATGTGTCTCCTCCGGTTGAGTTCGCACGCCGAGACGCTCGAACTATTGATGCTTCAACTGTCCCCCATTTATACACTTACCTTTCGATAGCGCAATACTTTCGGTAGCTCTTCCTGATGGTTCGCGAGGTAAAATGGACAGCCATGCGCACCGCCGACCTTCCCGAAGCCAATGTTTTCGCGCGAGACTGCGCGTCCAGGCCGGTGCTTCAGAACATCACCGGGCGCTGGGGCGCCTTGGTGCTCGCAGCACTCGCCGACGACACCCACCGCTTCTCCGAACTGCGCCGTCATGTCGACGGCATCAGCGAACGGATGCTCTCGCAGACCCTGCAGACCCTCGAACGTGACGGCCTCGTACACCGCGAGGTCCTCACGTCCATCCCTCCGCACGTCGAGTATTCGCTCACCGGGCTGGGACACCGGATCGTCACGCCGCTGCTCGCCCTCCTGTCTCTCGTTGAGGTCAGCGTGCCGGAGATCATCGCGGCGCAGATCGAACATGATCGCAGCCGCTGAGCGTTCGCACCTCGTGCGACGGCAGTTCGCGACCCACTTCGGAGACCTGCGCATGCACGACCGTGACGTTCCTTGTCGGATACCGGGATCTGCTCGCTTGTCATATCCGATCGGAGAGGATCTCGACGTACCCGTCCGTTCCGTTGACACGGATCCGCTGTCCGTCGCGGATCGAGGCGGTGGCGCCCGGCACCGCGACGACGGCGGGCAGCCCGTACTCTCGCGCGATCACCGCGCCGTGAGTCATCAGTCCACCTACTTCCGTGACCAGACCTGCGATCGCGACGAACAGCGGCGTCCAGCTCGGGTCGGTGTAGGCGGTCACCAGGATGTCACCCGCTTCCAGATCAGCCCGCGCGATATCGGAGACCACCCGGGCACGTCCTTCGACAACCCCTGTGGACACGGCCAGGCCGGGCAGTGCACCCGCCGGAAGATCCTCGCGCCGGTACTCGCCCGTGACGATCTCGCCGTTCGAGGTGAGCACGCGCGGCGGCGTGAGCGCTCGGAACGAGCGGAACTCTTCTCGCCGTTCGCGCACGAGTTCTCGGGGTGCGTGCTGTGTGCGCACCACCTCGCGGACTTCGTCGAAACGTAGGTAGAAGATGTCGTCGGTTCGTTGCAGCACTCCTGCCCGGACGAGGCGTTCGGCTTCGCCGAGGAGCGCTTGTTTGTAGAGGAAGTAGCGGCAGACCATTGCGTACTTCGGATACTCGCGGTAACCGGCGAAGGTGCGGACGCGGTCGATCACGGCCTTGGTTTCGTCCGCTTTGCGGTCCCCGTCGGGAAGCGCGCGGAGCCGTTCGAGTACCTCGTCTTCCTTCTGTCGCGCCGTGCGCAGTCCGTCGTCGAAACGTCGTCTGGCGGCACCCGGTTCGAAGTTCGCGAGGTTGCCGAGGATGGTCGGGACGAGTGCGGTGGGGTGCTCGCGCCACCGCGGCCTGGTGATGTCGATCTCGCCGACGCAGCGCATCCCGTACTTGTCGAGGTACGAGTCGAGGGCGTCTCGGGCTTCCCCTCCGCCGGGCAGTGTGGCCAATGCGTCGAGGAACTGCGCGTCGCCGAGGCCTGCCCCCTCGACGCTCTGGAGGAATGCGACGACCTCAGGGTGGGGCCGGATCGCGTCGGCAACGTCGAGCAGCTCGAGGCCCATTTCGGAGGTGATGTTGTGGGGGACGGATTGCGTCAGGGCGTCGACGGCATTCTTCTCTCCCAACCACTCGTCAAGATGCTCACGCAACCACGTTGCGCCGTCCAAGGAAGCCCTGATCGCTCGAGAGCTCTTCGGTGCGAAGAGGATTCGGCGAAGTTCCAGGATGTCTGCGTCGATGAGGTCGAGGAGCGCAAGCCCGGTTCGGGTTCGGATGTCGTGGGCCAGCACCGAGATGGAGGCTTCGCTGTCTGCGATCAGTTCGGTGGCGAGCGCGTCGTCGGTCTCGATCGGGGCATGCGGGGCGCCGGCAGCCGAGCTCCGGTCGGTCGGTACATCCGGGCGGGTACGAACGAAACCGCGTTCGACGATGGTCTTCAGTGCGTCGCCGACGAGCGGTTCGGAGCTGCCGAGGGCCGCGATCAGGCCTGCACTCGCCGTGGGCGATGCGAGTCGGTCGGTGACGTCGACGAACAGCCGGCCCCCTGCATCGCGCATGGGTGCCGTACTCGTCATCTGCCAGACAGAGAGCCCCAGCGGTTTGATGGCGTCGGTCATCATCTGCTGGTGTCCGACCGACACATACACCCGGTTCGCGTCGTCGGGAGCCTCGGGAATCGGGAACAGTGTGGTAATGGGCCGGCTCTGGACGATCCGGAATTCATCGTCGACGAGGCACCATTCGATGTCCTGGGGTCGCCCGAAGTGGGTTTCGATGTCGCGGCCGAGCTGCGCGAGTCGTACTGCCTGCTCGTCGGCCAGTACCGGCCGGATCTGCTCTTCCGATTCGAGGATGCGGGTTCTCGTGCCTCCGGCCGGATCTGCCTCGACGGCGAGTTCTTTTGTCGCCACAGATCTGTCGGTGACGTTGCCGTCACGCACCTTGTAGACGTCTGCCTCGACGAAACCGGAGACCAGGGCCTCACCGAATCCGTATCCGGCGTCGATGCATACGACGGTGCGATCGCAGGTGAGCGGATCGGCGGTGAACAGGATCCCAGAGGCCTGCGCGAATGCCATGCGCTGGACGATGACCGCCATGTGGACCGCGCGGTGGTCGTACCCGTTCCGTAGCCGGTAGGTGACGGAACGTTCGGTGAACAGCGAGGCCCAGCACCGGCTGACGTGTCGAAGGATCTCCACTGATCCGGTGATGTTGAGGTAGGTGTCCTGCTGACCGGCGAAGGAGGCGTCGGGCAGGTCCTCGGCGGTTGCGCTCGAGCGGATGGCATACGCGCCGTGTGCACCGAGCGCAGCGTGTGCGTCGGTGATCGTCACGGCCACGTCGTCGGGGATCGGGCACTGTTCGATCGCGCGACGGATGTCCGCGCTCGTTGCGCTGATCCGCTCGCGGTCGTGGTGGTCCAGTCCCGCGATCCGGTCGATCAACGCGTCGAACCGGGGTGCGGCGGTGACGATCCGCTGGAAGGCGTCCGTCGTCACGCAGAAGCCGTCTGGCACGTGTGTGCCCGGGATGCGCGACAGTTCACCGAGGTTCGCGCCTTTACCTCCCACCCGTGCGATATCTGTGCGGTCGATCTCGTCGAAGCCCAGCACGTAGTCCATTCGCTGCTCCTGACCTGTGGTGTCGGCATGTGAGAGGCGAGTATGGACCAATTTTCGGGGCCTCATGAGCGGCATCGATCGTGTATAACGTGAAAGGGGGGCGGAGAAGTCTCGCACGCTTGCCGCAGCCGAAGTCGTCGGCTGCGAGTTGGTGTCCATTCCGATGGTTCGTGACGGATAGTTCGGTACACCAACCGTCATTTCCGACGCCGAACGGGTCGCAGCTACGCGGGTCGGGGTGCGCGAAGTCGGTCGACGATGATGCTGCGGGCGGCTCGGCCTTCGGGTGTGGGGGTCAGCGGGTAGACATGCAGCAGCCCGTCGCCCGGGTGATAGTCGACCTCGATCCCTTCTGCCGTCGCCTTGTCCACGAGCAGCCGGGTGTCTGGATAGATGATGTCGCGGGTGCCGATGAACACGGTGAGAGGGCCGAGTCCGTGCAGGTCGGCGGCGAGTGGGCTCACCCATGGGTGATCGAGGGCGAGATCGCGGCGCCAGTGGTCGATGAATACGCGGGTGCCCTCGCGGGCGAGCCATGGATCGGTGGGTTGGACGATGTCGATCTCGGGGTTGGACAGGGACAGATCGAGTGCCGCCGAGATGAGAACCGTTCGCGGCAGTGTCAGGGCGTGCTCATCGCGGAGGGTGATCGCCGCCGAGAGCGCGATCTGCCCGCCCGCGGAATCACCGGCGATGCACGCGGTGCCGTACCGGTCGTGATTGGTCCGGACGAGGTCGGCGATCATGGGGACGACCTGCCCGGCGGTACCGAACGGCACCAGAGGGTAGATCGGCACGGTGACGGTGGTCTGCGCGACCGCGGCGATCTGCGCCGCGAGATGCCAATGCTGCGAGACGATTTCGTTGACCCATCCCCCGCCGTGGACGTAGACGGTACTTCCGTGCGGCGTTCCTGAGATGGGCGCGATCGTGTAGATGGGCCACTGTCCGCTGCGGTCGAGCGTCACGGTTACGTCGCGCCGCAATCGTGCCGGCGGGCCGTAGGGCCGCGGGCGGAGCGAGACTTCCGTCAGGTGTGCGCGTGCGGTCACCGGATCGAGGTAGTTGCGGTTTCGGCGCATCGCTTTGATGACCGTGGGCAGGAGACGACTCGGTACGCTCGGCAATGCGTCCTCCAGTGTTCGGCGGTGGAACCCGGCCCGGCCGTCGGGTCGCGGTCGGTGTTGGAGCCCACTCTAGGTCCGGATCCGTGCGTGTCGGGGCAGGCAGGCACACCTCGGGCACCGCGTACTTCGACCTCTGCGGCACTCCCGGTGGGATTCAGCCGGTGGCGCAGGCGGGCGCTGGCACGTCCTCGAACAGTGGCGCTCCGATCGGCGTGAGGTACACGACGTCGAGGACCACCGGCACTGTGCCGATATTGCGGCCGACATGCATGTGGTCGGCTCCTGCAGGTTCGTCGATCACCTCTCCTGCGTTGTAGATCACCGGCTCGCAATCCGCTCCGGGATGTGTGAGTGTGCCGGACCGGACGATGCCGAGGACGGGTCCGTCGTGATAGTGCCACCCTGTGGTTCCGCCCGGATCGATGGTGATCTCTCGCGCTACGGTGTGCACCCCGTCGGGCACGAACGGCAGCAGGTTCGGGGGGATCTCGATGTCCACCCACGTCACGCCCGACAGTCCCTCACTCGGCGTGGCGTGCGCCCACCCGGGCACCGCGACGGATCCGGCGAGCACCATCGCCGCGAGCACACCACGCAGGGGCCGTCTCATGGTCACGGAGGTTACCGCTCGCGCGCCCCGGTCACAGGGCGAACGCGCATACCGGTCGCCGACACGGACCGTGGGTGATGCGAGACCGAGGGCGCCGTCCGCCTACCCTGTCACGGTGAACGAAACAGGTCGATCCCGCGTCGGAGCGGTCGAGGACGCGCTGGTGCGGGACGACCGGCTGCGGTTGTTCTCGTTCGCGACCGCAGAGAAGCGCACCCACTATCTGTGGGTTCTGCGGGCATTCGACCACGCGCGCGGCAACTACACGGTGCTTCTGCACGCCGGGGAGGTCGAGACCGTTCTGAGCCGCATCGTCGCGGACGGCACCGGCGACGTTCCCGGCGCCTCGGACATTCCGGCGCTGCTCGAGCAGCTCCACAACTGGGGCGTGCTCGAACGTAGCTACGACGGTACCCGGGCTGCCACGCTCGCCGAATACCGCAATCGTCATTACGTCTACCAGTTCGGGCAGGCCGGTTACCGGGCGTTCCGTGCGGTCGAGGATGTGCTCTCGTCGCGCGGGGAGGACGTGTCGTTGTCACGGTTGGCACTGGCGGATCTGCTCGCCGACCTCACCGAACTCGCCGACGCCAACGCCGCAGGCGACGGTGAACTCGTCTATCGCAAGCTGAGCCGGCTCGATGCGACGCTGTCGGACATGGCCGAGCGCGCCGCCCGGTTCTATCTCGTGCTCGGCGATCTGGTGCGCACCACCGAGATCACCCCTGAGCTTTTCCTCGACCAGAAGGACGCGCTGCTCACGCACATGCGCGAGTTCAGTTCCGATCTTGCCCGCTACGCCCCGAAGCTCACCGCCGCCCTCGACCGGGTGCACGCCACCGGCGCCGAGACCCTGCCGACGCTCGCGGCACAGCACGACGAGCGGGTGTTGCTCGCGCTCGAGGAACGCGAGGCCGACTGGCGGTTGCGCTGGCGTGGGGTCGAGCATTGGTTCGTCGGTGTGGGGTCCTCGCCGAGCGAAGCGGAGCGGCTGCGCGGCGCGACGAGCAATGCGATCTCGGCGGTGTTGTCGCTGCTGCGGCGTCTGACCGAGCAACGGCGTGGCGGTGTCAGCCGCGAATCGCAGTTACGACACCTGGCGGGATGGTTTGCGAACGCGCCCACCGAGGAGGCCGCGCACGCCCTGTTCGGGGCCGTGTTCGACCTGGGACGGCCCCGGCATTTCTCGGTACCGCATCCCGACGCGGACGTCGTTCCGGTCACCCGGTCGTGGTGGGAGGCGCCGCCGGTGGAGATCGCGCGCACTCTTGCCGAGACGGGACGTCGGCCTGCCGCGGGTGCGCCCGGCCGGATCCAGCGCAATGACGCTGGGGTGCGCAGATTGCGGGAGAAGCAACTCGAGACGCAGCGGCGCCGCGCGCAGGCCGCGAAGTCGCTGGCGGTCGGTGGGGTGCGGGAGCGGGAGCTTTCGGAGCCGGAAACCGAGGTGTTGTTGGGTTTGCTGGATGCGGCGTTGTCGGCGCGGGTGCCGGTCAGTGGCCGGGTGCGGCCGGATGAGGGGACGTCGGGGACCCAGAATGGGGTGAAGCTCACGTTGCGGCCGAGTGAGGAGTCGATGGTGGTGCGCACCGCGCGGGGCAGTCTGTATCTGGATCATCTGTCGGTGGAGGTGCAGTGAAGGCGCGGTCGATTGCGTCGGTCGATCTCGATTCGTATCAGCGTGCGGCGCGGCTGATCCTGACGCACCATCTGGTGACGACGACGTTCCCGGATCGGTCGGCGTTGTCGTCGCTGCGCCGGTGGGCGACGGAGTTGCGTGAGGATCTGCTTGCGACGTTCGGGTATCGGCTCGAGGTCACCGAGACCACGGCGCGGTTGTTCACGGTCGCCGATCGGCTCGATCCGGGTTCGGGGACGACTACGGCGACGGATCGGCCGTTCGATCGTCGTCGGTATGCGTATCTGGCGTTGGCGATCGCGGCCTTGGGGCGTGGTGGTGGTCAGATCACGTTGTCGGAGTTGGCCGATCATGTGGCGTCGGATGCGGGCCGGGTGGACGGCGTCGATCTCGATACCGGGCGTGCGGCCGACCGGGATGCGTTCGTCGATGCGGTGGCGTGGTTGACGGTGCGGGGTGCGTTGGCGCTCGCCGATGGTGATGCGGGTGGCTGGGCGAGTGATCCGGGCCGCGGGGAGGCGCTCTACGACATCGATCGTGCCGTGGTCGCCGCGATGTTCCGGCCGCCGCGGGCGTTGCAGCATCTGACGTCGGTGCGGGCGTTGCTCGGATCGTCCGTGCCGCACGGTGATTCCGGTGAGGTGCGGCGGCGGGTACGGCGCGCGCTGGTGCAGAAGCCGGTGGTCTACGCCGAGGAGTTGTCCGACGACGAGGCGTTGCAGTTGGCGTTGCCGCGTACCACCGACGAGGTGGAGTTGTTGACGGGTCTGGTGTGTGAGCGGCGGGCCGAGGGGGTGGCGTTGGTCGATACGTCGGGTCGGTTGTCGGATGTGCGGTTCCCGAACACGGGGACTGTCGCGCAGGTCGCGTTGCTTCTTGCCGGGGAGATCTGCGATCGGGTGTTGGATCCGGATGCTGCGGCGCCGGAGATGATGCCGCTGCCTGCGGATGCTCACGATGCTCTGGTGGCGGCGATCGACGGCGCGATTCCGCGGTCGGGGTTGTTCACACCGTTGGTGTCCGCGGCGCCGGGCGAGTTCGTCGATCGCCCCGAGGGTGTGCCCGAGCGTGCGGTTGCGACGCATCCGCTGATCGAGAATTCGTGGATTACGGGCACGATCGGGCGGCTCGTCCACACCTACGGGCGGACGTTCGCTGCGCAGTGGCAGGCGGATCCGGTGGGGCTCGCGCGGGCGGCGACGGAGCGGCTCGAGCAGATGCGGCTGGTGGTGCGGACGGCCGGTGGGGTGCTGGCGTTGCCGGCGCTGGCGCGGTTCCGTGGGGTGACGGTCAGTGTGCGCAAACGTGATCCGGAGATCGATCTGTTTCCTGATTCGTCGCCGCCCGGTGATCTGCCCAGCAGTTCGGCTTCCACTGTTTCCGATTCGATCGACACGGAGATCTCATGAGCAGCGCCCGTTTCCGCCCGGCGCGTGCCGGCATCATCAACCTGTGGGACTACCGCGACCAGGAGTTCTCGTTCGCGGATGGACGTCTGGTGCTGCGCGGCCCGAACGGCTCAGGGAAGACCAAGGCCCTCGAGGTGCTGTTTCCGTTCGTGCTGGACGGGCGCATCGAGCCTCGCCGGTTGAACCCGTTCGCCGGTGAGGAACGCACGATGCGCTCGAATCTGCTGTACCAGGGACAGGAGAGCGCGCATTCGTATGTGTGGATGGAGTTCAGCCGCGGGCAGCGTGACGATCCGGAGGCGGTCACGGTCGGGATCGGGATGCGCGCGACGAAGGGCAACGACAAGGTCACGCGCTGGCATTTCGTGGTGGACGGACGGGTCGGTGTCGATTTCTCGCTGTTGGATGACGAGGATCGGCCGCTGACCAAGAAGCAGCTGATCGACCAGGTCGGTGCCGATGCGATCACCGAGCGGCCGATCGAGTACCGGGCGGCGATCGATGCCCGGATGTTCGGGCTCGGGGCGCAGCGCTACGACCAGCTGATCAATCTGATCCTGACGTTGCGGCGTCCGCAGCTGGCGAAGAATCTGGATCCGAAGGGACTGTCGCAGGCGCTGACCGATGGGTTGCGGCCGCTCGACGACGAGCTGGTCGTCGAGGCTGCCCGCTCGTTCTCCGACATGGAGGAGGTGGCCCGCACGCTGGAGTCGCTCGCCGCCGCCGATGATGCGGCGCAGCGGTTCGTCGCTGTCTATTCGAGGTATGTGCGGCAGCAGGCGCGGGTCGCGGTGGAGCAGGTGTCGGGGCGGCTCGAGGCCGTCGACGCCGCGGTTCTCGCGTTGCGGCAGGCCGCCACCACCCAGCAGGAGGCCACTGCCGCGCGCACCGAGTCGGGGGAACTACTCACGGGGGCCGAGCGGGAGCTCGAGCAGGCTCGGACGACGCTCGAGGCGTTGCAGCGGTCGAGCGCGTACGAGGGTAAGCAGCAACTCGACGATCTCGCGTCGGTGGTGGCCAATCTCGAGCGCACCACGGCCGCGCAGACGGAGAACGCTGCGCGGGCGCAGACCTCGATGGCCGACCGGCGAGGTGAGCTCACTCGTGCCGAGGAAATGTTGACGGCCGCGACCGCGGCGCGGCGCCGTGCCGAGGATGCGATGCAGGACGCGGCCGGGGATGCGTCGATCACGTGGCCGGGTGTGGAGCACCTCGACCGGACGGATCGGCTGGTCGCGGCGATCGAGGCGAACGCCGAGGAACGCGACGGTGATGTGCGGGCGGTGCGCAGCGCGTTGTCGAGGGTCGAGGGTGCGGCGGCGGCGCGCACGCGGGCCGAGGCGGCGGCGACGCGCAGTCGCGGTCAGCGCGACACCGCGTTGGCTGCGGTGGAGGCCGCGGAGACCGTCGTGGAACTGGCCCGCGGCGACGCGGCGAGCGAATTGCGTCGTTGGTGGGCCGAGCACATGGGCGATTTCGGGACCGTGGGGTTGTCGGCTGGGGTGTTCGAGGCGCTCGATGCGGCGTTCGGGGGGGTCGGTGAGGACGACGCGATCGCGCCGGCCGCGGTGCTGGCCGAGCACATCGGTCCCGTCGTCGAGGAGATCCGGTTCCGGCGGCGCGCCATGGGTTCGGAGATCGACGCGCTCGGGGTGCGGATCGGTGAGCTCGAGCAGGAACGTGCCGCGGTGGCGGCGGAGCGGGACGACGCTCCCCCACCGTTCCCGGCTCGGTGCGGGTCGCGGGACGGCTGGGACGGCGCCCCGTTGTGGCAGCTCGTGCGGTTCCGGGACGAGGTGTCCGCGGACGAGGCTGGGGGTGTCGAGGCGGCGTTGCAGGCGGCGAATCTGCTCGACGGATGGCTCGTCGGCGGCGAGGGCGCGGTGCCGGATCTGGAGTCGGAGCAGGTGCTGGTGGCGTTGCCGCCCGAGCAGCGACCGGCCGGTCGAACCCTGGCGGATGTTCTGGTGCCCGAATCGGATACATCGGTGCCCGAGGCGCGGGTCGCGGAGGTGCTGGCGTCGATCGCGTTGACGGCCGACCTGGATTCCGGTCTGGGGGTAGCGGTGGATACGCGCGGGGGCTATCGGCAGGGTGTGCAGCTCGGCCGGCATGTGAAGGACCATGCGGAGTTCATCGGGGCGACAGCACGGGCGCGACGACGACAGCGCCGGATCGCCGAACTCGACGCGAGCATCACCGAGGTCCGCGCCGAGGCGCAGTCCCTGCGTGAGGAGGAGCAGGCGCTCGGGGGGAGGCTCGACGCCCTCGACCGTGCGGTGAAGGCACTTCCCCGCACGGGTGCGGTGCTTGCGGCGCTGCGGAAGGTCACCGAGTGTGCGGGTGCGTTGCGTACCGCGCAGGAATCGGCGGCGGCGGCCGATCGGGATCTCGATCAGGCGATCGCTGATGCGGCGGTCAAGGAACAGCAGTTGCGTGCGGAGTCGGCGCGGCATCGCACCCCGCTGACCGCCGTCGAACTGGATAGTCTCGATGCCGCGATCCGGCATTTCCGGACACAAGGTCAGGCGCTGCTGCGTGCGTTGCGGGAGCAGGCGAATGCCGCCGAACGTGTGCGGGAGGCGCAGTCGCGGCACGACGAGGCCCGGGTCGCGGCGGACGACGCCGCCGAACGTTCCGTCGAGGCCGCCGAATCGCTGGCACATCAGCAGCAGCGGCTGGAGACGTTGCGGGAGTCGATCGGGGCGAGCGCCGAGCGCATCGATGCGGAACTCGCGGATGCCCGTGGGCGCATCGAGTCGGCGAAGGCAGCCGAGCGGGCAGCCCGGAACGCTTTCCAGTCGGCACTCGAGCAGATCGGCAAGGCCGAGGCGGCACATACGGCTGCGGAGCAGACGTTGCGGTCGGCGCTGGTGGAATGTCAAAGCGATGCCCGCAAGTTGGCGCCGTTCGCGCACCGCGACCTGTTGGCGTTGCTCGACGTGCACAGCGAGCGGGCGTGGCCGGCGAGTGAAGCGGCGTGGCTCGATGTCGATCACCTGGTCTACCGGATCCGGCATTCCTCGGCAGTGGACGGTGCTGCCGTCGAGACGATGCCCGTCGAGGTGATGGCATTGTTCCGCTCGTTGGAGACGGCGACGGAGTCGGTGTCGACCGGGGAATCAGCGCGCAAGTCGACCGGATCGGCATTGACGTCCGCGTTGCAGGATTTCGATGCCGAGCTCGCGCGGGGACGCGACTATCGGCTGACCTGGGACGCCCCCGACGGGGTGACCGTGGTGCAGGTGCAAGACGAGCAGGGCTACAGCTCGGTCGGTCGGTTCGCGGCGCGCATTGCGCAGGCCAGACAGGAGCAGGAGGCGTTGCTCACCGATTCGGAGCGGCGCATCCTCGAAGACGCGCTGTTGACCGGGTTGTCGCAGCAGATCCACGAACGCACCGTCGACGCCCGCGATCTGATCGGGCGGATGGGCAGCGAGATGCGGCAGCGACACATGTCGTCGGGCACCACGATCGGGGTGCATTGGGTGCTTGCCGACCATCTCGATGAACAGGCGCGGGCGGTGTGCAAGTTGCTGGACCGGGATGCGTCGGTGTTGTCGCCGGAGGACCTGGCGGGGATCCGGGCGCATTTCGCGTCGCGGATCCGCGCCGAACGCGCGGCGCATCCGGAGCGGTCGTACCCGGAGATCCTCGCGTCGACGCTGGATTATCGGCGGTGGCGGGTGTTCTCGTTCAGCCTCATCGGTGCCGATGGGAGCGAGGACCGGTTGACGCCGGCGCGTCATTCGGCGTTGTCCGGTGGTGAGCAGTCGGTGTCGCTGCATCTGCCGTTGTTCGCGGCGGCGCACGTGATGCTCGATTCGGCCGATCCGCACGCCCCCAGGTTGTTGGCGTTGGACGAGGCGTTCGCCGGTGTCGATGACACCGGTCGCAGCGAATTGTTGGGCCTGTGTGTGCAGTTCGATCTGGATTTGTTCATGACCGGTTTCGATCTGTGGATCACCTACGCGGGGGTGCCGGGATGCGCGCACTACGATCTGTCGCATTCGGTGGCCGAGCACACGGTCGCGGCGACGCTGCTGGTGTGGTCCGGTGGTGAGTTGCTGGCCGAGCACGACGGGTCGGATCTGGCGTCGGCGTTGGGGTCGCCGGGGACGCGGCGGGTGAGGCAGCCGGTGGAGGGGTCGTTGGAATTCGTCTGATCGGCGCGGGATTCGAGGCAGGTCTATGTGTGTGACCTTCAGTGATAAGTGGCCGCATTCCCACAACTGGGATGGGCTGGTCTGCCGCTCGCCCCGGGCGTCTCGCCGTCACGTGTAGGACGGAGCCTGGTTCCGGTTTCCGCCGCGGTGTAACGCATCGCTACCGAATGTTCACGGCATGACGGTGACATCGAGGACCATCCCGGACTCCTCGGGACGGGTCACATAACCGAGACCGGCGAGATGCTCGTTCTCGAAGCAAGCCCTGATCGTCTCTGCACCGAGGTCCGCAAGCATGTGCGTGATGCGGTGTGCGAGTTGGGCGGTGACGATATCCGGGGTTCCGGGCACCGTTTCGAGGACGTCCAGGTGCGCGGAGGTCTCGCCGGACCAGTGCGCTGCGGCGTGCCCGAGATACGGATTACCGATGCCGTTGTTCACGGAAGCCTGCACCCAGGCTGCGAGTACACCCGATTTCTTCCATTCGCGCGGGCGGTCGATGCGGAGCCCGACGTCAGCGAGCCACGCCCCGGAGTGTTCGTGCAGCGGAACCGTGCTGACCCAGTACTCCTGACGGGTCGTGCGGGTGTCCGGACCCGAGATGTAGAGGGTGTCACCTTCGCGGCGCCGTGTGCCGTGTGCCGTGAATCAGCAGACCCGTGCGCAATTCCTCTTGCCATCGCGCCATCACAGCGGCGGCGAGAGCGACGGGAGTGTGCCAGGGCGGACCTGCGAGGTCGTTGCCGGTCTGCGGTGGTCGCATGTCCAGGGCGAAGGTGTTCAGGTTGCGGGCCCACCGGAAGTGGACCACCGCACGGTCACGTTCGACATGAAGCCGGACCGGGCGGAACTGCTTGGTGATCGTGCCTCGGACCCGGATCCCGTCGCGCAATGCGCGTACGGTCGCGGCCGCGGTGTCGGTGAGTTCGCCGAGGGGTAGGCCGGTGACGTCGAGTCGCCAACCGCCGTCGGGTTCGGTGTCGGGATGGCGGATCCCGTCGGTCGGCGCGTACGGGCCGACCCGGGCGATGTGTGCCAGCAGTGCGGTCGACGCCGGATCCGGATCGAGTTTGCGGGCGTCGGTGACTTTCGGCCACACCCGGTTCCAGACGATGTTGTCCGGGGCCAGCAGCGCGCTACCGTCCGATGCGAGGAACACCACGAAGAGGGGCTGGGTGTACGCCATGTCGGTGTGCATCCGCGGGTCCACATCGGTACGGCGGATCACTTCGTACGCATAATCCGACCACTGCCGGCCGAGCAGGGCACGTGCCCAGGCTTCGCATTCGGTGGCGGGCATGGTGTGCACCAGGTCGGATTTGGCTGATCGGCGGTCGGGGTACCGATCGGAATAGCCCTCCACGTGGATGCGCACGCACACCGGCGCCGCACCAGGAGGGAAAGATCCCAACTCGTCGGCATCCTGACAGCTGTGGCGGACGTGGATCCGCAGGTGCGGCGTGGTCAACGACGGCCCCTCGACGGGGCGGCTGTCGACCAGAGCCGATTGATGATGTGGAGTTTCTCCGGTGGCCACGAGGCGGCGGAGCGTCTCGCGATGGTCCGCGATGCGGTCGGCGAACCGGGTGGTGAGCTGTTCGGTCATGGCGGCGCGGTCGAGGGCGCCGTCGGACTCAGTAGGCGGAGTCATTCTTTCGACGAAGTGTCGGCATGGGCCCACAGTAACGCACCGTGCGAGAGGCCGGTGGTTGCGCAAGGCCGGCTGTGTGTCCGACCCGAGGACAATCTTGATCGCCCCATTCCTGGGAAAACGTCCCGCCGAGCACCTCGACCCGGGCGGCCTGGTCTCACTCCACAGGACACGTGGATTGCCGTCCGCATCCGTCCCGACGAAGTTACCGGGTCGGATTTCGCAGGAAGCGATGAGCTTCGAACGCTCACCACCTCATGCACACGCGGTACCCTCCGAAAGCGGATGCCGCGTGGCGCAAACTATCGAGGAGGCCCGCTTTCGCGTTCAGTAACCGTGATCGATCCGCCACCCGCCACTGGCGGCATGTCGTTCGGATTCTGTCCGGCCGCAGCATCCCGGGCGAACTCTTCGTATGTTTCGGGTTCGCCATCTTCGAGGAACGGGTCTTCAACCGACGGATCATAGTCTTCTTCAGGCAAAGGCTCGTCGCTCGGAGCAGGTCCTTTCGGGCTGGTCATGGTGGTAGTTCCTTCCTGACTGGCCGAGTCGTTGGTGCCGGTAGCGACACGATTCGCTACCACCGCGCCTCCTGCGATCGCGGTAACGACCAGTACACCGGCCACCAGATATTCGGCTTCCCGCTTCACATTCTCTCCCAACACATACTCGCTCAGTCCATGCGAACACCTGCGCGACCTCGGCCGCCAACTGGCCAGGCCGAAAGTGCAGGTCGGAATGCGCCCCTACCGCCAGCCCGAGCACGCCGGCCAGCCAGATCCGGTCAGGCTGTCGGCAATAGTAGGGAGGCTCCCGGTCTGGTGCCTGACGCCGTGGAGGGTCGGAGTGCAGTGGCCGGCGACGACTATGGGAAATACTAGGCCCGTGACGAGCCGAGGAATAGTGCGCAGCTGGAACCTCGAACGCATGCAGGGTGTGATCGACGGAAACGATGTCCCCGGGGGTTGCCTTGTGCGGTTCGCTGCGGTGGCGGTCGACGGGTTTCCTGCCCTGCACCCAGGTGATCAGGTCGAGTTCGAATGGCATCGTCTCGGTAGACCGGAATCGGGTTACGTCTTTGAATGCACCAGAGCGTGGCCTGTGGGGTCTCATCCTGTTGTCCGAAGTGGGCGGCCGTTCCGGGCCGGGTTGTGGCGGATGAACGCTGACGGGAGCGCCGAGGGAGTGTCGGTCGGGTCTTCTGAGCAGGCTCCGCCTGCCCTCACCACAGGTGGGCACACGACCGGCGTCGTCCGAACGTGGAACGACGAGGACGGGTGGGGAGTGATCGATTCTCCGCAGACTCCTGGCGGGTGCTGGGCGCACTTCAGTCACATCGTCGACGACGGATTCCGAACCGTCGAAGTTGGTGCCGTGGTCGCCTTCGAATGGCAGCAGGTCACCGATCAGGACGGTTACCGGTACTGCGCGATCCGAGTCGAGCAAGACCGAACCTGACTATCCCAATAATTCCCCTCATGTGCCGATCTCCCACTCTGGGTACCGTGCCGGCGGAAGAAAATCCGGGCGCCCGATCCGGATCGGGGAGACCGGATGATCATCGCTGCGGTGAACCCGGATGACGGCGGGGTGCGCGATCCACTCACAGGCCCACAGCTCGGCCAGCCGGTGGATCGGTGGGTCCGGTACCTGTTCGTCGTCGACAGTGACATGGACGGTGGTTTCGGGTGCCGCAGTACCGACGACTGCCCACCAGGTCGGATGGGGGGCATCGCCGGGAAAGACTTCGCCGAAGGCGGTCACCGCGGTGTAGTCCGGTTCCCTCCAGATCGACACGCCTTGCTGTTCGGCCTCGTAGAGGATCTCCAGTGCGTCCTCCGCGGCGACGAGAATCCTGCCGTCCTCGCGGTGCTGGAGCACCATGCGGGAGACGGGAAGGACGAGACGGTCGATGCGCATCGGGCTTCCTCTCAGGATCGGCGGAAGTGTTCACCCGAGGAAACCAGGGACCTGACCCCACCGCTCGACGGCCACAGGGTAGTGGAACATCTCTTCCCAAGGGACAGCGTGCCTGTGCAGTCCCTGAACTGATGTTCTACGTCGTGGACGATGTCTTCGACGGAACCGATTCGTGTCGCCACGAGCTGTCCGTCGTCCGTGCGCGCGCCGTCATTCCCAGGCATCGTCGCCACCACCCTTGAATTACCGCAGTGATGCCTCGACCGTGACGGTGAGCGTATCGGTGGGATCCGCAGCGTCGACGGTGATCACCGGTGTGCCCGTGCGGGTACCGATGAACGTCTGGGCCAGGTGATTGTCACTGGGATAGCTGAACACTTCGACGATCGCCGACGCACCGGAGGGGAACAGATGGACCGGCGACCCACCGTTCCAGGTATCACCCGTGTCCACCCCACTGAGGTCTATCTGCACTAGGCACTTCCCGGAAACCGGGGCGGGAACATCGGTGCCGTCACGAAAAGCAATGTCCACGTATCCTGCGGACCAACCGATCGAACCGTCACCGCCGAATGACAAGGTGACCTTGTCCGCCCCCGCGTCAGTACCTGGGCCGATGGTAACGACGTCGAGCACGGGATAGACCATCCCCGCGGGAACCTCGCCGGGCGCCAGAGTTCGATCGGCTGGGGCATCGGTCGGAGGCATCGGCGTCGGATTTCCGACTCGGAGCGTCCCAGCGAACGATTCGACCCGCTGACAGGACGTTCCGGCTGCATCAGCGGTTACTGCTGCGGGATCATCGCCACCACCGTCTGCTGCGCACCCAGTCACCAGAACGCCGAGTGACAGGATCCATGCGACACGTAGTACAGGAGACAGCATGGGCACCACGACCTTCCAACGCCTCGGTGGGTGGGCAAGTGGACTTCAGCGTGAAGGCTCTACAGCCGCGGCGATAGCTGTCGGAGACGAACTGCCTCGTGGACTTTCTGCCTGTCGTCAGATGCGGCGCATCACCGACACGACCTTGCCCAGAACGACCGCGTCGTCGCCGTCGATCTCGGTGTAGGCGGGATTGCGTGGTTCGAGGACCACGTGACCGTTGCGGCGCCGGAACACCTTGACGGTGGCTTCGCCGTCGATCATCGCGGCGACGATCTCGCCGGAGTGCACTTCGTCCTGGCGACGCACCACGACGACGTCGCCATCGCAGATCGCGGCATCGGTCATCGACTCACCGCGCACCCGCAGCGCGAACACGGTGCCGGAGCCCACCAGCTCGCGAGGAAGCGTCAGCGTCTCATCGTGGTATTCCTCGGCGAGGATCGGTGCACCGGCCGCGATGTCGCCCACCACCGGTACCGCCACATTGTTGTCGTTCGACCGCCCACGGTCGGTGCCTGCGAGGAACGGGCGCACATCCATTTGCCGGGTCACGGAGGCGCCGCGGCGGAGAAAACCCTTGTCCTCGAGACTCTTGAGGTGCTTGGACACCGACGATGTCGACCGTAGTCGTACCGCGTCCGCGATCTGGCGGGTGCTGGGGGCGCATCCGTGGGTCGCCACCCAGTCCCGGATCGTTTCCAGAATCTGCTGCTGCCGGAGCGGTAGCGCTGAGGCGTCGAGGCCGCCGAACATGTCGAGGTCGTCGTAATCGGTCACCGAAGAATCGTAGGTGGCGGCAACTGCCCGCGCCTCAGGGCGGTGTTGTGGGGTGATGGTGAGCGAGTCTCGACGGGTTGTCCCGTGCCTTGTGGCCGCGGAGCACGGGCAGACTTGGATCATGCAACCGTCGTTCTTCGATGCACTCGCTCAGTTGGCCGTCTCTGCTCCCCTGCGCATCGATCGCGCCAGAGGTTCAGCACACCCGCGGTTTCCGAGAGCGATCTATCCGGTGGACTACGGATTCTTGGAAGGCACCTGCGCAGCCGACGGCGAGGGAGTGGACGTGTTCCGCGGCAGCAACACCGGTGGTGGCATATGCGCGGCGGCACTCACCGTTGACGCCGCCAAGCGCGACGTGGAAATCAAGGTGTTGTTCGAGTGCACTGCTGCGGAGGTCGACGACGTTGCCGCGTTTCTGTCCGACACACTCGGTCTGGGGACCATGATCGTGCGCCCATGAGACTTCCGATCATGAGGTCGTCACGACATCGGTGCTCTGGCATCTTGCCCCGGCCATCATCAGATCACCGCAGCAACCCTGAGGCCGACAGCCCCGTTCGAAGTGCGTCGTACTCGATGTCGTCGAGAGCCAGAAGCGGGGATCTCACGGCCCTGTTCTGCAGAACGCCGAGCAACTGCAGCGCGCCCTTGACCGTCGTCGCGCCGTAATTGGGAACGCCCATCACCGCCTGCAACGCCGGTTGCAGACGGGCATTGATCTGCCGCGCCGCCTCGACATCGCCCGAGAAGAACGCTGTGATCATCGCGCTGATCTCATCGCCTGCCACATGGCCGAGAACAGAAACAACCCCGCACGCCCCGTACGCGAGAAATCCCAGCGTCAGACTGTCGTCCCCCGAGTAGACCGCATAGCCCAACTCGCGCAACATAATTGCCTGTGTGGGGTCTCCAGCGGCATCCTTCACTGCGACCACGGACGGCCACTGTGCCATCGTCTCGAATGTCGAGGGCGCCAGCTTGGTGCCCGCCCGACCCGGGATGTCATAGATCATGACGGGCGCATCGACCGTCTCCACGACAGTGTGAAAGTGATGCAGTACGCCACCTTGACTCGGCTTGTTGTAGTACGGCGTGACCAGCAACAGCCCGTCGGCGCCGTGCTCGACGGCTTGGCGCGCCAATTCCAGCGTGTGCCGGGTGTCGTTGGTGCCCACCCCGGCAACGATCGTTGCGCGGTCGCCCACCGCATCCTTGACCACGCGCAGTATCCGACCGTCCTCGGCGGTGGTGGTCGTGGCCGCCTCACCAGTGGTCCCCGAGACGACGATCCCGTCGTGTCCGTGGTCGACCAGATGCCGTGCGATCCGAGCAGTCGCCTCCTCGTCGATGTCGCCGTCCGCGGTGAAGGCGGTGGCCATCGCGGTCAGTACGCGTCCGAACGGCGCTTCAGGTGCAGACGAGAGTGTCATTGCCTCAGTATGCACGCCAGACCGGTGACTGCTCCGACAGCCGCCGCCCTCGCGCAACACCGGGTCCCCGCGGCGCATCGATCGCGGTTTCGTCGGTGAAGATCTCCTCAGGGCTGAACACCGTAGTGCCGGTGCCGCACATTCGACGCACCCTGGGTACTGCCTACCCGACGTGAACGCTCGGCCTGCCCGTGTCCGTTTGTATATGCTGGTCGGTATGTTCTTCGGCCCCCGAAGCACCGTGGCGCTGATTGTGTTCATGCTCTCGTGGGCCGTTGCCATCTTCTTCTCCGTCGATCCCAGCTCTGCAGGCACCACACCTGGATTGCTGGCAGGGATCGTGGTCACCGTCGTCGCGGTGGCGGCCGTGCTGAGGACGGCCCACGCAGACGACACGCTGTTCGGGTTCGGCCGCACTACGCGCGGGCCGACCGAGGAAGAACACCGCCGCCGCGGCGAATTGCGCCGGCATTCCCACCCGGATACTTCCGGCCGTCCACGACCTCGATCTCCCGGCCTCTGGGCGGAGGCCGTATCGACTGTGCTCGCCTGAACGATCGGTCTCCGCGTCCTCGATTCTGCGTCCCCGCACGAGGAATACCAGGAGATCCCCATGTCCACCCACTCGCTCCGCCCTCACCCCGCCATTTCGGTACGCAAGGCCGGTCGCCGTTTCGGTGACCTGTGCGTCTTCTCCGACGTGAACTTCGATGTCGCTGCAGGCCGATGTTGCGCGATCGTCGGTGCCAACGGCGCCGGCAAATCCACCTTGCTGCGCTGTGTGATCGGCGCCGATCAGCTCGATCACGGCAGCATCACCATCCAAGGAACCCCGGTCGACGAGTCCTCCGCGACTTTCCGTGCCGCTGTTGCCGCAGTGGTCGGTGAACCCGCCATGTTCGCGCACCTGACCGCCCACGAGCATCTGCAACTCGTCGGTGTCGCCCACGGCGTCGCCGACCCCTACGATTCGGCCACTCGCATCCTCGACGACGTGGGTCTCGTCGAGATCTCCGATCAGCTTCCCGTGACGATGTCCAGCGGCCAGCGTCATCGCCTGGCATTGGGATCGGCGCTGGTGCGACCGCGAGGGGTACTGGTGCTCGACGAACCCGAGCAACACCTCGACGCCAGTGGGCGTGCGTGGCTGGCGAAGGCCATCAACGCAGAGAAACACACAGGTACTGCGGTGCTGCTGGTCTCCCACGACCACGCCCTGGTCACAGCAGTAGCCGACGAAATCGTCGACGGTGACACATGGCGCTGACCGACACCATCCGACCGATACCTTCGGCAGCGGCGCTGCGCGCCCTCCGACGCAGTTTCGAACGCACCCATACACCGCCGATGCTCAAAGAGGGAACCTTCGCGCTGACCGCGCTCGGGGTGTACGTGTGCCTCGGGGTCCTCTGGTGGCTCACGACACGGCCGTCCACAGTGCTCACCACCTCATTTCTGAGGGACACGACCGAGCAATGGAACTCGACATGGGGATGGGTCCTGACCGGGGTTCTCATGGCGGTCGTGGTCACGGGAGCGTCAGCGCTGGGTCCGGTGAGCGTGCGCAGCGAGACCGCATGGTGGTTGTTGCCCACCCTCGTCGACCGCCGCGCGATGCTACGGCCGCGGATCGGTGCAGCCCTCGGTATCGGTGGTGCCGCCGGCCTGACCGGGGGCCGGTTGGCCGCATTCGTCGGTGAACTCGAGCACTGGTTGCCTTTCACGATGCTCGGAGCAGGTCTCGGCATCAGCGGTGTTGCGCTCGGAGTGCTCGTTCAGTGCGGGGTTCTTCCCGCCTGGGCCCTCCGTGTTGTTACCGCCGTCTGTGTGTCGGGCGCAGGCGTAGCAGCGATCGTCGCGGCCGCGGGTGGCACAGTTGTGCTGATCACCTCGTGGATTCCCGTCCTCGTCGTCTCGATAGTGGCAGTAGCACTGTCGGTGATCTCCGTCTGGCGGTGCGGCCGGATCACGTTGGCCCGCATGGTGATCGGTTCCGAGACCACGGTTGCGGCGTCGGTATCGCTGACGATGCTGGACCTGTCGATCGTGACCGGCGCCCTGGAACAACGGGCATGGCGTCGTGTGGCCCGTCGCGCCTCCCGCCGCGTGCCCACCTCCCGCACCCGCGCTTTGATCCGTATCGATGCGATGCGTCATGCGCGCCGTCCGCACTCACTGGCTCTCGCTACCGGTGCCGTCTGTACAGGGTGGGCACTGTCGGCAGTCCTCTCACCGATCGCTGCGGCAGGGATGTATCTGGCGATCGTGTTCGGTGTGTGCATGATTTTCAGTGTCGGTCTGCGGGCGTTGTGCGCCGATACCGCGCTCGCGGTGATGCTCGGGGCCGATGATCGTCTGTTGAGGTTGCCGTTGACGGCGATCCCCGTCATGGCAGCAGTGGTCACCATGGTGTTGAGCGCGCCGCTGGTGGCGACGAACCCGACAATGATGGCACTCACCACGGTAGGAGCGGTGACCGCGATGTACCGGATCCGGACACGAGCCTCCCTGACGTACGACGGGCTGATCCTCGAAACGGGTTTCGGGCAAGTCCCTGTCGAATTGATTCGACAGAAGACTCGGGGAACCGACGCACTCGTTCTGACCGCGGCGCTTCTTGCTGTCTGTGTCTGATCGGCGGCCGAGAACAACGCGGTATCCGATCCCAGTAAGTTCGGCGAGTTTCACCGCGATGCAAGCACGAACGACCGACTTCCGATCAACACTCAGCAGCTCAGGCGAAGTCGCCGAGATGCGCCGCATTGTGCGGTTCCGGGCAGGGCACTCGAAGAGCTGTCGTCCCACTGATGCTGCTGTCACCCGTCCTGCGGGTTGATCTTCAGGGGATGTGTCGCACCTTCCGATCTGCTAAAGGACGTTACGGGTAGCTGGCCGTATCGCGTACCGCGCCAGCCCCCACCCCACGCGGTGCACGAGCGCACCGACCAACGCTCCCAGTACGCCACCACCGAGAACCAACACCGCCATATACCCGGTCGGCGACGGCGAAGCGAGGCGGACAGACGCGAAGTCGAGCGGTTGATAGCCGGCTGTGTAGAAATCGAACGGCCGGGACGCGAACCACCACAACACGGCAGCGGCGGCGATCCCACACACCACACCGAACCCGATGAACACCAGCACTGTCATCATCGCCTGCCTCAGCTGCGGGTTCACGACTCGTCCGTCATCGAACCGCCGGGCCCGTCCGTCGCAGGCGGGATGTTCTCGGGGATGCCGTAGCCGGGCATGTCCCACAGTTGCGCAGGTCCGATGACGCTGCCGTCGTCGGGCCACAGCCGCCGACGCCACACATCCCCCGGCGTGGTCGAACCGGACCAGTCGTAGTTGACGAACCCGCGGCCGGACACCTCGACCATGTACTGTCCCGGCGGCACCGCGACCGTCACCGGTTCAGAGGCCGGGGACGACACGCTCAGCATTCCAGGCGCGTCGACTTCGAGATGCCCTTCGCTGACCTGCTGCCAGTTCGAACGGTCGGCTGCGGGACGGCGGTCGAAGACCTGCACCTCCACGCTCATCTCGAAGTTGTTCTGGTGCGGGCACAACACCACAACCATGGTGCCGTCGCCGGCGCTGGGTTGCGCCGCTTGGGCCCCGCTCGAGCAGCTCCATCTCGCTGTCGCCGAGTCCGCCGTCGAGACAGAACTGGCCGTAGTCCATCGCCAGCACTACCGTCGACTCGGAGACGGGGCTCGTCTGTGCGTTCATGGCGGTGATCGTGACACGCTGACCTGACACTCGTGCGAGTCCGTTCCGAAACATCCCGGCGCAGCATCGAAGCAGTGATCTTGATGTAGTGCATCCGGAACCGCGAGGCAGATCGACAGGATACTTTGACAGAAAATAGGTGACGTCAGCGGCTTCCTTGTGAATCAGTACAGGTACGAGCGATGGCGACCTGAATGATCGTTGTCAATCTATGCGGTCAGGTTTGTCAGTCTTCGCTGCATCTCGACACCTGAACTGTAGGTTCCCGTTGGACGTGGCACGCGTGCTACGCACGGACCTACAAGTTCCTGGTTCGGGTCAGCCAGTGATCCTCACCACCTTGTCAGAATCCTCGGATTCATCGTGGCGGCGAACGATTCCTTCCGTCAAACTACAGCCACATTGCCGAAGCGGTACCGCTCGATACCCCGGGGGATGCGTTCCCGGGAGTACACCCAGCCGGGACGCAACGGTGCGAAAGGCCAACGGCGGGCATCATGAGAACAGACCACGGTTGTGCGGGGGCACCGCTGAGAATTGCCGTTATGCCGATGTGGGCATAGCAAGGTCGTGACGCTGACCGACGCGCGCACCTTGTATCCAAGATGTATCCTTGTGCACGAACGAACGCAATCGATCCTCTCCGAAACGCCGGAAGGACGAAACGAAAGGCAGCGTCGATGCCGTCGCAGAGGTACACGCAGGCCAAACTGATCACCGCACAGTTGTTCTCCGGGGCCGGCATCGCCTCCGGATACGCCGTCGGTGGCCTACTGGCCGAACAGATCACGGGACGCACCGCGATGGCGGGCTTCGCCCAGATGAGCGTGATCTTCGGCGCTGGGCTCGTCGCCTACCCATTGGCGGCGTTGGCGGCACGGACCGGACGTCGCAGGGCGCTCACCTTGGGATTCGCAGTGGGCACACTGGGGGCACTCGTAGTGCTGGTGGCCGTTGCCGTGCAATTCCTCCCGCTGTTCATGCTGGGGATGATGATGTGCGGATCATCCACGGCCGCAGGTCTACAGGCGCGCTACGCTGCGGTCGACGCTGCAGGCCCGGCCGCGACGGGGCGCGCCATGTCGCTGGTGGTATGGGCGACGACGATCGGGTCCGTTCTTGGCCCCAACTTCACCGGTCCGGGCGCACACCTCGGCGAAGCATTCGGGATGCACCCGCTTGCCGGGCCCTACCTGATTTCGATGGGTGCCTTCGCGCTGGCCGCTGTGGCGACGTCGACCCTTGCGGGCGGGAAGCAAGGTGCGACAGCCGAGGGCACGGCCGACGGCAGTGCTGCACCTGATGTAACGGCCCAGGACACTCCGGCGCCGCTGCGTCTCGGAGCTGCACTGCGTTTCGTGGCAGTACGCCCGGTTCCACTGTTCGCGATCGTCACCATCGTCACCGGTCAGATGATGATGACGAACGTCATGGTGATGACTCCGGTGCACATGCACCATCAAGAGTTCGATCTCGGTGCCATCGGTCTCGTAGTGAGCATCCATATCGCCGGGATGTACGCGCTCTCGCCGGTCTTCGGCTGGATGTCCGATCGCTGGGGGCCGGGCACTGTGATTGCCTCAGGTGTCGTCGTCTTCATCGCGACAATCGCCCTCGGCGTCATCGACGCATCGGCCTCCGCCTCCTCGATGACACTGCTGACCATCGCCCTGCTTCTCCTCGGTGTGGGCTGGTCGATGTTCCTCATCGGCGGCTCGGCGCTGCTGACGGCTTCGGTGCCGCAGCACGCGAAGGTCACACTGCAAGGCGCATCGGACTCGGCGATGAACCTGGGTGGGGCGCTGATGGCAGCAATGGCAGGCACGGTGTTGGCGATGGGCGGCTTCCTCTGGATCAATCTGATGGCCACCGGGGTTCTGCTCATCACACTGGTCTTCTCCGTGAAGGCGGTGCCGTTGATGAAATGGCCCGGAAGGACGGTACCGGCTGCTGACGCAGAACTCGGTCTCGATCGAGTGACAACACCGTGAAAGGGAATCCTGGAGCAACAACGGCGCCGGAACGTACCAGTGGTATCCATATCGTACTCGAGTCGAGAGCGAGGAGACCCCAGTGACCGCCGACCAACACGACGGCATCAGCGCCGCCGAACGCGCCTACCAGGTGATCCGCGACCACATTCTCGACGGCACGCACTCCCCCGGGACGATGCTCGGCGAAGCGTCGCTCGCGGCAGCACTCGGAGTCAGCCGCACACCCGTGCGGGTGGCACTGGCTCGTCTTCAGGACGAAGGATGGATCACCATCTATCCCAAGCGAGGCGCCCTCGTCCAAGGGGTGAGCGAGCGCACCGTCGCGGAACTCGCCGATGCCCGCTTCGTACTCGAGACGACGGCGGTGGACAGGGCCCCGGACGAGCTTCGTCAACGCCTCGCCGAACGTCTCGAACAGTCCATCGAGGAACAACGTGAAGCGTTTGCGAACGGCGATGTTCGGCGCTTCATCGACCTCACGCTCGGATTCCACAAGGGGTTCGTCGAAGCCGGCGGCAACACCGTGCTGATCGAACTCTACGAACAACTCTCCGACCGGCATCGTTTCATGCTCTTCGCCACCGGAGACCACCTGCTTGCCCGTTGCGCTGAGATCATCGCCGAACACCAAACCCTCACCGAGCATCTCCGCACAGGTGACACAGCGGCGTTCGCCGAAGTCCTACGCGGCCATATCGCCGAGAATGCACCTCCCTCCTCGGTGGGCCGAGAGCTGAGCGAGTTCACTCCTTCGATCCGGAAGTGAAGAACAACTCCCTGTTCGACGTTTCCGGACCCGGCAACACCTTCCGCTATAAGGCGCGACAGTCACTGGAAGGGATTGCGGAGAAATCCGCGGCCGAGCTACGCCCTTCCGACGGAGCATGTGAAAGGGAGGAGTTCAGGCTGGTCGACCGATCGACCGCCCCTCCGTCCCGATCCTGTCCCAGGTGGACAGCGATCGAGACGGGGCTCTGTTACGTCAGCCGATCGCGTCGGCCAACCGCGGAACGAGGCTGTCGATTGCGTACGGAACCGACAGCACCGAGTTGTAGGTGATCGCGCCGCGCTGATCGAGCGTGGTGGCAATGATCGCGTCGTTCCGCGCAGCATCGAGACTGCCGAACAACGGGTTGCCGGCGGTGATGTCGACCGTCTCATCATTGCCGAGCACAAGGATCAGGTCACCGTCGAGCATGCTCACGTTCTCCTGCGACACGTCGACGAAGAAACTGTCCCCGGTGTCTTGACTTGCGACCTCCATGGGGATGTCGAATCCGAGCACAGTGAGGAATGCTCCGCGGGCATCGCCGGCGAGATACGCGCCATACCTGTTGTCGTAAGGCAGCACTGCTACACCGGTCTTACCGTCGAATTCAGGATGGGACGCAGCGGCGGCAGCCAGCCGGTCTGCGGTCTGCCGGTTCAGTTCGGCGCCGCGATCACTTTCGCCCATGGCCGCGGCAATCGTGTCGGTCGCAATCTCACGGTCGACGGTGTAGGCCGCGAATCCTTCCGGCCTCGAGATCGTCGGCGCGATAGCGCTCAGCTTCTCGTACACGGCCTCGTCGTACCCCGCGGACACACCGATGATGAGGTCGGGGGCCAAACCTGCGATCTGCTCGAGATTCGGTTCCGAATCGGAGTCGATGCGGGTGAGCGCGGCATCGCCGACGTACTCGTCGGTCCACGGACCGAGTCCGGTCTCGTAGAACTTGTAACCGGTGTTCCCAACGGGAACCACACCGAGGGCGAGCACAACATCGGCGTCGGTCACCCCGAGGGTGACGATGCGTTCGGGCTTCTCGGTGATCGTCGTGCTGCCGTGGACATGCTCGATCGATATCGGGAACGCTCCCTCACCGCCCGCCCCTGCGGTCTCGTCACCACCGCCGTCGCTGCTGCACGCCGTCACGGTAGCGGCGAGCACAAGTGCACCCACAGCGACTGCGACACGGGCCCTGGTTCGTCGTCCGAACATCCAACATCCTCTCGATAGAAGTAAGCGAACCCTAACTTGATGTGCGCAGCTCACTTCATGCCCCCCGGTCCTCTCGGCAGACGAACCCCTGGCTCGCGGCTCGTGCGAAATGTCTAGGCTCGACGGCGTGAGCGTGCGTGCAGGAATCATCGTGACCGGAACCGAAGTACTCACCGGCAGGATCACCGACCAGAACGGACCATGGCTGTCCCGACAGCTCCTGACCCTCGGAGTCGACGTCGCCCACATCACGATCTGCGGCGACCGGCCCGCCGACCTGATCGCACAACTACGCTTTCTCACCGATCAGAGAGTCGACCTCATCGTCACCAGCGGTGGGCTCGGCCCCACCGCCGACGACCTCACTGTCGCTACCATCGCCGAGTTCTGCCATCGCGAACTACTCCTCGACCCGGAACTCGAAGAACACATCGCGGGCATCATCCGCCGCTACCGCCCGCACACTGAGGACCTCGACGCAGGGCCGACACGTACCGGGATCCGTAAGCAGGCGCAGATCCCCACCGGGTCCACCGCGCTACCACCAACCGGTACAGCGCCGGGCGTGGTCATCCCCGCGGTAACCGGTGACCGGCCGGTCCCGACCATCGTCATCCTTCCCGGACCACCCGGAGAGCTACAGAAGATGTGGCGCAGCGCGATCGCCTCGCCCGCGGTCGCCGACGTGCTGACCCGAGCCGACGATCTGCAGCAGGAAACCGTGCGCGCTTACGGATTGCACGAGGCGCAGCTCGCCGAGACACTGCGCCGGGCCGAAGCAGAGAACGCCGGCCTCGATCGACTCGAGATCACTACCTGCCTCCGACACGGTGAACTCGACATGGTGACCCGATTCAACTCCCGCGACGTAGACATCTACCGCCGTCTCCTCCACGTTCTCACCGAACACCATGGGCATCAGATCTTCTCGACCGACGGTTCGACCATCGACGATCAGCTGGTCGAGGCCCTGGACCGCCGGTCGATCGCGACCGCGGAATCGTGTACCGGCGGGCTCGTCGCCGCGCGCCTGACCGACCGCCCCGGGTCGTCGGCCTATGTCACCGGCGGCGTCGTCTCGTACTCCAACGCCGCGAAGTCCGACCTGCTCGATGTACCGGCCGAGTTGATCGCCGCGCACGGTGCGGTGAGCGAACCGGTCGCCGCGGCGATGGCCGAGGGCGCCCGACACCGACTCGAGGCCGACGTCGCCGTCTCCACCACCGGAATCGCAGGCCCCGGCGGTGGCACCGAATCCAAACCGGTGGGGACCGTCTGCTTCGGTGTCGCGGTCGAGGGACGACCGACGTATACCGTCACCCGTCACTTTCCCGGGGACCGCGAACGAGTCCGGGACCTCACCACCACGGCCGCACTGCATCTGGTTGTCGCACAGCTCCGACGAAAGTGAACCCGCACGCAATGACCTGTGAAGTGCGAACCGCCGGGCTGACACGCGGGTCCGCGTTCCCGCCCGAAATCGACCCGACGATGGGATGATGCGCGGGTCGGTCGAGCAGACGAAAGGAGTTCACGCGGGTGCCCTCAATCACGGTGAAGTCCGCCCGCGCGCAACTGAGGGATCTGGTTCGGAAGGTCAACAAGGACACGGTCGCGGTCGAAATCGACGGCAAACGGGACACGGCGGTGTTGATCTCCAAGGCGCGATACCTCGCCCTTCAGGAGGCCTCATTCCTACTGCGTTCCCCTGAGTTGATGGCCAGTCTGCGACGAGAGATGGAGCGGTCGGTTCAGGAGCAGATGGTCGCCCCTCCGGCAGCGGAGGACGAACCTGCCGGAGAGACCTCCCCCTCGCCGTCTCCCAAGAGCACCAAGAGCACCAAGAGCACCAAGAGCAGAAACAAACGGAAGAAGCGCAGGAAGCGCCGACGGGCTCGATAGATCCGCGGTGGAGTCGGTCGACGTCAGTGTTGCGGCACCAGCACCGTGCCTGCTCCGCGCACTGCCTCGACTTCGACCGGCAGCGCGCGAAGCGGTTCGCCGTCGGCGTAGACCGTGATACCGGGGCTCTCGAGCCGTACCCGCCGTGCGCGGCGCACCATCACCTCGGGCAGGTCGACGTGTGTGCCCCGGTACACGGTCGGGAAGAGGCGCAGAAGGCGAGTGCGGTTCGCCGAGGTCGCCACCACCACGTCGAGGAGGCCGTCATCGAGCAACGCGCCCGGTGCGATTCGCATTCCACCGCCGTAGGTGGAGGCGTTACCGACGGCCACCAACGTTGCGTCGAGTTCGACGGCCGGTTCGTCATCGAAAGTGATCCGGTACGGGAGCAACCGCAGATTCGCCAGTTCGACAATGGTGGCCGCGTTGTAGCGCAGTCGCCCGCGCGGCCATTTCATTCGGTTGGCACGGTCGGTGACGAGAGCGTCGAAACCTCCGGCGAGTACGGTGCCGAACCACTGGTCCGGTCCTTCGTCCGCGGAGACCCGGCCGAGATCGATGGTCCGCCGGTGGCCGGTCGCCGCGACGTCCGCCGCTGCGCCCGCTTCGTCGGGGATGCCGAGGACACGGGCCAGATCGTTCCCGGTTCCGGCGGGCACGATCCCGACGGGGGTGCCGGTGGTGGCGGTGGCCTGCCACGCTTGCCAGACGATGCCGTCGCCCCCGACCGCGACGACCGCGTCGATACCGTCTTCGACTGCGTGTCTGGTGAGGGCGATCGACTCATCGACCGAATCGGCAGCGATGTGCGCGATGCGTAGTCCGTGCGCGCGCAATCGTGCACTGGCCTCCGCGAGGACGCGAAAGGCGTCGTCGCCGGCGGTCGGGTTGCTCAGCACGACAACCGAGCCGGTGGTCACGGGATCAGCTTTCCCGGATTGAGGATGTGGTGCGGGTCGAGCGCGTTCTTGATCGCTCGGAGCACCTCCACACCACAGTCGCCTACCTCATCTGTCATCCACGGCAGGTGGTCGCGGCCGACCGCGTGATGGTGGGTGATGGTTCCTCCGGCAGCAACGATCTCCGCGGTCGCCGCTTTCTTCGCCTCGGCCCATTGCCGGACCGGGTCATCGGCCTGTGCGCACACGATGGTGAAATACAGCGATGCGCCCGCCGGATACGTGTGCGAGATGTGGCACATCACCAGCGGCGGAGTGCCGCCCTTACGGAGTGCGCCGGTGAGGGCCTCGGTGACCGCGGTGCGTAGTCGCGACAGATTCGACCAGGTCGTTGCCGTTTCGAGTGTCTCAGCGAGGGCGCCGGCCTCGAGCAGCGCGTCACGCAGGTGTGGTGCGCCGAATCGGCCCTGCTCCCACTGCCGGGCCGGCTCCGCTCCGAGATCGACGCCGCCCCCGGCACCGAGGATTGCTTGCACGGCTGCCGCGCGGTCGCGCACGTAGCGCTCGTCGCCCTCGATGGTGGTCACGGCGAGGCATCCGCCCGGGCTCTCACGTCCGATGTCTTTGTGCAAGGCCAGGTTGAGGCCTGTTTCGACTTCGTCCGAGAGACGTAACACGGTCGGCGGCAGTCCACTCTGGACGAGTGTTCGAAGGGCGTCGGCGCCGGTCACGAAGTCCGGGAACTTCCAGGCCCGATGCTCGATCACCGCGGGGATGGGATGAATACGTACGCCGACCTCCGTGATGATCCCCAATGTTCCTTCGGATCCGAGAAAGAGTTGCCGCAGGTCGGGGCCCGCTGCGGAGGCAGGCGGGTGGCCGACGCGGATGGTGCCCCGGGGCGTGGCTACCGTCATGTGTTCGACCATGTCATCGAACCGCCCGTAGCCGGCAGAGGCCTGGCCGGAGGACCGGGTTGCTGCGAATCCACCGATGGTCGCGTGGCGGAAACTCTGCGGATAGTGGCCGAGCGAGAATCCGTGCGTGCCGAGTAGTTCTTCCGCCTGGGGCCCGGTGACACCCGCGTGCATTGTGGCGACACGGGAGACCGGGTCGAGATCGGTGAGGGCGTTCAATCGACGCAGATCCACCGCGATGACCGCGGACAAGCGGCCGGTATCCGGATCGACTCCCCCGACCACACTGGTGCCGCCGCCGAACGGAACAACCGCGATCGACTGTGCTGCACAATATTTCAGAATGCTCAGGACTTCCTCGTGGTCGGCGGGCAGGACCACTGCGTCGGGTGCTGCTTGCGGATCGGTTCCTTGCCGACGCAACAGGTCCAGCGTGCTTTTTCCGCCTGCATGCCGCAGGCGTGTGGCGTCGTCGTCGAGGACATGCTCGGCGCCGAGAAGACGAACGAGGCCGGATCGATGCTCCGAGGCAAGTCGGGTCGGGGTGAGCCGGACGTCGGATTCGGCGAGCGAGTTCCGTCGGGGGTGTACTCCGAGCGCTTGTTCGAGCAGGGTGCGCACCTCGACGCCCAATTCAGTTCGGTGTTCGGCAGTACCCCATGCGTTCCACTCCATCTCCGGAGCGAACTGAGCGGGTCGATGGGGCCTGAAACCTTCAGTCATGCGTTACAGTTTTACACATGACGCCTGTTCGTAACGACACATTCGGTGATGCGCCGTCACGGCACCCACTGTCGACCGATTCGGAACAACCCGGCGACAGCATCGAGAACAAGATCCTCGACGCCGCGCGCTCCTGCTTGCTCGACTTCGGACTACGGCGCACCACTCTCGCCGAGATCGCTCGACGCGCCGGCGTCAGCCGACCCACCGTCTACCGCCGGTGGCCGGACACGGACTCGGTACTCGCCGACCTGCTCACCCGGGAGATCCGTGCCGCACTTCCCGATACACACGGCGTCGGGCCTACCCGCCCCCTCCTCGTCTCGGCAGTCGTCACCGCCGCCCACGACATCGGTACCCATCCGATCTTCGAGAAGATCCTGCGCACGGACCCGGAAGTGTTCATCACGTACATCGTCGACCGGCTCGGTACCAGCCAACGCGCCATCCTCGACGTCCTCGTCTTAGCGATCACGCAAGGCCAGAGCGATGGCTCCATCCGCGGCGGCGATCCTCACACGCTCGCGGCATTCGTACTGCTCACCGCCCAATCGACGGTGCAATCCGTTCGCATGATCAGTGAGGTGGTCGGCCACCGAGCGTTGCTCGACGAACTCGGCCACGCCATCGACTGCTATCTCGCGCCCTCGGAAAGGCACCCGCGATGACCCCCACCGGGCCGAGCTCGCTCAATGCCGTCCGCCGCAGTCGCGAGCTCGAACAGCTCGGTGAGCAACCTGCCGTCGACCTGCTCGTCATCGGCGGCGGCGTCACCGGCGCCGGTGTCGCCCTCGACGCTGCCAGCCGAGGGCTGAGCGTCGTACTCGCCGAACGCCACGATCTCGCGTTCGGCACCAGCCGTTGGAGTTCGAAGCTCGTACACGGCGGACTGCGCTATCTCGCATCCGCAAACGTTCGTATTGCTCGGGAAAGTGCTGTCGAACGCAACATCGTGATGACGTGCACCGCACCGCATCTCGTGCGGCCACTTCCCCAGCTCGTCCCGCTCCTGCCGTCCGTAGGGGCCGCCGAAGCCGCCTTGGTCCGCACCGGGTTTCTCGCCGGTGACGCGTTGCGCGCCGCCGCAGGAACACCGTCGACCGTCCTGTCACGATCCCGGCGTGTCAGCGCGCAGCGCACCGCAGAGCTCGCACCGGCCGTCCGGCGCGCCGGGCTCCGCGGCGGTCTCCTCGCCTACGACGGTCAGCTCATCGACGACGCCCGGTTCGTTGTCGCGCTGGCGCGCACCGCTGCGGCGTACGGTGCGCGCATCCTCACCCGTGTGGACGCCCGCGACGTCACCGCCGACAGTGCCACGCTCCGCGACACCCTCACGGGCAACGACCTGCACATCCGGGCCCGCGCCGTGGTGAATGCTGCCGGGGTGTGGGCCGGTCGGGTCGATCCCACCATCCGGCTGCGCCCCAGCCGCGGTACCCATATCGTGCTCGACGCGGCAGCACTCGGGAACCCGACCGCCGCACTCACGGTGCCGATCCCGGGCGAGCGCAACAGGTTCGTGTTCGCTCTCCCCGCACAACTCGGCCGCGTCTACCTCGGGCTGACCGACGAGGACGCCGCAGGCGAGTTACCGGACGTCCCGCGCGCCACCGACGGGGAGATCGATTTCCTGCTCGACACGGTCAACACGGCACTGGCCAGACCACTGACCCGAAACGACGTGCTCGCGTCCTTTGCCGGGCTCCGCCCGCTGCTCGACACCGTCACCTCCGACGGTGGGCGCGCGACGGCCGACTTGTCGCGCAAGCACGCGGTCATCAGGGCCGAGGGCAGACCGATCGGCATCGTCGGCGGCAAGCTCACCACCTACCGGAAGATGGCCGAGGATGCCGTCGACACAGCGCTCGAGGTGGCGGGCATGACTGCGCGACCGTGCCGTACCCGGCACTTGCCGGTGGTGGGTGCTGCACATTCCGCCGCGCTGCGCACGGTGCACGCGCCGCAGATGCTGGTGCAGCGCTACGGAACCGAGGCAGCAATCGTCGCCGCTGATCCCACTCACATGGCGCCGATCGCACCCGGACTCGACGTCACACGAGCAGAAGTGCAGTTCGCGGTGAGCCACGAAGGCGCACTCGACGTCGACGACGTACTCGATCGTCGCACCCGAATCGGGTTGGTTCCGATGGACCGCGCGCTTGCCGAGGACGCTGTCTCCACAGCATTCGAGTGAAACCGTTGGCCCCGGCCTAGCCAGAGATGAAATCGTGGGTCCCATGACCACCTTCGACGTCTCCGACGCCATCTCACTCGCCGCTGCGCACGGACTACACCTGTCCGCTGCGGATGCCACAGTCAACGAGGCGGGTCTGGACTACCGCGTCGTCATGGCCACCGACGACACCGGGCAGCGCTGGGTACTGCGCGTACCCCGCCGAAACGATGTCTCGGCAGGCATGACCACCGAGATGCGTATCCTCGACCTGGTCTCCCCCGTTCTGTCCCAGGACGGTATCGCCGTCCCACACTGGCAGATCCGCACGCCTGAGCTGATCGCCTACCGTGCCCTGCCCGGCGCACCCGGATTGACTCTCACCGGCAGCGGAGAACCCGTCTGGCACATCGATCCCGCAAGCCCCGACTATGCCCAGCGGCTGGGACGTCTGTTGGCCCGCCTGCACTCGATCGGCGCGCACCAAGCCGAGGCCGCAAGCGTCGAGGTACGCAGTCCCGCCCGGGTACGCCAGGCGTGGCGACACGATATCGAGCGGGTGAACACGGCTTTCACCGTCGCGCCTGCTCTGAGCCGGGCGTGGCGAACCTGGCTCGAGGACGACATCTGCTGGCCCAACGACACCGTCATGACACACGGCGAGATCTACCCCGCGCACGTCCTGCTCGACGAGGACGGCGCGATCACCGGGGTCCTGGACTGGACCACCGCTCGCGTCGACGACCCGGCCCGCGACCTGGCCGCCCAATACGGTGCGGCCGGTGAGGAGATGCTGCACGCCACCATCGACGCCTACGCTGCCGCTGGAGGACGCCCCCACCCCGGGCTCGCAGCCCAGGCCGGACATCTGTGGGATGCGTCCCCCATCGGATACGCCCTCTACGCCCTGACCACCGGAGCCCAATCCGATCTCGCATCGGCAGCCGCCATGCTGAACCCGGCCTGACGATCTCAGCGCGTCACGGCGCCGGACAGCCCGACCCGCGCCTGTTCGAGGTGGGCCTGCCACTGCTGGTGGTCGATCCGATGTACCGCCGACTCGCTGGGAAACGCACTCGAGATCACCACATCCGGCGTGAACGTGCCCAGCAACCGCAAGCTTTCGGCCAGCGTGCGGGCGTTGCTGTAGCCCTCGATGTAACCAGCCGTCCATTCTCCCGACGCACCGACGAACAGGGTGTCGCCGGTGAACAGGTAGCGGGCTCCGTCCGCGCCGGGAACCAGATAGCAGACGCTCCCCACGGTGTGCCCGGGCGTCGGGATCACTTCCACCCCATTGCCATCGGTGTGCCGGTCCGTCAGCGGGACGTCGATGCGTGCGTGCCGGCCGATCAGGTCGGCTTCCGCCGCGGGTGCGTGCAGCTTCGCACCGAACCGCTCGGCTATCCTGCCGAGCATCGGGCCCGCTTCGTCCTGATGAGACAGATACTGATCAGTGAATCCGCCTCGTCGCTCCAACTCGGCGAAGTCGGTCTCACCGGCGACCGAGTAGAACAGCAGGTTGGTGTTTCCCGTCCACAGGTAGGCATGGGTGGTCAGGCCCGGAAACGGATTGTCTTGTTCTGTTTCCCACAGATCAGGCAGAACTTGTCGCATCGTGGTTCCTCCTCGTTGTCGTGTCGAGCCACGATTCAACGGTGCAACCTCGAGTCCACTCGAGGTCAAGGCTCACGCGGACGCGGCCTCCGCCGCAGCCGAAGGGAACTCACCACAAGCGTTGCGTCGAGATCATCATCGTCGACAGGCAGGGACACCCATTCCTTCATGATCCGATTGCCCATCGTGACGTCGACGGCAAATCCCGAACTGCGGCGGTACTCGGTAGCGGGTCGGTCGAACAGCGCGGTCGTGCCGAGACGAGTCAGCGCGGTGTGACCCAGGTTGTGATGTCCGCGTGTACGACCTCGGTTCCGGAGGTGTCATAAACCCGCACGGGGACAACGAGTTCCATCCCTTCGGTGATGAACGCGAAATCCGGGAGCGAGTCGAGTTCGGCTACCGCCCGGAGGCCGGTTTCCGCCTTGGCGAGGTACTGGGTCGACATCGCCTTCGGGATCCACCGATGTGTAGAGGGCACTGTCGCCTCGGCGAGCATCCCCATGGCCGCTTCGGCGAGGTTGCATGCGGCGATCGCGTGGAAGGTACCGAGATGGTTGTGCACGCCCCACCATTTCGGGGCTCGCACCTCACAGCGACCCGGCTCGAGCGCGGTGACACGGGGTAGCACCGTCGCAAGGAAGGGGACGCGCACGCACATCCCCGCCGAGAAGAGTAGGGAGCCCACGGCATTGCGCGGCAGCTTCAGCCAGGTTCGGTATGTCGACGTCACCGCAGGTTGCATGCCGTCACCTTACTCCAAAGTAAGAAATGGCAAGGTGGCGACGAAGCGAGTCGGCGAACCGAGCAGTAACGCTGACGGCCGTTGCGGGCGTTATCGGCAGTGGGCATTAGGTCGAACCGCATGAGGATTCGAGCGAGCGCGAGCACCGCCTCATGCAGGGCGAACTGCCTTCCGATACAGGCCCGCGCCCCGACTCCGGTGGGTTTGTAGGACACCCGACTCGCCCCGCAACCGAAATGGAGACGTCTCCACAGAAATCGAAGGTCTGTTCTATATACCTTGCGCTTCGAATGTTTGTTCTATACAGTGTCTCCATGGGTGGGGAACTCTGGAAACTCAACGACACACAACTGATGGCCGAGACACTCGCCATCTCCGCCGAAATCCATGCCCAACAAGTGCAACGGGTGGACCTGATCATCGCGATGATCGAACGCGACACCGTCAAAGCACACGGCTACCGCAGCCCCGCACACTGGCTCGCCGCAGCCACACACCTCGAAATCGGCGAATGCCAGCGCATCGCGTCACTCGCGCAACTCCTACGACTCGAACCCGAAGTCCACGCCGCCTACTCATCAGGCGCGCTCGACGCCGAGAAAGCCCGACAGATCGCCTACTTCTGCCAGCACTACCCCAAGACCATGAACCCCTGCGACTTCACGAAAGCCCGCACCATCCTGCTCGACCACGCCTGCCGAACCGTCGCGTCGAAAGCCACCGTGCGTGCGGTCATTCGTAAACTCGAAACCCTGTTCGGCACCGGCGACGGACCACCACCGGGCGAAGACATCGACCGCAACGCACTGTTCGTCTCCACCACACTGCACGGACGCATCGTCGTCAAAGCCGACCTCGACGCGGTCACCGGCGCACGCCTTCGGCACCTACTCTCACCCCTGGCAGCACCCCGCCCCGAGAAGAACGGCATCAAAGACGACCGGCCCGCGTCGAAACGCTCCGCCGACGCCTTCGAGCAGTTGCTGCGTCACATCGAGACCACCGGACTCGTTCCGGTCGAAGGCGGCGTGAAACCACACCTGTCGATCACCGCCTCGATCCACGACCTCACCTCCACCGCTGCGGCGAAAGAACTGCTCACCCACAGCCCCGAACACGGCTACGCCACCGAACCCTGGGCCGGACCACTCTCCCTCGACACCGCCCGGATGCTCGCCTGCGACTGCCAGATCACCCGCATCCTGCTCGACGACCACGGAGTACCCCTCGCACACGGACGCACGTATCGGTCCGCGACCACGGCGCAGCGACGCGCCCTCGCGGTCCGCGACGGCCGATGCGCCTTTCCGGGGTGCACCACACCCCCGGCGTGGTCCGATGCCCATCACATCGATCATTGGGTCGATGGTGGTAGCACCGACCTCGACAACCTGGTGCTCCTGTGCGGGCATCATCACCGATTGATGCATCACACCGGTTGGGACGTCGAGGTGACCGAGGAGCGTCGTCCGCAGTTCATTCGGGCGTTCCCCCCGAGATGTGGACACCAATACCTATGCGGCGGAAGCCATCATAGTCGATCTCTGCTCGAACTCGAT
>NZ_JAASAF010000011.1 GCF_012726195.1 Rhodococcus sp. HNM0563
CGCGCACTGGCCTATTGGATCGGTACCTGCCCGACCTGCCACCACACCTTCCCGACCTAACAAAGTCCTACTAGGGCGTGTCTCCCATTAGGCGCACCCAGGCCAGGATCGCGCAGAGGGTGACGGCGGCGCGGTAGGTGATCGCGAGTTTGTCGTAACGGGTCGCCAGGGCTCGCCACTGCTTGGCCATAGCGAAGGAACGCTCGACGACGTTTCGCCCTTTGTAGAGATCAGTGTCGAGTTTCGGGGGTCTGCCACCGTGGCTGCCTCGGCGTCCGCGGGCGGCGATCGTGTCGCTCTTTTCCGGGATCACGGCGGCGATGCCCCTGCTGCGGAGCTGGCGTCGGATCGTGCCAGCCGAGTACGCCTTGTCGGCGATCACCGCGTCCGGGCGGGTGCGAGGACGGCCTCGGCCTTGGCGGGGAACGTGGATGTCGGCCAGGACTTCGGCGAGCATCGCGCCGTCATTGCGCTGCCCGCCGGTGATCACATTCGCCAGCGGCCGACCGCGGCCGTCGACGGCACTGTGGATCTTGGTCGTCAACCCGCCATGCGACCTGCCGATACCGTGACCTGCAGGTTCACACTCTGCGGCGGGGCGATTCCTGTGATTCGATCGAGCCCCCTGTGTCCTGTTCGGGGCGGGTCGTATTCGTGCCGTGCTGATGAGCGCGACAGATGGTGGCATCGACCGAGACGTTCCAGTCGATCAACCCGGCCGCGTCGGCGTCGGCGAGGATCGTCTGCAGGACCCGGTCCCAGGTGCCGTCCTCGGCGTACCGTGCGTGGCGCTTCCACACGGTCTGCCACGGGCCGAACTCCTCGCGCGGCAGGTCTCGCCAGGGAATGCCTGCTCGGTAGCGGTAGATGATGCCCTCGACAACCTTGCGGTTGTCACGAAACGGATGCCCCTGCCGCCCAGAGTTGGAGGGCAGCAGGTGCTCGATCCGCTGCCACTGCTCGTCGGTGAACTGGCGAAACCTCGACTTCGTCTGTGCCATTCGGGCACCGTCTCGCGAGTCGCCAGTCAGGTGTAGGAGGCGCGCCCTAAGCGAAGTCGGCGAGCCAGGTCGGAGACAAAGACCCCATCTGGGTCGATTCGATCCCGTGTGGTCTGCCATTCCTTGAGCCGCGGATACATTGCGGCGATGCTCTCGGGGGTGGTTCGTGAGTCTTTAGCGAAGTAGAGCCGGCCGCCGAGCGCTAGGACACGCTCGTCGAGCTCATCGCAGAACCGGGCTAATCCATCCTTTATGGGGAAGTCGAGACTAAGCATGTACCCCGGCTGCGGCCAGGACAACGGCGCAGGATTGCCTTCGCCCATGCGCTTGAACACGTTCAGGAACGACCTATGGCCGGACTCGGCGATCGCTTGGACGATGGCAGCCAGCTGCTGTTCGGCGCCGAACGGAACGGAGAACTGGTACTGCAGAAACCCATTCGGCCCGTAGGCCCTGTTCCATTCTCCGAGGAGGTCCAGTGGATGGTAGAACTGCGTCAAATTCTGGATGGTTCCTCGACCCTGTTTCGGGTACATGCGATACGCGGCCTCGGCGGCGACTCTCGTTGTGAACCTGTTGACCATTCCGCTTGGGAAAATGTCCGGAACGGTGAACAGTTGCGGTGCGTTGAATCGCAGGGGGTCCCGGCGAAGCTTGGGTGGAAGCTGGTCACGGGTGGCCAGCGACCCGCGGGTGAAGCCGGCGCGACCCAGTTTTGAGCCGGTCGAGATCGTATCTGGCACTGACATCGAGTAGTCGTAGCCGTCGTCGGAACCGCCGGTTAGCAGTTCCATCGTCTCGTCGAGGTTGCTCGTGCGGTCGTGGTCAGCAATGAAATATGCAGTCTCGGTGTGCTTCATCCGCACGCGTGCCCGGACCACGATGCCGGTTAGTCCCATTCCGCCGACGGTCGCCCAGAACAGGTCACGATCCTCGCCGGAGGGGGTTAGTGTGCGGACGGATCCGTCAGCGGTGAGCAGGTCGATAGATTCAACGTGATTGCCAAAGCTGCCGTGCGAGTGGTGGTTCTTACCGTGAATGTCGGCGCCAATCGCGCCACCGATCGTCACCTGCCGGGTCCCAGGCAGTACTGGGACCCACAGGCCATAAGGGAGCGCTGCGCGCATCAGACTGTCCAGGCTGACTCCCGCGTCGAGATCAACGACCCCGGTGTCAGGGTCGATGTGGTGAATGCGATGCAGCGCCGTCATATCGACAACGAGTCCGCCCGCATTTTGCGCCGGGTCGCCGTAGCTGCGCCCCAGTCCACGGGCAATTATTCCGCGGGGGCCAGCTTGCCGCACTGCTTGGGCGATTACTTCAAGGTCTGGGGTGGACAGCACATCTGCCGTGGTAGCTGCGCTTCTACCCCATCCGCTTAGAGATCGCCTTTCGGTTGTGAACTCGGTCTTTGCAGTCATCCCGACAGGATAGTCACGCAGTCAGGCACCCTGAACACCCTTCGTCCGAGGATGTATGGGCGCGATCCACTTCGGCGAAGCGCCGAAAATGAGACTCCGGTGCCGCCAATCACCGCTTAGCTATAGGAGACACGCCCTAAAGGGACGTTCTGCTGGAGGGTTCGGTTCGTCTGCTGGAGTGGGTGCCGGCGACGGGTTGAGGTCCGGAGTACTCGTTTCGGTTTGGTCGTCCGGAGTACTTGTGACATCGTCTGTGTCGCCGGTTCCGGGCTGGGTTTCCTCTACCTGATTCGTCGACACAGGCCATCCTTCGCTAGGGGGCATAAACAGTTGTGCCGGTCATCATGGACTAAGCGTTGTGGGGGTTTCGGTGGAGGCTGCAGTTTCCGGTCACTGTGGCACCGGCACGAACACGTGCTCGCATACCGCTGCGAGGTCGCGAACGTAGCGCCGCTGTGCGCGCTCCTCAACCTGCCGAGGTGTCAGTGATTCTCGTCTTCCAGTGGCGCGTTCGTGCTTCGTCGGCGTGGTGAACCGTCGGGCCGGCAGTGACGTCAGGTAGTCGACCAGGTGGGTCGCGTCGACGAGCGTGACGAGCCGGGTGCCGACCATCGGCGCCTCGGAGTCATCGTCAACTGGGTCACCGAGCAGCTCGATCGTCCACTCCCCCCAGGGCACATTCATGCGGGCGCCGTGGATGGCGAGGACGATCGGGACCGCTTGGCGATCGAGGCCATCGGCGTGGAAGGCCCACGCGATGCGGTCAGCTTCGAAGATCGCCGACTGCGCGAGGCTGGCGTCGAGCACCTGGCCGTTGTAGAACCAGTCGCTGCCGGCGGTGCCATCTTCGGTAACCCAGGGGCGGGCTTCGAAGTTCCCTGACCGGTACTTGCTGTCGATGAGCAGGACACCAGCTGGGCCGATCACGATGTGGTCCGCATCCGCCGCCGTGTAGTGCAGTGCCCGAGAGTGCAGCACGTGCCAGCGGTCATCGAGGCCGGTCAACATGTGAGCGGTGATGCGTTCGGCGTCAGCGCCGAACTCGAGGTACTCCTCGGCCATCCACCGGCCGTCCCCGTCCGGGCGCTCGGCAAGCGGTGCGCCGGTGCGGTACCGGATCTTCGAGCGCCAACCCGCGCTGCGTGCCCGCCAGGTGATCGGCCACGCAGCGCGCCACCCGACAGCCACCAGGCTCGTGACGAGGGCGGGTGCTACCCACAGCCAACGCGGTAGACCGAGGGCGGCCGTCGCCCAGAAGGCCGTGACGATGACGGTCAAGACTGCGACGGTGGGGAGGTACGGGGTTCGGGTGGTGCGACGGGTCGAGAACACGGCCACCGAGGTGACGGCGCATGCAAGGGCGGCGGCCCAGGATGCAGCGGCCCCGAGCTCGTAGATCTGACCAATAGTGAAGACCAGCGCGGCTGCGACGAACGCGAAGCCGACTGCTGCGGCGCGGCGTGGGAAGGTGATGAGTGCGTAGGCGGCGGCGAGTGCCGCGGCGCTGTAGGTGCCCACGGCGAGGGCGTCCATGAGCGGGAGCACGAACAGCAGAGCGATGGTGGTGACCGTCGCGGTGATCGCGCTGGCGGTGACTATGAGCTGACCGGTCATGGTGCGCAGGGCGCGGCGTTGCGCGCGCGAGCGGTTGCGGAGGGACTGCCCGGCGAGGGCGGGGTTGTCGCCGCCGACGGAGTGGGCGTCTGGTGTGCTCATGTCGGTGAAGGTACGGAGACGCTTCGCCGGGTGTTTCAGCCGTAACTGTTACAAGTGCGGCGTGTCGTGCAACTCCGTAACAGTTATGCGTGTTTAATGACCGCCATGGCTCAACCACACCTCGGCGAACGAACGCAGATTCGTTTCCACGCGCCCCAGGCCGTCGTCGATGCTCTCGCTACCTATGCGGAGCGACGTGGTCTGCCTGTAAGCAGAGCAGTCGCTGACTTGCTCTCCGAAACCGCCGGTCGCCCTGACCTCGTTCTTCACGGTGAGCCGATGTTCGACTTCGCAGAAGTCATCCCATCGGTGGCCCATGAATCGGAGGGGACAGGGACACTCGCGATTCGCGTGCCCAAGGAACTCGTCCCGGTCCTTGACGAGTTCGCGGCCGAGGCAGCTCTTCGTCGCCCCGACGTCGTCGCCTCTCTGCTTGCCCACCGCGTAGGCCTAGGGCACCTGATGCCCGAGAGGAGCCAGCTGCTGATGACCGGCTAACGCCACACGCCGGGCGGCCTTACCAGCCAACCGGCGTCAGGCCCATGAACAACTTCATCAGCCGTGGACGTACATGTTTAGGAACTAACCACCCCTAGAAACAGCTAAACCCCGCACAAGCGGGGCTTCTGTAGCTGCTCGGTGAGCGCCAACTCACCGAACCAGTGTTCATGTGCGGGGCAGAGTTACCAGCTCTGCTGATCCGCGGCTCCGAACCAATGAGGAGCTTTCCTGTGCTAGCAGGACAGTTCGATGGTAGCGCACATCTATGCGCTGATCCATCGGCAACACACAACGACGCTGTCACAACTGTCACGGACCACAACTGGCGCCACACCTACTACCAGGCGTTTCACGAATGGTCCCCGCGACCCTCCGCCCGAGTCGACACCGCGCGCACCCACACCTACACCGACGCGCCATTTCCGGCCGACCTACCGGACTTCCCCGTCGCGATGTACCTCGCCGACCCCCACGGCACCTATCGCTTCCTCGCGTTCGACTTCGACTCGACCCAAACACCATCGATCGGACTCGCCGACTCCATTGCTGACGCACTCGCCTTCACCTCGACACTGCGGTCGCTGAACATCCCACACTTGGTGACAGCCTCCGGCAGCCAATGGGGCCGCCACGTCTGGATCCGCATGGCCGAGCCGGTAGCCGCCGGAGCGGTGCGCTCCCTCGCCCGCCTGACCAAACAGCTCCACAGCAGCCTCGACCTGTCGCCCCTGACCAACCCGCGAACCGGCTGCGTCCGTCTCCCGGCCTCCGCTCACCGCAGCGGCACATGCTCCACCCCCGTACTGCCCGATCCCGACGGTGACCCCAACGAAGCGCTCGCCGCACTGTCCCTCGGCGCGACCATGCTCGACCTGCGCCGGCTCTCCAAGCATCTGACCATGATGCTGACGGTCCTCAACACCGCCGGCACCACCGAGCCGACGCCGCAGCCGAAGCCCCGCACACCCCGCAAGTCCCCGCGCCTGGAAGTCCTCACCGGCCCGACCATCGTCGAAACCCGGGCCCCCGCCATCCGCTGCAACCTCGAAGACGACCCCCGCCACGCCGCGCTCCACGCCGCGCTGTCGACCCCCATCCGCCCACGAGACGACCACAGTGGCCCTGCGTTCTCTGCCCTGTTGCGCATGGCCGCCAACGGATGGCGCACCGACGATGTCCTCTCCGCCGCGCGTACCGCACCCGCCCTCGAGTATCTCCGCACCGGTCGCTACGGCGGTACCGGCCGCGTTCAACGCCCCGACATCGATCGGTTCGCGCTGCGCCAGTGGGACCGTGCCTTGGCAGCCTGGAACCGATGGACCCAGAAGCACCCCTGTCGCGCGGAGACAACCACCGACAAGGGCGGCAGGTTTCGCGCCCACCAGATTCAGCACGCCGCCGGTACCGACCCCACACAGTGGAGCGGCAACGCCGGAGTCCACAGACGATGTGTTCTCGATGCACTGTGCCTGATTGCGTGGGAGACCGGACGGACAGAGTTCGACATCGATCAGCGACGTCTGGCCCTGACTGCGGGGGTCACGCAGCCGACTGCGTCGAGGGCGCTGAGTTGGCTGCGGGAGAACGGATGGATCACCCGAGTAGATACCTGCCGGGGAACGCGATCCGATCGGTATCGGTTGGACCTTCCTGCCGTTGAGGTTAGAACTGAATCACAAGGGGTACCCGCCCCCGATCCCCTCCTGGGCACCCGCCTCCACCAGACCCTGCTCCACGCCCGCCACGACCTCTGGACCAGCACCGGCCTCGGCGGCGCCTGCGGTGCCACCCACCGCGCCCTCCTCTCGGGCCACCACAGCACCTCCTCGCTCTCTCAGGCGACGGGCCTCCCCGCAGCGACGGTCACTCGGCATCTGCGGCTCCTGCAGGACCTCGGACTTGTCACTCGGTGCGGTCGGGCTGTGAAGAAGGTGGTCTCGGCTATGGCTGCTGCCGCTGTGAAGCTGGGCGTGGCGGGCGTGATCGAAGCACGTCAGAGGCTGTACACCGCAGAATCGCTGATGTGGGAGTGGTGGCAACGAGAGTTGGCGTGGCGACGAGCACCGCGGAGCCGGAAGCCGGTCCGTGCCGAGCACCCGCTCCCTCTGCTCCGTGGCCGTTTCCCGACGGGCAAGGATGGTCGGGCGGACTTTGCTGGAGCACTCGGTCGGGTGCTGGCGTCTTTGTCCCGTGCTGTGGCCCTGGCTGCATAAGCTGCGAGCGGATGACCGGAGTGGAGGGAAGCAGCGATGACAGGCGGCTTTGAGTTGACACGGTTGACCTCGGTTGCGCCCCGTACGGTGTGGCCGGACGAGGCATTGCACTTCACGCCTTGGTTGCTGGAGAACGCGGATGTTCTCGCGGAGCTGCTCGGTATTGACGATCTCGTTCTCGAAGCAGCAGAGCACCGAGTCGGGGGGTTCCGCCTGGACTTGATCGGCCGGGATCAGGGAACGGACCGGAAGGTGATCGTCGAAAACCAGCTCGGGCGTTCGGATCATCAGCATCTCGGCCAGATCATCACGTACGCGGCCGGCACGAACCCAAGCACAATTGTGTGGGTGACCACGGGGTTCCGTGAGGAGCACCGGGCGGCACTGGAATGGCTCAATCATCGCACCGACGAGGACACCAGATTCTTCGGTGTAGAGATCCGTGTGGTGCGGATCGGCGACTCCCCCGTCGCCCCGAACTTCGAACTGGTCGTCAAACCGAACGACTGGGAGAAGACAGTGAAGAAGGCGGCGACCTCGACAGGTGAGTCCGCGTCGGCTGTGGTGTACCGCGAATTCTGGGCGGTTGTCCTCGACCGGATTCGGGACCGGTATCCGTCTTGGACGAACGCCACCGGCTTGAACAAACCCTGGCAACCCATAGGCACGGGTATCAGCAACGTTCAGCTGCTGATGAGTTGGTTCAACGGAGTCCTTACACATCAGGTGTACTTCTCGGCCAACGCCGAGGAGAACGAGCGCCGGTACGCCATCCTGGTCGAGCATCGCCACATCGTCGACTCGCTGGTCAACGCCGAGGTGACATGGGATCCGATGCCGGACAACAAGGCCGCTCGGATCATCGTTTCCTCGCCGTTCAACGACATCAACGACCGCGACCGGTGGGACGAGATGGCCGAATGGCTCATCACCAATCAAGAGCGCCTCCGAGAAGTCCTGACACGCGTGGATCTGAGGTAACAGCTCAGAGCTGGGTCAGACGCGAGACTTTCCACTCGCCGTCGATGTTGACCAGGGTCAACAGCAGCACTAGCTGTCGTCGCGCAATGAACCGCGTCGAGTTCTCTACCGTCTGCGTCACCCGCACCATCCGGTACGCCTCGAGAGCAGTCTGCGGCGGCACCTCTTGCGTGTCGATCGCCGCAGTGGCATCCACCATCGCACCCGCCTGCGCCCACCGGTTCCACTCGTACCCCGGCGAGGAACGCCCGACCTGGCCGCGGATGTCCTCGGCGAGCTTCGGATCCAGGACCGCTGCAGCACGGACCATTCCAGCGTTCATGTCCGGATCGGCCCCCGGTAACAGCGTGTACGACGTCTCAGCGAACGCGATGGCCACGGCATCCGGGTCGCTGGTGTCGATGGTCGACGCGTCGAGTGTCGGCAAGGTCGACGGCAGCACCTTCGTCGGCGCGGTCTCGGTGGGCTGTGGTGTCGACTCCTCGCTCGACGAGGAGCAGCCGGCCATCACGGCCGCGACCAACGCGAGGGCAGTGACACTGGTCAGTGCACGGCGGATCATCCGAACCTCCTGATGTTTTCGGCGTTGTTCAGGTCGAATGGGTGGACGCCGACGGGCACCCCGAAAGTCTGCGCCTCGAGGACCTTTCCGTCACCGAGCCAGATGGCCACATGCGCGGTGCCGTTGGAATACACCGCATCACCAGGCTGAATGTTCTCCTTGGACACCGCGGTGCCGGTCTCGACCTGCCCCCAGGTGGTGCGAGGAAGGATCGTCCGCTGTCCGGATGCCTGCGCGACGGCGTACAGCACCAGCCCAGAACAGTCGAAGCCGAGTTCGCCGGCGCCCTGACCGGCAGTGGGGCCGTCAGCTCCACCGCCACCCCACACGTAGGGCAGACCCTGCTGACGTGACGCGGCTTCGATCATCGCGCGCGCGAAGGGACTGCCGGCGACGGTGATGGCCGGGCCTCCCCCCGGGACTTCCGGGGACGACCCGATGTTGGCCTCGTACTTCGCCATCCGGGCGCGAATGCCGGGAACGTACGCCTGGGTCTGCCCGAACGGTGGGATCCCCCCGTACTCGATCACCGCACCCTCACCCGCGTTGTAGCCGGCCAATGCCAGATCGACGATGTCGCCCTTGACCTTTTCGCTGGCCACGTGAGGTTTGAGCTGGTCGACGATGTAGCACATGTACTTGCCCTGGGCGGCGATCGCGTCGAACGGATTGAACGGGTCCGGCGCGTTCGGGCCCTCGGGCCGTCCGCTTCTGTCCAGGCCGGAGTCGACGCCCATCGTTGCCCACGTGCCCGGCATGAACTGGGCCATACCTTGGGCGCCACCGGAGTTGACGCCATCGCCCGCGCTGGTGACCCCTTCCTGCCAGCCGGATTCCTGCTCGAGCTGCGCGGCGATCAGCGGGGGTTTGATCTCCGGACACATCGAGCCTGCGGCGATGACCGCGGCCCGGTACTTCTCGGGCACCGAGCCATCGGCGAGACCGCCTCCACCGCTGGTCTGTGGCTCGATGCAGTCGGCGGTGGAGGTGGACGTGTCGGCCGCGAGGATCGCGGGTGGAGAATTCGGGGAGATGCCCGGCGCGGTGCCGTAGCGTGTGTCGCCGTTCGGGGTTCCACCACCGGCGACGCTGACGTGGACGTGATCGAAGTGATTTTCGGTGTCCGATCCTCGGTCTTCCATCACAGACCAGGAGCCGTTCTGCCACAGTTGTTGCTGCCAGATCAGGTAGTCGACGTGGAAGGCGTCGGCGTTCGCCTGGAAGTAGGCGACGATGTCGTCGCCGAGCTTGGTCCCCTCGGGACTCTTGTAGTCCGGGACCATGATGTCGACGGCACGACCGGACCCGTGGTCGCCCGGGTCCCCGGGCCGTAGGCCACCGATCGTCGTGACGGCGGGGAACTTCGCCGACGCGGCCCGCATGACGCGCACACCGTCGACCTGCATCCCGGACTCGGTGCCCTTCTCGGCCGGCAAGGCGACCATCTCGGCGGCCGGCGCGGTGAGAGCGTCGAAGGGATTGGCGCTGGTCGACGTGCTCGGGTCGATCGGCGTGTACTCGGGACGCGCAGCTGCCAGCGATGAGGCTGCGGGCAGGTCTTGCGTGAGCCACGGCATCGGATCGACACCGGAGTTGTAGTTGACGTAGCCGCCAGGATGCAGGGAGAAGTGCAGGTGGGGGCCGGAGCTGTCGCCGTCGTTGCCGACGTTGGCGATGTGCTGTCCACCGCGGACGAGGTCACCGGCCTTCACCAGCACGCCGTCGCCAAACATGTGCCCGTAGAGCGTGGCGACCCGTTGGCCGTTGAGGTTGTGCTCGACGATGATCGCGTTGCCGTATCCGGAGACGGGACCGGCGACGGTCACCTCGCCGTCGGCGGCGGCGTAGATCGGTGTGCCGACGGGGGCGGCGAAGTCGCTGCCGTTGTGCATGCCACCGTCACGCATCCCCCATCCGGAGGAGATCGTGTAGGTACCCGAGGCCATGGGGATGGCCAGTGATCCGGCACGGACACCGGACAACGATCCACCGGCGGCACCGAACGCGGACACCCGCCCTCGGTCGACACCGCAGTCAGTCGAGACGACTGTGGTGGTTCCGGTGATCGCCGCGACGAATGCGGTGATCATGTTCCCGACCAACAGCAACAGGACTGCGAAGAACGCGGCGATCGCACCGAGAATCGACAGGTAGAGCGGCCACCGTTTCTTCTTCGGAGCCTGCCCTCCGGCGGCCTTCTTCGCGACCGCATTGGTGGCCGCCTTCGCGGCGACCTTGCCTGCTACAACCCACATCTGTCAGGCACCACGCATCTCGACGCGGTACACCGCCAGACCGGAGTCGGCCTCCCCGACAGTCCTCGGCCCGACGACGACCTCGAAATGCAGGTTCTCCCAATGCCCGTCCTCCACGTGCTGCGCGAGGAGCCCGAGCACGTAGCGGCGGGCCGGGATGCGGACGGTCACCGTCCCAAAGTCTGCGTCGAGTTGAACGGGCCCGGCCGGCAACACGTCCTGCGCCTGAACCTGCTGGTCCCAGGTCCACCCCCAGATACTGTCGAATTCCGCCTCGGCCCGACTGGATACTTCCGGCATGGCAAGCGACCGCCACGACGACATCCACGTCCGCCCTGGCGCCGGGTTGGCGGGGCTGAACGTGCCGTACAGTTTGATGAAGTCGATAGCGAATGCCTCAGCGTCGGCTGCCGGCACTTCTGCGTAGGTGTGCTTCGGGGTGACCTCGATGTTTCCCGGGTCGTCGGGGAGCACAGTCGGCGTTGCCGGGGCAGATGGGCTGTCACCGCCGCATCCCGCGAGGGCGACCGCTGCTGCGAGCAGTATCGCGGCCAGCGCGGTCCGCGTGCTGGCCGTACTCATCGGCCGCTCCGGACAGCGTGACGCGCACGCCGCTGCTTGAACCGGCGCCACAGCCAGCGGACCGCCGCAACCGTGAGCTCGAGGGCGATCACCGTGAGCATCAGGGCGGCCATGCGCACGCCACCGTCGCCGAGTCGCTGTGATCCGGTCTCGGACAACGACGCCGAGAGAACGAGAACGACTCCCCAGAGGACCAGGCGACCGCGGGTGGTGGTGAGCCTGGCCCCGACCTCGTTGATGGCCTGTCCAGCCCACCGCCGTGTGCGGTCAGCAAGATCCATGACGGGTCCTTCCTGCGTCGACGTCGATCGGTCGGACAGACGATTGCGTACGGGTTCTCCACCAGCTGCTGACCAGCGGAAACGCGAAACGGCCCCCACCGGGTCTGGTGGAGGCCGTCTGAGGGAGGAGCCAGGAGGGTTAGAGCAGGATCATCAGCAGGAACGAGATGACGAGCACTCCGATGAGGATGTAGGCGATCATCTTGTTCGACTGCACCCCAAAGATCGTCGGCGGAAGATCGTCCGGTGTCAGCCTGCTGATACCAGCCGGGTCCACCATTCGGCGGATCGCTGACCGTTTGGGCGTGTTGGTGGGAGCGTCGTAATCCTCGGTCACCGGGCCGCGTGCTGGAATGGACGTGCGCGGCTGCACGCCACGCGCTTCCGCGAGTCCGTTGACGACCGCGACCATTCCCTCGTCGTCGAGTGGAATGTGGATCGGCTGCTCGCCACCGCCCTCGACTGGAACGACGACGAGGATCCGAACCTCGCCGGTCTCGTTGTCGTACAGCACCTGAGGGTCGTAGCCGTACACCACGTCTTCCTCGTATCCGGCGGCGTCGAACGCCTCGAACGCGTCTGAAAGTTCGGCGGTGTGGTGGGAGTTGCCGTTGGCCGTGGTATCCATGGGCTGTCCTTGCGTCGTGCTGTGATCGGTCGAAGTCGGGCTGGACACTGTCACTTCGCTTCTCCGGGTCATCGATCGCCGTACCAATCGCCGTCCCAGCTGTCCCCGATGGGATCGCCGCGCCACTGGTCGGCACCGGAATTCCGGTCGGATTCAAACTGTGCGCGGGCCTTCTCACGCCGCTGCTGCCGCTCGAACTCGGGGAGCTGTCGCGACGGGTTGATCTTTCGACCAGCAGCGTTCTGGGCACGGGTTGCCTGGTACGCGACCTGGAACTTAACTTCTTTCGCTGCCCGAGCGGTTGCCTGTACACCACGATTCGCGGTATCAACGCCGCGGTTGGTCCCGTCACCGTCGTAGACGGGAGTGCGACCGCGTACACCCTGGTACGCGCCACGGACTGCACCAGCGGTGCCGGTGACCGGCGCGGTCACCAGGCGTCGCGCCATGACACGGGTGCCGCTGCGGCCCATTGCCCTCGATGCCTCCAGGTTGGCCTTGTGTTCGCCACCGAGCGTGTTGACCGCGCCCACCGCGGCGCCTCGGATCGCTCGACCGCTGGCGAGGACCGTGGACTTCGCTGCACGACCGCTGGACTGTACGACGGAGCCGGTTCCCCGACCGACCGCACCCGGCACGCGCGAAAGCCGCTGTGCACCCTTGTATCCGGCATATGCGGTCATGGCCTTCGTCGTGGTCATCCCGCGGCGTGCCTGGTCGGCCATGTTCACGTTCAGTGAACCCTGCTTCGGTCGGATCTTCTCGTCGACCTTGCGGATCAGCTTGAAGAACCCGAACAGCACCATGCCGACGATGATGATCTTCATGCCGGTGTAGATGCTGTCGGAGCGGAACACCAGGCAGATCAGCCAGATGATCAGGGTCATGATCAGGCCGTAGGCGAACCGGGCGCTGAACGTGTGCAGGACGTTGAACACCCATTCCTTGGCCATCTGCGTCTTGCCCGAGAACGTTGACGCGGAGAGGACCAGGACACCGATCATGAAGAGCGCGAACAGCATCACGTGCCAGAGCATCGTGATGATCGACAGTGACGTGAGGGCGATCGCGATGACCAGCGTCGCGACGAGAGAGGACGCGGCCTGAGTCAGCCGCTGTAGTCCATTGGTGCCGGTGAACGCCGAGTACATCGTGCTCGCATCTACTCCGGCCAGTGCGGTAGAACTGCCACTCTGTCCCGTGTCACCGCTCGAAGTGTCCGTCACGGCGGTGACCCGATCAGCCAAGACCTTCGCTGCTGCGAAATAGGGAACGCACTGCTGCGCATCAGCGAGGTTCTTCGGACTGTTGTCATTCAGGCATGTGGTGACGAGATCGCCGATGGCCGGGCCGCCCTGTTGCACGATCAAGTAGGTTCGCAGATCGCGGCACATGTCGAGGTTGATGTAGCACGGCAGGCCGTCGCCCTTGGTCGCTGCGTCCTGCCCGTATCGGACACCTTCCACCGCCTGCCCGGATCCGGCGTTGGGCTTGCCTTCGTCAACGTTGATCGCACGTCCACCCGAAGGACCGAACTGTCCCAGCGCCCACGGCCGGTACGCCAACGTTTCCGCGAGTACACAGGAAGATACTCGCTGCCCGAGAGCCTCGGCGTTCCCCGGCGGGACGTGGCAAAACTCTTCACCGCTGTCATCGCTGAGATCAGACAATATCGCTGTCGTCAGCGCTGAATTCAACTGCCCGATCATCGAATCGAGAGTGCTAGCCACGACGTAGAACCCCGCCCCCTGCGGTTCACCCAGGGACTGGTCGCTGTTCTTGTCAGCAATGATGCCGCCGAACATTGCTCCCGCCAGGATCATGACGCCGACGGATGCGACAGCCTTCCCGATCGCGTCGCGGCCACCGCCCCGCACCGCGGCCATTCCGATCGAGATCGCAGCCAAGGTCATCGCAATACCCATCAGCGGCAGCGCAACATTGGTGAACACGTTCGCCACTACTGAATTCGACTTGTCGTACAGCCATGCGACCGGGTTCTTCGCTTGCGCGAGTTCCTTGAGCGCGATGGTCGCCTGCAGAACGTAGAGGTTGACGGTGAAGATGGCGTTACCCGACATCGTCCACATCCACGCTGGAATCGAGCACTGGTCGGGCTTCGCCTGCCCGTCGGCGTCCGGCGAGTACTGCCAGTTCACCCAGTCCAAGCCTCGCAGGCCGGAGATCTCGTAAAGGGTGTACTGCGTCATGTCGCCGCCGGCCGCGAGACGAATGTCCTTCGCATTGTCCGAGCGCTGACCTGTTTCCGCATCGACCGCACCAGCCAGGTTCAGGTTCGAGAACCATGCCTCCGGACCGGAACCCACCGGCTGCTGCTCGAGGTTGGGTGCGGTCATACCGCACATCGCTTCCTTGACAGGCTCTGTGATCGCGTCCGTGATCGACGAGAAACCCCAAGCTCCAGCCGGTGCTGCCGAGCCGAGCATCACTGTGGCCGCGACCAGCAACGTCGCCACCACCGAGGTCACCACCTGCCACACCCGACCTGCGAGGCGGTGGGTCCGCGGGTTCGACTGCTCTCGTCGCGGTGCGAGGCGCTGGCGCCACCACACAACCGCGACTCCGAGGATCAGCCCGCCGATCGCAGCGGAGGCCGACGAGAGCCACAGCTGGAGGGGAAGGGTGGCCATCAATGCAGTCTGGGCCAGGAAGGTGGTGAGTGCCGGCGAGAGGCCGACTCGTCGCGAGCGCAGCACCAGCACTGCGAGCGCCAGCAGCCCGGTCAGGTAGGCGGTGAAGTACGCATACCCGCCCTCGACCATCGTCAGCCACGACGATGCCGCACCGAGCGTGACCACCACGCCTACGTACACCACCGTCGAGGCCGCCGCCAGGACGTGTGCCGGGCTGCGCCGCCATGCGACGACCAGACCGGCGACCCCGGCCAGCATCGAGGCAACCACGAGGGTCGACACGCCGCCAATCTCCTGCAGGATGCCAGCAGCTAGGAACAGCGCAGACACCACGGCAACGCCACGGAACATCAGACGCGGCTCCGTAAGCACGTCCATGAACTTGCGGCCCCACCTCGAGCCGCGCCCGGTCCAGAACTGCTGAGGGGCAAGGGTAGCCATCACCGCGCATCCTCCAGTCCGGAATCGGTGTACAGGCCCTCCGCCGCCACCGCGGCCGCGGCATTGGCCGCTTCGAGCTCGTCGATGTTGCGAGCGATGAAGTCGTGCCAGTCCTCGTCGAGTTCGAGGTCATCGGTGTAGTCGCCGCGCATGTTGGCTTCGCTAATACCCGTGCGGACCTCGAGCATCGTGGTCGGGTCGATGTCCCAGTCCCGTCCACTGCCACTGATCGGGATGCTCTGCGCTCGAGGACGATCATTCGGGTTCGTCTCGGTCGCCCGGGCGAGCTCGGCGAACATCTGGTCCACCGACACCGTGGCGACGCGGTTGTCGACATCGCGCATCACACACCGACCACCACGAAGCTGACCGCCAGCGCTCTTGCCTTCCTCCAGGAGCTTGCGTGCCAGCGCGACCGTTTCGGTCGTGGTCCCGCCGCTGGTGTCCCGCAGCAGCTCCAGCGCACGTGCAGCCTCGACCGGGGACTTCTGCCGGAACATGAAGATGGTGCCGAACTGGTTCGAATCTGCCTCACCGGCGTCCTTCGCCTGCTGTTCGATCTCCTGCACGTCGCGGGGCTGCTGGGAGATGAACACGATCACCAGGTTGAGCGAGCGCCCCTGACGCAGGCCGCGGGAGAGAATGCCCTGCCCGGTTGGCTGCCGGGCGATCATGTACCCCTCGTCGACGAACAGCGCACGCGGCGGCGTCTTCATCTCTCCCGTCACCGGATTTGGCTTCGGCCGGTCGTCGAACAGCTTCTGCACCAGATCGAGCACAGTGAACATCGCGGCCGCTGCGTTGCGCTCGGACTCCGACCACGTCTCGGGCTGGTCCGGCTTCTTCGGCGGCGCAAACCCGTGGAGGGTGAAGATGACCCGTCGACGAGTCATGTCACCGAGGTCGACTCGCTGGCCGTTGCCGACGAGCAGCTTGGCGTATCGAGTGTCACGGGCACGCTTGAACCGGTTGATCACTCGATCGAGCTGTTCGAGCTTCTCGGTCGCGTTGAAGGCGTTCGCGTTGTCCGCGTCCTCTGCCATCGGCCGGTACTTCTCCCGGCTCTGCTCGAGGAACCGAACCACGGTCCCCATCGACGGCATAATCGGGTCGCCGTGGATGGGCTCACCGGCCTGTTCGGCGTCGTAGGCTTCCTTCATCGCGGCCAACGCCTGCTCGACGATCGTGCGGTCGTCCTTGTCGGTGAACAGCACCTCCACCTGGCCGCGCGCGAGCTCGTCGGCCTCGGCGTACGAGTCGGTCAGCGACCACGCATCCAATTGGCCAGCGGCGCCCCGGGCGAGGCTGACGATCGTGGTCTCGGCCCAGAACTCGGGGTTGACCGGCTGGAACTGGGACTCCTCGGTGCCGAGAATGCCGGCTTCGGCGTCGGCGGAGAACCCCGGCTGCATCACCTGATCGCCGAACGCGATGTAGTACGTGAATTTCTCGAAGTCGTTCTTCGGGTCGAGCACCATGCACTGGGTGCCGGACTCGGATTCCCAGAAGTACAGCAGCAGGGCGAGAGTCGACTTGCCGCCGCCCGATGCGCCGATGATCGCGATACCTGCGCCGCGGTCCCGTGCAACCTGCACGTGCAACCCGAAGTGGACTGGTGCGCCGTTGGTGTAGGTGTAGCCGACCGGGAACCCTCGCCAGCCTCGGGTCCTCCCCCGGTTGGCCTCAACCGCGTCACCGACCTGGTCGTCCGAGTCGAGGCGGGCCACCGCCGGCGCCCACACATCGGTGGTGCGCTCGCCGATCTTCACCCCACCGCCCTGCGCGGCGACGAGGCCGCCGAAGATCTTGCCCGTGTAGTCTCCGGGCAGCTGCTCTTTGAGCAGGTGGGACTGGGCGCGGGGAACGCGCACCATTTCCAGGTCGCCCATCATCGCGCGGACATCTTCTTCTGCGGCGACGAGTTCCTTGGGTGTCGGGGCGGAGAGCACCAGCCGCAGCCGGCCGATCATCGCGGGCTGCGGAGCGGTACTTGCCTCCTCGAATAGGGCCTGCGCCCGGTCGTACTTGTTCTCGAATCGCGGATCCTCCGAGGCCTGCGCCTTGTCTCGGTCGTCGGCCTCATCCTTGATGTTCTTGGCGACCTTGAGGGCTCGGTCCTTGAACTCCGCTGCCGAGATCAGCTCGTAGCGCCACGACAGCTCGACCGGCCGCGGAAGCTGCGCGAGGGCTGGACCCCAGGCCATGACCGGGTTGAACTCGAGGATCGGTGCGGACGAGGCGACGACGAGGGTTGCGGTGTAGGTCGATCGTTCTTCGCCGGTATCCGGGTCGGTGTCGATGATCTCGACGTAGTCCTGTCCATTGCGGCCGCGGAAGTTCACGGCCATGTCGAAGAAACTCGTCCGCAGTGGCTTTGATGTCAGGATCGGCTGTTCGGACGGGAAGCGGTGCCCGGACAGTGTTTTTCGGACCAGCCAGATTAGGTCGCCGCGGGTGCACGGTGTTGCGCGGAAGGTGGCGAGCTGCAGGTGCACCCGGATCGCGAGATCGCGGAAAGGCTCGAGGTCCGCTGCTCGGAACTGTTCGTCAGCGACGGCGGTGACCCGATTCGCGATGGCGCTGAGCGGATCGGGAACGGTATCGCCGGTGAACTCGCCGAGCCGCACCATCAGGTAGCGCTGGCGCTCCGGTGTGGATTCGGACAGCAACGCCGACACGTGGCGCAGAAGCTGGCGCATCAATCGCGACGGGTTCCAGGATGTCTTGAGGTAGTCCCGGGCCCACTCTTCGGCCGATGTCGGCCGGTACCGGATGATCTCGTGGCACTGCACTGACTTGCCGTTGAATACGGCCAGCAGCGTGTTGTATGTCTGCGCCACCAGTTCGGCAGCGGCCTGCTTTTCCTCGGCTGTGAGGAACTCGTCGGTCGTGCCTGCGAGGCGCAGCGCGGTCCACACCGAGTCCTCGGAGATGAAGATCAGATCGTCCGCGTATCGGTATGGCAGTCGTTCCCGGTCCGCCACGGTTGTCAGCTTCTTCTGTCGAGCGCGGCCTGTTGGTGCGGAGGTCTTGCGCGCTTGGGCCTTCCGAGCGCCGAAGTAGACGCCGCAAATGACGAGGACGCCAATGAAGATGTATGTCACGGGAGGCTACTTCCGGTAGGTGCCGTAGGGCGCGGGTGCGGGAAAGCTGTCGCTGTAGTCCGGCATGTCCTCGGGGCGGTAGAGGATCACCTGCCAGTGCAGATCGGTCGGGTACTCGTCCTTGCCGGTGCCCTGCAGCATCGAGGGCTGGAACAGGTGGTAGTCGACCCACAGGGTGGTCGATTCGAGGGGCGTGACCCGACCCTCGGTGTCCTTGGCCACCACCGTGTAGACCACGCTGCCGACTACGACGCCGACCAGCAGTCCGATCCACCACCAGCCGCTTCCGAGCAGCCACAGAAGCAGTGCTATACCGATGCTGACGGACACCGCGGTTCCGCCTGCGACACCTGCTCCGACCCAGTCCACGCCACGGGTGAAACGGAACTCGTCCATCGAGAACTGACGGGACCGGTGCCGGAACAGGTTGGTCCAGTCATGGGAGATGATTTGGGAAGAGTTGTCGCCGGCGGACATCGCGAGGACCTACTGTCCGTCGACCACGGATACCCCGCCACCAGTGGTGCCGGACTGGACGGTCTCCTTGCCGAGCGAGGCGGCGAGGCCCGGAATGAAGGTGACCATGCCGATGAAGAGTCCGGCGAAGACCCACACGCCGACGTCACCGATGCGTTCGCGCATCTTGCCCTTGCCGGAGCTACCGATCTTCACGGCGAGGATGGACCCGAAGACGGTCAGCAGAGTGCTGCCGATGAGGAGCAGATTGTCGCGGACGTTCTCACCGATGCTATTGACCGTGTCCCACCCTTGCTGTGCGACGACAGTGGTCGACGGGTCTCCCGTCAACGCCAGAACCTGATCCCACATGCTGTGCTTCCTTTCTAGTGAGGGCCGCACCCGCCAGGCGGGCCAGTCGCGGCGACTGCACGATCTCGCATGGGTTCTCCACCTGAGCTGGACGTTCGCCGAAATTGTCGTTCTACGAGGGTCTTTCCTGGGGATTACGCGCTGGGAACCTGTGCGGGATCGAACGGAACGGCCGCGGCCTGCGTCGGCTGCACAGGCGTTGTCGAAGACGAAGACGAAGACGAGGGCGACGACGATCCACTGCGTGAGGAACTGTCGGCCGCACCCGATGACGACGCGGCTGCGCCGCTGTTCGGAACCGGTCCCCCAGAGGGATCCAACGCGGACCCCGTGACGTCGAGGACCGCCCACTTCCCCTGCACGTACCGCAGCCGGATCTGGTAGGTACCAACCTGCTTCGACGTGCTCATCGCGCTGGTCCACTCCACGGTGGTCTCGGCGACAACCTCGTCGCCGGACTGGTAGTGGATGGTGCCGTCGGACTCTGTCCGGGCGGTGTACACAGTCACCTTCTCCACGGTGGGGTTGACCAGCAAGCCACGCAGTCCAGCACGGGCCGCGAACGATGCGTCTTCGGTCAACGTCAGATTGAGCTGCTGGGCATCCGACGATCCCCACGCCTGCATGAACGGAGACAGCACCTGATCGCGCAGCTGCGTCGCCAGTTGGGCGTCCTTGGCTCGGGTCTCGGCGTAGGCGGGAGGAGCACCCAATCGGGGCGCCGGCATGAAACCGACATTGCCGACGACCCGCATCATCGTCGGGTCTGCGCGATCGTTGACCCACACCGGAACGACCGCTTCCAACGTCTTCTCCGCGTCGTACGCCACCTGGTACGTCAAATACGCTGCGGCCCCTTCGGTGTAGCCCTCGCGCACCGAGCTGATCTGTCCGGTGAAGACGATGCTTTCCGGCTTCTCCGCCTCTGCTGTCGATGTACCGGAGTAGCCACAGCCCGACTCGGTGCCGCTCGTCGCCATCCGAGCCAACACCTCACCGCGGGTGCGGACCGCGGCAGTGTCGGAGGCAGCCGGACGGGTCAGGCAGATGTTGAGGTACTGCTGACCGAACACCGCTGCCTGCTCGACGGGATACGACGACAGACGAAACCGCAGCGCCTCGTTCTGCGAAATCGCGCCCTGCGCCGGGACACGCGATGATCCGATGTTCACCCCCGCCGTGAACGTGGTGCCCGCCGCCAACAGCAGGACACCCACCGGGATACCCAGCCGCACCGCCCACTGTCGGCTCTTCGTATGGGACGGACGCCCACCGATCGGCGGGACATCGAAGTCGTCATTGGCGGAGCCGTCGTACATCGGCGCCGGCTCGTGGTCTCCGCGCACGGCCGAGAACGCGGCCGTTGCTCGCCCGCGCAGGCTGTTACCGGTCTTTTTGTCTTTCGCGGTCGGGGTGTCCGGCGTAGCGGTGTAGGCAGGCTCGGGTTGAGGCTCGGCCGGGGCCCGAGGCGGCGCTGGGCGCGGCCGGGTCGGGCGTTCCTGCATGCGAGGGGCAGCTCCAGACGTCCCGGGGGCAGCTACCGGTGCGTGCGGCATCGGCCTGCGTTCTGGGACCGGAGGAATGGTCGGTGTGACAGCAGAAGGAGCCGACGCGGCGGGCGGATCGGCCGGCGCGGGCGTGTAACCCGGAGCCGGCGGAAACGGGTGCACGGGCCGATACCCGGGCGGCGGGGTGGGAGCTGACATTCAAGGCCTCACAGATCGGTGGCGTCGGGCGGCGTGGTCAATTCACTGCGCGGGCACATTCAACTTCCGTGCTTCTCCACCTCGGCCTGGCCGCGATCGGGGTCGCTATCCCAGGGGTCGAGCCCCCACTCGCTGTCCGTCTCGTCCCAGGGGTCCGGACCAGGGTCTGGCGGCAATGGCACGTCGGGGTCTCCCGGACGTCCGGAGACGGGCTCTGGAACCTGCTGCCCTCTCCTTCTTGGCGGTGGCGCCGCGACGGCCCACGGATCCTCGGCGGCGGTCAGCACAGGAACCGCCGCGGCCTCGTGCGTCAGTTCCTCGACCGAAGCGGCATCCGCCGACAGCACGTGACCGAGCACCGCGTCCGACCGCACCCGCTCCCATGTCCTGTCGAGCACCTCGTCACGGAGGGCCTCGGCCTGTTCCACCGTGGCTGGATCGCCGAAGAAATCGTGCCGGTTCGGAGGTTCGAGCACGGTTACCAACCGCAGCGGCTCGAACCACATGTTCGGCCCCTCGTCGACGGTGTGCACCGCGCTCAGCGTCGGCGTCTTCGCGATCCAGATGAACTCGCGGGTGTCAGTGGCGTCATCCTTGGTCAGCTCCTGCAGCGTTCCCAAGGGAATGCGAGTCTCCCGGACCGAATCGGTCATGCCCGAGTTCATCGACCGGGCGCCAGCCCACAGCCGCCACCTGCCACCGATGTCGATCTCGTGCTTCATCCGTGGCTTGCGTTTGTCGACCTGTCCCGAGAATCCGCAGACGGCCTGATCGTCGGCGTCGGATCCGAGCTGGAAACAGAAGAGGTTGTAGACCTGCTCGAGCACCTGGTTCGCCCACACTCCGGTGCCGTCGACGGCGACGAAGTCACCCCAGCCCTGCGACGAGAGGACCACACGGATGCCCTCGTTCGACGATTTGTTGAGCAGCCCGAGCAACGCGGCCGCGGCCGCCGTCGACTTCGCCGACCCGAGCTCCTCGACCTGCACCACGAACGGCTTCCACGGCGTCGCGTCAGCTTTGCGAGAGGAATCCCCGGTCAGCCTCCGGACATCCGCGATGTTCTTCCGCAGCGTCGAGGTCGTGTTCTGCAGATCGAGCAGCACCATCGTCGACACCAGAATGGACAGGCTCCGGTAGTCGTTCGACGGCAGCGAGAACACGACAATCTCTCCCTGCAGCACAGCCCGGACGAGATCGATCGTGTCGGTCGCGTCGCGGCCCGGGCGCAGTCGGCCTCCCAGCGCCGACGAGTTCGCGAACTTCGAGATCAGCGTCTGGCTGTCCCCGATCGCCCCGGCCAGCAGATTGCCCGCCCCCCGGGTCTTCTGCCCCATCTCCGCGACCCGCTGCTGCAGATCGTTGACGCGGCGTCGGGCATCGACATCGGCCATCGACGGATGCGCACGGAGGACCGCGTCGACCGTCAGCTGGTTGGCTGCCTTGTCGAGGGCGGCCGGGTCGAGGATCGCGGTGAGCGTCTCGAGCCCGCCCTTGCCGGCGGAGAACCCGGTCAGGTCGGCGATGTCGAACGCCAACATCACGACATCCTCGGCTGTCCGCAGGTATGCCGCCGCGTCGCCGTCACGGTCCACCGAATTGAGGAGCATCGCGGTCTTGCTGTCACCGTTGCCGCGCACCAGCGGGTCGTAGAACGAGGGCTGGGTGCGCGCGTACGGGTGCGGGCGACGGTAGGCGCCGGAGGACTTCTCGTTCAGCGTGAAGTGATGGAACGCCCGATTCTCCTGCTGCGCAACCTCCGCCCAGTAGGAGGGAATGTCGTCGCCGCCCTTGAAATCGATAATGCACGCGCCGCCACCGGTCACCCGAACCTGCTGAGCATTCATCGAATTCGCGAGACGTGTCTTGCCGGTACGGGGCCCGCCGAGCACCAACGCCGGCAGCTTCAACGTGTCGAGGTCGCATACAGCGGGGTGACCGTATCGGCCGATGCCGACGGCAACCTGCCCCGCATCGTGACCGCGTCGGCGAAGCCCCGTGGTCTTGGAAGAGATCGGATTCAGTGTCATGAGGTCACCTCGGTCGGTGCGATGGTGTGATGGCCGGCGCGGATCTGTTCGGTGACACGGCGCGCACGCATCCGATCAAGGACGCCGACAGGCCGCCAGTTCGAGAACTCGGGTCCTTCGATCTCGCCGAGCTTCTCCCGCTTGAATCGGCGCACCCGGGTGAACACCGCGGTGACCGCGAAGCCGACAGGAAAGGCGAACAGGAGCTGCCCGAGTACCGCAGCACCGGCCGTCGCCGTCACGACGTCCCGCAGCGCGGCACCCACATCACCGTCGACACCGGAGGCCGCGTCGGCCGGCGATGCGCCAGCCAAAGATGTGATGAGCCACGCGGGAAGTCGGAGGGGCTGAAGCGCCCAGGCAAGTACCGACCCGGAGATGAGGACACCGAGGAGGAAACTCAGGGCCGCCCAGGCTGCCCACCACCGCCCGCGGACTCGTCGCCGCTCGACGACGAGCAATGACACCGCAGTCACTGCGATCGTCGCCGGAACCGTGACGATCGGAACGAGCACCGCCAGGACGCGGGCTGCGATCGGTAGTCCCGCAGACGTTTCGTTGGATCGCCCTGACGACCCAGGGTCCTCGTCGTAGCCGTCCTCATCGGACATCGTGCTCCCTTCACCGGAATTCGGTCGGAAGCAGTCTCGGAAACGCCTTCTCCAGGCCCCGGCGCGCGAGTCGACCGACGTCGGCCGCGGCCGGGTGTCGTATTGCATCCGAGAGGCCGCCTGGCTCGTCCGGTAGCTTTCGAACCAAGACCGCCGAAGTACGGCGGACGCGGAAGATTGGGGAAACAGTCGTGACCCGGATGAAGACGTACGCAGGAAGCGCGCTCGCTGCGCTGTGCTTGATCGGTGTCACGGCATGCGGTTCATCCGACGATGACGGCAGCGAAGCGGCATCTGGCACCGGTTCGCAGGCAGCCACTCCGACGCGTTCGGGTGCTATCGGTCAGGTCGATGGCCGCGTGAAAATGGAAATGGATTGGAACAGGGCACGGGAAAAGGTTGGGTTCGACAACCTGTCCCCCGCCCTGGGCTCTGTGACTTGCGAGGGAACGGGGCCGTCGTTGAAGGCCAATGTTGCATTCCCCGAGGGCATTCAGGTCCAGATCGACGCCGCAACCGAGACCGTTGTCGTGACGACGCCGGAGATACAGCCCGTCACGAATCCGATACCCGCGGAGGCTGTGACTTGGGGGATGAACGGAGTCGAATTCGACGGTGCCGGTGATGTGCAGCTTCAGTTGGTCGGGGAAGATTCCGCACGTCCTGGAAATGCAACCTTCCGCTTCTTGGTGACCTGCTGACAGCCCCAGGCTGTCCCATAGTTCTGAGGTCCTCGAGATGACAGTCATCTCGAGGACCTCGTGCTTTATGCGCCACCGACCTGTCGGCGGTCGCATCACGACCCGAACTTCTCCGTTCCGGAGTTGTTCATCATGGGCGTCGGGAGGTGCCACCACCAGAACTCAAGCGTCTCGCGGCCCGATCTCGATAGCTGCGCCCGGCAGCCCGGATGCGCGCTGCAAGGGCCTCCGGCGAGTACTTCATCGACCCCACCAGTGCCCCGAGTTCGGGCACGACCGGGTGAGGGGTCCGCGCATGAGCGAGCTGTTCGATGCGGTCGGCGAGTTCGGCGATGGTGTCGAGTTCGGCGACAAGCGCCTGTTCTCGTTCTCGGTCGTCTGCGTGGTGGCTGAGGAGTCGTTCGATCGCGTCGATGTCCTCGAGGTAGACGTCTTCGAGGCCTGAGTTGTACCAGTACTGGTCCACGTCCAGCAGCACACCGACAGGCGCGGTCCGCCGTCGCGGAAGGTCCTCTTCCATGACGGTTCCGTTGACGAGCTGGGCGACGAGGCCAGACTCCCAGGAGCCCGTGCGCCCGATGAGCAGCCGCTCGACCGACCCGACGTTCGCGGTGACGGAGGCGAGGATGCCGGCGAGCTCGTCGGCGAAATCGATGGCACTGCCGTCTTCTCGGGTGCTGAGGGCAAGTGCGGTCAAGGCCTCGATCGCCTTGTGCCGGGCCTTCGGGGCGACACCCGATTGGGCGGGCTGCAGGAGCGATGTCTCCTCGTCGGCAGAGGTGGGGTCTGCGCTGCGGGCAACGGCGCGCATGGCTTCCGGGAAGGTGGTCTCGGGGTGCGCGGCCTGATAGGCGCGGGCGGCTTTCTTGCGGGCCGAGTTCTTCGTCATGGCGGGCTCCGATCACATGGTCGTCGCGGCGGCCCCGCATCCGCCGCCACGGACATGTGACGGTTTCAAGGGGTTGCAGATCCGGTGGACCTTGCCCTCAGGCGCGGCCGGGGTGGTGATGCGGGCACCTGTCGGCAGCGTCGGGGTCAGCCATGCAACGTGGCTCTAGGTCACGAAAGTAGCAGAACGTAGCGGATCTCCCCTGAAAGCAGGAGATGGCTCGTCGTCGTGATGGAAATGCTTGCGTGAATGTGCAGGTAGATGAGCTAATGGGGGGTAGGTCGTTGTCTGTGACGGCCGGATGAGAGCGCGGAGTCCGCTCGTTTCGTGAAGTTCCGTGACCTGGGCTTTTAGGGTCTCGCTGGCCGTCAATTCGAGTAACGGCCCATTTTGGTGGTGCGACTATCGCTAATGACAGTTAGCGCCATCATCAATGCGTCCACCAGCGGTGGCTGGCGAAGGTGTTTTCGGCCCCTGCGGTGACCTGGGTGCGGCCTAAATACGGACAATCCCGGCACATGTTGGGCGCTCGTTGACGGCGGTCAACACCCCTCCCGCCGTCCGTTTTCTCCCCCTCGATTCGCGTCAATCGATGCATCCGCCCCTCCCCGATTGGCTCGATGAAAGGCTGCCTCGACGTCAGTTCAGGCTGAAACCGTCACTGTGACGGAATAGGGACGATTGCGCCCTCTGCCTGCGCCGACCACGCCACGGACTGAAACACCCCGCGTCCCTGCTCAGCACCATTCGACGAGTTCAACTGCCCCGACCGTCGAAGGAACCTGATGCCGCCGACCTTCCGCCCCACCTACACCTACGACGACCCGCACCTCACCCCGCCAGCCCCTGGCGTCGACCTGATCATGCAGGTCGGGCTCGTGCACTCCCTGCCCGGTATCGGACCCAAGACCGGAGGCCAGTACATCGGCATCCCCCGTGTCATCGGCCCGCTCCACTCCCGCCTATGGCGACCGCACGACCAGGTCGAGATGACGCTCCCGAACACTGATCTGCAGCTGGGGAACAACACCTTCCACGTCACCGGCCATCGTCACGGCGAGTTCAAGCTCTCGGAACGTCCCGGCTGGCACTGGCTGCGGTGGACGATCGCCGACCACCTTGCACACGACCTCCGGCAGGCGGCGGCCGCGGCTGACCTCGGGATCACCCCGGTCTACCCCGACGACCCGCTGGTCATCGTCCCCTGCGGAGGCAAGAAGGCCGCCTTCCCCCGCCCGGCCGGCGCCATGTACCTCTCCGGCTACCACCGACTCGCCCGACGCGCCGCGAGGGCCCTGACCAACGACCCGAACGTCAGGATCGTCAGTGCACTCCACGGCCTCCTCACCCTCGACCAGATCATCGCGCCCTATGACCTGCGCCTCGGACAACCCGGCTCGATCACCGCCGACCACCTCGAGGACCAGGCCAACCAGCAGGGACTCCTCGGCCGCCCAAACGTCGTCATCCTCGCTGGCCGCGACTACACCCGCCTCGCGCTCTCCATCTGGCCGCACGCCCGCACCCCACTCAACGGCACCCGCGGAATCGGCGAACAACAACACCTTTTGGCCCGCATCGCTGCAGGTGAACCGATCGGACAGGTCGGCTGAGTGGACCTTGGGCGTGCCGTGCGGTCGGGGTAGTGGATCAGAACGTGAAGATCGCGTCCCTGTACTCGAATCCGGGGCTGACTTCCATCACCAGATCCGTGGGGTCTGTGACGCTGTAGGCCACCTGGAACTCGGATTCCCGGCCCGGGAGTATCACGGTCGTCGGGGTCTCTCCGATGTTGCTCGCGGAGTCATAGATCTTGCTTGCTTCGCGGTTCCCGCTCTGCAGGGTCGTCGTGAAGAGCGCGGGGTCATAGTTTTCAGGCGACCCGTTGACGATCGTGATGGTGAAGGTGATTGCCTGGTCGCCAGGGTTAAATCCGGCGGCAGTTCCGCTTGGTGCGAAGGGCTCCGGCATCCCAACCGTGACTGCGAGACCGTTCCTGAAGGTGAATCCTTGTCCGAACTTCGCCGTCGCTGGCTCGTCGGAGGTAGTTGCTGTCGAAGCTGCGTCTGGGCGGTTGACGCCCGTTCCTGCGTCAGGTGTGGATTCGCCATCGGTTTGGCTGCAGGCGGTGAGTGTCGCCACCGCAACCAGTGCGAGGAATCCGAGTTTCCGGTATGGCATCTCAATCCTTGAAGTGTGATTTGGAGCACATTCCTGTTGATGGTGTCGATTTTGTTTCTCCAGGTGTTACGCCACCCGCGCCGGCATGACCTACGGTCCACAGAACGTCGGTGGCTCTCAGTAGGCTCCGTTTCGAGCAGGAGAGGAGCGGTGATGACGACCGAGACCATGCCGGGTGAGGCCATCGTCATCGCCCCACCGACCGCCACAGCAGTCGGCGGTAGCGAGATGTCGACACCGCCGGTCCTGTCCCCCGAGGCCAAGGCCCGCATCGTCGCAGCGCTCGAACAGCGTCACGCTCCGTCGACTGCCCGCAACTACCGGCAGGACTGGGAGAAGTTCACGGCCTGGTGCTCAGCCCACGGCCACCTCTCCATACCGGCGCACCCCGCCGTCGTCGCCGACTACCTCACCGAGTGCGCTGACCTGCGTACCGAGACCGGTGAACGCGCCTACTCGATGAACACCCTCGCCCGTTGGGTCGCCTCGATCAACTACTGGCACCGCGCCGTCGACCACCGCGCCCCCGGCGAATACCAACTCGTCAAAGACACGATCGCCGGCTTGCGCCGCACCTACGCCGCCGCTGGCGACCGCCCGGTCAAACGGGTCGCCCCGCTTGAGCTCGCCGAGATCGAGCACATCGTCACCACGCTGCGAGCGCAGGCATCGACCTGGCAGGCCCGGATGCGGGAGCGTCGCGACTCCGCACTGCTGCTCCTCGGATTCCTCGGCGCGTTCCGCCGCTCTGAACTGTCCGACCTGCAGATCCGTGACGTCACGATCCACTCCAGGGACGGCCTCCACATGCGGGTCCGCCGCTCGAAGACCGACCAAACCGGTCACGGCCTGGTGAAAGCCGCCCCGGTCGCCCTCACCCACACCGTGTGCGGACCCTGCACCTACCGCCGCTGGCTCGACGTACTCGCCGCCCACCAAGCCGACGGCCGACCCGGCATCATCCGACTGCTCCGCACCAGCGACGAACCAGCCGGCCACGTCTGCCACCTCCCCCACCCCGACCTCGCCGACGTCGACGTGCCGGTGTTCCGGCCGATCCGAGTCAACGGCAACCTCGCTGACACGGCACTGTCCGGGCAGGCCATCCACGCGGCCTACCGCAGGGCTGCCCAGGCCGGAGGCCTCTCCCCTGCGAAGATCGCCCAGCTCGGCGGCCACTCCGTCCGCGCCGGGTTCGTCACCGAAGCACTCCGCAACGGCGCCCAACCCCACGAAATCCAACGGCAGACTGGGCACGCCTCCCCCGTCACTGTCGGGATCTACGCCCGCGAGCACAACCCGCTGACGGGCAACGCTGTCACCCGCTTCGCCCGCTGACCGAAAGCTGTTCGCGAGCTGCTCGCCGCAGACCAGCACTGATCAGAAAACGCCGGTGAGCTGCCCCGAGACAACGGGGGCAGCCCACCGGCGTTTTTCCGTGGCGAGGCTCGCGCGGGCAGCCGACTACGTGCCGTACACCAGGGCCGCGATGGCGAGCACCGCCACCACAGGTGATCCGAACAGCAGTGGGAACTCCTCGACGACCCGAATCCGGATGACCCCCCGGTAGGAGAGGAACCCGAGCACGAACGCCACGACCGATCCGACCAACAGCAGCCACCACACCGGGCTCAGCGCACCAACCAGGTCCGGGACGAACGGCGGCGCCTCCGGCTTGATCTCGGGAATCTGGGCTAACGCGGGGGTGACAGACATGGAACCTCCGAGGTGGTGCGGGACCGCTCGATCGGACCGCCGAGCATGACGCTGATCTTCCCCTACGTCTTCTCCACGTGTTTCTCTCGTCAGAGATGGTGGTTAGCCTGGTCCAGCAGGTCGGATCAGAACATCGGCATCTGTTGGTCATCGACCGCGCGACGGCGTCCTGGCTGGTGACGCCGAGCCTGTTCGCGAGGCGCCGGCGCAGGCTCCGGCGTTGGATGAGGATCGGTCGTTTTTCCGGCGGACCAGCGTGCACGCGCAGCGTTCGCCCCGATCCCGGCCGCACCGCCTATCTGATCCCATGTCATCCCCGCGCGCAGAGCGCGCTGTACGTCCAAGGCCGGATTCATGCCGGCGAGGTGCTCGATCGCGATCCGGGTAAGCAGCCGCGCCTCGCTGTCGTCCCGCAGCTGGTCCGCCGAGTGGGCGCGGGCAGGGCCGATCGCACTGTCCACGATCCGGTCGAGCAGCACGTCGACCTTCTCCGCCAGCAGGTCAGCGGCGGCGGCGAGACGCTCGCGGTCGGCCCAGGGCTCACCCATGTCGGCAGTGTAAGCATCGGAAACGGCGCCTCGCATGAGATAGCGAGGCCAGCCGGCGGCTATCGGAGGAGGAAGCTGCGCGCAGTCGTCAGCGTTGGCTCGACGACATCCATCGCGTACACGTTCCAGTGCGAGCTGCCCCAGTTGTACGGGGCGTGAGCGGCGGGGTGACTGAAGTTCGCGATCGCGGTGGCGACGCCGGCGAACTGGGCGTACTCGAGCTGCTCGTTCGCCGGATCGATCCGCTCAACATGCTTGAGGTGCGGCGCGATCAGCGACCGAAGTGCCTTGCTCTGCAGGATCACCATGGTGGGCTCGAGGATCCGGACCGTCGCCGCAAGGTGCGGCAGGCATGCCCGGTCCATCGCCGGCACCTGCGCGGCCTGAAATCGGCGGCCCTTCGCCGAGTCGACCGGCCGCACCGCCGAGCACAATCGCTTGTTCACCAGGGCATAGCACTGCATGACGTGCTGCGGCACCGGGTCATTCGCCAGCGGTAACAACTCCCCAGCACGGTCATCGCCCAGGCCGCGGCCGAACGCGGCGCGCAGTGCACTGGTGGTGCCGAGCATGTGCGCGTGGCGGGCGCCGAACCTCGTCCCGATCGCTTCGTCCTGCTGAAGTCGCCGCGTCTCGAGGGAGATGTGCCGGTCCGGGCGCCCCATCTCCATGCCCAGCACCAGCACTCGCAGGGGGACGCCGTCTTCGAACATGTCGTAGTGCAGGCCCACGTGAGAGAGCTGTCCTTCGTAGAAGTCGGCATCCTTCTTCGCGGCCGCACTGCCACAGGCGGCACTGGATCGGCAGACGAAACCGCCCGCACCGAACACCGACCTGGACATGTACTCGTCGAGCTCAGCGATCCGCTGACGGGTCTGCACCGGGTCACTCGTGAACTGAGCCATCTGCGCAACCTACCGACGGCCGCCCAGCACCCAGCCCGACTCACGGATTGCCGTGCTGAAACACCTCGACCGGCCCACTCCTACGTTTGCCCCAGACCAGCACCGACGACCAGGAGAACACCATGACGACCCACTCCGACAGCCCCGCCACCGTCGCGCACATCGAGATTGCGCCAGCCGAGCTCACCCACATCACAGGCGCCGTGATCGTCGGCGCCCACGACGGCCACGTCCGCGTCACTGGCACCGTCGAACTGTCGGACGTCATGCCCAGAATGTTCAGCGTCGAGACCGAGGCCGGAACCCTCTACCTCGACCAGGATTTGCCGGTCACGATCGTCAACCCGACCCTCCAGTCGAGCGAGGACCGCGACGACATCGAGGGCCTGGCTCACACCGTCGGCCTGCTCAAGGCGTCTTGACCCCCACGACCAGCACATCGACTCGCCCCGGAAGGAAACAAGGACCGCAGTGACCACCACCGCAGTGACCACCACCGCTCACATCAACGAGGCCGTCTACATCGACCCGCGCGCCGGGAACGACAAGTTCTACCGGACCTTCACCTTCGGCTCCGCATGGGTTTCCCAGTACGGCCGAAACGGCACCCTGGGCACCTTCACCAAGATCGTCGAGACCGCCAGCCCCGAGGCGGCAGTGAAGGCCGCCGCCGCCAAGTTCGCCGGCAAGGTGAAGAAGGGCTACGAGCCGGTGCGCTCGGGTGGCGTCGAAACCAGCACCGTCATCACCGCGGACAACCTCGCGGTGCTCGATACGCTCGTGGAGAGTCTGCACAAGGGCGACGCCGTCGGCATCGTCACCGAGCCGGTCACCGCCGTCGAGATGGATACCCGCCGTGAAGACTTCACCGCTGCCGCTGTCGAGGCACTGACCGCCACCTCGTTCCTCGGGGAGCCCGCGGTCGCCGAGGACACCATGCCCTCCCTGCCGGTGCGACCGATGCTCGCCTCCGTGCAGCCCGCCGAGATCGTGGCGGACGCGATGGACTCCGACGACTGGTACGCCCAGTTCAAGTACGACGGCGACCGCGTCGTCATCGAAATCGACAACGGCGAGATTCGCGTCCTCAACCGCCAGGGGCAGGCGAAGGTCCGCAACGTCGGACCGTCGCACCTGCATCCGTTCAGCGCCTTGCACTCCGGGCGCTGGGTTTTCGACGGTGAGGTAGTGGGACGCACCCTGGTGCTCTTCGACCTCATCGTCGCCACCGACGGCATCAACACCTGGGCGCGCGAGTCCATGGCGTTCCCGGTCCGCCACCACACGCTCACCATCCTCACGGAGGTGCTGGGCATCCCCGCCGTCGACAAGGCCACGGAGGGCAGCCCGGTGGTGCTCGCGCCCGTCGCGGTGACCGCGCAGCACAAGGCTGACATGCTCGAATCCGCTGTGGCCGAGCAGCGAGAAGGCATCATCCTGCGCCACTACTGCGGGACATACGAGTCCGGTCGCCGCTCGACCATGCTGGTCAAGCACAAGCTCATCAAGGACGTCGACGTCGTCGTCACCGCCCTGCACCCGGTGAAGGACTCCGCGGAGCTCGCCGTCCACGACGCCGAGGGGAACCTCGTCCAGGCCGGTACCGCGTCCACCATCGGCAAGGGCGCAGTCGAGGTCGGTCAGGTCTGGGTGGTGACGTTCCTGTACGTCACCAACCCCGAGCACCCGCGGATGGTCCAGCCGCGCCTGATCCGCCAGCGCCACGACAAGGCCCTCACGGAGTGCCTGCTCGACCAGTTCGCCGACGCAGGCACCAACAAGGCCGTCTGACCAGCACCCCATCGGCGTCAGAAGCCCCCGACACCACCCGGTGCCGGGGGCTTCCTGGTGCTGGCGGGTGCGCGCGCCCCCCTCAGCGAACCGGCCGCAGCTGCCCGAGCTCGGCCCGCCGAGTCCCGTCCGGATCGGCCACCATGAGGTAGCGAGGTGACCAGCGCAGATACGGTCGGCCGCTCAAAGTGTCCTGACACCCCGCACGACCTGCGTATCGGCCCGTCCCCTGGCATTCCGCGGGAGGCGGGCCGACCCGGTGCTCACCCCGGCTAGCCTTCCCAGGTGACCGACAGACCCATCCTCACGCCGGACCAAGGCGATGCGAGCATGACGCCATGACGAGCTCCTACCCCCTCGGCGACCTCGTGCCGGCCATCGCGATCGGCGCGCGGTACAGGTACGACTGGCAGCTGTTCGCGGACTGGTGCACCGCGGTCGACGCGCCTGCGCTACCCGCGGACCCGCTCACGATTGCGATGTTCCTCGACGAGCACCCGGCCGCGACGGGAACCCACCGGCGGCGTCTGTCCGCGATCAACACCGTCCACACCCGCTCCGGTTACACCGCGCCCGGGACCGCGCACGCGCTGCGGGAACGCCTGACCCGCCGCACACGACCGCGTCCGGATCTCCGGGACGCCGCCGACGAGGTAATCCGCCGACTGCCGACCACAGGCTGGCCCGGGGGCCTCTTCGGCCGCCGCGACGCCCTCCTGCTCACCCTCGCGTGCAGGATGCGACTCTCCCCCATCCAGATCGGACGCCTCAAACGCAGCGACGTCACCTTCGACGGCCTCACTGTCCGCATCCCCAACCACGGCATCGTCGTCGACCACGACCCCGACGAGTCACCGCGCACCGACCCGGTCGCCGTATACCTGCGATGGGCCCGGCTGCAGGCCTTCACCGACCGCACCCCATCGAACCGGTGGCTCGGCGAGTCCCTCACCACCGCCACCCCGGTCACCGACGACACCGTCACCGGTCTGCAGCTCCTCCCCCCGATCCGACACAACGGGCCGCTGCTGCCGTCCTTCGACAAATGGGGCCACGCCAACGTGGGCCAGGCCGGACTGTCCCGGCGCGCAATCACCCGAATCCTCACCGCACACCTCACCGGCGGAACGCGCACCCGCGACCAACGCGCAGTGAAGTTCTTCGACGACGGCTGGGCCGATGCGGTCGAGGACGTAGTCGAATCCATCAGCGACGACGAGAACACCACCACCGATCCTGTCGAACCCCCAGAGCTGTCCAGCGAAGAGATCGCTACCCGCTACGAAGCCGGCCTCGCCGCGCGCCGCGGTACCGCCGAAGCGATGGCAGACCTTGAGCCGACCTTCGACGACCTCGACGACCGCACCGACGAACTCTTCGCCCGCATCCAAAAGCTCCTTGACATGACGACTGAGAACCCCTGATTCCACATCGGTGGAGGAGATTCCGACGTCGCCGTACAGTGCCAAAGCATGGCTGCCCGGTGGGATCATCTTGACTTGCGTGACGACCTCACTGCCGAATATTTCCCACCGATCGAGGGCACAACGCCCGACACCCCGGGAACCTTGTGGGGTTACGTGAGTGGGTATGGCGCCGGATGCGCAGTTCCCTTGGAGACATGGGTGGCTGTCGAAGACGGCGCCGCGGTCGGAATCCTGACGGTCCACGTTCGCCCAACAGCTCCGTCGGACAGGGGACACGATAAGCACGCCGTAGTCGATCTTGTGGCGTCTGAGGAAGGCTCTCGCAGTGGTCCATTCCTGGTGTGTACGGCGATCCAACAGCTGGAGGAGAAGGGCCTCCGGCTCTACAGAAGTGGGTATGCCACACCAGCGGGCTATCACCTTCTCAAGGAGAAGCTGAACCTCCTTGTTGACCCGAATCGCATTTACGAGGCCGCGGCAGAAGCGGGTGCCGAACCCGATTACGGGTTGGATCCAGGACCGGCGTACGTCGGATCGGCGGAGAAGAAGCAGGAAAAGCGGGTTCTGTCGAATCTCAAAAGGGCTCGTGAGCTCCTGGCCTACCGGCGGGGCGAGCTGCCAGACCCCGCCGTATAGATGGCAGGTATTTCGCGCGGTAGGTGACACGGCCGATGGTGGAGAAGGCTCTCTTTACCGTCTGCGGCCATGAGGGAGAAGCGGTTCGAGACCGGGCTGGCGCACCTTCGCGTCTACGTCGCAGAGCATGGTGACGGGCACGTCCCACGATCTTGGGTTTGTCCGGACTGCGGGTTCGCTCTGGGCAGCTGGGTTGCCCACAAGCGGGCCGCGATCCGTGCCGGCAGCACGACCCTGACCCTGGACCGCCTCACCCAGCTCAACGACGCAGGCTTCGAGGCCCGCAGCCCTCGCGGTGTCCGCGGCCCCACCTCGCTGCACCAGCAGCAGTGGGGACAGGGCCTCGACCGTCTCCGGACGTACGTCGCCGCGCACGGCAACGCTGACGTCCCGCGCCGCCACGTCACCGAGGATGGCTTCGCCCTCGGCATGTGGGTGCAGTCGCGCCGCAAGGAACTGCGAGCCGGGAAGCTCACCGCCTCGGACCGCCTGGAGGCACTGTCCAAGCTCGGGTTCATGGAGCACTCCGACCGCCGCGGAGGGTTCGCCGCACCCGGCCGGAATGCCGCCGCTGAAACAGGTGGAGAAGCGGTAGGCAATTATGGAGACACGTCGAGGCAGAACTTGGCGTAACAGACAACGGCACTGTTTTCCTCCCCTCGAAACAGTGCCCCGCCGGTCACCGCGCTCCTCCCCTCACCGCGGTGACCAACACGGCCCGGGCTCGCGTCTCCCTCCCCTCGACGCGAGCCCGGGCCGCACTCATCTCGACGCTCGGAGGGGCCGCTTCCCCTACTTGACGCCTGGCTGATAGACCCGGGCAAGCACCAGCCCCAGCACAGACAGCGCAAGGAATCCAAGCCACACCGGGGCGGCGGACGGGACCGTCAAGACAGAAATGAACAGCCCGCAAATCGACACAACCAGCAGGCTCGACCACACCACCGTGCGGACCGTAACCATGAACGCGGCCCTTGCGGCACGAGCCGCGCGGACCTGATCGATACCCGCCACGAAGTCCTTCGCGTGCTGGTTGACAGGGAACAAATTGCCGTCGGAGGTATAGGCGAACAAGCCGATCCCGTGCTCGTCTGCGTACCAGACGGCGTCCTGCGTGTACGGCGAAGGGGACAGCAGCTCCGCGAAGAACAGCATGTCCTTGGAATGTTCTGCGCCCCGCGCCCCGTACAAGCGTTGCAGATCCGGCCGCCCCACCTTCGAATGCATCCACTTCACTTGAGCGACTGCACGGCGGGCAACGACGTCGACGCCCCCGTCAGCGCCGCGCCCGGTCACCCTCGCATCCGGGAAGCCCATATCCCTCATCTGTGACGCCGCGAACTGCTCGGCGTCCTCTGGAGTGGTGATGTATCGGGACCGAGAATCCATGGCGCGACCTCCGGATCTGCCGACACTGTAGCCACTCGTAGCACGCATTCAGGTCAGATCAGGAGCCCAAACTCTGCAGACGTTGCAGCGTTCGCGGACGCATCAACCACTCCTCGAACTCCAACGCAGAGTCATCCCGCTCCCACACCTGCAGCCACTGCCGCCACACCCGATACGAGCACCGCAGCGACGGCGGCAGCGTCTTCTGCGACAGCGCGTACCGCACCCCGTCATCACGGCCCTGCGCCGGCCGCACCACCATCGGCCGACCCTTCACAGACCAGTCCGGAGCCTGTCCGGACTCAAGGAAACCAAGGTCCGCGAGCAACCCGTCATCCCACCCACCGACACTGCGCCGACCCTCCAACTGCATCTGCACATCCGGGGTGACCTCCCACAGCACCTGCGCGATATGACCGGCCTCGATCGACATCTTGTAGCCCCGCAGCACCTGCAGCATCCGCCACCGCTCCTTGTGCGTGATCTCCATTTCCACGGCCACAATCCGCCCACCGACAATCGCCGTGAAGTCCGGCCAATGCAGCTCCCCCGCCATCCCCACCGGCACCCCGAACCACCGCGCCCGGCCCTTCCCGTCAACCGTCGGCGACACCGTCACACCGGACTCGTCCGCCGCAGAAGAACCCGCCACCGCCACACCCACGAACCGCGCGAACGCCTCCGCCGCCTGCCCACTGTCATTCGCGCGTTCCACCGCCCGCATCTGCCGCTCGGACACCACCCGCACCCCACGGGCACGCATCCGCAGCGCCGCCTCCGCCACCAACAACCGGTGCAGCATCCGCTCCTCCGACGGCACCAACGCCCGCAGCTCCGGGAACCCCGGGGCCGCCGCGGCCGCCATCCCCGCCGCCGTCGGATACAACACCGTCCCCGCCCACCGAAGGTTGTCGGACCGCTCCAACAGCCCTGCCTCCCGCATGTACTGCACCCGCTTGCGCGCCGTCTCCCACACCCCGCCATAGAAGTGTTCGGCGGCGTGCCGAAGCGTGATCGCACCGAACGCGCCGGCGAACTCCAACAACTGCTCATCCCCCGGCGTCCGACGCCACCCGTGCCGCCGCACCGTCCCCGACGACATCCCCTGATTCCCCCGCCGAGCCGCCGCCGCCCGCCGCTTCCGCGTCATCGGAACCCGGTATCCCGCCCCCGAACCAGACGCCTTCTCCACGTACTCCGGCACCGACACCACTCCTCACATCACGTCCAACGCGCCAGCCCCAGACCCCGCAGCCACACCAGCCACAAGGCCCCCACCAACGCGCCCCCCACCCGGGGGCTTACCGCGCACACCCCATCACCCGCCTTCTCCACCTGAAACACTTGCGAAAAGCCCCCACTCAACCCCCGCCGACCACCACCACTCACCTCCACCCGGGGGTGTCGCGGGTTCCACTGGTCTCGTGCCTCGCCGGTGGAACCCTGCTGCCCCTTGTGGGTGTCGGTGCCCGCGCGGTGCGTGGGGGTCACCCCTTTTGGGCGGCCTTGGTGTGAACCCTGGGTTCCTCGCTCGCTCGGAACGCTGCGTGGTTCACGGGCCGCCCGGGGTGAGGACCCCCTCGCACCGCGTGGGTTTGTGGTGGTCGCCTCCGGGTGGGTGGTGTCGGCGTGACGCGGGGTTGCCTGTCGGGTCAGCCGGTGGCTGCCCCTGAGGTCAACCCGTGTGCTGGCGCAGGTGGGGTGGTGACCGTTCGGGGTCGCGCCGGAGGCGCTGCCGGGTACAGCCGACGGTCGGTCTGCCGGGTTGGTGGTCTGTGCTGGGTTGCGGGTGACCGCCTGCCGGCGGTGGGCCTCCGGCCCGATCGTGCGCACCTCACCTCGGGGCGCCGTACCCGGCTCGGTCGGACCGCGGTGATGGCGCAGGTTTCCCCTCTGGGCTGCCCTCGGTGGGTGACTGCCGGTGTGCGGGCTGCCCGCCGGGTGACCTCGGGCCGACCGACAGGTCGACCCGCCGCCCCGACCACGCTTGGCCGCACGCTTCCGTTCGAGGGCCGCCCCAAGGGGTCACCCCGAACCCGACCAGCAACGAGACCGCCGGCCAACCCGGGTCTGAGCGGAGCGAACCCCCACGGGCTTCCCCTACCGGCCGGCACCACCAGTGAGCCGCCCATGCAGCCGGACACCACACCCCGCCGACGCGAAGGCCACCCCACCCCGCCCGGCACACGAGGATGCGCCGCTGAAATCAGGAACCCGACCCCGCCGGAATCGCGCCCTGCAGCGACCACCGCCCGGCGACAGACCTCCACCCCGACCACTGGCCGCCGAGCCGACCTCCAGCACTCCCAAGCGAACCCACGGTCAACCCCAAACCTGCCCACACCCCAAACGGCAGCAGACCGCCGATCGCGCCGGAGGCGCCCCGCAGGCCACCCCTGCCCAACCCAGCCAGGCACACGTGGATGTGCCGCTGAAATCAGGAACCTGACCACGCCGGAATCGCGCCCTGCAGCGACCACCGCCCAGGCGAGAGTCCGGCGACCCGAGCGGCACCAGTGGCGCGCCGCCCCGAGAACGAACCACCCAACGACCAACCGCGAAGGTCAACCCCGGCCCCCCCTGCCGGGCGGCCGGGAGCCTGGGGAGCCGGCGCCCTCAACCCAGCCCACGGGCTGGGTTGCCCGGCCACCCTCCGGGTGACCGGGACGGGCACCGGCACCCCAGGACGAACACCAACCACGGCGACCACCTCCCACCCAGGGGCACCCGCACACCCCGCCACCACCCGTCAGGCGGCCACCCCACCCACCACACGTGGCTGGGTTTTGGGCGCGCGGTGCGGGCGTGGGCGGTGGGGTGTGTGGTTCGGGCACCCGGGCGGTGTGTCTATGTATTGTGGACGTAGACATAGTTTCGGGAGTCGAGAAGGCGGTGCTGTCCGTGAATGCGGTGGTCACAGACTCGGTGCGGGAGCAGGCTGCAGCCTTGGATGCGTTGCGTAGCGCTCATGCCCGCGAGAGCGACGAGCGTGGCCGGCTCGCGATGGCCACCGCGGTGACCGGTGCCGCGTTGGTGCGCGCCCGGGAGATGGACATCCCGTGGCGTCAGTGCCAGGAGGCTCTCGGCGGGATCAACCGGGCCGCTGCGAACGTGCGGTGGAAGAACGCGCGGGAGCGAGCCGCCACCGGGGTGGATTGGGACTCCTCCCCCGATGTGCTGTCCGAGTTTGCGGACCGCTGGGGCGGCGATCGTCCGCTGCGTGAGCTCCAGGCCCTCGAGGTCGCTGCGGAGTGCGGTGCCCGCCAGGCCGGCGAAGTGGAGCGAGCGGCGTGTGAGGCGGAGCCGGGCCGCCGGGACTACGAGATCGACGACCTCGTCGGTCGCACGGTCGAGGATGCGGTCGAGGCCGGGCGCCTGGCGCTGGTACGCGCGGCTCGCAGCGGTCCGGTCCCCACGCTTGAGGCATGGCGGATTGTGTCGGAAGCAGCTGCAGCGTTCCGCCCGCTGTGGCGGCACACCGACCGGTGATCAGCCTTGCGGCGCGGTGACACGCCGACGGGCCGGTGGCGGGTTCGCCGGTGGTCACCGCGTGTTCCCCGTACGCTGAGATCGGTCACGCCGCCCTCCGTGGTGGTAGCGGAATCCGATCGATCGAGGAATCCGACCGCTGTCCGCCCCCGCGGACGGTGGTCGCGGGGTTGTCGTCCACGTGCCTCTGGTGGTCGCCTGGACGCGAGCGTGACGACGGGGCCGGCTCCTTTTCGAGGAGCCGGCCCCGAGGCGTTTCCGGACCCGACGCGGGTGTCTCCCTCCGCCGCCTCGTGTCTCCCCGGGAGACCGCTGTCCAGCCAGGTCGCAGGGCATCGCCGGCGGTATGTCCCGTCGCCGGACTCTCGGGTCTGCAACAGGCGGTGAACCGGCTCGGTCCACTCGTGGCCATGAGCACTCGAACAGGCACCAGCGACCTCGCCTTCGCGTTCGCGGCCGCACCGCTTCCGGCAGTTCTCGGGATCGGCGCGCTTGCGCTCCTCGGTCTCCTCGCGCTGGGTGTCGCGCTGCACCAGCCGCGGTACGCGAACCTCGGCGCTAGAAGCTGCCTCTGGCGCCCGCTGACGGGCTCCGCCGCAGTCCTCGCCGCCACCGTGGCGGTCGCGTACTGGCTGTTCCCGTGAGAGCTTCCCGCTCCCGCCTGAGCGGAGGGCTCGACGAGGCTCACCTGCTCTCGCCGGACCCCGGTCGGCGAGGGGTGTCTCCTCGGCTCGGTCGTGTGGCCTCCGAGACCGCTGTTCGGCCCGCAGGCGGCCCGGAGGACGCGAAACGCGGCACGCCCTCTGAGCGCTCCGCTCCCCCTTTCTGGCACAGGAACCCCAGATTGGCTTTTTCGTCCGCGAGCGTGGCTCTCAGGCGGCAAAACGGGGGTCTCCCGTTCGCGTTCGGGACCCCAGATCTCCGATCGACCCGGAAACGCGTCAGCGAGCCGCTGACGCGTCGAGGACGCAAATCGGGCCCCGGGTCCGTCCGACGCCGTTTCGGGCGCCAGCGGGCCACGCAGGCATCCGCAGGCCCCATCCGGCGCAGCCCGCCAGCCGACCAATCGCGGCCAAGACGATTCGACGCCACCCGAGCCGCCCCGGTCGCCGACCTCGGGTCCGACGAGTCGCCCGTCGCCCGTGCCGCACGACTCCTCCGCGCCGCACGACTCCCCCGCGCCGCACGACTCCCCCGCGCCGCACGACTCCCCCGCTCCACACGACTCCCATGAGCCGTGCATCGCAGGGGAAACCCCAGCGCCGCACGAAACCAGGGTGACCCCTGGGATACACGCAACACGCCAGACACGCGATACACGCAATACCCGGGTAATACACGAAACACGCGACACCCAATGGGCACGAGACCGGCACGAATGCAGGGATACGCGCGAAACACGAGAACCGAGCGCCACACGTGGGCCACGCGCAAAACGCGAAACACGGGATACACATGAAACCCGCGCACTCCCCAAATTGCGCGAACTACCCGACACCCAAGACACACACGCCACACGCCAGAACCCGGTATCCCACGACACACGAGATACCCGCTCAACCCGAGTACGCCGGACCGCACTGGAAATGCGCGACACCCGCGATACCCGCCTACACCTCCCCTCCCCCGCCCCACCCGGATCCCGCGAAACACGCGCCCCCCGGCATTGCCCGGACTCCCCCGAGACCCGGGACACCCGCTTCACCCGCGCACGCCCGGACTCCCCAGCTCCGCTCGACTCCCGCGATACCCGACAACACCGGCTCTCACTGGAGACGCGCGAGACCCGCGATACCCGTCCGCACCCCCGCTCCCCCGCCCCACCCGACTCCCGCGATACCCCTGAAGCCCGCGACTCCCGCGAGTCACATGACTCCCCCACTCCCATGACCCCCGCGAGACCCCACCAACACAAGACACCCGCGAAACCCCAAGTACCCGCGAACCCCATGTGGCACGCGATTCCCCCGATGCACGCGTTCCGTGCAATACCCGGGCAATAGGGGTACTGCGTGAAACACGAGAGTCACACGAAACCCCACGTCAACCGGTAAAAAGGGAACAACTGGAGACACGCTCAACCGGGACAACACGCGAAACGCACGACCAACGCGACACCCAAGAATCATGCGGAGCTTGGGAACAGTGGGACACCCACGTCACACGCGATACCGGTGCAGCCCAACACACACACGAATCGCCGGTCACCCGCTATACCCTTCGAATACGCGATACCCGGAACCCACTGGTATAGCGGAATACCCGGCCAACACGTGCCACACCGGTCACCCAACGAACACACCTCACACGCGATACCCGAACCTGACGGGAAGAGTGGGTAACACGAGACACCCGCGTTACCCGGAGAGGGCGTGCCACCCACGAATTGCGGGTCACACGTGACCCCCGCAGTACCCGACTGATCCATGCCACACCGGTTATCCACGGAACCCTTGTCACCCGCGAAACCGGGGAAGCGAGGGCGACACGCGAGACACGAGATACACGTGGCATACCCGATACCAGTGGTATGCGTGATACCCGTGACCAGCATGGAACCAGAGAAATGGGGGAGACACTCTAAACACGCGCATCACTAGAAACCGGGTGGACACACGAGACACGCTGTCCACGCGTTACCCTTCAACCACGCGAACCTCTCCAATCACGGGAGTCACGCGCTACCACCGGACCCTGTGACACACGCGGATCGCGTGGAGAACCCGCCACCTACGGTTCTCGCACCACATCAACCACCAGAACACGAGGAGCTGCCGTGCAGCCTACGAATCTCGTCGCCCCCTCGCGTCGACACAGCGGGGGAGGGGTCCGATGAGCCTGACCCCTGCGGAACTCAACGCCGCACTCGACAAGTCCTGCTCGATGACCTCTCAGAAGGGTGGAGTCGCCAAGACCACCACCACCGCCCAGTACGCGAAGTTCCTCGCGAACGTCGGTGTGAAGGTCCTGATCGTCGACGCCGATACCAACCGCAGCATGACGGTCCTTACCGGCACCGGGCCGACTGTCGAGGACCCCGTCTCGATCGCCGACCTGATCAAGTACCCGACCGAGCCCAGCATCGTCGCTCGCGCTGCGCACCTGGCTACCGAACCGTGGCAGCCCGACACAACCCGGCCCTGGAAGCTCGGGGGAGCGCTCGTACCCGGAGGATCGGTTCATGTTGTGCCCTCACCGGGCGCAGCGCTGCAGGAGATCGCGGACGAGAAGCCCGCAGCCGCGCACTTGCGATTGTGGAAGGGGTTGCACGAGTCCGGACTGTCCTCGGACTACGACGTCGTGTTGATCGACTGCCCACCCTCGGTGGGGTCGACCACGGAACTCGCGATTCTCGCCTCCGGATGGGCCATCTTCCCGGCCCACCCGGAACTGCTCGGCACGGTCGGGTTCGCTGACGGCGTCCGAGCGGTCCAGCACTTCGCGGAGGCCTGGCGTCATCCGCTCGCAGTGGCAGGCGTCGTGGTCACCAAGGTCAACCGCACCACCGAGCACCGCATCGGAGTCGAAGGCACGGTCCAGTTCGTGAATGGGACCTGGCCTGACTCCGGCTTCGACGCCGACGATCCGCGGGACGCGTTCGCATCCGGGGTGTGGGCGCCGGCTATCAACGAAGCCGCGTTCGTCGCTGCTGCCAACGGTCGTGGCGAGTCTGTCGCCGACGCTCTGCCCTCGATGTTCACTGCAGCGGGGGAGCCGAAGATCAATACCGACTCGCAGTTGCGCCTGGTGTCCGCTTACATGCGGCACGCACTCAACCTTCTCGCGCTGCTCGCCCCGGAGCGGTACGAGGACACCATCGAGAAGCTCCAGAACGAACAGCTTCCTCAGGTGATGCGTGAGGTCCTGTTCGAGAGCCCGCTCAAGTTCACCGTCGAACCCGACGAAGACGACCATGTGCCGGCCGCAGACGCCGGTGGAGATGAAGGTGCGGCGGTTGCCGTGGCCGTTGCAGAAGGAGTTCAGTAATGGCGAAGATGACGTCAGGTCGACCCGATCGCTTCGGCGGCGGCACTCCGCCTCCGGCGTTCGTTGGCGCAACGGCACCTGCAGCAACGGCACCTGCAGCTGTCGAGCCCTCGCTCACTGCCGTCCCGGAGACGACGCCGGTGGCCGAGACTCCCGCACCCGCGCCGTCGGAGGTCGAGGAAGCTCCGGAACCGAAGGCCGCTCCGGAACCGACGAAGAAAAAGAGCACCACGTCGCGTAGCAAGCGGGTCGTCGAATCCACCAACAGCGAGGTCCGTCGCAAGTACGTCGAGTGGGACCAGTCGATCGAGGACGAGTTCCAGGACGGCTGCGACGACTGGTACGGCGACCGCGACCGCCGTGAGCGCAAGCGTCGCCTTGGCCGCCGCCCGTCGGACAACGCCATGGTCATCGCGTTGATGCGCCTCGGTCTCGAGACGATCGCCAAGGACCCGAAGGCCAACGATCGGCTCGAAGATCTGCTGCCGGTCGACGCACGGCGCCGCCGAAAGTCCTGATCCCCCTATATATAGAGCGCGGTATCCCCGGGACGACCACGTGTCTCCCGGGGATACCGCTGTCCGGGTAGGGGAGTGGTGCCCTACCACCCATACCTATCTCTGCATCGAGCTCTGCATTGAGCGAGGCCTATCTCTATAGGGCGCTGAAGGCGGGAGCGGTTGATTCCTCTAGTTGAGGTCACGCATCGGATCTGCGCAGGTCACAGCGCCGTCGAAGGTAATCCACGTGACGCGATCGAGCTCACCCGAGCCTGCGAGCAACGGTGTCGCCAAGGCATACCCGTTGAAACGGATCGATCGACGGTCGGGACTGACGATCACATTCGGCCCCCGGCCCCCCATGGCCCAGGAGGCGTGAGCCTTCCATCCAGTCCCCGTTTCATCTACCCACCCGAGGAGCACGGATGGACTGTAGGGCGGTCGATTGCTTCGCGGTTTCGGCACTTCATACTCGGCCTGCAAACCGACGTTGAGCGACTCGAAGACACCATCTTCGTTGGCGGAGTAGCCCCAACCCGTCCCGCTTATAGGCGGCGGATCTCCAACGGTCTCGCAGTGCGCGCTGGTCGGCGCCACAACGCCTTGCCAGCCACCAGCTACTTGTACGTGCGCTCCCACCGTTTCCATGAACTCCGCCGGTGGCATCGGTAAGGCGGCAGGTTCGTCGATCGTGCCCCCGAACCTGACCTGCGGCTTCTCATGTGGAACGGCTGCGGGCGTAGGAGAGGGAATGGTCGAAGTCTGGGTGGCCGTGCTGCTGGTGGGCGGGGAGGCTACTGGTGCGGTGGTGGATGCCCAGCTCGGTGTGGCGACGGTGGATGGAGCCGACGGCGCATCGGCGGTTTCCTCCGGGGACACCGAAACCTCTGGTCCGCACGCCGCGGCCATCACCGTCAGAGCTGCCAGAGCCAGCATCCGTCGCATCGCACAGTCCAATCGGAGGTGGGGAAGGAGTCTCATTCTCACCCGGCACAGTCACCGGGGCGGTTTCTACGCTGGGTGAGAGTCGGAGCATTCGCATCGTTGGTGGAGCCGAGAGGACGCGGCCTTACGAATCTCCCCGTCTCCCCGGGAGACGCCTGTCCGCCTCCGTGGTCGCAGGAGAGAAACCCGCCGGCGGGGGACACGTGCCCGAAGGTTCGTCGAATTCCTCGTGGTCAGCGCCGGTGGAGAAGCGACATGGTCCTATGTCGCGACCACCACGCCCAACCACCCAGGAGGACCGCGATGACCGAGACGATGCCCGCGCGATGGGACCGCGCAACGGCGACCACGCTCGCCCGTCTCCGCGAGACGACCGGCCGCCCGGTGAGCTTCCTGGTGACTCAAGCGGTCCTCCACGCGACGAATGACGGAGCCAATCTGACCAATTACTTCGCCACCCCCGCCCGTGGTGACACCGTCCGCACGACCGTCACCCTGCACGGCGACGTCGCCAGCAAGCTCGACTCGATCGCCGCAGCACATCCGTCGGCAAGAGGAGTGCGCAGTAGATACGCCGTGGTTCGGGCCTGCGTGCGATGGTGGCTCGACACCGACCTCGATGACCTGTCCGCTCGCCTGGGCGGGCAGTGGCTCCGAGTGGAGGCGCGTCGTGCCTGAACCCCGTCAACTGCGGAGACCGCGCCGGACCACCAGCGGCCCCGGCTTCGTCCAGATCCCCAAGACGTTCGAGAAGCAGTGCCTGGCCGACGAACTCACCCTCGAAGAGATCGGACTGCTCACCCTCGCGAACACCCATCCCGAGACCAAACACGTCGGCGTCCTCTACCGCCCGAACGAATGGAACGACGTGTTCGGCGGAACCAGTCACGTCGGGCGACTCCTCGACAACCTGCAGGCCAAAGGAAAGCTCGCCCTCGATGGGTACTGGGTCCTCATCCGCGGCTGGATGCCCACTCGCGGGTTTCGTCAGCCGAAGTACTTCTCCTCTGGTCTGTACAGCCTTGTGCACCAAGTCGACTCACCGCTGCTCCGGATGGTGATCGGATCCGAACTCCTCGGCCTGCGACTGTGCGACCAGACGCCCGCGGACCTGGAGAAGAACCGGATGTACCAGTACGCCTCGGAGTACTGGGAGGAAATCACCGGCTGCCCTTTAATTCCCGCCAGTTCGATGACCGGCGACCTCCTGCGGCCCCCGGAGGAGATGCTCGATCACCTTGCTGTGATGCCCGGCGCGGAAACGGCATTCAAAGGCCTCACATCGCGGTCGTGGTCCGTGATCGACGAGCCGCTGCGTGCCCCACTGCAGCGCTCACTGTTGTCCCGGTTCGGAGACAATCGGTTCGGGCATCTCAACAGCACCCGGCTCGGTTGACCGGCTCTGTCCGCTGCACCGTTGCATGAACGGCGGGCCCGCCACTGGTGAGCCCGCCGAGCTATATCCACGGCCGGTGGCTCCCAACAACTCCCGAGCGTCCGGTACGAGACGGTCAGCGCAGCCCACCACCGCCGCAGCCGCCGGCCGATTTCAAGGGAGTTGCCCATGCCTGCCACTCGTTCCGCAGAACGCACTGAGTTCCTCACCGATGTCTTCACTACCGCGATGGAAGGCGGGGTCTCGTACTGGGCATCAGTGCTCGAGTACAGGCACACCGAGTCGCCGCGGGCGGTGCTCGTTCACACCGAGGAGCTCATTCTCGATCACGAGACCATGAGCTGGGTTCCCGGTCCGGACGCGGAGGAACTTATCGTCGATCTCGATGTCGTAGCGCGAGGGATCAGTCGAATCGTCAAGGGAGAGGTCGACTACTTGCCCGAGACGCATCGCGCGCGGATCGCCGCCGCCAGCCGGGAGAACGACATGATGCCGGCGGATGGCCGACACGGTGACATCGACGCGGGGATCGCCGAGCACGTCGTGCAGGCAGCACTGTTCGGTGCGATCGTGCACGGTTGAGCATTTGGCTACGACAGGAACAAGCCCGTCCCGATCACGTCGGGGCGGGCTTCGTCGTGGGGTCGGAACTACCTTCGCAGGACGGGATTTCGAGCTGTCCACGAAAGGGCTCGGCGGGGCATTTGTCCGGTATTTCCGGTGGTGTAGGGGTGGTGTAGGTCTGCCATAGGGTATGCCGATTTCCGTCGGCCCCGATCTGGCATAGCCCTGCCATACCCAATGCCGATTCAGATAATTCGGACAGTCATGGGGTATGCCATCCGCGCGATGAACGATGGGTTCCGGAATCATCACCGCAGGTCAAGCCACACGCTCTGGAACGACGCTTGTGTGGCGTAGGGTATGCCGCCCAATCGGTCTGGCATAGGCGTGGCATAGGGGTGGCATACCCATGGCATACCGCCTATCGCGCGAATAAGAACTGAGATATAAGAACTACTAGTGGTCACCTTGGGTAGGTGGGGGGTGTGGGGGGAGGGGCAAATTCGCGACGAACCGTCGCCACACGAACGCGACCTGCGGCCAGCTCGACGCTGCGGACCCCACGAACCGTCGCCAGGCCGCAGGCCCGCTGTCCCGGCTGACGCCGGGACACCCAGACCGCCCCGCCTCTCAGACGCTCTGAAACCCCGATCGGGCACAGGAAACCCACCCCGCACCCTCCAGGCGCTCCACGGCCCGCACAGCCACACGGAACACCACCCACAGAACGCATCCCCAGGCGTCCATTTCCCAGCAGCTCGCCACGTGGTCCCCAGGCGGACGAGTCCTTCGCGGACACCGGCCCTGCCCGCCTCCGCTCGCACGCCCTCACCGCAGCAGGCAGCACGCCCGAGCCCGGTCGGCCACAACAGGGCTCGAACGGGACGCCGAAACCACTGGCCACACGCCTATTTCACCGCCCGACTGGACTGGAGAAGCGAAACCGTAGCCTTTCGCGCACCACCACGACCACCGATCGAAAGGCCCGGTATGCACACCCACGCAGCCGCGGACACCGAACTCGCCGCCGTCGTCTCCGCAGCGGTCGCAGCTGCCCTGCCCGCCTTCATCGACGCTGTTACCGCAGCCGTGCTGTCCGACCCTCGCCTCACCGTCCGGCAGGACGGCACCGCCGGCGCGCTCGCACCTGTGGATGCCTCTGCAGCTGCCGATCTCCGGGCGGTGCTGGCCGCCAACCCGAAGCACCAGCCGACCGACCCGGACGCGTGGGTTGCCACGGTCGCCGAGCACTACCCGGCCGCTGCGACCGCACTGGAGTGGGCGTGGTCCGAACGGTGCCCCACCGACTACTGGCGGCGCCTCCGCGGCGCGCCGGGCACCGCCAGGAACGCAGGGCGCAGCACGCGAAGCGAACTCGACCAGCTGCTGTCCGAACACTGCCTCGCGACCACTCGGGCTCACGCTGGACTCGTCGCCGACCTCAGCGCTGCAGTCGAGACTGTGCGGGCCGCGATCGCCGAACGGCACGCCCCGAAGGTGACCTACACGTGGCGGCGGAACCTTCTCGCCGCCGCCCACCTCGCCGGGGACGACCTCGGCAAGGCCGTCGCCGTCATCAGCTGGTGTCTGCGCACGCGCCCGCACTGGCAGCGCACCATCACCCAGGCTCCGTCGAAGTCCGCCTTCGAGAAGATGTTCGGGGACTGGCGCGCCGATGGACAGGACTGGACGATCGCCGATGTTGCCGAGCCCGAGATGGCTGAGCAGCTGCGCGATCTCGGACGGACCTGGTCCCGGTACCAGAGCGAGCATGGGGGAGGGGCACCTCCGTCCGTGCCGCGCACCGGCCGCAACCTCCACCGCGCGCTTGCAGGCGACGGCATCGAGGCGGTTCCGGCCGCCGAGCTCGCTGCGCTGATGCGGTGGTGGTTCGACGAGGGCAATGCCCGCTTCCACATCAGGGACGCCGATTTCCCAGCTCCTGAGGTTGTGTCCCGCGCGCTGCTCGCCATGCGGACCTCCCGCACCGCAGTTCCGTCGAACGGCGTCGCTGCCACCAACACCGCCGCCTCCGGGGTACGCGCCCACACCGACCTGAGCGAACTCGAAGGATTGGCATGAGCACACCCAGTAGCCCACGCAGCGTCGCTGCGATCCTCGGACACGTCACTACGATCGAGGTTCCGTGCCGGGACTGCGGTGCCCCCGTCGCGCGCCCCGCACAGCTTCCCGGCCGCCCGGACGGCTGGCGCGACGCTGTCCGGTGCCGGGCCCATGCCGCCGCAGCGGGCGTCGACGCAGCCTCGGCCCGGGCCGCCTCCGTCCGAGATCGTGACCGCCAGAACTGGTTCGACACGGTCCGCGCATTCAACGCGGTCGCCGGCTACGAGCACGCGAGCGTCGACGAGATCGACTCCACCAAGACCGCTGTCGCGTGCCGTCGCCTCATCGACTCCCATGCCGCGGCTGATCCGCACAGCGGTCATCGTGGTGGCATCGCGTTGATCGGGCCGACCGGGATCGGCAAGACCCGCGCCATGTTTTCTGTCGTCAATGCGCTCGCTCCCGGCCGCCGCGCGCTCGTCGGCAGTGAAGACAGCGTCCTCGCCGTCGACGTGCCGCCGTGGGAGCTCTCCGCCGCGATCACGACCCGGATCACCGGAGTCGAAGTCCTCGGCATCGACGACGTCGGGGTGTCACTGCGCCGGCCCGACGAGCGGATGCTCGCGTGGAAGGCATTGGCCGACGCGGTAGCCCGCGCACCGCACCCGGTCACGGTCGTGGTCACCACGAACCTGCAGGGGTGGACTGCGCTGACCGGTTGGGTTGGTGCGCAGGCCGCGTCGCGGTTGTCCGGGTGGATGCCGTTGGCGTCCCCGGGGTGGACCGATCGCCGCACAGGTAGAACGCATGAGCAGTGGCGGAACGACCTGCTCGCCGCCCAACGATCCGAGGAGCGAAACCGATGAGCCAGACCGACATCGAACTCCCCGAGGCACTCGAGATCCCGGCCCGCGGTTGGTTGCGGGGCCTGTTCGATCGCAGTGCTCCGGACCTTGCTGCGCAGTTGGAAAGTGCGGTCGCGGCGATCCGTTCGAGTCGTCGACCCGAGTACGTGGCGGTGTTCGGCGGCAAGGGGGGAGCGGGCAAGACGACGACCTCCACAGGTCTCGGGTCGATGCTCGCCGCGGTGATGCGTGACCGGGTGGCGGTTGTCGACTCCAACCCGGACAAGGGCACTCTGCGACTGAAGTTCCCGACGGGGCAGTCCGCGCTGCCGCTGCAGCAGCTCGCCGGCTACACCGAGCAGCTCCGCAGCTACGCGGATCTGCGGCCGTATCTGCTGTCCAACGAGCTCGGCCTCGACGCGCTCACCTCGACCCGGCACCGCGACATGGCCGCGGACGGTGTGGTGTACGCGGAGATTCTCGACTTCCTCACCGCCGACTACCGGATCGTCGTCGCCGACTGCGGCACCAGCGCAACGTCCGATGTGGCCCGTGAGGTCCTGGCCCGCGCGACGCAGTTGGTGGTCGTCACGCCGGCCCAGATCGACGGGTTCTACGCGCTGCTGGAGACACTCGATGAGCTGGTCGACATGCGGCACGCCAGGCTGCTCGGAGATGCGGTGGCGGTGATCAACGGGATCCATGAGTCGACCTCGGTGGACGTCGACAAGATCCACGCCGACCTCAAGCGGCGCGTGCGGGCGGTGCGCCGCATCCCGCACGATCCGCACCTGGCGGCGGGCGCGGCGTTCGACTTCGGCCAGCTGCAGCCGGAGACGAAGGTGGCCTACGCGGAACTGGCGGCGACGGTGACGGCCAGATTCCGGTAGCCGGCCGCGTCGTCGGCGCTGCAACAGTGTCGGTCCCGGTGGGCAGGGTTTGTGATGCGTGAGCGATCCGCCACGTGAAGTCGAGGGGGAGGGGTAGGCGATGTCGGGGGAGTTGAATCGACAGTTCAAGGAAGGGCTACCGCGGCGGCGGCGACCGTGCGTGGAGTGCCCGTGGCGCCGTGATGTCGCGGCGGGGAAGTTCGGGCGGGACCGTTTCGATGCGCTGGCGGGCACCGCGGGAGGCCCGGGGCGTGAGGCGGGCGTCGGCGCTCCGATGTTCGCGTGCCACAAGTCGCGGGAAGGCTCCGACAAGGCGTGCGCGGGGTGGCTTGCCACCGTCGGGGCCGACCATCTCGGCGTCCGGATCGCGGTGGTACGCGGGGATCTCGACCCCGCGGAACTGCAGCCCGGTGAGGGGTGGCCGCTGCTGTTCGACAGCTTCGAAGAGATGGCCGCCGTGCAGGCCGCGGCCGATCCTGTGTTCTGCGAGACCGGAACCGGTAGCGGTACACCGATGATCGAGGCCAGGGAAGGATGACACGAGCGATGAGCAGATTTGTTGGCCAGAGTGCGGTCACGCAGCGGTATGCGTTCTGTGAGCCCGTCACCGCTGCGGCGATGGGCAAGATCCACCTTCGGTCAACCGAGGGGCACCCGGGTTCGCCCTCGGGTTTGCCCGCCGGAACGGCGGCGCTGTGTGGCCGTGACCTTCGGTCCGGGTGGGATCTCGAGCTGATGGCCACCGAGGAGTCCATCGCAGAGGCTGGACGACCGCGCGCCACCGACGGCCATGTGTGGTTGTGCAGCCTGTGCGCTGAGCAGTACGCGAGGCAGGAGCGTAGCGATGTCGCCGACGTCTGACGTGTTGGGTCCGGGAGTTCCGGAGGTGCCGGGTATCGCGCCGGGTGTGACGTTCGGGTGGGTTCCGGGGCTGATCGGCAACGAGCCGGGCGTCGTAGTCGAAGGAATTCCTGGGTTGGTGGGCGGCGGTCCGGGCATCGTTGTCGGTGGGGTGATCGGATTCCCAGAGTCGGCGAGCGCCATCCCGGGGATGACGGTCGGCCTGCCGCCGGGGCCGATCGGTGTGGGCCTCGGTGACGTGGCCCTGTGGTGAGCGACTCGTCGGATTCGGTGGCCATGTTGTTGCTGCTGTCCTCGGTGGCATCGGGGTGTGCGGCTGTCGGTTTGGTGTTGATCGTCGTGACCTTGCTGGGCCGTCGTTCGCGGACTCGGTCTTGAACGTGCGTCGGATGCCGGGTGGCCCGGAGCCAGACCTGTCTGGTGCCGGTTCCCGTTCTTGGGCGGTGCATAGCCGGCCCGGCCGATCGTCGACCGCGACTTGCGGCACGCCGGGATGGGCGAGCGCGTGGCGATTTTCATCTCGGCAGTTCAGCACCGTGCACCAGTAGCGAAGTCTGCAACACACGCTGTACGCCGGCGGCATCGTCGGTTGCAGCAGTTCTCACCGACACTCTGGAGTACACGTGAACGCAGACAATCGAATCCCCGCCAGCTCCCCGTGGGGTGCTGTTCAGTACGGCAGCGTCGTCGCCGACGGCATCATCACCGTCTCCACGGCCGGACATGGGGGTGTGCGGATCAGCCCCGAACGGTTCAAGCAGATGCCCGCCGCACTTCGAATCGGACGACGGCGCTGGTTCGAGGAGGACTGCGAAGCCGCTCTCGTGGGACTCGCATTCGCCGACGACCTTGGGCTCGACGATCGTCGCCGGGCTCAGGTTGCGCAGTCGGTGGCCGACTGGTTCCCCACGAAGTGGGAAGCGCACTTCGGTCGCACGCTCGAGCCGGGGGAGTCGAATCTGCGGGACAAGGAAACCTTCGAGGCAGCCACGGCCGACCAGTTCGTCGCCGACAGCGCGCTGGGGGACTGGCACGAGGACGTCCCGGCAGGAATGGTCGGTGTGACCGCACTCCGCCGCAGTGACAACGTCCGCGGCAGGTTCCTGGTCGCCCACGACCGGTACTCCCAGCGCCACCGGTTCGGATACGTGATCGACGAGGCGGTCGACGTGGTGTGGTCGTCCGCACCCAAGCTCGCGGCGTAGTCGTCACCGGACATGGGTCGGCCCTCGGGGGGAGAAGGCACTCCCCGGGGCCGACCCGTGTCGTCTCCATGAAGACCCCGGCTGTCCGCCCGCTCCGTTGATCCCCGCCTGCGGTGCTGCGCTGCAACACCCGCGATCCCCGCTCGCGAACCTTGCGTCGACCAACAGGCACCGACAGTGAGGAACCGAATCATGGGAACCGACGTCTACTCGTCCGCCCGACTGACCATCACCGAAGAGAAGGCGACTGCGCCGACGTTCGACGAGATCGTCAAGGGGCTGCTGGCGATCCCCGAACTCGACGAGGTCGACGGATCCGGCACGCCCTTCGACACCGTCTTGTCGGCGCTGATGTCGATGATGCACGACACGACCGGCCCGGATGACATCGCGAAGGACGGCGACAAGTTCGTGCTCTCCGCCTCAGGACGGGGACGGCTGTACGCGATGGACGAGACCCTGCGGGTGCTCGCCGACGCCGGATTCGTTGGCGAGATCGAATGCGAGGACGAAAACAGTGACCGGTGGCGGTACCGGATCGACGATGCCGGGCGCGTGCACCGAGACGACGGCGAAACCATCTACACGGGCGGCCCGATCACCGGGGTGTGGATTGTGCAGATGCAGTACCCGGACGACCGCGATCTCGACCACGTCGCCGTCGTCGGCGTCGAGAAGGACGCTGAGCCGATCCTTGCCGGCTGGGCGCGCGCGGACGCCCGCGAACTCATCGAGCGGGGCGAGCTGGCTGCGTCGCGTATCGACCTTGACGTGGACGACGCTGCGCTCCTCGGCAGGTGGGCCGAGGTCGGCGGCGTGAAGTGGGATGTCTACCAGCCGAAGTGACCACTGCCGACGCGGTGCCGGGTGAAACACCCCGGCACCGCGCCACGCACTGTGGGGACATCCCGCCCCGACCGAAAGGACCGACCGTGCAGATTCTCGACTTCCCGACTGACCTGGCGTGCATCCACCGCGATTCGGCGGGAAGCCAGAACTGGGTCGGACTCACCCGCGGCCTGCCCGGCTCGGGCAAGAGCTCCCTCGCGCGGCTGTGGGTGCAGCAGGACCCGGAGCGCCGGGTTCGGATCAGCCGTGACGATCTCCGCGCCGAACTGTTCTCCGGCTCCGGCCAGCTCACCGAAGAGCAGGAGAAGGTCATCACCTTGACTCAACGAGCGCGGACCGCGGCAGCGCTCGTCCAGGGCCGCTCGGTCGTGTGCGACGACACCCTGCTCGACCCAGCACACCTCACAGCGTGGGAGGAGTTCCTCGCCCCGTTCGGTGTCCCCGTCGTCGTGGTCGACGTGCCGACCCCTGTCGACGAGTGCATTCGTCGCGACCGTGAACGCGGCGCCGCGGGAGGTCGACAGGTGGGGGAGGCGGTCATCCGCATGCTCGCCGACCGCTACGGATACCCGGGTGGGCAGTGCTGACCGGCAGACTCGTCGGGCAGGGCGAGCCGGACAAGGGGGCTCGTACCGTGCCCGCCATGAACAGTGCTGTCCGTCAATCAGAACCGCTGCCCGTGTGGGTTGTCGTGGCTGACACGACGGGACGGCTCGCCGCGCCCTGCCAGGCCGTGGGCATCACGGCGCACCGAGCGTTGCTGGTCGCCGCGACGGACGACGTCGACGCATTCGTCGCGGCGGCCGCGCGGTTCGGCGTGACTGTTCCGTCGCGGCGTCGCGGTGACCTCCTGCCGGCGGGGGTGGTGCAGGCGGTGTTCGACCCGATTGTCGGTACGGCTCGCGAGCGTCCTGGTCGGTTGCTCGCTCGATGTGGTGATGGCCGGGACGGTGCTGTCCTCGTCGACGGTGACCTGGTGGTGCCCTGGGTTGACCTCGGAGACCTGACCGCGCTCGCTGCCGAAGCCGCACGCACCGCGGCATAGCCGGGGACGTGCACGACCGCCGGAACGGTCACAGCAGTAGCGGCAGTCAGGGCGCGCATCGTCCGCCGGCCCGGTCTGGCTGAAACACGCAGGCCCCGGCTTCATAGCGTCCATCCTCGACAGCTTCCCGTAGATGCCCCGAGGAGAACCCATGACGGCGACCGACACACCCGATGCCTACCTGACCGCGGCGCTCGCCGACCATGGTGACCCGCTGACCGGCGACCAGTACGTCGAGCGCGTGCTGCTCGCGCGGCAGGCGGCGTGGGCGGATCAGCACCGCGCCGTGGGAGAGGCGAAGGGCCTCAAGCTGTCACGGATCATCACGCCGCTGCTGCCGGACTTCGTGCTGGAGGCGGACCTCGCGCACGTACAGCTTCCGCAGGCGACGCCCAAGCACCGGCCGCGGCCGCGGCGCTACCGTCCCGCGTCGTACTGGCAGGACCGCGTGAACAAGGTCGGCGCGCAGATGGAGACGCTGGCGGAGCCGATCATCCCCGACCGCGCCGCGGCGGGAGGCGCCGCGCTGGGCCCACGGCGAACCCGCAGAGTCCAACAGCAGGAGGACACACGGCTGGCCCGCTACACCCAGCTCCAGCGGCAGCACGGCCACGCGCAACAGATGCTGCGGGCCGCGCAGGCGCGGGAGGCGTGTCACACCCAGGGGTGACGATCACCCACAGAGACTGCGGCCGCCGCGTCGGCCGAAACCGGTGCGGCGGCGGCGAACGACTCACGTAGCGTGCGCCGCCGCACCATCCGAGAGAAGAGGGAGAAACCAGATGAGCGTGGATGGGTTCGTATTCGTCGACCTCGAAACCACCGGCACCAGAGCAGCCGAACACGAGATCCTCGAGATCGGCTTCGCGCTGTACTCGGTGGACCTCGAGCCGGTCGAGCGGTTCGAGATGCTCGCGGTCACCACCGACACCGCAGCCCTGATCGAGCGGGTCCGAAACGACCCGGCCTACGACTTCATTACCCGGATGCACACCAAGAACGGCCTGTTCGCGGATCTCGAAAAGCAACTCGCCACCCTCGGTGACAACGTCCCCGAGGACCTGTCGGGGTACGAGTCCGAGGTCGTCGACATCCTCGCCCGGTGGGGAGTGGACGGATCGACACCGCTGTGCGGGTGCTCGCACCGCATGGACCGTGAGTTCCTCGACCGGTGGCTTCCGAAGGTCGATGCGATGTTCTCGCACCGCATCATCGATGCGTCCTCGTTCCGGGAAGCCGGACTGATCTGCGACCGCGAGCGCACTCAATCCCGCATCGACCTCGTCGCCGAATACAGCACCGCGACCCACCGAGTCGCCGCGGACATCCACCACGCCGCGAACCTGCTGCGCGTCTTCCACGACCAGGCCCCCATCCCCCTCAGCGCCTGAGCGCAGCGCCGAGGGAAGGCGGTTCGATGCCTGTCGTCCGCGTGACGGCAGCTCGAACCGCCGCGCCGGCCCGGACCAGCGCTGTCCGAACGCCCGGCGCGAGGTGTGGGTGAACGGCGGTCTGAAACACCGTGACCAGCGGCATCAGAGAGTCGAGTGGTACCGACTTCGACATCGCCTGGAGGCCACAGTGACCACGACCTTTGACGAGACCCTGACGCGGCGTATCGCCGGCCATAATCGGCGACTCCGCGAGGAGATCGACGAGCGCACCGCCGAGCTCCGCGCGCTCGCCGCCCGCGCCCTGGCGCTGTCAGCGCAGTCGGTGGATCCGTCGGCGGCGATCGTCACGGTGCACGGCATCGACTCGTGGTTCGCGTTCGACCAGATCACCTGCACCGGCACCGCCGGGCAGACGACCACCCTGACTGGCCTGCCCGTCGAGGTGCTCAGCGTCGTGAGCAACGCGCTGTCGTCACTGCGGTCCGGCGACGCGGTCGCGCCGTGGAAGCGCGTCGATGACATCGCGCAGCTGAACGTCGCGGAGGCCCTTGCCCAGGAGGCCGGGTTCCCGTTCCTCACCGTGCAGGAGCGGATCGTCGCCGACCTCGAGGAGCAGACCGGTAAGTCGATCCGGAGGATCGAGATCACCAGCGAGGAGTACGACAACGGCTACTTCCCGTCGAGCCAAGTCGAGGTCGACTTCACCGACGGCGACAGCGACGAAGTGTTCGTCCCGGCATTCGAGGACTGCATGTACCTCGACGAGTTGAGGGAGCACACGGGACAGTTCGGCAGGAACACCCGGATCGTCATCACGAGCACCGCGCAGGGCATCACGATCGACTGACCTTCGCGCGCGGTCCGCACCGGGGGAGCGTGGGCCGTGTGCCGCTGGCGGGCCGAACCCGCCGGCGTACGCGCCGCGCAGTCTCCTGTCCGTTGCGCCCCGCCGGTCAGGCCATCGGAACCGCCGTGCGCACTGCAACACCCTCACCCTGCAGGCCGGACTCTGACTACCGACCAACACCAGCGTCGGCAGCAGAAACCTGGCGACACCCCTGAGCAGGAGACCCATGAGCATGAACCTCCACAGCCCGATCAGCCACACCGAGGTCGCCAACAAGCGGGGCACCATCATCCACGTCGGGCAGCAGTGGTGCGACAACAGTCCGACGCGGGATCCGATTCGCCACTTCACCATCGAGTCGATCGAGGAAACCTACGGCCACCACACGGCCATCTGCCGGATCACCCACGGCATCGATCGCGCCACCGGCGTCCAGGTGCTGATTGATCGGGTGGTGAACATCGACATCGACCGACTGCACCCGATCCGCACCGGCTACCGACGGGTCACCCCAGAAGCTGACCCGTCGTGACGGCAGTGGGGCAGGGCAGCGACATCGAGCCGATCGCCATCGAGTCGTACGACACCGCGATGATCACCTGCCCCTACTACCAAGGCGTCACGGGAGGACGGTGCGTGAGCGGCTGCTGGGAGGAGCCGCGGTGTCAGACCGACGAGCCGCACGGTGGATGGCGGGTGCGGGATCAGCAGGGCAGGTTCATGCCGGCCAGCCGAGAACAGCTGCGGGCCACCGCCGAAGCCCGACTCGACGACTACAGAACCCGTCGCCCATCCTTGAATCAGACCACCACCAGCACGGAGACGCAGTGACCAGCCAGAGCACCACCGACACCCGTACGGCCCTCGACGTCATCGACCTCGGAGCGCACCCGGACTGGCCGCTGCATCTACGTCGCCCGGTGCCGATCGAGTGGGCCGGCCGGACCTGGCCGACACCCGAGCACGCCTTCGCGGCCGCGCACACCACCTCGGCGATCGCGTGGGATCGCATCGCCGACCCCGCCACGAGCAGCGAGGCCGCGCACCGCATCGGCACCGGCGCGGTCCGCCGCGACGACTGGCCGACCGCACGATTCTCAGTGCTCCGCGAGATCGTCGCCGCGATGACCGCCGATCTCGTCGTCCAGTCCTCGCTGTCCGCGACCGGCGATGCCCTGCTCGTCGCCGCCGGCCCGGACAAGCTGTGGGGCCGGCACCGGGACCGCGGATACAAGACGCCGATCGGCCGAAACGAACTCGGCCGCATCTGGATGCAGCAGCGGGCGATCGGCCGCGGCGACGACCCGCACCGATGGATCCGGGCGGCAATGATCGGGCATCGCGAGCACCAGATCGTCGAACCCGACACTCGCCAATGGGTGCAGGGCGAGCTGTCGCGCCTGGCCGCGAAATTGACTGCCGAGCACGGCACCGAGATCGCGCTGTCGGGATGGTCGACCGGGGTGGGCATGTGGTGGGCGGACGCCGCCCATCGCGCCGGCCTCACCCTGTGGGCGTACCAGCCGCACCCGGAGCAGACCGCCGGCTGGCGAGCTGAGCAGATCACCGAGCACCAACGGCTCCTCGCGCTCGCCGCCCGCCGCGTGATGGTCGGCGGCCGCCCCGACAAGCGGTTCGACCACGAGGCGAGCGTGCTCATGCTGTCCGATGCAGACGTGGTCATCGCGGTCCGTGACCCTCGGATCACCACGGGCAGCACCGTCGCCGCGCTCCGCGAGCTGGCGTCGCGACGCCAGGTGATCACCGTCGACGTGGTCGCCCGGACCACGACGATCTCTGCGGTCGACCCGGTGTTCGCCTGAGCCGACCCCGAATGGGTAGCAACACCGGGAGGTGCGGCACGACAACGTGAGTCGTGTGCAGCACCGGGCTGCACCTGCTTGCGAAGGAGCCACATGGCCGACACGCTTCCCTGCGACCCCACCGCGGTCGACGCTGAGGTCACCGTGTACCTCAACACCACCGTCGACGGGTCCGGCCGGCCCCTCGGGATCATCGACGGATACCAGCCCAGCCATGCCCTCGCCCCGGTGCTGACCTACACGGTTCAGACGATCCCCACGGTCGCAGGAATCAACGCCGCCCTGGAAGAGGTCTTCTTCGACCTCAACGTCGGGGACGACCCGGCCTTCGTCGCCAACCCGAAACTAGCGGTGGTGTGGTACCGCCGCATCGAGCGTCGCCGCTCACTGTCGGTCGGCGATGTCGTCGAACTGCTCGGCAGACGGTACGCCGTCGCGCGGTCCGGCTTCCAACGGATTGGTGACGCCGTCACCCTCTCTTCCGCGGCACGCGACGAATAGCGTCCGGAGCCCCCGGCCGCCGTTCACCTCCATGGTGGGCGGCAGCCGCATCAGGGCTGGCCAACCCAGCTTGACCGACACCTGCCTCATTGGCGGATTGTGTCGGCTGGCTGTGGCAATCTGTGATCCACTGCGATCTGCCGGCACGAAAGGGAGTCGCCCATGAGCAGCGGGGTTCGCCGCACCAGTGCGGTGTCGCACCGAGAGGTCAACACCGCGATCAGAAGGGCCCGGGCGATTGCGGACCGGTTCCGCAAGCGCGACCCCGACGGCGCCGGACGGATCGATGCAGACATCGTAGCAGCGAGCAAGCTGCTGTCCGCCCGCGACCGGGAGCGCACGCGTCCGTGTGCTTTCCTGCACGCAGTTCTCGCGCTCAACTTCGCCGAGGAACTCGAAGACCGCTACGGACTCGACGGCCTCTCAACCTACGCAGCAAGCGAATTGATCGGCTTGATCGGCCGCACGTTGCGCATCGAGGTGCCCGCGGACATGCTATCCGCTCAGCTGCGTGCACACCTCAATGAACGGAACGCTGCTCTCCTGCACGCACAACGAGGCACACTAGCCGACTCCGATCTGCATCAGCGCCGACTTTCGATCCGGGCAGCGCGCTACGCTCTGGCCATCACCAACGAGCTGCGAGAAGACCTGATGCGCCCCGCATCTGCCAGCACATCGAAGAGGTCGCCCTCTGCGAGCCCATCACGCTCTTCCTCGGATGAACCGCGACGCGTGAAGGAGCAGAAGCGAACCCAGCAGAAGAATTCGAAGAACACGCACCGCGGCTCGCGCAGCACGAAGCAGGCGCGCACCGATGACATGCCGCGTGGCGCATTCGGGCTTCGAGCCAAGGAAGTGGAACGTCTACGGAAGAATGCGCGAGAGCAGCTCCCTGCTGCGACGTCGGGATCCAGCGCTGTGCACCGGAACCCGCGAGCGACAGCAGCCACGAAGGGCGTTGGACACGTGGTCTCCGGAGGGCTTCCCGGGACATCGAAAGGTCACTAGCGGTTCGGGGCTGTCCGTTTATCCCGGGGCAGGTGGAGCAGTCCGTGGCCAGGTTCGTCCCGTGCTGTAACGGTTGAAACACCATTTCAGGTCGTTCCTAGCGTTGCTGTCGTCATCACGGAGACACGACACCAGGAGGACCACGTCATGGCACGGATTCGAACCGAATGCACTTGCGGAACCTGGGACTGGCTTCACGAGCCTCACTGCGACCGAGCCCCCGGCTGCCACGCCGTACACGACGAGTACGCCGACCCCGAGGTTGACCTCACGGACGACTGGGAGCCCACCCCAGCCGACTACGCCGCCGCAGGCCTCAACGCCGCATGACCCATCCGTGACTGCTGCTCCGCCGCTCGAACGGCGGAGCAGCAGTTGATCGCCCACCCTTCACCAACTCCGGAAATGAGATCACCTTGTCCGACTCAGCACGCCCGAAAAGCACCATCGCGCAGATCGTCACGGCGGTCGCCGCCGTCGCCGTCTCAGTCTTCCTTGTCATCGGGTCCTACGTGATCGTCGAGATCGTCGACCGACCGGTCACCCTGACATCGGTCCCGAGCGCGGCCAAACAGTGGGTGTGCCTGCCGTACACCGAGTACGTCCTCGACCAGCACCGCGCCGGCCTGACGCCCGAGCAGATCCAGGCCACCCTCGAGGTCTCGGAACCGGACCGCGGTTCACAGCCGGGAGTCACCGCCCCCACCGTGGACATCGACGAACCGCGCCTCGACTCGATCGACGCGTGCGGCCTGCCCTCCGAGATCATCGCGGCAGCCGCGAAGTAGCGACAGCTGTAGTCGGGAACGACCCCGTCCCTCGCACCCTGATCCGGGTGCAAGGGACGGGGCCGTCATCGTCTATCGAGCGACGCGCTCACGCGCGCCGAGCTCCTTACCGAGCAGGTCGAAGTGCGTGAGCATCCGGTACCAGTCCTCGACATGGTGGTCGACGGGCCAGCCCGCCTCGAACAGACGGCGGATCAGGTCGATCTGCTGGTTGTACCGGTCGACCCACGCAGGCGCCCACACCGTGCCGTTCCATCGGCGGAAGCCGTAAGGCATGTGATCCCAGCCGCGGATGCCCGGCGGAAACGACTGCGAAGCAGCGGAAGTGGAAACGGACATGAGGCCCTCCTACGGGGCTCGGGCGCGGCGGAAGGCCGCGCGGGCGGTGGGTCACAGACAGTGACCCCGGGTCCTCATGTGGTGTGCAACGACGGTATCGACCGCAGGCAGACGCTGTTTCAGCCAGCGATCGGCTGGTGAAGCGGGTCGGTACCGTGCCGATCGCAGCGCACACCGGAGGTTGTCGGTGTGCGCAGGAAAGATGCGGCGCAGGTACGAGCTGTCCGACGTCGGCGGGTCGGGAAGGGTGAGGTGAGGTGACCGCAGTCGAGCAGGTCGATACGTTGCGGGCCGCGGTGATTGCGCTCCACGAGTCGGGATCCGCGACCGCGATTCTGTCGGCCGCCGCGCGATCGGCGCACTGGCACCCAGCCGTGGTCGAGCGTGTTCGAGCTCAGCTGCCGGCGTTCGCTGACCAGCTCGGCGCTCTCGGGTTCGACCTCACACAGATCGCAGGTCCCACCGCGCGAAAGGCGGAGCCGTCGACGGTGGCCGCGCCGCGGCACGGCTTCGGCGCCGGACCTGCCCGCGTCCCACTCGATCCGGCGCTGCGAACACCGCAGCATGCCGCGCCGTCGGCCGGATTTGCTGCCGGTCCCGCCACCCCTGCTACTGACCCGGCCCTCCGCCAAGGGACACCGAAACCCCTGCACACGACCCGAATCGATCGGCCCCGCCACGACGTCGAGATCCCTACCATCCCGACGCTGTCGGCCGCAGCCGTCCTCGGGCAGCCCTCCCACAAGCCGCCACTCGAGTTCGAAGGCACCCTCGACGGACTCCGCGGCGTCCCGATCGACGACCTCGCCGGCATCCGCGACGACGCTGGCGTTGGAGACAAGGAACTGCAGCGCCTCACCGCCGCCGGGATCGCCACGGTCTACGACCTGATGATGCGGGTGCCGCTGCGTTACATCGACCGATCCGAGGTCACCCCCATGTCTGCCCTGCGGCCGGGGATGAAGAACGTCGCCACCGTCGGCAAGGTGCTGTCCACCAAAGCCGACTGGGGAAAGAAGTACGCGCGCATCGAGATCGGCGCCGGCAGCTACCGGGTCACGTCGATGCAGTTCCAGCAGCCCTGGCTGGCGCAACGCTTCCGTCGTGACGACCTCGTGCTGATGTGGGGTGACGTCACCGAATGGGAAGGGTTCATCCAGATGGGCGGCGCGCTGATCGCGCCGATGCGCGATGCCACCGCCCCGTTCGTGCCGGTGTACCCGCAGTCCGACAAGTACCAGGTCTCGACGTGGACGCTGCACCGCGCCGCGCTCGACGCGCTGCGCCGCCTGCCCGCGCTCGACGATCCGCTGCCGGAGCAGATCCGCACCGCCCGCCAGCTGCCGGGCCGCCTCGAGGCGCTGCGTGCCGTGCACGTCCCGGACAACGCCGCCGACGCCACCTCGGGCAGGGACCGTCTCGCCTACGACGAGCTGCTACGGATGCAGTTGGCGATGGGCGTGCAGCGCAACGCCGCCCGGCAGCGGCCCGCGGTCGTGCACGCACCGACCGGCCGACTGACCCGCCCGTGGCTTCAGTCGCTGCCGTGGCCGCTGACCGGCGCCCAGACCCGCGTCCTCAAGGAGATCGCCGTCGATCTGCGGGCGCCGTCGCCGATGAAGCGGCTCCTGCAGGGAGACGTAGGTAGCGGAAAGACTGCCACGGCCATCGGTGCCATGCTCATGGCGGTCGAAGGCGGCCACCAGGCAGCCCTGATGGCTCCCATCGGCGTTCTCGTCCAGCAGCACTACGAGGAAATCGCCGAAACCTGCGAGCATCTCGGTCTGCGTGCTGTCCTCGTCCCGGGGAAGAACAAGCCGAAGGCCCGGCGCGAGGCGCTCGCCGGCCTCGCTTCGGGAGAGATCCACATCGCGGTCGGCACCACCAGCCTGCTGTCCGACGACGTCCAGTTCAAGAGCCTCGGACTCGCGGTGATCGACGAGCAGCATCGGTTCGGCGTGAACCAGCGTGCCGCGTTGCTCGCCAAGGGCCCCGGCGGTGCGATCGCCGACGAACTCGGCGCCACCGCCACACCCATCCCGCGTACCGCGGCGATGACCCAGTTCGGTGACGTCGACATCTCCATCCTCGACGAGCTGCCCCCGGGCCGGACCCCGATCAAGACCCGGTGGGAACCGGTGGTCCCCCTGGACGACCCGACCCACGAGCACTGGGCGTTCGTCCGATCCCAAATCGCCGAGGGCAGGCAGGCGTTCGTGGTGTGCCCGCTCGTCGCCGAGCCGGAAACGAAGGCAGGCCAGGAATCCGAAGCGCAGTCCGCGGCCGCCATGGAAACAGCGGCGGCACTCACGGACGGTGCCCTCGCAGGACTGCGGATCGCGGTGGTCACCGGCCGGCAGAAGCCCGCCGACCGCGCCGAGACTATGCACGCCTTCAGCATCGGAGAACTCGACGTGCTCGTGGCGACCACGGTGATCGAGGTGGGGGTGTCGGTGCCGAACGCCACCACCATCACCATCCTCGACGCCGGCAACTTCGGTCTCGCACAGCTCCACCAGCTCCGCGGCCGCGTCGGACGAGGTAAGCACCCCGGGTTCTGCGTCCTCACCGGTGAGGTGTCCGACATCGGGCAGGCGCGCATGGACGCGATGTGCGAGACCACGGACGGCTTCAAGCTAGCCAACGTCGACCTCGAGCTCCGCGGCCCCGGCGCACTCGCGGGCACCGCCCAGGCCGGGCACCGCGCCGGGCTGCTCGTCGCGGACCTGCTCGCCGACGCCGAGCTGATGCACGCCGCCCGCGCGGACGCGCAGCAGATGCTCGCGGCCGACCCGCAGCTCCTCCGCCGTCCGACCCTGCGCGCCGAAGTCGAACGCGCCTTGGGGGAGGACGCCCACTACCTGCGGCGAAGTTGAGCGCTATGCGGGGACGACATCGGCGGTCCATGACGGGTAGCCGGTGAGGTCCGTGCTGCACCACCATTGCCCGTCGCGCCGGTAACTGTTCGCGGCCAGGACGTCGTCGGCGAGCTGCTGGCCCCAGGTCGTGTTCTGGTGGTCGCTCACGGGGATCTCCCGCTCCCAGGCGGGAGGATCATTCGGGTGGCTGTCGGCGTCCACCGCGGTCAGATCGATCGTGTTGTCGCACGTACTCGGGTGCATGGCGATGGTGGCGGTGATCAGCAGCGACGTGTCGTGCATGGCGCATCCTCTGGTTCGGATCGGTTGATGCGCAGCACGTTACGAACGGAAAGTGCGGGTTGTTTCAGCCGCGGATCGGCGCTTAGAGCTGTCCACCAGGCTCGCGCACAGGCCCAGGCCAGGCGGGGTCGCGACCTAGCGGCCACTCGGTCTTCGGTGCAACACCACCCATCCAGCGAAGGCAATCTGTTGCCACGAAACAGGACATGATGCCCCGGCCATCCGGGCTGGGGCCCGACCCTCGAAAGGGGGGAGTGCGGCATGCGCACTCGTACTGTTTCCTCTCTTCACCTGTGCCCGTCTTGCGGACACGGAATCGTTCGTGCCCGCTCGCTCACGGCACGGGAGATCACCGACGGCGCACCTCAGGACAACCTGGCGGTCATCGGGTGCTGCGCCACCCACAGTGATCCGGCCATCGTCGCCGTGTACGTCCCGGCTGCGACGGTCGCTACGTGGCCGGTGATCACCGCCGACACCGCGATCGACTCGTTCTGCCCCGACTGCGGCGACACCGCGACCGGCTGCAAGTACCTGCAGCGCGAGGTGACGGGGCTTGCCGAGCTCGTGGAAGCGCGGGCACGCGCGGACGAAAAGGTCGGAATGGACTAGGTTTGGTCGCCGCACGGACGCTGCCCCGCCCATGAAGTACAGGGGCAGGCAGCTCCATGTTGGCGTTGCCCGATGGATCCGCACGATCGAGTGCCGCCCACTGGCCGGACAACCAGTGTCGGCTCCTTCGTCCTCCGACACGATCAAGTCCGTGCACGGTCAGCGCAGGCAAGAATGCCCCCCGGTCCGACAGGCCCACGGAAGTCGATTGCCACAGCGTTGCCAAGCACCGTCGTCGCGCCGCCCTCATGGAACGGGGAGCGCTACAGTGCGCGATGATGTCTCTCTGACGTACCGGCTGCTACAGGCTGTGTGCCGCCTGTCCGGACGGCGTGCACAGGCTCGCTGCTGGGCGTCTGAATCGGTCGTCGAGTGAGCCTTGTAAGGAGCGTTGTGAGCACCCTCGGTAGCTTCATCTGGTCGATCGCGGACCAACTTCGGGGTCCTTACCGCCCCAACCAGTACGGCAACGTGATCCTCCCGCTCACGATCCTGCGCCGCCTCGACTGCATCATCGAACCCGACCGGGAAACGGTGCGCGAACTGGCAGCGAAGTACGACAACCCCAACCGCCTGAAGGTCGAGGTCAAGAAGGCCACAGGGCGGCCGTTCTACAACACCTCGAACTACTCCTTCGCCAACCTGCTCGCCGACGCCGACGGGCTGGCGGACAACCTGGCCGACTACATCGACCGGTTCTCGTCCGACGTTGATGTGTTCGAGTACTTCGACTTCAAAAAAGAAATCCTCGCCCTGGAGAAGGCGGAACTCCTGCGCGAGCTCATCACCTCGTTCAAGGCCATCGACCTGCATCCGGATGTCGTCTCGAACGCCGACATGGGCGATGCGTTCGAGTACATCATCCGCAAGTTCAACGAGGCCGCGAACGAGACCTCGGGTGATCACTACACCCCGCGGGACGCGATCCGGCTGCTGGTGGACCTGCTCTTCGCCGAGAAAGATGTCGACCTGACCGAGGCCGGCATCGTGCGCACCCTGTACGACCCCACGGCGGGCACCGGCGGAATGCTTGCGCTGGCCGAGGAACACCTGCTCACCCAGAACCCGGATGCGAAGCTGAGCCTGTACGGGCAGGAGTACAACGGGCAGTCGTATGCGATCTGCAAGTCCGATCTGCTCGCCAAGGGGCACGATGCAACGAACATTGCCTTCGGTAACACCCTGACCGAGGACGCGTTCACGGGCCGCTACTTTGACTACGGACTTTCGAACCCTCCTTATGGAGTCGACTGGAAGCAATACGTCAAAGCTGTCACGAAAGAACGCGACGAAGCGGGCCCATACGGCCGGTTCGCGCCCGGCCTCCCGTCGACGTCGGATGGGCAGATGCTCTTCCTGCTCCACCTGGCCCACAAGATGCGCGCCCCGGAGGACGGCGGTGGCCGCGTCGGCATCGTTATGAACGGCTCGCCGCTCTTCAACGGCGCCGCCGAGTCCGGTCCGTCGAACATCCGTAGGTGGCTGCTGGAGAACGACCTGGTCGAAGCAATCGTCGCGTTGCCGACCAACATGTTCTTCAACACCGGCATTGCCACCTACATTTGGATCCTCGACAACACCAAGCACCCGGACCGCAAGGGCCTTGTCCAGCTCATCGACGGTTCGTCGTTCTGGACGAAGATGCGCAAGAACCTCGGTTCCAAGGGCCGAGAGATCAGTGACGCTGACCGGGTCCAGGTTGTGAAGCTGTACGCCGAGTTCACCGACGCCGACCCGGACTACTCCAAGGTGTTGCGCAACGATGAGTTCGGCTATTGGACGATCACCGTCGAACGTCCCCTGCTCGACGAAGACGGGAATCCCGTCGTCGACCGCAAGGGCAAGCCCAAGGCGGACACGAAGAAGCGTGACACCGAGAACGTGCCCTTCACCTACGGCGGCGCGACCGCCGGCGCCGCGGGCAAAGCCGAGGTCATCCAGACATACTTCGATGCCGAGGTGAAACCGCACGTCCCCGATGCCTGGATCGACTGGGCCAAGACCAAGACCGGCTACGAGATCCCCTTCACCCGCCACTTCTACAAGTACGTCCCACCCCGCCCACTCGCCGAGATCGACGACGACCTGGAGAAGCAGGTCGCCAAGATCCTCGACCTGCTGCGCGAGGTGGAGGGATGACAGACTCGGTCCGCCTCAAGTGGCTGCTGACGGAATCCGACGTCCGAGCGGGGGCCGATGCCGGGGTTCTTCCGCTCTTGTCGGTCTCGATCAGCTGGGGTGTCCGGCGCCGGGAGGCGTCGGACATGACCACACGGGCAGCGTCCGAGGATCTGTCCAACTACAAGCTCTGCCGCGCAGGCGACCTCGTCATCAACCGGATGCGGGCGTTCCAGGGAGCGCTCGGAATCGCACCGGAGGATGGAGTCGTTAGCCCGGACTACGCGGTGCTGCGAGTCGACCCGAGGGTCGACAAGCGGTGGCTGAACTACTTCCTCACCAGTGGATTCACTGTGGCGACGATGGCGAGCCTCGTTCGGGGCATCGGCGGTACCGAGGCTGGGAATGTCCGGACTCCCAGGCTGAACGTCAGCGATCTGCAGTCGATGACCGTTCCCCTCGTGTCGGCGGACGAGCAGCGCGCCATCGCCGACTACCTCGACCGCGAGACCACCCGCATCGACACGCTCATCGAGGAGCAGCGGCGACTGATCGAGATGCTTCGTGAACGTCGCGCATCGGAAATCGCCATGGAATTCACCGAGGCTCGCAGGACTCCACTTCGGCAGGTGCTCGAGTATGCGCAGACAGGTCCCTTCGGTACTCAGCTGACGGCTGACGAATATGTCGACAACGGCATTCCTGTGATCAACCCGACCCACATTCAGCGAGGAGTCATCATTCCGGATGACTCGATAACCGTGACATCGGAGAAAGCAGAGGAACTCGAGCGGTACAGACTTGCTACGGGCGACATCGTGCTTGGGCGCAAGGGTGAGGTCGATAAATCGGCGCTTGTGGACGGACGAAGCGCAGGCTATGTGTGCGGGTCTGATGGGATGGTCCTGCGCCCGGCTGCAGGGACGGTGCCGGACTATCTGTGGTGGTTTCTCCAGTCGACAGAGGCCCACAGCCAGCTTGAGTTCTGGTCAGTCGGGGCGACGGTGAGCGGACTTAACCAGACAACGATCCGAAAGGTCCGTCTGCCGCTCCCGGGTGAACAACAGCAGCGACGAATCGCCAGCTATCTCTACGAAAAGACTGCGAAGATCGACGCGCTCATCAGCGAGACGTTGCTATTCATCGAGCTCTCGCAGGAGCGACGGTCGGCGTTGATCACGGCCGCAGTGACGGGGCAGATCGATGTTCGGGAGATGGTGTGATGGCCGCTCACAACGAGGTCGTCTTCGAGTCCGAGATCTGCACCTACCTGGAGTTCCACGGGTGGCTGTACTCGGCAAACGACGCCGGCTACGACCGGGAGCGGGCGCTGTTCCCCGAGGACCTGTTCGTGTGGCTGCAGGAAACGCAGAAGGCGGCGTACCAGAAGGCGTTGAAGGCCGCGGGGTCGCAGGCGAAGTTCCTCGACGTGCTGACCACGGCGCTCGACAAGCCCCTCGAGCACGGTGGCGGGACGCTGAACATTCTGCGTAGCGGGGTGCAGTACATCGGTGGTGGCCGGTTGAAGATGGCGCAGTTCCGCCCCGAGACCAGCCTGAACGCGACCACCACCGCCCAGTATGCGGCGATGCGGGTACGGGTGATGCGGCAGGTGCATTTCTCCACCGCCGATAGGCGCTGCATCGATCTGGTCTTCTTCGTCAACGGGCTCCCGGTCGCCACCGTGGAGCTCAAGACCGACTTCACCCAGTCCCTGGATGAGGCGATCAACCAGTACCGCACGGACCGACATCCGCTGACCAACGGCCGGCCCGAGCCGCTGCTCTCGTTCGGGCACCGGGCACTGGTGCACTTCGCGGTCTCCAACGACCTGGCCGCGATGACCACCCGCCTCGAAGGCGAGAAAACCCACTTTCTTCCGTTCAACATGGGGCACAAGGGCGGCGCGGGGAACCCGCCGGCCGAGGGCGGGCGCTCGTCGACGGCGTACCTGTGGGAGCGGGTCTGGGACAAGGACGCCTGGCTCAGCATCATCGGCCGGCTGATGATCGTCGAAACCAAGGAAGAGTGGGATGTCGCGACCGGTACGTCGGTGCGGCGCACGAGCATGCTCTTCCCGCGGTTCCACCAGTGGGAGGCCGTGACGAACATCGTCGCCGCGGTCCGCGAGGAAGGCGTGGGGCACCGCTACCTGATCGAACACTCGGCCGGGTCGGGGAAGACGAACACCATCGCCTGGACCGCGCACCGGCTGGCGCGACTGCACGTGGGCGACGAGAAGGTCTTCGACTCGGTGCTCGTGGTCGTGGACCGCACCGTGCTCGACGGGCAACTTCAGGACGCGATCCGGCAGATCGACGGGTCGGGGAAGATCGTGGCCACGATCAGCCCGGAAGACGTCCGCAAGGCGGGCGCGAAGTCGAAATCCGGCCTGCTGGCAACCGCGCTCAAGAACGGTGAGCTGATAATCGCGGTGACGGTGCAGACCTTCCCGTTCGCCCTCGACGAGATCCGCAAGGACTCGTCATTGAAGGGCCGGCGATTCGCGGTGATCGCGGATGAGGCGCACTCCTCACAGTCCGGCCAAATTTCCTCCAAACTCAAGGCCGTCCTGACCGCCGAGGAGGTCAAGGACATCGAAGAGGGCGGTGAGGTCGACGTCGAGGCGATCCTGGCCTCGGAGATGACCGAGCGAGCCGAGTCGGAGAACATCTCCTACCTCGCGTTCACCGCGACACCGAAGAACAAGACCCTGGATCTCTTCGGCCGTAAGAGCCCGGACGGGAAGCCGACCTCGTTCCACCTCTACTCGATGCGCCAGGCGATCGAGGAGGGCTACATCCTCGACGTGCTCAAGGGCTATCAAACCTACGACACCGCGCTGAAGATCGCCGGCAAGGCCGAGAGCGGCGACGGTGGCGAGGTGGAGGAGAGTGCGGCGCGTAAGGGGCTGATGCGGTGGGTGAAGCTGCACCCGACCAACATCAGCCAGAAGGTGCAGATCATCGTCGAGCACTTCCACGCCAACGTCGCCCACCTGCTCGAGGGCAAAGCGAAGGCGATGGTCGTGACCGACTCCCGCAAGGCTGCGGTGAAGTACAAGAAGGCGATCGACGCCTACATCACCAAACGAACTGCCATGGACGACTCGTACAACTACCGCACACTGGTCGCCTTCTCCAGCTCGGTGACGATGGACGAGGACGAGCAGTGGGCTTCGGAGTGGGGACCGCAACCGAGTAAGGACGACGAGTTCACCGAGGCCAACCTGAACCCCGGTGCAGGCTCGGACCTCGCTGCCGCGTTCAAAGGCACGACCTACACGATCATGCTGGTCGCCAACAAGTTCCAGACCGGGTTCGATCAGCCGTTGCTCTCGGCGATGTACGTCGACAAGAAGCTCTCCGGGGTCACCGCCGTGCAGACGCTCTCGCGGCTCAACCGCACCCACCGCACCGCGAGCGGGGAGCGCAAGCGCAAGACATTCGTCATCGACTTCGTGAACAAACCCGAAGACATCCGGGCGGCGTTCGAGCCGTACTTCACCGGTGCCACCCTGGAGACCGAGACCGACCCGTACGTCGTCGCCCACCTCGCCACCAAGCTCGCCCAGGCCGGCATCTACACCCCCGAGCAGGTACGCGGGGTCGCCGAACTGTGGGTCACCCGCAAAGGCAACAACGCGCTCTCGGCCGCGATCAGCCCGGCCAAGCACGACTTCCAGCGCCGCTACGCAGCGGCGCTCGAGGCCGACGACAAAGTCACCCTCAACACCCTCGACCTGTTCCGCAAGGACGTCTCCACCTACGTCCGGCTCTACGACTTCATGAGCCAGATCGTCGACTACGGCGACCCGTACATGGAGATGCTGTCGATCTTCCTGCGGCTGCTTGAGCGGGTGATCGCGGACTCGTCCTGGGCAGCGGAGGTAGACCTGTCCGATGTGGTCCTGGTCGGGGTCAAGCACAACAAGGCGGCCGCGGTCGACATCTCGCTCACCGGGGATGGTCAACTCAAGGGCATCAGCGGCGCCGGCACCGGCACCCGGAAGGACCCGAAGTACGTTGCGCTGCAGGTCGTCATCGACAAGATGAACGACCTCTTCGGCGCCGAAGCGTTCACCGAGTCCCAAGTCCGGGAGTTCGTGCAGGGCCTGGTGCAGCGACTGCTCGACTACCCGGACCTGGTCAAGCAGACCGCGGTGAACTCGAAGAAGCAGTTCATGGAATCGCAGGACTTCCAGTCGGCGGTGACCGAGGCGGTCGTCGACAACCAGGAGGCCCACAACACCATGGCCGACTACTTCTTCAGCGACGGCCCCGCCATCAGCGCCGTCATCGTGGCACTCGCGGATGCGTTCTACGAGGCAGCGATCGATCAGCAGACGCAGGTGTAGAGGGGCCCGACCCTGCACGGTCCCATGCGGGTCAGGCGAAACGGTGGCAGTGCCGCTGATTCGGTGTGGTGGGCGCGTTGGGTGGAGAAGTCGAACGGCAGGATCTGCGTGCAGTTGCCGCACCCCCGGCGGCACAACCGAATCGACTACCTCGAGGAGAACACCGATGGCTCTTCCCCAGCTGTCCCCCGAAGCACGTCAGCAGGCGCTGGCGAAGGCTGGCGCGGCTCGACGCACCCGCGCACTCATCAAGGAGGACCTCAAGAAGGGCCGGGTCGAGCTGCAGGATGTGATCCGGCGAGCCGAAACCGATGAGGTCCTCGCCAAGATGAAGGTCATCGACCTGATCGCAGCGCTGCCGAAGTTCGGGAAGACCAAGGCCTCTGCAGTGATGGTCGATCTCGACATCGCGGAGAACCGGAGCATCCGCGGACTCGGCCAGAACCAGCGAGGCGCACTGCTGCAGCGCTTCACCAGCTGACACCGACCCGTTGCTGCCGGCCCGCCATCCCGGAGGGCCGGCAGTCAGCGTGCAACACCCGTACGAGGCGGACGAAACCATGGCGGCATCTTCCATCCATCAGAAGGAGGCGCGACGATGCTGCAGATCACCCGCAACCCCGAGCAACCCCTCGACCCCGACGAGGTCGATCACCTGGCCCCCGACCACTTCACCGACCCCGACCAGGTGCGCTACCTGATCCTCACGCACGAGCACGTGTTCGCCTCGACCATGCCGGAGGTGACGATCGCTCCCTCGGTCCGCGTGGGACTTGTCGGCGACGGCGATCCGATCTGCGAACTCGTCGCATCGATCAGCCGAATCGAACCGGGCCGCGTCGTCACCACTGACCTCATCGTCACCGACCTCGAGGACTGGGCTCCCGACGCAACGGGTACCGGACACGAGCTGGCCGAGACAGTCCTCGACGAGATCGTCGACCTCATCAACGAGGCACTGTCGAATGCCCTGCACCTCGTAGCCGCGGGAGGTGCGTCATGATGAACCCCGGCAGCGGTGAACCCCAGCCGTATCCTCGATGCATCGATGCCGATGCACCCGCCGACGAAGGCGGGCAGGAGGATTTAATGGCCAAGGCCAAAGACACGGTCACAGTGAGACTGCCCGGGGAACACCGTGCAGTCTCCTGGTCCGGCGGTACCTTCGCCGGCGACCCCGAACTCGTCTCGAGTGCGCAGGGCCTCGCAGCGATCGCAGCGCAGGTCGAGGTCGCCCCGCCTGGCGGGTACGCCACCGCCGGCAACGACAGTCGACAGGCTGCGATGGTGGCGATGCTCGGCGTAGCCCGCGGACGCGGCATCGTGGTCGAGGACGACCCGGAACTGTGGGACGGCATCATCACCCCCGAACCCGACTCTGACACCGGCGGCGAGATCATTCACTGAGCGGAAGGTGCCTTCGCACATGGACTATCGCAGCACCCACGCAGTTGACCGTCGACGTGACCCTCGAGAACGCCGGCGGTCGCCGCGTCCGGTGACCGCGGACCGCGCGGACACCGGACAGAACATGACCGAGGTGATCCACGGCGAGCTGTTCTCCGATTACAAGCCCACGACGGGACCGAGATAGTCCGGGCACCGGGCACCGGGCACCGGGTCAGTGGGTGGTCCTCGCCTCGGTGATCAACTCTTGGGGCATCGCCCGCTGGCCCTCCCGCGCGCGGACCCACCGGACTGCCTCGCTGGGCGACATCCCCAGCACCTGTCCCAGCGCGGCAATCGTGGTGACGAGGGCTCCATCCACAGCGCGAACATCCCAGGCCCGCATGTCCCGGAATGTCGGGAGCGGACGCTGCGCTTGATCAGACACGTTCAATCTCCCACCGCGTAGGGCCGCCGACCACGACGACCTCTTCCTCGGACAAGCATCCCATTCCCGTTCGAGGCAACGACAGAATCCGCGAAGCATGGACCGTGCCGTGCAGTCGGACCGACACGTACTCGTCGTCGTCCCACTCGCGGCGCGCGAAGTACGACGACACCTCGCCGCGAAGGGTGAACGACGCCGCCGGGTTCAACGTCAGATCCGCCTGCTGCCGCTCACCTTTCGCGGCCGGCACCCACGCGGGAGCAGGGGAGCTGGTCGGAAACCACATCCCACGCGACACCGAGACCTCGGAGATCCCGCGCGCTGCGAGATGCCGTTGCGTGAGCGCGTACTGGGCCTGTACCACCGCCCGGGCCCGCCGGGCTTCCACCGACTGCGGCGGGTCCGAGTCGGGGTGGACAAACACATCCCGGACCGCGGACTGCATGTGCACCGCCGCGGGCGACATGTCCCGCTCTGTGTGCGCAGCCCACGCGGACATCGCTTGCGAGGCGACGGTGCGCCGAGCGAGGACCGCGACAGATCCCGTCTCGCTCGGTGTCACCATGCGGTGATCGACGCGCTCTCCGGTCCCGATCTGCCGCCACGGCTCGTCGTCGGCTGTCCGCCAGCACAACCCGGCCGCGGACTGACCCCACTGCGCCTGGTGGGGGGCCGCGAGAACTGCGCACTCCGCGTCGTCGAACAGTTCGCGGTCCTCGACGTCGGTCAGCTCGTCGCCCAACTGGACGGCGTTGTCGCGTTTGACCGGCACCGCGAACGGCTCGAGCGCACCCTGCGACAGCACGACTGGCACGGGCACTCCGTCGATGTGGTCATCCTCGATGCACGACCGCTGCGCTCGGTCGAGCGCCACGTCCCGATGGGCCGCGAACTCTGCGCTGCTCGTCTCCAGCGACCCATCCGCCCGGCGCGGGATGTCCGGAAGCCCCTCGGGTAGCGGCCCGTACCGGTCGTCCCGGCACACCGCCGTGATCGCGTCGGCGTCGGCCGCGGTCAGCGGAATGTCGTCGTACAGGCCGGTCGACAGGGATTGCGCAGCAGCGGTTCCGGCGGCAGTGGGAGCGGGTGTCGGGGGCGGAAGTTGGGTGCTGGCGGTGAGAGCGAGGCGGCGGGCGTCGAGGATCACCGAAGGGCAACGGTGGGAGGCCGCGGCGAACTGGCCGCACGCGGGGCAGCGCTCGCCGCCACCGCGGACCTGCGGAGGCTGCCACCCATCGGCGGCGGCCGGGTTCTCCGCGATGTCGGCGGCACGGCGGCGTGCGAGCCCACGCGTGACGAGCCGGCGGAGTTCAGTGGCCCGCTCCGGCTGTCCGCACTGCTCGTGGGCGTGGGCCTCGAGCATCAGGTTGTGCGCGCCGCGGGCGGTGGACGCAAGGTCGATGCGCTGCTGCTGGAGCTTGCGCAGCGCCTGGTCGAGCTCGCCGGCGGACTGGTCGAGCCATGCCTGAGACGTCGGTTGCCGGGCTGCGGTCGCCAGCCGCGCATCGTGGGTGAGCTGCAGCCGCCGTACCTCCTGCTCGGCGCGGTCGAGGCGATCAGCGGTGTGGGGGAAGCACCGTCGGCCGATACGGCACACGGGGCCCTCCTGGTCTGTGGGGTGCGGGTCGCGCACACCGTAGAAGCCCCGTTCACCACGACCAGGCGGTCAACTTTCTGTCGCAACACAGCACCGGGTGCGTTCGTAGCGTCCTCGGTCATGACCAGTACTGACCCGTCCACCGATCGCGAATCGGTGACTGTTGTGACCATCGACCACCGCCACGGCACCACCGTCTCGGCCCACCGCACCGAAGAGGGCGCCCAGCGTGTGCTGCACGAGCACGCCGAGATGTGGTGGCACGAACTCGCAGACGATCCCGGCCCGATTCCCACGATCCCGGCCGCAGCGATCGAGGAGTATTTCGCCCGGCACCCGAGCGAGTTCTACACGACCGAAGCCGTTGAACTTCAGGACTGATACGGCGCCCGCAGCTGCACCACCGCTCGCGGGTGCTCTGGCCGCCACTTCGGACACGCTCGACGACGCGCTGACTCAGGTTCTCGACGTGGGTGAAGGACGGCGCGCGGCAGGGTGCGCACGGGTCGGGTCCGGTGCGCGAGGTGGTGTGGCTGCGCACCCGGCTGGCAGGTGCGAGGGCGGGCTGGCTTGATCGGCGAGCGGTGCTCGAGATTCCCGTGCTCGTTCTCGACGAGAACTTGCAGGAGGTGGGGGAGTGGACGGTGGCACTGGCGTGTTGACGAGCTGAGGGGGCGTCTTCGGCTGGGGCTGTGTCCCTGGCCGGATGCAAGAGGTAGCCTCGAACGCATGTTCGATAACTGGGCGGCTGGGTTCGACCCTCCGCCGTACCGCGTTGTGGACCCGCCGACGCCAGTGATCGTGCATATCGCAACCGCTATCGGCTCCGTCGACGGGCGCCCCGCCAACGAGCTGCCACTCCGAGTGCGCGCGGAGGGCCTCGCCCTGGATCTCCAGGTGCCGGGGACATTGTCCGCGTGGGCCAGGGTGAATACGGGCGGCTGGATCTGCCGCTGCCAGTTCTCGATCCCGACCGGCAACGGCCGCGGCTACCTCGAAGTCGACCAATGGTGCCCCGCCGTAGCTGTCCGGCCATGCACGTGAGACATGCGGCGAAGTCCAGCGCAATGAGCCGTAACCCGCTCTGACGCTGACGATCAGGGGTAGCCGTAGCATCCGCCGGAAATCGGGCGGATTTGGCGTATCCGACTGGTGGGCACGGGGTTTCGAGTTCGGCATGCACTGTCGACTGGTTGGTGCTTGACTGCCGATGATGATGTTGGTCGGTGCTGGTGGAGGCTGAGGTCGTGGCGACGCGGATGTTCGCGGACGAGGAGTTGGAACGACTGCGGGGATTCCCGGAGATCAGCCGCGAGGAGCTGTTCCGGTACTTCACGCTGACGCCTGCGGATCTGGCGTTCGTGGATCCGGGCCGGGGCCGGGGCCCAGCCGAGCGGCTGGGCTTGGCGATCGCGTTGTGTACGCTGCCGTGGCTGGGATTCGTGCCGGATCGGCTGGTCACGGCTCCGCCGGTGGCGGTGGCTCGTGTCGCCGAGCAGTTGCGGTTGGATCCGGTGGTGATCGGTGCCTACGGCAGGCGAGCCAAGACCCGCACCGAGCATGTGCGCCTGGCCGCGCGGTACCTGGGATGGCGTGCGGTCGGTGCGCTCGAGTTCAAGGAGCTCGATGAGTTCCTGCTCGCGCGGGCGATGGAGCACGATTCCCCGACTCTGCTGTTCCGGCTGGCGTGTGAGTATCTGATCTCGGCGAAGGTGATCCGGCCAGGCCCGGTCACCGTGGTCGAGCGGGTCGCCCACGCCCGCCACCAGGCCCAGACCGAAACCTATGACCGGCTCGCTCACGAGTTCACTGCGGCGCGGTGCGCGGAGTTGGACGGCTTGCTTGTCACCGACGCTTCGCTGGGGATCTCGCGGTTGCGGTGGCTGTCGACCGGGCCGGTGGAGGCCTCGGCGGCCGCGGTCCGCGCCGAGGTCGACAAGCTGGGTTTCCTGCGCGGGTTGGGCGCTGATCGGCTGGATATGTCGGTGCTGCCCGCCGAGCGGCGCCGGTTTTTGGCCACGATGGGCCGGCGCCTGAGTCCGCAAGCGCTGCAACGTCGGGATCCGCAACGCCGGTATCCGATCCTGCTCACGGTGCTGGCCCAGTCCGGCACCGATGTCCTCGATGAGGTCGTGGCGTTGTTCGATCAGGCGATCTCGGTGAAATTCGGTGCTGCCGAACGGAAGATGCAGCAGCGGCTGGCCGAACGAGGAAAGACTGGAGAGGACCGTCAGGCGCTGCTGGACGATCTGTTGGAAATCGTCACCGACCCCGGCGTTCCGGATGAGGAGATCGGTGCGCTGATCCGCGGCGAGAAGATCGGGTGGGAGCGCCTGCGCGCGGCGATCGCCCAGGCCAAGCCCAGGTTGCCGCGTGATCACGGGCATCTGGCGGCGTTGGATTCCTCCTACAACTACCTGCGTCAGTTCACCCCCGCGGTGCTCGAAGCGGTGCGCTTCTGCGGCGGTACCGCCGCGACCGAGTTGCTGATCGCGGTGAACATGCTGCGCGAGTTGAACGCGACCGGGCGGCGCAAGGTCTTCGATGACGCCCCGACCGGGTTCGTGCCGATGAAGTGGCGCGGCTACCTCGACGAGGCCCGCAAATCCGGCAGCGCGACCGCGTATCGGCACTACTGGGAGTTGTGTGTGCTGCTCGGATTGCGTGACGGGTTGCGCAGCGGGGATGTGTTCGTGCCGGGCTCGCGCCGTTACGCCGACCCGGCCGCCTACCTGCTCACCACCGGGCAGTGGGAACCGCAACGCGTTGAGTTCTGCGGCCTGGTCGGGCGATCCGCCGATCCTGGCGTCGCGCTGGCCACCGTGGTCGCCGAACTGCACGACGCTCTCGGTGAGCTGGAGGAGGTGCTGGCCGGCGGGGACGGCCCGGTCCGGCTGGACGAGGGCGGGGATCTGGTGATCTCGCCGCTGAGCGCGGAAGATGTTCCCGCCGAGGCGATCACGCTCAAGGCCGAGCTGACCGAAATGCTGCCGTTCGCGCCGATCGTGTCGCTGCTGATCGAGCTGGACAAACGCACCGGCTACCTGGACTGCTTCACCCACGCCGGCGGTCAGGCCACCCGGACGCCGGAGCTCAAACGCAACCTGATCGCGGTACTGCTGGCGCACTCGACGAACCTGGGGTTGACCCGGATGGCCGAGGCGTGCGGAATCACCTACGACATCCTGGCCTGGACCGACGAGTGGTATGTGCGCGAGGAGACCCTGCGCGCGGCCAACCTGGTACTGGTCGGCTACCACCAGCGGCTGCCGCTGACCGCGGTGTTCGGCGCCGGAACACTGTCGTCGAGCGACGGGCAGCGTTTCCCGACGCGCGGTAAGTCGACCACGGCGCGGCCGTTGAGCCGCTATTTCGCCAGCGAGGGCCTGTCGACCTACACCCATGTCAGCGACACCCACGCCACCTACGGCACCAAGGTCATCGTGGCGACCAAACGCGAAGCCCACTACGTGCTCGATGAGATCCTGGGCAACGCCACCGATCTGCCGATCACCGAGCACGCCACCGACACCCACGGGGTCACCCTGGTCAACTTCGGGTTGTTCGACCTGCTCGGGATGCAGCTCTCGCCACGGATCCGGGATCTGGGGCGGATCACCCTGTACCGGCCGGGCCCGCGCGCCGAGGCCGAGGCCCGGTTCCCGCACGCGGGCCCGCTGATGACCCGCAAGGCCAACCTGGGTTTGATCGCCGAGCACTGGGACGATCTGCTGCGGTTGGCCGGATCGCTGAAGTTCGGGCACGCCACCGCGTCGCTGTTGGTCGGCAAGCTGTCGGCGTCGGGGCGGCAGAACACCCTGGCCGCGGCGCTCAAGGAGTACGGGGCGCTGCGGCGCACCATTTACGCCGCGAGATACCTCTCCGATCCGGACTACCGGCGCAAGATCTCGCGGCAGCTCAACAAGGGCGAGTCGCTGCACGCGCTGCGCCGCGACCTGCTCTATGCCCATGAGGGGATGATCCGGGCGCGCCACCTCGAGGACCAGACCGAGCAGGCCTGGTGCCTGACCTTGACGACCAACGCTGTGATCGCCTGGACCACAGAGTATTACGGGTTCGCTGTCGAGCAGATGCGCCGGACCGGGCAGCGTATCGATGACGAGGTCCTGGCCCACATCAGCCCGGCCCACAGTGCCAACATCAACTTCTTCGGCGCGATCGAGGTCGACATCGACGCCGAGCTGGCCCAGCTGGGCCCGACCGGGTACCGGCCGCTGCGGGTGCGCGACACCTTGTTCTGACCGCGCGGAACCGGGGCCCGTGGTTACGGCGTGGCGATGTCGATAGCGGTGTCTGCTGGCGTGGGTGTTCGGTGGGCGGTGAGGAAGTTGTCGACGAGCCGGGTGCAGTCGTCGTGGTCGATGCTGCGTAATCCGGTGAGACGGGCGAACACGATCGGGCCGAGGAGTTCGATGATGGCGAAGGTGGTGTCGAGCTCGCCGAGCATCGCGCGGGCCTCGGGACTGGTGAGGATCTGGTCGAACGGGTGGCGGTACTGCTCGATGACGCGCGCGCGCAGCGAGGTGACCGCGGCCGGGTCGGGGTGGTCCTCGCCGATGGAACCCATCGCCAGCCAGGCCAGGGTGGTCATCTGCACCGGAGCCTGTTCGATGAGGTCGGCCTGGCTGGCGAGCAGCGCCAGGAGCCGCTCACGCACGGGCCCGGTGCCGGTCGGTGTGTCGACCTGGGGAAGTAGTCGTTCGAAAGTCGCCGCGAGCAGCTGGGTGGTGCTGCCGAAGTGCCGGTAGAGGGTGGCGCGGGCGACCTTCGACACGCGGGTGACCGCCTCGACGGTGACCGCCTCGACACCGCCGGTGGACAGCAGATGGGTGGCCGCGTCGAGCAACCGGTTGCGTGAGCGCGCCAGTCGCGGATCGGCCTGCTCGTCGTCCGCGGCGAGCGGGTCGGTCGCCGCCGGGCCTGAGTCGGTCATGGACGCGCCTTCCTCCGAATTCGTGTCGTTGAACTCTTGATATGGGTGAACTCTATCCCACCCCCCAACCACTATGATACGAATGGTCTCGTACAGATACCGTTGGTCTTCAAAGTCGGGGAGGTGCCGGTGGCCACACCCGGAACGGACACTGTCGAGATCGCCCGCTGGACCAGGGCCCAGTGGTGGATGCTGGCGGTGTCGTGCCTGGCGGTGGCGCTGGTGGTCGCGGCGATGGCGGCGTTGTATTCGGCGTTGCCGCAGATCGCGCTTGCGACCGGGGCCACCCAAGCCCAGCTGACCTGGATCGTCGACGGCTACACGCTGGTGCTGGCGTGTCTGGTGCTGCCCGCCGGCGCCGTCGGTGACCGTTACGGGCGCCGCGTGGTGCTGGTGGTGGGGTTGGTGGTGTTCGCCGCCGCCTCGGCGCTGCCGCTGCTGCTGTCCGACCCGGCCTGGTTGATCGCGACGCGCGCGCTGGCCGGGGCAGGCGCCGCGCTGGTGATGCCCTCGACGCTGTCGATCCTCACTGCAGGGTTCGCCCCCGCTCATCGCGGCCGGGCGGTGGGGATATGGGCCGGGGTCGCCGGATCCGGGGCGATACTGGGGATTCTCGGTGCCGGGGTGCTGCTCGAACGATGGTCGTGGCTATCGGTGTTCGTAGGGTTGACCGTGGCCGGGGCGGTGCTGGCGGGGTTGGCGTGCACCATCGCCGAGTCCCGCCAGCGCGAGCATCCGCAGGTGGACTGGGTGGGCGCGGTGGCGGTGGCGGTCGCTGTCGCGGCGATCGTGTTCGCCGTGATCGAGTTCCCCGCGCGCGGCTGGGCCGACCCGCTCGTCGCCGCCGCCGCCGGGGTCGGCGTGGCCGCGACGGCGGCCTTCGTGGTCGTCGAGCTGCGCTCGGCGGCGCCGCTGCTGGATGTGCGGTTGTTCGCCCGCCGTGGTTTCGGTGCCGGGTCGCTGTCGGTGACCATCCAGTTCCTGGTCACCTTCGGGGTATTCCTGCTGCTTGTGCAGTACCTGCAGCTGGTCTTCGGTTACGGGCCGCTGGCCTCGGCGCTGGCGTTGGCGCCGATGGTGGTGCCGCTGGTCGTGATCTCGGTGATCGCGCCGTGGCTGTCGAGCCTGGTCGGGTTACGGGTGATGACCGTGGCCGGCCTGCTCACCATCGCCGCCGGGCTGGTGCTGGTGAGCCGGCTGACACTCGCCGCGCACTACCTCGACCTGCTGTGGCCGCTGCTGATCATGAGCGCGGGCCTGGGATTGTGCACCGCGCCGGCGACCTATGCCATCGTCGCCGACACCCCCGAGGCCAAACACGGGGTCGCCGCCGCGGTCAACGACGCCGCCCGCGAGATCGGCGCCGCGATCGGGATCGCCGTGGCCGGCAGCGTGCTGGCCGCCGGCTACACCCACCGCATCCAGCCCGCCCTGCCCCAGTTGCCCGAGCCCGCCCGCGGCCCGGTCGCCGATTCCCTGGCCGCGGCGCTGCAGGTCGCCGACCAGGCCGGACCGGTGGCCGCACCGCTGGCCGAGTTCGCCAAGGCCGCGTTCGTGCACGGCAGCGGCCAGGCCGCGCTCGCCCTGGCCGCCCTCACCACCGTCGGGGCGATCGTGCTGGCAGTACTGGCCCCCGGCCGCGCACCACGCCGCCGATACATCTCGACCATTTCCCCCGCAAAACACGCTCCCTTCTCGTGAAAGACGCCCGTCATGACGGCCTATCGCACGATCATCGTCGACACCGACGGATCCGACCGCTCCTACCGTGTGGTCGACCACGCCGCCGAACTCGCCCACGCCACCCACGCCCGGCTCCTGATCATCTGCGCCCGCCACCCCATCGACGCACGTGAGCTCGGGGCGGACCTCGACCGGCTCGGACCCGACGCCTACCAGCTACGCGGCACCACTCCCACCGAGGCCATCCTGCGGACCGCCCACCAGCACGCCCTCACCCACAACACACCCCCACACACCGATAACACCCCCTGACCTGTTCCGTAACCGGATCGGCCACCGGAACACCACGCAGAGCCAACGTCGGCCCAGCTCACCGGTGTTCCGTAGAGGTGTTCCGCTGACTGTGCCGGTCAGCCCCCGCTATCTGGAACACTTTCGGCATGGGTGAGCCGTTCCGCGTCGGATACTGCCGCTGCTCCACCGACGAACAAGACGTCGAGATCCAAACCGAGCAGCTATTGGCGCTCGGAGTGCCGCGTGAGCGGATCTTCATCGACAAAGGGTTCTCCGGGACCACCCGCAAGAACCGGGCCGGGCTCGACAACGCACTCGCCGCCGTCACCTCCGCCGCGGCGGCCATCGACGGGCGACAGGTAGTGCTGACCACGCCGAAGTTCGACCGATTCGCACGCAACATGGCCGAAGCAGGCCAGACCCTGACCGAACTGCGCGAGCGCGAGGTGCTGTTCGGACTCGGGAGCTCGATCTACGACTGGAACGACCCGTTCGGCAAGCTCTTCCTGCAAACCTTGGCCATGGTCGCCGAATTCGAGGCCAACCTCAACCACCTACGCACCCGCGAGGGCATGGCCAAGGCCCGCGCGAAAGGCAGGCTCAAGGGCAAGCAGCCGAAACTTCCTCTCACGGCACGGAAAACAATCCACCGCCGCTACCACGACCCCGCCGACGACGCGAGCCTGGCGGACCTGGCCGAGGAATACAGCGTCGGCCGCTCCACCATCCACCGCATCGTCAGCAGTGCTGCACCACGAGCCTGAGAATTCACCAGCCTGTCGTCAGGATCCCGCTACTTTGCACTTCCTGACAACCTTGGGTTGCGGGCCCTTACGTCCCACACGAGTTCTGGCCCGAATCGGATCGTCGGCGAGCTGGGCGGATACGCCGCGCCCGCCAGGAGCCGGTGGCGAGACAGACGATCGTTTCGACCCAACAGGCCGAGCGGATCACCGACCGGGCACTACGCCATATCCGCCCGATTTTCGGCAAATGCTACGGCTACCCCGATCAGTCAGCGCAGCTTCGGGTGGAGAACGTTCGTGGTCCCATTCGGCTCATGAATCGTCGACGCCCGCCGCTCCTGCTGCAGGGCTGTGCCCCGCGCTCCCGGAGCCTCACGGGCGCCGGCGCGATCCGGCTACCCGCAGAACAGGGCCGCTCGCGCCCGCAGCAGCTCCGGGTCGCCGTCGATCAGGCTGGCCGGAGCGTGCCCTTCGACGGTGGTCATCCACCAGCGGGCTACCGCCCATCCATCACCGTGCTCGGTGACCTGTCGGTTGACCTCGGCAACCACGGGGTGGACCCGCGCCCGCTCGACGTCGAACTGGAACGCCGGGAACAGAAATCGTCCCTGCACTTCCAGTCCGACGATCTCCCCGCGCGACCGCAACCGCGATGCGACGACCCGGTTGCTCGATCCGCGCGCACCCACGGCTTCGGCGACCTCCACCGCGGTGAACAAGGGCTGGCTGAGCACAACGTTCTGTTCCGCGATCTCGGCGCGGGCCGCGGCGAGGGCCTGCTCGACGAGCTGTCCGACGCCGGCCTCGGTGACTGCGGTCAGCGTCGGCCCCATCGACAGCAGGGTGGCGAGTTGGTCGCGGACGGCCTCGAAGGTGGGGCGGCGGTCGAGCTCGGTGAGGATCGCGCGCACGAACTCCGAATCGCTGAGGTCGGCGAGCTGGTCGCGCGGCGGCATGCGGTCCCTTCGTCGTCCAGTGGTAGCGGTGGCTACGCAATCTTGCCCCGTTGCGCGCGTTGCACCTACTCGATCACCTCTCGACCCCCTCCCTCGGGCGGACGGGACACCGAAACCACAGGTAAATCCGGTCGGGGAACAGGGAGAGAAGTTCGTGTGTGATGGGATCAACGATCCGGGAGGGCCACGTCGATGCCCCTCACAGCGCGGCGAGCGGCGCCGCGAATACCGGCGGGCGCTGTACGCGGCGCAGAAGGCCGCCGCCGTCGTCGACCCCACCGGCCCCGACCCGGACGACACCGTCCTGGTGGGGGAGTCCACGGCCGAACTCATCGCCGCCGCCCGCCAGACCGTCGATGACGCCTACGCCGCGTACACCGCCAACCCCACCGTGGAGTCGGTGCGCCGCTACGAGGCCGCTGTCCGCGACGCCGGCGCACTCATCGCCAGCCAGGTCGACGCCGAGATCGCCGGCCGACTCGACCCGACCGAACTCGGCCGAATCGACGCGGCCCGAGCCCACGTCAAAGAGATGCTCGCGCAGCAGATCACCGCGAAGCGCGCAGTCGAGCAGAAGATCCACGACCTGACCACCGAGATGCGCCGGCTGCCCCCGGTCGAACGCGTCGAGCGGCTAGCCCAGATTCGGGAGATGACCGACGAATTCAACTCCCGCACCGCGGCGATCCGCGCCGCCAGCACCGAGGTCGACAACCTCGAGCTGCGCCGCGGCGCCGAGGAAGGACGCATCGCCGCCGAAGTCCTGGGCCGCTACCGCGAGTACGGCACTGTCGTCCCCGACGTTCATCCGATGACCACCGCCCGCGCCCAGTCGGTCACCGCAAACGCCGCCACCGCGTTCCCCTCCGCATGGATGAAAGACTCGTCGGAGAACACCCGGCTGTTGGTGAAAGAGTCCAAGGCCCGCGCCTACTACCAGCACATATCGATGGTTCGAATCAGCGACACCACCGACTACCCCTACAGTGACGACCGTGCCAGCGAGCCGACCTGGGCGACCCGAAAGGCGATGCCCCCGGCACCCGACAAGTCACCGGTCGACCGGATGCGGGAACTGGACTGGCCCGACGGCACCAGCCCCAAGTGGGTCGCTGTCCGCGACCCCGAGACCCGTCGCTGGGGGTGGAAGCTGCGCATGACCAATAACGCGGTCGCGGTGATGTCCGAACTCCGGGTACCCACCTCCGTCGCCGGCCCCGATGAGACGAGGCGCGTCGCCATCCACGAGATGTCGCACCGCATGGAAGCGATCAACCCACGTATCGGGCCCGCCTGCTTGAGCTTCCGCGATCGCCGCACCAGCAACCCTGACGGCACCCTGCACCCGCTCCGGAAGTACGCGAAGAACGAGGTCGTGCGCCCCGACGAGTTCGTCGACGCCTATGTCGGCAAGGACTACAAGTCGGAGGTGCACAGCGAGGTGATGTCGATGGGCATGGAGTCGGTGTTCGGGGGATCCCACGGGGGACTCCAGGGACACCACGGGTACCGCGCCGACCCGGAGCATCGGAACCTGATCTTCGGGCTCTGCGTCACCGCCTGAACTCCGGCTGTCGCGCCTGCAACAGGGTGGGTTTTCGTTTCTAACGTCTCAATCGACCGAAATCGACTGAGACAGTAGAAACTAAGGGGAATTCACGATGGCGCACCTCCCGTACACCGCCACCCACCGACCGGCCGCCTCGGTGGTGCGCCACCGCACCCGCCTCGAGGTGGCGCGGCCACCGGCCCCGGCCACACTCGAGGAGGAGCTCCTCGCGAGCCTGGACGAGTGGATGGCACACCACCCGACCGCGGCCAGCATCGTCGCCGGCGTCAGCGGCGTCGCACTGATGTTCCTCGTCGCCTACGCAGTGGTCGCGTCGAGCATCTGACACCGCCCGCGGCGCCTCGACACCTGCACCGATACCAGTGAACCCACGGCACCGTCGGGGCATCTTCGCGCCACCACCACACCACCGCGGGGACCATCGCAGCGTCCACGGCAGAACCAAGGGCCTGCCGATGACCACCGTTGACGACGTAGTTTGGCTTCCCGCCGAGCTGTTTCTCCTCCAAGCGCTTACCCCGCGCCCAGGCGGGCAGGTGAGAGGTGGGCTGTCCGCGGATCGCCGGCAGGCGCATCGGGGAAACCCGCTGGCTGCGTGGGTATCCCCCGGCCAGCCGCGGGCGAACTGTGAGTGCAACACCCGCCGACCCTCATCGGCAAAGTCGTTCCCGACAGCACCGAGAACGACCGAAAGAGGTTGCCCGCCATGCCCGCTCCCGTGATCCCCACCAAGTCCAACTTCGCTGAGATTCACGGCATCGACACCGAGACCGGCTACCTCGTCGACGTCGACGGCGCGTTCCTCGGCGTGGACCCGGCCATCACCGCCACCAAGCACAAGCTGTTCATCTCCGCCGCGACCGCTGCCGCCCACCTGCTGCGCGCCCGCCCCGCCGCTGGCACCGCCACCGTGTGGAGCCGCAGCCACCAGCGCCTGTGGGACGCGATGAACATCGATCTCGGGCAACTCCGCGGTCACGTCCACCACGACGCCACCCGCTGGCTGCGCGACGCAATCGACCAGGCCCGCGTCGAGCGTCGCCTTCGCGAGAATGGCCAGCCCCTGCCCCCGCGCAACGCGATCTACATCAAGGCCCTGGCCAGCGAGATTCGCCTCGCGGAGCGCTCCGTCGCCCATCTGGCCGCCTGACCCCGCTGCGCCCCGACCTGACCCTTCGGACGGGGCGCAGCGGCCTCCAACCACCCATCTCACTTCGCCCGCCCAGGAGTCCGCATGAGCGATCAGCCACGTATCCGCGTCACCATCACCGAGACCATCGTCTACGAGCGCAGCTACACGCCCGAAGAGATCGCCGAGGCCGCCCCCGGACTCGGCGGCCTCACGCCCGGCGAGATCGTCACCGTCATCAACGACCACGGCGACTCCGAGGGGCACTTGCACGAGGACATGGAGCGCCACAACGAGGTCACCGGCGCAGTCGCTGAGGCGGTCCTCATCCACGTGTGACCAGCACCGCCGGCCCGTCGCTGGGAACTGCGCACGGGCTTGCCGGGCCGGAGCGCTGTCCGTCTGTTCCCGAGGGTTCGCCTCGCTTCGGGGAATGTCACAAGTTTTCGTGGCTGTGGCTGTGCAACACGTGGAGAGGTTCCGTCATACGTTTTGCGCATCGGATCTGCTCACACCCCCGCATTGAATGGAGAGCCACGGTGCACACACATACCGATAAGGCCGAACTTGATCTTGTTGCTGCGGTGCTGCTCGTCGTACCCGAGGCAACCACCATCACCCTGGAGCTCGCGGAGTTCACCGAAGTCCCCACGTGGGACACGATGGCTGTGCTCACCGTCGGAATGTACGGTGCGCTCGACGCGCTCGAACTCGACGCAGACGTCATCGCAGCGTTCTCCGCAGCGCATCCGCCAACAGGCCGGTACGTCATCGACATCGACGCCGCCCTCACCGCGCCCCTCGCCCCGCCGATCCCGCTGCCTCTGCCAGCTCCGACCGTCGAACCGATTGAGTGCCCGCGGGCGGCGTCGTGACCCAGCCGAGGCTCGCACACGCGACCGAGTGGGGGCGGATGTACGGCCGGTTTGTGGGGGACCTGCCGCGCGTGCCCTCGATCACGACCGTTCTGGGGGAGGCCCCGGACACTCTGCACGGCTGGCACGCCCGAGTCGCGGCCGACGCGATGAAGGCGTACCTCGACGGCGGTGACGCACTGGCCCGGTATCCGCACGTGATCGCCGCCATCGACGAAGCCCGCGCCCGCAACCGCGACGTGGACCGCGCAGCGCGCAAAGCGGTCGCAGGGACTGGTGCTTGGTTGGCCGACCAGGCGGCTGAGCGGGGCGATCGTGTGCACGACTACGCCGAACAGGTCGCCCGCTACTACCTCGGAGTCGGCACTCTCGACGAGATCACCGAAGCCCGGGATCGACTCGCCGCGCACAACGAACTCGGCTACGCCGCGCAGTTCGATGACTGGGTGATGAGATACCAGGTCCGGCCCGTCTTCTGCGAAGCGACGGTCTGGAATCACGACACTGGGGGATACGCCGGCACCATCGACATCGGATTCGAGACGAACGGTCTGATGATCATCGGCGACTACAAGTCGAAGGAATCGTTCGACAACCGCCCCAAGCGACTGGACCCCAAGGTCGGGCTACAGCTCGTGGCGGGGATGAACGCGCAGGAGTACTGCACCGACCCGCAGGCCCCCGGTATGTGGGAACCGTGGCGTTGGGGGAAGCCCGCGATGCTCGTCGGCATCGGCATTTCGGACACGGGCGTCGACGTCCAACGGATCAACCCCAACCTCCACGATCTGCTGTGGACGAAGTTCCAGCGACTGCGGGCACTGTGGCAGTCCCACCACGACGTCGACATGGCCGACGTCCTGTCTCCGCTGCGGCCCCCACCATCCGCCGCCCGATGGCCGGACGAAACCCTGGTCCCTCTCAACCTAGGCTCAGCAGGTGCCGCTGCATGACCCGTCGAGCCCCCCGGTCGAACCCGGGGGCTCGACCTCACGGCAGATGCGCTGTCCAGGGGCCTCCAGTGAGTGCCCGTGTCGTCCAAGAACATCGGTTGAAGCCAAGCGGAACGACACTCCCAACCGGAACTGATCGAGTGTCCGGACCAGGCCGCCCAGCACCCGCACAGACCGTGAAGGCGCAGGACAGTGCCATTGGAGAAACGCGCGAGCCGTTTCCAGTTTGATGCATCTATCCCATTACTCTCATGGGTGCGTTACGACACGACAGCTGGAGGATGAGAGTGGGTCAGCCGAACAAGGGACGGTTTCTCGACCGCCCGACCCCTTGGGTAGACCCACCCGCGCCGGGACCGACAGTCGTCATCGACATCGATGGCCCACTGGCCAACATGGACGAGTTCGCGCACCTGATTCAGGCCCCCAAGTACAAGGACCGGGACTGGAAGGCCTTCCACAGCCACTTCGGCGACGCCGCGCTCAACCGAGCTGGCGGGCGCCTCGTCCGTGACCTCGTCGACGCAGGCTTCACCATCGCGTACACCACCACGCGTCTCGACACCTTCATGCAGACCACGGACTACTGGATCCGGCAGAAGTCCCTGCCTCCGGGACATATCGAGTGCCGCGACTTCTGGACCGACGGCACCGTCCGCCCGTCCCTCGACATCAAGCGCCGGCATTGGTGGAAGTGGGTCGACAAGTACGAGGACCAGTCACCGGTCGTGGCCTGGATCGACGACGGTCCCGAAGCTGTCGCGATGCTCGCCGAGCAGGGCTGTCCTGTATGGAAGTTCGACCAGCTCGTCGTCGAGCACCTCGCCGACAACCTGTTGTCGGTCATCGAGCGCGGACCCCGCCCCGCGGACGAGCTCGCCAAGCAGCGCGCCGAAGCCCGCCCGATCTTCGACGAGGCCGAAGCGGAGCACCAGCGCAAGCACAAGAAGTGGCAGCAGGCACATGTCGCCCGAATGAAGCAGCGGCACAAGGAACGCCGCCAACGACGCGCCCAGTCGTAACCGGCCGCCGCCGACCGGTTGTCCTCGTTGACACCGACACCGGCATCGATGACGCACTCGCACTGCTGACCGTGCTCGCCTACCCCGCAGAGTTGATCGGAGTGGGCACCGTCTTCGGCAACTGCACCGGGAAGCAAGCCGCCGCAAACGCGATCACCGTCCTGGCCGCCGCCGGCCGCACCGACATCGCGGTCACCATCGGATCGCCGCGGACCGGACCCGCACCCACCACACCATCCCCACACGGCGCTGACGGTCTCGGAGACGCCGGGATGAGTCCCCCACCGGCATCACCCCAGCCGATGACAGTGCCGTCGACCAGATCCTGCGCGCAGGTGAATGCTCCGGACCCCGGTATCCCTGAACTTCTCGAGGAGCAGCAGCTGCTCGTGCACGTCCCGCGGATCCGGATCAGTCAGATAGGTGGCAGGTGTCCCGAAGTACGACGAAATCGCTTCGAGGACCGCAGGGGAGGCGGTGGGCTGTTCGCCACTGCGCAGTGCGTCCACCGTGGCCGCGTCAAGAGGAACCCCGAAGCAGTGACCGCGGCAGCGACGTCAGCGGACGATGCCTCCGCGACCTCGGGCCGATGCCAGACCCGGAACAGCAAAGACAGACGGTCTGACAACGAAATCGCCGCAGGTTGATCGGCAGTCGACATCGCTCATCATCTCCTTCTGACCTGCAGCGTCGGAGTCCCCGGACCAGAAAACACTATGTGACATCTCGCCTTGCTGGGGATCCACACAGGTCAGCGCGCCGACAAGTAGCGGTGGAACACGGCCGCGCCGCGTTCATAGCGTTGGCGTCGAATCCAACCCGCCGAGTTCACGCAGGAGAACTGCATGACCACCATCGCTGGCCTCGAGGCTCGCCTCACGAAGCTCTACGACGAGCACTCCAATGCGGATCTCGAGATCGAGACGACCAGCATGGCGCTGATCGCCGCGCTGCTGCGCGAAGCGGTCCCGACCGCGACGCACCTGCTGCTCGACTGGGGCGACCAGGGCCCGCACCACGACCTCGCCGATGTCACCGCCGCTGACGGCATGTCACTGATGGAGCAGGTTGAGGAGCGGGCGGAGGACGTCGCGGTGTACGTGACGAACCTGCGCGGCGCCATCGCCGACCGTTTCGAACCGATCAACCCCGAAGGCGGGGTCTACCGCGTCGAACTCGCCCGCTTCTGAGTTCAGTCGCTGTTCCGGCGGGGCTGCTCCAGGGGAGCGGCCCCGCCCACTGCGATCCGGCGAACCAGCGGCACTGCTCGCTCTCGGCGGCCGCACGTCACCGTAGCCATCGCCTGCCGCCCAAGAGGCCGGAGGCCTACGCCCAGTCCTCGGAAAGCACGACATCGATGCGTCCCGCTTGGGAATGCTCGATCAAGATCCCTACGACGTCGCCGCAGCACCGACGTCAGGCTGTCCGGGATCCGGCCCGCCCCCGTAGGGGCAGCCGGCCTTCCCGAGGTCACCCCCAGGTGATGCGGTCGGCCCCGTTCTCGATCGCCCAGACCGCAAGGTCGTGCAGCTGAGTGAGACGACGACTGTCATAGCCCTCGGCGCGGCCGCAGTCGATCATCCGAGGTGTGATCGCGCGCGCCGGTACACCAGCGGACGCGGGTGCGGCCAGCGCGAGGAGGGTGCGTCCGAGGAACTGCTCGCACGAATCCTCACCCCACAGCTCGTCCTCACCAGCGAGCGGCAGCTCACCAATCTCGCCCGCCCCGACGACGTCGCCCGCGCCGAGCCCCGGGAGCAGACCGAGCAACCGCAGCAGGTGACGTGCGTTCGCATTCGACGTATTCACCCACGGAATCTCCTGGTCGCCGTGCACAGGCTCGACCATGTACGCCCCGTAAGCGCGAACCGTCTCGGGATCGGTGCAGCCGGGCAGCGGCTCACGGGTGGTCTCGAGCTCGGAAACGCGGGCGTACGCGGCCTCCCGGGTGGTGTGCCGCTCCCGGCCACCTTCACCGTCGGTGACGTCGAAGCCGGTGGGCTCGATCTCGGGGGTGAAGGTGACCGACATGCTGCCTCCTGAGGGCTGGTGGTTCGGCGATTCCGAACCGGTGCAACCACTTTCGCTTCTAGCTCTGGCCGGTGTTGCACATGCATTCGGGCGCTCTCGGGGCACACGGCCGGCTGGGGTGTCGGTCAGCCAACGACGAACCCGACCAGTTCCGGAAGCACGACGTCGTCCGGTCGGTCGACCAGTCGCAGACCGTCCCGGCGAACCGGTGAGCCCCCCGCGTAGTACGTCAGCACCTGCGCGGCCAGCGCCCGTGTGGCCTCCTCGCGAGTCCGGGTTCGGCCGCGGCGCAGCCGAATGTCGGCGTCGAACACGACGGTGGTGTCGTGCACCGAGACCCGCCCCTCGTCGATCGTCGGGACGCCGGCCATGTTCGCTGCCCACGCGTACCCCACGACCTGCTCGAGGTAGGCCACCGCATCCTCGTCGGGCTCGTCGTCGAAGATCACCCCGAATCGGGTGTACCTGTCGAAGTCGACACCGGATGCGCTGAGCGGGCGCAACACGGCACCGCCCCGCCAGACGGGGAGCTGCTGCCGCATGTTCGGTCGGATGACTGTCATGCCCGACCACCGAGCGCAAGCGGCTGCACACCCAGCCCGTAGACGTCATTGATCGCCTCCTGCACCCACTCGACGCTGTCGGGATCGGTGCATGCCGAGAGCATCGTCGCGAGCGCCACCTCGAGCCCGAGCCCGGCATCGAGGACCTTCTGCGTGACGAGCAGGTCCGCGATCTGCGGCACCCAGCATCCGAGCCCGCCGTCGTTCTTCTCCTCGGCGTTGCGGGTGTGCAGGTTGCGGGCGACCTTGATCAGCTTCGGGTCTACCCCGGCTGCCTCCGCGGCGGTGAAGTCCGCGGCAACCTCGATCGCGATGGGGAACCGCCGCTTGATCGCGTCATCGAGCGGGCGGACGCCCTGGCCGTACTCGTTGTAGCCGATGACCATCCAGAACCCGTCAGCGGCGACGACCGGCTCGGAACCGGGCAGATCGTCGATGTTCAGGGTGCGGCGCCCGTCGGCCACCGACATGAGCACGGCCATGGTCTCGGACGGCACGCGGGAGGCCTCGTCGAGGAAGAACACCTTGCCTTCGCGCATCGCCCGGGTCAGCGGACCGTCACGCCATTCGAACCCGCCGTCGGGCAGCGGGAGGTACTGGCCGACGAAGTGCGAGACGTTGGTGTCGCCGTGGCCCTGCATCACGACAAGATCAGTGCCGAACGCGCCGTAGGGGACGGTGGACTTGCCGCCGCCGGCGGGGCCGTGCAGGCGCACGAAAAGGTCGGGCGAGTTGGCGCGCAGGTGCCGCATGAGGGCGACGTCGGTGTGCCCGGCGACCTGCCGCGGGTACATCGTGTGCCCGTTCGGCAGCACGATCCCGTTGCGCTCGCTGGGGTCGACGGTCAGGCCGGTCACCCGGGCCGCCGACGGTGCCGCAGTGGCAGCGGAGGCAGATACCGGCATTGGGGAGAGGGCCTGAGCGACCACGGCCTCGACGGTCGAGACGTCAGCCGACAGCACAGCGTTCTCGCCCTGAGCGACGGCGACCAGCTCGGCGGGGTCGATCTCACCGATCGCTGCGACGTCGAATGCGACCGGCCCGGCGAGCACCGTGTCATAGCTGCCCTTGGAGCACTTCTTCGTCCACACATCGGCCATCGCGGCGACCGCGGTGTCGACCGAGGCGTACTGCTTATTGGACTGAACGCGCATCCGGTTGCCAACCCAGTTGGCGAAGCCTCCGGAGGCGGTGGCGAATCGGAACGACGAGCCGTCGCGGTACACGAATGCCGCGTACACCTTCTGCTCCGGGCTATTCGGATCCTGGACGGCGAATCCGGCGACGGTCGTGGTCATGGCGTGCTTCTCCTGGTGGTGTGGTCGTGATCGGTGTGCCACCAACGTATGGACCGCCACGCCAAGGTGTTTCAGACCTCGAAGGCGGTGTGATCGGGTTGCGCCGGCACCCCCTGGATGCCCACCGCGCCCCTCGCTCAGGCGCTCCCATGCGCGCGCATTCCCCGCGTTGGATGCGCGCTGTCCGCGGCGCGGAGATGGTCAACCCAGAAATTGGGATCACCGGTGCTGCAACACCTTCCGCGTGAAGTTCGTAGTGTCGGCAGCGTTCACGATCGCGAGATGACGAGGAGCAGGGGATGCACTACACCGATCTCAAAGGCGCACCCGCCGCAGGCGAAATCTGGGCGCCCGGCCCGAAGATGCACACCGTGTGGGTCCTCACCGCCGACGAGCCGACCGTCGTCGACACCCGCACCATGACCGAGATGCGCTACCTGGCCCCCGAGCTGGGCGTCCCGCATTCGAAGAGTGCCGTCGCCGCCGCGCGGAAGGTCCTCGACGACTGCCCCGGCTCCGGATACCCGCGCATCCCCAGGCCTCGCGATGCGGCGGAGGCGGCGGCTGTCGGCCACGCCCGTACCGTCATCGCAGAACGGCAGGCATTCGACAACGACTGGCATCAGCGCCAGATCCGCCGTGGTCAGCGCGCCCCACTGAGCAAGAAGGCGTGGGCGGACCTGTTCGCAGCGCACGTCGCCGAGTTCGCCGTCGACAGCCCGGACCTGTTCGCGGCCGCCGCCTGAGTCGCTGAACCAACGCCTCCGACCCGCGCAGTCGGAGGCGTTCGTTCGTTGTGGGACGCGATCAGGTGCAGCGACTGATGACATCCGCGTACGCACGCAGGTAGGAGAACGCCGGACCGTAGAACACCTCGGTCTCCCCGGTGCAGCCCATCGGATCGACCTCGGACAGACGCCTCCCAAGGTCGGCGGCATGGCGCTTCACCCTGGCCTCGGCATCGTCCAGGTCGGCGCTCCGCTGGCCGGCGCGCCGTACCGTCGAGAGCGGCACCTCGGACACCCAGCTGTTCGTGATCTCCCACCCGCGGACCTCGCGGTAGATGCGGCCGACCTGGACGATCCGGGCGTCATCGGAGCGCGTTGCCGCTGTCCGCCCGACCTTGACCCACCCCGAACTGAATTCGAGGACGTACAGCACGCCATCATTCGCGCGCCGAGTCCAGGGGACTTCCGACGGCCTGATCTCGCCGAACTGAACGTCATTGATGTCGACCACGAGGAACCCTAACCCGCACGATCCACCGCGTCGTGGCTCACCCCATCTCCGCAGATTCGATGTGAAACACCCTCGCAGTCAACGCCATAACGTCATCCCCATCAGCATGACGACACATCCACGGAGGAACACATGAGCAGTGCACGAGCCATCGACCAGCTCGAGGTCATCCACACCTACAGTCGCGCCAACGCGATCGCGGACGGTGTTCTGCACGACGTCACCGAGCTCGCCACCGAGCAGGGCATCCGGTACCCGGTCGCGATTGCGGCCCACGCGTGGGATGCCGCCGTGACCTGGGACGCCGCGAACGGTGCGATGCAGGACGAGACCGGCCGCCAGTGGGACGTCCTGACAATGGCGGCCGTGGCGTTGCGTCGCGCCAGTCGGCTCCGCCTGACGGGCTTGCAGGAGTTCACCGTGTACGTCGTTCCGAACCGCCGCGACGCTGAGGAACCTCAGCCGGTCACCCTCGGGATCTCCGTCGGTCCCGGCGACAACTACGAGCCGGTGCTGACGATCACGGCCCCAGTGGACCGCTGACGCCGTTCACGGCAGCACCTCACCACCGCCCCGGAACGTCCGACGATCCGGGGCGGTGCCATCAAGAGAACAGACGGGCAGCGACCCCCGCCGGCACGCGATCGCGTGCCGGTGGCGGCACCGCCCGCCGCGCAGGCTGTCCGCCCCTGCCGTGGCCCTGCGCCGCCGCGCGCCAGGCGGGAACGGCCGGACTGCACCGCGGAGCGCTCGCCTGCAACACCGTAGGACCGGCGCCGAGACGATCAGTGCAATCACGAACCCACGACCGCCAGGAGCCCCGATGCCCGCCCCAGCCACTGCCTCGCTCGCCCACGCCGCGTGGGAGAGCCCCTCCCATCCGCAATGGCGGCAGCTCGGCTCCCGACTGACCGACTGGGTCGACACACTCACCCCGCGCCGCGACGTCCTCGTATCGGTGCTCCCTCACCATCCCGGCAGTGGGCAGCCCGCCGGTGTGTTCAACCACCGCACCGCCCGCATCGCCCTCGACGCCACCCAAGCGATGCCCGGCCGGCCCGACCCCGACCGAATCGATCTGCGCGACGAGCGGGACCGAGCCCGCTTCCCGGTGCTGACCGGCGTCCTCGCTCATGAGGCAGGCCACGCCACCCACACCAGCCGCCGCTACGGCCTGAGCGGGGCGGTCGCGGAGTGGGCAGCGCTGCTCGAGGAGCCGCGCATGGAGAGCCGAGTGGCCGCAGGGAACCCCCAGGCCCGCCGATGGTTGCAGGCCTCGGCGCTGCACCTGCTCGGGCAGATCGACCCCACCAGCACCGATCACGCAGCCCGCACCCTGGTCCTGCTCGGTGGCCGCGTTCTGGCCGGCGTGCTCGACGCGGAGTCGTTGCCAGACCTGGACGCCGTGCTGGCGCCGTGGCTGACCGTGGAGCAGATCGCGGTGATCGCCGAACAAACCGACCGCGCGATCGCCGCGGAAGACGGCGACACAGCGACGATCACCGCCGCGGCCGAGAAGATCGCCTCGCTGTTCGGGGACGATGCGCAGAGCGGTGGGACCGACGACGGCGACGATGACTGCGGTGCGCACCACGGCGCACCCGGGGACGGCCCGCTCGCGGCCGCACTGACTGCTGTCGCTGTCGCCGCCGCCCAGGAGTTGCGTGCAGCGGCCGGCATCGTCGATCCGTCTCCCGCGGCTGTGGCTGCCCGTGCAGCGCGTCAGGCCCACACCTCGCAGGCCGTCGAGGACCAGCGCACCGCCCGCCAGGGTTCGCACGAGTCTCGCCGCCGCCGCCCGACTGCTGACGATCACAAGCACGCGAAAGTCCTGACCCGGAGCCTCGAATCGGCGGCGTTGCGCGCTGTCGACGTGACCCGCACGCCGTCGTCGACCCCGCCGGGTCGTCTGCGAACCTCGCAGCTGGTGCGGCGGCGGGGACAGATTCATGCTCGGGTGCGGCCGACCGCGACCCCCTGGGAGAACACCCGCCGGCGGACTGTCGACACCCCGAGCCTGGTCGTGGGCGTCGCGCTCGACATTTCCGGCTCGATGGAGCCGTTCGCTGCGCCCACTGCGGTGGCGGCGTGGGCGCTGGCCCGGGCAGTACGGCAGGTCGGCGGCAAGGCCGCAACAGTGACCTGGAATCACACCTCGTCACTGCTCCCGGTCACGGCAGTGAGTGGATCGGTCCCCGTGCCGTCGATCGGCGGCGGGTCCACCGGCTTGCCGGCTGCGCTGCGCGTCCTCGACCGCGAGCTCGCCCTCGGCCGCGATCACGGCGCACGGATGGTCGTGGTGGTGACGGACGGTGACCTTCCGAACGATGCCGCGGTGCGCGAGGAGGCGGAGAGGCTGGTCGCTGCTGGTGTGCGGATCCTGTGGCTTGTGACCGAGGCCGGTGGGATGACGCCGCCCGAGGGGGCAGAAGTCGCCGTGATCGAGGACCCGAGCCGCATTGGGCAGCTCATCGGTGCCGCGGCGGTGACTGCGTTGAGGTCGGAAAATCGCAGGTAGTGGAAATAGCTCAGCCCCACCATGTGGTGGGGGCTGAGGCTCTTTACGACTCGCGCCAGCGTGAGCATGAGCATCAGCGGCACGTACGGCATGTTTCGGCCGACCCGGCAAGCCGGGGTCTGTATGTGTGCGGCCCCGTGGGGCGCGGGATCAGTATGGCACAAGATGTGGCTTACGCAAAGCCCCAATGTGGCTTAAAAGTTGCTTCGTGATTCTGCTGCCTGCCATACCTGGTGGCTCATATGCGCCTTAGCCAGCACAAGTTTATGTTTCAATCGGGTGCGCCAACGATTCGGGACAAAGCAACAATTTGCACTCGGATTGCCCAAAGGTGATGCTGACGGAGCAACGAAAAAACCCCACGAACCCGCCTCGATTCATGCCCTGCGCAGCGGTGATCGTATGGTGGAGCGACGATCGAGCCATGCAATCCGCGTAGCGATAGCCCGGGGGGCGCGCGAGATGGAGGTAACCAGGGGTGGCGCAGTACGACCCAGGTGAGCAGACGGACCCAAACGCACGGAAGCGCGTCGACGAACTGCTTGTCGAAATCCACGAGTCGATGCCCGGCCCGTGGTCATTCGAAGAGTTCAGGACGTGGTTGTCTCGCCGCCGCGGCGTCCCCATCGAGATGCGGCCCCGACCGGACGATCAGCACGTCGACGCTCCATGTGGGTGGACCCTTGTCTGCGAGGACCGCGACATCGTCTACTACCCCCTCGACACACCTGAGACCCGATCACGATTCATCACCTACCACGAGTTCGCACACCTGCTGTTCAACCACGACGACGGTGAAACCGATCGCCACGCCCTGGCCCGCGAACTCGCTCCCGACGTGGACCCCGAACTCGTGAAGAAGGTCTTCGGCCGCACAAACTACGACCGACCCGAAGAACAGGAGGCCGAGCTCCTTGCCCTGCACCTACTGCGCAATGACGTCGAACACCTGGGCATCGGTGTCCGATCCAGCAACCCGAAAGTTGCCACGCGCGTCGGTCGGGCGCTACGGCTGCTTCGGGGTCGATAGATGACCTCGACACTGCCGGCCGCCATCGAGTGGCCGATGATGATCATCCTTCTCACCGTCGCCCTGCTACGGGCGCTGTTCCTACACTCGCGCCTCGACCAGCGATTGACGACCATGCTCGTCTTCTGGGGATTCTGTGCACTCCTGCGTGACCCCCACATCCAGGACCAGCTGGCCGAGCACCTCGTGGATCCGTCAGTTATCCGTCAGACAACCCACATGTTCGCCATGCTCGCCAGTGCGGCGATCATCGGCGCATGCGCGCTCTGGGCCGCCCCTGCGGAACGATCGACGACCGGTCTCGCCGCCGCATGGCACCGGCCCGAAACGCAGCCGATCGTCTATACCGTGGTCTTGACCATGGGACTCGCGCTCTTCCCGCTCTCTGCACCTGCCCGTGCCGCCGGACAGACGCTCGAACAACATGGCGGATGGCAGCTGATCGCCTACATGGTGGTCTATGCGGCCCCTACGATCGTCGCGATCAGCGCGGGGGCGGTGCTCCTCATCGAAGCGGCACGGCAAACGAAGAGTGCGCTGGCGGCCGTCGGATTCGCGCTGGCCGTCGTGGCGTGCGCGATCTCCCTGCTCGACTCCACCACCCGCATCATCAACGCCTGTTTCCTCTACGGCGGTCACCGCAACGCGTTCACAATCTGGCGTAGCGAATCGAACGATGTGCTGTTCTTGCCCGAAGTGACCCTCATCGCGCTCGTACTGACCGGCCCGCTGGTGAACCGACTGGCAGAGCGAATGGGACTGGACAAATCGAGCCGTCAGGTCCGCCGTCTCACCCCCATGTGGAACGACCTGTCCGGCGCTGTGCCGACCGTCATCCTGCAACAGCGCCCCGACCGCGCCGACGAGCTCGCTCAGCGAATGAGCATCGAAATCTGGGACACCCTAATCCGGCTTCGCGACTATCTTCCGCCGCGACTGATTCCCCGGCGCACCCCCGACCTGTCGCACATCCGTGAGCGCGACCGGGTCGGCGTGACAGCAGCGCTTGCGGTGCAGGAGGCGATCGAGGGCTATCGCACCGGGACTCCTCCCGAGTCGTCTTCCGCCACTCCCTCCGACCTCAACCATCTCGATCTTGAAGAACTGGCCCGAGGATGGGTACTAGCTCCTCACACTCTCCGCACCGAGACCGAAGAACAGACAACCACGGAAGGACATGGGCGGCCCGGGCTGTCCACACCACATGGCTGAGCACAACACCATTCCGCATCCCCCCAAACGACTTCCCATCGTCGGCGACGTAGTCGGCATGGATCGCGCCAAGCCCAACCAGAAGACCCTCGTCATGCACGAGCTTCTCGGCCCGATCTACCGCCGCACGATCATGGGCATGCACCTGACCTTCGCGTCCGGCGCCGACGTCGTGGCTGACCTCAACGACGAGACCCGATTCCGCAAGCACGTGGGCCGGCCGATCGCCCAGCTGCGTGAACTTGCCGGCAACGGCCTGTTCACCGCAGACAATGGAACCGGCGCCTGGACCGCAGCCCACAACGTCCTCGTGCCCGGGTTCACCAAGGACGCCATGCGGGGCTACCACGACACGATGAGCGCCACCCTCGCCGAACTCCTCAAGTCCTGGGACCAACGCCCGAGCCAGGCCCTCGACGTCACATCCGAGATGAGCAAGCTGACCAGCGAGGTCATCGGCAGGTGCGGATTCGGCCGCTCGTTCGGCTCGTTCGATCGCGACGAAGTCGACCCCTTCGTCTCAGCCATCCAACGCGCTCTCGACTATTCACAGCGCTCGTCGATCCCACTGCCGATCCTGGGCAAGTTGCTCGGCCGCGCAGAGGCCCGTCAGAACGTCGAGGACATCGCCCACCTGCGCTCGGTCGTCGACGACGTGATCGACGCCCGACTGCAGGGCACCGGGACACATTCCGATCTGCTCGACCTGATGCTCAACAACCCGGACCCTGACACCGGGAAGAACCTCGACCGCGAAAACATCCGCGACCAGGTGATCACCTTCCTGATCGCCGGCAACGAGACCACGTCGAATGCGCTGTCGTTCGCGCTGCATCTGCTTGCCACCCATCCGGAAGTTGCCGCCCAGGTTCGCGCCGAGATCGACGCCGTGTGGCCGGATCGGTCCCGGCCGCAGCTGTCCTTCGACCAGGTTTCGAAGCTGCGCTACACCCGCCGGGTGATCGACGAGACGTTGCGTCTGTGGCCTGCAGCGCCGGGCTACTTCCGGGAAGCAATCGAGGACACGACCGTGGCTGGCGGCTACGAGTTCAAGGCAGGGGACTGGGCGTTCATCCTGTTGCTGCGTCTGCACCGGGACCCGGTCTGGGGGCCTGACCCCGAGCGCTTCGACCCGGATCGGTTCCTGCCCGAGAACGTCAAGGCACGTCCCGGTCACGTCTACAAGCCCTTCGGCACCGGGATTCGGTCGTGCATCGGTCGGCAGTTCGCGTTGCACGAGATGCAGCTCGCGCTGGCGACGATCGTGCACCAGTACGACCTGGTGGCCGACCCGGACTACTCCTTGGAGGTTGCCGAACTGCTGACCTTGCGGCCGGCAGGGCTCAAACTCGAGTTCCGTCCGAGGTAATGGAGCCGCGGCGGTGTTCGTCCACCAGCGCCTCGAGTTCGGTAACCAGCGATTCGAGGCTGCTCTGGGCGCCATCGCCGCCGCGGAAGCAGATGCCGTTGAGTTTGGCGTCGCGGGCTGCGATCAGCGCGCGGAACTGCAGGTCGTAGTTCGCGGTCCCCGGAAGGTCGATCAAGTAGTTCTCGGGAGCAGAGAACTCACGAGCGATGGCTGCGAGGAGGTCATCGCCCGCGCCCGGGTGGGTACCGCTGCGCAACGCGATGATGTCATCGGCGGTGATCTCTGTACCCAGATCAGCGGATACCGCTGCGGCGACAGACTGAGCAGACCGCTCGGACTGTCCGAACTCATGGGCGAGCTGGAACAGCCGGTCTACACGCGTAGCCACTTCGGCAGCTGTCACGAGTCGATGCCTCCTCTGCGGCTAGCGAATCGTTCCTCGAATCGTGCCGCTAGTTCTTCCGGTATGCCGTTTGCGCGGCCAATCAACCAGCGCCGGTAGTAGCGCTCCTCGGCAGAGGGTTCCTCAGGATCGACCGGTTCAGCAAGATGCGCGCTGAACGCGAATTCGATCATGGTAGGGATGCCGTTCTTCGAACTACGGTTCCGTTCGAGGATGTCGGTGACCCAGGTCCCGGTCAGGGAGGAAACAAAGCGCTGCAACGCCTCGGTGGTGCTGGCCAGCCGATGATTGCCGTCGTCTTCCTCGGCGAGGACAGTCAACGAATTCAGGATCTCCAACAGTTCCGTGAGCTGCTCGAGCGAAACAGGGACTTCCATCGGCCCGAGTTCGAACGCCGGCGCAGGGGAAGCTGGACGGACTGGAGGTTCGGGCAGAGGGGTGGGATGTCCGCCGGCCCACACACGTGCCGCGCTGCCCGGCTCCCATCGCAACGCATGATCGAAGCGATTGCGGGTGGTGGCGGTCGGCTCGCTGCCTTCCGCGCGCTCAATGCGCGTCTGTGTGGTGTCCGAGGGGCCACCAGCTGCTGTGACGTCGTCCTGCGTCATCCCGAGTGCTTCGCGGCGCTCGCGCACGATACGTCCGAAGCGGACGCGGTTGGACGCCTTCATGCCTCACAGCCTAGGGGACCAAGCGACATCAAAGCTAATTGATGGCGAAAAAAGTTCACGATCGACATGCCTCCTTATTCGCCACATGAGCTGCGGCTATTACATCTGTCTTGGACATGTCCTCTGTTCGAATGATGCCAGGGTGTCACTTTTGAAGCTGCACGATGGGACGGATGCGCAGCATTATGTCCGATAGAAACACTTGTTCTCCCGGCTGTCCGACGTGAAGCGACCGCTTCTCGCAGTACAGGCACGGTTCATGAGAACTAACTGTGGACGCTCCATTCGCGTGAGATCTGAAACACAGCAGCGGCCCGTTCATAGCGTCGAATCCGACATCGCATCCCAGCCACATCGGAGGTTCACATGACCGCTCCCGCCGCCACCCGCATCCCCGCCAGCCGCGCACTCGGCGCCGACATCAGCGCCGCACGCAACGTCCACGATGCCCTCGAACTCGCCGGGCTGGCCTGGGGGATCGAAGAGCACCCGGCCGATAGCTTCGCCCTCACCACCCCAGGTGGGGTCACCATGACCGGCATGCCGGGGATGCGCTTCTTCCTGCGTTCGGACACCAAGGAGGCGTTGCACCTCGGCGGTGCCCGGTACACACCTGTCACCAACGCGGACGCATTCGCCGCCGCCGACGCTGCGGTCGCGATGGGCGCCCGGTTCGCCACCGGCGGCGCCTTGCGCGGGGGTCGACAGACGTACTTGGAGCTGGATCTGCCGGATGCGGCGGTGAAGGTCGGCGGCAAGGATCTGGTGGCCTTCACGCTCCTACTTCGCACTGCCCACGATGGGTCCGGCCGCGTCTCGGGCGAGGCCCGAGTGAAGCGTCTGGTCTGCACGAATGGGATGACCGCAAACATCGGGTTTCCCGCTACGTTCGCGATCGGTCACACCCGTTCCGCGCACGATCGACTCGCTGCCGCTACGACGATGGTTCAGGGCGCGGTCCGCTTCGCGAAGGAGTTCAGCGCGATCGCGGATCACATGCTCGACACCCCGATGACGCTGACTGAGTTCGGCGCGTTCATCGACGCTATGTACCCGCGGCCCGACGAAGAGAACGCGCGCGAGTTCGGCCGGTGGGAGCGCCGTCGTCACGAGCTGATCGAACTGTTCCGCTTCGCGGACACCAACGATCTCGGCCGGGGAAGCCGCTGGGGCGCGTACTCGGCGCTGACCGAGTACGTCGACTGGTTCGCACCGGTCCGGGGCGGCGACGACGCCCGGGCGACGCGTCAACTCGACGGCACCGCCCAAGGCGCCAAGGACCGGGCAATGAAGATTCTCGCCGGCGTTTGATCGCTCGCTGGAAAGGGCGGGGAGGCCTGCAGGCCTCCCCGCCCTTTCTCGTCGGCGCGTTGTGCTGTCCGCCCCTAATTCAGCCGACCTACCGCGAACCGTGGGTATCACGGGTATCACGGGTATCGCGTGTTTTCCGGGTACTAGGACTGCAACACTGCAGGTCGGAGGGGAGCAGGGTCGAGTCATCACTCCAACCAGCAGAAAGGACACCCGTGATGACCATCGTGCAGCCAACCGGGAAAATGAGTGCCCGGCAGCTCCGCCACAAGCTCAACGTCGCCCACGCGTCCGGGCGGCTTCAGCCCAACGGCCGCGCACGCGCCGCGAAGGGCAAGTGGCGGGGTAACCGCTCCGCCACCCGTCGCCGCGCGATTGCTGAGGCGGCGCGTTGACCATGACCACAGTCGCCGAGATCAACGCTCAGTTGGACGTGTGGCACGAGGTTGTCGCACACGCACAGCGCGCCCTTGCGAGCCTGAAGGTTCAGCGTGTCGGCGTGGTGGCTCGGGACAAGCACCCTGATGCCGCGGAGCTACGCCTCGGCTGCGACGCAGAGGGGTATTACCTGTTCGGGATGTATACCGCGGACGGAAGCGATCTGATCGATGGAACGGAGGAGATCGACGGTATCGATCCTGACGATGAACTCCAGGAAGCAGTCGCCGCTCTGCCGTCTCGGTCGGTTTCCTACAACCGGGACGCCGAGGCATACGTGATCCGGGTTCTGGACGTAACTTCCGCAACTCGGCCGAGCATCGTCGACACCGTGCACCCGAAGGTGGCCTAGTCTCACGCCCCCTCTACCTGATGCCCCAGCCCAGCAGGCTGGGTGGGGCATCAGGTCTTTCCGGGTTCGATGTCCCGGGCAGGAAGTCGGGTTCCTCAGGCGGACGGCTGGCTCTGTGGGAACGCGGTCAGACGGTGGGGCGCAATGGCCATTCCCAGGTCTCACCGTCTGTGATGAACGGGGCGTAGATCAGGGTCGAAGTATTCGCCGGTACCTCCAGCGCGAAGGTGAATTGATATTGCGAGGCGGGAGAGAACGACTGCGGTGTGCTGTTGAGGAAGCACATGAACGCGGGCGAGCTATTCAGACCTGCATGGGTAATGCCGGCGCTGTCGAGTGCGCGCCACTCGTGTTCGTTGAAAATTCCGGGATACGTCGACAGGTCGTCGAGGGGCTCCTGGGCCGTGGCGACGCTCATGTCCACCATGAGGAACTTGCCCTTCTCGGGCATGACGGTCTGTCCAATGGAGCCGGTGCACGAATCGGCGAGTTCGAGGCTGGTGATGGCGAAAGAGATGTCGCAGACGCCGGTGTCGGGACTGCATCCGATCCCACCAGGCTGACCAAGCTCCTTGAGGAAACCGCCACGCGGGCTTTTCGGCGGGGTGGAGGGGGCTGTCGTTGTGGCGTCGGCCGTAGGGGTGTCCAGTGAGGGAATCGAGGGGTTCGGTGCAGCCTCGCTGCCGCAGGCCGTGAGTGCACCGATGGCGGCTAGCCCGAGGGCAGCGAATCGAAACGCGGTCTTCATACATGGTGGATCGTTGGGTCGCCCGGAACGGTTACCGGATTTGTCCGGTCTCGAGGGGCAGTGCTGGCCGTGAAGTCAGTCCCGATAACGTGACTGAAATACCCGCCCCATAAGAGGGTACTTTTGCAGCATGAACGGGACACGCTGGTTGACAATCGCAGCCGAACTCGCCACCACCCAATGGGGCCTGTTCACCACCGCCCAAGCCCGCGCCGCCGGCATGCACCCCAAGCACCTCGCCACCCTCGCCGACGCCGGCGCCATCCACCACGTCCGCCACGGCATCCACCGCATCCACGGCGCCCCCTGGCACCCCCACGAAGACCTCCGGGCAGCCTGGCTCGCACTCGACCCCACCCGCACCGCCGACGAACGCCTCACCGAAAACCCCATCACCGCAGCCGTCTCACACCGCAGTGCCGCCAAGGTCCTTCAGCTCGGCGACGTCGATGCAGACCACCTCGAGTTCACCCTCCCGCGCCGCCGCCAGACCAGACTGACCGACCAACGCTTCCACGTCGGCACCCTCGCCTCCGACGACACCGAGCTCGTCGACGGCCTACCCGTCACCACCGCAGCACGCACCATCGACGACCTCGCCGCCGACCTCCTCGACGGTGGCCACCTCGCCGGAATCATCCACACCGCAATCAGCACCGGACGACTCACCTACGACGCGGCCGCCACAATCCTCGACCGGCACTCCCGCCGCTACGGCCACCCCCGCAACAACGGCCAGCGGCTGCTCGAGCATCTCCTCGCCTGACCAACACCCAGAGGTTCATCCTCGGGGCACACGGGGTCTACTCAATCGCCGGGAGACAACGGTAGACCGACCATCTCCTCGAACTCTGCCCGGCGATCGTCCTCCAACCTGTCCCAGACATCCCGGTACGAGTGCCACGGGATGCCATGGTGAATCCCAGCAGGCTCGCCCCAAAAGCCGACGTTCAACTGCTGTTACCGGCGACGCGGGAATGCACTGCAGCGTCATGAACTGTCGGTCCCCGCTGTCCGCGAACACGCTCACGCTCCCAGGAGACGCCGGCTATTCGTCGCCCTCCCGGACCGGAAACTGCACTGCAACACCGGGAACCACCGCCGCAGACGATTCCCTGCATGACCCAGCGATACCGCAGCGCCGGCGCCTTCCACATGGCCCTGAACGCACGCATCAAGTCCGTAGCTGCTGCCACCGGCGCACCAGCCGCACAGGTCCGCCGCCAGTTCCTGGCTCAACGGTTCCTTGCCCGCGTGTTCGCCGACCCCACCGCTCCCTGGATCCTGACCGGCGGCACAGGCCTGCTGATCCGCCTCGCAGGCGCACGCCACAGCGAAGACCTCGACCTGCTCCACACCAGCCGCGGAACCGACGCCGCAACCGCCATCGCTGACCTGCGCGCCATCATCAACGCCACCGACGGTCTCGACCCGATCCGGTTCACCATCAGCGTCCCGACCACCCTGCACGGCCTCACCGGCGGTGCCACCGTGCGCGTCAGCGCACACCTTGGCACGACTGCCGCCGGGAACTTCCCCGTCGACCTGGTCGTCGGCCGCAGCACCGTCGGTCACATCGAACGCCTCGCTCCGGCACCGGTCCTCGACCTCGACGGCCTCACACCCACGCCCGCGATCGCCCTCTATCCCATCGCGGACCAGCTGGCCGACAAGATCGCCGCGACCTACTTCCGCTACGGCCCGCGTCGCTCGCCGTCGACCCGCTTCCACGACCTGGTCGATCTGCTGTTCATCGTCACCCATTGCGCCATCCCCGCCGCCGACACCCATGCGGCGCTCACCAGCGAATTCCGCCGTCGACAGATGCCCGCCGTCACAGCCATATCCGTACCCGGCGACCGCTGGCATGACGGCTACCGTCGCACCGCTCGACTCGCTGGACTCCCCTCCGAGTACACCGATCTCGACCACGCCCTCGCGACGGTGGGCGCGTGCCTGAACCCACTGCTCGACAGCACCCGCACCACCGGCACGTGGTGCCCGGACGCTGGCGCCTGGCTCGACGACTAACCGTCCCGGGGCTCACGCCCGGCACCCTCCCGGCCAGCACTCACGCTGTCCGACACCCTCGCACGTGGCGAATGCCCAAACCAGCACTGCACAGATCGCCGCTGCAACAACGGAACTCGGCGCACGAGACGGTGAAACCGCACCGCCGCCCTAACACCAGGAGCCGACCATGACCCTGTCGCTGATCATCCCGATGGCCGCATTCGTCGCCGCTGCCGGCATCGGAGCCCGCAAGTGGCTCTACGTCCCCTTGGTGCTGCTCGCGATCCCCGCGCCCGCAGTCGCCACGGTCCTCGCCTCGATTGCCCTGGTCTGGCTCGCTCGCCGCTACGCCGCCAACGCTCGCCCCATCGCCTCCAGCATCCTCGCCGCAATTTCCCTCATTGGCTGGTTCATCGGCACCGGTCCCAGTCTGCAGGGCTACGGCGCGTTCTCGCTGCTCCTGATCCTCGTTGGCCTCGCCCTCACCGCGGTATCCCTCATCCGAATCACCGGCGCGGATATGGAACCCCAACCTGAGGTCGCGTCGAAGTCAGCCACCGAGTCCAACGCCTGACCTCCGGCCTGGCCGCCAATTGATGAACCAGCGCCGACAACCGGGATTGGCCATGGGTTCTGTCCAACCAATGCGAGAACCCCAGCACCAGCGAGGACGATGGACCGATGCCATACGAACCCATGACCCTGACCACCGCCGATGCAGGGCAACTGCTGACCCTCCAACGCGCCGCTTACGTCGCCGAAGCGCAGGCCCACCGAGACCTCGAACTCCCACCGCTGACCGAAACCCTCGACGAACTGATCACCGAACTCGTCCAGCCCGCGGTCACCGCATTAGGCATCCGCGACGACACCGGACGCCTCATCGCTGCCGTCCGCCTCCCCCGCATGAACCACGAACCCCATGCGGCCGAACTTGGCCGCCTCGTCGCACCCGACCAGCAAGGTCGCGGCCTTGGCACCCAACTTCTTCACCATGCCGAGATGCACCTGCAACCGCGAGTGACCGAACTACGACTGTTCACCGGTGAACACAGCGAAGCCAACCTGCGCCTGTACGGAGGACACGGTTACCGCAAAACCGGGCGCACGCCGACCCCCGCCGGCTACGCCCTGATCCACCTCACCAAGCACCTCAACTGACCGCTGTTCACCCACGCGAAGCCGGTGGTGGCTGGCCACGGGATCGGGATCACGCGCAGCCAGCCCGAGACCTCCAACGATCAGAGTTCGCCCGCAACGTCGGCTCGGTAGTGCCTGTTGCTGTCGTCGAGAACCTCATCCCAGTCGACCCCAACCGCATCCGTGAGATGGTGCAGATCAACAAGCAGATCGAGGACCCCGATCTTCAGATCCTCACCGGCATCGCCGACCAGCCGCATGTAGTCGGCGAGCACTCCCACGACGTTCAGCGCCCGCACCGCGTTCGCCTCCGCCGGATCCTCGATCTCGTAGCAACGGGGCGTCTGACTGTGAAGGACCATCGCCTTCGCGAGATCCTCGACAGATTCCGCAGCCCGCAACGTGGGCAATGCCTTCACCGGCATGGGTCCTCCAGATTTCGTAGTGATCGAGAATGACGGCACCATCGTCGAATCCGTACCTGCCTGGTGTTTCACACCCCATCCCTGCTGCACACTGCCAGTGCTGCGCTGCCGGCCGCGGAGGCGTCTCTGGCAATCGGTCGGCGTGGTGAAGCCCGACCGTACGGTGGCCTCCGCCGCTTGGAGCACCATCAAGCGAGCGTCGAGCGGGGCCACCAGCTGGCTCTCGGCGCGGTAACCGTGAGGAGCGTTGCATGAGGATCCCCGATGACACCCTCGAACAGATCCGGGAGCGGGCCAGGATCGACGAGATCGTCGCCCGCTATACGCGTCTGGTTCCTGCATCCAGGGGAGAGGCGAAGGGCTGCTGTCCGCTCCCGGACCATGACGAAAGGACGCCCTCGTTCTACGTCAACCCCGGAACCGGGGTCTTTCACTGCTTCGGGTGCGACCGAGGCGGGGATGTAATCACCTTTCTCGAACTCGTCGAGCAGCTCACCTTCCGTGAAGCGGTCGAACAGCTCGCCGAACAGGTTGGGGCGGCGATCCTGACCGACCGCGAGCAGGCACACCGCAGCAGCACAGAAGGGACACCGAAACTGCTGCGTGCAGCCCTAGAGATCGCCGCCGAGGTGTACGCAACCGCGATCACTGACGACCCCGCCGCCGCGTCTGCCCGTGAGTACCTGACCGAGCGCGGCTTCACCGACGCGCACATCCGTCAGTGGGGGATCGGCTTCGCACCTCGCGGCCGCACCACGGTCCTCGGCGCACACCTGGCCACCCGCGGGCTGCCCGCGAATGCTGGACACGATGCCGGGCTCATCCGTCGGGGCCGGGCCGGTCAGCCCTACGACACCTTCGCCGGCCGACTGATCTGGCCCCTGCGCGACCCGCAGGGCCGCATCGTCGGGCTCGCCGGTCGCAGCCTCGATGACCCCGGCCACAACCCCGACCGCTACCGCAAATACGTCAACAGCGACGACAGTGCTCTGTTCCGCAAGTCCGACACGCTTTTCGGGCTTGCAGCCGCACGACCCGCCATCGTCAGGCAGCGACGCGTGATCGTCGTCGAGGGATACACCGACGTCATGGCAGTGGCAGCCGCCGGACATCCCGAGGTCGTCGGTGTGTGCGGCACCGCTTTCACCGCGACACACGCACGACTGCTGTCCAGACTCCTCGGGTCCGACGGAGAGATCGTCGTGATGTTCGACGCGGACGATGCGGGCCAGACCGCCGCCTGGAAGATCGCTGTCGCCTGCCACCAGTTCGCGACGGTCACCCTCGCAGTTCCGGGGGAGCGCGGTTCGGACCCGTGTCAGCTGCGCGCCGATCACGGCGACCAAGCCGTAAGGGACGCCGTAAACGCACGTCAACCTCTGATTCGGCAGATGCTCGGCCGCCTCCTCGCCGACGCAGACAGCCCCGAGAGGGCGGCCGTGGCCGCGCGCCGCGCGACAGCCATGCTCGACGAACTCGCCGACGACATCCTGATCCTGCGGTACCGGCGATGGCTCGCAGGCGAACTCGGGATCCCCGTGGGGCAACTCAACGTCAACGCCCCACCCCCTACGGCCACGTCTCCCACCGTCACCCCCCTCGAGCACCTGGACTGCATCCGGGATCTCGCGGCCCAGCTCGTCGACGACCCGACGCTGTGGAGCCGTCTGCGACTACCTGACGTGCTCGAACCCGCGGACCTGCTGCCCGAGCGGTACTGCGCCGTCGTCGAGCGCGCCGCAGCCGCCCCGACGGACACCCCGGATCGGTGGGCCTGGCTGCTGTCCACCGCTCCTGACGAGACAGCGCGCGCCGCAGTGACGGCACTACGGGCCGGCACGCCGGACCAGCGGGAACCGATGCGAGCGGTGAGCGAATGCGCGCGAGTTTACGGTCCGGCGCGGTTGGCTGCAGTGCGCTCGAATCCAACCGACCCCGCCTCGATTGGCAGGTTCGCCCAGCTGGCAGCGGGCCTGTCCCGCGTCATGCGGTGAACTCGACGTCGGGCGAGACAGACTGAAACACCGGGGAGTTGGTGTCGGCATCGTTGCTTACGTTCGGAACAACGATCGAGAACGCACCTACCGGAAGGACCTACCGATGACCACAGGATTCACCACGCCCCGCAGTCGCGGTCGGCGCAGCCCCGTCAAGCCGATCGGTTCGACACGATCCGCGGCCGTCGCGCCGGCAGAGGAGCCGACGCCCAGCGTCGACCCGACACCGACCACGTCCGAGAACGCGCCGACCGTGACCGAAACCGCCGCTGCATCCACCGCGCCCGCGGACCCCGCACCCGAGCCGGCACTGCCGACCCCGGACCCCGAGCCCATCCGCGCCGTCCCGCAGACCTCCACGCCCGGCCCGGAGCCGACTGCAGAAGCACCGGCCGCACCGGTGCAGGAGCAGCCGAACCCCACCGAGCCCGAGTCCGAGCCCGCGAAGCCGCGGACCGCCGCTCCCACGCCGGAGCAGCCCGCAGCCCAGTCTCCGGTCGCCCAGCCGAGACCGGAGCAGGAGCCGGAGCAGCCCGCGCCGCTGCCGACGGAAACCTCGCGAACCTCCCACCACCCCTCTGCCGCCAACCCCCTCGTCGTGATCTGGGACGGAACCGTCAGCTACGCCAGCTCCGCGGTCCACGTGCTCGACCTCGACGCCGCCGCACGCGCCGACAACGCACACGACGTCCTCGACGCCATCACTGCGCTCAAGGACGCCGCCACCGACGGCCCGGTCGAAGAGCTGGTCAACACCCTGTTCGGCATCCTGCGTTCCAAGGTCTGAGCAACAGCCGCAGCGCCGGCCCGCCGCGTCGTGGCGGGCCGAAACTACCCTATGGGCTCACGGAAGGAACACCCATGATCACCGTCAGCGCGAACCCCGCGACGGTCGCCAGCTTCGCGGCATACCTGATCGCCGACGAAGACCGGATCGACCGTCTGCTCCCCAAAGATCCGTGGTTTCACCACGGCTCCGCCTACCTCGACAGCGCGTACGGCATCCTCTACGAATTCCTCACCGGGGATTGGCGGATGCTGCCCCCAACCGATCCGGCCCTCGACGTGCATGGTGCGGTCGCTGGCACAGCCCTCGAGGTCTCCGTCGAACTCGTCGGGCCCGAACCGAACGAGCAATCCCTCAGCGGCGTCGTATACCTCGACCTCCCGAACATCGACACCATCCGACTCGCGTTGCCGAACGTCTCCCGCGACACCGACGTGTTCTCCGCCCGACACCTGTACGACCAGGCGGCACAGATCAGCCATGTGATCGCAACACTGTGCGAACTCGTCAACCGGGCACTCAAGCCGGTATCGGCACTTCTCGACACCGCGGCCTGACAGCCCACGAGGCCTGAAACACCTGCCATCACAGTCCATAACGTTCGGGACGAACCAACAACCTCCCGAAAGGACTCCCATGGCAACCGTGACCCTGCCCGCGACGGAATTGCCCATCCCGGACCTCGACTGGTCCATCGCCTCCTTCAAGGGCCACCTGACTTCCGACGGCGTCGCGTACGTCGCGAGTCTGCGGCGCAAGGGCAAGAAGGTCGCCAACGTCGAGCACGACGGCCGTGGCGGCACCGTGATGGTGTTCTGGGCAACGGCCGCGCAGGAACACCGCGAGGCATGGGACCGGTGGGTGGCCGACTACCAGAGCCTGCACCCCGAGGACGCTGCCTACGAACCCGAGGGCATCGCGATCGAGTCGCTGATCAACGAGTACGAGGTCGCGGCGCAGCTCCGGCGCGCGGCACGCCGCGAGACGCCCGTCCTTCGCCCCGGCGAAACCGTCCTCAACTCCGGCGGCTACACCACGCTCCGTGGTCTCGCCGACTCACCCGGTGTGAAGGCACACCTGGAGAAGCCCGAGAACGAGTTCGATCGGTTCTGGGACGGGAAGATCTGGGTCCAGTTGTGAGCAAAACGGCCCGGTGACAAGCGAATTTCTTGTCACCGGGCCGTTCTCATTTGCGTCGCCGCCGTCTGGATAACCAGCGACGTAGCCTCACGCACCGAGTCCACCGGAAGCTTCCCGTCCGGTGACCCCCTACGACAGGAGACGAACATGCCCCAGCGCGACAGCATCGTGGTCCTTACCGAGAGCGAGGCCGCTGTGGTCACGGCCGCGACCAACAACGACCACATCAAGGAGGCGATCAAGGCGCTGACTGCTCGGCTCACCGAGAACAGCACGGCAATGAAGTCGACGCGGTCGGGGCCGAAGACCTCCGAGGAGTTCGAGAAGGCGCGGGACGCGGCACAGGAGAACCTCCAGCTGCTGGAGGTGTTGCCCGAGAGCGAGGGGAAGGCGGCGCTGGTCAACGAGTTGAAGCAGGCCGCTGTCCTCTTCGGCGAGGGGCTGGCCATGCACGGGCAGGGACACTGACCCATGACCGCAACGATGGATGCTGCGGCGGATCAAGGGCTCGCGACGAAGGCTGCCCGCATCCATGCGATGCGTGCGCGGCTGTCGTGTCTCGATCCCGACCAGTCCCGGCTGTTCGCAGAGACTGCAGCAGCGGCTTTGGACACCCAGAGCAACGCGTTGGACGAGCTCACGGAGGCGATCGAAAGCCGCGGTGTCGCGATCGGCTTCTATCGGGAGTCGCGCCCACGCGCGTTCCTGGCGCATGAGGCCGTGTGTCGAGACGCCCGGCTTCCTGGGGTTTTTCCGTACGGCGCGGAGGCGGCCGCGGTGAGCGCGTCCGCGGCGATCCTCTACGAGAACGAGGCATTGGTTGCCGGCCAAGGAGTGCGATCGGCTCTGCTGGCTCCCGTGGTGGCCATCCTCGGTCCGGAGCGGTTCTGGACATCGCACGAGGCAGGCTGACCGCTCGGTCGAGGCGATACGCCGGTGTATCCACAGACGATGTGGGTGCGCCGGCGTATTGCGTTGTGCGGCAGCTTGATAACCAGACAGGCCTTGGATGCCGGGCTGTAGGGCCGGCGCCTCGGTCGGCGCGAGGTCATCAGAGGGGTGGCAATTGGCAAGTCCGCAGGGGCCGGGAGGCCGTGTGAGCCGGCTTCGCTGAAGGCGGTGAGACACCGGGCTGGTGCCGTCAGTCAGTCCGTGGATGGCACGACGAGTACCCCGTTCGGATCGTGCTCATCGAACGGGGTGGCGACTGCTGCAGTGCGAAGGAACGAGACCCGCTCAGAATCGGAGCGGGTGATGGCCTCGGACACGCGGGCTCTCGAGACAGAGGTCGGGGCGCGTGGTCAGCGTGATCAGCGGTGGGGCAGAGGCCATGACGATGGCCCACCGCAGAATCCGGATGTGCTGACTGGATCCGGTTGTGTTCGTGGAGGATCGACTCCGCTGGTGGCGCCGGGACTCCTCGACAACCCCACCGTGCAAAGCCGAGTTCGGAGCGAGGACCCGGTCGAAGTAAGCGCGCGCTTCGATCGGGAGTGCACGCTCGCGGACTTACTGGGGGTGAGCGGAGAGGTGGTCCTGTCCGTCGGCGACGTCCGACGGGTGGGGTGCGACGAACCCGAGGAGATCCCGTGCGCGTCGTGCGATGAATCCGTGAGGGGCGAAGATGCCTTCTGCTGAACGATTTTCGCGATGTCGACCTTGCCGGCGCGGAATCGGCGGGGGATCCGGCTGACGAGTCGGCCCAGCAGCATCCGGGGCGTACGGGAAGGGGTGGCCGCGGTAACAGCGTCGGTCGGCGCGACCTGCTCGACGGCGTCGAAGACGGTCAGATCGTCGAAGGACAGTTGACCGTTGTCAACAGCGCGGTCCTCGGACTCAGTCTCGGTGTCGTGCTCGAGGACCAGGGTCTCGAGTTCGATGACAGTCTCGTCGAACGTCTTGGGTCGTCGAGGCTTCGTTTCGAATGCGTCGCGGACGCCGAGGTTGAGCGCGAGCTTGTGCACGTTGCGGTAGTGCATGCGGAGGATCTTGCCGAGGAAGTTCATCGACTTCCCCTGCTTGGCGCCGCGAAGGACGATCGCCTCGCTCTCTGCGACGCTGAATTCATGCTCGCGGAGCAGGCCGGGGTCGTGGAAGGCGAGCTCGACGACATTCTCGTCCGGCCTGTCCAGGTCAGTGCTGTTGGCGTCAGCGCCATCTGGGCGCTTGGCGGCGTCGGGGATCCATCCGAGAGCGGTGTCGTCGGGGTGGATGTCGGCGTCGGGGTGGATGTCGGCGTCGGGGTGTCCGTCGTAGTCCCATGCCACTCCGGCACGGACGACTGCGCACGGGCCGATGCCATCGAGGATTTCGATTCGAGTTCGGTTTCGGCATGCCTGCACGAGGGGGCAGCGCGCGCAAACCTTAACTGCGCGTTCGCGATCCGACGTTTCGTCAGACTCGAACACGTCGAGGAGGGCGTCGCAAAGACGACGGTCAGCAGAATCGACGACACCAATGGGGTCGCCGAGCGCAGCTGTGCTCATGGGAATGTCCTATGCAAATTGTGTGGCAGATCCGATGGTGATCACTCTAGCGCACGGCGAGCGAAGTTGTGGGATGCGCTGCGGTTTCGGTTGCCCCGAGTTGCGTTGCAACACATGGAGAAGCGAAATGTCACCGTTGGTTCATGACTTACCGATTCGCCACCATCGGATGCACGCACGTCGGCTACAGCACCCGCGGCATGCGGATGCACCGCGACACCGGCTGGAACCTCCGCGTCGTCGACGGCCAACTCGCCTACAACCAGGCCGTCAACCAGATCATCGACGCCGAATGCCAGGGCCTCTGGCACGGCGGAGACGTCACCCACTGGTCCCGCCCACTGCCGCGCGACGTCGAATCAGTCCAGCGTCTCGACGACATCGTCTTCGACGCGGGCCTCTGGAACGGCAAGAACAGCGGCAACCACTGCGCAGGCTCCGGCGCAGACCTTTCCGCCGTCGCCATGTTCGACCGACCCACGATGAACGCCTTCACCGTCTACCCCGACAGCCGCCGCACGCCGGAAGACAGCGTCGGCCCTTACCCTGGCCTCTACGAGATCCACCAACCCGACCCCGACCAGGCCATCTACCTGCACGTCATCAGCCACTACGGACTCGACCCGGATCTCCGCAACCAGGGCATCGCGATCGAACCGGAACCACTCGACCACGGCATCAATATCCTGTGCTCGCACGGCATCTTCGTTGGAGACGAACGCCTCTACAAGGCTGCCGAGCGGCACGGCGCAGACCGCCTCGTCCCGACCGAGTGGGTGACCCGAGGGTTCGACCTCACCCTCCTGTCGGACTTCCACACCCCCGGCCCGGTCGAGGGCTTCGGAGACCCCGACGGACGTGGCCAGGTCTGGTACACCGGCTCGACGGTCCGACGCGGATTCTCCGACGACGAGTCGCCCCGAGGATGGCTGCAAGTCGACCTGCCGGACGCCGCCGCACCCCAGGTGACCCTGCGCGAGATCTGGCAGCGCCCACAGCGCGACTTCGACCCGATCAACGCCACCACCATGACGGTCGCGCAGATCAACGACATGGTGCGCGATCGCCTCGCCTCGCAGCGCTGGATCGACGCCGAGTCGGAAGCTCTCACCGGCGACGGCGGATGGATCCTGCGTCAGCGCATCGTCGGCGCCACACCACAGCAGCGGCAGGGCATCTACGAGCTCGCGGGGGAGTGGGCCAATGCAGCACGCGATGCCGCGTACTGGTCCACCACCTTCGAGAACCCGCTGAGCGGAATCTCACTCGCGCAACCCGCCCACGAACAAGTTTCGATCACCGAGCGTGTCGTCGACCTGCAGGTTGCGCTCGACCACCGCGTCGACCACGGAACCGTCGGCAAGACCCTTCGCGATGCCCCCGAGTCTCTCCGCGACGCCGCACTCACCAAGGCCCGCGCCGCACTTGGCGCACCCCGCGCGGACTGACATTCGGAGAAGCAGGTCCCTACCGTCCCCACCACCAGCCCCACCAGGAGACACGGATGCGCACGATCGACCTGACGGTCAAAGCCACCATGACCGATGAGCAGTACGCCGACTACGCACGGGACTTCGGCGTGCGCAACGTGCCCATCGACCTCGCTGCCTACCTCGAACACAACCTGCTGCGGCGCAGCAACCTCGCCCAGGACTACCTGACCGACATCGCGGTCGCCGCGAGCGATGCGCCAGCCCAGAACGCGGAGGCCCGATCATGACGCGCGCATTGCCACCTACCGCCCCCCGTCGTGTGGCCGAACTCCTCGCCGACAGGATCGTGGAGGACGACAGCGGCATGGCTTGGAAACTCGAGGGCGTCTGCAACCAGACCGACCCGGAGCTGTTCTTCCCGGAGCAACGTGCGTCTACGGCAGTGCCCAAACGGATCTGCGCCAAGTGCCCCGTCCGAGTCCGGTGCCTCAACCATGCGCTGGAACACCACGAAGGGTTCGGGATCTGGGGCGGCATGACAACCAATGAGCGAAAGCGCCTGCTCGCAACAACCCGTGAACGGAGAACCGCCGCATGACCCCTTCCACGGGACAAGATACGAACGACGTCGTCAACGCACTGAACCGCTGGAGCGCTCACTTCGCGACCGAGCCCCTCGCGTGCCCACGCGATGGAAGTGCACTCGTCGCAGTTCGCATCGATGGCCCCGCCTGGACCTGCCCCACGTGCACGATGACCCAGGTTGTGACCGAGGAGCAGTTGACCGCCGCGCTCGACGCGCTTGACCTACCCACACCAACGACCGCCGATCGGCCAATCCCGGGCCGCCGACGCAACGGCCGGCTCGACCTCGGCCTCCCGCGACCCGCACTGCTCGGATCTGGCGGCAACCTCGACGTCTACGGTCTCACCGTCGCGGTGACCACGACGCTCGTATTCATGGCGCTGATCCTGATCATCGCTCGGCTCATCCCGCTGCCCGCCGGCGTCTTCCTCGCCGCGTGGACCGCAAGTTGCGCGATCGGCTACCTGGGCTACGCCACGACCCGCAGGGACATCACGACCGGCTACTGGACGCCGGTGGCGGTCACTTCCGTCGAGCCCGGAATGTGGATCGCACCTCATACCAGGGTTCGGAGCGTCGCCCAGGTCCGGCAGGTGACCGCAGCGCAGCTCACCGGTGTCGTCACGATCACCTGCATCGACGGCACCACCTACAGTCGCCCACGCGGCGCCGTCGTCGCTCAGCTCCATCCGGATCACACACCGTCAGTCTGACCTGCGAGCTGAAACAACCCACTGACTCGATTCCTACCTTCTCTGCGGACAGTTGAGATGGAAAGGACGGCAACGGAAATGGCTCACTACAAGGTTTCCTGGGAGATCGACATCGAAGATGTGGACACACCGCGGGAGGCAGCGCAGCTCGCCCGCGCAATCATGCTCGACCCCAGCAGCGAGGCCGTCACCTTCAGCGTCGCCGGTGAACTCATCGACCTGGGTGAGGAGTAACCGATGGGCGTGAAGGTCGAGGTGTTCGACGCCGAGGCAACCTCGGTCGAGGTCGTCGGTCCCGGCGAGGAACTTCCCTACGGGGACCTCATGACCGGCCAGCCGGCAGTCCAGCCGCCCGGGAAGTTCACACTGCTGATCAGCGGAGATGAGTGCACGGCGATCGACGGCACTCGCACGCAGCTACGCGATCTGCTCCGCCGGATGAAGTCAGCATTGGACGACCCGGCGCTGACGGACGAGATCTGACCCCACCGCTGGCCATCCGATCATCTCGGTGGCCGGCGGTGGCATCACGTCCCGAAGAGGATGCCGGGGCCGAAAGCGTCGTCGCCGAGATCCCCGCGTCTACCACAGCGAGAGGGGTCGCCCGGCGTCCTCGGCGGCGCGGATCCGCGCGTCGATCGCGGCAGCGTCCTCGCCGGCACGCAGGCCCGCGCGCACAGCTTCGGCGATCGCATGGCTCCGTCCCGCTGCGCCACGCACATCCGCCAGCGGCGAGTGCAGGTTCCGCCGGCGCCGAACGTACTCGATGCGATTGGTCGCGTTCGTGCCCAGTCGCATGTGCCCGGGGTTGGTGCACGCGGCGTAGTCGCACTGATGGCAGACCGTGACGTCGTCGGTCGCTGTCCAGCCGAGTCGCGTGATGACACCGTGCGCGAGCTGGAACGCGAACAGGTGCGCGGGAACAGTGCCTCGGCGTGACGGCCCGGGCAGGCTGGCCGCGCGGTAACTGGCGTGACCAGTGGAGGAGATCGCGCCGATCCATGGCCAGCACTGGTTTTCACCGCGCCGGTACCGCTTGCTCTCGAAACGGGCGACTATCACCGGATCGGACAACCACCGCCGCCACAGGTCGGCCGGCACCCGAACAGGTCGGCGGTCACCGAGCAGAGCCAACTGCTCGCCGCGGTCAGGCAGCCCCTCGAGCTCCAACATCAGACCGCTGGCCACCGACACCTCCAAACACCTTCACAGAGCCCACGTGCCCCTGATCGTACGGGCATCGCCGCAGGTCGGCGAGACATATCCGGCCCCGCTGTCACGACTGAAACACCCACCTCGACCCGTTCGTAGCGTCACAGGCATCGACAGGCACCACCACGAAAAGGACCGGGATCATGCTGCGGTTGAAGTCGCTCGAGATCACCAACATCCGCTCCGTCGAGCACATGACACTCGATGTGGACCCGGACGGCACGACCGCTCTGTACGGCCCATCGGGAGTCGGCAAGTCGGGCATCCTCGACGCGCTGCCGTGGTGCCTGTGGGGCGACACTGGGTCAGCCGGATCTGCGGCCGCGCTGCGCCGTGAGGGATCCACCGAACCCGCCCAGGTCACCGCCACCGTTCTCATCGGAAGTGACGAGGTCGTCGCCGTGCGGCGCATCACCCGATCCGAGTCCGGCGTCGAGTCCGCGTCGGCGAAGCTGTGGATTAACGGCGTCAAGCAGTCGAACGTCACCCCGGCGTCGCTGACCCGGATCATCACCGAGCTGACCGGGCTGACCGCGAAGACGTTCCGCGGCGCGTTCTACATGGCGCAGGGGCAACTGACCGAGCTGATGACGGGCACCCCCGCGAAGGTGCAGGAGACCTTCGAAGAGCTGACCGGCCTCGACGACCTGACCAAGCGCATCCAGGGACTGCGTGAGGAGTGCAAGGACGCCGCGGTCCGGGCCGAGGCGCTGCCCGGTGATCCGGCCGAGGTGAAGCGAACCGCCGACGACGCCACGGAAGCCGGCGCCGAAAGTGACCGTCTGCAGCAGGAATCCAACCGTGCCGCCGCCGACGCGGCGGCCGCGCGAACCACCTGGGACACCGCCAGCCAGCAGGCGAAGGAGCTGCAGCGCGCCGAGCGCGCCGCCCGCGACTCCCGCGAGGCGGTGATCGGCGCCGAGGCGCTCGCCGCCGACGCCGGGCAGGCTGTCACTGCCGCCCGGCAGCACCTCCGCGATCTCGGGGAAGTCACCGACAGCGGTGACCCGGCCGAGCACGGCGCCGCCGCGCGCACGGCATGCACCGACCTCGAGCAGGCCATCGGTGAACTGACCCGCCGCGGCACGGAACTCAAGTCCGCCGCCGGGCAGGAGAGCAGTGCCCGCACCGCTGCCGAGCAGGCCCGCGCCGCACACGCGGCCGTCGACCCGGATGCGTTGGCCGCCGCAGTGACCGCCGGGCAGGCCGAGGTGGAGGCCGCGCGGAGCGCACACCAGGAGGCCCTGCGGGCAGCGCACGTCGCCGACGCCGCTGTCGCACAGCGTGAGGAGGCCATCGCGACGCTCTCCCGTGCGATGGACGCCGCCGCATGCCCGACGTGCCGCCAGGACGTCGGCGACGTCGCTGCCCTGATCGACGAGCAGCGCGCGATCCTCGACCAGGCACGTGCCGAGGCAGTGGCCGCACACCAGAAGGCCACCGCCCTGGACCGGGCGTTGCTCGACACCGAGACTCGGCTGCGCAAGTCCCACGCCGCTCTCGCGAACGTCGACAGCCTCGCGCGCGTCGCCGAGCACGCGGAGGCCGCGGCCATCGCCGCGACCCGGCACGCCGACCAGGCCGCAACAGCACTCGCTGAGCTGGTCGCAGCCCACCAGAACGCACCGGTGCCGACGGGGAGGGAACAGATCCACAGTGCAGCGCTCACTGTGCACGAGCAACTGACCGAACGGCTCGCCACCGCACGTACCGTCGCGACGGCGTGGAATGCGTTGGCCGACGTCCTCACCCGGGCGACCGCCACCAGTGAGCGCGTGGAGGTGGCGCGGGCCGCGGTGGTGGACGCGCCCAGCCCCACCGACGTCGCGGCTGCCGAGTCCGCGGAGGCGACCGCACGCATCGCCCTCGACGCTGCCCAGGCACGCGCCGCGGACGCCGCAGCGCAGGCCCAGGCCGCGCGCGCCACAGCGATGCAGCTCGACGGCATCGCCGACGACGCCGCCACCCGGTGGGAACTCAAGAGGGAGGCCGCCGAAAAGGCGGAGATCGCCCGCATCGCCCGTGACATCGGTATCGCCCTGCGCCGGGATCTGCTCGCCGAGTACTGCGCAACGATCTCCGCAGCGGCGACCGACATCCTCACCCGACTGGGCGGGGAGCATGTGGGGTTCGTGATCGACGAGACGTTCGTGCCGCAGGTGGTGTTGCCCGACGGGACAACCCGAGCCACCCGGCAGCTCTCCGGCGGTGAGAAGGCCCGCGCCGCGGTGTGCGCGTTCATCGGGTTCTCCCGCCAGCTCGCCGGCGGCGGCAAGCCCGGCATGTTGTTCGCCGACGAGATCACCGCCTCGCAGGACGAAGCGTTCCGGCGGGACATGCTGACGATGCTGCGGGCCCTGGAGATGCCGATGATCGTCGTCTCGCACACCGCCGACGTCCTCGACATCGCGTCGCGGGTCCTCCGCCTGCAGCGCCCACCGCTCGGATCCACCCAACTCGCCGCGTGATCAACGACCTCCGGCTGTCGTCCATCCCGATGCCGACGACGACAGCCGGAGTGGATCAACGGCCGTCTACCGTTCGACTGCTCCACCACCTGCCCCGAAAGGACCACCACCTCGTGCTCGCCTACGGATACGTCGGATTCCCTGCAGGGTCCGGGAACTCGTCAAGCGCAGCGATAGACCTGGTGCTGCTGCGCGACGGCAAGCCTCGCCGTTGCCACGGCACGATCGGCGCCTCTGCATGGGAGTCCGCACCCACCGGATACGACACACTGCTCGACGGGATTCTGCAGCTCGGGTCGAACGTCGAAGACACACGCGACCGCATCGGCGACCCGAACACGCTGCCGATGCGCGTGGTCGAAATCGCTGACACCGTCACCGACGACCGCATCCCCAATGCCTTCATGGTCGAGTACTTCAACGCGGACGACCCCGACGAGCAGATCGAACGGTTCGCCAGTGCCGCCCTCGCCGCCGGTACTGGCGCCTCCACGGTGGACTGGGACAGCGACCCCGTCGGCACCGACCTGGAACCGGCGATCTGCTCCGACCCCGACCAGACGTACAGCACCCCGTCCGGCGATCCGTACCTTCCGCGGATGGTCGGCGGCATCGTCGATGTCACCGTCGTGCGCGCCGCCATCGACCACGGGTGGACTGTCGGCCTCGCCGGTGAACCCGGGTCCGGCAAGACCACTCTCGCGCAGGTCGCAGCGCCAGACCTGCTGCAGCTGACATTCCACGGCGAGACCACGGTCGAAGACATCGTGGGCCGCTACAACCCCGATCCGACGGCCCCGTCCGGGTTCGCCTGGGTCGACGGGCCTCTGCTGCAGGCCATGCGGGAAGGACGTCCGTTCCTCGCCGACGAGCTGCCGCGCGCACCGCAGGAAGTGCAGGCAGTGTTTCTGTCGGTGTGCGATCACCGCCGCACCTACATCGACACCTCCAACCCCAATGTCGGGCAGGTCGACGCCGCCGACGGGTTCGCGGTGCTGATCGCGTACAACCCCGGCTCGGGATTCGGGATCCCCGAGGCCTTGCACGACCGGATCGCGTTCACCGTCACCGTCCCCACGGACCTGTCGACTGCGGAGAACCTCGGGGTGCCAAAGGCATTCGTCGACGCCGCCCGCGCCCTGATGACAGCGAACGATGTCGCACGGGCGAAGAGCCAAGAGTCGGTGTGGGTTCCGTCGCTGCGTGCTCTGCTGAAAGCCCGCGACATCGCCCCGGTACTCGGCATCGGCTTCGCGGCACGGTCGTTGGTGTCGGCGTGCCCAGAGCCGCTCCTGCGCGGCCGAGTCGCCCAGGAGCTGGAGAGACACCTCAGCCTGGGTTCGGGCGAGCTCGGCGAACTCGTCGCCCAGTCCTGACCAGCACACACATCCGCACCAGAAGCGGGTGCATTCGAGAAGGGAAGTCACAGGAGATGGGGCCGCAGAGTTGGGAGCTGACCGGATGGTCGGCCACCGAATGGGCACGGCAGATCGCCGGCCGCGGCGACGTCACCGTCACCATCGACGCCACACCGGGCGGAGTCGACGTCGACCCGACATCCGGGCAGATCCGCATCGACCCGCACGCGGCAGAGCTGTCTGTCGACGATCGCGGACGCGTTCCCACCACCAGGACGCTCATCGATCGCCTGTCCCACCCGATCCTGGCTGGTCTCGTCCTCGACGGAGCGTCGCGTGCAGCGCATTCGCGGTGGCGAGGGCGGGTCGGCGCCGACGTCTCGGCGGGGGTGCTCGAGGTCGCGTGGGCGCTCGACGCCGCGCGTGCACACCGCAGACTGATCATCCGCAGCCCGAGGTCGCGGCTGTTCCTCCGGTCGGCCGCCCCGGTGACGATGTCGGTCGTGGGGTCGCCGCGCGTGTTGCTTGAGCGTGTGCTGCCCCAGGTCGACGCCGGGGTGCTTCCGCGGTGGGTGGGCGACCGGATTCGCCCGGCCGTGGAGGAGGAGTTCGGCGTTGACGTCGTCGCCGAGTGCACGCAGATCTGGCGTCAGATCCTGGCTCTGCGTGACAGTGACGAGGAGCAGTTGTTGGCGTTGTCCGAGCAGTGGTGTCGGCTGCTTCCAGATGCGGATCCCGACAATGGAAGTGGGGCAGGCTCCGGGCAGGGGGAGGGCGCCGCGCAGTCGGTCGACAGCGGCGACACCGGCCGCGACGACGATCCTGCCGGCACTGCCGGGGACGGCGACAGCGGTGAGGGCGGGGCTGACCCGAGCGACCAGCAAGCCAACCCATGCGAGCGCACCGGCACTGCAGGGGATGGCGACCAACTCGACCCGGGCACCGGGATCGGCTCGGGCTGGACAGACCTGCTGCGCGATCTCGCCGCGGAGACCTCCGGCGAGGCAGAGCTTGAACTCCACCAGGCACTCGGCCCGCAACCGACGCCCGAGAAGCGGGCCGACGACACCCAACGCGATCTCGCCGCGGCCGCAGCGCGATCGGTGTTCGACGCGAAAGCCCTCACCCGCATCCGAAACCGCCCGTCCACCGATACTGACATCGCCGAACGGGCTGCGATCGTCCGCCGCCTCAAGCGCGCCCAGTACGAAGCGCCACGCCAGGTCACCGAACACGTGGCCCACCCCGCGGGCAAGGCCCGCACGAGCGGACTCGTCCAACGCGCAGCGCAACGAGCCAACGGGCAGGTCGTCACGGCGACACCGTGGCGCCGGAACCGGCGCAAGGTTGCCGAGAAGCCACCCCTGCACGTCGGTGTCGTCGTCGACGTCTCCGGATCGATGGACCGCTGGCTCTCGGCGGCCGGCACGGTGATCTGGTCGCTCGCGGCCGCGGCGGCAGAGCTCGGCGGCACCGCCGCAGCAACCGGGTTCGGTGGCACCGTCACCGCACTGCTCGGACCTCGTACCGGCCCCAACCGCGTGCCCATCGTCCCCGGCGGCTCATCCTCAACCGGGTGCGCCGAAGCGATGTCCGCCGTCACCGCCGGCGCCGACCTCACCACCGCATCCGGGGCCCGCGTCCTCGTCGTCCTCACCGACGGACAACTCCCGAGCCACGAAGCCTCGGCTATCGATGATCGCGTGCGCTACCTACGCCGCCACGACGTCCAGGTCGTGTGGGCACTGACCGGTGACCGCGAGCGAGCTTCGGTCATCCCCGAGGACACCACGGTCGTCGACCACGTCACCCCGAACGCATTCGCAGGACTCGTCGCCGACGCCATCGCCACCGCACTCGAACAAGCACACCGTCGCGCGGTGGTCTGACAAGCGCGGTGGGACGGTACTTCGCGACCTGCTGGGCCCCGTTGACAAGCCCCCGTGCGTGTCGGGGGCGCTCCGTACGGGCTATGGCTATGACCGGAGAATCCTCGGACAGAAACTCACTGTCGGCGTGTCGTCACCGGTTACTGCTGATCAGGTCAACTGTTCGGCTGCCACCGACTATCGCCGCAGGTAAAACGCACACTTTGTGCTCTACCGTGGTCGCGTATCTAGTCGTCGACCGCAAGGGAGCAATGATGTCACGCACCGTCCCGTGCCCCAACTCGGTACCTAGCCACGATGAGCACGACGAGAACTCTCCGGAGTACCGCGCCTGCAGAGAAAGCGAGAGGCGCAGAATACTAGATCTGCAGCGCATCGCCACCGAGCGCAGCCTTGGAGGCACGCTCGCCGAGGATCCCTCTGCCCCCGGTTATGCGCTGACCGTCGCGCAGAAATTGGCCGCATTGGCGAATCAGACCCGTCCACAGGGCAAATCAGACGGGCCATCCTTCGGCGGCTGACAGCAGCCCCATTCTCGCGTGTGCGGGGATGGCGTTTGTTGTTCACTCGCATAGTGAGCTGGGGTGATGGCAGGTTTCTTGATGTTGGAAGATCCGTGGTCGGCTACTCGCAACGAGGTCCTTCCACGCCGCAGCCACCGGAGGCAACGAGAAGCCCTGTCCTTCGAGTACCAACGGTCGAGCAACCCGCACCCCGAATGAAGGCTGTTCGTGGGAGCGCTGTCCGCCCACACACTCTCTGCTGGAGAAGCTGCCGCGCATGATGCCGAGCACCTGAATGCTTCCCGCAGAATGTGAGGCCCTCCGTGACCGAACCGACCGTGCGTCACCCGATCAGCATCGAAGACGCCACCCGTCTCGACCCCGCCCAGATCGCTCCACCGATCGTCGTCATCGACGGCGAGCACACCGAGATCGGTGCCGCCCACGGCCGCGTCCTGCCGTTGATCGGCCACCGCCGCCCGTACGTCTACGACGTGTCCCTGCCCGACAAGCGCCGCGTCTACGCCGACACCCCCGAAGATGCTGTCGCGGTGATAGTCGGCGGTGACTACGCCGAGAAGCTCGCCGCCCTGCGCGATCTCGAATCGTCGATCGACGACACCGCGATCGTCGAGGCATGGCTGGCCCTGGCCCGCCTCCGGCACGCCCACGCCGACAGACTCCGACTGGCCCTGCAGCAGCAGATCAACGACCTGGCCCAGCGGGACGGCAGCTGGGACCATCTCGACGCCGAGGAACAGCAGCAGCTGACCAAGGCCGCGGACCCCGACGGCCCCTACCCGGTGGGCGTCCTCGAGGAAATCCCGTTCGTCGACGAGGAAGACCACCTGCGCACCCGGATGACGGGTGTGTGGTCCGCGCGGGTGTCGCTGGTCCTCAACACCGGTGACTACGACCCCTACTCGAACACCCCGCTCCCGCTGTCGGAAATGACCCGCGACGGCGTGGTCGTGCCGGGCGACCCGAACCTGGTCGTCCTCGACATCGGCGACAGTGCTGCCTACCTGGAGTCCCTGGAGAAGGCCGGCTGGCTGACCATGTCGGTGTTGCCGGCCGAGCAGCCCGACCCGATCTTCCGGGACATCAACCCGAGCTGACCGCTGTCCGCCGAGGTCATCTCCACCGCGAGACGCTGTGATTCGACCTCCGCGACACCGGTGCTGTCGGTGCATGCCGCCAGGATGAACAGCAATCGGATCTGCCACACACCCCGAGCGAGGAAGGAGTCGGCGCGGCCAGGGAGCCGCCGCCGGTAGCAACATGGTTTGCAGAGAGAACAAAGCGAGGTCGACCGCAATCCGCCTCGCGAAGGAAATGTGCAAGGCACAGGGGCTGGGCTCCCTGCACGATCGTGAATTGCAGTCCGCCATTCACGAGCGGCAGCATCACTTCGACGGCGCCCCACCGATGACCACTGAACAGCAGATCGCGTTCGTCGAAGGCCTGCGCCAGCAGATCGAGAACGATCCGTCGATCTCGGAGCGGGAGAAGTACCGGCAGAGCTGGGATCAGCCCGGAGTGATCACTCGCCTCGACACCGAACTTGACCGCCTCAAGACCGGGATGTATACCGACCGCTTCGGTAACAAGACACCGCTGACGGACGCGCAGAAAAACGCCGGCAACCAGCTGCAGGCAATCCAGTACCTCGGAACCATGGTGCCGCGCATCCAGTCCGCGAAGGCCACGTACTTCGAGATCAACGCTCGGCACACCGGCCGCAGCATCGGTGAAGTGCAGGCCGAGTGGGATTCGATCATGGCGCGCCAGGGAACCGGCCGCGGCAGCGTCGGTATCTCGTTGAAGGATTCGTGGCGCGACGATCTCGCGGTCGCAGGCCTGTCCGCGCAGGGACAGGCTGACATCGGCCAGTCCAAGCGAGCCCGGGATGCCCTGGCAGAAATGGAAGAGCGGCGCCTCGCGCACCTGGCGAAACAGCCGAGCCGCCCGACGATCCGACCCGAGCACCGTCGGGTGTACGCGCAGTCCGCCAACCCGAATGTGCGGTGCGAACAGTGCGGCCAGTTCGGTCACGAGCAGCCCGCCTGCCCGAACGGTGACCTCGCCGCCCGCCGGAAAGAACTGCAGGCCGAGCACCACGCCGCGACCAACGCCCTCAAGGCCGCATCGTTGCAGCAGGTTCTCGACTCAGGGCAGGAGCCGGTCTATCTGCGCCGCGACGGCGTCGAGGTCGGGGGTGATGAAGCGCGCCGGCTTCTCGAGCAGGACCGTGACAGCTTCGCGGGCGGGCAACCGATCACTACGGTCGCCGAGGCGAACGCGCGGTTGAAAGCCGTCGCCAACAGCGACGCCGAGCTGCAGCAGCAGATGGCGGCCCGCACCGGTGGGGTGTCGTCGTGGGTGCAAGAGGTCGCGTACAACGAGGAATCCGGCCTGATGATGGTCACGACCGCGCCGCGGACCCGCAAGGACGGCCAGGTCTCGCCCGGCAGGACGTACCCGTACCGCGTGTCCAAGGAAGAGGCCGCGCAGATCCTCGCCTCCGACGAGGTCGGCCGAGCCATCTCCAACACCGTCATGCGCCGCGGCAACGGCAAGACCAACGACGCCTACCACTGGGAGAACGCTGCCGACGCCCAGGCCGCCCAGGAACAACGCAAGTGCCCGACCTGCGGGCGATGGGCCTCGATGACGTCCTCGCATGCGTGCCCGGTCCCCGGCTCGGCGGCCGCCGACAACAGCATGGCCGATCGCGCGCAGCAAACGCACTGGCGAGCCCAGGCCCGCGCGGCACGGGAAGCCGGCCTGGAACCGCCGGCACCGCCGATGCAACGGGTCCACCTGATGTCGCAGCGGCAGTTCAAGCTCCCCGGCGGTGGCATCGCGAATGTGCCGCCGCCGCGCGATGTCCGCGATCAGGTCGCCGCGGGCCGCGCCGCCGCCCCGTCGGTCAGCTTCCGGTACCCCGAGGCGACTGTCTCCGGGCAGGCCACCGTCTGGCGCGACGAGGCCGGCGTTGACCTAGTGTCCCCGTTCCCGCAGGCCGGTGGGAACGGGATGCGCTGCACCTGTGGGAAGTTCAGCAGTGGTGGTCGCTGCGAGCACATCGGTGAGGCCCTGTACCGCCTCGGTGACGCGTACGGGGCCGCACCGACCGGGGACACCGCGCTGCGGCCCGGGGTGTCGATGGCGGAGCTGCGCCGCGAACGCACATCGGACACCGCCTACGACGCACCCCGAGCCCCGCTCGAGCGCATGAACTACTCGCGCATCCAAAATCTGCGCGCCCAGCGGCAGGACACCCACAAGGAGGGCCTGTTCGAGAAGCAGCGTCGGGGCGAGCCGATCAACACCCCGTCGGTGAAGCCGCCGAAGGACAACGAGGGCCGAGCGGTCGCATGGCCGACGACGTTCGAACGGGAAGGCAAGGGTGGCGCCAACTCCGACCGCCCCACCGACCTCCACGACCTTGCAGATGTGCAGTACCGGATCCGAGCTGCCCTGTTCGCCCGCACCCGCACGCACTACTCGGTGCTGCGGGACAAGGACGGCGGGATGCGCATCACCATCCCGAAGGCACGGCGCGCGAAGGACGGCACCATCCCGTTCGCCGAGCGGACCCGCCTCGCGGACACCCTCGGCATTCCGGCGCACCACTCCCGTGCCAACGGTGTCTACATTCCGGCGGATACGTCGTGGCGGCACGAGATGCTGTCCCGGTCGTACGGTGACACTCCGCCGATCCGGGCGGCCCGCTACACCGTCGCCTGACAGGAGAGAACACCTGTGGCCCCGAGGGAAACCTCGGGGCCAGAGGCGTATTCGCTGACGACCGGGCTCACCTGCTTGAATGATGTTTAACCGGTCCGCTGGCCGGTGCTGGGCTAGCCGCGGATCACGATCTCAATGGATCCGACATCGACGCCGTACGTCTTTGCCAGCCCTGCCTTTGCCTGAGCAATAGTGAGGCCGGCTGACTCCATTGTCTGGGCAGTTTGCGGAGTAGAGACGACACTGTCCATCTCCTTGAACTGAGCACCGTCAAGGTTAATGCCGAGAGCGTCGAGGTTGGTGTAACGGACCGGGTTACGGTCGCCGGTCCACACATTGGGCTGGCTGATACGGGCGTACTGGTTGAACTCGATCTTCCAGCGGCCCTCGTCGTTGTCAGCCGGGCTGATGCGAGAGATGCGTCCGATCAGGAATGCGCTGCCGTGGGGTTCGTTGCCATCGGCGTACGGCTCCGGATTGTGAGCGTTCTGGGTGCATACGAGCCACTCGCACTTCTTCGCGCGGGCGGGATCGAGCTTCCAGGCCTGCGAGCCGCCTTCAAGGACGATTGTCTCGGGGCTCTTGGCGGTGAATACGACGAGAGCGTTCTCGGTTGCGATCATGAACATATAGTAGCAACTATCCAAAAAGTATCAAGGAAGTATCTTCTAAGTATAGCTCCGATCTACGTGGAGAACTACCTCGCTACCGTCCGCGACAACCACCCGATCAGCGAGGAGACCGCTCGTGAGCAGCGCCATCGACGCCATCGACGACCACGACGTCGTCGACCCGAACGCCGGCCCCTGCACCGAAGAGGAAGCCCGCGAACTCGTCCGCGAAGTCGCAGAGGCAGCTGTCCGCTTCGAGGACGCGATGCAGCAGATCTTCCGCCGCCGCGCCTGGGAGCCTCTCGGCTACGACAACCCGCAGGACCTGATCCTCGGTGAGTTCAAGGACGGCGGCCTGATCAACCCGCGCACCGGTAGGCCCTACGGCCGCGCGCACATCTACCGCATGGCCCGCACCGCACTGTTCCTCCACGAGGTGTCCTCCCGCACCGGAGTGGACGCCACCGAACTCGACGTCGCGGAGAAGGCACTCCGGGCCGCCCGGGAGAACGGCGTCGACGACGTCACGATGCTCACTCAGATCGAGAACCGTGTCATCGCCGCCGCCGAAAGCGGGGAGCAGCCCGACAGCGAGGCCGTGCAGGAGATCGTCGAGTCGGTGATCGCGGAAGCCGCAGGGCGCGCGCCCGCTCAGCCGGCCGAGGAACCTGCCCCGAGCAACGAGCTCGGGGGAACACCGGACACCGGCGGCGCAGCTCCCACCCCGCGGGTCCCCTCCGAGTCTGACGGGGATGTCCCTCTGGCGTCGGAGGGAGATGACCCGACCGACTGGCCCAACACCGATACCCACCACGAACGCGACACCAGCGTCGACGTCAACGTGGACGATCCGTTCGGGGCGTTCGGTGCGCAGGCCACCGGATCGATGGCCCCCGACGGGGGACAGTCATGGGCTGAAACCCTCGCCCGTACCGACGACTTCATCCGGTTCACCGACACCCTGCGTCTGATCAACGAGATGGGCCGCAAGTTGCCCGAGGTGTCCCAGGTCGCCGAGAAGCTCCCCGAGTTCCTCGACGCCTGCGACGATTCCGAACTGACCGCGTTCTCCGAGGCCCTCGACGACGTCGACATGCTGCTGCGCGAGATCCCGCAGATCCGTGAGGCGATCCGCGCCATCCAGGAGTGCACCCAGGACCGCGCCGAGATGATGTAGAGCCCTGGGGCTGTCAGTCCCCGACGACGGATCCGTCGCTGACCCGTTGGTACGGCTGAGAGCCGCAGGAGGACACTTCGACGACCGTTCCGTCCTCGAGGAACACGAACGAGCGTTGCCCGCCGGCGGAGTACGGCAGCGGCCGGGACGAGTAGTACGACGTCCGCCCCTGGTAGGCCGCCCACCGGTAGTAGCCGATCGACCGCATGTACTTGGCGTGAGCGTCCGAGACCGCCGCGTATTCACGCACCCATTCGATGCTGGCGCGCTCGCAGCGAGCTGGGACGAAGCCGTAGTGCCACGCATCCGTGGCGATCTCCGTCCGTACCCCGGGCTCTGCGTCGGCGGTGGGCAGGGGCGTGGTCATGGAACCTCCATGAGCGTCGGGGCGAGTGGACGCCACGACGGTCTCCCAAGCGCGGTCGAGGTGTTTCAGGCCGCGATCACGCCGGCTCGCTCGAGGCCCTGTCCGGGATCGGTGGTGACTAGCCTCGTACTGCGAGGTTATGTGAACGGCGGCGGAGGAAGTGACGAGGAGTCGACGGGCGCGGCTGGGAGGGGCACTGGAGAGCACCGGCGCTCTCCAGCTCACGGGGCGGACCTGGGATGACCCCTTCGAGGGTGATCCCGACGGGACAGAAACGGCCCTGGTGGTCGAGGTGGAACCGTTCCCCGCCGACAGGTACGGGACGATCGTGCCCGGCAACACCGCGAGCCCTACTCCCGACGCCGACAACGCCCACGACGGGGACGGGGACCCCGGATGAGAGCCGGGGGAGCACGCCCTGTCGGTCTGCAACACCGACGACTCCCGGTTGCGAAAGTTGTGTCATCACAACAGCACAGCGAACGGCAGGAGCAGCCATGAAGCGCAAGACCGTCGGCGGAGACGAACGAGACGCCTTCACCCGCGTGAGCCGCCGGGCCACCAACTGGAAGCCCGGAGAGGTGAAGCGGATCAAGGAACGCGCCAACCGCCGGGAACGTCGAGCAATGCGACGCGAACTCGCCGCCTGATACACGAGAAGGGCGTCACCCCAGAGAAATCCCTGGGGTGACGCCCTTCTCCTGTTCGTGCCCTAGGCGTCCATCGGTGGGCTCGACACCTCCTGATCAGCGTGCGGCTGCGGCGTCAGCGACCGTCTCGAACCCCGGTACCGCCAGCACCGCCAGGGCGACCGTCGCGGCCGTCAATGCAGGCAGCAGCACCACCTTCTCGAACGGCCCGTCCGCACGGATCCGCAGCAGCGACGGCAGCGTGAACTCCCACCACCGCTTCCCGTTCACTCTCACAAGCGGCGCGAGGAACGGAATGCCCTCACGGGTGATGCCGTCGCCGATGCAGTGCGTGATGCAGCCGAGCGCGACAGCGACACCGAGGGACACCGACCCGGTCTCGGCGGGGAAGGCCTGCCACGCGATCACCGACAGCAACGCGGCCGCGAGCGTGACGGCCAGCCAGCCCTGCTTCTTCGACCAGTCCCCGGCCAGACCGCGGATCGCGAGCCCGAGGGTGACGAACAGGGTTCCGATGATCGCCGGTTTCCCGAACGTCGTGACCAGCACCGACACAACCACGCCCAGGACCACTGCGAACAGCAGCGTGTGGGTGAGGGTGCGGTGTCCGTCCGAGCGGGTTCCGTCGCGGCGGGTGCCGGTCAACCTGTGGAAGGCCGCGGATACCGCGTTGATGCCCTCGGACGCGATCTGCGACACGACGCCGAACGACCGGGCGACGGTCGACTGGGGATGGTCGAGATCGGGCAGCAACGCCGATCCGGCGCAGACGCCGGCCCAGGCGAAGGTCTCGGCGAGCGAGGACGGGCCACCCCAGCCGGTCGGGAGGACCGCGGCGGCCGCGAGTCCGACCGCGGCGCCGGACATCGCGTGTGTCGGACCCATCACCATGACGACACCCCCATCATCGACGGGGCGAGGCTCTCGACGGCAGGCTCGCTGTCCGGTGCTGTCACAGGGTTCCCGCCGATCAGGTCGAAAAGGGCCGGCAGCCACTGGTAGGTCAGGTCGGCGATCGTGTTCACGACGGTTTCGAAGAGCCGGACGATGGTTGTCGAGTCCATGCCCTCGGACTCCGACCAGTTCACCCAGCCGCGGAACACGCCGAGGCCGACCGCCACCCACAGCACGTACTTCAGGATGCTCACCCGTCGTTCCCTTCCGATGCCGGTGCGGTGGTCGACAGTTGGTCGCGGATCGTTTCGCCGAGCTGCGTCCCGGCGCCGTCGGTGACCTTCTCAAGCTGTTCCTTGGCGGTGTCACTGCCCCGATCGAACAGCTCGCTGATCATCTGCTGGCCGGTGCGGAACCATCCCTCGTCGCCGACCTTGGTTCCCCCGGTCATGTACTGGAAGATCCCGAACACGATCCCGATGACGACGACGAAAAACACAACGCGCGAGACGATTCCCTCGCGTGGTCCTTTTTTCGGCGGCACCATCAGCGGTGCCCCTGTGTCGCGTCGCTGATGCCGGATGATCCATTGTCCAGGTCCTGACAGATGCAGCTCGGGGAGTGGCGTGACCGGCCCGTCACGATCACGCACAGTAGCCAGCTGAGCATCGCGGTTGCGGCGATGCAGAACACTACGATGGCTGCTCGACCCAGACTGTCCGCCGTCTGCCATGCAGCGTGGACAGTTCCTCGTTCACGTGGTGCGAGCATCATCCACATCGCAGCGGCGAGCGGAACGCCCACCACGATCCCCGACCGCACCCTGGTGCAGAACGGGAGCGTCCGCCAACGCTCACGAGCGTGGACGAAAACACCTGGCGAGCCTCCTGTTTCCTGTACAGCAGACATCGGAGTCCTTTCGATCGAAGTCACGTCAACGTACGGGAGGCCTTCACCACGTCGATTTCGCAAAGCATGCGGCTCGACGTGTGACTGCGGACGACCTGCCTCGTTCGGTACGGCAGTGGCGACCCTGGCGGTCGCCACCCGCGGGGCAATCGCCTGGTTCACCACTCGTCGCCATCCCACTCGTCCTGACCGGTTCCCGCCGCGGCGCCCACCGAGGCCGGCACAGGGGCAACCACGGGCTCCTGCGCGGGCTTGTCCACCACCACCGGCACGGCCTGCACCTTCGGTGGAGCGACGGGCTCGTCGGTCAGCACCCAGCGCGGATCCCGCCCACCATCGGAATTCGGGACCATCACCTGCTGGTAGCCCTGCGCGGCGAGCAGTGCACGCAGGCGGTCCTTCGACCCGGTGATCGGATGCGCCGGGCGCGGCGCCACCGAGGCGGGCCAGGGCGCGTCCTCGGTCGAGTTCGGCAGGTACGGCACCTGCACCACGCGGAAGCCGAGTTCGCTGGTGGTGGCCCAAGCGCGACCCTTCGGTGTTCCCTCCTCCGGAAAGCGGGTGCCGTGATTCGTGTCCAGGATCTGCTTCGAGGTGTACTCGTTGACCGGGCCGACACAGAGCCGGAACTCGCACATCTCCTTGAGCTGGGTGGACATGCGATCCTTGTCGGGCTTCTGCGCCGCCAGGATCATGTTGATCTCCAGCGCGCGGGCGAGCTGACCGAGCTCCTCCATCTGCGTCCGGGCAGTCACCTTCTGCGCCTCGATGTCCTCGTTGTCGGACTTCATCCAGAAGTTCGCGAGCTCGTCGAAAAACAGGATCAGCCGCTTCGGGGCGGGGCCGTCCTCGGCCTCGAACTCCGGATGCTCGGCATACAACTTCCGCAGGTAGCGCAGGTTTCGTACGCCCCGCTTGTTGAGGATCGTCTGGCGGCGGTCCATCTCCTGGCGCACATATCCGACGGCATCGACGATCTCGAGCGCTCCGGCGGCGAAGCGGATGACCGAGGGGAACTCGGGAGTCCACGTGAAGTCGGTTCGCTTCGGGTCACACACGATGATCTCGGCGACATCGCGGCACCACAACGTCAGAAACAGGATGATGTCGAGACTGACCGAATTGTGCGTAGGGACAAGAGCGTCCCCTGCTAGGAACTGGCGGGTCGGGGAGTCCACGGAAATGCAGCGCATCGGCCGTGGTTCGACCTTCCGGACGTCGACGATGTACCGGCAGTCGTGCCTGGAGGTATTCGATGCCCGCATGCGTTCGGCGTGGACGAGCTGCTTGCGATGCAACCCAAACACCTTGTCGTGGGTCGTGAACGCGACGCTGTACGCCGTTCCACATACAGCACCGTTCCACATGGCTGGCTTCGCCCGCAGCGTCGCCCGGTAGCCCAGGCCACGAGCCAATTCCAACACATCCTTCGCGAGCCGTTCGTTGGTGTTGGTGAACTCGACCGCCCCACCTGGTGCAACAGTTCCGTCGGTGTCGAGCAGACCGGCGAGAAGGTCCCGTCGCTGCTGCTCACCGGCCTCCAGATACCGGTGAGGAATACGCTTCACATCTTCGCCACAACGCGACTTGAGCAGTCCCTCTGTTCGGAGCAGGGATGTCAGGCCGCCAACTCGATAGAGCGGAGCGACCATGCCAGCGGAATGTGGCACGACATGAACGTCATAGCCTTCGAGCCTGATCCGGTCGAGCACCTCCGCGTCCATGCTGGTGACAGCTCCTCCACGAGAGGTCCCGTCGCCCAGCCACGCGCCGAGCGTGTAAGGACCTATCGGCAGCACCGCGTCCGGATAGTGCAGCGGCTTACACACAGGGATCGAGTGGTTGACGTGACCGCTGTCAGTGCGGAGCGAGTGGCGGATCTCATTGGTTGTGCGGACCTGCCCGATCGCCATCCGCTCACGCTGATCCCATAGCGGCTTGTCTCCGTAGGCTGCAACCATGCGCAGGAGCGCTGCCTTAGGATACAAGGCGACCGCAGGGCCGAGTCGTTCAACCGTCCGTTCCGGAACATCAAGTGTGACCTCACGAACCTCGAGCCGACTGGACAGGCGGGAAGCGTTGACCAGCCACTTCCGCACGGACTTCGCCGCAATACCCGCGCCAGCTGCGATGTCCTCAGCCGTCACCTCGTCATGGGTCCGATAGTGGGCGCACACCGCCAACAACGCGTCCGCATGCGTCACGAGGTCACCGCGCGCCCGTGGGGATCGGACACGACCGATCAAGTAGTCGCACAGCTCGGCACCCGAATAGACGCGAACATTCTTCCGCTGCCGGACCTGCTGCTTCGCGTAGAAATAAGTGCGGTGGACTGACCGCTGTTCCCGCGCCGCGCCGATCGATCTCGCCAGATCATGGATGCGTTTGGTCGTCCCTGCCACACCGGCAAGTTCTGCTACTTCGGGGATCGAGATGACCTCATCCGGGCGTGCTGCATCAGCTGCCGCGCGCAGACGGTCAGTTACCTGCGTTGTCAGCCACGGTCTCCGCTGCCGGGTGGGTGCAGACGGGCCGCTCCGGTTGGCTGAGCGGGAGCGGCGCGTGGCTCGATCCTCGGTCCACCACAGGTGGGCGTCGTCCGCGATGATGACGGTACCGTCGGAGAACTCAACCTCGAAACATGTGTCGGACAGCGGCTGGTCGTAGACACCTGTGATCGTGCACGGCAGCCCGTTCTCGTCGAACACCTCGTCGCCGACCGCAAGGTCACCGAGACGGCGCCAACCGGCGGTCGTCAGCATCGTGGTGTCGACCCACAGGGCTTTCCCAGCTCCGGTCCTCCCTCCGATAAGGCCATGTGCGACCTTGTTGAGATCCCAGTAGAACGTCCCTCCGCCCTTCTGCGGGCCGATGTAGATCTTGCCCTCGCGGAACTTCTCGACCATCTCCTCGAATAGGGGGGTTCCGTTCTCGGGGAAGGCGATTGCGTTGGCCAGTCGTGGCACCGCCGTCAGATTGACCAGGCCCTCGGCGGAGCGCCAGTCGTAGTGCCAGTCGCATGCGGTGTACAGGCCGTCGTAGTGCTGCTCGAACGCATCCTTGGTCTCGGATTTCGAGACATCCAGTGCGCCGAACCGCACCCGGACCTGCGCCGGCAACGCGACGGGCGCCTCGTCATCACAGGGCTCCCACGAGATCACCTCGACGTCGACATCGCTGCGGCGGCCACCGAACTTCTGCTCGACGACGCTGCGAAGCCGCTTGAGCTCGAGCTTCCGCAGCGCACCGATGTGGTTGGACGGGAAGGCACGCGCCTCAACGGTGGTCGTCGCGCCCACCGTCCACTCGTATGCCCACACCAGGCTGGCGGTGGACGCGGTCATGGCGTCGTCGATCACGTTCTCCACGGCCCGCTGGTCTCGGCCGGTCGTGAACGCGCCGGACCCGAAGTCCGCAGTGAACGCGATCGGCGCCCACGGATCGCCGTGGACTTCCTCCTGCCAACCGGTGACACGCGAGGTGGCCGAGTCCTTCGTACGCGCAGCCTTGGCCTGTCCGGCGACGAGGTCGGCAACCCACCGCGCGGACCGCTTTCGCTTGGCATCGACGGAGTCCGTATCGACACCGGTGATCTCGAGGGTCCCGTCGGACCAGGCGTAGATCCATTCGACCCCGCGCAGGTACTCGGCGTCGCAGGCCCGTTCGATGCCGTCGCGGGTGTCCTGGGCGGCGACGTTGTGCGACCCGAACGCGAACACGATGGCGGCGGGGACGGGGACGGGTCCTTCGGTGGGGTGCTCCCGGGTCGTCCAGTCGGTGACCTGCAGGTCGTACATCCCATTGGTGAGCTGCTTCGGCGTCAGCTTGAACCAGTCGGTGAACTTGCTGCGCAGATACGCGATCTCGCGCTGCTGGTGGAGCCGCTTGTCGCCTGCCGGCACCGCTTCGGCGTGGAGCTGTCCGGTTTTGGGGTTGGTGGAGTACACCCAACCGCCGCCGCTTTCGGTGTACGGGTTGGGGACCTGGTCCAGTGCTTTCTCCAGCAGGCCGCGAGCCAGGGGTGGTGCTGACGGCGCGGTCTTCGCGAATGTCACGTCCATGACGAGCGGCCGGTTCTTCGCGCCCCACCGGGAGACTTTGATTCGTGATGAGGCCGGCACCTGTACCGCGGTGGTGGAGCGGGGATGCCCGGCGACCTGTCGGGTGTCCTCGACGAGGCCCTCGACGAACCGCCGGCGGGCGGGCATCACTCGCATGGCCCTTCCGATCGTGACTGCACCGCCGACGAACAGCAGGCCTACGACAAGGAGTGGTACCGAGGCGCCGGCCAGGTAGCTGATCGACGCGGTGGCGCCGAGCAGCAGCCAGTTCCATACTGACCGTCGCAGTCCGAGTAGGGGAGTCGAGTCTGTGAACCAGGTCAGGGTCAGCCAGTCCCGTAGTACTTCGGTTCCCTTCTGCTTTGCCTTCGCCTTGGCGGCGGCGCCCGCGCGGGCACCGAACTTGGATCGGGTGGGCATCGGCTCCGGCCTCCCAGTCGACGGTCAGGACGGCCACACCGTACGAGTGTCGTTATCCGCCCCTGGTCCGGCCAGAAGGTTCACCCCTGGCCGGAGCAGGGTTCTATGTGCGGCGCAGCACTTCGGGCTGGTCCCCGCCGATCCGATCGATCACGACGCAGCCGCGGCAGTGGGGGACGTCCCGGTGGATGCCGGCGTCGCTTCTCGCGTCAACAGCGCCGCCAGCCTCGCGGCGCGAACGACACCGCGGTGATGCTCGAGCACCTGGGCGCGTGTGCTGACGGCGGCGGCGCGGTGATCGCCTGGAGCGAGGGTGTCGGCGCGGTACACCAGCACATGGTCGCCGAGCCCCCAGAGGATCGCGTTGGCGGCCGCGCACGCTACCGACAGATGGTTGATGTCGGCCAGCTCCCAGCCGTAGTGGGCGGGGTCGCCGCCGAGCGCACGGATTCGGTTCGCGGTCGCGGCGAGCAGGCCACCGGTCCCCGCGGTCGGGTCCGTGAACAGGCGGCCCGGGTCAGGGAGTTCGGGCATCGTGAGTGCGGCCATCAGTTCGGCGACCTCGGGCGGGGTGTAGAACTCGCCGAGGTGCTGGCGGGCACTCGCGGGCCGAAGCTCGGTGACGAGGAATCCGAGGACGTCGACGGCGGGGACACCGTGGCGCCGATCGACAAGGTGGGGCAGCCCGGCCCGGTTCGCGGCGTCGAGGACCGCACGGATCGCACGGACGGTTTCGTCGCTGACCTGGTCGTCGAGCCAGCGGTGAAGCGGAGAGGCGATCTGCACCAGGTACGGCTGGTCGAGCCAGACCCGCGCCCACGTCTCGCTCAGTTCTCGGAGCAGGTCAGTCCGGGCGAGCTGCCCGAGGTCGGATGGGGTGCGCTCGGGCCGGTCGGTGATCTGGGTGTGGAGCGCCAGGGTGGCCACGGTTCCCAGGGGGATTTCCAGGGTCGACGGGTTGTTGGAGGTGCGCTGCCATGCGGCGGTCACAGCTGTCGCGACGTTGCGGGCGGTGATGGACGGGTGAGCGTTGGGCACGGGTTGGCTCCTGCCGGTCGAGGATGTCGTGCCGTCGAGACTTCCGTCCCCTGGGCGAGGTGTTGCAGCCTCGATCGGTGGAGGGGCCGGGGACTGGGGGGGGTTCTGGCCTGAAACACCTGCTCGTACCAGTTCATACCTTCGTCGCATCGGATCTGCTCTGCGACAAGGACACACCAATGGCAATGCCGTGCACTGAGATGCCTGTTGACCCCACAGCGCCTCCTCCCAAAGTTATTTTCTCCTTCGGGATGGGCGCCGACTCCACTTCAATTCTGTTGCGGTGGTTGGAAGATCCCACCAGTCGTGACTTCGAACTCGACGAGCTGGCACTGATCACTGCCCACACTGGCAGCGAATGGGATTCCACCCGGACAGCCATGGAGACCCATGTGTTGCCCCGACTGGCCGCCGCGAACGTACGATTCCTCCAGGTCGCCCGATCTCAACGCCACGCCACGATCGACGGCGGCGGCATCGTCGTCCTCGACGACAGCAGGCATCCGACGAGTCTGTATATCGAAGGGGCATACACGCTTTGGGATGAGTTGACCGAGGCCGGGACCGTGGCCCAGGCCTCCGGCGCCAGACTGTGCTCAGTTCACTCGAAGGGAGCGGCACTGGACCCGGTGATCGCGAGGATCACCCGGGGCCAGCCGTATCGGCACGTGATCGGTTTCGAGGCAAACGAACTCGGGCGTGCCGCGAAGGATGCACTGCACAACACCGACTTGCGAACGGGGGAGTACCCCCTCATCGAATGGGGGTGGGACCGTGCCACCGCCAATGCCTACACGGAATCGATCATCGGGACCACAATTGGCCGCTCAGCTTGCACTTTTTGTCCGTTCACCTTCGCTAATCGATCCAGCCGTGCAGCTGCCCTGGAGCGCTTCCGCGTCGAACCCCACGTCGGCGCATCCGCACTGCTCATGGAACGGATCGCAATCGCATTGAACCCTGCCCAGGGCATCGTGGCGGGCAAGCGGCTGACCGATCTGGTGCGCGAGCATGGCCAGCTCGACACGGTCCTCGACGCACTCGATGCCGATCTCCGCCAGCGAGAACACGCCCTCTACGAGGTTCGGCGCATCTTGCGGCCCCGCAAGACCGACCCGACGAAGCTCGGCAACGCTGCACGCTCGGTCCGGATCCGCGGCCGAGGATCACGCGGTGCGATGGAAGGCCTGCTGCGTCGACTCGCCGACGACGGCGTCCGCAAAGGACTGATCGAGGCAGAGACCGGCGACGACGGCATTCTCCGCGTCTACCAGCACCGTCGCGGCCCGGTGTTCCCGACGGTCGAGCGGTTCTTCGTGGTCGCCCCGGCCCTCGCGCACGAGAAGGAGCATGAGCGGTTCGATCAGTGGTGGGCTGATGCTCGCCCCGGCGGGAGGCGCGCCGTGGCGGCCTGACGTCAGCCGCGCGAGGTCGATCGGTGCAAGGCGTGAGTGACGAGCTCGGTTCCCACTTTCGGGTGGAGTGCCAAGCTCGTGCGCCTATGCAGGGCTGACCTCGCAACCGGGTCGGAGGGAAGCTCCGGCCCGCTTCACTGTCCCAGCGCCCGCAACTCCTCAACGACCCGATCGAGCGCCGCGTACACCTGCGCCTCCTCGTCGGAGCGTGGCGGCAGGCCGTCGAGGTGCCGCTCCGCGATGAGGTCGAGCTCGTCGTCGGTCATGCCCGTTGGACGCAGCGACGGCCGGTCCGGTTCCACAGACGAACGAACACCCCCGCTCCTTCCGCGATGGAGCGCGGTAAGCGGCGCGGCAAGTCGGAATGGTTCCTGCGATCGGGCGATTCCTTCGGTTCGGTCCTCCGCCCGGCCGCCGGCTCGCCTGCGCTGCCCGGCGAGCCCGTCGGCCCGGGCGGGAATCTGGACGGCATTGGCGTTGTGATTTATCCTGTGATTAGGAGGTGGATTGCTATGACAACCGCACACCCAAGACCCGACCTCGCCGCCTACAACGACGCCGCCCGCATGAGCCAATCGGAACTGGTCACAGCGCTACGTGAGCTACTCGGCGCCAAGCTCGTCGCGTACCTCGGGAAGGTCAAGGAAACCCGCGCCGTCCGCCAGTGGGCCGAGGGAACCCGCACCATCAACAACGAGACCGACGTCGAACGCCTCCGCATCGCCTACCGCGCCGCCCGCCTGATCGCCGAACGCGACACCCCGGCCGTGGCCCAGACGTGGTTCCAGGGCCTGAACCCGATCCTCGACGACCGGCCGCCGGCGCTGCTGCTGCGCGAGGGAGATCTTCCCGACGTCGGCCCGAAGGTCCTCGCCGCTGCCCGTCAGTTCGCGGCGGTCGGATGAACGCACCTGATCGAACGCTGGTCACCACCCCGCGTGGCGACGTTTGCTGCGCCCAGGTCCAGGGGGCTGCCGCGTACCGCGTCGGCCACCCACCGACCTCATGGGAATGGACACCGTGGGAGTTCGCCACCGACGGCCGCTTCACCGGCCGCTGGGATGATCCGGCGGGGGTGTGGCGAACCCTGTATGTCGGCGCGACCCGCCTGGCCTGCTACCTCGAGGTCCTCGCCTACGCCCGCAAGAGCGATGAGCTCAGCGCCGCGCTTGACGACATCGACGACGACGAGGAGTTCCCCACCATCGCGCCGGGCCGTGTCCCGCGGTCGTGGATGTCGAGCCGGGTCACCGGCAGCGGTGCGATCGGTGGATGGTTCGTGGTGCCCGGCGACGCCGAGTCGGTGGCGACCCTGCGGACCGCCTTCCGGGCACACGCGATCCGGCACGGGCTCCTCGACCTCGACACTGCGGCGATCCGCGACGGCCGGCCTCGTGCGCTCACCCAGGCGATCTCCCAGTGGGTCAACGCTCTCTCCGATCCGGACGGAGAGCCGGTGGCCGGCATCCAGTTCGAATCTCGACACGGTGACGGACTGGTGCTCTGGGCGTTGTACGAGCGTCCCGGCGACGGACCGGTCAGCAAGAACGTCATGGTGCTGGACTACGGCCCCGTCGAGGAGCACGACCCCGACCTGATCGAAGCGATGCGACTGCACAATCTGGTCTGGGAAGACGACTGAATCACCCGGCGGCACAGCGGCTGCCGACGACAACTCCTGTCACATTCGGCGGATAGGTTCCTGACCGACATCAGAACGAGAGAGACAGAACCGATCGTGGAGGGGCGATGACGAACCAACAGGAATTCAGGACGCGGGTCGACAGGGCACTCACCTACCGTACGAGACGTACGGTTCACGATCTATGGAGCACTGCTTGCGGTCCTGGGGATCGTCCTGATCTTCCAACCCGAAATCCCGTGGACTACCGGCTTCCCCATGGTCACAGCAGGTCTGATCGCTGTGCTGTTCTTCGGCGCACAAGCGCGTCTGTACAAGCGCGGCGGGGAAGCGCAGCGCTGACAATCGCCCCAGCGAAGCGAGCCCCGGTCATCTCCTTGGGGGACCGGGGCTCGCTCATCGGTGCTGTCTGTCCGCTGGGTCTTTCACCTGCGGCTTTTGGTGGCGAGTTCTACGGCCCGAGCGGCGGCCAGCATCTCCCTCGCCTCCGCGCGGAGCGACTTGGCGGAGGTCTCGGTGCCGTGGATGTACACGGCTGGTCCCCAGCTCCCGGTGTTGTCGACTCTGATGTCGCCGTCGGCGAACCAGGTCTGCCCGTCCTCGTCGTCGACGCCCTCCGGTAGCGCCGGGCCTGGGTCCCCGCAGCGGGGGCACCCGGAGTCGGTGGCGGTGTCGGCGGTGTGTGTCATGGCTGCTCCCTCAATGTGAAACGGCGGCAGACACCGGGAATGGCGCCTGCCGCCGTCGTAGTGGATGGTCGGATCAGAACGGCGGTTCGTCGCTGCCACCGGCGTTGGCGCCGGCGAAGCTGCCGTTCTGCGGGGAGCTGCCCCACGGGTCGTCGGACGGCGCGCCGCCGCCGGAGTTGGACTGGCCTCCGCCGAAGCCGCCCCCGGTGCCGCCGCTGCGGTTGGCCTTGGTGACCTTCGCGGAGGCGTAACGCAGCGAGGGACCGATCTCGTCGACCTCGAGCTCGACGACGGTGCGCTTCTCACCCTCACGGGTCTCGTACGAGCGCTGCTTGAGGCGTCCCTGCACGATCACTCGCGAGCCCCGGGTCAGCGTTTCGGCGACGTTCTCGGCAGCCTCGCGCCAGATGTTGCAGCGCATGAACAACGCCTCGCCGTCCTTCCACTCGTTCGACTGCCGGTCGAAGTTGCGCGGGGTGGACGCGACGGTGAAGTTCGCGACTGCAGCACCCGCGGGGGTGAATCGCAGCTCCGGGTCGGCCGTCAGATTGCCGACGATCGTGATGACGGTGTCGCCTGCCATGGTGGTGCCTTTCGATTGGTGGTGCGGTGCTAGTGGGGTCGAGCTTTCCGGGCCGGGGTTGCTGGTGTTTCAGGTCCAGCCACCCCGGCCCGGAAGCGGTGTGTCAGCTGGCCTTTCGGTTCTCCGGGTCGCTGTTGAAGGCCTGGCCCGCCTGCTGGCGGAATGCCATCGGGTCGGTGGCCCACTGGGCGACCTGGCGAGTGAAGGCGCTGGCCTCGATCTCGCCCAGCACGCCGGTGGGCACCTTGAAAGTGGCCTTGAGGATGAACCGCAGGTCGTCGATGTACTCGCCCATCCCGCACGCCTCTGCGAGGTTCTTCCACGCGGTGACCGCGTCCGGGTCCTCACCGGCGGTCAGCGGACGGGGGCGCTGCTGCTCCTGCTCGGGGTGCTGCTGACTGGTCGGCTGCTGCTGCGCGGGCGCCGGGGCGTCGCCCTGGTTCTGCGGCTGCTCGGTGGTGTTCTCGCCCGGCTGCTGCGCCTGCGGCTGGGCTCGCTGCGGGACTGGTGAATCTGCCGGCCCCAAGTCGATTCCCAGGTAGGTCGCCATCATCCGCTGCGTACGTGAGAAGTCCTCCGTGGCAGCTTTTCCGACGGCCAGCGACCACGCGCGGCGTGCCTCGTCATCGGTGATGTGCTCGATCGCGTACGGGTAGCGAGTCTGGATGACCTGCTGTACCCACTGGCCCGCTTCCTTGTGGGACGCCTCGTTCCGGTTGATCGCGCCAACGACGGACTTCTGCACCTGGTCGGCCAGCCACAACAGCAGTTCCGTCAGCTGCCACACGTGCTCGAGCGACTTCTCCTCGGTCAGCTCGGGCTGCTCGGACTCCTCGACCGCGGTCAGCGCGTCCTGGAACAGGTACACGGCCGACTGGTGGGTAGCCCGCAGCTTCGCAGCAAGGTACGAGCCCATGTTCGGGCGACCATCGCTGTTGAGCGACTCCCAGGCCTTCGCCTCCGCGACCAGACCAGGTCGACCACGAACGACGCTGGCGGCGGGCTGCCCCGAGCGGGCCGGAGCTCCCTTCGCGCCGGCGATCCTCCCGGCGATAGCCTCGGCGATCGCATCGACATCCGTAGCGCCCCCCTTCGGGCCGGACGTGGTGATGCCACCGGTGCGCTTGCCGTCGGCCACCAGGCACCGCCAGCCCTCCGGCGGCAGATCGCCGAGCTTGTTGCCGCGCAGCTGAGTCCACTCGCTGATGTCGGAGCGCAGGTCCTTATCCGAGGCGATCGCGGTGTCAGCGTGATCGTCGACGGAACCAGCCGCGACGATGACCTTCACACAGTTCGCCTTGGTTGCCTGGGGCTGCCCCGACAGCGACTCACCGCTCGCACCGCGCAGCGCGTGGATCGGGGTCCGCGGGTCGATCGGCTCGTCACGCTTGTTCTCGACGTGCTTGCGGCGACGGGTCTCGATCGCCACGTACACCGGCGTGCTGGTCTCGAAGGCCTTGCGCAGACGGGCTGCGAGCGCGCCGCCCGGCTCAGCGGAGGCACCGAAGTCATGCTTCATGCCCTGCGCACCGGTCGAGGTGGCATCGAACTTCACGTACACGGTGTCGAAGCCGTCGCCGTTCGACTTCTCGACGAACTCCTTGATCGCGATCGAGGCGTACTCCTCGACGAACGTCTCCGCACGCACCGAGATCGCGGTGCCATCCTCCGGATTACCGATCCGAACCGGGTTGCGGTCGTAGGCAACGAAGCGAGCGACGCCGTTAGCAGGGCGGGACACGGTGGTGGACATTGAGCTCTCCTGGTGGCTCGTCGTGAACTGGTGACTGCAACGCTAGAGACGCTCACCGACAGTGTTTCAGTCGTTGCGTTGCTGGTCGCCTACGCCGGTGCCCGCCATTCTGATCGGCCGGTTCTCCATCCATGCCGAACCTGCGCGATCATCTGTGCCGGCAGGGCATGTCACAGTCACGATCGTGCGAGCGATGTCTTGTTTGACCGTTACACGTCCGGGGCCGGACACGGGCCCAACAAGGGAGACATGAACTTCAGCAGAGACGACAATGCACCGTCACTGTGGCGGACGAACCGCCACAAGAGCATCGACGAGCGCATCCTGGAGCTCCAGGACGTGGTGATACTCGGGCCGTCCGCGAACACGAAAGTTCTGCGCGTGGCGCGGGGGAGCGGCGCGGTGGTGGTGCTGGTCGGGCTGTGCGTGGCGGCGCTGGGTCTGCTGTCGGTCATTGTCACCGCAGCGAATGAGTATTCGTCGGGTCATGCGATGGGGCGGGCGTCTTTCATTCTGTTCTGTGGCGTGATGGTGTTTCTTGTGGGCCGTCTGATCCTGGGCATCGCACGCAGGTGTGCGGTCAAGCGTGGTGCGGTGACCCGAGAGACGTTGACTGCCGCGCCGCAGGAGTTCACCGACGCCTTCCGCCTGGCAGTCAACGCCGCCGACATCATCGGCGAATCTCTCGCCTATCGGGAGGGCTGGCTGGCCGAGGCGAATCTCGATGCAGCGTTGTGGGATCTCGCCCGGCACCTCAAGACCGGCACGCGGCTCCACGACGTTCTCGAGGCTGCACCGGTGGGGTTGGAGTACCGAGAGCAGGTCGAGCGGGCTCGCGCCGCGCTGGACGGGTGCTTGGCGCACCTACGGGCCGGGGCGGACCGCCTGACCGGCCTGGTGAGCCGTGTCGAGGCTCTGGACATGGAGTTGACCGCGCCTGCGCGCCGCGCCGAACTGGAGGTGATGCGCGAGCTGCGCGCGCGCCGTGACGCAGAGCAGATGAGTCGACTGTCCGCCGCCGCAGCAGAAGTCGAAACCATCGAGCCGGTGTTCGGTGACGTCGCGGACTCGGTGACCGGGGTGCTCGATGCGTACGACGAGCTACCGCAGAAAAGGTTCTGACCTGTACAGATGACACGTCCGCCGGGTGGCTGGCGTCGGCCTGTCGTTGGATGCCGGGGCGGGGAAAGGCCTCCGCGTCCCGGCATTTTTGTGAGTTTCGTGTGCTTGAGAAGGCGCTCTGAACTGCGGTGATGGCACGTCCCGGCCGGCCATGCGTCGACCTTCCGTAGCCGCGCTTGCCGCGAGAAGCCCAAGACCTCGATGACCCCATCGGATCCAGAAACCGGTCCGGTCGTTCGAGTCACCGACGTCCCGAACTCCGGAGAACCGCAAAAGTACGGTCCCGAGCCATGACCCAGTTCTCCGCTCAGGAACTCCTCGACAGAGGAGATCGTGTGATCTGCCCGGGCTGCAACTGGCTCGTCGCGGCGGGCCCGACGTGCCGTCGGTGCGGGCGAAGCCTGCTCGGCGATAGCCCAACGTCGACGCGATCGCCCGCGCCGCAGAGACCGACTCGCCGGCGTCCCCCCGCGAGTAGGACCACGAGCGCTGACGACCACCGTGGCGACGCCGTCCTCACCGACGAAGCGCTCGGGGGAATGGCTGGCCGAGTCGATCGCACCATCTGGCTTGTCGTGCACGGCGACCCGAAGTCGCAGGGCTCAATGGTCGCAGTCGCTGCCGGCAGGGTGAAGGCATCCGACCCGACCATGTACGCCTGGCGCGACAACATCACCGGTGAAGCGCTCCGCGAACTCGGTGTCCAGTGGCGTCCGATCGACGGCCCCGCCCTGATCGATGTCGCGTTCACGATGCCGTTTCCCCGCAGCTTCGAGGACCAGACCACCCGCATCGCGCCGGCCGTCGCGGGGGAGTTGCCGCGGATCCCCGCGATGCAACCGCCGGACCGCGACAAGCTCCTGCGGGCCGTTCAGGACGCGCTGTCCCCGAATGACCGAGCCAACAAGGGCGGCAAGGCAACCCAGGCGTTCGACAAACGATTCAAGCTCGCCGTCGACGACTCGCGATTCGTGTACGGCGCCGAGGCGAAGACCTACGCCCGGCCCGGTCACACCCATGCCTGGGCACTCGATCGCCCGGGCGCAGTCATCCGCGTCCGCATGATCGATGCCCCCGGAACGCACTTCCCCGAGCCGACCCTGCGCGACCCCGGCCCACTACCCGCACAGATCCAGGCCCTGCACGAGCAGTTGCTGCGCCGCACCGGGGCGCTGCGATGAGCACCGCAGTGGTTCTGTCCGAGCGGATCGTTCTTGGCACTATGCTGCGCGGTGACGACCCGGGGTTCACCACAGACACCCTCGGTCGGCTCACCCCCGCAGCCTTCACCCTCCCCGCCCACCGCACCGTCTTCACCGCAATCGCCCGCACCGCCGACATCGGCACCGTCGACCTGTCGACCGTCATGGTCACCCTCGACAACGCTGACACCCTCACCACAATCGGCGGATTCGACGCACTCGCCGCCGCCGTGCAGGAGTCGTTCACCTCAACCACACCAACCGATCACGTCGCTCGCATCGCCGACCGGGCCGCGGTCGACGCGCGACGGCGGGCGTTGCAGCAGGCCGCGGCTGCGCTCGACGACGGCCAGGATCTCGACACCAACCGGGCGTTCCTGATGGACGCGCTCGCTTCTACCTCGGCGACCGCCCAGCTGTTGCCGTCGATCAGCGACCAGGTCAACGAGTACTTCGCGCTGCTCGACCAGCGCCTCAACGGGGAAGTGCCCGCCGGGCTGCGCACGGGCTGGTCGCGGTTCGACGAGATCACCCTCGGCCTGCAACCAGGAAGCCTCGTCACCGTTGCCGGCCGCGCGGGCACCGGCAAGACAGTCGTGATGATGGACTGGGCACGCCAGGCGTGCCGCGACGGGCACGGCGTGCTGTTCGTGCCGCTGGAGATGTCCGCACAGCAGATGATCGAGCGAGCGATCTCCGCCGAAGCCTGCGTCGAACTCAACAAGCTCCGCGAGCCAGGTTGCCTCGACGACGACCAGTGGGACCGCGTCTCCGGAGCGATCTCCGAGATCTCCCAGTGGCCGCTCTACATCGACACCCGCGCGGGCAGCGTGTCCGAGATCCGCCGCACAGCCACTGCCGCCAAGGCCGCGCTCGCCGAGACCGGTCGGCAACTGCGGCTGATCGTCGTGGACTACCTGCAGCTGATGAAGTCCGAAAGCGGCGGCCGCGGCGCGATCACCCGCGCGGAGGAGATCGGTCGATTCACCCGAGCACTCAAGCTGCTGGCGAGAGAGCTCGAGGTCGTGGTCGTCATCGGGTCACAGTTCAACCGCGCGGCGGCCGACCCGAACAAACTGCCGCGCCTCGATGAACTCAAGGAGTCCGGCTCCATCGAAGAGGACTCCGACATCGTCCTGGCCTTGCACCGGCCACACGCGATCGACGGGCAGATCGGGATGGCGACCGCCGACGAAATCACCGGTCTGATCTTGAAAAATAGGCATGGTGCGGCACAGGCGCAGTTCGAAAGGGCCTGGCACGGACATCTCGCAAGTACAGACGAACCCATGCGTCGAGGGTGACACCCATCGACGTTGCACTTCTACCGCGATCCTCCTCGCGATCACTCTCCATTCTACGCCGCGATAGCAGAGAAGGAGCCGCCTCATCGGCGAGAATCTGCCAACACACCGTACCCGTTCACCTGCGGCTTAAGTTGCGGCACCACCTGCGAAGATTGCCGAGTGCGACACCACAAGGGAACAACGGGCACGAGCATGGGCGGCTCTGTCGTCCGGGTGAAGCGTGCCAAGAAGTCGCCCCGGGCCGACGTCACCTGCCCGGTCTGTAAGGAGCCGAAGCGCTACCCCTGCAAGCGGTACGACGAGAAGAAGCGGAAGATGGTCGCACTCCCCAAGATCCACGCTGAACGGGAGGCGCTGCAGAAGCAGTGGCTCGTAGACCGCAGGGAACGTCTCGCGGCCAAACCCCAGTCGCCACAGGGGTGGCACAGCGTCGATCCCGAATAGGAGACCGTGATGACGAACCCTGCCGACCTGTACGAACGCACCAGAGATGCCCTCGGGCAGCTTCGTGACCTTCGCCGAACCCTGGTCGCCCTGTCCCGCGAGTATGCCGACCTCGAACCCCACGAGCTCGCTGTAGACAACCTCGGTGAAGCGCTCACCGCGGGGGACGCGATCGCCGGCGTCCTGGACGGCCTCTCGACCGTCGACCGGGCGCTCGAGGACGTCGACGATGCTCTCGACCACCCTCTCCAGCTGGCCAGTCGACTCGGACGCCTGCAGCCCGTTCGCCCTGACGGCAAGTGATCGGGTCAGGAGGCTCCGGCCCTGCATTGACGTGGGCCGCCAGCGTTTAGTTGGCAGCCGTGGACGCCTTCGTCGCGATGATGTTCCACCAGTTGCCGGCGACATTGATCGTGGCGCCTTCGATGCGGCCGGTGGTGGTGAACTGACCGGTGAGGACACGGCCGTCGCTGTGCCCGACGCCCGTCAGCGTCGAGTGGACCGACTGTGAGCCACCGATGGTGGCGGTGGTGGTGAACAGGCGGGCATCGGACAACCCGTACTTCAACGGCTCCTCGTTGGTCACCTCGGTGATGATGTCGACCGTCTTCCCGTCGCTGGTCACGGTGTACCGCGAGCAGGTCTGCGCAAAGTCCGTGACGGCGTTCAGGCTGTTGTCGGTCGCGGTGGCAATGGCGGTGCTGAAGGACCGCCCGGTGTGGGGGTTCTCACCTACCTGTCCGGCCCAGCTGTTACCGCCCCGTGCGGTCGCCCACATGGCAACCCCACGGTCGCCACCAGGCCCGCACTCGGCGGGGGAGTAGACCAGGCCATCGCTTGTCCCAGCCGCAGCGACAATCGCCGGAATCACCGAGATCGGCCGTTCGGCGGGATCAGTGATCTCCCATCCGTCGAAAACGGTGCGGGGGAAGTCGAGCGCGGTGACGGTGTTCCCGCGCAGATCCTCGGTAGTGCTGGTGTCGCTGTCGGTGCTGCTGCAGCCAGCGACCGCGAGGGCGAAAAGGATGACCGTGGTGATGGTCCGCGGTCCAGGGCGAGTGCTCACAGGTGGTCCTCAAAGGGTTCGGAAGAAGATTTCCGGGCAGCATGCCCGCCTGGTTCTCCACTTCCCGGTGCCCGAATCGCGCACAGCGTGTCCGGCCCCCAGGAGGGGAAGCCGATCAGGCCGCGGCGGACGGTTGAACGGCGGCGCTGCAGAACCCGGGCCAACGCCTCGACGTGCCGCTCCAGTCCGCTGTCACCCTGATCAGCGCGCGTGAGATCGAGTACCACTGAGCTGGAGAAGCGAACCGCGATCATCGGCCGCATGCCCAACCCTGTCCTGGCCATCGATGTCGGAGCGTGCACGCTCTCCGCGGCCGTCCGTGACACCAGCGGCCGTGTGACCCCGCTCGCGATCGGTGGCACCACCACCCCGCCGGCACGGCTGGTCGTGCAGGCCGGGCAACCTCGGCCAGCCCGCGATGGTGACCCGGTGACGCTGGCGCAGCTCGGACCGCTGGTCGACCGCCTCGACGTGCCGTCCCTCGTCATCGACGGAGTGTCTTGGTCGATCGAGTCCCTGACCGGGTTGCTGCTGCGCCCGGTGCTGGAGACGGCCATCGCCCAGCTCGGGACGACCCCGAAGATCGTGCTCGTCGTGCCCTCGACGTGGACCCCTGAACTGCGGCGCCGTTTCCAACGGATCGTGCATGCTGCACTGACCCGCACCGTCACCCTCATCCCCTCCGACAAGGCCCTCGCCTACGCCCTCCCCGCGCTGCCGGTCGGCGCCGGGATCGTTGCCGTGGACTGCGGAGCCACTGACCTGTCAGCGATCGCCGTCGTCGGTGGTGAGCGCGGCCCACGGATCATCGGACGTGCCCAATCAGACAGCGGCGGAGACATCTTCGACCGATTCCTCCTCGCCAACGCACTCACCGACGCCGGCTTCCCGGACCAGGCCCTAGATGCCCGATGGGGCTTCGCCGGCGTCCCCCGGGTACGCGCTGCCCGAGAAGCGCTCGCGGACAGCGACGCCGTCACCGTCCACCTGCCCCGGCCCGTCGGACGGATCACTCTGTCCGAACAGGACGTTGACGCGACCGGCGCACAGTACTTCGCCCACCGATTCAGCGAGCTGCTGACGCGGCTCGACGAGAACGCCACCGAACCGATCAGTCACCGACTGATGCTGAGCGGTGGACTGGCCTACGACCCGGCCGTACCCGCCGCTGCGCGGGTTCACGGCCTCGTGAAGGTCATGGCTCATCCCCAGCACGTGCTGTGCCGCGGTGCCCTCACCTTCGCCGCTGCAGCGATCGACAGCACCGACGATCCGGGACCCCGCCCTATCACCGACACCGACGCGGACGACGAACCCGCGCCCGGCGGAATCTCCAAACGCACCCTCGCACTCTTCGGTGGTGTCGGCGCGAGCGTGGTGGTCATCGCCGTCGCAGGCGGGCTGGCGCTGTCGGCAGCGATGACCGGCGCACCGGACTTTCGCGAGCAGGAGCTGCCGAACGTCGCCGCATCGGTCCTTCCGGCCAACCAGTCGATCCCCGGCATGAGCCTTCGGTCGTGGACGGACGGTGCTGATGCCACCAACGCGACCACCCGAAGCCTGTCCGCCGCCGATGCGCGATCGTTGGCGTGCGGTGGCACCCGGCCGGCGGCCGGCGCCGAGGCGGACGGGATGCGGTGGCAGTCCTCGCGGATCTTCGTCTCCGACGACACCACCGCCGATGCCGGGGCCGGCGCGAAGGCGACGTCCTGGGACAACTTCGACCCCTCCGCCACCACGAACGTGATCGTCACCGCAGCGATTGTCGGTCGCGACGACCGCGAATCGGTGTGGCAGGACATCAGCGCGAGCAACCAGCGCTGCCCGTCCACCAAGGACGACCTGGTGCGGACCATCGTTGTCATTCCCCAGACCGGACCCGACCCCGGGCCGCCGAGCTACGCCCAGGAGATACCGGTGGCCTCGACGTCCCGAACCCCGACCACCCCACCGACGAGCACCACGCGGGCACCGCAGGGGGGAGTGACCATGAGTACCCAACGGCAGGCTTGGCGCGGGCTCACCCCGGCGAGCGTGTCAGGGACCGGCACCGACATGCACGTCACCTGCGTCCTCGACATCGATGGCGTGGTCCTCAAACGCTCCTGCGCGACCGCCAAGGACTCCGGCACCGCAGACCATCTCGCGCAGCAGGCAGCAGTCGCATTCAATCCGGCCCCGGAGATCACGCGATGACCCCGCCTGACCACACCAAGGCGATGACCGCGGCCACCCGAGTCGATGTGCAGGTCGTCCAGCTCGCGCCGCCGGTGCTCGTCCGCCGCGCGATCGCGCACTACAACGCCCGCCTCGCGCCCGGCAAGCGTCCGGCCGAGACAACCTCGAGCGAAGCGTTCCTCAAACGGCTGTGCGTGAATTGGCTGCGGCACATCGGATCGAACTACGACGCGCACCGCAACGGCGTCCGCAGCAGTGGCGGGCAACAGCTGTCCGACATCGCCGGCACCGTCATCAAGAAGCGGGTGCTCGTGGAGATTGCGCGGGCCTACCCTTGGCTGGTCGAGGAAGCCAGACGCCAGTATCTCGACCTCGACCGGCCGAACCGACGCTGACCCCGGGTGAGAGGACGTCGCCCGTTGGCCCCGCCCTCCCGCCCAAGGGCGTGTTCTACTCGTGCACGAGGGCGCGCACCGCCGCGTGCTGCAGCTCGTCATGGATCGCGTACCAACGGTCCTCCACGGCAGGCCACGCCTGGTCGATCGCGTTGGCGACCTGTTCATCGGTCGCCGCGCGCAGCCGGGCACGCTCGACGTCGCTGAGGTGAGGATCCTCGGTGGCTTCGCTGCACACGACATCGGGCGGGAACACCGACAGTGCGAGCGACCGCGCCGGGGGTGGACACAGCAGCCCGGTCAACCTGCGGACCAGCTCGTTGAAGTAGGCGACGGTGCCGTCGATCAGATCGAAGACAGTGAACTCCTCGCCCAGCGGCAATTGCCATACCGAGTCGATCCCGACATCGCAGATGCCGAAGCTATCGAGGAAGACCTGCATCGTCAGGCCGTTTCCTGTAGGGAACCCCTCGCCGTCACAGGTGAACTCGCCGTAGACGCTCACACGCGCCTCGGTGCTGGACTTCCACGCCGCGTACTCGGTGAGCGACTCGAGCAGCGACCGCAGATATTCCAGGCATGTGCGCTCGTCCTCGGCGTCGTGGAAGTCGAGGTTCGCGAACTGCTCGGTGAACGAGGAGTCGGGGTCATCGAGCAGCGCGTTGAGTACGCAACGCTCGTAGCTGATCGTCAACGGGGTCACGGGAAACCTCCCAGGTCGATGTGCGGTGACACCAGCGATCGTTCGGAGGCTGTGGTGGCGGTGTTGCAGTGCGGTGTCGGCGAGCGCAGTGCTGTCCCTCGTGATGCCCCACAGGTGCCGGCGTCTCGTGTGGCGATTACGGTCTGCAACACCGGAGACGATCGAAGAGTCCGATCCACCAGCGCACGAGAGGATTTCGAGAGATGAGCTGCTACGAATGGGAGGCCGGGACGATCACCCTGCCAGCGGCCGCGGTGCCCGGTCTACGCAAGGCACTCAACGCCTCCGCGATCACCTACAGGGCACTCGTCGTGGCTGAAATCGACGCTGTGTGGAACGACGTCAAGGCCCTGCCCCTGGTCAAGCGGGTTGCCGCGATCCCCTTCGGAGTGTCGATTCCGGTGTCGTACGACGACGTGCACACGCATCGCCGTGCCGATGCCCGGATGCGCGCACAGTCCATCGTCAAATCCAACGGCGGACGCAAGCCGACCCGAGCGGTCATCGCCGCCGCGTTTCCCATCCCCAACGCTCGGACCCGCGAATGGGGAGAGAGCGAGTTCGGCCTGACACTCGAAGGACGCACCCTCCACTGGGAAGTCCCCCAGAACAACCACGCCCGAGACCTCGCCGCCGTCACCGGCCTGTATCAGGCTGTACTGGCGTATCTCAACGACGTCACCTGGACCCGCGGTACCAGCGGCGTGATCGTCGGTCACGACGAATACAACCGAGACACCACCTACGAAGGCGGTGGCGGCAACTACGTGACACACCGGTTCGGACCGGCGGGCCAGTAACCGATCCGGGAGGCAGCGACCGACGCGGTGAAGCGGTGAACCCGCCAGCTACCGTCGCCGCCACCATGACCGTCCTGCGTCCTGCCTCCCCACACGCCGTCGCCGCCACAGCCATCGCCGCGGCCGCCCTCACCGGAGCCACAGTCGGATGGATCCTCATGCGCGTGGCCTACCGCCTCGACCGCCTCGCCGCACCAGATGGTGCCGGGGATCCCGTCTGGTCCCTCACGTGGACCGACGCCAGCTTCCCGTTCACCATGGTGGCCCTCGTCGTAGGTGCCTTCACCGTGCTGTTCGCGGCCCTCGCCGCCGCAGTAGTGCTTGCCCACCAAGCGAGCACCCGAGACATCACCCGCCAGCGCCGCATCCTCGCCACCGGCACAACAACCCCCCTGCTCAGGCGTCCGGCCGTCCCGGACGCTGTCCAACCTCCGAATCGAGGAGCTCACCCACGATGACCATGCACGCGCTTCCCACCTGGGACGCCCGACCCGCCGCCGCCAGCGCGGTCACCGACCATGTCGAAGCGGTCGCGTGGCTGCGGAACCGCCTTGCAGCCGCGCTCCGCTCCCATGTCGAGGTGGACCTGGCCGCGGCCTGGAATCCGGATCTGCAGTCCACCGGTGTGCGCTTGGCGGCCTGGCTCGCTCACGCCTACGGCTACGTCGCCGCCGTGCCCACCGGCGACCTCGCTGCCGGCGCGGAGATGCCGATGGTCGGCCAGTGGCTGACCGATCGCGCCGATCGACTGGCCGAGATGCCGCTGCTCATCGCCTCACCGGCCGCAGGTGCTGTCGCAGTCGCTGCCGCACACGCGCTGACCAGTGACGACGTCGCAGCGCTCGGTGTGCAGGCCGAGGAGATGCCGTACATGCAGGCCCACCTGACCTTCTCCGCTCCGTTCACGGTCACCGCCGACGGTGACGACGCCGCGACCGAGACCATCCACGCGCTGAGTTGGTGGCCCGACGGGGGAGGGTTCCGCGTCGCCGACTGGATCTCGACGTACGACACCCTCACCGCTGATGAGGCAGGCCGCGCGGACGCCGCCGCCCGCGCGTACGGGGGTGCGGCCCTGCCCGCCCTGATGCTCGACTCCGAGCGTCTGCACCCGCAGGTGTGTGCGGCCCCCGAGGCGGGCGATCCACACGAGCGCGAGGGCCAGTTCAGCTTCGATGTGCCGGTGTACGACCGGCGGGGTGATCTGTTCAGCCGGGTGGCGCTCGTGGTGCGACACCTGATCGCCGCGGGGATCCTCCACACGTCCATCGAGCGGGTCCGGCCTCCCGGTTCGACCGGGCACGTCACCCGCATTCCGGTCGTCGTGCTGCGCACCGACGATGATGATCGGCACTCAAGCCGGCTGGCCGTGTACGGATCGTCAGTGGCGATGCGCCGACGCCGTACAGGACTCGACCTGCACTGGAACGACGCGGTTCTTGGCTGAACCGCTATCCGGGGACGGAGCAGGGAAGGCCACTCAGTGCTGGTGGTCGGCCCCGACCGTATGCAGCAACGAGTGGACCGTCGCATCTACCAACCGGTACCGCATCAGCCGCCCTTGCCGTGTCGCCGCGACCCATCCCTGCTCCCGCAACAGCCGCAGTGCCTGCGACAGCGCAGTCGGCCGCATACCGACCGCGTCGGCCAGGTCGGAGACGCACAAGTCCGGCTCGTGATGCAGGTGATGCAGGATCCGCAGTCGATTCGGATCGGCGAGGAGATCGAATCGGCGGGACCACTGCTGCAGATCCTCGTCGGTGGTCGGCGCGGCCACTGTGCGCGTGGGCATCCTCGGGGCTCCTCGAAGTCGGCGATGTCGGTGCACGCCGGAGAGTAACGACGGTCTTCGCCACCGCCAGGTGCAACACCGTCGACGTCGCCGCGGACGCTCAAAGATGTACCGCTCATACAGCTTTCGATGGAGTATTCCCATGACCGAGACCACCACAGAACGCCGCGACCGAATCGTCGAGATCTACCGTGACGACACCGCCCACGTCGTGGCCTACGCGGGCGTCGCCTACCACCTGACCCCCTGCTGCGACGCCTCCGCCAAAGGCTCGCTGGGCGGCATCGTGTGCCGGTCCTGCTATCAGGAGGTCTGCCCGATGTACGGGATGGGCGGGGCGCTCACCGACGACAAGGACTGGGCACGGTTCCGCGCCTACATGCTTGCTGAATACCCCGCCTCGGCGCCGAGCCTGGACGAACGCCGCGCACTCGCCCTATAAGGTCCAGCTAGGGGACACTGGCAGCCGGATCCCGCATTCCCCGTGGTGGTCGGGCAGGATCAGGCCATGGCACCGACCGATCTGAGCACCGTCGAACCGCCCGAGGCATGCCTGGTATGGGTGAAATCCGCTCACCCTCGCCAGGTCATCCTCGATCATCCGGTCACCGTGAATCTGACCTGGTGGAATGATGCGCTGCACGAACGTGGCCTTCCTGGAGGACCCGTCGTCGGACGGGATAGCACCGGGCAACGTGTCGACCACGGCAGGGCTGTCATCACCCGCGGGGACATCTTCGCGCTCGCGGCCGCTTCGTCGGGTTCTCCCACCGATACCCTCGCTCTGCTGTGGCACACTCTCGCGTGGGGCGCGGGCGGGAAGGTGCGGCAGATTCTCAACCGGATGGATTCGGTGTCCTGGGACCGCTCCGTTGCCGCGCTGGCGTTGCGCACGGCGGCGCAGCTGTCCCACCGCGACCCGGAAAGCGCCTACGACACGCTCTACCCGCGGGGTACCCCTGCGATCGCCCATCTCGGCCCGGCGTTCTTCACGAAGTATCTGTACTTCGCCGGGGCCGGTGCACCGGATCACCCGTCGTTGATCCTCGACAGCCGTGTTGCGGCCGCTCTGGTCGACATCGGGTGGACCTCATTGCATCCCGAAACTGGTTGGCCGGCCGAGACGTATCAGCGGTATTGCTCCCTGCTCGCCCGGTGGGCGCAGGAGGCAGGCAATTTGCGCCCGGATCTGTTCGAACGGTGGTTGTTCGACCATTCGGGCAATCCCTGACCTGCGCGAGCCCGCGTGCATGTCAAGCGATGTAGACCCAGTGGCCGTTGGAGCATTGCTGCTTGCGGCCGTCGGGGGTGTACGTGATGACGCCTTGGTCGGCTGCCGGGCACGGTCCTGCGACGGCACCGCCACCGCCGTTCGTGCCTGGCGGCAGCGGCGGGTTGTTGACCGAGTCGAACTGGTCTGCGCAGTACTGTGTCCATGAGGACGAGGTGCCGTCGGTGTAGTACGTCGTGCCGCGGTTGTAGAAGTTCTTGTCTGTTCCGCACCACGCGATTAGCTTGTCCGCCGTCGACTGCTGAGATTGGGCTTGGGGATCGGGGTATGAGCCTCCGGTGTAGGGGTTGCGGCAGACGGTGCCGTCGCACTCGAAGGTGTTGGCCTCACGTTCCTGCCGGAAGTACTCGTCGCCGCCGCGCTGGTCGTAGCACCACTGGGAGAACGCCTTTGTGCCGTCGCTCCACATCGCTTTTCCTGGGGTGCCGTCCAGGCATTCGACGACGTAGGGTTCTGCGACGGTCTCGGCTGAGGCCGTGGTGCTCGGGGCGACGGGCACAGGTTCCGGCTCGGTCGAGGGCGTCGCCGAGAGTGTGGCCGATGTTGTTGTCGGTGGCGGTGTCGAAACCGTCGTGGCCGTGGCCGTGGCCGTGGTCGTGGCTGGCGCCGCGGCGTTCGTATCGCCGTCCTTGGAACAGCCGGTCACCAACAGGACCATAGACATCAGCCCAACTGCCGCAATCGCCTTCATAACCTTCGCTTTCACAACGAAGCCACGAAGGCCCCGACTCGAATACCTGCTGGTCCGTGCACCTAGCCATCGCCGGGCAAAGCCCGGGCATTACAGCGGAGCGGGTCGCTGACCGGCGCTCGTGCATCGCGTACCGCGGGCACGCCTGCCGAACAACGCCCTTGGCACCTCGGTTCGACCCACCGATCGCGCGCCGCTTGGCGCCATGGGCGTCGAGCGGCCTTCCGCTGGTCAGCGGAGATGGAGAAGGCGAAATCTAACTTCGACACCTGCACGACCATGCAGGTGTCGCCGTACTTGGGGCACCGTGACCGGAAGGCCCCTGAGTGCGCACACGATCCCGAACCGCGATGGCAGTCGCTGTCCTCGCCACGGTCGCCGCCGCGACGGCTTGCGCGACCGTCCCCGCAGCGCCCCCCGTACCAGCCGATGGCCTGGTTCTTGCCGAGGGTTTCGACCTCGGTGGCTACAACCCGATCGCCGGTCACGGTGAGGCGGGGGAGTCGAAGCTCTATGACGGCCTGCTGCGGCTGGTGGGCGGCGACGGGATGCCGACCTTCGAGCCGGCACTCGCCGCGGAGATGCCGACCGTCAGCGACGACGGGCTGCACTGGGAAGTGACGATCCGAGACGGCGTGAGGTTCACCGATGGCACCACCTTGGATGCCGAGGACATCGCCGCGACCTACCGCGCGATCCTCGACCCGGCCTCCGCATCCCCGCTGGCAACCTCGCTGAACATGATCGAGTCCGTCACCGCGACCGGGCCGCATGCGGTGCGTTTCGATCTGAGGTATCCGTACGCGGCGCTGCCGACGAAGCTGCTGATCGGGATCGTGCCGGCCGAGCGACTGTCCGGCGGCCCGGCGGTGGAGTCGCCGTTGAACACCGATCCGGTGGGCACCGGCCCCTACACGTTGGTTTCGCTGCGTCCGGATCAGGCGGTGTTCGAGGCGAACGCGGACTACTGGGACGGTGCACCGCAGGTCGAGCATCTGACGGTGGTGCACGTCCCGGACGACAATGCGCGCGCCCAACGGCTGGTCGCGGGGGAGGTCGACGGCGCGAACCTGCCTCCCCGGCTGGCCGCGACCTTCACCGAGCGGCCGGGGTTCGAGGTGGCGTCGAACACCTCCGCCGACTGGCGCGCGGTGAGCCTGCCCGCCGGCAATCCGGTCACCGCGGACCCGGCGATCCGCGCCGCGCTGAACCGGGCGGTGGACCGGCAGGCGATCGTCGACCACGTGCTGGCCGGTTACGGGCGTCCCGCGTCGACGCCGCTGCCCGAGGTGTACGGCGCGGCGTACGAGCCGACCGCAGCATTCGATTTCGATCCGGCGGCCGCCGAGCAGATCCTCGACGCCGCCGGCTGGATCCGATCCGCCGACGGGTTGCGTGAGAAGGCAGGAGTCCGGGCGGAGTTCACGGTCATGTACTTCCCCGAGGACACCCTGCGCCGCGACCTGGCGCAGGCGTTTGCCACCGACGCCGACCACATCGGGGTGCGGGTGAAGGTGCAGCCCGTCGACCGCGTGAGCCTGCCCGATCGGCTGCCGGTCGATGCGGGTCTGCTCGGGGGCGGTGACCTGCCCTACGACCCGGATCCGCAGATCTACAGCACGCTGCACTCGAGCTACGCCCAGCCCGGTGTCGGCTCGCCCTACGACAACGCCTCGGGCTATGTGAACCCGGTCGTGGACTCCGCTCTCGATACGGCGCGGCGCACCACCGACCCCGATGAGCGCGCCGCGCAGTACCGCAGCGTGCAGTCGGCGTATGTCGCCGATCCCGGCTATGTGATGCTCGTGTTCCTCGACCACACCTATGTCTCCAGGGACACCGAGTACACAGGTAGTACCCCGATTCTGGAGCCACACAGTCACGGTGCCTCGTGGGGGCCGTGGTGGAACCTGCGCGAATGGACGCGGCCATGACCACCACCGTCACCCGACCGGCCACGGCCACCGCGCAGACCACGACATCTCGCACCCGTCGCCGCCGGGGCCGGGGAATCGCCCGGATGAGCATCCGGCGGGCACTGTTCGCGATCCCGCTGACCGCAGCGGTCTCGCTCGCGCTGTTCGCCCTGGCAGCAGGCTCGCCGTTCGATCCGCTCGCCGGCTATCTCGGTGACCGCTACCTGACGATGTCGACAGCCGACAAACAGCGTGTGGCAACCGAACTCGGCCTCGACGCCTCGTGGTGGCAGCAGTGGGCGAGCTGGATCGGCCACGCCGTCACCGGCGACCTCGGGTCCTCGCGCAGCTACGCCCAACCGGTCACCACCGTGCTGGCCGAGCGCGGACCCTGGACACTGCTGCTGTCCGGCACCGCACTCGCGGCCGCCATCGTGCTCACGCTGGCCGCCGGGATGTGGGCGGGCCTGCACCCCCGGGGCCGACTCGACCGCGCCATCGCAGCAACTGCAACCGTAGTGCAGGCCGTGCCCCCGTTCGTGCTGTCCCTCGGCGCGGTGACCATCTTCGCGGTCTCCCTGCGGTGGGTGCCGGTGGCAGGGCTGACCGACCCCGGCGCCGACCCCACCGCCGCGCAGATCACCCGGCATCTGGTCCTGCCGGCGGCGGTGCTGACCCTGTCGCTGCTGCCGTGGCTGGTGCACTCACTGCGCCAATCCGTGCGCAGCGCTGCCGAATCCGACGCCGTCCTCGGCGCCCGCGCCCGCGGCCTGCCCGAACCGGTCGTCGTCGGCCGTCATCTGCTGCCCGTCGCGCTCGGGCCGTTCACCACCGTCATCGGGCTGCGGCTGCCCGAGCTGCTCGTCGGAGCGGCGATCGTCGAGGAGATCTTCTCCTGGCCCGGGCTCGCCGGCAGCCTCGTCACCGCCGCCCGCGAACTGGACTTCCCGCTGCTCGCCGCCCTGACGATCGGCACCACCTGGCTGGTGCTGGCCGGGTCGCTGCTCGCCGACCTCGCACACGCGCTCCTCGACCCGCAGGTGGCCGACGATGCGTAGCCTCCGGCACCGCCCCCACCGCGTGGCCGGGGCGGTCGCTGTCCTGGCGGCGATCGTGGTGTACGCGCTGGCCGTCCCGATGCTGACCGGGACAAACCCAGGATTGACCGACTTCGCAGCCGCCTACCAACCGCCTTCCGGCTCGCACTGGTTCGGCACCGACCTTGCCGGCCGGGACCTGTTCGTCCGCACCGCCGCCGGGCTGCGGGTGTCCCTGGTGATCGCCGCGGTCTGCGCGGTCGCCTCCGCAGTCTTGGGGGTGGCGGTCGGTGTCGCCGCCGGCGCACTCGGCGGCTGGGTCGACCGGATCGTGATGCGGCTGGTCGACGGGATCAACGCGCTGCCGCACCTGCTCCTCGGGATCGTTGTCGTCGCGCTCTATCCCGGCAATCTGGTCGCGATCGTCGCGTCGATCGCGCTCACCCACTGGACGCAGGTAGCGCGCATCGCGCGCGCCGAGGTCCGCGCCGCGCGCTCGGCCACCTACCTCGAGGCCGCGCGCCTGTCCGGCGCGACCCGCACCCGGATCGCCATTACCCATCTCGTCCCGGCCGCCGCGGGGCAGGGGATCGTCGCGGTGATTCTGCTGCTCCCGCACGCGATCTGGCACGAGTCCACGCTCTCGTTCCTCGGCCTCGGGTTGCCCCCGGACCAGGCGTCGCTCGGGACGCTGCTGCAGGACGCCCGCGCCGCCGTGCTGACCGGTGCCTGGTGGACCCTTCTGTTCCCCGCGGCCGCACTGGTCGTCACCACCCTCGCTGTTGCGGCCGCCGGTGCCGCGCTACGCGACCGCATCACCCCGCCACTGCCGGAAAGAGCTATCCGATGACCACCCCTGCGCTGACCCTCGACGGGCTGACCGTCCGTATCCCCACCGCCTCTGGGACCGTCCACGCCGCCAGCGACGTCGACCTCACGCTCCGTGCCGGGCAGGTACACGCCCTGGTCGGCGAATCCGGCTGCGGAAAATCCGTCGTCGGCGCCGCGATCTGCGGGCTCCTCCCGACCGCGGCAACCGTCCACGGCGGTATCGCCTTCCACCGCCCAGGACACTCCGACGTCCACCTCGCGGCGGCCCGGCCGCGCGCCTGGCGGAAGATCCGCGGCCGCCGCATCGCGTGGATCCCGCAATCGGCAGCCACCTACCTCACCCCGGTCCGCACCGTCGGCGAGCAGCTCGCGGAAACGTGCCGGCACCTGGACTCGCCACACACCCCGGCGGTGCTGCTGACCCGGGTCGGCCTCGAGCCCACCATGGCAGGGCTGTACCCGCACGAACTGTCCGGCGGCATGGCCCAACGCGCCGCGATCGCGTTCGCCCTCGCCGGCGACCCGCAGGTGATCGTCGCCGACGAACCCACCTCGAACCTCGACCCGGAGCTGACCGACCACACCCTGCGGCTCCTCCGAGCGGCCGCAGACGCCGGGGCCGCGGTCCTGCTCATCAGCCACGACCTCGACACACTCCCCGCCCACACCGACCACGTCGCGGTCATGTACGCGTCCAGGATCGTCGAAACCGGCCCCACCGCAGAGGTATTCGCGGACCCCTGGCACCCCTACACCCGCGACCTGCTCGCCGCGCTCCCGAGCGGCGGACTGCACCCGATCCCCGGCATGCCCCCGACCCTGACCGACCTGCCGAACGAGTGCGTCTACCACCGACGCCGCCCTGCACCCGGATTCTCCGGCGGACCCACCTACATCGCACAACATGGTGACCGGTCCGTGCGTCGCCTGATTGGGGCCGTCTCGTGAGTCTGCAGGCCCATCGCATCACCGCCGTTCATCACGGGGGCGATCCTGCGCTCACCGACGTCAGCCTGACCATTCCCGCCGGCAGCATCACAGGACTGACCGGAGCATCCGGCAGCGGCAAAACCACCCTCGCGCGCGTCCTGGCCGGACTGCACACCCCGCAACACGGCCACATCACCCTCGACGACAGGCCGCTGTCCGTCGCGGCGCCCGGCACGGTCGCGATGCTGTTCCAGTCACCGCGCAATGCCGTCACCGCACGGTGGACCCTCGGCCGGATCATCGCCGAACCCCTCCGCGCCCGCCGCGGTCGCGCCGACACCGTCCACGCCACCGCGCAGCGAGTCGGGCTGACCGACGATCTCCTCGCCCGCCGTCCCCACCAGGTGTCCGACGGGCAACTCCAACGCGCCTGCCTTGCGCGCGCTCTCGTCCAGCGGCCGCGCTACCTGATCTGCGACGAGATGACCGCGATGCTCGACCCGGCCACCACCGCGGCGCTGACCACGGTCATCACCGAGGAAACCCGCAGTGGCCTCGGCGTTCTCGCCATCAGCCACCACCATGGTCTTCTCGAGGTCTGGGCTGATCACGTGATTGCCTGGGCGTGACCGATGAGCCGGAAGGGACTCTCCACACAGGCCGGCGGTTCCGGCCGCATCGACTTGATACCAGCGTGAGGTGAGGAACCACCGCTTGGGGCTGGTCGTCATGAGAGCAGGCTATCGAGCAGACGAACGGCCGATCCTGAGCAACCACCCTGGGGCGCCTTGACGAAGCGCCCGCCGATCCGAGCTGACGGTTGCGCCCGACAACGATCGCCTATTCGATAGTATGTTCGAATGACTGAGGTGGTGGACCATGGCGCGACGATCGCTGACCTGCGTCGCCGCATCGCCGCCGTCAACCCCCGCGGCACCCGAGAAGCCGTCCAACTCCCACCGGCGCACCCGCAGCGCTCCGCACGCCTCCAACCCCCCGACGCCACCGCCGCACCGGCTCCCACCCGTTCCGGTCTTGCCCTACCCGAACACCTTCGCCCCGCCTTTCCCCGCGCCGGGCTACCTCGGGGAAGCACCGTTGAACTGACCGGCGCTCGCGGCCCAGCGGTATCGATCGTCGCCGCAGTCACCGCAGCCGGAGGCCACGTCGCCGTCGTCGACACGCCCACCTTCGGGCTACTCGCTGCCCATGAGCAAGGCGCTGACCTCTCGCACGTCGCCGTGATCGGAAACGCCGGCAACGACCCGATCGCCGTCCTGTCCGTCCTCGCCGACGGTATGGACGTGATCGTCTGGACCCCTGGTGCCACCGTGTTCACGCCGAGCATCGAACGTGGCCTTGCTGCGCGCCTGCGCACCAAGGAAACCACCCTGATCACCCTCGGTGCAGGACTACGCCGCCCCGACTACCGCCTCGATGCCCAGATCATCGACTACCACGGCATCACCGAGGGCTCCGGCCTGCTGTCCGCCGTCGACACCGTCCTCACCAGCAGCGGCCGCAATCTTCATCCGACCCGCACCGGGATCCGTCTCGAACGCGTCCACAGAACCGTGCACGCGTCGCTGCTACCCGACGAGCTCCGGCCACGGCCTGCCACCGACATCCGTACCGGGACCTGAACGCAGCCGGGGCGCACCAGGTGATCGGATACGGTCCATCTGAGCATCGACGGAAGGGTGGAGGCGGGGATGGCAGGAGTCGGTGACAGGCGGCTGTTGATCCGCGATACCAGCACCGGCGGCAGTTGGTCGTCGCCGGAGATGACGGCGTACACGAACGAAGACCACCTGCAGGCCATCATCGCCGGCGCCCCCGAGCACGTTCCCGGGGTCCCCGAAAGCGCTCTGGCGCTGCGGGAGCTGGCCACTGTCGCCGGCCCGGCCGATGTGTGCATCGTCGACCCGGCCGGGGAGATCACCGTAGTCGAATGCAAGCTGGCATCGAACTCCGAACGCCGCCGCATGGTCATCGGTCAGGTCCTCGACTACGCCGCCGCGATCTGGCAGTCCGGCCCCGAGGCCTTCCACCGGCAGTGGTCCCGCCAGGGCGGCCCGGATCTGTCCGAGCTCGATGATGCTGCCCGCGACCGGCTCGACCGCAACCTCGAGGACGGCCGGATCCACCTGTGCCTGGCGGTCGATCTGATCGACGCCGACCTGCGTCGCCTGGTCGAGTACCTCAACCGCATCACCCGCGACGACGTCCGCGTCACCGCACTGCAGCTGGCCTACGCCCGGCACGGCAGTATCGAGATCCTGGTCCCGTCCACCTACGGCGGGGAGATCGCCCACGCCAAGTCCCAAGCGGCACACCAGAAGGACAGCTGGACCAAGGAGTCCTTCCTGGACGCGATCGCCTCCCCACCCGAACGGGCCATCGCCGAGCGGTTGTTCGCACTGCTCGACGGACTCGACGAGCGACTGGGCTCCCACGAGGACCTGTGGTTCGGCACCTTCAGGCAAGGCGGGGTGTTCCTGCACCCCTACGGGTTACGGTTCGCCCCGATCCAGTTGTGGGTCAACAAGGCCGGCCAGCTGATGGCCTACGGCAACTGGCGCCAGTACACCGCGGTGCGAGCCCATCCGGGCTTCGCCGAACTCGCCCGCTTCGTCGGCCAGGACCACCAGGGCGCCATGCGGGGTTTTCCCCTCGCGGAGGTCGACATCGACGCGCTCTGGCAGATCGTGGTGCGCTGCGCTCGCCTGATCAACGAGCCCGCACGGAGCGTGTGAGCACGTCGAGCGCTACGGCAACGCTCGTCGGCCTCGCTGACCCGGTTGTCCCAGGGGGTGACGGTCAGCTGGTCCAACCGAGTTCGGTCAGGAACGTCGTGCCGGTCTCGACGGAGTTCATCCGGAAGGTGGCGTTCAGACCGGTGGAGCGGTCGATGACGGTGTAGCGGACAGAGGTGTTAACCGAGTCGTCGTAGTTCACCAGACGCCTGCTGTCACCGGAGACCGTCGTGGTGGTGCCGTCGGTGGTGTCGCGCAGCCGGATGAAGTTCAATCGGGCGTACTGGTCGTCGCGCCACGCGGTGACGCTGACGTACTCGTAGCGCTGCATCCCGATGGCCTTGCCGAGAGTGGAGTCGGCGTTGAGGTTGCACTGCAGCTGCAGCGCGCCTTCGCTCGAGAACCCGCTCTTGTCGCAGGAGGACGACGAGGTGAGCAGGGTGGTCGGCAGCAGGGATGTCACGTCGTCGGTGGTGGCGCTGAGATGGTGCGACTCGGCGGTCGCCGCGGGCAGCTGTCCGTCGGCGGGCGCAGCGGTCTCGGCGACGGCCGCGGCCGTGGCGGGAAGGCCGGTGTCGCGATCGACCGCGATGAACACGGCCGCCCCGGCGGCGACCGCGGCCAGGGCGGCCCCGGCGAACAGTCGGGGACGGGACGAGCGCAAGCGGAGTAGCCCGGTCGCCGGTAGCGAATTGTGCTGGGCTGCACGGGTGTCCGATCGGGGAGCGCCGGGTCGGGGTGCTGCGGGGCGGGGAGTGTCCGGTCGCAGCACCTCGGTGTCGAGGTCGGCGGCGGGTTCGGTGGTGCGTCCGCCGGCGACGAACCCGGCCGCGCCCTTGGCCACGACGGTCTTCGGGTCGTCGAGGGTGGCGATGGATCCGAGTTCGGACAGCCGCCGATGCACGTACGGGATCCGGGAGGAGCCGCCGGTCAGATACAGCGCCTGCAGACTCGACCGGTCCACTCCGGCATCGCGCAGCACCTGGGCGGCGAGCTGCACGCCACGGGTGATCTGCGGTTCGATGAGCTGCTCGAACTCGTCGCGGGTGAGGGTGAAGGTCAGGTCCGCGCCGTTGCCGGTGACCCGGATCGTCGCCGAGGGATGCTCGGAGAGCAGTTCCTTGGCGCGGCGGATCTGATCGTCGAGGGTGCGTCGGGCATCGAGCCCGTCCGGGGTGCGCAACCACGCCGCCAGATCCGGATCGTCGTCGCGCAGGCGTTCGTCGACCCAGCGGGCGACGGTGGCGTCGAGGTTCTTGCCGCCGAGGGTGTTGTCGCCGCCGGCCCGGATGACCTCGAAGGTCCACTCGCTCGTCGCGGTGAGCACGGCGATGTCGAGGGTGCCGCCGCCGAAGTCGAAGACCGCGATCGTCGAACCCTTGACGATCTTCGCGTCGTGCTGCCGTGAGTAGTAGAACGCCGCGGCGCGGGGTTCGGAGATCAGCGAGACGCGGCCGCCGAGACCGGCCAGGGACGCGGCGTGCCGCAGCACGCCGAGTTCGCCCTGGGACCAGGCCTCGGGGTGGGTGAGCACGACCTCCGCCGGAGGATGGTTGTTGTGCCGGGGCAACGCCTGGTTGTAGACGGTGCGCAGGACCGAGGCGATGGTGTGGGCGACGGGGACGTCCTGGCCGCGGACCATCACAGACCCGACCGCGACGTGGGTCTTGGGGTAGGCGACGAAGCCGGCCGGGTCCACGGTGGCCTGGTTGATGGCCACGTCGCCGGTGGTGATCGCCCCGGTGTGGTCGACGTACACCGAGGACGGCATGAGGTTGGAGGTGTGGGTCAGCGGCAGTGATTCGACCCGGTCCGGGCCGATCCGGTGTGCCGCCGACGTGTTGGACGTGCCGAAATCAACCGCCAGAACCCACTCCATCGCGGCGCGTACCCCCCTTGTGACTCAACCCCCGTGGCCGCGGCGGAGCCTATAGCCTGCCGCGCCTGGGGGAGTCAATGGGTGGAGGGGGATCAGAGGAACAGGCCTGCGCCGTGGTCGTCGGAGACGCCGGTGACGTCGATGTAGGGTGCCGAGATGACCGGTGTCGATGCGGCGCATCACTCGCCGTCCACCATCGACCTCGATGGCAGGGTGTTCACCGGTGTCGGCAGCTCGTCCACCGGACAGGTCCATGGCGCCACACGTGTTCGGTAGCACCAGGACAACGCTGTCCTCTGGGCCGATTACGACCGGCACACCCGCCGTTGATCCTCATCTGTCAGGAGGCCCTGTGATCGTGACCGTCGTGCTGATGCTCGGGGCGTTGGTGTTGCTGGCCGGGTTCGTGTGGACCCGCACCGCCACCGAACCCGCACCGAAGCTCGCCGCGCTCGCCGTCCAAGCGTGCGGGGCGTTGATGCTCGGGGCGGCCGCGCTCGCTTCCGCTTCGTCGTGGACGGCGAAACTGCCGATCCTGCTGAGCTCGGCGATCCTGCTGGCTGCCTGCACCTACGCCTACCGGCGTGCCCGCCAGCACAGCCAGAGCACCGACTGACCCGCCCGGCGGCCCCGAACACATGCCGTGAGCTGTGCAGATGACACGTCCCCGCACCGCGGTCACGGTGCGCGGACGTGGGTACGGGACTACACCCAGCCTCGGCCGTCCTCATCCCACGGATTCGGGCTCTCCGGCCGCCAGACGAGGTCGATGGACCGGCGGCCCCGCGTCGTGTTCTCGCCGGTCAATAGCGGAATGCCGGCCACCACGGCGTCGAGGGCGATATCCGGCAGTGGCATCGCCTTCAACACGGCGGTGCGCAGTCGGTCTTCGATGACACTTCGCGGCATGGCTCGGTTCTCCTTCACAGGGCGGGGTTGCTCGTTCGCGGGCGGTGCCGGTGCGGTGGTGTGGCTACGCCCACCTGTAGCCGCACGCGCACGCTGTGCGCTTCGCGACGGTAGACAACGGCACCGACACAGGCAGGTGTGGGAGCGCCAGTGGCGGTGGCTCAGTCGAGCTCGTAGCCCGCCTCGCGGGCGATGATGACCGCGACTTCACCGACGGTGATCACCCCGCGGATCAGATCGACGAGCAGGTCCTTGTCCCGATCGCTCATCTGCCGACCTTCGATGGCCATGATCGGTTCCATCTGCGCGACAGCGGCGCGGGTCTCAGCCTCGGTCTTGCGGAGTGCTGGCATGGCCACCAGCACAGCACATCCCACCGACCCACTCGCCACGACTGCACGACACGCGTGCCGTGGTCATACCCGGTCGAGGTCAGCATCGTCCGGCAGATGGATCGGGTGGATCGCCGGCACGAAGACTGACGCCCGAGTGCTGCCCAGGTCGAGAGATACATGCTGTCTCACCGCGCAGGCGGCACGTCCCCTGTCCCGGCGGCGATCGCCGGACGCCATGCTGCGTCGGCCGATCCCGGAAAACAGGGGTCAGAGGAACAGACCAGCACCGTAGTCGTCGGAGACACCGGTGACGTCGATGTAGTCGTCGGGGTTGCCGTCCCCGTCGGAATCGACGGCGCCGGTGTGCAGGTCGATGACGGTGTCGATGTGCCCGTCGCCGTCCTCGTCGACCACGGCGGTGTCGAACACCCCGTCGTGGTCGACGTCGACGGTGGTGGCGTCGAGGTGTCCGTCGCCGTCGCTGTCGAACTGGGCGATGTCGATCGCGCCGTCCCCATCGGTGTCGGCACGCAGCATGTCGATCGTGCCGTCCCCACCGAGATCGACGACGGTCATGTCGGCGTCGTTGTCGCCGTCGAGATCCACATCGGCCATGTAGGTGCCGTCGGCGAGGGTGCCCTCGTCGAGCACCACCGCCTCGCTCACCCCGGCGCTGTCCGGCGCCGACACGGACGTCGTCGACTGGACACTGTCCGTCGCAGCGCGATCCGCGCGGTCCGAGGACGACGATGCCGAGCCGTAGGAGCCGGCCGAGCCCGAGCTGCCGGTCGAGCCGTAGGTGGCGTCCGAGCTCGACGAGCCGGAGCTGTCGTACCGCTCGTAGCGTTCGTAGGACTCGTAGCTCGTCGACCCCGACTGCTCGGCCGAGGACGACCCGTACGCGGAGTCACCTTCGTAGGTGGACTGCGCACCGTAGGACGACTGCGTCCGATCACTGGCCGTGGACTCGACGGTCGAACGGTCGCTGATCCGCGAGGAGAGGGTGCCGGGAAAGGATTCGCTGGTCATGACGGGTGCTCGCTCTCGACGTCTGGGGCGTGGACACGGATAGGAGTGCGCTCGCGCCGAAAAGGTTCCCACCCGACTCCACATGCCGTGCCGGCGCCGCACTACGGACTCGGCACACGTCTGGTCGGCTCCGGTGGAGCTGTCCGCGTGGATGCGCAGACCGGGGAAACCTCCGATACCGGGCACCCCCGTGCCGGGCGCCGGACACCGGGTGGGTACGGTCACTGCCGTCCACGCACCGGGGGAGGGTGGCCGACCGGCACCGTCATGCCCCCGAGCGACCAGGGGGAACATTGACCAGCCGTCACCGCGCCCGCGTCCGCACCGGCGCTGCACTGCTCGCCGCCGCCGTCACCGTGACCGGATGCACCTCGACCGCGAACGGGGACACCGCCGAAGCGGCCGCGGACACCACCACTGTCGAGCGCACCGCCGCGCTGATTCCCGCCGCCCCGGGCGAACCCGATCCCGGGGAGTTCTCCACCCGCCCCAGCGACTACCCGGCCACCGCCGGTGACGCGGAGATCGGCAGCATCATCGAGTCGCAGCGCATGGCGGAGTTCGTCGTGCTGCCGGCCGAGGTCGACCCGGCGCTGACCGAGGAATACCTCGACCTGACCCGCCCGATCTTCGGACCCGTCCCCCTGGCCTACCTGCTCGCCGACACCGACTCGCGCATCGAGCAGATCGGCGCCGACACCGGCATGCTCGCCGGCTTCTCCACCGCCCGCTTCACCAAGGACAACCGGGCGCGAATGGTGCACGCCGCCCTGCGATTCCGGGACGACGCCGCGGCCGGTGAGGCCGCGACGCGGTTGCACGAGCACCTGCTCGACCCGGCAGTGTCCGGGCCGACGGCCGCACCGTATGCGCTGGCGACGATGCCCGACAGCATGGTCCACACCATCGCCACCGAGTACTCCCGGTCGGTGGCCGCGCTGACCCAGCACGGGCACTACCTGATCTACACCTTCGTCGACAGCCCCACCGACCGGGCGAACTGGGCCGATCAGGCGCTCGAACATGCGCTGGAGTTGCAGCGGCCGATGCTCGATCGCTTCCCTGCCACCGCGCTCGATGAGCTGGCGGATCTGCCGGTGGACATCGACGACATGCTGCGCCGCACGCTGCGTTATCCCGAGGGCGCCGACGGCGCGCAGGTCCCCGCCGTCTACGGTCCGCGGGGGGCGGCGCATCTGATCGCGCAGTTGGACACGCTCGACATGTTCGCCGACACCGCCGCCACCCACATGGCCCGGGACGCGACGTTCGTCTACCGCACCGATGCCACCGACCGGGCGCAGGCCCTGTTCGATCGGGTCGTCGCGCAGATGCGCAACAAGAACGACGACATCTCCGTCGTCGGCGCCGCCGGGCCGCCCGGGGTGCCCGACGCCCGCTGCTTCGAGGTCATCACCCCGTACTCCGAAGCCGCGACCTGCGCGTTGCTCTACGACACCTACGTCGCCGAGATCCGCACCAAGACCGTGGCCGGGGCGCACGAGGCGACCGCGGCGCAGTACCTGATCTTCCAGGCCGCCGACACCGACTGACCCTTCGGGAGAACAGGATCGCCCCGACCATGCCTCGCCCTGGCCCGGATGTGTCCGTCCCGCACGAGGTGGACTTCCAGCACATCCCCACCGGGGGATTCTTCGCCGAATGCACCCAGCCGAACCGTGCTGCGGCCGAAGCGTTCGCCCTCGACAAGCTCGTCGAGCTCGGCGAAGACCCCGACGAGGCCGCGCCCGCGGTCGCCCTGGCCGGCTACACCGCCGCCGACGCCCGCACCTATGCGGTCCGGATCTATCCCACCACCCCGCCGCGCCGCACTACTCCGGGGGACGGACACGACAGCACACGGGAAACCTGAGGCAACACGAAAGTCCTCCCCAGACGCTCATTCCGAGGCCACGTCCGGGGACAGAGCACGGTCGAAGATCTGACGCTGGGGGAAGAACTCGGAGAGACAAGGGAAACTCGGGCCGGATCGAACAGGTCGTCCTGGCCGACGACGAACACCGGCATCCGAGGCACACTCGTTCACCGCTGACTACCCGAGCACATCTCACGGCACAACCTCGGCGGTGCGCTTGTCCCTAGCTCGATGGGTGTGAGCACCCACTGCGGTGGGCATACTGGGCTCATGCGAATGCCGGATCGCACCGCTCCCTACGCGCGTCGAGCACCCCAACCCACCGTCGCCTTGTCGCCGGCGGTGCGTCGCTACCGAGAGCATGCGAACACCACCGACCCGGAGCCGCATCTCGTGGCCGAAGACGGATTTCATCTCGGACGCTGGGAGGACCGGCACCGCATCGCCCGTGTCCTCGGCATCCTTCCTGCCGATCGTGAGGCCGAACTCGACGCGATCGGATTCGACTGGAAAGCCCCTCGCCCCGCGGGTTTCGACAGCAAGCATCGCCGGATGCTGCTCGAGATCGCCGCTTACCGCGAAAAGCACGGGACCGGCGAGATTCCGAGCACCTACCTCTCCGACGACGGTGAACCCGTAGGGGAGTGGCTCTACCGCAAGGTCCGCAAGTGGCGAGACGGTCACCTCTCGGCCGACGAGCAAGCTGTCCTCGAACTTCTCGGCATCTCACCGACTCCCCGGCCGCGCGGACCACGCACCGCCCGACGAAGACCATCGACACGGCAATCCGCAGCCTTGGCGCACTGAACACTCGACTATCGACCGCTTGGCTCCGGGGCCGGTTGGCTATCCGTCCGGACGATCGTCTTCCGACGGCGGGCGCTCGGTCGGATCGGCAGCGTGCTCCCGGTCGGGCTCGGACACGGCCAGATACTCATCGAGAACCCGGTCGACCGTCGTCGTGGGGATGCGAAGGCCCGGCTCGGAATCGGCGAGAAAACGCCGTACACCAGCGAGCATCGACAACTCACGTTCGAGACGATCCCGGTCCTCAGCAGCAGACGCCATCACGCCCCCACCGCCGGGCTATCAGCCGCATCCCCAACAGTTCGCGTCGTCTCGTCCACGCGCCGAGAGTAGTCACTGTGTCATCCGCTGCAAGCAGTAGCCCACCGGTCGCAAAGACGACGGTCCCCGGCGGGGGCGCCGGGGACCGACCTTCGACCCGTCAGGGAATCACTCACCTGCCGGGGAACTCGTGATCGCAGCGGCCACCGTAGCGGATGGTCGCATCAGCGCCAAACGGGTGAAGCCGATGCGTCGATCAGGAAACGGGAGTCTGGTTCGAGGCGTCACCGCTGACGGTGTGAGGAACCGCGTTACCGCGCGGGACCGGAGTGTTCTTTCCCCAGTTCGACCACAGCATCCGACCGAGCCCGACGATGCCAACAGCGAGTGCTCCGATCACGATCCACGTTTCGATGCTCATGGCGGCGACGCTACCGAACTGATGAGAACGTACCCCCCGATCAGCGCACTTGCTGTGCCGGAGCCCACGGGGATGCACTGCCGGGCTGCCGGATTGGTGATGCACCCCACTGTCACCAGCGACGAGAAGTTCCCAACGCTCGGGCCTGTACCGCCCCAATCGCTTACTTCGAGCACCGCGTCGGTCGAGGAAACACCCGGGGTTAGTCCTCGACGCGGACGAGGTCGGTCAGACGGGCTGGCCACGGGTACGTGAGGGGGCTGTCGGCGTTGACCTCGATCATCGCCATGCCGGTGCCCTTATCGATGTCCTTGACGGTGAACACGAACTTGCCGCGTGCACTGACTTTCACCTGATCGCCAGGCTTCAAAAGCGAGCGAGTTCGCCGATTCGTGACGGTCTTGTCGCCGGAACCGGCACCCATTCGACGATCAGCATCTCGACATGAGCCGGTTCCCGCTGGCGACTACCAGTTCGAGTCGCCTCACCGTGCGAATGGTGTCCTAGTAGGAGTGCACCGCATATGGCGACATCCGGATCGATCATCATCGAACAGCACACCCAAACTCCCGGAGGATCGGAGAAAGCGTTCAGGCCGTGCGAACATCGAACAATGCCCCTGCCTGCCGACAGTCACGTCCACAGCGAATGGTCCTGGGATACCGGCGGCCCGAATTCGCTCGCCGCCGGCCGGATGGAGACGATGTGTGAACGCGCCGCCACGATCGGGCTCCCGGCAGTGGTCTTCACCGAACATTTCGACTTCGACGACGCGTGGCGGACCACACCCGAGGACCTTTTGTCCCACCAACAAGGCATGCTCGACCCCGACGGGTATCTGCGACCACCGCCACTGGACGTGGCCGGATACCGCGAGAGCATCGACCGATGCCGTCATCGGTTTCCTGACCTGACGATCCTCGCCGGAGTCGAGTTCGGCCAACCCCATCTGTTCCGGCGGCGGGCATCGATGCTGGTCGATGTGTCCACCTTCGATCGGGTCAACGGTTCTCTTCACACTCTCGGGGTCGGTGACGACCGCTACGAACCCAACACCCTGTTCCGGATGTGACCTGCCGACGACGTGATCTGGGCCTACCTCGAGGAGATTCCCCCGGATGGTCGCCGGATCCGATGAGTTCGAGGTGTGCTGTCACATCGACTACGCGGTCCGTGCGTGGCCGAGTGTCACCGAAGGACCGTTCGATCCCCGCCGCTTCGAGGAGGGCTTTCGAGCGGCGATGCGCTCCCTCGCCGACAGCGGGCGCGCCTTGGAGATGAATACTCGCAGATTGTGGCCGTGGATTCCGCAATGGTGGACCGAGGAAGGCGGCCGGGCCATCACCTTCGGTAGCGATGCACACGTGCCGGACGCTGTGGCCGACAACTTTCCCGAAGCTGTGGCGATGGTGGAGTTCTTCGGGTTCCGGCCCGGCCGGTGCGCGGAAGATTTCTGGACCCGCTAGCGGATGTTCTGCGGTCTCCACGATCGGTCGACGAGACAATCCGGTTCGCGTCGGTCCTCGGCGTGCATGTCGTCAGGCGCGCTACGGTCCCAGGATGACGAGCGTGGGTGTTGTCGTCGTCTGGCACGGTGAAGAAGGGTGGGGTGTCATCGAATCGTCGGACACTCCCACCGGGTGCTGGGTGCACTTCAGCAATCTTTGGGATAGTGCCCCGTGGAGTGGTGGACTTCGGATCGGCTCGCGGTACGCGCGATGATCAACGAGTCAAGCTGAATACTATGCTGTTTCGTTGACCCCGGTCAACGACAACACCGCCTCGGTAGCGTGTTCCTTCGCCGCGATCACTGCCCGGAGCTCATCCATGCTCACATCCGAGACATACCGGCGGGTGACCTGCCACTCGTCGTGCTGCTCGATGACCACCGCGGTCGCCAGGCGTAGAAACGCCGCCGGGTTCGGGAAGATCTCCACCACGTCGGCTCGACGCTTGATCTCCTTGTTCAACCGCTCAATTATCCGGCCCTCAGGGATGAGATCAACCCTGATCTCACATCGAATCAGCGATCGAGACGCTGCAAGTGGTCGGTCAACGCCTCAGCGACACGATGATGCCGGGCAGCTTCATCGGGCCATCCACGGTCACGAGCATCGACCTCGAGAGCCTGGATGTCGGTGCGTTGCGCCTCGAGCGCGCCGCGGAACTCAGGTCCGGTGACGAAGTTGTCGCAGGTCTCGCAGATGTTGGCATAGGGACACGCACCCGCGCTCTCGTGACGGGAACAGTAACCGTGGGCAACACGCGTTTTGAGCATCTCACTGCCGAGCCAACTCACCGCGTCGGGGACGATCGGTTTGCCGACCGGAGTGAGCGTGAACCGCCGCCGCATCTTGCCCATCGCCTGGTCATAGGCATCCCGCAACGTCGGTGAAGCCAAAGTGGCGTAACGCAAAGTCATCTGCGGAGTGACATGCCCGAGCAACGCCATCAACGCCTGCAGGCTCATCCCGGCGTTGGCGAGTTCGGTGGCCCAAGTATGCCGCAGCTGATGCGGGGTCACCACCAACGGCGCACCCCCGGCCCCACGCAGTCCGCAAGCCTCGACGGCAGCGAGCAGACCGTTGCGCAGCCGGGTCTGGCTGAGACGGCGGCCGTGTGCGACGAACAGGAAATCGGTCAACTCTCCGGTGCGGGGATGCGGCAATGGCCGACAGATACCACGCCCGCCGGTCCACTCGTCCAACGCGGCGATAGTGGTCGCCGAGAGCGGGACCATGCGTTCGGTGGCGAGCTTGCCCAACGGAACCTTGAGCCAGGTCCCGGCCGGGCCGTAATCGATGACGCTGCCGAGCTCGAGATCCAGTAGCTCCCCGACCCGCAGACCGGCTCCGCGCAGCACCGTCAACCCGATACGAGCGAACGAATCATCCAGCTGGGAAACCGCATTCATCACCGCAGCATCGATGTCGGGCGGCAATGCCCGCGGAAGCGGTTGGTCGAGTTTCGGGACGTCGGCGGCGAAGACCAGACGGCGCGGTGGGGCCTGCTCCCAGCCCCATTCGGTGATGTCCTCGAGCAGGTTGCGCACGCTCAGTACCGTCGATTGGATCACGGCCTTGGAGATGATGCGCCCGGCCCCGGCAGCGGCGCGTTGCCCACGCCAGGTGCGGGTGCGATTCCAGACGAGGAAGCCCTCGATGTGACTGCGGTCGAGATCCTCGAGGGAGGTGACCTCGGGATGGTTGGTGGTGAGGTAGTCCGCGAACGGCAGCAGGTCGTTGATCAGCGATTCGGCCGATTTCGGGCGGAGCACCGATGCCCGGACGGTGACGTAACGCAACAGGGCCTCGCGGATCGGATCGGCCATCGGGGCGTCGGCGAAGCGTTGGGCGTAGGTGCGGGCCCACGGTCGGCGCCGTGGTGGGGTGTCGACGATGCGGGCCTGAAACAGCATTTGTCGCAGTCCCGCGATACGGTTGCGGTAGGCGCGTTTCGATGTATCCGGGATTGACTGTGTGGCAGCCAATGCGGCGTCGAACTCGCCGACGGTCTCGGCGCTCACACCGCTGACGGAACCGCCGTGCCAGGCGAGCAGCACCGCCAGGCACTCGCCGAGGACGGTCTCGACCCATTGCGGTGTCCACCCCAAAACCAGGCCGGCGGCCCGGACCGCGGCGAACCCGTCCGGGTCGCGGTCCTCGACGGCCCGGCCGAGTCCGGTGAGGTTCTTGACGGCCGCGAGTTCGAGGTCGAGCCGCAGGTTGCCGCGTCCGATGAGGTGACACAGCAGTGGCCAGGCCCCGGTGCGGCGTAGTTCGGCCAGCCGGTCGGCAGCGGGTCGGGTCATCCAGTCCCGCAAGTCCGGATGCGTGGTGAGGAAGGTGGTCGCGATGAGGGTGCGAGCGCGCACCGACCTGTCGCTGAGCCCGAGGCTGGCGACGTGCTCGAGGTAGTCGGTGAGCACCGCACCCGGTCCGGCCGGCAGGACGACCGTCGCAACCACCGCGGTGCTCATTGTCGTGTTCCGGCGAGACTGGCGCGGGCCGCGCCGTATTCGGCGGCGAGCTGCTCGACCGACAAATGCACATATTCGGCAGTGGTGTCCGGAGACACATGCCCCATCAATTCTCGCAGCACCATCAGATCGATTCCGGCGGCAGCGAGTTCGGTGCCGTAGGTGTGGCGCAATCGGTGCGGACGCACCCTCGTCGCACCGGAGAGGTCCCGGTGCCGCCGGAACAGCGACCGCAGTCCCGCCTCGGTCACCGGCGCCCCCGCGGTGGGGCCGCGCAGCACCACGAAACACTCCTCGGTCGCCAACCCCGGTGGCCGTTCGAGGCGCAGATAGGCCGACAGTTCGGTGAAGAACACCGCATCGACCGGCACCACCCGTTCCTTGCAGCCTTTGCCGAGCACCCGGAGTCGTCGCTGGCCGGAATCGACGTCTGCCAACCGCAGGGATCGCACCTCGGCGTTGCGCAGCCCGCCGAACAGCATCGCCCACAACATCGCTCGATCCCGATGGGTGCGCAGCGACGCCGCAAACTGCTCGATCGCGTCGGCGTCGAGGGACTCGGGCAGTAGCCGCGGTTGGCGTACCAGCCTGCCTCCGGCTCGGGGTCGGCCCGGCCCGAGGTGTCCGAGCAGTCCTCGCGCTGGTGGTCGCAGTCCCTGTCCGCGCCGCGGTGAGGGCACCGGATTTTCGGTGCGTATCCCGGTCATCACCAGGTATTCGAACAATGCGCGTATCGCCGCGACTCGTCGGTTGATCGTCGATGCCGCAGTGCCCCGATCACCTCGTGTCGCCATGCCTGGGCGGGGTTTGCGGTGCACGTTCTGCCAGTCGACCCACTCGAACACCGTCACCGGCGTCACCGCAGCCACCGTGAGGTCGCGATCGAGCAGGAATCGGGCCAGATTGAGCACGTCGAACGCATATGCCCGCACCGTTGCCGAACTGAATCCGCGTCCGGCCAGATGCGTCAGGAACGCGTTTGCTGCTGCGCATCCTTCCCATTGGCCGTCGATCACATGCCCGTTGCTGCTGATGCGCACCCGAACGGTCATTGTCCGCCGCCTTTCGATCGGAGCCGACACCGCCAGCATGCGCCTCAACCGGTCGTCGGCTCAGGACCTCACGCTGCAACCGTGATCGTGTCGTGGGAGGGCCGGTTAACCGATATCGGATTATTCGACCACACCTTCTGCCAATGCGCCTTCGGAAACGCGGTGAACGCCAACACATCATACTTCGCCGACTCCATCAACGCCGCGACCTTCGGAAACGACCCGGCGAACGTGTCGGTGACCTGATCCCACTGCGCAGCGACCTCGACGGGGTCGGTATGCGCGAAGATCGTCTTGACCGCCGCCATCACCGGCGGCACATGCTTCGCCCCGACCGTAGCCCGGATGTTGCGCATGAAATGCACCCGGCACCGCTGCCACGCCGAACCCGCGAACTGCTGCGCGATAGCTGCTTTCAACCCGCTGTGTGCATCGGAGATCACCAGATGCACCCCGGATAGCCCCCGGCCCCGCAAACCGATGAGGAACTCCCTCCAGAACTCGTAGGATTCGCTGTCGCCGACGGCGGTGCCGAGCACCTCGCGGCTCCCGTCGATCGACACCCCGGTCGCGACCACCAGTGCTTGGGAGACCACGTGCGCACCGATGCGGACCTTGCAGAAGGTGGCGTCGAGGAACACGTACGGAAAGCTCGTGTGCGTCAGCGTCCGCTCCCGGAACCGGGCGATCTCGGTATCGAGGCCGGCGCAGATCCGTGAGACCTCCGACTTCGAGATCCCGGATTCGACCCCCAACGCACCGACCAGGTCATCGACGCTGCGGGTGGAGACGCCGTGCACATACGCTTCCATCACCACCGCATACAGCGCCTTGTCGATCCGCCGACGCCGTTCGAGCAAGGAGGGGAAGAATGACCCGGACCGCAGCTTGGGAATCTTCACCTCGACATCACCGCTGGTGGTCGACACCGTCTTCGTGCGATGCCCGTTGCGATGGGTGGTGCGCTGCTCGGTGCGTTCGTAGCGGCCGGCGCCGAGTTTGTCGGTGGCTTCGGCTTCGATCAGGGCCTGCAGGCCGGTGCGGATCAGTTCGGCGAACACGCTGGCGCTGTCGGCGCCCTTGAGCGCGTCGAGCTGGGCGAGCAGTGCAGAATGATCGTGGGTCATCGCGTAGCTGCTTTCTGTGAGTCACTGTGAGAGGTAACTCGTTGATCACTACGCGATGGTCCACCCTCGGTGAGGGATCGACACGCCGTGGACCTGCCTGGATGCCCTCAGCCGATTCCCACCACTCCCCGGGACTTACCCAGTTCGAGCAGCTCCCACTGCTTGTCCGTCAACACCTGGAACCGATCGTTCACCACATCCGTCACAGCAAAGATGATGCAGCACAACACCCTAAATCATTGGGAGACACGCCCTAGTAGTACTTTGTTAGGTTCACCACTTCTTGTTGCGGGGCCTCGAGTTTCGGCGGGATGTCCGAGACGATGACCG
>NZ_JAASAF010000012.1 GCF_012726195.1 Rhodococcus sp. HNM0563
TCACCATCGTGACATCACTCCTTCTGGGCCCTTCATGGCCCAGTGTTCAGGATGTCCACACTCCGGGGGGAATGCCCTTCCGCCGGCGAGTGTGGATCTGTTCCGCACGCCGATTCCGGGGAACCGGCCGGATCTGGTCGCGTAGTTCGGCAACAGAACACGAAGACAGCCACCGTCACCAGGGCGCCCGTGTGCCCTGGCAGCGGTACGTGCCAGGACACGGGGCCGACGAGATACCCTCGAGCGCGGATCCACGACCCACGCCCATGGACCAGCGGTGCCGCCCGAATGTCCTCTTGCTGCAGCGCCTTCGCCGTCACCATCTGGTTCGGTGCGGAACCCCGAGCATCTGCCAGGACTCGATGTCCACTCCACGATGATGCCCAGCTTCAGCTCGGCTGCTGCTCTACCCGAGCCGCGCGATACCGGCAACCGTCCTGATCGGTAACCTGCTCCCAACCGGCACAGCCTTCCAGCCGAAAGCACACGCACCGTTCACGGGATGGTGAGCACCTGCACCGCGAGGGGATCAGCAGGCACCGACGCACTGTGGTGCGCCGCAACCAGTTCCCACGCGGTCCGACGCGGCGCCGCTCCGTACAGGACCCACCGTTCGAGCAGTATCGCGACCTTGGCCAGCATTTCGGTCCGCAAGCGCAGGAACGAGTCATCGGGGTCCACACCGACGTGACCGAGCAGCACCCACCACGCCCACGCAACGGCACCGGAATTGGCGACGAAGTCCGGTACGACGGGAATACCCCGGCCGGTGAGGACCGCCTCTGCTTCCGGTGTGGTCGCGGCGTTGGCCGCTTCGATCACGACCTTCGCCACAACCTGGTCGACGTTGTCGGTGGTGATCGCGTAAGAGATCGCGGCAGGCACGAAAATATCTGCCGCAACACCGATCACGGCCCCGACCGGCCATTGCTGCACACTCGGCGGAACGCGGGACCTGTCGATTTCGCCGTATCCGTCTCGCAGAGCGAGCAACGCCGGAACGTCCACTCCATCAGCGCAGTACAACGTGCCGAGGGCATCAGCGACAGCTATCACGCGTACGCCGGCTTCATGCAGGTACCAGGCGGCGCCGCCGCCCATGGTGCCGACACCCTGGATCGCCACCGTGGTCTCGGACGGAACCCAGCCCTGGGCGTGCATCGTGCCGATGCAGGCCTGCGCGACACCGTAACCGCCGACCACATCGCCGAGCAGAAAACCACCGGGGACCGGGGCGTTCAACGCGTCGTGAACCCGGCGCAGCGTCCGCTCCGGGTCCGCCGACCGCCCGATCGCCGCGTGATAGGACTGTTGCAGGCCGAGCCTCCCGAAGACTTCGTCGAGGAGGTGCTGGGGCACCCCGAGATCCTCAGCGGTCACCCAGTGGGTATCGAGCCACGGCCGCATCGCCTGGCAGAACCGTTCGAGAACCCCGACAGCACGAGGATCCTTCGGGTCGAAATCGATGCCACCTTTCGCACCGCCGACCGGCAGGTCGAACACGGCGGTCTTCGCTGCCATACCTCTGGCCAGATCCTCGACCTCCGACATCGTGCAACCCGCCCGCATGCGGGTACCCCCGGTCGACATGCCGGAGACCGAAGTGTGCACGACGAGGTATCCGTGAGCTCCGGTGACAGGGTCGGTCCAGGTCATGCGCAACAGTGGCTCACGGTTGCCAGCTTCTCGGTCGTCCGGGCCTGCCCCGAATCCGCGTTCCATTGTTGTGGTCACCCGAGTCACCCCACTCATCCTCAGAAGGTTGTCGGCACCGCAGATGTTCGGCCGATAACGTCAGGGTGCCTTCGCTGATAATCCGGCGTCCAGTTACGAAACCTGAAGGATTACGTTCACGGTTACTACACAGCGCCTACCCTGACGACATGGAGCTGTCTCTGCGACGGTTGCGGATGCTTCGGGAATTGCATCGCCGAGGCACGGTGACAGCTGCGGCGCAGGCCTTGCATTACACCACATCCGCCGTGTCACAGCAGCTCACTCTGCTCGAACGCGAGGTCGGGGCAAAGCTTTTCGAGCGACGCGGCCGACGGGTGCAGCTCACCGAAGCGGGACTGATCCTTGCCGAGCATGCCGAGGAGATCATGCGGTCGGTGGAGCGCGCCACCACTGCCCTCGAGCGGACGCAGGACGGAGTCAATGCTCGATTGACGGGGGGTGTCTGGGCATCTGTCGCGTCGAGCCTGCTCCCGAATGCGCTCATGTTGCTGGCCGTCGACTACCCCGGTATCGAGGTGCGGACGAAAGAACTCGCACCGGAGGAGACCGCGGGCGCGGTGCGGGACGGCACGCTCGACTTCTCGTTCGTCATCGATTACTCGGACTATCCGATGCCGTGGGATCCGGAACTGACCAGGGTGGTCATCGCGGTGGAGCGACTGCACGCCGCGTTACCTCAGGGCACAGTCTCGGCCAGGACCATGACGCTGACAGATCTCGCAGAGCACCCCTGGATCCTTGCCGGACCCCGGTCGCATTTCGGGCGCGCAGTGCGTCTGGCCTGCCAACGTTTCGGATTCGAGCCTCGGATCAACCATGAGGTCGGCGAGCAGGCCACCGCGCTCGCGATGGTCGCGGCAGGCCTGGGCGTCACCCTCGTCTCCGATCTGGGTCTGACGCTGCGTCCTCCGGGTATCGAGGTCGTCGCACTCGCCGAACCGCTGATGCGGACGATTTCCATAGCGTACCGAGGCTCGGATCTGCATCGGCAACCGCTGCAATTGGTGATCGACGCGGTGCGCGACGCGGCGACCGCGCAAGGACTCGCCGTGCGGCCATCGTCTCCGGACCTGACGACCCAAGATCTCCCCCGCGACTGATACCTCAGAAATTCATGTGCCACCCCAGCGCCGAGTGCGCCATACTTCCCTGTCCACTGACACAGGAAAGAGAAAGGTAGGCGGATGGCGACAGTCGTCGAACAGGCCGACGGTACCCGCATTCACGGGCCGATGGGTCCGCTACTGTGTCGGGGTGTTGTCCGCTGCACGTAACTGGTGGCGGCCGCTACTGCGGCCGTGACGCTTACGCGTGTCCCGAGTCGCCTGCGCTGGCGGCTCGGCCCTGTTCACCACGCCGGATGTCCACGCAGGCAGGCTCCCAATCCTATGGAGTGCCTTCTATGCCTTGCGACCCTCGATCAACCACCTCCAGCACTGCCTCACCGAACGTCATCGGCGACATCTTGGTGACCTCCCGGTCGATGACGGAGTACAGCGCGATGTTCGCTCTCTCCCCGGCCGACCTGCGTCGTCGAATCCTCGATTGTCCCGGTGGCACCGCCAGTTTCACCGCCGAGGTGTGCGCTGCCGGTGGAGACGTCACCGCATGTGATCCTGTGTATGGGCAGTACACAGCGGATGAGCTCACTGCTCTCGGGCAGCGCGACACCGAACGTGGCAACCACTACTGCCGCACCCATTCGGACGAGTACATGTGGACTTTCTTCACCGATCCGGAGCATCACTCGTCCTCCCGTAGTGCCTCCGGAAATCGGTTCGCAGACCATCACCGCGCGCACCCTGAGCGTTACGTCGCCGGTGCGCTACCTCGACTGTCGTTCACCGACGAACGTTTCGATCTTGTGCTCAGCTCCCATTTTCTGTTCAGCTACGAAGACCGGCTCGACCTGTCGTTCCACCACCGCGCCGTGCGCGAGCTCATGCGCGTCGCCGCGACCGAGGTACGGATCTTCCCGCTCGTCGGCATGGGATCGAGCAGATACCCGAATCTCGAGGTCTTGAGAGGCCGGCTCGCCGACGATGGCATCACCACCGAGATCCGCAGCGTCGACTACGAATTCCAGATCGGCGGCAACGAGATGCTCGTGTGCTCACGGGACTCCGCGCCGTCGGTTGAGCAGCGATGACTGGCCAGGATCAAGCGCTCCGTAATCCGCCCCGGTGACACCGCGAACTATCCCGTTGTCCACAACAACTCCGGTCGGATCGAGCCCATCCCGTACATCTGCACACCGTGCACTCCCTCACCGACCACGGCGGCAGGCGCGGTGCGGATATACCAGACTGCGGGATTCAGATCGACGATCCGCTGCTGCGCGGTCGCGTAGGCCGCACCGCGGTCGGCGAGCTGGTCGGCTGTCCGGCCTTCGTCGATGGCAGCGTTGAGCTCGGGGTCATCGATACCCGTGAAGTTTCCGGGAGAGTCGCCGTGGAAGTTTGCCCATAGCGCGGTGTCGGGGTCGAGGATCGTCGCCGACGTGATCGCCACATCGAAATCGTAGGTGTTGAGCCGTGGCAGAGCGGAGGTGAAATCCAGGACCTCCACCCGGACGTCGACGCCGTCGAACGCGCTGAGCTGCGCTTGGACCGCCTCGGCGATGGCCTTGTTCTCGACCGAGGTGTAGGCCAGGAAGGTGAACGACACGGGCTTGCCCTCTGCGGCGAGTTCGTCGAACAACTTCTGTGCTGCGTCCGGATCGTGTGCAGGGATCGGAATGTCTGCATAGAACGGCGAAGTCTCGTCGAACAAGGTCCGCGGAAGATCGGCGCGGCCCGCGAAGACCACCTCGTTCAGCGAGTCGATATCGATGGCGAGCGCGAGTGCCCGTCGAGCGCGTTCGTCGTCGAACGGCGCACGACGCGTGTTCAGCGCCAGAAACTGCCCGCCACCCGTGGGTTCGACGAGGGTGCGAAGGCCTGCGTCCTCGGCGCGTCCGAGCGACGCCCAGCTCCCCTCGACAGCAAGACCGGCTTGGCCGGAGACCACGGCGTTGATGCGTTGGTTCGTGTCGCCGTTGTGGACCAGTTCGATGCCGTCCAGGTAGGGTGCAGGCTCGTATTCGACGTTGCGCTCCAGCATGATCCGGTCCTGTCGCCGCCACTCGGCCATGGTGAACGGGCCGGCCCCGACGGGGCGGTCGTCGAACGCCTGCCGTCCGGCCTCGAGCGCCGCCGGGGAGGCAATCCAGTTCAGACCGCTCCACACCACGGACTGGGCGTAGTGCGGGTTGGGTGACTGCAAGGTCACCCGCAGCGTCAGGGGGTCGGTCACCTCGAGGGCGGCGATCTGCGAGGCCTGGATCAAAGATGGTGACCCGGAAGCTTCGTCGCGCATCCGCTCCCAGTTGTAGCGGACGGCTTCGGCATCGTAGGCGGTTCCGTCGGTGAAGCGTAGGCCGTCGCGCAGTGCCAGTTCGAAGGTTGCGCCACCGTCGGCGGTGTCGAACGACTCGGCGAGCACCGGGGTGATTTCGAGTGTCTCGGGATCGTTGACCAGTAGCGTTCCGTAAAGGGTATTGCCGATGAGACTGTTCGATACCCACGCGTTGACGAGAGTGGCCGGATCGAGCGAACGGGGCTCACCGCCCTGCACGACACTGACCGTCCCACCCAGGATCGGGTCGCCGGCATCCGCATCGGTGTCGGCGTTGCCCGCTGCTCCCCCGCCTCCACAAGCTCCCACCACCAGGGCAATCACCGCGACGAGCACCGGCATCAGCATCGTGCGGCGGATCGCCGGTCTGCGACGGATGAGGTTCGACATCTGGACTCCTTCACTGGAGCGACTGCACGAGCGCCGGTTCGGCTCAGGGCTGAAACCGGGCTGGCCCGGACCGGTTCGAAACGATACTCTCACACATAAGAATCACATTCTCATGCGTATGTCGAACCTGGGAGGCACTGATGACAGCAGCCGCGGCCGAACCGACGGAGATCGCACTGACTCCTACCGCCCACGCCCTGCGCACCCCGGACGCGCCCGCCATCATCATGGGCAGAGGAGATGTGGTCACCTATCGCGAACTCGACGATCGGTCGGCGCGGTTCGCCACGTATCTACGCGCTCAGGGACTCACCACCGGCGACCACATCGCCATCCTCATGGAGAACTCGCACGCCTTCCTCGAAGTCGCTTGGGCTGCTCAGCGTTCCGGGTTGTATTACACGGCGATCAATCGACACCTGCGATCGGCCGAGGTCCAGTACATCCTCGACGATTCCGGCTCGGCCGCCCTGATCACGACCGTATCGATGTCCGACGTCATCGAAGGTATCGATCTGGCGAGCATCGGCGTCCGCGTGTGTACCGACGGCGCACTGCCCGGTTTCGACGATTACGCGTCGATCCTCGACAGCAACGATCCGCTGTCGCTCGACGACAGCATCGAAGGCCGCGAAATGCTGTACTCGTCGGGTACCACCGGGCGTCCCAAAGGTGTTCGCAAACCACTTCCGGCCACACCCTTCGGCGACCCTGCCTCACCGACCTCGCAGGTCGCCCAGGGCATCGCCGCGCGAGGAATCACCGCCGGCAGCGTGTACCTGTCGCCCGCCCCGCTGTACCACGGCTCTCCCCTGGTCTTCTGCATGTCTGCGCAACGACTCGGTGCCACGGTCGTCGTGATGGAACGGTTCGATCCGGTCCGGTGCCTCGAGCTCATCGAGCGCCACCGCGTCACCTACGCACAGTTCGTGCCGACGATGTTCGTGCGGATGCTCAAGCTGTCCGACGAGGACCGCACGGCATACGACCTGTCGTCACTTCAGGAAGTCACACACGGCGCTGCACCGTGCCCGGTGTCGGTGAAATACCGGATGATCGAGTGGATGGGGCCGATCATTCACGAATACTATTCCGGAACCGAAGATGTCGGAGCCACCCAGATCTCGTCGCAGGAGTGGCTCGCACACCCGGGATCGGTCGGCAGGCCGATGCAAACGTGCCATATCGTCGGTGAGGACGGCGAGGAACTTCCGGTCGGCGAGGTCGGTGTCGTGTACTTCGACGGCGGACGCCCCTTCGAATACCACAACGACCCCGACAAAACCGCGGGAGTGACCCACCCGAACGGATGGCGCACCCTCGGCGACATGGGATATGTCGACGACGAAGGCTATCTCTACCTCACCGACCGACAAGCTCTGATGATCATCTCAGGCGGGGTGAACATCTACCCGCAGGAGACCGAGAACATTCTGATCGGGCACCCCGCGGTGCTCGATGTGGCCGTCATCGGCATTCCCGACGACGAGATGGGCGAAGCGGTGAAGGCTGTTGTGCAATTGGTCGAGCCCGATGCCGCCAGCGACGCCCTTGCAGACGAGCTCCTGTCGTACTGTCACCGCGAGCTCGCCTCCTACAAATGCCCACGCAGCATCGACTTCGTGCACGAGTTGCCCCGCGATCCGAACGGCAAGCTCTACAAGCGTCACATTCGCGAGGAGTATTGGAGAAACAGCACGACCGCCCGCACTCGGCTCGTGCAGGACTGACACTCGCCCACCCAACCTCGGTTGCCTGCTGCTGCATACCGATACCGCCGTGCCGGCGCTCAGTTGGCGGTAACAGATTCGGTCAGTGCGCTAAGCCCAACACAGTTCCGTCAGGCACGAGAGTGCTGCACTCTGCGGGGCGAGTGGGTTGCAGATGATGTTGGTGGTATGAGTGTTTCGCCGTCCGCACCGAGGCAGCAATCCACCCTGCGCCCGACGATCACGACACGAACATGCATTCGAGTTGACGTCTCCCCCACCGCATGGGACGATGCCCGAACCAACCTGACAACAGGTCGACCCCGGAGGGTGCTACCAACACCGACCGGGGTCTGGGCACACGACAGAAGAGGTCCTGTCATGCACCGTAGGGTGGAGTCTATCCACACGCCCCCAGGGGGCGCTTCTCATGGTTCGGTCTTCGATACCGACCTTCTTCTTCTCACCCCGCCGGGGTCTTCGCTGACGTCCTGACTTCTTGAGCCTCTCGACCTACCCGTCGAGGGGCCCCGAGGTGTTTGTGCTGCGACGTGTGCGCGGGCCGGTCCGGTAGCCGCGGCACGTCGGGCATTCGTCGCTCGCCTCCCAGAGTCCGACGTCAGCGCTTCGACGCTGCGCGCAGGGGTGCCATTCCCCGTGCGTGAAACCGACTGGGCGCCAGTACCTTCGTCTCCACAGCTGGCGGTGGAGCACCCGCTCGTGAGGGTCGACACGAACGACCGGGTCCAGCGTAAGCCGCACGTCACCTCCGACGTGGGGCCAGAAGCGTTGGCCGAGATGGTCTATCGGGGTATGGCGACCGGGCAGCTGTGGGGAAGGGGCCGAAGGCAAGCTCAGCGACCCGTAGGGTCTCCGTACGGTTGAGCATTGTCGCCCGCAGGGCGTCCGCTTTCTCGGTTCGGTAGTCTCGCGAATCGACTCGACCACTCTCCGCCCGATGCGCTCCGGAGACCGCCCGAAGGACAGTGCATGCACCCCTCCGTCGAACTGGTTCTGAACCACGACTCCGACGACCACGGAAGCCTCGCCGATCGGGTCGCGTCGCTCACCGACGAGTTCCGACTGTGGGAGCTCATGAGCAACTACAACTGGGATGAGGGCTTCGAGATACCGCTCGCCGTCATCCGTCACCCGCGGTGCGATCGGGCACTGGCGCTGCGCCTGTTCTGGGACCTCGACGATGCCGCGAAGGAGTACCTCGGCGGCGTTACCACCGATTTCGGCGCCTCATACGCACCGTACGACGCCGAGGAAGCAGCGCGCGTCGAGGAGTACTGCCGAATCCTGACCGAGGGGCTGCGCCACGGCCGATTCCCACTCGGCCGCAATTCGTTCGACACAGGATTCTTCGGCACCGATGATCCCACCCTCACGGAGCGTCAACGCAAGCTTCGGGCCGCGAAGACGGCCCTCGCACGACGCGACTACGACGACGCGTTCCTCCATCCGGCTGTCGCCGTCGCCTGACTGCTGCTTCTGGCGGCACATCGGATCGATCAGGTGCCGCAGAACGTCCGGAAGTTCTCGGTGAACTCACTGGATGCCGGAGTTGTGTACACCGCCCACTCGTCGCGGCGTTCGAAGGGATGCGTCACCACATCCAACAGTGTCTCGAACGGAGCGAGATCGCCGGCGGTCGCCGCGCGCAGTGCAGCATCCACCTGGTGGTTGCGTGGAATGTAGAGCGGGTTGACGCGATCCATCGCGTCCGCCGCCTCGGCATAGTCGCGGGTTCCGAGTGCAACGTGCCACCGATCCAGCCATGAGCCGATATGCTCGCGTGACACAAGATCGTCCAGGGGCGCCGAGTTACCGCGGAGTTCATCTGCGAGAGCACGGAAGGTGCCGGTCCAGTCCATACCGTGCTCGGCCATCACCGTCAGCAGGTCGTCGATCAGCGTCCGGTCGGTGACATGCCCGGCCAGACCGAGCTTGGTGACCATCCCGTTCCCGAAGTGATGTTCGTAGCGTTCGTCGAATCTCCCGAGTACCGCAGTCGCTGCCGTGATCGCATCGTCCGGCGTTGAGGCGACAAGCGTCAGCAGGGTCTCGGCGAATCGCGCCAGATTCCACTTCAGGACGATGGGCTGGTTGCCGAACGCGTAGCGGCCACCCTGATCGATCGAGCTGAACACAGCAGATGGGTCGTAGGCATCGAGGAAGGCACACGGGCCGTAGTCGATCGTCTCCCCCGAAATCGTCGTGTTGTCGGTGTTCATCACGCCGTGCACGAAGCCGATGTGCATCCATCGTGCCACCAGCGATGCCTGAGCGTCGACGACTGCCTCGAGGAATGCCAGGTAGCGATTCCCCTCTCCTTCCGCGGGCAGTTCGATCAGGTTCGGGTAGTGCCGTGCGATCGCGTAGTCGGCAAGGGTCTGCAGAATCTCGCCCTGCCGAACCGCGAGTTCGAACATGCCCACCCGCAGATGACTGGCCGCGACCCGGGCGAGCACGGCACCGGGCTCGGCACCGTTTCGGTGGACGGGGCGGCCCGTCGCCACCACCGACAGGGCACGCGTGGTGGGGATACCCAAGGCATACATGGCCTCGCTGACCAGATATTCGCGCAGCATCGGGCCTACCACCGCGAACCCGTCGCCGCCGCGGGAGAAGGGCGTCGGTCCCGACCCTTTGAGATGCAGATCCACCCGCCGGCCGTCGCGGTCCACGAGTTCGCCGAGCAGCAGCGCCCTCCCGTCTCCGAGGAGCGGGGCGTATCCGCCGAACTGGTGACCCGCATACGCCATCGCGACCGGTGTCGCGTCGGGCGGGGTCGCGGCCCCGGACAGCACTGCGATCCCCTCGTCTTTGCGCAGTGCGCCTGCATCCAGCCGCAACTGCGTTGCGAGCTGGTCGTTGAGGACGAGGAGCGTCGGATCGGGTACCTCGGCGCCCTGCCACGACACACTGAGGTCACCCAATTCGTCGACGAAGGTGCTCTCGAAGCCGAATGCCGCCGTGTTCGCGTCTACTGGTGAATCCGGGATAGCAGCCATGCTTCGAGGGTAGTCACCTGGGCAATCACAACAACCGGAGGCAGCGCCGCCAGAGATTCTCAGGAGCCCTCGGACCTCACCTCGGGAGTCAGCACGACCAGAGGCATGAGCCGGTCGATCTTGGATTGAAAGTCCGCCAGCAACGGGTTGTTGGCCAGCACCCAGCTCGCGAACTCGTCGTAGTCCGCGCCTTCGAGGGCCCTGCCGGTCGCCTGGTAGGTGGTGTCCTTAAGTTCGATGGTGACCTCAGGATTCGCTTTGATGTTGTACCACCAGGCCGGGTACTTGTCCTCGATGAACGAGCTGACGAACATCGTGTCGCCCCGGTACAGAGGTCCCAAGGGAGTCGTGTGTCGCTTGCCGCTCTTGGCTCCCGTGGTGGTGAGCAGTATGAGATCCCCACCTGCGTAAGCACCGCCGACCTTGCCCGAGTTCTCGCGGAATTCCTTGATCACATCATCATTCCAGTTCGCGATGCTTCCGTCCTGGTCCCAAGCCTGATTCCATGGGGCATCGGGATCGTCGTAGTCGGTGATGTCGGGCTGATTCGGCTGTCCCGTGGTCGAATTGATTTCGCTCATTATGCGAGTGTGTCGCGGATATAGGACGATCAGCGTCCTAAACGTGGCCGCCGCGGACAGGCCGGCCTGCACCCTGCCGCAGGGCGATCCGTCGGTCCGACCGCTCTGCTACGCTCCATCGCTGTCAGGGGGGGACACATGCCGAATCATGTCTTGAGAGTTGATCTTGATCGACTCTCGCAGCTGTCGGGCCGGCTCGACCAGCTCGCACGAAGCGCCGAATCGTTGAAGGTCGTACCGCACGAGCCCTGGATCGACGCTCCGGCAACGAGCCTGTCGTCGCTTCGGACCGTCATCAGCATCTCCACCGACCTACTCGACACAGCACTGGTCGCTGCCGTCACCGAACGGTTCGAGGAAACCGCCGACGTCATGCGCCAGACCGTAGCCCAGTACCGGAACGCCGACGACAGCGCGGCCGAACAGCTTGCCGCAACCTATCTGTCGGCCACCAGCACCTGGATCACGAGCAGCGACACGTGACGCCGACGAGAACCCAGGTCGAAAACTGGACTCCCGGATCACTGCTCACCTGGCGAGACGGCTGGAGAAGCCTCGGAACCAGCATCGAAAGGCTCTTCGACGACTACGTCGCCCACGTCGAGAAGGTCGACGGCCAGTACTGGGAAGGCGTGGCCGCCGAAGCAGCCTTCGAACGCGCCCACAGCGACCGCACCACAGCACGCTCCATCGTCGACACACTCGAGCGCGTAGCCGGAAGCATCACCACCGGGTACCACGCGATCAAAGGCAACCTCGACGGTGCACGCGACGCTCTCGCCACCGCACAGGAGAACTGCTTCACCATCACCGAGAATCTCGAGGTGATCGACCCCCGCACCGAAGAGGACGCAGACCGCGAGGCGTTCCGTGTAGGGCTGCAGATCAATCTGCAGCGTTATGCCTCACTCGCCGAGCAGGCCGATCTCGACCTGACTCGCAGTCTTGAAGAGGCCCGCACCAGCTTGCGGATCGCCTTCACCTCCGCAGCCGCGCTCGGTGACACTCAGGCCGTGGCCGACGCCACAGCCCTCACGACCGGCAATGCCGACGCCGAAACCCTGCACCGTATAGCCGAATCGGGGACCCTCACAACCGAACAACTCGCCGACCTGCGCTCCGGCGAACCGACTTCGATATCCGCATCCCAGATGGAATATCTCAACACCATGGCCCGTTCGCTCGACGCACTCAGCCCACAAGAACTGGAGCAGTTGATGTCGACGCTGCCGGAGGATGCACGAGCGGGTCTGGCCAACTCGTTGCAGATCATCTCGACCGACGCCGTCACCGTCGCGACCAGCGGAGACCCTGACGTCCCCGCTCGAGGCAGCTTCGACCTTCTCCCCGAAGGCATCCGCGACTCACTGTCCCGGGACGACCGGGTGGTCCACAGCGTAGAAGCGGTCGGAGGCACCGCGCTCAGGCAGACCACCCTTCACGGCGTCCCGGACACTCACGCCATCGCGTCGATCGTCGCTGCAGGAGACGGCGACTACCGCCACGGCAGCGACCTCGACAAGAACCTCCTTGCCGCAGGTCGCGAGTACCTCGAAGCACAGGTCACACACGATCAAGGCCCCCAGCGCCATATGACCATCTTCGAAGTCGACGGCCACCTGCCGGGCGATCCGTACCTCGACCCGATATTCGCAGCGGTTTCCGACGATCGCGTTGTTGTCGAGCAGACAGTCACGGATGCGAATGGATCGGATTTCATACGAGACATCCTGACCCACTCGTGGTCCGATGAATCCGCCGCAGCGCCGATGTTCCACTTCGACGAACTCGAAGGTGCCGTCCAGGATCCGAACGATCCCGTCGATGTCGCGGAAGCCACCCGGAGCGGCCGGATCATGTCGGCGGTCGCGTCGGCGATGAGCACAGATGCTGCGTGGCAGCAGTTGTCGAGCATCCCCGGCACAGGTCACCAATCGATCGGCGAGGTGAATCCCGAACTGGTGCGCACCATTTCCCACAGCATGACGCCGTACATTCCTAGACTCGTCAACATCGGGCTGGACGACCGCCCAGGGTTCGATAATGAAGGCTGGCTGGATCCGATCGGGAACGAAACCTACCTTGGTTCTGCAAACGTGTTTGCAGCCCTGAACACCGACGAACTGGCCGGGAAGTGTCTGAATAGCCGTGCACTGGAGGAGGCCACTGCCGCCGAATTCCGGTACGGTCAGAACCCCTACGAAAGTGGGGCAACAAACCACCTCACAACTGCCGGTCGTCTGCTCGGGTTGACAGATCGAGGTATCGAACTGGCCATCCAGGACCAACACAACGATACAGCTGCTCGAGAAAAAGAGCTGTACGACAGGAAAGCCGACGCATACAATGCCGTGACATGGGTCGGCGGACACGTGATACCCGGCTCCGATCTTTTCTTCGATCTAGTGTCCGCAGGGGGAAACCCTCTCAAGGACATCATTATTGGCACGCAACCCGCCGACGCAAACATTGCCGACATCAACGATCCGGCCTTGACGAGGCATTACTATCTGTCACTGACCGGTGCGCACGCACTTCCCCCTGAAATTGCGTTGAGGTACCCATACATCGTCGATGAGAACGGCTCGATAAAGCCTTACGCGGAAATACTCGGGCCACGAGTTCCAGACGATCATGCGAATCGACGCGAGGGGGAATTGAGGGAAGTATTCAATCTGTACGGCCCTCAGCAAGAGCAGGGATCCGCCATAAACAATGCCTACGGTCTGGTGAGACGAAATCATGTTTGAGAAAAGAGTTCTGGGCCTGCTCTCAATCCTCGTATTGCTGACACCCGGCTGCACGAACTCACCGAACCCAGGAGCACCCGAGCCCTCCGAGCCTCCCGCAGATCCGCCTCTCCCCTTCACCAACTCTTGGTCCGCAGAGCCTGATATCGACCTATTCAGCCGCGGAGCGGAACTTGTCCGCGCATCAATCGAAGCCGGAATTCATGCCTCGTTCTTCTCCGTCAGCGAGTCGTTCCCCGGGTACAGCGATGCAATCGGCTATCCACACGTGAACTACAACGAGATTGCCGACACCGTCGCACGTGGGCGCCCGCGAGGAGGATGGATCTCGGACTTGACCTACCTCTATCACATAGCCGAGATCACTGAAACGCCCACCTCAATCATCGCAGAGGTCTGCGACGAACCAGTCACAGTCGACCCATACATTTCCGATCACCGTGTCAAGCATGGATTCTCATGGATCGTGGCGCTGACAAACACCGGCGGCGCGGCCGGCCTCCCAGGAGTTGTCGACACCGACCCCGACGGCTCCGACCCCCGCGCCCGCCGGGTACCCGACTGGAATGTGTTCGGTGCCTGGAACATCACCCAGTTACGTACAGGAGGACGCGATGCCTCCACAGCAATCGCCCACCCCGCATGCACCGAATGGTGGCTCGAACGGCATCCCGGGTCCGAAGTGCTAGGCAACTACACTTTCTCACCCGCTGGAGAGATTCCCGGAGAACCCCGCTTGCCGCAATATCCGGAATGGATCGGACCATCGGAAACTCAATGACCAGACTCGGACACCTCACAATCACCGTCACACTCAGCACACTCCTCAGCAGCTGCACCGCTGCCCCCGCGGCCGGACCCACTGTCGACGAGACCCTGCACCGCATCGCCGAATCAGGAACCCTCACATCTGAACAACTCGCCGACCTGCGCGCCGACGAACCCACATCGATACCGGCCTCACAGATGGAATATCTCAACACCGTCGCCCGCTCCCTCGACGAGCTCAGCCCGCACGAGTTGCAGCAGCTGATCTCGACCCTGCCGGACGAGACACGAGCGGGTCTGGCCAACTCACTGCATATCCTCTCGACCGACACCATCAGCATCGCAACCAGCGGCGACCCGGACGTCCCTGCACGGGGCAGCTTCGATCTCCTCCCCGAAGGCATCCGCGACTCACTGTCGCGACAGGACCGGGTTGTGCTCGGCGTGGAGGCGCTCGGCGGCACTGCACTCAGACAGACCACCGTCCTCGGCGTCGAAGACACGCACGCCATCGCGTCGATCGTCTCTGCAGGAGACGGTGAGTACCGCAACGGCAGTGCACTCGACAGGCAACTCCTCGCTGCAGGCCGGGAGTATCTGGATGCGCAAGTCACACACGATCAAGACCCTCGAGGACAAATGACCATCTTCGAGGTCGACGGCTTCACCCCGGGAGATCCATACCTCGACCACATATTCGCAGCCGTCTCGGACGATCGGGTCGCAGTCGAGCAGGCGGTCACGGACGCGAAAGGCTCAGATTTCGTTCGAGACATTCTGACTCACCCGTGGTCCGATGAAGCCGCAGTGAAACCGATGTTCGACTTCGGCGAACTCGAAGGCGCCGTCCAGGATCCGAACGATCCCGTCGATGTGACAGAGGCGACACGGAGCGGACAGATCATGTCGGCGGTTGCATCGGCAATGAGCACAGATGCGGCGTGGCAGCAGATGTCGAGCATTCCCGGTACCGACCACCACTCGATCGGTGAGGTCAATCCCGAACTGGTGCGCACCATTTCCCACAGCATGACGCCGTACATCCCGAGCCTCGTGAACGTCGAAGTACCCGATCGGCCCGGCTTCGACGTCGAGGAGTGGACAGACCCAGGGGGTTCCCGAAGCTACCGCGGATCTGCCAACGTGTTCGCCGCGTTGTCGACTGACACGGAATCCGGAACGGATTTCCAATCACATGCTCTGGAAGAGGCAATCTCAGCCCAGATCCGATTTGGGACAGATCCGGACGCTTCACATTCGAGTCAGCACCTCGCCAACGCCGGCCAACTACTCGCGTTAACCGATAAAGGCATCGCCATAGCGGTTCAGGACAGCTATGACGACCAAAATTCCCGCGAGCAAGCTGCATATGCACAGAAAGCCAAAGCATACAACGCGATGACCTGGCTCGGAGCGCGGGGCATCCCAGGTTCCGACCTGTTCTTCGACACAATCTCCGCCGGAGGGGAACCCTTGAAAGAAGCGCTGATCGGGACGACGCCGGATCCGGCGAGCTACACCACCGGCGATCGACCGAATTTCCGACGGCTCAGTTACCTTGGACTAGCAGCGATTCCAGATATTCCACCCGAGACCAAAGCAAATTATTCAACCATGTTCGACGACGACGGAAAGCTTCGCGCATACGACGAGCTCTTCTCGTCAGACACAGGCGAGGCAGCATTGAAAAGTACCGAATACATCCTAGCCAAGCTACTCAGCGAGTTCGGTGACCATCACGTACTCCAGTTCGCATACGATGCCGTGAGTCCACCGCGCAACTGAACTGGGCGCATCGCAGTGTGCCATAGTTGTTGACATCCAGGGATCTGAACTGCAGTTTCATGCGCTCACACCAACTCGACCGCATGATCAGGATTCACGGCCAAGCGTCGGCAAGCCCGAGCAATGTTCGACCACCCGACCCGATGATGAAGACCACATACGCCTTCCTCGAGGAGGCCATCACCCGAGGTCCTCAACCCTCCAGTCGCCGGCGCCGATCGGACGTCAGCGCCGGATGATCTGAATTGCCCGCCCGCCGAGCATAAGGAAATCACAGACCACGAGTCCCCTGAGAATCTTGTAACCGCGCTGATCCTCGCGGCCGTGATCGCGCTCGACCGGATCGGACCACACCACCGGCACCTGCTCCCACGGCTGGCCTCGGACCAGGTCGAGCAGACCCAACTGGTTCGCCTTCACGACCATGACGTACTCGGCGCGGCACAGTTCGGGCAGCCCCCCGGGCGGTCGCCTCTGCATGCGCATCGCATCGATGGCTACCACCGCACCGGCGATGTCGAGTCCGCGCAACAGTGTCCGGACTGCGGGGATCTCGTTGCTCTTGTCGGCGGCGCGGACCTGTCCGAGCGCGAATATGTCCGTGGGTGACTGCCGAGATCAGATGCGGGGTGACCCCACGAGCGGGCGGGCACAGCGAATAGTTCTGCCGTCCACCTCCACGGCCACCGGACCGGTGTCGATCACGCGGATCGGGCACCGCGTCGAGCGCGGTGAATAGATCCGGCATCGGTGTCGTCGGTGACGACCTTGCTCTGCCGGGTCAGCTGGTCACGGCAGGGGTCGATCGGGACACTGTCCCGGCGGGCATGGGTAACTTCTCGCGGATGATCTGGATGCGTAAGACACACCCATGATCGATCCTAGTCTTCATGCCCGCCCGACCGGCCCAGCAGCACCCAAGTACAGATTCGAGAACTTCGACCCCGGTCGTCGGCGCCGCGACCGCTGAGAGCACTCGGGCACTCGCATTGTTGTGGGCGCTGGCCGAGATCGGCGCCGCGACCGTCCTGCCCAGACACGGCGATCCTTGGCACACGGGGTCGAGACCGCTGTAGAAGCAGCATTGCGTATTGGTCCGGCCTGATCACCGCCCTCGTCGCTCTACACCGCCGCGCGGCGCGGCGATCACGGCGTGGCCGACGACCTCGCCACGAGTCGCTTCCAGACCTCGATGTCGGTGCGAGGGCCTCCCGGCGTGTCGGCTCCGTAGCGAGCAATCTCGCCGGGGATATCCAACGGTGCGACCATTGCAGCACCCGGATACAACGCTTCTTCGATCCGCTCGTCGGGTACAAGCCAGCAGATCTCGAATTCGATCCCGTCGGGATCGCGGCCGTACAGCGCCTTGGTGGCGGCATGGTCCGCCGCCCCCGTCAATGCTCCCGCGTCGACCAGACGCTGACGCATGTCGTCGAGGTCGGTAAGTGTTTCCACCTCCCACGCAACGTGATACAGCCCGACCCTGCCCGGCACTACCGGACCGCCGCCCTGCGCCTGGAACAGTCCCAGATCATGATCGTTCGCCGATCCCGCGTGTCGGAGAAACGCACCACCGGGGAACTCCCCCGCCAATCGCTCGAACCCGAGCACGTGCTCGTAGAAGTGCAGACTGCGTTGCAGGTCCGCCACATACAGGACGACATGATTGATGCCGCGCATCCCCATCGACAATCCCTCCTCGAAGGCCGCGCCGGGTCCGGTGCGTGAACTGTGAACCTGTCATTCTCCATCGAGCGTTCACCGCCGCGATCGCGCGTTCCCGAAGAGCGGAACCCGCACAATGCGCTCTCTACTCGCCCCTCCGGCGAATAGTGCGCGGAACCTCCAGTGCCGCGCGTGCACCCTTGTCATCACCGAGTCGCTCGGACAAGGTCCGCTCTGCGAGGCCCAGCGGCAACGCGGCGGAAAACTTCAGTCCCGATACCGCACTGGCCGCGACTGTCGGCGCGCGCCACGCAATCTGTGCGAGAGCGGCGGCCACATCGCGTGCGGTGACATCGGGCAGCAGGCGCAACGATTTCTCATCGATGCGTTGCCGAGGGTCGATCAGAGAGGGCAACGATGCCTGCGTCCGGCGAGTTCGGTGAGGAACGGGCAGTCCGTCATCCGCTCGCGCAGGTGTTCAGCGTCAGCGAGGAGGGCGCCGGAAACGTGAAGCGCGGGTAGGAGCGCTTCCGGGTGGCGGCGGATCTGGTCGACTTAGCCGCGGAAGATTGCTTCTTCCATCGATTCGGTGCCGAGGAAGTGATAGGTGAGGCTGAGGATCTTCTTGCCGGCGATGTCGGCGTCGTAGCGGTCGGTGAGGCTACGGAAATGTTCGGTGCGCAGCGCCGGATGGTTGCCGAGCAGGGCGTAGAGCACCACCATTAAGTGCTATTTACCCGAGCCGAACGAGGTAGGCGCCGCGCGACGTGTTCTTCCGGATCGCATCGGAGATGAGGGAGATGGCCGACGCGAAGTCGTCCTTCAGCGAGTCGGTGAGCACGTGGGCGCCGACGGTCGCGCGGATGTGTGCGTCGTTGTCAGTGCTGTCGGTCAAGCGCAGCACGTACTCGTCGACGCCGATACGTTCGGGGATGTCGATGACATCCCCGTGATGTGACGATCGTGTTGACGGCCACCGAATGTTCATTCGGCCAAAGAGCGGTGACATTATCTGCGTCAACCCACACACGCGACGGGTCCGGTACCGGCATAGCGACCGGCCCGCAGGTCACACTGCTCCCGCGGCGATAGGAGGTAGAGAGGTCAGGTGTCGACGTCGATGTTTCGAAGTTGGCGCGCCCAATCGAACTGTGCATCGAGAAAGGCTTCGCCACCGGACTCAAACGCATCACGTAGCTGAGTGAAGGCCGTGATGAACTGCTCGACCCTCTCGTAGGCTGATTCCGGTGTACCCGCGGCCTTTCTCGCGTAACCGGCGGCGAGTTGTTTCGCGGAGTCGAACTCGCCGAAGCCCTCAGTGTGAGTGAGTCGTTCCGCAACTCTTCTCGCTTCTTTCAGTGATTGGATAGTCGTGTCGCAGATCGCGACGATCTCCTCGATGACGTGCGGTTCGAGTCGAACGAACTCGCCCATACGGGGTTCCCTTTCATCGGATCGGGTCGAGTGCGGCGGAATGCGGTAATCGGTCGATGAACGGCTCGAACAACGCGACGGTGTCGTGAAGACCCGTGCACCACTCATCGGTGGGAAGCACACGAGCATCCGGGGCGTAATGGGTGCGGCTGAAGATCACGATGCCGAAATCGGTACGGACCGCAATAGAGCAGTTGTTGTGCATGTTCGGGTCGAGTTGAAGCAACGCGTCGCGCCCGTTGACCCTGGTGCGGGTGGAGATGTCGCCATCCTTGTCCCATTCCTCCTCCAGCGTGACGTTGCCGGCGAGGATGCTGAGTCGATAGTCCTCCAAGAGGTCTGGGATACTCAGGGTGCCCCGGAAACCGCACCCGAGGAAACTGTAGGACCCCATCGGATTCTCCGACGGCCGCTTGTACTTCGGGTCGTACTGGGCATCGACGAGGACATCGTCAGGAAGGTCAAGGCACGGATCGAACGTGATCGCGGGCCTACCGGAATCGTCGACGACGCGAGGTGTGCGTGTGGTCGACGGGACTGTATCGGCGGTGTTCGGTGAGGCTTCGGGCGGTGCGTCGGTCCCGCATGCCGTTGTTGCGGCGAGGAGAGCGATGCTCCCCACGGCACACTTCCACCTGTTCACGCGCCCCCCGATCCGCTGAATACCCGGGTGACGCTAGCAGAACGTGTTCAGCCTACGCGGACCGCCGAACGCGTATTCGTCACTCAATCGCGGAAGGGCAACGCGGGCTTGTGGAGTTCGTCGACAGTGTGGAACTGCCGCCTGAACAGTCGACCCCAGGGATGTCTCTGACATGATGCGGCGATGACGATGGACCAACTCTTCGTGGAAGAGCCGGAGCGCTGGGGACTGCGCGGCGACCCGTACGTGTGGGCGGCACTCCGGGAGCACCTGGCTGGCCTTCCCCTTCCCGACGGCGAAGTGGCGTTGGAGGAATCACTTCTCACAGCCTTCACTGCGGTCGTCGGTGTGGACTTACGAACCGAGTCGGTGGACCAGGTGTATCGGGAAGAGTTCGCGCACGGCGGCATGTCCAGCGGTCATGTTTGTCTTCCGGTCTGGCGGGATGACCTGATCCCATTGCTGGTGAGTCGAGGTCGACGGGCCTGAGCGGCGGGCGGGGCGGGGACACGGTGTCCACAGCGAGACCACCGACGTCGATGTTGCTACAGATCTCACCATCAGCGGCACCCACCGCTTACGCAACTGCGTCGGCGCCACGCCTCACATGCGCTCACCGATACCGAAAACGATCTGGCCGAGACCCCTTGTCGCCCGGCTCCGAGACGATCCCACCCGGATCGTGCGCACCTCCGGTTCGACGCACCCGCAGGAACTGCACCGAATCTTGGTCCAGGACGTCTTCGAACGGGCTGCTTCAACCTGGCTCAGCCCCCGGCGTGTTGGGGACGCATCAGTGAGTTAGGCTCCACGCTGTATCTGATAGGGGGCCGAGGGGAATCTCGGAAATCGGATCCGGCTGGGGGAGGCTATGGGAGAAAACGCGCGGGAGTTTCCGCCGATCGTCTACTTACCTTGCGAAGAATCGGTGAGCACACCGGCAGACGCGGTTGTAGAAGTGCATATGACACAAGATGGCCGGACTGCGCTCCTCGCATACTCGGCTCTCGATCGCCTCAGGAAGTGCTGCGGCAGCCGGAAGCCTTGGGTTGCCGTACCTTCTACGACTCTGGAGGCGCTCCACACCGCATCTCCGTTCGATCTCGTTCTTCTCGACATTGTGATGCCCGACGCATTGCGGATGGAGGAAGTTCTGTGACGCTGCATGTAGATCACGCTGCTCTCCAGTCGATTACGTCGATCTGCAGCGCGGCGGGCAACAACGTCGACGAGGCAGGAGCGAGTGTCCCAGTAGCGGTCGATGCAGGCGACGCTACGGCTGCGGTTCTCGGAATCCTCTCGCTACTCACGGAGAATGCTGCCGACTTCGTGATGGCTTTGGCGGCGACGAGTGAGGCTGTGGCGCAGTCCAACACGGCGTATCGAACTGGCGACGACGAACTGGCGTTCGAGTTGATCAGCGTCAGGACCGAGTGACGATGCCACTTGACACCCGCATCGCTGGGGATCCTGAAGCAATACGCACCGCAGGCCGATGGCTCGAAGATAGCCTCGGTCGTGGGGTCGACGAAGCGATCGACAGAATGTACGCCGCGCGGGGAGTCTCGAGTAGTGGGTGGGAAGGGACGGCAGGCGAGGAGTTCCGTCGTTTCATCACGTCCGACGCGCGAAGCGCGGAACAATTCCTCGAAGCGATTGTCGGGCACGCACGTCGAATCGACGACCTTGCCGCACAGTCGCAGAGCGTCCAGACAGACCTTGCCTTCGTCCGGCAGGCAGCGCGGGAAGCGGGACTAAATGTTGACGAGTGGCTGATTCATGAGCCGGGGCCCTCTCCTCCGGAGCCCGGTGCCCTCTCACCGGGAGCATCGGAAACCACTGTCCTGGAACATTACAACGACATCTCGGCCCGAGAACGGCACAGATCGCTCATCGAGGCTTATGAAGCTGCCCGGACAGCGGTCGGAGCGGCGAAGGCAGCATGGAGGCTTGCGGTCGAATCCACTCGCAATGTGTGGCTGGAGGTCACCGGAAAGTGGTTCTTCTTCCTGGGGAACTCCGTGAACGGAGTTTCGGGTGCTCTCGCGGTCATGCAGGCCGATACGTTGCGGAAGCAGGCATCATTCCTCGCGGGCGAAGCGCAACGGTACCTCGACCTCGCAAGATCCGGTCCACCCGGCACCCCGGCATCGGTCATCTATCGGGATCTGGACCTCGGGAAGGCATTCGCACACAGCGCTGACGATGCGCTCGCTGCAGCTACACGAGCGGACGGTCTTGCTCGACTGAGCGGAGTGAAGTTGGGCGGTGCACTGGCCGTCGCGGGAGTTGCATACGACATCATCGCGACCGACAAGCCAGTTGATCAGGCTATTGTCTCGGGTGCAGCAGGGTTCGGCACTTCGCTGGCAGCAGGGGCCGCAACCGGTGCGATCGTCGGATCCGTTGTACCGGTATTCGGCACAGCAATTGGTGCGGTTGCCGGCGCAGGCGTCGGTCTGGCTTCTGGGTTGTTCGTTTCCGGAGCAGTCGACGCTGCGTATACGAATCGGCTCGGCGATGTGGGCGATGCTATCTCGGCTGGCTTCGATGCGGTCTCGGACACGGGTGCCGCCGTCTCCGAGGTCGTGGAAGGCGTGTGGGATGAGCTTTTCTGATCACACGACTCGACCCTCCGAGTGGTCGGCGCGGCGAATGACGGGTCGCCTCGCCGCCTCGTTGATTTTCATGACGCTTCTCGTGCTTCCCGCGATATTGATCGCGGCGGGAGGCGTCATCGAGGGCAATCCCGACATGACGAAGTACGGAACCTTGATCAGCTGCGCACTCCTGACCTTGATCGTCAGCGGTGTCATCGCCCATACCTCCAGGCATCGGCCGAGTGCGATTCGGACACGCGTGTGGAATGGCGCACCAGCGACAGTCATCGAACATTCGACAGTGGTGTTCTGCCTTGTCGGTCTCCTCATGGCGACCGGATCGGCACTGTTTCTCACGGCCGCCGGCGATGTGTTTCTGCGCGGTGGCGGGGGCGCAACGGTGGTGGTTGGAGTGGTGTTCACGGGTATCGGTCTGCTCGGCGCATCCTTCATCCCGTTCATCGCCATCGGAAGGCTACAGCGCGGGCGTCTTGTTCTGACGTCCGAACTTGTCCATCAGCGTGGCTGGAGTCTCGAATCGACTCTCGACTGGGATTCCATCGTGGCTGCTCGGCCCGCGGTCTTGACCAACTGGGTGGTCATGCTGCTCGGGCATCCAGCCGCTCGATGGGAACGAACGACCACGGTCCCTCGCGGGTTCGGGTGGGATGCGCTGCCTGCCACGCCGGTGATCGAGGTGTACTGCCACAAGCATGCGGTCGATCCCGTGCTGCTGTATCGCTTGCTGCAGTTCTACGTCGAACATCCTGAGTATCGAGGCGAACTGGGCACTGACGTGGCGTTGGAACGAGCGCGATCGAATCGGTATTAGCCTGCGGCTATTGTCCTGAGTCGTTGATCGTCCAGCCGCGCCCGTCGGGCGTCCACTGCGCCTTCGCTGGACCTACGCAGCACCGATGACGGCACCCCAATTCAACTTGACGTCCACTCCCCCACGCGTAACCGGACCGAAGTGATCGACGGTCGAGAAGCCTGCCAGAACGCATTGCGACACTGACAATTGGGACGGACACCGTCCGGCATGATCCCGCAACAACATGCGAAGCGCCAGTTCCCCGGAACCCGGGTTTACGTCGGATCCCTCCTGCAAGAGCGATCGGCTCAACGTTCGGATGCATTGGGGCCCGAAATGATGGTTGGTGCCCGATATTTCGGTACACCAACCATCATTTGCGACGCCTACCCCACTGGAACTACTCAAGGACCGCGTGTATGCGCAGCGCTCAAGCGAGCGGCGGGAGGTAGGTCTCGACAACGTCGCGGACGACGTCGACATCGGCTCCGAAATACTGGTGGACGAAGATGTTCCGGCAGCCGGGATCTGCGGCCAGGCGATCTCGGGGTGTGCGTCGCTGATGCGCTGATCTGCATCGCGGCTCACAGTGCGACCGCGCCCTCGAGCACAGACGCTGCAATCGGTCGCTTGAACAACTGCACCGGGAACACGTCGATGTCGTCCCGGCCGAAAAGTGCGCGGGTCTCTTCCATAAGCCCGGACGCCCGCATAAGCAGGTACCCGTCTGCGGGATCCATCTCGACAAGGATGTCGATGTCGCTGCCGGCGTGCGCTGCACCACGGGCGACAGAGCCAAACAGCTTCGGGCTCGTCGCGGCGTACTTGACCAGTAGCTTCTTGAACTCGTCGCGCCGCGCGTCGATGAGCTCGCGCAAGGCGAGCGTCTCGGGCGTAACGGCGGGCTTCGTCATGCCCCCAGGATATCGGGGGCGTGCCGCGATGGTGATGGTCAACTGACTCTTCCGACTTGCTGGAGGTCTGGTGTGACCGATCGGGATCGGGTCGGTGCTTGATCGAGGGCTCCTGCCACGAAGCTCGTCCGAGGACGGCGGGCCGACAAGGTGCAGGCTCGCACGTGGCGGGGTCACGCAGCGAGCCGTGCCGCGGCCTGACGCGCAAGTATCACGACCGCGTCGATGTCGCCCTCGACAAGAGCCTTGCGTGGGGTGCGGTCGTCAAGTTCCGGTTGCTCGGTCGAGAACCACGACGCCACCGTCCACGGATCGACGGTGGCACCAGCCCATGCGGTGAGGGCTTCCTTGAGTCCGGGCAGCGGACGGTGGGGTACGGTCTCGGTCAGTCCGGCCGACCAGTAGCCGACGGTTCCGTCCTCGGCGCGCAGTCGAAGAACCCGATGGGCGTGCACGGCCTGGCTCAATGCCTGCTTCGACCACTCGGTGATGTCGAGCATCTGCCTGTGGGTCAGGATGGGCCCGAGGTGGTTCTCCCACGCCCGCCGAGCTTTCAAGCTCGACAGCACCCGCTCGACACCGGCCCGGACGTACTGGACGTCAGCGTCGTCGAGCCGCTCGGCTGCCATTCCACTCGCTTCGAGTTGGTCGTCGACGACCTTCTTCAGTGGGGTGCTCATGCCTCCATTGTCTTCCGGTCACGCAGGCGAGTCAACTGGTCAACTATGGAGATCGGCGAGTCAATATCGAATGTCGGAGTGCATACGCTCAGGTGGGCTATGCGCCGATCTCCACCACATGCGCCCATTCCGGTGGCCGGGTGGGAATGTAGTCGGGGTTCGATTCGTTTCGGGGAACGCTGCGAGGGAATAGGCCGACCACCGTTCTGCACCCCGGACGACTACTGGGCCAAGGGGTTTGCCCATCGGTGAGCGCAACCACCACGTCGGGACGGAGCCGACTGCGCAGCGCCCTCTCGAACCCGGCGCGCAGATCCGTGCCACCACCGCCGACCAGTGGAATGTCCTCGGCCTGGCACAGCGGGTGGACCACCCGGGCTGCCGCGTCGCAGGACAGCACCGTGACCAGGTCGCGGCGCCCACCCACGGCGCGCGCGATGGCAGCCACCTCGAGGAGTGCACTGCCCAGGTCGGCGTCGCTGACCGAGCCCGACGTGTCCACGATGACGCTGACCCGAGGTGGGGTGCGCCGCAGGCTCGGTAGTACCGCGCCGGGCACAGCCGCAGATCTCCGCGCCGGCCGACGATAGGTGTAATTGTCGCCGGTCCCTGACGAGAACGTGGCCGAGCGGATCGCCGCGCCCAGCAGCGCCCGCCACGGCTGCGGCGGGTGTACGGCCTCCTCCGCCCACCGCCGCCACCCGCGGGGTGCACTGCCCGGCTGTCCGATGATGCTGTGCGCCACCCGGAAGCGGACCGCGTCTCGCTGCTCGTCGCTGAGCGCGTTTGCACCCTCGGGGCCCAGTTCCCACTCGCGGCGCAGCCCGTCGGCGCCGCTGCCGCAGTCGAGCCAGGCCAGCCTGTCGGTGCACGGACCGAGGCCGCACTGCTGCAGATAGTCTTCCATGAGCTGCCCGGCGGGCAACTGTAGAGTCGACGGCAGAACGGCATCGTCGGGTAATGACAATCCGTCACCGAACGCATCGTCGTTGATCTCCGCGTCGGCGGCGATGTTCATCCGTAGCCGATCGGCGCGGGAGGTCAGTCCGTGCGCGTGGGCGTAGCGGTCGCTGCGGCCGTGGTGGTCACGCAGCAGATGCGAGACTTCGTGGACCAGGATCGACGCCAATTCCTCTACCGGCCGCTGAGCGACGAAGGCGGGTGAGACGTAGCAGCGCCAATGCCGGTCGACACCCATGGTCGGGACTCGGGGTGAGTCGACGATGTGCAGCGCATAGAGGGCTGTCGCGAGGTAGGGCCGGGCACGAGCGGCGTACAACCGCGCGCCATAGATCTTGTCCGCATCGAACGTGGGTGCCGTCGTCATCGCGTTGCCTGCTCGGCGGCACGCTCACCGGCGTGGTCGGCTGCCTGGGATACCGATACGACTCCGGCGAGCTGGTCGATAGCTGCCGGCAACTCCCAGTCGTCGTGCCGCAGGGTGGCCAGTGTGGTTGCCGGGACGACCACGAGGTCGGGTGGCCCGGTCTCCACCGCGGCGACCAGGATTGCCCATGCCGCATCCCAGCGGGACTTCTCCGGCTGTCGGCGGACAGCAGCAACCACCGCGTCGAGCACGGCCTGGCGTAGATCGCCGCGATCGGGTAGCTCGGCAGAGGTCGGATCGGCGAGCAGCGTCTCCGGGTCCGGGAGGTCCATGCGCTCGATGGCGGCGAGCAGCTCGAATCCGGGCCCGTCGCCGACACTCCCCCGAACCAGTAGGGACAGCACGTCCTTCGACGACGAGGTGGCGGTCGCGAACGCGATCAGCCGCACGGTCATGTCCCAGCTCCGCGGCGACGGCCACGCGCTGCCCCGGCGGGTCTGGCTGGTGGGCATCTGGTGCACGAGGGCGGGGCGGGCGGCGAGAAGCTCGCAGACCGCGCGGCGGCCGAACGTCACTGCGTCGGAGAACTTCTCCGGGTCGAGGCGGGGCAGAGTCGCACGTGGCCACGTCCCGCCGAGACCCAGGACAACCACTTCGTGGTCGTAGGTCCAGTTCAGGTGCACGAATCGGTTGGCCAACGGCGGGCTCAGTTCCCAGCCGTCCGCTGCCGACGATGGTGGGTTGGCGGCTGCCACTATGCGCACTCCGGGTGGCAGTTGCAGTGCCCCGATTCGCCTTTCGAGGACGAGACGGAGCAGAGCGGCCTGCACGGCGGGCGGTGCCGTCGACAGTTCGTCCAGGAAGAGCAGCCCTCGGCCGGCCTCTACGAGCCGCACAGCCCAGTCCGGCGGGGCCATCGGGACACCCTGTGTGGCGGGGTCGTCCCCGAGCACGGGCAGACCCGAGAAGTCGGACGGTTCGTGCACACTCGCGATGACGGTGGTCAACGGGAGATCCAAGGCCTCGGCGAGCTGGGTCAGGGCGGCGGTCTTGCCGATTCCCGGTTCACCCCACAGCAGTACCGGGAGATCCGCGGCCACCGCCAGGGTGAGGGCCTCGAGTTGGTCGTCGGGACGGGGTTCGGAGGTTACCGTGCCGAGCATCGTCAACAGTGCTGCAGCACTGTCGAGTTCATCGTTGCGCGGGCGGTCGGAAAGGAGCATGGAAGACATGTGCATCACCTGGGTATCGAGCCGAGCAGCAGCTCAGCGGGTTTCGGGGAGTGCGGAGATGGGTCAGTGCGAGCGGGGCCGGCGCGACCGGGCGGTGCGTCGAGGTTGCCTTACCGGGGGCGGTTCCACCGGTGCGGAACGGAACCGCTCGTACGTGCTGCGGCGGTCCGCGGCTGCGCGGAGTTCGTCCAGCAGAGGACCGTCGCGGAGGACCGCATCGGGACCGAGCAGTCCTTCGACGAGCGCCAAGGCGCCGACGGCGTCGCCGTGGTCCAGACGTTCGCGAACGCCCGGCAGACAGTCCGGATGGCGAAGCGCCTGGTCGATGACCTGAAGACACGGCAAAGGAGTGCCACCCAATTGGACCAGCAGTTCCTCGCGCCGAATCTCGGCGGGATCGTGGTCGAGTGCGGTCAGTGCACCGTCGACCAGCCCGATCCGGTGCTGCTCACCACGGCAGTCGACGAGGTGAATTCGGTTGTCCTGGTTGGTCGTCCGGGACGATTCCGGCAGCGGCCAACTCGGATCCAGAGCGACGGCGACCAGGGGATGTAGCCGGTCGACGGTGATCGCTCCCGCCTGGATCAACTCCAGGTCGGGCAGTACCCAGGTCGCGGCGTCGGGCAGCACCGGTAGCGCGGCGAGCCGGCCCCGCGGGTAGTCGTCCACGAGACGCACCACGGAGGGATCAGTGCCGTCGACCGACTCCACCACCAGGTCGTGCCGGCCCCCGCATCGCACCCGCACGGGGCCGTCGCGTTGCCCGTCCGCGCGGAGCAGGATGTCGGATTCGGCCGCCCAGCGGTCGGCGGCACAGCCCTCCGGGATCACCGCGGCCAGGTCAGGGTCGACAGCAGTGGGACCCGGAAGTTGTCCTGTCCCACTGCGTATTTGCAGTTCACCGGATCTGCGCGTATCCCACAGGTGCCGATGGAGGTCGAGCCGGAAACGCCGGTTGGGTCGAGGATGCGGATGGTTCGCAGGATGGGAGCCGTCCCACAGCGTCAGGACGATTCTCTGCCCTGCATCCGCCCAGGCCGGAGCGGTGCGGGCAACGAGGTATACCGAACCGCCTCCACTGCAACGCTTTCGACACTCATCGAAACTGTATCGGGCAAGCGCGACAGTCAGCCCGGGCCGAAGTAGTCCGTCGGGGGCCACCCGCGGTAGGTGCCAGCGCAGCAAATCGGGGGCCAGATGACGCAGGTCGTCCAAGACCTGCGATGCGACATCGACGCCATGCGTGTAACGCAAGGTGCCCAAGTCGATGTCGACATCGAATCCCGCTGCAGCACAGGCGCTGCGCCAGTCACCGTTGAGACGTCGGTCGGTTGCGGCCTTGATCATGGACGGCGGCACGGCGAACTCGCGCACGCGCAGCCAAAAGGACAGTCGGGGGTCGAACCCATTCACGGTAGGAGGGTGCATCAGCACTCACCGTGTGTGAACTGGGCCCCCAATCTTGGATCAGAGAAGGTAATCATCGGCGCAATCCTACAGTGCCGAAATGATTGTGGCCAGTGCGCGCGTCGTAGAGATCCTCCGAACCGTCGTCCCGAGGACGTCAAGAGGTCTGGTGCTCCTCGAGGTAAGCGAGGTACTCGGGTGTCACGGTGCCGGTCACGTACTCGCCGGTGAACGGAGACAGATCGAGCTGTGTGAGCTCGGTATCGGCGGTGATCGCATCGAAGAGGTCATCGACATCCTGATAGATCAATGCGTCCGCGCCGATCACCGAGCAGACCTCCTCGACCGACCGCGACGACGCGACGAGTTCGGCGCGGGTCGGCATGTTGATGCCGTACACGTTGGGGTAGCGCACAGCCGGCGCCGCGGACGCGAGGTACACCTTGCTGGCGCCTGCCGCGCGCGCCATCTCGATGATCTCCTTCGACGTCGTGCCACGAACGATCGAGTCGTCGACGAGCAGCACTTTCTTGCCCTCGAACTCCTGCGAGAGCGCGTTGAGCTTCTGGCGCACCGACCGCTTTCGTAGTTCTTGGCCGGGCATGATGAAGGTGCGGCCCACATAGCGGTTCTTGTAGAAGCCCTCGCGATAGGGCAACCCGAGGGTCTGCGCCAACTGCATGGCCGAGGGGCGGGCCGAGTCCGGGATCGGCATGACGACATCGATCTCGGCGAGATCCATCTCGCGCTCTACCTTGCGGCCGAGTTTCTCGCCCATACGCAGACGGGTGTCGTACACCGAGACGCCGTTCATGATCGAGTCGGGCCGCGCGAGGTACACGTACTCGAAAGCGCAGGGCGCGGTGACCGGATTCTCGGCGCACTGGCGCGAGTACATCCGTCCCGAGTCGCTGATGAAGATGGCCTCGCCGGGCTCTACTTCACGGACCACCTCGTAGCCGCCCGAGGCGAGCACGAGCGACTCCGAGGAGACGACCCACTCGTCTCGGCCACCCGCATCCATTCGCCGCCCCAGCACGAGGGGACGAATACCGAAGGGATCACGAAACGCGAGCATTCCGTGGTCCGCGACCAGGGCTATCGCAGCGTAGGACCCCTCGACGCGGCGGTGCAGGGCAGCGACGGCGTCGAAGATGTCGTCCGGCGTCAGGTTCTGGCCGTCGATCGAGCGTTGCAGCTCATTCGCCAGCACGTTGAGCAGCAGCTCGGTGTCGCTCGAGGAGTTGAGGTGCCGACGGTCGACGCGGAAGAGTTCGTCCGAGAGGTGGCGAGTATTCGTGAGGTTGCCGTTGTGGACGAGCAGGAGGCCGTACGGCGCGTTCACGTAGAACGGCTGCACCTCGTCCTCGCTGCCGGAACCGGAGGTCGCGTAGCGAACATGACCGATGCCCATGTTTCCGAGCAGCGTGCGCATATCCCGCGTGCGATACGCCTCACGCACTTGCCCCCGTTCCTTCACGGTGTGGAAGGTGCTGCCCTCCGCCGTGGCGATACCGGTCGAGTCCTGACCTCGGTGTTGCAGCAGCAACAAGGAGTCGTATATCTGCTGATTGACGAGACTGCTCGAGACATGACCGACGATGCCACACACAGTGGATGGTGCTCCCTTGGCTGAGTGATCTGGAACGACGCACCATTCTGTCACCTCGCCAGGTAGTTCGCCTCGACCTGGTCATGCCGCCGCTACGCCTGCCCCCACGGACTGGCATTCGTGTCTCCGTTGCCCGGGGTGTGCCTCATCGTGTCGTCGGTGCATAGACTGCTGGCCTATGTCCGCGCACCCCGAGTACGAGCGACTCATCCACTCGATGATGTCGGCGGTGGGCACGCCTACCTTTTCGCGTGGCAAGCGCTATGCGGAGTCCGGTGCGGTCCTGGACTGCGCCTTCGACGAAGACGAATTGATCGGCATCGGGACCATCGCCGGCACCGAGATGTACCGCGCTCTCATCCAGCTGCGCCCCGGCCCGCGCGGCCTCGAGTTCGAGTACGGCGAATGCTCGTGCCCCGTCGGGTACGACTGCAAGCACACGGTCGCGCTGCTGCTCACCCTCACGACACCGGCAAACGACCCGGAACCCGTGGCACCCGACTGGGACGGCATGTTCGAGGCATACTTCGGCGGTGAGGAGGCCGACAGGGGTGTGCCTCTGGGCCTACAGTTGGCGTTGTCGCAGCCGTCGCAACTCCCCACGCCGAAACTCACCGCACGTGTGGTGCGTCCCGGCCGCACCGGATGGGTATCGGGGAACATCTCCTGGTCGAACCTGAGCTACACGTACGACGTGAACCCGCAGCACAAACAGCTGCTACTCGAACTCGCCGCGTTGGCGCAGGCGGCGACACGAAGCTACTACGTCACCTCGCAGAACACCCTCGACCTGTCGGCCGTGTCGCCGCGACTGTGGTCCTTGCTCGACGACGCGGCGGCTCACGGCATCGAGTTGCGTTACGCGAAGAAGAAGCACGGTGCGGTGCCGCCGCCGGGTGTCGCGGAGGTGTGCGTCGACGTCGCCGACACCGGCGACGGCCTGACCGTCACGCCCACCCTGCGCGTCGGCGACCAGGCTGGGTCTGTGCTCGGGTTCATCGGCGCCCCGGCACACGGCGTGATCCTTCGGCCGCCAGGTGATCCCACCGACACCGCGCCCGCGGATCTCCCGTTCCGCATCGCTCGACTGCACGGCACCACACCGGACGGGATGCAGCAGCTGCTGCTCGGCGGTACCGCGCTCGCGGTGCCCGCCGAGCAGGTGCCGCGCTTCGTCACCGCCTACTATCCGCGCCTGCAGCGAACCACCACGGTCGGCTCAGCCGACGGATCGTTCACCGCTCCGACGGTGAGCGGTCCTTCCCTGCTACTGCACGTCGCCTTCCGGCCGGCGCACCGCACCGATCTGCACTGGCAGTTCGTCTACACCGTCGGTGAGACCGAGCATCCGGTCGAGTTGTACGAACGACTCTCCGATTCCGTCCGCGACCGTGACGCCGAAGATGTGCTGTTATCCGAGATCCGCGACGTCGTCGTACCGTACGGCCTGGACAACAGCGTCGATCGGCGACTGTTCGCACGTGTCACCCTCGCAGGTCTCGACACTGCACGTCTGGCGTCCGAACTGCTGCCGTTGCTGGCCGACCGCGAGGATGTGGAGGTGCGAGTCGAGGGCACTCCCGCCGACTATCGCGATGTGGGCGACAGCGTGCGGATCGGCTTGTCCACCAAGGCGACCGGCGACTCGGACTGGTTCGACCTGAACATCACCATCAGGATCGATGGGGAGACTGTCCCGTTCCGCGAAGTGTTCACGGCCCTCAGCGAGGGCGCGTCGTACCTGATGCTTCCCGACGGGGCGTACCTGTCGCTGGACAAACCCGAACTGCAGCAGCTGCGCCGGCTCGTCGACGAGGCCCGCGCGCTGCACGAGGACGACGACCCGGATCGGCTGCGACTGAGCCGTTTCCAAGCAGGTATGTGGGAGGAGCTGGCGGCGCTCGGTGTCATCGACCGGCAGGCTGCAGCCTGGAAGAAGCAGGTGCAGGGACTTCTCGATGTGAAGGCAACAGCGACAACACGGGTCCCGAAAACCCTGCGGGCCACGCTGCGTCCATATCAGCTCGACGGATTCCGGTGGCTGACGTTCCTGTGGACGCACAGGCTCGGCGGGATCCTCGCCGACGACATGGGACTCGGCAAGACCCTGCAGTCGCTCGCGTTGATCTGCCACGCCCGCGCGAAACGTCCCACCGATGCCCCGGTGCTCATCGTTGCGCCGACGTCGGTGGTTCCCAACTGGGCCGCCGAGGCGAAGCGGTTCGTTCCGGATCTGAACCTCGTCGCGATCACCGACACCTCCGGCAAGCGCGGGGTGGGCCTGGGTGAGCTGCTCGACGGAATCGACGTCGTCATCACGTCCTACACCCTGCTGCGCATCGATATCGACGACTATCTCGAACACCCCTGGTCGATGCTCCTGCTCGACGAAGCCCAGTTCGTGAAGAACCATCGGGCGAAGGCATACCAGTGTGTGCGGCAGATCGACGCGCCGATGAAGGTCGCGATCACCGGCACCCCGATGGAGAACAACCTGATGGAGTTGTGGTCGCTGCTGTCGATCACCGCGCCCGGGCTGTTCCCCAACCCGACGAAGTTCCAGGATTACTACCGCAAGCCCATCGAGAGCGGCAGCAACCCTGAACTGCTCGCGCAGCTTCGGCAGCGTTTCAAACCGTTGATGTTGCGACGTACGAAGGAACAGGTCGCGACCGACCTGCCCGACAAGCAGGAACAGGTGCTCGAGGTGGATCTCGCACCGAAGCACCGCACTCTCTACGACCGGCAGCTGCAGCGGGAGCGCCAGAAGATCCTCGGGCTCATCGGCGACTTGGACCGCAACCGCTTCACAATCCTGCAGTCGTTGACGCTGCTGAGGCAATTGAGTCTCGATCCGGCACTCGTCGACGAGGCGCACAGCAAGATCGGCTCCGCGAAGATCGACGCGCTGCTCGAACAACTCGACGACGTGATCGCCGGTGGCCACCGTGCGTTGGTGTTCAGTCAGTTCACCGGTTTCCTCGGCCGCATCCGCGACCGCCTCGACGCGACCGGTATCGAATACCTGTATCTCGACGGCAAAACCAAGCAGCGCGGAAAGCTGCTCGACGACTTCAAGGCCGGGGCCGCGCCGGTGTTCCTGATCAGTCTCAAGGCAGGCGGATTCGGGTTGAATCTGGTGGAAGCCGACTACTGTTTCCTGCTCGACCCGTGGTGGAATCCTGCCGCGGAGGCGCAGGCGATCGACCGCACCCACCGGATCGGGCAGACCCGCAACGTGATGGTGTACCGGCTGATCGCCCGCGACACCATCGAAGCGAAGGTGCGGGCGCTGCAGCTACGCAAGTCCGAGTTGTTCTCGTCCGTCGTCGACGACGGAGAGATGTTCTCCTCGGCCTTGACCGCCGAGGACATCCGGGCGCTCCTGCACTGAGTGCGGCTCCGCCGGTGAGAGGGCTGCGACGAGTGCCTTCGCTTTCGTCGACGCAGCCGACCGGCCCAGCCGCGAGGCAAGAGTGTCGAGCCCGGGCCACTGCGCCTCTTCCGCCGGAATCAGCCCGCGGCGACCGGCTTCCCGTAGCAGCGGTGCGTGAAGCAGCGCGACGTCGAGGACCCGGTTGAGCCAGCGCGGAGCAGCTCCGTCCAGATCGGATGTGTACCGGATCGATTCGACAAGTATGGGCCACAGCACCGGCAGCAACGACGCATCGCGTTCGAGGAGTCGCACGAGACGAGCGGGGCTCACGTCCGGTTGGGTCAGTAGTGCACGCATGGCGACGGCAACCGAACCCGATCCGATCAGACCGTCGCGGAGGATGGATCGGATCGAGTACATGTCCGGCCTGCCGTGGCACGCGCCGACCAGGACGACCGCGGTCATCGACGTGGTGAGCGGCGCTGCACTGCCACCCGCGACCGGGCCGTCGGTGCCGTCGACCCAGTTGCGGTGCTCGCCGACGATCATGGTTTTCGACGCCTCGTCCCACCGCAACCACACCTGGTCCCGTCCGTGATCCGGCCGGTCGCCGCCCGGTCGGTCGCCGTCTGTGTATCGGACGGCGGCGCATTGCCCTTCGTGTTCGAGGTCGTAGAACCAGCCCTTCCTGATGCGGAACATCTCGCCGGGGCGGTCCGGAAATTCGAGGTCGACGCACAGGAATTTCGACGCTGCCGAGGCGTCCTCCCAGGTCGCGGTGATCACGGCGCCGTCGTCGACGGCCGGGGCGGCACTGAGTTCGGGGCGCCACCATTCGTCGAAGTCGAGGTCCTCCTCGTGCACCGGTTCCTCGACGGGCACGCGCGTGGGCTCCGGCAGTCTTGCCACGAGCGCGCGTGCGGCGGCGACGGCGCGCGACGATCCGCTGCGCGCCGCGAGGGCCCGCACCCCGGGTAGGTCGAGGACGTCGACGTCGGCGACGCCGGCATCGACACCGCCCTGCGTTTCGGGGAGCCAACGGTCGAGGGCTTCCACCAGGTCGGCGGCGCCCGGCGGCATCCGGGTCTCGTGGACGGCAGCGGCGATCAGGTCGTCGAACAGCGGCCACAGCACCGACAGCATGCCCTCGTCGGCGAGTTCACTGCCGGCGCGTGCGAGTGCCGCGAGACCGGACGGGGTCGTCTGCCAGTCCAGAAAGCGGGCATCGGCGACTCCCGGACGTAGCAGGCCACGTTGCCACGCTTCGACGACGGCGGTCGCGCCGTCCGCGGCGGCACCTCGATGGAATCCGCGTTGGGCGCCGATCATGTTGACCGCCAGACCCGGAGTCAACGGCGTCGTGCGGCGCGCGATCTGGCGCAGGAGTACCCCCGCGGACGCGTCGTCGCCGTGCCCGACCGACAGTCCTGCCGCATCGCCCCACGTGGGCAGTGTCGCCGGGTCGGCGGAACGGTACTCGTCGAAGGCCAGCCGTTTCGGAAAAACACTGAGAGAGTTCGGGATCCGAATGTCGCCCGCGACCCAACGATCCCATTCCCGGTGGTGCACCAGACGCGGCTCGACGACGGGGTCATCCAGATAGGAGGCGAGCACGCGGCCCGCGGTCACCGAGAGCAGCGTCCCGGCCGATGTCTGCACGGGCACCGCCAGCGACCGGGCGCGCGTCCGGTGCGCGGCGGTGGCCAGCGTGGTGTCGAGCCGGGTCAGCGCCGCGAACAGGTCGGCTTCGGTAGCGACCACATCGGCTGCCGCATAGGTGTCGAGCCGGGCGAGCAGGTCGTCGGGGTGGATACGAAGGTCGACCCACGTGGGTGTCGACAGCAGCACGGGCACGTATCCGAGTTGCGCGACGACAGCACCCTCGCGGGCATGCAGCACCTCCCACACCCGGTCGCGGTACCACGGGTCGTCCTCTGTGCCGCCGTTGATCCGGTCGGCCAGGTAGTTCGGTTCACCGTGCAACCACGTCCGGACCACGGCGAGCCCGGGAATCCAGTTCTTTCGCACCCCGCCGAGCGCGACGCGGGCGCCGTCGGGGTCGTCGTGGGCGAGACGGTTGGCGAGAGCCAAGAAGCGTTCGACCTCGACGTCGACCACACCGGTGTAGCGGCGTAGCAACAGAGCTGCAGCATCGGTGACGGTCTCCACCGTGGCCTCGCCCGGATCGAAACGCGGCACCTGCCACACCTCAGGGGTGGGTTGCCACAATCCCTGTACGGGCGAGGGCGTGGTGTCCGGTGCGGATGCCGTGATCGCCCACGCCGACCTCAGGACTGCTGCAGCACGCGCGAGGGCCTGATCCCCGTCGGCAGCATCGTCGGCGATCAGCTCGGCGACCGCCGCGACGGTGTCGTCGCCAGGCTGGTGACGCGCAGCCGCGGCGGTGAGGACGACGCGCCGGGCCTTTTTCGTCGGTGCGTTGAGAGCGACGGTGAGAACATCGACGAGCAGATCGTCGTCGACGGCGGCGGCGGCGATCAGGATCGGTGCGACGGCTTCGATGACGAAGCCGTCTCCGAACGACATCAGCGACACCATTGCGTCGGCACGCTCCACGAATTCCGTTTCGTCAACGGCGAGTTCGTCGGTGAGCAACCGGAGCCAGGCTTTCCTGTCGCCCGGTCGCTGCGCGGAATCCAATGCCGCGAAACATAGTTCGACCACCTCGGCGCGGTCGATCCAGCCGCGGTCTATCGCAGGCATCAAGGTCGCGGGGAACGGGCCGGTCGCGGGAAGTCCGGCGGCGACGGCGGCGCGGGCGTGGTCGGCGAACAGCTCGGCGATCACGGCGTCGTCGACCCAGCCGCGTTCGGCGGGGAACAGCTCGCCCTCGCCGGTGAGCGCGCCGAGCGCGTACACGGCCCAGTCCTTCAAATACTCGATGTGCTGCGGGATGGGCAGTCGGTGATGAGCAATGAGTCTCACCGCCGCACCGGCATGCACCGACGTGGCGTGTTCCCATGCGCGCCGCGACGACACGCATACCCTCTCGACGAACCGCTGAGCGAATTCCGGACCGCGGGTCGCGAGGATCTCGGCTGCAAGGTCATCGCCCAGCCGGTGTGTGGACGGCATGATATGCGCGGCGCGACGCGCGTCGACACCGAGCCGGATCGCGAACAGGGCGAGGGCCGCGTCGTCGACGTCGACGAAGCTGATCCAGCCGTAGGTACGCTCGGCGATCTGCCCGAACTCGCCCCACTCCCCCGTGCGCAGCCCAGCGAGCGCGACACGTCGCTGCTCGTCGGTGCCGAGCGGGAGTGTCGGAGCCTCTGTGAGATCGGCTTTGCTCCAACCGAGTTCGGTGAAAATGTCGATCGCTGCGGCGAGTTCGTCGCTGACTGTCACGCGATGTCCTTCCGGTGGAGTCGTACGGCCAGGATGTGTCGGCACGGGCCGCGCCGGTCGACGTGGCGCAGGTACCAGGTGCAGGTGCATCGGCCCGTCTCGGCGGCCTCGTGGCCGACGGTGACGCGATGTTCCGTGGTGCCGCCGCTGCCGCGACTGCGGACCGACCATGTGTCCGGACCTGTCGCGGTGATTGCACCGGCTTCGACAAGCCCGCGCGCGCCGACGAGCCGCGGATTGTCGGTGTCGACGCGATCAGGATCGTCGGGAAGCTCACGGTGAAAGTAGGTGCTCTCGTGAAGGTCCCAGCCGATCCGTCCCGAGGACGCCAACACCGCGAGCGCACCGTGCACGGCAGTGCGGTCCAGGGTCGTCTCGCGGGCGAGCCGGTCGATATCGACGGAGGGTTCGAACGCGAGCAGCGCGGAGATCGTCTCGGCGTCGTCGCGCACCGTCGGCGAGGTGAGTGCCTGCAGCAACGCACCTTCGCCGGAGTGGCCGCGCCAGGTCTGTTCGGTCAGTCCGAGTACGAGACGTGCCGACGGGAGTGCGAATTCGACTGCGAGTGGACCGGGTTCGGAGCCATCGGACCCGTACACGGTCATGCCCTGCACATGCGGCAGGAGACGTTTCGCCGCGGTGAGCCGGTGCAGTCCGTCGATGTGGACGGCGCCGCGGGTGGGCCGGGCGGCGAGTCGCACACCCGAGGTGGACGGTGTGAGCCATCCGCTGCGTTCCGCTCCAGTGGCCGGTGGGACCGTGGCCAGAAAACGGCGGGTGCCGGCTGCGTCGACGGTGAATGCGCAGTGCAGTTCGCGGTGCATCTCCGCGACGTTGCCGAGTGCACGCACCCAGCGGTCGGGCATCGCCACTGGGCGTTCGGTGTCCGTCCGGTGGGGATCGGACACCGTCATGCCATCGATCCCCACTGCGAGGTGCAGCAACGCATGCCGGTGCACCGATCCGAGTGCGCTGCGCATCGCCGGTCCGATGTCGACGTTCGTGGTCCCGTGCGCGAGGGCACCGCCGTCGAAGCCGTCGGCAAGCAGGTCGAGGCGCGCGTGGACTCCGTTGCACGCCGAGAAACATTCGGCACGCAGTCGATCTCCGTGCGCGGTGAGCACCGGATCGCGCAACGACGTGGGCGTGTGCCGGAAGTACCGGGTAGCGGTGATGTCGGCCAGCACGAGCAGACCGCGCGCCAGGACCTGCGGGTGGGTCGCGAATCCACGGAAGAACGTAGGCGCCGCCACGATGCCGCGGGGTGTGAGGGCGGGGCCGAGAGCGAGGGTGAGCGCATCGTCGTCGAGCGTCGAGGCTCCCGTGAACGTTCCTGTGGACACGGCGGCAGTGTAGGGACGGGGTACGACAGTGCGGCTCCGCCGCCGTGCGCACTTCTGGTAGTTCGCGCTACCAGAAGTGCGCACGGGTGGGGTCAGCGCAGTGGCACACCCAGCAGCGCGTCGACGGCGGCGGCGAACAGTCCCGGTGCGGAGGTGTCGTCGCCGCCGCGATCGACCGCGAATTGCGCCCACGCGTCGAGGGCGGCGAGGGCCTTGGGGGTGTCCAGGTCGTCGGCGAGGTGCTGACGCAACCGCGCGACCGTGTCTTCGGCGGACGCCGCGGACGACAACGCCGCTGCCCGGCGCCACAGATCGAGGCGGGACTGCGCGGACGCGAGCACGTCGGCTGTCCACGGCCGGTCGAGCCGGTAATGGCCGGAGAGCAGTCCGAGCCGGATCGCGGCCGGGTCGACGCCTTCGCCGCGCAGCTTCGAGACGAACACGAGGTTGCCGCGCGACTTGGACATCTTCTCGCCGTCGAGGCCGATCATGCCGGTGTGCACGTAGTGCCGCGCGAAGCGGCGGTCGCCGGTGACGGCTTCGGCGTGCGCGGCGGAGAATTCGTGGTGCGGGAAGATCAGGTCGCTGCCGCCGCCTTGGACGTCGAAGCCGGAGCCGATGCGGTTGAGGGCGATCGCGGCGCATTCGATGTGCCAGCCGGGGCGTCCGTCGCCGAACGGGGACGGCCACGACGGTTCGCCGGGACGCCGGGCCCGCCACAGCAGGGCGTCGAGCGGGTTGCGTTTGCCGGGGCGGTCGGGGTCGCCGCCGCGCTCGCCGAAGAACTGCATCATCGTGGCGTGGTCGTAGCCGGATTCGTATCCGAACTGTTCGGTCGCGTCGACACGGAAGTACACGTCGGGGTACTCGGCGTCGTCGACGGTGTAGGCGGCTCCGGATGCCACGAGCTTCTCGACGAGTTCAACGACCTCGCCCACCGACTCCACGGCACCGATGTAGTCGCGTGGCGGCAGGACCCGCAGGGCTTCCATGTCTTCACGGAACAGAGCGGTTTCGCGCATGCCGAGCACAACCCAGTCCTCGCCGTCGCGGTCGGCGCGTTCGAACAACGGGTCGTCGACGTCCGTGACGTTCTGCACGTAGTGGACGTCGTGCCCATTGTCGCGCCAGATGCGGTTGACCAGGTCGAAGGTCAGGTAGGTGGCGGCGTGCCCGAGATGAGTGGCGTCGTACGGGGTGATGCCACACACGTACATGGTGGCCGTCGCGCCGGGGGTGACGGGGCGCACCGCTCGGTCTGCGGTGTCGAACAACCTCAGTGGGGGGCCTTCACCGGGCACGGACGGAATCGCGACATCGGACCAAGACAGCATGAACCCGAGCCTAATGGAGTGGGCGGATCACGCGGCCTTGCCCCTGCTCCGCGGTCGTGCGTCACCGTGGATTCGGTACGGTTCGGTGTCGGCCACGACCACGTGTTCGGCTCTACCGATCTCGAGATTGTGGGAGGTTCCCGTGGCTGGTGGTCTCGTCGCTCTGCTGGACGACGTAGCGGTACTGGCAAAGGCGGCTGCGGCGTCCATCGACGATATCGGTGCAGCGGCCGGTAAGGCGAGCATCAAGGCTGCGGGAGTGGTGGTCGACGACACCGCCGTCACCCCCCGCTATGTGCACGGCTTCTCCCCCGACCGCGAACTGCCGATCATCCGCAAGATCGCAATCGGGTCGATCCGCAACAAGCTGCTGATAATCCTGCCGGTGGCGATGTTGCTGAGTCAGTTCCTTCCGCAGGCACTGCCGTATCTGCTGATCGCCGGTGGTCTGTTCCTGTGCTTCGAGGGCGCTGAGAAGGTCTACGAGGCACTCTTCGGCGGTCACCACGCGAAGGAGGAGGTCCCCGCGGCAGTCCGCGGACCCGAGTTCGAGAAGTCGATGGTGAGCGGCGCGATCCGCACCGACCTGATCCTGTCGGCGGAGATCATGGTGATCTCGCTGTCGTCGGTCGAGAACGAACCGTTCGTGACCCGGCTGCTGGTGCTGATCGTCGTCGCGATCATGATCACCATCCTCGTTTACGGTGTGGTCGCGTTGATAGTGAAGATGGACGACGTGGGCCTGTCGCTCGCTCAACGCACATCGACGTTCAGTCAGCGGGTGGGGCGCGCTCTGGTGGCCGCAATGCCGAAGGTGATGTCGGTGCTCACGGTGGTCGGTATCGCCGCGATGCTGTGGGTCGGTGGGCACATTCTGCTCGTCAACGTCGGTGAGGCCGGGTTCCATTGGCCTGCCGATCGCCTCCATGATCTCGAGCATTGGTTCGGTGAGCTCGTGCACGGTGGGCTCGGCGGTGTCCTGTCGTGGACCGCGGGCACCGTGACGTCCGCGATTGTCGGGCTGATCGTGGGCGCGATCGTCGTGCTGATCGTGCATCTCATTCCGAAGCGGAAGAAGAGCTCCGAGGTCCACTGACCTCGATCAGAAGGCAGGCCAGGGAATGCGTCGCTCCCCGACGGGGCGGGGCATCACGGGCCGCTCGAGCAGTGCGGTGATGCGGTGGTGCAGCGCTGCGGCTTCGTCGTCGGTGATGTGCTCGCACAACATGTCGGCGAAGTCTTCGTCGAACCGGCGGGCCAGCTTGTCGAGGTCGGTGAGCAGCGCCTGCTCGAGGGTGGAGTTCGCCCATCCCCACAGCACGGTCCGGAGTTTGTTCTGAGAATGCAGGCAGATGCCGTGGTCGATGCCGTAGACGGTGCCGTCGACCCCTTCGAGGATGTGTCCACCTTTGCGGTCGGCGTTGTTGAGGACGACGTCGAGCACGGCCATCCGCTGCAGGCGGGGGTCGTCGGCGTGGACGAGCGCCACGTCGCTGCCGTCCATGTCGCGGGCGTGCAGCACGGGCAGCCACCCGTCGGGGACGGCATCGATCGGGCAGATGTCGACGAGGTCGAGCCGCTCTGCGGAGTCGTCGCGGGTGTCGATCCAGCGTTGCACCATGCCGGTCCCGAACGGGCCGTCGCGCAGCACCGTCATGGGGATGACGTCCCAGCCGAGTGCTTCGGAGACGAGGTAGGAGGCGACCTCACGACCGGCGAGGGTGCCGTCCGGGAAATCCCAGAGCGGGCGTTCCCCGCGGACGGGCTTGTAGACGCACCGCACGGTCTGCGAGTCGAGTGTGGCGTCGCAGACGAGCGTGGCGTTGCTGGCGTGCACGATCTGGCCGACGACGGTCAGGTCGCCGTCGGTCAGCACGCCGCGCACGTCGGGAACCGTCACTGCGTCAGCTCTCCTCGTCGAACCACGAGGTCGGATCGAAACCCGGGCTGCGGAGATACCCGTTGGTGCGGACGCAGATGTGGCCCTCGCCGCCGATGGGCTCGCCGCACAGCGGGCATGGGGCGCGTCCAGCGGAGATCACCATCTCGGAACGCGTCGCGAAGCCGCGCGCCTGGATCGGGGTCAGGAACACCCGGACCGCGTCGGGGCCTTCCTCGGTGTCGTCGAGTACGACGGATTCGTCGAGTTCGGTCTCGGTGACGGCGAGCAGTTCGACGACGACGGCTCCGGAGTCTGCGTCCCAGCCCAATCCCATGGTGCCGACCCGGAATTCCGCGTCGATGGGAGTCTCCAGGGGGCTGGTGTCGACGTCGGCGTCGTCGGGCAGCGTGGTGCCGAACCGTCGGTGGACCTCTTCGAGCAGCAGTCCCATCCGGTCGGCGAGGATCTGGACCTGCTGCTTCTCCAGTATCACGCTCACCACCCGGGAGTCGTGTACGGCCTGCAGGTAGAACACCCGGTCGCCGGGTTCACCGACGGTGCCGGCAACGAACCGATCCGGGGTCCGGAAGACGTGTATTGCGCGGGCCATTGCACCTCCTCGAGTTCGTCCACTGTGCCATGTCGGTCACTGTCATTCTCCGCTCCGGGTGCCGTGTCCCTCCCGGGCGTCGTCGGCCTGGGCTTCTTCGCTGCCGCTGCCGGGCACTTCACCTCCGGGAACGGACTTCGGGGCGTCGGCAACCGCAAGACCGGAGAGGTCGCTGCCGGTGTCGTTGACGCGCAACACGAAGGGCCGGGTATCGGTGTAGCGCACGACGCTGATCGATGCGGGCTCGGCGACGATGCGCTGGAAACCGTCGAGATGGGTGGCCAGCGCATCGGCCAGAATTGCCTTGATGACGTCGCCGTGGCTGCATGCGACCCACACAACGTCCTTGCCATGCTGGTGGGCGAGGCGGCGGTCGTGCTCTCGGATCGCTTCGACCGCGCGGGCCTGTACCTGCGCGAGTCCTTCGCCACCGGGAAATATCGCGGCGGACGCGTGCTGTTGCACGACCTTCCACAGCGGCTCGCGGACGAGGTCGCCGAGTTTACGGCCGGTCCACTGCCCGTAGTCGACTTCGGCGAGCCGGTCGTCGATCGTCGGCGTCAGTCCCCGGTCGCTGGCCAGCGGCTGCACGGTCTGTCGGCAGCGCAGCAACGGCGACCGGACGATCTCGGTGATCTCGAGGCCCGTCAATCGGGTGAGGAGGTTCTTGGCCTGCACGTGGCCGACCTCGTCGAGTTCCACCCCGGGGGTGCGACCGGCCAGCATGTGGGAGGTGTTGGCCGTCGACCGTCCGTGGCGCAGCAGGATGACCGTCATGTGATCCAGCCTAGATGTCTCGTGACAACCGAGCGTCCGACGTCCGCTACGTCGCGGCGATCACGCCGGTGCCGAGCAGACCGAACAGCAGCAGGCCGATGATGATGCGGTATCCGACGAACCAGTACATCGAGTGGTTCACCACGAACCTGAGCAGCCAGGCGATCGCCGCGTAGCCGACACCGAACGCGATGAGCGTCGCGACGGCGAGCTGAGCACCGGAGGCCTCGAGCCCCTCGCCGACGGGCTCGAACGCGTCGGGGAGGCTGAACAACCCCGACGCGAGGACGGCCGGGATGGCCAACAGGAACGAGTATCGCGCTGCCGCCTCGCGGGTCAGCCCGAGGAACAGGCCGGCGGAGATCGTGCCACCGGAACGGGACACGCCGGGAATCAGAGCGAGTGCCTGCGCCGAACCCATGATCAGACCGTCCTTGAGGGTGAGCTGCTCGACGGTGCGACGTTGGCGTCCGTAGTACTCGGCGGCGGCGATGACGAACGAGAAGACGATGAGCATGGTCGCGACGAGCCACAGGTTGCGCGCGACCGTGCGGATCTCGTCCTTGAACACCAGACCGAGGATGCCGATGGGAATGGTGCCGAGAATCACATACCAGCCCATCTTGTAATCGTGGTTGTCGCGGTGCTCCTTGTGGAATACACCGCGGAACCATGCGCACAGGATGCGCCAGATGTCGCCGGCGAAGTACAAGAGGACGGCGGCTTCGGTGCCGAGCTGTGTCACGGCGGTGAAGGACGCGCCTGCGTCTGCTCCGAAGAACAATTCGGAGACGATCCGCATGTGACCGGACGAAGAAATCGGCAGGAATTCGGTCAGGCCCTGCACGAGTCCGAGAATGATGGTCTGCAGCCAGGTCATCGATTCGGTCATGCCGCGACTCCGGCGCCGCCGCGGAATGAGGAAGGACGAAGGGTCGAGGTGCCCGCATTCGAAGAGCGCAGATTCCGGTTCACCCGCGAAACAGTACGCGGCGCGGCGGACCATCACTCGTCGTGCATCCGACATTAAGGTGCCAGTCAGGGAACGGCGGTGCATCGATCGGCACGTTCCCTCCGGTCGGGAGGATCACAGGCGGATGGAACACAGAACAGTGGGCTCGAGTGGGCTGCGCGTGTCGCGGCTCGGGCTCGGAACGTTGACGTGGGGGCGCGGTACCGACGGCGACGAAGCGGCGGCCCAGTTGTCGGCGTTCGTCGACGCGGGCGGCACTCTCGTCGATACGTCTCCCGCGTACGGCGACGGGGTCGCGCAGCGCATCCTCGCCGAACTGCTCGACGATGTGGTGCCCCGCGATGAACTGGTGCTCTCGGGCAGTTCCGGGATCGACACCACCAAGCTGGGCGCCGGCCGGGTCGACTGTTCCCGCGGTGGGCTGCTCACGCAGCTCGACCACACGCTCCGCGAGCTGGGCACCGATCATCTCGATATCTGGCAGGTCGCGACCTGGGACCCGCACACACCTATCGACGAGGTCGCTTCGGCTCTCGAGTTCGCGGTGTCCAGTGGCCGTGTCCGGTACGTCGGGGTGCGTGGCTTCCTCGGGTGGCAGCTCGCGACCGCGGCGGCGTGTACCGGACGGCCCGCCCCGCTGGTGAGTACACAGGTCGAGTACTCGCTGCTCGCTCGGGGCGTCGAGGAGGAACTGATTCCCGCAGCTGCGCATCATGGCGTCGGTGTGTTCGCGGCGGTCCCGCTCGCCGGTGGGGTGCTCACGGGCAAGTATCGCTCGGGGACGCCCGCCGACTCGCGGGGCGCCGACGACGTGCACACCGACGAGGTGCAGCGGTACCTGACGAAGTCCGCGGTCCGGGTGGTCGACGCGGTCGCTACCGCCGCGGACGGGCTCGGGACCTCTCCGTTGGCCGTGGCGCTGGCGTGGGTGCGTGATCGCCCGCACGTCGCCTCGGCCCTGGTCGGCGCGCGTGATCTGGCACAGTTGACGGGAGTGCTGGTCGCGGAGGAGCTGGCGTTGCCGCCGGCGATTTCGGCTGCACTCGACGACGTCAGTGCGTGAGCTGGAACCGGCCCTCGCCGGTCCACCTCGCAAAGGTTAGGCTGTCCTGCCAAGAGGTTGATGACGGGCAGCACAGGGAGGTGGGTCGATGACCACGACCGAGGTCGCAGGGTTTTCCGAGCGGATCCGGATCGCGACACAGCAGGCGCATTCGGACACCGAGAACTCGGTCTTCGTCACCGAACTGCTCGACGGGAAGCTCGACGCCTCGGCACATGCCGCGCTGATCGCCCAAACCTGGTTCGTGTACGACGCACTCGAACGGATCGCCCACACCTACACCGACGACCCGATCGTCGGGCCGTTCCTCACCGCCGAACTCCTTCGCACTCCGGCGCTCGAGGCGGACCTGGGATTTCTGCTCGGTGCGCAGTGGCGTGACGGACTCACGCCACTGCCCGCCACCGTCGCATACGTCCAACGGCTCGATCAGGTCGCTGCGTCCTCCCCGGAAGCGTTCCTGGCGCACCACTACCTGCGCTACATGGGCGACCTGTCCGGTGGGCAGATCATCCGCCGCATGCTCGAACGCGCCTACGGCTACGATCGCGACGGGCTGCGCTTCTACATCTTCGACGACATCCCGAAGCCGAAGCCGTTCAAGGACTCCTATCGCGCCAAGCTCGATACCGCTCCCCTCGACGAGGCCCAGCAGCAGAAAGTGATCGACGAGGCCAACCTCGCCTTCGGGCTCAACGGAGCGTTGTTCGCCGACCTGGCCGCCGATCTCGACCGATACCGCGCGCGGGTCTGAACGCTATGTTCCGTTCGACCGCGAAGGTCCTGTCGGCGCTGCTCGTGGCGATCGTCACGCTCGCGCTCGGCAGTTGCAGCACCGAATCCGGTGGAAGTGGGACATCTGTGGCCGGCGCCCGCACCGCGACGGTCGCCGACCCCGATCCCCGACCGATCACCACCGAGCCGTCTCCGACGCTCCCCACGACGGTCCGCAGCTTCGACGGTGTCGATGTCACCGTCACGGACGTGTCGCGGATCGTGGTCGCGGACCGCTCCGGGACCCTCGCCCAGACCGTGTTCTCCCTCGGTCTCGGCGCCAATGTCGTCGGCCGCTCCACCGCGATCTTTCCCGCCGGTGAGCATCTGCCGAACGTCACACCCGGCGGGCACGGCCTCAACACCGAAGCGATTCTGGCGTTGAACCCGACGGTGGTGCTCACCGACACCTCGATCGGTCCGCTGGCAGTGCAGCAGCAGTTGCGCGACACGGGTGTGCCGGTGGTGTTCGTCGATCCGGAACGCAGCCTCGACACCGTGGCGGACGGTATCGAGTCGGTCGCCGCAGCACTCGGCGTCCCCGAGGCGGGCGAGGCATTGGTGCACCGCACCAACGAGGAGATCGCCGCGGCGCAGTCCGCTGTTCCGGCGGAGCACCCCGAATTCACCGTTGCGTTCCTGTATCTGCGTGGCTCGGCGATCAAGATGCTCGGTGGTCCAGGTTCCGGTGCCGATGCATTGATCGAAGCACTCGGCGGACGCGACGCAGGAACCGTGGCCGGTCTCGAATCGCAGTTCATGCCGATCACGAGCGAGGCCATGATTGCGTCGGCACCCGACACGATCCTGATCATGACGCACAGCCTCGAATCCGTCGGTGGGCCGCAAGGCCTGGCCGAGCTTCCCGGGGTCGCGCAAACCCCGGCCGGGAAGAACGGCAGCATTGTCGACATGGATGACGCGGTGCTGCTCAGCTTCGGCCCCGAGACCGGTGAGGTGCTCGCAGCGCTCGTCGAGGCGTTCTATCCCACGGACGCGGCGTGATCGCGCTGCAGGCGGACGGGTACTTGCAGTGAGTGAGGTCGGCGAAACCACCGGACTGCCCGCCGAAGCGCTCCGCAAGGCCGGACCCACCCGCACCACCGCGGTGTTCGCCGGACTCGTCGTCGCGCTGGTAGCGCTCGCGATCGTGTCGGCGTGTCTCGGTCAGGTGCCCACCAGCCCGGCCGAGGTGGTGGGCAGCGTGCTGCACCGACTCGGTCTCGATCTCGGGCCGATGCCCGCACATCCGGCCGGTGACGTCACGCTGTGGGAGGTGCGGTTTCCGCGGGTGGTGCTGGCCATACTCGTCGGCGCCGCACTGGGCTGCTCCGGCGCGCTGCTACAGGGCATCTTCGCGAACCCCCTCGCTGAACCCGGCGTGATCGGGGTGTCGTCGGGTGCCGCCGTGGGGGCCTCCGCCGTGATCGTGCTCGGCGGCGCCTTCTCGTCGGGGTGGTCATTGGCGTGGGCCGCGTTGCTGTCCGGTCTGGTCACCACGTACCTGGTGTACGCGATGTCGAGATCGGGAGGACGAACCGAAGTCGTCACCGTGATCCTCACCGGTGTCGCCGTCAACGCCATGGCCGGCGGCCTGATTGCGTTCTTCACCTTCGTCGCGAATCCCGCGGCCCGCGATCAGATCGTGTTCTGGCAGTTGGGCAGTCTCGGGGGCGCCACGTGGGACATCGTGTCGGTGGTCGCTCCGCTCACCGCGGCCGGGGTCGCGGTGGCGATCGTGCTCGCGCCCAAACTCGATGTGCTCGCGCTCGGTGAGAGCGTGGCTCGCCATCTCGGGGTGGACGTCGAGCGGGTCCGGCAGGTGGCGATCGTCGCGGTCGCGGTGTTGGTCAGTGCGGCGGTGGCATTCACCGGCATCATCATGTTCGTCGGCCTCGTCGTACCTCATCTGATGCGCCTGGCACTCGGCCCCGCCCACCGGGTCCTCATGTTCGCCAGCGTCCTGGGCGGCGCGGTGGTGCTCTTGGCAGCCGATCTCGGTGCCCGCACTCTGGTACCCAATGCCGACCTTCCGCTCGGCATGCTCACCGCACTGATCGGCGGGCCGGTGTTCTTCCTGATGCTGCGCCGCACCCGGGCCAAGCAGGGTGGGTGGGCGTGAGCCGGATCGCGTTCTCCTCTCCTGGCGCCTCGATACTCGGCCGGTTGCGTGGCCGCCGCGATCTACCCGAGCGATCCGCGCCCGGTTCCGTGACGCTGCGCGGCAGCGGGGTCCGGGTGCAGCGTGGTGAGCGTGCGATCCTGCACGGCATCGACTTCGAGGTCCGCGTCGGCGAGGTGGTCGCGCTGGTCGGCCCCAATGGCGCGGGTAAGTCGACGCTGCTCGCCGCGCTGACCGGCGACCATCCGCTCAGCGGCGGGCACGTCGAGGTCGACGGACGGGATCTCGACGGGTGGACTCCCCTCGCGTTGGCGTGGCGACGCGCCGTGCTGCCGCAGCAACACACCGTCGGTTTTCCGTTCACGGCACGGCAGGTGGTGCAGATGGGCCGAGCCGCGTGGGCTCGTACGGACCGCCGGGATGCCGACGCCGAACTCGTCGATGCCGCGTTCGCGACCTGCGACGTGGCGCATCTCGCCGATCGCCCGTTTCCCGCTTTGTCCGGTGGTGAACGGGCCCGGGTCGCGTTGGCGCGGGTGCTCGCCCAGGACACCCAGACGCTACTGCTGGACGAGCCGACCGCGGCACTCGACATCGGGCATCAGGAAACGATCATGCAGGTGGTGCGGTCCCGCGCCGATCACGGCCACGCGGTAGTGGTGGTGCTGCACGACCTCGGCCTCGCCGCGGCGTACGCCGACCGCATCTGTGTGCTGGAGAAGGGCCTTCTCGTTGCTGACGGCAGCCCCGGCGCGGTGCTCACCGAGGAACTGCTCAGCCGCGTCTACGACTATCCGGTGCGGGTCAGCGCTCACCCGGAGACCGGGACTCCGCTCGTGTTGCCGCATCGGGACCGGTCTGCACCCACGCTGTGAGCGCCGCGTCACACCTGGGGTGACCGGCAGGAGGCGCCTGCACTCATGGGATGGCGATCGGGAACACTGGATGGCGGCGCTGCCGTCCAGGGCACTGCCACAGTCACAGCACGACAGCGAGGAGCGACGACGATGGGTGGACCGGTGATGCGCAGCGCCGCGGTGGTGATCGGGCTCGCGGTGACTCTCGTCGCCGGATGTTCCTCGTCCGACGAGGCAGCCGAATCGGTACCGACCCGTGAACCGGCCACCGCCGCAGCGGCACCGGAAGTGAGCAGCACCCCCGCCGGGACCGTCACTCCCCTCGCGGAGTCGGTCGAGGCGATGGTCATCGCCCCCGGCACCAGCGTCGTCGCCGCTCTTGTCGACGACGGTCGGAAGATACTGCTGATCGACGACGCGGGCGCAGCCCCCCGTGAGGTCACGCTGCCCGCGGCCGCGGCGACGGTCTCCCAGGGCCCCGAGAGCAGCGTGCTGGCTCCCGCCGCAGGCGCGGTCTCACAGATCGACGCCGGCACCGGAACGGTCACCGAAGTGCCGGTCGACGGGGAAGCGCGCTCGGCTGCCGTCCTTCCCGACGGTCGCTGGGCGGTCGGAACCGCGGATGGCACTGTGCTCGTCGTCGACCCCGAGACCGGTGAGGTGGACTCGACGATCGGCGGGCTCGTCTCCGTCGACGCACTCACGGTCGCCGGTGGCACGGTTGCCGCGCTGGACCGTCACCAGACGTCCATCACCGAACTCGACCTCGAGGATTCGGATCTGCGCGTCGCATTGCGCGCAGGCGAGGGCGCGACCGAGATGACCAGCGACCCGTTCGGCCGCGTCATGGTCACCGACACCGACGGCGACGAACTGTTGGTCTATACCCTCGATTCGCTGGTCCTGCGGCAGCGGTATCCGGCAGGACCGGCGCCGTACGCGCTGGCCTACGACGAGAAGCGCGACCTGGTGTGGGTCACCCTGACCGGTAGCAACGAGGTCGTGGGCTACGATCTGTCGACCGGTATCCCGAGGGAACGCCACCGCTTCTCGACGGTGCAGCAACCCAACTCGCTCGCCGTCGATCCGGCAGATGCAGCACTGGTGGTGGCATCGGCGACCGGCGACGGACTGCAGAGGATCCCGGTCGAAGGGTAGTGATGGCAAGCGAGAATGCGAGCCGGTTCACCCGCCTCCCTGTGGGGTGGGACACCAGCAACGACGAGTACGACTACGTGCCGCTGAAGCTTCCGAAGGAAGTCTCGCGGATCAGTGCGTCGCTGCGGCTCGCGATCTCGGCCGAATTCCACGGCTGGGAGCTGACCCGGCTGCGGTTGTATCCCGACGGCAGCCGCCGGGTGTTGCTGCGGCGACGCAAGACCGGCCATCACGTCCCCGAACCCACCGTCCGCTGATCGTCTCCGGGCCTCCGCGCCCCTGTGCAGGGAGTTGTTCGTGTACCGCTTGCTTCTTCGCGTGATGTTCCTGGTGCCGCCGGAACGAATCCACCATGTGGTGTTCTTCGTGCTGCGTCTGATCACCGGCTTCGGGCCGACCCGCGCGCTCGCGTCGAAGATCCTCTCCGTCGACGATCCGGTGTTGGACAACACCGTGTTCGGTGTGCGGTTCCCGAATCCCGTGGGTATGGCAGCAGGGTTCGACAAGGATGCCAAGGGCGTCGACGCGTGGGGCCCGCTCGGATTCGGCTTCGCAGAAATCGGGACGGTCACGGCGCAGGCACAACCCGGTAATCCGGCACCGCGCCTGTTCCGGCTGCCGGAGGACCGCGCGCTGGTCAACCGGATGGGGTTCAACAACCACGGTGCCGGTGAAGCCGCGAATCATCTGCGGCAGCGCCGACGGACGGTGCCGATCGGCGCGAACATCGGCAAGACGAAGATCGTGCCCGCCGAGCAGGCCGCCGAGGACTACACCGCAAGCGCGCAACTGCTCGGCCCCCTCGCCGACTTCATAGTGGTCAACGTGTCGTCCCCGAACACCCCGGGTCTGCGGGATCTGCAGGCCGTCGAGTCCCTGCGGCCGCTGCTGCAGGCGGTTCTCGACACTGTGACAGTGCCCGTGCTCGTGAAGATCGCCCCGGACCTGTCCGACGAGGACATCGACGCGGTGGCCGATCTCGCCGTCGAGTTGAAGCTCGCCGGGATCGTCGCCACCAACACCACCATCCGCCGCGACGGATTGCATACGGACACCGCCCGAATCGAGGAGATCGGAGCCGGTGGCCTGTCGGGCGCTCCCGTGGCAGCACGATCGCTCGAGGTGCTGCGACGGTTGTACCAGCGTGTGGGAGATCGTCTGACCCTGGTGTCGGTCGGGGGAATCGAGACACCGGAGCAGGCCTGGGAACGCATCCTGGCCGGCGCGTCGCTGGTGCAGGGCTACACCGGGTTCATCTACGGCGGCGCGTTCTGGACGCGCCGACTCAACAAGGGACTTGCTCGCAAGCTGCGGGCCTCCGGCTACACCTCGATCGCGGATGCGGTCGGCGCTGGTCGCTGAGACCGCCGCTCCGCCCCACCGGCCGCCAGACCGGCCGAAGGTGACGTTCGGGCACGTGAAGTGCACGAATGTCACCTTCGGTCAGAGCGATCTTGCTACTTCACCTCGTAGGTACCGGTCAGCAGGCCGCGCGCGATGGCGTGCCCGAATACGTTGAAGCCGAGGAACGCCGGGCTGGCCTCCGGGCCGACTCCTTCGAGTGTGTCGACATCGAGGGCGTGCACGGCGACGATGTACCGATGGTGGCCGTGACCGGCCGGCGGGCCGGCTCCGATGAATCCGAATGCGCCGCCGTCGTGGCGCAACTGCACGGCCCCGGTCGGCAGAGCAGCAGAATCCGCACTACCTGCACCGGAGGGCAGCTCGGTGACGTCGGCCGGGATGTTTGCCACAGCCCAGTGCCAGAACCCGGACGCGGTAGGCGCGTCGGGGTCGAACACGGTCACGACGAAGCTCTTCGTCTCGGCGGGGAATCCCGACCACGACAGCTGTGGCGAGACGTCGCCGCCGCCGGGGATTCCGAACGCGCCGCTGGCCTGCGGAAGCTTCCACTGTCCGCCTTCGGCGAAGTCCTCGCTGGTCACCTGGAAGGTGGGCAGCTCGGGCAGGAACTTGTACGGGTCGTAGTCGAAGGCCATACCGGTCCTTTCGGGTTGTGTTCGGTGATCGGTTTCGGTGATCAGGAATGCATGAGGAAGTGTTCCATGACCCGCGTGCCGAAGCGCAGTGCGTCGACGGGTACACGCTCGTCGACACCGTGGAACAGGGCAGCGAAGTCGAGTTCCGGGGGCAGTTGCAGCGGCGCGAAGCCGAAGCACCGGATCCCCAGTTTGGCGAATGCCTTGGCGTCGGTGCCGCCCGACAGCATGTACGGCACCGTGCGTCCCAACGGGTCGTGTGCCTCGATAGCGGCGTTCATCGCATCGACGAGGTCGCCGTCGAACGTGGTCTCGTAGGAGTCGAGACTGGTGATCCATTCTCGGGTGACGTCGGGACCGATCAGTTCGTCGACGGTGCGCTCGAACTCGGCGCGGCGACCGGGCAGGATGCGGCAGTCGACGACGGCTTCGGCGGTCTGCGGGATGACGTTCGCCTTGTACCCGGCATCGAGCATCGTGGGATTGGCGGTGTCGCGCAACGTGGCACCGACGATCCGGGCGATCGACCCGAGTTTGGCCAGAGTGCCTTCGAGGTCGGGCGAGGTGGGATCGAAGTCCAGGCCGGTTTCCTCCGCCGCCGCAGCGAGGAATTCGGCGACCGAATCGGGGACCACGAGCGGGAACGTGTGGGTGCCCAGCCGCGCGACGGCCTGCGCGAGAATCGTGACGGCGTTCTCCTCGTGCAGGAACGATCCGTGTCCGGCGCGTCCCTTCGCGGTCAGACGCATCCATCCGAGGCCCTTCTCGGCGGTCTCGACCATATAGAGACGGCGTTGCGTCCCGTCGGGACGGGGAACGGTCAGCGAGAAACCGCCGACCTCACCGACGGCTTCGGTGATCCCCTCGAAGAGGTCGGGTCGATGCTGGACCAGCCACTGGGATCCGTAGGTGCCACCGGCTTCCTCGTCTGCGAGGAACGCGAAGACGAGGTCGCGCGGTGGGACGATGCCCTCGGCTTTGAAGCGTCGGGCGACGGCGATCATCATGCCGACCATGTCTTTCATGTCGACCGCTCCACGCCCCCAGACGTAGCCGTCTTCGACGGCTCCGGAGAACGGGTGCACGCTCCAGTCGGCCGGTTCGGCGGGAACCACGTCGAGGTGGCCGTGCAGCATCAACGCCCCGCGGTCGCGGTCGGCGCCGGGGAGCCTGGCGAACAGGTTGCCGCGACCGGGTGCACCGGATTCGACGTAGGTGGTCTCGTATCCGACCTCCTGCAGCTGGGACGCGACCCATTCGGCGCATTCCTTCTCGCCGCGGGTGGTGGCGAGGTCGCCGGTGTTGGACGTATCGAAGCGGATGAGCCGGGAGACGAGGTCGACGACCTCGGCTTCGGCACGGGACGGTGGATGCGCGCTCGACGTGGTGACCATGCCTGCATGTCTACCATCGAAGACGCTGTCGATCACTGCAGGTAGGGGTAGCGATTTGGGAGCTGGAGCGTGGTGCGTTAATCTTTCACAGCACCCGCCGGAGCGGGTGCAGGCATCAGTCCGAGTGGCGGAATGGCAGACGCGCTAGCTTGAGGTGCTAGTGTCCTATTAACGGACGTGGGGGTTCAAGTCCCCCCTCGGACACTCTGAGTCGAGACAGACGACGAAGGCCCCGAACCGATCAGGTTCGGGGCCTTCGTCGTTGCTGGGATGGGTGGCCGCCTCACCGACGGGCGGGATCGATACGACCCGAGATGGGCCTGGGCAGGCGAATTGGGGAACGGCACACTCATGCGCTACTGTTTTCGACAGCGCCCGCGAGAGCGGGAGTGCATCGCATGCCTGCATGGCATGGGTCCGAGTGGCGGAATGGCAGACGCGCTAGCTTGAGGTGCTAGTGTCCTATTAACGGACGTGGGGGTTCAAGTCCCCCCTCGGACACTCCGAACATGATGGCCCCGAACCTGATTCAGGTTCGGGGCCATCGTCGTCGGAGGCGAGGTTTCTCAGGAACGGCGTCCTGCACGGAAGTAACTGATCGGCCCGACGAAGTTCACGGCGATGATCAGGGCCCACTTCAGTTTGCTGCCCTCGACCTTCTCGGCAGGCCGCGTCGCGAGATCCACCCAGGCGCTCACGGCGAGTGCGAGCTGGATACTCGCGAGCGCGAGCACGCCAGCTCGCCGCCTCGGCGACATGTCGCTGAACCTCGCCTTGGTACCCGCGTTCCGCGCTGGTGCGGTCGAACTCATCATCCCTCCGAGGTGATCCTCCGGACACGAGCGGCGGACCTTCCGCGCCCACCCGATACCATTATCGGGCTTCACCACACACCGGAAAAGGGCACATGGACCCCCACAACGACATTGCAACGACACTCACCGACGCACTCGGACCCGAGCGGATCGATCCCGCCGACCTCGACACCTGCCTCCGTGTTCTCGATATGGCGGGCGGCTTCGCGGCCGATCACCCGGATGCGGTCACGGTTCAGCGCGCCGTCGGGCACATGTTCAAGAAGTTCAAGCGGCTCCGCCGCAACGAGCGACGCGACCGTAAGGCCGCGGCCGATCGCGAGGTGCTCGAATCCACCGCGACGGGGTCCCCTACCCGCATCGACGACGAGACCGCCGGTGTTCCGCTGACATCGTCGGTACGGGGCGCGAGCGCGGGAACGCTGCTGCGGCCGCGCGGCTGCTATGTCTGCAAGAACAAGTACACACAGGTGGACGCGTTCTACCACCAGCTGTGCCCGGAATGTGCAGCCGCGAATCACGCCAAGCGTGACGCCCGCACCGATCTGACCGGCAGGCGCGCGCTGCTCACCGGTGGTCGCGCCAAGATCGGGATGTACATCGCGCTGCGACTGCTGCGCGACGGCGCGCACACGACGATCACCACCCGCTTCCCGAACGACGCGATCCGCCGGTTCAGCGCAATGGAGGACAGCGCCGACTGGCTCCACCGCCTGCGGGTGGTCGGAATCGATCTGCGCGACCCGGCGCAGGTCGTCGCACTCGCCGACGAGGTCGCAGCGCAGGGCCCGCTGGACATTCTCATCAACAATGCGGCACAGACGGTGCGTCGCTCCCCCGGCGCTTATTCGGCCCTCGCCGAGGCCGAGTCCGCGGCACTTCCCGCGGGGCCTCGTCCTGAGGTCCTCACGTTCGGTAAACCGTCGGACGCTCATCCCGCCGCGCTCGCCGGGAGCCTGTCGGGCAGTGCGTTGTCACCGGAGGCGGTGTCGTCGCTGGCGATGGTCGCCGGATCGGCGACACCCGAGCGGATCGCCGCGGGCGTCGCGATCGACGCGGGCGGTCTACTTCCCGATCTTGTGCACACCAACAGTTGGGTGCAGACCGTGGGCGAGGTCGAGCCACTCGAGCTGCTCGAAGTGCAACTGTGCAACTCGGTGGCGCCGTTCATTCTCGTCGATCGGCTGCGCCCCTCGATGGCGTCGTCACCGGCACGCCGCAAGTACGTCGTCAATGTGTCGGCGATGGAAGGACAGTTCGCGGGCCGCAGATACAAGGGCGCGGGACACCCCCACACCAACATGGCGAAAGCCGCCCTCAACATGCTCACCCGGACGAGCGCCGAGGAAATGCTGAGCGACGGCATCCTCATGACCGCCGTCGACACGGGGTGGATCACCGACGAACGACCCCACCATACGAAGATCAGGTTGGCGGAGGAAGGCTTCCACGCACCGCTCGATCTGGTCGACGGGGCAGCGCGGGTGTACGACCCGGTCGTCCAGGGTGAGGCCGGCGTCGATCTGTACGGGTGTTTCCTCAAGGACTACGCGCCTGCGCCCTGGTGAGGGCGGTCCGGTGAGATCCGGCCGACACGACACCGCCGGCGGAGATCACTTCCACACAGAACGGATTCCGAATTCGCCGGTATCGGCCGCGATACTGGTACACAGTGGTCCATCTGTCCCACCGCGCATAGGAGCATCATGTCTGTCGCCGTCGTCCATGCCGATACCCCCGAGGGACGCGCCGCCCTGCGCGCCGGTGCCCGGGAAGCCTCCGACCGCGGGCAGACACTGCTGGTGCTGGCGCCCCTCGACGATCCCACCGACAGTGACGCGGTGGCCGCCGACGTCCGGGAGGTCCTCGGCGAGGGCACCTGGGAACTGATCACCGAGGTGCACAACGGTGATTCGGTCGGAACGGTCGTCGAGTTGCTCGCGCGTAGCGGCGCCGAGAGGGCTGTGGTCGGTAGCCGCGGCCGGACCGCGACCGGCAAGTTCCTCCTCGAGCGCGGGCTACAGCGCATGATCATCGAAGCGGCGGTTCCGGTACTCGTCGTGAAAGACGAGTGATCGCCTTACGCTGGTTGCATGGCATACCGGCTCCTCGCCGACGCCACTGCGTTCGTCCATCTGCTGTTCGTGCTCTACGTCGCGTTCGGCGGGTTCCTCACGTGGCGGTGGCCGCGCACGATCGTCACCCATGCGCTCGCGGTGATGTGGGGCGCCGGGTCGGTGATCATCGGGTTCGACTGTCCGTTGACGTCGGCAGAGAACTGGGCCAGGGGCAAGGCCGGTGAGTCGGGATTGCCCCCAGGTGGATTCATCGAGCACTACCTGACCGGCGTGATCTATCCGGAATCGGCATTGGGTTCGGTCCGTGCCGGTGTCGTTGTGTGCATCGTGGTGTCCTGGGCGGTGCTATGGCTACGCCACGGTCGTACGCGGGCGGGAAAGGCCGCACCGGGACTTACCCGACAGTAGGGTGGCGGCATGACTGTCTCACGCCATCTCGACGTCGTCGTCTACGGCGCCACCGGCTTCGTCGGCCGGCTCACCGCCGAGTACCTCGCCCGCCACCTGCCGTCCGGTTTGACAGTCGGCCTCGCCGGTCGGTCCCGCGACAAACTCGGTGCCGTCCGCTCGATGCTTCCGTCGGCTGCCGCCGACTGGCCCTTGATCATCGCGGATGCGGAAGACCCCGGCTCCCTCGCCTCGATGGCCGCCGAGACCCGCGTGGTGATCACGACGGTCGGCCCGTACGCCAGGTACGGCATCCCGCTGGTCCAGGCGTGCGCCGAAGCGGGCACCGATTATGTGGACCTCACCGGGGAGGTGCTGTTCCAGCGTGAAAGCATCGACCGGTTCGACGATGTCGCGCGCCGCACGGGCGCCCGTATCGTGCACGCGTGCGGATTCGATTCGGTTCCGTCCGATCTCGGTGTCCACGCTCTGCGTCGTGCCGCAGACGCGGACGGCGCCGGCGCACTGACCGACACCACGTTCGTCCTGACCTCGATGCGAGGCGGCGTCAGCGGCGGCACGATCGACTCGCTGCGCAACCAGATCGACGTGGTGCGCGGGGATCGCACCGCACGAAAGATCGCGGCGAGTCCCTACTCGTTGTCGCCCGACCGGACCCTGGAACCCGATCACGGCAGGCAGAGCGATGTCGCGCTGGTCGACGGCAAATCGATCGCTCCGGAGCTGGCCGGATGGAAAGCGCCGTTCGCGATGGCGTCGGTCAACACCCGGGTGGTGCGGCGCAGCAGCGCGCTCACCGACGGCACGTACGGACCACGGTTCCGGTATCGGGAAGTGATGAACGTCGGCTCGTCGATTGCGTCCCCGGTGATCGCCGGAGCCGTCGCAGCGGGGCTGGGTGCACTCGTGGCGGGCCTGTCGTTCCGCCCGACCCGATTCCTCCTCGACAAGGTGTTGCCCGCGCCCGGGGAGGGCCCGTCGGAACGAACCCGCGAACGCGGGTACTTCACCGTCGATCTGTTCACCACCACCGAAACCGGCGCCCGCTACACGGCGCGGATAGCTGCCGACGGCGATCCCGGCTACAAGGCGACCGCGGTGATGCTGGGTGAATCCGCGTTGTCGTTGGCAGTGGGAGGTTCGGCGCTGCATGCCGGCGGTGGTGTGCTCACCCCGGCGGTGGCGTTCGGCGATGTGCTGACCGAGCGGCTACGAGCGGCGGGCTTCGAGATCTCGACACGCCGCCTACCCTGAATCTTCGTACCGGCGTGGCTTCGGGGTAGCGGGGAGGTTATGCTCGATCGGTCGCCTGTCCGGCGACCGAAGTAGCCGATGAAGGATGGGCACCATGTACGCGATGAGCATCGAGACGGCTCCGGCCGCTCGGCTTGCGCTCATGGCGTTCTGGCCTACCCGTCGTGGCGCGTGCTTCGACTGCGAGTGTTGTTCCTGGATGTCCTTCTGAGCGGTGTCGCACCGCTCGTCGTGTTCGTCTAGGTTCCTTCCAGTCGCACGGAGCGATGCATGCTCAATCTCCTCGTTTTCACGTTGGTCGGTGTCGGCGCCCAGTTGGTCGACGGCGCCCTCGGCATGGCGTTCGGTGTCACCGCCACCACGTTGCTGATCTTCAGCGGTGTCGGTGCGGCGCACGCGAGTGCCGCAGTTCACCTGGCCGAGGTCGGTACCACCCTGGTGTCCGGTGTTGCACATTGGCGCTTCCGCAACATCGACTGGAAAGTCGTGCTGCGACTCGGCGTACCCGGTGCGATCGGTGCGTTCCTCGGTGCCACTGTCCTTTCGGGACTGTCCACGGAAGCGGCCGTGCCGGTCACCGCGACGATCCTGCTGATCATCGGCGTTTACGTGGCGTTGCGTTTCTCGGTGCGCCCGCCGGCCGTAGCCGATGCCCGTACCTCGCCGCACAGCGCGAAGTTCCTCTCGCCCCTCGGATTCTTCGGCGGTTTCATCGACGCGAGCGGAGGCGGTGGTTGGGGTCCGATCACCACCAGCACACTGCTTTCCCGTGGAAAGACCGCACCGCGCACCGTGATCGGCTCGGTCAGCGCCTCGGAGTTCCTTGTCGCGGTCGCTGCAAGTGTCGGCTTCCTGATCGGTCTGGGGCGCGAATCGCTCGACAACCTGCTCATCGTCGCGGGGTTGGCGATCGGCGGTGCGCTGGCGGCGCCGGTTGCGGCATGGCTGGTTTCCCGTGTTCCGGCGACCCTGTTGGGCACCGCGGTCGGCGGCGTCATCGTCGTGACCAATCTGTACAAGCTGTTCGACACATTCGAGGTGTCCAGCACCGTCGCCACGCTGCTCTACATCCTGCTCATCGCCGGGTGGATCACCCTACTGGTGGTGTCGTGGAAGCGTTCGAAGCTCACCGCCGCCGAGTCGTCGGGCGGTCTCGAGAAGCTCGAGGCCCCGACGCCGGCAGCGTTGCAGGAAGACCCGCAGGGCCAAAAAATCTAGCACGCACACTGACCGGACAAATCACCCACACCAAGATCAGCTCGGCGCAGCGCACCCGATAGCATTCGCCGCGTGAATCGACTCCGCCTCGCCGCCCTTCCCGCCGCCCTCGCTTGCGCGCTCGCCCTCGGCGCCTGCTCGTCCGACGACACGTCTACCTCCGAGAGCGGCAACGCCTCTGAGACGACCGATACCTCCTTCTCTGCGGAAGACGTCGGCATCGAGACGCTCGACGCCGACCTCCTCACGAAATTTTCCAGCTGCGACGACGTGTCCCCCGCCGTGGATCAGTACATCACCGGACTGGACGCCGACCCGGACAACGGTTCGAGCGACTACGGCGTGTACTGCACCTGGACGACGCCCGAGGCCGCCACGAGCTTCGACGACATCCGCACGGTCGAGGTCATGATCGAGACCGGGAACGGCGCCGTGTCGGACCCCTCGGTGCTCGGTACCGCAGGACTCGAAGTGCTCTCCGACAGCACCGTCGAATCGAATGGCGGCGTCGCCTACACAATGAATATGGGAACCGGCGTAGCCGGAATCACGGTTACCACCGTCGAATTCCCGGACGTGCGGGTCTCGATCACAGGCGGGCAGTGGGCCGACTTCCCCAGCTTGGACGGGCCTGCGGCCGTCGCCGCCGCCACGGAACTCCTCGGCCTCTGAACACGACCGGGTACCTGAACAAAACCGGGCCGCTGAAGAACCGGTCTCGAACGAGCGCGGGCGCGATCACCGATGAGGTGACCGCGCCCGTTCTCGTGTCCGCTCAGTCGAACTGACCGACCGCACTCCTATCCGGGTTCTCATCCCGGGTTCTGGACATCACGCCGCACGTGATGAGCACCTGCGCCGCGATATAGGTGAGCATCACCCAGAAACCCGACAACGGCAGGGGGAAGTCGTCGACGAACGCGCGCAACGCGATCAGCGAATCGGACACTACGAAAGCCACAGCGCCGATCGCGACCGTACGTCCCACGCCGGAAGCGAGGACCGCCATCGTGGCCAGCAGCAGCGCGTAGAGCACGACCGGTGCCACCAGTACGCCCGCGCCCGGGGCGCACACGGCAACCAACGCGACGACGGCGACTGCGAAGACCGCGAGCACCCAGCGCCTGGTGTGCAGCACACTCGCCGACCGGTACGGTGCGAACGCCGCTATGTACGTCACCTGCGCACACAGAAAGAATCCGACGAGCACGAGAAATGCGGTGTCACCGTCGAACAGGTCGGGTGCGGTGTCACCGAGCCAGGAGAAAGTCAACGCCAGCAATGTCAGTTCGACGAGCCGGGACCGGGGCGCGGCGGTGCCCAGTACGAGTACTGCCGCCAGCACGGGCATGAGCAGCCATTGGGTGGCGTCGACGAACATCGCGTCGGGGTCGATGAGCTGAGCGATCAGGTGCGCCGCGGCGAGCACACCGAAGACGGCGGCCGCGCTCCGCGCAGCGATGCCCTGGGTCACCGAGTGGGACCCTCGTTCTCGATGCCCTCGTTCTCGATGCCCCCGTCGTCGACACCGTCGAAAGCATCGAGGATCCGCTGCGCACCGATGGCCGCGGTGATCGAGCCGTCACGCACTCCGGCCTCGATCCCACCGCGAATCGCCTTGACGCGGGGATTGCTCTCGAGCCGCCGGAGCAACTGGTCGTGCACCATCGTCCACGTCCAGTCGACCTGTTGACGGCTGCGATTCTCCTCGAACCGACCCGCTTCGGTGAGTACCTTCCGGTGTTCGAGGACGGTATCCCAGAAGGTGTCCAGACCAACACCTTCGAGACCACTCATGGTGATCACGGGCGGTTTCCACACGGCGTCATGCGGATGTACCATCCGCATCGCCCCGGACAGTTCACGTGCGGCGACTCGCGCGTCGCGCTCGTGGTTGCCATCCGCCTTGTTCACCGCGACGAGGTCGGCGAGCTCGAGCACGCCCTTCTTGATGCCCTGCAGCTGGTCGCCGGTGCGCGCCAGAGTCAGGAAGCAGAAGCAGTCCACCATGTTCGCGACGGTGACCTCCGACTGTCCGACACCGACCGTTTCGACGAGGATCACGTCGAACCCGGCTGCCTCGAGCAGCACCATCGTTTCGCGCGTCGCCTTCGCAACACCGCCGAGAGTGCCTGCGGTCGGGGACGGACGGATGAAGGCGTCCGGTTCCCCGGACAACCGCGCCATCCGAGTCTTGTCGCCCAGGATCGAGCCGCCGGTCCGGGTCGACGACGGGTCGACGGCGAGCACCGCGACCCGATGTCCCTGACCGAGCAGGTACATACCGAGCGAGTCGATGAACGTCGACTTCCCGACCCCGGGAACGCCGGTGATACCGACCCGGATCGCCCCGCCCGCCTGCGGGAGCAGGCGCAGCAGCAACTGCTGCGCCTGCTCCCGATGGTCGTCGCGAGTCGATTCGATCAGGGTGATCGCCTTCGCGAGTCCGGCCCGCTCATTTGCCAGCACGGACGTCGCGAGGGCGTCGAGGTCGACCGGACGCTTGCGCGTCGCAGTGGTCCCGGTCGCAGTGGTCCCGATCGAGGTATCACTCATCGTCGCGTCAGCTCCCGAGCGAATGTCCGAGCTGGGCAGCGAGCTTGGCGAGCAGGCCTGCTGCGGCATCGGCGATGACGGTGCCGGGCGGGAAGATCGCTGCGGCCCCCGCCTCGTACAACTCGTCGAAGTCGCCGGGGGGGATGACACCGCCGACCACGATCATGATGTCCTCACGACCGACCTCTGCGAGCGCCTGCTTGAGCGCGGGCACCAAGGTGAGGTGTCCCGCAGCCAACGACGACACGCCGATGACGTGCACGTCGTTGTCGGCCGCCTGCCGGGCGACCTCCTCGGGGGTCTGGAACAGCGGTCCGACGTCGACGTCGAAGCCGAGGTCGGCGAAGGCCGTGGAGATCACCTTCTGTCCGCGGTCGTGGCCGTCCTGACCCATCTTCGCGACGAGGATACGAGGACGACGACCTTCGTCTTCTGCGAACTTCTCGACGAGTTCGATGGTGGTGGAAATGTTGCTCGCCTCCCCAGCTTCGTCGCGGTAGACGCCGCTGATCGTGCGGATCTCGGCCTGGTGCCGACCGTAGACCTTCTCGAGCGCGTCGGAGATCTCTCCGACGGTGGCCTTGGCGCGGGCCGCGTCGATCGCGAGTGCCAGCAGGTTGTTCTCCATGCCACCATCCGTGGACGCCGCGGCGCGGGTCAGCTCCTCGAGAGCTGCCCGGGTTGCGGCCTCGTCGCGGTCGCCACGGAGCCGCTCGAGCTTGGCGAGCTGCTCGGCGCGCACCTTCGAGTTCTCGACCTTGAGAACCTCGATGCTGTCGGGCTCGGCGGGCACATACTTGTTGACACCGATCAGCGGCTGTCGGCCGGAGTCGATACGTGCCTGGGTGCGGGCAGCGGCTTCCTCGATGCGCAGCTTCGGGATGCCTTCGGAGATGGCCTGCGCCATACCGCCTGCCTCCTCGACCTCTGCGATATGCGCGCGGGCCCGGTTGGCGAGTTCGTGCGTGAGCCACTCGACGTAGTGCGAGCCGCCCCACGGGTCGATGGGCCGGGTGGTGCCGGACTCCTGCTGCAACAACAGCTGGGTGTTGCGCGCGATGCGAGCCGAGAAGTCGGTCGGCAGCGCGATCGCCTCGTCGAGTGCGTTGGTGTGCAGCGACTGGGTGTGTCCCTGGGTCGCAGCCATCGCCTCGACGCAGGTCCGTCCCACGTTGTTGAACACATCCTGTGCCGTCAGCGACCAGCCGGAGGTCTGCGAGTGGGTGCGCAGGGAGAGCGACTTCGCGTTCTTGGGATCGAACTTCTCTACGAGTTCGGCCCACAGGAGCCGCCCGGCGCGGAGCTTGGCAACCTCCATGAAGAAGTTCATGCCGATGGCCCAGAAGAACGACAGGCGGGGCGCGAACTTGTCGATCTCCATGCCTGCGTCGAGGCCGGCGCGGATGTACTCGACGCCGTCGGCGAGCGTGTAGGCCAGCTCCAGGTCGGCGGTGGCTCCGGCTTCCTGGATGTGGTAGCCGGAGATCGAGATGGAGTTGAACTTCGGCATCTTCGTGCTGGTGTACGCGAAGATGTCGGAGATGATCCGCATCGAGGGCTTCGGCGGGTAGATGTAGGTGTTGCGGACCATGAACTCTTTCAGAATGTCGTTCTGAATGGTTCCGGCCAGCTGCTCGGGCGTCACGCCCTGTTCTTCCGCAGCCACCACATACAGCGCGAGGATCGGCACCACCGCGCCGTTCATCGTCATCGACACCGACACCTTCGACAGGTCGATGCCGTCGAACAGTTGACGCATGTCGAGGATCGAGTCGATGGCGACACCGGCCATACCGACGTCGCCTTGCACACGCGGGTGGTCGGAGTCGTAGCCGCGGTGGGTCGCGAGGTCGAAGGCCACCGAGAGGCCCTTCTGGCCGGCCGCGAGGTTACGACGGTAGAAGGCGTTGGATTCGGCTGCCGTCGAGAAACCCGCGTACTGGCGAATGGTCCACGGCTGGTTGACGTACATCGTCGGATACGGGCCGCGCACGAACGGCGCGATGCCCGGGTAGCTGCCGAGTGGGTAGCCCTCAGCGGCGATAGCGTCACGGTCGGCCTTGGTGTAGACCGGCTTGACGTCGATGCCCTCGGGGGTGTTCCACACCACGTCATCGACGGTGTAGTTGTTCGCGGACGCTACGGAATCGACGAGCGCGGCGGTCTGCTCCGCGGTGGGAGCCGCAGGTTCCGGGGAATCCGGATCTGTCAGTGGGACATCGGCGAAGCTGCCGATCTCGGATTGGATGCTCACTTACGCTCCCAGGGTGTTCAGAAGATCGGTCAGTGCAGCGACCGCGTCGATGCGCGCGGTCAGGTAACCGTCCGGGCGGTTGTCGCCCTGCACGTCGCCCACGGCCTTCTCCGGGCCCGCAAGCAGCACAGTGGTGATCCCTGCGGCACGCAGCGCCGCGGTGGCGGTACCTGCGTGGTCGCCGTAGCGGGCGTCGGTGCCGCACAGTACGGCGACCTTGGCGCCGGAGTCGCGGACCGCGGCGGCGAGCGTGTCGTCGCTCGGATCCACCGGCCCGGGGTTGACCGCGTCGATGCCGCCGGCCGCGAGCAGGTTGCTGGCGAAGGTGGTGCGCACGTTGTGTTCGGCGACCGGGCCGAGGGGGGCGAGCAGCACGGTGGGCCGGGTGCCGTGCACGGCGAGGTAGACGTCGGAGCGGTCACGCAGCGCCTCGAACGGTGCGGCGTAGCGCGCCGCGAATGCACCCGAGTCGGCGACACCAGCGGGCAGGGGGGCCTCGGCGAGGTTCGGGAATTCGTTGATGCCGGTGACGGAGAATTTGCGGTGCGCGATGTCGGCCTCGCGACGACCGCGGGTCGCGGCGATGCGCTCGGAGACCAGTCCGGCGTCGAGCGCCGCGCGGTAGCCGCCGGCCGCCTCGATCTGCTGGAAGAACTCCCACGACTTGTCCGCGACCTGCGCTGTCAGGTCCTCGATGTACCAGGATCCTGCGCCCGGATCGAGGACACGGCCGAGGTTGGACTCCTCGAGCAGGAGCAGGTTGGTGTTGCGAGCGATGCGCGCGGAGAACGCTTCGGACACCCCGACAGCACCGGCGGGAAGCGCGGCGTCGAACGGCAGGACGGTGACTGCGTCGGCGCCGCCGACTCCGGCGCCGAACGCAGCGAGGGTGGTGCGGAGCATGTTCACCCACGGGTCGCGCTGGGCCATCATGGCAGCGGAGGTCACCGCGTGCTGCGGGGCGTTTCCGGCTTCGATCGCTCCGGCAACCTGCGCGACGCGCGCCCAGAGTTGACGGGCTGCGCGGAACTTGGCGATGGTCTGGAACTGGTCGTCGGTGGCCGCGAACCGGAACTCGATCTGACCGAGAGCCTGCTGCACGGACAGCCCGGCTGCGATGAGAGCGCGGACGTATTCGATGCCTGCAGCGATCGCCGCACCGAGTTCTTCCGCGTCGGATGCGCCCGAGTTGTGGAAGGCGGTGCCGTCGACGGTGATGGCGCGGACGACCTCGATACGTTCTGCGGCCGCGGCGGCGAGCGTGATGACGTCGTCGACGGTGATGTCGTCGCGGCCGGAGAAGGCACTGGTCAGCGGCGCGCCGCCGAGCGCGATGCGCACGGCGGCGCGGTCGGCGACGTCGGTGCGTGCGTCGAGCAGCGTGTACAGGGAGTCCGCGGCAGCAGCGAGTTCGGGGCCTGCGTCGAGACTGATGGGCGCGAGGTCGAACAGCACCTTGTCGAGTGCTGTGGACAGTCCGTCGACGGGCAGTGCACCCTCGCCGACTCGCAGCCACAGTGCGCTGACGCCGTTCTCGAGGGCGTCGAGGATCTGCTCGTTGAGGTTCTTGGCGTCGGTTCCGTCGAAGCGGGCGCTGACGAGCCAGCCGGCGTTGACGTCGCGGGTGGACGAGCCGCCGCGGATGTACGGGAACTGCCCGGGCAGGGGTGATTCGGGGCGTTCGTCGCGGCCGCTGTAGAGCGGGGCAACCGTCACGTCGTCGTACGTGGTGGTCTCGAGCAGACGCTGCGGCTCCGGGCCGAGTTCTGCGGGATCGACGCGGCGCGACTTGGCGAGTACGCCCGCGACCGCTTGCTGCCACTGCGCGTATGCGCGCGCGGCGTCCTCGGCCTCTGCTGCTAATGACACGTGCGATTTCCTCCTACTGCGGGTGGCAGGCTGTCGGGTGGCCGGGGTAGGCCGACGGGGCGTGGCGCCTCGCAAAACATTAAGCCGATGTCGTTGTGATGCTAGCTGCACACTCCGGTGGTGAATCGTGGGGATCACCACAATTTCTCTAGCGATCGTTCATCACGTGGACGGGTCGGTGTGATCCTGCAGTCTGTATCTCTCCGTGCCAGGTGTGCGTGCACGACGGGAGGTAAGGTGGCGCCCTGTGATGAGGATCTTCAGGGACCGCAGGGTCATCGGCATCCTCGTCCTCCTCGCAACACTCGCCGCGGCGGCGCTTCTGCTCCCCCATCCGTCGATCGCACAGATCCGTCAGTGGTCGGAATCTGTCGACGGGCCACTGTTGGTCCTGATCTTCTTCGCTGTTCATTCGCTCGTGACGATCGCTCCGGTACCGCGCACGGTGTTCACTCTCAGTGCCGGGGTCCTGTTCGGTCCCGCCGTGGGTATCACGGTCACCACGGCAGCCACCACGGTGAGTGCGGTCCTCGCGTTCCTGCTGGTACGGGCGCTGGGCCGGGGTGTCGTGACGTCGTATCTGACCCATCCTGCAGCGAAGGCCGTCGATCTGCGTCTGGCCCGGCGCGGTTGGCTCGCCGTCGGGTCGCTGCGGTTGATCGCCGCAGCACCGTTCTTCGTCGTGAACTGCTGCTGCGCGGTGTCGTCCGTGCGCCTGGCGCCGTACACCGTCGCCACGGTGATCGGGATCCTGCCCGGCACCGTTGCGGTGGTGCTGCTGGGCGACGTGCTCACCGGGCAGTCGAGCCCGGCATTGGTGGCAGTGACCGCGCTCTGCATTGTGCTCGGTGTCGGCGGCCTCGTACTCGAGGCACGCCTTCCTCAGCCTGCGGGGTCGGCGCTTGATGCCATCACGAACACCCAAGAGGATGAGACAAGCCTGAGGGCTTGATTTCTCGATTTCAAGTCTCCATCCTTGTTCTATGTACGTGTTGACGGTCGACCAACGCGGCAGTCGCCGCGACATCGATCGCGTCGCAGATCTGCTCGTCGAACTCCGCGACGCTCCACTGCTCCGCAAGTTCGAACGCACCGCCGGCGACGAAGTCCAGGCCGTGGCCGACGACTCCGGCACGGTGATCGATCTCGTATTGGATCTGCTCGAGCGGGACAACTGGAGTGTCGGCATCGGGATCGGCCCCGTCGAAACACCGCTTCCCGCCCAGACCCGAGCCGGTCGCGGTCCCGCATTCGAGCACGCCCGCACCGCCGTCGAACGCGCCAAGAATGCGCCGGGCCGAATCGCTGCCGACGGCACCGATGCAGATTCGGCAGCCGACGTCGATGCAGCCCTGACTCTCCTCGCGACGATCGTGGTGCGCCGCACCGATCAGGGTGTCGAAGCCGTCTCGCTTGCGCGCGCCGGACTGTCCCAATCCGAGATCGCCACCGAACTCGGCATCAGTAAACAGGCCGTGTCCCAGCGCCTGCTCACTGCCGGGTGGCAGGCCGAACTCGCCGGCCGTCTGTTGCTGCGCCGACTCCTCGAAAGGGCCGACCGTTGACTGTCGCCTCCCTGGTGCTCCTCACTGTCGCAGCCGTCGCGCCGGCACTGTCGTTGATCCCGCGTCTTCCGGTGTGGGTCGGGGCGGCGGTCACCGCACTCTCGCTCGGCGCCGCGGCGCTCACCGCTGCCGCCACCGATCCCGCTCAGGGTTTCGCGCTCGGGGCGACGCTCACCCTCACCACCATCGTTGCCATCACCGGCGGCGGACCGGCCGTGCTCGTCGCATTCCGGATCGCCCGGCGGCAACCCGACGCGGGACCGACCCCGACACCGCCACCGGGACCTCTGCGCGGCGGCCGGGTGATCGGCGTGCTCGAACGCGGCGCAGTCGCCGCATCGATCCTGGCCGGCTGGCCGGAAGGCATCGCGATCATCATGGCGGTCAAGGGCCTGGCCCGGTATCCGGAACTGCGCGAACCGCAGGCATCCGAGCAGTTCATCATCGGTACGTCGACGAGTGTGTTGTGGGCGGCCGCGGCATGTGGGGTCGGCCACGCCTTGATCACTTGAGTTCTCACCGACACAGCCGGACTGGCATACTTGCAGGCGCAACTGAATATGCCATTGAACTGCGGCGGGAGAGTCCCGCATCTGCGGGCGCCGAAGGAGCAACCTCCCGGGAATCTCTCAGGCCCACAGACCGCCGCACGCGAGGCAACTCTGGAAAGCAGTCCTTCGGGGCTCACCGACGGTGTAGGCGGATCCGACAGGATCCGTGAAAGCTCTCAGGTCCGATGACAGAGCGGGGAACCACCGTCCCCGGTGCGTGAAGCACCCTGTCCGGAGGAAGTTCCGTGGCTCTGACCGTCGGCGCGCCCCTGCGCGTCCAGCCTGTTCCGTCCCTCGTCACACCGTCGTCCACTCCCCCGCCGTCGCGGCCGAGCCCGAATCGACGACTCGGCATCGCGGCGATCGTGATCTCCGCGACCGCGATGGGCGCCGCAGGATTGTTCGGTCGCATGGCCACCCCACCCGGCGCCGCGCTCGGCGAGGCCCTGACACTCGGCCGTATGCTCGTCGGCGCCCTGGGCATGATGCTGCTGATCGTCTTCTCGCGCCGACTCGGCGCAATCCGCCGCACGCGGCTGTCCCCGTCGATCGTGCTCGGCGGCGTGTTCCTCGGCCTCTCGCTGGCCACGTATCTGTCTTCCACACTGCTCACCGATCTGTCGCGGGCCGTTGTTCTGCACTATCTCGGTCCGCTCATCGCAACGGTGCTGGCCAGGGTCCTCCTCAAGGAATCGATCACGCGTCTGGACGCGCTGTCGCTGGTCACCGCGTTCGCCGGGATGCTGCTGGCCGCCGGACTGATCGGCGGTGCCCCGCCGGCAGGGTCCGACCACGAGACCCTGGGCACGGTGCTCGGTGTCGCGTCGGGCCTCTTCTACGGTCTGGCGCTGCTGTGCTACCGGTATCGCTCCGACATGCCCGCCGACGTTCGCAGTTTCTGGAACTTCACGTTCGGCGCCGTCGCCACCGCCGCGATGGTCGTGGTCACCCGCCCGGATATGACGGGGATGACCGCCACGAACTGGGCGTGGGCCGCCGGCTTCTTCGTCGTGTGCGGTCTGCTCGCGCTGGGTCTGCTGGTCATCGCGGGCAAGCATCTGCGGGCCGCGGAACTGTCGGGGTTGTCGTATCTCGAAGTCGTGGTCGCGTTGATTCTCGGGGCCCTGGCGTTCGGCGAATCGATCTCACTCCTCGCCACCCTCGGCGCCGGGATGATCATCGCGGCGATGACGCTCCCGCTCGCGACCGGTCGCCGGCGCCGCAGGAAGATTCCCGCAGCGCAAGTCGGATCGGCGGCATGACAACGTCGCGGCCCGCACATCGGATGTGCGGGCCGCGACGGGTACCGGTGGAAGCGCTACTACTGTTGGGGCGGGTACTGCTGGGGATCCGCTACCCGCTCCGACTCGCCGGTGGGCATCCACCCGCCTTGCGCAGGCTGTGACTGCGGCAATGCCTGCGGCGGCGTACCTGCGGTTTCGCCTGCCTGGTGCCGCGGAGCCGATCCGGGCACATCGGGATCGACCGGCTTGCGCGCGACCGCCTCTGCTTCGGCGACGGCCTTCGCCACGGCCGGGTCGCTCTTGGTGGTGAACCAGTCCTCGACCTCCGCCGAGTCGTCCTCGGGACGCTGCAGATCCTCCTCGACCGGGCTCGGCTCGAACCGGAACACGCCGTCGCTGCCGGGCGCACCGAGGTTCTTCGCGAACCCCTTGAGGGCATCGCCGAAATCGCTGGGCAGCAGCCACACCTTGTTCGCGTCGCCCTGCGCCATCTCCGGCAGGGTCTGCAGGTACTGGTAGGCAAGCAGTTCGGGTGTCGGTTTACCTGCCTTGATCGCCGCGAACACCTTCTCGATCGCCTTCGCCTGGCCCTGCGCCTCCAGATAGCTGGCCGCGCGGTCGCCCTGGGCACGCAGGATCCGCGACTGCCGATCGGCTTCTGCCTCGAGGATCGCCCCTTGCTTGGCGCCTTCCGCCGACAGAATGCGGGACTGCTTGTCACCCTCGGCGGTCTTGATCGCGGCTTCGCGGTGACCCTCGGCGGTAAGGATCATCGCGCGCTTCTCGCGGTCCGCTTTCATCTGCTTCTCCATCGATTCCTGGATCGACGGCGGCGGATCGATGCTCTTGAGTTCGACGCGGGCGACCCGCAGCCCCCACCGGCCGGTGGCCTCGTCCAGCACCCCGCGAAGCTGTCCGTTGATCGAATCGCGCGAGGTCAAGGTCTCTTCGAGGGTCATCCCGCCGACCACGTTGCGCAGGGTGGTCACGGTCAGCTGTTCGACAGCGGCGATGTAGTTGCTGATCTCGTAGACCGCGGCCTGCGGATTGGTGACCTGGAAGTACACAACCGTGTCGATGCTCAACGTCAGGTTGTCCTGGGTGATCACCGGCTGCGGCGGGAAGGACACGACCCGCTCACGGAGATCCACCTTCGCCCGGATCCGGTCGACGAAGGGCACGAGGAAGGTCAGCTGACCCGACGCCGTTCGGTAGTACCGGCCGAGTCGTTCGATCACCGCCGCCTCGGCCTGCGGCACCAGCGACACCGATTTTGCTACGACCAACACGACCAGTGCCACCACCACGGCGAGCACGATCAACGCTTCCATCCTCTACACACCCCTCCATACGACGGCAGTAGCACCGTCGATCTGCATCACTGTCACGGTCGTGCCGGGTTCGTACACTTCGGTCGCGTCGAGCGCCCGCGCGGTCCAGATATCGCCGTCGATCTTCACGCGGCCCGACCTCTCGTCGACCTGCTCCAGAACCACAGCGGGTTTTCCCGGAAGCGCCTCTATTCCGGTCGGCAAGGCGGGCGGCGTGGCATACCGGCGGCGGAGCGCAGGCCGTACCCCCAGCAACAGCAGTAGTGACGCTGCTCCGAACACGATCGCGTCGGCCCACACCGGGAAGTCGGTCGCTGCCGAGACGCCGGCGGTTACGAGTGCGGCTCCCCCGAGCATGAGCAACGCGAAGTCCCCGGTCAGCGCTTCACCCGCGGCCAGAGCCACTCCTACGATCAGCCATATCAACGCCGCCACAGCCCCCATCGAACCACAAAACGGACATGCCAGCAGCGGCGCTGGTAGGAGCGGTTCGGATCCCGGCGGGCCCGGTCCATTTCGGCGGCACCGCACCGGCGAGCCGGTCGAGCAGTGGATCGTCACCGGTACCCGCACGCAACCCGGAAAGGTTGTGCGCGAACGAAATCGACGCTCAGGACAGCACCTCACGGCATCCGTGCGAGTTGGTGCTGCCGTGGAGCGGGCCGGGCTTTCAGCCCTCCCCGGGTTCGGTGACGAAATCGACGAGCCGTTCGACCGCACCGATGAGGTTCGACTCGAGGTCCCGGAACGAGTTCACCGCCGAGTAGACACGCCGCCAGCCGTCCTGCGGGGTACCCCAGTCGAGTTCGCGGCACACGCCCGTCTTCCAGTCCTCACCACGTGGGATGGTGGGCCAGGCACGGATTCCGAGGGCTTTCGGCTTCACGGCCTGCCACACGTCGATGTACGGGTGACCGGTGACCATCACGTGCGGGCCGAGATTCGTGGTGAGTCGTTCTTCCTTGGAGCCGGTGACGAGGTGATCGGCGAGGACACCCACGCGCCGACCCGGCCCCGGGTCGAACTCCGCAAGCCGGGCACCGAGATTGTCGAGTCCCTCGAGTTGCTCGACGACGACCCCTTCGACGCGCAGGTCGTGCCCCCACACCCGCTCGACGAGCGCAGCGTCGTGCACGCCCTCCACCCAGATGCGACTTCCCCGAGCCACGCGCGCCCGCAATCCCTCCACGCGCGTCGATCCGGACGCCGACACCGCGGGTCGGGCAGCAGGACGAGCCTTGGGCCGCACTAGGGTGACGGGCGCACCGTCGGCAAGGAACGCGGCCGGGCGCATTGCGAAAAGACGCGTCCGTCCTTGCCCGTCCTCGAGTCTGACGAAGTCTCCGTCGTAGGTCTTCTCGAACCCTACGATCGCTCCGCACCATCCCGTCGCTGCGTCCTCGACGACCACACCGCGGTCGGCGGGCAGTTCCGGGACAGGCTTCTTCTTCGTGCGGGCGTGGCCGGCGAAGATGTCGCCGCCGTACATGTCGCGTGGGCTCACGCCGTTCCACGTTAGGACATCGCCGACGGGGGGTGCTGCCGCCACGCCGAGCGTCTCCGCCCGCCGTCGCCGTATGCTGCTTCGGTGAGTTCTCCGAGTCTGACCCTGACACTGTGGGGCGGGTCGTGGCTCTCCGGCCACACGTCCATCGACGACATGATCGACGCACTTCAGGTGTGGGCACCGCTGCAGTTGGTGGCAGCGCACGACGAACCCGCATCCGTGGCCTCGGGGGTGACCCTCGAACCTGTCGTCGGCGCCGCTACGTTGTCGGCTGTCATCCGCCGGGCCGCCCCGACGGATGGTTCGGGGATCCGATTGGTCCTTCCGGCGCCCGGTGATGTGCAGGGTCTGCCGACCGGAACCACCTTCGCGAGGGCGGCGCTCGCGGGTGGACAGGGTGTGCTGGTGGGCGTCCCAGGCGCCCCCGGACTCGGACTGGTGCCGGTCGTCGAGGGACCGGATGTGCTCCGCTGGAACGTTTTCGCTGTACCCGAGCTTCCAGAGCCGTCTGCCTGTCCGGGCCTCGGTGAGGCCGAGTTCACGCTGCGGGAAGCTGTCCGCGGTGCGGCGGAGACCCTCACCGGCATCCGAACCGTCGGCCTCGACGGCCGGCGCACCGACCCGCGTGCCGAGATCGCCGACGCCGTGGCCGAGCAGGCCCGCCACCGGTATCCGGACCACCTGCCGGCGCGGGCCGTCCGAATTCTCGATTCGGCCGATCAGGTCGCAGCGATCCTCACCGTGGCGTCCGGAGGCCGGGACCTCCAGGCCGGTTCGGCGTCTGCAGTGTCCATGCGCGAGGAGGCGTTGCGTCCGTTGTGGACGACGGTGCGCACCGCGCGTCTGACAGCAGTGACCGCAACGTTGGAAAGCTGGCACAGGAGTGACCGGGCGACGGGCAGATGAGAAACGGACATCGCCGCGCCGGGCCGGTACACGGTGTCCGTGTGTGTCACCGCCGGCCTTCGCGAGTTGACGGAGATCTGACGCGGTGAACTCGGCTGGTCGGAGGCCAGTCGATAGTGCTGCGCCGAAGGACAGATTCAGTGGGCGGCCGGTCGGGACGGCCGGCGGGGCGGTGCACAACAGTCGACCGCGCACAAGCGCCCGTCGCAACCCACACCCAGCAATGGTTCGGAGCCACGGCGTCTCGGCGAAGCCGAGTCCATCTGTTCCTGCACCAGTTCCCGGACCAGTTCCGCAAATCGTGGATCCGTTCCCGCAGTGCCGGCCCGAACGAACGCCATCCCGAGTTCCTCGGCTCTTTCGCGGGCCTCGGTGTCGAGGTCCCACACCACCTCGAGGTGGTCGGAGACGAATCCGATGGGCGAGACGATCACGGCGGTCACTCCCGACCCGTGCAGGCTGTCGAGGTGGTCGACGATGTCGGGTTCGAGCCACGGTACCTGCGGCGGCCCGGAACGGGACTGCCACACCAGGTCGTATTCGGCGACTCCGACGGCCTCCGCGACGAGACGCGCGGCCTCGGACACCTGCCTGCTGTAGAGGTATCCGCCCTCTTCTGCGGGACCGCCTGCCGCGTCGGTGGCGGTGGGGATGGAGTGAGCGGTGTACACCAGCCGTGCGGTGTCGCGCACGTCGTCGGGCAGTTCGGTACGGGCGGCCCGCACCGAGTCGGCTACCGCTTCGATGAACAACGGGTGGTCGTGGAAATGACGCAACTTGGTCAGCCGTGGAGCGTTCTCCACTGCTTCCCGGGCCCGGGCGATGTCCTCGTGGTACTGACGGCAGCCCGAGTACCCTCCCCACGCGGACGTGGCGAACACCAGGGCGTTCTTCACACCGTCGTCACGCATCTGCGCCACGGTGTCCTCGATCATCGGGTGCCAGTTCCGGTTGCCGAAGTAGATCGGCAGGTCGATGCTGTGCGCGTCGAGTTCGGCGCGCACAGCATCGATGATCGCGCGGTTGAGCGCGTTGATCGGCGAGACACCACCGAAGTGGAGGTAGTGCTGGGCGACGTCGTCGAGGCGTTCCGGTGGGATGCCCCGTCCTCGGGTGACGTTCTCGAGGAACGGACGCACATCGTCGGGCCCCTCGGGACCACCGAACGACAGCACCATCAAGGCGTCGTACGGCTCGGAGGTGTTTCCCATCGACTCGGCCCTTCTGCTCGTCCGGTTGTCAGGCGCCGAAACCGACCTGGGAATGGAAGCCGCCGTCGACGTAGACGATGGATCCGGTGGTGCCGGGCAGCCAGTCGGACAGCACGGTGCACACGGTCTTCGCGACCGGAGTCGGATCGTCGACGTCCCAGCCGATCGGCGACGCGGCCGCCCAACCGTCGTTGAGCTTGTTCATCTCGGCTCCGGGCCCGGTGGCATCTCCGGCGATCGCCTTTGCAGCGAGGGTCTTGATCGGGCCGGCAGACACCAGATTCGAGCGGATGCCGCGCGAGCCGACTTCCTTCGCCACGTATCGGTTGACGGATTCGAGGGTGGCCTTGGAGACACCCATCCAGTTGTAGAACGGGACGGCGCGGGCGGGGTCGAAGTCCATTCCGACGATGGAGCCACCGTCGTTCATCACGGGCAGGACGGCCTTGGCGAGCGCGGCGTACGAGTACGCGGACACCTCCACGGCCACCGCGACGTCCGACCAGGGAGCGTCGAGGAACGGGCTTCCCAGGCACGAGCGCGGCGCGAAGCCGATCGAGTGCACGACACCGTCGAGACCTTCGGGAGCGAGTTCACGGATCTTGTCGGCCAGGCCCTCGAGGTGCTCGGGGTTCTGCACGTCGAGTTCGACGGCGGGCGGCACCGGCTGCGGCAGCCGCTGCGCGATGCGGTCGATCAGCCGGAGCCGGTCGAATCCGGTGATGATCACTTTCGCGCCCTGTTCCTGCGCGACCTTCGCCGTGTGGAACGCGATCGAGGCATCGGTGATGATGCCGGTGACGAGAATGGTCTTGCCTTCGAGCAGTCCGCCCATGAGTGTGTCGATCCTCCAGTGAGTTTCGGTTGTGGTCCGGTTGGCGGGCTGCTAGTGGCCCATGCCCATACCGCCGTCGACGGGGATCACCGCGCCGGAGACGTAGGCGGAGTCGTCCGAGGCGAGGAAGCTGACCACCGCGGCGATGTCCTCGGGTTTGCCGAGTCGCTGCAGCGGGATGAACTTCTTCGCCATGTCGCGCATGTCGTCGGACAGATCGGCGGTCATATCGGTCTCGACGAAGCCGGGGGCGACGACGTTGGCGGTGATCGACCGCGAGCCGAGCTCACGGGTCACCGAGCGTGCCAGGCCGATGACGCCGGCCTTCGAGGATGCATAGTTGATCTGGCCTGCCTGACCGGCCATGCCGACAACGGAACCGAGGAAGATCATCCGTCCCCAGCGCGCCCGCAGCATCGCGCGGTTGGCTCGTTTGGCGCACCGGAACGCGCCGGTGAGGTTCGCATCGAGGACGTTCGTGAACTGGTCTTCGGTCATGCGCATCAGCAGGGTGTCGTCGGTGATTCCTGCATTGGCGACCAGTACCTCGACCGGCCCCTGGTGTTCTTCGACCTCGGTGTATGCGCGGTCGACGGAGTCGCTGTCCGTGACATCGCAGACGACGCCGAACAGGTCTTCGGGCACGCCGGATCCGCGGTGGGTGACGGCGACCTTGTGTCCGTCCGCCTGGAGGCGGCGGGCAACGGCAAGGCCGATGCCCCGGTTTCCTCCGGTGACGAGGACCGAACGGGGGGTGGTCACGTGCCGCGACGGCGTGGCGCTGGTTGCGTCAGTCATGCCGACAAACCTATCTGGTAGGGACTCGAGTTTCGAAAAGACACCGCTGGTGCCACAACGGGCGTCAAGGCAGCCGCTGACGGAGCACCATGGCGGCGATCAGCCCCCCGGCGACAGCGAAGACACCGAGCATCAGCCACGGACGGCTGGCGTCGCCGCGGGTGGTCTCGAATCCGATCTGCTCTTCGAGGGTGTCGTAGGCCCCCTCGAGTTCTTCGAGGCTCGATGCTGCAAAGAAGCTGCCGCCGGACAACTCGGCTATCTCCTCGAGCGACGGGTCGTCGACGGGGACCGGGATCTGTTCGTCTTCGATCGTCACGCTGCCGTACTGGGTCCCGAACGAAATGGTGGACACCGGGATGCCCTTCTCGGCTGCCTGGCGGGCCGCGGTGAAGCCGCCGCGGGGATCGTCCGGGCTTTCGGGCACCGTCTGCTTTCCATCGGACAACAGGACGATGCGGGCGGGCGGTGCCTGGTCGCCGCCGCCGAGGACCGCAGCGAGGGTCTCGATGGATTGCATCGAGGTGAAGATCGCTTCGCCGGTCGCAGTGCGTTCGCTCAGTTGAAGGTGGTCGATCGCGGTCTTCGTCGCCTCCCTGTTGGTGGTAGGTGAGACGAGGACCGACGCCGTACCGGAGAAGGCGACGAGCCCGAGGTTGATGCCCGGGGTGAGATCGTCGGCGAACGACTTGGCCGCTTCCTGTGCCGCCGCCAATCGGGATGGAGCGACGTCGGTGGCTTCCATCGACAGCGACACGTCGATCGCGAGGACCACCGTCGCGCGGTTGCGGGGAACACGCTGCTCCGAAGTGGGCCCGGCCAGCGCGACGGTCAGCAACGTCAGTCCGACGAGCAACAGTGCAACCGGGATGTGCCGCGCGCGTCCCGGCCTGTCGGGTGCGACCTTTTCGAGCAGTTCGAAATTGGTGAACCGGAGGGTGTGGGCGAGCCGGCGGCGTTGCACGAGGACGTATCCGACGGCGAGTGCCGCGACAACGACCAAGAACAGCAGCCACCACGGGGAGGCGAAACCGGAAAAGCTCATCGTCGCCCCTGTCCTGCGCCGATGCTGTGCCTGCGGGACGCGACGAAGCGGACCACATCGCCGATCCAGTCACGGTCCGTGCGCAGGCTCAATCGGGGTGCGCCACACCGGCGCAGCGCCTGTTCCACTGCGGCGCGGTGGTCGGATGCCGCCTGCGCGAAGTCGGCCCGCAGTTGCGCGGTGGTGGTGAATTCGCGAGTCCGGCCGGTCTCCGGATCGTGCAGTACCACGTCGCCGAGATCGGGGAGTTCGAGATCTCGCGGGTCGAGGACCTCCACGGCGAGTACGTCGTGCCGACCGGACAGGGCCCGAAGCGGTCGCTCCCAATCGATGGGTCCGAGGAAATCGCTGATGACCACGATGAGTCCGCGGCGGCGCTGGGGCCGTCGAAGTGAATCGATGACTCCGCGCAGATCGCCGCGGGTGCCGTCCGGAGGGTGCGGGGTGGTGGCGATCGTTCGCAGCATCGACTGTGCGTGCAGACGCCCACCGCGGGCAGGCATGCGTACGAAGTCGCGGCCGTTGGACACCACAGCACCGATGCGGTTTCCGCCGCCCCCGGTGAGATAGGCGATCGCAGCGACCGAAGCGATGGCGAGGTCGCGTTTCTCGCAGCTTCCGGTACCGAAATCGAGGCTGGCCGACAGGTCGAGCGCCAGCCAGGTCTCGAGTTCACGATCGGCGACGGTCTGGCGGACGTGCGGGTGGGTGGTGCGGGCGGTGACCGACCAGTCCATCTGCCGGACGTCGTCGCCGGGCTGATATTCGCGGGCGTCGCCGGGCTCGGATCCGGGGCCGGGAATCAGACCGAGGTGATCCCCGTGCAGAACGCCGTCGAGGCGGCGCCGGACCGTCAATTCCAGCGTGCGCAGCGCGGCGGTCAGCTCGGGTTCACGCAATTGACCGGCACGGAACGTCGGCGGCGACCCGGGGGCGCGTTCACTCACCGGGGCGCCGCACCCGCCTCGGGTGCGGTGGAGGGCGCGCCGGCACGTGCCGGCTGCGGAGCCGACGCGAGAGGCGCGACCTGCGGCAGCCCGACGGTCTGCAGAATCCGGCCGATGATGTGATCCGGCGAGACGTCGTCGGCGAGCGCATCGTAGGACAGCACCAACCGGTGGCGGAGCACGTCGGGGATGACATCGACGATGTCCTGAGGAATGACGTAGTCACGTCCGCGTACCAGTGCGAGGGCACGGGCAGCGGAGATGATGCCGAGCGTCGCGCGGGGTGATGCGCCGTAGGCGATCCAGCCCTGCACATCATCGAGGCCGACTTCGGCGGGCGCACGGGTCGCGAAGATCACTCGCACCACGTAGTCGACGAGCGCATGGTGCACGAACACGCGGCTTGCGACCTTCTGCAGGCGGATCAGTTCGTCGCTGCCGAGGATCTGCTTGGGCTCAGGCGCGGCGACACCCATGCGGTAGACGATTTCCCGCTCTTCCTCGACGGTCGGGTAGTCGACGAGAACCTTGAACAGGAACCGGTCGCGCTGCGCTTCCGGGAGGGGGTAGACGCCCTCGTTCTCGATCGGGTTCTGGGTTGCCATGACGAGGAAGGGGTCGGGCATCGGGAAGGTCTTCCCACCGATGGTCACGTGCCGCTCGGCCATCACCTCGAGCAGCGCGGACTGCACCTTCGCGGGGGCGCGGTTGATTTCGTCGGCCAGGACGAAATTCGCGACGACCGGGCCGAGTTCGGTGTCGAACTCTTCACGACCCTGCCGGTAGATCCGGGTGCCGACCAGGTCGGTCGGGACGAGGTCGGGGGTGAACTGCACGCGGGAGAACGAACCGCCGACGACCTTGGCGAAGGTTTCCACCGCAAGGGTCTTGGCCACCCCGGGTACGCCTTCGAGCAATACGTGGCCGCGCGCGAGGACGCCGACGAGCATTCGCTCGACGAGCAGATCCTGTCCGACGATGACCCGCTTGACCTCGTAGATGGCCCGTTCGAGGAGCCGGACTTCCTGTGCAGGGTCGACAGCTGTCGCCGCGCCCTGCCCGTCTCGGTTCCGTCCGTCGGGTTTCGGGCCGTCGTTGCGCAGCGGGGCCGGCTGCTGTGCCTTCGTCGTGTTCACTGCACTGTTCGCCGCAGGCGCGTTCCCCGCCGGGGCATTCGCCGCGTTGTTACGCTCGCCGCTCTTCTGGACGGTCGAATCGCTCTTGTCGTTCGACCCTGCAGTCCCCGACGTCCCACCCTCGCGTGAGGTCACCAACAATCCACCGCTTTCGCCTGTCGCTCCGCTGGAAACACCTGCCGGCACCACTATTGCAGGTACCGGTATTCCGTGTCGTCACCCCTGCGCGACGTGCGTCGCGTTGCCGTCACGACACCATGCGCACCACATACGGTGTCATGCCGTCCCAGCGTACCGGCGAGATCTTCACGTGCGCACCCGACTGCGGCGCCTCGAGCATGGTGTCGTCGCCGAGATACAGACCTACGTGCTGGCTTGCGTTCGGTCCGTAGAAAATCATGTCTCCGCGTTTCATCTCCGAGGCGGGGACCTGTGTACCAGCGGTGTATTGGTACCCGGTGTAGTGCGGGAGGGAGACGCCGATTCCTGCGAACGCATAGATCATCAGTCCGGAACAGTCGAAGCCGACTTTGTTGTAGTCGCCGTAGCTGTCGGCGACACCACCGTCCCGGATTCCTCGGGTGGGGCCGGTCTCGTCACCGCCACCCCACGCGTAGGGCACACCGATCTGCGAGAGCCCTCGGTCGATCACCGTTTCGACGGCAGCAGCCCCGGTCAGTGTCGGACGCTGGGTTGTGCGTGGGGACGAGCGAGGGCTGGACTGGCGAGGTGTCGACGGACCCGTTTCGTCGGCGGGGTCGGGGTTCGTCCACTCGCCGACGTCGTCGGACTCGTCGATGCCGGTGTCGGCGTCTGTTCCAGTGCCGGCGTCCGTGTCGTCGGACTCGGTTCCGGTGCCGTCGGATTCGGTCGGTTCGGTCTCGGCGACTTCCGTCTCGCTGGGCGCAGTCACTGTCGGCGCCGGGATGTCGAGCTGAGTGTGGGGCCGCTGTCCGTTCGAGAGTTCTGCGGCACGCGCTCGCGCGGCGGCGTCCGCAGCCACCCGCACCGCTGCTTCGGATGCGGCCTGAGCAGCGACCTGCGCGGCCGCCGATGCGGCAGCTTCCTCCGCGCGACGACGATCGTCCCACGCCACATACTCCGCGCGCTGCCCTTCGAGCCCTGTGACATTCGTCCGTGCCTGGTCGAGTGCGGTCTGGGCCTGTGCGCGTTCCTGCTCGATGCGTTGTTTCTCGCTCGTCTGCGCCTCGAGCGCCGCCCGAGCGGTCGAAATGGCGGCTTCCGCCTCGGATCGGCGTTGTTCGGCAGCGGTCGCGGCGGCGTCGGCGTCGAGCTTCGCCGCGCGGGCCCGGGAGTTGCTGTTGGCCTCGGTGGCGCGGGCACGCTCCAAGGCCTCCAGCACCGCGGTTCTGCCTGAGGACAACAGCCGCATCACCTGTGCTCGGTCCAGAAGATCGTCAGGTCCGTCCGTCGAGAGAAAAGATGCGAGCGATGCGCCGTTGACCCCCTGCGTGTAGCTGCTGCGTGCGAAGTCGTCGAAATCGTCCTGCGCGTGCCGGATCCGGGCTCCGGCATCCTGCAGTGCCAGTTCCGAGGTGGCGACCTCTTGCGCGGCCGCATCCGCGGCGTCGCGAGCCGATTGGAGATCCACGAGTGCACGGTTGACGTCTTCGCGCTTGATCGCCACCTGCGCGTCGAGTTCGGTCAATTGCTGGTCGGCGTCTGCAATCTGCACGATCAGTGACCCGATTCGGTCGACGCCCGAACTCACCGCGGCGCCTGCAGCGTCGAGTTCCGACTCGCTCGGATTCGGTGGCGGGGGTGGCACCGCGCCTGCAGTGGACCCGAGCCCGACGACCACTGTCGTGATCAGCCCCAGCCCCGCCAGTAGCCGCGGAATGCGCCGCGCTGTTGGAGAGGACACACCCCGATCCCGGCCGGGCGGCACATCTCTGTGGGTAGCCCCGCTGCCGGATGACCAGGACTGTGGCGGAATCCCCCCGTGGATGCCGAACCGTCGCACTGTGCTCTCCCTCGATCGTGCCGACCGATCGCACCGGCCGACCCCGACGCCCGGAGAAGAGCACACAGAGAAGAGCGCACAGCACCGATCGTCCGCCGTCGTGCGGCCGATCGCTGATGATCTCGTGCGGGTAACGGGTCAGCGTCCCGCTACTCGGGTTGTGACACTTCTTCCCCAAGAGCGCCACGTGAACCGTACGACACTGTGGGCACCTCCCGCACGACAGTCACAGATATTCGTCGGAAACGCCCTGGTCATTCATTACGGGACAGCGCCGCCCCCGCCCCGTCGGCGTCGCACTGGGCGGTCACTCCGGCAGGGGAATCGGCCGCGATCGGGTGAAGGCGCGGCATCCGGGAGATTTCAGCGCGAAGAACTGTCCCTTTCGGGAGAAACCTGTCCCGTTGCGGAACCCGCCTCCGGTTCGGCGTGCGCACGCCTGATCTTCGCGAGATACGTCAGGCCCCCGGCGGCCGCGACCAGGAGAATCAGCACGAGGGTCATCGCAGTCCACGGCGGGGAGGGTTCGAGTAGCGAGTCGACGAAGTTGGTTGTCGACTTCACCGCATCTCCCGTGTAGGTCCGGTCCTGCGCCGCTTCGAGCGTCACACGATCGAGCGCGTCGCTGAAGGTTCCCACCCAATTGGGGCTGAGCACGAGCACGGTGCCACCGTCCTCGGATCCGACGGCTGTGGCGAGGTCGCGCAGTTGCGAATCCATGTAGGGGTTGCTGTCGACCACGACGACACTGAGGTCGATGCCGTGGTCCTGGGCACGTTGTACCTGCTCGACAAGTTGAGAGGGATCGAGTTCCGAATCCGCGCTGTCGGGGACCGAGACCTGATCGTCGGCCAGGTCCGCGAGGATCGTCTCTAGAGCGACTCCCGGAGGGAGGTCCGTGGCCGCGGGCCCGGGTATACGAAGAAGTGGCGCAGACATCTCTCTCCGGTGGTCCTGGTCAGAAGCGGACGAACCGCACTCGCCGCAACAACCGGGTGCGGCGAGGACGCCGTCGGTGTCGCAGGTATGCCGCACTCGTACGGCACCCCCGCACATTACGCGATCGACCGGACCGGATCGGAAACCGCGCCTCGGGCCGAGAGCCCGCGTCGCGACCCTTTCGCACCCACCCCCGGTATGTAGGACAAGCGTACTGTTAGACTTGTGGCGAGATGCCGCGGCACCGGTCAACCCCGGGCATAGTCGTGAGCCTCGCTTGAGCCGTCGACACAGCCCCGTCGACGGCGAGCCGTGACGACGAGTGGAGCTGATGTGAGCACCAGTATTGATTCGTTCGGCGCCAAGGGGACGTTGCAGGTCGGAGAGAACTCGTACGAGATCTTCCGTCTGTCGTCGGTCCCCGGCACCGAGAAACTCCCCTATTCCCTCAAGGTCCTCGCCGAGAACCTGCTGCGCACCGAAGACGGCGCAAACATCACCGCCGACCATATCCGCGCGATCGCGGGCTGGGATCCGTCGGCCGATCCGAGCATCGAGATCCAGTTCACGCCCGCCCGCGTGATCATGCAGGACTTCACCGGCGTGCCCTGCATCGTCGACCTCGCGACGATGCGTGAGGCAGTCACCGCCCTCGGCGGCGACCCGAACAAGGTCAACCCGCTCTCCCCCGCCGATATGGTCATCGACCACTCGGTCATCCTCGATGTCTTCGGCCGCGCCGACGCTCTCGAGCGCAACGTCGACCTCGAGTACCAGCGCAACGGTGAGCGTTACCAGTTCCTGCGTTGGGGCCAGGGCGCGTTCGACGACTTCAAGGTCGTCCCCCCGGGCATGGGCATCGTCCACCAGGTCAACATCGAGTACCTGGCGCCCACCGTCATGACCCGTAACGGTCAGGCCTACCCCGACACCTGCGTCGGCACCGACTCGCACACCACCATGGTCAACGGCCTCGGCGTGCTCGGCTGGGGCGTCGGTGGCATCGAAGCCGAGGCCGCGATGCTCGGCCAGCCCGTCTCCATGTTGATCCCGCGCGTCGTCGGCTTCAAACTGACCGGCGAGATCAAGCCCGGTGTGACCGCCACCGACGTGGTGCTCACCGTCACCGACATGCTGCGCAAGCACGGCGTCGTCGGCAAGTTCGTCGAGTTCTACGGCAAGGGCGTCGCCGAGGTGCCCCTGGCGAACCGCGCGACGCTGGGCAACATGAGCCCCGAGTTCGGTTCCACCGCCGCGATCTTCCCGATCGACGGCGAGACCATCAACTACCTGCGCCTGACCGGCCGCAGCGACGAGCAGCTCGCGCTCGTCGAGGCGTACGCCAAGGAACAGGGCATGTGGCACGACGCCGACGCCGAGCCCAACTACTCCGAGTACCTCGAGCTGGATCTCGGCACCGTGGTGCCGTCGATCGCCGGCCCGAAGCGCCCGCAGGACCGAATCCTGCTGTCGGATTCGAAGAACGCGTTCCGCCGCGACATCCACACCTACGTGGAGGATCAGGCCCCGGCCGATCACAGCCAGCTGGATGAGGCCGTCGAGGAGTCCTTCCCCGCGTCCGATCCCGCCGCACTCACCTTCGCCGACGACCATGCAGGTGCTGTGGCGTCCGCCGCGAACGGCGCCGAGGGCCGCCCCTCCAAGCCGATTCGCGTGACCACCCCCGAGCAGGGCGAGTTCGTGCTCGACCACGGCGCTGTCGTAGTCGCGGGTATCACCTCGTGCACCAACACCTCGAACCCGTCCGTCATGCTGGGCGCTGCCCTGCTGGCCCGCAACGCGGTCGAGAAGGGCCTGTCCACCAAGCCGTGGGTCAAGACCAACATGGCGCCGGGCTCGCAGGTCGTTTCCGACTACTACGAGAAGGCCGGCCTCTGGCCGTACCTCGAGAAGCTCGGCTACTACCTCGGTGGGTACGGCTGCACCACGTGCATCGGCAACACCGGCCCCCTGCCGGAGAACATCTCTAAGGCGATCAACGACAACGACCTCTCGGTGACCGCGGTGCTCTCAGGCAACCGCAACTTCGAAGGTCGCATCTCGCCGGATGTCAAGATGAACTACCTGGCGTCCCCGCCGTTGGTCATCGCCTACGGTCTTGCAGGCACGATGGACTTCGACTTCGAGACCGACGCCCTCGGCCAGGACACCGACGGCAACGACGTGTTCCTCAAGGACATCTGGCCGTCCGCTCAGGAGATCGACGACACCATCAAGTCGGCGATCAACCAGGACATGTTCCGCAGCTCCTACGCCGATGTCTTCAAGGGCGACGAGCGCTGGCAGAACCTCGCCACTCCCGAAGGCGACACCTTCGCGTGGGACGAGAAGTCCACGTACGTCCGCAAGGCACCGTATTTCGACGGTATGACGATGGATCCGGCTCCGGTCACCGACATCAAGGGTGCCCGCGTACTCGCGTTGCTCGGCGACTCGGTCACCACCGACCACATCAGCCCGGCAGGCCCGATCAAGCCCGGCACCCCGGCCGCGCAGTACCTGGATGCCAACGGCGTCGAGCGCAAGGACTACAATTCGCTCGGCTCGCGTCGCGGCAACCACGAGGTGATGATCCGCGGCACGTTCGCGAACATCCGCCTGCAGAACCAGCTGCTCGACGGAGTGTCCGGCGGTTACACCCGGGACTTCACCCAGGACGGTGCGCCGCAGGCGTTCATCTACGATGCGTCGCAGAACTACCAGAAGGCGGGCATCCCGCTCGTCGTGCTCGGCGGCAAGGAATACGGATCCGGCTCGTCGCGTGACTGGGCAGCCAAGGGCACCAGCCTCCTCGGCGTCAAGGCCGTCATCACCGAGTCCTTCGAGCGCATCCACCGCTCGAACCTGATCGGCATGGGCGTCATCCCCCTGCAGTTCCCGGCCGGCGAGTCGTCGTCGTCGCTCGGACTCGACGGCACCGAGTCGTTCGACATCGAGGGCATCGAGGCGCTCAACGAGGGCACCACGCCGAGCACCGTGCATGTCACCGCCACCAAGGCCGACGGCAGCAAGGTCGAGTTCGACGCGGTCGTGCGTATCGACACCCCCGGTGAGGCGGACTACTACCGCAACGGCGGCATCCTGCAGTACGTGCTGCGGAACATGATCCGCAGCTGATCCGGCCCCGTGGCCACGCGGCCACTCCGGTACGGCAGCGGCGGGCCCGGGACGCAACTCGTCTCGGGCCCGCCGTGCCACCACCGACCACCTCGTTTCCGCCACGGCCCTGTTCCGGAAGGATGTAGGTAGTGCCCAAGGTCAGTGAGGATCACCTCGCCGCGCGGCGCAGCCAGATTCTCGACGGCGCACGACGCTGCTTCGCCGAATTCGGCTATGACGGAGCGACCGTCCGACGTCTCGAGATCGCCACCGGCCTCTCTCGCGGCGCGATCTTCCACCATTTCAAGGACAAGGACGGGCTGTTCCTCGCGCTTGCGCAGGAAGATGCCAAACGCATGGCGGATGTCGCCAGCAATGAGGGTCTCGTCCAGGTCATGCGTGACATGCTCTCGACGCCCGCGCAGTTCAACTGGCTCGGAACCCGGCTCGAAATCACGCGCAGACTCCGCACCGATCCCGACTTCGCGAAGGCGTGGACCCAACATTCGGCCGAGCTGACCGAGGCCACGGTCGGCCGCCTCGAGCGTCAGCGTGACGCCGGGAAACTCCGCGACGATGTGCCGACCGAAGTGCTCGTCGCGTATCTCGATCTGGTCCTCGACGGGCTGATCTCGCGGCTCGCGTCAGGTCATGCCGAGGATGAACTCGGTCAGGTGCTCGACCTCGTCGAAGAGTCGGTCCGCCGCCGCGACTGACCGTCGTCACCGCAGGTCGGTGACGGACGGTCTCAATTACCGCTGTTGCTCGCGGATGCGGCACGCCGACGATTCGGGCCACCGCGACCGCGCAACCGCACCCGCGATTCCACCAGCACGTTGTGCACGAAGCCGTATGATCGCCCGGTCTCCTGCGCCAGTGTCCGAATACTCGCGCCGGCCTCGTAGCGTCGCTTGAGCTCGGCCTGTAACCGGTCTCTGGACTCCCCGGTCACTCTGGCTCCCTTCGCGTACGAAGGCTGCCCAGTATCAGGATTTCGCGCCATCGAATCCTCCCGTCGCCTCGCCGAAGGTCCCAGCACCAGGCTAGTTCACGTAGGCAGCGCCCGGAGCGGATCGCGCAACGCCGACCGGATCGATGGTCGGGAACACCTGCCCCGACCCCGGTCGTCACGCCAGCTGAATCAGTTCCAGGTAATCCTGCGACCAGTGGTCCTCGGTGCCGTCCGGCAGCATGATCACGCGTTCGGGATTGAGCGCCTCGGCAGCTCCGGGGTCGTGCGTGACCAGCACCACGGCGCCCTCGTAACTCCGCAACGCGTCGAGCACCTGCTCGCGCGAGATCGGATCGAGGTTGTTGGTCGGCTCGTCGAGCAGCAGCACATTCGCTGCAGACGACACCAGACCGGCGAGTGCCAGACGGGTCTTCTCACCACCGGACAGTGTGCCTGCCGGCTGATCGAGCTGCGGACCGGTGAACATGAACGCGCCGAGGAGACCGCGCAGGTCCTGTTCACCGGCGTCGGGTGCCGCGTGTCGGATGTTCTCCCACACCGTCGCCGCGTCGTCGATCGTGTCGTGCTCCTGCGCGAAGTAACCCACCTTGAGCCCGTGACCTGGCTCGAGTTCTCCGAGATCGGGCGTCTCGACGCCCGCCAACAGACGCAGCAGCGTGGTCTTGCCGGCGCCGTTGAGTCCGAGGATCACGACGCGGCTGCCACGGTCGATGGCCAGATCGACGCCGGTGAAGATCTCGAGGGATCCGTAGACCTTCGTCAATTCCTTGGCCATGAGCGGTGTCTTGCCGCAGGCTGCGGGCGTAGGGAACCGGATCTTGGCGACCCGGTCTGCCACGCGCACGTCGTCGAGATCGTTCAGCAGTTTCTCGGCGCGCTTGGCCATGTTCTGAGCCGCGGTGGCCTTCGTCGCCTTGGCACCGAGCTTCGCTGCCTGTTTCTGCAGCGCCGACGCCTTCTTCTCCGCGTTGGCGCGTTCGCGGCGGCGGCGCGCCTCGTCGGTCGCGCGGGCGTCGAGGTACTTCTTCCACCCCATGTTGTAGATGTCGGCCTCACCACGCACAGCGTCGAGGAACCACACCTTGTTGACCACGTCGGCGAGGAGATCCACGTCGTGGCTGATGACCACGAGGCCGCCCTCGTGGTTCTGCAGAAAACCGCGCAGCCAGGTGATCGAGTCTGCGTCGAGGTGGTTGGTGGGCTCGTCGAGTAGCAGGGTGGTGTCCGACTTGCCGCCGGAGCCGTCGGACGCGGCAAACAGGATCCGAGCCAGTTCGACGCGGCGGCGCTGACCACCGGACAGAGTGTGCAACGCCTGACCGAGAACTCGGTCGGGTAGACCGAGGCTGTGACAGATCCGGGAGGCCTCGGACTCGGCGACGTACCCGCCGAGTGTCGAGAACCGCTCCTCGAGCGAACCGTACTTACGCACGGCACGGTCGCGGACCTTGTCGTCCGCAGCTTCGGCCATCAGCGCCTGCTGCTTCTCCATGCTGCGGAGAATCTCGTCGAGTCCGCGCGCGGAGAGCACTCTGTCCTTGGCGAGGACGTCGAGATTTCCTTCTTTCGGATCCTGGGGAAGATAGCCGAGATCACCCGAGCGGATCACGGTGCCCGCGTACGGTTCGCCCTCCCCCGCGAGGATGCGCAGCGTGGTGGTTTTCCCAGCGCCGTTACGTCCTACCAGCCCGATCCGGTCACCCGCCTGGATACGCAGCGCTGATCCTGGTGAGGAGAGCAGCGTCCGCGCGCCGGCGCGGACTTCCAGGTCGGTGGCGGTGATCACGCGTAGAGCTCCTCGATGGCTGAGACTGTGTGTAGAACACGATGCCGGACATACGGCACACGAACCAGTCATTTTACTGCGCCACGCACCGTTTCACGAGGTGAGATGCACTACGTCGGCGCGGATGCGGAATAGTGTGGCGATCATGATCAGGGTGAGAACCGTACGGCCTCGACAGTGACGGCGGATGTGCTGGTCGCAGGCCTGGGGCCGTCCGGGCGTGCGTTGGCCGCACGTTGCGCGGAGGCCGGTCTGTCGGTGCGGGCCGTCGATCCGTCACCACACCGGCCGTGGACCGCGACCTACGGCGCCTGGGCGGACGAGTTGCCGTCGTGGCTACCCGATGATGTTCTCGCGACGCGGATCGAGTCCCCGGGAGTGTGGACCACGCACCCTCGCGTCCTCGACCGACCGTATGTCGTGCTCGACACCGCTGCGCTGCAGCAGTCGCTGTCGCTCGAGTCGGTGGCGGTGACGCAGGCCAGCGTCCGCTCGGTCGGTCCCGGTGAGGTGGTCCTCGACGATGGGAAGCGACTGCGCGCCGCACATGTCTTCGATGCACGCGGGCTACCGGCACCGCCTGCGTGCGCTCAGCAGACAGCCTTCGGCGTGGTGACCGACGCGCGTGTTGCGGCGCCGGCTCTCGAGGGCCACTCGGCGTGGTTCATGGACTGGCGGCAGGACAACGGCACCAGCGATGCGGACACTCCGTCGTTTCTGTACGCAGTGCCGTTGGGCGACGAACAGGTTCTGCTCGAGGAGACCTGTCTGGTGGGAAGACCCGCGCTCCCCCTCGCCGAGTTACAGCGCAGACTCACGACACGACTGGCCGCACGAGACGTCGAGGTTGCTGCCACCGCCGCAGTGGAGCGGGTTCGGTTCTCGGTCGAAGGCGGAGCGCGACGGCACGCCGGCACGCTCGGTTTCGGTGCCTGTGGCGGACTGATGCACCCGGCGACGGGTTACGCGGTGGCCGCCGCGCTCACTGCCGCGGATCCAGTGGCGTCGGCGATCCGGTCGGGCGCGGATCCTTACCGGTCCCTGTGGCCGAGATCAGCGCGTACTGTCGCTGCTCTGCGGACGCTCGGGTTGCGGGTGCTGCTCGGTCTGCACCCGGCTGAGGTCCCCGAGTTCTTCGCCGCGTTCTTCGACCTGCCGCCCGATCGGCAACGCGCCTATCTCTCGGGGCGAACCGACGTTCTGGGAACCCTCGACGGCATGCGCCGACTGTTCGCAGCGGTCCCGTGGGGTGTTCGGGGATCGATCATGCGTGCAATCCTCTGAAGCGCAGCGCCACGAGGTCGAGGTCGATCATGATGGAGCCATGCGTTCGATCTGGAAGGGTGCAATCGCGTTCGGGCTCGTGAACGTGCCCGTGAAGGTGTACTCGGCCACCGAAAGTCACGACATCCGGTTTCATCAGGTCCATGCGGCCGACGGCGGCCGGATCAGGTACCAGCGTGTGTGCAGCGAATGCGGTGAGATCGTCCCCTTCCAGGACATCGACAAGGCCTACGAATCCGATGACGGTGTGCGCGTCGTGCTCACCGATGACGACTTCGAGAAGTTGCCTGCCGCCGAGAAGCACGAAATTCCGGTCCTGCAGTTCGTCCCCATCGAGCAGATCGATCCGATCCTGTTCGAGAAGACGTATTATCTCGAACCCGATTCGGCGTCCCCCAAGGCCTATGCGCTGCTCGCGGCGACACTCGAACGCAGCGATCGCACCGCACTCGTGCATTTCACGCTGCGGCAACGCACCCGACTCGCGGCGCTGCGCACCACCGACGGGGTACTTGTCCTGCAGGCGCTGTTGTGGCCGGACGAGGTACGTGCCGCCGAGTTCGGTGCGCTCGACGATGTCGCGGCGCCGACCGACAAGGAACTCGCGATGGCCGAGACACTCGTCGAGTCGATGTCCGAGGACTTCGATCCCGCCGAGTTCACCGACGAATACCAGCTGGAATTGCGTGCGCTGCTCGACGACGCGATCGAGCGCGGAGGCGAGAAGGTCTTCCAGGTCGCCGAAGCGTCGACCGAGGGTGAGGATGCCGAGGTCCTCGACCTGGTGGCCGCGCTGCAACGCAGCGTCAAGGCTGCGGGTGGGAAGCAGGACTCCGACGATCAGGACAGCGGTACGAATAAGGCTGCGACGAAGAAGGCTGCGACGAAGTCGACCGGACGGAACGCATCGGCGAAGAAGACTGCCGCGAAGAAGACTGCCCCCAAGAAAGCAGCACCGAAGAAGAGCGCTGCGCGCAAGCGCGCCTAGAACGGGAAACGATCCGTGGTCGGTGCCGGTCAGCCTTCGTGAGCTTCGATCGAGTCGCCGAGGCGGCCGAGAAGCTCACCGAGTAGACGGATGTCCGTGCTGTCCCAGTCCGACAATCGGGTGCGCCACTGCTCGGTCTGAACCGACTCGAGCTCGCTGAGGCGTTCGCGGCACAGCGGGGTCAGTGCCAGGAGACGAGCACGCGCATCGTGCGGGTCGGGTGTCCGCTCGACCAGACCCAAGCGGACCGTGCTGTCGATCCTGCGAGTGAGAGTGGATTTCTCGATGCCCAGGTCCGCATGAAGATCGGCCATCGCCACAGCCTCGGCGCGGCGCAACATCATCAGCATCGGATAACAGACCGGATCGAGTTTGGGATGCACCGCCGCCGCACGCTCGCGAATCAGACCGCGGACGCGACGCCACAGGGTCACCAGGCCCTGCTCGAGCTCGACCACCGGATCGGTGCCGGGGCCCGAATCAGCGACGGCCGTCGGCACCGAGGCCGACGGCGCATCCGCCGATTCGGAGGTGTCGGTAGTCGTCACACCGTGAAACCGAGCGCGCGCAGCTGCTCACGCCCATCATCGGTGATCTTGTCGGGTCCCCACGGCGGCATCCAGACCCAGTTGATGCGCAATTCGTTGCACAGTCCACTACGCACCAGGGCACCGCGAGCCTGATCTTCGATCACATCGGTGAGCGGGCAGGCGGCGGATGTCAGTGTCATGTCGACAGTGACGGCCTCGTCGGATTCGGAAATTCCGTAGACGAGCCCGAGGTCGACGACGTTGATGCCGAGTTCGGGGTCGACCACGTCGCGCATCGCTTCTTCCAGCTCATCGAGGCGCACGGGGTCCAGCGGCGGTGCGGTGTCGGCCACCAGTGCCGCAGCGTCGTCGGTGATCTGTTCGGTGTCTCCGACAGTGGTGTCGGGGGCGGGTTCGGTCATCGGTTCGGTCCTCCGCTCGATACGGTTTCGTCGTCGCTCGTACTGGCGGCGATCTGCACGACAGCATCCTTGAACGCCATCCACCCCAGCAGCGCGCACTTGACCCGCGCGGGGTATTTCGACACTCCGGCGAAGGCGATACCGTCGCCCAGCACGTCCTCGTCGCCGTCGATGGTGCCGCGGCTGCCGACCATCTCGGCGAAGCTCGCGACGGTGGCCATCGCATCCTCCACCGGCATGCCGATCACCTGGTCGGTGAGCACCGACGTCGAGGCCTGACTGATCGAACAGCCCTGCCCGTCGTAGGACACGTCGGCGACGACACCCTCCTCGACGTGCACGCGCAGGGTCACCTCGTCACCGCAGGTGGGATTGACGTGGTGCACTTCGGCGCCGTACGGCTCGCGCAACCCCCGGTGATGGGGGTGCTTGTAGTGGTCCAGGATCACTTCCTGGTACATCTGTTCCATTCGCATCAGCCACGCACCCCGAAGAAGTCCTGTGCACGGCGGATCGCGGCGCCGAGCGCCGCGACCTCGTCGAGCGTGTTGTACACCGCGAACGATGCGCGCGCGGTTGCTGCGACGCCGAATCGACGGTGCAGCGGCCACGCACAGTGGTGTCCCACACGAATTTCCACGCCCTCGTCGTCGAGGATCTGGCCCAGATCGTGCGCGTGGATACCGTCGACGACGAACGACACTGCGCCGCCGCGTTGTTCCGATGTGCTCGGGCCGATGATACGTACCCCGTCGATATCACCGAGTTCGGTGAGGGCAGCAGTGGTCAGTTCGTGTTCGTGCGCTGCGACCGCGTCCATACCGATGTCCTGTAGATACCGCACGGCGGCACCGAGACCGACGGCCTGCGACGACATCGGCGAGCCGGCTTCGAATCGTTGCGGCGGAGCAGCAAACGACGTCGCGTCCATGGTCACGGTTTCGATCATCGATCCGCCCGTGATGAACGGCGGCACCTCCGCGAGGAGAGCACGGCGTCCGTAGAGGACGCCGACGCCGGACGGTCCCAACATCTTGTGACCGGAGAATGCGGCGAAATCGACTCCGAGTGCCCGGAAATCGACCGCCATGTGCGGAACGGACTGGCATGCATCGAGCACCACCAGCGCGCCGACGGCTTTCGCGCGACGGACGATTTCTTCGACCGGGGCGATCGCCCCGGTGACATTGGACTGATGGGTGAACGCCACGACCTTGACCGCGTCGGTGAGCTCGAGCGAATCGAGGTCGATGCGGCCGTCATCGGTGATGCCGTACCAGCGGAGGGTTGCGCCCGTGCGCTGGGCCAACTCTTGCCACGGCACCAGGTTGGCGTGGTGCTCGAGTTCGGTGATGACGATCTCGTCGCCGGGGCCGAGCCGGTGCGCGAAGCGGGCATCGGCGAATGCGTAGGCGACGAGGTTGAGCGACTCGGTGGCGTTCTTGGTGAACACCACCTCGTCGGGATCGACCCCGACGAACGAAGCGATGACGGCGCGTGCACCTTCGTATGCGTCGGTCGCTTCCTCGGACAACGCGTGCGCACCGCGATGGACCGCGGCATTACACGTGGAGAGGAAGTCGCGTTCGGCATCGAGCACCTGCACGGGACGCTGCGAGGTCGCCCCCGAATCAAGGTAGACGAGCGGCTTGTCGTCGCGCACCGTGCGCGCGAGGATCGGGAAGTCCTCCCGTATCCGGGTGACGTCGAATGTCCGCACCGGCACCGTCATACGGTCACGCTCCCTGAGTGTCTGCCGTCGCAGCAGCGGCGGTGAAGCGCTCGTAGCCGTTCGCTTCGAGCTCATCGGCGAGCTCGGGGCCGCCGGACTCGACGATGCGGCCACCGACGAACACGTGCACGTGTTCGGGCTTGATGTAACGCAGGATGCGTGTGTAGTGGGTGATCAGCAGAACGCCGCCGTGCTCACGCTCGCGGTACTGGTTGACCCCCTCGGACACGACGCGCAGCGCATCGACGTCGAGGCCCGAATCGGTCTCGTCGAGAATCGCGATCTGCGGCTTGAGCAGCCCGAGCTGGAGGATCTCGTGGCGCTTCTTCTCGCCGCCGGAGAATCCTTCGTTGACGCTGCGCTCACCGAAGGCCGGGTCGATGTCCAGCTCGTTCATCGCCTCTTTGACTTCCTTGACCCAGTGGCGGAGCTTAGGAGCTTCACCGCGGGTGGCGGTGGCGGCAGTGCGCAGGAAGTTCGACATCGAGACGCCCGGCACCTCGACGGGGTACTGCATCGCGAGGAACAGCCCGGCACGTGCCCGCTCGTCCACACTCATCTCGAGGACATCCTCACCGTTGAGGGTGATCGAACCCGAGGTGACCTCGTACTTGGGGTGTCCGGCGATTGCGTACGACAGTGTGGACTTGCCGGAGCCGTTCGGGCCCATGATCGCGTGGGTCTCACCGGAGCGAACCGTGAGGTTCACACCTTTGAGGATGTCGATCGGCTCGGCATTCGCGTCGGTCTGCGCGACGCGGGCGTGCAGGTCTTTGATCTCGAGGACGTTCTGGGGGCTGGACATCGGTTTACTGATTCCTTCGAAAGTCAATGGGAGTAACAGCAGAGGGGCGTGTCAGACGCCGACCGCAGCGAGTTCGGCCTCGACCGCGGCTTCGAGTCGCTCACGAACCTCGGGGACGGTGATCTTCTCGAGGAGTTCGTGGAAGAAGCCGCGCACGACGAGCCGCCGGGCCTGATCCTCCGGAATGCCGCGGGCACGCAGGTAGAAAAGCTGCTCGTCGTCGAAACGGCCGGTGGCGGAGGCGTGGCCGGCCCCGACGATCTCACCGGTCTCGATCTCGAGGTTCGGTACCGAGTCCGCGCGCGCACCGTCGGTGAGCACGAGGTTGCGGTTGAGCTCGAAGGTATCGGTGCCCTCGGCCTCTGCGCGGATCAACACGTCGCCGATCCACACGGTGTGGGCGTCGGGTTTACCCGAATCGGGGTCGCCCTGGAGCGCACCCTTGTAGACCACATTCGACTTGCAGTGCGGCTGCGAGTGATCGACGAGAAGACGCTGTTCGAGGTGCTGTCCCGCGTCGGCGAAATACAGACCGAGAAGCTCGGCGTCGCCGCCGGGGCCGTCGTACTTGGCGGTGGCGGACAGACGCACCAGGTCGCCGCCGAGCCCGACGGTGAAGTGCCGTAGCACGGCGTCGCGCCCGAGTCGGGCGTGGTGTGCCGCGACGTGCACGGCGTCGTCCGCCCAGTCCTGGATCGCAACGACCCGCAGCTGTGCGCTGTCCCCGAGGACGAACTCGACGTTCTCCGCGTAGGTGCCGCTGCCCTTCTGGTCGAGCACAACGGTGACCTGCGCGAACGCGTCGAGCCGGATCTGGAGGTGCCCGAAGGCCACGTGTCCTTCGCCGGGGCCGGTCACCGTGATCGTGACGGGTTCGGCCACCTCGACCTCGCGACCGATAGTGACGACGGTCGCCGTCTCGAACGACGAGTACGCTTGCGCGGCGACCCGGTCGAACGGCACCCCACCCTGGCCGAGTCGACTGTCATCGCGACCCACCGTTTCGACCTGCACATTTTCGACGTCGCTGATCTCGATGGTCGCGGTGCTGTCGGCGACAGCGGTGCTGTCGTGCAGCCCGCGCAGTCGGCGCAGCGGGGTGAACCGCCACGCCTCGTCACGGCCGCCGGGGATCTCGAACGCGTTCACGTCGAACGACGTGAACACCTCTCCCTTATTGGTGGCAGGCACCGCCTGCGTGCCGACCGCCGATGCGTGGTTCTCGCCACGGACGGCGTCCTGGACGCCTTGTCCCCCGCCGGTCGTAATGTTCTTCGCTTCCGCAGTCATTTAGCCGACTGCCCCTTCCATCTGCAGTTCGATGAGCCGGTTGAGCTCGAGTGCATATTCCATCGGCAGTTCCTTGGCGATGGGCTCGACGAAGCCACGCACGATCATCGCCATCGCCTCGTCCTCGTTCAGTCCGCGGCTCATCAGGTAGAACAGCTGATCGTCGCTGACCTTGGAGACGGTGGCTTCATGCCCCATCGTCACGTCGTCCTCGCGAATGTCGACGTAAGGGTAGGTGTCGGAACGGCTGATCTGGTCGACGAGCAGCGCGTCGCACTTGACGGTCGACTTCGAGCCGTAGGCGCCCTTGTTGACCTGGACGAGGCCGCGGTACGACGCACGGCCACCGGCACGCGCGACAGACTTCGACACGATCGTCGAGGAGGTGTGCGGCGCCAGGTGGAGCATCTTCGCGCCGGTGTCCTGGTGCTGGCCCTCGCCGGCGAACGCGACCGAGAGCACCTCGCCGCGGGCGTGCTCGCCCATCATCCACACGGCGGGGTACTTCATCGTCACCTTGGAACCGATGTTGCCGTCGATCCACTCCATCGAGCCACCCGCCTCGACCTTGGTGCGCTTGGTCACCAGGTTGTAGACGTTGTTCGACCAGTTCTGGATCGTCGTGTAGCGGCAGTGGCCACCCTTCTTGACGATGATCTCGACGACCGCGGAGTGCAGCGAGTCGGACTTGTAGATCGGTGCCGTGCACCCCTCGACGTAGTGCACGGACGCATTCTCGTCGACGATGATCAGCGTGCGCTCGAACTGGCCCATGTTCTCGGTGTTGATCCGGAAGTAGGCCTGCAGCGGGATGTCGACGTGGACACCCGGCGGGACATAGATGAACGAGCCACCCGACCACACCGCGGTGTTGAGTGCGGAGAACTTGTTGTCGCCGGCCGGGATCACCGTGCCGAAGTACTCGCGGAACAGCTCGGGGTGCTCGCGCAGACCCGAGTCGGTGTCGAGGAAGATCACGCCCTGCGACTCGAGGTCCTCACGGATCTGGTGGTAGACCACCTCGGACTCGTACTGAGCGGCGACACCCGAGACGAGACGCTGCTTCTCCGCTTCCGGGATACCCAGCTTGTCGTAGGTGTTCTTGATGTCGTCGGGCAGGTCGTCCCAGCTCGCGGCCTGCTTCTCCGTGGAACGCACGAAGTACTTGATGTTGTCGAAGTCGATCCCGTCGAGTTTCGAACCCCACACCGGCATCGGCTTCTTGTCGAAGGTCCGCAGCGCCTTGAGACGGATGTCGAGCATCCACTCGGGCTCGCTCTTCTTCGAGGAGATGTCGCGCACGACGTCCTCGGACAGGCCGCGCTGCGCCACCGCGCCGGCAGCGTCGGAGTCCGACCAGCCGTATTCGTAGTGGCCGAGAGACTCGATGGTCTCTTCCTGCGTCAGCGGTGTACCGGCGCCGGATGTCTGGTCCGATGTGACGGTCATGCGGGCTCCTTCCGGAGTGGGGTGGTTGTCGGCGCGGGCTGTACCGACGGACGAACTTCGGGATGTCTGGTGTTTCTGATCTCTTGCGGTTTGCTGCGGGTCACGGACTCGGCGACTCCTTGGTGGGGAGCACCGGCACGTGGGTGGTGCAGAATGCGTCGCCGTTGGCGATTGTCGCGAGACGCTGCACGTGACTGCCGAGCAACTCCACGAATGCGTCCTGTTCCGCCTCGCAGAGTTCGGGGAACTCCTCGGCGACATGGGAGACCGGGCAATGGTGCTGGCAGATCTGCACGCCGGCCCCGACGCGGCGTGTCGATGCCGCGAATCCCGCAGCACTGAAGGCCGCGGCGATCTCGTCGGCCACCGTGTCGATCTCGTCGTCCGATTCGACCGGTTCGATACCGCCCACGATGGATTGGACCCGGCGGCGCGCGAAGTCTTCGATCGCGGCAGAGCCGCCGAGCTCACGCAGGTGGCGCATCGCCGCGCCGGCGAGATCGTCGTACGAATGCCCGAGACGGGCACGACCGAGGGAAGTGAGCTGGAATCGCCTGGCGGGGCGCCCTCTACCCCGCGCCTTCGCGCGCGGCGGCACCACCGACTGGGCTTCACCGGACTCGATGAGTGCATCGAGGTGGCGGCGCACACCTGCTGTGCTCAGACCGAGTCGCTCTCCGATGTCGGTTGCGGTGACCGGTCCGTTCTCGACCAGTAGTTTCACGACCGCAGCACGGGTCTGTCCTTCGTGGTGCTCGCGTCCGGCCGATGGACGCACAGAACCCGCGGCAGGTGCTCGACCTGCGCGTTCTGTCTGTTCCACGAACTCTGACGGGCTTTTCACAACACCAGTGTGACGGAATTCAAGGCCCGGGTCCACCAAGGGTGCCCTTCCTCACCGCGGGAATAGTGGGAACAGAGGGCGCGGCGGACGCTTCGGGGCACCTCCCCGGCGCCCGTTACGCTTCCTTGGTGCCGCCGACTTCACCCGAAACCGATTCCCCCTCGGATCCGCGCTCCGACGGAACCGGTATCGGCACCCGCGCGCTCACGCTCATCCGACGCGTCTTCGGCGTCGACGGCCGGGGCGCAGGCCACGACGTGGCCACGGTCCTGCACGGCGACGAAACCGACGGCCGCGGACTCGACACCACCGAGACCGTCCAACTGCACCGCATCCGGCTGTTCGGTGCGACCGGCGCCGTCCTGATGGCCATCGGCGCGCTCGGTGCCGGTGCCCAGCCCGTCCTGCAGAATCCCGTGCAGGGCGTCCGCGCACTCGGGCTCGCCGCGCGGATGCCCAGTGCCGCGCTGACCCTGACCATGACGGGGACCGTCCTCGTCGTCCTCGCGTGGCTCCTGCTCGGGCGTTTCGCGATCGGACGCCGCGACCCCGACGGGCAACCGCGTCGCCTGACCCGGTCGCAACTCGACCGCACGCTGCTGCTGTGGATCCTCCCGCTGGTCGTGGCACCCCCCATGTTCAGCAAGGACGTGTACTCCTACCTCGCGCAGAGTGAGATCGCCGCACGCGGCATGGACCCGTACGGCATCGGGCCTGCCGGGGCGCTCGGTGTCGATCACGTCCTGACCCGAACGGTGCCGAACATCTGGCGTGACACTTCCGCACCGTACGGACCCGCCTTCATCTGGCTCGGTGAGAAGATCGCTTTCCTCACCGGTGAGAACATCGTCGCGGGCATCTTCGTGCACCGGCTGTTCGCACTGCTCGGCGTCGCCCTGATCGTGTGGGCGCTGCCGCGTCTGGCGCGACGGTGCGGGGTGGCCCCGGTGAGCGCTCTGTGGCTCGGCGCCGCGAATCCGCTGTTGCTGTTCCATCTGGTGGCGGGCATCCACAACGAAGCATTGATGCTCGGGCTCATGCTCGCGGGTGTCGAACTGGCACTGCGCGGGGTCTACAGCGACACCGCCCGCACCTCACGGTGGCAGGCCGCTGCATGGCTCGTGACCGGCACGTCCGTGATCTCGTTGTCGTCGATGATCAAGGTGCCCACGCTGCTCGCGCTCGGCTTCGTCGGCATGGCCCTGGCGCGGAAGTGGGGCGGGTCGGTGCGAGCGGTACTCGCGGCAGCCGCGGTGCTCGGTGTCGTCGCGCTCACGGTGATCGCGTTGATCAGTTGGGGCAGCGGCCTCGGGTTGGGCTGGACACACACGTTGGGAACTGCCACCGAGGTCCGCAGCTGGATGTCGATCCCCACGCTGCTCGGTGTCGGCACCGGCCTGGCCGGAGTCCTGCTCGGTCTGGGCGACCACACGACGGCGGTGTTGTCCATCACACGACCGCTCGCCGCACTCGTCGCGGCGTTCGTCACTGTGCGGATGCTGCTGGCAGTGCTGACGGGGCGACTGCATCCTGTCGGCGCTCTGGGTGTCTCGCTCGGTGCGATCGTGCTGCTGTTCCCGGTGGTTCAACCCTGGTACCTGCTGTGGGCGGTAATTCCGTTGGCTGCGTGGGCGACCCGACCCGTCTTCCGCATCCCGACGATCGTGTTCTCCTCGGTGGTCAGCGTGATCCTGATGCCCAACGGTGGCGAGTACCAACCGTTCATCATCGTGCAGGCTGCCATCGCCACGATCGTGGTCGCAGGTCTCCTGATCGTCGCGACCCGAACCCTGCTGCCGTGGCGCGGTGAAGATCACGCACCGGCGCGCCCCACCGAGACCGCCGACGCCTACGCTGGAAACCCGTGACCTCGAAATCTGCCGCAGGTGCGGCTCCCGCTGTGCGCCTGGACGGCGTCGTCAAGAAATTCGGGGGTGTGACCGCGGTCGACGGACTCGACCTGACCGTCGAACCCGCTCAGGTCCTCGCTCTACTCGGCCCCAACGGCGCCGGTAAGACCACCACGGTGGAAATGTGCGAGGGATTTGTCACCCCCGAAGAGGGCACTGTCCGTGTTCTCGGACTCGACCCGATCACCCAGTCCGACCTCCTACGGCCACGGATCGGGGTCATGCTGCAGGGCGGCGGCGCCTATCCGGGTTCCAAGGCCGGGGAGATGCTCGATCTGGTGGCCGCCTACTCCGCCGATCCACTCGACCCGGATTGGCTCCTGCAGCGCCTCGGCCTCGAGGATTCCCGCCGCACCCCGTACCGACGGCTCTCCGGTGGGCAGCAGCAGCGCCTCGCGTTGGCCTGCGCGCTCGTCGGCCGCCCGGAACTGGTGTTCCTCGACGAACCCACGGCCGGATTGGACGCTCAGGCCAGGCTGCTGGTGTGGGAACTGATCGACGCGCTACGCCACGATGGCGTCAGCGTGTTGCTCACCACTCACTTGATGAACGAAGCGGAAGAACTCGCCGACGAGATCGTCATCATCGATCACGGCAAGGTCGTCGCTTCGGGAACTCCCGAAGAGGTCACCCGGATCGGGGCGGAAGGCCAACTGTGGCTGTCGGCGCCACCCGATCTCGACGTCACCCCGTTGCGGACCGCACTGGCGGAGCACCGGGTGCGCGAAGCACTGCCCGGACGTTATCTCGTCGAAGGCGATATCGATCCGTCCGTGGTCGCCGCGGCAGCCACGTGGTGCGCCGAGCAAGGCGCGCTGGCCACGGAGATCCGCGTCGACCAGCGCAGCCTCGAGGACGTGTTCCTCGAACTCACAGGACGGGAACTGAGAGGTTGAGTGTGACATCCCGCGACCGCCCGGCCAACAATCGCTTCGCCCCCGGCACCTTCACACCGGGTCCACGACCGAATGCGCCCGCCAAGATGCTCGTGGCACAGTCCCGGATGGAACTGACCCTGCTGCTGCGCAACGGCGAGCAACTCCTGCTGACGATGTTCATCCCGATCACGTTGCTGATCGGACTCACCCTCCTGCCGATCGGAGATCTCGGCGACGCCCGAGTCGACCGGGTCCTGCCCGCGGTGATGATGGTGGCGGTGATGTCCACCGCGTTCACCGGCCAGGCAATCGCCGTCGGATTCGACCGCAGGTACGGTGCACTGAAAAGGATCGGTGCGACCGCGCTCCCGAAATGGGGCATCATCGCAGGTAAGAGCACTGCGGTCGGCATCGTAGTGGTGATGCAATCAATTCTTCTCGGCGCCATCGGACTCGCGCTGGGCTGGCGCCCGAGTCCGACAGGGTTGGTTATCGGAGCGGTGGTCATCGCGCTGGGAACGGTGATGTTCGCGACGCTCGGACTGCTCCTCGGCGGCACGCTGCGCGCGGAGATCGTGCTGGCGCTCGCGAACATCGTGTGGTTCGTGCTGCTCGGCATCGGCAGCGTCGTACTACTCGACGACGTGATCCCCGAAGCCCTCGTGCACGTCGTGCGTCTGGTTCCGTCGGGTGCATTGACCCTCTCGCTCGACTCCGCGATCGCAGGGGCCGTGGACTGGCTGTCGATCGTCGTGATGGCCGTGTGGGCCCTGATCGGCGGCGTGGCCGCGAGCCGATGGTTCCGCTTCACCTGACCTTGCCCGAACCACCCAACTACAAGCCGTAGTGGACGGAGTCGTACCATCGTGTCCGTGTTGTATCGCGGCTATCTGAGCCTTGTCGACCGTCTCCCTCTACCGTCCCTGCGGACCCAGCGGGCAATCGCCTTCCTGTCGATCGTGGTGCAGGGCGGTATCGCGGTGACCGGTTCGGTGGTGCGCGTGACCGCATCGGGTCTCGGATGCCCCACATGGCCGCAATGTTTCCCCGGGTCCCTGGTTCCGGTCGGCGTATCCAGCAGCGTGAACACGCTCCACCAGATCGTCGAGTTCGGAAACCGCCTGCTCACCTTCGTCGTGGTGCTCGTCGCGGCCGCGATTGTGCTTGCGGTGACACGCGCGCGCCGTCGCCGCGAGGTCATCGCCTGGGCATGGCTGATGCCCGCAGGCACCGTGCTGCAGGCCATCATCGGTGGCATCACCGTCCTGACGGGCCTGCTGTGGTGGACCGTCGCGATCCACCTGCTGGTGTCGATGGGGATGGTCTGGCTCGCCACCGTGCTCTTCGCGAAGGTCGGCGAACCCGACGACGGTGTGGTGGTGCAGGTTCTCCCGCAGCCACTGCGGTGGTTGACCGCGCTGTCCGGTATTGCGCTCGCCGGGGTCCTGATCGCCGGGACGATGGTCACCGGCGCTGGCCCGCACGCCGGAGACAAGAGCATCGACCGGCCCGTGCCGCGACTGGATATCGACATCACCACACTCGTGCACCTGCACGCCGAACTGCTCGTCGCGTATCTGGCGTTGCTCGTCGGCCTCACCTTCGCCGTGTATGCGGTGGAGACCACGAACGCTGTCAAACTTCGCCTCAAGGTCGTGCTGGCCCTGGTCGTCGCGCAATCCTGCATCGGCCTCGTGCAGTTCTGGACAGATGTCCCGGCGGTGCTCGTGGTGTTCCACGTCGCAGGTGCCGGACTGTGCACCGCCGCTACCGCCGCGGTCTGGGCCGCAGGTCGGATCCGCACCCAGTCGCCGCACCGCGAGCCGGTCACGGTCTGAACCTCCCTGCAGATACCGTTTCGGCCGCCCGAGCTGAGCTCGGGCGGCCGAAATGGCGTTCTGAGGGTTCCGTTCAGCGTTCGTTACGTGCCTTCGGAAAACGCGTCTGATTCGCGACCCATCCTGCCATCTTCTTCCAGTGCCCCCGGGCCGGATCTGCGATGCTCGTGACCTCACGCTCCCATCCGGAGACGGTGACGTTGGGCAGTGCCGCGACGACCGCGTGGGCGGTCGGCAGGTCGGCGACCATACGATCACCGAGCACACCGTCCTCGGCGACGACGGTGATCCGCACGCCCGCGTACCCGACGGGCTGAATGACCGCCTTGGCGGTTTCGCCGTGCTCAGCGACGAAGCTGCGGAGAGACGAGACGATATCGGCCGGTGCCTGCGTGGTCTGGGTTTCGACGCTCATGTCTGCAGAATACTGTGGCCGTATGCGCGCAATCCAAGTGGCACAGCACGGCGGTCCGGAAGTACTCGTCCCGGCCGAACTCCCCGACCCCGAACCCGGCCCCGGCGATCTACTCGTCCGGACCGAGGCGATCGGCGTCAATTTCATCGACACCTATTTTCGGACCGGGATGTACGGCACGGATCTACCGCACATCCCGGGTTCGGAAGGTACCGGCACGGTGGTGGCCGTCGGCGCCGATGTCGACGACGTCAGCGTCGGACAGCGTGTGGCGTGGTGCGCGGCACCGGGTTCGTACGCCGAACTGGTCCGCGTCCCGGCTGCCGTGGCTGTGCCCGTCCCGGACACGGTTCCCGCCGAGCAGGCCGCCTCGGTGCTGCTGCAGGGAATGACCGCGCACTACCTGATCGAATCGACCTATCCGGCGCAGCCCGGCGACACCGTCCTCGTGCATGCGGGAGCCGGCGGCGTCGGACTGCTCCTGACACAGCTCGCGGTCGCCAAGGGCGTCCGCGTGATCACCACGGTCTCGACCGACGAGAAAGAGACACTGTCGCGGCAGGCGGGTGCCGCCGAAGTCCTGCGGTACGGCGAGGACCTCGCCGAGCAGGTCCGGGCACGCACCGGAGGCGACGGAGTCGCCGCCGTATACGACGGGGTCGGTGCCGCGACCTTCGAGGCGTCGCTGGCGTCGCTGCGCATCCGTGGCACGCTGGCACTGTTCGGAGCCGCCAGCGGCGCAGTGCCCCCGTTCGATCTCCAGCGACTCAACCCGGCCGGATCATTGTTCGTCACCCGTCCGACGCTGGCACACCATACGCTGACCCGCGAGGAACTGCTGTGGCGTTCCGGCGACGTGTTTGCGGCGATCGCAGCGGGGACGCTCGCCATCCGGGTCGGCGCGACGTATCCCCTCGCCGACGCCGCCCGGGCCCACACCGACCTCGAGTCACGGCGCACCACCGGTTCGATCGTGCTGATCCCCTGACACGACGACACACGCGATCACCCTGGTTTCCCGAAGTGGAAACCAGGGTGATCGCGGAAATACGGGTCAGAAGTACGACGCGATGGTGGGCAGGTCCAGGACCGAGTCCACCGCGAGACCGAGGCACACGACAGCCAGGTAGTTGTTGGACTGCAGGAACAGTTTGAGCGGCTTGACCGATGCGCCACCCCGAACGCTGTTGTACAGCTGGTGCGCGACATACAGGAACCACGCCCCCGCCAGCACCGTCACCACTGCGTAGATGAGGCCGGCCGCGGGCACGATGACCAGTGTCGCGAGGACCGTCGCCCACGTGTAGAACAGGATCTGCTTGGTCACGTGCTGCTCGGTGGCGATCACCGGAAGCATCGGCACCCCGGCGGCCTTGTAATCCTCTTTGTAGCGCATCGCGAGCGCCCAGGTGTGCGGTGGAGTCCAGAAGAAGATCACCAGGAACAGTACGATCGGTTCCCAGCTCAGGGACCCGGTGACCGCGGCCCAGCCGACCATGACCGGCATGCATCCAGCGGCCCCGCCCCACACGACGTTCTGCCACGTGCGGCGCTTGAGCACCATCGTGTAAACGAGCACGTAGAACGCGATGGTCGCCACGACCAACAGGCCGGCGAGAAGGTTCGCGCGCCACCACAACCACAGGAACGACGCGAGCCCCAGCACGACACCGAACACGAAGGCATTGCGGGTCGGAACGGCCTGGCGCGCAAGAGGCCGCAGCGCCGTGCGCTTCATCACCTTGTCGATGTCGGCATCCACCACGCAGTTGAGCGCGTTCGCGCTCGCGGCACCCATCCACCCGCCGAAGAGGGTGCTCAGGATCAGGACGATGTCGACGCTGCCACGGTCTGCGAACAGCATCGCGGGGATCGTCGCGACAAGCAGCAACTCGATCACACGCGGCTTGGTCAACGCGATATAGGCGAGCACCGTTCCCGAGAAACGACCCCACGCGGTATCCGGTCGTGGCGTGGCGGGAACCTCCGGGGCGCCCAAGCCGTGACCTCCTGGTCGCCGCCCTGCTCGCACACTGTCTCCTTGCACCACGCGAATACGCACCTTCGCTCGCCCGCTCACGGTCGCCCGGTCGTTCGGACGCGCCACTACTACGGACGATGGTAGACCGCAGCCATCTGCGCACCGAATCGACCCGCTCACCACCGGGCATTAGTCTGGAGGAGCGCGTGGGGCTTTGACACCCGCCGGCACCCCGTACACCCATGTCAGGAGACTTCTGCTCGTGTCGATCACAGACGAGATCCGCACCCTCACCCAGGCGGCCCACCCCGCCGACTGGACCGACCTGGACACCAAGGCCGTCGACACCGCGCGGATTCTCGCCGCAGACGCCGTCCAGAAGGTCGGAAATGGGCACCCGGGCACCGCAATGAGCCTCGCTCCGCTGGCCTACACGCTCTACCAGCGGGTTCTGCGACACGACCCGACCGATCCGAAGTGGGTCGGTCGTGATCGCTTCGTGCTCTCGTGCGGACATTCGAGCCTGACGCTGTACGTGCAGCTGTACCTGTCCGGTTACGGACTCGAACTCGCCGACCTCGAGTCACTGCGCACGTGGGGTTCACTCACGCCCGGACACCCCGAGCACGGCCACACCGCGGGTGTCGAGATGACCACCGGGCCGCTGGGTCAGGGCCTGGCCTCCGCCGTAGGCATGGCGATGGCCGCCCGCCGCGAGCGTGGTCTGTTCGACCCCGAGGCCGCGCCGGGCACGAGCCCGTTCGACCACTACATCTACGTCGTCGCCTCCGACGGCGACATCGAAGAGGGCGTCACCTCCGAGGCATCCTCGCTCGCCGGCGTGCAGGAACTCGGCAACCTGATCGTCTTCTACGACGACAACAAGATCTCCATCGAGCACGACACCGCGATCGCCCTCGGCGAGGACGTCTCCAAGCGCTACGAGGCATACGGCTGGCACGTACAGACCGTCGAGGGCGGCGAGAACGTCTCCGCGCTGCTCGAGGCCGTCGAGAACGCCAAGGCCGTCACCGACCGGCCGTCGTTCATCTCGGTGCGCACCATCATCGGTTACCCCGCCCCGACGAAGATGAACAGCGGCGACGCGCACGGGGCCGCGCTCGGCGCCGACGAGGTCGCCGCGGTCAAGACCGCCCTCGGATTCGACCCCGAGAAGAACTTCGATGTCGCCGCCGAGGTGATCGAACACACCCGCCGTGTAGTCGATCGCGGCACCAAGGCCCGCGAGGCCTGGCAGGCCGACTTCGATGCGTGGGCCGAGCGTGAACCGCAGCGCAAGGAACTGTTCGACCGCCTGCACGAGGGCAGCTTCCCGCACGGGTGGGTCGACGCACTCCCCACCTACGAGCCGACCGAGAAGGGACCGGCCACGCGAGCCGCCTCCGGTAAGGCACTCGCAGCCCTCGGGCCGATCCTGCCCGAGCTGTGGGGTGGGTCCGCCGATCTCGCGGGCAGCAACAACACCACGATCGCCGGGTCCGAGTCCTTCGGTCCCACATCCATCTCGACGAAGGACTGGACTGCGCAGCCGTACGGCCGCACCCTGCACTTCGGCATCCGTGAGCACGCGATGGGGGCGATCCTCAACGGCATCGCGCTGCACGGTCCCACCCGTCCGTACGGCGGTACGTTCCTCGTGTTCTCCGACTACATGCGCCCCGCGGTGCGTCTCGCTGCGCTGATGCAGACCCCGGCGATCTACGTGTGGACACACGACTCGATCGGTCTCGGTGAGGACGGCCCGACTCACCAGCCGATCGAGCACCTCACCGCGCTGCGCGCCATCCCGAATCTGGCGGTGATCCGGCCCGCGGATGCGAACGAGACCTCGTTTGCGTGGAAGTCGGCGCTGGAGAACCGCACCGGCCCCACTGCACTCGCCCTGACCCGTCAGAACGTTCCCGTGCTCGAGGGGACACGCGAGAAGGCGGCAGAGGGCGTCGCCCGCGGTGCCTACGTGCTCGCCGAGGCGTCGAACGGCACCCCCGAGGTCGTGCTGCTCGCGACCGGCTCCGAGGTCGAACTCGCGGTCGCAGCCCGCGACACGCTCGAAGCCGACGGCGTCCCGACGCGCGTCGTGTCGGTGCCGGTACTCGAGTGGTTCCTCGAGCAGGATCAGGCGTACCGCGATGAAGTACTCCCCCCGTCGGTCAAGGCCCGTGTTTCGGTGGAAGCCGGCCTGGCGATGTCCTGGTACCGACTGCTGGGGGATGCGGGGGAAGCTGTCTCACTCGAGCACTACGGCGCCTCGGCCGACTACAAGACTCTGTACCGCGAGTTCGGCATCACCGCCGAGGCCGTCGTCGACGCTGCCCGCCGCTCGCTCACCCGTGTGAAGGGATGACCCCGATGACCCAGCAGGTTTCCACTCAGAACGAGAAGTTGGCGCAGTTGTCCGCCGAAGGCGTGTCGGTATGGCTCGACGACCTGTCGCGTGAGCGCATCGAATCCGGCAACCTCGCCGAACTCGTCGCCACCCGCAGTGTCGTGGGCGTCACCACGAATCCGTCGATCTTCCAGGCGGCGTTGTCGAAGGGCCACGCGTACGACTCGCAGATTCGCGACCTCGCCGCGGCCGGCGCCGATGTCGACGCCACGATCCTCGCCGCCACCACCGACGACGTGCGGGCGGCATGCGACGTGCTCGCCCCGGTCTTCGACGCCTCCGGAGGGCTCGACGGACGCGTGTCCATCGAGGTCGATCCCCGCCTGGCGCACAAGACCGAGGAGACAGTCGAGCAGGCACTCGAGCTGTGGAAGATCGTCGACCGCCCCAACCTGTTCATCAAGATCCCGGCAACGGTCGCGGGACTGCCCGCCATCGCCCGGGTGATCGGTGAAGGCATCAGCGTGAACGTGACACTGATCTTCTCGGTCGACCGGTACGAACGAGTGATCGACGCGTATCTCGACGGTCTCACCGCCGCCAAGGCCGCCGGCCACGACCTGTCGCAGATCCGGTCGGTGGCATCGTTCTTCGTCTCCCGCGTCGATACCGAGATCGATCCGCGGCTCGACGAGATCGGCACCGACGCCGCACTCGCGCTGCGAGGCAAGGCGGGGGTCGCCAACGCCCGCCTCGCCTACGCTGCGTACCGGGCGGCGTTCGAAACCGGCGCGCGGTTCCCGTCACTCGAAGCCGCTGGTGCCCACCCGCAGCGGGCCCTGTGGGCCTCGACGGGCGTGAAGAACCCCGACTACCCCGACACCCTGTATGTCACCGATCTGGTGGCGCCGAACACGGTCAACACCATGCCGGAGAAGACCCTCGAGGCCGTGGCCGACCACGGGGAGATCACCGGCGACACCGTCACCGGCAACATCGCGGCCGCCCAGCAGGTCTTCGATGCGCTCACCAAGATCGGTGTCGACCTGCCGGATGTCTTCCGGAAACTCGAGGACGAAGGCGTCGAGAAGTTCGAGGTCTCGTGGAACGAGTTGCTGGCGGCCACCTCCGAGCAGTTGGCTGCCCACGCTCCGGGCACGGAGGGCTGAGCGTGCGCGAATCCGGCGCGGCGGCGTGGGTCAACCCGCTGCGGGATGGCAGAGACCGTCGTCTTCCTCGTATCGCGGGGCCCTGCGCCCTCGTGATCTTCGGGGTCACCGGCGACCTCGCCCGACGGAAACTGATGCCCGCGGTCTACGACCTGGCCAATCGGGGTCTGTTGCCGCCCGGATTCGCATTGGTCGGTTTCGCCCGGCGGGACTGGGCCGACGAGGACTTCGGTGAGATCGTGCACGCCGCGGTCCGTGACCATTCGCGGACCCCGTTCCGCGAAGAGGTGTGGCAACGGCTCTCCGAAGGAATCCGCTTCGTGCAGGGCTCCTTCGACGACGACAGCGCCTTCGCGGAATTGACTGCCACACTCGAGAAACTCGACCGTGAACGCGGTACCGGCGGGAACCATGCGTTCTATCTGTCGGTCCCGCCGGCCGCGTTCCCCGTGGTGTGCGGGCAGTTGTCCCGTTCCGGGCTCGCCGAACCCGAGAACGGCGCGTGGAGCCGCGTGGTGATCGAGAAGCCGTTCGGACACGACCAGGAAAGCGCCCGCGAGCTCAATTCCGTCGTCGGTGAGGTGTTCTCCGAGGATTCGGTATTCCGAATCGACCATTATCTGGGCAAGGAAACGGTCCAGAACATCTTGGCGCTCCGTTTCGCGAACCAGCTGTTCGATCCGATCTGGAACGCGCACTATGTCGACCACGTGCAGATCACCATGGCCGAGGACATCGGCCTCGGTGGTCGCGCGGGGTATTACGACGGTATCGGCGCGGCCCGCGACGTCATCCAGAACCATCTGCTTCAGCTGCTCGCTTTCACCGCCATGGAGGAACCGGTCAGCTTCGCGCCGTCCGAGCTGCGCGCCGAGCGAATAAAGGTGCTGTCGGCGACCCGTCTCGCCGAGCCGCTCGACGAGACCACCGCCCGCGGCCAGTACACCGCGGGCTGGCAGGGCGGCGAACCCGTGGTGGGGCTGCTCGAAGAGGACGGGTTCGCGTCCGACTCGACGACGGAGACCTACGCCGCGATCACTCTCGAAGTCGATACTCGCCGGTGGGCGGGAGTGCCGTTCTACCTCCGCACGGGTAAACGGCTCGGTCGCCGTGTCACCGAGATTGCGGTGGTGTTCAAGCGCGCACCGCATCTGCCGTTCGACACCACGATGACCGAGGAACTCGGCCAGAACGCCCTCGTCATCCGGGTGCAGCCCGATGAAGGCGTCACGATGCGTTTCGGCTCGAAGGTCCCCGGCTCCGAGATGGAGGTCCGGGATGTGAACATGGACTTCAGCTACGGCCAGGCGTTCACGGTGTCGTCCCCCGAGGCGTACGAGCGGTTGCTGCTCGACGTACTGCTCGGTGAGCCGTCATTGTTCCCGGTGAACCAGGAGGTCGAATTGTCCTGGCAGATCCTCGATCCGGTGCTCGAGCACTGGGCGAAGTCGGGTCGCCCCGAAGGCTACGAGTCGGGTACGTGGGGCCCCGCTGCCGCCGACGAGATGCTGCGCCGCTCCGGCCGCGAATGGAGGCGACCGTGAGAGTTCAGTTGCGCGACACGTCCGCGGTGGATGTCAGCAAGAAGATCGTGGAACTGCGGCGCACGGGCGGTGTCGTCACGCAGGGTCGCGTCCTGACGTTGATCGTGTGTGCGGGCGACGCGCGACGCCTCGAAGCGTCGATCTCGGCGGCGACCGACGCATCCCGAGAACATCCGTGCCGCGTCATCGTGATCGGCCGGGGACGCATGGACGGCCCCCCGCGACTCGATGCGGAGATCCGGGTCGCCGGGGAGGCCGGGGCATCCGAGGTGCTGATCCTCGCGTTGCACGGCGAACTCGGCGATCATCAGGAATCGGTGGTCGTCCCGTTCCTGCTTCCGGACACACCGGTGGTCGCCTGGTGGCCGAATCAGGCCCCCGCCGTTCCGGCCCTGGATCCGGTCGGGAAACTCGCGGTGCGGCGCATCACCGATGCCACCAATGCGATCGATCCGCGGGCCGACATCGTGGGGCGCCTCACGGGCTACCGACCCGGCGACACCGACCTCGCATGGGCCCGGATCACGTATTGGCGTGCGCTGCTCGTTTCCGCGTTGGATCAACCGCCCTACGAGAAGGTGCTCTCGGCGAGAGTGTCGGGCCTGCACGGGGAGGTCGCGATCGACCTGCTGGCCGGGTGGCTCGCGAGCCGGCTCGATTGTCCGGTGCAGCGCGCGGTGGGTGAACTGCGTGTCGAACTACACACCGAAACCCAGACGATCGTGCTCGATCGCCCGCAGGACGGGCGTGTGGCGACATTGCAGCGCACCGACAAGCCCGACGCACTGATCACCCTGGCCCGCCGCGACTCTGCCGAATGTCTCGCAGAGGAACTGCGACGTCTCGATCCCGACGAAATCTACGAGGCCGCGCTGGCCGAACTGTCGAAGGTGGAATATGTCTGAGTTCGGACCCGTGGAGGTCGCGAAGTTCGCCGATGCCGATGCGGTCGCAAAGGCTGCTGCATCGCAGTTCGTCGAGGCGATCGTCGCTGCACAACGCGAGCGCGTGCAGGCATCTGTTGTCCTGACCGGCGGCGGTACCGGCATCGCGGTTCTCGAGCACGTGCGCCGCGATCAAGGCGGTATCGATTGGTCGGCGGTGAACGTGTTCTTCGGCGACGAGCGATTCCTGCCGCCCGGCCACCCCGACCGCAACGAGGTGCAGGCCCGCGCCGCGTTGCTCGATCTGGTTCCGATCGACGCGTCCCGCGTCCACACGATGCCGGCGCTCGGCGAGAACGGCTGCACCACACCCCAGGAGTCTGCTGCTCGCTACGCGGAGGTACTCGCCCAGCACTCCCCCGACAACACCGTCCCCACCTTCGATGTGCATTTGCTCGGCATGGGCGGGGAGGGACACATCAATTCGTTGTTCCCCCACACCGATGCGGTGCGTGAGGAGACACGGTTCGTCGTCGGTCTCGACGATTCCCCGAAACCTCCGCCGGCGCGGGTGACATTGACGTTGCCCGCGATTCAGCGGGCCCGACAGGTGTGGTTGCTCGTCACCGGTGAGGCCAAGGCCGACGCGGTTGCCGCAGCCGTCGGTGGCGCCGATCCGCACGAGATTCCGGCGGCGGGCGCACGGGGCCGCGACCGGACGGTGTGGTTCGTCGATCCCGCGGCGGGAGCGGATCTTCCGACGTCCTGATCGGCGTGCAACTCTATGCGCCGCGGAAGCTCGTACGGTAGTCCCGAGGGCTGGTCCCGCAAACCCGCCTGAAGTGGTATCGGAAGGTTTCCGCGGCGTCGAATCCGGTGGCCCGTCCGATCGCCTCGATCGGACGGTCGGTGCGTTCCAGCAGCGACATTGCCGCTCGAATACGTTGGCGGACAATCCAATCCAGGGGCGAAAACCCCGTGTACGCCCGAAATCGCCGGTGCAATGTGCGCGGCGACAGGTTCGCTTCGTGCGCGAGGTCCCGAATCGTCCATCGGCGGCCGACGTCGTCGCCGACCGCTGCGAGCATGCGCGTGAAGGTCGGGTCGTCGCGCACCGAAATCCGGTCGACGTCGACGAACTGCGACTGATCTGCGTGACGATGCGGTGTCACCACGAGTCGTCTGGCGATGTCGTTGGCCCGCTCGGGCCCGTGATCGTCCCGGATGAGCGCGATGCTGAGATCGAGGCCTGCCGATGCGCCCGCGCTGGTGAGGAAATTACCGTCGCGCACGACGATGGCCGCGATGTCCAGCTCGACGGCCGGGAATTCGGACCTCATGAGGTGTTCGTGCCGCCAGTGGGTGGTGGCCCGGCGACCGTCGAGCAGTCCCGCCTCGGCGAGGGCGAACGCACCGGTGCAGACCGACACCATCCGGGCGCCACGCGCAGCAGCGGTGCGAAGCAGGTCGCCCCACTCGGCACAACGGTCGCGGTCGACATCACTGACACCGGTCACGATGACGGTGTCGGCGTCGGCGATCGCCTCGATCGGGAACTGAGGGACGAGCGCCGCACCGCTGAGCGTGGTCACGCCGGTCTTCGGCCCGCAGGTATGCAGTTCGTAATCGAGTTCGGGTAGCTCGGACCACCGGAATCCCAGAGCCTCGATCACCGCCCCGTATTCGAGCAAGGTCATACCGTCGTACACCGGAAGCGCCACCACGTGCGACATGACCAGATCTTACCGATACATGGCATCACTGCCACTGTTTCCGCGACAGCGACGGTGGTGTGCTCGAACTGCCCGAGTAGTGAATCCGAGGAGGTTCGTCCGTGAGGACCCACACGTTGATCTCGACGCTGCATCACTTCTTCGCCGGACTGGATGCTGCGACCCTGATCCACCACGGTATTCCCATTCCATCGACACACCTGGCCCGCACAGCACCGGACGCCGATCCGCAGCTCACTCCTCCTGGTCGTTCCGATCCTGGTCGTCCTGACTCGCCCGCTGCTGCGGCGTAGCGCCTCCCACATGAACGCAACGCATCTGCGTCAGGGAACGCGGGCCGCGGGCCACACGCAGGGCCCTCAGTGGTGACCTGGTCGGTACGCATCGCGTCGTGCGTGGATCCATGCGGCGGGCTCCTCACGTGGTTGCCGCGGCGTGTGGCCGCGTGATTTCCCTCTCGTCAAGTTCGACGCGGCGAAGACCCGAACGGTTCCCTCCCCCACCGAATACGTCACCGCAACGTGGGCGCACTGCGCGACAATGAGTGGAGCACGACGCCCAGAACGTGGGAGAGGAGGGCCACTATGAGCACCCCGACGACCATCCCCGGAGCTGTTCGCCCCGAGCAGGATTGCCCGGACGGCTCGAACCTGGTCACGCTGGGGTATCAGCGCGTGGTCGTGTGTTCACTCGGCGAGATGTGGACCGCCATGACCGATCCCGAGTCCCTTTCCCGCTGGTACGGCTCCTACACCGGTGACCCCACAACAGGATGGATTCGACTGACCATGTCGGATCAGCACGACACGAGCACCACCGATGTCCGGGTGGTGACATGTACTCCTCCGACGGGGTTCGTCGTCGACATCGACGGATGGTTGCTCGAAGTGGGGCTGCACTCGATCGGCCGGGTCACCACCGTCGAATTCTCCCATCGACACGTGCCCCGCTCGCAGGTCGGAGAGATCGGTCCCGGCTGGCAGTACTACCTCGACCGGCTCGAGGCTGCGGTACTCGGGACCCGGCTACCACGGTGGGACGAATATCCCGATCTCGCCGACGAGTATCGGTAGTCTTCATAGCTCACTGCAGCGTGATCTCGGTGAGCTTCATCGACAGGTACCGGCGTTCAGGCGCGGTACCCGCGAGGTCCAGCGCGCGCCGATACAGGTCGGCGGCTTCATCGTGACGTCCGAGGCGGTGCAGCAACTCGGCTCGGGCTGCGACGTACGGGTGGTGGTTCCGAAGGGCCGGTTCGTCGGCCAGGTCCTCGAGCAGAGTCAGTCCCGCAGCGGGACCGTCGCGCATCGCAACAGCCACCGCGCGGTTCACCGCGACGATCGGTGATGGCGTCAGGGCGCCCAGCACGTCGTAGAGCGCCACGATCTGCGGCCAGTCGGTGTCGTCGGCGCGCTCCGATTCGTCGTGCACCGCCGCGATCGCCGCCTGCACGGCATAGGGGCCGGGACGTCCGCCGGTCAATGCCTCACCGACCAGACACCGACCTTCGTCGATCATCGGGAGGTCCCAGCGAGCGCGGTCCTGATCGGCGAGCAACACCAGCGCGCCCGACGAATCGGTGCGCGCTTCGCGGCGGGCGTGCACGAGCAGGACCAGGGCAAGAAGCCCGGTCACTTCACGATCCGACGGGATCAGTTTGCGCAGGATCCGGGCCAGACGGATCGCTTCTTCCGCCAGGTCGAGGCGCTGCAGTGACTCCCCGGTGCTCGCCGCATACCCCTCGGTGAAGATCGAATACACAACGCCGAGCACCACCGGCAACCGCTCCGGCAGCTCATCGGGTCGCGGCACCCGGAACGGGATGCGTGCACCACGAATCTTGTTCTTGGCACGTACGATCCGCTGAGCCATGGTGGTGCGCGGGACGAGGAACGCCCGCGCAACCTCGCCGGTATCGAGTCCGGCGAGGCAGCGCAGGATCAGCGCGATGCGGTCGTCCGGCGACAACGCCGGATGCGCGCATGCGAAGAAGAGTTCGAGCCGATCGTCGGGCAGGTCGTCGCCCTCAGGAACCGAGCGGGGCGCGGATCTCTCGGATTCCACTGCGAGGACCGCCAGCCGCTCTGCGTAGGCGCGGTCACGGCGGAGACGATCGAGAGCTCTCCTGCGTGCAGTGGTGAGCAACCACGCTCCGGGGCGATCCGGGACGCCGTCCATCGGCCAGTGAATCAAGGCGGCCTCGACGGCTTCGGACGCCACTTCCTCGGCGAGGTCGAGGTCACCGAACCGGTGGACGAGCGCCGCAAGCAGCCGGCCGTGCTCCTCCCGGAACACCGCCTCGATCCGCAGCGCGGAATCTGCGGAGGTGTCCGGGTCGGTCACGACCTACGCCCCGAATTCCGCGATGGGTCGCACCACGACACGGCCGCCGTCGCGGGACCCGGGGCAACGTGCCGCCCAGTCGAGCGCAACGTCGAGGTCGGGTACGTCGATGACGTCGTACCCTCCGAGAACCTCACGACTCTCCGCGAACGGGCCATCGGTGACGCTGCGACGGCCTTCGGCGTCCACCTGAACGGAGGTGGCGGTGACGAGGTCTTCGAGGGCATGCCCGGAAACAAGGATCCCGGCCTCCTTCAACTCCTTGTCGTATTGCTGCCAATCCTCGAAGTCGCAGGTGGGCTCGATGTCGGATGCGGTGTCCGCGTAGATCATCAGCATGTACTTCACGACAGATCTCCTATGTGGGATGTGCGGCCGGGTTGCCGTACATGATGACGACGAACGGACCCGCTCCGAATCGACATACCGCGCGAAAAAATCTTTCGGGGATCTCAACCGCTGTTGCGCAAGGCGGTGGCGAGGCCGTTCATGGTCAGCTGTATTCCGCGCTTGACCTCGTCGCTGTCTTCGCCGCCACGATATCGCCGTAGCAGCTCGACCTGCAGGTGGTTCAGCGGTTCGAGATAGGGGAACCGGTTGTGCAGCGACCGTTCCAGGGCGGGATTGTCGGCGACCAGCGAGTCGTATCCGGTGATCTGCAAGTACGCCTGCACAGTGCTCTCGTGTTCGGCGACGATCCGGTCGAACACCCGCGCGCGTAGCCCTTCGTCCTCCACGAGTTCCGAGTAGCGGGCCGCCAACCCCAGATCCGATTTGGCCATGACCTGGGCCATGTTCGACAGTACGGAACGGAAGAACGGCCACCGTCGGTAAAGGTCCTGCAGGGTCGCGAGCCGGTCGGGATCGTCACCGATCCATTCCGTGATGGCACTGCCCGTGCCGTACCAGCCGGGAAGCATCACACGCGACTGCGTCCAGGCCAGCACCCACGGGATAGCACGCAGGTCGGCTATCGCCCGGGTCGGTTTACGAGATGCCGGACGGCTCCCGATGTTCAGATCGCCGATCTCCGCGACGGGCGTCGAAGTGGTGAAGTACTCGACGAAACCAGGCGTGTCGTGCACCAGATCCCGGTAGGCCCGGTAAGCGAGATCTGCCAGTTCGTCGAAGACCCGGTACGCCGCCGGTGCGTCGGCTCCGAGACCTTCGACATCGAGGAGCGTCGACTCGAGCGTGGCGGCGACGAGCGCCTCCAGATTTCTCCGGGCCAGAGCGGGATCACGATACTTCGCGGAGATCACCTCGCCCTGCTCGGTCAAGCGCAGTGACCCGTTCACCGCGCCAGGTGGTTGCGCGAGGATGGCGTCGTAGCTCGGGCCGCCGCCGCGGCCCACAGTGCCGCCCCTACCGTGGAACAGCCGCAGCCGGATTCCGGTGGCGCGCGCAGCATCCACCAGGTCCAGTTCCGCGCGATACAGCGCCCAATTCGCGGCGAGATAGCCGCCGTCCTTGTTCGAGTCCGAATAGCCGAGCATCACTTCCTGCACGCCGTCGTGCGCATCGACGAGGCTGCGGAACTCCGGGATGGCGAGCGCCGCGGTCAGGGTCGCCGCTCCCCCACGTAGATCGTCGATGGTCTCGAACAGAGGTATCACCTGGACGGTGCACCGTGGATAGCCTGCGTCGAGATCGAGCAGCCCGACTTCCTTGAGCAACACCTCCACTTCGAGCAGGTCCGAGACCGACGTGCACATGCTGATGATGTAGTGCTCGATCGCGGTGGGACCGATGCGGCGCACCGCAGCCGCAGCGGCACGAAGGATCGCGAGTTCTTTGGCGGTCTCTTCGGTCAGGTGCGCCTCGGGCGTGCTCAATGGCCGGCGGACGCGCAGTTCTGCGGCGAGCAGTGCGACCCGGGCATTCTCGTCGAGCTCCTGGTAGCGGTCGGTCACCCCTGCCCAGGCGAACAACTCGGCCACGACGCGTTCGTGGACCTCCGAGTTCTGGCGCAGGTCGAGCGAGGCGAGGTGGAAGCCGTACACCTCGACAGCCCCGCGGAGCCGGGCCAGGCGGTCATCGGCGATCACCGCGCTGCCCGCGCCGCGTAACGAGACGTCGAGGATTCCGAGATCGGCGAGCAACTGGGCCGGCCTCCCGTAACCCACCGGGTCACCCTCGACGGTGTCGGCGAGTTCGAGTCCCGGATGCAGGCGCGTCACGGTCGTGGAGAGCCGGCGACGGATGCCGCGGACCGCTCGGCGGTACGGCTCGTCGCAATGGGCAGGGTCGTTGTCGCCGGAACCCTCCGCGAGCGCCGTCAGCTGTTCGGTGACCGGAGTGATCCGAGCCGACATCGACAGTTCGCGCTCGAGCGCCGCGAGTTCGCCGAGGTGGTGGCGCAACGCCGTCGCGCTGGCCCTGTCGCATGCTGTCGCCACGACGTCGGCGTCGACGTTGGGGTTGCCGTCGCGGTCACCCCCGATCCACGACCCGGGGCGCACCAGGGGCTGGGTGAGGATCGCTGCACTGGGCCAGCGGCGGCGCAGTTCGCGGCGGATCTCGGTGTTGAGCTCGGGGACGACATCGAACAGCGCGAGTTCGTAGTACCGCAGACCGTTCTCGATCTCGTCGCTGATCCGTGGCCGCGACAACCGGATCAACGCCGTCTGCCACAGCGTCAGGATCTGGCGGTGCAGATCTTCGTCGAGTGGCTCACGCGCGTGCGCGTCGGCGGCCATGTCGCGGCGGCGCATGAGTTCGGTGACGGCAGTCTGCACGTCGAAGATGGTGCGGCGACGGGTTTCGGTCGGATGCGCGGTGATGACGGGAGCAACAAGCGCGGCGGCGAGGGCATCGGCGACGGTGTCCGGATCCAGGTGCGCCGCGTCGAGCCGGGCATAGGTCGCGGCGAGGGAGCTGTCCGGCGCTGGGTCGCCCGCATGGACGTGGACGGCGCGGCGACGTTCGCGGTGGAGATCCTCGGCAAGGTTCGCCAGCAGAGCAAAGTGACTGAAAGCGCGCACTACCGGAATGGCATCGGCGGTGGGGACCGCAGCGAGACGCGCGGCCAGCTCGGAGCGTTCCAGTTCGGAACGCCGGATCTGGAAGCTGGCGACACGTGCTGCTTCGACAAGACCGAAGATCTCGTCGCCCGCATGTTCTCGGACGACGGCGCCGAGGATGCCGCCGAGCAGTCGGATATCGTCGCGGAGTGGTTCGGTGGCCGAAGCCGGTGCGGTGTCGGTCATGCGCTCAGTATCCGCGGCCGGTTGCCGCTCCGCGAGCGCTACAGCGTCAGCTGAACTTGATCTGCAGCCCGATACCGAGGATCGAGATGACCCAGATGATGCCGACGAACAGGGTCACCCGGTCCAGGTTCTTCTCCGCGACGGTCGAACCGGACAGGCTCGATTGGACTCCGCCGCCGAACAGGCTCGACAGGCCGCCGCCCTTGGCACGGTGCAGCAGCACCAACAGGATCAGCAGGAGGCTGGTGGCGATCAGCAGGATGTCCAGGAACAGTGCCATGTCGGTGTTCAGTGCCCTTCGGCTGGTGGGTGACGTCGGCCGTCAGCTTACCCGGTGAGCGGATTCGCGCGGATCGTGGCACCCACGGCCACCAGAGTTGCTGTCCGCGGGCAACACCCTCCAAGAATCCAATTCTCTCTTCGAGAGTACACATTCTCGAAATTTGGATTTATGTTCGCTCGGAGTCATCTACCGAGCGAAAGGATCTGCGTGTCCAATTTTCAGAGCACCAGCCCCAACCACCGCGTCACACGTTCCGCTGCCGCGTTCGCACTGGCCTGCGTCCTCGCGCTACCCGGCACCGCCGCACTCGCGGCCCCGCTCGACGTTCCCAGCGGATCGACCGGACACAGCCACGACGACACATCAACCCCGACGCTCCGCCTCGCCTCAGTTGACAACTTCCGGGATGTGGCCGGGCCCGGCGGCGGCTACCCGGCCGCATTCGGGCTTCACGTCGAACCGGGCGTGTTCTACCGGTCGAACGCCCTGACCACCAGCGATGCAGATGCAGCAGCCCTCGACACTCTGGGAATCTCCGCGGTGTACGACCTGCGCACCGATCCCGAGATCGCAGACAAGCCCGACAGGGTTCCTACCGGTGCCGCATATGTGCGGCATCCTTTGCTGTCGGGAGATCTGAGTGCGACCGCGGACCTGAAGACGCCTGACGATGCACGCGAGTTCATGAGAGGCATCAATCGCTCCTTTGTGACGGACCCGGAGATTCGCGCCGAACTCGGCACGATGTTCACCGAGTTCGCCACCACCGACGGTCCCCAGCTCTTCCACTGCACGGAAGGGAAGGATCGGGCGGGCTGGACCGCTGCGATGCTCCTGTCCCTCGTCGGAGTCGACCGCGAAACGGTGTACGCCGACTACTTGCTCTCCAACGACTACTCGGCCGAACGTATCGAGGCGACACTCGCAGCGGCCACGGAGGCCCGTGGACCCGAGAAGGCCGCCGTGTACGCCCCGATGCTGGGGGTGGAGCGAGGATTCCTCGAGGCCGGATTCGACCAGCTCGAAGCGGATTACGGCACAGTGCACAATTACCTGCTCACCGGCCTGGGCCTGAGCCCTCAGACGATCGCGGCCCTGTCCGCGAAACTGGTCGCCTGACCCGACCGGCCACGAAAATGCCTGTGGGCGTGGGATCGTCACCGACCCCACGCCCACAGGCGTCACTACTGCGCCACTGTCAGAGCAGCGGGCCACCCGCTGCGATCGCAGAAAGCTGCGCGAACTCGTCGGCCTTGAGCGACGCACCGCCCACGAGACCTCCGTCGACGTCGGTCTGCGCGACGAGCTCACCGACGTTCTTGGCGTTGACGGAACCCCCGTAGAGGACACGGACAGACGCCGCGACCTCGGGCGAAGCCAACTCGGCGAGGGTCGCACGCACCGCGGCACACACCTCCTGAGCGTCGGCGGCCGAGGCCACCTTGCCCGTGCCGATGGCCCAGACCGGCTCGTACGCGACGACGATCTTGGCGATGTCGTGTGCGGACAGCCCGGCGAGCGAGCCCTTCAGCTGCTCGACGTTGTAGGCGACGTGGTTGCCCGCCTCGCGAACGTCGAGACCTTCACCGATGCATACGATCGGGGTCAGGCCGTGCGCGAGCGCAGCCTTCGTCTTGTCTCGGACGAGCTCGTCGGTCTCGCCGTGCAGGGTGCGCCGCTCGGAGTGGCCGACGACCACGTAGGTGCACCCGAGTTTGGCGAGCATTGCACCGGAGATCTCGCCGGTGTAGGCACCGGAACTCTGCGCCGACACGTCTTGCGCACCGTAGGTGAGCCCGATCTTGTCGCCTTCGATCAGGGTCTGCACCGAGCGGATGTCGGTGAAGGGCGGGATGACCGCGACATCGACCTTCTCCAGGTACTTGTCGGGGAGGGTGAACGCGATCTTCTGCACCAGTGCGATGGCCTCGAGGTGGTTGAGGTTCATCTTCCAGTTGCCCGCGATGAGCGGTTTACGTGCCATCTCATGCCTCCAGAACAGCGATGCCGGGCAGTTCCTTGCCCTCGAGGTATTCGAGGGAAGCGCCGCCACCGGTCGAGATGTGCGAGAACCCGTCGTCGGGCAGACCCAGCTGACGCACCGCCGCTGCGGAGTCGCCGCCGCCGACGACGCTGAACGCACCCTTGCCTGTGGCTTCGACGATTGCCTCGGCTACGCCCCTGGTGCCTGCCGCGAACTTGTCGAATTCGAACACGCCCATCGGGCCGTTCCAGAACACGGTCCGGGCCGCCGTCAGCAGCGACGCGAAACGCTGCACCGACTCCGGTCCGATGTCCAGACCCATCCACCCGTCCGGAATCTCGGCGACGGGAACGGTCTTCGCTTCGGCATCGGCGGAGAAACTGTCGGCCACCACCACGTCCTGCGGGATGTGGAGGACGTCGGCGAACCTGTCGAGCAGGCTCTTGCACGTGTCGATCATCGACTCCTCGAGCAAGGAGTTCCCGACGGAGATGCCCTGTGCAGCAAGGAATGTGAAGCACATTCCACCGCCGATGACGAGGGTGTCCACCTTCGGTGCGAGCGCTTCGATCACCGCAAGTTTGTCGGAGACCTTCGAACCGCCGAGAACCACCGCGTACGGACGTTCGGTATCGGTGGTGAGCTTGGCCAGCACCTCCACCTCCGCAGCGACGAGACCGCCCGCGTAGTGCGGAAGCAGCTTTGCCACGTCGTACACCGAGGCCTGCGCGCGGTGCACCACACCGAAGCCATCGGAGACGAACGCGCCGTCGTCCCCGACGAGTTCGACGAGCTCGCGGGCGAGCGCCTGACGCTGAGCCTCGTCCTTGCTGGTCTCACGCGGGTCGAACCGAATGTTCTCCAGCAGGAGGATGTCGCCGTCGGTCAGGCCCTCGGAACGGGCCAGGGCGTCCTGCCCGACGACGTCGCCGGCGAGCTGGACGTTGCGGCCGAGCACCTCACCGAGTTTCGCCGCGACGGGAGCAAGCGAGAACTTCGGATCCGGCTCGCCTTTGGGGCGACCGAGGTGCGCGGTGACCACAACCTTGGCGCCCGCTTCCGCGAGTGCTGCGATCGTCGGCGCAGACGCGAGGATACGTCCGGGATCTGTGATCGTCGCGCCGTCCAGGGGGACGTTGAGGTCGGAGCGCACGAGCACACCGCGCCCCTCCACCCCGGCGTCGAGCAGATCCTTCAGGGTCTGAACTGCCACTGTTCGGGTGTCCTGTTCGTGTGGGGTGTCAGAGCGACTTGGCGACGAGACCGATGAGATCGGCCAGGCGGTTCGAGTAGCCCCACTCGTTGTCGTACCAGGAAACGATCTTGACCTGATCGTCGATGACCTTGGTCAACGGCGCGTCGAAGATCGACGAATGCGGGTCGGTGACGATGTCCGACGACACGATCGGGTCGGTGTTGTACTTCAGGATGCCCTTCAGCGGTCCCTCGGCAGCAGCCTTCATCGCGGCGTTGATCTCGTCGACGGACGCCTTGGTGCGCAGGTTGGCGGTGAGGTCGGTGACCGAGCCGGTGGGGATCGGCACACGCAGTGCGTAGCCGTCGAGCTTGCCGAGCAGCTGCGGGAGGACCAGGCCGATGGCCTTGGCGGCACCCGTACCGGTCGGAACGACGTTCAGAGCGGCAGCGCGGGCGCGACGCAGATCCGAGTGCGGGGCATCCTGCAGGTTCTGGTCCTGCGTGTATGCGTGGACCGTCGTCATGAGGCCCTTCTCGATGCCGAAGCTGTCATCGAGGACCTTGGCGATCGGGCCGAGGCAGTTGGTGGTGCACGAGGCGTTCGAGATGATGTTCTGGCTGCCGTCGTACTTGTCGTCGTTGACGCCCATCACGACGGTGAGGTCCTCGCCCTTGGCGGGCGCGGAGATGATGACCTTCTTGGCGCCGGCGTCGAGATGGCCCTTGGCCTTGGCTGCGTCGGTGAAGATGCCGGTGGACTCGACGACGACGTCGACACCGAGATCGCCCCACGGCAGTGCGGCGGGGCCTTCCTTGATGGACAGAGCCTTGATCTTCTGGTCGCCGACGACGATGAAGTCGTCCTCGACACGCACGTCCTTGTCGAGGCGACCCAGGATCGAGTCGTACTTCAGGAGCGTCGCCAGGGTGTCGTTGTCGGTGAGGTCGTTGACCGCGACGATCTCGATGTCCGTGGTGCCGAGCGCCTTCTGCGCCTCGACAGCACGGAAGAAGTTACGTCCGATACGACCGAAGCCGTTCACGCCTACGCGGACAGTCACAGTGAAGCTCCTTTGCCCAGAATTTAAGTTTGCCCAGAATCCAAGATGAGTCTGCTGGTGTGACCACTACTCTAATGTGCGTGGTTCACCACTCGGGATCCGCCCTTGCGTGGCACGAATCACCACATCAGAGTGAAGCCCTAGGCTTCCTCGAGCAACTCCGCGGTCACCGCGGACTCGGTGTCGGGGACCCCGATTTCCTTCGCACGGCGATCGGCCATGGACAGCAGCCGTCTGATCCGACCGGCGACAGCGTCCTTGGTCATCGGCGGGTCCGCGAGTTGACCGAGTTCCTCGAGCGATGCCTGTCGGTGCTGCACCCGCAGCGTGCCCGCTGCCGCGAGATGATCCGGTACGTCGGCGCCGAGGATGGCCAGTGCCCGCTCGACCCGGGCAGCCGCCGCGACCGCGGCTCGCGCCGACCGCCGCAGATTCGCATCGTCGAAGTTCGCGAGCCGGTTGGCGGTCGCACGCACTTCACGCCGCATTCGACGCTCTTCCCAGATCAGCCGGGTGTCCTGCGCGCCCATGTGGGTCAGCAGCGCACCGATTGCCTCACCGTCGCGCAGTACGACGCGATCGGCACCGCGGACCTCACGTGCCTTCGCGGTGATCCCGAGACGACGGGCAGCACCCACCAGGGCGAGCGCTGCCTCCGGTCCGGGGCAGCTGACCTCGAGAGCCGAGGAGCGGCCCGGTTCCGTCAGTGAGCCGTGCGCAAGGAACGCACCGCGCCACGCTGCGGCGGCATCGGACACGCTGCCGCCGACCACCTGCGCGGGCAACCCCCGCACCGGCCGACCGCGGTTGTCGAGCAGCCCGGTCTGCCGTGCGAGTGCCTCACCGTCCTTGCCGACCCGCACCACGTAACGCGAACTCTTGCGCAACCCGCCGGCACCGAGTACGAGTACCTCCGCCTGATAGCCGTACAGCTCGAAGATCTCCTTGCGCAACCGCCGCGCGATCGACCCGAGATCGGCCTCCGCCTCCACGACCACACGTCCCGCGACGATGTGCAGACCGCCCGCGAACCGCAGCAATGAGGACACCTCGGCCTTGCGATTGCTGGTGCGGGTGACGACGAGCCTGCTCAGCTCGTCCTTGACCTCCGCTGTCATTGCCACGAGACGATCTCCCTTCCGCCACCGCCCACGGAACTGCTGTGTCCGTGCGGCGTGGTCAGATACTGTCCGAGCGCCCTCGCCAACTTGGCAGGGTCGTGCCGATGGGTGCCGGGTTCTGCGACGTCGACGAAGTCGACCTCGGCGCCGAAACCGGTCGCGGCGCGCCGAAGGTGCTCACGTTCGCGTCCGACGGGTACCGATGCTTCGTCGACGACGACCTTGTCGACGCGGAAGTCCGGCGCGTGCTGTGCCAGAACGTGCAGGTGACGTTCGGCGGAGAACCCGGCGGTTTCGCCTGGTTCGGCAGCCAGGTTGAGCACCAGCACCTTACGGGCGTTCGTGTGGATCAGGGCATCGTTGAGGTCCGGGACCAGCACGTGCGGGATGACGCTCGAGAACCACGAGCCCGGCCCGAGCACCACCATGTCGGCATCGCACACCGCATCGAGCGCCTCGGGACCGGCGGGTGGGTTGGCCGGGATCAGCCGCACACGCCGCACCTTGCCGGGTGTGGTTGCGACCGCGACCTGCCCGCGGATACATCGGCTCGCCCGCGGGTCTGCTTCGAGGCCGGAGACGTCTGCCTCGATGTCGAGCGCAATCGGTGACATCGGCAGGACCCGGCCACGCACCTGCAGGAGGCGACCCACGGCATCGAGGGCGGCGACAGTGTCGCCCAATACCTCGGTCAGGCCCGCGAGGATCAGGTTGCCCACCGAATGCCCGGCAAGGGCGCCGGTGCCACCGAAACGGTGCTGCACGGTCTGCGTCCAGATATCCACCTCGGCATCGGCGGCAGACATCGCGGCGAGCGCCATCCTCAGGTCGCCGGGGGGGATCACGCCGAGCTCGGCGCGCAGCCGGCCCGACGACCCGCCGTCATCGGCGACGGTGACGACAGCCGTGACCCGGTCCGTGAGCCGGCGCACGGCGCGCAGCGTCGCGAACAAGCCGTGTCCCCCGCCGAGTGCCGTGATCGCCGGACCGGTCGGAGAATCTCCCAGATAGGTACTCACTCGCGCCCCAAATCACGATGCACCACGTGCACGTCGAGTCCGGGTTCGCCGCTCAATCGACCCGCGAGGGCTTCGGTCATGGCAACGCTGCGGTGCTTGCCGCCGGTACAACCCACCGCGATGGTCATGTACCGCTTGCCCTCGCGCCGATACCCGGCGGTCGTCAGTTCGAGCATCCGCTGGTAACTGTCGAGGAACTCCGGTGCGCTCTCGTGGGACAGGACGTAGTCGCGCACCGGAGCATCGCGGCCCGTCTGTGGACGCAGGTCGGGAACCCAGTGGGGGTTCGGGAGGAAGCGCACATCGCATACGAGGTCGGAGTCCATCGGCAGACCGTACTTGAAACCGAATGATTCGACGGTCACCTGAATGGTGTCGGAAGTCGCGTCTCCGAAGGCCGTTTCGATCTTGCGACGCAGTTCCGGCCCCGTCAGCGCGGACGTGTCGACGACGAGGTCGGCCGCTGCCTTCACCGGTGCGAGTTGTCCGCGTTCGGCCGCGATCCCGTCGGTGAGGGTGCGGTCGGCGGTGTCGGACTGCAAGGGATGACTGCGACGGACCTGCTCGAACCGTCGGACGAGCACGGCATCCGTCGCCTCGAGGAACAACACACGGGTCTGGACCGGCCGCGCAGCCAGTTCGTTGACGACCTGACCGAGATCGCCGGTGAACAGACGGCTGCGCACATCCATGACGATGGCCAACCGTTCGAGCGGTGGCTCGGCGCGAACCGCGAGATCGATCATGGAGATGACCAACTGCGGCGGAAGATTGTCGGCGACGAACCATCCGAGGTCTTCGAGCGCGGTGGCTGCGGTGCTCATCCCGGCCCCGGACAGTCCGGTGATGATGATCACCTCGGCGCGGGGTGCGGCACCGTCGCGACTCGATCCGATGGTGTCACTACCGACATCCGTCATTGCTGCGACTCCGCTCGTATTTCCGACACGCCGACTGTGTCATCATTGCCCACCGGCGTGTCTCCTGCATCCGGACCGGGTTCCGGAGTCGAGTCGGGTAGGGACGTCGAGACGCCGCTCACCATCTCGGCACGGAGGGCGTCGTGCACGGTCTGCGCGGTTGCGCGACCGATCCCCGGGACCGCCGTGATCTCCTCGACGGTGGCCAGGCGCAGTTTCGCGACCGACCCGAAATGCATCACGAGCGCTTTTCGCCGCGTGTCGCCGAGGCCCCGGATCCCGTCGAGCGCGGACGCCGTCATGCGCTGCGAGCGTTTGCTGCGGTGGTAGGTGATCGCAAACCGGTGTGCCTCGTCGCGCACTCGTTGCAGCAGGTACAGCGCCTCGCTCGCGCGCGGCAGAATGACCGGGTCGTCCTCTCCGGGCACCCACACTTCCTCGAGGCGTTTGGCGAGACCGATCACGGCAACGTCGGTGATACCGAGATCATCGAGGACTTCCGCGGCCGCCGCCACCTGTGGCGCACCGCCGTCCACCACATACAGGTTCGGTGGGTACGCAAAGCGGCGCGGTCTGCCGGTGGCCGGGTCGAGCGCGGCCTCCGGTGCTGCGTCACCACCGTCACCACCGCCCTCGCCGGTCGCGGCGTGCGCGACGTCGCGGTTGTGACGGAGGAATCGGCGGCGCGTGACCTCGGCGATCGAACCGACATCGTCGGATCTGCCCTCACCGGCAGCTTCCTTGATCGCGTAGCGCCGATAGTCGGATTTGCGCGGAAGCCCGTCTTCGAAGACCACCAGTGATGCAACGACATCCGTGCCCTGTACATGGCTGATGTCGACGCATTCGATGCGCAGCGGCGCCGAATCGAGGTCGAGGGCCTCTTGAATACCCTGTAATGCCGCCGACCGAGCGGTGAAATCGCCGGCCCGCCGCAGTTTGTGCTGCGTCAACGCTTCCTTCGCGTTGCGCAACACCGTCTCGGCGAGCGCCTTCTTGTCGCCGCGCTGTGGTACGCGCAGCCGCACCGGCCCGCCCCGGAGACCCGACAACCAGCGACTCATCTCGTCCGGGTCCGGTGGCAGCACCGGAACCAGGACTTCACGTGGCACCGCGCTCGCAGCGCGGTCGCTGTCGGCGGCGGTGGTGACCGCAACCTCCTCGCCGTAGAACTGGGTGAGGAACTGTTCGACGAGCAGCGACAATTCTTCGTCGCGTTCGGCATCGTCGGATCCGGACGGCCGCGCGTCACGGTCCGCCGGGCGGTCGACGACGTCGCCGGACTTCTCCACAACCCAGCCACGTTGACCGCGGACGCGGCCACCGCGCACGTGGAACACCTGGACGGCGACCTCGAGATCGTCGCCGGCGAACGCGACGAGATCGGCGTCCGTTCCGTCACCGAGCACCACGGCCTGCTTCTCGAGCGCCTTCCGCAGCGCGCCGAGGTCGTCGCGCAGACGTGCGGCGAGCTCGAAGTCGAGTTCCTCCGAGGCATCGTGCATTCGTTTCTCGACCTCGCGGACGAGCCGGTCGGTGCGACCGGCGAGAAAGTCACAGAAGTCGTCGACGATCCGGCGGTGTTCGTCGGCATCGACCCGACCGACACAGGGAGCCGAGCACTTGTCGATGTAACCGAGCAGGCACGGCCGCCCGATCTGCGAGTGTCGTTTGAAGACGCCTGTCGAGCAGGTACGGGCGGGGAACACCCGCAACAACAGGTCGAGGGTCTCCCGGATCGCCCACGCATGCGAGTAGGGGCCGAAGTAACGCACACCTTTTCGTCGGGGACCGCGGTAGACGAACAGTCGCGGGAACTCCTCCCCCACGCTCACGGCCAGCATCGGATACGTCTTGTCGTCGCGATACCGCACGTTGAAGCGCGGATCGAATTCCTTGATCCAGTTGTACTCGAGTTGCAGCGCCTCGACTTCGGTGCGCACCACCGTCCACTCGACGCTGCCTGCGGTGGTGACCATCTGCCGGGTGCGCGGGTGCAATGAGGAGACGTCGGCGAAGTACGAATTCAAACGCGAGCGCAAGCTCTTGGCCTTGCCGACGTAGACGACCCGGCCGTGCGGGTCGCGGAATCTGTACACCCCCGGCTCCGTGGGGATGGTGCCGGGGGCGGGGCGGTATGTCGAGGGGTCGGGCACGACGTCCAGGCTAGCCGTCGGCGCCGACACCCCGGCCGTACCGTGCTTCTATCGCACGAAAGCGCTCCAAGGCGTCGACAGCGTGTGCACCGTCGCGGGCCTGCACCGCGACCACGGCCAGATACTCGTCGTCGGGAAGTTCGAGATGAGCCCAGGGCGCGTCGTGCGGAAACGAGATTCCACGCACGTGACTCCAGCCGAAATGCTTCTCCTGGAACATGTTCCGAATCGAGATACCGCTCGCGCCTACACGCAGCCGGGGGCGGGTGAACAGCAGTACCCCGGCCGCGACCACAAGTCCGATCAGGACCATCGCGATCTGGTCGGCGACCCGCAGGTGCACACCGGTGTCGCCGCCCGACCGCAGGACCACGGCCGCACCGATGTGTGCGACCACCAGGAACCCGGCGATGATCTGCGCCGCCCGGGTCATCTTGCGTGCGCGAACGTCGAGTTCCCACTCGGTGTCGGTCGCTGCTGTCACCGCGCTGCTCCTCGGAGCCGTCGCAGAGTCACGGCGGTGTCGAGTGCGGCTGCACATGCCTGGCCGCCTTTGTCCTCGATCGAATCCGGCAGCCCGGCACGGTCGAGTGCCTGCTGCTCGGTGTCGGTGGTGAGCACACCATTGCCGACCGGTGTGCCCTCGTCGAGGGCGACGCGGGTCAATCCGTAGGTCACGGCGTCGCACACGTACTCGAAGTGCGGGGTGCCGCCGCGGATCACGACACCCAACGCGACCACGGCATCGTGGGTGCGGGCAAGTTGCTGCGCGACCACGGGCAGTTCGATCGCACCTGCGACACGTTCGACGGTGATCTCGGTGATCCCGGCGTCCACGGCGACTCGGTGAGCCCCGGCGATGAGCGCATCGGAGATCGTAGTGTGCCAGCGGCCCGCGACGATCGCCACACGCAGACCGGCGGCATCCGCGAGTTGCAGGTCGGGCAGCCCTTCACAGCTCATCAGGCGTCACCGGCTTCGTAGTCGTCGAGTCCGATCAGGTCGTGACCCATCCGGTCGCGCTTGGTACGCAGGTAGGTGAGATTCTCCGAGTTGGCACGCAGCGGCATCGGGACACGCTCGGTGATCTGCAGTCCGTATCCGTCCAGCCCGACCCGCTTGGCCGGGTTGTTGGTCAGCAACCGCATCGATGCGATACCGAGATCTACGAGGATCTGCGCGCCGATGCCGTAGTCGCGTGCGTCGGCGGGCAACCCGAGTTCCAGGTTCGCGTCGACGGTGTCGGACCCCGCATCCTGCAGCTGATAGGCCTGCAGTTTGTGCATCAGCCCGATGCCACGGCCCTCGTGCCCACGCATGTAGAGCACGACACCGCGCCCCTCCGCGGCCACCATCTCGAGTGCCGCGTCGAGTTGAGGACCGCAATCGCAGCGCAGCGATCCGAACACGTCACCGGTCAGGCATTCGGAGTGCACGCGTACCAGCACGTCTGCGCCGTCACCGTCGGGTCCGGCGAGGTCACCGCGGACGAGTGCGACATGTTCGACCTCGTCGTAGATGCTCTGGTACCCGACCGCGGTGAAGTCACCGTGCCGGGTGGGGATACGGGCCTCGGCGACCCGCACCACGTGCTTCTCGTGCTTGCGGCGCCACGCGATGAGATCCGCGATGGAGATCAGGGCGAGGTCGTGTTCGTCGGCGAACACCCGAAGCTCGTCGGTGCGGGCCATGTGGCCCTCGTCCTTCTGCGACACGATCTCGCAGATCACGCCTGCCGGGCGCAGATCTGCCATTCGGGCGAGGTCGACGGCCGCCTCGGTGTGGCCGGGGCGTCGCAGGACGCCCCCCTCCTTCGCGCGCAGCGGCACGACGTGGCCCGGACGCGTGAAGTCCAGCACGGTCGAGTCGGGGTCGGCGAGCAGCCGCATCGTGGTGGCACGGTCGGACGCCGAGATGCCGGTGCCGATACCTTCCTTCGCGTCGACGGTGACCGTGTACGCGGTACCGTGCTTGTCCTGGTTCGTGGAGTACATGGGGGGCAGACCGAGCCGGTCGCAGTCGTCACCGTCGAGCGGCACACACAGATAACCGGAGGTATAGCGCACCATGAACGCCACGAGTTCGGGAGTGGCCTTCTCCGCAGCGAAGATGAGGTCGCCCTCGTTTTCACGGTCTTCGTCGTCGACCACGACGACCGCCTTACCGGCGGCGATGTCGGCGACCGCGCGCTCGATGGTGTCGAACCTCGTCACTTGCCCTGACTCCAAATCTTCTAGTCGGACGACTCGTGCTTCGCGTCCACTGTCCTGTTCCACAGTACGACCTCTCACCGAGCGTTCTGCAGTCGCTCCACGTACTTCGCGATCACGTCGACCTCGAGGTTGACGGTGGTACCCGCCTCGGCGCCACCGAGCGTGGTCAGCGACAACGTCGTCGGGATCAGTGAGATCTCGAACCATTCGTCGCCGGGTTCGCCGCCGAGCGCCGACACCGTCAGCGACACACCGTCTACCGTGATCGAACCCTTCTCGACGACATACCGGGCGATGCTCGCAGGCAACGAAATCCGGACCACCGTCCAGTTCTCGGACGGCGTGAGCAAGAGCACGGCTCCGGTACCGTCGACGTGGCCCTGAACGATGTGCCCGCCGAGACGACTGTTCACCGCCGCCGCGCGTTCGAGGTTGACGCGGCTGCCCGCAGTGAGACCTTCGAGGCTCGAACGGTTCAATGTCTCCTGCATCACATCCGTGGTGAAGGAGTCGGTGTCGACCACGTCGACGACGGTCAGGCACACACCGTTGACCGCGATCGAGTCGCCGTGTTTGGCGTCGGCTGTCACCACCGGCCCCCGCACAGTGAATCGAGCAGCATCCGCGAGGTCTTCGCGCGCCACGATTTCACCCAGTTCTTCCACGATGCCGGTGAACACGGTCGGCTCCTTCACTCCCGGTCCGGGACCGGGTTCGTCAGTCCCGGTCCGGGACCAGGGTCATGAGGACATCGGCGCCGACGGTCTCGACGCGCTCCCGACGAAACCGTAGCGCCTCGGTGATCGTGGTGACGCCCGCGTCCTGCACAGCGGCGGTGCCGTCTCCGAGCACGACCGGCGCGATGTAGGCCTGGATTCGATCGACCCGGCGGGCCGCGAGGAATGCCCCCGCGAGACGCGGGCCACCTTCGAGGAGCACGTCGGGGTGATCGGCGAGCGCAGCAAGGACCTCGTCGACGTCGTGGGTGCGCAGCACCAGGGTGGGCGCGCTGTCGTCGAGCACTCGCGCATCGGTGGGAAGGTCGCTGAACCCGACGACCACACGCAAGGGCTGATGGGGCGCGAGATCACCGTCGGGCAGACGCGCGGTCAACCATGGGTCGTCGGCGAGAACGGTGCCGGTGCCCACGACGATCGCGTCCAGTCTGCTGCGTTCGTCGTGCACGCGTGTGCGGGCGTCCGCTCCGGAGATCCACTGGCTGGTGCCGTCGGCGGCCGCGCTGCGCCCGTCGAGCCCCGCCGCGTACTTCCAGGTCACGTGCGGCCGGCCGGTGCGTTGCCGATGCAGCCACGTGCGAAGTGAGCTGTTGGCCACACTGTCCGCGCCGAGACCTTCGTGGACCGCCACGCCTGCGCCACGCAGGGTGTCTGCGCCGCCCCCGGCAACCGGGTTCGGATCTGCGATCGCGTAGTGCACTGTCGCAATGCCGGCATCGATCAAAGCTTGTGCGCAGGGTCCGGTACGACCGGTGTGGTTGCAGGGTTCGAGGGTGACGACGGCGGTTCCGCCACGCGCCCTGTCTCCGGCGGCCGCCAGGGCGCGCACTTCGGCGTGGGGACCGCCGGGCGGTGCAGTGGCCCCCACTCCGACGATTCGACCGTTCGCGTCGACGATGGTCGCGCCCACCGGCGGATTGGGGCTCGTCGTCCCACGCACTGCTTCCGCGGCGTCGAGCGCGAACTGCAGCGCTTCGGTGAGTTCCGGCGCGATCACGGCGCGAGGGTCAGGTGCGCGGAGGCCTTCCCTGCCTGCGCGCGCAGTTTGCGCACCGCGTCTGCGGGATCCTCCGCGCCGTAGACCGCAGAACCTGCGACGAAACAATCGACACCGGCCTCGGCAGCGGCCTCGATGGTATCGGCGTTGATCCCCCCGTCGATCTCCACGAGAAGGCGCAGTTCACCGGAATCCACCAGTTTCCGGACCGCGCGGGCTTTGCCGAGCACGTCGGGGATGAAGGACTGCCCACCGAATCCCGGTTCGACACTCATCACGAGAAGCGTGTCGAACTCTTTCAGGATCTCGAGATACGGCTCGATGGGGGTGCCGGGCTTCACAGACAGTCCGGCCTTACCACCTGCGGCGCGGATATCCCGCGCGACAGCGATGGGATCGTCCGTGGCCTCGGCGTGAAACGTGACGTTGTGCGCGCCGGCCTCGGCGTACGGCGGCGCCCACCTACCCGGATCCTCGATCATCAGATGACAGTCGAGAGGGATGTCGGTTGCCTTCAGCAAGGACTGCACGATCGGCAGGCCGAGAGTCAGGTTCGGTACGAAATGCGCGTCCATGACATCGACATGCAACCAATCGGCGCCGGCGACGGCCTGGGCCTCGTCGGCGAGGCGTGCGAAATCCGCGGACAGGATGGAGGGGGCAATCATCGGGTGGGCCACATCGGTCGAGTCTAGTGCGCGCGATGACGTCCGTGTCGGTGCGGGCTACACACCGAATCGGGGACTTTCTGCCCTGGTCAGCGTGCCGACAGGATGGTTTCCTGAAGGAAGGTCAGGGCACTGTGCCCGCTACCGCGGGTAATCCGCCGAACTCGGCGAGGTGCCATCCGGCCTTGTCCACCGCACTATCTCGGTCGCGGTCGCCTCAGCGCCGCAGGGGGGTGCTCCGGTGATGGCGACCGCGGTGCGGTCGCAGAGGAAGCGCGCTCCGCACCGAGGATCGCATCGGTCGACGACACGACGCACGCAACGCCGATCAGGCCGGCACGCCGGTGGGCTGCGCGCGCCCCAATCCCACCGCACGAGTTGCCTGCACCAAGGAGCGGGCCGCTCGCGCGGCGAAGGAATCCGACACCGGAATCCGCACCGGACGAATCCGGCCATTATGGATCGCCGTGAACAGCCAACCCTCCGCGGTTCGAACCGCAACGATGGTGTTGCGGGTCAATCGCCGTTTCGGTGGTTGCGACCGCCATGCAACGACGACCGAACCGGTGCCGTACAACAGCGCGACATCGTCACCGAGGTGACGTATCGAGTCGATCTCGCCGACCAGGGCGCTACCGAACAGCACACCTCGGAACAGCGCGTCGTGGGATTCGATAACCGCGCCGCGCCCGATGATTCGGGTGCCGTCGAACGAGACATAGTCGCAATCCTCGCTGAAGCACGCGCCGTAGGCCTTCGCGTCGCCGTCGGTCCACGCTCGGCACATCCGATCGAACAGATCCCTGAGCTGTGCATCATCGGTCATGATCTTTCTCCTTTGCTCTCGATATCGCTTCGGTCCGCATGATCGCGACCCTCCGGTACGAGAATTCGATGCTGCGGGAGAGGAATTCGGCAATGGTGGCGAGTTCGTGATCGTCGAATCCCGCGACCAGACCGGCCGCGTCGTCTCGGATGCTGCCGAACACCTCGGCGATCTCGGGCGAGGCATCGAACACCGGACGCAGGATCTGCTTGCGCCCGTCACGAGGGTCGGGCTCACGTGTCAGGTGCCCCGCCTTCTCCAGCCTCGCGACGACCCCGGTGACCGCGCCGGTGGTCAACCCTGTGATCGCCGCCAACTCACTGCCGGTCATCGCACCCCTCTCGTACAGCAGATCGAGGCACTTGTGGTCGGTGGGACCGAGCCCGAGCCGTTCGGCGACGGCGTGATGAAACAGGACTGTGGCCGTGCTCAATCGACGGGAGAGATCACTCGTGACCACGTCCGCCAGATCGTCGCGGCCCTCCCACATCGACCTGTTCACGTCACTCCCCTTCGTTTTCGCTTAGAATCTAAGCTACTTTCTAAGCGGGTTTACGACAAGGGCGGAGCGCTCGCGAACGCCGTCGGCTTCCGGGACTTTCCTCTCGTCACACGGGTTTCCTCAGGTCGTCGAGGTGCGGAAACCCACAGACATGGGCGAAACTTCGAGCACTCATGGACACGGCGAACCAGTGGGGCCGTCGCGTTCGACCCGAAGCGGCGCCGTCGAAATCACAGACCGCGGGCGAGCGCGTCGAAACGATCGATGTCTTCGCGGCGGCAGACGTGGCTGCCCGCCGTCAGCAAGGCGGCGGAGCCGCAGGCAATTCCCAGCGCCAATGCGTCACGCAGCGGCCGGTCCTGCAACAATCCCACGACAAGCCCGGCGACCATGCTGTCACCGGCACCGACCGCGCTGCGCACCTCGACGTCGAGGGCAGGCACCTGCACGACCTCGGCGGCGGTGACCATGATGGCTCCGTCGGCGCCGAGCGACACCACGACGATCTCCGCGACACCACGGTCGACGAGTTCGCGGGCCGCGGCGATCCGGTCGTCCGAGGTAGGGAGGTCATGACCGACCCATTCGCACAGTTCGTCCAACGACGGTTTGACGAGAAAGATCCCCGACTCGATGCTCGTGAGGGCGTCGCCCGACGAGTCGAGGACGAACCGCGCACCGGCGTCGCGGGCGGCCTCGGCGACCCTCCGCACGAAGGTGCCCCGCACGCCGGGCGGGAGGCTCCCGCTGGCAACGACGTATTTCGCGTCTTTCGCCACCTTGGTCAGCGTGGCGAGGCACTGTTCCTGTTCCGCAGCGGTCAGTTCTGGGCCGGGCGTGACGAACCGGTATTCGAGCCCACTCGTGCGGTCGATCGCCGTGAAGCATTCCCTGGTGTCGTCGACGATGGGCACGATGTGTTCTTCGACGTCGTCGTCGTCGAGCAGACCGCTCATCTGCTCGCCGCGCGCACCCCCGGCCGGATACACCGCTGCGGCCGACGCACCGAGTACGCGGGCGACCTTCGCGACGTTCACCCCGCCCCCGCCGGCGTCGTAGAACGGCTCGTCGCACCGGAGTTTGCGGGTGTGCACCACGTGGTCTGTGAATGTGGTGACATCGAGGGCCGGGTTCATGGTGAGCGTGACGATGTCGGGCATATGCGAACCTTATGAGCAGAGATGCGCACACGTCGACTCACGTCGCGGGAGACCGCGCGCTCCTATCGATCAGGCGGTGTAGCGCAGCAGGGAGACGCCGTTCCGGAAGCCTCGGGCCTCGATCAACTGGAGGCCGGTTGCCTCGTACCCGTCGGGGAACAAACGTCTCCCCCGACCTTGGACAATGGGATAAACGAACAGTCGGTACTCGTCGACCAGACCGGACTCGATCAGGCCGTGGGTCAGCATGATGCTGCCGGTGACGACGATGTCTTGGCCTTCCTGTTCTTTCAGGGCCGCAACCCGGGCAATCCAGTCGCCGGTGAGCACGGTCGAGTGCTGCCATCGGGGATCGGCCAGCGTCGACGAGACGACGTATTTCTCGATGCGGTTGAGTTCGTCGGTTATCCCGGTGTGGTCGTCGGTCTGCTCTGGCCAGAAGCTGCGGAAGTCCTCGAAGGTTCGCCGACCCAGCAGGATCGCGTCGGAGTCTTCGGACTGTGAACGGGTTGCGTCCAGCAGTTCCGGGTCCTGACCCATCGGATCGAACCAGTCGCCGAGCATCTCGATGGCGCCGTCGAGGGTGATGTTCTGGGTGATCGCGAGTGTCCTCATGTCGAATTTCGACCTTTTCGGGACTGCAGAATCATCGCTGCTGCAGGGCTGCGGATCGGGAATCCGTCGAATCCGGCATCCTGCTCTGTGCGCGTCAGGCTGCGGTCACCGCGGCCACCCGGCGCTTGTTCTTCTTGCCTCGTCCCCTGTTCCGGCATGCGACAGCGGAGCCGAGCATGAGCAACCGCATGGACCGGGCAGCGGCGTCGACCAGCAGCTCGTGTCCGTTGGCGACGGCCTCTTCGAGTTTCATCGGGACGGGGATAATCGACGCAATCGCGCCGATCCCGACGTCGTGCACGTCCGGGGCGCCGCGGCCGAGCGACCCGGCGAGCGCGAGCACCGGAACCCCGACCTGCTGAGCGCGCCGCGCGATCTCGGCGGGCACCTTGCCGTGCGGCGTCTGGAAGTCGATGCTTCCCTCCGCGGTGATGATCAGGTCGGCGCGGGCGACGAGACCGTCGAGGTCGATGCCGGACAGTCCGCTGTCGAGCAGCACGTCGAAACGGGATGCGATACGTGCCCCGGCGAGCGCTGCGAGTCCCGCGCCGAGCCCGCCGGACGCCCCGGTTCCGGGACCGGTCCGGATATCGAATCCAGGAGTAGTGCAGTGTTGTTCGAGCACCTCCGCCCACCTGCTCAGCGCGGCGGAGAGTTCGTCGACCTGCGTGGGAGTCGCGCCCTTCTGGGGACCGAACACGCGGGCGACCCCCTGCGGCCCGCACAGCACATTGTGGGTGTTGCAGGCAAGGACGATCTCGGCATCAGCGAGGGCCGGGTGCAGGGCGTCGAGGTCGAGTCGATCGGCTCGCACAAGGTGGCGACCGCCGTCGGGAAGATCATGTCCGTCCCGGTCGAGGATCCGAACGCCGAGTGCGCGCAGGGCGCCGGCGCCGCCGTCGCTGGTTCCGGAGTCACCGCATCCGACGACGATGCGGCGGATCCCGTCGTCGAGCACAGCGGCGATGAGTTCGCCGACACCCCGGGTGGTGGTCGCACCGGGTCGCGGCGGCTGCCGGGCACAAGTCGCAGGCCGGCAGCCGAAGCCATCTCGACCACTGCGGTGCCCGCGGAGGCACCCCCGAGTCGCGCCCACTGCGCGACCACGGGCTCGCCGACAGGGCCAGTGACCGTGGCCGGAACGAGAGTGCCTCCGGTGGCCGCCGCGAGGATCGCGGCGGTGCCCTCCCCTCCGTCCGGGATCGGAACGGTGTCGACGGCGACGCCGGGCAGCGCCCTCCGGACCCCGATCGCGATCGCCGACGCAACAGAAGGTGCGTCGAGACTCTCCTTGAATCCGCTGGGTGCGACAAGAATTCGGTGCGGAACCTTCAATGCCATTACGCCACTCCTATCGGTGAGGGGAGAACAATTCAGAGGGTGACCACGGGTGGAATCACGGGAACAGCGGCATGCCGAGCAGCGGCCACACGAACCAGGCGAACAGGAGCACAAGCACGGCGCTGAGTGGGCCGAGAACCGCGGACAACCACAGCAGGTCCCTGCTCGTGTAGGTGGGGACCTCCGGCACCGACGAGAACAGCGTCACCGGTTTCGCGGAACTGGGCAATGTCAGACAGAAACCGGCTGCGGCGGTCGAAATGAATGCTGCCGCAAGAGGATCGACGCCTACCGTGGGTGCGAGTGCCACAACCACGGGAATGAGCACCGCCGACCGTGCCGAACGCGACTGGATCACCAGGTGCGCGGCGGTCGAGATCACGACGACGACCACGACGAACAGCGGTCCCGCTGCCGCACCGCGTGAGGTGAGCGGACCGAACGCGGTGGTTGCGAGCCAGTCCGCGGCGCCGCTGGTGGTGAGCGCGGTGCCGATCGACAGGGTCGCGGCCATGAAGAGCAGCAGTGTCCACGGCACGGTTTTCAGCGCGGCACCGAGCTTCACGGAGCCGTAGCGCGGTGAGGTTGCCACGAGCGCGCCGAGCAGCGCCACCACAGCAGGATGGATGCCATGCAGCGGCTCGGTGCACCACTGCACAATCACAACGGCGAGCAGCAGCGCTGCCCGGGACTCGGCGACGGTCAACGGACCGGTCACCGGAGTCGAGGACTGCGCACCGATGTCCTCGGCAGTGATCGACAGGCCCCGATGACGGTCCTCCGCGTCGGTGAACATCCAGAGCACCACTTCCGCCGCAGCATGCGACGAGACGATCGCCAGGGGCAATCCCAGCAGCATCCACGTCGCGAATTCGAATCCGCTGCCGGTCGCGGTGGTGACGATCCGGCTCGTGATCAGGTGTGCACCGGCGCCGAGCAGCGATGCCACGGCCGACAGCAGTATCACCGTCGGGAACAGCAGCGCCAGGGCACGCACCAGCCGGGGGCGGTCCGCCAGGACGGTGGCAATCGCGACGAAGACCGGCAACACGAGCGCCGCACGCCCCGAAGTCGACGGTACGGCGAACGCCGACACCACCAGCGCCGCGGTCACCAGGTGGATCAGAGCCCGTGGGGTTCGCGCGCCGGTGACGAGGAACGCGGCGCCGCGGGTGGCCAGCCCGGAGGAGGCAACGCCTGCGGCGATGACGAACGCCGACATGAGCAGCCACACGATGTCGTCGCCGAGCGCGGCGAACAGCGCATCGGCGTCGGTGACTCCCACGGCGGTGAGGGTCGCGGCAGCACCGAGCGCAATATAGGTGTCGTCGACACGGGTGAAGATCCACAGCCATACCGCAATCACGAACACGATCAGGGTGAGTGCGGCGTCCGCGCTCAGAGCGACATCGGTGCGGGCGAGATACACGATGCCTGCGCATGCGACGAACAGGACGACAAGGGCTGACAAACGACCCGGGGTCGGCAGGTGCCGCTCCCGCCGAGGTGAGCGCGGCGAGGTTGTCGGCGCGCGCGGTGGTGTGGTCGCGAAGTACGTCATCGCAGCCGATACCCCGCTCCGCGGATCGTCTCCACCCGGTCGCCGCCGATCTTGTTGCGTAACGCGCGCACGTACACATCGACGACGTTGGAGGCCGGGTCGAAGTCGTAGCCCCACACGTGCCCGAGGATCTGTTCACGGGAGAGCACCTGGCCGCGATGCCGCAGGAACACCTCGAGTAGGGAGAATTCGCGGCTGGTGAGGTCGACTGTGGCGCCACCGACCTCGACGCGGCGGGTACGGAGGTCCAGTGCAAGATCGCCGTCGCCCAGTACCGACGTCGGATCGGTCGCGCCGACGTCACCGATCCGCAGCCGGATCCGTGCGAGGAGTTCGGCGAACTGGAACGGTTTGCTGACGTAATCGTTGGCTCCGCCTTCGAGCCCTGCGACGGTGTCGGTGACGCTGTCGCGTGCGGTGAGCACTATGACCGGAGTCCGGACCCCTTCGCCCCTGAGCCGGTCGAGCACGGTGAACCCGTCCATCTTGGGCAGCCCGATATCGAGGATGACCAGGTCGAACGCGTCACTGCGGGCCAGCAGCAGCGCCGTCTCCCCGTCGCCCGCATGGGTGATGGTGTAGCCGGCGGCGCGCAGCCCCTTATCCAGGAAGGCGACGATCCGTGGGTCGTCCTCGGCGATCAAGATGCGGCTCAATGGATTACGGCCTCTCCAAGGTCGGAGCTGATACGGGCTCGCGGGGGCCCGGCTCGGTGTGTTCACGGTGGCCGGTGGCGTGGACGCGCGCACCGGGACCGTCCACAGGGAGGTCGATACCGAAAGTGGCGCCCTCTCCCGGGATGCTGTCCACCCACACCGAACCGTGGTGGGCGTCGGTGATGGCCCGCACGATCGCCAATCCGAGTCCCGCACCGCCACGTTCGGGTGCCGGCCCGTCGACGTCGGCAGGGCCGGGGTTACCACGCCGGAACCGCTCGAAGATGCGACTCGCGTCCTCCGGTGCCACACCGGGACCGGTGTCCTTCACCCACACCCGGAACAGACGATGCCCGTCATCGACGACGAAGGCAGATCCGAGCTGGATGACGTCGCCGGCGTGAGTGTGGGAGACCGCGTTGGTGGCGAGCTGCAACGCGGCCTGGGTGACACGCTGGCTGTCGATGTCGGCGACCCCCTCTGCCACTTCCATGAGCTGCCAGTCGCGGGTTCCGAGCATCTGTGCCTTGGCTTCGATGTCGAGTGTCAGGTCGGTGACGTCCACGTCGCGGCACGTCACGAAATCGGGGCGTTCGGCCTTGGCAAGCACAAGCAGGTCGCTGACGATGCGGGCCATGCGATCGAGCTCGTCCTCGACGAGGCGAAGAGTCGCGGCGCGGGTGGTGGCATCGGTGGTTCGGTCGAGTTCCATCACTTCGAGGTGCCCGCGGATCACGGTGATCGGCGTGCGCAATTCGTGTCCGGCGTCGTCGACGAACCGTTGCTGGGTTGCGTGAGCCTGTTCCAAGCGATCGAGCATCGAGTTGAAGGTTTCGGCGAGCGCAGCAATATCGTCGCGCCCGTGGACGGGCACCCGACTCGTGAGGTCTTTCTCTCCGATCGACGCGGCGACCTCGCGCACCTGCCGGATCGGGGCGAGGATCTGGGCAGCGACAAGCCAGCCGATGACTGCGGTGAGTCCGAGTCCTCCGACCGCGACGAGCGCGATGGTGCGGATGGTCTCGCCGACCTGCGCTCGTTGTTCGGCGGTGAACACCGCGACGATGAGCGCGCCGTCGTCGCTACCCGAGGTGACGTCGGAACGGGCCCACCGTACCCGGCCGCCCGGGGCGTCGATGACGCCCGAACTGGTAGGTGTGGCAAGCATCTGGTCGAAGAGATTTCCGTCCTCGGTCAGGCCCGGCGGCAGGTCCGGCCTGTCGAGGGCGATACGCCGATCGAACAGCAGGTCACCACCGACGACCCCGACGATCACCTCACCTTCCGAGGTGTGTTGCCGGTTCAGGTACACCTCGAGCATCCGGTCCACGCTGGTGAACGGCGCGGCGGTGGTCGGGTCGACACCGACGGACGCGAAGGCGCGGAACTCGTCGATCTCCTGGGTGATGTCGGCGTTCGCGTCGTGGTCGACATCGTTGAGCAGCAACGCGCGGGCCGTGACAACGACCGACACCAGCGCGACGGCGGTGGTGAGGAGAATCCAGGTGAGGATGCGCCAGCGGGCAGGCAGGGCCGACCCTCGCGATGCAACCACCTCATCACTCGCCATCGTCGTCCCAGTCATCATCCTCGGTGTCGTCGTCCCAATCGTCATCGTCCCAGTCGTCGTCCCATTCCTGTGCGGGAGCGGGTAGCGGCTGACGTTGCACATCGGAGATCTGAGGTGTGGGAGGCGCCGTGTTCTCTGCCGTCGGCGCGACAGGTTCGACCGTAGGAACCGGACCGGGACGCACCGCCTCCGGGCCCGGCGCGTCGGTTTCCTCTGCGCCGTCACCGGGTGACTGCGACTGCGGTCCGCGCACGCGGGGAGCGTCGTCGGTCCTGCCGGGGTCGCGGGGATCGACCGACACCGTGATCGAAGCGTTGCCCACGTCCGGGGACCCGGCATGGCCGCCGAGTAACTGGCCCGCCCATGCGAGGCCCGCCGGAATCACCAACAGGGCTACCAGCGCAGAGATCCGCTTCACGATTGCCATGACCACAATGTTCTGGCCTCGGCGTGAACAGTTCGTGAAGCGAAGATGAGAGAGTCTTCATCTTTCGACACTCGTCGTGGTTGCGCCCGACCCGTGCCACCAGGCCCAACGGTCACCGGACAGCACGGTCGGGAGCCGGCTACTCCACCGGCTTACGCAGTGCCGCCATGAACATCGCGTCGGTGCCGTGCCGATGCGGCCACAGCTGCACGCCCGGCCCTGCACCGAGTTGCGGCACCCCCGGGACGAGTTCGCGGGTGTCGAGTTCTTCGACCCCGTAGCGGCGCACCGCGTCGGCGACGACCGCCACCGTCTCGGACACGTGCGGCGAGCACGTCGAATACAGCACGACACCGCCCGGACGCAACAATCCGATCGCAGATGCGAGAAGTTGCTTCTGCAGGCGCACCAGGTCGGCGACATCGCCAGGTCGGCGGCGCCACCGCGCCTCGGGCCTGCGGCGCAACGCCCCGAGCCCGGTGCAGGGCGCGTCGACGAGGATACGGTCGTAGCCGGGTTCGAGACCCGGTTCGCGTCCGTCCGCCACATGCACGGTGACCGGCAGACCACGAGCGGTCTTGCGAACCAGGTCGGCGCGGTGTTCGACCGGTTCGACGGCATCGACGGTGAACCCGTCGAGGTCGGCGAGCGCACCGAGCAACGCGGCCTTGCCACCCGGTCCGGCGCACAGGTCGAGCCAGCGTCCACCGTCGTCGCCGGTGAGCGGAGCCAGGGTCAATGCCCGGGCGACGAGTTGGCTACCTTCGTCCTGCACGGCGGCCATGCCTTCGCGGACGGGTTCGAGCCGGCCGGGGTCGCCGTGGTCGAGATGCACCGCGTACGGCGACCACTTGCCTTGTTCCCCACCGGTGATGAGCGCGAGTTCTTCGGCGGTGATGATCCCGGGGCGTGCCACGAGGTGCACGATCGGGCGGGCATCGTCTGCAGCGAGCACCTCGGCGAGCTCCCCGGCGTCCGGGCCGAGTGCATGCGCGAACGCCTGCGCTATCCACACCGGGTGTGCGTGGCGGAACGCGAGGTGTCCCACCGGATCCCGGTCCGCGTCCGGAGCGAGCCGTTCGACCCATTGCCCCTCTGTCTGCTCCCCCACTCGCCGCAGCACCGCGTTGACGAATCCTGCTCGGCCCTGGCCGAATTCGGCGCGGACCAGATCCACACTGGTGGCGACAGCAGCGTGATGCGCGACGCGAGTCCGCAGCAGCTGGTAGGCACCCAGGCGCAGCACATCGAGCAGCGCACCGTCGATCTCGTCCACAGGACGCTGCGCGGCGGACTCGATGACCGCGTCGAGCATCCCCTGAGCGCGGCACGCACCGTACGTGAGTTCCGTTGCGAGCGCTGCGTCGCGGGAATCGAGTTTACGTTCACGCAACAGCGCGGGAAGGACGAGGTTGGCGTAGGCGTCACGGTCCCGGACCGCGCGCAGCACGTCGCGCGCGGCGGTGCGCGCGGGATCGACCGCGGACTGCGATGGGCGGCGGGCCTGACGCGGTTTCGGGTTGCGATCGCCGGTTCCTTTTCCGGGACGCCGTGCGGGCCTGCGGGATTCGGTCACTGTGCACTCACTTCGGTGTCGAGGCGGGCGCCGCGCGCCCAGTCAGCGGCGGCCATCGCCTTCTTGCCGGGTGGCTGGACGGTGCCGAGCCGGACGGCGCTGGTTGCCGTCCCGATGAACAGGCCGTCCTTCCGGGCGAGAAGCTCGCCGGGTTCGAGAGTTTCGTCCGTTACGGTGACGGGTCCGAGCTTCACACGCAGGTCACCGATCATGGTCCACGCGCCGGGTGCCGGGCTCACGGCACGAATGTGGCGGTCGACGACGTGCGCGGGATGCGTCCACGTGACCCGGGCCGCGTCGACTGTGATCTTCGGGGCCAGCGAGACTCCCTCGGAGGATTGGGGTACGGGGCTGAGTATGCCGTCGGCGATACCGTCGAGGGTCGATTCGAGGAGGATCGCTCCAGCGTCGGCGAGGCGGTCGAGAAGGTCACCGGCCGTGTCGGTGGGGCGAATGGTCTCGGTGACCACGCCGTAGACGGGACCGGTGTCGAGGCCGGCCTCGAGCCGGAATGTGCTCGCGCCGGTGATCTCGTCGCCTGCGGCGAGTGCGGCCTGTACCGGTGCGGCGCCGCGCCACGCCGGGAGCAGCGAGAAGTGCAGGTTGACCCATCCCTGGGCGGGGATGTCGAGGACGTCCTGCGGGATCAACGCGCCATACGCGACGACCGGGCAGCAGTCGGGTGCCAGCTCGGTCAGTCGGGTCACGAACTCGGGGTCGCGCGGTGAGCGCGGGGTGAGCACCTCGATGCCGTGCTCGTCGGCGAGCCGGCCCACGGCCGACCGGACGGCTTTGCGACCGCGGCCTGCGGTGGTGTCGGGGCGGGTCACCACAGCCACGACCTCGTGCCGGTCGGATTCGATCAGTCGGCGAAGCGACGGGACAGCAGGCTCGGGTGTGCCCGCGAAGACGACGCGCATGTCAGCGGACCACCGCTTCGACTCGAGGTGGTGCGGAGGGGCGGGGTCCGGTCGGACGTGTCACGAATACTGCTCCCGAATCTCGACGACGATGATTCCCACAGTCTAGGGAGTCGACGGGTGGCAGATCGGAGCAGCCGACTGTCGGCGACTCAGAAGTTGCTCTGGATGATCATCTCGGGGATGCCGGTGCCCAACGCCACGGGAACACACTCGCCGAGACCGTATCGGTCCGGATCCAGAGCATGCCGAATCAGGGACAGCGCGAACGGGTCGTAGACCATGTTGAAATGCCCGGTCAGGTTCTGCGGGCACAGCTCCTGGATCACGTAGTTCAGTGCGCCACCGCTGCGCAGTGCGACGTTGCCGGAAGGCTGGATCACCTCGTCGACATTCGTGCCGATCGTCGTGTACTGCACTCCGGGCACAGTATCGGTGGGGGTGTTGACCTCGGCGAGCAGCTCCGAGCCCTCGAGTTGCTGGACGAGCGCTTCGGAGAACGACTCCTGTGCGATCTCCAACGCTCCGGGTACCAGCGCGGCAGCGGCACCGAGACCGTAGAAGGTTCCTCCGTAGCTCGGCGACGCGACACCTACCCAGCGGTCGACGAACTCGGCGCCGCCGAGTTCGTTGATGTAGTAGCGGGCGACGGTGGCGCCCTGCGAATAGCCGACGAGGTCGACCTCGTCGGTACCGGTGGCCGCGCGTACGGTGTCGACGAATCCGCCGAGCTGAGCGGCGCTGACACGGATGTCTCCGGTGCCGTACTCCTCGTCGCCCGCGGCGAGGCCGTAGTCCAGGACGAACACGCACCAACCGGACTCCGCGAGCAGTGGAGCGAGAGCAGCGAAGTCCGAGTAGCTGTTGGAATCGGTGCCGTGTGCCAGGATCACCGGCTTCGGATGTTCGCTCGACGGTCGGCAGGTGAAGTCATTGGCGCCGGCGGGCGCTGCACCCCGGTGAGTCTCGGCGTACTCGGCAGCCTCTGCGTGAGTGCGAACTACCGGACCGGGGGTCGAGGGCACGAAAGCGGTGGAGCTTCCGGCGGGTTGGGCACCCGCTGGACCTGCGACGAGAGCGAGGCTGCACAGCGCACCCACCACGGCCGCACCCACCGTCCGATGTGTCCGCACAGCGGCTTCCTTCCTCTGAACCCGACCCGACACAATTGTGACCTGAAACAGTGGAGCTGTCTCGCCGACATGAGATTCCACGGAGAGAGAGATGGGTCACCCGCGGGGCGCGGCTAGCATGTCGGGGTGGCAACGACCGGAGTGATCACCGTCAGTGCAGTCGTGTTGCGCAATGCGGAAGGCTCGTCGGTATTGACCGTCCGCAAGCGCGGAACCGATCGCTTCATGTTTCCCGGCGGAAAGCCCGAACCGGGTGAGACGGCCGCCGAAACGTTGATCCGTGAACTCGACGAGGAACTCGGCGTACGTCTCGACCCCGACGCCCTGCGACCGCTCGGAGTGTTCCGGGCCGCGGCCGCCAACGAAGCCGGTTTCGAGGTCGAGGCCACCGTGTTCGCACATCCGACGGTGCCGATCGGGGGGCCGGCCGCCGAGATCGACGAGGTGCGCTGGCTCGACCTCGGCCTCGACGACATCCCGGACGACATCGCGCCACTGACCGCACAGATGCTTCCCGCGCTGCGGGCCGATCTGCACGGGCACTGATCCCGTCAGCCGATCTTCGGCGGGTCCATCTGGACACGCAGCGGCCCATTCGCTCGGCGTGCTGTGCGGGTCGCCTGCGCCTGCCGCAACGCCAGACCGAGTTCCCGTCCACGGTTGCGGGCAACCCGGATGAGCATGCGGTGCACCTCGTCGGGTTCCGGATCGTCGGCGCTGAACGGCAGCCGCTGACCGGGCGGTAACGGAACCGGTCCCAGCACCTCGGCACCGTCGGGCAGATGTGTGGCCGCGATCAGTTCGGCCACCGCCGTCGCTCCCCCGTCGATCGCGGCCATGTGCACGGCGGGCGGGAAACCGACCTCTGCGCGCTCGGCGACTTCGTTGCGCGCATGCCCGACCGGATCCCAGCGCACCAGCGCCTGCACGGTCGGGATCCCGGAATCCGCGACCACGACAACCTGACCGCCGTCCGAGAACGACCGCACCAGCGCCGACGCAGTGAGCCACCGGCGCATCGTCTCTTCTGCGGCCCTCAGGTCGGCGCGGCCGAGCAGCGCCCAACCGTCGAGCAGCAGCGCGGCGCCGTATCCTCCGGGCACCACAGGTTCCGCACCGACGGTCGACACCACCAGAGCGGCACCTTCGGGTGCCGTGGCCTTCACCTCCGAGCCTCCCGACGTCACGACCGGCACACCGGGAAACGCTCGACCCAACTCCTCGGCGGTGCGTCCTGCTCCGACCACCACCGCGCGCAATGACCGAGCACCGCACGCATGACACCGATGGGTGGCGTCGGCAACACCGCACCACCGGCAGGCCGGCACCGCCGCCCCGTCGGGTCCACCGGCCGACGGCAACGCCAGGGGCCCGTTGCAGCGGCGGCACCGAGCGGGTGCCCGGCACTTACCGCACGCCAGAGCCGGGACATAGCCGCGACGCGGTACCTGCACCAGCACACCGTGCCCCGCAGCGAGCGCGGAACGGGCCGCCGCGAACGCGATCGCGGGGAGGCGGGCTGCTCGGGCCGCAGGATCACGAGCCAATGCCTGATCACTGTCGGCGAGCGCGGTGACCTTGGGTGCGCACGCGCGCAGCAGCTCACGGGACGGGATCAGATCATGTGCCCATCCGGCCTCGACGAGCGCCTGGGTCTCGGCGGTGCGCGCGTGCCCCGCAACGACGACCGAAGCACCCGTGGCGTGGGCGCGCAGCGCCGCAACCTCTCGGGTGTGCGGGTAGGGCGAACGTGGTTCGCAGTGTAGGTCGTCGCCGTCGTCCCAGATGACGAGCAGTCCGAGCCGCGGTGTGGGGGCGAACACGGCGGCGCGAGTCCCCACCACGATGCGGGCCGAGCCGCGCAATGCGTCCAGCCAGCGTCGATAACGCTGCGCGGGACCGAGACCGGCCGCGAGACCCACGACGTGTTCGGTCCCGGCAACTTCGATGCACGCGGACAGGACCCGGTCGAGGTCACGCTGATCGGGGACGACGAGCACTGCCGCGCGGTCATCGGACGCGACGACTGCCGCGAGCTCGGCGAGTCGTCGCGGCCAGTCGTCGCCGGGAAGTACCTGCCACGCGGCACGAACGGCACGACCGGCGCCGAGCGCTTCGAGAAAGTTGGCCCCATGTCGGTAGCGGGCCCACGCCGCGTGATCGATCTCGGGCACCGGGGGCACCGCGGTGACGCGGGTGGGTTCGGCTTCGACTCGGGCGTGTCTCGGCGGGACCGCGAGTCGCAAGACGTCTGCGCGGGTCCCGGCGTAGCGCGTGGCGACCTCGTCGGCGAGTCCGACGATCTCCTCGGTGAGGACCACTTCCCCGGACACCACGCGATCGAGCCAGCCCAGTTTGCCCGGATGATCACTCGTCGCGACGCGGGACAGCAGGAATCCGTCGACGAGCCGCCCTGCGAACCGCACGCGGACGCGGACGCCCGGTCGGGCGTCCGCGTCGAACTCGTGCGGGATCAGGTAGTCGAATTCGCGGTCGAGGTGCGGCAGCGGAAGCAGCGGAAGCACCCGCGCGACCGGGTCGACTTCGGCAGCGCGTCGTGGCTCGGCCACCGCTACCCGATCCCCGGGTTACAGACCGGCGGCCGCGCGGAGCTTCTCGGCGCGGTCGGTGCTCTCCCAGGGCAGGGAGATGTCGGTGCGACCGAAGTGGCCGTACGCGGCGGTCTGCGCGTAGATCGGCCGCAGCAGGTCGAGGTCGCGGATGATCGCGCCGGGGCGCAGATCGAACACCTCCCCGATGGCCTGCTGGATCTGTGCGGGATCGGTCTTCTCGGTGCCGAAGGTCTCCACGAACAGCCCGACGGGTGCGGCCTTACCGATAGCGTACGCGACCTGCACCTCGATGCGGTCGGCCAGGCCGGCGGCGACGGCGTTCTTCGCGACCCAGCGCATGGCATAGGCGGCCGAACGGTCCACTTTCGACGGGTCCTTGCCGGAGAACGCACCGCCGCCGTGGCGTGCCATGCCGCCGTAGGTGTCGACGATGATCTTGCGGCCGGTAAGCCCTGCGTCGCCCATCGGGCCGCCGAGCACGAACGACCCGGACGGGTTGACCAGCAGCCGGATGTCGGAGGTGTCGAGCTGCGCGAGGTTGGGGTCGGCCAGCACGGCATCGACGACATGGGTGCGCAGGTCGGGGGCGAGCAGGTTGTTCAGATCGATGTCCGCGGCGTGTTGCGTGGAGATGACGATGGTGTCGAGACGAACGGGGATGTCGCCGTCGTACTCGATGGTGACCTGGGTCTTGCCGTCCGGCCGCAGGTACGGGAGTACACCGGTCTTCCGGACCTCGGTGAGCCGTCGGGCGAGCCGATGCGAAAGGGAGATCGGAAGGGGCATCAGTTCGGGGGTGTCGGAGCAGGCGTAGCCGAACATCAGGCCTTGATCGCCGGCTCCCTGCAGGGCCACCTCGTCGTCGGTCAACGTGCCCGTGCGTGCTTCGTGGGAGACGTCGACGCCACCCGCGATCTCCGGCGACTGCGCGCCGATTGCGATGTTGACGCCACACGAGTTTCCGTCGAATCCCTTGGACGACGAGTCGTATCCGATCTCGAGGACACGGTCACGCACGATCTTGGGGATGTCTGCGTAGGCGGAGGTGGTGACCTCACCGACGACATGAACCTGTCCGGTGGTCACGAGGGTTTCCACCGCCACGCGCGAGCGGGGATCCGCGGTGAGCAGCGCGTCGAGGACGGAGTCGCTGATCGCGTCACAGATCTTGTCCGGATGTCCTTCTGTCACGGACTCACTGGTGAAAAGACGACCGCCGGTCTTGCTCACAGAACTCCCTCTCGCCTGTTGGATGTAGCGCTGAACCGTACCTGGTGGAACACGAATGCCGATGATCGGGACACATCCGACCACGTGCCGACGCTACTGCTCCCGGAGCGTCGGCGCGAGTGCTGAAAATCACTCGAGCACATTGCCGGATGGGTTGCGATCAACTCGGCGGGGGAAGCAGCGGACGCAAGGCGTCGAGCACGCGACTGGCCATGAGGGCCTTCGAGCCGTGCGCGAGTGCGGTCTCCGAGCCGTCCGCCGCGAGCAGCCACCCGTCGTTGTGATCGACTTCGAAGGCCTTACCGTCGCCGACCGCGTTGACCACGAGCAGGTCGCACCCCTTGCGGGCGAGCTTCGCGCGGGCGTAGGTGAGCACATCGCCCTGTTCGTCCCCGGTCTCAGCAGCGAACCCGACGATGACCGTCTCGGCCGACAGGCTGCCGTCGCTGCGGGACTGCACCAGACCTGCGAGGATGTCGTCGTTCTTGGTCAGGGCGATCGAGTCCGGCTCCCCCGCACCTTTCTTGATCTTGCTGCTGGCGAAGGTTGCGGGACGGAAATCCGCGACGGCCGCCGACATGATCACGGCGTCGGCGCCGACGGCGTGCTTGCCAACGGCATCGCCCATCTGCTGTGCGGTCTGGACCCTCACCACGTTCACCGCAGCCGGATCGTCGAGTCCGGCGACCGCCCCCGCGACGAGGGTGACCTCGGCGCCGCGCTGCGCGGCGAGGCGCGCGAGCGCGTAGCCCTGCTTACCGGAGCTACGGTTTCCGAGGAAACGCACCGGATCGAGCGGTTCACGGGTACCGCCGGCCGAAATCACCAGGCGGCGACCTGCGAGGTCGCGGGGCAGGGCGTCCGCGCGTTCGAGGAGCAATGAGGCCAGCGCGAAGATCTCATCCGGTTCGGGCAGGCGCCCGGCTCCGGTGTCCTTGCCGGTCAGTCGTCCCGACGCGGGCTCGACGACGATGCTGCCGTGTCGGCGCAAGGCGGCGACGTTCTCGACCGTGGCGGGGTGTTCCCACATCTCGGTGTGCATCGCGGGCACGAACATCACCGGGCAACGCGCAGTAAGCAGCGTCGCGGTCAGCAGATCGTCGGCGCGTCCGGTAGCGGCACGCGCCATCAGGTCCGCGGTCGCGGGGGCCACCACGACCAGATCGGCTTCCTGACCGAGCCGCACGTGCGGCACCTGCGGCACATCGGTGAACACGCCCGTATGCACGGGGTTCCCGGAGAGCGCTTCGAAGGTGGCACGCCCGACGAACTCCAGAGCGGATTCGGTCGGCACGACACGAACCTGGTGCCCGGCCTCGGTGAGGGCGCGGATCAGCGCACAGGATTTGTAGGCGGCGATCCCACCGGCAACCCCGACGACGACGCGACGGCGCCCGGAGTCCGGGACGCCGTCGACAGCCGGAGCGTTCACTCGCCTTCGGTGTGCTCGAGCAGATCCGAGTGGATCTCGCGCATCGCGATCGACAGCGGCTTCTCCTGCAGGCCCGGCTCGACGAGGGGGCCGACGTACTCGAGGATGCCGTCGCCGAGCTGGTTGTAGTAGTCGTTGATCTGGCGGGCACGCTTGGCCGCGTAGATCACCAGCGCGTACTTCGAGGACGCACGCTCGAGCAGCTCGTCGATCGGCGGGTTGGTGATACCCAGCGGGGTGTCGTAGACCGGGAGGGCGTCGCCCGCCAGGTCGGTCGCGGCTGCCTGAATGCTGCTCACTCGGTGTTCTCCTGAGTATTGGCGGGAATGAAAACTGTGGCGGATGCGCCCCGAACCGCAGTCGGCCGAGGGGGTCGGTCGCGAACGTCGGCTAGGTAGCGCGGGATCCGACCAACAAGGATACCAACTCCGCGCAAGCGCGGTCGACATCATCGTTGACGATCACCGTGTCGAACTCGTCTTTCGCCGCGAGTTCGGTGCGCGCGGTCTCGAGTCTGCGAGCCACCACGTCCTCGGATTCGGTGCCTCGACCGGTCAGCCGCTCGACGAGCACCTCCCAACTGGGTGGTGCAAGGAATGCGAGTGTGGCCTCGGGCATCGCAGCGCGCACAGCGCGTGCACCGGCGAGATCGACCTCGACGAGTACGGGCCGGCCGGCGTTCAGCGCTTCCTCCACCGGCGCGGCAGGCGTTCCCGATCGTTGCAGGCCACCATGGATGTCCGCCCATTCGAGCAACTCGCCGTTGTCGATCATGCGATCGAAGGCATCCCTGGTGACGAAGTAGTAGTCGTGTCCCTCGACTTCGCCGGGTCGCGGATCGCGGGTCGTCGCCGACACGCTGAACAGCAGATCCGGTACAAGGGTGCGCAGAACGCGCACGACAGTCGACTTCCCGACGGCGGAGGGGCCGGCCAGAACGACCAGCCGACCCCTTCGCGTCTCGGGTGCGCTGTCCGACACAGGTTGTGCGTCAGCTACCACGGTGCTCAGGCTTCGAAATCGAACCTGGCAAGCAGTGCCTTGCGCTGGCGATCACCGAGTCCGCGCAGACGGCGGGTCGGAGCGATCTCCAGTTCGGTCATGATCTCCTGCGCCTTGACCTTGCCGACCTTCGGCAGTGCCTCGAGCAGGGCAGACACCTTCATCTTGCCGAGGATCTCGTCGTTCTCGGCGTCAGCGAGCACCTGCTTGAGGTCGGTGCCGCCACGCTTCAGGCGCTCCTTGAGCTCTGCCCGGGCACGACGGGCAGCAGCCGCCTTCTCCAGAGCAGCGGCGCGCTGCTCGTCAGTCAGCTGGGGAAGGGCCACGGTTCCTCCGTCTCATCGTTGGAAAACAGTCTTCGACCGCTGTAACCAGCGGCGATAGCGACCGTACTCACGCGCGCCGACGATTGCGAACCCGACCCCCGCCGTTCCACTCGAAAATCCGTGCGGTAATGCACGCGGATCCCGCAGCGCGGAACTCGCAGGTCGCCGCGCCGCCGGAACGGCCGTCCTCTCCCCTGTCGACGAAGAACCGCAGGTGAGAGGCATCTGCAACGGCGTTCACCCGGTCCCGGCAGCACGCGCACCAGGTCGCCGTGAATCGAGCGCGGGTACCTCGAAGCACCGGACGAAAAAAATCTGTGCCCTGCGCGTGTCGCGCAGGGCACAGAGCTGCGAAAAGGCGTGCACCGTGCATGTTCGGCCCGCGGGCCGGCCCGGCGCTCAGGCCCGGAGGAACGCGAACCCGTCGACGGTGCGCGCCACCGCGTCACGCAACGCCGCGACGGATGGCCCCGCTCGCAACACTTCACGTGAGACGTTCGGCACCACCCACCCGAGCGCATCACCGGCGAGACGACGCACGTCGTCGGCGGTCCCTCCCTGCGCGCCGACTCCGGGCATCAGAATCGGTCCGTGCAGCGCACTCAGGTCCGGAGCATCGGTCAGGGTCGCTCCGACCACCACACCCACGGACCCGAGAGTGTCGGCGCCGGCGTTGCGTCGGGCGGCCTCGTCGACCATCACCTGCGCGACGGTCCGGCCGTCGTCCACCCGGGCTCGTTGCACTTGGGCGCCCTCCGGGTTGGAGGTCGCGGCGAGCACGAACACCCCGCGCTGGGTCTGTGCAGCGAGCTCCAGGGCCGGAGCGAGCGCGCCGAAGCCCAGGTAGGGCGATACGGTCACCGCGTCGGAGCGCAGCTCAGAGCCCTCGGCGAGCCAGGTGCGTGCGTACGCGTCCATGGTCGAGCCGATGTCGCCGCGTTTGGCGTCGGCGAGCACCAGGGTGCCCGAACTCCGCAGTGCCTCGAGGGTGCGTTCGAGGACAGCGATTCCCGCCGACCCGAAGGCCTCGAAGAACGCCACCTGCGGCTTCACCAGCGCAACCGAGCCGAACGCCTCGACGCACCGTTCGCTGAACGCCTCGAGTCCTGAGACATCGACGGTCAGGCCCCATTCGGTGAGCAATTGCGGATGCGGATCGATGCCCACGCACAGCGGCCCACGCTCGGCCATTGCCGAGGCGAGCCGCTTCCCGAACGGCGTGCCTGCTGCGTGCTCGGTCACTGTGCTGCGCTGTCGCGCAGCCGCGCCTGCAGACGCTGGATCGACGCGACCCCGATGTCCCCGCGCAGAGCTGCCTCGATGCCCTGGATCGCGGCCGACGCGCCCTGCACGGTCGTGACACACGGAATGTTGGCCGCGACCGCCGCACTGCGGATCTCATATCCGTCGACGCGCGGACCGGAGTTGCCCCACGGGGTGTTGATCACCATGTCGACGTCGCCGGCCCGGATGCGGTCGACGATGTCCAGCGCGCCCTCGGGTCGTTCCTCCCCCGACACCTTGTACACCTGCTCGCACGGGATGCCGTTGCGACGCAACACTTCCGCGGTACCGACGGTGGCCATCACATGGAACCCGAGGTCCGCGAGCCTCTTCACCGGGAAGATCATCGACCGCTTGTCCTTGTTGGCGAGCGAGACGAACACCACTCCGGAAGTCGGCAGCGGACCGTATGCGCCGGCCTGGCTCTTGGCGAACGCGGTGCCGAAGTCGTCGTCGATGCCCATGACCTCGCCCGTCGACTTCATCTCGGGGCTGAGGAGGGTGTCGACGCCGGTGCCATCGGCCCGGCGGAACCGATTGAAGGGCAGCACCGCTTCCTTGACCGCGACCGGGGTGTCGAGCCGGGTGTCGCTGCCGTCGCCGGTTGCGGGCAGGATGCCCGACGCGCGCAGTTCAGCGATGGTCTCACCGAGCATCACCCGTGCACACGCCTTGGCGAGCTGTACCGCGGTCGCCTTCGACACGAACGGCACCGTGCGGCTCGCGCGGGGGTTCGCCTCGAGGACATAGAGGATGTCGTCCTTGAGGGCGTACTGCACGTTGAGCAGACCCTTGACCCCGATGCCCTTCGCGAGCGCTGCCGTCGAGCGGCGGACGTTGTCGATGTCGGCGCGGCCGAGAGTGATCGGAGGCAGCGCGCACGCCGAGTCGCCGGAGTGGATGCCGGCCTCCTCGATGTGCTCCATGATGCCGCCGATGTACACCTCGGTCCCGTCGCACAGCGCGTCGACATCGATCTCGATCGCGTCGTCGAGGAACCGGTCGACCAGCACAGGCCGATCGTCGGAGATCTCGGTGGCGTTCTCGATGTAGGTGGCGAGTGATTTCTCGTCGTAGACGATCTCCATGCCGCGTCCGCCGAGGACGTACGACGGGCGCACCAGCACGGGATATCCGATTCCGGCGGCGATCTCGCGTGCGCCGTCGAACGTGGTGGCGGTTCCGTACTTCGCGGCGGGCAGGTCCGCCTCGTCCAGCACACGACCGAATTCGCCGCGGTCCTCCGCGAGGTCGATGGCCTCCGGGCTGGTGCCGACGATCGGGACGCCCGCATCCTTCAGGCGGCGCGCCAGTCCCAGCGGTGTCTGGCCGCCGAGCTGCACGATCACGCCCTCGACCGTGCCGGATTCACATTCGGCGCGATACACCTCGAGCACGTCTTCGAAGGTCAGCGGCTCGAAGTACAGACGATCGGCCGTGTCGTAGTCGGTGGAGACGGTCTCCGGGTTGCAGTTGACCATGACGGTCTCGTACCCGGCCTCCGACAGGGTCATCGCCGCGTGCACACACGAGTAGTCGAACTCGATGCCCTGGCCGATGCGGTTCGGACCGGAGCCGAGGATCAAAACCTTCGGCCTGTCCGGCTGGGGGGCGACTTCGGTCTCCGCCGCGGGGTCCAGCTCGTAGGTCGAGTAATGGTACGGGGTCTTCGCCTCGAACTCCGCAGCACAGGTGTCGACGGTCTTGTACACGGGGTGGATGCCGAGCTCTCCGCGCAGCGCCCGCACGTCGTCCTCGGACCGGAACTGCGCGGGACGCAGCTCCGCAATCTGCCGGTCGGAGAACCCGTGGTGCTTCGCATACCGCAGCTCGGTCGCGCCGAACTCTTCAGCCGAGCGCACGTGCTCACCGAGCTCGATGATCTGCTGGAACTGGTCGAGGAACCAGGGGTCGATCTTGGTGGCGTCGAACAGTTGCTCGACGGTCGCCCCGAGATCGAGTGCGCGCGCGATCTGGTAGAAGCGCCCGTCGGTGGGGGTCTTGATCGCCTCGAGCAACTCGTCGAGGGTGCCCTCGACCTCGGGGCCGGTCCAGAACCCGGCGCGCTTGGTTTCGAGCGAGCGCAATACCTTGCCGAAGGCCTCGGTGAAGTTGCGGCCGATGGACATCGCCTCTCCCACCGACTTCATCGTGGTGGTGAGGGTGCCGTCGGCACCCGGGAATTTCTCGAACGCGAACCGCGGCGCCTTGACCACGACGTAGTCGAGCGTCGGCTCGAAGCAGGCCGGGGTTTCCTTGGTGATGTCGTTGACGATCTCGTCGAGCGTGTAGCCGATCGCGAGCTTGGCAGCCATCTTCGCAATCGGATAGCCGGTCGCCTTCGAGGCGAGCGCCGAGGAGCGTGACACGCGCGGGTTCATCTCGATGACGACCAGGCGCCCGTCCCGCGGGTCCATCGCGAACTGGATGTTGCAGCCGCCGGTATCGACACCGACTTCGCGCAGGATCGCGATCGACAGGTCGCGCATCGCCTGGTATTCGCGGTCGGTCAGCGTCATCGCGGGGGCGACGGTCACCGAGTCACCGGTGTGCACACCGACCGGGTCGACGTTCTCGATCGAGCAGACGATGACGACGTTGTCGCGCCCGTCGCGCATCAACTCGAGTTCGTACTCCTTCCAGCCGAGGATGGACTCCTCGATCAGGACGTTCGCGGTCGGTGACGCAGCGAGACCACCGCCGGCGATACGTTCGAGGTCGGCTTCGTCGTAGGCCATGCCGGAGCCGAGGCCGCCCATGGTGAACGACGGCCGGACCACGACGGGGTACCCGAGGTCGGCGACGGTCGCACGTACCTCGTCCATCGTGTAACAAACTGCCGACCGGGCGGATTCGCCACCGCACTTGGCGACGATGTCCTTGAACTTCTGCCGGTCCTCGCCGCGCTGGATGGCGTCGAAGTCGGCCCCGATGAGTTCGACGCCGTACTTGTCGAGAATTCCTTGCTCGGACAACGCGACCGCGGTGTTCAGTGCGGTCTGTCCGCCGAGTGTCGCGAGCACCGCGTCGATGGGGGTGCCGTTCGCCGCCTCGGTCGCGAAGACCTTCTCGACGAATTCGGCGGTGATCGGTTCGATGTAGGTCGAGTCGGCGAATTCCGGGTCGGTCATGATCGTCGCGGGGTTCGAGTTGACGAGCGAGACCCTCAGGCCTTCCTCGCGCAGCACCCGGCAGGCCTGGGTGCCCGAGTAGTCGAACTCACAAGCCTGACCGATGACGATCGGACCTGAGCCGATGACCAGGACGTGGGAGAGATCGGTACGGCGTGGCATCAGTTCTTCTCTCCCTCGAGCATGCGGGTGAAACGGTCGAACAGGTAGGCGGCGTCATGCGGTCCGGCAGCCGCTTCCGGGTGGTACTGAACGGAGAACGCGGAACCATCGGTGAGCTTGACACCCTCGACGGCACCGTCGTTGGCGCACGTGTGGCTGACCACCGCACGACCGAACGGGGTATCGAACTCTTGGCCGGCTTCTCCTTCGAGCGCGAACCCGTGATTCTGTGCGGTGATCGCGATGCGACCGGTCTCGTGCTCGACGACCGGGATGTTGATGCCGCGGTGGCCGAACTTCATCTTGTAGGTGCCCAGCCCCAGCGCGCGACCGAGGATCTGATTGCCGAAGCAGATACCGAACAGCGGCAACCCCTGTCCGAGTACCTCCTTGGTCAGGTGGACCGCCCCGTCGGCGGTGGCCGGGTCGCCGGGCCCGTTCGACAGGAACACGCCGTCGGCCTTCAGGTCGAGGATGTCGTGGAGCGTCGCGGTGGACGGAAGCACGTGGACGCGGATACCGCGCTGCGCGAACATGCGCGGCGTGTTGGTCTTGATGCCGAGGTCGATCGCTGCAACAGTGAAGCGCGGTTCACCGCCGGTGGGTTCGACGACGTACCCGCTGGTGGTGCTCACTTCCCCGGCGAGATCGGCGCCGAGCATCGACGGCTGACCCTTCACGCGGTCGACAAGGGTGTCGATGTCGAGGTCGTCGCCCTTCCACACGAGCGCATCACCGGAGAACACGCCGGCGCGCATCGAACCGCGAGTGCGTAGGTGCCGCACGAGTGCGCGGGTGTCGATCCCCGCGAGTCCGACGACGTGCTGCCGCTCGAGTTCGTCCTGGAGCGAGCCGGTGGCACGCCAGCTCGACGTACGGCGGGACGGGTCGCGGACCACGAATCCCGCCACCCAGATCTTCGACTCGGCGGAATCTCCGGTCGGGCCGACCGACTCGTTGTCTTCCTGGTTCCAGCCGGTATTGCCGATCTGCGGCGCGGTGGCCACCACGATCTGGCGGTGATAACTGGGGTCGGTCAGAGTCTCCTGGTATCCGGTCATGCCGGTGCTGAAGACGGCCTCACCGAGGGTCTGGCCGACGGCGCCGAAAGGGACGCCGCGGAATACGCGTCCGTCCTCGAGAACCAACACTGCGGTGCCACCACCGAATGTTCTGCCGCTCATGCGTTGTCTCCGTTCTGTTCGACCTCACCAGAGCCGGCCGCATGGGCTGAATTCTCGCGTGTCGTGATCGTCGTGATCGTCATCGTCGTCGTGATCGTCATCGTCGTTGTGATCGTCACAGTCCTATGAATTTTCGTTCTCTTCGCGGGTCCAGGCCGGATACACCGACTTGTCATCGCCGCGGAATCCGGTGTCGATCTCGGTGCCCGAGGGCAACTCCCAACGGATCACCAGGACGCCGTCCTTGGTCATCACCTTCCCCGCCAGTCCCCGTTCGGTTCGGATGGCGCGGATCGAGTCCTGCGGAATCCAGATGGGCGTCTCACCGCTACGCCGCAACAGGATGCCTTCGGTGTGGCGGCTCAGTTCCGATTCTGCTCGGTGCCCGAGGTCACCGACCGCGATGCGATCCTGCCAACTCGGGGCGAGAGTGCTGCCGACGTACAGACCGGTGCTCGGGGCGATCAGTTCGCTGCCGAGATCGTCGGGCAGCGTGGGCAGCTCACCGACGACGTCGGCCTGCCGTCGGGCGCGACCACGCCAGCCCTTCCACATGAGCAGGACCAGCACCACCCACAGTGCAGCGAAACCCAGAGTCAGCAGAATGCGGTCCATCACAGCACTCCTTCGCCGCCGCGCCGCGGGAACACCGCACCGTCACGGGCAGTGATGCGCCCGCGCAGCACAGTGGCCGTGACCTTGCCCGGCAACGTCATCGCTTCGTAGGGAGTGTTGTGCGAGATGCTCGCCAGATCGGGCCCGCTGACAGTCCACTCGGTGTCAGGGTCGACGAGTACCACGTTGGCAGGTTCACCGACTTCGAGGGGCCGGCCCTGATCGTCGAGACCGACGATCTGCGCGGGTCGCTCGCTCATCACCTTCGCGACACCGCGCCAGTCGAGAAGGCCCGGGCGCACCATCGTCTCGATCACGATCGACAGGGCCGTCTCCAGCCCCAGCATGCCCGGGCGGGCCTGGGAGAACTCACAGCACTTGTCCTGTTCCGCGTGCGGGGCATGATCGGTGGCCACACAGTCGATGATTCCCGCAGCCAGACCGCGACGGAGCGCTTCCACATCGGAGCGTTCACGCAGCGGCGGGTTGACCTTGTTCACTGCGTCGTAGGTCTCGAGCCTCGAGTCGTCGAGCAGCAGGTGGTGGGGGGTGACCTCGGCGCTGATCGAGATACCTTGCCCGCGAGCCCATTCGACGAGCGCGACCGTGCCCGCCGTGGAAGCGTGGCAGATGTGCACGCGCGCCCCGGCGTCGCGGGCGAGCAGCGCGTCGCGCGCGACGATCGATTCCTCTGCGGCGCGCGGCCAGCCTGCCAGGCCGAGTCGCGCGGCGGTAGGTCCTTCGTGGGCGACCGCACCGACCGTCAGGCGCGGCTCTTCTGCGTGCTGCGCGATGAGTACCCCGAGCGAGCCCGAGTACTCGAGCGCACGCCGCATGATCAGCGGGTCGTAGACGCATTTGCCGTCGTCGGAGAACATCTTGACCTGGCCGACGCCCGCGGCCATGGTACCCATCTCGGCGAGCTGCTTGCCCTCGAGTCCGACGGTCACGGCCCCAACCGGGTGCACGTCGACGAGGCCGCATTCCTGGCCGCGGCGCCACACGTGGTCGGTGATGACCACCGAGTCGGCGACCGGGTCGGTATTGGCCATGGCGAAGACAGCGGTGTAACCGCCGAGTGCAGCTGCGGCCGAGCCCGTCTCGATCGTCTCGGTGTCCTCTCGACCGGGTTCGCGCAAGTGGGTGTGCAGATCCACGAACCCGGGCAGCATGATCTGTCCGGTTCCGTCGAGGACGGTCGCGTCGGCGGGCGCTGCGACGGTGGTGCCGATCTCGAGGATCAGTTCGTCACCGAGCAGGATGTCGACCGGATCCCCTTCGCCGTAGAGCCGGACGTTGCGGATGAGCACCTGCGGCGTCACCGGGGTATCTCCTGTTCCTGAAGGATGGGTCATGACAGCTCCCCTTCCGCGCCGACGAGCAGCCGGAAGAGCACCGCCATACGGACGTGCACACCGTTGGTGACCTGCTGGAGGACGGCGGTCTGCGGTGCGTCGGCGACCGGGAATCCGATCTCCATGCCGCGCAGCATGGGGCCTGGGTGCAGCACCACGGCGTGCTCGGGCAGCATCGCGGCACGCCGGGCGTTGAGTCCGTAACGGATCGAGTACTCACGCGCGGACGGGAAGAACCCACCGTTCATGCGTTCGGCCTGCACGCGCAGCATCATGACCGCGTCGAGTGCAGGCAGTTCGGCGTCGAGCGAGTCCGCGACGGTCACCGGCCACGTTTCGACCCCGACCGGAAGCAGCGTGCGCGGGGCGACGAGCACGACCTCCGCACCGAGCATGCTCAACAGCAGCGCATTCGATCGGGCGACGCGGCTGTGCAGGACGTCGCCGACGATCGCGATGCGGCGGCCCTCTACCGAGCCGAGCCGCTGGCGGATCGTCAGAGCGTCGAGCAGCGCCTGGGTGGGGTGTTCGTGGGTGCCGTCGCCGGCATTGATCACTGCTGGACCCGATCCGGATTCGTTGGTCCACTCCGCAATGCGGTGCGCGGCACCGGATGCGGGATGCCGGATGATCAGGGCGTCCGCACCGGCAGCGTGCAGCGTCAAGGCGGTGTCGCGCAGCGACTCTCCCTTTGCCACCGACGAACTCGATGCGGACACGTTGATCACGTCCGCGCTCATCCATTTGCCGGCGACCTCGAAGGAGACGCGCGTACGGGTGGAATTCTCGAAGAACACGGTCATGACGGTGCGGCCCCGCAACGTCGGCAGTTTGCGGACCTCACGCCCGAGCAGTGCCTGTTCGAAGCGTTCGGCATCGTCGAGAAGCTCGGTCGCGGAATCCCGGGACAGGTCCGCGATGGAAAGCAGATGCTTCACGAGGTCTTGCCTCCCGAGATCTCCACGGCATCGCGGCCGTCCTGTTCGTCGAGCAGCACGCGGACGTCTTCGGTGCGCGCGGTCGGGACGTTCTTCCCGACGTAGTCGGCGCGCAGCGGCAGTTCACGATGCCCGCGGTCGACGAGCACGGCCAGCTGCACGGCGTCGGGCCGACCGAGGTCGCGCAACGCATCGAGGGCAGCGCGCACCGAACGTCCGGAGAAGAGCACGTCGTCGACGAGGACGACGAGAGTGTGGTCGACGCCGCCTTCGGGCACCGAAGTGCGTTCGAGGGGACGGTGCGGCTTGGTGCGCAGGTCGTCGCGGTAGAGGGTGATGTCGAGTGATCCCACGGGGACACGCACACCGGAGAATTCTTCGATTCGGTCTGCGAGGCGGTGTGCCAGTGTGATGCCCCGGGTCGGGATCCCGAGCAGGACGACGCGGGGTGCGCGGTCGTCGGAGGCATCCAGTGCGGTCTTCTCGATGATCTGATGCGCGATGCGCGCGATGGTCCGGCCGACATCAGCGGCGGACAACAGTTCGCGGGCCTGCGCGGACACGTCGGGTGTCGACTCGGGTGCAGCTGTGGACCTGTCCTCGGACATGGCCATGCAGCGACCTCCTTCTCCGCCTCACTGGACGGGTCGTTAAAGGATGCCTGACGGTCAATGAGCCTATCAGCGGCCCGACAGCACCCGGCCTCGTTCACGGGTGAAGCTCAACACAGCCACTGCAGCAACGTCGGCCGCCGACACATACGAAACGTGTGAGCGGGCCCGCCAGGAGACCTGACGAACCCGCTCACACGGAACAGCTGAGGAGGCCTGTCAGGACCGGTCGGCGCCTGCCGCGTCGCCGCCGGAGCCCGATTCCTCGGTGGCCGGACGGACCGAGGTGGCCGCAGCCGCCGCACGCACCTGGTCGGCGAGCGTCACGATCTGACCGAGCACACCGTTGATGAACGCCGGCGAGTCGTCGGTCGAGAGCTGCTTGGCCAGCTCGACGGCCTCGTCGACAGCGACCACCGGCGGCACATCCGTGGTATGGAACAACTCCCAGACCGACAATCGCAGGATCGCGCGGTCCACGGCAGGCAGACGGTCGAGAGTCCACTCGTGCAGATGGTCGGCGATCGTGCGGTCGATCTCGTCGAGGTGCTCCGCGACCCCGCGAATGATTGTCTGTGCATAAGGCGGCACCGGTGCAACCTGGTCGTCGCGGACTGCGAGCGCGACCCGGTCGGCCGCGAGGTCGACGGGATGCGTGTCGCGGGCTTCCGCCTCGAACAAGAGGTCGACGGCGCGTTTACGCGCCTTGTGACGAGCCCCGAGCTTCTTCTGGGTACCGGACACTCAGGAGTTCACTCGTCCCAGGTAGTTCCCGTCGCGGGAGTCGACCTTGAGCTTGTCACCGGTGTTGATGAACAGCGGGACCTGGATCTCGGCGCCGGTCTCGAGAGTCGCGGGCTTGGTGCCGCCGGTGGAGCGGTCACCCTGCAGACCGGGGTCGGTGTGCTTCACGACGAGCTCGATCGTGACGGGAAGCTCGACGAACAGCGGAATATCCTCGTGTGTCGCCACCTGGACCGGCATGTTCTCGAGCAGGAACTTCGCGGCATCGCCGAGCAGTTCGGGCGTGATCGAGATCTGGTCGTAGGTCTCGCCGTCCATGAAGACGTAGTCGGTGCCATCGTTGTACAGGTAGGTCATGTCGCGGCGGTCGACCGTGGCGGTCTCGACCTTGACACCGGCGTTCCACGTCTTGTCGACAGTCTTGCCCGACGTCACGTTCTTGAGCTTCGTGCGCACGAACGCCGGGCCCTTGCCCGGCTTGACGTGCTGGAACTCGATGATCTGCCAGAGCTGGCCTTCGATCTTCAGAACGAGACCGTTCTTGAAATCACTGGTGTCAGCCACTTATTTCGCGTCTCCTAGAGTCGGGGGGGACCGCCCTTACACGACGGTCAATGTCTTGGCGGTGAGCGTCAACAGCTCCGGAGACTGCTCGCGCACCACGAGCGTGTCCTCGATCCGCACGCCTCCGCGCCCCGGGAAGTACACACCCGGCTCGACGGTCACCGCCGCACCGGCGACAAGTGTACCGGTCGCGGCGGCACCGATTCCCGGCGCTTCGTGGATCTCGAGGCCGACACCGTGCCCGAGACCGTGCAGGAACAATTCCGCGTGGCCGGCCTCGGCGATGACCGAGCGGGCCGCCGCGTCCACAGCAGCGCACTCGATACCCGGTGCGAGAGCTTCGCGACCTGCGCGTTGGGCCCGCAGGACCACGTCGTAGACATCCCGCTGCCAGTCGGCCGCACGGTCGAGGATGTAGGTGCGGGTCATGTCGGAGTGATACCCGCCCACCTGCGCACCGAAGTCGAATTTGACGAAGTCTCCGGACGCGAGGATCGCACCGGTCGGGCGATGGTGCGGTACCGCAGAATTGGCACCGGCCGCGACGATCGTCTCGAATGAGATGCCGTCGGCTCCGTGCTCGAACATGCGCCATTCGAGGTCGCGCGCGACCTCCTTCTCGGTGCGGCCGGGCCGCAAGCCCCCAGCGTCGATCAGATCGGCAAGCGCCCGATCCGCGGCACCGCACGCCTGCCGGAGCAGGTCGATCTCGTGTTCGTCCTTGATCATGCGCAGTTGCTCGACGAGGCGGGGTGCGGCAACGAACGAGACGGCAGCGTCGAGGCCATCCCATTCGGCACGGTCGTCGACGGTCACGATATGACTTTCGAAACCCCAGGACCGGTTCGGTCCCCGCCCTGCGGCACTCACCAGGTGGACTGCCGACGCGCGGGCGATCTCGGCGCGCAGATCGGGGACCTGCTCGGCCACCTGAGACAGGTAGCGTCCGTCGGTGCAGATCAGGGTGCGAGACTCGTCGGCGTCCTCATCGGTCGACACGAGCAGGGCTGCGTTGGATCCGGTGAATCCGGTCAGATACCGGATATTGAGCAGATCGGTGACCAGCATGGCGTCGAGGCCACGTTCGGCCAGGAGTCCGCGCAGGGCCGCGCGGCGGGAAGCATGATCAGCGGGCATGGTGTTCAACGTACCGCGCAGTTCAACCTACCGCGCAGAGGGAATGTGGGCCCTGACACACTTCCGCTGTGGCAGGCGTTACTCTCGGGTACATGAAATCCTGGTTACTTCGCGGGCTCGGGCTCGCCGTGGTCCACGTCGTCGTGCGTGTCCTGCTCGGTGCCGCACTGATCCAGTGGCCCCTGCAGGGCTCGGTCCTGCGGTGGGCCGGGCTGGTCGTGGTCATTCTTGCGGCGGTGGCATGGGCCGGTCTCGACGGCATTCGCGACCGTCGCGCCCACCCGGACCCGGACGACGGCGACGACCTGACGATGCGGTGGCTCGCCGCAGGCGCGGTCACCGGCCTGGTCGGCGGCTTCGTCACCTGGCTGGTCGACACCGTCACCGCAATTCCGGTGGGAGTGAAGTCGCTGTTCTTCGAACTGACTTCCGGTGCCGCGTTCACCGTGCTGCTGGTGTTCCTTCCGGCGATGGTCGCGGTCGGAGTCGGGCGGTACCTGGTCCGGCACGACAAGCCCGGCGACGAGGACTGGGCCGATCATTCGAACCGTCCGGAACGCGAGCACGCGATGGCCGCACAGGGCGCTTCCACCGCAGATTCGACCCGCGACACCGCCGCGACGGAAGCCTGGCGCAATGAGGAGGCACCGACAGAGGTGTTCCCGGCGGTCGATCCGACAACCCGCAACCGCGACGCCTGACTCGAGCACCTGATTTACTCAAACAACCCTATCGTTCCCTATTGATACATGAAGATAGGTAACGATAGGGTTGTTTCATGTCTGAAGTTCTCTATTCGGTGGACCAGGTCGCCGAGCGCCTGGGGCTGCACGTCCGCACCGTCCGCACCTACGTGCGTGATGGGAAACTCCCCGCGGTACGCATCGGCAAGCAGTACCGGATCGCCCACGAAGATCTCGAAGCGTTCACCGGACGACCCGTGCCACCACCGCTCCGCGACAGCACCCCGCCCGAGCGGCACAGTGAGGTGTCGAGCATCGTCGAGATCGACGCCGTCGACCCCCACACCGCCTATCGCCTCAGCACCCTTCTCACAGCATCGGTGGCCCAGCGCGACGACAGCCCGGCATTGCGCCTCGACACGGTCTACGACGAACAGCGCGGGCGCATGAAGGTCGTCATTCTCGGCGGCCTCGCCGACACCGCACGCCTGCTCGAATCCGTCGAGGCGGTGCTCGACTCGTGAGCACCATCTACCGATCCGAGGCGGGTGGACGCCGGATCGTGCAGCGCTACCGCGAACACCTCAGCACGTGGCCCGTACCCGCCGAGCACCTGCTCCTCGACACGCGCCAAGGCGAAACCTTCGCCCTCGCATCCGGTCACCTCGATGCACCACCCGTGCTGTTGTTGCACGGATCCGGTGCGAATTCGTCGACATGGCGGGAAGATATCGCGTCCTGGTCCAGGAGTTTCCGTGTGTTCGCGGTCGACATGGTCGGCGAGCCCGGCCTGAGTGCCCCGTCCCGCCCCCGCCTCGACACCGAAGACGTCTCCCAGTGGCTCGACGATGTCCTCGACGGACTCGGCCTCGCCGCGACCGCGCTGGTAGGAATGTCACTCGGCGGGTGGAGCGCGCTCGACTACACCCTCCGCCGACCGGAGCGGGTCACCCGGCTGGCACTGCTGTGCCCGGGCGGAGTCGGACGGCAAACCACCGGACGAGTCGCGCTGACCGCGGCGCTGGGTCTGTTCGGCCGATGGGGTCGACGCCGGTCCGCGGCGCGGATGACCGGCCTCGACCCGAACGATCCCGTCGTCGACGAGATCCTCGCTACCTTCGCGACCTTCCGGCCCCGCACCGAGCGACTCCCGGTTTTCGACGACGCTGCGCTGGCCGGCATCGGTGTACCGGTGCTCGCCGTGGTCGGCGACCGCGACCTCATGTTCGACTCCGCCGACACCGCGACACGACTCGAACGCGCCCTGCCCACCGCACGTGTACACGTCCTGTCCGGCGTCGGACACGCGATTCTCGGCCAGACCGACACGGTTCTCGAATTCCTGCGAGAGCCCTGACCGCGCTCAGTTTCGCGCTCGCCCGTGGTCAGTACAGCCAGAACCACTGGCCGAGGAGGAACCATGCCCGAAATGCTCGACCTGTCCCCCGCCGCCGACCGGATGGCCGATGTCCTCGAGAACATCGACGACGCTCACCTGGATCGGCCGACTCCCTGCGACGGCATGCCGGTCCGGGTTCTCGTCGGCCACGTACTGGGGCTGTCACTCGCATTCGAGGCCGCCGCCCGCAAGGATCTCGGCTTCGCCGACAGCACGCCGTCGCCTGGCACGGACGCACTCCCCACCGATTGGCAGGCACTCGGTCGCGAGCGTCTCGACGCACTCCGGCGGGCGTGGCGGGACCCGGCCGCGTGGTCGGGCCCCACCCGAGCCGGCGGCCTCGATCTACCCGGCCACATCGCGGGACTCGTCGCGCTCGACGAACTCGTCGTACACGGCTGGGATCTCGCCGTCGCTACCGGCCGGTCGTACGCGTGCACACCATTCGAGATCGCCGCGTGCACAGCGTTCGCCGAGTCGATCACCGACGAGCAGCGCGACGCCGGTGGCCTGTTCGGTCCCGCGGTACCTGTTGCGGATCGCGCCTCGGATCTCGATCGATTGATCGCACTGACCGGCCGCGACCCGGCCTGGTCGCCTGACGGCAGCTGACGAACTACAGCAGAACTGTGCCTGCGTCCGCCGTGCCCTGCCGAGCCACCTCGGAATAGGCAGCCGCCAGCAGTGACGGATCCGGACCCTCGAGCCGACCTGGCTTCGCAAGTCCGTCGAGCACCACGAACCGCAGCAGGCCAGCGCGGTTCTTCTTGTCGGTCTGCATGCCCGCAAGCAGATCACCGAACGCATCCGACGCATACGTCGTGGGCAGACCCACCGATTCGAGGATTACGCGGTGCCGGTCGGCGGTAGCGTCGTCGAGACGCCCCGCGAGCCTGCCCAACTCCGCGGCGAACACCAGACCGACCGACACCGCCGCGCCGTGACGCCACTTGTACCGCTCGCGTCGCTCGATGGCGTGACCGAGTGTGTGGCCATAGTTGAGAATCTCGCGCAGGCTCGATTCCTTGAGATCCGCCGCCACGACCTTCGCTTTGACCTCGACCGACCGTCGAATCAACTCGGGCAGGACGGACCCGGCCGGGTCGAGCGCGGCCTCCGGATTCTCCTCGATCAATTCGAGGATCACCGGATCTGCGATGAATCCGGTCTTGATGACCTCGGCCAGCCCCGCGATTATCTCATTGCGCGGTACCGTCTCGAGGGTCGCGAGGTCGACGAACACCGCCGACGGCTCGTGGAACGATCCCACGAGATTCTTGCCCGCCTCGGTGTTGATGCCGGTCTTACCGCCCACGGCGGCATCGACCATGGCGAGCAGCGTCGTCGGAATGTGGTAAACCCTCACACCGCGCATCCAGGTTGCAGCCACGAACCCCGCGAGGTCGGTGGCGGCGCCACCACCGAGGCCGACGATCGCATCCGAACGAGTGAGGCCGATTTTTCCGAGCACCTCCCAGCAGAAACCGGCAACGGCAAGTTCCTTGCCGTCCTCGGCATCCGGAATCTCGATGCGATGCGCGTCGATGCCGGTCTCCGCCAGCGCTTCCCGCACCGCTTCCGCGGTAGCTGCCAAGGTCGGCTGGTGGAAGATCGCGACAGTGCGAGTACCGGCCAGGGTCTCGACGACATCGCCGAGCAGTCCACGTCCGATGACAACCGGGTAAGGCTGGGAGGTTTCGACGTCGATGCGTACCGGTTCGGTCACGGTGTGCTGCTCCGATTCTCTTCGCTGGTCATGTTGTTCGAGTTCTCTTGCACCGAATCGAGTTTGGCGAGCACCTGCTGGACGACGCGACCTGGGCTCCGGCCGTCGGTGCGCACCCGGATCGTCGCCGACTTCCGGTAGAGTGGCCGCCGCCTCCGCATCAGATCGCGGTACTTCTGCGCAGGATCCCCGCCGTTGAGCAGAGGCCGGGTGGTGTTCGTCCCGGTCCGACGCAAGCCTTCCGCGACGCTGAGTTCGAGGTAGACCACCGTGTGTCCCGCCAGCAGCTCACGGGTCCGATCCGACAGAATCGCCCCACCACCGAGTGACACCACCCCGTCGTGCGAGGCAAGAGCCGCTGCGACGACCTGCTCCTCTATCCGGCGGAACTCCGGTTCTCCGTCCTCGGCGAAGATCTCCGGAATCGTCCGTCCCGTGACACGCTCGATTTCGACATCAGTGTCGAGCAGCGGCACATCGAGCGCCTGGGCGACCCGTCGCCCGATGGTGGATTTCCCGGCCCCCGGGGGTCCGATCAGGACTGCACGCGGCACCATGGCTCTCACCGCGGCGGACGCGCCGCGATCCCCTTCAAGTAATGGTCGACGTTGCTCACGGTCTCGGCCAGCGAATCGCCACCGAACTTCTCGAGCGCGGCCTGCGCGACCACGAGGGCGACCATCGCTTCGGCCACCACACCCGCAGCGGGCACAGCACACACATCGGAGCGCTGATGGATCGCGACGGCTTCCTCACCGGTGCTCATATCGATCGTGGACAGGGCACGCGGCACCGTCGAGATCGGCTTCATCGCCGCGCGCACGCGCAGTGCCTCACCGTTGGTCATGCCGCCTTCCAACCCACCGGCGCGGTTGGTCGACCGAATCACTCCGTCCGGGCCCGGCACCATCTCGTCGTGGGCGGCGCTGCCGCGGCGACGCGCGGTTTCGAAGCCGTCGCCGACCTCCACGCCCTTGATGGCCTGGATACCCATCAGTGCAGCGGCGAGGCGGGAGTCGAGACGCTCGGCGCCACTGACGAACGACCCGAGGCCCACCGGCAGCCCGTGGACCACGACCTCGACCACACCGCCGAGGGTGTCACCGTCGCGCTTGGCGGCTTCGATCTCGCTGATCATCGACTCTTCGGCCGCCTTGTCGAAGGCGCGAACGGGGCTCGCGTCGATCGCGTCGAGGTCTGCACCCGACGGCCCCGGGCCGACGTACGGATCGGAGGCACCGATGGAGATGACATGAGAGACGACCTCGGCGCCGAACACCTGGCGCAGGAAGTTGCGGGCCACAGTTCCGGCAGCGACGCGGGCAGCGGTCTCGCGCGCGCTCGCGCGTTCGAGCACCGGGCGGGCGTCGTCGAAGCCGTATTTGAGCATGCCCGAGTAGTCGGCGTGACCCGGGCGGGGACGGGTCAGCGGTGCATTGCGGGCCTGCCCTGCGAGCAGGTCCGGGTCGACCGGGTCGGCAGCCATGATGGTTTCCCACTTGGGCCACTCGGTGTTGCCGATCTCGACGGCGACGGGGCCGCCGAGTGTGTGCCCGTGCCGGACACCTCCGATGATGGTGACCTTGTCGGCCTCGAACTTCATGCGCGCGCCGCGTCCGTAACCGAGGCGTCGCCGAGCGAGCTGCTCCGAGATGTCGTTCGACGTCACCTCGACACCAGCAACCATGCCCTCGAGCATCGCAACGAGGGCGGGACCATGGGATTCTCCGGCAGTTATCCAGCGCAGCACGCATCCATCCTTCCATGGTCCCCGGGTGAGTTGTGACGCCACCCTGTTGACGTCCTCCCGGCCGAGAACAACCGGGATTCCTACCGCAGCGCTACACGCCACGTGGGTGGGTTCCTGTTTCATCGAGCCACGCTCCCCACTAAGCAGGAAGACTTACCGTCTCTCCGCAGGCGTTTCGCCTCTCCGCCCGTCCAGCGGCGAGGATGTTTCGTGCTGCATTGACATCGCGATCGTGGACCACACCACACCCCTGACAGGTCCACACCCTCACCGACAACGGCTTCGGTCCGTCGACCCGCCCGCACGCCGAGCACAGCTGCGACGACGGAAACCAGCGGTCCACCTTCACGAACACCCGCCCATACCGGGCTGCCTTCTCCTCCAGCATGCGGGTGAACATGCCCCACCCGGCATCGTGCACCGACTTCGCCAACCGCGTCCGCGCCACACCCTTCACGCACAGATCCTCGACGAACACCGCTTGATTTTCGCGGACGATCGCCGTGGAGTGTTTGTGCGCCCAATCTCTGCGGGCATCGGACACCTCGGCGTGGGCCTTGGCCACCCGGATGCGGGCTTTGGCACTGTTCTTGCTGCCCTTCTCCTTGCGAGACAGACTCTGCTGCGCCCTGCGGAGTCTGCGTTCGGCGCGTCGGAAGAACCTCGGGGACTCGATGACCTTCCCATCCGAGAGCACCGCGAACGCGGCGAGCCCGAGGTCGATCCCCACCTCGGTGTCGCACTCCGGCAGCGGCTCGTCGGTGGTCTCCACCACGAACGACGCAAAATAGCGGCCTGCCGCATCCTTGATGATCGACACACTCGACGGCTCCGACGGCAACTCCCGTGACCATGCCACCTTCACCTCGCCGACCTTCGCGATATACAGCTTCCGGTTGTCCCGGATACTGAACCCGTTGCGGGTGAGTCGGATCGTCTGCCGGTTGTCCTTGCGGGACCGGAAGCGCGGCGCCCCGATCTTGCGGCCCTTCCGCTTACCGGACAGTGAGTCGAACCAGTTCCGGTACGCGCGCCGCGCGTCCTGACATGCCTGCACCAACACCACCGACGCGACCTCGGCCAGCCACGCCCGCTGCGGGGTCTTCTTCGCCTCGGTGACCACCTGTTTCTGCACGTCGGTGTCCGAGATTTTCACCCCGGCCGCATACGCCTCCTGCCGGGCGCGCAACGCATCGTTGAACACCACCCGCGCGCATCCAAACGACCGGGCTTGCGCCGAAGACAGTGTGGTCAACCGGCGGACAGTACTGCGAGCACCGTCGCGACACACATCGACGGACCATGCGGCAGCACCGTCGACGTGAAAGGCCGCCCGCCCGACGAAGGCCGCTCGATTCGTCGCCACAGCAGCACGAGCACTCCGGCAACGGCGGTCAGCAGCGGGGGGAGCAGCAGCGTGATTGTCAAAGCCTGCGCGCCGGCGACACCCGCGGCGCCGCCCAGTCCGATCGCGAGTTTGACATCGCCGGCGCCCAGGGAACGCGGGGAGAGAAGATGCGCGGTGAGCATCACCCCGGTCAAGAGCGCAGCGCCGACCGCGGCCGCGCGGCCGTGCCCCGCGCACACCCCGATCGCCACGACCGCCAGTCCCCCACCGAGGGTGAGCACATTGGGAAGCCGTCGCACCAGCAGATCGACCCCACTGCAGCTCACGCACCACCACATCAACAATGCGAGGGCAGCTGCTGCGGGCCACGTCGCCGCGGTGGCGAGGGCGCCGCCGGTGGCGCACGCGATCTCGCATGCGCCGCGCCACGGCTCGGCTCCGGACAGTCGCGCCGTGAGCTTCCGCACGCACACGCCTACCATCGCTCCGAGCAGCGCCATCATCACTACGGGCATCACGACTGCGGTGAACACACTCGCAGCATGGGCCGTTCACGCCGACCGTAGGTGCCACCGGTCGCGGAATCGTCGAATCTGTGGATCGATGCACCTCCTGTGGACAACTCGACATGCAAGCATGAGCGGGTCGGTCGTTCCGGTTTTCCCGGCTGGGAGGGAGTTTCACTGATGCAGGTGGCAGAACTTCTCGAGCACGTGGGATCCGCGATCGATGTCGTCGGTGTCGCGTGCATCGTTCTCGGCGCGACAGTGTCCACCTGGATTGCGTTGGATTCGTGGCGGCGCAGGAACGGCGCGAAGATATACGAACCCTATCGACGAAATCTCGGGCGCTCCATCCTGCTCGGACTCGAGTTCCTGGTCGCGGCCGACATCATCAAGACCGTCGCGGTCACTCCCACGTTCACGTCGGTCGGGGTGCTCGCGATCATCGTCCTCATCAGGACATTCCTCAGCTGGTCGCTCCAGCTCGAGATCGAAGGCCGGTGGCCATGGCAGAAGGAGAAGCCCGCCGTCACGGCGAGCTGAGATCGTCGCGGCGGCGCAGCAGGAACTGTCGTTCGACGTCGTTTCCGGTCTGTTCGGCCGCGAGGGTGTACTCGGCCGCAGCCTCCGTCCTGCGGCCGAGGCGTCGCAGCAGATCGGCGCGCACGGCGTGGGCCACGTGGTAGCGGTCGAGTGCGAGTGTGTCGACGATCTCCAAGGCGACTGCCGGGCCGTCGACCTCTGCCACCGCAACCGCGCGGTGCAGCGCGACGACGGGCGTGGGCGCGACCGAGTACAGCTGATCTTGACTTCCTCCTCCGCGTGAACACGGAGGATTCCTACGCAGCCTCACCAGGTGGTGAGGTCTGTTCGGCGGGTTCCTGCTTCACCGGGTCCGCGCA
>NZ_JAASAF010000013.1 GCF_012726195.1 Rhodococcus sp. HNM0563
TGTCCGTGTCGCTCTGACCTGGAATAAGTTACGCGAGGACTCACCGGAACACCAAATCGCCAGGTCAACGGAGTTTTACTGCTCTCAGGGCACCCAATACTTCTCCGCAAGCGCCTGTACTACGGCGTCATCTTCCTCTGCGCGATCGAGCAACATCAGATCGTGGTCCAGGTCCATGGCCCTGGGGTCGTCTCCCTCGGCGTCCCCGACGGGCCGGCCCCCATCCTCGGCACGCTGTCGGAGGATCTTGTCGCGCACTCGCCTCTTCAACGACTCGCTCATGTATCGAGCATGGGCGTCACACCGCAGCTTGTCGAGAGATGCGGAACTCCCCGGAGGCGGATCGCGCACCTAGCGATCGTCGCGGTTACGGAAGACTCGAATCGCCATCGGAAGCACAACTGCCAGCGCACCGAGAATCAGGATGAGGGAGAACAGTTCCATCAGCATGGTGCCCATGATCCACGCAGATCCGGTGGAAGGTCGAGAACGGTGAAGGCCCCGTCCATGTGGACGGGGCCTTCACCTCTGAGCTGCCTGAGAGAATCGAACTCTCGACCTTTTCATTACGAGTGAAATGCTCTACCGACTGAGCTAAGGCAGCGCGCCTTGCGGCGACCGAAGTCTAGCCGAAAACCCCCCGCCCGACGCAAACCGGCAGGAAACTCACCGAAACGCGGCGCTCAGACGAGCCGCCATCGCGGCCAGCGCGAAACGGGGTTTGACGTTCTGCGCGAGCGCTTCACGACAGTCGAGGATCGCTTCGATGCAGTCGAGGAGCCTTTCGGGCTTCGCTCGGGAGGCGAGGTCGCGGGCGCGGTCGGCCATGTCGGGATGGTTGGGCGTCGTCGCAGCGCCCATCGACTGCGCGAGTGCATCCCGGTACAGCCCGGCAAGGTCGATGAGGGCACGGTCCATGATGTCGCGCTCGGTGCGGGTCTTGCGTGACTTCTGGGTGCGTTCGAGTTCCTTGAGTATCCCCGCCGAACCTCGCAGGGCACCGGCAGCTCCTTTACCTGTTCCCCCGGCACCGAGAGCGGTCTTGAGTTCTTCGGTTTCGCGTTCGTCGCGGTCTGCACTGATCTCTTTGGCTTCGGCCTCCGCGCGCCGACCGAGTTCTTCCGCAGACGTATAGGTGGTGGCGGGTCGAAGGACGGCGCCCGCGACATCGAGAGCGCGGGCGCGGTTGTCGCGGGCCGCCGCGTCTGTGGCGAGACGTCGAGCACGACCCACATGACCACCGCTGACCGACGCGGCCCACTGCGCGGCATCCTCAGCGATACCGTCGACGTCGCGGAGGACCTGGGCGATCGAGTGGACGCTCGGAGTGATGAGCCCGACATGCCGGCACCTCGACCGTAAGGTCACCGAGATGTCCTCCGGATCCACCGACGGTGCACACAGTAGGAAGACCGTGCGCTGCGGCGGCTCTTCGACGACCTTGAGCAGCGCGTTCGCAGCGCCTTCGGTGAGGCGATCGGCATCTTCGATGACCACAACCTGCCAACGCCCGGTACTCGGTCGACGCGACGCGACCTGCACGATCTCGCGCATCGCCTTGACACTGATCGTCAGGCCTTCGGGAACCACACGTCGAACATCGCCGTGGGTGCCCGCCATCGTGGTGGTGCATGCGTGACAGCGACCACATCCGGGTGTTGCGTCGTCGGTGCACTGCAGTGCCGCCGCGAAGCACAGGGCTGCAACGGAGCGTCCTGATCCGGGCGGGCCTGTGAACAGCCAGGAGTGCGTCATCGCAGAGCCGGAGACGCCGGTGCGCGCGGCTACCGCCGCACCCACCAGATCGGTCTCGACATCACGTTGACCGACGAGACGATCGAATACTCCGGGCATGTGGCTCAGCGTAGCGATCGGCACCGACGACCTCGGTCAGGGCAGATCAGTCGGTCGGCCCGTCGGCTGCGGTCTTCTTCGCTGCGGCCTTTTTGGCGGGCGCCTTCTTCGCCGCTGCCTTCTTGACTGCGGTCTTCTTCGCTGCGGTCTTCTTGGCGGGCGTCTTCTTCGCCGCCTTCTTGGTCGTCTTCTTCGCCGGCCCGCGGGCACGACGATCCGCCAGCAACTCGGATGCTCGTTCGTCGGTGATCGTGCCGACCTCGTCGCCCTTGCGCAGACTCGCGTTGGTTTCACCGTCGGTGACATACGGACCGAAGCGACCGTCCTTGATCACCATCGGCTTCTCGCTGACCGGATCGACACCGAGTTCACGCAACGGCGGAACTGCCGCTGCCTGACGTCCGCGACGCTTCGGCTCTGCGTAGATCTTCAAGGCTTCGTCGAGAGTGACCGTGAACATCTGTTCCTCGGTCGCCAGCGAACGCGAGTCGGTGCCCTTCTTCAGATACGGACCGTAACGACCGTTCTGCGCGGTGATCTCGTCACCGGATTCCGGATCGACACCGACCACACGCGGTAGCGACAGCAACCGCAGAGCGTCGTCGAGAGTGACGGACGACAACTCCATCGTCTTGAGAAGAGATGCCGTGCGCGGCTTCGGGCCGGTGGCCTTCTTCGCGGCCTTCTTCGCCGGCGCCTTCTTGGCCGCCTTCTTTGCGGCCGTCTTGGTCGCGGTCTTCGTTGCGCCGCCGCTCGTCAGCTCTTCGACCGGTACGGGCGTGACATCGGGTTCCGGCTCCGGATCGGGCTTCGGCTCGGGCAGCAACTCCGTGACGTACGGGCCGAAGCGACCCTCGCGAGCGACGATCTCGTGTCCCGTCGCCGGATCAACACCGAGAACCCGACCCTCTTGCGGGGTGGAGAACAACTTCTCCGCGTATTCGAGGGTCAACTCGTCCGGCGGCAGATCCTCTGGCAGGTTCGCGCGCTGCGAGATCGGATCGGCCTCGGGATTGTCGGGGTCGGCGACCATCCGCTCGAGGTACGGACCGAACCGGCCCACTCGCACGTGGATCTCGCGACCCTCTGCATCATCGAACAGCCGAATCGAGTTGATCTCGCGAGCATCGATGTCTTCGAGGTTCTGCCCGACCAGCTTCTTCAGGCCGCCCTTGCGGGCAACCGAATCCTCGTCGCCGTGCTCGCCACCGAAATAGAACCGCGACAGCCAGGCACTGCGCTGCTCCTGACCCGAGGCGATTTCATCGAGATCGTCCTCCATACCTGCGGTGAAGTCGTAGTCGACGAGCTGACCGAAATGAGCCTCGAGCAGACCGATCACCGCGAACGCCACCCACGAAGGCACCAGCGCGCTGCCACGCTTGTAGACATAGCCGCGATCGAGAATCGTCTTGATGATCGACGCGTAGGTCGACGGACGCCCGATACCCAGCTCTTCGAGAGTCTTGATCAGGCTCGCTTCGGTGAAACGGGCCGGCGGGTTGGTCGAGTGCCCATCCGGGTCCAGCTTCGTCGCGGTGACTGCAGAGCCCTCGCTGAGGTTGGGTAGCCGCGACTCCGCGTCGTCCGACTGACCACCTGCCTCTTCGTCGACGCTTTCGACGTAGGCCTTGAGGAACCCGGCGAACGTGATCGTGCGACCCGACGACGAGAACGTGCACACCTCACCCGTCCCGGCGGTGCCGGTGATGCGGAGCGTGAGGGTGGTGCCTCTGGCGTCGGCCATCTGCGACGCGACCGTACGCTGCCAGATCAGCTCGTACAGCTTGAATTCGTCGGTATCGAGCCGCGCATGCAGTTCGCCCGGAGTCGCGAAGACATCGCCGGCGGGCCTGATCGCTTCGTGCGCTTCCTGGGCGTTCTTGACCTTGCGGGTGTACTGGCGGGGTGTCGCGTGGACATACTCGGCGCCGTACAGCTGGGTGGCCTGCGAACGGGCCGCGGCGATCGCCGACTCGGACAAGGTCGTCGAGTCGGTACGCATGTAGGTGATGTAACCGTTCTCGTACAACCGCTGCGCGATGCGCATCGTGCGTTCGGACGAGAACCGGAGCTTACGGCCGGCTTCCTGCTGCAACGTTGACGTCATGAACGGCGCATAGGGCTTGCGCGTGTACGGCTTGCTCTCGGCCGACGACACCGTCAACGCGACACCGGACAGCGCATCGGCCAGGCGACGGGCATAGGCCTCGTCGAGCACGATGACACCGTCGGTCTTCAGAACGGCGTCGGGGCCGAAGTCGCGACCTGCCGCAACGCGGGAGCCGTCGACGTTGACCAGACGTGCTCCGAACGATCGGGGACTCGCATCTGCACCGGCATCCATGGTTGCCGCGATATCCCAGTATTCGGCAGACTTGAACGCCATGCGCTCACGTTCGCGTCGCACGATGACACGGGTCGCGACCGACTGGACTCGGCCTGCCGAGAGCCGGGGCATGACCTTCTTCCACAGCACCGGGCTGACCTCGTAGCCGTAGAGGCGATCGAGGATGCGACGGGTTTCCTGTGCGTCGACCAGGTCGTTGTCGAGCTCTCGGGTGTTCTCGGCCGCGGCACGGATCGCGGGCTCGGTGATCTCGTGGAAGACCATCCGGCGTACCGGAACCTTGGGCTTGAGGGTCTCGAGGAGGTGCCATGCGATGGCTTCACCCTCGCGGTCGGGGTCTGTCGCGAGGTAGAGCTCGTCCGCATCCTTCAGGAGCGACTTGAGCTCGGTGACCTTGGACTTCTTCTCCGGGCTGACGACGTACAGCGGCTCGAAGTCATGATCGACATCGACACCGAGCCGGGCCCACGACTCGCCCTTGTACTTGGCGGGGACGTCGGCTGCACCGCGGGGTAGGTCGCGTATATGTCCGACGGAGGCTTCGACGACATAGTTGCGCCCCAGGTAGGGGGCGATCTTCTTTGCCTTGGTCGGAGACTCGACGATGACGAGTCGGCGCGTGCCCGACGCGTTGTCCGACGTGCTCTTGTCCCGTGCTGCCACCGTGACGCCTGAACCTTCCCGTTTTGCCGACATGTCCGTCTCTCGAAGACATGTATACCGACCTGTCTCCCCGACTCGGTCACACACAGGGTCGCACACACTCGGTCGATCCCTCGTCACATGTAGTGGTCGAAGTGCTCGTGACGTGGCCAGATCGCGCGGGCTTCGGAGTCGTCGGGTGGTGCTCCGACGCTCTCCGCGAGCCGCGCGATTCGGCGCGGTCCCGACACTCGCAACCCTGGTGGGGCACCATGCGGGCTGATCAAGGTGGGAGCGATTCCGGCCACCATCAGAGCCTCGGAAAGCGACACATACGTGCCGGGCGCATCCGGATCGAGCCCGAGGACGTACCGCTCACCCACCACTTCCATCCGGCCCGCTGCCAGGAACCATGCCCGCAGCGCCCCTGCGCTCGGGACCCATCCGGCCGGAACACGCTTGGATCCGCCGTGCGACCACGCGGTCGCGAGCGGAACGAGATCGGAAACGTCGGCGGTGCACACCCGCGCAGACCCGTCCGGTAACGCGTCGATCGCCGCGGTCAAACCTGTCGCGATGATCTGATCGGTGATCGCGGACGCGCGCCATGGCGCCTCGACCGTCACTGTGATCTGCGCCGAGTCGGCTGTGCGCGTCACGATTCGTCCCTGCGAGGCGAGCAGCCCGCTCAGGTCGGACAATGCCGGCGGTGCGGTATCGGCGCCGAAGAAGGACAGTTGACTCACTGCTACCTCCTTGGGTACTGCCTTTTCCAGTTGTATCGATCCGAGAAAGCCATCGTCCCCCATCGCCGGTGGCGACAGGGGACGAGGGAGTGAGAGCGATCGCTCTCAGAGGCGCTCGACGGAGCGTGCCGAATCAGACGGCGCGCACACCGGTGGCCTGCGGGCCCTTGGTACCCTGCCCGACCTCGAACTCGACGCGCTGGTTCTCCTCGAGGGTACGGAAACCGGAACCCTGGATCTCGGAGTAGTGAACGAACACGTCGGCAGAGCCGTCCTCCGGAGCAATGAAGCCGAAGCCCTTCTCCGCGTTGAACCACTTCACAGTGCCCTGTGCCATGCTTTTCCTTCTCTTTCTAACACCGGATTCGACGAGCCGCTGGGGACAGCGGCCGCCAGGTCCCGATTCCGACCGCTGTACCTTTCGAATCCCCCGTTGGAAGAGCTAAAGCACACCGCTCGCAACCACGATCCTGCGAGCGTGCACTTTCTCAAGTCTACGAACACAGAAGCTGCGACCGCGTGCCAGTCAATCATGTTCCGGGCGGTCACAACAGTAGGTATGGCACAATCGCGCCAAAATTCTGATCTTGTAGGCCGCTCGGTAGCATGACCAGCGGGTAGAAGGCTGATTCCATGCTACGCACCATCGCCTCGACCCGCACCGAATTCGATCCACCGGAGCCGACGCGTGACCAGTCCATCACCTATCCACCACGACACGGGCTCTCCACCCGGTTACGGACAGGCGCTACTCGACCGACTGCTCGCAGGCACACCGTCGAACGAACACCCTCTCACCTACGCAGCCGATCTACCCGCACGGAAGGCGCAACACGTCCGCTGGCCGGATTGGGCCGCCGACTGCGTCGTCGACGCGCTCCGCGAACAAGGAGTGTCGGAGCCCTGGCGCCATCAGATTCACGCCGCCGACCTCGCATCTGCGGGCAGGAACGTCGTGGTGTCGACCGGCACCGCATCGGGCAAATCCGTCGCCTACCAGCTTCCGGTGCTCACCGCGCTCGCGTCGGCCCCTCAGTCCACGGCGCTGTATCTCTCCCCCACGAAAGCACTGGGCGCCGATCAGCTGCGCGCAGTGACGGAACTGACCGGCGGGACGGGTGAACTGTCGACTGTTCACCCGTGCGCGTATGACGGCGACACCTCAACCGAACTACGTCGATGGGCAAGAAGCCATTCTCGGTGGATCTTCACCAACCCCGACATGCTGCACCTGGCGATACTGCCCGGCCATGCGCGCTGGGCTCGACTGCTTCGGCGGCTGCGGTACGTCGTGATCGACGAGTGCCACTCGTACCGCGGAGTCTTCGGGTCGCATGTCGCGCTGGTCATCAGACGGTTGCGCCGGCTCGCGAACCACTACGGCGCCGACCCGGTGTTCATCCTGGCATCCGCTACCACCGCCGACCCCGGAGCCGCCGCCTCACGACTGATCGGGGCGCCGTGCGAGGAGGTCACCGAGGACGGTTCGCCACACGGTCCGCGCACCGTCGCTTTATGGGAACCGCCGCTACTCCGGGACGTCACCGGTGAGCACGGCGCACCCGTTCGCCGCGCTGCCGGCGCCGAGGCGGCCCGGCTTCTCGCCGACCTCGTCGTCGAAGGTGCGCGCACGCTGGCGTTCGTCCGTTCCCGTCATGGTGCAGAGCTCACCGCGATGGGTGCGCGGCGTCTGCTGGCCGAAACTGCGCCCGAACTCGCGGACCGGGTCGCGACCTACCGCGCCGGGTATCTCGCGGAAGATCGTCGCGATCTCGAGGCCGCACTGTCCGATGGTCGGTTACTCGGGGTCGCGAGCACCAACGCTCTCGAACTCGGGGTCGACATTGCGGGCCTCGATGCCGTGGTCGTCGCCGGATTTCCCGGCACCGTCGCGTCGTTCTGGCAGCAGGGCGGTCGGGCCGGGCGCCGCGGACAGGGTTCTCTCGTCGTCCTCGTCGCACGCGACGACCCACTGGATACCTACCTTGTGCATCACCCGCAGGCGCTGCTCGACAGGCCCGTCGAAGCGACCGTGACCGACCCGTCGAATCCGTATGTGCTCGGGCCGCAGCTACTGTGCGCTGCCCTGGAGTTGCCGCTCTCACATGCCGAGGCCGAGGGGTTCGATGCGCAAGAGTTGCTCACGGAACTAGCGGGGCAGGGCCTGATTCGTCGGCGACCCCACGGCTGGTTCGTCACACCGGACACTCATCCGCACGCCGAGGTCGATATCCGCGGCGGCATCGGCCATCCGGTTGCGATCGTCGAAGCCGACACCGGCCGGATGCTCGGCACCGTCGAGGCGGGACGCGCGCCGGCAACCGTCCACCCCGGCGCAGTGCACCTCCATCAGGGTGAGACGTTCGTCGTCGACGAGCTTCAGCTCGACGACGGTGTCGCGCTCGTGCACGCAGAGGATCCGGAGTGGTCGACGTCCGTTCGGGAGGTCACCGACATCCGAGTCGTGGCTGTGGAAGAGGCCCGCACATACGGGCCCGTCACCGTCCAGATGGCCACCGTCGAAGTGACCGGGCAAGTTGTCGCCTATCTCCGGCGTCTCCCCTCCGGGGAGGTGCTCGACCAGATCGAACTGGACATGCCGGCACAGACCCTGCCCACCCGCGCTGTGCTGTACACCGTCACCCCGGAATTGCTCGACCGGATCGGGTTGACACCCGAGCGGATTCCGGGTGCTCTGCACGCCGCCGAGCACGCCGCCATCGGATTGCTACCGCTCGTCGCGACGTGTGATCGCGGCGATATCGGTGGTGTGTCCACCGATCTGCACGCCGACACCGGATTGCCCACCGTGTTCGTCTACGACGGGCATCCGGGTGGGGCAGGTTTTGCCGAACGCGGATTCTCACGGATCACCCAGTGGCTCACCGCCACCCGCGATGCAGTGCAGTCGTGCGAATGCACCGACGGATGCCCGTCGTGCGTGCACTCACCCAAGTGCGGCAACGGCAATGACCCACTCGACAAGGCCGGTGCGACAGCACTGTTGACCGCCGTACTCGAGGCACTCGGCACTCAACCTCCACCGTCCACGTGAGCGGTCGGTTCGTCGCCGAGGGCAGGCCCCGCTCGGGCGATCGCCGATGCGTCCCGGTCGCCGAACATCGGCGAGACCGCAGCGTAGGTCTCCACCACCGCGTCCCACCCGTGGATCCGGCAACTCCGCACACCCACGTCCATGCGGACGGTCACCGTCTCCGCGACCGCACACGCCTCGGTCACTCCCCGATCGAGCGACGATGCGACGGCCAATGCCGCCATGTCTGCCGCGGCCTGCAGCCGGTGCCGAACCACCACAGCCGATCCGACGTGCACAACGGTCGCGGTGATCGCGATGAGTGCGGCTATGATGCAGCACCCGAGGACGCTGGCACTGCCACTCTCCTCGCGCAGATCCACCCGCGTCACGACACCTCCCCCGGTTCACGGACCGCAACGGCGTCGGCCGTCAGGGTCACCATCGGGAGCAGCGGCGCATCGACGCTCACGGTCGCTACGACGAGGTCGTCTTCCACACTCACCTCGATGTGCGCGCCCTGCGGCGCGACCCGGGCGGCCACCTCGACCGCCCGGGCCTCGTCACCGCGCGCCACCAGCCGCGCCGCCTCACGGGCAGCATCCTGACACCGCACCTGCTGCGAAACACACAGCACCGCACCGAGACACAGCGTCAGAACCGTGATGAGTGACGCGATCGCGAGTGCCGCTTCGACGGTCACACCACCCTCGTCCCGCGCAGCGACGCGACGAGCACGAGCCCACCCGGTCACACCGAGGTGTTGAGGGCTCGTTCGACGATGCCCGTCAGCGCCGACACGATTCCGTCGCCGGTGACGACTGTGTACAACACCGCGCCGAATGCCGCCGCGGCAATCGTGCCGATGGCGTATTCGGCCGTCGACATGCCGTCGTCGCCGGCCGCCACCTTCATGACGCGGCGGGCGAACGACCGATCTTCTTCTATGGATTCAGCGAACACGAGATTCCCCTTTCTGTCGACGCGGACGGTCCGCGTCGACGTCACAACAGCCCTGATCCCAGGACGCCCCGAGCCAGGCCGATCACCACCGGCACGATGCCCAGGCACACGAAGGCCGGTAGGAAGCACAGGCCGAGCGGACCGCTCACCAGCACCCCTGCACGTTCGATGGCGCCTGCAGCTTCGTCTTCGGCATCCGAGCGATGCCGCACGGCGAGTTCGGAAACGATGTCGGACAGTGGCGCACCGGATTTCGCCGATCGCCGCGCAGCGCGAGCGAAGTCTTCGAGAAGCAGGTCGCCTTCCGCGGACCACGCGTCTGCCGGGTCGGCGCCGAGCTTCAGACGGTCGGCTCCTCGACGGAGCGCTGCAGCGAGCACAGGCGGCGCAGATTCCGCGACCACACCCGCCGCCGATGCTGCCGGCATCCCCGCTCGCAGGCACGCAGCGAAAAGATCGAATGCGGCGGCGGTCGCATGCGGATCCTGCACGTTTCCGGTCGCGGTGCTCGTCGTCGCGCCGGGCGGTCCGTGCAAAGCCTGCAGCCGTCGCGTTCCAGGGTCCGGCACCGCAATCAGCGCTGCCGCAAGGCACAACGACGGCAGCAACATCGACGCGCTCACCGGCCTACCCTGTCAGCGATGCGGTCGGTCCACAGCAGTCCTGCGCACACGAGCACCGTGCCGAGCACCAGTAGCACTGCGCCGAGACCGCCACCGAGGAGCGTCGTCAGAGGCGACGCTCCCATGAGTTGCCCCAGCGCCACCCCGAGCGCGGGGAGCGCGGCAAGAACCGTTGCGGTGGCGCGAGCACCGGCGAGTCCTGCTGTGGTTCTGGTCCGAATCCGCAGGCGCGCAGCGAGATCGGATCGGGCCGCCGACAGTAGTTCGGCGAGCGCCAGGCCGTGACGATCCGAAACCGACCATGCATCTGCAACCCGGATGAGGCTTTCACCGATTCCGTCGTAAGCAAATTTGGTTGCTGCACCGCGCAGTCCGTCGGAGGCAGATCCCCCCAACCGGGCCCGGGCCGCGGCGACACGCAACGAGTCCGACGTCGGGCCGGTTGTTTCACGCGCGGCCGTATCGCACGCGTCGGCGGGATGCGCACCGACATGGAGTTCCGCGATCACCATGTCCAGGGCGGAGAGCAGGACCCGGCGTTCGGTGTCGAGACACACAGCCCGTTGTCGGCGACGCAACCGGAAGATGATCGTGGCTACTGCGACCGCCACGGCGACGGCAACACCTGCTCCACCCATCAATCCTGCAGCCGACGCGACGACCACCGCGCAGAGCACGCGGTTCGGTCGGCGTAACGCTGCCGATGAAGGGGTGGCGGGCCGTCCGAGTCGCCGGCGCGCATCGGCACCGGAAGAAGCGAGGACGGCGGCAGCCAGGCACAGGAGGGATGCTGTCACTACCGCTCCCTCGACCGCAGGATCCGTTCGAGCAGTTCCGAACCGGGCACAGCACCGTCGGCGTATGTCCACGCGGGCACCACCAGTACCCCCGCTACCGCGTCGCGTTCGAGCACCCCGATCTCGACGAGCCTCCTGGTGCCGTCGGGAGCACGGTGGACATGAAGGATCACCTGCACTGCTGCAGCAAGCTGACTGTGAAGGGCGGCACGATCGAGTCCGCCGAGGGCTGCGAGCGCTTCGAGCCGGGCGGGTACTTCGTCGGGCGAGTTCGCATGGACTGTTCCCGCGCCACCGTCGTGACCAGTGTTCAGCGCTGTCAGTAGATCGACCACCTCGGCGCCTCGCACCTCACCGACGACGATCCGGTCGGGCCGCATCCGCAATGCCTGACGCACGAGGTCGCGCACGGTGACTTCTCCTACGCCTTCGACGTTCGGCGCTCGGGCGACGAGACGAACCACATGAGGGTGATCGGGGACGAGTTCGGCCGCGTCCTCGACGCACACGATTCGCTCCGCGGGATCCACAGCGCCGAGGAGCGCCGCCAAGATCGTTGTTTTTCCTGCCCCCGTTCCCCCGACGACGAGGAAGGCGAGGCGCCCCGCCACGATCCGGCGGAGCAATCGGTGGGCTTCGGGGTGCACTGCCCCACGTTCGACCAACGCATCGAGCCCCTGCGTGGCCGGCCTCAGCACACGCAGCGACAGGCACGTGCCGCCCTGAGCGACGGGCGCAAGGACCGCGTGCAGACGGACGCCGAACTCGCCGTGCCCGGGCAGTCGGCCGTCGACCCACATTTGCGCGTCGTCGAGCCTGCGCCCGGCGAACAATGCGAGACGCTGCGCGAGCCGTCGGACGGCGGCCTCGTCCGGAAAGGTCACCGGCGTGAGGGTCAAGCCCCCACCACAGTCGACCCACACCCGGTCGGGTGCGGTGACCAGCACATCGGTCACGGTGGGGTCTGCAAGCAACGCTTCGAGTGGCCCTGCTCCGGTGAGCTCTGTCTGGAGGTGGCGCAGTGCGACAAGGAGGTCGGTGTCGCCGAGTACGCCGCTCGCCTCGGCACGCAGTGCAGACGCGACCCGTGCGGGCGACAGCTCTCCCGGTTCAGCCGCGAGCCGGTCGCGTACCCGGTCGAGCAGTTCGGCGTCCAGAACATTGTTCATGAGATCCGCCGCGCCCCGGTGTGACCGGACGAGTCGAGGACCTCGAGGGCAGCAACAACGAGCGGCGACCGCCGGCGTAGGGGCAGACCGCCACGTTCGAGTGCCTCTGCGAGTCCTGGCTGAGGACGCATCGCGGCCAGCAGCGGTAGTCCCACGACGGCTGCGACGTCGACGGCGCGCAGACCGCCGGGCGCTGGGCCACGCACCACGACTCCCGCAGTGGCGGCACGGCCGGCGAGCCAGTCGGCTGTCCGTGCGGCAGACAACGCGCTGCTCACCCGCGCCTGGGTGACGAGCACAGTGGTGTCGGCAGCAGCGATCGCGGCCTCGGCTACCTCGTCGAACGTACGGGCTACGTCACAGACCACAGTGGCGCCCGCGCGCCGTACTGCTTCGAGGACCGCGGTGAGTGGGGTCGCGCCGATGCGCTCGGCACCCCGGTCGCCTGCGAGCACGCCCACTCCCGATAGCCATTCGGGTACGGCGTCCCGCAGAGCGCGAGCAGAAACAGTGCCGGAGTCGATGGTCAGTCCGGACCATCGGATGCCTGCGCGTTCTTCGAGGCCCGTGAGGGTATCGAGTCCCGCTCCGAAGGGGTCGGCGTCGACGAGGAGGACGCCGCCGGGGGCGCCCCTGGTGGCAGCCACCCATGCCAGCGCGGCGGAGAAGGTCGAGGCGCCTGCCCCGCCACAACCACCGAGCACTGCGAACACAGTGCCTCCGCCCGCCTCAGGCTCGGCCGCTGCACCGAGAACGGCGAGCAGTTCCACTTCGTCGTCGGGAAGACCCAGAACATGCTCGGCGCCGACCGTGGCTGCAGCCTGCCATTCATCCAGCCCGGGCGTGTCCGGGCAGACCAGCACGATCCCGGATCGGCGGGGCAACGCAGCGGCGCAGACGAGCGCTTCGTCGCGGTCGAGAACGACCACACCCGCGTCCAGCCATGCGCGGCGCTGCGGCGGCGCCGCGGGTTCGGCCAGTTGCCGGTCTGCTGCCGCTGCGACGCGGCGCAGACTCGCCAGCAGAGTCGCGTCGCCGATCAGCGCGAGGACGTCGTTCATGCCGCACAGCGTGCGCCGCCGACGACCGCCGTGGAAGGCCGATTCACCAGTAACGCCGAATCTGTGGATGAATCAGGCGCCTGTGGACAACTCGACGTGATGGGCTGCAACCGGGAACGGTGGGTCATCGGCTCCGAGAGAGAACCGGTCATGACAAAAAAGACGACCCTCGCCAGGGGGGGGAGGAGGCGAGGGCCGTCAGAGTTCAGCCCCGGGGGGTCGGGCTGAACACTGCCTGGATATCCAGACTGACGCGATACTACACCTTCCATACTCGGTGTTTGCAAGTTCAAGCATCCGCGTGACGCGCCACATCCAGGCCCCGAAAGTGGCACCGAGGGCCCTATGGTGGAGAACGTGACAGACGCGACCGCGGATACCGCCGAGTCCGGTCGGATCGCTGCCTTCTTCGATCTCGACAAGACCGTCATCGCCAAATCGAGTATCCTCGCATTCACCCGCCCGTTCTTCGAGCACGGCCTCCTCAACCGCCGCGCGGTACTCGCGAGCAGTTACGCACAACTGCTCTTCGTGCTGTCCACCGTCGACCAGGAGCGCGTCGATCGGATGCGTGAGCACATTGCGCAGATGTGCAAGGGCTGGGACGTGGAACAGATCCGTTCGATCGTGAACGAGACACTCGACGAGATCGTGACGCCGTTGGTGTATGCCGAAGCCAAGGACCTGATCGCGGACCACCTGGCCCGCGGGCACGACGTGGTGATCGTGTCGGCGTCGGGCGAGGAGGTCGTCACGCCGATCGCGCAGGCACTCGGTGCCTCCTACAGCGCCGCAAGCCGGATGCGCATCGTGGACGGGCGCTACGCCGGCGAACTCGAGTTCTACTGCTTCGGCGAGGCGAAGAGCACCGCAATACGTGAGCTTGCAGTGGAACACGGCTACGACCTGACACGTAGTTACGCGTACTCGGATTCGGCGACGGACGTGCCGATGCTGCAGGCCGTCGGCAAGCCTCGCGCGGTCAATCCCGACCGCGCATTGCGGCGAATCGCGAACGAAAATCGATGGCCCATATTGAATTTCACGCGACCGGTGCCCCTGTCGCGACGCGTGCGCCCGTCAGCGAAAGGACTGATCCGACTCGCTGCAGCGGGAGCGTCGGCGGCGTTGATCACCGGTGCCGCAGTCTACCTCGCCGGACGCAGGCACGACCCCCGGCGACACCCCCGACCACTCCGACTCCCGAGCTGAATCTTTCCGAGCCAGGGTCTTGCCGACGCCGAAAGTACGGGGTACAAATGAGTTACGGAAGCACGGGAGGCCAAGAGCGAATCGGAAGAGAAGATTCGATCTCCCGCCCGAGTTTCCCAGCACGGACACCGAGTACCCACGCGGAGCCGATGCCACTATAAGGGCAGAAGCGTTGTGGGCCTGCGAGTTCCGAGTTCTCGAAGGCAAGACCTTCACACCCGTTGTGAAGAGCGAACCGCCGACACCCGGATCATCGCCGAGGCCGTTGACACACAACCCACACCAGCACGCATGGTAACCCGGCAGGTCCGTGCTAGCGGGTGGCGCACCGATCACGATCGGCGAGCCACCCGCTTTTACATCTCGTGGCCGAAAGCCGCAGCGCTGCAGCACGTTCAGAGCAGCGCAGCGCTTCGAACGGGTGCGGCGACTGTCACTTACCGCCGAATGCCTCGGCAATCGACGTTGCTTCGCGAGCGCCGGCCTCGAGCGCACCACAGCAGAAGATGACCCAGCCGCCGACCCCCACTTCCGTGCCCTGAGCGAAGCCCGCGATCCCGTCGCGGTACGCCTGCGCTCGCCGCATCCACGTCACTTCGGGCACCCCGAGGTTGTGGGTGTCGAATCCGGACGCCACACACACCAGCCGCGACGCCGCGCGCGCCACGAGACCGTCGGCCACACCGAAGGGACTCAGTGAACAAAGTTCGCCGTGCACCACGGCGGCGAGGACCGGCGCTGGGACAGAAGTGCCTCCCGTGACCAATTGGGCGAGTGCGTCGAGCCGTTCCGCCACCCCGGGTTCCGGCCGAGGCCTGCCCAGCTGCTCCGGATCGTCCACCAGATCTGCCGCGGCGAGCAGGTGCAGGCGGGCGAGCGCCTGCAACGGAGCACGGCGCCAGGTGGACACTTGGATTGCGAGCGCGTCACCGTCGAGGGACTGCGCGACGCGCAAAGCTCCCGACAGGACCGGATCGCCGGTTTCCCCGGGGGGCGGAAGCTCCGTAGATCCGCCGTCGATCGCTGCCGATGCTCGCGCGGCCCGTACCGAGGCTTCTGCCGCGGTGTTCGGCCAGCCGCGACGGTTCGTGCGGTGACGGTGGACCTCGGCGAGAGCGTCACGCGCGCGGTCTGCCGCGTCACGCACGCCGGGGAGATCGAGGATGGGCTGAAGCGGATCTGTCACGGTCCCGAACGGTACCGGCGTGCGCTTCGAACATCACCCACGGCCCATCACCGGACACACCGAGACGCCACTCGTCGCGACCGCCGACCGCCCGTCGCTCGACAGCGACCGATCAGCGCATGTGAGCAGGTTGCAGCGTCGTGCAACGATGCGATTCGTGTCACAGGTGACTACGCTCACTGACGTCCGAACTGTTTTGCCACGACCCGGAAAGAGGCCACCGCACCATGACGAGCGCAGCCCAGGACCACGATCAGCAGGTGTTCCCGCCGAGTGCAGAGTTCGCCGCCACCGCCAACGCAGGTCCCGAGTTGCAGGCCGCTGCCGACGCCGACCGCCTGGCGTTCTGGGACACCCAGGCCCAACGGCTCGACTGGGCCACACCCTGGACGCAGGTGCTCGACTGGTCCGATGCTCCCGTCGCGAAATGGTTCGTCGAAGGCTCCCTCAACGTCGCCTACAACTGCGTCGACCGCCACGTCGAAGCCGGCAACGGCGACCGCGTCGCGATCCACTTCGAGGGCGAACCCGGCGACTCGCGCTCACTGACCTACAACGACCTGCTCGCCGAGGTCTCGAAGGCCGCGAACACGTTCACCGACCTCGGTCTGACCACCGGCGATCGCGTCGCGATCTACATGCCGATGATCCCCGAAGCGATCATCACGATGCTCGCCTGCGCCCGCCTCGGACTGACCCACTCCGTCGTCTTCGCCGGCTTCTCCGCCACCGCACTGCGCTCACGCATCGACGACGCCGAAGCCAAACTTCTCGTCACGGTCGACGGGCAATGGCGCCGCGGCCAGGCCGCTCCACTCAAGACCGCCGCCGACGAAGCCGTCGACGGAGCCGCGTCGATCCAGAACGTACTCGTGGTCAAGCGCACCGGGATCGACGTCGAGTGGACCGACGGCCGCGACCTCTGGTGGCACGAAACGGTCGAGAAGGCCTCCCCCGAACACACGCCCGAGGCGTTCGACGCCGAACACCCCCTGTTCATCCTCTACACCTCCGGCACCACCGGGAAACCCAAGGGCATCGTCCACACCTCCGGCGGTTACCTCACCCAAGCGGCCTACACCCACCATTACGTGTTCGACCACAAGCCGGGCACGGACGTCTACTGGTGCACCGCCGACATCGGCTGGGTCACCGGACACTCCTACATCGTGTACGGGCCGCTGGCCAACGGCGCCACTCAGGTCGTCTACGAAGGCACCCCCAACTCCCCGAACGAGCACCGGCACTTCGAGATCATCGAGAAGTACGGCGTCTCGATCTACTACACCGCACCCACGCTGATCCGCACGTTCATGAAGTGGGGCCGCGAGATCCCCGACGCCCACGATTTGTCGTCGATCCGGCTGCTCGGCTCGGTCGGCGAGCCGATCAACCCGGAGGCGTGGCGCTGGTACCGCGAGGTCATCGGCGCAGGCAAGAGCCCGATCGTCGACACCTGGTGGCAGACCGAAACCGGTGCGATCATGATCTCCCCGTTGCCCGGTATCACCGCCACCAAGCCCGGCTCGGCGATGGCTCCGCTGCCCGGAATCTCCGCGAAGATCGTCGACGACGAAGCCCACCCGCTCGGTGCGGGCGGCAACGGCTACCTGGTGCTCGATCAGCCGTGGCCGGCGATGCTCCGCGGCATCTGGGGCGACCCGCTGCGCTACCGCGAAACCTACTGGTCCCGGTACGAGGAGCAGGGCTGGTACTTCGCCGGCGACGGCGCCAAGTACGACGAAGACGGCGCCCTGTGGGTACTCGGACGTGTCGACGACGTCATGAACGTCTCCGGGCACCGCATCTCCACGTCCGAAGTCGAATCCGCTCTGGTCAGCCACTCCGCTGTCGCGGAAGCCGCCGTCGTCGGCGCAGCCGACGACACCACCGGTCAGGGCATCGTCGCGTACGTGATCCTGCTCGAGCACGTCGAGAACACCGGCGATGCGCTCATCAAGGAACTGCGCGATCACGTCGCCGTCGAGATCTCCCCGATCGCGAAGCCGCGGCAGATCACCGTCGTGCCCGAACTGCCCAAGACCCGTTCCGGCAAGATCATGCGACGCCTGCTCCGCGACGTCGCCGAGGGTCGTGAACTCGGCGACACCTCGACGCTGGTCGACCCGAAGGTCTTCGACGCGATCCGTAACAAGTAGTCCGATAGAAGTAGTCCGATCCACGCTGCGCCTTCCCGGCATCCGTCCCGGGAGGGCGCAGCGTCATCAGGAGCGCAAAGAATCCGCGGAAATCACAAAAGCCACCGCCTTGCTGTGCCACTCGTCGCCCCCTCACTGGGATCGGCGCTACTGTTACGGCGTGGGTGAGCCCACCGCAAGCAGAACGAACCAACCGAAGGGGTCGACTAGTGAGCGTCACGAACGGGAACCGGCCGGGAGACGGGGCGCCGAGCAGCATCTCGGGCATTCCGCTGACGGAGGTACACACCCCGACCTCGCGGGACGCAAGCATCGGCGAACTCGTCCGTGACGCGACCGCGCAGGTGTCCACACTGTTCCGTGCCGAGGTCGAGCTCGCGAAGGCGGAGGTCACCGGCGAGGTCAAGAAGGGTCTGCAGGGCAGTCTGTTCTTCATCCTCGCCCTTGCCGTTCTCATTTTCAGCTCGTTCTTCTTCTTTTTCTTCCTCGCCGAACTGCTCGATGTCTGGGTTGCCCGCTGGCTCGCCTTCCTGATCGTCTTCCTACTGATGGTGGTCGTGACAGCGATCTTCGCGCTCATCGGTTACCTGAGGGTGCGCAAGCTACGGGCGCCGAGCAAGACCATCGACTCACTCAAGCAGGCGAAGACGGTTCTGCCGATGTCCGGCGACGATGCCGAGGCGCAACGCCCGCACTACACAGCTCGTTGACGCAGCTCGAACGATCATCCACTTTGACCCCGCCCGATCCGTCCACGGTCCGTTACGACGGGCCGTGGACCCACCGCGACATCCACGCCAACGGCATCCGACTCCACGCAGTCGAAGCCCATGGCGCGCCGGCGGGCGCGCCGCTGGTGGTATTCATCCACGGTTTCGGTGATCTGTGGTGGTCGTGGCGCAATCAGCTCACCTCGGTCGCCGAGGCCGGCTACCGCGCGGTCGCAATCGATCTGCGTGGCTACGGCGACACCGACAAACCGCCCCGCGGCTACGACGGCTGGACCCTCGCCGGCGACGTCGCAGGACTGATCCGCGCGTTGGGACATACCGAAGCGGTTCTCGTCGGCCACGCCGACGGGGGTCTGGTGTGCTGGGCCACAGCCGTTCTGCACCCCCAGCTCGTCCGCGCGATCACGGTCGTGGACTCCCCGCACCCGATTTCGCTTCGCGATGCTGCCATTCTGGACCGCGCGCAGCGCAAGTCCCTGTTGCCCCGATTCCTCGCTCATCAGCTGCCGTGGCGACCCGAACGGCTTCTCGTGCGCGACAAGGGCGCCGAGATCGAACGACTGGTCCGCCTCCGTTCAGGCAGCGACTGGCAGCGCAGCGCGGAATTCCCTGCCGTCATCGACCGCCTGCGCTCAGCGGTGCAGATCCCCGGAGTCGCGCACTGCAGCCTCGAGTACCAGCGGTGGGCATTCCGTAGTCAGTGGCGGCCCGACGGTCGCCGGTTCATGAAGGCCATGGACGTCACGTTGACCCTCCCCGTTCTGCAGGTGCACGGTGCGCTCGATCCGTATGTGGTGCCCGCGACCTTGCGGCGCTGCGTGCGACACGCGCCGGGGCGCATCATGAAGTTCATCGACGGCGCAGGGCACTATCCTCACCAGGAGAAGGCCGACGACGTCACGGCCGACCTCCTGGACTTCATCCGCGCCCTCTGACCGCGTCAGACGATGCACGCCCCGGTTTCGACGGCGGCGACCATCGAATCGGCTATTGCGAGCTGACGGCTCACCTCGGATGCTGTGAGCGCGAAACCGGTGTCGGTATCGTCGACGGCCGCACCGAACACCATGCCCAGGATCTGTCCTTGCGGGTCGACGAGCGGCCCACCGGAATTCCCCTGCTGGATGAGCCCGCGCAGGGTGTAGACCTCACGCTCGACAGTGCCGCTGCGGTAGATGTCCGGTCCCTGCAGGTCCAGGGTCTCTCGGATGCGGGCCGCGCTGGCGGTGTACGGGCCACCACCCGGGTACCCGAGGACGATGGCGTCGTCGCCCGATTCTGCTGGGGTGGCGGAGAACGGAAGCGGAGCCGCGGTCAGGCCGGGAACCGCGAGGATCGCCACGTCCACCGCGGGGTCGAACAATACGACCTCCGCGTCGAGTGCACGCCCGTTGCTCTCCACGGTCACCGCCGCGGTCCCCGCCACGACATGAGCATTCGTCATCACGCGTTCGGGCGCGACCACGAAGCCCGATCCTTCGAGCGCTTTCTGGCAACTCGGAGCGACGCCGTTGATGCGCAGCACGCTCGTTTGCAGCTGTGCGGGGATCGGCCCGTCGAGCAACGTGCCGTCAGGAACGGCGACCTCTGCGATCGGTGTTCGACCGAACGGCCCGATCACCTCGGGGAGGCCCGAGGTGTCGAGAAGTGCCGAGAACTCGTTGGGGATCGCCCGCATCCAGTCGGTGGCGAGGTTGTCGACGGTGCCGAGCACCTTCGATCCACGCACCGCAGCGGAAATCTGTGGTTGCGTCGCGGAGGTCAACGGGACGGCCAGCAGCCAAGCGGCGATCAGGACCGCGACGGATTGGAGTCCCGCGCCGATCACGCTGTCGACCGCACGGGCGCTGGGACTGTGCATGCTGCTGCGCGCGGCACGGCCGAGCACCATGCCCGCAACCTCCCCGACCACCACCAGCACGATGATCAGCACGATCCCGGCGAGGATCCGTAACCGCCCCTCGTCGACGTGGACGAGAACGTGAGGTGCGATGAGAATGCCGGCCACCGCCCCAAGCAGCACACCCAGGAACGCCAGCGCCGAGGCGACCGCTCCCTGCCGAAGGCCGGACGACGCCGCGATGATCACGACGAGGACGATCACCAGGTCGATCCAGTTCGATCCGGTCATGCGTCGATCACCCCCGATTCGAGTTCTGCTTGCACTACCGCCAGGTCACGAACGTCTCGGTGATCCCATTCGATCTCCCATCCCGACACCGTGAACAGGCCGGCGAGCACCCCCGCTGTGAATCCCCAGACGAGCATGCCGTCGACCTGGAACGCCGGGCCTCGATACCCCATTCGGTGGGAGACCTGGAATCGGTTCTCCGGATCGAGCAGGTCCCGGACAGGTACACGCACGACACGAGCCGCCTCGGCCGGGTCGACCACCCCGACCGGGCTGGGCTTCTCCCAGTACGCGACGACCGGGGTGACGTCGAACCCCGACGGCGGAATGAACAGTTCGGGCAGCACCGCCAGCGGTCGCACCCCGTCCGGGTCGAGCCCGGTCTCCTCCTGCGCTTCGCGCAGAGCGGTTGCGATCGGACCGTCGTCCTCGGGGTCGGCAGCACCGCCGGGAAAGGCGACCTGCCCGCTGTGCTGGCGCATGGTGGCGGCGCGCTGGGTGAGCAATAGCTCTGCGTCTGCAGGCAGACCTCCTCGAACGAGGGGGTCGGGCTCGGGCGAGCCGCCGAACAGGACGAGCACGGACGCCTGGCGGGTGGTCATCCCATGTGGAGCTCCGCGAGTCAGCACAGGATTGAGTCCGTGCGGATCGGTGGGCTCACGAGTGGCTACACCCCGCAGCCAATACGGTGTCATGCGACAACCCCCAGATGTGTCTCTACGACCTCGGCCACCTCGTCGGCACTGCGAAACGGCTGCGGGAGCACCTTGGCAATCGAACCGTCGGCGCGCACGAGCACCGTGACAGGTAGGACTGCCGGCGCGGACACCGCAGCCTGCACGCGTCCTGAACCGTCCTGCACTCCGGGCAGGCGAACGTCGTATCGCGCGAACCGCTCCAGCGCGTTGCTCTCGTTGGGATCGGTATGCACGGTCACCACCGAGACTGCGTCGCCCGCGCGTAGCGCGAACTCCTCGAGTACGGGGAGTTCTTCGGCGCAGGGAGCGCACCACCACGCCCAGAGATTGACGACGGCGGGACGACCGGCAAGTCCGGCGGCAAGGTCGACGGAGCTACCGTCGCCCACGCACTCGAACACCAGCCCGGCGAGTGGTCCGGCCGGAGGTGCGCCGGTCGGTGCCGGACACGGCGGCAGATCCGCTGCGGCGCGAAGTGGGTCCAGCGCTTGTGCGTCGTCCTGGGGCCTGCGGTCGACGGGTGCCGCAGAAGTACCCGGGCCGTCGGTGGGGGCCGGCGCCGGGGCGTCGCTGTCGCGGGGCCAGATGGCGACGATCAGCGCGATCACTACGGCCAGTGCTGCCAGGCTCCAGCGGCCTGCGCTCGAAGGACGCACCGCCGTCACATCCCGGCGAGCTCGAGCAGATGCTCGGTCTCCGGTCCCTTCACGAGCCTCGCGGCGAGGCTCGGGTCGGTGGGCCCGATCCCATAGGAAGGGCAGTCCTTCGCGAGCACGCACACCCCGCACGCCGGTTTACGCGCGTGGCAGACCCGCCGGCCATGGAAGATCACCCGGTGGGACAACAGCGTCCATTCCTTGCGCTCGATGAGCTCACCGACCGCGTGCTCGACCTTCACGGGGTCGGTTTCGTCGGTCCATTTCCACCGGTTCACGAGCCGACCGAAGTGGGTGTCGACAGTGATTCCCGGCACATCGAAGGCGTTGCCGAGGACCACATTCGCTGTCTTCCGGCCAATGCCCGGGAGTGTCACGAGGTCTTTCATCCGGCGCGGAACATCGCCGTCGAAGCGCTCGAGCAACGCCTGCCCGAGGCCGATGAGCGAATTGGCCTTGTTGCGATAGAAGCCGGTGGAACGGATGTACTCCTCGAGTTCCGTGCGGTCGGCTTCCGCGTACGCGCGAGCGTCGGGGTAACGGGCGAAGAGCGCAGGCGTGACCTGGTTGACTCGCACATCCGTGCACTGTGCAGACAGAATCGTCGCGACTGCGAGCTCGAGCGGAGTCGTGAAATCGAGTTCGCAATAGACGTGCGGGAAGGCATCGGCGAGGCGGCGGTTCATCCGCCGCGCGCGCCGCACCAAACCGAGGCGAGACTCGGGTCCTCGGGCCCGACGTGGCCTGCGCGAGCTCCGTTCGGCGGAGCGAACAGGGCTCGTATCGAGGCTCTCGGACGGGGTCGGTTGCACCTGGACCACTGTACGTAAGACGCCGGGCTCGATACGGGGGCCGTGTCTGTTCTGAGATCTTGCCCGTGTTTACTTCCCGTCATGCAAGCTCTTGCTGTCGTACTTCTCCCGGTGCTGCTCATGCTGTTTGCACTCGCCATGGAACGAGTCGAATCACGATTGAGTCGATTGTCCGTTCGTCAGCAGGAGGTCGAGGAGTTCCTCGACCAGGCAGACCACGACGACGTCGACGCCCTCGCCCGCGAGGGATTTCCCGGAGCATTGGCCCGGTTCAACCGCCGTAGGCGCCGCAGCGGCACCTCCGATTCCGTCGACGCTCCGGATCTCCTGGACGCGAGCCGCGCGAGCTGAGGAAGGTACCGGCCGGTAGTATTCGTGAGCGGGATCCGACATACCGAGACGGATTCCGTGGTGTCGGTCACTCACACATGCGACAGGCACAGTAGACTTGGCGTCCGTACGCCGCCATGGTGGCCCTCGCCGGGATGCCGTGGACGTGCACCTGACAGTGAAGTACAACGAGAATCATCCCAAAAGGAGCGCACGTGGACGAGGTCCTGGCCAGAGCAGGCATCTTCCAAGGAGTCGAGCCCTCTGCGGTTGCGGCGCTGGTCAAGGAGCTGCAACCGGTCGATTTCCCGCGCGGCCACGTCATCTTCAACGAGGGCGAACCGGGCGACCGCCTTTACATCATCGTCTCCGGCAAGATCAAGCTCGGACGGCGCTCGCCGGACGGCCGCGAGAATCTGCTGACGATCATGGGTCCCTCCGACATGTTCGGTGAGCTTTCCATCTTCGACCCGGGCCCGCGCACGTCCACCGCGACCACCGTCACCGAGGTGCGCGCGGTGAGCATGGACCGCGAGGCGCTCAAGGCGTGGATCGACCAGCGACCCGAGATCGCCGAGCAGCTCCTGCGCGTGCTCGCCCGCCGTCTGCGGCGCACCAACAACAGCCTCGCCGACCTGATCTTCACCGACGTTCCCGGTCGTGTCGCCAAGGCGCTGCTGCAGCTCGCTCAGCGTTTCGGCACCCAGGAGGCGGGTGCTCTCCGCGTGACCCACGACCTGACGCAGGAAGAGATCGCACAGCTGGTGGGCGCATCCCGCGAGACGGTCAACAAGGCGCTCGCCGACTTCGCCCATCGCGGTTGGCTGCGCCTCGAAGGCAAGAGCGTGCTGATCTCGGATTCCGAGCGACTCGCGCGTCGCGCCCGCTGAGGGCCATCTGCGCGGCACCCTGAACAGGTGAGGCCGGGACACCCTCGGGTGTCCCGGCCTCACTCGTTCGTTTCCTGTGCTCGCGATCTAGCTGCGCAGGTACGCCAGCTGCACGTTCACCGATTTCTCGGCCGCGTCCCACAGGGACTCGTCCACATCGGCATACACGTGTTCGACCACCTGGCGGGCCGAAGCTTCTCGGCCGAGGGTTCGCAGCGCGCCCCGAACCTGATCGAGCCGCTCTTCCCGGTGTGCGAGGTATCCGCGAGCGATGGTTTCGAGGTCGGGCAGTTCCGCACCGTGCCCGGGTAGCACCGTGTACCCCTGACCGAGTGCGATGTACGACCGCAACGAACCCAGATAGTCGCCGAGGTCGCCGTCCGTGTCGTCGAGCACGGTGGTTCCCCGCCCGAGGATCGTGTCGGCGGTGAGGACACTGCGATCGTCCTCGAGAACGAACGACAGCGAATCCGCGGTGTGGCCCGGTGTGGCGAGGACCCGGACACGGAGCCCGGCAGCTTCGAGCACATCGCCGTCGGACAGCTCGGTACCACCGCCGTGCCGATGTTCGGGTGTGACGGCGTGAACCGGGCTTCCGGTGAGCTCCGCGAAACGCTCACCACCTTCGGTGTGATCGAAATGGCGATGGCTGATGAGCGTCATCGCAACCGGAACCTGCGCGACGCGGGTGAGATGCGCCTCGTCGAGCGGTCCCGGATCGATCACAATGCACTCGTCGCTGTCCGGGGCACGCAGGATCCACGTGTTGGTGCCCTCCAGGGACATCACCGACGGATTCTCGGCAAGCAGCACCGCCGCGTTCTCGGTCACTTGCCGTAGTTGCCCGTAGGCGGGATGAACGAGTGCCATGATCAGCGCACCTCCACCATCAGCTCCACCTCGACGGACGCAGCGAGCGGAAGTTCCGCGACGCCGACTGCGGATCTCGCGTGAGCTCCGGACTCGCCGAAGATCTCGCCCAGTAGTTCCGAGGCCCCGTTGACGACACCGGGTTGTCCGGTGAATCCGTCTGCCGACGCCACGAACCCGACTACCTTGACGATGCGCACAACATTGTCGATCCCTACGAGGGCATCGACTGCGGCGAGCGCGTTGAGTGCGCAAATGCGGGCAGCGGTCTTCGCGTCGTCTGCAGACACGTCGGAGCCGACCTTGCCGACGTACGCCAAGGTTCCGTCGACCATCGGAAGCTGACCCGAGGTGTAGACGGTGTTCCCGCTGCGCAGGGCGGGAACGTATGCGGCGACCGGTTTCGCCACCGGCGGCAGGGTGATCCCGAGTTCGGCCAGACGTGCTGTCCAGGTTGCGGCCATGGGGTCAGCTCTTGGGGCGCTTGAGGTACGCGACGTGCTGTTCGCCGGTGGGTCCTTGCAGGACCGTCACCAGTTCCCACCCGTCAGCACCCCACGTGTCGAGGATCTGCTTGGTCGCGTGCGTGAGCAGGGGCACGGTTGCGTACTCCCACGTAGTCAATTCACTCATGACCTGACCCTATCCGGCGCCTTTCCCTGTTGACGACTTATAGGCTCGACACCGTGGCGACACAGACATCTCATTCCGGCACATGGCCGGCCAAGGCCGCGCGGGCGCGACTGCACTTCGTGTCCGGCAAGGGCGGAACCGGAAAATCCACTGTCGCGGCGGCAGTTGCACTTGCCCTCGCGTCGGGAGGCCGGAAGGTCCTGCTCGTCGAGACCGAGGGCAGGCAAGGAATCGCGCAGCTGTTCGACGTGGCCCCGCTGCCTCCGGTGGAGACGAAGATCGCAACCGCCGAAGGGGGTGGTGTGGTCATGGCCCTCGCGATCGATATCGAGGCGGCGTTCCTGGAATACCTCGACATGTTCTACAACCTCGGCTTCGCGGGCCGCGCGATGCGCAAGATCGGCGCGATCGAGTTCGCGACGACGCTCGCGCCCGGACTCCGCGACGTGATCCTCACCGGCAAGATCAAGGAGACGGTCGTACGCACCGACAAGTCCGGTGAGCGCCTCTACGATGCGGTCGTGGTCGACGCTCCGCCCACCGGCCGGATCGGCAGCTTCCTCGACGTGACGCAGGCCATGGCCGATCTCGCGAAGTCGGGACCGATCCGCTCGCAGAGCGAAGGTGTGGTCCGGTTGCTGCATTCCGACGAGACTGTCGTGCACCTGGTCACGTTGCTCGAGGCCCTGCCCGTTCAGGAGACCGCCGACGCGGTCGACGAATTGGAGGCAGCCGATCTGCGGATGGGCACGGTGATCGTCAACAGGACCGCACCCGAGCACCTTCCGGATTCTCTGGTCGACGATGTCGCCGACGGGCGCATCCCAGGTGAATCCATCCGGTCCGCGTTCGAGAGGGTCGGGCTGACGTTGTCGGACGACGATTTCGCCGGATTACTCACAGAAACCATCGAGCATGCCTCGATACTGCAGGCGCAGCAGGTCAGCGCCGCCCAACTCGACGACGTGAAGGTGGCCCGGATGTCTCTACCACTGCTCGCAGACGGGGTCGACCTCGGCGGACTCTACGAACTTGCAGAACTGCTCGCCGAACAGGGCGTCCGGTGACCGAGCGGACGGTGCGCACGGCACCGGTCCTCGATGTCGCGAAACTCCTCCACGATCCGACCTCGCGGGTGATCGTGTGCTGCGGGTCGGGCGGTGTAGGTAAGACGACGACGGCGGCATCGCTCGCCTTGCGGGCGGCGGAGCAGGGCCGCAAGGTCGTGGTACTCACGATCGATCCGGCGAGGCGCCTGGCTCAGGCGCTCGGTGTGCAGACTCTCGACAATTCTCCGCAGAAGGTGCCGCTCGAATCCGGCGGGACAGGCGAACTACACGCCATGATGCTGAACATGCGTCGCACATTCGACGACATGGTGCTCGAGCACTCCACGCCGGAGAAGGCCCAGCAGATCCTCGACAACCCCTTCTATCAGACGGTGGCGTCGTCGTTCTCCGGTACGCAGGAGTACATGGCGATGGAGAAACTCGGCCAGCTCGCCGCGAGCGACGAGTGGGATCTCATCGTCGTCGACACCCCACCGTCACGGAACGCCCTCGACTTCCTCGACGCACCGAAGCGCCTCGGCGCTTTTCTGGACGGCAGGATGATCCGTATCTTCACCGCCCCCGGCCGTGGGTTGGGCCGGATCGTGACAGGTGCGATGGGTTTGGCGTTGAAAGCGGTCTCGACGATCGTGGGCAGCCAGATGCTGTCGGACGCATCCGCATTCGTGCAGTCACTGGATTCGATGTTCGGCGGGTTCCGCGAACGCGCCAACCGCACCTATCAACTCCTACAGCAGCCCGGAACCCACTTCATGGTCGTCGCGGCCCCGGAACCGGATGCCCTGCGCGAGGCATCGTTCTTCGTGGAACGACTGCGCGGCGACAAGATGCCGCTCGCGGGCCTCGTGCTCAACCGGACACATCCCACGTTGTCCTCGCTGCCCGCGGACCACGCGTTGACTTCGGCTGATCTCCTTGCGGAGGAGGGCGGTGAGGATGCCCCCGCAGCAGAGGCCGTGCTGCGCATCCACGCGCATCGCGCGGTGACGGCGAAACGAGAAGTCCATCTGCTGCGGGGATTCACCTCAGCGAATCCGCGCGTGCCGGTCGTCGGTGTGCCCTCCCTGCCCTTCGAGGTCTCGGACCTCGAAGCGCTGCGAGCGGTGGGCGACCAGTTGACCCGGCAGGTCTGATGTTCCGGGTGGCACGCACGACCTTCCCCGTCGTGCGTGCTCCGGCGTCGTTGTACAGCCGGTTACCTCATCGAGTTGCGGTTATACCGCGTTCTGGTGCTGACGCTGCGCCTCGAAGAAGTCCGACCAGGACTCCACTTCCGGATGCTGCTTGAGGAGCGCACGACGCTGTCGTTCGGTCATTCCTCCCCACACTCCGAACTCGACGCGGTTGTCGAGTGCGTCCGCGCCGCACTGCAGCATCACGGGGCAGTGACGGCAGATCACTGCCGCCTTCCGCTGTGCTGCGCCTCGGACGAACAACTGATCGGGGTCTACCTCGCGGCATCGAGCCTTCGACACCCAGGCGATGCGTGCTTCTTCTTCGTCAACGTCGAGCCTGGTCATGGGGGCGGTCAGGTGCATTCAGTTCCCCTTTGCTTTCCGAACTCCGTTGTGGGGAGTTCCTGAGGACGCACAATTTTGCACTTAGCATGAAAAAACTTGTACGTCTTCACTGTCGAGGTGTTACCTGCATCACACTGCTGTCTCAATCTAGGTAAAGTGATGCCCGCGCGCAAGGCGAACAAAACCTTTTCTGGTACGCCCGTGCATAGCCGCACGTCGGACGGCGTTTCGTTTCCCTGGAATCGTCGACTCCTCCGATCGGCACGTAGGGTGTACCCGTGTCGATCCGAAGTACTTTGGCGAAACTTGCCGGTTGCACGGCCCTCGGCGGTGTCCTCGTGGCCGGAATGCTCTTCCCGGCCGCAGGCGGATTCGGCTACGTGTCGAACCGCGCCGCAGACACCGTCGACAACAGTTCCGCAGAACTCGTCGAAGGGATCGTTCCCGCCGTAACGACAATGGTCGACTCTGCCGGCAACCCGATCGCGTGGTTGTACGACCAACGCCGCTTCGAGGTACCGAGCGACCAGATTTCCAACGAGATGAAACTCGCGATCGTCTCCATCGAGGACAAGAGGTTTCCCGAGCATCAAGGCGTGGACTGGCAAGGCACCATCCGCGCCTTCCTCACCAACACCAGCAGCGGGCAGGTCGAACAGGGCGCGTCGACGATCGACCAGCAGTACGTGAAGAACTACCTGCTGCACGTCGTGGCGAAGACCGATGCGGAACGCCGCGCGGCCATCGAAACCACGCCCGCCCGCAAGATCCGCGAGATCCGGATGGCGCTGACCCTCGACGAAGAGTTGTCGAAGGACGAGATCCTCACCCGTTACCTGAACCTGGTGCCGTTCGGAAACGGTTCGTTCGGCATCCAGGACGCCGCCCAGACCTACTTCGGCATCGACGCGAAAGACCTGAACATCGCTCAATCAGCGATGCTCGCGGGCATGGTGCAGTCCAGCTCCGCCCTCAACCCGTACACGAACGAAGAGGGCGTGACCAATCGCCGCAACGTCGTGCTCGACACGATGATCGAGAACATTCCCGAGCGGGCAGACGAGATCCGGGCCGCAAAGGCAGAACCCCTCGGCGTCCTTCCCGAGCCCAACACCCTGCCGCGGGGCTGCATCGAAGCGGGCGATCGCGGATTCTTCTGCGAGTACGCACTCCAGTACCTCGCGAACTCAGGATTGTCACGAGAACAGATCGACAAGGGCGGATACCTCATCCGCACCACGCTCGACCCGGAAGTACAGAGTTCGACGAAGTCCGCGCTCGACCAGTACACGAGCCCGACCGTCGACGATGTCGCAACGGTGATGAATGTGGTCGAACCGGGTCAGGACTCCCACCGTGTCCTTGCGATGGGTTCGAGTCGTACCTACGGCCTCGACGGCGACGCCCACGAAACAGTTCAGCCGCAGCCTTACTCGCTCGCCGGGCACGGCGCCGGATCGGTCTTCAAGATCTTCACGGTTGCCGCAGCGATGGAGAAGGGTCTCGGCACGACCGCCATCCTCGACGTGCCCAGCCGTTACAACGCCCAGGGTCTCGGCGATGGCGGCGCGCGGGGCTGCCCCCCCGGCTACTACTGCGTCGAGAACGCCGCGCCGTACCCGCCTGCGTTGTCGGTGACCGACGCACTCGCTCAGTCCCCGAACACCGCCTTCGTGAAGCTGATCGAGGCGACGGGCGTCGACTCCGTCGTCGACATGTCCGTCCGACTGGGGATGCGTTCCTATGCGCAGCCCAACACCTCCGGATTCGGTGAGCAGTCGATGGCCGACATGCAGAAGGATCAGCATCTGGGCTCATACACGCTCGGCCCCACATGGATCAACAACCTCGAATTGTCGAACGTGGCCGCCACCCTGGCCTCACACGGAAAGTGGTGCCCGCCGACTCCGATCGACGGTGTCTTCGACCGTGAGGGCAAGCCGGTGCCGATCACGCAGCAGGCGTGCGAGCAGGTCGTCGAACCCGGGCTGGCCGACACCCTCGCCAATGCGATGAGCAAGGACACCGCGGGTGGCGGTACCGCTTCCGGAGCCGCAGGCAACACGGGATGGAGCCTTCCGGTGGCAGCCAAGACGGGGACCACCGAGTCGCACATGTCCTCCGCATTCCTCGGATTCACCAACAGGTACGCAGGGTCGGTATACACCTACGGCGACTCCCCCACGCCGGGCCAGATCTGCGCCAACCCGGTCCGTCCGTGCTACGACGGCAACCTGTTCGGCGGCACCGCCCCCGCACACACCTGGTTCACGGCCATGACTCCGATCGCCACCAAGTTCGGTTCCATCGAGCTTCCTCCGGCCGACCCTCGTTACGTCCGCGGCGCAGGCAATGCTCAGGTTCCGGACGTCACGGGCCTGTCACGGGATCGGGCCACCCAGCGCCTGCAGGACGCAGGATTCGCCGTCACCGAGTCCACGGTCAAGGCCGAGGAACGAGCAGGCATCGTCACCGGCTCCTCCCCCTCCGGCTCGGCGGTACCCGGATCGACGGTGACGATCTTCGTCAGTGACGGTTCCGTGCGCGTCGCACCCACGACGAGTGCGACTCCCGCAAGGCCGAGCGGCAGCGAAGTTCCCGATACCACGGTTCCTGCCGCCCCCGCTCCTGTTCCCGGCCGTCAAGAACCTGCCCAGACCGAGTCGGCGCCGCCGGAGGACAGCGAGTCGGAAAGCCCGGCCGCAACGACGACCCCGTCGCAACCGGACAACTGACGGCTAGAGACGCGACCGCACCGCCGCGGACAGGCGCTTTCCATCGGCCTTGCCCGCGGCGATCGCGGTCGCAACCTTCATGACCTGGCCCATGTTCTTCGGACCCGGACGCGTTCCGAGCTCGTCTGCAACCCTGCCGATGGCCGTGTCGACCACGTCGACGAGCTCCGCATCGGTCAGCGGAGTCGGCAGATACTCGTCGATGATGCGTGCCTCGGCGTGCTCCTTGGCCGCGAGTTCCCCGCGACCGTTCTCGGTGTAGACCTCAGCGGCCTCACCACGCTTCTTGGATTCACGCGACAGCACCTTGATGATCTCGTCGTCGGAGAGCTCGCGCGCCTCCTTCCCCGACACCTCCTCGGTCTGGATTGCAGCAAGCAACATCCGCAGTGTCGCCAAACGTAATTGGTCCTTGGCCTTCATCGCAGCGGTCATGTCTGCGCGCAATGTGGATTTGAGTGAGGAAGATGTGTCGGTCATACCGGGAACGCTACGCCGGGACCGTCGAAGCACGTGCGCAGACGTGCAGCGGCGGTACCCTGAAGAAGTGCCTGACCTTTCTCCCCTCACACGTGTCGCCGCGGGTACCGCAGGAGCTGCCGTTCTCGGCCTCGGTTACGCGACGCTGATCGAACGCAACGCATTCACCCTCCGGGAGGTCACCATCCCGGTCCTCGCGCCGGGCGCCTCGACGCTCCGGGTGCTGCACATCAGCGACCTGCACATGATGCCGGGGCAGAAACGCAAGCAGAACTGGCTCAGGGAACTCGATCAGCTCGAACCCGATCTGGTGATCAACACGGGCGACAACCTGTCGCACCCGAAGGCGGTTCCCGCAGTCGTCCAATCTCTCAGCGGCCTCCTTGCCCGCCCCGGTCTTTTCGTGTTCGGCAGCAACGACTACTTCGCGCCGGTCCTGAAGAACCCGCTCGCCTACTTCGACAAGGACCACGACCGCGTTTATGGGCCTCCGCTACCGTGGGGCGACCTGCGCGCGGCCTTCAACGAACGCGGATGGCAGGACATGACACACGTCCGACGCGATATCGAGGTCGGCGGCGTACGCATCTCGGTGGCCGGTGTCGACGACCCACATCTCGAACGTGATCGCTACGAGACCATCGCCGGGGCGGCCGACAAGTCCGCGGATCTTCGCCTCGGACTGACCCACTCGCCCGAGCCCCGCGTGCTCGATCGTTTCGCCGACGACGGATACGACCTCGTACTCGCCGGCCACACCCACGGCGGACAACTGTGCCTGCCGTTCTTCGGTGCTCTGGTGACCAACTGCGGCATCGACCGGTCGCGGGTGAAGGGACCCTCGCGGTGGGGTGCGCATATGCAACTGCACGTGTCGGCGGGAATGGGCACCTCCCCGTTCGCCCCCGCGCGCTTCTGCTGTCGTCCGGAAGCCACGCTGCTGACATTGGTTCCGGCTCCGCGTGAGGAATCGCGCAGATCCTCGGGTAGTGCTGCAGAAAGCGCAGGGACTCCCCGCTGACCGCAAGACTTCGTCATCGACCATCAAAAAGTCGCTGACCAGGCGATTTAATCTTCCTGCGAGTCGTGCGGTAAGCTGACCGAGGTTCATCACGGGGTGTGGCGCAGCTTGGTAGCGCGCTTCGTTCGGGACGAAGAGGTCGTGGGTTCGAATCCCGCCACCCCGACTCGTGAAACTGCCGATCGGGCGCCTTCTCCAACCGGAGAAGGCGCCCGATCGCGTTGATCGGAGCCCCTTCTACGCCCCCACGTACTCCGCCAGATGCTCACCGGTAAGCGTCGACCGCGAAGCGACGAGATCCGCCGGCGTCCCCTCGAAGACGATGCTGCCGCCATCGTGGCCCGCACCGGGACCGAGATCGATGATCCAGTCGGCGTGCGCCATGACCGCCTGATGGTGCTCGATGACGATGACGGACTTACCGGAATCGACAAGACGGTCGAGCAGGCCGAGCAGATTCTCGACGTCGGCGAGGTGGAGGCCGGTGGTGGGTTCGTCGAGAATGTAGATCTCACCCTTCTCCCCCATGTGGGTGGCCAGTTTCAGCCGCTGCCGTTCACCACCGGAGAGCGTGGTCAGCGGCTGCCCGACCTTGATGTAGCCGAGCCCGACGTCCACCAGGCGATCCAGGATCTTGTGCGCCGCTGGGATCTTCGAGTCCGCAGATCCGAAGAACTCCTCGGCTTCGGCAACGGACATCCGCAGGATCTCGCTGATGTCCTTGCCACCGAACTTGTATTCGAGCACCTCGGCCAGGAAACGCTTTCCGTCGCACACCTCGCAGGGTGTCGCGACTCCGGCCATCATCGCGAGGTCGGAGTAGACGACGCCCGCGCCGTTGCAGTTGGGGCATGCGCCTTCCGAGTTCGCGCTGAACAGCGCCGGCTTGACCCCGTTGGCCTTCGCGAACGCCTTGCGGATCGGGTCGAGCATGCCGGTGTACGTCGCAGGATTGCTGCGTCGCGACCCCTTGATCGCTCCCTGGTCGATGGTGACCACGCCGTCGCGGCCGGACACCGATCCACCGATGAGCGAACTCTTCCCCGACCCCGCGACACCGGTGAGCACCACCAGCACTCCGAGGGGGATGTCGACGTCGACATTGCGGAGGTTGTTGGTGTCGGCGCCGCGCACTTCGAGTGCGCCGGTCCCCGTGCGCACCGACGATTTCAGCGAGGCACGATCGTCGAGGTGTTTGCCGGTGAGGGTGTCGCTCTTCCGCAGGCCGTCGAAGGTGCCCTCGAACATCACCTTGCCGCCCTCGGTACCGGCGTGTGGACCGAGATCGACGAGATGGTCGGCGATGGCCATGACCTCGGGCTTGTGTTCGACTACGAGCACGGTGTTGCCCTTGTCGCGTAGTTGCAGCAGCAGGTCGTTCATCCGCGCGATGTCGTGCGGATGCAGACCGATCGTCGGCTCGTCGAAGACATAGGTGACATCGGTCAGGGACGACCCGAGGTGCCGGATCAGCTTGGTGCGCTGCGCCTCACCACCGGAAAGCGTGCCTGCCGGGCGTTCGAGCGACAGGTAACCCAGGCCGATGTCGACGAACGAATCGAGGTTCTGCCGCAGATTGTCGAGCAAGGGGCCCAACGATGGTTCGTCGAGACCTCGAACCCACTCGGCGAGATCACTGATCTGCATCGAGCACACATCGGCGATGCTCAGTCCCTTGATCTTCGACGATCGCGCGTCCTCCGTGAGTCGCGTGCCGTCGCACTCGGGGCAGACCGAGAATGTGATCGCACGATCCACGAACGCACGGATGTGCGGCTGCATCGCCTCTCGGTCCTTGGACAGGAACGACTTCTGAATCTTCGGGATCAGCCCCTCGAAGGTCACGTTGACGCCTTCGACCTTGATCCTGGTCGGTTCCTTGTAGAGGAGATCGTTCAGCTGCTTCTTCGTGAATTTCGCGATCGGCTTGTCGGGATCGAAGAAGCCACAGCCGCGGTAGATCCGTCCGTACCAGCCTTCCATGCTGTAGCCGGGAATGGTCAGCGCACCTTCGTTGAGCGACTTGGTCTCGTCGTACAGCGCCGTCAGATCGAAGTCGGAAACCGATCCCCGACCTTCGCAGCGCAGGCACATCCCGCCGGTGATGGTGAAGGAGCGACGTTCCTTCACTGTCCGTCCCCCGCGCTCCATCGACACGGCTCCGGCACCGCTGATCGAAGCGACATTGAACGAAAATGCTTGGGGGGAACCGATGTGCGGCTTACCCATCCGGCTGAAGAGGATGCGCAGCATGGCGTTCGCGTCGGTTGCGGTACCCACGGTGGAGCGAGGGTTCGCGCCCATGCGTTCCTGGTCGACGAGGATCGCCGTCGTCAACCCGTCGAGGACGTCCACATCGGGCCGGGCCATGCTCGGCATGAACCCCTGGACGAACGCACTGTAGGTCTCGTTGATCAGCCGCTGCGACTCTGCGGCGATCGTGCCGAACACCAGCGAACTCTTGCCGGATCCGGAGACACCCGTGAACACCGTCAGTCGTCTTTTCGGGATCTCGATGCTGACATCTCGCAGGTTGTTCACCCGCGCCCCGTGGACGAGGATCCGGTCGTGACTGTCGGCGGGGTTCAGTTCACGCGACTGGGTGTTCGTCCTGGCGGACGGCGTCATCGGTGTCTCCGTTTCTCTGTCCGGGACCTCGCTCCGGAGGCCCTCGGTAATCGACCTGTTCGACTGTGCCACGCAGTTACTGCAGCGTCAGCCGGATCAACGGGTATTCACGATCGGACTTACTCTGATACTTGGCGATTCGAGGCTGTTCGGCCGCCAGACGCTGCCAGGCCCGTTCACGATCGGCACCGCGAAGTTCGTGTGCTCTCGCGGAGACCGGTTCACGACCCGGAAGCTCCACCGATACGCCGTCCGGGTGAGCCATCAGGTTGGCGTGCCAGTCGGGGTTCACGCTGCCCCCGCCCGACGCGATGACGAGCACGGCATCCTCGCCGTCCGCCAACCGCATCAGGGGGGTTTCACGCCGTTGTCCGCTCCTGCGACCGATCGTGTGCAGGATCAGCATGTCCATGCCCATCGTCCGGCCCTTGCCGCGTCGGATCTTCCGCATCGTCCGCGCGTTGGCTGTGCGCTGGAACCAGCGCGAGAGCGCCCCCGGCGTACCGGGCGGTCGCGTCCGGTCGGTACCTGTCCCGTCGTCCTGTCCCATCTCGACCTCCACTCGAAGTTGGAATGCCTTGCAGATCAGCTGGTTTGGTTGATCCGGATCAGATTGCCCGCAGGGTCGCGGAAGGCGCAGTCGCGCACGCCGTAATCCTGATCCATCGGTTCCTGAAGGACCTCGGCCCCGCTTGCCTCGAGTCGCGCGAACAGCCCGTCCAGGTCGTCTGTGGCGAGAGTGACTGCACCGTAGTTGCCCTTTGCCATCAGCTCGAGGATCGTGTTCCGCTCGTCGTCACTGATGGTGGGGTCCGCCGCGGGCGGGTTCAGGACGATCGAGGTTTCGGGGCGGTTGGGGGGTCCGACGGTGATCCACCGCATGTTCTCGTAGCCGACGTCCTTGCGGACCTCGAATCCGAGGGTGTCGCGGTAGAACGCCAAGGACGCTTCCGGATCGGTGTGCGGGAGGAATGTGTAGTGAATGGTGATGTCCATGGCAGTAACGCTAGCGACGGCCGGACACCTGCGCTTCTCGATTCCTGACCGGTCTCGTGATCTGTTTCGCGACGCACGCCGGGATGCCTTCCGTGCCGTATTCGGCCTTGTCCTTGTAGACGCTCGGCGGCATACCGACCAATTCGGTGAATCGCGTGCTGAATGTCCCCAGCGAGGAACAACCGACTTCGAAGCACACATCGGTGACGCTGAGATCACCGCGGCGCAGCAACGTCATCGCCCGTTCGATCCGGCGGGTCATCAGGTACGAGTAGGGCGATTCGCCGTAGGCCTTCTTGAACTGGCGACTCAGATGCCCCGCCGACATGCCCACCCAGCGCGCGAGCGCGTCCACATCGAGCGGCCGCGCATACTCGCGATCCATGCGGTCGCGGACACGGCGCAACAGCGCGAGATCTCGGAGACGCTGCGCATCGCTATTCGCCACGTGCGCGATCGTCCTCGGTCACCGTGTCGTTGTCCAGCGGTGACCGAACACCGAGCCGAACACACCGGAGCCGGGTCAGCTCGATTTCCGCTCGATGAGCTCGACCGGGAGCCGCATGGACTCCACCTCGCGTCCCTGCACGAGTTCGAGCAGGCCGCGCACCGCGGACGCCCCGATCTCGCGGGCGGGCGAGCGGACCGTCGTCAGTGGGACGGGTAGCTGCTCGACGATGGGAATGTCGTTGTATCCCACGAGCGAGAGGTCGTCGGGGATGGTCAGCCCGAGATCGCGTGCGACTCCGAGGACACCGATCGCGATCGTGTCGCTGACCGCGAAGATCGCGCGGGGGCGATCCGGTCGATCCAGCAGTGCGCGCGCGGCGGTCACACCCCCGGCCACATCGAAGCCCGACCGCACGATCCGGTCGGGACGCGGCGGGAGCGATGCACGCTCGAGCGTGTCGACGAACCCGGCGCGGCGGTCACGGGCCGTGCTCGCGTGGTCCGGGCCGGCGATGATTGCGATATCCGAGTATCCGCGGTCGAGAAGGTGCTGCGCCGCGAGGCACCCGCCGCGGTAGTCGTCGCCGACGACGAAGGGCAGTCCCGCGTCGGCGTGCCTGGTCACGCACAGCAGCGGAAGCGGTCCCAGTGCGAGCGACTCGACGAACGGGCCGCCTGGGATGTGCAGGCTGCTGAGCAGCAGGCCATCGACCTGCCGACCGACAAGCAGAGAGATGGCGCGGCGTTGCGCGTCGAGGTCATCCGGAGGACTCGACAGCAGCACCGAGTACCCGGCACGCTCGGCCGCTTCCTCGATGCCCTGGTAGGTCGTGGCGACGACGCCGTCGGTGAGTCTGGGCATCACGACCCCGAGCGTCGTGGTCTTACGGGTGCGCAGGCTCGCCGCCCACAGGTTCGGGCGGTAACCCAACTCCTCTGCCACCTCCCGCACACGCAGGGCGGAGTCCGACCATCCGTCGACGGGTTCGGGTTGACGCAGCACCCTCGATGCCGTCGAGACGTGCACACCGGCGCGCTCGGCGATCTCCTTGAGAGTCGGCGCGCGGTCGGATCGGGCCATTCGGGCTCTCCTACTCTGTCGCATCTATGCCGGCCGGGTTGACGGCCCACATGACGCGCCCTAGCCTAGGTTATGCAAACGTTCTCGCAATCGTTCTTGCATACGATTGCACAAACGATTTTCCTCACCTCGAACCCACCAGCCACGACCCGGAGAACCACATGTCGAACCCCCAGTCCCTGACACAGCTCTTCGCCCTCGACTCGCTGCTGGAACCGGAAGAGATCGCAATCCGCGACACCGTCCGCAAGTTCGCGACCGACCGGATCCGTCCGCACGTCGCGCAGTGGTTCGAAGACGCGAAGCTCCCCGCCCGAGATCTCGCGAAGGAATTGGGCGGCCTGGGCGTCCTCGGCATGCACCTCGACGGCTACGGCTGCTCCGGCATGAGCGCGACCGCATACGGTCTGGCCTGCCTCGAACTCGAGGCGGTCGACTCGGGAATCCGCAGCCTGGTCTCGGTGCAGGGTTCCCTGGCCATGTTCTCCATCCACCATTGGGGCAGCGAAGAACAGAAGCAGGAATGGCTGCCACGCATGGCCGCCGGCGAAGCAATCGGCTGCTTCGGCCTCACCGAGCCCGACTTCGGCTCGAACCCGGCCGGGATGCGCACCAACGCAAAGCGTGACGGAGACGACTGGATCCTCAGCGGCACCAAGATGTGGATCACCAACGGATCGATCGCCGACGTCGCCGTGGTGTGGGCCCAGACCGACCTCGACGAGGGCCCCAAGGGCATCCGCGGCTTCGTTGTTCCCACGGACACCCCGGGCTTCTCCGCGCCTGAGATCCACGCCAAGATGTCGCTGCGCGCCTCGGTGACCTCCGAACTCGTCCTCGACGGAGTGCGGCTGCCGTCCTCGGCGATGCTGCCGCTCGCGAAGGGTCTGCGCGGCCCGCTGACAGCGCTCGGCGAAGCCCGATTCGGCATCGCCTTCGGCGCGGTCGGCGCTGCGCGCGATTGCCTCGAGACCGCCATCGACTACGCACAGTCGCGGATCGTGTTCGACAAGCCGCTCGCCTCATTCCAGCTGACGCAGGCCAAGATCGCCGATATGGCGCTCGAGGTGGGCAAGGGACATCTCCTCGCCTACAACCTCGGCCGCATCAAGGACCGCGGCGAGATCACGCCCGAGCAGATCAGCACCGGCAAGCTCAACAGCGTCCGTGAGGCCATCGCCATTGCGCGTGAATGCCGCACGATTCTCGGCGCGAACGGCATCACTCTCGAATACCCGGTCATCCGGCATGCCAACAACCTCGAATCGGTGCTGACGTACGAGGGCACCTCCGAGATGCACCAGCTGTCCATCGGTAAAGCACTGACCGGAGAGGCCGCATTCCGGTGACCGGAGGCCGGACTACGCGCCACGGCCCGAGAGGCCGCATACCTCACAAAGCACTTTCTTCACATCCGATGGCAGAGTGGTTGGTGCACGAACACCGACACGAAGGGCCACCATGGCGTTCTGGGATCAACTCAAGGCGAAGACCACCGAACTGAGCGCACAGCTCAAGACCAAGACGGATCAGTTCAAGAACAAAGAATTCGCGAACGCCAGCATGGCGATGTGCGCGCTGATCGCCGCTGCCGACGGCAGCATCGACCCCTCCGAACGGCAGAAGACCGCGGCGCTCATCATGAGCAACGACATCCTCTCGGTGTTCCCGAAGGACGAGCTCCGCGAGAAGTTCGACTGGTACTGCAGCAAGCTCGAATCCGATTTCGACTTCGGCAAGGTCGAAGCGACCGCCACGATCGCCAAGTTGAAGTCGAAGCAGGATCAGGCCCGCGCGGTCATCCAGATCGGCATCATCATCGGAGGCGCCGACGGGCACTTCGACGACCACGAGAAGGCCGCTGTGCGCGGCGCCGCACATGCGGTCGGGATCAACCCCGCAGAATTCGATCTCTGACGTCGGATGAACGACAGTGGAGCCGCGCACCTGTCGAGTGCGCGGCTCCACTTCTCGTCGAACCCGTCGAGACGAAACAAGCTAGCCGATCGGACGGACCCAGGGGCCGGTGATCGCCAGGGTCAGTCCCGGCGTCTGAATGTTGACGAACAGCGTTCGACCGTCGGCGCTGAATGCGGGACCGCAGAACTCGCTGTCATTCAGCTCGTTTCGCGCCAGCGAGAACGGTGCACCGCTGGGGGTGACGCCGATCAGGTGGCTGACGCCCTCACCGTCCTCGGCGAGCACAAGTCCGCCGTGCGGGGACACCGTGATGTTGTCGGGGCCGTCGTAATTTCCGGTGTCGACCGACGGATCCGGGTTGACTCCGAAGAGGACCTTCAGCTCGGCGGTCTCGGAAGCGGGGTCGTAGAACCACACCTGCCCGTCGTGCTCGGCGACACTGCCGTCGTCGAAGCGGGCGTAGCTCGCGACGAAGTACGCGCCGCCGTCACCCCACCATGCGCCTTCGAGCTTGCGGCTCCGCGTGACTTCTCCGTCCCCGAACTGCTCACGGATCGGTTCGTCGTTCGCGTTACGGTCGGGGACGTCCACCCACTGCACGGCGTAACGCGTTCCCGGCTCGGTGGCCTGCGACAGATCGGCGACGAAGGCGCCGTCCTGGAAGCAGCGCATCGCCTGGAGCGCACCGGCGGTGTCGCCGCCGTCGGACTGTGCCAACTCGCGCAACGCTCCGTGGCGGCCCACGAAACCTTGCGGTGGCACCCACCGGTAGAACAGGCCGTTGGGTTCGTCAGCGTCCTCGGTGAGGTAGATCGCGCTCGTGCCGGGATCGACGGCGACGGCCTCGTGCTCGAATCGTCCGAGGAACTTCAGCGGTATCGGGCTGGTGCCGACGTTCGACTCCCGGCTCGCGGGATCGACCTCGAAGACGTAACCGTGATCGAGGGTGAGGCCGTTGTCGCCGGCCCGGTCGTCGGTCTCCTCGCACGTCAACCACGTGCCCCACGGCGTGATACCGCCCGCACAGTTGTCGACGGTGCCTGCGAGGCTGACGTACTGACCTTCGCGCTGACCGTTCGGTGAGACGAGGATCGTGGTGGTACCGCCGCGGGCACCGGGATCGTAGGTCAGGCCGTCGACGACGGGGACGGCGAACGGTTCGTCGCCCGCGTCGTCGCCGACCTCGTGGTTCGACACGACGGTGGCACCGTTGCCTCGTGCGAATACACCCAGCGCGTCGGGGCTGCTCGGAACCGGGTTGCCGTCGTCGAGCAGCGTTTCTCCCGACTTCGCGAGCACGGTGTACGAGAAACCGATCGGCAGCGCGAGCAGCCCGTGAGGATCCGGAATGAGCGGGTCGTACCCGATCGCCCCGGGGGCCGCTGCCGCAGTGCCCGGCCGCACCAGCGCGTCGAGACTTCCGGCGAACGCGATACCGACACCGGCGAGTGCAGTGCGCCCGAGGAAACCTCGGCGATTCAGCGCGGAACGATCGACTGCGGAACTCATCTTCCGATACCTCCATATGGGTCGAATACGTAACCCACGAGACGGTAGGGATCGCACTACCCGCGTTGATGGAGGTCCGGCGTCATCCTGATGAACTGCAACCGAATTCACCGTGCCTCGACAAATCTGGTCCTGACGTCAGATCAGCCTGTCGAGGAATCCGTTGCTGAACACGCGATGCGGGTCGTGCCGATCGAATGCCGCGCTCGCCGCGTCCCAGCCCTCGCCGCCGTCCAGCCCGGTGCGATACATGGCCGGGACGGTGTCGCCGAGGAACTGCTGGTTCCGATATCCGCCCTCCGCATCGAACGCCCAACCTTTGGACCACTCGGAGCGGAACGTCGCGTAGTCGCCGGAGTAGTTGGCGACCATCCACTCCTCCATCTCCTGGAAGAAGGCCGGCAGGCCCGCTGTGCCGGGGAGCGACACCACGTTCATCCAGATCGCAGTGTCCCAGTCGGGGCGATCGGGCCGTGGCCGCACCGGCGACAGGTTCGGTGCACCGGCCGAGTCGACGAGCACCTCGCCCTGGTCGTCGACCGTGCACATCCGCACCTCGAACGGTCCGTTGACGGGATACAACCCCTGCGACGCGAAGTCGCTCATCCGCTTGTGCAACCACGTCGTGAACTCGTTGATGACCTGCGCGATGTTCTCGCGCTTCGTCACCACCACACCACCGCCCGCAATGACGCGGAGAGTGGTGGCCCGCAGGTAGAACAGCAGATCCTTCGACCAGCCCCAGAGGTCTTCGGTGCCGGTGGCCTTCAGGCCTGCGGCGACGGCACCGAACTGCGACGCACCGAATGCCGGGGTGATGGCCTGATTACCGCTGACCACCTGACCGAGCGGGGTGGTCACCAATTCGGGAAGGCTGTCGGTGAAGAAGTAGTTGTAGGGTCCGTGCACTTCGCGTGAGGCGGGCGGCTTCTCGGGGCTGACGGACCAGATCTTGAGCCACGGGGTTTCGGTGAACGGAAACCAGATGGCCTCGACGCGACCGGACTCTTCTGCGTACCGCTCGAAGGTCCGGCCTTCAGCACCCGTCGGCGCGAAGAGTTCCTGCCACGGCACATCGGTGAAACTCTGACACCGCAGCCGATAATTCGCACCTGCCATCAGCGTCACAGAGGTGACGAAGGTACGGCCGAGGTGGGTGAGCAGGGGTGTGATGTCCGGATCGGAACGGCGGAACTCTCGCAGCTCGTACTCCCCTGCGGCGTCGTTCCACACCACCGCGGTGAGCGCGACGATGAGGTTCGACAGGGAACCGAAAGACTGTCCCGGGACGGCCTGCTCTCCTGCTGCGGGGTAGGTCGCGCCGTGCGCACCGATCGACAGAGCGCCCGCGATGGTGATGTCGCCGATCGCCGGTGAATTGGCCCAGCCGAGACCTTCGGCCTGCAGCGCCGACAGGATCGATTCGAGGCTCGCGCCGCCACCCGCAGTCACGGTGGCCGGAGAACCTCCTCCGTCGACGCTCACAGAGTTCAAGTGCGTGATGGTGTCGATGAGCACGATCTTGTCGGCACTCTCACCGGGCACGAGAGTGAGCGGGCTCCAACTGTGCATCGAGCCCCGCGGGCGGATGCGGTAGCCGTGGCTGCGCGCCCAGTTCGCGAGGCGTACGACGTCGCCGGGCTCACGTGCGGTGGCTGTCCATACGGCATCGAACCGGATGGTCTTCGCCCAGTTCTCGAAGCGTTGCTGCGCAAGCGGGATGTCGGCGGGGAATTCCGGAGGCGCGGGGATGGTCGCGCTCGGGTCGCCGAGCGGGATCGCTCCCGCGGGCGTCCAGCTCAACCCTGCAAGCGCCGCGGCGCCCGCGGCGGCTCCGAGGAAACCACGCCGGCTGAGGGCAGCGCTCGAGGCTTGTTTGCTCACGTGGACGAGCTCCGTTCTGTGGGAAACCGGGATGGAGCAAAAATAGAACAAGTTTCTTTTCGATGCCAGTGGCTCCGAAATTCAGAACGAGAGACCGGACGCTTCGAGCGCTCCGAAGACATAGCCCGGGACCCCGTCGACGGACCAGAGGGCGAACCCGATCGCGGCCAGAGTCATCGCCGGCCCGAGGAACACGACCTCGAACGGCCCACCCGCACGGATGGAGATCGCGCGCGGAAGTTTGAACTCCCACCATCGTTTGCCTTGCCACGGCACGAAGGGTGCGAGGAAGGGGATCCCCTCCTTGGTGATCGCATCACCCAGACAGTGGGTGACACACCCGAGGGCGACGGCGACCCCCAGGCCGGTCGATCCCACCTCCCCGGGGAACGCCGTCCACATCACGACCGAGAGGATGGCAGTGACGACGGTGACGATGAACCACCCGTACTTCTTGGCCCAGGTGCCGAACAATCCGCGCAGCGCGAGACCCAACGTGATGAACAGGACGCCGATAATCGCGTTCCGTCCGAACTGTGCGACCAGCACCGACACCCCCGCACCCAACAGAGCCGCGAACAACGCCGTGTGCGTCATGGTGCGGTGGCCACCGGTCCGCTTCCGATCCTTACGCCCACGTGTGACGTTGTAATACCCGGCCGAGACCGCGCCGACGCCCCTGGCGAACGTCTGGCTCACCGGACCGAACGACCGAGCGACGGTCGACTGTGATGTATCGAGATCGGGCAACAGCGCCGATCCCGCGCAGACGCCCGCGAAGGCGAGAATCTCCGGCGTCGATGTCGGGCCACCCCATTCCCGCGGCAGCACGTCGGCGACCAGGAGACCGACGAGCGCTCCGGATACCGCATGGGTAGGTCCCATCACCATGTCGGACAACACCTTTCGTTCGAACTCCGCCACCCGCCCGATCGGAGGGGATCGAACACCCAACCTAGCAACCACTACCGACACACCCGTCACACGGATCACTGGCGAAACTCTCCGGAACGGCCGAAAGGCCGCCCACCGGGGACGGTGGGCGGCCTTTCGCGTTCATCGTTCAGTTCAGGCGAGCTGCGCCTGCCACATCCAGTGAAGCTGCTCGAGGCGAGCAGCCTGACCGATCAGCAGATCCTGTGTGACCGGGTCTGCATCGCCGGTGACCTCGATACCTTCACGCAAGCGTGCGATGACCGCTGCGAGATTACCTACGATCGAAGCGACGACCTCGGTGTCCTTGCTCCAGCCGTCGCCGAAGCCCTTGGTTCCGCTCTCACGGGCAACCGTTGCGACCCGGCCGTCCGGGCTGACACCGATGGCGGTCAGCCGCTCGGCCACCTGATCAGTGAATTCGCGAGCAGTGGCGACGAGTTCGTCGAGGTCGAGATGGATACTACGGAACTGGGACCCGACGACGTTCCAGTGCGCCTGCTTGCCGATCAGACTCAGATCGATCACATCCACGAGCACGTTCTGTAAGGCGTCTGCGGCAACCTTCCGGTTCCCGTCCGACAGCGTGCTGCTGATGGGGCTGTTCATCTTTCGCACTCCTCTCAATTTCGTAACTACCGTTGGGTTCAACAGTTTTCATTCCCGAATACTTCCGGGCCGAAACATTTTGTGGCCGACTGCACATCCGGATGAAGCCCGGGGTGTGTCACAGGATCGTGTCGGCGGGGCCGACGCCCGTGACCCGATCCCCGCCGCGAGGCATGATGGTTGTACGGTTCATCATCAACCGACCTAGGGGGTTCGCACCATGGACGCGCAGTCATTGATCGTCTGGGCACTGGCCGTTGCGATCTACTTGTGGGGCCTGGCCTGAAGCGTCGGACGCACCCGAGAGATCATTCGCCGCCGGACCGCACGCCTTCTTCGACCTTCTTCCCGAGATCGGTGTCGACATTGCGCCAGTATTCGAAGATGCGCTCGTACAACGCCTCTGACGTGCCGGCCAGGACATGGCCGACGATGTTGCCGACCAGAAGTTCCCGCGTAGCGTCGTCCATGACCTCTCGGACCAACGTGCCCGCCTGACCGAAGTCGTCATCCTCTGCGTGCTGCACATAAGCAGCTCGCACCGCCTCGGTTCCGAAGTCCCACAGTCCATCGTCGCCCGCACGCTCAGGATCCGCATGTGGACCACCGAAGCTGTTCGGTGCGTAGACCGGCGTCGCGGGGTCGTTGAACGAGTACGTCATGTTCCCGTCCTGCGAGTACGACTCCACCTTGTTCTTCGGGGCGTTGACCGGCAGCTGCGCGTGGTTCGCTCCCACGCGGTAGCGGTGTGCGTCGGCATAGGAGAACACCCGGCCCAACAGCATCTTGTCAGGTGAGAATCCAATTCCTGGCACGACGTTCGACGGCGCGAACGCAGCCTGCTCGATCTCTGCGAAGAAGTTGCGCGGGTTGCGGTTCAGTGTCCAGGTCCCGACCTTGATCAGCGGGTAGTCCTTCTGCGACCAGACCTTGGTGAGGTCGAACGGATTGAAGCGATAGCCCTCGGCCTCTGCAACAGGCATCACCTGCACGTGCAGCGTCCAGCTGGGGAATTCACCCCGTTCGATCGCCTGGTACAGATCGGCCCGGTGGTAGTCGGGGTCGGTTCCGGCGAGCACGTCCGCCTGAGCAGCGGTAAGGGTTTCGATGCCCTGGTCGGTCTTGAAGTGGTACTTCACCCAGAATCGCTCACCGGCGGCGTTGATCCACTGGTAGGTGTGGGAGCCGAAGCCGTCCATGTGCCGCCAGGTACGAGGAATGCCGCGGTCCCCCATCAGCCAGGTCACCTGGTGCGCGGTTTCGGGACGCAGCGTCCAGAAATCCCACTGCATGGTGTGGTCGCGCAGGCCGGAGCCGGGTAGGCGCTTCTGCGAATGGATGAAGTCGGGGAACTTGATCGGATCCTTGATGAAGAAGACCGGTGTGTTGTTGCCGACGAGGTCGTAATTGCCGTCCTCGGTGTAGAACCGCACCGCGAAACCACGCGGGTCGCGCCACGTGTCCGGACTTCCCTGCTCACCGGCAACCGTCGAAAATCGCACCAGCGACTCAGTTTTCACACCGGGCTGGAACAACTTCGCCTTCGTGTAGGCGCTCACGTCCTCGGTCACGACGAGTTCACCGAATGCCCCACCACCCTTCGCGTGGACCACTCGCTCGGGGACACGTTCACGGTTGAAGTGTGCGAGCTTCTCGATGAGGTAATGGTCGTGCAGCAGGATCGGGCCTTGCGCGCCCGCGGTCAGCGAGGTGTCGTCACTGGCTACAGGGTTACCGGCGTTGTTGGTGGTGAAACGGGTGTTCGTCATGTGAGACCTCCGTATCGGCGATTACCCGTGAAACCGGGTACGACGCGTCGACACGGGTCGCCGGAGCGACACCGTGCATGAAGTGAATGTGGATATCGAAAGGGTTCAGCGGCAGGACTGACACAGACCCCAGAAGGTCACCTCGGCTTCGTCGACGACGAAACCTCCGGCATCCGACGGAGTCAGGCAGGGTGCAGCACCGACGGCGCAGTCGACGTCGACGACGGTGCCGCAATTACGGCAGACCAGGTGGTGGTGGTTGTCTCCAGTGCGGGTCTCGAACCGTGCCGGAGATCCGGCCGGCTCGATCCGCCGGAGAAGTCCGGCACCCACGCAGGCCCTGAGTACGTCGTACACGGCCTGGGTCGAGACCTTGCCGAGCTCGTCTCGCACAGCGGCGGCGACCTCATCGGCATCCGAATGTGGGTTCCGGGCAACCATATCGAGTACTGCAACACGCGGAGCCGTCACCCGGAGCCCCACGGAACGAAGCTGTTCCTTGGGGTCGAAGTGTGAGTAATCCGTTCGTTGCATGCCACCAGTATGCCGCTTTTCTGGAATTAGTCAAGAAAAGGATCGGTGTGGCCGTGATCACCGGATAGGGTGGGCACGGTCGCCTCCGTCAAGGGGAAGGAACATCCCATGCCCGACTACGGTCAGACACTCCGGTTCGGAAGCTTTCTCACGCCCACCGCGGCCGACGCCACGGTCGTCGACCTCGCCGTACGATCCGAACGTGCCGGACTGGACCTGGTCACCATCCAGGACCACCCGTACCAACCCCGCTTTCTCGACGCATGGACTCTGCTGACCTGGATTGCAGCAAAGACCGACACCGTGACGATCTCTCCGAATGTCGCGAATCTTCCGCTACGAGGACCAGCAATCCTCGCGCGCAGCGCCGCATCGCTCGACCGGCTCAGCGGCGGGCGCATCGAACTCGGATTGGGGGCCGGGAGCTTCTGGGACGCCATCGCCGCCAACGGGGGGCCACGACGCAGCGCAGGAGAATCGGTCGACGCACTCGTCGACGCCATCACGGTGATCCGAGCCCTCTGGTCGGACGAACGCGGGGCAGCACGTGTCAGCGGCGAGCACTACAGCGTCGACGGCGCCAAGCGCGGACCTGCCCCACTGCACGACATCGGAATCTGGCTCGGTGCGTACGGGAAGCGGATGCTGGCGGTGACGGGACGCTACGCCGACGGATGGCTACCGAGCTCTTTCAATGCCGGACCGGACGCACTCGGCGCGATGACCGAACGAGTGGACGCGGCTGCACAGGAGGCGGGTCGCGACCCAGCTGCGATCCGCCGCCTGTACAACATCAGCGGCACCTTCACCGACTCGGCCGACGGTTCGTTCCTCAACGGGCCGCCGCGAGTATGGGCCGAACAACTCGCCGATATGGCGTTGCTGCACGGCACCGGCACGTTCATCCTCGGTAGCGACTCCGCCGACGACCTCGAACGCTTCGCCGGAGAGGTCGCGCCACAGGTGCGCGACCTCGTCGACGCGGAGCGGAATGCAACCTGACGCGGTTCAGCGATTGCGGGGCAGGACGGTGAGGACTCGCTCGATGTGCTCGCGAAATTCCTCCATGTACTTCCGGAGGAAGTCCGCGGTCGAGGCATCGGAGATCGACCCGTCGGCGGTGTAGATGTCCGGGTCGAAGGTGATGTAGCCCTCAGGAGCCGTCATCTGGCGGGTGTTCGTGAAGCTCAGCACCGCCCGCAGACTCTGCTGGGCCAGCGCAGTACCGATAGCGCCGGGAGATGCACCGATTACCGCGACCGGCATGTGGTCGAAGGAGTTCTGGCCCCACGGCCTCGACGCCCAATCGATCGCATTCTTCAACCCTCCGGGAATCGACCGGTTGAACTCGGGCGTGACGAACAGGATCGCGTCGACCGCTGCGATAGCCTCCTTGAGATCGCGTCCCTGCGGCGGGTAATCGGAGTCGTAGTCCTGGCTGTACAGCGGCAGGTCCTTGATCGGGATCTCGACGAAGGACAGGTCGTCCGGCGCCAACTTGATCAGGGCTTTCGACAGAATGCGATTGATCGATGTGGAGGACAGGCTGCCGACGATGTAGCCGACCACATATGCGCTCACCGATACTTCTCTTCGGAGGAGGATCACGTGAACTGGAGGATCACGTGAACTCCATCATGCGTACACGCGGAACTCTTCGTGGCGATTCCATCGATGTTCAACCGACCGTCGCCGCGGAGACACCTGAGGGGCCGGCCGCTATGCGCGGACGACCCCTCGGGTGAGCCGGAAGAACTAGATCGGCCGCGCTCCCTTGAGTGCTGCAATCGCCTTCGCGACGCCCTCCCCGTAAGCGGGGTCGCACTGGGTGCAGTTGTCGATGTGGCGCTGCACCACAATCTCTTCAGCGCCGTCGATCGCGCGGGCGGTGTTCTCGAACAATGCTTGCTTCTGCTCGTCGCTCATGTTGTTGAACAACGCGCGGGGCTGCGAGAAATAGTTGTCGTCGTCCTCGCGGAAGTTCCACGCGTCGGCGACGTCGCCCACCGACTGAGGCGGATTGCGGTACTCCGCCTGCTCCTGCCACTGACCGTAGCTGTTCGGCTCGTAGTGCAGCTTGCCGCCGTGATTGCCGTCGACCCGCATCGCGCCGTCGCGGTGGAAACTGTTCACCCCGTTCTTCGGAGCATTGACCGGGATCTGGAAGTGATTGACTCCCAGTCGGTACCGCTGCGCGTCTCCGTATGAGAACAGGCGCCCCTGCAGCATCTTGTCGGGTGAGAAACTGATACCCGGAACCACGTGCGCGGGGTTGAAGGCGGCCTGCTCGACTTCTGCGAAGTAGTTGTCGGGGTTGCGGTTGAGTTCCCACTCGCCGACTTCGATGAGAGGGTAGTCGCCCTTCGGCCAGACCTTCGTCAGATCGAACGGGTGGTAGGGCACCTTCGCGGCGTCGGCCTCCGGCATGACCTGGACACACAACTTCCACTTCGGGAAGTCGCCGGCCTCGATCGCGTCGAAGAGATCACGCTGATGGCTTTCCCGGTCGGCGCCGACGAGTTCGGCCGCCTCGGCGTCCGTGAGGTTCTTGATGCCCTGCTGGACACGGTGGTGGAACTTCACCCAGAACCGCTCGCCCTCGGCATTGATGAAACTGAAGGTGTGCGATCCGAAACCGTGCATATGCCGGTACGAGGCGGGGATTCCTCGGTCGCTCATCACGATGGTGACCTGGTGCAGCGACTCCGGCAGGTTGGTCCAGAAATCCCAGTTGTTGTTGGGACTACGCAGATTGGTGCGCGGGTCGCGCTTGACGGCGTGGTTGAGGTCGGGGAACTTCAGCGGATCTCGGAAGAAGAAGACCGGGGTGTTGTTGCCGACGAGGTCCCAGTTTCCGTCCTCGGTGTAGAACTTGACCGCGAAGCCGCGGATGTCGCGCTCCGCATCGGCAGCACCGCGCTCGCCGGCGACGGTGGAGAACCGCGCGAACAGCTCGGTCTTCTTGCCGACCTCTGAGAAGATCTTGGCCGTGGTGTACTGCGAGATGTCGTTGGTGACGGTGAAGGTCCCGTACGCACCCGACCCCTTCGCGTGCATCCGGCGTTCGGGAATGACCTCGCGGTCGAAGTGCGCGAGTTTTTCGAGGAACCAGACGTCCTGGAGAAGTTGCGGACCTCGCGGTCCAGCAGTGATGACGTTCTGATTGTCGGGGACGGGGGCACCTGCGCCGGTCGTCAACTTGTCCTGAGTCATAGTCGTCCCTCCGTAAACACGCGTGGGTGTGCGTGCGTTGAGTCGAAGTTCGTATCCAGTTGTCGCTCTACCACTCCGGGCTGCGGAGCGGCGCGTATCCCTGGCGTTCCACAACGTGGGCTCGCGCTGTGCCGCCAGTCACACTTCACCACCTTTTCTTGAATAGGTCAAGAAAACGAGGCACAAAGTCCCGATGCACCGGCGTGCAGAACCGGAACATCACGATTCAACCTACCCGGCACGGGACCGGTCGTCAGGGAAATACCATCCGAATCACCAGCCGCATGCATCACAGGAGAACCATGGCCATTCGATCACGCTCGCCCTTGCTCGTCACTGTGGCATGCGCGCTCCTCGTGGCCACCTCCCCCTCTGCGCACGCAGGCGGGATATCGGGAGTCGTCAGCGCCGACGAGATCTCGGTCGGGGCAGGCAACGCACATACCTATGTCGCGTTCGACGACGACCGTGCTCCGACCTCGGTCGGTGTCCGCCTCGACGCCGCCGCCCTCGATGAGCTTCCGATCGGGATGTTGCCGACCACGCAGGAGTACGTCCTGCCACTACCCGAACAAGCCGCGACCACCATCTTCGATCACGTGACCCTCGACTGGAATTCGCACGGCCACAACCCCGAGCACGGCTTCGACATCCCCCACATCGACGTGCACTTCTACTTGATCGACTCCGCGGCCAGAAGAGCGATCGATCCGCTGACGCCGGGGTACATCGAGGCTTCCACTCGACTTCCCGATCCCCGGTATCTACCGGACGGTTACGCCGCCGGCGACGATCCGCTCCTGGGCACGGTTCCAGGTATGGGGCTGCACTGGCTCGACACCGGCGAACACGATCACCACTTCACCGAAACCGTGCTGCACGGGACGTGGGACGGGCAGGTCGTGTTCATCGAGCCGATGATGACCCGCGAATGGCTCACGTCGAAGCCGGATCTGCACGAGGACCTGCCACAGCCCGCCGCCTACCAGCAGTCGGGCGCGTACCCCACGACCTACTCGGTCACCTGGGACGAGGCCACGCAGGAGTACGTCATCGAACTCGGCGGGCTCACACCGCGGGAACCGTCCTGAGCGAACCGCGCCGGCCTCAGCCCTGCACGACCTGAAGGCCCTGCGCCCCCGCGTACGCGAGCGCCTGCCCGAAATCGATCTTCGCGCCCCGCAGGCTCGCGGAAACCCAGAGCATCGCGTCGACGCGCGCTCCGGTCAGGTCTGCTCCGTCGAGTCGTAACCCACCCGCACGCACGCCGCTGAGGTCAGCGCCGACGAGCAGCGCTTCCCGCAGATCCGCCTCGACCAGGTTCGCCTCCCGTAGTCGGCAACCGCTCAGGTCGGCCTTCCGGAGGTCGACACCGCCGAGCGAGGTCAGACTGAAGTCGACCTCGTCGAAGGTCATCGGCCGCATTCGGCAGTCCCGGAAGACCGAGCCGAGAAACGTCGAGTTCCGGAAGGTGCTGCCGCGCAACTGCGTGTACTCGAATGTGCAGTTCCGGAACGCCGAGCCGGAGTGCGTCGACCCGGTGAGATCCGCACCTGTGAAATCGCAGTCGGTGAAGGTGACCGCTTCCGTCCCGAGCCCGGAGAGGTCCGCATCGTGGAATGTGCAGCCCACATATTCCTGACGACGCCACTCCTGCCGCGGCAGGCGAGCATCCGAATAGTCCTCCCCTACGATCTCGTCGATACCGGCTTCGAAGGTGGGGTCACTCATGCCCTCCAGTGTTCACCATGGCCGGTCACGCGGATCGAGGCCTCCTGTCATCGCTCGATACGCGCAGGCCCTGTCGCCATCGAACCCGAAGTGATGACGATTCCGTGATGGGTGCCCGGCCGGAGCCAACGATCCAGCGTCGGCCCCTCGGCTTCCACCGTGACCCGCGCATACCGGAAACGGCCACGCAAACGCGCAGACGCGCGACACAGTGCGCCGTCCCCGTCCGGCTGCGCGAACGACAGTCCCCCGACGATCGGAAGCTGCGGCCCGCGCGGTGACGCGGAAGTCCGCACCTTCCAGCCCTCCGAGACAGCGGTGAGGTCTCCGAGAACGTCCCCCGAGAATTCGGCAAGCACCTTCGGCAACTTCCAATGCTCACGGCCACCGTGTACCGACGGTTCGGAATCGACAGCGATGAACGGTACTGCCATCGCGGGGATCGGACCCCGGCGAAGAACCGGGCTGGCCAGAATCTCCCGATAGGGACCGACCGGGGACTCCAGGTAGTTGACCATCATCGCCAGTGTCATCGGCACGATCGGCCCTCCGGGACCGTATTCACGGGCCGCAGGAGTACTGCGGTGCCACCACAGGGTGGCGCGCACGCTCGCCGGCCACGGTGGCGGTGGCGACGCCGGCCAGTCCGTCCGTCCGTCGTCGCTTTCAGGAACGCTCCACAGCACCGGCCGTCTCCTCACGTCGTATCGGAAAAAGAGGTAGGCGCAGCGCGCCGGGTGCCTCTGCTGGCACAGCCGGTCGAATCGGATGCACAGGTTTCACCGGCGCATAGGGCGCCCCGAGCTCGGGCCGGGTATCGTCCTCGCCCTTGTTCGGCCACAACGCCATTGCTCGCTCCGCCTGGGCGGTGATGGTGAGCGAGGGGTTGACGCCGAGATTCGCGGTGACCACGGAGCCGTCGACCACATGAAGGCCTTCGTGCCCGTACGCGCGCAGATAGGGATCGACGACACCCGTCTCGGGCGAGTCACCGATCACGCAACCGCCGAGGAAGTGCGCGGTCATGGGGATGTTCACGAGATCGAGCAGTGATCCACCCGGATCACCACCGATCTCGTCGCCCACCCGCCGGACCGCCTCGTGCCCGACGGGGATCCACTCCGGTGGCGGATTCCCGGGACCCTGCTTGCTGGTGACACCGTGTCCGAGCGGGCTTCGCCTGCTGGCAAGTTCGAGGGAGTTGTCGTCGGTCTGCATCACGAGCGCGATGACGGTGCGTTCGGACCATCGTCGCACCGACAGACTGCGTAGGAACGCTCGCGGATTACGGACCGCCACACCGACGAACTTCGCCAGCCGCGGTACTCTTCCCCCGCCGTCGACGAGGAGCGCCTGCAGAAGTCCGATCGCGTTGCTGCCCTTTCCGTATCGCACCGGCTCGATGTGGGTGTGATCGTCCGGGTGGAAAGATGAGGTGATCGCAACTCCTTCGGTGTAGTCGACGTCGCGACTCTGCGCCGTTGCTGCGAGTACCGCCTCGGAATTGGTCCGAACGACACGACCGAGCCTCGGCGACAACCGGGAGAGATCGCCGCCCTCACGCATCGCGAGGAGCAAACGCGCGGTGCCGTAGTTTCCTGCCGCGACTACGACCTGATCAGCGGTGAAAGTCTTGCGACGCTTACGGATACCGTTCGTGCTGCGTGTCTCTATCTCGTAGCCGCCACCCGACCGGGGCGTGACCCGTGTCGCGGTGGTGAGGGGATGGATCCGCGCGCCCGCACGCTCTGCGAGATGGAGATAGTTCTTGACCAGGGTGTTCTTGGCACCTACGCGGCACCCGGTCATGCAGCTGCCGCACTCGGTGCATCCTGTGCGCTCGGGGCCCGCTCCGCCGAAGAACGGGTCGGGGACGGTCTTGCCCGGTTCGTCGAAGAAGACACCGACCGGAGTCGGACCGAAGGTGTCGCCCACGCCCATATCGTCGGCGACCTTCCGCATCACCTCGTCGGCAGGGGTGACGCTCGGGTTCTCACGCACCCCGAGCATCCGCGAGGCCTGCTCGTAATAGGGCGAGAGTTCGGTCTCCCAATCGGTGATGTGCCCCCACTGTGGATCCTGGAAGAACCGTGACGGCGGACGGTAGAGGGTGTTCGCGTAGTTGAGCGAGCCCCCTCCGACTCCGGCTCCGGCCATGACGAGTACGTCCGGTAGGAGGTGAATACGCTGCACGCCATAACATCCGATCGCAGGTGCCCACAGATACTTGCGGAGCCTCCAGCTGGTTTTCGGAAGCTCGTCGTCGGCGAAGCGACGGCCTGCCTCGAGAACTCCGACCCGGTAACCTTTCTCGGTCAGACGCAGAGCGGAGACGCTCCCACCGAATCCGGATCCGATGACGAGGACGTCGTAATGGGTCATGCTCGTACTCCCGAGTTCGTGGCCCGCAGGGCATAGTTCTCTGCATCGAACTCCCTGGTCCGATTACGGTAGTGCCAGGTGAAGGTCGGCCACATCACCGAGTTCCGGCCGGTCTTGTCGAGGTACCAACTACTGCAGCCACCGGTGTTCCAGACCGTGCCTGCCAGCATCGGGTCGAGTTCTTCGGCGTAGCGGCGCTGCGCGTCGGCTCTGACCTCCACCGCATCGAGGCAGCGCACGCGCATGACGCGCAGCGCATCGGCGATGTACGCGGCCTGGGATTCGAGCATGTACACGATGGAGCTGTGCCCGAGGTTGGTATTCGGGCCGTACATGAGGAACAGGTTCGGAAAGCCGTTGATGCTGATTCCCAGGTGCGCCGAGGGGCTTCCGCTCCACACGTCCGCGAGGCTCCGCCCGTCTTCACCTCGGATATGCTGCGCAACAGGAGGTTCGGAGGGAGTGAAACCTGTCCCGAAGATGATCGTGTCGACGGGGTACTCGTTGCCTGCAGCGTCGACGACTCCGTTTTCGGTCACCGCGGTCAGCGCCGACGAGACGACCTCGACATTACGACGGGTGATTGCCGGAAACCAGTCGTTGGACAGCAGAATTCGCTTGCAGGTGATGGCGAAGTCCGGCGTGAGACGGTTGCGTAGTTCGGGATCAGGTACCTGCTTGCGTAGGACCGAACGGGCGCGCTTCTCGAACAGCGGCAGCGCGCACTTCCGCGCGAGGGGCTTCGTCATCCCGATGACATACATCTCCTTCTGGCCGTACACGGCACCGCGCACGGCCTTCTGGATCAGAGGAAAGCGGCGGTACAGCGATCGAACCGGAGAAGCGATCGCGTGATCACGCTTGGGCATCACCCAGGATGCGGTGCGCTGGAAGAGCGTAAGGCGGTCGACCTCGCCGACGATCTCCGGAACGAACTGGATGGCCGATGCTCCGGTACCGATCACCGCGACCCGTGTGCCGGTCAGGTCATGGTCGTGGTCCCACTCTGCGGAGTGGAACATCTTCCCGCGGAAGAGTTCCAGGCCCTGGACCTTGGGCAGGGTGGGGGTCGAGAGGGCGCCTGTCGCGACGATGAGCACGTCGGCGGTGAGGTCGCCACGCGAGGTCGACACCGCCCATCGCGCTCGCTCTCCGTCCCACTGCGCATCGCGCAGCTCACACCCGAACAGGGTGCGCCGCGTGACGCCCAGTTCGCCCGATACCCGGCGGAGGTACGCGTAGATCTCGGCCCGAGTACCGTGTGCCCGCTTCCACTCGGACTCCGGCGCAAACGAGAAGGAGTACAGAGCACTCGGAACATCGCATGCAGCACCGGGATACGTGTTCGCCCGCCAGGTCCCGCCGACATCGTCGCCGCGTTCGACCACGAGGACATCAGCGGCGGGATCGTCACGCAAGATCGTGGCGGCCATCCCGATACCACCGAACCCCGCGCCGACTATGAGCGTACGGACGTGCCGAGGGAGCGTTTTCCTGCCGGTCGCATCGCCAGATTTCATTTCATCACCAGAGCCTTCCACGCCGGAAGCAGCCGCTTCCGGAACTCACGATCGGTTTCGGGGGTGCGCATCAGAGCCGATACCGCCAGCCCCCGAGCGAGCTCGATACTGAGATCGATCGACTCGGAGCTCATCCGGTCACCCATGATCTCCATCAATCCCAAGCGCAGCGCATCCGACACCTTGCGCTCCAGTGGGACCATCGCGGTGTGCAATGCCGGATCGGTGCGCGCTGCCACCCACAGTTCGAGCGCGGCATCGAACAGCGGCCCGGAGAACGCATCCATCAGCGTTTCCATCCCGACTTCGGGATCCGGCTCGGCTTCGAGGATTTCGACCAGGCGCTTGTCGACCAGATGCTCCACAGCCGCGACGACCAGCGATTCCTTGGTCGGAAAGTGGTGGAGCTGCGCTCCACGCGACACCCCGGCCCGCGTGGCGATGCCGTGAGTACTGGTGCCCGAATACCCCAGTTCGACGAGGGATTCGACCGCCGCGTCGAGCAACTTCCCGCGCGTCGCTGCGGTGCGTTGCGCTTGAGTTCGCGAGCCCGCCGCTACAGTGTCGTGGATCACGATACCGAGCGTAACGGCAAATCAACAAACAGTCCAGACTGTTTTTATCTTCTACCTACGGTGCCGCAGGGTGCCGAGACCCATTCGAGACCCAACCCGGGGCCAAACAGTGGCACACAGAGCAGAATCGCTTACGCGCACAGCAATACCGAGCAGTAAGGGAGTCCCGATGACATCCACTGAAACCACCGGTACACACGTCTCGACCCTCGCCGAACTCGCCGGATACGTCGGCAGACCCCTCGGCCTCAGCTCCTGGATCACCGTCGGACAGGATCGGATCGACACCTTCGCCGACGCCACCGACGACCATCAGTGGATCCACATCGACCCCGACCGCGCGAAGAAGGAAAGCCCGTTCGGCGGACCGATCGCACACGGGTATCTGACACTCTCGCTGATCATCCCGATGTGGTACGAGGTACTGAAGGTGGACAGCGTGACGCTGGCACTCAACTACGGCCTCGACAAAGTTCGATTCACCAACCCGGTACCGGCCGGCGCGCGGGTGCGACTCGACGCAACCCTGAAATCACTCACGGAGCTGCCCGAAGGCGGCGTCCAGATCGTCATCGAGGGCGTGATCGAACTCGAGGACAGCGAACGCCCCGCAGTTGTCGTCGAGGCGATCTATCGCATGTTCGAGTGACAGCACCCCCGGAACGAGGAACGGCACCCTCGATCGTGACGATCGAAGGTGCCGTTCGCTCGAAATACGCGCAGCAGTCTACCGAGCCAGAAGCTCCGCAATCTGAATGGTGTTGAGCGCAGCACCCTTCCGCAAGTTGTCGCCCGACACGAACAGCGCAAGCCCACGTCCCTCGGGGGCTCCCGGATCCTGGCGGATACGACCGACCAGCGACACGTCGTCACCGGCAGCGGCGAGTGGCGTCGGCACATCGACCAGCTTGACCCCCGGAGCAGACGCGAGGACCTCCTGCGCGCGAGCGGGCGAAACGGGACGCTCGAACTCCGCGTTGATCGAAAGCGAGTGACCGGTGACGACCGGGACGCGCACACATGTACCCGAAACGAGCAGGTCGGGAAGACCGAGGATCTTGCGCGACTCGTTGCGCAGCTTCTGGTCCTCGTCGGTCTCACCGGATCCGTCGTCGACGATCGCCCCGGCCATCGGGAGAACGTTGAACGCGATCGGCGCGACGTACTTGTCGGGCGCCGGGAATTCCACGGCACTGCCGTCGTGCACGAGCTTCTCCGCGTCACCGATGACGGCGCGCGCCTGGCCGAGGAGTTCTTCGACGCCTGCGATACCACTACCCGACACCGCCTGGTAGCTCGAGATGACCAGTCGCTGCAGACCCGCCTCGTCGTGCAGGGCCTTGAGAACCGGCATCGCAGCCATCGTCGTGCAGTTCGGGTTGGCGATGATGCCCTTCGGCGGGTTCTTCGCCTCCTCCGGGTTCACCTCGCTCACCACGAGTGGAACCTCTGGATCCTTGCGCCACGCCGACGAGTTGTCGACGACGGTCGCGCCGGCTGCCGCGAACCGCGGAGCCTGCTCACGCGACAGGGTCGCGCCGGCAGAGAACAGGGCGATATCGATGCCCTTCAAGTCCTCGTCGGAAGTCGCGGCCGCGTCCTCGACGACGATCTCCTCCCCGCGGAACGGGAGCTTCTTGCCAGCAGAACGCGCCGACGCGAAGAACCGCACCTTGTCGGCCGGGAAGTTGCGCTCCTCGAGAAGGGTGCGCATGACGATGCCGACCTGCCCGGTCGCACCGACTACAGCGATGGTTGTCATGGCTTACCGTCCCGTCCCTGCGTGCACGACGGCTTCTTCCTCGCCGCCGAGTTCGAACGCGGCGTGGAGTACACGCACCGCGTCGTCGAGTTCGTTGTCATCGACCAGCACCGAAATGCGGATCTCGGAGGTCGAGATGAGGTCGATGTTGATGCCGGCATCCGCCAATGCCTCGCAGAACTTGGCGGTCACGCCGGGGTGGCTCTTCATACCCGCACCGACGAGCGACACCTTGCCGATGTGGTCGTCGAACAGCACCTGGGTGAAGCCGATCTCGTCCTGACGCTTGCTGAGCAGCTCGACGGCGCGCGGACCGTCGGAGGTCGGCAGCGTGAAGGTGATATCGGTCTTGCCGGTCTCCACCTTCGAGATGTTCTGCAGCACCATGTCGATGTTGATCTCGGCGTCGGCGACAGCGCGGAACACCTTCGCGGCGTAGCCGGGCGTGTCGGGCAGTCCGACAACGGTGATCTTCGACTCGCTGCGGTCGTGTGCAACGCCGGTGATCAGGGCTTCTTCCACGGGGATGTCCTCCATCGATCCGGTCACAAGGGTGCCGGGCTTGGTGGTGTACGACGAACGAACGTGCACGGGCACGTTGTAGCGGCGGGCGTACTCGACGCAGCGCAGCATCAAGACCTTGGCCCCACATGCTGCGAGTTCGAGCATCTCTTCGAAGGAGACCTTGTCGAGCCGCTGCGCATCCTTGACGATGCGCGGGTCGGCGCTGAACACGCCGTCGACGTCCGTGTAGATCTCGCAGACGTCCGCGTTCAGCGCGGCGGCAAGAGCGACAGCGGTGGTATCCGATCCGCCACGACCGAGCGTCGTGATGTCTTTGTTGTCCTGACTGACGCCCTGGAATCCGGCGACGAGCACGATGCTGCCCTCGTCGAGCGCAGTCCGCACGCGACCGGGCGTCACGTCGATGATCTTCGCCTTACCGTGGCTGCCGGTGGTGATGACACCTGCCTGCGAGCCGGTGAAGGACCTGGCTTCGGCGCCGAAGGAGTGAATTGCCATCGCGACGAGGGCGTTGGAGATGCGCTCACCGGAGGTGAGAAGCATGTCCATCTCACGTGCGGGCGGGGCCGGGCAGACCTGTTGGGCGAGGTCGAGGAGTTCATCGGTCGTGTCGCCCATTGCCGACACGACCACAACGACGTCGTTGCCCGCCTTCTTGGTCTCGACGATCCTTTCAGCGACGCGCCGGATCCGTTCGGCCGTCGAGACCGACGATCCTCCGTACTTCTGGACGACGAGTGCCACGCTGGCGAACCTCCGGGGTCTTGGGTACAAGTCCAGGAAGCAAGCTTACCGATGCCGACGGCCTGCGCAGCCCTCGCCCTATCCGGATACGGTCGTGTACAAAAGCATGACGTTGTAATCGCTCCAGCGTGAGACCGTGAAATAAAGGTCGTCACCGGTCGACCACGGATGGATGAACGGCGCATACAGACCCCCGGCCCGATCCCGCGTCACGAGCGGGCGAGGCTCACTCCACGGACCCTCGGGCGATACGCTGGTCCGCAGTTCGATCGCGCCGTCGGCATCGTCGCCGTAGAGCATGACGAATCGGTCGCCGGTGAAATGAACCGACAGCTCGCCCACCGCACCCGGGACGATCGGCACAGCACGATCGACATCACCCGGTATCCATCCGTCCGCGGTCCAGTACTCGTACGCGGCGAGGTCGAGGAGCCGGTGCTCGGGCACGCGCGAGAGGAACGCAGCGCCGAACCTGCCCTGAGGCGTCCCGTAGTCGTAGAGATAGCCGCCGTGCCGTACATACGCGTGCTGTTGGAAGTTGGCGTTGCCCACCGACAACTGTTGGACGCCCGGAATGTCGAGGGGCACGTTCAGTCGCGCGGTGGCCGGGTCGACGTGCCAGGTCTCGCCGTTGTCGACGGAGGTGCCGATCATGGAGGCGTTGGTCCACCATTCGCCGTGATCGCCCCAGGCGCGCACCGACATGAAGTTGATGTACTGCACGCCGTCCACGGCGATCCCAGCGGTGGGGATCACCGTCTTCTCGATCCCTTCGATTCCGAGCGCCCCCACCAGCTCACGGGAGAAATCAGGAGCATGCGCATCCACGGGCGAACCGGCGTGAATATCGCCGGGAACCGAGTCGGGAACGTCGATGCCGTCGGCCAGGCTCGCGTCTGCGCTGCGCATGAGGATGTTGTGCCGCCACTGTTCACCGGGGGCGGCACAGTCTCCGAAGGTGTCGCCGAACGCCATGAGAATCCTGCGGTCCGGTCCGGCTGCGCCGTTGTCCCACATGATCGCCAGGTCGGTACCCGAAACGGAGAATCGCGTGTCGGTCCGGTTGTCGCTACGCGGTCCGGTGACCCATGCGACGGCCCGCGTGGGCCCTGACCCCAGGTCCGGTAGCAGGTTGTTCGGCGCTCCGGGCAGGAGATCCGCACTACCACCGCTACCGAGGCCTCCGCTACCGAAACCACCACTACCGAGCCCGCTACCACTTGGGCTCTCGTGGCCACACGGTTCGGCGCCTGCCTGCACGGCAAATGGCACCGTTCCACCCAGTGCGATGACAAGGGCGCAGCCCCCGATGGCCGCCCTCCTGGAAGACCGCATGAACCACACCCCTCACCACTCGCCTGGTACCAATGTGACTGGTGATACTCGAGTTACCTCTGAGCACAATAAGGCGTCGAGGTACGAACATGCGGGAAGCACTGATTTCGATCGGGTCACGAACGCACCCGGGTCACCCCCCACCTCCGGCGATGTCGATCTCGACGAGGCGTCGACGCAGCACTCGGGCGATCGACTCGTTGCCCGTCACCGCGAGCGCGGCACGATAAGCCTCCGCTGCCTCGGCGAATCGACCGGCACGGCGCAACAGGTCGGCGCGAGCCGGCTCGTACAACCGGCGCAGTTCGGCATTCTTCGGCACCGCAGCAAGCGCGTCGAGCCCCGCATCCCATCCATCACGGAACCCGAGCGCAACTGCCCGGTTGATCTCGACCACCGGCGAGCCCGTGAGCGCGATCAGACGGTCATAGGCTGCCGCGATCACCGACCAGTCCGTGTGCTCCCACGACGGCGCAGTGGCGTGCACTGCCGCAATGACTGCCTGAAGCAGGTACTGCCCCGTCGAACCGGCAGCCCGATCGAGCACGGCCAAGCCCTGAGCGATGGAGTCCCCGTCCCATTGCGTTCGATCCTGATCTTCGAGCGGCAGCAGTTCCCCACTGCTGTCACGACGGGCACCGCGCCGGCTGTCCTGGAGCAGCATGAGAGCAAGCAGCGCCCACGCTTCCTCCTCGTCCGGCATTAGCATGCACGTGAGGTGGCCGAGTCGGATCGCCTCGGCGCACAGGTCCGAACGAATCGGGGAATCCCCCGCCGTCGCTGAATAGCCCTCCGTGAACACGAGGTAGATACACGCCAGCACTTGCGGGACACGTTCCGGCAGAAGATGTTCGGCAGGGAGCCGAAGCGGGATCGCCGCATCCCGGATCTTGGCCTTCGCGCGAGTGAGTCGCCTCGTCACAGCCGATTCGGACTTCAGGAATGCGCGCGCGATCTCGGTCGCCGTGAGGCCGCACACCAGCCGCAGGGTCAGCGCGACCTGCGCGTCGCGGCCGAGGGCCGGATGACAGCAGGCGAAGAGCAAGCCCAGCTCATCGTCGCGCACCGCGCGGGGCTCATCGTCGCGCAGCGCACCGTCCTCCGAGTCCCCCGAGCGTGGCGGCGGTGCGAGCGCGATCGCCGCGGATTCCTTCCCGCTGCGTGCGGCCTCCCGACGCAACCGATCCACTGCGCGGTTACGGGCCACCGCGGTGATCCACGCCCCGGGGTTCGAGGGGACACCACGTTCCGGCCACGTCCGCAGGGCCTCGACGAAGGCGTCCTGAACAGCGTCCTCGGCGAGGTCGAGATCGCCGAACGCACTCACGACGGACGCGACTGCACTCCAGTGCTCCGCGCGGAACACCTCCGCCGAATCCATGCCCACTGCTTACTCGTCGATCACCTACCCGTCGACTGCTTACTCGTCCACCATGCGCCGCACCTCGACGCTCCCCTTCGGTCCCACCGGGATCCGGCAGGCCAGATCGGCCGCCGCGGCTCGGTCGGGCGCCGACAGGATGTACAGGGCGATCACTGCCTCCTGCGCATCCTCGGGCCCGTCGGAGAGAATCATCTCGTCGCCGCGGGTCCGCACGGTGGTAGCAGAGGAGGGCGGATGGAACACCGCGACGCCGCGGATGGCGTCGGATATCGCGCCGAGGGACGCTTTCGCCGAGTGATCGACGGCGCCTTGTTCCGCGTCCTGCGCCTGGTCGCGCACTATCGCGAGCCAGCAGCCGGCCGTCTCGTCCGACACGGTCCAGTTCTCCAGCGGCCACAATTCGGTATAACCCTCGTCCATACCGGGGATACGGCGCGTCAGGTCCAGCGCTGTATCGAGGTCATCGGCCGCGAAGACGTAGAAACCACCGACCACCACCTCGGCCAGCTCAGCGAAGGGGCCGTCCGTGATCAGCGGTGCACCATCCGATCGGCGGATGGTCACCGCATCCACCGACGGGTACAGAGCAGCCCCGCCCACGATCGCCGCGCCCGCGTATTTCCCGAACTCGTCATGGAGAGCGACCTCCGCGTCGAATTCGTCGGTTCCGGGTACGACCTCCGGCCCGATCTCCGGACCCACCAACAGCGCGAGAAAGTCCATGATTGCCATCCTCTCGTGTCCGTGAGGAGCAGGAAAGCCCCTCACCATGACGACGAACGAGCAGGTGCCGATCGGACACCGCCCCGCCTGCGGACAACCCCGCGGGCGAAGAGTGGTCTTGCGCGTTACACTGCTTGGCATGCAGCGTGCGCTTCTTCTCGGCCGCCGCGGCGGGATTTGACCAGACCGGCCTCCCGTCGCGGGGTTTCGTCGCGCCGGTCGATATCCTGATCTGGACTCACAAGTCCCCTTTTTTCTTGGAGTACGTCATGTCACCCGCCGACGCTTTCACCTCCGGTTCGCGCAACATCACGCCGCCGACCAAGCCTGCTCCCGCCGACCAGGCATCGTGGAACAAGCAGAAGAACTCATCGATGCCCACCTACCGGTACCGACCCTTCGCCGAAGAGGTCGAGCCCGTCTCGCTCCCCGACCGGACGTGGCCCGACAAGATCATCGACCGCGCACCGGGTTGGTGCGCCGTCGATCTGCGTGACGGCAACCAGGCGCTGATCGACCCTATGAGCCCGGCCCGCAAGCGCCGCATGTTCGATCTGCTGGTCCGCATGGGCTACAAGGAGATCGAGGTCGGATTCCCGTCGGCGAGCCAGACCGATTTCGATTTCGTCCGGGAGATCATCGAGGACAACGCAATCCCCGATGACGTCACCATCCAGGTGCTGACGCAGTCGCGGCCCGAGCTGATCACCCGCACCTTCGAGGCCTGCGCAGGCGCGCAGAACGTGATCGTGCATTTCTACAACTCGACGTCCATCCTGCAGCGCCGCGTCGTGTTCAAGGCCGACAAGGATACCGTCAAGAAGATCGCCACCGATGCTGCGGAACTGGTGATCGAGACGGCAAAGAACTATCCGGATACGAACTGGCGGTGGGAGTACTCCCCCGAGTCCTACACCGGCACCGAACTGTCGTACGCCAAGGAGGTCTGTGACGCGGTCGTGGACACTCTCGGCGGCACCCCCGAGAACCCGGTCATCATCAACCTGCCCGCCACCGTCGAGATGGCGACGCCGAACGTCTATGCCGACTCGATCGAGTGGATGCACCGGAATCTGGCCAAGCGCGACTCGATCATCCTGTCGCTGCACCCGCACAACGACCGGGGCACCGGAGTTGCCGCGGCCGAGCTGGGTTACCAGGCCGGCGCCGACCGCATCGAGGGTTGCCTGTTCGGAAACGGCGAGCGCACCGGCAACGTGTGCCTGGTGACGCTGGGCCTGAACATGTTCAGCCGCGGCGTCGACCCGCAGATCGACTTCTCCGACATCGACGAGATCCGGCGCACCGTCGAGTACTGCAACCAGTTGCCTGTCCCCGAACGTCACCCCTACGGCGGCGACCTGGTCTACACCGCGTTCTCCGGCAGCCACCAGGACGCCATCAACAAGGGCATGGACGTCATGAAGGCCGACGCGGACGCCGCGGGCGCCGACGTCGATGACATCATCTGGGCAGTTCCCTACCTGCCGATCGACCCGAAGGACGTCGGTCGAAGCTACGAGGCCGTGATCCGCGTGAACTCGCAGTCCGGCAAGGGCGGCGTCGCGTACATCATGAAGCACGACCACGGATTGAACATGCCGCGCCGGCTCCAGGTCGAGTTCTCGCAGGCCGTGCAGAAGGTCACTGACGGCGAAGGAGGCGAGGTCAGCCCGAAGGAGATGTGGGACATCTTCAACGAGGAGTACCTGGCACCCATCACGCCGCTCGAGCGCATCAAGCAGAAGGTCACCGCAGCCGAGACCGACGACGGTGAGGACACCGTGGTCGCTCTGCTGAAGGTCGACGGCGTCGAGAAAGAGATCACCGGTTCCGGCAACGGACCGCTGGCAGCATTCGTCGACGGCCTGGAATCCCTCGGCTATCAGGTGGCGGTGCGTGGCTACGCCGAGCATGCGATGTCGGCCGGTGACGACGCCAACGCCGCGGCATTCGTCGAAGCCGACGTGACACGTCCCGACGGCACTACCGCTCTGGTGTGGGGTGCGGGTATCGCACCGTCGATCACCGTAGCGTCGCTGCGCGCAGTCGTCTCGGCAGTGAACCGCGCTCACCGCTGACGAAACGATCAGCTCCCCCGAACGCGTCGGGGCCCCGACGGGGCCCCGACGCGTTCGTCGTCCGGCCCTGGAGAACTCAGAGTTCGCATTCCCCTGCAACAGGACAATCCCGGCTGTAATCTGCGGATGGCATCTCGACTCGATCGCGTTCTGCATTCCGGAAAAACGCGATACTCCGTCGAAATCCGAACTGGGTTCGTGCACATGATGGTCCATACGTAGACGGAGAATTGCATGGAATTCTGGGACATCATCTGGTACATAATCGTATGCTTCGCCTTCATCGCTTACCTGATCATGCTGTGGATGATCATCAGCGACCTGTTCCGGAATCGGGAACAGTCCGGCTGGGTCAAGGCGATCTGGATCGTCTTCCTGTTCATCGTCCCGTGGCTCACCGCCCTGGTGTACCTGATCGTGCACGGCGACGGAATGGCGAAGCGGTCGGCCCGCGAAGCGGCCGAGTTCAAGTCGGCACAGGACAACTACATTCGGGACGTCGCAGGAAAGAAGTCTCCTGCGGAACACATCGCGGATGCGAAGGCACTCCTCGATTCAGGCACGATCACCGAGGACGAGTTCCAAGCCCTCAAGGCGAAAGCTCTGGCCTGATCCTCGCTGATCCGCCCCGATCGGCGTGATCGAACCGCGTCGCGCGAACATGATCTCATCGCGCCGATCGGGCAGGGTACGAGTCCGTAACACGGCTGTGGAAAACTCGGCGCGTGGCTACAACGACGGGGATCTCGGCTCGCGGGCGCATCGCGTTGCGCGCGGCCGAAGCAGCTGCGTGGGCATCACGCAAAGCCGGACGCGGCAACGGGTCCATGATCGGCGGGCTCATCGCCCTCAAAATCGATCCGGGGCTGATGACGCAGCTCGGTCGCGGGCGCCGCACCGTGCTGGTGACCGGCACCAACGGAAAGTCCACGACCACGCGGATGACCGCGGCCGCGCTCGAAACCATCGACGCCGTCGTGACCCAACCCGATGGTGCGAACATGGACGCGGGCATCGTGTCGGCTCTCGCCGCGAACCGCACCGCGCGACTCGCCGCCATCGAGGTCGACGAACTCCACACGCCGCATGTCGCCGATTCGCTGGGGCCCGAAGCGATCGTGCTGCTCAACCTCACCCGAGATCAGCTCGACCGCGTCGGCGAGATCAACATGATCGAGCGCAGACTTCGCGCGGGGCTGCAGGGGCACACCAACGCAACGATCATCGCCAACTGCGACGACGTGCTGGTGACCTCCGCTGCCTTCGACAATCCGAACGTCGTGTGGGTCGCCGCCGGAGCCGGGTGGGCCGGCGACTCGGTGAGCTGCCCCCGCACCGGCGAACCCATCGTGCGCGACGGCGACCACTGGTACAGCACTGGATCGGACTTCGCCCGTCCGACGCCCGACTGGTGGGTCGACGAAGACAATCTCCACGGGCCCGACGGCCTCGTTCTGCCTTTGAAACTGACCCTGCCCGGGCGTGCGAACCGCGGCAACGCGGCGCAGGCCGTCGCCGCCGCCGTCGCACTCGGTGCAGATCCCGCGAAGGCTGCGGCAGCGACATCGGTGGTCGAAGAAGTTGCGGGACGCTACAAGACCGTGCAGGTCGGGCCACATTCGGTCCACATGCTCCTGGCGAAGAACCCCGCCGGCTGGCAGGAGGCACTGTCGATGATCGATCCGACCGTCGACGGCCTGGTGATCGCGGTCAATGGTCAGGTGCCGGACGGCGAGGACCTGTCGTGGCTGTGGGATGTACGTTTCGAACACTTCGAGAATGTGCAGGTGGTCGCCGCAGGTGAGCGCGGCACCGACCTCGCCGTGCGGCTGACATACGCAGGAGTCGAGCACACACTCGTCGCGGATCCGCTGCGCGCCATCGCCTCGTGCCCTCCCGGACGCGTCGAGGTTCTCGCCAACTACACGGCGTTCCGGGATCTGAACACCGCGATTGCCAAGGGGGCTACGAATGTCTGAGTCGACAGTGCGGATCGGCCTCGTCCTGCCCGATGTCATGGGCACCTACGGCGACGGAGGCAACGCACTGGTGTTGCGTCAGCGCCTCCGCATGCGCGGCCACAACGCCGAGATCATCGAGATCGGTCTGAACGATCCCGTCCCCGATTCACTCGACCTCTACACACTCGGCGGCGCCGAAGACGCGGCACAGCGCCTCGCGACACGCCACCTTCTGCGCTACCCAGGTCTGCAGAAGGCGGCGGAACGCGGCGCACCCGTCCTGGCGATCTGCGCGGCGATCCAGGTGCTCGGGCACTGGTACGAGACTTCGGCCGGTGAGCGCGTCGACGGTGTGGGGCTGCTCGACGCGACGACGTCACCGCGTAAGACCCGGGCGATCGGGGAGATCGTCCTCACCCCGAGCATTCCGGGCCTCACCGCGCCGGTTTCCGGTTTCGAAAACCACAGGGGCGGAACGACACTCGGACCCGATACGAAACCCCTCGGCAAGGTGACCCGAGGCGTGGGCAACGGCGTCGGCGACGGAAACGAAGGCGCGGTGCGGGGTTCGGTCTATGGAACATATCTGCACGGCCCTGTGCTGGCACGTAACCCCGAATTCGCCGACCACCTGCTCGCTCGCGCTCTGAACGTCGAGTCCCTGCCTCCGCTCGACCTACCGGAGGTCGAGCAGCTCCGCCGAGAGCGACTGCGCGCGTAGAGGTCTCAGTTCTGTGCGACGTGTCCGAGAATCAGGGCGGCCAGTTCGTCCGGCACCTCATCGGGGATCCAGTGACTGACCCCAGCGAGTGTTTCGAGGCGATAGGGCGCCGCGACGTAGCGGGGGTTGGCGTCGACCGCGGCGCGCCCGATCGCAACGTCGGCGTCGCTCCACACCATCAGCGTGGGCACCTCGACACGGCCGAGACTCGACCGCGGATCGGTCAGCGGTAGCGAGCGGTACCAGTTCAGCCCGCCTCGGACGGCAAGGCGATCACGCATGCGCTCCACGTCGCGCGCGGCGGCAGCCGGTGACTGTCCCGTCCTCCGCAGAACAGCGCTGCTCACCGCCGGGACGGTCAGCAACCTTTCCGGAATCCACGGCAACTGGAAAGCCAACATGTACCAGGACTTGAACAATTGCGTGCTGGTGATCATCGACCGCAGGAAGGCAGCGGGGTGGGGTACCGACACCGCGGTCAGCGTGCGCACCAGATCCGGATGCCGCGCGGCCGCCGCCCATGCGACGGCCGCACCCCAGTCGTGGCCCACCAGGTGAACGGGACCTCCCCCCGCCTTCGCGATGAGGGCCGCCACATCGGCGACGAGATGGAAGAGGCGATAGTCGCGCCGACGCAGGGGGCGCGCAGATGGGGAGTAGCCGCGCTGATCGGGCGTGATCGTGCGATATCCGGCCTCGTTCAATTTCGCCGCAACGCCGTCCCACGACCGCGAATCCTGCGGGAAGCCGTGCAGCAGAACGACCGGTTCGCCGTCGATCGGGCCTTGATCACGCACGTCGAATGTCAGGCCGTCGCGCATGACAGCGTCGATTCGCTCCCCCACCGAACTCCTCCCCGACCACCCCTGAACAGGGGTTCGGCCCGTCGATACGCTTTCGCGTTCTCCGGGCCGGATCTCTGCTTCACGAGCCTCTGTCGTCCTCGGACGTCTGCTCGATTCGCACTACCGATGTTATCTACATCACACCACCTGCGTCAAGAGGGCGCGTTGACTCATCCAAAGTGCCCGCGTAGCCCCCTACGTTGACTCATCCAACAATGCCCGCCTGCGGCGTGTCACCCGAGGACGTGTCCGGGGTTGCGCTATCGCCGGAGGATGGGATTGACGATGGTCGAACGCAAAGCCGTGACCAAGACGATCGCGACCCGCTACACCCGGGCCGACAAGGCCGGCAAAGCGCGGATCCTGGACGAATTGTGCGCCACCACGGGTTGGCACCGAGATCATGCCCGCAAAGCGCTGCGCGTCGCGCTGCGACCGCAGGTGGTGCGCCCCCGGACTCCGCGGTCACCGAAGTACGGACCGAACGTCATAGCGGCACTGATCTTCTGCTGGGCGGTGTTGGGGATGCCCGCCGGTAAACGGCTCGCCCCGGTCCTGGGTGAGCTGGTGCCACGGCTGCGTCGGTTCGGTGAGTTGGACATCGATGACGCCACCGCCGCGCTGCTGGTATCGATGTCGGCCGCGACCATCGATCGGCGTCTGGCCCCGGAACGGAAGAAACTCGAGTTGCGGGGTCGCAGTCACACCAAGCCGGGGTCGTTGCTCAAGTCGCAGATCCCGATCCGTACCTGGGCGCAGTGGGACGATGCGGTCCCGGGGTTCGTCGAGATCGACCTGGTCGGGCACGAGGGCGGCAACGCGGTCGGAGATCATGCCTACACACTGACGGTGACCGATATCGCCACCGGGTGGACCGAGAACCGCAGCGTGCGCAACAAGGCCCGCAGGTGGGTGATCGCCGCGCTGGACGAGATCGCGCAGGTCATGCCGTTCCCGGTCCTGGGAATCGACTCGGACAACGGGTCGGAGTTCATCAACTACCACCTGCTGACATGGTGCCAGCAGCGCAAGGTCACCTTCACTCGGTCGCGTCCGGGCACTTCCAACGATGGTGCGCATGTCGAGCAGAAGAACTGGGCAATCGTGCGCACGATCGTGGGTTATCACCGTTATGACACCGAAGCGGAGTTGTTGTTGCTCAACAGGATTTGGGTGTTGCAGTCGCGGTTGGCCAACTTCTTCTGTCCGCAGCAGCAACTGATCTCGAAGGTGCGCGACGGTGCGAAGGTGACCAAGAGGTACGACACCGCGACCACTCCGCACCGGCGTGCCGAGCGCCACGCGTGCGTCGGCGTCGAGGACAAGGCAATCCTGGTCGATAACTACGATCGGCTGAATCCTGCCGCACTCCAGCGGGGGATTCAGGCGCTGACCACCGAGTTGTTGGCAGTGACGATGAGCAAGAAGGGTCCGGCTCGGAAGGCCCTCGTCACGCGGGCATCCTCAGATGAGTCTACGAATCGGGTTTGCCGGGCATCTTGACATGAGGCAACAGGGCAGACACGCCACCCCCTCGTCGGAACGGGCTGCATCCGCGCGCAGTCCCGGCTGCCCGTTTCGGGTACCGCGCACGCCTACCCACCCCGAGCATCTCGTTCGGTGCGCGCGAGGGCAATGTTGTTGTAGAGCGCCGATCTCTTCAAACCCGTGTTCCTGCACAGTGTTTCGATTTTAAACTGTCGGGTCTCGTACATTTGGAGCAGGTAAGCCCGTTCCTCCGGGGTGAGCTTGTGCGTCCGGCCTTTCATCTTGCCCGCTGCGGTGGCGGCAGCAATGGCATCCCTGGTCCGACTACGGATCAGGTCCGACTCGAATTCGGCCATCAGCCCAAGTATGCCGATGAACATCTTTCCCATCGGATCAGTCGGGTCGTAGACCTTGCCGTCGATCGACAAGGCCACTCCGCGGGCGGCGAGACGTTCGACGGTCTCGTGGAGGTCGCGTGCGGATCGGGAGAGCCGGTCGAGTTTGGTGACGCAGAACTCGTCGCCTTCGCGGCTGGCGTTGATCGCGTTCTCGAGTCCGGGCCGCTTCGCCTGGCGGCCACTGACGCCGTGGTCGATGTAGACCCGGTCGCGGTCGACGCCGACCTTCTCGAGCAGTCCGATCTGGACGGAGGTGTCCTGCCGGACGGTGCTGCACCGCGCGTACCCGATTTTCATACCCCTCCACCCTGCTGGACCCGATTCGTCCACTTGAGACTACGGGAAATTGGACAATATCAGTGGACACTCCTAGTGGACGGTCGAGCCGGAAAAACGGCAGGGTCAATCGCACTCAGAGGCCCGTTCGCCGCCGTCCGGCATGACGATGGTCAAAATGCACACCCGAACGCGCAGGAAGCCTCTCAGACGGTTTTCGGAAACTCACCTGGGATCGCGCGACTCGAGACGATCGGACCGGACCGTTGCTTCCGGGCTGTGGCACCGCTGAGTAGCGAGGCGCGAAGTACACACCACTTCCGACCTCAAAAGATCAGAAGACCTCAGCACAACACCCCGTTGGGCCAGGTCGTCACGCACACAGAGTCGGGTCGGCTGCTGCGGGAGCTGAAGCTCGGGCCCCGGACGAACTGGTACTCGCACTAGCCTCGTCTCGCCCTCAACCCCCGCCACCTCCCGGCCACCGGCCACTCCCGCTCGGTTCCACAGACTAGAGGCGTGCACTCAGCCATATCCGGCTCTTCGCAGTTGGTAGGGGCGGGTGTCGACCGACCCCGCTGCCGTGTCGGTGATTGAAAAAGGGCCAGCGCCCTTGTGAGCTGGGTGTTCTCAGGCATCCAGGACAGCAAGGAACGCGGGCATGCACCACGGTAGTTCATTGCTGCTCGATCTCGACGGCGTCGTCGTCGAATCGGTGCAGCGCACGGTCGACGGTACCCGGATCGTGCAGATCGCGACGGCACCGCAGTGGGTCGGGGTCTGCCCGGAGTGCGGACAGAAGTCCACGCATTCGAAAGGGTTGGGTCACCACCAGACCACGGGACGTCCAGGTGGGGCCGGACCGTCCGCTACTTGTATGGAAGAAGCGGAAATGGATGTGCACCAACATCACCTGCGGGAGGAAGGTGTTCACCGAGTCGACGCCGGGGGTGCCGCCCCGGGCACGGGTCACCCCACGAGCGAAGATTCTGCTGGCCGACGCGGTCCTCGACGGGGACCGGTCGGTGTCCGCGGTCGCCGGCGACTACGGGTGCGCCTGGCACACCGTCCACGACCACCTCGTCGTGGTCGCCGACGCCGCCCTGGGCGACGAACCCGAACCGGTGGCCGTCCTCGGGATCGACGAGACCCGACGTGGGAAGGCGAAATGGAAACTTGCCCCGAGATCGGGGAACGGAGATGGGTGGACCGGTGGGACACCGGACTGGTCGATCTGACCGGCGATCAAGGGTTGCTGGCGCAGGTCAACGGCCGCACCTCCGCGGTGGTGATCGACTGGTTCGACGCCCGCGACGAGACGTGGAAGGCGCAGATCACCCATGTCGCGATCGATATGTCGTCCGTGTATGCGAAGGCGGTGCGCGAGGCGTTGCCGCACGCACAGTTGGTGGTGGACCGGTTCCACCTGGTCAAGAAGGCCAACGAGATGGTCGATACCGTCCGACGCCGGGGCACCCAAGCCGAGCGGGGTCGGCGCGGCCGCAAGAGCGATGTCGAATGGATCAATCGCCGCCGGCTGCTGCGGGCCGCGGAGCGCCTGACCGACGAGCAACGATCGACACTGTTCGAGAAGCTGACCTCCGCCGACCCGCACGGGGACATCGCCGCCGCGTGGATCGCGAAGGAAATGCTGCGGGATGTGTTGCGCTGCACCGACCGTGGTGGTCTGCGATACGAGATCCGAGATGCGCTGCACCGGTTCTACACGTTCTGCGCGGCGTACCGGGTCCCGGAGATCGGCAAGCTGGCGGCGACCATCTCGGCGTGGCAGGAACCGATGATCCTCGCGATCACCTCCGGCCTGTCCAACGCGCGCAGCGAAGGCTACAACCGCATCGTCAAGCACGTCGGCCGCATCGCGTTCGGATTCCGCACCCCGGAGAACCAACGCCGCCGGGTACGGTGGGCCTGCACTCGACGGTCACGTCGGGTCGCACCCCAGGGCCCCGGAATTGTCGGTTTCATGAGGTCAAGGCCAGCGCGAGCGCCTGATCGGGATGGCGGGCATGGTGCCGCAACCCGGCAGCGATGTTGTCCCATCCAGCCAGGCGCAAAAGACCGACCGCAATGTTGCGGCACGTGGCCATGATCCGAGGGGCCTGACCAGTACGAACCTGTGAGCTTCTAGGCGACTGCCCTAGGGATCCTCACCTCCAGCCGGTTGTATTTTGAGGGCATTGAACCTATATCCATCGATATTAGTGGAAGGCTCCCATTCGAAGTACACTTCCTGACCGGGACTCAATTCATGAAATCCCTTCATATCGATGACGCTAAAGTGCGCCCAGCAGCCACCTGGGGTGTCCTCCGATTCGATCACACCCCACCCGTCCGTTTTTTTCCAGAATGTAACTGACCCAACGCTCATCAACTTCACCACCATATTAGTCGATCCCACTCTCATGATGCATAGGAATCACGCATCAAAGTCGAGCACTGTATACACAAAATATCAGTCTACGAATGATATTCCACCCCACTTATCATCGAAAGAACAGTATCCGTACAATTCTTGCGCAGCCCCTATTGTATTGAATTTTATGGTGGAGTGCATAGGATAATCCACAGTAATTATCGTCTCTGGACTGTATTTGTCGTAGTGGTAATCAGTCGAATTTCCATCTTCATTCCGGAAGGCTTCGCATTTCGCAGGTGTAGCTCCGCCAGCTGCGGCGACAGACTCCACGTACGGGCTGAGCCTCATTCCCCAGGACATGGGGTAGTAGCTAGGAGCCTGACTATAATCTACTTGCCCGCTAAACTTTCCGATTTCGTCCTGTCCGACAAACGTGGTGTCATTCGGATGGAATTGATATCCCCATTCCCCCGGGTTGGGGTCAGAGACAGAACTCAAATCTAGGGTGCTCATTTTCTTGTGTTGAAATTCCTGACTTCTAACCCCGGTTGGAGAGGTCGTCTCATCAGTGGTGGGGTATCCATGTTCCCCATTTTCATATCCGGAATTCTCGTACTGCCATAGGAACATTCCCGTGATGGGGTGTGCCCCGGTGGTTGGGTGCCAGTAGATGACACCGCGCTCGAACCGGCTCATCTGCCCCTGACCGTCCGGCAGATCCAGCGGGTCCTGGATCGGATAACCGAGCAAACTACCAGGCGTTTCGGCCCCGACGGTGTTCCACTTGTCCCGAATCAGGCCGTTGCGGATCGCAGAACCGATCGCATTCTGGAACGCGACGTAGATCGCGCCGCGCTGGAACTCCTGACGACGCCCCACCCCATCGGCGTGCACGATCTCATCGGTCGTCGGATACCCGAGCATCCCGGTGGTGGACTCGTAGCCGTGGATGCCCCAGCGGTTGAGGAAGCTGTTGACCACCGGGTGCGCCCCTGTGTTGGGGTGCCAGTAGATCGGCCCATTCAAAAACGTTACCCGCTCCCCGGTCCCATCCGGGTTGACGATGTTCCCGCTCGACGGGAACGTCAGAAAGCTCGCCGGACCACCGAGGGAGTTGTACTTGTCCCGGATCGCCCCGCACACCTGGAACGGCGACGGCCAATAGGTTTGGCAGGTCACCGCCGCAATCGACATTCGCGACAGAGCGGAGCGTTCCTGCGCCTCCATCATCTCGGCCTTGTCGGCGTCTTCCTTGGTGAACGGCGCCGGGATCTCCTCCCGATCGGAACGCATCTGACCGGGCACGATCTCGGATTTCGGGTTCTGGGTCGGCGCCCAATCCAGATCCGGCTCGGCAGTCTTCGACGACAGTTCCGGATCGTCCGGGGTAACCGGTTGATCGGCGGCCGGTGCGGCGGGCAGCAGCTCCGCCGGAGCGGTGCGAGGTTCTCCTCGACCGGCGACACCTGCTCCGGCGCAACCTCGGGTGCGGCGGGAGCCGAGACCGTGTCGGACGCCGGGGTGACCTCCGGTGCCACGGGTTCGGGCACCGCCGTGTCGGTGATGCATTCCACCGGCACAGCAAGCGGCGTCGTGGTGGTGGTCGGAGGGGGCGTCGTGGTCGTAGTGGTTGGTGGTGTGGTGGTGGGCACCGCGCACGGATCCACCACAGCGGTCTCCGCTGGTTCCTCGACTGGCACCAGCTCCGGTGCGGCCGGGGTTGTCGTGGTCACCGGCGCGGTCGGTGGTGTCTCGACCGGCTGGGCGAAGGCTGCCGATCCCCCGGCGGCAACCATCAACACCGTCGTGCCCGCGACCAGGCACCGCCGCAGCCATCTGTGTCGGGACATGACGGAGCCACCTGTGGTGTGCGAATCCATCTGTTACCTACTTCTCGTAGTCCGATAGGTACAGCGGTGGCGCCATCGCTTCACTGAAAGTTAAACGGTTTCCCAAAAACCACAAACGCAACAGATAACACTTCGGTCACAAAAACCATTCATCCGGTATGTTTCTGTTTCGGTGCACTGAACCCGACATTCGGTGCTAGACAGACAAGATCGTCTCCACCCGGAGCCGAGGGGCACCCCTATGGGGATGACCGCGAATTGATTTGCAGGAGTGCGTAATGCGGGTGCGTGACGGCGTGACGAGGTCGAGGGTGCGGCGACGGATGGCCACCGGTGTGGCCGCGGCTGCACTGGCGGTGCTGTGCCTGACCGGCGGTGGTGTGGCCGCGGCCGCGCCGGTACAACCGGCGGCAGACTGCCAGACGTATTGGCCGTCGCCATTCCAGGTGTGCGATCAGATCAAGGACCTGTACAACAGTCTCGGTGGGGCGGCGAGCCCGCTCGGGTTCCCGTCGTCGGCGGCGCAGCCGTACGGGACCGACGGGCTGCGGCAGACGTTCACCGGCGGGGCGATCATCTGGACACCGGGCACCGGCGCCTACGTCGAATAACCCCGGCGGCTGCGGCGCGGGCGGGCAATCGGACACTCGGATCAGAAGTAGATCTGCCGGACATCCTCGATCCGGGCCAGCTCGCCCGCGGGAGTGTCGGGGTCGCTGGCGGCCAGCCGCACCGCGGCCTGCGCGGTCTCGGCGAGCCAGCTCGACTCGTCATCGCAGGTGTAGGTGGCGTGATCACGCATCCGCCCGTGTCGGTCGACGTCGAAGACCATCACCCGTTCGTGCTGGTCGGCGAACATCGCTCTGCGGATGAAATCAGCGGCGCCGGGGCGGCGTTTCGGCGGTGCAAGCTGTGTCAGCTGCCAGCCCAGCAGTTGTAGCTCGGCGAACGGATACTGCGTCAGGAACGTGTACTGTCGCGACCTCATGCTGGCGAGGATGCCTGCCAGCACCGACACGCTCCCCTACAGACGCACTCCCTGACACCGGGACTGTGAAAGGAAAGTCGGGTGCGGGGTGCGTCGACTCGCCAAGAATGCCGTCGGAGTCGCCGGGCGAGCCCGACGGTTCGGGGGTGGAGGGCGGGGTGCAGAGGACACTTCGGGAGTGCACCACGGTCATGGTGGACATCGGCTGTGACCGTTCGAACGGTGTGGCCGCCTCAGGTGCAGGTGTGGGCGGCGTCGAACTGGTCGAGGACATCGCGCGGAACCCGGCCGCGGGAGCTGACCGCGATCTCCTGGCCTTTCGCCCATGCGCGGATCAGCGAGCTGATAGCGGTCCCGGCCTGGTTTGCGGGTCTGTGATGTCCGTCGCGCATTTTGTCGGCGTTCTTCGCTACACTGGGCAACAACACGGCCAGCCTTCCGCTCTTTCGAGGGGGAGGCTGGTTTTCTGGTTTCCGTGAGTCGCTCCACCTACGGCAAACCGTTCAAGACCATCACCGAACAGCGCCAACTGCTGGAATCGCGAGGGATGACGATACCGGACCACACCGCGGCTGAACGGTGGCTGAGTTCGGTCGGCTACTACCGCCTCAGCGGCTATTGGTACCCCTATCGCGTCCGAACTCAGGCCGCCGGTGCACCACCGGTCATCGGCGACGACTTTCAGCCGGGTACCTCGTTCGAGCAGATCGTCGAGCTCTACGACTTCGATCGCAAACTCAAACTTCTCGTTCTCGACGCCATCGAACGAGTCGAGGTCGCGATGCGACTACGTGTCGGCCACACCCTCGGCCGCCGCGGCGCCTTCGCGCACACCGACCCGAACATGCTCAGCACCGAGTTCGTCGGGGTGAGCAGTCCGTCCCAAGCGCCAGCGCACGCCGAATGGCTCGAGAGCGCGCACGCGAAATGGCTCCGCAAAGTCGCACAAGAACAGTCCCGGTCGAAGGAAGAGTTCGTCAAACACTTCACCCGTAAGTACGGTGGCCCCCTCCCGGTGTGGGTAGTCACCGAGATCCTCGACTTCGGGGGCCTGTCCCGACTGTACGAGGGGCTCCAACAAAAAGACCGCGACGACATCGCCTCCGGCTTCGGCCTGACGGACAACTCCGGAGCTGGTCACGGTGCCGCCTTGGTGAGCTGGATGAAGAACCTCAACTACATTCGGAACACCTGCGCACACCACTCGCGGCTGTGGAACCGCAACATCGACGTCCAACTGTCCTACCGTCATCTGCTGGTGGTCCCCGAGCTGCACCACGCCGCGTCACCGACCGTGACGAAGCGGGTCTACGCATCGTTGGCGGTGCTGGCCTACCTTCTCGAACGCATCAGCCCGGGATCGACATGGGCGGCGAACATCATTCGCCACATCAGGACCGGACTCGCGAAGATGAATCGATCCGAGGCCGAGATAGGCTGCCCGTCAGGATGGACGACCGAAGCCCTCTGGGTGCAGCAGACCGATCCGTGATGGACAGCCCTCGCTTTCCACTCCGTCCCCGCCGACCGATCAGGTCAGATGTGGTCGCCGCACACCGGACTCGTGTCGACGGTCCAGCCCCGCTCTTCGAGCCACCGCACAATCGCAGCAGGCAACGCACCGCCGCCCTCGATGCCGCTGATCAGCGCCCCCTGCCCGCAGCGCGTGCAGGTGACCGCCACAACCTGCTCGTGGGGCTGACAGCGGGCGCAGTGCCGCCGTTCACGGACCTGCCCGCCTGGGTCGAGGTGCAGCCAGAGCGTGTCGAGGTCGTCGAGATGCGGGATCATCTCCCGCCGCGTCGACGGCCGGTATCCGCAGGTTGGGCACTCGAGCCGATCCGCCGACGCCGACGCCGACTCCGGCACCGTCACAGCCGATGAAGCAGGCACGGGCTCCGGCGAATCCGCGGCGGTAACCGGCTGGGCCGGCCGCGCAGGCAGGTGCCGGTAGAGGGTCGAGCGGGTCAACCCGGTCTTGGCGACGATCTCGGCGACGGTGGCGCCGCCGTCCCGGAGTTGGATCGCGTGCGCGATCTGGGATTCGGACACCACTGACGGGCGGCCGGTGCGCCGGCCTTTCGCGGTGGCCACCGCCCGAGCGTGGGCGGCCCGTTCGAGGCTGTAGGTGCGTTCCATCTGCCCGAACAACGCCAACAGCACCACCGCCAGCTGCGCCATCGGATCGTCCGGATCCGACGAGTCGATCCGGATCGGATCGGCGAGGTTCCGCACCCCGACACCGCGTTCGTGCAGGTCGTGGATCAGGTTCAAGGTGTCCCGCACGGTGCGGCCCATCCGGTCCAAAGTATGAACAACGATGACGTCCCCGCCGCGGGCGTACTGGAGCAGCGCCGTCAGACCCGGTCGGTCGAGGGTGGCCCCGGACTTCTTGTCGACATAGATGCGCTGCGGGTCGACCCCCGCCGCGGTGAGAGCATCGATCTGCCGGTCGAGGTCCTGCTTGGTCGTCGACACCCTCGCCTAGCCCAGCTCCATGCGCCGGACAGTACCGAAAGTTGTGTCCGTACGAATGTTTCGACACGCAGTTGTGGACTCAACTTTTGAGACGCGGTTTCCTGGCCTTCACCACAGGTGGACCGGTAATCGTGAACCGTCCTGAAAGCAAGGAAATGAGACACTACGCAACCTCAATCCCTTGGCGTTGGACCGGCGGCGCCGACGAGCTTCTCCGCGGTTCAGCTTGCGACTGGAATAGGCCAGTGGTCGATCTCAGTCTCAGTGGCGTTGTCCTGATCCTAGGATTCCTGCCGGAACCGTCCGGACGCTACTGGATGGGCCATCGAAGTATCGCTTCGGACCAGGGGTAGCCGTAGTACTCGGACAGCGACACCATCAACCCTCGTCCGGAGCCCTCCTGATCTCGGCCAGTCAGGCAGGTTCGCGGCGCGACGCCACTCAGCCTGCGAGAAAGCTACGTCGAGCGTGTATTCATCCCACCGCGTTACTCATCCAAAGTGCCCGCGTACGGCTCCGAAGCGGACCTCGCGCATCTTGATCGGTGGCTGCAGCGCGTGGATCCTCACGAAGACCTCGGCCTGATCCGCCGTTTCAGCTATGCGCCGGTTGCGTCGGCCGGGCCTGCGCCGGCCAGGATTCGCGACGGAACATGGTTCGCCCAGCCGGATTCGGGCCAATTGAACCAACCTGACGATGCGAAGGTCCCGCCGTCCGGGTGCAACGTCGTCCCGGTGATGAATGCCGACAACTTCGATGCAAGGAAAACCACACTGTTCGACACATCGGTGACGTGTCCTGCCCGGCCCATCGGGATCGCGACACGGAGCCCGTCGGGAGTCGACAGGGACGAATCACCGCCGCCGAGGGAGGCCAGCTTGGCGAGGTTGGGAGTCGGAACGTAGTCGGGCGCCACATTGTTGACCCGGATGCCGTCAGGGGCAACCTCGATCGAGAGCGTTCGCGCGAACTGCTCGACAGCCGCCTTCGCCGCCGAGTAGACAGCGAAACCCGGCGCCGCCCGGTGCGCTTCGATTGTCGTGAGATTGATGATGCTGCCACCGCGCCCACCGGCCTGCATCCGGGGCACTGCGAGCGAACACGCGTGGAGCACGTGCGAAAGGTTGGTGCGCAGAATCGCGTCCCACCCCTTCGCGCCGGTGTCGACGAACTGCGCCCGAAACGTGCCTCCGACGATGTTGACGAGGGTGTCGACCCGGCCCCAACGCTCGTCGACCTGCTCGAACAGCGCCGTCAGCGCGTCGGGTTCGCGGACGTCGCCCTGCGTGACGATGCAGTCGACGCCCTGCTTGTCGAGCGAGTCGCGTAGCTCCTTCACCGCAGAGTCATCGAGGTCGATGACAGCGGGACGCACGCCGTTCGCGGAGAGATCCTCCACGATGGCGGTGCCGAGGCCTCCGGCGCCGCCGGTGATCACGGCGACGGTTCCGTCCAATCCAGCACGTTCTTCGAACCAACCCATACCGCTCACCCTCGCCCGATATAGGTGGATCCGAAGGACTCGAGGAATTCGACGGTGGCCGAAAGACTCTCGATGGGGCACGACACCAGCACCCAGTCGACTCCGGCCTTCTCCAGTCGGTCGAGCACGTCGCGATGCCTGTCGACGTCGACAGTGGGCGAGGAGATCTCACTGCTGTACGAATAGACGACATCGATGTGGTCGGTGCGGCCTGCGGTGACCGCCTGTGCACGGAGCTCGGCGATATCGCCGCCGAGTTGCTCGACCGGGCCGAGTTCTGCGGTGCGTGCCGTTGTACTCAGGGTCGCGCCACCGGACATCGGCATCCACCCCTGGGCGCGCTGCGCAACCCGGCGCCTGGTCAGTTTGGAGTTGCCTCCGATCCAGATCGGAATCGGATCCTGAACGGGGCGGGGTCGGGCGATGATGTCCTGTGCGCTGAAATGCCGCCCCTGGTACGAGAACGGTTCGCCGCTCCAATGCATCGGGAGCACATCGAGCGCCTCGTCGAACAGTGCGTTGCGCTCGTCGAAGTCCACGCCGAGCGCATGGAATTCACGTTTCTGATAGCCCGTTCCGATGCCGAGGGTGAACCGACCACCGGACAGCTTGTCCAAGGTGGCCGCTGCCTTCGCGAGCAGGAACGGATTGCGGTAGGGAACTACTGCGAGATAGGTGAGCAGCCTCAGCCGCTCGGTCGCGGCGGCCACGTAGCCGAGCGCGACGAATGAATCGAGAGTCTGATGCCCGCCGCGGTCGAGCCACTTCGCACCCGGTGCCGGATGTTCACTGAACGAGAGAGCATCGAATCCTGCCCGTTCCGCCGCGACGGCGACATCGCGCAGCGGGCCCGGGTCGAGAACATCGCCGTCGGAACCGCTGATCTCGGGGTAATGGAAGATGAAGCGCATCGCCTGCCTCGTCGCACCTGAGAATCCAACCGGGATTCTGAATCGAGAAAACTATCCTTCCGATTCAAGATAGTCACATTCTCAGGTGATGCAACAGGGTCTGCGCGCAGTCCGGCCGCGGGCTCGTGGTCGCTACTTCGCGTCGGCGCCGTCGAGCATCCACTTGCCGTCGATGCGCTTCAGTGTGATGAGGAACCTCGTCGCATCGGTTCGCCCCTCCGGGACGACGACGTTCTTCACGTCCTGATCCAGAAACACCAGCACCGTGGCCGTGTCGCCGTCGAGCGTCTCGAGTCCGGCGTGCGAGACCGTCGCGACCGACGCGCCCTGGCCGTTCTCGACAAGTCCGCGCAGGTCACCCGCGACACCCGAGTACTTCGCCGCGAATTCCTCGGTGGAGGCCGCAGTCACGGCCGCGAGTGAATCGTCGAACGACTGGTAGTCGTAGGTGCCCAAAGTGGTCGCATACTCCCGAGCAGCGGCGACCGCATCGGTACGCAGAGACTCGGCCTGCTCGGCCTGCCACCACCGGAAACCGAAGAAACCCGCGGCGAGAGCCAACAGCACGATCAACGCGATGGCTACCGTCCGTCCCTTCCCGGAGCGGCGAATGGGCTCCTGTTCCGATTCGTCGCTCTCGGTGGCGACGGAGACGTCGATCGGTTTCTCATCAATCAATTCCCGAGTCCTTCCAGGAGTTTCTGCCAGTAGTTCAGGACCTCGACGCCCGTCGGGATCAGGAGGGGGTCGTCGGCCATATCCGGCCCGGACACGGCGCCCGGAGTGGTCTGCCCCTGCAATCCCAGATCATTCGGCCTCGGCGCAACACGTGCGCCGCGTTGGGAGAGATCTTCTCCTGGCGGGCAGTACAGGGAGTGGTTGGGCTCACGCGGACTCTCGTCACCGACCATCATCCGCTGGGTGTCGTAGACGCAGACCGGTCCCTGCGTCCCGACCAGAGAGAAGTCGGCGCGGTCGCCGTCGACGATGCCCGAGAGGTCGGCGAGCGTCGCGGGCATTGCATCGAGGAGCGCAGAGGCCGCGGGCGCACGCGGACCTGCCACCTCTCCGATCGTGACGAGATTGGTCATGAGCACACCGAAGTTGTCCTTCGTACCGGCGAACAATTCTTCGGTACGTGCAAGCGCATCGGGTGAACGGTCGAGCAGGTACACCAGCGATTCTCTACTCCCGACGAGCTGGTCCGACACGTCGCGGAAGGCACGCATCGAACCGGGGAAGCTCTCCGAGTTACGCGCGAGAGAGTCGATCAGTCCGAGGCCTTCGTCGAGCAGTGTCGCAATGGTCGGGGCGCGTTCGGCAACCATTGCGGACAGGGAGTCGGCGTTCTCGAGCAGTGCCTGGAGTTCCGGTCCGGTGTCGCGGAGTGCAGTGCTCCATGTATCGCCCAGCGACACGATCGAATCGGCGTCGATGCTCTCGACGAGCTCGGTCATGTGCAGCAGCAGTTCATCGAGACGCATGCCCTGCATCTCCTCCGGCACCCGGAGTGTGTCGCCGCTGCGCAGATACGGTCCGTCGGCGGTCTCGGGCTCGATGTCCAGCGCAAGGATGCCGATGGCCGTCGCAGTGGACACCCGGCCCACGCTACCGACAGGGATCTGTGTTCCAGGATCGAGCGCGAGTTCCGCTGTGGACCCGACACCGCCGGAATTGATCGTGACCGACTCGACCGTTCCCACCGCGACACCGCGATAGGTGACCGAGGTGCCCGGCCCGATACTGCGTGCATCGGCCAGCGTCGCTGTCAGCTCGACGGCGCCGCCGAGACTCTGCGGTCCGAGCACATAACGGACGCCGAACACGGTCGCGAAGATGCCGACCAGCACGAACGCCACCAGCTGAACGAGAACGGGGCGGGTCATCGGAGTCCACCTTGCAGCAGGTCGGCGAGGTCCGACGCGATGTCGACGGGCTGCGATGCGTCGGTCTCTGCGCCGGGCGGCAAACCACCGGTGACGAGCAGATCGATCGCGGCAGGGATGTCGAAGGCACCGTCGAAGAGCAGATAGTCGCCCCGCACCGCCGAGTTGAAGCCGGCGATGAAACCGTTGACGTTGACGAGCATCGACCCCACCGTGGCGTTGAAGTCACGGATTCCCGCAGTGATCTCTGCGAGGTCGTCGACCGCGGTACCGATCGTGGCGTCTTCGGCCATCACCGTATCGATCGACGACACCGCTGTTGCCGTGCTCGACACCAATGTTCGGAGGTCCTGTTGCTGCGCGGCAAGGAGCCCCATCAGAGCCGTACTGTCGGCGATCCCGTTGTCTATCAGCTCCTGCTGCTGCGCGAGCCGCGCGGTCACCGAATCGACGGCCGCGAGAGTCCGGTCGAGATACTCGGTGTTCTCGTCGGCCAGCGCCATCGTGGAGTCGAGCTTCGTGAGCATCGTACGGATCGACGCCCCGCGGCCTCCGAAAGCAGCATCGAGCTCGGTAGTGATGGTGCTGAGTTGGTCCAGCCCGCTGCCGTTGACGACATTGCCGAGCATCGCGAAAGTGCTCTCGATGTCAGGTCCGAGCTCGGTCCGGGTGATGGTGTCTCCTTCGGCGAGCAGTTCCTTCGATGCCTCTTCAGGCAGGTCGATCTGGATGTACGGGCTGCCCAAAGCCGAGGGCAGACGAACCGACGCACCGACGTTCGCCGGGAGATCCACGGACTCGTCCATGCTCAGCTCGACGAACGCCTGCTTGCCGTCGGTGGACATCGAGTACACGCGACCCACGATGGCCTGCCCGGCCCGGACCTCCGCACCGAGATCGACACGGTCGGCGCTCTCGAAGACCGCGGTCACGATGAATGTGGATCCTGGCCCGGTACGACCCATCGGCAAACTCTGGAAGCTCAGGCCACAACCCGACGTCAGCAGCCCGACCACCACAGCGAGGGCGACGAATACGATCCTGCTCCGCCGTGTCATCGCGGACCTCCCTCTCCCAGAGCGCGATCCAGCGACTCGGGAACAAGGTCCTCATACGGATCGGACAGGTCGAACGGCACGGTGATCGGATTGGTGAAACCTGCGCCGGTACACAGCGGCAGGCGTTCGCGAGCGCACAACTCCTGCGCGCGAGGGAATTGACTGATCTGAGTCGAGATGTTCAGACGGATCCGGCCACGTCCGTTCTCCCCGATCGCCTGGTCGATGTTCTGCATTGCCAGGGGCAGGACGTCGAACAGCTCCGCGAGCCCCACCTCGTTCGCGGCAAAGGTGTCGGTGAGGACACGGGCATTCGCCATGACCTGTTCGACGTCACCTCCGCGCTCGGTGAGGAGGGTGTCGAGCTGATCGAGGATCGTGCTCAGTCGGGAGATCGGTGCCGACACATCGAGGTTCTGCCGCTGCAGCTCCTCCCCGAGTTCGGCGACACCGTCGACCAGTTCGGTGAGTGATCCCTCACGAGAGTTCACCGCGCGCACAGCCACCCCGAGATCATCGATCAGTCCGCCGATGTCCTCGGACTTTGCTCCGACCACCGAGGTCGCCTGCCCCAGCGCGACGATGGCACGGTTCATCTGCTCACCGAGGCCCTCCGTCGCGTCGGCGGACACTTCCAGCGTGCGACCGAGATCGCCGCCTTCAGGCCCCATCGCCGCTGCGAGCGTGTCGATGCTCTCGAGCATCTCGTCCCAATTGATGGGTGAATGACTACGTTCGACGGGAATCACGCCGTCGTCGCCCAATTGGGCTCCACCGCGGTAGGCAGGCGCGAGCTCGACGAACCGGTCGCTGATGACCGACGGGTTCATCACGAACGCCGTGACATTCTCAGGTAATGCGATATCGGACGGCACAGACATCGTCACTTCGACGTATGTCCCGGCGGGACGGACCTCTTCGACGGTACCGACGGGCAGGCCCAGCACCGCAACGTTGCTCCCGGGGTAGATTCCGCTCACGGTGGCGAACTGCGCAGTGACGGTGCGGGTCCGGTCCGGGCCCACCACGTACCAGACTCCGGCGGCGCACAACGCCAGCACCGCAACGATCGCGACTCCGCGAATCAGCCATGTCTTCGCAGTCGGATTCACTTGCAGCCCTCCATCACTGCGATGGCGCACAGGAAATTGTCGGGTATGGGACCTGCGGGTGCGTGCACGTCGACCCACGTCCCGTTACCCGACGCATTGGTGGCCGCGCGTAGAGCGGACGGGAATTCGAGGAGGATGCGGTCGATGTTATCGGCGTTCGCCGCAAGCGTGTCGGTCACCGAACGCATGTTCCCGACGAGGGCGTTCAGGTCGTCGGAGTTGTCGGTCAGGAACGTCTCGGCCGACTCTGTGAGCGTTCGAAGATCCTCGACCAACTGGAAGAGCGCGTTTTTCCTCGCGGTGAGGATGTTCACCACCGCGGTAGAGTTCTCCACGAGCGCGGCGACATCTTCGCTCTGATCGGTGACGATCGACGTGAGCGATTTCGATGCCTGCAACAGGGAAGTGATGCGAGCGTCGTTGCGCACCAGCATCTGCGAGGTCGCTTCCACCCCCGCGAGCGCTGAGGAGATCTGCTCTGAATCGGATGGCATGGTGTCGGCGAGAGTCTGCATCATCGCCTCGAGTCCTTCGACGTCGAGGCCGTCGGCCACACGCTCGGCATCGGTGGCGAGCTCGTCGAGACTGTATGGAACACCGGTGCGGTCCAGGGGAATCAGACCGTCATCGAGCTCACCTGCTCCGGCAGGCTGCACCGAGAGATACACCTTCCCGAGAACGGTCTTCAGTTTGACCTCGGCGCTCGTCCGGTCGCCGAGTGTCTGCGACCGGTCGATTCGGAAACCGACGATCAAGCGATCACCGGACAACTCCATCGACTCCACCCGTCCGGCCGGAACTCCCGCCACATACACAGGATCATTCGGCTCGAGTCCTGCAGCGTTCGCGAGTTCGGCCGTGTACGAGTCCGTGCGCAACCAGTACACCACCGTCGGGGCTGCCAATGCCGCCAGCATGAGCACCGCTACCAACGCCATACCTGCGATACCCAGCACGATCGGGTTCGCATTCCGGTCGTGTCTACCGGAGAAGATCGCGGCGAAGGTGTCGCGAAGTGTGCGCCCGAGACTCATCGGCACACCTCCGAATAGGTCGACCCGAAGATGTTGGTCTCGAAGTCGTTCGATTCGATCGTGAAATTGCACATGTAGAGGTTGAGCCAGCCGCCGTAGTCGCCGATCCTGTTGATCTTGTGACCGAGTTCGGGCAGCAACGCCATCGAGCGGTTGAACTCGTCTGTCTGTGGAACCCAGGCATCGGTCATGGCTCGTAGGTCGGTGACGGTGGTATCGAGCGGTGCCATCGCGCCGGCCATCAGCACCGCGGTGGACCGCACCGCAGCGGAACCGCGATCGATGAGGGTGGCGAGCTGATCGGTGTCGCCGGCGAGCGCCTGCCCCACCACATCCATGCCCGAGATGAGTTGTGATATTTCGTCGCTTCGCCGGTCGACGACAGTGACGAGTTGTTCGAGGTTCACGATGACGTCGTTCAACACCTGTTCCTGCTCGACGATGTCCGTGCTGACGGAAGCCACGTGCAGAAGCAGTGATTCGAGGGTCGCGCCCTGTCCTTGGAAGGCGTCGACGACCGAGGCGGCAAGGGAATTCATCTGCGCCGGGTCGAGCGCTTCGAAGAGCGGCTTGAATCCGTTGAGCAGGGCGGTGAGGTCGACGGGAGGGGTGGTCTGCTCGATCGGGATCGTCGAGCCGGGTTCGAGCACCTGACCGGCCGTGTCATCGGGCAGGCTCAGGGCGACGTACTTGACTCCGATCATGTCGCCGTAGTTGATGTCGGCGAGCACGTCGGTAGTGAGCTCGTGTCCGGCCTCGATTTCGAAGTCGATTGCAGCACGGGATGTACCGTCGTCCTGCGGTTCGAATCTCACATCGGACACCTGGCCGATGCGGACCCCGGCGAGGGTGACGTCGCTGCCCGGGGTGAGACCTTCGACATCGGTGAATTCCGCGGAGTAGTCGGTGGTGGATCCGACGATGGGGCGTTCCAGGGTGTTGCCGACCAGGACCGCTGCAAGGACCCCTACCAGGCAGAACCCGGCGAGCTGGATTCCCGGGCCGATATTCGATCTCACGGGATACTCACCGCCGCTCCTCGGACCAACGGGCCGAGCAGGACCGAAGCCGCGGTGGATGGATCATGCAGTAGTGCTGCAGGATCGGCCGGGTCGATACCGGCAGAGATCTGTTCGAGAAACCCGAGCGGCGCGCTCTCTGCAACGCCCGACACGACCTGTCTGCGGCTCGTTGCGGAAGTCTGCACCGGGTCGCCGCAGTTCGAGCCTTCCATTCCGGGGTACCGCGGGCAATCCGCACTGGTGTACGGCATGGGATCAGCGAAGTCGGCGATGGCGGTGATGTTGAACCGGCCTGTGGAGAATACTCGTGCGCCCGCTTCACCGAAGATTCCCACGTTCTTCAACGTCGCGTCGAGCCCCTCGGTGTTGCCTGCGAAGGCGCCGACGACCGGCGCTCCGTTACGCACGACTGCGATCATGTTGTCGGTGTTCGCGGAGAGCAGGTCGGCTCCCTGCGTTCCGAGCGCGGCGCCGCCGGACAGGAGGCGGGCAATTCCGTCCTCGTGTTCGAGCGCGATTCGTGACAGTTCCGAGGCATTCTGCATCACGGTGATGACGTCGTCGGTGGCGGCAGACATCGACTCCGCCACGGCCGCCATCTGTGGCGCCGCCGCGATACCGGTGTCGACGAGCAGACCGAGGTCCTCCGTGAGCGCGGCCATCCGATCGATCGTGACACCCAGCGCTTCTCCACGCCCCTCCAGAGCTTGGCTCACAGCATCGAGTGCGATGGACAATTGCTCGGGACGCAACTGTTCGAGCATGTCGGCGGCACGATAGTAGAGATCGGCGAGTTGCACGGCCTCATCCGACGTGTCGAAGACGACCTCGGCACCGTCCGACAGCCGCGGGCCGATCTCCGGATTCTCCGGCGGGACGAGCTCGATGAACACGTCGCCGAACAGCGTGCGCGGCACGATCCGTGCTACCACGGACGCGGGAATCTCGGCGATCCCGTCCTCGCCCAGTTGCATGGTGAGGCGAGAGCTTGCGACACCTGCGTCGATTCCGATGACGGACCCGACGTGCACCCCCTGGTACTGCACACCCGCGGCCCCCTGGATCAGGCCGGCTTCGGCCGGAACTGTCGCGTTGACCTGCGGATCACGCGAGAGAACACCTGCGCCCGACGCCACGAGCAGGCCGCCGATGATGATCAGGACGACGGACGCGATCGCACCGATGGCGGCGAGTGCGCCCCTTCCCGGCCCTCCCGTCCGGTTCCTGCGTTGCCTTGCAACTGTGCTTCCGGTTCTCGACCGTTCGATGGTGGCAGTGCTTGTCACGACAGCCCGACCCCCGGAATCGTCGGGACCAAGCCCCACAATGCAAAGGTGAGAACCACATCGGTGACACCGATTGCGAGGATGCTCGTGCGCAGTGCCCGTCCGGCAGCGCGGCCGACGCCTTCGGGTCCGCCGGACGCATAGAACCCGTAGGAGCAGTGGACGATCGCGACGATCATCGCGAACACCACGGCCTTGGTGAGTGAGTACCACAGGTCGGACGGGGACAATGCGAGGTGGAAGTAGTAGTCGTAGGTTCCCGCCGAGTTCCCCTGGAAGTTCACGACGACGAGTCGGGTCGCGACGTACGATCCGAGCAGGCCCACCATGTAGATCGGGATGACACATACCGCAGCGGCGATGAGACGCGTGCTCGCAAGGAAGGGCACCGATCGCACGGCCATCGCGTCGAGTGCATCGATTTCGTCGGAGATCCGCATCGCCCCGAGCTGTGCGGTGAACCCGGTACCGACCTTGGCGGCCAACGCGATCGACGCGACAACCGGAGCGAGTTCGCGGGTGTTGGCGATCGCCGAGAGCATCCCCGACAGCGACGTCATACCGATGAGTTCGAGCCCTCGCTGGGTTTCGACCCCCACCATCATGGCGGCAACCGCGGACATCGCGAGCACGATGCCTATCGTGCCACCACCGGCGAGCAGCGACGCGTAGCCGAAGCTGACTTCCCCGATGTGACGCAGGACGTGCGAGAAGTACCGGTGCAGCGCCGTGGGAATACCGGCGACAGCACGGAAAGCGAACACGACGTGGCGGCCAACTTCGGCACATCCGTCGACCACTGCGGTGAACGGACGCCCCACCGCCGACCGCGCTCGTGCCGCGGTGGAATACGAGATCATCAGTACGTACCCACTGCCGGTACCATCACCGTGTACATCTGGGACAGAACGGTATTGACGACGAACACCATGATGAAGGCGAGCACCACGCCTTCGTTGACTGCATCGGCAACACCACTCGGACCGCCTTTGGCATGAAGTCCCTTGAACGACGCGATGAGAGCCGACGTGACACCGAAACAGGCCGACTTGACCATGGCCATGACGAAGTCCGACAGGCGTCCGTACTCGGACAGGGTACGGAGGAATGCTCCGCCGGACCCGTCGTTGAGATAGATCTCGTACAGATAGCAGGCGCCGATACCGACGACGGTGACGAGCGCGCACAGGACGATCGACACGAGCACCGATGCGATGAGGCGGGGGACCACAAGCCGGTCGATCACGTTGAGGCCGAGGACCTCCATCGCATCGATCTCCTCGCGAATGGTGCGCGAACCGAGGTCGGCGCAGATTGCAGAACCACCGACCCCGGCGAGCATCAGCGCGCACACCAGCGCCGCCGCCTGCCCCACGACGACGAACGATACGATCGCGCCTGAATAGGCGCCGGCGCCGAGTTGCCCGGCGAGGGATCCCACCGACACGGCGATGAGCACGCCGATCGGCAGCATGAGCAGAAGTGAAGGTCCGCTACATACCCTCGCGATGAACAGTACCTGCGTAAATGTCTCCCCCAGAGACAGTTTCCGCTGGGCGACTACACGGAACGCCGCGACGAGCGTCTCGAGCGAAAAGCCGACCAACGCACCGACCTGGATAGCCAGGTCGTGCGCAGGGCCTTTCGCCTTCGGAAGCTCGAATGCCACGTTCCCCACCCCCCTCGGTGTCTACTGTTCATATGCCGGGCATCGACGGCCGGCGCCTGGTCCATCCCCTCCGCATGCCGTCCTGCAGTGTTGCGGAACGGACTTCAGGAGTTCAGCCCTGCGTGACGGCGGACAGCCCGCCGCGCAGTTCGCCCTTGACGACCTTGCCACTCGCGTTGCGCGGCAGTGCGTCCACGATCACGATGTCCTTCGGATGCTTGTAACGCGCGAGATGCTCGTCGAAGTACGGCTGCAGGACTTCGAGGGTGAGGTCGTCGTTGCCGGGCTTCGGCGCAATGACCGCGACGGGTACTTCACCCCACTTCGCGTCGGGACGACCGATGACAGCCGCCTCGAGAATTGCGGGATGTCCGAACAGGACGTTCTCGACCTCTGCGCAGTAGATGTTCTCACCACCGGAGATGATCATGTCCTTCTTGCGGTCCACGACGTAGACGAAGCCTTCGTCGTCGATGCGCACGAGGTCTCCGGAGTGGAACCATCCGCCGTGGAATGCCTCCGACGTGGCCGCCGGGTTGTTCCAGTAGTCGCGCATCATGGTCGGACCGCGGTAGACGATCTCACCGACCTCACCGGGAGCGACATCGTTCATCTCGGTGTCGACCACTCGTGCCTGGATGGTCGGGATGACGCGCCCGACCGAGCCGAGCTTGCGGATCGCATCCGCGCCATCGAGCACGCACGTGATCGGCGACATCTCGGTCTGGCCGAACACCGCGACGTTGAACGCATCCGGGAAGGTCTCGGCCATGGCGCGCAGGATGGTGTCCGAGCTCGGGGCAGCGCCCCAAGAGATGTTGCGCAGGGCGAGCTTACGCGGATTCGCTTGCTGCGCAGCACACACGGCCTGCCACTGCACCGGCACGAGGAACAAGCTGGTGACCTGCTCGGCCTCGAGCACGTCGAGCAGCGCACCCGGATCGAATGCGCCGACGGGGTGGATCACGGTGGTGGTGCCGAGCATCAGGCTCGGTGCGATCGATCCGAGCGCAGCGATGTGGAACATCGGCGAAGCACAGAAGCCGATGCCCGTCTCGTCGAACTGCTGGAAGGCCCTGATGCAGGTGAGCGCTTGGGCTTCCATGTTGGAGTGGGTGAGCACTGCCCCCTTCGGGCGACCGGTGGTGCCCGAGGTGTACATGATCAGCGCCGGGGTGTCGTTCGGGATATCGACCTGCGGGTGCGGGTCGCCTTCTTCGGCCACGAGGGCGTCGTACGATACTGCGTCGCCCTCGGGCTCCGCACCGATCGTGATCGCCAGGTCGATGCCTTCGGACTGCGCGCGGGCGGCAGCAGCGAGCGGCACGAGCGGGCCCTCGGCAACAATCGCCTTCGCGCCCGAATCGGCCACCAGGAACGCAACTTCGGATGCGGTGAGACGGAAGTTCACCGGCACGGCGATCGCTCCGATTGCGTTGGCCGCGAGCACGATCTCGATGTACTCGGGTCGGTTGAGCATCAGGACGATGATGCGATCGCCGAAGCCGATGCCGCGACGCGACAGCGCATCCGCAAGCTTCTCGACGCGCTCGTCCAGCTGCGACCACGTGATCGACTCTCCGAGGAACCGGAACGCGGTGCGATCAGGTGTCATCAGGGCGTGACGCGCGACCTGGTTGTTCCAGTTGTTGCTGCGGTAGCGGTGCGCATCCGAGACAGAAGGGGAAACCATCGACGGTCCTCTCGAGACAGGAAAGCTTCAGGACGAAGGGGCGCGGCAAATACCGGCATCCGGTGTGATGCACCCTACATGCAAATTCCGATCGTGACCAGACATTTGTTAATCGAAATTCACATCGGATTCGATGAGAAATCCGATCAACGGACACGCGGTGCATCCTTCGGCAGGATGCCTGAGAAATAGTGCATGAACAGCTGTTGGAGGCCCCGGAGGGCGGGTGACGAAACCGCATCCGCCACCCGCACCCGGGGTTCACATGTACACGCGGACTCTAGCCGAACTCGGGCCGCCGCTTCTGCAGCACGGCCATTGCACCCTCGGCGAAATCGGCGGAGGCGAGCAGTTCGACCTGGCCGGTCTTCTCGAGCGCCAGCGCATCATCGAGAGCGGGAAGAGTCGCATTGTTGAGTGCCTGCTTGGTGAGCGCGAGAGCGCGGCGAGGACCTCGTGCAGTGCGAGCCGCCACTGCATCGACATGCGCGGTGAGCTCGCCGTCCGGCAGGGTGCGGGCCACGAGACCGCAGTGGGCGGCGTCGGCCGCCGACACACGTTCGCCGAGCAGCGCCATCTCGGCCGCACGGGCCCGGCCGATGGCCGCGGGGATCAGCATGCTCGATCCACCATCGGGCATCAGTCCGATGTTGACGAAAGCCAGGAGAAAGTAAGCACTTTCGGCTGCGTAGGTGAGATCGGCCGCCACGGCGATCGACACACCGACACCGGCGGCGGGCCCGTTGACCGCCGCAACGACGGGCACGGGCGATTCGACGATCGCGCGAATCAACGAGTTCGCGGTGTCCATGACGACATTCGGGTCGGTCGGGTTCGCCCCCGCAGCCGCAAGGTCGGCCCCGGTACAGAACGCGGTGCCCTCACCCGTGAGAACGATGGTCCGGACGCGCTCGTCCGTTCCGGCCGCTGCCACCGCGTCACGCAGTGCGCCCATCGTCCCGAGATCGAGCGCGTTCATCCGCTTCGGGCGGTTTATCGTGATCCGGAGAATTCCGCCCTCCAGGTGTGAACGAAGACCTTCCACGGTGATGCCTTCCGCCGTCTCGGTCATGCTCGTACCCCTGCCTCGGCCGCAACGATGCCGTTCAGACGCCCGGTGATGAGCGCCTCGGCCTCGGAGACCATCCTCTCGACGAGCGCGGCTACCCTCGGAATGTCGTCGATCAGCCCCTGACTCTGACCCGATGTCCAGATACCGGCATCGACATCGCCCTCTTCGAAGACGGTGCGACCACGAGCGCCTGCGACGAGGTGCGCGATGTCGGCGAATTCTGCGCCGCGGGATTCGATCTCGACTACCTCCTTGCTGACCGCGTTCGCCGCGACACGTGCTGTGTTGCGGAGCGTACGGAAGATCAGCTTCGTGTCGAGCTCGGTGTTCGCCACGATCTGTTCTTTGACCTGCTGTGCCACAGGGGACTCGACTGTGCACATGAAACGGGTGCCCATGTTCACGCCGTCGGCGCCGAGGGCGAGCGCGGCGACGAGGCCTCTCGAGTCGGCGATGCCGCCCGACGCGATCACCGGAATCCTGAGTCGGCGGGTTGCGGCGGGGATGAGAACCAGACCGGGGACGTCGTCCTCGCCGGGGTGCCCGGCACACTCGAAGCCGTCGATGCTCACAGCGTCGACGCCCACACGCTCAGCTTTGAGGGCATGCCGAACGCTCGTGCACTTGTGGATGACCTTGATTCCCGCATCCTTGAAGAACGGCAGGTGATCGACCGGGTTGGAGCCGGCGGTCTCGACGATCTTGACGCCCGACTCGATGATCGCGGCGCGGTACTCCTCGTACGGCGGCGGTGTGATCGACGGCAGGATGGTGAGGTTGACTCCGAACGGTTTGTCGGTCATCTCCCGGCACCGTGCGATCTCGCGAACCAGGTCTTCCGGAGTGGGTTGCGTGAGCGCTGTGATGAATCCCAGCGCACCTGCGTCGGCCACTGCTGCGACCAGCTCGGCACGGCCGACCCACATCATGCCGCCCTGAACGATGGGGTGCTCGACCCCGAACGCCTCGGTGAATCGGGTCCTCAAGAGTCCTCCTCGAATCGGCGCGGGACGCGCCACTACGCCCCCACGTACCCGCTCTTCCAGAGTCAATCGGAAGAATCAGCATTAACTTTGGAGGTCGCGATTGTGTTTGTCAATACACTTTGTTCTGGGGTTTTGGTACGAAATCGGTGGTCGAAGTACATTCTGATTCACGGGTCTCAGCTGTTACCTTTAGGATGACTCTCCGCGATCGGTCGCGGGTCCGACACAATCGACGAGGAGTTCAGGTGGCCGAACACGCGCAGGTCGGGGCGCGCGCACGATCAATCGCCGATGGCAAGACCGCCGGGGTGCGCCGACGCCCCAAGAACCGCAAGGCGCAGATCGCAGCCGTCGCGGCCGAAGCCTTCAGCGAGCGCGGCTATCACGGCGTGAGCATCGACGAGATCGCCAAGACCGTCGGCATCTCGGGGCCCGCCCTCTACCGCCATTTCCCGAACAAGTACGCGCTGTTCCGGCACGCGGTCAATGAGCTGGCCGACTCTCTCGGAGCTGCCGTCGACGAGTTCGACTCCGGCGACGACACCGATCCGAGCGACACCCTCGACCGTCTGCTCACTGCGACGATCCGCACCACCATCACCAACCGTCGAACCGGCGGGCTCTACCGGTGGGAACGTCGTTACCTGTCCAAGGACGACCGTCTACAAGTTCGCGGCAAGATGGTCGCGATCAATCGACGCCTCGCCCAACTCACGGCGCAGCTTCGTCCCGACCTCACCGCCTCCGACTACGTGGTGCTCAGCACTGCACTGTTGAGCACGATCGGCTCGATCACCACCCATCGCGCACCGCTGTCGAACCGTCGGCTCCAGCAACTCCTGCTCGACGCGTGCCACTCGATTCTGGCGACACCTCTCGCTCCCGCCGATCCCGATTCCGGCGAGCCGCCGACCAAGTCCGGTCTCGCTACGTCCAACAAGCGCGAAGTGCTGCTGCACGAGGCAGTTCTGCTGTTCGACGCACACGGCTATCACGATGTGAGCATCGAGGAGATCGGTGCCGCAGCCGGAATCAACGCTTCCGGTGTGTACCGGCACTTCCCGAGTAAGGCCGATCTGCTCGCCACGGCGTTCCACCGTGCGGGCGACCGCGTTGCGATGTCCGTCGAGTCGGCACTGACCGAATCGTCGACCTCCGACCAGGCACTCGAGCATCTGGTGGACGTGTTCGTTCGGCTGGCGTTCGATCACAGTGAGCTGATGTCGGTCTATTTCGCCGAGATCGGCAACCTCCCGAAGGCCCACCGCAGCGACCTCCGCAATATCCAGCGCTTGAACATCGAGGAGTGGGCGCGCATCGTCGCCGAGTTACGCACCGATCTCTCGGCCGTCGAATGCCGCTTCCTCGTCCACGCTGCGCTCATCCTGTCCCTCGACGTCGGACAGGTGATGCGCTTCCGGAGTACGGAATCCAATCGGAGACGAGTGCAGCAGCTGATGCTGGCGGTGCTCGTGGGCAACCGCAGCGAGTCCGGTGAGGTGCTGCGCCCATGAGCCGTATCGCGCGGGCTGCCGTGTTACGCGAACACAGCGCTCCCATGCAGATCGAATCCGTTGTGGTCCCCGAGCTCCGGGCCGACGAACTCCTCGTGAGGATCCGCGGCGTGGGAATCTGTCACACCGACCTCACCGCAGCGTCCGGCGGAGTGCCGATCCCCCTTCCTGCGGTACTGGGCCATGAGGGTTCGGGGGTGGTCGTCGAGGTCGGTGCCAACGTCGTCGGCCTGCGCGTGGGCGATTCAGTGGTCATCGGCTTCGATTCCTGCCGGAGCTGCCGCAACTGCCGCCGTGGCCGTCCCGCCTACTGCGCGCGGTTTGCTCCGCTGAACTACTCGGGTACCCGACCCGACGGCACGTCCGTATTTCACGACGGCTCGGGCAAACCGGTTCACGGCAACTGGTTCGGTCAGTCGTCGTTCTCGTCGCTCGTGGTCGCGACCGATCGTAACGTCGTCCGTCTCCCTCCCGGTGTGCCCGTCGAACTCGCAGGCCCACTCGGGTGCGGACTCGCCACAGGAGCCGGCACCGTCCTTCGCGTCCTGCAGCCCGAATCAGGTTCATCGATAGCAGTATTCGGTCTCGGTGCGGTAGGAATGGCGGCGGTCATGGCCGCGAAGATCGCTCGCTGCGACACCATCATCGGCATCGACCCGAACCCCCGTCGGCATTCGCCGGCACTCGAGCTGGGCGCCACTGCGGTCTTGTCTCCCGACGAGGTCGACGACATCGGCCGCCACATCCGCCGCAGCACCGACGGAGGCGTCGACTACGCGGTGGAATCGGTGGGGTCCGAAGCAGTCATCCGCCAGGCGATGTCGTCACTCGCGAGCCCGGGAGTGTGCGCGACCCTCGGCCTACGCGGAGGACGGAACCCAATCACGATCGATCAGACGCATCTACTGAGCGGCCGCACACTGACCGGGGTCATCGAGGGCGACGCCGACCCACACGTCTTCCTTCCCGAACTCGCAGCATTCTGGCGCGACGGCCGCTTCCCCGTCGAGAAAATCACCAGCACATTCCCCTTCGACAAGCTCGACGACGCCTTCGCCGCAGTGACTGCAGGTGAGGTCGTCAAGGCCGTACTCACCTTCGACTGACAGGAACCGACATGGATGTCGCCTCGGAACTCGCAGCACTACGTGCCCGCACCGACCGAATCGACCCCCGTGAGCTCGACGCTCTCTGGGAGCGCCTGGAGCCCGCACGGATCGACGACCTGGTCGGATACCGGTGGAGAGGATTCAGTTTCGACACCGGTCACCGCACCCACCACATGCTCGGCGGTGCCCGCTGGTACGGGAAGTCCTTCGTCTCGGTCTCCGAGGTCCAGCCGCTCGTATGCCGGGACGAAGACGGAGAGTTGTTCTCCGACAAGAAGACCGGTCGCGGCGAAGCGAGCCTGTGGGACGTCGTGTTCCGCGGCGAGGTGACCGCGACGATGGTCTACGACGGGATGCCGGTGTTCGACCATTTCAAGAAGGTGGACAACGACACCGTCATCGGCGTGATGAACGGCAAGGGTGGACTCGTCTTCGACGGCGGCGAACACTATTGGTTCGGGCTCGAACGCGACGTCGCGCTCTGACCCACCGCCCGTATCCGGATGTCGTCCTCGGTTCGATGAATCGGCCGAGGACGACATCCGTCGTGCTGGGGCGTCAGACGATGCGACGACCCGAGGCGAAGCGGCGCCGCATATCGCGCAGGTAGTACGTGGCGGACAGTTGCCGGATCGGCCGCGGCACCCTTCTGTACACCGGGGGCACGACCTTCCAGAACAGATCGAACCGGCGCTGGTCGCGAGGGCTCCACGGCAGGGAGAATTCGTCGCGCATGCGCTGGGGCAGAAGGCCGATGGTCATGAAGCGCTGTAACGGCATGAGCAGCTTCACGGGAAGCGGGGAGTCGCCGCCCCCGAGCAGACCGCGGGTGAAGGACCGCACCTTCTCATCGACGTCCATCGTCGCGATCATGTTGTCCCAGTATGCGTCGAACTCCGCGCGTGTGGCCGGCCACATGTCTTCTTTGACCTGCAGCGCCGTGCCGTAGACCGCGGATTGCTGGTAGATCCACTCGAGGTCTGCGTCGGAGAGTTTGTGGAACATACGCTCGTACATCTGGACGCCGTTGCGGTAGAGCGTTGCTGCAACCCACAATTGGAGTTCCGGATCGAACGCATTGTAGGTCTCGGATCGCACCGGTACGTGAGCTTTGTTGACCATCCGGACGATCTGCCTACGCTCTTCCTGCGTACCGAGAGTAACCGCGTATACGTATGTCATCGTGGTGCGCAACCGGTCGAGCGGACGCTGGAGAGTGGTGCTGTGATCGGCCACGCCGTGTCCGGTACCACGGTCGGCGAGTTGCAGCAGCACCGTTGATCCGGCACCGAGGAGAAGCATCGATTCGCCGACGAAATCCGCGAGATCGACCGAGCCACGCTCGACCGGAGCACGATCGACGGTGGCGTGATCGGCGAGGCCGTCAACTGCGCTGTCGGGCTCGTTTACTTCCACTGTTGATGCCATGGGTCGCCTCCTCGGCGAAAGTACGGATGCTGCAGTGTCATCCAAATTGTGCACGCCCGTGCTCAGATAGGCAAGGGGCCTTGTTCCCTAATTGCCGCCCGCACTCTCGGCGAGCCGCCTCCGGTGGGCCAGAAGCCGGGCTGCAGCGTCGTCGAACTGGACCAGGGTCTGCGTGATGACCTCGTTGTGCTCCCCCGCACGCATCGCAGCGATGAGCCGCTCGTGCGACCGCACGGCCACCACTCCCCACTGCGGGTCCCGGGCGAACAATCGATACGGCAGCGCACGGGCGGCAGTATCGAGAAACCATGCAAGCTTCGGACTGTTCGCGATTCGATTCACCTCGCGGTGGAAGCACCACTCGGCATCGGCAATTCGCTCGACGTCGCTCGATGCCTCCGAACCCGCCGAGGCATTCGACGCACTCACGCACACACGCAGGCGCTCGTTGAGATCTCCCAATCGCTCGAGATCGCCTGCAGCGGCGCGATCCGCAGCCCGCAGGGCGAGCTCGACCGCGAGTTGCCCTTGCAGCCAGAAGATGTCGTCGATGTCGGAGCCACTCATCGGCGACACGCGGTATCCCCGATTCGGTGCGGACTCGACCATGCCCTCACCTCGCAGTGTGAGCAACGCCTCCCTGACCGGCGTGACGCTGACTCCGAGTTCTGCTGCGGTCTCGTCCAATCGGATGAATTCGCCCGAGCGGAAGGAACCCGACATGATCGCGCTGCGCAGGTGGGAGGCCACCTCGTCGGAGAGCTGCGGGCGTCTCCGCATACGCGTCGGATCCGTACTCGATGTATCCCCAGTGGCAGCAACGGCATCGGTTGCGCGGGTCGGCGAGGCCATATGTTTCTCCTGACGGCCCGAAGCGAGCGGAGCGGGCTTGTCCGTTCGGTACGAGGCGCATAGTGTGAGCTCCACTACAGCTAATCACATCAAATATATGTGATGTGATCCGTCAGAAAGCGTCGAGGGATGACACAGAAGAGCAGCACGACGGGCCCGACCACCGAACCGACGACCGACACGTTCGCCAGCCTCGACCCCCGCTCGGGTGAAGTGATCGCCGAGTATCCGATCGCCGATGCCGCAGCGGTGGCCGAGGCCGTCGACCGCGCCCGGATCGCCGCACGATGGTGGGACGCGCAAGGATTCCGCGGACGTCGCGAGTGGCTCCTCGAATTCAAGAAAGCCGTCGCACAGGACGCCGCCTCCCTGGCGAGGTTGGTCTCGCGTGAGACCGGCAAGCCGTACGGGGACGCATTCCTCGAGGTGATGCTCGCGATCGAACACCTCGACTGGGCCGCGAAGAACGCGAAGAAGGTTCTCAAAGCCAGGAAGGTGCCTTCGGGGGTCGCAAGCTTCAACCAGTCCGCAACCCTCGAGTACAAGGCACTCGGCGTCGTCGGAGTCATCGGGCCGTGGAACTATCCGGTCTACACCCCGATGGGGTCGATTTCGTACGCTCTCGCCGCAGGCAACGCCATCGTGTTCAAGCCGAGCGAGCTGACGCCGGGCGTCGGCAAGTGGCTCGAAGAGAAGTGGAACTCCATCGCCCCGACCCAGCCGGTGTTCCAAGTCGTCACCGGACTCGGTGAGACCGGAGCTGCGCTCACCCGCGCGGGTGTCGACAAGGTCGCGTTCACCGGCTCCGGACCGACAGCCCGCAAGGTCATGGCCGTGTGCGCCGAGTCGCTCACCCCGCTCGTGGCCGAATGCGGCGGCAAGGACGCGATGATCGTCGCGGCAGATGCCGACATCGACAAGGCGGTGGATTTCGCCGCATTCGGTGCTTTCGGCAATGCCGGACAGACATGCGCGGGCGTCGAGCGCATCTACGTTGTCGAGTCCGCTTACCAGGAGTTCCTCGACAAGCTGACGGCCATAGTGAAGCGCGCCGAGCCGGGTGGAAGCAACGAGTCGACCTACGGCCCGATGACTCTGCCCCGCCAGATCGACATCGTGCGCAGTCATATCGAAGATGCTCTTGCAAGCGGCGGCACCGCGGTGGTCGGCGGCGCCGAGTCGGTGGGCGAACGCATCATCGAACCCGTGATCCTCACCGACGTGCCCGAGACCTCGCGCGCAGTGTGCGAGGAAACCTTCGGCCCCACCGTCGTCGTCAACAAGGTACGCGACCTCGACGAGGCAGTCGACCGTGCCAACGGCACGTCGTACGGGCTCGGCGCATCGATCTTCATCGGCAACAAGGCCAAAGGTCGTGAGCTGGCCGGACGCCTCCGCAACGGCATGGTTTCGGTCAATTCGGTACTCGGCTTCGCAGGCATCCCGTCACTGCCGTTCGGCGGTATCGGCGAGTCCGGCTTCGGACGTATCCACGGCGCCGACGGGCTCCGGGAGTTCAGCCGGCCCAAGTCGGTGACGGTCGAGAAGTTCAGTTCGCCGCTGAAGCTGATGAGCCTCGAACGACCCGAACGCGATCTGAATCTGGCCGCGAGGATGCTGAAGTTCATGCACGGAAGGTAGGAGCAGATGACAGCCACGGGATCGCGCGCGAAACGATCGCGCAAACCTGCCGTCGTCGCGTCACCCGAAGCACGGATCGAGAAGGCCGGTACGTTTCCCGGTCCGAATCGCGACCCGCATCCGAAGGCCGGACGACACGGCTGGTTGAAGGTGATCGAAGGTCTCGACCCGGTCACCCATCATCAGGACATCCTGCGGATCACCGCGGGTTACGAGTTTCCGTGGGACTACCAGCGGTCGCTCGAGTTCGCACTGTTCCGGACGTATTGTGTGCCGACCATCTCCGAGCTGCTCGCCCGGACCGGAGAGTTCGAGCATCGGCCGCAGAAGCGTTACGACGACACGTCCCTGTTGATGGCCGAACTCATCGAGCACGGATACGACGCCGAACGCGGACGTGAATCACTGCGCAACATCAACCGCATGCACGGCAAGTACTCGATCGACAACGACGACATGCTGTACGTGCTGTCGACCTTCGCGTACGACCCGCTCGACTGGATCGACCAGTACGGTTGGCGCCGCCTGCATCCGAAGGAGCGGCTCGCGTCGTTCTACTTCTACCGGCAGGTCGGCATCCGGATGGGTATCAAGGACATCCCGGAGTCGTTCCAGGAGTTCCACCGGTTCAAGCTCGAATACGAACAGACGATGTTCGATTACAGCGACGACAACCACGCCATCGGCACCTACACCCTCGAGCTGTTCAAATCGTGGTACCCGAAGGTGCTCGGTCCGGGTGTCGAGAAGGTCGTGTATTCCCTGATCGACGACCGTATGGCCCACGCGTTCGGATTCCCCAAGGGCTCACCGCGCATGCGTTCCGTCTCGGAAGGTGCACTGCGGATGCGATCCGCGCTCGTGCGCAGGCTCCCCAAGCGGAGAGTGTCCGTATCGGCAAGCAATGCCACCAATCGCACGTATCCCGGCTACCCGCTGGGCTACCGACCGCGGGATCTCGGCGTCTGACGCTGTCACCGCAACACCGAACCGGACGCCCGGTGTCGCAGACTCATACGTCTGCGGGACTGGGCGTCCTCGATCCGCGGGACGGAAGCGCGAACGCCGATACGAATACGACGATGGCGCACGCACCGCAGACCAGATACACGGCGACGAACCCGCTCGACGCGATTCCGCCTGCGATCATGTGCGCGGCGAGCACTGACGCGACCACTGCGCTGCACATCGTGCTCCCGACGGTCCTGAGCAACACGTTGACACCGTTCGCAGCCGCATTCTGAGACAGCGGCACAGCGCCGAGAAGGAGAATCGGCAGCGTGCAGTACACGAACGTCGTCCCGATTGCAGCGATGAAGATGGCTGCCACAACCATCCACAACGGCTTGTCCGGGACCGCGTGGATGGAGTAGCCGACGATGAGGAAGGTTGCGCCCACCATGATCGCCGATTTCGGCCCGAACCGGTCCGAGACGCGTGCGGCCACGAGCGCGAAAACCATCATCGCGAAGCTGGCCGGCAATTGGCACACTGCCGCCTGCAGAATCGTCAGACCGTACCCTGCACCGTGATCGGGCGAAGCCTGGAGCAGTTGGGTCGTGATGAGGGTGTTTCCGTAGAAGGCGAAGCCCACGAGCAGCGCTGACAGATGCGGCGCCAGAACCGAACGGCGCGCCGACACTCGCAGGTCGACGAGCGGGTTGCGATTGCGCAACTGCTGAAATCCCCACACCGCGAACAACAGGACGGCGCACGCGAACATGGTCAGGACAGCGGTGCTGGTCCACCCCCACGTGCTTCCCTGAGTGATGGGCACCAGTAGGCAGATCAACGCGCTCGAGAGCCCCACGGCCCCCACGACATCGAAGCGACCGCCGGTGCGCGTACTCGACCGGGGGACGACATACGCGGCCGCGACCGCGACTCCCGCACCGATCGCCGTGGTCACCCAGAACAACAGGTGCCAATTGGCGAACTGAACGATCGCTGCGGCGAACGGGATTCCCACGGCCGTACCGATGCCGAGGGTGGAACTGAGGACCGCGATCGAGCGATCGACGCGGTCGCGCGGCATCACCTCGCGCAGGATCGCCATGCCGATCGGAAGAACAGCGGCACCTGCCCCCTGGAGCCCGCGCGCGAAGATGAGCAGTCCGATGTTCGACGTCACGGCACAGATCAGCGACCCGACGGTCATCAGCCCGAACGCGATGAGGAGCATCTGCTTCTTGCCGATCATGTCGGCGAGACGTCCGAAGATGGGTGTCATCACCGCACCGACGAGCAGCGTGCTTGTGACCAGCCACGACACTGCGGTGGGTCCGGCTCCGGTGAAACCGGGCAGACTCGGAAGCAACGGCACGATGACCGTCTGCATGATCGCCTGGAAGATCGCGCCCACCGCGAGGACGGGGAAAACGTACTTCGACAGATTCGACCGGTCGGAGCGGGTCGCGGTGCGCTTCTGCACCGGCGCACTGCGCCCCGAACCCGGAGCATGCAGCCGTAGAGGGAACGACACTGTCACGCGACTCCCTCCGGCGATGGTAAATGGCTGTTCACCACCTTAGGTGAACAGCCATTTACCTACAACCGGAGTGGGGATTGTCTCAGTGCCCGTCGCCGTCGAGCAGCGACTGCACGAGCGGCGCATACAGGGCAACCACCTCGTCGACCGACCCTGCCGCCTTCTCCTGCATCATCCGGCGGCGCATGAACGCGACCCCGAGAAGCATCGAGAACACGAGCTCCGCCCGCATCCGTGCATCCGGCCCCTTCATCAAGGCCACCAACTCGTCGATCATCTGGGACGAGTAGTTCTCACGAAGCTTGCGGTTGCTCTCCTCGCTGGATCCACTCATGAACAGCAACGCCATCGACAACGGTTTGTGCCGGGCAGACTGCCGCGCGAAGATCTCGACCATCCGCTCGCCCAGGCGCTCGAACGGGCCGTCGTACAGCAGGTGGGCCGCAGCCTTGAAATCCACCAGCTCGTCGTACAACTGCTCCTTGGACCCGAAGTACTTGATGATCAGCGGGGCACTGACCCCGGCGTCGTCGGCGATGTCCTTGAGGGTGATCTCGCGATACGGGCGCGTCGCAAACGCGAGACCTGCGGCATCCAGGATCAGCCTCCGAGTTTCCTCCGACGTCCGTCGCCTCTTCTCGGGTGTACCCGTGGCCACTGGCATCCGGCGATCCGTCACATCGTCCGCCTTCCGGACATTGCACGACCCAGTGTGAGCTCGTCGGCGAACTCGAGGTCGCCACCCATCGGGAGTCCCGATGCCAGCCGAGTGACGACGAGCCCCGGGAAGTCCCGCAGCATCCGCACCAAGTACGTCGCCGTCGCCTCACCCTCGGTGTTCGGGTCGGTCGCAATGATCACCTCGGAGACATCGACCCCGTCTTCCTGGTTGCCGATCCTGGTGAGCAGCGCACGGATGTTGAGTTGATCCGGACCGACACCGTTCAGTGGATCGAGCGCCCCACCGAGTACGTGGTAACGGCCACGGAATTCACGGGTCCGCTCGATCGCCTGCACATCCTTGGGTTCCTCGACGACACAGATCTGCGTTCGGTCGCGCCGCGGATCTGCACAGATTCGGCACCGCTCCCGGTCCGACACCGTGCCGCACACCTCGCAGAATTGCACGCCGTCACGGACCTTCTGCAACGCGGCCTGCAGCCGGTCGATCTCCGGCGGCTCGACCGACAGCAGGTGGAACGCGATCCGTTGCGCGCTCTTGGGTCCGATGCCCGGAAGCTTGCCGAGCTCGTCGATGAGGTCCTGAACCGGCCCTTCGTACACGCGTGCCTCTAGAAACCGGGCAGGCCGGGGATGCCGCCACCGAGTCCGCCCGCGAGCGGACCGAGCTTCTCGGCAGCGATCTCCTGGGCCTTGGCCGACGCATCGGCAACCGCAGCGACAACGAGGTCCTGCAGAGTCTCGACGTCGTCCGGGTCGACAACCTTCGGATCGATCTGCACAGCGATGACCTCGCCGGTGCCCTTCACCGTTGCGGTGACGAGACCGCCACCGGCCTGGCCGGTGACGTGGGCCTGCGCCATCTCGTTCTGCGCAGCCATGAGCTGCTGCTGCATCTGCTGGGCTTGGGCGAGAAGTTGCTGCATGTCAGGCATACCACCGGGTTGCACGGACACGTCCTTCCTGTTCGGGTCCTGCGTTGTCGAGCCGGTGGCATCGGTCACCCAGCATCCGACTACGGAGGTTTCTGTCTATGGAGATCGTCTACCTGGTGTTTCGTCAGCCAGGTTAGTCGCATGCCCACCTGGCCGACACTCACCCGAAGGTCAGTCGACGGTGTTCTTCAGATTCTCGAGAACCTGCTTCTGGATCTTGCGCAGACCGATCGGAGCAAACGTCTTCTCGAAGAATCCGCCGATGCCACCCGCGCCGTTCCACTGGGTGAGCGTCACGACCGTCGAGCCGGTGCCGTTGGGAACCACGCTCCAGGTCGTGACGAGCGACGAGTTCGCGTCGGTCTCGGTGATCGTGCTACCGGAGGTCGTCACCTTCGCCTGTACGTCGCGCACCCGCTTCTCGGTGGCCTGGAGCAGCCAGTGCACGATCGTGCCGTCTCCCTGCCCACCGGAGACCACACGATAGTCGCGGTAGTGATCGGAGAGAATGCGCGGACGCACAGTCTCGTAATCCGCAAGCGCCGCGAGCACCTTCTCGGGTGCGGCTGCCAGTTGGATCGAGCTGCTTGCACTGACCTGTGCCACGGTGAACTCCTCTGTGACTGTGGATTCGTTTCGAGCCCGTGCGGCTCGCCGACGCCCTACATCCTGCCTGTCAGTACCGCGACGTAGGTTCCCGGCAGGTCTATTGTGGGTTCCACCACTGATGCGCTGCTGCAGGGGAGTCGAATGCTGAGAACGTCACGAAGTGTCGGACCGTACGGCGACTCGGTCCACCGCGAAGGTGTGCACCGTCTGTTGCGCTCGTATCGCACCATCCCCGCGGATGCGCCGGTACGTCTCGCGAAGAAGACCTCGAACCTGTTCCGCGCACGCACGAAGGTCAACTCACCGGGTCTCGACGTATCGGGGCTCGGCGGTGTCATCTCCGTCGACCCGCAGGCACGCACGGCCGATGTCGCCGGCATGTGCACGTACCAAGATCTCGTCGACGCGACACTTCCGTACGGACTCGCGCCGCTGGTCGTGCCCCAGCTCAAGACGATCACTCTCGGCGGAGCAGTCACCGGGCTCGGCATCGAATCCACCTCGTTCCGCAACGGGCTACCGCACGAATCGGTCCTCGAGATGGACATCCTCACCGGGGGTGGCGAGATCATCACCGCCACACCGGACGGTGAACACGCCGACCTGTTCCGCGGTTTCCCGAACTCCTACGGGTCGCTGGGGTATGCCACGCGACTTCGCATCGAACTCGAACCGGTGAAGCCGTTCGTCGCGTTGCGTCACCTGCGTTTCACCTCACTTGCCGACCTGCAGTCGACGCTCGACCGGATCACGGCCGACCGCGTGTACGCCGGAATTGCCGTGGACTACGTCGACGGTGTGGTCTTCTCCGCCGACGAAAGCTACCTCACCCTCGGCGTGCAGACCTCCGAAGCCGGTCCGGTATCCAACTACACCGAGATGAACATCTTCTACCAGTCGATCCGGCACGAGTCCGTCAACCATCCCAAGACCGACCGCCTCACCATCCGCGACTACCTGTGGCGGTGGGACACCGACTGGTTCTGGTGCTCGCGCGCCTTCGGAGCCCAGAATCCTCGCATCCGGAAGCTGTGGCCGAAGAAGCTGCTACGCAGCAGCTTCTACTGGAAGCTCATCGCGCTCGATCACAAGTACTCGATCGCGGACCGCATCGAGGCCCGCAAGGGCAACCCGCCGAGAGAACGCGTCGTCCAGGACATCGAGGTTCCCATCGAACGAACCCAGGAGTTCATGCAGTGGTTCCTCGATGAGATTCCCATCGAACCGATCTGGCTGTGCCCCTTGCGTCTCCGCGATCGATCCGCCTCGTACAACCCTCGCCGGCCATGGCCGCTGTACCCGCTAGAGCCGAAACGCACCTACGTCAACATCGGCTTCTGGTCGTCGGTGCCCGTGGTCCGCGGCGAGGCCGAAGGCGCCGCGAACCGCCGCATCGAGCGTAAGGTGGCAGCACTCGACGGTCACAAGTCGCTGTATTCCGATTCTTTCTACAGCCGTGACGAATTCGAGAAGCTCTACTACGGCGAGGGGGAATACCCCGCGCTCAAGGATAGATACGATCCAGGGTCCCGCTTGACGGGCCTGTTCGCGAAGGCGGTGCAACGACATTGACCACATTCAAATCGGAGGCATCCGGGCATAAAACGGACAAGCTCAATCTTGCCCAGATCGTCGAGATCGCAACGGGCGGTGAGATGCCTCTGCGGTTCACCGCATACGACGGTTCCACGACCGGGCCCGCAGACGCTCCGTTCGGCCTCAACCTGACCGCCCCCGAAGGCGCTACCTATATCGTCACCGCTCCGGGCGACCTGGGCATGGCCCGCGCATACATTTCCGGCACGCTCGAGGCGGAGGGTGTACACCCAGCCGACCCGTATCCCCTGCTCAAGGCACTCGGCGGTGTGCACTTCGAGCGCCCGCCTGCGCGGACCCTCGCGCAGATCGTGCGGTCACTCGGACCCGACCTGATCAAGCCGATCGCTCCTCCACCGCAGGAACATCTCCCCCGCTGGCGCCGCGTCGCCGAGGGCCTTCGCCATTCGAAGGCACGCGACGCCGAAGTGATTCATCACCATTACGACGTGTCGAACACGTTCTACGAATACGTGCTCGGCCCCTCCATGACGTACACGTGCGCGGTGTTCGAGTCGGAGAACCAAAGTCTCGAGGACGCCCAGGAGAACAAATACCGCCTCGTCTTCGAGAAGCTACGACTGAAGCCCGGGGATCGCCTGCTCGATATCGGCTGCGGCTGGGGCGGCATGGTGCGCTACGCAGCTCGCCGAGGTGTGAAGGCCATCGGCGCGACCCTGTCGAAGGAACAGGCCCAGTGGGCGCAGAAGGCCATCGCCGAGGAAGGTCTCGGCGACCTCGCCGAGGTGCGACACTCCGACTATCGCGACGTGTCGGAAACCGGGTTCGATGCGATCTCGTCGATCGGCCTGACCGAGCACATCGGTGCCGCGAACTACCCGTCGTACTTCCGGTTCCTGCACGACAAACTCCGCGTCGGCGGTCTACTGCTCAACCACAGCATCACTCGCCCTCACAACCGTGGGCGGATGAAGGCGGGCGGCTTCATCGACCGCTACGTATTCCCCGACGGGGAGCTCACCGGGTCGGGCCGGCTCATCTCGGAAGCCCAGAACGTCGGCTTCGAGGTGATGCACGAGGAGAACCTGCGGCAGCATTACGCGCTGACCCTGAAAGCATGGTGCGAGAACCTCGAGAAGCACTGGGATTCAGCACTTTCCGAGGTCGACGAGGCCACCGCGCGGCTGTGGGGTCTGTACATGGCGGGCTCGCGCGTGGGCTTCGAGAGCAACGGTGTCCAGCTCCACCAGATTCTCGGTGTGAAGCTGGGTGAGGATCAGGCACCTCAGGTCCCGCTGCGCCCGTGGTGGGTGGCGTAGGCGCGCACACACGGATACAACCCGAACGGGCAGATACACCCTTTCAGCACAGGGTGCATCTGCCCGTTCCGGTTGTGGCTGGGTCAGCTACGCAGGCTCGCAGGCGGAGTGAAACGCTCGCCGTACTTGGCGGCGAGTTCCTCGGCCCGCTTCACGAAGCCTTCCTTACCACCCGGGTATCCGACGATGTACTGCGCGACACCACCGGTCCAGGCCGGGAAACCGATACCGAGGATCGAGCCGATGTTGGCGTCGGCGGTCGTGGTGAGCACGCCCTCGTCGAAGCACTTCTGGGTCTCGATGGCCTCGGCGAACAGCATGCGGTCGATCAGATCCTGCAGCGGCACGTCAAGCGTCGCCACGGTCTTGTAGTGATCGCGCACGCCCTGCCAGATGCCGAGACGCTTGCCGTTCTCGTCGTACTCGTAGAAGCCCGCCTTCTCGAGACGACCCGGACGACCTGCCTCGACCATGAAGTCGACGACGTCGATCGCGGGGTGGCGAGTGGTGCCGAGCTTCGTGTCGCCCTGCGCCGCAGCCTCCGCGGTCTCCTTCGCGATCTTCTGCATGAGCTTCATGTTCAGCTCGTCGGTCAGCTGCAGCGGCGGAGCCGGATACCCCGCCTGCGAACCGGCCTGCTCGATCGTCGCGGGTTCGATGCCCTCACCGAGCATCGCGATGGCCTCGTTCACGAACGTGCCGATCACGCGCGAGGTGAAGAAGCCGCGGCTGTCGTTGACCACGATCGGGGTCTTGCGGATCGCGAGCGTGTAATCGAACACGCGGGCGAGCGCCTCGTCGGAGGTCTTCTCACCCTTGATGATCTCGACCAGCGGCATCTTGTCGACCGGCGAGAAGAAGTGGATACCGATGAAGTCCTCGGGACGCTTGACGCCCGTCGCGAGACCCGTGATCGGCAGCGTCGACGTGTTGGAGCCGAGCAGAGCATCGGGATCGACGATGTCCTCGATCTCCTGGAACACCTTGTGCTTGAGCTCGGTGTTCTCGAAGACGGCCTCGATGACGAAGTCGACGCCCTTCAGGTCTGCGGCGTCGGCGGTCGGGTGGATCCGGCCGAGCAGAGCCTTCGACTTCTCCTCGGTGGTCTTGCCACGCGAGAGCGCCTTCTCCTCGATCTTGACCGAGTAGTCCTTGCCGCGCTCTGCGGCCTCGACGGTGACGTCCTTGAGTACCACATCGAAACCGGCCTTAGCCGACACGTAGGCGATGCCCGCGCCCATCATGCCCGCACCGAGAACGCCGACCTTCTTGATCTCACGCTTCGGCACATCCTTCGGACGCGACGCACCCGAACCGATGGACTGCATATCGAAGAAGAACGCCTGAATCATGTTCTTCGCGACCTGGCCGGTGGCGAGCTCGGTGAAATACCGGGACTCGATCGTCGACGCGTTGTCGAAATCGACCTGAGCGCCTTCGACAGCTGCGGACATGATCGCGCGCGGAGCAGGCATCGGGGCGCCCTTGAGCTGCTTGCGCAGGTTCGCGGGGAAGGCCGGGAGGTTCGCGGCGAACGCGGGTGACGACGGGGTACCGCCAGGGATCTTGTAGCCCTTGACATCCCACGGCTGCACACCCCCCTCGGGGTTGGCCTTGATCCACGCCTTCGCGGCGGGAACGAGCTCGTCGATGCTGCCGACGACCTCGTGCACGAGACCGAGTTCCTTGGCCTTGACCGCGTTGTACTTGTTGCCCTGCAGCAGAAGCGAGAGCAGCGCGGTCTGCAGGCCGAGCAGGCGGACGGTGCGGGTGATGCCGCCGCCACCGGGCAACAGCCCGAGACTGGCCTCGGGCAGGCCGATCTGGATCCCCTTGACGTCGGCAGCAATTCGGTGGTGGGTCGCGAGCGCGATCTCGAGGCCACCGCCCAGCGCCGCACCGTTGATGGCGGCGACGACGGGCTTGCCGAGGGTCTCGAGGCGACGCAGGTCGGACTTGATGTCCTGAACCTCGTCGAACGCGGCCTGCGCGTCGTCGGGCCCGATCTCGATGATGTTGCGCAGGTCCCCGCCGGCGAAGAAGGTCTTCTTCGCGGAGGTGATGACGACGCCGCTCAGGGAGTCCTTCTCTGCGACGAGACGATCGACGGTCGCCTTCATCGAGGCCTTGTAGAGCGCGTTCATCGTGTTCGCGCCCTGGTTGGGGTCGTCGAGCGTGAGAACGACGATGCCGTCGGCGTCCTGATCCCAGGAAATCATGTTGTCGGTCACTGTATTTCGGATCCTTCCGGTATCAGACGCGCTCGATGATGGTGGCCACGCCCATGCCGCCACCGACGCAGAGGGTGAGCAGGGCACGACGCAGGCCGCGGCGCTCGAGCTCGTCGACCATGGTGCCGAGGATCATGGCACCGGTCGCGCCGAGCGGGTGACCCATGGCGATGGCGCCGCCGTTGACGTTGAGCTTCTCGTCCGGGATGTTCAGGTCCTTCTGGAACTTCAGGACGACGGAGGCGAATGCCTCGTTGATCTCGAACAGGTCGATATCGTCGACGGTCAGGCCTGCGGTGGCGAGAACCTTCTTCGTAGCCGGTGTCGGGCCGGTGAGCATGATCGTCGAGTCGGCACCCGATGTGGCGGTCGCGACGACGCGGGCACGCGGGGTCAGGTTCAGATCCTTGCCCGCCTGCTCGGAGCCGACGAGCACCAGCGCGGCACCGTCCACGATGCCCGAGCTGTTGCCACCGTGGTGGACATGGTTGATCTTCTCGACGAAATGGAACTTCTGCAGAGCGACGGCGTCGAAGCCACCGACCTCACCGACCGTGGCGAACGACGGCTTCAGGCCGGCCAGACCCGCGAGGGTCGTGTCGGGACGCATGTGCTCGTCCTGATCGAGAATCGTCAGGCCGTTCTGGTCCTTGACCGGGACGACGGACTTCGCGAAGTAGCCACCCGACCACGCGGCAGCGGCGAGCTGCTGCGAACGCAGTGCGTAGGCGTCGACGTCCTCGCGGGAGAAACCCTCGATCGTTGCGATCAGGTCGGCGCCGACGCCCTGGGGCACGAAGTAGGTGTCGTAGTTGGTGGCCGGATCCAGGCCCCACGGGCCGCCGTCGGAGCCCATCGGCACGCGCGACATGGACTCGACGCCACCGGCGATGACGAGCTCGTCCCAGCCGGAACGCACCTTCTGTGCCGCGGTGTTCACGGCTTCGAGGCCGGACGCGCAGAAGCGGTTGATCTGGACGCCGCCGACAGTGTCGGGCAGTCCGGCCGCGGTGGCGGCGGCGCGGGCCATGTCCGCGCCCTGGTCGCCCACCGGTCCGACGATGCCGAGAATCAGGTCGGAGATGCGGTCCTCGTCGAGATCGGGGAAGCGGACCCGCAATTCGTCGATCAGGCCGGTAACCAGGGAGATCGGCTTGACGGAGTGCAGCGAGCCGTTCTTCTTACCGCGGCCGCGGGGGGTTCGGATGGCTTCATAGATGAATGCCTCGGTGGTCACAGTGCGCAGGTTCCTTCCCGTGCTGACGGTGTGGTGACGCGACATCACATGAGGACGTCCGCGCCCAACCTTCCGCCTCCACCGTAGGAGCGCAGCCCGGACTCGATAAGGACCGAACCGATCGGGCTCCGTGACCGAACCGAACCCGGCAACGGCGCCACACACAACATTCTTCTGCGACTCACTCTGCACTGACCTGCGGTAACAGGCGAATCTGCGGAAATTTCGAACTCTGCGGGAACTTTTCGCCCCGCCGGCGCCTCATATCACCGACACACACGAACGCCCCGTCACCGGCGCCCGAACGTACCGATGGAAAGTGAGCACACCATGACCAGCGGATTCTTCTCCAACACTTCGGCCGACTCCGCCACCGAGTCCACCGACAGCACCCGCTCCGACAGCAACTTCGGCGCCGCAGCATCCGGGCAGGCCGCAGAGTCGACCGACAGCACCCGCTCGGACTCGTCGTTCGGCTCGACCGCGTCCTCCACAGACTCCGCGTCCGCCGCGAGCGACCGCGCCGATTCGTCGTACGGTTCCGGTTCCACGTACGACAGCGACTCGTCCTTCGGATCGTCGTCGGCCAGCGACCAGGGCTCCGTGAGCTACGAATCGTACGAGCGTTACGAGCGGTACGACTCGTCGGGCTCGAGCAGCTCCGACTCGTCGTACGGATCAGCGAGCGACAGCGGCTCGTCGGCCTCGGTCGGTGCGTCCTCTTCTGCGTCCGATTCGAGCAACAGGGCCTCGTCGTCCGATTCCGCCAACGCAGGCGCCTCCTCCTCGGCTACTGATTCCGCCGACCGCTCCTCCGCGTTCGACACCGGTGTCACCGGTTCGAACTCGTCGGCTTCCAACTCGAGCGACCGCGCCGCGTCTTCCAGCTCGAGCGAGACAGGTGCGGCGGCGTCGGGCAACCCCGGTTCCGCACCGGCCGGCGCGTCCGGCTCCGGGCCGGTGGTCGTCGACGAGTACTCGGGTTCGGACGGAGCCCAGTACGTCGACTACGACACCGACGGCGACGGCATGGTGGATCTGACCACCGTCGACCTCGAAGGTGACGGCCGCATCGACGCCAACATCAGCGACAGCGACGGCGACGGCGTGCTCGACCAGATCTCGATGGACACCAACGGTGACGGGCTGATCGACATATCCGCGATCGACTCCGATGCCGACGGCAGCCTCGATGTCGCCGCGATCGATGCCGATGGCGACGGCGAGGTCGACGCCGTGATCGACCTGCACACCGGCGCAGTGGACTACGACGGTGACGGCGCTGCCGACGACTACGTCGACGTCAGCGAGTTCGGTACCGGCAGCAACTCCGAGTACAACACCGACCTCGCCTGAGCTGTCATGACAACCGATGATGCAGGTACGACTCCGATCACCGATCGGATCGACGACCTGATCACCGCGGCCGACGTGGCAGCAGAGGGCGAAGAGCGCACCGGCATCATCGACCGACTCGCCGGGATGGGAGTCGAACGCGTGACCGCGCCGGTGGGCACGCCGTTCGACCCCACCCTCCACCGTGTCGTCGCGAGGGTGCCCGCACCGCGCGAGGCGGACGTGAACACGATCGAGCAGACCGTCCGAGCAGGCTGGCGGCATCGTGGTCATATGATCCGCTACGTCGAAGTGAAGGTACGAGTGCACCGATGACAATGAGGGAGAACTACCGATGAGCTGGGTCCTAGCGGTCGACTTCGGCACGTCCAACACCGCCGCGGCACACCGAATCGGACCTGACCGAGTCGAGACGCTCCCACTGACGCACACGGGCAATGCCCTGCCGTCCTCGGTTTTCGTCGGCCCGTATGCGATGTCCACCGGAGACGTGGCGTTCAACCAGGCCTCGCTCGACCCCGCCGGATTCGTGGTCGCACCGAAGTCACTGGTCGTTGCCGGTGGCATCGTCGTTCGGGACCGGGAAGTTGCCGTCTCATCGATCATCGCGGCAGTACTGCGCACCGTGTACGGGCAAGCACTTCGACGCCACAACAACGAACCGCCGGCCGAGGTCGTGCTCACCCATCCGGAGGCGTGGTCGTCACGAGAATTGTCGGTGCTGCGCGAGGCAGCATCGATCGCGGGGCTCGGTGGAAGTGTCTCGCTGATCTCCGAACCGCGCGCGGCGGCCTTCTACTACTCACGCCAGCACGACGCGAAGATCGTGAAGGGCTCGACGATCGCCGTGTTCGACTTCGGTGGCGGAACCCTCGATGTGGCCGTCCTCACCGCAACGAACGAGTGGACCTTCGAGGTTCTGCGTGCCGGAGGCGACAACGCCCTCGGAGGCAAGAGTCTCGACGGTGCGATAGCCCGATGGGTAGACCAGCATCTGGCCGAGGACGATCCGCAGCTCGCAGCGTGGCTGCGCACACCGGAGGGTCTCGAGACCCGACGCACTCTCGACGATCAGATCCGCAAGGCGAAAGAGCTCCTCTCGGAAGCTCCGTCGGCGACGATCCGGGTCAGGGGCAACGGGTCGGACAAGACCCTGACTCTCACGCGGGACGAATTCGAGCAACTGATCGAACCGCAGATCACCCGCGCCGTACAGCTGGCCCGCGGAGTGTTGCACGACTCGGGCATCGGAAGCGGCGGCCTGCAGGCGCTGTACCTGACCGGTGGCTCGTCCCGGATTCCCTACGTGCACCGCAGATTGGCCGAGCTCGGACCGATCGCCACACTGGACGACCCGAAAACCGTCGTCGCGAAGGGCGCCGCCGGGTTCGTCGCAGGTGGTCGCGCCACCGACCCTCCCGCGATGGTCGACACCGAGGTGCTCGAACGGAGGCCGGCCGGGAACACCGCGTCCGCTCCCCCGCCGCCTGCCTCGTTCGTCAAACCGAATGCCGGTTCATCGGCGCCGACACGAACCAACCGGAAGACACTGGCACTCGCCGGAGGAGCTGTGGTGGCCGTCGCGATCGCAGCGGCAGGCTTCTACTACGGCACGCAGGACGACGCGCTGGCCTCAGAAGTCACCGCGACAACCGCCGAAGCCCCACCGGACAACGGCGGGAAGCCCCCGGCCACTTCCGACTCGAGCTACACCAGCGAGACCTACGACGATGTGACCGCGCTACTTCCGCGAAAGCTCATCGACGCGAGCTCCGAATGCAACAACTCGGGATTCAGCACCCAGGGGGCCTTGCAGATCCGCTGCCTGGTCAATCCTGATTCCTCGCTCGGTCGAGCGATCGGCATGGAGAAGAACGACTACGAGTCGGTCACCGCGTGGCGTGACGACCAATACGCGCGCTCGAATTTCATACGCCTGCGCGACAGCAACGACGGAAATACCAAGATCGTCTCGCCGGACAACAACCGCATCATCGATCAAGGCCGGGACGGCACCTACTTCACGGCCATAGACCGATCGACGGGACTCCTCATCCAATTCTCCACCGACTCGGCCGACCAGGGAATGACTCTGCTCACCGAAATCGGTTTCGCACCTGCCTGACCCACCTCACGCCACCTGCACTGATTGCAGGACAAGGAGTATCGACTACCATGCGTACCTCACGCAGCCTTATCGCCGCCACCGCTGTCACTCTGGCACTCGCCGGCTGCAGCACCACTTCCGAGGGCACCGCACTCGCCGAAGGGGAGGCAAACGAAAACGGCAGCACCACCGGAACGTTCGATATCGCAGCACTCGACACGGGGGAATACAGAATCGAACCCCGCGACTTCATCGCCGAAGGCCAGGCGGCCGGGGATTTCGGTCCCGCAGTCGAAGGTCAGCGCATGGCCGAGTTCGTGATTCACCCCTACACGATCGACCCCACGCTCACCAACGGTGGTGGCATGTCGACAGGTGTCGGTGTCGGCGGAATCGGCAAGGTCCTCAGCGGCGGCGGTGCCCCCGAGGTGGCCGAATCGTACGGGGTCATCACGGGATTCGGCAGTTTCAGCGGTAAACCCGATGGCTCCCGTCAGCTCGGTGTCGCGGTGTGGCGGTTCCCCGACGCAGACAGCGCCTCGCAGGCTGCTGCCGCCCTGCACGCCAACGCACTCGCCCCGGAGGATGACGGATTCGCTGCGGGACCGCAGACACCGGTATCGATCCCGCAACTGCCCGACACCTTCGCAACGACCTACTACTGGGAGAGCCTCGACACCGCAAGCATGTCGACTTTCACCGCGCGGGGACCACACGTGGTCTACACCTACACTTCCGCGGAAAACAATGATGTCGAGTGGGCCTCGGACACCACGGCTCGTGCCCTCGAAGAGCAGCTTCCGCGGATCGAGCAGTTTCCGTTCTCACCGACCGACGAAATCGAGTCGCTTCCGGTCGACCTCGACAAGGTCCTCGCGCGCGCGGTCGGGTACACCGAGAACGAGTACGCCAGGAACTCCGACACAGCAGTCTACGGGCCGCTCGGATGGCTGCACTTCGATTCGCATCCCGCGGAGACGGCCGACATCTTCGAAGCCACCGGCACCGACCGTGTCGCGTTGGCCAATTCGACCGTCTACCGCACCAGCGGGCCCGAAGCCGCCCGCGAACTGCGCGACGCGTTCCGCGAGCAGAGCCGCGAAACCTACCCTGACCTGGTCGACGAACCTGCGCCACAGGGTGTTCCCGACACCCTCTGCCGTGCCGGCGATATCGCTGAGGGCAGGTTGATGGACTGCATGATGATCTACGGTCCGTACGTCGCTCAGCTCATCGGACATCGCGCGGTCGGGAACACCGACCCCGACGATGACACCCTGCGGACGATGCCGCAACGAGTGGCCACCCAGTACACGAAGTTCGTCCGCGCAGAGGAGCTGGGGCTCGGCGAGAACTGAGCGGACACGCCGCCCGGCATCTCTCGTCATTTCGCGGGAGGGCCGGGCATACCGCTCGGCGGGGTTCCTCCCGGTGGCATGCCACCGGGAGGCATTCCAGCGGGCATGTTGCCACCCGTGGGTTCCGTGGTCGTGTCGACACCGACAGCGAGAACGACGTGGTATCCGCTGGTGACATCGCCGGTGACCGCGCCGAGTTGGCTCACGCCGCCGTCGTCGCCGAAGACGTTGTCGGCCTCGAGGGTCATCGCCGCCAGATTGGCGACCGAAGCCTCGTAACCAGGCGTGGCGTACACCGTCTCGCTCACATCCTGCGGTAGCGCGACCTGAGAAGTGGCAACGGCCTTGGTGGAGTCGGTGATGGATTCCTCGTCCGGATACACCTCGAGGTGGATGTGCGGCCACCGGCCGGGATAGGCCGCGGGAAAGACACTGGTGAACCGCACTCGCCCATCGCGGTCCGCGATCTGCACACCTCGCAGGTAGTTCTCTTCGGTGATCCCCTCCGAGTACAGGGAGTAGCCGCCTTCGCGGTTGCAGTGCCACACGTACACCGCTGCCCCGGCCAAGGGAACTCCTCCCGCTGCCAGGTCGGCGATGGACAGTTCGAGCGTCATCGGGATTCCCTCGGCGGTCGCGGAGGCTTCCCCGAAGCTCGACCGGATGTCGTTCCGCACGATCCCGCTCTGTTCGAGCACGTCCGGACCGTTGGATCCGTCGCCCGGGTATGGCCCGGCTGTCTCGTCGGGGATTTCCGCAAGGCCCGAGGCAGCGGCCGTCGTCGACGTCGCGGATGCGGTAGTGCCGATGTTTGCGCCTCCGCATGCAGCCAGGCCGACCGTCGCGGCACCCAATCCGAAGAGCGTGAGCATCTTGCGTCGGCTCAACAAAGTGCCGACGTCGAAGGCCAGGCCCTGGTCGACGATCTCGTCGTGCGGCCTGGGCAGGCCGCGTCCTTCATATGTGTCCTGGTGGGTTTTCGAGAGCTGTTTCCTCACCGAGTCTCCTTCCGGTGCACCTGGCCGGGGGCTGTTGCAATCACCGCCTCAGTCTGGAGCGGCGCGCAGTGACTCGGCTGCGGTATCGCTGGGAGTTCGCTGTGAATCGCGTGGTCTCTCGCTCAGCGGGAATGCCCGGGCCCGAGCGCGACGACTGCCCACAGAATCGCCGGACAGGTACTCAGACTCGAAGGAGCCCGCATGACCTCGACCGGCCATTCTGCATCCCACCGATTCGAGAGCAAGGTCGTGTTCATCACCGGGGCAGCGCGCGGTCAGGGTCGCGCCGAAGCCGTCAGGTTCGCGCAGGAAGGTGCCGACATCATCGCCGTAGACGCGTGCAGTGAGTTCTCCTCGACCGCGTACGCCGGGGCAACGCGCGACGATCTCGACGAGACCGTGCGCCTGGTAGAGGCGACCGGGCGACGCATTGTCGCGACCGTGGCCGATGTACGCGACTTCGATTCGTTGTCGCAGGCGCTCGCAGCGGGAGTCGAGACCTTCGGGCGACTGGACGTCGTGATCGCCAACGCAGGCATCTGCTCGGGCGGGCTGTCGTGGGAGATCAGCCTCGAACAGTGGAAAGAGACCGTCGACGTGAATCTGACCGGTGTGTTCCACACTGCGAAGGCCGCCGTACCGCACCTGCTCGCGACGGGCGACGGCGGCTCGATCGTGTTCACCAGCTCGGTGTCCGGTATCAAAGGCACCCCGTTCACCGGCCATTACGCCGCGACGAAGCACGGCATCGTGGGTCTCGCGAAAACCATGGCGAACGAGCTGGGCGAGCATCGGATCCGGGTCAACACCGTCCATCCGGCCGGCGTCGAGACGGGTATGACCGTCTCGGATCTGCACCCGCTGATCGCGAAGTACGCCTCGACGCTCGGACCCATCTACATGAATTCGCTTCCCTACCAGATTCTTCAGGCCGACGACGTCGCCTCGGTGGTCGCGTGGGTGTGCTCGGACGAAGCCAAGTACATCACCGGTGCACAGGTGCCGATCGATCTCGGCAACCTCATCCGCTGACACGACCGAACAGCGGCCTCACTCCGGAAGCGGAACGTTCTGTAGTCGCAGTTGACCGCGAGCGAGTACCTTCTCGCTCGCGGTATCACTGATGACCACCTGCCACAGCTGCTGTGTGCGGCCCTGCTGTATCGGCTCAGCGACCACGGCCGCACGGCATCCGCTGCTGGACCGCAGGAAATCGGTGGCGTTGTGCACGCCGACGGCGAACTGACCGCGGTCGAGGACTGCAGTACTGGCTCCGATGCTGCCCGCGCTCTCCACGATCGTGGCGTAGACACCGCCGTGCACGACGCCCCACGGGGTGAGGTGGTCCTCGCCGAGTTCGACGTATCCGGACACTCGCGTCGGTGTCGCTTCCTCGACGACGAATCCACTCGCGGCGACGAATCGACTCGCGGCTGCAAGGGACGCGTCCGGCACCGCCGCAGTCCCCTCGGTCTCCGACATGGTAACTCCTCACTCCGCAGCTGACTTCTGAAATCACAGTTAGCCAGAAGGCGAGCCTGCCTGTCAAGACCACAGTCAGCTAGGCTCGCATCATGCAGTGGCTCGACTACGACACCGACAACTGCTCGGTCCAGCGAACGATGAGCATCATCGGCGAGAAATGGACGATGATCGTCCTGCGCGAGGTATTCAACGGTGTGCGCAGATTCGAGCAGATGCGACGGCACACCGGGATTTCCGAACCGATCCTCGCTGCGCGACTGCGCACCCTTGTCGACGCCGGCGTACTCGACACGGTGCCCTACCAGGAAGCGGGTCGCCGGGCCCGTCACGAATACCGGCTCACCGACAAGGGCCGCGAACTGTATCCGATTCTGATCGCCCTACTGCAATGGGGCGACCGCCACTGCGCCGACCCCGAAGGACCGGCCCTCACGGTGCACCACCACGACTGCGGTCAACCCGTCGCGGCCGTGGTGCAATGCGAGGCCGGCCATCGCATCGGGCCGCGCGACGCGGATGTGCGCCCCGGCCCGGGCGCACATCGAGCGGACTGATCGCCCGCTACTTCTCGTCGATCGGCCGCGCTCCCAGCACATCCTTGAGCAACTCCATCGCCACGTCCTCGGGGTCGCGGCGGGTCGACGGGTCGCCCGGGGTCGCGGCCTCGGCGAACATCTCGTCGACGTCCTCCTTGGAGATCTCCGACGGATCCGGTGGCGGAGCGTCGTAATTCGCATCCGGGCCGGGATCGTCGGGTAGATCGGGCGCGTCCGGCGGGGGAATATCGTCGTACTCGGAACGCTGCGACGGCGCTGCACTCACCCCACCGACGGGCGGAGGTGCTGCGTCCGGCGTCGGCGGCCGCTTGGCCTGGCTGGGCCGCGAGAACCGCGGCTGCCCCGTGGGGCGCGACTGCTTCGGCGCCGCAGCAGTTTTCGCAGGTGCAGGCGCGGCCGACCCGTGGACACAGGTGACCTCGAAATCGACACCGAACAATTCGCGCAGCGCATCGGCGATCACGGTCGCGTTGCGCGGCTCGGCGAGTCGCTTGACCAGCGGCGCCGAATCATGAACCAAGACAACCCTGGTGCCGTCGACATCGCGAACCGTGGCACCGGACAGCATGACCTCCACGGTCTTGCTGCGGGCACGCACCTTGGCACGAACCTCGGACCACACCCCACGGATCCCGGCGGCGTCGGGACCCGATACCGCAGCAGGCTCCGGAACTGGTTCAGGAGCCGGTTCGGCTTTCGGCTCAGGCTCCGGCGCAACAGGTTCCGGTGCTGGCTCGGGTTCCGGGGTGGGCACCACAGGCTGCGGTGGAGGCACCTCGGCGCGCGGCTCGGGAGCCCGAACAGGCTCCGGCGCCGGCGGCGGTTCGGGTTCCGGGGCGGGAGCCGGGGGCGGCGGGGCCGGGGCCTCGCTCGTCGCCGGATCGGCAGCACGACGCTGGGAGGGACGCTGGAAGCGCGCTGCCGGTTCGTCGGGCTCGATCGGGGCTGCGGCAGGCTCCGACACCGGCGGAGGCGGAGCTGCAACGGAACTCGCCGAGGCCACCGCCGCACTGTTCACGGCGGGGCCCGGGACGAACCCGTGCTCGAGCCGCTCCAGCCGTTGCAGTACTGCGGACTCTGCGTCGGATGCCGAGGGAAGCAACATACGCGCGCACATCACCTCGAGCAACAGGCGAGGTGCCGTCGCGCCGCGCATCTCGCCGAGCCCGGCATGGACGATCTCGGCGTAGCGCGTGAGCGTGGCCGGACCGAGCTTCGACACTTCATCACGCATGCGCTCGAGCACATCGCCGGGCGCATCGACGAGTCCGCGTTCCGCGGCGTCCGGGACGTTACGCATGAGGATGAGGTCGCGGAGACGTTCGAGGAGGTCGATCGCGAAGCGCCGCGGATCGTGCCCGGCGTCCATGACCTTCTCGACGGTGCCGAACAGTGCTGCACCGTCGCCGGCTGCCAATGCGTCGACGGCTTCGTCGATCAGCGCGACATCGGTGACGCCGAGCAGCGACAGAGCGCGCGGGTAGGTGACGCCCTCGGGGCCTGCTCCCGCGAGGAGTTGGTCCATGACGGACAGCGAGTCTCGGGGCGAACCACCTCCGGCCCGGATGACCAACGGGTATACCGTGTCTTCGACCGGCACATTCTCCTGGACGCAGATCTTCTCGAGGAGGCCCCGCATCGTGGTGGGGGCGAGCAACCGGAACGGGTAGTGGTGCGTTCGTGACCGGATGGTGGGGAGCACCTTCTCCGGTTCGGTTGTCGCGAACACGAAGATCAAATGTTCCGGTGGCTCCTCCACGATCTTGAGCAGGGCATTGAATCCCTGCGTGGTGACCATGTGAGCCTCGTCGATGATGAAGATCCGGTATCGCGACTCGGCCGGGGCGTAGAACGCTCGGTCGCGAAGCTCGCGGGTGTCATCGACGCCGCCGTGGCTGGCCGCGTCGAGTTCGGTGACATCGAGGTTGCCTCCCCCGCCGGGCCCGAGCGACACGCACGACCGGCACTGTCCGCACGGTGTCGAGGTCGGGCCCTGTTCACAGTTCAGCGACCGGGCGAGAATGCGCGCCGACGAGGTCTTGCCGCAGCCGCGCGGACCCGAGAACAGGTATGCGTGGTTGATACGGCCGGTGTCGAGAGCCGTGCTGAGGGGCGCGGTGACATGCTCCTGCCCCACCACCTCGGCGAAGGTCGCGGGTCGATACTTCCGGTACAGGGCCACGCGCCGAGAGTACCGGCGCGCGCCGACAACAGATCGAACGGCGCCTTCGTTGACAAACGATATATCGTGAAATATCGTGACTGCATCAACAAAGAAGGAGTTCGCACAATGCGCAACGAACGACACATGCGCGGCGCCCGCCGCGCACACGCGATGAATCAGTTCTTTTCCGAAGGCCCGTTCCTGGGCGAGGATCCCCGCCGCGGAGGTCCGTTCCCCGGCGGCGACCCCCGACGCGGAAGCCCCTTCGGCGAAGGCCCACACGGCAGAGGCCACCGCGGTGGCGGCCCCATGCACCGCGGCGGGCGCCGAGGACGCGCTCAACGAGGTGACGTCCGCGCGGCAGTACTGCAGCTACTGGCCGACGAGCCCATGCACGGCTACCAGCTGATGCAGGCGATCGCCGACCGCACGGGAGGTGTCTGGAAGCCGAGTCCGGGAGCGATCTACCCGACCATCTCGCAACTCGAGGACGAGGGGCTGGTCCGCGTCGAAAAGGATGCCGGCCGCAAACTCGTGTCGCTGACCGACGAGGGTCGCGCCTGGCTCGCCGATCCCGCCAACGAGCAGACCGATCCGTTCGCCGGCCACTCCGCCGACGAGAACGGCCCCGACCTGCGTGGCGCCCTCCGGGACCTGCAGACGGCCGCACGCGTCGTCGCCGTCAGCGGCACCGACACCCAGATCGCGGCAGCCCACAAAGCACTCGTCGAAGCACGGAAGTCGCTCTACCTGCTGCTCGCCGAAGACAGTGCCCAGACGACCGATACCACCGATCCGAGCTGACCGCCGATCACCGTTCACGAGGGTGGGCGAGCGCCTCGCGCGCGAGCCCCACTCTCGAACGAAGGCCGAGCTTCGCCAGAGCATGCGACACGTGCGTCTGCACCGTCCTCGGTGATATCCGGAGCCGCACCGCGATCTGCGGGCCGGTCAATCCCTCCCCGACCAGGATCGCGACCCGCCGCTCCGCCACCGTCAACGACTCCCAGCCGGTCTGCGCGGTTCTGCGCGACCCGACTGCGCCGAGCGGCACACCGCACTCCCGCACTCTGCTCGCGATCCGATCCGCGACGGTGCGCGCCCCGAGGTGTACCGCAAGATCGTGCGCGCGACGAGCGTGGACATGCGCCTGATCGCGCTTCGCCGAGGCCGCCGCAGCACATGCCGCCTCTTCGAGCGCCGCGAGCTCCGCAACGGCGTCGCCACCCGCAGCGAATGTGTCGGCCACCTCGGCCAGGCCCACATGGTCACCTTTGCTCAAAGCCTCGACGAACTCGGTCGTCGGTGCAATCGCCGGCGAGCGGTCCGCCCGTATCTCCTGGACAACTTCGTAGACCTGCGCGAACAGGCCCCTGTCGCGGGTCTGCACGGCGATCCGGGCGATGTGCGGCGCGAATCGGAGCGCCCACACCAGCCGGCCGCCGTCCACCGCAAGACGCCACGCCTGTGCGGCGCTCTCTTCGGCTCGCTCGTGTTCGCCGAGCGCACTCCACAATTCCGCACGGCCGTATTCGATATCGGGAAGCCCGAACATCCGTGGCGTGTTCCCCGCCTCCCACATCCGCAATCGTCGCTCGGCGGATTCGAGATCACCGCGGTGCACGTCGACCAGCGCAGCGGTCCCCACAGCACACGATGTCCAACCGGAATCCGTCTGTGCGGCAACGACGAGGGCATCGTCGCACGCGGCAATCGCCTCGTCCCACCGCCCCAGCGTGAACAGTGTCGACGCCGTGACCGAATGGTGTAGCGGCAGCAGCCACATCTCGGCCATCGTGTGTGCGCGGCGCGGCACAGCCGTCCGTCGCGCCAACGCCGCGATCGGTCCGTGTACGTAGAGCGATGCCCACATCGCCCACGCTCCGGCCACCGACGTCTCGCGATCGAGCACCCCGTGTCCGCTCGCCGCCTGTTCCCCGCGTTCGAACCATTCGAGCCCGAGTGTGGCGTCCCCGGAAAGCACTGCGTGGACGCCTGGCCCGATCGTGTCGAGGCCGAAGTCTGCCAATTCCTGGCCGGCGGCCGGTGGAGCCGGCGCGTCGCCCAGGAGTGGCTCGGCGCCCCCGATCAAAGCCAGCCACTCGCGGTACTGCTCGAACCACCCGCGTGTCTCCGGCGGCAACGACGATCGGAGCAGCTCGTCGATCGAGGCTCGGGCACGAGGTACGTCGCCGAGCACAGTGTGGGACGTCAACGACACCATCAGGGCAAATGTGCGTTCGTCATGTGCGGTCTCGAGCACACCGTCGGCGAGTTCCGCAGCCGCACGGAATCGGCCGGACTCCGCGAGCACGGCGGCACGCGCAAGGGTCGGGTTGCCGCGAACAGTGGCCGCCAATTCATCCGAATCGAAGGCCCCGAACGTCTGTACCGAACTGGGCTGGCGACTCGGCACGAATGTGCCGGGCGCGTCGGCCCGTTCGCGATGAGCCGACAACCGTGCGGCAGACCCACCACCTCGGGCCAATGATTCCGCGACGGCGTGATGCAGCAGTCTGCGGATGCCGGGCGCAACGGTGTCGTACACGATCTGCCGATAGGCGGGTGCGACGAAGTCGAGATCGCCGTCGTCCGACCAACGCAACACCCCCGCGTCGACAGCGGCAGCGACCGCACCTGCGCACCGGGCCGGTGCCTCCCCACCGATGTCCGCGAGTTCCTCGACGCCCATCGGACCGTCCGCAACAGCCAACACCTGCACGAGGTCACGCACCCGCGGCGACAGGCATGAGAGGTGGGATCGAATACTCTGTCCGAGCTGGTCGGACAGTTCCACTTCGGTTCCGCGGAGGGTGATGAGACCGGATTCGGTGTCGACGGTGGTGTGCTCGCGACTCGCGAGCAGGTCCACCAACTGCCCGACGTGGAGCGGATTTCCGCCGGCCTGGCCGAGATACCGGATCAGGTCGGGAGCGGGATCACCACCGAGATGCAGGCGAACGACAGCGGCTACCTCTTCGGAGTCCAGCGGAGCGAGCTCGATCGTCCGTGCGTGAGGCTGCGCGGCGAACATCGTCAGCGCCATCCGTTCCGGCACCCGGCGGTAGGCGAGGATCACCGTGAGCGGCAGTCGAGCCGAGACCGCACTGATCCTGTGCAGCAGAGCCAAGGACTCTCCGTCGGCGAGATGCGCGTCGTCGACGACGAGCGCGACAGGTCCGTCTGCGTAGATCGCATCGAGATTGTCGATGTTGTATCCGAGGATTTTCATGTCGGGTGTCGCACCGGCACCCGCAAGGAAGAGGCGGCCGACCACGGACGAAGGTGAGCATGAATCCAATTCGTCTGCGGTTGTCGCCACGACACGGACATCGTCGAGTGCGCAGGCGATTTCACGAAGGACCGTGGTCTTTCCGAGACCGATCGAACCGACCAGCGCAAGCGCACCGTGTTCGGTGCACCGAACGTATCGGCGCACATCGTCGGCGAGGGATCGGACCAGATTCGCACGAGGTGTCCGATCTTCCTCCATGAGATCAAGATTAGGTCGGTTATGTCCGTTGCAGGCCGATACGCGAGAACCGACTACGTCGTTCGACGGATGTTTCGAACGCGTTCCGGGGCGACGATGAGTCCATCCCACTCTGTACTTCGGCGCGACATCGACGCCGGAACCGACCGACAGGGACACGATCATGACCTACCGAAGGATTCTCGGATACGCGACGGTGGCCGCTGCTGTCGTCCCCCTCGTCCTGGCCGGCACCGGCGTCGCGACTGCGATGGGCGGGAACGACCCCAGAGACGTGTACCTCACCTCCGACTTCAACTCGATCACCGCGCACATCGGCCAGGACCAAGGCATCACCGACTGCAAATTGGTGGCGCAGGGCCCGGCGTCGTCGGACATCCACGAGACCGACTGGACAAGCAATGAGTCGATCACTCTCTGGCTACCGCAGAACAGGTACACAGCGACGGTGTTGTGCAAGTGGGACATGACCGGCCCCGACGGATGGATCGTGCGGCAAGAGGCGGTGAACACGCCTCCCTTGCTGCACGAGAGCGCGATCGACCTCATCGAGCGAGGCTTCGCCTGAGGGTGCCCCGCGATCGCCGATCAGCGACGGCATCGCCCCGTACTCCGAGCGAACGGACCTCAGCCCCCCGACCAGAGGTCCGTTCGCTCGGAACCCACCGTGTTCCGTACTACCCAAGGAAAGAGACCAGAGAAGATCATGACAACGTTCCGGACGATCCTCGGATACTCGGTCGCGACGGCCGCGACCGTTCCTCTCGTGCTTGCCGGGTCCGGCATCGCACACGCAATGGGCGGAGCACTGCCTGGCTCGGTGTACTTCACCAGCAACTCGGATTCGATCACTGCTCACATCGATGCGAGCCGCGGCATCACCAACTGTGCGCTCTTCGTCAACGACGGGCACCCCGACAACGCGCCCGATTCGGGCTGGTCGAGCGACACGACGATCACGGTGTGGGTGGCACCGGGTACGTACACGGCCGCGTTGAACTGCAAGGAGGACGGCAGCGCCGAATGGCACAACGTCAAGCAGGAGCAGGTGAACGTGCCACCTTCACTGATCGATCAGCTGATCGATCTACTGGAAACCGGTTCGAGCTGAGCCGACACTCTCAGGGTGTGTCGACGAGGGTGAAGCCCGCGCCGACTCCTCCCTGCGCGTCGATCTCCTCGACGATCCGATCCGCGCGCTGGTAGGCCGCGAGCCCTCGGCCGGTCGGCCGGTACCCGACGGAGAGCCCGATCCACTCGCCGGTGTCGGCCCGGGCCAACGGGCCTCCCGAATCCCCCGGCTTCATCAACAGCGCGGACGACATCAGGTTCGAGTCGACGAGCACGTCACCGGAGGTACAGGCCACCCCGTTGGTACGACCCGCGGCGCAGTGCACTCCGACAGCGCTGCCACCGGGTTGCAGCGACCCGATGGATTCGAGAACGACTCGTTCTCCACGGTCGTTCGGCAGCGAGGTATTCGAGCCGCGTACCTTCGTCTCGTCGAGCAGGAGGACGGCGTAGTCGGGTGCTTCGTCGGTGGGGAAACCGATGGGGTCCACCGAGCCGATGCTGGCGACATCCGTCTCGGCGCCGAGCGGTCCGCGATGCTGCTCGCCGACCTTCCACACCTGGGATGAGCCGTCCTGTCTGCAGTGGCCCGCGGTGATGGCGACGAGGCGGTCCGCGTCGTCGCGTCCCACCGCAGCGACGGAGCACCAGCCGGGTACCGGCTCTGCCGAGAACGTGATGCCGTCACCCGGACGAAGCACGACCCGGTCGTCTCCCCCACCTGCCGCGGCAACCCCCGGAATCGTCAATGCGAAGGAGAGAGCCGCCGCGGACGCAGTCAGGCCACGATTCACTTCTTTCCGGCCTTGGCCGCAGCCTTGGATGCCTTCTTGAACTCGCGCACTTCGTGCAACGACTGCGAATCGACGACATCGGCGATCGAGCGACGGGACCCCTCGTCGCCGTACGCCCCTGCCGCTTCACGCCATCCCGCAGGCTGCACACCCCGCTGCTTACCGAGCAGTGCCAGGAAGATCCGGGCCTTCTGATCGCCATACCCGGGAAGCGCTTTGAGTCGCTTCAGCACTTCCTTGCCGTCGGGGTCGCCCAAAGTCCAGATCGCGGAGGCGTCGCCGTCGTACTCCTGCACGATCGCACCGCACATCGCCTGGATTCGCTGGCCCATCGATTTCGGGAAACGGTGCACGGCCGGCGGCTCGGCACACACCGCGATGAACTCGTCGGGGTCCATTTCCGCGATCCGGTGCACGTCGACTCCGCCGAGCCGATCGGCGATCTTCTTCGGACCCGCGAACGCCGTTTCCATCGGTACCTGCTGGTCGAGCAGCATTCCGATGAGAAGCGCCAGCGGATTCTCGGAAAGCAATGCGTCTGCGTCCGGATCCCCGACCAGGTTCAACGTCGTTGCCATGGGTCGATCATGCACCCCTGGTCACTGTCGCCGCCACAGGACGACCCCGGCGATCACCGTCGCCGTGAGCGCGATCGACGCAATCAGCGCATACACCCAGTGTGGAAAGAGCGTGGGTTCCGACGTGCCCGGCACGGCAGCGAGGGCTGCGAACAATGCGACGACGGCGATCGCGCCGCCTGCGGCCGACCATCCGCGGGCAAGTCTGGAGTGGTGCGCTCCGCGTAGTTCGGCACTGCGTAGCACCGCGTGCTCGATCACCTCGACCGCGCTCGCGAGTTCGGCGTCGAGGTCTGCGATCTCGTCTGCGACCCTGTCGACGAGCACGGACCGCAATTGCGTCGGCTGCGTCCACGAATGGAACCGGTTGTTCTGGAGCGAAGATTTGCGGAGCAACGCTCGTTCCATCTTCCGGGCCTGCATGGCCGCGATATCGTCCAACGCCTCCACCAGCCGGTCGCCGGTGAGATCGTCGTGGTTGCGCAGGTGTCCCAGGACCCGCCAGAAATCGGTCGAGGCGTGGGCGCGCACGGCTACCCACGGCAGCAAACCGTAGATCATCTCGCTGGTGTCGTTGCCCACGTAGTCGCTGCCCGCCGGGGTTGCCTCGAGATCCAGCAGTATCGCGCCCGAATCCTCTCGCACCGCAATCGCCGCCCCCGGCTGCACGGGGTGGTCCACGAGCGAGACCCGGTCCCAATCCCACAGCACCCCCCACATCTGCGCTGCGGCACGGGCCTGGGAGTCGCTGCGCCGGCCGTCGACGAGTTCGCGCACGCGGTCGCCGCCGCTCGATACGACTTCCACCACCAAGGCCTCGATGACTTCCCGGTCACCGACACCACGATGGCGGTGCACCGCCAACTCACTCAGAGCGCGGTACGTCGTGGGTTCGGGCATCCGGCAGTTCAAGCCGGGGAACAGATCGTTGAGACACGCATTGCTGTTCAGCGAGAACGGTGCCAGGAACTCGTCCAGGGCAGGGCGGAAGCCTGCACCGTCGCGGTCCTGCAGAGCATCCGTGCGCCAGTCGATCAGCGGGGAGGTGTCGTCGGTCAGCATTTCCAGGGCCAGTACCAATCCGTGGCCCGGGATCTCCCACAACGACAGGCAGGTCGCGGGCGACCCGACGAACGGATGCGCCTCGCCGGTGCGCAGCGATCCGGTCGAGGCTCCGAACGACAGAGGTGCTCGCTCACGATCGGTGACCTTGCGGTACGCGAGCAGGCTGGCCGGCCGCACGCCGTGATCGGTGCCCGGCAGTGAACCGATTCGAGACGGAAGGAACGGTTCGAGTTCACCCACCGCCGCGACCGGCGGTGGCGACACCGCCGCGGCCTCGACGTCGAGAGCCAGGAGAAACACCTTCAAAACACCGTGACAGCCCGTGACGGAACCGACGGCAGCTGCGCCGGCTCCGGATCGTACGAGAGCGCGGTCTTCCATCACACTCACCACTTCCGAACCCGCCGCGGGAATGCGGCGACCCTGACATCGGAGTATGACAGCTATTCACAGGAAAGCGAATCTGCGGATTTCGGGAGGTCAGAGCGATGCGCTGAGAGTTGTCCACCGTCGGTCCACCTGTTTTCCACAGGTTTGTCCACAGCTTGGGAGAACGCGTGTGACGCCCGGCGCCGATGCGCTTCGGGATATCAGCGCTTCGGGATTTCAGCGCTTCGGGATTTCAGCGCTTCGGGATTTCAGCGCTTCGAGATTTCAGTGACCGAGCGTCTTCTCCGTCGCGGCGAGCAGCACACAGGTCGCGACGCCGTCCATCGCCTTGGCGAGTTCGTCGAGCGACGGGAAGCTCGGAGCGAGGCGAATGTTCTTGTCGTCGGGGTCGTTCTTGTACGGGAACGCGGATCCCGCACCGGTCAGGGCGATGCCTGCGTCCTTTGCAAGCGCGATCACCCGCTTGGCGGTGCCGTCCACGACGTCGAGGCTGATGAAGTAGCCGCCTTTCGGCTCCGTCCACGACGCGACCTTCGACGCACCCAGCCGGTCCTCGAGGATTTTGCGGACCAGCGCGAACTTCGGCGCGAGAATGTCGCGGTGCTTCGCCATGTGCGCGCGCACGCCGTCCGCATCGCCGAAGAAACGCAGATGGCGGAGCTGATTGATCTTGTCGGGGCCGATCGTCTTGATCCCGAGCAGCTTCTGATACCAGTCGAGGTTCGCGGTGGAGCTACCGAAGAAGCTCACCCCCGATCCCGCAAAAGTGATCTTGGACGTCGAGGCAAGAGCGAAGACGCGATTCGGGTTCCCGGCTTCGGCGGCGAGCCGCAGGATGTCGATCGCCGGGGCGACCTCTTCGAGAACGGGATGCACCGCGTACGCGTTGTCCCAGAAGATCCGGAAGTCGGGAGCCGCGGTGGGCATCGACACGAGCGCGCGAGCGACGTCCTCGCTGTAGACCGCACCGGTCGGGTTCGAGTACGTCGGAACCGTCCACATGCCCTTGATCTGCGGATCGTTCGCAACAAGCTCGGCGATCGCCCGGACATCGGGGCCGTCGTCGTTCAGCCGGACCGGAATCATCTCGATGCCATAGCGCTCGGTGATCGCGAAGTGACGGTCGTAGCCGGGTGCCGGGCACAGGAACTTCACGACCGGTTCCTGCGACCACGGACGCGGCGAATCGACGGTGCCGTGCAGCAGCGACCACGTGATGAGGTCGTGCATGATCTCGAGGCTCGCGTTGTTCCCAGCGAGCAGGTTGTCGACGGGGATGGAGAGCAATTCGGCGAAGATCGCACGCAGCTCGGGCAGGCCCTTCAGCCCGCCGTAGTTGCGGCAGTCGGTGCCGGTGGCATCCCGGTAGTCGTCCGCGCCCGGCAGCGACAGCAACTCCGCAGAGAGGTCCAGCTGCTCGGGGGACGGCTTGCCGCGGGTCAGGTCCAGCGTCAGCTTCTCGGTCTTCAACCGCTCGTAATTCGCGGATTGGCGCTCGTGCTCGGCAACGAGTTCCTCATGGCTCATCAACCCGATCTGGGTCTGCGTAGGCATGCGGAGAGACCTTTCACCGTGCACGGTGACACGGGCATCGGCGGAAAAATAAGGGGACCCCGCGCACCCGGCAGAGCCCGTTGACCCTTGCTGCCTTCCGGCCCTGGGGGAGTTCACAGGATGCGCGCCGCGCGGGATCCATCGGCAAGTCTAGAGGACTCCCCACACCGGTGCGCACCACCCCCTGCAAGGCCTCCCGATTCGTGTTTCGACCTGCCCGTTTGGGAACTCTGCGCGTTGATTCGGTATGCTTCCCCACGGAGGATTCGCCTAGTGGCCTATGGCGCTCGCCTGGAACGCGGGTTGGGTTAACGCCCTCAGGGGTTCAAATCCCCTATCCTCCGCCAACGGGAAGCCCGTGACCAGCAGAAATGCCGGTCACGGGCTTTTCTCGCACTGGGTCACTTCACAAGAGCACGTGCCGAATCCGTGTCATCGTTTGTCCCAGCGCAGCACGCATTGGACACTGGAACAGCCCGGGAGCGACTCGGGGTGCACGTGGGAATGGGCGGCGACGCCGCCCGCATCGAAGGAGTTCGTCGAAGACCGTGCTCAACGACCACAACGACACGATCCGCGACCAGGCCGACTCACAGCAGGCCGCCCAGTGGCGCGAGATGCTGGACCGGGAGATCGACGAAGTCTCGGCCGCGATCGAGGCCATCGAGAAGCGCGCCCTCGCGGAGCACCGCGCCGGCGCTGTCGATCGCGCGCGCAGGTTCGATTCCGACAGCGAGAAACTCCGCATCGAACTGAAAGAACTTCACCGGATGCGACGCAACCTCACCGACCGATTCGCCTGACCGGACACCTACTCGCAGGCCACGCCGTCGTTGTCGCCGTCCATCTTCGGCCGGTACCCGGGCTCACCCACGTACAAAGGCGCAGCTCCGGCCGCGCGGGCGGCGGCACAGTTCTGGTAGTACACCGAACCCGGGTCGGCCTCGACGACCGGAACCGGTTCCGGGGTGGGCTGGGGTTGGATCCGCTGGGGTGCGGCGGTGGTTGCAGCGGGTACCGGCTGCGGCGCAGGGATCGTCGTGGTCGGAACCACCACGGCCTTCGACGGTTGCGCGACAGGTGCCGACCCGCCGCATGAGGTGAGAACCCGCACCATCGCGTCGTGTTCGGCCTGCGTCACCCACAGGTTGTAGGCGGCTTTCACCTGCACCTGACGTGCCACATACGTGCAGCGGTAGGCATTGTTGGGCGGCAGCCACGTCGCGGCGTCACCGTCGCTCTTCTGCTGATTGATGGGTCCGTCGACGGCCTGGAGATTTCTCGGATCGTTCGCGAAGTCGGCGCGGGTCTGCGCATCGAGCTGTTGGGCGCCCTTCTGCCACGCGTCCGACAGCGCGACGACGTGGTCGATCTGCACCGCCGTGGACGTGTCCTGACCTCGAGTGAACGCAATGGAAGTGCCGGTGTACGTGTCGTTCAGGGTTCCGGACAGGACGACGCAGTCACGGGTACCGGGCTTGTAGGCGATATCGACGAGGTCCCGGGCGAGGATGTCGTTGCGGGTGTCGCAGCCGTTGTGCCCGCCGGCGACCGAGACGTCGTCACTCCAGGCCTGGCCGAACAGGTCGCGGTCGTAGCCGGTCTTCGGTGCGCGGCCCTTGATCGGCAGCGTCGAGAGTTGCGCTAGCGCGGCCCCCGCTTCTCCCGAGTCCTCGAGGTCCGCCGGGAGCTCAGCGACGGGCGAGGCCGCAGTCGACGACGGCGACGCTGCCGACCGCTCCACGGTGGGGGTGACCGTCGGCTCGACGCTCGAGGTTCCGGTGCTCGCTGCATGGTCGAGTTCCGGCGCGACGTCGCCGGTCACGTCGGTGCAGCCTGCGACGAACACCACCGCGGCGGCGATCACCGCAGCCCAGTGGGCGCGCGAACGAATAGGGCCTGTGACGTGCATTGGGGACAACGGAGCACTCCTGTGCGCGCGAACAAAACTACTGCCAGCGGTATCGCCGCACCATGCCCGTTTCGTTACATTCACTACCTAACTGCCCAGGTTGTCGCCCACCTATTATTTGTCCGTGGTCGGATACAGCAGGCAACTCCATGCACTCGCGGTTGTCCTGGCCTCACTTGCCGGCTTCGTGGACGCCCTCGGCTTCATCACGCTGGGCGGGGTCTTCGTGTCGTTCATGAGCGGGAACTCCACCCGGCTGAGTGTGGGGATCGCCGAAAGCGCGTGGCAACACGCAGGCCTCGTCGGAGGTGTCATCGCGCTGTTCGTCGTCGGGGTGATACTCGGCGGGGTCGTCGCAGAACTCACCGATCACGACCGACGTACGAGGAAGAGCTCGGTGCTCGCCCTCGTCACCGGGCTGCTTCTGATCGGCTCGATCGCCGTCCTCGCCGGATGGATCCCGCTTGCCGTCATCGCAATGACGTTGGCCATGGGCGCCGAGAACTCCGTTTTCCGACGCAACGGCGAGGTCAGTATCGCCTTGACCTACATGACCGGCGCGCTCGTCAAGATCGGTCAACGCATCGCCGCCGCGTTCTTCGGCGGCCCCCGATGGAGTTGGCTCCCCTATCTCGCCCTGTGGGCAGGACTGGTCGGCGGAGCGGTCCTCGGAGCACACGCACACCGCGTGCTCGGTCTGCACGCACTGTGGATCGCCACCGCCGTGTCCGCCGCGCTCACGGTCGGAGTGCGGTTCCTGCCCTACCGGGCGTGAACGACGCGGTCGTCGAGAAATCCCTTCAACCCGCCACTGAAGACATCATTGTCGTCGCCGGCGACCATATGGCCCGCTCCGGCAACATCGATCATTGTGGCGGTCGGGATCAGCTCGAGCAGTTCTTTTGCACCTTCCTCGCTGACCACATTGGACTGCTTACCGCGAACGAGCATCGTGGGAACGGCGATCGCTTTCGCGGCGTCGCGGGCACGTTCGTACCGCAGGATCGAGTCGGATTGACGGGTGGGTTCGTCGCCCCCGCGAAGAAACGCCGGATCCCAATGCCAGTACCACCTGCCGTCGCACCAGCGTAGATTCTTGCGCAAGCCTTCAGGATTGGGCTTGCGAACACGGTTCGGCGTATAGGCCGCGATCGCCGCGGCAGCATCATCGAGGCTCTCGAATCCGTCGAGGCCACTGCGCATGAACGACATGATCTCCGCGGTACCGCCGGTTTCGACCTTCGGAGCGATATCGACCAGGACCAGACCGCGTGCGAGCTCGGGATTCTCACCTTGCCCGATCAACGACGTCATTCCCCCCATCGACGCGCCGACGAGAACCGGCTTCTCCCCCAACTCACCGATGATCGCCGTCAGGTCGGCGACCAACGCATTCATGCCGTAGTCCCCGTCGGGGGCCCACTGACTGTCCCCATGCCCACGCGCATCCACAGCGATGGCGGACCAGCCGTCCGCCGCAAGGCTGCGGCCGGTGTTCCGCCAGGAATGTCGGGTCTGGCCGCCGCCGTGCAGCAACAGCACGACACCTTTTCGGTCGACGCCCGCCCCGCCTGCGCTGCGGGTCGGTGGATCCCACCGGTCGGCGGCAAGGATGACACCGTCACCGTGAAATTCGGGCTGTGTAACTACTGGATCCATGAAATCCCTCACTATCATCGATCGCGTATCACTCATCGTGCAACCTGGTGAACAATTATTCACCGGACTCGCCCCATATCGCGTTTCTCAGCGCGGCGCGCCTGTCGCGACGGGCGAGGTGCTCCCCCTTCCGGAGAGAGGCACGCCGGAGGTAGGCCGAGATTTGCGGCCGTGCACCAGCCAGTAGAAACCCAGGAGTGCCACCATCACTCCGGACAGGGCGAGATACATTCCGGAATAACCGGTCGCCGGTAACAGCGCACCGAGCACGATCGGACCGACACCCACGCCGGCGTCGAGCATCAAGAAGAACGTGGAGGTGGCCGTGCCGACCTTTTCTCGCGGCACGATGGACACCGCCACAGACTGCAACGACGTCATCAATGCACCGAAGCCGAGTGCACACAGGATTGCCGCAGTGACGAATCCACCTGGGGCAGACCACAACGACAGAACAACCAGGCCGGCCGCGAAGCACACGACGGCGGTCACTCGAACTAATTTACAACTAGGTTTATCAATCTAGTTGACTAACCGCCCCCCTGTTCGCCACGACGCCTCCGACCGCGACACCACCGATCATGGAACACCGTGGTCAGGCGCCCACTTTCGCCATCTTCTCGAGCCACGCCCGCGCATCGTCGGGAAGGTTTCCGCACTTCTCGGCATGAGCGCACCACCGCTTGGTGGCGGCGAGGAAGTTCATCGGGTTGTAGGCATCCTCCTGGTACGACCACAACCCGTCGCCGGCGTAGTGCAGGATCGTGATGTTCGGGGCGTTGTGCTCGGTGCCGTCGCCCGGGTCCTCCATCGGGTTCTGCACTTCGCAGATCACCCAGCCGCGTTCCTCGTCGATCACGTACCAGGACGGCGGAAACGACGTCATACGACTGCCGGGAAAGGCCGACATCGTCCGCGTGACCCACTTGCGGATCGCTTCGCGGCCGTTCATCGTCCCGTACGCGTGCTCGACGTATTCTGCGTCTTCGGTGAACTGGTCGGCGTAGCAGTTCCAGTCGCGGGTCCGTGTTGCCCGCACGACCGTTTCCCGATAGTCCGCGTACGCCCTCTCGAGCTCGTCCCGACTCCACCCCATCGCAGTCCCTTCCCCGTAGTTGCGCGCCTGCCGGACTCCACAGAGCACGACCGCGTGGAGGCCGCCCCCATGACATCAGGAACCTCACGCGCTCCGCTACGGTTCTCCCATGCGCGCCCGCCCCTACGCAACCACCAGCCCCACCCGGCTCGCTGCGGCACTGCTCGAGGTCGCCGCACGCAGCGGTCTCGAATCGGCGAGCGTACGAGAGGTCGCAAGCCAGGCGGGCGTGTCGATCGGCGCTGTCCAGCACCACTTTCCGACGAAAGACGAGATGCTCGCGTACTCGTTCCGCGCCCTCGCCGACCGGGTGCTCACGCGGCTGGCCACCGTCGACCCCGACATCGATCCCACCCGCACGCTGTTCGCCGCACTGAGCCAGTTGCTGCCACTCGACGACCAACGCGGCAGCGAGGCTCACGTGATGGCCGCATTCGCGGTGCGCGCCGCGACGTCGCCGTCGTTGAGTTCGATCCGCAGTTCCGTGCTCTTCACGATCCGGACGGGACTCGCAACCGTCCTGATCCGCATGGGTACTCCTGATCCGGAGACGCGCGCAGCCCTGCTCGTCGCGGCAGTGAACGGTCTGGCACTCGACGCGACGTCGAGCCCGGACCTGTACCCACGCGAGTACCTCACACACGCGCTGTACACCCAGATCCATCTGATGCTCGACACCACGAACTGACGTACGTCCGGCCCGATAGGGTGCACGGGTGTCACATACGGCCGACTACGGCGCGGGACGGTTCGCGCCCAGCCCGTCGGGCGACCTGCATCTCGGTAATCTCCGCACCGCCGTCCTCGCCTGGCTGTTCGCACGATCCACGCAGCGTCGATTCCTCATGCGAATCGAGGACCTCGATCGGGTACGCCCCGGGGCCGAACAGTCCCAGCTCGACGATCTCGCTGCGCTCGGTCTCGACTGGGACGGCGAGGTCGTCCACCAATCCCGTCGTCTGCGCCTGTACGACGAGGCGATCGCGCGTCTCGAGCGCGCCGGCCTGACGTACGAGTGCTATTGCACGCGGCGCGAGATCCAACAGGCCACGTCGGCCCCGCACGCACCCGCGGGCGCATACCCGGGCACCTGCCGCGACCTCACCGCAGCCGAACGCGCCGCGAAACGCGACAGCGGCCGTCCACCGGCGATCCGGCTGCGAGCAGAGGCTGCGTACTACACGGTTCACGACGTACTACACGGTGAATTCACCGGAATAGTCGACGACTTGGTGTTGCGCCGCGGTGATCGCACCCCGGCCTACAACCTGGCCGTGGTCGTCGACGACGCGGACCAAGGCATCGATCAAGTGGTGCGCGGCGATGATCTGCTGAGCTCCGCACCCCGCCAGGGGTATCTGGCGTCCTTGCTCGGACTTCCGATACCGCACTATGCGCATGTCCCCCTCGCGTTGAACGCCGAGGGGAAGCGCCTGGCCAAGAGGGACGGCGCCGTCACACTCGCAGACCGGGTCGCGCTCGGGGAGGCGCCTGCCGACGTGCTCGCCACGATCGCGGTGTCCCTGAAGCTGGCGGATTCCGGCGAACCGGTGTCGCTCCCCGTGCTGCTCGACCGGTGGGATCCGACGCAGATTCCGAGGGAACCCTGGGTGCATCTCCCCGTCTGAACACAGCGTCGGAAGTGATGCACCGAGGTTGTATCGCACGTAACCTCACGTGAGAACGGACAGCACGTGCACCATCCCATCCTCGAGAGGATCCGATGACGACCGGCGGCTACGACCCGAACAAGGACCCCCAGCAACCGGGGGACGACCCCAACCAGTCCTGGCCCGGGTATCCGCCCGGCGGCACCAATCCCCCTCCCGGCGGATATCCCCCACCGGGCAACTACCCCCCGCCGCCCCAGAGTGGCAGTGGGTACCCACCTCCTCCTCCCGGCAACTATCCGCCCCCGCCCGGCGGTAACTATCCACCGCCTCCGGGAAGTTTCCCGCCGCCCCCGAGCGGGGATTTCGGTGGCGGCTACGCACCCGGCGGGCAGCAACTCAGCGTCGGAGATGCGATCTCGTACGGCTGGCGCAAGTTCAGCCAGAACCCCGGCGTGTGGATCGTCGCCATGGTGGTGGCCTTCATCATCCAGGCGCTCCTCAACGGGATCTTCAACGGATTCGACTTCTCGGTCTCGCTCGATGATGGTGCATCCGGCTTCGGCGTCTGGTCGATCATCGGCAGCGTCGTCACCGCCGTCGTCGGTTACCTGATCCAGGCGGCATTCGTCCGTGGCGCGCTGAGCGAGACCGACGGGCAGAAACCCGCTTTCGGGACCTTCCTCCAGGTGGGCGCGGTCGGCGCGGTGATCCTCGCAGGTCTGCTCGTGGGTATCGCCACCGGAATCGGGCTGATCCTGTGCATCCTTCCCGGCCTCGTCATCGCCTTCCTGACCTGGTGGACGATGCAGTTCGTGGTCGACCGCAACCAGGACGCGATCACCGCTATCAAGTCGAGCTACAAGGCGGTCACGTCGAACGCGGGGACCCTGCTCCTGCTCGCGCTGGCGCTCATCGGCATCAACATCGTCGGCGCACTGTTGTGCGGCCTGGGTCTGCTCGTCAGTATTCCGGTTTCGATCATCGCCTCGACCTACGCCTACCGGGTCACCACGGGTGGCCCTGTCGCTCCTTGACAGACCTCCCTGATCGACCGAGCCACCGTATCGTTGCGCCACCGTATAGCTGTCCGTCACCGGGACGTTGTACGGTGGCGCGACTGCATCTTGCTCACAAAAGGGAGATATATGACATCCGGTGGATACCCACCCCCGCAGCCCGATCCGCAGAATCCGGGTTCCTACCCGGGTGGCGCTCCGCAGTACGGCACTCAGCCGGGCTACGGAGCACAACCTGCGGACTACACCCAGCAGTTCAACGGCCCGATCGACGGCTACGGACCTGGCAACAGCGGCGCCCCCCAGTACGGTGCGTCCCCGAACGGGGGCGGCCAGTACGGTGCGCCGCAGTACGGCGCACCGCAGGGCAACCAATTCGGTACGCAGCAGGGCGCACCTCAGTACGGCGCTCCGCAGTACGGTCAGGCACCCGGTGGGCAGCAGTTCGGTGGCCAACAGTTCGGTGGCCAGCAGTTCGGTGGCGAGCAGTTCGGTGGAACGCCCGGTTTCCCTTCGCCGACACCGGGGTTCGGCCCGTCGCAGCCGGGTGAACTGCTGCCGCGCCTCGGCGCACGCATCATCGACGGGTTGATCGTCGGAATCCCGATGGGCATCCTCACTGCGCTCGTGACCTTCGGGTCCGGGAGCGGGTTCATGGCCTTCGTCATGTCGGTTCTCACCGGAGCTGTCGCCTTCGGGTACTGGACCTATCTCGAATCGACCCAGGGCGCGACCTTCGGGAAGAAGCTGCTCGGCCTGTCCGTGGTCGGGCCGAGCGGTGGTCATCCCACACTGGAGGAGGCTGCCAGGCGCAACGCTTTCGTCGCACTCCAGGCACTGACCGGCATCCCGTTCCTGGGCTGGCTGGCAAGCCTCGCGTCGTTGGCTGCCTACATCGGCATCGCAGTCACGATCGAGCAGGACGGCACCAAGCAGGGTTTCCACGACAAGTTCGCCGGTGGTACCCGGGTCGTCAAATCCTGACAGTTCGACCACCGCACAGCGGGCTCCGTCTCCAGGGACGGGGCCCGCTGTCGTCTGCCTGACTTTCACCATCGACCGACCGGGATGCTTGGATGGCCAAGTGACAAATGCAGGCGACCTCCCGAAATTTGAATCCGAGCAAGTGGCGTTCGCCCGAGTGGGGCACAGCTTCTATCCCGGGATTCTGGTGCTGTTCAGCACGGTTCTGATCATCTCCAACATCACCGCGACGAAAGGTGTCGCGTTCTTCGGCGATACCGAATTCGGGGCCGGACCGCTGCAGATCCTGCCGATCATCACCGACGGCGGGTTCTTCCTGTTCCCGCTCGCGTATATCCTCGGCGACGTCCTCAGCGAGGTGTACGGATTCGCCGCGACCCGCCGCGCCGTGCTGTTCGGTTTCGGCGCGGTCGCGCTGTCGGCACTGTGCTTCTGGATCACATGGTCACTGCCTGCCGCCGACTTCTACGAGCACCAGGAGTCGTTCGAGGCGGTCCTCGGGGTGGTACCCCGCATGCTTCTCGCAGGTCTGGCCGGATACCTGGTCGGGCAACTGCTCAACTCGTACGTCCTCGTATGGATCAAGAAACGTACGAAGGAGAAGCACCTGTGGGCCCGCCTGATCGGATCGACGGTGGTCGGTGAATTCGCCGATACGTTGATCTTCTGCGCTATCGCTGCCGGCGCAATCGGCATCTCGACATGGACGGACTTCGTGAACTACGTGGTTGTCGGGTTCCTGTGGAAGACGCTCGTCGAGATCGTGATCATGCCCGTCACGTACCAGGTGATCGCGTACGTCAAGAAACACGAGCCGAGTTACGGCGTGCGCTTGGCCGAGTAGAACCGGCCCAGCGTCTCGGCCTTGTGCTCGGCGAAGCGGCCGTCGCCGATGCTGCGGCGGATGTCGTCGACGAGGCGCACCGTGTACCGCTCGTTGTGGATCGTGCACAACGTGGACGCGAGCATCTCCTTCGCCTTGAACAGGTGGTGGATGTACGCGCGCGTGTAGTTCGCGCACGTGTAGCAGTCGCAGTTCTCGTCGATGGGCGTGAAGTCGCGGCGGAAGCGGCTCGTGTTGATGTTGAAACGCCCGTCTGGGGTGTAGATCGCGGCGTTGCGCGCCACCCGTGACGGGTTGACGCAGTCGAACGTGTCGGCGCCGTGTTCGACAGCGACGAACATGTCGTCGGGCTCGCTGATGCCAAGCATGTGCCGCGGCTTGTGTTCGGGAAGTTCTTCGCTGCACCAGCGCACGATCGTGCCCAGGTTCTGCTTCTCGAGCGCGCCACCGATGCCGTAGCCGTCGAACCCGCGACCCGTCTCACCGCGGATCGATTCGAGGCCTCGGCATGCCTCACGGCGCAGATCCTCGTACTGTGCGCCCTGCACCACACCGAACAACGCCTGGTAGGGGCGGTGGGCGCGCTGCGCAGTGAGCTTCTCGTGCTCGGCGATGCAGCGCACCGCCCACGCCTGCGTGCGCCGCAACGACTCCTCCTGATAACCGCGGGTGTTCATCAGGGTGGTCAGTTCGTCGAACGCGAACATGATGTCGGCGCCGAGCTGATGCTGGATGCGCATCGACACCTCCGGGGTGAAGCGGTGCTTCGACCCGTCGAGATGCGACTTGAACGTCACACCGTCGTCGTCGACCTTGGCGAGCCGTTCCTTGCCCTTGGCGATGACGTCGTCGTTCTGGACGCCCACCGACTCCATGGCGAGAACCTTCTTGAAACCCACACCGAGCGACATGACCTGGAATCCGCCGCTGTCGGTGAAGGTCGGGCCGGGCCAGTTCATGAACTTGCCGAGCCCACCGGCCTCGTCGACGATGTCCGGCCCCGGCTGCAGATACAGGTGGTAGGCGTTCGCGAGAACCGCCTGCGCCCCGAGATCGGCCATCGCCTCGGGCAGCACCGCTTTGACCGTCGCTTTCGTGCCGACCGCGATGAACGCCGGCGTGCGGATATCGCCGTGCGGTGTGTGGATGGTGCCGGTACGCCCCAATCCGTTGTCGAGGCGGGTCCCGATGGTGAAGAACGGGTCGTTCGGGGCGGGCACGGTGGTGTCGGTAGCGCTGGGGTCGGTCACGTCGTCATCCAATCATGACAGCCGAAAACCGCGGCTGTCGTATGTCCACGGATCAGGGCAGTCGCACGGCGACAGCAAAGATCGCCACGCCCGCCAGCGCCAACACCACGCCGACGGCCGCGGGAGCCGTGTAGCCGAAACCTGCCGCGATGACGGCACCGCCGATCCACGCACCGAACGCGTTCGCGAGGTTGAACGCCGCGTGGTGGAGCGACGCCGCGAGGGTCTGCGCGTCCTCCGCGACGTCCATCAACCGGACCTGCAGGCCCGGCCCGACGGCGGCGCAGCCCGCGCCGAGCAGGAACACCAGCAGCAGCGCCGTGTAGGAGTTGTGCGCTGCCGCGATGAACACAGCAAGCAGTACGGCGAGCGACGTCACCGTCATGAAGATTCCCGGCACCAGAGCGCGGTCGGCGAGCCGGCCGCCGACGAAGTTTCCGACCACCATGCCGATGCCGAACAGCATCAGCGCGACCGGGACCAGCGACTTCGACAACCCTGCGACGTCGGTCAGAGTCGTGCTGATGTAGGTGTAGACCGCGAACACACCGCCGAAGCCGATGACCGCGACCGCGAGCGTCAGCCACACCTGCTTGCGTCTCAGAGCGCCGAGTTCGATCCGCACACTCGTCGTGGGAATCGACAGGGACGGCACCCACATCACGATAGCTGCCACCGTCACCGCTCCGATCACCGCGACGAGGACGAACGCGGAACGCCACCCCAACGCCATTCCGAGCCAGGATGCCGCAGGCACCCCGACGACGTTGGCAACCGACAGGCCCATCATCACCAGCGACACCGCCCGAGCGCGCTGGCCCCGCTCCGCGAGATGCGCCGCGACGAGCGCAGCGACACCGAAGTACGCGCCGTGCGGAAGCCCGGCCAAGAACCGGGACGCGACGAGCAGTTCGTAGTTCGGTGCCAGCACGGTCGCCGCGTTGCCGAGCGTGAACGCGATCATGAGTGCGATCAGCAACGTCCTACGCGGCAGCTTGGCGCCGATCACCGCGATCAGCGGCGCCCCGACGACGACACCGGCCGCATACGCCGACACGACATGACCTGCGGTGGGTTCGGAGATGCCGAGCCCGGACGCGATGTCGGGCAGCAGACCCATCGCAACGAACTCGGTGGTGCCGATTCCGAACGACCCCAGTGCAAGCGCCCACATCACCCACGCCCGTCGCGGGTGGCTGGCGATCGTGCGAGCCGGAACGTCGGAAGCCGTCGTGGTCATGCGGGAGAAACCTTCGATTGTGCGAGTTGCAGGAGACGATCCATCGGCGCTGATGGTGTCGGCCATGTGGCACCGCGGACCGGGCAAGCTTCCATTGTCCTGCGCCCGCGCTCCGACGACGATTCGAGACGGCGTGAGTTACGCCATCCCCCGCATCCCCGATCCGGGCACTAGCACTTCGTGCGCCGCGCGTACACGTCCCCCGCGGTATCGAGTCACCCGTTCACGTCAGAACTGGCCTCTCGACGCGTGCCGACTTCCTCGCCTCGACTCGCCGGGCCACGAACTTGCCCATCTCGTCGACCCACACCACCGTGGACCCGACCGCGACTGCGAGCGCCCATTGTTGTGACGTCAGTGAGGTGGTGTCGAAGAATCCCTGCAGCACGCTCATCTGCACCACGCAGATCTGCAACACGATGACCGCGACGATCGCGATCCAGATCGTGTGATTGGTCAGCGTCCGCATCGAGAACACCGAACCGAGATCGGAGCGGACGTTGAACAGGTTGAACACCTGGTAGAAGACGAACGTCGTGAACGCGAGAGTGGTCGCGAACAGCGGGTCGGAAGCGCTGTCGGGGAACAATTCCGGGCCGTAGTAGAGAACCGCGATCGTGCCCACCGTCATCAGCACACCGAGCCCGAGGATCCGCTGCACACGATCCCGGGTGAGTAGCGCCTCCTTCACCGGTCGCGGCGGCCGCTTCATGGCATCCGGGTCGGTGGGGTCGACACCGAGTGCGAGCGCGGGCGGTCCGTCCATGATGATGTTCACCCACAGGATCTGCAGGGCGGTGAACGGTGCCCCGCCGGCCAGTCCGAGCACACCGGCGGTGAGGAAGATCAGCACGAACCCCCAGGCGGTCGTGAGCTGGAATTTCACGAACTTGACTATGTTGTCGTAGATTCCACGCCCCTCCGAGACCGCCGCGACGATGGTCGCGAAGTTGTCGTCGGTGAGGATCATGTTCGCAGCACCCTTGGAGACATCGGTGCCGGTGATGCCCATGGCGACGCCGATGTCGGACTGTTCGAGTGCGGGTGCGTCGTTGACACCGTCGCCGGTCATCGCGACGATCTGACCGTCGGACTGCAGCGCCTTGACGAACCGTATCTTGTGTTCGGGTGCCACTCGGGCGAGGACGCCGAATTGTGCTGCTTGCTGCCGGAATTCGTCATCACCGAGCGCATCGAGGTCGGCTCCGGACGCAGCCTTGCCGTGGATACCCAGCTCGCCCGCGATCGCCGACGCGGTGACCAGGTGGTCGCCCGTGATCATGTGCACGGCGATACCCGCGCCGTGTGCCACCTCGATGGCGTCCTTCGCTTCGGGGCGTGGAGGGTCCACGATGCCGACGATGGCGTACACGGTCAGGTTGGACACCCTGTCCTGCAGCGCATCTGCATCGCCCCGCGGCACCGCGTCGAGTGCGCGACCGGCGATCATGAGGGTACGAAGGCCCTCGGACGCGAGGTCGTCGACCGCCTGACGGATCCGAGTGCGCGCGGCGTCGTCGATCGGGATCGGGCCGTCATCGCCGAGAGCGGTCGACGCACGTTCCAGCAGGACGCCCGGGGCGCCCTTCGCGAAGCACCGGTAGCCGCCGCTCGGGAGGGCGTGGAACGTCGCCATGTACTTGTAGTCCGAGTCGAACGGCACCTCCTCGATCCGGGCCAGAGCAGCACGGCTGCCCTCGACGTCGATACCGCCTTTCTCTGCCAGCACCACGAGTGCACCCTCGGTGGGGTCGCCGACGAGGGTGCCGTCGCGCACGGTCGCGTCGTTGCACATGGCCATGCCCAGCAGCGCGTCGGTGAGGTCGGGTGCGGGCATTCCGTCGCCGACGAGGATCTTGCCGTCGGTTCCGTAGCCGGTGCCGGTGACGCGGAAGTTGCGCCCGCGCACCAGCAGCCGCCGCACCGTCATCTCGTTGAGGGTCAGTGTCCCGGTCTTGTCGGTCGCGATGTGAGTGGTGCTTCCGAGCGTTTCGACGGCCGCGAGTTGTTTGACGATCGCGCCGCGCGCCGCGAGCCGCGACGCACCCATCGCCAGGGTGAATGCGACGACCGCGGTGAGCCCTTCCGGGATGGTCGCCACCGCGAGCGACACGGCAGTGACGAGGAGTTCGGACCACGTCTGTCCGCGCAGCAGACCGAGCACGAACACCAGCGCAACCGTGATGATCGCGATGATCGTGAGGGTCTGCGCGAGCTGGCCGATGCGGCGCTGCAGCGGGGTCTGTTCCACACCGGCTGCACCGAGGAGCGCGGCGATCGCACCCATCTCGGTGCGCATTCCGGTGTCGGTGACGATCATCGAGGCGCGTCCGCGGGTCACCTCGGTGTTCATGAACAACATGTCGTGGCGGTCGCCGAGCGGGGCGTGTGGATCGTCGACGGGATCGACGGTCTTGTCGACGGGCTGCGATTCGCCGGTGAGTGCAGCCTCAGCGACCTGGAGTCGCACGGCAGCGACGAGGCGGCCATCGGCGGGCACCGAGTCGCCGGCCTCGAGTTGCACGATGTCGCCGGGGACGAGATCGGCGCGGGGCAGTTCGACACCGCGTCCGTCGCGCAGGACCCGCGTGGTCGACACCGACATCTGCTTCAGTGCCTGCAGACTGTTCTCGGCGCGGGCTTCCTGCACGTAGTTGAGGACGGTGTTGAGGACGATGACCGCGAAGATGACGACGGGGGTTTCCCACTCCCGCGACACGGTCGCGCTGACGACGGCCGCGACGACGAGAACGAGTGTCATCTTGTCGGCGAGCAGCGACAGTACTTTCCGCCACGCGGGAATGCTCTTCGCCTCGTCGAGCACGTTGGGCCCGTATTCCGCGCGGCGCCGCTCGACGTCATCTGCGGTGAGCCCCCGATCAGGAGCGACCGCGAAGGCCTCGGCGACATCGTCTGCGGGGCGGGTGTGCCACCTCGACACGGTCTCGACACTCATCGATACTCCGATCCACGTGCGCGGGTGGGTCGTTCTCACCGTAACCGCAGGTGGTACTCCTGCGCTGGGCGTACGTTCGTGATGTGCTGGAGGGGAAGCATCGAAGTTCGAGGAGGAGCACCGATGAACGAGTTCCCGAAACCGGATCAGCCCGTCGTTCGCCTGTCCGAGGAACAGGCCTGGGCACGACTCGCGTCCGAGAAGGTGGGACGCCTCGTCACGGTCGTAGGTGAGCGTCCCGAGATCTATCCCGTCAACTATGTCGTGTCGGACGACAAGGTGTACTTCCGGACCGGGGAGGGCAGCAAGCTCTCCGAATTGACAGTGCATTCCGCCGTCGCGTTCCAGACCGATCACATCTACGAGGACACCGCGTGGAGCGTCGTCGTGCACGGGAGCGCTCACGTGCTGCGGGGCTTCGACGACGCCGCCAGGATCGATGCACTGGGTCTGACCCCCTGGGTTCCGACACCGAAGTTCAACTACGTCGAGATCACGGCGACGGAGGTCACCGGTTTTCAGTACAACCTCGTCAAGAACTGACACGACGGTGGTCTCGGCGCAGTCGCATCGGCTGCTCATCCGGTTCATGTGGTTGTCGGTCGCGGCGGCGCTGGCCACGATGGCCCTCAAATCGCTCGCTGCGTGGTTGACCGGATCGGTCGGTCTGCTTTCCGATGCCCTGGAATCCGGCGTCAATCTGGTGGCGGCGATCGTGGGTCTGCTCGCGTTGCGCCTGGCCGCGAAACCGGCCGACTTCAACCATGATTTCGGCCACGGCAAGGCCGAGTACCTGTCGGCCGCCGTCGAGGGCACGATGATCTTCGCGGCCGCGACCGCAATCCTGTGGACGTCGATCGACCGCCTGCTGTCACCGCAGCCTGTCGAGGAAGCCGGTCTCGGTCTTGCGCTGTCGGCCGGGTCGTCCGTGATCAACCTGGCGGTCGGGATGGTGCTGATCCGCGAGGGCAGGAAACACCGGTCGATCACTCTGGTGGCCGACGGCAAACACCTGCTCACCGATGTGTGGACGTCGGCCGGCGTGCTGGTGGGTGTCGCGCTGGTCGCGATATCCGGGTGGGACGTACTCGATCCGATCGTGGCGATCGTGGTGGCGCTGAACATCCTGCGTATCGGGTACGGATTGGTGAAACAGTCCGTCGTGGGCATGCTCGACGCCGCGCTCCCCGCCGAGGATGTCGCCGTGGTGAACGCGGTGCTCGACCGGTACCGCGCGTCGGAGCCGGTGGAGTTCCTACCGCCTCGCACGCGTGCGTCCGGACGCCAGCGTTTCGTCTACCTGACGGTACGGGCTCCGGGCGACTGGTCGGTGCGTGCCGGTCACGATCTGCTCGACCGGCTCGAAGCCGATCTTCGGGATGCGTTGCCCGGGGTGACGGTGTTCACCCACCTCGAGCCCCTGGGCTACCAGAAGCGTGGCGCTGCTCCGAGCGCGTAGCACGACCGTCAGGAGGACACCACGAGTCCGGCGCCGAGGCCGAGCATCACCACCGCGACGCCACCGTCGAGAATCCGCCAGGATCCGGGCTTGGCGAACCAGTTGCGCAGATAGCGCGCGCCGTATCCGAGAGCGACGAACCACACGCCGCTCGCAGCGATGGCTCCCGCACCGAACCACCAGCGACCCGGATTTCCGTAGTGGTTGGCGACGGATCCGAGCATGAGCACCGTGTCGAGGTAGGTGTGGGGGTTGAGCCACGTCAGTGCCAGACAGGTCAACAGCGCTGCACCGATGGTGACGGCGCCGCCGGGCGCCGCGGACAGCGCCGCCGGCCGTAATGCCCGCCGCGCAGCGAGAAGCCCATATCCGATGAGGAAAGCGGCTCCTGCCCAACGGATCACATCGATCACGCCGGGTGCGTGATCGAGGATCGTCGCAATGCCCGCAATCCCCGCCGTGATGAGGAGCGCATCGGAGATCGCGCACACCGCGATCACGGGCAGCACGTGTCGTCGCGCGATGGCCATGCGCAGAACGAACGCGTTCTGCGCACCGATCGCGACGATGAGTGACAGACCTGTGACGAACCCGGCGGCGAGAAGGGACATGCGCTCCACGCTAGAAATTCGGCGATCATAAGGAAAATTGATTTCTCTAACTCTGCATTAGAGTTTCTTCATATGGACGTCGACTTCTCCCAACTGCGGACCTTCGCAGCAGTCCTCGACGAAGGCACCTTCGACGGAGCTGCTGCGGTCCTGCGGATCACGCCGTCGGCGGTGAGCCAGCGCATCAGGGCCCTCGAGCAGCACGTGGGCCAAGTCCTGCTGCGCCGCACCCGCCCGGTGTCCACCACTCCGTCCGGCGAAGTGGTGATGCGTCTGGCGCGACAGGTCGCGCGACTCGAACAGGACGCTTCCGAAGAACTCGGCTTCACCGCCGACGAGCACGCCTACGTGACAATTCCCCTCGTGGTCAATGCCGATTCGATGTCCACATGGATGCTGCGCGCACTTGCACGCATGCCGGTCCGCCACCGCGCCCTGTTCGAACTGCACCGCGAGGACGAATACCATTCCACCGCATTGCTTCGCGACGGCACCGCGATGGCTGCGGTGACCTCTGTCCCCGAACCCGTGCAGGGCTGCACCTCCGAGGAACTCGGATCGATGCGGTATCACGCGATGGCCAGTGTCGACTTCGCCGAGCGATGGTTTCCAGGCGGCATGTCCCCGGAGGAACTGCAGAAGGCACCGATGCTGACCTTCGACCGCAAGGACGATATGCAGGATCGATTCCTGCGCAAGCGAACCCGTCGCCGGATCACCGCACCCCGCAACTATGTTCCCGGGGCACTCGAATTCGTCGATGCCGCGCGCCTCGGACTCGGCTGGGGCATGCTTCCTGATCCGATGCTCACCGACAGCACCGACCTCGTGAGTCTCGCACCCGACCACCCATTCGACGTCCCGCTGTACTGGCAGCGCTGGCGACTGGAGTCCCCCGTCCTCGACGCCCTCACCGCGGCGGTCCGTCGCACGGCGCGGGAAGTGCTACGTCAGCCGTAGGATTCGATTACATGCGATTCCGGGGAGGCCAACGACATGACCGCAACACCTGACGGTCAGTCGACGAGTGCCTTGAACTGCGCCTCGTAGAGCCGCGAGTACGCGCCGCCCCGCTGGAGCAGATCCTCGTGAGCGCCTTGCTCGACGATGCGGCCGTCCTCCATCACCACGATCCGATCCGCGTCGCGAATCGTCGACAATCGATGGGCTATCACGAAACTCGTGCGATCGTCGCGCAACCGCGCGGTGGCCTGCTGCACGAGAAGTTCGGTGCGCGTGTCGACCGAACTCGTGGCCTCGTCGAGGATCAGGATCGAAGGCTTCGACACGAACGCCCGGGCGATCGTGATGAGCTGCCGCTCACCGGCGCTGAGGCTTCCGGCTTCCTCGTCGACGATCGTGTCGTAACCGTCGGGCAGAGCCCGCACGAACCGGTCGACGTAGCTCATCCGCGCGGCCGACATGATCTGATTCTCGGTTGCGTAGGGATTGCCGTAGGCGATGTTCTCGCGGATCGTGCCCCCGAACAGCCAGGTGTCCTGCAGCACGATGCCGATCCGGGTACGCAACTCCTCGCGGAGCATGCCCGTGATGTCCACACCGTCGACGAGGATCCGGCCCGAATCCACCTCGTAGAAACGCAGGATCAGATTCACGAGAGTGGTCTTGCCGGCCCCGGTGGGACCGACGATCGCGATCATCTGCCCTGGCTCGGCGCGCAGCGTCAGGTTCTCGATGAGCGGGCGCTCCGGCGTGTACGAGAACGACACGTCCTGGAACTCGACGAGGCCGTGCCTACTCCACGGCATCGTGGGCGCCGCGGGCTCGGGCTCCTGCTCTTCCTCGTCGAGGACCGCAAACACGCGGGTGGCGGACGCCGCGGCCGACTGCAGCAGGTTGATCATCGCGCCGATCTGGGCGAGGGGTTGCGACAGCTGGCGCGAATACTGGATCATCGCCTGGATCTCGCCGAGCGTCGACGTGCCCGACGCCACGCGCAGACCACCGATGACCGCCACGACGACATATCCGAGGTTGCTCAGAAAAGTCACCAGCGGCATCACCAGTCCCGATACGAACTGGGCCCGGTACGCAGCCTGGAACAGGGTGTCGTTGGTTGCGGTGAACCGCCGCTCGACCTCCTCGGTGCGGCCGTACGCGGTGATGAGTTCGTGCCCGGTGAACGACTCCTCGATCTGCCCGTTGAGCGTTCCCGTCGCATCCCATTGCGCCGCGAAATGCTTGCGTGAACGCTTCGCCACGAGAATCGTCACCACGGCCGCGGCAGGGACGAGCAACAGCGCGATCACGGCGAGCAGCGGCGAGATCCAGAACATCATCACCACGAGCCCGAGCAGGGTGAACACCGCCAGCACCAACTGGCTGATGGACTCCTGCATACCCGTCGACACGTTGTCGATGTCATTGGTGACACGGCTGAGCAGATCACCGCGCGAATGCGTATCGAAATAACGCAGCGGCAGACGATGGATCTTCCGCTCGACACTCGCGCGCATGTCCCGCACGGTGCGCTGCACGATCTCGTTCAGTCCGTACGCCGCAACCCAGATCAGCGCGGACGACAGCAGGTAGAGGGCGAGGACGATGACGAGGGTGCGACCCAGGCTCGTGAAATCGATTCCTGCTCCGGGGATCACGTTCATTCCGGCGACCATGTCGGCGAACTGGTCGCGACCCTCCGCACGTAGCTGCGCGATCGCGGCATCCTTCGACAGCCCCGCCGGCAACTGCATCCCGATCACACCGTTGAAGATGATGTCCGTACCCCGGCCGAGCACGAGCGGTGCGATCGACGAACTCACCACACCGAGCAACGCCGCGATCATCACCGAATACACCACGTACCGATGTGGATGCAGCAGACCGAGGATGCGGATGATCACGCCCAGACGTGACTGCGGGGCGGCCTGCTGTCCGGCCGTGTCGGGCGACGTCATACGGCGGCCATTCTCTGCGATTCGACGATCTCGGTGTACGTCTGGGAACGACCGAGCAGCCCCAGGTGCGTCCCGGTCGCGACCATGGCGCCGCCGTCGAGAACGACGATGCGATCCGCGTCCTGCACCGTCGACACACGCTGAGCGACGATGAAGACGCACGCGTTGCGCGTTTCGGGTTCCAGCGCCGCGCGCAGTCGCGCGTCGGTCGCAGGGTCGAGCGCCGAGAACGCGTCATCGAACAGATAGATGGCGGGTTTGCGTACCAGTGCACGGGCGATCGCGAGTCGCTGTCGCTGCCCGCCCGAGACGGTGGTGCCACCCTGCGACAACACCGATTCGAGCCGATCCGGCATGGCGTGGACGAACTCGGCGGCCTGAGCCACCTCGAGTGCATGCCATAGTTCGTCGTCACTCGCGTCGGCGCGGCCGTAGCGGAGATTGTCGGCGATCGTGCCCGAGAACAGATACGCCTTCTGCGGGACGACGGAGATCCGTGACCGCAGCACCTCGGGATCGAGGCGCCTGACGTCGACACCCGACACCAGCACCTGCCCGTCGGTGACGTCGATGAGTCGCGGGATCAGACGCATCAATGTGCTCTTGCCCGACCCGGTACCCCCGATGATCGCGGTGGTGGTGCCGGGCTCGGCCCGGAAGCTGATGTCGCGCAGCACGGGCGCGTCGGCACCTGGATAGGAGAACCCGGCACCCCGTAGTTCGACGTCGATCCGAGTGCCGAGTTCGCGCACCGGTTCCGTCGGCGCCGCGACGGTCGGTTCGGTGTCGAGGACCTCGAGGATGCGTCCTGCGCACACGCTTGCGCGCGGCATCATCATTGCGATGAACGACGACATGAGGACGGCCATGAGGATCTGCGCCACGTAGGTGATCATCGCGGTGATGGATCCGACCTGCATGGAGCCGGAATCGATCCTGGCACCGCCGACCCACACCACAGCGACGGTGCTGACGTTCGCAATGAGTAGCACCGCCGGATACAGCACCGAATTGACACGCCCGACGCGCAGCGCCGTCGCGGTGAGATCGTCGTTGGCGCGGTCGAAGCGGGCCTTCTCGGTGTCGTCGCGAACGAAGGCCCGCACGACACGGATACCGCTGACCTGTTCGCGCAGCACCCGATTGACGCCGTCGAGCCGTATCTGCATGACCCGGAATCCCGGCAGCATCAGCGCGATGAGCACGACCATCGTCAGGATCAGGGCCGGCACCGCAACCGCCAGCACCAGGGAGGTGCCGACATCTTCGCGCAACGCCATGATGATGCCGCCGACGCCCATGATCGGGGAGGTCACCACGATGGTGCAGGTCATCAGCACGAGCATCTGAACCTGCTGCACGTCGTTCGTGTTGCGGGTGATCAGCGACGGCGCTCCGAAGGTGCCGAATTCGCGGGCGGAGAACCCGCCGACCCGCTGCACGAGCGCCAGCCGGACATCTCGTCCGAACGACATGGCGGCTCGCGCAGCGAAGTACACGGCGCCTATGGAGCAGCCGACCTCCACCGCGCTGATCCCCAGCATGAGGAGTCCGGTGCGCATGATGTAGTCGATATCGCCTACCGCAACGCCCTGATCGATCAGGTCGGCGTTCAAGCTCGGCAACAGCAGCATGCCCGTGGTGGCCGCGAGCTGCAGCACGACCACAGCTATGAGCGAACCCTTGTAGCGCACGAGAAAGCGCCGTAGAAGCCGAACCAACATGGGCAATACGCTACCTGCGTCTCCGGACGAACCTCGCGGACCTCACACCCGGCTGGCTTCCGGGGTGGCGCCTACGGCTTCCAGCTCGCGCGTGAGCTTCTCACCCTCGACGTCGACGTTCGGCAGGATCTTGTCGAGCCACTTCGGCAGCCACCACGCCTTGTCTCCGAGCAATGCCATCACCGACGGGATGATCACCATGCGGACGATGAACGCGTCGAAGAAGACGGCGGCGGCGAGCGCGAAGCCGATGGACTTGATCAGCGAATCCGGTTCGGCGATGAACGCGGCGAACACCGAGATCATGATGATCGCGGCGGCGCTCACCACGCGGGCGCCGTGCGCGAAGCCACTGCGCACCGCGTCCAAGGCGGACGCACCGTGCACATAGTCCTCGCGCATGCGTGTCACCAGGAACACCTGGTAGTCCATGGCCAGGCCGAACACCACGCCGATGAGGATGATCGGCATGAAGCTCACGATGGGCTGCGGGTTCGAGATGAGACCGCCGAAGCCGTTCTGGAAGACCGCCACGGTCGCGCCGAAGGTGGCCAGAACACTCAGCAGGAAGCCGAGGGTCGCGGTGAGCGGCACCAGGATCGAGCGGAACACGAGCATGAGCAGGATGAATGCGAGACCGACGACGACAGCGAGGTACGGGACGAGCGCGCTCTGCAGGCTCTCCGACACGTCACCTTCGAGCGCGGTCTGACCCGTCACGCCGTACGAGAGGCCGTACTCCTCGTTCAGGGCTGCTTCGTCGGCGCGAATCTCCGAGACGAGATCCATCGTTGCAGGATCGGTCGGGCCGCTTCGCGGCGTGATGAGAATCTGCGCGGTGTCACCGGCTTCGTTCACCGCGACGATCTGGGCGTTGACGACCTCCTCGTGCTCGTACAGCGAGCCGAGCACCGCTCCGAAGGCCGCGTCTGCCGGCACGTCCGCGTCGCGGGCGTCGGCGACAACGACGAGTGGCCCGTTGCGTCCCGGTCCGAAGCCTTCGTCGATCAGATCGTAGGCCTGGCGTGCGCTGGTGGCAGGATCGCCCGTCGCCTCAGTGGGCAGGGCAAGCCGCAGGCCGGTCGCGGGGAGTGCGAGAACGCCGAGGAGGACGACGCCCGCGACGAGCGGAATCAGCGGACGACGGGTGATGGCGCCGATGAACTTCTGTGCAGCGCCGGGCTCACCGCCCTCGGGGTCGCGTGAATTCAGGCCGGGAATGCGGCCCGCGAAGGCCTTCTCACCGAAGAGGCCGAGCACGGCAGGCAGCAGCGAGATCGCGATGAGCACTGCCATGAGCACAGTGAATGCGGCGGCGTAGCCCATCACGGACAGGAACGGGATGCCGACGACGCTCAGCGCCATGAGCGCGATGATGACGGTCAGGCCGGCGAACACGACAGCGGAACCCGCGGTGCCGACGGCACGACCGGCAGCCTCGGCACGATCGGAGGTATTGAGCAGCTCGTGCCGGAAGCGCGAGACGATGAACAGCGAGTAGTCGATTGCGACGGCAAGGCCGATCATGATCGCAAGTGTCGGCGTCATCGAGCTCAGGTCGAAGAAACCGGTGGCGATGGTAATGCCCATACTGCCGATGCCGACACCCACGAGCGCGGTGATGAGCGGCAGACCGGCGGCGACGAGCGAGCCGAAGGTGAGGGCGAGCACGATCGCGGCGATGCCGATACCGATGAGTTCCGCGGTGCCGCCCGGCATCGTCATCTCGGCTGCGGCGGTGCCGCTGACCTGCACGGTCAGACCTGCATCACGGCCGATGTCCGCAGCGGCGGCGATCTGGTCGCGCATCGCCTGGTCGACGTCGGTGATCTCGCCTTCGAAGGGCACCGTGACGAAACCGACGGTGCGGTCCGCGCTCAGAGGCGACAGTGCCTGGGCATCGGCGCGCGCCGCGTCCTCGGGCGTGCCCTGCTGCTCGGCCAGTCCCAGCATCTGCTGAGTGAGGCCTGCGTCTGCCATGACCGGATTGGTCAGCACGCCTGCCCGCTGTTCGGGTGTGGCGGTGGCGGGGTCGATCTTGGCAGGTGGGGAGACCGTGTCGATCCCCCGGATCGCTGCAAGCACCTCATCGACCGCAGCCATGTTCTGGGGGTCGTCGAGCGTCTGCCCGTCCGGCGCCGCGAAGACGTAGCGCGCGCTGAGCGCATCCATCGGGTTCTCGGCCGACGGGAATCGCTCGGCCATCAGGTCCTGCGCGTTCTGCGCCGGGGTACCCGGGAGTGTGAACGAGTCCGTTGTCGGACCCGACAGGGTTGCGGCACCGACTCCGAAGAGGACGAGCAACGCGATCCAGAACGACAGGACTGCGCCTTTACGCCGGTAAGCGAACTTGCCTATCCGGTAGAGGTAGGTCGCCACGGCAGGCACCCTTTCTTCGATCGAACATGGTCGTGGTGGGGCGGTGTTACGAGAGTCCCCGTCGCAGCAGCTCGAAGGCTTCCCGGATGAGGTCTTCCGGTGAGGACGCGGAACTCGCCATGGACATCTCGATGGCCGATTTGATCGCTCCCAAACTGACGTAGTGCACCAGGTTGGGGTAGATATCCGTGGTCGGATCAGTGCCCGTACGCTCGGCGATGACATCGACGAGCAGCTGCGATGAGCGCTTCGCCACCTCGATGTGTCGGGATTCGTTACCCGAGCCCTCTTCGACGAACGCGACGCAGGTGCTGATGTCGTCGAACGACCACTGGGGATCGGTTACGAGCCCGACGGCACATTCCTCGAGCGAAGACATGATGGGCTCGTCCGCAGGGCGATGCCGCAGAAGATCGATCCAGGTTTCGATCAGGCCCTCGAAGTGCACGAGGACCGCTTCTTCCTTGCTCGCGAAGTAGTTGTGGAAGGTGCGGGTCGAAACGCCGGCCCTCGCGGCGATCGCATCGGCAGTGACCTCATGGAGGCCGTGTTCGCGCGCGAGTTCGGCAGCGGCGTCCGCGAGAGCCGCGCGGGTGGCGGCTTTCTTGCGGTCGCGCAGTCCGAGTTGAGTGCTCACCTCAACGACGGTACAGATTTTGCAGAGCTGTGTAACTTTGCAGAGTTCTGCAATATTTATGCGATCAGCCACACCTGATCACCGCGAGTAATGCAGCTCACACGGGGCGGCGCTCCCATGCGCCCGGATCCGAGGTCAGGTCGCGAACGAAGTCCGACAGCTCGTCCGCAACAACATCCGCGAGCGTCACCCCTTCGAGCACCGCGCGCAGATTCACCCGCACCGCGATCCATACATCCCGCAGCCGCTCGGCCGCCCCCGTGTACTCCACACTCTCCGGCCGCTCCCCCCGCACCGACGCGAGTGGTCCTTCCACCGTGCGAATGATGTCGGCGATGGAGATCTCGGCGGCCGGTCGCGCCAACCAGTAGCCACCATCCGGGCCCCGACGGCTACGAACGAGACCACCCCGGCGAAGGTCGGCAAGCACGGCCTCGAGGAATTTGTGCGGGATCGACTGGGCGGTCGCCAGCATTTCCGCCTTGGCCGGGCCGCCGCCACATGCGGCGAGCTCGAGAAGGGTCCGCACGGCGTAATCGACCCTTGCGCTGATATGCACTCTGCTCTCCCTGCAACATTCGACCGGCAATCCCTACCAATACTGGGGGAAATCCGCACAACCCACCCAGCGATAGTGACGGGTGACACAGGAGGCGTACATTGGACGGTCGTCCACGTACTACCTGGAGGCCCCGTCATGAGGGAGACCCTGTTCAGCGCGTGGGGATCGCTGCTCGAACCGTTGCACGACCCCGTAGCCCTCGCGATACCGGCGTTTGCGCTGTTCCTGATCCTCGAGTGGGTCGCGGCCCGCGCGCTGGAGCGCTCCGAGCCGGGACCCGACGGACGCGTCCGCCCTCCGCGCGGTGGATACGAGATGCGCGATGCGCGGGCAAGCCTCTCGATGGGGCTGATCTCGATCGTGACGAGCGCCGGCTGGAAGGTGCTCGCACTCATCGGATACTCCGCCCTGTGGGTGTACGTCGCACCGTGGCACCTGCCGGCCGACGCCTGGTACACGTGGGTGGTCCTGCTGCTGGGGATCGACTTCCTCTGGTACTGGTATCACCGGATGGCGCATCGGGTCCGGCTCATCTGGGCGACTCATCAAGCACACCATTCGAGTGAGTACTTCAACTACGCAACCGCTTTGCGCCAGAAATGGAACAACAGCGGCGAGATCATCATGTGGTTGCCGTTGCCCCTTCTCGGCATCCCGCCGTGGATGGTGTTCGTGGGATTCTCCGTGAGTCTCGTCTACCAGTTCTTCGTGCACACCGAGCGAGTGGGCACACTGCCCGCACCGATCGAGTTCGTGTTCAACACGCCGTCGCACCACCGGGTGCACCACGGCTCCGATGCCGAATACCTCGACCGCAACTACGCGGGCATCCTCATCATCTGGGATCGGATGTTCGGCACGTTCAAGGCCGAAGAGCAACGACCCGTCTACGGACTGACCACACCGGTCGGCACCTTCGAGATCTGGAAACTGCAGACCCACGAGTACCGGGCGATCGCCCGCGACTGGCGATCAGCGACATGCTGGCGCCACAAACTCGGGTACGCGTTCGGCCCGCCCGGATGGGCACCGGTGCAGTCCGAGACGGAGCCGGTCAGCCCATCTCGAGGGTGATCAGGAAGTCCACACTTCCGGACTCGTCGACCGCGACGAATCCGAGGTCGGGAGGCTCGATTCCCCAGTCGGTCCAGGTGGCAGGAATGCTGCCGGACGCCACGATGCTCCCGCCGGTGCGCAGAACGTCGACGTCCACCGTTACGGGGCGCTCTTCGCCGCGCAGAGTGAGGATGCCGGTCGCCGGCACAGTGGCGACGGTGCCGTCCGTCGGCAACGACGACACGTTCACGGGCTCGGTCAACGTGAAAGTCGCGGTCGGGTGGTTCGCGGTGTCCATCACCATTCCGCGGAACTGACCGTCGCGTTGGGAGATGTCGGTGGCGATACCGTCGACCCGGACGGTGATCTCGGCTGCGGTGAGAGATTCGTCGGCGATCGTTGCAGTGCCCGAAACCTGGTCGGTGCTCCCCACCACGGTGACGTCGGCGCCCCTCAGGATCTCGTGCACTGTGTAACCCGCCGCGGTCCGGTTGGGGTCGGCGCCCGGGGTCACGGTCCACTCGCCGTCGAGTTCACCGGTTGCGGCCTCCGCGCCGGACGTCGATACCGAGGCGGCCGGTGCATCGTCCTCCGCGATGAAGGTGCCGTAGACCCATGGCGCGACGAAGAAGCCCAGCAACGCGATCACGACGACGGCAACGAGCACCCACGCAGCTTTCCGCATGGGGCGAGATTAGAAGACGTTTCGATCCCGCCGGGCACTCTCCGCCGAATTCCTCCGCGAGAATCGGCGTTGCTCGTCATCGAGCAACGACTCGAGCCACGACCGCGGGCCCCACCCACCGGCGCAGATAACGACGCATCTCGTCGTCGGTGCGCGGCGGGTTGCCTGGAGAGACGAAGAACGACTGCATAGTCCGCAGAAGGTATTCGACGAGTTCGTGTAGCGACGCGTCGTCGTAACCGTGACTCTCCCACTCGACATCGAACCGCCGGATCATGGTCATACCGAAGGCCTGCGCCTCGTCGGATGTCATGTTCTCGGGGTGGACGTTCGCGTACGAACTCGACAGTAGAAGCCCCAGGTGCGGAGTGCGGCGCACTTCCGCGAGGGTGAAGACGACGGCTTCGACGGTCGCGTCGACGGGGTCGACGATGCCCTCGACACAGTCGGCCAGACGGTCGAGGAACCCTGCGACCGACGCGATGGCCGCAGCCTTCATCAGCGCATCCGCGCTGGGGAAATACCGGTAGACCGTCTGCCGGATCACGCCCAGCGATTCCGCGACCTCGGCGATGCTGATCGCCGCACCGGTCCGAGCTATGAGGTCGACCGCAGTGTCGACGATGCGCCGCGTCGCCTCGTCGTCGCTCCCGGGTGGACTCCCACCCCACCCTCGCCTACGTGCCACACCCGCCTCCTGAAATGAGGGGCCCGACATTATCACGCAGCCCAATCCCTGAGTGGTATGCCGGGAGATTTACACGAAAGTCATCATACAGATTTGCGCCCAGACGTATGATGCTTCCAAATCGTCGGTCCTACCTGCCCCGACCCGACCGGACAGCCCCGAGAACGAGGTAGAAGAAATGACAAACCTGCACGTCCGCAAGATGCGTTTCGCGTTCGAGGACCACGACGTGCCATTCCTGTGGAACCCCGAGAACCCCGCCTTCTCGAGCATGGCCAACGCCGTCTCGTTCCTCGCAGTCGGTTTCGAGAAGATGATCGTCCAGATGATCACCGAGGCGAAACCGCAATTCGCCGACGACACGGTCGCCGAGGAAGCCGACGCGTTCATGCGCCAGGAAGGACAGCACTCGACCGCGCATCGCCAGCACGTCCGCGCGCTGATCAAGAGATACCCGGGCCTGCAGGAAACGCTCGACAAGGTGATCGGGGCCTACGACACGCTCACCGCCGAGACGTCGCTGAAGTACCGACTGGCATACACCGCAGACCTCGAAGCGACCTTCACCCCCGTCTTCAAACTCATGCTCGACAACGACGCGTCGCTGTTCCGCCCCGGCGACGACCGGGTCGCGTCCCTGTTCATCTGGCATTTCGTCGAGGAAGTCGAGCATCGAAGTTCGGCCCTGATCATCTACGACTCCGTCGTCGGCAGCGACGTCTACCGCATGCGCGTCGCCGCCTCGGTGTTCAAACACGTACTCGACGTCATCCGAATCGCGTGCGCGGGCTTCAACAAGCACGTCCCTCTCGAAGACCGCAAGATCGACGCACTGTCGATGTTCGCGTCGTATCGGCGTAAACAGAAGCTGCTCCAGATGATTCCGGGAATGCAGGCCGCAAATGCCGGGCCGATGCCACGTGCATTCGACGACCTCGGACTCGGCGAACAGCTCATCGCGCTGCGCGGCATCATCCGAAGCCAGATGCCGAAGCACAACCCCGAGCATGAAGATCTGCCCGAACTTGCCGGGCTGTGGTTCGAGCGCTTCGACGCCGGATACGACGTCACCAAGTGGTACACCGCGGAAACCGCTGCACCGGGGGTCAATTGATGTCGGATCTGTGTTCGCCCACCTTCGAAGACCTCGCGACGAGACTCGGTTTCTCCTGCGACGAGGCCGGCGGGCTCGTCGAATTCCGCAATCCGCTGGCGCTCGAGAACTGGACGTTGCCGGTACTCGAACTCACCATCGTCGTCGGCGCCGTGCTCGCACTCGTCTACGCCATCGTGCGACTGCGCCGGCACGGCGACCCCACCAACCTGGTGTTGTGGCTGGGCGCATGCGCATATCTTTTCATCATCGAACCGCCCCTGTACTTCCCGGCCGCGTTCGGGATCGAACAGCACGTCGACACGATGTTCGCGCACAACGTATTCACCGTCGAATTCATGTGGGGCAGACTGCCGCTCTACATCGTCGCGATCTATCCCTTGCTCGCGACACTGTCGTTCGAGATCGTGCGGATGCTCGGCGTGTTCCGCAAGTACGGCGTTCTCCTCGGCGCAGTGTGTGTGGGATTCGTCCATCACGCCTTCTACGAGATCTTCGACCACCTCGGTCCGCAATTGCGCTGGTGGGAGTGGTCGCTCGAGAACCCGATCAACCAACCGTTCTTCGACTCGGTCCCGCTGCCGAGCGTCGTGGTGTTCGCGGCACTGTGGCCGATGTCCCTGGCACTGTGTGTGCAGTTCTTCGTCGGCCGCCACGTCGACCAGGGCGAAAGCTTCTCCGGGCTCCAATTGGCGTGGCGCACAATCGTGATCGGCGTACTCGCCTCCGTGGGGACGTTCGTCCTCCCGATGCCCGCGACCATCATCGGGATGGGAAGCACGAGGGTGCGCGGGTTCATGTACGCACTCGAACTCGTCGTCCTGTGTGTGGTTGCGATCTGGGTGCTCGCTCGCCAGTGGTCGCGTTTGCGCCGCGGCGAATCCGACACTCCCGCCCACACGAACGTGTTCGTCCAACGGTTCTCGCTGGTGTACCTCGGCGTGTTGGCGGTCCTCTGGGTCACCGCGCTGCCCGACTATTTCTCGGCGGTCGACGGTGTCACCGACAACGGCGATCCCATCGGCAGCCTCTGGTATGTCGTGGCGTGCTTCGTCGTCGCCATCGCGTGTGTCGCCGCGACCTTCACCGTTCCCCGGGCCGGGTCCGCAACCGATGCCCCGACCGTCGGAATTCGGGAAACGTCATCATCGTGAAGCAGGTGCGCGCATGGTGAGCATTCGCGCTGCTAGCAGCGCGGAGATCACCATGAGCATCATTCCGATTCCCGACGTGATGGTCACACCGCTGTCGAACGCCTCACCCGCGGCCCCGAGCAGGGCCGCCGCCTGCTCCGCGGGCAGGGCGTCGGCAACGGCGTGAGCACCGCCCAAGGTTTCCCGAGCGGCGGCCGCGGCTTCCTGGTCGAGGCCGGCCGGCACCCGCAGATCTGCGCCGTAGGAGGCGGTGAGGATCGAGCCGAGCACGGCTGTTCCCAACACCGCGCCCATTTCATACGCCGTCTCGGACACCGCCGACGCCGCGCCGGCCTTCTCCGGCGGCACGCTCGAGACGATCAGGTCGTTCGACAGAGTCTCGGCGGCACCGATCCCTGCTCCGAGAACCGCGAACGCGACGACGATCGGTGCGACGGCCGTCGGTGAGGCCAGCATCAACACGAGCGCGTATCCGAGTGCCGACAGCAACAACGCCGACACGATGACCGTCGACGGCCGGACCCACCGCACCAACATGACCACCGCCAGGCCCGCCACCACCATCACACCCAGCCCAGGAACCAGGCTCAGACCGGCTTGCATCGGGCTCTGCCCGATCACCAGCTGGAGGTGTTGGGAAACGAAGAACAGGAACCCGACCAGAGAGACCACCGAGAGCAGGTTCACCAGGACCGCACCACTGAATGTGGGCACACGGAACAGTCGCACGTCGAGCATGGGGTCCGGCCGGCGCAGCTGACGTCGCACGAACAACACGAGCGAAACGACCCCGACAACGGCGAATGCAGCCGTCACGACGACCGATTCGCCGTTGGCGAGATTCTTGATTGCGAACACCAGCGGTGCGAGCGCGAGCATCGACAGTGCAATGCTCACCACGTCGATACGTCCGGGTGTGGGGTCCCGGGATTCCGGTACGAAGACCGGGCCCAGAACGAGCAGCGGGATCAGCACCGGCACCGCGAGCAGAAACACCGAGCCCCACCACGCGTGTTCGAGAAGGAACCCGCCGACGATCGGACCGAGCGCGGCCCCCGCCGCGAAACACGACGCCCACACCGCGATCGCGAGCCGACGTTGCTCCGTGTCGAGGAAGATGTTGCGCAGCAACGACAGTGTGGAGGGCATCAGCATCGCCCCGAAGAAGCCCAGCGCCGCACGCGACGCGATCAGCGCTTCCGCCGACGGCGCATAGGCCGCAATCACAGAGACCGCTGCAAACCCGGTTGCGCCGATCAGCAGCAGGCGCCGCCGCCCGATGCGGTCGCCGAAGCTGCCCATCGAGACGAGCAGGCCCGCCAGAATCAACGGGTAGATGTCGATGATCCACAGCTGCTGCGCCCCGCTCGGCCGCAGCGCCGCGGAGATCTCGGGTAGTGCGAACGCGAGCACGGTGTTGTCGACCGAGACCAGCAACACCGGGAGCATGAGGACCGCAAGGGCCACCCACTCGCGGGGGCCGGCCTTGGGAACATCTGCGGTTGCGTCCGGTGATGAGACAGGCGTGAACGACACGGTTATCGGGCTTTCGAAAGAGATCGGGATCGAACCCTCGTTACTGTACCATCTGGACGGTATAGCAACGGGGGTCGTATCATCTGCCCCGTGCCACCCCCTCCCGCTGCCCGCGCCAAACTGCTCGACGCCTTCGTGACCATCCTTCTCGAACAGGGTGAACGCGCCGCAACCCTCGACGCCGTCGCCGCCGCTGCCGGAGTATCGAAAGGCGGCCTGCTCTATCACTTCCCCTCGAAAGACGCCCTCGTCGAGGGCCTCGCCGATCACGTCGAAGAACTCGCCGCGGGGGATGCCGCACTCATGCGGGACGCCCCCGAGGGTCCGGCCGCCTACTACATCCGCACCTCCGTCTACGCCGACACACCACTCGACCGCGCCATCATCGCCACCACACGGCTGAGCCAGAACGCGATCCCGCGAGCCCGCCTGGCACTGACTCGGATCAGCCAGGGCTGGATGGACGTCCTTGCGGACACTGTCACCGACCCCGCTACCGCGCGCGCTGTCATGTTGATCGGCGACGGCCTCTACTACAGCGCGGCGATGTCCGGCGAGACCAACGACACTCCGCCTGAAGACGTCGACGAACTGCTCGAGGTCGTGCAGCGTCTGATCGGCCGCCCCTGAACATCACGCCCCTGAACATCAGCGGAAGGGCACCGGAGAGAGGCAGCCGCGAGACGCCGACAACGCGCGGCTGCCTTTCGGTCAACGGTCGCGGTCGTACCCTGTGAATATGAGCAGTTCAGTCATGGCCTTGGCCCACGACGAACGAGCCGACCTCGCCGATTTCCTGGAGACTTTGTCGCCGCAACAATGGGAGCACCCGAGTCTCTGCCAAGGATGGACGGTGCGGGACGTGGTCGCGCACATGATCAGTTATGAGGAACACGGCACCTCGGACCTGCTGAGACGAGTTGCCCGCACTCGCTTCCGGCCATGGAAGCTCAACGAAGTGGCGCTCGCCGACTACGACCGACTGGGGCCCGACGCACTACTCGAGTTCCTGCGGAGCCACCTCGATCCACAAGGTGCCACCTCCCGGTTCGGTGGGCGGGTCGGGCTGGTCGACGCCCTCATCCACCATCAGGACATCCGCCGTCCCCTCGGCCTCGCACGCGCGATCCCACCTGAACGCCTGCGCTACGCCCTTCCGTTCGCAGTGACGGCGCCCCCGCTGCGCGGATTCTGGAAAGCACGTGGAGTCCGCCTCGTCGCAACCGACGTCGACTGGGCACACGGCAGAGGCCCCGAGGCACGCGGCCCAGGAGAAGCGGTGCTGATGACCATGGCGGGGCGCCGAGGGGTTGCAGTGGAACTGACAGGCGCAGGTGCCGCAGTTCTCACCGAACGGCTGGGGTGAAGCCCCGAGATCCTCCGCCGACCGCCGCTGGACCTCGAGAAACACAACCGCAATAGGCATCCGCGCGGTGCCGACAACGCGCGGATGCCTTTTGCGTGCGCGGTCGCACTCACAACAGAAAGTCCCCCACCTGCGTGAACAGGTGAGGGACTCGTGGCGGTGGCGGTGGGATTTGAACCCACGGACGGGGGTTACCCGTCACACGCTTTCGAGGCGTGCTCCTTAGGCCGCTCGGACACGCCACCGCTAGAAGACTTTACCGGATCGGGTCGCCGTGTCGAAATCGCCTGGTCATGAGCCGACCGGAGGCGTGCGCTGGCCACGGAAGAACACTTCCAACATCTCCGCACACTCCTCCTCCAACACCCCGCCCCGAACCTCGGGGCGATGCGTCAGCCGACGATCGCGTACGACGTCCCACAGCGACCCCACAGCGCCCGTCTTCGGCTCCCACGCACCGAAGACCACCCGCGACACCCGAGAAAGCACCAGCGCACCAGCGCACATCGTGCACGGTTCCAACGTCACGGCGAGAGTCGCACCCTCGAGCCGCCAGCCGTCCCCGTAGACCTGCGCGGCAGCCCTCAGCGCCAGCACCTCGGCGTGAGCTGTCGGATCACCGGTCGCCTCGCGTGAGTTCGCGCCGCGAGCGAGCTCGGTGCCGTCGGCTGCGAACACCACCGCGCCCACCGGGACATCCCCGGTGGGCGCAGCGGCCGCTGCTTCCAACGCGGCCCGGATCAGCTCCTCGTCGTCGCGCAATCCCATCTAATTCATCTTGTCGAGCGTCGCGCTCAACACGTCGTCGAATCCGAGTCGCTGCGCAATCTCGTCGATCTGCTCGTCGGGATACAGATCCGTCTCCGACAGGATCACCGCCAGCACCGGCTCGGGCAGCCCCATGTCGGCCAGGATCGCGAGGTCGCCTTCTTCCCAGGGCTCCACATCGTCGAGTTCGTCGGGGTCGATATCCGGAATCTCGACGTTCAGCGCATCGAGAACATCGGCCGCGATGTCGTAATCCACGGCCATCGAGGCGTCCGACAACAACAGTTGAGTGCCGGCCGGTGCAGGGCGAACGACGATGAAGAACTCGTCGTCCACATTGAGCAGGCCGAACACTGCTCCGGAGCTCCGGAGCTCACGCAATTCCGTCACCGCAGCGTCGAGGCTCGTCAATACCGATGCTGACAGTGCACGGCACTTCCAGCGTCCGTCCTCACGCGTCACTGCAACGGCAAAACCTTCGAAGTCCTCTGTCGAACTCACCGCGGGGCTCTTGTCCCCGACACGCTGTGCAGCCATGCGCGCAACGGTAGTCGGCCCGGTCCCACGAATGAAGCCCACCGGTGAATATGCCAATCTGAAGCGGTGTCCACACCTGCCGCCGCGCCCCCAATCTGTGTACTCGGTCTCGGTCTGATCGGCGGATCCGTCCTCCGGGCCGCGACAGCGACGGGCCGTCGAGCCTGGGGGTACAACCGGTCGGCACATGCGGTGGATGCCGCAGTCGCGGACGGGTTCGATGCATCCACCGACCTCGCAGCCACACTGGCGCGTGCGGAAGAAGCTCGGGCACTGGTGGTGCTCGCCGTGCCGGTGCCTGCAGTCGACTCGATTCTGGCCGCGATCGCCGAGCACGCACCGAACGTGGCACTCACCGACGTCGTCAGCGTGAAAGCACAGATCGCCGACGCGGTCGCGGCTCGCGGACTCTCGGCGCGCTTCGTCGGGGGTCATCCGATGGCCGGGACAGCCGAGTCGGGGTGGGAAGCCGGATCCGCGGACCTCTTCCGCGACGCCGTGTGGGTCGTCACCGTCGACGACGACACGGATCCCGAGTTGTGGCAGCAGGTCGCCGCACTTGCCCTCGACTGCGGTTCTGTCGTCGTCCCCGCCGAATCCCGCGAACACGATGCCGCGGTCGCGCGGATCTCCCATCTGCCGCATCTGCTGGCCGAAGCACTCGCGATCTCCGGAGCCGCGGGCGGCGACCTTGCGCTCGGGCTCGCAGCCGGATCGTTCCGCGACGGGACACGTGTCGCGGCGACCGCACCCGGCCTCGTCGACGCGATGTGCGAAGGAAACGCCACTGCACTTCTCGAGACCCTGGACGAGACCCTCGACGTCCTACGCGCGGCACGTGAGCAACTCGCGAACGGCAGCACCGGCGACCTCACTCGTCGCGGTCACGCTGCCCGCACGCGTTACGAACAGCGCCGACGCCATCCGATCACCGGGATCATCCCCGGCGACGACAATTGGATCGAACGCCTGAGGGAAGCCGGACGGCAAGGAGGTGTGTGGATGTGACGAACCTTCGCGATACCGCTGCCGCCCTCACCACCGGAAAACTCACCGCGACCGAGCACGTCCGCCGAGTCCTCGCAGATCTCGACTCGCTGGCAGGCACACCCTGGTCCAACATCGTGGCTGCCCGCGACGACGCTGCAGCACTCGAGAGCGCAGCGCATGCGGACGCCGAGATCGCTGCGGGTAACTGGATCGGTCCGCTGCACGGCGTTGCGATCGCGGTCAAGGACAACATCGATGTCGCGGGGCTGCCGACGCGCTGCGGCAGCAATGTCTTCGCCGACGAACCGGCGGCCGACCGGGACGCCCGCATCATCGAAAAGTTGCGTGAAGCCGGTGCGATCGTCGTCGCGAAGACGCACCTGCACGAGTTCGCGTACGGGCCGACCGGCCTCGTCAACGCCTCGGGTCCGGCTGCTCATCCACACGATCCTGCCCTCATCAGCGGAGGATCGTCTTCCGGTTCCGCGGTGCTCGTCGCGAAGGGCATCGTGCCGGTCGCCATCGGCACCGACACCGGTTGCAGCGTCCGCACACCTGCGGCGCTGTGCGGCATCGCCGGATTCAAGCCGAGCAGCGGGGCGCTACCCGTCGACGGCATCGTTCCGCTGTCCACAACCTTCGACCACGTCGGTCTGCTCACCACCGACAGCCTCGACACCGCACTCGCATGGGGGGCGATGCCAGGGGTCGCGCATCTACGTTCCCCGGTGTCAGGTCTGAGAATCGGCCGGCTCCGCGGCGGAATCTGGGACCTCGCCGGCACAGAGTTCGACGCTGCAGCAGACCTGGCCTGCCGGACCCTCACAGATCTCGGCGCCGACGTCGTGGATGTCGCACTGCCCGAAACGGACGATCTACTCGGCGTGTATCCGATCATCACCGGATCCGAGGCATACGAAACCCACCGCGACAGGTTCGAGGCCGACCCTGGTCGCTATCAGGCGCCCACGGCTGCCCTCCTGGAGGCTCAGAGGGATCGACCCGCCCACGAGTACCTCCGTGCGCTACGGACGGCTCAGAGGCTCCGGCACAGTGTCCTCGAGCGCTTGCGTCGCACCGAGAACCTCGACGCGCTGATCACTGCCACTACGAGCATCCGATCCGCAAGCCTGAACAGCGATCCCGCAGAGCTGCGAGCGCCCCTGCTCCAACGCTGCATCCCGTTCAGTGTGCTGGGTGTACCCGCGATCTCGGTGCCCGCGCCCGGCGCAGGCATCGGACTACAGATCGTCGGGCTCACCGCAGGTACCGGAGGGCATGGTAGCCACCCCGCGGAGTCCGCGGCGCTTGCGGTCGCGCTGGCAGTGGAGGGCGTCGACGAAAACTAGATGCGTTCGGCCAACCCGCGGTAGGTGACGACGAATCCGTCTTCGTCGACCGTGACGGAGGACGACGACACCGGCGACAGAACGTGGATCCCGTCGGCGGCGCTGCTGTAGATCACTGTGGCTTCCTGCACCGTCAGGTCGAGCAGATTGACGTACACGACAGGAACTTCGAGTTCGTCGGCGCCTCCCTGCAGGCGATAACGCCGGATCGGCAAGGCGTTGAAGAATGGGCTGAGGATGACATCGACATCGAGCGCCCCACCGAATGATGCTCGCTGATGGTGGGTCCCACTGTCCACCATCCAGATGCCCTCGCCGGACCGGCTGATGGACATGTGCCGCTCGCCGGCTGCCATCGTCGTGCGCACCGACAGCCGACGAGTGACTCCGTCCTCATCCGTCACGAGGTCGTAGGAGGCGCTGAACGCCGGATGTTCAGAACATTCGGCTCCGACGATGCGGCCGGTCGCCTTGATGCGCTGGCCGCTCAGCTGCACACGTACCGATTCCATCCGGGGCGCGTCCAGCGATCGCCAGGTCAAGAGCGCGGGCCAGTTGGACGCTGGGGTTGCCGCAGGACGAACGGCATCAGAGTCTGGGCTGCTCACGATCTATACCGTATGCGACAAGTCGTCGCCGAGCGGCATCGGTGCCGTTATTGAAGACCCCACGGCGAGGAGACTTCTCACAGCACAGTGCTTCCTCTCGTGAGTAGAGCTACCTGCACCACTCCTACCTGCATCGATACCCCTCGAGTTCGGATCGATCCACCCATAGAATCCACTCATCGACCGTACGGACGTCCACTCCGGAATGAAGATCGAAAACTGTGCGACGCAGCCGTCCCCGGAAACGGTTCCTCCGCCCTGTATTGGCCTAGAGTCGCTTCCATGCGCACCGTGTGGACAGTTCCTCTGAACATCGCTCAGACATTGCTGGAGTCTCCGGAAATCCAGATGTTCCTGACCAGCAATGAGCTTCCGGAAACTGCGGACGACCCACGGCAGAGACTCTCCGAGTTCACGCTCGCGCTGGGTGCCCTGGCACGCAACAGTGGACGCACATTCAGTTCGATCGACTCCGCCAACCGCGAACTGTTCGGGGGTGCTGCCGGTGCAGTTCCCGTAGCACTTCGGTTGACCGTTCTGCGCGCTATCGTCACCAAGGTCGACGACCGGACGCCGACACCCAAACCACTCCAGAAGAACGTGATCGACCAGCTCGGTGCGTATGTCTACGCGATTGTGGACTCCCGCGACCGCAGCATCCTCTACGTCGGGATCGGCAGAGCCAATCGCATCTTCACGCTCACCTGGACAGCGCTCGGTGAGAACCACAAACTCGAGGAGTCGAAAGAGAAGGCGCCGGTCGCGACGCCTGAAACCGAGGCGGCAATCCGTCGCATCAAGGCGGTGTACGACTCCGGCTACTCGGTCGAACACTTCATCATCGCGGATGCGCTGCGCCCCGCGTCCGATCCAGAGCACACGGCAAGTGATGTCGCGCAGGCAGTCATCAGCTCGCTCGGGCTCCTCGAACCGCATCGCGGAGAACCGGTACTGACGAACCTCGCGGGTACGAACGAGGAATCGGAAGCCGACCGCACCGCAATTCCGATTTCGGAGATCGTGCGTCAGTACTCGGCCCAGGCCGCGCCCGAACCTCCCACGCCGTGTGTGGTTCTGCGTATCAACGAGGCCAAGAAGGCGTCGACGGAGGCCGTGCGTGAACTCGCCTCGCGCCCCTGGCCGGCAGGGACCGCAGCCCGAGGAATCGACGGACTGCCCATCATCGTCGTCGCCGACAACATAGTGCGCGGCGTATATCGAGCGACAGGTTGGGAAGCGGGTGCCCGCACCGAAGAAAACGGCGGCACAATTCTCTACCGGTTCCGCGGGGAAGCCGACCCCGAGCTCGAGATGGCGTTCGTCAATACACGGCTGACTCCGGATCGTCTCGGGCTCAAGCGCTGGCCGACGAGCGGTTGGGCACCACGACTCACCCGCGCACTTCCCACCCCTGGTGGGCACCCGAAATCGAAACCGGCACCCCGAGCGAATGTCACCCGGCCCCACACGAAACCCACATACTGAAAACAAAAGGAGCCGGGGAGTGCGGGGAAATCATCCCCGCACTCCCCGGCTCCATTTACCTACACAAACACGAGAGGGACCCCACATTGTGGGGTCCCTCTCGGAACGAATGCACGGCGGCGACCTACTCTCCCACACCCTGACGAGTGCAGTACCATCGGCGCAGTG
>NZ_JAASAF010000014.1 GCF_012726195.1 Rhodococcus sp. HNM0563
CGCCGGAAAGGGAGCGTGAGCATGAGCACCAGTGTGGACACCGCCGAGACCGTCGGGTGGTCGCGTACCGAGATGGCAGCGCGTGCCGCGCAGGAACTGTCTCCGGGTGAGTACGTCAACCTCGGCATCGGTTTGCCGACTCTGATCCCGAACTACCTGCCCGAGGGTGTGCGAGTGACGTTGCATTCGGAGAACGGCATCCTTGGCACGGGCCGGTATCCGACGGACGAGGAGATCGATCCTGATCTGATCAATGCCGGTAAGGAGACGGTGACGGTCAATCCGGGTGCGGCGTTCTTCGATTCCGCGTTGAGCTTCGGCATGATCCGTGGCGGCCACATCGACACGGCTGTGCTCGGTGGCATGGAGGTCTCGCAGACCGGTGATCTGGCGAACTGGATGGTGCCGGGCAAGATGGTCAAGGGTATGGGCGGTGCGATGGATCTGGTGCACGGTGCCCGCAAGGTGATCGTGTTGATGGAGCACACCGACAAGCAGGGCAACCCGAAGATCGTGGAGAAGTGTTCGCTTCCGTTGACGGGTGAGGGTGTGGTGCAGCGGATCGTCACGAATCTTGCCGTCATCGACGTGACAGACAATGGTCTGGCCCTGCGTGAGTGCGCGCCGGGTGTGACCGAAGAGCAGGTCCGCGCAGCAACAGGAGCGCTTCTGGCTTGACAGCCGGACCACCAGCGATACCCGGGACCCACAAGGACCCGGGTATCGCTGTTTTTTGGACGGTCAGTCGACCGAGAGAATATCTCCCACAGAACAATTCAGAACTCGGCACAGTGCTGTCAGAGTCGAGAACCGGATGGCGCGAGCACGACCGTTCTTCAACACCGACAGGTTCACGACGCTCACCCCCACCTCGTCGGCCAACTGCGCCAACGTCATACCTCGGTCGGCGAGCAGTGTGTCGAGGTGGCAGCGGACGGCATGCTCTGTTTCGGGTGGCATCAGACGAGACCCTCGTTGTCGCGGGCCATCCGGCTTCCGATGCGCAGGGCGATGGCCACCGCCGAGAGAGCCATGCAGAACACGTAGCCGTACCAGAATTCAGGCCCGAGTCCTGCGAAGTCGAGCATCTCCCGAGCCTCCACATCCCGCAGCAGCATATTGGTGCCGAGAGTTCGGGGTATCTGAGGAACGAGGATCGCGGCGATTCCGGTGACGGACGCGATCCAGACGAGTCGAACCGCGAGGCGGTCGAACAACCGGCCCCGCACGAAGCGCGCAACCATCCACGTCAGCAGCGCCAGTATGGCCAGATAGCCGAGCGTCTGCAGTCCCTCTGCGCTGCGGAGGAATCCGACGGTGACGGGGGAGAGTGTGCCCGTCGATACCTCGATGGTCGAGGGTGACCCCAGTTGCATCCCGACGCCGTCGAGCGAGGTCAATGTCCGAGGCTCGTCGAACTCGACGCGGGCTGTGACGATCCCGGAGTTCAGTTCGTGGAGAAGTCGGGTGACGTAGGTGAAGAGGACGACGCCGCCGGTGAGGGCGAAGACCGCGATCGACGCCCACAGGTCGCGACGATCCTTCTTCGATGTGTCGGTCGGTGTGATCGGTCCGGTGTCGGTCGTGTCCATGTCGTCTCCCGCGCCTCGTGGGGTTCATATCGATTATCGATGCATCGATAATCGTTATACGCATCGATAAACGATATGTCCAGGGGTTCGGGTTCGGCGGTGTCCGGAACTTTCCTCCGATAGTCCGGGTTTCCGCAGGTCATCGACCCGTCGAAACCCGTGGAACCGGAGGAAAGTTGTCGGCCTCAGATTGTGTCGACCGGGTCGCCGCAGTGGATGGCCCCCGGCGCACTGACCTGGGCATACACGCCGACGCACGGTGCTTCCTTCCCACCCTCACGGGTCAGCACGCGATTGCGCGACATGACGGTTCGCAGCATCTCGCGTCGAGCCGGGATCTCTTGGTGATCGAGCGTCACCATCACGCACCGATCCGTGCGCTTGTTCGGTTCGATGACGACGTCACCGAGCGCGAGCTGAACACCTAACCAGTCGTTCTCCACGAACCCGTCCATGCCCTCGGTGTCGACGACGATCGTCGGCCGGAACCGGCGAACCGCAACCTCGATCGGATCGCCTGTGTCCAGCGCATTCACCGACGACGAGGTGACCACATGCAGGGGAGCGGCATCGTAGGAGCGGGTTCTGGCTTCGAGCCGCACCGGATGCCCGGTCAGATCCGACAACATCTCATCGACGCCCGGGTCGTCGCCTCTCATCACGATGCCGTCGGGGAACGTCAGCTCCAGCGATGCCGGGTCGCGCGGGTCGGTGTCGTCCGTCAGACGCGCACCGCACGTCAGCAGCACCCCGAATCGACGGAACTTCTTCGCAGTCGCCACGACTCCGGACTCGGCGTCGACGACCGCCCACACGTGATCGCCGCGAAGGCCGTCGGCTTCGATGGTCGCCGTTGTCAGCTGCTCGCCGCCGAACGACTTGACCGGATACCGCCACAACTGACCAATGCGCACAAATCCCCAGCATACGGATGCTGTGTGACCCGCGGGAACGTGCTCTAGGGTGACGGCCATGACGGATACCGAGCAAGCGAACGAAGCGACGGGGCGTGCCACACGACGGTGGGGGCTGACCGTTCCCCTCGACGGCATCCCCCTGGCCGATCAGCGGAGTCTCATCGAAGAACTTCCCGACCTCGGTTACACCGACGTGTGGTCGTCCGAAGCGAATGTGGCCGACGCTTTCACACCGCTCGCACTCGCAAGTGCGTGGGCGCCCACGTTGCGACTCGGTACCGCCATCGTTCCCGTCTACACCCGAGGCCCGGCCACACTCGCGATGTCGGCTGCGACCCTGGCTTCCGCTGCTCCGGGCCGGTTCGTGCTCGGCGTCGGTACATCGTCGAACGTGATCGTCGAGAAATGGAACGGCATCCCTTTCGACGAGCCCTACAAGCGCGCCCGCGACACACTGCGTTTCTTGAGGTCGGCATTGGCCGGTGACAAGGTGACCCAGCAATACGACACCTTCTCGGTCGACGGGTTCCGCGCCGGTATGGTCGCGGACCCCGTTCCGCCCGTGTTGCTCGCGGCACTGCGACCGGGGATGCTGCGGCTCGCCGGACGGGAAGCCGACGGGGCGATCGTCAACTGGTTGTCGGCGGACGACGTACGCACTGTCGCGCCGTACGTCCACGAAGGCGGTGGCGGCAAGGAGATCGTCGCCCGGATCTTCGTGCTACCCGGATACGACACCGATACCGCCCGTGCGATAGGCCGGCGCATGATCGCCGCATACATGAACGTGCCCGTCTACCGGGCGTTCCACGAATTCCTCGGACGGTCCGACGAGTTCGCAGGCATGTGGAGATTGTGGGCGGAAGGCGATCGTAAGGCCGCGCTCGACGCGATCCCGGACAGCGTCGTCGACGATCTCATCGTGCACGGGCATCCGGATGCATGCCGTGAGCACATCGAGCGGTACACGGAGGCGGGGGTGACGACGCCGGCGATCCTGCTCGTCGCGCCCGGCGATCCGACGCCGATGGTGAGGGCCCTCGCACCGCGCTGACGCCCTGCGGGTAGTCACGATCCGGTTGCGGCGGTTAACGGAAGGGAACGCGGAGACGAATAATCGGGCAGGTCGCTGCAAGGAGTGTTCATGCCCGATTCACCTTCCCGGTTCACCGTCGCGGCCGACGACGGTGTGCCGCTCGTCGCGTATGTGGATGGTCCGGCCGATGCCGCGCTCACTGTCGTGTTCGTCCACGGCCATTGCCAGGACTCGTCGTGCTGGGACGGTGTCGGAGACCGATTGGGTGCGCCCGGAATCCGGACCGTGAGCTACGACCAGCGTGGCCACGGCCGCTCCGGGATCGGCGACGTCGAGTCGTTCACCTTCGACCAGTTGGCGCGCGACCTCGACTCGGTGCTTCGTGCGCTGGTGCCGCGTGGTCCCGTGGTGCTGGCCGGATACTCGATGGGCGGCATGGTGTCGCTGGCCTATGCCCGGCTGCACCCCGGTTCGATCGGGGGCCGGATCGTCGGTTTTGCGTTGGTGTCGACTGCCGCCGGCGGGCTCGCCGAAAACGGTGTGGGCCGGTACCTGACGCATCCTGCTGCGTCTTTCCTGCACCGCGCAGTACTGCGCGCGCCACGAACCATGGAACGGTCGAAGCGCGCAGGCGGCGCGGTGTGCACGATGCTCGGGCGTCGCCGTCCGGCGGAATCGTGGCTTCGCATGCTCGGAATGGTGCTGGCGAACGAGACATCGGTCGTCACCTGGTCGCGGCTGCTGGCGGCGTTCGCGGTGCTCGACGAATTCGACGCGATCGGCGCGCTCACCGGCGTCCCCGTCGTTGTGGCGGCGGGAACGGCGGATCGGTTCGTGCCCATCACCCATTCGGAAATGATCGCCTCACACTTACCCGGAGCCGAGTTGGTCCGGATCCCCGGTGCGGGGCACCGCGTGCTCTCGGAGAGCGCGGGGGCGGTGGCCGGGGCTCTCGACAACCTGCTCGAGCGGGTTCGCAACGCTACACTCTCTGCCGCAGGTTGACGTGGGAGGACGACTTCACGTCCGTGCTTCGACGGGGGATCCCGTTGCGGCATGTATCCGCCCGATGGCCAGGCCCGCACACATCAACGCGGCAGCTGCGGCGAAGCACGCACCGAATCCCAGGTGCGGGGCAGCGAGCGAGATGACGAACGGCACCGCGAAACCGAGATAGATCAGGCAGTAGAAGACCGCCACGCTCTGCGCCAGCTCGTCGGCCGGAGCGATGTGCTCCACTGCGACGAGGCCTGAGATCAGCAGGATGCCGTAACCCGCGCCGAGCAGAACAGCTGCGGCGACGATCACCACAACCGACCACGGCCCGTCGGTGTATGCGGTACCGGCGCCCGCGGCGAATCCCAGTACGCCGATCCCGACCCCGATCCGCACCCCGAGACTCTCGTCATGTCGGGCTATGCGCCGCGCCAAGGGCTGGATCAATGCGCCGGTGAGCAGAGTGAGCGCGGCGATCGTGCCGGTGAATGCAATGGATACCTCGCTCACGGTGTCGGATACGAGCGGCGGAAGCGTCACGAAGGAGACCGTGGCACATCCGAACACCCACGGAGCCCACGGCACCACACCCCACCGGAACCGCGGGTTCGACAAGATGGACAACCGCCACGAACCCTGCACCGTGCGCGGCACGTGGTCGTCGGGAACCGACCACACCAGCACCAGGGCCACTGCCATGAGGGCGATGTGCACGACATAAGCCAGCAATTCGGGCGCGGGCAGCCATTGCGCGATGAGCCCGGCGAACAGCGCTCCGCAGCCGAAGCCTGCCGACAGCGATACCGCGGCGCGACGTGCTCCCACCCCCGCACCTGCGTCAGCGCTGAGCTCCTTCATCCAGGCGGTGCCCGCGCCGAACGCCATCCCCGATGCAAGGCCGGCGAGGACCCGGCCCAGATACAGCAACAGCGGTAACTCGGCGCCGAGAAGCAGTACCACCGACGACGCGATGCTCACCGGGACCATCGCGAGGATCACCGGACGTCGGCCGATCCGATCGGCGACCCGGCCGAAGTACAGCAGCGCGGGAATCAGCCCCAGGATGTAGGAGCCCAGCATGGCGGTGAACGAGCCACTGCCCAGACCCAGATGCTCGCGGTAGACGAGCTGCATCGGAGCGAACTGATTGGCGCCCCAGCTCACCGCGAACACGGCGAACGACAGACGAGCCCACGGCACAAACATGGACCGATCCTGTCAGGTGCCTCGCCGCGCTGACGTATCAACTGTTCACAGTGCGACCGTCGCGATCCTGTGGACACTGGACGTTGGCGGCCCGGCCGACCCGCACCTAGCGTTCACGTCCATCGGAACGAAGGAGGATGCGTGGAGACGAGCGGTCGTGTGACGGCGGGTACCTGGGTCGGAGCGGACGCCCACACGATTGCCTGTGCAGTGCGCCGGCGAGAGACCTCGGCACGTGCAGTCGTCGAGGAGCATCTCGCGCACATCGAGGACCGCAATCCGAGGCTGAACGCACTTGTCACCGTTGCCGCCGAGCAGGCCCGGCGCGACGCAGATGTACTCGACGACCGGATCGCGCGCGGTGAGCGGACCGGCCCGCTGTCCGGGGTCCCATTCACCGCGAAAGACCTGATCACCACAGCCGGGGTCCGCACCACGGCAGGGTCGCGCGCTCTCGCGCAGAATGTGCCCTGCGCCGACGCGCCGGCTGTCGCGGCGATGAAGGCGGCGGGGGCCGTTCTGATCGGGAAGACCAACACCCCGGAGTTCGGTACGTCCGGTCTCACCGACAACGAGTTGTTCGGACCGACGGTGAATCCGTTGGGAACCGCTGATCTGCCGCGTTCCCCGGGCGGGTCGAGTGGCGGGGAAGCAGCCGCGATCGCCTCGGGCATGAGCGTGCTCGGGCTGGGCACGGATTTCGGTGGATCGGTACGGTGGCCCGCGCACTGCACAGGGCTGACCTCGATCCGCCCGACCGCAGGTCGGGTATCCGGGGACGGTCAGTACCCCGGTGTGCGGTCCGGCGATCATGTGCTGGCGAATCCCCACACGGTCCACGGGCTGCTCCAGACCATCGGCCCGATGGCGCGCAGCCTGAACGACGCCGCCCTCGTGCTGCGGACGGTGTCGACGCCGCACGTCGCGTGGCTCGATCCGGCGACGGTCGACGTCGGCGAACTCGACATCACCTGGGCGCCGGGCGAGGGCACCGTGCCGGTCGCCGCAGACATCGTGGCGGCAGTGGAGGAGACGGCAGGCCGGCTTCGTGCTCGCCGCTACCGCGGATCGGCGCTGCGTGACGGCAACGACCTGTTCGGCCGGCTGCGTGCAACGCAGACACACGCCGACATCAGGGCCCTCGCCACGCCGGACGAGTTCGGCGCAAGCATCCGGGCGATGCTGTCGACCGCCGAGACCTCACCGAGCCTCGACGTCGAAGAACTGTGGGCGGCGCGCACGCGCTTCGTGCACCGGTTGCTCGCCGAGATGGGCGATCTGCTCGTGCTTCCGGTCGCATCCATCGGTGCTCCCCTCCTCGGCCGTGACCGGTTCGACGTCGACGTTCGTTCCCTCACGTGGCAGGAGGCGCTGGCGAGCTGCCGCACGATCAGCGTCGCAGGCTTCCCGTCGGTGGTGGTGCCGGTGGGACAGACGAGCGACGGCATGCCGATCGGTGTGCAGCTCGTCGCCCGCCCATTCCACGAACACGTTGCGCTGGCAGCGGCAGCGACACTGTGAGGAGGCCCCGGATCAGATGACCCCGGATCGGTGCAGGGATTCGAGCTGGTCACCGGAGACCCCGAACTCGGCGAGCACCGCGTCGGTGTCTTGCCCCAGGGTCATCGGCGGGGCGTTCCGAATCGGCAGCGTTTCGGAATCGACCCAGAACGGTCCGCGAATCAGGGGCATTTCCTTACCGTCGGGGGTGGGCACGTTCTGAACCATGTTCAGTGCCTGCACTTGCGGATCTGCGAACGCCTGATCGACGGAATGAACTGGACCACAAGGTATTCCGGCTTCCCGCATGGCCGATACCCAGTCGGCTGCCGTTTTTTGTGTCAGTAGTTCGAGCAGTTCCTTCGTGAGCCTGTCGCGGTGCTCGAGGCGGGACTTGCCGGTGGCGTACTCGGGGCGCGCCGCGAGATCGGGGTCGCCGAGTACCGAGCAGAGAGCTTCCCAATGCTTGTCGGAACCGGTTGCGATGATGATCGGATAGTCGGCGGTGTCGAAGCAGCCGTACGGGGTGATGGTCGGGTGGGTATTGCCGTTGGCTTCGGAAACCCTTCCCGTGCTGAGATAGTCCTGCGCCTGAAAGGTCATGATCGACAAGGCCGATTCGATCAGTGAGGTCTGTACATGGTGGCCCTCGCCGTCGCGCGACCGCGCGACGAGCGCGGCTGTGATACCCAGTGCCGCATAGATTCCCGACACCGTATCGATGATGGGTATGCCCACTCGCATGGGTGTGTTGTCACCTGAGCCGGTGACGGACATGAGTCCTGACATGCCCTGCGCGACCTGATCGAGTCCCGGCGCGAACTGGTCGGGTCCGGTGGGCCCGAAGCCGCTGACGCTCATCACGATCACGCCGGGGTTGTCGCGTCGAAGTGATTCCTGGTCGAGCCCCATCGCGGCAAGGACTCCGGGCCGGAAGTTCTCGACGACCACGTCGACGTCGGAAGCCATACGGCGCAGCAGTTCACGCCCTTCGTCGGTCCGCATGTCGAGCGCCACAGAGCGTTTGCTCCGGTTGACCGATGCGAAGTACAGGCTGTCGGATCCGTCGAACGGAGGCCACTGGCGCGAACTGTCGCCCCCGCTGATGGATTCGACCTTGATGATGTCGGCGCCGAAGTCGGCGAGCAGTGACGTGCACAGGGGGCCGGCGAGGGCTCGGGACAGATCGAGAACGCGGACGCCGTGGAGTAGAGGCTTCATCGTCACGACGATGGTCGAGAGGGATGCCTCACCGCGACGGCGACAATGTACAAGTGGGCGCGTACGATTTCGGCGCAATCTGTGGCTGGTGTTCCGAAGGTCGGCGTCTAACGTCGAGGATCGACCACGCTCTTGTCGGGTGTCGGTGTTGACGGCCCCGTCCCGGGGAATCTATGGTCATGGTCTCGCGCCCGGCGGGATGGACGACTGGCAGGTGAGCGGGTGTTGCTGTGATGGTGCGGAAGACGAATGCCTCCCAGAACGGCGACTCCGGCGCCCATCGGATGACCGTCGACCCCCCTTCGTTCGCCGACGTCGTTTCATCGGGACTGCTGGTCGACCCGACGGTGATCGCGGGCGACCCGGCGACCGCACGCGACATCACCGCTGTCGCCGTGATGAAGCTTCCGGAGATCGGGCCGTGGTTGCGTCCGAACCAGCTTCTCGTCACCTCGACCACGGTGCTCGCGCGCCTCGCAGGAACTATCGGCGATTTCACGGCGCGGTTGGGCCGGAACAAGATCGCAGGCCTCGTGGTTCGGCTCGACGAAGGCTGTGAGCTTCCGGGCGGCATCGCGGATGATGTCGCCTTTCCGATAGTGACGACCTCGGACGACATCGTCGCCGGCCACGAGTTCGCTCAGGGTCTCGCAGAGATGGCGAAAACGCAGGTCGATTCCGTCCTGAGAGCCGATCATCTGCGCCGAGGGCTCCTCGAGATCGTGATGGCGGGAGGGGGATACAAGGCGCTGGCCGATGGTGTCGCGCAGAGCCTCGGCGGTGCGGTACTGATCACCACGCCGGACGGCCGCCAGACCTGCCGTGCCGGAGCCGACGCGGACTTCTGCTGGCTGGCATCGACTGCTGCCCTGGACTCGACGGGCCGGGTCCGCACGGATGCCCTCGACGGCGGGCTCGGGTTGCACCGCTTCGACGACGAGTACGTGGCGATCGCAGCGATCTCGGCGAACGGCATCGACCACGGCCGTCTCGTACTGTTCTGTCCGGGACGCACTCTCGCGAGTGAGGATCTGTACCTCGTCGAGCAGGCCGCGACGGTATGTGCGCTTGTGGTGAGCAGGGAACTGGCAGTCTCCGCAGTCGAGGAGAAACACCGCGCCAACTTCGTCCGCGACTTGTTGCGCGGGCGCGGTGGCGACCCCGAGCAGGTCATCGTGCACGCGCAGATGTTCGGCTGGAATCTCGACCGGAACATCGTGGTGGTCGCGGTCGAACCGGACGTCCTGGACGACGATGCGTCGGCTGCGCCCGCGCGCCTGCCTGTCATCGAGCGGCAGGCGAGGGCGTTCGTCGGCGCTGTCGCCGGACGTGATCCAGGAGCGGCCGTGACCGCGCTCGCGACGGAGATCGTGATCGTCATGGGTGAAAGCAGCGACACCATGACGCTCGTCCACGAACTCGTTGCCCAGGTGCGCGGTGCCGGAGGCGGTGGCCGTCTGCCGTTCGGAGTGGGGGTCTCGCGGGCGGCGTCGTCGACGGCCGACCTGCCCGCGCTCTACAGTCAGGCCAGGACCGCGCTCGAGGTGGGGCGCAAGATAACCGGTGCGTGGGCCGTCACCCACTTCGACGATCTCGGTGTATATCGGCTGCTCAGTCTCGTCGAGGACACCGACGAACTCGAGTCGTTCGCGCGGGAGACGCTCAAAGACCTCACCGACGAGACCGCAGAGGCGCAGGACATGCGTCGCACCCTCGAAGTGTTGCTCGCGACGAACATCAACATCGCAGAAACCGCGCGCCAGTTACATTTTCATTACAACACGTTACGCTATCGGGTCGCGAAGCTCGAGAAGATGTTGGGCCCGTTCACCGCGCATCCCGAGCTGCGTCTCGACCTCTCGCTCGCCCTCAAGATCATCGCGATGCGCGGGATCAATTCCTGATATTGCCAATATCTGCCGTCTCGCACTGGCAGATTGTTCCCATCCTCGAACGTCCCCACTCAATTAACGTTTGCGCCTATCCGGGTGCATGTGTGAGCGGCAACACAACCGTAACAATCCACGTCGACTCTCTTGGCACCACACTCTGCCTGAAAGGTCCGCCATGGCCATATGGACGTTGCACGGAGACGGAAAGACAATCGAACCGGGAGGGGTGGTCGCACCGAACGAAAGGCTGAACTGGGGCCGCACCATCGGGCTCGGCGGTCAGCACGTGGTGTCGATGTTCGGTGCGACCTTCGTCTTCCCGATCATCATGGGCCTCAATCCGCAGCTTGCGGTGATGCTTTCAGGGTTCTGTACGTTGTTCTTCCTACTCGTCGTCAAGGGCCGCATCCCCAGCTATCTCGGGACCTCGGCGGCGTTCGTCGGCGGCATCGCGGCGATCCACGCGCAGGGCGGCACCAGTGCGGAAGTGACGGGCGCGATCATGGTGTCGGGTCTGGTGCTCGCGGCGATCGGCGTCGCGATCCACTTCCTCGGCGGTTCGGTGGTGTTCAAGGTTCTGCCGCCGGTCGTCACCGGCGCGGTCGTCATGCTCATCGGATTCAATCTGGCTCCGGTCGTGGCGGGCACTTATTGGCCGCAGGATCAGTGGGTGGCGCTGATCGTCATGATCGTGCTCGTCATTTCCAGCGTCGTCCTCCGCGGTTTCCTCGGCCGGGTCGCGATCTTCCTGTCGTTGTTGTTCGGCTACGCGCTGTCGTGGGTGCTCGACCTGGTCACCGGACCGATCACCTCGTACGACGCGACTGCCGACGCGGTGACCGAGCACTTCCGGGTCAACTGGGACGGTGTCGCGTCGGCATCGTGGTTCGGGCTGCCGCCGTTCACCGACGAAGCGAACGGCATCGTCGGCATCCACGCGCCGTCGTTCAGCCTCACGTTCATCGTGCTCGTCCTGCCCGGGGTGATCGCCCTGATCGCGGAGAACGCCGGCCACGTCAAGGCCGTCGCGGAGATCACGAAGACCGACCTCGATCCGATGATGGGGCGCGCGCTCGCCGCGGACGGCCTCGCCACCGCCATGGCAACGGGCGTCGGCGGCTCGCCGACCACCACCTATGCGGAAAACATCGGTGTCATGGCAGCGACGAGGGTGTACTCGACCGCCGCCTACGCCGCGGCAGGCGTGATCGCGCTGCTGCTCGGGTTCTCCCCGAAGTTCGGTGCCGTCATCTCGGCGACACCGGGTGGAGTACTGGGCGGGATCACCGTCGTTCTCTACGGCATCATCGGCCTGCTCGGTGCCAAGATCTGGAAGGAGAACGGTGTGGACTTCGGTAATCCGATCAACCTCATGCCTGTCGCCGCGGGCCTGATCATCGCGATCGGCGACACGTCACTGCAGTTCACCGACACCTTCTCGCTAAGCGGCATCGCGCTCGGCACCATCGTCGTCATCGTGCTCTACCACGTGTGCCGCGCGATCGCGCCGAAGGACAACTCCGATGACACCGATGACGGTATGGGCCTGCATCGCGAACCGGACGCAGATCCGGACGGCGGCACCGCGAGGAGCCGAGTCGAACAGCCGGCGTGACCACTATTACTTTTGACAGAGCGAGAGCGTGAGCGTTGTCACTTCTTCACGACACGCCGATCACACGATGCGGGCAGGATCTACAGAATGAAACCGTCGCCACTCACTTATCACCGGCCCCGGTCGATCGACGAGGCCTGCGAAATCCTTGCGCGGGTTGCCCCTGAGGGCAAGGTGCTCGCCGGTGGTCAGTCGCTGGTTCCGCTGCTGTCGATGCGGCTGGCCGCGCCCGCACACGTCGTGGACATCGGGTCCATACCGCGCTTCGCCGCGGTGACGGCTTCGCCGGAGCTCGGTGTCACCTTCGACGCCCTGGCGACACACAGCGTGCTCGAAGCCGACCCGGGGGCGGCGGCAGTGCAGCCGCTCCTCGGCCGTGCGCTGCGCCTGGTTGCGCACCCGACCATCCGTAACCGCGGCACCACGGTGGGGTCCATCGTCCACGCCGATCCTTCCGCGGAGATGCCGGCCGTGCTGGCGTTGCTGGGTGGCACACTCACGGCACGATCGGTGCGCGGGGTCCGGGAGATCAAGGCCGACGCCCTGTTCGCCGGTCCGCTCGAATCGACTCTCGAGCCCGACGAGATCGCGACAAGCGTCACGGTGCCACCTGCCCGCCCCGGCGTCGGCACCGCGATCGACGAGATCGCCCGCCGCCACGGCGATTACGCCCTCGTTGGGGTGGTGGCACAGGTGGAGATCCAAGACGGCCTCGTCGTGGGGGCTCGGATGACCTATGTGTCGGCGGGGGAACTCGGACAGGTTGTCGACTACAGCGACACCCTGCGCGGAGCATCGGCAACGGACGACCGCGATCCCCAGTGGCAGCAACTCGCGGAGGTCGCACGCGAGACCGTCGAGACCGACGCCGATATCCACGCGACCGCCCGCTACCGGTCGCAGCTGGTCGCGGCACTGACCGCACGAGTCGGCTTCGCCGCCGCGCAGGACGCCGCACACGACGGGATCAGAATGCCGATGCCGACAGGAGGAATGTCATGACGAGCACGATGCCGCGTGGAAGCCGAGGCCGCGCGCCGGAACGCACACTCGACGAACAGGTGAGCGAGCTGGAGGCCGAGACCGGCGAACAACATGTCGCTGTGACGTTCACGCTGAACTCGGTGACACAGACGGTCGTGCTGCCGTCGCGGACGCTCGCCTCCGACGCGATCCGGCACCATCTGCGCCAGACCGGCACCCACGTCGGATGCGAGCACGGCGTGTGCGGAGCGTGCACGGTCCTGCTCGACGGCAAGCCCGTGCGCTCGTGCCTCGTGTTCGCGGCGAGCCTCGAAGGCCGTTCGGTGACGACGGTCGAAGGACTCGTCGAACCCGACGGCACGCTGCACCCCGTGCAACAGGCGTTCATCGACTGCCACGGCCTGCAATGCGGCTTCTGCACACCGGGTTTCGTCACCACCATCGCCGCGTACCTCGAGGAGAATCCCTCGCCCTCCCGGGAAGAGGCGACCGAGGCGATCGCGGGCAACCTCTGCCGGTGCACGGGATACCAGAATATTCGGGCAGCGGTGCTACGCGCCGCGGAGATCACCAGGGAACGCGCAGGCGGCTCACCGCTCGGACCGGACGACGACGCGGCGCGCGCGTCACTCGACGACAAGGTCCGCGGCACCACCGGCCCCGTAGGCGGAAAGGCAGGACGAGCATGACGAGCACCACCGACGCTTCGACCGGCACGGCCCCGGACCTGGCGCCGCACGGCGTCGACAGTGTCGGGGAGTCGGGTAGGTTGTTCGGCACCCCGATCCCGCGCAGTGAGGACCGCCGACTGCTCAGTGGCGAGGGCAGGTACCTCGACGATCTGGGGCGAGGCGCCCTCATCGCAGCGTTCGTCAGGTCACCGCACGCCCATGCCCGTATCACCGACATCGACATCGATGCCGCCCTCGAGGTGCCCGGGGTGCACGCGATCTACACATACGACGATCTCGTCGACGACGGACCACAGATGGCGGAGAATCTGCCGCTGCTGATTCCGCATCCGGCGATCACCGCCCCTCGCAACGGGTATCCGCTCGCGAAGGACGAAGTCAATCATGTCGGCGAAGCCATCGCGATGGTGGTCGCCGACAACCGATACATCGCCGAGGACGCGTGCGCCCTCATCGACGTCACCTACGAGACTCTGCCCGAGGTAGTGGGCATCGACGTGTCCCGCCGCGCCGAGCGCAGCGTCCACCCCGATGTGCCCGACAACGTCGCCGCACACCTGCAACACGGATTCGGCGACGTCGACGCAGAACTCGCAGCCGCACCGCACCGTCTGACGCTGAACCTCGAGATCGAGCGATCGGCCTCGATGCCGATGGAAGGCAAAGGTGTCTACGCGCGCTGGGACGACGACGAGAAGGCCCTGACCTTCTGGACTTCCACACAGACTTCGACTTCCGCCCGCGCCGCGATCGCCGCGCGGCTCGGCATGGCGCACAACAAGGTGCATTGCATCGCCCCCGACGTCGGCGGCGGCTTCGGTGTGAAGATCGTGCACCCGTGGCCCGAAGAGGTGATGGTGACGTGGGCTGCTCGCAGGCTCGGCCAGGCAGGCATCTCCAACGAGGTGAAATGGGTCGAAGACCGTCGTGAACACTTCATCTCGAGCGCGCACGAGCGCGGACAGCTGCACGAGGTGACCGTCGGGTTCGATGACGAGGGACGGCTCTTGGCCTTCGATTTTTCCATCTGGCACGACAACGGTGCCTACCTCCCGTACGGCATCATCGTCATCCTCAACACCTCCACTCAGGTTCTCGGCCCGTACAAGCCGAAATCGTTCCGGGTGGATGCCTATTCGCTGTACACCAACACGGTCATCGTCACTCCCTATCGAGGTGCGGGCCGGCCGCAGGGTGTGTTCGCGATGGAACGATCGATGGATGCGATCGCGAAATACCTGGGCAAGGACGTCATCGCGGTGCGGGAGGCCAACCTCATCCGACCCGAGGAGATGCCGTACGACTTCCATCTCACCTTCCAGGACGGCCGCCCGCTCATCTACGACACCGGCAACTACCAGGCCGGCATCGACAAACTCAAGGAACTCATCGACTGGGACGGCTTCGCCGAGTACAAGTTGAAGGCGAAGGCCGAAGGACGCACCGTCGGAATCGGTATCGGCGCCTACGTCGAAGGAACCGGCCCCGGGCCGTACGAGGGCGCGCATGTGCTCGTCGAGACGTCGGGCAAGGTGAAGGCTGCGACCGGCCTGACCACCCAAGGCCAGGGCCACCAGACGTCGTTCGCGCAGATCGTCGCCGACGATCTCGGCGTTGCCGTGTCGGATGTCGAGATCGTGACCGGTGACACTCGCCGGTTCGGATATGCGGTAGGCACGTTCGCGTCGCGCGGCGCGGTGATGTCCGGTTCGGCGTTCCACGTTGCGGCGCAGATGGTTGCCGAGAAGGCGAAGAAGATCGCCGCCGAGCACTTGCACATCGACCCGGCGAAACTCGAGTTGCGCGGCGGGCACGTGTGCGTCCTCGGCACCGAACCCGGGGCGGAGGGCACATCGATCCCGCTCGGAGTGGTCGCGGTGCTGTCCAATCCGTTGCGTTACGCGTTCGACGACGCTTCCCGGCAGGCAACAGGTTTCGCCAAGGCCGATACCGACATGACGGTGCCTCCCGTCCGCGAAGGAGAGCAGCCCGGACTCGAGGCCACCGGGTACTATTCGCCGCCCACCTCGACGTTCGCGTCGGGTATACATGCGGCGATCGTCGAAACCGACCCCGTCACCGCGGAGATCCATGTGCGGAAGTATGCGGTGGTACACGACTGCGGCAACGTGATCAACCCACGGATCGTCGAAGGTCAGGTGATCGGCGCAGTGGCTCAGGGAATCGGCGGCGCACTGTACGAGCGGATCGTCTACGACGAGCACGGCCAGATGCTCAACGCGTCCTACATGGACTTCCTGATGCCGTTCGTCACCGAGATGCCCGACTCCCTCGAGATGGATCACACGGTGACTCCGTCCGCACTCAACCCCCTCGGGATGAAGGGCGCGGGGGAAGCGGGCGTGATCCCGACGTCGGCCGTCATCGCCGCCGCGATCGAGGATGCGGAGGGCATCCCGATCACGTCCATGCCGATTTCCCCCTCGGAGTTGTTCGAGCTGCGTCTGATTCACGCGGCAACCCGGAGCAAGGAGAACGAATGAGAATCGCCGGTACCGCGCAACTGTTGGCACCGCCGGAGGTCGTGTACGACAGCCTGCAGGACGGCCGTGTTCTCGCGGCCACCATCCCCGGTGTGCAGTCGCTCGAACAGGTCAGCGACAACCACTACAAGCTGTCCATCACCGCGGGGGTGGCGTCGATCAAGGGCACCTACGACGGTGAAGTCGTTCTGTCCCAGCAGAACAGGCCCGACTCGTTCGTGATGACCGCATCGGGTTCGGGTGCGCCGGGAACGGTCAAGGCCGATGTGACGGTCAGACTCGAAGAGCGCGACGGCGGCACCGTCCTGAGTTACGACGCCGATGCAGTGGTGGGCGGCATGGTCGGTGGCGTGGGCCAGCGGATGATCACCGGTGTCGCGAAGAAGATGGCGGGGGTGTTTTTCAACGGCATCGACGGAGTGATCGCCAACGGCATCCCGGAACCCGCAGCGGGCGGATCCGTTGCCGATACCGCGCCCGCCGGAACCGTGAGCGCAGGCGCCGAGAGCGTAGGAGCGGCGGTTGCCGCGGCCGGGGGCGCCCCGATGCCGGTGGCTGCCGCGTCGCAGCACACGGACGCCGGTACGCCGGTTGCCACTGTCCTGGTCTCGGCCGCGGTGGGTGCGGGTATCGCGCTCGCCGGTGTCGTGCTGGGCGGGATTCTCGCCCGAAGGTAGGGCTGTGCGACACGAACGGAAAACGGCACCCCGGGCCCGCTGGCCCGGGGTGCCGTCGTCTGTACAGCGGCCGATGCAGAACCCCCCAACAAGCCGGAGAGAGTTCGGCGAAATGTGACAAAGAAACAGCGTCGCGCAGCGGGTGGAATGGCAACAAGCGTCAGGGAAGAACCGGCGAGACGAACCCAGGAGGAAGCGTGGGATCCAGGAAGATTCGGGTCGGTATCGATACCGGCGGAACATTCACCGACATCGTGGCAGTGGACGACGAGTCCGGTGCGATCGTCACGACGAAAACCCCGTCGACCCCGGCGGACCCGGCGGTGGGATTTCTCGCCGGCATCGAGAAGGTGCTCGCGAAACTCGGCGAGACCGGCGACGCGATCGGAGCCGTCAGCCACGGCACCACCGTTGCGACCAACAAACTGCTCGAAGGTAAGGTCGGCCACCTCGGATTCATCACCACCGAGGGCTACGAACACGTACTCGAGATCGCCCGCCAGTCCGTCCCCGACGGCTACGGCAACTCCTATTTCTGGGTCAAGCCCGACCGCATCGTGCCTGCCGACCGGGTCAAGACCGTCGGAGGTCGACTCAACTTCGAAGGCAAGGAAATCCGACCGCTCGACGAGGACGATGTCCGTGCCGCAGCCCGGTTCTTCCGGGAGAGTGACGTGCGCACCATCGGCGTGTGCCTGATGCACTCGTACGCGAACCCGGACCACGAGCGCCGCGTTCAGGAAATTCTGCTCGACGAGTATCCCGAGGCGACGGTGAGCATCTCGAGCGAGGTGCTGCGCGAGTACCGTGAGTACGAGCGGTCCATCACGACGCTTGTCGATGCCTCCGTCAAGCCCAATATCCGCAGCTACGTCGGCAACATCGCGAATCGCCTGCGCGAGTTCTCCTCGCTCGGCGGCGAATCACGCGACATCCCGTTCTACGTGATGAAATCGAATGGCGGTGTGCTGTCGGCGAAAGAGGTTGTGAATCAGCCGATCACAACCGTCCTGTCCGGTCCCGCTGCCGGTGCGCTCGGAGCGGCGCTCATCGCGGGTGTCGCGGGAGTCGATCAGGTGCTCACATGCGACGGCGGCGGCACCTCCACCGACGTCACCGTGGTGGTCGGCGGCGAGCCCGCTCTGACCACCGAGGGCCGGGTCGGCGTGTACCCGTCGAAGATCCCGATGATCGACGTGGTCACCGTCGGTGCCGGTGGCGGTTCGATCGCGTGGATGACTCCGGAAGGCACCCTCCGTGTCGGCCCGCAGTCGGCAGGCGCCGATCCCGGCCCGTTGTGCTACGGAAAGGGTGGCGACGAGCCGACCATCACCGACGCACACGTGTTGCTCGGCCGCATCCCGCCCCACCTGCTCGGCGGCGAGATCCCCCTCGACACCGAACTCGCCCGCAAGGGTGTCGAAGAGCTCGCCCACCGGCTCGGGCTCGAATTCGAAGCCTGCGCCACGGGCATCCTCGAAGTATCGGCGTGGAACCAGGCCAATGCGTTGCGGCAGGTCACCGTCAAGCGGGGGCTCGACGTCCGGGACTTCACGCTCGTCACCTTCGGCGGTTCCGGATCGTTGCTCGCGTGCCGCCTCATCGACATCCTCGGTCTCAAGGATGTCCTGGTCCCGCTCAACCCCGGCAACGTCTCGGCGTTCGGCCTGCTCACTGTCGACGTCCGTAACGACTACGTGCAGACGCACGTGAGCAGGCACGACCGGCTGCGGGTCGCTGAGCTGCAGACCGGACTGGACGCGCTTGCGGTGGAGGCCGAGCGCGCGCTCGCCGACGAGGGGTTTGCTCCCGACGAGCGTCGCTACGCACGCTCGGCAGACCTCCGGTACCTCGGACAGGCCTTCGAGGTGCGGGTACCACTCGGCGACGGACCGGTCACCCAGGAACTGATGGACGAGGCAGCCGCACGGTTCCACGAGGCCCACCGAGAACTCTACGGATACGACTTCTGCGGCGATCCACACCAGCATGTCGAGTGGGTCAATCTCCGGGTCAGTGGTATCGGGCCCATCAAGCGTCCCGAACTGAAGGAGATCGCCGCAGGCCGCGGCGCCGACGTCGCGATCACAGGCACCCGCGAGGCGTACTTCGACGAGTGGGTCACCACCGCGGTGTACGACCGGACCCTGCTCGGCGCAGGCGACGAGCTGGACGGGCCAGCCGTGATCGAGGAGTTCAGCTCCACCATTCCCGTCCACCCCGGATTCCGCGCGCGCGTCGACGCGTTCGGGAACATCCGCATCACCAAGACGTCCGATTCGAACGGAGCGAACCGATGACCGCGATCCTCGATTCCGCCGCAGCTCAGGCGGCGAAACCCTATCGGCTGACCGACGCCGGGGGAGCGGCACCCGATCCGGTGCTCGTGGAGATCGTCGCCGGCTACCTCGCGAGTGTCGAGATGGAAGTGGAGACCTCCATCTCGCGGACTTCACGGTCGCCGATGATCCGCGACGCCCACGACTTCCGCGCGGGAATCCACGACCGGAACCTTCGCAAGCTCACCGGCCGTTCGTATTCGGCGCTCGTGCACCCCGTCGCGCGCGACTTTCCGCTCGACACCATGAAGCCCGGCGACGTGTTCTTCCACAACGACGTCTACCTGTCCGAAGGTGGCATCGGCCATCTGCCGGACCTGTGCGTCACGGTGCCGGTGTTCGCAACCCGCCCCGGTGACACGGAACCGACGGTCGTTGCATTCGTGCAGGCGTTCGGCCACCACGACGACATCGGCGGTTGCTGCCCGGGATCGATGCCGTCGGGTGCCACGACGGTGTTCGAAGAGGGACTGATGGTTCCCCCGATCAAGTTGTGGGACCAGGGCGTTCCCAATGAGGCAGCACTGCGCATCATGACCCGCAACTCACGGACACCCGACGCGCTGGCCGCGGACCTCGACGCGGAATGTTCCGCGTGCCTCATGGGCGCGCGACGGCTTACGGAGTTGTTCGAGCGGTACGGTGTGGAGACCGTGGAGTCCTGCTTCGACGCGATGATGGACGCGACGACGGAGACCTACCGACGCGAGATCCTCAGCAAGATCCCGAAGGGTGAGTACACCTGGGAGGATTACGCCGAGCACGACGGTGTCGACGAGCCGATGCTGCACGTGCAGCGGATCACTCTGACGAAGACGGGGCCGGAGGACGAGGGCGGGGAGCGCCTGATCCTCGATTTCACCGGCACCGGCCCGCAGGCCAAGGGCCCGATCAACCACTGCGGCGACTACGCCGACGGCAACTTCCTCATCAAGTGGCTGGCTCCGATTCTCCGCAACCTGGCAGACACCCCGGAACGCATGGCCGAGCTCGACGTCAACGAGGGTGTCGTGCCGTTGATCGAGATGAAGTTCCCGGAGAAGGGCACGCTCATCACGCCGATCTTCCCGGCACCCACCAACGCGCGCACGTTCGTGATTCTGCGCCTGCTCGGTGTGCTGGCCGGTGTGGTCGCCAAGGCAGTCGACGGCAACATGCCTGCCGACCAGGAGACCATCCGCTACACCGGTGTGTACGGCGAAGATTTCGAGGGACACTCCTACCTCATGCGTGAGGTCCTGGGTGGTGGCTCGGGTGGACGTAACTATGCGGACGGTGAGGACACCATCCACGTTGTGCCCGACTCGCGCAATCTGCCGACGGAATTCACCGAGAGCCGGTTCCCGTTCATCGTCGAGAAGCTCGGCCTGGCAATCGATTCCGGTGGCGCGGGACGGTACCGCGGCGGCCTGGGGTACGAGAAGCACATCCGGATGCTCAAGGACGCTCACTTCATGTCCATCGCCGACCGATCGATTCTCTCGTGCTGGGGCGTCAAGGGCGGCAAGGCAGGACGACCGTTCTCCGTCGTCCTGAATCCGGGTACCCCCGACGAACGCGAATTCGACGCGCTCACCGATGCCGAGCCCATCAAGGCGGGCGAGGTGGTCCGAATCCGCACCACCGGTGGTGGCGGCTGGGGCGATCCGCTCGACCGTCCCGTCGACGAAGTGGTCCGAGATGTGCTGTGGCGCAAGGTCTCGGTGGACGGCGCACGGGACGACTACGGTGTGGTGCTGAAGGAGACTTCGGTCGACGCGCCGGTCGCGGACGTCACGGCAACTGATGCCTTGCGTGAACGGATGCGCTCGGAGCGCGCTACGGAGGAGCCGTTCTTCGATCGTGGCCCCGGCTACGAAAGGCTCTCCGGGGGAGCCAAGTTCGCCGAGTACGACTTCATCGGGAACTGACCCGTGGTTGCCCTCGAGTACCGCGATCCGGAGCTCCGCGGCACCGATCTGGCAGTGATCGGTGCCGCCGGGAAGACGGGAACCGCCGTCGTGGCAGCCCTCGAGGGGCAGGCGTCCGTACGCCGGGTGGTGCATACCGCCCGGCGTACGGACGATCGGGCCGTCGACCTCGAGACCGGAGCCGGCCTCAGCGAGGCCCTTTCGGGATGCCGTGGTGTGTATTTCATCGCCCCCAACGTGCATCCCGATGAGCCGGCGTTGTTGCGCCGGGTGCTCGCGGCTGCTGTGGAGGAGGGTGTCGACCACGTCGTCTATCACTCCGTTGCGTGGCCGTATTCGCCCGGGATGCCGCACCATCTGGACAAGGCAGGTTGCGAGGACATGCTGCACACGTTCGGCGGCGTGCGGTGGACGGTGTTGCAACCGTGCGCGTACGCGGAGAACTTCGCCGCGGTGCTCGAGGGGTCGGTGCGCACACTCGAGGTGCCGTACGACCCGGATGCACGGTTCTCGTTCGTCGCACTCGCAGACGTGGCGGCGGCTGCAGCCCGTGTCCTCGGCGAGGGCGCCGACGTCCACCACGGTGCTACCTATGAGCTCGGTGGTCCGGAGTTGCTCAGCGTTCGACAGTTGTGTCGTCGAGCGCGTAGGTCGGTGATGGTATCGCAGGTGTCGGTCGCCGACTGGATGGAGCGCCACGGGCGCGGACTCACCGGCGACGCGCGTGCACGCCTGGCCGCGATGTTCGACTTCTACGACCGGCACGGATTCGTTGCCGGTAGCGCGCAGTTGCACGCGCTTCTCGGCCGTCCACCTGCTCGGATCGGTGAGTCGGCCGCAGTGAAGTGATGCCCCGGAGCGGTGCGGTGGTGTAGTAAGGGGACTGTGACGGATCCCCATGCGAACGGCAGCTCAGCCGATGAGTCCCTGCCCGCGTCCGTGCTCATCGCGGTCGCCGAGTCCTCCAACATCGGTGTGCTCACCCTCAACCGCCCGGACCAGCGGAATCCGCTGTCGGTGGCAACCATGCGGGAGGTGACGCTGGGCCTGCGGGCGTTGTCTGCGGAATCCGCGGTCCGGGTGATCGTGGTCCGGGCGGAGGGGCCGGTGTTCTCTGCCGGACACAACCTGCGAGAGATGATCGGCCGGACCTTGGAGGAGGAGCGGGCTGTCTTCGACACGTGCACCGAAATGATGCAGACAGTGCAGGCGATCCCGCAGCCCGTGATCGCCTCGGTGCAGGGCACGGCGGTCGCGGCGGGGTGTCAGCTGGTAGCGGCATGCGATCTCGCAATTGCGTCGTCCGCCGCGGTGTTCGGCACGCCGGGTGTGAAGATCGGACTCTTCTGCTCGACGCCGATGGTGGCGGTGAGCCGGGCGATCGGGCGCAAGCGTGCGCTGCAGATGTTGCTCACGGGCGAAACGATCAATGCGCACACCGCCGCAGACTGGGGTCTGGTGAACTTCGTCGTCGACCCGGAAGAACTGGAGATCGAGACGGCGACGCTTGCGGCGAAGATCGTCGGCGCGTCTCCCGCGACGGTCAAGATCGGCAAGGAGGCGTTCTACCGCCAGATCGATCTGCCCCAGGACAAAGCCTACGAGGCGATGGGCGAGACGATGGCCCAGAACGCGATGATCTGCGATGCGCAGGAAGGCATGACGGCCTTCGTGGAGAAGCGGACCCCGGTGTGGCAGGGCCGTTGAGAGGCTTCGGCACCCGGTCGATCCTGGGTCTGGACCGATTGTTGGACGTCCTATAACCTCGTCGATATGAGTCCCGATCCTCGCTCGAGCACTGTCGATGCCATCGTCCGCCGCTCTGCCGGACGCTTCCCCGATCGTGTCGCGTTGCGGTTCGAGGCCCGCACCGTCACCTACCGCGAACTCGACGACGCGGTGTCCCGCGCTGCTGCACACCTGCTGTCGTTCGGTCTCGGCCCGGGCGATCGGGTTGCTGCATACGGCACCAACTCCGACGCCTACGTCATCGGGTATCTCGCCGTCGCGCGTGCAGGGCTCGTGCACGTGCCGATCAACTACGCGCTCCGGGGTGAAGAGTTGGTCTATCTGCTCGGGCAGTCGGGTGCGCGGGCGATACTCGTCGACCCGGCGCTCCGGGAGAACATCGACGCGGTGCGCTCGGATGTGCCTGCCGAGATCGTCCTGCCCCTGCGCGACGAAGACGGGTCGCTGCTCGCCATCGCTGCAACCGGCGACGTCCCCGCTGTCGATTCCGCTGCGGCCGACACCGATCTCGTGCAGCTCCTCTACACCTCGGGCACCACATCGAAGCCCAAGGGCGCCATGATGACTCATCGCGCGCTCGTGTTCGAATACACCTCCTCGATCGTCGCGCTCGATCTCGCAGCCGACGACAATCCGCTCATCTGCATGCCGCTCTACCATTCGGCGGCGATGCACGTGTTCATGCTCCCGTATCTCGCGATCGGCGCAACGATCCGCTTGTTGCCTGCCCCCGACATTCCGCAGGTGCTGCGCCTGGTGGAGGAAGAATCGATCGGGTCGCTGTTCCTCGCACCGACCGTGTGGGTGCCGCTCGCCAATCACCCCGACCTCGATACCCGCGACCTGTCGTCGCTGCGTAAGGCGCAGTACGGTGCGTCGATCATGCCTGTCACGGTGCTGAACCGACTACGCGAGCGCTACCCGGACCTGGCGTTCTACAACTGCTTCGGCCAATCCGAGATCGGCCCGCTCGCGTGTGTGCTGCGCCCCGAGGAGCACGAGGAGCGACCGTCGTCGTGCGGAAAAGCGATCCTGTTCGTCGAGACCCGCGTGGTCGATGCCGAGGGCAACGATGTTCCCGACGGGGAATCGGGTGAGGTGTTGTACCGGTCGCCGCAGCTGTGCATCGGCTACTGGGACAATCCCGAGGCGACGGCAGAAGCGTTCCGCGACGGATGGTTCCACTCCGGCGACCTCGTCACGCGCGACGCCGAAGGATTCATCACGGTGGTCGACCGCATCAAGGATGTCATCAACACCGGCGGCATTCTGGTTGCCTCGCGCGAGGTCGAAGACGCGATCTACACGCACAACGCGGTCGCCGAAGTTGCAGTGATCGGAACGCCGGACGAGAAGTGGATCGAGGCCGTGACCGCGGTGGTCGTGCTCAAAGATGGAGAGACCGTCACCGAAAGCGAACTCATCGATCACGTGAAGCAGCGTCTGGCGCCCTTCAAGGTGCCCAAGGCGGTTCGGTTCGTCGAGACCCTGCCGCGAAACCAGAGCGGCAAGCTTCTCAAGCGCGAGCTGCGTTCGTAATTAGCCGAATGTCACCTTCGGTCACTTCAACTAGCCGAAGGTGACGTTCGGCCACACGGTGGGCCGCGTGCTCGACAAGGTCGGCCAGCACGCGGCCGACACCTCCGAGTTGTCGTTCGTCGATGTACGAGTGCCGGTATCGAACCTGCTCGGTGAGTCCGAAGGTCTCGGATTCGGCCAGCTCATGGCGCAGCTCGTGCAGGAGCGGCTCATCATCGGCGCGCAGGCCGCAGGTGCGATGGAACGCGCGGTCGAGGAGACCGTCCGTTACACCAAGTTGCGGGAGGCCTTCGGGCACAGTCTGTTCGAGTTTCAGAACACCGCATTCGAACTCGCCGAGTGTCAGACCATCGCGCGCACCAGCCGGGTCTTCCTCGACTACTGCATCGAGAAGCACTTGCGATCGGAGTTGGATGCGTCCGATGCTGCCATGGTCAAGTACTGGCTCACCGACAAGCAGTGCGAAGTGATCGACCGGTGCGTGCAGCTACACGGTGGCTACGGGTACATGCGCGAGTATCTGATCGCGCGGATGTACGAGGACGCACGCGTTCAGCGGATCTACGCAGGAGCGAACGAAGTGATGAAGTCACTCATCGCGCGGTCGCTGTAAAGGTCACCGCGGTCGAACGACTCGGTCATTGCCGGAGTGATGCTCCACCAGCTTGGTGAGCATCGCAGCCAGCTGGGTGCGTTCGTCCGCATCGAGTGGGGCGAACGCCACGTCCTGCACCGCGGTGAGCGTGAGCTCGAGGTCGAACAACCGGTTCCGCCCTCGACGGGTGAGACTGATGATGTTTCGGCGTCCGTCCTTCGGATCGGGAGCACGTTCGACGAAATGCCGGTCGACGAGTGCGTCGAGGACGGACACGACGTCGCTGCGGTCGAGGCCGCACCGGCGTCCCAACTCGACCTGGCTGGACGGCCCGTATTCGTCGAGCGCGGCGAGGACGCGGTAGTGGTGTCCGCGAGCATCGGAGGCGTCGAGCCGGTCGAACACGACGCGGTGGACATGTCGCGCAGCCTGACTGAGAAGGAAGCTCGGAAGGAGCTCGAGTCGGGCCGGACCGGTTGAGGCATCGGTGGCGGGCATGCGACGGAGTCTACGTTCGGCCATGTACGTGAAGCGAGTTTCGTGCGGTGCGCCACGCTCAGCGGCCGCGGTGATCGGTGATCGCCGTTCTGGGTCCGCGTTTCGGGATCCGGGAGTACCCACCGGATTCGGTGATCAGGCGCACCGCCCGATAACGATGAGGACGTAGTGGCTCGAGATACTCGACCATGCCTTCGTCATCGAGCGGTCCGCCGAGCAGTGACCAGCCGACGACGTTCGCCAGGTGGTAGTCGCCCACCGACAGTGCGTCGGCGTCGCCGAACGCGCGCTGCGCGACCTCGGCGGCGGTCCACACTCCGATCCCCGGCAGGGTCTTCAGTTTCCGCTGGGCTTCGTCCGGGGTGTCGTCGCACAGACGCTCGAGACGGTCGGCGAGCTGCGCGCACCGCACGATCGTGCGGGCCCGGGCGGGGTCGACGTTTGCCTTGTGGAACTCCCACGACGGGACGCGGCGCCACACCTGCGCGCTCGGTGGCACGCGCATGCCCGCCGGTGCGGGGCCCGGTGCCTGGTCGCCGAACCGGGTGACGAGACGGCGCCACGATGCGAACGCGGCTACGCCGTGCACTCGTTGTTCGAGGATGGCCGGGACGAGCGATTCGAAGACGCGTCCGGTGCGGGTGATCCGCAGGGCGGGGAGTCGCCGGTGGGCTTCGACGAGCGCGGGATGCTCGGGTGCGAAGCCGGACGGGTCGTCGTGTGCACCGAGCAGGGCGGGGAGTTGTTCCTGCAGTTCGGCCGAACCCGGTCCCCACAGTTGGGCGCGTGCCCCGTTCGGGCCGTCCTGGGTCAGGCGGTAGGTCACCGGCCCGGAATCCATTCGCGACACCCGCCACACCGCGGTGCCGTCGGTGCGGTGACATGGATCCCACGCGCCACGCTGGAGAGGTCGGAGGGTCGACACGAGGTCGACCGGCCATGGCACTCTTATACGGGTGTCCATGGTGAACGTGGACGCAGGCACCGAATCACCGTACGCCCGTGAACGAAAGTCGGGTTTAGACGGTGTCGGAGGGAAAGGCTATGGTTCGCGCATGATCATCGTGAGCACCGACGGATCCTGCTTGCGCAATCCCGGTGGCGCTATCGGGTGGGCGTGGGTCAATCACGAAGGCCCCAGCGCGTCGGGTGGTGATCGCTCCGGTACCAATCAGATCGCGGAGTTGCGGGCGTTGCTCGAGGCGCTCCGTGCTCATCCAGGGCCAGACCCGCTGCTCATCGAATCCGATTCCCAATACGCGATTAAGTGCGCGTCCGAGTGGCTGCCCGGCTGGAAGCGCAAGGGCTGGAAGACAGCAGCGGGCGCCCCGGTGAAGAACCTCGACCTGGTTCGCGACATCGACCGCGAGATCTCCGAGCGTAAGGGCCCGGTGCGCTTCCGTTGGGTGCGCGGGCACGTCGGCAACCACTTCAACGAGGTCGCCGACAAGCTTGCCGGTGAAGCGGCGCGAGAGGCCGCGGCGCGGCCGGGCCCGATCGAGGTGGCGAAGGTCGCGCCGGCCGTGGTCAAGCCCAAGAAGACGGCCCCCGCTGCAGACGTCGAGATGACGCTGTTCTGAATCGGTGAACCGCTCGGGTCAGTAGTACACGGCGAGGCGGCCGTTCGGCCCGTCGACACAGGTGACGGGGGTATCGAACACACCGGTGAGGACTTCGTCCACCAGAATCTCGTCCGGGGTCCCGAACTCGACGACCTTGCCGTCCTTCATCGCGCAGATCCGGTCGGCGTAGTGGCCCGCGAAGTTGATGTCGTGCAGCACGATGACCACGGTGCGCCCGAGTTCGACCGCGACTTTGTGGAGGTGCTGCATCATCTGGACCGAGTGCTTCATGTCCAGGTTGTTCAGGGGTTCGTCGAGCAGGATGTAGTCGGTGTCCTGGCACAGCACCATGGCCACGTAGGCGCGCTGGCGCTGCCCGCCGGAGAGCTGATCCAGGTAGCGGTGTTCGAGGTGGGTGAGTCCGAAGAACTCGATGGCCTGGGTGATGGCCTCCTCGTCCTTGCGGGTGAGGCGGCCCTTCGAGTGCGGGAAGCGACCGAAGCCGACGAGCTGACGAACCGTCAACCGGGTGACGAAATGGTTCTCCTGGCGGAGCACCGAGACGATCTTCGCGAGATCTTTCGACTTGGTGCTCGAAACGTCGTAGCCGGCGATCTCGATGGTTCCGGCGTCGGCACCGAGCAACCGGCCCACGATCGTCAGCATCGTCGACTTGCCTGCACCGTTGGGTCCGACCAGCGCGGTGATGCCACCTTTGGGGATTGTCAGATCGATCTCGCCGATCGTGACCGTGCTGCTGTACTCCTTGCGGAGTCCCTTGATCTCGATCACAATCTGCCCTTCCGGAGAATCACGTAGAGGAAGGCCGAACCGCCGACGGCCTCGATGATGATGGACACGGCGCCCTCGGCGTAGAAGATGTTCTTGAGCACGAAATAGGCACCGCCGAGGATGACGAACCCGGTCAGGATCGCCACCGGGAACACGTAGCGATGCTCGTGGGTGGTCGCGAACTGATAGGCCAGGGTCGCGACGAGGAACCCGAGGAATGTCAGGGGACCGACCAGCGCGGTCGTGGTTGCCATGAGCACCGACACGAGAAACAGGATGAGGATGATCTCGCGGCGATGGTTCAGGCCGAGGTTCGTGGTCACGTCCTTGCCCAGCGCAATGATGTCGAGTCTGCGCGAACGCCACCACAGGATCGCTGCCGACACGACGCACAGTGGGACCGCCAGCGGGAGATAGGACGAATCCGCGTTGGACACCGACCCGAACAGTTTGGCGGTGAGAATGTCGAACTCGCTGGGGGTGAGCATGCGTTGCATGAACGTCGCCACGGAGCCGAGACCGCCACCGAGGACGATGCCGACGAGCAGCATGACCTGCAGATTTGCGTACTTACCGGACAGCAGCCAGCCGTAGAGCATCAGGGAGAAGCCCACCATGAGCACCACCATCAGGGCGAACTGCGCGACCCCCTGGAACAGCGTCACCCCTACCGCGCCGAGGAAGAAGACGGCGGCGGTCTGGATCGCGACGTAGAGGGCTTCGAACCCCATGATCGACGGCGTGATGATGCGGTTGTTGGTGGCAGATTGGAACGACACCGTCGCGACTGCCTGACACACGACGACGAGCACGATCACGAGGAGGCTGCCCGCACGCATCTGCGTGATCCGCCAGTATCCAGCGGTCCCGAACGGGACAGGGTTGTTCCAGGTCACGATGCCCACGGCGATCAGAACCGAGAGAATTGCGAGGGTGCCTACGAGAATCCAGTAGCGACGTTGCTGCCGCGCGGTCGCGAAAGCTCCGGAACCCGTGTGCCCGGACTCGACCGAGGGGACAGCGGCGCTGACAGGAGCGCTCGATTCGATGGTTGTCTCAGGCATTGCGGCGGCTCCGGAGAAGCAGAGTGATGAAGACGACGGAGCCGACGACGCCGAGGATCAACGACACCGGGATCTCGAACGGCATGATGATCGTGCGCCCGATCAGGTCGCACACGGTGACGATGGCGATGCCGAGCAGGCACACCCAGGGGAGGTTGCTGCGCAGGTCGTCGCCGCGGAACATCGAGACGATGTTGGGGACGATGAGCCCGAGGAACGGAAGGGCGCCCACCACGACCGTCACGACTCCGGTGGCGATGGCGATGAGTCCTGTTCCCAGCAGGATGATGCGGTTGTAGTTCAGTCCGACGTTCGTGGCCACGTCCTCACCGAGACCGGCGACGGTGAACCGATCGGCTACGACGAACACGAGCACTGCGACGATGGCGACGATCCAGAGCACTTCGTACTGGCCCTTGATGATCGACGTGAAGCTTCCGGCGAACCAGATGCCCAGGCTCTGAAGTTTGTCGGTGGCGAGGGCGATGTAGGTGGTGATGGACCCGACGACAGCACCGAGCATGATGCCGACGATGGGGACGATCAGCGACGACGACAGTTGCACTCGTCGGAGGAACAGGAAGAAGACCATCGTTCCGATGAAGGCGGCGACGATGGCGCCGATCATTCGGGGCATGAGGCCCGCGGTGGGGAAGACGATGAGCATGATCAACAGGCCCAGGCTTGCCCACTCGGTAGTACCGGTGGTGGTCGGTTCGACGAAGCGATTCTGGGTGAGCAGCTGCATGACGAGGCCGGACATCGCCATCGCCGCACCGGCCAGTACCAGGGCTATCGTGCGGGGGATCCGGGTGATGCTGAACATCTCCCAGCCGAAATCGCCGCCGAAGATGTCGAACACACCGGTGAACAGCGACGCGATCAGCAGGACGCAAACCCCGAGGAAGCCCAGGAGGAGCTTCCAGTCGAAGAGCGTGTCCCGCGTCCGGGAGAGTGGAGCTTGCGTGGTCATGTCGTTCTCTGCTCTGTAATCACGTCGGCCGTGTGCCCGGCCATCGGGCCGGGCACACGGCGTTCGACGCTGTGACTCAGTTGTTCTCTGTGCTCGGCGCCGCGTTCTTCTCGAGCAGGTCCGCAAGCGAGTTGAAGAACTCCGTGTACGTCTGGATGCTCTCGTTGGTGTAGGTGTCGGCGGGCAGGTAGATGATGTTGCCGTCCTGGACCGCAGGCACGTTCTGCAGTGCGGGGGAGTTCTCGAGCACCGTCGCGGCGGGCTGGTAGCCGGCTTCATCCGAGGCGACTGCGGCGTCGCGATCCATGACGATGATCAGGCCCGGGTTGGAGGCGGCGATGGCCTCCACGGAGATGTCGTCACCCTGGTGGTCGTCGGTTCCTTCGGGAACTTCGAGCGCAGGGGTGAGACCGAAGATGTCGAACATGGGACCGATGGTGCGGCCGGTGCTCGGGGTGACATAGCCGATCTCGCCGCCGGAGACGATCAGGCCCATGACGCTCTGCTCGGGAGAGTAGGCGGCCTTGACCCGCGCGATCGACTCGTCGAACGCATCGCTCAGTGCCTGCGCCTCGTCCTGCTTCGAGAAGATCTCTCCGAGGACCGTGACGCCGCGCTTGAGTTCGGTGTCGAACGCTTCATCGTCGCGAGGAGCGACCTCGACGATGGTCGCGTCCGGTGCGAGTTCCTGGAACTTCTCGCGGTACTGCGCGTAGCGGCCGCCGTTGATGATCAGGTCGGGTTCGACGGCGACGACGGCTTCGAGGTTGGGTTCCCGGTGCGAGCCGAGATCGATGATGCTCTCGTCCTCTGTGTAGGAGATCGTGTCCGGCATCAGGGTGACTGCGCCTGCGGCGAGAGGGATGCCCCACGTGTCGAGCGTCTCGAACGTGCTGTTGTCGGTGGCGACCACGGACTGCGGGGGCACGGTGACCGTCTGGGTACCGAAGTTGTCCTCCACCGTGATGGTGGTTGCGGTGTCGTCGGTGGTCTCGGTGGCGGGATCGCTCGAACATGCAGTCAGGGCCAGGGCAGCCAATGTGCCGAGGACGGCACCTCGGTACAGGCGGGATGCGTTCATCAAACTTCCTTGCTGCTTGCTTACAAAGGATGGGTAAGGCCTTTGGAACACCTTATAAAATGGGTAGCATAACCTAACCCGGAAGCTTTGCTAGCTCTGCCTCGGATTCCCTCGTGACCTGGTGTTATTGGCGCCCTATCTTGTGGCGAGTTCGCGCTTGAGGATCTTGCCCGTCGCGGTCATCGGCAGGACCGTGGTGAACTCGATCGATCGCGGGTACTTGTACACCGCCATCTGATCCCGGCACCACGCGATGAGTTCGGCCTCCTCGACCTGCTTGCCCGGTTCGAGGATGACGAACGCCTTGACCTCCTCGCCGTGGGTTCGATGAGGCACGCCGATCACCGCTGCGAGCGAAACCGCGGCGTGCGTGATCAGTACTTCCTCGATCTCCCGTGGGTACACGTTGAAACCGCCGCGCACGATCAGGTCCTTTGCGCGGTCGACGTTGTAATAGAAGCCGTCGGAGTCCCGTCGGGCGAGGTCGCCTGTGCGCAGCCATCCGTCGCGCATCACCTCGGCGGTCGCTTCGGGGCGGCCGAGATAGCCGGACATGACGTTGTGTCCACGCACTGCGATCTCGCCGACAGCGTCGAGGTCGGTCACGGTGTTCCACTCCGCGTCGACGAGGCGCGCTTCGATTCCCCACACCGGGACGCCGATCGACCCGGGGCGGGGTTCGCGCTCCGGGTCGCTGAACAGGGCCAGCGGCGAGGTCTCGGACAATCCGTAACCCTCGAGGATCTGAACCCCGAACCGCTCGGAGAACCGGGTGAGGATTTCGACGGGTAGCGCCGCTCCACCCGAGATCGCACGCCGCATCGTCGCGGCGATCCGGTCGACGTCCACACTCTCGTCCAGTGCATTGAGCAGGCCCCAATACATCGTCGGCACGCCGGCGAAAACGGTGATGCCCTCGTCCGTCATCAGTCTCAGCGCTGCGCGTGCCTCGAATCGCGGTAGCAACACCAGAGTGCCGCCTACCGACAGTCCCGCGTTCATCGTCACGGTCTGACCGAAGGAGTGGAACAGGGGGAGCGTCACCAGGTAGGTGTCGTGGCGGATCGGGTTGCTGTCGAACAATCGGTTCGCGGTGACGGCATTCATCACCATGTTGGAGTGGGAGAGCTGCGCGCCCTTGGGCTTTCCGGTGGTACCGCTCGTGTAGAGGATGACTGCGATATCCTGTGGTTCGCGCACCACCGTAGAGAATGCGTCCGAGGTTTCCGCGAGTGCAGCTTCGAGATCCGAAATATCGCCGGTGCCAGTTCCGGTTCCCGACTCGTTGCCCGCGACGAACATGTTGCGGCACTGTGTTGCCGACTCGAATCCCGCTCGGCCGAACTCGCCGATCGGCAGGTCCGGACCGCCCTCGAAGCAGAAGTACGCTTTTGCTCCGGAATCTTCGAGGTGGTAGGCGATCTCGCGACCCTTGAGCATGATGTTCAGCGGCACCACGACCGCGCCGGCCTTGAGGATGCCGTAGTAGACGATCGGGAATTCCGGCACGTTGGGGAACGACATGGCGACGGTGTCGCCGGGTTCGATGCCTCGCTCGATCAGGAGGTTGGCGACCTGGTTCGAGCGGGAGTCGAGTTCGGCGTAGCTGACGCGAGTGTCGCCGAACACGAGTGCGTCACGGGTCGGGTACCGCCGGGCGGAATCTTCCAGGAGGACAGACAAATTGAGTATTGTGGAGTCGCTTTCAGGATCGGATTCGGGAGAGAGGGGTCATGACGTGACTGCCTCGGATCGGTCGAGCAGTTCCTGCAGGAACTCGTCGGCCTTCGGCCACTCGCCGAATCCCGACGCGGGGTTGAGGTGTCCGACCTCCCCGAGATCGACGAACCGGCTACCCCACACCTCGGCCAGGCCCGCGACCCTACGCTGCTCTGCGAGCGGGTCGTTGCTGCTCGCCGCGACGATACTGGGGAAGGGGAGACGGCGTCGGGGGATCGGAAGCCAGCCACCGGCTTCCAGATCATCCATCGTGGGATAGTTCTCGGGTAGCGGGGACTCCAGATCGGCGGGCGTCGCGAGTAGTGCACCGAGTATCGGTCTGGTCGATTGCTGCGCCCAGTGCACAGCGATCAGGACACCGGCGCTGTGCGCCACAAGAACCACAGGTCCGTCGATCTCACTCACCACCGCGTCGAGCGCGGCGATCCGGGCCGCCAGACTCAGCTTGTCGTGCTCGAGCGGGGGTACCGTGCGCACCCGGTCGAGGCGATCGGCAAGCCGGGTCTGCCAGTGGTCGGCGACGTGGTCGCGCAGACCGGGGACGATGACCACGGTCGGTTCGGAATAGTTGTTCATTATGTCGTCCGTACTTTCCGTCCATATCGGACGCGACCCGGGCCCGGCGTGAACGGCGGGCCCGGGTCGCGGTGATGGGTCAGGCGTGCTGCGTGAAACCGACCTGCCCGGGCCGTCGGTTCGGTGCGTACCCGAGCTTGGCGAGGGTTTCGTCGGCGTCGCGGTAGGTCTCGCCGATCTTGTAGATGTCGCGGGCTTCCTTACCGGTGGCGACTTCGCGGCCGAGTTCGCCGGCGATGCGGACCAGTTGCTGGATCTGCTGGACAGAGGTCATCTTCTCGCCCTTGCGGCCCCAAATGGTGTCTTCGTTGCCGCAACGGTTGTGCAGACCCATCGCAGTCGCCATGGTGTTGACCGGAAGGACCGAGCGCATGAGCGTTTCGAGGGTCAGGCAGGCACCGTCCGGAACACGCTGCACGAAGTTCATGATGTTGTACGGGTTGGGGCCGTCGAAGCCACCGCCGATGCCCACCCAGGTCAGGTTGAGAGGTCCGGTGTACACCCCGCGGCGGATGAGACGCTCGACGGTCTCGAGTTGCGGGATGGACGAGAGCTGGAAATGGGGCTGGATGCCGGCTGCCTGCAAACGTCGCAGGTGCTCCTCTACCCACTCGGGACCGGCGGGAACGGTCATTTCGCGGTATGCCGCAGCAAGTTCCGGACGTTCCATCGAGGTGCCCGCGATGTCGTCCGCGGTCATGAGCTCCATGATGTTCATCTGGCTGGTGTTGATCGCGATCGTGACCTGATCAGGCTTGGGGTCGAGCTCGGCGAGCATGTGCCGGGTGTCGTCCGAGAGCCATTTCGCGTCGGCGCCTTCACCTTCCGGAGCGAAAGAGATGGACCCGCCGACCTGCAGAATCATGTCCGGCACGGCCTCGCGCAGGCCGGCGAGGAGTTCGTTGAACTTCGACAGGCGCTTGGAGCCCTTGCCGTCGAGTTCCCGCACGTGGATGTGCAGCACGGTTGCGCCGGCCTCGTAGCAGTCCACCGCCTTCTGGATGTGCTCTTCCATTGTCAGCGGCAGGTCTTCGCGAAAGTCGTTCGGCTCCCATTCGGGTCCGTACGGCGCGCAGGTGATGACCAGCTTTTCCTGGCATTCGGGGAAGAGGGCATCGTCGTGGAAATGCATGGCAGTCTCCTGTGGATCGAAGTGGAAAGTCCTGGGTAGAAAAAGGATCGGTGTGATCAGAAGGGGCGGTCGCCGATGATTCCGGCGCGTTCCATCTTGCGGACGGCAGGCCAGTAATCCTGGACTGCGTAGTGCTGCGTGCACCGGTTGTCCCAGATCGCGACGCTGTTCGGTGTCCATCGCCACCGCACCTGATATTCGGGGATCGTCGCCTGGCTCTGCAGGTATCGGAGCAGATCGCCGGCCCCGGGTGCGTAGTCGATACCGCATCGGACATTGTCTGCGTTGTGGAAGTTGGTGAAGTGCGTGGTGAAGCTGTTGACGAAGAGGACCTTCTCGCCCGTTTCCGGATGGGTACGGACGACGGGGTGCTCGGCGTCGGGGTACCGCTCTTTCAGCTCGAGGCGCTTCTCGATCGGGAGTCGCGCACCGAACGACGCTTCGATGCTGTGTCGCGCACGCAGGCCGGCGATCTGTTCCCGGACACGCTCGGGCAGCCGCGCGTAGGCGAGCGCCATGTTCACCCAGATCGTGTCGCCGCCGATAGCGGGACCTTCGACGCATCGCAGGACGGATCCCATCGGCGGGTTCTCCCGCCAGGTGGCATCGCAATGGTAGGAATTCTCGAATGCCTCGGGCGGGCTGTCGAGGTCCTTGTAGATGCGGACCAGACCGGGATGCTCCGGATCGCTGCCGAGCACCGGATGATCCTCGAGCCGGCCGAAGCGTTCCGCGAGCGTCACGTGCTCGGCCCGGCTCATGTTCTGGTCGCGGAAGAACAGCACCTTGTGTTCGAGTAGCAGTGCCTTCAGTTCGGCGAAGAGCGCGTCGTCGCGAGACACCTCGGCCAGGTCCACGTCGTGAAGTTCTGCGCCGATGCTCGCGGTCAACGGTTGTGCGTTCATCGGAATCCGGGAGGCGGTGTCGGTGCAGGGTTCCGCACGGTCGACTGTGGTGGTCATGGCGGTTGTCCTCCTGTCCATGACGATGGGTGGTGTGGGTCAGACCGAGAACACAGAGGAGCCGACGCTGATGCCGGATTCCAGTTCACGGTGAGCGAGCTCGGCTTCTTCGAGCTTGTACCGTTGGTTGATCTCGACCTCGATGCGTCCTGCGGCGACGTGTCCGAACAGCTCGTTCGCCAGTTCGGCGCGCTCGGCAGGGTCGGCGATGTAGTCGGCGAGCGCGGGGCGAGTGACGAACAGCGAGCCCTTGACGGCGAGTTCCATGGCGTTGATCGGAGGGATCGGGCCGGAAGCAGTACCGAAGGCCACCAGCAGGCCGCGGCGGGCGAGGGAGTCGATCGAGGACTGGAAGGTCGACTCGCCGATGCTGTCGAAAACCACTGGCACACCCTTGCCGTCGGTGAGCTCGCGCACTCGCTCGGCGACGTTCTCTCGCTTGTAGACGATGACCTCACTGCACCCGTGGGCTCGCGCCACCTCGGCCTTCGCGTCACTGGACACGGTACCGATGACGTTGATGCCCAAGTGCTTTGCCCACTGGCAGAAGATCAGACCGACGCCGCCGGCCGCTGCATGCAGCAGAACGGTGTCCCCGGAATTCAGCGGGTGGATGCGGCGCAGCAGGTACGACGTCGTCAGGCCGCGCATGGTCATTGCGGCTGCGGTCTCGAAGGGGATCTCGTCGGGAAGGGCGATCAGATGCTCGGCCGGCATCACGCGTTCGGTGCTGTACGCACCGAGCGGGCTGCCCGTGTAGGTGACACGGTCGCCTTCCTTGAAGTCTGTGACACCCGGGCCGATCGCCTCGATGACACCGGCTGCTTCGACGCCCATTCCTGCGGGTAGCGGGGCGGGGTACATACCGGTGCGAAAGTAGGTGTCGGCGAAATTGAGGCCCACGGCTTCGTGCCGGATCCGGACCTGGCCGGGTCCAGGTTCGCCGACCTCCACTGACTCCCACTTCAGGACCTCGGGGCCGCCGGTTTCGTAGAATCGGATCGCCTGTGCCATCTGTTCTTCTCCTCTGATGTCGCTGCGCCTGATGTCACCGCGTCGTCGGTGTTCCGCCACCTCGGAGGGTTCGTGTGACGCTGATAACACGACAGTAATCAGGTGTCGTGGGTCATACTTACCCTCAGGGGGCATATTTATTGCCGATTCGGGACAGGTAGCCGAATCTGCGCTGTGGCAAAGAAGGGAGGGGTCGACGATGGGATCGGCGAAACCTCTGGCGCGCTACGCGTCGCTGACCGGCTACATCGACCTGGGGCGTTCGTTGTCGGTCGACCCGGTCCAGTTGATGCGCAGCGTAGATCTCGATCCGGCGGGGCTCGAACTCCAGGATCGCTGGATGCCGGCCGCGTCGATCGTGCGACTGCTCGAACTCTCGGCTGCGGCGACCGGTCGGCAAGATTTCGGGCTCAGGCTTGCCGAACGGCGACGGCTGTCCACTCTCGGCCCCCTGAGTATGGGCATTCGTGAGGAGCCGGATGCCCGGAGTGCGCTGCGGATGCTGATCCGCTATCAGCACACTTACAACGAGGCATTGTTCATCGAGATCATCGAACGTGGCGGGCTGGCGACCGTCGTTCTCCGTGTCGAGACCGGCGAGCCGATGCCCGTCCGTCAGTCGGTGGAGCTCGCCCTCGCTGTGATCTGCCAGCTATTGCAGCACCTGCTCGGAGAGCGATGGCGGCCCGTATCGGTGTGCTTCGAGCACGAGCGACCCGCCGACGACAGCACCCACCGCCGCATCTTCGATGCGCCCCTCACCTTCGGCGCTGACTACTCCGGAATCGTCATGTATGCGAACGACCTGGATCAGCCGAATCGCCTGTCCGACCCATTGCTCCGCGGCTACGTACGACAGGCCCTCGACGAACTCGCAGCTCCGGAGGCGCCGACCCTCGAGCAGCGGGTGCGCGAGCTCGTCGAACTGCTACTGCCGACCGGGCGCTGCTCCGTCGAGCAGGTTGCGCAGAGTCTCGGCGTGGATCGGCGCACGGTCCACCGGCACCTGGCCAAATCGGGGCAGACCTTCACCGGGGTCGTCGACGCCACTCGCGCCGAACTCGCCCGGCGGTTGGTGGCGAGCCGGCGGCACACTTTCACGGAGATCTCCGAAATGTTGTCGTTCTCGGCGCCGAGTAGCTTCTCCCGGTGGTTCGGTCAGCAGTTCGGCATGAGTCCCCGTGAATGGCGCAACCGCTCCGAAGAGTGACTGTCCCGAAATGTGAAGAACTACGTCCCGGCAGGATAATTAATCGCATTCGGTGAGGGATAACGTGATGTGCACCACGTTCGCCGTGGGATGGCGTGCATGACACACCACACTTCGACCCCTGCGTGAAACGAGTGCCGCGTGACCACGAAATCCGATTCGATCCCCACCCCTACCCTCGACGCCATGCGCCGGGATGGAAAATGGAATCCCTTGTGGGACACACTGTCCGACTGGGATCCGGAGTGGACCGAGCAGTTCATGGCGATGAATGCCACCCCGATCGAGCGAGGGATCTTCACGCCTGAGTTCGTCGAACTCCTCAGCATCGCGATCGACGCTGCCGCTACCCACATGTACGCCCCCGGCGTACGGCGGCACATCCGTGCTGCGCTCGATCTCGGAGTCTCTCGCGACGAGATTCTCACCGTTCTGCAGATGGTCAGCGTCCTCGGAATCCATGCCTGCAATCTCGGCGTTCCGATCCTCGAGGAGGAACTCGACGCACATCAGGCGCGCCAGGCAGCGTCCTGACCACCCCTTCCCCCACTCGAGGAGCTCTCATGGGAAACACTCCCACCTCGATCGGCACCTCCGTCGAACTCGGCCCCGACTCTTCGGCCGATGTACTAGGCTCCGATCGCATCGACTCTGCTCAGCCCCGCCGCCGCCCCGTCTATCCCTGGGTGGTCTTTGCGCTGACGTTCGCGTTGCTGCTGTCCGATTACATGTCGCGCCAGGTGCTCAGCGCGGTCTTCCCGTTCCTGAAGGCCGATTGGGACCTGTCGGACTCTCAACTCGCGTCGCTGACCAGCATCGTCGCGCTGATGGTGGGTTTGCTGACCTTCCCGCTGTCCCTGCTCGCAGACCGCTGGGGCAGGGTTCGCAGCCTCGCCGTGATGGCGGTGATCTGGAGCATCGCGACGCTGTTCTGCGCGGTAGCAGCCAACTACGAGCAGATGCTCGCCGCTCGCTTCCTGGTGGGCGTCGGCGAAGCAGCGTACGGCAGCGTCGGAATCGCATTGGTGCTCAGTGTCTTTGCACCCCGAATCCATTCGACCCTCAGCGGTGCATTCATGGCCGGCGGCTCGTTCGGTTCGGTCGTCGGCGTCTCGCTCGGCGGTGTCATCGCTGTGCACCTGAGCTGGCGATGGTCGTTCGCGGCGATGGCAGTGCTCGGACTCATTCTCGTGGCGCTGTTCCGCCTCGTGGTCACCGAGCGCCGGTTGGCCGCACACGCAGTCGACCAGGATGTCGCGTCACCTGCGCGCCCGGACGCGCCCCCGATCCGGGTCCCCGTCTCGACCCTGTTCACCAACCCTGCGGTCTGGTGCGCGTACCTCGGTGGCGGTCTGCAGATGTTCACCGCGGCCGTGCTGCTGTCGTGGACCCCCAGTTTCTTCAACCGCGAGTACGGCATGGCCCCGGACAAGGCGGGCGTGATCGCCGCGGCCTTCGTGATGCTGATCGGCACCGGCATGGTGGTCTGCGGCATCATCACCGACCGGGTCGGTCGCAACAACCCGTCCGGGAAGTGGTCCAGTGCCATCGCGTACTGCGCCATCTCGCTGACGTCCCTCGGAATCGCATTCCAATTGGAACCCGGTGCGGCGCAATTGACGCTCATCGCGATCGGTGCCTTCTTCTCTGCCGGTTCCTCCGGCCCGACTGCAGCGATGGTTGCCAGTCTGACGCACCAGTCGGTGCGAGCGTCCGGCCTGGGGACCTTGACCGTCGCCAACAACATCCTGGGGCTGGCCACCGGACCGTTCATTGTCGGCATCCTCGCCGACCGACTCGGCCTCATCGGCGCACTGCAGTTGACCCCGCTGGTGTACGTGCTCGCAATCGTGGCGCTGTTCTTCGGTCGACGGTTGTACGCGGCAGGGCTCGACAAGCTCGCGATTCAGAGTGCGGCCGCAGCGGCAAAGGCCTGACTCTGCGATCCGTAGCATGACGGGGCCGGGTGCGGATCGCTTCCGCACCCGGCCCCGGCCGGTGCAGGCCCCTCCATCCGAAGGTTGTTCCGATACATCATGTGTACGGTCGCAGTGTGAACGAGATCGATCAGGTTGCGGAGTTCCGTCGACGGCACGGCATCGATGAGCTCATCGATGTCCACACGCATTTCATGCCGAAGAACGTGATGGACAAAGTCTGGGAGTACTTCGACACGGCAGGACCGCTCGTCGGACGGACCTGGCCCATCACCTACCGGCACACCGAGGAGGAGCGCGTCGAGCGACTGCGTGCGTTCGGTGTCAAGTACTTCACGTCGATGCTCTACCCGCATCGGCCGGAGATGGCGGCGTGGCTCAATTCGTGGTCGGCCGATTTCGCCTCCCGAACCCCGGACTGCCTGCACACCGCGACGTTCTATCCCGAACCGGGCGCGGCGTCCTATGTCGCCGAGGCGATCTCGTCCGGTGCGGTCGTGTTCAAATCCCACATCCAGGTCGGCGACTACACACCACTCGATCCGCAGTTGGCGGACGTGTGGGGACTGCTCGAGGACGAAGGGCTACCGATCGTCGTGCACTGCGGGTCGGGGCCGGCTCCCGGAACACACACCGGACCCGATCCGATGGCCGAACTGATGCGCCGGTACCCGAACCTCGCGGTGATCATTGCCCACATGGGGATGCCGGAGTACGAGGCCTTCCTCGACCTCGCGGACGAATACCCACGCGTGTACCTCGACACCACGATGGCGTTCACGGACTTCGTGGAAGCGGACATGCCGTTCCCCGAGGCGGCACTGCCCAGGCTCGATACCCTCCGGTCGAGGATCCTTCTCGGCACCGACTTCCCCAACATCCCGTACGGCTACCTCCATCAACTCGAGGCGGTCGAGCGGTTCGCGCCGGATTCCGCGTGGGTACGTCAGGTGTGCCATGACAACGCCGCCGCGCTGTTCGGCCTGGGATAGCAGCGCCCGCCCGATGCAACGGAAAAAGGCAGATACAGACCTTCCGGAGTTCTGTATCTGCCTTTTTCTCTTGTGAAGACGTTCGGTTGGGCGACCCGATCGGTGTCAGACGGTGAGGTCGCGCCGGATGATCTTGCCGGTCGCGTTGCGCGGCAGCAGATCCTGCGTGATCTTCCAGGTCTTCGGGATCTTGAAGTAGGCCAGACGTTCCTTCAGGAAGTCCCGAAGATCGTCTTCGGTGGCACTGCTGCCTGCGTGAAGTACAACTACCGCACCGACCTCCTGCCCGAGGTCGTCGTCGTCGACACCGATGACTGCGCATTCCTGGACATCCGGATGCTCGTCGAGGGCCTGCTCGATCTCGGTCGGGTACACGTTCTCGCCGCCACGCAGGATCAGATCCGAGCGTCGGCCGGTCAACCGGAGTCTGCCGTTCTCCAGCGTTCCGAAGTCGCCGGTCCGCAGCCAGCCATCGGAAGTGATCGCACCGTCGGTCGCGGCGTCGTTGTTCCAGTAGCCGAGCATCACGAACGGGCTACGGACACAGATCTCACCCTCGACACCCTCGTCGACCTTCTCTCCGAACGGGTCGCGAATCTCCATGCTCACGGTGAGGATCGGACTGCCGAGCGTGCCGGGGAACGCTTCGATCTCGGGTGCGGTTGCCACCGCAATTGCGGTGCTGCACTCGGTCAGGCCGTAGCTGTCCACCAGTGCTTGCTGAGCGAAGGGGAACTTCTCCTGCAACCGCTTCTTGAAGGCAGGCGACGACGGCGCCGATGCCAGCGCGAATGCACTCAGTGACGACAGGTCGTACTTGTCGGTGTTCTCATGGTCGAGCATGCGTGACGCCATGGTCGGGACGGCGCCCCAGTTGGTGACCCTTTCGCGTTCGATCAAGGCGAAGACCTTGTCGACGTCGAAGGCGCCCTCGGTCATGACGAGAGCGCTACCTGTGGCGAGCCGGGGAACAGCGAGGTTGTGGAGGCTCGCGATGTGGAACAGGGGCGACGTCAGAAGGTAGCGGAGGTCGCTCGGCGTGGAATCGTCGTACGGACGCCCGTACATGGCCGACATCATTGCATCGTTGAAACGGTGGTAGTCGATGACGGCTAGCAGATTTCGCTGGGAGTGCACTGCGCCCTTGGGCCGGCCGCTCGTGCCGCTGGTGAACAGGATGACGGCGGGATCGTCTTCGGCGACGTCGGCTGCCGGGAGTTCGGCGCCGGATGCCGCGGCGACGATCCGAGGCACATCCTCTTCCATCGTGAGCAACTCGAACCCGGACACTTCCGCCTTGGCGAGCAACTCGGCGCGCTTGGCGTCGGCGACGATCACCTTCGGCTTCACGAGGTCGACACCGTAGGCGATCTCGGCGGGCACCCACCACGAGTTGAGCCCGACAGAGATCGCGCCGAGGGCCTGTGCCGCCCAGAACGCGACGATCCACTCGGGAGAATTGGCTCCGAGGAGTGCGACCCGATCGCCCTTGCCCACGCCGTAGTCGTCGCGCAGGGTTGTGGCCAGCGCAGCGACCGCGTCGGCGTGCTGCGCGAAGGTCATGCGTCGATCTGCCGTAACGATGTAGTCGCGGTCTCCCCACTCCTTCGACTTCGCGATCACATCGCTGACACGCCGGTCGCGATTGACCATCACCGGGATGCGATTACCACGAACTTCTTCCACGGCAATCTCGAACCGTCCGCCGGGTCCTGTCAGCTGGGATACGACCTTCTGCAGCATCTGTTGGACGTCCGCTGGTGCTGTCACTTCGATCGCCTTTCGTCGGTGTCGCCGTGGGGGTTGAACAACTTTGCGGGGCGACGATCTCATGCTCGGTGTCCAGTATGGCGTGATCGCTACCACTGACCGGGAGTGGGCTGTGGTGACGATCACTTGGGAGTCTCACTCACCGGGAGTCCGGGATGTCCGTTGCGTGACGGTGGTTACTTTCGCCGCACCGACATGCCGCCGCGAGGTCCCGATCCTCGCCATTTTCGGCGCGCGCCCCGGACGAAGGAGCTCCACATCGTGAAACGAAGTACTGCGGCCAAACTGGTGGCCGGTTTGGCTGCCACCATGGCGGTGACCTCGGCCTGTGCGTCGGATCGAGGGACGGATCCGGCTGCTGCCGGCCTGGCCCCGGTCGCTGCCGCGGAAGCGACCGCCGCGCCGTCCGACGTGAAGTTCGGAACTCTGGAGTCTCCCTGTGGTGCAGGAGATGCCGCCGGCGCGACCGATCAGGGTGTCACCGACAAGGAAATCCGTATCGGCTACGGCGACGACAGCGGCTACACCAAGAGCCCGGGCCTGAACAAGGAGATGGGCGACGCTGTTTCCGCGATGATCGACTGGTGCAACGAGCAGGGCGGCATCAACGGCCGGCAAATCGTGGGCACCTACTACGACGGCGCGATGACTCAGGCGAACGCCGTCATGCAGAACGCCTGCGGCGCCGAGTTCATGCTGGTCGGGCACGGTTTCGCAATGGATCAGACGTCCGAGCAGACCCGTGTCGCCTGCAACCTTGCGGCGGTCCCGGCGTTCACTGTCTCCCCGGATGCGGCGAACGGGCCGATGACCTTCCAAGGTGTGCCGTTCCCTGTGGACTTCGCCAACGGGTCGCAGTGGTTCCAGATGGCCGAAATGCACCCCGACATGCTGAACGACTTCGACGTCGTCAACTCCACGATGCCGACGATCATCACCTCGACCACCAAGATCCGCTCGATCGCGGAGGCGGCGGGCTTCCGTCTGAAGGACTGCGGCGTAACCCTCAACTACGAGGGTGAGTCCAGCTACGTCCCATTCGCCGAGAAGTTCAAAGAATGCGGCGTCAAGGGCTTGTGGACGTCGAGGTCGCCGGTGCCCGCCGAGTTCAACTTCGTCAAGGCTCTCGACCAGGTCGGAATCGATCCCATTCTCATGGGTGAGGCCACGTGGTACGGCGACGCTGCTCGCGAGTGGAACGGCGCGAACGGTGGTCTGCTCGACAACCTCAACGCCGGTATGACCTTCCAGATGATCGAGTCCGCCGACACTGTTCCTGCTGTGCAGGACTATGTCGACATCATCAGTGAGAAGGGCGGTAAGACCGCGCTGCTCGGCATGCAGGCGACCTCCTCGTTCCTGCTGTGGGCGACCGCCGCGGACGAATGCGGCTCGGATCTGACCCGCCAGTGCATGGTCGACGAACTGTCGAAGATCCACGAGTGGGACGGCGGCGGACTGCACGCGGTGACCGATCCGGGTGCCAACATGCCGGCGAAGTGTGGCCTGGTCACCACGATGACCGGTGCGGAGTTCTCGCAGGCATTCCCTGCGGAGGCGGGCACGTTCAAGTGCGACGACCGTTACCTGGTTGCGACCGACGCGAGCACTTGGGGAACCGAGCTCGGCCCCGACCGTATCTCGACGAAGTACCTGAATCCCAACGTCATCAGGCCGGTTTCCTGATCCGATGACGACCGGTGCCGGCGGCGTACGCGCCGCCGGCACCGACGAGCAGAGGTTTTCGTATGGACACCTTCTTGACCTTCACAGTTCTGGGATTGGTGCTCGGATCGGTATATGCGATCGCAGCATCGGGCCTTGTTCTCACCTACAACACATCGGGCATCTTCAACTTCGCACACGGCGCGCAGGCGATGCTCGGGGCCTTCGCCTATTGGCAGTTCAAAGTCGGCTGGGGCCTGCCCACTCCCGTGGCGCTACTCATCGTGCTCGGCCTCCTCGGCCCGCTCATGGGCCTGTTCCTCTACACGGTCATCATGCGCGGAATGCGTGACACGGCCGAGGTGACGAAGATCGTCGTCACCGTCTCGATCCTTCTCGGCATGGTCTCGATCTCGCACTGGTTCTGGCATCCGGAAGAACCGCGCACCATGGCGATGTTCTTCGGTGACCAGAGCGGAATCGAGATCCTCGGCGTCGGCATCCGCTACCACGAACTGATCTGCATCGGCGTCGCAATTCTCATTGCAGTGGGCCTGCGCATCATGTTCACCCGCACCCGTACGGGCGTGGCGATGCGCGGCGTCGTCGACGATCCGGATCTGCTGCGGCTCAACGGACACGACCCGGATCGTCTCGCTGCGCTGTCGTGGGTGATGGGATCGACGCTCGCGGTGCTCGCCGGTATCCTGATCACCCCCATCAATGGCGGCACGCTCGAAGCCAACATGCTGACGTTGCTCGTCATCGACGCTTTCGCCGCAGCGATGTTCGGCCGCCTGCGCAGTATTCCTCGGACGTTCGCCGGAGCGATCTTTCTGGGTCTGGCGGCCACCTACGTACTCGCGTACTTCCCGACCTCCTGGAACTGGACGTCGAATTTCCGTGTATCACTGCCGATGATCGCGCTGTTCGTAGTGCTGATCGTGCTGCCTCAGGATCGTCTGCGCGGTGCGGTCACCCGAACCCGCGAGCGCTACCACGTGCCGTCGGTACGCAAGGCGGTGGCGTGGGCAGTGGCGCTGGTGATCATCGTCTACGCGATCCGCCTGCTCATGGTGACTTCGGCGGTGACGACGATGACGATCGGCATGACATTCGCGATCATCGCGCTGTCGTTGACGCTTCTCACCGGATACGCAGGCGAGATGAACCTCGCGCCGGTGTCGTTCGGTGCGATCTCCACGATCGTTGCGTTCCACTTCGGTATATCGGGTGCCGGACTTGCTGCCCACCTCAATTTGTGGGGCGTGGCGCTCGGCGTCGCCGCGGCCGCGGTGATCGGTGGTTTGATCGCGTTGCCTGCGCTGCGACTCCGCGGCCTGTATCTGGCATTGGCGACGATGGCGTTCGGCGTGTTCCTGTCGAACATGGTGCTGCGCGACACCACCCAGCGTGAACTCTTCGGTGTCCAGTTCTCGATCTTCACCGACGGCAACATCGCGATCCCGCCATTGAAGGTCGGACCACTCGATCTGCGCAACGAGACCGTGTTCCTCATGACCATGACGGTCCTTTTTGCAGTACTCGGCGTGGGCGTGATCGCCCTGCGCAACAGTGGCTACGGCCGGCGTTTGGCCGCGATGAAGGACAGCCCTGCGGCGTCCGCGATGCTCGGGCAGAGCCTCGTCCGGCTCAAACTCGGCGTCTTCGCGTTGTCGTCCGGTATCGCCGGTCTCGGCGGACTCTTCATGGCGAGCGCGATGGGGTCGGTGTCGAACGAAAGCTTCTCGATCATGGTGAGCCTGTCATTGTTGATGCTCACCGTCGTGGCGGGCATCGGCTACGTCTCGGGTGCCTTGTTCGGCGGCCTGATGTCGGGTATCGGCTTTGCGGTCATCATGACCACGTTCGCGAACCTCGCGACGGCGCAGCCCGGGCACGCCGATATGTGGACGCTCTTCGGCAATATCGCGGCGGTGAGCCCGGCGCTGATCGGTATCGGCGTTGCGCTCAACCCCAGCGGTAGTGTGCACCAGGTGATCGAGGGTTACCGCACCCTCGCGAACGCGAAGCCGGTACTGGCCGGTGGCGCGGTCGTGGTCCTGGTGTCGTATCTCCTTGCGCTCGTCGGTGTGTTGGACAACTGGTGGTTTGCGTCGATCACCATCGCGACGGTGTTCATGCTCCCCGTCGTCGGACAATGGCTGATGCCCGAGGCCGTGCTCGGAGCAGAGGAAGCGAAGCGCCGTGAGCCGCTGGTGCCGGAGCGTGTGGGTGTGGACGAGCCCTACAGCGAGCAGGTGCGCGACGAGATCGACCGCGAACTCGGCATAGCGGAGTACCTGTCGACGCCTCCCGCACGGAGCGATAAGGAGCTGGTCACCAATGGCTGACACACCGATCCTCGAAACACGAGGTGTCACTGTTCAATTCGGTGGTCACAAAGCAGTCAAAGATGTGAGCATCCAGATTTCGAATGGGACGATCACCGGACTGATCGGCCCGAACGGTGCCGGCAAGACCACGTTGTTCAACACCATCACGGGACTACAGAAGCCGACGGCAGGCAAGGTGTTCCTCGACGGCCGCGACGTCACCTCCGCGCCGCCGTACAAGCGAGCCAGGCAGGGCCTTGCCCGCACCTTCCAGCGACTCGAACTGTTCGTGTCGCTGTCGGTGCGGGACAACCTGCGCGTGGCAGGCGACATCCACAACGCCAACACCCGGGCGCGTATCGATGTGGAATCCGAGACCGACCGGCTTCTCGAGCTCACTGGGCTTGCCGATATTGCAGGCCAAGACGTCTCAGACATCCCCACCGGACGTGCTCGTGTGGTGGAGGTGGCGCGAGCACTGATGACGTCACCACGGGTTCTGTTGCTCGACGAGCCCGCATCCGGCCAGACGGAGCAGGAAACAGAGCAGTTCGCCGAACTGCTCACCGGCCTTGCAGAACAAGGGCTTTCGATCTGCCTCGTCGAACACGACATCCCTCTGGTGATGAAGCTGTGCTCGACGATCCACGTGCTCGACTACGGCGCGATTCTGGCCAGCGGCGACCCGGACGAGATCAAGAACGATCAGGCAGTGATCAACGCGTACATCGGAACCGAGGAGGAGGCGGTATGAGCACCGAACCGTTGCTCGAACTCGTCGATGTACGAGCGGCGTACGGATCGATCGAGGTTCTCCGCGGCGTCGACATAGTCGTGGAACCGGGAACTGTCGTCGCGTTGCTCGGGCCCAACGGCGGCGGTAAGACGACGACGCTGAGGGTGTGCTCCGGAATTCATCCGGTGAGTTCGGGAGAGTTCCGACTGGCCGGAAACGTTGTCAACGGCGCGTCCGCGGCAGAATTGGCACGCCTGGGAGTCTGTTCGATCCCGGAAGGGAGAGGGGTCTTTCCGAACCTGACGGTGCGGGAGAACCTGTGGATCGCTACCGGAACCGGTGTGGCGCTCCCCGCTCTCGAAGAGGTCGCGTACACCCGATTCCCGATTCTGGGTGAGCGGCGAAACCAGCTTGCGGGCTCGATGTCGGGTGGCGAGCAGCAGATGCTCGCTTTGTCGCGCGCGTTGGGAACCAATCCGACCGTGCTGCTACTCGACGAACTGTCGATGGGTCTTGCCCCTCGAATCGTCTCGCAGATCTACGACATCGTCGGCGAGCTCGCAGCCGAAGGTGTTTCGATTCTCGTCGCGGAGCAGTTTGCGCGGGCAGTGCTTCCCATCGCGACCAGTGCCGCACTGATGCTGCAGGGTCGAGTGGTTCACACCGGTGATCCGGCGGAGATCGAAGAAGCACTGTCTACCAGTTATCTAGGAGGATGACCATGACTCTCGTCGACGAACGGCGTGAACAGTTCAAGAAGGATGTTTCGTCGCTGGGTCTTGATTCGGCCGGCGCCGGATCAGGTGGGGCGAAGAGCAAGTACATCGGCTTGGCGCTGATGATCATCGGTGCGGTGGCCACCTTCATCGTGTACATCGCGTCGCTGACGTTGTCGGATTCCCGCGACCTGCTCTCGTACCAGCTGTTGAGCATCGGTTTCGTGACGATCACTTTGATCGGCATGGCGGTGTATCTCGCGGCGGCGGTCACCCGCGTACTGAGCCTGTGGCTCGTCCGGCAGCTGCTCGAAAGCAACGCTCAGGCGGAGAGGATGGCAGAGGCGCTCGCGCCCAAGACATCTTGATGAGGTGACGGCGATGCCGGTCAGCCCGGGTCCTCGACGTGTTCTGCTGGTGGTTCTGCAGCATCGTCGAGGTTCCCGGGCTTTTCGGATCTGTCCAGGTCGGATGTGTCGGGGTCCGGTTCGGGGGCGTCGGATGAATCGCTGATCAGAGCATCGACCCATCGCGTGGACTGATCGATATCGATGAGCAGGGCCTTCACGAGCAGCGTCAACGGCACCGCCAGAAGTGCTCCGAGTGCCCCCAGCACCCACGACCAGAACACCAGCGACAGGAATGTCACTGTCACGCTCAACCCGACGGCGTCTCCCACGAACTTCGGTTGGATGATCGACTGGATCACGAAGTTGATGACGCTGTAGACCACGATCACCCACAACATGAGTTCCGGTCCGCCTTCGAGCAATGCGAGAAGCGCGGGAGGAACGAGTCCGATGATGAAGCCGATGTTCGGGATGTAGTTGGTGATGAACGACAGCAGCGCCCAGAGGATGGGAAGTGGCACACCCAGCAGCCACAGCGCAGCACCGTCGAAGACCGCCACGATGAGACCGAAGACAGTGGAGACGATCAGGTACTTGCGTGTGCCGCCGACGAAAGCAGAGAGCGCGTAGGAGATGTCGGGACGCATCCGGTCGACGACGCGCATGCGGCGCCCGATGGTAGTGCCATCGATGGCCATGAACAGCAGCAGAGCCATGATGAAGACGACGTTCGAGACGACTCCGAGGAGTCCTGCCAGCAGGTCGTCGAGCAATCCGACGAGTTTCCCGAGATCGAGACTGCTCAGCGCGCTGGCGATGCGATCGTCGTCGACTCCGGCATCGCTCAACCGCGCATGTACCCCGTCGAGCAAGTTGTTCATGCTGTCGGTGTACTGCGGCAACTCTGTGGCAAGTTGGGCTGCGGACAGGAGAAGTGCGCCGATCAAACCGAGCAGGATGGCGTACACGGCTGCCAACGCGGCCAGCATCCCTGCCCAGACGGGAATCCCCCGCCGCGCGGCCCACGTCTGAATCGGCTGCACCGCAATGGTGAGCATCAACGCCAGGAACAGCGGAGCGAGCAAACCAGATAGCGCCCTTGCCCCGGCAACCGCAACGACGGTGGCTGCCAGGGCAAGGAGAACGATCAACCCCCGAGGAATCGTCCAGGGCAGCGGTGCCGATTCTGTGTTCACAGGTGTGTATCGGGAGCCCATCCGGATTCCTCCTGGTCGACGCTGTGTTATTCGGCGAAGACTTCGCGCAGGGCTGCTTCCTGATCATGGGAGAGGTTCGTCGAGATCAATTCGGCCTTCTGCCCCTTGAACTCGTCGTGAACTCGATCGAGGGTCGCGTCGGAGGTCAAGACGAACAGGGCAGACGTGCCCGGAGTGATCTTCTCCTTCAACTGCTTGATGAAGCTGTCGTCGATTCCGACATCGGTCAGAGAACCGCTCAGGGCTCCGATCCCAGCTCCGACTGCGGCACCGATGAGAGGAATGAAGAACAGGATGCCGAAGAGCAGTCCCCAGAAGGCACCGCCCAGAGCGCCGATCCCGGCGAGGTTGTTCAGCTGGCGTGTCTTCGGTTTCTTCGCGCCTTCGGCCCAACTGACCACGGCGGCGTCGTGCACGGTGATGAGTTCCTGACGCTGCAGGTCTTTCAACGTCTCGACGGCAGTGTCGGCGCCGGTTTCGGTATCGAACTTCCATACGGTCAGGGTTCCGGCCATGGATTTCCTCGATTCGGTGACGTGGTGATGCTGTCGAACTCGACGCTATGGTGCGGCCCGGTTTCGGGTCTTCATACGGCGAGGGTGAGATCCTGCGGGACTGGTCAGTCCGTGTCGGTAATCGGGTCTGCGCCGGCAACGGCGGCACGGACGGTCGGATAGACCGCGATCGGTGTGACCGCGGAATTCGAATGGTCCAGCACATCACCGAATTGACCGATGTCGCGTGCGATACGTAGCGTGATGCCGTTGCCGGCGAGCGTGTCGCGTAGTTCGAAAAGCATCTGTGCGGCACTGACATCGATGAACGGGGACGTCTCCGCATCCAGGACGACGATCCGAGTCTCGGCGGTGCAGCGCGCCTCGATCTGCTGGTGCACGTAGTCGGAGTTCGCGAAATAGAGTCCGGACTCGACCCGGACCACGAGAACGTCGGACCTTTCGGCGGCAAGGTCGCTCGACGGGCGTGTTGTGACATCCACCCACCGGTCGCCCTCGCGGACCAGTGACGCAACGTGCGGTCGGGACGACCGGTACAGCAACAGCAACATCGACACCCCGATGCCGATGACGAGTCCGGGAAGCGTATCGAACAGCAGCACGCCGAGCATTGCCGCGATCGCCGCAGCGAAATCTTCTCGCGCAGCGACGCCGTAGATGCTGCCCAGCCGGTCGGTCCACACCCGGTAGAGGCGGCGCAGCGCAGCGAAATCGACCAGTTCGACGACCGCCGCAATCACGATGGCTGCGAGTGCGGCGTCCGGCAGCTGTTCGAACAGCCCGGTGAGGAACAGCAGTGTCAGGACCACCAGGGCGGCGACCACGAGGCCGCTGACCTGAGTTCGCGCTCCCGCGCCGCCATTGACAGCGGTCTTGGAGAGGCTGCCGTTGACGACCATGCCCGAGCTGAAACCGGATCCGAGGTTGGCGGCGCCGAGGCCCAGCAGTTCGCGGTTGGGATCGACGGTGTAGCCGTGCTTGACCGCGTACGTCTTTGCCGCGCCCAGGCCTTCGGCGAATCCGATCAGCAGAACTCCGACGGCGGGCCCGAGGAGGTCGATGTAGTCGTGGAATCCGAGCCCGTCGGGTATGCCCAGTGTCGGCAGACCAGAATCGATGTGCCCGACGATGGCCACTCCTTTGTCGTCGAGACCGAAGACTGCTACCGCAAGGATGCCGACGGCCACCGCGACCAGCGCGCCGGGGATGAGTGGCAGCCATCGTTTGAAACCCAGGACGACGACGAGGCAGAGAGCGCCGACTCCCAGGGTGCGCCACTCGGTGTCGCCGAGACCTCGGACGACGCCCCACGCCTTGACGAAGAAGTTCCCTTCGGCCGTCTCGATTCCGAAGAGTTTCGGCACCTGCCCGATGATGATCGTCAACGCGAGTCCGACGATGAAGCCCTTGAGCACCGGTTCGGAGATGAACGACGCGACGAATCCGAGGCGGGCGAACCCGGCGATCAGACCTACGATTCCGGTGGCAATCGCCAACCCTGCCGACAACGCGATGAACTTGCCGTCGTCGGCGCCGGCGATCGGAGCGATGATCGCCGCTGACAGTGCTGCGGTGGCCGACATCGGGCCCACGACGAGATGCTTCGAACTGCCTGCTGCCGCATACAGAATCAGAGAGGGGATCGCCGCGTACAGGCCTACCACCGGAGGAACCCCCGCGATTGTCGCGTAGGCCAGTGCCTCCGGGACGAGGACCGCCCAGACCGTCAGGCCGGCGATGACGTCGGGGCGGATCCATGATGTGCGGTAGCCCTGCAGCGATCGGAAGAAGGGCCAGTAGGTCGTGGTCTGCTGATTCACTACAGTCCACCGAGGCCTTTACCGAGGACGACCGCACCCATGATCAGCAGTACGATCGCCATCACCACATGGTTGTTCGCCTGCAGCCATGTCTTGGTCGCGTCGAGCGCGCTCGCCAACCGTTCCGCTGCCACCGCATAACCGAGGACGGGCACCAGCACCGAGCAGGCGGCCAGCACAGTGAAGACCAGCCACACCACTATCGCGTTACCGGAGGACAATCCGGCGGTGCCGATGGCAACACCCGCAGACACGCACAGGAGCAGGTTCTTGGGGTTGACCGCAGACAGGGCGAGGCCGAGACCGGTGGCCTTGACGAACGTGAACTCGTCGATGGCCTGCATCCACTTGGGAGGTGCGGTGTCGGACCGCGATTGCCATTGCTTGAATGCGAGGAGTATCAGGAGGAGACCGAGGACCACCTTGACCCAGCCGGTGGTGGCTCCGTCTCCGTCGTCCGGAGTGATCGAACCGGCCAGGAGAATGACGATTCCGGTGACCGCGAGGATCCCGACCAGCCAGCCGAGACCGAACCCTGCGCTTGTCGTTCGCGCGTTGCGCGACAACAACATCAGGATCACGGCAACAATGGGTATCGGTGATATCGCGACACCCACGGCCAAGGGGAGGATATCTCCGATTGCGGCGCCCATGGCGGTAAGTCAATCAGCGCTGCGACGCGGCCCGGATCGCCTGTATCGGGTGAATCTCATCCGAGGAGTTGCTTTTTCGCGGCTGCGAATTCCTCGTCGGACAAGACACCGGCGGTGTGCAGTTCGCCGAGTTGCTTCAGCTTCGAGACCAGATCGTCGGAGGGGGCGGGCGGTGCAGGAGGAGCCGGGGCAGGATAGTCCTGTGGTGGGGGAGGAGCCTGCTGCTCTGTGTAGGCCTGCTTCTCGGCTGCGCGCTGCTGACCGCGCCGGTTGATGGCGTTGGACGTAGCGGTAGCTGTGCCCGAGATGACTGCGGTGCGTGCGACGGTGCCGAGAAGACCCGGACGACCGACCCGTCCTCTGCGGAAGACCATGGGATTGCCTTTCTCTACGTTGCCGACAATGCGGCCTCGACCGCATCCCTCGGTACCTGGACATGCAGTTCGACCTCGCCCCCGGCCTTCCGGACCTCGCCGGCCAGTCTGCGTGCCCACGTCTCCTCGTACACGATGACCACTGCCGACGTGCCGAGCTCCATCGAAGAGCGGACGACGTCGAGGTCTTCATCGCTGACCAGACCGAGCGGGTCGACGGTGAGACCGTCGAGTCCGGTTTCGGAGAGTGGTTCGTCGATCTCGACCTGGGTGATCGAGCCGTCGTCGTCCTTGGCCAGATAGATGAGATCGAGCACCGTGGCATATCCGCGGTCGACCACTTCGGTGAACGCTGCGGTCACAGCTGGATCGATCCGCGTTCCGGGGAACGACAGGACGACCATTTCGACGGGTCCGATGGCGGCTGGCTGCGTCATGTGTCAGATCCTTCCGAAGATGCCCTTGTTCTCGCTTCACCTGATTCGGATGAGGTTCGGCCCGCGTGAACCAGTACGCGGAGTCGACGCAGGTTGCGTGGTATTCGGGGGTGCATGGGAGGGTAGATCAGGCTCAGTGCCGAGCCGAGGGTGAAGTAGCTGCGCAACACACGGAAACCCAGATACATCGGAATGTACTTCACGGAGCTGGGTCGCCAGATCAGGCAGACGACGACGGTCATGATCATGGACATGCCGAGCAGAGTTGCGACGATGGGTTGCCACCGCATCGCGGTGAATGTGGAGTGGAAGGCGAATCCGGTGATCACCGCGAAGAGAAGCAGCGGTGCCAGCATCGCCCGACGGGCCGCATTGACGAGGTTGAAGGGAAGGACGAAGGTTCCGGCCATCGTCTGCCGATCGAACAACATTGCCCTGTTGCGGGCGGTCAGGTGGTAGATGCTGCGGAACCAGCGTGTGCGCTGTTCGAGCAGATGAGCATACGAGGCGGGAGTTTCGCTGTAGTACACCGCGTTCGGATCGGAGACACTCTTGTATCCGGCTGCTGTGAGGCGCATGCAGATGTCGGTGTCTTCGCCGTTCATGCCCTGGACCATGCCGCCGACCTCGAGGACTTGGCTGCGCCGGTAGACAGCGAACATCCCCGGGATTCCCATGACCCCGTCATATCCGTCGAGGGAGACCTGGAAGAAGCCGTGTCGCATGTAGACCTCGACAAGCCGGCACTTGTCCATCCAGGTCTTCTCCTCCGCGGGCATCGGAATACCGCCCACGCAACCGACGTCGGGTTCGGCAAAGTGCCGCATCGCGTTCTCCAGGCAGCCGGGGCCGATCACGGTGTCGGCGTCGATGCGAACGATGAATTCTTCACGGATCCGGTCGATGCCCATGTTCAGCGCAATGGCCTTGCCCGGGGTGGGGCAATCCAGCACCTCACCCGTGATGTGGGTGCAATTCCGGATCTCTTCCTCGGCGGTCTCGCGAGTGGCGTCGGTGGAGGCATTGTCGACCACGTAGAGGTGAATTCGCCCAGGGTAGGTCGCTGCGCCGTCGTCGATCGAGGAAATGGTGGCGCTGATGCTGTGCGCCTCGTTGTGCGCCGGCACCAGAATTGCCGCTGGCGGGGCGAAATGAAGCTCGCGGGACTTCCTGAGGGTCCGGAATCCGAGGACCGCCGTGCATGCAGCGAGAATCTGCTGCATCAGGAACACCCCGGCACCGATGCCACCCAGAATCGCAAAGTTCTTCAACACCTCGACGACGTCGAAGAGGAAGTGGACCGCTACCGCAGCACCGACCATCGCGATGACCAGACAACACGCGAGTTTGAGGAATGAGGCGAGAGGGATGTGTGCGGGGACGGCGGGCAGCGGTCCCTGCGGAGGCAACTGGGCCTGCCGCAACAGTGTGTGGGGAAAGATTGCCAATGCCGCGAGCCCTGCAATCATCTGCCCGGCGAACACCGAAATCGAGACCACCCCCGCAGCGGACAGCAGACCGCCGATGAAGTCGACAACTATGCAGAACACAGCGAACTTCCCGAGAAGACTCACCCCGATGAACAGTCGACGCCAGCCATTCGAATACGCGAACAGGGCGTAGGTGAGAAAGAACAATGCGATGAACATGCGCAGTGGAAACTCGACGTTGCCTCGCCCCTCGGGAAACAACACCAGATCGCGGGGCACATCGGCGAGTCCGGAGTGGATGAGGAAAGTGCGCACGCACATGACGAGAATGGAGATCCCGACAAAGACGATAAGGAATCCGTTGGTCCCGCTGGCAGGTCGATTGACGGCATAGTCGGCAGGCGCGCTGTCGACCGATCGGAAATGATCCGCGATGGGTGCGCGGTCACCGTCCCCGGTCTGTGGTCGGTCCTCCGACACATTGGTCATCGTGGGAGGTCCTGCCGCGGTGGAGGATCAGTCGCTACGGTGCCGTCGCCGTCGATGGTGAAGCTGCCCTGCTGAGTGATCACCTGTGCGACCTCGTGCCCGAATGTCGGCAGTTGGGTGTGTCCTATGCTGCCTAGAGCTTGGATCATCACACCGCCGGCCCCGCTGGTGCTGGTCGCCGTCTCAACGAGAAGACCGTTGTCGAACGTCGGGATGTCGAGTGCAGCGTGATCCGGGCCGGCGACGATCCGCCCGTCGCTCAGGTTTGCCGGAGAAGTGACGTCCGGCGTACTGCCGATGACGATGAAGGGCCGACCAGTTGCCGGATGCTCGTTCCATAGGAAGTCGGGATTCTCATTGGCGGGTGTGAATTTGGTGATCGTGGGGATGATCGCGTTGAGTTGTTCGACCACCCGATCGCCGGCGTCCTCAGGCACATAGACGGCGAACCCGGGCGCCAAGGTCCAGGGTACTGTGGTGAAGCCCGCACCGGGATCGGCTCCAAGATCGAGAGTGGAGTCTGCCTGTAATTGGATGGGGTAACTGGTCACCCGCACGTCACAGCCTCCGAGATCGCGGTCGCGTTCGACCGACAGCGTCATCGCGTTCTCGAGCAGTTCGCGACCCGGTGGCAGTGGGATCGTCACCCTCCCTGCCGTGTCGTTGAGTCGATGGCTGGCGACCAGTGCTCCGTTGAGTTCCACGTTGAGGATCCAGGTCAGGTCCGGAGGTGAGGCCGGGAGTTGAAAGTTGGCGGAAACCGACTGCGGTAGACGGCCTTCCGGTAGGTCGGAGAGGGAGTATCCGATCTGCCAGCGTCGGGTCTCGGTGATCTGGCCGACGGATGTATCGGCTCCCAGCGCTTCGAGTGGCACCCGATCGCCCCCGAGAGGTGGAGTCGATATCGCCCTGGGGTCTGCATCCGCACCATCGGCGGTGGTGACAGTGGGGCTTGTGAGATAACGCGAGATCTGCCCACCGTCCGACGTCGTGACAGCCAACACGGGAGAGTCGGAGAGCCGGCCGACGACAATTCCTTCGGCTGCGTCGTCCGGCCCTGCCCATCCCTCCTCACGAAGGGCGTCGTCCGGACCGACCAGGATGGTGCTGCGTCCATCCGGTTCGGGCACGTCCGATGCGAAGGTGACCTCGTGGCCTGCCCGGGTGAGCGCGATACCCATTTGCGCGGCAGCAGTGCGCCATTCGGTGCCGTCGTCGGCCAGGACGATGGTCATGTCGCGGTCCCAGGACACCACGGCATCGCGAACCGTGTGAACCGGCTCGGTGAGGGCGGCCTCGACCATCGAGTCGGGACCTAGGTGGACCAGTAATCCTGAGGAATGGTCTGGGGTGCAGGTTTCGTCATGGCGGGTGCCCACCGCACGGACCTGAACACGGACTTGGCCGTCGGCCGCGATCTGATCTGGTACGTCGATGTAGGCGTCGACTTCGTTTTCGCCGGTGGCGAGCTTATTGTTGAATACCTGCTGCCCGTCCATTGACACCGACAGGAATACCGTGCTGTTGTCCGGTATTTGAGAGGTCCCTGCGAGATGCAGGCGCGTCTGGCTGCGCTCGGAGTCTGCGGGCAACGTCACAAGGTAGCTCGTCGAGGGTGAATCGTCGGTCAGCCATACTCCGTCGGCATGGCCCGATCCGGCCAGCGTCTTGATGAAGTGACGGTCTGCCGGTACGTGCAGACTGTGATCATCGGCGTCGCGAGTGAACCATGTCGGCCGTAGGAGGAAGAACGCCAGTAGCGCCACCAGGGCCACTGCGAGCACGACCCACGCTGACTTCGGGACCGAACGTCCCTTCTCGCCGGCGAAGTACTCGGACGTCTCCGAGCTGTCATCACCGGCCGGGTCGGGGTCCGGCTTGTCCGTCGCCGGTGTGCCGTCGTTGTGTTCGTCGTCGCTCAAGTGTCGCTCCCCTCGCAGGTGGACCTACGGTGTCCGTCCCGGACGGCTCGGCGGATATGAGACTTGGGGCGACGCCGTCTGCGTACCGCCGCGCGATCTGGAACCGCGCCATCCACAGATTCCGATTCAGTGCAATCGTGTCCTACCCTGATTCCCGGAGTTGTCGTTGCAGGCCGAAAGTTCATTCTCGTTCTCCCCCCGACGAGGGTTTGCGATCATTCGACTGTGAGCACGCTCGGCGGACGCCTGTCGATTCCTGTTCCAAAAGGATGTGCACGGGATGCGATCCCGCTCGACGCGATCCGCGTACCTCTGAGCGATCTCGACGGACTCTGTGAGCAGGCCTGTCGCGAGCTTGATAGGTTGCAGCCCGAGCGTCACAAGTTGGTCGTTTCGTACCTGGAGCTGGTTTTCGTCGGCTTCCCTGCGTGGGTTGGACACGGATGTTACTTCGGCGCCGAGCAGGTCGGCGACGAGGTGCGCCAGATCGGACACTCGGTGCGTCTCGGTCACCTGGTTCATTACACGCACCCGCTCCGACACCTCCGCACCCGATTCCACTGCCAGCCGGATGCAGCGGACTGTGTCGCGGATGTTGATGAAGGCGCGGGTCTGTCCACCCGTCCCATGGACGGTGAGGGGATATCCGATCGCGGCCTCGACGAGGAACCGGTTGAGAACGGTTCCGTAGTCTCCGTCGTAGTCGAATCGATTGATGAGCCGTGGGTCGAGCGCGGTCTCGTCGGTCTGTGTGCCCCACACGATCCCCTGGTGGAGGTCGGTGATGCGGAGACCGTCGTTGTTCGCGTAGAACTGGAAGAGCAACTGATCCAACGATTTACTCAGGTGGTACACGCTGCCCGGTTGTGTGGGATACAAGATCTCCCTGCTGTGATTCCGACCCGTGCGGTCGGGGTATGAGACGGTCAGATACCCCTCGGGGAGATCCATCGGCACCGATTCGTAGCCGTAGACCCCCATCGTGCCCAGATGCACGATATGGGTGTCGAGTCCGAGCTCCACCACGGCTGCGAGGAGATTGTGGGTGACGGCCACGTTGTTCTGGATGGTGTAGCGCTTGTGGGCCGGTGACTTCATCGAATAGGGCGCTGCACGCTGTTCGGCGAAATGCACCACGGCATCCGGTCGCTTCGTCGCGAGAAGTTCCGTCAACGACGAATAGTCCTCGGAAAGATCCATTTCCACGAAGTCGATCTCACTGCCTGTGACGTCCCTCCACGATCGGAGGCGCTCGGGCAGTGGCCGTATGGGTGTCAGTGACCGAACCCTGAGTTCATCGTCGATGCGTCGCCGCACGAGGCTGTCGACGATCGTGACGTCGTGTCCGTGTGCGGAGAGATGAAGTGCGGTCGGCCAGCCGCAGAATCCGTCGCCGCCAAGGATGAGCAGGTTCATGGGTCGCCTCTGCCGGATAGTGAGTATGACGGCACGGCCCCTGACGAGTGCACGAAACGTCAGGGGCCGTGCCGTGGTGTCTACGGTGTCACGATCGCGAAGTCCGGGTCCGGAGAATCGAGATATCCGACCAGCTCTGCCAACACGGCGACATTGCCGTCTGCCTCGACCGATCCGTCCTTGACCATGGCATTCAGATCCGCGCCGCCGAGCAGGGCTTCGTGCAGTTCTCGATTCGTGAGTGTGAAGGTGGCATCTGGCGCCGGGAGATCCGCGTCCCCGAGGTCGAAGTGGACGAGCAGCCCGTTTCGCAGTTGAGCTCGATGGGTGATCGATTGATCGCTTACCCGCCAGTCGATCGTGATCTGCGCGTCCCATGCTCGGGGGCCGTCGACCCTCAAAGCGAGGGCGTCGAAGACCTGCTCGACGGTGAGTGCACCGGCAATGTCGGGGGATGCGGTCGACAGCGGTGTGCCGATGCCTCCGTTGCGGAGTTCGTACGCGCCCATCAGGAAGAAGTTCCTCCAGGTTCCGTTCTCGGAACCGTAGCCGAGTTGCTCGAGGGTGTCGGCCTGGAGCGCTTTCGCTTCGGTGTTGTCGGGATCGGCGAAGATGACGTAGTTCAGTACCTGTGCAACCCAGCGGAAATCGCCGTCATCGTACGAACCTCGTGCTTTCGCGATGACTTCCTGCGCGCCACCCATGAACTCGACGTGTCGCTTCGCGGATGCGACAGGCGGGTGCTCCCACAGGTTGGCCGGGTTGCCGTTGAACCAGCCCATGTAGCGCTGGTAGATCGCCTTGACGTTGTGGCTGACCGAGCCGTAGTAGCCGTGCGTATGCCAGGCCGTCTCGATGGCTGGGGGCAGGTCGATGTCCTCGGCGATCTCGATACCCACGGAACCTTTGTTCATGGCGCGGAGCGTCTGGTCGTGGAGGTAACCGTAGAGGTCGCGCTGCACCGACAGGAAGTCGGTGATGCGCTCGGTATCCCACGTCGGCCAGTGATGCGACGCGAACAGCACATCGGTGCGGGATGCGTAGCGGTTGATCGACTCTGTCAGGTACTTCGACCACACGTGCGGGTCGCGGACCAGCGCACCGCGCAGCGTAAGGAGGTTGTGCAGCGTGTGGGTCGCATTCTCGGCCATGCACAATGCACGTTTGTCGGGGAAGTAGAAGTTCATCTCCGCGGGGGCCTCGGTGCCCGGCGTGAGTTGGAATTCGACGCGCACCCCATCGATCACCTCGGATTGTCCGGTGTGATCGATGTGGACGGTCGGGGAGATGAGCGTCGGCGTGCCGGTGGAGTTCGTGGGTCCGAGACCAGCACCGATGGATCCCTGAGCGCCACGCGGAAGCGCTGCCCCGTACATGTACGCGGACCTCCGCGCCATCGCGGTCCCCGCGTACACGTTTTCGGCGACCGCATGTTCGACGAACCCGACCGGGGCCACCACGGGGCAGCGCCCCGCCTCGACATCTTCCTCGGTGGTGACACCTTTGACGCCACCGAAATGATCGATGTGGCAGTGCGAGTAGATCACGCCGGTGACGGGACGCTCTCCTCGGTTCGCGCGATACAGGCCCAGCCCTGCGGCGGCGGTTTCGGTGGAGATGAGCGGATCGATGATGATGACGCCGGTGTCGCCTTCGACGATGGTCATGTTCGACAGATCGAGTCCGCGGATCTGGTAGATACCCTCGGCGACCTCGTAGAGCCCCTGCATTGCGCAGAGCCTCGACTGGCGCCACAGACTCGGGTTGACGGTGGGCGGGCATTCTCCTTCGAGGAACGCGAAGGCATCGCTGTCCCACACGGTGTTCCCCGACGCATCCTTGACCACCCCGGGGTCCAGGGAGGCGATGAACCCGCGCTCGGCGTCGGAGAAGTCCTGATTATTCGAGAACGGTAGGGTCCGTTGTGCTTCCGAATTCTTGTTCGACACAGTGGTTGTGGCGTCCTGATGATGCGTCATGTATCGATCGTGCTGCCGTCTCCGTGCAGTGCCATCACCTAGAGCAGGTGAATTCGCCGTGGCTCCTCATCGACCGATAGGCCGGGAGATCGCTGCCGATCGCGCGACACCCGACAGGAGTGACACGATTGCGGTACCGACGACGAGGTAGAGCACGGCGCTGCATACCTTCGAGGCCAAGGTCGCGTCGAACATGAAGGGCCACAGCGCGACGGCGACGGTGGCGAGAGTACAGATCCAAGAGAAGAAGCTCGTGGCACTCGGTGTCGACACCATGAGCAGGTGGAGCAGGCCTGTCGCGACCAGTGCCGCAATGGCGGCGAGCACCGCAAGGTTGGCGGCCTGGGATCGCCCGAACAGTATTTCCGGGGTGATCACCGGGACGTCGAGCAGTTCACGGATGACGAGTAGTCCCACGACGGCCGCGAGAGCTGCGACGACGGCGGTAGCGAGGCCACCCGACCACAGCTTCTTTACGTCCACTGCGTTCGTCGTACGGTCCGGATTGTACTGGGACATTCAGCGAATCCTCTCTCGATCAGTCGGGAAGTCGGCTCATTTCGATGAGGGTGATCCCCAGTGCATCGAATCGTGCTAGTACCCCGCGTAACTCGGTCGGACTCGCGATCGAGCCGTAGAGCATGGTGTACGCACCGGGAATGTCGGACACGTTCAGTTCCGGAAACGCGGTGAGCGTGCGTTCGGACAGCGTGCCGGCGACGGTGAACGAATATCGCACGCCCTTCGGCCACGAATCTGGCTGCATCGCCGCTCCTCTCGTGGTGCACCCCACAATGTCGCGCCCGGCGTCGACTGCGCTTCACCCGTAAGTGGTGAACCTCGAGAGATCACCTGTCGCGGGCGATGTGAGATCCCGGGAGCCCGCGTGCAATGGGGCGTGGCGGACCGTCCCAGGTCCGAATCACACACGAAGGGAATCGACTATGTCTTCGTCCGATGGAGGCGTCAAACAAGGCTTCGCCGCCGGTACGTCGATTGCGGCTGCGCTCATTCTGCTCGTCATCGGCGTGGTATCGATCCTGCAGGGGATCTCTGCCATCGCCACCGACGAACTGTTCGTGGTCGGCGCCGAGTACATATTCGAGTTGAACACGACGGCGTGGGGCTGGATCCATCTGATCGTCGGCATTCTCGTGGTCATCACCGCGTTTGCGCTGATATCGGGGGCCACCTGGGCACGATTCACGGCGATCGTCCTGGCCTGCCTGTCGATCATCGCCAATTTCTTGTGGCTGCCGTATTACCCGATGTGGTCGATCCTGATCATCGCCTTGGATATCGTCGTGATCTGGGCCGTGTCGACGTGGGACCCTGATCGCTGAGCTCATGTCCGGCCTCTCGGGCTGACCGGTACGGCTGTACTACAGCAGACCGGTCAGCCGAGCGGCTGTGATGGCATCTCCCCTCGACGACACTCCCAGTTTTCCGTACACGCCTCTCAGATGTGTCTTGATGGTGTTGACCGACAGCGCCAGAGCGTGCGCAATTTCCTGAGTGGTCTGCGGAGAAGGCAGCTGTTTGAGCACGCGCGCTTCGGCGGGCGTGAGAACGACGTTCGTCGAAGCATGGGGCGCGTCGGGGTGCGTCCGGATGCTCTCGACGAACGGATCCAGCCTGCCGAAGCGGCCACTGTGGGTGTCGAGCAGCGCCACCGCGCCACCGATGGTGAGGAACGGCCGGATCAGGTGCTCGGGTTCGGCGAGGGTGAGCGCGGTCTCGAGGTCGTCGTACGCCCCGAATTCGTGGTCGGACGCTGCACGGAGGACCGCTCGCAATACATGGGCTTCGACCTCGCAGACCCCATGGTCGAGCCTATGGTCCAGGACGGAATCCAGCAGTTCCCGGGCACGTGCCGAGCGTCCACGAGCATGTTCGACAGTTGCAGCAGCAAGGTCGAAGTGGGGGCGCCGCCCCAGAACTCGTGTTGCCTCCTCGATGATCCGCTGGGCCTGATCGAGTTCGTGGACGGCCACGAGTACTCGGGTGGCGAATGGAATGATCGGCACGGACCTGGCACTCATCCGCGAGTCGGCCAGAGCGGTCAGCACCCCGTCGGCGATGTTGCGAGCAGCTGAGACCTTGTCGGTGCTCTGGTGGAAGGCAATGAGTTGCGACATCGCGTAGCTGTCCCACCCTGCGAGAGGCGACGACAGTCCATCGATGCCGACGGACATTCCGAGTGGCCGATCGATTCCTTCCGGCGGCCTGGTTCCGCGAAGAAAGTGATGGTAGCGGCACATCACTGCGCACCGGTCGGCATCGCCCGACCCCGACAGACCGACACTCCGCGCGTACTCGACACCGATGAGGGCGCGCGCACCCATCGCGGACACGTGCCCGCGAGCCCCTTCGTTCAGGGCGAGCAGCATGAGCGCCTCCAGATGAGGGCGAATGCTGCCGGCGTGCTCGGCCAGGCTGGCGGCGGCGCGGAGGCGATCATTCGTGCCTGGATCACCGCGCATCATTGCGCACTTCGACTGCTGGACCGCTACATAGGCCTCGATATCGCGATGGGCCCCGGGTGCTACCGGCGCGGAGACCTCGACGACCTCGTCTCCGAGTGCGCTGCGGATGTCGATTTCGACGGCGTGATGGAAGCGGTCCAACACTTCTGCGGGGCAGATGGCGGACGAGCGGACGGACGTGGCGTGGAGAAATGCGTCGGCTTCGACCGGGACGCCGAGAGCCAGCGCATGCACGCTACGTAGGAGATGGACGAAGGGGTCGTCCGCGATGTCGGTTGGTGCGGAATCCAGGGCCTTCAGAAATGCGGCACCGTGCGGTCCGAACACTGCTTTGGGCCCCAGGTCGAGGATGCATTTGGACAGCGCGTAGCGATCTTGCGCGGCGGTGACATATCGGATGGCCTGGACCGGTTCGTCGGCCCGGGAATACCAACCACCTGCCTTGAGTTCGAGCCTGCGGACCCCGTCACGGCCGAGCGTCCGGTCGAGTTCCGCTTTGAGGTGTGAACGCATCAGCGGGTGGTAGCTGTAGATTTCCGATCCGGCGCTTCCGGTGTGCGACATCGGAAAATTTGCGGCGAGGATCTCCGCGAGTATTCGTGCCGCCTCGGGGCCTGCGAGTTCGGTGGCGAGATCTACATCGAACGAATCGGCAACCGCTGTTCGCATCAGGAACTCGCGTTGCTCCGCGCTGATGGTGTCGAGTAGTTCTCCTACGAGGAAATCGGATATTGCCGGGTGATCCGATGCGGTGGCCGACTCCAGGACCTCTCTGCTGTCGCCGCGCGCCGACAACAGGAGCGCGATGAAGCGGACCATGGCGGCCCACCCACCGGTGAGTGCCACGACCGCATCGAGCTCGGCGTCCGTGACCACGACATGGCCCGCCGTGAGCGTACGGCGGGTCTCGTCGCGGTCGAACGCCAGGACGGCGTCATCGAGCCGTACAAGAGCTCCGGTCAGATCCAGCTGGTGCCACGGTATCGGCGGTGGAAATCTGGAGGTCAGCACCACGGTGGCGTGCTCGGGAAGTATCTCGAGAAGATGCGCCAACCCGGACAGCGTCAGCGGATCGTGGACGGCATGAGCGTTGTCGAGGACGAGCACGACCGGACCACCGATCTCGCCGAGCCACTGCGCGAATATCTCCGCCCGCGTCCTCGGTGCCTGGTCGCCGTGGCAGGGTGGGCAATCGCCGAACGACCGGTGTAGTTCGTCCCAGAATGCTCGGGGATTGTTGTGTTCCTCGGAGATCGTCGCCCATGCGACCTGTGTCTGCGATGCCGGCAGATGAGAGCAGCGCAGCCATTCGGTCACGGCCACGGTCTTGCCGGTTCCGGCCATGCCGCACACGAGCACGACACCCCCGCCGAGCGTCCGGGCCCGCTCGAAGTGGGCGCACAGTTGGTGCCGGTGGACCGGCTCGGTTGCGAGCCGGGGTATCGATCGAACGCCTCGGCCCGCGGCTCCTGTAGAACTGTCGTCGCTGGTTGTGAGCAGCACCGCGGCTCCCATTCGAGAAACTGTCAGATTTCTTCTCCCAGGATCTGTCCCCGCGTCCGAATTTATCGCAGTCGAACCGATCTCGGGGGATGAACGGAATGAGTGCACGGTCCAGCAAGGATCCACAACGATGGCATTTCATCCTCGCCGGGTGAGCCGAGAGGAGAGTCGCTCTCACTACGGTGGTGTGTGCCGCCTGACGGTGGGTGCAGGCCACGAGCCGAGGAGGGACAGTGCCGGCGAAGCAAGCCGGTCCGCGGCGTGCCCACACCTGGCGCGATGCCGTGGCCGGACTGGGCGGGGCAATCTCGTCGATCCCGGACGGGATGGCGTGCGGCTTGCTTGCAGGCGTCAATCCGGTCTACGGCCTCTACGCAAGTTCATCCGGTGCGTTCTTCGGAGGGCTCGCCACCGCTACCCCCCTGATGGTCGTGACCACGACGAGTGCGGCCGCCCTCGCAACGGGCTCGGCTCTGGAAAGTGTTCCCGCCCAGAACCGCGACGCGGCGCTGGTCCTCCTGACGATCCTCGGGGGCCTGCTCATGTGGGCAGCAGTGGCACTGCGCGTCGCTCGCTACGCACGCTTCATCTCGCATTCCGTGATGATCGGTTTGGTTCGACGATGTCGCGCAGGGTCGAGAGACCGGTGGCCTCCCGACAGGCCTTCCGATGCCCGAAATGCCCGAACTTTCGCTGCTGGCCCCCGGATTGATCGCGGCGCAGCATCTGTCGTGCTCATCGTGCTGGTTCAAGGCGTCGGCGTCGGTGAATCCGTACCAAAATCTCTGAACGTCGCCCTGCTCGTGCTGCTCGCGGTAATGCAGTTCGGTAAGGCGCTGAACACTTTGTGATTTCGTCATCCGATAGAGCGGGGATCGGCCATGAACGTACTGGTTCCGGACAGTCAGCGACGGACGCTCGACGAACTCGTCGATCGCCTCGATCTCAGCGCGGGAGAGTCTGCATCGAAACGCTCGGCATTCTGGATCATGCTGACGTTGTCCGCGGTGATCGCCGCATCGGGTGTGGCGGGCGATTCGACCGCCACGGTGATCGGCGCCATGATCGTCGCGCCGTTGTCGGTCCCCATTCTCGGTGTCGGACTGGGGATTGCGACCGCGCGGGGACGATTGATCGTCCGCAGTCTGCTCCTCGTACTCTTGGGAATCGTTCTGGTGGTGGCGATCGGATTCGTCGTCTCGCAGTTGCTGCCCAATCCGACGAACGTACTGTCGAATTCTCAGGTGGTCGGCCGTACGTCTCCGAAGCTGATGGATCTCACCGCCGCGCTGGCAACCGGGTTGGTCGGCGTCATCGCCATCACCCGGCGCGACGTCGGAGACGTGCTTCCCGGTGTGGCCATAGCGATCTCGCTGGTACCGCCGCTCGTCGTGGTCGGCGTGTGTCTCGGCTCGGGCGCGCCGGGGCTCGCGCTCGGTGCGTTCGTGCTCTTCGCCTCGAACATGGTGGCGATGATCGTGACGGCGACGGTGGTGCTCGTCGTCGTGGGATATGCACGCGAGGCCGGGGCCGGCGAAGCAAGACGAGGCTGGGCCTATGCAGTTTTGGCCGCAGGCTTGATCACCGTGGCGGTTCCGATGGTGGTGAACTCGTTGTCGTCGCTGTGGGCCGGTCAGATCGCCGATGCCGCACGGATCTGGCTCGGCGACGAGTCCGTTTCGCAGGTCACCGACGTGTCGTTGCAGCAACGGACGGCGCTGGTCCATGTCCTGTCGCCCGAGAAACTTCCCCCGGTGGACGAACTCCAGTCGGCGGTGGACGACCTCGTACCGTGGCACCCGGAGGTCGTGATCGTGCACACCTACGGCGGCCGTTTCAGCGAGTGACGAGGCGGGCCGGGGAGGGACGCTCAGCGCGTGCCCTCCCCGGCCCGTGTGCACGAGTCTGCCGGATCAGCTTCCGGCGGCCTCGAGACCGACGGTGATGTCGGCGAGGATGTCGTCGATGTGCTCGATACCGACGGCGAGGCGGACGAGTCCGGGAGTGACGCCGGCTGCCAGCTGTTCCTCGGCGGACAACTGCGAGTGTGTGGTGGACGCCGGATGGATCACCAGTGAGCGCACGTCGCCGATGTTGGCCACGTGGCTGTGCAGGGTCAGCGCGTTGACGAACTTCTTACCGGCGTCGATGCCGCCTGCGAGTTCGAACACCACGATCGCGCCGGCACCCTTGGGAGCCACTTGCTGTGCGCGATCGTACCAGGGCGACGACTTCAGGCCGGGATAGGCGACAGAGCTGACCTCGGAACGCTGCTCCAGGAACTCCGCGACCTTCTGCGTGTTGGCGACGTGGCGCTCCATGCGCAGGCTCAGGGTTTCGAGCCCCTGCGAGATGAGGAAGGCATTGAACGGTGACACCGCCGAGCCGAGGTCGCGCAGGAGCTGGACACGCGCCTTGAGGGCGAACGCGGGTGCGCCGAGATCGGCGTAGACCACACCGTGGTAGCTGGGGTCGGGAGTGGTGAATCCCTCGTGGCGACCCTGTGTCCAGTCGAACGTGCCACCGTCGACGATGACGCCGGCGATTGCCGTGCCGTGTCCGCCGAGGTACTTGGTGGCCGAGTGGACGACGATGTCGGCGCCGTGCTCGAGCGGGCGGATCAGGTACGGAGTGGCGACCGTGTTGTCGACGATCAGCGGCAGGCCGCTGTCATGCGCGACACCGGAGACGCCGCGGATGTCGAGGATGTGGTTCTTCGGGTTGGCGATGGTCTCGGCGAAGAACGCCCGGGTGTTGGGGCGGATGGCTGCACGCCACTGCTCGAGATCGTCGGGATCCTCGACGAAGGTGGTCTCGATGCCGAGTTTGGTGAGCGTGTAGTGCAGCAGGTTGTACGTGCCGCCGTACAGGTAGGGGCTCGCGACGATATGGTCGCCGGCCTGGGCGACGTTGAGGATCGCGAAGGTTTCGGCGGCCTGACCGGAGGAGAGCAGGAGCGCAGCGACGCCGCCTTCGAGCGCGGCGATGCGCTGTTCGACCGCATCCTGGGTGGGATTCATGATGCGGGTGTAGATGTTGCCGGTCTCGGCGAGGCCGAACAGCGCGGCAGCGTGGTCGGTGCTGTCGAAGGTGTAGCTCGTGGTCTGGTAGATCGGAAGCGCCCGGGCTTTGGTGTCGCCGCCTGCGGGCTGTCCTACGTGGATCTGCTTCGTCTCGAAGTTCCAGTCGGCGGCCGGATCGACAGCGTCGGGCGTGGTGTCACTCATGGGTTTCGGGCTCCGGTTTTCTCGGGTGGTTCTGAGGACTCGTGATGTCAGATGATGTGCCGACCTTGCGGTCCGCGACCCAGCGCAGCGATCTTCGAGCCGGCCGGGTCGTGGACCGGAGGGTGTGGGTGCGGGCGGTCAGCGGGCCTGGCACCCGCAGATACACAGTTTTCGGGCATGGACATGCGCCGACGGATGTCCCGGCGACTGTTCGTACGTCCTGCTCACGGTCGTGACGATAGTCGTAATCGATGACCTCTACCAGTGCGCACGCAAATACCTGCGACGCGCCGATGTTTTTGCATCCGTAGCGCACATACAATCTGTGTGCTCTACTTCTCGTCAGGGGGGCGATCCTTGCGTCTGTCGTGCAGTAACCAATTTCAGTTCTGCTCGTGTTCCGCACCCCACCACTAGCAATGGAGGGCACGTTGACTGTCATCGATTCGGAGTTCGCGCAGGCCGACGCAACGATGCTGCGCACCCCACCACCCTCGATGGTCGAGCGGATGACACGCATCCTGGAGACCTTCGACGCAAGCATTGCGCGGCTCACCCTCGAAGAGGTGACGTTCCGATCAGGGCTTCCCCGATCGACCGTGCACCGAATCCTCGAACAACTCGTCCGCCTCGACTGGCTCGAACACAGTGCACTCGGCTACGGGCTCGGATCCCGCGCACTCGGCCTCGGCGGCGACATCGACCGCGACCGGCTCCGTGAATGCGCGGCACCACACCTCCACGAACTGGCGATGCAAACCGGTGGTGTCGTGCATCTCGACGTTCTGGACGGAGGACAGGCGTACTGCCTCGACAAGGTCGGTGGCGCAGGCGCTGCCAGGCTGCCGACACGGGTGGGTGGCCGTACGGCGGCGTATGCAACATCGGGCGGCAAGGCCATGCTCGCGACGCTCGACCCGGAACAGGTCGACAGCCTGTACCCCTCCCGACTGGCCGCGGCCACGCACCACACGATCACCGACCGGGTGATCCTCCATCAGGAGCTGAATCGGGTCCGTAAGCGCCATGGCATTGCGTTCGACCGCGAAGAATCGATCGTCGGAATCGGTAGCGTCGGCGCGCCCCTGCGCGGCACCGGCGGAATCGTCGCGAGTGTGTCGCTGGCCGGTGGCGTGCGCGCGATACAGCTCGAATGGATGGCACCGCTGGTCGCCGACTTCGCCCGGAAGATCTCCAGTGCGCTCGCGTGCGGCGGCGAGGATCAGCGGACCAGGTGGGCGTAGGAGTCGCGGCGTTCGGCAGGCAGAATCGTGTTGAGCACGAAACGGATCTGCAGGCGGATGTACTCGTCCAACGAGTAGAGAGCACCGAAGTGCCAATGCTTGAGCGCCCATCCGTGCGCAAGAAGCAGTAGGTCGAACACCATGAGGTCGACGTCGACGTCGTTCAGCAGGCCTGCGGCAATGCCGTCTTCGAGAACGTCGCGCAGTGGCGCCGACGTCGACACCTCGAGCTCTTTGATGCGGTCGCGTCCCGCACGGTCGAGCGTGCGGCTCTCCCGGTAGGTCAGCGTCACGGCATCGATGTTCTCGTCGACGATCTCGATGTACCGCCGTATGCCAGCGACGAGCCGCTCGACAGGGTCGGCGCCCGCGGTTTCCATTGCGGGAACCAGCTGGTCACGGAACGACTCCAGGATGCTGATGATCGTCGCGAGGAGGACGTCCTCCTTGCCCCCGAAATATTTGTAGATCAGGCCGACACTGACGCCCGCTTCGTCGGCGAGCGCCTGCATCGACATCTGGTGGAACCCGGTCCGCTGCATGACCGTCGCGGCGGCGCGAAGGACCTGACGCCGCCGCGAATCCGTCCGTACCGCCCGCACCGCGTCGTCGACGGACAGTTCGTCCTGGTCGCTGGTCATGTCTTGCTCCTGTCGCGCCGCCGTTCTCGTCAGATCCCGAGATCCTTGGCGATGATCGTCTTCATGATCTCGGTGGTACCGCCGTAGATCGTCTGGATGCGGGCATCGACGAATGCCCGCGACACGGCGTACTCACGCATGTAACCGTAGCCGCCGTGCAATTGGAGGCATCGGTCGGCGACACGCACCTGCAGTTCGGTGGTCCACCACTTGAGCCGTGCGGCGCGGGCGGCAGTGAGCCTGCCGTCGACGTGCTCGGCGACGCAGTCGTCGAGGAATGTGCGGGCGATATCGAGTTCGGTGGACAGTTCGGCCAGCACGAACTGGGTGTTCTGGAAGCCGGACACCGGTTTACCGAAGGCCTTGCGTTCCCGCACGTAGGCGAGCGTCGTCTCGAAGACACCTTCGGCTGCGGCGACCGCGCCCACTGCGAGCGACAAGCGCTCCTGAGGCAGATTGTGCACGAGTTGATAGAAGCCCTGCCCCTCGTCGCCCAGGCGGTTCGCGACGGGCACACGCATATCGGTGAACATCAGCTCACTTGTGTCCTGTGCGTGCAGGCCGATCTTCTCCAGGTTGCGGCCACGCGAGAAGCCGGGGGTGTCGGCCTCGACCACCAGCAACGTCAGTCCTTTGTGCGGGTCGGCGGAGGTGCGGGTCGCGACGACGAACAGGTCACCGTTCTGGCCGTTGGAGATGAACGTCTTCGATCCGTTGACGATGTAGTGGTCGCCGTCGCGTACCGCCGACGTGCGGATACCCGTCAGGTCGCTACCCGTTCCGGGTTCGGTCATCGCGATGCCGAGGACCGTCTCGCCGCTGACGACGCCGGGCAGCCACCGTGCCTTCTGCTCGGCGGTGGTCATGTCGGTGAGATAGGGCAGTACCACGTCGTTCTGCAGTGAGAACGCGATACCGGCGGAGGCGTGACCGGCCCGGTTGACCTCGTCGATCAGGATGGCGTTGTAGCGGAAGTCGTCGACGCCCGGGCCGCCATACTCGTCGGGGACGCAGAAGCCGAGCAGCCCGAGTTTGCCTGCCTCGGTGAACAGGGAGCGATCGAGGCGGCCGGTGTGCTCCCAGTCCTCGTGGACGGGCGTGATCTTCTCGCGTACGAAATCTCGTGCGACCTCGCGGAACTGGAGATGCTCGGAGTCGTGGATCAGGGCGCTGTTCATGAGATCATCCCGGAGACAGTAGGGGCGGTGAACCGGCCGTCGGCGAACTCGCTCGCGGCCGTGGCAGTCGCCTTGTAGTGCAGCTTCTTTCCTGTCGCCGAGACCGGGAGAGAATCGACGAACCGGTATGCTCGCGGCCGCTTGAACGAGGACAGCAGCGGGTGTGAACGGCAGTGACCGTCGAGAGCGTCGATGGTCAGATCCGGGTCGGATGCGACGATGTACGCGACGACGATGCGACCCCACCGTTCGTCCGGTACACCGACGACCAGGGAGTCCTGTACACCCGGATGCTGATTGAGTGCCTCTTCGACCTGAACAGGGTGCACGTTCTCCCCGCCGGAGACGAGCATGTCGTCCTTACGGCCGACGATGGTGACGAACTCGCCGGCATCCCAGGTTGCGAGGTCTCCGATGTGCAACCAGCCGTTGCGGAACTTGGCCTTCTCCTGGTCCGGGGAGTCGAAATAGGCGTTGGAACATTTCGGTGAGCGGACGATGACCTCGCCGACCTCCTCGTCATCGCGCGCGACCACGTCGTCCGGATCGGCGAGCCGGTCCGGGTACACGTGCACCACGCGAACGTCGTCGTCGGTGCAGGCGCGGCCCGCCGTGCCCGCGTGATCCGGGAGATCGGACGGACGGAGGAATGTGTTCCAGAACCCCTCGGTGCTCCCGTAGCCGTTGAAGATTCGCGGGTTGAGGACCTCCTGGTAGCGGAGCGCGGCGTCGCGTTCGAGGGGGGCACCCATCGTGACGATGCCGCGGAGCGTCGACAGGTCGCGGGGACGTTGCTCCTGCGCGGTGGCGAGCATCGCGAGGTTCGTCGGCGCGCCGACGAGGAAGGTCAGTCCGAGTTCTTCGACGAGATCGAGTACCCGATCGGGATCGAAGGTACGTAGCGGCACGACTTGCCCGCCGATGTAGAACGTCGGGTTCGGCCCGCCGGAGTACAGGCCACCGCGGTGGAACCACGGGGTCATGTTGAGTGTTTTGTCTTCGGGGCCGAGGGGGAAGTGCATGATCACGTCGTGCGCGCTGAGCACTTCGATCATGCTGTTGAGAGGGACTCCCTTGGGCATGCCGGTGGTGCCGGACGTGTACAGGCGAGTGGTCTCGTCCCAGACGGTCCGGTGCAAGGGCGGCAATGCGACCCGGTCTGCCGGTAGATCCCGGTAGCGCATGACCCTGGCTCCCGTGGCGGAGACGAGCTCGCCGTCGCCGACTGCGATCACCACATCGGGGGTATGCGAGGAATTGTCGAGGGCCTCCTGCACAGTCGAGGCGAGCTCGGTGTCGTAGACGAAGACCCGTGGCGCGCTGGTGTCGAGCACGAACGCGGTTTCACCACTGGCGAGGCGGAAGTTGACGGGCGAGCCGACAGCGCCGACAGCCTGGACAGCGAGGTACAGCTCGGCGAACTCGATGCTGTTGAACAGCTGGTATGCAACGACGTCGCCGCTCCGGACTCCTGCGTCGGCGAGCCCGGTTGCGATCCGGTCGACTTGTTCGCCGAGCTGCCGGTAGGTCCACTGCCGCCCGGTGTCGGGGTCGGTGAGGGCGACCCGGTGCGCGTAACGCCCGGTGTTGCGCCGGAATCCGTTGAGATACGTGAAGTCGTTCTCGAAGTACTCCCGGTATGCCCGGGCGTTGTACGACGCGGTCATGGTTCTCGTCCTGTTCTGGTGGGTGAGTGCTCAACCGGCCATGGTCAGGCCGCCGCTGACGCTGATCACCTGGCCGGTGATGAACGATGCGGAGTCGGAAGCGAAGAACAGAACCGGGGCGGCAACCTCGTCGGGGCGGGCGAGCCTGCGAAACGGAATCGCTTTGATCAGTGCTGCTTTGAGCTTCTCGTCCTGGGCCTGGAACAGTGGCGTGTCGGTTGGGCCGGGGCACACGCAGTTGACGCTGATGCCGTGCCTGGCCATCTCTCGCGCAAGCGATTTGGTGAGTGCAATGACACCACCCTTGGCTCCGGCGTAGATGGATTCACCCGAGCTGCCGACGCGACCGGCGTCGCTGGCGAGGTTGATCACCCGGCCGCCGTCCCCTGCCTCGATGATGCCGGGCAGGAAGGCGCTGCAGATGTTCACCGGACCGAGGTAGTTGATCGCAACGACCTTCTGTGCAAATTCCGGTGTGGCATTGAGGAATTGGTCGGTCCTGTCCCATCCGGCAGCGTTGACGAGGATGTTGGGGACGCCGACCTGCGCGTGGGTGTGTTCGCGGAGTGTGTCGACCTGGGCGCGGTCGGAGATGTCCACGGGCAGCGCGGTGATCAGGTCCGGGTGCTCCTTCGCGGTGGCCTCGGCAGCTGCGAGATCGAGGTCAGCGGCGATCACTTTGTCGCCCTGCGCGGCGAAGGCCAGCGCGATGGATTTGCCGATACCGGAACCGGCTCCTGTGACGAGTGCGATGTTGCTCATGCGAAGTGTCCTCTCGAGGTGGGATCTGCGGTCAGGCCCTGACGTACTTGGCGAATTCGGCAGGGCGCTTCTCTGCGAACGCCTTCGCTCCCTCGAGGCCTTCGTCGGACTTGCCGAACAGGTCGAGTGCGGACATTGCGAGGTTGCTCAGGCCTGCTTGATGATCGGTGTCGGCGTTGAAGGACTGCTTGAGGAATCGGATCGCGGTAGGACTCTTCTCCGCGATCTCGGCGACCACGGCCTTGGCTTCGTCGAGCAATTTGTCCTGGGGGACAACCCAGTTCACGAGACCCCAGCGCTCGGCGGTGGGGGCGTCGTACTGCCGGCACAGGTACCAGATCTCGCGAGCGCGCTTCTCGCCGACGATGCGTGCGAGGAAGGCAGAGCCGAAGCCGGCGTCGAACGATCCGACGCGGGGCCCGGCCTGTCCGAACTTCGCGTTCTCCGAAGCGATGGTGAGGTCGCACAGGACGTGCAGGACGTGCCCGCCACCGACCGCGATGCCGTTGACGGCGGCGATGACCGGTTTCGGGACGTCTCGAATGAGCTTGTGGAGGTTGCCGATCTCGAACATGCCGCTCTCGGTGGGGCCGTAGTCGCCCGTCTCGGCGCGCTGCTTGACGTCGCCGCCGGTGCAGAATGCCTTTTCTCCGGCTCCGGTGAGGATGATGCCCGAGACGCGGGTGTCCGCCCATGCGGAGCGGAATGCCTTGATCAGTTCCTCGACGGTCTTGCCCCGAAATGCGTTGTAGCGCTGGGGTCGGTTGATGGTGATGATCGCAGCGGCGCCGTCGATTTCGTAGGTGATGTCTTCGAAGTCGGTCATGGTGACTCCCTTGTCGAATGAAATGAATGAATACTCATTCACTGAGTCTGAAGGTACATTCACTGAGGGAGAGTGTCAAGGGTCACAGCGAGGTGGTCGGGAGTGCAGACGAAAACGCCCCCGGCTGCGCTGGCGCCGAGGGCTGGGTTGCGGATAGGAGATGAGTGGTCGTTACCCGGGATTGAGTGCCATGAAGCGCGCAGGCACCTCGCCGCCGCCGTGGACGGCGAGATCGGCTCCGTTGACGTACGACGCGAGCGGCCCGGCCAGGTACAGGCACGCGCCCGCGATGTCCGAGGGGGCTGCCATCCGCTGCATGGGCAGGGTCTTCGTCACCGCTGCTCCGCCGTCCTCGCCGTACACGTGAGCTGCGGCTTCGGTGCGGATCAGGCCGGTGGTGATGTGATTGACCCGGACGGTCGGTGCCCACTCGAGCGCGAGTGCCTTGGTGAGGGCGAGGAGGCCGGCCTTCGCTGCGGTGTATGCGGCGGTGCCGGGCTGCGGGTCGTGCGCAGACACGCTTCCGATATTGATGATCGACCCGCCGGCGGCCTGGGTGCTCATGACACGGTTCGCGGCCTGTGCCGCGTAGAAAGGTGCAGAAAGGTTGAGGGAGACGATCCGATCGAAGAATCGCGTCGAGACCGTCGCAGCGTCCGCGTCGGGGGAGCCGCCCGCGTTGTTGACCAACACGTCGAGGCGGCCGAACCGCGTTGCCGCCGCGTCGACGACCGCTGCGGCCTGGTCGGCGTCACGGATGTCGGCGGCGAAGAACGAGGCCGTCCGACCGTCGGCTGCCGGGAGGACGTCGGGTTCGGACCGTCCGCACACGAGGACGTCGGCGCCGGCCGCGAGGAAGGTCTCGGCGATGGTGAAACCGATCCCCTTCGTGCCGCCGGTGACGACAACTGCCTGTCCGGTGAAGTCGGCCGGGTTCGGGATGCTCATGGAATCGGAGAGTAACGGCGCGACCGATCGTTCGGCCGCGCCGTTCCGCTCAGTGGGCCGCCTCGGTCAGAGCAGATGGACCTTCTTGTAGAGGATCTTCGACGGCCCGCCGACCAGTCCGACGTTATCGAGGAACGTCATGAGCTTGGCACCGGACTTGCGCACCTTGTCGTGATGGTGCTTGTTGTTCGCGGCCTCCGCGAGCGCGCGATCGCGGTCGAGTCCCGCATTGGAGTACACCCGCGGGTGAATCATGCTCTTCATGACGAAATATACGACCGCTGCTGTCTGGAAGCGCTCGAATGCGAGACGCGCGCGGCTCGCACCGGTGAGTCGCCGAGTAACTTCTTCGCGAGCGAACCGGATGTGCCGGGCCTCCTCGAGCACGTGAATCTTGCTCACTGCGCGGGTTACAGGCTGTACGCGCTCGTCCCGCATGAAGTCGCGCTGCATCATGTCGAGGATTTCCTCGGCTGCCATCACCGAAGCGTAGGCATTGGCGCCGCGGAAGTAATGGCCCCACAGTCGTCCGAGTTGGTGGATGTACCGCGGAGGTCCGTAACCGGGCATCCCGAGGCGCTCGCCCGCTCGCGCGAACATCACGGAGTGCCTGCATTCGTCGGCGACTTCGGTGAGTGCGAACTGCACGTGCTTCGAATGCTTGTCGCGGTCGTAGACGTCGCGCAGCAGCATCTGCATGAGCAGGACCTCGAACCACAGGCCCACTCCCGACACGCTCGCGGCTTCATGCTTCGTCAGTGCGATGCGCTGCTCGTCGCTGAGTTCGTCCCAGAGGGCAGTGCCGTAGAGCGTGCTCCATTCCGGCGTCATGCCGAACTTGTCGTCGGGGATCGGTGCGTCCCAGTCGACCTCGATCACCGGGTCGTACGACTTGCGGGCGGACGATGCGAGCAGGCGTCGCGCGGTGTCCTCGCGGTCGGAGATCGGGAGTCCTGGAACGAAACCCTTGCTGTTCTCGCGGGTGAGCGATGCGGTCATGCCTCCACCTTTAAGTGTGACGATGGGTAACTGTTAATCGAAGGCTACAGTGATCGCGCCCACGACACAATGCCCACCGCCGAACCGGCGATGGGCATTGTGGGCTCGGAAGAGGAGCGAAGTTCAGGTGCGCGAAGGTGCCCAGAAGGCCGCGCCGACTGCACCGACCAGCAGAATTGCTGCCAGCGCGAACGAGGCGTGCTGCATGCCTTCGAGGAAGGCGTCCCTGGCGAGTGCGGCGAGTTGTTCGCCCTGGGTACCGGCCTGCTCTGCAACCTGAAGGGCAGCGGCAAGCGAATCTTCCACCGCCCCACGCGCCGGTTCCGGGATCATCTCGGCGGTCGGTGCGATCCGGTTGCCGTACGCGGCTGCAAGAACACTGCCCGCTGCAGCGACACCGATCGCCGCGCCGATCTCGCGCGTCGCGTCGTTCACGGCCGATGCGACACCCTGCTGGTCCTCCGGGGTGTTCGTGACGATTGCGTGCGTTGCGGGTGCCGTGCAGAGTCCGAACCCGATGCCGGTGATCAGCATCGTCAACGCGGCATCGAGATACGACGACTCTGCGTCGAGGAAGCCGATGAGGATCAGCGACACCCCGATCAGACCCAATCCGAGACTGATCAGCACGCGCAGGCTGATCCAGCGAAGTAGGGCGGGCACCGTGAAGGACAGGACCATCACGACCGCGAAGATGGGTGCCAGGGCGACCGAAGCCATCAGAGGTGAGTAGCCGAGGATGAGCTGGAAATACTGCACGATCAGGAAGAACATGCCGAACCCCGCGAGGAACTGCAGGTTCAGGCAAGCGGCGCCGACGCCGAATGCGCGGTTCGTGAACAAGCGCATGTCGAGCAGCGGTTCGGCGGCACGCAATTCGGCGAACACGAAGCCGGCGGCGGCCACGAGGCCTATCGTCACGGCGCTCAGGGTGAGCGGGTCGAGCCAGCCTCGGTGAGGTCCTTCCATCACCCCGAGGACGAACAGTCCGATGGCCGCGATCGCCAGAATGCTGCCACCGAAATCGAAGCGCCCCGGATTCTCTGCCCGCGACGATGGAATCGTCAGTGCGATCGCGACCAGTGCGACGGACGCGATCGCGAATCCGCCGAAGATCAGCTTCCAGGAGGCGTATTCGAGGATGACCCCGGAGACGATCATGCCGACGACTGCACCAGAAGCTGCCACCCCGGCCCAGATGCCGATCGCTCGTGCGCGGCGATCCGGCGGGAAGCCCGTCGTGATCAGCGACAGTGTGGCCGGCATGACAAGAGCTGCCCCGACGCCGGCGATACCGCGGGACACGATCACCCACGTAGGCCCATCGGTGAGCAGGGGCAGCGCTGATCCGAGCCCGAAGACGACCAGGCCGACGACGAGGATTCCGCGCCGGCCGAACCGGTCGCCGAGTGCGCCGCACGGAAGTAGCAGCGCGGCGAGCGCGAGTGTGTAGCCGTCGACGATCCAGGTCAGCTCACTCTGCGTCGCCCCGGTGTCTACCGCGATATCGGGCAACGCAGTGTTGAGCGCCGCCATCGCTGCGATCACCGCGGACACCGAAGCGCACGCGACGACGAGCAGCCACAGTTGGGACCGGGTCATGCGGGCGGTGGGGATCTCGGACCTCGGAGGTGCTGATGCTTCGGGCACGGTTGCCTTCCGAACGTGACGGTGGTTTGCCTTGACTGCAATGATTTGGGCGAACGATAAACGAGACTGCCGGTATCGTAGCGGAACCGATAGTTCCATAACTAGGCCCTGACCGAGACGAGAGAAACTGTGGGTGTGAACGCGCGCGAAGATGTCGGTACATCCAGAGAACCCGATCCCCGCAAGGTGCGGTCTCGGGCACGGCTGCTCGACGCGGCCACCGAGCTGCTCGCTACGGGCGGCGCCGACGCCGTCACGATCGATGCGGTGACCACTCGCGCCGGGGTGGGCCGGGCCACGCTGTACCGGCATTTCGCAAACGGCACAGAACTCGTTGCCGCGGCCTTCGCGCGGTTGATCCCGCCTGCGCCGCCCGTGCCGGAGAACGTCGGCCTGCGCGAACAACTCGTCGAACTACTCATCGGCCAGGCGCGGATCGTCGAGGACGTGCCGATTCCCCTTGCCGCGATGTGCTGGCTCGGAATGGGGCCGGAGCTCGTCCACGCCAGCCGGCCGGCCGACCCGGAAGCACAGGAACGCCCCGAACTACAGTCGCTGCGCGAGCAACTCGTCGAACGCTACCGTTCGTCGTTCGACCGCGTACTCGGGGCGGAATCCACACGCGAGGAACTCGGCGAGTTCGACTACGACCTCGCACTCATCCAGCTGGTCGGGCCGATTGTTTTCAACCACCTCGTCACTCTGCCGCCCATCGATCGCACGGCATGCGAACAGATCGTCGACGACTTCCTTGCTGCTCGTCGTGCAGCAACACGGAAGTAACGCGGGAGCGCTGGTCAGCGCGTCCAGCGCCGTCGATCCGGTGCTCGCAGGACGAACGGCCGCGATCGGCGGAAGTCTTTGACCCTGAGCCTGCGCAGCGGCTGGATCCGGAATTCGTCCGGATCGAGTTCGGCGGCGAGCTTCTCGTCCAACAGGATCGAGCCGGGCCGTGCCGCGCCGGTGAGACGGGCGGCATTGTTGACGACGGAGCCGAACAGGTCGCCGAAGCGTGCCAGCACCGGCCCCCACGCCATGCCCACCCGGAGTTCCGGGGTGTCCTTGCTCGCGCCGAAGGTCTCCTGCAGCTCGAGCGCAATACGTGCGCCGTCGGCCGGATCCTCGGCCGCGAACATCACCTCGTCGCCCACGGTCTTGATGATCCACCCGTGGTGACCGGCAATGGCCGCGGTGACCTCGGATTCGAAGTACTCGAGCAATTCGTTGAGTTCGCCCGCGTCGATTCGACGGGTGAGCTGGGTGTAGCCGACCATGTCGGCGAACCCGACCACGACCTCGCGCAGGGGTGCATCTCCCTCGGCGCGCCAGACGGAACGTTCCGTAGTGCTGACGATGTGACGCCGCCAGATGTGGCTCTGCAAGGTCTCGGCCCGCATCGACAACTGCTGTACGAGAGCATCGATGAGATCGGGCATCTCCTGCGCAGACACGTCGGAATGCTCTTCGACGAGATTGTCGAAGAGGTGAGTGTTGAACAGGGTCAGTTCCCACTCGGCGAGTCGTGAGATCGATTGGCCGAGAGATCGGGCCGCCGAGAGCTCGAGATTCTCGTCGATCACGCCGCTACCGACGATAGCTGCGATATCGCGGAGTGCACCGACGTCGCCGTCGGTGAACATCTCTGCGTCGGGCTCGGGGTCGACGGTGAATCCCAATGCCTGCCAGAGTCGCCGAACCCGCGCCGGAGACATGCCCGCCATCGTGGCGACCTCGTCGACCGTGTAGCGGCGTTCGCCCCCGAGCAGGCTGCGTTCGAGTTCTCGCTGAATGGCGGCGAGCATGTCGGGGCCGGGTTGCGGTCGTTGCTCCGGCGAGTTCACATACGTCATCCTTCCTTGTCGTGGCGGGGAGCACACGCCGGGCTCCCCGGTGACAGACGGCCAGGGTGTGTCCGGACGGACAGAGTGTCGTACACGTGTGCGACAGTGGGCGCCGTCGATCGCACCGTAGAGCTGAGAAAGGACGTGGCATGCCGCCCCGTAGACGTGCGGACCATCTGACCGAGGAGCAACTCACGGAATTGAGCGCCGCCCTCGCGGAGGGGCGCCGCGCCACGGTATATCTCGTCGAGGGGATTTCCAGCCTGGGGATCGAACCGGGTACGTCGGCACGTGTCATCTCGATCGACGGGACCACGGTCACGATCCGTCCCAAGGGGGTCAACGACGAGCTTCCCTTCGAAACCGACGAACTGCGTTTCACCCGGGACGTAGCGACGAAGACGCCGTCGAAACCGGCCGCTGCGAAACCGGCCGCTGCGAAACCGGCCGCTGCGACGAGAGCCCCCGCCCCGAAGTCCTCGACGACGCAAACTCCCGCAGCAACCACTCCGGTTGCGAAAACAGAACCCGCACGGCCCACTCCCCGGCCCGCAGTCAAGGAGAAGACCACAGTGAGCTCCCCTTCCGCGAATCCGCCGTCCGCGGCGGCCGCAGAGCCCGCGAAGCCCAAGGCCCCCGCCAAACGCAGCGCCAAGAAGCCCGCCGCACTCAGCATCACCGTCACGATCGACCCCGAGAACGACTGGACGGTCGCTGTCGCGCAGGGCACGCGGAAGATCGGGAAGCCCGCCGTGGTCGCGCCCGACGCCGTCGAACGCGCCGTCAAGGAACTCGGCGACGAGACTGCGATCGAGGCCGTGCACTCGGTGATCGACGAGGCACGCCGAACCGTGGAGGAACGCGTCGCGCAGTTGAGCCGCGAACTCGAAGAGGCGCGGAAAGCGCTCGAAAGCCTCGGTTCCAACCCCGCATAGTCCGTAATCCTCTAGTACTGTGACGGCGCTCTAGTACGCTGACCGCGGAAGCGGTCGGGGCAGACCGCGTTGGAGGGGCATGATGTTCAGAAAACTTGCTGTGGTATTCGCAACCGCGATTGCCCTGGTCGGCAGCGGTGCGGCGGTTGCCACGGCAGCCCCTTCCGCGGTCCTCGGCGGCGGATCGGGCATCACGCTCGGCCACGGCGACGAGAGCATGTACGACTGCACGCTCACCACGATCGGGCACGACGCTGCCGGTCGGCTCGTCGGACTCACAGCCGCGCACTGCGGCGACCCAGGCATGACGGTCAAGTCCGAGCACAACATGGGCGCCGGAACACTGGGCCACATCGTCTCGACCAACGAGACCCTCGATTACGCGGTCATCGAGTTCTACGGCGACAGGGTCACCCCGGTCAACCGCATCGGCAACGTGACCATCACCGGACTCGGAACCCCCGCCGGATTCCCGAACATCGCCTGCAAGGAAGGCCGCACCACCGGCAACACGTGCGGCATTGTGTGGGGCGACATCTTCGGTGCGCAGGAAACATGGACCCAGGTCTGTGTCATCGAGGGCGATTCGGGTGCGCCGCTTGTCGTCGGTACCACCCTGGTCGCGATGGTCAACGCCTACCTGCTGGCACCGTGCGTCGGTCCCGAGGTCGGCACGAACATCGATGTGATCATGGCCGACATCGATGCGCGCGGCAGCGTTGGAGCAGGGTTCCGGCCGATCTGACCGGAGGTCATCCGCACACAGCGCCCTGTGACGCGGACCCGACGAGTTTCGTGTACTTCGCCAGCACCCCCTTGGTGTAGCGCGGCGGCAGTGGCTTCCAGTCCTGCCGCCGCTCCGCCATTTCAGCGTCCTCGACGAGGACATCGAGCAGGCCGTTCGCCACATCCAGCTTGATCCGGTCGCCGTCGCGCACGAACGCGATGGGGCCGCCGTCGACGGCCTCCGGCGCGACATGTCCGACGCAAAGGCCCGTGGTGCCGCCCGAGAATCGGCCGTCGGTGAGCAGCAGGACATCCTTGCCGAGACCGGCGCCCTTGATGGCGCCGGTGATCGCGAGCATCTCGCGCATCCCCGGGCCACCCTTGGGACCTTCGTATCGAATGACGACCACGTCGCCTGCGGTGATGGTGCCGTCCTCGAGGGCGTCCATCGCCGCTCGCTCGCGTTCGAAGACCCTCGCGGTGCCTTCGAAAACGGACTCGTCGAAACCCGCGGACTTCACCACTGCGCCTCCCGGCGCGAGGGATCCGCGCAGGATCGTGATGCCACCGGTGGGATGGATGGGATCGCTCAGCGCACGCAGCACCTTCCCATCGGGATCGGGCGGGGCGATCCCCGCAAGATTCTCCGCGACGGTCGCGCCGGTGACCGTGAGGCAGTCGCCGTGCAGAAGACCGGCGTCGAGTAGAGCTTTCATGATGACCGGAACGCCACCGATGTGGTCGACGTCCTTCATGACGTGCCGACCGAAGGGTTTGACGTCGGCGAGGTGGGGGACACGCGCGCCGACCCGCACGAAATCGTCGAGTGTGAGATCGACGTCGGCTTCGTGAGCGATCGCCAGCAGATGCAGCACCGCATTGGTGGATCCGCCGAAAGCCATCACCACCGCGATCGCGTTCTCGAACGCTTCCTTGCTGAGGATGTCGGATGCGGTGATGCCGCGGCGCAGCATCTCGACGACGGCCTGTCCGCTGCGGCGTGCGAATCCGTCGCGACGACGGTCGGTGGCCGGTGGCGACGCGCTACCGGGCAGCGACATACCGAGCGCTTCCGCGGCGCTGGCCATGGTGTTGGCCGTGTACATGCCGCCGCACGCGCCCTCGCCGGGGCAGATCGCGCGCTCGATTGCACCGAGATCCTCTTCGGACATCAGTCCGCGCGCGCACGCACCGACCGCTTCGAACGCGTCGATGATCGTCACATCGCGTTCTGTGCCGTCGGACAGTTTCGCGATGCCGGGCAGAATCGATCCCGCATACAGGAACACCGACGCGAGGTCGAGCCGCGCAGCGGCCATGAGCATTCCGGGCAGCGACTTGTCGCACCCGGCGAGCAGCACCGAACCGTCGAGTCGCTCGGCCTGCATGACCGTCTCCACGCTGTCGGCGATGACCTCGCGGGAGACGAGGGAGAAGTGCATACCCTCGTGGCCCATCGAAATACCGTCCGAGACGGAGATGGTGCCGAACTCGAGCGGGTATCCACCTGCCGCGTGCACACCGTCCTTCACGGATTGTGCGAGACGGTCCAGCGACAGGTTGCACGGTGTGATCTCGTTCCACGACGACGCGACCCCGATCTGGGGTTTGGCCCAGTCGTCGTCGCCCATCCCGACGGCACGCAGCATTCCGCGTGACGCGGTCTTCTCCATGCCGTCGGTGACGTCGCGGCTGCGGGGCTTGATGTCTATGTCGATGTCTATGTCGGCGGGCCGGTCGTTCATGACGCTCCTCCGGTTCGGGGGTCGCGACCGGTGAGGGCGATCAGCCGGTCCTGTACGGGGGCGTCGTCGGGAATCTGCACGGGTGGCCCGAACAATCCGCTCGATGCGAGTACGTCGCGCTGAGATTGCAGGTCGGTCCACACAGCGTCCACCAATCCGGGGTTCAGGCGGTCGCCGTCACCGACCGCACGTGCCAGATCCCAGGTGTGTACAGCGATGTCGCTGACCTGTTGTTTGAGATAGTCGAGACACGACACGGTGCCGTACGAGAGGTGTACGGGCTTGTCGAGCGGGGTGGCAGCCCACGCTGCGGTGGCCTCTTCCGCGTAGCGGTGCCATTCTGCGGCGAGGTCGTCGCGGATCGGTTCGAGCTTGGCTTCCGCGTCTGCGACGGTGTGCCCTTCCAGGATGGGCGCGACCCAACGCTGTTCGTCGACCATGTGTCGCACGAGGTCGGCGACATTCCACTCCGTGTCGGGCGTGGGCGCCGTCCAGTCTGTGATGTGGGCGAGGCGCGTGTCGAATTCTCGTCGGGCAGTGAGCTGAAGGTCGAGCCAGTCGATCGCCATGGGACCAGCGTAGGCGCGGCACAGTTGCGATCATGGTGATTCGGAATCCTGCGATGCGCGGCGATGTGCGGAAGGATCGATCGGCGTGCCGTGCGCGAAGGCACGAGTGCCGCCGACCTGAGGAGAATCCGCCGATGACCGTTCCCGCCGTCGAACTCGCCCCCGGGCTCACCGTCAGTGCGCAGGGCTACGGAGCGATGTCCGTCGCTCCTGTCTACGGGGAGGTCGATCCTGCGGACGCGCTCGCGACGCTTCATCACGCGGTCGACATCGGAGTCACCTTCATCGACACCGCTGATATCTACGGCAGCGGACTGAGCGAGCAGGTAGTCGGGAAGTTGCTGGGTACGCGTCGCACCGAGGTGCAATTGGCCACGAAGTTCGGACTCGTCGGAAACCCGGCAACCGGAAATCGGGGGATCAACGGGCGTCCCGACTATGTGCATGAGGCAATCGACGAATCGCTCCAGCGGCTCGGTGTGGATGTAGTGGATCTGTACTACCTGCACCGCGTCGACCCCGAGGTCCCGATCGAGGAAACGGTGGGCGCGATGGCCGAGCTCGTGAAAGCCGGGAAGGTGCGCCACCTCGGCCTGTCCGAAGCGACCGGTGACGAGCTGCGACGTGCGCACGCTGTGCATCCGATCGCCGCGATCCAGTCGGAGTGGAGCATCGTCTCGCGCGATGTGGAACGCAATGTGGTGCCGACTGCTGCTGAGCTCGGTATCGGTTTTGTTCCGTTCTCCCCGGTCAGTCGAGGTTTGCTGACCGACGCGTTCGCGCCGGGGCAGCTCGGAGACGGCGACCTTCGTCATCGGTTCCCGCGTTTCGACGCAGAGGCGCTTCCGAAGAATCTCGAATTGCGGGCGAAGGTACGCGCCGTCGCCGATGAAGCAGGCGCCACCGTCGCGCAGGTCGCGCTGGCGTGGCTCGACGCGAAGGCTCGTGTTTTCGGTCTGCCGTCGGTCTCGATTCCCGGTACCCGTTTTGCTGCGCGCGTCACAGAGAACGCAGGCGCTGTGGACGTGGTGCTGTCGGACGAGCAGCTCGGGCGCCTCGACGCACTTGCCGGTGAGGTGGTCGGCGAGCGGGCTTCCGACCCGACGTGGGTGTCGCTCGGACGAGAGTAGTTAACCGACCTAACGAACTCTGGCGTATCGTGTATATCCCATGAGGTCATGGCTGGTCTGGGGTGTCGGGGTCTTCGCCTACCTGGTCGCGGTCCTGCACCGCACGACATTCGGTGTTTCGGGCCTGGCCGCGACCGAGCGCTTCGACATCTCCCCGTCCGTGTTGTCCGGGTTCGTGGTGTTGCAGCTCATCGTCTACGCGGGCATGCAGATTCCCGCCGGAGTTCTGCTGGACCGATTCGGGTCGCGCAAGATCATCGCGTTGGGTGCCGCCATCATGGCGGTGGCCCAGTTCGTGCTCGCTGTCACCGACTCGTTGCCCATCGCGTACGCCGGTCGTGTGTTCGTCGGAGTCGGTGACGCTCTCACGTTCATCTCGGTGCTGAGGCTGGTCCCGGTGTGGTTCGCTCCGCGCCGGGTTCCGGTGGTGTCGCAGTTGACGGGCATCCTCGGGCAACTCGGACAGGTGCTGTCGGCTGTTCCGTTCGTGCTCATCCTGTCCGGACAGGGATGGACCGCTGCCTACGCCAGCGCCGCGGCGTTGGGGGTCCTCGCCTGCGTCCTCGTGGTCGCGGTCGTACGGAACGCTCCGACCGGGGAACACCCGGAGGTCCCGGCCGCGGGACTGCGCAACGTGCTCGGTCAGATCGGCGGCGTGTGGCGTCGACCGGGGACACGCCTGGGGTTCTTCACCCACATGGGCACCCAGTTCTCGGTGACTACGTTCGCCCTGATGTGGGGTGTGCCGTACCTCGAATCCGCGCAGGGCCTGTCGGCCGCGGCAGCCGGCTCGATGCTCACGGTCTCGGTCGCCACCGCGATCGCGGCCGGCCCGATTCTCGGCATTCTCACCGGCCGCTTCCCGAACCACCGATCCTGGCTCGTGCTGTCGATCATCATCGCGTGCGCGACCGCGTGGACGATCGTGCTCGCCTTGCCAGGGCCCGCGCCGATCTGGCTGCTGGTGCTGCTCATCATCGTTATCTCTGTCGGCGGCCCGGGGTCGATGGTCGGATTCGACTACGCACGCACGTTCAACCCGTCGACTGCGCTCGGGACCGCGCAGGGCATCGTCAACATCGGGGGCTTCCTCGCGACGCTGCTGGTCGTCCAGACGATGGGTGTACTGCTCGACGCGTTCGGCGGCTACGGCTTCGATTCGTTCCGGGTCGCGTGGCTCGCGCAGTATCCGATCTGGGTGATCGCACTCGCTGGAGTGCTGATCACACGCAAGAAAGCGAGACGTGAAGCGGGTGTGCATCCGCGCACATTGCGTGAGGTGCTGCGGCGACGGGAAGTCACTCGCCGCGAACAGCTGGCAGACTCGATGGCGGAACACATCGAGGAGGAACCGAGTGACAACGACGGTGGACGGCCCTGAACAGGGCGTGCCCCTACCCGACGAGCCGGAGGATGACTCCGCTCGTCCTCTGGCATCGCTGCAGGATCTGAAGAACGAACTCACTCGGTTTCTCATGGTCTACAAGTTCGGCATCGACGAGATGATGACCAAGATCAACATCTTGCGCGACGAGTTCACCTACGCCCGCGACTACAACCCGATCGAGCACGTGAAGTCGCGACTCAAGTCGCCCGAGTCGATCATTGCGAAGGCACGTCGCAAGGGTGCTCCCCAGACGCTCGAAGGCGTGCGTGAGCACGTCCGCGACATCGCCGGCATTCGCATCACGTGCAGCTTCACGTCGGACGTCTACCGCATCATGGACATGATCACGCGACAGGGCGACGTCGGCGTGGTCGAGATCGAGGACTACATCGCCCGGCCCAAACCGAACGGCTATCGCAGTGTCCACGTGATCGTCGAGATCCCCGTGTTCATGTCCGACCGCATGGAGTCGGTCTACGTCGAACTTCAGATCCGCACGGTCGCGATGGACTTCTGGGCAAGTCTCGAGCACAAGATCTACTACAAGCACGACCGCGCGGTGCCGGATGCACTGCGTGAGGAACTCCGTGTTGCTGCTGAAACCGCCCGTGACCTCGACGTGAAGATGGAGGCGCTGCACGACCGGGTGCATGGGGACGCCGCCAGCTGATCAATCCGCCGCCGATGAGTCGCCCTCGGGATCTTGCTGCTCGTCTCCACCGGTGACCGCCTCGAGAACCAGACCATCAGGACCGGTGTCGACTCGCACCGTGTCTCCCGCGCCGAGCGTTCCCGCAAGCAGCAGGTTCGACAGCCTGTTGTCGAGTTGCTTCTGGATGGTTCGCCGCAATGGACGAGCACCGAACTCCGGTGCGAAACCGGTGTCCACCAGCCAGTCGACCGCGCTCTCAGTGATGTCCAGTTCGACGTCCTGGGCTCGCAACCGTCGCCGGGTTCCGTCGAGGATCAGGTCGACTATCTCGCGCAACTGCGCCTTGTCGAGCCGGTGGAACACCACCGTCTCATCGATACGGTTGAGGAACTCGGGCCGGAAATGGGAGTGCAGTCGCTCCATCAGCTTCGAGGTCAGGGTCTCGATGTCGCCGCTGGTGTCGGCCAGGATGAGGTCGGACCCGATATTGCTGGTGAGAATGACAATGGTGTTCTTGAAATCCACTGTGCGGCCTTGAGCATCGGTGACGTGGCCGTCGTCGAGGAGCTGGAGAAGCACGTTGAACACATCGGTGTGCGCCTTCTCGATCTCGTCGAACAGAACCACCGAGTACGGCTGGCGGCGAACCTTGTCCGTGAGCTGCCCTGCCTCCTCGTACCCGACGTAGCCCGGGGGAGCCCCGACCAGGCGGGAGACGGTGTGCTTCTCCTGGAATTCGCTCATATCGAAGCGAATCATCCGGTCCTCATCACCGAACACGGCCGCGGCAAGTGCCTTCGCGAGTTCGGTCTTGCCGACCCCGGTGGGGCCGAGGAACAGGAACGAGCCGATCGGCCTGTTCGGGTCGGACAGGCCCGAGCGCGCCCTTCGCACCGCTTCGGCCACTGCTGAGACTGCTTGTTCCTGCCCGACCACGCGAGCGTGGAGCACGTCCTCGAGGTCCAGGAGCCGTTGGCGTTCTTCTGCCGTCAGTTCGGAGACCGGGATGCCGGTCTGTCGCGAGATCACTTCGGCAATGTCGACGACTTCGACCTGCGGTGTCGACGCCGAGCCGCTCGATCCGACGCGCTCTTCGAGGGCGGCGATCTCGTCCTTCAACTCGCCGGCTTTGGCGTAGTCCTCGGCAGCGACTGCAGTGTCCTTCTCCCGCTCGAGGCGCGCCAGTTCTTCCTCTTGCGAACGGGTGTCCGCATCGGGCGTTTTGGTGCGTAGACGCACTCGAGCCCCGGCTTGATCGACCAGATCGATCGCTTTGTCGGGCATGAAACGGTCGGTGATGTAGCGGTCGGACAGTTCGGCTGCAGCCACCAGTGACTCGTCGGTGTAGTGCACCTGATGGTGTTCCTCGTAGACATCGATCAGTCCGCGCAGAATCTCGATGGTGTCGTCCACCGACGGCTCGGACACCATCACCGGCTGGAACCGCCGTTCGAGCGCCGCGTCCTTCTCGATGTAGCGGCGGTACTCGTCGATCGTGGTCGCGCCGACCGCGTGCAACTCTCCGCGCGCGAGGGCCGGCTTGAGGAGATTGCCTGCATCCATCGAACCTTCGCCACCACTGCCCGCGCCGACGATCGTGTGCAACTCGTCGATGAAGAGAATCAGCTCGTCGGAGTGTTCGCGAACCTCGTCGAGGATCTTCGTCAACCGCTCCTCGAATTCGCCGCGATACTTGCTCCCCGCGACCAGCGAACCTACGTCGAGCGCGACGACGCGCCGATCGGCCAATGTCGACGGCACGTCCCCATTGACGATTCGTTGCGCCAAACCCTCGACGATCGCGGTCTTGCCCACGCCGGGATCACCGATCAGGACCGGATTGTTCTTGCGACGACGGGACAGGATCTCGACGGTCTGCGCGATCTCGTCGGCGCGCCCGACCACAGGGTCGACGTTGCCCGCACGCGCCTCAGCGGTCAGGTCTCGGCCGTACTCGTCGAGTGTGGGGGTAGTGCTCTGCGATGTGTCGCGCCGACCACCGGTATCGAGTTTGGCGCCGGCCAGCGCATGAGCAGCCGGGTTCTCGCTGTTCGCCGCAATTCCGTAGAGGATGTGCTCGGGACCGATGTAGCTGATACCCGACTGTCCCGCCTGCTGCTGGGCAACCCGCAGTGCACGCTTGGTCGCAGGACTCAGCGTCACCTGCTCGCCCTCGTTGCCTTCGCCACCGGCGACGGAGCGCATCTGTTCTGCGACCGCATCGGGATCCAGCCCCAGACCACTGATCACACCGCGGGTCGGGTCGTTGAGCGTGGCGGCATACAGGAGATGTTCGGGGGTCAGCTCCGCGCTACCCCATGCCGTGGCTGCCTTCCTGGCCTCGGCGACGAGCTGCTTGGCATCGTCGTTGAGCAACCGGCTCAGGTCCACCCGTTGTACCTGCGGTTGGCGGAGTCCGCCGGAGCTGAAGAATCGGTCGAAGATGTCGTCGAACGGATCGCGAGAAAGCCAGTTGTCTGTCATTGTCACTCCACGGGGTTGACCTGAACATCGGTTTCCGCAGGAGGCCCGGCACGCACCTACGTTGCGGCACACATCATTTGCGGATACGTGCTTCACCGCGCCGACAACAGATGCGTGTCGACCAATGAGTTCGATCGTAGCCCCCGAACCTACGATTTGTGTGCGGGTCGGCGGATCCGGGCGAGACCCGATTCACCACCGCGTCTCGACTCCACGCGCCGCTCGGAACCGATCGAACAGCGGCGCCGGCCGCAGAAGGTCGACGGAGTCGGGTCGGGCGACGAGGTGCCGATCTTCCGGCCGGATGTGCAGGCGCCGGATCAATTCGAAGAGCGCGTTGGGTTCGCTCACCAGCGCGTACGCAGTGAGAGCAATCTCGTCCTCCTCGTCGAACGGCACGAGTCTCGCGGTGGGTACCGGACCGGGCACGCGCAGTCGGATCATCGGGTAGTGGATGGTTGCACCCCTTGCGTGGACTGTGTACACGTCGGGCACAACATCCTCGATGTCGTCCCACTTTACGAATGTGTCGTAAGTGCGAACACGGAGTCTGCGGATCGTCGCGCGACGTCTGATGCCGTCCTCGTGCAATCTCAGCACCGTGGTGCTGCGGATCCGCAGCGGGAGCAGTGCGATCACCAGCGTCGAGACGGCGGTCGAGGCGATGAACGGAACGTGCTCGGCCACTTCGTCGCGTGGGATCAATACTGCGTCTGCGTGTGTTGCCCAGGCGTAGATCATGACAGCGCCGGCCGGTGCCGCCAAGGCTGCAATCAGGGTGGCCAGAAAGGGTGTCTTTCTCCCCGTGGGTATTTCGATGCAGGGGCCGTGTTCGATGTCCGCGTGCGGTGTAATCCGGCGGCTCAGTCCTATCGAGAAGAATCCGGAGGCCTCGATGAGCGAGTATGTCAGAAACGCAAAGGCAATGGCGGTGAAGATGCCCAACCACCAGATTCCGATGTCGTCGTCCGAGAGTATTTCGGGAAAGTGGACGGCGATGAAGACGAAGCCGCACGCGGATGCCAAGCCCGCGGCAAGCCTGAAGTGGCGGAATCTCTGAGGCCAGTTGGGTATCGCCAGGGCCTCCGCGTGCACCATTTCTTGGTTGTCCATCTATCGATCCATTTCGGTGTGCGTATCTACAACCATCAATCCGCGGTGAATCGTCGATGCGTCGGAGGTGAGTGTCACGTCGGGCTCAGCCCGTGTGGTAACGGTCAGTTGGGTGAGGTACCGGTCGTATTCGACATCGACGACGAGGAATCGAGTTGTTGCGTCGAACCAGGCATCACCGACGTGGTAGATGCCTCGTGTGGCAACCGAGCGGTGGGTGTCGAAGTCGCTGGTGTCGGAGTGAATTTCGGTCCACTCCGGAAGTGACCGGCATTCGGATGCGGCGGCATGGAGGAGTTCGTCGGTGGGACGCCAGCGTGAGAGGCGGCCGTGGAGCAGCACCGCGTTGGGAGTCCACTCGTTTTCTGTGTGTTCGGGCGCGACGAGGACCGCGTATGCGTGGGGGAACACTTCGTTGGGTACGGGGGTCCACCCGGCCGGAGTTGGGATCGTGACGTGTGGGTGTCCCGGTTCCTCGGGAGTGCAGGCGATGAGCTCGACTTCGTGACTTTCGAGGTATGTGCGGAGGGTTTCTGGGGTCGGGTTCTGAGGGTTCACGCCTTTCCCCTCTGAGTGCGTGCGGCGAGGAGACGTTCGCGTAGCGGGGGTGGCCGCAGGAATTCAATCGAACCACAATCGCTCAGAATGCTTCGCTCGTCGGGGTTCTCGTGGAAGAAGCGGAGTAATCTGTAGATGGTATTCGGTTCCCCGGTCAGGCGATAGACGGGAACTTCGAGGCCGCTCACTTTGTCTCCGGTTCGGGGATCAACGACCACACCGTCGATTCTGATCACAGGGTGGCGTGTGGGGGAATTGCTGTTCGGCCCGGAATAGAGGGTTGGGGTGATCGATTCGATGTGGTCCCACTCGATGACCTTCTCGGTTGTACTTGTGAAGAAGGGTATGTGGCGACACACCACGAGATGAAGCCCGTTGGGGTAGATCCCGAGGGAAGTCGGCGTTCGGATGACCAGAGAGAGGATGAAAATGGCGAGTGAGAGTGTTCCGAGAACGGTCGCACCCACTGGCCCACCGATGCGTAGGAACACCTCGTCGAGCAAGCTGAGTTCGCTCTGATCCTGATTGTGCGGCAGCAGGGCGGGAAGTGCGGCAATCGGGATGCTGCTCAGTAGAAGAGTCAACAGTAGATCTCGCTTGTGCGGGACAAGGATGCCCATTCCGTGGTCTCTGTTCTGATCCCGGGATACCCTGCGTGTCAGGCTGAGTTGAGTCCAGCGGTTCACAGCAACCCCGCCTGCAGGGCGAGATACGGATCAACCCCAC
>NZ_JAASAF010000015.1 GCF_012726195.1 Rhodococcus sp. HNM0563
TGCCATTCGTCAATGATCAAGTAGCGCGGTGTGAATCATGCGCAACGACACACCCTATTACCGAAGCATCTTTAATGGGAGCTACCGACCACGTCCCGACTGTGGCAGGGTCGGTGAAGGTAGCGGCCGACGGGACAACACTCTTCTGACCCGACACCGATTCCCTTCGCCGAAGGGAGCCCGATGTCTGAAGTCAGACCGTGTACCCGGCCGGTCGTGAGGGAAGCGGTGATCGCTGATGGGATGACGTACCCCGATGCTGTGCGCGTCGGTGAGTACTCGAGCCATTAGGACGCCGACTGCTTTCCTCCGCTGCCAACCGAAACATAGTGAAGAGCAGCCTGTTCGGAGGTCCACTCCATGTTGTTCATCGGCGATGACTGGGCGGAAGGGCATCACGATATCGAGGTCGAAAACGACACCGGACACCGTCTGACGCGGATGCGGTTGCCCGAAGGCGTCGAGGGGCTGGCCCGATTGCACGAGGTGGTGGCCGAACATCACGATACCGACAGCACCGGTAGCGACGACCCCGCTGGCGGTGCGGTCGTAGTCGGGATCGAAACCGATCGTGGGGTATGGGTATCGGCGCTGCTCGCATGCGGATACCAGGTCTATGCGATCAACCCGATGTCAGCAGCTCGATACCGGGACACGAATTCCACCTCGGGAGCCAAATCCGATACCGGCGATGCCCATGTTCTCGCCGAGATCGTCCGGCTGGACCGGGACCATCACCGCCAGATCGCCGGGGACTCCACGCAGGTCGAAGCCTTGAAGCTGCTCGCTCGCGCCCACCAGGGCATGATCTGGGACCGGACCCGACACCTTCAGCGGATGCGGTCGGCACTACGCGAGTACTTCCCGGCATCATTGACTGCGTTCGAGCACCTCACCGCCCCGGACACATTGGCATTGCTGCAGAAAGCCCCCGATCCGCACCGCGCAGCCCGATTGACCACCGCGCAGATCACCGCGGAACTCGCCCGAGCACACCGGCGCGGTGACCGCACCGCCAAGGCCACCCGCATCCGCGATGCGCTCCGGGCACCGGCGCTGCGGCAGCCGGCCGAGATCGAGGCTGCCTACGCGGTCGTTGTGGCCGGGCAGGCTCGCTTGCTCGCGCATCTGACCGAGCAGATCGACGAACTCGAACAGGAAGTGAGGCGCAGTTTTCGTCGGCACCCGGCCGCTGAGATCGTCCGCAGCTGTCCCGGCCTCGGGGATGTGCTGGGCGCCCGGGTGCTCGCAGAGTTCGGCGACGATCCCAATCGATATCGGAATGCCAAGGCCCGCAAGAACTACGCCGGGACTTCCCCGATCACCCGAGCATCGGGTAAGAGGAAGACGGTGCTGGCGCGCTACGCCCGCAACAAGCACCTGGCCGATGCGTGTCACCAGTGGGCGTTCTGCTCGATGAACACCTCACCGGGTGCTCGTGCCTACTACGATGCTCTGCGGGCCCGCGAGGTCGGTCATCATGCGGCTTTGCGTCAGCTCGGTAACCGGCTCGTCGGGATCGTCCATGGATGCCTGAAGACCGGAACGGTCTACGACGAGAACACTGCTTGGCCGGGAGTCCTCGCGCAGGACGCGGCTTGACACAGATACGCCATGGGATGTCTGACTTCCCGGTTGCGTCTGTAGCGCAGCCGAATTCACTGACCAGACGATCATGCGAGGAGCGTGCTCACGGTGGCTAATCTGGATGAGCTGATTCACAACACCGACTTCACCCAGAACGTCAAAGGGCAGGTGACCTTCCTCCCCGAACCGGAGAAGGCGCACCGTCCTTTCCCGTTCATCTCGGTCGACGACCACATCGTCGAGCCCAAGAACACCTTCGAGGGGCGGCTGCCGGCGAAGCTCGCCGGCCGCGCCCCGCGTGTCATCAACCGCGACGGCGCGGACATCTGGGTATACGACGGCAAGGAGATCCCGAACGTCGGCTTCAACGCCGTCGTCGGGCGTCCGGTCGACGAGTGGGGCTTCGACCCGCAACGCTTCGAGGACATGCGCCGCGGCTCGTGGGACATCCACCACCGCGTCAAGGACATGAACCTCTCGGGTGTGTATGCATCCCTGAACTTCCCATCGTTCCTTCCCGGCTTCGCAGGCCAGCGTCTGCAGCTGGGCACCGAGGATCAGGAACTCGCGCTCGCAGCAACGCGCGCCAACAACGACTGGCACCTCGAAGACTGGGCCGGTCCGTATCCGGACCGCATCATCCCCTGCCAGATCCCGTATTTTCTCGACCCGGAGATCGGTGCGCAGGAGATCTATCGAAACGCGGAACGCGGCTTCAAGGCCGTCACGTTCTCCGAGGGGCCGCACTCGCTGGGCCTGCCGTCGGTGCACTCGGGTCACTGGGATCCGATTATGCGTGCCTGTGAGGAGACCGAGACCGTCATCAACCTGCACATAGGCTCGTCCAGCACGTCGCCGAGCACGTCGGAAGACGCACCGCCTGACGTGTCCGGCACACTGTTTTTCGGCTACGCGATGTTCGCCACGGTCGACTGGCTTTTCTCCAGGATCCCGGTGCGCTTCCCGAACATCAAGATCGTGATGTCGGAAGGAGGAATCGGTTGGGTCCCTGCGCTTCTCGATCGACTCGATCACATGACCACATATTCGTCGATGTATGGCACATGGGACGGCATCGACATTTCGCCGGCGGATGTCCTGAAGCGGAACTTCTGGTTCTGTGCGGTCGAGGACCCGTCGACAATGGTGCTCCGCGACCGGATCGGCATCGACCACATCCTCCTCGAAGAGGACTACCCGCACAGTGACAGCCTGTGGCCGCGCACCATGGAGGTCGTCACCGAATCCATGAAGGGGCTCTCGGCCGATGAGCTGCGCAAGATCACATGGGAGAACGCGTCCAAACTCTACCGGCATCCGGTGCCGCAGAGCGTGATCGACGATCCGAACAGCTTCTGAGCGAGCCCTGCCCGGGTCCGGTCGTCCGTCCGTGCAGGGGTTTATCCGGCCGATCTGTCAGACGGCGGTGGTGTTGTTTGCGGGAACGTCTGGTCGACCTCGTCGATACCGTCGATGAACTTCCGTGGGGCCGCGACCGTAGCAGCTGAGCGAGCAGGGGTGCGAACGGGCGATCGGCTTGACGATTGCGTTTCGACCGGGGGGGTGTCCCTATGGTTTCGTCAAGCGGCGGCAGCGGTGGGAGCGCGATAGAAGGTCTTGTTCTTGAGCATCGCGAAGAGGACGTCGCAACGTCGCCGTGCGAGACAGATCAGGGCGGCGTTGTGCTTCTTGCCTTCGGCGCGCTTCCGGTCGTAGTAGGCGCGTCTGGTCGGGTCGTGCAGCGCAGCGAACGCGGACAGGAACAACGCCCGTTTGAGTTTGCGGTTGCCCGATCGGGCGGGGTGCTCGCCGCGAATCGACGAGCCGGAGCGATGGGTCACCGGGGCAATGCCGGCGTAGGCGGCCAGGTGCGCTGCCGAGGCGAACGCGGAACCATCACCGACTTCGAGAAGGATGCGTGCTGCGGTCCTGATGCCGACGCCGGGCATCGACATCAGGACCTGCGAAAGAGGGTGGTCGTCGAGCATCCTCTCGACGTCTTCGGCGATGCTCTTGCGTTGTTGCAGAATCTCTTTCAACGAGTCCGCGAGTTTCGGCAGGACGACCTCGGCGGCGTTGCTGCCCGGCACCGTCACGGTTTGCGCATCGAGCGCGGCGAGGACCTCCTCGGCGAGACGGGCGCCCATCCGAGGCGCGTGCTTGGTTGCGAGCGTGGTGAGCCGGCGCTTGCCGGCCTTGCGGATACCGACCGGACCGCCGCAGCGCGACAGGATTTCGAGCACCGCCGGATGAGTGATCCGCGGGCCGAGAACGCGTTCGAGGGCGGGGTGGATGCCGGTGAGCAATCCGCGGATACGGTTGCTGATGCGGGTGGCCTCTCCGGCGAGGTCGTCGTCGAACCCGACGAGTACCCCGAGCTCGGCCAGGGCTTCGTCGCCGACGTCGACCCGGCGCAGTGTGTGCGGCATGGTCCGGGCGGCGAAAGGCGATGATGAACGCATCTCGTGCATCGGTCTTGGCCTGTCCGGGGTACAGGTCGGCGACGCGCCGCATCGTCAACCCCGGCAGGTAGGCCACGGCATGGCCGCAGGCGCGGGCGACGGTGACCGGCAGAGCACCGATGGTGTTGGGTTGGTCGACGATCACCAGCACGGGGCCGTGTTCGGCGAGACGGTCGAATACGGCGCGGAGTTTGGTTTCGTCGTTGGGCAGGGCTTTGTCGAACAGGCGGGTTCCGGTGGGGTCGAGTGCGACGGCGTGGTGTTCGCCTTTGCCGACGTCGATGCCGCAGTACACGGCGTAGGTCGGGTCCATGAAGCGTGCCTTTCGTTGCGCGCCGGACGGTCACCGATCCGACGTCGACACCCGGCACCCACGTTACGAGGAGACCTACCGTGACTTCCGGTGGCCGTGTCCCTAATGACATCTGAACGGTCGCTGCGGAACGGTTGCTGGTCTGCTGTGGTTGTTCGCCGCTGGTGGTCCCGGCCGACGATGGATGCCTGCCGTGTCCCAGGGGACATACGATCCCTCCTGATAGATCGGCGCTGCGGCGTGTCGGGACCATTACCCGCCTGTTGGTCCTCAATGTTGTTGGTTGTGGTCCAAGCCCGTCCGCACGGTCGACACCTCGTAGTTCGCGAGCCAGGAGCTCTCAAACGAGACCGGGAACCGTGCGGATCGCTGGGATCGTGAACGGCTCATCGGAGGGAAGGCCAGCGAGCCTCGTCATTAGGGTGCCGCGCGTTCTCGCTGGGTGGAAGCCACGCGAAGGAGATCGGACGTCGAAAGGCAGGGGCTGGTGAAACTGTTCTGTGGGATTGATTGGGCCGAACGTCACCATGATGTGGCAGTCGTCGACGGTGACGGCATGTTGGTGGCCAAACTCCGGATCGATGACAGTGCTGAAGGATTCGGTCAACTACTTGGGTTGCTGTCCGAGGCGGGTGATTCGCCCGACGAACCGATTCCCGTGGCGATCGAGACATCACGCGGCTTGCTCGTCGCGGCGCTGCGCGGAACGGGGAGAGCGGTCTATGCCATCAACCCGATGGCGGTGGCCCGGTACCGTGATCGGCACTCGATGGCACGGAAGAAATCCGATCACGTAGACGCGATGACGCTTGCGAACATTCTGCGTACCGATGCGCACGCGCACCGGACGTTGCCCGCCGACAGTGACCTCGCACGGTCGATCACGGTGCTCGCCCGCGCCGCCCAGGATGCGATATGGCGGCGAACCAAGGCCACCCAGGAACTGCGGGCACTGCTGCGCGAGTACTACCCGGCCTTCCTCGCGGCATTCGCCGGTAGTAGTCACACCAACCTCGCGATGCCGGATGCCCGTGCGATACTCGCGATCGCACCAACACCCGCGCAGGGCGTCCGCTTGACCAAGACTCGCATCATCTCCGCATTACGCAAGGGTGGTCGGCAACGTCGGCTCGAGGACACCGCGACCCGCATCCTTGAGGCGCTGCGCCGCCCGCAACTGCGGCAACCCCTGCTGGTGGAGAAGGCGCTGGGTCGTCAGGCGAGCGCCTTGGTAGTGGCGACGGGGGTGTCGATCGACGGTAGTCGGGAGGTGCTCGGTACCGCGGTCGGGGACAGTGAATCGTTCGAGTTCTGGCGCGAGTTCCTCACCAGCCTCAAAGCTCGTGGTCTGTCCGGGGTGCATCTGGTGATCTCCGATGCACACAGCGGACTCAAAGCTGCTATCGCGCAGCAGTTCGCGGGTTCGGCGTGGCAGCGGTGTCGGGTGCATTTCATGCGCAACATTCGGGCTACGGTCGGGGCGAAGCATGTGCCGCCGGTGATGGCCGCGGTCAAGACGATCTTCGCGCACACCGACCCCGCCGAGGTGGTCGCGCAGTGGGATCAGGTCACCGACACCTTCGCCGGGTCGTTCCCGAAGGCCGCGGCGTTGATGGAGTCGGCGAAGTATGATGTGTTGGCGTTCACTGCTTTTCCGAAGGCGCACTGGCAGAAGGTGTGGTCGAATAATCCGATCGAGCGGTTGAACAAGGAAATCAAGCGTCGAGCCGATGTCGTGGAGATCTTCCCCAACCCGGCCGCGTTCCTGCGGTTGGCGACTGCGGTGGTGATCGAACAGCACGACGAGTGGCAGGTCACCCGACGGTATGTCTCGGATGTGAGTATGGATGAGCTCCGGGCGGTGATCGCGGCGAAGGAACACGCTACCGAGCCGGTGTTGGCGTTGACCGGGGTGGACGAAACAGCATAGTATTTCGCATGACTCGTTGATCACCGCGCGTACCGCGAGCCGATCCGAAGTCCACCACTCCACGGGGCACTATCCTTCTCACGCCGTCACCTCCGTGTCGATCGACAACGCGCCGCCCCCGGCCGAATGAATCTCCACCTCCATGGACAGGGGATGGTCCAGTTCGGTCGTCAAACGTCGACGCCACAACAAGTGGTACACGTTGGCGAGGACGACCGTTTCCGATTGCCCAGTCGAGTTGCCGACGCGTTGAAGGCCACCGCGAAGAGGTCGAGGTTCAATGAAGCTCGCGTGGATCGCGGCGGCGATTTCCGGTGATGGTGCGAAACGGTCCTGCCGGTACCCGGCGAGCTACCGCAGATTCGCCGAGTATGTCGATGGAAGGCCGGTGAAGATCTCGTATTCCCAGCCGATCTCACCGCAGATGGCCTGGGTCATCTCGAACTGCGCAGCAGCCTTCTCCACATATCGTTGAGGTCGGACGTCGATCAATCGGCCGTCGCCGTCACTCAACCGTACGAAGAAGTCCGGAACGTGGCTCTTGTGGCCCCGCGTGCCGAACGGCCACAGCAGCGCCAACGGCTGCGCCGCGATCGACACGATCCGATCGTCGAAGTCGGCGGACAGTAGATACTCCCGTTCCAGCAGCGACTCGAACACCACATGGCCGCGAACCGTGCTCGACCACCAGGACCCCTCGTAGTTGCGCTTCCCCGGCCATGTGAAGAACTGCCGTATCGGAAGCGCCCGTTCGATCGACAGCACCGATACGTGCGGCGATGACAGATCGTTGCGGACCTTGCCGCCGAGGCGGACGAGAACGCGAGTGTGGTCGGTCTGATTCGACGGCAAAGTTGCCATCACGCCGGACCTGCTCACGGCAGCGGTTTCAACGCGCGTTCGATCGGTGTCACGACACGAACCGTATGCCATAATGATTGACAATCAAGCATCAAACCGTAGTGTGTCGCAAAGTTTGTCAAAAATGCCAACTGTCTTGTCAACGGACATAGTGGTCCGACGGTATCGACTCTGAATCATCGTGCAGGAGAGCCGCATTCGCTTCTACTTGACATAATAATAATTATCGGCAATTTCTGCCGGGAGTGGCGTCACTCGCCGTGCACCTGCGCCGCACCCGCGGAATTGCAGTGATTCCAGATGATCTCGTGATACTCCCTGGCGTTGCCGCCGCTACGCGTGTCCTAGCGGTGGCTGCCGGCCTCGACGGGCGCGACGTCGCCTTCGAGGATCCCGGATATCATCGGGCCCGCCGCGCGCTGACCACCGAAGGCGCTCGCATCCGACCGGTTCGCGTCGACGACGACGGACTGCCTCCACAACTCCTCGCCGACACCGATGCCGCCGTCTACTGCACACCCGCACACCAGTATCCGCTGGGATCGCGCATGCCCGTCGCGCGTCGCGCCGAGCTGGTGGACAGAGCGACCGCTACCGGAATGCTCGTGATCGAAGACGACTACGACGGCGAATTCCGATACGACGTGTCGGCTCTGCCTGCTCTGCGCAGCGTCGACGGCGGACGCGAGTGCGTCGCCTATCTCGGGACCGCGTCGAAGATCCTGTCGCCGACGCTACGGCTCTCCTGGCTGATACCTCCAGATCCACTGCGCGCCAAAATTTCCGAGGCAGTATCCGTGTGCGGTGAGGGGGCGAACGCGACGTCGGCACTCGCACCGTCCGCATTCATCGACGACGGCTCCCTGACCCGGCATCTCGCGCGAACTGCGCGCACCTACCGGGCTCGCCGCGCCGCATTCGTGGACGCGCTCCGACGACGGACCGACGGTTTGGAGGGGGTGAGCGTGGTGGGTATCGATGCAGGACTGCACGTGGTGTTGCGTCTGCCCGATGGCCTCGACGACGTAGCGGTCGCGGCAAGTGCCGAGCAACTCGGGGTCCGTATGACCCCGATGTCGGTGCAGCTCGCCGGTGAGCAGGGACCGCGAGGACTGGTGTGCGGTTACGCCTGTCTACCCGAATCCGCAGCTGAGGAGGTTGCGACGGCCATCGCGACCGCGGTGCGGCAGGCGATCGCCGGATAGGGGAGACCACACTGGTTCGATGAGGATGTCGACCCGTGAGCGGCACCGGACAGATGTGACGAGGTCGTGGGTAACGGCGTGGCGATCGGGCTCGATTTCTTCTGCGAGGCCGCGCCGACCATGTGCGTGTGGCCGGGGTAGTCGGAGGAGCGCACTTGAAGCCCTACCTGAGGGTTCTCGCGGGGATGTTCGCAGGCATCACGCTGTGGTTGGCAATCGTGGAATTGATCCATGGCAATGCCGGGCCTGCCCTCGTCCAGTTGATCTTCACTGTCGGTCTCGTCTACCTCGCTGTCGGCAAGCTGATACGAGAGCATTACTTGCGGGTCGCAGCCGAGCGCGACGCGCTCGCTGCCCGAGCAGAGGCAGGGCACCGCGCGTTCTTGGCTGGGCATCCGGCAGCCTTCGCGCCCCCGCCTCCACTACCGCCTCCGTCGAAGGCGCGTCGCGGTGTCGTGGTCGCCGTGGTTGTAGCAGCCTTCTTCGTGCTCATCGGGATCGTCAGCGACATCTCCGATGGGCTCGATGCGCCATCCGAGGACGGTGCGGTCACGACGCCGCAGTCGTCGGCTCGCGCTACTGCATCCGCTCCGCTGACGGTTCCGATGTCGACGGAGGCGGCGACGACGGCGCGCACTGTAGCGCCGGCGAGCACGGTCGCTGCCACGGCGAAACCTGTGAGCGCGCCGACCGCGATCATGCCGAACGTGATGTGCATGGACCTCCAGGCAGCGCAGGATGCGATTCAGGCTGCGGGCGTGTTCTATTCGAGGAGTATCGATGCCACGGGCGAGGGTCGAGCGCAGGTGTGGGATCGGAGCTGGATCGTGATCGAACAGGTGCCGGTGTCTGGTGCGGTGGTCGGTGAGGCGGATGCGGTGCTGTCGGTCGTGAAGAGATACGAGTTCGCCGGATGCGGCTGAGACGCGAGCTTTCGCATTGCCTGCATGACGCCGACGTGAAACAGGCAGGCTGAATAAATTAGGTTAGCCTTATCCGGGCGACGCGCTTGTTGTCCGGAAAACAGGCAAGGAGTCGACGAATGAAACGTTCTACCCTGGCGGCTGCCCTCGCGGTGGTCGGGATGATGACTGCGGGCTGCACTTCCACCTCAGCAGAAGACGAGACCTCGCAGCCGACCTCATCGGCTGCAGAGAGTAGCGCGTTCCCGACCAGCGTGACGGGTGCGCTCGGTACGGTCACGATCGACGAGCGCCCCGAGCGCGTGGTTGCGATGAGCTGGACAGACGCCGACATCCTCCTGTCGCTGGGCGTGACGCCCGTCGCGATCGGCAAAGCACCCAACGATGCGGGTGTGCAGCCGTGGACCGATGAACTCCTGGGCGACGGCGACCGCCCCGCGATTCTGCAGGGCGTCAACGCGAACGTCTCGATCGAGGAAATCGCGGCGCAGGCCCCAGACCTCATCGTCGGCACCAAATCGTTCGGACTCGACACGCAGTACGAGCAGCTCTCTGCCCTCGCGCCGGTTGTGCACTATGCGGAGACACCGTCGGCGGAAACCTGGCAGGAAGCGACGACGCGCATTGCCACCGCGCTCGGAATCCCGGAGCGAGGCACCGAAGTGGTGGAGGAAACGGAAGCCGCGATCGCTGATTCGGCGGCGGAGCATCCCGCGCTCGCCGGAAAGACCTACACCTTCTTCGTCGGGCCGCAGCCCGATTCGGTCTACATCGTCAACTCCACCGAGGATGCGGGTGCGAAGTTCCTCGACCAGCTCGGCCTGACGCTCACGCCTTTCGCCACGTCGCAGGAAACCAGCAGCGTGCCGGGGCGCGCGCTGCTCAGCTACGAGAATGTCGCTGATACCGACGCCGACATCATCGTCGCCACGAGTGCGAACGACGGTCTTGTCATCCTGGAGGGCCAGCCGGCGTTCGCTTCGCTCGATGCGATCCAGCGCGGTGCGTACGTTCCGCTTGCCGCGACATTGGCGCAGTCCATCGCATTCCCGTCGCCGCCGAGCCTGGATTGGGCGCTGGGGCAGATCGTCCCCGAACTGGACGAGGCCGCGCAACGATGAACCGGGTTTGCTTTGGTAGATCTCCGCATAGCGACTCTGTCGTTTGCACTGCCGTCACAGCATCGTTAACCGATAATGACCTTCGTGAAGGCTGGTGCATCTGAAGTGACCGAGGGACGAAATCCAATTCCCGCGGTGCGCGCGTTCGTGGTGGCGGCGATCGTTGCTGCGATCGCCGTGTTGTCGAGTCCGGCTCTGGGCTCGGCGGATCCGAACATCCGCTACGTCGCGCTCGGCGACTCGAGAGCGGCCGGACCGTATCTCGACGCCGCAGCCCACGCCAACGGGTGCTCGCGGTCGAATCTCGGATACCCCGCGGTCGTGGCGCAGATACTCCATCCGGAATCCTTCACGAATGTGTCGTGCACCGGGGCGCGTACCGAACATGTCACGTCGGTGCCGCAGCCTACGTCGGCCGGTCCGGTACCGCCCCAACTCGAATCGCTTACTCCGGACACCACGTTGGTCACGGTCAGCATCGGTGGAAACGACATTGCCTGGCCCAACCTGGTTTCCGCGTGCTACACCGACGCGCCCGGCGTCGATGCGAATTGCAGGAACGATCCGGCAGTGACCTCTCGCATGGATGCCGCGCTCGGCGCGCTCGGCCCGAAGGTGACCGCCACCCTAGGAGCGGTTTCCAGGAAGGCACCGAATGCCCGAGTTCTTCTCGTCGGGCACGGCGGCATCTTCGGCACCCGCGGATGCTGGCCCAACATCCCCACGAGCGACCCCGACGCCGCGTTCGTCAACGGGTTCTTCACCAGGATGAATCGTGTGCTGGCGGGCGCTGCTTCAAGTGCCGGAGCCCAGTTCGTCGACGTCACGGTCGGGGCCGAGGGGCACGACGCATGCGCCCTGCCTGGTTCCAGCTTCTTCGAGGGGCGGTACTCGTTGTCGCTCGCCCGGCAACTGCATCCCACCGAAGCGGGAATGCGGCACATGGCCCGGCGGGTGGTGGATGTCCTGCACCGGGCCGGGTAAGCGACACGTGCCCTGGCGCTGTTACGGCGCGCCGAACCCGTAGGTGTATTCACCGCTGGTCCAGTTCATCGTCGCGTGATACGTGCGACCACGCATGCGACCGTCGCCGAGGTCTTCGGTGCCCACGAAGCATTCGAAAACGGTAGTGGTTTCACTCAAATTGTCGGTTGAACCCCCGTTCACCGGTGAGCAGGTCACCGACAGAATCGGACCGTCGTACATTCCATCGTTCACGTGCTCGACAGCCATTTCTTCGACGCTCGATTCGATGCTCGTCACGCTCGCCGAACGGGAGAGGCGCTCGGCTGCATCAGCGGCTTCCTGCGTGGCCTTCTCCTCAGCGACACGGGCTGCTTCACGCTCCGCGGCCTCTTCTGCGGCAGCTACCTGGGCGTCGTGATCGACCTTCCATGCCACCGCCCCGCCCACGACCGCGAGGACGACGATGATAATGGCCACGACGATCGGCTTCTTGCGAATCTTCCGTTTCGGCTTGCCGTTCGAATCAGGGTCGGGCAGGTCGAGCCAGGTGCTTCCGTCCCAGTAGCGCTGCCCGCCGCCGGGGTTCGGGTACCAACCGGCGGGAGTCGAGGAGTTGTTGATGGGCATCGAAGTGTTCCTTTCAGGAAACCTGTGGGGTGCTGGTGCGCCCGACCCCTCGTCGGGCGCACCAGCGGGGAAGGGTGGAGTCACCTCAGCGAAACGGTCACTCCACCGGAGAACATGGAGTCGTGCAGTTCGACCGCCGTGGGAACCGCCCCGACGGGCATGTCGAATACGAGGGGCATCGTGACGGTGTTGCCGGGGTTGATTTCATCCCAGAACGTCACGTCCGAGTCGAGGTTCAACGCAGCAGCCGTGTCGGGGCTGAAGGTTCGGCCCTGTTCGTCGAGCAGCTTCTGGTCGCTCGGGCTCAGACCCTTGGGCGCATCGGAGATGTTGCTGACCGTCATCGTGACGATCACGAACTGTCCCTGTGCTTCCTCGGCAAGAAATGGGTTGTCGCCCAGGGATGTCAGGCCGGCCTCGACTCCGGTGACGACGAACTCGAACTTGCCATCGCGCACCGGCGTGTTCATGGAGGCCGCCGCCTCCTCAGCAGCGGTAGGTGACTCCACCTCCGGGGCAGCACCGACCGGGGTATCGGCCTGCGGTGCCGAGGGTGCGGGATCGGCGGCGCCGGTGGGTTCGTTGTCGCCCCCGCTCGATACCGACACGATGACGACGAGTGCGACGAACGCCCCGACGATCCACGGCCACTTCTTTTTCTTCTTCGGCTGCGGCGCAGGTGCGAATCCGCCGGACTGCTGCCAGCCGGTGGGCTGCGGGGAGTACTGCTGGGTAGGCGGCTGGATCCGCGGATCAGGCTGGTTCGGCATGGTCATGACAGGCCTCGATTCGTATGGGGATGAAATGTGGATCAGTGACCGAGAGTGAGATGCACTCCGGATTCGGCGGCGGATTCGTCGTACGAGACGGATCCGCGATGCGAGATCTCCACGTCGTAGTGCGACGCACCACGCGGCACGTCGGTGACGGTGAAGAAGAACGTGCAGAAGTCGCCTTCGCTCACGCTGGAGGTCAGCGCTCCTGTTGCAAGCAGTGCGCCGACGTCGTCGGAGACCCGAACTGGGGTGGAGGGTGAGATGTCGTCGTAGCCGTGGTCGCCTTCGCACTCGAACCCCGGCACAGTGCTGTCGGCGGCACCATCGATGAGCGTGACCGTGCCGCCGATTTCGAACAGGGGCGCGTCCGACACTCGATCCGCAACGAGCGAACCCGTGGCGAGAAGAGCGCAGGTCATCGTCGCGGCGCACAGACCGACCGAGAAACCCGGCCAGAACCGAGTGCCGGTTCCGCAGACCTCGGTGAGAGGGTCGGAATCGGCGGTCGGGGGAGCGAACTGAATGGTCACGGCGATCTCCTGATCGGGCAATCGGAACGCTCGAATCGTGCGTCCGAACCGAACCCGCGAACCACTTTCCTTCCGATAACCCCTATTATCGGCGCTCTGTCTCGCTCGTATCTGCGAGAGCTTCTAAATTGTGTGCATGGCAGACATTCTGGATTTCCCCGGCCGTCTCAACGAATCGGCATGGGAGCAGATGGCACTCGAGACGCTGGGCGAACTAGGGTGGCGGTACGTACACGGCGGTGACATCGCTCCCGGATCCGGAGAGCGCACGTCCTGGGACGACCTCCTCGTGCCCTCGCGCTTGCGATCCGCCATCGTCACACTGAACCCGCATGTACCTGCCAGCGCTGTGGACGACGCCGTCGCTCTTGTGGCGACAGCAGGTTCGACCGACGCCATCGCGGAGAACCGGGCCATCCACGAGTACCTCACCGAGGGCCTGCGCAAGATTTCCTACACCGACGACGCCGGCGTCGAGGTCACGCCCACCATCCGGCTCGTCTCCGTCGACCCCGACGACAACGACTGGTTCGTCGCCAACCAGGTCACCGTGATCCGCGGCGACTACGAGCGCCGCTTCGATCTTGTGCTGTACATGAACGGAATGCCGGTCGCTGTCGTCGAACTGAAGAACGCCGGTAGCGAGTACGCAAGCCTGACCGATGCACATGCTCAACTGCAGACGTATCTGCGCGAATTCCCGCTCGCATTCCGATACGCGGTGATTACGCTGGTATCGGACGGCGTCACCGCGTCCTACGGCACTCCGTTCACGCCCTTCGAGCACTTCTCCCCGTGGAACGTCGACGACGACGGCGCGCCCGTCGAACCCAGTGGCGAGCATCATCCACTCGACATCGCACTGTTCGGCCTGTTCAACCAGGAGCGTTTCCTGCAACTGCTCCGCAACTACACAGCATTCGACGAGAGTGAGAACGGCCTCATCAAGCGAATTGCGAAGCCTCACCAATACTTCGCGGTCGCCAAGGCGGTGGGGTCGACCGTCGTTGCCGTCGGCTCCGGAGGTAAAGCCGGAGTGGTCTGGCATACGCAGGGATCCGGCAAGTCCATGGAGATGGAGCTCTACGCGAACCAGGTCATCCGTCATCCTCAGCTTGCGAACCCGACGATCGTGGTGATCACCGATCGCAACGAGCTCGACGGCCAGCTCTACGAAACCTTCGCGCGGTCGCAGTTGCTCCCGGAGCAGCCCAAGCAGATTCGGCGGCGGGAAGAACTGCGCCAGGAATTGTCCGGTCGCACCACCGGCGGCATCTATTTCACGACCCTACAAAAGTTCGGAAAGAGCCGCGAGGAACGCGAGGCCGGTCTCGGTCACCCCGAGCTGTCCGCTCGTCGGAACATCATCGTCGTGGTCGACGAAGCTCACCGGAGTCATTACGACGACCTCGACGGATACGCCCGCCACCTGCGTGATGCGCTCCCGAACGCAACCCTCATTGCATTCACCGGAACGCCGATCTCCTTCGACGATCGCAACACCCGGGCTGTGTTCGGCGACTACATCGACATCTACGATCTCACCCGCGCGGTCGACGACGGAGCCACCGTCCCCGTTCATTTCGAGAGCCGTCTGGTGAAGGTCTCGTTCGCCGGGGAGATCACCGAAGAGCAGATCGACGCCTCCGCAGACGAGCTCACCGTCGGTCTCGACGACACCGAACGGACCCGCATCGAAAAGTCCGTCGCAGTGATCAACGCCGTCTACGGCACACCTGCACGATTGCAGATGCTCGCGGAAGACCTTGTCGCACACTGGGAGAATCGACGCTCGCAGATGGCGAAGTTCGTGGGCTCGGAAGAGAACCCGACCGCACCCGGTAAAGCGATGATCGTGTGCGCGACACGTGAGATCTGCGCCAACCTCTACAGCGAAATCGTCGCACTTCGCCCCGGCTGGCACTCCGACAACCTCTCGTCCGGCCGTATCAAGGTGGTGTACTCCGGTGATGCAACGGATCAGCCACCGATCAGCGACCATGTGCGCCGCGATTCCGAGAACGCCGCAATCAAGAAGCGGATCAAGGATATCGACGACGAGCTCGAACTCGTGATCGTCAAGGACATGATGCTCACAGGTTTCGACGCGCCGCCTCTGCACACCCTGTATCTCGACCGGCCGCTCAAGGGCGCCCTGCTGATGCAGACGCTTGCTCGTGTCAATCGCACCTTCCGGGGGAAGAGCGACGGTCTGCTGGTTGCGTATGCACCCGTCGCGGAGAATCTGGCCGATGCGCTGGCCGAGTACACGGCCTCCGACCGAACAACCAAGCCGCTCGGGCGACCGGTCGACGAAGCCGTCGACGCCGTCAAGAACTGCATGACGATCCTCGACAACATGCTGCACGGATTCGATTGGAGGTCGCACCGCAACGCTCCCGGACCACGGGCCTGGCTCGACGCGGTGCTCGCGACCGTCAACTTCGTGCGGGACAAGCAGAACCCACAGAACAATGTGTCAGAAGGCGAGAAGACCCTCGCTGCTCGCTATCGCGAGCATGCGTCGCAGCTGTCGCGGGTGTGGGCGATCTGCAGTACTCACGAGGACGTTCGACCCCTGGCTCGCGACGCACGCTTCTTCGAAGAGGTGCGGGTGTATGTAGCGAAGTTCGATGCTGCTGAACGGCAAGCGAACGGTGTCGCGGTACCCGAGGACGTCAAGCGCGCGTTGCGTGCCCTCATGGCTGCGTCGGTGGAATCCGGTGAGGTGCTGGACATCTACGACGCAGCAGGCATGCCCAAGCCGTCACTGGCCGACCTCAACGCGGACTTCCTCGAGCGCACGCTGCAGGCGAAGAACCCGGCCTTGGCGATCGAGGCGCTGCGCAAACTGGTGTCGGAGGAATCCCGCAAGGTGTCGCGCCACAATTTGGTGCGGCAGCGAGCATTTTCCCAGAAGCTCCAGGATCTGATGATCAAGTACACCAACAGCCAGCTCACTTCGGCCGAGGTGATCGCGGCACTCGTCGAGGTGGCGAAGGAAGTGCAGGCCGAAGCGCTGCGTGGGCAGCGATTCGATCCGCCCCTGGGCGATCACGAGTTGTCCTTCTACGATGCGGTTTCCCAGAACGAGTCGGCATTGGACGGGATGGGAGAAGACGTTCTCGCCCAGATCGCCCGGGAACTCGTCGGTGTCATGCGGCGCGATGTCAAGACCGACTGGAAGGTCCGTGAAGACGTCAAAGCCAAATTGCGGTCGCAGGTGAAGCGTCTGCTGACCCGCTACAAGTACCCGCCGGACCGGCAGACCGGAGCGATCAAGTTGGTGCTCGAGCAGATGGAGGCGATCGCCCCGACGATGGCTGCGTGACGCGACGTCGCGGTTCCCGCGATCATAATTGCTTCCCACACTGACGCTTTCGAGTGTGGGAAACGGTCTGGTGCGCGGGAAGAATGCTGCTGAGCTAACACTGTCACGCACTTTCCGTCCGTACCAGCAAGTCGTCGACGTCGGGCAGGTTCATTCGGCATATCTCGACGGCGTCCGAGTCGGAGAGTCCGAGCATGCACAGGATGTTGATTGCGAAGTCGTCGGCAGCGGCGTCTGCGTCCAGTGACGGGTCGGCGTCGAGAAGCGCTGCGAGAGAAAGTGCACCGCCCCCGGCGATGGACACTGCGATACGGCTGTCCGTGTTCCTGAAGCGTCCGGAGGCTATGCCGGCGTCGATGTCGCGGCGTGCTCGCGGGACGAGTCCGCGGTCGGCGACCGTGATTTCCAGGCCGCGGTGGAGCAGTACTCGTGTCAGCGCAGGTTCTCGGCGACAGAGTCGCACAGTCAGCCGGAGGCTCTGCCCGAACACCACAGCGGGATCCTCGTGGTCGGACAGGAGGTCGAGGATGCTGCCGAAGCGTTCGAGCGCCTCGTCGACTGCTGTCTCGAACAGTTCGTCTTTGTCGGTGAAGTGGTTGTAGAAGCTTCCGAGGCCCACGTCGGCCAGCCGGGTTATCTCGAGGACCGGAACGTTCGTCCGCCGCTCGGCTAGCAGCTTTTGCGCGGCGGCGATCAGCGCTGCGCGGGTGCGGGCGCGGCGCTGATCGGAACGGGTCTGTGTCGGCACCACCCCATTCTCACACCTTCATTGCTGACGATTTCGTCAGAACACCTTGACTGATGCACACGTCACATGTGACGATTTCGTCAACATAGGAGGTGAACGGTGCCCCAACGCAGATCACACGCCAGCCCGGCGGTGGGCCACGACGCTCATGTCGGCATACACAGCGACCAGGCGGGGCTTCCGGGAGAGCACCCGGGCCGAGCACGGAACCCGATCATCAAGGTCCGGGATTTGGCATGGCTCGAGTTCGAGAAGCCGGATTTGCGCGGAGCTGAACGCTTCGCGCACGCATTCGGGTTCGCCACGGCAGCGAAGACGCCTGGCGAACTGCATTTGCGGGGAACGGAGCGGGCTGCGCCGTGCGTGATCATCCGCGCCGGTGCGCGGTCGAGATTCGTCGGATTGACCTTCCACGCTGCGGACGTGGCCGACCTGCTGCGCCTGGCCGACGCGACCGAACGCACAGTGCGACCCCTGCCGGAGTCCATCGGCGGTCTCGGCGTCGAACTCGTCGACCCGAACGGGCTTCCGGTCCGCGTCGTAGCAGACACACGCGAGCTGGACGAGCTGCCCGTGCAGCCTGCACTGACCCACAATTTCGGTGGTGAACTGCACCGCGTCAACCGCACCCAGCGGCCGCCCCGTGTGCCGGCCCAGGTGCAGCGACTCGGCCACGTCGTTCTGCAGTCCACCCGCTATCGCCGAACCCTCGGCTGGTACCTGGAGCATTTCGGGCTGATCGTCAGCGACTTCCTCTACTACGACGGCCAGCGTCACCGTGGTCCGACGATGAGCTTCATCCGCTGTGACCGCGGATCGGAACCCACTGACCATCACACCCTGGCGATGACGCTCGGCCCGGCCAACCGATATGTCCACTCCGCCTACCAGGTGGCCGACCTCGACGCGATCGCCGCAGGCGGTGAGTACCTGCGGGACGAGGGGTACCGGCGCTCCTGGGGCATCGGCCGGCACATCCAGGGCAGCCAGATCTTCGACTATTGGCGCGACCCTGACGGTTTCCTCGTCGAGCACTTCAGCGACGGTGACATGTTCGACGCCTCCCTCGCTCCCGGTTGGGCACCGATGACCGCCTCTGGCCTGGCCCAGTGGGGTCCGCCCGCGACCAAGGACTTCCTCGGCATCGCGCCGGGAAAAGAATCGGTCGCCGAGTTCCGATCCATGATCCATTCCCTGCGCGAGGAGAACGAGTGGGACCTCGAACGCCTCCGCGGACTGATGAAAGTAGCTGCAACGTGAGTACCTCTGTTCTTCGCACCGCCGACGCCTGGTGGGCCCTGACCTCCGAGGGGACCGCCGCCCGCGTCGACACTGCCGCCACCACGACTGCCGAGTTGCTCGCCGACCGCGCAGCCGTCGAGGCGGCCGCCGCATCGTCCGCCGGCACCCCGGTCGACGACCTCGACCTGCTCGCCCCCGTCACAAATCCGTGCCGCGTGGTCGCGCAGATGACCAACTACGTCAGCCACGTCACAGAATCGGGTATGGATCCGGAGACGATCCCGTTGACGTTCTTCCGCAAGGCATCCGGCTCGATCAGTGGCCCCCACGACGACATCGTCCGCCCTTCGCACGTGAAGTTCCTCGACTACGAGGTGGAACTCGGCCTGGTGATCGGACGCCCGCTCGAGGTCGGCGTCGAGATCAACTCGGACAACTGGACGGATTTCGTGGCTGGGGTGGTGATCACCAACGACGTCTCTGCGCGCGACGTCCAGCTTCCCAAAACCCAGTTCTACGAAGCGAAGTCGTATCCGACCTTCACCCCCACCGGGCCCGTGCTGGTTCTCCTGGACGCGTCCGAACTGGAACGATTCCGCGAGTTCCGGTTGCGGCTCGCGGTCAACGGCGAGACTCGCCAGGACAACACCGGCGCCGACATGATCTACGCCCCGGCCCAGGCGCTGGCGGCGCTGGCCCGTTTCCAGCGACTCGCACCGGGTGACCTCGTCCTCACCGGGACTCCAGGAGGAACCGCGCTGAAGGCGCCGCCGCGCGTGGTGGAGAAGATCGGCGCCCTGCTCCCTCCCGCAATGAAGTGGAAAGCATTCTTCAAGTCCCAGGCGAAGAACCCTCGCTACCTCGAGGACGGGGACGTCGTCGAGATCACGATCGAGACCCCCGACGGCAAGATCGACCTCGGCACCCAGCGCACCACTGTGAGGTACGCCCGATGACCCCCGACAATGAGGACACTGTCCTCTGGCCCGCGACCTTCGACCATCCCGGCGACCTCGCCGCCGTCGAAGCGGTGCCGTTGGACGACCGGGGTCTGCCCGAGACGACCTACGAGGCCCTCGCGCGGGCCGGCAGCCTCTGGCCCGACCGTACCGCGATCACCGTGCTTCCCGATGCCGAAAGGTGGCAGTCGCCGACGCGCCGCACATACCGCGAAATGCTGGTAGACGTGCACCGCTACGCCAACGCGCTGCACGGGCTCGGCGTCCGCCGTTCCGATGTCGTCGCGATCATGTCGCCGAATTGCGACGAACTGATCACTGCCACCCTCGCCGCCGAGCTGGCCGGTATCGCGATGCCCGTCAACGGAGCGTTGGCCGACACCCACATCCGGCACCTGCTCGAACGGTCAGGTGCCCGGGTACTGATTGCCGCCGACTCCACGCTGGACCCGGCGGGATGGGAGCAGGTGCGGGCGCTGGTCGCAGCCGACGTGCTCGACACTGTGCTGCTTATCGCCCCGACAGGCGAGACAACGGACGTCGCAGCGGAACTGGAGGGAGCGGCCGTGCTCTCGTTCGCTGCGCTCGCCGCAGAAACCGGCGGCGAGCGATTCGATGGTGAGCTGCCGACCGCGGACGACGTGGCGGCACTGTTCCACACCGGTGGCACTACCGGTGCACCGAAGCTGGCCGCACACACCCATCGCAACGAGATCGTCGACGCCTGGTCGGTCGCGGCAGCTTCGGAGCTGGGCGAGAACACGACGATCTTCGCCGCGCTGCCACTGTTCCATGTCAACGCACTGGTGGTGACACTGTTGGCGCCGACGCTGCGCGGTCAGCACGCGGTGTGGGCGGGACCGCTCGGTTACCGCGATCTACCGCTGTACGGGTGCTTCTGGAAGGTTGTGGAGCACTACGGGATCACCACGATGAGTGCGGTGCCCACCGTCTACGCCGTCCTCGCCAATGTGCCCGTCGACGCCGACATCAGCTCGCTGCGAATGGCGGTCGTCGGTGCGTCGATGCTGCCGCCCGCCGTGCGCCGTGCGTTCGAGGAGCACACCGGGATCACCTTGCTCGAGGGCTACGGCCTGACGGAGGCGACGTGCGCGAGCGCCCGCAGTTTCCTCGACCACCCCCGGCCCGGATCGGTCGGGCAGCGGCTGCCGTACCAGCGGATCAAGGCGGTCCGCATCGACGACGATGGCACCTGGACCGACCTGCCTGCCGGTGACTCCGGCGTGCTCGCGATCAGCGGCCCGGCCGTTTTCCCGGGGTACGTCGTCGGCCGCGACGTCGAAAGCGGACTCGTCCTCGACGGACTGGGCAAGCTGGTCGACGGATGGCTCGATACCGGTGATCTCGGCGCCGTCGACGCGGACGGGTTCGTGCACCTCACCGGTCGGGCGAAAGACCTGATCATCCGCGGTGGCCACAACATCGACCCGGCCCAGGTCGAGGATTCCCTGTTGTCGCACCCCGCGGTCACGGGTGCGGCCGCAGTCGGGATGCCCGACGTGCATGCCGGGGAGGTCCCCGTCGCTTACGTCACCCTCAGCGCTCCCACCACCGAAGCCGACCTCGTCGCATGGGCGAAGGAACACGTCGCCGAACCTGCCGCCGCCCCCAAGTCGGTGCAGGTCGTCGACATGCTTCCGGTGACGGCGGTCGGCAAGCCGTACAAGCTGCCGTTGCGGGCCGACGCTGCCCGCCGCGCCGTCACCGCGGCCCTCGCAGAGCACGACGGCGCCGTCGAGGTGACGGCCGACGTGGAGGACGGCGGCGTGACGGTCACCGTGGTCGCCCAACCCGGCACCGACCAGACAGCGCTGGCCCAGATTCTCGACGCCTTCGCACTGACATGGCGGGTGGCCACCCGGTGACCGCACTGACAGTTGTCCTCGCGGTGCTCGCGGCCCTGCCCTTCATCATGTTCGGGCTCGCCAAGGTCACGGGACGACTCGGAATGCCAGAGCGAGCCGCTCACCTCGGATTCACCGAGGCGGCCTACCGACGTATCGGCGTCCTGGAGATCGTCGGCGCGGCCGGACTCCTCGTCGGCCTGGCGTTTCCCCTGATCGGGGTCGCGGCGGGTGGGTGCCTTCTGGTGTTGGTCCTCTCGGGTGCGGTGCTCCACCTGAGAAGCGGTGACGGTCCGAAGGGTGCGGCACCGGCGCTGGTCGCCGCCATGCTGGTTGTGCTCTACGGCATTGTCGGGGCGAGTATATGAGGACGACGGAACCTGTTGACGTGATCGTGGTCGGGGCAGGACCGACCGGTGTCACTGCAGCGGCACTGCTCGCTCGGTACGGCGTTCGTTGCCTGGTACTCGACCGGTGGTCGGACGTCTATCCGATGCCCCGAGCTGTCCACCTGGACGACGAGGTGTATCGGATCCTCGGCCGGCTCGGCGTGGCCGACGCGTTCGCGGCCGTCTCCCGGCCCGCGCTCGGACTGCGACTCCTCGACAGCGATCACCACGTCCTCGCCGAGTTCACACGAGACAGTCGAGTCGGCATCCACGGCTACCCACAGGCGAACATGTTCGACCAGCCGGCGTTGGAGGCGATTCTCCGGGCACATCTAGCGACCCTGCCTACGGTCACCTTCCGCGGCGACGTGGAGGTGACTGCCGTCGACCAGGTCGCACACGACCGGGTGCGGGTCGTCTTCGAGGACCGCGCGACCGGCACCGCCGAAGTGGCCGAGGCCGCGTTCGTACTCGGGTGCGACGGCGCGAACAGTCTGGTGCGCAACAGTATCGGCGCAACGATGACCGATCTCGGTTTCGAGCAGCGCTGGCTGGTCGTCGACATCGAGACCGACCACGAACTCGGCGCGTGGGAGGGCGTGCACCAGGTGTGCGACACCCACCGCGCGGCGACGTACATGCGCATCGGCGACCGGCGGCATCGCTGGGAATTCCGTCTCCTCGACGGCGAGAGTGCTGCGGACTTCGCGACTGCCGACGCGCTTGCACCGCTCGTCGCGCCGTGGACCGGATCCGTTCCCGTCGAAGATCTGGTCCTGCACCGGATCACCGATTACACCTTCCGCGCACAGATCGCGGATCGATGGCGGGACCGGCGGATCTTTCTCCTCGGTGACGCCGCGCACCTGACGCCGCCGTTCATCGGTCAAGGTATGGGTGCAGGCCTGCGCGACGCCCTCAGCCTGTCATGGAAGGTGGCGGGGGTGCTCTGGGGCGGTCTCGACGAGGGGTGGCTCGACACTTACGAAACCGAGCGCCGCCCACATGCGAAAGGCCTGATCACCCTGGCGGTTTGGATGGGACGCGCCATGACGGGCGGGGGCCGGCTCGGTGACATCGCCCGCGGGGTACTTGCGCCCCGGCTGGACCGGGTCCCCGGTCTGAGCCACCGGGTCACGGACAGCACAACACCGCCACTACGTGGACGCACTGTCGCGTTGGACCGAGGGGGCCACGGACTTGCCGGCACCCTGTGCCCGAACCTCCCGACGGACGCAGCGGGTACCTACTCACGTTTCGACGACGGGCCCGCCGCAGGCCGATTCTCGCTCGTGACGGCCGTGCCGGTCAGCCAGCACACGCGGTTGCTGGTCACCGAACGCGGCGGGACCGTCGTCGATGCCGCCCCGGGTACGCCCCTGCACGGGTGGTTGAACGCAGGCAATGCCCGCGCCGCGCTCGTCCGCCCCGACAACACCGTGCTGGCCGCGGGCCGGTCGGCGTCCGCGCTGGCGTACCGGATGCCGTCGTTCCATGCTCGGCCGGTTCGACAGCGAACCCGGTGACCGGTCGCGGTTCCCGCGATCAGAATCGCTTCCCACACCGACGCTTTCGGGTGTGGGTAGCGTTCTGGCGCGCGGGACGAGTGCTGCGGAGCTGTCAGGATCCGAGCATCTCCTGCAGGTCGTCGAGCACCAGCATCGCGCCGGTGGGGCCGAGGCCGAGGAACCAGGTTTCGTCGCTGACCCGCTCCACTCGACCGTCCTTGACGGCCTCGATCTGATTCCAGAGCGGCCCTGCGACAACGGTGGCCTCGTCGGTGCTTTCGGGCCGGCCGTAACTGGTGTAGAAGATCTGGTCGCCGTCGGCTTCCATGATCGTCTCGGGGCTCAGCTCCACCGCGAGCTCGTCGATGTCCTGGATCGCGGGTCGGGGGAGTCCGGCATCCTGCAGAATCACGCCGATGAACGACAAGTTCCCGTACAGGCGGATCTTCCCCGACATGAACCGGACGAGTGAGATCGTGGGGTCACCATCGATCGATGCGCCGACCTCGTCGGCGCGCGCCTGGTAGTTGTTGAGAACTTCCACGGCCTCGTTCTCGTCGCCCACGGAGTCTGCGACGAGCAGGAAGTTCTCCTTCCACGGAAATCCGGGCCTGATGCTGAACACGGTCGGTGCAATCGACGAGAGCTGCGGGTAGAGCTTGTCTGCGCGCAGCTGGCTGCCGAGAATCAGGTCTGGTTGGAGGGCGCTGATCGCTTCGAGGTTGAGGTTGTTGATCGTTCCGACATCGGCGACGCCGTCGAGCTTGTCGGCCAGGTAGGACGGCTGCCCGGAGGCGCTTTCCGGGCTGGCCAGGCCGACCGGGGTGATGCCGAGCGACAGGACGTCGTCGAGCTCACCGCTGTCGAGCACGATCACCCGTTCGGGTTTGCTCTCGATGACGGTCTCACCGAGAGCATGGGTGACGGTGCGTGGAAACACCCCGGGTTCGGCGTCGCTGCCGAGCTTCGCCGTTTCGGTGTCTGCCGTGCTGAACCGTTCCCCGCCGGTCGCGACATCGGCGTTGCCGGCAGCTTGCCCGGCAGTATCGGTCGAGCCGCAGGAAGCGAGCAACGCAACTGCGAGGGCTGCGACGCCGACGCGAGACCATGATCTGAACATGCAGGTGAGGCTAACTTACTGATTCCGATCTTGGTGGGGTGAGTCACGGTGTGCGAAACCAATCTGCCGTGCGAGGGAACCAAAACACGATTCGACGCATCCAAGTATGTGACGGGGGCGGCGTGCCTCCGCGCATGCAGACACACACGGAGGCGCGATGTCCCAGCAGTTCGCTCAGGCAGGTTTCCAGTACGGCCAGGTCGCAGCTCCCTCGCGACCGGCGCTGCCCGCGCAGAACACCGGTTGGGCGGTTGCCGCACTCCTCTTCTTCTGGCCGCTCGCATTCTCGGCGTTCGACAACTCCTCCAAGGTGTTCCCACTGTGGATGATGGGCGATTACGAGGGTGCCGCCCGTGCGTCGGCGCAGGCGAAGAAACTCGGCAAGATCGCGCTGCTCGTCTGGGCAATAGTCATTGTTTTGCTCATCGTGCTCTACGTCGTCATCTTCGCTGCGGCGATGGCGAGCCTGGAGGCAGTGACGGAGTACCCGTCGTATCGGTGAGTTGTTCGGTCCGGACGGTGATGTGGTGTGAGAGCACGGCCATGCTGAACAGGCCGACCGCGAGGTTGGGCAGCGCACCGAATCCTGAGGTGGCGAACTCGGCCAGCGCGTTGAGAGCAGTGAAGATCAGCGCCGCGGTGCGCAGGGCGCGAAGCCCGCGCAGCGAGTCGTTGCGATGCACCGCGATCATGGCGGGTAGTGCCATTGTCAGCGTGATCGTCGCACTTGCGAACAGGATGCCGCTGGTGATGCTCATGCTGTCGATGTCGATCCGGGTGTCTGCGGTACCGAGATGTACTCCGCCCGTCACGATCTGCACGATGCCGAGTGCCACGCCCGCTGCGGCGACCAGCACCATGATCCATCCGACGACCGGAACCCAGCGTGGGCTACTGAACAGCTTCGCGATCAGGCGGGCCGCCAACCGCTGACCTGCTCCGAGACGATCATCGCGGTGTTCTGCTGCGTCGAGTACCGCGCGTACTCCCTCGATCGTGTGTATGTCGGCACCGAGCATTTGTGCTTGCTCGAGCATGAGTGCCGCGGCCTCGCGTCGGTGCGGTGGGATGCCACCGGCGAGTCCGTCGGCGGCGATGGCAGCAGCGTTGGCGAGGTATTCCTGCGCAGTCGGCGCGCGGGTGATCCGAACCAGTCGGTTCGCCACGAGCACGACGACGATGAGTACGTACATGATTTCTGCGGACGGACCGTAGAAATAGTCGTTGTCTTTCGTGACGAACTTGCCGATCTCGTCGAGAAACAGGCCGAAGCCGATGCCGCCGACGACAATTGCGAGCAGCCGTGGCCCGAAACCGAGGAAGAGCCAGCCGATCAGGAGTGCCGTCATCATTGCGGCCCCGCCGTAGAGCGCGTGCGCGATGTGCAGTGTCTCGCCGCCCACTTGCGGGTACCCGGTCAGTTCCAGGTAGAGGCGGGTGACGAGAATCGTGATGATGGCGATGACGAGAAATGCCTCGGCGTAAGTACTGCCGTAGGCAGTGCGCAGTACGTGCCGCTTCGCGTTCCCGGATCCGACCGTCACGAAATCTGATTCAACCGGATCGGCGGCGTTTCAGCCGGAGAACTGGCGTCGGTAGGAGCTGGGTGTGGTTCCGAAGGCCGACGCGAAGTTCTGCCGGAACGTCACAGTGCTCCCGAAGCCGCACACGGACGCGACGGCGTCGATGCCCCAGTCGGTGGTTTCGAGCAGCACTCGCGACTCGTGCAGGCGACGCTCGCAAAGAGCAACCTGGTCGAGTCCACCCTGCAGGGGCGCTCGGCGACAGCCTCCGCCTGACCATGAACTCCGGAGCAGACGCCGTGAGATGCGCCTCATCGGCATTCACGGATTCGGGGATGGCCTCGCCCACTTCCTAGTCTGAATAATTGTGGAGAACGGAGCAGATGGTCAGCAGACGCTGGCCACTGATCTCCCCATCCCCGCCCCGGGCTCGCTGCGGACGGCGATGCTGGCAGTGCCGCCCCACGGGCGCCGATGGCCCGGTGCCGCACGTGCCGCCCTGACTGTTGCATTACCCGGGTTCATCGGTGTCGCGATGGGATTCGGTTCGGTTGCGGCAGTCGCCACCCTCGGCGCCTTTGCCGTCGTCTACGGCGAAGGCCGGCCCTACCGGAAACGGTGGCGAGTCATCATGATCGTCGGGCTCGCTCTCGTTGCGTTGGCAGGCGTCGGCGCCGCCATCGGATCGGAAGTCCATCGGGTCGTGAGCGCGGGTGGATCCGCGTGGTGCACGATGGCAGTGGCACTCGCGATGACGGTCGTCGTTGCGGTGTGCGCATTCGTCGTCGATGCGCTGCGTCTCGGCGCACCCGGAGCGTTCCTGTTGCTGTTCACCCTGGAAATCGCCTCCTTTCTGCCTGCCTCGGGTGTGTCCGTCGCGTCGGTCGCAACGTGGACTGCGATCGGCGCGGGCACGGCGCTCGTAGTCGGGATGTCCGGCGTGATGGTCCGGCCGCGCACTCCGGAACGTATCGCGGTCGCTGCGGCGGTTGCCGCAGTCGACGCCGTGATGGCGGAGAACTCGGCGATGCGTCGCCGCACCGCCGTGCATGATCTGCACGCCGCATGGCAATGCCTGCACGATGCGGGGCTCGCCGGGTCGGCGGGAAACACCGATCCGGAGAGCTTCCCGGACCATCCGCTGACGCAAACGTTGTATGCCGCCCACCTGCGCTGTACCGCAGTTCTCCACACGGGGCACCACGATGAAGCAACCCCTGCGGACCACCTCAGGCCGCAGATTCCGCTGCGCAGACCCTCGGTGCGTTACCGGCTCGCTCGTGCCGCGCACTTTCGAGCACGGTCGACGACCATCGTGCTGCGGCTGCTTGTCGCTTGTCCGGCGGCAGGGGCAATCGCCGTTGCGCTGGGCGTCGGCAGGTCGGATTGGGCGGTCATCACGGCTGCGATGATCCTGCACCAGGGACCGGACCGGATCCTCGGTACGTACCGGGCAGTTCACCGGTTCGTGGGCACGGTGCTCGGTCTCTCATTACTCGCCGGACTGGTGTGGTTCGATCTGCACGGTGCTGCGCTCGTGGCCGTTCTGGCCTTGGCGATGGCCGGGACGGAGAACTTCCTGGTGCGCAACTACGGACTGGCGATGGTGTTCATCACCCCGCTCGCGGTGATCCTCGGTGTACTCGGAGCGCCGGGCGATCTGGCGACGGTTGCGCAGGACCGATTCCTCGAAACGGTGGTCGGGGTGACTGTGGCCGTGGCTGTCATGTGGTGTGTGCTGCCGCGCGCGCATCGCAGGCACCTCACATTCGCGGATGCGCGGATCCGTGACCGCGTCTCGGAAATGACCGCCGCGACAGACGGCGAGGACCTTTCCGAGCTGCGCCGCGACCTCGAGTTCGACCTACACGCCTCCACGGTCGCAGCCATCACGGCCGCGCACACCGAACCTGTATGGGCCCGCGATCATTGGCCGGAGCACCGTCGTCTACACGAACTCGGCTACCGGATTCTGACGTCCTCCGGCGGTCCCTACCGCGGATGACGGCCGAGGGAGCCGATAAATGACTGGTGGGACGCAATCGTCGAGTGTTAAGGTCGTGCGTCCGAGTTCGACGTAGAGATCGGGAGGTGAGTTGATGATTGCGGTGAAGACCGCTGCGCTGTGCAGCGCCCGGATCATCCTTACTTCCTGGGCTCCGGTCTGATCGATTCCCATCGTCGACAGCGGCGCGAACCGTATCGGTTCGTAGCCTCGATGGTTTCGGTGCTCGAGCGGGGCCCCTCACCCAAGGGTCTCACCATGTATTCATCTCGACCTTCCCCGTCTCCGCTGTCCGCACTCGGCTGGGACGACTCGTTCGAAGCGCTATTCGCAGAATATGCGGCCGCTGGTCTGGTTCCGGCTCGCGTCGTGCGGGTCGACCGTGGCCGCTGTGACACATTCACCGAATCGGGTCCTGTCCGCGCTGCCAGCGTGGCGGTCGCCTCCCTCGACCCCGTCCTGTCCGTGTGCACGGGCGACTGGGCAGCGCTGCGCCCAGGTCCGGAACCGGAACTGGTGGCACTGCTGCCCCGGCGCAGCGCAATCACCAGGGCATCATCGGATCGCACGTCCCACCAGCAGGTTCTGGCGGCGAATGTCGATTCCGTCGTCATCGCGGTATCGCTCGCGGCACCGCTCAACGCGGGCCGGATCGAACGCCTCCTCGCGCTGGCCTGGGACAGCGGAGCAAAGCCCGTCATCGTACTCACGAAAGCCGATGTCGCCGACGATCAGGGAACAGCGCAGGACGTCATCACTGCCTTGGCTCCCGGCGTGGACATCGTCTCCACCAGTTCCACCACAGGTGCGGGCCTGGACGTCCTGTCGGAGATGCTGACCGGGACCACTGTCCTCCTCGGCCCATCAGGAGCAGGGAAATCCACACTCGCCAACGCGCTGCTCGGAAGTCAGCAGATGGACACCAGCGAAGTGCGGGCCGGCGACGGCAAGGGCCGGCACACCACCGTGCACCGCGAGTTGCTGCCGTTGCCGGGCGGCGGAGTGCTCATCGATACCCCGGGTCTGCGAGGTATCGGGCTGCAGGATGCCGCAGACGGGGTCGAGCGGGCGTTCTCCGAGATCGAGGCCTACGCACACGACTGCGCTTTCCGTGACTGCCAACATCGCAGTGAACCAGGCTGCGCGGTTCAGGAAGCCATAGTCGACGGCAGGTTGGATGTAGGCCGACTCGATCGATACCGCAAGCTGTTACGCGAAAGCGAGTGGGCCGCCTCTCGCGGCAACGACGCTCGTGCGTCGAGCAAGAGAAACAAAACCCAGAAGCAGATCACGCGCGACCTACGCGCGACCTATCGATTCCGCGACCGCCAGCGATAACCCCGACCGTGACGCTATCGCTGTGCCACTTACTATCTCGAACGGAGATGAACGCTTTGAGCACTCATACCGACTGGATTTCCCGCGCCGAGACCGACGCCGAGATCCCTGCAATCCGCGAGATCAACCTCGCAGCATTCGATACCGCAGAGGAGGCCGGCCTTGTCGACGCCCTACGCGCCGATCCGGCATGGATAGGCGGCCTGTCCATCTTCAGTGCGGGACCCGACGGCAAGCCTGTCGGGTACGCGCTGCTGACTCGCTGTCACGTCGACGACACTCCGGCCCTGTGCCTGGGGCCGTGCGCGGTCCTGCCCGAACATCAGAACACCGGGGCGGGTTCCGCTGCGATCCGTGCTGTTCTCGAGGCCGCGGAGCAGGCGGGTGAGAACTTCGTGATCGTTCTCGGGCATCCGAACTACTACCCGCGTTTCGGCTTCACCCGCGCTTCCGAGTACGGCATCCGGCTCAGTATCGATGTCCCGGACGAGGCGTTGATGGCACTGAGCCTCAGCTCCGAACCGCTGCCCAGCGGCACTGTTCGCTACGCAGCGCCCTTCGGTATCTGACCCGAGCCGAAACGCTCCGCTCCACTTGCCCGTTGCCCTGGGCTCGCCCGCAGTCATGCCGGGCGAGCCCAGGTGCACCGAAGCCCTTCTGCTTGTCGAATGTGTCTTCAGAGTGGGCCCGTCGGCTACCGGAGACTCATCGCTTCGTACGGCGACGGTGGAGAACCGTGCAAGCACCGGCAATGGCAGCCGTGAGGGCGCCGGTCGCGAGCAGCTGAGTGCGGGCGGCGCTGTCGAACAGCGCCAGCACCACGATGCCGGCGAGCAGGCCGAGTGTCGCGTACGACAGGTACGGAAATCCCCACATCTTCAGTGGCAGAGTATCTTCGGTTCCGTTTCGTCGGGCGCGACGTCGCAACACCATGTGCGACACCGCAACGAACGTCCACAGCACCAGAATGGTGGAACCGACCGCATTGAGCAGCAGTGGGAGAACCTTCTCCGGGTAGGCGTAGTTCAGTCCGACGGTGACGAATCCGAACGCGACCGACGCGAGCACCGCGTTGCGGGGCACCCCGTTCCTCGAGGTGCGGCCGAATGCGGGGTATGCCGAACCTCGGTGCAGGGCCGGCTCGCCGTCACGCTCGCCGTCGCGCTGCTGGCGGTGCTCGCGGTACCGGGCTTCGAGACGGTCGCTGACGCCGCCGCCGACCGCTGACTCCGAGCAGGTGTCGGAGCACCGACGATGGGCGGAGACGGTTCGAATAGGAGAATGGCGTCACCCCGGAGATTTCCTTGGGGTGAGGCCCTTCTCGCGTATCAGGCGGCGGGTTGGCGCCGGATGAAATCCGCCATGCCGGGCACGGTGAACGCGATCCGTCCGTGCTCGGGCGCCCAAACTAGGCCCTTCTTGATCGCGGTCTCGCGGACGTCGCTGACACCGCTGACAGTCGCTCCCATCAGTTCGGCCACTTTGCCCGACCTAGGTGCATCTTCGCCGGTGGCGGCGAGGGCCGTCAGGTAGCGGCGCTCCCTCTCCGTCGCCCGATTCCACCGGGAGGGGAAGAAACCTTCATCGAGGTGGCTTCGCCCGACCTCGACGGCAAGTTCTGCGTCTTCTGTTTGGAAAGGTGCCTCCGGTGCGAGGTTCCAGATGGCCTTGCCGTACTCCTGCAGGAAGTACGGGTAGCCGCCACTGGCGGTGACGAGCACTTCGAGCGCGTCGTCGGTGAAGTCACCTCCGTGGTGGCGGACCGGGATCCTCAGCGCGTCGGCGGCGGCGTCTTTGTCGAGCGGGCCGACTGTGCTGTAGAGGAACTGGCGTTCGGCGTAGGAGCGGTTGTCGGCCAGGATGGCAGGCAGGTTGGGAAGACCGGCGCCGATGAGGAAGAACGGCCATTCGCGTTGGCCAGCCCGGTGTTGGACGGTCAGGAGCGCCGAGAGAAGGTCGGTGTCGAGGTCCTGCATTTCGTCGATGAACAGGCCGAAGGCGCTGCCCCGCGGTTTGAGTGCGGTGGTGATCGCTTCGACGAGTTCCTCGATGTCGAGGTCGATGTCACCACTCGAAGCGGCGGGTTGAGAGGTGCCGACGTTGACGGTGGCCGGTCCGAGACCGAACTCGAGGGAGAATCCGCGGGCCAGCTCGATCAAGGGGTCGATGAGCTTCTGGATCTTGTGCTTGCGGCTGTACCGGCGCAGGCCGACAGTCAGTTCCTGGCCCAATTTTGCACGCACGGCGGCGGTGCCGGCAGCGTTGGGTCGTGCTTCGATACCGATGGTCAGCCATCCCTGCCGGTCGGCGTGTTCGGCGAGAGTGTTCAGCAAGGTCGTCTTACCGACTCCACGTAGGCCGGACAGGACCATGCCCCGGTCGTAGTTGCGTCGCTTGCTTCGAGCGACGAGCAGGTCGAATGCGTCGATCTGCTCGTCCCGGCCTTCCAGCGCGGGAGGACGCAACCCTGATCCGGGCTTGAAGGGGTTCAGTTCCAGATCCATATGGAGGAGTATAGGCAGCTATGGGGAATTTCCCATACCTAACCATACTGTCCCCGAAGTTCCCCGATCTGCGCCCTACGTCATCTCGGCGCGGGTGCGGTTCAGGCAACTGCAACTGTGCACGGAGCGAAGGTTCGGAGCCGTCTCGGTCGAATTTTCTGTGCAATCCGCACAGTTGTATCGATTCGTGCTGGTGGATCAGGTCAACGGCGGTACGCCGGTGCCTTCGCCGATCGTTCGGGCTCGAGCGTTCGCAGCAGCGGCATCGCGCGGTAATGCACCACTTCGGACAGCACCATCACGCTGGTCGACCGGGCGACGATCGACGACCTGTTCAATTCGATGAGAGTCTGCTGTAGCCCGATGTGTGAATCGGCGCCGATGCGACACAGGATGTCGCCCGCGCCTGTCGTGGCGAATGCCTCGAGCACTCCGGGAATCGCCTCCAGTACTTCGGTGACCGCTTCGAGTGCGCCCTGAACGATCTCCATCGTCACGAAGGCCTGAACTTCGAAGCCTGCTGCAGCCAGGTTGATTCGGGGTTCGTAGCCGGCGATGACGCCGGTGCCCTCCAGTCGTTTGAGGCGCGCGGAGACCGTCGCGCGCGCGACCGTCAGGCGGCGTGACAATTCGAGTGCACCGATCTTCGGATCGGCGTGCAGCGCGTCGAGTAGCGCAAAATCCAACTCGTCCAGTTGTACGGGCTCGCGCATGGCGGGTCCTTCCCATCGAGCCGCAAATTCTATGCCGATTGTATAGCTGGATGGCCACTCTCCTGTGGATTCGAGCCAACGCGACCAGTTGGGAAAGGGGACGTTGCGCGACCCCGTTCGATGGGTTTCTCCTGGTGATACACGACACATCGACCGGTGCCGCAGACGGCGGCAGGAGGTTCACGACATGACGCTCGAATACACCCTCACCGACAGCGAGAAGCTCGCCCACCTCGACGCCGACGAACTGCATCGACTCGTCGGGCTCGTCGAATACGACAGTGACAGTGACCCGTTCCCCGTGAGTGGCTGGGATGCGGTGGTGTGGGTGGTCGGTAATGCCACCCAGACCGCGCACTACTTCCAGTCCGTCTACGGAATGGAACTCGTCGCCTATTCCGGTCCGAACACCGGAAACCGTGACCATCACGCATACGTATTGCGCAGCGGTGCTGTGCGATTCGTGGTCAAGGGTGCGGTCGACCCGGACAGTGCGCTGATCGAGCATCATCGACGCCACGGCGACGGTGTCGTCGACATCGCACTGCAGGTGCCTGATGTCGACAAGTGCATCGAACATGCCCGCCTGCAGGGCGCGACGATCATCGAAGAGCCCCGAGACATCGCCGACGAGCACGGCACCGTGCGTACCGCGGCGATCGCGACGTACGGCGATACCCGCCACACCCTCGTCGACCGGTCGCGCTACAACGGGCCGTACCTGCCCGGGTACGTCGAGCGCACCTCCACTTTCCGCAAGCGTGACGGCGCCCCGAAGCGGCTGTTCCAGGCACTCGATCACGTGGTCGGCAATGTCGAGTTGGGTCGGATGGACGAGTGGGTCGGTTTCTACAACCGGGTCATGGGATTCACGAACATGGCCGAGTTCGTCGGGGACGACATCGCCACCGATTATTCGGCTCTCATGAGCAAGGTCGTGTGCAACGGCAACCACCGCGTCAAGTTCCCGCTCAACGAGCCGGCGATCGCCAAGAAGCGTTCGCAGATCGACGAGTATCTCGACTTCTATCAGGGTCCGGGTGCGCAGCATCTCGCGCTCGCCACAAACGACATCCTCGCCACAGTGGATTGGTTGCGGGCCGAAGGTGTCGAATTCCTCGCGACCCCCGACGCGTACTACCAGGACCCCGAGCTGCGCGCCCGGATCGGTGAGGTGCGGGTCCCGATCGAGGAACTCGAGAAGCGCGGGATCCTCGTCGATCGGGACGAGGACGGATATCTGCTCCAGATCTTCACGAAGCCGATCGGCGACCGCCCGACAGTGTTCTTCGAACTCATCGAACGCCACGGGTCGCTGGGATTCGGCAAGGGGAACTTCAAGGCGCTGTTCGAGGCGATCGAGCGGGAGCAGGCTGCGCGAGGCAATTTCTGATCGCGCGATGAGTTCCTCACCTCGGGCTGGTCTGCACTGGCAGAAACTCCGAGTGAAGGGACCGGCCGATGCCGAAGTCTGCACATCCGTATGTTGCCGGGGAGCGGCGAGACCTCCTCGAGGTACTCGACCGACTCGACGAGCAGCAGTGGGCCACCGCGTCGCTGTGTGAAGGGTGGCGGATTCGAGAAGTGCTCGCGCACACCACCACAGCGTTCAGGTACAGCATTCCGAAGCTTGTTCTCGCAATGGTGAAGGCGCGAGGTGACATCAACCGCGCGTCCGACGCGTGTGCCCGTGCCGACACTCGTGCATTGTCGGACGCAGAGCTACTCGACAGTCTGCGGAGGAACATCGAGCATCCGTGGCATCCGCCGGGAGATGGGCCGGAGGCGACACTGTTCCACGAAGTGATTCATGGCCTCGACATGACCGTCGCGCTCGGCATCGACCGAACGGTGCCGAGCGAGCGCATCGAGATGATGATCGGATCGTTGAATCCCAAGGCCATCGAGTTCTTCGGCGCCGATCTGACCGGTGTCCGATTGGAGGCCGACGATCATGACTGGTCGTTCGGCACGGGCTCTACGGTCACCGGATCGGCTCAGCATCTCCTGCTGGTCCTGGCGGGCCGGACTCTTCCGCCGGGTCTGTTGTCAGGGGAGCAGAGCGGACGGTTCACCGCGGGGGTGTGAACCTGTCAGGCGAGTTGCGTGAGGCGGGTGCGCAGCGCCTGCTCGGTCTGTCGTACGGCCGTGCCCACGATCGGCTCGATGAGTTTGCCGAGGGCGCGGCCGGCGAGGCCTCCGGGAAGTTCGTAGCCGAAGATGACGTCCAGGCGGGCTTGCCTGCCGTCGAGTTCGGTGAACTTCCACGATGATGACGTCCGGAAACCCGAGACCGACGACAACACGATCACCTTGCTGTGTTCCCATTCGACGATCTCGACGCGGGAATCGAGGTTCTTCGGGCCGACTCGCATGGTGGCGTCGAACCTCGCGCCGAGGCCCTGGATCTGTGCTCCGACCGGTTCGAATCGGACGACGCCGAACATCCACTCGGGGACGGTGCGATGGTCGTCGACGTAGTCGAACGCGACGTCGACAGGAACATTCGCGACGGCGCTGTGGCGGACCTCGATCATGGTGAGTAGATCCCTTCGACACTTGTTTCTGTTACGTAGGGTAGCTATTACTTTTCGGTGCGGGAAGAGGCGCGTCCGAAGTTCTCTCCCGAAATGCCGGAAAACCTGTTTCACTCTGCGGTAGATCGCGTGGTTCCCATCGCATAGGAGGCTTCGGTGAAGGTCAAAGCGGCAGTGATCAAGGGCGTGAACCAGAAATGGGAGATCGAGGAGATCGATCTCGGCGACCCGGTGGCGGGTGAGGTGCAGGTCAAGCTTGCGGCGTCCGGGTTGTGCCACTCCGATGAACATCTGCGTACCGGAGCGTCACCGCTCCCGTCGTTCCCCGCGCTCGGTGGTCACGAGGGTGCGGGCGTCGTCACCAAGGTCGGTCCGGGCGTCACTTCCGTGGCGGAGGGGGACCACGTCGTCCTCGCGTTCATCCCGGCGTGCGGACGGTGTCGCTCGTGCGCGAAGGGGTTGCAGAACATCTGTGACGAGGGCGCCGGACTCCTCACCGGAAAAGCGATCTCCGACAAGACCAACCGGGTGACGCTGGACGGCGAGCCGGTCATCCAGATGTGCCTGCTCGGTACTTTCGCCCCGTACGTCACGGTCAACGAGGCGTCGGTCATCAAGATCGAGAAGGATATCCCGCTCGAGAAGGCGGCGCTTCTCGGTTGTGGTGTCGCGACCGGTTGGGGATCGGCGACGGCGATCGGCGGGACCAAGGTCGGTGACGCAGTGGTCGTAATCGGCGTCGGTGGCGTCGGTATCAACTCTGTGCAGGGTGCGGCCCACGCCGGTGCGCGCTTCGTGATCGCGATCGATCCCGTCGAATTCAAGCGGGACAAGGCCAAGGAATTCGGTGCGACGCACACCTTCGCGTCGCTCGAGGAGGCCGCTCCGGTGATCGGTGAGATCACCTGGGGCGCAATGGCAGACGTCACCATCATCACCGTCGGTGAGATCCACGGCGACATGATCGCGCCTGCGCTCGCGGTGACCGCGAAGGGTGGTCAAGTCGTGGTCGTGGGTATGGGTGACGCGCGGGATACCGAGGTCACCATGAGTCTGTTCGAGCTCACGCTGCTGCAGAAGCGGGTGCAGGGCGCGATCTTCGGCGGTGTCGGGCCGCGTTCGCAGATCCCGAAGCTGCTCGAGTTGTACCGCAACAATCAACTCGAACTCGATGGTCTCGTCACCAAGACCTACAAGCTCGAAGACATCAACGAGGGCTACGCCGACATGCTCGCAGGCAAGAACCTGCGCGGGGTCATCGTCTACGGCGACGACGACTACTGAGTCTGTACGGGGTGGCCGTCCTTTACCGTGATGTCCATGGACACGCGTGAGGATCAGGTCTCCGGCGACACCGGGTCGTGGCGACACTACGGCCCGGTGTCGCTACCGAAACCTCTGGCTGCCGCACTCGAAGCGTTTGCCGAGCGAGGCTACGACGGCACCTCCATCCGGGAGATCGCCGCGCGCGCGGAACTCTCCGTCCCCGGTCTCTATCACCACTACCCGTCGAAGCAGGCGCTCCTGGTGTCGCTGACGACGGCCGTGATGAACGAGTTGCTCGACCGCAGTCGGCGTGCCCTCGCGGAGGCCGGACCGACCCCGTCCGAGCGGTTCGACGCGGTGGTCGAGTCGCTGCTGCGGTTCCACATGTTCCGCCGCGACCAGGCATTCGTCGCTTCCACCGAGATGCGCAGCATGGAGGCCGGGAGTCGCGAGGCATACGTCGCGTTGCGCGACGAGCAGCAGCGCATGATCGACGAGATCATCGAGGCAGGGGTCGAGTCGGGCGAGTTCACGACGCCGTTTCCCAGGGATGCGGGACGCGCGGTGGCGACGATGTGCATCGGGGTGGCCGATTGGTATCGCCCGGACGGCGCGCTCACCCCGGATGAGCTCGTCCAGCGGAATCTCGCAATTGCCCGCAGTGCTGTAGGGGCGAGCTGAGCGTCGTCTCGTCTTGACCGGACGGCGCGTGTATGTCACCGTATCCAAAACCGAGCGATCGATCGGTCGGTGTGGAGAGGGAGTGATCATGGCAGTCGATCTGTCGTATTCGGATCAGGTAACCGGCCTGGTCGCGAAGACCGAAGCATTCATCCGCGACCACGTGTTGCCCATCGAGGACGCCAACGGTGGTGACATCACCGCTGCGGGCGGCGATGCCGTCCGTTCGGACCTGCAGAAGGCCGCCAAGGATGCGGGGGTCTTTGCACCCCACGCCCCCATCGAGTACGGCGGGCACGGTCTCGGCATGTCCGACCGCGCACCCGTCTTCGAAGCCGCGGGCTACTCGCTGTTCGGACCCACCGCGCTGAACATCGCCGCGCCCGACGAGGGCAACGTGCACATGCTTGCGCACATCGCGAGCGACGAACAAAAGCAGCAGTTCCTCGCCCCGCTCGCGGCGGGCGATGTCCGATCCGCGTTCGCGATGACCGAACCCGCCCCCGGCGCAGGCGCCGACCCCAACGCGCTCAACACCCGCGCCGAGAAGGTCTCGGGTGGATGGAAGATCAACGGCCGCAAGCACTTCATCACCGGTGCTGATGGTGCCGGCTTCTTCATCATCATGGCGCGCACGTCCGGTGAGCCCGGCCAACGCGGCGGCGCCACCATGTTCCTGGCCCCGGCGGACACCTCGGGTCTGACGGTCGGCAGGCACATCGGCACCCTCGACAAGTCCATGCTCGGCGGCCACTGCGAGGTGACGTTCGAGGATCTGTTCGTCCCCGACTCCGCCGTGCTCGGTGAAGTCGACCAGGGCTTCGCCTACGCACAGGTCCGGCTGGGCCCGGCGCGCATGACCCACGTGATGCGCTGGCTCGGCGCTGCCCGCCGCGGTCACGACGTCGCTGTCGGATACGTCTCCGAGCGCGAAGGCTTCGGCTCGAAGCTCGGTGACCTCGGCATGATCCAGAAGATGGTTGCCGACAACGAGATCGACATCGCCGCCACCCGTGCTTTGCTCACGCAGGCATGCTGGGAGCTCGACCAGGGCTCGCACGCCGCCAACGCCACCTCCATCGCCAAGACCTTCGCGGCCGAGGCGATCTTCCGGATCGTCGATCGCTCGGTGCAGATGTGCGGCGGTCTCGGCGTATCGGAAGATCTTCCGCTCGCCCGTCTCTCGCGTGAAGTCCGACCCTTCCGGGTGTACGACGGACCCTCCGAGGTGCACCGCTGGGCAATCGCCAAGCGCACCGTCGGCGCCGCTCGCAAGGCTGCTGCTGCAAAGGCGACCACGTCATGACCACGGTGCACCACGAAGGACTCGATCTTCCCGCGCTCCAACGATTCCTGTCGGAATCCGGTGTCGCTGTCGACGGTGAACTGCGTGCGGAACTCATCGCAGGCGGCAAATCCAACCTCACCTACGGCATCTTCGACGACACATCGAAGTGGGTACTCCGCCGTCCTCCCACCGCCGGCCTGACCCCGTCCGCACACGACGTGGCCCGTGAATTCCGCATCACGTCCGCGCTGCAGGACAGCGGAGTGCCGGTAGCGCGGACGATCGCGTTGTGCGAGGACGATGCAGTGATGGGCGCACCGTTCACCGTCGTCGAGCATGTCGACGGACGTGTCATCCGCAGCAAGGACGACCTCGACACCATGACCGACGACGAGATCGCCCGTTGTACCGACGAACTCGTCCGCGTCATCGCAGCTTTGCACAATGTCGACTTCAGTGCCGTCGGGCTGGGTGAACTCGGCCGCCCCGACGGGTACGTCACACGGCAGGTGAAGCTGTGGGCGAGCCAGTGGGGCAGGGTCAAGACCCGTGAACTTCCGGACATCGAACGTCTGCATGCGTCACTCGCCGATTCGATACCCGAGTCGCCCGCGCCGTCGATCGTGCACGGCGACTACCGCATCGACAACACCATCCTCGACCGGAACGACGTCGGAAAGATTGCGGCAGTGGTGGACTGGGAACTGTCGACGCTCGGCGACCCGCTCACCGACCTCGCGCTGATGTGCGTGTATCGGCATCCGGCACTCGACGATGTGCTCGGATTCCCTGCCGCGTGGACGAGTCCGCGCCTGCCCGCCGATGACGATCTGGTCCAGCGATACGCGGTGGCGTCGGGTCGTGACATCGCGCACTGGGACTTCTACATGGGGCTCGCGTACTTCAAGCTCGCCGTGATCGCCGAAGGCATCAACCACCGGTGGCGTGTCGGCGCGACCGTAGGAGACGGGTTCGACAAGGCAGGCGAAGCAGTTCCCGCCCTCGTCGCAGCCGGTCTCGACGCAATGAAGGGAGCAGCCTCGTGACGGCGAGTGCACTGGTGACCGGGGCGTCACGCGGTATCGGGTTCGGCGTCGCGGTGAGGCTCGCAGAGCAGGGCTACGCCCTCACGATCTCGGCGCGCGACGAGGAGCGGCTCGAGAAGGCCGCAGGCCGACTGCGCGAGGCGGGTGCGCCCGAAGTGCGCGCGGTCGCCGCCGATCTCGCCGATCCCGAAGTGGCGGCACGAGTGGTCGGTGCGCACGAGGAATCGTTCGGCACGATGCGGGCACTGATCCTCAACGCCGGTGTCGGCACCGCGGGCGCGATCGCAGAATTTCCGGCACGGCGCTTCGACAAGACACTCGCGGTGAACCTCGCCGCACCGTTCGCGCTACTCCAGGCATCGCTGCCGCTGCTGCGGGCCGCCGCGGCAGCAGACCCTGCCCGAGGCGCGAAAGTGGTGGCCTTGTCCTCCATCACCGGCGTGTATGCCGAGGCCGGTCTCGCGGCGTACGGAGCGACGAAGGCGGCGCTGATCTCCCTGGTGGAGACCCTCAATCTCGAAGAGTCCGGCAACGGTGTCGCCGCGTCGGCGATCGCACCGGCGTACGTCGACACCGACATGTCGGATTGGATCAAGGAGAAGATCCCCGCAGAGACGATGCTCGAGGTGAACGACGTCGTCGAACTGGTCGACGCGCTGCTCAAGTTGTCGTCGCGGGCGGTGCTGCCGAGGCTGGTGCTCAGCCGCGCGGGAGCGAGCATGTACGAGGCCTGACGGCCCCTGCGGTTGTGACCGAACGTCACCTTCATGCAGTTCAACGGCATGAAGGTGACGTTCGGTCGATGAGGGCGTCAGTCGTCCTGGGCCTTGTCTTCGCCGCGGCGGAACAGGAAATTGAAGCCGGGCATTCCGGTGATGGCCTGACGCACGTCCTTGGCGACCTCGAGCAGTTCGTGAAGTTCCGGTCCGACGGTCTCAAGGGTCGCGAGGACCGGCATCAGGCCGACCATTCGCTGGGAGAGTTCCGGGAACTGATCGAGCATCAGAATCGCCGCGCGCACTTCGTCGGGCGACAACTCGTCGAGGAATTGCGACGCCAGTGGTGCCGCCTGCTTCGCGAGCGGCGCGTAGGTATCGAGCAGTTCCCCCGCGACGTCGGTGCTGGCACCCGCCGACTCGATGACCTGCTTGGCGTGGGCAGCGGTAGCCGCGGCTTCCTCGACGACCTGTGTCGTCGACTCGATCACCGCGGCAGCGCGGGAGACGGCCGCGGCAGCGTCGGTGACGACGCCGTCCACTCGTGCCACGAGTGTTTCGGCGGTGTCGAGCAGGGCTTCGACCCGCCCGGGGACCGATACGGCGAACAGGACGGTGTCGGCGGTGCGGTCGACGAGAGCGCGAGCCATCCCGGCGGCCGGTCCGACGAGGGGCAATGCGGGCAGCGAGATCATCCGCTCATAGTGCAGGAACGAGCCACCTCACGTTTTCACCACCCTGTGCGTCTACCCCATGTAGACCCCGCACCGGATGGAAGGATCGAAGCCGTGACTGCATCACGTACCCACACCGTGATCGACTCGCCGATCGGCGAGCTGACCCTCGTGAACACCGACGGCGTGCTGTCGGGCCTCTACATGCCTGATCACCACCCTGCTCCGGATCGCAACAGCTTCGGACCGCAGAGCGCTGCCGGGTTCGAGGACGCCACCGGCCAGCTCCGCGAATACTTCGACGGCACACGCACGGCTTTCACGATCCCGCTGGCGCCTGCGGGTACCGAGTTCCAGCGCACAGTGTGGGCAGCGCTCCTGGCCATCGAATTCGGCACCACCTCGACCTACGGGGAAGTGGCGGCCGCGATCGGCCGGCCCACCGCGGTCCGCGCCGTCGCCGCGGCCAACGCACGGAATCCGCTGAGCATCGTTGTTCCGTGCCATCGCGTCATCGGCAGCAGCGGCAAGCTCACCGGGTACGCCGGGGGAGTGGAACGCAAACTGTTCCTCCTCGAGCAGGAGAAGCGGATAGCCCATGCCCCCACGCCGGCCTGAGGCACATCTGCCACCGTTCGAACGGGTCGTGGCCGAGCACGGTGCGACGGTGCTGCGAGTGTGTCGCGCTATGCTCAGCGCCGCCGACGCCGACGACGCATGGTCGGAGACGTTCCTCGCGGCACTGCGTGCGTACCCGGATCTGAAGCCGGGCGCCAACCTCGAGGCGTGGCTCGTGACCATCGCGCACCGCAAGGCCATCGATGTCCACCGCGTCCACGGGCGGACACCGATACCTACCGAGGTGCTACCCGAGCGGGCATCGACCACCGACCTTCCCGGCACCGGCGACGACGAACTGTGGGGCGAGGTTGCGGCCCTGCCGTTCACCCAGCGCGCCGCGCTGGTCTACCACTACATCGGCGGACTGCGGTACGCGGAAATCGGTGAACTGCTGGGCAACACCGCAGAAGCTGCACGTCGTGCCGCATCCGACGGCCGCGCAGCATTGCGTCGTCACTACAGCACTGAGACAGGGAGCGTGTCATGACCTTTCCGACGCCACCGGTCGCGAAGTCCGATCTTGCGTGGCTGCATCGACAACTCACGATCGATGCCGAAGTCGCCGGTCTCCTCGACGTTGCCTACCGGATCGTCGATTCGGCGGTCGGTCCGCTGCTGCTCGCTGCGACCGAGGCCGGACTCGTTCGGGTCGCGTATGTCGCCGACGGACAGGACGACGTGCTGGAAGACCTCGCGGCGCGGATCAGCCCTCGCATCCTCGAAGCGCCGGGACGACTCGACGTCGTGGCGACGCAGCTCGACGAGTACTTCGAGGGCAGACGCGCATCGTTCGATCTGCCGCTCGACCTCCGGCTCGCCACCGGGTTCCGGCGCGACGTGATCACGCACCTCCCCGACATCGCATACGGGCACACCGCCAGCTACGCCGAAGTGGCGGCGGCGGCAGGAAGCCCGAGGGCTGTGCGTGCAGTGGGTACGGCCTGCGCGAAAAACCCTCTGCCCGTGGTTGTTCCTTGTCATCGGGTGGTGCGCAGCGACGGCGGGATCGGGCAGTACGCCGGGGGCGTCGAGGCGAAACGGATCTTGCTGAGTCTCGAGACGGCGGCGTGACCACTCTGCGTCTGCCATTGGTGCCGCCGTTCGCCGTGTCGGCGATGCTCGACGCACTGCGGAGTCACACCGTCGCAGGACACGAACGGCACGACGCTCAGACCCGCACCCACAGCCGTGCGGTCCGGGGTCGTGGAGGGCCCGCGGTCGTGTCGGTGACGTTCGAGAACGATCCGGACGCCGCGTATGTCACCGCGTGGATCGACGCTACCGACGACCGCGATGTGCCCGAGCTCGAACAGTGCATCCGCACCTGGCTGGACCTCGACGCCGCATCGACCGCGATCGACGCGGCGTTGGGTGCAGATCCGTTGTTGGCACCGTTCATCGCAGCCCGGCCCGGCCTTCGCGTGCTCGGCAGCACCGACTGGTTCGCGACTGCCGTGCAGACAGTGGTCGGGCAACAAGTGAGCCTCGCGGCCGGCGCGACGTTCGCGACGAGGCTCGTTGCAGCATACGGCGAAAACGTTTCCGACGGGCTGCGGTGTTTCCCGACGGCGCAGCGTCTCGCAGGTATCGATCCCGACGAACTGAAGACGACGGTGCGTATCACGGGGGTGCGCTCACGCACGGTGCATGCGCTGGCGAACGCTGCTGCCAATGGACTCGACCCGGTTTCGGGTCCCGAATTTCGTGCCGATCTACTCGCGCTGCCGGGAATCGGACCGTGGACGGTCGACTACCTGTCGTTGAGGGCCCTCGGCGACCGCGACGCGTTTCCCTCCGGCGACCTCGTGCTGCGTCGAGCGTTGGGAGGTATCTCCGCCGGTGAGGCAACCGCGCGCGCCGAAACCTGGCGGCCGTGGCGCGCTTACGCCGTGTCTCACCTGTGGACGCACGCGGCCTATACGACGTCCCGTACATCCTCGTCCCCGGCGGCGGCCTCGTCGTCCGACTCGTCGGCGTAACAGGCACGGACCGACGTCGACATGGGAAACCGAACCTCGGTGTCGCCGAACATCAACCGAGTCGCCGCCTCGACCGAAGCTTCGATGTGCGCGACCGCGGCATCGGGGTTCCGGGTGTGTACCACCACCTCGTCGTGCTGGAAGAACACGAGTTCTCCGTCGCGACCGTCCGGAGCCGCCGCGAGCCGGCGACGAACCTCTGCCAGCACACACAGCGCCCACTCTGCCGCCGTGGCCTGGACGACGAAATTCCGGGTGAATCGTCCGCGTGCGCGCACATCCCCGTGCGAGTGAAATCCGGGTTCTACTGGGGGACAGGCACGCCCGAGCCATGACTGCACCACCTCTCCGCGTTCCCCGGCGCGGGCCGCGCGTTCGACGAACTCCACTGCATCGGGAAAGCTCTTGCGCAGCACTGTCAGCAGCGCACGGGAATCTCCGGAGGTTGCGCCGTACAGGACACCGAGCACCGCGACCTTCGCTTTCGCGCGGTCGCCGCCGAACGCGGTGGCCGCCACCGGGGCGTAGAGGTCATCGCTTCCTGCTGCTGCGACCATGCGGGGATCTGCCGACATGGCAGCGAGGATGCGGGGTTCGAGCTGCCCGGCGTCGGCGATGACAAAGGTATGCCCGGGGTCGGCGATCACGCTCGACCGCAATGCTTTGGGGATCTGCAGGGCGCCGCCGCCGCGGCTTGCCCACCGTCCGGAGACCACAGCTCCCGGCACGTAGACGGGGCGGAAGCGGTTGTCGTGTACCCAGGTGTCGAGCCAACTCCACCCGTTGGTGCTGTACAGCTTCGACAGGTCGCGGTGCCGCAGCAGCAACGGCACTGCGGGATGGTCGAGTTCACGCAGCACGTACTTGCGGGTCGACGCGATTTCGATGCCCTCGCGGCGGAACGCGTCGAGCACCTCGACGTGCGACGCCGGATTCACAGCCCGACCGAACACGAGCTGGATCTCCGCGACCACCTCGGCGATCCGCGAGGGAAGTTCATAGCCGAGTGGACGTCGACCGAGGGTGCGTTCGAGCAGTGCACGGTGCGCGTCGGCGGAGAAAGGCAGCCCGCTGACGCCCATTTCTGCGGCAGTGAGCGTGCCCGCGGATTCTGCTGCCACCAGCAGATCGAGGCGACGATCGACGACTGTGCGGCGTCGCTGCTCGACGAATCGCTCGATCACGGCGGCGATGTCGGTGGCGGGTGCCGCGTCGAACAGCCCCGGCCGTTCATCGGCCGGTTCCTCCATGGGTTCCGGTGGGATGCCGTCACGCGTATTCAGGATCGCAGCGGTGGTCGCGAGGTCGTGACATCGCTGCACCCGCACACCGGCGCGCAGCAGACCGGGGTACACGGTGGCAGTGGAAGTCCACACCCAGCGCGGGCTGCGGGTCGATTCGATTTCCGCGACGGTCGCGGCCAGATCGCGACAGTCTCGCGTGTCGCTCACCGGAGTGCCCGCGTCGTCGACCAGTGCGATGGTGCCGCCGCGTACACCCCCGCTCTCGGAGGGATGGGGAACGACGACGGCACGCACCGACCTAGTCTGCTCTATCGGTCGAAGACGTGGTATCGCCCGCCAGCAGTTCGGTGGAGCGGTGGAATCCGCGACGGTCGTACAGCCACGTCACGATCGCCCCGAGTGCCACGCCGACACCGAGCCCGACGAACGTCATCGCGACTCCGTGCGTCAGTCCTGCAGCGCCGTGGCCGTCGAAGTAGAGGATCGCGCGGGTCGCGATGTAGATCTGATGCATCGGCTCGAACGTCGACAGCCACTCGAACAGCTTGGGCATCGCTTCGATCGGGACCGTGCCGCCGGACGAGGGCAACCCGAGCACGATGAAGATGAACAGGTTCACGAGCAGGCCTGCGGATCCGAACACGGACATCACCGACACCGAGGTGATGCCGACCGCGCTGATCGCGAGCGCCCCGTACTCCCACATCAGCAGGGCGCGCGGCACCGGCATGCCGAGTGCCGTGCCGATCCACAGATACAGCGCGGACACGATCAGCGACAGGACGACGATGATCCCCCACTTGATGAACAACACGGTCAAGCGGGACATCCGGGTGGTCTCTCTGTTGATGTAGAGCGGCCCGTATTCGGTGGGGATGAACCCGAGAGCGGTGTCGACGAGGGTGTTGACGATCGTGGCGCCGGTGAACCCCGCGAGGATCAGCAGCAACGTGAAGTAGAACGCGGACAGGCCGGCGCCGGTGCCGTCGGGCAGCGGTTTGTGTTCGACGTTCAGGACGTTGATCGGATCTTGGAGCGTGAGGAGGCTTCCTCCCGACAACTGCAGGTCGGGTGCGGTTTCGACGAGGGTGTTCGTGACCTGCGTGGTGAGTTGCTCCCCGACCGTTTCGTTGACCTGGGTCATGGCGGTGTCGCCGATGATGCCGACGATGCCGGTCGAGAACGTCCCGGTCCGGGGATTCGAGTAGACCGTGATGACGGGCCTTTCGATGTCGCCGGGTACGACACTGCCCTGCGCGAGAATCGATGTGCGTTTGGTGAAGTCGCTGGGGATCACGATCGCGCCGTACAACGACCCGTTGTCGAGGCCGGAGTTGGCGGCGGAGATACCCATCTCCTGCATGGCGATCTCTTCCGGATTCAGGCCGTCCAGGATCGCCGCGGTGATCTCGGTCCCGAGGTTCCGCGGTTCTTCGTCGCCGGGCATCACGTCCCCGACGTCCTGGTTGACGATCGCCATGGGGAATTCGCGCAGGTTCTCCGACGGATTGACCATGCTCGCGAGGTAGAAGTAGCCGAGCGCGGACATCACTGCGGTGACGACGACGAGCGGTGCGAGCCAGAATCGGGGGCTCCGCAGCGTATTGCGGTGGGGATCGGTCACGGTGCCTGTTGAACTCACCCATTGATTGTGCACACGCGTGTGCGAATTTGTGTCCGATGAGTGGGACGAAGTGCTCGAGCGCACGACGACGGGACGGCTGGGTCGGGGCTCACGTCGGCCGGTAGGGTCGAGCCACGGAACTGCTGTCGACCTGGGGTACTCGATGACCGAAGTCCTGCTTGTCCTGCTGATCGTCGCTGTCGTCGTGGCCGTTGTCGTCGTGGTGATCCGCACTCGTAAGCCGTCTGCACCTGCCGCGCGGGTGGATCCGCTCGCCGACTATCCGGAAGTGTGGGATCCCTACGCGATCGGTGTCGGCGACATCATCACGTATGCGGGTATCGACCACGTGGTGCGCGGCACACTGACCCTCGACGAGGAGGGCTATCGCTGGCACGAGCACCTGCTCGACGGTTCGACCGGTCGCCGCTGGCTCACCGTCGAGAACGACGAGGGCGAACTCGAGATGACCTTGTGGATGCGACGTGAGGGCACCGGCCTCGAACCCGGAGGAGATGTCGTCCTCGACGACCGCGTCCACCGTCAACTCGAAGCGGGCACCGCCCGATTCACAGCGGAAGGAACGACCGGCACGGCACCGAGCGGCACCATGGACTACGCCGATTATGCAACCGCAGACAGCACCGGCCTGATCGCGTTCGAGCGGTGGTCCCGCGACGGGTCGTGGGAGGTGTCCACGGGACGTACGGTCACGCGCAGTGAACTGACCGTCATCCACGCGGGACCGGACAAATGAGTCACCACGTGCTGGAAATCGCTCCGCGTGACGTGTCGGCCGCGGCGCTGGGACTCGTCCTCGATGCGCCCGCGCCCACGCCGTTGGTGTCCGAGCAGCTGACCGATTCCGCCGCGGGCACACTCACCCTCGGCGTACTAGGGGCATCGCACGTGGTCACTGCGGAATCGGGCGAACACATGCTCACCGAACAGGTTTCATGCGATGCCGTAGACGCGGGGGGTCGTCTGCTGCCCGATCGCGAGGATCGCGGAAGCTACCGTTTCCGGAGCCGCGCAATCACGTTGCAGCGCGACGAATTGGCCCGACGAGCCGAGGAACTCCGCGACGCAGCGTCGTCGGGGCCAGGCTGGTTGTGTGCGGGATTCCCGGGGGACGGCGACGCGCTCACCGTACTCACAGGCACGGCCGAGTCGGGTGAATGGTATTGGCGCACCTGGCATCTCTACCCCCACGCCGACTCGGGTGTGATTGTCGAAACCGAAAGCCGGTGGCGGCCGTGAGGAGGGTGGCAGCCGGATTCACGCTCGTTGTCGCTGTGCTCGCGACCGCGGGGTGCGGCAGTCAGGTGCGCGATTACATCGCCGACACCTACGAGCACCGTGGCAGTTCCGGGGATATCGACACCTACAATTCGCCGGATCCGGTGGGGACCACGGTGTCCGATATCGTCGCGAACCTTGATCCCGCGGCGCGGAAGGCGGACGGTGGCAACGAGTATCTCCGGTACAACGACGACATCGTCACCGTCGGCCCTGCGGCCGGGGGAGGCAGCACCATCAGGGTCGAGGATCTCGACGGCCGCTACAGCAGCGGCGGATTCGTTTTCCTCGGGCCGGGTTTCACGCCCGGTTCACCGGCGGCAGGAAACACTTCCGGTGGATCGGGGAGCGCGAAATGACGAACGAACTCAGCAGATCGGAACCTTGACGATATGAGAGTCACCTTACTGGCCGCCGACCTCGAACTCGGCACGGTCGACCCGTCCCTGCTTGTGCAGGGGGTGGTCGGGACGCTGATCTACTTCATCATCGGCGTGGGTGTTCTGGCGCTCGGATTCACCGTGCTCGACGGCCTGACCCCCGGAAATCTGCGTCATCAGGTGTATGTGGACCGCAATCCCAACGCCGCATTGCTGCTCGGCGCAAACCATCTGGCACTGGCCATCATCGTGGTGACCGCGATCGCCACCAGTGCCGACGGGTTCGCGCAAGGGATCACCGACTCGCTCGTCTACGGCCTGGTCGGTGTGCTGTTGCAGGCGGCGGCGTTGCTCATCATGAACCGTGTGCTGCCGGGGAGGATCACAGCACTCGTCGCCGAGCCTCACATGAGCGGTGCCGCGTGGGCTGTGGCGGTCACGCTGCTGTCGGTGGGGCTCGTCAACGCGGTCGCGCTGTCGTGAACCGGTGACTACGCGTGACCCTGCAGCCGAGGTGACCACTGTCGCCGAGGATTCGAGCGGCCCGGCCCTCGGGCGCCGGACCCGCGTGGTGCTGCTCGCGGCGGTTGCCGCATGTGCCGCGTGCGGGCTGGTGTACGAGCTTGCACTGCTTACCCTTTCGGTGAGTTTGACCGGCGGCGGCATCACCGAGACCTCCCTGATCGTGGCGGGATTCGTCGCTGCGCTGGGATTGGGTGCGCTCGCCGCCAAACCGTTGTTGCCGCACGCAGCACCGGCATTCATCGGCGTGGAAGTCGCGCTCGGCCTGATCGGCGGATTGAGCGCAACGGTGCTGTACGTGGCGTTCACGTTCGTCGGGTCGTCGACCTGGGTGCTCGTCGTCGCAACTGCGGCGATCGGAATGCTGGTGGGTGCCGAAGTGCCCCTGCTCATGACCTTGATGCAGACCGGCCGTACCGCAGATGCCCGCGACACCGGGAAAGTCCTTGCGAATCTCAACGCGGCAGACTACGCGGGCGCGCTGATCGGTGGCCTCGCGTGGCCACTGTTGTTGCTGCCCGCGGCCGGGATGATCCGCGGTGCGGCGCTGACCGGGATGGTGAATCTGGCTGCGGCGGCCGTCGCGGCGTTGTTCCTTCTGCGGGGGCATCTGCGGCCGGTGACCCGGGCGTTGTCGCTGGTGGTGCTGCTGCTCGCCGCCACTGTGCTGGGGATCCTGCTGCTGCGCTCGTCCGATATCGAGACCACGTCGCGGCAGCGGCTCTACCCGGATCCGGTGGTGTATGCGCAGCGGTCGCAGTATCAGGAGATCGTGCTGACCGAGCGCGGCGACGATGTACGCCTGTATCTCGACGGTGACCTGCAGTTCTCGAGCCGCGACGAGCATCGTTACACGGAGGCTCTGGTGTATCCGGCCCTCGCTCGTGACCCCGCACGTGTCCTCGTTCTCGGCGGCGGCGACGGGCTCGCCGCACGAGAGATCCTGCGTCATCCGCACGTGCGCGAGGTGGTGCAGGTGGAACTCGATCCGATGGTCCTCGACCTCGCGACGACCCGGCTCGTCGCGCTCAACGGTGGGGCGCTGCAGGATGACCGGGTGGAGGTGGTCGTCGACGATGCGTTCCGGTGGTTGCGCGAGTACACCGGTCCCGGCTTCGACGCCATCGTCGTCGATATGCCCGACCCGGACACTCCCGCGCTGGGTCGTCTGTACTCGATGGAGTTCTATGGATTGGTGGCGTCGGCGTTGAGTCCCGACGGCTTGATGACGGTGCAGTCGGGGAGTCCGTTCTCGACTCCGGACGCGTACTGGCGGACGGTGTCGACGGTGAGGTCGGCGGGCCTGGGCACCACTCCCTATCACGTGCACGTGCCGAGTTTCGGTGACTGGGGATTCGTCGTCGCGCAGGCCGGTCCACCTCCTGTTCCGTCGCTGTCGGCGAATGCTGCGCCGCGGAGGTTCCTCGACTCCGCGACCCTCACGGCGGCATCGGCGTTCCCGCTCGATCGGCAACCTCGCGAGATGGAGCCGTCGACGTTGGATCGGCCGCGGATCGTCGACGACGTCCGCCGCGGATACCAGTTCTGAGGAATACCTGTCCGGGCCGGGCTTGTTTCTGTTGCGATAGTGTGCGACACACACTATCGTGTGACGTGTGATCGACCCTGAGATCTCCACCGGCCACAGTCAAGAAGTGCGACGAGGTTCCGTCGTCGTCGCGAGTCTTCTGATGCTGCGCACCCCCGGGTACGGCTACGGCCTGCTCGAAGCGCTGGCTGCTGCGGGCGTCGCTGTCGATGCCAACACGCTCTATCCGCTGTTGCGGCGACTCGAGAAGCAGGGACTTCTCGTCAGCGAGTGGAACACCGATGAGGCGCGTCCGCGCAAGTTCTACCGGACCTCCGAGGCGGGGGAGCAGCTTGCGGCGGTTCTGCTCGACGAGTGGACCGCGCTCGGGCGCAGCCTGACGACGATCGATTCCCACACCGAAGGAGATGTGCGATGACCCTCACCGATCGTTACGTCGCTACGACGTTGCGCAGAATCCCCGGCGACAAACGCGACGACATCGATCGTGAACTGCGCGGGTCGATCGCAGACGCTGTCGATGCGCGGGTGGAATCCGGCGCCGACCCGGTGGACGCCGAGACCGAGGTGCTCACCGAGCTCGGCGATCCCGACCGGTTGGCGGCCGAATACCTCGAGCGCCCGCTGTATCTGATCGGGCCCGGTCTCTACCTCGACTGGAGACGGCTGCTTTCGGTTCTGCTGTGGATCGCGCCGATTCCCGGTGTCGTCGTGCTGGTCGTCGACCTACTCGACGGCGCATCGTCGGGGGAGGCGGTTGCATCGGGTATCTGGACAGCCGCGGTGGTTGCGCTGCAGATCGCGTTCTGGACGACCTTGGTCTTTGCCGTCCTGGAGCGCAACGGACATCGACGCGGAAACCTCACCGGCGAATGGACGGTCGAGAGGCTTCCAGAGGCGGACACGAACCGTCGCGTGTCTCTCGGCGACACCGTCTGGACGATTGCGTTTCTCGTCGTCGGGCTCGCGGTGCTGTTCCTGCAGCGCAACTACTCGGCCTACAGGTATCCCGACGGATCCTCGATCCCGATCCTCGACCCCGATCTATGGTCGTTCTGGCTACCCGCGCTCATCGCGGTGCTCGTGCTCAGCGCCGTGTTCGAGGTCGTCAAGTATGCAGTGGGGCACTGGACCGTCACGCTCGCTGTCGTCAACACCGTGCTCAACCTGCTGTTCACCATCCCGCTGGTCTGGCTGGCGTCGATCGACCGGCTGTTCCAGCCCGACTACTTCGAGGCGGCGTTCGGCGACACCGGCGACTCGATGCGCGTAGCGAACACCATCGTCATCGTCGTTGCAATCGGGGTGGCGGTGTGGGAGATCGGCGAAGGTTGGTGGAAGGTGCTGCGCTCCCGCTGATCGCCATCATTCCGCGATAGGGCGGCGTACGTTGCTACGGCACTGCGCAGAAGCCCGCAAGCCTGTGTGAGTATGGCGCAGTTCACTTCCGTCGCACCAGCGCACGCATCGTGACCAGCAGGCCGAGCGCCGTCCAAAGCGCCAGAACAAGGAGGTCGCGTCCCTCGGCCGTGAAGACTTCGGACGCGATCCCGGCCCGCAAGAGATCTGCTGCGGGCTGGATGGGCAAGATGACGTGCAACGTTTGGAACCAGTCCGGCAGCCGGCTTGCCGGGAATGTGATCGGCGAGAACAGCAGGACGAAGAACACCAGCACCTGTGAAACGAGTTGAGCCAGCATCGAAGGCAAGGTCACCGCGATCGCGTACCCCACGGCGGTGGCCATCGTCGTCACCAACAGCGAGGCCAGGATGAGCAACGGCCAGTCGAAGGAGAAGGTCAGGTCGTAGCGCACTGCCGCTACGAGGAGCCCGATCGCTACCCCGGGCAGCGCGATGAGCGTCCACACCGCGAGGTCGACAATCAGCAGCAGTGGCCGCGAAACCGGTAGTGCGCGCTGATAGTCCAACGCGCCGGTAGCCCTGGCGCGGGAGACTCCCTGCGGAACGATGACCAGACCGATGGTCAGCAGCAGAATCGTCGGCGCGCCGGAGGACAGGAAAAGTGCGCTGTCGGGAGAGATGTCGGGAATCAGGAAGCCGAACCCGACGACGATCCCGGCGGCAAGCATGGATTGGATGATGACGATGAGCGGCAACATCGCTCCGATCGATGCCAGTGACCAGCGCATCATGGTGCGAAAACTGTTCCACAGGCTCACCTGGACCGGAGCGATCGGCCCGAGTTGCAGATCGGGGCTTATCGTTGGGGCGGCGGTTGTCTCATGCATCGGTTGCCTCCTGGCCGGTCGGTGTGGCATTGGGGATGGTCTCGGTCGCACGGCCAGGTTGCGCTGTGAGGGCCAGGTACGCATCCTCGAGTGTCGCCGGCGCGAGCGAGAAACCCTCGATCCGATCGTTGGCGCGTTGGGCGGTGGCCCATGCGACGGCATTCGCCGCCTCGTCTGCAGCAACGGTGAGCAGTGTGCGCCGTCCGGTTCTGACCCGGCGCAGCACCGGCAGGGGCAGGTCCTTCTCGGTCGGGTCCGCTCCGTCAGGAGTCAGCTGCAGTTCCAGGCGCAGGTCGCTGTCCTGGGTCCCCCGCAGACGCCCGGGCGATCCGTCGGCGACCAGCCGGCCTCGATCGAGGATGACCAGCTCGTCCACGATCCGCTCGGCCTCGGCGACGTTGTGAGTGACCAGCAGGACGCCGCTGCCAAGATCGCCGCGGCGGCGCACTGCATCCCAGAGCAGGCGCCGCCGGGACGCGTCGATGTCATTGGTGGGTTCATCCAGAATGAGGAGCGGGGTGGGTTTCGCCACGGCCATGGCGAAACCCGTCAGTCGCCGGATCCCGCCGGACAGGCCGCCACCCTCGGGCAGGGCACGCTGGTCCAGCCAGGGGCCGATATCGAGCTCCTCGGCCAGGTCGGTGGCGACCGTACGGGCATCGCGGGATGAGAGCCCGCGGATGCGGCCTGCGATTTCGATCGCCGAACGCGGGGTGAGTCCGTCGATGGGTGCTTGTGCTTGCGGTTGCAGGGCCACATGCCTGCGTGCGGCGCCCGGATTCTTCACAGCGTCGGTGTGTCCCACCCGGATCTCGCCGGCGTCGGGTTTCAGCAAACCGACCACCTGGGAGACCAGCGTGGTCTTGCCCGCGCCGTTGTGGCCAAGCAGGCCCACGACTTCCCCGGAGCGGATGCGAAGTGAGATGTCGTCGTTCGCGGCGATGTGTCCATAGCGTCGCGTGAGACCGGTGATGCACAAGACGTCGGCATTCATACAGCTCCTCGGATACCGTCGGAATATAAATACTGACGGTATTGGCATACTGCTGGTATGTCAATCGTGGTCCGCGTTCTACTCTTGGAGGCATGACACAACTTCGCGGCCCACTCTCTCGGCGGGATCGACAGCAGCAGACGCGCGAGGCGCTGATCTTCGCGGCGCGCGAGGTGTTCGCAGAGGACGGCTATCACGCGGCGAGTCTGGATCGGATCGCGCGCGAGGCCGGGTTCTCGAAAGGCGCCGTGTACTCGAACTTCGACGGCAAGTCCGCCCTGTTCCTGGCGGTCATGGATCAGAACCTGGAGCTGGCAGGAGCCGACTCGAGAAATCCGTTCGAACAGCCGACCAATCCGGCTTCGACCGGCATGGAGCTGGCGGAACGAGAGGGCTACCCATTGCAGGCAACGCAGGGTTTCGCGCTGGCTACGCTGGAGTTCATCGCCAGCGCCGCCCGTGACGAGGCGCTCGCTCCGCAGTTGCATCAGCGCCTCACGGCAGTCCTCGGCCGCTACGATGCGATTGCTCAGGAGGCCCGTCCCGACGGAGAGACGCTTGCTGTCTCGGATGTCGGCAAGCTACTGGCTGCGCTGGATCAAGGCGCCGGTCTGCTCCTGCTTGCCGGAGACCTCATGCCGGATGCCGCAGTTTTCAATGCAGGAATGCGCCGCCTGGTCGATCCGGCACGAGCCGTTACCGAGGGCGATCCGGAGGCGTGACGCTGGGCCATGCGGGGCACGCGTGCCCCGCAGCCCGACCGACAGTCGGACATCGCAGATGGTGGATACAGCTCAGCGCAGGATGTCCCCGAGTGATTTCGCTGCCGCCGCCACCGCTGCGCCGATCCGCTTCTCGTCGGCCGCGGTGAACACCGAGACCCCGACCGCGGCCTGCGCCCCTCCGGGGCGGCCCCGTACGCCGGCGGAGATACCGATGGTGGTGGAGACGACCTCACCCGCCGAGACCGCATAACCGAGTCGGCGAGCCTGCTCGACCTCGGGGCGTTCGTTGGGGGCGGGCGGCAGCGATGCCAGGATCGCCAGGCCGGCGGATCCACGATCGACGGGATGGACCTGACCGGGCCGAAAAGCGATGTGTACCTGGGACCGTCGCGGTTCGATCACCATCATCGCGCGAACTGTGGTGTCTGATTCGCGCACGACGAGGTGCGCGGTGGCCTCCACGGTGTCGGCGAGATCCTCGAGGATCGGACGTGCGAGCGTACGGAGATCCTGCTCGACCGATTCGGAGAGCGTGACGAGTCCGGCGCCGAGCGAGATCCGTTTGTGGTCGTCCCGGCGGCACAATCTGTGTGCTTCGAGAGTTCGGATCAGCCGATGGGCCACCGTTCGGTGGACACCGATGCCCTCGGCGATCTCGCTGACGGACAACCCGTGCGGGTGTGATGCCAGCAGTTCGAGGATCTCCAACCCGTTGTGCAGTGTCTTCGACATGCCCGAATCCGGTTCGATCCGCGGTGCATCGAAACCTCGTACGGCCGCGGCCTCATCCTGCATTTGGGTCATCTTGCCCGGTACCTCCTTGACGTCTGTGAACTGTAACACCTAGCATTGCCATTAATCGCACATCGAGTGCGATTATCGCACATATACGAATGGGTTCCCAGGACATGACACGCATTGACAACGGTGTCGACGCGGCGCTGCTCGCGCAGATCCACCAGCTCTACGGACGGCAGAGCCATCTCATCGACGGTGGCTCGGCGCGGGCGTGGGCGGAGACGTTCACACCCGACGGCGAGTTCTGCTCGCCGAGCTACCCGGCACCTGTCTCCGGCACGGACGATCTCGAAGCATTCGCCGGCCGCTTCTACGCCACGGCTGCCGAGGCCGGCGAGGTGCATCGCCATGTCGTCACCAACGTGGCCGTCGACCGAGTCGACGACGACACCCTGCGTGCCCGGGCGTACCTGCAGATCGTCGCCACCGCGCGCGGCGGACAATCGCGGCTCGTTCGATTCACCACGATCGACGACCAACTCGTGCAACTCGACGGCGCGTGGCTGATCCACCGCCGCACCGTTACTCGCGACGACGCCTGAGTCACCGCGTCGCCGCACCGCTTTCAGATTCGCACCAACGGAGGAATTCCCTTATGTCCGCTGATACCCAGAACCCGGGCCGCACCGTCACCGCGCAGATCGTCGCGCAGTACCCGGAGATGGCAGGCAAGGTCGCTGTCGTCACCGGTGCTGCACGTGGAATGGGCGCGCAGTTCGCCCGCGGACTTGCGTCGCGCGGCGTCAACGTCGTCGGCGGCGACATCAACGACGTTCAGATGAAGGAAACCGCCGAACAGATCAACGCCGAACTCGCAGCCGAGTCCCTCGCCGCTACCCCCGGCATCGTGGTCGGTGCGCGCATCGACGTCACCGACCCGGCCGAGCACGAGGCGCTCGCCCAGGTTGCGCTGCAGGAATTCGGCTGGATCGACTTCTGGATCAACAACGCGGGCATCTTCCCGTTCGCACTCGCCGACGAGATCTCGAAGGAGCAGATCTCAGCAACGCTCGACGTCAACGTCGAGGGTGTGCTCTTCGGCGCGCAGGCCGCGGCGCGACATATGCAGCCGGGCAGCGCGATCGTCAACATGTCGTCGGTGTCGGCGCTGCGCGTGCGCAAGGGTCGCGGTGCCTACTGCGCGTCGAAGGCTGCCGTCGCGCACCTCACCGAGTCGCTCGCAGTCGAGTTCGGCGACAAGGGAATTCGTGTCAACTCGATCGCTCCGGGCTACATCGACACCGAGATGACCCGCTGGGTGCAGGAGGATCCGGCAGCGCTGAAGCACGCACTCGACGTCGTGCCGCTGCACCGTCTGGGCTCGCCGGAAGAGGTTTTCGGCCCGCTGCTGTTCCTCCTGTCCGACAGCGCCCGCTACGTCACGGGCCACTCGATCGCGGTCGACGGTGGCTCACGCCATGTTTGATCCGGTCCTGGAAACCGTGACGTACCCGTCGGTCGTCCTCATCACCGGAGCAGCTGCGGGCATGGGTGCCAACCACTCCCGTGTGCTCGCGGCTCGCGGTGTCCATGTGTGCCTGGCCGACGTGGCAGATACCTCAGCGGTCGTCGAGGAGATCGAAACTGCGGGAGGCTCGGCGTCGGCCCACACACTCGACGTCGCCGACCCGGCATCGTGGTCCCGGGTGGTGGACGAGATCCGTTCACACAAGGGCATACTCGACGGACTGGTCAACAACGCGGGGATCTCGCGGCGGCTCGAGTTCATGGACACCCCGGACGATGTCTGGGAAGCCACGATGCGCATCAATCTGTTCGGTCCCTTCTACGGGATGAAGGCCGTAGCACCCCTCATGCGCGACAGCGGAGGTGGATCCATCGTCAACATCTCCTCGATTTCCGGGCAGATCGGCTACTTCTCCCCGGCCTACTCGTCGAGCAAATGGGGAGTGCGGGGCCTGTCCAAATCGGCCGCAGGCAACTTCGCGAAGTGGGGAATCCGAGTGAACTCGGTGCATCCAGGGCTCGTCGGAACGTCGCTGCTGGGAGGTGCCGACGCGTTCGTCGGCGCCGCACTGGAGAGCGTTCCGTTCGGTCGGATGGCGACGGTCGACGAGGTCACCGACGCTGTCATGTTCCTGCTGTCCGACCGGTCCACGTACATGACCGGCAGCGAGGTCACCGTCGACGGCGGAATGACCTCCAACGGCCTCTACCACCGCATCATCGCGGAGACGGGAGATCAACTGTCATGAGCGACGACACCATCGACGTCGTGGTGATCGGCGGCGGCGGCGCGGGCCTCGCTGCGGCGGTGTCCGCTGCCGAAGCCGGTGCGAGCGTTCTGCTGTTCGAATCCGAAACCGAACTGGGCGGGTCGACGCAATTGTCGGCCGGGCTCTTCACCGCTGCGGGAACAAGCGTGCAGGCAGGACTCGGCATCGAGGACACTGCCGACAAGTTCTTCCAGCACTACATGGACCTCAACCACTGGATTCTCAACCCCGGTCTCGTACGGGCGTTCTGCGACAACGCCGGTCCCACCCTCGAGTGGCTCCTCGAACTCGGTGTGGAGATCCCGGCGCGGGTCTCGTCGAATGCCCACATGCCGGGTCTGTGCCAGGCCGGTGTGGAGGACGTGTGGCGCGGCCATGTGCCGAAGGACCAGGGTTACGGACTTGTGCAGACGCTCGATCGAGCGTGTCGCTCGCACGGAGTCGAGGCGATCCTCGGCACCCGGGTGCAGCGTCTGCTCGTCGAGGGCGGTCGGGTCGTCGGTGTCGTCGCGGATGATATCGAGGTCCGCGCGCACTCCGTGGTCGTGGCGTCCGGCGGATTCGCTCAGAGCACTGCGCTGCTCGAGCAGTACTACCCGTACCCTCTCGCCGCGGGCGATTCGTTGTTCGTCGTCGCCGCACCCGGTAGCCGAGGCGATCACTTCGGGTTCGGCGAGCAGGTCGATTCCGCGGTTGTCGGCGAGAACTGGGGCTTGACCATGCCCACCGCCTATTTCCAGCGCTACCACCACTGGCAGGCGGGTTTCCCGCCCAAGTCGCGGATCTACGTCAACAAGACCGGTCGCCGGTTCATGGACGAGGATGCCTCGTACGCCGTGTCCGGCGGCCTGATGGAAGCGCAGGACGGGCCCGTGTGGGCGATCTTCGATGAGAAGGCGCGCACGGAGCTCCCCGCCGGTTACGCGGACTGGGATGCCGACCGCATCGCAGCGGAAGCCGACGCGCGGCGTACTGTACGCGCCGACACGCTCGAGGAACTCGCCGAGCTGATCGACGTGCCCGTTGCTGCGTTGGTGGCGACGGTGGACCGGTGGAACGCCCAGCTTCCCCACGGTGTGGACGACGATTTCCTGCGTCACCGGACCCTTGCGAACAAGGGCTCGACCTCCGACCCCGACCCCGTCGCTCGCGGACCGTTCTACGCGGTGCGTATGCTGCCCGCCGAACTTGTCTGTACGCACGCGGGGCTCGAGATCAATCAGAACGCCGAAGTTCTCGACAAGATCGGGAACGTCGTTTCCGGCCTGTATGCGGCCGGAGAAGCGGGAGCCGGAATCCTCGGCCTGCGCTATGTGGGTGGCGGAAACGCCGTCGCCAATGCATTGACCATGGGACGCATCGCAGGCCGCAACGCGGCACGGGCGTCCTCCGTCGGCTCCACGCCGTCGTCTGAACTCGGGACAGCCGGCGTCTGACGCCCGACCGTCCCCCCGAACCACTAAGGACACACCATGCTTGGATCCGACGCGGCCACCGCTGCGGAAAGGCCGTCGCACGCAGACCCTGCACCGAAGAAACAGTCGACGGCCACGGTCATCCGCGCGGCGGTCGTCGGCACCATCGTCGAGTACTACGACTTCGGTATCTACGGCTACATGGCAACCATGGTCGCCACACTGTTCTTCGTCTCGGAGAACGAGACTGCCGCCCTGCTGGGGACGTTCGCGGCCTTCGCGGTGGCATTCTTCCTGCGGGTGCCCGGCGGCATCGTCTTCGGTCACATCGGCGACAAGTACGGCCGTAAGACCGCGTTGTCCTGGACCATCCTGCTGATGGTGGTGGCCACGGCGGCGATGGGCCTGATGCCCACCTACGCCACACTCGGCGTATGGGCGACGGTCCTGCTCGTGCTCGCTCGCTGTCTGCAGGGCTTCGCGGCAGGCGGTGAGCTCGGGGGCGCCAACGCGTTCGTCTCCGAATCCGCACCTGCACGGTGGCGTGCGACGCAGACCTCGATGGTCAATTCCGGCACGTACCTCGGGTCGCTGGTGGCGTCGCTCGTCGCACTCGGTATCACGTCGAGTTTCTCGGAGGAGCAGATCCTCGAGTGGGCCTGGCGCATTCCGTTCCTGCTCAGCGTCGTGATCGGTGTCGTCGGCGTCTGGATCCGGAACCACCTCGAAGACACGCCGCAGTTCGAGGAGATGGCCGAAAAGGGTGAGACGAAGAAGCTGCCGGTCGTGGAGCTTCTGAAGACCTCCGGCGGAAGCGTCGTCAAGATCATCATGCTCGGGGCGCTCATCGTCGGCGGCTATTACGTCGCGTCGGTGTATGCGGCGACGTATCTGCAGACCGAGGGAGGGCAGTCGTCCGCGGCCGCGTTCCTCTCGACGTCGCTCGCGCTGGTACTCGGTGTCATCACGCTGCCGATCTCCGGCTACATGGCCGACAAGTACGGACGTAAGCCGGTGCTGTTCGCGGGTAGCCTCGCTGCGGCAGTGCTCGGTGTCCCGATGTTCATGCTGATGTCGGGCGGAACCCTGTGGCAGGCCGTCCTCGGCCAGTCGGTGTTGTTCATCTGTGTGTCGATCGTCAACGGAGCGTCCTTCGTCGTCTACGTCGAGATGCTGAAGGCATCGGTGCGGTACAGCGGCATCGCGCTCGGTAACAACGTCACGAACATGTGTCTGGGTGGCACCGCGCCGTTCATCGCCACGTGGCTGATCGATGTCACCGGGAACTCGCTGGCTCCGGCCGGGTACTTCGTATTCACGGCGCTGCTCACCTTGGGTGCGGTCTTCCTCATCAAGGAGACCAAGGGAATCGAGTTGCCGACCGACTGACGTCGGATTCTTTCTCGAACGAACGCCGGCACCCGATCGTGGGTGTCGGCGTTCGCTGTTCGCAGATGGTAAATGTGTGAACAATCTCGTCGTCTGCGGTACTGTGACCGCATGTCCGCACCCCGCGACCTCGACTACTGGTCCTTCGTCGAACTCGCGCAGGAACGTCTCAACAGCAAGTTCGGCGACCACCACCGCAGCGCGACCGAAGTGCTGCTCACGCTGAACCGGGCCTCGGACATCGTCACCTACGACCTCGAGTCGAGCGTGCATCGTCCCCGAGGGCGCTCGTGGTCGGCGTATCGCCTGATGTTCGTGACGTGGCTGGCCGGCCCCGTCGAGCCGAACGTGGCGGCGAGGCTGACGGGGATGAGTCGTGCGGCCGTGTCGAATCTGGCTAAACCGCTGGTCGAAGCCGGTATCTTGGAGAAGACGCCGGTCAGTCACGATGCCCGCTCGGTGCAGTTGTCGCTGACCGAGGCCGGGGAGAAGGAGATCGTCGACGCGTTCGGTGCGCAGAACGAGCGTGAACTCGCGTGGGTGGACGTTCTCAGCGACGCCGAGCAGCAGATTCTTGTGATGCTGCTGAACAAACTCATCACCAACCGCAGCCAGTTCGACGTACGCGGACGCAACTGACTCAGGGCAATTTCCATCCTGTGGTTGCGCTCACGCTCCCAAGTTAGTTAATGTATTTACTAATACCGGCGGCGACAGAACCCGCGCAGCCCGATTCACCTTTTCGAGGAGCTGAACCATGGCGTTCTACCGACAGCTCGGCGTGATCCCGCCCAAGCGTCACACCCAGCACCGCGACGACAACGGCAACCTCTACTACGAGGAGTTGATGGGTGAGGAAGGCTTCTCGTCCGACTCGTCGCTGCTGTACCACAAGTACATCCCGTCGGCGATCGTCGAAGCGACGGAATGGGCGGTCCCGGACCAGGCCACGACGCCGAACCATCCCCTCAAGCCGCGGCACCTGAAGCTGCACGATCTGTTCCCCGAGAGCGTCTGGAACGACACCGACGTCGTCACCGGCCGCCGCATGATCCTCGGCAACCCCGACGTGCGCATCTCGTATGCAGTCTCGAAGAAGCCGTCGCCGCTGTACCGCAATGTGGTGGGTGACGAGATGGTCTACGTCGAGTCGGGCACCGCGAACGTCGAGACCGTATTCGGGACTCTCGAAGCCAAGCCCGGCGACTACGTGCTGCTGCCCATGGCCACCACGCACCGCTGGGTACCGACAGGCGACGAACCGCTGCGTGCCTACACGATCGAGGCGAACAGCCACATCGTGCCCCCGAAGCGTTACCTGTCGAAGTTCGGCCAGTTCCTCGAGAACGCGCCCTTCTGCGAACGCGACCTGCACGGTCCCACTGCGCCGCTGATCGTCGAGGGGGAGAATGTCGAGGTGCTCGTCAAGCACCGCACCTCCCACGGCATCGTCGGTACCCGCTACCTCATGCCGAACCATCCGTTCGACGTCGTCGGATGGGACGGCTGCCTGTACCCGTACACGTTCTCGATCCACGACTACGAGCCCATCACCGGTCGCGTGCACCAGCCGCCGCCGGCGCACCAGTCGTTCGAGGGCCACAACTTCGTCATCTGCAACTTCGTGCCGCGCAAGGTGGATTACCACCCGCTGTCGATTCCGGTGCCCTACTACCACTCGAACGTCGACTCGGACGAGGTCATGTTCTACGTGGGTGGCGACTACGAAGCCCGCAAGGGTTCGGGTATCGGACAGGGCTCCATCTCGGTGCATCCCGGTGGCCACGCTCACGGGCCGCAGCCCGGCGCGTACGAACGCAGCATCGGCGCCGAGTTCTTCGACGAGCTCGCCGTCATGGTCGACACTTTCCGCCCGCTCGAGCTCGGTGAAGGTGCTCTCGCATGCGAGGACACCACTTACGCGGGCAGCTGGAACCGCAATCGGGAGGCATCCAAGTGACAACTTTCGGACCTCTGCTCACGAATCTGTGCGACGACGCCGCACTCTTCCCGCCCGGCAATGCGCCGATCGCGGATGCGGTACCCGCACATGCCGTCCACACCGCCGCCGATCACGCGCCGCTCGTCGGCTCGTTCGTCTTCCCCGCCGGCCGTCTCGGCGAGCTCGCCGAATTGCTCGCCCAGACGCCGTACAGCGGCGAGCTCGAGCTGAGCCTGACGGTGCCCGCAGGCACCGCCGCGGTTGCACCCGCGCTGGAGAAGGCAGCGACACTCGATTCGGTGTCCGTCACCGCCCTCGAGATCGCCGTTCCCGCCGAGCAGACGGTCGACGAACTGTTCGCCGCGCTCGGTGAGATCTCCTCGACCGAGACGCAACGCGACATCTTCGTCGAGGTGCCCCGCGACGACCGTCGACCGGAGATCCTGGCACGTCTCGCGCAGACGCCGTACTCGGCGAAGTTCCGTACCGGAGGCATCGTTGCCGAGGCATACCCGGACGAAGCGGAATTGGCCGACGCGATCCGCACGGTCGTGGCCTCGGGTGTGCCGTTCAAGGCCACCGCCGGACTGCATCACGCCGTGCGTAACACCGACCCCGAAACCGGTTTCGAACAGCACGGCTTCCTGAACATCCTTGCTGCGGTCGCCGTCGCGCTGGGCGGCGGAGACGACGCCGCCATCGCCGAGGTGCTCGCCGACCGTGACGGTGCGGCGCTCGCGTCGCGCCTGAAAGAGCTGTCCGACGAGCGCGCCACCGAGGTGCGCAGCCGGTTCCGCTCGTACGGCACCTGCAGCATCGCCGACCCGCTCACCGACCTGCTCGACCTCGGCCTCGCACCGTCGACCGTATCCCCGATCAGCGAAGGAACGCACGAATGACCACCATTGCAATCCCGGACGACTCGCTCTTCGGACCCGACAACCTGCCCTACGGCATCTTCTCCACCGCCGATTCGGAGCCGCGTGTCGGTGTGCGCGTGGGCGATTCGGTTCTCGACCTGAGCCGCGTGTTCGAAGACGACGTGGTCTTCGCCGAGCCGACCCTCAACGCCTTCATGGCGCAGGGCCGTGCGCGCTGGGACGAGGTGCGAGCCACCATCAAGCAGACGATCGCCGGCGATATTGCCGACGACGCCGTCTTCCCGATTGCCGACGTCACGCTGCACATGCCGATCGAGGTCGCCGACTACGTCGACTTCTATGCGTCGGAGAACCACGCATCGAACCTGGGCCGGTTGTTCCGTCCCCAGAATCCCGACCCGCTCATGCCGAACTGGAAGCACCTGCCCGTCGGTTACCACGGTCGCTCGTCGACCGTCGTCACCTCGGGTGTCGACATCGTGCGTCCGTGCGGTCAGCGCAAGGGCCCGAACGACGAAGCGCCCGTGTACGGCCCGTCGATCCGGCTCGACATCGAAGCCGAGATGGGCTTCATCGTCGGCGCGGGGTCGAAGATGGGCGAGCAGATCACTCCCGACGAGTTCGCTGATCACTGCTTCGGCGCCGTGATCCTCAACGACTGGTCGGCCCGCGACATCCAGGCCTGGGAGTACGTGCCGCTCGGACCGAACCTCGGCAAGTCGTTCGCAACGTCGATCTCCCCGTGGGTCGTGCCGATCGCCGCGCTCGAGGCCGCGCGCATCGACACCCCGGTTCAGGACCCCGAACCGTTGCCATACCTGAAGGGCGACGAGAAGTGGGGACTGGACATCGATCTCGCGGTCGAATGGAACGGGCAGGTCGTGTCGCGTCCACCGTACGCCCAGATGTACTGGTCGCCCGCGCAGATGCTGGCGCACACCGCGGTCAACGGTGCCGCGACCCGCACCGGCGACCTGTTCGGTTCCGGCACGATCTCCGGCACGGAGAAGGATCAGCGCGGTGCGTTCATCGAACTCACCTGGGGCGGAGCAGAACCCGTCCAGGTCGGTGACGAGACTCGCACCTTCCTCGAGGACGGCGACGAAATCGCCATCTCCGCTACCGCTCCCGGACCGAACGGCTCGCGTATCGGTTTCGGTGAGGTGCGCAACCGCATTCTGCCCGCCACAGGGGACAGCAAGTGAGCAAGGTTTTCGCTACGGCGGCCGACGCGGTCGCCGATATCCCCTCGGGTGCCTCGCTCGCCGTCGGCGGGTTCGGTCTGTCGGGTATACCCGACGAGTTGATCAAGGCGATTGCTGCGGGCGACGCCACCGACTTCGAGGTGTTCTCCAACAATTGCGGTGTCGACGGGCACGGACTCGGGATTCTTCTCGGTGAGAAGCGGATCCGTCGGGTCACCGCGTCGTACGTCGGTGAGAACAAGGAATTCGCACGCCAGTATCTTTCCGGTGAGCTCGAAGTGGAGCTGACACCGCAGGGCACTCTCGCGGAGAAGCTTCGCGCCGGTGGCGCCGGGATTCCGGCGTTCTTCACCCCCGCGGGTGTGGGTACCCCGATCTCCGAGGGCGGGTTGCC
>NZ_JAASAF010000016.1 GCF_012726195.1 Rhodococcus sp. HNM0563
AGCCGAACCTGACCAACCCGGCGCCGATCAGGCCGCGGCCTAACTCCCGTTGGACTCAAACGCCTTGACACATTCCGCCGCGCGCAGCTCGGAAGCGTTGGCGCAGGGTAGGAGGTCGCAGTAGCTCTGCGGCGTCGGCTTCACTGACGAGTGCTCGGTCGTCCGGGTTCTCGTGGAGGCGTTTCAACAGCGCGAAGAGGGTGTTCGGTTCGGTCACGAGTACATGGGCCATGAGTGCGATCTTGTGCTCTTCGTCGTGTGGCGTCCGTTCCTCTCTCTCGATCACAGGTGAGGTGTGGATGTCGATACCGGGGTTCTGGAACGAGTCGATGATTCTCCCGTCGACATGCGTGATGTCTCCCCATTCCACGAATATCCTGGATACCTTGTTGGACAGCAGGATACGTCGATGGGAATAACGTTCGATACCGCCGCTGTAGATACTCACGACGGTTTTGATTCTGATCGAAGCCAGGAACAGTGCGAGTGTGCTTGCGAGCGTGGCGAGAGTAGCCATGTAGATCGCACCCGCTCGAGAGTCCCGGCCGTTCGGGAGGAGTGTTTCTTCTGCTCCTATGAACCAGCCGAGGGAGGCGGTGGCGCCGTAACAGGCGCCAGCGATGAGTGAGATGATCAGAAACGGAATCAGTATGCTGGTGGTTGGAATCGACACCCCGTTGCCATACGACGGGTTGCGAAGTGTGCGAATTTTTCCCGACAGACCCAGGTATCGAAATCCGGCTTCGCGCAGCAGTCCCAGAGCAATCATCGTCATCAACAATGAACCCCCACAGTACCCTGCAGTGACCAATGGGTCTTCGATCCGCCAGCTCTCCCCGACAGTGCGGATGCCGAGTATCGCGAGTGCGGACGTGGCTACCGACCCGATCAGCATTGCCGGGCGAAACCGTTGAGGCCACAGTGGGCGGCCGTCACCCCGAGTGTGGCTGCCGGATTCTGGTGAGCTGGTGCCGCGGCTCGACTCAGTCATTGCGGTGCTCCTGAGCGCATTCTCGGAAGGATTCTTCCATGGATCAATCCCACTCTTTCTGAAGTTTTTTCGAGGAATACCACGTTGCGAGTCCGCCGAATGCCGCGCCGACAACGATCCCTACAGCGGTTCCTGCCCCTGGTGCAATAAGCGTGCCGAGGGTTCCGCCCACTTTTGTGCCGATGTATGTTCCTCCGAGGCCGGCGACGGCGCCTGCGCCTTCTGTTATCACAGCCTTGGTGGGATCCATTCCACCTTCGATATCGTTGTTGATCGCTGGTATCGTCCCGAGCACCGCGGCGAATGGGCCGAGTCCCTTCGCAACTCCTGCTGCGAGGTCGTCGCCTGCCGCGATAGCAGCACTCGTCATTGCCTTGTCGGTCACGTCGGTCACGACGCCGATCGTGGACGCGGCGACGGTGGTGGGCACGTCCGGAACCCAGGAGAACTCACCGTGGTCGGACTGGACGACCTTTCCGGGTGTCGCAGCTGAGGCTGCGTCCTCCAATATTGCGATTGCGTTGTTGATGCGACCCGTGACGTCGCCCGCGGCTGCCGCAGCCTGTTGGAGTACGTCGACCAGCGCGACACTGAGCTCGGCGGCCTGGCGTTCGAGCTGGAGGGATGCGGTGTCGTAGGTCGCGCCCGGTGGCAGCAGCGCGCGAAGAAGTGAGATCTGGTTCGCTGCGTCGACGATGCCGTTGTCGTGCACGGTGAACGATTGGGATTCGGCCGCCCTCACCAGCCCGGCGACGTGCATCCGGGCGCCTTCGACGATCGGTGCCCCGGTGCGATAGGCGTCGGCAACCTGCAGGAGGGCCCCGGCGATAGCGCTGCCGAGGGAACGTTCTCGGATTACACGGAGGGCTGCGGCATTCGCGGCGTCGCCTTTCCACTGTTCGGCGAGGGCATCCTGATCGTTGAGGAGGCCCTTCATGTGGTCGTCGAGTGAGTCGACGATCGTGTCGAGCCCGTCTGCAGTTGTCCGGAGAGCGTCAGGGTTCCAGGCTTCGACGGCAGAGACGCCGGGACTCACCGGGGCAGGTCCATCGCCGTGAGTGCTGCGACGAAGTCGGCCTCGGCGATCTCGTAGTCGTCTGCCGCTCCGTTCGAGATGTCGGTGACTTCGAGGAGGCGCTGGCGGATGTTGGCCAGTGCTTGGGCCGTAGCGAGGTGGCCGCGTGTACTTGCCTCACTGAATCCTGTGCCGGGAAGTGCTGCGTGCGAGTGTGCGTACGGGGTGCTGGTGTCCCATTCCCCGATCGCATCTGCTGCGCCACTCACCGATGAGGCGAACGCGCGAAGCGCGTGTGGATCTACCTGCAACGTCACAACTGTCCCCCCGACAGAATCCCCCGATGTGCCTGGGTTGTGACGATAGCAGAGTGGGTGGAGGGTTCTGAGGCCCTGATCGTGGACCCCGCAATGGTTTCGGACGGATACAACGGTTCGTTCGGTCGCATCTGACCGTTCCGGTTGTATATGTGCATGAGATATGAAGGGGCGGAAAAAGATCGAGCCCTGCCGGTCCCGGAGGACCGACAGGGCTCGACTGTACTGCTGGGACTACTTGTAGCTGTAGAAGCCCTCACCGGTCTTGCGGCCCAAGCGGCCCGCCTCGACCATGCGACGCAACAGCGCCGGCGGAGCGTAGTTCGGCTGAGCGAACTCGTCGTACAACGACTGCGCGGCGTTGAGGGCGATATCGAGACCGACGGTGTCGAGCAACGTCAGCGGACCCATCGGGTAGCCGCAGCCGCCCTTCATCGCGGCGTCGATGTCTTCCTTTGTCGCGTAACCGGACTCGAGCATCCGCACCGCGTCGCACAGGTACGGGATGAGCAGCGCGTTGACGATGAAGCCTGCGCGGTCACCGGCGCGCACCGCAGTCTTGCCGAGGGTGTTCTTTGCGTAGTCGAACACCGTGTCGGCTGCGGCCTCATCGGTGGTCAGCGCGGAGATGACCTCGACGAGAGGCATCACCGGCACCGGGTTGAAGAAGTGGACGCCGACGACCTGGCCGGGACGCTGCGTCGCCTGCGCCATCTTGATGACGGGGATCGACGATGTGTTGGTCGCGAGAATGCCCTCGGGCTTGACGACCTTGTCGAGCTCGGCGAAGATCTCGACTTTCAGGGACTCGATCTCGGGTGCGGCCTCGATGACGAGGTCGCGGTCGGCGAACTCGCTCATGTCGAGCGTGACCTTGATGCGGGCGAGGACTGCGTCTGCGTCCTCCTGGGTGATCTTGCCGGACTTCACGCCGCGACCGATCGACTTCGCGAGACGCTCACGTGCGGCCTCGGCGAACTGCTCGGTCGTCTCTTTGACGAGCACGTCGCTACCGGCCTTGGCGCAGACCTCTGCGATGCCGGCACCCATGGTGCCGCCGCCGATAACGCCTACCTTTTCGATTGCCACTACACAAACTCCTGATCGATGAGGGATTCTCGACTAAGACCGTATCCGAGCGTGGTCAGCGAAGCAGTGCTCGCGACATGACGACGCGCTGGATCTGGTTGGTGCCCTCGTAGATCTGGGTGATCTTGGCGTCGCGCATCATTCGCTCGACCGGGAAGTCCGTGGTGTAGCCGGCGCCACCGAACAGCTGCACCGCATCGGTGGTGACCTCCATGGCGACATCCGACGCGAAGCACTTGGCAGCGGCCGAGATGAAGCCGAGGTTGCCTTCGCCGCGCTCGGCGCGCGCGGCCGAGGTGTAGACCATCAGGCGGGCGGCCTCGACCTTCATGGCCATGTCGGCGAGCATGAACTGCACACCCTGGTTGTCGGAGATCGGACGTCCGAACTGCTTGCGATCCTTGACGTAGGTGATCGCGGCGTCGAGCGCACCCTGGGCGAGCCCGACGGCCTGTGCGCCGATGGTGGGACGCGTGTGGTCGAGGGTCGCGAGAGCCGTCTTGAAGCCGGTGCCGGGCTCGCCGACGATGCGGTCGCCGGGGATGCGGCAGTTCTCGAAGTACAGCTCGGCGGTGGGCGAGCCCTTGATGCCGAGTTTCTTCTCCTTGGGCCCGACGACGAAGCCTTCGTCGTCCTTGTGGACCATGAACGACGAGATGCCGTTGGCGCCCTTGTCGGGATCGGTCACCGCCATGACCGTGTACCAGGTGGACTTGCCTCCGTTGGTGATCCAGCACTTGGAACCGTTGAGGATCCAGTCGTCGCCGTCCGCCTTCGCGCGGGTGCGCATCGACGCGGCGTCGGAGCCGGCCTCACGCTCGGACAGCGCATACGACGCCATCGCTCCGTTGACGATGTCCGGCAGGACCTTGGCCTTGAGCTCGTCGGAGCCGCGCAGGATCAGGCCCATGGTGCCGAGCTTGTTGACGGCCGGGATCAGCGACGAGGACCCGCACACGCGGGCGACTTCCTCGATCACGATGCACGCGGCGATGGAGTCGGCGCCCTGGCCCTCGAACTGCTCGGGGACGTGGATGGCATTGAAGCCGGACTTGTTGAGTGCGTCGAGCGCCTCCTGCGGGAAGCGGGAGTTCTCGTCGACATCCTTCGCGTGAGGCGCGATCTCCTTCTCGGAGAGTGCGCGGATCGCCTCGCGCAGGGCGTCGTGTTCTTCGCTGAGCTTGAATAGATCGAAATCGGCGTTGAGGGCCATGGGATCGGAACTCCTATCGGCACGCGGTGCCATTTCAGAGGGTGTATCTGCGCCTACAGTATCTGAGCTGACGGCGCAACGTCGCAGAATCGTCCAATTTTAACCACGGCACTGAGTGCCAGGTCAATGGTGAGGGTGGCTCAGGGTAGCGAGTAGTCGCTATGCGCCGAGTGTGCGCCGGACTTCTTCGGCGATCTCGGTCGGCGACGTTCCCGCGGGATAAGTCACCACCATCACGGCACGTGGTGCCTCGGTGGTGGAGGGCGAGTCTGCACCCGGAACGACGCCGAACGTGCGCCTGATGTCGTACAACTCCCGATCGAGGACCTCCGCGGTCGCGGTGTCGTCGCCGCGGATCATCGCCCTCAACAGGAAGTTGTGCGCCGACGTCACCGCGGCGGCGAAGCTCACGATCCGGATGGGCTTCTCGCCCGGCACCGCCTGGCGCAGGAACTCGGTGAACAACCGCTCGTAGCGGTAGGTCGTCACGAGTTCGCGATCGCGCAGTGCGGGCACCCGCTGCACCACCCGGTACCGCCACACCGACAGGTCGCGCCGGTCGCGGAAGTAACCGAACACGAGTTGCGCAGCATCGCAGGCGGCAACCCACGGGTCGTCGAAGTCGCGCGACAGGTATTCCGACACCTGTTCGAGCAGCGACTCGTGGTCGGCGAAGATCACGTCCTCTTTGGAGCGGAACTGCCGGAAGAACGTGCGACGCGAGACTCCCGCCGCCGCAGCGATCTGCTCGACGGTCGTCGATTCGTAGCCGTGCTGCGAGAACAGCCTGATTGCCTGGGCAACTACGTGCACCCGGAACTGGGCGGGATCGGGCCCCGCCGCCTCGGTGCGACGAGTGGGAGTCGATCCGTGCGTCATGGTTACCGAGTATCCAAGGTCCGAACCCTCGCCACGTCAAGACCTCGGAGTTTCCGTCGCACGCAGTTCGAACTTGAGAATCTTGCCGGTCGAGGTGCGCGGCAGTTCGAGCGGGAAGACGATGTCACGGGGGACCTTGTAGCCCGCCAGCAGGCTGCGGGTGTGGGCGATGAGGTCGTCCGCGGTGACAGACTGTTCCTTCTTCAAGATCACGAACGCCTTCGGCCGTTCACCCCACTTCTCGTCGGGAACACCGACCACGGCGACGTCGATCACCGCGGGGTGCGCCATGATCGCCTGTTCTACCTCGACCGTCGAGATGTTCTCGCCACCGGAGATGATGATGTCCTTGGCGCGGTCCTTGAGCTGGATATACCCGTCCGGGTGCATCACACCGAGGTCGCCGGTGTGGAACCAGCCGCCGGCGAATGCCTCGGCGGTGGCATCGGGATCCTTGTAGTAACCGAGCATGACGTTGTTGCCGCGCAGCACGATCTCGCCCATGGTCTCGGCGTCGGCCGGAACGTCGTTCATGTTGTCGTCGACGATGCGGGCCGTTTCGGCCTGCAGCATCCCGACACCCTGCCTGGACAACAGTGCGGCGCGTTCGTCACCTGTCTTGTCGTCCCACGAATCCTGGTACTCGCAGATCGTGTACGGGCCGTACACCTCGGTCAGGCCGTAGACGTGCACGACGGTGATGCCCATCTGTTCGAGTTGTGCGATCACGGTCGGGGACGGTGGTGCACCCGCGGTGGTGATGTGCAACGGGCGGTCGAGGGGGTGCGCCTGCTCGGCGTTCGCGATGGTCGAGCACACCGCGGGAGCACCGCACAGGTTGGTCACCCCCAAGTTGTCGATGGCGTCCCAGATGGCGTCGGCGCGCACCGCCCGCAGGCAGATATGAGTGCCGCCCGCCGCGGTGACCGCCCACGGCGTGCACCAGCCGTTGCAATGGAACATCGGCAGCGTCCACAGGTATTTGCTCTGTCCGGTGAACCCGTTGTGGAAGGTCTCGCCGAGCGAGTTGAGGTAGGCGCCGCGGTGCGAGTACATCACTCCCTTCGGCTTCCCGGTCGTACCCGACGTGTAGTTGAGCGTGATGACGCCGAGTTCGTCGTCGACGCTCCACGGCAGCGGGCTGTCGTCGAGCGAATCGGCGAGCGCGAGGAACTCGTCGTAGCGCGCGGTGATCACACCGGAAGGAACCTCGGGCGCCGGCACCGTCGAATCAGGGATTTCGACGATGTCGGTGAGCGTCGGGACATCGACGCCGGTGAGCGAGCCGACGAACTCGGAATCGACGAAGAGCAGCGACGCCTCCGCATGACCCAGGATGTAGTCGAGTTCCGGACCGGCGAGCCGGGAGTTCAGCGCGATGAGCACCCCGCCGGCAAGCGGCACTGCGAAATGTGCGATGAGAGTCTCGGGCACGTTCGGCGTCAGGTAGGCCACCCGGTCGCCGGGCTTGATTCGGCTCCTCAGGACCCGGGCAAGGCGTTGGGTCTCGTCGGCGAACTCCGCGTATGTGTACCGACGGTCGCCGTAGATGATGGCGGTGCGATCGGGAAACACCGACGCCGAACGCTCGAGGAAGCGCAGCGGGGTGAGCTGGCTGTGGTTGGCGGTCGCGGCAGAGCTGTCGAGTGCGGTGGGCACGGAAACCTCCGGGGTCATCGGGAAAGGCGGCGTCGCGTGTGATCGTCGCAACACCGGACGCCGTCGAGGCTACGAATCACGGAATCGGCGTCGCTACCCTAGAAAGAGGGTGTTCGGAGGAGGAGAACCGACCAGTGAGTGCTGCGAATCGGGCCGATCTGCTTCGGCCGAGTGACGTCGACACGCTTCGCGCCGAATTGCGGTCGCTGAAGCAGGTGACGGACCTTCCCATTCTGTTCGGAGGTACCGTCGACGGCGCCGACCTGGTGTTGTCCGGGTACGTCGGAACTCGTGGGCGCTTCCTCCGTAACCTCGTGATCAGTTCCGAACGAGGACTCGGTGGCCGGGCGATCGCAGAGCAGCGTCCAGGCTCGGTCGCCGATTACTTCACCTCACCGCGCATCACCCATGACTACGACAAGCCGGTCGCGGGTGAAGGGATCGAGTCGCTGCTGGCGGTACCTGTCGTAGTGCGCGGGAAGACCCGCGCCGCGATGTACGGCGGTCTCCGGACACCCCGATCCATCGGAGACGCCGTCACCGACCGGATCGTGCAGTCGGCCCGTGCGCTGGCGCGGGAGATCGAGATCCGCGACGAAGTCGATCGTCGGGTGGCGCTGCTCGGCAACATTGGAGACGGCGTCGAGCCGGAACACGGTGACCGGATACCACGCACGGTGTCCGACACGATCACAGAAACCTATCTGGAGCTGCGCGAAATTGCGGCGTTGACGAACGATTCCGACCTGGAATCACGGTTGAGAGGGATCGAAGGCAGGTTGCGGGCTCTCGGTAGCGCCGGTGAGCCGGTAACGGCCGTCCGGTTGACCCCGCGTGAACGGGACGTGCTGGGGTATGTCGCCCTGGGGTGCCGCAACGCCGAGATCGCTGAGCGGCTGTCCTTGAGTCCGGAGACCGTGAAGAGCTACGTGCGCAATATTCTGGCCAAACTCGAGGTGCACGGTCGTCACGAAGCGGTCGTGGAGGCGCGTCGTCGAGGGCTGTTGCTCTGAAAGGACAAGTGGTTTTCCGCCGCCGGTGGCGAGTGCGTCACACCGGCTCGGGGAGTTCGGCCTCCGGGCCGGGGACGCCACCGACCGCCGCGACGAGGCGTTCACGCGCTCGTCCCAGGTGGTCGGCGAGGATCGAGACCGCGAGCTCGCCGTTTCCGGAGGCCACCGCATCGAGTATCTGCCGGTGTTCGGCGGCGATGCTCCCCGTGGTCAGCAGATGCTGGCCCTGAACCTGGACCATGCACAACCGCACCTCGGAGACGAGCGAACCGAACATTCTGCTCGTCCGAGGGCTCCCCATCGCCTCCACCAGTGAGGTATGGAAGCGCATATCGGGTTCGACGATCGCGAGCGGTGCGTTGTCGGTCATCGCGGAGATCGCCTCGTTGGCGGTGACAGCAGAGTCGGGAACATGTGCGCGCTGCGCCAGATAGCGCAGCGCTGTGGACTCGAGGTGCGCGCGGGTGCAATAGATGTCGCGGACGTCGTCGGGCCCCAGCTTCGGTACGCGCGCGGTCTTGTGGGCGCTGCGCTGGAGGAGACCCTCACCGACGAGCTTCTCGATGGCTGCTTTCGCAGTCGGCCGTGCTACCTCGTACACCCGTGCGACTTCGGCTTCGGTCAGCGTGTCGTCGTGCGCGAGCTCGCCGGAGAACAACCGCCCCCGCAGTTCCTCGGTGAGGGCGTCGATGATCGACAGAGTTCTGACTCGTCCGGCCATTTCCGCTCCTCCGCTCCGCTGCCGATCGGTGCGCGATTCTTCCACGCTGCAACACCCCAGTCCTTGACTGTCCAGTTTACTTGTCTGACAATCTGTGAATGCCTCGCTCCGTGAACATCGAAGATCTCTACGACTCACTCGGGGACGCACTCGTCACCGACCCGGATCGGATGCTCGCCTACCGGCGCGACCAGTCGCTGCTGACCGAGGCCGGAATCCCCCTGGCACTCGTGCGGGCCCGCGACACCGACGACGTGGTCGAAACGATGAAGTGGGCCCACCGGCACGGCGTGCCCGTGGTGACACGCGGCGCGGGCACCGGGCTGGCAGGCGCCGCGAACGCGCTCGACGGATGCATCGTGCTCAGCGTCGAGAAGCTGAACGAGATTCTCCATATCGACACGTCCGCGCGGACCGCGACCGTGCAGCCGGGCGTGATCAACGGCGACCTGGCAGCCGCAGTCGCCGAACACGGACTCTGGTACGTGCCGGACCCCGGAAGCCGGGCGATCTCGACCATCGGTGGCAATCTCGCCACGAACGCGGGTGGCACGTGCTGCGCGAAGTACGGCGTCACCGCCGATCATGTGGCCAGGATCAAAGCGGTACTCGCCGACGGACGCATCATCCATACCGGCGCAGTGACCAGAAAAAATGTCGCCGGGCTCAACCTGACACAGCTGCTCGTCGGGTCGGAGGGGACACTCGCCGTCATCGTCGAGGCCACCATGCGGCTCAGGGCGGCGCCGACCGCGGCCTCGACGGTCGTGGCCGCATTTCCGTCCACAGCGCAGGCCGTCGACGCGGTGCTCGCGATCCGCGACCGCGCCGAACCGTGTCTGCTCGAGCTGATGGACCGCACGACGATCACCGCGGTCAACGAGATGACGCACATGGGACTCGACGAATCAGCGGGCGCGCTCCTGCTCATCCAGTGCGACGGCAGAGAAGCCGGTGCCGAGGCCCAGACGTGTGCCACCGTGTGTACCGAGATCGGCGCAACCGAGGTGTACGACACCGACGACCCGGTCGAGGGTGAGGAGTTCATGCATGCGCGCCGCGTCGCGTTGACCGCCCTCGAACGCCAGGGCAGCACCCTGCTCGACGATCTCGCGGTTCCGGTTCCACGGTTGCCCGAGATGCTGTCGGCGATCGAGCGGATCGCTGAGAAACACAGCCTCGTGATCGGTACGTTCGGACATGCCGCCGACGGCAATCTGCACCCCACCATCGTGTTCGACGCAGCCGACGACGATCACACCCGCCGCGCACGGCTGGCATTCGACGACATGGTGGCGGAATGCCTGGAACTCGGTGGATCGATCAGCGGCGAGCACGGCATCGGGGTCCTCAAGAAGCCGTACCTCGAGCAGATGGTCGGGTCGGTGGAACGCGAACTGATGAGCAAGGTGAAGGCTGCGTTCGACCCGACCTCGATCCTCAACCCGGGACGAGGGATCTAGCCGAAACCCCTACCTGTGCCGAAACCGCTCGAAGAACGCCCGCGCACGTCGCCGAAGTCGCGTCGTCCACGGCTCGGCGACGGTACTCGCGGGGCGTTCGAGCACGTCGACGCTCGACGCTCCGCGTAACGGCCAACCGCCGTCGACGTCGGTGGAGTCGCGGCCGAGGCTTTCCAGATACACGGCGAAATTCCGTTGCCGCTCGGCATGCCACGCGGCCTGATCGGCCATGATGTCGAGGTCTGCGAGCTGTGGAAAGCGAGCGACGAGCGCGCGAACGAGGTGACCGGCGGCGAGTGCATCGGCCTGGGCTTCGTGCGCGCACGACAACGTCACCCCGTATGCGTCGCACACCGCCGCGAGCGTGCGCTTTCCCGACCGCCCGCGGTCCATTTCCCGGTCGATGACGTACGGATCTGCGACGAGCCCGAACTCGAGGGTGGGTAGTCCGAGGCGTTTCCCTTCGGCGTCCATCACCGTCAGGTCGTAGCTCGCGTTGAATGCGACGACGATGTGCCCCCGGCGCCACGCCTCGAGCAGCGCCTCGCGGATCTCGAGATAACCGGCCCGGTAATCCATGCCTTCGGCCCGGGCGCGTTCGTCGGTGATGCCGTGGATGGCGATGGTCTCGGCGGGAATAGGGATGCCGGGATCGAGCAGCCACGTGCGCGAGTGGATGCGTTCCCCGTCGAAAGTCGCGACACACGCGCTGACGATGCGGGCCGCCCTCGGGTCGCGATCTGTCGTCTCGAGGTCGAACGCGCAAAGGGGTAGGTCGGGCCAGGGCGTCACAGGCAGTTCCCCTATCCGTTCGATGGACATGGTCGGTGGTTCATCCGGCATTGTGTCTGCCGGCACCGACAAGTCCGGCCGCGGGCGAGTCGGGACTGCCCGGCGGACGACTCGGAACGTGTCTGTCGGAAGCGACTCAGAACGTGGCTGTCGGAAGCGACTCAGAACGAGTCAGCGCACACGACCATCTCTCGCTCCTCGTAGACGAACCCGCTGTCGGAGATGGAGCATTCGTTGACGTCGGTGGTGCCTTCGAGGATCTCGGTGACCTTCTCGCCCTCGATGGCCGTCTCCGAACAGTCGATCCGTTTGGGGTCTTCACCGCCGAGATCCATACAACCGTCGACCTGCCAGTCGATATCGAGGCACAGCGCGCCCAGCTCGTTGCCGCGGATGGACTCGTAGTAGGACTGGTCGGAATTGCACTCGTCGCTCGTCGTCACGATGTCGACGACGAGGTAATTGGAGTCGTCGCTGCCGCAGGTTGCTTCCTCGATCGTGGCGTCGTCGACGGTGCCGCCGAGCAGGACGCAATCGCCGATTTCGGCGTCGATCTCCAGATCGAGATCGGACGCAGACGGGCTCTCCGAGGTGGTCGGAGCCGAAGTTGTCGTGCGCGAGGAACTCGGCGAGGTCGACGATTCCGTCGCCGACGAGCCGGCTTCGGGCACGGCTCGGAGCTCCACATCGTCGGAACAGCCGGCGACCAACGACACTGCGGCAACGGCTGCGACAGCAAGGCCGGCCGCACGGCGAAGAGTGATCATGGCTGCACAGAATACGGAATTGGATCATTCGCTTCGCGCCACGGTTGCCGAACGCCCTCTCCGACCTCACGAAACAGAATCGGTGTGATCGAGTTCACGGGCTTTCTGCTGCCGTTGTGAAATGGGTCGACGAAGAGGTCGATCGGTTGCAACCGGCACGCGCAGCGCATCCGGATGCAACGATGAGAATCATGGATCTGCCCGTCGTACCGCCGATAGCGCCCATGTTGGCGAAGGCCTCGTCGAAGGTGCCGGAGCAACCGGATTCGGGTGCGGCGCAGTGGTCGTACGAGCCGAAGTGGGACGGCTTCCGCGCCATAGTGTTCCGTGATGGCGACGAGGTCGTATTCGCGTCGCGTGGTGGTAAGGACCTCGCCAGATATTTCCCGGAGCTCGTCGAACGGGTGCGCGCCGAACTCCCCGAGCGCTGTGTGGTGGACGGCGAGATCGTCGTACCGCGTGAACGCGACGGGCATACTCGCTTGGACTGGCAGGCGCTCTCGGAGAGGATCCATCCGGCGGCGAGCCGTGTCGCGATGCTCGCGGAACAAACTCCCTCGCAGTTCATCGGGTTCGATGTGCTGGCTCTCGGCGACGACAATCTCATGGAAGAACCGTTCGCCGAACGTCGTGCGCGGCTGCAGCGGGCCGTCGGTGGGGGCCCGAGCTGCCATGTGACCGCGGCGACCACTGACCCGGAGACCGCGATGCGATGGTTCGAACAATTCGAAGGCGCAGGCCTCGACGGTGTGGTCGCGAAGGAACTCGACGGGACATACCGTCCCGACAAACGCGACATGATCAAGCTCAAGCATGCCCGGACCGCAGACTGCGTGCTCATCGGCTACCGCAAGCACAAGAGCGTCGACGGGGTGGGCTCACTGTTGCTGGGGCTCTACCACGACGGTGAACTCGTGATGGTCGGAGGCGCCTCCGCATTCACCACGGTCAGGCGTCAGGAGCTGCTCGCCGAGTTGCAACCGCTACGGGTGGGCGACGACGTGGTCGCTGAGGGTGAACAGACGAGGTGGCGTTCAGCGGCCGACCGCAGCTGGGTCCCCTTGCGTCCGGAACGGGTGCTCGAGGTCGCGTACGACCAGATGGAGGGGAGTCCGGAGACTGCGATGCGTTTCCGGCACGCGGCCAGATTCCTGCGCTGGCGACCCGATCGGGACCCGCAGAGTTGCACGTACGACCAACTCGAGGTGCCCGTGCGTTACGACCTCGCCGATGTACTGGACCGGACGGAGAACTGACGGTGGCGACTGCGAAACGATCACCTGCGGAAGAACTCGACGTCGACGGTGTGCCCGTACGGCTGTCCAACCCGGACAAGATCTACTTTCCCAGGCTCGGCGCGGAGGGCGGCACCAAACGTCACCTCGTCGAGTACTACCGGGCGATCACGACGAGCATGGGCTCGCCGCTCCTCGATGCGCTCCGGGACCGGCCCACCCATCTGCAGCGCTTTCCCGACGGTGTGGAGGGTGAGGAGATCTATCAGAAGCGTGCACCCGCGAAGCGACCCGACCACGTCGCGACGTGTGAGATCACCTTTCCGTCCGGACGCAAGGCCGATGCCCTGCGAGTGCGTTCGGCCGCGGATGTGGTGTGGGCGGCCAATCTGGGGTGCGTGACATTCCATCCCTGGGCTGTGCGCTGCGGCGACACGGACAGGCCCGATGAACTCCGGATCGACCTCGACCCACAACCGGGCACGGATTTCGGTGATGCGCGTACGGTCGCGCTCGACGTGGTCCGGCCGCTGCTCGACGAACTCGGACTGAAGGGTTTCCCGAAGACGTCGGGCGGTCGCGGCATCCATATCTATCTGCGGATCGTCCCAGAGTGGGACTTCGTCGGGGTGCGTCGTGCCGGGATCGCGCTGATGCGCGAGGTGGAGCGGCGCAGTGGTGACCGCGCGACGACCGCCTGGTGGAAGGAGGAGCGTGGCGAGCGGATCTTCCTCGACTTCAATCAGAACGCGCGCGACAAGACCATCGCGTCGGCATATTCGGTGCGGCGAACACCGATTGCGACGGTGTCGACGCCGCTGACGTGGAATGAACTCGCCGACGCGGAACCGGACGATTTCACGATCGCGACGGTGCCCGAACTGCTGGCGAGGCGACCCGATCCGATGTCGGATCTCGATGCCGCCGCGCAGTCGATCGATGTTCTGCTCGAGATGGCCGACCGTGACGAGGCTGCTGGACTCGGCGACCTGCCCTATCCGCCGAATCATCCCAAGATGCCGGGCGAACCGAAGCGCGTGCAACCGAGCCGTGACCGGGAGCTGAACAGCGGGAAGAGCTCCGGGAACAACACCTGACCGAGATTCTGCCGTTATCTCACTGTGGAGCGTGACAGAGGATGTCTCCCTAGACTGTTACTCGAGGGTAGTCGTTCTGATCGTTTGGAGGGCCGCAGGCGTGACCTGGATGAAGGTGTCGGGCCGATTGTCGGTGGTCGGTGCGGCGTTGGCTGCGGCACTCGGCGGTGCACTGCTGGCTGCGGCGCCTGCGCAGTCGCTGACCTGTTCGGCGCCTCCCGGTGCCCCGACAGAATCCAGCGCGGTTGTCGGAACCGACGCGTGCGGCGCGAACACCGAGGGTCCCGGAGGGGCGTGGAGTTACGGAGGCGGCGGAGTGGGATTTGCCGATTCCCGCGGGGACTCGAGGGTTGGCGCAGCCGGTCTCGATGGCGGTGTCGGAGCTGCCGAGAGCGCCGGAGGACTGCTCGCTGCCGTCGGGGTCGGCGCCGAGTCGCTCGCACTCGGTGTGCTCGATCAGCCGGGTACCGCTGTGGTGGCGACAGGTCCGGGTTCGCAGGCTTTCATCGGCGACGCGACCGACCCGGTCCTGTGCGTGGGCGAGATGGCGCTTGCGGCGAACCTCACGACCGGCCAGGGCTGCTTCGTGTACGGGTCCTTGCGGTACACGACGACGCCGTAGTCGCGGAGGACTCGTCTGTACCGGCAGTGAATCTGTACCTGCAATGAGTATGTAAGGCCTTCCCCGGACTCGTTCCGCCACGTAGCGTGTCGGAAACATTCGAGCGGAGGTGCCCATGAGCGTCCAGACGATCGACCGGGGCCAGGTTTCACCAGGACAGAGTGTCCGAGAACTGCCCCCGACCGCCATGCACGTCGACCCGAGGTTCCTCCCGCTCGCAGACCGATTCTTCGCTCTCTACAAGGAGCCGCAGCACGGCGGCGGAGCACTCACTGCATATCTGCACGGTGAGAAGGTGCTCGACATCTGGGCGGGTTGGGCCGAGCGCAACCGGCGGTGGAGCCGCGACACGATGACGTTGTCGTTCTCCACAGGTAAGGGTGTGGCCTCGACCGTCGTGCACAGACTCGCCGAGCGCGGTCTGATCGACTACTTCGCACCGGTAGCGCAGTACTGGCCGGAGTTCGCGGCGGGCGGCAAAGGTTCCATCACCGTCGCCGACGTGATGACCCACAGTGCCGGTCTGCACCGTGTGCGCGGACTCGTACCGGGCACCCGCGGAATCCTCGACTACGACCGGACGGTCGCCGCGCTCGCGGCGGCGCGCCCGGACAAGCGTCGTCATCGCGGTTCGGGCTACCACGCTGTGACCTACGGCTGGCTGGTCGCGGAGATCGCTGCGCGGGTCACCGGAAAACCGTTCGTCGACGTGGTCGAAGCCGAGATAGCCGAACCGCTGGGTATCGGCGACTTCTGGTATCGGGTTCCTCCCGGTGAACGGCACCGCATCGCACCGCTGTTTCCGCGGATCAATCCGATGGGCTTGAACTGGGGAATGAGCGCCTCTGTGTTGTCGAGGATCGGACCGACCAGTGGGCTCGCGGAAGCGGCGATGCCCGACGGTTTCGACGAACTCGTCCGTGACCCGGCAGTCCACGATTCCGTCATGCCCGGCTGGAACGGGGTCTTCACAGCGCGTGCGCTTGCACGGATGTACGGGGCGATTGCTGCCGGTGGCGTACTCGACGGCAGGCGTTTCCTCGATCCCGGGACGATCGCCGAGATGAACAAGGTGCGTCGCCGCGGCCGCGACTACGTCCTCGGTGTCCCGATGGCGTGGCGACTCGGATACCACCAACCCGTGTTCGCGAGCACCGAGCGTCCGCGAGGCGCACTCGGACACTACGGAGTGGGTGGTTCGGGAGCATTCGCCGACCTCGACTCGGGCCTGTCGATCGCGTTCACCACCAACCGGCTCGGCGCCGGGGCGATTCCGCTCGGTGACCTGCGTCTGGCCCGGCTCGGGGTGCTGGCACGCGAGCTTGCCAGGAAGGCGTGAGCGTAATTCGCTCGGGGTGGTGGAGATTGCCGTTCCGGCGCGAAGTCGGGTCGAGGCGGGCAGTATCCGGAGCAGGGCATTGCCATGCCCTGTGCCGATACGTGAGGAGCGCGCCATGAGCCATGTGTACCGAGTGATCGAGGTCGTCGGGTCGTCGACGACCGGGGTGGACGACGCGATCGCCAAGGCTGTCGCGCGGGCCGGGGAGACGACGCGCCACCTGGAATGGTTCGAAGTGGTCAACACGCGTGGTCACATCGATGATGGTGCTGTCGCGCACACGCAAGTTACGCTCAAGATCGGATTCCGGATCGAGTCCGGCGACGAATTGTCTGAATAGCGCATTCTCGCCACTGGCAATCGCCTGGTACGATTTGGGTAATGTGATTCTCGACCAAATCTGTAACGTGTTATAGTCTGGGGTTTCGACAACCCCACCCGGCACTCTCCAGGCAGGTAGCGAAGTGGCTTATGTGATCACCCAGGCATGTTGCAACGACGTCTCGTGCGTCGAAGTCTGCCCGGTCAACTGCATACACCCGACACCCGACGAGGCGCCGTTCGCAACGACGGAGATGCTCTACATCGACCCGGAGACCTGCATCGACTGCGGTGCCTGCGTCGACGAATGCCCGGTCGACGCAATCTTCGCGGACAACGAGATCACTCCCGAGCAGGAGCCGTACCTCGAGATCAACGCCGCGTACTACGAGCGGTACCCGATCGGGCCCGACTGGCCGGAGCTGCGCAGCCGAAAGAAGATCCCGGCAGATCTCGGAACGCTGCGCGTCGCGATCGTCGGCTCCGGTCCGGCCGCGTGCTACGCGGCGCAGGAACTCGTCTCGCATTCGAGTGTCCGGGTCGACATGTTCGACCGCCTGCCCACCCCGTACGGCCTGGTTCGTGCCGGGGTCGCGCCGGATCACCAGAGCACCAAGGGAGTCGGCGACGTCTTCCGCAGCGCCATCGGCCACAAGAACACCCAGTGCTGGTTCAACGTCGAGGTCGGCACGCACATCACCCACGACGAGCTGCTCGCGCACCACCATGCCGTGATCTACGCGGTCGGTGCATCGAGCGACCGTCATCTCGGTGTGCCCGGCGAAGACCTCCCGGGCTCGCACGCCGCCACCGAGTTCGTCGCCTGGTACAACGGCCATCCCGACTACGCAGACAGGAAGTTCGACCTCTCGGGCGAACGCGCCGTGATCATCGGCAACGGCAACGTCGCACTCGACGTCGCGCGCGCCCTGGTGATGAACCCCGATGAGCTCGCTCGCACCGACATGGCCGAGCACGCCGTCGAGGCACTGCGGAACTCGAACATCGAAGAGGTCGTCGTCATCGGACGACGCGGCCCGGCGCAGGCCGCGTACACCAACCCCGAGCTGCTCGCACTCGGCCAGCTCGAGGGAATCGACGTCATCGTCGACCCCAATGAGATCCAACTCGATGCGGCCAGCCAGGCCATCCTCGACGACCCCGAGGTGGAGCCGCGGATCGCACTCAAGATGCGCCAGGTCGAGGGGTACGCACAGAACACCCCGAACCCCGGCAACAAGCGCATCGTGCTGCGGTACCTCGCGTCGCCGGTCGAGATCGCAGGCGAAGGCAAGGTCGAGTCGATCACCCTCGAACGCAACGAACTCGTCGAGTCCGACGGTCGGCTGGACGCGCGCCCCACCGGCGAGACCGAGACACTCACGACCGGCCTCGTGCTCCGCTCGATCGGCTATCGCGGCACCCCCGTCGACGGTCTCCCGTTCGACGAGAAGAAGGGTGTCATCCCGAACGAGTCGGGCAAGGTCATCGAACCCGACACCGGCGACGCGGTCTCCGGGGTCTATACGGCAGGCTGGATCAAGCGGGGCCCGAGCGGTGTGATCGGCACCAACAAGCAGTGCTCGGCCGAGACCGTTGCACAGCTCGTCGACGACTTCATCGCAGGCCGTCTCGCCGAACCCGTGGCGGATAGAGAGAAGCTCGACACCCTGATAGCCGAACGCCGTCCCGAGTACGTCGACTACAAGGGCTGGCAAGCCATCGACAAGCAGGAACGCGCACGCGGCAAGGCGTCGGGAAGGTCGCGTCTGAAGTTCGTCTCGATCGAGGAAATGCTCGCAGCGTCGAGGCCCGAAGCCTGACGTTCACGGTCTTCACCTGCATGGAGCGAATGCGTCGCTCGCCCCTCGGCGAGAGTGAACGACGCATTCGCTCCACTGCCCGAATTGCTCGACGACGGGTCGGTGTGTGTAATGACGAGGTACGCCAGCGCCGCGGTCGGGGATGTGAAAACGCGACGCACCGTCGAACGATGGGTAATTTGTCGATGTTTGTGAAGCAGTCCATGCCCAAGAGTCGTCACCGTGCCACGCGCCGGGTCGGTCGCCTCGTCGCCGCCCTCACGGGCGCCGGCGCAGTCGCTCTCGCTCTGGCCGGCCCTGCGGCCGCCGCACCGCTGTGGCCGGGTGGGCCGGAGGTGCCGAGCGTCGAAGACCTGATCGAGGGTCTCGCACCGGCGATCCCGGGTGCACCGCAACTCCCGACACCTCAGGCTCCGGCGGCGCCGTTCTCGGATCCGTCGCTGAATCCGTCTTCCGGTGAAACGGTCGGTGTCGCGCAACCCATCATCATCCGGTTCAACGAGCCCGTCGGAGACCGTGCTGCTGCCGAACGCGCAATCGAGATCACGTCGGAACCGGCAGTCGGCGGCCATTTCTACTGGGCGTCGGATCAGCAGGTGCGATGGAAGCCGTTCGAGTTCTGGCCCGCGCACACCACCGTCGACGTCCGGGCGGGCGGCTCGCACTCGTCGTTCACCATCGGCGACGCCCTCGTGACGGTGGCCGACGACAACACCAAGACGATCACCGTCACCCGCAACGGCGAGGTGGTCCGGACCATGCCCACCTCCTTCGGCAAGCCCGGCTACGAAACCCCGAACGGCACGTACATCGTCGGCGACAAGTTCCGCGACATGTACATGGACTCGTCCACGTACGGCGTGCCTGTCGACGATCCTGAGGGCTACCGCACGTATGTCGAATACGCGACGCGGATGTCCAACAGCGGCATCTTCATCCATGCAGCTCCGTGGTCCGAGTGGGCGCAGGGCAACACCAACACCAGTCACGGCTGCCTCAACGTGAGTACCGCCGACGGGCAGTGGTTCTTCGAGAACGCCCGCAAGGGCGACCCGGTGATCGTGCAGAACACCGCGGGCGGCGTCCTGAACGGCTGGGACGGACTCGGAGACTGGAACCTCTGACACACGCTGAGTTTCCGCCCCCCTACCCGGCCGGGCGAATGAACAATCGGTCCGATCCATCGGGACGAGCGATACATTCGCCAGGAAGGGTAGGGGGCGTCTTCTTCTCGTAACCACTTGTTCGCCGATGACGTCCAGACTGCCTCGGTGTCATCGAGTCCGGAACGAACACTGCCGCAGACGAACCGCGGTCTACGCGGCCGTCCGTGGACCGACTACGCGCTGTTCGCGGTGCTCGTCGGACCCAACGTCGCGTTGCTGATCCTGTTCACCTATCGCCCCTTGGTGGACAACATCCGGCTCTCGTTCTTCGAGTGGAACATCTCCAGCCCCACTTCGACGTTCATCGGCTTCGACAACTATCGAGAATGGTTCGGCAGGTCCGACTCCTGGCAGATCGTCGGAAACACACTTTTCTTCACCGCGGCCGCTGTCATCGGCTCGATGGTGCTCGGCCTCGGTCTCGCTCTGCTCCTCGATCGGAAGCTGATCGGCCGCAATCTCGTCCGCTCCGCATTGTTCGCGCCGTTCGTCATTTCAGGTGCCGCCGTCGGTGTCGCCTTCCAGTTCGTCTTCGATCCGAACTTCGGCCTCGTCCAGGACGTTCTGGCCCGGATCGGAATCGAATCGCCCAACTTCTACCAGGACCCGACCTGGGCGCTGGTGATGGTGACACTGACCTACCTGTGGAAGAACCTCGGCTACACGTTCGTCATCTACCTCGCCGCATTGCAGGGACTGCGCTCCGAACTGAGTGAAGCCGCAGCGATCGACGGGGCGTCGGGGTGGACGACGTTCCGTAGGGTCATCCTGCCTCAGCTCCGCCCGACCACATATTTCCTGTCGATCACGGTGCTGCTCAATTCGTTCCAGGTATTCGACATCATCAACGTGATGACGCGCGGCGGTCCACTCGGCACCGGCACCACCACCATGGTGTTCCAGATCTACGACGAGTCGTTCCGCAACTTCCGCGCCGGATACGGGGCAACCGTGGCCACCATCATGTTCCTGGTGCTGCTCGCGGTGACCGTCTACCAGGTCCGCATCATGGATCGAGGGGATCAGAAGTGACCGCTCTCGCCGACCGTCCCACCACCTACGTCGAACCCGAGCGCGTGGATGCCGACACCCACGCACGCCGCGAACGTCTCGTGAAGGTGTTCGGCTATGCCGCCATGCTGTGTGTCCTGATCATCGTAGGACTGCCCTTGTACTGGATCGTCATGACCTCGTTCAAGGGGCGCCCGGACATCTATACGATCCCGGTGACCTGGTGGCCGGCCGTGTTTCATCCCCAGAACTACTCCGAGGCCGTGCAGTCCGTGGAGTTCTTCGCGTTCCTTCGCAATTCGGTGATCATCACATCGATCCTCGCGGGCGTGAAGTTCGTGCTCGGTGTGTTCAGCGCGTACGGGTTGGTGTTTCTCCGCTTCCCCGGCAAGAACTTCGTGTTCCTCGGAATCATCGCGGCACTGATGGTGCCCAACCAGATCACCGTCATCTCCAACTACGCGTTGGTCGCAGAATGGGGATGGCGCAATACCTTCCAGGGCATCATCGTTCCACTCGCGGGCGTCGCGTTCGGCACGTTCCTGATGCGAAACCACTTCCTGTCGATTCCGGCCGAGATCATCGAGGCCGCAAGGATGGATGGGGCCGGCCCGCTGCGGCTGCTGTGGCGGGTCGTGCTGCCGGTTTCGGGCCCGACCATGGTGGCGTTCGCGATCATCACCGTGGTCAACGAGTGGAACGAGTACCTCTGGCCGTTTCTCATGGCGGACGACGCATCCATCGCGCCGCTGCCTATCGGACTGACGCTGCTCCAGAACAACGACGGCGTCACCAATTGGGGCCCGGTCATGGCGGGCACCGTGCTCGCGATGCTCCCGATCCTCGTGGTCTTTCTTCTCCTGCAACGACACATGATCAAGGGCCTCACCTCCGGTGCGGTCAAGGGCTGAACACTCAGGGAGCTGGTAATGGGTATCGACATCAGGAATTTGAACAGGCGCGGCTTCCTGGGGCTGACGGGTCTCGTCGCGACGAGCGCGGCGCTGGCCGCGTGCGCGGGCACCGGCGACGGCGCGAGCGGTTCCTCCGGCGCGTCGGGATCGGCGGCGTCCGGCGACGCGACCACCATCAACTTCTGGTCCAATCACCCTGGCAAGTCCATCGAGATCGAGAAGGAACTGATCGGCCGTTTCCAGGCGCAGAACCCCGAGCTCACGGTCAACCTGATCGACGGTGGCAAGAACTACGAAGAGGTGTCGCAGAAGTTCAATGCGGCACTGTCCGGTGGAGACCTGCCGGACGTCGTCGTCCTGTCCGACGTGTGGTGGTTCAACTACGCGATCACCGGTGCCATCGCGCCGCTCGACGATCTGTTCTCGACTGTCGGCGTCGACACCGGCGACTACGTCGACTCGCTTCTCGCCGACTATCTTTACGAAGGAAGCCATTTCGCGCTTCCCTACGCGCGGTCGACGCCGTTGTTCTACTACAACAAGGACGTCTGGAGCCAGGCCGGGCTGCCCGATCGCGGCCCCGAATCGTGGGCCGAGTTCGACGAGTGGGGACCGCGCATCCAAGAGGTCGTCGGCGGCGGGAGGTGGGCGCACGGCTGGGGTAATGCTGCGGACTACCTCGGCTGGACGTTCGAGGGGCCGATCTGGACTTTCGGCGGCGCCTACTCCGACGGGTGGGACCTGAAGTTCACAAATTCGAAGACCCTCGAGGCCGGCGCCTTCCTGAAGGACATGATCCACACCAAGAAGTACGCGTCCGTCTCGAACGACATCGCCAACGACTTCTCGGCCGGTCTTCTCGCGTCCACGATCGCGTCCACCGGCGACCTGTCCGGCATCACCGGCAACGCGGCATTCGAATTCGGCACCGCCTTCCTGCCTGCACCCGACGGACCCGGCTGCCCGACCGGTGGTGCCGGCCTGGCGATCCCGTCGGGTATTTCCGACGAGCGCAAGGCCAACGCGCTGAAGTTCGTCGATTTCGTCACCAATGGCGACAACACGGCGTACTTCTCACAGAACACCGGATACATGCCGGTCCGTAAGTCCGCGGTCGAGAACGCCGACATGAAGAAGTATCTCGACGAGAACCCCAACGCGCGCACCGCCGTCGACCAGCTCGCCGTGACACGTTCGCAGGACTACGCCCGCGTGTTCGTTCCTGGTGCCGACCAGGTGATCGGAACGGGACTCGAGAAGATCGCGCTGCAGAACGCCGATGTTGCAGTGACGTTCGCGGAAATCCAGGACCAGTTGCAGCAGATCATCGATCGTCAGATCACCCCCAACCTGTAAGCACACAGTCACAGATGAAGGTACGGACCCAGTGGCCCAGATCAGTTTCCGGAATGTCACACATCGCTATCCCGGTTCGGCGCGCCCGGCGGTCGATTCACTCGACCTCGAAATCGCGGACGGCGAGTTCTTGGTGCTGGTGGGCCCATCCGGGTGCGGAAAGTCGACGAGTCTGCGCATGCTTGCCGGTCTCGAGGCGGTCGATTCCGGCCGCGTCGAGATCGGCGGACGCGACGTGACCGGGTTGCCGCCGAAGGCGCGCGATGTGGCGATGGTGTTCCAGAACTACGCGTTGTACCCGAACATGACCGTGGCCGAGAACATGGCGTTCGCGTTGCAGAACGCGGGAATGAAGAAGCCCGAGCGCACGAAGCGTGTGCTCGAGGCAGCGAGAATGCTCGAACTCGGACAGCTGCTCGACCGCAAGCCGGGCAAACTCTCGGGTGGACAACGTCAACGAGTGGCCATGGGGAGAGCCATCGTTCGTCACCCCGCGGTGTTCTGCATGGACGAACCGCTGTCGAACCTCGACGCGAAACTACGGGTGAGTACCCGGGCCCAAATCGCCGAGCTCCAGCGCAGACTGGAGACCACGACGGTGTATGTCACCCACGATCAGGTCGAGGCGATGACGATGGGGGATCGGGTCGCCGTGCTCGACGGTGGACGCCTCCAGCAGGTCGCGGCGCCGCGCAAGCTCTACGACGACCCCGTCAACACCTTCGTGGCGGGATTCGTCGGGTCGCCCGGAATGAACCTCATCGAGGTTCCCGTGGAGGACGGATCGGCGACACTCGGTGCGCTGCAGGTTCCGGTACCCCGGTCGGTCGACTCGGGTCGTGTGGTGCTGGGAGTGCGGCCGGAATCGTGGACCCCCGTCGGTGCGTGGCGGAAGGGTTCGTGGACATTGCGGACGGTACTCGTCGAGGAACTCGGGGCCGAGTCGTTCGTCCACGCGGTAGCGGAAGCGCCGAACGACGGAATGGGCAAGGTCGTCGTGCGATGGGATCGGCGGAAACCGATAGCACACGGCGAGGAGATCCACCTGATTCCGAAATCCGGTGAGGTCTTCTTCTTTTCGGCGGAAACCGGCCTGCGCATCAGGTCATGACGCAGTGGGGGTCTCCGCGATCGTCAAGTTGTCGTCGTAGAGGTCGCGTTGGTCGTCACAGAGTCCGGAATCGGTGACGATCGTGCTCACCTCGTCGAGGGCAGCCACCTTGGCGAGGGCTCGTCGTCCGAACTTGGTGTGGTCGGCGACGACGACCGTGTGTGCGGACGCGGCGATCAGGGCGCGTTTGATGGGAACCTCGAGCGTGTTGTTGTTGGTGATTCCGGCGGCAGGATCGATCGCGTCTGCTCCGAGGAACGCCCAATCGGCCGAATAGTGCGACATGAATCGGACGGCATGGTCGCCGATCAGCGTGTAGACGGAGCCGAGCAACTCGCCCCCGGATACCAGCAGCCGTACGTCGGGGAACGACGCGACGAACTTCGCGATACGGAGATCGTTGGTGAGCACGGTCAGCGACGACTTCGCCCGCAGCGCGACCGCGACCTCGTAGGTCGTGGAGCCGCTGTCGAGAACGACACTGTCGCCGTCGGACACGAACTTGGCCGCAGCCGCGGCGATCGCCGATTTCTCGGCGCGGCGTACGTCCTGTTTGAGCGCGTACGGGACTTCGAACGACGCACCATCGATCGCTTTCGCGCCGCCGTGGGTGCGTTCGACCTTGCCGTCGCGTGCGAGTGCATCGAGGTCGCGCCGGATGGTGGACGAGTCGACGCCGAGGGCAGCCGACAGTGTCTTTGCGTCGACATATCCGTCGGCGAGTACTCGAGTGAAGATCTCACGTCGTCGTGCGCTCGCGGACACGAATGCTCCTCGGATCGGTGCGTGGGTATTGGGCGGTCGAGGTCGAGAGTCTGCTCGATTGGTGACGACCATAGCGCACCGACACGCAGAACGCGCGTAGATATTGACACTCCTGCGCGAAACTGTGCATCATTTCGAGCAGAACGTGCACGTTCTCGTGCAGAGCTCGCGAAGTTGTCACGAAGCTGAAGTTTGCCGAGAAGAGAAGTTCACCCAGAACACCGGAACCGCCGAGGTTCCTCGACGTACGGACCTCGGCCGACCGCATACGACGTCGTCTTTCGGAGGTCACACGTAATGCTCAAGTTGGGATACAAGGCATCGGCCGAGCAGTTCGGTCCGCGTGAGCTGGTCGAGCTCGGGGTGCTCGCCGAGGCGCACGGGATGGATTCGGCGACGGTGTCGGATCATTTCCAGCCGTGGCGGCATACCGGTGGGCATGCGCCGTTCTCGTTGGCGTGGATGACGGCGGTGGGGGAGCGTACCGAGCGGTTGCAGTTGGGGACGTCGGTGCTGACGCCGACGTTCCGGTACAACCCGGCGGTGATTGCGCAGGCGTTCGCGACGATGGGGTGTCTGTATCCGGGGCGGGTGTTCCTGGGTGTGGGGACGGGGGAGGCGCTCAATGAGATCGCGACGGGGTACAGCGATGCGTGGCCGGAGTTCAAGGAGCGGTTTGCGCGGTTGCGGGAGTCGGTGCGGTTGATGCGGGCGTTGTGGACCGGTGATCGGGTGGATTTCGAGGGGGAGTTCTACCGGACGGTGGGGGCGTCGATCTATGACGTGCCTGATGGTGGTGTGCCGGTGTATGTGGCGGCGGGTGGTCCGGTGGTGGCGCGGTATGCGGGTCGGGCGGGTGATGGGTTCATCTGTACTTCGGGTAAGGGGATGGAGCTGTATACCGACAAGTTGTTGCCTGCGGTGGCCGAGGGTGCGGGCAAGGCGGAGCGGGAGGTGTCGGGGATCGACAAGATGATCGAGATCAAGATTTCGTATGACACGGATCGGGAGTTGGCGCTCGAGAATACGCGGTTCTGGGCGCCGTTGTCGTTGACGGCGGAGCAGAAGCATTCGATCGAGGATCCAATCGAGATGGAGGCGGCGGCGGATGCGTTGCCGATCGAGCAGGTGGCGAAGCGGTGGATTGTGGCGTCGGATCCGGATGAGGCGGTGGAGCAGGTGCGGGCGTATGTGGATGCGGGGTTGAATCATTTGGTGTTTCATGCGCCGGGGCATGATCAGCGGCGTTTTCTGGAGTTGTTCGAGCGGGATCTGGCTCCGCGGCTGCGCGCCCTCGCGTGAACGGACGGACGACGAGATGACCTCGGTTGCACAGAACGTGACCACCCTTCCGCAGTGGAAGGCGCTCGACGCCCATCGCACCGATGTCGAGTCGTTGCACTTGCGCGAATTGTTCACGGCAGAACCTGCCCGTACCACGGAGATGACGGTCACCGCCGCGGATCTGGAGATCGACTACAGCAAACACCGGATCACCACCCGCACGAGGGAGCTTCTTCTCGACCTCGCCCGCGCGACGGGGGTCGAGGCAGCCCGCGACGGGATGTTCGCCGGTGAACACATCAACGTCACCGAGGACCGGGCTGTGCTCCACACCGCGCTCCGGCTGCCGTCGACCGCTCAGGTGCGGATCGATGGTGAGAATGTGGTGACCCGCGTGCACGAGGTACTCGACGCGATGGGCGATTTCACCGACCGCGTCCGGGACGGCCGGTGGCGGGGAGCGACCGGTGAGAAGATCGCGACAGTGATCAACCTCGGGATCGGTGGATCGGACCTGGGCCCGGTGATGGTGACGCGTGCTCTGCGGCACTACCACGACGGTCCGCAGGTGCGATTCGTGTCGAATGTCGATCCGGCAGATCTCACGGCGGCCCTGAACGGCCTGAATCCGGCGACGACATTGTTCATCGTGGCATCCAAGACGTTCTCGACAGTCGAGACCCTGACGAACGCGACCGCTGCGAGACGCTGGCTCGTCGCGACGCTCGGAGACGACGCGGTCGCGGCGCATTTCGTGGCGGTGTCCACACACGCACAGCGGGTCGAAGAGTTCGGGATCGACCCGGCCAACATGTTCGGCTTCTGGGACTGGGTCGGCGGAAGGTACTCGGTCGGGTCTGCCATCGGGCTGTCGGTGATGTGCGCGGTGGGGCGAGAGCGATTCGCCGAACTGCTCGACGGGTTCCGCCGCGTCGACACTCACTTCCGAACGGCGCCCCTCGAGAGGAACGCTCCGGTCCTGCTCGGCCTGCTCGGCGTGTGGTACACGAGCTTCCTGGGTGCGCAATCGCGTGCTGTGCTGCCGTATTCCAACGACCTCGTACGTTTTCCCGCCTACCTGCAGCAGTTGACCATGGAGTCGAACGGCAAATCGATACGCGCCGACGGAACTCCGGTGGGATGCGCGACCGGCGAGATCTTCTGGGGCGAGCCGGGAACGAACGGACAGCACGCGTTCTACCAGTTACTTCATCAGGGAACGCACCTGGTACCTGCCGATTTCATCGGATTCGCCATGTCGACGGATGATCTGCCCACTGCAGATGGAACCGGAAGTATGCACGATGTGCTCATGGCGAACTGCTTCGCGCAGTCGAAGGTGATGGCATTCGGCCGCACTGCAGACCAGGTACGGGCCGACGGCACGCCCGAAGAGTTGGTGGCACACAAAGTGATGCCGGGCAATCAGCCGTCGACGACCGTCCTTGCACCGAAACTGACCCCGTCGACGCTCGGGCAGCTCATCGCGCTGTACGAGCATCAGGTGTTCGTTCAGGGCGTCGTGTGGGGGATCGACTCGTTCGACCAGTGGGGTGTGGAACTGGGGAAGGTACAGGCAACGCAACTGCAGGCGGCGTTGTCGGAAGACAGCGATCCTGCGACCGGTGATGCGTCCACCGACGCCCTCATCCGAATCTACCGAGAGATGTCGAAGGGAGAGTGACCCGTGCCCGCTCTGAAACTGCTGAAACTTCCCCCACCGGTCGCGGAGTCGTGGGATTGGCAGATGGACGCTGCATGCCGCGACGTCGACGGCGCGATCTTCTTCCACCCCGACAACGAGCGCGGTGAACCGCGCGAGGAGCGAATCGAGGCTGCGAAGCGGATCTGCCGCTCGTGCCCGGTGAGTATGCAATGCCTTCGTTACGCTCTGGAATCCGGTGAGCGATACGGGGTATGGGGCGGTATGACCGAGGAGGAACGAAAGGCCGCACGCAGGCGGCGTATGGTCCGATAGCGCGCCGATGCACAACGGCACCGAGTGAATTCACTCGGTGCCGTTGTGCGTGTGCGGTTTTCAGGCGTCGAGGAACAGATCCCGTTGCGGGTTGTCGCCGCCACCGTAACGTGAAAGATCGGTGATACCCGCCGCGGTGAGCACGTCGGCGTCGATGTAGCACTTTCCACTGGTGGTCTTCGCGGGACTCGACAGGATTGCCACTGCGGCGTCGGCCATGATCTCGGGGCTGCGCGATGAGGACAGCAGGTTCTCGCCGTCCTGCATGTTCGCGACCGCCGAGGTGGCGATATAGGTCTCCGGCCACAGGCAGTTCGCGGCGATTCCTGCCTCGGCGTATTCTGCCGCGAACCCCAGTGTCAGCAGCGACATTCCGTACTTGGACAGCGTGTACGCGGGATGCGCGCCCAGCCAGTACGGGTTCATGTTGATCGGCGGGGCGATCGTGAGGATGTGTCCGTTCTCGGACTTGCGTAGATGCGGGAGGGCTGCCTTCGTGAGAAGGAAGGTGCCCCGGCAGTTGATCTCCTGCATCAGGTCGTATTTCTTCGCGGACAGTTGTTCGGTCGGTTCGGTGCCGATCGCGCTCGCGTTGTTGACGCACATGTCGATGCCGCCGAATCGCTCGACCGCGGTGTCGACGGCGCGCTGTACGTCCTCCTCTTTGCGTACGTCGCCGACGATCGCGACGGCTTTGCCGCCGGCCGCTTCGATGTCGGCGACAGCCGTGTGCACTGTGCCCTTCAGCTTCGGGTGGGGTTCGCCGGTCTTGGCCAGGAGCACGACGTTCGCGCCCTGCGCTGCGGCAGCGACGGCGATCGCAAGTCCGATGCCGCGGCTGGCGCCGGACACCACCATCGTGCGGTCGCGAAGTGCATGCTGGCTCGTCATCGTTCTCCCTACTCGGAATTCGTGTAGCTCATTCGTTCTCACCGATGATATTGGCATTCTCATTTTCTGCAAGTAAGGTATCCGGCGTGAGCGACATCGTGGAAACCTCGTCCGGGATCCCGCTCGATCCGGTTTACGGATCGGGGGATCGAGAACGTGAACTACCCCTGCCGGGAGAGTTCCCCTTCACCCGTGGGAACTTCGCTTCCGGTTATCGGGGACGGCTGTGGACCTTCCGTCAGTACTCGGGCTTCGGCACCGCCGAAGAATCCAACCGCCGGTACCGATACCTGCTCGATCAGGGCGGGACCGGGCTCTCGGTTGCGCTGGACCTCCCCACCCAGTGCGGATACGACTCCGATGACCCCGAGGTCACCGAGGAGGTGGGGCGCGTCGGCGTCGCAGTCGACACCCTCGCCGACGCCGAGATCCTCTTCGACGGCATACCCCTCGACAAGATCAGTACCAGCTTCACGATCAACGGCACCGCGGCGATTCTGCTTGCCTTCTATGTGGCTGCTGCCGAACGCAAGGGTGTGCCGCGAGAGAAGCTCACCGGCACCATCCAGAACGACATTCTCAAAGAGTATGCGTCCAGGGGCACCTGGATCTGGCCGCCCGAGCCGTCCTTGCGACTGATCGCCGACACGATCGAATTCTGTGCCGCAGAAGTTCCGCGGTTCAATGCGATCTCGGTGGCAGGCGCACACTTCCGCGATGCGGGAGCCAACGCGGTACAGGAGATGGCCTTCACGCTTGCCGACGGTGTCACCTACTGCGACACCGTGATCGAACGCGGCCGCATGACCATCGACCAGTTCGCGCCGCAGATCTCGTTCTTCTTCTACACGCACGGCGACTTCTTCGAGGAGATTGCCAAATATCGTGCAGGACGGCGCCGTTGGGCGACGATCGTCCGCGAGCGTTACGGCGCCACCAGCGACAAGGCGTCGATGTTCCGGTTCGGCTGTGTCGCAGGCGGCGCTTCGCTCTACGCGCCGCAGGCGCAGAACAACCTCGTTCGTGTGGCCTACGAGTCCATGGCCTCTGTACTCGGCGGCGTTCAGTCGATGTTCACTGCGGCATGGGACGAACCGTTCGCCCTGCCGAGTGAGGAGTCGGCGACGCTCGCCCTGCGCACACAGCAGGTGCTCGCCTACGAGACCGGCGTGACCCGAGTGGCCGACCCGCTCGGAGGGTCCTATTTCGTCGAGGCACTCACCGACCGCACCGAAGAACGCATCATCGAGATCATGACCGACCTCGAGCAACACGGCGGCATGGTCCGCGCTATCGAGGACGGGTACCTCCAGGGTCTCATCGCCGACGAGGCGTACAAGCTCCACCAGGAGATCGAAGGCGGCGAGCGTCCCGTCGTCGGTGTCAACAAATTCGTCTCCGACGAGCCCGCGCCGGAGATCTCCACCTACGAACTCGATGCCGAAGGCCGCGAGATGCAGCTGAAGCGACTCGCGAAAGTAAAGGCCGAGCGTGATCCCGAGGCCGTGCGCAGCACCCTCGCCGCACTGTCCCGCGCAGCGGAAGGAACCGACAATCTGATGCACTCCCTGATCGACTGCGCCAACGCCTACTGCACGGTCGGCGAAATGGTGTCCGCGCTCAAGTCCGTGTGGGGCGAGTTCCAGCAGCCGGTGGTGTTCTGATGACCGCCCGCGTTCTCGTCGCAAAGCCCGGACTCGACGGCCACGATCGTGGCGCCAAGATCGTCGCGCGCGCTCTGCGAGACGCCGGCTTCGAGGTGATCTACACCGGAATCCGCCAGAAGGTCGAGGACATCGTGTCCATCGCCGTCCAAGAGGACGTCGAGGTGGTAGGTCTGAGCATTCTCTCGGGTGCGCACGTTGCATTGACGACGAAGGTCGTCGAGGCTCTGCGTGCTGCGGACGCAGGTGACATCGACGTGATCGTCGGAGGCACCATTCCTCAGTCCGACGTTCCCAAACTGCTCGCAGCAGGCGCTGCCGCAGTGTTCCCCACCAGCACGCCACTCGACGAATTGGTAGCGGGAGTGCGCAAGCTGACCGAGAACACACACTGAGCGAGAAGCACTGAGCGAGAACACGGCCAGATGTAGTCACCTTCGAGCCCGGCCCACCGAGCGCGCCACCGGGCCGCGCAGACAACGAATTCGAATGCTGGAGGAATCGTGCGGATCGGAGTGATGGTCGGACCCGAGCAGGGGGACACCAACCGCAAGGTCGACCGGATGTTGAAGGACGTCGAATGGGCGGAGGCCGCCGGATTCGACACCGTGTGGGTCCCTCAGATCCCCACCGACTTCGACGCATTGACTGCCATCGCCCTCATGAGCACGAGGACGAGCCGAATCGAGATCGGGACCGCAGTGGTGCCACTGCAGGCGCAGCATCCCGTGCATCTGGTGCGCCAGGCGTTGTCCACGCATGCTGCGCTCGATGGTCGACTCGCTCTGGGGGTCGGTCCGTCTCACCACTGGATCGTGCAGGACATGCTCGGCCTGCCCTACGACAAGCCCGCCAAGTTCACCCGGGACTACCTCGACGTGCTCGGTGCGATCAAGGATCTGCCCGGCTCGATCGATGTCGAGAACGACACGTTCACCGTGCACAACCCACTCGACATCGGACCCGTGGCGCCGATGCCCCTCCTGGTTGCCGCGCTGGGGCCCGTCATGCTGAAGATTGCCGGTGAACGGGCCGACGGAACGATCCTGTGGATGGCCGACGAGCGGGCGATCGGCGAGCACATCGTTCCGCGCATCACCAAGGCCGCCGCAGACGCGGGACGACCCGACCCGCGCATCGTCGCGGGTGTGCCCGTGTGTCTGTGTGCACCGGGCGAAGAGGATGTCGCGCGTGAACGCGCCAACCGCATCCTCGCCGAGGCCGAGATCTCGCCGAACTACCAGCGTCTGCTCGAGCAGGGCGAGGCGAAGGACATCGGTCAGATGGCCATCGTCGGCGACGAGGACTCGATCCTCGCCGGGTTCAAGCGGTACCGCGACGCAGGCGTGACCGATCTGTCGATGCGCCTGCTTCCCATCGGAAACAACCGCGACGAACTGGTCGCGTCGAAGTACCGCACACGTGAGGTCGTCGCCGAGCTTGCGAAGGAACTGCGGTGACCGGTCCCCTCTCAGGTATCCGGATCCTCGAGGTCGGCCACATCCTTGCCGGACCGTACGCAACGATGATGCTCGCCGATCTCGGGGCCGAGGTCACGAAGATCGAACCACCGACCGGGGATCTGTCGCGACAGGTCAGCGACGCATACTTCGCGAGTCTCAACCGGGGCAAGCGAAGCATCTGTCTCGACCTGACCACCGATGAGGGTCTGCGTCGGCTCGGTGAGCTTGCCGCCGAATCACACGCTCTGCTGGTCAATCTCAAGCCGTCGGCGATCCGGAAGTACGGCTTGACCTACGACGCATTGCGACGGTTCAACGACAAGATCGTGTGTGTCGCGCTCACGGGATACGGCCTCGACGAGGGCGACGACCCCGCATTCGATTACGTCATCCAGGCAGTGACGGGCGTCGCCGACCTCACCGGCGATCCCGCCGGGCCACCGACACTTCCCGGGTATTCGGCGGCCGACAATTCGACCGGTCTGACAGCCGCGCTCGGCCTACTCGCCCAGATTGTGTCGGGTCGTGGCGGCCAGGTGGAAGTCTCGTTGCGCGACGTCATGCTCTCGCAGCTCAATTACCGGGCGTCGGCATATCTCAACGAGGGCACCCCACCGCGTCGTATGCCGAGCGGTGCGCATTCGTACTATGTTCCGGCGCAGTTGTTCCCGACATCGGACGGGACGCTGGCGTTGTTCATCACCCACGACGGTTTCTGGCGCACATTCGCTGCCGAGGCGGGCATCGCGGGCTTCACGACGATGGCCGAGCGTGCGGCGCAGCGGGACGAGGTGCTTCGCGTCGTCACCGAAGTACTCGCCGGTGACACCGCGGCCGGGTGGGAATCGCGATTGCGTCCCCTGGGTGTTCCCGCTGCCGCGGTCCGCTCGCTGCCGGACGCGCTGGAGGCCACACCGTCGATGGTTGTGGAGGCCGGCGACTTCCGGCTCGTCGGAAGTCCCATCCGCATCGACGGCTACGAGCCCGAATACGGCGCGCCACCGAAGCTGGGCGAGCACGGCACGCTTCCCGTCGGTTGATCCTTCTGGCCCGCTGTTGCGAACACAAGCCGAACACCGCGATGGCCTCCAACGAAATCCCGTTGGAGGCCATCGCGGTGTTGCACGTCCTACTCGTATCGCACCTTGATGGAGCAGTCCGGTACAGCCTGGCAGGTCAGGGTGTAGCCGTCGGCGATCTCGTCGTCGCTGAGTGCGTCGTTGACGCGCATGGTGGCACTGCCGTCGGTGATCTTCGCGATGCAAGTCGCGCAATTACCGGCCTCGCACGAGAACGGAGGTGCCAGACCTGCTCGCCGCGCGCTTTCGAGAAGTGTTTCGCCCGCCTGCAGTGGTACGGACACGCGCTGGCTGCCCAGCCGGATCGACACGGTGCCCTCGATCGGCGCGGCCGGGGCTTCAGGCTCCGCTTCGGCAGCCTTCACGGGTTCTGCGGCGGCGCCGAAACGTTCGCTGTACACCGTGCCGGGGCCGGGGAGGGCGGACTCGATCATGTCCATGAACGCTTCGGGGCCGCACAGGTATACGTCGGACGCGGTGTCGCCGCCGATGAAGTCCAGCGCACCCGCGGGGGTGAGCAGACCCGAGTCGTCGTCGAAGTGACGAACGACGGTGAGGCGTCCGCCGTACTGCTCGACGAGCTGGTCGGTAAGGGCGTCGAAGATCGCAGCGTTTCGGTCGCGGTCTGCGATGAGCAGGCGGACGTCCCTGTCGGTGGTGGCAAGCGCGCTCTTCGCGATGGACAGCAGGGGGGTGATGCCGCTGCCGCCGGCGAATCCGATGACCGGCCCTGCCCCTTCGCGCAGCAGGAAGGTGCCTGCGGGTCGGGTGATCTCCACTTGATCGCCCTCGGCCACGTTGTCGTGCAGCCAGTTGGAGACCTTGCCGCCGGGAACCCTCTTGATGGTGGTCATCATCTCGGTGTCGGTCTCGGGGGCACTCGACATCGAGTACGACCGGTAGAGCTCTGTGCCGTCGACATCGACCTTGAAGGTGCAGAACTGACCTGCCTGATAGGTGAACGGCCCATCCACGGGGGCGAGCACGTAGGTACGGGCGTCGTCGGTCTCCTTCACGATCCGGGTAACGGTCGCGCGCTGGAACAAAGGTGGTCTCGCCATGGACCGTCTCCTCCTGGTATCGATATTCTGCTACTAGGAGAGTACTATTCTCGTCAATGAGAGCGAAAGCTCCCGACGGAGTTTGTTCCCAGGATGAGACGGGATCGTAAGGAACGAGGACATGGCCGACCCCACCGTGCTGGCCTTCGACCAGCAGGAATACAGCCGCACGCAACTCGATGCGCTGGCTGCCGGTATGGCTGCGTCCCTCGAGCGTCGAGGTGTCGGCCCCGGCGACCGTGTGGCACTCATGTCGTCGAACCGGCCCGAGTTCGTCATCGCAGCGCTGGCGATCTGGCAGCTCGGCGCAGTCGTCGTCCTGATCAGTCCGGCGTGGAAACGTGCCGAAGTCACGCACGCGCTCGATGTCAGCGAGGCCACCCACGCGGTCGGCGACAGTTCGGTACTCGCCGACCTGATGCCCATGCTCTGCCTCGACGATCAGATCGAAGAGGGATTCCGTCCGCCCACGCCGGCCGAGTCGGATGCCGACGCCCTGCTCGTGTTCAGTTCGGGCACCACCGGACTTCCGAAAGCGGTCCGTCACACTCACGCATCGTTCGCCGCCGCGGTCGGGCACTGGCGCGATGCCCTGAAACTCACCGCGAGCGATCGCATCCAGATCGTCACGCCCCCGTCGCATATCCTCGGCTTGCTCAACATCGTCACCGCACTCGATGCAGGCACCTGGATGCGGTTGCATCGTCGATTCGACCTCGACGCGATGCTGCGCCACATCGAAAGCGATCGCATCACCGTCGAGATGGCAGTGGCGCCGATTGCGCTGGGTATCGCGTCGCACCCGGATCTCGAATCCTTCGACCTGACGTCGCTGCGCTACATCATGTGGGGCGCCACACCCGTCACGCCGAGCGTCGCCGAGACCGTCACCCGCCGGACCGGAGTGCCGTGGGTCCCGGCGTACGGGGCGAGCGAGATCCCGGTGATCGCCTGCAGCCCGATCGAGGGTGCGCGCCTGGACAGCGTGGGTCGCGTGGTGCCCGGCGTCGAGATGCGCGTTGTGTCGCTCGGGACGGGCGAGACGCTCGCGCCGGGCGATACGGGCGAGATCCAGGTGCGGTCGGCGTCCATGATGGCCGGATACCTACCCGGCGACACGACCGCCGACGCATTCGCCGACGGCTGGTACCGCACCGGCGATGTCGGCAGTGTCGATGCCGACGGCTGGGTGCGCATCACCGACAGGTCCAAGGACATGATCAAGGTCAAGGGTTTCCAGGTGGCGCCCGCCGAGATCGAAGCCGTCCTGTTCACCCACCCCGACATCGCCGACTGCGCGGTGTTCGGAGTCGACGACGCTGCCACCGGTGAAGCCGTCGTCGCTGCGGTCACTACGACCGCACCGATCGAAGCCGGCGAGATCATCGATCTCGTCGGGAACACCCTCGCCTCGTACAAGCGTCCGAGCCGAGTGGTCTTCGTGCCCGAAATCCCGCGCCTGCCCTCCGGCAAGGTGTTGCGCCGAATACTCGAGGAGCGCCATGGACGTACGTCTGACCAATGAACAGCAGCAATTACGCGACGCAGCCGCAAAACTCGCCGACGATCTGGGGCCGGGTTCGGTTCAGGACCTCGACGACGCGACACGTGTCGCGCGGCTGGAGAAGACGGTGGCCGCGGCAGGCTGGCGCGAACTTCGTTCCGACGGCGCCTCCGGCGTCGAGGTTGCGATCGTTGCCGAAGAGTTCGGCCGAGGACTCGTGGATGTCCCGTTCCTCGGTCCGGTTCTCGCCGACGATCTGCGACGGCACCTAGCCGACGACCAGCAGACCTGGGCCATCGCCATCGGCGACGACGCTTTCGATGCGTCGGGCCTCACCCACGCACTTGTGGTGCGAGACAACAGTGTTCTCGCGGCCGAGATCGGCGACCCCGCAGAGGGAGCCGACTTCACCCGCGCATTCGCTACGTTGATCCAACCGTACGAGCAGATCGGCGAACTGTCGCCCGAACAGATCGAGCGCGGCTACGCGCTGGCGTTGGTCGTCACGTGCGCCGACCTCGTGGGAACCTCGCGCGGCGCCCAGGCAGCCGCAGTCGATTACGCCAAGATCCGCGAGCAGTACGGCAGCACCATCGGCTCGTACCAGGCCGTCGCACACCTGCTCGCCGAAAGCGAAGCGCTCATCGAAGGATCCATCAGCGTGCTGCGTCACGCCGCGTGGGCAGTCGACGAACTGACACCAGCCGAAGCGGTGCGCGCCGCGAGGATCGCGAAGATCTACTGCGCCCGTGCCGCACGCACGGTGTGCGAAACGGCCATCCAGGTGCACGGCGGCATCGGAAACACCTGGGAATGCATCGAACACGTCTATCTTCGGCGGGCGCTGACGTCCACCGAACTGTTCCCCGTGAGCCTGGAGGAGATCGACCTTGGACTTTCGTGACTCGCCGGAAGAAGCCGCGTTCCGTACGCGGCTGCGCACCTGGCTCGCAGAGATAGCAGGCACATTCCCCACCTCGGGCGACGAGTACTGGGCAAAGCAGGGCGAATGGCATCAAGCCCTATACGGGGCGGGATTCTTCGGTCTGTCGTGGCCGAAGGAATACGGCGGACAGGAACTCCCGCCGGTCTTCGATGTGATCCTCGACGAGGAACTCGCGATCGCCGGTGCCCCGCCGCGGCCCAGCCTCGGCTACCTCGTGGTGGGGCTCGGACATCACGGCAGCAAAGAACTGCAGCAGCGGTTCCTGCCGGGGATGATCAACGGCACTCAGCGGTGGTGCCAGGGCTTCAGCGAACCCGGTGCGGGCTCGGACCTTGCATCGCTGACCACCACCGCGACCCGCGACGGCGACGAATACGTCATACACGGTCACAAGATCTGGACGAGCTATTCCGATGTTGCGGATTGGTGCTTGCTTCTTGCGCGCACCGATCCGGATGCGTCGCGGCATCGCGGTATTTCGGCATTCATCGTTCCGATGAAGCAGGACGGTATCGAGCAGCGTCCGCTCAAGATGATCAGTGGTGTCACGAAGGAGTTCGGGCAGGTTCTGTTCGACGGGGCACGAGTGCCCGCGGATCAGATGGTCGGCAACCCCGGCGACGGCTGGCGTATCGCGATGACGGTGGTCGGGCACGAACGGGAGCCGTCGACGCTCGGATTCGCCGCGCGCTACGGCAAACTCGTTCGTCAGCTCGCTGCCCGCACCGAAGGACGGCCACCCGAGGACCTGGCATGGGCGGCGGTGCAGTCCGAGATGCTGCGCCTGCACGTGCGCCGCCGGCTCTCCGAGCAGCTCGACGGAGTCAATCACGGGTCCGAGGGCTCACTCGACAAGCTGCTCATGACCTGGGTGGATCAGTCGGTAGGACACGCCGCACTCGCTGTGGCAGGTACCCGCGACACCGAGTTGCTCGGCTCGTACATGTACAGCCGCGCACAGTCGGTCATGGGCGGTACGTCACAAATCCAGAAGAACATCATCGCTTCGCGAATCCTCGGATTGGGGGTCTGACATGTACGACATGCCCGACGAAATCGACGTCCAGGCCGACGGTCCGATGCGGATCATCACCCTCAACCGCTCCGCGGATCTCAACGCAGTCAACGATCCTCTGCACGAAGGACTTGCGCGGCTGTGGACGCAGTTGAGCGCAGACCGTAGCGCCCGCGTTGCTGTGATCACGGGTGCCGGACGGGCGTTCTCGGCCGGTGGTGACTTCGGCTACCTCGCCCAACTTGCGGAGGACCCCGACCTTCGCTCGAAGTCGATCGCCGACGGCCGCGAGCTCGTACTCGGAATGACGCGGTGCCGAATTCCGGTGATTGCCGCAGTGAACGGTCCGGCGGTAGGCCTCGGCTGCAGCATTGTGGCACTGAGCGACATGGTCTACATGGGCGAGAAGGCCTACCTCGCCGACCCACACGTGCAGGTCGGCCTGGTTGCAGCCGACGGCGGTGCGCTCACCTGGCCGCTGCAGATCAGCCTGTTGCAGGCGAAGGAGCTCGCGTTCACGGGACAGCGGATCTCCGCGCAACGAGCGCTCGAACTGGGTCTTGCCAATCATGTGGTCGAAGATCCGCTGAGCGAGGCACTCTCGGCGGCCAAGAACATCCTGGATCAGCCGCAGAAGGCGATCGAGGCGACCAAACGCCTGATCAACATCCAACTCGAACGCACGGTTCTCGCCGCGATCGACTACGCTCTGAGCGCGGAGGAAATGACCTTCCAGAGCGACGATTTCCGGGCGAACATCGCACGCCTCACCGCAGGCAAGAGCTGACGGGGAGAGCGACACGGACAGGGGGCAGGTATCATGCTGAGCCGTGTGAGGTCTTTGCCGCACTTCCATCGTGATCTGCGCGTCGTGGCGCTGGTGGCGCCGCGACGCGCAGTGACACCGAGAACACTCGGGGTGCTGCGTAGCCTCACCGCGCGGATCAAAGGGGCAGATCCGGACATCCATGTCCTGGAACCCGGCGTGGCGGTGAGGTTCTTCCGTCCGCGGACCTCTGCCGGCGATGCGCCGCGTCCCGCGCTGTTGTGGATCCACGGCGGGGGTTACGTGTTCGGCCGGGCTGCGCAGGACGATGCACTGTGTCAGCGCTTCGCCGATCGGCTCGGTGTGGTCGTCGCATCGGTCGATTACCGGTTGTCGCCTGAGTACTCGTACCCGATCCCTGTGGAAGACTGTCTCCATGCCTATCGGTGGCTCGTGAACCGGGAGGAAGTGGACCCGTCGAGGATCGTGATCGGCGGTGCCAGTGCGGGTGGTGGTCTTGCTGCGGCGCTCGCGTTCGCGATACGCGACAGCGATCTGACCGAGCCCGTATTCCAGCTCCTGGTCTATCCGATGCTCGACGACCGGACCGTCTCCGGTCCCGAGCACATGCGCATGTGGGACGGGGAGTGCAACCGCTTCGGGTGGGCGAGCTTTCTCGGAGATGCCGACGCGTCGATTGCGGCTCCGGGCCGCCGCACCGACCTGGCAGGACTTCCACCGGCCTGGATCGGTGTGGGGTCCAACGATTTGTTCGCGTGTGAGGATCGCGAATACGCCGACCGTCTCGTCGAAGCCGGAGTGCCGTGCGAATTCCACTCGGTATCGGGGGCTTTCCACGGTTTCGATTCCGTCTCCTCGCGCAGCGGTGTCGCGCGGGAGTTCTTCGACGAACAGTGTGCCGCGGTGAGCAAGATCCTGAAGGCCTGACCATACCGACAGAGCGACGGCGCTTCCGAACTCCCCGGAGTCCGGAAGCGCCGTCGTATCGGTCTACGAGTGGGCGAGTTCGTAACGCCGACGGTATTCCTGCTTGGACGTTTCACTGATGTCGACGTCCTTCGCGCGGGCCCGCAGGGCACCGACGGTGGCCTGCTCCCGCGGGGTGTGCTCGAACGGATCCCAGCCGAAGAACCGTGCGGCGTTCTCGAAGGTGACCTTGTTGATCTCCTCGTCGGTGAGCTCGGCCGCGACGAGTTCCTCCATCAGCATCTCCGGCGACCGCGGCCAGGTGGAATCCGAATGGGGGTAATCGCATTCCCAGGCGATGGTGTCGATGCCGAGACGCTGTCGGTTGTTCAGGCCGCTGGGCTCGGTGATGTAGCACGCGAGGAAGTTGTTCTTCCACACATCGGTGGGTGACATGCCTTTCGGGAGGAAGCTCGCGCCGGTCCAGGACTGGTTGACGATGTGGCGTTCGAGGCGGTCGAGCCAGGGTGCGACCCAGCCGACGCCGCCTTCGCTCATCGCGACCTTGAGGTCGGGGAACTTCTGGAAAGCGCCGCTGAGCATCATGTCGGTCGCGGCGATCGTCGAGATCAGCGGGGTCAGGACCAACATGTCGTCGAGGTTGAACGCCTCTGGTCGTTTGACCAGGCCCATGCCGCCGCCGATGTGCAGGCTGAGCACGATGTTGTGCTCGACGCAGGCCTTGAAGATCGGGTCCCAGTATCCGGATTTGAAGTCGGGGTAGCCGTCGCCGACGCCGTAGGGGGTTTCCGGGATGGAGATGGAGCGGCAGCCCATGGCGGCGAGGCGGTGGATCTCCGTGACGGATTCGTCGACGTCGTAGAACGGGATGATGCCGAGGGGGATGAAGCGTCCGGGGTAGGTGTCGGGGACTTCGCCGACGACCCAGTCGTTGAAGGCCTTCAACGCCGCGAGGGAGAGCTTCTTGTCGGGCAGGGTGGCGAGGTGGGTGCCTGCGAAGCCGGGGAAGGTGGCGAACAGTGTGGCGGCGAGGGTGCCGTTGGCGTCCATGTCGCGCACGCGCATGTCCATGTCGTAGACGCCGGGTCGCATTTCGGCGTAGCCGGTGGGGTCCATGCCCCATTCTTCTTTGGGCCAGGAGACGACGGCGTTGAGGCCGGAGCTACCGACGACGCTGCCCTGGAACTGCCATGCCTGAACTTCGGGGTTGCGGGGGTTAGCGGTGAGTTTGGGAGCCTGGTCCATGAGACTCTTCGGGAAATGCTTCTCGAACAGATCTGCCGGCTCGACCACGTGATCGTCGATGCTGACCATCACCATATCGTCTATATTCATCGAATTCCTCACTGTCGCACCGCTACCGGAGCGGCAAGTTCTTGTTCGTCGATCATGAGCTGAAGGGCGGCCAGAGTCTCGTCGAGTCCAGCTCCGATGCGCGGGCCAGGAGTGAAGGTCGCCGGGAGCTGTCGCATTCCCTGAATGACACCGATGGAGTCGTAGTGCACCGCGCCTTCCGGATCGCAGTGGAAATCCGGCATCCGATCGAGCACCGCCACGAGCATTCGCTTGAACACAGTTCGCGCCAGGTTGGATCCTATGCAGCGGTGGACGCCCAGACCGAAACTGAAGTGCCTGTTGCCCTTGCGTTCGAGGTCGACCGTGTTGGGGTCGGTGAACAGTGCGGGGTCGCGGTTGGCCATGGCCCAGGAAAGCCACACACGCTCGCCCTCTTTCGCTTCGATGCCGTCGATCTCCATGTCCGCGGAGAAAGTGCGGCCGTCGCCCGCGGACGGGCAGAAGAAGCGTAGGAACTCCTCGGTGGCCGAATCGAGCAGCGTGTCGCGCTCGGTGCTGAGAGTTTCGCGCTGATCGGGATTCTGCGACAACCATTCGAGTGCGTGGGAGGTGAGCGCTGTCGTCGTATCGAAGCCGCCGCCGATGAGCAGGCTGAGGACCCCGAGAAGTTCTGCGTCGTCGGGCTGCTCGCCATCGACGGTGGCCTTGGCGATCGCGTCGACCATGCCCGGGCGGGGATTCTCTCGAATTTCGTGAAGGCTGGAGAGCAGATCCAGCCCCATGCGCCGGTGCAGTTCCGCGACCCGGGTGACGTCCGGTGAATCCGGGGGCGTGTACATCGCCGCATGCACGGGTTCGCAGTACACGTCCCATTTGGCGACCGGGATACCCAGCATCGCGAGTGTGATCACCGCAGGGACGATGTTGACGAGGTCGTCGATGAAATCGATCTGCCCGGTCTCGATCTTCTCGTCCAAGCAAGCGCGGATCACTTCGTCGATGACGGGAACCCATTTCTTGACCGCGGCGGGCGACAAGTACGGATTGAGGACCGCGCGGAACTCGCGATGCTCGGGGTCGTCCATTTCGAGGATCCCGCCGCGTACGCCGGACGCCCTGACCGCAGACGGGATCATGATCCCCTTGTATCCGCGGCGAACTCCCTTGACATCGTGATCATTCGAGATGTCCGCGGAGCGGGCGAGAGCGAATACTTGGTCACCTCCGGAAGCAACCCAGTGGCCGCCGTGGGTGTCGGACCACGCGAACGGGCAAGTGGACTGTAATTCCTCGGTGATGTCCTGGAACTTGTCGCGATAGTCGGGTGCGTGCCTGTCGAACTGAAACACGGGTTGCCTGCGCCCGACCTCGGATACAGCGTCATCAACACTCATGGCTCTGCTCTCTGCTGTCTGTGGTGGGGAACGTGGAAGTCAGATCACGCCTGACCGAACAGCCCCCGTCACGTACTCTGCAATTCAAGAATGTCCTTCCGAATGTGGAGAACCATAATCTCGAGCGGGTGATTCTGCAAGGTTCCAGCACGGTGTCGACGTTCGATTTCCAAGGCCGGCGGCTGTCCGGTCTGCGACGAAGGGAAGCAACATGAAGGCATGGCAGTTCGAAGGAACCGGGAAGCCGATCTCACTGAACGAGGTGCCGGAACCGGAACCGGGGCACGGCGAGGTCGTCATCGATGTCAAGGCTGCCGGGCTGTGTCACAGCGACATCATGTACATGGAGGTCGGCGAGGCGAGTATGCCGTTCCTGCCCATGACTCAGGGCCACGAGAACGCAGGGGTCATCAGCGCCCTCGGCGACGGAGTCGACGGTTGGGCACTCGGTGACATCGTCGGTGTCTGTACGTCCGGCTTCCGTTCGCCGGCCGGAATGTTCACCCCCGGCGGCATGGCCGACAAGTTCCTCGCCGACGCCCGCGACCTTGCGCGCGTACCCGAGGGGCTCGACCTGTCGCTGGCGGCGCTCGCCACCGATGCGGGTATGACCTCGTACCACGCGATCATCAAGGTGGGCGGAGCCACGGCCGGGATGAAGGTCGGCGTCATCGGATACGGGGGGCTCGGGCAGTTCGGCACGCGCGCAGCAGTTCTCGCGGGTGCCGAGGTGCATGTCGCGGAGACGAAAGAATCCGTGTGGGGTCTCGCCCGAGCGGCCGGGGTGGTCGACGTCGTGCGCGATGCGTCGGAGTGGGCCGGCCAGGGGTTCGACCTCGTGGTCGACTACGCGGGCTTCGACACCACGAACAAGGCGCTCGAGGCGATCAAGCGCGGCGGCAAGGTTGTCCAGGTCGGCTTGGGGAAGTCGACATTCACCGTGAATACACCCACGATCCTCGGGCGTACTCTCGTGGGCTCTTTGGGCGGAACGGTGCAGGACATCGAAGAGGTCTTCGCACTTCTGCTCGCCCGCGAAATCGAACCCGAGTACACCGAGATCGGTTTCGACGAGATCGGCGAGGGGCTGGAACGCCTGCGCCGCAACGAGGTCACGGGACGACTGGTCGCGCGCTTCGGGGACTGACCGGTGAGGAATGAGGGCCGATCATCCCACGGATGACCGGCCCTCATTCGACGAACTACTGCTGCGGTATCAGCGTTTCCGAGCGCTGGATGGTGCCTGTGATACCGGAAGCGTCCTGCTGTCCGAGCAGAACGGCTGCGGCACCCATCGTTTCCGGCGGCTCGATCGCCTCGGGTGGAATCTGCTGCCCGCCACCGCCGGCAAGCCACCCTTCGGTGAGCACGACACGTGACGGCGACAAGCAGTTCACCGCGATGTTGTCGGACGACAGGTCGGACGCGAGACCCGTGTAGAGGCGTTCGACGCCGGCCTTCGATACCCAGTAGGCGTTCGATCCACGGTCGATCATGGTGACGCCGGTGGTGGTCACCGCGATCATCGACCCGCCGCCCCGCGCACGGATGTGCGGGATGGCGGCCTTGGTCACGTTGAACACGCCGGTCAAGTTCACGTCGAGACAGAGTTGCCACCGCTTGAGCGGTGTCGATTCGATCGGACCCATCCACAGGACACCCGCGTTGGCGACGAGGATGTCCAGGCCGCCGAATTCACCGACCGTGGTGGTGATGGCGGCGTCGACGGAGGCCTCGTCCGCGACATTGCACTGGACCGGGATCGCCTTTCCTCCGGAAGACTTGATCTTCTCGGCGACCGCACCGATGGTGCCCGGGATCTTGCCTTCCTGTTCGGTCCGTGCGGCAACGGCCACCGCAGCCCCCGCATCAGCGAGGGCGACGGCGATCGCGGCCCCGATCCCGCGGCTGGCGCCCGCGACGAATGCGACCTTTCCGTCGAGGGGCCTCACTTCGGCGGGAACCTCAGCGCGCCGTCGAGACGAATGGTCTCGCCGTTGAGGTAGTCATTCTCGACGATCGATGCGACCAGCGTCGCGTACTCGGCGGGGCGGCCCATGCGCTTGGGATGCGGGACCTGCGGGCCCCAGTACGCCTCGAGCTGATCGCCTGCCTTGCCGTACGCGGGGGTGAGGATGGTGCCGGGGGCGATCGTGTTGACGCGGATGCCCAACGGCGACAGGTCACGCGCGGCGACGAGCGTCATACCGAGGATGCCGCCCTTGGCTGCCGCGTAGGGGAGCTGCCCGATCTGACCTTCGTAGCCGGCGATCGATGCGGTCTGCACGATGACGCCGCGCGAGCCTTCGTCGTTGAACGGATCCTGCTTGGCGATGGCCGCCGCGGCAAGGCGCATGACGTTGAACGACGAGGTCAGGTACGACTGGATGGTTTTGGTGAAGCCCTCGAGCGCCATCGGGCTGCCGTCCTTACCGACGAGCCGTCCGCCACCTGCGGGGCCGCCGTGGCAGTCCACCGACACGCGCAGCGGTCCGAGCGACTCGGCTTCGGCGATGGCCGCGAGCACCGACTCCTCGCTACCGGCGTCGGTGTTGACGTAGCGCACGCCCAGCTCGTCTTCGAGAGCCTTGCCTGCTTCGTCGTTGACGTCTGCGACGACAACCTTGGCGCCGCCTTCATGGAGGCGGCGAACGGTGGCCTGCCCGAGGCCTCCGGTGCCTCCGACGACGATGGCTGAGATACCTGAGATCTGCATTCCGATTTCCCTTCTTGCAACTAAAGCTCTCGTGCTGCGAGAATAATGTTCTCATGAACCTAAGCATGATTCTAGAAATGGTGGCAAACAACGGCGAACGCGCAGTTGCGACCGTCGGCGATCGCTCGTTGACCGCCACGGATCTCGACACACACGCGCGACACCTCGCTGCCCGAGTGCGTGGCAGCTCCGCGGTGCTCTACCTGGGGACGAATCACCTCGCCTACCCGGTGGCACTGTTCGGCGCGGCACTCGCGGGGGTGCCGTTCGTCCCGCTCAACTACCGCCTCGGCGATCAGCAACTGTCGGCGCTGATCGATCGGCATCCCGGCGCGACGATCCTGCGCCAGGACGATCTCGACGCGCTGCTCGACCATGCACCGGACGACGCAGATCAGGCCGAACTCGAACCACAGTGGGACGGCGACGCGATTGCCGCGATCATCTACACCAGCGGCACGACGTCGGATCCCAAGCCCGCCGTCCTACGTCACCGGCATGTCATCGCGTACGTCCTCAACACGATGGAGTTCGCATCCGCAGAGGAAAGCGATGCGTCACTGGTGTCGGTGCCGCCCTACCACATCGCGGGTCTGACGAACCTCATCTCCAACCTCTACAGCGGCCGCAGGATCGTGTACCTGTCCGCGTTCGAACCGGCCACCTGGCTCGAGACCGTGCGGCGAGAGGAAGTCGTCCACGCGATGCTCGTGCCGACGATGCTGGCCCGGATCGTCGCCCATCTCGGAAGTGAAGACGCGAACGTCCCGACGCTCGCGACCCTCGCCTACGGCGGGTCCCGCACTCCGCGACCCGTCCTCGAGCACGCGCTGCGCGCCTTCCCCACCACCGGATTCGTCAATGCGTACGGACTCACCGAAACGGCTTCCTCGGTGGCGGTTCTCGGACCCGACGATCACCGCGAGGCGATCGCCTCCGACGACCCGGCGGTGCGCGACCGGCTCGGCTCGGTCGGCCGGCCCTTGCCCGGCATCGAGATCGAGATCCGGACGGAGAGCGACGAGCCGGTCGCGACCGGTGAGACCGGGCTGATCTTCGTGCGCGGTGAGCAGATCTCCGGCGAATACGGTGGACGCAGCGTGCTCGACGCCGAAGGGTGGTTCTCCACCCGCGACCTCGGGCACCTCGACGCCGACGGCTACGTGTATGTCGAGGGCCGCTCCGACGATACGATCATCCGCGGCGGCGAGAACATCGCTCCCGCCGAGATCGAGGACGTCCTGCTGGCCCATCCCGCGATCGTCGAAGCCGCCGTGATCGGTGTGTCCGACGCCGAATGGGGACAGCGCATCGTGGCGGTCCTCGTCGGCGACGCCGACCCGGACGAGGTGCGACAGTGGGTCAAGGACCGGTTGCGCTCGTCGAAGACCCCCGACACCATCGTCTTCCGACACGAACTCCCGAAGACCGAAACCGGAAAGCTTCTGCGCCGCACCCTACTCGCCGAACTGGAGAACCAAAATGCCTGAAGCCGTCATCGTTTCCGCGCTGCGGACGCCCGTCGGGACCGCCCGTAAGGGTACGCTCCGCGACACCACCGCCTTCGATCTCGCCGACCACATCGTCACTGCGGCAGCGAAAGGCCACGACGCGGCCGACATCGACGATGTCATCCTCGGTGAGGGCCTGTACGGCGGCGGCGTGATCGCCCGCCACGCTGCGATCACAGCCGGCCTGACCACTGTGCCGGGCATGGCCACCAACCGCCACTGTGCCGCGAGCCTGGCCGCAGTGCAGAACGCGGCGGCGAGCATCATGGCAGGCATGGACCGGCTCGTGATCGCCGGTGGCGTCAACTCGGCCTCCACGTCCCCGCAGTCACTCATGCGCAACGGCGAGAACTGGGAGCCGTGGCTGTCGCCGACCCACCCGAATCGGGAAGACGCACCCAACAAGGACATGTCCATCACCGTCGGCTGGAACGCCGCAGTGAAGGCCGGCGTGTCGCGTGAAGAGATGGACGCCTGGGCCCTGCGCTCCCACCAGGTCGCGATCAAGGCCATCGACGAGGGCAAGTTCGTCGACGAGATCGTTCCGATCGAAACCCCGCACGGTCTGTTCTCGGTCGATGAACACCCGCGTCGCAACACCAGCATGGACAAGCTCGCGTCATTGAAGGTGCTCCACCCGGAGATCGAAGGATTCAGTATCACCGCAGGCAACGCCAGCGGTGGCAACGATGCCGCGGCCGCCCTGACGATCGCGAGCAGCGACCTGGGTCTTCCTGCGCTCGGCACCGTCAAGGCGTGGGCCTCCACCGGCATCGATCCCGCGCTCACCGGGCTCTCGCCCGTGGATGCGATCCCGAAGGCGCTGGCTCGCGCCGGGATGACGATCTCCGACGTCGACCTGTTCGAGATCAACGAGGCATTCGCGGCGCAGTGTGTCGCCGTGATCAAGATGCTCGAGCTCGACGCCGATCGCGTGAACGTGCACGGCAGCGGTTGCTCACTCGGGCATCCTGTCGCCGCAACCGGTGCGCGCATGCTCACCACACTCGTCCACGAACTGCGTCGTCGTGGCGGTGGCGTCGGTGTGGCCTCGATGTGTGCGGGCGGAGGAATCGGCTCGGCAGTGGTGATCGAGGTGCCTGCACCGTGACACCCGGATTTCCGACACTTCGACCGAACTCGGGCGCGGCGTGAACGTCGTCGAACTCGTCGAAGCGGCTCGTCGCGGCTCGCAGCGCGCGACGGGCCGCTTGCTCACGTTGGTCGAAGGGGATCGCCGCGACGAGGTTCTCGAACTAATCGAGACTGCACCGGTACGGGTCGTCGGGATCACCGGGCCTCCGGGCGCCGGGAAGTCGACGACGGTCGGTGTGCTCACCGGCGGTTACCGAGCGCGGGGCTTCCGTGTCGCGGTGCTCGCCGTCGACCCTTCCTCGCCGTACAGCGGGGGAGCTCTGCTCGGCGACCGCATCCGGATGGCCGCGCACGTCAACGATCCGGATGTATTGATCCGGTCGGTGGCGTCGCGCGGTCATCTCGGGGGCCTGGCCGCGGTGGTACCGGCGGCGATCACGCTGCTCGGTGCGCTGTCCTATGACGTGATTCTGCTCGAGACAGTGGGCGTCGGCCAGTCGGAGGTCGAGATCGCCGCGGTCGCCGACCCGACCGTCGTCATTCTCAATCCCGGTGCGGGAGATGCTGTTCAGGCCGCGAAGGCGGGTCTGCTCGAAGTGGCCGACATTCTCGTCGTCAACAAGGCAGATCGGGACGGTGCCGATGCGACGGTGCGCGACCTGCGTGTCGAAACCGGCATGACGATCCTCAAGCTGATCGCGTCGACGGGCGAAGGCGTGGACAAGTTGATCGACGCCATCGAGGCGTATCAGCGCGCCGATACACCGGAACGCCGTGCCGCTCGTGCTCGTGCCCAAATCCTGTCGCTCGCCACGACGCGGCTGCGCACCAACCCGGAACTCGACGTACTCGCCGCTGCCGTCGCAGACGGGCGCAGCGACCCGTACACCGCTGCCGCCGGCCTGCTCGGTCAGTAGAACCGGGCGGCAGGCGGCGGTCGGAGGTCGGAGGTCAGTTCAGGACCGGCACGATCAGAGGAAGATCGAGACTGGTGCGGATTCCGGGTGTTGCAGCATGCACCGCGTGTACGGCGTTGACCGCGCGGTTCGCGGTGTAGTTCGGGGCTGTCTCGCTCATCCGCTCGAGTGGGATAGGAAAGCGCATCTCGATGTCGAGTGGGGCGTCCCCGTCGATCGAGATGTGCCATCCGGTCGCGTGCATGTCCCAGTCGACATCGATATCGGTGGTGCAGTACCACGTGGGCCTGAAACGCATCAGTTCGCGACCGCCACGGATACCGGATATGGTGATGCGCTGTGCCGCTACCATTCCCGCGGGAATTGTGCCCGCCGCGATCGTGACGTCATTCCGGGCGACAGCCAATTCTCCACTGGCTTCGACGGAGTCGAAGGGCAGGCCGAGTGCGTCGGCGAGTACCTGGAGCGACGGCCCGAAATTGGCCTTCACATGGTCGAGACGCGCTTGCGCGAAATCGGCCGGTTGTTGACCGAAGCCCATGACCTCGAACAGGATTCCGGGCGAGTTGCGCTGCGACAGGTCGGCGTACTCGTCGACGGCGAGATGCTCGAGCGTGCGCTGAATGGAACTCAGCACAAGAGGCACTGCCTCGGATATGAATCCGGGGCTGCTTCCGGTGCTGTGAATCGACGTCCCGCCTTCGGCACATGCGGCCTCGACCGCGTCGCGGATCTCGGCGGGCATGCTCGGTGGGTGGTGGAACTCGCCTCGGGTGGTGACGATATTCGTGCCCGAGGAGAGGATCCGGCAGACCTCGTCGAGATCGAACTGCAGCGGCATGTAGAGCACGCAATCCGCTCCCAGATCGATGATCTCGTCGAGACTGCGGGTTGCCTTCACCCCTGTGACATCTCGATCACACAGGGCGCCGGCGTCCAGGCCTTCCTTGGCGTCGCTGTGGACATACAACCCGGCCAGCGTGAGCTCGGGATGGTCGATCACCGCCCGGAGTGCGCGGGTGCCGATGTTTCCGGTGGCCCACTGGACGACGCGTAATTGCTTCTGGGGCATGTCAGACCACCTCGGTGGGGAGCCGCAGGAGTGCTTCCTGGGCGAAGGAGGCGACCAGGTCGCCCTGCTCGGTGAAGACATCGCCGCGGCCGAAGCAGCGCCCGTTGGCGATGAGAGGGCTCCTGTGGCGCAGCAGAAGCCAGTCCTCGGTGCGGAACGGCCGGTGGAACCAGAGATTGTGGGAGGTCACCGCGGAGGTGAAGGCCGTGCCGTTCCCGGTCTGGCAGTAGCCGTCGACGGCGAGAAGTGCGGTACCGATGAGGTGGAGATCGGTCGCATACGAGGTGAGCGCGGGCGCCAGTGCTTCGTCCACGGCGGGCGTGCGCATCCACATGTCGAATTCTGGTGCGGCAGTTCCGAGATCGTTGAGATCCGAGGACGCGCGGGTCTCCCAGGGTATGAGGGAGAAGTCGACCCGGCTCTCCTCGGGGAGCAGCGACGGGACGGGAGGGAAGGACTGCCGTTCGGGGCCATTTTCCGGGGCATGCATCGATACCGATGCGGTGGCCAGCACGCCCTTGGTCTGGCGCGCGACGATGGTCAGGGTGCCGAACGTCCGGCCTTCGTGTTGGGGGGTCACCTCGTAGCGGACCGGTTCGTCGGCGCGGCCTTCTCGGGCGAACACCGTGTGCAGCGACTTGACGGCCTTCTCCGGGCACGTCAGTTGAGCTGCTCGGACGAACTGTCCGAGGAGTTGCCCACCGAAGAGTCGGTGGTACTCGAGGCGCTGGTTTGCGCCTTCGAGAACCACATTGCCGGCTCTGGCGTCAGTGGGATCGGGGGCCGAATCGGCTGCCGGAGTGAGGTCGAGACACGTCAGGAGGTCATTCCAAAGCTCGGTCACATGCCGAGTGTAAATGACCCGCTCTCAAATGAGAACAGCATTCTTCTTACTTGGTAGCGAACCCATGCGAGCAGAATGTCCATACTTCGTCGGCGGTGATCGGGCGTGCGGTGGCGTCGGCGTCGCCGCTGGACTGGGCGATGAACATCACGGTCTGCATGGTCATTGCTGCGGCGCGTCGCGCGTTGAAATCGCCGCGCAACTGGCCCGATGCCGCGACCTTCTCCATCAGTTCGGTGAACAATGCCAGCATGGACGCGTGTGCCACCTTGACCTCGGCCGGGTGCGTGAGCAGTAGCTGAGGGGCGAAATCGGTGAACAGGGGGCGCTGCGCGACGGGGTCGGGGCGCGACGATTCGAACAGCAGCTCGACTGCCACGCGAAGCTGATCCATCGGGTCGTCCTCGCCGGCCGCGGCCGCGCGGATCTGATCGGCCGAACGGCCGAGGGCGTCCTCGAACAGCGCGAGCAGCAGCTCGTGCTTGCCGTCGAACTGCAGGTAGAAACTACGCAGTGACTGCTTCGAGCGATCGACGACCTCCTGCACGGTGAAGTCGGTACTGCCCTTCTCGGTGATGATGGCCTGGGCGGCGTCGAGGAAGCGCTGCACGCGTTGCTCGGCCCGTAGCTTCGCGGTGCGGATGGACCGCTCGACGGCGCGCTGCTTCCATGCGGGTTCTTCGCTCGGGCCGGTCACTGCGCGCACTGCTCGTCGTTGCGTGAGGCAAACATGTGAGCACTGTACCGGAGAATGTGTTCGTATCCGCAAGGTTACCCGAGAGTTAGATGCGCCGAATGAGACCATTACTTTCTCGTATTGAGAATGATATTCTCATCCTGCTGTGCACCGCAGCTCTGTCAGAGAGGTATGTCGGAATGCTTTTCGAGTTCGACTCCGATCAGCGACTGTGGCAGGACACCGTCCGTGACGTCACGGCGAAGGAATGTCCATCCACGCTGATCCGCAATATCGTCGACAACGGCGCAGATCCAGGGCCGCTGTGGAAAGTCTTCGTGGGGCTCGGTTGGACCGAGCTCACGGATCCCGAAGCTGCTGTCGAACTCGGGATCGTCCTGGAGGAATTGGGACGGGCTACGGACCCCACGCCCTATCTCGCGACGATGACGCAATTCGCGCAGCTCGCGCCCGGTGTGGCCGAGCCCGACCAAACCGGTGCCGCGGTATACAGCGGTGTCCGTGCGCATCGCGACGCCGACGGCTGGGTGCTCCACGGCACGGCCGCGCAGGTCCTCGACGGGGATCGCGCCGACCTTCTGGCAGTGGTCACCGACGCGGGCGTCTTCGTCGTCACCTCCGACAAGGTCACCGCGACCCGCAGCCCGGTGTTCGACCCCGCCCTGCACATCGCGGAGGTTCGATTCGAGCACGTTCGGGTCGAGGGCGATCCGCGTTCCGACGTCGATCCTGCCCTGGCCCGCCACATGGCGCTCGCAGGGCTCGCGCTCACGACTGTCGGTGCGTGCCAACGGGTTCTCGACCTCGCGCTCGACCATGTGAAGAACCGGCAGCAGTTCGGCGTGGCGATCGGATCGTTCCAGGCCGTCCAGCACAAGGCCACCGACATGCACATCGCGATCGAACGCGCCCGCGCACTGGCGTACTTCGCGGCGCTCACCATCGCCGAGGACGACCCGCGCAGGAACCTTGCCGCGTCGATGGCCAAGGCTGCAGCCGGTGAATGCCAATCGCTCGTCTTCCGTCACGGATTGCAGTTGTTCGGCGCCATGGGCTTCACCTGGGAGAACGATCTGCAGTTCGCGCTCAAACGTGCCCGCGCCTGTGAGCATCTGCTCGGTGGCGCTGCCGAACATCGGGCACTGATCACCGAGGAGTACCGTGCAACTCTCGTATGACGACGACGTCGAGGCGTTCCGCGCCGAATTCGTGGCCTTCCTCGAAGCGAATCTGCCCGACGAGGCGGACGCCACAGAACGATCCACCTCGAGCGCAGACATGCCCGAATGGGCACGCCGCTGGCAGCGACTCCAGTTCGACAACGGCTGGCTGCTTCCGGGGAATCCGCCTGAATTCGGTGGCCGCAATGCGACATTGATCCAGCAGGCCGTTCATCTCGAAGAGCTGTCCAAGCGCCGGATCTACCATAGCTTCAACCCTCAGGGGCTCGGCATCATTGCGGCGTCCATCCTCTCGTTCGGTACCGAGGAGCAGAAGCAGAAGTGGGCCGCGCGCATCCTGCGCGCGGAGATCACCGCAGCACTGGGAATGAGCGAACCCGGTGCAGGCTCCGACCTCGCAGGTCTTCGCACGCGTGCCGTGCTCGACGGCGACCACTTCGTCGTCAACGGACAGAAGGTATGGACTTCCGGCGCGCACCACGCCGATGTGCTCCTCACCTTCGTTCGCACCGATCCGAATGCGCCCAAGCACAAGGGCATCAGCGTGCTGCTGATCCCCACCGACACACCGGGTGTGGTCCGGCGTCCGTTCGCGTCCATCGCCGACAAGGACGATCGCGACTTCAACGAGGTGTTCTTCGAGGACGTCCGGGTTCCGGCGGAAAACCTAATCGGCGAGATCAACCAGGGCTGGAGTGTCGCCAACGGCTCGCTCGGGCACGAACGCACCCTCCTGTGGCTCAGCTTCGCAGACCGATTGGAAGATCTCGTCGTGGACTTCGAGCCGCGCACGGTCATCGATCGCGACCGGTACGCGACGCTGGTGATGGACCTGCAAGCGCTGCGTCTGCTCGGATCTGCGGCCCTGGCACGCGAGTCACGTGGCGAGCAGGATGTCGCCTCCCTCTCGGTACTGAAACTGCTCGGATCCGAAGCCATTCAGCGTTCGGCCGAGCACGCACTCGATGCCGAAGGAGCTGAAGGGCTCGTGCACCCGGCATCGACCGCGCCGTACACGCCATGGAACCTCGACAACTTCTCGTCGAGCTGGTTCGAACGCTTCGCTCGCAGTTTCGCAGGCACCATCGCGGGCGGGACCTCCGAGATCCAAAGGAACATCGTCGCCCAGCGAGTGCTCGGGCTACCACGCGGCTGAGGAGCGCAACTTGTACATTCTCTACGAGGTAGCGGACAGGATCGCCACGATCACATTGAACCGGCCGGATGCTGCGAATGCTCAGAACGCAGCTCTGCTCGACGAACTCGACGCAGCGTGGGTTCGTGCGGGCGACGACCCGGATGTATCGGTGATCGTGTTGCGCGCGGAAGGCAAGCACTTCTCCGCGGGACACGACATGACCGGCGGTGGGGGCCCGGTGCCCGACAAGATCACCCTCGACATGATCTACACCACCGAATCCCGTCGTTATCTCGAGTACTCGATGCGTTGGCGCAACATCCCAAAGCCTTCGATTGCTGCAGTGCAGGGGCGCTGCATCGCCGGCGGTCTGCTGCTGTGCTGGCCGTGCGACCTGATCATCGCGTCCGAGGATGCGAAGTTCTCCGATCCGGTGGTCATGATGGGTATCGGTGGCGTCGAGTACCACGGTCACACTTGGGAACTCGGTCCGCGCAAGGCCAAGGAGATCCTGTTCACCGGCAGGCCGGTCACAGCAGAAGAGGCCGAGAAGACCGGCATGGTCAACAAGGTCGTGCCACGTGACCAGCTCGATACCGAGACGCGAGCACTCGCCGAACAGATCGCGAAGATGCCGCCCTTCGGTCTGCGCCAGGCCAAACGTGCGGTCAATCAGACACTCGACGTCCAGGGTTTCTATGCGGCCATCCAGTCGGTGTTCGATGTGCACCAGACCGGCCACGGCAACGCCTTGAGCGTAGGTGGATGGCCGGTATTGATGAAGCTCGACGAGATGAAGCAGAACATCGAGTAGAACAAACCGATTCGGGCGCCTCCGCACTTCGCGGAGGCGCCCGAATCAGCTTGGGATGCTCACGGTTTGACGTATTCCGAGTACACGCTCATGATGCGCATCTTCGGGACAGGACCGAAGCTCAGGGAATCCGACATATCGAACTGCTTCGCGGCTGCCTTGGCGTGCACATTGTGCAGCGCCTTCTCCGGGTCACCCTCGATCTCGTAGAGGGTGACGAACGAGCCCCCGGCAGCGTCGGCCGGGGCCAGGCGGGTGGCCTTGAGGAAGCCGTCACATGCAACGACCTCACGGATGTGCGTCGACTCGTACCATTCGTTGAACTCGTCGACCCGTTCCGGATGGGACGGGTACGCCTCGACCATCAGGTAATGCTTCATGCTTCGCCTTTCATGTGTGGATGGGTCAGACTCGAACGATCCAGCCGCCGTCGATGTTCAAGGTGTGGCCTGTCACCCAGTCGCTGCCGGACGAAACCAGATACAGCAGACCCGGAATCAGCTCCTCGGGTTCACCGAAGGGGAACGGGATCGCGTGCTTGACCATCTCCTTCAGTTCGGGCGGCGATGCGATGTCGCCGGCTTCGGTGTTCACCATGCCCGGCGCGATGGCGTTGACGCGGATCCCGAACGGCGCGAGTTCCCGTGAGAGGGACACCGTCATGCTCACCAGGCCGAGCTTGGTGATGCCGTAGGCCTGGGCGGCCATGAATGCGCCGCTGGACGATTGGTTGACGATCTTTCCGTAGCCGCGCTCTTTCATGTACGGGACCACCGCACGGGTGCACAGGAGCGGGCCGGTGAGATTGACCGCAAGCGTATTGGTCCACAGGTCCAACGACATGGAGGTGAGACCGCCCTTGCCGACGACCTCTGCCATCAGACCTGCGTTGTTGACGAGAATATCGACGGATCCGAACTCTGCGGCAGCCGCGGCGGCCATGTCCGACGTGCTCTTCTCGTCCCTCACATCGACCCGGACGGCGAGCGCCCGATATCCGTCGGCCTTCAGTTCGTCGGCGGTCGCGGTCGCGGTGTCGAGGTCGATGTCGGCAACGACCACTGCGGCGCCGGCCTCGGCGAGACCACGCGAGTAGGTGCGGCCGATCCCGCCGCCCGCTCCTGTGACGATGGCGACCTTGTCTGCGAGTTGCTTCGAATCCGTCATGGGATCCTTTCTCGAAATGTGTGGGTGGGTTACCGCCGGTTCAGACCTTCTTGGTGACTCCGCCGTCCACGCGGATGATGGCCCCGGTGGTGAAACTCGAAGCATCACTGGCGAGATGCAGCGCGAGCGGAGCCACTTCTTCGGGTCGGCCCATACGCCCCAGCGGGACGAACGGTGCTTCTTCGCCTTCCGGCGGGGCCCATGCCTTCGAAAGGTCGGTCCTGAACGGTCCGGGCAGGATCGCATTGACACGGACGGTGGGTGCGTACGCGTCTGCAAGACCGACCGTCAGGGCATTGAGGCCCGATTTGGCGCACGCGTAGGGGAGTTCGCGCACGCTCGCAGTCAGCGAGCCCGCCGTACCGACGTTGATGATCGACCCGCCGCCGTTGGCGGCCATGTGAGCACCTGCGCGAACGGCAAGGCGGAACGGTCCTTTGAGGTTGACGTTGAGGGTCTTGTCGTAGAGCTCCTCGGTGATCGATTCGAGATTCTCGTACAGCGGTGACATTCCGGCGTTGTTGACCAGGATGTCGAGGCGCCCGAAGTGCTCGAGGGCACGGTCGACCAGTGCGTCGCAGTCGTCCCAGTTCCCCACATGGCAGGCGACGGCCAGCGCGCGACGCCCGGTCGACGCCTCGATTTCCTTCGCGGCGAGCTCGCAGCCGTCGAGCTTGCGGGACGCTATGACCACGTCGGCCCCTGCCTCGGCGAGTATCTGGGCGATTGCGCGGCCGATTCCCCGTGAGCCACCGGTGACGATGGCGGTCTTTCCCGTGAGGTTGTGCAGTGAATCCAATGGCGTCATGCACCGATTGTGACGCAGAATCTGGAATTTGGAAAGAAGATTCTTACAACCAAGAATATGATTTCGGTATGGGAGAGTAGTGATCGGAGCGGGTGGACACCCAGAGCCGGCCGCCTGCCCGGTGATGGGAAAATGCGACAGATCGACATCGAGAAGCAAAGGACAACAATGACATTGCAGCAACTCCAGGACCGGCTCGACATCGCCGACCTGCTGTACAAGTACGCGACCTCGGTCGACACGAAGAACTGGGAAGCGCTGGCGTCGGTCTTCACCGACGACGCAGCTCTCGACTACACGTCCGTCGGCTACCCGGCAGGCGCACGCGACCAGGTGATCGCCATGCTGAGCCGCGCACTCGACCAGTGCCCCATGACCCAGCACTTCGTCACCAACATCGCGATCACGTTCGTCGATGACGACACCGCTGCGGTCTCGGCGATGTTCTACAACCCGATGCAGCTGCCGGGCGTCGACGGCCTGACGTACTGCGGCGGCAACTACCACCACGAAGTCGTGCGCACAGTCGACGGATGGAAGAGCCGCAAGGCCGTGGAGGAGAACCTCTGGTTCTCGAACCACCCCGATCCCTCCAAGAACGGCGCGGCAGCGTCGTAGTCGATCTCGGGGATGTACGAGTAGAGGCCACCGTCGTTGACGGTGGCCCCTACTGGTCAGGTGATTGCTACAGGTTGGCGACGCGCGGAGCGGACCCCGACGCGCGGATGGCCGCACCTGCTTCTCGTGTCAATTCCTTTGAGCTGCCCAGCAACCCGTCGAGAAACAATCCGCGGCGGATATGGCGATGCAGATCGTGTTCGTCGGTGAACCCGATACCGCCGAGCACCTGCTGACAGTGCCGCGCGGCGGTCACCGCCGCCTTGCCTGCGGCGGCCTTGGCCAAAAGCGAGCTGAACTCGTCGTCCGCGACGAGGAGCGCCGCTTCGGCCCCCTCGATTGCCACGAACGTCTCGGCGAGTTTGTGCCGCACCGCCTGGAAGCCGGAGATGGGCTTACCGAACTGCGTGCGATCGAGCGCATGAGTACGGGCGAGGTCGAGCATGGTGCGGCTCGTGCCCACCAGCCACCACCCGAGCGCGCGGCGACCCGCAGCGACCGGTACCGGATTCCCGGACTCGACCACCTCGACGGTGAGCTCCTTGTCGAGAACCTCGGTGCTCCGCTCGGTGCGGTGCCACACCAGCCACGAACCCCCCGCGTACGGGAGCGGCACCGTACCTCCGGGTTCGGCGCCGGCCTCGGCCAGGATCACGTCGTTGATCACCGGTGCGTGCGCGCCGGTCTCGCCCAGCAACCGGAACACCAGGGGGATTGCGACATCAGGCATCTCGCTGAGCATGTCGTGCCAGCCGAGTTCGACGAGCGCCGAGTCGAGTGCGACACCCGAGGCGGCCTCCATGGTCTTGCGAAGCGCGTCCTCGAGGAGTGCCAGTTCCGAATCGATCGCCGGTGCAGTGCTGTTCGTGGTCTTCACTCTTTCCCCAGTTGCAATAGACGGCGAGCGATGATGTTGCGCTGGATTTCCGCGGTACCACCGTAGATCGACGCGGCCCGCGAATACAGGAACTCGGTCCGCAGTTCGGTGTCGAACAGTTCGATCCTTCCCGGAATCAGATCCCGCGCGGTGTCGAACAGTTGTTGCTCGGCGGTCGCGAGCAGAACCTTGTCGACGGAGGTCTCCGGACCCAACGGCAGCCCGGCCTGGAGGCGCTTCTGCGTGCCGTACGAACGGCTCCGCACCGTGTGCAACGCAAGGTAGGCGTCGCCGAGTTCGCGATCGTCGGCGGGATCCGAGACAGCAGCGACCTGATCGAGACGAGTGAACAGATACGCGATCCGGTGCCAGAAACACGACGAGCGCTCGTGCGGGAGCAGATCTATCGCGAGTTTCCAGCCGTCTCCGGGATTACCCAGCATCCGATCGGCAGGTACCACGACATCGTCGAAGTAGACCTCGCAGAACTCCTCGCGGTCGTGCATCGTCGTCAGCGGCCGGACGGTGATGCCAGGGGTGTCCATGTCGAGGAAGAAGGCGGTGATGCCGTCGTGCCCGGGGCCCGTGCGGGTGAGGAGAACACAACGGGTCGCGAACTGCGCCAGAGAGGTCCATACCTTCTGGCCGTTGATCACCCACTGATCGCCACGCTGTTCGGCGCGGGTGGACAGCGACGCGAGGTCGCTGCCCGAGCCGGGCTCGGAGAAGCCCTGGCACCACTGCTCGCTGCCGTCGAGCAGACGCGGCACCATTTCGGCCGCCAGTTCAGGACTTGCGTACTTGATCATGGTGGGGGCGAGCACCTCGATCATCGAGTAGATGCCCGGCTCGGCGAGGTCGCGTGTGGCGACCTCCTCGCCGAGTACGGCCCGCAGCATCGCGGGCCCGCCGAGTCCTCCGACCTCCTTCGGCCATCCGTATCGCATCCAACCGGCGTCGTAGAGAGCGCGCCGGACCCGACCCAGCTGTTCGACCTGCTTGTCGAACGTGAGGTCGGGTCCGGGCGTGAGATCGTTCTCGTCGAGCCAGACGCGTACCGCTGTTCTGAACTCTCCTACACTCCCCGTCGCTTCGCTCGCCCCGGTGACACTCCCCGTCGCTTCGCTCGCCCCGGTGACGCTCATGCCGTCGGTGCCTCGAAGGCGTGCGGGATTCCCGAGTCGTGCTCGCCGCTGCGGCGGATGAATGTCATCTTGCGTGTCTTCAAGCGCCACCCCGCCTCGGTACGGACGTAGGTGTCGTTGTAGTAGCCGATCCGCATGTCGTGCGCGGAATGCTCGACGAAGCACAGCGGTTGTGTGCCGGTAGCGGTGTCGCCGTCGAGCTCGATCATCGAAGTGCCCACGAGAAACAGGCCTCTGGGTGCTGCAGCTGCCAGCTGGGGGAACTGGTCGAGAGTGAACACGTCGCCGAAAGCGCTGTAGGTGCCGTCAGGAGTGAACACGTCGACGATACCGTCGAACTCGCCCTTGGTCATGACCACGGCATAGCGTGCGAGGAGCTGGTTGATCTCTACGAGGTCACTTGTTGACATAGACCTTTCCGCCTTTCATCACGAACCGCACATCCTGGGTGACGGTGATGTCTTCGGTGGGATCGCCCGGTACCGCGATGATGTCGGCGAGCAGGCCTTCGGCCAGACGGCCGCGGTCGTCGACGCCGATCAGTTCGGCTGCATTGATCGTCGCGGCCTGGATGACCGCCAATGGGGGGAGACCTCGGTCGACGAGCGCCACGATCTCGTCGGCGTTCTTTCCGTGGGGGATCGCCGGCGCGTCGGTGCCGACGGCGATCTTGACACCGGCCTTGTACGCCGCGAGCACGGAAGTGCGCGCCTTCGGGAACATCTCGGCTGCCTTCGCCTGAAGCTCAGGCGGTGCATGAGAGGTGTCCATCGCGTCGGCCAAACGTGTCGTGGGAACCAGCCACGTGCCGTTCTCGACCATCTGGTCGATCGCGTCGTCGTCGATGAGGAAGCCGTGCTCGATGCAGTCGATGCCTGCGGCCACCGCGTGACGCACGGCATCAGCGCCGTGGGTGTGGGACGCGACCTTCATGCCGCGACGATGTGCCTCGTCGACGATCGCGCGCAGTTCTTCGTCGGAATAGTGCTGGGCACCTGCCGATCCCGTCATCGACATCACGCCACCCGAGACACATACCTTGATGAGCTGAGCGCCGTGCTTGATCTGGTACCGGACGGCCTTGCGAACTTCGTCGACACCGTTGGCGATACCTTCCTCGATGGTCAGATCGAGGACACCGGGCGCAAAGGCCGCGAACATCGTCGGATCCAGATGACCACCGGTCGGGGTGATCGCGTGACCCGCGGGGACGATGCGGGGACCGTCGACCCATCCGGCGTCGATCGCCTTGCCGAGAGCGACGTCGAGCAGATAGCCGCCGGTCTTGACGAACAGCCCCAGATTTCGGACCGTTGTGAAGCCCGCACGCAGCGTGCGGCGGGAATTGCCCACCGCACGCAGCATGCGTATCGGAGGATCGTCCTGAACGGTGGAGTAGACGGGCTTTTCGCCGCGCCCACCCATGAGCAGGTTCACCTCCATATCCATCAAACCCGGCATGAGGATCTGATCACCGAGATCGATCACCTCGCCGCGAGGTTCGCCGCCGACGCCCGCAATATGTTCGCCGTCGATGTGGATGATGCCCGGCCGGATGATCTCGCCGGTCTCGACATCGAGGAGTCCGGCTGCCTTGAGCGTCAGCATGCGGTTACACCACCGGTTCTTTGGTGATTTCGGCCCAGGCGGCGCCGCTGTCGGGGACGCGGGGCTGTTTCCAGACTTCGACGGGGAAGGAGACCATGACCAGCGATTGCATCAGGTGCATGAGGGTGCGGGCGTCGTCGGGCAGGTCGTCGAGGTCGA
>NZ_JAASAF010000017.1 GCF_012726195.1 Rhodococcus sp. HNM0563
AGTCTTGTTAGAGCTGGTAGACATGCGGTGTGGGACTGTCATGCCCATTTGGTGTTTGTCACAAAGTATCGGCGTGGCGTGTTCACCGGCCCGATCTTGACCGACTGCGAGCAGGTCATGCGGAAGGTGTGTGGGGACTTCGGTTGCGAGCTACGTGAGTTCACCGGCGAGGACGATCATGTGCATCTACTCGTCGACTTCCCCGCGACCGTGCAACTGTCGAAGCTGGTGAATTCACTCAAGGGCGTGTCCTCGCGGCACTTGCGGCGCGATCACGCGGAGCATCTTTCCCGGTATCTGTCGGGCGGGCATTTGTGGTCCCGCTCGTATTACTGCGGGACGGCGGGTGGTGCGTCGTTGTCGGTGGTTGCCGAGTTCGTGGAATCCCAACGTCGCCCTGGGTAACGGTGGTTCACCTCCACCGTGAACGGTGGAGCACTCTCACCGCGAAAGGTAGATGCTGAGCAGGTACTGGGCCATCTCGTGCTCCTTCGGGCGCGGCCGGCAGTTCCCGGCCTCTCACCTACTACACGAACGGTAGGTGCCGGATTCGACACCTGCTACGACAACCGGCCCAAAATTTCTCGATTCGCTAACCGAGGCCGACGGCCGCAGCCATTGCGTCCCTCGGCGCGGCGCAGCCCGTGAACTGTTCCACCTGGCCGAAAGCCTGATGCAGCAGCATCGTCAGACCCGAGACCACGACGCTGCCAAGCGCGTGTGCGGCCGCACCCAGCGGAGTCGGCCACGGGTCGTAGATCGCGTCGAGAATGTACGGTGCCCGCGCCAAGGTGGCGGCATACGGAGCTGCCGCGGCAGCGGGCACCGTCGAGACCAACGCCCCGGACGCCCCGCAAACTTCGCCCAGTGCCGGATCATCGAAAGACACCCACCGCGGGGTGATCCCCACGGCCTCGGCGCAGTCGAAGGTTTCGGCTGCCCGCTGCTCCGAGCGCGCCACGACGGTCACCTCACGGGCACCCAGGTCGGCAAGGCCGACGATCGCGGGACGGGAGGTGCCGCCGTTGCCGACGACGACCGCGGGCCGTCCCGTCAGATCGTGTACGCCGATGGTCCCGAGCGCGCCGCTGACACCGTCGATATCGGTGCAGTCGGCGCGCCAACCGCCGTCGATGCGGACGAGGGTGTTCGCCGAACCGATCGCGACCGCCCGCTCGGTGCGTTCCGTCGCGAACTCGAGCGCGGCGAACTTGCCGGGCATCGTGACGGACAAGCCGACCCACTCGTCGCCGAGACCGGACACGAGATCCGGTAGCTGCTCGCCTGTGCATTCGATGCGCTCATAGGTCCAGTCGGCAAGCCCGAGCGCCCGATATGCGGCGAGGTGCAGCAGCGGAGACTTCGAATGTCCGATCGGGCTGCCGAGTACTGCGGCCTTGCGGGCCGTGTTCGTGTTGTCATCTGCCACTGTCGAGAATTCCGCTTTCGAGAGCCAACTGGGTATTGACGAGGTGTTCCTCATAGGTGTCGGCGAACAACGTCGTGCCCTGGTCGTCGATCGTCACGAAGTACGTCCATTCCCCCGGTTCCGGGTTCTCCACGGCCTGCAAGGCACCGATGCTCGGCGACGAAATCGGGGTAGCAGGCAGACCTACGCTCGCATACGTGTTCCACGGCGTCACGCGTGCACGGTCCGCGTCGGTGGTCGCGAGTTCGGTCTCATCGAGCGCATAGTTGACCGTCGAGTCGAACTGCAGCATCTGGTCGATCTCGAGTCGGTTGAGGATCACCCGTGCGACCCGCGCGAAATCGTCGGGCATGGCTTCGCGCTCGACCAGGGACGCGGCGACGAGCATCTCGTACGGGGTCAGGCCCACCTTCGGCGCAGCGGCAGAGATTCCCGTCTCGTCGTATCGTGCGGCGCTGCCGGTCACGAGTGTCCGCAACACCTCTCCGGGCTCGGCGGAGGGATCGAAATCCCAGCTACCTGCAGCGATGAGACCTTCGAGCTGTCGCTCACGATCCGGGACCTGCGCAACGGCGTCGCGCGCCCATGCCGGGACCCCGAGCGCGTCCAGATCGGCGCTCGCGCCGGCTGCGACGAGTTCCTCGTAGGTCAGGCAGTGTGTGACACCGGCATCGTCGTAGCAGCTTGCTTCTGCGATGAGGGTGTAGATGCCTTTGCGGACGGCGCCGGTGTTGACGTCTCGGATGTCGTGGAGCTGGCGTCCTTCCGAGACCACGAGCGCACCCACCCGGCTCTCCGGGGAGACGAAGGCGGTGACTGCGTCGACACCGGAGATATTGGTGGGGATCGCATAGAAGCCGGGGTGCACAGCGTTCATGCCTGCGTTCTGCACCGCAGCGTTGTAGAACGCGTCCGCACTGGCGGTCACGCCCTTGTCGGCGACTTCACTGCTGATCTCCGTTGCGGTTTCGCCCGGATGGACCTGCACGATGGCGACCGGCCCGGGAGGACCGGCGAAATCGGGCGGCAGCCCCGGACCCATGAATCGGTCGTAGGCGAAGTAGCCCCCGCCCACCACCACGATGAGAAGCAGCACGGCTGCCAGGGAGCCGACGACCTTCCCTCGCCTGCGACGCTTCACCGATGCGCGGGACTCGGCGCGCTGCTCCGTCGTGGCGCCCACGACGACCGGGGCCGCGCGCTGGTCGTCCCACGAATCGGCGTCCATGTCGTCGTCGACGGGTATTGCGGCGATGGTCTCGGTCCGGTCGAATACACCTGGCTCGTCGTACTCTGCGCCGTGGTGATACTCGTCTTCTCGACGTTGGGCGTATGAGTAACCACCGACGTACTCGTCGTCGTGACGAGCCCCTGCGCGTTCGTCCTCGAACTGCACTTGCCGGTGCGGCGGGGGACCGTCGAACACGCCTTCCTCGAAATGCAGGATGTTGGTGGGATCGTCGTCCGGATGCCGACCGTCAGCGGGTCGGTCCCGGCTGTATTCTTCGCGCCGCGGCGCCGGCTCCGGGGCGGGCGGGGTGTAGCGACCTGCGGTGTCGTAGGTTCCGGCGTAGGGGTCGCTGAACATACCACCGTGCCGAGTGTCGGGAGTGTCGTCGCCGTACCGTCCGTCCCGGCTCACCGGCCGCTCCCCTGGTCCCCGTCTGCCACGTTCAATGCTGCACTCCGCTCGTCCAACCAACCTTGCAAGATGGCGACGGCCGCGGCCTGGTCGATCACGGGCCGCGCGCCGCGCGCGCTGACTCCACTGTCGCGAAGCGCACGCGCCGCAGTGACCGTGGTGAAGCGTTCATCGGCCATCCGAACGGGAACCTCGGGAATCTCCCGACGAAGTCGACGTGCGAACGAACTCGCCAGCTTCGCGGCCTTCCCCGGCTCGCCGCGCAGGGTCTGCGGCAGCCCGACGATAACCTCAACCGCCTCGTATTCCATAACAATCTGGACAATGCGCCGGATATCGGGCGCGTCGGGGCCGCGCTCCTTGGACCTCGGCACAGTCTCGACCGGGGTGGCGAGGATGCAGTCGGGGTCGCAGGACGCCACTCCGATCCGCACACTGCCGACATCGATGGCGATACGACGCCCCCGGCCCGGATCATCCGAACCGGGACGATCAGGGCCGGGTACCTCGGCCACGATCAGCCGGCCAGCTCGCGCACTCGGGCGCGGACCGCGTCGAGCGCCGCATCGATACCCGATGCGTCCGAGCCCTGGCCCTGGGCCATGTCGGGTTTGCCGCCCCCGCGACCACCGATCGCCGGGCCGAAGCTCGACACGAGGTCGCCGGCCTTGATGCCCTTGTCCCGCACAGCGTCGTTGGTCGCCACGACGAACGGCACCTTGCCGTCTGCGCTGCCGAGCAGCAGCACCACGGCCGGATCGCTGCCGAGCCGACCGCGGATGTCCGATACCAGGGTGCGTAGGGCAGCACCGGATACACCTTCCGGTGCTCGGCCCGCGACGACGAAAACATCACCGATGCGTTCCGCTTTGTCGGCGAACGAACCTGCTGCCGCGGCCACGTTCGCGGCACGGCTCTTCTCGAGTTCCTTCTCGGCGACCTTGAGTCGCTCGAGAAGCGACTCGACACGTCCCGGAACCTCTTCGGAGGGCACCTTGAGTGTCGACGACAGACCCGCGAGCAACGCGCGTTCCTTCGCCAGGTGCCGATAGGAGTCGAGACCGACGTAGGCCTCCACTCGGCGGACACCCGAGCCGACGGACTGCTCTCCGAGCAGTGTGACCGTGCCGACGTGCGACGAGTGCTGCACGTGCGTGCCGCCGCACAGTTCCATCGAGAACGGCCCGCCCATCTCCACGACACGCACTTCGTCGCCGTAGTTCTCACCGAAAAGCGCCATCGCGCCCATTTTCTTGGCCTTGTCCAGGTCGGTGACGAAGGTGTTCACCGGGTAGTTCGCGGCGACAGCCTCGTTAGTGACGGATTCGATGTCCTGCTTCTGCTGTTCGGACAGCGCTCCCGGCCACGAGAAGTCGAAACGCAGGTAACCGGGCTTGTTGAGCGAACCGGCCTGCACCGCGTTCGGGCCGAGTACCTCCCGCAGCGCAGCGTGCACCAGGTGGGTGCCCGAGTGCCCCTGCGTGGCACCCTTACGCCATTCCGGATCGACCTGAACGAGAACAGCGTCGCCTTCGACGACCTGCCCCTCGAGCACCGTGACCTTGTGCACCCACAACTGCTTGGCGATCTTCTGCACGTCGTTGACCTTCACCCGCAGACCGGTTGCGGTGATGGTGCCCACATCGGCGATCTGGCCGCCGGATTCGGCATACAGCGGGCTGCGGTCCAGGATCAGTTCGACGTCCTGGCCTGCGCTCGCGGCGTGCAGGCGCTCACCTCCGGTGATGACGGCCAGAACGTGTGCTTCCGAGACGAGTTCGTTGAAACCGGTGAACTCGGTGGGGCCACGGTCGAGCAGTTCCTTGTAGATCGTCAGGTCGGCGTGGGCGTGCTTGCGCGCACGGGCATCGTCCTTCGCGCGCTGCCGTTGCTCGGCCATGAGCGACCGGAAGCCGTCTTCATCGACGGTGAGTCCTGCTTCGGACGCCATCTCGAGAGTGAGGTCGATCGGGAACCCGTAGGTGTCGTGCAATGCGAAGGCCTCGGAACCGCCGAGCACGGTCTTGCCCTGGGCCTTCACCGACTCGACGGCGCCTTCGAACAGCTTGCTGCCGGTACCGAGTGTCTTGAGGAACGCTGTCTCCTCACCGACAGCCACGGTCTCGATGCGCGCGAACTCGGTGGCCAACTCGGGGTACGACGGTGCCATCGTGTCGCGCACGACAGCCATGAACTCGGCCATCGTGGGCTGCTCGGCGCCGAGCAGACGAGCCGATCGGACGATGCGGCGCAGCAGTCGGCGCAGAACGTAGCCGCGGCCGTCGTTGCCGGGGTTGACGCCGTCGACGATCAGCATCGCGGCGGTACGCGCGTGATCTGCGATCACACGGAATCGCACGTCGGATACATGGTCGGCGCCGTAACGGCTTCCGGTGAGTTCCTGAGCCTTGTCGATGACCGGCCGCAACAGGTCCGTCTCGTAGACATTCTCGACACCTTGCAGCAGGAAGGCGACACGCTCGACGCCCATACCCGTATCGATGTTCTTCTTGGGCAGGGGACCCAGGATCGGATAGTTTTCCTTCCCGCCGCCCTCACCCCGCTGGTTCTGCATGAAGACGAGATTCCAGATCTCGATGTAGCGGTCCTCGTCGGCTTCGGGACCGCCCTCGACACCGTAGTCGGGGCCGCGGTCGTAGAAGATCTCCGAGCACGGGCCGCACGGGCCGGGGATGCCCATCGACCAGTAGTTGTCCTTCATCCCGCGACGCTGGATCCGTTCGGCCGGTACACCGATCTTGTCGTGCCAGATCGCATATGCTTCATCGTCGTCGAGATAGACCGTTGCCCAAAGCTTTTCGGGATCGATCCCGTAGCCGCCCTCGTCGACGGAGTCGGTCAGCAACGACCACGCGTGCGTGATGGCTTCTTCCTTGAAGTAGTCACCGAACGAGAAGTTGCCTGCCATCTGGAAGAAGGTGTTGTGCCGGGTGGTGATCCCCACCTCCTCGATGTCGAGGGTGCGCACACACTTCTGCACCGAAGTGGCCCGCGAGTAGGGCGGGGTCTGCTGCCCGAGGAAGAACGGCACGAAGGGGACCATGCCCGCGTTGACGAACAGCAGGTTCGGATCGGCCAGGATCAACGAGGCGCTCGGCACTTCGGTGTGGCCTGCCTTCACGAAGTGGTCGAGAAAGCGCCTGCGGATCTCGTGGGTCTGCACGTCGATGGTCCTTTGTGGTCTGACGGTGGCGGAGCTGCCCGGCAAGGGGCGGACGATCCAGTCGATCGGCCGCCTTTCAGCTTATCGCGCCACCACGAACTGATTATCAGGACCGCGGCGGCTACCGCAGTCCGCGTACGATCCGACGCAGCTTCGGCAGCCGCGACGACAGCTCACGCTCGACACCGCGGCCCGTCGGCTCGTAGTAGTCGACGCCCACGAGCTCGTCGGGCGCGTACTGCTGTGCGAGGACACCGTCCGGGTGGTCGTGCGGATACCGGTAGCCGATGGCGTTGCCGAGCTTCTGCGCACCCTGGTAGTGACCGTCACGCAGGTGATTCGGCACGGGCCCTGCCTTCCCTGCCTGCACATCGCCGATGGCAGCGAACAGCGCGGCGGTCACCGATCCGGACTTCGGTGCGGTGGCGATGTGGATGGTGGCCTGTGCGAGGGCGAGCTGAGCCTCCGGCATACCGACCTGCTGGACCACCTGCGCCGCGGCCACCGCCGCCTGAAGCGCAGTGGGGTCGGCCATACCGACCTCCTCGCTGGCCTGGATCATCAGGCGCCGGGCGATGAACCTCGGGTCCTCCCCCGCCACGATCATCCGAGCGAGATAGTGCAATGCGGCATCGACGTCGGAGCCGCGCAGCGACTTGATGAAGGCACTGGCTACGTCGTAGTGCTGGTCACCGTCACGGTCGTACCGGACCGCGGCCTTGTCGATACTGGATTCGACGGTCGGCAGGTCGATGACTGCGTCGGTGTCACCCGCGCGGTCGAGCGCCGTTTCCGCGGAGGCTTCCAACGCCGTCAGGGCGCGGCGAGCATCACCGCCCGCGAGCCGGACGAGGTGATCGAGCGCCTCGTCGGTGATCGCGACCGTCCCGGCAAGGCCCCGCGGGTCCGTGCGGGCCCGTTCGAGCAACGCCCGGATGTCGTCCGGGCCGAGGGGCTGCAGCTGAAGTACCAGCGACCGCGACAGCAGCGGTGCGACGACGGAGAAGGACGGATTCTCGGTCGTGGCCGCCACCAGCAGGACGATCCGGTTCTCCACCGCGGCGAGCAGTGCGTCCTGCTGGGTTTTGGAGAACCGGTGGACCTCGTCGATGAACAGCACGGTCTGCTCGCCGTGGGTGAGCCGACGGCGCGCGAGGTCGATCACGGCGCGGACGTCCTTCACACCCGCGGACAGCGCGGACAACGCTTCGAAGCGTCGACCCGTGGCACCGGAGATGAGCGACGCAAGGGTGGTCTTGCCGGTTCCCGGAGGCCCGTAGAGGACGACGGAAGCAGCCCCTGAACCCTCGACGAGTCGCCGCAGCGGCGCGCCCGGCTCGAGCAGGTGCTGCTGCCCGAGGACCTCGTCGAGGTTCGCCGGGCGCATCCGTGCGGCCAGCGGTGCGTTCGGCCCGGTCGGGCCGACCGGGGCACGCCGAATCGACGGTTCCGGATCCGGCGGCGGTTCGCGCGGCGCTTCGAACAAGGCGTCCGGTTCGGCCGACGGGTCGTTCGCCCCGAAGAGATCACTCACGCCGACGACGCTACAAGCGCCACCGCCCTTCGAGCGAATGTGCGGTCGAGCTCCTCGCAGCGAGCCAGGGTGCCGTTCGCTCGGGTACCGGTTCCCGGACGACGAACGTTCGGTGAAATCTCGGAAGAGATCCTGCTCGTTCGTCGAACACCCGTCCAGGACTGTGTTCGGATCGGTGCGTGCTCTCCACGCGATTGTCCCGCCGCATATTTCTGCGCTTCGGAGTCGGTGCCGCCGGCGCTGCCGCGCTCGCCGCCACCGGGAGCACGGCAGCGGCGTCACCCGCGGTGTTCCGCCACGGCGTCGCCTCCGGAGATCCGCTCCCGGACGCGGTGATCCTGTGGACGCGGGTGACCCCGTCGCCCGAGGCGACACCCGGTTCCGGGCTCGGACCCGAGACGACAGTGCGGTGGGAACTCTCCCGCGACACGAACTTCGAGTCGACCGTCGCGACCGGGACGGTCACCGCGTCCGCCGCATCGGATCACACCGTCAAGATCGACGCGACCGGACTCTCCGCCGCGACGGAGTATCACTACCGCTTCGTCGTCGGAGATGTCGTGTCGCCGACGGGGCGCACCCGCACCGCACCCGCCCCGGGCACACCGACGGATCAGCTGCGCTTCGGAGTGGTGTCGTGCTCGAACTGGGAGGGCGGCTTCTTCGGTGCGTACCGGCATCTCGCAGCCCGTGACGATCTGTTCGCAATCCTGCATCTCGGCGACTACCTGTACGAGTACGCGGCGGGCGGGTTTCCTGTCGCAGGCAGCGACGCCAGGACTCACGCCCCGACTCACGAGATCGTGACCCTGGCCGACTACCGGATCCGGCACGGGCAGTACAAGACCGATTCCGATCTGCAGGCCCTCCACGCAACCGTGCCGTGGATCGTCGTGTGGGACGACCACGAATCGGCCGACAACGCCTACGCGGGTGGTGCGGAGAATCACGATCCGGCGTTCGAGGGCGATTGGGCCATGCGCAAAGCCGCCTCGGTCAGGGCGTATTCGGAGTGGATGCCGGTCCGTATGGACGGCACCCGTCTCTACCGGCGACTCCGGTTCGGGGACCTCGCCGAACTGTCCATGCTCGACCTGCGCAGCTACCGGAGCGAGCAGGTCCGCCCGGGCGCGCAGTGGCGCACCGTCGACGACGACACCCGCACGATCACGGGGCCGGAACAGATGGCGTGGTTGACCGCGGGGCTGACGACCTCGCAGACGACGTGGCAGCTGGTGGGGAACTCGGTGATGGTCGCACCGGTGCTGTTCCCTCCCCTGGACCCCCAGACGACAGGCGCGCTGACCGAACTTGTCGGTGTGCCGTCGAACGGGATCCCGTACAACGCCGACCAGTGGGACGGTTATCCCTCCGATCGCCGACGATTGCTCGACGCGATCACCGCGGCGGGTCGTCGCAATGTCGTGTTCCTCACCGGAGACATCCACACGTCTTGGGGCGCAGCCGTCCCCGTCGACGCAGCCGCGTATCCGGCCGCGGGAACGGTGGCAACCGAATTCGTGGTGCCCTCGGTGACGTCAGCGAATATCGACGAGTTGCTCGGGGTTCCGCCGCGGACGGTCGGCCCGGCGATCGAATCCGCCATCCGGGCCACCAATCGACACATCGAGTACGTCGAACTCGACTCCCACGGCTACGGAGTACTCGACGTAACACCCGGGGCGGTCCAGATGGACTGGTTCCACCTGCACAACCCGGCTGATCTCCACACCGGCGTCACGCGGGCGGCGGGGCTACGAGTGGCCGCGGACAGCGCGAGGACGGAGCCCGCACCGCCGTTGTGAGGACCTACGACGTCAGGGCGCCGCGTGCCCCAGGTTCGCGAGAACCTCGCGTGCGTGTGCCGCAACATCGTCGTGGCCGGTATCGCTTGCGAAGTCCGCGAGCAACGACCACCTCGAACTCAACGCGCGAAGCCGCGCCACCGACAATTCGTGGGTGCGCACCGACGCGATGCGGGCGGGCTCCTCGGGCAAGAACAGGTGGGTGCTCAACCAGACGCAGGCGAGCTGGGCGTCGAGGAGACGTTCGGCGAGAACTTCGTCGTAGGCGAGTTGCGGCCACATGCCCACCACCTCGGCGCGCCAGGCATCGGCCATGGCCCGCACCCGCTCGGAGGTCAGGGGTGCTGCACACAGGCACAATGGGAATGAGGTGAGCGCGTACGCGATGTCGAGCGTCGCGTCGCGGAACCCGCCCCATTCGTAATCGAGGAACTGCACCCCTTCGTCGCCGACGACGATGTTGTCGGGGCACAGATCCGACGGACTGAACGCACGGAACCGTCCCCCCGTGAACAGTTTCGCAGCGCGCTCCGCGCGGTCGAGTACCGACTGGGGAACGGTGAGCCCGAAGTCGGTGGCGAGTAGTTCGGGCACGCCGCGGACCGCGTCGATGGCCTGTTCGGCCACCGCGTCGCCGACGGACACGACCCCGGCTCTGCGGAGCAACGCCGAGAAATCTTCCTCACGGCCAACGGTCGCGGCATGCATGCGACCGAGCGCCTGCGCGAGCGCCATGAGCGTATTTCCGACGGTATCGGTGTCGCCGCTGCGCAGCAGTGTCGCCAGCGGGGTGGCATCGCCGAGGTCGCTGAGCACCAGCAGCCGGGTCTCGAAGTCGTAGGCGAGCAGTTCCGCTCCGGGTCGATGGTCCTTGGCGAGCGCGGTCGCAAACTGGTACGACACGGCTTCGCGGAGGAATGCGACCTCCTCGTCCGTGGCGGCACCGCGGAGGTCGACGTGACCGGCGCCGCGGGTCGGCGGCACCTGCTTGAGGACGAGAGTGCGGGGCAGAGAGAAGGGGTTGGCAGCGACTCGTACGCGAAGAACCACCGAACGGCCGCTGCCGCCGAGATCCACAGGATCCGCGAGCGTAACCGGGGCGCCGGTGCGACGAGTGAGCAGCGTCTCCGCCGCTTGCACTACCTCCGAAACGGGGTCTGCCAATGTTGCGGTCATCACCAAACAATCTACATCGTCGCGGCCTCCGACAGGGCATGCGGAATCCCCCACCGACTCGGGACCAAGGTCCGTTCCGACCGAAACAGCGACGCCCCCACCACTCCGCGGGGCGGGTTGCGCCTGATCATCGACGCGTTTCACCGAAACGGACAATCCGCACTCAAGCCTTGTCGCCGCGTCGAAAGTTCTTCTCGGAAGCCCGAATCGAGGAGTCGTTTCCGTGAATGAGAACTACCACGGCGATCAATTCGGTATATGAAGTTATTCCGTTGAGTCCGAAATCCGGAATCCAGGACCAACGAACGGGGCGAGCTCACCTGGGTGAGCGCGCCCCGTCGATGTGGGCAGTCGGCGAACCTTCTCCCGAGCCGCTGAGGTGCCTCTACTGGGTGGAAGCCGCTGCGGTGTCCTTCACGTCGTCGGGCTTGAAGTCCATTCCGGATTCCTTGCGCTGCTCGTCGCTGATCGGGCCGGGTGCGTCGGTGAGCGGGTCGACTCCCCCACCCGACTTGGGGAACGCGATGACCTCTCGGATCGAGTCCACACCGGCAAGCAGTGCAGTGATCCGGTCCCAGCCGAAGGCGATACCTCCGTGCGGCGGCGCACCGTACTTGAACGCCTCGAGCAGGAAGCCGAACTTCTCGTTCGCTTCCTCCTCAGGAATTCCCATCACCTTGAACACGCGTTCCTGGATGTCGGGCCGGTGGATACGAATCGAGCCGCCACCGATCTCGTTGCCGTTGCAGACGATGTCGTAGGCGTAGGCCAACGCCGCACCCGGATCGGTGTCGAACGTGTCGAGGAACTCCGGCTTCGGTGAGGTGAATGCGTGGTGTACGGCCGTCCAGCCAGACGAACCGAGAGCGACATCACCCGACGCGGTCGCATCTGCCGCCGGCTCGAACATGGGAGCGTCGACCACCCACACGAATGCCCACGCATTCGGGTCGATGAGGTCGAGTTTGCGGGCGATCTCGCCGCGCGCCGCACCCAGCAGAGCGCGCATCGGCTTGGTCGCACCGGCGGCGAAGAAGATGCAGTCGCCGGGGACGGCACCCACATGGGCCGCCAACCCGGCCCGCTCGGTGTCGGTGAGGTTCTTCGCGACAGGGCCGGTGAGCTCGCCGTCCTCGCCCACGAGCACGTACGCGAGGCCCTTGGCGCCGCGCTGCTTGGCCCATTCCTGCCATGCGTCCAGCTGACGACGCGGCTGCGACGCACCGCCCGGCATGACGACCGCACCGACGTACTCCGCCTGGAATACACGGAAAGTGGTGTCCTTGAAGAACTCTTTGCACTCGACGAGTTCGATGCCGAAGCGCAGGTCCGGCTTGTCGCTACCGAAACGTCGCATGGCGTCGGCGTAGGTCATCCGTGGGATCGGTGTCTCGAGCTCGTATCCGACCAGACGCCACAATGCGTGCAACACCTCTTCGGCGAGCAGGATCACGTCGTCCTGGTTCACGAACGCCATCTCGATATCGAGCTGGGTGAACTCCGGCTGCCGGTCGGCGCGGAAGTCCTCGTCTCGATAGCAACGCGCGATCTGGTAGTACCGCTCGATGCCACCTGCCATGAGCAACTGCTTGAACAGCTGCGGCGACTGCGGCAGCGCGTAGAAATTGCCGGGCTGCAGACGCGCAGGCACCAGGAAGTCGCGTGCACCCTCGGGCGTCGAGCGAGTCAGCGTCGGCGTCTCGACCTCGACGAACTCGTGATGGGCGAGCACCGAGCGGGCTGCAGCATTGACCTTGCTCCGGAGGCGAATGGCCTTGCCGGGCCCCTCCCTGCGCAGATCCAGGTAACGGTACTTGAGTCGGGCCTCTTCACCGGCCTGGTCGTCGAGCTGGAACGGCAGCGGTGCCGCCTCACCCAGCACCTCGAGCTCGACGGCATTGACCTCCACCGCACCCGTCGGGATCTCGAAGTTCTGGTTTCCTTCGGGCCGGATCTCGACGACTCCGGTCACCTTCACGCAGTATTCGGCTCGGAGCTTGTGCGCTTGCTCGAGCACCGTTGCGTCACGGAAAACCACCTGGGACACACCGGAGGCGTCGCGCAGGTCGATGAAGATGACCCCGCCGTGGTCGCGGCGCCGGGCAACCCAACCGGTGAGGGTGACGGTTTGCTCGGCGTGCTCGGCTCGCAACGAGCCGGCGAGATGGGTGCGCAGCACGGAATTCCTTTCGAAACGATCATCGACGGGGTTCGTCGCTGCAATCCTACGAAAGACACGAAGCGGCCGAGCACACACGTGCCGAAACGGCCGTGCCAAACTTGTGCGGTTCGTTCGGCTCGACGACAAGGCGGATGCAATGACGTTCAACGAGGGCGCACGACGCGATCCGAACCGGGTTCGTGTCGGTGGAGGCGGCCGAGGTGGCAAGATCGCGCTGGGAGGCGGCGCGGGTGGCCTCATCGTGCTGATCCTGGCGTTGCTGTTCGGCGGCGACCCGACGTCACTGCTCGGATCGGGTGTCCCGGACCAATCCGACCCGTACAGCGCCGGGGGAACACTCGAGGGATGCGAAACCGGCGGCGACGCGAACTCGAGCGTCGACTGCCGCGTCGCCTTCACCGTCGAATCCCTCGATACCGTGTGGGAGCAGCAACTCGCCGCTCAAACAGGCATTGCCTACCAGATGCCCGAGGTCGAATTGTTCACCGCGGCGACCTCGACCGGATGCGGCAACGCCACCAGCGACATCGGCCCGTTCTACTGCCCCGCGGATCGGACCGCGTATTTCGACACCAGCTTCTTCGAGCAGCTCGTGACCCAGTTCGGGTCGAGCGGCGGGCCCCTCGCCCAGGAATACGTGGTGGCGCACGAAGTAGGCCATCACCTGCAGAATCAGCTGGGAGACCTCGGTCGCGCACAGTCGGATCCCCGCGGACCGGAGTCGGGTGCGGTGCGCACCGAACTCCAGGCCGATTGCTATGCCGGGGTGTGGGCGCACTACGCGGACACCCTCCCCGACCCGGACACAGGCATTCCGTTCCTGGCGCCGCTGAGCGACACCGACATCCGGGATGCGCTCTCGGCCGCCTCCGCGGTCGGCGACGACCGTATCCAGTCCGCTGCCACGGGTCGCGTCAACCCGGAAGCGTGGACCCACGGCTCGTCCGAGCAGCGCCAGAAGTGGTTCATCGCGGGATACAACACCGGACAGATCGCGGCGTGCGACACCTATTCCGCGCCCGATCTGGACGCTCCGCCCGCATTGCGATGAGCGCTGGATCGGCACCGAGCGACTCGCACACCCCTGCCGCCACTCACGGGACGGGGTCGACGACGAGCCGCACCACCTCGTCGTCGACCCTCCACCACGAATCCGGATTCTCCCGCGCCGCGGAATAGACGAGACCGGCGGCATCTCCGTTGATCACTCCGGGTGATCCCGGATCGCCCGTCCTGAACGTGGCGGGATGAGGGCCGGGCCACGACGGAACAACGCCGTCCGGAGCGGCCCCCTCCTGCGGTTCATAAATGTGCACGGTATCGGGCACGAAAGGTTCGGCCTCCCCCTGGGCCAAGTCCCAGGCCTCCGCAATCACGTCTCGCAATGCTGCGCGATTCTCGAGTGCGGCAGGGGACAGATCCTGCTCGAACCGGGTACCGAATGCGTAGACACGCAATTCCGAGGCGTCACCGTGTCCATGAAAGGCGACGGTGGTCGTCTCCTGATCGGTCACTGCAGGACTTCCGACATCGGTGCCCGGATCGATGAGGTACAGATCCTCGATGTCCGCGGCGAACCGGGCCACCTCGTCCGGATCCGACAGAGCCACCAGGTATTCGGGTGGGGCCATCATGTGAGGTTCGGTCCGTTCGGTGTAGACCACCCGGCCATCGCCGTAAACCGAGATCACCGGAGAGTGAAGCGCCTGGACCACGAACGGGAGCCATCCGTGGCCACCGGTTCCGACGCTGAACACAAGTTGGTCGGCCGGCAGGCGGCCCGGGTGCTCTCCCGGCGACGCACAGCAGATCGACACCAGCGCGCCGATACCGACCCAGGTCGACTTACGGATTCGACTCGCCGACGACACATTCCCCCCACACCCGTAGTTTCCGGTTCAGGTTAGGGGATCCGACGACGGTGCGATGCCGATATCTTCATCCCACAGTTCTGGTGAGTCGTCGATGAAGCGAGTCATCATCGCCACGCACCGGGGGTCGTCCAGCACCGTGACGGAGACTCCGCAGTCGACGAGCCACCCGTGGCCGCCGCAGAATGTGACCGCCTCCCCGACGATGACGGACCCGATGCCGAACTGACGCACCAGACCACTGCAGTACCAGCACGGCGAGAGCGTCGTGACCATGATCGTCGACCTGTAGTCGCGACGGCGACCGGCCGCGCGAAACGCCGCGGTCTCGGCGTGGATCGTCGGATCGTCGTCTTGGACGCGTCTGTTGTGCCCCCGACCGAGCAATGTGCCCTCGGCGTCGAACAGCGCAGCTCCGATCGGTATACCGCCTTCGGAAAGCCCCACCTCGGCCTCAGCGCGCGCGACGTCGAGGAGCGCGTACGCGTCGATCCCCACTCTGCGAAGCCTCAGGTCACCGTGACGGTCATGTCGGCGAGCGCCGCAGACAGGTCCATGTGCCTGCGCATCCGCAACGACAGCGGCCACGTGCCCGGCCGCTTCGCGCGGAGATAGAACACCCGTTCACTTGTGGCTCCGGGCAGCGGATTGTTCGAGGGGACGAACCTGATATCGCGCAGGTTGAGCCCTTTCCCGATTCGGGTCGTGGACCAGCAGTAGTCGCGGGAGGTGTTCTCCGGCAGGTGCAGTTCGATGGTGTCCCCCACATCGACCGTCAAATCGCGTGGACCAGTGGTGATGTGCTTCATGAATCAAGGGTACGGCGATTATGTGATGCAGGCCACCACTATGAGTGGTAGGTGGCACCGCCCTCCCACCGGGCGAAGCAGTCACCGGACACCTGCACCCTCACGTTGCGGTCTGTCGCAGCCCCGTCGGCGACCGGTTGCGCGTACTGCTTGCTGCCCACTTCGGCTGCGCTGAAAGCGCAGGGGCAACCACTGCGTCAGTACCGAGTCGCAGCTCCGGTGGATCCGCTGGCGCCGGGCGTCATGATTCGAGTGATCTCCTCCTGATCGGTGGGACCCGGCAGGCCCCAACCCTCCCGGTAGCCGTACAGCTCGGTCAACGTCACAGAGCGTCGGTTGCCATCGGCGATCTCGACATCGTCGGAGGTGATCAGACTCGGGTGCGCCACTCCACACCCCTGCGACACCTTCAGCAGGTCGCGGCGTAATGCACGAAGATACTGCTCCACCCGGTCCGCTTTCGACGGAACATCCAATCCGCGTTGCAGCCAGGGCTTCTGCGAGGCAACGCCGGTCGGACAGGTGTCGGTGTGACACTTCTGCGCCTGGATACAGCCGACCGCGAACATCGGTTCGCGCGCGACGTTGAGCATGTCGCATCCGAGAGCCATGGCTGCCACGGCGTTGTCGGGGAGGCCGAGTTTCCCCGACCCGATGAAGGTGACACGCTCGGCAAGGCCTGCCTCTGCAAACTGCCGATAGACACGGGCGAAGCCGCTGCGGAACGGCAGGGAGACGGTGTCCGCGAATACCAGCGGCGCAGCGCCCGTACCACCTTCCCCACCGTCGATTGTCACGAAGTCGACTCCACGCTCGCCGCTGCGCATCCGGTCGACGAGGACCTGCCAGAATCTCGGATCGCCGACTGCAGCCTTGATTCCCACGGGCAGCCCGGTTCTCGCTGCTAGGAGTTCGACGAAATCGAGCAGGGTGTCGACATCGTGGAACGCGGTGTGTCTCGACGGACTCACGACATCGCGCCCCGCCGGTACACCGCGGATCCCGGCGATCTCCTCCGTGACCTTCGCTCCGGGCAGCAGGCCCCCGAGCCCGGGTTTCGCGCCCTGACTCAGCTTGATCTCGAGCGCCTTGATCGGTGCGGACTCGGTGAGCGCAACGAGCCGATCCAGATCGAATCGCCCGTCGGCGTCGCGACATCCGAAGTAGGCGGTGCCGATCTGGAAGACGAGGTCTGCGCCGTTGCGGTGATACGGCGACAGGCCGCCTTCACCCGTGTTGTGGAGGCACCCCGCGGCCGCCGCGCCCTTGTTCATCGCGACCACCGCGGCCGCCGACAACGATCCGAAACTCATCGCCGAGATGTTGACGACCGAACCGGGACGGAACGCTTTCGCGCGACCGCGTGGTCCGCCCAGGATTTTCGCGGAGGGAATTGCTACGTCCTCGCCACTGTGCGGCGCGGCGGACGGCGGAACCTGGGAGAAGGTGCGGTGTTTGATGACGGTGTATCCGTCGGTGCGCTCGATGTCGTTGTCTGTGCCGAAACCGAAGGTGTTGTTCTGCTGCTTCGCCGATGCATAGATCCAGCGACGTTGATCCCGGGTGAACGGGCGTTCCTCGTCGTTTCCCGCCACGATGTACTGCCTGAGTTCGGGACCGATCGCCTCGATGAAGTAGCGGGCATGCCCGATCACGGGAAAGTTACGCAGCAGCGAGTGTTTTCGCTGCAGCAGATCGTACGACGCCACCGCGGCCACCGCGGCAGCGGGGATTCCGACGGCTTTCCGCCAATCCATCCGCGATCAGCCGATCAGCGCCGCGGCGAGGTCACGGTACGCCTGCGTGGGGAACGACATCGGATCTGCAGTGAGTACCTGAACAGGTACTTCGTCGGCGCCGGCCGCGTAGTGCCGCTCGATCCCGGCGACGACGCGTTCGATGCTGCCCGACGGAATCAGCGCCTCACGCAACCGGTCGCTGCCTGCTCCCGCGACATCGTCCTCGGTGAATCCGAGACGTAGGAGGTTGTCGGAGTAGTTCGGAAGCGACAGATAACCGCGCATGTACTCGTGTGCGATTTCGCGGGCAGTGTCTTCGTCCTCGTCGAGTACTACGGCGACCTCGGGAGCCAGAAGTGGACCGTCGCCGAGGATTTCCCGGGCCCGGGCTGTGTGTTCGGCGGGTACGAAATACGGGTGTGCGCCCGCGGTACGCGCGGCCGACAAGCTCAGCATGCGGGGACCGAGCGCGGCCAGCGCGAGACGACCGGCGGGGACCGGAGTGTTCGCCCGCTCCAACGCGTCCAGGTATTCGACCATGCGACTGTAGGGTTTCGTGTATCGGCCGGCTTCGGTTGCGTCGACTACCGGTCCGTGACTGGTACCGAGACCGAGCAGGAAACGTCCGGGATGTTCGCGCTCGAATCGATCGACTGCCGTCGCGGCGTCCTCAGGATCCGCGTGCCAGATGCTGACGATTCCGCTCGCGACACCGAGCTTCGGTGTCGCAGCGAGCACCTCTCCGTAGATCGAGGGCACACCGTCGCCGAAGCCGCCCGATGTCCACAGTCTCGCGTAGCCGAGCTCATCGAGTTCCCGCGCCGCATCGAGAGCGGCCTCCCTGGTCTTGCGACTCAACCAGAATCCGCCGCCCCATACGCTCACTCGTCGTGTCATGGTTCCGACACTATCTGCCCGCGCCGGGATACCGTCGGCGGATGACGACCGCATCGGCTCACGCCGGCTCCCCGACCGTCGAACGGCGGCCGTACTTCTCGGTGTTCGGGCTGGATTTCGTCGGTCTCGTGGTCGCGGTGTTCTTCTTCGCGTGGAGCCTGAGTCCGTCTCTGATTCCCCGGGAATGGCTGTACCAAGGCCTCATCAGCGGAATCACGAGCGTCACGGGATACGGAATCGGAGTTCTACTCGCCTATCCGGCGCGCCGCTGGATCGCTCCGCGCCTGACGTGGTGGCGCAGGCGACGCACCGCCCGCATCATTGCGCAGACCGTCGTCGCTGTTCTTGCTCTCATCACGGTGACCGGATCCCTGTTGGTCGCAGCCAGCTGGCAGAACGATATCCGCGCGCTCATGGGCATCGAGGACACCACGTCGTTCGCGTATCTGCGTACCGGACTGGTCAGTGTCGCGGTCTTCGCTGTTCTCCTGCTGATCGGACGCGGCCTGCGCCGCGTGGCCCACGGGTTCGCACGGTTCCTCAGTGCACGGCTACGTATCCCGGTTCCGGCGGCTCACGTGATCGCACCGGCGGTGCTCGCGGTCGCGGCGGTGGTCTTCGTCGACCAGGTGATCCTCGCGAGTACATCGACCGCCGCACGATACGTGTTCGCGTCCGACAACAACAGCACCGACCCGGGTGTCGCACAGCCGCACGAGCCGGAACGCTCGGGCAGCCCTGCGTCGGCATCGTCATGGGACAGTCTCGGCAGGCAAGGACGCACGTTCGCCGACGGCGGCCTCCGGGCCGACGAGTTGACCGAGCTCAACGGCGCGCCCGCCCGTGAACCGATCCGCGTGTACGCGGGCCTGCAGGCCGACACCTCCACCGAATCGCAAGTGCAATCGATCCTCGACGAACTGGACCGGACCGAGGCCTGGGACCGGGAGATCCTGGTCGTGTCAGGAACGACCGGCACCGGGTGGGTGAACCCGGTTGCGGCGGATTCGATCGAGATGATCTACAACGGTGATTCGGCGATCGCCGCGATCCAGTATTCGTTCCTGCCGAGTTGGATTTCGTTCCTGGTCGACGGTTCGGCCGCGAAAGCGGCGGGTGACGCGCTCATCAACGGCGTGCACGAGCGATGGGCACAGCTCCCGGAGGATCGACGTCCGAAGCTGGTGGTGTACGGCGAGAGTCTCGGGTCGCAGTCTGCCGAGGCAGCGTTCGACGACCTCGTCGATCTGCGCGGTGACGTCGACGGTGCACTGTTCGTGGGTCCGCCCAATTCGAATTCGCTGTGGCGGAGCATCATCGCCGAGCGCGATCCGGGTACGCCGGAGGTCCTGCCCGTCTACCACGACGGACTCGAGGTGCGGTTCGCGTCGAACCTCCAGAACCTGGAATCCTCCGACGCGCCGTGGGACGATCCGCGGGTGCTGTATCTGCAGCACGCATCGGACCCGGTGGTGTGGTGGGGTCCCCGGCTGCTGTTCGAGCGACCCGATTGGCTCGCCGAACCCCCGGGTGCAGATCGAGTGCCGTCGATGCGCTGGTATCCGATCGTCACGTTCTGGCAGGTCGCGGCCGACATCATGGTCGGCAATTCACCTCCGGTCGGGCACGGGCACAACTACGAGGATCTCATCCCCTACGGGTGGGCGGCCGTCACGGCACCGGACGGATGGACGGACGCCGACACTCAGCGGGTGGCCGCGGCGATCACCGACATGCAGCCTGACGATTGACCTGCCCGGATACTGCGACCCGGTCTCGTTGCAACACAAGCTCGATCACGGGTCGACCCTCGCCCGTCCCATTCCGGATGAACGGCACCCCGCCGATGCGCGCACCGCTATGTGGCGAGCTGGCGGAGTACGTACTGCAGGATTCCGCCGTGCCGGAAGTACTCCGCCTCTGCGGGGGTGTCGATACGCACCTTCGCATCGAATTCGATGTCCCCCGCCCGCACATGCACGGTCTCGGGTATCGCTTCGGCGTCGGCCAGTCCGGTGATCTCGAATTCTTCCTCCCCGGTGAGGCCGAGGGTCCCCGCCGAGGCTCCATCGGAGAATTGCAATGGCAGCACTCCCATTCCGATGAGGTTCGACCGGTGGATGCGTTCGTACGATTGGGCGATCACCGCGCGCACCCCCAGCAGCAGAGTGCCCTTCGCCGCCCAGTCACGCGACGACCCTGATCCGTACTCCGCGCCGGCCAGCACGACCAACGGTGTGCCGTCGTCCGCGTATTTCTGTGCGGCGTCGTAGATGTCCATCTGTTCGCCGGTGGGAAGGTACCGGGTGACTCCCCCTTCGACGTCGGGGACGAGTTGGTTCCGCAGCCGAATGTTGGCGAAGGTGCCGCGGATCATCACCTCGTGATTGCCGCGCCTCGACCCGTACGAATTGAAGTCTGCGAAATCGACGCCGTGCTCCTGCAGATAACGTCCGGCCGGACTGTCGCGACGGATCGCGCCCGCCGGGGAGATGTGGTCGGTGGTCACGGAGTCGCCGAGGAGTGCCAGGACCCGTGCGCCCGCGATGTCGCTTAGCGGCTCCGGCTCCGCCGGCATCGCGTCGAAGTACGGTGGGCGCCGCACGTACGTCGAGTCATCCTTCCAGTCGAACACTTCACCGGTGGGGACATCGAGGTTTCGCCACGTGTCGTCACCGTGATAGACATCGGCGTAGCCGGATTCGAACATCTCCGAGCGCACGCACTCGTCGATGACGGCCTGAATCTCCTCGGTGGACGGCCAGATGTCGCGCAGAAACACGGGGTTGCCGTCGGCATCGGTACCGAGTTCGTCCTCGAAGATGTCGACGAGCATCGAGCCCGTGAGTGCATACGTGATGACCAGTGGCGGCGAGGCGAGGAAGTTCATCTTCGTCTGCGGATGGATCCGGCCTTCGAAATTGCGGTTTCCCGACAACACCGCCGACACGTTGAGGTCGTGTTCGTCGACCGCGGAGGCGATTTCGTCGAGCAATGGGCCGGAGTTGCCGATGCACGTGGTGCATCCGTATCCCACGAGGTCGAAGCCGAGCTTGTCGAGATACGGAGTGAGCCCCGCACGTTCGTAGTAGTCGGTGACGATCCTCGATCCGGGCGCGAGGGTGGTCTTGACCCACGGTTTGCTGCGCAGGCCCTTGTCCACCGCGTTCTTGGCGAGCAATCCGGCCCCGATCATCACCGAGGGGTTCGACGTGTTCGTGCACGACGTGATCGCAGCGATCACGACGTGGCCGTGGTCGAGCTCGAACTCGGGTCCGTCACCGATGCGCACAGGCACCTTGTTCGACGGTGGGTCTGCCGCGGCGAGATCATCGGGCAGAGGGTCACGAGGTGGTGCACTGGTGTCCTTACCGAAGATCGCGACGGGATCACTCGCGGGGAACGACTCGATCGAACCTTCGTCGAGACCCACTTCCTGCACCTGCGCGACGACGCCGGGCACGTCAGCACCTGCGAGCAGCGCCCCGACCGCCTGGCGTGCAAGAGCCACCGGGATACGGTCCTGTGGCCGTTTGGGGCCGGCGATCGACGGGCGTACCGTCGACAAATCGAGTTCGACGACCTGGCTGTACGCGGGTTCGCGGGCAGGATCGTGCCACAACCCTTGTTCCTTGGCATACGCCTCGACCAGACGAACCTGATCGTCGGAGCGGCCGGTGAGGCGCATGTAGTCGAGGGTGATGTCGTCGATCGGGAAGATCGAGATGGTCGAGCCGTATTCGGGACTCATGTTGCCGATCGTGGCGCGATTGGCAAGCGGCACATTCGCTACACCGGGGCCGAAGAACTCGACGAATTTGCCCACCACGCCGGTCTTGCGCAGCATTTCGGCGACGGTGAGAACCAGGTCGGTGGCGGTGGTGCCCTCCCCCAGTTCACCGTTGAGCTTGAATCCGACGACTTGCGGGATCAGCATCGAGGCGGGTTGACCGAGCATTGCGGCCTCGGCTTCGATTCCGCCGACGCCCCACCCGACGACACCGATGCCGTTGATCATCGGGGTGTGCGAGTCGGTTCCGACCAGCGAGTCCGGGTAGGCCAGCATCTCTCCGTCCTCGGTCTCGCGGGTGAAGACGACGCGACCGAGATACTCGAGGTTGACCTGGTGACAGATGCCGGTGCCGGGCGGTACGACCTTGAAGTCGTCGAATGCGCCCTGCGCCCAGCGCAACAGTTCGTAGCGTTCGCGGTTGCGGGTGAATTCGAGGTCGGTGTTGATGCGGAATGCGTCTTCGGTGCCGAACACGTCGGCGATCACCGAGTGGTCGATGACCAGTTCAGTGGGGATCAACGGATTGATTCGGGTGGCGTCGCCACCGCGGGTCGTCATGGCATCGCGCATCGCGACGAGGTCCACCACACACGGCACACCGGTGAAATCCTGCATGAGCACGCGGGCAGGCGAGAACTGGATTTCGGGGTTGTGCGTGGACGCGGGATCCCAGCCGGCCACGGCCTCGATCTGTTCGCGCGTGACCAGACGTCCGTCCTCGGTGCGCAGGAGGTTCTCGAGAAGGATCTTGAGACTGTAGGGAAGGCGGTCCGACCCAGGGACCTTGTCGATGCGATGGATCCGGTAGTCGATACCGTCGACCGTCAGGGTGTCGCGGGTTCCGAAGCTGTCGTCACTCATTACCGCCTCCAGGGCTGCAGTGCTTGTACGCGTGCGTTCGCGCGGCTCGAACTCCTCGTGTCGATCACCGTGGGAACGCCGTCACCTCGACGCTACGACACATGGCGCAGTCCGTCAGGGAATCTGCCGGGTGACCGCCGGGACGACGGCTACCACCGGGCAACGGCACCGCTCGGCCACCGTGTTCTGAGCAGCCGGCGTCGGGCCCGGCGTTCGTGAACGGGATACTGCGTTCGGGTCCACTCGAACACACCTCGTGAACGGAGTTCTGGCGTGAAGCATGTATCAGCAGGTCGGTCCACCCGGGCGATCCACGGCACCGGCATCACCGATGCCTACGGTGCGCCGCACCTGCCGGTCTACAACACCACGACGTTCTCGTTCGAGAACACCGCTGCACTGCTCGAGGTCGCAGACGGGCACACCGAGGGGCCGCTCTACACGCGCTACGGTCTGAACCCAACGATTTTTGCGCTCGAGGAAACGATGACGTCGATCGAGGGTGCTGAGAGCGCTTTGGCGTTCTGTTCGGGTATGGCCGCTGAAACAGCCTTGTTCGCTCAGTACGGACGCGACGGCATCGTGTGTGTCGGCGACGCTTACGGCGGCACGATGGAACTGCTCACCGCACAACTTTCCTTGCTCGGCATCACCACCACATTCCTCCTCGGCGACGAACTCCACCGCCTGGACGATGTCCTCCGTGGCGGAGCGAAGCTGGTGTTCTTCGAAACGCCCACCAATCCCGCGCTCGGGATCTACGACATCGCGGCGATCGCCGACCTCGCGCACAGTCACGGTGCTCTCGTCGCGGTCGACAACACGTTTGCGTCACCCGTCAATCAGAATCCTCTCGAGTTCGGCGCCGATCTCGTCTCGTACTCGGCCACCAAGTACCTCGGTGGCCACTCCGATGTCACGGCCGGGCTCGTACTCGGGGCTGCCGCGCTCATCGACCCGTTGAAGCCCTGGCGCAAGAGCTTCGGGTCGTGCATCGCACCCGAGGCCGCGGCGTTGCTGTCGCGTAGCCTGCGCACCCTCACCGTCCGCGTCAAACAACACAACGCCAATGCACAGGCGGTCGCAGAAGCGATGGAGGCCGACCCCCGGGTCGCGCGAGTGTTGTACCCAGGTCTCCCGAGTTTCTCCGGGCACATGCTCGCGGCGAAACAGATGACAGGTTTCGGCGGGATCGTGACGATCGAGGTCGCCGCGGACACCGAGACGACAGTACAGGTGGTCGATCGCCTTCAGTTGTTCACTCTCGCCCCGAGTCTCGGCGGAGTCGAAAGCTTGGTGACGCAACCGGTGACCACCACCCACTACGACCTTTCGCCGCAGGAGCGGCTGCGACGCGGTATCACCGGGTCGATGATCCGCTTGTCGGTCGGTCTCGAGGACACCGATGACCTCATCGCCGATCTCACACATGCCCTCGAGGTGGTCACCGTGTGACTGCCCACAGCGGGTAGAGCGGCGTACGAGTCACCGTGGGCCGCCCGGCGACGGCGGTCACGCGTCATCTCGACGGCCGGGCACCCACTGAGCCGAGACGGGCCTCGAAGAACGAGGTCACCCACGCCGAAACGGCGATCGCGAGGCTCAATCCGGTGACGAACAACGGCTGTGCGACAGCGTCGACCAGGCGTCGGTCGTGGGCGCCGGCCCGTACGTTCCCTCCCGGCGCTTCGCGGATGTCACCTGCCGGAATCCACGTGGGGGCGGGGTCCGAGTCCGCGGACCGGAAGTACCACAAGCCGGACGGATAGATCCGGTGTGGACCGGATACTTCGAGATTTCTCCCCTCGTAGCGAGCTGTCATGCTGGGTGTGGGTTTGCTCATGCGATCACGTCCCGTACGTCGGAGGTGGCGGTGCCAGTGAGGCGCCGAATTCGGTGGGTGACGTCTGCGGCAGCTACCACGCCCGAGCGTAGTGGCGGGTCGGTGCGCGTGCAGGGGCGCGGCAGTGCGAGAAGAAACACCCTTATCGTTTCAACGGCGACGCAAACACGGCCAACGGACGGAAACAACAGTTCGGGGAGCCCGCTTCTGTCGGCAGACGTTGTGGTTGTAGGGATTTTGGTGGGGCTTCGAGGTGTGATCGGTGTCGAATCGTCGGATCGAGCCGCCCAGGTAGGCTCGATCCGGCGAATGTCCGACGTCGCCCGATACCCCCGAGCACCCAACGGAGATCCGAGATGACAGCGCGTGCCCACGACGAACTCGTGGTTCTGCTCGACGAGGACGAGCGACCCATCGGAACAGCTCCGAAAGCCACTGTCCACCACACGGACACTCCACTTCACCTGGCATTCTCCTGCTACGTGTTCGATGACGAGGGCCGGGTACTCACGACTCGACGCGCACTGGACAAGATCACATGGCCCGGCGTGTGGACGAACGCGTGCTGCGGTCATCCCGGACCGGACGAATCCCTCGAGGACGCGATACACCGCCGTCTCGAGCAGGAGCTGGGCCTCGCCGTCGACGACCTCACTTGCATCTTGCCGCGTTTCCGCTACCGCGCGACGGCAGCCGACGGGACTGTCGAGAACGAAGTCTGTCCAGTCTTCTGCGCCCGCGCAGTATCCGGCCTCGAGCCCGACCCGTCCGAGGTGATGGACTGGTCGTGGGTGTCATGGGCCGATATGCAGACCGCCGCAACCGTTCCGTGGCTGATCAGCCCGTGGTCGGCCGAGCAGATTCCGCAACTCGCTCGGACCGGCATGGCGCGATGGGTGCACGCCGCGAACTGAACCCAGCCCGTCCGACGGTCGTCCTCGACCGGCGGTGTTGTCCACGACAAGCGCGCTCGCCGAAGGGATTCACGCTTCGGACCACACACCCAGTTCGTTTCCACTCGGATCGACGAAAGTGAACCGTCGCCCTCCCGGGAAGTCGTACGGCCCCGACGAAATCGTGCCCCCGGCCTGTTCGACAGCAGCTACCGAGGCATCGAGGTCGCTCGAGTACAGCAGGACCAGCGGTCCGGCTGTACCCGGTGCGCGCAGAGTCGTGAGCCCACCGACCTCTCCGTCACCTTCTGCGGCACGGATACCGGCGTACTTCGGCCCGTAGTCGTTGAAGTTCCAGCCGAATGCGGTTTCGTAGAACTCACGTGAAGCGGGGAGGTCGGTAGCGCCGAGTTCGATGTAGTCGAATGCGTGATGGGTGTTGACCATGGAACCATAGTGAACCTGCCCACCGACACGGTGAAGTGGCGACGCGTGATCGGCCGGTTCACTCCCGGCTTCATTCCGGACCGAGGTCGATGCTGCGGTCGATCTCCCGACGGACGAGATCGACCGCGGCGTCCGCGTCCATCCCCGCGATCAGCACGGATTGTGTCGCACCGGTACTGACCGCAACCAACCTCACGGCTTCGTTGTGCGCCCTGGCCTCGGAGAGCCCGACGAGACGGAGTAGACGCCCGGCCTCGCCGACGGTCCCACCTGAGGCTTCAGCAAGGAACGATCTGATCCACGGATCGTTCGTCGCTTTCGCGAGGTAGGCATACCAGACCGAGACACCGACACGTGCGGGGGCATTCGTAGGGACCGGCTGGGTGAGCAGTGCTGCGAGGGCCGATCCGGGATCACGGGGGGATCCGTGTTCGCGGTACATCTGTTCGGCGCCGGTGACCATTTCCTGCGCTCCGGCCCGGATCAGATTCTGTTTCGATTCGAAGTAGTGCTGGATCCTGCCGATCGAGACCCCGGCCTCCGCAGCCACCGCGTGCAACGTGACCCCATCGATTCCTCGCTCGTGGATCACTGCCCACAGGGCCCACACAATCTCTTTGCGACGCTCGGCATGGTCGACAACTTTCGGCATGACAGCATTTTACAATATGTCTATACTGCAAAAAGTACTGATACTGGACGATCAGGAGTTGCAGATGAGCGAGTACGCCGCAAGCACAGTTTCCCGAACCGGCCGTCCACCACCCGCTCGCCCGCGCTACCGATGGCTTCGCCGCAGCGCGCTTGCCGTCGTCGCCGCACTCACAGCGCTGGGTGCTGTGAGCGTGCAGCAGTTCTTCTTCGGAGCAGCCGGCGTGGGTCATTTCCGCGACGCAGAGGGACGCCGGACCTACCTCGCGGCGTATGAGCGAGCGATGTCCTCGCTCCCCTCGCCTACATCGACCCACGACCTCGCAACTCGCTTCGGCACAGTTCGCGCCTACGAGTGGAGTTCCCCGGACACCGCGGATACCGTTCCGGTCGTCCTGGTACCGGGCCGGTCGTCGGGTGTTCCGATGTGGGCCGAGAACCTCGCCGACTTCCTACCCCACCGACGGGTCGTCGCTTTCGACGCACTCGGTGATGCCGGTTTGTCGGTTCAGAATGTTCCACTCGCCTCTTTCGGTGACCAGGCCATCTGGATCGCCGACGCACTCGACGCGCTCGAAACCGACACCGTGCACATCGTCGGCCATTCGTTCGGCGGAGCAATCGCAGCAACGTACGCGCAGCATTTCCCGGAGAGGGTCCGGTCGCTGACACTCCTCGAACCGGTTTTCACCTTCGCGCATCCCTCTGCCCGAATGATGGCGTGGACCATGGTCTCGACTCTCCCGTTCCTGCCCGAGTCCTGGCGCACGGCCGCACTCGGCAAGGTAGGCGGGGCAGAGTTCGACCCGAACGACGACATGGCGAAGATGATCGCCGCGGGTTCGGAGCACTTCTCGGCAGCCTTGCCGACTCCTTCTCCCCTGAGCGATGACGAGATGGACGCCCTCGTCATGCCCACCTACGTCGCTATCGCTGAACGCGATTCGCTCGCCGGAGCCGAAACTGCTGCGCAGCGGGCACGAACACTCCCGCGAGCAACCGTCGACGTCGTGCCGAACACCACCCACTCTCTACCGATGCAAGCGAAAGAGATTCTGGCAGTGACTCTTCCAGCGTTCTGGCACGAGTCCGAACAAAGCTGATCCGACGGATCACCGGCCGGGCACGCAGATCGGCGTCGAAACACGCCCTCGCACACAGTCCGTCCAGTGATCAGGTGCGGCAAGGGTGAAGGTCGCAGGCTCATACGGATCAGGGCCCGGCAGGATCAGCACTCGCCACTGCGGAACCCAGACCCCGATCTCCCCGCCAGCGTGGACCGCGGCGGCGATCGCGGTGGTGTCATGGTGACGGAATACGAGTCGTATCCCATCCCAAGATAATTCGACCCCCGAATCGTCCAGAACGCGCACCAGCGCGCCGACACCGAGATCGGAATCGTCGAAAGCCTTACGTGCGCGGGTGTAATGCACCTGGTGCCCGTCGCCGAACGAGGCGCACGGGTGAGCATCTACGTGATCGGCACCGCGAACATGGTCGGTCATGATTTCCTCCGGGTCGGCCCCGGGCGGGGCGCTCGTGCCCGGGCCGGTCGGCCGCGAGCCGCTTCGTCATCCGAGCCACCCGCGAGCGTGGGGTTGGCGTGCCGTCAAGTCGGAGCTTGGCGACGGCATCTCGTGAAGCACCGCCAATATACATGATGGATCGACCTCACAACCCGAGCCACCGCCTGCGGAGGAGAACGCAACGCATCCTTACTGCTCCGAAACGCCACGGTGACCGACCCCGCCGACACTGGTCGGGCACTGTTCGCACCAGGAGGTTGCCGTGTCCTACGTTCCACCCGCCGAGCTGGCCCGCGCGATGGTCGACGCCGGCCAGAGCAAGGTCCTCATGTCTACCCGCGACACCCTGATCAGGGCGTATATGGCCGGTGCGATCCTCACACTCGGGGCGGCATTTGCGATCACTGTCACCGTGCAGACCGGCAACGCCCTCCTCGGAGCTATTCTCTTCCCGGTCGGATTCTGCCTGCTCTACCTACTGGGTTTCGACCTTCTCACCGGGGTGTTCACGATGGTTCCCATTGCATACCTCGACAGACGTCCGGGCGTGACAATCGGGTCGATGCTCCGCAACTGGGGTCTGGTCTTCGTCGGAAACTTCCTCGGCGCCTTCACCGTGGCCGTGCTGATCACCTTCATCCTCACCTACGGTTACTCGATCACACCGGACGCGGTCGGCGAACGTCTCGGTGAGATCGGTGAATCGCGCACTCTCGGGTATGCGGAGCACGGTGCGGCCGGCATGGCGACCCTGTTCTTCCGCGGCATGCTGTGCAACTGGATGGTGTCCACCGGCGTTGTCGCAGCGATGATGTCCAAGAGTGTGCCGGGCAAGGTCATCGTCATGTGGATGCCCGTCATGCTGTTCTTCTACATGGGTTTCGAGCACTCGGTCGTCAACATGTTCCTGTTCCCGTCCGGTCTGCTTCTCGGCGGTGACTTCACCCTCGGTGACTATCTGATCTGGAACGAGATCCCGACGGTTCTGGGCAACCTGGTCGGCGGTGTCGTGTTCGTGGGTCTCGCCCTCTACATCACTCACGTGCGGACGCAACCCAAGCGCGCGATCGGGGCGCCGGCCTCGGACCGTACCCCAGCGTCGGCCAGGACGCCCGAACCTGTGTGATGCAATCCGTGGCTTCGATTCTCCCGACGCACAAGGCCTATCGCGGCAGGGGCAAGGCGGATCACGCCGGCGATACCCTGATCGGATGGCGTCGTTCACCCCGATCTCTCCTGCTCTACTGACCGAACTACTCGCCGAACGTGCAAACGCACGACCGGGCCCGGTCGCCATGGCGATTTCGGCCGCCGACGCCGCAGACCCCATTGGTCTGGCGAGCCGGGTCGTCGTGGCTCTGCGCGCCGCGGGGCGTCCCGCCGACGCGGTGTCACTGCACGATTTCGTCCGGCCTGCCTCGCTCCGTCTCGAACACGGGCACGCCGATGAAGAGAGTTACCGGTCGGGCTGGTACGACTACGACGCGCTGGACCGCGAGGTGGTCTCGTCATTGAAGAGGCGGCATCGCTTTCTGCCGCGGTTGTGGGACGAGGCCACCGACCGGTCGGTGCGAGCGGACCGGGTCGGCGCCTCAGCCGATCACGTGCTTGTCGTGGCAGGACCGATGCTCCTCGGCCGCGGCATCCCTTTCGATGCGACCGTCGACCTGAGGATGTCCCGGGGTGCACTCGAGCGGGGCACTCTCGCCGACGACCGTTGGACGATCTCCCCACTGCTCGCACACGAGGCCGAGGTCTCTTTCGAGGCCGACATCGTGGTGCGCTTCGAACATCCTGATCGGCCTGCACTGCAGGATTGCTGAACTATCCGGCAGCCAGGGCCTTGGCCAGTGGCGAGGGGAACCTCGGCAGCACCCGCACACCTTCCAGCCATTCCTCGAGCCGAGCAGCTTCGGCGGCGAGAAGGCCGATGCTTCCTTTCCTGCGTCCTCGAGCATGTGGAGCCGGACGGCGCCGTCGTCGGATTGCCACCACGTGCCGACGACCCGGCCATCCCACCACGCCGTCGGCCCTGCGTTTCCACTGGTGTCGAAAAGCTGCTGCTTGTACGGGCCGAGGTACCACTCTCGCTCGTACCAGCCCATCGTGGTGGGATCCAGTGACGGCAGCAGCGCGCCCCACGGCTCAGCAGAGGGCGCGGGGTCGACGTCGTCCGGAAGGAGATAGCCGACGCGCCCGTCGAGGTCCACTTCCACAGCCGCGAGTTCGGTCAGCGCACCTCGGACGGCTTTGATCGTCGAGCCGAGCCACCACTTGATGTCGGCTTCGGTTCCCGGCCCGAATGCGCGCAACCACATTTCCACGAGGTCTCGAAGTCCCTCGGATTCGCTTCGCGGTTCGATTTCCTCCCCCAACCACGAGGCAGTACGCACCCAGTTCGGGCGCGAGATTCGCCACGACCCATTGTTGGAGGCTCTGAGCACCTGACCCGAGGCCGAGAGCACCGTCATGACTCGTGGTGCGAAAGGAACCTTTCCGCCCCAGGACTTCCCGACGCCGTAGTCGATCGATGCGTCGAGAACAGGTAGTTCCGAACGCAATTCGGACGCGGTTGCCTCGCGCCCACCTGCCAGGGCAGCGAGGACCCCGGCGGTGGCGTCGTCGAGCCACCGGGCGCCGTCCCGGTTCAGGCCGGCCCGTTCGGCATCTTTGATCACACTGCGGCGCTGAGCGGCTGCAACCCGGTCGCTTGCGCCCGCCTGTGCCGCCGCGAGGGCGGCACGCGGAAACACGAACACGGTGCGACGCATCGCAAGGCGCTTCACCAGCGTGCGATCTGCTTGACTTCCCCCTCCGCGCAAACACGGAGGATTCCTACGCAGCCTCACCAGGTGGTGAGGTCTGTTCGGCGGGTTCCTGCTTCACCGGGTCCGCGCA
>NZ_JAASAF010000018.1 GCF_012726195.1 Rhodococcus sp. HNM0563
GGTCGGGGGCGAATGCGGGGTACACGGCAACGTTGGAGTTCTCCACCGACCTGTTCGACCGCTCCACAGCCGAGCGCCTCGTGGGTTGGTATGCGCAGGTTCTCCGTGTTGTCGCAGATAACCCACGGACGATCGTTGACGACATCGAGTTGTTATCAGACGCAGAACGCTACAGTATTGACGACCTTAGGATCGGGCCGTCTGCGGGAGATCCGGGACTATGGGTAACGGGCGACGGCTTCGATGCGCTTGCGCGGCGCTACTCCAATCAGATCGCTCTAACGTCCGACGATGGTGATATCACATACGCGGAACTTGGGTTGCGCGCCAACGATCTCGCGCAGGAACTATGCGCGAGGGGAGTGGGGATTGAGTCCGTTGTCGGTCTCGCGCTACCGCGCTCGACTGATTTGGTCGTCGCCCTGCTGGCAGTGCTTAAGGCCGGAGCCGCCTTTATGCCCCTCGACCCAGACATGCCGCCCGCGCGGCTCGAGTACGCCATCCGCGAAGCAGTGCCGAAGCTCATAGTCACGAGTGGAGAACGCCAGGTTTCCTCGGCTGTCGAACAACTTGATATCAACGTCGAGCGCACCGTCCACCGACACGTGGACATAGCAAGGTCTCTCGGACGGAGGACTTGCAGCGACAATCTCGCATACGTGCTTTACACATCTGGATCAACTGGTGTGCCGAAGGCTGTCGCAGGGACGTACGGAGCTCTTGAGAACAGGATCAGCTGGTGCCGCGACTTGCTGGATTCCGGACCGATCGGTGTGACCAACACGGCGCCGGGGTTCATCGACTCTAGTTTCCACATCCTCTCGCTCCTTGCTCGCGGTGGTCGAGTGACAATCGTTACCCAATCCACCGCAAGCGATCCGCGACGAATGGCGGCCGTTCTTCGGCAGTACTCCATCACGGAAATCATGACCGTTCCTTCGTTTGCTGCAGCTCTCGCGGAGCATGCTCCGCATCGCAGCTTGGATCTGAGTACGGTACTGCTGTCTGGTGAGCCACTGCGTCCCGGACTTATCGAGGACCTTCATTTACTCTCATACCAACCGGACGTATGGAACTTTTACGGATCCACCGAAGTCAGCGATGTTGTCTACACGAAGTCGGACTACCAGGCCGGGCTAGGGAAACCGGCGCCGAACTCGGACATCCTGGTTCTTGACCGTCGACTGCATCCTGTGCCAGCTGGAGTCGTGGGCGAATTGTATATCGGCGGTCGTCAATTGGCCCGCGGGTATCTGTCACGCCCTGGATTGACGGCGTCTCGCTTCGTCGCGCACCCTCAAGCAGCCGGCGAGCGGATTTATCGCACGGGCGACTTCGTGAAGTGGGGTACGGGAGGAAGACTGGAACTTGTTGGTAGGGCAGACGACCAGGTTAAACTCCGGGGGCAACGGATTGAGCCAGCTGAAGTGGAGTCCGCTCTTTCTGAGCACCCTGGAATCCATCGAGCGTGTGTTGTTGCCCGTGACTTTGCGAGCGGTAAGCAGCTCGTTGCGTTCGTGGTTCCCGATCGTGGATATCGCGAGGTGGTCGACGAGCTGACAGTAGATGTTCGGGCGTTTGTGGCGTCGCGGCTTCCGGATTACATGGTGCCGGCGGTCGTGTCGGTTGTTGATGCTTTGCCGTTGACGGTCAACGGGAAGGTCGATCGCTCTGCATTGCCCGAGGTGGAGCTGGTGTCCACGGCGAAGTACCGAGCTCCGGAGTCTGAGCATGAATGCCTGTTGGCCGAGATCTTCGGCTCAGTGCTCGGAGTGGACCGTGTCGGTNTGAGACCGTTCAAGTCGTTGCAGAGGATCCATTTGCCCCAGTGCTAACCGTCAAGGCAGACGGTGAAGAGCAGCCACTATGGTGTGTTCACCCGGCCGGCGGGGTCGGCTGGCCCTACTTTGGTCTTGAAAGTCACATTGGTGCTCGTCCGATTTATGCACTGCAATCCGACGGCCTGACAGAGGCGGCCGTAGACAACACGATTGCGGACGTTGTCGCGAGGTACGTCGAGAGAATCCTCGCTGTACAGAACACGGGCCCGTTCAACCTCCTCGGGTGGTCCTATGGTGGAGTTATAGCGCATGCCGTTGCAGTCGAGTTGCAGATGCGCGGGCATGACGTTGAGCTCCTAGCGCTTGTGGACAGCTGGACTGCCGATGAAAGCATGTTGGCCGCCGCTGAGTCGGACGACGTCCAAGATCAGGTGGAAGCGGCAATGTGGTCGCGCTACGAATCATTTCACCTGGCAGATGACCCTAACCAAACGATGGCGAGAATCGCGGAAGTCAGTCGGCACAGCATCCGCCTGCTTGTCGACCATGGGCCGCGGGTCTTCCAAGGCGACGCACTCCTGATCCAAGCTGGGCTCAGCAGAGAGGGGCATCGAGTTCATCCGCGAGCATTGCGACAGCATTGGACGAACTACATCGCGGGAGTAATCACCGACCGGGTAATCCCATGCAGGCATGACGATTTTGATCGCGATCTACCGATGTCCGCAGTAGGTCGGGCGGTCGAGAACTGGTTCTCAACGCGCGTAGCAGTTGATGCGCAAACTATCGATAACGAAGGCAGGTAGTGACACAGTGAACGTCATCGAGCTCGACGGCCAGAGCTTGACTCTCGACCAGGTCATGGCTGTTGCTAAAGGAAAAGACGTACGCGTCGTGATGACCGATGACGCTCGAAAGAGGGTTGTCGGGTCAGATTCGATGAAACGAGAGATGATCGAAGCCGGAGCACCAATCTATGGCGTGACCTCAGGCTTCGGCGACAGTAGTGCTCAGCAGATTCCGATGCGGCACGTCGAGGAGTTACAGAAGAATCTGATCAGCTTCCTCGCAACTGGCACAGGTCCGCTCGCAACAGCTGAGGTAAGTCGTGCGACGCTTATCGTCAGAACTAACTGCCTCGTGCGTGGTTGGTCCGGTGTCCGAGAAGGCCTCATCGACCTACTTCTAGCTTGCATCAACAACGACGTACTTCCCCTGATTCCTGAGCAGGGGTCTGTAGGTGCGAGCGGCGACCTCGTTCCACTGAGCTACGTGGGACGAATGTTGACCGGCCACGGTGACGTGATGTTTCAAGGCAGTCTGACGCCAGCTGGCGAAGCACTGAATCGCATCGGCTGTGAACCCATCGTATTCGATGCGAAAGAGGGGCTCGCCGTTGTAAACGGAACATCGTTCATGGCTGCATACGCAGCAATTGCAATTAGTCAGGCTCGTCAACTGGCTTATGCAGCCACGGTTTGCGGCGCCCTGGCGAGTCAGGTATTACTAGGAAACCCGGACCATTATGGCCAGTTCGTGGTTGAGCAGAAGCCACACCCAGGCTCGGTGCGGAGCGCAGCGTTGATGCGCTCGCTGTTGGGGACCACGAGCGGCGCAATTGGAAAGACCCATGAGCGCGCGAGCATCGAGACCACCCAGACGCTTGATCGACCGCTCCAGGATCGCTATTCGGTGCGGTGTGTGCCTCAGATTATCGGTGTCCTTCTAGACACACTTGACTGGGCTTCTAGCTGGGTCACGACGGAGATCAATTCGTCCAATGACAATCCGCTTTTCGATCCGGAGAACGGGACGGTCTGGAACGGGGGGAACTTCTATGGTGGGCACGTTGGTTTGGCGATGGATGCACTGAAGACTGCTGTTGCGAGCGTCAGTGACATGCTTGATCGCCAGCTCGAGCTCATCGTAGACGAGAAGTTCAACAACGGACTGACGGCGAATTTGGTGCCATGGATGACGGATACGGATGAACGTCGCGGTCTGCTCCATGGGTTCAAAGGTATGCAGATCGCCGCATCGGCGTTGACAGCTGAGGCGCTGAAACTGACCATGCCGGCCACCTCCTTCTCTCGGTCCACGGAAGCGCACAATCAGGACAAGGTCAGTATGGGGACGATTGCAGCACGGGATGCTCGCACAGTCATTGATCTGACAAGGAGGGTGGCCGCGATCCACCTCATTGCATTGAGCCAAGCGGTCGACATCAGAGGGGTTGAGGTACTCAGTCCAGCGACGGAATCGTATTTCCGAAAACTGCGCGAGGTATCGCCGTTCGTCTCCGAAGACCGGGCTCTAGATGGGGACATCACTGCCGTTGCAGCGCTGATCGAAGCAGGTGCATTTGACGAAGGAGCTTGCGGTGCTGAGTGAGCTTCCTGATGTAGATATACCGGATGTACCTCTCCACGATTATGTGTTGGGTACGGCCTCGAGCTTGAGCGACGACCGTCAGATCGCGGTGGTCGATGTTCAGACCGGTCAGGAAATAAGCTATGTCGAGCTAATCCGTGATGCCGAAGAGTTCGGTGCCGGCCTCGCGGAACGCGGAGTCTCGCAGGGCGACGTTGTGGCGATCGTCCTGCCGAACGGCGCGGCGTACCCAACGGTCTTTTACGGTGCACTGATGGCTGGTGCGACAGTGACAACCGTGCATATGACGGCGACGATCGATGAAATGGCGCGCCAGCTCAAGGATTCCAACGCCAAGATCGTGATTGCCGCCGATTCCATACGCCCAGCTGTCGATGACGCCGCATTCGCTGCCGACATCGCCGAAGAGATGATTGTTCCGCCCAGCATCATGAGGTGCCGGATCGCGGACACGTGGAGCATGCCGAGGAGTGCCGGGGAAGACCTCGCCGCCTTGCCGTACTCGTCAGGTACGACCGGTGGGCCGAAGGGGGTGATGCTCACCCACAGGAACATCGTGGCGAACATTGCGCAGACGGAGCATCTTCTCGGCGTCCAATGTGATGACACAGTGCTAGCCGTGGTTCCATTCGCTCATATCTATGGACTCTCACTGATCTTGGGCACAACGCTACGACGGCGTGCCCGACTTGTGCCGCTATCACGTTTCGACCTGCATGAGTATCTGTCCGCTATCGAGGTGTACCAGTGCACGTTCCTGTTCGTTTCGCCCCCGATCGCACTGTTACTGGCTAAGGATCCTGCGGTAGATGCATACAACATGAGTAGCGTCCGCACTGTGTTCTCCGGTGCGGCACCCTTAGACGGTGCGCTGGAACATGCCTTGGCGCGCCGGCTGTCCTGCGAGGTTCGTCAAGGGTACGGGATGACCGAAACCAGCCCCGTCACGCATCTCGTACCACACGATCGAACTGACTTCCCACGTGGCAGTGTCGGTGTATTGGTGCCCAATGCAGAGCAGAAGCTGATTGACCTCACTACGGGGAGTGAGATCGAACAGCCGCCCTCCGGGGTCAGCACGCCTGGCGAGATCCTTTACAGAGGGCCGAACGTAATGACTGGCTATCTCTCGAACCCCGACGCTACTGCGGAAATCATGGACCGTGACGGCTTTCTCCATACTGGAGACATCGCAACGCTCAGTGCAACGGGCGTGGTGACGATTGTTGGCCGCCGTAAGGATCTCATCAAGGTCAAAGGCTTCCAAGTTGCGCCTACAGAACTGGAGAGTCTCTTGCTTCGACACGAATTGATCGACGATGCTGCAGTAACCGCGATGATTGATGAATCAGGCACTGAACGCCCGCGTGCTTGGGTCGTTGTCCGCCGAGGTGCGAGTCTTTCGAGGCACGAGGTCGAGCACTACGTCGCTTCGAATGTATCGGAATACAAGCGACTAGCCGATGTGCAGTTCATCGAGCGCGTTCCGAAGAGCGGGGCAGGCAAGATTCTGCGCAGGAAACTTGAACTGCGCGCGCCCAGCCCTGGTCCGGCATTGACGGAGCGCTCATTAGGATATCTGCTTGGCCAGGCAAACGGGGAGGGCCTAGACCTCAATGCCGGATTGATCGAGAATGGGTTCGATTCCCTCAGTGTGATCAGCCTCAAGAACCGGCTCACCGAACTCGGCGTCGACGGCGTGAGCACGGGAGATCTTCTCGGTGCGACCAGTCTTGTTGATCTGGAAGCGATCGTCACGAAACGGCTTATTGCCGTGTCAGATCCAGCCAACGATCGGGAGGAGGAAGCATAATGGCCGCCGATTCGACGACACTGGTTTGCATTCCGTTCGCAGGAGGTGGGGCGAGCTTCTTCGCTCCTTGGAAGCGCAACGCTCGCGAGGATATCTCCCTCGTCCCGATGCAGCTCCCTGGCCGGGAGAGAAGGTTTGCAGAACCTCCGGTTACTTGCGTGGCGGATGCGGTCGCTGATCTCCTCGACCAGCTACCCAGCGAGACCGCCGAACGCCTGGTGATTTTTGGGCATAGCTTGGGCGCGGTCCTCGCATTTGAACTCACCAGGGCGCTTGAGCGAACTGGCACGGCGGTTGACCTCGTCGTCGTGAGCGGTGCGCCGCCGCCATACGAGCAAAGGTCTGAGACCGCGGCAGGGCTGGAGGACGACGACTTCGTGGATCGTGTTGTCCACCTGGCGGGTTATGAGCATCCAGCGCTGGGAAATCCAGAGTTACGAGATATGATTCTTCCAGCTCTGCGCACGGACGTGTCCATGCATGAGAGCTATTGCGCAGAGCCATCGAGCAAGGTTGCTGCCCCTATCACTGCTGTTAGAGGCCAAGCCGACACCCTCGTATCCGAGGACGAAGTGTGTGGATGGGCGCGTGCAACCAGGTCATCATCGTTCGACGTTGAGACGCTCAGTGGCGGCCACATGTACCTCACTGAGAGGTTCGGTGAGGTCATCGATCTTGTTGCCCGACGTTTCGAGAGGGAATCCGCTCGATGAGTTCGCTGGTTGATCGGACCGTGCTCATTACGGGAGCCGCACGCGGAATCGGTAGAGCGTGCGCGGTTGCGTGCGCCGCGGAAGGCGCGGATGTTGCCCTGATGGACATCGGTGGAGATTGCGAGGCAGTGCCCTACCAGCTTGGTTCGATTAGCCAGCTCCACGCAACCGCCGACCAGTGCAGAAGTTTCGGTGCATCTGCCTTGGTGCTGACTGGGGACGTGCGCTCTTCACGTGACTGTTGTGCCACAGTCCAGCGAACGCTAGAGCGATACGGCAAATGTGACGCGCTAATCAATTCGGCAGGGATAGCAGCTCCATCTGGATCCGCCGTTCACGAAATGACAGAGTCACAATGGTCATTGATGTTAGACGTAAACTTGAGCGGCGCATGGCGTATGATCCACGAGGTAGCGCCAGCTATGATCCACGCACGCCATGGAAGTGTGGTGAACGTCGCCTCGACGGCGGGTCTTGTGGCTTACCGAAACTTTGCGGCGTATGTAGCTGCGAAGCACGGACTAGTAGGTCTCAGCAAAGCTGCAGCGCTCGATCTTGCCCCATTCAGAATCCGCGTCAACGCGTTGTGTCCTGGTTCAGTGAGGGACACGGAGGCAACAGAAGGTCGTATGCTTCGCGAGATTGCGAAGTCGCTGGGCTTGGGCGGGGAAGACCACGAGGCAGCGTTCATTCAATCACAGCCGATGAACAGTCTGATCGAGCCGCAAGACGTAGCAGACGCTGCAGTCTGGCTCGTGTCCGACGGCTCTACGCAGATGACCGGCACGGCGCTGCCAGTCGATGGAGGATTCTCGGCAAAGTGATTGCGAATGAGCTGTATTCCCACGGAGCAGCAACTCTGACATCCAGGACGCCGGATCTCGAGCGGCTTCGCACAGAACTAGGTTCGTTGTGTGAGGCAGCGCACGATGAAGATGGCGGCGGGCGTGAGATCACCATTGTGAGGGAGAAGGTTGCGTGCCGTTGGCGGGACTCCGCCACACTTGAGCTCATGCGTCGTGAGTGTCGACGACCGTTGTCGCAGCGGCATAGTCAACGTGCTCGTGTGACAGTGTTCGAATTTCTCGATGCCTGGGTGACCGCGATAGTTGCTGATCGGCGGGTGGCCGGACGGAACCAACTCAGCGAGGCGCTTTCGATCGCGGTCGGTAGCGGCGCCGAGCTGGTGCTGCTGAGCGCCGTCGGCGACATGACCGATCGTGCAAGGTCTCCTAGAGACGTGCTCGCCGCAGGTACCAGCTGGGCGCCTGACTCGACCCCCGAGGCATGGGTTCGCTCCCGCAGCAGAGCTAGCTGCAAGCTTGAACTAGGTCGTGGGTGCGCCTCGGCTTTGGCTGCAGTGATTGAGACGCTTTCTCTATACCGTTCTAGTCGGGCCGTGAGCTTCGCGCTTCTAGCGGCAGGCAGGAGCCCCCGAGTGCACCTCTATACCGCCGATATCCCTCCATCAGCCAACGCAATTGGAGAGATCGATGACTTCACGGTTGAGTCGATTCTTGGCCGGTCGTATCCCCTCCAGGAAACCCGCAGTGAGACGCTCAAGGATGTCTGTCTCGTGATCGTTGATGAACATGTTCCCGAGAGCGCTGCTGACGAGGTGCACTATGAGGTTGGGGTATTCGACGAGTTTGCTATGGTGCTTCATCTTGAGGCGGACGACTCAGACTCCCCAACGATGCGCGTCCACGCGTCCGCGCCGTCGACTCCACAGGCGCTGCTCGAACAGTTCTTGTCAGAACTCGAGAACATCCACAAAGCAGTTGTTGGCGCCAGCTGCCGTGTAGCGCAACTACCAAGTGAGTGGCGCTCGGGGCTTCGTAGACTTGAGCCGCCCACAACATCCGAGGTGACCGTTGTGGCGGCAATTCTCCAGCGGGCCAACGATGATTCGATAGCTGTCGTTGATGGTGGTCAGCAAACGAGCTATCGCCAGCTGAATACCTGGAGTGCGAGGATCGCTGGGGCTCTCAAGTACCGGGGGGTCGGCCCAGGAAGTCGCGTCGCAGTCAACCTTCCTCGATCTGCTGAACTGATTGCCGTTCTCCTCGGCATCCTGCGATCTGGCGCCTCCTACGTCCCAATTGACCCAGCTTGGCCCGACGAACGGATCTCCTATGTAATCGAGGATTGCAGTCCTGAACTACTGGTGTCAGAGAACGGGTCCAGTCACGGGACTGTCGATACCGCGAGAGCGGCTGACCTTGCTGCATTCGAGAGCGCGGGGGAGCTGCAACCCGCAGATCTGAGTGCGCCACTGGACCCTGCCTATGTGATCTACACTTCGGGGTCAACAGGCCGCCCCAAGGGCGTTGAGATTCCGCACACCAACATCGCAAACCTAGTCACTGCAACTGCCGGCTTGTTCGCACTCGGTCCGGGCGATACCTGGACATTCTTTCATTCGACGGCTTTTGATTACTCAGTTTGGGAAGTTTGGGCTTGCCTCGCCACCGGAGGCCGACTGGTAGTCGTTCCGTACCTCACGGCTCGATCACCGGAGACTTTTCGGGATCTGTTGCGCTCCGAGGCAGTCACAATCGCTAGCCAGACCCCGCCAGCATTCGCGCAGCTCGTCGAAACGGTAACTGTCACTTGCTACCCGTCGGAACTCCGACTTGTCATACTCGGAGGGGCGCCCGTCGAGCCAGCCGCCGTAAGGCGATGGTACGACGTGGTTCCCGAACAAGAATGCCAGGTTGTAAACATGTATGGCATAACGGAGACCACCGTGCATTCGACAGTCAAGACGTTGAGTCGGTACGAACTTGCACGCAGCCCCAGAAGCGTAGGAACGCCGCTTTCGGGGTGGGGGCTCGACGTTCGCGACGCCGAGGGCCGTCCTTTGCCGCCGTTGGTTCGGGGTGAGATTTGTGTGTCCGGAGCGGGCCTCGCGTCCGGCTACGTGAACAACCCTGAGCTAACCCAGGATCGATTCACAACTGATGCGAGGTCGGGAGTTCGATACTACAGAAGTGGCGACCTGGGTCGAATCCTACCCAACGGAGAGTTGGAGCATCTTGGCCGGATTGACCGACAAGTGAAGATCCGCGGGTACAGAATCGAGCTCGACGAGATCCGGGCCTCCCTGATGGAACACCCGGCGGTGCGGGATGCTGAGGTTATTACCCGAGCTGCAACAAGTGGAGATCCGCACGATCTCCGGCTTGAGGCGTTCTGTGCATGCAATCCGCAGGATGTAACACCGCGGGAACTGAGAAGCTATGTCACTCGTCGGCTGCCGACCTACATGGTGCCCGATCGAATAGAGGTCCTTGGGACACTACCGCTAACCGAGAACGGGAAGACAGACAGCAAGGCGTTGCAGCGACTGCTAGAATCCCCGGGCCATGCTGCTCCGCGCCCGCCAGCGGGTATCAAAGGGATGGCAGCTGTGGTCGCCGAAATATGGGGCGAGATGTTCGATTCACCGGTCGCAGAGAACTCTGACTTCTTCGATCTTGGAGGAAACTCTTTGCTTGCGATCGCGACGTCCAAACGGCTGAAGGAGCGCGGCCTTCCAGCGCTTCCTGTCCACGAGTTATACAGCGCTCCTACGGTAAACGGAGTCGCGAGCTATCTTGAAGCGAGACAGGGCTCTAAGGCATGAGTACCGTCGCGGATGATGCCCCCTTGCTGGCAAGTCTGCATTCCGCAGCAAGTCGTCGAGTCTACAATTTTCACGCGCTTCCATGGGGCGGACGGCTTGAAGTACAGGATCCCCGCCTAGCGGCCGCATACGGGGAGCTTACGCAGCGCGATTTGCGCTGCATGGATGTCTCATACGGCCGTGACCTCCTTGACGCCCCATTCGACCCGTCTGGTCCACTCTCAGAGGCACAAGCTCGGGCCGCAGTGGTCTTCGGCTCGGACAGTACGATCTTCGTATCAATGGGCGCAACCTGTGCAAATACGATAGCCGTTGGCGCGGCAGCTGAGTTTGGCCGACGAGTCCTGGTCGATGCGACAGCTCATCAGTCTGTTCACTTTGCGTGCGACTTGTACAGGCTGGAAGTATCCCGGGTGACGTCGCTCTCGCCGAGCAGCGGAGGTGTCGATGTGGAGTGCATACTCGCGCGCCTGCAAGAGGCGGCAGCATTAGGACGACCATTCCACTGTGTGGTTGTGGGGTCCTCCACCTATAGCGGCCTACGGCTGGACGTTTCAGATTTCATGCACTCGATACACCGGATATCACCCGACACGAACCTTGTGCTCGATGACGCGTGGTCCGCCGTGCACTCTTTCGGAGACCAGACTGCCAATTCGTCGCCGACGACGGTAGCGCGCAGGTTGAGAGACCGAGGTGAGTTCGACGCCAACGTCTGGGTTACTCACTCGGCGCACAAGACCATGTACGCAATGCGCCAGGCGGCGTACGTCCATACCTTCGGGCGGTCAGCAGTTGCCGCGACTCAAAGTTCCGCGCACCGGCACCACACTTCATCCCCCTCGTGGCCGATCATGGCGTCGCTGGACCTGGCAAGGGCGCACGCACAGTCCGAAGGTAATGATCGGATCCGTGATGCGATGAATCGGAAGGCGGTGATTGAACGGTGGCTTCATGCCAAAGGCTTCGACGGCGTGGGAGATGCGGCCACATTCTCGCGCTGGTTCCACCAAGACGAGTTGCGGCTGGTGATTCCAATCGAAGAATCGCCGGCGGCGATTCGTGAAGTTTTGCTTGCGCAGGACGGTGTCTACCTACCGCAGCAGTTCGGACCGAATCTAATAGCAAACATCACTATCGGAGTTGACGATGAAGCGGTCGATGCCCTCCTGTCAGGTCTATCAAGAGTCCAGATCACTCCGCGGACTGACGCACAGAGGAAGGCCGAACAGAGGGGGGATGCTCCGTACCCGACAGTTCGGGATAACGAGTACCTGATCGCATATCCGCCTGGGGTACCGCTTGTATTTCCTGAGTCCCGTCTGGAAGGAGGTTCGCGTACCGGTTTTGCGCCCAATTCCGCCGGTCTCGCAACACTTCATCGTGTTAGCACGATTCTACATGAGTAATTTACGCACAGCACACCACTTGTGCACTGAGAAGGTGCGTCCAAGAAGGCATTGCAACCCGGACGCACCGCCCCTGTGAGAAAGCTACTTCTAGGCGCCTGCATTCATTGCCTGGCGCAAGGAGCGCGGCCGCATGTCGGTCCAGTTGCGCTCCACGTAGTCGAGGCAGTCGGCGTGGCTAGCCTCTCCAAAGACCACCTGCCACCCGGAAGGAACTGATGCGAATGTCGGCCAGAGCGAGTGTTGGCCTTCGTCGTTCGCTACGACGAAGAAGCGCCCTGTCGTGTCGTCAAAAGGATTTGTAGTCATTTGTTTCAAACCTCGAACTTCTGCCCGTGTACGAGCGCTGATGGTGGACAAGTCTGGCGATGGAGTTGTTGTCCACGCCAACTGCGCAACGGAACCTGGCGTGTCGCCAAGGGCTGATCGGAATTCTTCGCGGTACCCGATTCTTTCTCAGTTGGGAAATTGTGCACCCGAAGTCTGGACGACGGCACAGCTGAGTTTCTTTGCACAGGTGAGACTCTGCCATATCGTCCAATGTATCGCGACACTGCGATTCACGGCCCGGGTAGAGACCAACGCTTCTGCAGGCAGCTGATATCGCGAATGTATGAGCCATGGCGGATCAGTAATGCGTGCGATCTGTTGTGCCTCTCGGATTGGCGAACCCAGTACGCCTTTTAGGAGAACTGAACGACTTGTATGAGACATCGGGATGGGAGGATGTGGGATGTACGGAAAATATGGACAGGCAGACAAGGTGCGCAGAGTCAAGGAGGAGGGACGAGATTCGGGACATGATATTGACGAGAGCGTCCGACGCCTGGTCGCGGCCTCCGCAACGGGCATCCCATGCAATCCGGTCCGCGAGCATCTCGGAAGCGTGAACCTTGAGGCGGCGTACCTCGTCCAGTGCGAGGTCAACCGGCAAAGGATTCAGCGCGGTGGTCGCACTGTAGGCCGGAAGATCGGTCTTACTTCTGCAAGCGTCCAGCGCCAATTGGGCGTTAGTCAACCGGATTTCGGGACGCTCTTCGCTGACATGTGGTACGACACTGGCGACGCGATCGCCACAGCAAGACTTCTCCAACCACGAGTGGAGGCAGAAGTCGCTTTCGTACTCGGGGCAGACCTCGTCGACGGACCAATGGATCTCGACCAGATCAGGGGATCCATCGAATCCGTGACTGCCGCTTTGGAAGTGTGTGATTGCAGGATCATTGACTGGGATATCAGCTTCAGTGACACGGTCGCGGACAACGCGGCAGCTGGGCTATTTGTTCTTGGACAGACAAGACGAACCTTAAGAGAGGTCGAGCCACGTAGTGTGACGATGTCGATGATGATTGACGGGCAGGAGGTTGCGACCGGGACTGGGCGCGATTGCATGAGAGACCCGTTGAATGCTGTCGTCTGGCTTGCCCGTACTGCGCGCACCCTGGGCGATCCTCTCAGATCCGGCGAGGTAATTCTCTCTGGGGCGCTGGGCCCAATGGCTGACGTTCAGCCGGGGACAAGAGTCACATGTTACGTCTCAGGCCTGGGATCTGTGTCCACTCGCTTCTACTGAGAGTACTTGGAAGAGAATTCTATCCGGATAGGCGCCGCCAGCCGGTTCGTTCCTGTGCTGGCTGTGGAGACATCGGGCACGATCGAACTGGACCGGTCTCCGCGACCCCGTTGTCAAGCCCCGGCACGGTCCTATAGATGTCAAAGGGCGGTGAGGTCAGCTCTGAGTGCGTGAAAGACCTCATGATGAGGCTCATCGAAAGTAGATCTGGCGCACGTTCCGTGAAGCCACTGCTACGCTTCTCTATTCGAGATGGATGACGCGTTTCCGCAGTAGGTCGAGGTTCGTACGCCCATACATCTGCGGCAGCCGGCGCGGACATCGTAGACGACACCCGTACCGTTCTCGTCTGCGTCGAATCCATGGCGACCGCCCAACCGCCGCATCGAGTATGGCGACCGATAGCCCCAACCCTCAGCACCGAGTGGTACATCAACGGACGGGACGACCTAACTACAGATCGGATAATCGAAACGGTCACCACCGAACTCGCCGGACACTGACGGATACCTCGGTGCCGACCGCGACGAGAGGGTTCACGGTGTCCACACGTAGGTGCGCGACGCACGGTCATGCGAGCCCTGCGTGTCAGGCTGAGTTGAGTCCAGCGGTTCACAGCAACCCCGCCTGCAGGGCGAGATACGGATCAACCCCAC
>NZ_JAASAF010000019.1 GCF_012726195.1 Rhodococcus sp. HNM0563
ACACACGCGCCCGGTACGCAATCCCCAAGTCCCGCAACAATGGGACCAACGACCACCCATCACCCGCAATATGGTGGGCTACAAGTATGAGCGTATGCTCTTCGCTTGCCATCCCTGCAAGCAGTCGGGCCGCAATTGGTAGTTCCTTCTTAAGATCGAAACAGTGATCCGCTAGCGCACCAGCAACGTCATTGAGTTCGCTGTCGACAATCTCGAGAAGGATCCTCGATCCCGTTGGCTCCAATATTCTCTGGTACGGGACTCCCTCGTCCTCTTCGAAAATAGTGCGCAGTACGTCATGTCGGTCGACAACATCGTTGATCGCTCGCGAGAGCGCATCGACATCGAGCGGGCCGGTCAGCTTGAGAGCAAAGACCATATTGTAGCCGGTGGAAGCTTCTCCGACCCGGTGGAGAAACCATAGCCGCTGCTGAGCGAAGGACAAGGGTGCGTCCTGCGACCGATCGCGCGGAACGAGCTGCTGACGGCCTGTGGCTACCGGCGCGCGGAGGTGAGGTGCGAGGGCCCTCACTGATTGGCCCTCGAATATCGTGCGAATGGGTAGATCTACGCCGAGCGTCATCCGTAGCCGATTGGCGATCTTGGTGGCTAACAGCGAGTTGCCGCCAAGATCAAAGAAATTGTCGTCGATGCCGACATGGTCTACAGCGAGTACTTCGCCGAAGATCCCCGCTAGTGCGGCCTCGTTCTCTGTGGTGGGTCGTGCATATACCGTGTCTTGCGAGCGAGGCGTGATTGGAGGTTGCCAGTGCAGAAGCGGCTCGTCACCCCGCAGCGAGTTGTCCGTGCCCATCAAGGCTTCTACAGACCAGTTCTCAGACATCGCGATCGAGACCTTCTCGGCCAGATCTGCGAGGTCGCCTGCATACCGATTCAGGTCAGCATCAGAGAACGTGTCTGCCTCGGCCTCAAGGTGCACCACGACTGATACATCCGAGTACACGATAAGGGACACCGAAAGGTTGTCGAACGGCCCGATCGCGAGTGGACGAATTCTCGCGGATTCCCCGAGACGAGGATCCGCTGAGAACGGCACGACGTTCACAATCGGGCCGAAGAATTCCGGGCCCTCTTGAAGCACGCCGGCCACACGGCAGATCTCCGGGCTGGCAAGTTGACCATGTTCAAGCGCAACGACAACCTCGACATTGAACTCGCGTAACCATGCCGCTACCGCGGCTGCGTTGTCGAGCGTGACCTCCAGTGGGATCCTGTTCGCGAGTAAATTTGGCCTATCGCCGATCGACCCATTCCGATTAGCGACTGGAATCTGAATGTAGAAGCGTTGTCGGCCTGTCTGTTTCGCGATCATCAAAGCGCCCAATGCGGCCAGTGCCGATGGGAGCGTGATTCCGTTGCGCTTTGAAGCGACGCTTAGTCGGGTAGTCACGGTAATCGGGAGTGTCAGTTCAAGAGAACGTACGGCCTGGTCGCCGTGAGGTTTTACCGACCGAACGGTACCAACCGAACGAACTGCATAATTGGCCCAGAACTGTTCGTCATCCCGCCGCTTGCTCGAACGACGATACTCGTTGTCGGCATCCGCCAACACGGACAGCGTAGATGTGCGCCCTTGTGGGGCTCCATCGTAAATGTCGCCGATCCGACCCACAAGCAACGCGAGACCTGCGGCGTCAATCACCACATGGTTGAACACCAAAACTATGTAGTAGCGCCTGGCTTCCACCCGCAGGATCGCAACTTTGAACAGAGGGGAGTCGGTGGGTGGAATCACCTCGTCCGCGAGACTCTTCGCCCAGGCCAGTGCAGCCGATTGCGGAGACTCATGCCTGGTGAAGTCTCGGTGACTCGGACGCCAGTCCTCGAATGAATGGGCCACCTGAACTGGGCCATCGCCGGAGTCTGTTATGCGGACAAGAAGGTTCTCGTTCTCGTGCAGGGCAGACCGGATCGACCTTTCGAGCTCAAGGGCAGAGATAGAGCCCGAGATGTCTATGTACGCGGCGAGATTGCGCAGGGACGTATCGCTGAACTGCTGTGCGTACCAGATTGCCTGCTGGGCAGACGTCAGGGCGAACTCGCAACTCGAGACCGGCATGTGACCTCCATTAATGCGCTTAGGTGAGGTGATGAGGCGGGCTCGCACTCTCGACACACACGTTGGGCCCACACGCCGAAGCGCAGAATCGGTGCGTCGCCGCCACGAGGGCCAGCGCCTACGGTTTCTTGAATACAGCGAATCGGCCATATCCCGATCGTCAATACAAGCCGTGCGAAAGTTCTAAACGGGGAGGCGGTACGCACTGCAATTCAGCCGAGGCTTCTCGGTGCCAACAGTGACCCCGCTGTCAGCACTGTCGCGATGCCGACAACGGGGCGCTCCACTCGCAAGGGAGTAAATGTGCTGGGGCTAGTGCAGCACTGGACAGCCGCCTTTGAAATCGACATCGAATTGTTTGATGGCGTTGAGCCATCCCGACCGCAACCGTTTCGGGTCTCCCAGCTTCGTGATGTCGGGCATGTGGTCTGCAATTGCGTTGAAGATCAAGTCGATTTCGAGCCGGGCGAGATTCGCTCCGATGCAGTAATGCGCCCCGGTCCCTCCGAATCCCAAGTGCGGATTTGGGTCTCGAAGGATGTTGAACTCAGTCGGCTGGTCGAATGCTTCCTCATCGAAGTTCGCCGATGCGTAGAACATTGCTACTCGGTCGCCCTTTTTGATTTTCTGCCCACCGAGCTCGGTATCCGCGAGCGCCGTGCGTTGGAATGCGGTGACAGGCGTAGCCCACCGCACGATCTCGTCCGCGGCGGTAGCCGGCCGTTCACGCTTGTACAGTTCCCACTGATCGGGGTTGTCCAGGAAGGCGATCATTCCGTGTGTGATTGCGTTCCGTGTGGTCTCGTTTCCTGCAACAGCGAGGAGAATCACGAAGAATCCGAATTCCTCGGAGCGGAGTCCGTCACCGTCGATATCCGCTTCGAGCAGCTGGGTCAGAATGTCGTCGGCGGGGCACGCGCGACGTTGCTCCGCCATCTGGTATGCGTACCCAAGGAGTTCCGTCGAAGCGACCTGTGGGTCGCCTTCGAACTCTGGATCGTCGTAGCCTGTCATCTGGTTCGACCAGTCGAAAACCTTGCGTCGGTCCTCCTGCGGGATGCCGATGAGTTCGGCGATCGCTTGCAGGGGAAGCTCACTAGCGACCTTGGTGACGAAATCTCCTGCTCCGGACTCCAACGCCTCGGCGACGATTTTCTCGGCGCGGTCGTGGAGGTTCTCTTTCAGGCCGGCGATCGCTCGTGGGGTGAATCCACGGGAGATGATCTTGCGCAGTTTGGTGTGTTCGGGGGCGTCCTTGAACAGGAGGATGTGCCGTTGCAGTTCGATCGCCTCGCGGGGGATGTCGTCAGCGAAGCGCGGGATGGCGGTGTTGACCCAGGTGGAGTAGACATCGTCTCGCGATATCTGCTTGACGTCCGCGTGGCGGGTTACAACCCAGTATCCCTCGTCATGGAACCCGCCAGTCTCCGGGGATTGCGGGCACCACCAGACAGGCGCGGACTGCCGAAGTTCCGTGAACTCCGCATGGGGTACGTGCGTGCTGTAGATCGAAGGATCAGTGGGATCGAATCCTGGCTGAATCGTGGGCGTTGACACTCGCGCTCCTCTGCTGATGTGGTTTGTGTCCACCTTGCCAATCAGTCGAGCTGGTCGTATTGGCGGATTCGTCCAACGTTCAGAGTTCTGTTGTTCGGTCTGCACAAACCGTGCTTGGCGGCCAGCCGAAAGCATCGACGCAGTCGAGGGCAAGCTCAGTCGAAACAGCATGCTTGTCAAGCCGTCTACCTAGACGTTGCTCGATCTGTTGCACGCGGTATCGGACAGTGTTTTTATGCACCCCCAATTCCCGCGCTGCGGCTTCCACATTGCCCGCATGAGACAGCAGCGCGCGAAGGGTCCTACGGAGCTTTCCCGATGTTTCGTCGTGCTTCAGGATCCCAGCCAGCTCTCGCCCGACGAAGACGGTCATCGATTGCGGCCGTTGAGACAGCATAGAGACGATCTCAACTTCTCTGTATCTCGTGACCGAGTGACTCCTCTGAGAATGCATAACGACGTGCTGGGTCGCTTGCGCTTCTTGGTGCGTTTGCCGGAAGCCTGATACCCCGCGGCCTGGTTGGCCAAGCGCAACCAGAAAGCCCGGGGGGACCTGTAACGGGTCGATTTCCAGCTCGGCCTCAACTCGACTGGCCATCCAGACCCACACTGCTCGTGTCCCGGCTGGATGGCAGAGCACGTCTATCGGATCCGCAGATCGGGCCAGCCGTATTGCCAGTGGTTCCAAAGACGCGGTATCGATCTGGTGGTCCTCATCGCTACTCCACAGAGTGAATGCAGTCGACCAACGATGCAACGGAAAGTTGAGGCGAACCGTCGCATCTTCCGTCCCTAAATCTCCCCCGTCCAGGATTCGTCGAATTGTCTGCATCCGCATCGAGAAGGCACCGCGAAGGATCTCTTCGCGTTCGGCGGTGTAGGTATCAGAGAGCTCCTTAATCAAGGAGCTCATCAGTTCACTTGTCTGATCCCACATAGCCACAACAAGTTCAGCCCGGAACTCGGGAGGCAGGGTTGAGCGCGGTCCGGCGACCGTCTCCACAAATCGCCGCATCGCGTTGTGAACCGCATGATACAAGTGCGTCAATACGCCAAGTTCCAGCCCGCGACGAGCGACTGTCCGTGCCAGGGATCTCGCTTCCTCCCCCGCCGGGAAGGATTCAGTCTCGCGTGTCTGCCCGAATGCGACGACGAGATGAAACTGACTACGGACAGCCGAATGCAGGTCACGACGGATGTCGATATCACGTGCTAGCTCTGGCACATCGGTACCGATCGACGAAGTAAGATCCTCTATGATCTGCTCGATAGCTTCGGGCGACTGAGTACCGGCAACAAACTCGCGCATCCAGTCCCGCGCTCGCGAGGGCCCCATGGAAACTACCTTCCTTACCAACGGTTTTTCGCCATGGTAAGCGCACAAGGTGAGTGGCGGTGGACGACACGTGAATGCTATTGGCGGTATAGGCCCGGACAGCGGTCTGCCGGTTCCGGTGTCGCGCGGGCCGACTTGGTGTTGCTGGTCGGGCCGCGAGGAGCCCACCCCGGGTGTGCAGGGTGGGTTCCTCGGAACAGCCTGATCAGGCGGGCTGCAGGAGTCGGTAGGCGTTCTGCTTGGTGCCTACCGAGTCCGGATTGTTGAACTGACGAGCGGCCCTCGCCTGGTCTGCGGTTTCACCTGCGCTGGTGCGTACGCCGCGACCCCAGTCTTCCCATTCGATGACCGCGTTCAGCGCAGCCCACTGGGTCATACGACCTTCTTCCTGAGTGGCAGCAGTGCGAAACAGTTGCAGCAGGTCGCCGTGGCGTGTCTCCCAGCGGGTGACCGCGGCTTTCTTGCTCTCGTCCGGCTTCGGGTACAGCGTGTCGATGTAGCTGATGAACTCGCCGAACGTCATCGGCTGCGAGATAAGCATTTCCGCCACTGCTGCAAACTCCTTTGCGTACCGCATCGCGCCTTGGAGCAGCACCTTCGCCGCGTCCATCCGGTCGTGCGCCGACGCAGTGTGCGGAATTGACCAGCGCTGCGCGCTACCGATACCGATCGTCATGCCGTTTGTGCACACGAGACGCTTTCCGGTGACCTCGCCGACGATGCTGCCCGAGCCGTCATGCGAAGTGCGAAAGACGATCCCAAAATCGACAAGGTCCGAACCTCCGACATGCACGCGCGCTTCCGGCAGATCCATCGTCAGGAACGTCTTGCGGCCATGCTCGAGTTCACCGGCGTGGGCGAAGGTCGCACCGAGCAGTCGAGCGTCGTCGGCTAGTGCGAATGCCTGTGCGTTGGAAACCGGGGTGTAGCGGGAGCCGACGACAGCGAGGCCCTGATAGGTGTCGTCGCGCATGATCATGCGCATTCCCGGCAGGGAAGTGCTGATCACGCCCGTCTCACCGAGGAGCGTCATGTTCTCGGTGTCGTGCACAGTCAGGCCCTAATCGAGTCCCGCCATGTGCAGCGCATCGGCGGTGTTGGTCGTCGCCGCGATGTCTGTGCCGAGCACCGCCTGTGCGGGGAGTCGGTGAGCAGCGCGGGAAAGTGTCGAGGGAATGGTCATGGTTTCCTCCAAGTGGTCGGGCCCTTGTGGGCTTCGTGAACTCCGATGCCACGAATATTGCCCAGCTGCCCTGACACGTGCGGCACGGCCAACCTCACCCCGGTGACGTTTCCTCAGCTCGTGGGCATGCCGGCGACTTCACTGAAGCGGACAGGATCAGGCGGCTACTACTGAGATGCCGTTGTCGCAAACCTGCTGAATCCATCGCAGAGCTCTCCCGGAGGGCGGCCACCAGCGCATCAAGCCACCAACCAGGACGAGAACTGGCCAGCGTGCTTCTGAACGCACTGCGAGGGCCCTACATTCTGGTGGGAAGCGTGAATCCCCCGACATCGAGCACTTGGTGTGCCGCGGTGATCTGCCCGGAGATCGCATCGATGCAGTCGTCGCGGGCCTGAATCTGTGGGGCGTCGGCAATGCTGCGCAGGTGCTCGCGCGCAGCTGGGGTCAGTAGCTGGGCGTCGAGCTCTGCGACCTGTTCGGCGAGCTTCACCAGTTCGGAGGCAGCATCCTGCAAGGTCCTCTCCTGTTCGGACAGCGCCCGGTCGGCCTGCTCGGCTTCCACTACGGTCGACTCCCTCAATGTCTGCCAGTCCTTCGGCGTACCAGGCCAATTGGTGTTCAACAGTCGCTCATCGAGTTGGCAGGCCATCCATACGACCTGCCAGGTTGCCTCCGACAGGTGCCGCCCGATTACCGCGGGGGCACCGAGGCTGCCCTGCTGGAGCGCGGCGGACGCGAAGATTCGGCCTTGCGCAGCAACCGCCCGATCGGCTTGCTCACGCACCTCCGGATCGATCAGCTTCCCTCGCGCCAGCTCCAACGGTCCGGTTTGGCGTTGGAGTATGACCACCGCGTGGCGAGCATCCCCAAGTCGGCGCTGATAGGCGCGGCGTCCCCACAGCACCACCGCAACCGGCCCCATCACGGCAACGACCAGGGCAGCTTCCGGACCAACGACCGAGATGAGTGCGACGAACAGGACAGCAGCGCACACAATTCCCGCTGACCAGAAATATGTTTCGGACCGGTCGTGCCATCTGCTCAGCTGCGCGTAGCGGCGATCTACAGGGTGATCGACCCTGGAAGGGGTCACGATCACGAGCCAAGTCCCCATGCGGTCGGTCCTCATCTCACTGCCCTGCCTGTCTTTCTCGGTGCCGGCCGAGGCGGTTTGGAGTCTTCTCGCAGGGCCTGACTGTGTGCCTCTGCTGCCAACGTCGGGTAGGCCTCAGCGATGGTGCGAAGGACACGTCCTTTGATTACCGCCCCGACTGCGGCCCGGTCCTCCGGTGATGCAGCGTCGCTGATGAAGTCGCGGTGGGCGTCGTAGGCACTGCACGCGTGCCGGAGATAGTTCACGCAGATACGTGCCATGAACTTCTCGTCGGAGGCGAAATCCGCTGCACGCTTGCCGGGGTTGCGGGCGTTGTAATGCGCGGTGGACAGGCGGATCAGCCGGAGCAGGGTCATCCTCGGAACGCTGACGTCGACGATCCGGGCAGCCGCCAGAAGTTCACCCCGCGATGCGAGGCGATTCTGCCGCTGCGCAGATGTTCCGGCGCGGGGTCGTGTGGGGGGTCGCTCACTCACTGTCACACCTCTCTTCATTCAGTACGCGCGAGGTCATCATGCAGTCCCCCGTTCGGGCGGAAGCGGCGCCGCGAGCGGCGGAACACCCGAAGTGCACCTGCCACGATGAGCCGACCTACAGACGCACCAGAGGGGAAAGAGCATGCGCGAGCGGATCGCAGCGGTAGGGCGATGGATCGGCAACCACCGGCGGCACACGCTGATTGCAACAGTGGTCGTCGCGGTGATCGGAGTGGCCGTCACCTCTCTGGTCATATTCGGGCGCGACGACGACCTCGCCGTCGACATGCATGCCTATGACGAGCAGATTCTTTCGATCAACGACATCCCGGTCCGCACCTTCATCGGGTGGGAAGAACAGGACCTGGTGACGCGGCCGGCACCGGCGCAAACGCCGGAGAGTATGTCTGCTCCCGACAGTGGACAGTGTGTGCCCGGCGGGGAACTGCAGACGCGGGTGCATGAAATGGTGGTTACGGGCACGAAGTGGGCGGGATCCAGGTTCGTGAATCCTGCAGCCGCGCAGATCGTCAATGTGCAGCTGTCGAATTCGGAGCACGCTGACCCGGTAGTGATCGACGCGTGGCTTGAGGCGTGCGTGAGGACGCGTCTGGTCACCGGCGGTAGCGAGGAAGAGATGCAGTTGTCTTCGTTGCCGGTGACTCCGGCGTTCTATCGCCTGGACGAGGCCCGGGTGTATGCCGTCACTGTCGCGGGTGAACGCACTGTGACCACGATGTACGGATGGGGTCGGGCGCAGGACGTGACGATCCAGGTCGATTACACGTTCGCCGGCGAACCGAACGACGATACGATCGCGCAGTTTGATGTGGTGTGGCGTGCGCAGGCCGGCAAGCTGGTCGGTATGCAGGAGGCTGGCGTGTTGTAGATATCTGCGGTGTGGGCTGCGTGGACAGCCACCGAGCCGCTACACACTGGTGCCCCGCCCTGAGTCGGATCCGGGCGGATTCCAGGGGTCGTCGCAACACCAAGCGAACTAGACAAGTTCTAACAGACGCTCGGCTGGGGTATCCCAGCCGAGCGTCTTGCGTGGGCGGCTATTGAGCTTCTGCGCGACGTGCTCGAGGTCTTCGAGGCCGTGGATAGATAGGTCCGTGCCCTTGGGGAAGTACTGGCGCAGCAGACCATTGGTATTCTCGTTCGATCCTCGCTGCCAGGGTGACGCGGGATCGCAGAAGTAGACCGGGACACCGGTGGCCACTCGGAACGCCTTGTGCGCAGCCATCTCTGCACCCTGATCCCAGGTCAGCGAGCCGCGCAGATGCTCGGGCAGCGTGCCGATCAGAGTAACGAGGACGTCGCGGACGGCTTCGGCCGTATGTTCGCCGGGAAGATGCCCGAGCATGACGTAACGTGTGGACCGTTCGACGAGGGTGACGATTGCTGTCTTGTTGCCCGCGCCGAGCACCAAATCGCCCTCCCAATGCCCTGGGACAGCACGGTCCTCAACCTCCGCCGGGCGTTCGCTGATCATCACCATCGGATCAACGAACCGGCTGGTGCGTTGCTCAGGCGAGCGATGCGGCTTACGGCGGGCTCGGCCGGTGCGCAACGCGTCAGCGACCTCACGTTTCAGCCCGCCGCGAGCCTGGACGTAGATCGCCTGGTAGATCGTCTCCGTGCTCACCTGCATACTCTCGTCATCCGCGAAATCTCGCGACAGGACGCCGCTGATCTGCTCCGGAGACCATTGTTCCCTCAACCGGTCCGACACGTAATCCCGCAGCCGCCCGGACTGGGCAAGTTTCGCCGGCTTCGGGCGCATCCGTTTCGCGGCGGCGTCGCGATGAGCACCATGCGGCAGATAGACGCCGTCCGTCGAGCGCGTGTCGATCTCGCGTTTGATCGTCGATGCCGATCGTCCCAGTTTTCGGCCGATCGCCCGTAATGACCAGCCGAGCCGCTTAAGATCAGCGATCGTCTCTCGTTCTTGAAGTGACAGCAGCCGCGATCCGACTTGCTCCGGAAGCGTCGACGGTGGACTCGTCATGGATCTCATCGTCGTCGCGTTGGTGGTGTAGTCCACAAACGTTCCGTCGGGATAGAGCCGACCGCGTTTCAGTCGTCGGACTCCACGGTCCCAGTCCCTGGCCGTCCGGATGTTGATTCCTACATGTTCTGCCGCGGCCTTCCTGGTCAGGCCCTCCCTGCGTAACGACAGGAATTCGGCTTTGCGAGGGTCCTCGGTTCGCCTCGAAGAGACGCCAGCTGCACGCGCCCACGCGTACGCGGTATTGCGATTGATACCCAGGTCTCGCGCTGCTGGGGTGACGCTCTTGACCACATCGAGCAGGGCGAGGAACTCCTCGCGTTTGTCTGTAAACGACACGGTGATCGCAACCTCCCGAAACTCGGGGTGTTGCGACCACCGTTAGAACCCGCCTCCGTGGCGGGGCACCAGTGTTCGGTGTGGGGCCTATCGCGTAGCGGCGTCGATGATGTCCTGGGGCAATCCGCATGTGTCGGCAGAGTCGATACGCGGTTCGTGGATGTCGGCGACCGGTGCAGAATCGCCCGGCTGACCGTCGCGGTTGTACTCGGAGACCTCGAGAGCTGCAGCGATCTGTTCGGGAGTAAGACCGGCACGATGCTGGTCGAGCACGAACTCGGTGTACGGCAGGCACACCCACTGAGTGACCGCACTCGGCGCTGAAAGTTCGGTGAACGACTCAGCTACTGCAGCGTTCCACATGAAGAACCATACGGCGGCGACCAGGAGGATCACGGTGCTGGCGGTTGCGGAGATGGCGGTGATGATCTGCGCAATGGGGCTTTTCGGACTGTAGGTATCGGACATGTGTGTGTGTCTCCTCTGGAGGCTGTGGGTTGGGCGGTGACGTTGACGAGCAGTGATGGAGGGACGTAGCTGTTCAGCTTCCTCCGACGAACTGGCGTGGCCGCGGCTCGGACGTACGCGCGAACTCACCGAGGAACGTTCTCGGAAACGCCCATCCGGCTCGTCCGTGCCGACTCTTCAGGCCGAGAATCGTCAGCTCATCGGGTGTTTCTGTCGCGCCTTGAGGATCGACAGCGTGTGGGCGGTGCAGCGCAAGGATCAGGTCGGCGGCTTCTTCGAGACCTCCGGAACCCTTCAACTCGCTCGACTTCGGCGGTCTGTCGGCGTCTGCGGAGTTGCGGTTGAACTGCGCGGCGGCTACCACGTGGATGTTCATGTCCTTCGACAAGGCTTTGAATCCGTTGGCTATGTCGGAGATCTGCTGGGACCGTGGCTGCGACGCTTGCTGTGCATCGGACGCCTCGGTCAGTTGGATGTAGTCCTCGAACATCACGTGCAGATCGCTGCCTCGGGCCTGGAATTTCTTCCGGGCCGCGGCCGTCATCCGCCGCATGCGGGGCAGTGTGCGGGTCGTGTCGTCGATGACCAGATTCCATGATGCGACCCTGGCCATGGATTCGGACACCTTGTCCCATGCCAGATCCGACAGCTGACTGGGATCTTTCAACTTCTCGCGATGTAGGTTGGCGCACTCTGCGACCACAAGCAGCTCGGTGATCTCGGCGGCGGTCTGCTCGAGGGAGAACAGGATGACCCCGGCCCCAGACTCGCAGGCCGCCCGCACCCAGTCGACGATCGCAGTGGTCTTTCCAGTTCCAGGTCGGGCACCGAGGATGGTCAGCCGACCCGGCTTGAGCCCCTTGACCAGCGCCATACTGTCCTGACCGCCGTCGAGATCCTTCCATCCCGTGGGGACACCGTCGAGCGCACCGGGGCCGCTCTCGAGCCGCACTTGCAGTTCCTGCCGCAGTTCCTGTACTTGCGCTCCGATGTCAGGGACTGCTGCCGCCTGGAATGACGGGGTGTCGAATATCCCGGCCAGCCGGACTTGCACCTCGTCGATGGTGGCGAGGTGCCCGTCCCGTATCAGGTCCAGTGCCTGCTCCATCTGAGTTGCGAGCCGTTGCATGTGCTCTCGGTTCGCTAGCGCTTCGAGGTGTTGTTGAGGTGCGCGTGCAGACGCTGATAGCGACGTGGTCGTCATCGCTGCCAGTGCAGACGGTCCACCGACCTGGCCGAGCGCGTTGTGTTCGGTGAGCTCGGCGGCGACGCTGGGCAGGTCCACTGGCCGGTTCTCCGAAACCAGTGTGCAGATCACCTGGAATACCGACCGGTGTGCCTCGGTGGCGAATGCCGCTGGTGAAAGCGCAGACACGGTCTGAGACAACAGCGATTCGTCGTCGCCCTCGAGAATTCGGCCGAGCAGGACTTGTTCGGCTACGAAGATTGTTTCACTCACGTCCGGTACCGTCGCTCGCACTCGATTGCCCTGCGGCATCATCCAGTCCCCCGGTCATACGGCCGCGGCTCTACGCACACCGACCGCGTCCCGCAGTTCGCCCACCTCAGTAGGGAACGCGTCGGGGAGGCAGAGCGTCGAGTTCGGGAACGGTGGGGTGTCTACATCCAGGGACGAGATCATGATGACTGCACCCGGCCATGGCAGTGCCCACGGATGTGTGTGCGCCGGAGCCGGGTATGTCTTGGTGGCCAGCGAGTCGACGATTCGGCAATCGTCGGTGAGTAGCTTGAATCGCCTCGCCCGCAGCTTCACTGCTTCCCCGGAATTCCGGTTGTCTCGAGGAGAGAGCGCGTCCTGGACCGCACGCAGGAGCTTGTCGACATCTGGTGTGGTCATCGGTGCGCACCGCGGGACCGCGTCGTCCACGACGGGCTCGACGGGCTCGACGGGCTCGACGGGCTCGACGGGCTCGACGGCCGAGATGTTCACACGCCGAGGTGCGGGCACGGTTAGCGCGACATGCAGCCGCACCGGCCCGTCGATCGGCGTCCAGTCCGAGCCGCCCACGCGCAGCGCCTCCTGGGTGATCCTGTCGCGCCACGCGCGCAGCTTCGGACCGTTCTCGTGCTTGACCACGCCCGCCGCCACCGCACGCATCGAACCTTGAGTGACGGGAGTTCCCCCCACAACCAGCCACATCGTGTGTCGGAATGTGTCAAGGCGTTTGAGTCCAACGGGAGTTAGGCCGCGGCCTGATCGGCGCCGGGTTGGTCAGGTTCGG
>NZ_JAASAF010000002.1 GCF_012726195.1 Rhodococcus sp. HNM0563
GTGGGGTTGATCCGTATCTCGCCCTGCAGGCGGGGTTGCTGTGAACCGCTGGACTCAACTCAGCCTGACACGCAGGGGGTTGACGTCCAACTACGGCACGATCATGCACGTGGGCGCTGCCTCGCAGGCCCATCTGCTCGGATTGTTCCAGGTTTCCGCTGTGCACAACGTCGTGCACCTCGTGTTCGGCACAGCCGGTCTACTGGCGGCCCACCGACTGGTCTTGTCCGCATCTACCTCCTCCTGGGAGGAGGCGCGTCATGGTGCTCTGGGCGGTCTACCCCGGAGGTGGCACTCGGCCACTCCTGCCGGGGAGCGTGCCCCGCAGAAGGTGGCCTCGCCCGAGTGGGGGTAGCAGACCGGATCAGGCTTTCTCCTGTGCGCTGCTCCGCGCGGGGTTCGCTTGTTGCCCTGCCTTCGGGTCCTTCGCCGTCTTCTTCTCGGAGACACCGCTGACGATCCGGTCGCCGAGGGGCTTGTCGATGTTGCGCCAGTACTCGAACGCCCGCTCGAGAACGGGTTCGGTGACACCATTGAGAAGATGCCCGACGACGTTGTCCACCAACCGATCCCGGGCTTCATCGTCGAGAACTTCCCGAACCATCGTTCCGGCCTGGCCCCAGTCGTCATCCTCGCTGTGCAGCGCGTAGGGTGCGCGCACCATATCGCCCGAGCTCTGCCATGTGGCGGTCTCTCCGACCTGCGACGGATCCGCGTGGGGCCCGCCCTTGGAATTCGGAACGTAAACCGGGTCACCGGGATTGTGGTGCCGCATGTTTCCGTCCTTCGAATAGGACCGGACGGGGACATGCGGTTTGTTGACCGGCAGTTCCTTGTAGTTGGCGCCGATACGATACCGGTGGGCATCGGGATACGAGAACAACCGTCCGAGGAGCATCTTGTCCGGACTCGGGCCGATGCCGGGAACCAGGTTGCTCGGCTCGAACGCGGCCTGCTCGATCTCGCAGTGGTAATCGGTGGGATTACGATCGAGCGTCATCGTGCCGACCGAGATCAAGGAATAGTCGCCGTGTGGCCACACCTTCGTCAGGTCGAACGGGTTGAAGCGGTAGTTGTCCGCATCCTCGAACGGCATGATCTGCATATTCAAGGTCCAACTCGGGTACTCGCCCGCTTCGATGTGTTCCCACAGGTCACGCGTGTGATAGTCCGTATCCATCGATGCCATCTGGTCGGCCTCGTGCTGGGTGAAGTACTCGATTCCCTGGTCGGTCTTGAAATGGTACTTCACCCAGAATTTCTTGCCCTCGGCGTTCACCCACATGTAGGTGTGGCTCGAGTAGCCGTTCATATGGCGCCACGTGCGCGGAATACCGCGGTCACCCATCAGCCAGGTGACCTGGTGTGCCGACTCAGGAGAGAGCGTCCAAAAGTCCCATTGCATGTCGTGGTCGCGCAGATTGTTGTCGGCGCGGCGCTTCTGGGACCGGATGAAATCCTGAAACTTCATCGGGTCACGCATGAAGAAGATCGGGGTGTTGTTGCCGACCATGTCGTAGTTGCCCTGGTCGGTGTAGAACTTGATCGCGAAACCGCGCGGGTCGCGCCACGTGTCGGGGCTGCCGCGTTCCCCGGCAACGGTCGAGAACCTGATAAGCAGGTCGGTCTTCTTACCGGGCTGGAACAGATCTGCCTTCGTGTAGGCGGAGACGTCCTCGGTGACCTCGAATCGCCCGTAGGCACCGCCACCTTTCGCGTGAGGTTGGCGCTCCGCGACGCGCTCGCGGTTGAACTGGGCCATCTTTTCGATCAGGTAGTGGTCCTGGAGCAGGACGGGTCCATCGGTACCGATGGTCAGCGAATGCTCGTCACTCGTAACCGGAATACCGGCGTCGTCGGTCGTGAAGTTGGGATCCGTCATCGTGGCCTCCTTCAGCAGACAGTGTCTGACATCGGGTACCCATGCGTGCCACGGCCAAACGGCCACCGGCCACGGTCAAATGATGTCCGGATGTGCCGACTCGTCGGCCCCTCCCTCGGCCCGGGTGAAGAACGATACGCGTCCATTGGTCTCGAGGACAGCGAGTTCGATCTCGTCGAAACGCCGAATACCTTTCTGACGTGCACTGCTCATCAGATCGTCGAGCGACATCCGTTCGGTACGCAGTCGGTGCAAGTCGGGGACTCCGTCGCGGACGATGATGACAGGAATTCCGTGCGTGACACCCCGCATGCGGGGAAACCGGGAATTGATCCATGACAGTCCCATGGTGAGCAAGGCGAACACGCCGACCGTCAGGACAGCCGCAGTGACGGAGTAATCCTGCTGCGTGACTCCCTGCTGGATGAGATCTCCCATCGCGATGTAGAGGATCAGCTGGAAGGTACTCAGTTCGCCCACCGTCGACCGCCCGACGATCCGCGTGACCACCCACAGGAACAGAAAGAGAACCGCCGCGCGGACGATGATCTCCATCAGGGCACCACCCACGTCTTGAAATCCACAGTGACCACATCGATTCCGTTCTCGTGCACGGATACCGAACCCGATGCTCCTCTCTGGCTGGACGGTTGGATATACGCGTCGAACCCAAGTGAGAGCGTGTCACCGGGAGGCGGGTCGAGGGTCATATAGATGCGGTCGGCATCGGAGGTCTCCGCCGACGGTTCAGGCGTCCACCCCTGACTTTCGAAGATATCGAAATAGTCGGAATCGACGGCGATCACCACAGGCTCGGTGAATCCCCCTGGTTTCCGGACCGTCAGATTCCAAGGGACGTCCAGTCCGGGTCGCGCGATCCGCGGATATTCGAGGTGGAGTTCGTATCCACCGCCGGATGCGTGGGTGGTCGCGCTGTACACGCCCAATCTGCCGGTGAGACCGACCAGGACGATCACGGCAAGGAGCACGACCGCACCTCGTCGAATCCAGGCGACGGTCGGCGAACGTGCAAAAGTACCGACATCGTCCAGTACCGAGTCGGGGATTCGATCGGCAGTGCCCACCGTCCGAATCTCCCACGATCAGGACGCACGCGCCGGACTTCGTGAGAAATGCGGACCCGGGTTTTACGGTGAAGCCGCCGGGTATGCGTGGAGGTGACCAACGAGGAGGACTGTCATGCCGGAAAAGGGCTCTGATCCGCATCTGAAGGATCAGGAGTTGTACGAGGAACTGCGCGACGAAGGTGACTCCAAGGAGAAGGCCGCACGTATCTCCAATGCCGCGGCGAACGAAGGACGCTCGTCGGTCGGACACAAGGGTGGCAAGGCCACCGATTACGAGGAACGGACGGTCCCCGAGTTGAAGGAACGTGCCAAGGAAATCGGTGTCACCGGATACTCGAAGATGACAAAGGACGAGCTCATCGACGCTCTGAGGAATCACTGACGTTCGCCGGAAGCTCGGTCCGAAATGCACACCTGGTGACGAATCCAGGGTTCGTTCCTGTGCGCCGCGGGTACGCGACATTCATGAACACACGACACACCACCATGATCGCGGCGGTGTCACTGGCCGCTCTCGTCGCCGCCGGCTGCAGCGACGACGAAGCGACTACCGACGATGCCACCGTCGAAACACCACCCCTCACCACCGCCGAGACGACCACCGACGACATACCCACCCCGGCGCCCGGGATGGCCGGCGCCTTCCAGACACCCGGAGAGTCCGTAGGCGACGACGACGACGATGCCTTCACCTACGACGAAGCCGCCGTGCCAGTCGGCTCGGTGGTGAGGGTCGACTCCGAGGACGAGGACGGCCGCACGACGATCACTCTCGACGCGACGGGTCTGGCACCGAACCGCGACTTCGGCGTGCACGTGCACACTCGGCCGTGCGGGCCGCAACCATCCGACTCGGGTCCGCACTACCAGAACGACCTCGACCCCGCGGCAACCCCGGACGCGCCGTCGACGGACCCGGCCTACGCGAACCCACAGAATGAGATCTGGCTCGATATCACGACCGACGAGAACGGCGCCGCCCAGGCGTCGACGACCGTCGACTGGGAGTTTCGCGACGATGAGGCCAACTCCGTGGTCCTTCACGCACAGCACACCATGACTGGACCGGGTGAGGCCGGAATGGCCGGTGACCGCCTGGCGTGCATCGACACCGATTTCTAGACTTCCGGAAATTCTGAACTTCCGGTGTGAGCGAACGCTTCGCCGTGGCCGTCCCCTGACGGTACCGTCTGCGCTGACGTGCGGTTGTTCGACCTCCGGTCTTCGGTCGAAGTTCACCGGAGACCGAATAACACTGCACGCCAGTGGTAACGGCGACCAGCGAACCGGGTGACACCATCGAGTGACACCGCAGTCGCGCAGCGTCGAGTATTCGGTCAGTTCTCGTTTTGCGTACGCGGGAGGAATTCCTGGCCTCGGTCTTGATACCGGTCTTGATGAACCCCCAGACGCAACCGTTCGAGTAGGTAGTCTGCGACATTCTGACCGGCCATCGAACCCTCCTCAGCGCAATAAACGCGTGCGCGCGATTGTCAGCGGAGCACAGCACGTGCAGCGACTGCCTCTCCAGCTACCCGGCTGACAGTGTCCGAAACCGGATCGGGCGAACAATCGCCATTGCCGGGTGTTTCGAACCGTTCATCCGAGGTACTCGCGACCCATGACGGGATTGTTCTCGACACTCGAATCCGCCACAGCACTCGATCGACCCTCGACGGCCGTCCGAGATGTTGTCCGACGTATTACCGCAGGCGTACCGGGTGATCTGTTGCGCGGTGACGTGGCTCCGGGCCATCCACTGCACCCCGCACTGGTTGCCATCCCGATCGGTGCCTGGTCGTGTGCGCCGCTGTTCGACTTCGTCTTCCGCAAACCGGAGACCGCACGGCAGCTCATCGGGGTCGGGCTGGTCGCAGCTCTGCCGTCCGCGCTCACCGGCTGGGCCGACTTCGCCGAATGCGACCTACAGCAACGACGGGTCGGGATGGTTCATGCTGCGGTCAACGGAACCGGCATCGCCCTGATGGGCCTTTCCTACCTGGGGCGACGGCGAGGCGACCGTCCCGCTGCGGTAGCAGCGAGCACGGTCGCAGCCGTAATGATCGGCTTCGGCGGCACCCTCGGCGGGCACCTCGCGTTCGCGCTGGGTGCTCGGGTGGAGCGCCGAACCCAGCAGCCTCCGGCCGATGGGCCGGCGTTCGATCCGGTCCTGGCATAGATCGCGGGCGATCGCCCCCACGGGGCCTTGCGTCCGGTCGGTCGGTCAAGGCGTGAAGACGACCTTCACCGCGCCGTCCTGCTTTCGCTGGAAGATGTCGTATGCATGGGGTGCCTCTGCCAATGACAACCGGTGGGTGGCGAACGCATCCACTCCGAGTGGGTCGTCGTCGGTGAGAAGAGGCAATATCCGGGGCACCCAGTGCAACACATTGGCCTGGCCCATGCGAAGCCGAATCTGCTTGTCGAACATGGTCAGCATCGGCATCGGATCGCTCATTCCGCCGTATACACCGGACAGAGATATGGTTCCTCCGCGGCGCACCACGTCGATCGCGGTGTACAGCGCATTCAGCCGGTCGACTCCCATCCGCTCCATCATCGGGGCGGCAATGGCCGACGGAAGGTAGCCGGTGGCCGTCTGCGCCAACTTGGCGACGGGTGAGCCATGAGCTTCCATACCTACTGCGTCGATGACCGAATCGGTGCCCCGGCCATCGGTGCGGTCCCGGATGAGATCTGCGAGTCCGGAACCGACGTCACCGAGATCGATGACGTCCATGCCTCTAGCGGCGGAGCGTGCAAGCCGTTCCGGCACGAGGTCGACGCCGATGACCCGAGCGCCACGGTGCATCGCGATACGACCTGCCATATCGCCGATCGGGCCGAGTCCGAGCACGGTGACCGTGCCGCCCTCCGGGATCTCGGCGTATTCGACGGCCTGCCATGCGGTCGGAAGTACGTCGGAGAGATACACGAATCGATCGTCGGCGGGGCCGTCCGGGACTTTGATGTGGGTCGTGTCGGCGTGGGGAACGCGCAGATACTGCGCTTGCCCGCCGGGAATACTGCCGTACAGCTTCGAGTATCCGAACAACGCGGCCCCGCTTCCCTGCTCACGCACCTGGGTGGTCTCGCACTGCGAGTAAAGACCGTGATCGCACATGAAACACCCCCCCGCACGAGATCTGGAAGGGGATGACCACCCGGTCGCCGGGCGCCAGTTTCGTGACGGCAGAGCCCACCTCTTCCACGATGCCCATGGGCTCATGACCGAGGATGTCGCCGGGAGTCATGAACGCACCGAGCACTTCGTACAGGTGCAGATCGGAGCCACACAGATTGGTGGTCGTGACCTTGATGACAGCGTCGGTCGGCTCTTCGATTCGCGGGTCGGGGACGGTGTCGACACTCACGTGACGTCGTCCCTGCCATGTCACTGCTTTCATCGTTCCTCCGCTCGTCGATTGGTGCACACCGGCGTACCCGCAGTCCGGGAAGGCAAACGGACTGGGCAGCAGAAGAATCCGGTCAGCTGTTCGGGCCGACCCGGCACCGACTCACGCGCGGGTGTCACGTTTGCTCACCAGCTGGCAGCGGGTATGCGGAAACCATCGACTTCGAAGAAGGGTGACCATCATGGACACAGCACAGCCTGGACGTCTGACCGGCCGGACCATCGCCATCCTCGCGACCGACGGCGTCGAAGAAGTGGAGCTCGTCGAGCCCCGGCGCGCGGTTGAGCGGGAGGGTGCCACAGTGCGGTTGCTGTCGCTGGAGAGCGGGGAGATCCAGGCGATGGAGAAGGATGTGCACGCCGCGGGCAAGTACTCGGTGGACCAGCTTGTGGCAGACGCGTCGGTGGACGACTTCGACGGTCTCCTCCTACCCGGTGGTACAACCAATCCCGACCACCTCCGTCAAGACGCAAAGGCGGTCGCATTCGTCCGTGATTTCGTCACCTCGGGCCGACCCGTCGGCGTCATCTGCCACGGTCCGTGGACGCTCGTCGAAGCCGACGTCGTGCGTGATCGGACGTTGACGTCGTATCCGAGCGTCCGCACCGACATCCGGAACGCGGGTGGCACGGTGGTGGACGAGGAAGTGGTCATCGACAAGAACCTGGTGTCCAGCCGTAACCCTGCAGATCTGCCCGCGTTCTGCTCGGCAGTGATCGACGTCTTCGCCGATCGGCAGCCGGCCGGGTGAGGGGCCGGAGCAACAAGCATGAGAGGAGCAAGGCCGAGCGATTTCGTCGTGGTGGCGAACCGCCTTCCCGTCGATCTCGTCGAGCAGTCCGACGACGGTCCCGCGCGATGGCAGCGCAGTCCCGGTGGACTCGTCACGGCTCTCGAGCCGGTCCTCCGCTCCGTCGAAGGCTCGTGGGTGGGATGGACGGGCACCGCCGGTGTAGCACTCGATCCGTTCATCGAAGACGGACTGGCCCTCCATCCGGTGCCCCTGGATGAACACGAGGTCGCCGAATACTACGAGGGGTTTGCCAACTCGACGCTCTGGCCGCTCTATCACGATGCCCTGGTTGCCCCGACCTTCCGCCGGGAATGGTGGCATACCTACCAGGAAGTCAACCGCCGCTTTGCCCGAGCCGCCTCGCTGGCCGCCGCACAGGGTGCCACCGTGTGGGTCCACGACTATCAGCTCCAACTCGTTCCCCATATGCTCCGCGAGTTGCGGCCGGATGTCAGGATCGGTTTCTTCTTGCACATTCCGTTCCCACCGCCAGAACTGTTCCTGCAACTGCCGTGGCGAAAGGCGATCGTGGAGGGCCTGCTCGGCGCCGACCTCGTCGGATTCCACCTTCCGGGAGGCGCCGAGAACTTCCGGTACCTCGCACGACGACTTTCCGCGCCGTCCAGCACCCATCTGTCCGCGGGCGGCCGCATCGACCTCGGTACACGGAGTGTGCGCGTAGGCGCCTATCCGATCTCCATCGACTCGGCGCGGCTGCGCGACTCCTCCACCGAGCCGAACACCGTGCTGCGCGCCGAACAGATCCGGGCGGAACTCGGTGATCCCGAGATCTTTCTGCTGGGCGTGGATCGGCTCGACTACACCAAGGGCATCGAGCTGCGTGTCGAGGGCTTGCGGGAGTTGTTCGTGGAGGGAGAACTCGATCCCGAAAAGACTGTGATGGTGCAACTCGCCACCCCCAGCCGCGAGCGTCTCGAAGCCTATGCCTCGTTGCGCGACGACGTCGAGCGGGAAGTGGGCCGGATCAACGGCGAGTTCGGTCGTCTGCGCGGCCCTGTCGTGCACTACATCCATCGTCCGGTCGCACGGGACGACCTCGTTGCGATGTACACCGGCGCCGACGTAATGCTCGTGACACCGCTGCGCGACGGCATGAACCTCGTCGCGAAAGAGTACGTGGCCTGCCACGGAGATGGTAAAGGTGCACTTGTTCTCAGCGAATTCGCCGGGGCCGCGGCAGAATTGCGCCGCGCTTTGCTGGTGAATCCCCACGATCTCGAGGACGTGAAGAACGCGATACTCACCGCCGTCCGATTCGACGATCCCGGGTTGACTCGGCGTATGCGCGCGATGCACGACCAGGTCATGAAGCACGATGTCGCCCGGTGGGCGCGCACCTTCCTCGACGATCTGCAGACGGCATAGCCCACCACGGCGCGTCGCGCCCCGTATGCACCTTCCGGTGAACCATCCCGGTATGGGGTGACGCATAATCTGACCTATGAAGGAAAGTGTCTCTACTTCCGACACGGCTGCCGTAGCGCGCCGCTTCGAGGGCACCCAGTCCCCGCATGTCGGAAGCTTCCGTTACCTGCTCGCCGACGACACGTGGGAGTGGTCCGACGCGGTGGCGGCGATGCACGGCTACGTACCGGGCACAGTTCATCCCACCACCGCATTGCTGCTGCATCACAAGCATCCCGACGACAAGAAGAAACTCGCAGAGCTGCTCCAGGCGGTCCGGACCACGGGCGAACCGTTCAGCAGTAAACATCGCATCATCGATACCGCTGGCAACGTCAAGAGCGTGGCGGTGATCGGCGACCGGCTGTTGGACAGAGATGGCATCATACTCGGCACCAGCGGGTTCTATCTCGATCTTTCCGAAGCCATCGAGGAAGATATCCGGGAAGGCGTGGATGTGGCTGTGTCGGCCCTCGCCGGCGCCCGCGCCGTGATCGAACAGGCCAAGGGGATCTTGATGGTGGTGTACGCCGTGTCCGCCGAACGCGCCTTCGAGGTACTCGCCTGGCGTTCCCAGGAGACCAATGTCAAGGTGCGAGCGCTTGCGGAACAACTGGTCGCCGAGGCAGCAGGCGGTTCCGGCGCACAGCCGATCGCGCGCACCGAATTCGACCATCTCCTGATGACACTGCACGACCGAGTGCCCGAGGCCTGATCCAGACCTCGGGCACCCCCCGACAATTACGGTGCGAGCTACTGCTGTGACCGCTGCCGCGCTTCGTCCGCCTCGGCTTCGGCGCGGGCCTTCTCTGCCTCGGCTTCCTTCTTGGCTACTTCCCGCTGGCTTTCTGCCTTGTCCTGCTGGGCGCGCCCCTCGCGAGCGAGGTCGTCGTTTCCGACCAGAGCCCCGGCGGCTTCCTTGGCCTTACCCTTCACTCCTTCGACTGCACCTTTGATGCCCTCGCTGGGGCCGCTCTTGTCATCAGTCATTGCGATTGATCCCTTCTCGTGTGGATTCAACTGCTGTTGATTCACCTGTTCGGGCCGTGTCTTCCGTTCCACCGGCCATGCAGTGCCACCACTCCTTCAGAGCAGCAGTCCGATGATCAGAGCCACGAAGATCAGAACGATCACCACGACCGCAGCCATCGTGAGCCACCCGGTGGGTGGAAACCTGAAGCTCGTACGTGGTTCCGGCGCAGACAGACCCGAGGTGCCCGACGACTCGGGCGGTGTCGACCCAGGGCGCACGCCACCGCCTCCATCCAGATCGGGCGTGCTGTCGGGGCTCGGATCGGTATTGCCGTGCGGTTCAGGATCGGAGACGCTCATGTGCCCTCCTCTGGTCGTTTCCGCATCGTGTCGGACGAGTACCCGAACTGGCTGCCGCAACCCTCGGATCGCGGATTCTGTCGGCCGGACCTATACCGGATGCCCGATGTCGGCTGTTCCAAACCATCGTTCGGGGGGGGGCGACCCGGGTTCCTCTGTGTGAAACCCGGGATTCCCCCGGGTTTGCTCAGCGACGAAGCGGGGCATCCGGTGGGGGACGGAAGTTCACACGAAAGGAGCTTCGGCATGCCTACGTGCGACACATGCGGCAACGACTACGACAAAACCTTCACGGTCACTCGAGAGAACGTGACCGGCACATATGACAGTTTCGAGTGCGCAGCGGTCGCGATGGCGCCCGAGTGCGCCCACTGTCATTGCAGAATCCTAGGACACGGAGTAGAGGCGAACGGCGTGATGTTCTGCTGCGCCCATTGTGCCCGTCAGGTCGGTCAGGACCAGCTCACCGACCGCGTCGGAAGTTGACCTTCGGTATGAGCCAGGATGTGGAGAAACGCTGGCGCGACCCGAAGGCCTTCCGAAGCGCCGTTCGGTATGCGGCTGCTGTGATCGTGATCGCCCTACTGATCATGTTCGGAGTGATCGTATGGTCCGCTGTGTCAGGTGACAGCTGCGCGGACGCAGAGTTTGCCGTGTGCACCGATCCCGCCCGCCAGATCCTCATGTTCGGCCCTGTTGTCGTGCTCCTTCTGGGGGGGCTCGGTGCCTTCGTACGCACCTATCAGGTGTGGAAGGCCGGCGGCAGGTGGCCTATCTGGCACGGAACCGGTTGGGCGCTCTTCGTTCTGATGGTGATGTACGCCGGCATCTCGGCGACGGCAGCGACGTAGTCCGACTTTCGAACAAGCTGCGCCTCGTCGCCCAGGAAGGAAGCCGATGCACATCTCCATGGTGTCGGAAGATGCGAGTCCGCTCACTGCACTCGACGATGCCGATGTCGATGGACGACACGTCCACATCGCCGAACTGTCTTCTGCGTTGGCTCGCGCAGGGCACCGAGTGGTGGTCTACACCCGCCGCGACAGCACCGACCTTCCCGAGCGAGTGCGCACCGAAGCGAACTACGAGGTAGTGCATGTTCCGGCGGGTCCGCCCGAGCCACTCGGGAAGGACGAACTACTTCCCTTCACGGGTGAGTTCGGTTCGTTCCTCCGGAAGGAATGGTCACGTGAACTTCCCGACATCGCACATGCCCATTTCTGGATCTCGGGAATCGCGGCACAGTTGGCAGCGAGAGAACTGGGAGTTCCCACCGTACAGACCTTCCACGCACTGGGAATAGTCGAACGCAGACATCAGAACGGCCGGCATCGGAGCACCGGGGATGCCGGCCGGGCGGATCGGATCCGGCTGGAGAAACTCGTCGCCCATGGGGCCACCAGAGTATTGGCAGCCTGCTCCGACGAAGTAACCGAACTCGCTCGCATGGGGCTTCCTCGCACTCGTACGTCCGTCATTCCTTGCGGCGTCGATGTGAGACGATTCGAACCCGACGGGCCCACGCTCCTCCCCCGCCGAACGAAGTACCGCATCGTCACGGTCGGAAAGCTCTTGCCTCGAATGGGTTTCGACATCACGATCGAAGCATTGCGGGCACTTCCCGAGACCGAACTCGTGGTGGCCGGGGGCTCTGCGGGCGGCGACCTGTCCGACGACCCGGAAGCAGCACGGCTTGCCGACGTCGCACGGCGGTGCGGCATAGCTGACCGCGTGCGAATACCCGGCCGGATCGCGCCCTCCCAGGTACCCGCCCTGTTGCGTTCGGCGGACATCGTCGTGAGCAACCCCTGGTACGAGGCGTTGGGCGTTGTGCCTCTCGAAGCGATGGCGTGTGGACGACCCGTGATCGCGGCGGCAGCAGGCAGCGTGCTCGATATCGTGGTCGACGGTATTACGGGCATTCTCGTACCACCCCGACTTCCCGAGGCACTCGCGAAGGCCGCACGGCGGCTACTCGGCGATCCGACGACGCGCGACACCTACGGGATTGCGGGCCGCGACCGCGCCGTCGCACGGTACTCGTGGGATCGCGTCGCAGCCGACACGGCGCGGGTGTACGAGCGGATTCTGCCTGTGCCGTGCGAAGAATCCCCGCGCGAAGAATCCCTCAGCGGCATGAAAAAGAAATAGCGTGCCGGACGCTTATCATCGCAACAGTATCGGCGTAGAAAAACCGTTGCCGTGCAAGCCTCCACCCTGCACGGCAACGGTGTCGCGACACACTGACCACTACAGTCTGCCGCGCTCTTCAGGTGGCATCAGGCGGCGAAACTCAGCGATCTCATGGCACTTTCGAGAGAGAGATGCTGAGAGATCCGCTTGTCGGGGTCGGCGATACGCAGCAGTCGCTGAACCGGTCTCCCGCCAACGAGCGCCCAACGTGCGCCGCTCTGACGGCTTACCTCATCGAGTTCACGGAACACCGTCAAGCCCGCCGTTCCGTAGAACCCCACTTCGGACAGATCCAGGATCATCCGCTGCGAGGAGCGAAGCTGTCTACAGGCGTAGTCACTCAGTGCAGAAGCGTTACGGAGGTCGATCTCTCCGGTGACGCCCAAACGAACCAAGGCCGAACTGATCTGTTGCGCGCGAAATTGTGCACCGACGGCCCAGCTGATCGCGGCAAGGCTCGGAACGGCGCGAATGGTGTGGCTCGGCTCGATATGGCTTTCTGTAGCAGTCATTGCACTTCCCAACGTCTGAGAAATTTCAAAGGCGCTACAGGCGCGGCAGCAGCAACAGTTCGCCCGCCGGAATACCACCCATAAGCGGCACCTTCGACTTCAGGCTGTGTGCTCAACCGGACTCAACACTAGTGCAGTTGCGCCCGGCACTCAACTGGATCACTCATCTCCAACCCGCAGCGGAGCAGCGTCGGAGGGCGGTGTTTCGAGAACTCACAGGCTGGGTAGTCTTCCCCTCGAAGAAACTGGAAGAGGACACCCAGCACCGCTACATGCAGTCACGGAGAACAGGCACTCATGGCGAAATCCGCGTCGGTAGATTCGGCACACAAAGATGCTTCACCCACAGTCGAGCTGCGGGTGAAGGCCGATGCCGACCAGCTTTCGGTGCTGCGCGCTGTCGCAGCAGCGATCGCCTTGCAACACGACCTCGATCTCGACACCGTCGAGGACGTCAAACTCGCGGTCGACGAGGCAGCAACACGGTTGATCGTGAATTCTGTTGAGCTGTCGACCCTTCTGTGCAGCTTCCAGGTTTCGCCGACCGGAGTGAAGATCAGCTTGTCGGCCCCCACCCGCCCGGACGCTCCTACCCGGCAGCCCCGCTCGTTCGGATGGCATGTTCTCAACTCGCTCACCGATTCAGTGTCCGTATCGTCGGGCGTCGACGAGCGCGGCGACACAGTGAGCACTATCGAGATGGCCATCTCCGACCGTAGCGCGGCTCGGTGAAAGAGAAGAACCGACGGTCGAATGACGATTACGCCGATGTCTTCGACGATCTGAAAGGGCTCTCTGTTCTCGGCGAGAAGGACGCGGCACGATCCGTGATCCGCGAACGCGTCGTCGAACGCTGCCTCCCACTCGCAGAACACATCGCGCGGCGTTTCGACGGGCGCGGTGAGTCGTTCGAAGACCTGCTGCAGGTCGCGCGTCTCGGGCTGGTCAACGCGGTCGACAGGTTCGATCCAGAGCGCGGCGCCGACTTCGTGTCGTTCGCGGTGCCCACGATCATGGGTGAGGTCCGGCGGCACTTCCGCGACACCGCGTGGGCGGTGCGGGTTCCCCGCCGCATGAAGGAACTGCACCTGTCACTGAGTCACGCCACCGCAGATCTGTCGCAGCGTCTCGGACGCGCGCCCTCAGCGAGCGAGCTCGCGCAGGAGTTGGGCATCGACCAGGAGGAAGTGCTCCAGGGGCTCGTCGCCGGCAATGCCTATACGACGATCTCTGTGGATCGCTCGTCGTCTCAGACCGACGACGGTCTCACTCTGGCCGAAACACTCGGCGAGTACGACACGGCCCTCGACGAGGTCGAGAACAACGAAGCTCTGCGCCCGTTGCTCGACGCGCTACCGGAACGCGAACGCTCCATCGTCATGCTGCGATTCTTCGGAAACATGACGCAGACGCAGATCGCCGAGCGAGTCGGAGTGTCCCAGATGCACGTCTCCCGTCTACTGGCGAAAACTCTCGCGCAGCTGCGGGATCAGCTCGGCGACAACTTCTGAGCCGAGCCGATCCCTCCGCCCCGGCTCAGAAGGTCGCGGCATCGATGACGAATCGGTACCGCACGTCGCTCGCCACGACCCGGTCGTAGGCCTCGGCGATGCGGTCGGCAGAGATCAGCTCGATCTCTGCGGCAATGCCGTGCGCTGCACAGAACTCGAGCATCTCCTGGGTGGACGCAATCCCTCCGACGTTCGATCCTGCGATCGCCCGGTCGTTGTTGCCGAGTGAGAATGCCCGCAGCGACAGTGGATTCTCGGGTAGCCCCAGTTCGACGAGAACACCATGCAGCGACAGCAGCGACAGGTACCGGTCCAGGTCGAGGTTCACCGACACGGTGTTGAGGATCAGGTCGAACTTGCCGCGAAGTTCCTTGAAGATCTCCGGGTCGGTGGTTGCGCGATAGTCGACGGCGCCGAAGCGCAGGCCATCCTCTTTCTTCGCCGAGGAATGGCTGAGCACGGTCACCTCCGCCCCCATCGCAGCGGCGATCTTGACACCGACGTGCCCCAGCCCGCCCATCCCGATGATCGCGACCTTGGTGCCGGGACCTGCGTTCCAGCGCTTCAACGGTGAGTACAACGTGATACCTGCACACAGCAACGGTGTCGCTGCAGCAGGATCGAGCCCGTCCGGCACCTTCAGTACGAAGTGTTCCGTGACGACGATGTGTGTCGAGTAGCCGCCCTGGGTGACCTGGCCGTCGCGGCCGACGGAGTTGTACGTCGCGGTGACTCGCTCGAGGCAATGCTGTTCGAATCCGGTCACGCACGGATCGCACTCACCACACGAATCGACGAAGCATCCCACGCCGACCCGGTCGCCGACGACGTGCTTCATGACGTCGTCGCCGGTCGCCGCGACGCGCCCGACGATCTCGTGTCCGGGCACAACCGGATACTTGGTACCGCCCCATTCGTTGCGGGCCACATGGATGTCCGAGTGGCAGATACCGGCGAATTCGATCTCGATCAGAACGTCACGCGGACCCAGCGGACGGCGCTCGATCGTGGTCTTCGTCAAGGGAGCATCTGCAGCGGTGGCAGCGAACGCCGTCGCGGTGATGGCCGGAACAGGAACAGCAGACTCATTCATGTTCCTATACCTACTCCCCGACGAGTGACCGCTCGCCCGCGGGTGCACGGCGTCAGAGTCGTTCCAAGGATTCCGCCGTGGCTACGGCCCGGCGACGCAACCGACGCGCCGCTGCGACGAGGTTGCGCAGCGATGGCTCGACCTGCCAGCTCCGCCGGGATTTGAGTCCACCGTCCGGGTTCGCCCACAGCCGGTCGAGGTCGACGGATTCAGCTGCTTCGGTCAGCAACTCGTCGAGTTCGTCGATGTCGGGAATGCGCGCCGAACGCGACTCGTAGACGCCCGGCCCGACGCCGTGCGTCAGGGCCCGATCCCCGAGCGCCCCGAGCACCCAGCTGATCGACCTGGTCGCGACGATCGCGGTGACATCGGCATCGAGCCGTTCGATGGCGTCGACCACCGACTTCTGACCCGAATAAGTCAGGTGTGTGTGGATCTGGGTCTCGGGCCCGGCCCCACCGGTCGCGAGGCGGAACGCATCGACGGCCCAGTCGAGGTACTCGGCTCGCCCGTCCTGCCGCAACGGCAGCAATTCACGGATCGCCGGTTCGTCGACCTGGATGATCGCGATCCCCGCCTTCTCCAGATCGGAGATTTCGTCCCGGATCGCGAGTGCCAGCTGGTCCGCCGTCTCATGACGCGGCTGGTCTACCCGGACATAGGACCGCGCCAGCATCGTGACGGGTCCGGTGATGATGCCCTTGACCGGTTTTTCGGTGAGGGACTGCGCGAATGCGGTCCACTCCATTGTCATCGGTCTCGGCCGCACGATGTCGCCGTACAGGATCGGCGGGCGTGTGCAGCGCGACCCGTAGGACTGCACCCATCCGAAATGGGTGGTCGCGAAGCCTTCCAGCCGTTCGGCGAAGTACTGCACCATGTCATTGCGCTCGTGTTCGCCGTGCACGAGAACGTCGAGGCCGATGTCCTCCTGCAACCGGATCGTCGACTCGATCTCGGCCTCGATGAGCGCGGCGTATTCCGCGTAGGACAGGCGTCCCTGGCCGAGCTCGTACCGCGCCGTGCGTGCCTCCGCGCTCTGGGGGAACGACCCGAGTGTGGTTGTGGGGACGGGTGGAAGTGTCAAACGCTTCTGCTGGGCGACACGACGTTCCTCGTAGGGCGCGCGGACGCGATGCTCGGCGGTGAGCGCGTTGAGTCGGGCCCGCACGGCGTGCCGCTGCTTGAAATGCACCGAAACGGGCGGCCTGCGCCACTTCTCCTCGGCTCCGCTGGTGAGAGCCTTCGCAAGCGAGACGACCTCACCGACCTTCTGTTTCGCGAACGCCAGCCGATCGGCGACGTCGCCGGGAATGTCGTACTCGACCAGGAGGTCGTACGGCACGTGCAGCAACGAGGAGGATGTGGAGACGACGAGATCCGGGGCGACCGCGGCGAGCGACTGCAGATAGTCGAGGGTATGGCGCCGATCGACCTTCCACACATTGCGTCCGTCGACGACGCCTGCGTAGATCCGCTTGCGTTTCAGGCCCGGCACGGCGGCGAGCTCGTCGGGAGTCATCCGGCCGTTGACGAGGTCCAGGCCGAGTGCCTCGACCTTCGACGCCGCGAGGATCGGCAGTGCCGCACCGAAATGGCCGTACGGCCCGGTCACGAGGATGCGAGGGCGCAGCGGTGCGTGTGAGAGCACGTGGTAGGCCCGTTTCAGGGCAGCGAGTTCGTCGGCAGTGCGGTCCTCGGTGAACGACGGCTCGTCGAGTTGCACACAGGTGGCACCGCGCTTCGCAAGTTGCTCGAAGAGTCGCTTGTACTGTTCGAGTAGCGGATCGAGGAGCGCGAGTGTCGAGAACCCGCCCTGTTCGGACGTCGGCGCAACCTTCGACAGCAGCAGCAGCGACACGGGACCGAGTACGACGGGCCGCAGTTCGACGCCCTCGGACATCGCCCGATCGAACTCGTCGAGCAATGCGTCCGAGTTCAATCGAAATGTGGTGTGTTCGTCGAGTTCAGGCTGACGATAGTGGTAGTTGCTCCCGAACCAGCGGACGAGTTCGAGGGGCGGGAAGTCTGCGCGGCCCCGGCACATCATGAAGTAGAAGTCGAGCGGGTCGAGTTCGTCGACGAGCGGGCGGAACCGTTCCGGAACCGCACCGAACAGCAGTGCATTGTCGAGCACGTGGTCGTAGAAGGAGAACGTGTTGCCGGGGACCTGCGTCAACCCGGTAGCGGACAGTTCACGCCACAGGTTCTCCTGTAGCTCACGGCCGATCTCGAGGATCTCCTTGCGGGTGCCCTCGCCGTGCCAGTAGGAGTCGAGAGCACGCTTGAGTTCGCGACGGGGTCCGATACGCGGGTACCCGAGAATACTCGAGCCGTGGCCTGCCATGCCGGAATCGACCTCTCCCTCAATACCTATCGCGGTAGGTGTTGCCTGCCTAACCGGCTTTCTTGGTCGCGCGGCCGTTCTCGGCGTACTCGTAGAATCCGGCGCCCGACTTCTTGCCGACGAGCCCCGCCTCGACCATACGGAGAAGCAGCGGAGGTGCCGAGTAGAGGGGCTCCTTGAATTCGTCGTACATGGAGTCCGCGATCGATTTGACGGTGTCGAGCCCGACGAGGTCGGTCAGTTCGAGAGGTCCCATCGGGTGGGCACAACCGAGCACCATCGCTTTGTCGACGTCCTCTTTGGTGGCGAAACCGGATTCGACCATCCGGACCGCCGAGAGAAGGTACGGCACGAGCAGGGCGTTCGCGATGAATCCTGCCCGATCGGACGACCGGACGACCTGCTTGCCGAGGATGTCGCCTGCGAAGGCCTCCGCGCGTCCGGATACCGCGCGGCTGGTTTTGAGGGTGGTCACGACTTCCACGAGGGGAAGTACCGGGACCGGGTTGAAGAAGTGCATCCCGATGACGCGTTCGGGTGCCGTTGTCGCAATTCCGAGCTTCATGATCGGGATCGACGACGTGTTGGAAGCGAGCACGGCGTGGGGGTCGGTGACGACTTTGTCGAGCTCGGCGAAGATCTCGGCCTTGACCTTCTCGTCCTCCACGACCGCTTCCACCACGAGCTGCCGATCTGCGAAGTCCTCGAGGTCCGAGGTGAAACGAAGCCGCCATGCGGACTGCTCCCGCTCGCGCTCAGTGATCTTCCCGGTACTCACACCGCGGTCGAGCGACCGGAGGATCCGCGCGCGTCCGGCCGCCGCGAGCTCGCGAGTCTGCTCGAACACCAGCACGTCCACATGAGCCCGCGCACACACCTCAGCGATACCCGAGCCCATGATGCCGGCGCCGATCACACCGACGCGCTGAATCTTTTCGCTGGTCACGTCGAATCTCCTCAACTACCTGTGCTCGGCGACTACGGATTGGGCGAGTACACGGGTAACTCACCGGGTACGGCCGAATGCCCCGGATTCGGGACAGGCGGCCCGCAATGCTGATTGCGGGCCGCCTGGCTGGTTCGCTGAAGCCCCGGAGAGGCTGTGCGAGCTCCTAGTGGAACTGACCTTCTTCGGTGGAGCCCTTCAGGGCAGCCGTGGAGGTGTTCGGATCGACCGTGGTGGCGATCGAGTCGAAGTAGCCTGCGCCGACCTCACGCTGGTGCTTGATGGCGGTGAAGCCTCGCTCCTCTGCAGCCTTGAACTCGCGCTCCTGCAGGTCGACGAAGGCGGTCATGCCTTCACGGGCGTAGCCGTGGGCCAGGTCGAACATGCCGTAGTTGAGCGAGTGGAAGCCGGCGAGGGTGATGAACTGGAACTTGAAGCCCATCGCGCCGAGCTCCTTCTGGAACTTCGCGATGGTCGCGTCGTCCAGGTGAGCCTTCCAGTTGAAGGACGGCGAGCAGTTGTACGCCAGCAGCTGGTCGGGGAACTCGCTGCGGACTGCCTCGGCGAACTTCTTGGCGACCTCGAGATCCGGCACACCGGTCTCCATCCAGATGAGATCGGAGTACGGTGCGTATGCCTTGGCGCGGGCGATGCACGGCTCGATGCCGTTCTTGACGCCGTAGAAGCCCTCGGCCGTGCGGGTGCCGTCGAGGAACTCGCGGTCGCGCTCGTCGACGTCGGAGGTGAGCAGCGTGGCAGCCTCGGCGTCGGTGCGGGCGATGACGACCGTCGGGACGTCTGCGACGTCGGCGGCAAGGCGCGCCGAGGTCAGGGTGCGGATGTGCTGCTGGGTCGGGATGAGCACCTTGCCACCGAGGTGACCGCACTTCTTCTCCGACGCGAGCTGATCTTCCCAGTGCGAACCGGCGACGCCGGCCGCGATCATGGCCTTCTGCAGCTCGTAGACGTTGAGCGCGCCACCGAAGCCTGCCTCACCGTCGGCGACGATCGGAGCGAGCCAGTTGTCGACCGAGGTGTCACCTTCGACCTTGGCGATCTCGTCGGCGCGCAGCAGCGCGTTGTTGATGCGGCGAACGACCTGCGGCACCGAGTTCGCCGGGTACAGCGACTGGTCCGGGTAGGTGTGGCCGGACAGGTTGGCGTCGCCCGCGACCTGCCAGCCGGACAGGTAGATGGCCTTCAAGCCTGCGCGAACCTGCTGAACGGCCTGGTTGCCGGTGAGTGCGCCCAGCGAGTTGATGTAATCCTCGTTGTTCACGAGGTCCCACAGGATCTCCGAACCACGACGGGCGAGGGTGGCTTCCTCGACGACGGTGCCCTGCAGCTTGACGACCTGCTCGGCCGTGTAGTTGCGGGTGATCCCCTTCCAGCGGGGGTTCGTGTCCCAGTCCTTCTGGATTTCTTCAGCGGTCCTCGGGGTGCCGGTGGTCGACATCAAAGCTCCACTCTCTAGATCTACTCCGCTCGGCGTTCAGGCAGTACATTCGTACTACTTCACATCCTTTGCGGCCCATTCGGATGTACATGAAGACAATGACACACCAGAAAACACCCCGCTACCTGTTGCTAATGCCAATCTCGGCAATTTTCGCCTGCCGCTTTGCAAAGATTGCTAATCAATGGTGAGACCAACAACTGCGTCGCAGGACATGAAAGTTACCCACCAGTAGCACTGACCTCGACTTTTGCTCCCGCCTTGCCGCCGTCCGCCGCACATCTCCCCGCCACGCCCGCCACCTCACAGAGACCCGCCGGCGGTTCCCCGATGTGTCCTTCTTCACAGAATTTCCAGGCCCGCACACGCCCTGTAAATGACCTTGAAAGCACCCTGCTCGGTCGTACTATGTGGCGCACGACCGGATCGGGGCCGGTCGCGCAGAGTGCTGCGCGCCTCCTGCTTCGGTTGACATCCGCACAACCGAGGAGCAGTCATCCTTTCAGCCACGTCACGTCCGATCGTCGAGATGACCCTGCCCGTGGTCGGGGCAAGCATCGGCGTGATCTCCGAGGTCTTCTACGAGAAGCTGTTTGCCGCAGCCCCCTCGCTGCGCACCAACCTGTTCAACAGCGCGAATCAAGCCGATCGCTCGCAACAGCAGGCACTCGCAAGCTCCGTTGCCTCGTTCGCAACGCTGCTCGTGACGCAGGAGCCCGACGATATCGACGCGATCATGAGCCGAATCGCCGCCAAGCATGCGTCGCTGGGCGTGACATCCGATCTCTACGAGGTCGTGCGCACCCACCTGTTCGCTGCGATCGTGGAGGTCCTCGGCGACGCCGTCACTCCCCAGGTCGCAGCGGCCTGGAACGAGGTGTACTCCCTGATGGCCAATTCCCTGGCCGAACAGGAGTCACAGCTGTACCGGAATGCGGGTGTGGCCGCGGGCCAGGTGTGGAGGCAAGCACTGGTAGCCGCGCGCGAGTACGACGGCCAGCACTCCGCAACCCTGTTCCTGCGCCCCCTCGATGGCAAACCGTTCCGCATTCATCGCCCCGGCCAGTACACCTCTGTCCGCATCCGCTTCGCGGACGGGACAGAACAGATCCGCCAGTACACGGTGACGCATGGTCGCCAAACGGGTGAGTGGGCCCTGTCCATCAAACGGGTGCCGGGCGGGCTGGTGTCACCGATTCTCGTGGACCAGGTGGAGGAAGGAGACCAGCTCACCATTTCACAGCCGTTCGGCGGAGTCGTCGTCGACAACGACGACAACCGCCCGTTGCTCCTGGTGTCTGCCGGAATCGGCGTCACCAACACCCTCGCGACACTCCAGTATCTGGCCACGTACAACCCCGGCCGCGAGGTGACCATCATCCACGTGGAGAGGTCCGCATACGAACACGTACGGCGCATCGAGTTCAGCGCGGTGGCGAAGTCACTACCCAACTCGCAGCTGTTCCTGCGCTATACCGATTTCGACGGGGAGCACGAGGATGGAAGGAACCCGCTCACCCGCGTCCCGTTACCTTCGAACGCGCAGACGTATGTGTGCGGACCGATCGAATTCATGCGGTCGATCCGTCGTGAACTGATCGGCGCAGGGCTGTCGCCGGCAGCGATCCATTTCGAAGCATTCGCGCCGGGCTCGTGGCTCGGCCTGGAGAGCGAGCACGCACCTGTTCCTTAGCCGTGTTGCGAACCCTACGTTGCAAAGCTGGTAGAACCGTCTTACGCTGGGCGAATGGCCAAGACCTACGTCGGCGCCCGCTTGCGCCAGCTACGGACCGAGCGTGGACTCAGCCAAGCCGCACTCGCCAAGACACTCGAGATCTCTGCGAGCTATCTCAACCAGATCGAACACGATGTCCGGCCCCTGACCGTGCCGGTGCTGCTGCGGATCAGCGAAGTGTTCGGCGTCGACACGACGTTCTTCTCGTCGCAGGACGATACCCGCTTGATCGCCGAGATGCGTGAGGTCGCGCTCGACCAGGAAATGGGAATCGACGCCGACGCGCAGGAGATCGCCGAGATGGTCACCGCGCATCCCGGTCTGGCACGCGCGATGGTCAACATGCACCGCCGATTCCGCAACACCACCGCGCAGCTCGCCGCCGCGACAGAGGACCGCTACAGCGATGGCAGCGGAAGCGGTGCGATCACGATGCCGCATGAAGAAGTCCGCGACTACTTCTATCAGCGACAGAATTACCTCCACGAACTCGACACCGCCGCCGAGGAGCTCGCCAACAGGATCCGATTCCATCGAGGTGATGTCGGCGGCGAGATCGCCAAACGCATGGCTGCACTCCACGACGTACAGGTCGTCAAACGAATCGATCTCGGCGAGAACGTGCTGCACCGCTACGACCCCGAGACCCGGGTCCTCGAGATCGCACCGCAGCTGTCGGGAGGACAGCAGGTGTTCAAGCTCTCGACCGAACTCGCCTACCTCGAGTGCGGCGATCTCATCGACAAGCTCGTCGACGACGGAGGCTTCACCAGCGACCCGTCGCGCACCCTCGCACGGCTCGGACTCGCCAACTACTTCGCAGCAGCACTGATCCTCCCCTACTCCCAGTTCCACGAGATCGCCGAGGACTTCCGCTACGACATCGAACGCCTCTCGGCGTTCTATGGACAGAGTTACGAAACGGTCGCGCACCGCCTCTCGACCCTGCAGCGCCCGAAGCTGCGCGGTGTGCCGTTCTCGTTCGTCCGCGTCGACAGGGCAGGCAACATGTCCAAGCGGCAATCCGCCACCGGGTTCCACTTCTCGACGAGCGGTGGTACCTGCCCGTTGTGGAACGTGTACGAAACCTTCGCGTACCCGGGCAAGATCATGACGCAGATCGCGCAGATGCCCGACGGTCGCCGCTACCTGTGGGTCGCACGCACCGTCGAACGCCGCGCCGCGCGCTTCGGGCAGCCGTCGAAAACCTTCGCGATCGGCCTCGGCTGCGAACTACGCCATGCACACCGGCTCGTCTACGCGGAAGGCCTCGACCTCGACGAATCGAACCCCGGCACTCCGATCGGTTCAGGCTGCCGCGTGTGCGAGCGGATGAACTGTCCGCAACGTGCCTTCCCGCCCCTCGGTAAGGACATCGACATCAACGAACACCGCAGCTCCGTCTCGCCATACCTCGTGCGCTGAGTATTCTCTACCCACATGTCACGCACCCCCGATGCGCTGGGCGACAAAGCCCTCGAGTTCCTGTCCGAATACCACCTCGCAACCCTCACTACGTTGCGCAAGGACGGAACGCCCCACGTCGTCGCCGTCGGATTCACATGGGATCCCGCGACCGGCCTCGCCCGGGTCATCACCTTCGAAGGATCACAGAAGGCGCTCAACGTCGAACGAGGTGGATACGCGTCCGTCAGCCACGTCCACGGCGGGCGGTGGCTGACGATGGAAGGTCGGGCACGCGTCGCCCGCGACAGCGACTCCGTCGCCGAGGGCGAGCGGCTGTACGCAGCCCGCTACCGCGAGCCCCGGCCCAACCCCCGACGCATCGTCATCGAAATCGCGGTCGAGCGGGTCATGGGGTCCGTCCTCGACCCCGCGTAGCCCCCTCCCGCGCGCAGGTCGGCCTCCCACAGTAGGCACATTGCAATCTCGGGAAGCCGGTCAGCGCGCGGGGGCAATGTGAGCACGTCGTAACACCGGTGTCATCAACTTCACGGAACGGTCACTGGAAGACACTCCGGCGCAACAACACCCACCTAGGGTATGGACCCACGGATACAGCGCTGTATACGCCGCCCCGGTCCCCTTCCACGAAGGACACCCCCATGACAGTTGCCCGATCCAAGTCCGCCATGAGCGCCGCCGCCCTGGTCGCCGTCGGCCTCGTCCTCACCGCGTGCGGAAGCAAGGCGGCGGACACCTCCACAGCGGGTGCATCCGCCTCCGACGGGCCATCGTGCGTCGACACCTCCGGTGCCAGCATCAAGGTCGGTTCCTTGAACTCACTGTCCGGAACCATGGCGATCTCCGAGGTCACCGTGCGCGACTCGATTGCGCTGGCAGTAGAGCAGATCAACGCCGACGGCGGTGTGCTCGGCAAGCAGATCCAGATCGTTGCCGAAGACGGCGCGTCCGAGCCCACCGTGTTCGCCGAGAAAGCGGAGAAGCTCATCAGCTCCGACTGCGTCGCGGCAGTGTTCGGCGGCTGGACGTCGTCGAGCCGCAAAGCGATGCTGCCGGTGTTCGAAGACCGGAACTCGTTGCTGTACTACCCCGTCCAGTACGAGGGGCTCGAGTCGTCGTCGAACATCTTCTACACCGGGGCGACAACCAACCAGCAGATCGTCCCTGCACTCGACTACTTGAAGGAGCAGGGCGTGAAGTCCCTGTATCTGGTGGGTAGCGACTACGTCTTCCCGCAGACGGCCAACCGGATCATCCGCGCCTACGCCGATGCGAACGGCATCGAGATCAAGGGCGAGGACTACACCCCTCTCGGCTCGACCGACTTCTCCACCATCGTCAACAAGGTCCGCACCGCCGACGCCGACGCGGTGTTCAACACTCTCAACGGCGATTCCAACGTCGCGTTCTTCCGCGAGTACACGAACGCCGGCCTGAAGGCTGCCGACATGCCCGTCGTGTCGGTCTCGATCGCCGAGGAAGAGGTCGTGGGTATCGGGGCGCAGAACATCGAAGGCCAGCTCACCGCGTGGAACTACTACCAGACCGTCGACACGCCCGAGAACACCTCGTTCGTCGAGGCGTACAAGGCGAAATACGGTGAGGCGAAACCGACGTCCGACCCCATGGAAGCCGCCTACACCTCGGTGTTCCTGTGGAAGAACACCGTCGAGAAGGCCGGATCGTTCGATGTCGCAGCGATCCAGGAAGCGGCCGACGGGGTGAGCTACGAGGCACCCGAAGGCACCGTGACGATCGACGGCGACAACCACCACATCACCAAGACCGCCCGTATCGGTGAGATCCGCGGCGACGGCTTGATCTACACGATCTGGGAATCCGACGGACCGGTCGACCCCGACCCGTACCTCGAGACCTACGACTGGGCCGCATCCCTTTCCGGGAACTGACCGGCACCACCGTCGACGAGGAGTACCGATATGGATATTGTTGCAGGACAGTTGTTCACAGGATTGAGTATCGGTTCGATCCTGTTGCTGGCAGCACTGGGGCTGTCGCTGACCTTCGGTCAGATGGGTGTCATCAACATGGCCCACGGCGAATTCATCATGGCCGGTAGCTACACCGCGTTCGTGGTGCAACAGGTGATCTCGTCCGCCGGCGTCTCTCTGTTCGTGTCTCTCCTCGTCGGTTTCCTCGTCGGCGGTGCACTCGGCGTCCTCCTCGAAGTCACCCTCATCAGGCGGATGTATCACCGGCCTCTGGACACGCTGCTCGTCACCTTCGGCGTCGGTCTGCTCCTCCAGCAACTCGCCCGCGATATCTTCGGCGCTCCGGCCGTCAACGTCGCTGCACCGAACTGGCTTTCCGGTGGTGTCGAGATCCTCGGTGCGGTTGTTCCCAAGACTCGCCTGTTCATCCTCGTTCTCGCCACAGTGTGTGTGGTCGCCTTGATCACCGCGATGAAGTACACCCCGATGGGACGAAGGATTCGCGCGGTCGTGCAGAACCGCGACCTCGCGGAGACCGTCGGAATCTCGTCGCGCCGCACCGACCTGACCACCTTCTTCATCGGCTCCGGACTTGCAGGCCTCGCCGGAGTCGCACTGACGCTCATCGGATCGACGAGCCCGACGATCGGGTCTGCCTATCTCATCGACGCTTTCCTCGTCGTTGTCATCGGCGGTCTCGGCCGCATCGAAGGTGCCGTCATCGCCGCGATCGCCCTGGGCCTGCTCAACTCGTTCATCGAATACTCGACCACCGCCTCGATCGCGAAGGTGATCGTGTTCGTGCTCATCGTGATCTTCCTCCAGGTCCGTCCGCAGGGCCTGTTCGCGGTCAAGACAAGGAGTTTGGTCTGATGTCGATGACCTTCCACCCCCGCGACCTCACCCGACCCGGCCCGTTGCGCACAGCCGCGGGATTCACCCTCGCCGCAGTGATCCTCTTCGCCGTGGCGCCCGCAGTACTGTCCGACTTCCGCCTGGGACTACTCGGCAAGTTCCTGTGCTTCGCGATCGTCGCGGTGGGCATCGGACTCGCGTGGGGCCGCGGCGGCATGCTCACCCTCGGCCAGGGCGTGTTCTTCGGCCTCGGCGCCTACATCATGGCGATGCATCTGAAGGTGGCCGACGCCGAACTCCGCGGCGACACCGTCCCCGATTTCATGCAGATCGCAGGCATCCGCGAACTACCCGCATACTGGGTTCCGTTCTCCTCGCCCCTGGTGACCATCCTCGCGATCGCGTTGCTGCCGGCCCTCGTCGCACTTGTGCTTGGCCTCGGCGTCTTCAAACGTCGCGTCAAGGGCGCCTACTTCGCGATCCTGTCACAGGCCCTCGCCGCAGCCTTCGCCATCCTGCTCATCGGGCAGCAGTCCACCGGAGGTTCCAACGGTCTCAACCGATTCCGGAGCTTCTTCGGGTTCGACCTGGCCGATCCCGCCAACAAACGGATGCTGTTCTTCATCGTCGCCGCGATCCTGCTTCTCGTCGTCGCCGCGACCCGCCAACTCATGCAGTCCCGCTACGGCGAACTGCTTGTCGCAGTCCGCGACCAGGAGGAACGCGTCCGGTTCCTCGGGTACGACCCCGCCAACATCAAGGTGGTGGCCTACACGGTCGCTGCGTTCTTCGCCGGCATCGCAGGCGCGATGTTCGTGCCCATCGTCGGCATCATCTCCCCCGCCGACATCGGGATCGTCCCCTCGATCGCGTTCCTCATCGGTGTCGCCATCGGCGGTCGCACCACCCTGCTCGGCCCCGTTCTCGGTGCGATCGGTGTCGCATGGGCCCAGACCGCCCTGTCCGAGAGTTTCCCGTCGGCATGGACGTACGCACAGGCCCTGTTGTTCATCGTCGTCATCGGCTTCTTCCCCGCCGGAATCGCCGGGCTCGCCAAGCTTCGCCGACGTCGCACGAAGGCGAATTCCACCGAGGACCCGACGACGTCCTCGTCCGAACCCGAATTGGAGCCGGCCCGATGAGCGCACCCGAATACGGCGGCAACGCAGGTATGTCCGCCGAGTATCTCGAAATCTCCGACCTACGAGTCACATTCGATGGCTTCACCGCTGTCGACGGCGTCGATCTCACCCTGTTCCAGGGCGACCTGCGGTTCCTCATCGGCCCCAACGGCGCAGGTAAGACGACACTTGTCGACGCTGTCACCGGGCTCGTCCCCGCAACCGGGTCCGTCACCAGATCCGGCGTCGAACTGCTCGGCCGAAAGACTCACAAGATCGCGCGCCTCGGCGTGGGCCGCACCTTCCAGACCGCGTCGGTGTTCGAGGAACTGTCGGTCCTGCAGAATCTCGACATCGCCGCCGGAGCCGGCCGCTCACCGTGGCAACTGCTCCGCCGACGCAAGGAGGTCCTGCCCGAGATCGAACATGCCCTCGAGACGATCGGCCTCACCGCACACCGCGACACACCCGCAGGGATCCTCGCCCACGGCCAGAAGCAGTGGCTCGAGATCGGGATGCTGCTCGTGCAGAACGCCGACGTCATGCTCCTCGACGAGCCCGTCGCAGGCATGAGCAGCGAGGAACGCGAAGAGACCGGGCACTTGCTCCGCCGAATCGGCGCGCAGCGCACCGTGGTCGTCGTCGAACACGACATGGACTTCATGCGCGCGTTCGCGACATCGGTGACGGTGCTCGCCCGCGGCAAGGTCATCGCCGACGGCACCGTCGAGGAAGTACAGAACAACCCGCAGGTCCAGGAGGTCTACCTCGGGACCACCCCTGCAGTACAGGAGGCGTGAGATGCTCGAACTCGTCGACGTACGTGTCGCATACGGGCGCACCGAGATCATCCACGGTGTCTCCCTCGACGTGCCTCAGGACGGCGTCGTCGCCGTGATGGGACACAACGGCGCAGGCAAGACCACACTGTTGCGTGCCGCGGTCGGGTTGCTGCCCGTCACACGAGGAAAGATCCTGTTCGACGGCGAGGACATCACCGGACTGCGTCCCGCCGCTCGTGTCGCACGCGGACTCGCGTACGTGCCGCAGGGTCAGCAGTCGTTCGGTCAACTCACCTGTTCCGAGAACCTGCAGGTCGTCGCCGACGGACGCAGGAACGGCAGGAACCTGATCGCGAATATGCTCGATCTCTTCCCCGCTCTCGTCCCGCTTCTCGACCGGCGCGCAGGTCTGTTGTCCGGTGGCCAGCGACAACAACTCGCCATCGCCCGAGCTCTCATCACCGAGCCGCGCATGCTCATTCTCGATGAACCCACCGAGGGCATCCAGCCGTCCGTCGTCGCGGAGATCGAGAACACCATCGTCGAACTGAGCCGCTCGGGCGACCTCGGCGTGTTACTCGTCGAACAGCACATCGGATTCGCGCTCGACAACGCACTGCGCTACTACGTCGTCGAGTCCGGCCGCGTCACCTCCACCGGCGCCGGTGGCACCGAGGCCGCACGCACTGTGCGTGAAGCGATGGCGATCTGATGACGACCGCAACTCACCGGGATCGGGTATATCGAGCGTTGCGTGACGACCTGATGTCCGGCACCTTGGCGGCGGACGAACGACTCGGCGAGGAGAAACTCGCGGATCGCTACGAGGTATCGCGGACACCGGTACGGGAGGCGTTGGCCAGGTTGGTCTCCGACGGACTCGTCGAACGCCGCACCGGTGGCTTGTTTCCGTACCGCCCGCGCTTCGACGACCTCGCCGACCTGTACGAATTGCGCATCACCCTCGAGCTTCACGGAATTCGCCGGGCACTCGACAATCCGACGATCCGCCACGACCCGGCCGTCCTCGGCCCGGAACTGGACCTCTGGTACACGCTGCGTGCCGACCCGCCCGCGCCCGATGCCGGTTTTGTGACCCTCGACGAGCGGTATCACCTGGCAGTGCTCGCGTCATCCGGAAACCGCGCGTTGTGTGACGCCCTCGCTACGGTGAACGGCAAGGTCCGGCCGGTGCGAATGTTCGATTACCTGACTCCGGACCGCATGACCGCGACCATCGATGAACACATCGAAGTGGCCGAACTGCTTCTCGACGGGAAAATGGACGACGCTCACCGGGTCCTGCTCGGACACATCGATACCTCCCGGACCGTCGTGATCCGACGGGCCGAGGAGGCACGCGCGATGGCACGCTTCGCGCAAGCACTGCGGGACTGACGAGCACGTGTCGCACGTGACTGATGCGCGACGTTCGTGCACACTACGACCGTGACGCCACGAATCCAGCCCGGACGGCTCAAGGAACTCGGCCCGATCAACTGGGTTGCGTGGAAAGCACTGTCCCGCGCCGCCGGCACGCCCGACGCTCATCTGTTCAGCACTCTGGGCCGATCGGGCCGGCTGTTCCGCGGCTGGCTGCACTATTCGGGCATGCTGATGCCGTTCGGCAAGCTGACGCGCTTCGAAGCGGAGATGGTCATCTTGCGTGTGGCCCACTTGCGCGCCTGCGACTACGAATTCGACCATCACACGCGTCTCGGCGCGCGAGCCGGAATCACCGACGAGTTGCGCGAACGGATCGTCACCGGGCCGTCCGCAGAGAGCCTGAGCCGACGGCAGCGTGCCGTCCTGACGGCCGTGGACGAATTGGTCGGCACTCGAAACCTCACCGATGAGACGTGGTCGGCGCTCGCGGAGTTCTTCGACGACCGGCGCATGATCGAATTCTGCCTCCTTGTCACCCAGTACGACGGTCTCGCCACCACCATCGGTGTGCTTCGACTCGATCGCGATTTCGGCGGCGAGTAACGCTTCTTTCTCCTGACGTGCGGGCTCTTCCCGCATCGTGCGCTCCACCCGGCATCAGCGGTGACAGCTCTTCCTAACCGACGCTTTACCGCAGGAAACCGGGACGAAACACCGGGCTCATAGCGTATACAGCAGTGTCCACAGCGGCGGATACAGAGGTGGCACAACCACTTCTGCATTTCTCGATGTGAATCCTGTTCGCCCGCCAACTTCGAAGGAGCACGCCGTGGCATTCGGATTCGATACCCTTCTGGTCGCGAATCGCGGTGAAATCGCGTGCCGCATCATGCGCACCGCGCACCTGATCGGGCTGAAGACGGTGGCGGTCTACTCGGATGCCGACGCATCCGCCGCACACGTCGAATCGGCCGATATGGCAGTACGTCTCGGTCCCGCGCCTGCCGCGGAATCCTACCTGCGTGCCGACCGCGTGATCGAGGCGGCACTCACCTCCGGTGCCGGCGCGATCCATCCCGGCTACGGCTTCCTCTCCGAAAACGCCGAGTTCGCCGCTGCATGCGAAGCCGCAGGCATCGTCTTCGTCGGCCCGACTGCCCACCAGCTGAGCGTGTTCGGCGACAAACACACAGCGCGCGAAGCCGCACGCGCGGTGGGAGTTCCCCTGGTCGCCGGAAGCGGACTCCTCACCTCCCTCGAGGACGCGCTCGCCGCGGCCGACGATATCGGGTATCCGGTGATGCTCAAGGCCGTCGGGGGCGGCGGCGGTATCGGAATGCAGGCCTGTCACCACCCCGACGACCTACGCGAGGCATACGACCGTGTGCTGCGACTGGCGTCGGCGAACTTCTCGTCCTCGGGAGTCTTCCTCGAGCGGTTCATCGTGCACGCCCGCCACGTCGAGGTGCAGGTCTTCGGCGATGGCCTGGGCCGCACGGTCAGTCTCGGCACGCGCGACTGCTCACTGCAGCGACGCAACCAGAAGGTGGTCGAAGAAGCACCCGCACCGAATCTGCCCGACGAACTCGTCGAGCAGATGCTCACATCGTCGCGGGCGCTTGCGTCATCGGTGCAGTATCGTTCCGCGGGCACGGTCGAGTTCGTGTACGACACCGCGCGCGACGAGGTGTCGTTCCTCGAGATGAACACCCGTCTACAGGTGGAACATCCGGTCACCGAAGAGGTGACCGGCGTGGATCTCGTCGAGTGGATGCTACGGCTCGCCGGTGGCGAGACGACGTTGCTCGACGCGATTCCGGATTCGGGGCCCGAGATCACGGGACACGCCGTGGAGGCCCGCGTGTATGCAGAAGACCCAGGACGGGACTACCGGCCCAGTTCCGGCTTGCTCACGCACGTCGAGTTCCCCGCGCACACCCGCGTCGAGACCTGGGTCGATACCGGCACCGAGGTCAGCTCGTACTACGATCCGATGATCGCGAAGGTGATCGTACGCGGCGAATCGCGCCGCACCGCGTTCGCCGGACTGGCCGAAGCCCTCGACGACACCAGCGTGTACGGCGTGCAGACGAACCTTTCTCTGCTGCAGCAGATCTGCTCCGACGAATCGCTCCTGCGCGCCGAGCACACCACGGCAACACTCGCCGGTGTCTCCGGCATCGGACGCCGGATCGATGTGCTGCGCGCAGGCACCATGACCACCGTTCAGGACTTTCCGGGACGAACGGGGTTGTGGGAGGTCGGGATTCCCCCGTCCGGGCCGATGGACGACCTGTCGTTTCGCGCTGCGAACATCGCGGTGGGCAATGCCGAAGGTGCCCCGGGATTCGAATGCACGCTCCAGGGACCGCGACTGACCTTCTCGGACAACACCATCGTGTGTGTTACCGGAGCACCGGCCGACGTCACGCTCGACGGTGCGCGGATACCCATGTGGGAACCGATCGAGGTCTCCGCTGGTGCTGTGCTCGACGTCGGAACTCCGGTCGATGCGGGCCTGCGCACCTATGTGGCGGTGCGCGGAGGTCTCGACGTGCCGCTCTTCCACGGCAGCGCCTCCACCTTCACACTCGGTGGTTTCGGTGGACCGACCGGCGCGGAGGTCGCCACCGGCGATGTCCTCGGACTCGCGGACACCACCGTCGTCACCGATCCAGCGCCCGTGCCCGACGATCGACGACCCGAATTCGGTCACACCTGGCATCTCGCGGTCACCGAAGGCCCCCAGCCCGCGCCCGCGTACTTCACCCGAGAGGACATGGCGCAGTTCTACGACACGACATGGACCGTCCAGACCCACGCCAACCGGACGGGAATCCGCCTGGACGGCCCCAAACCGACGTGGTCACGCACCGACGGAGGCGACGCCGGACTCCACCCGTCGAATCTGCACGACAATCCGTACAGTGTCGGGTCACTCAATGTCTCGGGTGATACGCCGATCCTGCTCGGTCCCGACGGCCCGAGTCTCGGTGGTTTCGCGTGCCCGCTGACCGTGGTGTCGGGACATCGGTGGAAACTCGGTCAGATCCGCCCCGGCGACTCCGTCCGGTTCGTGCCGGTGACGGACGAGGACGCAGCCGCCCTCCGCCACGGTGCGCACCGATCGCTCGACGTACCGCCGATCGTGCCGAGCACCACACTCGACGCCGGACGCCTCGGCGGTTTCGACTCGATGCTCGACCGACCCGAGGTCGCGTACCTTCGCGGCGGCGACGACAACATCCTCGTCGAATACGGCGAGATGACCCTGGACCTCGGCCTGCGGATGCGCGTCCACGCATTGTCCGAAGCACTGGCCGCGACGCAGATCCCCGGCATCATCGACGTCACCCCCGGTGTGCGGTCGCTGCATATCCACTTCGACCCCGATGTCCTCCCCCAGTTCCGATTGCTCGGCGTGCTACAGGATCTCGAAACCGAGCTGCCGGCGACCCACGATCTCGTAGTACCCAGCCGCACGGTCCGGCTACCACTCTCGTTCGACGACCCGTCGATCTCCGAGGCGTTGTCGCGGTACCGCAGCGGCGTGCGCGACGACGCTCCCTGGCTCCCCTCCAACATCGAGTTCATCCGCCGCATCAACGGTCTCGACTCCGTGGACGAAGTCCGCGACACCGTGTTCGACGCCGAATATCTCGTTCTGGGTCTCGGAGACGTGTATCTCGGTGCTCCCCTGGCAGTCCCGCTCGATCCGCGGCATCGGCTCGTGACCACCAAGTACAACCCGGCTCGGACGTGGACACCGTCGGACGCCGTGGGCATCGGCGGAAAGTACCTGTGCGTCTACGGGATGGAGTCTCCCGGCGGTTACCAGCTCGTCGGCCGTACCGTGCCGATCTGGTCCGGCTACCGGCAGTCGGGGCCGTTCGAGGACGGCAAGCCGTGGCTGTTCCGGTTCTTCGACCGTATCGTCTGGGAGCCCGTCTCTCCGGAGCAGTTGCTCGAGTACCGGGCCGCGTCGAAGGCCGGGCGGTTCGACGCCGACATCTCGGAGGGAACGTTCGTCCTCGCCGACCATCTCCGGTTCCTGGAGAACAACGCCGGCTCCATCGCCGAGTTCGATGCGAAGCAGTCCGCCGCCTTCGAGCTCGAGAAGAAAGCGTGGCACGACTCCGGCGAATTCGACCGCGCCGAGACCTCACCCATCGAGGTCTCCACCACGGCCGACCCGCTTGCCGGGATGCCTGACGGCTCCACCGTCGTCGAAGCGTCACTCGTGGGCAACGTGTGGCGTGTCGAGGTCGCCGAAGGAGAGTCCGTCGACGTCGACACCACCGCCGTGATCCTCGAAGCCATGAAACTCGAAATGCCGGTCCCCACCGGACGGACCGGAACAGTCCTGAAGGTGCTCGTCACACCGGGCGCAAGAGTCGCGCCGGGCACCCCCCTTCTCGTGATCGGACCCGAAGCATGACAACCGATTTCGCCACGTCCACCGAAACCGCGACTGAGCGCGCGCGACGCGCTCTCAGCCGCATCGCGGAGGTCGACCGTCCCGAGGTGTGGATCACGCTGCGCGATGCGGACGACATCCTCGCCGACGCCGCTGCCGTCGACGCACGTGTCGCGGCCGGCCGGTCACTTCCCCTCGCAGGCTTTGTGGTCGCGGTCAAGGACAACGTCGATGTTGCCGGCCTGCCGACCACTGCCGGGTGCCCCGAATTCGCGTACATACCGACGACCACGGCTTCGGGTGTCACCCGTCTGATCGATGCGGGCGCGGTGATTCTCGGAAAGACCAATCTCGACCAGTTCGCAACGGGCCTCGTGGGCACCCGCAGCCCGTACGGTGCGGTGCGATGTGCATGGGATCCCGAGCGTATTTCCGGTGGGTCCAGCTCGGGTTCAGCAGCTGCTGTGGCCCTGGGCATCGCCGACATCGGGATCGGCACCGACACCGCGGGTTCGGGGCGAGTGCCTGCTGCCCTGCACGGCATCGTCGGCATCAAGGCCACGCTGGGAGTGATTCCGACGCACGGTGTGGTGCCCGCGTGCGTCGACTACGACTGCCTCACCGTACTCGCAGAGTCTCTCGACCTCGCGACGAAGGCGGCTGCGGTGATGGCGGCACCGGACGAACGCGATCCGCGCAGCCGCGCATGGCCGACCGACGTACGGCTCGCCGCTCCCGCACAGATCCGGCTCGCCGTGCCGCGACCGGAGGATCTCATCGCACTGTGCGCCGAGTACCGCGACGCGTTCGATGCGACCGTCGCCGACGCTCGCCGCTCGGGCATCGAGGTCACCGAAGTGGACATCTCTCCGCTGCTCGATGCGGCAACTTTGCTCTATGACGGAGCCCTGGTCGCCGAACGCTATGCGGCCGTGGGCAAGTTCCTCGAGACGGCACGGGTCGGTGCGGACCCCACGGTCGCCGCGATCGTCGCATCGGCGCAGAAACCGGCGGCGCACGAACTGGTGACCGACCTCGACTCCCTGGTCCATACACGGGCGTACGCGAGCGTGTTGCTGGACGGCTTCGACGGCCTGCTGCTCCCGACCACCACCGAGCATCCGACGATCGCTGCGGTGCAAAGTGAGCCTGTGGTCATCAATCGCCGGATGGGTACGTACACCAACTTCTGCAACCTGCTCGACATGGCTGCGGTTGCGGTACCCGGCGCCGTCACATCCGAAGGACATCCGTTCGGGGTGATGGTGGTGGTGCCGGGGTTCGACGATCAGGTGGCGATCGACATCGCGGCGCGCCTCACCGGCGTGGAGGCACCGCAGTTCGTCGATGCGGGCGTCGAGATGGCGGTATTCGGGGCTCACCTGCGGGGTCAGCCGTTGCACTTCCAGTTGGAGGCCATCGGTGCCCGTTTCTCCGGACGGGTGCACACGTCGGACGCGTACCGGTTGATGGCGCTGAACACCGCCCCGCCGAAACCCGGCCTGGTGCGACACGGTGGCGGTGAGGGCGCCGCGATCGCCGGTGAGCTGTTCCGAGTGTCCGAGGCCGGGCTCGGCAGGTTCCTCTCGACCCTGCCGGCACCGATGACCCTCACGAGCGTCGAACTCTCGGACGGGCGGTGGGTCGTCGGGTTCGGTTGCACCCACGACGCATCCGCAGATGGACTCGACATCACCGAATTCGGCGGTTGGTTGGCCTACACAACGAGCTGACGGTCACGCAGCGTCGGTTCGTATGCCGGTCGCACGACCCGAAGCAGGCCGTTTCGCCGCGGTTCGAGCCAGATGTCGACCGCGGTGGAGCGAGCGGACTATCGTCGACCAGGTAGGCGAAGAAAGGTGCCGGACGATGTCGGATCAGGACGAACGATTGAGCGGGATCATGGCTGATCTTGCTCGTTCGATGACAGACGCTACCGATCTGGAGTCGTCGCTCGATCGCCTCACCACGACCGCAATCGCACTGATTCCGGGTGCGGATTCTGCCGGGGTTCTCATGGTCACCGGACCGTCCGAGTTCGAGACCCACGCCGCCACCTCCGAACTGACGAGGCGGGTGGACAAGATTCAGGCAGAACTCCAGGAGGGCCCGTGCGTCGATGCCGCACTGGATGCGGAGATGACACACACCGCCGATCTGCGATCGGAACCACGATGGCCGCAGTTCTCTGCAGCCGCGGTCGAGGCGGGCATACTCAGTATGTTGTCGTTTCGCCTGTTCACCCACGGTGCTGAGTCCGGCGCCCTCAACCTGTTCGCGTCCGAATCCGGGGCATTCGATGCCGAGTCGATGCACGTCGGCGGGGTTCTCGCTGCGCATGCGGCCATCGCGGTCCTCTCCTCCCGCAAGGAACTGCAGTTCAAGTCCGCGCTTGCCAGCCGCGACCTGATCGGCCAGGCCAAGGGCATGCTCATGGAGCGGTTCGCTGTGGGGGCCGAACAGGCCTTCCAGATGATGGTTCAGCTGTCACAGGAGACGAACACACCTGTTTCAGTGATCGCGGCCCGCATAGTCGAATCCGGTCCGGGCCGCCGCTGACCCCCACTTGCGATGCGCCGAGTCAGCGCAGGATCGTCAGCATCACGACGGAGTCGGTGTTTGCGACGAGTTTGTGCATGATGCCCTCGTCGACATGCACCGCGGTACCCGGGACGAGCGAGACCGTCTCGTCGGCGGTGCTGAACGACACGTCTCCACTGGTTGCCTGCACGAGAATCGGCGCGGGCGCGCGGTGGTCCTTCAAGATCTGCCCCGCAGCGAAACTCATTCGGATCACCGTGGCACCCGGCCGCGACACAAGCTTTTCGAGGCGTGGGGCGTCGCCGTCCTTGACGTCGAGATGGGTGAGTCCTTCGATCACGGTCATCGTGCCGTCGGAGTCGGTTGTTTCGGTCATCATGCCGCCTTCTTCTTCGCGATGATCTCGATCGCGACGAGGTGTTTCTTGTATTTCGTGAAGGTGGACCGCATCTGCAGCACACGCGCTCGCGCGTCGGAGTCCCGTAGTACGTTGCCCACGAATTTGACTGTACCGACGAGCCCTTCGTCGGCGAGGATGCGCTGGGGTTCGAGCAGTGCCATGGGTGCGAAGCCCACGGTCTCGACCTCGAATCCGGCGTCGGTGAGAAGCGTCGTCCATTCGGCCGCGGTGAGCGGACGTGCGTTGACCTTGATGGACCGCGCTAGAGACTTGCGGATCTCGGTCTTGACCTCGTCGTCGACCTCGTCGGGCTCGATCGCCAATTCGTGGATCGCGTAGCGACCACCAGGTCGCAGCACGCGTAGTGCTTCCTCGATGATCTCGCTCTTGTGCTTGTCGGTCTGCATGGTGAGCATCGCCTCACCGACCACGACATCCGCGGTCGCATCGTCGAGCCCTGTCTTCGACGCCTCGCCGCTGACGACCGTGCCGGAGGAGTTGATGGCCTTGCGGGTCAATTCGGCTGCACTCTCGTCGGATTCGACGCCCACATAACTTTTGGGAGCGAACTCCAGGATGTTCTGCGCCGTGCGGCCGAGGCCCGGCGCGAACTCGACGACATCGACGCCGCGCAACTTCGCATCGGAGAGCATCCGTTCCGTGAGTTCTTTCCCACCGGGACGCAGGACGCGCTTTCCGAGGCGCGCGAGCAGCCAATGGCCGGGTAGATGTGCGGCATCCCGGTCGGCCAGCGGCAGTCCGTCGTCGGTTGGGCGCTTGTCGTTCATGTTCTTTCGACCTCTCTCACATCTCATCCTATTTACAGGAATAATGTACGGTAAATTCCCATGGTGGTGAAGACGTCCGTGATCTCATGCGCAGTCATCAAGATGCCTGCGCCCTCTGCCGCGGCGCGTCCGAGCGCGACCCCCACGGTTTTCGCGGAAGCAGAGTCCAGGTGCGCGAACGGTTCGTCGGCGAACACCACCGACGGACGCGCATACAGCGCCCGGGCCAGTGCCGCGCGACGCTGCATTCCGCCGGACAGACGGAAGGTCGATAGGTGGGCGACGTCCGTGAGTCCGACCTCGTCGAGCGCACGATCGACCTCCGGGTACGGACCCGACGACCACACGCTCCGCCCCGGCGCACCGAGCCGGACGTTCCTCCCCACCGACATCCACGGCAGCAGCCGTGCTTCCTGGAACAGGATTCCCTGTCGCTCGGCCCGGCGGGTGACGGTGCCCGTGGACGGTTCGAGTAGTCCGGCGGCAGCATGCAGCACCGTGGTCTTTCCCAACCCGGATTTGCCGAGTACGACCAGGATTTCACCGGAGTGGAGCCGTAAGGACACATCATCGACGATCACCCTGCTGCCGCGGGACAGACCCACCCTGTCGAATTCGATCAAAGGATCTCCGTGAACCATCATCATTTCCCCTCGAGAATTCGTGCACTGGTCGTCGCACTGTCTGTCACCACGATGCTGCTCACCGCATGCGGCACCGACGACGACGCGTCGGCGTGTGGAGCCGAGACCACTGCGAGCGGCGCCGGCTCCGGTCTGCCCGACTCCCTGAACGTCGGTGTCGCGAACAATGTGGCGATGGCTGCGCCGTTGACCGGACTCGACGACCTCGGCGTCGAAGAGACCTCGACGAGCACCGCGAGCACCCCGGAAGAGTTGCGCACCAACTTCATTGCCGGGAATTATGACCTCGCTGCCATGCCGATCAACATCGCCGCGAATCTGTGCGCGCAGGGCATCGACCTCGTCCTCGTCGGCACGGTGAGCGGCAACATCGTGTACCTGATGGGCCCCGAAGGCACGACGCTCGACGATCTGCGCGGGCAGACCGTCCACATCCCGTTCGAGAACGACATCATCGATCTGGTGACCCGGCAGATCCTCGACAGCGCCGGGATGACCTATACCGGTGAGAATCCCGACGTCACTCTGCAATACCACCCCACACCACTCGATATCGCCACCGGATTGACGTCGGGCTCTATGCAGTACGCGATCCTCCCCGAGCACCTCTCGACGGTTGTCGCCGGAGCGGGCGGCAACATCGTCGAAGCGCAGAGCATGCAGGACCTGTGGGTGGAACAGACCGACGCGTCGTCCCTGCCGTTCGCCGGATTCGTACTCCGCGGCGAAGTGGCTCGCGAATACCCGGATCTCGTCGGCTCCCTGCAGACGAACCTGCTCGGCTCGGTCATCGAGGTCGTGTCCGACCCGCAGCGGGGCGCGATCGCGATCGCCGACATCGTCCCGATCCCCGTGGACGTGGTCGGGCAGGTGCTGCCGGATCTGCGGCCGACCTATCTGCCCGCCGCAGAGGGGCGCACCGATACCGAACTGCTTTACGAGTCGCTGATGACCACGGTGCCGGAGTCCATCGGCGGCGAAATGCCTGCGGACGGCTTCTACGGAGGAAACTGACGATCGTGAACGCACCGTCTGCAGGTACCCGGTCTCCGCAGTACGCGCTCGGCGCCGCGCTGTGCGTCGCCGTCCTTCTGGGCGTCTGGCATTGGTTGTCACTGGGTCAGTCCCCCGCCGTGATGCCGAGCCCAGCACAGACACTCGAGGCGCTGTGGGAGATCCTCTCCGACGGCTCCCTGCCCACCGAGCTGGCGATCACCCTGCTGCGCGCGGGTACTGCGACCGTGCTCGCGCTCTGTGTCGGCCTCCTGTTCGGCTGGGCCGCGACCGTGTCGCGGTTCGCCGACGGTGTGCTCGCACCGATCCGCGCGATCCTGCAGGGTCTCCCCCCGATCGTGCTGATCGTATGCCTCGTGCTGTGGATGGGCAGCGACCCGTCGATCACGATCATCGTCTGCGCGACCGTGATGGTGCCTCTCATCGCGGCGGCGACCGCGTCGGCGTTACAGTCGGTCGACCCGCATCTACTCGAGCTCGGTACCGGACTGCAGTTGAGTCGATCCCGACGACTCGTGTTCATCGTCGCGCCGTCGATCCTTCCCCCGATCGTGGCGACGACGGGAGCAGTGGCCTCCGGTTCGGTGCGGGTCGCGGTGATGGCCGAGCTGCTGTCGGCACCGGACGGAGTCGGCGCGGCCATCGCGCAGACGCGCACCCTGCTGCAGACACCGAAGTTGTTTGCATGGACGCTCGCGATCATCGTCTGCGCGCTGCTGGTCGACCTGGCCATCCGAGTCGTCGTCAAGAGGTGGACCGCCCTGTTCTCACCGAGCGACCGCGCCGCTACCGCACGTACCCGGACGGGCACGCGAATCCGTTGAACGACGCCACATCGCACACACTGCGCGCCGACAACTTCCATGTCCCGTCGAGGTATACGAAGGACAGACGCAGTGGGGTCTCAGGCCCGGGTGCGCCTGCGAAGGTCACCTGGAGCCGGCCCGACGCGTTCGTTCCGTCGAAGTCGATCGGGTCGATGACGCGGGGCCGGACGACCTGCAGCATCGTCCCGGCGCGCGCCCCGATCTGTTCGAGCACCGCTCCGGCCTCGGTACCGCGTTCGACCTGGGACTGGCGGTACGCGAGCGAATTGGACGGGTCTACGGCCGAGTGCAGTGTGGCCGTGAGCTGTTCGGCGCTGGGCGCGGGCACCTGCGGTGCCGCGGCGGCAGGTTCGGGCGCCGGGGCAGCCGAGACCTGGGGTGCAGCGGCAGGGCCGGGCGCCGGAGCCGTAACGGCGGGGGCAGCCGCCGCGGGGGCAGGCACTTCCGGCGCACCCACTTCCGCGGCAGGTTCGGCCTCGCCGGTGGGCACTGCTTCACCGGCCGGGACCCCTGCGGCGCCGGCGCCCCGATCTGCGGCGAGCGACTGGAGTGCGGCGAGGATCGCGGCGTTCGACGTCGACTCAGCGACCGGCCGGCGGCCCTGCTCACGCACCTCGACGGCAACGAACACCGACGCCACCGCAACCACGACCGACGCCACGGCGATGAGTGCGAGAGCAAGGGTAGCCGCAGTTCCGAGTCGATTTCGACCTGGTCGTACCGTGGACGGCGAATCGGTCGTAGCCTTCATGGGGACGACTATAGAGGATTTTCGTCCTCTTAATAAGGTGAGCCTCACCTGAGGTCACCCGGGAGCGCGACAGGAGTGCGAGTTGACACGGCGAGTGAAGCAGCGCGAGCGGGTTCTCGACCTGCTGCGCGAGTCCACTGGTCCTCTCGATGCCCACCTCCTCGCAGACGCACTCGACCTGCACGTAACGACGATCCGGTTCCACCTCTCCGGACTCGTCGACGAGGGTCTCGTCCGCACCCAGACATTGCCGGCCGAGAAGGTCGGTCGACCCCGCACGGGATACGTCGCGGTGCGCGAGCCGTCGTACACCGACCTCGTTGCCCTGCTCGCGGCCCGTATCGGCGGGAGCGCAGCCGAGCGTGAACGCGCAGCGTTCGAGGTCGGCGGCGACTGGGCGGGAATGCTCGGGCTGGCCCCGAAGCCGACGACCGACGCAGGCGCACTCGTCATCGAATCCCTCGAACAGTTGGGTTTCGAAACACGCACGGCCACCAATGCGTTCGGCACGCACAGCATCACCCTCTGCACGTGCCCGCTGGCCGAGATCGTCCGCAGCAATCCGGAGGTGGTGCGCGGAATCCAACGCGGCCTGATCCAGCGAGTCCTCGACAACTACGCCACCATCCTGGGCGCGTCCTACACGGTCGACGTCTTCCCCGACGCACAGGACGGAAACTGTCTCGTGGAACTGGTCCTGCGCCCCGCGCCCGACGTGCCCCGAACGACAACAGCCCGCGGCGACGATCAAGTCACCACGAGCTGAGGCCGGTACATCCGAGCGGGGGTCTACCCGCGCGGAAGATCAGAAATTGATCATGTGTCCTGCAAGGCCGTGGATGGCCTCCTGCAGTGCTTCGCTGAGCGTGGGGTGCGTGTGGACGTTTCGTGCCAATTCGTTGACCGTGAGGTCCCACTTCTGCGCGAGGGTCAGCTCGGGCAGCAACTCGGAGACGTCGGGGCCGATGAGGTGGCCACCGATGAGCTCGCCGTGGGTCTTGTCGGCGATCAGCTTCACGAAGCCGTTCGGATCGCCGAGACCGTGCGCCTTGCCGTTGGCGGTGAACGGGAAGGTCGCGACCTTGATGTCGTAGCCTTCGGCCTTCGCCTGCTCCTCGGTCAGACCGAACGACGCGACCTGCGGCTGGCAGAACGTAGCGCGCGGCATCATGCGGTAGTCACCGAGTTCGAGGGTCTCGGCGTTGCCGATGGTCTCGGCGGCGACGACGGCCTGGGCCTCGGCGACGTGCGCGAGTTGCAGCTTGGCGGTGACGTCACCGATGGCGTAGACGCCGGGGACGTTGGTGCGCATACGCTCGTCGATCGCGATCGCGCCGCGATCGGTGAGCGCGACACCGGTGTTCTCGAGGCCGTAGCCCTCGACGCGCGGAGCGAAACCGACGGACTGCAGCACCTTGCCGACGGTCATCGTCTCGACGTTGCCGGTCTTGTTGTCCTTGATCTCGACGGTGACGTTCGAGCCGTTGTCGGTGATCTTCTGGACCGCAGCACCCGTCTTGATGGTGACGCCGAGCTTCTTGTAGGCCTTGGTGATCTCCTTGGAGATGTCGGCGTCCTCGTTGGGCAGCGCCCGGTCGAGGAACTCGACGATCGTGACGTCGACCCCGTAGTTCTTCAGGACGTAGCCGAACTCCATGCCGATAGCGCCGGCACCGACGATGACGATCGAGTCGGGGAGGTCGCGGGTGAGGATCTGCTCCTCGTAGGTCACGACGTTGTCGCTGAGCTGCGTACCCGGCAGAAGCTTGGTGACCGAACCCGTGGCGATGATGACGTTGTCGAAGGTCACCTGTTCGGTGCCGCCCTTGGTGAGCGCCACCTCGATGGTCTTGGCATCGACGAACGAGCCCTTACCGTCGTACTCGGTGATCTTGTTCTTCTTCATGAGGAAGTGCACGCCCTTGGTGCGACCGTCTGCCACCTTGCGGCTGCGGTCGAAGGCTGCACCGAAGTCGAACGACACGTCTCCCGAGATACCGAACGTCTTGGCCTCTTTCGTGAAGAGATGTGCCAATTCGGCATTGCGGAGAAGCGCCTTCGAGGGGATGCAGCCCACATTGAGGCAGACACCACCCCAATACTTCTGCTCGATGATGGCGGTGCTCAATCCCAGCTGTGCCGCGCGGATAGCAGCGACGTACCCACCGGGGCCGGCTCCGAGGACAACGACGTCATAGTGTGAGGTCACAGCCATAGAGGGTAGTCCTGCCCGATCCGGCTGTCTGCCGATGGTCCGGTTACCCGCCGGTAAGGAGTTTTTCGCACTCAACGCTGCGCGCCGTACCGCCCCACAGCGAGGGGTACCGTCACCGCGAGGATCACCGCGATCCATCCGAACGCAGCAGCGACAGGATGGTGCATCGGCAACGCCGAGTCGGCTGCCACCGCGGTTCCCGAACCGAACAACTCCCGCAGTGCGGCCACCACCGAGCTGATCGGATTCCACTCCGCGACGGCGCGGACGACGGACGGCATTGCCTCCGTGGGTGTGAACACGTTCGAGAACATGATGAGTCCGAAGATCATCGGCGCCGCCTGCTGGAGCAGCTGCTCGTCACGGATCGCCATACCGAGGAGGAGGCCGAGCCAACTGAGCGCCGCCCGGAACGCGAACAGCAGCACAATCGCCAGAACGATATCCTCGGCAGGGGCGTCTATGCGCCACCCGACCAGGTATCCGACCCCCATCATCACGGCGAGCGCGACAGCACCGATCACCGTCTCCGCGAGCGCCAGACCCGTCGGCACCCCGGCCCGCGCAATGGGCAGAGCGCGAAGCCTGTCGGTGAGGCCGCTGCTCATATCCGCATTGGCAGTGCTCGCGGTGCCCATGAGACCCAATGCCGCGACGAGGACGAACACGCCCGGCATCAGGTACGAGCGATAGTCTGCGGGATCGGCACTTCCCGCCAGCGAGCCGCCGAAGACGTAGCCGAACAACACGACCATGCCCAGCGGCGCAGCGAGCGAGACTGCGAGCAGCGCCGGCGAGTGCCGGTATGTGGCGACGGTGCGACCGAACACCACTCGTGCTGCCGCGACGGTGCCTACTGAGGGCTGCACCTGCTGATCGATGGTCACGATGCCGGGGTCCTTTCCGTGAGCGCGAGGAATGCCTCGTCGAGGCTCACGCGGCGTCTGCCTATGTCGTGGACGTCGATTCCGTCGGCGTCGAGGAGCCGCAGGATCGGGAGCAATTCCGGCTCACCATCCATACCGAAAGCCAGCCTGATCGAGTGTTCCTGCACCACAGCCGATCCCAATTCTCGTGCACCGAATTCGTTCAGGACCTTCACCGCCCGGCCACGATCGGCAGATGCGACGACCAGGTCGAGACCCGCGCCGACCGCGGCGGTGATCTCGGCAGGCGTACCGGTGGCGACGGTGCGGCCGCCGTCGAGGATCGTGATTGCGTCGGCGAGGCGTTCGGCCTCGTCCAGATACTGGGTGGTGAGCACCACGGTGGTTCCTTCTGCCACGAAATCCAGGATGTATCCGAATATGTCGTTGCGGCTGCGTGGGTCGACGCCCGTGGTGGGTTCGTCGAGAAACAGCACTGCGGGGCGTACGACGGTTCCCGCGAGGATGTCGAGGCGGCGCCGCATGCCGCCGGAATAGCTCTGAACCTGCCGATCGGCCGCGTCGGCAAGACCGAAGCGCTCGAGCAGGTCGCGGGCGTGGCGCCGGGAGTCGCGCGCCCGCATTCCGGAGAGTCGTGCGAACATCGTGAGATTCTCAGCGCCGGTAAGCCGTGGGTCCACCGAGTGGAACTGGCCGACCAAGCCGATGCGCTGCCTTACCCGGATGGCGTCGGCGACGGTGTCGAATCCGAGGATCCTGGCCTTCCCGGAGGTCGGGCGCAACAGGGTCGACAGCATGCGCACGGTGGTGGTCTTACCCGAGCCGTTCGGTCCGAGCAATGCGTGCACGGCTCCTTCCCGCACCTGAAGGTCTACGCCGTCGACGACCGCGCGTTCGCCGTAGCGGCGGGTCAGGCCTTCCGTTTCGATGACGTTCACGCGCATCTCCTCATCTGTGAACAATGTTCGCAGATTCAGTGTAGGCATCTGCAAACGCTGTTCGCAACTGGCTTCTCGAGGCATGCTGAGGTCATGTCGACCTCACTGTGGCTGCGATCCGACGAACCGAAGCGCGGACCACGCCCCACGCACACGCTCAGCGATATCGCCGAGACCTGCGTCGACCTCGTCGATCGAGAAGGTATACGCGCACTGTCCATGCGCCGCGTCGCCGACGCCCTCGGCACCTCCGCGGCATCCCTGTACCGGTACGTGTCCGGGAAGGACGATCTGCTCGCTCTGATGGCCGACTGCGTCGCAGGCGAATACGAGTTCGCACCGCTCACCGGCGACGTGCGCGCCGACGTCCTGGCCGTAGCGGAACAATCTCGAACGCTACATCGGAAACATCCGTGGCTACGTGAGATCCCCACCACCGACATGGGACCGAACACCATCGCCTATCTCGATCACCTCATCGGTGCACTCGCCCCGGCGAAGCTCGACCCGACGGCCACCATGATGGGTGTCGCGCTACTGAGCGGATGGGTGGCGAACTTCGCCCAACAAGAATCCGCCGGGGTGGTCGTCTCCCGGTCGGGCGGCGGTGCCGGACATCTGGGGTCCATGATCGAGCACGGCGACTATCCGCACCTGGCAGCGCTGTTCACCAGTGCCGGCGAAGACTCCCCCGCCGCACCGCTCGACAACGACGCGGCGTTCGTCGCGGGCATCGACGCGATGCTCTTCGGCATCGCACCCCCGCACGCCACCGACACGACCCCCCATGGCCGAAGGTGACATTCATGCAGTCCAACTGCATCGAGGTGACGTTCGGCCATGCCGGGTTCAGCCGAGGATTCCGAGCTCGTAGGCAGCGGCCACTGCCGCGGCGCGGTCCGACACGTCGAGTTTCCCGAAGATGTGGATGAGGTGTGTCTTCACAGTCGCCTCGCTGACGAACAACACCCGCGCGATCTCCCGGTTGGACGTCCCCTTCGCCACGAGCACCAGAACCTCACGTTCGCGGGCGCTGAGTGGCTTCGGGGCGCCCGCACCGCGCACCCGCGACATCAGACGCGACGCGACCACCGGCGACAGCACCGTGCGTCCTTCTGCAGCAGCCCGCACCGCGGCGAACAGCTCGTCGCGCGGTGCGTCCTTGAGCAGGTACCCGGTCGCGCCTGCCTCGATCGCAGGAATGGTGTCGGAGTCCGAGTCGTAGGTCGTCAAGACCAGAACCCGGCTGCGGGCACCGCTCGAGGTCAGCTCGGCGATCGCCTCGACACCGCCGCCTCCCGGCATCCGCAGATCCATCAGCACCACGTCGGGATCCAACCGGGCGACCAGCGCCACCGCTTCCTTCCCGTCCCCCGCCTCACCCAGGACCGCGAACTCACCCGAGGCAGAGAACATTCCGCGCAGTCCATCACGGACGACGGGATGATCGTCGACGATCAGTACGGTGATGCCCGGTTCGTCGCTACTCACGACACCGACCCCGCCTTCACCAGCGGCACTCGCACCGATACGGCTGTTCCGGTGCCGATTTCGGACTCGACGTCCAGAACCCCGGCAATGCGGGCGATGCGGGAATTCATGCCCCTCAAACCGAATCCGTCCACCGTCTCCGCCGACAGGTCGAATCCGCGCCCGTCATCACGGATATCGATGCTGACCTCGTCGTCCATGTACGACACGGTGACACCGACGCGGTGCGCCGACGCATGTTTGGCGACGTTCGCGAGCGCCTCCTGAGTGATCCGCAACAGCGTGGCAGCGATGTCGTCGTGCAGGGGTTCCACAGTTCCCGTCACCGTGAAGTCGACCCGGATCCCGTGCTCGGCGGACCAGCGGTCCACGGATCCGGCCAGGACTGTTTCGAGGGTGTCGTGCTCGAGGACTTCCGGTGCGAGATTGTGCACAGAGCGTCGCGCCTCACCGAGGCTGCGTCGGGCAAGGTCCGCGGCCTCGGCCACATGACGTCTCGCCGCGTCGGGATCAGGGGTGGCGCCGGCGGCCTGCAGCTGGGTGACGATTCCGGCGAGGCTCTGCGCCAGGGTGTCGTGGATCTCCGCGGCAAGACGACGCCGCTCGTCGTCGATTCCGGCTTCTCGTGCATGTGTCAACAATTGTGCGTGCAGTGCCTGGTTCTCCGACAGCGCCTGTTCGAGACGGGCATTCGCACGTTCGAGCTCAGCGATCGCATCGATCCGTTCTTCGGTCCTACGCAGGTCGCGCTCCCCGATCCGGTACGCCACCATCGCTATCGCCGCGTTGAGGAAGAACAGCAGGACGAAAACGATCCAGATCGCCGGATCTCGCGGAGGCAATCCCCCCGCTTGGGAGCCGGCCAACGTCACCGCCGTCGCGACCAATCCGACGCGGGCCCACCGTTCCCCGACCAACCAGGGCGCGTCGAAGTAGCCCATCACGGCGTAGATCGCGAAGAACGGGTTGAACAAGCTCAGGACGAACGCCGAGACCGTGCGGGCGACGTAGTAGACCGCTCCGGAACCCGTATGACCACGCAGCCGCAGGATCTCCCAACCCGTCAGCGCCACGACCAGCAGCGACGCCGGGATCCGTTGACCAGAGGTCATCAGCAACGATGCGGTGCCTGCGGACAGCAGTGTTCCGGTCGCAAGCAGCGCGATCGGACCCCACCGGTGGAAGCGGCTCCACGGGTCGTCATCGAGCTCGTGCGTCGTTGTTCGCTCTGTCGCCACAGTGTCCAGGATGACGGGTGGGGACGTCACTGCCAACGGAACCAGCGGATCGCGGCGGCGGTGAGCACCACCGCCCAACCCAAGATCACGGCCAGACCACTCCAGGCGGGCCAGTCGCCCGCTGCAGCCTGATCGAGTATCTGCGCGGCCGCCCCGAACGGGGTGAGTTCGACGATCCGTTGCAGTACCTCAGGCATCGCCTGCACCGGAATCCACACCCCCACACAGAACATCATCGGGAAGAACACGATCGTACCCAATGTCTGCGCTACACGCTGCGACGACGACAATGCCGAGATCGCGGCGCCGAGGCTCAGTGCCGCAGCGAGGGTCACGAGCACCGCGAGAGCAAAGCCCCACGGCTGCGCGGGAAACGCCACATCGAACACCACACGGCCGACGACGAGCGCGAAGACCACCGACACGGCAATCGCCACGGCGTGCACGACGATCTGCGCCGCCAACAGGTACGCCGGGCGGGCCGGAGTAACGGCCAGCCTGCGGAGAATGCCCTGCTCACGGTACGCCGACAGCACCGCGGGCATCGTCTGGATCCCACCCACGATCATCGCCAACAGCAATGTCACCGGCACGTACAGGTCGATCACCCGCAATCCGCCGAGGTTGGGATCAGGTTCCCGGAACGACGGGATCAGACCCAGAATCGTCAGGAGCAGAACAGGGAAGACGAGGATCCAGAACAACGCCGCGGGTTGGCGTGCGAACAGTCGCGTCTCGGTGCGCAACACAGCGATCACCGGTCTGGTCGTCGCGTTGCTCATGATCGAGGTGGTCATGACGTGCCTTTCGATCCGGTGATGTCCAAGTAGGCGTCGTCGAGGGTGGCGTCGACCACGCGAAGCCGTTCGGCGCTCAACCCTTCGCCGGCGAGCACCGCGAGCACGGCCTCGACCGATTCCTCACTGCCCTCCACCACGACCCGATCGTGATCCGTTCGTACTGCGGCGACGCCGGGCAACGACTCCAACCTGCCGACGTCGAACGGGCCTGAAGGCCGGAACGAGACGACGACGGCGGTGGTCGATCTGCCGATCAGTTCCGTAGGTGTGCCCAGCGCTTCGACCCGGCCCGAGCGGAACACGGCGACTCGGTCGCACAACCTCTGGGCCTCCTCCATGAAGTGGGTGACCAGTAGGACGGTGACACCGGCGTCGCGGACCTCCTCGATCAACTCCCACGTGTCGCGGCGTCCACGGGGGTCGAGACCGGTGGTGAGCTCGTCGAGCACTACCACGCGTGGTGTGCCGATGAGCGCAAGGGCGATGAACAGGCGCTGCTTCTGTCCTCCGGACAGTTTCGCGAACTGGGTGCGGAGCAGAGCCCCGAGCCCGAGACGTTCGGCCAGGGCGTGACCATCAGCGGGCCGCGCGTAGAACGAGGAGTACAGCTCGAGGGCCTCGCGCACGGTCAGTTTCGGCTGCAGCTGACTTTCCTGCAATTGGGTGCCGAGCAGTTCGGTGACGGCGCGGTGATCACGGATCGGATCGAGTCCGGCGACGCGGACGACACCGGAATCGGGTGTGCGTAATCCGGAGAGGCATTCGACGGAGGTGGTCTTCCCCGCGCCGTTGGGGCCGAGAATCCCGAAAACTTCACCGTCGTCGACATGGAAATTCACGCCGTCGACGACGGTGCGCCCGCCGTACGACTTGCGCAGGTCTGTCACTTCTACGATTGGCATGCGTCGAGCGTGCCCGCCGGCACGGGTCGTGCACATCAACCGAGCGGTTCGGATCCGCATCAACCGATCGGATGATGCGGGCAGGTAGGCCGTGTGTCAGGAACGGAACCGGAACATCTGGAGAAGGTACCGCGGCACTCCACTGAGTGGAACGGCAACAGGCCAGTCACCCGAACGGAAGTACGCCTCTGTCCCGCCGTCGACCGTCACGATACTTCCCACCATGAAATCCGCTGCGCGCGACAGCATGAACTCGACCCACTCGGCGATCTGTTCGGCGTCACCGAAACCACCGATCGGTACCGGGAAGCCTTCGACCCGCTTCGCTTGCGGACCGGCAAGCTGCGCTTCCAGCAATGGTGTCGAGATTGCTCCCGGTGCAATGATATTGAGACGAATTCCGGAACCGGCCCAGTCGTCGGTGACGGCGATACGACGAGCCCATCGGGTGACCGCGATCTTCGTCGCCGCGTACGTGAACGGGGCTGCCGCAGCGGAAATGCGCCCTGCACGCTTGACACCTTTGTCGAGGTCGCCCGCGAGGAAAGCCTTCACCGCAGAGTTCGGCACACCGGGTGTCGCCGTCGTCGAGTTCGATCCGAACACCACCACTTTGCTGTTGCCGGTCGCGGCGAGCGCGGGCCGCCAGCCGACGAGCAGGTCTATCACACCTCGCACGTTGACCTGGGCGATCACCGCTTCCTTTCCTGCCACGGGCCCCAGCCCGGCGGCGAGCACGGCTCCGTCGAGGCGTCCGCCGGCAAGCTCGAGCGTCTGCCGGATCGCCGTGGAGCGCCCCTGCGGCGTCGACAGATCCGCGACGACGTCGGCGTCCGATCGGTCGACGCCGATGACCGTGTGTCCATTCGCGCGCAATCGCTCGGCGCTTGCCTTGCCCATCCCGGATGCTGCCCCGGTCACTACATAGATGCCCATGTGTCCCCCTTCACTGCGTGCGGACCAGTAAAGCATGGGGCTCGGCGTCCTCAGCGACAGGCGATGACCTCGGCAAGCACCGCCCCGGCACGGAGCAGCGCAAGTGTTCGCGCTGCGATGTCGTCGATCCTCGAGTCCAGTGCCTTCAGCGACACGTCGATGTCCCGGAGGTCGCGAAGATCGGTGAGGGCTCTGTGGACGTCGGGGATGCGGTAGCCGGCGGCACGCAACGCGACGACGATGCGCGCCTCGCGGATCGCAGCGAGTGGGTAGCGGCGGGCGGATCCCGCGTTCGTGGCTACCCGCTGCGGCGTCACGAGTTGCTCTTTCTCCCAGAAACGTAACGTCGAGGTACGAACACCGAGAGCCTCGGCGAGTTCGGTGATCGTCATGGTGTCGTTCTCGGTGGGCTCGACCTCGATCTCCGCCTCCGTGCGGATCAGGAGAAGCGCCCGCCGTGCCTGGAGTGCGCGATCTCGCTCGTGAGCAAGTTCGACGTGGAGCGATGCCACCTGAGCAGGCGCATCGGCCGGCGCGACGACGCGGATCTCACGCATCACTCTCCGCGCCTCCACCGGACCGACGGCCACCGCGAGGTCACGGTAGGCGTGCAGGTCGCGGATGTGTCGCGCGGAGAAGACGCGGTATCCGTTGCGTTTTCTGGGTGCAGCGCCGATGACGCCGTGCGCTTCGAGGTCTCGGATCTGCTGTACCGAATAGCCCGTGGCCGCAGCGACAGTGACTGTGCTCAGGTCGACCGCATCGCTGCGCGCCATTGCTGAAACCCTCCATAAGCACTTCAACTACACACTTGAACCATGAGTATGAAGCAGATTCTCGAAACGGTGCGCGGCTTCGAAGGGGTCGTCGAGCTCGCTCCCGAGGTAGGCAGTGAGTTTCCGGAAGTCGCATGGGGCGATCACTTCTTCTATTACGCCCCCGACGGGCAGGTCCCCCAGCGCGGGCAGCCCTTCGCGACCATCGTGACGAAGGACTACCCCGGCGACACCGAGTCCGAACTGGACCCGCCGGACCGGTGGAGACTGAACATCCACGTCGGCCGGGCGAGCTTCACCGAACTCACCGGCGAAGAACCCCGGGCAACGGAATCCGCGGTGGACTTCAGCGCCGCCGACACCGTCCTTCCCCATCCGGTCTATCGAGCTCAGGGGTGGATTGCGATCGTCAACCCCGGTGCCCGGACGTCGGGCATCGCCGGCGACCTTCTCCGCCGCGCCCACGACGACGCGCGCCGCCGGAAGACACCACAGAGCCGCGACTCGCACGGATAGAAGCACCGTGCCGACAGGGTGCGCGTGTCTTCCGAGCACGTGTATGTCTCGGTCACCCGCCGAGTGCGACCCGGACCTCGATGATCGCCTCCCGCAGCATCGACTCGTACTCGTCGATGTCGGGCACCGCACGGGGACTCGAGTTGATACCGATCGTGACGGTGTCGCCGAGGCCGTACACACCGTGCGTCAGGGCCATCACCGGTGACAACCCCGGAAATCCGGCGCTGAACATGACCGGGGCACCATCGAGTTCGAGGTCGGCATGGCCGCGATTCACGCTCGACACCACCGTGTTCCCTGTGACGGTCTCGGGGACCTCGCCCAAAGAGTACCGATCGATCCCGAACTTCAGCAGCGGCGCGGGAACGAACGCGTTCGCCGAATCACGTTGCATCAGAAGCGGGCTCGACAGTCGCGCGCGACGATCAGCGATGTCGTCAGCGATCAGCGCGGCCCGCGCGGACAGATCAGGTTCGGTGACGAACAGGTCGATGCCGGCATTACGGTAGTTGTTGCGCGACTCCCCTGTCGCGTCGACCGCGATGGTGACCTCGGCGCCGAGCCGATCCGGCACCGTCTCACCGCGCAACTCCAGGAATCGGGGCAGGGCGACGGAGATCGCAGTCAGCGCCGCCACGGTGACGGTGACGCCGGTTCCTCGGAGTTCCTCGGCGGGGCACACCACCATGCGCACGGCCCGCTCGTCGCCGGGGGCGGTATTGATACCGACGAGGGGGCGCCCCGCGGCCGGCTCGGGAATCTCTCCTGCGGCAGTTGCCTCCGTCAACGCTCGGTCAGCAGCGGCGGCTCGGCGGCCTGCCGCAACGAGTCGTGCGAACCGGACCGGGAACCGGAGCGACCGTATCAACATCATGGACATCGAGACAGCGTCCGGAGCCGGCGAGCGCGGTGGCCCCTCGGTGCCGAACAATGCGCGCACCAGTGCAGTCGCCCGAGCCCCGTCGGCGAAAGCGTGCGACACGTGGAACACCACGACAACGGCGGTCCCGTCACAGCGAGGAGCGTCGCGCACACCCGCGAAGACGTGTACCCGCCACGGGCTCGTCCGCGCGTCGATCGAGGTCGCCACCAGCGACCCCAAGCGTTCTTGGACCTCAGCCCACGTGTGGTTGGTCAAGACGTGCTCGACCACCAGGTCGTCGCTGTACTCCCTCGGTTCCCAATACGGGTAGTCGAGGTTCTTCGGAACCTCGCGGATCCTGCACCGGAGTTCCCCCACCTCCGCGACACGTCGCCGAACGGCGGCACGCACCGCATCGGTGTCGACGTCACCTGCGAAGCAGTAAAGCAGGAACTGATCACTGTGGATCCGCTCCGCGAGCCAGTACATCTGCGCGTCGGAGGGGGTGAGTTGCACGGCCGCGAGCGTACCGTCGACGCAGCCCCAAGGTCTCACCGTCGCCACCCCACCGCTCGGGTCCAGGTAGAAATAGGGCATGAGCGACACCACCGACCCCCACCTGTGGCTCGAGGACGTCACCGGCGAAAAGCAACTCGACTGGGTGCGCGCACGTAACGACCGCACGGTCGATGCGTACACCCGCACCGACGATTTCACGACGCTGGAATCCCGCATCCGGGAGATCCTCGATACCGACGCGCGCATCCCCTACGCGCGACGCCGCGGCGAGTATCTCTACAACTACTGGCGCGACGCCGAGCATGTGCGCGGACTGTGGCGACGCACCACCCTCGACCAGTATGTCCTCGACAATCCGGAGTGGGATGTCCTCGTCGACCTCGACGCGGTGGCCGCCGAGGAGAACGAGAACTGGGTGTGGTCCGGTGCCCAGGTTCTCCGTCCTGACCAGAACCGCGCGCTCATCAGCCTGTCGCGGGGCGGTGCCGACGCCACCGTGATCCGTGAGTTCGACCTGGTCACACGCCGGTTCGTGTCGGGTGCCGACAGCTTCGAACTCCCCGAAGCGAAGACCGATATCAGCTGGATCGATATCGACTCCGTCTTCGTCGGAACCGACTTCGGTGACGGCTCCCTCACCGATTCGGGATACCCGAGGATTGCGAAACGCTGGCGCCGCGGCACACCGATCGCCGACGCCGAGACCGTGTTCGAGGGGGAGGTCACCGACGTCGCCGTGGGCGCCGGATACGACAACACTCCCGGGTACGAACGCAGCTTCGTAGACCGCGCCATCGACTTCTATGCCGCATATCAGTACGAACTGAAGCCGGACGGCACTCTGATCAAGCTCGATGTCCCCGACGACGCGCGGGTGAGCGTCTACCGCAACCACATGCTCGTACGACCCCGATCCGAGTGGCTCGGGCACCCCGCCGGTTCCCTGCTCGCGACCGACTACCCGTCATTCCTCGAAGGTTCGCGTGAGATGACGGTGTTGTTCACACCCGACGAACACACTTCTCTCGAGCAGTACACCTGGACGCAGAACCACCTGCTGATGGTGACCCTGCGTGATGTCCAGACCCGCATGCGTGTCCTCACCCCCGGTCCCGACGGATGGACCGACGAGGAACTCGAAGGGCTGCCCGACGCGACCTCCACGGCCATCATCGACGTCGATCCGCGCGAGGGCGACGAATTCTTCCTCAACTCCAGCGGTTTCACGACCCCCGCTACCCTCCTCTCCGGCACGGTCGGGCAAGCACTCGAGCCGATCAAGCAGGCGCCATCGTTCTTCGACTCCGACGGCATCACCGTCACACAGCATTTCGCGACTTCCGACGATGGCACGCAGGTCCCCTACTTCGTCGTAGGCGCCGACACCGATACGGCATCCCCGACCCTGCTGTACGGGTACGGCGGATTCGAGAACTCGATGGTCCCGGCGTACAGCGGCGGCGTGGGGCGGGCATGGCTCGAACGCGGAAACACCTATGTGATCGCGAACATTCGCGGAGGTGGAGAGTACGGCCCCACCTGGCACACCCAGGCCCTGAAAGAGAACCGTCACAAGGTATTCGAGGATTTCGCAGCGGTCGCGAAAGACCTTGTCGACCGGGGCATCACGACGACCCGGCAACTGGGAATCCAAGGCGGAAGCAACGGCGGCCTGCTGATGGGTGTGATGCTGACTCGCTACCCACACTTGTTCGGTGCCATCGTGTGCCAAGTGCCGCTACTCGATATGAAGCGCTATCACCTGCTGCTCGCCGGCGCATCGTGGATGGCCGAGTACGGTGATCCCGACGATCCCGACGAGTGGAAATTCCTGTCGGAGTATTCGCCGTATCAGAACACCGACCCGGACGCGACGTACCCGCCGATCCTGATCACGACGTCCACGCGCGACGATCGTGTTCATCCTGGCCACGCGCGCAAGATGGTGGCGCTCCTCGAGGAGCAGGGTCGAGAGGTCTGGTACTACGAGAACATCGAGGGCGGGCACGGTGGTGCCGCAGACAACGCGCAGGCAGCGTTCAAATCTGCGCTGACCTTCACGTTCCTGACAGAAGTGCTCTAGCAAGATGTGGATCCGAGCCCGGTTCCGGGCTCGGATCCACACCGCCGGTCACCGGTCGCGCAGCCAGGCGACGATCCGTTCGATCGTATCGCCGTTGTCGCGGATCCAGCCGTTGTGACCGAGTGCTCGTTCCAGGTGCCATGTGGTGATATCGGCCGCAGGCAACTTCTCCACCAGGTGGCGTGCCGACGTCACCGGAGTCATGTCGTCCCCCTCGACGGTCACCGAAAGAATCGGAAGGTCCAGCGAGGCGAGACGCTCCTCGTAGTCGATGTCGGCACCGGCCGGCTCGAACCGGCCACTGCGCGCCAGCCTCGCCCAGTCGGAGATCAGGGGCCGGGACTGCCGTCCGAAGCCCGCGACGCCCAACCGGTCGCCGGGCCAGAATCCGGCGACGCTCGCGGTGAGCGACATCGCCGTCGAGCCGAACAGGAGGCGGGGAGCGTGTCCCCCGGGGAATCGGCGGTAGTACGGGGTTCCGGAGGCCACGAGCACGAGCCCACCGAGGCGACCACGACTACGCGCTGCGTACAGCACGCCCAATTGACCGCCCATCGAATGCCCGAGCAGGAACGGCGTCGAATCGGGGAATCGTTCGCGCACCACTTCGAACATCGCGGGGAAGTGCACTGCGACGATCTCCTGGTAGCCGTACGCGCTGTCGGGCCCCGGTCTGGGGCGACTATCGCCCTGGCCTGCGAGTTCGCAGATCGCGGCATCGAATCCGCGTTCGGCGAGGGCGCGCGCGAACGGTTCGTAGTACCCCGCGGGGATGCCGAGGCCCGGAACGATCGCCACGACGGCCCGCGACGAGTCGAGCCGGTTCTCATGTTCATGAGCCGGCCCCGGAAACAAGCGCACCGCGGTCGTCGTGCCATCCGGAAGCTGGATCGGTACGGTCTCCACCAACTCAGACTAGGCCCGAATCACCGTCCTGGTCAGCAGACCGAGATGCGGTGCTTCCGAGCCCCGCGGCGTCGAGCGCGGCCTCGGTGAGCGACCGACCGAGGGCGATCATCTCGACAGCCTTGTGGAAATCGAGACTGCGGCACGCCGTGCGGGGGACTTCGACCAGCACATCCGGCGGATACGCCGCAAGCTGGTGGCGAGCAAGAGCGGACTGCATGATGTCGAGCGAACGGTTCATGACCGCAACCCGGCTGAACTTCGGAGCTACGGCTTCCTCGTGGCCGACGTGAAAATCGGAATCGGTGTCGTCGGGAGACTCGGGTTGGAGATCGTCACGGCCGAACTCTTCGTCGGTCGCTGCTGTACCGAACCTGCCGACGACCGAACGGACGATGTCGCTGTCGAGCAGCAATGACGCCGACCGCCGGAAGCGTCCGACCCATTCTTCCGCAGGACGCGGTTCCGCACTCGCGTTCTCCGGCGCTTGTGTACGACCGCGTTCTTCGGCTCCGAGAGTGACCCCGATCGTCAGATCCGCCGGGACACCGGCTATCGGGGCCACCGGCAGCGGAGCGAGTGTGCCGCCGTCGGTGAGGACGAGGCCGTTGAGAACATACGGGGTGATGACACCGGGTATCGCGATCGATGCGCGGATCGCGACGTCGACAGGTCCCCGCTGGAACCACACCGGGCGGCCCGCCGCCAGGTCGGTCGCCACAGCGGTGAACGGGATCGGGAGGTCTTCGATGACGACATCCCCGATGAGCTCGCGCACTTTGTTGAGGACCTTCTCTGCGTGGATGACCCCCGGAGACGTGACGGACACGTCCAACAACCGGACCACATCGAGCTGGGACAGACTCTCCGCCCACTGGGTGTATTCGTCGAGTTTTCCCGCAGCACGGACACCGCCCACAAGCGCGCCCATCGACGACCCCGCGATACCGACGATCTCGAAGCCGCGCTCCTCGAGGACCTGGATGGCTCCGATGTGGGCGTAACCTCGGGCGCCCCCGCTGCCGAGGGCGAGTGCGACGCGTTTCCGATCGGCCATGGCCCGATGGTGTCATGTCCGGACGCTCTGCGGTGCGGCGGGACTCTGCACTGTAATACTGCCGCAGCCGGCCGAGCGGAGATACCCTGACACCATGATCAGGCTGCTTGCCACCACAATTGTTGCGTTGATCGCCAATGCGATTGGCTTGATCGTCGGCGCGTGGGTCCTGCCCGGCATGACGCTCAGTTCGTTCGCGTTCGTCATCGCCGTGGTGATCTTCACCGTGGCCACGGTTCTTCTCGACCCTTTGATCCGTCAGGTTGCGATGACGAAAACCCCGGTACTCATCGGGAGCAGCGCGCTGATCTCGACACTACTCGCGCTCATCGTCACCGCGATCATGAGTGACGGCCTCCGGATCGACGGCATCACGACCTGGATCCTCGCCACCGTCATCGTCTGGGCTGTAGCGCTGATCGCGCGCTTGCTGCTGCCGTACATCATCTTCAAGAAGACACTCGCCAAACGCAGAAGTGCCTGACGCTCTCCGTCGAGCACAGCACACTCGAAGCACCCGTACGGGAAGTCCCGTGCGGGTGCTGTCGTAGAGAACCCTGACCAAAAGTTCAGGGTACAGACGGGGGTCTGTCCCCGATGTGCCCGAAGGGGTCCGAGGCGCACGATCGATACATCGATTCGACGAGCCTCACACCACCACTCGGGAGACCTCATGCGTAAGACGATCATGACCGCACTGCTCGCCGGTGCCGCAGCCTTGACGATCGGAACAGGTGTTGCCGCAGCAGAATCCGCGCCCAACGTCGTCGGGATGGAGGAGCACGTAGCCGCCTCGACGCTCTCCGCCGCCGGTACGCCGTACTCGGTCACCAACCGCTCGGGGAACATCTCCGGCCGGTGCGCGGTAACCGCGCAGCGCGACCGGGGCTACCGGACCGAGGTCGAATCGACGTACAACTCCCGCACCGACAGCTGGGATCGCAAGGAAACGAAGATCTGGCGCGGTATCGGATTGACCGTCGTTTGCCGCTGACACCCACCGTTGCGTCCGACGTATCGACACCGACGCAAGACACCCGTCACACGAGACCCCGAGAAGAAAGTTCAGGGTGAAGATCGGGGCCGGCCCTGATGTGCACACACTCGACAAGGAGCACGATTACCTCATGACCTTCGACGACAACACACCCCGCACCTTCACTCGCTCTACCTCGCAGCGCATGCTCGGCGGCGTCTGCGGCGGAATCGCCGAATACTTCGGCATCGACGTCAACATCGTCCGCGCTGCTGCCGTGGTTGCGTCCTTCATCACCGGCGGCACCGCAATCCTGCTGTACCTCGCACTCTGGGTGATCATCCCGGAATGACAGCGCAAAGGCCGTGAATCCCGAGAGACGAGATCCACGGCCTTTCAACGCTTCCGACCTACAGCGACCCGGTGAGCAGCGCCGGGGCAATGGCCAGCACAAGCCCGATGAGCTGGTTGATGACTTCGAGACCGTTGGTAATACTGCCCATCTTTCCTCCAGTGTGTCGCCGGAAACCTCACGCTTCCGGAGTTCGGATCAACAGATTCAGTGAATTCAGCTGAGGAATTCTGCGCTCTGCGAAAGCAACGAGAAGATGAAGGTGATGATTTCGGTGATGGTAGTGCTACCCATTGATCCTCCTACGCCCGAATGGTTGAGGTGATGTGGCACTACCGAACTCGAGACCACGGTGTGCCGTAACTCACATTACGACACGGCAACGAACTCGTCAATGATGTTGCGTAAGAAAAAATTTGAAACTGTAAACTCCGAACACAGTGCACTGCAATAGATCTCGAGTGAGGCATCAGCAATCGACCGCCCGGCCGGAGGCAGGGCCGCGAGCCACTCACACGATCACAATCCGATAGAGCCCGCAATCATCGGCCAGGAAGCGTGGAGATCGTCCTGCCAATAGCCCCACGAATGTGTTCCCCGGGAGCGGAATTCGAACGTTGCAGGGATACCCAGCTCATCGAGCCGCGACGCCAGACGGTGCGTGCAGTCGTTCACTGCGGCCTCGATGACACCCCCGACAACGATCTGATTCAACAGAAGCCCGGGATCGCCTTCGACCGATCTCGCCCCCAGGTTCTCGTGTGGCCCCGGCAGCCCGGTCGCAGACGAGATGTACAGGTCGATACCCCGCAACTTCTCCGCGTTGACGTACGGGTCGTTTGCGACCCAGCCGGGCCCATCGAGCGGGCCCCACATGTTCTCGACATCCGCCTCCCCACGACTCTCGACGACGGTACGGACATAGAGCTGCCCCAGCTCCGTACTGGTCTCGGCACACCCGCTGTACGCCCCGACCGCCTCGTACAGCGACGGCTCCTCGATCGCCAGACTCAAGACAGAGGTTCCCGACATCGACAGCCCCGCAATTGCATTCACACCCGTGGTACCGAACGTCTCGTCGACAATCGGCGGCAACTCCTGCGTGAGGAACGTCGTCCACTTGTTCCGGCCGAGCGCCGGGTCGTCGCGCTCCCAATCGGTGTAATAGGTGAACGACCCATCGAGCGGAGTGACGACATTGACGTTCTTGTCGGCGAAGAACTCATCGATATCGGTACGAGCGTCCCATGTAGCCTTCCCCTCCCCACCTCCGGCCCCGTTCAGCAGGTACAGCGTGGGCCGCGGAACGCTGGTGTCGGCCGGCGTCCGCACTCGGAGCGGGACGACCCGATCCATCGCAGCCGACCAGACGTGCACGATTACCGTACGATCACTTTCGACCTCGATACTGGACAGAACCGAAACCGGTTCGGCGGCAACCTCGGTCGCACACATCACTGACCACACAGATGCGAGCGCAGCAACCGACAACGCCGCACATGTTCGTCGGAACGAGACCACCCGACCCCCTCCCGAATCCTTGGGAACCTGCCGGACGAACGTCGGTCACGACACCCCGCCCGGCCGGAGTGAAACCATTTCTACACCATAAAGCTCCGCAATGGTCACGAAACGGTCAAATTCGCGGAACTCGAGTAGCAGACACAGAAACGGCGAGGACCGGTCAAGAACCGGCCCTCGCCGAAGATGACTGCCGCCACCGTCACAACCCGACGGCTACCGCCACCGTTACAACCCGATGGCCGCTTCCATCATGGGCCACGACTTGTGCAGATCGTCCTCCCAGTAATCCCACGAATGCGTCCCGTTCCGCCATTCGAAGTGCGCGGGGATCTCCAACTCCTCGAGCCGATCCGCGAGGCGCGTCGTGCAGTGGTGAACGGCCGCCTCGATGGTTCCGCCCACGACGAGCTGACCCACCAGACCGAGGGGGTCGTAGTTGATCGACCTCGCGCTCAACCGGTCATGCTCACCCGGAAGGCCGTTCGCCGACGACACATACAACGCGACCCCGCGCAGTTTCTCCGCATTGAGATACGGGTCGTTCGCGATCCAGCCCGGCCCGCCGACCGGACCCCACATGTTCTCGGGATCGCCCCCCTTGACCCGAACCACCGCCTGCACATAGGCCTGGCCCACCGGCGTGCTCGTCTCGGCGCAGCCACTGTACGCACCGACAGCGCGATACAACTCGGGCGCGGCTGTTGCCAGGCCGAGCACCGATGTACCCGACATCGACAGACCCGCAATCGCATTGACCCCGGTGGTCTCGAACTGCTCATCGATGATGGGCGGCAACTCCTCGGTGAGGAACGTCGTCCACTTGTTCCGGCCAAGCGCCGGGTCGTCCTGCTCCCAATCGGTGTAATAGCTGTAGCGTCCGCCCAGCGGAGTCACCACATTGACATTCTTGTCGGCGAAGAACTCATCGACGTCCGTCTGTTCGTCCCATGTGGCGACACCCTCGCCACCACCGGACCCGTTGAGCAGATACAGCGTGGGTCGCGGCTCGCTGGGATCGGCAGGCAACCGCACCCTGAGCGGCACGACGGTGTCCATCGACGCCGAATACACGTGCGCAATGACAGTACGGTCGTTCTCCACCTCGACGTGCGACAGTGCCGAGAGCCGCTCCCCCACGGTCGACGACCCCGGAACCGGCTCGGCCGATACCCCTGCCGGCACACACACCGCAGCCGCCAATCCGACCGTCACGGCACCACACGCACGTCGGAACCACATCGACAAAAGACCCACACCCCTCGAAAAACCGTCCCGTCCCACGGCGAGTCCAACGCTCGCCCCGGCGGCGCTCCCCGACCAGCCCCGAATTACACCATCGTTCTTACACGATTCCGATGTGAAGGTCACGAGAAGGTCAAGATCTTGGTATGCGACACAAACCACACTTCGAACATGCAGCGAGGCCCGACCCCACCGAAGTGGGATCGGGCCTCGCTGTGCAGCTCGGGTGGAGCAGTCAGGACCGGATCAGAAGTCCATGCCGCCCATACCGCCGGTCGGGTCGGCCATGGGAGCAGCGGCCTTCTCCGGCTTGTCGGCCACAACGGCCTCGGTGGTCAGGAACAGAGCCGCGATGGACGCAGCGTTCTGCAGCGCCGAGCGGGTGACCTTGACCGGGTCGTTGATGCCGGCCTCGAGGAGGTCCTCGTAGTCGCCGGTGGCAGCGTTGAGGCCGCTACCTGCAGGCAGGTTGCGAACCTTCTCCGCGACGACGCCGGGCTCGAGACCTGCGTTGAACGCGATCTGCTTCAGCGGAGCCTCGAGGGCAACCTTGACGATGTTGGCACCCGTGGCCTCGTCGCCCTCGAGCTTGAGGTCGTCGAGAACCGGAGCGGCCTGCAGCAGAGCCACGCCACCGCCGGCGACGATGCCCTCTTCGACAGCAGCCTTCGCGTTGCGCACGGCATCTTCGATGCGGTGCTTGCGCTCCTTGAGCTCGACCTCGGTCGCAGCGCCGGCCTTGATGACTGCAACGCCGCCGGCCAGCTTGGCCAGGCGCTCCTGCAGCTTCTCGCGGTCGTAATCCGAATCCGATGCCTCGATCTCGGCGCGGATCTGGTTGACGCGGCCTGCGATGGCGTCGGGATCGCCCGCGCCCTCGACGATGGTGGTCTCGTCCTTGGTGACGACGACCTTGCGGGCCTGGCCGAGCAGCTCGAGACCTGCGGTCTCGAGGGAGAGGCCGACCTCTTCGCTGACAACCTCGCCACCGGTGAGGATGGCGATATCGGCGAGCTGAGCCTTGCGGCGGTCGCCGAAGCCCGGAGCCTTGACGGCGACGGACTTGAAGGTGCCGCGGATCTTGTTCAGGACGAGGGTGGACAGAGCCTCACCCTCGACGTCCTCGGCGATGATGACGAGCGGCTTGCCCGACTGGATGACCTTCTCCAGGAGCGGCAGCAGGTCCTTGACCGTCGAGATCTTGGAGCTGACGAGAAGGATGTACGCGTCCTCGAGGACGGCTTCCTGGCGCTCGGCGTCCGTAGCGAAGTAGAGGGAGATGTAGCCCTTGTCGAAGCGCATGCCCTCGGTCAGCTCGAGCTGGAGGCCGAAGGTGTTCGACTCCTCGACGGTGATGACACCTTCCTTGCCCACCTTGTCGATGGCCTCGGCGATGAGCTCACCGATCGCGGGGTCGCCAGCGGAGATACCGGCGGTCGCAGCGATCTGCTCCTTGGTCTCGACTTCCTTGGCGGTGTCGAGCAGCTTGGCGGTGACGGCCTCGACGGCCTTCTCGATGCCGCGCTTCAGACCCAGCGGGTTGGCGCCGGCAGCGACGTTGCGCAGGCCCTCACGCACGAGCGCCTGAGCGAGAACGGTGGCGGTGGTGGTGCCGTCGCCCGCGACGTCGTCGGTCTTCTTGGCAACTTCCTTGACCAGCTCGGCGCCGATCTTCTCGTACGGATCCTCGAGCTCGATCTCCTTGGCGATGGAGACACCATCGTTGGTGATCGTGGGCGCGCCCCACTTCTTCTCGAGCACGACGTTGCGACCCTTGGGGCCCAACGTCACCTTGACTGCGTCGGCGAGGCTGTTCAGGCCACGCTCGAGGCCGCGACGGGCCTCTTCGTCGAACGCGATGATCTTGGCCATTGCGAAGTGATCCTCCGGATATCGGGGTGACACCTAGGACGGCCGCTCGTCGGGACGCCCCGTTGTTGTGCATTCGGTCGGAATCAGTGCCCGCGACGGACGACCAGGGGTGTCGATATTTCCCGGCCTCACCTTCCCGACCTGGCACTCCCTCATTGCGAGTGCCAACTGCATTTTTAGCACTCGAGGGTGGCGAGTGCAAGGTTACCGGCACTCGACCACCCTCGTCGCGGTGCAGAAGTTTTCTGCACGCATCAACTAACGACGCTGCATCGACTAGCGACGTGTAGAGCCCACACCCACGGCGCACCACTGCCCCGTGGCGGTGTTGACAGCGAACGACTGGGCACCGACGCAGGTGACACCGGTCGTGTCCGCCGTCGCTCCCGAACCCCAGCCCGCCACCGACAAAGTGGTCGCCGGACCCTGCGCCCACGAATGACTCAGGCCGCCACCGAGCGCGAACGCGTACGACCGCCCACCGTCACGCGCTGCGCTGAGCGCCGTACCGAACCCGGTTGCCTGGGATTCGGCCGTACCCGCGGACTCGGCGACCGACACCGCAGTGCCGCTGTCGGCTGCCGATGCCCGCGCAAAACCCTCACCGGTGGTCGTCGCACCACAGCTCGCCGTGTCCGACACCAGGATCTGATTCTCGGACGGCGGCGACACACACGTCACCGGCGCGGCCGACGCCGTACCCGTGCCCACCAAGGCAAACGATGCTGCCCCGACTGCAACCGCCGCGAAGGCCTGCGCAATACGACGACCGGAAAGGACGGACCGGAGAGAACGAATGGACAAGAAGTGCTCCTCTGCGCTGGAAGAAGGAGGGAGAAAGCCCCCGCGCGCAGGGTACCGGGCAGCGATGCAGGACGCGAGAGCCCGATCACACCGCTCGAAGAAGTTCCGGAAGATCGGCGACCGAGTCGAGCACGTGATCGGGGCGGTCGACGGCGAGCTCGAGCACGGACTGCCGAAATTTTCCCGTACGCACCAGAACTCCTGTCATTCCGAGCCGCTGCCCGGGAAGCACCTCGCCGTACAGATCGTCACCGACCACGACCATGCGAGAGGGGTCGACATCCATGATGTCCGCAGCTGCAAGGAATCCCTGCATCGATGGCTTCCCTACCGCCACTACCGACTGACCGGCGAGCTCCTCCAACCCGGCAAGGTAGGCACCGGTATCGAGGTGCAGCCCGTCGGTTCCCTGCCAGCTCGCCGCGCGGTGCATCGCGACGACAGGTACACCGTCGAGCATCAACTCGGCAACGCGGCTCAAAGTCCGATGCGTGAACATCTCCCCTGCACCGCCGAGCACCACCACCTCGGGCTCGTCTTCGTCCCGTTCGACCCCATCGAGGTCGGCATCGACATTGCCGTCGTTGAGCACCCAGCACCGGCGCCCCGGATAGGTTTGCTTCAGATACTCGGCCGTGAGCGATGCGGCGGTGACGATCTCGCTCGGCTCGACGGGCATGCCGAGATCGCTGAGCGTTGCAGCGATCTCGGCACACGTCCGTGACGTGGTGTTGGTCAGGAAGGCTCGCGCCACACCATCTTCTCGGAGACCCGCGAGGACCTCGGCGGCGCCCGGGACCGGCTTCCAGGACGTCACGATCACGCCCTCGATGTCGAACAGCACTCCCGCCACGTCAGTCATACCCCCGAGCCTATCGCCCCGAGAGGGCCTGCTTCAGACCGTGCGGGCAAGCCGGTCCGCGAGCAGATGAGTGAAGCGTGCGGGATCGTCGACCTCGCCGCCCTCGGCGATCAAGGCCATCCCGTACAGCAACTCCGCAGTCTCGGCGAGAGCCGGATCGTCCGGATTACCGCCGTGCGCCGTGCGCAACCCCGAAACCAGAGGGTGCCCGGGATTCAGCTCGAGGATTCGCTTGGTCTGCGGCACCGGCTGGCCCGACGCCTTGTACATGCGCTCGAGCGCAGGCGACATGCTGAAAGTGTCGCCCACGATGCACGCGGGCGACGTCGTCAGGCGGGACGACAGACGCACCTCCTTGACGTACTCGTCGAGGCTGCTCTTCATCCACGTCAGGAGATCACCGAACTCTTTCTCCTGCTCCTCACGTTCGGCTTCGGCCGCCTTCTTCTCGTCCTCGGTGTCGAGATCCACCTCGCCCTTCGCCACCGACCGGAACGCCTTGCCCTCGAACTCGGGTACCGAGGTCACCCACATCTCGTCGACGGGGTCGGTCAGCAACAGCACCTCGATTCCCTTCGCCGTGAATGCCTCCATGTGCGGGGAGCTCTCCAGCAGCTGACGGGACTCGCCGGTGAGGTAGTAGATCTCGTCCTGGCCGTCCTTCATGCGCTCGACGTATCCGGCGAGCGTGGTCTGCTCGTCGGCGCTCGCCGTGGAGTCGAACGACGAGATCGCGAGCAGCGTGTCGCGGTTGTCGGTGTCGGAGATCAGACCTTCCTTGAGGACGCGGCCGAACTCGTTCCAGAAGGTCCGGTACTTGTCGGCATCCTGGATCGCCATGTCCTTGACGGTGGACAGGACCTTCTTCGTGAGACGACGACGGATGGCCCGGATCTGGCGGTCCTGTTGCAGGATCTCGCGGGAGACATTGAGCGACAGGTCCTGCGCATCGACGACACCCTTGACGAAGCGCAGGTACTCGGGGATGAGGTCTTCGCAGTCGTCCATGATGAACACGCGCTTGACGTAGAGCTGGATGCCCGTCTTGCGCTCGCGGGCGAACAGGTCGAACGGCGCATGCGACGGAATGAACAGCAGCGCTTGATATTCGAAGGTTCCTTCGGCGCGCATCGGGATGATCTCGAGCGGTTCGTCCCACGCGTGGGCGACGTGCTTGTAGAACTCGTGGTACTCGTCGTCGGACACCTCGTCGCGCGAGCGTGCCCACAGGGCCTTCTGCGAGTTGAGGGTCTTGGTCTCGAAGGTGACCTCGTCGGCGCCGTCCTCGCCCTTGGTGGTCCGGGAGACCTCCATGCGGATGGGCCACGCGATGAAATCGGAGTACTTCTTGACGATCTCCTCGAGTTTCCACTGCGAGGTGTAGTCGAAAAGATGGTCGTCGGCATCCTCGGGCTTGAGATGCAGGGTGACCGATGTTCCCTGCGGCGCGTCTTCGACGTCTTCGATCGTGTAGGTGGATTCGCCACTCGACTCCCACCGGGTTCCGAGGTCCTGCCCCGGCTTGTGGGTGACGAGCGTGACCTTGTCTGCCACCATGAACGCCGAGTAGAAACCGATGCCGAACTGGCCGATCAGTTCCTCCGATGCCGCGGCGTCCTTGGCCTCACGAAGTTTCTTTCGCAGCTCCCCGGTGCCAGACCTTGCGAGGGTGCCGATGAGTTCGACAACCTCGTCGCGCGACATGCCGATACCGTTGTCGCGGATGGTCAGCGTGCGGGCGTCCTTGTCGACATCGAGCTCGATGTGCAAATCGGACGTATCGACCTTCAGGTCCTTGTTCTGGAACGACTCCAGGCGGAGTTTGTCCAGTGCGTCGGACGCATTGGAGATCAACTCACGCAGGAAGGTGTCCTTGTTGGAGTAGATCGAGTGGATCATCAGATCCAGCAGCTGGCGCGCCTCGGCCTGGAACTCGCGCTGTTCGACGTGTGTGCTCAACTCACTGTCCCCTTCGACAAGCAGATTTCCCCCTCGAATATTAGGACGGCCCGCGACACGCGTGCAGAAGCCCCCGATGGCGCCATGATGGAGGGACGTACCTCTGCGTCGACAGGAGTTGGTCATGACGATTCGTCGAGTGGCCGTGGCCGGTGCCGGCATCGTGGGGCTGTCCACCGCGTGGTTTCTGCAGGACCGAGGTGTGGCCGTCACGGTCGTCGACCGGGCAGCCGTCGCACCGGACGCCACTGAGGCGAGCGAACGCGCGTCGTGGGGCAACGCCGGTTGGCTCGCGCCGGCCCTGACCCTGCCACTACCCGAGCCGTCGATCCTGAAGTACGGGCTGCGAGCGATGCTCACGCCGTCGTCACCGGTATACGTGCCGCCCACGCTCGACCCGAAGCTGATCCGCTTCCTCGCGGATTTCGCCCGGCACTGCACCACACGACATCAGATGGCGGCACTGGAGGTGTTCGCTCAGGTCAACAGGGTTGCACTGGGGGCATACGACGACCTGGCGGACGGTGGCGTTGCCGAGCAGACCCGCGACGCCGACCCCTTCCTCGCGGCGTTCACCGCGGAAACCGACCGCGACCACCTGCTCGAGGAATTCGATCACGTGCGAGCAACGGGAGGCGAGGTCGACTACGAGGTCCTCGACGCCGAGACCGTGCACTCCCTCGAACCCCTGCTCAGCGACAAGGTGCGCGCGGGAGTGAGGATCCGCGGTCAACGATTCATCGATCCCCCACGGTTCGTCGCCTCGCTCGCGGATGCGGTGCGAGCACGAGGTGGTGAGATCATCACCGGCTTCGACGTCAGCGAGGTGCGCGACCCCGGCAACGGCATGGTCGACGTGATCTCCGCCGACGGGAGTGACGTGTCCGTCGATGCGGTGGTCCTCGCGACGGGAGCGCGGCTGAATGCACTTGCCCACGACTTCGGGGTGCGCACCCTGGTTCAGGCCGGTCGCGGGTACAGCTTCAGTGTGGTCCCCGGCGAACTTCCCAAGAACCCGGTGTATTTCCCTGTGCAGCGCGTCGCCTGCACTCCCCTGCACGACCGGTTCCGCATCGCCGGGATGATGGAGTTCCGCCGCCCCGACGCACCGCTCGATCCACGACGGGTCCGCGCGATCGTCGACACGACCCGCCCGCTCCTGCGCGACGTCGACTGGGCCGGCCGGAGTGAGGAATGGGTCGGTTCGAGACCGTGCACGGCGGACGGGTTGCCGTTGATCGGCGGCACCCGATCACCGCGCGTGTTCGTCGCGGGCGGTCACGGTATGTGGGGAGTCGCGCTCGGACCGCTGACGGGTCGGCTGCTCGCGGGTGCGATGACAGGCCACACCGATCCGGTGCTACGGCATTTCGATCCGCTCCGTTGACGGACTCTGCTGCCGGTTCGCGAGACGTGCGTCCATGCCCTCGAGCCACGTGAGCGCCGCGCGTTCGTATGCGATTCCGAACTCGACGGTGGCAGCGGAGAAGTCCGGCAGGTCGTGGTGGGCCATGAGGTCTTCGTAACCGGCGAGTTGCTTCTCGTGTGCGGCCCGATAGTGCGCGAGTATCTCGGCAAGCCGTTCCGGACTCAGGTGGTCGGCGAAAGCGACGGTGAGGAGCAACGGGTGCCGGATGTTCTCCGGTCCGGGGTCACGCTCGATCCATTCGGCGAACGCCTGCCGGCCGGTGTCGGTGAGTGTGTAGGGCTTGCGGTCGCGCGGTCCCTTCTCACCGGGCACGATCATGCCGTCTCGTTCCATCGCGGCAAGTTCCCGATACACCTGGCTGGTAGTGAGCGACCAGAACTTGCCGATCCGCTCCTGCGCCGTGGTCACCAGGTCCCACCCCGTCATCGGACCCTCGTGCAGAAAACCCAGCAGCGACGCTGCCGTCGCGTTGAGCGGACGTCCGGCCATCACGCGCTCCCTTCATCCCGTCATCGGGGAAACCGTTGACATTCCACTGTGTCATATCCATCATGGAAGCAACGACATTCCACAATGGAAGCTCATCAGGGCAGGAAATCTCCGCTGGAGGACCCATGGCCACCGAGAACCCCTACATTCCCGACTCCGACGGGATTTCCGATTCCGAACGCGAGCGGTTCGTCGACGAACTTGCACAGCATGTCGGCAGCGGGCGCCTCACCATCGACGAGTTCGACACCCGTGCCTCCGCCGTCTACGCATCGACGACCGTCGCCGAGGCGCGCGCGCAGTTCACCGACCTTCCGCGGTCCGCTCCTCCAGCGCCGACCACAGCACGTGCTCGTCGACGACTTCCCGTCCATCAGAGGATCGAGTGGACTGCGTGGCTCGGCGTAAGCGCGATCAACGTGCTGGTCTGGGCCTTGGTGTCGCTCGGGACGGCATCGATGGTCTACCCGTGGCCGCTGTGGGTCATCGGCCCGTGGGGCCTGGTACTCCTCGGCCGGACCGTGCTCGGAATCGAAGGAGGCGGATGCTCCTCGCGCGCACACGACCCACGACGAGACGCCGCCCGGGCAGCAATGCTCGCCCGCCGGGAGGCGATGCGCGCCCACTCGATCGCGCACCGGGGACAGCTCCGCTGCGCACCGCTCGCACAGACACAGACACGACCGCTCGCAGCGACCTCGCATCGGCGTTGGTAACTCCGTCCCCCCGCGAGGTAGCCGTCAGCTTTGACGTCCTCCCGGCCGTGAACGACCGAGATTCCTACCAGCGCCCGCTCGGCGCTTTCGGTGGGTTCCTGTTTCACAGGGACATACCTTCCGCTATGCGGCAGGATTTACAGTCCCTCCGCAGGCGTTTCGCCTCTCCGCCCGTCCGGCGGCGAGGATGTTCTCGGCTGCATTCAGATCCCGGTCATGGACCACACCACACCCCGGACAGGTCCATTCCCGCACCGACAACGGTTTCGGACCGTCCGACACGCCGCACACCGAGCACAACTGACTCGACGGGAACCACCGGTCCACCCGCTGGAAGGTCCGCCCATAGCGGGCGGCCTTCTCCTCCAGCATGCGGGTGAACATCCCCCACCCGGCATCGTGCACCGACTTCGCCAACCGCGTCCGCCCCAGGCCCGCGACACACAGATCCTCGACATACACCGCTTGGTTCTCGCGGACGATCGTCGTGGAGTGCTTGTGTGCCCAATCCTTGTGGGCGTCGGCCACCTTCGCGTGAGCTTTGGCGACCTCGAGGCGGGCCTTTGCCCGGTTCTTGCTGCCCTTCTCCTTTCGGGACAGATTCTGCTGCGCTTTGCGGAGTCTGCGTTCGGCACGTCGGAAGAACCTCGGCGACTCGATGACCTTCCCGTCCGACAGGACCGCGAACGTGGTGAGCCCGAGATCGATCCCCACCTCGCGGTCGAGTTCGGGCATCGGTTCGTCGGTGGTCTCCACCACGAACGACACGAAGTACCGACCCGCCGAATCCCTGATGACCGTGACGCTGCTCGGCTCGGACGGCAACTCCCGTGACCACGCCACCTTCAGCTCGCCCACCTTCGCGATATACAGCTTCCGGTTGCCTCGGATACTGAACCCGTTCCGAGTGAGCCGTATCGACTGCCGATTGTCCTTGCGAGACCGGAACCGCGGAGCCCCGACCTTGCGGCCCTTCCGCTTCCCCGACAGCGAATCGAACCAATTCCGATACGCGCGCCGCGCGTCCTGACAGGCCTGGACCAACACCACCGACGCCACCTCGGCCAGCCACACCCGCTGCGGAGTTTTCTTCGCTGCGGTGACCACCCACCGCTGCACGTCGGTGTCCGAGACCCTCACTCCCGCTGCGTACGCGTCCTGCCGGGCGCGCAGTGCATCGTTGAACACCACCCGCGCGCAGCCGAACGAACGGGCCAGCATGTCCTGCTGGCCGGGCGTCGGATACACGCGGTATTGGTATCGCAGTTGCACGCCCGCACCGTACAAGCGACCACCGACACACACCGGTCGAGAGATCGGCTGTCCCGGCCGTGAACTGACGGGCTCGCGCCGACGATAGTGCTGTCACCCGCGTCTGCCATAGTCGGGCAACGACACCACGCGGGAGGCGGCGCCGATGTTTCTGCTCGACGATGTGCTGGTCTACAGCTCGCGCGATCTGGCCGATGCCGCCCGGTGCGAGTTCTCACTGCTCAGCACGGTCGACGCTGTCCTCGGTCGCGGGCCACGACCCACTGCCGTCGACGATCCGATGCTCGATCGCACCGCCCGTCTCGGTGGCGCCCACGAGCAACGCGTCCTGGACCGCTACCGTGACGAATTCGGCGACGGTGTCGTGCAGATCGCCCGCCCCGATCACACCCGCGAGGGCTACGACGCTGCTGCCCGCGCCACGTTCGAGGCCGCCCGATCGGGTGCCGACGTCATCTACCAGGGCACGTTCTTCGACGGCCGGTTCGTGGGGTTCTGTGATTTCCTCGTCCGCACCGGCGAGACATACGCCGTGTACGACACGAAACTCGCCCGACACGCGCGAGTCGAGGCGCTGTTGCAGCTCGCCGCCTACGCCGACGCCCTCGCACACACCGGAATCCCGGTCGCGCCGCACGCACACCTGATCCTCGGCGACGGCACGATCGCGTCGTACCCCCTCGCCGACATCGCTCCCGTCTACTCGCAGCGCAGGCTGCATCTGCAGCGCCTGGTCGACGGCCATCACCACTCTGGCCTTCCCGTGGGCTGGGCCGACGCGGGGCACACTGCGTGCGGCCGCTGCGACACGTGCGAACCTCAGGTGGCCGCCCACCGCGATCTGCTGCTGGTCGCGGGAATGCGGTCCATACAGCGCGCCCGCCTGATCGCCGGCGGCGTCACGACGATCGACGATCTCTGCACGCGGGAAGAGCCCGTTCCGGGAATGTCGCATCGCACATATGCCGCACTGCGTGCACAAGCGCAGGTACAGCTGCGGCAGGAGCAGACCGGCCAACCGGTCGTCGACGTCTACGAACCGGGGTCCCTTGCCGCACTGCCCGCGCCGGACGACGGAGATATCTTCTTCGACTTCGAGGGCGACCCGCTGTGGTGCGAGGACGGTGGCCCCGACTGGGGACTCGAGTACCTGTTCGGTGTGTTGGAAGGACCAGGTTCGGGCCCGAGTGCGACCGATCCGACGTTCCGCCCGTTCTGGGCTCATACGCGCGCCGAGGAACGACGCGCACTGCTCGATTTCCTCGAGTACGTCGAACAGCGCCGCCGAACGCACCCGAAGATGCACGTCTACCACTACGCACCGTACGAGAAATCCGCACTGCTGCGCCTGGCGGGCCGGCACGGCGTGGGCGAGGAGCAGGTCGACAGCCTGCTCCGCGACGGCGTTCTGGTCGACCTGTATCCGATTGTGCGCGCTACTCTTCGGGCCGGCGAGTCGTCGTACAGCATCAAGAAGCTCGAGCCGCTGTACATGCCGGCGCGGCAGGGTGAGGTGCTCGATGCCGGTGCGTCGATAGTCGCGTATGCGGACTACTGCGATCTCCGCGACGCCGACCGGACCGAAGAGGCCGCAAAGCTGCTCGACTCGATCGCGTCGTACAACGAGGACGACTGCGCATCGACGTGGCGGCTGCGCAACTGGTTACTCGACCGGGCCGCAGAGCACGGTATCGCCACCACCGGGGTCACACCCGAGGAGACCGCGCTCCCCTTCGAACCGCACCCCGCAGAGGTCACGCTCTGGGAGTTCGCGGGCGAGGCAACGAGCAAGCGCACCGACGACCAGCAGGCCGCAGCATTGATGGCGGCCTCGCTCGGCTACCACCGGCGGGAGCGGAAACCGTTCTGGTGGGCCCACTTCGATCGCCTGTCGAATCCGGTGGACGAATGGGCCGACACCCGCGACACGCTCGTCGCGACCTCCGTCGCGGTCGAGGTCGACTGGCACCTGCCGCCGCGCAAGCGCAAGGCCCGGCGTCATCTGGCCGTCACGGGTGATTTCGACACCGGGAGCACGGTGCGCGCCGGGGATTCTGTGTTCGTACTGTACGAAGCGCCGGCACCGGACGGACTACCCGACGGCGGCCCGTGGACGCGGGCGTGGTCGGGCGGGACGATTCTCGAACGCCGGTCCGGCAGCGATTTCCACGATGTGCTCGTGATCGAGGAGTTGCTGCAGACCGACGATGAATATTCGGCTCTGCCGATGGCGATCACGCCCGGTTCCCCGATCGGGGCGGCCAGTATCGAGAAGGCGATCGAAGCGGCCGGCGCCATGTGCGCGTCATTGCCCGATCTGCCGTCCACGGCCGGTGTCGACATCCTGCGAAGGACCCCGCCACGCACCCGTTCCGGCGCGCTCCCTCCGGTCGGCGACGGCGGGTTCCCCGCCGCAATCACCGCTGCCGTCCTCGACCTCGACGACTCGTACGTCGCCGTGCAGGGTCCGCCCGGCACCGGGAAGACGTACACGGGGTCCCGCGTCGTCGCCGCACTCGTCCGCGAGCACGGCTGGCGGGTCGGGGTGGTCGCGCAGTCGCATTCGGTGGTCGAGAACATGCTGGGCGGCATCGTCGAAGCGGGCGTGCCGGGCGAGGTCGTCGCGAAAGCCAAGACAAAGGCCACCGAGCCCACCTGGACACCCGCGAAGGACACCAAGACCTTGACGGGATATCTGGACGGACTCCACGACGGCTACGTCGTCGGCGGCACCGCATGGGATTTCACGAACGCGAACTGCATCACGCCGGGCAGCCTGGATCTGCTGGTCGTCGACGAGGCCGGGCAGTTCTGCCTGTCCAACACCGTCGCCGTCGCGACGAGCGCACGGAATCTATTGCTCCTTGGCGATCCTCAGCAGTTGCCTCAGGTCAGTCAGGGCACACACCCCGAACCCGCCGACGAGTCGGCCCTCGGTTGGCTCGCCGAGGGGCACGGTGCACTGCCCGCCGACCGGGGGTTTTTCCTGTCGCGAACCTGGCGCATGCATCCCGACCTGTGCGCGCGGGTGTCGGACCTGTCGTACGACGGGCGGCTGCTGTCCCAGTCCGGCCACACCACGGCACGCGTCCTCGACGGGCTCTCGCCCGGCGTGCACACCGTCACGGTCGAGCATTTCGGCAACGCGACGTGCTCGGTCGAAGAGAGCGACGAGGTGGTGCGCCGGGTGCAGGCACTGCTGGGCACCGCGTGGCGCGACGACGCAGAAACCGCACCGAGACCGCTCGGGGAAAAGGATGTGCTCGTCGTCGCGCCGTACAACGCGCAGGTAGCGATGATCCGGTCCGGGCTGTCCGATGTCGGGCTGACCCGGGTGGATGTGGGCACGGTCGACAAATTTCAGGGTCGCGAGGCTCCAGTGGTGCTGATGTCGATGACGGCGTCGGCGATCGAGGACGTACCGCGCGGGATGTCGTTCCTGCTCTCACGAAACCGGCTCAACGTCGCGCTCTCACGAGGACAGTGGTGTGCGATCGTCATCCGCTCGCGCGCACTGACCGATCACCTGCCGTCGACGCCCGAGGAGCTGGTCGATCTCGGAGCGTTCCTGCGATCGACCCGGTGACCGTCGCCACGTCGTCGGATACGATCGACGCCAGAATTTTTGTGACCACGAGTATCAGATACCGAGCAGGAGCAGACATGTCGAAGACACTCGAAGCCACCATCGACGTAGCAGCAGACCCGAACCGGGTGTGGAACGTCGTCTCGGATCTACAGCGCATGGGCGAGTGGAGCCCCCAATGCCGGAAGATGATCATCCGAGGGGGCAGCGTCGGCGCAGGAACCTCGACGATCAACATCAACCGCAAGGGTCTCCTCGTGTGGCCGACCACATCGAAGGTCCTCACTTTCGAACCCGGTCGCGAATTGCGTTTCCGCGTCAACGAAAACCGCTCGATCTGGTCGTTCGTCCTCGAACCCACCGCGACGGGTACCCGAATCGTGCAGCGTCGCGAAGCCCCCACCGGCACCAGCAAGGTCTCGCAGACCCTCATCAAATACATCCTCGGAGGTCAGGAGAACTTCGACGACGACATGGTCATCGGCATGAATTCCACACTCGCCCGGATCAAGAACGAAGCCGAGGGGAGCGCATCCGTCTGACCACGCGCGTCTATACTCACGTACTCTCGAGTGTCCTGGGGGCAGCCCGGCCGGGTAACCCGATGAACGTGAGTGAAGAGGAGCCGTGGCACGTAAGCCCACACCCGTCGGAACACCACCGACCAGCGGTGCAGCACATGTCGTCGACCTGATCAAGAAGGCGATTCCGCCGCTTCACCCCGGTGGCGTGCCGTTCGTCGCTGCACCCCTGGTGGTGGCCGCACTCGGCCGCAACCGCAAGTGGGTCCGTCGCGCCGGCCTCGCCTCCGCCGCCGCGACGGCGACCTTCTTCCGGCACCCACACCGAGTGCCACCGAACCGGACCGGCATCGCAGTCGCACCCGCCGACGGTGAGGTCGCGCTCGTCGACACGGCCGTCCCACCCGCCGAACTCGGACTCGGCACCGAGCCGCTCCCCCGCGTGAGCATCTTCCTGTCGGTCCTCGATGTACATGTACAGCGCAGCCCCGTCGGCGGCATCGTCCGTAAGGTCGTACACCGCCCCGGGCAGTTCCTCTCCGCTGATCTCGCCGACGCGAGTGAAGTCAACGAACGCACGAGCATGCTGCTCGAGATGCGCGACGGCGCGCTGGTCGGGGTCGTGCAGATCGCCGGTCTGCTTGCCCGGCGCATCGTGTGCGACGCACAGGTCGGCGACACGGTTCCCATCGGCGACACGTACGGACTCATCCGCTTCGGTTCCCGCGTCGATACCTATCTGCCCGCGGGCAGCACACTGCTCGTCGAGCGTGGTCAGCGCACGATCGGAGCCGAGACGGTCATTGCTGCGCTTCCGTCCGCCCCGGTGCTGTGACTCCCCTCAAACCGAACGTCCCGGCAGAGGATGACAACCACGCGACCAGAAGTCGCCCGGCAGCGGTGCGCCTGCTTCCGAGCGTGATCACGATCCTTGCGCTCTCTGCCGGGTTGTCGGCCGTGAAGTTTGCGCTCGACGGGGAACTCGGCATCGCCCTCGGCATGATCGGGGCTGCCGCGGTCCTCGACGCGCTCGACGGTCGCATCGCGCGCTTGCTCGATGCGACCAGCAAGATCGGCGCCGAACTCGACTCGCTTTCCGACGCCATCGCATTCGGCGTCGCGCCCGCGCTCGTGCTGTATGTGACGTTGCTCGACGGCAGCGCGTTGGGCTGGATCATCGCGTTGCTGTACGCGGTGAGCATCGTTCTGCGTCTTGCTCGATTCAACACCCTGCTCGAGGACGACTCCGTCCCCGCCTACGCCCGCGAATACTTCGTGGGCGTGCCGTCACCTGCCGGCGCCATCATCGCGTTGAGCCCGATTGCGGCGTACATCCAGTGGGGAGACGGATGGTGGACCTCGTTCCCACTTGTCGTCGCGTGGACGCTCATCTCCGCCGGCCTGATCGTCAGCAGGATCCCGACCCTCGCGATGAAGTCCGTATCCGTACCGCCGCGTCTCGCGATCCTTCTCCTGGCGCTCGTGGCCGCCGGTGCGGCAGCGCTGGTCACCTACCCGTTCGTCCTGATGCTGGTGCTGGTGGGCGTGTACTTCGTGCACATTCCCTTCGCGATCCGCTCGAAGCGGTGGGTGGCAGCGCGCCCGGCGACATGGGACATCAAACCGTCCGAACGTCGGGCGATCCGCGCCGAGTCCCGCGCGCTGCGGCCCCGCCGCGCCGTCGGCCGGCGCATGCTCACAGCCACGGGGCGTTCCTCGGCGCGCCTCGGGCTGCGTCGCCCGCGCGGAGGCTGACCACGATCTAGGCTCGTGCGGGTGACCACCCCACAACTCGCGCTGACCGTCCGGCTCAACACTTCCGCGGCCGATGCCCGCCGCGGACTCGTCCGCCTGCACCCGGAGGTGCTCACCGCGCTCGGACTCCGCGAATGGGATGCGATCGCGCTCACCGGGGCGCGACGCACCGCGGCCGTCGCGGGGCACGCACCGGCGGGTACCCCCACCGGGACGATCCTGCTCGACGACGTGACGCTCTCCAATACCGGGCTACGCGAGGACGCCACGGTGATCGTCGGATCGGTGACCGTGTACGGAGCACGCTCGGTGACCGTCTCGGGCTCTGCCCTGGCCAGCACCGCGATCCCCGACGCCACCTTGCGGCAGGCGCTGCTCGGCAAGGTCGTCACCGTCGGCGACGCGGTGTCGCTGCTGCCGCGCGATCTCGGCCCCGGAACCAGCAGCGCCGACACCACGCGCGCACTGTCACGGACATTCGGCATCGCCTGGACAACAGAGCTGCTCACCGTCGCGGCGGTCGATCCCTCGGGGCCGGTCAGCATTCAACCGAACACCGCGGTCGCCTGGAGCCACGGGGGTAGCGCCGTGCCCGCGCCCGCGGCGGCCACCACCATGTCGGTCACCGCACCAGTTTCCGGACACGTATCCGAGGCGGAGCCTCAACGGCCGTCGCCGCGTTCCGTCGAAGACCTCGTCGGGTTACAGGCGCAGGTGAGCAAGCTCTCCGAATGGCTCGGGCTCGCCCTCGACGAACCGGAACTGCTGCGAACCCTCGGTGCATCTCCGCACCTGGGTGTGATGATCACCGGCCCCGCGGGGGTCGGAAAGACCACCTTCGCCCGGGCGGTACTCGCGAAGCGTCGCGTCGTCGAAGTCGACGGCCCGAGCGTCGGCGCCCTCGCCGCCGCCGATCGGCTGGCGCGGATCACCGCGGCCGTCGACGCGGTGCAGAGCGGCGGTGTCCTGCTCGTCACCGATGTGGACACCGTGCTGCCTGCCGACGCGGAACCGGTGGCGGCACTGATCGTCGAGCAGCTCCGCCGCGCGGTCGAGACGGACGGTGTTGCGCTTGTCGCGACGTCCGCCGCACCCGACGGCGTCGATCCGCGGATGCGGACACCCGAGCTCTGCGACCGCGAGTTGTCGCTGCCCCTGCCCGACGGGGCCACCCGCCGGGCCCAGCTCGAGGTGCTGTTGAGGGCGGTGCCGTCCACAGGTCTCGACCTCGATGCGATCGCCGAACGCACCCCCGGTTTCGTGGTCGCCGATCTGGCCGCGCTGTGCCGCGAGGCTGCGCTGCGCGCCGCGTCCCGCGCGAGCCGCGACACCGACGAGCCGAAGCTGACTCAGGACGACCTGGTCGGCGCGCTCGAGGTGATCCGGCCGCTGTCCCGCTCGGGCTCGGAGGAGCTGGCGATCGGGAGCGTAAGTCTCGACGACGTGGGCGACATGGTCGAGACGAAGCAGGCGCTGACCGAGGCAGTGCTGTGGCCACTGCAGCATCCCGATTCGTTCGCCCGACTGGGTGTCGATCCGCCTCGCGGGGTGTTGCTGTACGGCCCGCCCGGCTGCGGCAAGACCTTCCTCGTCCGCGCGCTGGCGAGTACCGGGCGATTGAGTGTGCACGCCGTCAAGGGCGCCGAACTGATGGACAAGTGGGTCGGCGCGTCGGAGAAAGCGGTGCGAGAGCTGTTTCAACGTGCGCGGGACTCGGCGCCCTCACTCGTGTTCCTCGACGAGATCGATGCCCTCGCTCCACGCCGCGGCCAGAGTTCGGACTCCGGGGTGTCGGATCGAGTCGTGGCGTCGCTGCTCACCGAGCTCGACGGCGTCGAGCCGCTACGCGACGTCGTCGTGGTCGGGGCGACCAACCGCCCGGATCTGATCGACCCGGCATTGCTGCGTCCCGGGCGGCTCGAACGCCTGGTGTTCGTGCCGCCGCCGGACGCCGAAGCACGCGCCGCGATCCTGAAGACCGCGGGCCGGTCGGTGCCGTTGGACCAGGACGTCGACCTCGATGCGCTCGCCGAAGAGCTCGACGGCTACTCCGCAGCCGACTGCGCCGCGGTGCTGCGCGAAGCCGCGCTGGCCGCGATGCGGCGGCGGGTCGATGCGGCCGCGGTGACCTCCGAGGATGTCGCCGCCGCCCGCGAGGCAGTCAGGCCGTCGCTCGATCCCGTCCAGGTCGAGCATCTACGGGCGTACGCGGACGGACGCTGACATGTCGCCGACCTCGACGTCCGTGCGAGCGAGCGTGCCGGCTGCGCTCGCTGCGGCTGCGTGCGCCGGCGCGGTCGCGGTGTTCGTCCTGATGGTTGGCGAGGCCGCACTCCCGGCCGGCACCCGCAGTGATTTCTCGCCGATGATCACCGCGGTGCTCGCCGTGGTGTCGGTGGTGGGCCTGCAACGGTCGGGATCCCCGCGGACGGCGTGGTCGTTGGGCGCAGGCGCCGTTCTCGTGCTCGGCTCCATCCGCTACCTGGTGCCTGCAGGGGCTTCTGCCGACACCTCGACCGCCGTAGGCCTGGTCGCTTCCGGTACCACGGGAGTACTGCTGGGCACGGCCGTCGCCGGTGCATGGGCGGTGCCGAACGGACCGTGGGCGCTGCTCACCGGTGCGTGGTCTGCGTTTCTCACCGCGGCAGCGGTCGGCATCGAGGTGCCGATCGATTCGGTGCGGTGGACGATCACGCAGTGGCTGCTGGCGCTCGCATTGGTGACGCTCGTTGCCGCGGCACTGACCGCGACGTCCGGCGGTCGTACCCAGCGGTTCGATCCGCAACTTCTCACGGTCACGGCGCTCGCTGCGGGCGTGCTGGCCGTCGGCTACCGCTTGCTCGGCGAACTCGTGACCTCCGAGTCCGGTGCCGGAGGGGCAAGGATGTGGGTGGTGGCGGTGGGCGCTCTCGTGGCGGTGGTGATCGGCGCCGAGGTCACCGCCCGTGTCGTGCCTGCCGGAGACGACCGGTTCGTGCTGGCGGTCATCGGCGCGGTGGCTGCGGCATACCCGGTGATGCTCGAACTGTTCGGTAGCGAGCAGTGGTGGCTGCCGTTGCTCGTGGTCGCGGCCGCCGCTCTCGGCGTGTGTTGTTCCCCGTACATTCCGTACGCGGCCGCGGGTCTCGCGCTGGCCCTGGCGGTCTCGACCGCGGCAGTGTTGTGGCCACAATTCGCCGACAACGTTCCCCTGCCGGTTCGTCTGGCCCTCATCGCCGCGGGCACAGGCCTGGCCCTCGCGTCGTCGCTACCCGGATCCGCGCCGGTTGCCGCACTCGGCTTGTCGCTCCCGGTGCCACTGACCGCCGTGATCGGAGCAGTCTGGTTACTCCCGGCGGACACCATGTGGACGGCTCTCGCACTCGCCGCGACGGGCGCCGTCTGCGCCTGGCAGGTGCGCTGAGCCACACTTTCGCGCACGCAACCCCCGATTCGCAACGATGCGAAGCCTCTCGTTAGTATGGGGTCATTCCGGTTTGCCCATTAAACGGCGAACGGCGCGCATGTCGGGGCGTCCCGCGTTTCGGCTCTTGTGTCGAACGCATTGTCAATTCTGCGACGGTCATCGCCGCTGCAGACTGCTGAGAACAGAACAGTTTCACGCCGCCGCCTGGCCCGACCCCGACGGAGTGCCTTTTGCTCGCCATACTCATCGCTCACGCGGTCGCCGCGATCCTGGCACCGCCGCTGGTCAGAGTCATGGGGAGAAATGCTTTCCTGCCGTTGGCGCTCGTCCCGCTCGCGAGCCTCGGCTGGGTCGTCGCGAACTGGGGCACCGAGCAGGAGTTGAGCATCCGGTGGGCGTCGGCGGTGTCGATGGACATCGACATGCGGTTCGATTCCCTCTCCGCGATCATGTGCCTGCTGGTGCTGGGCATCGGCGCACTGATCTTGCTCTACTGCGCGCGCTATTTCGAGGACGACGAACCGCGTCTGGGAATCTTCGCAGCCGAGATGGTGGCATTTGCCGGCGCGATGTTCGGCCTGGTCACCAGCGACAACATGCTGGTGCTCTACACCTTCTGGGAATTGACCACGGTCCTGTCGTTCCTGCTGGTAGGCCACTACGCCGAACGTGCGTCGAGTCGACGAGCTGCCACCCAGGCGCTGCTCGTGACCACTGCCGGTGGCCTCGCGATGCTCGTCGGCATCATCATCCTCGGCCAGCTCGTGGGCAGCTACAACCTCTCCGCTGTGATCGAGGTGGCACCCGAAGGCTGGCTGGCCGGTGTTGCCATCGTGCTGGTGCTCATCGGTGCGCTGTCGAAGTCCGCAGTCGTGCCGCTGCATTTCTGGCTCCCCGGCGCGATGGCCGCCCCCACTCCCGTGTCCGGATATCTGCACGCCGCCGCGATGGTGAAGGCCGGCATCTACCTGGTGGCACGATTGGCACCGGCGTTCGCCGACGCGGCGCCGTGGCGCCCGATCGTGATCACCCTGGGCCTCGCCTCGATGATCCTGGGTGGCTGGCGCGCCTTCCGTGCGTTCGACCTGAAACTGATCCTCGCGTTCGGCACCGTCAGCCAGCTCGGATTCCTCACCGCGCTCGTCGGCATCGGCAGTCGTGAAGCCGCCCTGGCCGGTATGACGATGGTGATCGCGCACGCCATGTTCAAGGCGTGCCTGTTCATGGTGGTCGGAATCATCGACCACTCGACGGGCACCCGCGACATCCGCAAGCTCGCCCACCTCGGCTTGCGAACTCCGATACTGGCGGTGGTGGCGGCCATGGCCGCTGCGAGTATGGCCGGCCTACCACCGTTCATCGGTTTCGTCGGCAAGGAAGCCGCGCTCGAAGCAGCGCTGTCCGCCGACGTGGTTCCGGACTGGGCACGCATCGCCATCGTCAGCGGCATGGTGCTCGGGTCGATCCTCACCCTCGCCTACAGCATCCGGTTCATCTGGGGAGCATTCGGCCGCAAGCAGCTCAAACGGCCCAGCCCGTCGGTGCAGAATCTTCACGCTCCCGGCATGTTGCTGCTGTCGGCGCCCACCCTGCTCGCGGTCGCCGGACTTGCAGCCGGTTTCGCGGCGCCGTGGGTCGACGCTCTCGTCGCGCCCTACGCCGACACGCTGGCCGCCTCACTCGCCGAGCCCTACCACCTGGCGTTGTATCACGGCTTGACGTTGCCACTCGCCCTCACCGCCGTCGTGATCGTGGCCGGCGTCCTCCTCTATCTCGCGCACCGCACGGCCGCACGACTTCGTTTCGAGCACCCGCCACTCGGCAACGCCGACCGCATCTACGACGCAACGCTGCGCGGCATGGACAACCTGTCGACGAGGTTGACGAGTTTCATCCAGCGAGGTTCCCTGCCGCTGACACAGGCCACGATCCTCATCACGCTCGCGCTGCTCCCCACCGTGCTGTTGTTCGTCTTCGGTGCGAGGACCACACCGGAGCTACGCGCGTGGGACACGCCGTGGCAGTTCGCCGTCGGTCTGATCATGATCGGTGGAGGACTGGCCGCGACGGTCATGAGGAACCGGCTCGCCGCCGTCCTGATGGTCGGTGTCACCGGTTACGGTCTCGGCGTTCTGTTCGCGTTGCAGGGCGCCCCCGACCTGGCGTTGACGCAGTTCCTCGTCGAAACCGTCACCCTGGTGATGTTCGTGCTCGTGCTACGGAAACTGCCTCCCGAAAACGATCGACAAGCCGAGATCGGCAAACGCGCCCCCCGGGCCCTGCTCGGCATCGTAGTGGGTTCGGTGGTGACCGTTGTGGGAGCGTTCGCCGTGGCCGCGCGCACTGCCGACCCGATCTCACTGCAACTTCCCGAACTCGCCTACGAACTCGGCCACGGCAAGAACGTGGTGAACGTATTGCTCGTCGATATCCGTGCGTGGGACACCCTGGGCGAGATCTCCGTGCTGCTCGTCGCCGCGACCGGCGTCGCGAGCCTGGTATTCCGGACCCGCAGGTTCGGTACCGCACCGCGTGTCTCCGATGCACCCGCCGCCCAGCTCGATGCGGCGGGGTCGAACTCCGAGATCACGTGGCTGCGCGGAGGCGATCTGATCGATCCGCGCTACCGGTCACTGGTCCTCGAGGTCACCACACGGCTGGTGTTCCCCACGATGATGGTGCTGTCGGTGTACTTCTTCTTCGCCGGGCACAATGCCCCGGGCGGCGGATTCTCCGGAGGCCTCGTCGCAGGGTTGGCTCTGGTCCTGCGCTATCTGGCAGGGGGACGATACGAACTCGGAGAGGCGGTTCCCATCGACGCGGGCAAGATCCTCGGACTCGGACTGACATTGTCCGCAGGCACCGGATTGTTCTCGTTGTTCCTCGGAGCGCCGGTGCTCTCGTCTGCGGTTCTCGAGGTGACACTGCCGTTGATCGGCGACGTCAAACTCGTCACCGCGCTCTTCTTCGACCTGGGTGTGTACCTGATCGTCGTCGGCCTGATCCTCGATGTGCTCCGAAGCCTCGGAGCCCGGCTCGACGCCGAAGTCGTGGGTGAGCGCCGATGACCACCAATCTGACCCTGGTCGTCATCGTCGGCGTACTCGTCGCCTGCGGTGTCTATCTCCTGCTCGAACGCAGCATCATCAAGATGCTGCTCGGCCTGCTCCTCATCGGCAACGGCGTCAATCTGCTGATCATCGCCCTCAGCGGCCCGGCCGGGGATCCCCCGATCGTCGGGTCCGACAATGCGAGACGCGAGGACATGGCCGATCCGCTCGCACAGGCCATGGTGCTCACGTCGATCGTGATCACCATGGGTGTCGCAGCGTTCGTGCTCGCACTGACATACCGCTCGTACTCCATCCGCGCACGCGACGAAGTCGAGAACGACCCTGAGGACACCATGGTCTCTCAGCGGCGGACCCTTGCCGAGGCCCCGGGCCGCGACCGTTCCGACGACCCGGTCACCGGCGAACCGAGCATGAGCGGCGACGCCTTCGACGCCGAAGGCAATCCGATCCCGCTCGAGGCCCTCACCAACATCGAGGACCTCGAGGTCTACGAGGATCTGCACGACGGTGATTTCGACGATCCCACCGACTCCGCCTATGACGATCCCCGCAACCCCGGCAGCGGCAATCCGCCGCACACACCGAAAGACAAGCGCGCACCGAAGAACAAGGGCGAACAGAAGGACAAGGGCAAGGACACCGACGACAGGGGCGGGATCAGCGAAGTCGAGGCAAAGACCGAGGACGACGGGAAGGAGAGCGACCGATGACCTTGGAAACCGCCGTTCTCATTCCCCTGCCGATCCTCATTCCGCTGCTCGCGGCCGCGGTCACCCTGATCCTGGGCCGGCGGCCACGGGCTCAGCGCTTCGTCACCATCTCGGCTCTCGTCGCGTCGCTCGCTGTAGCAGTGGCACTGCTCTACTTCGCCGATCAGGATGGCATCGAAGTGGTGCAGGTCGGGGGATGGGAAGCACCGTTCGGTATCTCTCTCGTGGCCGATCGGCTCGCCGCGCTGATGCTCGTGATCGCGGCGATCGTGCTGCTGTCGGTCATGTGGTTCGCCGTCGGTCAGGGTATCCACGACGGCAACGAGCAACAGCCGGTGTCGATCTTCCTGCCCACCTACCTCGCACTCACTGCGGGCCTGAACATCGCGTTCCTGGCAGGCGACCTGTTCAACATGTTCGTCGGATTCGAGGTGCTCCTCGCCGCGTCGTTCGTGTTGTTGACCTTGGGTGCGAGCGCCGACCGCGTCCGCGCCGGTGTCTCGTACGTCATGGTCTCGATGGTGTCGTCGATGATCTTCCTGATGGGTATGGCTTTCGCCTATGCCGCTACGGGAACGTTGAATCTCGCGCAGATGGCACTGCGCATGGACGAGGTGGATTCAGGCACCCGTACCGCGATCTTCGGTGTGCTGCTCGTGGCGTTCGGCATCAAAGCCGCGATCTTCCCGCTGTCGTCGTGGTTGCCCGACTCCTACCCCACCGCACCCGCCCCCGTCACCGCGGTCTTCGCGGGTCTACTCACCAAAGTGGGCGTCTACGCGATCATCCGTGCGCACACCCTGATCTTCCCGCAGGGTGAACTCGACGACGTCCTGCTCATCGCCGGTCTTCTGACGATGGTTGTCGGGATCCTCGGTGCAATCGCGCAGAACGACATCAAACGTCTCCTGTCGTTCACGCTCGTCAGCCACATCGGCTACATGGTGTTCGGAATCGCGTTGTCGAACCAGACCGGCCTCGGCGGCGCGGTCTTCTACGTCGCACACCACATCTTGGTTCAGACCACGCTGTTCCTCGTCGTGGGCCTGATCGAACGACAGGCGGGGTCTGCGTCACTTCGTCGACTCGGCTCCCTGGCCGTGACCAGTCCACTCCTGGCCGTCCTGTTCCTCATCCCGGCACTCAACCTCGGCGGCATCCCACCGTTCTCCGGCTTCATCGGCAAGATCGCGTTGTTGCAGGCCGGGGCAGAAGACGGATCCGCTCTCGCGTGGATTCTCGTCGCCGGTGGCACCATCACCAGCCTGCTGACGTTGTACGCGGTGGCCCGTGTCTGGGCCAAGGCATTCTGGCGGGCCCGCGCAGACGCGCCGGAAGGTGACCTCGCCGACATCGGACCGTCGGCACTGATCGACGAGTCCGAAGCCGACATCGCGTTCGAGGAGCGAGCGGACGTCGGGAAGATGCCCACGGGCATGGTTGTCCCCACCATCGCGCTCGTCGTGATCGGGCTCGGACTGACCGTATTCGCGGGGCCGCTGCTCGACATCAGCGACCGTGCCGCCGAGAATCTGCGTGACCGCTCGGTGTACATCGAAGCCGTGTTGGGAGAGACGCCATGATCAAACGCGGCAATCTGCTACGCGTCTCCGTGGTGCTCTGGATGGCATTCGTGTGGGTGATGCTGTGGGGCACACTGAGCATCGCCAATGTTCTCGGGGGGCTCCTCGTCGCGGGACTCCTCGCGATACTGCTGCCGCTGCCGAAAGTTCCGGTGGAAGGCCGTGCCCATCTGCTGTCTGCCCTGCGGCTGGGCGGGTATATCTTCTTCGAGTCGATCAAGTCGACGATCTCGGTCGCATGGCTGGCGATCCGGCCCGCCGCACCTCCGGTCACCGGGGTGCTGCGCTGCCGGTTGACGATCAAATCCGATCTGGTGCTCACGCTCTGGACCGACATCATGAACAACATCCCGGGCACCATGGTGCTCGAGATCGACCAGGTTCGCCGGATCGTCTACGTCCACGTGCTGGACGTCAGCACCGACAAAGCCGTCGCCGACTTCTACCGCTCGGCACGGTTGATCGAACGTCTTCTCATCGACACATTCGAACGGGACTCGGAATGGCAGCCGAGCCCGTGGCGAAGCGGAACGGAGTAATGATGACCGTGATGCTCGTGATATCGGGCGTTCTGCTGTTCGCGTCGGCCCTCCTGATCGGATATCGGGTACTGGCAGGACCCAACTCGCTCGATCGCCTCGTCGGAGTCGACGCCCTGCTGGCCATCGCGATGTGTGGTCTGGCGGCGTGGATGGTGTACACCCGCGACACCACGATTGCGCCGGCCGTCGTCGCACTGGCTCTGGTCGGTTTCATCGGGTCCGTCTCCGTCGCACGATTCCGGGTGCGTGACGAGGAATGAGTCACTTCTTCGACATCGTCGGACACGTCTTCATCCTCATCGGTGCGATCATCTCGTTGACCGCGGCGATCGGAGTCGTCCGCTTCCGCGACACCCTCTCACGCATGCACCCTGCAACGAAACCTCAGGTCATCGGCCTGCTGTTCGTGCTCGGCGGGGCGATGCTCAACCTGTGGGGCTCGTTCGACGTATGGATGCTCGCATTGGCGGGCATGTTCATGGTGCTCACCGCACCCGTGATCGCGCATCGCGTGGGCCGCATCGCGTACCGGGAGCAGCTCGGTCGCGACGGACTCCTCGACGACGAAGACTTCCCCCCGTACCGCGCCTAGATCTACTACGCGACGCGCTGGAAGTGTTCAGCCGCGTAGTTCTTCGACCAACGAATCGACGACCGCGAGCAGGCTTCCTCCGTGCCCCTCCGCGACACGTCGCTGACGCTGGTACGACGCACCCCGAACGGGGATCTCGGCGACCGCAGCGAGTTCGTCGGCGCACCCGAGTTGCACCGCCGTCGGGGTGAGTTGCTCGAGTAGATCGTGCAGATCGTCGGTGACGAGTCGCTCATGGCACGCGGGGTCGAGAATTACCTCGGCGTCGAGACCGTAGCGGGCCGCTCGCCACTTGTTTTCCTTGACATGCCAGGGCTGGAGCGTCGGTAGTTCTTCGCCGCGATCGAGGCATTCGTCGTAGTACACGACGAGACAATGGACGAGCGCGACAAGCGCTGAGAGTTCGGCCACGTTGGTGATGCCGTCGAAGACCCGGACTTCCAGCGTGCCCCACTTGGGTGCGGGTCGGATGTCCCAGTGCATTCCACCAGGTTTACTGATGACACCCGACCTGAGCTGATCCTCGATGAAGCGGGTGTACTGCTCCCAGTCTGCGAAGTGGTACGGCAGACCCGCGGTGGGCAACTGCTGGAACATCAATGCCCGATTGCTCGCGTACCCGGTGTCGAGCCCGGCCCAGATCGGCGATGACGCCGACAACGCCAGCATGTGGGGGTATTTGACCAGCAAGGCGTTGAGAATCGGAATGACCTTGTGCGAGGACGACACTCCGACGTGCACGTGCACGCCCCAGATGAGCATCTGTCGGCCCCACCAACGGGTGCGCTCGATCATCTCGTCGTATTCGGGTGATTGGGTGACCACCTGGTCGGTCCATTGCGCGAACGGGTGCGTGCCCGCGCACATCAGGTCGACGCCGAGCGGATCGGCGGCACGCCGCAGGAGATCCAACGACTCCTTCAGATCGTCGACAGCCTCACCGACCGTGTCGTGCACATCGGTGACCAGTTCGACGGTGTTGCGCAGAAACTCCTTGGTCAGCCGCGGCGTGTCGCCCGGAAGCTCACCGACCGCATCGAAGACGACCGCTGCAGTATTGGACAGTTCGCGGGTGGTCTTGTCGACCAGCGCGATCTCCCATTCCACACCGAGTGTCGGGCGCGGAGAACCCGGAAATTCGACAACCACCACTCGATCCAACCACAGGGCCCACTCGACCGAGTGCCGGTCGGGTGGGCCCTGTGAGAGGAATTACGGCTGGTGCCCTCAGGCTACGACCCCGCAGGCGAGACGGTCGCCGGCGTTGTCCTGATGCACGACCACCGAGGTGCCCTGCTCACCCTGGAGATCTTCGAGAGTGAACTCGGCGGTGGTGACTGTCGCGGTCGCGGAGCCGTCCTCGTGGACGACGACGGAAAGCAGATCGCCGCTCTCCGGAATCGCGGTGTGGCCCGGAACCTGGAGGTGGCCACCGGCCGACAGGAAGGCTCCCGGCTCGCCACCGGCGGGAGGCGCGGACTCGGGCTCGCACACGCCGACTTCGTGGATGTGGACGCCGTGGTATCCGGGCTCGAGACCTTCGACCTCGATGGTGACTTCGACGTTGCCGTCGTGCTCCGCGAAGCTGACGGTGCCCGCGGAGTCGCCGGCGACGTTCTGCAGGTCGGCGGTGAGCGATGCACCCGAGCCGCCGGACGCGCCGGTCCCGGCCTCGCTGCCCTGCGTATCGGTGCCGTGCGCATCGCTGCCGTGCGATTCGCCTTCCGGCGCGGGCGACCCCGTCCACACCGGCGGCGTTGTGCCCGGCACGGTGGTGGCTTCCTCGTTGTTCGAGCATGCACTCAGGCCCACCGCGGCAATCGCGACGATCGGGGCCAGGGCACGCCAGGTCATGCGACGAGTGGAACTGGGGGCCATCAAACCGCTCCTTCGAAGTACCGAAAAGTCATCTGATCATAGCGGGGCCCGATTCTGCGCCCCGTCGTGACGGCACTGTCGTCCGCCTCGACCGGTTTCACGGCTCCGCGACGATGACGATCACGCCCGGTGCGGAATCCACGATTCCCTCGAAACGCGGCTGCGCGGTGACGCCGAGGGCGGCTGCCACGGACTCTGCGGTTTCCTGCTCACCGGAGCCGGTGCCGTAGTACACGGAGGTCTGTGCCAGAAGGCCTTCGCTGTAGTTTCCGGTCTCCGCGATCGTGAAGCCTTCGTCCTCGAGCAGGGTAGCGGTTTGTGCAGCGAGCCCGGCGACGTTGCTGTTGTTGTAGACGCGCACGCTCGCCGACGACGCAGACGCGCCCGAGAGCGAACCCGACGATGCAGTGCCTGATGATGCAGTGCCCGACGATGCAGTGCCTGATGATGCAGTGCCCGATGTTCCTGCACCCGCTGCCCCTGCGCCGGGGGCCGCCCCCGACGGGCTTGCCGAAACCGTGGGCGCCGATGCGGCGCCCGCAGCGCCGGGCACAGAAGCGGGAGGCCGGGTGGTCGCCGGCGCGGGCGCAGACGCGGGGGTGGTTTCGGTGGTGGCCGCAGCTGTCGACGCCGCGTCTTCATCCGAACCGCCGAGTGATGCGAATCCGAGCCCGGCGAAGAGGATCGCCAGGGAGATCAGCAGCATCGCAATGGCTCGTAGCGGTAACCCGGAGGATCCCCGGTTCGCGTTCTCTGCGGTTCTGCTCACGCCTTCGACCATAGTTGCCCGAACGGCCGACACGTGCCGCGCGCTAGCGTGTCGTCTCGAATCCGAGGCGTCGAGCAGCGCGCGCCTTCTGCCTGCTGGACCTCAATCGACGAAGTCGTTTGACGAGCATCGGGTCTGCGGCGAGGGCTTCCTGACGGTCGATCAGGGCATTGAGCACCTGGTAGTAGCGGGTTGCGGACAACCCGAACAACTCCTTGATCGCCTCTTCTTTGGCGCCGGCGTACTTCCACCACTGCCGCTCGAACGCCAGGACGTCGTGCTCCCGACGGCTCAGGCCGTGCTCGCCGATATCGTGCGGGCTCCCGCTGTCGATCGGGCTGCTCTCGCCGACCTGACGCGCATCGTCCGCCTCGGATGGGTCCGTACCGTGCGCTGCTGCGCCGTCCATCTCACTCCTCGACTGCTTCGAATCACACCGCAATGACAATTACACCTGTGTGTTTCCGCGAGTCATTCAATCACGGGGGTGCGACACATACCGGTCGGACGAAGGGACGACTCGCGCGCATTATCCTGGTTCACCATGGCCATCCTTCCCATCGTCATCACCGGCGACCCCGTTCTGCACAATCCCACCGACCCGGTGACCGAAACCCCCGCGGAACTCGCGCAACTGATCGCCGACATGTACGAGACGATGGACGCCGCGAACGGCGTCGGGCTCGCCGCGAACCAGGTCGGCCTCGCCAAGCGCCTGTTCGTCTACGACTGCCCGGATCGCGACGCATCCGGCAAGGTGATCCGCCGACGCGGTGCAGTGATCAACCCGGTGCTCGAGACCTCCGAGATCCCGGAGACCATGCCCGACCCAGAGGACGACCTCGAGGGTTGCCTCTCGGTCCCGGGGGAAAATTTCCCCACCGGGCGTGCCGACTGGGCGAAGGTCACCGGCACCGACGAGAACGGTGAGCCCGTCGAAATCGAGGGTCACGGGTTCTTCGCCCGGATGCTGCAGCACGAGGTCGGTCACCTCGACGGCTTCCTGTACGTCGACGTCCTGATCGGGCGCAACGCGCGCGCCGCCAAGAAGACGATCAAGCGCGCCGGCTGGGGCGTGCCCGGCCTCACGTGGCTGCCGGGGAGCGTCGACGACCCGTTCGGGCACGACGACGATGACGACTGACCACCCGGTGACGACCGACAACCCTGCCGGGGCGCCGATCCCGCTCGGCACACGAGTCGTCGTCCGGTATCGCTTGCCCGCGGGGTACAGCCATCCGATGACCGACGTCATCGGGGATCTGGTGTCGCTCGAACCGGTGGTGGTCGTGCGGACCGCTGAGAAGAAACTCGTCCAGATCTCACCGAGCACTGTCGTGGCGCTCAAGGCGCTGTCTGCGCGCCCGATCCGCATCGCCGAGATCCGCTCGCTCGAGCACGCCGCGGCCGCAGGGTGGCCCGGTCTCGAACAGGCCTGGATCGATGGCTGGTTCCTGCGCGCCGGTGGCGGGTTCACCGGGCGAGCCAATTCCGCGACACCTCTCGGACCACGCGGCACCGTGGGGCACCCCCACGATCCCGACGTGCGGGCACGGCTGCGTGAATGGTTCGCTGAGCGTGGGCTGCCTCTGCGGTTGCTGCTCCCCGACCGACTCGTTCCGACTCCGGAAGGTTGGGTGCCCAGCGGCAACCGGGTCCAGGTGATGGCAGCAGACCTCGACAATGTTCCGCTTCCCCCGAGTGTCGGCCCGGTGGTCGTCTCTCCTGAACCCGACGGGGACTGGCTCTCACTCTACCGAGGCGGCGACCTTCCGGAGGTCGCAGGCGCGGTTCTCGGCGCGGTCGTTGCGGGCACGCTCGGTTTCGGCCGCATCGGTCCGCCAGGGGCCCGGCCGGTCGCGATCGGGCGGGCCGCGATCACCGACGCTCCCGACGGCCGCCGTTGGATCGGCCTGAGCGCGATCGAGGTCGCCCCCGAGCATCGCAGGCGCGGCGTGGGCACGTTGCTGAGCGGATCGCTGCTGGGGTGGGGCCGCGAACTCGGCGCCACCCACGCCTACGTCCAGATCGAGGGGGACAACACGGCGTCCCGGGAGCTGTATTCCGGGTTGGGTTTCGTCGATCACCATCGCTACGGGTACGTGACGGAGCCCGTCGGCTAGGTCGCCTACAGTGGTGGCCGTGCGCCTCGCTACCTGGAATGTGAACTCGGTCCGTGCTCGTACCGATCGGATCGTCGATTGGCTGCAACGAACCGACACGGACGTGCTCGCGATGCAAGAGACGAAGTGCAAGGACGAGCAGTTCCCGTATGCCCGGTTCGAAGAACTCGGCTATCAGGTGGCGCATGTCGGCCTGAGCCAGTGGAACGGAGTCGCGATCCTCTCGCGTGTCGGACTCGACGACGTGCAGATCGGTTTCGAGGATCAACCCGGATTCTCGAAGGACCCCGAGGTCTCCCCCGTGCGTGAGGCGCGCGCCATCGGTGCCACCTGTGGCGGTGTCCGGGTGTGGAGCCTGTACGTGCCCAACGGCCGCGAGCTCACCGATCCCCATTACGCCTACAAGCTCGATTGGCTCGCGAAGCTGCGCGCCGACGCGCAGGGCTGGCTCTCCACCGCCCCGGACCAACCGGTCGCGCTGGTCGGCGACTGGAACGTCGCCCCCACCGACGAAGACGTGTGGGATCCGGCGTTCTTCGAAGGCAAGACCCACACCTCGCAGCCCGAGCGCGACGCATTCTCCGCGTTCGCCGAGGCCGGTTTCGTCGATGTCGTGCGCCCGCACGCGCCCGGGCCCGGCGTGTACACCTACTGGGACTACACACAGCTGCGTTTTCCGAAGAAGCAGGGCATGCGCATCGACTTCGTACTCGGGTCGCCTGCCCTCGCGGCGAAGGTCACGTCCGCGTCGATCGACCGCGACGAGCGCAAGGGCAAGGGCGCGAGCGATCACGCACCGGTGATCGTCGACCTCGCCGAATAGTCCGGGGCGTCGGCCGCGTCCACGTCCTGGGCCCGGTCCGATTTCACGAGTTCGTACGCCACCAACGCGCAACCGATCAGCATGAGGACGCCGTGCGCGATCCGCAGCGTCGGCGACACGAAGAACTGCGGGATGTACAGGAGAAATCCTGCAGCCGTGATGCCCGCCGGAAGCACCGGGGTCCATCTCCTACGCACCGCTGACACAAGCACGACGATCACCCCGACAGCGACGAGGAGCAACCCCACACCGAACGCGATCATCGCCGCGGTTCCGGTTCGGATCAGTTCGGCAAGCTCGAGCGCGGTATCGCCGTCGACGGCGGTGAGTTCGTGCAGCGCGAAGGTCTCGGATCCGAAGTACAGCAGGGTCAGAGCGCTACCGACGCCGATCGCCGCGGTGGCGCGCGGTGCAATGTGCAATTCCGCGAACGCGAATGCCGTCAGGAGGAATGCGGCGGCGCCGACGAGATGCGCGACCGTCCACCAGATCGAGCCGAACTGTTCGAGGGTGTCTGCTCCACCGCCGGGTGCGAACGGCCGGGTGAGTGGGAAGAGAGCGAACAGGATGCCCGCGACCACCAGCAGCGTTGCGGCGACCGTGCGTCGTTGGGGATTTTCGTGATTCATGGCGAGATCTCCCGAATAGTGAACACCGACCGCTTTCGAGATCAGTGTTCACTCTTTGGGCCGATCAAGCAAGAGCAGTGCTCACATTTTTCGGGTCAGACTCTCCGAGCGGGCTCGATCGGCACGATCACATCGCGGTAGCCCGGATTCGACGAGAGATACCTCTGCACATACGTACATACCGGCCGCACTCGCCAACCTCGCCTCCTCGCGATGTCGAGCGACCCGCCGACGAGGATGCCGGCAAGACCACGGTGCCCGAAGTCTTCGACGATCACGGTGTGCAGGAAATCGACGACGGGACGCCCCCTCCCGGGAATGCCCGCCGGATGCTCGGAATCGAAATACCCCAGAATGCCCACGAGGTCACCATTGAGACGCAACTCGAATCGGTTCTGATCGGCGTTGTCGGACACCTCAGCCGTCGACAAGTTGATCACGAGCGCCTCCCCGAACCTCAATACTTAGTGTGACGCACGACACTATAGAGCACATGTGCGCAGCGCTGGGGCACCGCTCCCCCGACAGAGTGCCGACACCGGAAGCTGCCCGAACGACGACCGGTAGGGTCACCTCCGTGCAGCTGCTTCCCCTGGCCGAACAAGGCCACACCCCGATTCGTGTGCTCACCATCGCCGGCACGGACTCCGGAGGAGGCGCGGGCATCCAGGCCGACTCGCGCACGATGGCGATGTGCGGTGTCCACGCCTGTGTCGCGGTGGCCGCGGTGACCGTGCAGAACTCGGTCGGGGTGAGCGGCTTCCACGAGATCCCACCGGAGACGGTGGCAGCCCAGGTGCGATGCGTTGTCGACGACATCGGAGTGGCTGCGGCCAAGACGGGCATGCTTGCGTCGACCGAGATCATCGAAGCGGTCGCGGACGTGTGCTCGGAGGTCGGCATCGGCCGCGACACCGCCGTCCCACTCGTCGTGGACCCCGTGTGTGCGTCGATGCATGGAGATCCCCTATTGCATGCGAGTGCACTCGAGGCCGTCCGCTCGGCGCTGATCCCGCTGGCGACCGTCGTCACCCCCAACCTCGACGAGATCCGGCTCATCACCGGTATCGAGGTGGTCGACGACCGCACCGCAAGGCAGGCCGCGGAAGCACTGCACGGGCTCGGTGCACAGTGGTCGATCGTGAAGGGCGGTCATCTGCGCACTTCGGACTCGAGCACCGATCTGTTGTTCGACGGCGACCGATTCCTCGAGTTCCCGAGCCCGCGCCTCGCCACGGGTAACGACCACGGTGGCGGCGACACGCTCGCGGCGGCGATTGCATCGGCGCTCGCCCACGGCAGGTCGGTGCCGGACGCGGTGGCGTTCGCGAAGGAATGGGTGACGAAGTGCCTCGAATGGTCGTACGACCTCGGCCACGGTCACGGGCCGGTCAACCCACTGTGGCGACTCCACGAGCAGCCCTGACAGAACAGCCCGACTACTCAGTGAACGCAGCCCGCGCCTCGGTGCGCGCTGCCCCGCTCGGGACTCCGTCCGGGCCGTCGAGCGAGCCTGCGTAGACCGCGGTGCTGTAGGCGGCCGACGCCGCGGAGACCGCGAAGGCATCGCGGTCGATGTTGTCCACTGTGTCCTCCGCGCTGTGGTAGTTCGGGTCGAAGTCCTCGTCCGCAGCGCCGCCCCACTTGTCGGCCTCTTCCGGGGTCTTGTCTTCGTCGGCGCCGGTGAACGTGCCACCGGCGGGGATTCCCACTGCAATGAACGGGCCGTAATCGGAGCGACCGTCGAAATCGGTGCCGCCGGCATCGATCCCGCGCTCGGCGAAGAATCCGGAGAGGGTGCGCTCGATGCCGGCCGATCCCTCGGGTCCCGGTCCGGCACCGTCCATATCGGAATCGTCGCCGTCCAAGAGGAGATAACCGGGGTTCGGGGACCCGAGCATGTCGAAATTCAGGTAGAGGGCAATCGCATCGCGCTCCTCGGGAGACAACGACGCGACATACTCGCTCGACCCCACGAGCCCGATCTCCTCGGCGCCCCAGAACGCGAACCGCACCGCGTTGGTGACGCCGGGTTCGCTGCCGAGCTGCAGCGCGGTCTCGAGGACTGCCGCGACACCGCTGCCGTTGTCATTGATCCCCGGTCCTTCGGGCACGCTGTCGAGATGTGCACCGACGACCACCACATCGTCGGTCGAGCCCGTGGCGGTCTGCGCAATGACGTTGCGGGAGCGCTGCGTCTCGGTCTTCGTGTCGAGAACGAGGTCCACCGACGGTGATTCCGCAACCCGCTCACCGTCTGCCGGACCGATTCCGCCGACGGGAATTCGTCGCGGCACGGTCTCGTCGAGCGTCGCACCGGCGAGGGGTCCGTCCTCTGTGTTCACCACGAGCAGCGCCGCAGCCCCCGCATCGGCGGCAAGTGTCTCCTTCACCGAGAAGGTGCACACGCCACGGTCGACCACCACGATCGCTCCCGAAACATCGAGACCGTTGTAGTCGGTGGCCTCGCATCCCGGAGTGTCGTCAGTGGGCACCCGCACGACGGGTGCGGTCAGCCCCTCGGGTCCGGTCGTGGGCGACAGACCCAGTGCCCGCACGTCGAGGGGTTGTCCGTCGATCTCGAGCCTCTGGGCTTCGACCTCGAAGGTGGTGGCCTCGAATTCGGGTGTCTGCACGTCGTATCCGGCGTCGCGCAACGCGCCCGCTACGTAGTCGACACTCGCGTCGTAGCCCGCCGTACCGAGCGCACGGTTACCGTCGTGCTCCGTTGCGATGCGCTCGAATTCGGTGAGGTGGCCCATCAGGGCATCGATCTGCACGCTGTCGGCGAGAGCGGTCGGATCGACGAATGCCGCGTCCGTACCGCCATCGTCCGCGCAGCCTGCGAGCACCACTGCCGCCACCACGACCATGGCGGTGCGGCGGCCGATCACCGTGTCGATCATTGCCCGAGCGTACTGTCCCGCACAGCTCAGGCGTCGCGTTTACCGACCACTGCAAGCGACACACCGAACACGACCGCCGTGAACAATGCGAAGTACAGCAGCGAACCCCACGGTCCCCAATGGAACTCGACCCCCTGCTCCATACCGAGGAAGTGGTTGATGTTGATGAACGGCAGGAACGGCTGAATTTCACGACCCACTCGGCCGAACAACGAGAACAACGATTCGATGAGCAGCGGCCACAACAGTAGGAGCGCGATCGTGCCCGCCGACTGCCGCAGCAATGTCCCCACACCCACCGCGAGGAACACCGCCAGGAACGCGTAGAGCGCAATGCCGTAGATCGCGCGCCACGTGTCGCCCTCGAGCACTAGGTCGCGACCTGCCTCCGGACCCGCGAGAGCTTTCGCGACATACACGGAGATCAGGCCCACCACGCCGGTGACCACAGCTCCGATCACTCCGATGAGAACCGATTTCACGGTCAGCACGAGAGAACGGTTGGGATTGGCGATGAAGGTCGTCCGGATGACGCCGAAACGGTACTCGCTCGTGACCGACAGCGCAGCGAGGATCATCAGCACCATGATGCCGAAGCCCGTGACACCGGTCGCGGCGATATCGGGGGTCAGATAGAACCGGGCGGCCTCGTCGTCGAGCGACATGGAACTGCGGGCCACAGCCCCCATCATTGCGGCGAAACCGATACCCAGGGCGACGATCACCGCCAGGCACCAGAACGGAGACTGCACCGACGTAAGTTTGATGCGTTCCGCACGCAAGGTGTCCAATGCTGGTGATGCCATTACAGGCTGCCCTTCATCACGTCGTCGAAACCGGTGCCGTGGAACTCCACGTCGCCTCCGGTCAGTTTCATGAACGCATCCTCGAGGGATGCATGGCGGCCCGCCAGTTCGTGCAGGACGATCGAGCGTGCCGCGGCGAGCTCACCGATCTCTGCCGCACCGGCTCCCGAGACGTGCAACGCACCGTCCTCCTCGATCACCGTGTGCCCGCGTTCGGTGAGTGCGCTGCGCAACTCATCGAGTTGGGGGCTGCGAACCACCACGAGCGATTCCGACGCCCGATCGACGAAGTCCTCGACCGACATGTCGGCGATGAGCTTGCCTCGTCCGATCACAATGAGGTGATCGGCGGTCTGGGCCATCTCCGACAGCAGGTGACTCGACACGAGCACCGTGCGGCCCTCCGCAGCCAGGGCTTGCATGAACCGGCGGATCCACACGATGCCCTCTGGATCGAGACCGTTGACAGGTTCGTCGAACAACAACACCTTCGGGTCGCCCAGCAGCGCACCTGCCAGACCGAGGCGCTGCGACATGCCGAGCGAGAAACCGCCTGCGCGTTTGCCTGCGACCTCGGTCAGCCCGACCTGACGCAGTACCTCATCGACGCGGGAATCCGGCAATCCGTTGGAGGCTGCAAGCCACCGCAGGTGTGCGCGCGCCGATCGGTTCGGATGTACCCATTTGGCGTCGAGCAGCGCACCGACGGTCTGCAGCGGACGCGTAAGGTCCCGATACCGCTTGCCCTCGATGAGCGCGGTACCCGATGTCGGACGGTCCAACCCTAGGATCATGCGCATCGTCGTCGACTTGCCCGCCCCGTTGGGGCCGAGGAACCCGGTGACGATTCCCGGTGGGACGGTGAACGTCACGTTGTCGACGGCAGTGGTTGAACCGAAGGTCTTGGTCAGTCCGGTCACTTCGATCATGGTTCACAGACTGCCGGAAATCCGGCCGGAGCGCAGCACCACGCCCGCGACCAGCGCCTCAGGGTTCCAGGGGCGACGATGCCTGGGCCCAGAATCGCTTGGGAATGCGTCCGGCATGCCGAGCACGGAAACCCGCTTCGACCGCGTGCCGCATCGCTGATGCCATCAACGCCGGGTCCTTCGCTCGGGTGACCGCCGTGGCGAGGAGCACCGCGTCGCAGCCCAGTTCCATGGCGAGGGCAGCATCCGAGGCAGTACCGATACCGGCGTCGAGAATGACGGGTACCCCAGCGGATTCGACAATCATCTCGATGTGGTGCGGATTGGCGATACCCAGCCCCGTCCCGATCGGTGATCCGAGCGGCATGACCGCGACACACCCGACATCCTCCAGACGACGCGCGAGCACCGGATCATCGGTGGTGTACGGCAGGACATTGAACCCGTCGTCCACGAGCTGCTCTGCAGCAGAGACCAATTCGATCGCATCGGGCAGCAGGGTTCGTTCGTCGGCGATGACTTCGAGCTTGACCCAATCGGTTTCGAGCGCTTCCCTGCCCAGTTGCGCGGTGAGGACCGCCTCCTTCGCTCCGCGGCACCCCGCGGTGTTCGGCAGCGGCGCGATCCCGAGCCGAACCAGCAGGTCCAGCACGCCCGTTCCGGACGTCGCGTCGACCCGACGCATCGCCACGGTGGTCAGTTCGGTACCCGAGGCAACGAGCGCGTCCTCGAGCACGGCAAGGTTCGCGGCGCCTCCCGTGCCGGTGATCAACCGGGACGAGAACGATCTTCCGGCGATGGTCAGCGGGGGCAGGTCATGCCCCGGGTCCACCCGCGCGAGTGCGTGTTCAGCCACCCTGCACCGCCGTGAGGATCTCGACCTGCGCGCCCTTGCCGATTTTCTCGCTCCAGCGCCCCCGGGGGAACAACACCCCGTCGACGGCGACCGCGATGCCCTTCTCGGGCAGTCCCATCTCCGCCAGCAGGTCCGTCATGGCCGGTTCGTCTGCGAAGTATTTCTCCTCACCGTTGACGGTGATACCGACCGAAATCTGATTCGTCATCGCACGCTCTCCTTCGCGAATCGTTGGGGATCTGCATGTGCCACCTCGGCGAGCGGGTTGTCGGCGAGTTCGGCGAGCACCGCGTCGACCGTGACCGCGGTGAGCAGGATTCCGTTGCGGCCGTGCCCGGTAGCAGCAATCACCCGATCCGACAATCTGCCGATCAGCGGCAGATTGTCGGGGGTCATCGGGCGCAGCCCCGCGCTCGCCTCGTGCAGTTCGTACTCACCGATCGCGGGAAACAGCATTTCGGCGTCGGCGATCAGGTCTCGCACTCCCGCGACCGTGACCTCGGTGTCGCCCGCTTCGTACTGGGTCGCTCCCACGACGATCCCGTCGGCGCGCGGCACCAGATACGCGGGGCGTCCGTGCACACTGCCGCGCACGGTGTGCCGCGGCGGCGGGGTCGCTCCGGGTCGCACGCGCAGCCGCAGGATCTCACCTTTGACCGGCCGGACCGGAAGGTCCGGCCACAGTCGCGCCGATGCGGATCCCGCAGCGAGCACGACGCGATCCTCGGACAGTTCGTCGAGGTCGCCGACGGAAGCCTGAACGAACTGCACACCCGCTGCGACGGCAGCGCGATGCAGCGCTTCGACGAGCCTTCTGTTGTCGACGGACAGTTCGGTGGGGGCCAGCAGGCCGAGCCTGATCCGTGGCCCCAGCGACGGTTCGAGATCACGGATCTCGGCGCGTGTGAGGATGCGCATCTCGTGGCCCTGCTCCGCGACCCAGGTTGCGATCGTGCGCAGGTCGGCGGCGTCCGCAGCGTCCAGTGCGACCGTCAGCGATGCACCCGCAGTGAAGACGTCGATGCCGGTCTCGCGTTCGAGATCGTGCGCGAGTGCGGGCCAGCGCTGCAGCGAGGCCGCCCCTAGATCGAGGACGCGTTCTTCCCCGGGCCACCCCTCCGACAACGGTGCGAGCATTCCGCCCGCAACCCAGGATGCGCCGGTGCCCGGAGCACGATCGTGGACGGTGACCGTCCATCCCGCACGGGCTGCACGCCACGCGACGGCCAGACCGATCACGCCACCGCCGATGACCGCTACTGTCGACACGACATCCACCTCACTCCCTGCGCCGGCATGATCCGGTTCAGGTCATAACGGTCGGGGCCGGCAGGCCCCCTCTCAGCCCCGCGATCCCCGGGACTCCCGTGTTGTCACTTTCGAGGTAGAGGCTACCGTCTTGTCCGTGACGACCTATCCGACCACCTACCGCGGCAGCCATCCCGACCCCCGTGGGCGCCTCGCGACCGCGCGGTTGTACCTGTGCACCGATGCCCGTCGCGACACCCGCGATCTCGCCCGGTTCATCGAGGAAGCCCTGGTCGGCGGCGTCGATATCGTGCAGTTGCGTGACAAGGACTCCGCCGGTGAGAAGAAGTTCGGCCGCCTGGAGGCCGGTGAGGAACTCGCCGCACTCGAGGTGATCGCCGATGCGTGTGCACGCCACGGTGCGCTGTTCGCGGTCAACGACCGCGCCGACATCGCGCTCGCCGCCGGCGCCGACATCCTGCACCTCGGGCAGGGCGACCTACCGGTGAAGCAGGCACGGAGGATCCTCGGCGACGACATCGTCATCGGCCGGTCCACGGCCAGCCGCGCCCAGGCCGTGCTCGCCGACGGCGAGGACGGAGTGGACTATTTCGCGTCCGGGCCGGTGTGGGACACCCCGACCAAGCCGGGGCGCACGGCGGCCGGACTCGACGTCCTCCGGGAGGTACACGCTTCGCATCCGCAGCGTCCGTGGTTCGCGATCGGCGGTGTGGATCTCGAACGTCTCCCCCAGGTGCTCGACGCGGGCGCCCAGCGCATCGCGGTGGTGCGCGCGATCACGAAGGCCGACGACCCGCGCGCTGCCGCCGCAGCGCTGAAGGCTGCGCTGCCCGTCTGACGCCCTACAACCAGCCCAGTACTGCCGACGGAGACAGTGCCATGGTGCCGTGCGGCAGACGCTCACGTAGTCCTCGATCGGCGGTCACCACTACTGTCACGGCCGGATCGAGCGCGGTCGCCGTAGCGGGAACAGCGGAAGTATCGGGTGTGTCTGCCGCGGCAAGCCGCGCGAGTTCGTCGTCGCCACTGCCGTCCGCGGTATGCACGCGGGTACGGTCGTCGACGACGATCGCGCTACGCGCACGACCTTCGAGGACCGCCTCGACCCGTGACACCCACCCGAACGTTCCGTCCGGAAGTTCGACGGTGCGTGGGAGCGCCGCCGCGATGTCGGCGAGCAGGGCGCCTGTCGCGCCGGGACGGTCTCGCCACCATCCGGACGGCCCAGTGGCTCCGAGAACGTTCGCGGTGTCGAGCAGCATCCGCACCGGACGGGTGCGCAGAGCAGACCACGCTTCGGCGAAGCCCGCATGCAAAGGCATCGATTCGACCTCGTCCTCGCCCACCCACCGCAATTCGGTGCTCTCCCCGTTCATGGTGGTGTCGAGCGGTGCGGGCGCATCGGCCACCACCGTCGTGTAGGACCACGAGCCGAGCTTTCCCGAGGTGACCCGTTCGGCTCGTACCGCGACCGACGTACTGTCGATTCCCGCTTCCTCGTGAGCCTCGCGAACTGCGGCGTCGACTGTGGATTCGTGACTGTCGCGGGCGCCACCCGGTAACGCCCAGGTACCGCCCTGGTGGCTCCACACCGCGCGGAGCTGGAGCAACACCGCAGGGTTCCCGTCACTTCGCGGTGCGCGGAGCAGCAAACCCGCAGCACCGTGCACGCCCCATCGGCGTCCTCCGTCCGGCCCTACCGCCCAGCCGTCCCCATCACCGCGCATCGAATCCACCCTCCTCGCCCTCGGCCGTCACGAGGGCACGACATCCCCATTCGGGGGCCGGGTACCGGCACTTTCGAACTCCGGTCGACCTCCGACGATGTGGACGCCTGCCAATACGTCCTATCGAACTTATATGCTCGCCACAATCGGGTTGCTCGAGGAAGGGATTGTGCCGTGAACGTGCGCATGCCCCCTCCCATCGATTCCGTCGGCGGCTCGGGAGGCTCGGCCGAGGATCATGACGGGCCGCGTGACCGCAGCGACGGAGCACGTGAGTGGTTCCGGTCGACACCGGCCAAACTGATTTCGCTCGGGTTGGTACTCGCAGTTCTGCTGGTGATCTCCGGGGTGGCATCCGCGCAGGTCGCCAGTAGCCGGAAGGCCACCCATGACCGCCTTCTGGCAACAACCGAGCCGCTCGCGAACGCCGCCCAGAACCTGTACAGCGCGCTGTCCATCGCCGATGCGGCCGCCGTCACCGGATTCATCTCGGGTGGGATCGAGCCTGCCCCGGTGCGCGACCGCTATGTCGAGGCTGTTGCGGAGGCGTCCGGGCAGCTCGTGGTCGCCGCGGCCGGGCTCGCAGAGCAGGACGAACTCGGCGCAGTGAACGTTGCCGCGATCGCGCGCATGCTCCCTATGTACACGGGGCTGATCGAAACCGCCCGCGCCAACAATCGCACCGGCAACCCGGTCGGCGCCGCGTACCTGGCCGAGGCGTCGAACATGATGCAGACGTCGATGCTGCCGGTGGCCGAGGAGTTGCATACGCAAGGCGTGATCGCGGTGAACTCGACCCAGCGCGCCGCGGTGGCCCCTCCATGGACTGCGATCGGGCTGCTTCTGGTCACCGTGGCGGCGTTGTGTGCAGCACATGTCCTCGTGAGCCGAAAGACCCGCCGCACTCTCAACCCGGGTCTGATCTTCGCGATCGGTGCAACCGGTGCGTTGCTGTGCTGGCTCCTCATCGCCGGCCTGGTGTCCTCGAGCGCAACCGAACGCGCCATCGAGCAGGGCGCGGAGCCGCTGGCGGATCTCACGGCGAGCCGCATCCTCGCGCAGCAGTCCCGCACGGCCGAGACCCTTCTCCTCGCGCGGCGGGACGCGAGCGGAGCATATATCGGGGTCTACGACGAGACGATCACCCGCCTTGGGGATCGGCTCGACGGTTACACCGAGGGTGGCATCGTGGAGATCGGCACCGACGCCGCGTCCCGGGCGGAAGCAGCCAGGCAGGCGTGGATCAAGTCGCACGCACGAACCGTGGCAGCGCTCGAACGCGGCGATTTCACCGCTGCTGCGGTGCTCGCCACCGGCCCCGGACCCGATGAGGCAACCGCGCAATTCGCCCGTCTCGATGCGGCGCTGAGCGAAGGCATCGAGGACACCCGCCACGAGCTCCGCGACAACGAGTTCCGTGCGTCGCGCACGTTGTCGGGTCTCGCGCCCGTGGCGATCGCCCTGATGGTGCTGTCGCTGATCGCTGTCATCATCGGACTGTGGCCACGACTTCGGGAGTACCAGTGACAGCGCGGCGCTCTGCTGGAGTGTGGATCACGGCCCTGTGTGCGGTCGCGGCGGTTGCGGCAGGGTGCTCCACGGAGGTCCCGCCTCGCGAGGCGACCACCGAGACCTCCACCGTCTCGCTTCCGATGCCCGAGGACGCCGCCTTCGCGCCCTCCCCGTCTGCGGTGCCCACGGCGCCGGAGTGCGGCGATCCCACTGCGAGTCTGCGTCCCACCGGCAACGAGACCGGGCCTGCCCTCGACGCCATCCGTGCCCGCGGCAGGCTGATCGTCGGACTCGACACGGGCAGCAATCTCATGAGCTATCGCGACCCCGCGACCGGCCGCATCACCGGATTCGACGTCGAGATCGCCCGGGAGATCGCCCGCGACATTCTCGGCGATCCGGAGGCAGTGGATTTCCGAATTCTGAACTCTTCGGAACGCGAGCAGGCCCTGCAGGATTCGACCGTCGACATCGTTGCGAAGACCATGAGCATCACCTGCGCACGACGCGAGCAGGTGGATTTCTCCACGGTCTATTTCCTCGCGCAGCAGCGAGTGCTCGTCGTCAAGGATTCCGATGTCCGAAGCGCCGCGGATCTCGCGGGCCGGCGGGTGTGCATCGCTGCGGGAACGACGTCACTCACGCGCATGCAACAACTGCAACCGGCAGCGTCGATACTGACCGTGCCCTCGTGGGCCGATTGTCTCGTCGTCCTGCAACAGCGACAGGTCGACGCCGTGTCCACCGACGACACGATCCTTGCCGGGCTCGCCTCCCAGGACCCGTATCTCGAACTGGTCGGACCGTCACTGGGGTCCGAGCCGTACGGCATCGGGATCACCCAGGGCAGCGACGATCTGGTGAGAGCGGTCAATGGCACCCTCGCGCGGATCCGCGCCGACGGCACGTGGACCGAGTTGTACAACCGGTATCTCTCGGTTCTCGGCCAGGCGCCTGTCCCACCGGCCCCGACGTACGTCGATTGAGGATGTCATGACACGCGACGAATCAGCCGATAGACCCGAGACACCCGACTCCGGTCCTGCAACCGAGCGTTCAGCCCCCGCAACCGAGCGTTCGGCTCCCGCTACACAGCGTTCAGCGCTTCCCGACTCGGCTCCGCACAGCAGCACCCCGTCAGGGCGGTCCTCGACTCGTCGCTCCCGCACGCGCGGACATCTGCACCGTCGGGTCGCCGATCTGGTCGATGTGCCGGTACCCTCACCGATCGATCCTGCGTCCGCAGTTCTACGCGATCCTCATGTGGCCGAGGGGAAACGGTTCTGCTGGAAGTGCGCCAACCCGGTGGGACGCAGCGGCCCGAAGGGTCCCGGGCCGGCATCTGGAAACTGCCCGAAGTGCGGCTCGCGGTTCGAGTTCACACCTGCCCTGCAGCCCGGAGAGCTCGTCGCCGGACAGTACGAGGTACAGGGTTGTATCGCCCACGGCGGCCTCGGGTGGATCTTCCTTGCGATCGATCGAAACGTCAGTGACCGGTGGGTCGTTCTCAAAGGACTTCTGCACACCGGCGACGCGGAAGCTCAGGCGGTGGCGGTCGCCGAGAAGCAGTTCCTCGCCGAAGTGAGCCATCCGAGCATCGTACGGATCTACAACTTCGTGGAGCACCCTCGGTCCGACGGCACCCCGATGGGGTACATCGTCATGGAATATGTGGGTGGACATTCGCTCCGCGAGGTGCTGCGGACGTGCCCCGACCAGCGGATGCCCGTCGAGCAGGCCATCGGGTATCTTCTGGAGACCCTTCCCGCGCTCGGGTATCTGCACGAGATCGGGCTCGTCTACAACGATCTCAAGCCCGAGAACATCATGGTCACCGACGAGCAGCTCAAACTCATCGATCTCGGTGCGGTTGCCGGTATCGAGGACTACGGGTACCTGTACGGCACCCCCGGCTACCAGGCACCCGAGATCGCACGGACAGGACCTACGGTCGCGAGCGATATCTACACGGTCGGACGAACTCTGGCGGTACTCACTCTCGACATGCCCTCCGACAAGGGGCGATACCTCGACGGTTTGCCGACGCCCTCCGACGAACCGATTCTTGCCGAGCACGATTCGTTTCACCGGTTGTTGCTGCGCGCCACCAACCCTGATCCGAACCGGCGATTCGTGTCGGCCGATGACCTGGCCGGCCAGTTGACGGGGGTATTGCGCGAGATCCTGTCGCAGAAGAGCGGCACCGAACATCCCGGTCTGTCGCGTATGTTCAGCCCTCCACGCACCACGTTCGGGACCGACGAGGCGGTCGCGGAAACCGATGTGTATGTCGACGGAATGGACCGTGATTCCGCTATCGAAGCACGTAATATCGCTGCAGCGCTGCCTGTTCCGTTGCTGGATCCGAACGACCCGAGCGCGGCGTTGCTCGCTGCTGCAGTGCACAGTGAACCGCAGCAGACCCTGGACTCGCTGCGACATGCTCGCGAGAGCGGCATCGAACGCGTCGTCGGCAGTGCGGATGTGGCGTTCTCCCGCGAGCTGACCCTCGCCGAGACCCGCGCCTATCTCGATCTCGGAGAGGCCCCGCATGCTGTGGAGCTCCTCCAGCGTCTGGAGAGCGACATCGGCTCTGATTGGCGCATCGACTGGTATACGGGACTCGCTTCGGTGCTCATGGAGGAGTACGAGGTTGCGTTCGGACGATTCGAGATGGTGCTCGAAGCGTTGCCGGGAGAGTTGGCACCTAAGCTCGCGCTCGCCGCAACCGCCGAGTTGATCCTGCAGCATTGGGAGAGCGACGACCCGTCCGCGTGGCGTCAGTTCTGCGAGGAGTCCTATCGCACGGTGTGGCGTACCGACCACAACATCGTCAGTGCCGCGTTCGGTCTGGCACGTCAGCTCACTGCACGCGCGAATCTCTCCGCGGCTGTGGAGATCCTCGATCAGGTGCCCGCCACGTCGCGCCATCACAGCGCCGCGACGATGACGAGCACGCTGATCCTGTTGCGCGAGGGCGATATCGATTCGATCACCGAATCCGATCTCCGCGAGGCCGCGCGTCGGGTGTCCGGGCTACCACCGGACGAGGGCCGTGCTCTTCAGATGGAGGCGCTCGTTCTCAGTACCGCGCTCGACTGGGTGCGTGCAGGGAACCGATCCCGGCACGAGCACAGCAGGTTCCTGGATGTGCCGTTCACAGAGCGAGGGCTGCGACGGGGCACCGAGGCCGCGTTGCGTCAGCTCGCGAGGCAGGCCCCGGCACGCATGCATCGGTATACCCTCGTTGACCTCGCCAACGCCATCCGTCCCCGAAGCCTGCTGTAACAACACCGGTGCACAGGGTCGGTCCGATACCGTTCGCAGTCCACCGAATTACACGAATGCCACTGCGGCACGGGCGATCGCGAGTTCCTCGTTGGTGGGAATCACGAGTACCTCGACGCGAGAGTCGTCCGCCGAAATCCTGCGCTCACCGCCGCCGGATGCTTCGTTGCGCTCCTGGTCCAGGACGATGCCGAGCCTGTCCAGTCCGGCGAGACTGTCGCGACGGATATCGATGTTGTTCTCGCCCACCCCACCGGTGAACACGATGGTGTCGATGCCGCCGAGGATCGCGAGGTAAGCGCCGATGTATTTCTTCAACCGATGCACATACACGTCGTAGGCGAGTTTCGCGTCGGCGTCACCGTCGGCGATCAACCCGAGAAGCGCCCGGAAGTCGTTGACGCCCGAGAGTCCCTTCAACCCGGAGCTGCGGTTGAGGATGCGGTCGATCTCGTCGACGTTCATACCCGCAGCCCGGTTGAGGTGCATCAGTACGCCGGGGTCGATGTCGCCACTGCGGGTGCCCATCACGAGTCCTTCGAGGGGCGTCAGACCCATCGACGTGTCGAGCGGGCGGCCACCGGCGATCGCCGACGCGGACGCACCGTTGCCGAGGTGCAGTACCACCTGGTTCAACTCGCCGTAGTCGCGGCCGAGGAACGCGGCGGCACGGTTCGAGACGTATTCGTGTGAGGTGCCGTGGAATCCGTAGCGTCGAATCCCATTGTTCCGTGCGATGTCCCGGTCGATTGCGTAGGTCGCCGCAGCCGCAGGCAATGAATGGAAGAAGGCCGTGTCGAACACTCCCACGTGCGGGACGTCGGGCAGCTCTTCGCGGGCCACCTCCATACCGACGACGTTCGCGGGGTTGTGCAGGGGTGCGAGCACCGACAGGTCGGAGACGGCCTGTACCACCGCGTCGTCGATGAGGGTCGGCTCGTAGAACCGGTCGCCGCCGTGGACGAGTCGGTGTCCGACAGCGAGGATCCCGACCTCCTCGAGTGGGCGGCCGAGCCCTTCGAGCATCTCGAGGACCTTGCGCAGACCGAACCTGTGATCAGGAATCTCGCCGAGGTGTTCGTCGGTTCCCGTCGTGTGGTGGAAGATGATGCGCCCGTCGGGTTCACCGATCCGTTCGATGAGCCCGTGCGCCGGCGCCTCCGCTGTCTCGGGGTCGATGAGCTGGAATTTGATCGACGACGAGCCGGAGTTGAGGACGAGGACGGTGCCCGCCGTCAGCGGGTTCGGAGTACTCACTGGGCATCTCCCTGGGCTTGGATCGCGGTGATCGCCACGGTGTTGACGATGTCCTGGATGAGCGCGCCGCGCGACAGGTCGTTGACGGGCTTGTTCAATCCCTGGAGCACCGGGCCGACGGCCACCGCCCCGGCGCTGCGCTGCACCGCCTTGTAGGTGTTGTTGCCGGTGTTGAGGTCGGGGAAGATGAACACCGTTGCTTTGCCCGCCACAGCGGAGTCGGGAAGTTTCGTGCTGGCCACCGAGGGTTCGATCGCGGCGTCGTACTGAATCGGCCCTTCCACCGGCAGGTCCGGTCGCCGCTCCCGCACGAGAGCCGTTGCGGTACGCACCTTGTCGACGTCGGCACCCGAGCCGGACTCGCCCGTCGAGTACGAGAGCATCGCGATGCGCGGTTCGATTCCGAATCGTGCTGCGGTGGCCGCCGACGAGATTGCGATGTCGGCGAGCTGGTCGGCGGTCGGGTCGGGCACCACGGCGCAGTCGCCGTAGGCCAGTACGCGATCCGACAGGCACATCAGGAAAATGCTCGACACCGTCGACACGCCCGGTTCGGTCTTGACGATCTCGAACGACGGCCGGATCGTGTGCGCGGTGGTATGTGCGGCACCGGAGACCATGCCGTCCGCGAGCCCGAGGTGCACCATCATGGTGGCGAAATAGGAGATGTCACCCATGATTTCGCGTGCGCGTTCCACGGTCATGCCCTTGTGTGCCCGCAGCCGCGTGTACTCTTCGGCAAACGTGTCGATGTGTTCGGACCTGCGCGGATCGTCGATGTTCGCCGCCGAGATGTCGATGCCGAGTTCGGAGGCACGCTGACGCACCGCGGCTTCGTCGCCGAGAATGGTCAGGTCGGCGATGCGCCGCTGCAAGACCCGTCCGGCGGCGCGCAGCACCCGGTCGTCGCCCCCTTCGGGCAGCACGATGTGGCGTCGCTGCTCGCGGGCCCGGTCGACGAGCTGATATTCGAACATCTGCGGGGTCGTCACCGAAGGGCGCGGCAAGCGCAGCCGTTCGAGCAGCTCGGACGCGTCCACATGCTGCTCCATCATCGCGAGCGCGGTCTCGATCTTGCGCTGCGCCGACAACGCCATCCGTCCGCGTGTGCGGTCGGCCGCCGAGGCCGTGTCGAAGGTGCCCAACGCGGTGGTGAGGATCGGCAGGCTCGGCTTGAGACCTGCGACGAGTTGCGCAATGGCCGGATGAGGCAGCAACCCGCCGTTCATGATGATTCCGGCGAGCGTCGGGAATCCCTCTGCCGCATTGGCATTGACGAGCGCGAGGATGACGTCGGTGCGGTCGGCGGGCACGATGACCACGACGCCTTCGGTGAGGCGTTCGAGGATGTGCTCGGCGGTCATACCTCCGACCATGATGCGCAGCACCTCGCGTTGCAGCAGGTCGGGGTCACCGCTGTAGAGCTCGCCGCCGATGGCCGTTTGCAGCTCACCCATTGTGGGAGCCATCAGAATCGGGTTCTCGGGCAGCGCCCACACGGTTTCGGTCCGGCCCGCGAGCGCCGCAGTGACGTCGTCGAGGTGGTCCGGGTCGCAGCGGTTGACGACGGTTCCGCCGAGATGCGCGTGCTGCGCCGACAGTTCGTTCGCACATACCGCGGCCACCTGGGCGATCTCGTCGGGGGTACGGCCCGAGCCGCGCAGGACGAGTAGCACGGGTGCGTCGAGGTTCGCGGCAATCCGCGCGTTGTACGACAGCTCGCTGGGGTTGGTGATCTCGGTGAAATCGCTGCCGACGATGACAACGGCGTCGCACCGATCGGCGACGAAATGGTACTTGGTGACGATGTCGCTGAGTGCCGATTCCGGATCGGCGTGGACATCGTCGTAGGTGACGCCGAGGCAGTCGTCGTAGTCGAGGTCGACGGTCGTGTATTCGAGGAGGAGTTCGAGGATGTAGTCCGTGTCGCTGTCGGAGCGGGCGATGGGCCGGAACACCCCGACCCGTGCGGTGGAGGCGCACAGCATCTGCAGTACACCGAGCGCAACGGCCGATTTCCCGGTGTCGCCCTCGGGGGCCGCGATGTAGATGCTCGACACTGACCCTGCGTTGGCGCTCATGGATCTCACCCTAATGCGGGCAGCGCTGATGCGGAGTGCGGGTCGCACTGATGCGCGGAGTGCGGGCCGCTCGATCGTCCTCAGGCCAGGGCGCGCAGCCGCGGAGCCAGATCCCGCTCGAACAACTCCAGAAAACGCCGCTGATCATGCCCCGGTGCATGAAACACCAAATGATTCAACCCCGCATCCACATACGCCCGCACCTGCTCCACCGCCTCATCCGGATCCGACGCCACAATCCACCGCTTCGCCACCTGCTCGATCGGCAACGCATCCGCCGCCGCCTCCATCTCGATCGGATCCTCGATCGAATGCTTCTGCTCCGGCGTCAACGACAACGGCGCCCAGAACCGCGTATTCTCGAGCGCCGACTCCGGATCCGTGTCATACGAAATCTTGATCTCGATCATCTTGTCGATCCCCGACACCTCCCGGCCGGCCTTGCCCGCACCCTCGGCCACCGCAGGCAACAACTTGTCGGTATACAGCTCCATCCCCTTACCCGAAGTACAGATGAACCCATCACCCGCCCGACCCGCATAGCGCGCCACCACCGGACCACCCGCCGCCACATACACCGGCACACCACCGTCAGGCACGTCATAGATCGACGCCCCCACCGTCCGATAGAACTCCCCCTCGAAATCCACCCGATCACCGGTCCACAACGCCCGCATCAACCGCACCGACTCCCGCAACCGCGCAAACCGCTCCTTGAACTCCGGCCACGCATCGCTGTACCCCGTCGCAATCTCATTGAGCGCCTCCCCCGTCCCCACCCCCAGGAACACCCGCCCCGGATACAGACACCCCATCGTCGCGAACGCCTGCGCAATCACCGCCGGGTTGTACCGGAACGTCGGCGTCAGCACCGACGTCCCCAACTGCAACCGCTCGGTACGCTCCCCCACCGCCGTCATCCACGCCAACGAGAACGGCGCATGCCCACCGGTATGCCGCCACGGCTGGAAATGATCCGACACCGTCGCCGAATCCATCCCGTGCGCCTCGGCGAGCACCCCGAGCTCGACCAGCTCACGCGGACCGAACTGCTCGGCCGATGCCTTGTATCCCAACTTGAGTGCCTGTGCCACCGAACGTCTCCTGTTGTCGTCTGCAGTTGCCTCGAGTATGCCCGCATCCCCTGTTGCCGAAGGGGAGGTTGTGTACGAATATCTCCGATTCTGCGCGCACAACCTCCCCCTCGACTCGATGCTGCGGTGCCCATCTGTGGATAACTCACGGCTGTACACAGGTTCGTGCACAGGGGATTTCGTCGTACTCCGAAACCGTGCACGCTGTCGGACATGATCGACGAAGGTGAGCCTTTCTCCGGCACGGCGGCCGTCGCCGCCGGACTCGTGACGAGACACCGGTTACGGCACCATTTCGTCCGTCTACACCGCGACGTCTACATCGCCAGGGGAGTGCAGCCCACTCCCCTACTCCGCGCGAAAGCTGCTCGACTGTGGGCCGGTTCGCGCGGAGTCCTCGTCGGGATGTCTGCGGCAGCAGTGCACGGTACCCGATGGCTGGACGCGACTGCACCGGCAGAACTGGTGAGAACCGGGCATGTCCGCTCCGTGCCCGGAATCGTCGTGCGCAAGGCGTCGTGCATCGAGACCTGCACGGTCGACGGCATGATCGTCACGACCCCCGCGCAGACTGCATTCGACCTCGCACGACGGGACGACGGTCTCCAGCGGAGAGTGGAGGTCCTCGATGCACTGTGCAACGCCACTCACCTGTTGGTCCCCGAGATCGAGACCGTCGCCGAACGGAACCGCGGGAGCAGAGGAATCTCGACGGTCTCTCGCGTACTCGAATTGGTGGACGGCGGGGCGGCATCACCACCGGAGACGCACACGCGCCTCCTTCTGGGCCGGGCCGGGCTGCCGAGACCGGAAACTCAGATCGAGGTACTCGACGGCACCGATTTCGTAGCACGCGCCGACATGGGCTGGAAGCAATGGCGCGTGCTGGTCGAATACGACGGTACGCACCACTGGACCGACGCAGACCAGCGCACCCGCGACATCGATCGCTACGCCGGGTTGTCCGAACTGGGCTGGACGGTCATCCGCGTCGGCGCTGATCTGCTGTATCGGCGCCCAGGTGTACTCGTCGAGCGGGTCCGAAGCGCGCTTCGTCGAGCGGGGGAATCCGTATAGCGACCGAAAGGGAGGTTGTGTGCGGTTTCTGGGCGAGCACCGCACACAACCTCCCCTTCGGCGTGTGAAAGCGATCCGTAGACTTCCCCCGGTGACCCCGCTCGAACTGTTCCTCATCGCCCTTGCCGGGCTCGGGGCCGGTGCGATCAATTCGCTCGTCGGCTCCGGCACCCTCATCACATTCCCCACCCTGATCGCGTTCGGGGTCCCGCCTGTCACTGCGACGATGTCCAACGCGATCGGGCTGGTTGCGGGCGGCGTATCGGGCACATGGGGGTACCGGAAGGAACTGAGGGGTCAGTGGCCGCGACTGCGCTGGCAGATCCCCGCGTCCTTCGCGGGAGCCATTCTCGGTGCGTGGCTGCTGTTGCACCTGCCCGAGAGCGTGTTCGAGACGGTCGTGCCGGTGCTGCTGGTCCTGGCGCTGCTTCTCGTTGTCTTTCAGCCGAAGATCCAGAAGTGGGTCCTGCAACGCACCGGGGACCACGACGACGACAAGCTCGGCCTCGTGCGGATGACTCTGCTGATCATCGGTACCTTCGCCGTCGGTATCTACGGCGGCTACTTCACCGCGGCTCAGGGCATCCTGCTCATGGGACTGTTCGGCGCGTTGCTGCAAGACCACATCCAGCGGCAGAACGCGGCGAAGAACCTGTTGTCCCTGATCGTCAACGTAGTCGCGGCGACGGCGTACATTCTCGTCGCGTTCGACCGGATCAACTGGACCGTCGCAGCGCTCATCGCGGTGGGCTCCTTGATCGGCGGGTGGCTCGGGTCCCATTACGGCCGGCGTCTGTCGCCCGTCGCGCTGCGTGCGGTGATCGTCGTGGTCGGACTCATCGGCCTGTACAGACTGCTCGCCTGACGTTCCGGTGAGAGACTGGGTGGGTGAGTTCGGAAGACGATGCTCCCCCTACCGCGCCTGTCTGGAACTACCTCATGGACATGGACGGCGTCCTCGTGCACGAGGACGTTTTGATCCCTGGCGCCGATGCCTTCCTCGAAGAACTCCGCGTGAACGAGATCCCGTTCATGGTCCTCACCAACAATTCGATCCGCACACCGCGCGATCTGAGGGCCCGTCTTCTGCGGACGGGTCTCGACGTACCCGAGGAATCCATCTGGACCTCGGCCCTCGCCACCGCGACATTCCTCGCGAATCAGCGTCCGGGCGGAAGCGCTTATGTGGTGGGCGAATCGGGCCTGACGACGGCGTTGCACGACATCGGCTATGTGCTGACCGAGAGCGACCCCGACTACGTGGTGCTCGGCGAGACCCGAACGTACTCGTTCGAGGCGATCACCACTGCAATCCGGCTCGTCGAGCGCGGTGCTCGGTTCATCGCGACCAACCCCGACCCGACGGGCCCGTCGCCCGAGGGGTCGCTGCCCGCGACCGGTTCGGTCGCCGCGCTGATAACCCGTGCCACCGGCCGCGCCCCGTACTTCGTCGGTAAACCCAATGCCTTGATGATGCGTTCGGCTCTGCGAGCGATCGGCGCGCACTCGGAACACACGCTCATGATCGGCGATCGTATGGACACCGACATCGTCTGCGGCCTCGAAGCCGGACTTCAGACGTTGCTCGTGCTCACCGGAATCAGCACTCACACCTCGGTGGAGATGTATCCCTATCGTCCGACGCGGATCATCGACTCGGTTGCCGATCTGGTGGGCCGCACCGGAAACCCGTTCTGACTCTGTCGCGAACAGACGTCCGGTCCCAGCTTTTCCGCGTGCCCATCGCGCACTCGAACCCCGGCGTCAGCGAATGACCTTGCCCCGGCGGTACTCGTGGCCACCCCACACACCGGACTGCTTGTCCTCGGCAGCGTAGGTGCGGCAGGCATCGAGGATCGGGCAGCGCGCGCAGACGCGGGCCGCGTAGTCGAAGTCCTCGCTCGGGTCCGGAAACCACCGATCGGGGTGTGCGTCACCGCGGCATGCGGCGACGTCCCAGTCCGGGGCATCGTAGGTGGGAGCAAGCAGGTCTGCCAAAGTCATGGTCATCGGTCTGTCTCCTTCCGGGCCGTCGCGGCACAGGTGTGTCCCACACAGGCAGCGGGGACGTCATGTCCTTCTGGGATTGCACATTCTCGAAGAGTGAACGGCCCGGGGTGTCACCGTGAGGCGACTGGCAACCCGGGGCGCACACACCCCGGGAATCGGGGCGTCAGCAGCTGAATCCGGTTGGTCGACCGGACTTTTCGACTTCATGGTCGAGGAGTCGGATCATCGATCGCGATCCATTCCACAGATATGGGTTGGTACGCATCCGAGTCCTCCTCTCCACATTCTGGCCGCTGGCACCGAGGATCCAGTGTGCCACGATTCGAGGCCGGAAACTAGGAAATGTGGCCCACGTCCAATTTGGATGTGTGCGTATCAGCGCAACGGCATGGGGATGCCCGCGACGACCATCGTCACGGAATCCGATTCGGACGCAATCGACGCGTTGAGTCGGCCGAGCAGATCACGGAAGAGTCGACCGGACGCCGTGGCAGGCACCACGCCGCTGCCCACCTCGTTGCTCACCGCGACCACGGGCACACGACACGCTTTCCACGCGTCGAGTAGTTCGTCGATGTCGGCGTCGACGGCCGCGACCTCCCCGCCGTTCCACACATCATGAATGTCGAGCCGCGCGGTCAGCCACGTGCCGAGGCAGTCGATCAGCAGTGGCATCGTGGCCTCACGCAACACCTCGGCGACGTCGACCGTTTCGATGGTCGCCCACGAGTCGGGTCGTCGCTCGCGGTGCAGCGCGACACGGCGTGCCCATTCCTCGTCCCCTTCGCGAGTTCCCCCGGTCGCGACGTACGTCACCGATTCGTATGCCGCGGACAGTTCCTCCGCATGACGCGACTTGCCCGAGCGAACCCCGCCCAGCACAAGAGTGCGGGAACCCGACGATCCGGATCCCATGTGCAGCACCTCCCCATCGGTTCCCACGCGGGCACCGCAATATCGCAACCGTTCACGAAGCTGTGCGATCGGTGGGTTGTGATGTCCCAGATGCACTGCGACGACATCGGTCGAGGCCGTCGCAGCGCCGCATCCGCGCAGAGACTCGACGGCCTCGGCGAACTCGGTCAAGCCCAGGTGCCCGGCAGACAGGTCGGATCGGTCCCCGAAGGTCTCTTCGAGGAACACCGCATCGAAAGCGGCGTCACGCACCGCGTCGAACCAGGACTCCGGTAGTGGCCCGGTGTCACAGGCCCAGAGGATCCGCGACCCGTCGGGCCCGGTGACGTCGTAGAGCACCGCATCTCCGTCACGGAACACCTTGTGTTGCGCCTGCAGTACCCGCACCGTGTACTCACCGACCTGCAGTTCGTCGCCGGCCTCGACCGGCACGAACCGCACCGGGTCCCCGGGCCCGACCCACGGCCGGCACACATCGACGGCGTCAGGTGGGCCGACAACATCGACGACATGCCCCGCGTCCACCCACGACCGGAACAGCAGAGCCTGTGGACCCAGGTGATCCGGGTGCGCGTGAGTGAGCAGGACGTGGCGGACATCCGCGAGGGTCCGGCCGAACCGCACCGCCGCGCGGGGTGCCTCGGGTCCGCAGTCGAGCATCAGCACATCGTCGACCAGCGCTGCCGTCTGCCCGCGAACCTCGTTCCTGCGTGCCGCATCCCCACACGAATCGCACCGGCAGAAGGGGTTGGGCCACCCGTCCGCAGCGCCGGTGCCCAGCAGCAATACCTCCATCACAGCTCCTGCGGTTCGACGGGTTCGGGCCGGTCACGCAAGGGCAGCACCGCGCGACCCGCGGGGCGGTCGAGCACCTCGACGCGGGCACCGTAGATCTCGGCGATGCGCTCGACGGTGAGCACTTCGGCGGCCAGTCCGTCGGCGACGATCCGACCCCGGTCCAGCAGCACCAACCGCTCGCCGTATTGACTCGCCGACGTCAGATCGTGCATCGCCGCGATCACCGTGAGCTCGCCTTCGCGGCGCATCGAATCGACGAGGTCGAGCACCTGCTGCTGATGTCCGATGTCCAGCGCGCTCGTGGGCTCGTCCAGCAGCAACACCTTCGGTTGCTGCGCAAGCGCCCGGGCCAACACGACCCGCTGCAGTTCACCACCCGACAGCGCGGTCGCGAGCCGCGACGCGAAGTTCTCGAGTTCGAGCCTCGCGATGACCTGTTCGACGATCTCGCGGTCACGCGGTTGTTCACTACCGAAACGCGGAACATGAGGGGTACGGCCGAGATGGATCAGCTCACGCACGGTGACGCCCTCGGGAACGATGGGTCGCTGCGGCATCAGCGCGACCGCGCGCGCGATCGCGCGACGCCCCGAATGGCGCGGTGTCACTCCCGCGACCTCGACCTCGCCGTCGGCTTGCACCAGTCCGGCGAGCGCGTGCAGCAGCGTGGTCTTGCCCGACCCGTTGGGCCCGACGAGCGACACCCACTCTCCCGCGCCGACGACGAGATCGACGTCGTGCAGCACCCGCACGCCGCCGCGCTCGGCGCACAGACTTCGACAGGTCACGCCGTTCATGCCACACCCCTGCTCCGCCGCAGTACGACGAGGAAGAACGGCGCACCGATCGCCGCGGTCACGACACCGATCGGCAGTTCGGCAGGCGACATCACCGTGCGGGCCAGGACGTCGGCGAGTACGAGGAACGCTGCGCCGACCATCAGCGACAGCGGCAACAACATGCGGTGCCCGGGACCGATCAGCAACCGGACGGCGTGGGGAATGACGATGCCGACGAACCCGATCAGGCCGCTGACGGAGACGACGGCGGCGGTGCCGAGCGTCGCGATGCACACGAGGATCAGCCGGACGCGGGCCGGGTTGATGCCGAGGCTCGAGGCTTCGACGTCGCCGACCGACATGACGTCGAGGGTGCGTCTGTGCAGCATGATCACGACGACCGAGACGATGACGTACGGCAGCACGGTCCGCACGTCGGACCAGCCGTCGGTGGAAAGACGTCCGAGCATCCACGAATACACCTGGCGCAGCGTGTCGTCGTGGAGCTGCATGAAGAACGTCTGGATGGCGTTGGCGAATGCCGCAACCGCGACACCGGCAAGGATGATGATCACCTCGGTGCGACTGCCACCGACGGTGCGCCCCAGGGCGTAGGTGGCTCCGACGGCGAGCATCCCGCCCGCGAATGCGGCGACGGGCACCCCGGCGAATCCGGCTGCGCCCCCTACGACGATTGCCAGTGTCGCGCCGAGGCCCGCACCGCTCGACACGCCGAGCAGGTACGGGTCGGCGAGCGGGTTACGGAAAACACCCTGGTAGGCGGCTCCTGCGATCGCGAGCATCGCGCCGACGATCACGCCGAGCACCACCCGAGGCATGCGAATGTTCCACAGGATCGCCTGCTGCCGGGTGCTCAGGCCCGAGTCGACGTCGACGAACGGGATCTTGTCGAGCACATCGAGCACCACGCCCCGGGGGGTGAGCCCGGCCGGACCGACGAGGATCCCGACGAGCATCGCCGCAACAAGGGCGACCACCGCGCCACCCAGTACGAGTGCGCGGCGACGCGATGTGATCACGGTGCAGGCTGGCCTGCGGGGACGGCGACGACGATCGCGGCGAGTTCACGCACGAGGTCGACGATGCGTGGGCCCCACCGGCTCGCGATGTCCTCGTCGAGGACATGGACCTGACCGTCGCGGACTGCGGTGAGTTCCGCCCAGCCCGCGCGTTCGCCGACCGTCTCGGGTGTGACACCGCAGCACTGCGAGTCGGCGAGGAAGATCAGATCGGGGTTCTGTTCGACGATGAACTCGGACGACAACTGCGGGTATCCGTCGCCGCCGGTTGCGATGGAGGTCAGCCCCAGCATCGAGTAGATCTGACCGATGTAGGTGTCGTCGGTGACGCTGTAGTACGTGTTGTCGAGTTCGTGGTAGTACCGCAGCGGTGCCTCACGCTCGGGTACGGAGGCGACGATCTCGTCGATTTCGGTCTGCATCTGCGCGACGAGTTCGGCGGCGTCACCGACATGACCGGTCGCAGCACCGACCTGCTCGAGTTGGGCGTAGGTGTCGTCGATCGTGACGGCGGCGGGCAGCATCAGGACCTCGACGCCGGCGTTCTCGAGTCCGGCGACGAGGTCGCCGTTGTCGTCGGTGGCGACGACGAGATCGGGGTCGTAACCCAGAATGGCCTCGACGTTGGGGTTGTAGCCGGACAGATCGGTGACCGGCACACCCTCGGGATGGTCGGACTGGTCGTCGACGGCGACCACCTGGTCGCCCGCACCGACCGCGTAGAGCATCTCGGTGGTGGTCGGGCTCAGCGACACGATGGCCTGCGGGGTTCCGGATTCAGCAGGTGGAGCGCTGTCGGACGCGGCATCGTCACCGCTGCCGCAACCGGCGATCACCAGTGCGAGGGCAGCGATACCGGCGGTGAGAAACCTGCGGGAAGTGAGGGTCACAACCATCCTCCGTGGTTCGGAGGACGAAAACAGCACGGCTGCAACGAGCAGTTGCGGCACGACACCGTCCTTCGTCCGAGGACCAGTACGTGCCCGCGGCGCCGGCTGACCTGGCTCACCGGTCGAATACCGGTCTCACAGTTGCGGGACAGCGCCGGATTCTCACCGGCTTCACCGAAACGCTGCGGGTGCCCTGCCCGATTGGCAGAGCCCCCGCAGCGTATCCCACAGCGTTTCGGGGTCAGGCGAGCGCCTGCTCCAGGTCTTCGAGCAGATCCTCGGGATCTTCGAGCCCCACCGACAAGCGCACGACGCCGTCGGTCAGACCGATCGCGGCACGTCCTTCGGGGCCCATCGCCCGGTGGGTCGTGGTGGCAGGGTGCGTGATGAGCGACTTGGAGTCGCCGAGGTTGTTGGAGATGTCGACGACGCGCAGCTTGTTCAGCAGCTCGAACGCCCGTTTCTTGCCTTCGCCCTCAGCGGCGGCGAGTTCGAAGGTGAGGATGGTCCCGCCCCCGCTCATCTGGGATCTCGCCAGGTCGTACTGCGGATGCGACTCGAGGAACGGGTACTTGATCCAGCTGATCTCGGAATGCGACTCCAGGAACTGCCCGATGCGCAACGTGGAATCGACCGCGGCACGCAACCGCACGGGCATCGTCTCGAGACCCTTGAGCAAGGTCCACGCGTTGAACGGGCTCAGCGACGGGCCGGTGTGGCGGATGAGGTTCTTGACCGGGCCGTCGATGTAGTCCTGGGGTCCGAGGATCGCTCCGCCGAGCACCCGGCCCTGCCCGTCGATGTGTTTGGTACCCGAGTACACGACGATATCGGCACCGAGATCGAGACTGCGCTGCAGCAACGGGGTAGCGAAGACGTTGTCCAGCACAACCTTTGCGCCTGCCGCGTGGGCCATCTCGGACACCTTGCGGACGTCGACGAGAGTCTGCATCGGGTTCGACGGGGTCTCGAAGAACACCGCGGTGGTGGGCACCGACAGCGCCTTCTCCCACTGGTCGAGGTCTTCACCGTCGACGAACACCGTCTCCACACCCCACCTGGGCAGGATCTCGTTGCACACCACGAAGCATGAGCCGAAGAGGCTGCGTGCTGCGACCAATCGATCGCCCTTGCCGAGCAGCGCGGCCAGCGCCGTGAACACCGCCGACATGCCCGATGCCGTGGAGTAGCAGGCTTCGGCACCGTCGAGCAGACGCAGCCGCTCCTCGAACATCGTCACCGTCGGGTTGCCGTACCGGGAGTACACGAAGTGGTCGACCTCGCCGGTGAATGCCTGCTCGGCGGCTTCCGCCGATTCGTAGACGAACCCGGAGTTGAGGTAGAGCGCCTCGGACGTTTCCTCGAAACCGGATCGCAGCACACCACCGCGCACACCGAGTGTGGCGGGACGCACGGAATCGGGCAGCGCTTTGCTGAACGCACCACCCTGGGGAATTGCACTCACGACTGCCTCCACGGCAGGCCCGCGGCCCGCCAGCCCTGTCCGCCGCGATGCTTACCGGCATCGAGCGGCCCTTCGAATCCTTCGAGAACGTTGTACGCAGGGGCCAGGCCCGCGGCAGTCGCAGCTTCGGCGGCGCCGATCGAACGCTGACCCGAACGACACAGGAAGATCACCGGCCCACCGCTTATCCCAGCGTCCTTCAGCTCGTCGACGAAGCGCTCGTTGGGGGCGCCGTCCGGGTACGACACCCATTCCACGAACAGCGTGCGGCGGCCGATCGATGCGGTGTCGGGCACACCCACGTATTTCCATTCGGCGTCGGTGCGCACATCGACGAGCACGGCATCCTGATTTTCCTGCAGCAGCTCCCAGGCGTGCTGCGGCGTGATATCACCTGCGTAGCTCACGGGAATACCTTTTCACAGGTCAGCGACGAGCGATTACGCGGGATAGTGCGACGGTCCACGACCCTCAGGATCGAACCGGGTCGATCATGCAGTGCAGACGCGCCAGACGTCGTCGACGAGAGTCAGGTGCCACGTCTCGGTTGTCGACTCTCCGTCGATCTCGGTGGTGACGTCGACGGTGGCCTTGTCGCCGTCGATGACCACGTTGTCGCTGCGCTGCAGGTCGATGTCGCCGTCGACCCCGGCGAGCGGCCCCTCACCGCGGCCCAGTTCGCCACAGCGGAGAATGACGAGGACGTCCTCGTCATCCGCGTTGAGGGCCTTGACGTAGTCGCTGGCCGTGCGTGTGATCCGTTCGTTGTCGTCGAGGTTCTCGCCCTCGGGCGAGAGGATCTGCGTGACGACGAGCACCAGCGCGAGGAAGGCGATCACGAGCACGGCCCCGATGAACGGCCAGGGCGTGCTGCGCGTGGGTCCGTCCGGGTCGAGACCGTCGGGTTCGGGTTCGGGGTCACGCCGTTGTGCCATGCGGATCATCCTATCGTCGGCGGATCCGCGCCGGTCGGCCGCATTTGCGCCAATAAACCCTAGTGAGGTAGGAATTGACCATGGCCACCACTCCGCTCGTTCGACGCCTCGCCGTCGACCTGTGCCGCGTGAGTGCCCACATGTGTTGTCGCTGAAGCGATTCTCCCGACGATTCCCGGAGTTCTCCTCCGCCGTCATCCCGCGCAACCTGCGCCCGCCCACTGAGGGCAGCCTTAATTTAAGCTGGATATGTCCGTCCGCACATCGAAGAGGTAGTTGATCCCCTGTGACTGATCAGAGCCGTCCCCTTCGCGTCGCGATCGTCGGTGCCGGCCCCGCCGGTATCTACGCCGCCGATGCACTCATGAAGTCCGACACTGCGCAGGATCCCGGGGTGAGCATCGACCTGTTCGAACGCATGCCGGCCCCGTTCGGCCTCATCCGCTACGGCGTTGCGCCCGACCATCCGCGCATCAAGGGCATCATCACCGCGCTGCACAAGGTGCTCGACAAGCCGAACGTGCGTCTGCTCGGCAATCTCGACTACGGCGTCGACATCACGCTCGACGACCTGTACCGCTTCTATGACGCGGTGATCTTCTCGACCGGCGCCAACGCCGACCGCGAACTGAAGATCCCCGGCATCGATCTCGACGGCAGCTACGGCGCCGCAGACTTCGTGTCCTGGTACGACGGCCACCCCGATGTTCCGCGCGTCTGGCCTCTCGAGGCCGAGAAGGTCGCGGTCCTCGGCGTCGGCAACGTCGCGCTCGACATCGCGCGCGTGCTCGCCAAGACCGGCGACGAACTGCTGCCCACCGAGATTCCGCCGAACGTTTACGAAGGCCTGAAGAACAACAAGGCCGTCGAGGTACACGTCTTCGGGCGTCGCGGACCGGCCCAGGCCAAGTTCACGCCGCTCGAGCTGCGCGAACTCGACCACTCGCCGACCATCGAGGTCATCGTCGACCCCGAGGACATCGACTACGACGCAGGCTCCGAGGCGGCACGCCGCAATTCCAAGCAGGTCGACATGGTCGCCAACACCCTGCAGGACTGGGCCATCCGCGATGCAGGCGATCGCCCGCACAAGCTGTACCTGCACTTCTTCGAGTCGCCCGCCGAGGTTCTCGGCAAGGACGGCAAGGTCGTCGGCCTTCGCACCGAGCGCACCGAACTCGACGGCACCGGCAACGTGCGCGGCACCGGTAAGACCCGCGACTGGGACGTGCAGGCCGTGTACCGCGCGGTGGGTTACCTGTCTCAGAACATCGCGAACCTGCCGTTCGACGATCAGGCAGGCACTGTCCCCAACGAGGCCGGACGCGTGCTCGCCGACGACACCGTCGAGGGCCCCGACAGGTTCATGCCGCGCACGTACGTCACCGGCTGGATCAAGCGCGGCCCGGTGGGTCTGATCGGCCACACCAAGGGCGACGCCAACGAAACCGTCGCGAACCTCCTCGAGGATCGCGCGGCGGGCCGTCTCACCGCTCCGGAACTTCCGGGCGAGGACGACGTCGTGAAGTTCCTCGAAGAGAAGAACCTGCCCTACACCACGTGGCAGGGCTGGTACCGCCTCGATGCGCACGAGCGCAGCCTCGGTGAGGCGGAAGGCCGCGAGCGGGTCAAGGTCGTCGAGCGCGACGACATGTTCCGCGCCTCGGAACCCCACAAGTAGACGCTGCACACTACCGCGTCTCCGGCCGGATGCCACATCTACCGATGCGGCATCCGGCCGGTCTCGTTCTCAGGCGAACAACACAGCACCCAGCCACGCGCCTGCAGCTATGAGCCCACCGAGCAGTTCGACGAGCATCGACAGGCCCACCGCCTTCGTCGCTTCCACCGTCGAGCGCCACGCGTCCTTGTGCGTCCGATGCCGCTGCGCCTCCGACACGTACATGCCGAGCAGGAACCCGAGGAACAGGCCGATCACCGGGATCACGAAGAAACCGACGATGCCGACCACCCCGCCGATGATCAGCGACCGAGTGGGCACCCCCGACTGCTGAAGTCGCTTACCCGGCCAGGTGTATTTGACTACCCCGGTGACCAGCAGCGCGACCGTTGCCACCGCAAATACGGACCAGGCGACGGTGCCGCCGGTCATGAACGCCCACACCGCGACCGCCGCAAAGATCAGCAGGACACCCGGCAGGATCGGCACGACTATGCCGACGAGTCCCACGAGGATCGCGAGCCCGACGAGAAGCTCACCGCCCGCACTCACGGCGCGACCGGGCGAACGAGCGATGCGGCACGTGTCGCGCGTTCGCGCGCGCTGTCGATGTCCGGGCCGGTCGAGACGGCCACTCCCATCCTGCGACGCAGGAACGATTCCGGCTTACCGAACAGGCGCACATCGGTCTCCTGTGTACGCAGGGCTTCGACGAGCCCGTCGAATGCGATACCGGTTGCGTCGAGTCCCCCGTAGATCACCGCGGAGGCACCCGGACGTAATTGCTCCACGTCCACCGGAAGCCCGAGAATCGCGCGGGCGTGCAGCTCGAACTCGGAGTAACGCTGGCTCCCCATCGTCACGAGCCCGGTGTCGTGCGGGCGGGGGCTCACCTCGGAGAAATAGACGTCGTCGCCCTTGACGAACAGTTCGACACCGAACACTCCCCGGCCACCGAGCGCGCCGGTCACGGCCGCCGCGACCTCCCGGGCACGGGCGAGCGCCGCGTCGCTCATCGGCTGCGGCTGCCACGATTCGACGTAGTCGCCGTCGCGCTGCAGGTGGCCGATCGGTTCGCAGAAGTAGGTCTCGAGCTCCCCCGATTCGCCGACGGCGCGCACGGTGAGCTGTGTGATCTCGTAGTCGAAGTCGACGAATCCTTCGACTATGACGGTGCCGTGGTTGATGCGTCCCCCGGCCAGGGCGTACTCCCACGCGGCGTTCAGGTCGTCGGCCGAACGGACCGTCGACTGGCCTTTGCCGGACGACGACATGACGGGCTTGATCACGCACGGGAAGCCGATCGCCTCGGTAGCGGCCCGGACCTCGTCGAGCGAGTTCGCGAATCGGTAGGGCGACGTCGGCAGGCCCAGTTCCTCTGCGGCGAGCCTGCGGATGCCCTCCCGGTTCATCGTCAGCTGTGTGGCACGCGCGTTGGGGATCACTTCGGCGAGGCCGCGTTCTTCGACGGTGGCGAGCGCTTCCGTGGCGATGGCTTCGATTTCCGGGACCACCAGGTGGGGTTGTTCGGCCTCGATGACGGCGAGGACTGCGTTCGGGTCGCCCATGTCGATGACGTGGGCGCGGTGCGCGACCTGATGGCCGGGGGCATCCGCATAGCGATCCACCGCGATGACCTCGACACCGAGTCGTTGCAACGCGATGGTCACCTCCTTGCCGAGCTCGCCCGATCCGAGCAGCAGGACGCGGGTGGCGCCCGGCGACAACGGTGTGCCGAGACGTGGAGAGATACGGGGACGCGGTGGGACCATGGTGGGACTATATGTGGCATCCGTCGCCGTCCAGGAAGAGAAGCGATGAGCAGTGCAGCACAGTCGAGCAGCGCAGGGCAGCGCACCACAACCGTGGGGCCCGATCACGCTCGTGCCGATGTCTACTGGTTCACGACACCAGGGGTCGATCCCGCCGACGAAGTGACCTGGCAGCGCCGCGACGCTCGCATCGTCCATCACGGCACAGGTGAAGTCGTATTCGAGCAATCGGGCGTCGAGTTCCCGGAGTCCTGGTCGCAGAACGCCACCGACATCGTCACGCAGAAATACTTCCGCGGTGGGCTCGGTGCCGAGAGTCGCGAGCATTCGCTGCGCGATGTGGTGGCGCGCATCGTCGACACGATCACCGGGTGGGGCACCACCGACGGTCACCTCGACGATCCGTCCGCATTCGCCGCCGAGCTCACGCACCTGCTCCTGCATCAGAAGGCCTCGTTCAACAGCCCGGTGTGGTTCAACATCGGGGTGCCTCACACTCCGCAGCAGGCCAGCGCCTGCTTCATTCTGTCGGTCGACGACAGCATCGATTCGATCCTCGAGTGGTACCGGCAGGAAGCGGTGATCTTCAAGGGCGGTTCAGGAGCCGGCGTGAACCTGTCGCGCATCCGCTCGTCCGTCGAGCCTCTCGAAGGAGGTGGCACTGCGTCGGGGCCGGTCAGCTTCATGCGCGGCGCCGACGCGTCTGCGGGGACCATCAAATCGGGCGGGAAGACCCGCCGTGCCGCAAAGATGGTGATTCTCGACGTCGCCCATCCCGACATCGAAGAGTTCGTCGAGTGCAAGGCGATCGAGGAGCGCAAGGCACGCGCACTCGCCGACGCCGGATTCGACATGGGTCTCGATGGCTCCGACATCCATTCGGTGCAGTATCAGAATGCGAACAATTCGGTGCGGGTCACCGACGAATTCATGCAGGCCGTCGTCGACGATGCCCGCTGGCCGCTGCGCGCTGTGACCACCGGCGAGGTCGTACGCACGGTCCGGGCACAAGATCTTCTGCAGCGCATAGCTGCCGCGGCATGGGAGTGCGCAGACCCCGGCCTGCAGTACGACACCACGATCAATCGCTGGCACACCGCGACGTCGACCGGCCGGATCAACGGGTCCAACCCGTGCTCGGAATACATGCACCTCGACGACTCCGCATGCAACCTGTCGAGCCTGAATCTGCTGACCTTCCTACGGGAGGACGGCACGTTCGACGTCGATGGTTTCCGACATGCCGTCGCGGTGATGCTCACCGCGCAGGAGATTCTCGTCGGTCGCGCCGACTACCCCACAGAGAAGATCGGTGAGACGTCCCGCCGGTTCCGGCAACTCGGGCTCGGATACGCGAATCTCGGTGCGCTGCTGATGGCGTCGGGTCTTCCGTACGACAGCGACGCCGGCCGTGCATATGCCGCCGCTGTCACCGCGTTGATGACGGGGCATGCCTACGCAGTGTCGGCTCGCCTCGCGGAGCGAACGGGCCCGTTCGATGGGTACGACGAGAACCGCGACTCGATGCTCGGCGTGCTCGCACGGCACCGCGGTGCGGTCGACGACATCGATGCCGCACTCGCCCCGCCGGACGTGCTGGCGGCGGCCCGTGAAGCGTGGGATCGCGCGGTCGCCGACGGCACCGAGCACGGTGTGCGGAACAGTCAGGTCACCGTGCTCGCTCCCACCGGCACGATCGGCCTGGCGATGGACTGCGACACCACCGGAATCGAGCCCGACCTGGCCTTGGTCAAGACGAAGAAACTCGTGGGCGGTGGCAGTCTGTCGATCGTCAATCGCAGTGTGCCGCGAGCACTGGCGCGACTCGGATACGGTCCGGCCGAGGTCGCCGATATCGTCGCTCATCTGGATCGGGAGCACACCCTCGCGGGCGCTCCGCATGTACGCACCGAGCACCATCCGGTGTTCGCAACATCGATGGGCAGCAATGCCATTGCGCCGCGCGGACATGTGACGATGATGGCTGCAGTGCAGCCGTTCCTGTCGGGTGCGATCTCGAAAACCGTGAATCTTCCGGAGTCCGCCACCGTGGACGACATCGCCGGCCTGTACGTCGATGCATGGCGGCTGGGGCTCAAGGCGCTCGCCGTCTACCGCGACAACTGTAAACTGGGGCAGCCACTGTCGACGTCGACACCGTCGTCTCCGGCAATTGCTCCGGTTGCGACTGCTCGGCGCGAGCGTCTGCCGCGCACCCGCAATTCGCGCACGTTCGAGTTCCGGGTTGCCGACTGCAAGGGTTTCGTCACGATCGGCGAATACGACGACGGGCGTCCCGGCGAGATGTTCCTCCGTGTGTCGAAGCAGGGTTCCACCCTCGCCGGCATCATGGATGCGTTCTCCATGGCGGTCAGTTACGGCCTGCAATACGGGGTCCCGCTGCGCACATTCGTGCGGGCGTTCACCAGTACACGATTCGAGCCGGCGGGCATCACCGACGATCCGGATCTGCGGATCGCGTCGTCGATTCTCGACTACATCTTCCGCAGGCTTGCGGTCGACTATCTCGAAACCGACGAGCGGATGGAACTCGGTGTGCGCACCGGCGGTGAGCGTGCCGCGCACGACGAACTCGCGCCCGAGCTACCGGTCTCGGAGAAGGCGTCCGCCACCGTCGACACCCGCGACGGGCAGGTTGCGTCGACTCCGACGCGGTCCGGCTCCGGTTCGGATGCACCGTACTGCATGCAGTGCGGCGTACAGATGCAGCGGTCGGGATCGTGTCACGCCTGCCCGTCGTGTGGAAACACGAGCGGCTGCAGCTGATCTGCACTCGTATCGCATACTGGCCGAATGAACTTGGGGGTCGACACAGAACTGACGTTGCTCGCGGCCGGATCGATATTCCTGCTCGCGCTGGGGTTGGGCGTGTGGAAATACCGACAGATGGCAACGTCGGAGACGCACCTCGCGCACCCGTATGTGGACATCGCGCACCGTTCGGCGTTGATGTATTCGTTCGCGACGCTGCTCGTGGCTGTCTTCGTCGAGCTCAGTGCGTGGCCGACCTGGGTGAATCTGGCGGCTGCCGCCGTACTCGTGGTGTTCTTCGTCGGCGCGATCGCCAGTTACATCCTTCACGGTGCGTTGCGCGACACCACCAATCAGTTCGCGCACCCCACTCGGGGGCTGGGTCTCGCGATGGCCGCGCTCATCGTCGGAGAGATCGGTGGGTTCGCGGTGCTGCTCACCGGGTTCGTGAAGGGCAGCTTCCTGACGTGACAGACGTCAGGCGTGATTTTCGATGAGTGAGAGCACGTTGCTGTGCGGGTCGCGGAACCACGCGACCCGCAGCCCGTCGGGCGCCGTCCACGCATCGTGGTCGTCCTGATCCATCCCGGTGTACCGAATGAAGTCGACGCCCTTGGCCCGGAGTCGTTCGACGGTCTCGTCGAGGTCGAGGACCCGCCAGCCCAGGGCGGTGTAGCCCGTCTCGCCGCGCGACTGCACGAGGGTGACCCGCACGGGGGCTCCTTCGCCCCCGTCGATCACCAGCGTGAAGTTGTCCCGATCGATCTTCCTGAAGCCGAGGGTGTCGACATAGAACATCTCCGAGACATCGAGGTCGGTGCTCGGCACGAAGCTCACGAGTTGGCCGCTGATCGTCATGGCACCACTCTGCTCCGTGCGCGCCTCCGTCGGCAACAGATCGGGTCACATTCGTGTCGACACCGACCGCGTTCACCTAGTCTTGGGCGTATGAGCACCTCGGAGATCGCGACCGTTCTGGCCTGGCACGATGCCGTCAACAGCAACGACATCGAGACCCTTGTGGAGTTGTCCAGCGACGACATCGTGTTGCCCACCGATGACGATGATCCCGACCAAGGCCTCGACGAACTACGCGAATGGGCGACCTCGTCGGGCGTGACCCTCGAGATGGGACGTATGTTCGTGCACCACGGCATCGTCGTCGTCGAGGAGACGTCGACCTGGGCGTCCGACCCCGACACGCCGGTCGAGGAAGCCATCGCCTTCCGTGTGGTCGAGGACCAGGTCGTCACGGTCGTGCGCCACGGCAGTCTCCAGGACGCGTTCGAGGCGACCGGACTCGGCGAGGCCGACCTGTACGAGCAGTGACACAGCAGTGACACACCCCATATGTTGAACGCTCGCTAAGGTACTCTCCGTTGCGAGAGTCCCTACGTATCAGAGTGAGGTTCGACGAGTGTCAGCTGAAGCAGTTGAGAAGAAGGGTCCCCTCGCGAGTATCCGCGTCGTCGAGTTCAAGGGACTCGGCCCCGGACCACACGCTGCGACGCTGCTCGCCGATCTCGGCGCCGACGTCGTCACAGTGCAGCGCCCCGGCGGCATCCCGCCGGAAGGCGCGCGCGATCCAATCCAGCGGAACCGTCGCATCATCGAGGCCGATCTCAAGAACCCCGATGACATCGAGAAGGTGCTCTCGCTGCTCGAGCGCGCCGACGTGCTCATCGAGGGCTTCCGTCCCGGAGTGACCGAACGCATGGGCCTGGGCCCCGATGTGGTGCTCGAACGCAACCCGCGGATCATCTACGGCCGGATGACGGGCTGGGGCCAGGAAGGTCCGCTGGCGAACGCAGCCGGCCACGACATCAACTACATCTCCCTCACCGGTGTGCTGCACGCGATCGGCCGTGAGGGTGAACGTCCGGTGCCTCCGCTGAACATGGTCGGCGACTTCGGCGGCGGCTCGATGTTCCTGATCTTCGGCATCCTCTCCGCGCTCGTCGAGCGAGGCGTGTCGGGGAAGGGGCAGGTCGTCGACGCGGCGATGGTCGACGGCGCGCTGGCACTGTCGCACATGATGTGGGCGTTCCGCGGCCGCGGTGCATGGTCGGACGAACGCGGTGTGAACATGCTCGACACCGGCGCCCCGTACTACGAGGTGTACGAGACGAAGGACGGCAAGTACATGGCCGTCGGATCGATCGAACCGCAGTTCTACGCGCTGCTACTGAAGGGTCTCGACCTCGACGCGGCCGAGCTGCCCGCCCAGAACGATCGGGCGTCATGGCCGGAGATGAAGAAGCTGTTCACGGAGAAGTTCCTGTCGAAGACCCGCGACGAGTGGTCGGCGATCTTCCTCGGCACCGACGCGTGCGTCTCCCCCGTACTCACCTTCGCTGAGGCACCCGCGAACGAGCACATCGCTGCGCGGGGGTCACTCATCGAGCTCGAGGGCATCACCCAGCACGCACCGGCTCCGCGGTTCTCCCGCACCCCGGGGGGCACACCGGCGGCACCTGCCGGCGAGGCCACCGACATCACGACCCTCTGGGTCTGATCGGACGAGCGCAATGATGCGCTGCCGCCCCGGATCAGTCGCGATCCGGGGCGGCACCGTGCTTCTCGCACTCTTCGACGAGTTCGAGAGCGCGCTGCGCGCGGTGCAGGAATCCGCGTTGCTGAAGTAACACGAACCACTCGCTCGCCCACCGGTGGGCTAGCACAACGTGTTCGGGCGAGGGATCCGTGAGCAGCAACCGGATCGCGGTATCTTCCTCGATCTGGGCGGTGTGCAACGCAATTCCCGTCTCGGGACGGGGTCGGCCGTATTCGGCGACCGGTCGTGGATGTGCGATCGGGTACCCCAACCGGACACGTTCGTTCTCGACGGCCGCAGCAAGACGGTCCAGTTTCATCGTCGCGGCAGCGCGCGCACCGTCCTCCAATCGGGTCGCCGCGATGTCATGCCTGCCGCGCAGCGCCTTCACCCGAGCACCGATCACATATCGTGCAATCTTGAAATCCACGACGCCGCCCTCGGCCCCCAGCTCGTAGCCGTCGTCGAGTAGTCGTTCGGCCTCGTCGAGATCTCCCTGCTCGTACAAGTACTCCCCCAGCACCGACCCGGCGAGCAAGGCCGACGACGAGTACGCACCGCTGCCGAGCCGGGACAATCTCCACGCCTCTCGCAGGAGTTCGCCCGCCGCATCGAGATCGAGTTGTTCGAGTGCGGCGAGTCCGAGGAGCGCGTTGCCGTGCATCAGGTTGTACGGCCCGGCGTTGAGATCGTGGTACGGAGCGGCGAGATCCTGCAGTCGCCGTGCCTCCTCGAATTCACCGCGGTAGACGGCATCGAACGTCGCGGCGTTCAGACCCGACGACACGACGATCGGCGCGAGGGTGTCCGCGCGCGCCAGGAGCCTCTCGGCGAGCCCGTCCGCTGGGCCGGTCCGGTCGCGGCGCACGTCGACGATGCGCCGCACCACTTCCACCTCGACGGCGACGTCGATGGCCTCGGCGCCGGTGATCTTGTCCGCATCGAGACCGCGTTCGACCATGGCGAGTGCACGCTGGCCACGCGCAGTGTCGTGGACGACGATGCTTGCCCACGCCAGGGCGAGTTGCAGGCGCGGCCGCGCTGCCACGGCGCCGCGCGGAAGCTTCGCGGCCAACCCCAGCAGCGTGGTGGCACGGCCGTCGGCGAGCAGGTCCCGCGCGTGACGTTCGACGATGTCGACGGCGTAGTCGTCGTCGGCTGCCGCGAGAGCATGATCGACGGCTTCCAGCGTCATCGCATGCTGTTCGAACCACTGCGCTGCACTCCGGTGGAGCCCTGGCATCCGTTCCGGAAAGTCGCGTTCGAGTCGTTGTCGCAGGAACTCGGCGAACAGCGGCTGGAAGCGGAACCACCGGCCTTCCTCGTCGACGCGGTGCAGGAACAGATCGCGGTCCTCGATGTCTTCGAGCATCGCCTGACCGTGTCCGTGCCCGCTCAACGCCGAGGCCAGACTCCCGCACGTCTGCTCCGTCACCGCCGCGGTGAGCAGGAAGTCGACGAGTTCCTCGTCGATCAAGCTCAGGACGTTCTCGGTGAGGAACTGTCCGATCCCGCGGTGCCGGCCGGACAGGTGCGCCACGAGATGCGCGGGATCGTCGTGTCCGTGCAGCGACACCGACGCCAGTTGCAGAGCGGCGGGCCAGCCTTCGGTGGCGGCGACGAGATCGGCGATGATGTCGTCGTCGAGAGCCGTACCGATGTGTCGTGCAAGGAACTTCTTTGTCTCGTCGATGTCGAAGGTGAGCATGCGGTGGTCGATCTCGACGAGCTCGTCGAGCACCCGCATGCGGCTCATCGGCAGCCCCGCACGGGTACGTCCGACCACCATGACCTGGAGGTGATGGCACCCGTTGTCGAGCAGGAATGCCAACGCTGCGATCGTCGCCGGGTCGGTGACGCGATGCCAGTCGTCGATTATCACCACGAGGCGTTCTGCAGCGGTGTGGATCTCGTCGATCAGGGACGTGAGCACATAGCGTTCGGCATCGTCGCCGTGTTCGTCGAGCGCCTGACCCAGTTCCTGCGCGAGGGTGGGTCGCACCTGCCGGACCGCCTCGATGAGGTGCGCGAGGAACCACACGACGTTGTTGTCGTCGTGGTCGACGTTGAGCCACGCCACCGAGACACCCTGGTCGTCGAGTTGATAGCGCCACTCGATCGCGAACATCGTCTTACCGAAACCCGGTGGTGCGTGCACCACGATCAGGCGGCGACGATGCGAGTCGTCGAGCAGGTGCAGCAACTTCCACCGCGCCACGAGTCGCCGGGAAGGAACCGGCGGACGGAACCGAGTTGCGGGAGCGGGTGGGGTGGTGGACCTGCCGCTCGTACGACGCGAACGTGCGCGTCCACTCGCGGAAATCGTATCGGATGACGTTGTGCCACTTGATTTTACCTGCACCACACCGGGTTCGTTCGCCGGTCCGGCCACTGCGAGATCATCGACGCGAAGCCCGTGCTCTGCCTGCACGGCACGCAGGATCTCGCCGAATTCGGCGGCGGTCGACGGCCGGGAATCCGGGTCCACCGACATCGCCTGCTCGATCGCGGCGCACAATTCGTCGGGGACTCCATCCGCCCGTAGGTCGGGGATCGGCTGGGTTGTCAGACGCACGAACTGGGCGACCACTCGCTCACCACTGCGGCGTTCGAAGGCGGCATGCCCGGTCAGTGCGCAGAAGACCGTCGCCGCAAGACTGTAGACGTCGGACGCTGCCGTCGGTGTGCGCCCCGACAGGACTTCCGGTGCGGTGAATGCCGGGGACCCGGTGACTTCACCGGTCGCAGTCTCGAATCCCCCGCGTATCCGGGCGATCCCGAAATCCGTGAGCTGCGGTTCGCCGAACTGGGTGAGCAGGATGTTCGCGGGTTTGACGTCACGGTGCGCGATGCCGAGCCGGTGGGCGGTCTCCAGGGCACCTGCCAGTTTGATGCCGAACTGGAGTGCGTCGTGCCAGTGCAGCGGGCCGGACCGGCGGATCAGCGCGTCGAGTGAATCACGGGGGTGATACTGCATCACCAGGTACGGCCGTCCCGAATCTGTGGTGCCTATCTGCAGCACGTTGACGATGTTCGGGTGGCCCGACAGTTGCCCCATCGCGCGCTGCTCGCGCAGAAATCGTTCGAGGTTGTCGACGTCGAGATCCGAAGTGAGGACCTTGACCGCCACGATCCGGTCGAGCGCGACCTCCCGGCAGCGATAGACGATTCCGAACCCGCCGCGGCCGATCTCTTCCGCCTCGACGAATCCGGCCGCAGCCAATTCTGCAGCAACGTCGGGCCCGGCGTCGCGCTGCGTCTGCAGCGGATCCTGCGCGGCCACGATCGACCCTCACTTCGTCGAACACAGACCCGGCTTCGAGTCCTGTATCCACGATATCGCCGACCACCGACAGCCCACGGCGGGTCGGCCGAGATAGATCCGGTCAGTTCCCTGCGCCGGTGACAAGGGGCGCGATGACACTGCGTGCGACCTCGCGGGCCACCGCGTCGTCATCGAGGTCGAAATGAGTGCTGGGCAGTACCAGATACCCCAGCGTGATACGAATGACTGCTTCGGCCCGGCCGTCCGGATCACCCAGTGGGAGCGTCCCTTCGGCCTGCGCTGCGGCGATGCGTGCGGCGATGAATCGGTGACCGATGTCGAGCGGGGACGGTGTTCCGGCCGACAGGAGCGCGAGCAACTCCCCGGAACGGTGACTGCCGGCAAAGAGGCGACGACGCAGACGCAAGCATGCGACGAATGCTTCGGCGATGCGATCAGCGGGGTCGATGACGGTGACGAAGGCACTGGTGATCATGGAGAGGAAGCCGCGCAGCGTGTAGGCGACAGCGGCTTCGAAGAGTGCGTCCTTGCCACCGAACCGCCGGAACAGCGTCGCGCGGCTGACTCCGGACCGCGTGGCAACGTCGTCGACCGTTGCCGCGCGAGTACCGCGCTCGGCCAGGACGTGCAGTGCCGCGTCGTACACCTGCTCGACGTCCTTGCCCGAGAACCCCTCGTCGCTACCTGTGGAATCGTGCGACACCGCCTTCTCGATCGCACGTTCGAACAGCCTGGGTAGCGGAGCACCGGGACGAGTCACAGATCCAGTATCCCAGCTGAGACGATTGTGCTAATAGTAGTCTCATGACTGACGTGGTGGAAGCCGAGGCCCCCAGTTCGACACCCGATGTGCAGCTCGCCCCGCTGGGCCCCGAATCCGTCGCGTGGTCGGTCTTCGGCGATCTGACATTCGTTCTCGGTGCATCACACCGGCTGCTCATCGACGTCGCACACCCGGTGGTCGCGGCGGGCGTTCGCGAATTCTCGGTGTTCGAAACCGACCCCTACGGGCGCGCTCAACGCACCCTCGACATGATCATGGGCGTCGTCTACGGACGTGAATCGGCGTTGGCAACGGCCCGGAAGCTGCGCGAACGTCATGTCGATATCAAGGGAAAGAATCCCGACGGGTCGCGTTGGAGCTCGTTGAACCCGGAACCGTTCCACTGGGTACATGCGAGCCTGGTCCACGGGGTCTACGTCCAGCAGAAACTGCTCGGACGCGGCTGGAATCCGGGCGAGGTCGAAAAGTTCTACCTCGAGATGCGCCAGGTAGGGAAGCTCTACGGCATCCGCGACAAAGACATGCCTGCCGAGTGGGCCGATTTCCTCGTGTGGTTCGACGAGATGACGAGAACCCGGCTCTCACGTTCCGACATCACCGATCGGGTCCTTGCGGTCGCGGGTTCGCCCCAGGCCCCACCGATCCAGGTTCCAGGGCTCGCCTTCCTGTGGAACCTCACAGTGCGTCCGGTCGCAGGCGCAATCCTGACGTCGGTCACGGCGGGTCTTCTGACACCGGAGCTGCGCGAGCTCCTCGGACTCGAGTGGACCCCGCGGCGGCAACGGATGTTCGACGCTCTCGCGGCCCTGTCCCGCGCGACGGTGCCGCGCCTCCCCCGGCTCGTCCGGCTGGTCCCGCAAGCGCGTCGTGCAATCGAGCAGACCCGACCGAATGCGAAGCTGCGCTCACACACGGTGCTCGACGTCCACAGCGCCGACGGAACACGTCTCCATGCGGAGGTCCACGGCCCCGACGGTGCGCCCACCATCGTGCTTTCTCACGGCATCCTGTGCTCGACCGAATTCTGGCACAATCAGATTCGCGAACTCAGCAAGGAATTCCGGGTGGTGGCGTTCGACCATCGTGGTCACGGCCGCAGCGACGCACCGCGCGCCGGGGCCTACACGATGGACCACCTCGCCGACGACCTGCATGCCGTCCTCGACGCAACGATCCCGCGCGGAACGACTGCGGTGGTCGCAGGTCATTCCATGGGAGGGATCGCCGTGATGGCCTGGGCGCAGCGATATCCCGACGACATCGCAGAACGCGTGTCGTCGGTCGCGCTCGTCAACACCACTCCCGGCGAGATTCTCGACAACGTCCAGTTCCTGCGTGGACCCGAATTCCTCGTCTCCACGCGACGACGGCTTGCACAGACGGCGGTTCCGCTTGCGCGGCTACCGCTGCCGAAACGACTCCCCCTACGCAGGCAGCTGGTTTCCCGCGTCGCGGTCGGCACCTCCGCCGACAGGTCGGTCGGAGTGGAGGTGGACCGGATCATCGGCGCGACACCCGCGCGCGGCCGAGGCGGATACGGAGCAATGCTCGTCGGTCTGCTGTCCACGGTCGACCCGGCGGCGCTGACCGCTCCCACCGTCGTCATAGCCGGGCGTAACGATCGGATTGCACCGCCGTCTCGGTCCCGATGGATCGCCGACCGATTGCCTGATCTGATCGAACTCAGAACGTTCGATACGGGCCACTGTGGGCCGCTCGAATGTCCCGGCGAGGTGTCGGCGACGTTGCGCGAATTGGCTTCGAACAACCGGACTGCCCGGTGAAGCGTCTCGGGGTCGCGCTCGCGGCCATGTCGCTGATGGTCGCGTTCTCCACCGTCGCACACGCGACGCCACCGGCCGGGTTCGACGAATTCACCGGTGTGTGGCCCACAGCGGTCGAGCCTGCCGACTGCCGCCCCGGCGACCTGGTCGAGACCGGTATCCAAGGTGAAGTCCCGCTCGATGATCGCAGATCCGGCCGCAGCACCGAGGGCTACAACTGCAACATCGACTTGGTCGGGCAGTACCAGGGTCGTGGGGCCGGACCGGTCAGCCCGACCTACGAGAACTGCGCATACATCGCCTCGACGTGGCCGACCAATCTTCTCGGGCCCGACGCCGGGGTGCAGGTCCTCGATGTCAGCGACCCCGCAAACCCCATACCCACCGCCCTGTTGACCGAACCCGCGATGATCGGCGGCACCTGGGAGTCGTTGAAGGTGCACGAGGAACGCGGCTTACTCGTCGGCACCGGCGTCGGATTGATCGAAAGCGCCGGATACATCTCGGTCTACGACATTTCGCAGGACTGCGCCCATCCTCGCCTGCTCAACCCTGCCACCGGATCGTTGCCGAACATGCCGATCCCGATCACCACTCACGAAGGCGACTTCTCCCCCGACGGCAACACCTACTGGGCTTCCGGCATCGCTCCCGGGTGGATCAGCGCCGTCGACATCACCGACCCCGCGCATCCGATGGTGGTGTGGGGCGGACTGACCGGAGTTGCTGCACACGGTATGGGTTTCACTCCCGACGGCAACACCATGTTCCTGTCCAATCTTGCCGGGCTGACGATCATCGACGTGTCCGCGGTGCAGAACCGCGCGCCACGCACCGTGATCGGCCACCCCCTGCCGCATATCGGCGCGAAGTTCTGGACCGACGGGTTGCTCAATCAGCACAGCATTCACGTCACCTACGACGGCACACCGCACTTGTTCACCGTCGACGAGGGCGGTTCCGGCGGTGTCAAACTCTTCGATATCACCGACCCCGCGACCCCTCGGTGGCGCACGAGCGCGAAACTGTCCATCAATCTTCCGGAGAATCAGGACCGGTGGGCGTCGAGCAATGCGAGCAACGGACCGTTCGGTTACGACGCCCACTATTGCTCGGTCGACCGAGTAGACGATCCTTCGACCATGGCGTGCAGTTGGATTCAATCCGGCATTCGAGTGTTCGATGTGAGCGATCCGGATCGGTTCCGGGAGATCGCTTACTTCAATCCGCCCGCGCAGACCGGGAAGCATCGGCAATTGCCGAACTCGCTGCATGCGACACTCGGCTCGATCGCCGCACCGCCGGTGATCGGCACGTTCGCGCTGGCGCGGGCATTGATGCAGGGCCAGACCGGCGCGGATGGGGTCATCAACGATCAGAGCCGGCTGGTCGGAGCCGACCTGTCTGCCGACTGGTGTCTGTCACCACCCGAGTTCCACGGCGACATGCTGTATGTGACGTGCATGGACAACGGATTCATGGCGTTGCAACTCGACCCGTCCGTCTATCCCTCGCGATGAGAACCCGATCATGGTTGCTCCCGGCCGTCACGGCGCTCCTCGTCGCTGTGTGTCTCACCACCGGATTCCTCATCGGCCGAAGTAGCCACGGCGAGCACCCGGACGCGGCGATGGTGCAACTCTCGGATCGTGACGTGGAGTTCGCGCAGCACATGTCGGTCCATCACCAGCAGGCCATCACCATGGTCGATCTTCTCGGTACCGCTGTGTCATCCGATGTCGGTGCCGTGGCCGGTCAGATCCGTGCCTCACAGTGGCGGGAGATCGGTACGCTCACCGGCTGGCTCGAACTCGTGGGAGCACCCTTTCAGGCGGCAGCGTCGCAGGGCGGCCACGGCGATCACACCGTGATGGCGGGTATGGCGTCGAACGAGGACCTCACGCGACTCCATGAGACGGCAGGCCCCGAACGCGAGGTGTTGTTCCTGCAGTTGATGATCCGGCACCACCAGGGTGGTATCAAGATGGCAGCGGCGGCACTGGACACCACCGCCGTCCCGGCTGTGCGAGCGAGGGCGCTGTCGATGGTCGACGAACAACAGCAGGAACTGGCCTCGATGTCCCTCTTGCTCGACGCACGAGGCGCCTCGGTCCTCCCGTACCCCTGAACCCGAACGACATCTCGAATCTTCCTGTCCCCCAAGACGCCGAGCGTTCAGACGACGAGCCGAGACACCTCGATGTCACCGCCCTGCGCTACCTGGGCATATGCGTCGGCGACCATCGCCACGGCGTGGCGCAGTGAGTCCGGCTGCTGCGTGTACGGCAACCGTAGGAATCGTTCGAAGGCTCCCTGAACCCCGAAACGCGGTCCGGCCGCGAGTAGTACACCGTGGCTCGGCGCGATGGCAGCGAGGGATGTCGATACCGGTTCGGGCATCCGCACCCAGAGCGACATCCCGCCCTGACCTTCGGTGTACTGCCAGTCGGGCAAGCGGTCGTCGAGTGCCTCACACAGCGCCTGTCGTTGCTCCCGGAGTTGTGTACGTCGTTGTTCGAGAAGCTCTTCGACGTCCGACAGCAGATGTGCGGCGGCGAACTGCTCCATGACGGGTGTACCGAGATCGACACCCGACCGTGCGCCGGTGAGCCGGCCGATCAGCTCACGGTCGGCACGAATCCACCCCACGCGCAGCCCGCCCCACAGGGACTTGCCGGTCGATCCGATCGTCACCACCGAGGAACCGGCCGGGAACGACGCGACAGGCGGGGGTGCCGGAGCATCCAGCCACAGATCCACCATCGTCTCGTCCACGACGAGAGTCATCCGTGCGTCGTACATGATGCGCGCGAGTTCGGCGCGACCGTCCTCGTCGAGACACAGACCAGTGGGGTTGTGGAAATCGGGGACGAGAAACGCTGTGCGCGCGGCGGTCTGGCGCGAGGCACTGGCAAGCGCACCGAGATCCCACCCGCCGGAGGGTCCGGCTTCCGGTCGGACCGGCACCGGGATCGGACGTGCACCGTGCCGTCGGATCGCTTCGAGCGCATTCGGATAGGTCGGATGGTCGACGATCACCCGGTCGCCCGGATCGGTGAGCACACCGAGCAGCAGCCGCATAGCGTGCTGGGCGCCGCTGGTGACCATGATCTGTTCCGGCGAGGTAGGCAGTCCGCGTTCGCGATACCGGCGTGCGATCACTTCACGCAGCTCCGTCACACCGATCGGTTCCATGCCGTGCGACGACAGGTATACCGACATCGATCGCAATGCCAGTTCGTACGCGGCTTCGATCTCGGCAGCGGGGGCCGGGAGCGACGCGTTGCTCATGTCGATCGCATCGACGCCGGGAGGCCCCGTCTTGACCGCATTGCGGGCACGCGCCCCGCCCGCAGGCATCGCGACCGTACTGCGCGCACCTTGCCTGCTGCGTAGGTAACCCTCGTCACGCAGCGCCGAATACGCCGAGGTGACGGTGGTGCGGCTCAGCGACAAGGCCGACGCGAGTTCCCGCTCGCTCGGCAGTGCAACGCCTTGCGGGACACGGCCGTCGTGAACGAGGAGGCGGATGCCGTCGGCGAGGGCCCTGTACGCGGAGCGCACGTCACCGGTGTCCTGCCAGTTTCCGAGGTCGCGGACCAGCGAACTGGCTCCTATCGCGCGTGTGATCACCGGTCCAGTATCGCGCATAGTGGACTGCTACACGACAGGCCAGTGGGACTCCTCGGAACATGCCCCGGACCGGCCCGTCGACGCCGACGCGCGGTGAACACGACGTGATCCGCAAGGCTCGAGATCAGGAACGACGCACCGTTCGATCGAGCAGGTGGTCGACGAGCTCAACCGCGCGACCCTCGGCGTAGACACCGGCCAACATGCCCTGCGCGAGGCCACCGACGGCGGCGAGAACGAGTTCGGCATCGAGATCGATCGTGCCCGGCAGATCCCCCTCCCGCCCCAGGTGGTGGGCGACGATCGCAACGAGCGCACGCGGTGCCGCATGGGTCTCCTCGGCAGCGAGCCCCCGGCCGACGATCGCCGCCGAATTGAACGCTCCGAGCACGATCGCCTCCTCTCGGCGCCGATCGTCGAGCGGAAGTAGTTCGGTGAGAATCGTGCGGATCGCCTCACGCGGGGCAGCATCACCCTGCGCCGCCAATCGCTCACCGAACCTGGCTCCAGCGTCTTCCATCACCGACCGGTGGGTGGCCAGGAGAAACTCCTTCTTGGTACCGAAGTAGTACTGGACGAGCCGCACGGATATCCCCGCTTCCGCCGCGACCGATTGGAAGGTCACTCCTTCCAATCCGCCCGCGACGATGACACGGCGCACGGCGTCGGTGATCTCCCGTCGCCTCACCTCATGGTCGACCAATCGTGGCACGGGTTGCTCAGCCTTTCGTTCCGGACGTTTCCCCATCTTGCTGGTATGTGCGTATCATAAACGTGATACGCACATACCATGAAGAATGGAGGGGACGCATGCCGAAGATCGGGCAGTTCAAGAACGACGAGGCCAGGGACGAATTCATGCGCGCGTACGACACTCTCGCGGCGCAATGGCCCATATCGTCGACCGAGATCAACATCGAAACACCCTTCGGCACAACGTATGTGCGCCGATCCGGAAGCGGGGACGGCATACCGCTTCTTCTGCTTCCGGGCATCTCCGGCAACGGGCAGATCTGGGCCCCATTCATCGAGGACCTCGCCCGCGACCGTGTTGTCTACACACCGGACGTCATCGGCTGGGCGGGACGCAGCACACAGACAACGCCTCTCGCGGACGGCGCCGACTTGGCCCGATGGATGGTCGAACTACTCGACGGACTCGGCGAGGAGCGCATCCATCTCGCCGGAAACTCGATGGGCGCCTGGATTTCCATGAACATCGCAGCACACCACTCCGAGCGGCTGGCGAGCGTGACCCTGTTCGAGCCGGGCGGCGCCACGTTCGCGAGGCCGCGCGCGAGAGTGCTGTTGAAGTTCCTCCTCATGGGTGTCAGGCCGACAGCCGAGCGGCTCCGGAAGTTCAACAAGTGGATGATGCCCGGGTACGCACCCACCGACGAGGAATTCGCGATGATCGTGGCCGGAGTGAAATATCGGATGGGCGTGCCTTGGGAACGCACGATCACCGACGACGAACTGGCCCGTGTCGCGGCGCCGCTACTGGTCTTGTTCGGCGCCGAGACGATCACCAACGATCCCGAGATCCAGGCAGCACGCGTCCGCAAGCACATCCCGTCGGCCGACGTCGAGATTCAGCCAGGGGTGGGACACGACCTACTGTGGGCGAACCCCGACCAGGTGATCCCGCGGTTCCTGAGCTTCGTCGAGAAACACGACCGGACCGAGAACCGCCCGTAACTCCTTGTCTCCTTCGAAGATTCGCGCTCAGGACGCCGTGAACTCGCCCCCACCCGGCAGGTGTGGTGTCGCCGGCGCGATAGTGACCTCGACGCGCCCTGGCCCGGGGTCGAAATAGCGCACGGTACCCGCTTCCGGCCCATCCCAGCCGGACAGCGCCCAGTCATCCGATCCGGAGGCTCCGGTATCGAGGTTGTGCCAGGTGAACGTGCCGTCGACCAAACAGACGGGTGTGACACCGACGAAGTTACTCTCGAGCCGGACCACGTACGGCTCGGGGCCCTCCTCGGACGGGTACACCTCGACATCGAGCCGGCCGATACATACCGCGATCGACCCGGAGGATCCGTGACCGATCGTGTAGGCAGGCGCCAGCTGCGTCGATTCCGGTTGAGCGTGCGCGGTGCCCTGCCCCGCCGCAATCAGTCCCGCGGCGGTGACGGCGACCATGAGCGCTCTCGGGCGTGCTCTACGCGGCCCGGCTGCATTCACCTCTGCTGTACGAACCATGCACTCCACTGTCGCGCGTCCGTCCTGGTCGCGTCCAGCATGCGGCGTTTCCGGGCAAATGCCCCGATCAGGCGAGGATGTCGCGCCGGACGATCGTTTCGTCACGGCCCGGCCCGACACCGATGCACGAGATGAACGCGCCGGAGAGCTCCTCGAGACGCAGCACGTAGTTCTGTGCGTTCTTGGGAAGCTCTTCGAAGGTACGGGCGTGTGAGATGTCCTCCCACCAGCCGGGCATTTCCTCGTAGATGGGCTTGGCGTGATGGATGCCTGTCTGCGTCATCGGCATGTCGTCGACGCGCACACCATCGACCTCGTAGCCGACGCAGATCGGCACGGTGTCGAGACCCGACAGCACGTCGAGCTTGGTGAGGAAGTAGTCGGTGATGCCATTGACGCGCGTGGCGTAGCGGGCGATGACCGCGTCGAACCAGCCGGTGCGGCGCGCGCGACCGGTGGTCACACCCACCTCACCGCCCTGCTTGGCCAGGTATTCGCCGTGGTTGTCGAACAGCTCGGTCGGGAACGGACCCGAGCCGACACGCGTGGTGTAGGCCTTGAGGATGCCGAGAACTGTGGTGATCCTCGTGGGCCCGATACCCGAGCCCACAGCGGCGCCGCCGGCGGTCGGGTTCGACGAGGTCACGTACGGGTAGGTGCCGTGGTCGACGTCGAGCAGCGTGCCCTGCGACCCCTCGAGCAGCACGGTGTCGCCGCGCTCGAGTGCCTCATTGAGCTGCAGACGTGTGTCGGCGATGCGGTGCTTGAATCCCTCGGCCTGGCCGAGAACCTCGTCGACGACCTGCTGCGGATCGAGGGCCTTACGGTTGTAGATCTTGACGAGCACCTGGTTCTTGAACTCGAGGGCCGCCTCCACCTTCTGAGTGAAGATCTTCTCGTCCAGGACATCAGCGACACGGACACCGACACGTGCGATCTTGTCCTGGTAGCACGGGCCGATACCGCGGCCGGTGGTGCCGATCTTCTTCGCGCCGAGGAAGCGCTCGGTGACCTTGTCGATGGCCACGTGGTACGGCATGATCAGGTGCGCATCGGCCGAGAGCAGCAGACGCGAGGTATCGACGTCGCGCTCTTCGAGGCCCGCGAGCTCTTCGAGCAGCACACCGGGATCGACAACGACACCGTTACCGATGACGTTCGTGACACCCGGAGTGAGGATGCCCGACGGGATCAGGTGCAGCGCGAACTTGTCACCGTTCGGCAGCACGACGGTGTGGCCCGCGTTGTTGCCGCCCTGGTAACGCACGACCCACTGCAGACGTCCGCCGAACAGATCGGTTGCTTTGCCTTTGCCCTCATCGCCCCACTGGGCTCCGATCAGGACGATTGCCGGCATTTCGCGCTCCTCAGGCAGGGTTCTTCGTGCGGGCGGTCTCGCCTGCAGGGTCCTGCCCGAATCCGGGCAGCAGCCGGGACCACAGTGTAGTCCACCATCGACCGCGCTCCGGTTTCGGTATCCGTTTACTCGGCCCGGCCCGCCACGATCCGGGGTCCCCACGACCGGCACCGGTTCGGATTACAGTGGACGCCTGACCGACGGCCGCCCGATCGTGACCAGCGAGGAGATGAGTTGACCCCGGTAGTGCTCAGATGCGGCGATGTGCCACTCCCCTTGGCACTCACCTCAGTAACCGCGCTGTCGGCTCCTGCGATTCCGGAGAAGGACGACTTCGAGGATGTGTTCGCACACATCGAGTCGGTGGACGACCCCCGACTGATCATCGTGGGCGACGACGCTGCATTCGCGGCAACACTGACACGGCTGATGCGCACCGACCGCCTCGGGATCGAGGTCGCGTTCGTCCCCGAGTCGCGGACACCCGCGACGGAAGCCTACGGATTGCGCACCGGTTCGAAGGCCGCGTCCATCGCACTACAGGGTGAGGCGAAGCCGATCCCGCTCATCCGCGACGACGCGGGAGTGGCTCTCGTGGGGCGCGCGCTCGTCCGCGGCGACGAGAACGGGCTCGTGGGTGAGGCGTACGTCGACGACACCCGCTTGTTCTCCGGCACGGTGCCCGGCATCCGCATCGAGCCGACTCCCCAGATGCCGGGACTACGCGCAGCAGTCGACCGGGCCCGATGGTTCGGTGGCTACAAGTGGCTCACGGGCAGGGCCGTCCAACTCGGTTCTCCCGAGGCTTTCCTCGCCCGCGACGGTGTCCCCAATCCTCGCGCGCTCAAGCGGTCGACCTTCTACCGCCACGAGACGAAGTGGAAGCTTGTGCGCTGAGGCGAGTCGAGGTCTCGGATCCACTGCCATCCGCCAGGCTCCCCAGGTCGCATCCACCGAGGTGGTGGACGAGATCACACTGAAAGTGATTCTGCACGAACCGAATCCCAGCTTCCCGCGACGTACGCCTATACACACTGGGATCCCCACTGCCCGAGGAACTCTGGGCCGAGAGCTGAACGAATGAAGCGAGGGGCACTCGGGCCGTCCGAGTACCCCTCGCTCGTTGATCGATGCGGGTCAGCCGATGTTCACGCCGTAGTCCCGCGCGATCCCCGCGAGCCCGGACGCATAGCCCTGACCGATCGCACGGAACTTCCACTCGCCGCCGTGCCGGTACAGCTCACCGAACACCATCGCAGTCTCGGTGGAGGCATCCTCGGTCAGGTCGTAGCGGGCGAGTTCGCGGTCGTTGGAGCGATCGACGACGCGGATGAACGCGTTGCGGACCTGACCGAAGGACTGGCCACGCGCGTCGGCGTCGTGGATCGACACCGGGAACACCACCGATTGCACGTCGGCCGACAATGCAACGAGATCGACGTTGATCGATTCGTCGTCGCCGTCGCCCTCACCCGTGAGATTGTCGCCGGTGTGCTCCACAGCCCCATCGGGCGAACGAAGGTTGTTGTAGAAGACGAAGTGCTGGTCGGAGAGCACCTTGCCGCCTGCTCCCGCGACCAGAGCGCTGGCGTCGAGGTCGAAGTCGGTGCCTGTGGTTGCGCGTACGTCCCAGCCCAGGCCGATCGTCACCGCCGTGAGGTTCGGGGCCTCCTTCGAAAGCGAGACGTTTCCACCCTTGGCCAAGCTGACACCCATACCGGTCCTTTCGATCGTTGTGGTCCCTCCACGATAGCCACCGAGAACCCGGTCCGTATTGCCGTCTTGGCCCGTGTTAGGTTCCCGGCGTCGTATGCGACGACACCTGAGGAAGCCGGTGCGATTCCGGCGCGGTCCCGCCACTGTGACCGGGGAGCAACTCTCCCGGGAGCCAGATACTCACGTCGCCGCACTCACCTGGACGGGGCGGACCTCCCCGAGAAAGGGCGTCTTCGCCATGCGCGCTCGCGCCGTTCCACTCAGATTTCTCAGCGCTGTGGCAGTCGCGGGTCTGACCCTCGCCGGCTGCTCGACCGCTACTACCACCGACACCGACGCCGCCTCCCCCGACGGTTGTGTCACCGATTTCGATCCGAGCGTCGACTACTTCCCCGACAAGTCCGAGGTCGTCGACGCGGAGAATTTCTCGATCACCTACGAGAACAGTTACCAGGTGCTCACTGTCGACGAGCCGTACTCGGGCGCCGAACCGGAATCGTACGTGTTGGTCAGATGCGGCGCGCCGGCACCGGAACTGCCGGACGATCTGAGCGATGCCCAGCAGATCACGGTACCGATCACCAGCCTGTACTCGGGCTCGACGACGCACTTGCCGCTCGTCACCGAACTCGGCGTGCTCGATGTACTCACCGGTGTGTCCAACGGAGCCAATGTAAGTGACACCTCGGTCGTCGATCGGATCGCGTCCGGTGACGTCACCGAATACGCGGCCGGCGGCACCATCGACACCGAGGCCGTCGTCGTCGCCGCACCCGGCGTCGTGATGACCGGTGGCACCGACGACCCCGCATACACGCAGCTGCGTGAAGCCGGGATCGGTGTGGTCGCGAACGCCGAGTGGCTCGAAGCGTCGCCGCTGGGTCGCGCCGAGTGGATCAAGGTGATGGCCGCCCTGACCGGCACGGAGGTCCGCGCAGCCGAGGTCTACGACGGAATCCGCCGCGACTACCTGGAGGTCGCCGACAAGGCTGCGGGAACGGAACCCGCACCGGTGCTGCTCGGCGGGATGTCGCAGGGCACCTGGTACATGTCGTCGGGTGGCAGCTACATGGGCCGTCTGTTCAGCGATGCGGGAGCCATGTGGCCGTGGCAGGAGGACACCAGTACCGGGTCACTGCCCCTCGACTTCGAGGCCGTGGTCGCGGAGTCCTCCGACGCACCTACCTGGCTTGTCGTCAACAGCTGGACCTCGATCGGCGACGCCCTCGCCGACGACGAACGCTACGGCGACCTCGCGGCGGTCGGCACCGGTCAGGTGTGGAACGCGAACAAGGCGCTCGGACCGGGCGGCGGTAACGACTTCTACGAACGGGGGGTGCTGCGACCCGACCTGCTCCTGTCCGACCTGGTCGCGGTCCTGCATCCCGAGCTGCTGCCCGATCACGAGTTCACGTTCTATCAGCGACTGCCGGCATGACCACCATGCTCGACGCGGCACCGGCAGTCACTGCGACCTCCGCTCCCCCGGTCCGTGCCCGGCGCGTGGCGGTGGCGTTCGCCGCACTGGTCGCGGCGCTCGTGGTCACCACCGTCGTATCGGTGACGGTGGGATCGGTCACGGTGCCACTCGACGAGACTCTCCGCGTTCTGCTTGGACAGGACGCGCAGAATCCCCGCTGGGACATGGTGATCCGCGACCTCCGGCTACCCCGCACGCTCACCGCGATCGCGGTAGGCGCGGCACTCGGCATCGCCGGTCTGCAGATGCAGACCCTGTTCCGCAACGCCCTCGCCGACCCGTACATCCTCGGCGCGAGTTCGGGTGCGAGTCTCGGTGTCGCGATCGTCGTCGTGGCCGGTGGCGGCGGAGCCAGTGGATTCACAGCGAATCTCGCCGGGCTCGGCCGCACCGGAGTCGTCATCGCTGCCGCGCTCGGCGCGGCGGCTGTGCTGATGCTGATCGTGGTGCTGTCGAGGTGGGTGCGTTCGGCGGTGACGCTGCTGCTCATCGGCGTGATGCTAGGGTCAGCGACCACAGCGGTCGTCTCCGTGCTCCTCGTCTACGCCGACCCGCAGCGCGCTCAGCAGTTCCTCGTGTGGGGTCTGGGCAGTTTCACCGCGACCACGTGGTCGGATCTGAAGTTGCTGGTTCCCGTGGTCGTCGCCGGCATCGTGATTGCTCTACTGACGGTGCGGGCCCTCAACGCGCTCCTACTGGGCGAGGGGTACGCGCGGTCGATGGGCATCGACATCCGTGTCATCCGGCTGACCACGGTGGCATCGGCCGCACTGCTCGCGGGCGTCACCACCGCCTTCTGTGGACCCATCGGATTCCTCGGGCTCATCGTTCCGCACCTGTCGCGCATGGCATTCGGCACTTCCGATCATCGGGTACTGCTGCCCGGAGTCGCGCTGTTCGGTGCGGTGGCGGCCCTGGTGTGCGGTGTGGCCAGCCAGATGCCCGGCACCGACACGGTGTTCCCACTCAATGCGGTGACCGCGCTCGTCGGCGCGCCGGTCGTCATCATCGTCCTCGTGCGCAGCCGGCGTGGAGCGCTGGGAGCGGCCTTGTGAACAGCGTGATGAACGGTGTGGAACTGCGCGAGGTGACGATCGGCTACACACGCCGTCGCACGTTGCGGAGAAGCGGCGTCACCGAGATCGCGACCGGTCTCGATGCCGTCGCGCGCCGCGGTGAACTCACCGCGCTGGTCGGCCCCAACGGAGCAGGGAAGTCGACATTGCTCCGCACCCTGTGCGGGCTGCAACCGGCGCTGCGCGGGCAGGTGCTGATCGACGGCGACGACCTGTCGTCGATCCGTCCCGCAGACCTCGCGACCCGTATCTCCGTGGTCCTGACCGAGCGTATCGATCCGGGTCTGCTGACGGTACGCGAACTCGTCTCCCTCGGGCGGACGCCGCACCTCCCCGCCAGCGCACGACTCTCCCCGGAGGACAAGGCCGCGGTCGACTGGGCACTCGACGCGGTCGGCGCGGCAGAATTGGCGTCCCGGCAATTCAGCGAGCTGTCCGATGGGCAGCGGCAACGCACGCTCACTGCCCGCGCGCTCGCTCAGGACCCCTCGCTGCTCGTACTCGACGAACCGACATCGTTTCTCGACGTTCCCTCGAGAGTCGAGCTCGTCGACGTGCTACGTCGGCTCGCTCGTGAACAGAACCTCGCCGTGATCATGTCCACCCACGAACTCGAGCTCGCCCTGCGAGTGTCGGACCGGATGTGGTTGCTCGACGCCGACCGGACATTGACCTGCGACTCCCCCACTGCGCTGGCCGAATCAGGGCGTATCGGGGCAGCATTCGATCGTGGGCGGATGCGCTTCGAACCGCGCACACTGGTGTTCGACCTCGAGCCGGAGGACAGCCGTGCCTGATGCTGCTGCAGTACTCGAACGCATTGCCGCGTCGAGTCCCTATTTCGCGGTGAGCACCGGTCCGGTATCGGACACCCGGTGGCAACCGACCTCCGCCCTGCGCGACTGTACGGTTCGCGACCCTCTGGTGTCGGACACGGCGCACCGGATGAGAACCAGGGAGACGCGAGTGGCCGCGTCGACTCTGTTCTTCGGATACGCCGCCCGGATGTGGTCCGTTGCGTTGGGCTCGGTCGTCGACTCCGGCCGATGTGTCCGACTCGACCCGGACACGTTGCTGTGGCGCAACGACGGGGGTCTGCGGCTGCACATCGTCGACCCCGAATTCGGTTCGGCCACCGACGAAGTCCTCGATGACCAGCTCGAACCACTCATCGAGGCGTGGAGCGACATCGTCGCCCCCGGGTTGATGTGGGGGAATTCCGCATCGGCGCTCGTCGGGGCCGGACGAGTGATCGGCGAGGCAGCGCAGACACACGTCGACAACCTCCTGGACGATCCTCGTCTGGTCGGCGCGCTGGTCCGCTCGACCGGCCGGCGGCGCAGTTGCTGCCTGTATTACCGCGTCCCCGGGGGCGGAGTGTGCGGCGATTGCGCCTTCCCCAGCCCACCGAAAGCATCGACGAAGGAGATTCTGTGACAGTCGTATTCGATCCCGAGATCGTCGACACCGAGGACGGCGGTCGCGAACAGCGCTGGTCGCTTCCCACCGATGAAGACTCACTGCTGCGGCTGACGCGGTTGCTGTTCGACGAGTACTGGAACGACATGTGGTTCGGTCTGCTCATCGAAGGCTCGGCGCTCGAGGTGGCGGCGCCCAACGCCCCGAAGAAGATCTCGATGTACGACGGGTATGCGACCGTCGACTTCGGTCGCTGGCATTTCCATCTGTGCATCGGCGAGCACACCGCGAGCGGCCCGGAACTCGGCCGTATCCGCCGCTGCAGCCGCGCCGAGCTGTACCGCAGGATCGGCAAGGACGACGCACCGACGTCGTGGGGTGTACGCCTGTTCAACGGCCGCGACGAACAGATGCTCACCATCATGTTGCCCACCCCGTTCCTCACGAACACGCAGCAGCTGACGGACGAACCGGTGTGGGCACACCTCGAGGCGTGGGATCGCATTCGGTCGGAATTCCTCGGCCTCGAAACCGATCCCCGTGACCGAACCGGTAAGGGCTTTCGCCACTCCTGATCAGCACAGCCGACAGGAACGCACCGACGAAACTACAATCCGCGCAGACAGATACAGCCCTTGGGAAGGGAGGTATCTGTCTGATTGCGTTGTAGCCGTTCCGCTTCAGCGATAGCTGAGCACGACGTGTCGGAAGCCGCCGCACCGCACGCCGAGAGAGAGTTCGAGCGACTCGAAGCGGAGCACGCGGCTCTACTGCGATTCGCAGCGTGTGCACCGAAAGCTCGAGTCCGGCAAACGCCGATTCAATCACGCAGACATGGACATCGTGGAAGATCTAGCGTTTCGGGCATCGAAGGAACTGGCGCGCGGGACGACCGTGGAGGAGCTGTCCTCCGTCGAAATCGGCGCTCTTCGGACCGTCGGCGTCAACCCAGAAGAACACTGGACCTGGTATCTACATGCGGAGGAGTGCGACGGCAGCGGAAATTCGTGCATCGAAGGCGCTGCGAACCGTACCGTCGAACAATTCGAGATACGGGAGAGTCGACGTCATGCTCGCCGTGAATTCGTCAGTGCAGCGAAAGAACTGATCAGGATCCGCGCCGTGAACGTAGGCGACGCCGTGCAAGTCGGACCCTATGGAAGCCGTGTGGGTACGGTTGTCGCGCTTCTGCGGTCGAGGGTGCGAGTTCGATTGATCGGGTACCGGGCCGACGACTATCTCCCGGTGGAGAAGCCGATCCATCCACAGAACCTCACTGTGGTACCGGCGTCCGCTTCACCACTCTCGGTCGGAGAGCCGGTTCGGTTCGTGGACCGGGGTGGGCACATTCGCAACGGCGTCGACGCCGAGGTCGACGGTCCGATGTTTCGTGCCGACTACCTGCTGGCGTCGGGGGCCTCCAGGTCCGGATGGTTCGACACGCTGAACCTGGCACCGGAGCATCACTGACTGCTCCTCGATCTCGGGGTTGAGGGAGTTCCTGCTTTGCCCACTCGAATGAAGACGTGGCTATACTCCGGGATGTAGTTGGTTCGCCGTGCCGGTCGTGAGGAGCCCCGAAGACCGTGGCGGCGTCGACGCATCCTCGATCGGGATGCGGAGAGGGAACCCGGTGAGAATCCGGGACTGTCCCGCAGCGGTATGCAGGAACGACCGCCGTCATCAGCACTGGGCATCATCCCGGGAAGCGACGGCCACTAGGTACGGGCCCACAGGCTCGGGCGCTTGCAAGTCCGAAGACCTGCCATCTGCGCCGGGCATGCCGTGCCCGGCGGTGTGCCGCCTCGAGGACTGGGCGCGCGGACCCGCTGTGCTGTCGCTCCGACACCGTCGGAGACACCGGGGCTCGGTAGGATTCGCGCACTCTACGGGCGGTGGGCCATCCACGACCGACCACCGGAGTACCACCAGTGTCTATATCCTCTGCACCGGCTTTCCACGCCACCGTTCTCGGATCCGCACGGATCGGACCGAACCGCGAGCTCAAGAAAGCCGTCGAATCCTATTGGGCCGGAAAGATCGATCGCGACGCCCTGGATAAGGTCGCTGCCGATCTGCGCGTCGACACCTGGACCGCACAGCGCGATGCCGGGCTCGACTCGATCCCAGTCAATACGTTCTCGTACTACGACCACGTCCTCGACACCGCAGCCATGCTCGGCGCACTGCCGCCTCGTGTGTCAGGAATCGCCGACGACCTCGACCGCTATTTCGCCGCGGCGCGAGGCAACGACGACGTCGCACCGCTGGAGATGACGAAGTGGTTCGACACCAACTACCACTATCTCGTTCCCGAAATCGGCCCGGACACCGTCTTCGCCCTCGACACCTCGAAGGTTCTCGGCGAAGTCGCCGAGGCCCGTGCGCTCGGCATTCCGGCTCGCCCGGTCGTCGTCGGACCCCTGACGTTCCTGCTGCTGTCGAAGGCCGTCGACGGGCAGGGTCCGCTGCTCGACCGCGCCGGTGAGCTCGTCCCGCTCTACCAGGATCTGTTGGCGGAGCTCGCCGCCGCCGGAATCAAGTGGGTGCAGCTCGACGAACCCGCACTCGTCCGCGATCTCGACGACGCGACCGTGGCCGCGGTCGAGCACGTGTACGGCACGCTCTCGCAAGCGCAGGACCGCCCTGCGATCCTCGTCGCTTCCTACTTCGGCAACCTCGGTCCGGCACTCGGCGCGCTCGCCCGCACCGGTGTCGAAGGTCTCGCGGTCGACCTGGTCGCAGGTGACGCGGCCGGCGTCGCCGCCCTTCCCGCCCTGTCGGACAAGCTGATCGTTGCGGGTGTGGTGGACGGCCGCAACGTGTGGCGCACCGACCTGGAGAAGGCCCTGGCGACCCTCGCGACACTGCTCGGTTCGACGGGTTCGGTGGCGGTGTCGTCCTCGTGCTCGTTGCTGCACGTTCCGTACACGGTCGAGGCGGAATCGGGCCTCGACGAGTCGCTGCGCACGTGGCTGGCGTTCGGTGCGGAAAAGGTCGCCGAGGTTGCCACGTTGTCGACAGCGCTGCGCAGTGGCCGCGACGCCGTGACGTCCGAACTCGACGCGGCCCGTGCCGCGGTCGAACTGCGCGCGTCCGATCCTCGTCTGCGCAACAACCAGGTGCGCGGCATGCTCGACTCGATCACGGAGGACCGCACCCGCACGTCGGCAGATGAGCGCCGCGAGATCCAGCAACAGCACCTCGACCTGCCCTTGCTGCCGACCACGACGATCGGGTCTTACCCTCAGACCACCCGGATCCGCATTGCCCGCGCTGCACTGCGTAAGGGCGAGATCGAGCAGGCCGAGTACGTCCAGCAGATGCGCGACGAGATCGCCGAGGTGGTCACCCTGCAGGAGAAGCTCGGAATCGACGTGCTCGTGCACGGTGAGCCGGAGCGAAACGACATGGTGCAGTATTTCGCCGAGCAACTGGACGGGTTCTTCGCAACCGAGAACGGCTGGGTCCAGTCCTACGGCAGCCGTTGCGTGCGTCCGCCGATCCTCTACGGCGACGTCGCGCGCCCCGACGCCATGACCGTCGAGTGGATCACCTACGCGCAGTCGCTCACCGAGAAGCCGGTCAAGGGCATGCTCACCGGTCCCGTGACAATCCTTGCGTGGTCGTTCGTCCGCGACGACCAGCCCCTCGCGGACACCGCCGATCAGATCGCACTGGCAATCCGCAACGAGACGGTGGACCTGCAGGCCGCGGGAGTCCGCATCATCCAGGTCGACGAGCCCGCACTGCGAGAGCTGCTGCCGCTCCGCGTCTCCAAGCAAGCCGAGTACCTGAAGTGGGCTGTAGGGGCGTTCCGGCTCGCGACGTCGGGGGTCGCGGTTTCGACCCAGATCCACACCCATCTGTGCTACTCCGAATTCGGCGAGGTCATCGAGGCCATCGCCGAACTAGACGCCGACGTCACCTCCATCGAGGCAGCGCGTTCACATATGGAGGTTCTCGACGACCTCAACGCAGTCGGATTCGATCTCAGCGTTGGCCCCGGCGTCTACGACATCCACTCACCGCGTGTTCCGAGTGAGGACGAGATCGCCGAGTCTCTTCGTGAGGCGCTGCGCGCTGTTCCGGCCGAGCGCCTGTGGGTCAACCCGGACTGCGGCCTCAAGACACGCGGCGCCGACGAGGTCACGGCATCGTTGACGAATCTCGTCGCCGCGGCGGCAACGGTTCGGTCCGAACTCGACCGATAGCGATTCCCAGAAAGCTCTCGATCACCGTGACCACGCATCAACCTTCGCGCCACTCACGCCGGGAGGCCTGAGGCACCTCCCACTCGTCCCGGCGCCTCCGGTAGACGACGCTGAGCCGGCGTGGTCCGGTAAATCCTCCCGGACCACGCCGGCTCCTCATTCGTCGGCAAAGCGATCCACGAGCACCTCGATGCGACGCGCGGTGTCCTGCGGAGGAACCCTGCCTGTTCGGGTGAGCTCGACCAGACCGTGCACTGCAGCCCAGTAGACCTCGGCCAGCAGCCCCGGTTCGACGTCTCCCGCGACCAGTGCCAAAGTGTCGTGTAGGACTTGGAACGACTCACGCATCGGGGCCGGGGTCGCCGGGTCCGCGAATGGAAGTCCGTTGTCGAGGTTGAACATCGAGTCGTACACGGCAGGGTGTCGCTCTCCGAACGCGATGTAGGCCCTCGTGAGGGCGGCCACAGCGGCGCGTGACGACCGGGTTCCGGAGACCGCTCGGGACAACTCCACGGTCATCTCGGAGAATCCGTCCAGTGCGACAGCCGCGATGATCTCGTCCTTGCCCCGAAAATGGCTGTAGAGCACAGGTTGGCTGTACTCGATCCGTTCGGCCAATCGCCGAGTGGTGACGGCGTCCCACCCTTCTGCCTCTGCCATCTCACGCGCTGCCGCGATGATCGACCTGTGGCGGGAAGCCCGCTCACGCGCCTTGCGCTCCTGTACTGACATTCCATGATTCTAGCAGCGCTAGATCTTGGGTCGTCGAAATGTTATCGTCGATCTAATTTCTAGCGCTGCTATATCTATGGAGGTCTCCATGCTGAATGCAGTTGCCGTCACCACGGTCGTGGTCTTCGGCATGTTGGTGGGAGTGGAATTCGCCATCGCGGTGTTCGTCAATCCGATCATGTATCGAATTCCTGGCGATGCCGGTGTGGCCGCTCGCAGCGACGGCGCCCAGGTGCTCGGACGCGTGATGCCGTTCTGGTACATCGGCACGCTTGCCTTCGCAATTCTGTGGACGATACTGGGGTGGGGCGACACCACTGCATGGATTGCGTTGGGAGCATCGGGGTTGCTGCTGGTCAGTTTGGTGATATCGGTCCTGATTCTCGTACCGATCAACAATCGCTCGGCCCGGTGGGCCGAAGAGGGAACGCCGCCGGACTGGAAGGAGCAGGCTGACACCTGGGACCGCTACCACTATGTGCGAGTTGGCGTCATCGCGCTCGGCTTCGCACTGTCGGCAGTGGGACTACTGCTGATCTGACCCGAAGGACGGCAATGAATAATTCGTCACCGATAGTCGTCACGGGTGGCACCGGCACCGTCGGCCATCATGTCGTCGACCGTTTGCGCGATGCCGGACGCCGGGTGCGTGTGGTCAGCCGTCACGACCGATCCGGCGACACGAGAACCGGACTCGAGTGGGCAGTCGCCGATCTGGGCCGTGACGAAGGCATCGAGCGTGCGCTGGCGGGGGCCGACACCGTGGTGCACTGCGCGACCGGCTACTCCCGACGTGCGGATGTCCGCGCCGCTCGGCACCTCTTCTCGGCTGCACGGGTCGTCGGAATCGAGCACGTCGTGCTCATCTCGATCGTGGGCGTGGACCGGATCCCCTTCGGGTACTACATGGGCAAGGTGGAGGTCGAACAACTGCTGGAACGATCCGGGCTCGGCTACAGCATCCTGCGCTCCACACAGTTCCACGAACTGATCGCCGGCCTGTTCACCCGCCAGAGACGCCTACCGGTTCTTCTCACCCCGGATATCCGGATCCAGCCGATCGCTGCGACCGAAGTCGCCGACGAACTTGCCCGACTGGCTGCGGCCCCACCGGCCGGTCGGGTACCGGAGGTCGGCGGACCCGACATCATCGACGCCCGCGATCTCGCCCGGACCTACGCCGCGTCGATCGGTGCACGAAAGAGGATCTGGCCGATCCGGCTCCCCGGGCGCGCATTTGCGGCGTTTCGTGCCGGAAACAACCTGACCCCGGAGCGGGCGGTCGGAGTCCGGACCTTCCGCGAGTACCTGGCCCTCCGACCGTGAGTCACATCCCTGCCTGCGCCAAGATTGCCTCGGCAAGTTTCACATGTGCGGCATCCACCAACCGGCCATCGACGCTGGTGGCGCCCAGCCCGCGCGCTTCGGCCTCCCGATAGGCTTCGAGATTGCGCTTCGCCCGCGTGATCTCCTCCTCGGTCGGCGAAAATACGGTGTTGGCGATCGCTATCTGCGACGGATGGATGGCCCATTTCCCGTCGAATCCCAGCGATGCGGCATGCCGTCCATCCTGCTCGTATCCTGCTTCGTCCTTGAAATCCGGGTAGGGCGCGTCGATTGCGCGCAGGCCCGCGATCCGAGCAGCCGTGAGCACCTTCATCCGCGCGTAATGCCAGAAGTCCCCCGGATACTCGTCGCGGGGCTTGAAGTTCGTGTCGACCCGTGCGCCTTGCGACACCGACAGATCACCGGCACCGAAGATGAGTGCATCGAGCCGACCGCTTGACGTGGCGATCTCTTCTGCGTTCGCCACCCCCGCGACATCCTCGATGAGCACCTCGAGCCGAATACGTTTCCTCATCCCGAGCGTGTCCTCGACCTGCGTGAGCAAGGTGTCCACCCACCAGACATCCCGCGCGGCAGTCACCTTGGGCACGATGATCACGTCGAGGTTCTCACGGGCGCCGGTGAGCACCTCGACGACGTCCCCGTACGCCCAGCGGGTATCGATGCCGTTCATACGGATCGCCCGGGCCGTGCGCCCCCAGTCGCACTCGTTGAGTGCGCGAACGGCCTTGCCGCGGGCTTCTTCCCGCTCAGCCGGGGCACAGGCGTCCTCGAGGTCGAGGAACACGAGGTCGGCATCGGAGGAGGCGGCCTTCGCAAACATCCGTTCGTTCGACGCGGGTGTCGCGAGTTCCGACCGCCGGATCGGACGTGGCAGCGAGGTCATGAGGCGTTCCTTCCGGACGTGATGATGTGTCGGTCGCACAGATCGGCGATCTGCGGGTCGGTGAGGCCGAGCACCTCGGTGAGGACTTCCGCGGTATGGGCCCCCAACGCAGGCCCCAGGCTGTCGACGATTCCGGCACTCCCCGAGAATCGCGGTACCGGAGCCTGAACGAGCATGCTCTCGAGATCCGGATCGTCGATCCGGACGAACACCCCGCGCGCCTGCATCTGCTCGTCCTCGACGAGCTGGGAGATATCGTAGACGGGCGCCGCAGCAATCTCTCCCGCTTCGAACACGGCCATCGCGTCGTCGAGGGTGTGCTGCGCCACCCATTCGGCCACGATCTTGTCGACCTCGTCCAGATGCGCGAGACGCCGTTGCGGATCGGAGAAATCGGGATCGTCGACAAGGTCGTCGCGCCCGATCGCCCGGAACACCCGCAACGCGATCGTCGGAGAGCTTGCCGACATCGCGAGCCACTGGTCGTCCTGCGTCCGGTACGTGTTGCGGGGTGCGGAGATCCCCCACCGGTTCCCCGCGCGCTGCGCGATCTCGCCGGTCTGGTCGTAGGTGAGCAGCGACTGTTCGAGCAGACGCGCCAACGGGTCGACCAGATTCACGTCGATCAGCTGACCGTCCGCACCGTGGACATCCCGGTGGTACAGCGCCATCATGATCGAATACGCGGCATTCAACGAGGCCACCCCGTCGGCGAGCATGAACGACGGGAGTGTCGGTGGGCCGTCGGATTCGCCGACGGTGTGGGCGAATCCGCTCATGGCTTCACCGAGCGTCCCGAATCCCGGTCGCGACGACTTGGGTCCGGTCAGGCCGAACCCGGTGACGTGCAACATGACGATCTTCGGGTTGACCGCCCTGAGAGACTCGTAGTCGAGCCCCCATCGGGTAAGGGTGTGCGGCCGGGTGTTCGCGACGACGACGTCGCACTCCGCAACGAGACGTCGTACGAGTTCTTGACCGTCCTCGGTGCGGAGATCGATCGTGACGGAACGCTTGTTGCGTCCGAGGCTCTTCCAGACGAGTCCGATCCCGCCCTTCTGCACACCCCATCCCCGGATGGGGTCGCCGCCCTGCGGTTGCTCGACCTTGATCACCTCGGCGCCGAACTCGCCGAGATACGTGGCCGCAAGTGGTCCGGCCGCCAGGGTTGCGAGATCGAGAACCCGGATACCGTGCAGCATGGTGCTGCGCGACGGTTCGGGATCAGGCATGCTCGACCACCCGGTCGTCCACAAGTTCGGTCTGCGCGCTTGCAGTCATGAGGTTCTCGGGGCGCTCGAGCCCCAGGTTCTCACGCAGCGTGGACCCGGTGTACTCCTCACGGACGAGTCCGCGCGCACGGAGTTCAGGCACGACAAGCCGCACGAAGTCTTCGAATGCGCCAGGGAAATGAGTTGCAGCGATGACGAATCCGTCGCACGACCGCGACTGGAACCATTCCTCCATCTGCTTTGCGATCTGGGGGCCGGTGCCAACGAAGCGAGGTCCCTGCAGCAGGGTGGCGCGGTGGTTGGCGAGGACGCGCAGGGTCAGTTCCTGGTCTCCGATGTGACGCTTGACGCCCTGCACAAGGCCCCGGATGCCGGAGACGCTCTCGATCAGCTCGTCGGTGACGACGTCGTCGAGGCTGTGACCCGAGAAGTCGTGGTTGGTGACCTCGGACAACAGGGTCAGTGACGCCTGGGGGTGGACGAGGTCGTGCAGGAAGATACTCTCCTTCTGTTGCGCGATCTCCTCGGTCTCGCCCGGGATGACGTAGACCATGGGAAGAACCCGCACCGCGTCCGCCGCCCTGCCGTACTCGGTGACAAGCGCCTTCTGATCGGCGTAGTGCTCTGCAGCGACAGCCTGGCTGGGGTCGCCGGTGAAGATGAGATCTGCCCATTTGGCGGCGAACTGGCGCCCGCGCCCGGATTGGCCGGCCTGGATCAGCACGGGCCTGCCCTGCGGCGTGCGCGGCACGGTCAGCGGGCCTTGGACATCGAAGAATTCACCGTGGTGATCGACTTCGTGGACCTTCTCCGCGTCGGCGAATATACCCGACTGCCGGTCGGCGACGATCGCATTGTCTTCCCACGAATCCCACAGTTTGGCAACGACTTCCACGAATTCTTCGGCGCGGTCGTAACGCTTGTCGTGGTCGAAGTGCTTGTCCACACCGAAGTTGCGCGCCTCGGCGTCGTTCACCGACGTGACGATGTTCCAGGCCGCGCGTCCACCACTGAGATGGTCGAGTGTCGCGAATGTCCTTGCAACATGGAACGGCTGGTAGTAGGTCGTGGAGTAGGTCGCTCCGAGGCCCAGATGCGTGGTCGCGGCTGCGGCAGCGCCGAGAATCGCAGTGAGGTCGAGTTTGATGGGCCGCGCGCCGTAGCGAACGGCGTCGGCGACGGAGTTGCCGTAGATGCCGGGCATCGCAAGCCGGTCATCGAAGAACATCAGATCGAAGCTGCCTTCCTCGAGGACCCGCGCGATTCGCTGGTAGTAGGCCAGGCTCAAGTAGTCCTGCGCCGAATTCGGGTATCGCCATGACCCCGAGTACACGGACACGTTCGACGCCTGCATGAACGCCACGAGCGTCATCTGGTCGGTTCTGCGCTCTGCCATGGAAATGCTCCCTTGCTGGAAATAAACACATCTGATCTCAACTGATATATTTAATGCTCGGTGATAGATTGTCAACACCGAAATGCGTGTAAGGAAAAGGGGTCGCGATGACGGAGACCGACCGGGGTCCGTGGATCGTCGGCGAGACGTCGGACGAGACCTCGTCGAAGCAGACGGGCCGTGAACGCGTGCGCGCCGCGCTACGTCACCGGATTCTGTCCGGGGACTTCTCCCCCAACGACCGCATCGACCTCGACGCCGTCGCAGAGGAGTTCGGAACCAGCCGCACGCCCGTACGGGAGGCGTGCCTGGCGCTCGCGCAAGAAGGCCTGGTCCGCGTCGCGCAGCGCAGTGGCATCACCGTCATCGGGGTCTCCCCGGAGACCATCATCGAGAATTTCGCGCTGATGGCCGCGTTATCCGGGGTCGCATCACAGTGGGCCGCAGGTCGGATCACCCACCAACAGCTCCTCCGCGTACGCGAACTGCATCGAGAGATCCGCGTCGCCGCAGCCTCCGGCGACGACATCGCCACCCTCAATTGGCTGTTCCACCGCGAGATCAACAAGTCGTGCGGGTCAACACGCCTACAGGGAATGCTCAGCGACGCCGGGCGCATGATTCCCCAGCGATACTTCGAACTCTTTCCCGAACGCGTGCCCTGCAGCCTCGACGAACACGACGCCCTCATCGGAGCGCTCGCCAGAGGCGACGGCGCCGAAGCCCGGCGCATCACCGAGCAACACTTCGCCGGAGCGGCGCAGATGCTGAGCACCTACATCGCCCAGGCCACCCGCAACGGCACCCCGCCCCGATAGTTCTTCCTCCTCGAGCGCTCTTCCTACTCGAGCCGCGAGTGGTCGCCGAGGCTGTGCCACCCGCGGTCGTGGTAGACGAGCGGTGCACTGGAGTGCCCGCCCATACGGTCGCCGACTCCGGACATGCGAACTTCCTGCACGTCGACTTCCAGCGCCTCGACAACGATCACCCACGCGGCCCCCGCCTTCACACGCTCCACGGCCCGAGCACGGATCCGGGTGTGCACGTCGCGGAAATACACCTCTCCGGTGGGCATCCTTTCCCAGAGCGACACATCGGCGAAGCGATCGATTCCGCTGGTGGCGCCGAGTTTGGCGAGATGCAACTGTTCCGCCCCGAGGAGGTGCACCACCACCGTGTCGGCCACAGCGATCGTCGGCGAACTCGACGAAGCGTCGGAGACCGAAAACATCAGCATCGGAGGGTCGGCGCTCACCGATGCCACCGACGTGGCTGTAAGCGCCACCGGTCCGCCCCCTGCGTCAGCGGTGACGAGTGCGACGCCCGCCGGGTGAGCGCGGAACGCGGCGGTGAAACGGCTCGGGGTTGAAGTCGTGGACACGACCGTATATTACTCATATTCAGATACATCAGTACAGTCTGAATATATGAAAGGTGTCCCATGAGCACCCGCACCATCCGCCCGAGGCGCAGCACCCTCGCAGTACCCGGATCGAATCCCAAGATGATCGACAAGGCCCGCGGGCTGCCCGTGGATGCACTGTTCCTCGACCTCGAGGACGCGTGCGCACCGAACGCCAAGGCCGCAGGCCGCAAGATCATCGTCGAATCGCTCGAAGCCGGCGGATTCGGCGACAAGATCCGGACGGTGCGCGTCAACGACTGGACAACGCCCTGGACCTACCGCGACGTCGTAGACGTGGTCGAAGGCGCAGGCGCGAATCTGGACTGCATCATGCTCCCCAAAGTGCAGGACGCCGCGCAAGTGCGCGCCCTCGACATGCTCCTGACCCAGATCGAGAAGTCGGTCGGGCTCGAGGTCGGCAGGATCGGAATCGAAGTACAGATCGAAACCGCTTCGGGACTCATCGCTTTGGACGCCATCGCCCAGGCAAGCCCGCGAATCGAAACGCTCATCTTCGGCCCCGCCGACTTCATGGCGTCGATTCACATGAAGTCGCTCGTAGTAGGCGAGCAGCCGCCCGGATACGACGTGGGCGACGCCTACCACCACATCCTCATGTCGATCCTCATGGCCGCGCGCGCCCACGGAAAGCAGGCCATCGACGGCCCCTACCTCGCTATCAAGGACCTCGACGGACTCGGACGCGTCGCCGGACGCGCGGCTGCACTCGGATTCGACGGCAAATGGGTGCTCCACCCCACCCAGGCCGACGTGATCAACGAGACCTTCAGCCCCGATCAGGCCGACTACGATCACGCCGAGAACATCCTGGACGCGTACGAATGGTGCACTTCGGAAGCAGGCGGATCCCGCGGCGCAGCGATGCTCGGCGACGAGATGATCGACGAGGCCTCCCGCAAGATGGCATTGGTCATCTCCGGCAAGGGACGCGTGGCGGGCATGACACGCACGTCGGTGTGGCAACCTCCGGAATGACCCGAAGTGGCCCCCACCGGATCATCGGTGGGGGCCACTTCACAAGCGCGCCCCGGGACAGGAGACGGTGACGGAAACAGCCCGCGGCGCCGCTGTGGTGGGTGTCAGGCCACGACGGATCGTTGTGGAACACCCGTGTATTCGCTGAGCGGACGGATCAGCGCATTGGATTCGCTCTGCTCGATAATGTGTGCCGTCCAGCCGGTGATACGGCTCATCACGAAGATCGGCGTGAACACCTCGATGTCGAATCCCATGAGATAATATGCAGGGCCCGTGGGGAAGTCGAGGTTCGGCTTGATTCCGGTGGCGTCGGCCATCGTCTTCTCGAGGATGTCGTACATGCGCACCCACTTGTCGCCGTCGGTGTGGGCAGCAACGTCGCGGAATGCCTGCCGCATCGTCGGAACGCGCGAATCACCGCTCTTGTAGACGCGGTGGCCGAAGCCCATCACCTTGTCCTTGCGAGCGAGCTTGCCGCGCATCCATTCTTCGGCACGTGCCGGTTCGTCGATCTCGAGCATGTCGTGCATGACGGCCTCATTGGCGCCGCCGTGCAGCGGACCCTTGAGTGCACCGATCGCCGCGGTCACGGCACTGTAGATATCCGACATCGTCGAGGTCACCACGCGCGCTGCGAATGTGGATGCGTTGAAACTGTGCTCCGCGTACAGGATCAGCGACACCTCGAACGCCTTGACGATCTCGGGGTCCGGCACCGCTCCGAAGCACATGTTCAGGAAGTTCTCGGCGAAGCTCAGAGAATGGTGCGGCCGGACCGGGTCGAGACCGCGGCGACGGCGATGGTCCGCTGCCACGATCGTCGGCAGAACCGCCATCATGCGCAGCGACTTGGCGCGATTCGCGGCGGGAGTGCTGTCGGCCTCCGCCGGATCCTCGGCACCGAGATAGCTGATCGCGGTCCGCACCACATCCATCGGGTGGCAACTCTCCGGCAGCTTCGCGACGAGCGCGAGCAGCGAACGATCGGCCCGACGTTCGGAACGTTCGCGCTGCATGAACAACGTCAGTTCCGCATCGGTCGGCAACTCACCGTTCCACAGTAGGTACGCCACCTGCTCGAAACTGCAGTGAGCGGCCAGATCCTGCACGGTGTAGCCGCGGTACGTCAGGGAGTTCGTCTCGGGCACCACCTTGGAGATCGCGGTGGTGTCGACGACGACGCCGGCCAAACCCTTGTAGATCGTCGGAACAGCGGTGTCTGTCATCACTGACTCCTGTCGAGGGTGAAATTGAATATCCCGGAATCAAATTCGTTGTAGCGCTCGTACTCGAGTACCTCGTACAACCGCGAGCGTGTCTGCATCTCGTCGAGCAGGGTCTCCTGCGTTCCCTCCTCATGGATGACCCGCAGTCCCTTCTCGATGGCACCCATGGCCAACCGCAGTGTGGTCACCGGGTAGATCACCGCGTTGTAGCCGACCTTCTCCAGAACTTGCGCGGGGATCAGCTGCGACTTGCCGAACTCGGTCATGTTCGCCAGCAACGGCACATCCACTGCGGCGCGGAACTTCTCGAAGTCCACCGCGGTGTGCAGTGCCTCGGTGAAGATGAGATCTGCACCGGCATCGGCGTACGCCTTCGCACGGTCGATCGCAGAATCGATTCCTTCGATGCCTGCGGCGTCGGTGCGGGCGCAGATCACGAAGTTCGGGTCGCGACGAGCCGCCACCGCAGCACGCAGGCGGCGCACCATCTCGTCGGTGCCGATGATGGCCTTGCCGTCGAGGTGCCCGCATCGCTTGGGATTGACCTGATCCTCGAGGTGCAGTCCGGCGACCCCCGCGTCTTCGAGAACGGTGATGGTACGGGCCGCGCTCATCGGCTCACCGAAGCCGGTGTCGGCATCGACGAGTACCGGCAGATCGGTCACGCGGGCGATCTGGGCGCTGTGTGCGGCGACCTCGGTGAGGGTGGTCAGCCCGATATCGGGAAGCGCCAGTGCGGCCGAGAAGGCGCCACCGGAGATGTAGACGCCCTCGAACCCGATCTCCTGGACGAGTTTGGCCGTGAGCGGGTTGATAGCGCCGGGCAGACGCGTGATGCTGCCCGATTCGAGGCCTTTCCGGAAAGCAATACGCTTGTCCGCGGGCGTTGTGGAGGCAGCGATCAGACCCGTCATCAGAACAGGCCCTTCGGCAGCTTCGGTGCACGCGCCAGCACGTCGTCGGACACGGTGAACGTGAGTTGGTTCAGCTCGCCGGCCTTCAGTTCCGCGACACGCTGGGCTGCCCCGAGGAAGCGCTCCTGCTCTGCTGTCGCGACAACGCCCTCGGCGAGGATCCGGAACTTCTCGATGTATTGGGTGCGGGCGAACGGGCGCGCACCGAGCGGGTGAGCGTCGGCGATGGCGAGTTCGTCGACGATGACATCGCCGTTCTTCAGTGTGACCTCGGCGCGGGCACCGAATGCCTTCTCCGCCGGGTCGGTGGAGTGGTAGCGGCGCGTCCACTCCGGATCCTCTGCGGTGGAGATCTTGTTCCAGAGCGCGATCGTGTCGGGACGCTGCGCACGCTCGGGTGCGTAGGAGCGCTCGTGATGCCACACGCCGTCCTGCAACGCGACCGCGAAGATGTACATGACCGAGTGGTCGAGGGTTTCACGCGAGGCCTGCGGATCGAACTTCTGCGGGTCGTTCGAGCCGGTACCGATCACGACATGCGTGTGATGGCTGGTGTGCAGCACGATCGACTCGATCTGCTCGAGGTCGCCGATGCGCTCTCGCATGCGACGGGCCAGGTCGATCGGAGCCTGACTCTGGTACTCGGCCGAGTGCTCCTTGGTGTAGGTCTCGAGAATTGCGCGCTTGGCCTCCCCCGGCGCGGGCAGCGGAACGTGGTACTCGGCCTTCGGGCCACCGAGCAGCCACGCGATCACGCCGTCCTCACCCTCCCAGATCGGCGACGGCGCGCCCTCGCCGCGCAGAGCGCGATCGACGGCCTCGACCGCCATCTTGCCAGCGAAAGCGGGAGCGTAGGCCTTCCAGCTGGAGATCTCGCCTTTGCGGGACTGTCGCGTGGCCGTCGTCGTGTGCAGAGCCTGCCCGACGGCCTGGTACACGGTCTCGCTGTCGAGTCCGAGGAGCGTGCCGATACCGGCTGCGGCGGACGGTCCGAGATGCGCAACGTGGTCGATCTTGTGTTCGTGCAGGCAGATCGAGCGAACCAGGTCGACCTGGATCTCGTAGCCGGTGGCGAGGCCCCGGATCAGCTCGGCACCGCTGCGTCCGGCGTGCTGGGCCACGGCGAGGATCGGCGGGATGTTGTCGCCCGGATGCGAGTACTCGGCGGCGAGGAAGGTGTCGTGGAAGTCGAGTTCGCGCACCGCGACCCCGTTCGCCCACGCTGCCCACTCCGGTGAGTAAGTGCCGCCGATGCCGAAGACCGTCGAGCCCGGTGTATACGGGTGGGTCCGGGCCTGTGCCCGAGCATTGGACACGGAGCGGCGGGTCAGCGACGCCGCCGCGACTGCGGCGTTGTCGATGATGCGGTTCACGATCATGTCTGCGGTGTCGTCCGGGACCTCGACCGGGTCGGTCGCAACCTCCGCGATCCGCCAGGCGAGGTGCTCTTCCTTCGGAAATTCTTCCGCCGACCGATGGGTGCGTACGAGATGTGTCTTCACTGGATCCTCCGAACGTCGACGCTTCGATTTGCACGCTACGCAGGCTTCGCCAAGTTGGAAATCCCTTGCATATGCCTATTTTTGCGGAACACATCGAGCAAATTTGTAAATCTTGCGAATGTTGGAAATGTTAGATTCACAGCCATGCAGAAGATGTACGCCGGTGCGCGGCTACGCCGCCTGCGAGAGGAGCGCGGCCTGACGCAGACCGCGCTTGCGCACACGCTCGGACTGTCGACGAGCTACGTCAACCAACTGGAGAACGACCACCGTCCACTCACGGTGCCGGTACTTCTACGCCTGAATTCGATGTTCGATCTGGACATGGCGTTCTTCGCTGCCGACACCGACGCGCGACTACTCGCCGATCTACAGGATGTACTCGCGGAAAGTCCCGAGGCCGCGGATGTCTCACTGTCGGAGATCGACGAATTGCTGTCGCGGAATCCTTTCGCCGCGCGGGCACTCGTCGGCCTCTACAGGAGACTGCGCGGCGTCACCGAACAGCTCGAACAACTCGCCCCTGGTGATCCGGGCGCCGTCGCCGACCAGTCCGCCACGACACCCTACGAGGAGGTCCGCGACTTCTTCTACGACCGCCGCAACCACATCGCCGAACTCGACGATGCCGCCGAGGAACTGTTCACCAGCCGGGGACTGACAGTCGGCGGGCTCGATCTGCAGTTGAGCGGTCTGCTGCACGACGAGCACGGCATCACCGTGGTCATCCGCACCGACGAACCCGACCGTATCGGTCCGAAACGCAGCTACGATCCGGTTGCGAAGATTCTGACCCTCGCGCGACGCCTGACACCAGGACAGCGCGCATTCCAGCTGGCGACACAACTCGCGTTCATCGCGCACGCCGGCACTGTCGACGCAGTCGTCGCGGACGCCGAGGGCTTGCCCGAACGCTCACGTGCCCTTGCGCGTGTCGGCCTGGCCAACTACTTCGCCGGGGCACTGATCCTGCCGTACACCCAATTCCTGCGCTCCGCCGAGGCGATGCGGTACGACATCGACCTTCTCGGCGCGAAGTTCGAGGTGGGTTTCGAAACGGTGTGTCACCGGTTGTCGACTCTGCAGCGGCCAGGGCAGCGCGGGGTGCCGTTCTTCTTCGTCCGCACCGATCGAGCCGGTAACATATCGAAACGCCAGTCCGCCACCGCTTTCCATTTCTCCCGCGTGGGTGGCAGCTGTCCGCTGTGGGTTGTGCACGATGCATTCACGTCGCCGGGACGCATCCTGACGCAGGTGTCGCAGATGCCCGATGGCCGTACCTACCTGTGGATCGCCCGCACCACCCATGAGGGCGCCCCCGGCTATCTCGCCGCCAAAAGGGATTTCGCAGTCGGTCTGGGCTGCGATATCGGCTACGCCGACAAACTTGTCTACTCGCGAGGGTTGCGTCTCGACGATCCCGACACCACGGTGCCCATCGGCGCGGGTTGTAAAGTGTGCGACCGCCCGTCGTGCACCCAGCGGGCATTCCCGCATCTGGGCCGCACCATCCGGATCGACGAGAACAACGCGGGCCTCGTGCCCTACTCCGCCACCGAGCGCCGGTGAGATGCACGAGCGACACTTGGATCAGGATGTGGACTGGTGGGCACAGGCCGATTGCCGGTTCTTCGGTCCCTCGGCCTTCTTCGGACCCGACTCGGAATCGCCCGCCGAGCGACTCCGCCGTGAGCATCACGCCAAGCGGATCTGCGCCGGTTGCTCTGTCGTCGACAAGTGTCTTCAGTACGCGATCGACAGCAGCGAACAGTTCGGGATCTGGGGTGGGACCTCGGAACGGGAACGTAAGTCCCTGACCCGTGCGTGATTTCGGTATCCGGAACTACCAGAATCACGCACGGGCAGCCGGGCTGCGCAACCTGTGGTAACGGATCACGGGAACTCCGTCATCGACCTCGACCGTTGCATGAACGCCGTACACCCGCTCGACCAGGTCAGCGGTGAGCGCCTCGACCGGTGTGCCGTGCGCGACGATCCTTCCCCGCGAGAGCACCACCACCCGATCGCAGAACATCGCGGCGAGATTGAGATCGTGCAACGCCACGTAACTGGTCACCGGAAGAGCCGCGACACGCTCGAGAATGTCCAGTTGATGTTGAATATCGAGGTGGTTCGTCGGCTCGTCCAGCAACAGCTCTTCAGGTTCCTGCGCGAGGGCCCGAGCGATCTGCGCTCGCTGACGTTCACCACCGGACATCGAACGCCACAACCGCCCGGCGAACTCGACCATCCCCGTCACTTCGAGCGCCCGGTCGATAGCGGCGCGTCCGCCTTCGTCGCGCCCGAACGCATCGGAGTGGGGAATACGACCGAGTCGCACCACATCTCGCACCCGAATGTCCACCTCGGTGTGCGCATGCTGCCCGACCATCGCTACGCGGCGCGCCAGTCGTCGCCGACCTAGGCTCCCGATATCGGTTCCGTCGAGAGTCACCGTCCCGTCGTCGGGACGATCGATGCCGGCAAGCAGGCGCAACAGCGACGATTTTCCTGATCCGTTCGGCCCGAGCAGCCCGATGGTCTCCCCCGGCACCGGGTCGATCGTCACGTCGTCGATGACGAGGTTTCCGCCGCGGCTCCACCGCAGCGACTGCGCAGAGAGTGTCACGGCGTACTCCTCGTACGGAACAGGATCAGCGCGAAAGCCGGGACGCCGATCAAAGCGGTCACCACACCCACCGGAACCTCCTGCGGCGCAAACACAGTGCGGGCCACCGCGTCCACCCACACCATGAACACCGCGCCCACCACCGCGGTGACGGGCACGAGATGACTGTGCCGGGGGCCCACCAGGAATCGTGCTGCGTGTGGAAGGACGAGACCGACGAACCCGATCGCACCCGCGGCACTCACCAGCACGGCCGTGATCAGAGCGGTCACCATCAGGAACATCAGACGGGTACGGCCCACCGAGACGCCGAGCGTCGCAGCGGTCGACGAACCGAACGTGAATGCGTCCAGGGAGGATGCTTTGATCAGGCACACGAAGATACCGAGCGCGCACACCGCGCCGCAGAGCACCACATCGCTCCACGTGGCGCCCGACAGCGATCCCAGGAGCCAGAACAGCACACCACGTGTCCGCTCCGCGTCAGCGGAGGAGATCACGATGAACGACGTCAATGCCGAGAACAGTTGGGTTCCCGCAACTCCTGCGAGAACCACACGTGAGGTACCGCCACCTGCGCCGGTGGCGAGCAGCAACACGAGCGCGAACGACGCGAGCGCACCCAGGAATGCGCCGCCCGACAGCGACACTGCGCCGCCCCCGATACCCAGCACCGCAATCATCACGGCTCCCGTCGAGGCACCCGACGAGATCCCCAGAACGAACGGATCGGCCAGCGGGTTGCGCAAGAGCGACTGCATGATCACCCCGCACACCGCGAGACCGGCGCCGCACACCGCGGCCAGCAGGGTCCGCGGCAGCCTCAGCTCCCAGACGATCCCCTCACGGATCGCGCTGACCGAACTCTCAGCGAGCCCCAACCGGTCGAAGATGACGGCGTAGACGTCCGGCACGGACAGTTCGGCCGGGCCGATCGTGACCGTCACAGCGATCGAAAGCGCCAGTACGACCAGTCCGATCGCGACGACGACTGCTGCGACCGGGCCACGCTCGGTAGGCGACCGATCCTTCGTCGCCGACACCATCAGCCCGCGAGATTCCACTGGCGCAATGCGGCGGCGACCTTCTCGATTCCGTCGATCGTGCGGATCGACGGGTTCATGTCGGCACCGTTGACGACGATGTACCGCTGGTTCTGCACGGCCGTCAGACGCTGGGTCACCGGATTCGTTTCGAGGAATTCGATCTTGCTGTCCAGCGCGTCACCCGCAATGCTGCGCCGGCTCAGGTCTCCGAGTACGAGGGCAGTGGGATCCCGATCGAGGACCGACTCCCAGCTCACCTGCGGCCACTCGTTCGTGGTGTCGTCGAAGACGTTCTTCGCACCGACGGAGTTGGTGATGATGCCCGACGAACCGCAGCACCCCGCGACATACGGGGTGGCCGTGTCGGCGAACCAGTACGCGAGAGACACCCCGGAGGCGTCGATCTCACCCGCGGCCGTCTCGTACCGCTGCCGGAGCTCGGCGACGAACTCTTCACCGCGCTCGGTGACGTCGAAGATCGCGGCGAGTTCGCGAACCTCCTTGTACACCGCGTCCATCGTCAGCGGCTCGGTGCGGTTGCCGTCGGAGTTGACGCTGTTGTCGTCCTTGCCGTCGCAGTCGGTGGGCGAGAGGTAGGACGGCACCCCGAGCTGCTCGAACTGCTCCGCGGTCGCGACGCCGCCTTCGCCTAGGGTGCCGCCGAACGATGCCGACACGAAGTCGGGTTCGGTATCGAGCACGACCTCGAACGACGGATTGTTGTCGGCCAGGCGCGGGACCCGCTCGTTCTCGGCCGCGAGGTTCTCGCGCACCGGATCGGTCCACGTCGCGGTGCCGACCATGCGCTCGGCCAGGCCGAGCGACAACAGGATCTCCGTCGACCCCTGGTTGAGCGATACGGCACGCTGCGGCGGGGCGTCGACCGTGACCTCGCGGCCACAGTTCTCGATGGTCAGCGGGTAGTTCGTCGACCCCGACGCGGCGCGGGTCTCCTGCTGATCGGCGGCGTCGGAGCCGGTATCGCTCGACGAGCAGCCTGCAACTGTCATCGCTACTGCGACAAGGGCGATACCTGCGCGCAGCATCGTGCGCCGCCCCTTGCGGGCGGAAAATATTGAATCGATCATGTCCATCCTCGTGGTACCTCTTCGGCCGACACAGGTGTCCTGGCTCCCGGATCGATGCTTTCCCCCGGCCTTCCAGCCCGTGTGGGCCGTGACCATGCGTTGGAGGGCAGCTCCTCGGTGACAGTTGCGGGACAGCCCCGGATTCACACCGGTGTTCCCTACGTCGGTTCGAACAGTACAAGACCGGCCTCGACCTCCGAGCGCATGGATGCCTCGTCCACCTCGGTCCGCTCGTGATCAGAGGACGGCTCGCGACCCCCGAAGCAGCGAGGCGTACGACCGCAACAGCTCCCAGACGGTCGGATCATTCACGTCGAGCCTTCCGGTGCGTCCAGTGGCGGCCAGCGCTCCGGTGAGCCGTCCGTCGCTCGAGCGCACGGGCACGGCCAGTGCGGTCCGCCCGATACGACTCTCATCGACCTCGTGGGCAGCATCCGAGTCCTGAACGCCCCGCAGCTCCGCCATCAGCTCCGACGGCTCGATCTTGGTGCGCTCGGTGACTCGGCGCAGTCGGCCGGTCCCGATCAGTTCGGGCCGCTGCGCCAGAAGCAACTTGCCGATCGCCGACGCATGCAGGTGCGTGGTCCACGTCGATTCGCCGGACAGTTCGTGGTCGGGGTCGCGGTCCACCAGGTGCACTCGACCACCGCTGTAGGAGGCGAGGTAGATGCCGTACCGGGTCCGGGTCCGCAGCTCTTCGACGACACGACCCGTTTCGACGTCCTGCAGTGGATCGGGCGCGGCGGAGGCGAGTTCGCGGAGCCGACGGCCGAGCGCGAAACCGGACAGATCCTCCACACGCACGAGATACCCGTCGGCCACGAGGAGGTTGAGGAGCCGGTATGCGGTCGCGGGCGGGGTTCCGGTGAGTCTGGCGATGTCCCGCGCCGACGCGCCCGTACCCAGTGTGGCAACGGCCTCGAGCATCGCGAGGGCACGTTGAACGGATCGCGGCTCATGCCCACCCGAGCCGACGCTCATCGCTGCTCCGCACCCGGATGGTCGGCACCGACGAGCGCCATGTCGCCGCGGGCATTCTCGGCGAAGGCTGCCGAACCGGGAAGCACGTCCTCCGAACCGGGGCTGTCGAATATCCCGACATCGGCGAGACTCGCCGGGCGCGCACGACTCAGGTACCGGTACCAGAGCATAGCAATCACCGGAACAGCGACGACGGCGATGAGTCCCGCGAACCGTCCGTCCAGTACATGACCGGCGACGATGAATCCGATTACCGCGACACCGGTAGCGGTTCCGAGGCCACCCATCAGAGCGATCGCCGGCGTCGACTCCCGGATCCGGGCGAGAAACGCTACCGCCGAGGCAGCTACCAGGACGTAGGCGATCAGGAGTGCGACGCGCAACGTGACGTTGATCCAGTCCGGTCTGGAACCGAAGACAGCAAGAACCGACGCGCCGATAGCGAGGACCGTCACCGCAGTGGCGAGCGCTGCATACGGGGTGCACAGGCGGCTGTGCACAGTCCCGAGGATCCTCGGCAGTACCCCTTCGACGCCCATCGAATACAGCAATCTCGATACGGCATTCGACGAGGCCATCGCGGACGCAAGCCACGAGCAGCACATACCGATATGCAGCAGCGCAACAACCACCGGACTCACACCGGTCGATGTGCCGTGCAGGTATGCCCCGACCACGGCGTCGGCGTGTCCGCTCCAGGCTGCCCATCCTGCGAAGACGAACAAGGTTCCGCAGATGATCGGGGTGGCGAGCACTGTCCGGGTGACGGTGACCATCGGGCGACGCGCTTCGGGGCCGATGAACGTCGCACTCTCGAATCCGGCCAAGGCGAACAGGGCAGCGAGGACCACGGGAAGCCACATCCCGGTACCGCCACCGGAAAGCGGTTGCACCGGAGTCGATTCCCCACCGGCCACCATCATCAGCCCGATGATGAACACCAGTGAGCAGACCTCGATCACGAGAATCGCGAGTGCCGCGAAACGAACTCCACGTACCAGCGCGACAAGAATCGCCGCAGCGATCCCCAGGTACACCGTGAGGGTCGCCGGGCCACGGATCTCGACCCCGCACAATGCCGCGATGGTGATCACCGCCAGCCCACCGGAATACAGACTCAACGCACCGCTGACCAGATACTTGACTGCCATCGCGATGCCGGTGACCAGGGCAGCACGTGCACCGAGCCCCTTCGCGACGAATGCGTAGAGCCCACCGGACGCGACCATCCTCCGAGTGAACTGCGTGGTGCACCAGGCGATCATCGTGACGAATACCGCAGCTGTGACGATCGCGATCAGACCCGACGTCGAGGCCGATGCGGGTGTGTTCGTCGCTGATGCCCTGTGGTTCAGCATGGTGACGGGCAGCAGCACCATGGAGGCTGCCGGCGCTGTGGTGGCAACGGATTGAGCGAGAACCTCCCAGCCCGACAGCTGTCTGCGACCGAGCGCATGGAGGGGCGACACCGCGGCACGCCGCGGTTCCTGACACGCGAACGACCGCGCGATGGCATCCGCCAATGCAGATGTCTCTGCCATGACACCTCCCGCTCCTCAGTGGACTCGACGCCGGCCTCGCAGAACCTAGCCACGCTATGTTTCCCGAGTGTTTCGGGCGTGAGTCATGTGTCGCCGATCCGAGTGAGAAGACGTCGTCCGATCGTTTCCCACTCGCCGCCGCGTAACCGTTGCGTCGCCGTATCGATCCGGAATCACACCCGTTCCACGATTGGTGCCGACAACGACAGGGCGATGGGAGACACGAAGTGAGCGTCACCAGAAGATCATTCATGCGAGGCCTGAGCATGACCGGCGGCGTCGGACTGGCCTACGGGGCGATGTCCACACTAGGTCTCGCGCCGGCGGTGGGCGCCCCCAGCCGGTTTCAAGCCCCCACGATGGGCGACCTCATCGGGAAGGCACCCGGCTCGCAGTCCGTGGTCGTGCTCGGCGGCGGACCCGCGGGCCTGTGCGCGGCCTACGAACTCGGCAAGGCAGGCTACGCCGTCACAGTCCTCGAGGCCCGCACCCGGCCGGGCGGGCGTGTCTATTCGGTGCGCGGCGGCACCACGGAAACCGAGATCGGCGGGGAGCGCCAGACCTGCACGTTCGCCGATGGGCACTACTACAACCTCGGTGCCACACGCATCCCTCAGAATCACATCACCCTCGACTACTGCCACGAACTCGGCGTGGAGATCCAGCCGTTCGGCAACCAGAACGCAAACACGCTCGTCAACTATCAGAGCAACACCCCGCTATCGGGGCAGTCGGTCCAGTACCGTGCTGCGAAAGCCGACACCTTCGGCTATATGTCGGAGCTGCTACACAAGGCGACGTCGAGGGGCGCTCTGGACGACCTGTTGTCCCCCGACGACAAGGACGCACTGTCAGAGTTCCTCAGCGATTTCGGTGACCTGTCCAGCGACGGACGCTACATCGGCTCGTCGCGCCGCGGGTTCTCCGACGAACCCGGTGCCGGCCTCGATTTCGGCACCCGGACCGAGCCGTTCGCGATGCCCGACGTCATCCGCTCGGGACTCGGCCGCAACATCAGCTTCGAGTTCGGCTACGACCAGGCCACGATCATGATGACACCGGTCGGCGGCATGGACCGCATCTATTACGCCTTCCAGGAAAAGATCGGCACCGACAAGATCCAGTTCGGTGCCGAGGTTACGTCGATGAAGAACGTCCCCGACGGTGTCACCGTGGCCTACACGCAGGACGGCTCGCGCAAGTCGATCACCGCCGACTACTGCATCTGCACGGTCCCGCCGAACCTGATCGGGCGCCTCGACAACAACCTACCCGCCGATGTCCTGAACGCGCTGACCGCTGCCGTCCCCGTCTCCGGCGGCAAACTCGGAATCGAGTACACCCGCCGCTGGTGGGAAACCGAGGACCGCATCTACGGCGGGGCATCGAACACCGACAAGGACATCAACCAGATCATGTTCCCGTACGACCACTACGGCTCGGACCGCGGTGTCGTCGTCGGGTACTACACCAGCGGCAGACGGCACCTCGCCTTCGAATCCCTCACTCACGAACAGCGTCTGGCGAAGGCGGTCACCGAGGGCATGGCGATTCACGGCGACAAGTACGGCCGCGACATCGCCTCCTCGTTCTCGGGAAGCTGGCGCCGGATGAAGTATTCCGAAGGCGCCTGGGTGAGCTGGAAGGGCTCGAGCTACGGGCACAGTGACAGCGCCACCCCCGAGTACGAGCTGCTACTCGAGCCTGTCGACCGGATTTATTTTGCAGGCGACCACCTCTCGAACGCGATCGCATGGCAGCACGGCGCGTTCACTTCCGCCCGCGACGTCGTCACCGCGCTGCACCAGCGCGTCGCAGCGACCTAGCCACCACACACATTCAGGAGACATCATGAAGCGAAACACTTTTCGCACTGCAACACTGGCCGCGAGCCTGGCAACTACTGCGGTCGTACTGACCGCCTGCTCGTCCGGGAGCGATGACCATGCCGCGCCCGACGAGCCCACCGTGGCCGCTCAGGCCGTGATCCCACCGGGCGAGGCGAACCCGATGATTGCCGAGGGCGTGACGATCAGCGCCGGGGCGACCATCTACAAGTCCAGCGGTCTCGGCCCGTCCGCGTCGAACTCGGCTGCGCCACAGGGTAGCCCGGAGTCATATATCCCCTCGCAGTTCAGCGGCGGAGCATTGCCGGACGGCGTCACGTTGACCGAGGCGCAGGGCATCAATGTGCTCGAGAACATTCGAGCCAACCTCGAATCGCAAGGTCTGACTCTTGCCGACGTCACGACCATGCGAGTGTTCCTCGACAACGCGCCCGGTTCCGATCGGGCCGACTACGCCGGCTGGAACCGCGCCTACCGCCAGTTCTTCGCCAACACGAACCTCGAGACCGGCGACACCGAACTCGTCCCGCTCGGTACCGCCGAACCCGCAGCGCCGCTCGAGCGAAACGAGGCCCGCCCGAGCCGGTTCGCACTCGAGGTCGGCAGTCTCCCCGTGCCGGGCTGGCTCGTCGAGGTCGAGGTCGATGCGGTGTATCCCACGGACGAGGCAATCGGCTGATGGGTGCGATGAGCCCGGCGCACTGGGCGATCGTCGCGGTGGTCCTGCTGGTTCTGTTCGGGTCCAAGAAGCTGCCCGAGGCCGCCCGCGGTCTGGGCAGGTCGCTGCGGATCCTCAAGTCGGAGGTCGGCGAGATGCATACGGACGAGCCCGCTGCTCTCGGCAGTCCACATCAGGATCCGGCGCATGAACCTGTGAACTCCGCGCGGGCCGCGAAAGCGGAGAGCAGTCCGTAGTTCAGCGGACCCTGCGGCGGCACGCAGTGGGTCCGTCAAACGGATGCGACGTTCCCCTCGGCCGGTCGACCCGGACGGCCGAGGGGAGCGTCGGCACCGAACTTCTGATAGGCGGCGCGACTCCCTCGGGCCCCGCGACCGACACCGACGAGGACTGACGCCTCTACTGGTTCCGGGTTTACCCTGGTAAGCGACACCTTGTACCGGATCGTGCACGGACGGCCATAATGGCCTCTGGTGTGGTCGAAGGAGGAGGCGTGCCCGTGAGTGAGAACCTGTCGGCGTACCGGAGCGACTTCGCGCGGATCGAGAAGCGGATCGCCGGGGAGTTCGATGCGGGGAAGCGGCGCTGGGTGCTTGCCGGGTTCATGGCGCTGTTGACCATCGGGCTACTGCTGCCGTTGACGTCGACGCAGTGGTCGTGGACGGCGCTCGCCGACTGGTTCGGTGGCGGCGCCCCCGTCTCCATGCCGCTGCGGATGTTCGTGACGCTCGCGGCGGTGTTCGGGGTGCTCGTGTCGTCGATAGCACTGGCCCGGCGCAGCTGGAGGTTCGCGGTTGCAGCGACGCTCGGCTGCGGTCTCGGCTCCTTCTTCGGACTCTTCGGCTACTGGTCGCAAACGGGAATGATCGTCGACGGCCCGCACGCTCCTGGGGTCGGGATGGTGATCGCGTGGGTGTCGATGGTCGCGCTGACTTCGCAGTGGTTACCGATCGCGCTCAGCAAGTCGCCCACCGACCCCCGCCCACGGCCGACGCTGATCCGCTCGCACTGACCTCCGTCATCTCTGCGCGGCTCAACGAGCGCGGCTCATCGCGCCCGGCGCAACAGATAGGTGTCCATCACCCAACCTCGCGCGGACCTGGATCGCACCCGGGCTACGTCGATGGCGTCGAGCACGTCATGCAGACGTCCCGCGACGAGTTCCTCGTCTACCGTTCCGAGGTTCGCGCCCCACCAGATGTCCCAAGCGCCGTCGAGTTCCCGGCAGGCGAGCTGCCCGTCGAGCATGACGATGAGATTGTCCGCTCCCGATGCGACCTCCTCACCGAGGCGCCGACCGGTGGTGATCGTGATCGGGCCACCGATTCTGTTGAACACCAAACGATGCCGGGCAGCGAGCAGTTGAATGCTGCTCACACCGGGCACGACGTCGTAGTCGATGTCGAGCACACCGCGATCACGGATCCGCTCGACGACGCGAATAGTGCTGTCGTACAGGCTCGGATCGCCCCACACCAGAAATCCGACTGTCTCCTCGTCACGGATCTCTGCGTTCAGCACCGCCTCGTACGCCTCGGCGCGGGCCGCATGCCAGTCGCGTACCTCCGTCCCGTACTGCTCCGGCGCCCGGTCGCGTGGCGGGTCCGGCACCACGATCGTGCGGTACCGACCGGTGGTGTGTCGGCGCAGGATCTGTTCACGCACCGACACGAGGTCGTCCACACCGCGCTGCTTGTCGGCGACGAGGAACACGTCGACACTCTCGAGTGCCTTGACGGCCGCGACTGTGAGATCGTCCGGACCTCCCGGCCCGATCCCGATCAGTCGCAACCTCATCCGCGGTCCTCGAGATCACCTTCGACGTCGAGGTACGCCTGTTGCAGCGCCTTCAGGGTCTCCGGATCCGGCTCTGCCCACAGTCCGCGATCGGCCGCCTCGGTGAGCCGTTCGACGATCCCGCGCAATGCCCACGGGTTGGCCTCACGCAGAAACTGCTGGTTCTCCGAGTCGAGCGCATAGTTCTGCGCCAGCGACTCGTACATCCAGTCCTCGACGACCCCTGCGGTGGCGTCGTAGCCGAACAGGTAATCGACGGTGGCGGCGAGTTCGAATGCGCCCTTGTAGCCGTGCCTGCGCATCGCGGAAATCCAGCGCGGGTTGACGACACGCGCGCGGAACACGCGTGCGGTCTCCTCGCTGAGCGAGCGGGTGCGCACGGTGTCGGGGATCGTCGAATCACCGATGTACGCCTTGGGATCGGTGCCCGTGAGTGCGCGCACCGTGGCGACCATGCCGCCGTGGTACTGGAAATAGTCGTCGGAGTCTGCGATATCGTGCTCGCGCGTGTCGGTGTTCTTCGCGGCCACCGCGATCCGGCGGTAATTGGCGCGCATGTCGTCGGCCGCGGCGATGCCGTGCAGGTCACGTCCGTATGCGAATCCGCCCCACGCGGTGTACACCTCGGCGAGGTCGGCGTCGGTGCGCCAGTTTCCGGAGTCGATGAGCTGGAGGATTCCGGCACCGTACGAACCCGGCTTGGATCCGAAGATGCGGCGCACGGCTCGCTCGGCGTCGCCGTGTTCGGCCTCGTCGCGCTGCGCGTGGGCACGCACGTAGTTCATCTCGTCGGGTTCGTCGAGAGCCGCGATCATGCGGATCGCGTCGTCGAGCATGCCGATCACGTGCGGGAACGCATCGCGGAAGAATCCGGAGATACGCACGGTGACGTCGATGCGCGGTCGGCCGAGTTCCTCGAGCGGCACGATGGTGAGTTCACGGACGCGACGGGATTCCGGGTCCCATTCGGGGCGGACACCGATGAGGGCGAGCACCTCGGCGATGTCGTCGCCGGCGGTGCGCATCGCGGAGGTGCCCCACACCGACAAACCCACCGACTGCGGGTACTCACCGGTGTCGGCGAGATACCGCTCGATCAGTGCGTTCGCGAGCGCGACGCCCGTGTCGTAGGCGAGTCGGCTCGGCACGGCTTTGGGGTCGACGGTGTAGAAGTTGCGGCCGGTGGGCAGCACGTTGACGAGGCCGCGCAACGGCGAACCCGACGGACCAGCGGGAACGTACCCGCCGTCGAGGGCATGCAGGACGGCATCGAGTTCGTCGGTGGTCTGCGCGAGACGCGGCACCACCTGTTCGGCTGCGAAGGCCAGCACCCGCGACACCTCACTGTCGGCGTGGCCGAGTACCGATTCGACTGTGGTCGGGGCGGTATCGACACTCCAGCCGCCGTCTTCCATCGCCTGCACGAGCGCGCGAGCCTGGGTTTCGATCGCATCGACCTCGGTCAGCGGCGCATCGGTCTTCAGTCCGAGCGCTGTCCGCAGCCCGGGCACTGCGTGACTCTTGCCGCCCCAGACCTGGGCGGCGCGCAGGATCGACAGCACCAGGTTGACGCGTGCGTCACCTTCGGGGGCGGCACCGAGCACGTGCAGGCCGTCGCGGATCTGAGCATCCTTGACCTCGCACAACCAGCCGTCGACATGCAGCAGGAAATCGTCGAACTCGGCGTCGTGCGGCCGGTCGTCGAGTCCGAGGTCGTGGTCCAGTTTCGCGGCCTGGATCAGCGTCCAGATCTGCGCGCGGATCGCGGGCAGCTTTGCGGGGTCCATCGCCGCGATGTTGGAGTACTCGTCGAGTAGCTGTTCGAGCCGCGCGATGTCGCCGTACGACTCCGCGCGGGCCATCGGGGGAATCAGGTGGTCGACGATCGTCGCGTGTGCGCGGCGCTTGGCCTGCGCGCCCTCACCGGGGTCGTTGACCAGGAACGGGTAGATCAGCGGCAGGTTCCCGATGGCAGCGTCGGTCGCGCACGACGCCGACATCCCGGCATTCTTTCCGGGCAACCACTCCATCGAGCCGTGCTTCCCGAGATGGACGACGGCGTCGGCACCGAAACCCTGCTCGACCCATCGGTATGCGGCGAGGTAATGGTGCGACGGAGCCATGTCTGGATCGTGGTAGATCGCAACGGGATTCTCACCGAATCCACGCGGCGGCTGGATCATGAGGACGACATTGCCCGCCTGCAACGTGGCCAGGACGATCGCGTCCCCGTCGACGAACAACGAGCCGGGCGCCGGCCCCCATGCCTCGGTCATCGCGTCGGTGAGCTCGACGGGCAGGTCCTTCGTCCACTCCAGGTACTCGGATGTGTTCACTCGCACCGGGTTACCGGCCAGCTGGTCGGCTGTGAGCCATTCCTCGTCCTGACCACCTGCATCGATCAGCGCGTGGATCAGGGTGTTTCCGGCTTCTGTGTCGTCGTCGACATCCATCCCGGGGAAACCGGCGCCGAGGTCGTATCCGAGGTCGCGCAGTGCTCGCAGCATCTTGATCGCCGACACGGGGGTGTCGAGACCGACGGCGTTGCCGACGCGTGAATGCTTGGTGGGATAGGCCGACAGCATGATCGCGATGCGCCGGTCGGCGGGCGGGACATGCCGCAACCGGGCGTGCGCGACCGCAATGCCTGCCACGCGACGGCAGCGTTCCGGATCGGTGACGTAGCGGGGCAGGCCGTCTGAGTCGAGTTCTTTGAACGAGAACGGCACCGTGATGATGCGGCCGTCGAATTCGGGAACCGCGATCTGGGTCGCGGAGTCGAGCGGGGACACGCCGTCGTCGGAGTCTGCCCAGCTGTCGCGGCTCCACGTCAGGCACAGCGCCTGCAGAATCGGAATATCGAGCGCGGCAAGGGCTCCCACATCCCAGGCCTCGTCCTCGCCGCCTGCGCTCACCGTGGCGGGCTTGGTGCCACCGGCGGCGAGCACCGTGACGACGAGTGCGTCGAGGCTGCCGAGTTCAGCGAGCAGGTCGTCGGAAGCCCCACGCAGCGAGGCGCAGTGCACGACCACGCCCTGAGCCTTACCGGTCGCGTCGATCGCGTCGGCCAGATCGTGTGCGAACTGCACGTTTCCGCTGGTGTGGTGGGCTCGGTAGAACAGCACGCCCACCCGGGGCAGCGACCTGTCGGCCGGGGCAGGCCGGTCCAGTACACCCCATTCGGGCAGTTCGGCGGGCGGCTCGAAACCGTCACCTCCGAGCAGCACCGTGTCCGACAGGAACGCATGGAGTTGGGCGAGGTTCGCGGGACCGCCGTGGGCGAGGTAGCGGTGTGCTTCTGCCGCGGTGCCGATCGGCACCGTCGAGTAGCTCATGAGCTCGGCGTCGGGCGTCTGCTCACCGCCCAGCACGACGACGGGGACGCCGCGGGCACGGACGGCGTCGAGCCCGTCCTGCCAAGACCTCGCAGAGCCGAGGATCCGGACTATCACCAGGCCTGCGCCCTCGAGCAATCCGCTCAGATCGGTGGTCACATCGAGACGCGATGGGTTCCCCACAGCCCAGTCGGCACCGCTCGAGCGGGCCGACAGCAGGTCGGTGTCCGACGTCGACAACAGAGCGAGGCGCGTCACGACGCACCGCAAAACCCAAGGCACACGGCCATGTTCAGTCTCCAAAACCCTCGTGGACTACTCATGCCGTGGCCGGTCTCCTGGCTGACGGATCATCGCTGCTGCGCCGACCTTCCCGGACTTTCGTCCAGTGGTCTCCGTTCCGGCAGGCCGGTACGGACGAGGGCGAACAACTACCCGCTCACAGTGGCGAGGGCCGCGCCGGTTTCGCACCGGCTTCCCGTAACCACGACGTCGCCAGCGTAGCGCACCATTTTCCAGGGATGTGCAAGCATGTGCCTCCGTGGAGCATGTCTCGCCCGAACTTCCGCCCGATCGCTGTCCCGGATTGCTGCGGCCGCACCACGCCGCCGACGGCGCGCTGGTGCGACTGCGCGCGCCGGGCGGCCGTCCGCCCGGCCGCGCGCTCGGGCGGCTCTCGGCCGCGTCACAGATGTTCGCCGACGGTGATGTGCACCTGACATCCCGGGGGAACCTGCAGGTCAGGGGCATCTCTGTCGACGAGCACGGCAACGTCGCCGCCGGTCTCACCGACGCGATCGTCGCCGCCGGGCTACTGCCGTCGGCGTCGCACGAGCGGGTACGCAACGTGGTCGCATCACCGCTGTCGGGGCTCGCCGGTGGGGTCGCCGACATCAGGCCGCTGATCGGTGCGCTCGATACCGCACTGTGCGCGGAGCCGGCGCTCGCCGAGCTGCCCGGCCGGTTCCTGTTCGGCCTCGACGACGGCCGTGGCGATGTCGCCGGACTCCGCTGTGATCTTGCGGCCGTCGCTGTGGACGCCGGGACCATGAGAATTGTGATCGGTGAGATGAACGGTCCGACGGTGGCATCGTCGCAGGTCGTCGATACTCTGATCGGCCTGGCTCTCCGGTTCGTGCGGATGCGCGGAACGCTCTGGCACGTGCGGCAACTTCCCGGGCATGGCACCGAACTCGGCGGCCTGAACCCCGCGCCCGAGCTTCCACCGTATGCGATGCCGTACGGAGTGCTCGAAAACGCGGTATCCGCGCTGGTCCCGCTCGGAATCCTTACCCCGGGCATGGCCTCGGCCCTGCCCGACGACGGCGTGATCATCACCCCGTGGCGCGGCGTGGTCCTGCCCCAGGGGGCCGATATCTCCGCGTTGTCCGCTGCGGGCTTCGTCGTATCGGACGACTCCGCGTGGCCCAGGGTCACCGCGTGCACCGGATCGCCCGGGTGTAGCCTCGCCCGAGGTGATACCCGGGCTCTGGCCCGTCGCACCGTCGCTTCCGGCACTGCAGCAGATCGCCTCCATATCGTCGGTTGCGAACGCGCCTGCGGTGCACCTCATTCCCCGCACAACCTTGTTTTCGCCAGCCGTTCGACGTCACACAGGAGCTCGACGTGACCCTGCAGCCACCACCCCGCCGCTACGAGTACGAAACGGACGGCGCTGAAATCTACGTCCGTTCGTTCGCGACGATCCGAGCCGAATCCGATCTTGCCGCGATTCCGGGCGACGCTGAGAAGGTCGCGGTGCGGATGATCCATGCGAGCGGCCAGACCGACCTGACGAACGATCTGGTGATCCATCCCGATCTGGTGTCCGCGGCCCGCACGGCCCTGAACGCGGGCGCCCCGATTCTCGCCGACGCGAACATGGTTGCGGCGGGCGTCACCCGCAAGCGACTGCCCGCCGACAACGAGGTGCTGTGCCTGCTCGGCGATCCTCGCGTACCGGGCCTGGCCCAGCAGTGGAACACCACGCGCTCGGCTGCGGCCGTGTCGCTGTGGACGGAGCGGCTGGAGGGATCGGTCGTCGCGATCGGTAACGCGCCCACCGCACTGTTCCACCTTCTGGAGATGCTCGATGCCGGCGCACCGCGACCCGCGGCGATCATCGGCGTGCCGGTGGGGTTCATCGGCGCCGCCGAATCCAAAGAGGCCCTGATCGAACATGATCTGCGGATCCCGCACCTCGTGGTGCGGGGCCGTCGGGGTGGATCGGCGATGGCGTCGTCGGCGCTCAACGCACTGGCTCAGGAGACGGAATGACCGGCAGGATCTACGGGGTCGGGCTCGGACCCGGCGACCCGGAACTCATCACCCGCAAGGCCGCTCGCCTGATCGCGGAGGCCGACGTCATCGCCTACCACTCGGGCACGCATGGCCGGTCGATCGCGCGCGGCATCGCGGCCGGACTGATCCCGGACGGCGTGATCGAGGAAAAGCTGGTGTATCCCGTCACCGTCGGCACCACCGACCACCCCGGCGGATACGACGGGGCGATCGCCGATTTCTACGACGAGTGCGCTGCGCGTCTTGCCACCCACCTCGACGCCGATCGCACCGTCGTCGTGCTGTGCGAAGGCGACCCGTTGTTCTACGGGTCGTACATGTACCTCCACGACCGACTTTCGAAGCATTATGCGGCCGAGGTGATTCCCGGTGTCACGTCGTTCTCGGCCGCGGCGGCCGCATCCGCCGAGCCGCTCGTGCGGCGCACGGATGTACTCACCGTCCTCCCGGGTACCCTTCCCGAGCCCGAATTGGCGAGGCGACTGGCCGATACCGACGGCGCGGTCATCATGAAACTGGGCCGCACCTTCGAATCGGTGCGAAGCGCACTGGAACAGTCCGGACGACTCGACGATGCCGTGTACGTCGAGCGGGCAACCATGGACGGGCAACGCATCGTCGCAGCCGCAGATGTGGATCCCGATACGGTTCCGTACTTTTCTGTGATCCTCACCGCCGGAGACAAGGCTCCTCGGAACCGGGGAGTGATCGACCGATCCCGCCCCGTCACGCCCGAGACCGAAATTCCGGTCGAGACACATGAATTGCTGGTGATCGGACTCGGTCCCGCCGACGACAGATGGCTCACACCGGAGGCGTCCGCGGCGCTCGCATCGGTCGATCATGTCGTCGGATACGGTCCCTACGTCGATCGGGTTCCGGTTCGCCCCGGCCTGCAGCGACATTCGAGTGGGAACACCGTCGAGGTCGATCGCGCCAGATTCGCACTCGACCTGGCATTGGCCGGCGAGAAGGTCGCTGTCGTGTCCGGTGGTGACGCCGGCGTGTTCGGGATGGCGTCGGCGGTGTTCGAGGCCGCGCAGGATCAGAAGTACTCGTCCGTGCCGATCCGTGTGCTGCCGGGAGTGTCGGCGGTGCAGGCCGTCGCAGCCCGCGCAGGGGCACCCATCGGCGGGGATTTCGCAGTCATGAGCCTGTCGGATCGGCTCAAGCCGTGGAGCGTGATCGAGAAGCGGCTCACCACAATTGCAGAAGCCGATCTCGTGCTGGGGATCTACAATCCCGCGTCCCGGTCGCGGACGACGCAGGTCGCCGATGCCCGATCGCTTCTCCTGCAGCATCGGCCCGGCGACACCGTCGTCGTGATCGGGCGGGACGTGGGCAGGCCGGGTGAGTCGCTCGAGGTCACCACCCTCGAGAAGCTGGATCCCGCGAGTATCGACATGAAATGCCTGCTCATCATCGGTGCGGCAGGGACCTCCACATTGCCGTCCGGCTCGGTGTGGACGAAACGCTCGGTCGAGTAGACCCGGCGCGCTGCACTCGGTGATGCAGGAGTCAGAGTTCGGTGTCGTCGATGATCTGCTGCACGAGCGCTCCGTACGTTTCGATCAACTTCGCGCTGTCGATCGTCTGGGGCGTCAGGATCTCGAAGGTGCGCACACCGCTCGCCAAGCCCAGGAGCAGCGTCACAACCATTCGGGCACGTGCCATTTCGGTCGTGTGCTCTCCGATCACCGCCGCGATCCGGGGTACCATTCGTTCCGTCATCCCCGCGCGGGCACCCTCGGGATCGGGAGCTTCCTGCACGAGATACGGTGCCATTGCCCAGAACTCGTAGTCACCCGAGTCTCGCCGGTCCACGATCGCCCGCACCAGCCGGTAGCCGGGGGCTTCGTCGGGATGATCGGCGTCGGTGAGTCCAGGAGATTCGGGCGCAGCAGCCTGGAAGAGCTCGGCCTTACTGCCGGTCAGCTTCATCACCAGAGCGGGTGAGACACCGGCCGCCTCGGCGATATCCCTGATGGTGGTGCCGTTGAAACCCCGCTCGGTGAACAGCGGCCGGGCGGCGTCGAGAATGGTGTCGCGAGTCGTCCGTTCGCTCATCGCCGACTCACGCCGCCTCGGCCGTGTCGGCGACCGGAGGCGTGCGCACCGGCCGATGCTTCGGCAGCAGCACGGCGCACAGCGTAGCCGCGAACGTGGACAGACCCGCGATCACGAAGATCACGATGATCGCGCCGTGCGCAGGGAAGGTCACGCCGGCTGCGTCGATGGTGATACTCGCGAGCAACGCAGCAACGACCGCGCTCATGCTCGACATCCCGATGGTGCGCAGGAGACTGTTGAGTCCGTTCGCGGCAGCTGTGTCGGTGACCGGAACAGCTGCCATGATCAGCGCAGGCAAGGTCGCGTAGGCCAAGGCGTTGCCGATGCTCACCATCGCGGCACCGATGATGATCAGCGCGACGGTGTCGTCCCACGCGATGCGGAAGAGGTACGCGACGGTCATGACGATCGTTCCGAGCATCAGGGTGAAGCGCCCACCGAGCCGCATGGTGAGCTTCCCCGCTATCGGTGAGGTCACGAACATCGCCAGGCTGCCGGGGATCATGCACAATCCGGCGGTGGCAGCGCTGAGCCCGAACCCGAATCCGGTGATCTCGGGTAGCTGCAATTGTTGTGTGGTCGCCAACAGGCTGGCGTACGCGGAGAATCCGATGAAGAGCCCGGCGAGGTTGGCGAGCAGCACCGGACGCCGCGCCGACACGCGCAGGTCGACCATCGGGGCCTTCACTCGCAATTGATACGGCACGAGAATCGCCGTGATCACGATGGCCGCCGCGAAGCACGCAACGGTCTGCGCACTCGACCACCCCCACGCCGGACCCTTCGAGATCCCCAGGAGCAGAGCTGTGAGGGCGAGCGACAGCAACAACGCACCGAGGATGTCGAAGCGGGCGCGGGTTCCCGTCGCGGATGCGGGGACGACGAGCAGGATACCCAGCATGAGCAATGCGCCGACTGCCGCAGACACCCAGAAGACGGACGTCCAGCCGAAATTGTCGTACAGCGCGCCCGCCGCAGGCATGCCCAGCGCACCACCGATTCCCATCGTGGAGCTGGTGAGCGCCACAGCCCCGGCGACCTTCTCGCGAGGAAGCACATCGCGCAGGACCGCCATCGCCACCGGAATGAGCGACGACGAGAACCCCTGCAGGCCGCGTCCGATGAGAACGAACAGATAGTCGCCTCCGATCGCGGCGATCAGCGCACCGGCGACCATCATCGACAACGACAACACCATCATCCGGCGCTTGCCGTACATGTCGGCCATCCGGGAGACGATGGGCGTGGCCACTGCTCCGGTCAGCAACGTGATGGTGATGAGCCAGCCGACATCACCCGCTGTGACGTCGAGCAGTTCCGGGAGATCCGGTAACAGGGGTACCACGAGGGTGGTCTGGAGAGCCACGACGAGACCCGCGACGCTCAACAGTGCCGTGATCACCCCGCTGGACGCCGCACTTCGCGACGGGGTCGCTGTATCCATCCCGGTCCTCCATCGCCACTTCGGTGAACGTCGTTCACCCCACGCAGTGAACGACGTTCACCGGGCGACTGTCAACCACCCCGCACATCGCCGTTCTCCGACGTCACACGGCACACCCGGGCCCCGCACCTGCGAGAAGAGCATGCTCTCTTGAAGAGAATGTGATTGACACCTCACTCCGAGGGGTGCTAGACACTTGCTCAGCATCCACCGAAGGCCGAGGTGAGAATTTCTGTGATGAGGCCCAGCATTTCCGCTTACGTCGGGACTCGCATCAAGCGAGTCGAAGACCCCCGACTCCTGACCGGCGCCGGCATGTTCGTCGACGACGTCACACGACCGGGCATGCTCCACGCATGCTTCGTGCGCAGCCCACTCGCGCGCGCCCGCATCGTCGACATCGACGTCAGCGAGGCCCTCGCACTCGAGGGGGTCCACGCGGTATACGTCGCCGCCGATCTCGCACCGGGAATCCACGAGCAGACCTACGCACTCGACGGGCCGTACATGCCCGCCCTGAACTGGCCCCCGCTCGCCGACGACGAGGTGCGGTTCGTCGGCGATCCTGTCGCACTGGTCGTAGCTCGCGACCGGTACATCGCCGAGGACGCAGTCGAACTCGTCGCCGTCGACTACGAACAGCTCACGCCGGTCATCGACTACACCACAGCCGATCGTGCCGACGAGCAGGTCCACGCCGCGCATCCCGCGAACATCGCCGCGGCGATGGGCGGCCCAATGCCCGACGAGCTGGCGAAAACGTTCGACGAGGCAGCCCACGTCGTCTCCCGCACCATCAATCAGCAGGCCTATATCGCGGTTCCCATGGAGACCCGCGGCCTCGTCGCCGAGTGGTCGGCCGGCGAGATGACCGTCTGGGCCTCCACGCAATCCCCGCACGAGGTCCGCGGCTTCACCGCCCGACTCCTCGGGCTCGACGAGCACAGCGTCCGGGTGATCATGCGCGACACCGGCGGTGGCTTCGGGCAGAAAGTCGTTCCGCAGCGCGAGGACATCGCCGTGTTACTCGCCGCCAGAAAACTTCCGGCCGCAGTGAAATGGATCGAAGACCGCCAGGAACACATGATGTCGGCAGGCATGGCCCGCCAGGAATGCGGCGACGCGCGTTTCGCCTTCGACGCCGACGGCACACTGCTCGGTGCCTCGATCGACCACGTCCAGAACGTCGGCGCCTACCCCATACCGTCACCGGTGACGTCCGGGGCGGTCGTCGGGATGCTGTTCCCCGGACCCTACCGGGTTCCCGCCGCAGCCTTCTCGATGAAACTGACGTACACGAACACCGTGGGGCGGGTCGCGTACCGAGGGCCCTGGCAGTTCGAGTCCCTCGCCCGCGAGATGCTCCTCGATGTCGCAGCACGTCAGATGGACATCGACCCCGTCGAACTCCGGCGACGCAACATGCTCAGCGCAGCCGATCTGCCGTTCGCCAACCCGCTGGGTATGCCGTACAACGACTCGACACCACTCGAGACGTTCGAGCATGCACTGTCGATCCTCGACTACGACGCGTTCCGGAAGGAACAGGAGCGCGCACGCGCCGACGGACGCTACCTCGGGGTCGGCACCTGTACCTATATCGAACCCACCACGGGTGCAACGCCGTTCCATGCCACCGAAGGTGCGACGATTCGGATCGAGCCCTCGGGCAAAGTGAACGTCTACGTTGCAGGTGGGTCGTCCGGCAACAGCCTCGAAACCGCCGCCGTGCAGCTCACCGCAGATGCGCTCGGAGTCGACATCGCCGACGTCCACACCATCCAGGGCGACACCGCGATCACCCCGTTCGGCGCCGGAACCGGTGGCAGCCGTTCCGGGTCGATGATCGCGGGAGCAGTCCGGGAAACCGCGTCGGTGCTGCGCGACCGCATCCTCGCCATCGCCGCGCACAAACTCGAGGCCGCAGTCGAGGACATCGAATTCGTGGACAGTCGCGCGACGGTCCGTGGCGTTCCGTCCGTCGGGATCACGCTGAAGGAGATCGCCGAGATCTCCTACTTCCAGGCCGAGACACTGCCGCCCGGTGTGCCTCCCGGACTCGAATCGAGCGGCCGTTACCATTCGCCGTCCATGATGTTGTGGGCCAACGCGACCCACGTCTGCACATGTGAGGTCGACATCACCACAGGTGCCGTGAAGATCCTCCGGTTCATCGTCGGCGAGGACTGCGGTCCGATGATCAACCCGGATATCGTCGAGGGCCAGATCTACGGCGGCACCGTTCAGGGAATCGGTGGTGCGCTCTACGAGCACCTTGCGTACGACGACGACGGTAACCCCGTGACCACCACCTTCATGGACTATCTGCTTCCCACTACCGACACTGTCCCGGACATCGAGATCGGGCATGTCGAATCGCCCAGCACCGGGCCCGGCGGCTACAAGGGTGTCGGTGAGGGTGGTGCGATCGGGGCGTCCCCCGCTGTGGTCAACGCGGTCGCCGATGCGTTGGCACCCTTCGGAGTGGAAGTGAACAGCCTGCCCTTGTCCCCGGCCACGATCATCCGAATGCTCGACGAAGTCCAGGCGGTGAAGGCATGAAGCCCTCGGCATTCGACTACCACGCACCCGGCACCGCAACCGACGCGGTCGCGCTCATCGCCGAACTGGGCGACGAAGCAAAGTTCATCGCGGGCGGGCAGAGCCTCATGCCGATGCTCAACCTGCGGCTCGCCGTGTTCGACCACCTCGTGGACCTGCGCAAACTCACCGAATTGCGCGGGATCGAAAGGCGCGGCGACACGATGTGGATCGGGGCGGGCACCACGCACTCGACGGTCGGTCGTTCCGCCGAACTCACAACGGCGGTCCCCCTGTTGTCCCGCGCGACGCCGTTGATCGGCCACTTCCAGATCCGCAACCGCGGCACCCTCGGAGGCTCGATCGCCCACGGCGACGGGGCCGCCGAATACCCGGCGGTGGCAATGACATTGGATGCAGAGATCGAGGCATTGTCGCCTCGGGGCAACCGCACCATCGCGGCCTCGGACTTCTTCACCGGCATGTGGACGACCGCGCTGGAGACCGACGAATTGCTCACGGGCGTGAGCTTTCCGACGTGGAGCGGACGCTCCGGCTTCGCGATCGAAGAATTCGCGCGACGGACAGGCGACTTCGCACTCGCCGGAGCAGCGATCGCGATCCGCCTCGATGCTGCCTCGACGCTGGATCGGTGCGCGATCACACTGTTCGGCGTGGCTCCGACCCCCGTCCGAGCCACCGCGGTGGAGTCGGAACTGCTCGGGCGCAGCATCCGCGAGATCGATGCCGAGGAGGTCGGACGAAGCGCACTCGGTTCGCTCGACACGGTGTCGGACGACCTGCACGGACCCGCGACCTACCGCAGGCGGGTGGGAGCGACGATCACAGCGCAGGCGTGGCGTCGCGCGGTGGATGAGGCAACAGCTCGGGAGGAACTCTGATGACCGATGTCGATATCGAAGTTCGTGTCAACGGGAGCCCGCGTCGCGACTCGGTGCCCCCGCGACTGACCCTGGCCGACTACCTTCGGGTCGACTGCGGACTGACCGGAACACATCTCGGCTGCGAGCACGGAGTGTGCGGCGCGTGCACCGTCCTACTCGACGGGCAGGCCGTTCGTGCGTGCCTCGTCTTCGCGGTGCAGGCCGACGGCGCCGAGGTCACCACGATCGAAGCGATGGCATCGGACGACGGTACGTTGTCGCCGGTCCAAGCCGCATTCCGAGATCATCACGGACTCCAATGCGGTTTCTGCACACCGGGGTTCATCGTCTCGGCCACGGCGTTCCTGGAGGAGAACCCGTCGCCGACCGATGGAGAGATCCGGGAAGCACTGTCCGGGAACATCTGCCGATGCACCGGCTACCAGGGAATCATCGCGGCAGTGAAGGCTGCCGCGGCCACCACACCAAGCACAGGGGAGTGACATGACGGGACGGGTCGAAGGCAAGGTCGCATTCATCACGGGCGCAGCACGCGGTCAGGGACGCAGCCACGCGGTGAGATTGGCGGAAGAGGGTGCCAACATCATCGCGGTCGACGTCTGTAAGCAGCTGGACGGGGTGCCGATCCCGATGTCGACTCCCGAAGATCTCGACGAGACCGTGTCGCTGGTCGAGAAGGCGGGCGGCAAAATCTACGCAGCCCAGGCCGACGTCCGCGACATGGCAGCGATGCAGGCGATCGTCGACGACGGTGTCGCGCAGTTCGGTCGCCTCGACATCATTTGCGCCAATGCGGGTCTCGCGAGCTCAGGTGACCGTCTCGATGCTCTCGACGAGAAGGGTTGGCGCGACATGATCGACGTCAATCTCACCGGTGTGTGGGTGACGACCCGCGTCTCGGTGCCGCACATGCGCGAAGCCGGCAACGGTGGCTCGATCATCCTCACCAGCTCGGTCGGCGGCATTCGGGCACTGCCGCAGGTGGGTCACTACGTCTCCGCGAAGCACGGCATGATCGGCATCATGCGCACCCTCGCGATGGAGCTCGGCGAAGAAAGCATCCGCGTCAACGCGATCTGCCCGACGCAGGTGAGCACTCCGATGCTTCTCAACGAGGCGACTTTCAAGATGTTCCGGCCCGACCTCGAGCACCCGACCAAGGACGATTTCGCCCCGCTGTCGCAGATGATGCATGTCCTGCCGACCCCGTGGGTCGACGCGATCGACATCAGCAACGCGGTGCTGTTCCTTGCATCCGAGGAGTCCCGCTTCATCACCGGCGTCACCCTGCCCGTCGATGCGGGCGCGATGCTCAAGTGAGCCGGTCGCGTGCCGGATCGTAGAGATGCGAGCACGCTACGTCGGGCGTGCCCCGGACCCCGAGGGCACGCCCGACGAGTATCACCGCGGTGTGTTTCAGCCCGGCCGCCTCGGTCTGGTCGGCGATATCGGCGAGCGTGCCGCGCAGCACGATCTGATTCGGTCGCGACGCGAATGCCACCACTGCCGCGGGGCAGTCGGGTCCGTAGGTCTCGGACAGCTCGGCTGCAAGCGCACGTATGCGAGTGATGGCCAGGTGCAGAACCACACTCGCCTGAAGACCCGCGACCCGCGCAAGCGCTTCGGTGTCGGGCATCGACGTCGACCGCGCTTGTGTGCGCGTGAGCACGACGGTCTGTACGAGTTCCGGCACGGTCAGTTCCGTGCCGAGCGTCGCCGCAGCAGCCGCGTAGGCAGGCACACCCGGCGTGACGTCCCACGCCACGCCCGCGGCGTCGAGGCGCCGGGTCTGCTCGGTGAGCGCCGAATACAGCGACGGGTCACCCGAGCACAGTCGCACCGCATCGTGGCCGCGACGGTCGGCGTCGACGAGGTGCGCAGTGATCTGATCGAGGTCGAGATGCTGGGTGTCGATCAGTTCGGCCTCGCTGCTGCAATGCGCAAGAATCTCGGCGTCGAGATACGTGCCCGCATACAGCACGACCGGTGCTGCGCGGAGCAGGTCGACGGCACGCAGCGTCAACAGATCCGCGGCACCAGGGCCGGATCCCACGAAATGTACTGTCATCGATCACCTTTCGTGACACTCCATTGAACCACCGGGCGCAACGACTGCCATCCGGTGAATCGTCCGATCGAGGAGGCCTGCTCGACGGACAACCGCGACAGCTCCCCTCCACATTCCTTCCACCACTGCACCAGCACTGCCTCGGTCTCCAGCGTCACCGCGTGCACGACGAGCCGACCCCCCGGCCGCAGCGACTGCCAGCAGGTCTCGAGCACTCCGTCCCGGCTTCCGCCGCCTCCGACGAAGATCGCGTCGGGTGCAGGCAACCCGGAAAGAGCTTCGGGTGCCCCGCCTCTCACCACCGTCAGCGACGGGACGCCGAGCCGGGCTGCGTTGATTACGATCGTGTCGGCCCGTGCCGAATCCCTCTCGACCGCGATAGTGCGGCAACGTGGATCGGTGCGGGCCCATTCGATACCGACCGATCCGGCACCGGCACCCACGTCCCACAGCAGCTCCCCGGGCCGGGGCCCGAGTGCACACACCGCGGCGGCCCGGATGGGCCGTTTGCTGAGCTGACCGTCGTTCTCGAAGCAATCGTCCGGGAGTCCCGGGATCGTGGACAGCCCCTCCGCACCGGCGCAGTCGATACACAGGAGACTGAGCTGCGGAGCCGTGACGTCCACGAGATCCGCGGCGGCACCGTCGATTCGGCTCTCCTCACCACCCAGGTCGCCGAGTACCGTCACCCTCGCATCGGGGAACCCCTCCCCCACGAGCAACCGCGAGAGCTCCGCAGGACTCGACGAGTCCGAGGTCAGGACGACCAACCGGCGGCCCCGTGTCAGATAGCGGCGCAACGCGTCGACCTCGCGGCCGACGAGGGTCACGGTGTCGCATTCCTCCGCCGCCCATCCCATGCGGGCCCGGGCCAAGGCCACGGCCGACACCGAGGGGATCACCTCGACCGCGTCGCCGCCGAGACGGCGAATGAGGGTCGAGCCGATCCCCGAGACCAAGGGGTCGCCGGAGGCAAGCGCCACGACTGTGCCGGAATGCCGAGCGAGCAGGTCGTCGAGGCCACTGAGCAGCGGGGATGGCCACCGCTCGCGGACCGCGTCGGTGGGCGGGAGCATCGCGAGGTGACGCTCACCGCCGAGCAGCACGTCGGCAGCGAGTATGCGCTCGCGGCCGGTCGCCGGCACGCTGCTCCAGCCGTCGGCGCCGATTCCGACGACGGTGATTCGAGAACCCATGGCCGTGAACAGTAGCCCGTGGTCCGGGAGACGGGTGGGTGTGGATAGACTCGGCCGCAGCAACACACATCGAAGGTGCCCTTCACAGGGATAATCGGGAAGCCGGTGAGAATCCGGCACAGGCCCGCTGCGGTGACCCGGGAGTCGTCGATCATGCGCATGAGCGCAGCCACTGGACCGCCAGGTCCGGGAAGGTGATCGCACGACGCTCGACCGGGAAGTCCGAAGACCGGCCTTCGATCGGTTGCCGAAGTGGACATCCCAGCGGGAGCCTGTGGAGGTTGGAGTGCTCGTGTATCCGTTCAGCGCTGTCGTCGGTTCCGACGACCTGGCGCTGGCCCTGACCCTGTGCGCGGTGTCGCCGTCGATCGGCGGTGTGCTGGTGCGCGGCGAGAAGGGCACCGCCAAATCGACCATGGTGCGTGCGCAAGCGGGGTTGTTGCCGCAGGTCGCAGAAGTCGACGGCTGCCGGTTCGCTTGCGACCCGGCCTCCCCCGATCCGCACTGCCCCGACGGCCCCCACTCGGCCGACGCGCTGTCGCACCTCCGGCCCGCACGGCTCGTGGAGTTCCCCGTCGGCGCGAGCGAAGACCGCGTCACCGGCTCGTTGCACCTCGGCAAGGCGCTGTCGGCTCGTACGGCCGAGTACGAGCCGGGTCTGCTCGCGCTCGCACACCGCGGCGTGCTGTACGTCGACGAGGTGAACCTGCTGCACGACCACCTCGTCGATCTACTGCTCGATGCCGCCGCGATGGGGCGCTCGACGGTGGAGCGAGACGGCGTGTCCGTGAGTCACGCTGCGACGTTCGTGCTGGTTGGAACCATGAACCCCGAGGAGGGTGAGCTCCGTCCGCAGCTCCTCGACCGGTTCGGGCTCGCCGTCGATGTCGCAGCGCCCCGCGACCCGCAGTTGCGCGTCGAGATCGTGCGCCGTCGCCTCGCATTCGACGCGGACCCCGACTCGTTCGTCGCGCAGTGGTCCGCGGCCGAGCAGGATTTGTCCCGGCGGATCGCATCGGCCCGCGAACGCGTGGCGACGGTGCGACTGGGCGACGACGCTCTGGTCTCGATCGCCGAGATATGCGCGGCGTTCGACGTCGACGGTATGCGCGCCGATCTCGTCACGGCCAAGACCGCGGTCGCGCATGCGGCATGGTCCGGTCGTGACGAGGTGACCCGCGAGGACGTGGCGGTCGCGGCGAAACTCGCGTTGCCGCATCGGCGGCGCCGCAACCCGTTCGACGATCCCGATACCGATGACGACCTGCTCGACGACTTGCTGAACCGGCCCGATTCGCAGCCTGATCCCGACCTCGATCCCGACGACGACCCCGACGGTGGCGGCGCACCCGACCCGGAGGACTCCCCTGCAGACTCACCGTCCGGCTCGAACGCAAGCGTTCCGAACTCGGTGGATGCACCGGCCGATCCGTACCGGACACGACTGTTCTCCGTCGACCGCACCGGACGTGGCGTCGCGGGCCGGCGATCGAAGGCGGCCACCACCATCGGGCGCACCGTCGGCGACCGCGCCGGCGACACCGGCTCGATCCACCTACCCGCGACGATCCGCGCGAGCGCGCTGTCCCCACGCGGCTGGGAGGTGCGACGCAAGATCGTCGAGGGCCGGGAAGCGAACCTTGTGTTGCTGTGCGTCGACGCATCTGGGTCGATGGCCGCCAGACAACGGATGACACAGGTCAAGACAGCGATCCTGTCGCTGCTGCTCGACGCGTACCGCCGCCGCGACACCGTCGGCCTGGTGACGTTCCGTGGCAACAGCGCCACCGTCGCATTGCCACCGACCAACTCCGTCGATGTCGCCGCAGCGCGGCTGCGGGAGCTCCCGGCCGGAGGACGCACGCCCCTCGCCGAAGGACTCGCCGAGGCCGCCGAGACGCTCCGGCGTCATCGGCTGCGCGACCCGGACAGGCGGGCGCTGCTCGTCGTCGTCACCGACGGACGCGCGACCTCGGGCACCGACGCGGTCGCCCGTTCACTCGAGGCCGCCGATGTCCTTCGGGCCCAGGGGGTCGCGGCGGTCATCGTCGACTCCGAGACCGGCCGCTTCCGGATGGGGCTCGCGGCGCAACTCGCCGACCGGCTCGGCGCCGAATATGTACAAGTGGGTGAGGTTCATGCCGATGCCCTCACTTCGATCGTGCGTGGGAGGGCAGCCTGATGCCGAAGGGTCAACCCGAGGTCGTACCGAACGACGGGCTCACCACCCGCCAGCGCCGCAACCGGCCCCTGCTGATGGTCAACACGGGCGACGGCAAGGGCAAGTCCACCGCCGCGTTCGGGTTGGCCCTGCGCGGCTGGAATCAGGGCTGGTCGGTCGCGGTGTTCCAGTTCGTGAAGTCGGCGAAGTGGCGGCTCGGCGAGCAGACCGCGTTCGAAACCCTCGGTGAGCTGCACGACGAGCGCGGCACCGGCGGCGCGATCGAATGGCACAAGATGGGCTCGGGCTGGTCGTGGTCGCGCAAGGAAGGCAGCGACGAGGACCACGCCGCCGATGCTCTCGCAGGGTGGCGCGAGATTCAGCGACGTCTCGCCGCGGAGCAACACGGACTGTACGTGCTCGACGAGTTCACCTATCCGATCAATTGGGGCTGGATCGACGTCGAGGAGGTCGTCGAGACGCTGACGTCGCGGACCGGACATCAACACGTGATGATCACCGGGCGTCGCGCCGACCCCAAGCTGATCGAGGTCGCCGACCTGGTCACCGAGATGACGAAGATCAAGCATCCGATGGATGCAGGGCAGAAAGGCCAGAAGGGCATCGAATGGTAGAGGGTACAGCGTGGTAGAGGGTGCAGCATGGTAGCCATTCCACGCTTCGTCATTGCCGCACCGGCATCCGGGCACGGGAAGACGACCGTGGCAACAGGTCTCATGGCCGCGTTACGCCGCGCCGGCCACACGGTGTCGGGGCACAAGATCGGCCCCGACTACATCGACCCCGGCTACCACGCGCTCGCGACCGGCCGACCCGGACGCAACCTCGATCCGCACCTCGTCGGCGACGATCTTGTTGCGCCGTTGTTCCTGCACGGCGCGAGCGGCGCCGACATGGCGGTCGTCGAGGGCGTCATGGGTCTTTACGACGGGATGCTCGGTACCGACGGGTACGCATCGACTGCCCACGTGGCAGGGTTGCTGAGTGCACCGGTGATACTCGTCGTCGATATCTCGCACGCCTCGCGCTCCATCGCCGCCGTCGTCCACGGCATGGCCTCGTACGACCGGGGTGTCCGCATCTCCGGCGTGATCTTGAACAAGGCCGGATCGCCGCGACATTCGGACGAGGTCGTTTCCGCACTCGAATCCACCGGCATCCCCGTGCTCGGCGTACTGCAACGCGACGACGGGATTTCCGCGCCGTCGCGGCATCTGGGACTCGTCCCGGCCCAGGAGCGTGCCGAGGCAGCGGGGCAATTGGATCGTCTCGCGTCGCAGATCGCCGAACACATCGACCTCGACGAGGTCGAGCGCATCGCGCGTTCCGCACCCGACCTGGCCGCTGCGCCGTGGACACCGCCCGTCTCGGGCGCTGACGGCCCCGTGATCGCCGTCGCGGGGGGACGCGCATTCACGTTCCGCTACACCGAGACCGAGGAGATCTTGCGCGCGGCAGGATGCCGGACGGTCACCTTCGACCCGTTGCGCGACGAAGCCTTGCCCGACGACACCGCAGGCATCTATCTCGGCGGCGGCTTCCCCGAGGTGCACGCCGCGGACATCTCGTCCAATGCTCCTTTACGCGAACACCTTCGGTCCGCCATCGCAGGAGGTGTGCCCACCGTCGCCGAATGCGCCGGACTGCTGTATCTGTGTCGAGACGTCGACGGCGCCGACATGGTCGGTGCCCTGGATGTCTCCGCCCGCATGACACCGCGCCTGACGCTCGGCTACCGCACCGCGATCGCCCCCGCCGACAGCCTCCTCGGCCCCGCAGGAACCCGAGTGACGGGTCACGAGTTCCACCGCACCACCGTCGAACCCGGTCCCTCCCCCGCGTGGTTACTGAACGGACGGCCCGACGGGTTCGCCACCGCGACGCTGCACGCGTCGTATCTGCACACGCACTGGGCCGGCCACCCTCGGCTCGCGGAGCGCTTCGTCGCCGCCGCACGCGCGGCCACGCCGGTGGCCTCGCCCCCACGGATCCCTCGTGTCGCGGTACCGGACCTTCACCATCACGGGGATCGCGACGTCGCCGACGGCCTGTTCGATCTCGCGGTGAACGTGTCGCGGCGGCCGCGGCCGGGATGGCTCGACGAGGCGCTGCGGTCGTCGCTCGATGCACTCGACCGCTATCCCGACCCCGGTGCGGCACGCGCCGCACTGGCCGGACGGCACCGTCGCAGCATCGACGACGTGCTGCCCACCGCCGGCGGCGCCGAGGCATTCACCTTGATCGCGCGTGCACGTCCCTGGCGGATGCCGGTGGTGGTGCACCCACAGTTCACCGAACCCGAAGCTGCGCTCCTCGCCGCCGGCCACGAGGTCCGGCGCGTCCTGCTGCGTGTCGGCGACGGGTTCCGGCTGGATCCTGCCACGGTGCCCGACGACGCGGATCTGGTGATCGTCGGCAATCCCACCAATCCCACGTCGGTGCTGCACCCGGCGTCGACGCTGCGGTCGCTGGTGCGTCCGGGCCGGGTCGTGGTGATCGACGAGGCGTTCATGGATGCGATACCGGGGGAAACCGAATCGCTCTCGAACGAGGGTATCTCCGGATTGATCACGGTGCGGTCGTTGACGAAGACCTGGGCGATCCCCGGCGTGCGCGCGGGGTACGTCGTCGGCGATCCCGAGATAGTGACCGATCTCGCGGCGCAACAACCGCCGTGGTCGGTGTCGACACCCGCCGCCGCGGCGATGATCGCATGCGCCGCACCGAGAGCGACGGATGAGGCGAGCGTGATCGCCGACGAGATCACCACCGATCGGGCCGCGCTCGTGGAGGCACTGACCGGTCTCGGGCTCGAGGTCGCGGGAGATCCGGCCGCTCCGTTCGTTCTCGTCCGGGTAGTGCAGGGAACACGGGAGGCGTTGCGTTCGAAGGGGTTCGCGCTCCGCCGCGGCGACACGTTCCCGGGTCTCGACGACGAGTGGGTGCGGATCGCCGTCCGCGACCGGGCAGTGACCGATGCCTTGACCGATGCATGGCGGTCGATCCTGTGAGCGGCACGTCGAGAGCCGCTGGTCTGGCGCTCGGATACGCGGCCGATCAGGTGTTCGGCGACCCCGGTCGCTGGCATCCGGTGAGCGGATTCGGCAGGCTCGCGCGCGCCACGGAGAAGATCCTCTACGCCGACAACCGCGCCGCAGGTGTGGTGTTCACGTCGCTGCTCGTCGGGTCTGCGACGGCGCTCGGCGGTGCGACCGATCGCGCCACCCGGTCCCGGCCCTGGCTCGGTATCGGTGTCACCGCTCTCGCCACATGGGTGGTTCTCGGTGGTCGCTCACTCGGGCGCGAGGCCCGCACCATCGACGCGCAGCTGCGTGACAATGACCTCGCATCCGCGCGGGTTCAGGTGACGCACCTGGTGGGACGCGACCCGTCACAGCTCGACGAGAACGGCATCGCGCGGGCCACCATCGAGTCGGTCGCGGAGAACACCTCGGATGCCGTTGTCGCACCGCTTTTCTGGGGTGCACTGCTCGGCCCGGCCGGACTACTGGGATATCGCGCAGCGAATACGCTCGACGCCCGAGTCGGTCACCGCACCCCCCGGCTGGAGAAGTTCGGGTGGGCCTCGGCACGGTTCGACGACCTGCTCAACCTCGCTCCCGCACGATTGTCCGCGCTGCTTGCCGCCGGCCTGGGTCCGCGTCCGGGCGCTGCGATACGCGCGTGGCGGCGGGATGCGCATCGGCATCCAAGCCCTAATGCAGGGCCCGTCGAATCGGCGTTCGCAGGTGCGCTAGGGGTGCAGCTCGGCGGCATCAACGTCTACCACGGCGACACCGAAGACCGCGGCACGCTGGGCGACGGGCCGGCACCCACACCTGACGACATCGGTCCCACTGCGCGGCTCGCTTCCCGCGTGGGGCTGGGTGCACTGGCAGTGGCCGCGCTCGTCGCCTGCGCCACTCGGTGATTCGAGTTTGCGGCGGTGGTAGACAGCCACAACCGTTCAGAACTGTTGTGGCTGTCTACGCGCGTTGCTTCTATATCGCTGCGAGCGCGTCAGTGCGCTGCTGAATCCAGGTCCGCATCGAGTCGACGCTCGACTGCAGGCTTTCCGCGGTCAGACCGTCGCTGACCGGGACGCTGGACGCGAGACCGTCGAGGATCTCGAGTGCCTGCCCGCTGCCGTACATCTGTTCGTACAGATCCCAGTAGGCCGCCTCGTAGACTTCGGTGAAGGCTTCGGAGGCCAGGAACCGGGTCTTCAGAGTGTTCCCGCCCATCGACGGCCCACCTCCGTCTCCGCGGTTCGGCCGGGCCATCCCCTCAGGCAGGGCCATCCCCTCAGGTGGTGCCATGCCGCCGCCCATGGAGACGGTGTCGTTCGGTCCGGCCGTCGTTCCGCCCTGCATTGCCATGTTGAGATCCCACGACACGACCGAGATCTTCTCCGTGTCGAGGTCGTACCAGAGGTAGTAGTTCTGACCGGGCCCGGACATGTCGTCGCTGTTCACGAGGAGGTTCTGCGTGGCGACGTACTGCGCGAACGAGTCGACGTCGACCCAGTCTGCGAGATGTGCGTCGAACTCCTCGTCGCTCGCCGAGTCCATCCACTTCAGAAAGCTGATGATCGGCTGTACGTCGCCCGTGCCCTCAGCATTGAGCTGCTTGAACTGATCGGTGTAGTCGGCCTGATCGTCGCCGACGTACGCGAACTTCGACGACGCATCGGCTTTGTAGAGATACCCGTCGGAGTCGAACAGGGAGTTCGCGTACGACTCGTCCGGGTGCTCCAGCAGTAGACGCGTCGCGGTCGCACTGTCGTTGACCGAATACACCGAGTAGGCGTAACGCTGCGTCGCCTGGTCGGTTGCGGCCGTGAGCGACAACGCCATTGCTTCGTTGAGTACCGGTGAGCCCGGTCGCACCGACAGCTGGGTCATCCCTTGATATGCCCGGCCGTCGACATTCTTCGAGAAGTCGATGAGCAGCGGCAGCGACGTCGGATCGTCCACCGAAATACTGGTGCCGCCCATCCCAGGCATACCGCCACCTCCGCCGAACATCGCTGCAGGGTCGAAGTCCTCGGAGATTTCGAATCCCTCCGGTAGTTCCATTCCTTCCGGCGTCCGGAACCCGCCGTCCTCGCCACCTGGGCCGCCTCCCATGCCGCCTCGCAACGCCGAGAGTGTCGAGTTGCCCTTGAGTCGGACGCCGACGTCGGTGATCAATGTGCCGTCGATGGTGATGTCGGCGGTGACCCACTCCTTCTCGCCGTCGTCGACGTACGAGTCGACCATGTCGTTGTATTCGACATCGCTGATCTCGAGCGACACCTCGTGCTCGACCGACGTGTCGAACAGGTCGACGGTGCCCTCGATGTTCTCGGTGATATCGGACGTGATCACGGTGGCGTCGCCGGTGATGTAAGGGCGGATGCGGGCGGCGCCGAACACCGTCCCCACGAGCGCGACGAAGGCGACCAGCGCTACGGCGATCGTCCAATGCTGACGCAGCGACGTCGGAATCTTGTGCCGCAACCGTTTTCGCGGCCCGGTCGTGGGCTCGTCCATCAGATGTCCGTCTGGTCGTATCCGGTGAGAACAGTGACGCGTTGGCCGGCGTTGACCTCGTTCAACGCGGCAATCAGATCGCTGGACTGCTTGCCCTTCTTCAGCTGTGCCGTGTAGTACAGCTCGGTGAGGGCACCACCGCGGACGGATTCGGTGGATACCAGTTCGAACTCGGTGCAGTACTGGATCAGCACATCGGAGACGAGGTCGGTGTATCCGGTCTCCGGTGGCACCTGGACCTTCACGACCTGTCGCTGAACGTCGAGCTTGAACCAGTTGAACTTGTTCATCAGCACCAGCACCAGGCAGATCGCGATGGTCGCGGCGATCGCGAGCACATAGAAGCGAGTGCCGGTGGTCATGCCGATCGCCATCACCAGGAAGATGAACCCCACGTCACGGGTTTCCTTGATGGCGTTGCGGAATCGGACCACCGACAATGCACCGACGAGCGCGAATGCACGGGCGATGTTCGATCCGACGACAAGCATGATCAGTGCCACGACCATGCCCACCATGACGAGGGTCTGCACATACGACTGGCTGTAGGAGACATTCTTGTGGGTGTAGCGATAGACCCAGCCGATGATGGCCGAGAGAACGAACGACAACGACAGCGACATGATGATGTCGAGTGTCGTGAAAGTTCCACTGAGGTCCTGGAAATCGAAGTTCATGAAGTTGTCCTGTATCTGTGGATCAGTGGGCCGGAACGGCGCGGAAGACGTCGGTGGGCAGAGAGGTGTCTACGTCATCGGGCACAACGAGTTCGGGTGCGCCCACTCGGGACCGCGGTGCGAGTCCGAATGCTTCGACGGACTGGCAATACTTGGAAATCCGATTCACCGACATGTCGAGACGCGCGGTCATATCCGTCACCCAATACGGGACACGTTCGTTCGCCTTGATCTCGACGATCGCAAGCTTGGGAGGAATCGTGAAGCGATTCTCTGCGGGCGCAGCGAAATGGAAATCTCGGTCGCGGCCGTGGACCTTGTGGTCGATGGTCACGCGCAAACCCAGATCGGCGTCGACGCCGACGAAAGCCTCCCGCAGATATCCGGTCGTCACGATCGGCCGCAGATCGAGGTTGCCGATCAGGGTGGTCACTTCTTTGACGAAGGGTCGCTGCGACGGTTCGCACCGGATGGCCTGACGGTCGTCGAGCCAGCTTCGCGCTGTGCCGTAGGGCAAGGCAATGCGTCGCTTCTGGGTCACTCGGTTGACGCGCTGCTTGATCTCGATCTGCACGGACGAGTCCTCGGTGCATTCGTGCGGCGCGCCGTAGAGTCGCATCCGCACCTTGCGGCGGAACTTCAGCCCCTCGATCTTCTCCCAGTAGAAGCGCAGGCTCGGGGTGTCGTAGTAGACCGACGTCACCGGATAGCCCCCGCGCGGGGAGAACGGGTCGTTCTCCATACGCGCGGCCAGTTCCGCACGCAGTTGTGGAACACGCATCTCGTCGACGAGGTATTTGATCTCGTATCGATTGAAGGAGTGCAATCTGCTCGCGGTCTGCTGATAGCCGGTGGGGCGAGTGGGAACGTCTTCGGCATGCGCCGCACCACCGGGCGAACCTCTCCGGAACCGGTCGAACACACTCATGGAACACCCTTCGCCGTCTCGTCTCGATGAACGAGTCGAGTACAACAAGCGGCGCTCGAGGAAACGTGCGATGAACCTGTCAGTTTGCTGTGAACGTCCGCGCGAAAACCCGAGAGTGCAGTTCTGCACCCGATCTCCGAGAAAGCTCCAGGTCCTGCGGTTGAGAACTGCACACTCAACCACAATGTGGCGCCGATCACGTATAAGTGCAACACTGTAATCAGTGCAAAACTGCACGTCGATCCGTCCGAGGAGGACGATCATGCGAAATCCACACATGCACTCACGCGGCTTCGGCCGCCCCGGAGGCTGGCAGCAGGCAGGTGTGCCCGACGCCGGCGATGCCGAGGAATGGTTCTCCGGCCGCCTACCCGACAACTGGTTCACCGGGCCCGCCACCGTGGAGGTCGACCGCGAAGAAATCATCGTGACCGGCGAACTCCCGGCACCCGACGACGCGTCCGACGCAGTCGTCGAAGGACGCATCTCCCGGTTCCGGGAAAGCACCCGCCCCGAACGGATGCGCATAGCCGACGAGGCCGAGGCCCGCTACGGTCGCAAGGTCGCGTGGGGGGTCACGCTCGGCGGCCACGACGTTTTGTTCACCCATCTCGCGGTGCCGGTCATGACGCGACTGCGTCAACCCGAACGCAAGGTCCTCGACACTCTCGTCGACGCCGGGGTAGCCCGATCACGCTCCGACGCGCTCAAATGGACGGTGCGACTCGCCGGCCAGCACACCGACGAGTGGCTCACCGAACTACGAGAGGCGATGAAGAAGGTCGACGACCTCAGATCGGAGGGTCCACAGATCTGAGAACCCACTCGACGGCATCGTCGACCGATGCCACCGTCGCGACGCCGGCCGGAGCCGCGGGGCGGCGCACCACGATGACCCGCACCCCGAGTTCACCGGCGGCAGCGAGCTTCGCGCGGGTGAGTTCACCGCCCGAATCCTTCGTGACGAGGGTATCTATCCCGTTGTCCTGCATCAGCGTTCGCTCACCTTCGACGGTGTAGGGCCCGCGGGCCTGCACCACCGTCCAGGACGGCGGGACCTCGCGGTCCAGAGGATCGACCACGCGCACCGTCACCCGATGCCCACCGAGCGGGCCGACGAAACGGTCCAGCGTCTGACGTCCCGTACTGAGAAAGATGCCCTCGCCGGTCGCGGCTACCGTAGCAGCGGCGTCGTGGCCGTCGACCCAGATCCACGTGCCGTCGTCCGCCCACCCGGGGCGTTGAAGGCGCAGGAGTGGGACGTTTGCGTGTGCGCAGGCTGCTGCCGCGTTGGCGCTGATCCCCGCGGCAAACGGGTGCGTCGCGTCCACGACCGCGTCGATACTGTTGTCGCGCAGATAGTTCGCGAGTCCGTCGACGCCTCCGAAACCACCGCTACGGACCGGCCCCACCGGCAGCCGCGGATTCCGGACGCGCCCAGCGAGTGATGAGACGACATCGACTCCCCTGTCCTGCAACGCAACCGCGAGCGCTCGCGCTTCCCCGGTGCCGCCGAGAACGAGCACGGTCATCGCAGCGTTCCCGACAGGGTGGGCAGCACCGGTGCGTCCGTCAACATCGAGAGCAGTGCATCGACGTCCAGATGCTCGTCGATCATGTCGGCGAGAAGCTCGATTCTCGCCTCACGTGCCGAGGCGAAACTCACCGTGCCCGTGCTGACCTCACGCCCCGAGCCCACGGCTACCTCGCGCAGCCACGCACTGCGCAGTTCGTCGCCTTCGAGACTGCCGTGCCACATCGTTCCGAAGACGTTGCCACTGCGCGCACCACCGAGGAACTCGTCGGCGCCGTCGACTTCCACGCGTCCGTGGTGGATCTCGTAGCCGGACGCAGACGCACCCAGCGCGGTGCCCGAAGGCAGCCGCAGCACTTTGTCCGGCCCGAACTCTGTTCGGACGTCGAGCAGGCCGAGCCCTTGCGCCACCGCGCCGGGGCGTCCCTCGACTCCGTGCGGGTCGGTGATCTCGCGTCCGAGCATCTGGAATCCGCCGCAGATCCCCAACACGGCACCACCCGCACGGGCGTGATCGACGATGGCGACGTCGAGGCCCCGCGACCGCAGCCACTCGAGGTCGGCGAGAGTGGCCCGGGTGCCCGGCAAGATCACGATGTCCGCATCCGCGAGAGCCCGCGGATCGTCGACGAAACGGACCCGCACATCGGGTTCGAGGCAGAGCGCGTCGACGTCGGTGAAGTTGCTGACGCGGGGCACCATCACCACCGCGATCGTGAGGGCACCCTCGTCGCCATGTGAGGGTCGCGAGGTGAGGGCGAGCGAGTCCTCGGAATCGAGCCACAGGTCGCGTTGCCACGGCAGGACACCGAGAACGGGACGCCCGGTGAGCTCGTGTAGCGAATCGAGGCCCGGTTTCAGCAGACCCACGTCGCCGCGGAACTTGTTGATCACGAACCCACGAATCAACTGCTGATCAGCGGCATCGAGCAAGGCCAGCGTGCCGTACATCGACGCGAAGACGCCGCCGCGGTCGATGTCCCCGACGACGATCGTCGGCAACCCCCCGTGTTGCGCGAGGCCCATGTTGACGTAATCATGTGCGCGCAGGTTGATTTCGGCAGCGCTACCCGCACCTTCGCACACCACGACGTCGAAACGTCCGCGCAGGTCGTCGAATGCGGTGAACGCCGCCTCCGCGAGGTGCTTCCGCCCGCCCGCGAACTCACCGGCCTCGAGAGTTCCGGCGGGACGACCGCGCACGACGACGTGGCTGCGCCGATCGCTGCCCGGCTTGAGGAGCACCGGATTCATGGCGGATTCCGGAACGGCGCGCGCGGCGACGGATTGAATCCACTGGGCGCGCCCGATCTCCACCCCGTCGCCGGTCGCGGCATCGACCGCGACCATCGAGTTGTTCGACATGTTCTGCGCCTTGAACGGAGCGACCGTCAGGCCCCGCCGCGACAGCGCCCGGCAGATTCCGGTGACGACCACGGACTTTCCTGCGTCCGAGGTCGTTCCGGCAACGAGAATGCCTTCGCCCACGTCGTCAGGCCACAGCCCGAACGCGTGCCGCACGTTCGCTGAGAAACGCGAAGATGAGCCCGAGCGCCGCCCACAGGGTGACCTGCACGGTGAACGAGGCGACACGGAACTGCCACAGCAGGCTCGCCGGGAAGTCGTCACTCACTTCGTCGATGGTCGGCATGACGAGGTAACCCAGGCCCACCACTACGAGGAACGCGATCAGCGGTCCGACGATGCGGACGGTGTGCAGATCCTGGTTCGAGAGGGCCTTCGCGACCGCAACCGCCACCGCGATGGCGACCAGGCCGAGCACGACTGCGGCGAGCCACCACAGCGTGCGCTCGTCGATGGTGTCGGGATCGCCCACCGCCGGTGGGTTCGCCGGGTACTTGAAGAACGGAACGGCTTCGATCGCCAGCCACGCGGCACCCGCACCGGTCAGCGCCAGCTTCCAGCCAGGCAAATCGGTGTGGCGGCGAGCGAAGTGCAGCACCGACGCGTACAGCGCACCGAGCGCGAGGCCGGCAAGGCTGGTCGCAAGGAACAGTCCGGCCTTCTGGCCTGCGCGGCTCACTTCCGCGTCGTCGCCGTGGCTGTGCGCTCCCTCCTCGACGACTGCGGTGCCACCGTGGTCATGGTCGGCCGCTTCACCTGCGGCTTCTTCGATCGCAATGGCGGAATCGATGTGGGGTTCGCCGACGACGAATGCCACCGCACCGGCGAGCAGACCCGCGAGCAGGCCGGCGAGGAGGCCACGCAGCAACAACTGGACGAAACTTCCGGACAGGGTCGCCTGCCCGCCCGGCGACGTCGGCCGAGTGTCGCTCAGTGACACGGGAGGCCCAGTAGATGCCGGCCGTCGTGCATGAGTTCGTGCATGAACATGCCGGTACGGGATATCGCTCCCTGATCGAATCCGACCAGATACAGCACGACGAAAGCGAGGATCACCGTTGCGGCCACTATTACAGCGAGCCCGGCCGAGCCGAGTGAATCAGCCGAGCCGAGTGAGTCGTCGGGTGTATGAACTACCGCCATGACAACCTCCTGGGATTGCGCGTCCCATCCGAAAGGTCACGTGCCGTGGGAGTTTTCTGACTTCCCGAGATCTGTGATCCCAGGTCTACAGTGGCGCGACCGTCCCGGATTCTCACCGGATTCCCTGCACCTCGGCACATGCGTACCGACGAACTTTGGCACCGCAGGTCAGTCGGTGTCAAGCGGAAAACACTGCACTGCGAGGGACACTGCACCTCGAGGGACACTGGGCCCGTGCCCCGCCTGTTCCTGATCTCCCACGCCTCCACCCCTGCGCAACAGCATGTGCGATTCCCGGCCGACGATCCGCTCTCCGAGCGCGGACGACGTGAACTCGACCGTGCCACGCCGCCGGTCGTCGATCGCACGATCACGGCCCCGGAGGTCCGCGCCGTGGACACCGCAGCAGCTCTGGGCTGGTCGGCGACCGTCGAACCCGCACTGCGCGACCTCGACTACGCGAAGTGGTCGGCCGTGCAGATGGGCAGCGTCGCGGAAGGCGAACTGGCAGCGTGGCTGACCGATCCCATGTCCGCTCCGCACGGCGGCGAGTCGGTCGTCGACCTGATCGCGCGCGTCGGTGCGTGGCTGGACACCTTCGACGAGTCACCCGAGCGAATCGGGGCCGTCACGCATCCAGCGACCATCAAGGCAGCGGTGGTGCACGCACTCGGAGCGCCGGCCTCGGCGTTCTGGAGGGTCGATATCCGTCCGCTGAGTGTGACGCGGCTCAACGGCCGTGGCGAGCGCTGGACCGTGCGGATGGGCTGAACCTCACCACGTCACGTCCTCCTCGCACTTGCGTCCGTCGATCGTCCGCTCCACCTGCACGGTCGCGTGATCGAGTCCGTGCGACGACAACGTGGTGCGCGCCGAGTCGAGCACCCAGTTCGCGTCGTGGTCGCTCACCAGGTGCACGGTCGCCACGTCCATACCCGTGGTCAGTGTCCACACGTGCAGATCGTGAACGCCGGACACTCCGGGCAGCGCAGCGAGATCGGCGCGCACCGCGTCGACGTCGAGATGACTCGGCGACGCCTGCGTCAGGATGCGAAGCGATTCTGCCGCCAGTCGCACCGCACGCGGCACTACCCACAGGGAGATCAGCACACCGACGACGACGTCGGCGAAACTCCACCCGAACGCCAGGACGAGCACACCCGCGACCAGGACCCCGACGGAACCGAGTGCGTCGGCGAGCACCTCCATGTACGCCCCGCGTACAGCGAGACTGCCCTTGGCGTCGGCGCGCAACAGCAGCATCACGACGATGTTCGCGGCGAGCCCGGCCAGCGCGGTGAGAATGAGCGGGGCGCCGGGGATTTCGGGGGTGTCGCCGATGCGGTTGATCGCCTCGTACATCACCCATGCCGCGACGCCGAGCAACAGGATCGCGTTGGCCATCGCGGTGAGGACTTCGGCCCGGTGCCAGCCGAACGTGCGGGCCGCCGCCGCGCTGCCGCGACGGGCGAGTACCAGGGCCACCATGCCCATCGATACGCCGACGACGTCGGTGAGCATGTGCCCGGCATCCGCGAGGAGCGCAAGCGATCCGATCCACAGTCCGACGCCCGCTTCGAGCAGCAGGAACACACCGAGAACGGCGAGAGAGATACCCATCCTGCGGATGGTGCGACCCGACGGTCCTGCGCCCTGCCCATGGCCCTGGCCGATGCCGTGTGAATGTCCATGCCCCGAACTCATGGCCCTCCCTTTCAGGTCCGGGCCATCGTATGCATAAATGCGCATGTGTACAACCGCTACGTCCCTACGTCAGGATCACCCACAGTTCCCGCGACCGTTCCTGCTTCGCACACCGGTTGCAACGGGTGTCCGAAACAGCGATGGTCGCGGGAAGAACCGGCCGCACCGGGGCCGATCTCAGTCCTCCGGCGGGTAAGCGGGCTTCTCGACCGTGGGCGGCAACGTTGCGAGTGCCGAGATGCGCTTGAGCCCTGATGCCCGCAACAGGTCGACGAGCAGAGAGCGGATCTGCGCGAACACCACCGTCGCCGACACACCGGCCCCCTCGATCAGTTCCGGCCTCATCTTCCGTGCCACACTGCGCAGCACACGCGCTGCCTCGGCGGCGTCAGGTTGATCGCCGGGTTCGGCAAGCACCATCTCGCGCAGCACTTCGACCGCGTCGGCGAGTTCTTCGACGATGACGACGAGCCGGGAATCGAGAATCTCGTCGTCACGGACCAGGGTCAGCGACCGACGCGCGAGGACACGGATATTGCGCATCGCATTGTCGATCGGGTCGGCGGCAGCGGTCAACCGTGCAAGCCGCGGCCGACTGTTCCAATAGAGCGGGGAAATCCGACTGATCTCGTGACCGCCCTGGAGGTTGCTGCGCATGGAGTCGATCGCGGATTGCGTGTCGCGGGCTTGCCGCAGGGCAGCTTCGATGGGCTTCGGATTGTTCTCGACGAGGCCGGTCTCGACCTTCCGCAGAACCTCGGCGGCGGTCTCGAGAATGTCTGCGGCGTTCTTCCTTGCTCGCCGCACCGGATGAGTGGGGATCAGCGCTACCACTGCGATGCCGACCAGGCCGCCGACGAGAGCGTCGGTCATCCGGTCGATGCCGCCCGTGCCGCCGGGGGGTATCAGCGTCGCCACCAGGACAGCCGAATTGCCTGCCTGCATCGAGAAGATCGGCCCGCTGTTGAGCGCCACCGCAGAGGCCATGGCGATCGCCACGACCAGAGCGATCTGCCAGGGACCACTGCCGATCAACGAGACGAGGAGGTCCCCGACACCGATTCCGACGGTCACACCGCACACGAGCTCGACGGAGCGGCGCAGCCGAGCACCCAAGGACAACCCCAGGGATACCACAGCGGCGATCGGCGCGAAGAACGGCTGCGGGTGACCGATCAGTGTGGTCGCAACCCACCAGGCGATGCCGGCAGCGAGCGCGCACTGCACGATCGGCAGCGCGGATGAGCGCAGTCGCAGCGACGACTTCCGCAATTTCGTGCGGAAGTCGTCGCGGGTGGGTAACGACCTATTCGACGCCAAGTTCCTCCGCCGCGCGGGGGTCACAGTCCTCGAGCAGATCGAGGCACCGAGCATGCTCGTCCGTTTCGCCGATCGCCTTCGCTGCCTTGGCGAGCACGGCGACGCAGCGCAGGAACCCGCGGTTGGGTTCATGGCTGTAAGGCACGGGGCCGAAGCCCTTCCACCCGTTGCGCCGCAGCTGGTCGAGACCCCGGTGGTAGCCGGTGCGGGCATAGGCGTAGGCGGTGATCGTCTCGCCGGAGTCGAGTGCTGCCTCCGCGAGGTACGCCCACGCGATCGAGGCGGTCGGATGCTCGGCCGCGACCTTCGCCGGCTCCTTGTGATCGAGCAGATCAGATTCCGCTTCGTCGTCACCGGGGAGGAGAGTGGGCTGGGGTCCGAGCAGATCACCGAATGAGGTCATGGCGCCCATTCTGCCCCTCCACCGTCGAGCCTGGATAAGCTCCCCACATAATCACCCATCATCCGAACGAGGTGCAGCGAGTGCCGGACCCGAAGAACGAAGACCCGACCGAAGACTCGACGGAATCGTCAGCAGGCGAGGTCGCGGACAACGGGCCGGCCGACACGCCCGACGACGTCGTCGCCTCGGAGAAAGCCGTCGACCCGCAAGGGAAGGACACCGAGGCGGAAGACGAGAAGGCCTCCGATGACGAGACGGACGGCGCTGCAGCGCCCGACGACCAGATCGAGGACGACGCGGACACCGCTCCCTCAGGCACCCCGTCGGAGGAGACCGAATCCTCACCGGATGACGACGCAGCCGCAGCTCCGGAAGATTCCCGGCCCGACGACAACGAGCAGGACCCCGGCGCAAGAGCCGACGAACCCTCCGACCCGGATCCGGCCGAGTCCGAGACGGTCGCCATGCCGATCGTCGAGAAGACCCCCGACCCTGCCGACGCAAAGACCGTCGCCATGCCGATCGTCGAGAAAGCCGAGCAGCCCGGCGACGGCGAACAGCCCGACGACGGTAAGCAGCCCGAGCCACCCGCAGCAGATCCGTCCGAAGCACCGACGACTCAGATCCCGGTCAGGAGCCACGCCCCGAAAGCGGAGCCGCAGCGCATCGTGCCGCGTGTGCCCGAGGCACCGCGTGCGGAGCCTGCGCCGTTCCAGCCCACGCCTGCCCCTACCCGGATCCCCCCGTCACCTCGAAAGAAACGCGCGGGTTGGCTGGTCCTCGCCGGTGTAGCCGCTGCCGTGGTGATCGCCGTCGTCGCCGTCATCGCGTTCCTGCAGTACCGGGAGAGCAATTCCCCCGAGTCGCACATTCGCGCCAGCGTCGACGAGTTCGTGCAGGCACTGAGTGCAGGCGACCTTGCAACATTGCAGTCATCGACGTGCGGCGGGCTCGCTGAGTTCTACGCGACGGTCGCTCCCGAGGAGTTCGACAGCATTCACACGCTGGCTGTGGAACAGGGCTCTGTGCCGGTCGTGTCGAGTATCGACAAGGTGCAGATCACCGACGACACCGCGATCGTGGAGGTCACAGCTCACCCGATGGGCGATCCGTCCGACGTCACGGCACGCACCTTCGACCTCGCGCTCCAGGGGGAAGAATGGAAGGTGTGCAGCGAATAGCTGCGCAGACTCTCGCAAGGACGAAGGGCGCCGGCTCGAGCCGGCGCCCTTCGTCGATCCTGATACCTACTTGGCGGACACCGAGCGTCCCGCGGACTTGAGGTCGTTGCACGCCTCGACCACGCGAGCGGTCATCGACGCCTCGGCCTTCTTCAGGTAGCTGCGCGGGTCGTAGACCTTCTTGTTTCCGACCTCGCCATCGACCTTGAGCACACCGTCGTAGTTGCTGAACATGTGTGCCGCGATCGGGCGGGTGAACGCGTACTGGGTGTCGGTGTCGACGTTCATCTTCACGACGCCGTAGCTCAGGGCCTCGTCGATCTCCGACTTCAGCGAGCCCGAACCGCCGTGGAAGACGAGGTCGAACGGCTTCGAGCCGTCCTTGAGTCCCAGCTTCTTCGATGCGGCCTGCTGTCCTTCGGCGAGAACGCCCGGCTTGAGCTTGACGTTGCCCGGCTTGTATACGCCGTGCACGTTGCCGAAGGTCGCGGCGAGGAGGTACTGACCCTTCTCCCCTGCGCCCAGCGCGTCGACGGTCTTCTCGAAGTCCTCGACGGTGGTGTAGAGCTTGTCGTTGATGGCGTTCTCGACGCCGTCCTCTTCGCCGCCGACCACGCCGATCTCGATCTCGAGGATGATCTTGGCGGCCACAGCGTCAGCAAGCAGCTGCTGAGCGATCTCGAGGTTCTCGTCGATCGGGATGGCGGAGCCGTCCCACATGTGCGACTGGAACAGGGGGTTCTTGCCTGCGTCGACGCGTTCCTTGGAGATCGCGATGAGCGGGCGGACGAAGCCGTCGAGCTTGTCCTTGGGGCAGTGGTCGGTGTGCAGAGCGATCGTGACGTCGTACTTCTCAGCGACGACATGCGCGAACTCGGCAAGCGCGACCGCGCCGGTCACCATGTCCTTGACACCGAGGCCCGAGCCGAACTCTGCGCCACCGGTCGAGAACTGGATGATGCCATCGCTACCGGCGTCCGCGAAGCCCTTGATAGCGGCATTGATGGTTTCGGACGAGGTGCAGTTGATGGCCGGGAACGCGAAGGAGTGTTCCTTGGCGCGGGCAATCATCTCGGCGTAGACCTCGGGAGTCGCGATAGGCACAGCGGCTGTCCTCCAGGTGAGAGTGGCTCGGCTACCCGCTCGGGTGAAGCAGGTGCTCTTAACGTCCCTGCAGTATGTCAATAGCCACGGCGTTTAGATACTCGGGCCGCTCTCCCGAGGCCGCGGCGATTCGAGCACCCTCTGATGCGCCGGTACTCTGGGCATCGTGAATTTGCTTGAAGCCTCGGAATCCGCGACCAATTTGGCCCTGCTGCCGGGCTTCCTCGACCCGGTGAATCTGCTGAACTCGTTCGGCACCTGGATGCTCCTCGGGCTCCTGCTGGTGGTGTTCATCGAGTCCGGTCTGCTGTTTCCGCTGCTTCCCGGCGATTCTCTGCTGTTCACCGCGGGCCTGATCGCCGCATCGAAATCGACGGAGGTCGAGCCTTTCGCACCATTGTGGGTGCTGATGGTGACGATCCCGATCGCGGCGATCCTCGGTGATCAGGTGGGCTACTTCATCGGTACCAAGGGCGGCGCAAAGCTGTTCAAGGACGACGACGCGAAGCTGTTCAAGAAGAAGTACCTCGACGAATCCCACCGGTTCTTCCTGCGCCACGGTCCCGCAATGATCTTCCTCGCCCGGTTCGTTCCTATCGTCCGCACCTACGCGCCGCTCGTCGCGGGTGCGGCGAAGATGCCGTATCGCGTGTTCATCACCTACAACGTCATCGGCGGCATCGTGTGGGGTGCGGGCGTGACACTGCTGGGCTACCTTCTCGGACAGATCTCGTTCATCGCCGACAACGTCGACATCATCTTCCTGCTCATCGTGTTCGTGTCGGTGCTCCCGATCATCAACGAGGTCGGCAAGCGTTTCCTCGCGTCGCGCAAGAACGCCGGCGAGGGCACCACTGCAGAAGAAACCGCCTCTGCGGAAGAAACCGCGTCGGGGCAGGACAACTCTGCCGCTGCGCTGTCCAGCACCGATCACACGCCGACCACCCCGATCCCGACCCGGTCTGCGGCACAGACCTCGGCACCGACCACGCCGATCCCGTCGCTCGGTTCGGACCCCGACACTCGGCGATGACGCCGTAGTTCAGGGAGAGCCGTAGCTCAGGGAGACGCGACAACCGCGTTCGCGGCTTCCATCAACATCCAGCCACCGAGTTGCACCGACAGGTCGCGTTCTGCGATCGATGATGAGCGCACGGTGCCTCCAGCGAACTGCGCGACTGTGCCCGACGCACCCGGCAGTTTCGCGGGCCGGGACCAGTCACTTCCGAACAGCGGCAGGCCTTCGATCTGCAGGCGGTTCTCCCACGCAGCATCTGCCGAGGCCAGCACGATGCGACGCGCTGTAGCTCGCGCGCGCACGTCGTCGGAGTCCTGCACCGGCAAGGTGGTCGCGACCATTGCGAGATAACGCACGAGGATGCCGTTGAACAGACCTCCGTCGCCGCCCCCACCACCTGTGACGATGCTGCGTTCGGTGAGTTCGTCGTCGACAGCACCAACGAGGGCATGGACCCGTGCGCGATGACGCGGATCGTCGCATCGGGTCGCGAGTTCGGTTTCGACTCCGAGCACCACGCCTTGGCAGTACGAGTAGACGGCGCGTTCGAGCACACCGTGGCGGATTCCGTCGAGGACGAGTCCGCTGTCCGGATCGACGAGACGCTCGTGGATCCAATCGGCCATCTCTTGCGCGCGTTCCAGCTTGCCCGAGCGCGCGAGTAACAGCGCTGCCGGACCGTTCGCGGGGGCGTTGAAGAAGTCGTCTCCGCGGCGCCACGGGATACCACCCCCGCGCTCGGGTTGCCACGCGTCGTACAGTTCACCGACGAGGGCAGTGATCGCAGCGCCGTGGTCGACGCGCAGGTGCCGCCCGGCGCGGTCGAGAGCCAGACCGAGCCAGGCCATGTCGTCGAAATAGTTGTTGGTCCAGCCTGTGATGTTGCGAATGCGGTGGCTGCGGCTCAGCTGCACGACTCGGCGCCGGCCGCGCTGGGTACCGTCGCCGGCCTTCGCGTGCCGCTCTGCTGCATCGACGGCGAGGTCGATCAGGTGTGCCTGCCACCAGTAATGCCACGATCCGAAGATGCGCTCGCGCCGCGTCGCCGGCCAGCCGACGACACCGAGTTCGGTGCCGGGTAGACCCCACAATCGACGCACGTGCCTGGCCACCACGGCAGCTTCGGCTGCGTCCGCCCGGCCCGTCCACATTTCTGGCATGCAGTAATCATCCTCGTCCCACGACAGCGGCGTGGCCACACGGCCCGCGCTCATACATCCGTGCAGTCCGAGTTGGTGTTACTACCGGGCCGGATGACTACCAGGCGCGGTCGAGGTCGGCGTGTTGGGCGATCCAGGCGTGCATGGCGATTCCTGCCGCGACACCGGCATTGATGGAGCGGGTCGAACCGAACTGTGCGATCGACACCGTCATGGTCGCCACCTCGCGCGCGCGCTCGGTCACGCCCGGGCCTTCCTGCCCGAACAACAGCAGGCAGTTGCGGGGCAACACAGCCGTCTCCAGCGGCACGGAACCGGGGGTGTTGTCGACTGCGACGATGGTCAGATCGTGCTCGGCGGCCCAGTCGATGAGCGCATCGACGTCGGGGTGATGGTGCAGATGCTGATAGCGATCGGTGACCATCGCCCCGCGGCGGTTCCACCGCCTGCGCCCCACGATATGGACAGCGGCGGCCGCGAACGCGTTGGCGGTCCGCACCACGGTGCCGATGTTGGCGTCGTGCGCGAAGTTCTCGATCGCCACATGCAACGGATGCCTACGGGTGTCGATGTCAGCGACGATTGCGTCGCGCGTCCAGTACCGGTAGGCGTCGACGACGTTGCGCCGGTCTCCGTGTTCGAGCAGTTCCGGGTCGTACTTCGGGTCGGTGGGTGGGAGCGTGTCGAACTCGTCGGTCCACGGCCCCATACCGTGCGGGTGTTCCCCCCACTCGGTGGGTCCGGCAACAGTGAGCGGGTCCTGCTCCTGATCCGGTCTTTCGTGAACTGCCACCGTCAGAACGTCTCGTTCGAACCGGATGCCATGGTGAATCCGTGCCCGGTGCTGTCGTTGGTGCAGGTCACGTCGGCCTCGGTGGTCTCGCACGTGTAACCGAGCTGCGAGAGCGGCGATCCCACGGGCAGGACCTCCGCAGATCCTTCGACGGGCAGGTAGACAGGCCCGCCCGAGCACAGGAATTCACCGGGACCGCTGTCGACGACGCGCATCCCGTGGCCCCAGTTGACGACGCAGCTCTCGGGCTGCGGCGGCACCGGGTCCGTGACGCCTTCACAACCGGCTTCGGTACGTCCGGGGAGCTGCACGATGCCGCATGCGAATGCGCCGTCGGGGGTCGTGAAGTAGTAGGACTCGCCCTGCTCGAACGCAACGGCCTCCAGCGTCGGCGGCACTTCGGGAGCCGGCTCGGTCGTTGTCTCCGCAGGCGGGAGCTCGGTGGCCGGCGCTTCCGTGACGGCCTCCGTCGTGGTCGCTTCGGTCGTGGTCGGTGCAGCAGTCACGCTCGAGGTTGCGGGTGTGGTGGCGGTTTCCCGAGCTGCGGCATCCGGTTCGTCTCCGGATCCCCCGCACCCGCTCAGCACAAGTACAGCACCCAACACAACCGCAGCGGACGACACACGCACCTTCACACCGTTCCCTCCGACGAACACAGAAAGTGCCACTCTATCGATCGGCGGTCGGAGCGCAGACACGCGCTAGTCTGGGAGACGGAGGAGCCATGAAGCACACGCGCATCCTGCGCACGGTCGCATTCATCACGACCGGATACCTGATTCTGCTCTCGCTCTGGCTGAACCTCTTCTACCCGAACTCCGCCGAGGGCACCGAAGGATTCCAGGTGATGTTCCTGGTCTGCTTGTACGGCGCGGTGCTCGGCGCGGGCATGTTGATCGCCGATCGCACCACCCGCGAAGACCGGAAGATCGAACGCGACGGCCTCGAAGGCTGGGCGACGATCCGCTCAGCCACCCCACTCGGCTCTGTGATCGGCCATGTGCAGCGAACCGAGCTGGATTTGGATCTGATGGTGCCCGGATCCGAGCCGTACAGCGGCAAGGTGGTGTTCGAGGCCGAACACCGCGACCTGCCGCGGCTGACGGCCGGCCGGGTGGTCTCGGTGCTCGTCGACCCCGACGACCGCACCAGGATCCTGATCTTCCCCTGACTGGTCACCTGCGTCGGGCGAGCGCGAGCATCCCCTCGATCAGGAGCAACTGCGCACCCGCGTAGGTGGCGAGTACGAAACCTTCCGCCGCCGCCCGCGCGGACTTCCCTCTCAGCAGGGTCCGCCGCTCGACGATGGTGCCGTCGGACAAGGTGAAGACCAGCCCGCCGAGCCCGAGCCAACTGCGCCGGTCGGCGCTCGGAAACACGAGCCCGCCGGAGGTCTTCGCACCGGGCGCGAGGGATGGGTCGGCAGCAAGTGTCGCGGTGGTCGCAAGCACGGTGCCGTACGCGGTGAGCGGCACTGCCACCGAGCGACTCCGCCATCCGAGCAGGCCGGCGGCTCCCAGCACCGCGGGCACACGCTGTAGCACCGCGGTGCGGGTCGGGCGAGCACCGTGCCGGGCGAGCACCGTCGAGTACGACGTCTGCATCACCGCGAAAGAGCCTGCACCGCGCAGGATCCGGCTGTCGTCGTCGGGGTCGATCATGAACACGTCGCCCACGGTCGCGGCAGTGAGACCTGCGAGGAGCAACGCGGTGTCGGCGCGGTCAAGATCGCGAGAGCGCCGCAGCACCCGGACGGCCAGCGACGGCGCAATCAGCGGCTTTGCAGCTTTCTGCACCGCTTCATTGCCCAGCACTCCGCCGACCACCGTCGCCGCGCTCGCGGCCACGAACACGGCGTGCTCGATGCCCCATCTGTTCCGAGTGAACCAGCCCATGCGCGCACAGTACCCGGGTTGCGCATCAACAGCGGCGCGCACCATCGGACGGTGTGGCGCGCAGGAACACCGGCGACGGAAAACCCCGGGCCGCGGCCGCCGCGGTCACCGACATTTGGATCCTCTGCACGTCGTCGTTCTCGCACAACGCAATTGCCGATCCCCCGAAGCCTCCCCCTACCATACGCGCGCCGAGCGCACCTGCCGCAGTCGCAGCGTCGACGGCGCTGTCGAGTTCGGCGCAGCTGACCTCGAAATCGTCGCGCAGAGACCGATGCGACGCGTCGAACAGAGGGCCGAGATCGCGTACGCGACCGGAGCGCAGTGCATCCGCGGCGGTACGGACACGTGCGATCTCGGTGACCACGTGTCGCGCGCGGCGCTGCAACATCGCGTCATCGAGTGCAGATACGGATTCCACTTCGCGCAGTGGCCTACCCAGCAATCCGGCCGCTTCCTCGACGGCGGCTCGCCGTGAACCGTACTGACCGTCGACCAGGCGGTGCCCCGTCCCGGTATCGACGACCAGCACCGTGAGGCCTGCAGCAGCGGTGTCGACGGGGATGTGTTCGACGTGCCCGTCGGTGCAGTCGAGGAGCAACGCGTGGCCCGCCCTGCCTCTCAGCGCGATCTGCTGATCCATGCCGCCGGTCGGCGCCCCCACATAGTCGTTCTCCGCACGTACACACGCACGCGCGAGGGCATCGCGTCCGTCGTCGTCTACGGGAAGTCCGCACAGGTCGGCAAGCGCCAGCGCCACAGCCCCCTCGAGCGCAGCGGACGACGACAGGCCCGCCCCCACTGGGACTTCCGACGCGATCGCGATGTCCGCCCCGTGGAAACCGGGTGGATCGAGTGACCGGATCACACCGGCGACGTACGCACCCCATCCGTCGACGCGGTCGCCGTGCTCCACGTCCACGACGGCGAACCCGGGACTGTACAGGCGCAGCCGTCCATCGGCGCGACGGCGCACCGCAGCGGCCGTGACCTGGGGAATAGCCATCGGGAGGCACAATCCGCCGGCGTAGTCGACGTGCTCACCGATCAGGTTCACGCGACCGGGCGCACACCAGATGCCGTCCGGGTCGCCGACGAACTCCGTCGCGAACGTACGCGCCGCCTCGTCGCACACCGCTCCATGGGGCGACATCACGGTGCGAGCGCACGCAGTCGTTCGGCGATGAGTTCGGGGGTCGTGTCGCTGATCCACGCGCCCATGGCCGATTCCGAAGCTGCCAGGTACTTGAGCTTGTCGCGTGCACGACGCAGCGAGAAGATCTGGCAGAACAACCGCCCGTACTCGCGTCCGTCCCCGGCAGGCGCCTGATGCCATGCCGCGATGTACGGAACGCGGTCGAGACCGTCGAAGAACCGGTCGATGCGCCCGAGCAGATCGCGGTAGGCCAGTGCGAGTTCGTCGCGTTCGGCGTCGACGAGTGCGGTGAGATCGGGGACGTCGCGATGCGGCGCGAGGTGTACCTCGATCGGCCATCGCGCCGCCTCGGGAACGTACGCGGTCCACCATTCGCCCGACCACACGATGCGGGTCGCGGCGCGTCGTTCGGTGTCGAGGATGTCGCGCTGGAGCAACCTGCCGGTTCGTTCGTGGTGGTCGCGGGCGCGGGCGAGCAGCGTCCGCGTGCGCGGCGGGAGAAACGGGTAGGCGTAGATCTGACCGTGCGGATGTTCCAGTGTCACACCGATTTCGACGCCGCGGTTCTCGAAGCAGAACACCTGGGCCACCCCCGGCAGCGACGACAACGTCGCCGTGCGCGACGCGAGGACGTCGATGACGGTGCGGGCCCGTGTCGCGGTCAGGTCCGCGAAGCGGGCATCGTGGTCTGCGGTGAAGGCGACCACTTCGCAGCGGCCGCCCGCCGGGCCATCGCCCGAGGAGAACGCGGGGAAACGGTTCTCGAAGACTGCGACGTCGTAGTTGTCCGCAGGAATTTCGGTGGAGGCGCCCGGGCGGGTCGGGCAGAGTGGGCAATCCGCGACGGAGGGCAGGAATGTGCGTTCCATGCGGTGCGCGGCGAAGGTCACCGGGTCTCCGGTGAGTGGGTCGATGCGGACCTCCGACGCCGCCACGACCGTCGGGAGTTCGCGACGGTCGTGCGCGGCACGGGTGACCGATCCCCCGACATACGGTTCGGTGTCGTCGAAGAAGATCAGTTCGCGACCGTCCGCAAGGTGCGTGACGGTCTGCCGCATCCGTTGGTTCACGGTGTCAGGAGTTGTCGAGGCCCAGGTCGGAGAGGCCGAGCAACGACCGGTATTCGACGCCTTCCGCCGCGATGACCTCGTCGGCTCCGGTGGCGCGGTCGACGACCGTTGCCACACCCACGACGATCGCGCCCGCGTCGCGCAGTGCCTTGACTGCGGTGAGCGGCGAGTTCCCGGTGGTGGTCGTGTCCTCGACGACGAGCACTCGCTTGCCCACGACGTCGGGACCTTCGATCTGACGCTGCATGCCGTGCGCCTTGGCTGCTTTACGGACGACGAACGCGTCGATGGGACGTCCGGGCGCGTGCATGACGGCCATCGCGACCGGGTCGGCGCCCATGGTGAGCCCTCCGACCGCGTCGAAATCCCAGTCGGAGACGAGGTCGCGCAGAAGTGAGCCGATGAGCGGAGCTGCACGATGATGCAGGGTCGCCCGACGCAGATCGACGTAGTAGTCGGCTTCCTTGCCCGACGACAACGTCACCTTGCCGTGCACCACTGCCAGCTCACGTACCAGTGCACTCAGTTCGTCGCGGTCGCTCATTTGCACTTCCTCACCGTCGTCTCGTCCACCGCCGGTGGCGGAACCGGCGCGAACGAGCCTAGTCGCTGTCGGTGCGTCCTCAGGCGGCGACGGTCCCCGAGTCCTTGTCGTCGCTTTCGACAGTGGTGGACTGCCGCATGTCGGGCCGCTCCTCGGGCACCGGAACCTCGGTCGAAGTATCGGTTACCAGACCGGCCGGTACCTCGAAGACTGCGACCGGTCGCACGCCGGCCAGCGTCGCGTAAAGCGATGTCGGGAAGCTCGACACCTGGGAGTTGAGCTTGTTCGCGAGATCGTTGTGGACACGGACTGCCCCTGCAATGCGCTGCTCGCGAGTGTGCAGTTCGCGGGCGACCCGGATGAACGGCCAGTGGTTGACACCGTCGAGGACTCCGATGAGTTCGTGCAACGCGGCCGAGAGCGCGTTCTCGGTGGCCGCACGTTCGGGAAGATCGAGGCGTTGATCGCGCATCGCGATGGCGAGGGAGCGTGCTCCCACCACCGGGCTGATGCGGCTGCGTTCGACGCCGGCGCCCGCTGATGCCGCGATAAGCGCGGGAATCAGGTCGTAGCGATCGTCGAGTTCGTTCAGGAGCAGATTCAGGCCGTCTCGGCGTCGGGTGCGAAGCGTCCGCAACCGGCGCATCCCCAGCCGTATCCAGAGCAGCACAACGGCCACCACTGCCACAACTATCACCAGAGCCACAGGTGTCACGGCGTGAAATGTACAGACCCCGATCAGTTCGCACGACGAAGGATCCGGCGTGTCATCCGGGGCGTGTCCGTACCGTGACCTGACGAGCGGGGACTAGCGTTGCGCGGAGGGGCGCCCCGGGTCATGGAAGGTGCGATCGACATCATCGGGGTCGACCACGGGCGGGAGAACATGCAAGATGCCCGACAGGCGCGCCACGGTCTCGATCGCCGCATCCCATTCGCGCCCGTTGCTTCCGACCGGGATCGAGCCGAGGGTCCACGGACCCTCACTCCACAACATCTGGACGTGCTCCGGGATCGCCTGGGTGAACGAAACCATTCGCTGGTCGCACACGCGACGGGCGATCTCGAGGTCGGTGGAGAACACGATACGCGGGCCGATCGACCCGAGCAGATTCATGTCGGAATCCTTGGGCGGTGGCGTCGACTTGAGCCGCAGATCGATGTCGACGTCGGAACCGACCTTGCGGCGTACCGCGACGATGGTGGCGGTTTCCTCGATGTCGAACAGGATGAAATCTTCACCCCGGCGCACCCCGCGCACGACGTCTATCGCGCCCAGGTACTCCTGCTTGGCCAACGCCGCGCGATGCCAGTTGGAAGGCAGCCGCTCGTCGGAGTCGGTGTACTTGTACCCCTGGGCACGCGCCCAGATCTCCCGCACACGCCCGGACTGTTCCCTCCGCGTGCGGTCGACGTACAGGAGCGCGAGCGCGCCGAGAAGCGCGATCGCCGCCAGACCGAACCACATGAATGTCATCGCGATCAGCCTAGCGTCTTCAGTTGCCCGGGCTGCCGAACGACGGGAGCGACGCGCTGATGACGGTCTCGGCCGTCATCTGTCCGTTCTCTACGGGACTGCCTGTCGCGACCACCGTCGCGCCGATCTCGAGCGCCTCCGGAGATGACCCCCTCAACGTGATGATCTGGGTTTCCGGCGTGAACAACACCGTGGTGAGCGACCCGCCGATACCGCTGAGAGTGATGCTCGTGCCGTCGTTGGCCGTGATCGAGCCCACGACGGCGCCGGTGGTCCCGAGGGCTTCACCGAGTCCGCCGGGAAGCTGATCCAGCGGTAGCGCCGGCGCTCCGTCCGGCTCGGTGGCCGGTGGCGGTGTCGTCGTCGGTGCGGGTGGCATCGTTCGGGTCGTGGTCGGGCCGGTGGCGACGGTGTCGGGCTCGTCGTCGCCTCCGCTCAGGAGGAAGCCGACGATCCCCCCGAGCACGATGAGGACAACTGCGGCGAGAGCCACCAGCCCCCAGCGCGGACCGCGAGGGGACTTCTCGGGCTCGGCCTGCGGCCCGTATCCGGGCGGGGGTGCGCCGGGCGGTTGATATCCACCGCCGGGGTGACCGGCCTGTGGGTGTTGCCCCTGCACATACTGCGTCTGTGAGAAGTCGGCTGTCGGGTACTGGGCCGTCGGATACTGCGCGGTCGGTGGCCCGCCCTGCGCGTACTGCCCCAGCGGTGCACCGAGCTGCTGAGTGGGGTTCGGTGGGGGCGCCGCCGAATCGAAGCGCGGGTCGTACTGCGGATACACCAGGGTCGGGTGTGTCACCGGTTGCCCATACGCCTCGGTCGGGTCGTCGGTGTGCAGTACGCGCGTCTCGTCGTCACCCGGCTCGTCGTGCGGATAGGCACGTTCCTGCGGTGTGCGCGGATCGTTCGGATTCGTCATGGCATTTCCCAAGGTACCGATACGGGGACGGTCCCGGTGGCTGTTGCCACCGGGACCGTCCCCGCACTGGTGTCAGACGCCGAGAACCAGACCGTCGGCGTTGTCGGTGACGCCGACCTTCACGGTGTCGCCGTCGCGGACCTCCCCCGCCAGCAGCTTCTTGGCGAGCTGGTCGCCGATCGCCTGCTGGATGAGCCGGCGCAGCGGACGCGCACCGTACTGCGGATCGTAGCCGCGGACCGCGAGCCACATCCGTGCCGCTCCGTCGACGTCGAGCGTGAGCCGGCGTGCCTCGAGGCGCTTCGCCAACTGGTCGATCTGGATGTCGACGATCTTCTCGAGCTGCTCTTCCGACAGCGGATCGAAGATCACGACGTCGTCGAGCCGGTTGATGAACTCCGGCTTGAACGCCATCCGCACCGCCGCCATCACCTGGTCCTTGTCCCCACCCGCACCGAGGTTCGAGGTGAGGATCAGGATGGTGTTACGGAAGTCGACCGTGCGGCCCTGACCGTCGGTCAGGCGCCCGTCGTCGAGCACCTGCAACAGCGTGTCGAATACGTCGGGGTGTGCCTTCTCGACCTCGTCGAACAGCACCACCGTGTACGGACGACGACGCACAGCTTCGGTGAGCTGACCGCCCGCGTCGTAGCCGACATAGCCGGGAGGTGCGCCTACCAGACGCGCAACGCTGTGCTTCTCGCTGTACTCCGACATGTCGATCCGCACCATGGCGCGTTCGTCGTCGAACAAGAAGTCTGCGAGGGCCTTGGCCAGCTCGGTCTTGCCGACGCCGGTGGGTCCGAGGAACAGGAACGATCCGGTGGGACGGTTCGGGTCGGCGACACCGGCCCTTGCGCGGCGGACCGCATCCGAGACGGCCTGCACGGCCTCGGCCTGACCGACCACGCGGTGGCCGATCTCGTCTTCCATCCGCAGAAGCTTCTCGGTCTCGCCTTCGAGCATGCGGCCGGCGGGGATGCCGGTCCATGCAGCGACGACCTCTGCGACGTCGTCCGGGCCGACTTCCTCCTTGAGCATCACATCGCCGTCGGACGCCGCCCCCGATGCCTGCGCTGCGGACTCGAGCTTCTTCTCCAGTTCGGGGATGCGGCCGTAGCGCAGCTCGGCGGCCTTGCCGAGGTCGCCGTCGCGTTCGGCGCGTTCCTCTTCACCGCGTAGCGCTTCGAGTTGTTCCTTGACCTCACGGACGGAGTCGATGGCGGTCTTCTCGTTCTGCCAGCGCGCGGTGAGCTGATTGAGCTTCTCGCGTTCGTCGGCGAGTTCACCGCGCAGCTTGTCGAGTCGTTCCTTCGACGCAGCGTCGGTTTCCTTCTGCAACGCCATCTCCTCGATCTCGAGGCGACGGACGATACGTTCGACGGTGTCGATTTCCTCGGGACGCGAGTCGATCTCCATCCGCAGCCGCGACGCCGCCTCGTCGACGAGGTCGATGGCCTTGTCGGGGAGGAACCGCGACGTGATGTAGCGGTCGGACAGGGTCGCGGCGGACACCAGCGCGGAGTCGGTGATGCGCACACCGTGGTGCACCTCGTAGCGCTCCTTGAGTCCGCGCAGGATACCGACAGTGTCCTCGACGCTCGGCTCACCGACGAGGACCTGCTGGAAGCGGCGTTCGAGGGCGGCATCCTTCTCGATGTACTTGCGGTACTCGTCGAGAGTGGTGGCTCCGACCAGTCGGAGTTCACCGCGCGCGAGCATGGGCTTGATCATGTTGCCTGCGTCCATTGCGGACTCGCCGGTCGCGCCTGCGCCGACGATGGTGTGCAGTTCGTCGATGAACGTGATGATCTGCCCGGCGGATTCCTTGATTTCGTCGAGTACTGCCTTGAGTCGTTCCTCGAACTCCCCGCGGTACTTTGCGCCCGCGACCATCGAACCGAGATCGAGCGAGATGACGGTCTTGCCGCGGAGCGACTCGGGAACATCGCCCGCGACGACACGCTGGGCGAGGCCTTCGACGATGGCGGTCTTGCCTACGCCTGGTTCACCGATGAGCACGGGGTTGTTCTTGGTACGACGCGACAGGACCTGAACGACACGACGGATCTCGTTGTCGCGACCGATGACCGGATCGAGCTTGCCTTCGCGGGCACGCGCGGTCAGGTCGGTCGAGTACTTCTCGAGAGCCTGGAAGGTTCCTTCCGGGTCGGCGCTGGTGACGCGTCCGGTGCCGCGCACCGTCGTGAACGCGTCGCGCAATGCCTCCGGGGTCGCGCCCTTGCCTGTGAGGAGCCGGGCGATGTCGGAGTCGCCGCTCGCGAGGCCGACGAGAACGTGCTCGGTGGAGACGAATTCGTCGGTGAGTTCGGTGGCGAGTTTCTGCGCGACGGACAGCGCAGCGATCGCTTCGCGGCCGAGTTGCGGTGTGGTGGTCGCGCCGGTCGCGGTGGGCAGTTTGTCGACGAGGTCGTGGGCCTCGCCCCTGATCTGGGCTGGGTCGACGCCGACCGCTTTGAGTAGCGGGCCTGCGATTCCGTCGGTCTGGTCGAGCAGCGCGACGAGCAGGTGAGCGGGCCGGATGTCCGGGTTGCCCGCAGCGGATGCCGACTGCAGTGCCGCCGTCAACGCCGCCTGGGTTTTCGTCGTGGGGTTGAACGAGTCCACTACGGGCTCCTTCCGTTCTCGAGTGAGTCTGTATCAATTCTGTACCCGCAGACTCGGGTCCGCGGGCACTCGATCGATTCAACGACCCCAAAGTTGAGTTTGTTCCACTCAACTTTCACCAAGAGAGTGATTCACATCACAATTATGGCGTCCGGCCACATGCCCGGAATGCGCATGTGGCCGACCCACGAGGAAACGACTACAGTGGCGGCGTCCGAATTGGCGCAGTACGTGGGAGGATGGCGTGGAGGCGTTCGCCATCGCCCGAGTGCAACTCAGCTTCGCATCGATCACCGCAACCCCGACGGGGCCCGAGCGGTTCGCCACGGCATTCTACACCGCACTCTGGAGCGAGACGTCAGGGACGCGCGAACTGTTCCCCGCCGGCATGGAGAACATGCGGCAGCGGTTCACGACCGCAGTCGGATGGGCGGTCAACAAACTCACCGATGTGTACGGCCTGGACGCTTTCCTCGGCCAACTGGCCCGTGATCACCGCAAGTACGGAGTCCGACCCGAACACTTCCGCGCCGCCGGCCACGCACTGCTCACCGCGGTGCGCGAATGCACGCCGCTGATCCTGTGGACCGCAGCTCTCGAACGCACGTGGGCCGAAGTCATCGCGCACTTCACCGAGACGATGGCTGTCGCCGCTGCCGAGGACGATCTGCCCGCAGCATGGGGCGCCACTGTCGTCGGCCACGAACGAGTTCTCGCCGACCTCGCGATCATCCGGCTCGAAACCGACACCCCCATCCCGTACCACGCGGGCCAGTACATGAGTGTCCAGATTCCGCAACGCCCCCAGATGTGGCGGTACCTGTCCGCAGCGATCCCTCCGAATCCCCAGGGGCAGATCGAATTCCACGTCCGACGCGTCTCGACGGGATGGGTCAGCGGGGGTCTCGTCAGCGAGGTCTCGGTGGGTGATCGTTGGACGATCGGCCCACCGCTCGGAGGCCTGCAGGTCGACCGTGACAGCGGCCAGGACGTGCTCATGATCGCGTCGGGCACCGGCCTCGCGCCGCTCCGCGCCCAGATCATGGAGATGGCGATGCGCGGCACGAATCCGCGCACCCACTTGTTCTACGGCGGGAACTACCCGTGTGATCTCTACGATCTGGAAACGTTGTGGCACATCGCCATGACCAACCCGTGGCTCACGATCACCCCCGTCACCGAGGAACTGGAGAACCCGTACTGGCATCCGGTCCCCGTACGCGAGACACCGCGGGGTCTGCAGGAGCCGATTCAGGGGAAGCTGGGCAAGGTCGTCGCAAGTTTCGGATCGTGGTCCGATCACCAGATCCAGATCGCAGGGTCGCCGTCGATGATCCGCACGACGCTGTACGCCTTGTCTGCCGGGGGCACGCCCCGGCAGAACATCAGCTTCGACCCGCTCTAGGTCACGCCCGCGGGCTGACAGCGCGCGCGAAGTCCGGGTGCGCGTCGCGCACCACGAGCGCCGAACCATCTTCTGCAAGAGTCACTCCTACGCCGGCTCGCCGGTGCTCGATCATCCGCAGCGCGACGTAGAGGGGGATGAAAGACACCCCGAACACCCCGAGTAGCGCGAACCCGTAGGGACGAGGCGCGCCCTGCAGCAGCGCGAAGACCAATCCCAAGAACAGCACCGCAAGCGCGGTGAAGAGTGCGGCGGCAGCGATCTGCCAGCGCAGACGTGCGGTGACACATCGTGCACAGACAGGCCAATCCACTGCCGCCACCTGCACCGTGTAGGCCGCGGCAAGTGCGGATCCCAGGCGGCTGTCACTACTGTCCGGCTGCGACCGATCCGACTTGATCGTCACCCGCACGCGGTCGGATTCCGGGTCTCCGTGTCGCGAGCAGATCGGCGGCACCGGCTCCACCGGCCGCAGTGCGCCTTCTCCACTGAACGCCGATCCGAAGAGAGCCTCGTCCGCGCTCTCCACCGGCACTCGCACTTCCACCCGCTGGGGGTCCCCGTTCGCCATGCGAGGCAGTATGTCAGGCGACAGCCGCCCTCGATAGATCGGGCATATCGGGCGAAACCCCGGGCCGTCCGCAACCTTCCCCCCGTCGTGCGACTTTCCGTTGGTTCACGACCCGAGGAAACCCGTGCGAGATGGGGAAACTTCCATCACAAGGCCGGATCGAACACTCCCGTGCAGAACCTACTGGGCGGATCCCGACGAGATCAGTTCCAGGATGACGCCCACGAGCACGTCGGTGAGCAGCGATGCGATCGAACCCATTTCAATTCCCCCTCCGATGGTTGATGCCGTGCATCGCTGGTCGATGCACAACGGTGATTCGGCGATTCGAGATCCCCGGCCACCGGAAACAATGGTCACTCGAGTCGACGAACTCCGCTTGCCACGTGACCGATCTCACCTCGTCGCACCGGGAAAGTCATTTCCTCGCACAACCTTTCGTGCGCAAACTACCGATACGACGCGCGCAGCGTCTTCTTGTCGAGCTTGCCGAGCGGTGTCAGAGGCAGGGCGTCGAGAAAATCCACCGACTTCGGAGCATGCACCGATCCCTTCGCTGCGCGCACCTTCTCGATCAGTTCGTCGGCCGGAACATCCTGCCCGTCGCGCAGCACGACACACGCCTTCACGGCTTCGCCCCACTTCTGATCGGGGACACCGACAACCGCGACCGACGCGACAGCAGGGTGTGCCGAGATGACGTCCTCGATCTCGCGGGGAAACACATTGAAGCCGCCCGTGACGATCATGTCTTTCTTGCGGTCGACGATGGTGAGGAATCCGTGCTTGTCGGCGCGCGCGACGTCGCCGGTGTGCAGCCATCCTCCGCGCAGCGCCTCGGCCGTCTCGTCGGGCTTGTTCCAGTAGCCCTTCATCACGAGAGGGCCGCGCACACAGATCTCTCCGAGTTCGCCCTGCGGCACCTCCCGGAGGTCGTCGTCGAGCAGGCGGACATCGAGCCACGGGACCGGCCGGCCACACGACGCGAGCCGGCCGGGATCGTCGGCGAGGTGCTCTTCTTTCCGTAGCACCGCGATGGTCATGCCGCATTCCGACTGACCGTAGAACTGGAAGAACACCTGCCCGAGACGCTCGATGCCTTCACGCAGCCGTGCAGGCGACATCGCGGAGGCCCCGTAGAAGAGGGTCTGCAAGCTGGACAGATCGCGTGTGTCGAAGTCCGGGTGGTCGAGCAGCATGTAGATCATCGTCGGGACGAGCATGGTGGCGTCGATGCGGTGCTTCTCGATCGTCTCGAGGACGAGGCCCGGTTCGAAGTACGGCAATACGTAGAGGCAACCGCCACGCAGCAGCGTGGGGATGAAGAACGCGGCTCCCGCGTGGGAGAGAGGCGTGCAGATCAGGAAGCGAGGTTGGTCCGGCCACTGCCACTCCGACATCTGGATCTGCGGAAGCGCGACACCGGATCGGAACGAGCCCATCACACCCTTGGGCTTTCCGGTGGTACCACCGGTGTAGACCATCGACGAGGTGTCCTCGGCGTCGACATGCGCCGCGACGAGTCGCTGCTCGGTGAAGGTGTCGGCGAGGGCGAGGATGTCGGTGGCGATCTTCGAGGGGCCGAGCGAGAACAGATTTTTCAGCGTCGGCACCTGCGCTTTCAGTTCCGCAGCGCGCTCCTCGAAGTGCACGGGATCGAAGACGAGGGTCTCGATCTCGGCATCGGCGGTGATGTAGAGGTGGTCGTCGAGTGATCCCATGGGATTGAGGGCGCTGTTACGGCACCCGGCGATCATGGTCGCGCCCATGTTGATGAGAACTTCGGGACGGTTCTTCGACAACACTGCGACCGACGAGCCCTTCCCGACTCCGACCGACGCGAGGGCCTGCTGGTAGCGACTGATGGCCGCGCGCATCTCCGCGCCCGTCAGGACTACGTCGCCCAGGTGCAATGCGGGGCGGTCGGCGCTGCGGTCGAGCGCGGTGATGAGCAGATCCGGGTTGTAGACGGGTCGATGCAGGTCGGCGTATTCCCCGGACTCTACGGACTTCTCAGCCATCGGCATCCTTCCGATCATGGTGGCGGCGTCGGTGCGATGGCCGAGAGGTCGTTATGGCGACCATCACATGCTGCCCGTCACGATAACCGCTCGAGGCCAAAAACTGAAACATGTTCCATTCTGTCACCGGTCCGAATTCTCGCCTAGAGTTCATGGCAGCACCGAGCCCTCCGCACCACCGCGCGCCCACCACCCAAGAGGATTCCCACATGCAGTCGGCCACGTCGCCAGCGCCCGAAACCGAGATCGCCGTGTCGGCGACCGTCGTCGAGCACCACCGCCTCCGACACGACCTCGCCGTCATCCGACTCGAATGCACCGACAGCATGGTGCCGTTCCGTGCGGGCCAGTACGTCGACGTGACGGTTCCCCAACGCCCGAATCTGCCGCGACGCCTGTCCCCCGCGCTGCCACCATCGATGGACGGCAAGCTCGAATTCCACGTCCGTACCGTCCCCGGCGGCTGGGTCAGCGGCGCCATCGTCTCCGACACCCAACCGGGCGACGTATGGAGCATCACCTCACCTCGCGGCGGGGATCTCCACCTCGACGACACCGGACGCATCGCCATCATGATCGCCGCAGGAACCGGCCTGGCGCCGATGCGTGCATTGATCCTCGACGCAGCCCGCCGCGAGAATCCTCCTCGCACGTTCCTGTTCGTCGGCGCGCGATCGCCCCGCGATCTGTACGCCGCCGACATGCTCTCACTCATCAGTGAGGCGCTGCCGTGGCTGACCGTGGTCCCCGTCGTCGAGTCCGTCGAAGACCCGTCGGTACCCGACCCGTGGCACCAGCGGATCCTCTCCCGCATCGGCGATATCGGCGCCGATCCCGACGAGCTGCTCGAGGGCAGCCTCGACGAGATTGTCACGTCATACGGGGCATTCGGCGATCACCAGGTGCTCGTCTGCGGACCCGGCGCCATGGTGCAGACGACGGTGCAGCGGCTCACCGAGTCGGGTACTCCCATCGAGAACATCCGCTTCGACCCGTACTGATCTTTCGGTCGCGGCGTGATCGGCTACAGGCCGATCACGCTACGATCGCCGAGTTCGCCGCGGATTCGGACGGTGCGCGCAGCGAGCCGCCACCCGTCAGCAGTGCGACGCCACCGGTCGTCGTAGTCACCCATGCATTCGTAGGTGGCACCGGTGAGGTCGCCGATCCCGGTGTGGAACGCCCGGAAACTACTGCGTACCGCGACGTCGCTTCCGTCCTGCTCGATCCGGACGTTGCCGATCAAGTGCTGGGTGAGACCGCACGCGTCGAGGCAATACCGGACGCGTGCAACAGTTTCCGCAACACCGACAACACCGTACGACTTCGTGTCGTCTGTGAGCGACGCAGCGAACGTCACCCAGTCCTTCTCATCGAGACAGGTCGCCAACGCGAACAGACTGTCCGCGATGGCGACCCGGTCCATGCCCAGCACTGTCAGCGAGCGACCTTCGAGTCGGCGGCGTCGTGTGCCGCGATGTAGCCGTACACGAGTCCTTGGCCGATGGTGGCACCTGCACCCGGGTAACGGTTTCCGAACGCGTTGGCGGCGGTGTTGCCGATCGCATACAGGCCGTCGATCGCGTCGCCGTCCTCGCGCAGCACACGGCCGCGCTCGTCGGCGCGCAGACCACCGCAGGTGCCGAGGTCGCTGAGTGTCATCTTCACAGCGAAGTACGGGCCCTGGTCGAGCGGTCGCAGGTTCGGGTTGGGCTCGATCGTCGGATCACCGTAGTAGCGATCGTAAGCGCTCCCGCCGCGGGAGAACTCTGCGTCCGTGCCTGCTGCCGCGTCATCGTTGAACCGGCGGAACTGCTCGGTGAACGCGTCGACGGGTACGCCCATCGATTCTGCAAGCTCGGCCGCCGACGCACCACTGTGCGCGATACCGGCCTTGAACCACGAACCCGGAATCGGCTGGCGCGGCATCAGTCCCGCCGCGAATACGTAGCTGTTGCGGTACTTCTGGTCGAACACGATCCACATCGACTCGATCGGATCTCCCGCGCGCTCCCGCTCGAGAACCAACTGGCCGAAGGACATGTAGTCCGACGACTCGTTGGTGAAGCGGCGACCGGTCTGATCGACGATGAACGACCCCGGAAGCGAACGCTCCGCGAGCATCACCAGCGGCGGCCTGCCCGGCTTGGCCGGGGCGACAGCCGGGAACCACCACGCCTGGTCCATGAGGTCGACATCGGCGCCGATCCCCTGCGCGACCTTGATGGCGTCGCCGGTGTTGCCTTCGGCGCCGAGGCTCTCGCCCGCGACGAGCGACTCCGACTGGAACTTGTGACGCCACTCCATGTCGTGATCGAAGCCGCCTGCCGCGAGGACGACACCGCGGCGTGCGGTCACCGTCACCTCACGGCCGTTCTGCTCGAGAACCGCACCGGTGACGCGTTCGCCGTCCTTGACGAGCCGCACCAGCGACGTCTCGGTCCACACCGGAATGTTCGCGTTCAGCACACCCGCGAACAGCCCCGCCGCGATGGCCTGCCCGCCGGCCACGTATTCACGTTTGAGGGCGAGTCCGGCAACACCCTGCGCGAGGCGCCGGAAGATCCGCGAGAAGCCCTTGACGGGCATCCTCGTCATCAGGTTCATCCACTTGTAATCGGCGCCCGTAGTGGGCATCGGCAGGCCCGCCTCCATCAGGCCGGGACGCAAACGGCCCCGTTCCGCACCCAGCTGGGAGAGATCGAAGGGCTTGCACTCGCAGGTGCGGCCGACCGCAGCACCACCGGGACGCTCCGGATGGTAGTCCGAGTAGCCCTCGGCCCAGAAGAACTTCATCGGCGTGGTGCGCTGCAGCATCGCGACAGTCTCGGCGCCGTTGTCGACGAATGCGTCGCCGCGCTCGACCGGCGCGGTGCCGTCGACCACCGAGCGCACGTAGGTGCGACCGCGCTCTTCCGTGTCGCCGGTGCGTGCTTGCTTCAGGACCGGGTTGGCGGGCATCCAGAACGCACCGCCCGATCGGGCCGTGGAGCCACCCACGTACTCGGTCTTTTCCACGATGAGCGACGACAGGCCACGCTCGTTCGCCGCCAGGGCCGCAGCCATGCCCGTGCCCGCGCCGATCACGAGCAGGTCGACGGTGGTGTCGCGGGCGGGAGTCAGGGGCGGTACGGCGCGTTTCACCATCGAGAATTCTCCTTGTACCTGAGTGTCACAACGTGTTGGAAGACGCTAGGCCAGCCACTTCACCATCGGAACGGATGATCCCGACCACCGGGATGCCCCACAGCGCAACACTCGCGCCGATATTCGATCCCGAACTCCTCGGTCCGCGCGGGCAGTGCAGCGCACTGCCCTGCCCCCGTTTCGCCGCCGACAACAGTGGCGGTCATCTCCCTCGATACGAATAGAACGCCGGTGTGTGATCGACGCGAAGACGCGTGAGGTTGCGATAGCTGATCAGCCACGTCCCGTCCACCCTGCGGTATTCCTCGTGGTAGTGACCCCAGCCGTGCAGGTGCTCCTCCACGTCGCCGTTGGTCCACCACAGCACGTCCTCCATCGCCCAGATGCCGGTCGCGGTGGTGTCGGAGGTGAGCGTGATCTCGGGGTTGTGGCCGTGGTGGGCCGAGGTCACGGTGATCTCGCCGTCGAGGAACTGCTGGATCATGTTCTTGAGCGGCTCGCGGCCCACGACTGCGCCGGGACGCTCCGCGGGCGGCAGGTGACTGTGGTCGCCGCCTTCGAGGCGGAACGTCTCACTGACGACGTCCTCGGTGTGCAGGGTGGGGTAGAGCTCCCACTGCTTGTTGTCCATCACCCGGAGCCGAGCGGCGAACACCCGCTTGATCTCCTCGATCGCCATCGCCTGCTCGGCCGCCGTGAGCGTCAACTCGGTTTCAGGCATCACAGCACCTTCATGTCCTCAGGCGACCAATAGGCACGCATCGAGGTGATGCGACCGGACTCGTCGACGGTCATCACATCGATCGGTTCGGCCTCGTAGACCTTGTCGCCCATCGGGGTGGTGACACGGAAGTGGAAGGCTGCGCTCGCCCCGCTGATCTTCAAGGTCAGCAACTCGGCCTTCTGTCGGGTGCCGTCGAGCGCGCTGTAGTGCTGCGCGATGGCCTCGCTGCCCACCTTCGTCCCGGAGCCGACCGGATCCTCGAGGGTCGCATCGTCGGCGTACAGTGCGGCGATCGTCGCCGACACGCCCGACTCCAACGCGGCCATGTATCCGGCGATGGTGGCGCGGACAGTATCCGCAGACGGGATGCTCTCGGTTGTTGACATGTGCGCGACGCTACGACGACCCGATCCCCGCACGGATACAGTTTCCCGTTGAGCGAGAGGCCGGTATTTTACGCCGTGTCCGACCACTGATCGGGAGCCCCATCCACGCGTGTCGATCGAGTACCGGACACTGGAGGAACGACGATCTCGGAAACGGAGCTGAGTATGACCGCGGAACATGCAGTGCTGGATCCACGCACGATGCGCGATGTGATGGGTAACTTCTGCACGGGGGTCACCGTGATCACCGCCCTCGACGGTGACGAGCCACTGGGTTTCGCGTGCCAGTCCTTCACGTCGGTGTCGCTGGAACCACCGCTGGTGTCGTTCTGCCCGGCTCGCACCTCGACGACCTGGCCCAAGATCCGTGAGGTCGGCACACTCGCCATCAACGTGCTCGCCGAGAGCCAGCGCACGCTGTGCGGGGCGTTCGCGACGAGCGGCGGAAACAAGTTCCGCGGTGTCCGCTGGTCTCCCGGTGACAACGGTGCGCCCGCCATCGACGGTGCCCTCGCTCGCGTGGAGGCCGTCGTCGAATCCGAGCACGACGCAGGCGACCACACCATCGTCGTCGCCCGCGTCACCGGCTTGACCACCCTGGACCCGAACAGCCCGCTGCTGTTCTACCGCGGCAATTACGGCACATTCGAGCACATGTGACACACGAGGCGGAATAGCGGTCGCCGGGAACGGGTTGCACCGAAGGTGTGCCCGGCGGCCGGTGCCGGGCCCCGACGCGAAGGATCTCTCGGTGACCGTTCCCCTCTCCATCCTCGATCTGGCACACATCGGCAAGGGCGAATCCGCACGCGACAGCTTCGAGGCGAGCGTGAAGATGGCCCAGCTCGCCGAGGAGTGGGGTTACCGACGGATCTGGTATGCCGAGCACCACAACATGCCGACGATCGCGTCGTCGGCGACCGGTGTGCTGATCGCGCACGTCGCCGCACACACCTCGACGATCCGGCTCGGCGCGGGCGGCATCATGCTCCCCAACCATTCGCCGCTCACCATCGCCGAACAGTTCGGCACCCTCGAAACACTGCACCCGGGGCGTATCGACCTCGGTCTCGGTCGCGCACCCGGCAGCGACCAGAAGACGATGAGGGCGCTGCGCCGCGACCCGTCGTCGGCCGACAGCTTTCCGCAGGACGTGCTCGAACTCCAAGCTTATCTACGTGGTGATTCCCGCATCCCCGGCGTCGACGCGATCCCCGGCAAGGGCACCGACGTGCCGCTCTACATTCTCGGATCGTCCCTGTTCGGTGCGAAGCTCGCCGCGCTGCTCGGTCTGCCGTACGCGTTCGCGTCGCACTTCGCGCCGCAATCCCTCGAAGAGGCGGTGCAGCTGTACCGGAACGAGTACCAGCCGTCGGAGCAGCATCCCGAACCGCACGTGATCGCGGGTGTCGGCGTCATCGCAGCCGACACTGCCGACGAGGCCGCGGAGCTGTTCGAGCAGACCAAGCGTCAGCGCGTCGTGCAGATGGTGGGGCGCGGCCGCACCTTCACCGACGAGGAGATCGACATGCTGCTCGATTCCCCCGCCGGAATGCAGGTGCTCACGATGCTGCGCTACACCGCCGTCGGTACCGCCGACGACGTGCGTGACTACCTCGACCGGTTCACCGAGCGCGCGCAGGCCGACGAACTGATCGTCGTGTCGTCGGCACCGGGTCGTGCGGCGTGGCTGCGGTCGCTCGAACTGGTCGCGCAGGTCAGCGGGCTGGTCCCCGCCTGACCATTGACCGAATGTCACCTTTATGCACCTCGAGTAGCCGAAGGTGACATTCGGCCCTACAGGGGAGGGAATCGGGAATGGGAAGGTAATCGCGTCGACATCTACTCGTGGGTACACTTTGGCGGCCAGCCGGCCATTCGCAGTAGGCACCGAGACCCCGCAGGAGCACGATGAAACTTCGCACCCGCGTCATTGCCGCCGCCGTATTCGCCGCCGCGACCCTCACCGCGCCCGCGACCGCGGGTGCCGATGGACTTCCCGACGACGGCCCCACCATCGTCATGACCGTCACGAACACCAGTGACGCGCCGATGATCTACTCCGGCGACAGCAACGAGTACGGGCGGTGGGTCGACAAACCCGCCACGGTGATTGCAGCACATGCGACCGAGACGATCAGTGCTGTCGCTACGGATCGGCGCGGGCTCGGAATCCAGGTGACCTACACGATGCCGGGCGACGGGCACGTCGCGCTGATGTCGAACAATTACGGCACCGGTCCTGCGAATGCAGACGGCACGCGGATCGACGGACCGAACCGGCACGGTTACTCCATCGCGTCGCACGTGGGGACGGGCTTTCCCTTCATGAAGGTGACCTACACAGTCAGCCGCCCCTGAATCCGCATGTGGCCGAACGCCGCTCCCCATGAGGCGAGCAACGTTCGGCCACATTCTCTTTCGTAGGTCAGCGGGTCGCAGCGTCCTTCACGGCCAGATGCGCGAACAATGCGCTCGTGCCGATCGGGTTGCCGCCACCGGGGTAGACGGTGCCGCTCGGCGCCGCCATCGTGTTGCCTGCCGCATACAGGCCGGCGATCGGGGTGCCCTCGGTGTCGAGAACTCGCCCAACGGTGTCCGTCTTCAGTCCGCCCTTGGTGCCGAGGTCGGAAATACCGAACTGTGCCGCGTGGAACGGGCCCTTCTCGATGGGGACCAGCGCCGAACCGCCGCCGGTGAAGGCGAGGTCGTAGGGTTCGTCACCGCGGCCGAAGTCCTCGTCGACGCCCTTGACCACGAGTTCGTTGAACCGCGCGACCGTCGCTTCGAGCGCTGCCGCCGGAACACCGATCTGCTCGGCGAGGCCGGCGAGGGTGTCGGCCGTCTTCCACAGGCCCTTCTCGACGTACTCCTCGGTCTCCGACAACGGAACGTTGGTCGCCCCGACAGGGGGCACCGGCCCGCGGCTGTCGTCGTAGATCATCCAGAACGGCAGCGTCATGTCGCCGCTTTCCATGCGGTCGATGACCTCGCGACCCAGCCTGTCGTAGGGGGCGTACTCGTTGGTGAAGCGCTTTCCGTCCTGGTCGACGAAGATGCCACCGGTGAAGCACAACGCGAACGCGGAGCGTCCGTCCGGGTGCGTCAGTCCGGGAGACCACCACGCTTCGCCCATGAGGTCGACGTCGGAACCGACCGCAATACCGGCCTGGTGTGCCTTGCCCAGGTTCGACCACGGACCCATCGAGTCGCGGGCCGCGCCAGGAACACCGTACTTGCTGCGCATCTCGTCGTTCTGGTCGAAACCGCCGGCCGCGAGGACGACGCCCTTGCGCGCACGGATCGCGCGACGCTCGTCACCATTCGAGACGATCGCACCGACCACGGCCCCGTCCTCGACGACGAGTTCTTCGAGCGGGGTGTTGCGATGCAACTGGACGTTCGGGTACTTGCGCAGCGCGATGAGGAACCTGCCGATCAGGGCGCGGCCGCCGATCAGCATGTCGGGTAGCGCTTCGCCGTTGCGTTCGCGGCCGAGCGGGCCACGGACCGACTCGTTGAGTTCCGGGTCGTCGGCGATCGGCAGCGGCGTCGGCACGATGTGACGTCCTCCGGCGCGCGCCTTGGGTGCCTTGCCGAAGTAGTCCGGCCAGGGGTACGGCATGAACGCGAGGTCGTCGTCGGTCTCGAGGTAGTCGATCAGAGGTGCGCCGCCGCGGACGTACGCGTCCTGCAATTCCTGGGGCGTCCGGTCGCCGACGACGGCGTGGTAGTACTCGAGTGCATCCTCGATGGTGTCGTCGTCGCCGGCGCGCTTCAGCACGGCATTGGTGGGGAACCAGACGCCTCCGCCCCCGGAGTAGGCGGTGGTGCCGCCGAAGTACTCGGACGCTTCGACGAGGGTGACCGACAGTCCTTCACGTGCTGCCGTGTAAGCGCCGCAGGCGCCTCCGGCTCCCGATCCGACGACGAGTACGTCGGTTTCTTCCGCCCAATCCACCATGCTTGATGCCTTCCGCTGATCGGTACTGTGGAACACGCCACAGTGTGCCCGCGTGGAAAGCTTTCCGGTCGTGGGATTCCGCTGATCGGGAGACTGACGTGGCAGCGGATACGGTCATCAGTCGCGCTGTCCGCGCGGCTTCCACACCACCAGTGCATTGCTGCGCGGGATGGGAACCAGTTCGCGTCGTGCGGAGCGGAGCCGGGCGACCTCCACCGACATCTCCGCGACCCGCTGCTGCAGCGCCTCGACCTGATTGGTCAGTTCGATGATCCGTTTGATGCCTGCGAGGCTGACACCCTCGTCCTGCGAGAGTCGCTGCACTTCACGAAGCAGTTCGACGTCGCGCGGCGAATACCGGCGACCGCCACCGCTGGTGCGGTGTGGGGTCACCAGTCCGAGCCGGTCGTAGTTTCGCAGCGTCTGCGCGTGCATTCCTGCGAGTTCGGCCGCGACCGAGATGACATAGACACGTGCATCCGGGTCCGGCGGGTTACGGAAACCTGGTGTCTCGCTCATCGTGCACCTGCCCATCCTTCACGCGGATCGAATCCACCGGCCTCTTCGGCCTGAAGATATGCGCGCAGCGCCTCGGTCGCCTTGTCGTCGAGGTTCTGCGGGATCGCCACCTTGAGGGTCACCAGCAGATCGCCCGAGCCGCCGCCACGCTTGGCGACACCGCGCCCGCGGACGCGCATGACTCGTCCGTCTGCGGTGCCAGGCGGAATCTTCAGCCCGACACGACCTTCCAGTGTCGGCACGGACACGGTGCCGCCCAACACGAGTTCGCCGTAGCTGACGGGAAGTACGAGTGTCAGGTCGTCGCCTTCGCGACCGAACACCTTGTCGGAGCGCACGTGCACGGTGACGAACAGGTCGCCCGAAGGAGCGCCACGCAGTCCGGCCTCGCCCTGCCCGGCGAGACGGATCTTGGATCCGTCCTTCACGCCCGCGGGAACGCGGACGGTGATCGTCCGTGTGCGGTTCTGCACGCCGGATCCGTGGCAGTCGTGGCACGGATTGTCGATGATCGAGCCGCTGCCGCGGCAGTCGTCGCACGGTTCCGAGAAACCGAATGCGCCCTGGTTGCGCGAGACGATGCCACTTCCGTTGCAGCGCGGGCAGACACGCGGGCTCGTGCCCGGTTCTGCGCCGCTACCGTGACACGTCGTGCACGGCGCGGGACTGGTCATGCGCAGCGGAACCGTTACGCCGAGCACGGCGTCACGGAAGTCGAGGGTGGTCTCGGTCTCGACATCGCTGCCGCGACGCGGACGCGACCGGGTTGCCCCGCCAGCGCCTCCCCCGCGATTGAACATGCCGCCGAAGAGGTCGCCGAGCCCACCGTCGCCTGCCGCGCCTCCCCCGAACAGGTCTCCGAGGTCGAAGGTGCTGCTTCCGGAGAATCCGCCGCCGCCGGGCTGGAAGCCGCCACCGGGGAAGCCTCCCGAGGCGTACAGGCGACGGGTTTCGTCGTATTCCTTGCGTTTGGCAGGGTCGGACAGCACAGCATTGGCTTCGCTGACCGCTTTGAAACGTTCCTCGGCGGCGGAGTCGCCGGGGTTGGCATCGGGATGTAGGTCCCGTGCCAGCTTGCGGTAGGCCTTCTTGATCTCGTCGGCCGATGCGGACGAGGAAACGCCCAGATCCTTGTAGAAGTCCTTCTCGATCCACTCCCGTTGGCTCACTGGGCGCCTCCTCCTTCCGTTGTTGTTGTTCTTACTCTGCGCCGGACTCGTCCGACGGCTTATCTTGCGGTGTGTCCGACGGATCTCCGTCGGTCACGGTCACCATCGCGTGTCGCAGGATCCGCTCGTTGTAGCGGTAGCCCTTGCGCAGGACCGTCCCGAGAACAGGATGGTTGCCGTCGCCCTCCATCTGGACCGCCTCGTGGAGTTCGGGGTCGAAGGGGTCGCCTTCGACTCCGAATCCGGCCAGCCCGAGTGAGTCGAACACGGTGGTCAACTTGTCGGACATGGCCTTCAGGGGGCCCGACTCGAGATCGCCGTGTGCTCGTGCACGGTCGAGATCGTCGAGCACATCGAGGAACTTCGCCGCGACCGAGGCCTTGGCTTCCTCCACCGCTGCCGTGCGCTGGGCGTCGGACCGCCGCCGGTAGTTGGCGTATTCGGCCGTGACACGCTGCAGATCCGCAGTGCGCTCGGCGAGCTCGTCCGACTCCGGAGTCTCCGCCGATGCCTCGGTGGACGCTTCTGTGTCGCCCTCCGAGTCGGGAGCCGGCTCGACCACGTCGCCTTCGAGAGGTTCGGAATCACGAACCTCGAAGGTCTCGGGGTCTATCCGTCGCTTGTCGGTGACAGTGACCGGCTCCTGCTCGGGGGTACTCGACGTCACTTCTTCTCCGTGTCGTTGGGCTCGTCGACGACTTCGGCGTCGACGACGTCGTCGGCTCCGGCGGCTGCACCGTCACCGGCTGCACCTTCTGCGCCCTGCGCCTCGTAGATGGCCTGGCCGAGAGCCTGCGACTCGGTCGCGAGCTTTTCGACGGCAGTCTTCACCGCGGCGATGTCGGAACCGGCGAGCGCGTCGTTGGCTTCCTTGATGGCAGCCTCGACCTTCTCCTTGACGTCCGCAGGCACCTTCTCCTCGTTGTCCTTGATGAACTTCTCGGTCTGGTGCACGAGGGACTCGGCCTGGTTGCGAACCTCGGCCTCCTCGCGACGGGTCTTGTCTTCCTCGGCGTGAGCCTCGGCGTCCTTGACCATCCGGTCGATCTCCTCCTGGGACAGGCCGGAGCCGTCCTGGATCTTGATCGTGTTCTCCTTGCCGGTGCCCTTGTCGCGGGCGGTGACGTGCACGATGCCGTTGGCGTCGATGTCGAAGGTCACCTCGATCTGCGGCACACCGCGCGGGGCCGGCGCGATACCGCCGAGCTCGAACGAGCCGAGCAGCTTGTTGTGCGCTGCAATCTCGCGCTCACCCTGGAAGACCTGGATCTGCACGGACGGCTGATTGTCGTCGGCCGTGGTGAAGGTCTCCGACCGCTTGGTCGGGATCGTGGTGTTGCGTTCGATGAGCTTGGTCATCACGCCGCCCTTGGTCTCGATACCCAGCGACAGCGGGGTGACGTCGAGCAGCAGGACGTCCTTGACCTCACCCTTGAGGACACCGGCCTGCAGGGCAGCGCCCACGGCCACGACCTCGTCGGGGTTGACACCCTTGTTGGGCTCGCGGCCACCGGTGAGCTCGCGCACCAGGTCGGTGACGGCGGGCATACGGGTGGAGCCACCGACGAGCACGACGTGGTCGATGTCGCCGACAGCGATACCTGCATCCTTGACGACCTGCTGGAACGGCGCGCGGGTGCGCTCGAGGAGATCGTTGGTGATCTTCTGGAACTCCGAGCGGGTCAGCTGCTCGTCGAGGAACAGCGGGTTCTTGTCTGCGTCGACCGTGATGTACGGCAGGTTGATGGACGTCGACTGCGAGCTCGACAGCTCGATCTTCGCCTTCTCCGCAGCCTCACGCAGACGCTGCAGGGCCATCTTGTCCTTGGTCAGGTCGACGCCGTGCTGCGACTTGAACTTGTCGACGAGCCAGCTCACGACACGCTCGTCCCAGTCGTCGCCACCGAGGTGGTTGTCGCCGGAGGTGGCGCGCACCTCGACGACACCGTCGCCGATCTCCAGGAGGGACACGTCGAACGTGCCGCCGCCGAGGTCGAAGACGAGGATGGTCTGTTCCTTCTCGCCCTTATCGAGACCGTAGGCAAGCGCGGCTGCGGTGGGCTCGTTGACGATGCGCAGGACGTTGAGGCCTGCGATGGTGCCGGCTTCCTTCGTCGCCTGACGCTGCGAGTCGTTGAAGTACGCGGGCACCGTGATGACCGCGTCGGTGATGTCCTCACCCAGGTACGCCTCGGCGTCGCGCTTGAGCTTCATCAGCGTGCGAGCGCTGATCTCCTGCGAGGTGTACTTCTTGTCGTCGATCGCGACGGTCCAGTCGGTGCCGATGTGGCGCTTGACCGAGCGGATCGTGCGGTCGACGTTGGTGACTGCCTGGTTCTTGGCGGGCTGGCCCACCAGAACTTCGCCGTTCTTGGCGAACGCAACAACCGACGGGGTGGTGCGTGAACCTTCAGCGTTGGCGACCACGACGGGTTCGCCGCCCTCCAGAACGGAGACGACCGAGTTGGTGGTCCCGAGGTCGATACCGACCGCACGAGCCATGATTTCCTCCAAATGCTTCGAGATGTTCCTTGCTCAACCTGAGCCTGCCCGACTCACACTGAGCGCGGTCGACTCGACTTTGCACCTGCATCCACGTGCCTGTCAAGCAAGTTGAGTCATATGCGCTCAAGTTGTCTGATGGGTCCAACGGCAAGTATCGAGAATATGTTCCTGATGTGATGCAGATCACTATTGTTTGCAAGAGATGCGGACCAATACACCATTTTCGACCCGCGGTATCTGTCCGGAGGCGCTGCAATCGCGGTTGTCCACAGGCACCGTGCCCGCCTGACCGCCCTCCGAGGCACCCTCTCCGACGACGAAGCGATCAGCCACATCTCGGCTGCCGTCCTGCACGGGTTCGATCTGTGGGGCGTCGACCCGAAGTGTGTCCACCTCACCCGCGACCGCTGACACCATCCATCGCGAGAAGCTCCGCGAGGACGCGATCCGAGCACTCGGCTACGAGGTCGTGCGATGGACGTGGGGAGAGTTGTTCGAGTTCGACGCGGTGCGCGCACGTCTGATCGACGCGGCAAGCAGGGCACGTCGACGGTGATCACCACAGCAACGGACGGATACAACCTCCGCGAAGGTGTGTATCCGTCCGTTGCTCCGCTTCTACGAGGACCGCGCTTCGTTTGCCTTCGTGGTGAGAATCCCCTCCGCGCTGCGCGCCGCCACCGCCCCCGCCCGGGCGGTCGCCGGATCGAGCAGCGGATGCTCGGCGTACTGACGCCACCGCCGGACCGCAGCAACACCTGCTTCTCGAATCCGGGCGGGCGACGCGTCACCGGGCAATCCGAGCCGCTGCGTCGCCTCGATCCCGAAACCCCCGATCAGGCGTTGCAGGTCTGCCAGGTCGTCATCGCCCAGCGACAGGCGCGCCGACCGCAGACGGCCGAGGAGCCGCAACTCGGCGAATCCGTGCCCGTCGGCCAGTTCCCGCTGCACCGCCGCACGCAGGTCCCGGTCCCCGAATGTGCGCACCACCTTGTCGAGCGCGAGCAACGCCGAGTGTGCCTTGAGCTGATCTGCCCGCTGACCGAACTGCACGTCGATCACCTGGCGCAGTTCGTCCAGGCCGCTGCGGGCCACGAGCTCGGCAGCAAGGGACGACGAATCACGGATCCCGAGCTGCACGAGCGCGACGGCCATCCGGATACCGAAGAGCCCGAAACGATCTGCCAGCTGCGCGCGCATCGCAGGGGCAACTGGGAGCTCGATGTCGGGTCGTGAGAACCGGTCGGCGGAGAGCATCGCGATGTGCAGCTGCTCCCCCGGCACCTGCGCAAGCGCCTCGAACGCCGCGAACTCGGCCTGCCGGAGCGTGCGCGCAGCCAGCGCGAGGAGGCCGGCAACGGGAACGACCGCCTGACACGACCCTGTTCGCTCGAGCTCACCCGTCAGTCGCGACGCGACATCTCGCGCGGAGGCCATGGCGTCGGCGCGCCCTGCCCCCACCTCGTCGGCCCGCGACACGACACCGATCACCCCGAGGGGACCGGATTCACCACCCACGTGCCTGCCGATCCGGTCGAGGAAGTCGACGTCGGCGGCACCGAGGGTGCGCATGAGATAGACCACCGCATCGGCGCCGGACGCAGCATCGTCGGGCGCCAGCAGAGCCAGGGTGCGCGCCGAGACGTCCCGCGACAGCGACGACGTGCCGGGAGTATCGACGAGCGTGGTGTGCGCGAGCGCGCTGGCAGGCCATTGCACGTCGATGTGGTCGACGCGGTCCGCCGTGAGCGGACCGAGGTCGAAAGTGAGCCGGCGATCATGCCGCTGCACCGGCACACCGAACGTGCTTCCGCCGTCGTACCAGGCGGTCACCGTCGGGGTGGGACCGTTCCGGTACCACGTCACGACGCGCGTGCACTCCGTCGCGTCGGTGGGTGCAATATCTTGTCCCACAAGCGCGTTGAGCAGAGTCGACTTCCCCGCCTTCAGCGACCCTGCAAGAGCCACGCGCAGCGGTTGATCCAGCCGGTGCGCACACGCGGAGATCGACTCGGCCACCGCCGGGTCTGCGCCGTATCGTGCGCGGGCAGCGTCGACGAGACCGCGCGCGCGGTCGAGTGCCGCGTTCACGCCTGCGCCTCGGCGAAACGGGCCATCCGGTCGCGCATCCCGGTCAGTTCGGTCACCTGACGCTCGAGGTCCGCGGCCCGCCGGTGCCGTTCCTGCTGTTCTACGTTCGCGGCGTCCTGCGCAACCGTCATCGATTCCGACAACGAGCGAAGGGTCTGGTCGGCGATATCCGTGAAGTGATCTCGCAACTGCCGCTGAATGACCCGCAACCGATCTTTCGATTCCTTGCCCACCTGGAAACTGACGTCATCGGTGAACTTTCGGATGGCGATCTTCGCGTCGGCCCGCCGCTTGGCGACACGCGCCTGCTTGTCGTCACGATATGCCTTGGTGCCCAACACCACTCCGGCACCAACCGAGATCGGGTTGACGAGCGCCATTCCCATCAAAGTGGTCACCAGCCCGAACATGAGCACACCACCGTACGAACCCTTCATCCCGACGAGCACCTTCTGTCCGACACCGATACGTCCCGATTCGAGATCCGACAGGTCGCCGACGGGTGCGAGCAACCCCGACAGGTCACCGAGGCGCAGCTCAGGCAGCCGCGCGTCGTCGAGAGCGAAGTGCTCGCCGACGGTGCCTGCCAACGCCAGCGCCCGTTCGTGCGCCCATACGAAGTTGTCCCCCACCGATTCGGCGACCTGCTCTCCGAGCCACTGACCGAGCCTGGGCCATTCGCGGCCGGGATCGCATTCGTCGACGGACTCCTCCGCTGCTCGAGTGACGCTCCGCAGCCGGTCGCGCAGATCGTGGTCGACGTCCGCGGCCAGGTCGGCGATGCCGTCGGCGAGCGTGATCTGCCAGCGCGCGGCGCGTGTCCGCAACGTCTCGGCCGCTGTCTTGGCACGCTGCAGATCCTCGACAGCAGCGACGCCGGCTTCCGGATCACGGAGCGCGGTGAGTTCGCTCCGGACACCGAGCGTGAGATGCTCGATCACGCGCTTCACGTCGCGCGCGACCGACACCCGAGCCGCGTCGGCATTGCGCTCCACCACGCGTTCACGCAGGAAGTCGTACACCGCGGAGAACCCCGATTCGGCATTCAGCGACGCATCGTCGGTGCGGAGGGCGTACTCGCGCAACAGCGACGACACCGGCACGAGCGGCACGTCGAGACCCGCATCCTGCAGATGTGCCCGGTCGGCGTCGAGAATCCGACGCCAGTGCGGATACAGGTCGGTCTTGGTGAGCAGCACCGCCGACGCCGGGCACAGCGTGTGCACCTGACGCAGGAACGACATCTCCGGGGCGGTGAACTCCTGACTGGCGTCGGAGACGACGAAGACCGCGTCGGCACTTGCAATCAAGGTCAATGTTGCTGCGGTGTGCGGGTTTCCATGACGGCCCACACCGGGGGTGTCGACGAAGACCAGTCCGTCGGCCAGCAGTGGGCTGGGCGCGCTGACCTCGAGTCGCTGCACGGTTCGTCCGTCGGCACAGGGGGTTGCCGGGGTGATGCGGGCGAGATCGCCCGGTGGGATCTCGATGCGCTCCGCGCCGTCCCCGGCGAGCACGAAGTCGGCGCGAGGGCGGTCGCCGTGCTGCACGAGCGTCGGGACCGCGGTGGTCTCGTCGTCTCCGACGGAGCACACATCGACTCCCAGCAGCGCATTGACGAATCGGCTCTTGCCCTGGTTCAGCGGACCGACCACGACGACACGCAACCTCGGGTCGGCCACCCGGGTACGGGCGGCAGCGAGCCGCGCAACGAGGTCGACTCGATCGGCGGCACGTGCCGACACAATCGTCTCGTCGATGAGATCGACAAGCGCCGCGCGGCGGGTAGCGGCATCTGCGGGTGAGAGTGACATAGCGAGGTGTCGCACGCTTTCTGTCGTGAAGGCCGGCTCCGGCCATTATGGCCGGAGCCGCATGACGGATCAGGGCATCGGGTCGTCCAGTGCTGCCGGGTCGCCGGCCACCGTCTCTGCCGGGTCGGCACCGATGGTTCCGAACAGGCCACCGCCGAGGCCGCTGTCGGCCACGAGGTCGCCGGAACCGAACAGTCCACCGGCGCCTTGGGCCGCACCGAACACGTCGCCGTCCAGCGACGACCAACCACTCGCAGCCCCGTCGACGGCGCCGCCGAGCGTCCCGGTCGCGGTGCCGTCGAGGTCGGCGGCCGACTCGAGTCCGCCCGACAGCTCGCCCCAAAGATCTGCGCCGACATCGCCTGCGCCCTCGACCGCGGTACCGAGCCCACCTGCCGGATCTGTTCCCTGGCCCACGCCTGCCCCGAGCCCGCCGTCGATTCCGGTCGCGATGCCACCACCGACGCCGGCCACGAGACCTGCACCCGCATCGAGCGCTCCGTCGAGGGCGTAACCGAGCTGACCTGTCGCGTCGGCTCCCGCTCCGACTCCGGTGCCGATCGTGGTGGCGATCCCGGTCGCGAGGTCGCCGTTCGATTCGAGCGACACACCCCCGGTCTCGAGCGCACCCCCGAGCTGCGCACCGAGGTGGGCACCGGCTTCTCCGCCTGCGGAGAATGCCGAGCCGAGCACCGCCGACAGGTCCCCGCCTGCGGTCGCACCGAGGTCTGCGCCTGCGCCCGCCCCTGCGTCGAGTGCACCGCCCAGTGCCGCGGACAGCTCCATCGTCGCCGTTGTGTCCAACCCGAGCGCGCCGCCGAGTACGCCACCGACAACCGTGCCGAGATCGAGGTCCGTCTCCCCCGAGCCCGAGAGGAGGCCACCGAGATCGACGCCGCCCACGAACCCACCGTCGGCACCGCTTTCGATTACCGTTCCGAGCGCAGCGCCCAGGTCTCCTGCGGTCTCCCCTCCGGCGCCGAGCAATGCGGACAGCGACGCACCCAGGCCTGTCACGAGGCCGATGCCCGCGTCTACTTCGAGACCGGTTCCGAGTACCGAATCCACAGCACCGCCTAGTGCGCCGCTGAGTTCGGCACCGGCGCCGAGCGCGCCACCGAGGGCGACGCCGAGCGCCGTGCCCAGCTCCGCGCCGCCGGCGAGTGCCCCGTCGAGCGCGGCAGAGAATTCGCCGCCTGCGCTGATCGCGTTGTCGAGGAGCCCACCGAATGCCACGCCGAGATCGGCACCGAACGCGCCGCCCACACCGAACGCAGACTCGAGGGTGGCGCCGAGGTCGACCCCCAGTCCGCCGACCGCAGCGACGGCAGCATCGAGGGACGCGCCGAAGTCTGCGGCAGCACCAGCGCCGAGGTCGAGTCCGGTCGTGATCGCCGTTGCGACGTCGACTCCGAGATCCGCCCCGAGATCGAGTCCTGCACCTGCACCGAGAGCACCGCCGAGCGCGGCGCCGAGGTTCGCGCCGAGGTCACCACCGATTTCGAGCGCGGCGCCGAGCGAGCTCGACAGGTCCACGTCGACACCTGCACTTGCGTCTGCCCCGGCTGTGACGCCCCCGGCATGTCCGGCACCGAGGCTCACGCCGAGGCCGAGTCCGGCAGCTCCGCCGAGTCCGAGCGCACCGCCACCCGCAAGGCCCGCTGAACTCGCCAGCGCACCCCCAGCACCTACGGCACCGTTCAGTGCGGCGGTCAGATCCGCCGTCGATCCTGCGAACAGTCCGGTATCGGCGACGAGCGGCGCGACGGCAACGATGTCGGCGTGGCAGACATCGTTCAGTCCTGCCTCGGCGAGCACGGCCTCCGGGTTCGCACAGTAACGAGCAAGTTCGTTCTCGTCGCGGAACAGATCGAGGATGAAGTCGAGCACTGCATTGGACATCGCGTCTCTCCTGGGTTGTCGAATCTGCCTTCGACGCTACGAACCCCGACCCCGGCGCCCAAGGGGTCCACGCCCCCTACCTTCGGTGCCCGAGCGGTTGGGGGATCGCGGCGCGTTAGGGGATTCGCCCCCTTCCGGATGGGTGCCGCTAACAACACGGCCGCGGCGAACGACATAGGAGCCGAGATACGTGCAGGTTCCCTGCACCCACGTCGGAGGTGGCCTCCGCCCGGAGCAGGAGTATGCGCATGGCATCAGGACTCGGCGTCACGCTGGGGTCGGCGAACGCGGTGGCGCTCACCGTGCACGAGTCGGCCGGCCATCGGACACCGGCTGTGCTGGTCCGCGCGACGGAACTGCATCTGCCCACCGACGGCGCCCCGTATCTCGGTCACCTCACCGGCCCGGGGCCGCGGGCCCTGACCGGGTTCACGGCACGCGTCGGCGATCCCGTCGGAATCCTCACGGAAGACGGCGAGGCGTACCTGGGCGAAGACCTCACCGCGACCGCTGTCACGTGCCTCCTGCGCGACGCGGTGGATCCGGATGCGCCGACGCCGGCGACCACGCTGACGTACCCGGCCGCGTGGACGGAGCACTCGGTCGCTTCCTTGGAAGCCGCGCTCGACCGCGCGGGGGTGAGCGCAACCCTCGTCGCCGAGCCGGTTGCGGCCGTGCGGTGGCTCGACGGCGTGCGGGAGGCACTCGTCGATGACGATGTCACCGTCGTGTACGACCTTGGGGCTCGAACCCTCGACGTTGCGGTGCTCCGCGGTGGCAATGCTCCCGCGGTCCTGGGCCGGCCGGTGGTGAACGTCGAGGTCTCCGGCGACCAGCTCGATCACGCACTCACCACGCACGTACTCGACCAGGTACGCGACGCACTACCCGAAACCGACCTCCTCGCACCGGCGACGGTGGCCTCTCTGGCCGATCTGCGCCGGAACTGCCGCGCCGCGAAGGAAGCGCTCTCGTCCGACACCGAAACCACCGTCACGATCGACCTACCCGGCGTCCAGCAGAGCGTGCGGGTGGTACGCGACGAATTCGAGGAGCTCGCGCGCGGACCGCTGGAGGCCTCGATCGAGACGGTGCACGACGCCCTGCGTGCCGCCGGAATCGATGTCTCCGACGTGGGCCGGGTGTTGCTCACCGGCGGCGGAGCGTCGATACCCCTTGTTGCCGAATTGGTTTCGTCTCGATTCGGCCTTCCGGTCGTCGCATCCCCGCAGCCCACGTTCACTGCTGCGCACGGCGCAGCGCTCTTCGCTGCAGACGCGACCCCGGCCCCGATCCCGACACCTGCACCCATGACGAATGGCGATGCCGAGACCGTCGTGCTCGCCGCCGTGTCCGGGGTGCACCGTCCCGCCGTGTTCGATCCGGCGCCGAACGAACCGATACGCACCCGCGCCCGCAGGGCCACGATCATCGGCAGTGCCGCCGCCGCGATCGTCCTGCTCGCCGGCGGTGGCCTCGCCATCGGCACCCTCGGGACCAGCGGCGACAGTGGAACGAACAACACCGTGCGGGAAGCAGCGACGACCAGCACCACCGACACCCCCTCGTCCGGGTCGGCTCCGGCACTCGACCCGTCGTCCGGCGTCACCATCAGCGACCCCGGTCGATCCGCCACAGCGGTGCCTGCGGGGGCCACCAGCGCAGCCACGACCGCGAACGCTGTCGCCACACCGGATGCACCGCCCGCCGGCACACCCGCGACCGCCACGGACGGCGCACCGGCACCCGCACCGACCGACGCAGCACCGGTCCCCGTTCCCACCGCCGCTCCGGTGGTGCCGGCGGCACCCGCACCCCAACCTGCGCCGCAGCCCGCACCACAACCCGACGGCAGCGGCGTCGGTGACGCATTGCAAGGCGCCGGGGAAGGCACGGGCGCCGTCGTGGACGGTGTCGGTAGCGGAGTCGGCAAGGTCCTCGACGGCACGGGCAATGTGGTCGGCGGCGTTCTCGACGGCACCGGAAACGTCGTCGGTGGTCTCCTCGGAAACTGATCACACTTCGATGTCGTCTCTTCTCGGGCGTCCGCGCCCCGTTCCGCGCGCGGTCACGCGTGCGCTCGCAGCCGATCCGCCGCTGCTGTTACTGGTCGGCGGGACGGGGACCGGCAAGTCCGAGATACTCGCCGCCCTGCGTGACACCGATATTGCCGGATCCGCGCGGATCGTCGACGACGCCCACACACTGACCGCTGACGCCGTCGAAGACCTCACCCTTCTCGCGCAGAGCGGCACTCACGCGCTTCTCGTCGCGACCGAACCGCGGGCGCACCGCGTCGACCTGCGTGCCCTGGCTTCGGCGTTCAGTGCCCGTTCGGCACTTGTCGAGCTTCGACCGTGGACTCCTCGTGAAATCGCCGGTTGCGCTTCCGCGCTCGGCCAGGGCCAGTCGTCCGAGAGCATCCAGTCGGTGCACCGTCTCACCGGTGGCGTGCCCGACCTCGCCGAGGCAGCGTTGTCGGCGTTACTCTCCGGCGCCGATCCGCGGCAGGCGGTCGCGGCCCGGGTCCGTGAACGTGTCGCGGCCGACCGGGCACTCGCCTCAGCGCTCGCGCTCGCCGACCTCGGAATCGAACTCGACTCCACCGAACTCGCCGCCGTCCTCGCGGCCGACCCCGAGCAGGCACGCGACACCATCGACGCGGCACATGCCAGCGGCCTTCTGCTCGGGGACACTCTCCTTCCCGGCGCTGCCGGGGTACCCGCCGCCCTGCTGGGAGCTCACGCAGTACGCGCACTGGCGCGGGCCCTGCTTGCGGTACGCGCACGCGAAGGCACGCTCACCATCGATCTCGCCGTACGACTTGCCGCCACCGGCATCACCGAACCAGGCCTGTCCGAATATCTGGTCGCGCAATCGGATTCAGCAGACTCCACGGTGGCCGCAAAGCTGCTCGATATCGCGGTCGAGACCGGGGCGGACGCAGACACCCTCGCGACCCGGCGTGCCGAGGCCGCGATCGCCGCCGGCGATCTCGCGACCGTCGAACGACTGACCGACCGCATCCTCGACGACGCGGCGTCACGGCCCGTCGTCGACGTACGTAGCGCGGTCCGCATCGCCGCGACTGCCGCCGCGCAGCAGGGCATGCTCGGTCGCAGTGCAGATCTGTACGAATGGCTCGGCCCCGACCGGGCAGGCCCCGACGCGTCGATCGGCGCGGCAGTCCTCCTCGCGGCCGGGCGTCCCGACGCGGCCGCCCTGCTACGTTCCGCCGAGCCCGGTGCGCCCACATCGTCGGCAGCGGCCGCGCAATTGTTCGAGGCGGGGCTCCGGGAATCGGTGAACGGCGACGGACGGATCGCAATGAACCGTCTCACCCGCGCCCTCGCCACTCGGGGCGCTCAGCCCGGGCGCATGCAACCCGACAGTATCGAGGCAGTCACCGCGCTGTTGTGTCTGCACGCGGGCGAACTGTCCCATGCCCGGGCGGTCCTCGCCCACAACTCCACCGTGCGTCACCGGCTTCTCACAGCGTGGACGTCACTACTGGGAGGAGACCTGGCTGCCGCGGCGGCCGAAGTGGCAGCAGTGTCACCAGAGGTCGTACGCGCACGCGACCGACTGTTTCTGTACGGACTGCGCGTCGGACTCGCGCGCCGGACGGGCGACCTCGGCTCGTTGCTCACCGAATGGGCTGCTGCTCAGGAGGTCGTCGCCGGATACTCCGTCGACCTGTTCGGCCTGCTCCCACTCGGCGAGTTGTGGCTCGCCGGTGTGCGCGCCGGAGAGTCCGACCGGATCGCGCACCTGGTGACGCAGGCACACGATCTGCTCGCCGCACTCGGCGAGCCCCCACTGTGGGGCGCTGCTCTGCACTGGTACGGGGTCCAGGCCGCGATCACGGCCAACCACCCCGCCGATCTCGTCCCCCATGCACGCGCTCTTGCCGCCGCCGCCGAGTCCTCTTCCTATGCAGCAGCGCTCGCCCGCGCCGGACACGCATGGCTCACCGTGCTCCAGGGGGACGTCGACGCCACACGGATACGAGACGCCGCGCACGCGCTGGCCACGATCGGGCTGCCGTGGGACGGCGCACGGCTCGCGAGCGAAGGCGCGCTCCGGGCATCCGACACCTCGACAGCGACGGCGCTCCTGCAACTCGCGCGCACCGTCCGGCAAACCGCCGGTGCGACGCCGTCACCACCCGATTCTGCTCCCGACGAGGTCTCGGAAAAGGCCACATCGAGCGACCGGGCGGCCTGCGGACCGTTGTCGGACCGCGAGGCAGAGGTTGCCGACCTCGTAGTTTCGGGCCTCACCTACCGCGAAGTAGGGAATCGCCTGTACATTTCCGCGAAGACCGTGGAACATCATGTCGCCCGGATCCGTCGTCGCCTCGGCGCCGGAAGCCGCTCCGAGCTACTGTCCATGCTCCGCGCAATGGGCTACGGCGTCGACGTTCGACGACGTGACACGACCTACCAGAATGGGGGAACTTCGGCATGTCCGTAGGCGTAGGCCTGAGGGTCGGCACCACCGTGTCGTCGGTTGCCGTCACTTCCCCCTCCCCCGGACGGCCGGACCCGGACCCCATCGAGCGGCGCACCGCGGTGCATCTGCACTCCGACGGCACCGCCACGCTGGGCGAACACCATGTCGTCGATGGCAACACCAGCTCTTTCACCGACTTCGTCGATCGGCTGGGCCGCTCCAACGGGGTCCGTGCCAACGACGGCGCCCTGTCCCGTGCCGAAGACCTCGTCGCAACAGCAATGGAATGCCTCATCGCCGACGCCGGGACGATGATCGGCGATGCGAACTACACCGTCGTGGCCTCCCACCCCACCGACTGGCCGCCTTCGACCGTCGCGCTGCTCCGCAACGCCCTCGACTACGTGGGCCTGCGTCACGTGTCGCTGATCTCCGACGCCGAGGCCGCCGCCGCGTGGTTCGAGTCGCAGGTGGCACACCAGACGGGAAGGCTCGTTGCGAGCTACCACATAGACCCGCACGGTTCGACCGTCACGCTCGTCCGTTCCGGTGTCGTCGCGGGTAAGGCATTCCGCTTCGCCGAAGGCGATGCCCCGTCGGTCTCCGCACAGTTGTCGACGGCACTCGGAGCGTTCGGCTGGCTCGTGACCAATCTCGATGCGATCGTCGTGACCCTCGACGAAACGGTCGATACGAGCGCCGCGCAGATCGTCGCTCAGTCGATCAAGGCCGGTCTCGGCGTGCGCTGTGCGCTCGCACCCGACCCTCACCAGACCATGGTTCGCGGTGCGGCACTCGCGGCCGCCGCAGGGTCGGTGGATCTCCTCGGATCCACCCAAGTGCTTCCTGCCACTCGCCCGACCGGCCCGAAGCGCACCGACCTGGATCCCGAGACCACCGCGGTGATCGCCAAGATCACGCCCACAACTCCCCCCGTTGCCACACCCGCAGACGCAGGCAAAAGCGCCGGCGTCGCGAACGCGGCGTCGACCGCCAAGGTGACTCCCGGCAAGTCCACCGATGCGGCAGGTCCGGACGCCGACATCGATGATCCCGAGAAGAAATCGAAGTTCGGGGTCTGGGCCGCGGCCGCAGCAGTCGCCTTGATAGTCGGCATCGGCGTCCTCGTCTTCACGCTGCGCGACACGTCCACCGCAAACGCGAACCCTCCGACCTCGACCGTGCCGAGCGCAATCGTCCCGACGGGTACACCGCTCCTGCCGCGATCGACGCCGACGACCCCCACGCCCTCGGCGACCACCGAAACCTCGACGACCGCGGAGATCGAAGAGGCGGAGTACACGGCGCCCGGGTATGTGGCCACGAACGTCCCGCAGACGGTGGCAGAGACCTCGCCCACCGAGTCGTCGACGACCACGGAGAAGAACACCTCGACCACCACTGCGCCGACCAGCAGCAGTACGAGATGGTCGCGGCGAAACCCGCCGGACGAGCCGAGCAGCGGGTCGGGGGGAGGCTCCGGTGGTAGCACCAGTGCGCCGTTGCAACCCTCCCCGGAGCCGACGACGTCCACCGAGCCTTCCCCGGACCCGACCGAGACGGTCGACCCGACCGAGACGACGGCAGCGCCCTCCGAAGAGGCCACGACTACCACAGCGTCCCCTCAGATATAGCCGAATCGGACCTTCGACCCTTTCAAGATCAATACCCGGTGCCGTACGCTGTCCCGGGGCCGTTCGGACCCAACGGCGAAGTTCACAAAACAGCAGTTCACGTACAAGATCGACCAACTACGAAGGGCCTCCATGCGTCACTCGTCGGCGTCGCGCGCCGCAGTCCGTACCACCATCCGTCGTGCCGCAACGGTTGCGGCGTCAGCGGTGCTGCTGATCGGACCGCTGACCGCAACCGCGAACGCCGCTCCCGCGGACCAGACGCCCGAACTTCCGGCGGAACTCGTCGAGGCCCTGCAGCGCGACCTCGGGCTCACACCTGAGCAGTACCTCGAGCGCGCAGCCCGCGCCCAGGAGCTGAACACCTACGCGCGCGACTTCCGCGCCGAACGGCCCTCCGACTTCGCAGGCGCATGGATGAATGCAGACGGCAACCCCGTCGTCGCCGTGACCAACCGCGACGCAGCGCGCCAGGCCGAGCAGGACGGCTACCACGCCACGGTCGCACCCATCTCGGCCGACGGCCTCGAGCGAGCCCTCGAAGAACTCAACCGGTGGGTCGCTGCACTGCCGCGTGAGGTCTCGTCTCAGGTCAACAACACGTCGATCGATGTCCTGAACAACCAGATCGTCGTCGACATCGTCAACTCCCCGCTCGGCCGAGCCCTCAACCTGCCCTCGCTCATCGCGAACATCCAGGTGCAGCTGTCGCCCGGAATGCCGCCCAACGATCCGGCTCCGCTCGGCGGCGACACCTACGTCACCGCCGATGGCGACGTGCGCGACACACCGCTCGAGCGCATCGGCATCTGCTCGTTCGGGTTCAACGGTGTCGACGCGAACGGCGATGCCGTCAACATCACTGCAGGTCACTGCGACGCGGTGGCCCGCGAAGACGGCGGGTCCACGGTGTACTTGCCCAATCGCGGCAACATCGACGAAAGCGTTCGGATCGGTTCGTTCACGGATTCGACTGCAGGCACCGACAGCAACCTCGACTACGGGATCATCTCGCTCAACGAGGCGGGTGTCGATGCAGGTCTCGACCGCCCGACGGTGCGTGGTGGAAATGGTTCGACGCTGACGGTCACCGGAACCGCGCGTCCCGTGGTGGGCGCTCCCGTGTGCAAGTCCGGGCAGTCGTCGTCGTTCACGTGCGGCGTGGTTGCCGCCGATCACGTCGAGACCCAGCTCATGTACGCCAACGGCACCGCCAGCACTATCCGCGGCTTCGCGACCACCGCATGCACCCTGTCGGGCGACAGCGGCGGCGCGATCGTCACAGGCACCCTGGCGCTCGGCGTGATCTCGGGATCGAACAGTGCGGGCGCCCCCGACTGCGTGGAGGCCAACCTCGTGCTCGCCACCACGGGTGGGACATCGAGCCTCGGGATTGCGGTCGGCAACATCACGGACGCCACCGGAACCCGAGTGCGCACAGCATCCGCACCCGAATAATCACACAAGTCACATGCGACACACTGGCAACCGGCGATCCGCGCCGGTTGCCGCCATCAGCCCATAGAATCGTGTCGCCGATCCGCTCCGATCGGCCTCTCCACGTCACGCGTGGAGGTCACTGAGAAAGGTATCCATGCGACGCTCCTTCGCACGTCGGGCAGCCGTCCTCGGCTCGGCTGCTGCACTGCTCATCGGACCTGCGGCGCTGGTAGCCCAGGCCGACCCGGCTCCCGCCCAGACCGCGGATCTGCCCGCCGAACTCGTCGAAGCGTTGGATCGAGATCTTCAGATCAGCCCTGAGCGATTCCTGCAGGACGCCGCGCGCAGCCAGGACCTCGCACGGTTCGCAGAGACGGCACGGGAGCAGTTCGCGGCCGTGTTCGCCGGTGTGTGGCTCGACGACCACGGCACGCCCACCGTCGGGCTCGCAGACGGCGAACAGTTCGACGAGGCGCGCACCTCTGCCGAGGACGCCGGGTTCGCCGTGCAGCGCACCGAAGACAGCGAAAACGCCCTCAACGACGAACTGAAGGCCCTCAACGACTGGCTCGAAACGCAGCCGCCGGCCATCGCCGATGTGGTTCGCGGTGTTGCCATCGACGTCATCAACAACGACGTCATCGTGCGCGCCGAGAACGTCGCCGGACTGGAACTGCCGGAGTTCCTGTCGGGAGTGCGGGTGCTGTTCGCTCCGGCCGAACTCACCCCGCAGCCTGCCGCAGACCTGCATCCCGTGGCAGGCACGGCCGCACCCGACGCGCTGCTCGGCGGTGACGCATACGCGTCGCTCGGACAGGGAACGGGTCTGCGGTGCTCGCTCGGCTTCAACGCTGAGGACCGTCGCGGTCCCGTCAACATCACCGCCGGACACTGCGACCCGAACCGTGCCCAGGCAGGCACCCAGTGGGCGTCCGATGTGTACCAGCTGAACGGTGAGGCGCTCGGTCAGCACCTCGGCAAGTTCGAGAAGACAAGCCTGGACCACAGCGACTACGCGATCATCCGCCCGACCGGCGAGGCCGAAGGCCGGTTCGAGAACAACGGCGTCCGCGTGCCCGGTGCGGCTCCCCTGCCGATCACCGGCACCGCCGACCCGATCGTCGGCACACCCGTCTGCAAGTCCGGTCTGCGTACCGGCTACAGCTGCGGTCTCGTGACCGCCACCAGCCAGAACGTCGAGATCGGTCATCGCGTCCTGCAGAACGGCTTCTCGACCAACCTGTGCGCACTCCAGGGCGACAGTGGCGGCACACTCGTCACCGGCACCCTTGCCATGGGCATCTCGAGCGCCTCGAACGTCGGCCAGTACGGCATGTGCGAGATCGCAACCATCGTCAGTGGCCTGCTCGGTGAAACCCCCGAACTGTTCGCGACGCCGATCAACTCGATCCTCGCGGAGAACCCGGGCCTGACGATCCGCACCAGCTAGTCCTCGCGTCCAGCACACGGTGCCCGTCTTCCACACGGAAGGCGGGCACCGATGTTTTCTGACGCCGCTTCTCCGCCTGCACATCCACTCGGTCGGGTTGGGATGCGGGTAGCGGAGTGTCGACGCGGCACCAAGATCGAACCGGGATACGCTCCTGAAATCTCGTTCGGCCGCAAAACGAACGATGGGGGGGGATGTCCCCGCATCGGCGGCGAATTACAGGGAGGACGTGTAGATGTTCGGATCGGTTACGGGGAGCGCCGATGTGTTGGCGAGTGCCATCAACCTCTTGATTCAGCTGCTGTGGTGAGCTGACGTCGAACCGCAAACGGCCCCGCCATCCGATAGATGACGGGGCCGTTCGTCGACGTAAGTCAGTTTGCGTACTGCGTGGTTCCCGGAGGCGCCATAAGCGTCTGAACCAGGCCGATCCCCGCAACGATCAGCGTCGGACCGCCTGCAGCGATGGTGCCAAGCACCCCGCCGACGCCAGCACCCGGAACGCACCCGACTGCCAGGAGCGGGATGGTTGCGACCGAACCCACAATGCAACCGATGATCGTGCCGGTCAGGCCGCCAACAGCAGTCGCAATACCGAGCTGCGACGCGAAGTTCTGCTGAGCCTTGAGGTTCTCATCCGGCGAAGCAACGTCGGTCACCTTGAGAGCGACCGGCGTGATGCCCTGAGCAACCTTGTCCTCGGGGGCAACCGGGGTCGCCTGCGACAGATCGGTGACCGGGGTCAGAGTGAGGGTTTTGCCGTCCTCGCTGATCTCACGCTCGAAGGGCAGCTGGATGTCGCCGAGCTGAACCGCGAGGGGCAGGCTGACGACGGTGTTGCCAGCGTTGTCCTGCAGTTCGACGCTCTGGCCGTCGCCCGAGACCTGGAATGCGCCCGCGTCGATGACGGTGACGACAGACTGGCCATCGACATGCGACTCGTAGTTGATCTCATCCTGGGCCGCCGGGGCCGCGTAGGAGGTTCCGGCCGTGATTCCCATAGCGGCGATTGTCATCGTCGCTACGGCGGCAAGCTTCCTGAGCTTCATGTGTTTCCGTTCTGTGACATGGCGCACGCCCCGAGGACGCCCCCAATTTTCCCTGTAAGCGTGAGACTTTCGAACCCCCGACGTTCGCTCTTTTTGTCCGAAAGTCACGTCCGGATCGAAATCATAACCGACGCCCGAACAATTTGTTATCCCAGTAACGCCTGATAGATGCCGAATCGTGCCCTGAAGCGTTCCCGCGCCTTATATCGAGCGTGCCGCGGTAAGGGCAGCCTGGCTCGTTTTGACGAATTACCCGTCTATACGGTGACTGCCGCACAGGCTCTCAGCACCGCAACGCCTAGTTACTCACAAGTAGACTCGCTCTAGTTACCAGCGGGTAACTTAGCGTGCGTTACGATGCGGAGGCTTATACCAGGCGGGCTGTCCGCCCCCGACACGAAAGGCCACGTATGAATGCCCTGACGATCACGTTGGGCACGATCGGCGTGCTGCTCAGCCTCGTGTGCTGGTACTCCTTCATCGGCGGCGCATGGAAGATGGTCAGCGCGATACGGATCGGCCAACCGGCCCCGGATCGCTGGCGCCCCTTCTTCCCGCGCTTCAAGCAGATGGTCGTCGAGTTCCTCGCGCACACGAGAATGAACAAGTTCCGGACCGTCGGCTGGGCTCACTGGCTCGTCATGGTCGGCTTCCTCCTCGGCGCCATCGTCTGGTTCGAGGCATACGGCCAGACGTTCAACCCCGAGTTCCACTGGCCTCTCATCGGTGGCACCGCGGTCTACCACTTCGTCGACGAGATCCTCGGCCTCGGCACGGTGATCGGCATCGTCGTGCTGATCATCATTCGCCAGCTGAATCACCCTCGTCAGCCCGGACGTCTGTCGCGCTTCACCGGCTCCGATTTCAAGGCCGCTTACTTCGTCGAGGCAGTCGTCCTCATCGAGGGCCTCGGCATGATCTTCGTGAAGGCCGGGAAGATCGCCACCTACGGCGGCGGCCACATGTCGACCGACTTCTTCACGATGAATCTCGCGAAGCTTCTGCCTGCAAGCCCCGAGATGGTGTCGGTCTTCGCGTTCATCAAGTTGATGTCCGGCATGATCTGGCTCTACGTGGTCGGCCGCAACATCACGTGGGGTGTCGCATGGCACCGCTTCGCTGCGTTCTTCAACATCTATTTCAAGCGTGAGGACGACGGCGGAGTCGCCCTCGGTGCCGCGAAGCCCATGATGAGCAAGGGCAAGGCCCTCACCATGGAGAACGTCGACCCCGACACCGACACGCTCGGTGCCGGACGCATCGAGGACTTCTCGTGGAAGGGCTGGCTGGACTTCAGCACCTGCACCGAGTGCGGCCGCTGCCAGTCGCAGTGCCCCGCCTGGAACACCGGTAAGCCGCTGTCGCCGAAGCTGCTCATCATGTCGCTGCGCGACCACGGCAACGCCAAGGCCCCCTACCTGCTGGCCGGTGGCCGCACGGACATGGGCGGCGACGAGGTCGGCCTCGTCGACAGCGAAGGCAACGTCAAGGAAGCCGCACTCGCCAAGATCCCCGAAGCGGCACGTGCCGAAGCGGGCCGCAAGCTCGTCGGCGAATCGGCCGAACTCGTCGAGGCCGGCGAACTCGCCCCCGTCATCGACACCGAGACGTTGTGGAGCTGCACCAACTGTGGCGCGTGCGTCGAGCAGTGCCCCGTCGATATCGAGCACGTCGACCACATCATCGATATGCGTCGCTACCAGGTGCTCATCGAATCGGACTTCCCGTCCGAGCTCGCAGGTCTGTTCAAGAACCTCGAGAACAAGGGCAACCCCTGGGGTCAGAATTCTAAGGACCGTCTCAACTGGATCAACGAGATGGACTTCGAGATCCCGGTGTTCGGCAAGGACGCCGAGAGCTTCGACGGCTACGAATACCTCTTCTGGGTCGGCTGCGCCGGCGCCTACGAGGATCGCGCCAAGAAGACGACGAAGGCCGTCGCCGAACTGCTCGCCACCGCAGGAACCAAGTTCATGGTCCTCGGCGCCGAGGAAACCTGCACGGGCGACTCGGCTCGCCGCGCGGGTAACGAGTTCCTGTTCCAGCAGCTGGCGCAGCAGAACATCGAGGTCCTCGACGGCGTGTTCGAGGGTGTCGAGCAGAGCAAGCGCAAGATCGTCGTGACCTGCGCTCACTGCTTCAACGCGCTGAACAACGAGTACCCCGAGGTCGGTGGCAACTACGAGGTCGTCCACCACACCCAGCTACTCAACCGCCTGGTGCGGGCGAAGAAACTGGTCCAGGTCGCGCCTGTCAGCGAGGACGTCACTTACCACGACCCGTGCTTCCTCGGTCGTCACAACAAGGTGTACAACGCTCCGCGTGAGCTCATGGCGGCGTCGGGTGCAAAGCTCGTCGAGATGCCTCGCCACGGTGAGCGGTCGATGTGCTGTGGCGCCGGCGGTGCCCGCATGTGGATGGAAGAGCGGATCGGTAAGCGCATCAACGTCGACCGTGTCGACGAAGCACTGAGCACCGACCCCAAGAAGATCGCAACCGGCTGCCCGTTCTGCCGCGTGATGCTCACGGACGGTGTCACCGCGCGTCAGGAAGAGGGCAAGGGCGAGGGTGTCGAGGTCGTCGACGTCGCGCAGCTGATGCTCGAGTCGATCTCACGCGTCGAGGCGGACAAGCTCACGGAGAACCTGAAGGTGATCCAGCAGCCGAAGACCCCGGTCGAGGCCGAGGCCGTCGCCGAAGCCGTCGAGGAAGAGCGCGTCGAAGAAGTCGTGGAAGCTGCGGCGACCCCCGCGGCACCCAAGACGACGGGCGCGCCGAAGGCCGGCGGACTGCAGATGAAGGGCGGACTCAAGGGCCCCGGCGCCAAGAAGGCCGCGGCGCCTGCCGAGGCCGCTGAGGCACCGAAGGCCAAGCCCGGCGGCTTGCAAATGAAGGGCGGACTCAAGGGACCGGGCGCCAAGAAGGCAGCGGCACCTGCTGCTCCTGCTTCCGAGTCTGCGTCGACCGAAGCTCCGGCCGTCCCGAAGGCCAAGCCCGGCGGACTGCAAATGAAGGGCGGGCTCAAGGGACCGGGCGCCAAGAAGGCAGCTGCACCGGCCGCGGCCGCTCCGGAAGCTGCTGCACCCGCAGCCGAGTCGGCACTCCCGACCGCCAAGCCCGGTGGTCTGCAGCTCAAGAGCGGACTCAAGGGCCCCGGCGCCAGTAAGGCAGCTGCTCCCGCAGCAGCGTCTGCACCCGAGGCTGCTCCTGAAGCTGCGGCCTCGGAGGCTCCTGCCGAAGCACCGAAGGAGACCGCGATCCCGAAGGCGAAGCCCGGTGGATTGCAGCTCAAGAGCGGACTCAAGGGCCCCGGCCCGAAGAAGGCCGCACCGGCAGCACCGGCGACGGAGTCGGCTCCTGCTCCGGAGTCGGCTCCTGCTCCGGAGGCCGCGTCTGCTCCGGAGGCTGTGCCCGAGCCGTCCGCCGAGCCCGAGGCGAAGCCCGCGTCGGAGGCACCGGCTCCGCCGAAGGCCAAGCCCGGCGGACTGCAGATCAAGGGTGGCCCCAAGCCTCCCGGCCGTAAGTAAGCAGCCCTAGTACAAAGCAAGCAGCCCTGGTGGTCATCCACCAGGGCTGCTTGCTTTACTTTTGCCCTGCTAGCTTCCGGGTCTCGAACGTCCCCATCGGACCGCTCCCTCTCCCAGCCAGTGCGATCCCCTCGCGGATTCGGGTGACGAGTGCGTCCGGTGTCTGCAAATCTGCCCACGTCCACCGCACGACGACCCATCCCGAATGCCGCAGCCGATCCTCGCGCAACTTCTCCTGGAAGACGACGTCCTCTGCATCCCTGGTGGCGACACCGTCACGCCGGTACTTGATCCGCCCGTCGAACTCACCGATCACTCCATGCTCAGGAAGGAGGAAGTCGACACGAGCCAACCAACGACCATTCGCATCGAACACATCCGGCTGTTCTTCCGGGATGGGCAACTGCGCACCGATCATCAGGACTCGGCTGCGGGATTCGCCGACGCTATCGCTGCGGTCGCTCATGAAACGGACAGCTCGCGCCGCCTTCGCACGACCCGGATGCCGGCCCATGCGCTCGATGGCCCGATTCAGCTCGTCGAGCGTGGTGACGCCGATCCTCAGCGCCCGGTCCCCCACCACGACAGCCTGCTCGAACGACAGAGTCGAAGAAAGGTCGGTGATCGTCCGTTCGACGGAAAGCACACGCACGCCGACCCTCGACGTCACTTCATCCTCGGTGAACTTCGACGAATGCAACACGCACCCGGGTCCCCGGCGACTTCCACCGGAGCGATTGCGAGTCGCGTGGACGGCATCGAGCGGAATCTGCCACGTCTCCAGTCCGTGCATCACGGCCGCCGACACGTGGCTCAGAGCGGTGCCTTCTCTGAAGTTCTCCATCGCCGCCGTCGCGCGGTAGAAATGCCGGTCTCGCTCGTCTGCGTCTGCGTAGATGCCGGACGGGATATACACACCCGAGCCCAACCGAGTCCATGCTCCTGTTCGCACCAGTCGCCGGACTTCCGAGTCGGTGACACCGCGCGCACGCGCCTCACATCGTCGAATGATCTTGTCGTCCCCCACACGATGCAGCGTCGTCTACCGGTTCGCCCGGCACCAGCCCCGTTCCGGGAAATCGCGGATTCTGTGTACGAATGCCGTCCCTGTGGACAACTTCCGTACAGCCCCCATGTGGACGACCGGATTCGGGCGCACTGGACGATCACAGCTCCATCGACGCCGCGAGCTGCGGCCAGGAGCGCTGAAGTTCGTCTTCCCAGTACCCCCACGAGTGCGTACCGTCGGGCCGGAAGTGGAAGGTCGCCGGGATGTCGAGTTCTTCCAACCGGTCCTGGAGTCGATGCGTGCAGATATTCGTGGCGGCCTCGATCAGGCCGCCGACCACGACCTGGTCGAGTAGCGGCGGCGACTGCGGCGTCCGCGGAAGTTCCGGATTCTCGTACGGCCCGGGCAGACCCGTTCCGTTCGAGATGTAGAGGGAGAGGCCGCGTAGGCCTTCCGCGTTGACGGTCGGGTCGTGCGCGACCCAGCCTTCCCCGTCATAGGGACCCCACATGTTCGTCGCGTCGGTCTCCCCCATCCCCTCGATCACCGACCTCAGATAGGTCTGCCCCAGCGGGTCGCTGGTCTGCGCGCACCCGCTGTACGACGCGACACCTCGGTAGAGGTCGGGAGCGTGGATCGCGAGGGACAGCACCGACGTCGCGGCCATCGACAAACCCGCGATCGCGTTGACGCCCGTTGTGCCCAGCGCGTCGTCGATCACCGGGGGCAGTTCCTCGGTCAGGAACGTCTCCCACTTGGCCACGCCGACGACCGGATCTTCTTTGATCCAGTCGGTGTAATACGTGAACATTCCCTCGGCGGGGATGACGACGTTGACGTTCTTGTCGGCGAGGAACTCGAGAATCTTGGTCTGGTTGAGCCAGTTGGCGCCGTCCTCGCCGCCGCCTGCACCGTTGAGCAAGTACAGCGTCGGGCGCGGAACAGATGTATCTGCAGGCTTGATGACCTGCAGGGGAATGTTCCTGTCCATCGACGGCGAATACACGAGCATGTCCGAGCGCCGATCGTCGACCTGCTCGACGCTGTCCACGTGGGCCGCGGGTTCGGCGGACGCAGGCACGGCAGGGACAACCAGGGCGAACGCGACCGCAGCGCACAACGCTGCTCGGCGCAGAACGTACTCATTCATGTAGCGGATTCGCCCTTATCGGTAGTCGGGTGCAGTTCGATGACTCTACGCACCGTCGGACCGACGACAGCAAGGGCCTCGGGCGAAGTCATGTGCCAATGCGTCACGGGCACTGAATGATCATGGATCTCGCCCGTGACCGCGTCTGCCCAGTCTGTGGCTCCAGATCGTCCGTCGGCAGAAGCGGTGAAGTAGAGGACGTCGCCGTCGAACACACCGGGCCGGTGCTCGCTGAGCAGCCTCGAGTTGTGTTCTGCGGTGGCGATCAGTCGCTGCACCATCGGTTCGGTGTCGTCGACGGCGTTGCCGGTCAGCTCTGCAACAGTCGCGACGAGCTCGGCGACATCCTGCGGCGCGCTGTCGTCGAAGCCGAAACCTGCCAGGAGGTCGGCCATCGACACCGTCGCACGTTCACCGGCGGTCGGCTCGGACGAGCCGCCCACGACGCTGTCGAGCATCACGAGATGGTCCACCGATTCACCCGCGGCCTGCAGCTGCACCGCCATCGCATGGGCGATCACACCACCGAGCGACCAGCCGAGCAGCCGGTAGGGCCCGTGCGGCTGCACGCCGCGAAGTTCTTCGACGTATCGCGCGGCGAGTTCGTCGAGGGTGGCGGGCGCGAAGTCGGCTTCGGTACCGGCCGGCGTCTGCAGACCATAGAGGTCGATGTCGAGTTCCTGTGACAAGCCGGTGTAGCACCACGACAAACCGACGATCGGATGCACACAGAACAACGGTGTGCCCGAGCCCTGTGCGCGCAGCGGCAACACCGGACGGAGCGCGTCCGACATGCTCGTACCGGAACCCTCGGCGATCAAGCGGGCGAAGCCTTCGACGGTCGACTCCTGGAACAGCCACTGCAAGGGCACCTGAGTGTCCAGCTCCGCGCGCAGGCGTGAGACGAGCCTCGTCGCGACGAGGGACGTACCGCCGAGCGCGAAGAAGTCGTCGTCGAGACCGACCGATTCAGCCCCGAGCACATCCGCGAACACCGACGCCACGATCAGCTCGGTCTCCGTCACCGGAGCCCGGAACTCACGGGTCTCGAACATCGGCTCCGGCAACGCCTTCCGGTCCAGCTTTCCGGACGCGTTGAGCGGCAACGACTCGAGGACGACGAACTGCGACGGCACCATGTACGACGGCAGCACCGCGCTCATGGCATCCCGCAGATCCGAAGTACCCGGAGCACCCGACAAAACGACGTAGCCGACCAACCGGTCCGACCAGACCGCAACCGCACCCGCGGCAACACCGTCGAGACCACGCAACACAGCCTCGATCTCACCGAGCTCGATACGCTGACCACGCAGCTTGACCTGCTGATCATTGCGACCCACAAACTCGAGCTCACCGGCACGACTCCACCGCACCAGATCACCCGTGCGATACATGCGGTCGCCGGCACCACCGAACGGATTCGCCACGAACCGGTCGGCCGTCAGCCGCGAATCGACATATCCGCGAGCCACCTGTGTACCCGCGACGTAGAGCTCGCCTGGGACACCCACGGGGACGAACTGCAGACGGTCATCGAGAACGAACACCTGGGTATTCGACACCGGCTCACCGATCGGGACGATCCCAGCGTCTCCCTCGACACTGAGTCGATGCGTGACCTGGATTGTCGATTCCGTCGGCCCGTACAGGTTGTGGACATCTGCCCCGAGCGAGATCCGCGCCCGCCGCGCAGTCGTGCCGGACAACGCCTCGCCACCGGAGAACACCAACCGCAGCGCATCGGTTGGCTCGTCCACGACATCGAGTACCGCATCGAGCACCGACGGCACGAACTGCGCGATCGTCACCTCACCCGAAGTCAACACACCGGCCAGATACCCGGGGTCACGATGACCTTCAGGACCGGCGATCACCATCCGAGCACCGGATACGACAGGCAACAGCAGCTCCCACACCGACGCATCGAACGTCGCCGGGGTCTTCAAGAACACCGAATCCGAAGCATCGACACCGAACTTCGATTGCATCCACAGCAGTTGGTTCACCACCGCGCCGTGGGACACCGTGACGCCCTTCGGCCGACCGGTCGAGCCCGACGTGAACAACACATACGCGGCATTCTCGGGACGCAACGGAGCACGGCGGTCAGTATCGGACACTATTGCGGTCGAGTATTCGGACACGTCGAGAGTGTCCGTACACACCACGGCGCGATCGGTCTCGATGGCTTCATTCGACGAAATCAGCACGAGGAGTGGGTCGGCGATGTCGAGTACGTACGCGATCCGGTCCTGCGGCTGTTCTGGATCGATCGGCACATATGCGCCACCGGCAGCGAGCACCGCATGGATCGCCACGACCATCTCCGCGGACCGACTCATCGCCACCGCCACGCGCGTATCAGGCCCGACACCCCACGAAATCAGATGACGCGCAAGACCTGCCACCCGGCGGCCGAACTCACCGTACGTCAGTGCCGAGTCGACGCCGACAATCGCCATCGCGCGGGACGAACCCTCGGCACGTTGTCCGACGAGATCTGGAACAACGAATCCGGACGCCGGGACATCCTCACCCCTACCGGAATCCAGCGATCGAGCACGTTCGTCTGCGGTCAGGATGTCGACATCACCGACCACCACGCGCGGGTCTTCGACCACGGCCGTCAACACCCGGGTGAAACGTTCGACAGCCGACACGATCGTCGATTCGTCGAACAGGTCCGTCGCATACGTGAACGACACAGCGAATCCGCCGTCGGATAGCTCCGACATCGTGACCTGCAGATCGAACTTCGCAAGGTGAGTATCGGCCTCGACGGCAGTCAACGTCAGCCCTGGCAACTCGAAACTCGTGGGTGCGAAGTTCTGGAACGTGAGCATCACCTGGAACAACGGATTCCACGCGGTCGTCCTAACGGGATCAAGGACCTCGACCAGCCGCTCGAACGGGACATCTGCGTGCCCGAATGCACCGAGGTCCACATCTCGCACCCGAGACAACAACTCGTCGAACGACTCCCCGCCCTCGACCTGCGTCCGCAACGCCAATGTGTTGACGAACATCCCGATCAGATCGTCCAGCGCACGCTCACCGCGACCCGCCACGGGGGTACCGATCACGATGTCGCCGGTCCCCGACAACCGCGCGAGCAGCACCGCAAGAGCAGCGTGCACGACCATGAACGGCGTGACACCGTGTGCACGCGCGACGGTTTCGAGGCTCGAAGTCAGCGACGCAGTCAAGGTAAAGTCATGCGACGCACCGCGATACGACGCAACAGCCGGGCGCGGACGATCCGCAGGCAACTCGATCACATCCGGCGCCCCCGCCAACTGATCGGACCAGTACGCCAACTGCCGCGACAACACCGATCCCTCATCGGCTTCGGACCCGAGAACCTGCCGCTGCCATATCGCGTAGTCCGCGTACTGCACTTCGAGCGGCTCCCACAACGGCACTTCACCCAGCGACCGCGACGCGTACGCCGTCATCAGGTCCCGCGACAACGGGCCCATCGAGAAACCGTCGGCTGCAATGTGATGCACGACCACCACCAGTACATGCTCGGCGTCCGCGACCCGGAGCAACTTCACGCGAACCGGCGGCGCGAGCGTCACATCGAAACCGGCACTCACCTCGCGAGCAACCGCACTCAGCAGATCATTCTCCGCTACAGCCTCCGCCGTCAGACCGAGCTGACGGTCAACCGCGGGCAGCACGACCTGGCTGCCGATTCCGTCGATCTCGGGATAGTAGGTACGCAGAATCTCGTGCCGCTCGATCACATCATCGATGGCCTGCGACAACGCGTCGACATCGAGTGCCCCCGACAAACGGATGGCGGCAGGAATGTTGTTCACTGCAGATTCCGGGTCGAACCGGTTGAGGAACCACATCCGGGTCTGTGCCGTCGACAGCGGAATCCGGCCAACTCGCAGCTGGGGCTCGAGCGCAGCCACATCGCTGGAACGAGCAAGCTCGTCGACCGAAGCAGCGAGGGCGACCACCGTCGGCGACTCGAACAGCATCCGCACGGGCACCCGCGCATCCACTGCCGCACCCACTCGGGATGCGACTTGCGTCGCACTGAGGGAGTTGCCGCCGAGTTCGAAGAATCCGTCGTCGAGGCCGACACGTTCGACGCCAAGCACGGCACCGAACACGGACGCCACGATCTCTTCGGTCGGCGTCACCGGTGCCCGGAATTCCCGCGCCTCGAATTCCGGTTCCGGAAGTGCCCTGCGGTCGAGTTTGCCGGAGGTGTTGAGCGGCATCGCCTCGAGTACGACGAGAGCATCCGGAAGCATGTACGACGGCAACTGCTCTGCCGCTGCATCACGAACGGATTCGACGTTCACGTCCGAACCGGAAGCGGGGACGATATAGCCGACGAGCCGATCCGACACCACCGCGACTGCCGCCGCCGCGACCGTGTCCAGCGCCTGCAGCACCGTCTCGATTTCGCCGATTTCGATGCGTAGGCCACGCAGTTTGATCTGATGGTCGCTGCGGCCCAGGTATTCGAGTTCTCCCGCCGTCGTCCAGCGCACGACGTCGCCTGTGCGATACATCCGTGTGCCGCTTGCGCTGTGGGGGTCGGCGACGAAACGCGACGCTGTCTGGCCGGTGGCGTTCTCGTAGCCGCGCGCCACCTGCGGCCCCGCGACGTAGAGTTCGCCGCGCACACCGACAGGAACAGGCTGCAGACGCGCATCGAGCACCAGCAAGGTCGTACCTGCGACCGCCGTGCCGATCGGTACGCTGCGCCCCGCACGGGATGTCCCTGCCCGGTGAGCGACCTGGATCGTGGTTTCCGTCGGGCCGTACAGGTTGTGGATCTGCGCGCCGAGCACATCACGGACTCGTTCGGCGGTAGCGGAGCGTAGGGCCTCACCACCCGAGAACACTTGCTGCAGAGACCCTCCGGGATCCTCGTCGACGACGAGGTCGAGTACCGACGGCACGAACTGCGCGACGGTCACCTTCTCCGCGGCAATCACCGACGCGAGATACGCAGGGTCGGCGTGGCCCTCGGAGTCTGCCACCACCAGGCGCGCGCCGATGCGTGTGGCCAGCAGCAATTCCCACACGGATGCGTCGAAGGTGACGGGTGTCTTCCACAAGATCACGTCGTCGCAGGTCAGCCCGAGTGTGTGCTGCATCCAGTCGAGCTGGGTGTTCAGCGCGCGATGGGTGACGGCGACGCCCTTGGGCCTGCCCGTCGACCCTGAGGTGAACAGCACATACGCGAGGTGATCTGGGCGCAGCGGTGCAAGCCGGTCGCCGTCGGTGATCGGTGATGTGTCGTTGGAGGCACCGACGGAATCGACCTCGAGCATCGGAATCGGCAGTTCGGTCGTGGAGGAGCGGACGAGCGCGAGAACAGGTTTCGCGGTCTCGACGATGTGCGCGATACGTTCGGCCGGGTGGTCGGGGTCGAGCGGGACGTACGCGCCACCTGCCTGCAGGATCGCGTGGATGCCGACGAGCAGGTCGAGACTGCGCTCCATGTACACCGCGACACGTGTCTCCGGCCCGACGCCACGCGCGATCAGTGCACGAGCCAGCCCTGCGACACGTTCGTCGAATTCACGACTGGTCAAGGACATCTCGGCCGAGGTGACCGCAATTGCCTCGGAATACGGATCGGGGATCCCCTTGTCCACAACAAGTTCCGGCCCCACACCGAACGCCAGGACTCGGGCCCGCTCGGCGTCGTCGAGCAACGGCAGCGCAGTGATACGCAGGTCCGGATCTGCAACGACCGCACTCAGCAGCCGGGTGAAGCGCTCTGCGAACGACACGACGGTCGAGTTGTCGAACAGGTCGGTCGCATACGTCCACTCCACTGCGATGCCGGCGGGTGCGCCGTCGTCGTCGAACCGTTCGACCGCAGTGATCTGCAGGTCGACCTTGGCTTCACCGAGGTCTGCGTCGATCGGCTCGATCCGGACGTCGCCGAGCTCGAAGTGGCGGCGCTCCATGTTCTGGAGAGTGAGCATCACCTGGAACAGCGGGTTCCGTGCCTGAGACCGGGGCGGGTCGAGAACCTCGACGAGTCGCTCGAACGGCACGTCTGCGTGTGCGAAGGCGCCGAGGGCGATGTCTCGGGAACGCGACAGCAATGTCGAGAACGTCTCGTCGGGGTCGACGCGGGTGCGGAGCACGAGGGTGTTGACGAACATGCCGATGAGGTCGTCGAGCGCCTGGTCGCCACGGCCGGCGACGGGGGTGCCTACCACGATGTCGTCGGTGGCACTCAGCCACGCGAGCTCAGCGCTCAGAGCGCTGTGCAGCACCATGAACAGCGTTGCGTTCCTGCTTCGAGCCAGATCGAGCAGGCCCCGGTGAGTCGAGGCATCGAGTCCGATGCGGTGGGTTGCGCCGCGGTACGACGCCACGGCCGGTCGCGCACGATCGGCCGGTAGTTCGAGGACGTCGGGGACGCCGTCGAGGGCGCCCGTCCAGTAGTCGATCTGCCGCGAGATGACGCTCGTCGGATCGTCTTCGGAGCCGAGTATGTCGCGTTGCCACAGACTGTAGTCGGCGTACTGCACGTCGAGCGGCGCCCAGGCCGGGGCTTCTCCGGTCGACCTGGCCGCGTACGCGACCATGACGTCGCGGAGCATCGGCCCGATCGAGAAACCGTCGGCGGCGATGTGGTGCACGACGACGACGAGGACGAACTCGCACTCACCCACGCGGAGCAGGCGTGCGCGGACGGGTACGTCCGCGGTCACGTCGAACCCAGACCGGATGACGCCGGTGACGACCTCGATCGCCCTGCCCGGTTCGACGTCCTCTTCGATGAGATCGAGGGTGAACTCGGAGACAGGCCTGATGACCTGCACTCCGGCACCGTCGATCTCGGGGTAGACGGTCCGCAGGATCTCGTGGCGTGCAACGAGATCGCCGACAGCGCCGCGTAGCGCGTCGACGTCCAGCTCGCCGGTGAGTCTGATCGCCGCGGGGATGTTGTAGGCAGCCGAGTCCGGAACGAACCGGTTGATAAACCACATCCGTTGCTGTGCCGGCGACAACGGCACCAGTTCGGGACGTTCCCCCGCCACGAGCGGGCGTCGTTCTCCACCCGCGGTCTGTTCCAGGACTGCGACGGCGAGGTTTTCGACCGTCGGGTGCTCGAACAACACCCGCACCGGGACGGTGGTGCCCAGTTCGGCACCCAGACGTGCCGTGACCCGGGTGGCGCTCAGCGAGTTGCCGCCGAGCGCGAAGAAGTCGTCATCGACGCCCACGCGGTCGAGCCCGAGTACGTCGCCGTACACGCCGGCGACGATCTGCTCGACGGGTGTGGATGGCGCCCGGAACGGTGTCGTGTCGAGGGTCGGCGCGGGCAGGGCACGTCGGTCGACCTTGCCGTTGACGTTGAGCGGCAGCGCGTCGAGCACCACCCAGGCCGACGGCACCATGTAGGTCGGAAGTCGGGAGCCCAGCGCCTTCTTCAGGACATCCGTGGCGAGGGTCCGGTCTCCCACGACGTATGCCACGAGTTGCTCACCGAGCCGCGGATCGCGGTGGGCGACGACCACGGCCTGGGCCACGGTGCTCTCGTTGCGCAGCGCGGTCTCGATCTCCCCGAGTTCGATACGGAACCCGCGCACCTTCACCTGGAAGTCGGTGCGGCCCAGGTACTCGAGGGTTCCCTTGTCGGTCCAGGTCACGAGGTCGCCGGTACGGTACATCCGTGTTCCCGGAGTGAACGGATTTGCGACGAAGTGGTCCGCGGTCAGATCGGCGCGTCCGATGTAGCCGCGCGCCAACTGTGCGCCCGCGAGGTACAGCTCACCCGGCACTCCGACCGGTACCACCTGGAATCGTTCGTCCAGGACGTACAGGCGCGTGTTCCATTCGGGTCCGCCGATCGACACGGTGGCGGTGTCGTCGTCCGTGACGTCGTGCCAGGTCACCGACACGGCGGCTTCGGTGGGGCCGTACAGGTTCGACAGTGTGGGCTCGGGCGCTGTGCTTCGGATGCGCTGCGCGAGATCGGGCGGCAGGGCCTCACCGATCGCGAGTACACGACGCAACGATGCGGGTAACTCACCTCGAGCTGTCAGTGCTTCGAGCATCGACGGAACTGCGTGCAGGGTCGTCACCGCGGAGTCGTCCATCAGTGCCGCAAGGTAGGCGGGGTCGCGGTGGCCGTCGGGTTCGGCGATGACGAGCCGCGCCCCGGAGACGAGCGCAGACCAGAACTGCCACACCGACAGGTCGAACGTGGCCGCGGTGGCGAGGAGCACCGCGTCGCCGGGGCCGAGCCCGAACTGTTCACGCTTCCACTGCAATTGGTTGGCGATCGCGGAGTGCGACACCGCGACACCCTTGGGGCGGCCTGTCGAACCCGATGTGAAGATCACGTAGGCGGTGTGATCGGGTCTCAGTGGCGCGACACGTTCGTTGTCGGCGACGGGTGTCGCCGGAAGATCGCTGCGTTCGTCGACGTGCAGCACCGGGTGTGTTCGGGTGTCGAACGTGTCGTCGGTGGTGAGCACACAGACGGGTGCTGCGGTGTCGAGGATGTAGGCCGTGCGGTCGGCGGGTTGGTCCGGGTCGAGCGGCAGGTAGGCGCCGCCGGCCTTCACGACCGCATACATGCCCACGACGAGTTCGACGGAGCGACGCATGCCGAGCGCCACGACGGACTCCGGCCCGACACCCGCAGCGATGAGGTGGCGGGCCAGCCGGTTGACGCGCGCGTCGAATTCGATGTAGGTCAGCTGCGTGTCCGGTGCGTCGAGGGCGAGCGCGTCGGGGGTGGCAGCAACCTGCGCATCGAACAGTGACACCAACGTTGCCGGCGCAACGTCGTGGTCGGAGTCGTTGAAGTCGTGGATGATCCGACGACGTTCGGTGTCGGAAATGATCTGCAGGTCGCCCACCGCAGCGGCCGGATTCGCGACGAGAGCTTCGAGCAGGCGCACGAACCGGCCGGCGAAGACGGTCACGCTGGCCTCGTCGAACAGCGCCGACGCGTAGGTGACGAATCCCGACATGCCGGCAGCGGCACCCGCCTCGTCGTACTCGTCCTGGACGATCCAGTGCAGATCGAACTGCGATGTGCGGTGCTCGAGCTCAACGGGAGAAACGCTCAGTCCCGGCAGCTCGATGGAGGTCGGGGCCACATTCTGGAACGAGAATCCAACCTGGAAGAGCGGGTGCCGCGCGGTCGAGCGCGGCGGATCCAACACTTCGACGAGCCGCTCGAACGGGACGTCGGCGTGGGCGAACGCCTGCAGATCGCTCTCCCGGACCGCAGCGAGCAGGTCGGTGAACGACGAGTCCGCCTGCACATCGGCGCGGAGCACGAGGGTGTTGACGAACATGCCGACGAGATCGTCGAGTGCGGGCTCACCGCGACCCGCGATGGGGGTGCCCACCGCGATGTCGTCGGTACCCGACAGGCGAGACAGGAGCACAGCGAGGGCGGCATGCACCACCATGAACGGTGTCGCGTGGTGGGCACGAGCGAGCTCGACGAGGCGCGCATGCAGCGCCCCGTCGATCGAGAACTCGATCTGCGCGCCCTCGTACGACTGCGCTGCCGGACGCGGACGATCGGTAGGTAATTGCAGCAGGTCTGGCAGGCCGTCCAGCGTGCGGCGCCAGAAGTCGAGCTGCCGGGTCAACACCGAATCGGGGTCGTTTTCGTCGCCGAGTACGTGTCGCTGCCACAGGGTGTAATCGGCGTATTGGACGTCGAGCGGGCTCCACGCCGGAGTGTCCCCTGCAACCGCCGCGCTGTAGGCGACGAGGAGATCGCGGACGAAGGGTGCCATCGACGAGCCGTCGGCGGCGATGTGGTGCACCGCCATCGCGAAGATGTGGTCACCGTCGGCGCGCTCGAACAGTCGTGTCCGCAGAGGTACCGCGGCGGTGACGTCGAACGGTTGGACGACGAAATCGACCACGGCAGCGAACATCGAATCCTCGCCGGGGCGTGCGATATCCAACCCGGGGACCGCCTGCTCCACCGGAAGGATGAGCTGCTGCGGACCATCCTCCGTCTCGGGGTAGACAGTGCGCAGGGTTTCGTGGCGCTCCACGACATGTGTGATCGCTGCCCGCAACGCGTCGACGTCGAGGCCGCCGCGCACGTGCAGGGCCATGGGCAGGTTGTACGCCGTCGAATCGGGATCGAACCGGTTGAGGAACCACATCCGCTGCTGCGCCAACGACAGCGGGATATGTTCGGGCCGGTCATATTTCACCAGTACCGGCCGCGCACCCTCCCCGGCGCTGCCCGCCACCACTGCGGCGAGCGCACTCACCGTCGGGTTCTCGAACACGGCACGCACAGGCACCGTGGTGTCGAGTGCCGTGCCGAGGCGAGCGACGAGCTGGGTGGCGATGAGCGAGTTGCCGCCGAGTTCGAAGAAGTCGTCGTCGAGCCCCACGCGCGCGGTGCCGAGCAGGTCGGCGTAGACGGCGGCGACGGTCTGCTCGACGGGGCTCTCGGGCGCACGGAAGGCTCGGGCTTCGATACCGGGGACGGGGAGGGCTTTCCGGTCGAGCTTGCCGTGCGCGGTGATCGGCAGAGTGTCGAGGACGAGGATCTGCGCGGGCACCATGTAGGCGGGCAGTTCGTCAGCGAGTCGGTCGCGGATCTGCTGCGGATCGACGGCGGCGCCGGTCGCGGGCACTGCGTATCCGATGATCCGGTCGCCGGTGTGCGGGTCGGAATGCACGACGACGACAGCCTGTGCGACGTCGTCACCTCGGGTGAGCGCGGATTCGATCTCGCCGAGTTCGATGCGCAGGCCACGCACCTGAACCTGTGCGTCGCTGCGACCGATGAAATCGAGTTCGCCTGCGGGAGTGCGCCGCACGAGGTCGCCCGTGCGGTACATGAGATCGCCGGTGAACGAATTCGCGACGAATCGGGACGCGGTCAGAGACGGGCGGCGGTGGTAGCCGCGCGCGAGGCCTGCCCCGGACAGGTACAGCTCACCGATGACACCGTCGGGCACGGGCCGGAGCCGGTTGTCGAGCACCACGGCACCGGAACCTTCGATGGGTGTGCCGATGGTGATCTCGTCGCCCGGCGACAGAGCCGCGGTGGCGGTGATGATGATGGTGGTTTCGGTGGGGCCGTAGCTGTTGATGAACCGGCAGGCCGGGCCGAACCGTTCGACGAGTTCGGGAGGGCACACGTCGCCGCCCACGACGACGGCTTCGAGTTCGGGCAGTTCGCCGGCGGTGAGGGTGCCGAGGGCTGCGGGCGCGGTGAGGATATGTGTGACGCGCTCGCGTCCGAGCAGGTCGGTGAGCTCGGCGCCGCCGACGATGTCCGGGGGCGCGACCACCATGGTGGCGCCGGCGGAGAACGCGGCGATCTGTTCGAACACCGATGCGTCGAAGCTCGACGACGAGAACCGCAGCAGCCGCGATGCCGTGTCGAGGCCGAGTTCCGGTCGGTGCCCGGCCGTGAACGCAGCCAGGCCGCGGTGGGTGACCACGACGCCCTTGGGGGTGCCGGTGGAGCCCGAGGTGTAGATCATGTATGCCGCGGACAGTGCCGTGATTGCCGGTGCGAGTGGAGTTTCGGGCTGGTCTTCGGCGTCGATCGACAGCCAAGGGATACCGGACGGTCCGGTGCCGAGCCCGATGTTCGCGTCCGAGTCGGCCAGCAGGTATTCGATGCGTGCCGCGGGCAGCGCCGGATCGATCGGTACGAACATCGCTCCGGTCTTCACGACCGCCCACAACGCCACGATCGCGTCGATCGAGCGTGGGAACGACAGTGCCACTACGGTTTCCGGACCGGCACCGTGCGCGGTCAGTTTGTGCGCCAGGCGGGTGGAAGCGCGGTCGAGTTCGGTGTAGGTGAGACGCCGGGTGCCGTCGGTGGCGGCGATGCCGGTGGGATTGGCGGTCACGCCGGCAGCGAAGATCTGCGGCAGCGTCTGCGGGGGCAATGCGGCGGGCACCGCGTGAGCGAGCGCGCGCGAGGTCTCTGCATCGTCGAGTACCGGCAGGTCGCCCACTGCGAGGGTCGGCTCGGACGCGATCGCACCGAGCAGTCGTGTCCACCGCTCGGCGAGAGTCGCGGCGGTGTCTTCGTCGAACAGGTCTGTCGCGTAGGTGAGCGATCCGGCAAGCGACTCGTCGTCGCCATCACGGACGGTGAATTCGAGATCGACCTTGGCGACGTCGATGCCGGGGTCGAGGGGCTCGACCGTGAGGCCGGGTAGCTCGAGGGTTCCGGTGCCCTGGTTCTGCAACGACAGCGACACCTGGAACAGCGGTGCATGCGCCTGTGAACGGACGGGGTCGACGGCGTCGACGATCTCCTCGAACGGCACGTCGGCATGGCCGAATGCGGCGAGATCGATGTCGCGGACCTGTTCGAGGAACTCGGCGAACCCGGTCGCCGGGTCGATGCGGGTGCGCAGCGCGAGGGTCCCCACGAACATGCCGACGAGATCGTCGAGTGCGGCGTCTCCGCGCCCGGCGATGGGCGTGCCGATGCTGATGTCGTCGGTGGATCCGAGCCTGCCGAGCAGCACGGCGAGCGCCGCGTGCAGCACCATGAAGCGGGTCGCGCCGTGGCTTCGGGCCAGGTTGTCGAGCGCGTGCACGGTGTCGGGGCGGATGCGGAATTCGGTGCGGGCACCGCGCTGTGAGGCAACGGCGGGTCGCGGGCGGTCGGCGGGTAGATCGAGCACCGCGGGCTTGTCGGCGAGCGTGTCGGTCCAGTACGCGAGTTGGCGCGCCGAGATCGATGCGGGGTCCGAGGGGTCGCCGAGCAAGGCACGTTGCCACAGCGCGTAATCGGCGTACTGCACGGCGAGGGGGGCCCACGCGGGTTCCGTTCCGGACAGTCGCGCCTGGTAGGCGACGAGTATGTCGCGGGCGAGCGGCATCGTCGAGGCGCCGTCGGCGGCGATGTGGTGCACCACGACGACGAGGATGTGCTCGTCGTCGGCGAGCTGGAGCAGTGCTCCGCGAGCGGGGGTCTCGTCGGTGACGTCGAACCCGTGACCGGCGACGGCGACGATCTCGTCGCGCACCGTGTCGGCGGTGGCTGCGCGCGGGGTGAGGTCGAGCGGTGCGGCGTCGAGCACCACCTGATGCGGTAGCGCCCCATGCCGTGATGGCCGAATGTCACCTTCGGTCAGTTGGACTGACTCGGGGTGACGTTCGGCTATGGGGAAGAGGGTGCGGAGGATCTCGTGCCGCTGCACGACATCGTCGACCGCCGCCTGGAGCGCATCGACGTCGAGGCGACCGGTCAGGCGCACCGCGACGGGAATGTTGTAGAGCGGTGATGCGGGATCGAACCGGTTGATCAGCCACATCCGCTGTTGCGCGGGCGAGAGCGGGATGTGCTCGGGCCGTGTACCTGCGGTCAGTGGCGGGCGCTGATCCGGGGTGCCTTCGCGGACGGCGACCGCGAGCGCCGCGACCGTGGGGTTCTCGAAGAGCGCACGCACACCCAACGACGAGTCGAGCCGCGCGATCACCCGCGTCGCCGACAGCGAGTTGCCGCCGAGTGCGAAGAAGTCGTCGTGCGCACCGACCCGGTCGACGCCGAGGATCTCGGCGTACACCTCGGCGACCCGCACTTCCTCCGCGCTGCGCGGTTCGACGAACTCGGATGCGGCGAAGACAGGTTCGGGGAGCGCGCGGGTGTCGATCTTGCCTGCGCCCGTGCGGGGGAAAGCGTCTACGACGGTGATCGACGACGGCACCATGTATGCGGGCAGCACGTGCGCGGCATGCACGGACAGCTCGGCCGGATCGACCCGTCCGGTCACGTACGACACGAGGGTGCCGGTCGCCTCATGCGACACGGTCACCGCTGCATCGACCCCCGGATGGCCGGCGAGCACCGCGTCGATCTCCGACAGTTCGATGCGGTGACCACGCACCTTCACCTGGAAGTCGGTGCGCCCCAGGTAATCGAGGTGGCCGTCGACCCGACGGACGAGGTCGCCGGTGCGGTACATGAGTCCGCCGTGCAGCGGGTTCGCGACGAATCGGGATGCGGTGAGCGCCGCCTGATCGTGGTAGCCGCGGGCAAGACCGGCGCCGTACACGTAGAGCTCCCCGGGGACTCCTGCGGGGACGGGACGCAGCCGCGTGTCGAGCACCACCACGCCGGTGCCGAGCACGGGCCGGCCGATTCGCACGGGCGCACCCGTCGTCATCGGTCCGAAATGGGTGGCCATGATGGTCGACTCGGTCGGGCCGTAGGCGTTGAACATCTCGCGTCCCGGTGCCCACTGCTCGACGAGCGATGGTTCGCATGCTTCGCCGCCGACAACGACGCCTCGAACATGTTCGAGGCGTGCGGGGTTCAGTGTCGCGAGGGCAGCGGGGGTGAGGAAGAGGTGAGTCACACCCGCGAGGTGTTCTTCGAGTTCGGTGCCGCCGTAGACGTCGGAGGGGACCAACTGGAGTGTTGCTCGTCCACCGATGGCCATGAAGATCTCGAGTAGCGACGCATCGAAACTCGGGGATGCGAACGCTGCGACCCGGTCACCGGGTTGCACCCGATAGTGGCGTTGTTGCTCGGCGACGAAGGCGGCGAGCCCGCGGTGAGTGACGACGACGCCCTTGGGCACACCCGTCGACCCGGAGGTGTAGATCAGGTAGGCGGCCTCGTCCGGGCGCGGCACGCGATCGGAGATCGGCCGATCGTCTCCGCTGGAATGTGGTGACACCCAGGTGGCGTCGCCGGGCAGCGCCGTGGCGGCCACACCCAGGCGCGCACCGGAGTCGGTGAGCATGTGCTCGATACGCGCAGCGGGATAGCCGGGGTCGACGGGCAGGAATACGGCACCGGTCTTGGCGACGGCCCACAAGGCGATCACCGAGTCCACCGACCGCGGCAGTGCGACCGCGACGACCGATCCGGGCGCTGCCCCGGCCTCGATGAGGTTGCGGGCGAGGATGTTCGATCGTCGATCCAGTTCGCGGTAGGTCAGGGTTGCGGAGCCGGAGACGAGGGCGAGTGCCTCGGGGTCGGATGCGGCGTCGGCGAACAGGACGGGCAGGGGCCGGTAGGGGGCGGAGTCCGGGGCCTGCATCAGAGTGATGCGTTCGTCGTCCGTCAGCAGCTCGACGTCGCCCACTGCCGACTGCGGGTCGGCCGCGGCACCGGAGAGCACGCGTACATACCGCTCCAGCATCACGGCTGCGGTGCGGTCGTCGAACAGGTCGCGTGCGAACGTCAATGCGACGGTCGCGTGGTCGTCGTGCTCGGTGACCGCGAATTCCAGATCGAACTTGGCGATACCGAAATCGACGGGAAGAACTTCGATTTCGAGACCGGGTAGCGACACGGAGGTCGGACGCGGCACTTCGAGTGCCAGGACGGTCTGGAACACCGGGTGGTGTGAGGTGGCCCGTGCCGTGCCCAGGGCGTCGACGAGCCGCTCGAACGGCAGATCCGCATGTGCATAGGCCGCGAGGTCGACATCGCGTACCCGCGCAAGCACATCGGTGAACGACTCGCCGGAGGCCACCGACACGCGCAGCGGAAGCGTGTTGACGAACATGCCGATGACATCGTCGAGGTTCGACTGTCCGCGCCCGGCGACCGGTGTGCCGATGGTGATGTCGCCGGTGCCGCTCAGCCGGGCCAGCAGCACCGCGAGTGCGGCGTGCAGCACCATGAACAGCGACGCACCGCGCTCGCGCGCGAGTTCGTCGAGTTGCGAGTACAGCTGCGGGTCGAGTTCGGCCGACACGGTGCCGCCGCGGAACGACGGGACCGCGGGACGACGGCGGTCGGTGGGGACGTCGGACACCTCGGGCGCACCGGCGAGAGTGTCGCGCCAGAAGCCGAGTTGACGGGCACCGAGCGAGTCGGGGTCGTCGACGTCGCCGAGTAGGTCATGTTGCCAGATGGCGAAGTCTGCGTACTGGACGGGCAGGGGCTCCCAGGTAGGGGCGTTACCGAGGACTCGGGTGCCGTAGGCCGCGACGAGGTCTCGGGCGAGTGCCTGCATGGACCACCCGTCGATGGCGATGTGGTGCACCACCAGCACGAGCACGTGGCTGTCGACGATTGCGCCGTCGGCGCTGCTCTCGCGCAGCACCGTCAGTGCGACGGGCGGCGCGGCAGTGACGTCGAAGCCGCGTCCCACCACCGCGCGCAGTCTCTCGTCGAGCGGGCCGTCGAGTGGCTCGATCGCCGGCACCCGTCCGGTCTCGGAGACGGGCAGGATCTGCTGGTACGGGCCGTCGCCGGAGTCGGGGTAGCGGGTGCGCAGCGTCTCGTGGCGTCCGGCGATGTCGATCACGGCGGCGCGCAGCGCTTCCTCGTCGAGGACACCGGTGAGCCGCAATGCGACCGCGACGTTGTAGGCGCCGGATGCGGGGTCGAAACGGTTGACGAACCACATGCGCGCTTGCGCGGGCGACAGCGGGATCCGCTGAGGGCGTGGTCGCGGGGCCGGCTGCCTCCGCTGTTCGTCGCGGCGGCCGTCGATGGTTCGGGCCAGCCCTGCGACCGTGGGATTGTCGAACAGGTCGCGTACCTGCAGGCGGGTGCCGAAGTGGTCGTCGAGCCGGGCGAGCAGCCGGGTCGCGGTGAGCGAGTTGCCACCGAGGTCGAAGAAGCTCGTCGTCGCTCCGACACGGTCGTGGCCGACGACTTCGGCGATCACCGCGGCGACGACGTGTTCGGTACCCGACGCCGGTGCGACATGCTCGGCGGATCCGAATTCGGGTTCCGGCAGGGCCTTCCGGTCGAGTTTGCCGTTGGCGGTGACCGGCATCGCATCGAGGGACACGGCGAGGGTCGGGACCATGTGTCGTGGGAGCCGCGACTCGGCGTGTGCGAGAGCCGCATCACGGTCGCCCACCACGTACGCGACGAGGTGTTCACCGGCGGCGGCGTCGCGATGCAACACGACGACGGCCTGGGTCACGGTGTCGGGCTCGAGCAGTACGGCTTCGATCTCGCCGAGTTCGATGCGCTGGCCTCGAAGCTTGACCTGGAAGTCGCTGCGGCCGACGTACTCGAGGGCCCCGTCGGCGCGCCACCGGACCAGGTCGCCCGTACGGTACAGACGCCCGTTGCCCGCGGGGGCGGCGACGAACCGTTCCGCCGTCAGCCCTGGGGCACCGTAGTAGCCGGCCGCGAGCTGTACGCCACCGAGATAGAGCTCGCCTTCGACTCCGATGGGCACGGGACGCATGCGCCGGTCGAGCACCCGCACCGACGTATTCCATACAGGCGTACCGATAGGGACCGGGGTTTCGCCGGGCACCGTCTCGTGGGCGGTGACATCGACGGCCGCTTCGGTCGGTCCGTACAGGTTGTGCACGGGCACGGCGAGCGCCTCGGCCACCTGCGACACGCTCGCCGCGGTCAGTGCCTCACCGCTGGTGAAGATCTGTCGCAGGGCACCGCACCGCGGCAGGTCACCTTCCGCGAGGAAGACCTCGAGCATCGACGGAACGAAATGCACTGTGGTGACATGATGTTCGGCGATCACTCGCGACAGGTAGCGAGGGTCGCGGTGCCCGTCCGGGGTTGCGAGCACCACGGCGGCACCGGTGAGCAGTGGCCAGAACAACTCCCAGACCGACACGTCGAAGGTCGCAGGTGTTTTCTGCAGAACGACGTCGTCGCCCGTCAGCGGGTATCGACCCTGCATCCATTGCAGCCGGTTGACGATGCTGCGGTGCGAGATCGCCACGCCCTTGGGCCGGCCGGTGGAGCCAGAGGTGAACAACACATATGCGAGGTCGTCGGGGTGCAGGGGACGACGGCGATCGGCGTCGGTGACCACGCTGTCGGAGAACGACAGTGCGTCGGGCAGCGCGTCGAGCACACGAGCGGGACGTGCCGTGTCGAGGACGTGCCTGGTGCGCTGCTCAGGCTGGTCGGGATCGATGGGGACGTAGGCCGCGCCTGCGGTGACGACGGCGTGGATCGCCACGAGCTGGTCGAGCGACCGCGGCATCGCGACGGCCACGAGATCTCCGGAACCGATTCCGTCGGCGATCAGCGCCCGCGCGACCCGATGCACGCGTCCCGCGAACGCTCCGTAGCTCAATACTGCGCCGCCGTCGACGACGACCGCGGTGCCGTCGGGGGTGCGTTCCGACTGCTCGCAGAGGAGGTCGGGAAGTGTCCTGGCGGGAAGCGCGACCATCTCGCCGCGCTCGAAGTTCGCGATCACGCCGAGTTCGCCGGGCACGAATACGTCGACATCGCGGATGTGCGTGTCGGGATGCGCGACGAAGGTTTCGAGTACGCCGAGCAGTCGCTGCACGAGCCGTTCGACGGTGGCGCGATCGAACAGGTCGGTGCGGAAACGCACGCTCAACCGCAGGGTGGGTTCGAGGATCGCCATCACGGTGATCGGATAGTGCGTGGCGTCGCGGGCATCGATGTCCGTCACGTGCATCCCGGCGAGATCGGTGGTCTCGTCGAAACCTGCACGGTCGACGGGGTACGACTCGAAGACGGTCAGCGTGTCGAAGAGGGTTCCTGCGCCGGCGCGCTCCTGGATCGCGCCGAGTCCGACGTGGTGATGCTCCAGCATTGCGACCTGGTCGTCCTGCACGCGCCGGAGCAGGTCGACGACGGTGTCGGCCTCGTCGAGCCGGACCCGCACCGGCAGGGTGTTGATGAACAGGCCGAGCATGGACTCCACACCGGGCAGTTCGGCCGGGCGCCCCGAGACGGTGGCGCCGAACACGACGTCGTCGCGGCCCAGTACGCGTCCGAGAACGAGCGCCCATGCCGTCTGCACCAGGGTGTTGACGGTGACATCGGTGTCGCGGCGGGCGACGAGGCCCGTGCGGAGCCACGCGGGCAGTTCGACGTCGATCTGCTCGGGATCGACGTCGAGCACCTCCCCGGCATGCGGGGCGACCAACGTGGGGTCGGTGAGCCCCGACAGTGCATCGCCCCACGCCTGCAGCGACCGGTTGTGGTCCTGGGCGTTCCACCACCGCAGGTAGTCGCGGTAGGGCACCGGATCGGCGAGCGCATCGGGTGAGACGTAGCAGGAGAGCACTTCTCGCACGAGCAGCGGCATCGACCAGCCGTCGAGGACGAGGTGGTGGTTGGTCAGCACCAGCACGGCGTCCGCACCGGTACGCACGAGCACGGCCCGCAACAGTGGCGGATGCGCACTGTCGAACGGCGATGTGCGTTCCGAATCGAGCACTGCGGCAAGAGCATCCGCGTCCGCCTCGACCTCACGCCACGGAACGTCGACGCGGTCGAGCACGAGCTGGGCAGGCACTCCGGTCTCGTCGTGGACGAACGCGGTGCGCAGGTTGGCGTGCCGGGCGACCACGGTCTCGATCGAAGTGCGCAGTCGTGCCGCGTCGATGCTGCCGGTGAGGTTCAGGGTGAGCTGAGCGACGTAGACGTCGAGCGACCCGGCAGCGAGCTGCGAGTGGAACAGCAGTCCCGACTGCAGCGGTGGTAGGGGCCAGATATCCTGCACACCTGGGTATTCGGACTCCCACCGTTCGATCTGATGCTGCCGCACCGATACCAGTGGCACGTCGGACGGCGTCAGACCGCCTGCTCCGGGACCCTCCACATGCGCGGCAAGGGCTTCGAGAGCGGTGCGCCAGCGGGTCGCGAGGTCGGTGACGAACTCCGCCTGCACCACCCGCGGCACGTACGCGAAGGTCGCGGTCAGGTGAGGCCCGTCGGGGCCGTCCACCACCATGGCATTGATATCGACGGCCGCGGACACCGCGAGCTGCGAAGTGCGCGTCGGGTCGAGATCGACCGCCGCGGGCACCCAGCCGATGTCGCGGATCGCCTCGGGAATATGTCCGGAGGTCAGGCGTCCGAGGTAGTTGAACCCGATCTGCGGAACGCGCGACGCGGCGAGGACGGGGCGCGTCTCGTCGTCGAGATGCCGAAGGATGCCGTATCCCACACCATGATTCGGGGCGGCTGCGAGCGCCTCTTTGACCGCTTTGATCACCGCGCCCGCGGCGGGGCCGCCTGCGAACGCCTCGACGAGATCGACCGACTCGGGTACGGCCGGACGCACCGGATAGACACTGGTGAACCAGCCGACGGTGCGCGCGAGATCGGCACCCTCACGATCTCGGCCGTGGCCTTCGAGCATGATCGGCACCGCGCGGTCGTACCTCGACAGCGCCAGCGCAAGCGCGGCGACGAGGCCGTCGGCCGTGCCCGAACGGAACACGCAGGGCAGCCGTGTGAGGACCGCGGCCGTGGTGTCGGGGTCGAGGGCAACGCGCACGCGTTCGGTGGTCGCGAGCGTGTCGATCCGGGGGTCGAGCTCACCGATTCCCGGAATCGGCGTCACTGCCCCGAGAGTGCGCTGCCAGAATCCGAGTTCGTCGGCATGTATGCCGTCGCGGGCATCGGACTGCAACGCGTACGCCCACCGGCGATAGGAGGTTCCGCCCTCGGCCGATACAGGTTCGGTGCTCGCGACGATCTGCATCCACGCCTGCGCGAGGTCGGGTAGCAGCACGCGCCACGACACGCCGTCGACGACGAGGTGGTGCGCCACGAGCAGCAGCCGGCCGTGCCCTTGCGCGGCGTCGAACCACACGCACTGCAGCATCACACCGCTGGAGGGGTCGAGACGCTGTGCAGCCGAGTCACATCGGGCGTCGACGAGGTCGCCGATCGACTCCGCGTCCGGAACGGTGATCCGCTCGATCGCCACCGCACCCTCGGGTATTCCCTCCGGGACCTGCCACGTCTCGGCGGTGAATACCGAGCGCAAGATGTCGTGGCGGCCGAGGACTGCGGTGACCGCGGCGGTGAGCTGATCGTGGGTCAGGTCGACCGGAGTGGTTACCAGTACTGCCTGAGCGAACGTCGAATAGTCTCCGCGGCCGAGCATTTCGTGCACGATCGGGGTGAGCGGTACCGGACCGACACCCCCGCCGTCGAGTTCACGCAACACCGAGTCGTCCGACACCACCGACGCAACCCTCGCCAGCGCCGCAATCGTCTTGTGCTCGAAGATCTGCCGCGCCGTGATGTACAGGCCCACATCCTTCGCGCGGGCCGCGAACTGCATCGCGACGATACTGTCGGCGCCGAGCGCGAACAGCGAATCGTCGGCACCTACGCGTTCGGCATCGAGAAGACCCTGCGCCACTTCGGTCAGCAGGCGCTCGGTGTCGGTGATGGGAGCGCGGAACTCGGCCGACGCGAACCTCGGTGCAGGCAACGCGGCACGGTCGAGCTTGCCGGCCAGAGTGACAGGCACTTCGTCGAGTTCGACGACGGACGCGGGCACCATGTGCGACGGCAAGGTCCGTTCCACGCCGCGGATGAGCGACTCGGCGTCGAACAGGGCTCCGGGCTCCATCAGCACGTAGGAGACGGGGACGACGGAATGCCCCGCATCGTGGACGACGGTGACCGCGTACTCCACACCGTCGAGGGCACGCAACGCCGCGTCGATCTCGCCGAGTTCGATACGGAAGCCGCGGATCTTGACCTGGAAGTCGGATCGTCCCACGAAGTCGAGTTCGTGATCGGCGGTCCAGCGCACCTCGTCACCCGTACGGTACAGACGCGTGCCGGGGTCGAACGGGTTCGCCACGAACCGATCTGCGGTCTGCCCCGGACGATTCAGATAGCCTCGCGCGAGGCCGGCGCCGCCGATGTAGAGCTCGCCGACGAAGCCGACCGGGACCGGCCGGAGTCTGCGGTCGAGGACGACGGCCGTGACTCCGTCGATCGGGCGGCCGATCGTGATCGGTGCGCCCACGGTCAGTGGTTCGCCTGCGGTGACGATGATGGTGGTCTCGGTGGGCCCGTAGCTGTTGACGAAACGGCACGTGTCGCCGAAACGGGCGACGAGATCGGGGGTGCACACGTCGCCACCCACTACAACGGCTTCGAGATCGTCGAGTCCCGCGGGGTCGACGGTGGTGAGCACCGTCGGTGCCGACACGATGTGTGTGACGCGGTGACGGCGCAGCACTTCGGCGAGGTCGTCTCCGCCGAGCACGTCGGCGGGGGCCACGACCATTGCGGCGCCCGCGCTGAACGCCTGCAGCATCTCGAAGATCGACGCGTCGAAACTCGCCGACGAGAACCGCAGCATCCGCGACTGCGATGTCAGGCCCAGCTCCGGCCGCGCCTCGGCCGCGAACGTCGCGAGCCCGGTGTGACCGACGACGACGCCCTTCGGTGTTCCCGTCGAACCGGACGTGTAGATCATGTAGGCCGCGTGGTCGGGGCGCAGCGACCGCGGGACGAACGAGGCCGCGGACTCCTCGGCCGTGATCGGATCGTCGACTGCGATCCAGCGTGGTCCGTCCGGGAGCTCGTCGATCCGTGCACGCACGGTAAGCCCCAGTCGCACAACGGAATCGCGCACCATGTAGGCGACGCGCTCGGCGGGCAGCGCCGGATCGATCGGCACGAACGCGGCCCCGGTCTTCGCCACCGCCCACATCGCGATGATGGCCTCCGCGCTGCGGTCCATGCTCAGCGCGACGAAGACCTCGGGTCCGGCGCCTGCGGCACTCAGCACCCCGGCCAGTAGGTCGGCGTGCCGATCGAGCTCGGAATAGGTCAGGGTCCTGGCACCGTCGATGATCGCGGGACCGTCGGGATTGCACGCGACACCGTCGGCGAGCAGATCGCGCAGATGCCGCACCGGGCGGGTGGACGGCCCGTGCGCGGGAACGAGTGCGGCGCGCTCGTCGTCGTGCAACACATCGAGGGCTCCCACCGGACCGGCCGTCGAGACGAAACCGTCGAGGAACTCCACGAAACGTGCGTGATGCGAACGCAGTTCCGCTCGCGAATACAGATTCGGGTTGGCCTCGAGGTCGATGTGCGCGGGATCGTCGGCGTCGCTCGGATAGATGTTGAGCGAAAGATCCTCGACAGGGCCGGTGCTGAGCACGTGCAGCTTGCCGATCGCGTCGCCGAGGCGGACATGCCCCTGGAACATCATGATGTTCACAGCGGGCCCGAAGAATCCGCGGTCGGCACTGCCGTACCCGGTGTCGCGGCGCATGTCCTCGTGCCGGTACCGCTGATGACGCAATGCCCCTGTCAGCTCGAGCTGCACACGACGCATGAGATCGGCGGCGGTGTCGTCGGGCCCCACCGTCATCCGGATCGGGACGACATTGGAGACCATGCCGCCGGACCGGCGCAGTTTCGCGGTGGTGCGTGCGGAGACGGGCAGGCTCAGCACCACTTCACGTTCGCCCGTCACCCGCGACAGGAACGCTCCGAATGCCGCGACGACCACCGTCGCGAACGTGGTGCGTTCGTGTTCGACGAGCAACCGGTCGACGGCCTCGGCCACGCGGTCGGGTAGCGGAGCACTCCACCGCACCGGGTGCGAACCCACGGGGGCCGCGCGACCGGCGAGGCTGATGGGGTGCGGGAGGTTGCGGATGCGCTCGGCCCAGTGGTTGCGGTCGGAGTCGAACCGGGTCGACGAGCGATAGCGGGCTTCGTCCTCCACGATGTCGGGTAGCGCGCTCACGCCGAACGGCTCGGGGTCGCGGCCTTCGACCACCGCGGTGTAGCGCTCGGCTGTGCGATTACTGAAGGTCATCGCGCCGAAGCCGTCGAGGGCGATGTGATGAATACGGGTGTAGATGAAATGTCGCTGCTCGGCGACACGGAGGACAGCGCACACGATGAGCCGGTCGCGGAGCATGTCGAGCGGTGCGACCCACTCGGCGCGGATCCACTCGATCGCGGCCGCCTCGGGGTCGTCCTCGCCGCGGAGATCGAGGATCGTGGCCCGGTCGTGGAGGGTGTCGTCGATGGCTTGGAGCGGCTCGCCGTCGATCTCGTAGAGCCGCAGCATGCCCGTACCGATCTCGCGAGCGGCTTCTGCGCCTGCGTCGGCGAAGATCTCGGGGTCGAATTCGCCGTGGACGTCGAGGTACTGGGCGATCGTCAGCGGCACATCGCCGAGTAGGTGCTGCGCGAACCAGATGCCCCGTTGGGCGGTGGAGAGAGGGAAACCGTCGAGCGAGGCGTTGCCCCCGCGATGTCCGTCAGGTCCCGAATCCGCTGACACTAGCCTCCCACCCGCGCTCTCCCCCGAGTCGCGATCCGATCGTTATCGCAAACTCATCTTCCTGTTACAGGATTACCGGGCTGTCCGTACCGCGCAAGCAGTGCATCCACTTTGACCGGATCCATGTTGATACGACTCAGATCGTAGTCGTAGTGCTCGAGAAGCTTCGGATCGATGACGCGACGCCACAGCGGCGGGAACAACGACAAGATGATCAGGACGGCGTATCCCGCGGGAAGCTGCGGCGCATCCTCCATGGACCGCAATGTCTGGTAGCGACGCATCGGGTTGGCGTGGTGGTCACTGTGTCGCTGAAGGTTGTACAAGAACAGGTTGGAACACATGTGGTTGCTGTTCCAGCTGTGTTCAGGTGCCACCCGCACATACTTGCCGTCGTCCCGCTTGCGGCGCAGCAGCCCGTAATGCTCCAGATAGTTGGCACCCTCGAGGAACATGATCGCCATCACGGCCTGCACGACGAGCCACGGCGCGATCTGCCAGCCGAACGCGGCAATGAGGGCGGCGTAGAGCGCCGCGCTCAGCAGCCACGCGTTCAGGACGTTGTTGTTTTTCGGATTCCACGTCGACACACCGCGCCGGGCCAGTCGCGCGCGCTCGTATTTCCACGCCGACGTCAAGCTTCCCATCACGGACCGCGGAAGGAACTTCCAGTAGCTCTCACCGAAGCGTGCGGTCGCGGGATCTTCCGGAGTCGCGACACGGATGTGATGACCGAAATTGTGCTCGACGTAGAAATGGCCGTAGAACGACTGGGCGAGGGCAATCTTCGCGAGTCGTCGTTCGATCTTCGTTCGCTTGTGGCCCATCTCGTGCGCCGCGTTGATTCCGACGCCACCGACGATGCCGAGTGTCGCGGCCAAGGCGAACCGTTCGGCCCAGCCCATCGGTTGTGACACCCACAACCAGCAGCCGAAGACCAGTCCCGCGTACTGCAGTGGCAGATACACATAGGTGCAACGCCGGTAATACCTGTCGTTCTCGAGATCCTTCATGACCTCTTCCGGCGGATTACTGGTGTCAAGTCTCGTGAAACGGTCCACGAGCGGGCAGATGACGGCGATCATGATGGCGCCGGTCGCCCAGAAAACTCCGAGATGCAGATAGTGGACCAAGAGCCACGCGAGAAAAGGACTCAGCGGGATGGCCAGGCCGTACAGCCACAGATATCGCTTGGGGTCACGCCATTGCCGCTGGTTGCTGCGCCGCTGCTGGCTGTGCGCAGCAGAGCTTCCTCCCCTTGTCACTGACACGATCAACCCGCTCCAAGCCACCCGGGAGAATCCCCCGAGCACGATCCCTGCTTGCCCACAGAAATAAGCTGATCTCTGTGACCCCCGACGCGGGTAGATGTTACCGAAACTCACCCCATCTGCAGCAATCCCCTGCAGGTTTGTGCCCCAACGCACAGGGGCCACCACTGACCACGACCTACACGACGACGGCGCCGCATCTCACGATGCAACGCCGCCGACAGAAACTGTGGGTCGAGTCAGATGACGCGGACGCCCTGAGCCTGCGGCCCCTTCTGCCCCTGTCCGATCTCGAACTCGACGCGTGCACCCTCGTCGAGGCTCTTGAAGCCCGAACCCGAGATCTCGGAGTAGTGCACGAAGACGTCAGCTCCGCCACCGTCCTGCTCGATGAAGCCGAACCCCTTCTCTGCGTTGAACCACTTGACTGTTCCCTGCGCCATTCCGAGTACTCCTAAATCGTCCCGCTTCATCTCCCCGACGAAGCAGATCTTGCATGGAGCACCAATCATTGCACTGATACGGACAAACGTCGCCCCCGAGTTTCGACAAATTTCGCGTGTCGTGGAAAACCGGGTGAAAATCGTTTGCTGGGCAGTGGCACGATGGTCCCCGTGAACAACGAGGATCAGGGCCAACTTCATCATCGGATGACACGCACACTCGAACAGTCGTCCAAGCTCCAGAACGTGCTGTACGAGATCCGTGGGCCGGTACACGCCCATGCCTCGCGGCTCGAAGCCGAAGGTCACCGCATCCTCAAGCTGAACATCGGCAACCCCGCTCCGTTCGGATTCGAAGCCCCCGACACGATCGTGCAGGACATGATCGCGTCGCTCCCCCACGCGCAGGGCTACTCCGAATCACGCGGTATCGCCTCCGCGCGCCGCGCGATCGTCACCCGCTACGAGCTGGTGCCGGGCTTCCCCAAGTTCGACATCAACGACGTCTACCTGGGCAACGGCGTGTCCGAGCTCATCACCATGACGATGCAGGCGCTGCTCGACGACGGCGACGAAGTCCTCATCCCCGCGCCGGACTACCCCCTGTGGACGGCGATGACGTCGCTCGCAGGCGGCACCCCCGTCCACTACCTGTGCGACGAGACGAACGACTGGAACCCGGACATCGACGACATCGAGTCGAAGATCACCGAGAAGACCAAGGCGCTGCTCGTCATCAATCCGAACAACCCCACCGGCGCGGTGTACTCGGCGGAGGTCCTCACCCGGCTGGTCGCACTCGCCCGCAAACATCAGCTGCTGCTGCTCGCCGACGAGATCTACGACAAGATCCTCTACGACGACGCCAAGCACATCTCGCTGGCGACGCTGGCTCCCGATCTGCTGTGCTTGACGTTCAACGGCCTGTCGAAGGCCTACCGGGTAGCCGGGTACCGGTCGGGCTGGATGGTTATCACCGGTCCCAAGGAGCACGCGTCCGGGTTCCTCGAAGGCATCGATCTGCTCGCCTCCACTCGCCTGTGCCCCAACGTCCCGGCACAGCACGCGATCCAGGTGGCGCTCGGTGGCTACCAGAGCATCGACGATCTGGTGCTTCCCGGCGGGCGCCTCCTCGAGCAGCGCGACGTCGCGTGGGAACGTCTCAACGCGATCCCCGGCGTCAGCTGCGTCAAGCCGCGCGGCGCGCTGTACGCGTTCCCGAGGCTCGATCCCGAGGTGTACGAAATCCACGATGACGAGAAACTCGTCCAGGATCTGCTGTTGCAGGAAAAGATCCTCATGGTGCAGGGCACGGGCTTCAACTGGCCGAACCACGATCACCTGCGCGTCGTGACGTTGCCGTGGGCACGCGACCTTGCGGTGGCGATCGAGCGATTCGGCAACTTCCTCTCCAGCTACAAGCAGTAGGAATCGTTGCCAAACGGATATCTGGGCAGTCCTGGCTCGGAAAATACCAGGTCGCAGGAGGTCTACCCGAATCGACGCCAGCGAATTGCCCAGGGTGACCAGACCCACACGGTAAACAGCTTCCCCGATTGGTGAAACTACAAGTACCTTGGTCATCGGCACCTCGAGTGCCGGGCTCCCTGGCTCACGCCATCCCCCCCTGTGCGAAGCCAGGTGAAGGTGGCGGGGACACCCCCTGCTCCCCGCCACCACCAGCCCTTTCTCCCCCGACACGGATCTTCTTTCCGGCTATGGCTAGCCTGTTGCGGTGAGTCATGGACACGGGCACGGACACGGCCACTTCGACGGACCCGCTCCACTCGCTCCCCTCGCCGCAAGGATCGTCGTCGGCCTCCTGGTCGCGATCGGCGCGGTGGTGCTCGTCGGCACGGCGATGCTCTGGCCGAGCGAGCAATCCGTCGACATTCCCGCGCCGTTCCAGACCTCCGACGGCGGCGCCGTCGTCACCGAGGCCGGAACGGTCGTCGAGCAGAGCAGCGGGTGGTGCGGAAGCGCGTCGATGGGCCGGGTGTTCACGGGTGAGCCCACGCCGCCGCCGACCGAGTCGTTCGAATGCGAGCGCAGTGTCATCGACATCGAGTCGGGCCCCAACGCCGGTACCCGCACTCTGCTCGAAGTCATTCCGGGCCCCGGCCAACCCGAATTGCACAGCGGCGATTCGATCCGCCTGGTGCGCCAGACCGATCCGAGCGGCGCAACGGTGTACTCGTTCTACGACTTCGCCCGCGGATTGCCGCTCACGCTGATCGTCGCGGCGTTCGCGATCGTCGTCATCGTGGTCGCCCGGTGGCGCGGTCTGCGCGCCCTGATCGGGCTCGGTGTCGCATTCGGCGTCCTCGTGATGTTCATGCTCCCGGCGTTGCTCGACGGGCAGCCTGCCGTCCCGGTCGCGCTGGTGGGTGGTTCGCTGATCCTCTACGCGGTGCTGTATCTCGCACACGGCGTCAATCTGCGGACGAGCTCCGCACTCCTCGGCACCCTCGCGTCGATGGCCCTGGCTGCGGTGTTGTCGTATGTCGCGATCGAGATGACGCACCTGACGGGTCTGTCGGAAGAACAGAACACCGACGTACAGCTCTATATCGAGCAGGTGTCGATCACAGGGCTGCTGCTCGCCGGTTTCATCATCGGTTCGCTCGGTGTACTCAACGACGTGACGATCACCCAGGCGTCGTCGGCGTTCGAGCTTGCCGGCCTCGACCCGCGGGCCTCTCGCCGTGAGATCTTCGTCTCGGCGATGCGCGTGGGTCGCGATCACATCGCCAGCACCGTCTACACCCTCGTCCTCGCCTACGCAGGTGGCGCACTGCCGCTTCTGCTCCTGTTCTCCGTCGCGGGCCGGTCGGTGTCGGATGTGGTCACCGGCGACGCCGTCGCCATCGAGGTGGTTCGCGCGTGTGTCGGTGGTATCGCGCTGACGCTGTCGGTGCCGCTCACCACCGGCATCGCCGCGGTGCTCGCTCGCACCGGCGCCCCGGCCGCACCCGCCGGCCGTCACTCACGGTGACAAATCTTCCTCCGGTCGCTCGGGTTTCCTCGGGTCGTGAGGGAACGGGAAACCGGATTGTTGGGGGAAGATTTGCGTCACGCATGCTTTCGGCTCTTGCCCGCGCGTGTGATGCAGGCGGCGACGGCGTCGAATCGGTCCAGGTCGCGCCATGTCCAGCGGACGACCTGGAATCCGAGCTCGCGTAGAGCGTCTTCGCGTCGCTTCTCCGCCACCAGGTCGCGACGGTCGTCGTATTTGCCGAGACCATCGAACTCACCGATGACTCCGCTGTCCTTCCAGAAGAAGTCGAGACGGTAGGTGCGTCCATCGCGAGCCCGGACGGCCTGCTGCAGGATCGGCGTCGGTAGGCCGCACTCGGCGATGCGTACCCGCGACCGGGACTCACCGACACTTTCGCTGCGCCCGTCGAGGAACGAGACGACCGCGCGGGCAGCCGCCGCGCCATGGCCCCACGATGCGGAGAGCACGGCGTCGGGAAGCCGATCTCGGGCGGAAGGATCGAGCCTCAGCGCGGAGTCTCCCGCAACCACTGCCTGCTCGAAAGGCAGTGACCGGGCGAGGTCGACGATGGTCCGCTCCGTCGAGGTGACAGGAACACCGATGTCGACGAGGTCCCCGTCGGAGAATCGGGTCTGGTGCCGATACGTGCTTTCGGTAATCCGCCCCTTGCTCCCCGAAACGTGTATCCGGCTCAGGTCGACATCCCACACGCCGAATCCGTGGACGAGGGCCGCGGAGACATGACTGAGCGCGTGACCGGGCTGGAGTCGGGACCCTTCATGCCTGGCGCGGACGCGATGGTGGCCGAAGGCGTCGAGCGCGTCGTAGTCGATCCGACGGAGATACAGTCCGCGCGCTATCGGTGCGAGACTTCCGTTCCGAATCGCTTAGGTGATGCGGTCGTCGGAGACGCCGCGTGAACGAAGGAGGGCGCGGGTGAGCGTTGTGGGATCCGGCATGCAGTGAGCCTGCCCCAAAACGAGCCCCAAAAACCGAGCAAAGGCGACATTGTGGATAACTCCGGCGCCTGTGGATAATCCTTCCCCCACCAACCCGGCTTCCCCTTCCCTCACGACCCGAGGAAACCCGAGCAAACGGAGGAAGCTCGCTCAGAGCCCCGGAAGCTGGATCTGCGGGAGCGGCGGTAGCTCGATCGTCGGCAGCTCGATGACGGGAAGCTGAACTCCCGGGATCAGCTGCGGCGGCGGTGGCGGCGAGGGCTCCGGCGACGGGGGAACCGGGCGGTGTTCGCTCTGCGTCACCGTCGTGGTGACGGGAGGTGTGGTGGTGACGGTGGCCGGTGCGACGGCAGGCTGCGGACGCGGGACGCTGCGCGACGTCGTGGGCGTCACGAACGTCTCGGTGGGGCTGGCTCCGTCGTCGTCGGATGATCCGGAGAACAGGCCGTTACCTGCACCGAGGCTCACGCCGATCACCGCGACCACGGCCAGCGCGGTTCCGGCGAGACCGGCGCCGGAGATCTGCTTGCCACTCACCTCGGGTCCTCGGTGGCTCAGCGCGCCGATCCACGACTTCTTCACCGTGGCGGCAGGTTCCGGCTGAGCGGAAGGTTGCACCGGCGCGGTGACCACCGGGATCTGCTCGGTGACCGCCGACATGTCCGCCGCGGGCGGAACGATGCGGGTCAGGGAGCTCACCGACTGCGGGGCCGACGGTTTGCCGGCGAGAATCGCACCGCCCTTGGCGAGCACGAGTTCGGGCTCGTGGGGCACGACCAGCGGAAGCCCGATCCACGAGCGCAGGACTTCTTGCACGAGCGGGATGTGAGCGCCCCCGCCCAGCAGGACGACCGCGTCGGGATTGCGGCCCGAACGGGCGATGACATGGTGCACGAACTGCGCCGACGACTCCACACACTGAGCGATGAGCGGGTCGAACGTGTCGCGCGACATCAGCACGACACCGGCTGCACCGGGCACGGCGACACTGTCGGTCGCCGACAACTTCTCCTTTGCCTCCCGGCATTGCGCCGACAGTTCGTCGTCGGTCGCCGGGTCGTCAGGCCGCCACACACCGTTGGTATCGAGCTGGTGCTCGCGGATCACCTGATCGAAGATGCGGCCCCCGATGGTGTCGGTGCGTTCGGCAAGAACCTCACGGAGGCCGAGATCGACGATGGTGACGGTGAGACCGGAGTCGCCGAGGTCGTAGAACACGGCGGTGTCGCTGCCCAGCTCACCGGTCGCCTGCAGGTACGCGAGCGCTGCTTCCGGTTCGGAGACGAGCGTGAAATTGCTCAGGTGCTCGACGGCAAGCGCCGCGCGAATACGCTCGGCCTGAGCCTCGTCACGGTAGACGATGCCCAACGCATCGATCGGCTCCCCGGCGATACCGGTCTGGCTCAGCACCCCGAGTGTGCGGGCAGCGAGCCGAGTGGGCTCGTCCTTGCCCGCCTCCACCACTTGGAATTGGAATCCCGCCGACGGTGCAGTCCGGTCGATAGGACGCACAATCCGGACGGCGCTTTCCCCCACGGTTACCCCGAGAACCGAACTCATCAGCCGCCTTCGACAGTCGTTTGTCGCGCCGGCTGTCAGCCACCCCCGGCACCTCGCACCCGGACGATGGTACCCAATAGGTTTTTCCATATCACTCGGGTCGGCATCGCTCCGGGTTCGCCACGCCGAACCTCGCGTGACAGTTACGTGAAGTAACTATCAAATACGTGAAGTAACCATCAAACTGCGACGCCCAGCCTCGAATAGGCCCATCCGGCGCTTTCCCACATTTCTCGGTCGAGGCACGCCCGACCGTCGAGCACCGACTTGGTGTTGACGACCGACGCGATCGCCGTCGCGTCGAGGTCACGGAACTCGGGCCACTCGGTGAGCACGAGCACCGCGTCCGCCCGAGTGCATGCCTCGATGGCGCTCGTCGCGTAACCGAGGGTCGGAAACACCCGTCGGGCGTTGTCCATTGCCTGCGGATCGAACACCGTCACCGCAGCGCCCTCGAGCTGCAGTTGACCGGCGACGTTGAGCGCCGGAGAGTCGCGGACGTCGTCGGAGCCCGGTTTGAAGGCTGCTCCGAGAACCGCGATTCGTGCGCCGAGGACCGAGCCGCCACACGCTCGTCTCGTCAGTTCCACCATCCGTGTCCGTCGACGCATGTTGATGCTGTCGACCTCGCGCAGGAAATGCAGCGCCTGATTGGCGCCCAGTTCACCGGCGCGGGCCATCAAGGCACGGATGTCCTTCGGCAGGCATCCGCCACCGAATCCCAGCCCGCTGCCCAGGAAGCGCCGGCCGATCCGTTCGTCGTGTCCGAGGATGTCGGCGAGTTCGACGGCGTCGGCCCCTGCGACCTCGCAGACCTCGGCGATTGCGTTGATGAACGAGATCTTCGTGGCGAGAAAGGCATTCGCCGACGATTTCGCGAGTTCCGCAGTGCCGAGGTCGGTGACGAGGAAGGGCACGCCGCGGTCGATCAGCGTCGCGTACACGTCGCGCAGAATCGCTTCGCCGCGCCCTGTGCCCTTGCGCTCCACTCCGCACACGAGACGATCCGGCGACAGGGTGTCCTGCACCGCGAACCCTTCGCGGAGGAACTCGGGATTCCATACGAGTTCGATGTCGGCCGGTGCCGCAGCGCGCACCCGTGCTGCGAGGTCGACTGCCGTCCCGACCGGCACCGTCGATTTGCCGACGATCAACGCAGGCTCGGTGAGGAGCGGGCTCAGTGCGTCGACGACGGCGTTGACGTGTGACAGATCCGCCGCGTACTCCCCCTGCTTCTGCGGCGTCCCGACACAGATGAAGTGGACCTCGGCGAACGCTGCCGCGTCCTCGTACGAGGTGGTGAAGGCCAGTCGACCGGCCTCGAGATTGCGGCGGAGCAACTCGGCCAGGCCCGGCTCGTAGAACGGCACCTCACCTGCTTCGAGCTTCGCGATCTTGCCGGCGTCGATGTCGACTCCGAGCACGTCGTGCCCGAGCTCGGCCATGCAGGCCGCGTGCGTCGCTCCCAAGTACCCTGTTCCGAACACTGCGCAGCGCATACCTGACTTGTTACGCAACGGATGTGAGCGACGGGCAAACCGCGAGAAGCATCGCGCGAACGGCCGGTGTACATCCCCGCCCGGGCGAACTCAGCCGGGCGCCGGCATCCCCGACAGGAGGACACGTGCTCGACGTTCGACGAACAACGGCACGAACTCTCTGATCTTGCGACCATCGAATTCGGCCCTGAGGTCGGCGACCAGCGTCTCGATATCTGCGACGGGAACTTGGGGGAAACGGCTGCTCAACTGCTGGATCACTCGGGATATACCCTGATCCTCCGCGGTGGCGCTCATGTGAATATCATCCCCCTCGACCCAGGGTTCGTCACCCTGATCGCGGCCTGATTTTGTGGTATGCCACAGCACCGCCCCGGTCCGCCCGAAACATCCGATTTGCGCCGCGCGGACGTGGCAGCTCGGCCGAGTCTCAATCGAGCAGGTTCACTGCATTTGCCACCACGAGACTGAGGATGACAATCGACAGAAGCGACTGCACCGCCATCGTGAGCTTCGCCCACCGTGCCAGCGGCATGACGTCGGTCGGACTGAACGCGGTCGCGTTGGTCAGGGCCAAGTACAGGTAGTCGACGAAGATCGGCCGCCATCCGGGCGCCGCGAGGCGCAGATCAACCTGCTGGGGAAACGCCAGATCGGGATGGGCCGGTGGCCGAAGATGGCGGGTCACGGGTCCACCGCCGTCGAGTTCCCAGTACAGAAAGGCGAACGCGAGCACGGTCTGCAGCCACACCAATGCTCCCGCCACAAGCAACTCGTTCGGCACCGTTGTCTGCGGGGCGCCGTGGAGCAGATCCCATACGAGTCGCCCCGCACCCCACGCCGCGCCTGCGGCAATCACCACCACGAGCGCAATCGACAACGCCCGCACCCATCGTCCGGGCCGGTCGATCCGGCCCGGATCGACGACAATCAGCGCGAGGAGCACAAAACCTTCGATCGCAGGCAGGAACCAGTCGGTGCCCGGCGAATAGCGCGCGGGCAACAGGAACGGCACGGCCATCGCAGCCAGGACGAACGCCGATGCAGTCCAGCGGCGCTCCGCGCGAGGCGAGCCCCCCTCGGGTGTGAGCGAATCGTCGCCCATGCCGAACCCTCGTTCCTGAATGCGGAACCCTCGTGTGCGAGCGTCCGTACGTTGTCCGATGGTGGGTGTACGTTGATGCGTCTGAGCTTCCGTGGCCGGGTGCCGTTGATCGTTCCGGACGATTACCTTGCTCGCCGGTCGCCGAGACGAAACGAACGGTGAGGAACAGCGCGTGACCGATACGAGCCAGCAGCACACCTACGCCAGGCCCTGGCCTGCGCTGTGGGCGCTGTGCCTGGGCTTCTTCATGATCCTCGTCGACACCACCATCGTTGCGGTGGCGAATCCGGCAATCCTCGAAGCCTTCTCCGCCGACATCAACAGCGTCGTCTGGGTCACCAGCGCCTACCTCCTGGCGTACGCAGTGCCCCTGTTGATCACCGGGCGCCTCGGCGACCGTTACGGCCCGAAGAGGCTGTATCTGACAGGCCTTGCACTGTTCACGGTGGCGTCTCTGTGGTGTGGCCTGTCCGGCAGTATCGAAATGCTGATCATCGCGCGGGTGTTCCAAGGTTTCGGCGCCGCCATGATGACCCCGCAGACGATGGCCGTCATCACCCGCACCTTCCCGCCCGACAAGCGCGGCACGGCGATGGGCCTGTGGGGCGCGACCGCAGGCGTCGCAACACTGGTCGGCCCACTGGCAGGCGGCATCCTCGTCGACGGTCTCGGCTGGGAATGGATCTTCATCGTCAACGTGCCGGTCGGCGTCATCGCCTTCCTCGCCGCGATGCGGTACGTCCCCGCACTCGAGACACACCCGCACAAATTCGACATTCCGGGTGTCGTGCTGAGCGCTGCGGGCATGTTCCTTCTCGTGTTCGGTCTGCAGGAGGGCAACACCTACGACTGGTCGCTGCGGATCTGGCTGATGATCGGGTCCGGACTCGTCCTGCTCGCGCTGTTCGTCTGGAACCAGTCGCGCAACAAGGACGAACCCCTGCTCCCCTTGGTCCTCTTCCGCGACCGCAACTTCTCGATGGCCAACATCGCGATCACGTCGATGGGCTTCTCGATCACCTCGATGATGCTGCCCCTGATGTTCTATGCGCAGAGTGTGCGCGAACTGTCCCCGACCGGATCCGCTCTGCTGATGGTGCCGATGGCTGTGCTGTCCGGTGTGCTCGCCCCGTTCGTCGGCAAGTTGGTGGACCGCACGCATCCGCGCTACATCGCGGCACCCGGGTTCCTGATGCTCGCAATTTCGCTGGCATGGCTGGCACTGGTGATGACCCCGCACGTCGCGATCTGGGAATTACTGCTGCCGATCTCGTTGATGGGCATCGCCAACGCCTTCATCTGGTCGCCGCTCGCCGCGACCGCGACACGCAACCTGCCGCCGCACCAGGCCGGCGCGGGCTCAGGCATCTACAACACGACCCGGCAGGTCGGGGCTGTCCTCGGCAGTGCAGCCATCGGCGCCCTCATCACCGCGCGCCTATCTGCCAACGGGCTGTCCGGTGGGGGCGGCGGCATGGAGGGCATGTCCGGCGAGATCCCCGAATTCGTCCGCGACGGTTTCAGCTCGGCGATGGCCGAGTCGACACTGCTGCCTGCGGCGGTGCTGGCCATCGGGTTCGTTGCTTCCCTGTGCTTCGCCCGTCCGGTTCGTGCGGACGAAGAGCGTCCGGCCGAGCAGCCTACGACCGAAAGCACCGACGCGAAGCCGTAGGGACCGGCTCTGCGCGATCACTCGTCTCAGAGGCCGGGTCGGGCGGTGATCCTTCCCTGACCGATCGCGTCGACCAGCAGCGCATGATCCTCGAGGTTGCGCGCCGCGTACGTTTTCGCGAATGCCATCATCGACTCGTCGAATTCGGTTCCTGATCCGAGGTATTCGGCGATGGCGATGCGGTCGCCACTGCGGGCGTGCGCGTAGGCCAGGGTCCGTCCGCACAGCCGTCCGTACAGAGCCAGACCTTCCGGCGACATGACCTCGACCGCGGCCGACCCCTTGCCGTCGCGCAACTGCCGTAGGTAGAAGTCGCGTCGTACACCGTCGACGCCGGGCCCCTGTTCCCAGCCGAGGAAGATGTCGCTGGTCGCCTGCATCAGCCGCTGGCCGTTGACGACCCGTTCGCCTTCGTTCTGGAACATCGGGCCGTCGACGTATCCGGACAGCACCGACTTCTGCGCTTCTTTCGCCTGCAGGAACAGCGGGTCTCCGTCGTCGGCGCCGACCAGCAGGAAGATGAACGCCCGGGTACCGACGCTACCGACACCGACGACCTTGCGGGCCGCCTGCACGAACTCGAATTGTTCGAGCAGAACGCGACGGTCCCACTGCAACGTCGACCGGTACGCGTGCATGCGCTGATGCAACTCTTCGTACAGCGCCGCGGTGTCACCCACGGCGAGCGCTTCTTCCAGCGGAACGATCAGCGGCGGATTGTGGATGATCTTCCGCTCTCCGTTCACGACCTCGGTGAGTTTGCTCAACGCCTGGACGCTGTCGCGGGTCTTGGACTTCTCGAGCATCTTGCGGGTGCGTTTCTTCATCGTCGTGTCGAGTACGTCCCGCAGCTCGACGAGATCGGTCGTCGGCTCGATGTGCGAGTACCACACCGCGAGATTGCCGCGCCCCGCCTGGACGAGCATCGTCTCCCGATACTCGGCGGCGCACGCCCGCGTGATCCGTTTGATGTGCTTACGGCGGTACCCGTTCTCGAGACCCGCGACGGCCAGGCTCGCCACCAACCTCTTGACATCCCATTCGAACGGGCCGGGGTAGGTTTCGTCGAAATCGTTGACGTCGAACGCCAGCTTGCGTTCCGGAGTCGCGAAGATCCCGAAATTGCTCAGATGCGCATCCCCGCACAGTTGCGTGTGCAGACCCGAATTCGGGGTGCGTGACAAGTCGTCGGCCATCACGAGGGCCGCACCCCGATAGAACGGGAAGGGCGACGCCGACATCCGCCCGTACCGCACCGGCACGAGCTCCCGGACTCGTGACATCGCCTGCTGCTCGAGCAAACCGATCGGGTCGCGTGCGGAATCCGTGTCGACTTCGGCGAGCGACTCCAACGGAGTCACCTTCCGAGCAGCACGACCGCGCTGTGCTCGCTCTTCACGGGACAGGTGCGCGACCACACCGGAAGCGGACATCGGCACTCGCCCGATCAGACCTGGCCGGAATCAACCCGGTCAGGGTTCCATGTCACGATTGCCCAGATGACGACGACATCGAGTGCGATGATCAGGATCGACCACCATGGGTAGTAGGGCAGCCACAGGAAGTTGGCGACGATCGACAAGCAGAGGATGCAGATCGCCGCGAACCGCGCCCAGAGAGCGCCCGTGAACAGAACCAGACCCGTCAGCGTGACGAGGATGCCGAGGATCAGGTGGATCCATCCCCACGTGGTGAAGTCGAACTTGTAGATGTACTCGATGCCGGTGACGAACACTTCGTCCTTGGCGATGGCCGCGATGCCCTGGAATATCTGCAGAACACCGACGGTGACAAGAAGAATTGCTGCGCCCATGGCAGTTCCCTTGGCGACAGCCTGCTTGGTATCCAGCTCTCCGGCCATGACTGTTCCCGTCTCGAATATGTATTGGACGGAATCAAGTGTGCGCCTTTGTGGACGGTTCGACGGCATAACGGCACAATTCCGACGTAACACGATACTCGGATAGCTACCGTGGGCCAGCGTGCGAGAGGTGGGCCGGCATGCCCGAAACTCTGATCATCGAGAACGGAACACCCGGTCAGCGCTGGTGGGCGCGTGCTGCCTTCGCCCTCGCATTCCTCGCCGTCGCCGTCCCGGTGCTGTTCGCCGGTCTGCTGAGCACGATGGGGATTCTCCTCATCGGGGTCGGCGGTGCGGTGGTTTTCGTGGCCGCCCTGTACTGGTTCCTCGCCGGCCGTGGTGCGCTTCGCTGGGCAACCCTGGCCGTAGCGGTGCTCGCACCCCTGACGGTATTCGTGTTCTTCATCCGGGCGAATCTGCTCGCAGTGGTGATCGCGTCGCTGATCCTCGCAGTCCTCGCAACGACCTGCGCTCGTGCAGCGTTGCGACGCAAGGCTTCTGACGAGGTGATGTTGGAGATCCCGGCAACACCACCGAGCCACCCGTTCCTCATCATGAACCCCCGATCCGGGGGTGGAAAGGTCACGCGGTTCGATCTTCAGCACAAAGCGGAGAAACTCGGCGCCGAAGTGGTTCTGCTCGACGAGACGAACTTTTCCGCCGTCGATGAACTCGCCCGCCGGGCAGTCATGAACGGCGCAGATCTGCTCGGCGTTGCCGGCGGCGACGGTACCCAGGCACGTGTCGCTGCGGTCGCCGCCGAGTTTCGGGTGCCGTTCATGGTGATCAGCGCCGGGACACGCAATCATTTCGCGATGGACCTCGGGCTCGATCGCGACGATCCCACGCGGTGCCTCGATGCGCTCCGCGACGGCGTCGACATTCGCATCGATCTCGGGCGGATCAACGGGCGGGCGTTCGTCAACAACGCGTCGTTCGGTGTGTACGCCGAGGTGGTACGTAGCCCCGCCTACCGAGACGACAAGACTCGGACCGTGCTGAAGATGCTTCCGGATCTGCTTGCCGGACAGTCCGGCCCGAATCTGGTCGCGCAGATCGGCGACGTCACCGTCCGCTCCCCGCAGGCCGTGCTGGTGAGCAACAACCGTTACGGCGGAAGCGACCTCGCGGGCATGAGTCGCCGGGACCGGCTCGACCGGGGGCTGCTCGGCGTCGTGACGGTGTCGGTCGCCGGCGCCGGCCAGGCAGTCTCCCTGCTACGACGAGCCCATGCGCGCGGCCTGACCCAGCACGAGACGTCCGAGGTGATCATCGACGCCGACACACCCGAGATCTCGGTGGGGGTGGACGGTGAGTCTCTCTTGTTGACCACGCCGGTGCGGTGCACGATCGAGCCGGGGGCGTTGCGGGTGCGGGTGCCCCGTGAGCGCCCGGGCACCAAGCCGTCATCGCCTCCGGTCGATTGGGTACGGCTGCGTGCGCTTGCAAGGTACGGATAAGCACCCCGGGGTGATGGTCGGACGGAATAGCCGACGTCGTCCCAGCACGGGCGTCACGCTCAGATCCACCCGTTCTGCTGGGCTCGCCGTGCCGCTTCGACCCTTGTCGTCGTCCCCGTCTTCCCGATCGCCGACGACAGGTAGTTGCGCACCGTCCCCTGCGACAGGTGCACAACAGAGGCGATCGCGGCGACCGGGACACCGTCCAGTGCCGCGCGCAGCACGTCGCGTTCGCGGTCGGTGAGTGGATTGTTGCCACCGGCGATGGACTCGGCAGCCAGCGCCGGATCCACGACACGTTCGCCTCGCCGAACTCGCCTCACCGCTTCGGCGAGTTCGGCGGCGGGCGTGTCCTTGACGACGAACCCCGACGCACCCGCTTCGAGGGCAGAGCGCAGGTAGCCGGGTCTGCCGAAGGTGGTGACGATCAGCGACCGCACGCCGGGAAGTTCGCGGGCGAGTTCCCCGGCCACCGTGATCCCGTCGAGCCCCGGCATTTCGATGTCGAGCAGGCACACCTCGGCGTTGCTCGACCGTGCGGCGTCGACGACCTCGTCGCCTCTGCCCACTTCGGCGACGACGTCGATGTCGCCTTCGAGTCCGAGCAGGGCCGCCAACGCACCACGCACGAGCGCCTGGTCGTCGGCCAACAACACGCGAATCATCCGAACTCCACCTTCAGCTCTGTGCCTACCCCCGCGGGCCCGGCACCGACGGTGAATTTCCCGCCCGCCGATCGGACTCGATCGCGTAGACCCCGCAGGCCGTTGCCCTCGCGAATGCCGTCGGTGCCCACACCATCGTCGGTGACGCGCAACGAATGTCCGTCGAGGTCTATCTCGCAGTGCTGCGCGTTGCTGTGCCGCACCACATTGGTGACCGCTTCCCTCAGCACCCAGCCGAGCACAAGGCGATAGCGGGGGTCGACGACGGAGGCGTCGCCGCGCATTTCGACGTCGATCCCGGCGTCGCCGAGTGCGGCGGTTGCGCGGTCGAGTTCGTCGCCGAGCCGCGCAACCCGCAGCCCTGTGACCGTGGCCCGTACTTCACCGAGGGCTTCACGGGTGAGGGAACGGATCGCAGCGAGCTCCGCCTTCGCGCGCTGCGGGTCGGCGTCGACGAGTCGTTCGGCCAGTTCGGCTTTGACGGTGACCGCGGTGAGACTGTGGCCGAGGACGTCGTGCACGTCGCGGGCGACGCGGTCGCGTTCGTCGGCGATCACGAGTTCGTTGCGCAGTGCGTTGTACTCGTCGTCGCGGTCGCCGACCGCGCGGATCACGGCGGTGATCCCACCCACCAGCACGACGATCAACGTATAGAAGAAGTCGTCACGAAGGGTCCCGTTCCACCACGGAACCAGCAGGCATACAGCGGCGACGACGACAAGGACGATCATCCTGGGCACGAACGTCAGCGTGAACATCGCGAAGGATACGACGAATGCACTCATACCCAGTGCGTCCGTACCGATGTGCAGGCTCACGGCGCCGATCAGCAGCACCAGAAGCGGGAGGTGGACGGCCGCGATGCGGGCCGGGGGTGTCTTCTCGGTATAGAGCGAACGGAATCCGTGGATGTACACGATCGCGAATGCGGCGATGCCTGCACTGCCGAGCGCCCTGCCGAGGGTCGATCCTGTGGTCAGCACCTCGGACAGAGGGTAGATCAGGAACAGGAGCCAGACGGTGGCCATGAACCATCCGAATCGAGCCCACGGGTCCTCGTCCGTTCGTCCGCTTTCGGTCACTGCCGGCCCCGCCCTCGTTTCACCAGGTAGGTCGAGAGAACCACGAAGATCACCGCCCACACCGACAAGTTGAGCGCCGGTACCCACAGCGGTTCGGCAGGTAGCGGGTTGCCGTTGCTGTCGATCAGGACGCCCTCGGTCAGAGGGTACCGGGCGAGCGCCACGTAGCCGTAGAGCGGCGTGAACTTCGCGATGGCGAGCATCGTGCCGGAGAGGGGAACGAAGATGTTGCCGAGGAACGCGAGAACCACCAGGCTGCCGCTCGCGGCCCCGACAGCCGCTTCCGATCGGAATGCGAGACCGAACATCAGGCCGTACACGGAGAACACGGCAGCGCCGACGAGCACAGCGATCGAACTCAGGATCCAGGCGCTCCACTCCCCCGATGCTCCCGTGAACACACCGAGGATGAAGATCAGAGCGATGGGGATCGCGGCGAACACCAGCGCGACAGTGGCCTTCATCGCGACGAACCCGGCGTCTGTCAGCGGCGTCAGACCGAGTTGACGTCCCCACCCCTGCATGCGTTCGACGGCGGCCATCCCGCCTATTCCGGTGGTCGCGGTGACCGCGCCGTACGCGGCCATCGAGATCATGATGTACATGGCGACGTTGCCGTGGCCGGCCGATTCGGACGAATACGACTGCGATGCACCGAAAATGATGTAGAAGAAGGCGGGCAGGACCGCGATGAAGAAGACGCTCACGTAATCACGGAACTTGCGGCGCAACTCGAGGCGAATGAACGTAGTGGTCATGCGGGCACCTTCTCGGTGAGTGCGAGAAACGCGGTTTCGAGTGAACCACCGGTGATTTCGAGGTTCGTAGCGCCGAGGTCGACGAGGAGCATGCGGGCCACGTCGTCGGAATCGGTTGCCCTGATTTCGATCCGGTTACCCATCACCGAGATGTCGGCGACGCCGGGATGCGACTTCAGCGCGGCGTACATCGCATCTTCGCGTCCGTGGGCGATGTCGGCCGAGACGACCCGTCCCGCGGCGATCGTGCGGATCTCGGATGTCGGGCCGTCTGCGACGACACGTCCGTCGGCGATCATGACGATGCGGTCGGCGAACGCGTCGGCTTCCTCGAGGTAGTGGGTGGCGAAGACGACGGTGCGTCCGGCGTCGGCTTCGGCGTGCATGGTGGACCAGAATTCGCGGCGGGCACCGACGTCCATCCCCGCAGTCGGTTCGTCGAGGACGATCAGGTCGGGGTCGGGCAGCAGGGCGAGGGCGAAGCGCAGTCGTTGCTGTTCACCGCCCGAACATTTCGACACCATCCGGCTTGCGAGCTTCGTGACCCCGGCCCGCTCGAGGACTTCGTCGACGTCGCGGTGTTCGGGGAAGGTGGAGGCGATCATCTGCACGGTCTCGCGGACGGTGAGGTCGCGCAGCAGCCCGCCGGTCTGGAGTACCGCAGAGACTTGGCCTGCGGCGATGGCGTGCCGTGGCGGTTTCCCGTAGACCGACACCACCCCGGTGGTGGGTTCGGTGAAGCCCAGCACCATGTCGAGAGTGGTGGTCTTGCCCGCGCCGTTCGGGCCGAGCAGCGCGACGATTTCGCCGCGCCGCACGGTCACGTCGAGGTGGTCGACGGCGTGTACTTCGTCGCCGCCTCGGGGCCGGAAACTCTTGACGACGTCGTGCAGCTCGATGGCTGCGACATCCCTGTTGTTCATGATCAGAAGTCTGCTGTGTCGCGGGGTGCGCCGCGATCCCCGTCCGTCACAAGATCACGATGACAAATGTCAGACGGGGACCCCTGCCACCACCCGAGAAATCTATGGTAGACTTCTATATAGAATCGGGTTCAGGGCACCGAGGAGGGACATGGCACACAAGCCTGCAGGCTCGAGCTACCAGCCCGATCCGCAACAACAGCGCAGCAGCATGAGCGACCACGAATTCATCGCCCGGATGCGAGCCGAGCTGTACAGAAGACCAAGCATGCGCCTGATCGCCGACAGGGTCAGCCACATCATGCTCGCCGGACGGATCGATCGAGACGACCCGATCCTCGAACTCATCGAATCGGACGACATCCTCGACGAAAAGACCGTCCTGAGCGACGCCGTCGAACACATCCTGTCATTCCCGCACCTGTCCGCCAAAGAGGTCGCAAACCAGTACAACAAGAACTGGGCCAACCCCAGCGATGCGCTACGCAAACTCAGCACCAAAGGCGAAGTCATCGGACTCAAACGGGCCGGGAAGTTCCGGTATCCGGCGTTTCAGTTCTCGCAGTCCGACGAGGCGAATCAGGTAGCGCGGGAAGGCAACGTGAATCTCGGCGCCCGAGATGACCCGTGGGGTGTCGCGTCATGGTGGCTCTCACCCAACCCGTCGGCCGAAGATCGCAAGTCTCCGGCCCAACTTCTGAATGAGGGATCGCTCGACGCCGTGCGCGCGTTGCTGGATGCCGAGATCGCGGACGACCTTGCCTAACCGCCCACCACCGGCATCGGTCACCGCGCACATCGGGTCGCTCACCGCCGGAACCACGCTCTGGCGTATCCACTCCGGCGACCCGGACCGGGGGGCTTTGACCCTGAATCCGACCCCGGCGGGATCGGGAGGCGGACGGTTCGACTCGTCCGACGGGTCGTACCACTACACCTATTTCGGGGAGGACATCTCCACGTGCATAGCGGAGACCTACTGCCAGTCGCTCCCGTTGGATGATCACGTTCCCAGAATCCTGAGGAAGGCCAAGCTGGCCGGTCGAGTCCTGTCCCAGGTCACCGTCACCGACGATGTCCCGGTCGCACTGCTGCACGGCTCTCATCTGGCAGCGATCGGCCAAGACACCTGGCTGACGAAATGCGACCCCGTCGACTACCGGACCACCCGAGACTGGGCAGCATCCATCCTGCGCGGGACCGACGGCGCGCTCGGCATCAAGTACCGGGCACGCAACGACGAGGACAAGTTCTCCGTCATCATGACGATCACACCCCATGCAGGTGTGAGGCTGCATGAGCTGATGACCGTGTCCCGGGGCCCGATCAAGCTCGATGACCGCGCCGGGACAGAGTTGATCAGATCCCACCTCGCGGCATACAACGCAACACTCGTCTGAGCGTCCACATCCATCTCCCGCTGTCCGCAATCGACATGGGGATGGTGGATGTGGGGCCCATGAGGAAACGACGCACGCGCCACATCGCCGTCCTCCCGATACCAGATACCCGAATCAGGACAAATGTCAGACGGGGACGGTCCGATACTTCTCCAGCACATCGTCGGTGTGCTCGCCGTGCACCGGTGGCGCCGAGCGCAGCCGGGGTCGCACTCCCCCGAAGTTGACGGGGAAAGCAATCTGTTCGAGCGGACCCGACGCGTGGTCGACGGTGCCGATCATGCCGATCGCGGCGGTGTGCGGGTCGTCGTAGATCTCGTCGAGGTGCCGGATCGGCGAGACCGGCACCGCGTGTTCCTCGAGTACCCGGCACCAGTACTCGACGGTGTGCGCGGCAAACACCGCGGTGAGCACCTGTTCGAGCTCGTCCCGGTGTTCGATGCGGTCTCGGTTGCGGTGGAACCGCGGGTCGGTCGCAAGTTCTGCGCGACCCATCGCCCGGCACAGGGCATCCCACAATCCGTCGTTGCCGACCGCGACGACGAAGTAGCCGTCACTGGCCGGATATGCCTGGTACGGAGCAAGGTTGGGATGCGCTGAGCCGAGTGCATGCGGACGCTGTTTCGTCGCGAAGTAGTTGGTGGCCCAGTTGACGTGCATCGCGAGCTGGCATTCGAACAGCGAGGTGGTGACGTACTGGCCACGTCCGGTTCGGCTCCGTTCGACCAGGGCCGCGAGCACGCCGATCACACCGAACAGGGCTGCGCCGAGGTCACCCATCGCGTAACCGGCCTTCATAGGCGCCCCACCCGGCTCGCCGGTCAACGACATCAGTCCGCCTGCCGCCTGGGCGACCATGTCGTAGCCCGGCTGGTCTGCCAGGGGCCCTTCGTCGCCGAACGCCGAAATGTGCAGGACGACGAGGTGCGGGTGCCGTTCCGACAATGCGCGGTAGTCGAAGATCTTCTGCAGCCCGCTGCCCGGTTTGAAGTTCTCGACGACGACGTCGGCGTCCTCGAGCATGCGGTGGACGATCCGCTGTCCCTCCTCCGATTTCAGGTCGAGGGTCACCGACTTCTTGCCGCGGTTGACCGCGAGATAGTAGGTGGCGTCGTCCCCGACGAAAGGTGGGCCCCACGTGCGTGTGGGGTCGCCGCCATCGGGATGTTCCACTTTGGTGACATCGGCACCGAGGTCGGCGAACGACATCGTTGCGTAGGGTCCGGCGAGGATCTTGGACAGATCGACCACTTTGACGCCGGCGAGGGGCGCCGGTCCGGTGACGGGATTGTCGGTCATCAGTGTGCTCCTGCGAGTGAGTCCGTCGCCGCGGCGTGCGCAACGGACGGGTCGATATCGGTGCCGTCGACGACGACATCGAGGTGTGCCAGCGCGACGGCATTCGGTTCGCCGGCCAGGCCGCTGAGGTAAGCATTGGCCACCAGCAGCGACCGGTATCCACGACCACGGGCGATGTGGCCGGACGCGAGGTCGACGAGCAGCGTGGCCATCACGGTACGCGCGAGATCGTCCGTGTAGGTGGCACAGAGGGTTTGAGCGCGCACGTCGTCGCCCGCGAGCAGTTCCTCCCCCTTGGCCTCGAGCACATCCCACCGTTCCCGCAGTTCCTGGACGGCAGGTGCGCAGTCGCCTCCCGCGGAGTCGAGCATCGCGCGCATCGCTACCGCCAGGTCGCGGTGTGCACCGTTCTTGCGCATGGAGCGCAGGACGTCGAGGGCGATGACGTTGCTCGAGCCCTCCCAGATCGACCCGAGGTGCGAGTCGCGGACGAGTCGCGCGAACACCCGGTCCTCGATGTATCCGTTGCCGCCGCGGATCTCCATCGCCTCGCCGGTGACAGTGCGTGCCCGCTTGCAGATGTAGTGCTTCGCGACGGGGGTGAGGATCCGGACGATGCTGCGTGCAGCGTCGTCACCGCGGTCGGCACGGTCGAGGGTGGCGCCGCTGTAGGCGACGAGTGCGAGCGCTGCCTCGGCGTCGAGTGCGAGCGGCAGCAGTGTCGCGCGCATGAGCGGTTGGTCGAACAGTTTCTTGCCGAACACTTCCCGTACCCGGGTGTGCTCGACCGCGTCCCGCAGAGCGCGGCGCATGAGCGCGCTGGAGCGCATCGCGTTGGAGAGCCTGGAGGTGTTGAGCATCTCGGTCATCTGACGGAAACCGCGGTCGAGTTCACCGACCTGTATGGCGTATGCGCCGTGCAGCGTGACTTCACCGCTGGGCATCGAGCGGGTGCCGAGTTTGTCCTTGAGCCGATCGATCGTGTACGAGTTCCGCGTTCCGTCGGTAAGTCGCTTGGGCACCATGAACATTCCCACGCCGCGTGTGGAATTCTCGGTGCCGCCCGGGAACCGAGCGAGCGTGACGATGACGTCGGCGTCCGGGTTGGAGGCGAACCATTTACGGCCCGTCAGGCGCCACTCGGTGCCGTCGTGTTCGGCACGGGTCTCGGTCTGCGCGATGTCGGTTCCGGCCTGCGTCTCGGTCATGAACATCGCGCCGGTCAGCGCCGCGTCCGGGTCCGTGGAGGTCAGTCCGTCGATGTAGGGCCCGAACACGTCGGGATCGCCGAACATGCGCAGCGTGCGGGCAGCGGCATCTGTCATCGACACCGGGCATGCGAGCCCGAACTCGGCCTGCACGAACAGGTACGACGCGAGGTATTTGACGAGGTGCGGGGGCACGTCCGTCCAGCCGTGGACGGGGCGATGCGAGAGTGCGGAGAGCCCGTACTCCGAGTAGGCAGCGCGACACAGTTCCAGATAGGCGGGGTGGTAGTCGATGGTGTCGATGCGCTCACCATCGTGGTCGTATTGGCGCAGTGTCGGGGGGTGCGCATTGGCGGTGGTGGCGAGTGCGTCGAGTCGCTGTGCAGCGTCCGCACCCAGGCGGTCGAGAAGACGCTCGGTGAGTTCACGGTCGGGTTCGCCGATCCACTGGTCGAGCACTGCCTGGAGTGCTGGGTCCTCGTGTGCGTAGTTCATCGTCGTCCTTTCGGCAGTGTGTTCTCGGCGGAAGTCAGTGCGTGGCAGCGGGTGTGCGGGCGGGTGCGGGGTCCGCGGAGTCGGCGTCGGCACCGGGTGCGGTGGCCGATCGGCGCAGGAGCGCCGTCATGCAGATCAGCGAGAGCAGGACGTATCCGAGCCCGAGTCCGACGACCGGCCAGATCGTGCCGGTGCGATTGAGCAGGAACTGGCTGACCATCGGAGCGGTGCCCGCGAAGATCGCCGTCGACAGCTGGTACGACAGCGAGATCCCCGTGTAACGAATGTGGGTGGGGAACACCTGCGCGAGGATGCCCGCCAGCGCCGCGTAGTACATCGCGTGCGGCGCCGTCGCGAGGACCATGCCGATGATCGCCCAGGTGAGCGAGCCGGTCTGGATGAGCACGAACATCAGCGGCAGGACGACGAGCTCGGGGATCAGCATCCACAGCACTGCTCGACGCACATCGATCCGGGTTGCGAGGATGGCACCGAACGGTTGCACGATGACCTGCGCGACCAGCGCGAGGGTGATGACGAGCAGGAAGTCGCCCCGATCGAACCCGAGATCTGTCGTGGCCCAGGCCAGCGCGAAGGTCGTCTTGACGTACGTGATCGCGACACCTGCAACGACCGCACCGACTCCGAGCAGCAGGACTGTCTTGTGCGTGCTGAGCACCTCGGCCAGCGGAAGACGCTTCTTCTCCTGAGTCTCGACGGCCGCCTTCATCTCGGGGGTTTCCTGGATCCGCAGCCGGATGTAGAGGGCCACGATCACCAGTGCGGCGGAGGCAACGAACGGGATTCGCCAACCCCAGCCTTCGAATGCGGCGTCGGACATCGCGGTCAGACCGAGGAAGGCCACTGTCGCAAGGAGATTGCCCACAGGTGATCCTTGCTGCGCGAACGCACCGTAGAGCACTTTCTTGCGTGGTGGGGCAAATTCCGTGGCGATGAGGACGGCACCTCCCCATTCCCCGCCCATCGCGATGCCCTGCAGTACGCGCAACAGGACCAGGAGAATCGGCGCCCAGATACCGATCTGGGCGTAGGTCGGCAGCAGGCCCACGCCGACAGTGCCGATGCCCATGATCGCGAGAGTGGTGATGACGGCATTCTTGCGTCCGAACTTGTCGCCGAAGTGGCCGAAGACCACGCCACCGAGTGGTCGTGCGATGAATCCGACCGCGAAGGTCGCGAATGCGGCCAGCGTGCCGATCGCCGGGGAGACGTCGGGGAAGAACAGCTTGCCCAGCACCAGCGCGGACGCCGTGCCGTAGATGTAGAAGTCGAACCACTCGATCGTGGTGCCGACGAAGGCGGTGACACCGGCTCGGCGCGCAGCTTTGGTGTCGTGCGCGGCGTGCTCTGGGGTTGGATTCACGATGCACTCCGAGGTGTGTCGTGCGGGCCATGTCCGCGAATGAATGAGGCGTGTATCACTATCGACGGACTATCGTGTAAAGTCCAAGACTTAATCAAACATGATTATGTGGATATTCCACTTATTCGAGGGAGACATGGAATTCCGTCAGCTGCAGGCGTTCCTCGCGGTTGCCGAGGAACTGCATTTCGGGCGGGCCGCGGAACGGCTGCACATCGCACAGTCGCCGCTGAGCCAGATGATCCGCACCCTCGAACGAGAACTCGGCGCCCGATTGTTCGAGCGCACCACCAGATCGGTGCAGCTCACCGCCGCAGGCACGGCATTATTGCCCCCGGCGCGGGTGATCGCAGCACAGCTCCAGGTGGCACGCGCGGTGGTGCGCTCGACCGCGGCCGGAGAGACCGGCGTGGTCAGCGTCGGATTCGGCGGGGCGAGCGGCTACACCGTGCTGTCCGAGCTGACCCGCGAGCTCGCGGATCACCATCCCGGCATCGAACTCGATCTACGCCCCCAGACCTATTCGGGCGAAGTGCTCGATCTCGTCGCCCAGGGCCTGCTCGACATGGGCATCGTCGGCCTCCCCGTCCCCGACGACTTCGCCACCGAGACCGTGCGACACGAATCCCTGATGGTCGCGGTACCGGCCGGGCATCGACTTACCGACCGAGACACTCTCGAACCCGGTGATCTCGCAGGTGAACGGCTGGTGGTCTATCCCGCAGCACACGGCTCACTCGTACGCGATGCCACCTTCACCGTGTGCGCGTCGGCAGGATTCGCACCGACCATCGCTCGTGAAGCCCCCGACCCGTACAGCCTCCTGGCTCTCGTCGGCGCGGGTGTCGGGATCGCCGTCGTCGTGGCGTCGACCGCGCACATCACCGTCGACGGCGTGCAGTACCTCCCACTCGACGGCGGCCCGATACTTCCGATCGCGCTCGCATGGCGACGCGGCAACACCGCTCCCGCGCTCCAGCGGGTCTTGGAGGTGCTACGCGAAATGCCCGGCGCCCGATAGCGCCGCACACTTCACATCGGGTAGACAGAGGTCAATTCGCAGCAGGACAGCACTGCAGCACGAGAGCACCGAGGAGAAGCTGTGCCGGAATCGATCCTGCTCGTCGAACAGCGCGGACCCGTCCGCATTCTCACGTTCAACCGACCGCAGCAACGCAACGCGCTCAACTCGGCGCTCATCGATACCCTGCGCGCGGAACTCGCCGCAGCGGACGCCGACGACCAGACCAGCGTCGTCATCCTCACCGGCTCCGACCCCGCCTTCTGCGCGGGTCTCGACCTCCAGGAACTCGGATCCGGCGGCAACACGCTCCTGAAGGTCGAGGACGAGAGCATTCCCGTCGGGCATCCGTGGACGCCGCTGTCGAAGCCTGTGATCGGCGCGATCAACGGTGCCGCCATCACCGGTGGCCTCGAATTGGCTCTCGCATGCGACATTCTCATCGCCTCGACGCGCGCACGATTCGCCGACACCCACGCCCGCGTCGGAGTGCTCCCGGGCTGGGGGCTGACGTCGCGCCTGCCCGCCGCCGTGGGTCGCGGGTTCGCGCGGCGCATGAGCCTGTCGGGGAACTTCGTCGATGCCGACGCCGCACTACGGGCCAGGCTGGTCACCGAGGTCGTCGAGCACGACGCCCTCCTGAACGCTGCACTCGCGCTTGCAGAGACGATCGCCGGCAACGACCAGCCCGGCGTTCGCACGCTGCTCGCGTCGTACCGTCGGGCCGAAGAACATCTCGTCGACCCCGCCCTGCGGGTCGAGAACGAGACGTCCCGGTCGTGGCTGGAGAGCTTCACGCCCGACCGTGTCGCGGATCGGCGTGCAGACGTCATCGGGCGGGGACGCGCGCAGAACGCCTAGGCCTGGCACCGAAGTAAGCAGACGAAACAGGAACCTCGCAGGACCAGTGGTCACCCACCAGCCCTGCGAGGTTTACATTTGCCCTGCTTACTTCCGCAGCGCTAGTGCTCCTCGGTGAGCGCCAGCAGTTCCGCACGCGCGAGATCGAGGTCGTTGCTGCTCAGATACGGGCTCGCCACCGAGAGGGCGAGCCCTTCGGCCGCCGACCGGATCACCAGCACACGCGGCCATGGCAGGCCGTCTGCAGCGAATGCGGCGTCCCACTTCTCGGCGTCCCGCACATACAGCGCCTCGACCTCCGCAGAGTTCCCGAGTGTGGCGAGCAGAGTACCGGGGTTGAAGATGTCCATGAGGTAGGCACTGCCCCCGGTGAGGGCGCGCACATAGCCTCGGGTGAACTTTCCGGGCCTGTTCTCCGACAGCTCGACGTGGGCGTGTACTTCCTCCCACACGCGCAGGATGCCGTTTTCGAGCGCGCCGTAGACCAGAGCGTCGCGGTTCGGGAAGTGGTGCATCAAGCCACCTTTGGTCACCCCCGCCGCAGCAGCGATATCGGCGAGACTGACCTTCGAACCACGCTCGGCGAACATCTGCTCGGCGGCTTCGAGGATCGCTCGGCGGGTGCGTTCCTTGTCGCGGGTGACAACCTGATCAGTGCGCTTCATGGGTCCCCACTGTCGCACCCCGCGGAGACGGGATCACACGCCAGGCCACCACGGCTGAGACCGCAAGGATCACCGCGGCGACGAAAGACGTGGTCTGCACCGCTGTCGCGAACGCGGACCGGGCATGGTCGACCACGATCGGGTCGAGGACGGTCGCGACGGTCGAAACCAGCGAATCTTCGGCGGTCGCCGCGTCGGACGGGTCGGTACCCGCGGGCAGATCGAGATGCGACCGGTACATCGCCAGATGAACGGATCCGAGCACCGCGATTCCCAAGGCTCCGCCGAGCTCGTAAGCGGTCTCCGCGATCGAGGATGCGGCTCCGGCACGTTCCGCGGGAACCGCGGAGACCACGGCGTCGGTCGACAGTGTCATCGCGATACCGACACCGAGGCCGAGGAGGACCAGCGACAGACCGAGGCCCCAATAGCTGGACATCGAAACGGTCAGGCCGAGCCCGGCGAGGCTGATCGCTCCCGTCGCGAGCCCGAGCCCGATCGCGCGACCGGTTCCCATACGTGCCACGAGCGCACCGACGAACAGGATGACGATCATCGATGCGATCGTCGACGGCAGTTCGGCCAAACCTGCCTTCAGCGGGCCGTATTCGCGGACAAGCTGCAGGTACTGCGAGAAGAAGTACAGCAGCCCGAGGAACGCGAAGATCGCCAGGCCGTTGGCGGCCACGGCACCCGAGAAAGCGGGCATTCGGAACAACGAGAGGTCGAGCAACGGATTCGGCAGTCGCATCTGCCTGCGCACGAAGAGGTAGCCCATGGTCAGGCCGAACACCGCGGTGACCGGGACGCTCCAGTCCAGCCCGCTACCGGCCCAGTGCTTCACGGCGTACACCACCGGGACGATGGCGAGGATCGACAACAACGCCGAGATCACGTCGATCGTCAGAGCGGAGCTACCGCGCGACTCCGACAGCAGCATCGGCCCGGCGACCAGCACGATCACCATCACCGGCACATTGATCAAGAACACCGAGCCCCACCAGAAGTTCTCGAGCAGGACACCGCCGACGAGCGGACCGATCGCGGCGCCTCCGGTGGCGCCCATCGCCCAGATGGCGATCGCCGTCGTGCGTTGTTTCGCGTCGAGGAATGTGGCACGAATGATCGCCAGCGTCGACGGCATCAGCGTCGCGCCTGCCACGCCCAGCAGAACGCGTGCAGCAATGAGGGTTTCGGGGTTGGGTGCGAACGCCGCGATGACGGATGCGACACCGAACCCTGCAGCACCGATGAGCAGCAACCGTTTGCGACCGATGCGATCGGCCAGGTTGCCCATCGTGATGAGCAGACCTGCCAGCACGAACGAGTAGATGTCGCCGATCCACAACAACTGCGTCGAACTGGGGTCGATGTCGGCGGCCATCGACGGCACGGCCAGGTAGAGCACTGTGTTGTCGACCGCAATCAACACCACGACGAGGACGAGGACGAGGAGGGCCGACCATTCGCGACGTCCGGCGCGTGGTGCAAGGGTCTGTTCTTCGGTCACGCGCAGAACCATAACAGTCCATATGGACTGTTGTAGAACCCGAAAGGGATGTTGTGAGGAGCTTCGCCCCTGTGCAGGGGCGCCGACAATCCGCTACGTCACCGGCAACCAGGTTCGCGCTGCGGTGACCAATGCCGTGACCCCGATCGTCATGGTCGGTTCGATGACCGGCGCATAGTGCGGCGAGTGGTTCGACGGCACCTTCAGCAGCGCGGGATCCGTCATGTCGCCCGTGGTGAACACCGACGGATCCGCTCCTCCGAGCAGCCAATACGCCAGGGGCGCACCTGCGCTCGTGGCGAGGACTCCGACGTCCTCGCTGCCCGCGCCCGCCCCCGGGTCGAGGATCTTGTCCGCCCCCAACCACGTAGCGAAGGCATCCAACGTCTTGTTCAGGGCGGAAGGATCGTTCGTGACCACCGGGAACCGCTCGATCGAGGTAATTTCAGGTTCTTCCGGGGCGCCCGCTGTCGCAGATTCGCCGCGAACAATGCGGTCGACGCTGTCGAGGATCTTTTGCCGTACCCCCGCGTCGTAGCTGCGGATGTTCAGTTGGAGCTCCGCCTCACCGGGAATGACATTGGCCGCATTTCCGGCATGAACGGAGCCGACCGTGAGCACCGCGGTCGCCGTGCTCGGGATCTCGCGCGAGATGATCGTCTGCAGACGCAATACGACCTCGGCCGCAATGACGATCGGGTCGATGGATGCTTCCGGCATCGACCCGTGCGCACCTCGGCCGATCACACGCACGCGCAGCGAGTCCGACCCCGCATACGAGAGACCGGGATGTCCGGCGATCTTGCCTGCCGGAAGCGGCGCCACATGCTGACCGAGCACCACATCCGGTTTGGGGAACCTGTCGAACAGCCCGTCGTCGACCATGGCTTGGGCTCCCGCACCCAACTCTTCGGCCGGTTGGAAGACGAGGAGCAGTGTGCCCGACCAACTCGCAGTATCAGTGGAGAGAATCTGCGCTGCGCCGAGCAGGCACGTCATGTGCATGTCGTGACCGCACGCGTGCGCCACCGGCTTCGTCTCGCCGTGTTCGTCCACGGCGGTAGCGGTACTGGCGTAGTCGAGGCCGGTGTCCTCCTTGACAGGGAGGGCATCCATGTCGGCGCGAAGCAATGCGGTCGGTCCGGCGCCATTCTTCAACACCCCGACCACTCCGGTCTTCCCGACACCGGTGGTGACCTCGAACCCGAGAGCATTCAATCGCTCGGCCACGATGGCAGAGGTGCGATGTTCCTGGAATCCGAGTTCCGGATGTCTGTGAAGGTCCTTGTACAGGTCGATCAGAGCAGGATCGATCGTCATGTCGTCGGAGCTGGTCACAATTCGGTCCTTCGATCGAGGTGAACTCGGACGCTCTCCAGTATTCCCGAGCCCGGGATTCGGCGTGTGGGTATTGACGGTCGGGTTGTTCCCTAGCAGGCCGATGAGTTCTGTCGTCGAGTCGGGTCTGTTACTGCATGACCACAATCGACCGCCCCATCACCGCAACTCTCGAGGTTCCCGGCGCCACCCTCACTTACGACGTCCGCGGCGACCTGCAGTCCGGAACTCCCCTACTGCTGGTGGGTTCGCCGATGGACGCAAACGGGTTCGCGGCACTCGCGACACAGTTCTCCGATCGCCCGGTCGTCACCTACGACCCGCGCGGCGTCATGCGCAGCCCCCGTGACACCCCCGGCCTCTCGACGCCCGAACTGCACGCCGACGACCTGCACCGCCTCATCGATGCATTCGGCGTCGGCCCGGTCGATCTGTTCGGCAGCAGCGGTGGCGCGGTGAACGGCCTCGCGTTGGTCACGGTACATCCCGAACAAGTCCGGACGCTGATCGCGCACGAACCGCCGGCGTGCCCACTCCTGCCCGACCACTCGGTGATCAAAGCGGTGATCGACGACATCGATGCCAGCTACCAGCGCAGCGGGATGGGTCCGGCAATGGCGAAGTTCGCGATGATGCTGTCGCAAACGGGCCCACTGGAACCGTCCTATCTCGCCGTGCCCGCGCCCGACCCGTCGATGTTCGGTATGAGCACCGAGGACGACGGCTCCCGCGACGACGCTCTGCTCAGCCAGAATCTGCAGTCGTGCACCGGATACGAACCCGACTTCGGCGCACTGGCGCAGGCGTCGACCCGCATCGCGATCGGAGCGGGCAGGGAGTCGACGGGTGAGGTCTCGGCTCGCGCAGCAGCGGAGGTCGCGAAGCGGCTGGGCGTCGAGCTCACCATGTTTCCCGGCGGCCACGCCGGGTTCACCGGCGACGGATACGGCACCCCCGGCGACCCGGAAGGCTTCGCCGCAGTGTTGCGGGAGATACTCGGCTGAGGCTCGCACCCTTTAGGTCAGGCTCGCAACACGAATGGTCGACCACCGGCGTTGCGAGCCTGACCTTTGCGTTGCGTGCTTCACGGCCCCGCGAGGTTCACGTCTGCGCAGCTATTTCGCTTCGGCGAGCGTCGTCGCGGGCTTGCGGATGAAGAAGGCCGCGACCACCGCCAGCAGCGACACCGCGCCACCGCACAGGAACGCCGTGTGGATGCCGTCCTGATTCGCAGCGAGCTCGCTGGCACCTTCGGATGCGGCGGACGTGGCGGTCACCGTCATCACGGTGATGAACAGCGCCGTACCTGCCGCACCCGCGAGCTGCTGGACGGTGTTGAAGATCGCGCTGCCGTACGAGTACAGCTCCGACGGCACCGATCCAAGCGACGACGTCATCAGGGGCGTCATCACCGATGCCAGACCGAGCATCAGCATCACGTGGACGCAGACGATCAGCGGCGTCGACGACTCCGCATCGAGGAGCGTCATCAACCACAGCGACGCACTGACCACAGCGGCACCCGGGATGACGAGGGGGCGCGCACCGATGCGGTCGTAGACGCGTCCGACGAACGGCGACAGCAGGCCCATCGCCAGGCCTCCCGGGAGCAACAGCAGGCCGGTCTCGAGGGTGTCGAGGCCGCGCACGTTCTGCAGGTACAGCGGCAGCAGGATCAATGCGCCGAACATCGCCATCATGCTGACGACGACCATGCCCAGGCCGATGCTGAACACCGGGTAACCGAACGGACGCATGTCGAGCAGCGCGCGTCCGTCCTTCTGCCGCGACAGCTGGCGCAGCACGAAGACAGCCAACGCCACCACACCGACGACGAGCGGCACCCACACCGGGATGCTCGACTCCTCCGCCGAATGGCCGATGCTGCTCAGGCCGTAGACGATGCCGCCGAATGCGAAGACCGACAGGATGACCGACAGGACGTCGAGGGGGACCTTCTTGGTCTCGGTGAAGTTCTTGACCAGCACGACACCGATGGCGAACGCGATCAGTGCGATGGGCAGGACGATCCAGAACATCCAGCGCCAGTCGAGGGCGTCGAGGATGATCCCGGAGATGGTGGGGCCGATAGCGGGAGCCACGGAGATGACGATGGAGATGATGCCCATCATGCCGCCGCGCTTGTGGGCGGGCACCACGCGCAGCACCGTCGTCATCAGCAACGGAAGCATGATGGCGGTGCCTGCGGCCTGCGTCACGCGACCGGCGAGGAGCAGTTCGAATCCCGGTGCGGACGCCGCGAGCAGTGTGCCGAGGCTGAACACGCTCATCGACGCGATGAACACCTGGCGGAGCGTGAACCGCTCGAACAGATAGCCGGTGATCGGGATGACGACCGCCATGGTGAGCATGAAGCCGGTGGTGAGCCACTGGGCGGTGCTCGCGGTGATGTCGAGATCCACCATGAGCGGCGGCAGCGCGACGCTCATGATCGTCTCGTTGAGGATCATGACGAATGCCGCGACGACGAGGACACCGATCAGCACCTTGCTGCCCGGCTCCAGATCGCCCTCGCGACCGACGTCGGCCTGGTCTTCCAACTGAGGTGACTGCATATCCGATTGCTTCCTGAATGGGTATATCGATCGCGAATGCGACAACCGTGAAAGTCTCGCCCGGCTTGGAAGTGACTGTCAACTTGATTTTCACTGTTAGATTGACCCGGACTTTCAACGTTGCGGTCCGAGGTGAAAGGAACCCACCGATGACCCCGAAAACCCAGGCACGTGTCCCGGACCTGCGAGAACGGCGCAGGCAGGAGACGCGTCTCGAGATTTCCGAAGCTGCCCTGACGCTGTTCGAACGCCAGGGATTCGCCGCTACGACCGTCGACGAGATTGCCCGAACAGCCGGTGTGTCTTCAAGCACATTTTTTCGATGCTTCGCCACCAAAGAGGAATCGGTGTGGGGCCCGGACCGCGAACTCGAATCCGACATCGTCGAATGGCTTCGGTCAGTTCCGCAGGAAGACATCAACCTGTCGGGCATCGAAGCCTTCTACGAGCGCTCACTGCAGCGGCTCCTGACCGGCTCCGAGACCACGCGGGAGCGCATTCTGCGCACCCGCCGGCTCATCGCCTCCGACGACCACCTGCGCGCCGCCGCGTTCACCGCCGATGCCCTGGCCATGTGCCGCATCACCACGAGCGTCGCCGAACGCCTGCGCGGACTCCGCTCCGAATCGTTCGCGCGGCTGCTCGTCGAATCGGCCGGTGTGGTCTCGCGTATCGCGTTCGACACCTGGGTCCGGCGCATCGAACGCGGCGAAGATGCCGACCTCGTGGAGATCTACCGCACCATCCGAACCGACCTCCGCGAAATCGTCGTCACCTGATACTTCGACGGAGCGACCACTCGCGTGCAAGAGTGACGTAATGCCTGACAGGTTGCGAGCCCGGTTCAGCCGGTCCGATCAGCTCACGGAACGCCCCGACTTCGCTCTCGTCGGTGTGCTGAGAGTCCCCCAGATGTCGACCAGCCCGGCGCGCGCGATCGTGCGGCGCATCGGCTACGCCCTGGTGGCCCTGTTGGTGATGGTCGCACTCGTCTACATCGACCGCGACGGCTACCGCGACGCCCAGGACAACGAGCTGTCGCTGCTCGACTGCTTCTACTACGCGTCGGTGTCGCTCTCGACCACCGGCTACGGCGACATCACGCCGATCACCCCGTCCGCGCGACTGATGAATGTCCTCGTCATCACGCCGCTGCGCGTCTTCTTCCTCATCGTGCTGGTCGGTACGACGCTGGGTGCGCTCACCGAGACCTCGCGTCAGACGTTCCGCATCCAGAGCTGGCGCCGCCGGGTCCGCGACCACACCGTCGTCCTCGGGTACGGCACCAAGGGCCGTTCCGCGGTCGACGCGATGCTCGGCGACGAGGTTCCGCCGTCGCGGATCGTGGTGGTGGACACCGATCCCGTGGTCCTCGAGAGTGCGGCGGGGCAAGGTCTGGTGACCGTGCACGGTTCGGCGACCAAACAGGACGTGCTGCGTGTCGCGGGGGTACAGCGTGCGGCATCGGTGATTGTCGCAGCAAACCGCGACGACACCGCCGTGCTCATCACTCTCGCTGCCCGCGAGATCAACCCGAACGCGAAGATCGTCGTCGCGATCCGCGAGTCGGAGAATGCGCATCTACTGCGCCGCTCCGGCGCGGATACGGTGGTGGTTTCGTCGGAGACCGCAGGCCGGCTCCTCGGTGCCGCGCGGAGCTCTCCCCGCGTGGTCGACATGATCGAGGACATTCTGACTCCGGAGGAGGGGTTCACCATCGCCGAGCGCGCTGTGGACCTAGAGGAGGTGGGTCAGGACCCTCGTCATCTGGGTCAGATCGTGCTCGGGGTCGAGCGCAACGGAAGTCTGTTCCGTGTCGGATCGCCCGAGGTCAGCGCCCTGGCTGCGCGCGACAAGCTCCTCTACATCCGGCTGGCGGCCAGCGGGTCGGGGCACCGAGGCTGAACGTAGCCCTCCCGCTACGCACACTTTTATGGAAGAGTCATTTCCATGAATGAGAATGGCATTTCCGCATTGGGAGGGATGACCGTGTCCGCAGACCACACTTTCACCTCGGATTTCGGCATCAAATCGCTCCAGGTTTCGAGGGACCGCGCGATCATGGGCGCGATCGTCACCGAGAAGCTGTGCAATCCCAGCGGCACGGCATCGCTCGGTTTCCTCACGACGCTGGTCGACATCGTCGCCTCGTCCCCGGCTCTCGTCGTAGGCTCCCCCGACTGGACCGCGACACAGGATCTTTCGATCCATGCCGCCGGCTTCCTGCGTCCCGGGCCGATCGCAATCGACGCCAAGCTGGTCCGCGTGGGCAAGAAGACGATCCTGGTGGAGACCGACGTGTACGACACGCACGGCGTCACCGATCTGCGTGAGATCGCGAACTCGATCGACACCCCCGGCACGGGCAGCCTCACCCTCGCCGCACGCGGTCTCGTCACGTTCGTGCGCCTCCCCCGCTCCGCCGCGACCCACGGCGATGTCGCGTCGTACACGCCCGAACAGTGGGTCGGGACGATTCGCGAATACCCGCCGGTCCCTATCGACGACGACGTCTTCTCCCGCCTGAATCTCCGCGAGGTGGACGCCGCCAACGGCGAGTTCGAGCTCGATCTCACCGGATTCGTCGCCAATTCCATCGGCACCATCCAAGGCGGCGCACAGGCCCTGCTCGGCGAGGCCGCCGCGCACGCGATGCGTCCCGGCCTCGTCGCCACCGACATCCAGGTCCACTACCTGGCGCAGGTGAAGAAGGGCCCGGCGCGATCGCACGGCACGATCGTCCGCGACGCCGACGACCACTCCGTGGTCAAGGTCGCACTCGTCGATTCCGGTGCGGACGACAAGTTGCTCACCCTGCTGACGATCACCCTTGCGCGACCGAAGCGCTAGCCCACCGAACACCGCACGCTGTCTGATCCCAATTCCCCCCAAGCCTCGTACACTGCGAGTTATGCGCAGTATGCGGGACAGACCGACGCGCAAGGTGCCGGACGTCGTGGGATTCGACGCCGACGATGCCAGCACGATGGTGCTCGGAGCCGGATTCACGCCGGTGGGCCCGGACGGCGAGCCGGCCCCGACCACCGGCGTGATCATCGCGCAACAACCGAACGGAGCCACCGACGCCGAGCCGGGCTCCGAAGTGATCTTGTGGAATCAGAACAGCGGCAGCCGATCGCATTCCCCGGTGCCCGGCCTCGACGAGTCCGCGGCCCTCGATCCGGCGTAGTCGCCCTTCCCGCGCGCCCGTCAGTTTCCGACAACGACAATCGCCGACGCGGGAAGCTGGTATCCGCGCAGGAAGACCGCACGATCGCTAGTGACGCCTCGCCCGCTCAACTGCCCGATCGAAGCGGGCACGCACGACGTCGAACCGGGGCAGTTCCGCCCACGTCCAGCGGATCACTTGGAAACCCAGATCGCGTAGCGCGTCCTCCCGAAGCTTCTCCCGACGAAGAACGTCGGGGGCGTCCTCTCTGTACTTACCCATGCCGTCGAACTCGCCGACGATTCGATGCTCCTTCCAGTAGAAGTCGGTGCGAGCAACGAATTCGCCGTCCGAGGTGTGCACAGCCTCCTGCAGTGAGGGGGCGGGCAACCCGATCTGTTCCATCCGCAACCGGCTCAACGACTCACCGGGGCTTTCGCTACGTCCGTCGAGAAAAGCGATGATCCGTCGCGCTGCGGCGATGCCTTGCCGTCGGCCGAGGGTTTCGAGGGCCTCCGGTAGTGCCGCCTTCAAAGAAGGGTTTCTCGCCAACGCCGAATCCCCGGCGATCACGGCCTCGTCGATCGGTGCCGTACAGGCGAGGTCCGCGACTGTCCGCGCAATGGTCGTACACGGCACTCCGTCGACCTGGACCACGTCGTCGGCGCCGAGGTGTACGACATGCACATGACGTCCGGCGCCGCGACGGCCACCGGATCGCCCGTCACGGGTCACGTGGATGCGGCTCAAATCGGGACGCCACAACGCCAGTCTGTGCAGAACGGCGGCAGACACATGGCTGATCGCGGTCCCGTCGGGCAGTCCTGCTCCCGTGGTGTGCGCTCGGATTCGATGTCGTTCGATCGCGTCGAGGCCCTCGGCGGTAGGGCCGTCCAGATAGATCCCGGGAGCGAGGCGTTCCAGTTCGCCGGTCCGGAGTCCCCGACGGACTTCGGAGTCGCTCAGACCTGAGCTGAGAGCGTCGCTGCGGCGGAAGGGTTTCGGTGGGGTCATGACACCGAAACTCTCATCGCGGCACACCCGACACGTGCCGGATTCGACGGAAGCGACAGATCTGTGGATGGCTCCGGCAGCTGTGGATAACTCCCGCGACGCAATTCGCTTCCCACAACGCTCTTTGCGGGTGTGGGAAACGAATTTCCGCGCGGGAAGGGGACTATCGGGTGGTCAGTGAGCTCAAGAAGTTTCGGGTGCGCTGGACCGAGCCGCGCACGTCGTCGCCGACGGGGAAGATCGCGGCCCAGACGTCGGTGGCGCCGGCGTCGAGCAGGCCCTGAAGTTGAGCTTGGACGGAGGCTTCGTTGCCGACGATCGCGACGTCAGCGGGAGTGCTCGCTCCCCCGACCTCGAGGACACGCTGGTAGTTCGGCATACCGGCGTACATGGTGGCGGTCGCAGCGACCGCGGCGCGCGCTTCGTCGGCGTCGTCGTGCACCGCGACCGGCAGCCCCGCGACGATGCGCGGCGACGGGCGGCCCGCGTTCTCCGCTGCGGCGCGGATGGCAGGTGAGATGACGGATTCGACGACCTTCGCCGACGCCATCCACAGCACCGTGCCGTCGGCGTATTCCCCCGCGACACGCAGCATCCGAGGCGACATCGCCGAGAGCAGCACGGGGACCTCATGCGCGACACGCGCCATGCGACCCTCGCTGCGCGTACTCCATTCTCCGCCTTGGTAGTCGATGTCTTCGCCGCGGAGGAGCGCGGTGACGATGCGGACGTATTCCTCGGTGTTGCGGCCGGGCCGGTCGTACGACATGCCGTACACGTCACGCACAAGAGATTCGTGCGACGGACCGAGGCCCAGGGTGAAGCCGGGGCGTCCCATGGCTTCCGCTACTGCCGCAACGCGGTTCGCCTGCAGCAGCGGGTGGACGGGGTAGGTCTGGAGCACAGCGGTACCGAGTTCGATCGTGGACGTCTCGCGACCGGCGATGGCGAGTGCTGTGAGGGGGTCGCCCGCGACCGTGCTGGCGTACCAGAGCGACGAGAAGCCGTCGGCCTCCGCTTTCTGTGCTTGATTCACGATCTTGTCGGTGGTCGATGCGCCACCTGTCAACCCGATCCGCACCACGAGCCTCCTTGGAGAACCTTACTAATACACAACGAGAATAGTACTCTCATGAAGAGACTATCTACTTCTTGCCCGACCTGGAGGCCGCCCCTTGTTTGCCGACGCCACCCCCATCTCCGAAGGAATCGGCGCAGAAATCACCGGCGTCGCAGGCCACACCCTCACCGACCCGAAAGCCGCCGCGCGCTGCCAGGAACTGGTCGACGAGTACGGCGTCGTGGTGTTCCGCGAAGCGAAGATCACCGACGGCGACCTCGTCGAACTGAGCCGCATGCTCGGTGAGGTCGTCGTCCCGCCGATGGGCGGCCAGGAAGACCACCCCGAGGTGTCCGCGATCAGCCTCGACCCCGCGAAGACGGTCCTGGCGTCGTACAACACCGGCACCTTCTACTGGCACATCGACGGCGCCACCGACGAGGTCCCCCAGAAGGGCACGCTGCTGACTGCGCTGCAGGTGTCCGACGAGGGCGGCGACACCGAGTTCGCGAACACCTACGCGTCGTACGAGGCCCTCTCCGACCGGGACAAGGCCGAGTTCGAGACGCTCCGCGTGGTGCACAGCTTCGCCGCCGCCCAGCGTCTGGCCAACCCCGAGCCGACGGAGAAGCAGGAGGCGGCGTGGGCTCGGGTGCCCGAGCGCGAGCATCCGCTGGTGTGGACGCGACGCAGCGGCCGCAAGTCGTTGCTGATCGGCGCGACCGCCTCGCACGTCGTGGGCTGGCCCGAGGAGCAGAGTAAAGCCCTGATCAGCCGCCTGCTCGCGTGGTCGACGCAGCCGCGGTTCTCGCTGCGTCATCACTGGCAGCCCGGCGACCTCGTGCTGTGGGACAACACGGGCATGCTGCACCGCGCTGTGCCGTATTCGGCGACGTCACCGCGCCTTCTGCACCGCACCACCCTCGTGGGCGAGGAGGCCGTGGCATGACCGATCTCGCCGACCTCGAGCGCAACGTGCAGTACCTGATGGATCGGGCCGCAATTCTCGACTGCATCGCGAACCACGCGCGCGGGTGTGACCGACACGACACAGAGCTTCTCGGCGGCACGTATCACGACGACGGTGTCGACGAGCACGGCGCGACCGTCAACAGCGGACCGGACTATGCGCAGTGGGCCAATTCCGTCCATGCCGCGACGGCGGACGCTCACACCCACAACATCACCACCCACACGTGCGAGATCGACGGCGATACCGCACACTGCGAGAGCTACGTCATCGTCGGCCTTCTCGGAAAAGGCTCGTCCACAGTGCAATTGATGAGCGGTCGATACATCGACCGGCTCGTCAAGCGCGACGGCACGTGGCGGATCGCGGTGCGGAGGTCGACGGTGGAGTGGAGCGCCTCGGCCGATGCGTCGCTTCTGCAGTCGCCGTACTTCACGAAACAGGCCTTCCTCAGAGGCACCCGCGACACGTCCGATCTGTCCTATCAGCGCCCCCTCGAGGCGGACTCCGATGCCCCCGCTCGCTGGCGATAACAGTCCCGATCAGCGGCTACTCCTTTTGACAAGGGCATACGTGCCCTGTTCGGATGGGAGAGTTGATTTTGCGCGAAATTGGAGATACCCCACGATGATGGACTCGCTCGACACCTTCCGACTGTACGTCAACGATGGGTTGTCGGACGAAGAAATCGCAGCTCAGGCCGCACGCTACCAGCCGCTGGCCCAGGATCTGCGCGATCTGATCGTGCTGTCCATCCAGTCTCGTGGGGGCGACGACGAGATCCTCGAGGCTCGCAAGCACCTCTCGGAGGCCCGGTCGATCCTGGAACGGAATCGGGAATCCGGGCCGTACGGCACCCGCTTCAACGACTCCGGCAGCTTCCGGACCTGGGGGAATGCCGCGATCGGGTTGCGCAACCCGATCGCGCCGCCGCTCGAGTTCCAGTTCGAGGACGACGGCCGCGTGTGGGCCGACTTCCATCTCCACGCCGGCTACGAGGGCCCCGCCGGTTTCGCGCACGGCGGAGTCTCCGCCTTGGTGCTCGATCAGCTCCTCGGCGACACTGCCCGGCATGCGGGCGCTCCGGGAATGACGGGCACGCTGACCGTGAAGTATCGGCGGCCGACCCCACTCGGTGATCTGCACTGCGAGGCGCAGCTCGATCGGATCGAGGGTGCGAAAGCGTTCGCGAAGGGCTTCATCTCCGGCCCCGACGGGGTGTGCGTGGAAGCCGAGGGTGTCTTCATCGCCCCGAAGTGGATGCTCGAGCAGCGCGAGCGCACCGGACTCCAGGGCTCCACGCAGTAACCCGGAACACTCGCGCCGCTACGGCGGGTGCGGGGGCCGCTGCGTAGAGTGGTGCGGGTACGCAGCGCGAAGGACGGTGACCGCCCGTGGAGAATGTCGAGTTCTATTCTCTCGTCGCGATGTGTTCGCTCTTCGCGGCGTCGACGTGGTGTCTCGCCCGCCCACATCTGCTGTCCAGCCTCGCCGCAGCCGTCGCTTCCTGCTTGTGGGTGCTCCTCAACGGTCCCATCGAGGGTCGTGTCCTGTATGTGGTGACGCCGAATCATGGTCTCACCGAATCGGATCTGCTGTCGGCCGTGGGACTGTGCATCGCCGCGTGGGGCTGCTGGTACAGCATCCGGGCCCGGCGTCGGCGGCAGCGTCGCCGACCCGCGAACAGAACCGGCCGGCGACACTCCGAGGACACTCGCCCGGTGCCCGTCCGCGTCGGTGATTAGACCATAAGATCGCCTATGTCTCGGAGTCAGATCACCATCCGGTCTCGATCCTGGACGAATCACTCACGCTCACTTAGACTTGCCAACGGCCACTTCGCGTGGCCGTGTCTCCCTGAAGTCCTCCCCGACACAGGAGATGCAGCGCAGAGCCCCGCTGGCTCCTCCCCCCTCAATTCGCCGGCGGGGCTTTCCTGCGCCCGCCTGTCGACAGTCCGGCGACCACACCGTCGAGGATCCTCCCGACAATCGCGTCCGACGTTGCGAAGTTGATCCGCACGTGGTTTCGGGATTCCCGCCCGAACCGCGCACCTCCGTCGACGAGAACCCCGCTCTTGCCGATGCGGTCGACGGGGTCGTCGATTCCCAGTGGACCGGCATCGATCCACGACAGGTAGGTCGCTTCGGGGACGTGGTGCCGGGCGGCGGGAACTTCGGTGCGGAGCACGTCGTGCACGCGTCGGCGATTGCGTTCGAGCACGCGCAGCAGGTCGGACTGCCAGGCATCGCCATCCTGCCAGGCGGCCAGTGTTGCCACCACTCCCGGCACGGACACCGCCCCGTACAGATCGAACGGTTCACCGTCGCGCCGGGACAGCAGCCCTGCCGATCCGTAGTGCACCACAGCGCATCGCAGTCCGGCGAGATTGAACGCCTTGCTCGCCGACGTGATCGTCACCGTGCGCGCGGCGGCGGCACTGCTGATGGACGCGAACGGGATGTGGCGGTGCGGTTCGTAGATCAGCTCGGCGTGGATCTCGTCGCTGACAACGAGAATGTCGAATCGTTCGGCGAGGTCCGCGATGCGCTCGAGCTCGTCGCGGGTGTGCACGCGTCCGGTCGGATTGTGCGGGTTCACCAGTACGAGGACGCGGGGACGATATCGCGAGACCGCCTGCTCGAAGGTCTCGAAGTCGAGTTCCCATCCGTCACCGGTATCGAAGAACGGAAAGTCGATCTGCTGCAAACCCATTCGCCTGATCGTGGCGAGGAACGGCGGGTAGTTCGGAGTCTGGATCGCGACGGCGTCGCCGCGAGTGGTGGCGAGATGCAGGATGATCTGCAGCGCCTGGATGAGGTCGGTCTGCTCGCGTACCGCATCCGGATCGGGTTCCCACCCGTATCGCGCGGTCATGCGCCGAGAGAATTCCGTGCGGAGCGGTGTGCCTCGGAACCAGTCCGGGTATCCGAGATCGCTACTTTCGATCCGTTCGAGTAGCGCACGCCGAATCTCCGGCGCTACAGGGAAATCCATATCTGCGACCCAGGAGGGAATCAATCCTTCCGCTGTCGCTTGCGCCCATTTCGCCCCCGCGCGGGACGACAGCGCATCGATCTCGAGATCGTCGAAACCGGGGACACCGGCCATCGATCCTCCGAACACTCCCGCTACGGACAGCCGCGCGCTGCAGGCAACGCGCGGCTGCCTTCGCAGCACGCGGTGACGTCAGTTGCGTCGGTCTACTGCCATATCGTCGCTCTGGACGTCTTCATCCATCCGCGCGAGGTGGGCTTTGATCCACTCGGTGCTCCCCGGTGCGGCGGAGCTGTCGAACGTCGAATCGGTGGTGCAGGTGCTCAAGTCAATCCTCGTCGCACTCGACGCCGGTATGCCCGGCGGACGCAGGTCACAACCACCCCGTGTGAGTGACCGACGTCACTATAGCTCTGGAATCGGGCTCTGCCAAACCGCCTCGTAGCGACCCGGCGGTGCCAGCAGAAGGCGGCACCGCCGGAACTACGAGCTCAGCTCACGGCTGCGAGGACTGCGGGGCGAGCAGATCGCGAATGAAGTCCAGGAACCACTGGATCGGATCGATGGGCAGTTCGTCGAGCGGCGGTTCCGGCGTCGTCACCGGCTCATCAGAGACAGGCCCGGCCTGCGCCGGAGCCGCCTCGGGAGCAGGAGCCGGCGCGGACTCGGCGGGTGCACCTTCGCCACCGCCGACGGTCACCGTGATGGGCTCCTTCGCGAACGGGCGACCCGACGCGTCGAAGATGTTGTCGTAGGTGGCACCGGCGGCGTCCTGGCAACCCCAGTAGACCTCGTAGGTGCCCGGCGTCAGCGCGCGAGCGCCGGTCTGCGCGGGTGCGCCGTCCTTGACATAGGTGGCCGAGGACGTCTGGGTGTTCTTCACCGAGAACTTGGTGCCCGCGGGCTGGTTGTCGATGCGGCCCGACGGGGTCGCGGTGTCGACGGTGCCCGGCTCGAGGACGTAGGTGACGCAGGTGGCGCCGAGTTCCACCGAGCCTTCTGGCAGATCGAAGTCGACGGTGATCGAGGTGTCGTCCGCGGAAGCGGACACGTTGGGGCCGGCAGCGGATGCGACACCCGGGACGGCGAATGCCAGCGCAGCGGCACCGGCGGCAGTGAGGGCAGCTTTCTTCGCGACAGAATTCATAAATTTCCTCCCCGAAATTTTCTGGTGCGCCCGCGTCGTGAGCGGCACGCGAAACCGACCTCTCTCAGGCACAGCTTCATCTGCACGTTATCGCAGGTAACGATCCGTGTCGCGACGAAGAGGGACACGCGTCGGGAAGAACCGAAATGTCCCCTTTTTCGAGGAATCGGGAAGGTCAGTTCAGCAGCGGCGGCCGCGCATGATCGCGTTGGTCTCGCTGCAATTCGACGAGCTCTTCTTCTCGCTCGGCCACCCTCAGGAACACCCCCGCAGCGAACGCGACAGCGGCCGACACTGCCAGCCACGCCACCAGTCCCACCGCGATCCACCACCACATGAGCTCAGTGTGCGCGAAATCGAGGGGCGTGCCAAACGCCCTTACCGGACGTAACGGCAACACTCCTGTCACGAAACGGACACACCTCGTCGCTCACCTGGACTTTCTTCGGCAGCAATACAGCCCGGGCGAAATACAACATGTTTGCAACACCACACGGCGGTGTCCCACACCCGACACGCCCGGCGGCGTCCCCTACGATCGCCCAATGCGGATCTTCTTTGTGTGCACCGGAAACGTTTGCCGCTCTCCCACCGCTGAACGCCTGACATCCGCATACGCGGCAGAGGCCGGCCGGGCCGATCTCACCGCGCACAGCGGTGGAACCCGCGCAATGGTCGGGTACGGGATGGAACCCACGGCAGCGCTCGTGCTGCAGCAGCTCGGCGGAGACCCCGAGGGATTCACCGCCCAGCGCATCACACCTGCGCTCGCGGAAGACTCCGACATGGTCATCACCATGAGCGAACGGCAGCGCAACAAGGTCGTCGAGGTAGCACCGCGCATGATGCGCGTGACGTTCACGCTCAAGGAAGCGGCCCGTCTCATGGAGGCGAGCAACGCCACCACCGTCGCAGAATTGGCAGCGGCCCGGACTCAGCACAATGCTGAGCCCGGACCGGAAGACATCACCGATCCGATGGGCCAGGACGAGGAGACGTTCGTCGCGGTCGGTTCGGAGATTGCCGATCTGTTGCTACCCCTGCTTGCCCGAATCCGGGTCTGATTCGTCGACCGGGCGTCGCGCTGCTTGGATCACCGGCCGCGACGCCTGGTGCTCGGCCGCATGACCGTTGGTCGGTCGCACCGCCGAGTACGCCTGCGGCGGGTACTGCTCGTCGCTGTGACGTGCCGGCGCCTGTGGGAACTCGGATACCCGCCACGAGTCGTTGCCGTGGCCGTTGCTGCGCGGATGGTCACCACCGGTGCCATACGGCATCGCCTGCGTCGCGTCGGGCGTCGCATGCTGACCCGAATCGGACCCTTCCTGGTGCTGCGGGACTGCACGGCGCGGGGACTGCTCACTCTGACGCTGTGGAACGGGCGGATTCACAACCCGCTGCGCCGCGACCGGTGCCGCCGTCGTCGTCGCACTGACGTCGGCCGGTTTGTCGGTCTCGTAGTAGTACCGGTACTCGTACGAGCCGCCGCGGCCCTTCGCCGGGGTCATGTTGAGGATCGTGCCGAGCACGGTCGCGTTGACCGCACGCAGGTTCCCGACCGCCCGGGAGAGCTGTTCCTTGGTGGTCTTGCCGTGGCGCGCGATGAGCAGAGCGCCGTCGGTGATGGTGCTGAGCACAGCGGCATCGGTGACGGGCAGCAGCGGCGGCGCGTCGATGATGACGTAATCGAACCGCGACCGCAGGTCTTCGAGCACATCGCGGGCGTGGTCGGAGCCCAGCAGTTCGGACGGGTTCGGCGGCAACGCGCCCGCGCCGAGCACCCACAGACCGTCGTACTTGGTGGTCTGCATGACGTCGGCGATCGAGGCCTGGTTCGCGAGCACCGTCGACAGACCAGCGCCGCTCATCACGCCGAGGTACTTCGACACGCGGGGACGACGCAGGTCGCCCTCGACCAGTGCGACGGTGTGCCCGGCCTCGGTGAGCACCAGCGCAAGGTTGATCGCGGTGGTCGTCTTGCCTTCGGTGGGCAGGGCGCTGGTGACCACGATCGAGCGCGGCGGGTGGTCCACTTCGAGGAACTGCAGGTTGGTGCGCATCTCCCGGTAGGCCTCGGCGTCGCCGCTGTTGGCGTCGACGAACGAGATGGGAGGCGTGTCCTGCCGCGCCTTGTCCATCGGGATCACACCGACCACACCGGCTCCGGCGATCTCCTCGATGGCTTCGCGATCCTTGACGGTGTTGTCGAGGCGGTCGCGCAGCACCGCGAGGGCGATACCGAGCAGCACACCGACGGCCAGGCCGAGCGCGACGTTGCGCATGGTCTTGGGCGTCACCGGCGCAGCCGGGGTCGCAGCGTGGGTTTCCACCACGACACGCGCCGTGGGCGGGCCACCGTTCTCGGGGGTTTCGAGTTCCCGGACCATGGTGACGAACTCGTCGGACATCGCGTTGGCGATGTCGCGAGCCCGCTCGGGCGACGGGTCGGTCACGGCCATGTCGATCAGAACGGTGTCGGGTGCCGACGCCGCGGTGACCTTCGAGGCCAGCTCGTTGGGTGTCATGTCGGTGAATCCGAGCGTGTCGATGGTGCGCTCGGCGAGGTTCGTGCCCGTCAGCAGCTTGGTGTACGACGCGACTCGCTGCTGCGAGAACAGGTTGCCCTGGTAGATCTCCTGCACGGATCCGCCCGACGACGTCGACACGAACATCCGCGTCTTCGCTTCGTACTGCGGAGTGGTGAGCAGTGACGCACCGAGCGCGGCGAGGACCGCGACGACCGTCGTCACGGCGACGATCTTCCACCTCGCCTGCAGAATTCGCAGGTAATCGTGTACTTCCATCAGGGCGTCTCCCTCGTTGCGGTTACTGCGCACCCAGCGGGCACGGTGGGACGGTCGTCACGGTCTGCCAGCGCACTGGCAAGGGCCGGGCCGATCGAACGGACTGCATCCGAACCGGTCAACTCCGAGTGCGTGTACGGCACAGGGTGTTCGACGACGAGACCGCGCACATATCGCTGCCAGGTCGCAGCGAGCTCTGGGTGCCGGTCGAGATCGGGGGTGGCGACGAACAAGTCGATGTCGCCTTCGTAGGTACGTGGTGTGTGGCGCAGCGCGGCGGCTTCGACGGCTTCGGCTGCCGCGTCGACCCGACGGAGCACGTCGCCCGCGAGGTCGTCGGGCAGCGACGCGGTGTCGACGGCGGTGTCCCGCTCGGGGGTGTCGCCGAGCGGAAGGGTTTCCGGTGTCAGGGTGTCGAGCAGTGCAAGCACCCCCACGTGGTCGCCGCTTTCCCGTAGCTGCACAGCGATTTCGTGAGCGATGGTGCCGCCGACCGACCATCCGAGCAGGTGATAGGGACCATCGGGCTGTACTTTACGGATGGCGTCGACATACCGCGCGGCGAATTCCGGAATGCTGTGCGCCATGTCCCCCGATCCGGTGGCCTGCACCCCGTAGAGGGTGCGGCCGTCCAGGTACTCGCCGAGTCCGCGGTAGGTCCACGAGAGCCCACTGATGGGGTGAATGCAGAACAGCGGCGGACGGGCGTCGCCCGCGGCGAGTTCGACGATCGTCGCGAACGGGTCGGGTACGTCGCCGCCGCGCTCGATGAGCCGGGCCAGCTCGTCGACTGTCGTTGCAGTGAAGAGCCATTCGAGTGGAATGTCCCGATCGAGTGCGGTGCGCAGATCACCGGCCAGCGCGACGGCGGTGATGGAACTTCCACCGAGATCGAAGAACCCTCGGTCCGCCGAGACGCTTTCGACGGGCACGTCGAGATGCCGCGCGAAGAGTGCGGCGACGGTCTGCGCGACCGGCCCCACCGGTGCCACGAACTCGGTCGCGGCTGCGTCGGGGCTCGGCAGTGCCGCGCGGTCGATCTTGCCCGACGACGTGAGCGGCATGGCGTCGACGAGGGTGATGGTTGCGGGCCGCAGGTGGCGTGGGAGGTGGGCGGCGACGCGTCGCCGCAGGCTTTCGCTCGTCGCGGTGCCCTGCACGTAGGAGGCGAGGGCGACTTCGCCTGCGATCGGGACGGTGACGGCAGCGTCGACCTGCGGGTCGGCGAGGAGCACGGCGTCGACCTCGGCGGGTTCGACGCGGATGCCGTGGATCTGCACCTGGTCGTCGGCCCGGCCCATGTGTTCCAGTTCGCCGCGGACGATCCGCACGAGATCACCCGTGCGATACAACCGCCCGCCGGGCGCGCCGTACGGATCGGCCACGAATCGTGTTGCGGTATCGGCACTTCGGTTTCGGTATCCTCGCGCGAGGCCGTTGCCGCTCACGTACAGCTCGCCGACCGCGCCGGCGGGCACCGGGTGCAGCCGCGCATCGAGGACGTGCGCGGTCGCACCCGCGACCGGGACTCCGATGCCGGGCTTCTCACCGCCGCGCAGCGGTCCACTCACCGACACGCCGACGGTCAGTTCGGTGGGACCGTATCCGTTGAACAGCCGGTGCCCCGACCACTTCCCGGCGAGCGACGCGGGCAGCGATTCCCCCGCAGCGACCAGGGTCAGCCGTTTCACTTCCGGCGACAGGGTCGCGAGCACGGTGGGCGTGAGGTTGGCGTGAGTGATGCGCTGTTCGACGATCAACTGCTGCAACGGTTCCCCGGCGAAGGTGTGCTCGGGCGCTGTCACCAGCGTGCCCCCGTGCGCGTGCGCGGTGAGCAGTTCGAACACCGCGGCGTCGAAGGTGTGCGACGCCGCCTGCAGCACCCGCACGCCGGGCGCGGCGCCGAGACGTTCGCGCTGCAGGTCGACGAGGGCGGTCAGTCCGCGGTGCGTCACTTCGACGCCCTTCGGGGTGCCCGTCGTCCCGGAGGTGTAGATGACGTAGGCGACGTCGTCGACGCGCACGATCGGTGACGCGGGCACCAGCACGTCGTCGCGGTCGGCGGTGAGGTCGAGCCAGGTCAGATTGCCGGGTCCGTGCTCGCCGACGGTGAGTCCGAGGACGGCGCCGCTGTCGCGCAGGATCGCGTCGATGCGTGCGGCGGGCTGCGCCGGATCCACCGAGACCCACGCGGCACCGCTCTTGGCGACCGCCCACACCGCGAGCGGCCAATGCTGATCGCGCGGCGACGAAATCGCGACGACGTCGCCGGGGCCCACGCCGCGTCGCGCGAGGTCGGCGGCGATCTCGTCGGCGCGGGCGGAGAGGCCCGAGTACGTCCACACCACGTCTCCGCCCTGCACGGCAATCGCGCCGGGGTGCTCGGCGGCGGTGTCGTCGAGCAGGTCGACGAGGGTGCGCATCTCGACGGCGGGTGACGACAACGGTGCGGGTGCGGGGACGTCGAGGTCGCCGACGGGCACCTCCGGACGCTCGACGGCATCGGCGAGCAGCGACACGTAGTCCGCGAGCAGAGACTCTGCGGTGGCGGTATCGAAGAGGTCGACGGCGTGCACGAGACGCAGGTCGATGCCGTCGCGATGCCCGCGCTCGACGACCTCGAGCACCAGGTCGAACTGCGCGGGCGGCGCACCGGCCTCGGCCTCGGTGATCTGCAGTCCGGGCAGCTGCGGCAGCGACTCACCGACCACGCCGCGGTGGGTGAGCAGCACCTGGAACAGCGGGTGGTAGGCCCGTTCGCGGGTCGGCGCGACCTTCGCGACCACTTCTTCGAACGGCACGTCGGCGTGGGCGAACCCGCCGAGGTCCACGGATCGCACCTCGCTCAGCAGGGCGTCGAAGGACTGGGCGGGGTCGACGACGGTACGCAGGGGCACGGTGCCGACGAACATGCCGACGAGACGCTCGAGCCGGCGGTCGCCGCGACCGGCCACGACGGTGCCGACGGTGATGTCGTCGCGTCCGCTGCGGCGCGCGAGCAGCGCGACGAGCACAGCGTGGGCCAGCATGAACACCGTCACGTCGTGGCTGCGTGCGCTCTCGCGCAACCGCTGGTGAAGCTCGGCACCCAGGCGCACGACGGTCTGCTCGCCGCGGTGCGTCGGACGCGGGGGCCGCGGCCGGTCGGTGGGTAGCGGTAGCGGGCTGTCGGGGACGCCGTCGAGAGTGGTTGCCCAGTAGTCGAGTTGCCGTGCGGCGAGCGCGCCCGGGTCGGCGGGATCGCCGAGCAGCTCACGTTGCCAGCGGGCGTAGTCGCCGTAGGTGACGGGCAGCTCCGCGAATCGGGGTGCCCCTCCCGCGAGGCGCGCGGTGTAGGCGCGCGACAGATCGTCGAGCAGCGGGCCGACCGAGCCGCCGTCGAACACGATGTGGTGTACCGCGGCAGCGAGGATCCAGCTGCCGGGTTCGACGTCGAGCAGGCGGATCCGCAGCGGCGCCTCGGTGACGAGATCGAACGGCGTCGTGACGGTCTCGGCGATCGCGGCGGCGACATCCGTGGGTGAGAGGTGTTCGAGCACAGGCGGATCGGTCAGGATCTGGCCGGTGTCGAGATGAGCGGTGCGCAGGGGCCGGTGGCGGTCGATCACGTCACCCACCGCCGCAGCCAACGCGTCGATGTCGAGGTCACCGGTGACCGAGAGGACGACCGGCACGACATACGCAGCGGTGTCGGGTTCGAGACGGTTCAGCAGCCACAGTCGTCGCTGCGCGGGAGCGAGCGGCGCGGGTTCGTCAGCGCTGGATCGTTGCAGCTGGGCCCGGGCATCGTCGGTCCGCTCGCCCCCGATGTCGTGGGCGAGTGCCGCGAGGGTCGGCGCGTGCAGCACCGCGCGCACGGGCACTTCCGTGCCGAACGCGTCGGTCAGGCGCGCGGCGAACCCGACGGCAGACAACGAATCGCCGCCCGCCGCGAAGAAGCTTCGGTGCGCGGACGGTCGGGTGCCGAGGACGTGTTCGGCGATCGTGACGACGAGCTCCTCGGCGTCGGTGAGCGGGCGATCGTCGATCACGACGTCGTCGAACGGTTGCGCGGCATCGAGCGCTTCGAGCGCCGCGACGTCGAGTTTGCCGTTGCCGGTCAGCGGTAGCGCGTCCACGACACGCACCCGGCCGGGCATACGCTGCGGCGGCACCACCAGCGACAGCGACGCGTGCACGTCATGCGCGGTCAGTTGGTGACCTGCGACGAACGCCACCAGCGTGCCGCCGAGCGCGAGGACCGCGGCGTGCCGCACGTCGGGCTGTGCGAGCAGCGACGCTTCGAGTTCGCCGGGTTCGATGCGCACGCCGCGCACCTTGAGTTGCCGGTCGGTGCGGCCGCGGTAGGCGAGTGAGTCGCCGGTGCGGTGCACGAGGTCGCCCGTGCGGTACATGCGGGTGCCGTCCGGCGCTGCGACGAAGCGCTCGGCTGTGAGCGCGGGCGCATCGAGGTAGCCGGCGGCCAATCCTTCACCGGCGAGGTAGAGCTCGCCGACGGCCCCGTCGGGCACCGGCTGCAGGCGGGCGTCGAGGATGTGGGCGACGGTGCCGGGCACCGGGCTGCCGATGCCCGCCGGTGCGTCGCCGGTGATCTCGACGAGGGTCGAGACGATCGTCGCTTCGCTGGGTCCGTAGGCATCGAGCATCGTGCGGCCGGTGGCCCACCGCGCGGCCAGAGCGGGTGCGAGCGATTCGCCGCCCGACGCGACCACGCGCAGGTCGGGCAGCCCATCGGGGTCGAGGGTGCCGAGCACTGTGGGTGTCGACAGGTAGTGGGTGATGTGCTCGTCGACGAGCAGGTGGTGCAGATCGGGTCCTGCATACACGTCCGGAGGCGCAACCACCAGCGTTGCCCCGGTGGTGTGTGCGAGCAATAGCTCGAGCAGCGCTGCGTCGAAGGCGGGTGAGTAGCCGTGCAGCACACGATCTCCGGGATTCACCCGGTAGCGGCGCCCGATTTCGGCGGCGAGCGGCCCGAGTCCGCGGTGCGTCACCGCGACACGTTTCGGAGTGCCGGTGGAACCGGACGTCGCAACCACATAGGCGACGTCGGGCGGGCACTGCTCCCCCACACCCGCGGGTTCCATGCCGGCGGACGACGTGAACGCCGCACCAGTCTTGGTGACGGCCCACAGCATGCGGATGTAGGCGACGCTGCGGGGCAGGTCGATGTGCACTACCCGGCCCGGCCCGGCACCGGATGCGCGCAGGTCGGCTGCGAGGTCGTCGGATTGTTCGTCGAGTTCGCGGTAGGTGAGCGAGATGCCGTCGCCGCGCAGCGCTTCGCGGTCGGGATGCGCCGCGGCGGTGGCGCGCAGCAGTTCCGGCAGGGTGCGCGCCTGTGCAGGGGCACCGCCGGCGAGAGGTTCGGCCACCGGGGCGAACTCGGCTTCTCCCACCGCGGCGTCAGGTGCGGCGGTGAGTGCGCCCAGGATCGTCACGAATCGCTCGGTGAGTCGCGCGGCGGTGGGCTCGGCGAATCGGGAGGCGTCGAACAACAACGTCCCGGCATAGCCACCGGGCGACACAGCCAGCGAGAACTGCAGATCGAATTTCGGTGTGTCGTCGACGCTTTCCTGGGCTTCGAGCGTCAGCTCACCCACTTGCAGGGGCTCCACGCCGAAGTCCTGCACCGCCAGCGCCACCTGCGGGGTGCCGTGGATGTCGGCGACCACCTGCTCGAACGGCATGGCGGTGTGATCGAAGGCGGCGACGTCGAAGTCGCGTACCTGGGCGAGCAGACCGGCGAACGGCATATCGGCCGAGACGCGCGCCCGCAGCACCAGGGTGTCGAGGAACGGGCCGACGAGGTCTTCGAGCTGCGCCCAGTGGCGTCCACCGGTGACGGCGGCGACCGCGACGTCGTCGTGCGCGCCGAGTCGGGCGAGCAGCACCGACAGCGTGGCGTGCAGCACCATGAATTCGGTGGCGCCGTGTTCATGAGCCAGCTCCGCGACACGTTCGCGCACGTCGCTGGGGATTTCGAAGTCGACGCGTTGCGCGATGCTCTCGGCGCCGGTGTGGTCCGCGGGCAGTTCGCTGACGACGAGACCGTCGAGCGCGCGCCGCCAGTGTTCGGCATCGACTGCGGGCACACCGCGGTTCTGCTCCCACAGTGCGTAGTCGGCGTACTGCAGTGGCAGCGGCTCCCACTGCGGGGCCATCCCTGCGACCCGCGCGAGATAGGCGACGGTGAGATCACGCAGCAGTGGGCGCAGCGACGCGCCGTCGGCAATCGAGTGGTCGACGTCGAGATGCAGCAGGTGCAGGTTCTCCGCGACGGGTTCGAGCCGGCTCGACCACCGTCCCCGTCCGGTCACCACCTGCTGCACACCGTCGCCGTCGACGACGTAGTCGGTGCGCAGGATTTCGTGGCGTTGCGTCACGTCGTCGAGTGCTTCTTCGAGGGCCGACACGTCGAGAGGGCCGCGCAGCCGGACGGTGCTGTGCAGGCGGTATGCCTCGGGTGCGAGGGTGCCCAGGCCCCATAGGCGACGCTGGGCGCGGCTGAGCGGGATGCGGTCGGGTCGCGGCGACACCGCGACCGGCCCGTCGTCACGTGTGGGGCCATCTGCGTCGATCACCGCGGCGAGCGCGGCGACGGTCGGATGGGTGAACAGCGTCCGCAGCGACACGCTCACACCGGTCTCGTCGCGCAGACGTCCGACGAGGACGGTCGCGAGCAGCGAGTTGCCGCCGATGCCGAAGAAGTCGTCGCCGCGACCCACCGTGTCACGCTCGAGCAGATCGCTCAGGATCCGTGCCACCGTGATCTCGGTGGGGGTCGCGGGCTCGGACGACTCCGGCGACGACAACGCGGGCAGCGCCGCGACGTCGAGCTTGCCGTGCGCGGTCAGGGGGATCGCCTCGAGCGGCACGATCACCGTGGGCACGAGATGCGCGGGCAGCACGCTGCGAAGGGCGCCGCGGATCTCGTCGACGTCGACTTCGGCGGGTGTGACGTACGAGGTGAGAATCCCGTTGCACGGCAATGTGACAGAACGGTCGACGCCGCTCAGAGCCGACAGCGCCGCGTCGATCTCGCCGGGTTCGATGCGCACCCCGCGCAGTTTGAACTGACTGTCGCTGCGGCCGTGGAATTCGAGGGTGCCGTCGCGGCGCCACCGCACGAGATCGCCGGTGCGGTAGCGGCGGGTGCCGTCCGGTGCGGCAATGAAGCGTTCGGCGGTGCGGGCCGGGGCTCCTCGGTAGCCGGTGGCGAGACGTCCGCCGCCCACATACAGTTCGCCGATCACGCCGACGGGCACCGGCTGCAGCCGGTCGTCGAGCACGACCACCGACGCCGCACGCACGGGCTTGCCGATCACGATGTCGTCGCCCGACTGCAGTGGCCGCGAGTTGGTGACGAACATGGTGGTTTCGGCGGGGCCGTAGCTGTTGATCAGGGTGCGTCCCGGCGACCAGCGGTCGACGAGCGCGGACGTGAGCCGGTCGCCGCCGAGCATGAGCACCCGCAGGCGCGGCAGGGCGCGCGGCGGCACGGTCGCGAGGGTGGACGGGGTCATCACCGCGTGGGTGATGGCGTCGCGGTCGAGGAGGTCGCCGAGGGCGGCGCCGCCGTAGCTGTCGGCGCCGGCCACGATCAGCGTCGCACCGGAGATCCCCGCGGTGAGGATTTCGAGCATCGCCGCGTCGAAGCTGGGCGCGGCCACGTGCAGTACCCGGTCGCCGGGCGTGGCAGCGAGATCCTGGGCGATGTCGTCGGCGAAGGCGCTCACACCACGCTGGGTGATGGTGACGCCCTTGGGGTTTCCGGACGTGCCGGAGGTGAACACGTAGTACGCGGGCGAATCGGGCGCAGGCTCGAACACCGGGGTGGGGTCGTAGTCGGTGCCGTTGTCGACGGGTATCCACCTCACCGCGGTGGGCAGGGTGTCGCTCTCCCCCACTCCGACAGCGACACCGTCGAGCATCGCGGCGAGACGCGCGGTGGGCTGGGCGGGATCGACGAGCATCGGGGCTGCCCCGGCCCGGACTACGCCCCACACGGCGAGCACCGATTCCAGCGACCGCGGGTATGCGCACGCCACCGCATCGCCCGGTCGCACACCCTCGTCCTGCAGGCGTGCGGCGAGATCGTCGGCGTAGAAGACGAGTTCGGGGTAGGTGAGTTCACGGTCGCCGTCGCGCACGGCCAGGTTGTCGCCGCCGAAGTCGGCGCCCGCGGCGAGGCGCTGCCGCAGTGACCGGGTCGAGGCGGCGAAGCGTCCCGCCACGACGGGGGTCTGCCCGTCGATGAGGTCGATGTCGCCGAGGCGGACGTGCGGGTCTCCGGCGGCGGCCCGCAGGATCGCGGTGTATCGGTCTGCGACAGCGGTGATGGTCGCCTCATCGTACAAGTCTGTGCTGTAGAAGAATTCGATCTCGAGTCCGGTGTCGGTCGGGGTTGCGGTGACCTGCAGGTCGAGCTGCGTGTAGCGGGTGTCGATGGGCAGCACCGAGACCTCGACGCCGGGCAGTTCGGCGGTACCGACGGTGGGCCGGCTCAGCGACAGCGACACCTGGAACAGCGGGTGACGCGCCGCGCTGCGCACGGGGTTGAGGTGTTCGACGAGCGTCTCGAACGGCGCATCGGGATGCATGTAGGCGGCGACGTCGCGGCCACGCACCTGCTCGAGGAACTCGGCGAACGTCGCATCGGGGTTCACGTCGGTGCGCAGCACGTGGGTGCCGACGAACATGCCGACGAGGTCGTCGAGTTGCGGTTCACCACGGCCCGAGACGACGGTGCCGATGGGGATGTCGCGTCCGGCGCCGTGTCGTTGCAGCAGGGTCGCGAGTGCGGCGTGCAGCACCATGAACAGCGTCGCGTGTCCGGTGCGGGCGAGATCGTGCAGGCCGTCTACCAGATCGGCGTCGAGCGACACGACATGCGCGGCGCCGCGCCCGGTGGGTTCGGAAGGGCGCGGCCGGTCACCGGGCAGGGTCGTTTCGTCGGGCAGTCCGGCCAGTTCGGTGAGCCAGAACGGGAGCTGGTCTTCGGCGATCGCGCGTTGACGTCGCGCGTAGTCGCTGTACTGCACGGGCAGCGGCGTCCACGCCGGCGACGTTCCCGCGCGGCGGGCTGCGTAGGCGACGGCGATGTCGCGCAGTAGCGGAGTCAGCGACCATCCGTCGGCGGCGATGTGGTGCAGCACCACCACGAGCACGTGTCGCCCGGGTACCGTCCGGTACAGCCGGGTGCGGATCGGCCGGTCGACGGTGAGATCGAAACCGGCAGCCGCGAATTCGGCTGCGGCATCGTCGAGCGCATCAGCCGGGGTCGCGATGGGGTCGGCGGAGACGCGTTCGGCGGGCAGCAGCACCTGTTCGGTCGCCGTGGGGTACACGGTGCGCAGGGTGCGGTGCCGCTCGACGAGATCGCTCAGCGCTGCGGCGAGCGCGTCGACGTCGAGATCACCGTCGAGCTGCACCGCGAACGGAAGGTTGTAGCCGGGCGACGCCGGGTCGAACCGGTTGACGAACCACAAACGCTGCTGCGCTGCCGACAGCGGGGCGGGGCCCTCACCGGCCACCAGTGGCGGACGCGAGCGTCCGGCGCCGGTGCGCTCCGCAACGATCGCGGCGAGTCCCGCGACGGTGCGGGCGTCGAAGATGTCGCGGACGGTGACGTCGACGTCGGTGATGTCGGTGAGTCGGCCAGCGAGGCGGGTGGCGAGCAGCGAGTTACCGCCGAGGTGGAAGAAGTCTTCGGTCGCAGAGATTTTCGCGTTGCCCGCACCGAGGAGATCGAGGACGACCTCGGCAACGAGTTCTTCGACAGGCCCGTGCGGGGCCGCTCCTCCGGCACCGATGACCTCGGGTGCAGGCAGCGCGTCGCGGTCGAGTTTGCCGTTGGCGGTGCGCGGCAGCTCACCGAGCGACACGGCAGCCGCGGGCACGAGGTAGTCGGGCAGGGTGCGGCGCAGTTCGTTCAGCGCAGCGGTGCTGTCGCCGCCCACGAGGTAGGCGACGAGCTTGTCGTCGCGCAGCAGCACCGCGGCCTCGGACACGCCATCGCATGCGAGCAGTGCCGCTTCGATCTCGCCGGGTTCGATGCGGTAGCCGCGCAGTTCGATCTGGTGGTCGGCGCGGCCGAGGTAACGCAGCCCACCTGCGCGATCGCGGCGGGCGAGATCACCGGTTCGGTACCGGCGGGCCCCACCGGGAGCGGCGACGAACCGGGTGGCGGTGAGTCCGGGCCTCCCGCGGTAGCCGCGGGCCAGCTGATCACCGGCAACATACATTTCGCCGATCGCGCCGGGCAACGCATGCCGCAGCGACACGTCGAGGAGGTCGACTGCCGTCCCCGCAAGGGGGCTGCCGATTCCCGGTGCTGTGGCTTCCCCCGCGGTGAGGTGCACGGTGGTCTCGGTGATACCGAACATGTTGACCACATGTGCGTGCGGGTGCCGCTGCGCCCACGGCACCACCCGCGCCGGGTCGAGTGCTTCGCCGCCGAAGATCACGAGGCGCAGGCCGGGCAGGGTCACGTCGAGGTCTGCGAGTTGGTAGAAAGCGCGCGGTGTCTGGTTCAGGACCGTGACGCGCTCTCGGCCGAGAAGTTCGGCGAAAGCGGCAGGATCGCGGACCGTGTGGTGATCGATCACGACGAGACGCGCACCCGTGGTGAGCGCTCCCCACATCTCCCACACCGAGAAGTCGAAGGCAGGCGAGTGGAACATCGTCCACACGTCACCGGGGACACAACCGAGATCGAATGTGGTGGCAGCAAGCAGCGTTGCGAGGTTGCGGTGGGTGACGAGCACACCCTTCGGGGTGCCCGTGGAACCGGACGTGTAGATCAGGTAGGCGCCGCTGTCGGTGTGGGTGGACGAGTCGAAATCGGCGCCGTCGTCGATGCGGGCAGCGATCACGGGGTCGTCGATGTGCAATGCGGGCACGGGTGAGTCGAAACCGCTCTGCGCGAGCACAACCGAAGGCGACGCATCTTCGAAGAGGGTCTGCAGACGCGCCGCGGGGTGAGTGACGTCGACGGGCAGGTAGATCGCCCCGGCCCGGGCGACGGCGAGGAGCGTGACGACGAGATCGAGCGAACGCGGCAACGCCACGGCCACCACGTCGTCGGTGCCGATACCCCGCTCACGCAGCACCGCGGCGAGTCCGCCCGAACGCGACCACAGTTGCCCGTAGCTCAGGGACTGTCCGTCGGCAGACAACGCGACGGCCTCGGCGTCGTCGGCGACGCGAGCGGCAAGGAGATCGATGGGCGAAGCGGCCACCGGGGGAAGCGTGACGCCGACGGGGGTGTGGTCGGCGCCACGCAGTGGAATACCGCCGACGGGCAGAGCCGGGTCTGCGGTAACCGAGTCGAGGATACCCACAAACGATTTCCGCCACTCCACCACGGTGGCCGTGTCGAACATTTCCGCAGGAAAACTGAAGGTTCCGGTGAAACCCGCGGGCGTGCCCGCGTCGGTGCGGTGATCGCGAAGGTTCAGCTCGAGGTCCACCCGCGCAGTGCCCGACGGCAACTCGCGCACGGTCGTGCCGGGCACCCTGAAGGTGTCGATGCCGAAACTTTCGTAGGCGAGGATCACCTGGAACACCGGGTGATGCCCGCTCGCGCTCGCGTCCACCGCTGCGACGATCCGGTCGAACGGCACGTCGGCGTGAGCGAACGCATCGAGATCCGCGCGGCGCGCGTCGGCGAGGAGGTCGGTGAAGCTCTCCCACGGCCGCACCGACACACGCAGCGGAACAGTGCCGACGAACATGCCCACCATGTCGTCGAGCCCGGCATCGGTACGTCCCGACACCGGCGTGCCGATGACGATGTCGTCGGTGGCGGCGAGCGACGACAACAGCGTCGCGAATGCGGCGTGCACCACCATGAAGGGGGTGACGTCGTTGGCTCGGGCGAGCTTGTCGATCGCCGCGTGCAATTCGGCGGGCACCGTGAAACCGACCTGCCCTGCCGTGCCGGTGGTGACGTTGCTGCGCGGGCGGTCGGCGGGAAGTTCGAGCAGCGGTGAGGCGCCTGCGAGCGTCCGCTTCCAGTACGCCAGCTGCGTCGCGGCGAGGCTCGCGGGATCGTTCTCGTCGCCGAGAACGGCGGCGTGCCAGCGCGCGTAGTCGCGGTAGGTGACCGGAGAACCGGCGAGGTCGGGGGTCTCGCCGGCTCGACGAGCAGCATATGCGGTCGCGACGTCGCGTCCGAGAGGGAGCAGCGACAATCCGTCGGCTGCGATGTGGTGGAGCACCACAGCGAGTGTGAACCCGTCGCCGGTGCGGTACAGCTTCGCGCGGATCGGCGCGTCGGAGGTGAGATCGTAACGTGTTCGGGCGAACTCGTTCATCCGATCGTCGAGGTCGGCGGGTGCATCGACGGGTGTGAGGTCGAGTTCCACGGTGTCGAGCAGGTGCTGACGCGGCCCGTCACCGCCGTCGGGATAGATGGTGCGCAGTGTCGCGTGCCGGGCGATGACGTCGGAGAACGCGCCGCGCAGCGCGTCGAGGTCGGTGTCTCGCGGAAGGTCGACGGCGAACGCGATGTGGTCGCCGCCGTCCGTCCCGGCGGCCACGTCGAACCGGTTGACGAGCCACATGCGCTGCTGCGCGGGGGCGAGCGGTGCGTCGGTGGTGTCGTCGCTGTGGACGAGCGGGATGGCGGCGACCGCGCCCGGGGAGCCGAGCGCGCGTGCGAGGTCGGCGACGGTGGGGTTCTCGAACACGTCGCGCACACCCACCCGTCGCGCTGCGACCGCACCCAGGCGAGCTGCGAGGGTGGTCGCCAGCAGCGAGTTGCCGCCGATCGCGAAGAAGTCGTCGTCGCCCGACACGGCGGGAGCACCCAGCACATCGCCGACGATCCCCGCGACGAGTTCTTCGGTGACGCTCCGGAACCCGTGGACGGTGGATGCACCGGCCGGTTCGGGCAGTGCGGCACGGTCGATCTTCCCGGTGCTGGTGAGCGGCACCGCATCGAGCACGGTGACGGTGGCGGGCACCATGTGACGCGGCAGGCGCGCGGCGAGCCGCTCGCGGATCTCCCGGCCGTCGAGTTCGGTGTCGGGGCTGTGGACGTAAGCGGCGAGCGCGCCATCGCGGACGAGGGTGACGGCGGTACGCACACCCGGATTGTCTTGCAGCACGGTGTCGATCTCGCCGAGTTCGATGCGGAACCCGCGGATCTTGACCTGATGGTCGGCGCGGCCCACGAATTCGAGTGCGACGTCGTCGCCCGTGCGCGCTTTTGGTAGCCCTGACTGCCAGAACCGCGCACGGGTCCAGCGCACGAGGTCGCCCGTGCGGTACATGCGTCCGCCCCCGAAAGGATCGGCGACGAAACGCTCGGCGGTGAGAGCGGGCGCGTCGAGGTAGCCGCGCGCCACGCCCTGCCCCATGAGGTAGAGCTCGCCGGTCACGCCGTCGGGCACCGGCTGCAATCGGTGATCGAGCACCGCCGCGGTGACACCGACGAGGCCGGTGCCGATGGTGAGCTTGTCGCCGGGCCGCAGCGGGGTGCTGGACGTGGCGATCACCGTGGTCTCGGTGGGCCCGTACACATTCAGCATGGTGCGGCCCGGCGACCACCGTGCCGCGGTCTCCTCCGGCCACCTCTCGCCGCCCACCGCGAGGACTTCGAGGTGGTCGAGTCCGTCCGGGTCGAGCTGGGTGGGCACCGACGGCGTGGTGAACCAGTGCGTGATGCGTTCACGTCGAAGCAGTTCGAGCAATTCGTCGCCGCCGAACACATCGGGTGGCGCCACCACGAGCGTTCCGCCTGCTGTCAGGGCCATCACCTGTTCGAGGACGGCACCGTCGAAAGCCGGATTCGCGAAGTGCAATACACGGGCGTCGTCGTGCAGCGCGAAACGCTCGACGAAAGAGTGTGCGAGCGGCCCGAGTCCGCGCTGCGACACCGCCACGCCCTTCGGCTTGCCCGTCGAGCCCGAGGTGTAGACGAGATAGGCGAGATTGTCGAGATGCACCGGGCGCACACGGTCGGCATCGGTGATTTCCCGGGTGTTCCCGTCGACAGTGAACGGCACGATCTCCACACCGGCCGGGACGGGCACGCCGGGGCCCGCGACGGCGAATTCGACGTCGGAGTCGGTGAGCAGCGCATTGATGCGGGCGGCGGGCTGACCCGGATCGACGGGCACGAACGCCGCGCCGGTCAGCGACACCGCGGCGGCCGCAACCACCGACGACGCCCCGCGCGGCAACATCACCGCCACACGGTCTTCGGCTCCCACTCCCCTGCCGATCAGCGACCACGCCAGCGGACGCGCAGCAGTTGCGATATGGAGCGGCTCGCCACCCGGCTCGAACACCCGCGCCGAGGATCGTTCGATGATCTCGGCGAAGGTGGCCTCGGGTCCGGGTTCGGCCACCGTCACCGGCACAGCACCGAGGTCCACATCGCTCACCGGCGCGGTAGGGTGCTGCGCCACATGTTCGAGCACCACACCCAGTCGCTGCGACCACGTGGCGATGGTGGCGTGGTCGAACAGTTCCGTGTCGTAGACGAGCCGGCCCGTCAAGGACCCATCGCGCATGGCACGTATCGAGATCTCGAGGTCGAACCGTGCTTGCGCCGAGCCGATTTCCTGCGGCCTCGCCGTGAGACCCGGCAGTTCGAGATCGGGGACGTCGACGTTGTCGTAGGCGAGCATCACGCTGAACGGACTGAATCCGAGTGCGTCGACGACCTGCTCGAACGGCACGGTGGCATGCGCGAACGCGTCGACGTCGGTGCTCCTGGCTGCGGTGAGCAACGACGTGAACGGCGCGGCGGGATCGACGTCGAGTCGCAATGCGACGGTGCCGACGAACATGCCGACGAGGGCGTCGAGGTCGGGATGGTCGCGGCCGGCGGTGCCCGTGCCGATCGCGATGTCGCGACCCGAAGTCCACACCGACAACCACACCGCGACCGCGGCGTGCACAGCCATGAACACGGTGGCGTCGTGAGCAGCGGCGATCGCGCGCAGTGCGTCGACCTGCTCCGCGGAGACCGTGAACTCCACCGTGGCGGCCGGGCCGAACCCACCGCCCCGGGGCCGGTCGGTGGGCAGCGGTGCCGCGGAGTCGAGTCCACCCAGAGCCGTGTTCCAGTAGGCGAGTTCGCGCCCCGCGGGGCTCGCGGAATCGGCGGTGTCGCCGAGCCGGTCGCGGTGCCAGCGGGCGTAGTCGCGGTACTGCAACGGCAGTGGCTCCCACGCGGGTGCGTTCCCTTCGGCGCGCGCGGCGTACGCGGCAGCGACGTCGACGGTGAGCGGCACGAACGACGCACCGTCGAGCGCGATGTGGTGCGCGACCACCGCGAGTACGTGCCGACGCTGGTCGATACGCAGCAGCCGGACGCGGAACGGGATATCGACGGCGAGGTCGAACGGCGCTGCCGCCCACTCCGCGATCAGCGACTCGACAGCGTCTTCGTCGGCATCTTCGGGCGTGAAGTCGAGCACCGACATCGCGCGGTCGAGGTGCAGGGCCTCCTGCACCGGCCCGTCGGAAGTGACTGTGAAAACACTGCGAAGAATGTCGTGGCGCCCGAGCACATCCGAGATCGCGGCCCGCAGTGCCTGCACGTCGAGGTTGCCGTCCAGATACAGGGCGAAGGGCAGATGGTAAGCCGCCGGGTCGCGGTGCGCGCGAGCGAGAAGCAGCAACCGCTGCTGAGCCGGGGCGAGCGGCGCCGGTCCGGTATCGGCCAGCGCGACCGGCGCCGACGCCGAGAGCGGACGTGCTTCGGCGGCGACGGCAAGGCGGGCGACGGTGGGATGCTCGAATACGTCGCGGAGCTGCACGTCGCGGCCGAGCGCAGCACCGAGGCGCGCGGCGAGCTGCGCGGCCCCGAGCGAATGGCCGCCGAGTTCGAAGAAGTCGGCGTCGCCGCCCACCGTGTCGGCGCCAGTGAGATCGGAGAACAGGCCCGCGACGAGGGTCTCGGTGGGTCCGTTCAGCGGCTTCGAACCTGCGGAAACGGCCGCGGGCTCCGGCAATTCGCGATGGTCGATCTTGCCGCCCGGGGTGAGCGGCAAAACGTCGAGCACGGTGATCGACGTGGGTCGCAAGTAACCGGGAAGTTGTTCGGCGAGGTGGATGGTCAGATCGGCTGTATCCACCTCACCCACCACATACGCGGCGAGGTGCTCGCCGCGCACCACGACGGTGGCGGCGCGCACGGCGTCGAACGAGGTGAGGGCCGTTTCGATTTCCCCGAGCTCGATGCGGCGGCCACGGATCTTCACCTGCTGATCAGCGCGACCGAGGAAGACGAGCTGACCATCGGAATGCCAGCGCACCACATCGCCCGTGCGATACACCCGACCACCGAACGGGGATGCCACGAAGCGTTCGGCGGTGAGTGCGGGTGCGCCGAGGTAGCCGCGGGCCACGGCATCTCCCCCGAGATACAGCTCGCCGGACACACCGACGGGAACGGGATGCAGGCGAGAGTCGAAGACCACGGCGGTCATGCCATCGATGGGTCGCCCGATGGGGACACCCGCGCCGGGCTCGAGTGGCGCGCTCAGCGTTGCGAGGACGGTGGTTTCCGTCGGCCCGTAGGCGTTGAGCATGGTGCGTCCGGGCGACCAGCGGTCGGCCACGGCCTGCGGCACCGATTCGCCACCGGCGTCGAGCATCGTCAGATCGGGCAGCCCGTGCTCCGGGGTGACGGACAGCACCGCGGGTGCGGTGATGGCGTGGGTGACGCGTTCGGTGCGCAGCAGTGTCGCAAGGGCGGGACCGCCGACGGCATCGGGCGGGCAGATCACCACGGTCGCGCCTGCGTCGAAGGCCAGCAGTAGCTCCTGCAGTGATGCGTCGAAGCTGGGTGCGGCAAGGTGCAGCACACGCGAGTCGGGGTCGGCGCGGTAGCGGTCGCGAAGAGTTGTCACAAGCGCGGCGATGCCGCGGTGTCCGACGGCGACGGCCTTGGGTGTGCCAGTGGAGCCGGAGGTGTGGATCACCCACGCGGGGTTGTCGAGGTGCAGGGGGCGCACCCGGTGCTCGGCGGTGAACGTCACCGTGGTGTCGTTGCCGCGACCAGGCGTGATGCGTGTGATGTGCGCTGGCAGATGCGGGTGCTCACCCGCGACGGCCACCTGAATGCCGGTGAGGAGTTCCGCGAGACGAACCGCGGGAAGTTCCGGGTCGGTCGGGGTGTATGCGGCGCCGGTCTTCGCGACGGCCCACAGCGCGATCACCGAGTCGATCGAGCGTGGAAGCAGCACCGCGACCCGGTCTTCGGGGCCTGCGCCTGCGGCGACAAGACGGTGGGCCAGTTCGTCGGATGCCGCGTCGAGTTCTCGGTAGGTGAGTACTTCGCTGCGGTCGCGCACAGCCACGCGAGACGTCTGGGCGTGTGCGGTCAGCAAGTCAGGCAACAGCGCCGGTGCGGGCGTGCTTCGGCCACGCGCCGGGGTGAACCCATCGAGTTCGGCGGCGGTGGCGAACGGCAGATCGCCCACAGGCGCCGACGGATCGCTGACGAAATGCGAGAGGAAATCGAGGAACCTGCGGTGCAGAAAATCGAGGTAATCCTGCGTGTATAGGTTGGGGTTCGCCTCGAAATCGACGCGAAGAGAGCGGCCCGGGATTCCCGCATACACGTTCACCGACAGGTCGTCCACCGGCCCGGTTGATTGCACGTGATAGTCGGCGGGCACGTCGCCGTAGACGATCGACTGATGGAAATTCATGACGTTGACGACGGGCCCGAAAGCGTTACGGGTCTCGGTGTGTTCGCGGCCGAGTGCGCGGAGGTCGGCGAGCATGTCGGCGTAGGAGTATCGCTGGTGGCGTAACGCGCCGTTGAGCTCTACCTGGATATTCCGGATCAGCGCGGTGACCGGTGCGGCCAGGTCGAGGCGCACCCGGAGGGGGACGACGTTCGACACCACACCCGCCGAGCGGCGCAACGCAGCGGTGGTGCGCGCCGATACCGGGAGTGACAACACCACATCGGTGGTGCTTCGAGTGCGCGCCAGGAACGCGGCGAACGCAGCAAGCACGATCGGAACGTCGGTGGCGTTCACTTCCTGCGCACGTGTGGTGATCGCCTCCGCAAGTTCCCGCGACACTGCAGTCGCGGAGCGGCGGGCAGGCACCATCGGTGGCGCGACGTCGTCGATCAGAGAAAGCGGTTCGGGCAGGTCGGCGAGGCGGTCTGCCCAATGCTCGCGGTCGCCGGCCTGCCGCTTCGATCCGATGTAGGCGGACTCGTATTCGGTGATCTTCTCGATCTGCAACGAGGTGACCGGCGGGGTTTCCTCGTCGGCGAGCCACGCGGAATACAGATCCGCGGCGCGACTCAGCAGAATCATCGCGCCGTGACCGTCGAGCGCAATGTGGTGGACATAGCTCGACAGGAAATATCGTTCGTCTTCGACGTGCAGCAGCGAGCTGGCAGTCAGACGGTCTCGAAGTGGATCGAGCGGTTTCGAGAAGCGCGTCGTCATCCAGCGGTGCGCGGCTGCTTCGGGGTCATCGACACCGCGGAAATCGACATAGGGGACATCGTCCTCATAGTCGACGTCCACGAACTGCTCAGGAATACCCGCACGCTCGGCGAGAAAAAGAAATCCCGATTCCACGTCGCGCGCGGCCTGGAGCATCGCCTTCGTCACAAGGCTGTGATCGAGACTGCCCCGAAACTCCAGGTACTGGGCAGTAATGAAGGGTACGTCCGGGTTCAATGCCTGCGCGTACCACAGACCCCGCTGACTTGGGGACAGCGGAAGTATTTGCACCACGCTCCCTCGCCTCACCCGACAAAACACATACTCGAGGCACGACAGCTTTGTTGCATCCGCCCCGACAGATCGCGAACGGTGCCTCCCAACACCATTGCCACGATCAACCGCACAAAGTGTATCTATGGTTACGGAGGCTCACCACTTGAACGGACGGCCAACTCGAAGTCGGTTATCGTCTCGGCGGGAGAACACGAAGGGGGCACAGGCCGCGTGAACAATGTTACCGGTGAGTCAGATTCGTCAGGTCAGAGTCGCCGCAAGGTGCGGCGACGCCTGTCCGACGAAGAGATTGCAGCACGCCGCAAGAAGCGGCGTCGCGTGCAGATCGGCTGCGGTGTCGGCGTTCTCGCGGTGGTCGGATTCGTAGGCTGGCTCGGATACGAAGGACTCCAGGCGAAGTCGAGCCTCGAGAAGGCGCAGGATTTCGCGATGCAGGCCAAAGATGCGTTGCTGTCGGGTGATACAGAAACAGCAACGCGCGCGGCCGGCGACGCCGACCGTTACGCTCAGGACGCGCAGGGGTCGGTCGATTCGTTCCCGTGGCGCGTCGCCGGTGCCGCCCCATGGTTGGGCAGCCCGTTCGACACCACCCGGCAAATGACCACAATTGTGAGCGGTCTCACACACGATGTATTGCTTCCTGCGGTCGACGCGGGCAGTGCGGTGTCGCCGGATCAGTTGATTCTCGGCGGCGCGCGCATCAATCTCGCAGCCCTTCGCGACGCTGCTCCGGTGCTCGAGACCACTTCCGCGGCGGCCACCGACCTCGATGCGCAGGCCCAAGCAGTCGACAGCACCTATCTCGGCCTGATCGACGACGCGCGCCTCGACCTTCAAAGCCAAGTGTCCGAATTGTCTGGGCTGCTGAACAATACGTCGACCGCAGCGCAGATTGCACCCGCGATGCTGGGTGCGGATGGTCCGCGCAGCTACTTCATCGGGTTCCAAACCAATGCGGAGGCGCGTGGGACGGGTGGGTTGCTGGGCGGGTTCGCGGTGGCCAGGGCGAACGATGGCGCGGTAAGTATCGATGAAGTATCCAGACGAGATTTCAAGCCAGAGTACGACCCGATTGACCTCGGTCCCGACTTCCAGCAAGCGTATGGCCACAGCGGTGCCACAACACGCTCCGTCAACAGCAATGTGAGCTCACATTTCCCTTACGCGGGACAGATTTGGCAGTCGATGTGGCAACAAGAGACCGGAGAACGCGTCGACGGTGCGATCGCAACCGACCCAGTGGCCCTCAGCTACGTTCTTGACGTTGTCGGCGACGTCACACTGCCCGATGGTGAGAAGATCACGGCAGACAACGTGGTGGAATTGACCGAATCGACCGCATACTCACGTTTTGGTGACAATCAGGCTGCCCGCAAGGCATATCTTGAACTAGTGGCAAAGACCGTGGTTGAGAAGTTGACCGGCAGCATCTCCAATCCACAAGCGCTTCTCGAAGCACTCGGACGCGCAGCAAGCGAGGGGCGTCTCGCCGTATGGAGTTCTGTTCCTGGCGAGCAAGAGGTCCTTGCGGGCACTCCGCTCGGGCACATAGTCCCCGATGATTCCGCGCCCTATGCGGGTGTTGTCATCAATAACCTCGGAGGCAACAAGCTCGACTACTACTTGCAGAGAGAGATTCACTACGCCGCAGGAGCATGCGAATCAGATACACGCGCCTCGAGCGTGACAATTCGATTGACAAATAACCTTCCTGAAGGTACGTACACGGATTATGTCGCAGGCATGTTCGACAACCCGATTGGCGCTCCATTTGGGACGAATCTATCAGACATTGCACTAGTCGCTACTCAGGGCGCAAAGCTAAAAAGTGTAACAATCAACGGCACCTCTAACTTCGCCTACAATGGTAAGGAGCGCGGACATCCGATGTTCAACGTCCAGGTCCCTATTCCACAAGGCAAAACCGTCGAAATCGTCTACACGCTCACCGAACCAACGTCTCCAGGGACCGCCCGGGTCCCGGTGCAACCATTGATCGATGATCCCGTCGTCACCGTGGACGTGCCGCAATGCAGTTGAAGGTACATCTCAGTACGTCTCGATATGAAACCAGAGGTATCCACACCGATGGATGAAACACAGCCTTATCCGAATTCCAGAGAAAACCAATGACGGTCATTCCGAATCCCGCTCATGTCCAATTCAGTCACCAGGACCCGAAAGGAAAGCTTGGCGGCTACCTGTGGGTGATCGTAATCGCGATCGTGCCGATTCACCGCCTCATAGCTTCGACTTTCGGAAATAACTTCGAAATCCTGGTGTTGGCAGCCCTGGTGATATGCGTCGCACTTGGGCGCGTCGGACGTCCGGCCGCTGCGCCGATCTGGATTATCTGCGCGATATTAATTCCTCTCGCGTCACTATTCTCCGGAGCCTCATCCGATACGACAAGGAGCCTTGCGGTCGGAATACAGCTCGGCGCGCTGGTAGGGATGATGCCTTTTGTCCTTAGATACTACGCGAGCCGTGACGAAACTTTCATTGACCGGGCACTAATCGGATTCATATCCATACAGACGATCTCGTCCATCGTGGGGATTGCCCAGCTTTCCGGCGCTTCAGTTTTCGGACTCGAGGCGAACTCGGGGCGAGCTAACGGTCTCGCTGCCCACCCCAATGTCCTTGGCCTCATGGCATCACTCACTATTCTGATGTGTTACTACTATACGACCAAAGCGTCAGGCCGAAAGCGCGTCGCCTGCGTTTTAATTGCAGTAATCAACGCAGCAGCACTGATCGGTAGTGGAAGCCTCAGCACGATGACCGCACTCGCAGCAGGTGCAATCGTCATGCTCGTTGCAAGTCGCGCAACCATCAAGACCGCAATTGCCGTGTTTGCCGCTGTAATTTCTATTGTAATCGGGACAATCGCCCTTGGATACGAGCCATCGGATCTCCTCAACCCAGTCGAATCCAGAGTCAATACCGTTCTCGGTGTCACAAACGATGGGGTTGCTTCGCTCTCAATTAGACAGGCGACCTACGATTTTGCTCTTGAGTCGATCCGCCATGACCCGATTACCGGCGTCGGAATGGACTCCACGAACCAAGGCACCTTCAACGGGACAACGGTAGTGCACAACTACCTCCTCCGAGCCTGGTATCAGGGCGGAATACTCCTAATTCTCGCCATGGCAACGATCACCGCTGCACTGTGCAGATTAATCATCATATCCCTCAGGGAGGGAAGAAACGCACTACCTGCTGCGATGATTGCAGCGATCCTGATCTTTGGTATGACATCCGCATTCTACAATCAGCAACAGTACTGGGTACCTCTACTATTCGCGGTGGCGATATATGGCCTAATCGACACCCGAACAAGATCGAATCGATCGCACACGGCAAGCAGTGAATCTCCTACAGTCGAAAGCCGAGCTATATGAACTCCACATCGCCTACCCTCGATCTAACGATCGTGATTCCAGCCTTTCGAGCAGAACTCACTATCGCAAATGCCGTTCGATCGGCCCTCGAAGCCTCGGCACGAGCGGTACTCGTAGTCGACGACGGTTCCGATGACTCGACGGCCGAACGGGCAAGGCAAGCTGGCGCTACGTGCATCCAGCAATCAAACGCTGGTGCTGCAATTGCAAGATCTAATGGTGCCGCACACGCAAGCACTGAGTATCTGGCCTTCCTCGACGCTGACGACGAACTTATTCCGGACGCGGTCCGCAACTCGGTCCGCATCCTCACCGAATCCAAGAACTTGTCGGTCGCAGCCGGAACAGTCATAGGAATAGCCGATGGTGGAGTCGAACGACCGTTCCCCATTCGTTTTTCCCCAGTGACCACCGAGACACTGCTTATCAACGGCCACGGGCCCTGGCCGCCGTGCGCTGCGGTTATACGGCGCGACTCGTATGAGAAGTCCAAGCAGATCGACCCACTACCACTGCACCCACGATTCGCAGAGGACTACGAGCTCTTGATCCGCCTGTCACTTGTGGGTGACATCGACGTGCGTACCGAGGCATCGTGCCGCTATCGCCTGGCGGGCGGAAAATCTGTGCGATCCGCTATAAACGCGATTAGATCGAAGGAAGAGATTAGACAGCACTACGCTACCTACCTTGGAATCGACATAGATCTGATGACCGCCCGTCAGATCAGCATGGCCGCTGACGTCCGACAGGCGCGCGCCGAATGGGCATCCGGAAACAAGGTCCAGACAGCGAAGTATCTGATGCACTGGTTCCGCCGTGATCCATTGGCAGCAGCACGAAAGCTATCCACCAAACCATGGGCGAGGAATTAGGAAATACGCAAAAGTCTAGTGCGATAGTTCAATAGTCGCATTGCGCCGCCTGTTCCCTCTCCACAGCCTGCTCGTGGGTGCTCATACAGCACCTCGCGTTCGCACTTTACGCAAGACATAGATTGTGTGTGCCGCGACACCCTTTGCATAGTCAGAAATGCACCAGAGGAGTCCCAGGTACACACATATCGCGACCGCTCCCACTCCGATGCATGCGAGGTGGCCTGGCACAAGCCACGACGCAGCAAGTCCAATAGCTGCAATTGGTACCGAGAACGCGAAAATGCTCTTGACTCCAGCCCAGTAGAGGGCAGCCATGGGTGTATCTGTGACCCGGCCACACCACCAGAACGAAATCGTCCAATTAAGTGCGTACCCAACTGAATGACCAACCGCAACTCCCAAGGCGCCCCAGGGGATACCAGCGATCATGCACGCAACGATTAACGGTTGAGATACCAGATAGAACTTAAACTGTGAACCAGTGGCGCCTTTAGCCAAGAATACCCAGAATGTGACCTGGTTGAGAGCCCTGAACACTCCACCTACCGCAAGGCCCTGGAAAACCGGGATAATCGGAGCCCAGGGCTCTCCGAACACGAGGAGAACCACAGGTTCCGCAAGTCCGAAAAGCACTCCATAGAGGAGGCCGATTCCAATCCCACCGACGAGTTGTCCCGCTTCCAAATAGGACATGAATCGACCGCGCTGATCTGCGACTCGCGTCAGAATTGGAACCGTCACACGGGTAAGCGGTGCAGAAATCTGATTAATAGGCGCCATGAGCAACTGGTATGCGCGACTATATATGCCGAGGCTAGCAGGACCCCAAAAATAGCTGATAGCCAGATTATCAATATTGCGCGCAAGGTAGGCAACGCTTTGGGTTCCAAATAATCCGGCGCTGAACGACAGCAGGTTTCTAACCGAAGCACGCCTACTCGGCAATCCGGGAATCCACCCTGCAAGAGGGACCGCGAGAAGAAGACCAAACATGGAGGTTGCGAGTTGTTGGGCAACTAGCGCCCAATAATTGGCCTGCGAAAATGCAAATATGAAGCCTACAGCGGAGACCAGTCCGAGTATCGGTGGAAGCGTATCAACAACTGCGAGACCCTTGAAGTTCAACTTGCGGTTTATTTCAGCACGAAACTGTGTAGCGAGACCGTTAGCTATGAATAATGGTGCGGTCCACCTGACAATTTCCGATAGCTCCTCCTGCCCAAACACATCAGCCACAAATGGGCCACATGCGTATGCAATTACCGTGAGAACAACACCGATTGCAGTGTTGATCCAGAACAGGTTGGACTGCTGCCCTCTGGTCAGTTTTTCCGCGCGCGCAGCTGCCGTTGACAGCCCGAAGTCACGGACTAGCTCACCAAACGCGACTAAGGACAACACGACCGCTACGAGCCCGAACGCTTCCGGCGCCAAAAGCCTTGCAAGCACGACTGTTCCAAGAAGCATAGTAACCACGCGGATCAGCTGGCCGGCGATCGTGAATGATGCGCCGCGTGCTGCCACCGAGGCCAAGGACGACCTAGCGGTACTGTCACTTCTCTCGCTCAAGTGTTGGCTCCCGCTCCGAGGGTCAGCTCGTTGGCAATCTGATCAAGTCTGATTCGGGTGGCGCAGATCGATTCATCCAGTTGTGCACGGAGCGTGCGGATATCGTCGATATCCAATTCAACGCGCAGGCAGTGCTCGGAACCTTCATGCTGCCCGACCCATGACAGCCCAATTGCGTCGAAATGCCTGCTGATCTTCCCTCCGGACGACGAAACCCAACCCAGCGGCACCGCGCCTTCTGTCGCTGCGACGATCAGACCATGCAATCGGTCACCAACGGCGACCGCGCTGTCCGCATAGACCTTACGTAGACACTTTTCTTGCGTCTTATGGTCGTCGGCAGTGAACTCCACGACCGTACCGGAAAGGTCATTAGCGAGGCGGTCCGCAGTTTCGAGGTCACGGCTCACTTGGACCACGACAACCACGGTCAGCGCGAGGCGCGTGGCAAAATCCCTAAGCCAATTGATCCAGTCTGAGCTCGGATATGGCCTGTCGCCGCGAAGGACAACCGCCAGTGTTGATCTGAACTCGATCGGCTGCCAGTCATGAACCGACGAACCTAGTTCAAACGCCCAGTCAGGTACAACCTCGGCAGAACCAACAACATCTAGAGATTCCCGATCGCGGAATCCCGCATAAGAGCAGACGCGCCGCATGAGCCAGTAACAATGTGCGAGTGCGGTTCGCTCGCGTGGAATCGGAACACCCGCACCCACCCAGACACCTGCACCTCCCCGCACCCGGACAAACAACACAAGGAGGACGATCGACATCATGCGTGCCGCACCTCGGCGCGAAACAGGTACCTCGCCCGCGTTGACGGCGACGACGGTGCGTCCTCGCGCGCCTGCTGCCAACGCCTCCCGGTACCAGCGCAAATAGCTTGAAACGATGCGGTCAGCTTTGGTCAACCCCAAACCGCTGATGAAAGATGCACTCCCCGAGCCAATCCAGACTGTAAGGTCACCTATCTCGCGCAATCGCCCCAGGTAAGCTCGTCGCAAAAGCGAGTCGCCGATGTTGTCATCTTGACCAGTTGCCCAGACGAACACTCGATTCGGCTGACCAGCTTCTGTCGACTTCTTGATCACGTCAATCGCCTGCTGAAATCTGCGCATTTGCTGCATCAACAAGTGATCGGATCTCCCGAACGAGTTCCACGCGCCTAGAATTACCTCTTTCCATCGCCTGGGCCACACTAGCCCGATAACAATCGCGCACTCGCTTATCGGTCACAAAGTCTTCGACCTGGCGCACCACACGGTTGGGCTCAAACATGGAAACATTGTGCACGTAAGGCGTCAACCCGAGATCAGCAAACGCGCCGAAACCCTTGCGCTCATACGCAAGGTGAATCACGAAGTGCCCCGCGCGAAGCGCCATCAAAGCCGCGTGTAATCGAACTGCGATTACAACTCGTGGAGACGTCGATGCTGAGTCCAGCAATTCTGCCCGGGTCAGGATTCGTTCAGCTCCAATCGCTGCCATCACAGACCGATCGTCGTTTCCACGCGTTTCACTCTGAACGTAGCCGTCAAAACGTCCCAGCTGCGCGCAGAGGTCTGTGACAAGCGGTGGAACCGCGCCTCTTACCGGCCTCGCCGACACCACCGGAACCGGATGAGGTTCCAGAGTGCGATCGTTGATCTGGCCGCCCAGAATTGCGAGGTCGAGTGTTCGTTCGACCCCACAGTCCGACAGTTCGCCGAGACTCCGATCATCGCGAACCAACACGCGATCCAGTCGCCGAATAGCTGCTTTCAGCGGCGGCAACATCATCTGATTCACCGGCCCAATGCTTTGCGGAAGGTAGACTGTGGGCGTCGTAGACCTTGCGGCAGCCAGAAGCTGCGGACCATGTATGACGGCGGACTTGGCCGTCTCTTCAAGACGGCCAGCACGGAGGTACCCGCCGCCGACTCCTGCTACCAGGTCGAACTCCCCAAGGCTCCGAAGGAGCTTCAAGTACGATCGCTTGAAGCCGAATTTTCCGGGCGCAGCGTCGACGAGTGCGACATCAAGGTGGGAAAATGTCTCAGGATGAGAAGCAACTACAGTAAATTCGACCGACTGCCCGAGCGCCTCGCGCAGCAGTGCCAGAGACTCATCTACGAGAAGCCCATCACCCGCATTAGCTGCACTGTAGGCATGCAACAGGACTACTTTCACAGGTCCACCACCGATCGGTATACCCGAAGGTGTGATTCAACACTGTCGTCCCAAGAGAACTGCGACGCCCAAGCCCGACCCAACTTTCCAGCGTGATCGAGCCAGTCCGAATCAGTTAGCGCATCGTGGATACAGTCTGCTATGGCATCCGATCCAATTTCCTCGGTGATCCGTGAGGGCCCGGCGACCTCTCGAAGGGCCCCCTTGCTCGAGCTGATTACGGGGGCCCCAGCCGCCATGGCTTCCAGCACCGGAAATCCAAACCCTTCGTATTTACTGGGGAATACAAACGCAGCACATCTCTGCATGAGGCCAATTTTATCTTCTTCTGACACGAACCCGAGGTAGATAACCTTTTCGCTCGACACAATCTCGGTCATGGCATCGTCAGAATCCCAGGCGGGTTTTCCAGCGATCACCAGAGGGATGCGCAATCCGGAAAGCTTGGGCGTCTTCAATGCCCGAACAAGCTCGATCAGGTTCTTCCGCGGCTCAATATTACCCACGTACAGGATAAACTCGTTCGGCAGCTTCGACCCGACTTCAGCTGAGATTGAATGGCGAGCGTGAAATTTTGCGGAATCAATTCCGTGACGTATCACGGTAATGGCATGACGATCGACCCCAAAAACATCAGCGACGTCATCTGCGCTCGATTCAGACACAGTGACGACAGCGTTTGTGCAGGATATTGCCGCCTTCACGCGTGTGCGCCAAATGCGGTCCGCTCGCGGACTTCGAACACCGCTTACCCAATTGCTTGCGACACCATGGACCGTAACGACCGACGGCACTCTTGTCGGAATCAGTGGTCCCGTGTCTGCCACGTAGTGGAGGACCGTTCCAAGGCCTCGACGTTTCAGACCCGCGAATGTCTCACGCGCCAACGTAGATATCGGGTTATTCCCGTATCCGATCGGATCCACCACAACTCCGCGCGAGCGCAAGCCGGCGGCGATCGTACGGGCGTAGGTTGTGTTCCCCCCAACATGACGTTCGAGGATTCTCCCTGGCATCAAGACCTGCATGAGTTCTGCTTCCCTGCTGTTCGATAGAGACTGTCCAAAGCACGTCGTTGTACCTCGGGTGAATGAACTCTCGTGGAGCTGGAGGTCTGTTGATTCACCCGCCACCGATACTCTGAATCGCAAGCGAATCGGCGTATGGCGCTCGCCGCCTCGCTGGGCGTCGCACCAGCGCTGGGAAAGCCAAGACCCGTCATTGTGTCCACTGCCCTCGCCAGCACCGGTGTCCCAATCGCTGACGCCTCGAGTGGCGTGATCGGCGCGCCTTCCCATCGTGCCGGATGGAAGTACAGGTCAGGGTGCCGTAGTTGTTGACTTCCGAGGCTGTGAACTGCGGTTTCATGCGCTCAACACCAAGTCGACCGCGTGATGANCGCAGGAGGGCTTTGATGGCGCGGCGTTCGTCCATCGCCTTGTACCCGTCAGCGACTAGGTCGAACGGCAACTCGAGGTCGAAAACCTTGCCCGGTTCAATTCGGCCAGTAAGAACTCGATCGATGAGGTCAGGCAGAAAGCGGCGTACCGGGGCGGGTCCACCGCGCAGCCCGACATGTGAGAAGAACAGTTCCTCGCCTGAGATCGTAACGTCGTGCGGGATGCCAACGAACCCGACGTTGCCACCCGGCCGGGTGGACTGTAGGGCCTGCCGCATCGCCTCCTGCGTTCCGACGCATTCGAGTACGCAGTCGGCCCCGATGCCGCCGGTCAGTTCTATGGCAGCCGCGATGCCATCGCCGCCACGTTCAGTCACGATATCGGTGGCGCCGAACTCGATTGCCAACTGCTGCCGAGTGTCGTGGCGGCTCATCGCGATGATCCGCTCCGCGCCGAGTTCATGAGCTGCGAGCACCCCGGACAGACCGACCGCGCCGTCGCCCACCACTACCACTGTGGAGCCCGGTCTGACGTCAGCGGCTACCGCCGCGTACCAGCCGGTACCCATCACGTCCGACAGCGCCAGCAGGTCGGGGATTAGAGTGTCGTCGGGCAGGTCAGAGGTGGAGACCAGGGTGCCGTCCGCGAAAGGGATGCGAATGTAGTCGGCTTGGCAACCGTTTAGAAATTCACGGTGCACGCAAGCTGACTGATAGCCGCTACGGCAGTGCTGGCAGGTGTTGTCGGTCGCATAGAAGGAGCCGATGACGAACTCTCCCGGCGTGACCGAGCTGACGTCGCGCCCGACTTCCTCTACCACACCGACATATTCGTGACCGATCGGATGCGGTGAGACGACCGGATTGACCCCGCGATAATCCCAGAGGTCGGAACCACACACGCAGGTGGCGACAGTCCGGATGATCGCATCGGTCGAGGCGACGATGGTCGGGTCGGGCACGGTCTCCACCCGAATATCGCCAGGAGCGTGAATGATGGTCGCGCGCATGGCGGTTCCTCGATTCTTGTGAGACATGGTGGGGACTAATCGGTGGCAATCGGATCGCCGTCGGCCCCCGAACTGCTCGTCAGGAAGATCAGACTGGTCACTGATCCGAGAATGGCGATGACTCCGCACACCACCAATGCGTGCGACATGCCACGCAGATACGCGTGCAATGCGCTGCCGAGCAGGTGCTCACCGTCCAACCCCAACTCCGTCATCCGTTGCGCAACAACCGCCGCTCCCTCAAACGACCGCTGCGCCGTATCGGCCTCATCCTGCGGCAAGGCTTCGACCACAAGGTGACGTCGATATTGGGTGGACATCACGCTGCCCAGCACGGCGACGCCGAGCGCCGCGCCTATCTGCCGGAAGGCCATGACCAATCCGCTTCCCCGCCCGGCCTCGTCGTCGGATAGCTCCTTGAGCGCGACGTCCAGTCCGGGAATCAGGGACAAGCCAAGTCCCAACCCGACAACGGCAAGCCAAGCCGCTACGTACCAATACCGGTCAGTTACCGAGGTCATCGCCCCGATCGCGCAGCCCGCGGCAAGGATCGCCATCCCGGCGGCGATCACCTTCGCGTACCCGAGGCGGAGAGCGAGCCGTTCGGTCACCGCCGCCGCGCACAGGACACCGAATGCCAAGGGCCAGATACGAACACCGGTGCCGAAGGCATCGTTGCCCATGCCCGATTCCAAATACTGCGGCACGAGGAACAGGACGCCGTACATGACGGCGCTAGCGAGCGTTGTTACAACGATCGCCACCATGAACGAACGGCAACGCAGCAGTGCGACATCGATCATCGGACTTCTCGCCCGGTGCTGCCAGACGACGAAGGCGCCCAGCAGCACAACCCCGGCGACCAGGGCGACAATGACATTCGCAGCAGCCCAACCTTCGGTGGGCGCTTCGATGATCCCGTACGCCAGCGCGGACAAGCCGACCACGACCAGGGTAACTCCGAGGAAGTCGATCCGGGGCACCGATTCGTCGCGAGACTCCGGAAGGAACACCATCGATGCGACCACCGCGATGATCAGAACGGGCAGGTTCACCATGAACACCGAGCCCCACCAGAAGTGCCGCAATAGCCATCCGCCGAGGATGGGACCTAACGGTATTCCGGCTGCGAAGACCGCCGACCAGATTCCGATGGCTCGCGTTCGTTCCTCCCGGGCGAACAACGTCGGAATCAAGGACATGGTCGCGGGTAGGATCATCGCCGCACCGACACCCATGAGGGCACGGGCCGCGATAACCTCCGTCGACGTCTCCGACCAGGCGCCGACGAGCGAGGCCACGCCGAAAATCAGCAGGCCGGCCACCAGGGTTCGTGTGCGCCCGAAACGGTCACCAACCAGACCCGCCGGTAGGAGCATGGCCGCGAAGACCAGTAGGTATGCATCGATGATCCATTGCAATTGACTGGTCGAAGCGTCCAACTCGGTGGACAACGTGGTCAGCGCGACATTGAGGATGGTCGCATCGAAACCCACGACCAGAACACTCACCGACAGAGCCGCAAGCCCCAGCCACCGTCTCGGTGATTGGGAGATACTCTGCGCGCCGATCGCAGTCACTGTTCCGCGGTCATCGGCGGTCGGCCTGTCCCGCGCCCACGTCAGCAGTCGCATCCGCGAGATCGAAGAAGGCTCGCTGAATCGAACTGGCGTACTCTTCGATATCGATGATCGTCGGGTCTGCGAGGATTGTGAGCGAGACGTCATCGCCATAACTCGACATAGTATGTACGACCCCGACGCCGTCATATATAGGCGCGAAACCGAAGAGCCGGATACATTTGCATCCGTCCAGGGAAATGTTGTCGCGCGGGCCGGGCACATTCGTTGTCACGGTATGCCCACCGAGGACATGACCGACCCGGGCAGCTGCCCGGACATTGAGCCGATAGTTCCATTCCAGCGGCCCTGGAAGAAGGTCGTGTCCGTCGTCGCTTCCAAATTTAACAGTGGATTTCGCTTCCGCGGTCCAGTCCCGGATACTCGCTAAGCGGTCGAGTGGTCGGCTGGCGGGCTCACCGAGAGAGATAAAACGAATCGCGAACTGATTTGCACTCGACTGACCATCCAGCGGGTCGGCGGTGCAACCCTGGGCGATCGAGACCGGCATGCATGTTGTCAGCGCCCGGAGATCGGTGTGCTTATTCGTCCGTCCGGAACGGTACCTATCCATTCCCGCGCCGACGACCGCCAGGAAGACGTCATTGACGGTGGCGCCCGGGACAGCGCGACGCACAGCACGAATATCCTGATAGGGAAAGTGGCAAACCCTCACTGTTCTTTCGTGGGTGACCGTCGAATTCATCTCGGTACGTTCGACGGTTGTGCCGAATATTCCACCGCCCGCCAGAATCTTGAGAGACCCAGCGAGTCCGCTACCGAGCGTGCGCAACTCCTGAATCAAGGCGCGGAAATCCTCCCGTGCCCGTCGGTGCTCCGCATCCGAGCGCGGTGTGGGGGAGCCCACCAGCCCCCGCTCCGGCCGCGCACCGTCATGGAGTCGCTTCAGAATCTCGAGCCCGAACCCGCCGTCTACAGCAGCATGATGAACACGGAATACGACCGCGAATCCACCCGACGGAATTCCGTCGATATTGTCCAGGCCTGTGACTACGTCAAGCCGCCACAACGGCCCGGTCAACGGGATTTCCCGCGTGTGTAGCTCGGCCACATAGTCACACAATTCGGTCCAGCCGCCGGGATCCGGCACCCGGCCCCGTCCGACACCGACTGCGGGACTCCAATCGGTCACGTCCTTCCAATAGGCACGCCCGACACCGAAACGAGGAGTCACCGGCCTCCGCGTGAGAATCGGGATCTCACCGCTGAGGTCCGTCAATCTATCGACCAGCAACTCAACGACCTCGTCGATCGACTTGGACGGATGCGGCTCATACAACCCGACGTATGCGATCTGCCGCTGCGCCCCGCGCCTGTCGCGGTAAAGCATCAGGGAGTCGAGACTACTCATTCGGAGCATGATTCACCTTCCGGATTCGCTGCTGCAACGATGTGCGCAGTTCGGGCCATTCGCTCCGCAGGATGGAGTAGATGGCGGAGTCCCTGACTGCTCCGTCGAAAGCAGGCATGTGGCCGCGCAGGACCCCGTCGAAGGTAGCCCCGATACGCTCGATTGCTCTGCGGCTCCGCTCATTTCGATAGTCGGTCATGAGCGATACGCGATAAGCGTCCATGGGTCCGAAGGCGTAGTCCAGTAGCAGCAGTTTGGCTTCGGCATTCACGCCGGTCCGCTGCGCCTCAACGGATAGCCAGGTACCACCGATCTCTGCGACCGTCACCGATGGACGCACCGAAGTAGCCGGCCAGCGCTCAATACAGCGGAACCGCGTCGATCCCATCACCCTGCCGTCGCGGTTCAAGAGAACGAAGGGCAGTCCCGATCCCGCGTCACGCTCTTTCAACGCGCTGTCGACATAGGCGGTCATGCCGTCTAGATCCGTTGGTACGAGCGTGAATCGATACGACTCGTGTCCACCGGCGGTCGCTTCCCATAAGGGATGAATATGTTCCGATTCCATCGGAACCAGGCTCACCAGATCGCCGTGTAAAGGAAGATCCACGCCAACCGTCCTCTCAGTCATTTGATCGCCATTCTCTGTGGTGGTGCTTTCTCCGATCGACACGACAGAAGGGGACGTGTCGTTTTTCCCAGTCCAACCCTGAATTTTAGCGAAGCTAATTTTCTGGGTCCCAGTGGGTCGCAGACTCCGCGAGTCGACCGGTTCCCTCGCGCCGCGGAGTCAAGGGTTCTGCGGCGTCACGTCACTGCCCCGTCTCGTTCTTCTCGATCAGTCGATAGACCGGGTTCGTGGCCGAGGCGACGCGGGTTTCCTTGCCAGCGCCTTGGGTGTAGCGCTGGGTGGTGGTCATCGACTCGTGTCCGAGCAGCCGCATCAGGGTGTAGACGTTGACATCACTGTCGGCCAGTGAGGTCGCGAAGGTGTGGCGGAGTTGGTGGACCAGAGCGCCTTTCGCGCGCTGTCCGTTGATGCCGGCGCGGCGATAGGCGCGCTCGACGCGGTACTGGATGGTGGGTGCGGTGATGCGTTCCCCATCGGCACCGAGGAAGAGCGGATCGGTGGCCCGTAGGCGCCGCCAGGGTGAGGCCGTGGGGGAGGTGCGGGCCTTGCCGCTGCCGGGGAATCGCTGCAGGCGCGAGTCGAGATAGGACGTGATCACGTCGACAAGTGCGGGCTCGGCGGTGAGGACGCGTTGCTTGTTTCCTTTGCCGTGCACGGTGATGGCCTTGACGCTGCCGGTGTCGTCGAGGTCGCGGAAGTCCCCGATGTTGAGGGTGACCAGCTCGGACAGGCGGCATCCGGTGAGCAGTGTGGTGAGGACGATGGCGAGGTCGCGTTCGCGCCAGGCGTGTGCGTTGTCGTCTTCGTCTGTGGTCAGCGCGGTGATCAGTTTCTCGACCGCGTCCTGGTCGAAGGCCTTCGGTACGGTCTTGGCGACCTTGGGGCGCAGGACCGCATCCATCGGGTTCGCGACGATCAGATCCGAGGTGAACAGGTAGCTGCACAGGGCGTTCCAGGTCGACCAGCAGCGTCGGATCGAGGCGGGGGAGTGCGTGTCGGCGTAGGCCGCGAACGCCGCGCGTATCCGGTCCTTGTCGACCACATTGCAGGCCAGGTCGTGGGCCGGAATACCGGTGTGGGTGGCGAGAAGTTCGGCGATCGCGGTGAAGTCCTGCCGGTAGGCCTTGAGGGTGGCCTCCGATGGTTTGCCGGTGCTGCGGTAGACGAGGAACTCGTCGAACCGGGCGGCGAGACTTCCTATGTTGGGCATGCGATGTTCCTGGGGTCTGGGTGATGGGTTAGTCGGGGTCCTGGATGGTCTGCCGGACGCGGACGTACGCGTACGCGCACATCGCCAGCAGGATCGTCGAGCTCAGCAGGATCGGCAGTCTGGCCGTCCAGGATGCAGCGGAAGCGAGCGCTGCCACACCGATGGTCAGAGCGCCGCAAGCCTGGATGGAGAGGGCGGCCACCTTCGGTGCAGCTTCGGTCGTGCTGCGGCTCCACTGGTGTCCGAACAGCAGGAGCAGCGCTCCAGGGAGCAGCAGGAACATCACGGTCACGGTTAGGTGGTCTCCTGACTGTCGTCGGCCGCGATTGAGGAGCGGTAGGCGCCGATCGGTTGTTGCTAGATAATATAGATTATCTAGCAAGCGGGGATTCTATGCGAAGAACGGTATGTCTCGGCGTGCACTGTGTGAGTCCGCGAAACCCGGAAGATCTGGGTAAATTGTGTTCTGCGCGTACGGAAATAGCCCGTACTTCTGAGCGTCGCGCATCTCCTTCTTGAGTTTCCGAGAGACGCCAATGAAATAGCAATCAGGGTCCTCGATGCCCGCAGTCTCGTCGGTATCCCAGACCACTGTTCCTCTCAGATCTACGGTTCCCCAGGGTTCGTCCACGATCGGTGAGAGGACGAAGAATCCACTCTGCGCGACAATCCGCAAGTTCAGTTTCGAAGGAATCCAGTACTTCGCTTTCCGTGCTCCCGCACCGGGTAACTGCATCCACTTAAGGAGCGGGCATTGGGCATTCTCATCGTCGGTCGTTCGCAGTGCAGACTGACCGAATGCGATGACGACGCCCGGTTTGTTGTCATGTTCTGGCTCGGATGCCGCCATCCAGAGGGCAACCAACAGATTCTTGGTTACGTCCAGAAGGCTCGTAGCTGCACCATGGTGCTGCAGGTTCGCGAGGAGTTCGAGGTCCGATAATCTGCGACCGTCGTGGTGGCCGAAGCCATTCACACGGGCCTGATTCAGCAGTAGTCGTTCATAGGCAAGGACGGCGTCAGCGTGCTGCTTCGAACCTGTCGAACCTGCGATCGCTTCCCTCGGCGTCTTCGCTCCGAGCTTCTCAAGCACCTCGTGAACGATCTCACGGTCACGACCAAAGTGCTCAAGCCAAGGTCGCTGCACACGCCGAGCGGCACCCGACTGCACCTTCCATTCGGCATTGGCCTGACCGCGCCACCCACAGATGCCATTGTGGTCAGCATTACGGGCGATCGCCTGCGCAATCTTGATGAACTGCGGAAGTGAGGTTGCCATCGGAACCGAGCCGAAGTCTCCGAGCGGGCGGAGCGCGCCCGGGATTCGGCACTTCTCGTACCAGTCGAGCTGCCGGCGCGAGCGGACGGGCGTAGGGTCAGCTGGTCTGGCGGTGCTATCGCTACTGGTCGTGCCGTTCACACCGCCATGCTTCCATGTCTGCAACGACACCCAGCCAGCCCCCAACCGTTCGCCGTTAGTCTCGCGTGATGCCACCACTGAATGCCAACCTCGCCGGCCGGGTCTTCCCGCCGACGACATACCTCGTCGGCCGCGAGAAGGTTCGCGAGTTCGCCCGCGCCGTGGGTGCGACGAACCCGCTGCACCACGACGTCGAGGCGTCCCGGGCCGCTGGCTTCGCAGATGTCATCGCGCCGACGACGTTCACCACCGTCGTCCAGTCCCCCTCGGTGATCCAGCTCGTCGAAACCCCGGACACCGGACTCGACCCGCACCGCATCGTCCACGCCTCGGAGAAGATCGAATACCGCCGCCCGATCGTCGCCGGCGAGGAACTCAGCACCACGCTGACGATCACCGACGTCACCGAGCGTGCCAGCAGCTCCATCCTGTCCACGATCTGCGAAATCCGAGATGAAAGCGGCGACGTGGTCGTCACCATCACCTCGTCGCTGCTGCACCGAGGAGATGACGAATGACCTACACAGTTCCTCGCTTCACGGACCTCGAGGTCGGTGCGGTTGTCGCGAAGGCCGACCTGACGGTGACCCGAGATGACCTGGTCCGCTATGCCGGCGCCTCGGGCGACTTCAACCCCATCCATTTCAACGACGCCGTCGCGACCAGCGCAGGACTACCGGGCGTTCTCGCCCACGGGATGCTGACCGCGGCCCTCGGTCTGCAGGTCGTCACGGACTGGGTCGGCGACCCCACCACGGTCGTCTCGTACGAGACCCGGTTCACGCGGCCGGTCGTGGTCGACCAGGTGAAGGGTGCCGAACTGTCGATCTCGGCGAAGGTGGCTCGACTCGACGACGAGGAACGCACTGCACGAATCGACGTCACCGTGTCCGCTGAGGGACAGAAGGTCCTCGGGAAGACCCAGGCTCACCTCAAGTTCTCCGCCTGATCTCGTACAACCGCGGCAAGGCCCTGCCACCACGTGTGGCAGGGCCTTGCGCTGCAGTGGGTTACCCCCGCATCACGGCTGCATCCACACGTACTGGGATGTCCCGAACGCCGGCACTCCCAGCGTCTGGACCGTCAGTAGGCTCGCGCCCGCACCAATCGGGATGTCGACTCGAGTGGGTCCGGGCCTGTCCACCGTGACCGTTACCGCGTGGCCGAACGGCGCGATGCCATTCACCCATTCCAGCTTCACCGGGACAGCGCACTCTGGGCTGGCGCCGAAGTTGCCCGTCGGCGTGAGTGTCACCCCGAGCAGGTCCGTTCGGCCGGGGACGGTGTCCCTCGATATTTGGATCGGACCGCCGCATCGGTCGAGGTTGACGACGGGCCAGACGTTGTCTCCGCCCGGGCTCGGTGTGACCGGCGGTGATGCCGCCGATGCGAGCCCGGCTCCGGAGATAGCCAGGGCTCCTGCCGCAGCCGCTCCGGCTGCTATCTGAACCGCACGTCGCACTGCACCGTTGAGCTTGCTCATGGAATCCCCTTGATCGTTGGTGAACTGGCGGCCCGACGGTACGGAGCCGCTTCACCAGATCGCAGGCTCGCTCGATCCATCCATCTCGGCTGAGGGTCTTCACTCATTGAGGCCCGTTGGGTTCACCAGGGTGCCGTAGTTGTTGACTTCCGAGGCTGTGAACTGCGGTTTCATGCGCTCAACACCAAGTCGACCGCGTGATGAGGGCTGACCGCCAGTCGCCGGCACGCCCGGGCGATGTTCGACTCCCCAGCCCGACGATGAAGACTGATCACCACATTCCTGATCGTCGCCATCACCTGGGGACCCTGTCCTGTGCGGACGGTGGATCGGTCCTCGCCGAACGTCACATCCCGCACATAGTGGATCTTGTTCTCGATGTGCCAGTGTCCACGAATCCACGACGCCAGTAGCTTCGGTGGCGCCTGCTCGCACGGCAACGAACAGACCGCATACACCACCTCGACGCTCCAGGTCTCGGAGCCGATCGGTCGTCGACGTCGGATGATCTGAATCGCCTGTCGGGCATAGGGAAACCGCAGGCCACGGGTGACGGTGACGATCTTGTAACTGCGGGACTCCTCCCGGCCGTGGCCGCGCTCGACCGGATCGGACCACACCACCGGCACTTGCTCCCACGGCTGGTCCCGCACGCGGGCGAGCAGACCCGGCTGGTTCGCTTTGACGACCATCACGTACTCGGCGCGACACTGCTCGCGCAGGCACTGGGCGGTCGCCTTCTGCGTGTGCATCGCATCGACGGTGACCACCGCTCCGGCGATATCGAGACCACGCAACAGTGTTCGGACCGTGGGGATCTCGTTGGACTTGTCGGCGGTGCGGCGCTGCCCGAGGACGATGGCGTCGCCGTGGGTGACCGCCGAGACCACGTGCGGAGCCACCCGATCGGCGGTGCGGGCGCCGCGGATCGTCTTGCCGTCCACCGCGACGGCCACCCGCCCGGCGTCGGTGCCGGCCCGGGCGGCCAGGTGCCGGCCGAGCACCCGGTCCAGGGCGTCACCGTCGATGCGGCCGAACACCTGCCGGATCGTGGCCTCACTCGGTACTCGGAATCGGATCCCACAGCGTTGCAACACCTGTGGTGATGCACCGGTGGCCCAATCGGCGATGGCGTAGAACGATCGGGCTCCGGCGGCGACCGCGGACAGAGCCACCACAATCAGCGACGGCAGTCGGTAGCGGCGACCGCGTCGAGCCCGCGGATCGGGTACGTCCTCGAGCGCGGTGAGCAGATCCGGCACCTGCATGTTGTCCGCAGCGACACCGCTCCAGCGGGTCAGTTGGTCAAGGCAGGGGTCGATCAGGGACACTGTCCCGGCGGGCATGGGTGACTCCTTGTGGACGATCCGGTGCGTGAGACACACCCATGATCAATCCCTGTCCCCATGCCCGCTCAATCGGCCCGAACAACGCCCTCGAATTCCGCAGAACCCCAGCTCAGCAGCCTACTGGTCAACAACTACGGCACCCTGAAGTACAGGTCAGCACGGTACAAGTGCTCCATGACCTCANTTGGGTTCACCTACTGGGTCGGCACGACTGGGTCGGGCACAGCGTTAGTCCACGATGACGGTAGGCACCAGCTCAGGAACATTCCATCCAAATAACCGTCCGATCCATTGATCCACCCGTCGTGACGTGAGTGCCCCGTCCACGATCATGGGGGCGGTCAATATCGGCGCCGGCGCCGGTGCGCCGGCCGGAACCTCTTTCAAGACCATGAAGCAGTAGAGGTCAACGAACTCGTATGCACTCTCGAGGAGCGCTGTCGCCATCGTCGCCAGGTCCGCTACAACGGGATCCGGTCCGGAGGAGAGCGGGTCTCGGGCCGCTCGCCAGATTCCGAGTCGGTGTGCGTGGTTGAGTGTGCTTGGAAGGGACTCGATGTTGATAACCGCGGTTCGACCGCTCCCGTAGTCGCGGGTGTACGCGTGTGCGGCGTCGATCCGGGTAGCGTGAATGTAGTTGCGCAGCTGGTTGGCGAAGTACATCAACAGCTGCAAGTCGTGAAGCTTCGCAAGTTCAGGTGTATCCGGGTAGTACGGATCGACGAGCTTCTTGAAGGTCGCGCCCGAATGCAGGGACGACCTCGGCTTGGACACCTCCGTGTTGATGCACCGTTCGTGCATTCGACCGAGAGTGTCGACGGCCGCGATGAGATAGAGCAGCTCACGGTCGAAAGCCTCGCTGATCTCCTCCTCGGAGTCCTCGTCAAGCCTGCCCTTTTCGATTCGGGACAAAGCGCGGAGCAGGTCGTCGACCGCTCGAGCTGCTCGCTGCAATCTCGCGTCCACCGTTCTGGTTGCTGTGACAACTTCTTGGTCTTGGAACTTGAATGCCGCCACCTGATTCATCAACCGCAGGAACGGAATTTTGACCTCGATACACGTGCTGTAGAGACCAACCAGCGATTGCATGCCAACCTTCTTGCGCCCATCCGGAGTCACCCATATGCGGCGTGATCCGGACATACGCAGGTAGTGGCCGATCAGACTCACGGCTCCGTCAGGATCGCACAACGCGATCCAATCGTTTTCTGCCACGTCCGGTCGACCGACCGTCGCCATCGTGCTGACGATCGCGTGCACACTACGTGCGCATGCGGCAGCCAGCGCCGCACTTCGGACGCGAAGGCCTTTCGGAATCGGTTCTCCGATTCCGGCCGCTATGTCGAGATCTACATAGACCGGGAAGAAGTTTGCGCGGTGGACGGATCTACGTTCCCCCTTGTGGAAAGTTTCAACCCAGAACTCGACTGAGTCGCCCATCGTGCTCGCGCGTTCGACGGATTCGAATCCGATCACCGCTACGTCCGAGTCGGGGAGCGCCGCCTTCCAGGCCCTAACAACCGGAACCTCACCCTCGGACTCGAAATGGATGAGCTGAACGCTCACATCCGGGCGCTGCAACGCATACATGAAATCGTCGTCCTCGAGCAGCCTCTCGGGCAGTGTTGCGACGTCTAGCGCAAGCTCAAGAGGGCCAGGGGCGCCTTCGCGGGGAAAAAGGGGTCCGGAAGATCCGGACCCGCCCCGCACGTACCTGCAGAAGCGATGTTCCGGTGTTCCTATGGGCAGTTCATCGGCATTGAGCACACCAGCATCAACCATGTCGAAGCCTCTCCCTCGATCGATTCGGTGATCGATAATCAACCAGTGCGCAGAATAGTGCCGCACATAGACCAGGGAGCTCAGCCCACTAGTTGCCGGCAGCAGGCGTGCGCTCACCCGGACAGCTCGACGCTATGCAAACCGAGTCCACCAGGTGCCGTATCCAACACCGATCCCTGTACATCTACGGGCCTTAGAATGTCACTTCTGACGCACGAGCCACTGCGTCGAATCAGATCAAGCAGATAGCCGGGCGAGCGTGCTGAGGTAATACGAGCCCATCAGGTCGGTGTGAGCTATAGCCTCCGTGAAGCGTGATTACCGACTTGTCAACCAATCCAATTCGCGGACGGCCCAGTACCACCCGACATAGGTGAACACCCCGCTCGTCGAGGGTGTTCACCTATGTCGCGTTGTGTTCACCTATTGAATCTGCGGACGCGATCGGGCCCCGATTTCCCTCATATCTCCGCTCCAGCGGGTCAGATTCGGCAGCTCGTCGGCTTGATCGCGGCGCAATTCCCATACCGCTACCCCAGAAGACGGCCATCCGACTGGGATAGGTGTCGGGCGGCCGTCTTCCGGTACAAGCCAGGTCAACGCGGAACGGCGTAGGTGGTGTAGCGATCCCAGACGACGACCTGCCAGCCGTGTCGAACCTCCACCCGATCCACCACTCCGTGGCCGTAGGACTGTCCGTTGAAGGAGAGGGTGACACTGGTGCGAGGAGCCAGATTGTGGGGCTCCTCCTCTGGGGTACGGAGCATCCCTGTCATGGCATCTTCCAGGGAATACGCCTGGCGCTCCTCTACTCGCAGGGTGCTGCCCGGAGTGTCGTAAAGATCGTTGTCCTTGCGGAGCGCGGCGTCGATCGACCCGGACCTCTGCCCCCTTGCGGTGAGACGGATGTTTCGGGCGACCCCGGCCATCAGTGCGAACTCGTGGGGGTCGAAGCTCTCACCCTCCAGGTATCCGACCACCTGGGCAACCACCATGGCGGCGTTCGCTTGCACCAACTCGGTCTGGTCAGGGGTGAGCACCTCTTGACTGCGCCGTGAGGCGGAGTCCCAGTCGCGACGGTGTCCCGCCCGGTCGAAGCGGTACGGAGCGTCGCTCCAGTCGTGTGCATTGATCTCGGCTGCCAGATGGGCAGCCAGCGGAGAAAGGGTCATCGGAACTCCTAGTGTCCTAGCGTGCAGCAGAGCGCATCCCATCGATGTGCCGCACGGAGAGCGAGCATGCTCTCTGGTCAGCAGAGTACACCGCGGAGACCAGATTGGGCGAACAGTCTGTCGCGGTTGCCTTGAGCGTCGCGACCCAGGCTCCGGCCAGCCCTTCCTAGCACTAACCGGAATCGAACTCGATTCCCCGATAGGCCCCTGACGATGGCCTATCCCGAAAGCGCGGTCGGCGGACGCCAGCAGCGAGCGAGCGCAATATCTGCAACACCTCCCCGCCCTCGCGTGGCACACTGGGCGGCCGGTAGCAGCCACCTACGACCAGGAAGGACACTCGAATGCACACCAGCTCGTACCCGCAGCGCATGTCGCAGCCGAAGATCCAACTCCTGGACCGGCTCGCTGAACACTCCGGCACGACCGCCGGATTCCGCGTCTACTGACGCCCCTCCTCTCGGGGCGTGCGCGCCCCGACCTCCAGTCACCCCCGAGGTGACTTCCGGCCGACCCCGGCCTCAACGGGACGAGCACACCTCGAGAACCCGCCACTCCCCCTGCGAGAGAACGAGGTTGTCGATTGCCATGCACCGCCCACCCACCGCCATCACCGCCCGCACCTGGATGAACACCCGCGTGCGGGTCCTCAACGTCACCTACGAGGACTTCGACGTCGTACCGGCCGCCCGAGCGGTGGTGCTGCTCAACGAGGAACTCGCGATCACCTTGGTCGAGCACACTCCACGCTTCGTGGTGCGATCGCAGCACGTGGCGATCCCTCTGCCGCACACGATCCAGCTGCTCGAGTACGTCCACACTCCCCCGCGACCGGCGATCGATGATGACACCCGCGCGAGCTTCGCAGCGGTGCTCGCTCGCGACCACCACCGGTGCGCGTACTGCGGCCAGCCCGGTGCCCGGACGGTGGACCACGTATTTCCCAAGAGTCGCGGCGGAGGAGACCACTACGGCAACCTCGTTGCCGCCTGCTCGGATTGCAACGGCCGCAAGGCAGACCGCACCCCCGAGGAGGCCGACATGCCGCTCCTGTGGGTGCCCCGGGCACCCCGTACCGATCAGAAGCGCCAGCAGGCCATCTGGCGCGAGTTGGCCCCAACTACCTGAATCGCCTGGAAGGAGGCGCATCCCGATGACAGTCACGCTGACCCTGACCGACCTGCTCCCCATCTCCGAGGACGCCACGGACTGGGACGTCGCCGCTTGCCGTGGAGATCAGCACCCGGACCGATGGTTCCCGGACCCGAGCGAGTCGTTCGACTACGCCGCCAGAATCTGCGCTCGCTGCCCGATCGCCGACGCGTGCGGCACCTACGCCAGCGCGACCGGGCAGACCGGCGTCTGGGGTGGCCGTGAATACCGTCGCGGCAAGTTGATTCGCTGAGCACACGACAGCGGGCTCCACACCAATGCTGGTGTGGAGCCCGCTGCCTTGCTGCTGCGGTCAGCCCGCGATCGGCGCAGCCGGATCCGAGGCCGGGGCAGCCCCGAAAGCTGCGATGGCGTCACCGACCGCCGTGCTGATCAGGTTTCCGCTCAGACCCGGCGTGGCGTCGTTGAAGAACGTCTCGAGGGTCTGGTCGACCTGGTCGAGGATCTGTTCGCCACCCGCCTGAGCGCCGACGAAGTCCCGGACCTGCGTGTCGAGGGCCGGGGCCGTCTCGGTAGTGAACGACTGAACCGCGTCGACCACGGTCGCACCCACCGGATCCTGGGACCACTGATCGAAGGTGGTGTCCACCTGCTCGGCGATCTGGTCCTCTTCGACGTCCGGGACCGTCGTCTCGATCGGGGTGGCACCCTCGCCGGCTCCGTAGGCGGTACCAGCCGCGAGGCCTGCGGCGCCACCAATTCCGGCGCCGATCGCACCACCGGCAACGCAGCCTGCTGCAGCACCGATCGCGGCGCCGCCGGCAGTGCCCGCGACACCGGTGGTGATCGGTGCGGTTCCGGGGATCGGGGAGGGAACCCATCCGCCCAGGACAGCACCACCGATTCCACCGATCGTGCCGCCGATGAGCCCTGCCGGAACTGCTGTGGCCGCACAACCGGTCGCGAACCCGCTCACCGCGCCGAGCGCCGTTCCTGCCACCTGCCCGGAGGCGACCTTTTCGGCTTCGGTGGTTTCCAGACCAACCGAGCGCCACGCGTCGGTGACCTGGGCTTCGATGACAGCCGTGGTGTTGTTGGTGCGCTCGGCGTCGATGTCCGAGACCCAGTTCGGCTGATCGAAGATCACTCGTCCGACGCGGATCTTGTCCTTGGGAGCTTCGATCGGGAGCGTCGGATCGATCACCGGCGTGGGTGCATGCAGATTGCTCCAGTCGACCTGGGGCGAGGTGTTCTCGGAGTAGTTGGTACCACCCGAGTAATCGTCGCCTCCGGAGTAGTTGTTGCCCCCGGAGTAGTCGTTGCCGGACCAGACCGTCTGCGTCACGCCACCGCCGGTTTCCGGGTTGTACGCCCGCGTGCCGCGGTTGTACTGGGGCGGCGGAGCGACCCAGAACGACTCCTCGGGCTCAGGAGCACTCTGCACGGGCGCGGGTTCCGGAGCTGCCGGCGTCGGGTTCGGGTTCGACCACCCGGACTCCGGTGCGCTGTCCGAAGGATCCGGGTTCGACCACCCCGACTCCGGGGCGGCAGTGGCGATCCCCGCGCCGGTGACGGCGGTCATGCCGATACCAGCGGCAACCGCCGTCGGAGCAATCCACGAGCTTCGTGGCTTGCGGTGCTTCTTGGCCATCTGTTGTTCCTCCTGTGCTGCAGCCAGAGCTGATACCGAGTTCCCGGCGACTCCGGGACCGGTGAGCCTGTGCGACGCGGGGCCCCGCACGTTGTCGCAAAGGTCGCGCCGACCGTAGAGCGGAGCTTCTCCACTCCCACCCGACGCCGAGTGAAAAGCGTTCGCATGCAGGGCAAACAAGCGATGACCTGCGTGGAGAAGCATGGGGCTACGGTTCTGCGCACCGACCACCAGACCGACCCGATACGAGGAACGCCATGGCACGCGGACGCGTAGAACCCGACACACAGCCAATGCCCGGGAACGACGAGTGGGACAGCGACGACCCATGGGCTGAGGAACCAGTCACCGACGGACAGAGCTTCACTCCCGGGTACGACCAGGGGTTCGGCGACGAGTACGTCGCGGACGAATTCGGCGGGGGCACCGACGGCTTCGACGACGCCTCGGAGGTGACCGCTGCGTTCCCCGCGGTGACCCCTGCCCCTTTACCCGACTACGAGCCCTGGGATCCGCGCGCCGAGTCCGAATACCGTGGTGCCGATCACTACGAGAGATCCGACTATGACCACCACTCTTCCGACGCCCGCACAGCAGATCCCTACGGGGGCATGCCCGAAGGGGACTTCGACACCGACGCGTTTCTTCGGACTCCCCAGAAACCGACCCGAACCCCCGCGGGAAAGCGTCGTCGCGTCGGCGTGGTCGCTGTCGTCGCCGGGGTTGTGGTCCTCGGCGCCGTTGCCGTCGGCACTTTCCGGGGCGGCTTCACAGATCAGGAATCCTCGGCGGCGGTAGGTACAACCGCTGCCGTCACGACGACCGCGCCGGCGACGCCGAGCACCGTCGCTTCCGCTCCTGCTCCCGGGGACACCACCAGCGGCCCCGGGGTGATCCTCGGCTTCGACAACGCGTACTACGAGCAGCGCAACGGTGCCGCCGCTGCCGGATACCTCGTCGCCAGCCAGAACACTCCCGCCACCGCGCAGGCAATCCAAACCGACATCGACCGACTCGACCCGCTGACGACCCACAACATCGTGATCACCAGCACCGAGACCGAGAACGTCTACAACGTGCGACTGACGGTCACCACCCCTGACGGCGTGAGCCACGAGTACCACCAGCAGTACACGGTGGTCTCAGCCGGAGGACGGTTCTACATCGCGAACAAGCTGAGCTGCGACTCGGTCTGCCCGACCCCCTGACAGTGCGACAGCCGGGGACTGAAACATCCGCCGCCCGAGGAGGTTCTGTGGAGGCGTCCCCGACAACCCGGTCCTGCGGACCGATCCCCACAGAGGAGGATTCATGCCCACGCTGTCGCCGCTCCACGCCATCCTCAGTCCCGTTGCACTGCACGCATCATGGAGGAACTGGCAAGACCGCACAGAAAACACGGTGGTCGCGGGAGTCATTCGCGTCGATCGACCCTCCCCCGATCTGACGCAACGCATCCGGCCGCACAGAGCCGTTGTGACATATCAAGGCATAGATGGCCACACCACGACAGTCCCCTTCGAACGTGACCACACGCAGCGCGCCGAAGCGGTAGTACTCGATGCGTTCGAGCACTTCTATGCGCTCGCCGAACAATCCATCATCCGCCCCGCCTTGTACATCGACCATTCGGGAGTTCGCGCCGAGACACGACGATGCGCTGCGAGCTTCCCCGCAGTCGTCCTCACAGCGAGTCCGCTCGGCTGCCTTTCCGAACTCTTCCATGCCGCCGGACGCGCTCTACCCGAGGTACCGAAATCGTCGAAGAACCCCGACCCGACCCGCAGCGGCAAACGGGAGTCGATTCTGCAGGTCGCCACCGACGCGTCGAAGCGTCGCGGCCGCGCCGGTGTCGGCATCAGCGCAGTGGACGCCGCCGGCAGGGTCTACGTCGACTACCTACCCGACGTGGAGAGCATCAACTTGGGTGAGTGCCTCGCGATCGAGATGGCGGTGCGCCGACACATTGGCCAGCTGGAGATCCTCACCGACAGTCTGCACGTCGCTACCTACCTGCAGAGCAACGATCCCGACGTCCCCCGTTGGCTCATTTCGAGTCACGCCGGCCGAGTCCGGGCGCTGAGGGAGAAGCTGCAACGGACCGGAAGCACGGTGCGCTGGGTCCGTGGTCACGATGGGCATCCACTGAACGAGGTGGCCCACCGGGCAGCGATTGCGGTGCGCCGCAACAACGAGTTCGACGTTTCTCCAACCGTCGCGTCGGACATGTACCGGAGGATCGGTGGTGACGCAGTTCAGTTGGTCGCTGCATGAACCGTGACTACAGGTCTGCGGCGTCCAACGCCGGGGCGGTTGCGGCAGGCTGGACCACGGAGTGTGCGCGAGGTGCCCGTGAGGGTGCCGTGGGAGTCGGCTCCGGAGCGACGACGGGCGCCGCAGCGGGTGCTTCCGGGTCCTCGACAACCGCCTCGTCTGCTGGATAGAACGCGACCGCAGGCAGCTTCAACCCCATCTTCTGACTCAGGTACGCCGCCAGGTCCGCCAGCTCCGGTGCGGCCGCATCGGACCCGGCGGCCGCCGCGAACACCGCCGCTAACAGCTCGTACATCCCCGGATCGGCACCGACGAGAAGGCGAAAATCCTCCTGCCGCGCAATTCCGAATGCGAGGTGCTGCTCCCCGCCATCGGGAGCGTCCACGCAGCGCAAAGCGCCAGGTACGGCCTTCGATCGGAGATAAGGCCCCGGGGTGGCGCGACCGGCGACACTCCGCAGCCGGGTCGCGGCCATCTCGAATACGGACTCAGCGTTGGTCATCTGCGCTCCTTCCAATCGGTGGTGCGGCACAAGCTATCGGTCCGGTTCACCAGCAGCCGGTCGGAGCTGATGACCAGTGGGCACGAGGCTCGGGCACCGCGCCGATCCCCCATCGCGGTTGGCCTCACCGAGAATGTCTACTACTATTGGACGTGCTGGCGGCTGGTTCATCCACGTCGTGCGGCCGCGTCTCCCAGAGAGTCGCGCTACCTATGCACCCCTCCCTCGCGGCGGGTGTGTGTGGGCAGATCCGATAGAGCGTAGTGAGCGTCGGCCTTGCCGGCGCTCCTCCTTTTTGTTCAGGTAGATGGCCTTTTTCATCAGAGTGGAGAAGGCGTTTGCCAGGGTGTCCGCGTCCACACCCAGCGGATCCGGGGACAGCGAGACCGGCCAATCACACCGGCCATCGACGTCGATCCGGGCCCACACCTGACTCGGAGATGCCCGATGACGCCCCGCGCATCCATGCTCACACGCGCCGCCACCGCTGCACTCACCACAGCCGTCGCAGGCGCAACCAGCCTCGGCGTCGGCGCGCTGGCCGGCCCCCCGGCATACGCCGCTGCCGGCGACTGCTCCCCCGCCGAAATCATCGCCGTCCCAGGCACCTGGGAGACCAACAAGAACGCAGACCCGAGTACGCCCGTGGGGATGCTCAAGACTGTCACCGACAAGGCCGCCGCCAAGTCCGGCGGCACCATCAGCTCTCTCTTCCCCGCCTACGAAGCCACCGCCTTCGACCAAGGCGTCGGCTACGCCGACAGCAAGGCCGACGGCGTCGCCGCCGTCAGCACCGCACTCAAGCAGCGCGCCGCTCGCTGCCCGTCCACCCTGTTCGGACTCACCGGATACAGCCAAGGCGCTGACATCGCCGGCGACATCGCAGAACAGATCGCACAAGGCAACGGTCCGATCCCCGCATCCAGACTGCGCGCCACCGTCTTGATCGCAGACCCTCGCCGCGGTACCCCCGGGGAAACTGTCGTCGGCCCGAATCCGCCCGGCCACGGCATCGCCGGTCCGCGTACCGACGGGTTCTCCGGCATGAAGGTCATGACCATCTGCGATCCCGCCCCCGACCTTTACTGCGCCACCCCGGGCGACGACGGTCTCCTCAGTGGCATCGGATCGGTGCTCGGCAACGTCGGGCTGGCAAGCAGCGCCGACGACGCCCCCACCAACCCTGCCGACACCGCCACGGCCACCGATCTCGCCCATCTCAACATCGACGGCCTCAAGACCGCATCTACTCGCATCCAGACCGCACTCTCCTCCGGGGACACCGCTGGCGCGCGCACGATCGCGACCCAAACACGCAAGGACAGCCAGCTGGTCCGCAGCCTCGCGCAGAACATCAGCAACGGATACGCCGCCGCCACCCTTACTGACTTCTCCCAGGACACGGCCCAGTACCGCGCCAGCACCGTCCTCAACACAGTCCGCAGTGTCGACATCGACAACCTCTCAAGGATCCTCGACAGCCTCGCCGACGGAGCCGAGAGCCTCGGCGCAAATCAACTCATGGGTTCCGCCGCCGACCTCGCCGAAGTTCTCGGCCCGCTCGCAGGACTCGGCGGTAGCGATGTCACCGCGGCCGCACGCATCGTGCGTGGCATCCAACCGGTCTCTCTGCTCCGCCAAGCCTCGGTCACCTCGGGCAAGGTCGCACGCATCGACTTCCAAGGCATCGTCAACGACCTGACCACCTTGGGCTCGCTCGCCGCCGTCGGCGACTTCCCCGCCATGCCCAACATCGTCAACGCCCTCAACGCCAAGCTCGTCGGCATCGTCGAAGCTGTCGACTCGGTCGATCTCGACCCGCTCATTGCGATCCTGCAGACCATGCCCACCGGGTCACCTGAAAGGCTGGCCGGGGATGTCCTCAAGGTCATCAACCGCCTCGACCTGACCGCACTCGCTCAGAACGTCGCTCTGATCGTCAAGTACGTGATGAGCGGTGACCTGCTCGCGATCCCACCGCTGATCCTCCACACCCTCGCCACCGCGGCCGACACCAGCGGGATCCTCGACGGCGTCGACCTCGACGCCGTTTCGAACCTCGCCACCTCGTTCAACGTCGCCTCCGTCACTCGCTCCGCGACCCGAGCCATCTCCTTCTATTCCGGTGGTGCGCACCAGAACTACGGCCAGCTCGTCGTCGACTCCCGCGGCCGTGACGCACTGAGCTGGACCGCGGACTACTTCACCAGCGAACTCGGAGGCCGCAATTCGGCCGTGACCACCAGCAAGAGGGCTCCGGCAACGACATCTGCAACACCGTCGCAGCCGACCTTTACCGTCGAGGGTGAGCCCGCAGCCGCGGGTAACTGACCGAAGAGAAAGGCGCCGGCCATGTCCGCGATACTTCACGCGGGCGCGTTCGTGCTCGCAATACTCATCAGCATCGCCCTGATCCGGGCCGCGTTCGCTGTCCCCGCATGGTGGGCTGCGCTAACGGTCTCCGCACTGATGAACATCCCGGTCGCACTTCTCGCGTGGGCGGAAGCCCCACGATGGGTCATACCCCTCCCGCTCGTGGCGATACTCGGGGTGCTCGCCTTCATGCTGTCCGCCGTTGCGGTCGAACAGCATCGGAGGTTGCAGCACCTTCGCCGCGAGCGGGACAACGCCCGCCAAACCCTCCGCCGACCCGAGTCGGTCAAGACGTCTCCATCGGCCGCGGCCGGCACGCCAACACCAGCAGGCTGGTGGGATGCACCGGTGGTCGTGGAACCTCCTGCAGTCCATGCGGTAGCGGAGACCACCGGGGTAGGCTCAGGCGACCTGATGCCTGACCAAATCAGTAGAAACCAAAGCGCAGACCAAGATCGCTTAGAGTTCGACGAGCTGATACGCCGAAACTTCTCTACTTAATTCGGCTTTGTGGGCATTCGAAAATCATTGGTCGAGACGACCGAATCAAATCCGCTGGCACGGAGGAAATCAGCAGACTCCCAGCCTGGGGCGATTGATCGTGAGTCTTGCTGGTAGTTAGCGTCCGCACTCGGTCAGGTCGCGGTTGTCCGGGAGCTCCACGTCAGTTGGAAGATTCCGCGGCGGCCGGTCACCGTATTTGCAGATGCGCGACAGCTGTAGTGAGGTGATACGGGTGCCGAGGAGGTTGGCATCGGACAGATTGGCCCCCTCGAAGGAGGCAGAATCGACCATGGTTTCGGTCAAGTCTGCACCGGTGAGTACGGCCTGGTCCAAAATGGCCTCGGTGAAATCCGTGCCGACGAGATTAGCGCCGGAGAGGTCGGTGCCGGAAAGGTCGGCTCTGGCGAGTACGGCTCGCAAGAGATTGGCGTCGGGCAGAGCAGCAAGTGCGATGTCGGCGTCGTAAAGGAAGAGACCTGCCATATTCTGCCCAGTTAAGTCCATTCCGTTGAACGGACGGGGTGTCTCCAGTTTTTCGTCGGAACGCTCTCGGATGAACCGAAGGTTCTCAAGTCGCTCTGCCTGTTCCGCCCGGCGATCGTCGGTGATAGTCGTGTACGCAACTCCAAGGAAGGCGATCAAGGCTGCTGCACCGACACCTATGAGGACTTCACGAATTCCCGATTTCCATTCTCGATCTCCGGGGCTTCTTGTGCCACCAGCTAGTAGTACTTTGTTAGGTTCACCACTTCTTGTTGCGGGGCCTCGAGTTTCGGCGGGATGTCCGAGACGATGACCGGNAAGTACAGGTCAGCACGGTACAAGTGCTCCATGACCTCACGATTTGGTACCCACCCCGTGACAGTGACGCCCGCATCGACGAGGCGGCGTTTCAGCGCATTATCACCATCCCCGACCCAAAACCATTCAATCGCGGGATCAGCAGCAGCCTCGACGGTCGACGAGAAGAAGCCCGGGTCCTTCTGAGCTGAAATCCTACCGACGGTAACAACCCTCAGCCGACCGGAGTCTGCTAATGACGCGTGCTCTTTCTTCAGCGAAGCCACAGCGATATTGGGTAGGTATTTGACTGACGTTCTGCGCCGGTTGGCCAAGCGAGAAGCGGTCGCCACCTCGTGCGGGCTGATCGCTGCGATCGTCTGCGGCCGCTGGCTCAACATAAGTTCAGCACAGTAATATGTAGCCCTGACAAGCCCACTGGTGTCCTGCCGCAGAAATGAATAGGAGTGAGGGGTGTAGATAACTTTGACGTCACCATAATCAAAAGCCCGCAATATTCCTGCGAAGCTCGAATGGAGGTGAACGATCTTCGGCTTGCGTTTCCGGATATACTCGGCAGCTCGGCGGATAAAGTCGGGGGTGGATCCCTCGAGCCTGAACACAGGGACATCAGGCCCAACGTCCACGTTGTGAGCTGTGCGGGTCCTAACAAGCAACTCATGAGTTAACTCACTAGAATTCTCAATATACCGGGAAATCGCCGTTTGAACGCCGCCTCCGTAGGCTTCGGATACATGGAGCACATCTACATGCGAAGGACCAGAAGCCGCATTAAACATTATGTTTCGCTCTCACTGGATGCCGGTAATCGATCAGTTCCTGCCCAGGCCGCGGAATGTCCATCCCGATTGCCTCCACAGATTCGCATCGAGACAATTTCGGCCGTCGATTATCATGCGCTTTCGGACGATCCCGTCAATACTACGCGGGTCAAGTTGGCGGAATTCCTTCCATTCCGTGAGGACAAGAATAATATCTGCGCCTCGGCACGCCTCCTGCGCCTCTGTTGCATAGTTCAACGTGGGAAAGAGCGCCTTTGAATTCTCCATTGCCTTCGGATCGTAAACCGTCACGTTCGCGCCTTGAAGCTGAATCTGTCCGGCGATGTTCAGCGCAGGCGAGTCCCTCACATCATCTGAGTCGGGCTTGAAGGCAGCACCTAGGACTGCCACACTCGCTCCAAGCAAAGAGCCTCCAAGCGCCTCCCGCGTGAGCTCCACCATCCGGGTGCGGCGTCTCATGTTAATCGCGTCGACCTCCCGAAGGAAGGTCAGCGCCTGGTCCGCGCCCAGTTCACCCGCTCTCGCCATAAAGGCCCGAATGTCCTTGGGAAGACAGCCTCCGCCGAACCCGATACCAGCGTTCAAAAATCGACGCCCGATCCGGGCATCGTGACCAATTGCGTCCGCAAGCAGGGAGACATCAGCTCCCGCCGCTTCGCACACCTCCGACATGGCATTGATAAAAGATATCTTTGTAGCGAGGAACGCGTTCGCAGCTGTCTTTACAAGTTCCGCAGTGGCCAGATCCGTTACGAGAAGGGGGATCTCCTCGTTAAGAAGCTGGGCGTAGACCTCGCGTATGATCTGTTCCGCCCAGCCTTCACTCTGCCGGTCGACTCCGAGAACGAGACGATCTGGGTGCAGAGTGTCCTGAACGGCATATCCTTCCCGGAGAAACTCCGGATTCCAAACGAGTTCGACTTCGTTTCCGGCGGGCGCAATCTCTCGCACACGATTGGCAAGCTTCTGAGCAGTACCGACCGGGACTGTCGACTTTCCCACGATTAGTGCGGGTCGTGTCAATAGCGGGGCCAATGTGTCGACTACCGCGTTAACGTATGTCAAGTCGGCTGCATACTCGCCCCTTTTTTGAGGGGTCCCAACTCCGACGAAATGAACATCCGCAAACTCTGCCGCCTCGTGATACGAGGACGAGAACCTGAGTCGGCCGTTTGCAATATTTCGCTTCAATACCTCTTCGAGGCCAGGCTCGTAAAAGGGTACTTCGCCACTTTCTAGCTTGGCTAGTTTACTTATGTCGACATCAACGCCTACGACTTCGTGTCCAAGCTCGGCCATGCACGCGGCGTGTGTAGCACCCAGGTAGCCAGTGCCAAAGACAGCAATACGATTACTCATAGGAATCTCCGGTTCTTTCTACAGTCTCCGCCTCACGATGAGCCCCGAGGCCAGCATCACAACCAACCGCGGGAGGAGACCTACTTTTTCCTCACACGGGTACCGATGCCATGAGGGCTCTGACGGTACTGCTTGAATATCGATGCGGTGACGAGGATTCGACACCTTTCTCCCGCTGGTGATCGCACCACAGCCTGCGGAAGCACCAAGACACCAAGTACTCAACCTCTCGACGCAATTCGGCCCTTGAAGGATCATTGCCTCGTACGTAAGGCATTCAACTCCCGATGGCTATGTACTTAGCAATGAGCGGCGGCTGGTCACATTCGTCGCTCCATTGAGCTAGTAGGCACCGTCTCTGGCGAGCACTGCTTTGACGGTCTTCCCTATGATCAACACGTCCGAAATCATCGACCAGTTCTCGACATACGACAGGTCGAGCCGCACCGACTCGTCCCACGACAGATCCGAACGACCACTGACCTGCCAAAGGCCCGTCACACCAGGACGCACCAACAAACGACGCTTCACGCGGCCGTCATAATTCTCCACCTCACGACGCAACGGCGGACGCGGACCGACGACACTCATCTCACCGCGCAACACGTTGATGAACTGCGGCAACTCGTCGATGCTGTACCGGCGCAACAACTTACCCACCCGGGTCACACGCGGATCCTCACGCATTTTGAACAACAGGCCGGCGCCTTCGTTTTGCGTCAGCAACGTGTCGACCAACCTGTCTGCGTCCGTCACCATGGACCGGAACTTGATCATTCCGAACGGATTGCTGTCCAGGCCGATTCGCTCAGACCGATAAAACACCGGCCCCTTGCTGTCCAACTTGATCGCTAACGCCACCACCGCGAAAACTGGCGCTAGGACTAAGAGCGCTGCCACAGAGAATGCCAAATCGAAAATCCGCTTACCGCTTCGCTTCGCACCGTGATAGCTCGGCTTCTCGACATGAATCAACGGAAGTCCAGCGACCGGGCGCATTTCGAGTCGCGGACTGGATACATCCACCACTCCGGTAGCTACCACGAGATCGGTGTCGTGCGGCTCTAGCTTCCACACCAGATCCTTGATGCCGTCGTGGCCCAAGGTCTCTGTCGCGGTCACTGCCACAGTGTCGGCACCCGATGCTGCCAGCGCATCGAGAACCGAATGCTCGTCTCCAAGGATTGGCACTGCCCGCCCATCGACATCGATCTCATCCCCAACCACACCTGAATATGCAGGGACACACACACCGACAACCTGGTAACCGTCGGTGAACTGTCGATCGAACGTGCGGCTCAAATGCCGCACTGCCCGCGCGCCCCCTACAACGAGGACAGACGTCGTGAACTCACCCCGGCGACGCTTCCGCGCCACAGCTTTCCGCCACATCCAGCGGGTAATGAGCAACCCCGCTAGACCAACAGGCAATGCAATCGCAAGATACCCTCGGGCAAGCTCCAAGCGGAAGACCAATGCCACGATCGCGATGAAGCCGAACAGCCGGAGAGTGCTGGATACAATGCGCTGATACTCGTCGTAGCCAGCCCCGATGACTCGACGCGATCGCGTACGGAACACCCGTAGATTCACCAGCCACGCAACTGCCAACCCCACCGAGATCAAGCTGTAATTGAGCGTGCTGACCGGCTCCATGGTCAGCAGGTTCTCCTGACCGAAACGCACGATATGCGCCAGCAAGACCGACAGGATCACCATAAGGGCGTCGGTCCAGAACAAGCTACGCACGTATTTCGACTGCCACTCCCACCGCGTCGAGTTCGAACCTGAACGGTTTGGGACGAGTGTCGGTTTCGTACTGGTTGCACCGATTTCCGAAGCGGGTTGCCGCTTTTCACCGACCGCGGTCACGACGGGTTCACCCTCATTGTTGTCTCCTCCCCGAGACATGCACTGCGTTCACTTAGTACGGCGCAGTAGAGTTTGCGGCCCTCCCAAGCCACATAACCCCACACTCGCCGTTCGAGCACTCAGGCTCGTCGTTACCTGGACGACTCGGTCTTCTCGCCTCGACATCCCTGGATGAGACTGTAACGTTACTTACCCGGATCGGCAGCTTGGACGCTCGACCAGTTTCCGGGTCTTCAGGCTTCGCGCGACGTTGCAACATTTTGCCGGTACCGAAAGGCACAGCATTAGGGCCTGCGTAGGGCCAGAAACGGAATACGGCTGTCTATCCGCCCTTTTCGACGCTGCATCGACTCGCGCACTGCGACAGTCAGGCATAGACTTCGTTCCAACGGAGTCCGTAGGTATGGCGTTCGTCAGCGTAAACATATTGCCGGTGAGATTCATATCACATTAGCTCGTCACGGAAATTGTTTCCGAAACGCGGGGTACCGGACAAAACACACTCGACTGGGGAGGCGAGGTTCCACAATGGAAGGAAACGCGGGGGTGCACAAGGCATTCCGCACGGCGGTAGTACCGGCAGCTGGAATGGGGACTCGATTCCTGCCTGCCACCAAGACCGTCCCGAAAGAGCTCTTGCCGGTGGTCGATACGCCCGGCATCGAGCTGGTCGCCTGTGAAGCTGCGGACTCGGGGGCATCACGGCTATTGATTGTCACCGCGCCAGGTAAAGATGGCGTCGTAGCACATTTCGTCGATGATCTCGTGCTCGAGAACCACCTGGAGGCCAAGGGCAAGCACCGGCTGCTCGAGAAGGTTCGTCGCGCCCCCAACCTGCTCGAAGTCGAATCCGTCATCCAGGACCGCCCACTGGGCCTCGGCCACGCGGTCGGGTGTGCCGAGCAATCGTTGACGGACGACGAGGACGCGTTCGCCGTCCTACTTCCCGACGACCTTGTCCAGCCCTCAGGAATTCTGGAAACGATGGCGAGTGTTCGCGCCCAACACGGTGGCACCGTACTGTGCGCGATCGATGTCCCGAAAGGACAGGTGAGCTCTTACGGGATCTTCCACGTCGAAGAAGTCTCCGGTATCGCCGATCCGGATGTAATGAAAGTGCTCGGCATGGTTGAGAAGCCACAGCTCGCCGACGCGCCCTCCACGTTGGCGGCAGCCGGCCGTTATCTCCTCGATCGGCAGATCTTCGATGCACTTCGTCGTATCAAGCCGGGCGCCGGTGGAGAATTGCAGCTGACAGATGCCATCGCTCTGATGATCGAGGAAGGCCACCCGGTCCATGTAGTCGTGCATCGCGGGACAAGGCACGACCTCGGCAACCCCGGCGGTTATCTCCGTGCCGCAGTCGACACAGCACTCGACAGCGACGAGTACGGGCCCGATCTACGGAAGTGGCTTTCCGAGCGTCTGGAAATGAACAACAAGGGCTAACGCTCGCAGTCCCGAGAAGTCAAGCGTTCCCCGGATCAATATGATCCGGCGAACGCCCTCTCGTTCATACGCCCCCTGCGTCGCACTCGCACGGAATGCGGTGTATCAAGTGCCGGCAGCAATGAATACCTGCGAATCTGCGCCGACCGAAGCAAAACCAACCGTCGCGCCTGCCGGTACCCAGATCGATTCGCCCTGCGCCACCACAAACTCGCGCTGGGAGCCGATGACCTCTGCATTTTCGATCGTGATCCTGCACGTACCCTTCGTGCACAAGAGAATCTGAGGACCACGTGCATAGTTCCGCGCCCCGTCCGATCCCACAGCACGGCCCCCGTCGATTTCGACACGTCGCAATCGAAACTCGGGTGCAGGCGTGGGGTAATGCAAGATCACCGCGTTCCACGACGAATCCGCAAGCGGGTCCGCTCGCACGATCGGGGGTGCGATGGGATCGAACCGGAGCACGCGCATCAATTCGTCGCGGTCGATATTCTTTTCGGTCATCCCTCCGCGTAATACATTGTCGGAGTTCGCCATGACTTCAATGCCCGTGCCGTGCACGTATGCGTGCAAATGTCCAGCATCGAGGTAGATCCCCTCGCCTGGATTCAGTGTCAGGCGGTTCAGAAGCAGGGCCGCGAGCACACCCGAATCACCCGGATACTGTTCTGCCAGGTCGATCAACGTTTCGACTTCGTCCGCAAAGTCGCCCGCCGGACGCTCATCGAGGTATCTCTCGCATCCCTCCACCAGAGCCGATAGCAAGGCGGCAGCGTCTGACTCACCCAGTTTCAACCACTTTTCGAACACGTCGCGTAACCCACCGGCCGACAGTTCCTCTGCGAAACCCACAAGCGCCGCTACGCGGAGGTCCCTGATCAAGGCAACCGTCGTAGGTACGTCACGAAAACCCGCCAGGGCGTGAAATTCTGTGAGCGCAACGAGGAGCTCCGGCTTATGATTGTCGTCGCGATAATTCCGCACCGGTGAATCGACCGGGATGCCGGCCGCGTTTTCGCTTGCAAAACCTGCGCGTGCCTGCTCGCGCGTCGGGTGTGCTTGCAACGACAGCGCAGACTCGGCTGCCAATACTTTGAACAAGAACGGCAGCTGTTCACCGAATCGCGACAGGGATTCAGGTCCCAGGGCTGCCTTCGGTGACCGCGAAATCGCTTCGGCCAGCGAGGCACCACACTGCAGTACCGAAGGTCCGTTCGGATGCGCGCCCAACCAAAGTTCGGCCTCGGGTTCCTCACTCGGAGACGTTCTTCCCGTCAAATCTGCGAGGGCAGTTCGAGATCCCCAGGAATACGGCTGGACAATTCCGCGTAAGCGCTGTGCACAATGCAGCACGTCGCCGGAAACCTCGTCCGATTCTCCAACGGTGTTCGTTCTGACGCTACTGATTTCGATCGTCTCCCCTCGGCGTCGGATACATCCATCTTGCGTGGGTGCTGGCCGACCGGCCTGATTTTCCGAATCTTTCGCGACACCATGCGGTTCGCGCGCCGAACGTGGTGGCTGCCTCTGCACGTCTAGGGGAGGACTCCGTGCAGACGCTGCTCGTTCGGATCAGCGGTGACAGTCTCATGCTGCCCGTGTTCGAGAAGATCCTATGTGCCCTGTTGCACCCTCGCGAGCCGAACCGATAAGCACAAATCATTGACGCTTGCCGATACCGGTGCCAAGATGATCAACTACGCGCACGAACACGTGTGCGAATAATTGAACAGAAGGCCCGCCACGACTGGCATCGCGACGGGCCGGATGTCCGACTGTGTAAGGAGTCGAACATGCGTCAGCATACCTTTGTGCAGGTGCCATCGTGAGTATCGAAGCGATCGCCTGGGCACTCAAATACGCTGCTATCCCCTCCCCCACTCCACACGGCATGCCGTCTGCACCGGCATTGACCTTGGTGCTCCTCGGATTGGCGAACCACGCCTCACGACAGGGCGAAGGCGCGTACCCGTCGGTGCGCACCCTCGCCGGATACGCCCGAATGAGCGAACGCCAAGTGCAACGCTGCCTCGGCGCACTCGTCGAACTCAGGATCATCGGCCTCGGCGATCAGCGCCAGGTGGCGGCCACTATCTCCCGTGAGGATCGTCGTCCCACCTGCTACAACATCCGCATGTCGCGGCTTAGCGGCCGGCCCAACGGCGCCGCAAGCCCGGGTCACCTGCAGTCGGGCAGATCGCGTGTCGAGCTCGAGCACCATGCAGCCGCGGTCGAGGTTTTCGGTCACGCCCACTCCGGCATCACCATGACCGATGCTGCGTTCGCCTCGCGCAAGTCGTGGACGACGGACATCAGCATCGACCATCAGGGGGTGACGGTGGTGATCGAGTACGACGGCGCCTACTGGCATCGCGCGGACGCGAAGATTCTCGTCGACCAACGCAAAAGCCTGGATCTGCTTGCTGCAGGGTATGTGGTGGTCCGTCTGAGGGAATTCGATCTACCCGGCCTCGAAATCGAGCACCCGCGGTACCGGGAGATTCGGGTGTACCCGAGGGCGCCGCGCCCCCGCGTGGTCATGGAAGACATTCGCAAGTGGGTCGACGATCTACCAGTTGGCGATCTCGCGCCGCTGCCAACCTCAGCCCCGCCGGCGGTTGCAGGATCTCAGCATGAACTGGGACGGCGCATTCCTCATCGGTGCAGTGAATGGTGTGGATGCAATGGGTGATTGAACACCACAGCGGAATTCTGGCACCGCTGGGTGCGATCATCGTGGCGACGATTGCGCCCAGTGGTGCGAGGTTGGCCCCTCCTCCGTGCTACTGAATACACTCGTGCCTCGTACCCCTTACTCGTCCTCACCTCGGGGTTCGGATGCGCTTGTCTCCCCATTGGTAGCGAGTTTGGCGATACGACCGGCGCGACTGGCAGCGCTGGGCGCAGTGAGGATTTGGTGAATCACCGCAAAGCGACGCCCACGATCCAGCTCAGCAAACCGCTTCGCCGCAGTGGGTGAATGCTCCAACGCTGCTGCAAGGTCAGCGGGCACCTCGGCCGCGGCCGGGCCTGGGTACGCACGCTCCCAGCGACCGTCAGCTTTGGCACGGTCCACCTCGGCATTTCCGCGAGCCCGCATCCTTCCCGACGCGATCAGAGCACCGACGAGCTTCACGTTCCGTTGCGACCAGATCGAGCGGGCACGCCGCGGAGTAAAGAGTTGCTGGAACGTGAAGTCGTCGATTGAATTGCGTCGCCCATCGATCCAGCCGCTGCAGAGGGCCTCCTCCAGTGCTTCGGCATAAGACAACGACGTCGGAACCGACGTGCCTTTCTTCGCCAAGACGAGCCGCACCCCGTCGACGGAGTCCTCGTGCGAGTCCAGCCAGTTTCGCCAAGCCACCGCATCTGCGACGACCAGTTGCGGCGGCTCTTCTTTGTCGTTCATGACGACCACTGTCCCACCCATTGCGGTCAGCTCTCGACCTAATTCTGCAGTGACTTCGAGATCATCGACCCGCGGCGACCAGGAACGAATTGCAGCCGCCACCTCCCATGGGCGCCCGCCCACCTGCTACTACTCACCGATGGCACGCGTCGATAACGGAGCCGCAGCATGACTCCCGGCTGTCAGAACTTGCCGCGAGTACTGCGGACAAGTGCTTTCACAGTCAAAACGCAGTGTCCTTCTTCCCGATGCTGACCCGATACTCCTCTGCCTCAGGCTCGGACGTGAACGAAAGCACTTCGCCGACATGCGTACGCAGTGCCCCGAGCACGTCATCCGGGGCGGCGTAGAAGAACTCGCGCCTCGGATTCACCTTGTTCACTCGCCGCTCGGCGAACGCTTCGTGCAACTTCGCTTCGACGGTCACCGCATCCTCGGAGAAGAACAACGCGTGCACATCGAAGCGGAACGGCACCGAAGCGTCACCGAGCTCACGCACCCTGTCCATCGGATCAAGCCGCCGTGTCATTCCGATCTTGACCATGTTGATCCCGAAGGCACCCATGTTGGAGATGACGTAGACGTACCCTGCGCGGATGTTCGCTGCGCGATAGTCCACATCGTCGATCGCGCGCTGGACATCGGCGAGCTTGGCCCGCAGGCGCTCTGCTGCAGCACTGTCACCATTGGTCTCCAAAGTTGCCAGTGCCGCCTGGTAGTGCGCCAACTCTTTGTCCAGCTTGGCTCGTTCGGAAGCCAACTCCTGCTCGGCCTTCCGCTGCTCACGCATCTCCTCACGACGGGCACGTTCGGCTTCCTTCTCCTCCTGCACCTTCTGATGCACATCGGCCGCGAGTTCGAGTTCTCTCAGTCGCAGACGGTGATAGTGGTCCGTCACACGCAGAGCGATCATCCTGCCCTGGCGGGCGATCTGCTCGGAGGCTTTGAACAGCCGTGCGGAGGCTGCATCAAGGTTTCCGACCTTCACCGTCTTGACGCAGTTCTCAGCTTCAGCGTTGTAGGCGCGCAGCATGATCTTCGACATGTCCGAGACAAACTTTCGCCCCTGCGCTACCGAATTGTTGAACGTGAAGTTCGACGTAGCGGTGATCGCGGTCTTGTCCCGGACAAGCTTGTTTGATTGCTGCCTGCACCCGAGCGAGTTCGTCCTTGAGTTGAACGGACGTCTCGGCTGGATGGTGGTATCGATACAAGCCCACCGTCTGCAGTTCCTGCGTGTCTTGCGTCTCGACGAGTTCGACTCGCGCTGCCGCGATTTGCGCATTCAGATCAGCGTGCTGGACGTGCAGGGCAGCAACTTGATCGTTCAGGCGGGCGGTTTCGGCGTCGAGCGCATCCACCCCACCAATGCCCATCCGATCGATGAGAACGCGCAAGCGATCCACCTCGGCCTGCAGTTCCTGAGCACGCTTCTTCCCGTTGAACAGCGTGATGCGCTGCTGCGGCGACTCCGGCGGACCGGCGGGCGGCAGATCCGCCGGCGCCTGACTGCTCTCAGGAGGGAAGGGATGGACAGCCGACGTCCACTGCACTCCGTCCCACCAGCGCAGCTGCGGCAAGCCTCGAGGATCGGGGTGCCATCCGGGTGACGCGCTCATAGACAACAGACATCAGATCCTGACGTGTTCGGGCTGCGGAGACGCTTACACGTCTCCGGGATCAAGGCAAGGTGGTCAAGCCCACCACCCGATCACGACGCGATTGCGTAGTTGAATCCGCCTCCTCGGTAACGGCTCTCATCGCGAGCCACCAGAGTGGACTGGGGCGCCGCACCGGAGCTGCCCGAGAACAGCGGGTACCGCACCTCGTAGATCGCGGCATGAACATAGGTCGAGTCATCGTTGTCGATCGACGACCACACGTACGAACCTGATTCGATACCGACCTCGATGGCCGCGCAGTACGTATTCGCGTCGACCTTGTTGTTCAAGGTGACGTACTTGTCGACCATGCCGTACCGGTCGTAGTAGGTGATGTGATTGCCATTCGGGTTCGCACTGCAGAACACGTACTTGACCGTGCTGGTCGAGACCGTCACGGCCTGCGCTGCAGGCGCGGTGAGCATCGTCGCTCCCGTCGCGATCGTGGCAGCACCAACGAGGGACGCGATCAACTTCTTCATGCTTTCCTATCTTCCAATTCCAAAGCTACGAGGATCACGCACCAGTCCCCTACTTCCTTCACTCCGATACGGATGCAAGGCGGCAGTAGCGGCTATTCGCAAGACTTGCTCAGTGGAGATTCAGTCGCGGATGGGAGATTCCGCGCCCCGAGCAATCATGGCGATAGTGGTGGCGATGACGACGGCGATCAGGCTCGGCGCAAGCGCCACTACCGCCTGAGCAAGCCGATGAGGGGCGAGAGGCCCGATCTCGGCATGGATTTCGTCGTCATGGCTGCAGACTACTTCCTCGTGCCGACAAATCACGAACTGGTACAGCCCATGTAATTCGATCGGATGACACGCCATCTGCCCAGAATGAGACGGCACCCGGTTGCAGTCCCTGGTTCGGCCAATGCGGTGACGGTGGTCGATACGGATCATCAGCACTCGGAGCGCCCCTTTCGGGTCGATCCACCTGCACCAATGCGGTCGTCCGCGCGTAAACCCTGTAACTCACGGATTCATCCAAACAAATGACAAAGCATTGGTAACACCCCCGAAATTGCTGGCGATGAGGAGGACATGGTGCACCACTCTCGAACACCGAGCCAAAGGCGAAACCGACGCAATTTCGCCTTCTGGGCGTTCCTTGTGGTGGCTGCGATCGCTGCTGTCTTGATGTACACGACGATCGAGGGCAGGGAACCACCTGCCGCCAGCACCACGCCGGCCTACGAACCGATCAAGCCGACGATTCCAGCGCTCTCGCCGCCTCTGCATCCGCTTCCGCAGATCTCGGAAACTTCTGGGCCTGTTCCGATTCCAGCCAGTCGCATTTCGACAGGAGTCACCGAGTAGCCCATTCTCGAATCTGCCACGGCGGTCGACGGACGTAGGTGCGCATCGAATCGGATGCATTCGGTATCGGCATTACGCCATCGGAGTCTCATACATCGCCGCGCCTCATATCTCGCATATCGACGTTCCGACAGATCGTGGAGACGCCAACGATTCGATCTGAAAAGGCTATGTCGCAAACAATTTGACACGACATTCATGTGCAACACCAAGCGGTTGCCCCCATAGTAAGGAACAGCCTTGACGACACCTGCTGGATGGCTTCCAGATCCCGACGGCTCCGGACAACTTCGCTGGTGGGACGGGCAACAATGGACGTCAGCCGTTCACTCACCCGAGGTGAGCTCGACACCGCCCCAACAGATATCGGCACCACAGCAAGACTCTGAGCCCGGCAAGTCAACACGCAAGAAGTGGCCATGGATCGTCGGCGTCGTCGCGGTGCTCGTCATCATTGTTGGTGCAGTGAGTTCTCCAGATCAATCCACTGACAATACGGCCGGCGCCCAGGAGACCACGACGCCATCGACTGCGGTACAGAAAGCTCCGGCCACAACAAAGCCGACGACCTCGACTGCGGCTTCGACACGCCAGGAAACGACTGTCGCGCCTGTCGAAACGGTGACGCTGCCACCCGAGACCGTGACGGTCGCAGCCACAGTGACAGCCGAACCGCAGGCTAGCGCACCGGCAAGGGCGGAGCCCGCGACGACGGGCGGCATGACCGGTGGTCAGAGGAACGCTGTACGTGCGGCAGAGAGTTACCTGGACATCTCCGCCTTCTCACGGCAAGGCCTGATCGACCAACTCGAGTTCGAGGGCTATACGACCGAAGACGCGACTTTCGCCGTGGACTACGTGTCGCCGGATTGGAACGAGCAGGCCGCACTGTCCGCGGAGTCGTACCTCGACCTCACCGCCTTCTCACGACAAGGGCTGATCGACCAGTTGGTATTCGAGGGATTCACCTATGAGCAAGCTCAGTACGGAGTCGCACAGACCGGGATCTAGTCTGATCGCCTCTGGCAGGAGGCCCTGTACCAAGAGTCAGAGCAGGGAGTACGCGGCGCAGGCATCATGATCGCAGCCCATGGTTGTACCGGTGCAGCCCCACCGTCTGCACTCCCGGCGGCTCGCGTTTCGATAAGTTCGACTCGTGCTGCGGCGATCGGCGTTTTCAGATCCGCGTTCTACGCACGGACGGTTCACCCGGCGTCTCTCCATGTTTCGTCTGAGGAGTCGTCCTCGAGTGGAGGCGGCTTCTCACCGCGGTCGCGTGCTGCGATCACCCGTCCGAACACCAGGGCCGCGACAACCGACAGCGTGAGCCATGCGATGAGCAGCCAAACGATCCAGTGCATACCTCGCATATCGGCCGAATCGGATGATTGTTACCGGCAGACACAGAAATCGCCCTACGATTCACGCCACCCGCAACGCGTCTCGCTGGTCTCTGTCGACGGCACGTGAACAGTGACCTCGGCATGGCCTGGGTTCGAGGCGGAGCTTGTGCGCATTGCCGTATCGGTGGGCGGGACGACGTCGACGACGGAGTCGCCCGGACAAGGGGATCTCACGGGCACTGGCGCAGGCCGCGCCGTTCGGCTTCTGATACGAACTCGTGGTGGGCCTTGCGGGCGTTCTCGATCGAGTCGAGTTCCCCCTCGGCGATGAAGTACTGGATTCGCTGATACCAGAAAGCGATGCCCTCGAGAACTTCGCTGTCCGGTGCGTTCCTGGGACTTCCGAAGTTCACCATGTTCTGGGCCTCTCACCCGAGTGTCGTTTCTGCCTCGATCAGGGAACTCGGCGATCAGGCCGCCGAACCCGAGACGGCCATCTCCGACGCCTGGGCGGAGCATGGCGCCAAGTGTGAGAGTACTCGGACCTGTAACAGCCACATGACGAAACACAAGATGGCGTCCCCGCCGGTCACTAGACTGACGAATCACCTGTCCACCCAGACCGAAGGCTGATAATGCACGTAACTCCCCTGGCCTGGGGGTTGACGATTGCAGTGATCGTCGGCCTGCTCGCCTTCGACTACTTCGCTCACGTGCGCAAGGCTCACACGCCCACGCTGAAGGAATCGGCGATCTGGTCTTCGATCTACGTCGGGTTCGCCCTCATCTTCGGCGTCGTGGTACTCGTCTTCGGTGGTACTGCGATGGGTGCAGAGTACTTCGCGGGTTACGTGACGGAGAAGGCGTTGTCGGTGGACAACCTCTTCGTCTTCCTGATCATCATGTCCAGCTTCCGGGTGCCACGAGACGACCAGCAGAAAGTGCTTCTGTTCGGCATCGTGTTCTCACTCTTCGCCAGAACAGCGTTCATCATTCTCGGTGCGACACTGATCAATTCATTCGCCTGGGTCTTCTACATATTCGGTCTGATCCTGCTCCTCACCGCCGGCAACATGCTGCGGCCCGAAACCGAGGAGTCGCATACGGCAGAGAACTTCATCATCCGCCTCGCCAGGAGATTCCTCCACACCAGCGAGCACTACGACGGCCACAAACTGTTCACCATCGAAAACGGCAAGCGGGCCTTGACGCCGATGCTGCTCGTAATGGTCGCCATCGGCGGTACAGATCTACTGTTTGCACTCGACTCCATCCCCGCGATCTTCGGACTGACCCAGAACGTGTTCATCGTGTTCACGGCAACCGCCTTCTCACTGATGGGCCTTCGTCAGCTGTACTTCCTTCTCGACGGACTGCTCGACCGCCTCATCTACCTGTCGTTCGGACTCGCAGCCATCCTCGCCTTCATCGGCGTGAAACTCATCCTGCACGCGCTCCACGAGAACAATCTGCCGTTCGTCAACCACGGCGAACCTGTGCACGTGGTGGAAATCGAGACGGGGACCTCGCTGGCCGTCATCCTCGCCGTGCTCGTCGTCACCGTCATCGCCTCACTGACCAGTGAGCGAGGCAAGGCGCAGTCTGCGATCGCCGGCGCGCGACGTTACGCCACCAACTATGCCGACCTCGACTACACGTCGAGCAAGGAAGAGCGCGAACGCATCTACGCCAAATTGATCGCCAAGGAGAAGCAGGTGAAGGCGCTCGCGCCGAAGTACCGGCAGGAGGCGCGGGAGGAGGAAGGACTGTTGGACCTCATCCAACGCGCCCACGCCGACCACGACGCATTCCTGAAGCAGTGAAACGCGGCAGAGCGCATCTTCCCGCGCGGACCCCAGCTTCCCACAGCAGCGGATACGGCAGCGGGAAGCTGGAATCCGAGCGGGAGACACGGCAAAGCTCGCCACCGCTGCGCGTTCTGCAACGCGACGTGACCGCTCGAGTCCACGATGCCCGGATTCGCGCCCGCGTCGAGTAGCTACCGGAGGCCGATGTCGAATGGGATTCCGACATACCGCATCGGCCGAGAGTGCCGTTACAATCCGGCATGCCTTACGCCGTCCCGCCCGCCGATCCCAACATCCGACTCGAAATCAACGCCTACGCTCCCACGGCACTTCAGGACGTAGGAATCGCGTATTGGCGGCTGGACGGACTCGACCCGGAGACCGGCGAGCCCGTATGGGAGCACAACGTCGGGGCACTCCCCTACAAGATGTGGTCGGGTGGAGCACACTATGCAGCCGCCGCTGCCGTCGCCGCAACGCTCCTCGGCTACTGGTGTGCTTCCTGCAACGGTGAGCTGGTTTTGACGTCGAGGCAAGCACTGTCCGACGCCCTCGTCGGGAAGGCCGTCGAGTGCCGACGATGCAATACCCGTGTCGACGATCAGGCAGCCGGGATTCTCAATCCACGCGCGCTCACGGCCAGCGCCCGACGCGCGATCGAGACGCAAGGGCACGTAGCCGTCGAACAAGCGCGCCGCGAAGTGATCGCTGAGCAGTATCCGGTGGCGTCCGTCGACCCGGAGCAGCTGCTCACCGACGCTTCGCTCCCGGCGAAGCTCGGAGCGCTGTCGGTGATCCACGCGGTCGGCGACACGGACGGGTTGATCTATCCCATCGAGATCAACGATCAGACGATCGCCCCGAACGCATCACTCAGCAAGGACCTCTTCATCGCGGCCTGGGACGGAGGGCTGCTCCAGGTCCATCCGACCTCACCGACGAGTTCGTTCACGTGGGACAGCGGCACCGTTCTCGGCGAAGGTTTCTACACCAACCGCGCGCGGTTCTTCGTTCCCGGCGAAGAACCCGTCGAGGGCCGACTCGCACACTTCGTCGATCTCCTTCTCGCACAACTGGACCCGGATCGTATGTCGTCGTCCGACCACACCGAGCTGGTTGAGCTCGCACAGCATCTCGTCGCCGAGGAATCGGGCCGATACTTCATTCGCATGCTCAGCGAGCACAACCTGCCGGAGCTCACCGATACCCAAGTGGAAGAACTGCGTGCTGTCACAGCGCGCGGCGCAGAGCTGTTCCCGATCGGGCATCTGGACCGGATGGCCTGGGGAGCCACCCGCGATGCGGCCGGCGCCTTTCATCGCACCGCCGGCATGCCGGGAACCGATGCGAACACCTACGGGTTGAAACAGTTCGAACGCTGGATTCAGGGCGCTACCGACAATCCGCGTGTGCTCTCCCAACCGTTCAGCGAAGAGGAACGAAATCTCCCGCTCTCGTCGGCCACCGGCATCGTGTTCCGCACAATCCTCGGCCTCGACCCGATGAGCGCGACCCTCAGCGATATCACCGGAGCACTCGCCGGAGCCCCCACCGACATCCCGGCCACCGAACCGCTCGACGGCTGCGACGCGAGCATCCCCGATCACCATCTGCTGATTGAATGGCTCAGGACCTCGCCCCACTACTGGGAGGACGGCAAGTTCCGGAAGGCACTCGGCCTGATCGAAGGCTCGCCTCCCCAGGTCTGCACGCCGGGCTGCGCGCACGAACGCATCGCGCATGTCGCCCGTGAAAGTGGCGGCGTCTACGACCGCATCGTCTCGAGCCTCGGAGACTCCGACGCTGCCATCCTCACTGCCGAAGCGACTGCAGTGGCCAACGCGCTCGATGACGAAGTACGCGCCGGCGACGCACTGCTCACCGCGGTCGTCCACACACTGCAGACTCAACCCACTCCCGGATCGAACTGACCTCGACCGGCAATCACTGTCGGCAAGTGTCGGTGTGGTCGGTTGTCGAGATCGAGGAGATGCCCCGTGGACGAGCAACCTACTCGTGAGCGGAACGCCAGGCAGCCCACACCTCGGGGCGGAGCCGACCACGATCCGGCACATCGAAGCCTTCCCCGCGAGCCCACGCGCGCACCTGTGCGGTGGACGGTTCTGCGGCAGCGTCGTTCTGCTTCGGTGTGATGCGCTCGCGCGCAGCGTCTTCGATGCCCGCCCACTCGTGTGCGGCAGCGAGGTACCGGTAGGTCCACTCCTCGGCGAGCTGCCGGGTCTCACAGAACACGATCGGCACACTCGGGTAGCGGACCTGCAGTTCGGCAAGGCCGTCAGCGATCACCGCGGGCCGGACCCGTTCGTACTTGAACACGGCCGAGTAGCGGTCTTCCACCACCACTGAGGCGCGCGGAAGTGCTGCCAGTTCGGCCATCGCGAAACGCAGCTTCCCGCTGGTCAGACTGCCCACCAGATCGGCCAACGACTTGCGTTCGACCGAGGCCACCAGCTTGTCGTCGACGACAAGCCCGTAGTCGCCGCACGGCAGCGCCCGCGTCACCGTGACGGCCTGCTGCCCGGTGAATTTGTATGCGTAGCGCTCGTGGGAATCGACGACGATCGTCAGGTCGGGGACTCCTGCGGCCCGAGCGACCGGGGTGCGCACGTTCGGACGCGCCTGTTTCCTGGTGCGCGGCGACTGCCAGAACACAGCGTCACGGCCGCGGGCTTTGGTGAATACGATCTGGGACCGGTTCTCTCGTCCCCGATCCAGCACCACGTCGATCGCGGCCCCGCGGCGCACACAGGAACGCAGCGCCACCTGCTCGACGATCTCGGGGGTGCCGGGCCACTCATCGGTCGAAACCGGATAGCAGAACAGCGCTTTGGTGCGCGGCCAGGTGTCGGAAGTGCGGAACACCAGCCCGCCCGCAAGCGGGAGTCGCAGCAGAAACGGCAACCGTGAGGCCGGGTCCGGGTTGCGGGCAATCACCATGTCCACAGTGCTCAGCGGCCTCCCACTCGGCGGTTCATATCGAGCAGTATCCGATACAGCGTGTGCACCGACAACCTGTCGCGGCAACCGGTCGCCGCCGGAACACTCTTCCAGCGACTGGCCCAGCTTCCCACAACGGCAATTGCGGCAGCGGGCGGCTGGCGTGTGCGCGAGTAGGATTCGCGACCAATATGTCTCGGTCGACATGTCTCGGTCGACCCGCTTTCGTCCTCGTCGGCGATGGTGGCGTCGACAACCGACGGAATGAACGGCCGAGTTCCTAGCGAGCTGCGCCGGACCCCGAAATCGACGATTGCGGCACAGTGGGCGCGGCTTCTGCTGTCGCGACACCCCACGCCGCGAACGATAGGGCTGCGACCGCGGTGATGACGAGTGCACGCTTGGCGTCGGCGGAAAGCGACCGACGTGCGTCGGCCGAAGCGCCGTCGGCGTCGGACTGCAAATCCGAGCGACGGAGCCGTTCGGCCCGGGTCCAGTCGTGGCCGTTCCACCATCGTTCGATCCGGTTGTAGGACGGGTCGGGATACCACCCCGGGATCCGGGGTCCGGATGCGGCACGATTGCCGCTCGACGGACCTGCTACCGCAGAGTGCCGATCACCATATCGGACAGTCACGACGCTGTCCTCCTTCATTTCGTGCGGGCGTCAGCACGGATGCCGTCGCCTGAGTACCTTGCCGCGGCACAGCGGTGCGCCCGCCCCGGATCGGACGGGGCGCACCATCGGCCTGCGATCAGAGCAGGATGCCGAGACCCGCGAGCAGAGCGAAAAGGGTAGCGCCGAGCGATCCGAGAATCATGGAGAACTCCTTTTGGTGTGTGGCCCTGCCCGGGCGGGCAGGGGGTCGAGGCACATGGCAAAGGCATGCACCGCAACCGTCCAAGACATCGGTCCAGGTCTTTCGTTTGTTACACGTGGGAATTAAGCCCCTTGTGATCATGTGACACTCTATGATCCATCTGCGTTCCCACGCCCCACCGAGGGGACGGCGGCGCACGTGCGACCCTGCCTCGGCATGGGCCGCATTCGCTGTACGAGGTGGAGCTCTTTCTACACAGCGTCACGACGACGCCGCGTCACCTCGAGGGTGAAACCAAGGGTGAATGACGAATCGCCGGGGTGGGGTGGTGTGCAATGACAGTTGTCCCGGTTTTTCTCGGTGCTCGCTGACAACTGCACCGCGGCAACCGGACAAAAGCGCAACGGGAGGGCGCACTGAATGGACAGTACGAATCGAAGTCGGTCGACGGTGCCTACGTTGGTTCGCCCTCGACTCTTCGAAATATTGTCCCGCCCTTCGGCGCTGACTATGGTGTGCGCGCCCGCCGGCTTCGGTGTACGCACGTTGCTTACGACATGGTTGCAACACAACCACAGTGGAACGCCACCGACCACCTGGGTACCGCCTCCGTCGACACCCTATGATCACGATCGATACTGGAGTGCGGTGCTCGACGCGGTTCATACCGCCGGAATTGCACCGCGCTCCTTTCCTCGCCACCCCGGCCCCCGAAGCTCGGATGCGGCAGACACCTTCGTCGAACTGTTCGGCGCCCTCCGCGAGGAGTGCGTGCTCGTGCTGGAACGCCCCGACACGTTTTCAGGTCCGGTATCGGAAGTCGCCGAATGCCTCTCCCGCTTGGCTCGGGTCTCGCCGCGTCCGACCATCCTGGTGACGGTGGCGCCCGCCTCCCCGTGGTCCGAAGTCCTCGGCGGGATCGTCGACACCCAGGTGTCTGCAGAGGACTTGCTGTTCACCGAGGCCGAGGTGGTGGATCTGTGCCGGTCGGCCGGTCTGGCACAACCGAAGATCATGGGACGAAGGATCCATGCAGTATGCGACGGCATTCCCCGATGGGTGAGCAAGACCGTCGACATGGCGGGCCGTTACTCCGGACCTGTGGTCGACGCGCACGGACGTCCCGCTGCCGAACTGATCGGCATGGTCGCGGCAGACCTCGACAGCATGCTGGGGACCCTCGGCGCCGACCTCGAGCGTGAACTTGCCCGGACGCTGGCGCCGGCGCGCACCTTGAGTGAGCCTCTCGCCCAGGAGTTGCTTCCCACTGCGCAGTCGGTGAGCGAGATCCTCACCGACACCTACCGTGCGGGACTGCTGGTTCCGGCAGAATCATCCGACCAGCACCGATACTGGCGCTTTCCGGTGTTGGTGCGTCAGGCCCTGCTCGACCTGGCGCGAAAGGCCGATCCGGAACATCTCGAATCTGTGTTGACGCTTCTGGCCCGGCGCGCGCTGAGCAACAACGATCCGGCATCTGCGGCCCGTTACGCCGCCGATGCCGGCGATTGGCCGTTGGCATTGGACATCTGCGAACAGCACTGGGTGACGATGGTCATCGGAAATATCGACCAGCTGCGGGAGATCCTCGACAGCGTGCCCGAGCAGTACCTGCAGGATCGACCGAGTGTGAAAGCCGGCAAGTCGGTTTTCGTGGGACTACTGGCGCAAGCCCCGATACTCGGACCGTCGCTCCCTGCCAGCGATACCGAATTGCTCGACCTCGCCGACTCGCCGACAGTGACCTCGAGCATTCATGTCGCCACGGTGCAGTCCATCGGGCTGCGTGTCGCAGGACGCTACCGCGACGCAGTGAATCTGACGCGGCGGATCGTCACGCTGGCCACTGCCGCACTCGACCAGCAACCAGAGCTCGTCCATGCACAACTTCCCGTTCTGCGCCTGCAGTGGGCTCTCACCTTCCAACTGGCGGGCGCCGACTTCGACGCCATTTCCGAGTTCATGTCGGCCTACCGCGGTGCCGTGGCCGAGGGCATCGACTTCGCTGCTCGTAATTCCGCAGGCAACCTGGCGTTGCTATGGGCGATGACCGGGCACGCTCCCCGCGCCCACGCATGGCTCGCCCGTGAAGTCGACTTCGGCGACGGTGGGGAAGCGCTGGCTCCGATGGTGCGGATGGGCGGTTCGCTCGCCACCGCATTGACCTCGTTGGATCGGCTCGACTTGGCCACAGCCACCACGGCGCTCGACACGCTCGGTGAACCGAGCCACCGCGAGGAACTCTGGGCATACATCGCTTACGTGCAGGCCCAGTGCGCGTTGTTGCACGACGGCGCGTATGCCGGACTGATGCAGCTGCAACGCCTCGCCGCTGAGCGACGCGTCCAGTGTTCACCGAGTTCGTTCGCTACTGTGCTGATCACTGCGGCGCGGGTCGATCTGCACTTGGCACTCGGACAGGGCAACCTCGCTGCCACCACCGTCGCCGATGCGGTCCTGAATCACCCACTTCTGGTACTTGCTTCCGCTCGCGTGGCGCTCTACACCGGCTGCCCCGACGAGACACTCGAGATCGTCACGCGGTCGCTGTCGTCGGAAGCTGGCTCACCGCGTGAACACATCGAGGGTCTTCTCATCCGAGCAGCCGCCCATCACAAACTGGGAGACGTGGAGGTCGCGGCGGACTGCTGGCGCACCGCGTGTGCGCTCGCGGAACAGTCGGACTGCTATCGCCCGTTCACCACCGTCTCGCTGCGCTTGCGGCGTGCGCTGGCCGACGCCACCGGCATCGCGCCCACCCTCGATATCGACAGGTCGGTGTTCCCCGAGACGGTTCACCACGTCCAATTGACTGCCCGCGAGCACTCGGTGCTGTCCTGTATGGCGCGCGGCTTGTCGCAGCAGCAGATCGCCGACGAACAGTTCGTGTCGGCCAATACTGTCAAATCACAGATGCGCAGCCTCTACCGGAAACTCGGCGCGCATTCGAAGGCAGAAGCATTGGCTACCGCACGCAAGCTACGACTACTCGAGACCGACACGAGCACACCGCAGCCCGAGTCCGACCATTCCCCGTGATCATGAATGTGTGCAGTGACACGCCTGATCCAATCTGTGTCGTATAGTGAGTCCATCGTCACAGCAGGGGATCCGATTTCACCCGTTCCTTCACCCCGAATCGGCCGACCCCGCAGCCGGGACAGCGATAGCCTTCAACAGCGACCCGATTCCCCCCCGACATCGGGTCGCTCGTGCGGCCCGAATCCTCCCCGACAGCGGGCCGCAGCGCGGCCCGGATCCCCCGACTTCGGGCCGCCCGACGAACGCCCCCACTGTCGCACCAGCACGAGGGTGGGGGCGTTTTTCTCGGCACGCCGTGAAGCCCGGAGACTGCAGCGGCTTGCACACACATGCCCCTCGCATATGTGCACAGGTGATCGCGCCATCTCCAGGCTTCACGGTCGCTCTTACCACGATTCCTGTGGTTCGGAATCGCCAACAGGTACATCCCATCGAAAGCCAAGATCGTTACCAATGGAAGGTAAATCTCTTCCAAAGCTCGCTCAGTCGGGCAGCCAGGCCGACGTCGTCGCGGTGCCACGTACGCCCGACTTCGTCGAAAAGGGTCGCGGACATGCACGATTCGGACAAACGTCCAACTTCATAGGCAGGCGGTGCCGCACCTCGGATCACACGCACGCGACGTCCGCTATCACCCTCGCTCGCCCCGGCGACCCACTGAGGAGCCCACCGCCAGTACGAGACGGAATACATTGGAACAGAACAACTTCAGTGCGTCCGACCCACAATCAACGAGCGCTTCACGTGCATGAGCGCCGGAGCTGGAGAACCGGAAGGTCGTCGCTGCCCATATTTCGGTTCGGCCCGGAAAGCCGCACTTCGAGGGCTACGGTTGATACCACTGCGCCGAGGTCAGGAGTCGTCGTGCCGAAACTGGAATTCAAGAGGAAATCCGACCTCTCGCGAGAGGAAGTGTCGGAAAAGCTCATAGCACTCGGACACGCGCTCGCGCGCGGTCGCGAGGTCGCACTCGAGGCGGGGGACGACTCGATCGAGATCGTCGTCTCCGACCGGGTGCGGTGGGAACTCGAAATCGAGGTCGACGGCAACGAAACAGAGATTGAGATCGAGATCAGCTGGCGCGACGACCCCTCCGAAGAATCCGAAACCGAGGCGGAAGCCGAACCCACGACTCCCCCGGCCAAACCGGCGCGTCGCGGACGTCCCCGCAAGAACACCGTCGGCTGATCAGCTCACGCGGTCGGTCTATCGCGGCGACCGGATATTTTCGTCACCGACCCTTACGGCGTGAATCTCGCATAGCGCCTCATCATCGGGGGCAAGCATCGCTCAACGGTGCACGGGATGCAGCAACTCGGGTGTGTTGTTGCGAGGAGAGTTGACGGCGGAGCTCACCTCGTACAGATCGAGATGTGGTTCGGGAATCGAGTTCAGTAACGCGTCGACGTCGTCGCGATCGGTGAGTGCCGGATCGAGCCACGGACCGACGAATGTGTCCGGCAGGAGCACCGGCGAGCGGTCGTGGATCTGGCCTGCCGCATCGGTGGCCGGCCTGGTCAGCACCGCGCACGTCCACAACCAGCGCTCCGGATCGTCTTCGGGTAGATCAGGGTTCGGCCACAGCTCGTAGAGGCCGGCCATCGAAATCGGTCCGTCGGCGTGCAGGAAGAACGGGGTCTTCTTTCCGTTCTCGTCCTTCATCCACTCGAAGTAACCGTCGGCAGGCAACACGCAGCGACGTCGGGCCGCGGCCGCCTTGAAGGCGGGCTTGCTCGTGATCGTCTCCGAACGCGCATTGATCATCCGTGATCCGATCTTCGGGTCTTTTGCCCACGAGGGGACCAAACCCCATTTGACCTCCGACGAGACTATTCTCTTCGGTTCAGCATCCGGCTTGCCGCGCGGCGCGCGTTCGAACACGACGTTCACATGCTGCGTCGGGGCGATATTGTAGGACGGCGGTAATTCTTCCCCGACCGCCTCGACCACGTCGTAGACCGAGACCAGATCATCGCGGGTGCTGGTGCTTGCATACCGTCCACACACGCTCGAATTCCCCTCGTCGCAGTTCTACCGGGACGATAGCGTCACCCACCGACACGCGAGCGGAAGACGTTCGGGAGGGATTTGCCGGATGCCCGTTCAGTGGGTTCCGCAGCCGCGCGCATTTCACTCGGCCCTGGAGTCTTTCAGCAAGGCCGCAGAACCTATTCGGTGAGTGCGTCCGGTTCGTCGCGCGCAGGCAGATCAAGGAGATAGTCGAGCAAGTCCACCGCCTCGGTCAGCGCGTGAATTCGTTTCTCCGGATCGGACACATATACAACGGGCCGAAGTCGCCTGTGTCCGCGCAAGGCGTCTCCGCCGAGGTAGTCGGCGATCGCTCCCCATACATGACATGCAGGGGATGGGAGCTCCTCGATCGTCAAGTGCTCTCCCTCAGGGGTCCGCAGCATCAACACCTTGTCGGCAACTGTCCCTGAGGCGATCGGGCCCATTTTGTCGGCGATCACGCCGGCTATGGCTGTGACCGTCCATTCGAGGACTGCGCCGTAACTGTCTCGTTCGCTGAGACTGTCTCCGTGGACCAACGAGGACACCGTGTCGGAGAGAGCGGCGCGGTCACGGTCGCCGGCCAATGCAAGCAGATGGCCGCCCAGTCTCGACGCGGGGTCGGCATCTCGTCGATTCGATTTCATGAAGGAGGTATTCCCCTTCATTTCGGTGTTACACCTGGCATGTTCGAGTGGCAGACCAGGCACCGATGAATTTCGAACACATGGGAGGTCTATCCCGCCATGAGGAAACTGATCTACGACTTCGGCGTCTCCCTGGACGGCTACATCAACGACCGCGACGGCAACATCGACTGGACCGAACCCGACGAGGAGCTGCACCAGTTCCACAACGACAGGTTTCGCAGCCTGGAGATTTCGTTGCACGGCCGTCGGATGTACGAGCTGATGGCGGAGTACTGGCCATACGTCCCCGACGACGCATCGCCCATCGAGCGGGAGTTCGGCGAACTCTGGACCCGGACACCCAAGGTGGTCTTCTCGCGGACACTCACCGAGGTCCACTGGAACAGCACCCTGGTCAGTGAGAACGCGGTCGAAGAGGTCCGCAGGCTCAAGTCCGAAGGCGACGGCGTCATGGAAGTCGGCGGCGCGAACCTCGCAGCCTCATTGATTCCGCACGGACTGATCGACGAGTATCAGCTGTTCGTTTCACCCATGGTTCTCGGTGGCGGCACACCGATGTTTCCCGCGCTGGACAAGCGCCTCCCGCTCCGACTGGCCGAGACGAGACATTTCGAAACCGTGGTGATGCTGCGTTATCTCGCGGAGTGACGACTATCGGCGGCGCATTTCTGTTGCACGACGGACGGCCGATGGTGCGGACGGGGCACGCCGCTCGGTCGTTGCAGTGCCCCATCCGTCACTCGCTCGAAGGTCAGCGTCCCACTGCGTCGGCCGGACTATTCCAATGCGCGATTGCGTCCTCACGCGCACGCTCCTCGCGGCTGGACGTCACCAGCAGCAGCGTGATCGGCAGAGCCAGCGCGATCATGCCGAGCACGAAGCCGGGGAACAGCAGCGACAACACGCTCAGGCCCTCAGGTTTCGCAGCCGACGGATCGACGGTGGCATGTACCCCAGCCATGCCTGTGTAGTGCAACGCCACCACCGCGCAGGCCATGATCAGCGCTGCCGCTATACGTACGACTATCCGTTCGGCGTGTGCCGAGAGCCACAGCGCTGCGACGGACGCGACGATTCCGATGATCACGGATGCAACGACGAAGCCCGAATTGTGTCCGAGTACGCCTTGGATCCGGATAGCAGCCATCCCGCTGTAGTGCATTGCGCTCACTGCCAGACCCATGACCAGTCCACCGACCGCCAGCGGTGCGATATGCAGCATCCGCCACTTCGAAGTGAACGGCCGATACATGAGCCAGAGACCGAAGAACGTCGCCCCGACGGCGAGTACGACCGAGAACACCGTCAGACCCAGGTCGTAGCGGATGACCGAACCGGGTACCGCAAAACCCATCATGCCGATGAAGTGCGTCAGCCAGACTCCGATCCCGCCGATGGCCAATGCTCCCATCGCCAGCCATCGCAACTTGCCCGAACGGGTGGGGTCCTTCGCTGCCTGCCGAACACAGGTCAACCCGACATAAGAACCCACAACAGAGGTGGCATAGACCTGGAAGAACACCCAGATCCCCATGCTGAAGTGGTGTAACTCGTGCGACATTCGAATCCTCGCGTACAGCGCGCCCCGACTTATCGCATCCGGACAGCAGCGCGCCACACCAGCACCGAAGCGAGCTGCAACCCCGGCCCCCAAGCAGCATAACGGACCTTATCGTATCCCGAATCACATCACCAACACGAACGGATCGGCAGGCGCACTGTCAGATCCTGACCACAAGAGAATCCCTGCTTCTCATGAAATGGTCTTGACATCAGTCGCTTTCAGGTTTTCTCGTAGCTGCCGAAGGGGCGGTTGTGTGCGATGTCGCCGAGCAATTCGCACATAACCGCCCCCTCACCGAGAATCGGGGAGCAAGTTGCCGCTACGCTCTCACTGAAGCGATGAACAGCGCCGTGCTGGCGGGTCGAATTCTGTTCAAGGACAAGCTCAGCCCCATCGTGGGTGCCGGAATCGGTCTGATCATCACCGGCGTGCCACTCGTCGAGTTGGGTGCGGCGCACTGAGCCACTGCGCCTCACTTCAACATCCACATAGGGCATATAGTCCGTAATGACCTTTTTGCCCGTGTTTGATGCTGGCACACCGACATTCCCGGATCGCCGTCGCCAGGGAGTCCCGGCCGACCCGCCCCGCTTCGTGCGCGCTCCCGTGATCAGACCGTTATAGTCGGCTTCATGACTTCAGTTCTCGGTGTCTCGATGGGGGCCAGCGCTGTGCGCTTCGCAAGCCGTGATGCCGAGACGCCCGAGGGTTCGATCTTCCGATCACGCCCCATCACTGCAACTTTAGAACGCCCCGGGGAACCGGCCGGCGATTCCATCGAGTGGATGCTTGCCGAAACCAGGGAGATCGAGCAGGTAGAGGCCATCGGAGTCGCGTACCAGAACGACGCGCAGGCCGGTGCCGTCCACGCCGCGATGACCCGGCTCGAGATCGGCCACTTCCAGTTGGTCCCCGAGGTGACGGCCGCGCTCCAGATGCTGGAGATGTCCGGACAGCTCGGTGAGAACGAGACGCTGGTGTTCTACGATCTCGGCAGCTCCGGCCTCACCGTCACCGTCGTCGACCGAAGCACCGGAAAGGTACTGAGCACCACGCGTTCGGATCAGATCAGCGGTAACCTCGTCGACCGGCTCGTCCTCGACGACCAGCTCCACCAGCAACGCTTCGAGCGGCCTGCCGATCTGGCAGCCCAGCTCGCCCTCACCGCAAGGTGTCGTGACGCGAAGGAGCAACTGTCCACCAAGGGTGCAGTGTGCATAGCGGGCGAGGGCGGCCTGTTACTGCTCTCTCAGGACAGCTTCGATTCGCTCATAGACGGTGCTGTGAAGACGTCTGCCCGCCTCACCCGCGAGGTCATCCAACGCTCGGGACGCACCCCCGATGCTGCAGTGCTGATCGGCGGTGGTGCGAACATCCCGCTGATCGCCTCGGTGATGGAGTCGTGGCTGGACCTGCCGGTGATCGTGCCCGAACAACCCGAGTTGGTAGCGGCAGAGGGCGCGGCGCTGCTGGCTCATCCCGCAGCGGTCGAGTTCGCCGACCACACACTGTCGCACACCGAGGTGCTGCCGACCGCGCTGCCCGCACCGAGCAACGAACCCGGCAACGTCGCCGCTGTGGTCACCCATGAGACGCCACCGCCACCGCCTGCGCCGAAACGTCGCACCTTCGCGCTTGCCGGCGGTGTCGTCGCTCTCGCAGCTGCGATCGGGCTCGGCACCGTCGTGCTGCAAGACTCGGAGGGCGACGTACAACCCGCAGTCACTCAGCAGGACACGCAGCCACCGGCCGCGCGGCAAGTAGCACCGCCACAACCCGCGCCGACCTCGGAGATGATCCCGACCCCTGAAACCGCCCCGGCGGCGAGCGTCGTACCGCCTGTGGTTCCGGCACAGGCCCAGGAGCCCATCACCTACCAGCCGCAGACCCAGGTCCCGGCTCAGGCGCCCACCGCCGAGACGGAGAGTGAGAGTGCTGCGCCGCCCGCCACACCGGACGCGCCCGAACCCTCGCCGCTCATTCCCGGCCTGCCCGAGATCCAGCTTCCGACGCTCCCTCCACCGCCGACGCTTCCCTTGCCGGAACTGCCCTCGATTCCCGGATTCTGAGTCTCGGACACTTGCCTGTCACTCACCCCTGCACCCGAACTCCGCTCGTCGGCATCGGCCGCTGCGGCCAGCGGGACAACTGCCATGGTGACCAGAGTGTCGCGGATTATCGATCGCATGAAAGTTCCTGATGGTCAAGGGATGTGAGCCCTCATGATCTTGCAGGAGACCCGGCGCAACGTAGGACCATCGGCAACGATCCGGACACTCGAAATCCCACTCCGAAGCACGAGTGCCATCGCGGATTCTCGCCAAGATGACGCGTCGGGGTAAGCCCGGCAATGCACGCAACCGCAAACTCACATAGTCTGTTCTGTGCCCCCGCCCCTCCCCGAACGGGGGCACAGTTCGCGCACACTCCCCCCGAGTGCGCGGACGACCAGGGTTCCGTCGGCGCCATACGCCGACGGAACCCCTCGGGTCAGAACGATGAGGACCCCCCGGTGCAGACCTCACCGTCTTCGTCCCGTCACAGCCGTCGATCTATCACCCGCCGATACGTCGAAATGCTTTCGCAATCACTTGTATCGATGCCCTCCCCGGCAAACAATACCAATCGACCGGTATTGCTCGGTGGGTGCAGTCTACCGCATTTCCGGCGACACCTGCATCCCGTCGGACGAAAGTACCCGGACACGGTCACTGCCAGTGGAAACACTGGTGAACAGCACCCGGCATGATCCATCGATCAGGGATCGGTTGCCAGCTCGGTATCTGCCCAGATTCGAGTGCTGGCGTAGTGGTGATCGTGTCCGATCAGGTCGATGTGACGCGCTGACAATCCGCGCTCCAGCCCCACGTGCAGCGCCTGTTCGTAGCTCACGGACTCAGTCGGTGGAGTGAGCAGCCCTTGGGCGGCAGCGACGTGGACGAGATCATGGACGCTCGCGGGAATCCGATCGGCGACGTGGAGCATGCCCCCGCGCATCGCGTCGGGAAGCGGACGAACCGCAAGAGCGGTGGTGAGCCGGCCCACGTCGTGGCGCGAGATCACCGACTGCCTGGCGACACCGTTGTCGATCCAGACTCCGAGCGTCGACACGATATGAGCAAGCCCGGGCAGGAACCACCGGTCCCCCGGTCCGTGAACGAACCCGGGACGCAACACGAGCCCGCCGTGGTCGCGCACAAGATTCTCGGCGGCAAGACGGCTGGCACTCAGCGCCGTGACCGGGTTGGGTTCCAATTCCCCCTCACCGACGTTCCGATGCGGCCCCGGACCGTAGACGCCGATCGTGCTGAGATAGAAGATTCGATCGATGCCCTGCGCCGCAGCGGCAGCCACCAGGTTCCGGGTGCCAAGAACGTTGATCTGCTCGTACTGGGCCTCGTCGGAGCCGGTGTAGGACGCGGCGTGCACGATCACGTCGACTCCGGCAAGCGCAGCGGTGAGCGATGCCGGATCATCCAGATCGGCGGCCACCCCCGTCATTGATGGTCCTACGGGCGCCGGTGGACGGCGCGCAATCGCAGTGCACCTGACACCCCGGGTCAGCAGCACGTCGAGCACTGCCCCACCGAGGAAACCGCTGGCACCCACCACCGCGACATGCAGTGCCGGTTCCTGGGTCGATGCACGGTCTGCGGTTTCCTCAGGGTCGGCTGGTACCGTGCGTTTCGGGGGAGGCCGATTGTCGGAGTTCGTCACGACTCGCCTTTCGGGATGTTTTCGAGAGAAGGACACGGGGTGTGGTCAGACAAGCCCGCGCGGTAGCTACGCGGCAGCAGATCGTCGTCGCAGCCGCGGCGACATTCGATCGACTGGGGTTCGAGGGTGCCAGCCTCGGGGAGATCGTGGAAGCGAGCAGTGGGCTCACCAAAGGCGCCCTGTACTTCCACTTCAAGTCGAAGGACGACCTGGCGCAGGCGGTCATGGATCGGCAACACACCATCTCCATCGCCTCGGTGGAAGCCATCTCCGCCACCAACGCCTCGGCCCTCGAACAGATCGTCATGCTTTGCCACGAAATGGGCCGACAGATCGTCGAGGATCCGATCGTGCGGGCGGGAATCCGGCTGACCCTCGAATTCAGTGCGAGCGCCGCACCCGGCGAGCCCGGGCCGTACCAGGACTGGATCGAAGCCTGCCGAGTTCTCGTCGAGGAAGCGATCGCCCAGGAAGATATCCTTCCCACGATCGAGCCACCGGTGCTGGCTCGCTTTGTGATCTCCGCATTCACCGGCGTCCAGATGGTCTCGAACGTGCTCGATCGGCGCACCGATCTCGAACAGCGCATCGACCAGATGTGGCAATTTCTGCTGCCGGGCATCGTGGTACCCGAGCGCCGACTCGACAGCGAGAAGATTCGAGGCGCTCGTTGGGTCCACGACCCAGCGATGGCCTGACCCGCGTCTATACACCGGACCGGGTTCCGCGCCCCGAACGTACATCGGCTGCAGAAGCCAACGTCAGCGTCGCCGAGGCCATCGACGTTCCATGCTGTTCGAATACGACATGCGCGCGCCCAGGCTCATCGTCGACGCACGAGACGACCACCTCGGCTCGACGGTCGAGTTCCACGAACCGCTGGAACTGCACGCTCATCGACACCAGATCCGCATCCGGAAGCCCGAGCTCCGCTCGCGACGCCTGACGCGCAGCTTCGAACATGAGCATGCCGGGGAGATGATCGGACGGATGGTCGAACAGCACCGGGTGGGACAGGTCGGGCAGCACCTGCCATCGCCCGCGTCGTGCCGTTGCCCCGATGACGACATCCCCGTCGACCATCATGCCCACCGCGGCCGCGTCGAGGGGCACGCCGTCGGGCACGGATCCGATCGCCCGCGGCCCGCTCTCACCCCATCGAGCGTTGTCGTACTCGACCGGGGTGAGCACCGAAGCACGGCCGTGGCCCGATCCGACTCGGCGGCCCGCGACCTCGAACGTCAGGGCAGCGCTGAGACCGGTGACGTGCGAGCCTCGTCGCCGGACATTCGACACCACAACAGTGACCGCGACCTCGGCTGCCCCCGCACCGATCTCGAGCCGATCGGGTTCAGCGGTGATCTCGATCGTCTGCATCACGAATCGCTGACCGAGCGAGACGCGATAGCGAGTGTGTGCCAGGTAGATCACGCTTTGCCGCAGGGTCTCCGCGAGGAGCATCGGGTCGTACCGGCCGGCCCGGCCGCGGTAGAAGCCATGCACCCGCGGCCACTGCGCGCCCAGAACGAACCGGTCGGGTTCCGGGCCGGTGACGCAATCAGTGAGGAAAACCTCCGATACGGACTGACGATGCACATACCGTCGTGGCACCGTCGACTCGAACGACAACACCGAAAGATCAGCCTCCACGCTGGTAGCCATACCGGACGAACTGTTTGTTACTCCGATACCGTACTTATCGCACTCACAGTACGGCTCGACGTCCTCCCGGCCGTGGATGACCGGGCTTGTGTCGAAGGCAATCCCCTCCCTCGCCCGAGAACGAGCCCCTCGTCACGTGCTCGCTGCCTCGGCTACTCCGGGCGGACATCCGGAACCGGCGCCGGCCGCGAACCCATGACGAGTGATTCCGCACCTGCCACACCGACCAATGATGCCGCGACGGCGCGACGCACCGGAATGAGCGGTGCAGTGCCGTGTTCCACTGTCGCACGGAATCCTTCGAGCACCACGACGGTGCCTTCTGCCATGCGATCGAAGGATTCGTCGTCCGCAACGTAGGGGCCGGGTACGCGGATCTGCTCACGCGCCAGCCCATCCGGCTGCGCCCAGCCCTCCAGACGTACTCGCACGGACCAGGCGTCTTCTCCTGTGACACGCTCCGACTCCGCCATGCCATGGGAACCGCGCACCGATACCCAACTCCAGTGGCTTCCGGTTTCGCCGGCGAGGAAACCGTGGCGGGCCACGGCCAGGGTGCCGTCGGAGAGCCTTATGGCGAGAACAACGGCGGCGGGGCGAGCGTCATCCGGTCCGATGGAAAAGGCGCTGACTTCCACCGGCCACGCTCCGGTGAGGTCGAGTAGCGGTGAGACGGTGTGCGTGCAGTACGCGGTCGGCGGTATACGGCCACGCCAATGTGTCGGGTCGCCGATCAGAGCGGCTGTGTCCTGGGGCGACAGGCTGTGCAGATAGTCGGCTTCCACCAACGTGAGTGCGCCCAGCTCACCGGAATCCACCGACTCCCGAAGCAGCCGAGTATGCGGATGGAAGACATAGTTCTCCGCGAACGAATAGGTCGCCCTGGACCGCTCCGCTGCAGCGATGAGCCGGCGCCCCTCGTCTTCGGACGCGCAGGCCGCGGTTTCCGACAACACATGGATCCCGTGATCCAGGAACGCGATGGCCAATTCCGCGTGCGCGTCGAAGTCGTTGGCCAGCACCACGCCGTCGAGACCGGCACCGAGCAATTCGGTCCAATCCCCGGTCGCCCGCGCCTCCGGAAACTCTGCGCGTGCGTCGGACACACGTCCGGAGTCGGCATCGCAGACCGCGATCACCTCGATGCCGATCCGGCGTGCTAATCCGGCCATGTGCAGGCCCCGCGACAGGCCTAGGATTCCGATTCGCATGTGACAGGTATACCCACCGCACTCGATCGGGACCCGTCGTCGCGGCTCACGACGACCACGACCGCCAGCTCAGCCGGTCGATGGTGATCACCGGCCCCGACGGCCGCTGCACCCGATACTGCGTGTACTTGCGGACCAGCGCGTCGAGTCCGGCCGCCCCGGAGTCCGTATCGGCATCGTGCACAGTGGCGATGCCGTCGACGCGAACCCACCACAGCTGGGACCAGTCATCGTCGTAGTGGTCTACGAGCACGCTCACCCGAGGATTCTCTGCAATGTCGGCCAAGCGTCGCAGTTGCCGCGTCGTCTTCGGCTTGTCGTCGACACAGGTGTGGATCGTGTCGCCGTCGAGAGCGAATACGATCGGCATCACGTGCGGCACGCCCGACCCGTCCGCTGTGGCGAGTCGGGCCACGCGGGCGTCGGCGAAGCGTCGGCGGACATCCATGATCGCACCCCCTACGAGGACTGCGCCGCACGTGTCAAAGCTACTGTGGCCGAACGCAACTCATCAGCAGAATCGAGCGGTGACATATACCCGGCGCGGGTCGGTGCCCGACCGCGCGGCGTGGTGACAATCAGATCCAGACCGTAGCGGTCGGCTCCGACGCACGTGGCCTCGGTGGCATCCGGGAATCCGCCGAGCTTTCGGGCCATCGCCAGCAGCGCATCAGCATGGTCGTCGTTGAGATGCGCGATCGCGCGACCGGCCGCCGGGGTCACAGGATCGGGTAACGCCTCGGCATAGGACTCGGCGGTGGCCGAATCCATCCGTCCGTACCCGCCCACCCAGCGCACGCGCTGAACCCGAAGAACCCAGAGCGAGAAGTCGCTGAAATCGATGTAGACGCGCGCCGCAGGCACAGCAGCCAGATGCGCCTCGCGCGCGGCGGTCAGCTCCTCACCCTCCGGACGTTCGACATACCCGGCGAGGGTGATTCGAGTGCTGGCCAATGGGTCGGACTGCGGGTCCGGTGCCACGATCGCGATGCTCGCGCGTGGATCGCGCGCCAGATTGCGTCCGTGCTCGGCCATGTGCGACACGCACAACACCGGTGAGCCTCCGACGAGCCCGTACGTCACGAACGACGCCCAGGGGTCGCCCTCCTTGGTGAGGGTTGCGAGAGTACCCGTGTTCGTCGACGCGGCGACCGTCCGCGCTTCCTCGGCGGCAGAGGGCCGGGTCGCGTTCACGACCTCCGTCAACGGCGGCGGCACAGTGGGGGCGTCGCCAGGGTCTCCGTGATCCAAGTTCGTCATGAAACGAGACGGTACCGAATGACAACACCCCGTTCGACGAGGTCGCCGTGTACGCCTGGTCTCGTCGTCGCCCTCGGCCGAACCTGTAACGCGAAGGCGGTCGGGTACCTCTCCAAATCGGCTACAAGATCACGATATTGCGACTACACTCACGTCGATAAAAGGGGGAAATCGCGAATGAAGCTGTCATTGTTCGGATCAGGCAAGCGGCGTAGCGAGCGATCAAAGCTCGACGCGATGCAGAGGTGGATCGAGGTCACCGACCGCTCCGTCGAGGTGAACGAGGCTCTTCGAATCTCCCTTGCATCCCGCGGAGTTCGACTGAGGGAGCGCGGCGACTACCGGATCATCGATGCGAGTTGGCCTGTAGCAGAATTGAAGTCGCTCAACGATCAGTGCGCCCTCGCTACCGAACTATGCAGTGAGAGCGAAGCCATCGCAGCCGAACTGGACGACGTCAAGCCTTCTGGGTCCAGCCAGCTGGAATCGTTCGTCGCACTGTCGGCCGTTGTCCGACGCGCACTCGCAGAGGCGGAGCGTCGCACCCGGAACCCTCGGCCCTGAGCACGTCCGCGACGATCGAGCACCACCTACGCAGATGCACCCCTCCTCCCGAAGAGGTGCATCTGTCGTAAGGCTGTGTTCGTCGCCTACTGCGCAGCCCGAGCTGTGGCCCACCGGTAGTCGGCCTTGCCGGCGGGGGTGCGCTTCACCTCGTCGACCACGACGATCGAGCGAGGAATTTTGTATCCCGCCAACGATTTACGGCAATGTTCCTGCACCTCTTCGAGGGTCAGTTCCCCAGCTTCCGGGTAGGTGGCGATGACTGCCGCGACTGCCTGCCCCATGCGTTCGTGCGGCACGGGCACGACAAGAGCGTCGGAGACCGACGGATGTGAGTGGAGTGCCGACTCGACCTCTTCGGCGAAGACCTTCTCGCCTCCGGTGTTGATGCACTGCGAGCCGCGACCGAGGAAGACGATGGTGCCGTCGGCCTCCACACGACCCATATCTCCGAGGATCGACAAGCGCGTACCGTCGGCACGTGTCGGGAATGTCCGGGCCGTCTTTTCTTCGTCCTTGTAGTAACCCAGCGGCACGTTGCCGATACGGGCGATGTAGCCGACGTCGTCGGAACCCGGGGCAATCGGCTCGAGCCTTTCGTCGACGAGGACCATGTTGGGGCTCGGGGGCATTCGCAAGTTTCCGTCTTCGTCGACGTCGAATGCGCCGTCGTTGCCGGTTTCCGAAGCGCCGAAGTTGTCGCGCAGCAACAGGTCCGGTTTCACAGCAAGCATGCGGTCGCGCACGCTCGTCGACCAGATGGCACCGCCGGAGGTGATGGAGAACAGCGAACTGAGGTCGGCGTCGTCCTTCCGCCGTTCCATCTCGTCGACGAGGGGCAACCCCATGCCGTCGCCGACGATGAGAATCACCTGCACCTTGTCCTTCTCGACAGCCTCGACCACCGTCTTCGGATCGAAATCGCGCCTCAGGACCACCCGGGCGCCGAGCGTGAAGAACGTGAACAGCGAATAGAGAGCCGCACCGTGCATCAAGGGCGCCGCGATGAGGAACGCAAGACCCGGGAACTCCTTCGCTCCCGCTGCGACCTCGGCGAGATCCTTCCGTGGCTCATCACCATAGGGATTGCCGCCGGAGAGCGGCTTGCGGAAGAAATCGTTGTGCCGCCACATGACACCCTTCGGGTATCCGGTGGTTCCGCCCGTGTACAGCAGATACAGGTCGTCGCCCGAACGCGCGGGGAACTCCGCTGTCGCGGGCAGAGCATGAGCATCAGCGAAGGAAACCACGGCAACCGAGCGCTGCTCGGCGGCCTGCTTCAACTCCTCCGCTACCTCGCCGACGACGAACACCGTGCGGATCAGCGGACAAGCATCGAGCAATGACGCAAGGACCTGCTGATGCTCGGGAAGTTCGACGACGACCGCCACCGAATCCGAGTTGGTGAAGATGTACTCGAGTTCGCTGGGTGTGTAGCGGTAGTTGACGTTGATCGGTACGGCGCGGATCTTGATGAGACCGAGGATGCTGGTGACATGCTCGACGCAGTTCTTGAGGAATATCGCGACGTGATCGTCCTTGGAAATGCCTGCCTGGGAGAAGAGCTGTCCGGCACGGTTGGCTTCCGCGTCCAGCTCCGCATACGTGAGATTCAGATCTTCGTACGTGAGTGCGATGCGATCCGGTACCGCAGACGCGGTTGTCTCGAAAACATCCGCAAGGTTGAACTCCACTGTGCATACCTCCACTCCGACGAACCCCTTCCCCAGAATCTAGAACACGTTCCAGCTTAGGGGAAGGGTTCGCGCAGAATCGGGCAAACCTTCCCCAGGCTCTCCGGGTTTCCGCGGGTCATGAGGTAGTGGCAAGCCGAGGAGGCGGAGGAAAGATTCCGCTCTGGATGAGCGTGTCCCCCACTGTGACACCGGTTTGAAACCGCGTCACGCGGATCACTGAGCCGGGACCGCTGGCCAATCGGCGACGGGCAGACCTGCACTGTTGTAGGACACTCCTACCACCTCGGCCGGGGTCAGGCGGCGAGGGCGATCAGCGCGACCGCTGGCAGGACGGACGACGCAACGGTCCCCCTGACGCTCCCTCCGCGCGGCAGCCAGTACCCGAGCAGATCAGCGACGCCCATGAACAACGACGTGAGCAGCATGTAGATGGCGCTGACGACCACAACGGTGGTCCCGGTCGACTCGTCGCCGAAGTTCGATGAATCGAGCGCGAGCAACGATGGCCGCCCGGAAGCCGGCGGTCGTCTGCGGGTCCATGTCCGGGCGCCTCGACCAGTCGTTGTCAGGCGCAAGAAGCTGCAGGCCGACCTCATCTTCGAGTACGTGCGGCGGTGAATCCACCCGGACGTGCATCGCACGCCACAGTGCGACACGTTCGGCCGTGTTCTCCGGCGCCTCGATCTGCTCATCGGCCATGATGGTCCGCCTCACCGTGTCGCCCAGCGCCGGGAGCTTGGATGCTCCAGATACGTCCGTCGGGATCACGAACCGTCATCTCACGAGTTCCGAAGTGGGTGTCCTCGAACGGGGTGACCACCTCGACGACGGGATCCGGACGAAATGCATGAGCATCAGGCACTCCCAGAACGAGCCGAGTCTGTGGCTGCTCGGTCTCGGGAACCTCGGCGATGAACATGTAAGGACCGTCGCCCGCGCGGAGCTGCCCGGACGCATGATCGGTCTCGAACTCCAGGGTGAAACCCAACTCCTGGAAGAACTTCGCCGACTTGCCCCAGTTGTGGGTCGTCAGAAACACGGCCTCGATGCCGTCGGTTGCCATTTCTCTCTCCCTTCCGGAGGAACACGAGAACTACTCGTGGGTGTCGAGGTAGGCACGCAGGGCCTCGGTGACCAACGCGGACAAGGACATTTCATCCTCGATGGCGCGATGCTTGACCTGCTTGATCAGATCGACCGGCAAGTACACGTTGAACTGCTTGACGTCACCCACAAGAAAGCATGCCAGCAATCTAGCTACCGGGTCGTAAAGCGGTTCCTCGCGCCGCAACGTCCACTCGGCAGGCAGGTGCCGAGTACAACACCATCCGGTCAGGTCAGCACAGACTCAGGGAAGGACATCGCAGGACGGGCGAGGCCGGCCGTGCGGGCCGCAGCCGAACATGAGTCACCGACTCGTTCTCGTGATCGGCAGACGCAACCGCACCTCGGTGCCGCGCGGTTCGTTCGCGAGGAACCGGATGTCGCCGCCATGCCGTTCGACAATGTGTTCCGACAGGATCAACCCGAGCCCCGACCCATCCTGTTTCGCCGAGAACACTCCTGACGCCAGGCGGTTCTCGGGTGCGGTCTCCATCCCCCGACCTCGGTCCGCGACCGAGACACAGGCCCACTCCCCGTCGTGCGAAGTGCTCACCGTCAGTACTTTGACCTCAGTGCTCGGCAGCACGATCTCGTCGATCGCGTTGAAGCACAGGTTGATGATCACCTGTCCGATCAGCACACTCTCGCCCTGGACCGGCAGGGATTCCGGCGCGGAATGCACATCGACGCGGATACCGCGCTCGGCCGCACGCAGCCGCACGAAATACAGGCTCTCGTCGACCACCTCGTTGAGATCCAGTGCAGACATTGTCGATTCGATACGTCGCACATACCGTTTGACGGACGCCACGATCTCCGCGGCGCGGCTCAATTGTCTCTCCGCCATATCCAATCCGTACGAGAGCTGCTCGCGGTCGAGGGTTCCTCCCGCGACACGCGCCTTCAGTCCGCTCAAGTAGTTCGACGACGCCGCGAGGGGCTGCCCGAGCTCGTGGGCCAGAATCATCGCCATGTCGCCCATCGCGTTGTAGCGGCTCAAATACTGGAGATTGGCCACCTGGTACTCGTGCCGCAGTTCCAGTTCGACGCGTTCGGTGACGTCCCGGAAGGCCAGCACTCGCGAGACGATGCCGTCGTGCACGACGTCCTCCAGCTCACCGGCCAGCCACGTGATACTCCCGTCCGCCTTCGTGATCTTCTGCGTGATCTTGACGGATCCGTGTCCGAACGCGAGTTTGGCCACCACCTGTTCGGAGTCCAGCGCTGGGTCGCACCGGCCCAGGTCTTCGAGATGAACCCCCGTCAACCGATCCGGTGTGGAATCGAACAGTCGCGCGGCGAGCGGAGAGATGTCCTCTATGCAATTGTCGTCGTCGAGCACCAGAATTCCGGCCGACGTGTGTGTCATGATCCGCTGCAAGGACTGCGACACCCAGCTGAGTTCCTGCTGGATCTCGACCTCCTCGGAGATGTTGCGGAACTCGACCAACACCACCGGACCATCTTGGAACTGCATGTGCGACGCGGTGGCATCGGTGAGGAAATCGACGCCGGCCTTGGTCCGATACTTCCACTGCCGACGGCTCGATCCGTGAACAACGGCGGACTGCAACCACGCAACACCGAGCGCTCGACGGTACTGCCGTTCCTGGCTGCTCATGTGGTGCGCCTTGAGCGGACGCAGCTCTTCGAGCGTGAATCCGAACATCCGGCACGCTGCAGGATTCGCCCACAGAATGTTCTTCGACGCGGCCTCATGAATCAGAATGCCCGTCCGAGTGTGTTCCGCCATCGCCTGGAAGTCGCGTCGGGTCGGGAACATCGATCAGCACCTCCGAGAACAGGACGGTCCATCATGGAACGCAGTCCGTCACCACCGCCATCGGTAATTACTTTATGACCTCGGGAGAAAACCCCGATACCGCCGTAGCCGCCTCGTCCATAGCGTGTTCATCAGCGCGAACACGAGCGAACGGAGACGACATGACGATCCCCAGCACCACCGAACGGATCGCGGCCGAGCCTGTGGGCGCGGCACGGGACCGTGCATTCGACGATGCGCTCGAAGTCCTGCGCGACCGACGCGACGAGTTCAACAAGCAACACTTCGTCCCGCCCGATTACATTGCCCTGCTCAAGCGTGCCGGGATGTATCGGGCGTCGACACCGGCGCAGTTCGGTGGTGAGCCGATGAATCCGTCGTCGTTCATGAAGCTCGTCGAGCGGATTTCCGCGGTGGACCCTGCCACGGGCTGGGTCGCCAGCTTCGGGTCGTCTCTGGTCTATTTCTCTGCTCTGCCGGTCGCGACGCAGGCGAAGATCTACGCCGATGGGCCGGATCTCGCCTACGCCGGTGGCCTTTTCCCGATGCAGGAAGCCGAGAAGGTGGAGGGCGGTTACCTGTGCAGTGGGCTATGGCAGTTCGCCAGCGGATGCCGCGGTGCTGACATTCTCGGTATCGGCCTCGCCGGCGGGCCGGATTCCAACGGGATGCCTCTCACCGCACTCGTGGATCCGGCCGACGTGGAGATCGTGGAGAACTGGGATGTTGCCGGAATGAAGGCCACCGGCTCCCACGCCGTCCGCGCAGACAGGCTCTTCGTGCCCGAAGAGATGACCTTCGTGCGTGGCGGAGTCCCGCAGGTAGACGAGCCGATCACCCGCTACCCGATGCTCCCGTACGCGGCACAGGTCCTTGCGGTGGTGACACTCGGGGCGGCGCGCGGTGCCCTCGACTACGTGCGTGAGGTGGGTTCGGCCCGTTCCAGCATCACCGGCGGCACAGCCAAGGGGAACCGGCCCGCATACAAGACGGGCCTCGCGCAGGCCGAGGCCGATCTACGCTCGGCGCGGGCGTTCTTCTACGAGGTCACCGACGAGGTCTGGGAGCTCGCCGTATCGGGCGCCGCCATCACCGACGAACACAAGGCATTGCTCCGATTGGGTGCAACCCAGGCTGCGCATGTAGGCCGCAATGTGGTGCTCACCGCATTCGATCTCGCGGGCACCGGGGCGATCTACGAGAGCCATCCGCTCCAGCGATACCTGCAGGACGCACTCGTTCCTGCCCAGCACGCGATGCTCCAGACCAACACCTTCGAGGCCGCCGGTTCGATTCTGCTCGGGCTCGACGCCGGTATCCCCAGTTTCCCCTGACCGGGCTCGCACCCCAACCGAAAGGACGCCGTCATGGCCGAACCGTTGCGCACACTGTTCTGCATCGGCAACAACCAGAATTTCTTCGATCTGCCCAAGGCCGAGATCGGCCCGGTCTGGGTCGGAATTTCCACCATGCTCTCGAACCTGAAGAACATGGACGGCATCGACATCATCGGCACGTTCGATGACGATGCCCACATGGTCGGGCCGTCCGATGGGTGGCCGTGGACCTGCTACGTCCTCGCCGATGCTCGTGATCAGGAGACTGTGAAGAACGCCTGCAACCTGCTGCGCACCACCATGATCGGCGAATACGCACTGTGGAAGTACTTCAAGATCGAAGCGCGGATGGGTCGTGAGCTGACCATTCGGGACGACGTGGGGTTGTGATCCGATGACCGCCCTCGAACGCCGTCTGGCCATCCTCGAAGCGAAGGACGCCGTCCGCGACTGCCTGACCCGCTACATGGACCTGTGCGACGTGCCCGGGCCATTGGAGAGCACCGACGAGATCGGACTGCTGTTCACCGCGGAGGCGACCTGGGAGGGGGTAGGCCCCGAGTACGCCGGCAAGTTCGGAATCGCCCGAGGCCGCGCCGAGGTGGTTGCGCTCGTCTCGCGGTATCTTCCACCGGCAAAGCACTTCGTCCGCAATGCACATCTGCTCGGCAGCGAGCAGACCCAGGTGGACGGTGACGGTGTTCGGGGCCGCTGGATCATGCAGCAACTCTCTCTCTACGCCGATGGCACCGCCGAGTTGTTGTGCGCCCGACTCGAAATCGACTTCGAGATCGAACAACTCCCCCATCCCACCGCTCGGATGAGCCGGTTCCGTACGCAGCGGATGTTCGCGACACCGCTGCCCACCGAAGCAATGGCCCACCTGCACTGATGCGGACGCCCGCACAACACGAACTCTGAAAGAAGAGCACCATGACAACGGTCGAGCATTCGATCCAGGAGAATTACGGCGACCTCGTCGGCACCGATCGTGTCGCCGGCCGGCTCTACACCGATCCGGAAATCTTCCGCGTGGAGATGGAGAAGATCTTCTACCGCACGTGGGTGTGGGTCGCGCACGAGAGCGAGATCCCCGAGGCCGGATCGTTCAAAACCACGCAGGTGGGCGATCAGCCGGTGATCGTCACCCGCGATCGCAAAGGCAATTTCAACACGCTACTCAACCGGTGCCGGCATCGCGGCGCGACCGTGTGCGACCAGCGCAGCGGCAAGGCGAACGGCTTCACCTGCCCCTACCACAACTGGTCGTACGCACTCGACGGTCGCCTGCGCGGCATCCCGTACCCGGACGGGTACGAGGGTGTCATCGACAAGAAGGACTACCCGCTCCAGACCCTCCGCACCGAAAGCTACATGGGAATGATCTGGGCGACGTTCAACCAGGACGCCGAGCCGCTCGAAGATTTCCTGGGCGACGCCAAGATCTGGATGGAGCGGTTCTTCAAACAGAGCAACGGTTTACCGACGAAGGTCATCGGCGTACACAAGTTCCGGTTCAAAGGGAACTGGAAGATCCAGCTCGAGAACACCACCGACGGTTACCACTTCCCGATGGTCCACAAGTCGTGGATGGCCTCGGTCGATGCGGAAACCGCGAACATGATGTCGTTCATGGACGATCCGAGCGCTGAAACACACTCGCTCGGCAACGGGCACAGTGTCGCCATCATGGCGGCCGCCCACATGGACCTCGACGTCGACGACGGCACCGAAGAAATCCAGCCTCGATTCCAGCATCTCGTCGACGAACTCGCCGAAGCCGGCGAAAGTCCCGAGCGGATCCGCCGCTACATGCGCTCGATGCACGGATGCGGATTCAACCTCAACACGTTCCCGAACGTGGCGATGTCGTCGTCGTTCTTCCGCGTGCTCATCCCCATTTCCGTCGACGAAACCGAGATCTGGCACATGGCCATCGGCATGGACGGCGGACCCGAGAGCGTCAACCGGGAGCGGCTGCGCATCCACGAACATTTCCAGGGACCGTTCGGTTTCGGTAGCCCCGACGATGCCGAAGGCTGGACCCGGGTGCAGATCGGCGCCGGCGGCAATCCCAACATGCCGATCCTTGTCAACCGCGGCGAGGGACGCGAATATCTCACCGAAGAAGGCTGGCCCACTTCACATGTCACCGACGAAACGGGAATGCGTGAGGCCTACGCAATGTGGAAGAAGTTGATGAGCGATGACTGACCTCACCCTGACGGACCCCCGCGTCCTGCGCGCGATCGAGCTCATCTGGAAGGAAGCCGAAGCGCTCGACGACAAGGACTACAAGTCGTGGGAGCAGATGTACTCCGACGATGCCCATTACGTCGTCCCGATCGACCCGGATACCGACGATTTCGGGTCGTCGCTCAACCTGGTGTACGACGACAAGCGCATGCGGCGGCTTCGCGTCGAGCGCATGCTGCAGGGCTATTCGCCGTCTGCAGTGGCGGCGGCACGCACCGTCCGGGTCATCTCCCGCTTCACCGTGCGCGAGCTCACCGACACGTCCGTCACCATTAGCTCGGCCCAGATTCTCAACGCGTTCAAGCGGAACGAGTTCCTGACCCTCGGCGCGAACCTGACGCACACCGTCGTCTTCGGCGACGAGGGTGACGACAAGATCTCCCTCAAGGTGATCCGTCTCGTCGACAGTGAGGACGCGGTCAGCGCCTCCGGTTACCTGTTGTAAGGAGCTGGTATGACCACCAATGGCATCGCGGTCGTCACCGGCGCCGCCGGCGGAATGGGCGCCGTCATCGCCCGGAAACTCCACACCGGCGGCCGACGCGTCCTTCTTGCCGACCTCGACGGCGGCGCGGTCGACGCACTCGCATCGGAATTGTCCGCTGACGGATCCACCGCGCGCGGGGTCAAGCTCGACGTCGGTCACAAGACCGGCTTCGAAGAGGGACTCGCGGTGTGCGAAGAGCTCTGGGGCACACCGACGATCCTCGTCAACAATGCCGCGGTCACCCAGGCCGCCGACCTGATGACGCTCGCCGAGGACGATTTCACGAGCGTCCTGAACACGAACGTCAACAGCATCTTCTTCGGATGCCAGGTGTTCGGGGCTGCCATGGCCGACAAGGGTTTCGGACGGATTGTCAACATGGCGTCACTCGCGGGCCAGAACGGCGGCACGGCCACCGGCGGCCACTACGCCGCGTCCAAGGGCGCCATCCTCACCACCACCAAGGTGTTCGCACGTGAGCTGGCGAGCCGGGGCGTGACGGTGAACGCCGTCTCTCCCGGCCCGCACGACCTGCCCGTGGTGCGCAGGACGGTGCCCGCAGACAAGCTCGAAGGCATCATCGCGGGGATCCCGGTGGGGCGCCTCGGAAGCCCGTCGTTCATCGCCGACACGGTCGCGTTGCTGACCTCCGACGACGCTTTCTTCGTCACCGGCGCTTGCTGGGACGTCAACGGCGGACTGTACGTCCGCTGACTGTTGCTACACAAGGAGAAACGGACATGGCACTCATCGACGTCATCGTCTCCGATATCACCCAGGAAACGCCGACCATCAAGTCGATCAGGTTGGAGAAGCCCGACGGGTCGCCGCTGGGTACATATCTTCCGGGCGCGCACATCGACGTGGAAGGGCCGACGGCCATCACACGCCAGTACTCGCTCTGCAGCACCCCCGACTCCGCGGACTCGTTCGCCTTTGCCGTCAAACGTGAGGCGAACTCCCGCGGCGGGTCTGCCGCCCTGCACGAACTCGCGGTCGGCGACAGACTCCGCATCAGCGAGCCCCGGAATCTCCTCGGCATCGCAACCGACGCACGACACCATGTACTCGTCGCCGCGGGCATCGGCATAACCCCGATGCTGAGCATGGCCCGCTACATGGATGTCCACGACATCAGCTTCGAGTTGCACTACTTCGCCCGCACCGAAGCCGAAGCGGCGTTCCTGCCGTTGCTGAACGACCGCTGCCCCGACAAGCTCCACGCACACATCGGAGTGTCCCGCGACAGTCAGGAGCAGGTACTCGACGCGGCCTTCACGACATTGCCGGCAGGTACGCACGTCTACACATGCGGACCGGACGGATTCATGGACAAGGTCGTCGCGGTCGCGGGCCGGCATGTTCCGCCCGATGCCGTCCACCTGGAAAATTTCCATGCCGCCGAACAACCCGACACGTCCGAGAACGCGGCCTTCGAAGTGGAACTGGAAGGCGAGACCTACGAGATCCCCGCCGACAAGAGCATCGTCGAGGTGCTCCAGGAGAACGGCTGCGACGTCGACACCTCCTGCCAGGAAGGGATCTGCGGCACCTGCATCATGCAGGTACTGGAAGGGTCGCCCGAGCACCGCGACAACGTGCTCACCAAGGCCGAGAAGGAATCCGGTGAGGTCATCGCGGTATGCGTGTCGCGCACGAAGAGCCCACGGCTCGTGCTGGACTACTACTGATCGGACCGTTACCGATCGGCGTCCGGGACTTCCACTCCGTACCGGAGGAGGTCCCGGACGAAGGTTCCGATGCTGTCGGAATCGGTCTTGCTCTTGATTCGGGCGCGATGGACATCGACCGTCTTCACGCTCATCCCCAGCCTGCGGGCAATGTTCTGACTGGGTAGTCCTTCGACGACCAGGGCGAGGATCTGCCGCTCCCTCGGAGTCAGGCACTCGAGCTTCTCCTGCACGATCGTACGCGAGACATGCTCTGCGAACCGGCTTCTGGCTCTCTCCGCACCGGACTGCACGGCGTCGAGCAGTCGCTGCGGATCGTAGGGCTTCTCGAGGAAGTCCATCGCCCCCTTCTGCAGCGCCCCGACGGACATCCTGATGTCGCCGTGCGCAGAGACGAAGATGATCACGACGTGCGGGGCGAATTCGTTGATTCTCTCCTGCAACCGCGTCCCGCTCATTCCGGGCATCCGCACATCGAGCACGATGCAGGCCGGTGTCGAACCGTCGTACACGTCGAGGAAGGCATCAGCACTGTGGCAGATCACCGGCTTGATACCGATGCTCTCGAGAATCCAGTCGACGGAATCGCACAGCGCAGGGTCGTCGTCGACGACGTACACAGTTGCCTCCGGCGCATCTTCGGTGGCGCGTGCGGTGGTCATCAGGCGTCGCCTCCCGCCGCGACGTTGTCTTCCGACCCGGTGCTGTCGCCCCACCCGGCCTCAGCGGTCCAGTACCGCGCTCCCACCGCACTCAGTTGTGGCTCCCACGGCGTGGTGCGCCTCAGCAGTGGTTCCTCCCCGCGCACCGACTCATCGGCGGCTTCCGGACCGTCCGCCTCCACCGTCCAGTGCACCCAATTGACCTCGCGGCCGTACTCGTCGTGCACGAACAGGTCGACGTGATGCCACCCGTAGTTGAAGGTGTCCTCGTAGCAGGTGAGGAACATCCGATGATGGTTGACCGGTCGAGGTGTCAGCATCCCGGTATCTCCCGAAATCGTTGTGTCGTCCGAATGCACTGCTTCTCCCGAAATTACTGCGCTTTCCCGAATTTTCAGTGGTGCAGTCATCGTCATCCGGCCACCGGCGGCAGATCACGGAGTGCCGCTTCGAGTTTCTCCCCGACGTCGAACAGATACCCCTCGTCGCCGGCCGATCCGATCACCTGCAGCCCCAGCGGGAGCCCCTGCACCGTGCGGGCGCCCGGCACAACCACCACGGGCACGCCGAGCAGCTGCCACGGGCGGCTCAGAATCGGTGATCCGGTCGCAGACAACCCCTTCGGTGCCGGACCCGTTGCGGCGGGGCCGACGATCACAGCCGGACCGTCGAGTATCTCGCGCAGAAGTTCGCGCGAGCGATCGCGACGGATCAGGGCGGAAGAATATGCAGAACCGGAAATCTCGCGGCCCTGCTGCAGCAGGTCCTGAATCTGAGGGCTCAGCTCGTCACGGTGCTCGTCGAACTCACCGGCGCGCTCCCGCGCGGCCTCATAGCCCATGACCGTGAGGTGATCATCCGCAAGCGTCTTGACGTGATCGTCCCAATCGAGTGGTTGCGACCGGAACCCCAGATCGCCCAGGAGGGCGGGGATTCGGCCCAGCAGTGCAATCATCGCGGGGTCCAGATAGTCGAGGTAGCTACCGCCCCAAACAAACACGCTCGTAGCGCTGCCGAATGGATCGCTCGATTGCGCACCGAGGAACGCCTCGTGCACGTACCGGAGGTCGGCGACAGTGCGGGTCAGAAACCCCAGGGAATCGAGCGATTCGCTCAGGCCGATGATTCCCGACATATCGGTGCTGCCGTGCGGAAGTACCATTCCCGCTGCACCGCAGTACGACGCGGGGCGAGTCAAGGATCCTGCAGTCTGCGTGCCGAGAGCCAGCGGCACAGTGCCTGCACCCACCGCTACCGCGGAACCGCTCGACGACCCACCCGGCGTGTGATCGAGTGCGTGCGGGTTACGGGTGGGGCCGGGACGGAAATAGCCGAACTCCGTCGTCACGGTCTTGCCCTGGACGACAGCGCCGAGCGCCCGAAGCCGGGCAACGCAGGGCGCATCGGAAGTGGCCGCCGAGGAAGGAGTGACGGACGAGCCGGCACGCGTGGGCATACCCGCGACATCGATGAGGTCTTTCACGCCGACGGAGACACCGCGCAGGGGGAGGTCGCGTGGGTCGTTGTCGATATCCGCGGCCTCGGCGGCTGCCGTCGACGAGAGCTGCACCCACGCCTCGAACTCCGACTCCCTGGCCTCGATCGCCGCTCTGACCTGCGAGACGAGTTCCGTCGCGGTCGTCTCGCCCGCTCCGATCGACCGCACTTGATCCGAAACCGACAAACCAACCGCGGGCGCGTTCACATCTTCCTCCTACGTTCGCTGACCTCACCATTCTGCCCAGTGAGCGCAGTCGCCGACAGTAAAGGTTTCCCTCCTACCCGAGCGAGGGAACGGCAAATATGTTTTCCACACCGTCGGTCCGATGGTGCCCGTCCAACACTTCCCGCACGCACCACGCCCCTTCCCAGCCCACAAGAAAGGCGGCTGCACATGGCTTCATCCGTGGCGCCGGACACGATCATCGACTCTCCCCGACCGGAGACCTCGAAGAAGATCGATTTCGGCAGAATGAACCGCAAGGCCTGGCTCGTCACAGCACTGCTCGTCCTGTTCCAGATCGTCGCGTTCGCCGACAAGGCAGTGCTGGGACTGGTTGCGTCCGAGGCGATTCCCGATCTGGGGATCTCCGCGGTCGAATTCGGCTTCATCGGCAGCGCCTTCTTCTTCCTGTACGCCGTGGTATCTGTCGTGACCGGATTTCTCGCAGCGAGGTTCTCGGTGCGGTGGATCATCCTCACGATGGGCGTCGTGTGGGCGGTCATGCAGTTCCCCATGCTGCTCGGTGGCGGTGCCGCGATCCTGCTCGTGACCCGCATCGTGCTCGGTGGCGCCGAAGGACCGGCCACGGCGATGTCGCTGACCTCGGTCCATTCGTGGTTCGAGCCGCGTCGCCGTGCCCTGCCGTCGAATCTCGTGGCTGCCGGCTCCACCCTCGGCCCTGTTCTCGCCGCGCCCGCACTGGCGTGGGTCATCGGCGAGTGGGGCTGGCGCTGGGCCTTCGGCGCCCTCGGTATCGTGGGATTCGTCTGGGTGGTCGCATGGGTGTTGCTCGCCGGCGACGGCCCCCACTCGGGTCATGGAAAGCTCGGCGAGGGCGAGGACGGTGTGTCCGCCGAGGCTACCGCCGAGATGGACACCGAAGACGTCGACAAGCAGAAGCCCATCGCTCTCTGGCGCGCATTCGCCAGCCTGACCTTCCTCGCTGCGGTCATCGGCGGCGGTTCCAACTTCTGGGTCCAGGGTTTCGTGACGACGTGGCTTCCGCAGTATCTCGGCACCGTCGTCGGGCTTTCCCTCCCTCAGGTCGGAACGGTCACGACCATTCCGTGGATCCTCGGCGCGATCGTCCTGCTGTTCCTCGGCTACCTGGGCCACCGGCTGATGCAGAAGGGCTTCGATTCGCACCGCTCCATCGCTGTCCCCTTCGGGATCGCGGCACTCGTCGCCGGTATCTGCTTCATCCTCGTCCAGACAGCATCAGGCGTCTTCGCTGTGGCGTTGCTCTGCATCGCAGCCGGTTGCAGCCTCGCCTACCCCATGACCGCATCAGCATTGGCGTTCTCCGTGGGCAAGAAACAGCGGCCCATCATGATGGCCACGCTCGGTGGTGTCGCCTCCGTTGGAGCGATCATCTCGCCCACGCTCGTCGGATGGCTGATGACCCGAGCCGGGTATGTCTCGCCGCCATCCGGATCGGAACTCACCCCCGAGATGGCGAACAACATGGCCGCCGGTGTGCACCAGGCATTCACGATCACCGGTGTCGTCCTCCTCGTCGGCGGCGTGCTGTGCATCCGGTTCCTCCGCCCCGAGGCCCTCGGACGCAAGCTCCAGGCCGGCTACAGCAAGTAATCTCCCCCGAGCAAGGAGGGCACTCATGTCCACCGATACCACCATCGACATCGACAGTGACATCGATAAGGGTCTGTTCCGCGAGGTCATGGGCCACTATCCCACCGGCGTCGCGGTAGTCACGGGTCGCGCGGACGACGGCGAGCTGCTCGCTCTCGTCGTCGGCACATTCAGCTCGGTGTCTCTCGAGCCTCCACTCGTCTCATTCATGCCGATGAAGACATCCAAGTCGTTCGACAAGCTCCGCCGATGCAATTCGGTATGCATCAATATTCTCGGCGGCGAGCAGGAAGACCTTGTCTCCACGATCGCACGACGTTGGGAGAACAAGTTCGACGGCATCGATTGGTTCGGCTCGCCCTCCGGCGACCCCGTGCTCGAACAGTCCGTCGCGTGGATCGATGCCCGCATCACGAACACACTGGACGCCGGTGACCATTGGATCGTCCTCTGCAGCGTGAACGACATGGCCGTCACCAATCCTGTTGCGCCGCTGCTCTATTTCCAAGGGGGCTACGGCAGTTTCGTCAGCACCTCCCTGATGGCCCGGATGGACCACGAGATCATGGATGAGATCCACGATGTGGAGATCGCACGCCCCGATGTCGAGGCCCTTGCCCGGGCCGTCGGATGCGAAGTCATCCTCTACACAGCAATCAGCAGGGACGAGATGGCGACGGTGCTGTCCGCAGTCGGGCCGGGGGTCGATCGGGAGAACGGGCTGGCGCGACGAATACCGATCGTGCCGCCCATCGGCGACAGCGTGGTCTTCGACCGGGCCGACGACGAGCAGGAGCGATGGCTGGCCAAGGCCCACGGCGTCGACGAATCCGTGAAGGGACACTACCGGCAGCGGACAGCATTCCTCCGCACCCACGGATACGTGCTCTCACTGCTTCCGCAGGAGGGGATCGCTGCCTACGATTCGATGTGCGAGGCCACGCGCCGATACGAGTGCGGGCGCCTGACGCCCGTGCAGGAGCGTGACATTCGGGCATCGATCGTCGAATCGACGGTCGACTACCGTCCGCGGGAACTCGATCCCGAGTGTCGCTACAACGTGGGGTCTGTCGTGCTGCCCGTCCGCAACCGGGACGGGAGCCACACACGAACCTTACGTCTGGCCCAGCTTCCGACGGATGCATCCGGAGCGGCGGTCGCGGAATGGATTTCCCGAGCCAAGGCAGTTGTCGCGGTGCTGGAAGGGCGATCCGGTGGGCAGTAGGTGTCGCTGCGCTACGCCTTCAGCACCAGGAGGAAACCACCACCGCCGGCATCGATCTGGGTGTCGAACCGCATGTCGGGTTCCAGCCGCGACAGTCTGTCGAGCAACCACGCGGAAGCGTCTTCGGCATCGGATTTCGCGGGGCACCGGGCGACGGCAACGCGCCCGCCCTTCCGTCTCAGCTGTTCGACCACGCCGATGATTGGTGCGGGGTCGACGACGAACAGCTGATCGGGCCACGGTACGACCGGCTTCACGGCACCTTTCTTGGTGTTGCAGGCGCGGTGCGCGAGCCGCTCGACCCCGCCCTTCCCCTTGGCGCCCTTCTTGGCTGTATTGATGCTGTCGATGCTGGGGCCGCGCGGGTCGTTGACCGACATATCGGAGTCCACTGGTTCGTCGCACAACCAGCATCTCCACGACTCGCGGTCGCCGACTTCCTGAAGGGTGCTCATGGGCACGAACGCTACCTGGGCACTCGGTGTGGTCAGCCGTTCGGCTCAGCGAAGACTGTCGCGTACGACGCGGTCGATCAGTTCCGCCTCGTTCACGTTCGATGCTGCAAGTCCCAGCGAGCCTGTCGACGAGAGTACGGCTATCCCGTGGACCCCGACCCACAGCGCAGCCGCGCTCTGTGCCGCGTCTTCCACGTCTGCCGATTGCTCGACCATCGTGACCAGCCATGTGAACAGCGGTTGCGACACGGTCCGCAGCTCGGCGCCGGAGCCTTCGAGCAGGTCGTGCCGGAAGATCAGTGTGAACATCGCCGGCCGACGGCGGGCGAAGTCGACATAGGCAACGGCCAGTGCGGCGAGGTTGCCGTCTGTTCCCGCCGCCGCGGCGAGCACCGCCGAGAGGTCTTTCAAGCCGACCTCGGCGATCGCCGCGAGCAGACTCCTGTGGGTGGGGAACCATCGTCGCGGCGCACCGTGCGAGACACCTGCTCGCCGCGCAATCTCTCGCAGACCGATCTCTGCCGACCTTGTCTCCTCCAGCAACTCGATGCCCGCCCTCACCAGGGCCGATCTCGTATCTTCCATCTTCGTGTAGACACTGTCTATGCGTTTCTGGAGTGCGTGCTTCTACCGGCTGTGCCGGCACGTATTGATCGGCCCGGTCCTGCATCTACCCAGGCGTCCGAAGATCGTTGGTCGCGAGAACCTCCCCCGCCACGGGCCGGTCATCGTGGCGGCCAACCATCTCGCAGTACTCGACTCGTTCTACCTGACGTTGGCCGCCCGGCGGCAGATCACCTTCCTGGCGAAGCGCGAGTACTTCGGCAGAAGCGGCGTCGTCGGACGCCTCCAGCGGTGGTTCTTCTCGGCCATGGGTCAGATTCCGGTGGATCGACGAGGAGGATCAACGGCAGCCCCCGCGCTCGAGGCCGCGATCCGGATCGTCGAGCAAGGCGGAGCGTGGGGCATCCATCCGGAAGGCACGCGGTCGCCCGACGGTCGCCTCTATCGAGGGCGGACCGGCGCTGCCCGAGTCGCCCTGGAGACCGGAATTCCGCTTGTGCCAGTAGCCATTACGGGGACCCGGCCGGATCGCTCGATTCCGTGGTGGCGCCGCAGAGTCTCGGTTGAGATCCTCGAACCACTGGACTTGACTCCATACCGTGGCGCCGGAGCGGCAGGTGCACGAGCCGCCACAGACGTGTTGATGCTCGAACTCGCCGCTCGAACAGGGCAGGAGTACGTCGACGCGTACGCGCGAGAATGGAAGGAGGTCGAGACGTGACCCGGGCGCCCTCCAGCGGCGATAGGCTTGCCGACGATTGAGAGCCAGCTTCGGAGCGAGGGCACATGGCAGTCGACGAACATCCCGGAGGACTTCGCCGGATATCGCTGATCCTCGCTGGAATTCGCGATGGCACCGACGACGACAAACTGGCGGCCGGATTCCTGGTCGTCGCCACCGTGGTGGCGTTGATCTGGGCCAACGTGGGCGACTCGTACGAGGCGTTCTGGCACACTCCGTTGAGTATTCGAATCGGCGACTACGGCATCAGCCTCGACTTGAAGCATTGGGTCAACGACGCAGTGATGACCTTGTTCTTCTTCGTCGTCGGCCTCGAGGTGAAGCGCGAACTCACGATCGGAGAACTCACCGACCGCTCGCGCGCCGCGGTGCCTCTCGTTGCCGCGATCGCCGGTCTGGCGTTACCCGCTGCGCTCTTCCTCCTGCTCAACCCGAGCGGGGAGGCCGCCGGTGCGTGGGGCGTGGTGGTCTCCACCGATACGGCATTCGTGTTGGGCGCACTCGCGCTGGTCGGACCTCGGTGCCCCGCCCGACTGCGCGTGTTCATCCTGACCCTCGCAGTAGCCGACGATATCGGCGCACTCGCAATCATCGCCCTCTTCTACACCGACGAACTGCGGCTGGGTTATCTGCTGCTGGGCGGGGTGGGCTTGCTTCTCATCCTGCAGTTCCGCCGGCTCGAGGTGTGGCGTGGCATCGCCTACTTCATCGTTGCGGCGGGGACCTGGGTGGCGTTCTACGAGTCGGGCGTGCATCCCACCCTCGCCGGGGTGCTGATCGCGCTGATCCTTCCCGTCTACCCGCCGAGACGCAGCGAAGTGGAACGTGCGGGCGAACTCACGCGGGCTTTCCGTCAATCGCCCAACTCCGACTATGCGCGCGCCGCACAGCTCAGCGTGCTCCGAGCAGTCTCCGTCAACGAGCGGCTGTTGCGGTTCTATCAGCCGTACACCGCGTTTCTCGTGGTACCGATCTTCGCACTCGCCAACGCCGGAGTCGCGGTGACCGGGCAGACCGTGAGCGACGCGATTCGGTCGCCGATCACCTGGGGCGTGATTCTCGGTTTGGTGGTGGGCAAACTGGTCGGCATCACCGCCGCCACCGCCGCGTTCTCCCGGCTGCGCCCCGGCAGCCTCCAACCGGGCCTCACTCTGTCACAGGTCAGTGGGGGCGCGGCGCTCGCCGGAATCGGTTTCACCATATCGCTGTTCATCGTGGATCTGGCCCTCGAATCTCCGGACGCTGCCAACGATGCCCGCATCGGCGTGCTCGTCGCAGCCGTTCTCGCGACCGGCTTGGGCTGGGTGTTGTTCAGGCTCGCAGATCGCCGCCACCCGCCGGAAGGCGTCACCGGACACGTGTTGCTGCGGCCGGTCGACCCGGACAGAGATCACCTGCGCGGACCGGTGGACTCACCGCTCACTCTCGTCGAGTATGGCGACTTCGAGTGTCCGTTCTGCAGCAAAGCCACCGGAAGCATCCGAGAGGTGCACGCGCACTTCGGCGAGGAACTCCGTTATGTTTTCCGGCACCTGCCGCTCGACGAGGCACATCCGCACGCGCGTTTCGCAGCCGAGGCCGCCGAGGCCGCGGCGGCGCAAGGCCGGTTCTGGGATATGCATGATCATCTCTTCGTCAACAGCGATGCCCTCACCGAAGACGAAATCTACGTACACGCCGAGCAGTTGGGGCTCGACATGGAGCGGTTCGCCGAAGATATGCGGCTGGGACGATACCGGCATCGGGTGGAGGACGACGACCTCGACGCCGCGTCGAGCGATGTGCACGGGACCCCGACGTTCTACGTAGGCGCCACCGGCTCGGATCTCACCCTGCACACCGGCCCGTTCGACGCGGCGACCTTGATCCGGAAACTCGAGGAGATCCGTGGTCTGTAGATCGGCACATCCTCCGCGTGGGGCGCTGAACGGCAGCGCGAGATTGTGTGTCTCCCAGCTATTCGGCCACGCCGTCAGAGGGGTCGAGTCGCGGCCGGTGAGGCCGACATCATGGACCTCGATCCCGAGTGGGACCGAGCGTTTCTCGACGTGTGCAGGTCCGGACGCGTCGAGGACGTTGCCGCATACTCCGCGCTCAGCGCCTGCGGCGACTACGACGTGACCTATGAGTTCTACAGGCCCATCAAGGAATACATTGCCGGGTTCGCCGTGACCACGGCGCTCCTGGCGGGTTGACGCCTGACCGATTCATGACGGTCGAGATCGGAGCGAGCGCTCCGGCCACGGATCGGGTTCATCATCGGAACCCTCCGTGGCCGGACCAACCGCTCAGCGCGACCCGCGACGCTTCTGGCTCAACTTGGTGAACAGTTCCTGAGCCTTACGTTGATTCTCGGGCTTGGAGGCCTCCCTCTTGATGACCTGGACGGCTTTGATCGCGACGCCACTCTTGATGACCTTGCTGAGCATTCCCATCGTGCACCCGTCCGTCGTTGTTCGCGAAAGTTCGATACTTCCAAGATACGGGGCTTCGGGGACCACACCGCCGACGGCGCGGGGCACCGGCGACCTATCGGAGAACGGACTCTTCGACAGCAGAACGGAGCAAGGCCCTGAATCGGGAGGGGGCTTCCAGCCACGGAAAATGGCCGGCGTCGGACAGAATCGAGACGTTGCATTCGAGGTGCTCGCCCCAGCGGGTCAACGCCTCCGCGGGCCGAGGGTCGCCCGCACCGCCGATGATCACCGACCCCGCAGGCACCAGTTCTCGCAGTACGTCGACGTGTGAATCGAGCGGGTCGGCCCGCTTCTCGACTCCCAGCTCACGGTTCATCCGATAGTTGATCGGACGCCGGACGCGCGCGGCCTCCAGCGCCCACCGCCACGCGCGACGCCGGTCGGCGTGGTCGGTGAACCACGACAGGGCGAGGAACTCGATCTCCTCCGCCTCGGACCGGGTCTCCATGGCGTCGAGGATTTCGAATCTGGATTGCTGGGTGTACGTCCGCCGCGACGTTTCGGTCGCCCTGCACGGCTCACGCCAATCACCTGTGAACGGTCCGGCCAGGTGCACGAGCCGCGCGACGCGCTCGGGGTGTGCGAGCGTGAAATAGCTGGCGAGGTCGGAACCGTACGAATGCCCCACCAGCACGACCTGTTCGTGACGCCATCCGTCGAGGAGACGCAGCAGGTCTGCGATGTGTCGGGTGAGGGTGTGCGGGCCGTCCCAGCGCGACTTGCCCGTGCCACGCTGGTCGTAGCGGTGGACGACGGTGACGTCGTCGAGCATCTGCGCAACCGCCTGCAGATAATCGGGGATCCCTGGGCCACCGTGGAGCAGGACTACCGGCGGCGCGGATCTACGCAATCCGGTCGTCCAGGTGCAGAGCGTGGCATCGTCGTCCATCTCGACCATGCACATCGCCATGCACACAATCTAGAAGGTTCGTCCACGCTCCGCTGCCGGACCGACGAAGAAGTCAGCGCGACGCCCGGGCCAGCAGCTCGCGGGCTTCCTCGCTGCCGTTGAGGACACGCGCGGTACGACGCTTGATCTTCCATTTTCCGTCGATGCGCGCGAGGTCGAAACGGTTCGCGGTCACGCGCCAGACCCGGTAGGAGTCGGAATCGAGGTTGCGGCGAAGCAGCAGCGAGTGGCACGTCGCGGCGGCGGTGTCGCCGTCGACGCGGATGTGAACGGGGTCGAGGAGGTGGCCGCACCCTTCGTTGATGTAGTCCTGGTGGGGGCGCGTGCGCACCATCTCGGTGATCGCGTCGCGGCCTTCCATCACCCGGATGTCGATGTCGTAGACCGCGTCCTCTGCCCAGAGCTCGCCGACGGCGTCCGCGTCGCCGGCATCCACGGCGGGGCCGTATGCCGTCAGCACTTCCTGAATCGCTGCTTTGTCCTCGAGGAGCTGAACGCGCTCGAGCAGCGAGGCCACCAGTTCTGCAGTGTCGGTCATGTCGCTCCGTCCGGGCTGAGGGCACATCGCGGGCAGCGATGCGAGGGCGAACCCCGTTCTACCTGCCGTCGGATCACGATGTGTCGCACGTCCCGTTCAACGGAAATGTAGGAGCGCCGTCACATCAACTCCTGGGACTGTTCGAGCAAGCACATCCGGCCAGATGCGTAAGCCATATTGTCGAGTTCCCCGGAAGGTTTCCTCATGGGCGTCACGTTGGACAGAATCATGCAGCACGCGGACGAGATCCGCGCTGACGGCGCAGTAGGTGACACGCTGATGCGCCTGCCCGACACCTCCGCGAAGCGCCTGCGCGAATCCGGCGTCATCCGCATGTTCCAGCCGAAGGAGTACGGCGGTCAGGAAGCGCACCCGCGCGAGTTCGCCGAGACGGTGATGGCCATCGGCGGCCTCGACGGCGCGACCGGCTGGGTCGCGGGCATCGTCGGCGTCCACCCGTGGGAGCTGACGTTCTTCGACAAGCGAGCCCAGGAGGAGATCTGGGGCGAGGACTCCGACATGTGGATGGCGTCGCCGTATGCGCCGATGGGTGTCGCGGTGCCGGTCGACGGCGGTTACGTGCTCAACGGCCGCTGGGCGTTCTCGTCGGGGACGGATCACTGCGGCTGGATCATGATCGGCGCCGCTGTCGGCGACAAGGACGGCAACCGCACCGACAAGGTCCTGCACGTCCTGCTGCCGCGTTCCGATTACGACATCGACCCCGACAGCTGGGACGTCATCGGGCTGCGGGGCACCGGTTCCAAGGATCTGATCGTCAAGGATGCGTTCATTCCCGAGTACCGCACGATCGATGCCGATATCGTCCTGAGCGGAAACGGGTGGCGTCACGCAGGCCGGGACGAAACCCTGTACAAGTTCCCGTTCTCGTACATCTTCCCGCTGGGTATCACGTCGTCGTTGATCGGCATGACCGAAGGTGCGCTGGCCTGCTACATCGCCGCACAGAAGGAGCGTGTGCAGGTCACGGGCGTCCCGATCAAGGAAGACCCGTACGTGCTCTACGCGATCAGCGAGGCCGCGTCGGAGATCGAAGCCGCACGCATCACGTTGCTCGAGACGGTCGACCGATTCTGGGACAAGACCGACCGCGGCGAAGAGATCAGCTTCGAAGAGCGTGCCATCGGCCGACGCACCCAGATCTCTTCTGCCTGGCGTGCGGTGCGAGCGATGGACGAGATCTTTGCCCGCGCCGGGGGAGCCGCGGTGCATCGTAAGACACCCATGCAGCGCTTCTGGCGCGACGCGCACGTCGGCCTCACCCACGCCATCCACGTGCCCGGCATGATCTATCACTCTGCGGCGCTCACCCAGCTCGGTGGCGACCCGCAGGGTGCCTACCGTGCAATGATCTGATCCCCCTTTCGCTTTCGAGGAAGAAGACTATGACCGAATTGAGAGGTCTCGGGTACCTCCGCATCCAGACCCAGGACGTCCCGCGCTGGCGCGAACTCCTCATCGACGGCCTCGGCATGGCGGTGGGCTCGGGCCCTGAGACCGATGCCCTCTACGCGCGGGTCGACGAGCGTCGCGCTCGCATCGCGGTGCTGCCCGGCGACTCGGACAAAGCTCTCGCCGTCGGCTGGGAGGTGCGCGACGAGTTCGCGTTGCAGCGGGTCCGTGAGGCCGTCGAGAAGTCGGGACGCGCGGTCGAGGTGTTGTCGCGGAAGGAGGCGACCTACCTCGATGCAGAAAGCGCTATTGCTTTCGACGACCCTGCGGGGACCCGACTGGAGGTGTTCTACGGTCCGGTGCTCGACCACAGCCCGGTCGTGACGCCGTTCGCGGGACGCTGGGTGACGGGCGGGCTCGGTCTCGGCCACGTGGTGTTGCCTGTGACGAATTTCGATGAGGCGTACGAATTCTACACGCAGGTACTGGGTTTCCTTCCTCGCGGCTCGATCCGGCTCGACGAGGAGGGCCTGAACCGAGTGCGGTTCCTCGGTATCAACGAGCGGCACCATGCTCTCGCACTCTGTCCGGCGCCGCCGACCGAGGAGCCGGGCCTGGTGCATCTGATGACCGAGGTCGACAGTCTCGATGCGGTGGGGCAAGCGCTCGATCGCGTCAACCGGATGGATTTTTCGATCTCGTCGACGCTGGGCCGGCACACCAACGACAAGATGATCTCGTTCTACGTCCGCGCACCGGGCGGATGGGATCTCGAGTTCGGCACCGAGGGCATGCTCGTGGACGAGCGGCACTACACGTCGGAGGAGATCACTGCCGATGCGTACTGGGGCCATGACCAGACCGGGTCGGAGCCACTGAAGGCATTCATCCCGGCCGGTTGATGCCGGGACGTCTCACTTGGTACACGGGTAGGTGCACCCACCGAGGGTGCACCTACCCGTTTCGTTCACGGCTCGTTCATCCCCTCTTCCAATTCGGGTTCCACGGCGCTAGATTCGTCACGGCCGCTCCATTGATCGTCTGATCAATACCCCCGACGAACCCCGGAGGAGATCTTCGTGAACATCGCGTGCGAGAACCCCAACACCGTCATGGGACGGGTCACCGCCCTACTCGAACCCTTTCGCGACACCGCAAGCCTCACTCTCACCGAACTCGCCGGCCGCACGGGGTTCCCGCGGTCGTCGACGCATCGGATGCTGCTCCAATTGGTCCAGGTGGGCTTGGTCCACCGCAACGGAACGACGTACTCTCTCGGCCCCAAGCTGCTCGAACTCGGAGCATTGGCGCGCAACCACGATCGCGTCCACCAAGCCGCGCTCCCGACCCTGTACTCCCTCCGACGCGACACCGGCCTCGTCGTCCACCTCGCCGTCCTCGAAGGCGAGAGCCTGCTCTATCTCGAGAAGATCGGTGGCCGTTGGCCCACCGGCCTGCGCACCCGCGCGGGTGAGCGGCGGCCCGCGCGCGAGACGATCGAAGGTGCCGCCATGCTCGCGTTCCGGGAGCGCGCAGACCGGACTGTGGCCTGCGGTGACGATCGCATACGTTGCGCCGCAGCCGCATTCGATGCCGGTCGGGGAGAGATTGCCGCACTGTCGGTGGCAGGTCCGCGCGAACACGCCCCGGCGGATCTGGTTCAACGCATCCGCGATGCCGCCGACACCGTGTCCGCCCGCGCAACACACTGACCTCTCGCAAAGTTCCCTTCCTTCATCGAGAACGGGCTGCTACAGTTCTGTCGTACTGATTGATCGGTTGATCAATGGAGGATTGAATGAGACATGAGTTCGACTCCCCCGCCGCAGTCATCGACCGCGTCGCAGGCCTGCTCGACGAATTCCACGCCGGCGGTCACCTCACCCTGTCCGAATTGTCGGAACGCACCGGGGTGCCCCGGTCGTCCGTCCACCGACTCCTGAATCAGCTGATCGAAGCGGGGTGGGTTCGACGAGAAGGACGCAGGTACGCGCTGGGGCGCAGCATGTTCGAGTGGGGCGCCCTTGCGCAACATCACGACGAACTACACCGCGCCGCACACAACGTTCTGCACGAACTCCACTCCGCCACAGGCCTCGTCGCGCACCTGGCCGTCCTCGAGGGGCACGAGGTGCGATATCTCGACAAGGTCGGATGCGAGACGGTTCCGCTGCCCTCACGCGTCGGCGGCCGCCAGCCCGCATACCGCACCGCCCTGGGGAAAGCCCTGCTCGCGCACACGCACCTAAGTCCCTCGACCCCCGCGCTGCCCGGCGCCGACTCCACACGGCTACGCGGCGAGATCGCCCAGGTTCGCGAACGACACGTCGCTCAGGAGCGCGAGGAAACCGTGCGAGGGGTCGCGTGCGTTGCAGCCCCGATCGGAGACGGGCGCACGTGTTCCGGCGCGCTGTCCGTCACGGGAGCCGTCGACACCGTGGACGTCGTGTCGCTCGCCACCCCCGTCCGGGTTGCGGCGCGCGCGGTGTGGCGCGCGCTCTCTCACAATCACAAGGGATTTCAGCGCACGAGCGCCTGACCTCCGTCGACTGCCAAAGTATGCCCGGTGATGTACCGCGATGCAGCCCCGCACAGGAAGACCACCGCCGGCCCGATATCGGTCTCGGGATCTCCGAGCCTGCCCAGCGGCACGGTCGCGAGGTAGCCCGCAGCCGCATCCGGTTCGAGACGGAACCAGTCCTTCATGGTGTCCGAATCCGCCAGCGGCAGAATCGCGTTGACCCGGATCCCGTCGTCGGCCCATTCACACGCCGCGGTGCGCGTCAGCACCCGCACCGCCTCTTTCGCTGCGGCGTACGCTCCGGTGCCCGACGGGTCCCACCGAATCCCTGCCGCCGAACCCAGATTGACGATGCGACCACCTCCGCGGAGGTGGGGGTGGGCGGCCCGCATCATCCGCCATGTTGCCGTCGGTCCTGATTCCATCGCTCCGCGGTAGGTCTGTTCGTCCACTTCGAGGAGAAGCCCGTGCGCCGCAGTCATGGCATTGTTCACCAGTACGGTGAGCGCGCCGAACCTCTCGACCACCGCTGGGACGACATCCTCGACCGCCGCGGCGTCCGTCACGTCACAGACGAAGGGCTCGGCACTACCGCCACGATCGGTGATCTCGTCGGCGACCGCCGCAATGGCCGACGAAGTACGCCCGACCACCGCGACCTGCGCGCCCGCGGCTGCAAGGGCCAGCGCAATACCTCTACCGATACCCTGACCGGCGCCGGTCACGATCGCGGTATCACCCGCGAGTACTGCCTGCGCGTCTCGGACCATGGTCACACATACTCCTTATCGAACGTCGAATCCCATTGATCAATTGATCAATGGGTGTGGCACACTGACCCCGGCCATACCGGCGCCGACGCTCAGCAGAAAGGCTGCAATGGATCCGCAGCAACGCCGCAGGCAGATCCTCGATCGGTCTGCCGAGATCTTCGCCCGCAAGGGAATCAACGCCACCACGATCCGGGACATCGCGAAAGCGGTAGGCGTCCATTCCGGGGCGCTGTATCACTACTTCCCGTCGAAGGAAGCCATCGTCACCGAACTCATCCGCGAGTACATCGACGACATCTCCGAACGTTGCCGTGAGGTGATGGCGCTGGCGCTCTCACCCCTCGAGCGTATGGAAGCCCTGGCCGAGATAGCGCTGGATTCCAACGTGCAGTATCACGGAGCCACATCGATCTGGCGACGCGAAGGTGACTACATGCGCGAACGCGTTGTGGAAGCCGATATGGCCACAACCGCCGACGAAATGGAAGCCGCGTGGCGCAGCACCATCGCCGACGGCGTGGCCGATGGCACCTTGCGCACCGACATCGACTCCGAGATCCTCCGCGAGATGCTCTACGACGTCTTGTGGCATGCGACGCGCTGGCACCACCCCGAACCGGGTGAATCGATGGCCGAGCTCGCACACACGATCATCACCGTGTTCATCGACGGGATGCGCAACCGACCCGAATGACCTGTTCCGCCCGACCCGGACGGAACAGGCCCGACCTCACTACCGTGCAGCCAGGTTCTCCTCGACCTCCTTGTGCCACGACTCACGGGCACGGGTGGTGTCGACCTCGAACTCGAAACGTTGCGTCATGTCCGGTGTGACGTCTTCGACGTCGACGTAGAACTGGCTGTACCAGCGGCGCAACTGGTAGACCGGCCCGTCCTCCTCCGTGAGGAGCGGGTTCTCGATGCGCGACTTGTGTTCCCAGATCGCAATGTCCTGCTTGAACTGTTCTTCGAGACCGTCGGTGAACATCGTCGCCATCTCGGAGGCCTGTTCCTCGGACATGCCTTCGATCTTCTTGACGATCGTGCCGAACTGCAGCACGAACGAGTTCGACGTCACCGGGTAGTGGCAGTTGATGAGCTTCGACTCGATGGTCGTGCCCTCCGCCACGGTGTAGATCGTGTCGAGCATGAAGGACGGTCCGTAATAGAACGCATCCGAAATCGTCTGGGCTTCAGGCAGGTCCATCTGCACACCGGTCTTGATATCGTCGCGGCCGTACGAGCGCATGTGCTGGCCCGCCACATGCCCGTCGAAGACGTTCTTGAAGAACTCGGGCATCTGGAAGTGCACGTAGAAGAAATGCGCCATGTCGACGACGTTGTCGACGATCTCGCGGCAGTGCGAGCCCTCGACGTGGATGGTCGTCCAGGTCCACTCGGTCCACTCGCCGTCCTCGTATCCCTCGATTTCGGGGATCGTCACGTTCTCCGGTGGGGTCGTGCCCTGAGGGCAGTGCCAGACGAAGAGAACCCCGTTGCGTTCCATGGTGGTCCACGACTTCGTGCGCGCGAGCTTCGGGGTGCGGCGAGCGTAGGGGATCTCCTCACAGCGACCCTGGCCGTTCCAGCGCCAGTCGTGGAAGGGACATGCGATGGTGTCACCCTTGATCTCGCCGCGGGCGAGGTTGCCACCCATGTGCCTGCAGAATGCGTCGAGAACGTGGAGTTCTCCCTTCGTGTCGGCGAAGACCACCAGGTTGGTCCCGAAGACTTCGACCTGATGCGGCTTTCCATCACGGAATGACTTGGCAAGGCCGATGCAGTGCCACCCGCGGGCGAACCGGGTGGGATTGCTACCGGCTTCGATTGTGCGGATCTCGATGCGATCCTGTTCGACGGTCATGGAGTCCTCCAGGGCTGAGTTGGCTGAAAACGGCGGTCACCGCGAGGCGGTGACGGCTTCCTCGGAAGTCGGACATTCCTGGGATGAGAGGGGCCGCACGGGTGGCTCGACCCGCGTGGTCTGGAGAATCTCACCCTCGGCGACAGCCGCATCGACCGTGCGGTCCAGCGCCGCACAGCGCAGGAGATACGTGTGGGGGTCGATCTCGCGAGCAGCGGCGAATTCTCGACACGCATCGGAAGCCGATTCGCACCATTGGATACTCGTGTGGGCTGGGCTGTACTTTGCGACGAGTACGCGGGTGCCACAGGTGTGGCAATCGAGCGACTGCATTCTGGCCGTTCCCTTCCTCGGATGACCCGAGGCTACGAAGGGGATGTGGCAGCAACCACAATGTTTCAGCCCAGCGGGAAGTTCGTCCGGCGTCAGGCCCCCGCGAGCACGCCCTCGAGGACTCGGCGCAGCACCTGATCGAACATGTCCCCGGGGGCGTCGTCGGCACCGGGGTGTGCCAACGCTGCCGCGACGAACGGGTGGTCTCCTTGTTCGGCGATCTTGTGCAGATACGCGACCTGCGCGGTGAGGCGCATCCGCCGGGACTCGCCCCCACTCACCTCGGCGCGAGCGAATTGCTGGACAAGAGAATTCAGCACCGCGATCGCCTGCATCTTCACGTGGCCGGGCACGTCGACAGATGCCATCGCACGGAGGGAGTACTCGAGAAAGTCGATGGTGCGTGGCCCGATACGCATCGACTCGACCGGCAGATCGAGCAGCCACGGGTATTTCACGTGGACGATCTTCGCGCGTCGGGCCAGTGCGATGAGATCGTCGATCGGCTCGCCTCGTAAGGGCACGTCGAGGTCGATCTCGCCGACCGTGGCATCGACCATGATGTCGAAGATGTCGTCCGAACCGGAAACGTACCGATACACGGCCGATTGGCTGACGCCGAGTTTCTGAGCGATCCGGCGGGTGGAGACGGACGGCAAGCCGCCTTCCGACGCAAGCTCCATCGCAACAGCGGCGAGGTCGCTCCTACTGTGTGACGGGGCCGGGCCGCGTGTGCCGTCGGCACGGTCCCAGACGATCTGCACCTTCTTCGCCACACGAATCCCCTTCCGCTCGTCGCCGTTCTGCCCTATCCTAAACTGAGTTCACCGAACGCAGTTTAGGATAGGGGCAAGATGCCGTCCGACAATTCATGGGGACCGCGACAATGGGCACAGAACGGGTCGGTGCGCATCGCGTTCGACCGGTTCATGCCCGAGCGCGACGGCGACCCACTTCTCGTCGCGACCGGGTTGGGTGTCAACCGCCACTCGATCCCTGACGGGTTCTTCCGGGAGCTCGCGAAGCAGGGATTCGCCGTCGTGCGATACGACCAGCGGGACGGCGGCGAGTCGACCCACTTTCCGCCGACACCCACACGAAACCCGATCACCGCGTTGTTGGGCAGGCGTGGTGGGGCCTACACCGCCGAAGACATGGCAGACGACGCCGCAGCAGTGCTCGACGAACTCGGCTGGGGCTCGGCACACCTGCTCGGAGTCTCGCTCGGTGGTGCGGTCGCCCAGCGCGTCGCCCTCAGGCATCCGCAGCGGGTCCGGTCGCTCACCACGGTCGCGGCTGTCCCCGGTGATGTGGCGGGGTGGCGCACACTCCGCTTCATCCGGGTGCGCACACTCGGCAAGTTCGCAAAGCTGAAGTTCCCCGACACCCGCGAGGGTGCGATCGAGGCGGGGCTCGCCGTTGCCGAGCTTCTGTCGTCACCTCGTGCCATATTCGACGAGATGTCGGTTCGAGCAAGGTTGGAAGACAATCCCGACAGCGGCGTCCACGACCAGGAATCGCAGAGTAGGCAGATCGGCGCACAGTGGAGCGGTCCGACGATCGACACGATCGCGTGCCCCGCCCTGATCGTCCACGGCGAAGACGATCCCCTCATCGCCCCCAAGGCGGCCCATGCCATCGCGTCCAAGATCCCTGCGGCTCGCACACTGCTCCTTCCCGCAGTCGGACATGACCTCCCCGAGCATGCGTGGGCTCCGCTCGTCACCGCGATCCGCGAACTCGCCGACACGCCCACGAGACATCTTTCTCCGTAGTCGTTCAGCAGTCGGGTAAGTCTCCGCGTGTGGGATATGGTCGGGCCGCTGGACCACAGAAGGTGCAGTAGCTGGACACAGGGGATCGCATGCCGCACGAACAGCACTTCACGATGGGATTGTGGGTGCCGTACCTGGCATTCGTCACCGCCGCGGTCGGCTGCTACGTCGGATTGTGCTGCGTGCAGCAGTCCCGCAAACACCTGACGTCCACTGCCGGTGTGGGCTGGCTCGTGATGGCTGCCCTGTCGATCGGCGGTGTCGGCATCTGGCTGATGCATTTCATCGGGATGTCCGGCTTCTCGGTCCCGACCTCCCCCGTCCGTTACGACCTCGGCGCCACCCTGTTCTCGGTGGTACTTGCGGTAGGGGCGACACTGTTCGGGCTGTTGATCTCGAACGCTCGTCTCTCCGCCGCCCAGCGATTGTCTCGCTCCGCGTCGATCACGCTCGGCGGCGCGGTGATGGGCACGGCCATCGTCCTCATGCACTACACCGGCATGGCCGCCATCAGGATACGGGGCACCATCGAGCACGATCCGAAGATGGTTGCGGTCTCCGCTGCCGTCGGCATCCTCGGGTCTGCGGCTGCGATGTGGATGTTCGAAAGCCCCGGGAAACTTCACGTGCGCGTGGCGTCGACCCTGCTGCTTGCCTGCGGCGTGGTAGCGCTGCACTACACCGGCATGGTCGGCATGAGTGCACAGGTCGACCTCGAGGCACAGGCGCCCGAGGGAATGACGGTGCTATCGCTGCTGTTCCCGGCGTTCGTCATCGGCATCGTCCTCCTTGCGGTGCCGATCGTGGCGCTGCTGGTCAGCACCGAGAGCGACCATGACCTAGACGATGGGGGGCAGCTGAACAACCTGTCCCGCGTAGGCAAGCCCGGCACCGAAACCGACGAGTAGCGCGGTATCCCCCGGTTTGGATACGCCGGACCGAAGAAGCTCCTCCATGGCCATCGGGATCGATGCGGCGCTCGTGTTGCCGGTCTCTCCGATATCGCGCGCAACCGCAACGCTCTCGGGCAGATGCAGCCCTTTGATGAGTGCGTCGGTGATACGGCTGTTCGCCTGGTGCGGGACGAAGGCGTCGAGGTCGGCGGCGTTGACGCCGGACTTCTCCAACGCGTCGGTGCACGCCTTCCCCAGGAAACTCACCACCCAGCGGAACACCGCCGATCCGTTCATCCGGATGTACGGGCGCACTGCCGGCGCTCCACCCGCGGCCGCTGCTTCGACTTCGTCGAAGTAGGACATGAAATCCTTGTCCTGCTTGATGGCGTCGGTCTGGCTTCCGTCCGAACCCCAGGCGACCGGACCGATCCCCTCCGAATCGGATGGGCCGACCACGGCCGCACCGGCACCGTCCGCGAAGATGAACGCGCAGGTCCGGTCGGTCGGCTCGAGCAGATCGGACAACCGTTCGACGCCGATGACCAGCACGTTCCTGGCCTGTCCGGCACGAACGAGTGCCGCAGCATTGCCGAGCGCGTAACAGAAGCCCGCGCAGCCGGCCGAGATGTCGTAGGCGGCGGTGTCCTTCATCCCCAGTTCCGTGGCCACCACAGCTCCCGCCGACGGCCCCAGCACCATCAGCGACGACGTGGCAAGGACGACCGCGTCGATCTGATCGGCCTCGAGACCGGCCGCGGCGAGCGCGTCGCGGGACGCGGCGACACTCATCGAGACGATCGATTCATCCTCGTCGGCCCACCGTCGCGAGGAGATGCCGGAACGTGTCTTGATCCATTCGTCGGAGGAATCGATCTGGTCGACGATCTCGGCATTGGGCACGACGCGGCGCGGTCGGTACACCCCCAAACCCAACAGAGCAGCGTGGGTGACGGGTGCGGCGGTGGCGATCTGAGCGGGCATGACTTCCTCTCCACATGAACCTGGTGGGTTCACCCTCGTATTCAATTGTGTGCAGTGAACGGCGTTCCGCACCCCGACAATGCCGACAGCCTGCGTCCGGCGCCCATTTTCTTCGGGAAGGTTCACGTTGTCACCTTTTGGTCCAGGTTGCTCAAGTGACACGCGGTGAGATGATCGGTCCGCCGTCGAGCTGGGCTTCGACGAGCTCCAACCCCGTGTGCCGGCCCGCACCGTGCCCCCGCAGGTCGAATGCAGGTAGGCCTGGTGGTCGGCCACCGGGCCTACGCGCCCTGCACCACGCCTGCTAACTTGCGGGAGTGCCATACCTCGGATTGATCGTGACACTGCTGTGGTTGGGCTGCCTCGTCGATGTGATCTGCTCCGACGAAGATCGAGTCCGGCACCTGCCCAAATTGTTGTGGCTGATGATCGTGCTTCTGCTGCCGCTGGCGGGGTCGGTGCTCTGGCTGATCCTCGGCCGACCTCAGGGCATCGTGGAAACTCTGACGTCCAAGTCCGCTCCCGAATACCCCCGACCCACCCGCCCTGTGCTCGATCCCGAGCACGACGAGGACTTCCAGCGCCGCTTCCGTGCGCGCGTCGAAGAGCAGCGGCGCCTCGCGAAGGAGCAGCGCCAGCTCGACGACGGCAACGAGAACGCCGGCTGACTCTCCGGGTCAGAGACGTTTGACGACCGCGGCGGGCACCCCCGCGGCAACGACGTTCGGCGGAAGATCCTTCACGACGACCGCGCCCGCACCGACGACGGTGTTCTCCCCGATCGTGACACCCGGCCCGACGATGACGCCACCGCCGAGCCACACATTGTCTTCGATGGTGATCGGTTCGGCCGATTCCCACTTGGCGCGGCGCAGTTCGGGGTCGATCGGATGGGTGGGCGTCAGCAACTGCACGTTGGGACCGATCTGCACGTCGGCGCCGATGGTGATGCGCCCTACGTCGAGCATCACGGCCCCGAAGTTGACGAAGGTACCTGCCCCGATGGTGACCTGGTATCCGTAGTCGACGTACAGGGGCGGGCGGATCTCGGCCCGCTCGCCCAGGCCGCCGACCAGTTCGGCCAGGAGTGCGCGTCGCGCATCCGGGTCTGCGGCGCTCGTGGCGTTGAACTTCTCGCTCAGCGTGGCCGCGCGCAGTGCATCGGCCGCAAGTTCGGGGTCGTCGGCACGGTAGAGTTCGCCGGCCAGCATGCGGGCCTTCTGTCCGGACATCAACACTCCCGTCGGTTTCGATGTCCTTGCGAAGACTACCCGCGAACGGCTTCGCGCAGTTCGGCTGCGAGGTCGTCGGTAGCAGCGACGATGCCGCTCCACCGTTTCGTCAGGTCGGTGTCGAACACGATGGGACGGTCGTACGCGTCGATCACTGCACCACCGGATGCCTCGACCTGCACGACCGCGGCGGCGATGTCCATCAAACGGTGCGTGTCGCTGCCTGCGTCGACGAACGCGTCGGTCGACCCTGTCGCGACGAACACCGACTCGAGGGTGCTGCAGCTGAGTATGCGGATGCGCGTGGCCTTCTCTGCGACACGCCACCAGGCGTCGCGGTTGCGTTCGTGCGGACGGAGCATCGAGACCGCGGCCGACGACAGAGACGTGCAGCCGCTGGTGCGAAACGCGGACCTACTGCGCGAGGCCCACCAGGTCTGTCCGGTGTGCAGCCAGGTCGTCGACGCCTCGGTGAAGTCACCGTCGATCACCGCCGCAGCGCTGAAACATGCCAGCGGGATACCCGCGGCCGCGTTGGCGGAGCCGTCGACGGGGTCGACGACGAGGGTGACGGCAGATCCGACATCGATCCAGCCCCGCTCCTCCGAGAGCACGTTCGCACCGGCCGCCGTTGCCGCGGAGATGATGGCGTCCTCGACGAGGACGTCGATGAACATCGTCGGTGTGCCGTCGGCACCCTCCATCGCGATCGACTTCAGTTTCTCCCGCGAATACTTCGCGACGGCGTCGCGGTACGCGGTGAGGGCGGCATCGGACGCCGCGGTCAGCATGCGTCCGGCAGTGGTGTGGTCGGAGTCGGTGAGAGTCATATGGGTACTCCAGATGGTGTGGCGTGGCATGGCACGGCATGGCGTGGCCGAATGTCACCTTTGGTCACCTCGAGTAGATGAAGGTGACGTTCGGTCAGTTGGCAGCGGGAATCAGGACACGACCTTGCGGACCCAGATCGCCAGACCCTCGACGATCATGACCACCGCGAAGATCATCAGCACGATCATGGTGACCACGTCGAACTGCATGACTCGGGCCGCGTTCATCAGGTAGAAGCCGAGTCCGCCTGCGCCGACGACACCGAGCAGTGTCGCGGCACGGATATTGGTGTCGAGCTGATAGAAGATGTGCGCGATGATCGCGGGCCCGGACTGGCGAATCGTCGCGGCGATGAGGACCTGCATGCGTGTCGCGCCGCCGGCAATCACCGCCTGTTGCGCGCGGATGTCGGTTTCCTCCACGGAGTCTGCGATCAGCTTGCTGAACAGGCCGATTGCGCCGACCGACAGCGCAATTGCGCCGGCTGTGGCACCGAGACCGGTCACGACGATCACGATGATCGCCAGGATCAGATCCGGGATACCGCGGACGATCACGATGAAGACGCGGAATCCCTTCGCGACCCCCCGAGTGGGTGCGACATTGCGGGCTGCGAGGAGACCGACGGGGACCGCCACGATCAGGCCGATCAGAGTTGCCGCGAGAGCAATCTGCAGAGTGACGATCAGCTGTTTCCACAGTTCGTCGCCGATACCGCCGGTGCCGGGTGGGAAGAACAGCGAGAGGGTATTCCACATCGAGCCGAAACCCTCGGCCATACGGGACAAGTCGATGTTCGCTGACCAGACGGAGGCCAACAGCGCCAGCACGAAGAGTGCGACGTAGGAAGTACGGACGATCCGCTCCCCCGTCCAGGGTCGACTGATGCGATACCGGCCGTCGGAAGTCCGCAGTGCAGTCGGGGACTGCTTCTCACCCGGCTCACGATCCACCCAGCCGCCCTGAGCATTCGAGACACGGTCGCGGAGACGCGAGAACAAGCCACGCCGCGCGGGGGCCTTGTCGCCGAGCACCATCCTGCGCAGGGCGCCGGAGATCAGCTCGACGATGACGCACAGCGCGACGATGAACAGCGCCAGCGCCATGCCGCGCTGATAGTTCATGGTGCGCAACGCACTCGACAGTTCGAGACCGATGCCGCTGACACCGACGTAGCCGAGGATGACAGAGGCACGCAGGTTGATGTCGAACCGGTGCAGGGCCGTGGCGACGATCGCGGGCATGACCTGCGGCAGCACTCCGCCGGTGATCTGCTGCCACCACGTGGCGCCCGCGGCGCGCAGTGCGTCCCGCGGACCGGGGTCGGTGTCTTCGATCGCGTCGGCGTACAGCTTTCCGATCATGCCGATCGAGTGGATGCCGAGTGCGAGGATGCCGCCGATCGCGCCGAGGCCGAACAGACGCAGGAACAAGATCGCCAGCACCAGTTCGGGAATGGCACGGGTGACGACGATGATGGTGCGCGCAGGCATCCGAAGCGCCGTGCGGGGTGCGGTGTTGCGGGCAGCTCCGAGCGCGACGGGGATGCTCAGCACCACAGCCAATACGGTGGCGAGGAGCACGATCCCCAGGGTCTGCCCGGTCGTCGCGGCGAGCTCACCGAGGGGCGGGAAATCGAGTGGGAAGATCCGCGACAGGAACTCGGCTGCGTTGCCGATACTGTCGACGATCGTCGCGAAATTGATCTTCAGCGATGCGATCGACCACAGGGCCGCCGCGAACAGGCCGAACAGGATGACCTGCGCGCTGATGGTCTGCCACGTGGGGCGTGGCAGCGTCTTCACCGGTGGCGCGGTAATCGTCATCGGTTCGCGGTGGCCTGAGCGGACGCGACCGGTTCGACCGCCGAGTAGATGCTCATCGTCTCGCTCCGGTCGATCGTCGACACCGGCTTGTCGAGCACCACCTGTCCGCCGCGCAGACCGATGAGTCGGTGCCCCCACGACAATGCGAGATCGACCTGGTGCAGGCTGCACACCACCGTCAGGTCGTCCTCTGACGCAATCTGGGAGATCAGCGCCATGACCTGCGCCGACGACTCGGGATCGAGCGAGGCGACGGGTTCGTCGGCGAGGAGGATCCTCGGCTTCTGGATCAGTGCGCGCGCCACCGCGACTCGCTGCTGCTGCCCACCGGAGAGCGTGTCGGCGCGCTGGAACGGACGGTCTGCGAGACCGACGCGGTCGAGTTGTTCCATGGCGGACAGACGCACCGACTTCGGGTACATCGGGAGACCGAACCTCGGTCCACGCAAAGAGCCGAGAGCACCGGAACACACGTTCTCGAGCACCGACATGTTGCCGACGAGGTGGAACTGCTGAAACACGAATCCAACCTTGCGTCGAAGTTCCCGCAGTTCACGGCCGCGGGCAGCGCCCACCTCGTGCCCGAGGACCCGCACGGCACCCGATGTGGACGGGTGCAAACCGTTGAGCAGACGCAGCAGAGTCGACTTACCCGACCCCGACAGGCCCAGCAGCGCAACCACTTCACCGGGGTAGACCGTCAGCGACACGTCGTCGAGCACGCGGAGATCCGGTGCGAACACCTTGCTCACGTGGTCGAGTTCGATGGTGGGCCGGAGAATCTTGTCGATGGATGCGCCGAGGCGCGCATGGTCGGGGTCGGTCATGGCGGACTCCAGATGTCGAGGGATTTCGGATTCGGGTCAGGCTGTGCAGGAGGGGGATTGAGTGATCTCGCAGACCTTGCGGACACCGTCGTAGAAGTCGTCGGCGACGGGGATGAATCCGTATTCGGTGCCCTCGGGAAGCTCACACTCCTGCTCGCTGGCGCAGTAGCCGCCCTCGACGAGTGCGGGGCGGTTGAGCTTCGTCGCGTAGATGTCGGTGAGCTGGTCGATGAGGTCCTGCGGCAGCGTGGTCAGCACCGCTGAGGGGCTGGCCGCGATCATCTCGGACTCCCAGATCACGTCGAGGTCGCCCTCGGCCAGATCGCCCTTCTGGACGAGAGTTTCGGTCACCATCGTGTCGAATGCGAAACCGGCGTCGCACTGGCCGCTCTTGACCGCGAGTGCGGAAGCGTCGTGGCCGCCCGCGAAGACCGGGGTGACGTCCTTCTCGGGGTCGACGCCGGCCTCGAGCAGACCCGCCGACGGGTAGAGATACCCGGAGGTGGAGGTGGGGTCGACGAAACACACCGTCTTGCCGCGGAAGTCTTCGAGCGACCGGATGTCGGATCCCGCAGGCACGATCGCGTACGACTGGTAGCCGGGTTCCTCGTCGGGGCTGTCGGCGAACACCCCCAGTGGCTGTACAGGCACGCCACCGTCCTTCGCGGTGGCGTAGGAGAAGGGGCCGTAGTGGCCGATATGCACCTTGCCTGCGCGCTGGGCCTCGATGACGGCCGCGTAGTCGGTGGCGTTCTGGAACTCGACCGGGATACCCGTCTCGTCTTCGATGACCTGCTGAATCAGCGAGAATTCCTGCGCCAGGCTGGTGCTGTCCTCGCTCGGGATGGAGGCGAGCACCAAGGTCTCCGGGGCGCCTTCGCTTCCGGTCGCGCCCGCCGAGCTGTCTTCGTCGGCACTGGAACCACACGCGGACAGCGTGAGCACGGCCGCCGCGGCCACAGCCACCGCAGACCAAGTACGGGAAGAGGTAATACGCATGAGAGGAAACTCCTTGTCGAACACGCGGAAGCGAGTCGGGGCACGAGGGGGCGACACCTTACCGGCATCGTTGGAGTCCAGACTGTCTGTATGGTGCATCGAATCTCCCAACCCGAGGTGAACTCCTCCCCTCGACCGGACGACGTTCACGGTGTGTTGTGCGATCAATGCACCTCGGCCCCGCAACCGAATGGGTGCGAGGCCGAGGATTCACGATGCGCGTAGTACCGCGCGGGTCACCGGGTGACCGTGTTCGAGCGAGACCAGGACGAGGTCGGCGCGCTGACCGGTGGTCAGCGCACCTCGGTCGGCAAGCCCGACCGCGGTCGCGGGACCGCTCGTGACGAGTCCGACCGCCGCGGGCAACGCCATGCCGCGCTCCGCGAGAGCGAACGCGGCACCGAGCAGCGACGACGGCAGGTAGTCCGACGCCAGCGCCGTCACCAGCCCCAGCTCGGCCAGTTCCCCGGCGGAGACATTGCCCGAGTGGGAGCGTCCACGCAGCACGTTCGGGCCGCCCATCACCACGGACATGCCGCGGTCACGCGCTTCCCGCGCCGCTTCGACCGTAGTGGGGAACTCGGCGACGTTGCCTCCGCGTGCGGCCAGATCCGCGATCTCGACGGCCGATTCGGGATCGTGCCCGAAGACGCGGGCCAGACCGCTGCGCGACTGTTCTGCAAGCCATCCCATCGTCTCGTCGCGGACACCGGCGTTGGCCTCGCGCTCGGCCGCCAGGCCGTCCACCACCTTGCGTGCATCCTCCACCGAGATTCCGCGTACGCCGGCGATGTGGTTCTCGTAGTAGGTTCGGTCGGCGTATTGGCCGATCCCCGGCGTGTGGTCCTCGTGTGAGATGACCGCGGGGGTTGTGGTGGTGACGACACCCGCCGCAACCAGCCGGTCGAATTCCTCACGCATGGCCTTGAATCCGGCCGCGGACCGCACGTCGAGGCGATGCAGGACCCGGTGGTCGACGAGTCGTGCGTCGGTGTCGCGGGTGCTCCAGTCCTCGATCGACTCGCACATCTGCTGCGCGACATGGACGCTGCGCCCCGTCGTCGCGGTGGCGCGATCGGAGAACGATGCACCGTGGAACACGGTCGTCACACCCGCCGCCCGCACCTTGCCCTCGAACGACATGAGGGAGAACGCCCACGGCAGTTCGACACCCGGTCGCGGGAGACGCTCCTTCTCCAGTCCGTCGGAATGCACGTCGACGAGGCCCGGCACACACAGGAGCCCACCGCCGTCGACGTCGGACCGCACTCCGGGGGTGGACGGGCCGACCTCCTCGATCATGCCGTCGCGCACCACGATGCGTGCGTCGTCGAGAATGCGGTCCGGCAGCACCGCCCGGACGTGGCCGACCACATAGTTCTGCGGTGCGCACTGCAGCGTCCATGCTGCGGTAGCGGGTGCGGTTTCGATTCCGGTCATGCTGCATCTCCCAACACATCTGCGGCGGATCCGATTCGGGCAATGTGACCGTCGGCGAACCGCACGACACGTGTCGCGAGACGGTGCATGGCATCGAGATCGTGGAACACTGCGAGCACCGCGACACCGGACGCCGACAGCGACGCGATCAGGTCGAGTGCACGCTCGCGGTTGACCGGGTCGAGGGCCGACACCGGCTCGTCGAGCAGGAGCAGCCGCGGCGGGTGGACGGTGCCGGCAGCGATGTTCACCCGCTGACGTTCACCACCGGAGAGCACACTGCAGTCGACGTCCCACAATGCTTCGTCGAGCGAGAGTCGCTGCAGTGCTTCGGCAGCGGCGTCGCGGGCATCGGCGCGGTTCATTCCGCGGCGACGAGCGGATGCCGCAACCACCTCCAAGGGTGCTGTGCGCGGCGGCGCCGACAGGAACTGCGACACGTAGCCGAGTTCGCGTCCGCGCAGCCGGGCCATCTCCCGGTCGGACAGCTCGGTGAGTTCGACGGGGCCTTCGTCGGTGTGCAGCACGATCGAGCCTGAGTCGGGCAGGTAGCTGCGGTGCACACAACGCAGGAAACTCGACTTTCCGGCACCCGACGGTCCTGCGAGCGCGACGTGTTCACCGCGGCCGACCTCGAGCTCGACGCCGTGCAGCGACGTGACGGTGCGACCGTCGATGGTGTGGAGGGTGAAGGATTTGCGCAGGTCGCGGACGGTGAGAACCGGATCTGCGGTAGCGGGCTCAGACATGGTCACCTCCGTGCGGCTGCAACGAGCCGCTGGGTGTAGGGGTGGTGGGGGTCCTGGAACAGCTGGTCGGTGAGCCCGCTCTCGACGACGCGGCCGACGTTCATCACGAGCGTGCGGTCGGTGAGTGCCTCGATGACCGCGAAGTCGTGACTGACGACCACGGCGGCGGTGTCCCGTTCGGCGAGTAGATTCCGCAGCAGATCGAGCACACCGGCCGCAACCGACGCGTCGAGCCCTGTCGTGGGCTCGTCCAGCAGCAGTACGCGCGGATCGGTCGCAAGGGCCTTCGCGATCTGCACGCGCTGACGCATCCCGCCGGAGAACGTGTGGACGGGATCGTCCATACGCTCGAGAGGCACCTCGACCTTCTCCAGCAGATACGCGGCACGGTCGCGGATCTCGTAGTAGTTGCGCCAGCCCGCGGCGGTGAGTCGCTCGGCGATGTTGCCACCCGCGGAGACCGTCATCGTCAGTCCGTCGGCGGGATTCTGGTGCACGAGACCGAGGGTGTCGATGCGCAGCGCGCGGCGTTCGGTGTCGTCGAGGGTGAACACGTCGGTGGTCCCGCCTCCGACGGTGGTCAGGAACATCGAGCCGCTGGTGGCCTTGTCGTCGCCGATCAGGCAGCGCAGCACCGTCGACTTGCCCGACCCCGACTCGCCGATCAGGCCGAGCGCCTCACCGGGCGCGACGTCGAAGCTGACATCCCACGCCGCGACGACGGCACCGGTGACCGGGCTGATCGCGGTGCCGGTCTCGGGGCCGGTTCCCGGGACGGCGTCGGCACCACCGGGGCCGTGCACCTTGCCGACGTCCCGGACGGCCAGGGTCCAGCCGTCGGGTTGCGCGGGGACGGGTCGATCGGTGAGTTCGGCCGGATCGCGGCGGGTCACCGCGTTCGCGGCGCGGACGCGGCGCTGCGGGTCGGGAAGGAACTGCAACGGGGAGTGCGCACCGTGGAGCGCCTCGTCGATATCCGCGTCGATGACGCGAGTGCACCACTCGACGTCGCTGCACATCATGCGCCCGGGCGATGCCTCGACGAGAAACGTGTCGGACGAACCGCAACGTACGCAGGCCTGATCGTCGCTGCCCTCGACCTCGAACGGGACGTCGTCGAATGTGAGCGGCTGCACCGGGGTGTAGGGCGGGACTGCGAAGATGCGCTTCTCGCGTCCGGCCCCGAGCAGCGTCAGATGCGGTGAATTATGCAGGCGCGGGACATCCCATCGCGGGATCGGCGACGTGATCATCACGTACCGGCCGTCGACGAGCACCGGGTAGCCGGTGGTCTTGGTGATGACGCCGTTGCGGACGAGGTCCTCGTAGAGGCTGACCCACATCATCGAATAGTCGGCCTCGGCGTGCATACGGGCACACTCGGTGACCGATTTCTGCACGGCCCGAAGAGGTTCCGAGTTGGGGACCTGCAGCACGAGGATCTGCTCCTCGGTCATCGGCTCCTCGGGGATGCGGTGACGCGACTGGATGATCGTCGACTCGCGGGTGTCCTTGGTGGAAGCACACTTCTCGCTCGCCTCGATCAGGCGTCGTAGGTTCGTGGCGTTGACGCCGTCGTCGTCGCCCTGATCGATGACCTTGACGACATCGGCACCGCCGACGACGCCGAGCGTGACCTGTAGGCCGCCGGAGCCCCAGCCGCGGGCAACGGGCATCTCGCGGGAACCGAACGGGGTCAGGTAACCGGGCACACACACCGCGGTCAGTGTCGCGCGACGAATCTCGCGTTTGGATCCTTCGTCGAGGATGCCGCGTTCACGGGTGGCGGCGTCGATCGCGTCAAGGGTGTGGGTGACGCGCGAGGCGGTGTCCCGCAGAGTATTACGGGTAGTGAGCAGGTCGGTCATCAGCAGGTCCTTCCGAGAGGTTCGGTGTTGCGGTCCGCGGCGTCGTCGGCGCCGGCCTGCACGGCGAGCTTCCGGTCGATCATCGAGCGGAAGGTGACGTAGTGCGGAAGCTTGAGATGTTCGAGGAAGCCGCAGGAGTCGAGGCCGTCGGTGGTGAGCAGCAGGGTCTGCTCGAGACCGGCGGTGTCGCCGAAGCGGCGGCATGCGATATCCAGGTTCGCCATCGCGATGGCTTTGCGTTCGTTGTGTCCGAAGCACAATCCGTAGCCGACGTCGAAGCGGCCGCGGTCCTCGTCGGGGCCGTTGAGATCTTCGATCGCCTCACATTCGGTGACGCGAACATCGCCGACCGCGAAGGCGGTTCCGGTATGGGGGTGGCGCACGCGCACCGGTACGCGGCCGTGTCGAACCTCGCCGAGGGTGACCTCGTGCAGGTTGCCTTCGGTGCCGCGGATCGAGCGGTACCACGTGCCGATCAGCGAACCTGTCTCGGCGCGTGCCATCGACGCGAGCACCGCCGATCGCGGCGCGGGAGGCGCAGCGGGGTGTCGGGAGATGTCGAACGGTTCGGGGTCGGAGCCGTCGGTCGGGCGGCTGTCGGCGAGCAGGTCCATTTCACGCAGCAGTTCCGAGAAGCGCTTGGGGTGCCGCTCTGCTTCGGTCCGGTCGGGGGTGGGGGCCTCGTCGATGACGGTCGGCGGCACGGTCGCGTCGTCGCGGACGAGCATGCGGCCGGTGTAATCGCTGGTGCGGCCGAGCAACTGAGGTCCGTCCGGCGTGCGCCACGCAGGCACGATGCGGCGCAGCACCGTCATCTCGTCGGGGTCGACGGGTTCGCTGACCGCCAGTCGCGGAAGGGTCGATTGGTGGGCGCGGACGAGATGGGTGGCCTCGATGACGTCACCTTCCGCCTGGCGGAGCGCGTCGGCTGCGGTTTCGGGGTCGTAGAGCGACCCTTCACCCATCACACGGTCGACGGCGAGGCGCATGCGGCCCGTGATCTGTTCGGTGGTCAGGCGCGGTGAGTTGTCGGCTTCACGCGCAGTGCGGACGAGGCTTTCGGCGGCGAGGATTGCGTCGAGTCCGCCGCGGGCTCCTGAGTATCCCATGTCAGTTCTCCTGTGCGGTGCGCGAACTCGGGGTGCTGGTGCGGGTGGTGCGCGACAACCCGAGGACGGTGCCGTCGTCGGCGACGAGCAGAATGTCGATGCCTGCGGGGAAGTCGGCGACGGCGACAGAGCGGGCGTCGCGCAGTGTTGCGTCGAAGCCCAGCGGTGCGATGGTCTCGGTGCCGTTCACACCGGGCCCGGTGAGTTCGACGGGCGCTCCCCCCTCGAGGGAAGGCACCGAGCAGATCACCGTCGAAGCGGATTCCGGTGACAATGCGGTGCCGCGTGCGGCGGAGAGCAGTTCGTCGGCGGTGGGGGGACGAAGCGCGGTGATGTACTTCGCCTCGCCGAGAACCGCGACGGGGGCGCCGGTCGCGACGGTGAGTACCTTGAGCCAATCGGATCCGTCTTCGAGTACGGCGACGCCGGTTTCGAGGTCGGCGAGGGCGAGTGCGGGAAGCAGGGCGGGCGGAAAGTCCGTCGACGGAAACGTCTGCGGCAGGCCGGGGCGACTGAATGCCTGGAGCATCGCACGGTAGACCTGCTGTGCAACAACGGGGTCGAGCCCGATACCCAAGACCTTGTCGGTGGCGGAGAGGGTCACGTCAGCTCCTCGAATTGAACGATGGTGGGGGCGATGTGTGCCCATTCCTCGGCGTCGGCGCGAGCGAGCTCGGCTTCCATGCGGGCGCACAGCTCGAGTACCTGATCGGCGTTCGGCCGGTTTCCAGCGACCTCGGCGTCGCACACGGCGGCGGCGAGGACCGCGGCGCGGTCGTCGCCCATGCGCATGGCCCAGCCGCGGGTGTCGTCGAGCCGTACTTCTGCGTGGCATGCCAGGACATTGCCGAGGAAGAAGCGGGCGTGACCGATGGGTTCACGAACCTGGGTGGCAATGCACCCGATCTCCGGGGTGGTCAGGACGGTCAGCGCCGCACCATCGGACAGGCACATGTCGGCTGCACCCACCAGATCCTGCTCGGGGGCCGCGGCGAGCAGCTCGGCGAGCCGCTCCCGGGTGTAGGTGTGGGTCGTCATCAGTTTCCTTCACAGGTCGAAACGGGAGGATGGTCGCCGATCTCCATGACCACGCGGATCATGTCGGCGCGCGTCCAGGAGGAGCTGTAGGTGACGGCGACGCCGGTTTCGGCGTCACGGTTGATGCTTTCGATGATCCAGATGGGAGCGACGTAGGTCATCTCGAGCGCTGTGCAGATCTCGGGTGGCGGCAGTTCCATCGAGGTGCGGCACCACGACCGCACGACGTCGAATCTGCCCATCTGACGTAGGAGTTCGTCGAGCGACTCCTCCACGCGCATGGCGGAACCGAGCTCGGTGACAGCCTCACACCGCACCCACTCCTCTCCGAGCGCGGCCACCTGGTCGTCGACGTAACGCAGCCGGCGCATGTAGTGGGCGGGAGTTCCGGATTCGATTCCGAGGTAGTGCGCGCTGGATTCCGGAATCGGGCGGACCTCGGACAGCAGTACGGTCGAACGCGGCACCGCTCCTGCCGCTTCGACGGTCCGATGCCACGACGGTCGTTTCTCTTTTGAGACGACGTAGTCGATGCGGCGGTTGACGTAGGTGCCCGAGCCGCGGAGCCTGCGGACGAGTCCGCGACGCTCCAGCTCCTGGACCGCCGAGCGGGCAGATGCCCGTCCCACGCCGAACCGTGCCATCAGCTCGTGCTCGCTCGCGAGTTTGGTGCCCGGTTCCAGCTGGGCGATCTCGTCTGCGAGCTCACCGGCGATCTTGTGGTAACCGTTGCGCTCCGTCACGCTATCGACCATGGTCGAGCAAGTTGTACGGGCAACTTCACGTCAGGTAACCGGAATGGAAACGCAGCTGAACGACTGGGTCAGTTGTTCGCGCCGATGACGCAGGCACGAATAGTTGTGGCGCTAAATATCATTTCGGCATCGGAAGTGGACGGGGTCGGCCACGCTCCCATACAGTGGCGCCCGTCGCTTTGACGCGACGCTTCTTCCTGGAAGTCCTCCCCGACACAGGAGATGCAGTTCAGGGCCCCGCCGGCTCCTCCCCCTCAATTCGCCGGCGGGGCTCCCCTACCAGTCGCCCGGCCTCCCCGACGGCCTGCGCAGCGGCTCTGAACCTCCCCGACTCCGAACCGGCCACTGGCGGCGACTGCTGTTCGACCATAAAACAATCTGCTCACTCTTGTGCACTGAATAGCGGTCATCGTTCGTCGAATGCACGGAGGCGGCATGTCGATCCCATCGGCGGCGAGTAGATGGTTGCGTCGCACGCTCGGCAGGTATGTGTGCGGTGTCTGCTGCCGCAATTACACGCTTGCGATCCCACCAGCACCCGATCGGGGCCGAGTTCATGCCCGTTCGGACAGCGCGAAGGCGCAGGCTCCGCCCATCCACCGGCAGTTCGATACAGCTTCACCTATCGATCATACGTTCGATCGTTGCAGCGTCACCCGCACGTGGCGTTTCCGGGGCCGCATGCGGGATCCACCAGAGTCAGGACACGACGCTCCAGAGTGCCGACATCAGGAAAAACCCTGCCCCGTCCGCGATCCCACGCCGTCACGTCGTCGATCCGAACTCCGGCAACAGCCTGGAGACGAGGTTTCGCGAATGAAGGAAGCCCCGCCGATCGTGGTGGGGATCGGCGGGGCTTCGACGCAGGCCGGAGATGGGGGGTACCGGCCCGCGCGGTCGTCCTCGCAGGGGGGACAGGAGGACGACTCGTTTCGGAGTCTATCGACCAAGATTGCTACTCGCGAGTATTACCGGAAAACTACCCGACTGGGCAGGTAAGTCGTCCGGTCTGCGTGGAGTGCCCGAAACCGGGTCACCAACCGGAAGCAAGATTTTCACTCGGCCAGCAAATCGAGTCCGGGTCTGCTTATGTGGCACTTGCGACGGCCGACAACACCCGCAGGTTCGGCATGCGGCCCGTGCTCGCGACGGCATCGGCGGCGATGATTCTCCTCGCGTGCCCGGCTCTCGCATGCGCACAGGATCCGGCCGCGCCTGAATCCGACGCCGCCACAACGAATCCCTCCCCCGCTGTGCCGTATTGGTTTCCGCCGATTGCTCCCAGTGTGATCGGGTGATGGCGCGCAGCGGCATCGAAGACCGCGTCGATCGCCGTGAAGTCGACCGTCCCGTGTCGCGATGGATGGCGTGTGACTGAAACGCGTCGAAGCGAGTGAGCGAACTCGGCGGAAGTGAACCGAAGAAGGCATCCGGGTCGACCTGAGCACCGCAACCCTCGAACCTTCCGGAGGAGACCGGCGCGGTGAGAGATCCTGCCCGGACGAACGCCGGCGCCGCCGTACTCAGCTGGGACGCGCGTCGGGATGCTCGTGCACGAAGTTCAGGTACGCCTTCGACGGCGTCGGGCCCCGCTGGCCCTGATATTTCGAGCCCACCTGCGCGCTGCCATACGGGTGCTCGGCCGGACTCGTCAGCCGGAACAGACACAACTGCCCGATCTTCATTCCCGGCCACAACGTGATCGGCAGGTTCGCGACATTCGACAGCTCGAGGGTGATGTGGCCGTCGAAGCCCGGGTCGATGAATCCCGCCGTCGAATGCGTGAGCAGGCCGAGGCGCCCGAGCGACGACTTACCTTCGAGCCGGCCCGCGAGATCGGACGGCAGTGAGCAGCGTTCCATCGTCGAACCGAGGACGAACTCCCCCGGGTGCAGCACAAATGACTCGTTCTGGGGAACCTCGACCAGCGAGGTGAGCTCGTCCTGCTGTCTTGCGGGGTCGATGTGGGTGTAGCGGGTGTTGTTGAAGACGCGGAACAGACTGTCCAGGCGCACATCGACGCTCGACGGCTGCACGAGGTCCGGGTCGTAGGGGTCGATCCCCAGATGTCCGGAGGCGATCTGGGCGCGGATGTCGCGATCGGAGAGCAGCACGGATAGAGGTTAACAACCTCGCTTGTGGGAGCTCAGCTCCTGTTCAGGTGGGAGGCCATCGCGAGGAGCAGCTCGGTGCACTCCTCGATCACGTCGTCCCGGCTCAACGGCACGGTTTCGTCGAGCCACGCGGTAAGCGCTTGGGCGAGACCACCGACGACGTAGTGGGCGGCCAGATCCAGGCGCGGACTCGGTTCGACCTCGTAGAAGTCCTCGGCTTGCAGCATCACCAGGCCCGCGAACATCCGGGTCGAGTCGAGTCGCCGCTTTGCGAGCTGGGGGTTGGCCTGACTGACGGAGAACAGCATGCGGCCGAGCCTGGGATCCTCGCCGATCTCGTGGACGATGTTCTCGACACACGCTCGGACGAGCGCCCGGTCCTCACGGGGCGCCGCGGCTATTGCCGCCAGCGTGCTTTCTGCGATGCGCTGGACAACGTAGTCGTACACCGCTCCGGTCAGCTCGTCGCGGTCGGCGAAGCTCTCGTAGAAGTATCGCGATGCGAGGCCTGCGAGTTTGCAGACGCCGCGGACGGACAGAGTTGCGTCGCCGTCGGCAGCTCCGAGCAGGTCGAGGCCGGCGTCGATCAGCTTGGCCCTTCGGTCTGCCAATCGTTCCTCGCCAGCGCGTCCACCGTAGATCCGTCCTGTCGCCATGCAGACATCATCTCAGCAATGGTCCTTTACGCCCGACTTTCATCTGAGTACAGTCGTAAGCAATTTGCGATCTCAGAGGAGAGCTCAGCATGGCCACGATCGAAGAACCCGCAGATCTCGATGACGCGATGGACGGCATCGGCCTAGCCGCAGGCGCTGCGAACATCATCATGCAATTGTCGTGGCCGGGGGTCGGCTACGGCGTTTTCGAAAGCCGCGTCGAGTCGGGCCGCCTGTTCGACCATCCGTACAAACGGAGCCGCACCACCCTCGGCTACCTCGCTGTCGCAGCCAAGGGCACCGACGAAGAGAAACGGCTGTTCCGCAACGGCGTGAACAAGGCGCACGCCCAGGTTCGCTCGACCGGAGCAAGTCCCGTCAAATACAACGCGTTCGATCCCGAACTCCAATTGTGGGTGGCCGCGTGCATCTACCGCGGATTCGAGGACGTGCATCGCGCGCTGTACGGGCCGATCCCCGAACATGCCGTCGACTACTTCTATCAGCGCGGCGCAACCTTCGGTACAACACTGCAGGTCAAACCGGACATGTGGCCGGCCGACCGCGAACTGTTCGAGGAGTACTGGAACGAAGGTCTCGCCAAGGTCCACATCGACGACGTCATCCGCGAACACCTGATTTCCATCGCGCGGATGGAGTTCCTCCCCAAGCCCGTGTCGCTGGTGGCAGGTCCGATCAACATGTTCCTCACCGCAGGATTCCTGCCGCAGCGATTCCGCGACGAGATGATGCTGGCGTGGACACCTCGCGACCAGCGTCGGTTCGACCGCGTGATGCGCGCCATCGGCAAGGTCAACAAGCGACTTCCGCTCGCGGTGCGCGAAGCGCCGTACCGACTGCTCCTCGCCGACATGCGGTGGCGAATCAAGGCCGGACGCGCGTTGGTATAGCGGTGTGCAGTAGTCGCCGGAGAGTCTGCTACAGTTTGCTCCGAGCGAGGGCCGGAGCCGGTGAGAATCGGCAAAAGCCCAGCGTGCCGATGTAGTTCAATGGTAGAACATCAGCTTCCCAAGCTGAATACGCGGGTTCGATTCCCGTCATCGGCTCACACACAAAAGGCCCTGGTCACCGATTGGATTCGGACCGACTGGGGCCTTTGTTGTCGGCACCGGTCAGCACTGCAGGTACGAGTCAGGTACAACTCCTGGCCCGGTACGTCCCGTACGACTACTCCGGACATTCAGGCCATGGTTCACTTCACTCGCCGGGGGCATGTCCAGCGCCTATCGCCTGCTGCGCCTCGACTCGCCCGTCGGTTGATCGACTCTGGACCAATATCCGGCTCGGCGACATGCTCGGCGACATGCCGTAATCGACAACGCCGACGCGTCATTGCGGCTCGGACGCAGGTACAGCTCTCGCCGAGACCGTGAGTGACTTCAGCAGGCTTGTACCCATTGTGGTGTTCGTGGACGATCCAAGCCGTTTTGCCGCCTTTTCACCGAGTACATACTCCTTTGATGACATTGTAAATCTGACCGCACGACAGGTCGCAGGGATTGCCACGATCACTGTTGTCGACCAATCAGCAGCCAACGCCTTCAGCCTGGCATTGGGAGACGAGCACGGTGTGCGTGACGGGGCATTCGTATCTACCTGAAAGATCTGAACCCTGCACAGAGGAACGACTCGTGGCGGCACCGTTGCGTTACCGAGATCGAGTGGCGTGTCGCCGAAGAGCGAGTAGCTGAAGCCATCGAGGACATGATCGACGAAGCTGGATACGAGAACATTACGGTCAAGTACGTCCCGCCGGAGTAGCAGGCAACCACAGGTAGACAGGGAGGAACACGGTGGTACTGGATTTCATTGGTGGCTGGGGCGGACGGGTCGAATCGCCTCGCGACGGTGCAGATCGCTTACAGCGCTCGCTACAGGAGATGCCCGACCTGTCCCATCTCTACTCTCCCTGGCTTCTCAACGGGGTCAAGGACGACGGCACCTTCGTGCATCTCCCGAATGACATCGACGGCATCGAACAGGTAGTAGCCGACTCGATCCTCCGTGGAGACGATGGACTGGCCATGGTCAAGACCGGGTACACACCCGACTTAATCCGGATGTGCGAGGGTAGCTACCGCAAGTACTCGGTGCGTGTGGGATTCGACGGGACAGGATTGAAGAACCATGTCCACTTCTCCCTCGACGATCCCGCGGACGACGCTTCCGGTGTAATCGACCCAGCACTCGTTGCCGACCATCTCCATATCCTGGTCCGTGCATGGGAACCCGACTACATCTATGTCGCCCCCAAGAAGCACCGTCGGTCGATCGGCTGCAAACCCGGACAGATCTGCGCCGGCTGGCTCACCTACGTCAAGGACAACATCCCGCTAGACGAAACAGCACTCCGCGCCCACGCAATCGAGATCACCTCAGGAGACGGCGGTCGCTACATCCAGCTCAACGGAACCCCCACCACTTCCGACCTCGAGCAGGCCACCATTGTCCGACAAGCTTTGGGCTACTGACGGAAACAGCCTTCGGACCGCGTACGGCTCCCTGCAGGACGCCCCACGAGCGTCAAATTCAAGTTGCCCGAGGCCTTCAGCGCACTGCCGCACGGTAGGGGCCGGAGGCTCACGAGCGGAGCGCGGCAGATCGCGTTAGCCGAACTCGGTGAGCGTGCTTCCCGCAATGCCCGTCTGATAGTCGGAAACGCCAGGGCCATGCATGCCGCGTTGGAGTTGTCCGATTCCATTGACGCCCAGGCGGTTTTGCGGATTCATCGGGCACTGCTCGAGCACGACGATCCGACCATAGCCGGTCATTGGCGACGGGAGCAGGTGTGGATCGGCGGCGGGAATCTCGGGCCACACACCGCACAGTTCGTGCCCCCGCATCATGACCATGTTTCGGAACTGATCGACGACTTGATCGTCTTCGCCAATCGAGTCGATCTGCCGGTAATGGTGCAAATAGCGATCGCGCATGCGCAGTTCGAAACCATCCACCCCTTCCCTGACGGGAATGGACGTGTCGGTCGTGCACTGATTCAGACGATGCTTCGTGGTGGACGACTCACGCGCAGCGTTACCGTTCCGGTCTCCGCGGGTCTACTCCACAACACTGCAGAGTATTTCGAGGCGCTCGGCGAGTACCGATCGGGTAACGTCGAACCGATCGTGCGTTCAATAGTGGACGCATCATTTGCTGCGATCGCCAATGGTCGTCACCTCGTCCGAGACCTGGAAACTGTTCGTGCCGACTGGCGCACCCGCGTAGCTGCGCGGCGCGACTCAGCTGTGCACCGGCTGGTCGACCTCCTTCTTCGTCAACCGGCCGTCGACAGCAAGCTTGTCGCTTCGACCCTCGAGGTCACCGGCGCCAACGCGCAGATCGCGATCGATCGGCTGGTGGACGCGGAGATACTCGACCAGATCACCGGTGGCCGCCGGAACCGGATTTGGCAAGCCAAAGACGTGGTCCGCGTCCTGGACGAGTTTGCTGCTCGCGCCAAACGCCGCAGAGGATAGTGGGGCGAAGTTGCGCGCCGAGGTGTCGAGCGCCTGCAAGTCTCCAGCAACACCACCGGAGTAGGTCCGCAAGATGGCGACCGATCTGCTGGGAGTGCCGTTCCGGCGCATCCGCCGGCTCGTGAGCTCTCGACCGACCGGGCTACGACGACAGCGTTCGGATCTACGCGATCGGTGGTGTGGCTCGTTGTGACCACCGACTGGTCAGCTTCGCGAACCTGTGTTCGGACCGGGGCAATACTGCATAGGTGAACACCCTTCCACCCACCTCTCCCGATCGATCGATCAATCTCAATCTCCCAATTCAATCAATGCGTCAATATCTCCCCCCACAGGACCCATTCCGACCAGCATCGGAGCAGGTTTTCTGCTATCGCACAGTGGTTCGATCAGCGCCGCCATGTCACGACGATGTCACTACCGCCCCACGAACGCTCACCGCATCCTTCAGGGCGTCGTTCTGGCTGTGCGCGTACACCTTCATCGTGAACGACGCATCGGCATGCCAATCCACGCCGCAATCACAGCGACTGGGACGCCCCACAGGTGGTGCCCAATAGCGCGAGAGGACCACAAGGGTTGTACGGCTCGCCCCTCCTCGTTGCTGACGACGTACTCCCCTGAGCCGTAGTCCGGACCGAGCGCGAACCGTTCGCGCTTTGACGCCACTGGGCCGCTTCCAGTGCAGCCTTCAGCAGCGCAGTCAGCGGCAGCGGGTGGCAGGAGCCTGCCGCAGGAGCTCTCCGACTTCGGATGACCTCCACCGCCTTGCCGTTGATGTCGTGGCGCAGCTTGTCGAAAGCCTCCGCGAACGCGGCCCCGGTGACAACCTGGCGTGGAACCAAAGCCCCCACTTCCGCCTCTCGCATCGCCTTCTTCACCGGCCGCGCAGTGCTCCACATCGGAAGGCTGCTGCGTGACTCCGAGGTGGCCCGCCGACGCCCTGGTCCCCGTTCGGGAAGCTATTGCCACATCTGCTCGTGCAGCCCACGTTGATCATGAAATGACACCCGCGCCGCAGTCCTATTTTATCCAGATCCCATTCTGGATAAAATAGCCGTGACAGGCGAGGCCGCTATATGGCGTGGAGACCGCGAAACACCAGATGGCGTACAGGACGTTGAAATCGATCTTTCACCAACGAGATCGTGCTGGTGCCGACGCTGAGGAACGAGCGCGACGAGAGTCTCCCGCCGCCGTCCACCGGGACCTACTGATCGGCGAGCACTCGATGTTCGCGCTGATGACACCCGAAGTCGCAGCGCTGATTTAACGGATCATGAGCTTCGAGCCCAAGATTCAGGCCGAGTGGGACGGCCTTCCGGGCCGCGCGCGCCGCCACTACCTGCATCGCATGGTGATCGACGAGATCCAGGCAACGAACGAGATCGAACAGGTCCGCTCGACTCGAAAGGAGATCAGCGAGGCAATCGAAGTGGTGCGGTCGGAACAGCCCCTCGCGACCAAGCGGTTCGCGGAGATGGTGCGACTCTACCTCGACATCGGCAGCGACCAGGCCGAGAGTCCGCAAACGCTCGACGACATCAGGGCCGTCTACGACGCGGTAACTCGGGGCGAGATTCACGATGAAGACGCCCCCGACGGGCTGCGCTTCCGGCAAGGACCGGTGTCGATCACATCAGGAATCAAGGTCGTGCACACCGGCGTGTATCCCGAATCAGCGATCGACGACGCGCTGACGCTCATGCTGAGCCAGGTCCGCGACGACTCGATTCCCCGGCTGATCAGAGCAGTGGTCGCGCACTTCATCTTTGAGTACACACACCCGTTCTACGACGGCAACGGTCGAACCGGGCGCTATCTTCTCGCACTGGACCTTCGACAGGTGTTGGCTCCTTATGCGAGCCTCGCATTGTCGGCGACGGTCGCAGACAACAAGGATCGTTACTACCGAGCGTTCTCCGACGCGGAGAATACTTTGAATCGCGGAGATCTGACGCCCTATCTGGTCGACATGCTGGAGATCATCGCCGAGGCGCAACATCGCCTGCTGCTAGACTTGTCCAAGCGTCGGCGGAAGATCGAGACACTCGCGACGCGAATCCAGGTCCTGTTGGAGGATGAGCAGTTTCCGCTGAACGTGGGACTTGATCGCGAGTCGGCACCGCCGGTTGATGGCGACGACATCGGTAAAGTCCTCTTCACCTTGGGTCAAGCCCACCACTTCGATGCGAACCGCGCCGTCAGGTTGAACACCCTGGCCGACGCAGTGGGCCGATCCAGTCAGTTCGTCCGCCCGCGACTTCGGCGCCTGGACGATGCCGGGATCATTGAGACGGTTACGAGGAAACCGCTGCGTTTCCGGCTCACAGGGCGGGGCGTTTCGCTCCTCGAAATGGACGGGGAGTGATTCTCGCCAGGTGAAGCGTCCCGGATCTGATGCCGCTTCCTTCCGAATCTCCTGCCTTGCAGCGAAAGTAGAGCAGCGCACACCGTGCATCTATCGGCATGAGCAAATACGCTCGAATACAACTGTGCACTTTGCCTTTTCGGGTAGGTTGGGGAGTAGACCGGCGCAAGTCTGCAACGAGATCCGTTTGCCGAGCCGGTACCGATCCCGCCGGACCACTCCGGTACGGCCCGAAGTACCAATCCTCCACTGACGAAATACTTCTTATCGCGTCGGCACAGTGTGTCTGTCATGACGCTGCGATAGATCTCATGTGTCGATCGCGGTGAAAGACAACCCCCTCGCGTCCTCGTCGACCACTGTCAGCGCCCTACGCCTGTCGCCCAGTGCACAACGTGCGTCCCGCGGGTTCATCATCTGGTTCTTTCTCGTGCATCGAGTTTCGTCACGAAACCATCGGAGAGGCCGCACGAAACTCCGATCCTGAACGCAGGCACATAAGCTTCGACATGCCGGGATCAGAGTGTGACGACGGGAAGGTCGATGGTGAAGCGGGCACCGTGACCGAGTCCCTCGCTGTCCACCCGGATTCGGCCACCGTGTGCGTCGACGAGCGCGCGGGTGATGGTCAACCCGATGCCGCTGCCGCTGCGGCCGTTGCGACGGTCGCGGGCGGTGTCGACCCGGTAGAACCGATCGAACACATGGCTCAGGTGCTCGGGTGCGATGCCGTCCCCGGTGTCGGCGACGCCGATCTCCACCCGGCTGTGGCCTGCGAGCGCACTGGTGACGGTGACCGTCCCGCCCCGGGGGGTGTGCCGCAGCGCATTGTCGAGCAGATTGCCCAGCACCTGCCCGAGCCGGTCGGGATCGACCATCACCGGCACCGAATCATCGACGTGGACGCGCAGTTCCACACCCTTGTCGTCGAACTGCTCGCGTGCGCTGCGGGCAGCCTCTGCGACCAGCGCTCCCGTAGCCGACGGCACGGGCCGCAGACTGGTGAGGCGTTCCTCTGCGCGCGACACGGCCGCGATGTCCGCCGCGAGTCGCTCGAGCCGGTGGGTGGCAGCGCGCAGGACCTGCACGGTGGGGTCGTCGAGACTGCGAACACCGTCTTCGAGTGCTTCGAGATAGGAGTCGAGGGTAGCGAGGGGGGTACGCATCTCGTGGCCGAGATCGGCGAGCATGCGCCTGCGGGTGATCTCGGTGTCCCCGAGACGGCGGGCGAGCTCGTTGACCCCGGCGGCGAGTTCATCGAATTCGCGGCCCAGACCCGGACTGGCCACACGGGTATCGTACCGGCCGCCGGTGATCCGCGCGGTGGAGGCGGTGACGGCGGAGACCGAACGTTGGACTCGGCGAGCGATGTACCAGCTCACCGCGAGCGCCAGCAGCACCGCGATGGCGATTGCCAGGCCCCAGGCCAAGATGATCGCCCAGGTGAAGGCCTCCTCGACATGAGCGGCTTGGCTGGAGTCGTGGTCGATGCCTGCCTGACCCAGATGATCGTGGAAGATACCGGGCGCAAGCGCGGAAGCGACAAGCCAGGCGCTGACTGCACAGCCGACCACCACCACGGTCAGCGCGACAAACATACGGGTCCCGAAACTCGAAGCGGTCAGGACCTGTCGCGGCGACGGCCGGAACTCGCGGGTTCGGCCGTTCATCGTCCGGTGCCCATCCGGTAACCGACACCACGCACGGTGCGCACATAACGGCCGCGAGCGGCGTCGTCGCCGAGCTTGCGGCGCAGATGACCGACATGGACATCGACCAGGTGGTCGTCGCCAATCCAGTTCGGCCCCCACACCGTCTCGATCAGTTGCGCTCGGGTGAGCACCACACCCGGGTCACGTGCCAACGCGGCGAGAACATCGAATTCGGTGCGGGTCAGTGCTATCGGTGCTCCGTCGACGGTGACTTCACGGCCGTCGATGTCGAGAACCAGGCCCCCGAAACTGCGAGACAGCGCGGGCGGGACCGGATCGGCCGGCGCGGCGGTGGTACGAGGGCGGCGCAGCATCGCCTGGATGCGGGCCATCAACTCGCGGGGGCTGAACGGTTTGGTCAGGTAGTCATCGGCGCCGACGGACAGCCCTATGAGGGTGTCGACTTCCTCGGTGCGGGCGGTGAGCATCACCACGTAGGCGTCGGAGAAGGTGCGCAGTTGCCGACATACCTCCACCCCGTCCAAGCTGGGTAGGCCCAGATCGAGGACCACGACGTCAGGGTCGACCTGCCGCGCAAGTGCGACGGCCTCGGATCCGTCGCCGGTGATCGCGACCTCGAATCCGTCGCGTTCGAGATAGGTGCCCACCAGAGCGGCCAGCGGCGCCTCGTCTTCGACGACCATCGCTCGCAATCCGGTCGGTGGTCGTCGCGGCACCACCGGATCGCCGTCCGCGACAGGGGTGTGTGTAGAGGGCACCATGGCATCCATCATCGCCAGTGCCTCCCTGCCTTCGCGCCGCGGTGTGGCTTCTTGAGCAAATCTTCATACGACCTCGACCGAAACCCGGCGGTGCGCGCGCGAAGCTGGAGATGCTGTGCCGCGAAGCATGGGGTACGGCGGTATGTGACCGTTCGAGAAAGGAACACATTTCATGGATCCCAAGAAGTTTCTTGCCGTCGGCGCAACCGCGCTCGCGGTGGTATTCGCCGCGGCCGCGTGCAGCGACTCCGGTACCGACGCCACAGCCACATCGTCTCCCGCCACGTCCTCGGCCACCACTTCCGCCGCCGAAGAGGCAGCAGCGCACAACGACGCTGACGTGATGTTCGCGCAGATGATGCTCCCGCACCACGCTCAGGCCATCGAGATGAGCGACATGATGCTGGCCAAAGCGGACATCCCGACCGCGGTGACCGCGCTTGCCGAGCAGATCAAGGCCGCTCAAGGCCCGGAGATCGAGCAGCTCGAGTCCTGGCTCGAACAGTGGGGCGAACCTACCCTGATGCCGCACGAAGACCACGACATGCCCGGCATGGACGACAACATGGCCGGTATGGAAGGGATGATGAGTGAGCAGGACATGCACGCTCTGGCGGATGCGCAGGGCACTGAGGCGGCCCGGCTGTTCCTGACCCAGATGATCGCCCACCACGAAGGCGCAGTCGCCATGGCCGAGACCGAGATCGACGACGGACAGTACCCCGACACCGTGAGCATGGCCCGTACCATCGTCGAAACCCAGCAGCAGGAGATCGACACCATGCACCAGTTGCAGACCACCCTGTAATCGCCCGCCCTCGCCCCAGTCGGCCTGCCGTAGTCAGGAGCTCTCTCGATGTCGCACCCGGAGCACGAACACTCCCGTCCGTCACCGGCCGGGCACGACCACGCCACGTTCACCCAGAGTCGGCGCTACGACGAGCGTGATCCGCGCATCGGGCCGGGTGAGCACAACGGCCACGACAAGCACGCCGGACACGGCGCGCACGGGGAGATGTTCCGCCGCCGATTCTGGATCAGTCTGATCCTGTCCATCCCGGTCGTCGCGTTCAGCCACATGGTCGCAGATCTGCTCGGCTACCACATCCCGGATTTCCCTGGCTCCATGTGGATCCCGCCCGTGCTGGGCACGGTGATCTTCGTCTACGGGGGCAGTCCCTTCCTCACCGGCGCCTGGTCCGAGCTCAGATCCCGGCAGCCCGGGATGATGCTGCTCATAGGGATGGCGATCACTGTTGCGTTCGTCGCCTCGTGGATCACCACCCTCGAGCTCGGCGGCTTCGACCTGGACTTCTGGTGGGAGCTGGCGCTGCTGATCGTGATCATGCTGCTCGGCCACTGGCTCGAGATGCGGGCGCTCGGCTCGGCTTCCGGCGCCCTCGACGCACTCGCCGCGATGCTGCCGGACACCGCCGAGAAGATCACCGACGAAGGCAACCGTGAAGTGCCGTTGACCGAATTGTCCCGAGGGGACCTGGTACTCGTCCGCGCCGGGGCGCGGATGCCCGCCGACGGTACCGTCGTCGACGGCCGCGCCGAGGTCGACGAAGCGATGATCACCGGAGAATCGAAGACCGTCACCCGCGAGAGCGGCGACACCGTGGTGGCGGGCACCGTCGCTACCGACAGCACGCTGCGAGTGCGGGTCACCGCGGTCGGGCAGGACACCGCTCTGGCCGGAATCCAGCGCATGGTCGCCGACGCTCAGGCCTCCTCCTCGCGTGCGCAGGCGTTGGCCGACAAGGCCGCAGCGTTCTTGTTCTACTTCGCGGCGACTGCGGGCATCCTCACCTTCGCGGTGTGGTCGGCACTCGGAAATGTCGACGAGGCTGTGGTGCGCACCGTCACCGTGCTGGTCATCGCCTGCCCCCACGCGCTCGGGTTGGCGATCCCGCTGGTGATCGCGATTTCCACCGAACGCGCCGCCAAAGCCGGTGTGCTGGTGAAGGACCGACTCTCCCTCGAACGCATGCGCACCGTCGATGTGGTGCTCTTCGACAAGACCGGCACCCTGACCCGAGGTCGCCACCAGGTCACCGGTGTCGCCGCCACCGCCGAGGTCAGCGAAACGCATCTGCTGGCCGTCGCGGCGGCCGTCGAGAGCGACAGCGAGCACCCGGTCGCGCACGCCCTCGTGACTGCGGCCGAGGCACGTGTGCCCGGCGATCAGCAGCTCATCGCCGCCGACTTCCGATCACTGCCCGGGCGCGGGGTTCGCGCAACCATCGACGGCTCCGACGCCACGGTCGGTGGCCCCACCATGCTGAGCGAGCTGGGATTGTCTGCACCCGAGGACGTCACCGCTGTTACCGACGGGTGGGTGCAGCGCGGCGCATCCGTGCTGCATGTTGCCCATGGCGGTCGGGTGCTCGGCGCGGTTGCGCTCGAGGACGCCGTCCGCGAGGAGTCCCGTCAGGCCATCGACGCTCTGCACGCCCGAGGTGTGAAGGTCGCGATGATCACCGGTGACGCTCAGCAGGTGGCGGACGCTGTAGCCGCCGATCTGGGTATCGACGAAGTCTTCGCGCAGGTGCTGCCCGAACGCAAGGACGCCGAAGTCGCCGCGCTCCAGGACCGCGGCCACAAAGTCGCGATGGTCGGTGACGGTGTCAACGACGCTCCCGCGCTCGCCCGTGCAGATGTGGGGGTCGCGATCGGCGCGGGCACCGATGTGGCTATCGAATCCGCCGGTGTGGTGCTCGCGGCGAACGACCCGCGGGCGGTGCTGTCGATCATCGAGTTGTCGCATGCCAGCTACCGGAAGATGTGGCAGAACCTGATCTGGGCCGCCGGTTACAACATTGTCGCTGTGCCGCTGGCTGCCGGGGTGCTGGCATTCGCCGGTGTCGCGATCTCCCCGGCTGTCGCGGCGGTGCTCATGTCCGTGTCCACCATCGTCGTCGCGCTCAATGCACAGTTGCTGCGTCGCCTCGACCTCGATCCTGCCCAGCTGGGGCAGGCGGGGGTCTCTCGGGCGTAGGCAAGTCGGATGAGCCGGTGGATCCGACGGACCAGCCGCGCATCCACGGCTCGCGGAATCGATCAGGTGCCCCGATGCGGGATCGCCAACGGCGGCAACGCCGGCCACAAGGGTTTCCGCGGCTGCCGCGTGAGGCACAGAATCCGCGGGCCCGAGAGGTTGTCGTGAAGGACTCGGAATTGGCAGTGAATCCCGGACCCGACCGGGGGCGGGTGTGACCTCGCGGTGGTTCCGGGGACCGCACCAGCGTCGAAGATCCTCAGGGATCCTTGTCTGTTGGCAATGAAGCCTTCGACGGCCTCGGGGCAAGACCGCTGATGACCATGGACCAATCCAAAGGCAATGAATACGACGCAGTCGTGATCGTGGAGCCACGACATGGCCTCCCCCTTCTCGATCCAGACCCTGCCTCCAAAACCAAGGAGGCCGACAGGCGCCTGTTGCGGGTGGCAATCACCCGGGCGCGCCATCTAGTGGTGCTGGTCCGCCCTATCGGTGTGCTGCTGTTAACGCCGCCAGCATGACGGAGTGCACAAATGCGCGGCAGCACATCTCCCAGGCACATCATGTCGACCGATATGCCGTGTCGTAGTTTGGCGCACGAAGCCCATCCTGTGTAACATAAATGATACGTTTTCTGTATTGGATGGGAGGCACCCATGGGAGCCGACAGCGTCTTCTGGGACGACCTGGCAGAGGATCTCGAAGATCCCGAGTTCCTACGCGCATTCCTACTGGAATCCGTGCGCATCACGACCGTTGATTCGATCATCAACGAGCTCGACGAGGCGCGCGAAGCTGCCCATCTGAGCAAGGCAGCTCTAGCCAGGGCAGTGTCCACAGAGCCTGCGACCGTGCGTCGCCTGTTGAGCACCACGGGCTCGAACCCGACGCTGGGAACAGTGTCCGAATTAGCCGCTGCACTGGGTTTCCGACTGACCCTCGAACCTCTCGATGACCGACACGGCTCAGCACTGGCGAGCACCCTGGTCGCGGGCGAAGTCCAGGACCTTCCCGCACTTCATGCTGCCATCAACGAGTTCGGTCGAATCGGCGTCAAATGATCGAGCGTGGATTCTTGGCAAAGTATTCCTCACCCAGCGCCCGTACAACCGCATAGTCCTTGTCACTGAACGTCGTTCGAAACGGCTTGCTCATCCCTGTGATAATCACGAGCAAGGGCTGATCGCTGTCCTCGGCCTCATAGTCCAGACGGCAGAACAACCGGTGATGGACGCGACCGGGCCATCGACGCGCACCTCGAACCATCCGGTCATCTCGCCATGCATAGCTTCCCAATAACCGCCGCCGGCAAACCGTTTCGGCGGCGCCTTCGCAACGGCGATCACACACGCGTTCATCGTCGCGCGGACTTTGGGCGGCAGTCCTCGAAGAAACTCGCGGCCCGGACTCGAGCCGGATCCATCGGATCGACGGAAGTAGACGATGCGGTGAGGATCATCGGACGACGGTCGACTCTGCGCAGGGAGAATATCGCGAGACCTGGGCGTACGACTGCGACGCGATCGCTTATCGGGCGACATTGTTCTCCATCCGCTCCTGCGATTGTGTGCCGACTCGTAGATTGGGGCGGCGCCGGCCGTCGCACAGGGACCCACTCTGCCGGAGCAGTCCAGGCGTGCTCGTCCACCCTCGGCGTATCTGCGTCAAAATTGCGCTTCTCCTTCCTGTATCGCACCGCACCTAATTTCGATATAAGTCCAGTTCACCAGAACGCAGCCGGGTTGCCACTCCTCGGCACTGTGCATCGCTGCCGCCTCGGCCGGGGCCGTGCCGTCAGGCCGGGGGTTCGCCCTCCCCAGGGGCGCCGGTATCGGCTCGGGGTCGGACGTCGACCCCCGAAAACGTCAGCACGATCAGTAGTCCCGCGCCTCCGACGAGGGCTATGTCGGCCACATTGCCGACGAAGTATCCGTTGTAATCGATGAAATCTACGACGTGTCCTCTCGCGAACCCTGGTGTGCGAAACACGCGGTCGCCGAGATGACTGATTGCGCCTCCTAAAAGTGCTCCGACACCGAGCGCCCAGAGCGGATTGAGCACCCGGGTGGCAAGAATGCAGAGCGCGACGACGGCTACGGCCGCGATCGCGGTCAGAATCCACGTGAACTGCCCGCCGATACCGAAGGCGGCCCCCGGGTTGTAGACGAGTCCGAACTGGAGGAGCTCCCCGACAACCGATATCGTCCGGCCGTCGTTCAAGGTCGACTCGGCCCACCACTTGGTGAGCTGATCCAGCACCACCGTCGTGGTAGCCACCGCAAGAATCCACGGCAGATACCGGCGTCGAGGTGGTGATACCGGATTACCGGACGGGCATGCAGAGGTCATGAAGCCATGGTCCCCGAACTCCGACTGTCCTAGCGATCGGACCGCTTTCTCCCGGCCGAGATTGCTTCGCAGGCACGTGCCATCATCTTCGGATGGCAACGAGGAAGTGGAGTACCGTCGCGAAGATCGTCGCAGGCGCGGCGTTCGGCTCTCTGCTGGTAGTCGGGGCGTGGGTACGGCAACGGCTCGATTCCGGTCCGGCAGTCGGTGCCGTCGAATGGGAGACCGATCCGATCGGTCCGGATGAGCTGGCCGGATGAAGGCGGATCAGTCCTGCCAGTGCGGGTGATGAACCATGAGTCGGCCGCCGACACAGCAGGACGGTATCGGCCTCACAACTGAGCTGTGAGTTTCGGGGCCAGGTCGCCGCGCTCCCCGACCACGACGTCGGAGAGCCCGAGCCAGTTCGCCATCGCGCGCAACTCGACCGCGAGCGCCTCTGCCACGGCGCCGGACTCCACACCTTCCTCGGCGAAGGCACCTGGAACACAGAGCGCATCCTTTGCTCTGTCGGCCTTGAGATCCACGCGCGCAACGAGTTCACCGCCCATGAGAAACGGGAAGACGTAATAGCCGTGCACGCGTTTGTGTGCCGGAGTATAGATCTCGAGGCGGTACCGGAAGCCGAAGATCCGCTCCGTGCGGGGCCGGTAGAACACCAATGGGTCGAACGGGCACAGAAGCGCGGTGCCGCGTGCGCGGCGCGGGATGGACGTACCCGCGTACAGGTAGGCGGGGTCCTTCCATCCACGGACCGTGGTGGGGACGAGAGTTCCCTCGTCGACGAGGTCTGCCACAGCGGGTTTCGTCTGATCGGCGGAGAGCCGGTAGTAGTCGCGCAGGTCGGCGGCTGTCGCAATGCCGAGCGCCCGCGCAGATCTGCGAAGCAGCTCCCGGACGGCATCCTCCTCGTCGATTCGTGCGGCGAGCACGTCGGCCGGCAGCACCCGCTCGGCGAGGTCGTAGTAGCGGCTGAACGCGACCCGCCGGTCCACCGACAACTCGCCCACTGCGAACAGTTGCTCGCAGACCACCTTCACGTCGCTGCGTCCCCACCAGGGTCCGCGGCCGCCCGATGGTTCGATCCGGAGGTGCTTCTCGATCTCGCCCGCCGAGGCGGCACCGACCGCGGTGATCACGTCGAGGATGTCTCTGCCCAGGGTGGGGTTGCGTTCGAGAACACGACGTTCGCCTGCCCATCGGCCCCCGGAGTAACGCTGCATCCGCCACCGCATCAGCGGCCAATCGTCGACCGGGATCAGCGCTGCTTCGTGCGCCCAGTACTCGACGAGAGCTCGCGGCGCTCGCGCACTGTGGCGCCATGCTGCGGCGTCGAGGACCTCGCGGTCGTAGGCACCGATCCGGCTGAACACCGGCATGTAGTGCGCGCGAACAGCCACGGAGGCGGAGTCGATCTGCAGGAGGGCTGTCCGGTCGACGGTCCGGAGCACGTGCCGTCGGGTGGTCGACCCAGACGGCTGCGGGTCTGCAAAGCCCTGGGCGGCAACGGCGGTGCGCCGTGCCGCTATGGCAGTCATCTCGAGCATGGACCAACCGTGCCATGCGCCACCGACAGCCGTGCTCTGGTGTCGGTCCGACCCGAACCGAACGCAGCACTGCATCGAGGCGCGCGAGCGGGACTCGAGGCCATCAGTGCACGGCTGGCCGCACAACACTCCACGCCCGAAGCGCGCGCGGCAATGTCAGCGGCACTCGATGCACGCACACGTGCGCACGAGGCCGGCGATCTCAATGCATACACCAAGGCCGACACCGACTTTCACTGTGCGGTCGTTCACGCCAGCGGAAATCCGCTAGTCGCTCGCCTCCATGCCGCGGTGGCCGACATGCTGAACGCCCCCTCATGCATGCCTCCACATTCCCCGAGGGGCCCGGTATCGGCGACGCCCATCGGGATCTGGTCCGCGCGATCGAGAGCGGATCGTCCGATGACGCGACCCGCATCGCCTACGAGCTGATCGAGTCGGTGAAGGCGGCCGTGCCACCCGGCTGATGGCCCGACCGCCTCCACTCGCGCGCCGCTACGAGGAAGCGAGAAGCTCGTCGATCTGGCCGATCGCCGACGTGGACCCCTCGACCACACCCATGTCCAGCACCTTCTGCAGTGCACCTGCCGATTCGTAGGTGCCCACGTACGTCGCTCGGGTGCCGCCTTCGTGTTCGACGAAGGTGTAGTGGTTCTGCGACACCGGCAGATCCGGAGTCGGATTGAAATCCTCGTCGGCGAATCCGTCGGCGAACGAGAAACTCCGCGGCCGGTCGACTGCCGTGACCTGCCAGTACCCAGCGTATTTCTCGCCCTCCGGGCCGGTCATGTAGTAGGTCGTCCGGCCACCGGGCCTCAGATCGTGGTCGACCACGGTCGCGGGGTATCCGGGCGGGCCCCAGATCTTCTCCAGCTGACGCGGGTCGGCGTAGACCTGCCATACGCGCTCCACGGGTGCGGCGAAGTCGGCGATGATGGTCAGGGTCAGGTTGTCGAGATCTTGCTTGACGTCGATAACAGGCATGATTCAGCCCTCCTTGGTCGAGTCGGATGCGATGAGTTCGTCGATGCGCGCGATGCGGCCACGCCACACTTGTTCGAGCTCGGTGAGCATGGACGCCACCGATCGCACCGCCTCCACGTCGCCGCTCGCCAACTGCTCGCGACCACTGCGTCGCTTGGTCAGCAGCCCTGCCTTCTCCAGCACGGCAACGTGCTTCTGAACCGCGGCGAAACTCATCTCGTAGTTCGCCGCGAGTGCGGAAACCGAGCTCTCCCCCGCCAGCACCCGGCGCATGATGTCGCGTCGCGTCCGGTCGGCAAGAGCATGGAACAGGGCGTCGGCCCGGTCCTCGTCATCTCCGTTCACGACCCCAATATACAACCGATTGGTTGCACGTTGTCAAGGGTCCTGACGGCCCGTTCAGGGAGTGACGCACACCTCAATTTTTCGGTGTAACGCCGCCGGATCGAGACCGGATAGTTATCGGACGAAAGGATCCAGAGCTCATGACCACCCCGCCGCCCGGCTGGTATTCCGACCCCGAGACCGCACGCCTCATCCGCTGGTGGGACGGCGAACAGTGGACCGCTCATACGCACCTCGCCACCAGTTCGGGGCCGCCGGCAGCAGTGGTCCAGACGCAAGCGCCGCCGACCATCGACGACAACCCTCGTGGCTGGCTGATCACGGCCACGAAGCTCGTCGGCGGGCTCTTCGTCATGTACCTGACTCTTGCCGCGTGCGACAACCTCACCCTCGGCCCTCTCACGATTCCCTGACGGCCTGTCGCGCGCCAGGCACAGCCGAGTGCCGTCGACTACCTGGTCGCCGACGCACTCGACACCGGAGCGACGGAAGTGAAACCCGTCAAGAAGAGCCTCTGGGGCTACGGCGGAGTCGTGCAAGCCCCGGATGGGACGATCTGCACGCTGGCGGCGTCTTCGAAGAAGGACACGGGCTCGGCCGAACGAAAAGTCGACGAACTTGTACTGCAACTCGGAGTCGAAGACGTCAAGGCGAGCAAACAGTTCTATGTCGACCGAGGCCTCACTGTCGCGAAGAGTTTCGGTGGCAAGTACGTGGAATTCGATATGCCCGGTACACCAGCGACGTTGACGTTGCTGGGACGCAAGGCGCTGGCGAAGAACGCAGGCGTCTCCCTCGAGGGGACCGGATCGCACCGTGTCGCCATCCGCAGTGCAGCCGCGCCCTTCACCGACCCCGACGGGTTCTGCTGGGAATCCCCGTAGTTGGAATTCCGTGACCGTCGTTGCACTTCCGTAACCCGCGGGATCACAGCAGAGACACCGCGCAGGCCCTCCGGTCACAGGTCCCTTGCGAACCCACGAGTTCGCAACACCGGCCTCCGGTCGCACCACCCATGATGGAAACGGGTCGGAGCAAGCCGGACCGGAGGAACACCATGGATGCACGACGGATTCTGCGCGGACTGATCACGCTCATTGCACCCTGTGCACTGTTGGCGAGCATGGCGCCGATCGCAACCGCGGATGACGACGATACGACCGTGAGCTGGTCGGTCTTCACCAGAAACGACTCGGTACTGGTGCGGTTCAACTATCACGATGCCCCCGACCGGGACGCGCCCTACACATGCATAGCCGACATCGTCGGAACGAAACAATCCGTCGACATGAATGCGGTCACGTACGGCACGGTCGAGTTCACGGGGGTCACCGAGGGGACCCACACCGTGAGTGCAACGTGCGAGAACGAGAGCGGAAGTCAGCGTAGTGTCGGACGCATCCTCTTCCACTTGCCGGGCCCGGACAAGTGGCATCTGGTCCGTACCCAGCACGCCATCATCGATTGACCGTCACTGAACCAGCCAAGGGTCGAAAGAGGTACAACGTGCGACTGCACCACATTCCGCTCCGCGTTGCGACGGGAGCATTCATCCTCAACTCGGGTCTGGGTAAACGGAACCTCCCTGCCGAGAACGCGACCGCCCTGCAGAACATGGCAGGAAATGCATTTCCGTTCTTGAAGCAGATGGATTCCAAGACGTTCGGTACGTTTCTGAGTACATCCGAAATCGGAATCGGTGCCGCGCTCCTCGCTCCGGTCGTGCCGCCGTTCGTTGCCGGCGCCGCACTGACTGCATTCGGCGGCGGGATGATGACGATGTACTGGCGGACGCCGGGCATGCACGAAGACGGCTCTCCGAAGCCCACTCAGGACGGTACGGCACTCGCGAAGGACTCCTGGCTGCTCGGCGCCGGGCTGACCCTGCTCCTCGACGGGATCCGGAAGTAATACTGATCGAAAGTGTCACCGCTGCAGCACTTTCAGAGGATCGTCGGTTACGTCCGGATATCGATCAAGATCGGTTCTGCGGAACGGTGGTTAAATGTCTCCATCTACGGTGAAATGGAGCGATGAACATCGCTGAAACGCCTCCCACCGAACGACGCCGAAAGGCACTCCAGGCCATCAAGGAACTCGGGCGACAACGCAGCGATCACGCTGTCCTGAAGGTTCGATGCCCCAAGAGCCACACCGTCGCCGCCGTCTACAAGACGGACGAAGGCCCAGTGGTGGTGTGCGGAGTCGGACCGGGCGGCCACGGCTCCCGCGACCGCGAAGCCAACAACCGTGGCAACGACTCACTCGACGACAAGTTCGTCGACACCGTCGAAGCCACCCAGTTCGAGGACGACGAACTTCCCGCAGGCTGCGGATGTGGGCCGCGCACACTCTCTCGCAAGAAGCTGCAGACTGCAGTCGCGGGGCACGAACACATCGTCACCCTGACCTAGCCGTAATTCCCAGGGACGTTCTGGTCGATCTTGGCCAGGAACTTCGTGAACTCCCCCGCCCGGTGACGGCGATGGGAGAGGCGCTCGCGGTGCCGTCCTCGACGTTCATCGCGGCGAACAAACTGGTGGTGCCGTGCCGGACGTAGTCGTGGGTGCGCTTTTCCGGCATGCCCGGCATCATCGGAAACGCCGGCTGCGAGCGGTCCAACGCCTGCATCTGACTCTTCTCGTCGACACTGAGCGTCCCCGTAGGTGAACCGTTATCGGCGGGAGCGCCTCGCGCCTGTTTTCTCGCGGGCCGGGAGAACAACCGTGCCCTCTCGACCATCTCACCGAGTCCGAGAGCGTGCTAAGCTGTCGGCGCAGACCCCCCCACACCCGTGGATCAGGGGGTCTAGCTGTTTGTAGGGGTTTCCCTACAGTTCCCACGGTGCCCGACGAGGATCCCGCTCGGCCAAATAGTCGCGATACCACTGGGCAGCGAATTCGTTCTTCGGATGTTGATCGATCATGGCGGTGGCCGACCACGCCACCAGATCGGCCATCTGCACCAACTGAGAACCGGACGAGTCGAGGTGAATGGCGTCTTCGATCACCCGCCGCTGCGCCAAGGCCAAACCGCGGTGGGTGCTGCGATACGAGCTGTCGCTGCCATCCCCGTCCATGAAGATCAACCCCAGCGAATCGCTGTCGGCCAGTTCGGTCTCGAACCGGGCAACGAGATCGGCGTACAACTCCATCTTGGTGCGCGCCAGCTCGTTGGGCTTACCCCGCCGATAGACCGACCCGACGATCAAGCCTTCGGTACAGCGCAGCGTCTCCAGACAATCATGCGCGACTTCGCGGCCGAAGTCCTTCCAGTACTCGCGGCCGTCATGGATGTGCCGCTGCGGGATGTTCTTCGAGATCCGGCCGCGCCCGTTGACGTACTCGGTGGTGTGCAGCTCTCGGGTCACCGGCACCCCGAATTCGCGCCACAACGCCTTACGGGTGTCGAGCCATGCGCGCAGCACCGAGCGCCACTGGTCCGAACGGAACTCAATCCACCCGTAGACCGCCAGTCCGGACTGTGGATGACCGGAGTCGTCGACATAGATCATGCGATCGAGATGCGGGGGCATGAGCTGATGATGGAGCACGCCTCGGACACGCACCCCGGCAGGTCCTTTCGCGTCGCCTGGGCCGAGACAGCAGACGAGATCTGCTCGAATCCATCGGGCGACTATTGCAACGAATTAGCGGCGCGGCACACTAGGCCGTGTTTCAAAAGGTGGCTGATCGCAGCCACAGATTGATAGCGGCGATACGCACGGTGGCGGTGTAGCGGACCGCGAGTCTGTCGTATCGCGTTGCCACAGCACGGTTCTGCTTGAGCAGGTTGATGCCGCACTCGACGGCGTGGCGCTGCTTGTAGTGCTCGGCGTCGAAGACGGGTGGGCGACCACCGGACGAGCCCTTCTTCTTCCGATTCGCAACCTGGTCGGTCTTGGTCGGGATCGTCGCCCTGATTCCTCGCGTGCGCAGGTAGGCGCGGTTGGCGGCACTGCTGTACGCCTTATCCGCCAGGACCGCATCAGGACGGCGGCGCGGTCGACCACGACCGCGCCGCGGCACCCGAATCGCGTCGAGCACGGCCTCGAACTGCGGACTGTCACCGCACTGACCTGCAGTGACGATGAGTGAAAGGACCTTGCGGCCCTGCTCGCATGCCAGATGCATCTTGGTTGTCCAACCGCCGCGTGAACGTCCCAACGCATGATCATCGGGCTCGGTGTCGACACCGCCCGGTGGCTCGGCCTGCTGATCACCGTCTGTGCGGGCACCGGCTGCGTGCTGGTGTGCCCGGGCGATGGTCGAATCGACGCTGACATCCCACACGATCGCGCCGGCCGCGTCGGCGAGCGCCTGCACTCGGGTGAGCATCTGCGCCCACACCCCTGCGCGTTGCCAGCGCCGGAACAGTCCGTACACCGTCTGCCACGGTCCGTATCGGTCCGGAATGTCCCGCCACGGGCATCCTGTGCGGATGCGCCACCGGATCCCGTCGATGAGCTGGCGTTTCGTCCACTTCGGCGGCCGGCCCGCCTTCTTTCCGCGAGGCAGCAACGGCTCCAACCGCGCCCACTGCGCGTCGGTCAGATCCGCCCGCCCCGGTACCGCTACGCTGGGCACGAGGTCTCCGGTATTCAGGTTTGTCTTGGTCGATTAACCCTCTACCGGAGACCTCGCTCATTCAGTTGTCATGACACGCCAGACGGGGCAGTGAATCCCTCGGCAGATCCACATTTGAAACACGGCCTAGTAGCTACCTCCACCTGGCGACCCGGACCCGAGCGACCTCAGGTCCAGATCATCCACCTTCGCCAGGAGCACGGCGCGTTCGCGCTCGTTCCCCGTTGCCTCGGCCGCAGCGAGCAGTTCTGCCCTGGCCTCCGTAGTCCTCCCCAGCTGTGCGAGAAGATCCCCCCGCACGCTCGGAAGCAGGTGATATCCAGCAAGTTTCCCCGACGCAACTATCTTGTCGACGTACTCGAGCGCGGGCCCCGGCCCGTACGCCATCGAGACCGCCGCCGCATGGTTGAGATCCACCACCGGCGACGGCGCCAGACGCTGCAGCGCCTCGTACAGCAGCACGATCCGTTTCCAGTCGGTCTCCGAGAATTCTGCCGCGCGCGCGTGGCATTCCGCGATCGCCGCCTGCAGGCCGTAGGGTCCGCGACCACGACCGATCGCATCGGCGCGGTCCAATGCCGCGAGACCGCGGGTGATCTGCCCGCGGTCCCACTTGGTGCGGTCCTGATCTGCCAGCAGAATCGGTTCCCCCGACGCCGTGGTTCGTGCGGGGAACCGCGATGCGGTGAGCTCCATCAGCGCGACCAGTCCGTGGGCTTCCGGCTCGCTCGGGACGAGCTCGGCAAGGATCCTGCCGATCCGCAACGCCTCCGCGCTGATGTCCGGACGGAGCCATTCGTCGCCCGAGCTGGCCGCGTATCCCTCGTTGAACACCAGATACAGCACGCCGAGCACCGCCGAGAGTCGAGTCGCGAATTCGTCACGTCCCGGCACCTCGAACGCGGCCTTCGCGGCCGTGAGTGTCTTCTTCGCGCGGACGATCCGCTGCTGCACCGTCGACGTCGGTGTCAGGAACGCGCTACCGATCTGTTCGGTCGTCAAACCGCCGACGAGACGAAGCGTCAATGCCACTTGCGCTTTCCGTCCCAGTACCGGGTGGCACGTCATGAACATCAGGCGCAGGACGTCGTCGTCGATCCGATCGGGATCCCACGACGGATCGTCGAAGTGCGACGCATCGTTCTCGAGTTCCCGCGCCATGTGCGCGTGGCGTTCGTCGAGACGTTCCTGTCGTCTCCACGTGTCGATGGCGCGACGAGTGGCGACGGAGGTCAACCACGCGGCCGGGTTACGTGGCACTCCCGCGGCGGGCCACTGCTCGATTGCTTCGAGCAGGGCCTGCCCCGCGAGATCCTCGGCGAGATCGAGATCCCCGACCTTGCGGGTGAGAGTCGCGATGATCTTCGCCGATTCGATCCGCCACACCGCGTCCACCGCACGTCGTGCGCGAAGCGTCGCCTCATCCGCCATCATTCGGCCGGTCGTCACTCAGCCGACGACCGGGCGATCGGTGCCGAGTTCCTCGCGCCAGACGTGCTCCTTCTGGACGTACTCGTTGTCCTGGTCGAACTCCGCGGTCTCGTGCACTCGACGTACCTCGAGCTTGCTGCCCGGACCGAGGGGACACCGCTTCGCCCACTCGGCAGCTTCCTCCTTGGTGGAGGTCTGGATGAGCCAGAATCCGTTGAACAGTTCTTTCGTCTCACCGTAGGGACCGTCGGTGACGAGCGGTGTCTCGGAGTCGAAATCGACGACGAAGCCCTCCTCCGCCTCGGTGAGCCCTTCACCACCGAGCAGGACGCCTGCCTTGATGAGCGACTCGTTGTACCGGCCCATCGCGTTGATGATCTCGGTGAAATCCATGTTCTTCGACGCCTCGATGGCGGCGTCGGTGTCGCGCATGATCAGCATGTACTTCATGAGAATCTCCCTCGTTCCGTGAATCCCCGGGCCCGCGTTTCGGTCCCTATACCTACACGTCGAACAACGCAGACACCGATCGACACGACAGCGAATAAACTTCGAGAAAGTTTTCAGGGCACGGACACACCACCGCGGAGAAGGTGGCGGAACACGTCGAGAATCTCGTCTGCCCACCCGAGGATCGACAGCGCGCTGTCGATGTTCTGCGGCGGACTCTGCACCAGCGAGTCCTGACGAATGAGGCGTTCGAAATCGACCGCCGCGTCGGTGCGCACCGCCCCGTTCGGATGGCGGAACTCGACTCCGGCGCGAACCATGATGGAGACGATCTCCTGCGCGAGGATTCCGTACCCGACGGTGGTGGGGTGGACGCCGTCGAGTGAGAACAACCCACCGGTCGCTCGCCCGCCTTTCCCGTCGGCGGTGAGGAAACGGGTGTCGGGCACAGGGTCGAGCGCCGCGAGGACCGGGGGAAGCGGGTACGGCGTCCACCAGGCGGGCCGAGCCTGCAGGTCGTCGTGATAGCGGCGGGCGGCGAGACGTTCGAGGACACCCGCGACATCCAGCAGGTACCAATCGCGCCCACCTCGTCGCGCATCGGCAACAGCCCGCTGAATGGTGTTGTTGTAGTGGTCGATCGCGGTGTCGACCGCCCATGCTTGTTCGCCGGTGATGTGTTCGTCGCGTGCCGCGTCGAAGTGTTTCTCGTCGATCCACGGGCGCGTGTAGTAGGTGAAGTAACGTGAGCCGCTCTTGCCGCCGAGGCCCCGTGCGATCGGCGCGATCGTCACGTGCGGAATCGTGCAGAGGATGACGTGTCGCGCGGAGATGCGGCGCACCTGCTCGACGACCGCCGCGAACTCGGCGTCGAAATGCTCGGGACGCCAGATCGTGTAGGAGTTCTTGCGGTCGAGGTCCTTGTAATCGGCGTCGCTCCACGCGACACGCAGTTCGGTGACGGTACCCAGAGCGTTGTTGGAACCGAGGAAGACGACGAGTGTTTCGATACCGCTGTCGGTGTCGTCGCCGTGGTCGTCACCGAGGGCTGTGGCAGCATCGAACAACGTCATCGATTCTTGCTCGGACGCCCAGTGCGGGTAGACCCGCATCGCGGCGCGGTCACCGTTGTTCTCCACGATCTCGTCGAGGAAGCTGTCGCTGGGTGTCGCGATGCGGGCTGCACAGTAGGCTGCGGTTTTCTCGAGGGCGTCGCGCAGATCCCACCCGTAGCACGACAGATTGTCGTTGTAGGTGCCGATGACCGGCGCGATCGCACCCGGACCGCGTTCCCAGTAGTCCTCGACCTCGTCCATGAAACTACGCAGTGTGAACAGTGCTGGCGGAATCTCCCACGGCTTCAACTGCGGGCCGTAACGTTCTTCGAGGCGGCGCAACATGAGTTCGATGTTCAGCGGCAGCCCGCCCGGTCCGCCGTATCGCGGGTATCGGAAGGTGTCGAGGACTCCGAGTTCGTATGCCACGATCGCGGGCACCGACACCTCGGTCCGGTAGACGGCACCGCTCTGGAATCCTTGTAGAAGCGAGTCGCCGATCGCCACGAACTTGTGCGGCGGCGTGCCATGGAATGCGCCGCTCACCGACACTCCGACGGTGGGATCGAATTCGGGCACACGCGGCGGTTCGGTTGCCTGCGAGACAACCTCTTTCGGTGTTCCCTCGGGAAACCCCACACCACGAGCGTGAGCGGTCCAGCGGGCTGTGTCAACGGTCGGTGGGCGGATCGAGGCGCCGACGACGGATCATGGTGAAGGACACAGGAGGTGCAGACATGAACGACGCCGACTTCGCCCACACCGATCGGGCGGAGAAGAATCGTCGGGACAAGGCGCTGGGGCTCGCGCGGTTCGCGTGGCATCGGGGTATCACCGGCGCCGACCTGCTCGCGATGACCGACGACAACCGCCGCAGGTTGGCCCGTGCCGCCGAGGCGCATCCGCCGCGCTCGATGGAGACGTGGACACTGGTGGCGGCGTTGCTCGACGAGAAAGCCGCGTGGGCTCGGACGCATGCGGATCATCCGTCGGCGGCACGCGACCATCTCGACGAACGGATCATGTGGGTCAAGCCTCCGACCCGGTCGTGGTTCACCTGATGTCCGCTTTTTGCACTCCATAGCAAGTGAGTGCAAAATTGCACCCTGTGAGCGAAGGTGCAACATTGACGAGCGGTCCGCGGAGCCCGCGTATGCAACGGACCTACGACGCCCTCGTCTCACACGCACGCGCACTCACGGCCGACCGAGGTCTTTCGGGGTTCACGGTCGAGGAACTCTGCGATCACGTCGGTATCTCACGGCGCACCTTCTTCAACTATTTCCCCACCAAAGAAGACGCCGTCTTCGGCGAACACGAAGTGGGATTCCCCGAGGAGGAGCAGGACCGCTTCGTCGCACGCGGGGCAGGCGATCACACCGGATTGTCCCCGACCCTGCTCAGTGACATCACCCGGCTCGTACTCACCCGCGCCCGCCACAACGACTTCACCCGGCAAAGACACCAGCTGTTCCGGGACATCGTCCGCACCGAGCCGCAACTGCTGGCCAAGCTCCTGGCCGTCAGCGAAACGCAGCAGCGCGAGTTCGCACTTCTCGTGGCCCGGAGAGAAGGCCTCCTGCCAGACGATCCGCTCCCCCGCGCGATCGTGGGCGTCACCCTCTCACTCACCTTCAATACCGTCGACGAATTCTTCAGCGACGACAACACCCGATCTTTCGAAGAACTGCTGTTACACAACATCTCCATTGCCGCACAGCTCTTCGGACAACCGCTCGACCTCGCCGATTCGACAGGAACCCCGTGACCACCACCACCGACGAACCATTGGTTCTGACCCAGAGACGCATCTGGATCATCTTCAGCGCGCTGATCGCCGGCATGCTCCTGGCGAGCCTCGACCAGACCATCGTCTCCACCGCGATGCCGACGATCGTCGGTCAACTCGGCGGAGTCGAGCACCAGGCGTGGATCACCACCGCGTATCTGCTCGCCACCACGATCGTCATGCCCGTATACGGCAAGCTCGGCGACGTCTTCGGTCGCCGCCACCTGTTCCTCATTGCGATCGCGGTCTTCACACTCGCCTCGGTGGGTTGCGCGTTCACCGACGACTTCTGGACCTTCGTGGTGTTCCGCGCCATGCAGGGGCTCGGTGGCGGCGGTCTGATGATCCTGTCGCAGGCGATCATCGCCGACATCGTTCCGGCGAGCGAACGCGGCAAGTACATGGGCCCCCTCGGCGCGATCTTCGGTCTCGCCGCTGTCGGCGGACCACTGCTCGGCGGGTTCTTCGTCGACCATCTGTCATGGGAGTGGTGCTTCTACATCAACATCCCGATCGGCATCATCGCGTTCCTCATCTCGTGGTTCATGCTCACTCTGCCTGTCAAGAAGCCCACCAAGAAGATCGACATTCCCGGTATCGTGGCGCTCTCCGTCGCGACGACCTGCTTGATCTTCTTCACCGACTTCGGCGGCAGCGCAGATCGAGGCTGGACCGATCCGATGACGTGGATGTTCGGGGCCGGCCTCGTCATCGCCGTGTGCCTGTTCGTGCTCATCGAGTCGCGCGCAGAAGACCCGATCATCCCGCTGTCGCTGTTCCGCAACTCGATCTTCGTCAACGCCACGGCGATCGGATTCGTCATCGGCCTCGGCATGTTCGCGGCGCTCGCATTCATGCCGACGTTCCTGCAGATGTCGTCCGGTACCTCTGCGGCGGTGTCAGGCCTGCTGTTGCTTCCGATGATGGGAGGCATGATGCTGACGACCATCGCGTCGGGTCTCGCGATCACGAAGACTCAGCGATACAAGATCTATCCGATCGTCGGCACCGCGGTCATGGTGGGCGGGATGCTGTGGCTGACGACCCTGCAGGGCAACACCCCGCTGTGGGTCGTGTGCGCAATGCTCTTCGTCTTCGGCGTCGGCCTGGGCCTGGTCATGCAGGTCGTGGTGCTCGTCGTGCAGAACGCCGTGCCCGTCGACGAGATCGGCACCGCCACCAGCACCAACAACTACTTCCGCGAGGTGGGCGGCGCGCTGGGTGTCGCGATCTTCGGCACGATCTTCACCAACAAGCTCGCGGAGAACCTGACCACAGTGTTCACCGAGGCCGGCGCCGACCCCGAGCAGGCAGGTCAGGCCACCGCAACGCTCGACCCCGCGATCATGAAACAGCTTCCCGAGCCGATCAGGGACGGCATCGTCAGCGCCTACGCCGACTCGCTGGCACCCGTGTTCTGGTACCTGGTGCCGTTCCTGGTCATCGCGTTCCTGCTCGCGTGGCTCATCAAGGAGATCCCGCTGTCCGACGAGGCGGGCATGATCGCGCGCGGGGAGGCCGTGGCCGACCCGAACAAGGTCCATGCCCCCGGTGCTGCGGCGGAAACCGTGCACACCGAGGTTGCGCGGACCGCCCACGACACGGATGTGCAGGAGCGCAGACCCTGACGTCCCGGTTGCCTGCGGCCGAACTAGGCTTCCGTCACAGGCAACCAGCGCAGGAGTCGATGATGGGTGAAGCGATCACACCGGTCCGTGTCAAAGGTGTGACGATCGGCGAAGGCACCCCCAAGGTGTTCGTGCCGATCACCGGATCCGCCCCCGATGCGCTCCGCGGCCAGGTCGACGCCCTCACCGGCCGCACCGACCTCGTCGAGTGGCGTGTCGACTTCTTCACCGCTTTCGAAGATCCGGATGCCGTCGTCGCGCAGGCACGTGCCCTCGCCGAACAACTCGACGGCATGCCGCTGCTGGCGACGTTCCGCACCGCGCACGAGGGTGGTGAGGCCGCGATCAGCGACGACGATTACTCGGCACTGAATGTCGCGCTCGCGGCGTCGGGGGCGGTCGATCTCGTCGACGTCGAGTATCGCCGCGACCCTGCCGCCGTGCGACGGGTCATCGAGGCCGCCCACGCGCGCGGTGTCGCGGTGGTCGCGTCGAACCACGACTTCGACGGCACCCCCGAGCGCGACGACATCGTCGCGCGACTGTGCGCAATGCAGGATCTGGGCGCCGACATCTGCAAGATGGCGGTGATGCCGACGTCCACCGCGGATGTCCTGACGCTGCTCGACGCCACCCGGCTCATGCACGAAAAGCACGCGAACCGCCCGATCATCACCATGTCGATGGGTGGGCTCGGCGTGATCTCACGGCTGGCGGGTCAAGTGTTCGGGTCGGCCGCGACGTTCGGGATGGTGGGGACGCCGTCAGCGCCCGGGCAGGTCGATGCCACCGAACTGAAGGCGGTGCTCGCTCTGCTCGATCGGTCGCGGTAGGGCGGGCGACGCAGCGGATCAGTGCTCGGCGGCGTCCCACAGTTTCAGCACGGTCGTGAGGATCTCCTCCGACGCACCGAGCCCACCGAGATGACTCTCGCCGGGCAGATGATGGAACTCGGCATCGGGCAGCAGATCCACCATGTGCAGACCGTGCTCGAAGGGGATTATGTGGTCTGTGTCGCCGTGCCACCACCGCACCGGAGCCTTCACGTCGGGCACCCGGAAGCCCCAGTCACGGGTGAACGCGACGATGTCGGCGAAGGGTGCCGCCATCTGCTTCCGACTGCCGTTGAGCAGGTCGTCGAGGAACATCGCCTTGAACTCGGGGCGTGCCAGTAACCGTCGATCGGCTTCCGGCGACAGCCGCCCGTACAGGTCGATGATCGGCGACGCGAACGGTCTGACAACGCGGATCGCGGCGCTCGTCGCCGCGCCGATGGGCACCCCGCCCCTCGCAAGCAGGGGCGCGAGGAGGGAGCCGAGTTGCATCAGACCACCCGACATCGCGTCGGGACCGACGACCGGCGCGACCCCGCCGAGCACCGCGACCCCGACGACACGTTCGGGCATCGCGTAGGCCGACGCGAGTGTGTAGGGGCCACCGCCGGAGAGACCGACGATGCCCATGCGGTCGACACCGAGGGTGTCGGCGACGATCCGGAGGTCGTCGGCGAACGAGAGCACGCGGTCGTAGGTGTGGGGTGTCGACGAGCCGATTCCGGGACGATCCAACCCGATCAGCCGTACGTTCTCCCGTTCGGCGTATGCCCTGGCCTCGATCGGAATCTGCCTGCGTGCACCCGGGGTGCCGTGTAGCCAGAACACGGCACGGCCCTGCGGGGACCCGAATTCTGCGAAGCCGAGCCTGCGTCCTCCCCCAACCGCGACGGTGCCTTCCAGCTTCGGACGTGCGACGTCGACCATGCCGGTCAGCATGTCATGTGCCCTGCATCACGGATGCGACGGGGCGCGCCTGTCGCTCGTGCTGCATCTCCGATGGCGAGCAAATGCCCTCAGGTAGATGTGATTCGAGTTACAGTTATCTGACAACATGCTATGTCAGATGCCAACCGTGGAGTCGACCGTGACCAAGACGCTTGCCCCCGCACCTCCCGGCCTCACGCCCGTCCCCGGCGACAAAGGACTGCCGTACATCGGGTACGCCCTCGACTACATGCGCAACCCGCTGAAGGCGTACGACAAGCGCTACCGCGAGCACGGGCCCGTGTCGTGGTTCCACTTCGCAGGCAACCCGTGGGTCGTGCTCCTCGGGCCCGACGCGTGCGGCGCCGCTCTCCAGAACCGCGACCGCGCGCTCGTCAACGGTGCCGGATGGCGCGTGCTCATCGGACCATTCTTCGACCGGGGTCTGATGCTGCTCGACGGCGACGAACACACCGCGCACCGACGGATCATGTCGCAGGCCTTCACTCGCGACCGCATCGCCCGGTACACCGAGGCGATGCACCCGGCAATCGAGAAGACACTCGACACCTGGACACCCCGAGAGGACTTCCGCGCCTATCCCGCCATCAAAGAACTCACTCTCGGCCTCGCCACGTCGATCTTCATGGGCGGCGCCGAAGGCTCGTCGGCCCGCGAGATGGACGAGGTCAACAAGGCATTCATCGGGTGTGTCCAGGCATCGACGGCCATCGTGCGTTATGCGCTGCCCGGCAGCCGGTGGCGGCGAGGGGTCCAGGGCCGCGCACGACTCGAAGAGTTCTTCCGACGCTACCTGCCCGCGCGGCGCACAGATGCGGGCGACGATCTGTTCTCGGTGCTGTGCCACGTCGAATCCGAAGACGGAGAACGGTTCTCGGACGACGACGTCGTCAACCACATGATCTTTCTGATGATGGCGGCGCACGACACGTCGACGATCACCTTGTCGACCGCACTGCAATATCTCGGTCAGTTCCCGCAGTGGCAGCAGGCGTGCCGCGACGAGTCGGAAGCCCTCGGCACGAGGACCCCGACATTCGAGCAACTCGACCAGCTCACCACGCTCGATCTCGTCATCAAGGAATGTCAGCGTCTCGTCACCCCCGTGCCCGGCATCGTGCGCCGCGCGGTCGCCGACACCGAGATCCTCGGACATTTCATTCCGAAGGGCACGCTGATGAACGTCGGCCTGCACTACAGCCACCACATGCCCGACCTGTGGCCCGATCCCGAACACTTCGACCCGGGACGGTTCTCCCCGGAGCGCCGCGAGGATCGCGTACACAAGTACGCGTGGTCGCCGTTCGGCGGGGGCGCCCACCGCTGCCTCGGCATGCATTTCTCCGGAGCCGAGATCAAAACGGTGCTGCATCACCTGTTGTTGCGCTACCGATGGCATGTGCCCGCCGATTACGTCGCGCCGATGAACTTCACGTCGTTGCCCTTCCCGAACGACGGTCAGCCGATCGACCTCCGGGTGCGCTGACACCGGGGTAGAACGGAGATATGACGGCGGAGGCGCTCGACGACCACTTCCTCACGGCGATCCGGGCCCACCGGACGCGAGCACCCGACCGCAGGATCGACGACGCACTGGTGCTCGACTTCTTCGACGCGCAACTGCAGTCGCGTCACCTCGACTTCGCGGCACGCGAGATGCAGCGCCGCGGCGAAGGTTTCTACACGATAGGTTCCGCGGGGCATGAATCGAATGCTGCGCTCGGCCTGCTCACCCGCCTCACCGACCCCGCTCTGCTGCACTACCGTTCGGGTGGCTTCTACGCTGCGCGAGCGTCGCGCAAAGCAGGGACGACACCGATCCGCGACGTGCTCGCGGGGTGCGCCGCATCCACTCTCGATCCGATCTCCGCGGGACGGCACAAGGTGTTCGGCAATCCCTCGCTGAGCATCCTGCCGCAGACCTCGACGATCGCGTCGCATCTGCCGCGTTCCCTCGGCCTCGCGCTGGCACTGGGACGCGTGCAGAAACTCGGCCTCGGCTGCCCCTGGCCGACGGACTCGGTGGTGGTGTGCAGTTTCGGCGACGCGTCGGCGAACCACTCGACGGCGACGGGGGCAGTCAATGCCGCCGCGTACTGCACGTATCGCGGCCTGCCGGTGCCGCTGCTGCTGGTGTGCGAGGACAACGGCCTCGGAATCAGCGTGCGCAGCCCCGACGGATGGATCGAGCGAGCGCTCTCGCGGTATCCGGGCATCGAGTACCGCGCGGTCGACGGCGCCGACGCGGTCTCCACACTCGTCACCGTCGGCGAACTCGTCGAGCAGGTCCGCGCGACACGCTCCCCCGCGATCCTGCACCTGAAAACGGTGCGGTTCCTCGGCCATGCCGGATCGGACGTCGAAAGCGCCTACCGCAGTCGCGACGAGATCGTCGCCGACTACGCACGCGACCCGCTACTCGCGACCGCCGCCGAACTCATCGCCCGGGATCTCTTCACCTCCGACGAGATCGTAGAACGCTACGAATCGGTGCGCGCCGAGGTTGCCGAGGTCGCCGACACACTGCACCATCCCCCGCGCCTCGAATCCGCAGCACAGGTGATGCGGCCGCTGCACATCCACGGGCGGGGGCACACGGTCGACGACCCGCACCCGCTGCCACCGGAACCGCTCACGCTCGCACAGTCCGTCAATCGCACTCTCGGACACATCCTCGAGGAACACCCGCAGGCATGCGTGTTCGGTGAGGATGTGGGTACCAAGGGCGGTGTGTACGGGGTGACACGCGGTATGCAGGAGCATTTCGGTGCGGTCCGGGTGTTCGACACATTGCTCGACGAACAGACGATCCTGGGCACCGCACTCGGGTTCGCGGTGGCCGGGATGCTCCCGATCCCCGAAATCCAGTATCTCGCCTATCTACACAATGCAGAGGATCAGCTACGCGGCGAGGCAGCAACCCTGAAATTCTTCTCCGACAGCTGTTTCGGAAATCCGATGGTGGTGCGTATCGCCGGTCTGCCGTATCAGCGCGGATTCGGCGGCCACTTCCACAACGACAATTCCGTCGCGGCGCTGCGCGACATTCCGGGCCTGGTTCTCGCGGTTCCGTCCGATCCCGCGACGGCGGGCGGGCTGCTGCGCGCCTGTATCTCCTTGGCTCGCACAGAAGATCGCGTGTGCGTGTTCGTCGAACCGATTGCGCTCTACCATCAGCGCGACCTGTACGACGAGAACGACGGACTGTGGCAGCAGTTCCCCGACCCCGCACCGATCGCGCCGGGCACGGTGCGGACCTACGGTGATGGCCGGGTCGTCCTGGTGGTGACATTCGGCAACGGTGTGCGGATGAGCCTGCGCGCCGCACGCCGCACGCCGCGGATCTGCGTGACGGTACTCGATCTTCAGTGGCTTGCGCCGCTGCCTCTGACAGCGCTCACCGAGCACGCGATGCGGTTCCCGCGAGTCCTGGTCGTCGACGAGACGCGTCGCAGTGGATCGGTCTCGGAATCGGTGATCGCGGCGCTCATCGACGCGCGCTATCCCGGAAAGATCACCCGCGTCACGAGCCGCGACAGTTTCGTGCCGCTGGGTCCGGCGGCTACACATGTGCTGCTGTCGGAGGACGAGATCGTCGACGCGCTTCTCGATTGATCGCGGCCCGGCTCGGGAGGCAACCGGTAGCGGCCCTGAACGAAAGACACCCATCGCGGACTGCGAAAGGTCCGCAATGGGTGTCACAGTTCGTTCTGCCGGAGGAGATCAGACCTGCACGGACGCCAGCGCGTCGTTGAGGGTCTTGCTCGGCCGCATCACAGAGTCTGCCTTCTCACGGTCGAGCTGGTAGTAACCACCGATGTCGACCGGGGAACCCTGTACCTCGAGGAGCTCGCGCACGATGGTGTCCTCGTTCTCGGCCAAGGTCCGGGCGAGCGGAGCGAAGCGCTCCGCGAGCTCCTTGTCCTCGGTCTGCGCAGCGAGTTCCTGTGCCCAGTACAGCGCGAGGTAGTACTGGCTGCCCCGGTTGTCGAGCTCGCCGGTCTTGCGGGACGGGTTCTTGTTCTCGTCCAGCAGCTTGCCGGTCGCGGCGTCGAGTGCGTCCGCCAGGATCTTGGCGTGCTCGTTGTCGTTCTTGATGCCGAGGTCTTCGAGGCTGACAGCAAGCGCCAGGAACTCACCGAGCGAATCCCAACGCAGGTGATTCTCCTCGACGAGCTGCTTGACGTGCTTGGGAGCCGAGCCGCCCGCGCCTGTCTCGTACATACCGCCGCCTGCCATCAGCGGGACGACGGACAGCATCTTCGCGCTGGTGCCGAGTTCCAGGATCGGGAACAGATCGGTGAGGTAGTCGCGCAGGATGTTGCCGGTCGCGGCGATGGTGTCCAGTCCACGGATCACCCGTTCCAGCGTGTACCGCATCGAGCGCACCTGCGACATGATCTGGATGTCGAGGCCCTCGGTGTCGTGGTCCTTCAGGTACAGCTCGACCTTCTTGATCAGCTCGTTCTCGTGCGGGCGGTACGGGTCGAGCCAGAACAGCACCGGCATGCCGGAGTTGCGTGCACGAGTGACCGCGAGCTTGACCCAGTCGCGGATCGGCGCGTCCTTGACGGTGCACATGCGCCAGATGTCGCCTGCCTCGACGTGCTGGGTGAGGAGCACCTCGCCGGTGTCGGCGTCCACGAAGTTGGCCTCGCCGTCCTCCGGGACCTCGAAGGTCTTGTCGTGCGAGCCGTACTCCTCGGCCTTCTGCGCCATGAGCCCGACGTTGGGGACGGTACCCATCGTGGTGGGGTCGAACGCACCGTTGGTCTTGCAGAAGTTGATGATCTCCTGGTAGATGCGCGCGAAGGTGGACTCCGGCATCACTGCCTTTGCGTCCTTCGGCCGGCCGTCGGCACCGTACATCTTGCCGCCCATACGGATCATCGCAGGCATCGAAGCATCGACGATGACATCGCTGGGCGAATGGAAGTTCGAGATGCCGTTGGCCGAGTCGACCATCGCCAACTCGGGACGGTGCTCGTGGCACTCGTGCAGGTCCTTGATGATCTCTTCACGCTGAGTGCTCGGCAGCGTCTCGATCTTGTCGTAGAGGTCGACGAGGCCGTTGTTGACGTTGACGCCCAGTTCGTCGAACAGTGCCTGGTGCTTGGCGAAGGCTTCCTTGTAGAAGACCTTCACTGCGTGACCGAAGACGATGGGGTGCGAGACCTTCATCATCGTTGCCTTGACGTGCAGGGAGAACATCACGCCGGTCTTGCGTGCATCCTCCATCTGCGCCTCGTAGAACTCGAGCAGGGCCTTCTTGCTCATGAACATGCTGTCCATGATGTCGCCCTCGCCGAGGCTCACCTCGGGCTTGAGAACGATGGTCTCGCCACCCTTGGTCACCAGCTCCATGCGGACCTTGCGTGCCTTGTCCAGCGTCATGGACTTCTCACCGTGGTAGAAGTCTCCGTGCTGCATGTGCGCGACGTGGCTGCGCGACGCCATCGACCACTCACCCATGCTGTGCGGGTGCTTGCGGGCGTATTCCTTCACCGCGCGGGGTGCACGCCGGTCGGAGTTGCCTTCACGCAGGACCGGGTTGACGGCGCTGCCGAGGATCTTGCCGTAGCGCTCGCGGATGTCGCGCTCTTCGTCGGTCTTGGGGTCTTCCGGGAAGTCCGGAATCGCGTATCCCTTGCCCTGCAGTTCCTTGATCGCGGCGAGGAGCTGCGGCACGGAGGCGCTGATGTTGGGCAGTTTGATGATGTTGGTTTCGGGCAGCTGCGTCAGACGTCCCAGCTCTGCAAGGGTGTCCGGAACGCGCTGCTCCTCGGTGAGGCGGTCGGGGAACGCGGCCAGGATCCGCGCCGACACCGAAATGTCGCTCGACTCGACCTCGATGCCCGCGGCACCGGCGAAGGTGCGCACGATGGGCAGGAAGGCGTGCGTCGCGAGTAGCGGCGCCTCGTCTGTCAACGTGTAGATGATCTTCGGTTTATCGGCGCTCATGGCGGTTCTCCCACGTCGTATCGGTCCGATTCCGAACAGCACCGGGTGTGGCCACCGGAATCGCGTCGCGTCTCAGGTTACGTGCGACACAACGATGATATTCAAGAGCCGTTGACGTGGTTCAGGGCCGTCTGCGCTCCCCCCCTTGCCGGCGACCGATTCAGCAGGCCGAAAGGACCCTCGACATCGCCTCGTGCTCGGCGGGCGTGACCCACAGCTTGTAGACGCTCTTGACCTCGATCTGCTGCGCCACGTAGTCGCAGTGGTAGCCCACATTGGGCGGGAGCCACTGTGCGGCGTCGGCGTCGCCCTTCGACTGGTTGGTCGGGCCGTCGACCGCGATCAGATTGCGGGGATCGTTGGCGAGATTGCGACGTTGCTGCTCATCGAGCTGCTGCGCGCCCGTCTTCCACGCGTTCGACAGCGCAACGACGTGATCGATCTGGACCTGCGACGAGGTGTCGCTACCGCGCCGGAAGAAGATCTCGTTGCCGGTGTACGGGTCGTGGAGTGTGCCCGTGCGCACGGTGCAGTCCTTGGTGGCAGGCTCGAGGGAGATGTGCACGAGGTCGCGTTTGAGGATGTCGTTGCGCGTGTCGCAGCCGTTCTTGCCGAACTCGACGGTGACGCTGTCGGTCCACGCGGAGCCGAACGCTTCCCGTTCGTAGCCGGACTGCGAGGCTGCATCACGCACCGGAAGCGCGGCGAGCGCCTGCAGCGCGGAGGAAGCACTGTAGGTCGAGGATGGACCTGGGCCACCCGGCGAGGTGACAGCCCCCGACGAGTCGGAGTCGTACGGTTCGAGAAGAACCATCGCCACGGAGACCACGACGAAACACAGCAACCAGAGCCACCGAGGGATCGATGGCTTCTTCTTACCGGCCATGGACTACTGGGCCAGTGGCGGCATCTTGACGACCTGGCCCGCGAAGGACAGACCTGCGCCGAAGGCGAGCAGCAGCGCGGTGGCGCCCGGCTCGACCTGCCCGGTGCGCAGCATCTTCTCCATGGCGAGCGGGATGGAGGCCGCCGAGGTGTTGCCGGTCTCGATGATGTCGTCGGCGACGGCCACACTGTCGGGCAGTTCGAGCTGACGGACGATGACGTCGTTGATCCGCAGGTTCGCCTGGTGCGGCACGAAGGCGTCGAGATCTGCGAGCGCGACACCTGCCTTGTCGGCGACCTGACGCACGTACTTGCTCATCTCGAAGGCGGCCCAGCGGAACACCGCGGTGCCCTCCATGATGATCCACGGACGCGGCTGGGTGGGGTTCTGTGCGAAGTCGACCCAGTCGGGTTCCTGCCGAATCGCGTTGCCCTGGGATCCGTCGGATCCCCACACGGTGGGGCCGATGCCCACTTCGTCGGACGCGCCGACGACCACGGCGCCCGCACCGTCACCGAAGATGAATCGTACGGAGCGGTCGGTGGGGTTGGTGGCGTCGCTCATCCGCTCGACGCCGACGACGAGCACGTTCGTCGCCGATCCCGCGCGGACCAGGTCGGATGCGACACCCAACGCGTAGCAGAAGCCTGCACAGCCTGCCTGGATATCGAGCGCCGCGGCGCCGTTCGTGCCGATCTTGTCGGCGACGAGCGCAGCGGCCTGCGGAGTCTGGAAACCGTAGGTGGAGCACGCGACGATCACGGTATCGATCTGCGCACCGGTCAGCTTCGCGGCCTCTAGAGCCTTCTCTGCGGCGGAGACCGACATCTCGACGATCGTTTCCTCGGGGTGCGCCTTCGCGAATCGACGCTCCTTGATGCCGGAGCGCGACTGGATCCACTCGTCGCTCGAATCGATCAGCCGGCAGATCTCCTCGTTCGTGACGACACGCTCCGGGCGGTGGACACCCAGCCCGAGCAGCACACTGTTCCGCAACGGCGCTGGAGCGGCGATCTGTGCACCCATCCCGAAAACTCCTCTACATCGTCGTGGCGCTGCTGCCCTAGCATCGCCGTCGGGACACGGTATCGCGGGTCGAGAAAACCGTCCGCGACACCCCCGGTTGGAACTCGTTCCAGTACAAGCGGGCCGAGGTCGCGGACGACTACCTTTCCCCTCATGGATGCACGTGAGTGGGATGAGAAGTATCAGGCTGCCGAACTGGTATGGGGGGCACCGCCGAACCCCGTCGTCGTCGAGTTCGCCACCGCTCTTCCGCATGGTCGCGCGCTCGACCTGGGGTGCGGCGAGGGCAGGCACTCCCTCTGGCTCGCGACGCGCGGCTGGGAAGTACTGGGTACGGATTTCTCCGAGGTGGCCCTCGACAAGGCACGGCAGGTCGCGACGCAGGCGCCGAAACGGTCGCGTGACCGCTTGCGGTACACAAAGTCGGATGTGACGCAGGGCTCATTCGAGGGCCCCTATGATCTGATCCTCGCCGCATTCCTGCACTTCCCTCCGGCGCAGCGCAGAACACTGATCGACAATGCGATCAATTCACTCGAACATGACGGAATCCTCATATTTCTGGGACATGACAGGACGAATATCGACGAGGGAGTCGGCGGGCCTCAGGACAGTGAAATCCTTTACACCCCAGCCGATATCGTCGAAGAAATCGACGGCAGGCTGGAAATCCGGGTAGCAGAACGGAGATTCCGAGAAACAGTTTCCGGAACTGCCATCGACGCACTCGTGGTTGCCCGTAAAATCGGCCTTGGCAGTTAGTTGCCTGGCGAGTAACATAGAGATGTTACCGACGAGTAATAAACTTGGGCGGTACTAGGCAGACACCGGACCGCACTGGGAGACAGAGCACAGACATGGGCCATTACAAGAGCAACCTCCGCGACCTCGAATTCAACCTCTTCGAGTTCCTGAAGATTCAGAAGGTCCTCGAAGCCGGCAAGTTCGGCGACCTCGACGAAGAGACCGCACGCGGCATCCTCACCGAGGTCAAAGCCCTCGCCGAGGGCCCGGCCGCCGAAGGTTTCGCCGACGCCGACCGCACCCCCCCGACCTTCGATCCCGACACCCACTCGGTATCCCTCCCCGAGCCGTTCAAGAAGGCCTTCCGCGCCTGGTGGGACGCCGGATACTGGTCCATGGGCATCCCCGAGGAAATCGGCGGCACCGAGTCGCCGCGCAGCCTCCTGTGGGCGGTCAACGAGATGATGCTGGGTGCGCAGCCCGCCGCCTTCATGTATGCGGCAGGCCCGGCATTCGCCGGCGTGCTCTTCGACAACGGCACCGACGAGCAGAAGAAGTGGGCGACCACCTGCGTCGAACGCGGCTGGGGCGCCACAATGGTCCTCACCGAACCCGACGCCGGCTCCGATGTGGGAGCGGGCCGCACCAAGGCCATCAAGCAGGACGACGGCTCCTGGCACATCGAGGGCGTCAAGCGGTTCATCACCTCGGCCGACTCCGACGACCTGTTCGAGAACATCTTCCACCTCGTGCTCGCGCGCCCCGAGGGCGCCGGACCGGGCACCAAGGGCCTGTCCCTGTTCTTCGTCCCGAAGACCCACTTCGACTTCGAGAAGAACGAGATGGGCGAACGCAACGGCGTGTTCGTCACCAACGTCGAACACAAGATGGGTCTCAAGGCCTCCGCGACCTGCGAGGTCACCTTCGGCGGCCACGGTGTTCCCGCCCAGGGCTGGCTCGTCGGCGAGGTCCACAACGGCATCGCGCAGATGTTCGACGTCATCGAACACGCCCGCATGATGGTGGGCACCAAGGCCATCGCGACGCTGTCGACCGGCTACCTCAACGCGCTCGACTACGCCAAGGAACGCATCCAGGGCGCCGACCTGACCCAGATGTCCGACAAGACCGCGCCGCGCGTGTCGATCATGCACCACCCGGACGTCCGCCGGTCGCTCGCCATGCAGAAGGCCTACTCGGAAGGCCTGCGCGCCGTGTACCTCTACACCGCCGCACATCAGGACGACGTCGTCGCCGAGCAGGTCTCGGGCGCCGATGCCGCGCTCGCACACCGCATCAACGACCTGCTCCTGCCGGTCGTCAAGGGCTGCGGCTCCGAGCGGGCCTACCAGTACCTCACTGATTCGCTCCAGACCTTCGGTGGTTCGGGCTTCCTGCAGGACTACCCGATCGAGCAGTACATCCGCGACGCGAAGATCGACTCCCTGTACGAGGGCACCACCGCGATCCAGGCGCAGGACTTCTTCTTCCGCAAGATCGCCCGCGACCGCGGCGTCGCTCTCGCACACGTGGCAGGGCAGGTCAAGAAGTTCCTCGATTCCGACACCGCCGACCAGCGCCTCAAGCCGGAGCGCGCGCTGCTGGCCACGGCACTCGAAGATGCACAGTCGATGGTCGCGACCCTCACCCAGTTCCTCATGGGCGCGCAGGAGCAGCCCACCGAGCTGTACAAGGTCGGTCTCGGCTCGGTCCGCTTCCTCGAGTCGTTCGGCGACCTGCTCATCGGCTGGCTGCTCCTCGAGCACGCCGAGGTCGCGCTCACCGCTCTCGACGCAGGACCGGACGCGAAGGACAAGGCGTTCTACGAGGGCAAGGTCGCAGCAGCATCGTTCTTCGCGAAGAACGTGCTGCCCACCCTGACCACGTCGCGAGGCATCATCACCGACGTCGACCTCGACATCATGGAGCTCGACGAAGCCGCGTTCTGATGACCGCGTAGATCGACACGACAGCACAGAACACGACAGTGGCTCCCGCCGAAATCGGCGGGAGCCACTGTCGTCGTAGCGCGGTCAGAACAGGACGACCCCGCGCAGGTTCCGCCCCTCGTGCATGTCGGTGAAGCCCTGAGCGATGTCGTCGAACTTGTATGTGGACGTGATCAGCTCGTCGAGCTTCAATGCACCCGAGGTGTACAGGTCGATCAACCACGGGATATCGGCGGTCGGCGCAGATGCGCCGAACAACGAACCTTGCAACCGCTTCTGATACAGCACCAATTCCATGGGGCTGATGGGGATTCCGACGTCGGTCATCGATCCCAGTCCGGTGACCACGCAGGTGCCGGCCTTGCGAATCGACGAGAACGCTTCCGCGATGTGTTCCCCTGTCGTGACGCCCACCGTGACGATCGCCGCGTCGGCGCCCTGCCCGTTCGTGAACGACCGTGCGATCTCGGTTGCCTCCGCCATGCCCGAGACAGCGTGCGTGGCACCGAACTTCAGGGCACTCTCGCGCTTGAACGGCACGGGATCCACAGCGATGATCCTGGCAGCGCCCGCATGTGCTGCGCCCTGGACCGCGTTGATACCGATCCCGCCGATACCCTGCACGATGATCGTCTGTCCGGGATACACCTCAGCGGAATTGACGGCAGCTCCCCAGCCCGTGCCCACGCCACACCCGAGTAGACACAGCTTGTCGAGCGGTAGATCCTTCTCGACCTTTATCACCGAATCGACACTGACAGTGGTGTATTCACTGAAGGTGGACAGCCCGCACGTCTGCGCGACGGGCGCGCCGTCGAGACTCATGCGGAAACTTGTCGGATCGTCCGGCCGGGTTCCGGTCATGATCGCGGCGCCGCGATCGCACAGATTCTGCAAGCCCTTCGCACACCACCGGCACCGCCCGCACGCGGCAAGGAAGGAGAACACCACATGGTCGCCCTCACTCCAGCCGTACGTCTCGGGCCCGACCTGCACGACGATGCCCGCGCCCTCGTGCCCACCGCAGATCGGGTAGCTACCCACAGCATGATCGCCGGAGGAGATGTGGTCGTCGGAATGACACAACCCGGCCGCGACCATCTGGACCATCAGCTCACCGCGCCGCGGTTCGTCCAGATCGAGTTCGGCGATCTCGTAGGTACCGGGCGCTTGCCGGATGATCGCTCCGCGAGTTCTCATTCCGCCGTCACCTGCGCAGACATTGCCGCGCGGTACCCGTCGGCGTGCGGGGGAAGCATTCCCCACTCACGACGAGGATCCTGCTCCGATGCCACGAACACCGTTCGGGCATGACTGAACTCGAGGAAGCCCTCGCGGCCGTTGTAATGCCCGATGCCGGATGCCCCGACACCACCGAAGGGCGCATCGAGCAGCCCCGGATGCATCATCACTTCGTTGATCGTGACGCCACCGGACGTGGTGGATTCGACGACGACGCGCTGTTCCTGCTCGTCCTGCCCGAAGTAGTACAAGGCCAAAGGCTTCGGCCCGGCATTGATCTGTCCGAGCGCCTGCTCGAGGTCGCTGTAGGTGCGGAGCACCATGGCGGGACCGAAGATCTCCTCCTGTGAGATCGCTGCCGACAGCGGTGGATCGATCACCAGTCGCAGTGGACGGCGACGATCGGCGGTACCGATCGGTTCATCGGGAACCGTCTCGATGCGCGCACCCAGCTTCGTTGCCTCGCGGACATACTCGTCGATGCGCGCGACATGCCGATCGTCGACGATTGCCGTCACGTCACGATTACCCGTGGCCGTGGGCAGCAACTCGCCGTACGACGCACGAATCGCGTCGACGAATGCTTCGAGAGACTCGACCGGTACGTACACGGTGTCGGCGCTGACACAGATCTGGCCGCCGTTGGTGGCCTTACCGATCGCGATGCGAAACGCTGCCGTTGCGAGATCGGCGGAGCGGCCGACGATCACCGGTGACTTACCGCCGAGTTCCAAGGTGACCGGCACCAGGTTGCGGGCGGCGTTCTCGAGCACCGATCGACCTGCAGCCTGGCCACCCGTGAAGACGATGTGGTCGAACGGCAGAGCTGTGAGCGCCTGCGCGGTCTCCACACCACCGGTCACGACGGCGATATCGGTGGGATCGAGGAACTCCTCGGCTGCGTCGGCCAATACCTGCGCGGTGCGCGGTGCGATCTCGGAAGGCTTCAGCACCGCCCGGTTCCCCGCCGCGAGCACTCCGGCGAGGGGGCTCATGAGCGTGTAGACCGGGGCGTTCCAGGTCCCGATGATCAGCACGGAGCCCTTCGGCTGGTACTGCACCGACGCGGTGGCACCGAGCTGATCGTACGGGGCGAACATTGCACGCGGCTCGGGCTGCATCCACTGTTCGAGGTGGTCGCGGGCGTACTTCAGGGCCGTCAGCGATCCGAGTACGTCGTTGACGGTCGAGTAGCCCGGGTGCCGGCCGCCGAAGTCTTCGTCGATCGCGTCGACGATCGCGTCGTGCCGAGCTACGAGCATGTCGATCACTCGCTGGATCCGTGCACGACGCTCGTCGGCAGAACTCACCCGTTGCGCCCGGTTCTTCTGCTGCTGATTCCCGAGCAACTCGCTCGTGTCGGAATCCGTACTGATCACATTGGTCATTGCAGGGATGCTATGAGCTCTGTCACAGCACCCACGGCGAGTTCCCGCTCAGCGAGATCGCCTCTCCGCGAGCCCTTCTACTGGTCGTCGACGCCCGGAAAACCCGAGAAGTCCGGCACGAAATCACCCGCAGACGGACGCGCCGCGGCGGGCTGCCCTGCCTGTGGTGTGTCGGTCTGCGGTGCGTCGGTCTGCGGTGTGTCGGATTCGGGTTCGGCCGGCGCAGGTGCCGGTGCGGTGTCGTCCCCCGGCGCGGATGAAGGCGTCGACGGACCGTCGCCACCGGACGGCTCGTCGCCGGGTTCCGGCTCCGGGCTCACACACTTGACGATGGGTACCGGGTCGTAGCGAACGGTGCGGGTCTTGTTCGAGATCTGGGCACCGGTGTTCACGTCGGTGACGATTCGCGTGTCCGTCACGGTGAATCCCTGCGCACCACTGGAGGCGATGCAAGACTCACCCGCGGGCAGCGTGATCGTATTCGGCGACGTGTAATTGGTGCGATCGCCGGTGATGGACTGCACGTTGACCGTCTTCGTGCCCCACAGGCGCACCGTGATGTCGGAGTTGGTCCAGATCGTCTGGATCAGCACTCCGGTCGTCTCCGACGGGTTGCGGAACGCCAGATCGATTGCGCCCTCGTAGACCGTCGCTTCACGCGCAGCCGGATATCGAGAGATGTAGTAGCTGTGCTCGGTGTGGTCGACGTCCTCCATACCCGCGAAGTACGACGCGTTGTACAGGGTCGTCGCGAGCTGGCTGATACCGCCGCCGACGGCTTTACCCGGCCGGCCCGCCTCGATGATGCCGGACTCGACATAGCCTTCCGCTGCACCGCGCGGGCCCGTGTATCCGTTGAGTGAGAACGTCTCTCCAGGCTTCACGAGCGCGCCGTTGATCTCGGAGGCAGCGATCCGAATGTTCACACCGGACGCGTACTCGAACCCACCGGAGCTGAACTCACCGATCACCTCGTTGATTCCGAGCTTCTCGGCGGCTTCCGTGGTGAGCTCCGGATCGGCCGACTTGTACAGGGCTTCGACGGATCGTCCGTTCTCCGTTGCAAGCAGCTGCGGCAGCGATTCGAGGGTCTTCTCCCAATCGACGAGGTTGCCCTTCGTGCCCGGAACAACTGCGGGACGACCGCCGTCGAGCACGATCTGTGCGTCCTTCGGTTCTGTCTCCGTGTCGGCGAGCTGCGGCCCGAGGATCCCGATGGCAGCTTCGGGGTGGTACTGCGGATCGAGTCCGCCGTCACCGTCGGGTGCGAACGAGAGCACCGCGCCGATGTCCTGGCGTGGCAATGTCGCGACCGCGCCGTCCAGTCCGGTGACCACGAGGTCCGATGCGACCGCGGGCACCGCGATCTCGGCGAGTGCACGATCGAGGCCCTCACGGGTGACGGTGACTTCCACACTCTCGACCGGTAGCGACACATCACCGAAGGGCCACCGCTCGGCGAACACGTCCGACGCTGCTTCCGCGTCGAGACGCTGGCCGGGCTGCGGGGTCACGGGGACGGGGGTGCCGTCCTCGAACACGATGTTGCCTTCACGCGGCTCGTGCGCTGCGGCGGCGGTCACCAGATCGATCGACGCGGCGAGAGCAGCGTCGTCGCGGGTGGAGGCCACACCGACTTCGTCGTTGCCGAAGAACGACGCCAGACGTACGAACGGATTGAGAGGCTGCTCGCCCACCCGGGCGAGGGTCGCATCCCAATCGATACCCAGCCCCGCTTCCGACGGCACGATCTCACCGCTGGTGTCACCGGCGGTCACCGCCACCGGAGCGTCGAGCCGCGGACCCAGTTCGTCGCGAAGAGTTGTTTCGGCGTCGTCGAGCGATTCGCCGCCGATCTCGACACCGGCCACGGTCACGCCACGGGGCACCTCGCCCGAGCTCATAGCGACATCCGCGGCGTAGAGGAGGACGAGGACCGCTGCCACACCGCCGAGGGCGAGCGCGATCGTGCGCTTCGGGAGGTTCGACCACGGCTTGTCAGGACCCGACGGGCCACCCGGACCGTCCCCGGGCGGAGGCGCGACCGGCGGCGGTCCTGCGGGGGGCGGGGTAGCGCCGGTGGGTGATGCGGGCGGCATCGCGGCGGTCGGGGCGGGCGGAACCTCGATCTGCGACATCTGTTCGGTGGGAGCGTCCGAGGGAGGCGGGTTCTGCTCGGACGGCACCTTCGTCACCGGAATGACCGCGGTGGGAGCGTCAGCTACCTCAACTGCCTCAACTGCGTCAGAAGTCTCAGTGGGCTCGAACGCTTCGGATTCATCGGACGGTTCAGCAGCCGGTGCGGTAGGCGCAGCACGGAAAACAGGCGTCGTTGCCGCCTCGGATCCGTCGAAATCGGCTTCGCCGGCGGGGACACTCGTCTCCGGGGTCCGATCTTCCGGTCCGGGCTCGACGTCTCCCGTCGACGCCGCTTCGCTCGTGTCCAGTGTCGCCGCGTCACCGTGCTCTGCGACAGCATCGACCGGCGGCGCAGCATCGGCCGAGGACGCCGCCTGCGATTGCGGTTCGGTCGGGCGAACGTCGTCGTGTGTAGCCTCGGGCTCGTTCGTCCCGTTGTTGCCGCTCACCGATGTCCCTTCAGACAGGGCACGCTCGTAGACCGCGCGCCGGATACCGGTTCTCCAGGGTAACGCCCGGACTTGAACGGTCGACGGGCGGAATGCGCAAAAGACCCTGCTGGGCTACCAGGTCGGGGGTCAGGTAGCCCAGCAGGGTCGTATGTTCTATCGCTGCGCCGGCAGAGGCGTTACACGCATCGGAAGAAAAGAATCCGAATGTGTCCGGCGTCCTGCACGGTCACGCTTCGAGGATGGCCGTCACGCCCTGGCCACCGGCAGCACAGATCGAGATGAGGCCGCGAACGGGCTTGCCCGTCTCCTGCTTCTTCTCGTGCAGCATCTTTGCGAGAGCAGCAACGATACGGCCGCCGGTCGCGGCGAACGGGTGGCCCGCCGCGAGTGAGGATCCATTGACGTTGAGCTTGCTGCGGTCGATCGAGCCGAGCGGAGCGTCGAGGCCGAGTCGCTGCGTGCAGTACTCCTTCGATTCGAACGCCTGCAGTGTGGCGAGGACCACCGACGCGAAGGCCTCGTGGATCTCGTAGAAATCGAAGTCCTGCAAGGTGAGGCCGTTGCGCTCGAGCAGCCGCGGGATGGCGTAGGTAGGTGCCATGAGCAGTCCGTCGCCGCCGTGCACGTAGTCGACGGCGGCGGTCTCGGAGTCGACGAGGTACGCGAGGACCGGCAGGTTGCGCTCGGCCGCCCATTCCTCGGTCGACAGCAGGGCCGCCGACGCACCATCGGTGAGCGGAGTCGAGTTACCCGCCGTCATCGTGGCGTCGCCGAGCTTGTTGCCGAACACCGGCTTCAACGTCGACAGCTTCTCGACCGACGAATCAGGGCGCAGGTTGTCGTCGCGGGTGAGCCCTAGGAACGGGGTGATGAGGTCGTCGAAGAATCCGCGATCGTAGGCGGCGGCCATGTTGCGGTGGCTCGCGACGGCGAGTTCGTCCTGGTCTTCACGACGGACACCGAATTCCTTGGCGGTGATGGCAGCGTGCTCACCCATCGACAGGCCGGTGCGCGGCTCGCCGTTGCGCGGAATCTCGATGCCGAGCATCGACGGACGCACGTTGCCGAGCAGCTTGACCCGATCTGCGGTCGTACGTGCGCGGTTGAGTGAGAGCAGGAATTCGCGCAGTGGGTTGCTCACCGCGATCGGGGCGTCCGAGGTGGTGTCGACGCCGCCACCGATGCCGGCTTCGATGCGTCCGGCGGCGATCGCGTCGCCGACCGAGACGATCGACTGCAGGCCGGTGCCGCATGCCTGCTGCAGGTCCCAGGCGGGGGTGTAGGGGCTCAGGGCACTGCCGAGCACGCTCTCCCGGACCAGGTTGAAGTCGCGGCTGTGCTTGAGTACCGCCCCGCCCACGACGGCGCCGAGGCGCTCGCCCTGCAGGTTGAATCGGCTGACGAGACCGTCGAGGGTCGCGGTGAACATGTCCTGGTTGGAGGCGCGTGCGTACTTGCGGTCGGAACGCGCGAACGGGATCCGGTTGCCACCGAGGACGGCGACACGACGCTGCTGCGTGGAACGAGCGGTAGGACGCAGCTGCGTGGATCGGGCATTGGTGGTCACTGGCATCTCCCGCATTCGGATGGACTCGTACTGTGGCTACTATTCTTACTCAGGAGTAAGTTAGTTGTCGACCACAGCATCGACGACCGAATTCGAAGAAGGTGGAAACGTGGCTGACGCCAAGGGCGCCCCCAAGCTCTATTCCCAGCTCATCTCGTCCGCACCCGGCTCTTTCCTCGCGAAGCAGTTCGGTCTGCCACAGCCCGAGAAGCTTCGCCGCTACCAGCCCGGTGAACCCGCATTGCCGGGGCCCGTCCTCCTCGGCGGCAACGGCCGCCTGGTGGAACCGATCCGCGCGCTGCTGCACGACTACCCGCTCGCCGACCCTGCCGACACCGAGTTCGGTGCTCTCGTGTTCGACGCTACCGGCATCAGCGACGCCGCGGGTCTCGAACAGCTCTTCACGTTCTTCCAGCCGGCCATCCGCGGCCTCGCCCCCAGCGGGCGTGTCGTCGTTCTCGGTACCACGCCCGAGGACGCGGCGTCCGTCGACGAGCAGATCGCGCAGCGCGCCCTCGAAGGCTTCACCCGCAGCCTCGGCAAGGAACTCCGTCGCGGCGCCACGATCCAACTCGTCTACGTCTCACCGAAGGCCTCGACCGGCCTGTCCGGTGTCGAGTCGACACTCCGATTCCTGCTGTCCGCCAAGTCTGCGTTCGTCGACGGCCAGGTCGTCCGTGTCGGTGACGGTGACGCCACTGCTCCCGAGTCGTGGGACAAGCCGCTCGCAGGCAAGGTCGCTGTCGTCACCGGCGCAGCGCGTGGCATCGGCGCAACGATCGCCGAGGTCCTCGCCCGCGACGGCGCAACGGTCATCGCCGCGGATGTCCCGGCTGCCGGTGAGGCGCTGTCGCAGACCGCCAACCGTGTGGGTGGCACGTCCTTCCCACTCGATGTCACCGCTCCCGACGCGGGCGACAAGCTCGCCGCGCACCTGCTCGAGCGGCACGGCGGCGCCGACATCATCGTGCACAACGCAGGCATCACTCGCGACAAGCTGCTCGCCAACATGGACGACAGCAGGTGGAACTCCGTGATGGCCGTGAATCTCATTGCCCCGCAGAAGATCACCGAGGTCCTCGTCGAGAAGGGTGCACTCTCGGAGGGCGGTCGCGTGATCGACGTGTCGTCGATCGCAGGCATCGCGGGCAACCGCGGCCAGACCAACTATGGCGCATCGAAGGCGGGCGTCATCGGCCTCGTCCAGGCCACCGCCCCCGTGCTCGCGAAGAAGAACATCACCATCAACGCTGTCGCGCCGGGATTCATCGAGACCGCGATGACCGCCGCGATTCCGCTCGCAACCCGCGAAGGCGGCCGCCTGATGAGTTCGCTGAGCCAGGGCGGCGAGACCGTCGACGTCGCGGAGACCGTGGCGTGGTTCGCGAGTCCTGCGTCGAGCGCCGTCACCGGGCAGGTCGTGCGCGTCTGCGGCCAGTCCATGCTGGGGGCTTGATGAGCGAGATCGAACTCACGGCGAGCCCGTCGATCCTCGACGTCTACGGACGCGCCGTGCTGTCGGCGCTGCCGGTCGTGGGAGCCTCCGGCGACACGTTGCCCGACGACACGCTCGTCCTCCGCGGACTGCGCGTCGATCCCGACAACCTCGCCGAGTACGCGAAAGTGTGCGGACTGCGCTTCGGCGACACGCTGCCGCTGACGTACCCGTTCATTCTCACGTTCCCGCTCGTGATGAAACTGATGGTGTCGAAGGGATTTCCGTTCGCCGCGATCGGCTCGGTCCACGCCGAGAACGTGATCGAGCAGATGCGGCCGATCTCGGCGACCGAGCCTCTCGATCTGCGTGTGCACGCCGAGAACATGCGTGAACATCGCAAGGGCCTGCTCGTCGATCTCGTCACTGTCGTCAATGTGGGACGCGAGACGGTGTGGCGTCAGACGTCGACGTTCTTGCACCAGCAGCGCACGTCACTCTCGGGCGAGCCGAAGCCGGAACCGAAGGCCGAGGAGATCCCCGCCGTTCCCACCTCCACGCTGCGCGTCGACCAGAAGACGATCGACAAGTACGCGTCGGTATCGGGTGACCGCAATCCGATCCACGTATCGTCGCTGGGTGCCAAGGCATTCGGGTTTCCGAAGTCCATTGCGCACGGTATGTGGACGGCTGCAGCCACACTGTCGGCAGTGGAGGGCCGAATCCCCGGAAAGGTCACCTATTCGGTGCGGTTCGGTAAGCCGGTACTCCTGCCGTCGTCGCTGAGCGTCTACGCGCAACATGACGGAGATACCGGCGGATGGGATCTGGCGGTACGGCACCCGAAGAAGCAGTACCCGCACCTCACCGCGACCCTGCGCTGAGTTTCGGTGCGCTGAGACTCTGTGTGCCGGGGCGCGATGGGGGCGTCCCGGCACACAGTCCGAAAGAAGAGGTCCGATCAGCCCTGCTGGTCGGACCTCTTCTTTCCTGCGAGACCGCGCCACGCGAGGTTCTCGAGCAGGTCGGCGGCCTTCTCGACCTCGATCTCACCACCTGCGACACGATCGGCGACGGCTTCACCCGCACCGACGAGCGCGACCGCCATGATCTGGAAGTCGGTTCCGGGCTCCGGGTCGCGTGTGCTGGATTCGAGGAGATGCGCGGTGAGCTCGATCAGCTGGTCGCGGCTGTTCTGCACCTGCCCCGCGAACGCCTGCTGTCCGAATGCCTGGCGATAGAGCACCATCCACGAGTTGCGGTGGGCGTCGACGAATCCGAGGAACGACTCCAGCGCCACGCGCAATTGTTCGCGCGGCGACAGCGACAGGTCGCCCGCGGGCTTGAGAGCCTCGACGAACGCCTGCCCCTCCCGGCTGATGCACGCGGCGAACAGTTCGTCCTTCGACCCGTAGTAGAGGTAGAGCATTGGCTTCGAGATCGCTGCGCGCGCCGCGATCGCATCCATCGACGTATCGTGAAAACCGTTCTCGGAGAACACATCCACCGCGGCGTCGAGCATCTGCTGCTCCCGCACCGCACGGGGCAGTCGCTTGGTACCGCCGGCCATGACTCCTCCAACACCTACGTGACGAACTGTTTCTTACTCTACGGTAGGGAATCGGAATCCACCGCGCGATCGAAGCGTTCAGCAGTCGAGCGCACCCTTGGCACGCGCGACCGTGCGCACCGACTCGTCGACCTGAGTCGAAGGCAGATCACCCGAGGCGACCGCTTGTTCGAGATGGTCGAGAACCGCCGGAACCTGATCGGTGGTCAGCCACAACGCCTGGTCGACACCTGCGACCAATGCGGCCTCGACCGCCTCGGTGATCGGGTAGGAGTCGGTGATCGCCTGCATCCCCGAGAGATCGTCGGTGAAGATCATGCCGTCGAACGGCGAGCCGCCGTAACCGGTGCCCGTGCGCAACAACTCCACTGCCGCGGGGCTGATACTCGCGGGCAGACCGTCGGTCAGGCCGGGAACATCGAGATGGCCGAGCATCACCGCGACATCGGGCGAGACCAGTTCCCGATAAGGAACGAGATCTTTCGCGACGAGTTCATCGAGCGGTGGAGTGGTCACGGCACCGGTGTGCGAATCACCCGACGCCGAGCCGTGTCCGGGGAAATGCTTGAGCACCGGCATGATGCCCGCGTCCTGGAGCCCTCGCGCATACGCCCCGGCGTAGTCGGTCACCACGGCCGGGTCGTCGGAGAAGGAACGGTCGCCGATCACGGAGTTGTCGGGCTGACTGCTCACGTCGACGTCGGGGGCGTAGTCCACCGTGATGCCGAGCTCACGCAGTTCCTGCCCCCGTTCGAGCGCCATCCGATACGTCTCGTCGACAGTCATGGTCTGCGCGGTGACACGCGCCGACGGATCGGGACCGAGCAGTTCCCCGACCCGCGACACGCGTCCGCCTTCTTCGTCGATCGTCACCATCAGCGGCAGCGGGCTCTGCGCCGCCACCCCCGGGATCTGGCGCTCGGCGAGCATTGCCGGGTCGGTCCAGCTGCCAACGAAAATTCCGCCGATCTGTTCTGCCTGGATCATCGCGAGTGCATCGTCAGCACCGGTGACACCGACGTTGAGCAGCTGTGCAAGCTTCTGACGCAGCGACAGTGACGCGAGCAGTTCGTCGCCGCAGGCCTCGGGCCGGGCGGATGATGTCGCCGGGCCGGCCTCCGTCGATGACGACGCGGTCGTCGACCCGGCTGCCGTCGATTCCAGGGTCGCGGACGGCTCCGCTGACGGAGCGTCGGCGGTGTCGCCTGCACCGCAGGCCGTGACCGCAAGTGCCGAGGTGAGCGCGACGGCGAGGCTGTGTCGGATCCGCATGATCCTCGACGGTAGTCGACTCGTGTGAGGGGCCTCCCCACCACCCGCTGACCGGGGTATCGTGCAGCCAACCACCGCCGAACGAGAGCTTTTCACGTACACGACCTGGAGGAGTGCACGTTGGCCGCAGACCTGATCCTCATCGCCTACGACGGATCCGAGAATTCCAAGCGCGCCGTGCAATACGCGGGTCGCTTCCTCGAATCGTGCCGTGCCATCGTCGTCACCGCGTGGGAGCCGATGGTCCGCCAGGCCGCGCGGATGTCAGGACTGTCGGGTGTCATGCAGCCCGAGTGGGTGCCCGACGAAGAGAACGAAGACGTTGCCCTCTCCGACGCGAAGGTGACCAACCGGGAAGGCCTCGAACTCGCCAACTCGCTCGGCCTGCATGCCGAGGGCCGCACCGTCGAGGTCGTCAACGCGGTGTGGTCGGCGATCATCGAGGCCGCCGACGAGTTGGACGTCGACATCATCGTCACCGGCACTCGCGGCACCACAGGGCTCCGTTCGCTGCTGCAGTCCTCGGTCGCCGATCACGTACTCCGCCACAGCCACCGGCCGGTCCTGATCGTCCCGCCCGGCCGCTGACGCTCACATCACAGAAATCGCCCCGCACTACATCGACAACGATGCGCGGGCGATATCGTCGTCTCACCATGGACGGATTCCTACTCTCGCGCGCCGATCGTTCTGTACACGCCATCGGGACGCGGCGTCTGTTCTCCGATGTCACCGCGGCGTCGACGGCTCTGCGTCGGGGCAATGCCGATCTGATCGCCGGAGCCCTGCCGTTCAACCCGGACCGGGCGGCCGCGCTGACCGAACCCGAGACCGTCGACATCACCGACGGGCCATGGCAGGCCCCCGAAGGCCTCCCCGATCTGCCGACGGTGCGGATGACTGCGCAGATCCCCCTCCCCCGCGTTCATGTCGCGCGGGTGCGGTCACTCATCGAGCGGCTCGAACTCGGCGAGTTCGACAAAGTGGTCGCCGCCCGCCGCGTGGCACTGGAGGCCGACGAACCGATCGACCCGTTGGCGTTGGCCGCACGGATGATCGACCGTCATCCGGACGCAACGACCTACGCACTCGATCTCAGTGCCGCAGAAGAACGTTACTGGGGCCACACTCTCGTCGGCGCAACACCGGAACTGCTGGTCAGCGTGCGCGGCGAGACCGTGACGTGTCGTCCACTCGCCGGCACCGCCGCGCGTCACACCGACCCGGAGACCGACCGAAAGGCCGGTGACGAACTGCTGGCGTCATCGAAGAACCGAGCCGAGCACGCATTCGTCATCGACTGGATCCGGGCGCGACTCGGCCCGTTGTGCCGCGACCTCGACATCCCCGCCGGGCCCGAACTGACTTCGACGCCGGATGTGTGGCACCTCGCTACCCCGATCATCGGAACACTGCGCGATCCGGGCACCGACGCGATCTCCGTTGCCGCAGCCCTCCACCCGACACCTGCGGTCGCGGGAACACCCACCGAGGCGGCTCTCGCGACGATCAGGGCGACGGAAGGCGACCGCCGCTTCTACGGCGGCGCGGTCGGCTGGTGCGACTCGAACGGCGACGGCGACTGGCTCGTCGCGATCCGCTGCGCCGAGCTCAGCGCCGACGGGCTGCGCGCCGTCGCATGGGCCGGTGGCGGCATCGTCGCGGGGTCGGACCCCGACGACGAGCTGGCCGAGACCACCGCGAAGCTGCGCACACTGCTGGGCACCATCGGCCTGTGAGAGGTCGAGACGGTGCGCTGGCACCGTCTCCGCTATCCGGGGTGATACCTTGACGCGGAACCAAACGACGTGAGTCGATCGATGATGGGGAGTTGGGCATGGGGAAGTTCCTGGGACCAGGCTTGATCAGCGCGGTGGCCGGTGTCGTCGTCGGCGCCGTCGCAGTCTTCGGAGTCACTGCTGCGGTATCCGAGAACTCTCGTCCCGAGATCGATCGCAGCGGCAACGCTGATTCGTCCCTCTTGAACCAGGTTGAGTACGGCAGCCGCTGACGGCGCCGGCAACGCTTCGAGTTCACGTACGCGCGGCGCTGCGGAACCTTCCGCCGCCGAGTCTTCACCGAACGCGGAACCACTGTCGCGGCGGTGGCTGTATGTCGTCACCGCCGTCGCGTTCGTCCTTTCGTTCGCGCAAGTCCCCGGCCTGATCGTTGCCGACACCAAATACGACCTGACGCAGAACCCGATCGGTTTCCTCACGCGCGCCGCTCACCAGTGGAGCAGTGTGGCACCGCTCGGACAGGTACAGAACCAGGCGTACGGGTACTTCTTCCCGCACGGTTCGTTCTTCGCTCTCGGGCAGGTTCTGCACATCCCTCCGTGGATCACGCAGCGTCTGTGGTGGGCGCTGCTGCTCGTGGCCGGCTTCTGGGGTCTTGTCCGGCTCGCCGAAGCACTCGGAATCGGCAGCCGGAGCTCGCGCGTGATCGCGGCGACCGTGTTCGTGTTGTCGCCGCGTGTCCTGACGACCCTCGGATCCATCTCGTCGGAAGCACACCCGCTGATGCTCGCGCCGTGGGTGCTGCTGCCCGTGGTGCGCTATCTGAACGGTCGGGGGGCGCGCTCGCACCGTGTTCTCGCTGCGCAGTCCGCCGTCGCCGTCGCGCTGATGGGCGCGATCAATGCCGTCGCAACCGCTGCGGCATGCCTAGTCGCGGCCCTGTGGTGGATCGCGCACCGGCCGAATCGACGCTGGTGGCGTTTCACCGTGTGGTGGCTGCCGCTGTGTGTGGTCGCTGTGACGTGGTGGATGGTGCCGCTGCTGCTACTGGGCAAGGTCAGTCCTCCTTTCCTGGATTTCATCGAGTCGTCCGGGGTGACGACCGAATGGACGTCGCTGGCCGAGGTGCTGCGCGGCACCAGTAGCTGGACGCCGTTCGTGTCGCCGGAACGCATCGCCGGGGCCGTGCTGGTCACCCAGCCCGCCGCGGTGCTCGTCACCGGACTGCTCGCCGCCGCCGGTCTCGCAGGGCTGGCAATGCGCACGATGCCTGGGCGCGGCCGGTGGACACTGATCCTGTTCGTCGGTGTCGCGGGCCTCGGCGCGGGGTACGTCGGCGAGTTGAGTTCCCCGTTTGCCGAACAGGTCCGGCTGTTCCTCGATTCCACGGGTGCGCCGCTACGCAACGTGCACAAACTCGAGCCGCTCGTGCGGCTTCCGCTCGTCCTCGGACTGGCGCATCTGCTGCGGTGGGTGCCGTTGCCCGGTTCGGTGCCGTGGCGGCAGGCTCGCACCGCATTCGCACATCCCGAACGCAACCCGATGCTCGCTTTCTCCACCCTGGTGCTCGTCGCTGCCACCCTCGCGACGTCGCTCGCGTGGACCGGGAAACTCGCACCGCGCGGGGCATACGACGAGGTGCCCGAATACTGGCACGAGACCGCACAGTGGCTCGACGAGCACACCGACGAACGCGGCGAGCGCGCCCTGATCCTGCCCGGAGCACCGTTCGGAAGCCAGATCTGGGGTCTGACCCGCGACGAACCGATCCAGGCACTCGCGTCCACACCGTGGGCCTCACGCGACGCGGTTCCGTTGGTGCCGCCGGGCGCGATCCGTGCCCTCGATTCGGTGCAGCGACTCATCGCCGACGGCCGCCCGTCGCCCGGGCTCGCGGCAACGCTGCGCAGCATGGGAATCGGCTACCTCGTGGTGCGCAACGATCTCGATCCCGACACCTCCCCCGCGGCACGTCCGGCGCTGGTGCACCGGGCCGTCGAGGGGTCGCCGGGCATCGAGCGGGTCGCCGAGTTCGGCTCGGAGATCGAACGCGTCCAGCCCGACGGCGTCGTCGCCGACGCCGATCTGCGTCCGGTGTATCGGGCGGTCGAGATCTACCGGGTCGCCGAACCGGCGGACGCGCCTGTCGGGCCGTACACGGTGGACGCCGCGGCGGTGCCCGTCGTGCAGGGCGGACCCGAGTCGCTGCTGAGCCTGAACACCACCGACCCCGGCCATGTGGGTCCACGGGTGTTCGCGGCCGACAGTGCACGCGCTGGACGCGAGCCGGACGCCCTCACCGTGACCGACACCCCCACCGATCGGGAAACCGACTACGGGCAGGTCGATCACCATTCGTCGACGATCCGCGCCGAGGGCGACGAGCGACGCACCCACAATCTGGTACCCGACTATCCCGTGCCCGACACCGAACTCGTGCAGGCCGAATGGGAAGGCGCACGGATCAGTGTGTCGAGTGCCGCGTCGGACGCCACGCAGCTCGGCGGGACATCGGTCGGCAGTGGTCCTGCCGCCGCGATCGATGGTGACCCCACCACCGGCTGGCACAGCAACGGACTCGAATCCGCGATCGGGCAATGGCTGCAACTCGACCTCGACACCCCGATCGACGCCGGCATCCTGCACCTGACGACGAGTTCGGGTGCATTGGGTGCACCCGTGAAGTGGCTCGAGGTGACCACGGACCGGGGAAGCACCGCCGTCCGTGTCGAGAAGCCCGGCACTCCCCAGACCGTGGCGTTGCCGCTGGGCACGACTACCTGGATCCGGATCACCGCGACGTACGCCGAGGGAGGTAGCCGCGGCAACCAGTTCGGACTGTCCGAGGTCGCGCTCGAAGACCACACCGACCGCTCCGACCCGCAGTTCCTCGACATCCGGCGGCGCATCGTCGTGCCCGGCCCCTCCGACGGGACCGCTGTGCGCGGATGGGATCTCCGGCAGGAGTTCCCGGGTCGCGGTAGTTGCGTCGACACCCCCGACCGGGTGCGGTGCGCGTTCGGCCTGGCAACCGCGCCGGAGGAACCGAACCTGTTCACCCGCACCCTGAACGTTCCGACCGAGTCGTGGGTGACGCCGCAATTGTGGGTACGCGCCCGCCCCGGGCCAGCACTGGACGACGTGATCGACCGATCCGATCGGGTCGTCGCCCGCGGTGCTGCCGACGTGGTGGACCTGCAAGGTTCGGCATTCGCCGCCACCGACGGTGACCCGCGCACGTCGTGGACCGCGGAGGAGAGTTCGCTCGAGTCCGGGGCGCCGCATCCCACCCTGACCCTCGAATTGCCGTCACCGCAGGTGGTGACGGGTCTCGAGCTCGCAACCTCGCTGGGGGCGCTCCCCGCCGCGCCCACCCGGGTCTCGGTGAACCTCGGGAACGGCCCGCAGGTCCGGGAAGTCGACGAAGATTCCGGCGAGATCGAGGTGACCCCGCATTTCACCGACGAAGTGCAGATCACCCTCGTCGATCACGTCGACACGATCGATCGCACGATCCTCGGGTTCTCGAAAGAGACGCCCCCGGGACTCGCCGAGATCACCATTCTCGGTGAAAATGGTCCGATCGGCGCGCAGGATCCGATCTACAACCGCGTTGTCACGATCGGGTGCGACACCGGACCGGTGATCACGATCGACGGCCGCGACTACCACACCTCGGTGACCGGGACGGTCCGCGACCTCGCGGAAGGCGCGGAAATTCCTGCGACCCTGTGCGACACGGACGCGGCGGGGATGCGTGCGGGCCGGGTCGATGTGGACGTCGAGCCGGGCACCGCGTTCGTGGCGTCGAGTATGCAGTTGCCTCTGGTGGGGACGGAACCCCCACGTACCGACCCCGTGGAACTCGAGATGGGGACGTGGACGGAGAACCTGCGTGAACTGCACGTGCCCGCATCCGACTCCGATCAGCTGATCGTGGTGCCGGAGAGCACGAACGTCGGATGGGTTGCCTCCGCGCCGGACGGCACCGAGCTGACGCCGCTCATCGCGGACGGATGGCAGCAGGGCTGGATCGTGCCCGCGGGAACGGACGGCACCGTCACCCTCGAATTCGCGACCGATCGCTGGTATCGCGTGGGGATCTTCGGGGGTCTTCTGCTGCTGATTCCGTTGTTCGCACTCGCATTCCTGCCCCGCCGCCGCCCGGTACCCGACCCCGGTCCCGCACCGCGGACGTGGCATTCGACGACCGCTGCGCTCATCGGGGTCGCACTCGCCTCCTTCGTCGTCGCGGGCGCTGCGGGGGTCGCGGTGACGGCCGTCGGCGCGGCAGGTGCCATCACCGTGGCCGCACGTCGAGGTTCGACGACCGCATCGCGGATGCTCGTCGGCATCGCAGGTGGGTCGACGATGCTCGCGATGGCCTTACTGTCGACGGGGCCGTGGCGCTCACCCGACGGCTACGTCGGACATTCGTACCTGATTCAGTTCGCGGCGCTGGTCGGATTGGTCGCAGTCGGTGTCGCGGCGGCGCGCGCTGTGGAGGTACCCGAGTTCTGGCGGCGGCGTTCCCAGCGACGAAACATCCGTCGCGCAGGTTCTTCGACGAACGCGTAGCTCACGGACGCCACCGCGACGCTCAGCACGACCGTCACGATCAGCACGAACCAGAAGCGTCCCTGGAACGCGGGAATGCCGAACACCGGAAGGACGACGGCGAGCACGGCGAGATGCCAGATGAAGATTCCGTACGACCAGCGGCCGATCGTGAGTGCGAGGGGACTTGCGAGGATGCGATGTTCGGTGCGCGGCGCGAGTACGAGTGGAGCCAGCAACGCGAAACTCACCAGCGCGCCCAGCACGATCTTGCCGTTGTACTCCCACGGTTCGAGGGTGGTGAGGGTTGCCGGGCCTGCGAGCGGTGTCGTCGCGAGACCGAACGCAACGAGTGCCGCGATCGCCATGATGTGCCGCTTCGCGGCGAGGCGATGCATCCACGTCGGGGGGTGCGCGGCAAGTTCGGCGAGAAGCATGCCCGCCGCGAACCACGGCAGGTAACCGGGCAGCCAGTTGTCGTGGTTGATGTGGTCCTGCGTGGGCACGGGTACCCACACCCACGCCAGCGACAACGCGGCCGCACCCAGCAGGACCGGAATCCGGAAGCGGGCGGCGTGACCGCGCAGACTTCTGACCGACCACGCGAGCAGCGGCAACACGAGATAGAAGGCCACCTCCACCGACAGACTCCACATCTGGGTCAGCCCTTCGGTGAGGGTCAGCGGAACGAACACCTGCACCAGCGCGAGATTGGCCCACCACACCGTCGGCCCACCCCCCGCGCCGGGCAGCAGCCACAGGATGAGGATCACCGCCACCCAGTAGGCCGGCAGGATCCGGGTCGCGCGCGAGACGAAGTACCGGCGGGTCGACGGAGGATCGGTCTCCTCGCGTGCCGCAGCCGCATGCGGGCGCCACAACAGGAAACCCGACAGTGCGAAGAACAAGGCCACCGCGAGATCCAATCGGCCCCACACCCTGCCGAGCCAAGGATCGTGAACCGCTCCGGTCTGGAATGCGACATGGGTGATGAGCACGCCTACGGCGGCAATACCTCGCATACCTTCCAGCGCGGGGAGAAAGCCCGACGCGGGGCGGGACGGGATGTTGAGAGCGGTCATCGTCGAACAGTGTGCCGTGTAGTGCCCGATACGAGAAGTGTGGGCACCCGGCGTGCGGGCGCGCATCACCGAACCCCGGGCTGTTAGTGTCTGGGCTCACGTGGTGTTCGCGGGTCGGATGCCAGGCGATCCGTGCAGCCCTGCTGCCGGTGGGGGTACTCGATGAAACCGTTGAGTGAGGAGATACAGCATGGCTGAGCGTTCCAGCTCGGGCCGGATACTGGCAATGATTCTGGTGGGCCTGGGAGCCTTCCTTCTGGCCATCGCGATTCTGATCCCGACGTACACCGTCGGGAAGCTGAAGAAGACGCCGCTCGACCTCGAGGTGACGACGGTCGCCGAAGGCACCGGCGACATTCTGAATTCGCGTGCGCTGCTCGCCGGTAACGCTCAGGTCGACACCGACGTCCCGATCGTGGCGCAGCGCTTCGTGACCGTCGAGGATCCGGCCGACGGCGAGATCATGACGCTCCAGGCCGGTCAGACGGTGCGTCGTCTCGACATGCAGGGCGATACCGGACTCGTGTCCGCGACCGTCGACCGGCTCACCATCGACCGGGTGTCGTCGATGCCGGTGTCGAAGGAGGAGTACCCCGATCGGGTGAGCACGATCCAGACGTCTGCGGATTCGCCGGGCGAGGAGATCGACAACCGCGAAGGCCTGCAGTACAAGTTCCCGTTCGACGTCAAGCAGGAGTCGTATCCGTACTACGACATCAATGCCCGTGAGACCTACCCCATCGATTTCATCGGTGAGGAAGAGATCAACGGCATGCCTGTCTACCACTTCCAGCACGAGATCGGCCCGGTCGACCTGTCGGAGGCCGACCCGAGCGCTCCGACCTACAAGCTGGAGCTTCCCGCTTCGACGTGGGGTGTCGGTGAAGGCGACGAGCCCGTCGAGATGACCCGCTGGTACAACAACGTCCGAGACCTGTGGGTCGACCCGATCACCGGTGTCGTCGTCAAGGGTCAGGAACAGCAGGACCAGTACTACGCACGCGAGGCGAACACCCCCGAGGTGACCGTCCTCGACGTGACGCTGCCGTTCGACGAACCGACCATCGAATTCCAGCTCGAGCAGGCCCGCGACGGCCAGGACCAGCTGTCGCTCTTCGGTAAGACCCTGCCGATCATCGCCGCCATCCTCGGCGTCATCCTGCTGATCGTCGGGTTCTTCCTCGGTCTCCGCGGTGGCGGAAACGGTGGTCGGCGTGCCGCCGCGGCAGGCAGCCCGGCACCCGCCGGTCCGGCCTCGGCCGCAGCAGCGGGTGCAGGTGGTGCCCATGCGGCCGACACGCAGCGCGACTTCACGGAAGATCGCACCGAGGTCATTCCCCGCTCCGATCTTCCGCAGGAGCCGGAGCAGCGGGACTGGACCACCGACCAGACGCAGGAAATTCCCCGCACAGACCTGAACAAGCCCCCCACTCAGGACTGATCAAGGCCGAACGAACGCCGCCTCACACCTCACGGTGCGGGGCGGCGTTCCGCATGTCCGAGCCGAGACGACTCGGTCGCCGCGGATGCCCCGCGGACAGCGAGCACCGACACCACCGCTGCCGTGACGGCTGCGACACCGACGGCCACCGCGACGAACTGTTCCACCGTCGACGCGATCGTCGCCATCAGCACGGCCTCGACCGCGAGACCCACCCACGCGACACCGGCCAGCGCGGTGCGATCTCCGGCAATCGCGGACAGCAACGCGCCCTGCAGCACCGCGAGGCACGCACCCTGCAACGCGAACAACCATAGTAGGGACTGGACGGGCTCGTAGGCGTCGCCGACGAGAATCGGCACGATGGGCGCGCAGATCGCTGCTGCCGCGACGAGCACCGCGCCGAGACCGACGAGGACCGCGAGCGCCGAACGCACGGCAGAAGCCGACTCCGCCGGGTTCGCCATCCGCGGGTACAACACCACCCCCACGGCCTGCGGCAGCCAGAACGCGACCTTCGTCGCGACCGCCCCGAGTGCATAGAGGCCAGCGGAGTCGGCATCGAGCAGCATGCGCGCGAGCATCAGATCGAGCGATGTCAGCGCAATCAACGCGAGCTGGACCTGCGAGGCGCGCAACACCGCGGCCGCTCCAGGTACACGGGTCGGCGCCTCCGCGGCCCCAGCGGCGGGTGCAGGCTCGCCGCGACCGACGAACACCGCGGTGGCCACCGCCACGATGCCTGTGCCCGCCGCGCCTGCGAGCAGCGCAGCACCCGGTCCGCCGCCACCGGCAAGCACCGCGACGGCAGGGACGACCTTCGCGATTCCGGCAGCAGCGAGAACGACGCTCAGCGCCCCGAACCGGGCACGCCCCTGCAAGAGTCCCTGTTCGGTCGCGAGGAGCACCAGCAGCGGCGCCGTCACCAGCGACCCGAACGCGCCCGCGATGCTCGTCTCCAGTGCCCACGACACCACCGGTACGAGGACAACAGCGACTGCAGCGGCGATCAGTGCGCATCGGTGGCCGAGTCGACGCAGCACCGCGGTGCCCGTGCCGTGCACGGCTTCACGCGCAATGACGGTCTGCAACGCCAGCGCAGGCACCGCGAGCACCAGCTGGGCTGCCAGCAGGCTCGCGAACTCTCCGTAGCCTGCGGGGCCCAGCCACCGTCCGGCGGGCAGATGCAGCAGGTAGGACGCGATGTTGGCGGTCATGGCGCCCGCGGTCACCATAGTCATCCCGGCCACCGCGGTTCCGGTCCCGGAACGGCGAAGCGTGTTCTGTGGCGGCATCCGCCCATCCTCGCACCCGTGCGCACCGTAGTCTGCGGCCATGTCCATACGGGGTTTGCACCGCGAGCGCACGACGACGTCCCCGTCGGCTCTCGCACCGACGTTCGTGCCTGCGCTGTGGTCGCTGGCGCTCACCGTCGTGGTGCTCGGTCCGCTGTTCACCTCGCACGGCTATCTGCTACTACGCGACGCGGTGAGCACGCCCCGCTCGTATCTGACGGATTCGGCGCTCGGGTTGTCCGACGCCGCGGCCCGCGCAGTCCCCCAGGATGCGTTGCTCGCCTGGGTGACGACCGTCGTCGACGGTGGTGTCGCCGTCACGGCTCTACTCGCTGCATCACTGTGGGCCGCGGGAGTCGGCGCGGCGCGGCTCGTTTCGGTTCTACTGCCCGGCGCCGGAGTGCCCCCGCAGGTGGTGGCGGCGACCGTCGCGATCTGGAACCCGTATGTCGGTGAACGGTTGCTGCAGGGACATTGGAGTCTCCTCGCGGGCTACGCAGCGCTGCCGTGGGTCGTGTGCGCGGCCGTCGCGGTACGCCGACGTTCGGGGGGCGGCTGGTGGGCCCTCGCGTTCTGGCTCGCGGTGGCGGGACTGACGCCCACCGGTGTGCTCCTCGCTGCGACCACCACGGTCGTGGTCCTCGCAATGCCCGGGGGCCGCGCGCCTCGGGTAGGGCGGCTCGCAGGTGCCGTCGCCCTGACAGTGGCGGTATCGGCGCCATGGCTCGTCGCAACAGCCCTGTCCGGTGGCGGCACCGAGGCCGATCCGGCAGGTGTGAGCGCATTCGCGGCCAGGGCGGAGCCACTGCTGGGCACGATCGGTTCGGTCGCCGGCCTCGGCGGGATCTGGAATGCCGATGCGGTGCCCGGCTCACGCACGACGCCGTGGGCACTCGTCGGGACCCTGCTGCTGCTCGGCGTCGTCGCATCCGGACTGCCCGCACTGTGGCGCAGGCGCCGCAACCCGGTGATCGTCGCGCTGGCTGTCGTCGCGGTCGTCGCCGTGCTCGGCACGGCTCTCGGCGCCACCGCGGCAGGTCTGCAACTCGGAGAGTGGGCGATGGTGCACGTCCCCGGGGCCGGGTTGCTGCGCGACACCCAGAAGTGGGTGGCACTCGCAATGCCGCTCTACGCGGTGGCCGCGGCCGCCGGAGTCGGGGCATTGCGACGGCACTTCACTCCCGACCGGGCCCGCAGCGGTATCGCGTGGGCGGCGCTGGCGGTCGTCGTCGTGGTCGGGGCGCTCCCCGACCTCGCATGGGGTGTCGGCGGCCACGTGCGACCGATTCGGTATCCGGACGGGTGGCAACAGGTGGCACGCATCGTCACCGCGAACGAAGGTGACGTCGCGGTGATGCCCACGGGCATGTTCCGCCGGTTCGAGTATTCCGGCCCCGTGGCGGTCCTCGACCCGACGCCCCGCATGCTGGGTGCCGACGTGCTGCAGACCGGAACCCTCATCGTCGAAGGTGGCGCGGTGCAGGGAGAGGGCGCACGTGCCGTCGACGTCGAACGACTCCTGCAAGGCGGTGCAGATCCGTCCGATCTGGCGGCGCGGGGCGTCGGCTGGGTCCTGGTCCAGCACGGCACACCCGGCGACCACGGCCGCTCCGAGGAGACACTCGACCGGCTCACGCAGGTCTACAGCGACGACGATCTGTCCGTCTATCAGGTCGACGGAGCCTGGGTTCGGGAGACGTCCGGTCGGAGCGTGGTGATCCTCGCGCACCTGCTGCTGATACTGGTGATGATTGTCGGGGCTGCCGGCATGCTGGGAATTCGTCTACGTGCCCGCATATCGAAGCTGCTGGGCGCCCTCGCCGATCTCCTCCGGCGTGATCCGGGGAAACAGGCCTGACGCCCGCTGCCCCGACGCGACGGCGGTCAGCACTGCGAGCACACCGGATCCGGTGGCCTCCCACGAAAACTCACCCGCCCGGATCCGGGCCTTGTCGCCCAGCTCGGTGCGACGCTCGGAATTCCCGAGCAGTTCCGCAACGGCCGCGGTGAGGTCGTCGGCGCAATCGACGAGGACACCCGTGACACCGTCGACGATCGAATCCGTCAGGCCCTTCGAGCTGCGGTATCCGATCGTCGGGACACCGTGCTGCGCAGCTTCGATCACCGCAAGCCCCCATCCCTCCTTGCGGGAGGGCATCACATGGAGCCAGGACCGTGAAAGCACCTCGTGCTTGCGGTCTTCCGAGACGTGGCCGTGGAAGGTGACGGCATCGTCCATCCCCAGCTCGGCGGCGACGTCGCGCAGGTTCTGTTCCCACCAGCCACCACCGACTACGTCGAGGTGCAGGCCGGGAATGCGGTCGCGCAAGGCTGCGACCGCACCGAGTGCGTCCTCGATCTGTTTGTGCGGCACGAGCCGAGACAGCACGCACACGCTCGGGTGGGCAGTGCGGGTGTGATCGCCACCCGGGGTCACACCCGCCGGGATGGCATCGGCGCCGTTGCGGACCACCGCGATGCGCTCGTGGTCGACACCGAGCATCCGGAGTTCGTCGGACGACGGCAGCGACACCGTCAGGTATTGGTTGCTGCGGTGCACTCGCGGCGACAAGGTGGATTCGATCCACCATCCCAGCTTCGCCATCGCACGGCCTGCGACGGGCCACTGCTCGCGATGACAATGGTGCACGAGCACGGTGACGGGTGCGCCTGCAACGAACCGAGAGAAGAAGGGGATGCCGTTCTGGGTGTCGATGACAGCATCGGGGCGGATGCCCCTGAGGGGGCCGAAGCCGAGACGCCCGGCGACGATGGCAGCGAGAGCGCGCGGGTACACACCGAGACGGCCGCCTCCGCGGCTGACGTCGATACCGTCGATGGTGTCGCGCTTGCTCGCGCCCGGATACGACGCGGTGCGCAGGGTGACTTTGATACCGCGTGCAGCGAGTTGTGCGCCGACCTGCTCGAGATAGCGCTCGCTGCCACCTCCCTGTGGGTGCCCGCTGTCGCGCCAGCAGAGCAAGAGAACCTCCCGCACGCGGATTACCCCCCGGTGATAGCTGACCGCACGCCCGTACGGACGCTGTGGATGTCACGGACACACTAGCGGGTGCGCACGGGATGCAGGTGCACGACGGCGCCTGCTACGGGCACTACTGTGGTTCGACGTGCCCTCGAAGACCACGATCGCTCCCCGTGTGACCCGGCTGTTCGAACGCCGTGCCACCCTGCGGCGCTCCATCGGTCTGCTCGGTAGTTTCCGTTTCGAGCAGACCGCACCCGACAAGTTCTACGGCGGTCTGGCCCGCGACACCGTCGACCTCGTCGACGACCTCTACACCGGTCTGACCGGAAACAATCTCGCGGGCACCACCGTCGTCGATGTCGGAGGCGGGCCCGGGTACTTCGCCGACGCCTTCGCCGACGTGGGGTCGCGCTACGTGCCGATCGAGCCCGATCCGTCCGAGATGCACGCGGCCGGCCTGCAGGTCGGTGGCGCCGTCCGCGGGTCGGGCCTCGCGCTTCCACTGCGCACCGGGTCGGTGGACGTGTGCTTGTCGTCGAATGTCGCAGAACATGTTTCGCAGCCGTGGGTGATGGCCGACGAGATGCTGCGGGTCACACGACCCGGAGGGCTGATGGTGCTCTCGTACACGCTGTGGTGGGGCCCGTTCGGTGGGCACGAGACCGGCCCGTGGCACGCGTTCGGCGGCGAGTACGCGGCGCGCCGCTACGCCAGGAAGCACGGGAAGGAACCGAAGAACCGATACGGTGTGTCGCTGTTCGAAGTGGGCTGCACCGACGGACTCGGGTGGGCCCGCTCCACCCCCGACGGTGAGCTGCTCGCCGCGTTCCCCCGATACCACCCGCGGTGGGCGTGGCCGCTCGTTCGGGTGCCGGGCGTACGCGAGTTCCTGGTGAGCAACCTGGTGCTCGTGCTGCGACGCCGCGGATCGGCCGAAGTCGCGTCATGACCGGCTTGGCTCTCGATGTCGGCGGTACGAAGTTCGCGGCCGCATTCGTCGCGGACGACGGAACACCCGTCGAGCCGAAGACGGTGCCCGTACCCGAGGCTTCCGTATGGGATGCCTGCGCCGCAGTGCTGCGCGAGGTGGCCGGGGCCGAGCCGATCACCTCGGTGGGGATCGCGGCGGCAGGGCCCGTCGACACACGCCGCGGCACCGTCTCCCCCATCAACATCCCCGAGTGGTCTTCGAAGTTTCCGCTGGTGGAGGCTGTGCGCAGCGTGTTCCCCGGCGCACGTGTCACGTTGGCGATGGACGGCGCTGCCGCCACATTGGCCGAGCATCGATTCGGCGCTGGGCGCGGAACGAACGATCTGCTCGGGGTGGTGCTCGGCACCGGGATCGGCGGCGGCATCGTCCTCGACGGTCGCCTCGTATCCGGCCGCACGGGGAACGCCGGCCACATCGGCCACATCGTGTCGGCCTACGGATTCGAGAAATGCACGTGCGGTGGCGCGGGCTGCATCGAGACGGTGGCGAGCGGCACTGCTGCAGTGAGGTGGGCGAGGGCACGCGGCTGGCAGGGGCGGGACGGCGCTGCGCTGGCGGCAGCAGCGCAGGACGGCAACGGAATCGCGGCAGCTGCGCTCGAACGCGCAGGAACGGCGCTGGGGCAGGTCATCGCGTCGGCGGCAGCACTGACAGACGTGTCACTCGTCGTCGTCGGCGGTGGCTTCGCGGAGTCGGGAAGACCGCTGTGGCGTCCGATGCTGGCGTCTGCTGCGCGACAGGCCCGGCTGGAGTTCATCGAGGAGCTGCGCATCGTGCCTGCGTCGTTGGGCGCACTGGGAACGCTCGCCGGTGCCGCTGCGCTCGCCCATGGTCACGAGTAGGTAACCAAACGGCTGCGTACGAGTCCCGAGGACCTACCCTGACTGGACCAGCGCTACCTCGACAAGCCCGGCACGGTGGGACGGATCGGTGGTATCCGATGAGGATTGCCGAAATTTTGCGGAACAAGGGTTCGGCGGTGCAGACGGTTCCCCCAGGAACCACGGTCTGTGAGCTGATCGGAGACTTCGCGCGCCACAACATCGGCGCGGTGGTCGTCGTCGACGGCACCGACGTCGTCGGAATTGTCACCGAGCGCGACATCGTCCGGCAGCTCCACGAACGAGGTCCATCGATACTCGTCGCCACGGCGTCCGAGGTCATGACGGTCGATATGGCAATATGCCGGCCCGCCGACAGCGTGGACAGCCTGGCCGCGACCATGACCGAGCGGCGCATCCGGCACCTGCCGGTCGTCGTCGACGGCAAGCTGTTGGGGATCGTCAGTATCGGCGACGTGGTCAAGAGCCATATCGACGAACTACAGGCCGAACGCGATCAGCTCCGGTCGTACATTCATCACGGCTGACGGTCGAGCACGCTCACGCTCATCCCGAACGGCAGGAACCGCGCCGACCGGGCCGGGTCGGTGTTGCCCTTGAGACTGCGGAGCGCTTCGAGCTCCGACGGATACACCTGGTCGATGCGAGCCACACCGTCGGCGTCGGCGGTGTAGATGACCCATACGCCGTCCCCTGCCTCGCCGGTGGTTTCCGGCTGCGGATGCTGCCGTGACGTCGGCGCGGCAGGCTGGTCGAGAAATGCGAAGATCCGGTCTTTGAGTTCGCGCAGTTCTTCCCCTGCCTCACGGACCACCCGGTCGATGTCGTCGGGATCGAATCCGAACGGATTGTTCTCTGCCATGTCTGCTCCTGACGGTCGGCATCTTCCAGTGTGGGCATCGCTGCGCCGCCGCGCCACCGCGAGCGTGAATCGACCCTTTCGAAAATGTGGAACGTGTTCTAGTGTCGGGGTGATCCGGCGTGAACGAAGAGGGGCGAATGATGACCGACTACGACAAGGTGTTCATCGGCGGCACGTGGGTGGCGCCGTCGACCGACGAGAGGCTCGAGGTGTTCTCCCCGGCCACGGAGGAACGGGTCGGCTCGGTACCCGTCGCCGGACCGAAGGACGTCGACGCCGCAGTCGCCGCGGCACGCACCGCGTTCGACGACGGACCGTGGCCGCGGATGAGCCCGGCAGAGCGCGCAGCAGTGATCGGCAAGGCCGCGAAGATCATCGAAGAGCGCGGCGCGCAGATCGCCGAGCTCGTTTCGTCCGAGATGGGGCAGCCCGCCGCATCCGTGCAGATGATGCAGATGACCCCCTCACTCGCGACACTGAATTTCTATGCAGGACTGGCAGATTCGTTTCCCTGGGTCGACGAACGCAACGGCTCGTTCGGCCGCACCCGAGTCACCCGCGAACCCGTCGGCGTGGTCGGCGCGGTCATCGCGTGGAATGTGCCGCTGTTCCTGTGCGCCAACAAACTCGGTCCCGCACTGCTCGCCGGTTGCACCGTGGTCCTCAAGCCCGCACCCGAATCTCCCCTTGCCGTCAACGTGATCGCCGAGATCTTCGCCGAGGCAGGCCTCCCCGAAGGGGTGCTGTCGGTGGTGCCCGGTGGCGCCGAGACCGGCGAGCACCTCGTGTCGCACCCGGGCCTCGACAAGATCACCTTCACCGGATCCACTGCCGTGGGCAAGCACATCGGTGAGATCGCCGCACGCAACCTCAAGCGCTGCTCGCTCGAACTCGGCGGCAAGTCTGCCGCAATCATCCTCGAGGACGCCGATCTCGACTCCACCATCGCAATGCTCGTCATGTCCGGTCTGATGAATACCGGGCAGGCCTGCGTCGGTCAGACCCGCATTCTCGCACCGCGGTCGCGGTACGACGAGGTGGTCGAGAAGATCGTCGCCACCGCCGCGTTCTTCCCCGTCGGCCCGCCGTCCGACGAGAACGCCCAGCTCGGCCCCCTGATCTCCGCGAAGCAACGCGACCGCGTGGAGGACTACATCAAGAAGGGCGTGGAAGAGGGGGCACGCCTCGTACTCGGTGGCGGCCGTCCTTCGGGCCTCGACAAGGGTTACTTCGTCGAACCGACGGTCTTCGCCGACGTCGACAACTCGATGACCATCGCCCGGGAAGAGATCTTCGGGCCGGTCCTGTCGGTGCTCCCGTACGACAGCGTCGACGACGCCATCAAGATCGCGAACGATTCCGACTACGGACTGGCGGGATCGGTGTACACCACAGACGTGGAGAAGGGCCTCGACGTCGCTTCGCGTGTCCGCACGGGCACCTACGGAATCAACTGGTACGCCTTCGATCCCGGATCACCGTTCGGCGGCTTCAAGAACTCCGGCATCGGCAGGGAGAACGGACCGGAAGGGCTCGAGGCGTTCTGCGAGACCAAGTCGGTGCTGTACCCGCCCGGCTACCAGGACTGACCGCAGGCCCCGCCGAGGGGGCGGTTGTGTGCGCTTTCTTTCGATGAAGCACACACAACAGCCCCCTCGATGCCGTTCGGCGACACAGTTTTTGCGGGCCGAACCAGGGTGCTGCATCTTCAGATGTACATCGCCGGATCGATGTAGGTGGTCGGATCCACCAGCGGCTCATGCTTCTTCCGCGACCGCACAGTCGCGGGGATACCCGTGGCGATCGAGTCGGCCGGGACATCTCGTGTGACGACCGCATTCGCGCCGATCGCACTGTCGGCGCCGATCACGACCGGCCCGAGAATCTTTGCTCCCGCACCGACGGTGACGCGATCACCGAGCGTCGGATGCCGCTTCTCCTTCGCGAGCGACCGGCCACCGAGCGTCACACCGTGATACAGCATGACGTCGTCACCGATCTCCGCTGTTTCACCGATGACCACGCCCATGCCGTGGTCGATGAAGAAACGCCGGCCGATCGTCGCCCCGGGATGGATCTCGATTCCGGTGAGGAACCGAGTGAACTGCGAGAGGACCCGCGCCGGCCCCTTCAATGCGGGTACCAGCCACATCCGGTGCGCGACACGGTGCGACCAGATCGCGTGCAGACCGGAGTACACGACCGCGTTCTCCACATCGCTGCGCGCGGCGGGATCGTTGCCGCGCGCAGCCTGCAGGTCCTCACGGAGAGTACGGAGAATGCTCACAGCGACGGTCAGTCCCGGATGTGCTCGAAGAGCGGCGTCGAGATGTAACGCTCGCCGAAGTCGGGCACGACCACGACGATCAGCTTGCCTGCGTTCTCGGGGCGCTTTGCGACCTCGAGAGCGGCCCACACGTTCGCTCCGGCCGACACGCCGCCGAGGATTCCCTCGTCGGTGCCGAGCGCACGACCCGTCTTCACGGCGTCGTCGAACTGGACGTCGATGATCTCGTCGTAGATCTCCCGGTCGAGGACCTCGGGAACGAAGTTGGCGCCGAGCCCCTGGATCTTGTGCGGGCCGGGGTTGCCGCCCGTGAGGATCGGCGAATCGGCGGGCTCGACACCGATGATCTTCACACCCGGCTTGCGTGCCTTGAGGTTGCGGCCGACACCGGTGAGTGTGCCACCCGTGCCGATGCCTGCGACGAAGATGTCGATCTCGCCGGCGGTGTCGTTCCAGACCTCTTCGCCGGTGGTGTCGTGGTGGATCTGCGGGTTGGCCGGGTTCGCGAACTGGCTCGCCGACACCGCGTTCTCGGTCGACTCGACGATTTCCTTCGCCTTCGCGACTGCACCGGCCATACCCTCGGAACCCGGAGTAAGGACGATCTCGGCACCGTAGGCACGGAGCATGACACGACGCTCGGTCGACATCGTCTCGGGCATCGTCAGGATCACCTTGTAGCCGCGGGCTGCGCCGACCATGGCGAGCGCGATGCCGGTGTTGCCGGAGGTGCCCTCGACGATCGTGCCGCCGGGCTTCAGCTCACCGGACTTCTCGGCGGCGTCGATGATCGCCACGCCGATGCGGTCCTTGACGCTGTTGGCCGGGTTGTAGAACTCGAGCTTGGCAGCGACGGTTGCGCCGAGGCCCTCGGTCAGCCGATTGAGCTTGACGATCGGGGTACGACCGACGAGCTCGGTGACATTGTTGTAGATCCCGCTCATAGCTGATCCTCTCCCGGCCACCAGGGACCGGCTGTGGTGTGCGATATACCTATTGCATCATGTTGCCCACGACGCACCATGTCGGGTTCCTTCAATACAGGTGCCGCCCTCAGGTCCAACACTGGGCAGCATGACGAATTCCGTGAATCCCATTCCCGACGGTTACACCGCATTGACACCGTTCCTCGTCGTGGACGGCGGGGCGAAAGCGATCGAGTTCTACACCGACGCGTTCGGCGCGAAACTCGTCGACCGCCAGGACGGCCCCGACGGAGCTGTCATGCATGCCGAACTCGATTTCGGCCACGGCCGCATGCAGCTGAGCGACCCGCATCCGTCGATGGGGCTGCACGCCCCCGATGGCACGAACAACGTCAACCATTCGTACGTGCTGTACTGCGCGGATGTCGATGCGACGTTCGCTCGCGCGGTGTCGCTGGGTGCACAGGTCTTCGAGGAACCGTCGACGTTCGTCACCGGCGATCGCTTCGCTTCCCTCCTCGATCCGTTCGGGCATCGCTGGGCCGTCATGACGCGCGTCGAGGATGTTCCGCCGGAGGAGGCGAAACGTCGACTCGATGAGTGGGTGGCTACACAGAACGCCTGAACACGCCGATCTCCGCAGACACCGAATGCCCCGTGCTGGTCAGTTCAACTGACCTACACGGGGCATTCGGCTACAGGCGGGTCGGACTCAGCCGAGGCGCTGCTTCAGTGCCTCGAACTCGTCGCGGATGCCGGAGGGCACCTTCTCACCGAGGAACTCGAACCACTCGGCGATGCCGTCGATCTCGGCCTTCCACTCGTCGACGTCGACCTTCAGGGCCTCGTCGACGTCCGCGGCGTCGACGTCCAGGCCGTCGAGGGTCAGGTCGGCTGCGGTCGGTACGTAGCCGATGGCCGTGGACTGTGCGTCTGCCTTGTGCTCGATGCGGTCGACGATCCACTTCAGCACGCGGGAGTTCTCGCCGAAGCCGGGCCACAGGAAGCGGCCGTCGTCGCCACGGCGGAACCAGTTGACGTAGAAGATCTTCGGGAGCTTGGACTCATCGGCATTCTTGCCGAGATTGATCCAGTGGTTGAGGTAGTCGCCGGCGTTGTAACCGAGGAACGGCAGCATCGCCATCGGGTCGCGGCGAACATTGCCGACCTTGCCTTCGGCTGCGGCGGTCTGCTCGGACGACAGCGTCGAACCGAGGAAGGTGCCGTGCTGCCAGTCGAACGACTCGCTGACCAGCGGGACCGTCGTCTTACGACGTCCACCGAACAGAATCGCGGAGATCGGCACACCCTGCGGGTCGTCCCACTCGGGGGCGAGGATCGGGCACTGCGACATCGGCGTGCAGTAACGCGAGTTCGGGTGAGCAGCCTTCGTGTCGGACTCGGGAGTCCAGTCGTTGCCGAGCCAGTCGGTCAGGTGAGCGGGCTTGTCGCCACCGATGCCCTCCCACCACACATCACCGTCGTCGGTCTTGGCGACGTTGGTGTAGATGGTGTTGCCTGCCTCGATGGTGTGCATCGCGTTCGGGTTCGAATCGGCACTGGTGCCCGGGGCGACACCGAAGAAACCGAACTCCGGGTTCACGGCGTAGAGTCGGCCGTCCTCACCGAACCGCATCCATGCGATGTCGTCACCGAGGGTCTCGGCGCGCCAGCCCGGGATGGTCGGCTGGATCATCGCGAGGTTGGTCTTACCGCACGCCGACGGGAATGCCGCGGCGATGTAGTACGGCTTGTTCTCGGGCGAGATCAGCTTGAGGATGAGCATGTGCTCGGCGAGCCAGCCCTCGTCGTGGGCCATTGCCGAGGCGATACGCAGCGAGTAGCACTTCTTGCCGAGCAGTGCATTGCCGCCGTAACCGGAACCGTAGCTCCAGATCTCCCGGGTCTCGGGGAAGTGAGTGATGTACTTCGTGTCGTTGCACGGCCACGCGACGTCCTGCTGACCGGCTTCGAGCGGCGCGCCCACCGAATGCAGGGCCTTGACGAAGGGACGGTCGGTGCCCAGCTTCTCGAGGGCAGCGGCACCCATGCGGGTCATGATGCGCATGGAGACGACGACGTACTCGGAATCGGTGAGCTCGACACCGAGCTTCGGATCGTCGGCGCCGAGGGGGCCCATGCAGAACGGCACCACGAAGAGGGTGCGTCCGCGCATGCTGCCGCGGTACAGGTCGGTCATGGTGGCGCGCATCTCGTCGGGCGCCATCCAGTTGTTGGTCGGGCCCGCGTCGATCTCGTTCTCGCTGCAGATGTAGGTGCGGGATTCGACGCGCGCGACGTCCGACGGGTCGGAGTTCGCGAGGAACGAGTTCGGCTTCTTCTCGTCGTTCAGACGAGTGAAAGTGCCGGATTCGACGAGCTGGGCAGTCAGCCGATCCCATTCCTCGTCGGATCCGTCGGCCCACACGACGCGATCGGGCTGAGTGAGCTCGGCAACCTCCTGGACCCACGCAAGCAGCTCGGCATGCTGGGTCGGGAGCTTGTCGTCGGTCCCGTTCAAGCCGGGAATGGTTGCTGAGGTCATCAAACTCTCCTGGGGTGTGCCCGGAACCGGGTCTGCCCCGACCTGCATGGTTATGCTTGATCAGAGGCGAACCCGGGCCTTCCCCTCTCGGCAGGGGTACCACCCGCTTCGTCCGTGGCCGTACGGAGGACGCGGGCGCCGGATGTCCTATTCATAGAGGTTAACGCCGGACGTCGGACCGGGAACAATCGGGGCCGGTCGGAAATGTCACAGAAACGATTCAGAGACGTGGAGACTACCTCCGTCCTTCCTGTTCGTACAGGCGATACGGCTCACTTACCTTCCGGAATGTGGCATTCGTCTCTGCCTAGAGTACCCGCATCGATCCGGACCCAATCCGGTGCGCCGTCCGCAGTTCGCCGGAACTCCCACACACCGTATTCTCCATCGTCGGCGACGGCTGTGAGCCGGTCGGTGGAACCGTCCAGATTGCTGTCGGTGGCAACGACCAGGGCACCGTGGCCGTTGTCGAAGGCGACGGTGTCGCGGAGCCCGTCCCCGTCGAGGTCGGTCGTGGCGCCGACGGAGTCCGCCCACGCTGCGGTGCTCGCTGGGTCGAACACGTCGAAACCGCCGAGGCCGTGGTCGTCGAACCCGCCTGTGCCGAGAAATGTGTCGGCCATGCCTGCCCCCTGAGATCTTGTTGTGCGTTGTTCGGTCTCTCCTACGCCGTCCCTCTGATTGGACGCACCGCAGCCGACAACGGTTCCACCTGCCTCAACATCGCCAGGTCCCGCTCACAGGCCGCGATGCGGGCGCGCTGTTCACCGAGGCGTCGACGAATCCGGTCGTCGATTGCTGCGACCTGCTCGCGCAATTCGGTGGCGCGTGCGAGCTCCCGCGCGGCGGTGTCGCGCGCGTGCTTCGATTCGGCGTCGAGGGCCATCGCCCGGATCCACGCCTCGAGGTCCACGCGAAGCGAGGTCAGTTCGTCGACGACCCACCGTCGCATCAGCTCGCGGTGCGCCAACTGTCTGCGCAGACGAACGAGCCACCACGCGGCTGCTGCCCCGCACACAACCGTCACCAGCACCGAGACCGCCACCGGTATCGCTCCGAGCAGGGTGGCCACCAGACGGCCGAGGCCCGCACCCGCAGAGGCCCCCAACACGAGCGCGAGGCGATCGTCGAGACGACGACCGGGGACCCGCGGGGCGGGAGCCGGTTCTGTATTCGGCAACTGCGACAGGATTCCCAGGCCGCGTTCGACCGCTACCGCGACCTCCCGTCGGATTCGCTGCGAATGCGTGTTCAGCAGGATCTCGACGCCACACGTATCGACCGAACCCTCGTCGAGGACGACGTGCAGTTCCGCCGATGCCTCCCGCACGCGCACCGCGAGGTCCCGCCTCAGTTCCGCTCGGACTCGATGGGAGTCCGGGCGATGTCCGGGGCCGATCCGTCGCGTCACGAGACGTTCGCGCTCGGCACGAAGATCAGCGGTGTCGTCGGCGGCCGAGAGCACAGCGATCTCCTCGACGATCATGCTGCTCGTCTGTGCGACCACCGCGGTGCGTGTCGACCGGCCCTGCACGGATGTCTTCGCCGCGGCGAGGAGCGCGTCGTGCACGCCCACCAGCCCCGATTCGAGCGCGAGCACCCGACCGACATCGCCTCCGAGCTTCCTGGCCCGGGCCGCTGCGACGACGGACACCGGAATCAGCACGACCCGCGTGAGCCTCGGCATGTGCCGATGCAACAGTTCGATGTCGCGCTCGCTGATCGCCCGCCATCGCGGATATCGGTCGATTCCGGTCAACGCGAACACCACGTCGGCCGCGTCACGCGCCGCTGCGTCGAGCACGGCGAGTTCTGTGCGGCCGAGAACCGAGGATGCATCGAGCACCATGAGCACCACGGGAGCATCCCCGTCCTCGACGTATTCGATGCCGCCGAGCTCTGCGAGTTCGGCGGTGAGCGTGGTGCGGCCCGAACCCGCGACCCCCGCGACCCGAACTACCGCAACACCGCGGTCCGGGACCGGAGATCGGTGCATCCGTGCCCAACCGCGCGGGTTCCAGCGACGTAGGACATCGTCGGCGCCGTTCACGGGACCGGAACATTCGACGTCGGAACGTCGGGCCCCGAAAACCCGGATAGCGACGATCCGGGCTCGGCAGGACTCTCGAGTGCAGCCTCGATGACGTCCCTTGCCTGCGGCGACGCCGCGATCCCCGCCACCGACGTCACGAAATCCTCGAACCGTCCGGAGTGAGCGCGGTCGAGTTGATCGAGTATCACCGCCTCCAGATTCGGGTCGTCCCGCGTGAACACGGATGCCCCGAGACCCCGGACCGGCGTGTCGCCCGCGACCACCACGATGACGCGCCGGGAATCGAGCGCTGCGAGGGCGCGACGGTCGGCGGGATGCACCGTGACCGGATCGAGCCTGGAGGGAAGCACATAGATCACCACATCGGCGTCGAGAACAGGATCGGGCGTTCCGGGAACGTCGATGACGGCGGATTCCGGGGAGGCGGGCAACCCGGCCAATGCTCGCTGCACATCTGCGCGTCCGACACCTGCGCGTCCCGCGACCTGGATCCGCAGCGGTGCGGTGCACCGGGCGAGCGCAGAATGCAGCGTGCGGCCGGCGTCCGGATCCAGCCGATCCACCTCGTCCGCGATCCGGCGCCACGGATCGGCCCCCGGATACCTCGTGCTCGATTCCCCCGTCATGATCCCCCCGATCGTCGCGAACGAATTGTGTCAGAGACCACGTTCCGACACTGCCCGAGCGCGCTGTCCGGGGTCCTCATCCTGAGAAAACCCTGTGGTCACACCGGTCACTCCTGCCACGCACTCTCCCGATACGTGACAATGGTCGGGTGAACCACTCCGATCAGGACACGACCGACACGCTCGACGAGCGGCAGTCCAGGGGCAACCGCCTGTACCCGCGGGTGACGAGTTTCCGCTCTCGCCGCGGATCTCTCACCGATCCGCAGCAGGACGCATGGGACCGCCGTTGGCCCGAACTCGGTCGCGATGTGGGCGATGACCAGCTCGACACCGACGCATGGTTCGGCCGTTCGGCCCCCCTGGTGCTCGAGATCGGTTCCGGCACCGGCACCGCTGCCGTCGCGATGGCACAGGCCGAACCCCACATCAACCTGATCGCCATCGAGGTCTACCGCCCGGGTATCGCGCAGACACTGCAGCGGATCGAGCGCACCGCAGACACCGACGCGCCGGTGTCCAATCTGCGGATCCTGCGTGGTGACGCCGTCGAGGTCCTCGAACACATGGTCGCGCCCGAATCGCTGACCGCCGTCCGGGTCTTCTTCCCGGACCCGTGGCCGAAGGCACGGCATCACAAGCGCCGGCTGCTGCAGCCCGGGACCTTCGCGCTCATCGCGAGTCGGTTGAAGCCGGGCGGAGTGTTGCATGTCGCAACCGACCACGCCGAATATGCGGAGTGGATCCTGGAAGCCGGTAACGCTGAACCCCAGCTCACAGATGTGACGTGGGAGTCCCCCGTCAGCCACGATCGTCCGGTCACGAAGTTCGAGGACAAGGCTCACCAGGTGGGCAGCCACATCGCCGAGATGATCTGGGGGAAGATCGGAGCATGAGCGTCCATGAAGAAGTGCCCGGTGCGACCGACACCGCCGTGATCGAGAGCACCGAGCGGCCCGGGCGCGTCCTGCTCGTGTGGGACGCACCGAACCTCGATATGGGCCTCGGGGCGATCCTCGGTGGCCGCCCGACTGCCGCGTACCGGCCGAGATTCGACGCGCTGGGCCGTTGGCTCCTCGGCCGCACGGCCGACCTGTCGCGTCACCGCGTGTCGCCGCTGGAGGCCGAGGCGACAGTCTTCACGAATATCGCACCCGGCAGCGCCGACGTCGTGCGTCCGTGGGTGGAAGCTCTGCGTAACGTGGGTTTCGCGGTGTTCGCGAAGCCCAAGATCGACGAGGACAGCGACGTCGACTCCGATATGCTCGAGCACATCGAGCTGCGGCGCGGCGAAGGCCTCGCCGGTGTGATGGTTGCATCCGCCGACGGGCAGGCTTTCCGGGAACCCCTCGAGGAACTTGCCGCAGCAGGCGTCGCAGTGCAGGTGCTCGGCTTCCGTGAGCATGCAAGCTGGGCGGTGACCTCGGAGATCCTCGACTTCGTCGATCTCGAGGACATCCCCGGCGTGTTCCGTGAGCCGCTGCCGCGAGTCAGCCTCGAAACGCTGCCGGACGAGGGTGCGTGGCTGCAGCCGTTCCGACCGCTTTCAGCCCTTCTTGCGGGGCGCAAGAGCGTCGCCGAATAGGAGATTTACGTGTTCGACCGTTGGGGAGAGCTCGTCGTCCGCGCTCGTTTCACCGTCATTGCGGTGATGGTCGCGGCGCTGCTCGGGCTCGCCGGGTACGGCCTGAGCCTGAACGACCATCTCAGTCAGAGCGGCTGGGACGACCCCGGCTCGGAGTCCGTCACGGCCGCGAAGCTGGCCGACGGCACATTCGGGCGAGACACCAACGGCGATGTTCTGGCACTCATCACCGCACCCGAGGGCAAGACCGTCGACGACCCCGAGTTCACGGCGACCGTCACCGCGGGCCTGAACTCGTGGCTCGCCGACAACCCCGACCAGATTCTCAAGATCAACGGTTCGTATTGGCGTACCGACAGCGCTCCGGCGCTGCCCGCTCTCGCCGACGATTCCAAACAGCACGGTGTGGCCTCCATCGCGATCGCCGGTGACAACGACACCGAAATTGCGAACAACTTCCGCGACGTCAAGGATTCGCTCCGGATCGAGGGCGTGGACGTCAAGCTCGCCGGACTCCAGCCGGTCACCAACGCGCTCAACGACACGATGGCCAACGACATCAAACGCATGGAGATCCTCGCGATCCCCGCGGTCGGTGTGCTGCTCTTCTTCGTGTTCGGTGGTGTGATCGCTGCGGCACTACCGCTGATCACCGGTGGCCTGACGGTTGTCGCTGCCAACGGCATCGTCCGTCTGATCACCAACTTCACCGAGGTCAACTCGTTCGTCGCACCCGTAGTGTCGTTGATCGGGCTCGGTCTGGCCATCGACTACGGCCTGTTCATGGTGTCGCGGTTCCGCGAAGAACTTGCCGAAGGCTACGAGACGGCCGCCGCGGTGCGCCGCACGGTGATCACGTCCGGTCGCACCGTCGTGTTCTCGGCGACGATGGTGATCACCAGCCTCGGTGGGCTCCTGCTGTTCCCGCAAGGCTTCCTCAAGTCCGTCGCCTACGGTGCGATCGCGACCGTGTCGCTGGCTGCGCTCACATCGGTGACGGTGCTCCCCGCCATCCTGGCGATCCTCGGCAGACGGATCGACAAATTCGGCATGAAGCGGTTCGGTCAGATCCAGTCGAACGAGCAGATCGAGAACAGCTTCATCGGTCGTCTGACCCGTTGGGTGATGCTCAACCCGATGAAGGTGACCATCCCCACGGTCATCGGTCTGCTGCTGCTCATCACTCCGCTGACCGGTATCAAATTCGGCGGCATCAACGAGACGTACCTTCCACCGGATCACCCGACACGGGCCGCGCAGGCGCAGTTCGACGAATTGTTCCCCGGCCAGCGAACCGAGCCGGTCAAGCTCGTGATCCGAGGCGCCGAGGGCGGCGACCTCAACAAGATCATCGAAACCGGTAGCGCTGCGCCGGGGCTGGTCGAGAAGTTCTCCATCGAAGGTCCCGCGAAGGACGGTGTCCGCGTCCTCAAAGCCGGGCTCGTCGACCGCAACATGACCTCCGACACGATCGACTACCTGCATTCCGCGTCGTGGCCCGACGGCGTCGAGGTCTATGTGGGTGGCACGCCTGCGATCGAGCAGGACTCGATCGCGGCACTGCTGGACACCTTGCCGCTGATGGTCGTCTTCGTCGTCGTACTGACGACACTGCTGATGTTCCTGGCATTCGGGTCGCTGGTGCTACCGATCAAGGCCGCGTTGATGAGTGCGCTCGGGCTCGGCTCGACCCTGGGCATCCTCACCTGGATATTCATCGACGGTCACGGTGCGAGCCTGCTGAATTTCACCCCCGGTCCCATCATGTCGCCGGTACTGGTGCTGATCATCGCGATCATCTACGGTCTCTCGACCGACTACGAGGTGTTTCTGCTCTCGCGCATGGTCGAAGCCAGATCGCAGGGAGCGAGCACCACCGAATCGATCCGTATCGGCACTTCCCACACCGGTCGCATCATCACGGCCGCAGCGCTGATCCTCATCGTCGTCACCGGAGCGTTCGCGTTCTCCGAGCTCGTGATGATGAAGTACATCTCGTACGGCATGATCGCGGCGCTGATCATCGACGCAACCGTGATCCGCATGTTCCTCGTTCCAGCGGTGATGAAACTGCTCGGCGACGACTGCTGGTGGGCGCCTGCATGGATGAAGCGGATCCAGGAGAAGGTCGGCCTCGCCGAGCCGATCCTGCCCGACGAGCTGATGCCCGAGGATGTTCCCGAGCTCATCACAGTCGGCATGTTCGGACCTTCCACGATCACGGCAACGGGATCGCACCGGTTCCCGAAGGGCATGTTCGGCGATGCCGGGGGCGAGAGCGACATGATGACGCAGCCGATGCCCACGATCGCCGCGCCACGCCCGGCGTCCGAGCAGCGACGGACACGCGACCTTCCTCCACCGCGCCGATCGCAGGGACGTCCGCCGGCCTCGCGCCAGCCGGGACAGCCCGGGCAGCCGGGGGGCCCGGCACCGCGCGGCGGCTCCGGACTTCCGCCTCGCCGAGGCGACCAGGTTTCCGCGCCGATCCGTCGTGACCGACCGGATCATCGGCCCGTTCCGCCCCACCAGGGTTCGCCGCCGCAGCAGGGTCCACTGCCGACTCGCGGAATGCCTGCGCCCGGCAACGCGAGCGGTCCGCTCCCCCGCCGCGGGACGGCAGGTCCGCAGCAGCCGGTTGCGCCACGGCAGCAGGGCCCGGCACAGCAGGCCGGGTCTCCGCAGCAGCAACCGCCCAGCTCAGCGATGCCGCCGCTGCCACGGAGACAGCGTGGATCGGTACCTCCGCCACTGCCCCGGACCGACGTGCGTCCCCAGCCGCCGACGGGCAACCCCGGCGACAACACCCAGGCTGCATCCGTGGGTCGCCCCGTCCCTGAGCAGGGGCAGGCTCCCCGGGCTCAGGCTCGTGATCCACAGGCCATCGAAAGCTGGCTTTCGCAGATGCGGAGGACTCCATCGACCTCCGACCGGGCACCCGGGTCCCAGCAACAGCGCGAAGGGCAGGGCCCGAACGACCCCGTCGCGAACGCGCCCGACAGGCCGGAATCACCCGAGCGCGACGACCATCGCCGACCGCCCGCAGACCGAGCTTCGAGCGGTCCCGAAGCAGAGAACCGAGCTTCGCGCGGTCCCGACACGCAGGGCCGGCGGCACCGCGAGGACGATGCCCAGACGATCAGTGTCAGTGAGCTGATCGCCCGGCAACGCCGCCAGTGAGAACTGGTCAGGTACCCCGGAGAAACTTGCGCAGTCGCGCACCCATCGGGTGCGCGACTGTCAGGCTTCCGGCACGCATTTTGCCTGTCACCACCAGGTGCAGCGGGCCGTACGGGGCGCCCGCGCCCACCTTCGAGGTCGCCGACGAGGCCATGGCCTCCAGTCCGTTGATGTCCGCTGTCGCCTCCATCGGAACGACGATGCTGATCGAACTGAGGTAGTCGCTGATCTCGATCCGCACGACCTGCGTCTGCATCACCGCCTCGGTGAAGTCCAGCGACACCGACGACGCCACGGTGTCGAGTTGCAGCACCGGCGGCACCTCCCAGCGACCCTTACGCGCGATCGTCGACATCCGGCCCTTGAGTACCGTCCCGGTGCCCGCGGGGTACATCGACGGAGTCACCGCGGCGACCTGGGGCTCGTACGCCCGAGCGGGCGGAAACTGCGGCTGCTGCTGGAGTTCCGGTCGCATCTGGATACCAGGCAGATCGACGAGTACCTGGTTCAGATCTCCACGGGTCTTCGCGGCGAGCACGGTGTCCATTCGTTCGGTGAATTCACCGAGTGACAGCATGCCCTGGCCGACTGCGCGCTGCAGCAGCTCACCCACGTGTTCACGTTCTGCGTCCGAGACTCTCAGATCCTTCGGGTCCATGCCGACCACTTTAGAGTCGTCCGAGCACCATGCAGGCTTCCGTGCACGACGCGAGGTTCAGAACACGCCGCTGCCCAGAATCAGTCCAGGCCCTGTTCGATTGCATACCTGGTCAGTTCCACCCGATTGGCCAGCTGCAGTTTGCGCAGCGTCGCCTGCACGTGATTCTCGACGGTGCGGTGACTCAGCACCAGGCGCGACGCGATCTGTTTCGCCGACATTCCCTTCGCGACGAGTCGTAGGACCTCGGTTTCGCGGTCGGTGAGGGTCGGCGCAGACGATTCACTCAGTTTCGACACCGACAGTTTCCGATACTCGCCGAGCACGAGCCCCGCCAGACCGGGGGTGAACACGGCCTGACCCGCAGCGGTCTTCACTACGGCTTCGACGAGTTCGACGGCGGACGCGCTCTTCACCAGATAACCGGACGCCCCTGCTTTCACCGCACCGAGCACATCGGCGCGTTCGGACGACGCCGACAACACAAGTACCCGCGACCGTGGCGACACCTCCAGCACGGCCCTGGTCGCATCCGTTCCGCTGCCGTCGGTCAACGACATGTCCATGAGCACGACATCCGGCTCGACCACGGCCCGCGTTCGAGCCGTTCGCATGCTGTCGGCCTCCGCCACCACGCGGAAACCGGCGTCCGTGAGATCGCGGGCCACGGCGGTGCGCCAGATGGGATGGTCGTCGACCACCATCACGGTGATCTCAGCCATGTGTTGCCTCCTTGGGCACGCGTATCTCCCACTCAGTGCCTTCGCCGGGTGCTGTCTCGAGCTCTGCTGTCCCGCCGAGCCACTGTGCCCGGCCGATGATCGATTTCGATACGCCGAGACGTCCCTGCACACAGGCTTCGGCCAGCCGTCCGGGGGCGATACCGACGCCGTCGTCACGGATGGAGAGGATTATCTCGTCGCCGAGGTCTTCGAGCAGCACGAACGCTCGTGCGTCGCGACCGGCATGATGCTCGACATTGTCGAGCGCGGTGGTCGCAAGCGCCACAAGTTCCCCGGCGCGTGGCCGCTCCATCACGATGGGATCCGCGGGCGCGGCCACGGTGACATCGCCGTCGACCCGCATTCGCAGCATCGCGGTCAGGTCGACATGTTGCCCACCCCGATCGACCTCGGTGTCCTGGTCGGAGATCAGGCGGCGCAATGCCTCCTCTTGTTCACCGGCCAGCCGGGCGAGCTCGGCACGGTCGATACCGACTCCGGAGTTCTCGCCGGTTCCTCGCTGTACGAGCGCGAGTACCTGCAGCACGCCGTCGTGAACCTGCCGGGCGAGCCTGTCGCGTTCCTCCGTCGCCGCGGCGATCCGCACCGCTTCCTCGAGCCGGCGGTGAGCGGTCCGGGCCGTCCTCATCGCGAATCCCATCGCGACACCGCAGGCGACCAGAACAGGCGCGGTCGCGTCGGACCACAGGTCGAGGTTGACCTGGTCGCGCACCACTGCGCTGACGGCGGCCATCACGATCGCCGAAGCGATTCCTGCGAGCGGGCCGGCGAAGAGTGCGGCCGAGATGACAGCGTTGGCGACCCACAACGTGGTCGGCATCGTCTGATGGTGGCTGTACCAGTCGTGATCGGAGATCAATCGGGTCGACGCCATCAGTGCGACGGCTGTGATCTGGTCGACGGCAACGACCACCCGACGCCCCCGAGGTCCGCGTGAGAGCAGTAGCGCCGAGGTCAGCGACCACGCCACGAGGACGCCGATGAGGAACCAGCTCAATGCCTCGTCGGTGTAGTTCGGGACGGTGGAGACGTGGGAGCTGACCGCGTAGACAACCGTTACCAGCCGGAACACCTGCGCAGCACGCCACAGCGGGGCGTCCGGGTCTGCCGTGCGTGAGAGCCCGGATATGGATCCCCCCATCTCCGCGCTCCTCGCCTTCGTCGTCGCTTTTGCGGTGAATCCAACCATTCGGTGGCCCCCAAGTGCGACCACAAGGTCATGTGACCGTCCACACAGTGGTTTGATTTGAAGTCGTGTTGAGGTCATATCGAGCAGTCGCAGCGACTTTGCGAAGTCGCTGGCCGCTCTACATGGTCTCGATGGGTGCTTCGAATCTGTTCGGCGCCATGCTGGTGTTCGCGTTCGTTCGTTACGGGCTGCCGATCGAGGAGTCGGAGAACATCATCGCGGACAGGGTCCGCAATTTTGCCGTCTTCGCCGTCTACCTGGGGTTCGCGGGGGTCGTGAGCCTGAGTGCGGCAGCGTTGATGCTGCGGTCCGTGGTGCGGTGGCAGTTGCGCGGGGGCCCGCCGACACGGTCGGAGCAGATGGCTGCCCTGCACGCACCGTTGCGGCAGGCGATCGTGCATCTCGCGCTGTGGCTGCTCGGTGGGGTGTTGTTCGTCTTCCTCACCGCTGAAGAGATGCCGTCGCTCGCGGTGACCGTCGCCGTCACCGTCGCGATGGCCGCGACAAGCACATTCGGTTTCACCTACATGCTCGGCGAGCGCATCCTGCGCCCGGTGGCCGCGCGGGCGCTGAGTGAAGGTCGTTTCGATCGGACCATGGCGCCCGGTGTCGGTACCCGTCTCGCAATGACGTGGGGGCTGGGCACCTTGATGCCGGTCGCCGGGATCGTGTTGCTGTGCGTCACCCAGTTGACCACCGACAACGAATTCGGCTCCGATGCGCTCGCATGGTCGGTACTGGCGTTGGCGGTGATGTCGATCGGGCTCGCGCTCGTCCTGTCGCTGCTGACCTCGTCGCAGATCTCCGATCCCATCAAGCAGCTTCGGTGGGCCATCGAGCGCGTCCAGCGCGGCGCCTCCGGGGTCCAGGTCGAGGTGTTCGACGGCAGTGAGATCGGTCGGCTGCAGGTGGGCTTCAACCGGATGATGTCCGAATCGGACGAGCGGCGACGGTTGCGGGAACTGTTCGGTCAGCACGTCGGCGAGGACGTCGCGCGCCGAGCCCTGCAGTACGGCACGGAGCTCGGTGGTGAGACGCGCTATGTCGCCGTGTTGTTCGTCGACATGGTGGGGTCGACGGCCACTGCCGCGGAGCGGCCCCCGAACGAGGTAGTGGAGTTGCTCAACGAATTCTTCCGTGTGGTCGTCGACGTCGTCGACAAGCACAACGGATTCGTGAACAAGTTCATGGGTGACGCCGCACTGGTGATCTTCGGTGCACCGCTGGACCGTCCCGACGCCCCTACCGCGGCGTTGGCGGCGGCACGCGAGTTGCGGTTCGCGCTCGACGAGATCACCGGGCTCGACATCGGTATCGGAGTCTCTGCCGGCCTGGCGGTCGCCGGGAACATCGGTGCGGCGGAGCGCTTCGAGTACACGGTGATCGGCGATCCGGTCAACGAGGCGTCGCGGCTGACCGAACTCGCGAAACTGCGCCCGAGCCGGGTGCTCGCCTCGTCCAGTGCGCTGTACTTCGCGGACGACGAGGAGCGCGGCCACTGGGAGTTGGGCGATGAGGTTCAGCTGCGCGGACGGGGGCGCATGACACAGCTGGCGTGGCCCGTTCGATCACCCGAACCGGCCTCTACCAACGGGTAACCATACAAGTGTTTCGACGGCGTTCGATACGCTGGCCGAGTGGCGCAGCCGCATGAAGACCGATCTGGCCCCGACGCTACACCGCGACGGGGCCGTTTCAGGTGGATCAAGTGGGTGTCCGCGATCGCACTGATCGCTCTCCTCGTCGTCGAGGGGATCTACCTGTGGCCATCGATGAGCGAATCCTGGCGAGCCCTGACGGAGATGCACTGGGGGTGGGCCGCGGCGGCGGTGGTCGCACAACTGCTGTCACTGAGCGCGTTCGCCGGACTCCTCCGCAAGGTGCTCCGTGCGGGCGGAGTCCGGGTGAGTCTGTCCCGGTCGACCTCGGTGGTCTACGGGAGTACCGCGATGGCAGTGACCCTCCCCGCAGGTCTCGTCTTCTCCACCGCTTTCACCTACCGGCAGACGCGCCGCTGGGGCGCAACACCGATGGTCGCATCCTGGCAGCTCGCGGTGTCGGGGGTCGTCTCCACCGCCGCACTTGCCGCTATGGGTGCCGTCGGCGCTTTCGCTGTCGGCTCGTCGATCAGTCCCGTCACGTTGCTCCTGTCGATCACTGCGGCCGGTGCGCTACTGATCGGGCTCCGGTATGTCGCGCAGAATCCGTCGTCGATCAAGACTTTCGTCACGTGGAATCTGGAGCGATTCAACCGCCTGATCAGGAGGTCGGCCGACGCCGGGATCGAGGCGTTCGAACGCGCCCTGTCCCAGCTCGAAGCGGTGCACCTCCGTCGACGGGACATGCTGGCCGCGGCGGCGTGGTCGGGTCTGAATCGCGTACTCGACATGATCTGTCTCGGATTCGCGTGCTGGGCGGTAGGCGGCACACCGTCGTTGGCCGGTCTGATCATCGCGTTCACCGCCGCGAAGGCGGTCGGCAGTGTCCCGCTTGCCCCTGCGGGTCTCGGATTCGTCGACGGCACGCTGATCGCCACCCTCACCGCAGCAGGATTGAGCGCATCTCAGTCTCTCGCCGCAGTGTTCGTCTATCGAGCGGTGAGCGTCGTCTTCGTTGCGGCGATCGGGTGGATCACCGTGGCGGTCCTGTACCGCGGTGTGAGCGCCGGGGCCGACATCGACCCCGTCGCCGAACGGACCGTTCTCCAGCCGGACTGATCTCCTTCGAGAAAGTAGTTGCGAACTCAACTAGATTGTGCCATCCTCAATATGTCAGCAGTTGAAGTTTCAACAAACGACCCGGACATCCAAGGAGCACCTCATGACCGCAAGCACCACCGTCTTCCCCGGCCTGACCGCAGGTACCTGGACCATCGACCCCGTCCACTCCAGCGTCGGTTTCTCGGTCCGCCACCTCATGGTCAGCAAGGTCCGCGGCACCTTCGAGAACTTCACCGGCACGATCGTGGTCGCCGAGGACGGAACTGCCAGCGCGAACGCCGAGATCCAGGTCGACTCGATCAACACCAAGAACGCCGACCGTGACGCGCACATCAAATCCGCCGACTTCTTCGACACCGCGAACCACCCCGTCGCGACGTTTGCCACCACGGGCGTGCGGGCCGAGAACGGCGACCTGATCCTCGCAGGCGACTTCACGCTGCACGGTGTCACCCGCCCGATCGAGCTGAAGCTCGAGTTCAACGGCGTGAACCCCGGCATGGGCCAGGGCGCTGTTGCCGGCTTCGAAGCCACCACCGTGATCAACCGCAAGGACTTCGGCATCAGCATCGAGATGCCCCTCGAAGGCGGCGGAGCAGTCGTCGGCGACAAGATCACCCTGAACATCGAGATCGAGGCCCTCGCTCAGGCCTGACACCGTCGGCTCGGCCCACGAGCGTCGGGGATACCCTGGACGGGTGAGAAAGTACGCACCCGCGCTGGTTCTCGACGTCATTCTGGTCATCGTCTTCGCCATAATCGGACGATCCAGCCATGACGAAGCACTCGACCTCGTGGGTCTGGCCGGAACGGCCTGGCCGTTCCTCGGTGGACTGACCATCGGGTGGTTCCTCACCGCATGGCTCTACCGCGACAAGTTCGACGCCTACGCCGCAGTCCCCACAGGATTGATTCTGTGGGTGAGCGCCCTCGTCGGCGGAATGCTGCTGCGAGCACTGACCGGCCAAGGCACCGCGACCGCATTCATCATCGTCGCGACACTGTCCCTCGGAGTCGTCCTCGTCGGATGGCGTGTGATCGCTCAGGTGGTGATCCGCCGCCGGATCACCACGCAATGAACTTCACGCCGGTGATCGACACGACGGGGTGATCGACACAGCGGTGATCGAAACAACGGGGTGATCACGCTTTCGATGATTTGAATCGCCCACACCATCCGCTCCTCGGTGCAACAGTGACACTCATGAGCGACACTGTGCCCCCGGCCGAATCGAGAACCGATCACCGGTTCTTCGGACAACCGCTCCCCCTCGCCAACCTCTTCGGTGTCGAGATGTGGGAGCGGTTCTCGTTCTACGGCATGCAGGGCATCCTGATCTACTACCTGTACTACTCGGCGACAGACGGCGGGCTGGGTCTGAGCCAGGTCGCCGCCACCTCGATCGTCGGCGCCTACGGCGGCACCGTCTACCTGTCGACGATTGTCGGGGCATGGATCGCCGACCGCCTGCTCGGCGCCGAACGCACACTGTTCTACAGTGCCGTGCTCATCATGATCGGCCACATCGCGTTGGCACTGCTGCCCGGACTCTTCGGGGTCGGCGTGGGCCTGATCTGCGTCGCGTTCGGCAGTGGCGGGCTCAAAGCGACCGCGACGTCCATGGTCGGCGACCTGTACGACGAGAACGACGATCGTCGCGACGCCGGATTCTCGATCTTCTACATGGGCATCAACCTCGGTGCACTCGTCGGTCCACTGCTCACCGGCTTCATGCAGACCCGGTACGGCTTCCACTGGGGCTTCGGTCTCGCAGCAATCGGCATGTTCCTCGGTCTCGCGCAGTACACGCTCTATCGCAAGCAGTTCGGCGACATCGGCAGTACACCGCCGCATCCACTCCCGGCCGATCTGCGACTGCGAGTCGCTGGTGGCGCGGTGGCAGCCGTCGTCGTTGTCGGCCTCCTCGCGGCGACCGGCGTCATCACCTCGGGCAACATGTCCGACATCGTGGTCGCGCTGACTGTCGTCGCGGCGGTCGTCTACTTCTTCGTCATTCTGAGCAGCAAGCAGATCACGACGACCGAGCGCAGCCGGGTCTGGTCGTTCATCCCGATGTTCCTTGCGAGCGCCGTGTTCTGGTCGCTGTTCCAACAGCAGTTCACCATGGTCGCGGTGTACGCCGATTCACGCCTGGACCGCAACCTGTTCGGCTGGGAGTTCCCACCGTCGTGGGTCCAGTCCATCAACCCCGTCTTCATCATTCTGTTCGCCGGCGTGTTCGCCGCCGCCTGGACGAAACTCGGGCCTCGGCAACCGTCGTCCCCCGTCAAGTTCGCGTGCGGCACCATCATCATGGGCATTGCGTTCCTGTGCTTCATCCCGATGTCCGGGGGCGGCGCCAACAGTGCACCGCTGCTCGGGCTCATCGGCATCCTGCTGCTGTTCACGCTGGCAGAGTTGTTCTTGTCACCGGTGGGCCTGTCCCTGTCGACGAAGCTCGCACCCAAGAACTTCCACACCCAGATGGTGGCTCTGTTCTACCTGTCGGTCGCGCTGGGCAGTGCAATGGCGGGCACCCTAGCCGGTTACTACGACCAGAACAACGAAGTGCCGTACTACCTGTGGATCGGCGGCGCTTCGATCGCCGTCGGCCTGATCCTGATCGCACTCACCCCGCGGATCCGGAAGCTCATGCACGGCGTGCACTAGCGACGCGTCGCGCCGAGTCAGCCGAAGCCGAGCCACGCGGCGAGACCGAACCCTGCCACTGCGACCGCAACCCGCAGCAGGGTCGGAGGGATCCGCTTGACCAGTGGAGGACCGCACCAGCCGCCGGCGAACGCACCTACCGCCATGGCCGCCGCAGCGATCCAGTGGACCGGTCCGAAGAACGCGAAACCGATCGCCGCGACCAGGTTGGCGACGCCGAGCAGATAGCTCTTGAGGATGCTCGCGCGCCAGATCGACTCGGAGGTACAGATCAGCGTGAGTGCGAGGAAGATGACGCCCGCGCCTGCCCCGAAGTAGCCGCCGTACACCGCGACGACGAACAGCGCGGCGGCGAACACGCGGGGAAGATCGCGGCCACCGGCCAGTTCACGAATCCTCGGCTGCAGAAGCAGGGCCAGCGACGCGAACGCGACGAGAAAAGGCACCGTGGCCTCGAACGACCCCGGTGGCGCGACGAGGAGCACGACAGCGCCGGTGAGACCACCGAGCGCCGCGTATGCCGTCCACCGCCACACCCGCGGTCCCGTGTCGACCACTTCACGAGCGGAGTTGCTGAGAGCACCGACGCCGACACCGACCATCGCGACCGTATTGGTGACGTTCGCGGCGACGGGCGACAACCCCACCGCAAGTAATGCGGGGTAGGACACAAGTGACGCGAGACCGGTGACGAACCCGACGACGCCGGCGAAGAACCCTGCGACGACGAGCAGCAGTACATCGACAATCGTCACGATGATCGAACGTACCGGTCCCCTCGCCAGGGAGCCCCGGTGGGCGCCGTGCGCGCGAAGGGTCAGGCGGGCGGCTTCGCCAATTCGGTGAGGAACCGGTCGGCCATCTTCACCGCGCGGTCGCCGCCGTCGGCGTCGGCAACGAACACCGCGAACGCCACGTCGCCGGTGTAACCGAAGAACCAGCGGTCGTCGCCGGCGGAGGCGGCGATGCCGGCCAGACCCGGGTGCCCCTTCAAGAAGGACGCGGGACCGTTCTGCACGTTGTCGATCATCAGTCCGCGCAGAGCGTCGGTCACATGCGACGGCAGCGGCTCGGGTGCATCGGCGACCGACGCGGGCTGCCCCTGCACGAGCATGGGCGCGGGAGCTTCGCCGCGCGCGATCGATGCGGCCAGCAACGCGGCGCCGAGCGGACTCACGAGCGTTTCGTCACCGTCGTCTCCGGTGAACTGCACTACTCCGGACCGCCCGTGCCCGATCTGTGCCGTCTCGAATTCGAACCCGGGCACCGAGTACTCCACGCCGAGCCCGAGGCGACGTGCGGTATCGGCCAGATCGTCGGTGTTCACCGAATCGGGAGCAACACCGCGGTCGAGACCTGCCGCCAACCGCACCGGATCGAAGACCGAGCCCGCCGAATACAGACCTCGGGTGGCTACGGGGCCGAGTTCCATGGCCTGGTTGTTGACGTCTGCGGCAAGGATCCCGCCGGTCGAGGGCTGGATCGCGACGAGCGCCGCGGGGGTACCGACGGTGACGACCGCTTCCTTGGCCGCGAGCTGCACGTGCGAATCGACGGTGGCCGTCAGATCCGGTGGCGGGGGTCCCTGGAACCCCGCAACCTGAATCGGCCCCTGCTGGGGATCTTCGAGTGTCACGGCCCAACCGGCGGTGCGGTCGCGTTCGAGCTGCCACGCCGAGCGGAGCGAATCGAGTAGCGGGGTCGAGACCCGGCGGTCGGAGCTGATCAGCGTCGGCGTCTTGATGACTTCGACGCCTGGCACAGCAACGATGTCCTCTTCGAGGAACTGATAGTCCTGGTCGCGGAGTTTGACCGCGGTGATGCGAGCTCCGGGATCTGCGGCGAGCCGCCCCTGCATGAGCTCGGAGGTGATGACGGGAGCGACGGGAGCGAGGACTTCGGCAAGCCGTGTCGTGCTGGCGACGGGATCGGGCATGAATGCGGGATCGAGCACGACCGCATTGATGGTCTGCTCCTCCATCAGCGGCTTGCCCGTGCGGTCGAAGATCTTCGGTGGTGCGGCGTCCGTACGCACGTGGTGGACGGTTCGGCCTGCGAGGTCGGGGACGACCGCATTGGGGCTCCACGACACACGCCAGCCGACGGCCAGCTTCCGAACGGATCCGTCGACCTGGTAGTGCCAGTCCTTGCCCTCTCCGAAGTTCCAGTCGGCGGTGAGGGTGAAGTATCCGGAGTCTTCGTTGAGTTCGACGAGCTGGGCGACGTCGTAGTCGACGCTGCCGTCGGAGAGTCCGTCGAACATCTGCGCCAGCACTGGCTCGGCGGCGTTGGGATAAGAGGTGAGTTCGGAGGCGACGTCGGGTTCGCGATCGTTGAGCGCTTCGACGAAATCGTCGACCAGGATTTGTGCATCGCTGCGCGGGTCATCGAACACGAATGTGTTCAGACCCACCGCGGCAACGACAGCCACGGCAGCACCGAGGGCGACAGCGCGAACGCCGCGCCGACGCTGCCACTCTCGAAATCCCATACTCCCCAACCTTCACTCCAGCAACATCGGTCACAAGCACGAGTCGTCTACGATGCGATCACGATTGCGCTACATCCGAGAAGGTCACCTCCCCAGCCACTGCCCGGCCGCCCCCACGGCGGGAGCCGAACTGTCGGCACCCGCAACGAACACTGCGAACGCCAGGTTATCCTGCGCGCCGATGAACCAGCCGTGTGCCCCGCTCACATCTCCGGCTGCCCCGTTGTTGCCACCGTACTCCGCAGTTCCGGTCTTGCCGATGAGTTCGGGAAAGTCGCTCAGCGCGCTCGCCGTGCCCTCGGTTACCGTCTCTCGCATCATCGTTCGGAGTGCAGCGATCGTGCCTTCCGGAGCGGGTGCGACATCCTGGTCGGCGGTTGCCTGCTGGCCCTCGACGATCATCGGCAACGGTGTCTTCCCACCCGCGATCGACGCGGCCACGAGTGCCATACCGAACGGTGAGGCCGTCACCTCTCCCTGCCCGATCGCGCCCTCGACACGTGCCGCGCCCGACTCCATCGGTGGGACGTTTCCGGTGACGGTCACGAGGCCGGGGGTGATGTAGTCGACGCCGAGTCCGAACTGCAATGCGGCATCGGTCAGGGCAGTGGGAGGCATGTCCACGGCGAGTGCGGCCATCGTGGTGTTGCACGAGTGTGCGAAGGCGGTGTGCAGCGGCACCTCGCCGAGGTCGAAACTCTCGTCGTTCGGAATGGTCCGGTCGCCGATCGTCGCGACCCCGGGGCACGGAAGTACCGTGTCGGGCTCGGCGAGCCCCGCCTGCAACGCCGCCGACGTGGTCACGGTCTTGAACGTCGAACCCGGAGGGTACAGACCGGTGAGCGCGACCGGGCCTTCCCGATCTGCCGCGGCGTTCTGCGCGACGGTGCGCACCGCACCGGTCTCGGCGTCGATCCCGACGATCACGGCCGGCCGGTCGAACGACGCGAGCGTGCTTTCCGCCCGAGCCTGCAGACCGGGATCGATCGTGGTGTACATGTCGGGAGCTTCGGTGGGGGCCACTCCTGCGATCGATCGAACGGTGCCGTCGGCGGCCACCGACTGCACTGCCCAGCCCGCGGTCGCGGCCTGATTCTCGTGCCACATCTCGTCCAGACCCGACCACACCGGGGACGACAGATCACGGTCGGCGGTGAGCAGCCGTGGTTGCGGTGCGAGCGTGACGCCGGGCGTCGCGGAGAGTTGCTCTTCGATGGGGGCAAGATCGGCGTCTCTCAGAACCACCGCGGTCACCGGTGCGCCGTCCGCCTTCTCCAGGTCGGCAGCGAGGGACGCCGCGGTGATCGTCGGTGCAGCCGTGGCGAGCAGGGGCGCCACCACCGCGGGGTCGGCGGACGAATCGAGATTCACGAGGGTCACGATCTGCTCACTCATCAGCGGCTGTCCCGCACTGTCGAAGATCGTCGGCGGCGTGCCCGTCGTCGGGGTGTAGCGCAGTGACGTGTCCTGGCTCAGCTCCGGCGCCAGCAGCGCCGGGTCCCACCGGATCCTCCACCCGTCGTCGTCATCCGACTCGTCGGCACCGTCCGGGGTCGCGGAGCCGATGGTGCGATACGACCAGTCGCGCCCCTCCCCGAAGTTCCACGACACGTCCAGCTCGAAGGTGTCACCTTCTCCGGTACCCGCGACCGTCACGGTCGGATCGTCGTTGCCCAAACCCTCGAACAGACCCGAGATCATCTTTTCCGCGACAGCCGGGTCCGTGGTCAGCGCAGCGGCCGACGCCGAGTCGCCGGTATCCAGGGCAGCGGCGAACTCCTGCGCGACCGTGTCGGGCTGATCCGGCCCTGTCGCGCAGCTCGCCACGCCGAGAGCGAGGGACGCCGCCGTCACGAGCGTGATCGTTCGTCGACCTGTATGCATGGCCACGATCATGCCGGAGATCGGAGAACAGCGCCGTCGGCCGACGTCACGAGCCGGTGAACTGTGCGACAACCGAAGCCTGCGACCCGACAGCCGTCAATTCGCTTGCACTCCCCGCTCCGTTGCACTTATCGTGGAGACCGAATTTGTTCCCGGCGTTCGGAGAAGGCATTGCTCCTGTAGAGGTTCTCGACCACCGCGCAGTACGTGCGGGCCGTCTTCCACCTCCAGGAGTTCGTATGTCTACACCCATTTCTTCCTCCAGCAGTGTCACGCTGTCCGCGCTCGCATTCGAGCACCCCGACGGCACAGCCGTCTTCGAAGGGCTCGACGCGACCTTCACCGCCGGACGTACCGGACTCGTCGGGCGCAACGGAAGCGGCAAAAGCACTCTGTTGCAGCTTATTTCAGGAGATCTCAGACCGGTGCACGGATCGGTGACGACCTCCGGCCGGGTCGCGTACCTGCCGCAGGACATCACCCTCGATCCCGCTGTGTCGGTTTCGACCGTCCTCGGGATCGAGGCAGTGCGAACAGCGTTGCGACGAATAGAATCCGGAGACGGCACCGGGGACGACTTCGACACCGTCGGCGACCGCTGGGACGTCGAGGAACGTGCGCTCGCGACCGTGCACCGACTCGGGCTCGATCGAATCCTGCACGACGAGAATGATTTCGATCGCACCGTAGGGACACTCTCGGGCGGCGAGACCGTCCTGCTCGGACTCACCGCGCGGCTGCTCTCCGAACCCGGAGTGCTGCTACTCGACGAGCCGACCAACAATCTCGACTCGGCCGCTCGCGAACGCCTGCAGGACGCCCTCGACCGCTTCCCGGGGACTGTGATCGTCGCAGGTCACGATCGCGATCTTCTCGATCGGATGGACACGATCGCCGAACTGCGCGACGGCAGTCTCCGCATGTTCGGCGGCGGCTTCAGCGACTACGAGCTGATCATCGAAGCCGAACAGGAAGCCGCTCGGGCCGCGGTGCGGGACGCGCGCAGCGACGTTCGCCGGCAGGCCCGCGAGCTCGCAGCCGCGCACGTCACGCTCGACCGGCGAGCACGCTACGGCAGGAAGATGTTCGAGAACAAGCGCGAGCCGAAGATCATCATGGGCATGCGCAAGCGGCAGGCACAGGAGTCCGCGGGGAAGTATCGGCGCGAACACGAGGGAAACCTCGAATCCGCTCGGACTCAACTCGATCAGGCACAGGATGCGGTGCGCAACGACCGTGAGATCCGAGTGGATCTGCCCGGCACTTCGGTGCACCCCGGGCAGCGGATCACTGCGGGCCCGCTCGAAATCGTGGGGCCGGAGCGCATTGCGGTGCGCGGACCCAACGGTTCGGGAAAGACCACGCTCCTGAACCGGATCGTCGACGCCGGGCCACTGGTGCCGTATGCGCTACTCCCCCAACGCCTCGACATCTTCGACGACACGGCATCAGTGGTGGCCAATGCCGAACTGCGCGCACCGCACCTGCCTCCGCAGGAGGTGCGGGCACGCCTGGCGCGCTTCTTGTTCCGCGGGACCGATGCCGACGTGCCCGTCGGGGTCCTCTCGGGCGGTGAGCGACTCCGCGCAGCGTTGGCCATCCTCCTTGCGGCCGATCCGGCCCCGCAGTTGCTGATCCTGGACGAACCGACCAACAACCTGGATCTGCCGAGCCTCGCGCATCTGACCCAGGCTTTGCAGGCGTTCGAGGGCGCACTCGTGGTGGTGTCCCACGACGAGCGGTTCCTCGGCGAGATCGGTGTGACGCGGTCCGTTGCTCCGGAAGACGCGGAGATCCCGGAGGAGTGTGTGAAGGTGGAGGAGTGAGCTATGCGACCAATCCTGCGGACGGCACGCGCATCGCGTTCTCGTCTCTGCCCGCCCGATCGGGTGACGAGAACGCACCGGCGTTGATGCTCGTGCACGGCAGCGCACTGTCGTCGGCAGTATGGCGCGGCCTCGGGTACGTGGCCGCGTTGCGGGAGCACTACCGACTGCTCCTGCCCGACCTGCGCGGGCACGGGCGCAGCGACACTCCGCACGACGAGGACGCGTACGCGATGGAGTCGATCGTCGGCGATCTGGTGGCCGTTCTCGATGCCGTCGGCGTGCGACATGTGCACTACCTCGGGTATTCGTTCGGAGCACGGGCAGGCCTGGCGCTCGCGGTGACCGCGCCGCAACGGCTTCACAGTTTGATCTCGCTCGGCGGGAGTGCGAGTCCGCAACGCGGGGCGATGGACTCGTTGTTCTTCCCTGGCTGTGTGGAGGTGCTCGCACAGAAGGGAATGGACAGCTTTCTCGCGGAGTGGAGTAACCACCGAGAGGTGCCGGTCGACCCTGTCACCGCTGCGGCGTTCCGCGCCAACGACACCGAGGCACTCGTCGCGTATTTCCGCCGGTCCGACCGCGAACCGGGAATCGACGACGCAACACTGGGCGAAGTCGAAGTGCCGACGATGGCGGTCGCCGGTTCCGAGGATCACCTACGGGTGGACGACACCCGATTCTTGTCGCGCACGATTCCGGGTGCGCGACTGGCGATCCTGCGCGGTGTCGACCACGCGGGCACGGTCGCGGCCGCGCCCGAGGTGTTGTCGGTCATCGGACCCTTCCTCGCGGCGCATGCCGGGCCATGAACTTACACGCGGTCGGGACAGACCGGATTGCGGTCAGACGGCCAGCGGTTGCGCTGTCGGCGACATGACCGATTCCACCAGGGCACCGATCATTCGCTTCATCACTTCGGTCGAGTCCGGAACGGACAGACCCACGACGTCGCGCAGCGAGACCCAGGTGGGCCACGTCGACGCGATGGCGATCGCCTGGACGATCTGAACACGCGCCGTGTCGTCGGCTCTGGTGAACTCCCGAGCGAACAGCATCCGCACTTCGATTTCCGCTCGCTCGAGGTAGCGGTGCCGGTTCCGTTGCAGTTCTTCCGAGAACGGCGCCCGAACCTCCGCCGATCGCGAGAAGGGCGCGATGTACTCGAGCGCCTCGGCACGCTGACGGCAGTATCGGTCGATACGTTCCGCGAGCGGCAGGCTCGGATCCACCGGCTCGTGTGCGTCGTCCTGTCGACGCATCAATTCGGCCCCGGTCGCCGAGAACAGCGTCTCCAGGTCGCCGAAGTGGCCCCACAGAGATCGCAGCGATACTCGTGCTCGTTCAGCGATCTGTGCGCCTGTCGGCTTGAGCTCGCCATCGCGTATCAATGCGATATGCGCATCGATGACCGCCTGGCGCGTGCGTTCGGCGCGTGCCGACCGGCCATCGATATTGATCGGCGTGGTCGGCCGGTCGTCGAACCGGATTATCGGCCGGTCTCGCGGCCCATTCTCTCCCCCGTGCATCGTGATCCTCCCCGATACTTGTGCACATCAATTTATGGTTATCGCCAGTTGCAGATAACTACTCCCGGCCTGTAGGCCCACGTGTCAAGATATGCGAAGACACCGGGCAATTACCACTACCCGGTGTCCATCGGCACGGTTTGGTATTACCGATCGAGCCTGCGACCGGGAAATTTCACCGCAAAACAGTCATTTCGGTCAATCTGCCAGGAGCCCCTTCGCAATATGAGTCACCTGGATCTCGTTGCTCCCCGCATAGATCATCAGCGACTTCGCATCACGGGCCAGCTGCTCGACGCGGTACTCGGCCATGTACCCGTTGCCACCGAACAACTGCACCGCTTCCATCGCGACCTCGGTGGCAGCGCGTGACGAGTACAGCTTCATCGCCGACGCCTCCGCCAGGTTCACCGGCTTCCCCGCCTGCGCACGCTCGATCGCGCTGAACACCATGTTCCGCACGTTGACCCGGGCGATCTCCATTTCGGCAAGCTTGAGCTGGATGAGCTGGAACTGAGAGATCGCAGTACCCCACAATTTGCGCGACTTCGCGTACTCGGTGCACAGCGTCAGGCACTGCTCGATGATGCCGAGCGACAGGTACGCGATCCCGATACGCTCGGCCGCGAACGATTCCTTCGCACTGCTCTTCCCATCACTACTCCCACCGTCCTCGGTTTCCCCGAGGAGGCGATCGCGGGTGATGCGCACATTGTCGAAGAACAATTCACCGGTGGGCGAGGAGTTCATACCCATCTTCTTGAACGGCGGACTCTGGGTGAGACCTTCCATCCCCTTGTCCAGCACGAACGCGAGAACCTTGCGGTCGCGTCGGTCGACCGTCGCATCGCCGTCGTCGAGCTTGGCGTAGACGATGATGACGTCGGCATAAGGCCCATTGGTGATGAAGGTCTTCTGTCCGTTGAGGATGTAATCGTCACCGTCGCGACGGACGGTGGTCTTCATGCCGCCGAAAGCGTCGGATCCCGAGTCCGGTTCGGTGATGGCCCAGGCACCGACCTTTTCGAAGGTCACCAGTTCAGGCAGCCAGCGCTTCTTCTGCGCGAGGGTCCCGCGGCTGCGAATCGTGCCTGCGGTGAGCCCGAGGCTCACACCCATCGATGCGACGAGCCCGAGGCTCACGCCGGCGATCTCGATGTTGAGCAGCGCCGCCATACCCGGCGACCCGCCCATTCCCCCTGTACCGCCGGACGAGGTCTCGCCCTTCTCCTCTTTGGCGAGAGCCCGGTCGAGAGACTCGCGGGCCATCTCGTCGATCCCGAACGCGGCATACATCTTGCGGATGATGTCGAACGGCGGGAGCTCACCGGACTCGAGCTCGTCGATGTGGGGGCGGATTTCCTTCTCGATGAATCCGCGCAGCGCGTCGCGGAACATGAGGTCTGTGTCGGACCACTCGTACATGAACGAAATATAGAACATGTTCCTATTCGTGTATACGGTCGACACGGAAACCGGCCTGACGAATGTCACTCGGGAACTGCGTACCCGGCACTAGCGTTGCGCCCACGAGCGTGAGATGGGGGGCACCGTGATCGTGGAGAACCTGACCGTGGAGACCGTGGCCATGCACATGAGCGACGGGCTGATCACCCCGCGTGCATCAGCGTTGTTCTATGTTGTCGCCGTGCTCGTCCTCGCGCTCGCCGCATGGAGGGCCCGGGCCGAGCTGTCCGAAAAGTCCGCCGCGACCGCGGCACTCGTGACCGCCCTCGTGTTCGCCATGCAGATGATCGACGTCCCGGTCCTCCCCGGGGTGAGCGGCCATGTCCTCGGCGGCGCTGTGGCAGTGCTGCTCATCGGCCCGTTCGGCGCCGCGCTGTGCTTGGCATTCGTGCTCGCCATCCAGGCATTCGTCTTCGCCGACGGAGGCCTCACCGTACTCGGAGCGAACACCACCGTCATGGCCCTCGCAGGGGTCGCCGGCGGGTACGGAACCGCCGTCGCCCTTCGCACATTCCTCACTCGCCGCGACACGCTGTCCCCGACCGCACGAACGTTCACCATCGCATTCACTGCAGGCTGCGCGTCGGTGTTCGCCGCGGTCACCGGATTCGTGGTCGTCTACGCGATCTCCGGCGCTTCACCCATGACTTTGTCGACGCTTGCGTATCTGTACGGCGCCCACGCACCCGTCGCTCTCCTCGAAGGTCTTGTCACCGGGGCTGTCCTCGTTGCCTCGGCGGGCGCGACGCACACCCGTCTGGTGACTGCGCTCGGCGCGGCTGCTTTCGGTATCGCCTGCATCCTCTCCACCTTCGCCCTGTCCGCCTTCGCCGCGAACACACCCGACGCGCTGGAAGCCGCAACTCTGCGAGGGTGCGATGCGACACCGAGTAACGCGACACCGAGCGCCACGACGCCCGACGACACCCTTCATCCGTCACGGACCGGCGACTGCATGGCCCGCTCCGTTCACGAACATCGGCTTGCGGGCAGCCCCCTTGCCGACTACACCGTCGGCGGTCAGCAGGGGTCGACCGGAGCGGCCGGCGCGATCGGTGTACTCATCACCCTCGCGGTCGCAGGCGCCGGATTCCGTGGACTCACCCGTCGACGCGAGTCCGCCGCGCGTCTCGAGCTGCCTCGATGAGTTCCGCAGCGAGGTCTCGGCCACCACGGATCGGCCCGGTCGAGTGCTCGAACTTCGAACCGGCGAGCGCCCCGTCGTAGATCAACCGGACGCGTTCGGCCATGTGTTCCGGATCGGCGACACCTGCCTGGTCGAGCAGTCCCACGAGAGTGTCGAGTAGCCACTCACGATGTGCAAGCACCGGCTCCATCCGCTCCTCCGGGAACTCCGTGGCCGCATTCGCGTACTGGCATCCCCGGAAGTTCCTGCCGGGCGCCGAGGCCAGCGCAAGGTCGAAGAAGGTCAGGATTCGGCGCACGGGATCGTCGATGCCCGCAACAGCATCGTTCCATCGGGTGCGATCGCGATGGTCGAGTCGGTCCAGGTAGGCATGGACGAGGCCGTCCTTCGAGCCGTAGGACGAGTACAGGCTTGCACGTGCGACACCTGCATCGGCGAGGATCCGATCGACACCCACCGCACGGATCCCGAACTCGGCGAACAGTGCGCTTGCCGTGTCGAGGAGTCGTTCCGCGGGCGGTCGCTTGGCGAGGGTTTCGACTGTGGTGCGCACGCAGAAAAGCCTAACGGATCGACCCGATAGACAGATCGTTCTATCCAGATGTATCGTGGCACCCGTGACACGCTGTCTTCTGACCCGTCGCCTGCACGTGGATCTCGTGCGGGTGACCGGTGCTGCGTGTTGTCGTTTCATGCGCTGACCGGCCCCCGTCTCGCCTCGCCCGTCGATTCCTGACGTACGCCTGCGCTCACACCTGCCGTCAGCATGTCCACCCAGCTCTACTCGGAAGGTGACCCATGTCGCTGTATCTCTACGAACTCGTACCCACCGAAGGTCAGGCCGAAGCCGCCATCAAGGCATTCGACACCGCGGTCGTCGCAGGCGGGGGCGAATTGATCGAGTCGCAGGTGACCGCTGGCGGCACCCGCATCTTCGCTGTCGCCGAGTTCGATGCATGCCGCGCAGCCCAGCTCGAGGCAACCACGTTGGACGTCGCAGAAGTGGTAGGCCCCAACGAGGTTCGACTCGTCGGTGCCGAGCTCGACCAGATCAAGGCTGCACGACCCGAAGCCGGTTACCTCGTCGAGTGGGACATCCCCGACACCATCGACATGGAGACCTACCTCGCGCGCAAGAAGGCCAACTCGCCGAAGTACGCCAATGTGCCCGAGGTGAGCTTCCTGCGCACCTACGTCCGCGAGGACATGGACAAGTGCCTGTGCTTCTACAACGCCCCCGACGAGGACGCCGTCGTCCGCGCTCGCGAGGCCGTCAGCACCCCGATCGACCGCATCCACTCCCTCGAAGGATAGGTATCCGATGACCGCGGCCATTCAGAACCCGAACGAGCAGCTCGACACGATCGCCGAATTCGTGCGCGACCGTGCCGCCGCTCTCGATCGCGGTGAGACCGATATCCGCACCGACCTCGCGCGCATCGGCGAGCTCGGCCTGCTCGAGAACGGGCTCGGCGGAATATGTCTCGATCACATGGTCGCGGTCATCGACGGGATCGCCGCGGAGTCCCTCACCGTCGGGTTCTCGCTGTGGGCTCAGCGCATGACACTCGAATATCTCGACCGCGCACCGGAATACCTACGCGAACGGTACCGCGACGAGCTCGCATCGGGTCGGCGGGTCGGCGTCACCGCCATGGCGGCCGCGCTCAAATACCTCGCCGGACTCGGCGACCTTCCGCTTCTCGCAGAACGCACCGACAGCGGACTCACCGTTTCCGGCCCGATCCACTGGGCTTCCAACGTCTTTCCGGAATCACTCATCGTGTTTCCCGCCCGCACCGCCGACGGCGGACACGTGATCGCCGCAGTGCATGCCGATGCACCCGGCATCCGCATCAACGCGTCACCCGAACTCCTCGCACTCGGCGCCACCTCGTCGACCTCACTCACCTTCGAAGACGTCCGAATCCCGGCTTCGGACATCATTTCCGAAGACCTCACCGAGTTCTGCGGTGCCATTCGCCCGACCTTCCTGCTGCTGCAAACCTCGTTCTGCTCGGGCATTGCCCGAGCGTCCCTCGAGGAGGCGTCGTCGCGCCTGTACGGTCTCGGCGAGCAGTTCAGCGACGAGTATGAAGTCCTTGCAGAGCAATACGACTCGCTCCGGGAGCGCCTGTACCGATTCGCCACCGCGCCGTCCAACGTGTCGGGGGCCGATCTGGTCCGCCTTCGTCTCGACGGCTCGGTCGTCGCAGTCGCCGCGACGCGCCTCGAAGCGAAACTCCGCGGCGGCGCCGGATATGCCTCCGCGAGCGCGACGAACAGGCGTTTCCGCGAGGCCGCATTCCTCCCCATCCAATCTCCCTCGGAAGGACAGTTGCGATGGGAACTCTCGAAGTTCGAGTAGCGGGCGCGTACAAGAGTTTCGCGGGTCGACGCGAGCCGGTTCTCCAGGGACTCGACCTCGACGTCCCCACCGGGGAGTTCCTCGTCCTGCTCGGCTGCAGTGGCAGCGGAAAGTCGACGCTCCTGCGGATCATCGCTGGTCTCGACCATCTCGATCGCGGAGAGATCGAGTGGCCGAGCGCCGACGGTGACACCCGCCCCCACACGGGTGTCGTGTTCCAGCAGCCCTACCTCATGCCATGGCTCACCGTCCGCGAGAACATCGCTTTGGGCGGACGTTTCAAGAACCACCGAGAGCGATTCGACATCACGTACGCCGATGAACTGCTCGCCCGATTCGGATTGTCCGGCCTCGCCGGGTACTACCCCGATCAGCTGTCGGGCGGGCAGGCCCAGCGCATCGCGGTGATCCGTGCGGTCGCGGTGCGTCCACGTCTGCTGTTGCTCGACGAACCGTTCAGTGCACTCGACCCCGCGACACGCTCGGATCTACAGTCGTGGCTCGGCGAACTCGCCCGCGAACTCGCCTTCACGACCGTGCTGGTCACGCACGACATCGACGAAGCACTTCGCCTCGCCAACCGGATCGCCCTGTTCGGCCGAGGTGGAACAGTGCGGCAGCAGTGGCGCATCGCCGATGTCAACCAGAACGAACGGGCACCCCTGCGCACGGAGATCCTCGAGCACTACCGCGATTCGTCGCTGACTCCGTCGTGAATGGGAAACTGACACGGCGGACCCTGATGCAGGGAGCGCTCGGACTCGCCGCTGCCGGTGGCGTGCTCGGCGCAGCCGATCTGGTGCGCACCGCCGCAACAGACCGCGCCAACACGACGGGACAACTCCGCATCGGCTATCTCCCGATCACCGATGCGGCGCCGCTGCTCGTCGCACACGGCGCCGGACTGTATCCCCGTGGCGTCGTCGACGGCGCGCAACCCGTGCTGTTCCGCAGCTGGGCGTCGCTCGCAGAGGCATTCGTCAGCAGGCAGGTCGACGTCGTGCACCTGCTGATGCCGCTCGCGGTCCAATTACGTTACGGACTGGGAAGTTCCGCTCGCATCCTCGGCTGGAACCACACCAACGGTTCCGCGCTCACCGTCGCTCCGCACATCACCGACCTCGGGCAGCTTGCGGGCGAGACCATCGCAATTCCATTCTGGTGGTCGATCCACAACATCGTCGTTCAGCAGATGCTGCGCGAACGCGGACTGACACCCGTCGTGCGGCAGGCGCCGTCGAAAGTCGCAGGTACCGTCGGGCTTGTCGTGATGGGCCCGTCCGACATGATTCCCGCCCTGGCCAACGGCTCGATCGCAGGATTCACTGTCGCAGATCCGTTCAACGCTGCCGCCGAACTCCGCGGCGTGGGTCGGATCCACCGCTTCCTCGGCGACCTGTGGCGTGATCACGCCTGCTGCGCGTTGCTCGTCCACGAGGACGTCATCGAAGAGAATCCCGCGGCGGTGCAGTCCCTGACCGATTCGGTGGTATCCGCACAGCTGCAGATCGGCGCCGATCGTCCGGCTGCCGCAGCGATGCTCTCCGACCGCTATCTGCCGCAACCGCTGCCCGCGATCACGACGGCACTGACCTATCCGGGCCGCGACGCCGGCACCCGGCACCCCCAGTGGATGCCTCAGCAGATCGGCTACCAGCCCTTCCCCTTCCCCAGTTTCACCACCGCACTGGTCGAGGCGATGCACGGCACGGTCGTCGACGGCAATACCGACTTCCTGTCACGGATCGACCCTGCCACCGTGCACCACGAACTCGTCGACGACCGATTCGTCCGCACGTCACTGACCCGGATACCCGGCACCGACGCCTTCGGGTTACCCGCAGATCTCACCCGCATCGAGGAGGTCGACCCCACGTGAGCGCCACGGCCCGGTCCGCCCGGAGTCTTCCGCTTCTGCCCCAGACCATCGCGATCGTCATCGCCGTGGCGCTGTGGTGGCTGGTCACCACCGTGGTCGCCGGACCGGATTCACTCGTGCGCGAATTCGCGCCGCAGTATGTCGGTCCGGCCATCGTGGATCTGTTCGCCCGCGGCGTGCTGCTACCCGACATGCTCGCAAGCCTGTGGCGGCTGCTGGTCGGATTGCTGATCGCCGCGACACTCGGCATCCCACTCGGGCTGCTGATCGGACTCAACCCGGTCGTCGAGCAGGCGACCATGCCGGTCATGCAGTTCCTGCGGATGATCTCGCCGTTGTCATGGGCTCCGATCGCAGTGGCGCTGTTCGGAATCGGGCACCAACCGGTATTCTTTCTCATTGCCGCAGCGGCGATATGGCCGATCGTCATCAACACCGCAGCCGGGGTGCACGCCATCGACCCCGGACACCTCATGGTCGCCCGGTCCTTCGGCGCGACACGTGTCGAGCTGCTCACGACGGTCGTGCTTCCCTCGATCCGCTCTCAGGTACAGACGGGTCTGCGCGTGGGGCTCGGTATCGCATGGGTCGTGCTGGTCCCTGCCGAGATGCTCGGTGTGCGTTCGGGGCTCGGCTATCAGATCCTCAACGCGCGTGACCAGCTCGCCTACGACCAGGTCATGGCGGTGATCGTCGTGATCGGCTTCCTCGGATTCTGGCTCGACTGGGCGGCGCGTCACCTGCTCCGCGAGCGCCGCACGCCGATTCGGATGGAGGACGCCGACGCGCACCAGCCGGCGTGAACACCTATTTCGGCATCAGGATGAACACCGGTATCTCACGCTCGATCCGTTCGGCGTACAAGTCGTAGTTCGGCCATGTCTCCACCAGCGCGGCCCACGATGCCTCCCGCTCGGCGCCTTCGGCGATCCGTACCGAGACCGCGGTGACGGTGCCACGAAACCGTACGGCAGCGTCATCCACTGCATTCAGGTTGCGCACCCACGCGGGCGGCTCGGGATTGCCCCAGTTGGATCCCGCGACCAGCCAACCTCCGTCGTACGGCACACAGAGCAGGGGCGTCGTACGGTGCACACCGGTCTTCCGTCCGACGACCGTGAGCATCAGTTCGGGTAGCCCGGAAGCCGTCAGCAGCGTGAGCCGACCCCGCGTCAGCCACTGGATGGCACGGTCCATCCCGACGATGACGCGGGCGTAGCGCGGCAGCCACGGCTGAGCGCCCAGGCGGATCGCCAGCCGGCGAAGCGGGTTCACAGGTTCAGCGACCCCAACCGGCGAGCACTGTCCGGATCGCCGTGACCAGGGCCAGCGGTTGATCGAACATCGGGTGGTGTCCGGCGACGGGTAGTTCCACCATCGTCGCGTCAGACCCCAGCTGCTCCCGGATCTGCGACAGCAACGGTTCGCGGATGATGCCGTTCTCGCATCGGTAATACGTGAGGGGGCAGCCTTGATGCAATGCTTCGAGACTGCGGCGCGCCTCCCGGCCCATGCGCAGGTTGTCGAACTTCCACGACCAGCCCCCATCGACCTCCTTCAGCGATGTGCGGGCGATGTGGTCGAACACGAACGGCTCTGCTTCGTCCTGCGGAGGTACGAGCCGGAACCGCGCAACAGCGGCATCAACAGAGGGGTACACCTTCGGCGGCCCGGCGTTCGCGACCGTCTTGGTACGCATCTCGATCTCCTCGGGGGTCATGTCCCGAATCGGAGAGTCGAGAATGACGACACCGGTAAGCCGATCACCGTGCAATGCCGACGCCACGAACGAGACGATTCCGCCCATGCTGTGGCCGACCAGGACAGGTGGCCCGGAGATACCGCCGTGTTCGGCCGCACCGAGGACTTCATCGGCCCAATGGTCGAGGCTGTAGATCTTGCGGTGGTCGCTGTCGCCGTGTCCGCTCATATCGAGTGCGACAACGCGACGACCGCTCGCCAGCTGTGGACCGATGTGGTCCCACCAGCGCGAATGTGCCATACCGCCGTGGACGAGAACTACGCCGGGTGAGCCCGCTTCACCCCACGCGCGGTAGGCGATCCTCGCACCCGACACCGTGTAGGTTCCAGTCTCGACGGGCGCGGCAAGGGCATCCACGAACCACTGCGGAGCAGGACCGTTCTCATTGCTCATTACCCGAACCTATGCGAAGTGTGACGCTCACCAACAATTGGGCCAGGAATTCGATCCGGGGCTCCTCCTGCTCGGGCTGCGGATGCACGGTTGCGACGAGTGCTTCACCGTCGAACAGGTGGACGAGGGAGAACAGAATCATGTCGAACTCAGCGGCCCCGAAACGCTCGGCGACGGGCAGCGCACGCGCGAACTCGGCGATCGCAGCGTGGTAGCGCGCCCCCATCGGGACGAGATGCTCACGCAACCTCGAATCGGTGCGGGCGGCGCCGAGCAGTTCGTACCAGGCCGCGTTGATGGGGGCTCGTGTCGCGTCGCGAAGCAACTGTAGGCACGCGCGCACCGATTCAATGCCGGCGTCGGGCCCGCCGAGCTGTTCGAGCCCCGTCCGGAAGTTCGCGAGCTGCCGAATACTGACCTCGTCAGCCGCCGCGACCATCAGGTCCAGGCGCGTCGGGAAGTGCCGGAATATACCGCCCGAGGACACCCCGGATCTCGAACAGATCTCACCGATCGTGGTAGCGGCGTAGCCGAGTTCGGCAAGAGACTCGATGGTCGAGTCGATGATGCGCCCGATCGTTTCCTGCCGCCGCTGTTGCTGAGTGCGGCGAGTACGCGCCGGGGTACTCACAGCGGATGTGCCACAGGCGTTCCCCGCACCGGCGCCGGTCCGCGCTCCTCGACACCCGCGCGCAGGAACCGCCCGGTCCCGATGCTGGTCCCGTACCCCGGCACGAAACTGCCCTCGCGGAACACCACCTTCCCGGCCACCGCGGTCGCGGTGACGGCGTCGTCATTGCGGTTGACCATCCGGCTGAGTCCACCGAACTCGTCCATTGCTGCTTCGTGGTAGGCGTCCACATCATCGTTCAGACCTGCCGGGTCGATCACCACGAAGTCGGCACGGTCGCCGACTCGCAGATGTCCCGCGTCGATCCCGTAGAAGTCGCCGAGTTCACCGGTGAGCTTGTGGATCGCTTCCCCGAGCGGCATCACCGGGGTGCCCCGCTTCTCGTTGTCTCGGATTCGGCGCAGCAAACAGATCCCGAAGTTGTAGAAGGCCATATTGCGCAGGTGCGCGCCCGCGTCCGAGAATCCGACCGTGACACCCGGGGTCCGGATCAACCGGTTCGCAACCTTCTCCCGATCGTTCGCGATCACGGTGTGCCACCGGAACTTCCGTCCGTGTTCGACGACGAGGTCGAGGAAGGTGTCGACGGGGTGGAGGTTGTTGTCGCGGGCGACCTCGCCGATGGATCGGCCCACGAGTGACTCATCGGGGCATTCCGTGATCCGGGTGTCGTCGAAGTCGCGGTGCCACACGCGCGGAGAGAACTTCTTCTCGAAGTCCTCGCGGAACCACCGCCGGTACCCCTCGTCCTTCAGTAGGTCGTTGCGCCCCAGTTCTTCCTTCAGATGAAGCGCGGCACGGCCCGATCCGAATTCCTCGAAAACCACGAGATCGATGCCGTCGGAGTGCACTTCGAAGGTGGTGGGTAGATGCTGCCAGCGGAACATACCCTTACCGATGCGGTTGGCAGCGTAGGCGATGGGCCCGAAGATCCGGTTGACCCACCGCTCGGCCTTGGTGTCGGCGGCAGCCAGTACCGAGGCCTTCATCGGACGTCGGCCGAGGCCGGTGCTCGCCAGAGCGAAGAAGGCGACATCGTACTTGGTGTTGAGATTCGGCACCGCCTGGAGCACGCGGCCGCGGCGCCGCAGAATACGATGCAGCCGACGGAATTCCGACCACGATGCGTGCGTCGACGGGAGCGTACGAGAGCGGTAGCGGTCGCCGTCCATCTTGTCCCACGGGTTGGTCATCGTGGAGACCCCGAGGAATCCGGCGTCGAGCGCCTCGTTCACCTTGTCGTCGATGGCTGCGAGTTCGGCGCGGGACGGTGAAACAGCGGGTTCAGTGGATCGGCCGAGTCCCATCACCGACGCCCGCACGTCCGAGTGTCCTATGAATGCAGTGACATTGGGCCCCAGCGGCAACTTGTCGAGGGCATCGACGTACTCCTGCGGCGACGACCACGTTCTCGCCGAGTCCAGCGCGCGCAGCACGTGGTCGCGGGGCAACGCCTCGACGCGACTGAACAGGTCCGCGCCGTCGAGTGCGTTGACATAGACGGTCGAGAGCGAGCAGTTACCCATGAGCACAGTGGTGACACCGTGCCGTACCGACTCGGACAACCCGGGCCCGACAAGCACTTCCGCATCGTAATGAGTGTGGGTGTCGATGAAGCCGGGTAGCACCCACTTACCGTGCGCGTCGACGACCTCGGTATCGGGCCCGACGAGCAGTTCGTCAGTGGACGCAACCTCGACGACGCCGTCGCGGATGCCGAGATTGCGCACGACGCCTGGCGCGCCGCTTCCGTCGAACCACAGCCCGCCGCGCACGACGAGGTCGTAGCCCGTTTCGTGATCCACACCACTGGTCATGCGCAGAGCGTATTCACAGAAAGCGGACGTCCACTCTCGAAGTGGATACCGTTATTCGATTGTTACCGAAACACGCCTTTCGAGTAGGCGCAATGAGACAAGGGTTCGGACGGAACGTCAGCCCTCGGCCGGAATAGCGCGGTCGACCGCCGTTCGCACCAGATCTGCGGCGCGCTTCTCGTCGAAGATCCCCGGGAGCGTAAGGCGGTCCAGGATGAGCCAGTTCAAGGTGAGATACAAGAGAACGACGGCATCCTCGCCGCCGGGCAATCCGGACAGTCGATAGTTGCTGATATTGAACTCCAGATCAGCGCGCACCCGGTCGGTGAGCAGAGCCTGCAATTCGGGCCGCCGGGTCGCCTCGAGCCGGAGTTCGAGGATCGCGAGATAGCCCGTGCGGAATCCGGAAACCCGCTCGACCACCTCGGTCATCAATTCGGTCATGGACTCGCGCGTCTGCAGTTGCTGGGACTGCTCCATCCTCTCGCCACTGGGGACTAGTCGCTCGTAGTAGCGGTGCCCCACTTGAACGAGCAGGTCGTCGCGGTTGGAGAAGTAGTTCGACGCGGTACCGGCAGGCACCGCAGCCTCCTTGTCCACCGCCCGAAATGTCAATCCCCGCGCACCTTCTCGGGCCAGGACCTCGATCGATGCATCCAGCAAGGCCTGTCGCCGCTCAGGATTCGTCCGAACCACTTGACACCACTCCATCTGTAGTACTACGTTCAAACCACTTCAAGCATAGTACTACGAAAGGTCCGGTAATTATGCGAAGGCTTGTCTACTACGCGGCGGTCACTCTCGATGGCTACATCGCGGGCCCCGAAGGAGAATTCGACTTCTACCCGGTAGCCGACGACATGTCGTGGATCAACGAGCGATACCCGGAATCGGTCCCGACCCCGCTGCGCGAACTCGTCGACATGCCGGCCGATACACCGAATCTGCAATGGGACACCGTGGTGATGGGTCGCCACACCTACGAGGCCGGCGGCATGACCAGCCCATACGACCACATGATGCAGTACGTCGTCTCTCGCACACTCGAACCGGTGGACAACCCGCAGGTGAAGATCGTCGACACCGATCCGGTCGAACTGGTCCGCACACTCAAGGAGCAGGAGGGGCTCGACATCTGGCTGTGCGGAGGTGGAAACCTCGCAGGTCAGCTCATCCACGAGATCGACCGACTGATGTTCAAGAGCTACCCCGTGATCGCAGGAGGCGGACTCCCGGCGCTGTCCGGGAACTTCAGCCCGACGCGGTTCACCGTCACTGCGCGCCGGGAATTCAGCAACGGCATGCAGCTCACGTGGCTCGACCGCGCCTGAATCGACGCGCCCTCACCGAAAAGTCCGGCTACCCGGCCGCCCCACATCCCGAAAGGCAGTATCCCAATGCGAAAGCAGCACAGCACCTACCCGACCCGGATCCACCAGCAGCGCTCGATGACACGAACGGTGTCTCCTCGCGTGATCACACCCAGGGGCGGAACGCAGCGGACCGGGCGACGCGGAGCCAGGTAGCACACCCACGCTTCCGCGTGCGACTACGGTCGAGATGATGATCGCCTTTCCTTCCATCGACGTCACCCCCGCACTCCTCGTCGACCGCGCCGTCCTCGACGGCAACATCGCACGCATGGCAGCATCGGCGCGCGAACGCGGTCTCGATGTACGACCGCACGCCAAGACCCACAAGTGCATCGAGATCGCCCATCTCCAACTCGCCGCAGGCGCGCGGGGACTTACCGTCGCGACGGTGGCCGAAGCGGAAGTCTTCGCTCGAGCCGGGTTCGACGACATCTTCATCGCCTATCCGCTCTGGGTCGACGCCGCGCGCGGCGCACGATTGCAAGCCCTGTCCGAGACCGTGCAACTGACTGTCGGAATCGACTCCGCGGCCGGAGCTCGCGCACTTGCCGAGCACTGCGACACGTCGATCGGGGTACTGGTCGAGATCGACAGCGGACACCATCGGACAGGTGTTGCACCCGAACAGGCGGGCGAGGTCGCGGGGCGGGCGCGCAGGCTGGAGCTGAATGTGCTGGGCGTGTTCACTTTTCCCGGGCATTCGTACGGTCCGGGCCTGCCTCACGTCGCCGGTGCCGAGGAGACCGAGTCACTCGCCGTCGCGGCCGCGGCATTGCGCGACGCCGGTATCGATCCCGTGGTGATCAGCGGCGGCTCGTCGCCTACCGCCCTCATCGAGACACCCACCGTCTCGACCGAGCTACGCCCGGGGGTGTACGTGTTCGGGGACGCTCAGCAACTCGAACTCGATGCGGTGACCGAATCCGATATCGCACTCACCGCGTTGGCGACGGTGGTGTCGGCCCGGGGCGAGGTGGTGGTGCTCGACTCCGGAAGCAAGACACTCGGCGCCGACCGTGCACCGTGGGCCACCGGATACGGCCGTATTCTCGGCGAACCCGACGCGCGGATCACTGCCCTTTCGGAGCATCACGCCACCGTGCAGTGGCCGAATGCCGGCACCCGGCCCGACCTCGGGCAAAGGGTGCGGGTGATTCCGAATCACGTTTGCAACGCGGTCAATCTCGCGGACGAGCTGATAGTGGTGGACGGACGCCACGCCGATGCGGTGATGGACCGATGGCGGGTCGCTGCACGAGGATGCACCACGTGACATCCGTATGGTTGCGCCGCGTCGCCCTCTTCGCCCTGACGGTTCCGCTCATCGCGTGTTCGTCTTCGGAGGATGTGCCCGCGACACCCACTCCCGCGATCACAGCCCCCACACCGCAGGTCACGGACACCGTCGCATCCGGTCTCGACACACCGTGGGGTGTCGCGTTTCTTCCCGACGGAGCAGCTCTCGTCACAGAACGCGACTCGGGTCGCGTCCTCGAGATCGGCGCAGACAAGCAGGTTCGAGAGATTGCGAGGATCGCCGGTACGGTCGCGCAGGGGGAATCCGGCCTGCTCGGCATTGCGGTGTCACCCACATTCGACACCGACCGGTTCGTATTCCTCTACGTCACAACCTCTTCCGGAAATCAGATTTTGCGTGTCACGTACGACGGAACGACTCTCACCGGCCATCAGGTGATACGCGACGGCATCCCTGCCGCACGAGTCCATGATGGCGGCCGGCTGCAGTTCGGACCCGACGGCATGCTGTACGCCGCGACCGGCGAAGCAGGCAATCCCCCTCTTGCACAGGATCCGGCATCGCTCGGCGGGAAGATCCTGCGGATGACCATGGACGGTGAGCCTGCGCCGGGTAATCCCGACCCGGTCTCGCCGGTGTATTCGCTCGGTCACCGCAATGTGCAGGGACTGGCGTTCGATGACGACGGCAGATTGTGGGCGTCCGAATTCGGGCAGAACGATGTGGACGAGCTCAACGAGATCGTAGCCGGCGGCAATTACGGCTGGCCCGAGGTCGAGGGCAGCAGTGGCAGGGATGAATACATCGACCCCGTCGTGACATGGCCGGTCGCTCAGGCGTCACCGTCCGGGATCGCCTACGACGACGACAACCTGTGGGTGGCCTCGCTGCGGGGAGAACGCCTGTGGCGCATCGGTATCGCGGATTCAGGTATCGCCGATTTCAGCACAACCGAGTTCTTCACGGGTGAATACGGGAGGATGCGAACCGTCGTCACCGCACCCGATGGCTCACTGTGGTTGACCACGTCGAACCGCGACGGCCGCGGGGAACCCACAGATGACGACGACCGCATCCTCCGTATCGAGAATCCCAGTCTCGAAAATCCCTGACAGATCAGGGAACAAGCACGACGATCGTCTCGGCGACGAGTGCCGGCTTGCTACCGCCTTCGATCTCGATAGTGTAGCCCACGACGAGATTGGCGCCCTTCGCGGTGCGCTCGAGCGACTTGAACTCGGCAGAGGCGCGAACCTTTGAACCCACCGGGACCGGCGCGGGAAACCGCACTTTGTTGGCGCCGTAGTTGACCTTCATCTTCAGGCCGTCGAGCGAGAAGATCTGTGTGCCGAGGACCGGAAGCAGCGACAGCGTGAGGTAACCGTGGGCGATCGTCGCACCGAACGGACCGCTCGCAGCCCGCTCGGGATCGACGTGGATCCACTGGTGGTCGCCGGTCGCATCAGCGAAGAGGTTCACCCGTTCCTGAGTGATCTCGAGCCAGTCGCTCTGGCCGATGGTCTCGCCGACCGCCTTCTCGATCTCGTCGATTCCGTTGAAGACCCGCATGTTCGCCTCCTGTAGTTGGTATGTGGCGTCAGTGCCCGGAACGCCGGAGAGTGACGCGATAGGTGTAGTGCTCGGGCAGGAAGTAACTCACCGACAGTTCGGTGGGTATTCCTGCCTCGTTCGAGTACAGACGGTCGACCCGCAGCAGCGGGTGCCCGACAGCACAGTTCAGAACCTCGGCGACCTGCTCGGATGCAGGTGCGACGGTGATCGATTGTGCGGCTTCGACGATCGGGCTGGCGAGATACGGCTCGAGCAACCCGATCACGGTGTTGCGGCTGGATGCACCGAGCTGCAGCGCAGGTTCGTCCAGTACATCCGCCGCAATCTCATCCGGTAGATGGATTGTGGTGTGCACGAACGGTATCCCATCGTGTACTCGTCGCAGGACGACCGAGTACAGCAGATCGGTGTCGAGGCGCAATCGACTCGCTGCATCGATATCGACGCCGCGCTTCAGCGGCGAGACGATCTCCATGACCGTGTCCGCCGACAACGCGAGCAAATCTTCGATCGAGCCGAGCTGCCGACGGTAACGCCGCCCCGACTCGTTCGCGAACGTACCCCGACCGGGCACGCGATAGACGATTCCGTCGGCAACCAGGTCCTGGAATGCCCTGCGCACGGTCTGTCTGCTCACTCCGTGCTGCTCCGCAAGCTCTGCCTCCGTCGGCAGACGCACACCGTCGTTGTACCGACCGGCGTCGACAGCGTCGCGCAACTGACGCGCGAGTTGCGCGTATGCGGGTTCCGTCGTCTCGCGTGTTCTGCTGTCCATGACGGAGAAGATCCTAGTGGGCGGCGCTCAGAGTCCGCCGCGCGCCACGAGCTGCGACGCGATCACATTGCGCTGAATCTCATTGGTCCCCTCACCGACGATCATCAACGGCGCATCACGGAAATACCGCTCCACGTCGTACTCCGTCGAATACCCGTACCCACCGTGGATCCGCACCGCATTGAGCGCGATCTCCATCGCGATCTCCGAGCAGTACAGCTTCGCCATCCCCGCTTCCATATCGCAACGCTCACCGCTGTCGAACTTCTCCGCCGCATACCGCGTCAACTGACGCGCCGCCGTCAGCTTCGTCGCCATCTCGGCGAGATAATTACCGATCGACTGATGCTTCCAGATCGGCTGCCCGAAACTCTCCCGCTGCTGCGCGTACGCCAACGAATCCTCCAGCGCCGCCGCAGCCACACCCAGCGCCCGCGACGCGACCTGCAACCGGCCCGTCTCGAGGCCCTTCATCATGTGCCCGAACCCCTTGCCGGGCTCACCACCGAGAATCGCGTCCGCCGAGATCCGGTAATTGTCGAAGCTCAGTTCACACGATTCGACACCCTTGTATCCGAGCTTGGGCAGATCCCGCGAGACCGTCAGGCCGGGACCGTGCTCGACGAGCACCACCGAGATGCCCTTGTGACGCGGAGTGGCCTGCGGATCGGTCTTGCACAACAGTGCGATCAGACCCGCACGACGCGCGTTGGTGATCCACGTCTTCGCCCCGTTGATCACCAGGTCGTCGCCGTCACGCTTGGCGGTCGTGGTCATCGCCTGCAGATCCGAACCACCACCGGGCTCCGTGAGCGCCATCGTCGCCCGGATCTCACCGGTCGCGAGCTTGGGCAAGTACCTACGCTTCTGCTCCTCGGTACCGAACAACGCCAGCAGCTTCGCGACCACGGTATGTCCGCCCATCGCACCCGAGAGCGACATCCACCCGCGCGCGAGTTCCTCGGTGACCTGCACGTAGCACGGCATAGACACCGGCGATCCGCCGTACTCCTCGGGCACCGCGAGCCCGTAGATGCCGATCTGCTTCATCTGCTCGATCCACTTCTCGGGGTACTCGTTCGCGTGCTCGACTTCCTGCACCGACGGCTTGACCTCGCGGTCGATGAAGTCGCGGACGGTCTTGACCAGGAATGTTTCTTCGTCGTTCAGATGGCTCACGGAAGTCCTTAGGCTCGTCGTGGTCCCGGCCGCGGGGACGCACACTTTGTACGGCCATTTTGAGGACCATTGCCGAGGCTTGTCAATCGCGCACCCTGCCGAATCAACACTTCGAACCAGTGATATCAGTGATCGGTGCCGCTACCGATACCTATAGAAGTAGCGCATCACGGCACAATGGCCGTACATTTGACCACGTTCCCTACCGTCGAATTCCATGAGGTTCCCCGTGACTTCCGAGCAACATCTTCGCCGGCGAGCGGTGCTCGTCGCCCCCGGCTCCGATGAACGTAAGGCCGGCAAGGCCCTTGCATCCGTCGCCGACGAGGTCGTTCTCGATCTCGAGGACGCTGTCACTCCCGACCGGAAGTCCGCTTCGCGCGACCTCATCGCCCCCCTGGTCCGTACGTACGGCGCCGGACGCACAGTGTCTGTGCGCATCAACGGACGCGGCACCGAGTGGTTCGAGGACGACCTGCGCGCGTGCGCCGAACTCGGCGACGCGCTCGCGTCGATCGTGTTCCCCAAAGTCGAGAGCGCCGACGATCTCGTCGATGCCGACCGCATCCTGGGCAAGGACTCCCCCGTCGGGATCCAAGCGCTCATCGAAACGCCCGCCGGTGTCCAGAACATCGACGAGATCGTCGTGGGCCCACGCGTCGCAGGCGTGATCATCGGCTACGCCGACCTCGGTGCCGCTCTCGGACGCGCACGCACCGCAGCGCCCGAACACTGGCTGTATGTGCAAGACCGCGTCCTGCATGCGGCGCGATCAGCAGGCGTGCAGGCCATCGACGGCCCGTTCCTCGGTATCGCCGACGACGCGGCGTTCCAGCACTCCGCACGGTGGGTTTCCGACCTCGGATTCGACGGCAAGTGGGTCATTCACCCCGCGCAGATCGATTCCGCCACGGCAGCATTCACTCCCACCGGCGAGCAGGTCGAGGCCGCCCGCAAGGTTCTCGCAGCACTCGAAGAAGCCGAAGCACGCGGCGCCGGAGCAGCGCAGTTGGACGGCCAGATGCTCGACGAAGCTGTCGCCGTCGCTGCCCGCCGCACCCTCACCAAGATCGGAGCCTGAGCATGGCCACCACCCCCTCCTACGTCGGCGGGCCCTACTTCGACGAGCTCACCGTCGGCCAGGTCTTCGACACCGCCCCCGCCGTGACCCTCACCGACGGTCTCGCTGCCGCCCATCAGAGCATCCTCGGTGACCGCTTCCGCCTGCCCCTCGACAAGCACCTCGCCACTCGTGTCGCGAAAGGCCCGGTCGCGCACGCAGGTTTCGTCACCGACATCGCGATCGGCCAGTCGACTCTGGTCACGCACCACGTCAAGGCCAACCTGTTCTACCGGGGTCTGCGCTTCCGCCGGTTCCCCTACATCGGCGACACCCTGTACACCACAACCGAGGTAGTGGGACTGAAGGAGAACTCGGCGAAGCCCGGTCGCAAGCCCACCGGTCTCGCCGCTCTGCGGATGAACACCGTCGACCAGGACGGCAATACCGTCCTCGACTTCTACCGATGTGCCATGCTGCCGCTGAGCGAGAACCCCGACGAGAACAGGATCGTGCATGCCGACGACCTGTCGGCGATCGGACCGCAGGACGAGCCGCAGTGGACCTCCCCCGAGGGATGGAACCTCGACGAGTACCGGTCCTCGGTGCCGGGCGCGCATTTCGATGCCTCGCTGGCCGGCTCCGTCCTCAAGTCGAGCGGCGACGTCGTCTCGAGCGCACCGGAGCTCGCTCGGCTGAGCCTCAACATCGCCGCGACCCATCACGACGAGCGCGTCGGTGCGGCGGGGCGGCTGGTGTACGGCGGGCACACCATCGGTCTGGCGCTGTCCCAGGCGTCACGGGCGCTGCCGAATCTCGTGACGGTGCTCGGCTGGAAGTCGTGCGATCACACCGGCCCCGTCCATGAGGGCGATACCCTCACCAGCGATCTGCATGTCGAGTCCGCACAACCCCTCGCGGGGGGCGGGGGCGTGCTGAACCTGCGCTCGCTCGTCTATGCGCACCGCGCGGACGCGGAGCCTGCGCCGGTGCTCGATTGGCGATTCACGGGACTCATGGCCTGACAGCGCATGGAATGACGAAAGGGCGGACCAGGATTCCGGTCCGCCCTTCGCTGTCCATACCACTCAGAACGCGCTACGACCACCGTCGACGGTGTAGATGCCGCCTGTCACCCAATCGGCTTCGTCGCTCGCGAGGAACAATGCCACCGAAGCGAGATCGTCCGGCGTACCGAGGCGGCGAAGCGGGAATCGATTCGCGACCTCGGCGTCGATCGCGGTCTGGTCGGCATCGGCGTCGGCCGCACCACGGTCGACACGAGACCGGTACACCAACGGTGTGGGGATCGTGCCCGGGCAGATTGCGTTCACTCGCACGTTGTCCGGCCCGTAGGTCACCGCCATCTGCTTGGTCATGGCGATGACACCGCCCTTGGCTGCGGTATAGGGGAAGATTCCGGGCAGGCCGATCAGGCCACCCATGCTCGCCTGGTTGATGATCGACCCGGTACGTCGCTCGATCATGTGCGGCAGCGCGTATTTCGATGTCAGCCACACCCCTTTGAGGTTCACACCGATCACCTTGTCCCACTCGGCTTCCGTCGTGTCCGCGGCGTTGCCTGCACCATTGATTCCGGCGTTGGCGAACACGACATCGAGGATGTCGAACTCTGCGAGCGTCTCGGCGATCATGCGCTGGGAATCGGCATCGGAGGTGACATCTGCGGCCACTGCCAGTGCGCGTCCGCCCGACGCACGGATTTCGTCGGCGACCTGCTCGGCCGCGGCGAGGTCGCGATCGACCACGGAGACGGCAGCGCCTTCTGCCCCGAAGCGGAGCGCGGTCGCCCGTCCGAGGCCGGATCCTGCACCGGTGATGAGTGCTGTCTTACCGGCGAGGCGTCCGGTCGAAGCCATGAGTGTGCCTTTCGGTTCTCGGGTGATACGTCGCCGAACATGTCCGACGAGACGATTCTGTCCGACGAGACGATCCTGCTTATTGTGCGGTGAGTCCACCGTCCGCGGTGACGGTCGAGCCCGTCATGTAGGACGACTCGTCGGAGATGAGGAACGCGATGATCGACGCCATTTCGTCGACCTCTGCGCGGCGTCCCAGGGGTGTCTGGGCCAGCGCCGTGCTGGTGACACCGCCCGCTTCCCGCGCCCGCTGCGCGAGCGGGGTGTCCACGACACCGGGGCACAGCGTGTTGGCGCGCACGCCCCGATCGGCGTATCCGACCGCGATGGACCGGGTCAGGCCCAGCACACCGGATTTCGACGCGTCGTAGCTGCATGTATTGGTGTTCGCGGAGATCAGCGAGGCCACCGATCCGATGGTCACGACGGACGAGCGCCGTTCTTTCAGCATGTGGTGCAGCGCCGCCCGCACCGACAGGAACGAGCCGGTGAGGTTGATACCGACCACGTCATGCCAGTCCTCGACCGACATTTCGTGTACCAGGGCAGATTTCGCGATGCCCGCGCACGTGACGATCCCGTCCAGTCCGCCGAGCCGAGTCGCAGCGTCGTCGATGGCCGGTCCCACTGAGTCGGGGTCGGACACGTCCGCGCTCACTGCGACGGCCGTCGCGCCTGTACCGCCCACACCACGCAGTTCGGCGGCGAGCGCTTCGGCCGCTGCCGCATCGAGATCGAGCACTGCAACCGCAGCGCCCTCCTGCACGAGTCGTCGAGCGGCGGCGGCGCCGATACCGCCTGCGCCACCGGTGATGAGAACCTTGCGTCCTACGTTGCGTCCTTCAGTCATTCCCGTTACCTCTCAGCTGATGCGGAGACCGCAGTCGACAGGGATCGAGACACCGGTGACGTACCGGGCCTCTTCGGATGCCAGCCACAGCACGGCATTGGTGATGTCCTCGGGCTCCACCCACGCCATGTCCATGACGTTGCGCCCGCGTGCACGTGCGCGCAGATCCTCGATGGTCGGGTTCTCGAGGTCCGGGCAGAACACCCGCAACGTCGATTCACTGAAGAGCATGTCGGTCCCGACGTTGCCCGGATGGACCGCGTTCACGCGGATTCCCTGGCCGCCGTACTCGGCTGCGAGAGTCTGCATCAGACCGACCACGCCGTGCTTCGATGCGTTGTAGTGAGCGACGTTGCGCGAGCCGTTGTATGTGACGACCGAGCTGGTCAGCACGATCGAACCGCCACCGGTCCGGAGCATCTGCGGAATCACGGCCTTCGACGTCTTCCACACACCGGTGAGGTTGATGTCGATCATGTCCTGCCACTCGTCCTCCGTCAGTTCGACGGTGGGGCGGCAGCCGCAGACACCCGCGTTGGCACTGACGATGTCGATCCGGCCGAACTGCTCGACGCAGTCGGCCGCTGCGGCGTCGAGTCCGGCCTGGTCCCTGACGTCGACCTTGCGCGTGATGATCCGGCGTCCGGTCTTCTCCACGAGCCGCGCGGTTTCGGCGAGGTCTTCCTCCGACGCCATACCGTAGGTCAGCGAGGCGATGTCCTCGCATGCGTCGGTGGCATAGATGTCGGCACCCTCCTGCGCGAGCCGCAACGCGTGCGACCGCCCCTGCCCGCGGGCAGCGCCGGTGATGAAGGCGACCTTCCCGGCCACCCGTCCCTGAGTGTCGGTCATTACTCTGTCCTTCGAAATCGTAGTTGCCACTTGTTTCACGCCCTGCCGTCAGTCCATGCCCAGCAGGCGTGCCGGGTTGTCACAGGTCATGACCTTCAGGTCCGCTTCGTCGATGCCCTCGTCCCACAGTGCATTGACATACGAATGCAAACCGGCCGCGGGGTGCGGAATCTTCGTCGTCCATCCGTAGTCGGTCGCGAGCACCACCCGGGCGGGGTCGAGTCGTTTCAGCGCCGACACGACGCTCGCGAACGTCGACGGCTCGCCCATGCAGGTGTGGGCTGCGAATTCGATACTGGCGCCGAGGTCGGCCAGTTCGATCACCTCCCGCTCGGTGAGACGCGGGCCGGTCGTCGCATGCATCGCGTGGGTGACGAGAACGCGTCCCTTCGACGCGTATTCTCGTGCGACGGCGAAATGTTCGGCGGTCGATACGTGTCCGGTCGCGAGGACAGCGTCATACTGGGTGATCAGGTCGAGGATCGTGCGCACCTCGGGAACGATCGCCCCGTCGGCGTCGATCACCCGGATCCCCTCTTCCTTCTCACCGAAGAAGGCCTTCACCTTCGCCGGTGCATCCTGCTCCGACGACAGCGTGGGTAGCCAGACGACCTGCGCGCCCGCACGCAACGCGCATTCGACGGCGTGCGGGTTCAGGCCTCCGACAGGATGATCGAGGCAGATTCCTCCGATCGACCGGACTTCGGGGACGGCCACATTGGCGAGATGTGCAGCGACCGTCGACGGAAATTCATGTGCTTTCAACACGAGCGCTCGCATACCGTGGTCGGCGGCCTCTCGCGCTGCCTCGACCGGGTCGACGCTGTGCGGCGTCTTGGCTGCCATCTCCACGAGCGGCTCCGGACCGAAATGGCAGTGCATGTCGATCGCACCGTCGAGTGCGATTGCGGCTGTGCCGGAATGACGTTCGGTCATGGTGTATCCCTTGATGCAGAAACGTTCCGGAGGAGGCGCAGGGGGGCAACTCCTCCGGAACGTGGTCGGCGAATGTCAGGACGGGCGATGAGGCAGGTAGATCTCCTCGTAGACCCGCTCGATGTACGGGGCGATGTCGATCTTGCCTGGCGTGTACCAGGTGGCGAAGCCGTTGTAGTCGGTTTCGTTGGTGTAGCCGAGCTCAGTGATGGTCTGGCTCCACTTGTCGGCGCTCTCACGCACCGACGTGACGAATCCGGCGCCGTCACTCAGACCGCTGTTACCCGCGATCGCGTCGACGATCTTGTTGTTCGCATCCTGCACCGCGGTACGCGCGTCGTCGGCGAACGGCTCGATGGATCCGCCGTACTGCTGGATGTCCTTGACGGAATCGACGGTGACGGGCCAGATCTTGCCCTCGATGCTGCCGGTCATGAACGCGTCGAGGCGATCCCACATGAGCTGCTGCGCCACGAGCGGAAGCGAATCCCACACATCGAGGTTCATCGCCATGTTGCCGCTCGGCACTGCGAGGCCGGCTTCCGGGTCGATCACCGTCTGCGGTGCAACTTCGAGGATGCCGCCGATCTGGGCAGCCGCGGGGCTGAGCATCGAGCAGTCGATGACACCGCGCTGCAATGCCTCGTAAGCCTCGGTGTAGGCAACGGACGTCGGGGTCGCACCGAGAGCGGAGACCTGCTGGTTACCTGCGGTGCTGCCGACAGAAATGCTGCGACCCTGGTAATCGGGAAGCGCGACGCGCTTGTCGGAGCAGAACAGCGCGTTCATACCGGCGTTATAGGCGGGAAGCATCAGCTTCATGCCCTTGTCTTCGAACTCGGAGACGATCTCGGGGGTGTTCAGGGCGACGTCCGCCGGCCACGCATTCGACTGGAGAACGCCGGTGACAACGCTCTGGTCGGACAGCACGCTGGCGTCGAGCAGAGCAGATGTCGCCGGGAACTCCTGCGGTTCGTACACAGCGAGGACCTGTCCGATATCGAGTCGGCCGTCGACGATGGCGTTGTCGATCTCGGTGGACTTGGCGATCGCGTCGGAGTAGGCAATGTCGAATGTGATCTTGCCGTCTGACCATTCCTCGACGGCCGAGGTGTAGGCGTCGATGAACGCGCCGCCGGTGGATCCCTGCGTGCTGGGCGACTGTGTGTGCAACACAATGGGGTCCACGTCTGCGAATGCCGCCTGGTATTCCTCCATCGTCGCACCGAACGCGACACCCTCACCGCCTCCGTTGGTGTCACCGCCACCGGATGAGGTTTCAGCGCACCCGGCGAGCAGCAACGCTCCTGCCGTCACGAGGACGCCGGCGCGAGGCAGCAGGCGTGCCCGGGAGAATGTGACCACTTCGGAACTCCTTCGTCAGGATCGACCGCAAGATCCGGTGATACCGACCTTCTCGGATACTCCACTCGGAGTGATCACCCTCACGGTTATGGTGTTAATCATGCGACTGAATTAAGGAGATGTCAAGGCCTCATTCTGCCGTGACCCCGCCGTCGACGAGAATGGCCTGACCCGTCACGTACGACGCATCCGGTGACGCGAGAAACGCTACTACCGAAGCGATTTCCTCAGCCTCGCCGTACCGTCCGAGAGGAACGCTCAGCGGCTTCGAAGGATTCTTCACCGTGCCGGTCGTCGGCACGATGGCCGCGGTATTGGCACTGAGGTTGGTACGGACAGCCCCGGGGCAGACGCTGTTCACCCGGATACCCTGCGGCGCGTACTCGACAGCGAGCGTCTGCGTCAGCATCTTCACCCCGCCCTTCGACGCGCGATACGGCGCGAGGCCGCCTTGCGTCGCGATGAACGACGACGTCGACCCGCAGGTCACAACGGAGCCACCGCCCCGGCGCAGCAGCGAGGGCAGCGCACTGCGAACGGTGAAGAACGTGCCGGACAGATTGATGTCGAGAACCCCGTACCAATCGTCACGTGTGACTTCATGACTGTCCAGACGCGCACCGCTGACGCCTGCCGCGGTGAAGACCACGCTGATCTCCCCGAGCTGTGACACGACGGCCGCCACGATCTCGTCCATCGCCTTGTCGTCACGGACGTCCGCGGCAAACGCGACGGCCGTACCGCCCGCCTCACGAATCTGCGAGGCAGTGACCTCCGCATTGTCGACATTGACGTCGACGACCGCGATCGCGGCACCTTCCTGCGCGAGCCGGATCGCCGAGGCCGCCCCGATTCCGGAACCGCCCCCCGTCACCAGCGCAACGTCGCCTTCGAGGCGGCGCATCGTTGTGGTCGGTATCGTTGTGGTCATCTCCCGCTCCCCTCAGATTCCGACCAGATCGGCCAGCATGTCGTTGTGGTGCACCTTGCTTCCGAACAGCGGCTCGATCGATTTCGCTCGACGGAAGTACAGATGCGGATCGGCTTCCCACGTGAATCCGATGCCACCGTGGACCTGAATGTTCTGGGATGCACACAGTGTGAGGCACTCCGAACCCTGCGCCTTCGCCATCAGCGCGGCGAGCCTGAAGTCTTTCGACTCGCCCGCCGCGGACATCGACGCGAACATGACCGTGGCCTCCGCCGAGTCGATCGCGATCGCCATGTCGGCGCACTTGTGTTTGATCGCCTGGAACGATCCGATGGGCCGATTGAACTGCACGCGCTGCTTCGCGTAGTCGACCGCCATGTCGAGGATGGCCTTCGAAGACCCGATGGCCTCGTTGGCCAGCAGGATTCGAACGAGGTCGACGACACGGACGATTGCCGCGTGATCGGAGCCCAGCAATCGAGCGGGGGCACCGGCGAGTTGCACGGACGCGAGGGGGCGCGTCAGGTCGAGAGTCTCACGCGATTCGATCGTCACACCGGACGCAGTAGCGGCCACCACGTACAACCCGATCTCGTTGCCGGACGGGGTCACTGCAGGCACGACCAGCAGATCAGCGGTGTGCCCGAATGCCACATAGTCCACACGCCCTGTGAGTGTGTGCGTATCGCCTTCGGCCGACGCGCGCACGGCCGCACCGTCCACCTCGAGGTCGCGGTTGCTCGACAACGCCAACGTGCCGATGGTCTCGCCGGACGCCAGCCCCGGAACCAGCTCCTCCTGCTGCGCCGCGGAACCCAGCCCCCGGATGGCCTCCATTGCACCGATCGTCGTGATCACGGGTACCGGTGTCAGTGCGCGTCCGAGTTCTTGTACCACCACGCATGTTTCGAGAAGACTGAAGCCGCTCCCTCCCAGCTCTTCGGGGACGTGGATACCCGGCACCCCCATATCGGAGGCGAGCAACTGCCAGGTCGACGAATCGTATCCGCGGGTTTCGGCCACCTGGCGCACCCTGGTGAGCGGTGCACGTTCCGACAGGAGTTTGCGCAAGGACCCGCGGAATTCTTCTTGGTCCTCGTTGAATTCGAAGTACACGATAGTTCCGTTCTGCCGTAGATCGGCGGAGATCTCGGATCAGGCAGTCTTGCGTCGCCCGATGTCCTGGAACGGGCCGCTGTCGAGCCTCGGCTCCTTGGGGAGACCCAGCAGTTGCTCGCCGATGATGTTGCGCTGAATCTGCGAGCTACCGCCGTAGATCGTCGCCGCGCGCGCGTAGAGAGCGATGTCGTTCCAGCAGCGCGAGGAGTTCTCGGTTCCGGGCGCAGGGGTGACCAGAATGCCGTTGTTCCCCTGCCCTTCCGGTGTCAACGCTTCGAGTCCCAGGATTTCGAGTCCGACCTCGGTGTAGCGCTGGAAGAACTCGGCCCAGTAGATCTTGGAGAACGAGCCGTCAGTACCGGGGCGCCCGCCTTCGAGCAGCTTCGTAAGCGCACGGTAACCGCGGAAGCGCATCGTCTGCACCCGCTGCCAGCACCACGTGAGTTCCTGACGGATGTGTGGATCGGTGGTGAGTCCTCGCTCGCGGGCGAGTTCGATGAGCCGGTCGACCTCGCGTCCGAAACGCACCGCGTCGGTCGTCGCGCGCACTCCACGTTCGAATCCGAGGAGCGTGTTGGCCGTGTGCCAGCCTCCGTTGACCTCGCCGAGCACATTTGCCGCGTCTGTGCGTGCGTCAGTGAAGAACACCTCGTTGAACGCGACATAACCTGCGGCGTTGAGGATCGGTCGTACCTCGACGCCGGGTTGGTCCATCGGGACCAGCAAGAACGACAGGCCCTTGTGCTTGACGGCCGTCGGATCTGTACGGCAGATCGCGAAGATCCAGTTCGCGCTGCTGCCCGCGGAGGTCCACGTCTTCTGGCCGTTGATGACCCATTCGTCGCCGTCGAGCACGGCACGCGTTCGCATGCCCGCCAGATCGGATCCTGCCTCAGGCTCCGAATACCCTTGGCACCAGCTGATTTCGCCGGAGAGGGTCTTCGGAATGAAGTATTCCTTCTGCTCCTCGGTGCCGAGCACAGCCAGTGTGTTGCACAGCAGCTTGATACCGAGCGTGTCGTTCTCGGTGCCTTCCGGAACTCCGAGGCGCATCAATTCCTCGTTGAGCACGACCTGCTCGATGTCGGACAGTCCGCCGCCGCCGTATTCACGGGGCAGGGACACCGCGAGCAGATCGTTGTCGGACAGGACTTTGCGCCACGACTTCAGGAACTCCTCCTGCTCGACTCCGGGGAGGGCGCCGATCCCCTTCCAGTCGTCCGGCAGATTCGATTCGAGAAGTTCACGGAGCGATGCGCGGTACTGCTCCGCTTCCGGCGGATACGTGATGTCCATGGTCAGTCTTCCTTCGCTGCTGCCGTGGGCAGTGCTTGATCGGACGGCAGTGCACACACGGACGCCATGAGTGAGGTCACCTCGTCGGAGGTGTAGCCGAGCTCGGTGAGGATCTCGCGCGAGTGCTCACCGAGCGCCGGCGCACCCCCCTTGAACGCGCCGGGGGTGTCGGACAGGTGCATGACCATGCCGACCTCACGGCACCAGCCGTACTCGGGGTGATGATGCTCGACGACCCGATTCGAGTCGAGAGCCCATTCCTCCCAGAGCAGTTCGGGCATGATCGGGTAGTCGAGGGGGATCTCGACGGGCACCGAGTTGTTGTCGAGGAGTTTGAAGGCGCTCTCGCTGTCCAGGCCGGCGAACAGATCGGTCAGGGTCTCCGCGAGCGCATCGGCATTCGCCGAGCGGTCGGTATGCGTCGTGAAACGCGCGTCCGTGGCCAGTTCCGGGCGGCCGAGCGCCTCGACGAGGCGCACGAAAGCCGCGTTGCCGAACACTGCGATCGCGATCCACCCGTCATTCGTGCGGTACACCCGGTAGAGCGGCGACCATCCGGTCTGGTCTGCATCGAGTTCGTGTGCGGGAATCGCTTTCCCGTCGAGTGTCGCGGAGTGCTCACTGACGACGAACAAGCTCGAGTGCAGCTGCGGGCTCTCGACGGATTGCGTCTCCCCTGTGTTGAGGCGGTGATTGAGGGCCAACAATACCGTGACTGCGCCGAGGAATCCGTTGTACAGATCTTCGTTGCCGATGACACGGCGGATCGGAAGATTGCCCCTGCCCGATCCTTCGAAGTTGAGGCCGACCATGCCGGACACCATCGGCGCGAACGACTTGAGGCTCGACTTCGGTCCGGCCGAACCGAATCCGGGAAGGTACGCGTAGATGACGTCGGGATTGATCGCCTTCAGCGTCTCGTAGCCGAGGCCGATCTTCTCTGCTTTACCGGGTCGGTAGTTGTGCATCACCACGTCGGCTTCTGCAACGAGACGGTGCGCGATCTCCTGTCCCTCGGGCTTCCGCAGATCCAAGGCAATGTTGCGCTTGCCGCGGTTGGCGCCTTCGAACAGGTCGCCGAGCGGGCGCATCTGATCGCCGATGAGCGGCTCGATCTTGATGACCTCGGCACCGAGGTCGGACAGCAGACGTGCACCGAATCCGGTGGCGAAGTAGGAGCTGAAGTCGAGGATCTTCACACCCTGCAGCGGGCGCGTCACCTTCTCGGAGTTGTCCGGCAGGGGTGCCCAGACATCGGAGCGAGCGATCTCGTCCGTGCGGGAGTTGTGCTCACCGACCTTCGGCGCGGGCACCGGGGTCGCAGGCTTCGATTTCTCGAAGCGGATCACCGGGCCGACCTGCTGGATCGTGCCGTAGTCCTCGTCGGGCAGTTCGATCGGCACGCCCGCGAACTGAACCTGGTCGTCGGCAAAGATGTCTTCGGGATGGTTGAGTGGCAGCGCAGCGATGTCGTCCGCGTGCAGCATTTCGAGCCATTCGTCCCTGTTGCGCTGCTTGAATGCCTGGGGAACCTGGTTGCGCGCGATGTCGAGTTCGACCTCGTCGAGCGGTACGGCCATTTCGGGACCGTCGATCGTCTGTGTGCGGTCACCGAACCCGAGGATGTCCATCGTCCGCTTGTATGCACCGGGGCCCCCGGTATGGACGACGAGCCACTTGCCGTCGGCGCACTGGAAGGGATCGGTGATCAGACGCTTGTTGCCGAAGCCCTTCTGGGTGCCGCTGCGAGCGAGGTAGGAGATGTCCTTCTCGTTCCACCACCAGTTCATCGACGCGATCGCGAGCATGCCATCGAGCAGGGAGGTGTCAAGTTTCTGGCCGGCGCCGTTGATCTTCCGCGCGCGCAACGCCGACAGGATGCCGATCGTGGTGATGAACGCGGTGCCGTAGGAGACGGTCGGGTGACCCATGAAGATGGGCCCGTCGCGGTGACCCTCCTGCTCGGCCATCTGCCCGAGACGGGCATTGAGCAGAGCCTCGTAGCCGGGCCGCTCGGCGTGGGGACCGACGTTGCCGTATCCGGTCACCGACACGTAGACGAGTTCGGGGAACTGCGCGTGCAGCTCGTCGTAGCCGAGCCCCAGTGCGTCGGCTTTACCCACACCGAACGACTCGACGAACACATCGGCGTTCGCCACGAGACCGCGGATGATCGCGCGTCCCTCGTCGGTGTGCGGATCCGCCTCGACACTCCACTTGCCGCGGTCGGTCGACTTGCGGATGTTCGCTCCAGCGTCGGGACCCCCGCCCGGACGCTCGACCTTGATGACGCGGGCACCGTAGTCTGCCAGCATCATCGTCGAAACGGCAGCCGGCATGCCCCAGCTCGCATCGATCACTACGAGTCCGTCGAGTGGACCAGCCATTGCGCGCTCCTTCTTCTCACACGATGCCGCGCCGTACGCAGCCAGGGTTTCGTCGGTGTCCATTGGACGTCGGTGTCCGCCGAACAGACAGGATCGAGTAGTCCTAGTCGGACGAGGGCAGAGGCTTCGCCGTGACGAGCTCCATGGGAGCGCCGTGGCAGGCGAATTGCCCCTCGCCCTTCTTGACGCAGATGATCTGGGTTTCGCAGGTGGCGCACGTGTAGCGCTTACCGACCTCGTTCATGTGAACTCCTGGGATGTGGTGATGGCAACGTGGTCCGGTCGGCTATCGACCGAACGTGACCTCGAGGGGTGCGCCGCAGCAGTTCAGCGACGAGCCACCGGCCTTGGTGACAATTGCTTCTGAGCCGCAGTTGTTGCAACGCAGACGGTTGCCGTTCGAGGCTTCGGTTCCCTCGGTGTTCTGTGCACTCATGTCCACTCCTTCGCCGTGTGATGGGTTCGGGGAGACGAGTATGCGCCTACGCCCCGGGTGAACGTTACTTAGTTCACTATAATGATGTTCATAGATTAGGGCAAGCGTTCTCGGGTCGCGCTTTCCGAACCGACTCAGAACCCGATGACCCGGCTCAGAACCCGATGACGACGCCCCCGCGACGGCGCCCCTCGAGGCCACCGTATGCGAGGGCGTCGACACACCCAGTGTTACGACTGCCCTCAGCCGCCGCTGGAACGGTCGGGCAGGAACGTCGAGATCTCCGGGAAGAAGATCAGGATCAGGACGACCACGATGGCCATCGGCAGGAACCACGCAGCGGCGACGAATACGTCCTTGAGCGGAATATCCTTGCCCAGGTTCACCTTCGGATCCTTGACGATCGAGTGGACGATCATCGCCAGGATGCCGACCGGCGGCGAGAGGATCGCGAGCTCACCCATGAACACGACGAAGGCACCGAACCACAGCATCGAGATGTCGAGACTCTCGAGCGTCGGGATCAGGATCGGCACGGTGAGCACCATCATCGGCAGCGGATCCATAAAGGCGCCGAGGATCAGGTAGACCACCATCATCAGCAGGAGGAACTCGACCCGCCCGAGGTTCATATCGGTGATCAGATCGGCGAACCCGTTGCTGATGCCGGTCAACGTCATCATCCGGGAGAGCGCCTCGACACCGACCAGCAGGAGGAAGACCGCACCGACCGTCGAGACGGTACCGATGGAACCGTCGAGGAGCGCGCGACTCGCGCCGCCGGTCTTGCGCCTCCAGATGAAGACCACGCCGACCGAGCAGAGTGCGGCGACCGCGCCGGCCTCGGTGGCGGTGAAGAGGCCCGAGAACATTCCACCGATGATCACCGCCACCAGGACCGGAATCGGCCAGATGGACACGAGGCTCTTGAACCGGGTACTCCATGAGACGCTCGACGCCTCGATGCGGCTTTCCTTCGTCCCCGCAACGTCCTTGGCGAAGACGGCAATCAGGATGATCGCCACCGTGAACATGATCGAGACGAGGATTCCGGGGCCGATACCGGCGAGCAGCGCCTTACCGACCGGAACCTCGGCGATGCCCGCGTACAGGACGAGCAGGATACTCGGCGGGATCAGCTGGCCGGGCAGACCGGCGACCAACACCGCACCGACCGCAAGTCGTCGGTCGTATCCGGCCTTGAGCATCTCGGGGATTCCGATGCGGCCGAGAGCATAGGTCGTCCCGGTCGTGGACCCACTGACCGCAGCCAGTCCGGAGCCGGCGATGTTCGTGCCGACCGCCAGGCCGCCCGGAAGCCAGCCCAACCACTGTCGGGCAGCGGTATAGAGCGAATCGGTCATGCCGGAGCGCCACAGCAACAGACCCATGAGCACGAACATCGGCACGACGCTGAGGGTCCAGCTCGCCACCTCGTCGTAGGGAAGTGACGTGAGCGCACTCGTCACCGTCCGCTCGCCACGCATCGCGTAGAGCCCTGCGAACGACGGGACGATCATGGTCAATGCCACCGGAACCCGCAGGCACAGCAGCGTAATCATCATCACGATCGACGCGCAGCCGATCGCGACCGGCGTCAGCGGCATGAATATCGCGGCAGTCGACCCCAGTAGCAGCACCATCAAGGCACCGAACAACACCCATGAACGGGTCGAAAACTTGTTGCTGGGGCCGACAACCGGCGGGGTGGGATTCGGGTCCCGAACTTCGGCGGTGGTAGTGGTAGTCATTTGCTCTCCGAATTCGGCGCAGTTGCGGCAGTGGCGGACACACCGTTTTCTTCATCGATCTCGTCGGTGATGCGGGCTACCTCGGCGTCGGTCGCGTCGACCGAATCCTCCCCGCCGCGGAGGGCACGCACGCCCGCGAAGGCGAACTGCACACACAGGACGCCGAAGGCGATGGGAACGAGGAAGTACACGGGCCATGCCACGACGGTCGACACGCCCGCGGTCTTTCCGATGTCTCGCGAGTGGAGAGCTTCTTCGAGGCCGAACCATGCGAATCCGAAGAACACCACGACACCGAGCATGTACCCGAAGAACAGCACCGCTCGTCTGACCCGCGTGGGGAAGTAGTGAGCCACGAGGTCCGCGACGATGTGCTCCCCCCTGACCTGCGCCGCCATGAAGCCGAGCAGGGCGATGATCGGGACGTAGATGTACTGGGTGATCTCGAGCGTGTTCGGGATGGGCGACGACGCGAACGCTCGCATGAGCGCGTTCGCCGTCACATGGATCATCATCACGAAAAGCACGATGACTGCAGGTATCTCGATGAGCAGCAGTAACCGACTGCTCGGCTTGCTGGAAGCGCTCGGGGATGCGCTCATGTCAACTCCGCTGGTATGAGGGGGGTGGGGCGGCGTGAAGTGACGCCCGAAGGTCATGTGGTGAGTAGCTGGACAAGCGCGGCGAGTGCGTCGCCGACTCGTCCGGAGTCGACATCGTCGACCCTGACGTCGGACTCAACACTGCGGTGCGCCATGATTTTCGCCTGCCTGTCGTGACCTACATCACTCTCGGGTCATATCATTCGCCTAGATTGCGGGAGAGTCAAGCTTTCATGCGAATGATTTGCCTAAAATCCCGTTAGCGACGGCCTATCCCTCCTCGCAGAGGGTGAAACTTGACGAGGCCGAGACCGGCGTCACAGAATCACAATAGATGATCACCATTATTCGCAATAGATGTCAATGTCGAGCGAGGACCGATGCCCCCAACTGACGCTGCAGCCGAAACCCCACGCAAGCCGTTACCTCTGGCAGACGAGACCACAGCCCCCTACTGGGACGCCGCGCGAGAACACCGCCTGACGGTGCAGCGTTGCGATTCGTGCGCCCGCTACCAGCACCTCCCGCTGGGCTTCTGCCCCGTATGCGGCACCGCCGAGCTGTCCTGGAAAGACGTATCGGGCCGAGCGAAGCTCTACTCCTACACCGTCATGCACGACGCACCGGCACCCGGCTTCGCCGGACACTTGCCGTACATCGTCGCCGTCGCAGAACTCGAGGAGCAGAAGAACCTGCTGATCACCACCAATCTTGTGGACGCCGACCCTGCCGATCTGTCGATCGGGCTCCCCCTGGAAGTGACCTTCGAAGAACTGGCACCCGGCGATGTCGTGCCGCAATTCCGTCTCTCGCCCGAGACCCGACACAGGAGCAGCTGATCATGTGGGACTACCGCGATCAGGTCGCGATAGCCGGAATCGGCTACACCGAACTCATTCGACGCAACCCGCGCAGCCTGTTGTCGCTGACGGTCGAGGCCACGGACGCAGCACTCACCGATGCCGGTCTGACCCGAGCCGACGTCGACGGCCTCGCGACCACCCCGACAATGCCGGTGTACGGCGGCGACAAGGGTAACCGGGACGGCATCGATGTCGTCACTCCGGGACATCTCGCCGGAGCGCTGAGAATCCGCGACAACCTCTCATGGCTCGGCAACACCATGCCGATGGTCACCCACGCCGCCATCGACGCGATCAACGCACTCGTCGCAGGCACCTGCACGCACGTCGTCCTCTATCGCGCACTGCACATGCCGCAGGGACGGTACTCGAACTTCACGTCCGCGCGAGCCGGCGGCAAAGACCAGTTCTTCGCGCCGTACGGCTTCTCGATGCCTGCGGGCTGGGCTGCGACCGTCGCGCGCCGCTACCTCGACCTCGCCGGTGCGACACGAGAATCGTTCGCGCGCTTCATTGTCGACAATCGCGAACGCGCACACCTGAACCCGAATGCGTTCTTCCGAGGCAAGACCCTGACGACGGACGAGTACCTGTCGTCACGCATGATCGCCGATCCCATCACCATGCTGGACTGCGACCTACCCGTCGACGGCGCCGTCGCCATGGTCCTCACCCGCGCCGACCGCGCCCGCGACCTACGCAATCCTCCCGCGTTGATCTCGGGCTACGCCGCGAGCAACCACATCGGCGTCACCGGTGTACCCATGACTTACGAAGACATCATCGCCGGGTCGGAAACGACGGGTGAGCGACTCTGGACCGCTGCCGGGATCAACCGCGACGACATCGACATCGCCCAGTTGTACGACGGATTCTCGATTTTCACGTACACCTGGCTCGAAGGTCTGGGATTCTGTGGACGAGGAGAAGCCGCGTCCTTCATCGACGAGGGGAATGCCCGCCCCACCGGGACGCTGCCGCTCAACACCGGCGGCGGGTGCCTGGCCGAGGGTCGGCTGCACGGCATGACACAGCTCACCGAAGCGGCCTATCAGGTGACCGGCCGGGCCGGAGAGCGTCAGATTCCCGACGCGAAGCGGTCCGTCGTCACCGTGTCCAACGGACTGGCAGGGTCGACCGCGTTCGTCATCTCGGCAGACCACTGACAGAGCACACGAGCAGGGGGCCGGAACCACGGGTCCCGGTCCCCTTGCTCGAACCACTGCTTCAGTCTTCGAGACCCGCCAGTTGCGCCGCGAACTTGCGCCGCGCGTGTTCCTCGAGCCCGGGCAGGTGGTAGCTGGGGAACAGACCGTCATGCGGCGTGGCGTCGCGCAGCAACTGACGGGCAAGACCCACCTTGTGGATCTCGGTGGCGCCGTCGGCCAGACCCATGTGGTAGCTCTCGAACAGCCACTTACCCAACGGAAGTTCCTTCGACACACCCAGCGAACCGTGCAGCTGGACCGCGCGGGAGGTGACGTCGAGCAACACCTTCGGCATCGCGGCCTTGACCGCGGCGATGTCCTTGATGACCTTCTTGTAGTCCTTGTAGTGATCGATCCGCCATGCGGTGCGCAGCACCAGCAGGCGGAACTGCTCGATCTGCAGCCACGAATCGGCGATCATCTCCTGCACCATCTGCTGATCGCCGAGACGCTTGCCGCGCGTCGTACGCGACACGGCGCGCTCGAGCATCATGTCGAGCGACGCCTGCACCAGTCCGACCGTGCGCATCGCGTGGTGGATGCGACCGCCGCCGAGACGGGTCTGCGCGACCTCGAACCCCTGCCCGACCCCACCGAGGATGTGGTCCTTCGGGATCCGGACATCGGTCCACCGTGTGTAGGCGTGGGTGCCGACCTCGTAATCGTGACCCCACACCCCGGTGTTCCGGACGATCTCGAGCCCAGGGGTGTCGGCCGGCACGATGAACTGCGACAGGCGCTTGTGCGGCTCGGCGTCGGGGTCGGTGACCGCCATGATGATGTAGAACGACGCGAAGCGCGCGTTGCTGCCGAACCACTTCTCGCCGTTGATGACCCATTCGTCACCGTCGAGGACGGCCGTGGTCTCGAACTCGACGGGATTCGACCCGCCCTGAGGTTCGGTCATCGCGTAGCACGAGACGATCTCGTTGTTGATCAGCGGCTCGAGATACCGCTCTTTGAGTTCGGGTGTCCCGTAGTGGGCGAGGATCTCGGTGTTGCCCGAGTCCGGTGCCTGCGCACCGAACACGATGGGGCCCGAGTGGGTGCGCCCGACGATCTCGTTGAGCAGAGCAAGTTTGAGCTGCCCGAATCCCTGGCCGCCGAGATCCGGTCCGAGGTGCGTCGCCCACAGGCCCTTCTCCCGCACCTTGTCCTGCAGCGGCGGGATCAGTTTCTGACGCAGCGGGTCCTTCAGGTCCCACGCGTGGGTGATGACCTTGTCGATGGGCTCGACCTCGTTCTTCACGAAGTCCTCGGCCCAGTCGAGGACCTTCTGGTACTCGGGATCTGTCTCGAAACCCCAGCTCATGCACGTTCCTTTCTCGAAAAGTATTCGGCGTGTACGGCTCAGCGCATCGCGGTGCGGCCGCCGTCGACCGGGATGATCGCGCCGCTGGTGTACGTGGAGCCGGGACCCGCGAGGTAGAGCGCGGCGCCGATGATCTCGTCGGGGTTACCGGCGCGCTGAAGCGGAAGTGTCTTGAACTTCTCCGCCACGACGTCCATGTCCCACGACTTGCTGATATCGGTCAGGAACGGTCCTGCCATGATCGCGTTGACGCGCACCGTCGGCCCGTACTCCTGCGCGAAGCCCTTGGTGATGATGTTCAGTCCGGCCTTCGCCGCCGCGTACGGGAGGTCGCTCGGCGTGGGCCTCTCCGAGGCGATGGAACTGATATTGATCACCGAACCGCCGCCGGCCTCGACCATGCGCGGGGCGATCAGCGTCGTCAGCCGGAATGCTCCCTTGAGATTGACGTCGAAGACCTTGTCGAACAACGCTTCCGTGATGCTGCCGAGCGAATCGTAGAGTGGCGACATGCCCGCGTTGTTGACGAGGATGTCGACGCGGCCGAATTCCGCGTACACCTGCTCGACGAGGGCTTCCTGTGCGTCCCAGTCGCCGACATGGCATGCGACCGGAAGTGCCTTGCGGCCAGTGGTCTCGGCAACCTCGGAGGCGAGCTTCTCGCAGCTGTCGATCTTGCGGCTGACGATGACGGTGTCTGCGCCGGCTTTCGCGAAGGCGAGCACCATTTCCCGGCCGAGGCCGCGGCTTCCACCGGTGACGAGCGCGACCTTGCCTTGCAGTGGCAGTACGTGAGCTGCCGACGGCAGTGTCTGGTCGGTCATCGTGTTGCCTCCTTGTCGGGCGAGATCGTCCCGCCGGATTCGCTGGTCTTGCAGTCTTTCTCGACGTGATTGCCAGTGAGCGGCACGACGGCTTTGCCGGTCGCGGTGCCGTCGAGCATGCCGAGAAACGCGTCCCACGCGCCCTCGATACCGCCCCCGAACTCCGTCTGCACGGGGCGGACCGCGCCGATGTGAAGCCACTCGGCCATCCGGTTCTCGAATTCTTCCCGCGCGTCGAGGTGGTCGCGGAGCAGGAATCCCTCCATCCGGGCGCGGCGCCAGACGAGTTTGATGAGGTTGTTCGGGCCCGGCTGCGGGGTCGCGGAGTTGTAGATGCTGATCATCCCGCACAGCGCGATCCGCGCGTGGTCGTTGATCACCCGGACAGCAGCCTCGAGGTGCTCGCCTCCGACGTTGTCGAAATAGACGTCGAGTCCGGTCGCTCCCACCTCTGCCATCGCGGCGCGGAGCAGGTCCTTGACCGAACCGTCGTGGTAGTCGAATGCGGCATCGGCGCCGAGCCTGCGGACCAACTCGACCTTCTCCGGGCTACCCGCGCTACCGATCACCGTGGCACCCCGCAGTTTTGCGATCTGCACCACGGTGGACCCGACTGCACCGGCCGCCGACGACACGAACACCACGTCGCCCGACTCGATGCGGGCGATTCGCTCGCACCCCACCCACGCCGTCATTCCGGGGATGCCCATGGGGCCGAGATGGTCGGCGGGCGCGAGGTCGTCGTGCAAAAGCACGGTGCATTCACTCGCCGGCACCAATGCGTGCTCGCGCCAACCGTACTCGTGCTTCACGAGGGTGCCGGCGGGGATCGACTCGTCGGCCGACGCGGTGACGCGACCGATCGTGGGGGCGAGCATCGGCTCGTCCAGCGGATACGGCTCGGCATAGGTGGCCTCACCGCCGATCCTGCCGCGCATGTACGGCTCGACCGACATCACGAGATTCTGCACTCGGACGAAACCCGGCTCGGGCGAGCCTACGGCGACGTCGACGAGTTCGACATCGGATGCGCTCGGGCGGCCCGTCGGCCGGGATCGGAGCACCCACTGGCGGCTGGGGATGGAAGACACGGACCCTCGCTCTCAGGCGGATTCGGCAGTGACCTGTGTGACCAGATCACGACGCACGAGCTTGCCGGTGGCGGTCTTGGGCAGTTCATCGACGAACACGACGTCGTCCGGTGTGCGGGATCCGCGCAGTCGCTCGCGGCACCAGGCGCGCACCGCTTCCGGCTCGGCATGGGTGTCGTCGACGGGCACGATGACGGCGCAGATGCGTTCGCCCCATTCGTCGTCCGGGACGCCGATCACGGCGACCTCGCGGACGTCGTCATGGCGAACCAGGACGTCTTCGATCTCGGCAGGAGCGATGTTCTCGCCACCGCGGATGATCGTGTCGTCTGCGCGACCGCCGATGAACAGGAACTCGTCCTCGATCCGGGCACGGTCGCGGGTGGGGAACCAGCCGTCGGCGTCGAGCACCGAGCCCTTGCCCATGTATTCGCCGCTGACCTGCGCCCCGCGGACCCACAGCAGCCCGGTGTCGCCGTCGGCGAGCACTGTGGTGTCGTCTTCCGCACGGATCTGCGCCTCCATGCCGGGCACGATCCGCCCGACGGAGGACAGCCGATGGCGCAGTGCGGGATCTGCGAGTGCCTCGCGGTGGTCATCGGGTCCGAGCACCGCGATCGTCGAACTGGTCTCGGTGAGGCCGTAGGCGTTGACGAAACCGGTGTCCGGGAAAGCAACGAGGGCGCGTTCGAGAACGGGCTGCGCCATCCGCGCTCCACCGTATGCGAGCGACGCCAGCTTCGGAGCGCCCGCGGATTCCCCGCCGAGGTGGTCGACGACGCGGGCGAGCATCGTGGGCACCACCATCGCGCTCGTGACCGCCTCCTCGCGGACGAGATCGAGCCAGTGCTGCGGGGTGAAATCGGGCAGGTACACCATGCGACGCCCGGCGTAGATGTTGCTCAGCACCGCGCCCATCCCGGCGATGTGGTAGGGCGGTGTACTGATCAGTGTCGCCTGTTCCTCACCAGCAGAGCCGAATTCGACGGTGTTGAACAGATACGACGTCAGGTGGTGGTGGCGGAGCAACACACCTTTGGGGGCGGAGGTGGTGCCGGAGGTGAACAGGACGACCGCGGTGGCGTCGTCGTCGGCCGGCAGGTGATCGGATGGCCCGGCGGCCCGTGCGGCGTCGAAGAACTCGTCAGTGGTCAGCAGGTGCCCCGCTGCGCCTTCGAGCTTGTCCTTGTAGGCCGGATCGGCGACGATCAACGGCCTTTCGAGCTGTGCGACGAGGTCGCGAAGCTGTTCGGTCGCGAGCCGGTAGTTCAGGGGCGCGATCGGGATGCCCGCCTTCGCCGACGCGAATGTGAGGACGGGCAGGATGGGCCCGTTGACTCCCACGAACACCAGGTGCGCTGCCCCGCGTTCCTTCAGGACCGTCGCGCCACCCGATGCGATTTCATCGAGCCGGGAGTAGGTCAGTCCCGACTCGCGGCGGCCGATCGCCACGCGGTCCGGAACGACCGAGGTCGCCATGTCGAGAACCATTTCGATACCCATTGCACCACCTGAAGGAGAACGATTCGCTGCCAGCCGGTCCGCTGTCGCAGCAACCGGGCGCCGTCCTCGGACTCTAACAATCATGCGCCTGAATGTGAAGCTAATCATGACAATGGTTTGCACGAATGTGTAGAGTGCCGTGAGAGTGGCCCCGGTCACCCACAAGTACATCCGATTCCGCGGGCGGACCATGGCACGTTCGAAGTACCACAGGCACCGCCCGGGGAACACGATCGAAGACACGAGGTGAACCCCGATGAGCGATCGGGACATGGTGGATATCCCGGCATTGACGTCCTGGCTCGACAGCAAAGGTGTCGGCACCGGACCGATCACCGATGTTGTCGCACTGACCGGCGGAACCCAGAACATCCTGGTCCGCTTCGTCAGGGACGGCAGCGAGTACGTGTTCCGCAGGCCGCCGCTGCACAAGCGCAGCAACAGCGACGAGACCATGCGCCGGGAAGCGCGCGTCCTCACCGCACTCGGAGGCACCGACGTCCCCCACCCGCGCCTCGTTGCGGCATGCGACGACCCCGAGATCATGGGTTTCGCCTTCTTCGTCATGGACGCGATCAGCGGCTTCACCGCCACCACCGAGGTGCCCGAGCCACACGCGTCGTCGGCGGACCTACAGCACGCGATGGGGCTGGCCATGGTCGACGCCGCCGCCGCGCTCGGCCGCGTCGATCCCACAGCGCTTGGGCAGACGCAGGTCGATCGCGCCGACGGCTGGATCGACCGGCAGGTCGGACGCTGGCGCAAGCAACTCGATTCCTACCACGAACTCGACGGCTGGCCCGGACCCGATCTCGACGGAATCGACGAACTCGGCGCATGGCTCGACGCGCACCGCCCCACCGAGTGGAACAAGGGCGTCATTCACGGCGACTTCCACTTCGGCAACGTCATGTTCCGGCACGACAGTCCCGACGTCGCCGCGGTCGTCGACTGGGAGCTCGCCGCGATCGGCGATCCGCTGCTCGATCTCGGACACCTGCTGGCCACCTGGCCCGACCCGAACGAGCCTCGCACGAAGGGGCTGGCCCGCCAGCTCGACGGCCTGCCGTCCCGCAACGAGCTCATCGCACGATACGGCGAGAAGAGCGGCCGCGACATGACCGGATTCGACTGGTATCAGGTACTGGCCTGCTACCGCCTCGCCATCATCCTCGAGGGCACACATGCCCGCGCATGTGCAGGCAAGGTCGACGAGGCACTCGGGAAGCACTTCCACAGCGTGTCCCAGGCCCTGCTCGACCAGGCACGCGCACTCGTCTCCACATCACCGCAGGCCGTCTGAGCCTGTTCCAGGAAGGACTCTCCCCCGTGAGCACTGACCCCCGGGCCACCACCGAATACAAATACCTGCAGTACGAGACCCACGACGACGGCACCATCGTCCGCATCGTGCTCGACCGCGTCAAATACCGCAACGCCCAGAACCGCGGGCTCCTCGTCGAACTCACCGCCGCGTTCCTGCGGGCCGAGGCCGACGACGACGTGCGCGTGGTGATCCTCGCCGGCAACGGCCCGGTCTTCTCCTCCGGGCACGATCTCGGCAGCCCGGACTACCAGGCCGAACGCAACCCCGGCCCCGACCAGCACTGGTCGTACACTTGCACAGGCGGCACCAAGGACGCCGTCGAGTCGCGCTTCCATCAGGAATGGCACTACTTCTACGAGAACACCCGTCGCTGGCGCGATCTCCGCAAGATCACCATCGCCGAGGTGCACGGAAACGTCTTCTCCGCGGCGCTGATGCTCACGTGGGCCTGCGATCTCATCGTCGCAGCGGAAGGCACCCAATTCGCCGACGTCGTTGCCACACGACTCGGCATGTGCGGGGTCGAATACTTCGGTCATCCTTGGGAATTCGGCCCGCGCAAGGCCAAGGAACTGCTCCTCACCGGCGACAGCCTCGACGCGGAGGACGCCCGCGCTCTCGGCATGGTAAGCAAGGTGTTCCCGGCGGACGACCTGACGGAGCGGACCCTGGAGTTCGCTCGTCGCATCGCCCAGGTGCCCACGATGGCGGCGTTGCTCGTGAAGGAGTCGGTCAACCAGAGCCAGGATGCGATGGGCTTCTCCAACGCACTCGACGCCTGCTTCACGATTCATCAGCTCAACCACGCCCAGTGGACCCACTTGTCGGGTGGCAAGGCCGTCGTGGGGACTCCGGAGCTAGGAATGCCCGACTGGAAGACCGCGCCCCCGATCAGGCGCGCGGATCCCTACACCCCCTGATCGCCCGGTCAGGAGTCAGTGCGCTTCAGCAGTCGTTCGTAACGCTGACGGGCAGCCTGGGTACTTCCAAGGCCGAGCCCGAACGCGATGTCCTGCCAGGTCATCCCGCGTTCACGGGCAATTCGGAGGACCAGCGCCTCCAGCTGGTCCATCTCCGCTCTGGCCTTCGGGATCAGACCGAGAGCAGCCGTGACGTCGGCGGCGTCCACGTCGGGTTCTTCAGGACCCGGCTGGTGGACGCCGCCGGCGAGCGCGGCGACGATGCGGATCGCGCCCAGCGGGTCGAGCATCTCCGGATGAGACTGGCGTGCACGCTGTTCCGCTGTGACCCCGTGGCGTTCGGCGATTCGGAACAGACCGGCGTACTCGCGGTGGGCACGTTCCCGACCGGGGTTCGGTGGAGTGAATTCATTCTCTGTCATACATACAGCGTGAGCCGTGAACGTCGTGTTGTCAACTAATTGTTGCAAACATGTCGTTCACGGCTCATCGCGTGCTGTTCAGGAAGGGCGATGCTCGAGCAACACCTCGGCGAAGAGCTCGTCGACGAATGCCGTCGTGTCGAGCTTCTCGGGGCTGTACCACTCGGCAAATCCGGTGTAGTCCACGGTGTTCTCGTAACCCAGATCGGTCACTGTCGTCTTCCACTCCGCAGCAGAATCCCGCACTCGCCGAACAAACTCGTCGCCGCCCGGGGCCGTCTCCGCGAGCCCGTCCACTATCTCTTCGTTCTTCGCGGTCAACGCGTCACGGGCATCATCAGCGAACGGCTCGGCCGCCCCTCCGAATTGAGCGATGGTCGCAGATGCGGCGACCGTACCTTCCCAGATCTTGTTCATACTGCCCTCGACGAAGACGTCGAGACGATCCCACATCAGTTGCTGCGCGACCAGCGGAAGGCCCTCCCACACATCGGCGTTCATAGCCAGCGCACCCGAGGTGTTCACGAATCCCGCCTCGGGATCGATCGTGATGTGCGGCGCAACCTCCATGATGCCCGCGATCATGCCCGCGGTGAGGGTGGTGGCCGCGCACGCCGCGACCCCGCGCTGCAAACTCTCGTAGTACTCGGTATATCCGATCGACACCGGGTTGCCTCCGAGCGCGGAGACCTGGGTACCGAGCGTCGCCGAGCCGGACGCAATCGACTGACCTTTCAACTCGGCCAGATCATTTCGGGCCTGCGCGCAGATCAGTGCGATCGAACCCGAGTTGAACGACGGTATGAGAAGTTTCAGGTCCTGTTCCTCGTATTCGGAGATGAACTCCGGTGTAGAGAAGGCCACATCGACCGGCCACGCGTTCGATGACAGGCTCCCCACGACCACGCTGTTGTCCGACAGGACACTCGCGTTGTTGAGGGCGAAGGTGACCGGGTACTCCTGCGGTTCATACGCACCCATGACCTGGGCCAGGTCGAGCCGGCCGTCCTGCACCGCGTTGTCCGCTTCGGTCGGCGAGGCCACACCGTTCGAATAGACCATGTCGAATGTGATCTTGCCGCCCGACCATTCGGACACGGCTTCGGCGTACTTCTCGATATGCTGACCGCCCGATGCGCCCTTCGCCGCGGGAGACTGGGTGTGGATCACGATCGGGTCGACAGATTCGAACGCCTCCTGATACTCCTCGATACTCGCCCCGTACTCGACACCGGCACCACCGCCCTGCCCGCCGGCACCACCCGATTCGGCACAGGCCGTCAATACCGTTGCGCTCGCGGTGATACCCGCGACCGCACACGCAACCGATCGAAACCTCATGATCGACTCCCTCATTTCCTGATCGTTCCCGCCGATTGTTCCGAGATCGGGCCCAGCCGCGACTCGGCCGAGCCCCGGAGGCCTGACTTCTCGAGTTCGGGAAGGACCTCGGAGGCAAACAGTTCGAGGCTCCGCCAACCGATTTCGGGTGGGAGTCCACCCATCAGCGGCTGAAACATGAGTTCCGAATCATCGCCCCGTTCCCGTGCGAACTCCACGCACTGCTCGGGGGTGAGCACCACGAACTGCGGCTGCTTCTTCAGGTCTTCCACGGTCTCGACGTGTGTGTACCCGGTCGTCCCGACACCGCGCTCCTTCGCCCACTGCGCATTCATGTTGGTCGTGTACATCAGGTGCGGTGCGAGCAGTTCCCAATCGCCGTCGGGATCGTTGGTCACGTGCAGGAACAACGGGCCGGCCGGCGCGGGACGCGGTGGAATCGGAAGTCCCAGCTTCGTCCGCTCGGTGTCGTACAACTCGTACAGCCGCTCCTTCTCCGACCCGGCTGGCATGTAGTTGTCGCCGAGACGCGCTGCACGCGCCGCGGACGCATCGGCCGAGCCGCCGATGTAGATCGGGGGGCGTGATGGGCCGACGGGCGTGGGACGCACCCGTACCGTCTTCCCGCGGAACTCGAATTGTTCACCGGTCCAGGCTTTGTCGAGGGTCTCGACGACCTCTTCGAGAATGCGGACACGTCGCTTCATCGGCACGTCGAACATCTCGAATTCGTCGGGCCGGTAGCCGATCCCCATCGTCATCTCGACGCGACCGCCGCCACCGACGAGGTCGAGGGTCGCGAGGTCCTCGGCGAGCCGCAACGGATGATGCAACACCGCCACGAGCGCCGAGAAATGGACGTGGATCCGCTCGGTGCGCCCGAGCATCGCGGCGCCCAGGATCATCGGGGAGGCACAGTAGCCGTCTTCGGCGCCGTGGTGCTCAGCGATGTACACGGTCTCGAACCCGAGCGAATCAGCCCAGCCGGCCTGCTCGACCGCGGCCTGGTAGAGGTCGACGGCCGGAGCGCCGATCGCCGGTGCTCGCATGTCATAGCGCAGTGAGAGTCTCATCGCGAGTGCCTTTCTCGTTCCGGCCGGTCACCCTCGAGCGCGAAGGTCGGCAAGGTGTGGGTATCGAAGACCGTCGGAGACAGGACCACCCGGTCACCGATCCGTGGTGTGTCCGCGCCGTCTCCGATGAGGTCGGTCACGAGGCGTACACCTGGCGCGTCCTCGAACTCCACGAGTGCCACGGTGTACGGCGCGGTGGATCCCGACGGCAGGAACGCGCGGTGCACGGTGGTGAACGAGTAGATCACTCCTCTGCCCGCGACACCCGACCACTCGAATTCGTCGTCGTGACCGCACGGGCAGCCCGGTCCGGGGTACCAATGCCAGCGCCGGCATGCGCGACACCGCGGAAACACGAGTTCTCCGCGGCTCACTCCGTCCCAGAACGGTGCCAGTTCGGGAACATCGGTCAGTGGTGCGAAATCCGGTACCGATGCTGTGACGATCCCGGACGTGTCGGTGGAAGGTTCATTCTCGGTCACGTTCCTCACCGGTCCTTCGTCAAGATCAACGTCGTGTGTTCGCCGCCTGCCAGCGCAGCGACCAGTGCGGTCGCGACATCGGGCACCTGCGCCTGCCCGCGCACGCCCCGCACCTGGCGTACGGCCTCGATCACGTGGACGATCCCGGGGATGTAGGCGTACGCGAGGTGGCCGCCGTGGGTGTTGACCGGGAGCGAGCCGCCAGGCCGCGTGTGCCCGGCACGGTGGAAATCCACCCCTTCGCCACGACCGCAGAGTCCGAGGTCCTCCATCTGGATGGCTTGCGAGATGGAGAAGCAGTCGTAGATCTCGGCGACATCGATATCTGCGGGGGTGAGTCCGGCATCCGCGAATGCCCGTGGTCCGGACACGGCAGAACCGAACGAGCACATGTCCGCCGCCTGGGTGAAATACGAGGTCATCGACGGGCCCACCGCCACCGTCGACGATCCCGCCACGACGACGGGTGTCCCCTCGAGGTCGCGTGCTCGTTCGTTCGTCGTGACGACGAGTGCACCGGCACCGTCGGAGATCAGACAACAATCTGCGGCCCGCAGCGGCGACGCGATCATGGGTGAGGCCAGATAATCATCCTCACTGAGCGGCTTCGGACGCTGCGCGTTCGGCGTCATCGTCGCCCAGACGCGGTTCGAGACGGCAATCGATCCGAGCGCGTCCTGTTCGATCCCGTATGTGTGGCAGTAGCGTTGTGCCCACGCAGCGAAATACACCGGTTGCCCATACCAGCCGAAGGGCATTTCCAGGCTCGCCTTCACCGGGTCCTGCGCGTGGAAGCCGTAGGGGCCTCCGGGCTTCGACCCTGCGTAACCGTAGTAGACGAGGACGGTGTTCGAACGCCCCGATTCCACTGCTGCACGCGCGGTCTCGACTGCGGCAAGGGGTCCTGCCCCCGCGGGAATTCCGGGAGCTGCCGTGTACCTGCGTTCGACGCCGAGCGCGACCGACACTTCATCGGGCCCGGGGTACGCACCTGCCGCGACCACCCCGTCGATGTCCGAGGCGGTCAGCCCCGCATCGTCGAGCGCATTGCGGCACGCGTCGAGGACGAGTTTCGCGATGGGACGGTCCAGGGACCGGCCGAACTGCGATTCACCGGCCCCCACGATCGCCGCGGCAGAAGCTGTCGCGTTCATCCGCGCAGTCCACGCCAGGCCGTCGTACCGCCGTCGACGGGGACGACGATCCCGGTGAGGAACGACGAGTCGTCGGATGCGAGGAATGCGGCGACCTTTGCGATCTCGTCGCCGGTGCCGAAACGGGGGATGAGGTGGGCTCCGACCATCCCCCGTTTCCTGGTTTCGCGGGCCTCGTCGGATTCTGCAGCGTCGAGGAAGGCACGGCTCATCGGGGTCTCGATGGAACCCGGTGCGAAGGCGTTGACGCGGACCTCCGGAGACAGTGCGATGGCGGAGGTGCGGGTGAGCTGGATGACCGCGGCCTTGCTCGACGGGTACGCGGTGCTGACGTAACCGACCATTCCGGCGACGGATGCGGCATTGATCACCGACGGCCCGCGACCCGAAGCGCGTAGGTGCGGTGCCGCGCATTTCGTTGCCAGCCAGACCGATTTGACGTTGATCGCGTAGACCTTGTCCCAGACGTCCTCGGGTAGCTCTTCGAAGGCCGTGTTCTCGGTGAAGGCATTCTCCATGACACCGGCGTTGTTCACGAGTGTGTCGAGACCGCCGGCCGCGGACACGACGGTGTCGATCATGCCGGAGATGGCGGAACTGTCCGCAAGGTCCACCGTGATCGCAACGGCTGCGACACCCATCGCTTCGATTTCGGCGGCGACATCCTTCGCGCCGTCACCGTTGAGGTCGGCGACACCGACGAACTCGGCGCCGCGCCTGGCGTACTCCAGCGCGATGTCGCGGCCCATGCCCTGGGCTGCTCCGGTGACCAGCGTCCGCTTACCTGTCAGCATGTACTTCTTCCCTTCTCTGCCGGCTGTGGTTCCTGCCGGCTACGTCTCGCTGTCGACTGCATCGACCTGCGTCGACGGCATCTCCATCAGGGCCGGGCCTCCGCTACGCGGTACGTCCGGCTTCCAGCAACGTCACGGGTTGCTCATACCGGCCACTGGTGTACGGCGAACGGCCCGCGATACCCGTCATCCCGGCATCGACCGGGAACGTCACTCCGGTGACGTAAGCGGCCTCGTCACTCGCCAGGAAGAGCACGCCGGCAGCGACGTCCTCCGGTGTGAGCGCGCGGTCCATCAGGGCGTTGCTGCCGAGTGCCGTGTCGGCACCTGCGAGGTCGTCGGCGCCGTCTGCCACGACGGCAGCGGTCATTGGCGAGACCACGGCTCCGGGAATCACGGTGTTGACCCGTATTCCGAACGGCCGCAACTCAGCTGCCACCGACTTCGACAGACCCACGACGGCAGCTTTCGCCGCGCTGTACACGTGTGGTCCGACGCCTCCGAGAACTCCGGCGGGGCTCGATGTCGAGATGATGACACCCGATCCCTGCGGTTTCATCACGCGCGCAGCATGTTTGAATCCACACAGCACTCCGCGAAGGTTCACCGCGAGCGTGACGTCGGCCGCGTCCATCGGCGTCCGGTCGATCGGTCCCAGTGCGCCCATCACACCCGCATTGTTGAACATCACGTCGAGTCGGCCGAAGTGCTCGACGGCGAGATCCACGGCTGCCGCGACATCCGACTCGACGGTGACGTCGGTGCGCACGAACCGGGCACGCTCACCGAGCTCCGCCGCAAGGGCACGGCCGGCTTCCTGCACATCGGCCACGATGACGCAGGCACCCTCCGAGTGCAGCGCCTGCACCACGGCTTCACCGATCCCGCTCGCTCCGCCGGTTACGACCGCGACCCGGCCCTCGAACCTTCCGATGTTCGTCGATTCCGTCAACCGTCGCATCCGTTCTCTTCGTACCCAACATATTTCATTGCTCACGGATTCGTCCGGCACACCCTATAGTCGAGCCACCATCGATCAGGAGGAGAGAACCCGTGTCCACCGAATCCCATCTGCAGGCCACCATCGAGCAGCTCGCCGGCCGAGTGGCAGCACTCGAATCCGAACGCGCCGCAGCCGGTTTGATGCACCGCTATGCTGCGCAGCTCGACGCCCCGGCGCCGGAGAAGCTGGCATTGCTTTTCGCCGACGACGGTGCGCTCGTCACGCGTCTCGGTACGTTCCGTGGCCACGACGAGATCGGAGGCTTCTTCCGGACGGCCGGCGGCACCGATCCCTCCGAGAAGCGGCATTTCGTGTGTCAGCCGGAAGTCCGCTCCATCTCGACGGGTCTTGTCCAACTCGACTGCTACTTCGGGTACACAGCACGCGCCGCCCACGGGTCCGGTCTCGGCTGGGGAACGTACTCCGCCGTGATCCGGACCGAGGTGGGTGACGCGCGATTCGAGTCGCTGGCGATCGATGTCCATGTCGGTACCGATCTCGCCCGCGGCTGGCCGCGCGAACACTAGGCGAAATACTCAGCGGGTGAAGGTGATCGCGTGCTCCGGGCACGCGTCCACCGACGCCTCGGCCTGACCGGCCAGCTCCTCCGGGACGGAGAACTCGTCGCCTGCCTGCGCGACGAAACCCTCTTCGTCATCACTCAGCAGATCGGGTGCGACAGAGTAGCAACGCCCATGTCCCATGCACTTCTCACGCGTGATCGACATCGCCGGTCCGGATATCGCCGCCATGTCAGACCTCCCATTCCAGTTCGAGTTCCTTCAGGGTCAATTGGGACCCACGTTCGACCAACTCGGCACCGTCCTTGATTCGATACTCCGGGATCAACTTGTGCCACTCCTCGAGCACGACAGCGAGTTCGAGACGTGCCAAGTGCATTCCGAGGCAGCGGTGCGGCCCCGCACCGAATGCGAGGTGCTGGTTGATCCCCGGCCTACCGAGGACGAAGGTGTCCGGGTCGTCATACTTTCGGGGATCTCTGTTCGCCGAGCCGATTCCGAGCCAGATCACGTCCTTCGCTGCCATGTCGATGCCCTCGAATTCGCAGCTCTCCTGCACCTCGCGCCCTGCCTGGATCACCAGCGGATACAACCGGATGAACTCCTCGACCGCGTCGCGCGTCGACTCAGGTTCCTCGACCAGTATCCGGCGATCGTCTTCGTGGGTCGCAAGGTGCGTGAAGATGTATCCGAGTGCCGACCGGGTGGTGTCGAGGCCGGCAAGCATGATGGACATACAGGTGGTGAGAATTGTGTCGTGCGAGAGGAGTTCACCATCGAGCTCGGCTTGGACCAGGCGGGTGACCATGTCCTCGGCGGGATCCCGCGGATTCTTGCGTCGCTGCTCGATGGCCACGGTGAAGTAGTCCAGGATCTTCTGCCTCGGAACCTCGGCACCGTCGAGATCGCCCTGGAGCATGCAGTTGAACATCTCTTCGGTCCACGGCAGGAAGAAGTCGCCGTCTTCGACCGGCAGGCCCATCAGCACCAGGAAGAGATCGGTCGGGTACCGGATGGCAAACTCTGCCACGAAGTTGCAGTGCCCCTTGGGGGCGAGCTCCTCGAGCAGTTCCACACAGCGGGTATGCGCCAGTTCCTCCATACGTCGAACCGCAGCGGGCGCGAAGAACGGATTGATGATGCGACGAAACTTCTGGTGCTCTTCCCCGTTGAGGTCCTGGGGAAGCAACGGAATCCTGCTCTCGGGGAACAACGCCGTACGAACCGCAGTCGTCCAGTTCCTGTGATTCTGGAAACCCGCGAGAACATCCTCGTAGCGCGTGAGCATCCAGAAACCACGTTCGGTGGTGTCGTTGAAGTGGAACCGTGCGGCCTCACGCTCTGCGTCGAGAGTTGCGTAGTGGCCGTAGATTTCGGACTCTTTAGTGTAGTCGGTGTGGCTGACGGGGCAGCCCGTTGCGTGCGTCATTCATTTCCTCCGGTTGTGGTCAGGACGGGCGGTGTGGCAGGAAGATCTCCTCGTAGACCTTCGCGCTGTAGTCCTCGAGATCGAGCACCTCCGGGCTGTACCACGTAGCGAACTCGTCGTAGGGGACATCGTCGTACAGATCGGCCAGCGTGGATGCCCACTTGTCGGCCGACGACTCGATGCGGTCGACGAACGCGTCGCCGTCCTCGAATGCCGCGTTGGTCCGCTGCGCGCCGAGGAGCCGCTCGTTCTCGGCTGCGAGTGCGGCACGGGCGTCTTCGGCGTAGGGGCCGACGGTACCGTTTGCGGCGAGGACCGCTTTCATCCCGTCTGCCGTGTTGGGCAGAATCTTGTCTTCGATGTTCGACTCGACGTACACGATGAGGCTGTCCCAGATCAGCTGCTGCGCGACAAGCGGAAGCTCTTCCCACGCTTCGGCACTCATGGCTATACCACCCCAGCCGACCGCGACGCCTGCCTCCGGATCGATCACCACCTGCGGCGTCTGTCCGAGGAAGCCGCCGAGCATTCCGACGGTGAAGGAGGTGACTGAGCAGTCGGCGATGCCGCGTTCGAGCGCCTCGAACAGTTCGGTGTATGCGATCGACACCGGCGTTGCGCCGAGCGACGCGACTTCGGCATTGATCGAAAGACCGGAAGCGGTGACCTGAGCGCCCCTGGTGGACGCGAGATCTCGCCGCTCGGTGGCACAGAACAGCCCGTTGGAACCGGAATTGTACGCTGGCAGCAGCAGCTTCATGCCTTTGTCCTCGTACTCCGCGACGAGTTCCGGAGTCTCGAATGCCACTTCGTTGGCCCAGGCATTCGATTGCAGCGGTCCGAGCACCGGCGTCTGGAGCGAGACGAAGCTCGAGTCGATCAGGGCGGCCGTCGCGGGATACTCCGACGGTTCGTACTGCGGGATCACGTGTCCGAGGTCGAGCCGGCCGTCCATCAGCGCATTGTCGATCTCTGCGGGAGGTGCGACTGCATTCGAGTAGGCGACGTCGAAGGTGATCTTGCCGCCGGACCACTCGGTGATCCGGTCGAGGTATTTCTCGACCGGTACGCCGGTCGCCGAGTCCTTCGGGGCGGGGGATTGAGTGTAGAGCTGGATCGGATCGACATCCTCGAACGCCGCGATGTAGTCGTCTTTGGTGGCGCCGTATTCGACGCCGTCGCCGCCTCCGCCACCGGAGGCCGAGGCCGATTCGGCGCATCCCGCAACAAGCGTTGCGGCGAGTGCCAGGGCGGCGGTCGAGCCGCAGAGCGTCCTCGAGCGAGTGGTGCGGAAAGGGGTCATGCGCTGCTCCGTCTCTTGGGGTGCGTAGCACGCTCACGCATCGGTGATGCAAATCACGACTATCATGCGCATGATTAGTTCCATTGTCAACACTTGTTCATGACCCAGGTCACTGGACACCGCGACTCACGGAACGACAGCAGCGGCGAGGCAACCGTGGTCGCCTCGCCGCTACGGGTCGGGTCAGGGATGTGGGCCCGTCAGGTGACGGCACCCCACGCTATCGGCGTTTCGAGTGCATCCGGGTAGTGCTTCTCCTCGTAACGCCAGATGCCTGCAATGTGCTCTTCCATCGCAATGAGCGCGGCCTCCGGGTCGCGGTCGGCGACAGCATGGTAGATCTTCTCGTGGATGTCGAGTGTGGCGCGGCGGTGCCGTTCCGAGTACTCCATCCCCATCGCCGATCCGTCCAGCATGTCGAGCAATGCGTGAATGAGATAGCCGAACAGGGCATTTCCCGACCCCTTCGCCACGGTGTCGTGGAACACGCGGCTCATCTCGAGGAAGATCTCACCGTCGTCGAGGTTTTCGCGCATGTGCTCGACCGAGTACTTCAGATCGGCCAACTGCTGCTCGTTGATCCGCTCGGCGGCGAGCTTGGCCATCATCGGCTCCAGCGCCGTCCGCGCCTCGACGATGGTTCGGAACGGCGCGTTCTCGAACTGCAACAGGAGCGTGATCGAGGTCGCAAGACCTTCACTGTCCGGTTGCTGGACGATCGGCCCACCTCCCGGCCCCGGTTTCAGTGCAATCACACCCTGCAACTCGAGAAACCGCAGGGACTCGCGCAGGGTGCCCCGGCCGACGTCGTATTCATCGAGCATGACGCGCTCCGGCGGCAGTCGATCACCGACCTTGTTCCCTCGCCGATTGATATCCTGAACGATCCGCTGCGCCACCAGCATCGCCGTTTTCTGCGGCCGTAGCCCTGCCCGTCCCATCGATGAACCTCCGCCGTCAGAACTCCCCCGGGTTCCCGGTCCGAGTACCCCAGATAAAATCTATGACAATCTTTACACTATAAGCGATCGATGACAACGATTTCTTGAGCATTCATCCATTGCATCGACATCATCCGAGCTCCGAGACCTCGTCGATCAATCCCCATGCGAGCGCGCGCCCGGCATCGAGAGCACACGCGGTGACGAACAGATGCATTGCTCTCCACCTGCCGATCCGTCGTGGAATGCTCGCCGTCCCCCCGGCTCCCGGGATCAGACCCATCGACACCTCGGGAAGGCGGAACACCGTTCCCCGAGCCGCAACCACCCGGCTCGCGAAAGCCGGGATCTCGATCCCCGCACCGACGCAGTGCCCGTGCACCCGCACTTCGATCCGATCCGCAAGCCGCGCGACCAAGCGTCCCGCACCACCGCGAGTGCGGATCAGATGTGCGGTGGCGGTGTCAGGAGTGCGTCCGAATTCGTCGAGGTCTCCCCCTGCGCAGAACGACGGGCCCGCACCGTCCACCACGACACGCTCGATGCTGTCGTCGAGCTCGGCGAGGCGCAACGCCTCGACGAGCGCGTCACGCAACTGGGTCCCGTAGGCGTTGCGACGCTCGGGCCGGTTGAGCGTGATCCGCAGTGTGTCGCCGACGCGCGCGACGAGGACCGGATCTGCGGGGGCCGGCGGCGGAAGTGGGCGCGGTCCACGCTCGTCGAGCCACCGCAGGAACTCGGGGCCACCCTGCAACGTCGAGTACCCGAGCGACTCGACGTCGATCGCGGCAGCCACCCCCACGGTGTCGGCGGCTCGGAGCACATGCCGCACGACCAGCGAAGCGTGCGGATTCTGCGCGACAGCGGTGTCGAACGCCGACAGGCTCGCGCCGAGATCATCCGTGCCGACGACAGTCGACGACCGCGGATCGGGCCCCACCGAATAGGTCAGATCGAGGGACTCGAGTAGGGGCGCCAATGCCGTGTCATCGATCGAACCACCCGTGAATCTGCCGACGAGTAGGTGTTCGCTCCGCCTCGCCTGCTCAGCAGCACGCTCGATCACCGAGTCGGGCACGTCGTCCAGATCGACCACCAGGAGCGGGTGAGCGACCGCGCCACCATCACCGAGAATCGGCGTATCGGCGATCCCGTCTGCAAGCTCCACGGCAGAAATCGTGTTCGCGCCCATCAGTTCTGCCCTCGTGCTCGCCGCCTGCTCATTCCGGCAATGTAGCATCACGGGCGTGTTCGAATCCCCGTCCGCGGACTCGGTACGCGACTGGGCAGAAAGCGGAATCGCTTGCCTGACCGGCAGGCCCGACGGCCCCCCGCTGATCCCACCCGGACGTGCCGCAACCGTCGCCCACGAACTGTCGGCTCGGATCCGGTCTGCGACCGGCGGAGCGGTACAGCTCGACGGAGCGCGGCTGTTGTCCGAGCGGGCCGCGTTCACCGGACACCGGCGGGCAGGTGCGATCTCGGTCGGCGGCTCGTGCAGATTGCTGCCCACCGCCGACGGTTGGGCCGCAATCTCCTGCGCACGCCCCGACGATCCGCTGCTCCTCGGCGCACTGGTCGGTACCGACGTGGGCGAGGATCCCTGGCCCGCGGTCACCGAGTGGCTGGCAGAGCACACCGGCCACGACCTTCTCGAACTGGCGGAACCGCTCGGCATCGCTGCAGGACCGGTCTCTGCGGTTCCCACGACAACACCGCGGCCCCTCGTTCCGCGTTCGGTCGACGGGTTGCTGGTCGTCGATTTCAGCTCACTGTGGGCAGGTCCGCTGTGTGCACACATTCTCGGCCTTGCCGGTGCCCGCGTGATCAAGGTCGAGACTCCGACACGGCCGGACGGAGCGCGCTTCGGCAACGCCGAGTTCTACCGCCTGCTGCACGGTGGTCACGAGTCGGTGGTGCTCGACCCCGACGACGCAACCCAGCGCCGGGAACTCACGAACCTGGTGGCGGCAGCCGACATCGTCATCGAAGCGTCCCGGCCGCGGGCACTCGCGGGATTCGGCCTCGACGCCCACCGTTTCGTCGCGAACGGCGGCACGTGGGCGTCGATCACCGCGCACGGCCGCGATTGTTTCCGCATAGGTTTCGGCGACGACATCGCGGCCTCAGCGGGGTTGATCGCTCACGACGCGCACGGCCCCATGTTCGTCGGCGACGCCCTGGCCGACCCCCTCACCGGCCTCCACGCCGCAGCGCTCGCGTTGTCGCATCCCGCTGACAGCAGTGGAGTGCTGTGGGACATCTCGATGTCGGCGCTGGTGTCGTCCACGCTCGGCAGCGACCCGCGTCCACCTGTGTACGAGCGGGCCGGGCGTTGGTGGGTCGATGCACCGTCCGGCACGGTCGCGCTGACGGAACCGGAACGTCGTGAACCGGTGGGTGAGATCGCCGAATCCGGCCGAGATACGTCGAAGGTACTGTCCGAGTTGGGTATACGATGACCGATTTCATCCTGCGCAACGTCGAGATCGACGGTCGTACCGGACTCGACGTGCTCCTGCGCGCAGGTGCGGTCGCGCAGGTCGGAAAGGAACTGGAGGCATCCGAGCGGTGCGAGATCGTCGACGGCAACGGGTGCGCACTGATCCCCGGCCTCCACGATCATCACATCCACCTGCATGCCCTGGCCGCCGATCGCGTCTCTGTGCGCTGCGGACCGCCCGACGTCACCTCGTCCGACGACCTCGCGCGCACCCTCGCCTCTGCTCCGGGCGATGGGTGGATCCGCGGCGTCGGATACTTCGAATCCGTCGCCGGAATGCTCGATTCCGAGATCCTGGATCGTCTGCAGAGCACGCGGCCCGTGCGCATCCAGCATCGCAGTGGCGCCCTGTGGATACTGAATTCCGTGGCCGCTCGACTCGCGCGACTCGACACGGCCGATCATCCCGGCGTCGAACGCAACGACGCCGGCCACCCCACCGGACGGATATGGCGAGCCGACACGTGGCTGCGCGAACGTCTCCCCGCGACCACTGCACCCGAATTGGACTCGATCGGTGCGGAACTCGCGCGATACGGCATCACCGGTGTCACCGACGCGACACCCGATCTCCCACCGAGCACGGTCGAGGCCCTGATGGATGCGCACGCCACCGGCGCGATTCCCCAGCGTCTGCACCTGCTCGGCGCCCCCAGCGGCTTCCGTCCCAGCGAACCGCACTGCACTGTCGGTCCGTACAAGATCGTCATCGCCGACTCGGCTCTCCCCGACATCGACGACCTCGTCTGCTCCATTCGCCGCGTTCACGCGGCCGGTCGTGCCGTCGCGGTGCACTGTGTCAGTCGCGAAGCGTTCGTGATCCTCCTCGCAGCCCTCGACGAGGCCGGTCTGCACCGCGGCGACCGGATCGAGCACGGCGCACTCGTCCCGGCCGAATCGATCGACGACCTGCGACGACGAGGCATCCACGTGGTGACGCAACCTGGGTTCCTCGCCGACCGCGGCGACGCATATCTCCGCGATGTCGATCCCACCGACCTGCCCGATCTCTACCGCTGCCGCAGCCTGATCGACGGCGGAGTGCCCCTCGCGTTGTCGAGTGACGCCCCGTACGGCCCGGTGGATCCGTGGGAGGTCATGGTCGCCACCGTCACCCGGCGCTGCCCGACCGGTGACGTCGTCGGTGCAGTAGAGCGGATCACGCCGCCCGAGGCGCTCGACCGCTACCTTGCGCCCCTCGACGACCCGGGCGGACCGGCGCGTCACGTGACGATCGGCGCCGAGGCCGATCTGGTGTTGCTCGACGGGCCGCTCACGGAAGTCCTCGACGATCCCGATGCGCGGAGGGTGCGTGCCACGTGGATCGGTGGCCGCTGCGTCTACTCCGGCCCCTGATCTACTACAGGCCCCGCTCCTGAAGTGGCGCGATGACATCACGCCCGAACCTTTCGAGGGTTTCCGGTGGTGAGAAGTCGTGGAAGCGGAGCACGAACAGTTCCACTCCGCGCTTGTGTTCGACGGCGATCTGTTCGATCAGATCCTCGGCTGTACCGATCAGCGGTGCGCCCCAACCACTTTCCGGTAGTCTACGCAACACCGACGCCGTCACGCCTGGAATGTCCTCGGCTTCGTCCGCAAATCCCACCGCGTACTGGACCGAAATCCGGGCATCACCCTTGAGCGGTGCGAGTTCCTCGAGCCGGTTCCGTGCATGACCTACACAGTTCCACCAGTCTGCGTGACGTGCGACAAGCGGCATCGTCAAGGTCTTCCCCGCGCCACCGATGTGCACCGGAATTCGATCCTGTACGGGTGTCGGCAGTCCGTACGCCCCGCGCAACCGGAAATGCCTGCCGTCGTAGTCGAACTGCTCGCCCGTACACATCAGACGGAATATCTCGAGCGTTTCGTCGAGCGCTTCCGCGCGTTGCCGCCGCGAGCCGACCTCGACACCGAAGGTCTCGAATTCTGCCTCCACCGAACCCCATCCGAGCCCGAGGTCGAGCCGACCGCCGCTGATGTGGTCTACGGTGGCGGCCATCTTCGAGAGCAGGGCCGGGTGCCGGAACGGCGCACAGCCCACCATGTGCCCGAGCCGGATGGTGGAGGTGGCGCCGGCGAGCGCTGTCAACAATGTCCAGCTTTCGAGCGAATCCGTCGGTCTGCCACCCGGTGAATACAGATGATCCATGAGCCAGAACGAGTCGAAACCGGCCTGCTCCGCTGCCGACGCCCGGGCCTTCACTTCGTCGACACCGAGCCGGAACTGCGGAACGAACACACCGAATTGTATTGTCATCGATTACTTTCCGACATCGAAGGGATGGGCAGGATCGACGAAACGGATGTCATGACACCGTCCAGGTATTGGAGCCATCGAGCAACGACTGCAGATCTGCCGGTTCGTCGGCCACGGCGGCCGCGACCTGGGCGCGCGCCCCGTCGTCGTAGGTGGGTCGCGACACCGACCGTACGATTCCCGTGACCGTGTAGGTGAGGTCCTGCGCAGACAGCCGCGACAACGCATACGCGTACTCGGGATCCTCACAGTGCGCGTCGTGCACCACGATCTCGTCTCGGTCCACCTCGGTGATGTGTTCCACGCGCAGCCTGAATCCTCTTCGTACGACGCAGAGCTCGTCGTCGGTCCCGAAGATGATCGGTTCGCCGTGACGAACGTGGATGAGATGGTCCTCGGCATCCCCCTTGCGGAGTGCATCGAACGACCCGTCGTTGAAGATCGGGCAGTCCTGAAGGATCTCGACGAAGGCGGCCCCACGATGTTCGGCCGCCGCCAGCAAGATCTCGGTGAGCCCTGCGCGGTCGGAATCGAGCACCCGCGCCACGAAGGTCGCCTCGGCACCGAGGGCGAGTGACATCGTGTTGAAAGGGGTGTCGATCGACCCCATCGGCGTCGATTTGGTGATCTTGCCGGATTCCGAGGTGGGCGAATACTGCCCTTTCGTCAACCCGTAGATGCGGTTGTTGAACAGCAGGATCCGCATGTTCACGTTGCGTCGCAGGGCGTGGATCAGGTGATTTCCACCGATCGACAGCGCATCGCCATCACCGGTCACCACCCACACCGACAGGTCCGGTCGGGTCACGGCGAGACCGGTAGCGAAGGTCGGGGCCCGGCCATGGATCGAATGGACGCCGTAGGTGTCGAGGTAGTACGGGAACCGCGACGAGCACCCGATACCCGACACGAAAACGATGTTCTCCCGCTTCAGACCCAACTGCGGCAGCATGGCGCGGACCGTCGCGAGGATGACGTAGTCACCACATCCCGGACACCACCGGACTTCCTGGTCGGAGGTGAAATCCTTCGCCTTCTGCGGACTGTCGGTTCGTGGCACATCGGCAAGAGCACTGATCCCGAGGTCGGTTCCGACAGGCACGTGTGCGCTACCGTTGCGCACGGCACCGTTCGTGGTTCTTCCCATCATCGATCACCTCGCTGAATCGTCGCGGCCGCGGAGATCGCGGAGCGAGTCTTGGCGTCCTCACTGTCGCTCAGTGTGCCGTCGAACTCCGCGAGGAGTGCTGCGTGTAGTTCATCCGCGCGGAAGGCCATGCCGGAAACCTTGGTGACGGGCTGGATCTGTGCGGAACACCGCGCCTTCAGCAACATCGACAGCTGTCCCAGGTTCATCTCCGGAACCAGTACGCGCCGATAGCCTTCGAGCACGTCGCAGAGGTTCTTCGGCATGGGATTGAGGTGCCGGAGGTGAGCCCTGGCGACCGCACGGCCGCCACGGCGGGCACGGAACACCGCCTCACCGATCGGACCGTAGGACGAACCCCAACCGAGGACGAGGATCTCGGCGTCGCCCGTGGGGTCGTCCACCTCGAGGTCGGGGACGTCGATACCTGCGATGCGAGCCGCGCGTATGCGGGTCATCAACTCGTGATTGGTGTGGTGATACGAGATGTCGCCGGTGCCGTTCGCCTTCTCCAGTCCGCCGATACGGTGTTCCCGCGATGCGGTGCCGGGAATCGCCCAGTCCCGTGCGAGTGTCACGGGATCGCGGGCATACGGTTGGTAGCCCGGGTCGTCGTCATCCGGTGGTGTCGCGAATCGAGGTTCGATCGGGGCGAGGGCACTCACCTGGGGAATACGCCACGGCTCCGAGCCGTTGGCGATCGAGCCGTCGGACAGGAGCATCACCGGTGTCCGATACGACACGGCGATTCGCGCGGCCTCGAGCGCCGCGTCGAAGCAGTCGGCAGGCGACTGCGGCGCAATGATCGCAACCGGCGACTCACCGTTGCGACCGAACAGCGCCTGCAGCAGGTCGGCCTGCTCGGTTTTGGTCGGAAGACCGGTCGACGGCCCGCCGCGCTGGACGTCGACGACGACGAGCGGCAGTTCGGTCATCACCGCGAGTCCGATGGCCTCGGATTTCAATGCGATCCCAGGACCGGAGGTACTGGTGACCCCCAACGCGCCACCGTACGATGCCCCTACCGCCGCACCGATACCGGCGATCTCGTCCTCCGCCTGGAAAGTGTGGACGCCGAAACGTTTGAGTCGGCTCAGCTCGTGGAGGATGTCCGACGCGGGCGTGATCGGGTAGCTGCCGAGGAAAACTTCCATACCTGCCGCCTTGCCCGCAGCGACCAGTCCATAGGCGAGCGCAGTATTGCCGGTGATCTGGCGGTAGGTACCCGGCGGCAGATCAGCGCGGTCCACTTCGTAGGTCGATGCGAAGGCTTCGGTCGTCTCCCCGTAGTTCCGACCCGAGCGCAACGCAAGTATGTTGGCGCGGACGATGTCCGGCTGCGACGCGAACTTGGCTTCGAGAAAGTCCTCGACCGCAGTGATCGCGCGGCCGTACATCCACGACAGAAGGCCGAGCGCGAACATGTTCTTCGCTCTGTTGGCCTCTTTCTTCCCCACTCCGGAGGGTTCGACCGCACCGAGCGTCATGGTGCTCATGGGGACGGCGTGTACCTGCAGGTGCTCGAAGTCGTCCGACTCGAGCGGGTTGCTGTCGTACCCCGCCTTCGAGAGGTTCCGCTTGCTGAACTCGTCACTGTTGACGATGAGGATGCCGCCGTCGGGCAGGTCGCCGACGTTCGATCTCAGCGCTGCCGGATTCATCGCTACGAGCACGTCGGGCCGGTCACCCGCGGTGAGGATGTCGTGGTCGGCGATCTGGATCTGGAAACTCGACACCCCGGGGAGAGTGCCCTGCGGTGCACGGATCTCAGCCGGGAAGTTCGGTTGCGTGGCGAGATCGTTCCCGAAGGCTGCGGCTTCGGCAGTGAACCGGTCTCCGGCAAGCTGCATGCCGTCGCCTGAGTCTCCGGCGATGCGGATGACGACCTGGTCCAGCCTCGTCACGTGCTGGTCGGGCTTCGCGATGTGCGACGTGCGGGTGCCCTTCGACTCCATACTTGTCTCGCTTCCCCCGGCCCCTGTGCGGTCCGGTGCCTGCGCTCCATAGTCGTCTTCTGTCGCGTACATGCAACCGGTTCCAGCAGTTTCTGTGGAACTTCCCGGCTGGACGTCGGCTAGACGCGCGGCAACGTGTCGCCGATGAACCGCAGTACCTGCGGCCACGACACGGCATATGCGTCGGCATTGATCGGGTTCGTGTGGCGTTCTCGGCTGCTGAATCCGTGCTCGGCCCCGGGGAAAACCGCGATGATGCTCGCGCCCGCGGTTCGATTCTGCAGCGCGCTCTGCAGTTCGCCGAACGTCTCGGGGGACATGACGGTGTCGGCGCCGGCGTGAAGAATCATCACCGGTGCGGTGATACGTGATGCGGACTCGACCGCCTCGACGGTGTGATTCGGGGGCGAGGGCGCGAAGATCGATGGGTGGTAGGCAATCACATTCGCCAGCCGGGGATCGCCACCGCCGAGGATCAGCGCCAGCCGGCCACCGAGACACCAGCCGATCACCCCCATCTTCGACAATCCGAGTTCACCGAAGGCGTACTCGAGCAGAGTGTTCAACTCGGCGAGGACGGCGTTGTCCTGAAGTGCGCCCATCCATTCGACCAGCTTTTCCCGCGGCGTGTCCTCGGCACTGTGGCCGTGCCACGGGTCCCACACGAGGGCGGTCACGCCGGTGCCTGCGATGTCCTCGGCGTACTCGCGGACCTGCTCGTTGATACCGGTGATCATGGGGAGCAGCAGCATCCCGCCGCTGCTTCCGCCGAGGGGGCGGGCGAGAAACGCCCGTAGACCACGGGCTTCGACGAACTCCGCTTCGATGTCGGTCACGTGATGCACCTTTCGACGATGGACCTGCGCCCCATCATGCCGATCACAGAGCAAAGGACACCCTGTTCCCACTGTATGAGATTTTCGAGAATGTCATTTCCCTATGCGATAGGGTCGTTATCAGTCCCGCACCGGACAGGACCGGATCAACACGCGAGACCTCGACAACACCCGGAAGGACGGTGGCCATGACTCGCACCGCACTCGTCAGCGGCGGCACCGGCGGACTCGGAGCCGCTGTGACCGCACACCTTCTCGACGCCGGCTGGCGTGTCGTGGTCCCGTGGGTGGCGCCCGAAGAACTCGAACGCGTCGGTACTCATCCGAATCTGCACCTCGTCAAGGCCGACCTCTCCGACGAACAGCAGCTCGAGGAGGTCCTAGCGGTCGCGGCCGACGACCCCGGCGCCCCACTGTTCGGTGTCGTCAATCTGGTCGGCGGGTTCTCCTCCGGTCCGCGAGTCCACGAGACGCCGATCGGCGTGCTCGATTCCCAATTCGACCTCAACGTACGCACGGCCTACTCCGTCAGCCAGGCCGCGCTGCCCCACCTGATCCGTCGCGGCGGTGGATCGATCGTCTGCATCTCCGCCGCCGCGACTCACAATCCGTTCTCGGGCGGCGCGTCGTACATCGCCTCGAAGGCAGCCGTCTCGGCGCTCGTCGAGACCATGGCCGTCGAGTACCGCGACGACCACATCCGAGTCAATGCTCTGCTCCCCGTCGTCATCGACACCCCGGCTAACCGCGCGGCGATGCCCGACGCCGACACCAGTCGGTGGTCGCAGCCCGCCGAGGTTGCCAAGGTGATCGAATTCCTGCTGTCCGACGCCGGGTCGCCCATCACCGGCGGATTGATCCCGGTGACGAACGTCGGCTGAAATGCGACGTCGCGGTCTCGAATAGCATCGGCAGCGTCACCGCCGAAGATCGAATCGAGATCAGAAGGAGCATCTGTGCGTCTGCGCGATTGCCCGACCATCGAAGTCACCGGAACATTGCCCTGCAGCCCGGACCACGCCTGGGCGCTGGTCACCGACATCGAGTTACCCACACGCACTGACGGCGAACTACAGCGCGCAGAGTGGCTGGACGGCGCCGACGGCGTCGCGGTAGGCGCCCGGTTCCGCGGACACAACCACAGTTCACAGATCGGCGAGTGGCACACCGAACCGGAGGTCGTCGAAGTCGAGGACGGTCGCCGTTGGGTGTGGAGAGTGGGCACCGCCGCGGAACCGATCGCCTTCTGGGGTTTCGAGGTGGACCCGGCCGAAGGCGGCGCCGTCGTCAGGCAGTGGGCGAAGGTCGGTACCGGCAAGTCACCGTTCTCCGATTTCATCGAGCAGCATCCGGACCGGGAAGGCGAGATCGTCGCCTACCGGCTCGGTGTATGGCGAGATGGGATGACGGCCAATCTGGCTCTACTCGAGGAACTCGCAGCCGACCACAACTGAGGCGACTCTGCCTGTCGGGCACAGGACTACTGGCGGTCGAGCATCGGAGCGGCGAATTCCCGATCAGGCGGGTACGGGCCTGCCCAGCTTCTTGGCCCTCGAGACCGCGCGGCGCTCGGAGTAGGTCATCCCACCCCAGATGCCGTGCGGCTCGTCGTTCGCCAACGCGTGATCTCGACACTCGATGATCACCGGGCACGTGCGGCAGATCTTCTTCGCATCGTTCGTCGCACGTGCCACCGGGCCACGGCCCGATTCCTTCTGTGGAAAGAACACGGAGGTGTCGAATCCGCGGCAGCGCGCGGCGAGCATCCATTCCCTGTCGGCGAGCCCGCTCATACCGCTCCCCCTCAAGCCGTGGTGATCGACGCGGCCATTCCCTGGCCACCGCCGATGCACATCGTCACCAGCGCGCGGCCACCACCGCGACGCTTCAGTTCGTGCAGAGCCGTCGTCGCCATCCGGACACCCGTCGCCCCGATGGGGTGACCCAGGGAGATCCCGGATCCGTTGACGTTGAGCTTGTCCCGATCGTCCCAGCCCCATTGCGACAGCACACCGAGCACTTGGCACGCGAAGGCTTCGTTGAGTTCGACGAGATCGACATCGTCGAATCCGAGGCCGGTGCGATCGAACAGCTTTCGGGTGGCCGCCACCGGGCCCAGCCCCATGGTCGCCGGGTCGCATCCGGCTGCGGTCCATCCTTCGAGGAAGCCGATCGGCTCGAGACCGTACTCGTCGAGCTTGTCCTCCGCGACCACGAGAAGCGCTGCGGCCGCATCGTTCTGCTGACTGGCGTTACCCGCGGTGACCACCCCGCCCGGCGTCACAGATCGCAGCTTCGCAAGGGATTCGGGGGTGCTGTCCGGACGGATACCCTCGTCCCGCGCAACAACGGTGACGTTGCCCTTCCGGTCCTTGACCTCGACCCCGACGACCTCGTCGTCGAAACGACCGGCCTCCCAGGCAGCATGGGCCCGACGATGACTCTCTGCGGCAAGCGCGTCGGAGTCCTCGCGTGTGATTCCACACTGTTCCGCGACGTTTTCGGCCGTCTCGATCATTCCGCTGATCTTGCCGAACCGCCATACGGGTTGCGACCGTTCGCGACCCCGATCGAGGCGGTCGTACAGGTTCAGGCCACCTGAGCGAGCGCCCCAGCGGGCACCGGTCGTGTAGTGCTCGATGTTGCTCATCGACTCGACGCCCCCGGCCACCACGACATTCGCGGCACCGGTCTGCACCATCATTGCCGCGGTCACGAGCGCCTGGAGGCCGGTGCCACAACGGCGGTCCGTCTGAATGCCTGCCACCGAGATCGGCAGACCCGCGTCGAGCGCAGCCCACCGGCCGATGCACGGTGCCTCCGAACTCGCGTACGACTGACCCATCGCCACTTCTTCGATGAGTTCGGGGTCGATACCCGAACGTGCGACGGTCTCCTTGATGACGGTGGTCGCAAGGGTCACCGCCGAGACATCTTTCAGGGCCCCTCCGAAGCGGCCGACGGCGGTACGAACGGGGGCGACGAGTGCCGCTCGGGTCATGACCCACTCCTCTGCGAACAATGATTTGTACGGCCATTTTTGAATATGTACGCACCGAGGTCAATCGGCAGGGGCTGCACCGATGATCCGAATCGCCGATACGAACGGCTTGCCGTACCTATATGGCCGGATATTCCCTACCCGACGATCCCGGCCGCTCGCAGGCCGGCAACCTGTTCGTCCGTCAGGCCGAGTCTGCCCAGAACGGCGTCGGTGTGCTCACCCAGCGAAGGCACCGCACCCATGGGCAGTTCGACATCGCGGAAGTTCATCGGCGGCAGGATGGCGCGTATCGCTCCCGATTCGGTCTTCACTTCACGCCATCGATCGCGCTCGCTCAACTGCGGATGGTCGATCAGCCCCGACAGGTCACGCAATCTCGCCGCGGGGATTCCGGCCGCGGCGAGCTTCTCGTCCAAGTCTGCGCTCGCATAGGCAGCGGTGGCGTCACCGACCAGTTTGTCGACCTCGGCCCGGCGAGCGACTCGTTCGACGTTGGTCGCATACCGCGGGTCGTTCGCGAACTCCGGCATCCCCAGCACCTCGGTGAGCGCACGCCAGCCCCGATCGTTCTGCACACCGATGAGAATCTCACCGTCGGCGGTCGGGTACTTGTCGTACGGGGTGATCGACGTGTGCGCGAGCCCCATCCGCGGCACCTGCCGATCCTGGTACATCTGCAGGTACATCGGGTATCCGAGCCACTCCGCGGTCGCATCGAACATCGACACGTCGATGGTTGCGCCCACGCCTGTCCGATATCTGCGCAGCAGCGCCGCCTGGATCGAGGTCAGCGCATACATTCCGGCGGCGATGTCCGACGTGGGGATACCCGTCTTCACCGCAGTCTCCGGCGTACCGGTGATCGAGCACAGCCCCGATTCCGACTGAACCAGCAGGTCATAGGCCTTCCGGTCACGCATGGGTCCGTCCGTCCCGTAGCCGGACATATTGACGACGATCAGCTCTGGATGGTCGGCGCGCAGATCGTCGGCAGCCAGACCGAGGCGATCGACCGCGCCGGGAGCGAGGTTCTGCAGGAACACATCGGCGCCCGCGATGAGCGACTTCACCGCTTCGACGCCCTCGGTGGCCTTGAGATCCACCGCGAACGATTCCTTGCCCCGGTTGAGCCACACGAAGTGTGCCGCGAGTCCGAGGACCGCACTGTCGTAGTCGCGGGCGAAGTCACCATCGCCGACACGCTCGACCTTGACGACTCGTGCGCCGAGGTCGGCCAGATGCCGGGTCGCCAGGGGTGCAGCAACTGCCTGTTCGAGACTCACCACGGTGATGCCCTCGAGCGGCAGCTCGTACGCACTTGTAGCGCTGTCGGTTTGCTCGGCTGTCATATTGCGTCCTCCCTCGAAACTGGGTCGGCTTGTAGTTCTACCAGCGATTCCTGATCGATATTTCGCAAAACATAGTATCTATGAGCATCAATAGACTAGTTATTGATACGTTTTTCGAAACAATTCGACAGGAATCAAGTATTGGACGGGATCAGATCCGGCTGCCAATCTCAATGAGACGTACGACACATCCGGCTGCTTCATGCGACCGGATCGACCAGAGAGCGGAGTCGCATGACACCCTCGGCACCCACCGAACAGGAAGTCGCGAAGAAGGCCCGGAAAGCGGGAATTGCCTCCTTCATCGGCACGACCATCGAGTGGTACGACTTCTACATCTACGGAACGGCGGCTGCGCTCGTCTTCGGAGAAATTTTCTTCTCCGACGATCTACCCGCCGGCGTCGGAACCCTGCTCGCATTCGTCACGCTGTGGGCCGGCTTCCTTGCCCGGCCCATCGGGGGCATCATCTTCGGGCACCTGGGCGACCGCATCGGCCGCAAGAACACCCTGGTCATCACCCTCATCATGATGGGCATCGCGACCGTGGGCATCGGCTTGCTCCCCACCTACGCCCAGATCGGGATCTGGGCACCGATCCTGCTCGTCGCACTCAGAGTCCTACAGGGTGTCGCGGTCGGCGGTGAATGGGGCGGTGCGGTTCTCATCGCTTCCGAGAACGCACCCAAGGGCAAGGGCATTCTCTACTCCGCGTTCGCGCAGCAGGGCTCCCCCGCCGGGAACCTCCTCGCGACCATGGCGTTCTTCTTCCTCGCCGCGATGCCCACCCCCGAGTTCCTGCTCTACGGCTGGCGCATCCCGTTCCTCGTCTCTGCGTTGCTGGTCATCGTCGGTATGATCATCCGCCTCAAGCTCGAAGAGTCGGACGCGATGAAAGCAGTCATCGCCAGCAAGAAGGTCGTCAAGCTCCCCATCGCCGAAGTACTGCGCAAGCACTGGGTTCTGGTGCTGCTCGGTGCAGGCGCTCTCCCCCTCGCTCAGGTGACCTATTTCAAGAACACCTTCGCATTGTCCTGGGCGACAAGTGAACTCGGATACGAACGAGGAACCTTCCTCGCGATCATCGCCATTGCCCTCGTCGTCCAGTTCATCGTCCAGCCGTTCGGCGCGGTCCTGGTTTCCAGGATCGATATGCGCAAGGCCATGTGCCTGATGATCGTGCCCGAGCTCTTCCTGATGCCCGCGATGTTCTTCGCGATCCGCACCGAGACATTCGCTATCGCGGCCATCGGAATGTGCCTTGCGACGATTCCACATTCGATGTTCTACGGCGCCATTGCAGGCGTACTCGCCCGGGCATTCCCTGCGAACATCCGCTACTCGGGACTCTCCGCGTCCTACCAGCTCTGTTCACTCATCGTCGGCGGCGGCACTCCGGTGCTCGCCCAGTGGATCCTCAATTCGTCGGGCAATGTCACCGGTGTCGCGATCGCAGCAGGATGCTACGCAGCGGTGTCGCTCGTATGCACGCTGCTGCTGCTCAATCGCACCGGCTACGACCCGAAGGCCCTGTCCCACGCGGAACAGTCCGACGAGAACGAGCTCGAGCTCGACCGCCACGACGGCGAACCCACGGGCAACGACGAATCGTCGATCCACACCGAGACCGTCCAGGCCGCGAAGCACGAACAGGTGCGTGTGGGAACCTGATTCGAACCTCCGATCCGAGCGGTGCCGACGGTCCCAGCGACCGTCGGCACCGCTCATTCGCGAGTCGGCAGCGCCTCTTCGGACAGCCTGAGGACCTCGGCGAGTGCCGAACTGGTGTCGTCCTCCCGCCATACCAGGCGCACATCGATCGGGCCCTGCTCGGCGAGGGGTACGAACACGACCTCCGAATTCACGACGTGCCGGGCCACCGACGACACCGTCAGTGTGCACCCCACTCCGGCCGAGACCAACGCCACCAAGCCCAGCGAATCAGGGGCGCTCTGCACGATTCTCGGTGTGAACCCGTCCTCGTGCGCAAGCTTCAGCAGCAGGTCGCGCAGCATCGAGCCCGGCTCCGACGGAAGCATCACCCACGGCTCGGTTGCCAGATCCGCCAGGTGCACTGCCGGTTCCTCGGCGAGCCGATGTTCCCTCGGCAGTCCGATGACGAGATCCTCACGAGCGATCACACGCGAGGCGATCCCCGGCGGGAAGAACAGCATCCGCACGATACCGATGTCGAGCGTGTTCTCCGACAACCGATTCAGAACTTCGCTCGCGTAGGCCGAGCTCGCGAGCACGAACTCGATACCGGGGTGGGTACTCCGCACGAGCTTCGCCCACTGCCCCACCAGGTGATGTGACGACGACCCCGCGAATCCGATGCGTACGCGGCCGGTCTGTCCGCGGCCCGCCGATGTCACCGCCATCTCCGCGAGCCGCACTGCGTCGAGGACGGCCCGGGCCGGCTCCACGAGCGCTCGTCCGGCTTCTGTCAGCTGCACGCTGCGCGTGCTGCGCTCGAACAGCGACGCGCCGAGTTGCTTCTCGAGCTGCTTGATCGTCCGGCTCAACGGGGGTTGCGCCAGGTGCAGCCGCTGCGCGGCCCTGCCGAAATGCAACTCTTCCGCTACCGCGAGAAAGGCCCGGATCTGATGGATTTCCACGCGTTCATTATTACCTACAACGCAATAAAGAGATCGACACTTTGTATTGGACTACATCTATTACGCATGTCACAGTCAGTGTGACGCCAGACCGCGGCAGGAGATGGATATGCCAGCAGACAAAACCATGACCATGCGCGATGCCATCGCGACGTACGTCCAGGACGGGATGACCATTGCCCTCGAGGGCTTCTCGCATCTCATCCCGTTCGCCGCAGCACACGAGATCATCCGTCAGGGCCGCAAGGACCTGACGCTGTGCCGGATGACGCCGGACATCATCTCCGACCAACTCATCGCCGCAGACTGCGTCACGACCCTCGTCGCATCGTTCTTCGCGAGTGGATCCGCCGGGTCACTGTACGAGATCCGCCGACGCATCGAGAAGCACGATCCCGTGAAACTCGACGTCGAGGAGTACAGCCACTACGGCATGGTGTGCCGCTACCAGGCAGGCGCAGCAGGCCTGCCGTTCTTCCCGCTGCGTTCATACGCCGGGAGCGACCTGCCCGCCCTGAACCCGAAGATCAAGCTCGTCGAGGACCCCTACGGCAACGGCAGTACCTATGTGGTTCCGCCGCTCAACCCGGATGTCACGATCATCCATGCGCAGCGCGCGGACCGGGCAGGAAACATCCAGGTCTGGGGAATCGCCGGGGTCCAGCAGGAAGCCGTGTACGCCGCGAAGCACGCGATCGTCGTGGTCGAGGAGATCGTCGACGACGAGACAGTGCGCTCCGACCCCAGCCGCACGCTCATCCCGTCACACGCTGTCGACGCAGTGGTCGTGTGCCCGCGCGGCGCCCACCCGTCGTACGCGCAGGGCTACTACGACCGCGACTGCGGGTTCTATCGGCGCTGGACCGAGATCAGCAAGGACCCACAAGCCCTCCGCACGTGGTTGAAGGACTGGGTGTACGAAATCACCGACCACGACGAGTATCTCGCCAAGCTCGGCGAAGACTATTGGAGCGATCTCGAGGTCGCGCCGAGATACTCCGAAGCGGTCAACTACGGGAGCCGAAAGTGACTACTGCCGAAAAGTTTTCCACGACAGAACTGATCGTGTCGGTCGCCGCCCGGGCGCTCGCCGGCAAGGACCGCGTCTTCGCAGGAGTCGGCCTGCCGACCCTCGCGGTGGACCTCGCGTGCCGCACCTCGAACCCGGACATCGAACTCATCTACGAATCCGGTGTGTGCGGGGCACACCCGGAGGCGATGGCCGAAGGCATTGCCGATTCCGTCGTCGTGTCCGGCGCCGAATCCGTTGTCTCCATGGCGTCACTGTTCGGATACGTCCTGCAAGGCGGCAACGTCGACGTCGGGTTCCTCGGCGCCGGCCAGATCGACCGCTACGGCAGCCTGAACACGAGCTTCATCGGTGACTGGAACAAGCCCACCGTGCGGCTTCCCGGAGCGGGCGGTGCCGTGGAGATCATGCCGAACGCCGGCGAAGTATTCGTCGTCATGCGTAGGCACGATCCGAGCGCGTTCCCTGCAGAACTCGACTTCTGCACGTCACCGAGCCCGGTGCGGGCCCGCGAGGCAGGCGCAGGCATCATGCCGCGGGGACGCGGGGTCACCAAGGTGTTCACCAGTCTCGGGGTCCTCTCCCGCAGCGGCCCTTACGACGAACTCGAACTCACCAGCGTCCACGCCGGTGTCACCGTCGACGAGGTGCGCGCGGCCACGGGCTGGGATCTGCGGGTCTCGGCCGACCTCACCATCACCGAACCGCCCACGGCCCGAGAAATCGACCTCTTGCGCAACGAAATCGACAAGGTGCGCCTCTACCTGCGGTGACGGGAAGCTTTCCTCCCGTCGCACGGGTTTCCTCTGATCGTGGACCAACGGAAACCCGTGCAAACGGGGGAAAGTCCGAGCGAGCGGACGCGTCAGGACACCGACACCGATTCGTCGTCCGCCTTCGGCGCGGGCCGATAGCAGGTGCCGAGGAGGACTCCGGCGGCGGCGAGTCCACCGACCAGGGCGATGATTCCACCGGCCCATCCGTCGAGCAGGTTGTCGCCGAAGATCAGGTGATCGAGGCCGGCGCTGCCCGCACCCATCACCGCGACAGCGACAGCACCACCTGCGAGAACCAGGTTGTATTCCCACCCGTTCGCGGTCACGAAGAAACCGCTGCCCCGGTGCACCGTCCACGCAGCGACGAACATCAGCGACACGAACCCGGCGGCGGCGAACGGGGTGAGCAGGCCGACCGCGAGTAAGAGACCGGCACCGACTTCCGTCAGCGCGGCAAGCCAGGCGTGCACCTTGCCGGGTCGCATCCCCATACTGTCGAACCATCCGGCCGTGCCCGGGATGCGGCCACCCCGGAAAAGCTTTCCGTAGCCGTGTGCTGCCATCGTCAATCCCAACAGCACGCGAAGTATCAGCAGCCCGGTGTCGATCGTATCCACGTATGCTCCGTTCCTGGACAGGTCCGCTCGTGACGGACCTCCTGACGTTGCCACACCGACGACATCAGGAGGTTGTTACCTGCGTCACTCGGTGATCGCCGACCACACATCCCCGGCCGCGACAGCCGCCTCGAGAAGCTCCGCGTCCCACGACGACACAGTTCCGAACTCGCTCCGCCACGAGAGGACGCGGTTCGCGTGCCGATGCAGTTCGTGTTCCATCGTGAAGCCGATCGCACCGAGGGCCTGGTGCGCATTTCGGGCGACCACGGCCGCCGCATGGCCTGTGCAGGATGCCGCGACGGCAATCGCAAATCTCGTTGCACTGCTGTCGAACCCGTTCGCGGAGGCCGCTGCGACCGCCGCGTCCGCAGCGGCGCGTGCAAGAGCCGACTCCGCGGCGATATCGGCCACGAGGGCCTGGACTGCCTGGAACTTTCCGAGCGGACGTCCGAACTGGACGCGTGCCGTGACGTGTTCGACGACGAGTTGCAGAATCCGGTCCATCGCACCCACCGAGGACAGTGTGCGCGCCAGTGCACCCCGGTACCGAAATTCCGCGGCCACCGACGCGGGCACCTCCGCACCCGAGAGCGCGGCGACATCGACATGGACGTGGTCGCGTGGCTCCGACGCGAGATTCACACCCTCGGTGAGTTCGATCCGAGCGCGGGGCACATCGGCGACCCGCCACGCATCTGCGCGGTCCTGCCAGAGCACGACGATCGAGTCCACGTCGCGCGCCCACGGCACGAATCGGGCCTCACCGTCGACATCGAGCACGGCGGCGGTGCGCACACCGTCGCTCGCTTCGAGTCCGGCGGTAGCGAGCAGCCACCCCGCGAGCAGGTCGTTCTCGGCGACAGGCACCGCCGCTGCCGCTGCCCCGGCCGCGGTGAGGAGCAGCGCCGCCTCCGTCCAGCCTGCGCCACTGCCCCCGGCGGATTCGTCACCTGTGAGGCGGGCGAGCCCCAGCTCGCTCAACGTGTTCCACAGGGCGCGGTCGAACTCGATGACCTCGCCGATGCGGTGGTCATCACCGGAGATGAAGACTTCGGCGAGCATTCGCTCGAAGTCACGCAATTCGGTGTTGTCCCTGGTCTCGTCGGTCATCTCAATCCCAATCCTCGTGCGATGACGCCGCGCAGGATCTCGCTGGTGCCCCCGCGCAATGTGAAGCCCGGACGCTGCATGACTCCCGCCCGGATGAGTTTCGCCAGATACTCGTCGCTCGCGGTATACCCCGCGAGTTCGTCGGCGAGGTCTGCAATGTCGCCCTCGGTCTTGGTGCCGAGCACCTTCACCACCGATGCCGCAAGTTCTGCATTCTCACCGCGTTCGAGCGATTCCGACACCGCTGTGGACATCCGGTGCAGTCCCGCGATCCGGGCGATGGCCGCGCCGAGCCCGGTGTCGGCTTCGACAGTTCCGGCTCCGACCCCGCGGACGAGGCCCTCCAGCACACCGAACGTCGACAAGAAGCGTTCGGGTCCGCTCCGCTCGAAGCCGAGCTCGCTCGTGACCTGCTCCCAGCCCGACCCGACTGCCCCCAGCACGAGGTCGTCGGGAACGAAGACGTCCTCGAGCAGCACCTCGTTGAAGTGGTGGTCGCCCGACATCGACAGGATCGGACGAATGGTCACCCCTGGCGAGTCGAGCAGCACGATGAACTGGCTCAGACCGTCATGACGGTGAGCGGGATCGAGGGGCGCGGAGCGGGCGAGTCCGAAGAACGCGTCGGCGTGATGCGCGCCCGACGTCCACAGTTTCGTGCCGGTGATCTTCCAGCCGCCGTCGACCTGCACGGCGCGGGTCTTGACGCTGGCCAGGTCCGACCCCGACTCCGGCTCCGACATCCCGATGGCCCAGCAGATTTCGCCCGCCGCGATGCCGGGAAGGAATCGCTGCTTCTGTGCCTCGGTGCCGTACTTCAGCAGCGACGGCGCGGCCTGCCGGTCGGCGACCCACTGCGCCGCCACCGGAGCACCCACAGCCAGGAGTTCCTCGGTAACCACGAACCGCTCCATGAAGGTGCGCCCGTGGCCACCGTATTCGGTGGGAATCGTCATGCCGACCCACCCCTTCGCAGCAAGTGCCCGGGTGAAATCGACGTTCCACTGGGTCAGCCAGGTATCGATTCCCGGTGTGAACACACCGGCGTCGATCTGTTCCCTCAGGAATACCCGCACCTGCGCGCGTAGTTCGGCGAGCGCCGGGTCGGGTGCCTCCGCCTGCGGGACCAATCGTGTACTCATCGTGATTCTCTTCCGTCGTGCGGGGCAATGCTCGTCCCGCTCGGGCACAACAAATCCATCGCCATGTCGGCGTACCGCTCGGCGATCGCGTCGGGACCATCAGGGCCTGCGGGGTCATACCAGTTCGCGATCGCCGACACCATCGCCAGGATCGATCTACGGCAATCGTCGGGATACTTCGTCGTGAAGAGCCCCTGGCGGACGCCCTCGTCGATGATGCCTCGCATCCGCTTGCGACCCGCTCGACGGCGCTCGTCGTACTGCCGTGCTCCGTCGGGTTCCAGGTTGCGCACCTCGGTCGCGATCAACTGCCCCTGCAGCGGGTACTGCGTGCGGAACTTGACGTTGCCCCGGACGAATGCTCGCAACTGCGCTACGGGATCATCTCCCGCACCGGCGAGTTCGGCATCGCACACCGCGTCGTACGTGTCGACACCGTCGAGCAGGATCGCGAGCAGCAGATCCTGCTTGTTCTTGTAGTGGTAGTACAGCGCCGACAGGCTCACGCCCGCTTCCTGCGCGATGGTGCGGATCGAAGAGGCACCGTACCCGTTGCGCACGAACTCTTTGCGCCCCACATCGATGAACAGCCGCTGTTTGGGAGACGGAGTCATCCCGACGTCCCCGCACCGGCAGCATCCGCAATGAGGTCTTGCAATGCACCCTTGACCATCTTTCCGGTCGACGTACGCGGCAGGGCGTCGACGAACCGAACCTTTCTCGGGCACTTGAACTTCGACAGCCGTTCGTGACAGAAATCGATGATCTCCCGTTCGAGCTCATCGCTGGGGTCGACGCCGTCTGCCGGTCGCACGAACGCTTCGACCCGTTCACCACGGTCTGCATCCGGCACACCCACGACCGCGACATCACCCACCACCGGGTGGAGAGCAAGAATGTTCTCGATCTCCTGCGGGTAGATATTCACGCCACCGGAGATGATCGTGAACTTGTCGCGACCGGTGAGGAACAGGTAGCCGTCCGCGTCGAGATAGCCGAGGTCGCCGTTGGTTGCCCAGTTCTTCTCGAACGGATGTCGCGCCGATTCGGTCTTGACCGGGTCCTTGTGATACTCGAGGTTCTGCACGGGTTTCTCGAAGTAGACGGTCCCCGCTCGGCCCGCAGCCAGCTCGGTTCCGTCACCGTCACAGATGTGTGCGATTCCGCTACTTCCGGGCCCCCCTGTGCGCCCGACACTTCCGGGCTTGCGGAGCCACTCCTGCGGCGTGATCAAGGTACTGCCGATCGCCTCGGTGGCCGAGTAGTACTCGTACACGATATCGCCCCACCACTCGATGAGGCGCTGTTTGACCTCGACGGGGCACGGCGCCGCCGAGTGGACAGCGCACCGCAGCGACGACAGATCGTACTTGTTCCGCACCTCTTCAGGGAGACGAAGTAGTCGCACGAAATGTGTGGGGACCCATTGGCTGTGCGTAACGCGATAGCGTTCGATCAGTTCCAGCGCCTGTTCCGCGTCGAAACGCTCCATCAGTACGACGGTGCCGCCCAGTGCCTGAGTGAGCACACTGTAGCGCAGTGGCGCGGAGTGATAGATGGGTGCGGGCGACAGGTAGACGGTGTCGTCACCGAATCCGAGATGCCGCATCATTCCGATGAGGGGGATACCCGGGTCCTCGTCGATCTGCACACCGCTGAGTCGGGGCTTGATTCCCTTGGGACGCCCCGTGGTTCCTGACGAGTACAGCATGTCGCTGCCTCGCGGTTGGTCGGTGGGCGGCACAGCGGGGAGGCCGGCGACCTCGGATTCGTAGTCGAGATGACCAGGGATCGAACCGCCGAAGGCGATGCGATGCTGCACCTTCGGTGTCGAGTCGACGACCTCCGCGGCGAGCGACGCGAGAGGCGCCGATACAACGAGGATCTTCGCGTCGCAGTCGTCCACGACATACGCGGCCTCCGCAGCCGCGAGATGCGAATTGACGAATGTGATGTAGACACCCGAACGAATTGCACCCCAATACAGTTCGTACACCGTGGCGTCATTGACCGTGATCACTGCGATGTGGTCACCGGCACCCACATCGTGCGCACGCAACCAATGCGCGAACCGGACGGAGTTATCTTCGAGTTCACGATAGGTGATCACCCGTCCGGTCGCGGCCTCGTGTACCGCGGGCCGATCCGGGTGCGTTGCTGCGTAGCGGCCCGGGTACATGATTACAGCCCCAGATCCTTGGAGATGATCGTCTTCATGACTTCGCTGGTGCCACCGTAGATCCGGGTGACACGCGTGTCGGCGTAGAGCCGCGCGATCGGGTACTCGGTGATGTAGCCGTAGCCACCGTGCAACTGCAGGCACTTGTCGATGACCCGGCCCGCAACTTCCGTGCAGAACAGTTTTGCGCGCGCGGCGTCGGCGACCGATAGTTCCTTGCGGTCGAGCAGTTCGAGGCAGTGGTCGACGTAGACGCGCGCGGCCTGAGTTTCGGCGGAGCACTCGGCGAGCACGAACTTCGAATTCTGGAACGAGGCGACGGGCTTGCCGAACACCTTGCGGTCCTGCGTGTATGCGATCGCATGCGAGATCGCGGCCTCCGCGAATCCGACCTGGTTCAGTGCGATGGCGAGGCGCTCCTGGGGAAGGTTGTGCGCGAGGTAGCCGAATCCGGCACCCTCCTCACCGAGGAGGTTCTCGACCGGAACCTTGACGTCGCTGTAGGACAGCTCGGCGGTGTCCTGCTGGTGCAGACCGATCTTGTTGAGCTTGCGGCCGACGGCGAAACCCTCGGTCGCGGTGGGGACGGCGATGATCGACAGGCCACCACGCCGGTTCTCCGGATCGAACGGCGAGGTGCGGCACACCGTGAGGATCAGATCGGCGGTGGCGCCACCGGTGATGAACGTCTTGGCGCCGTTGACGATGTAGTGCGAGCCGTCTTCCGACAGCTTCGCGGTGGTCGCGATGTTCGCGAGGTCGGAACCGGTGCCCGGCTCGGTCATCGCGATGGCGGTCATGATCGAACCGTCCGCAAAGCCGGGGAGCCAGCGCTTGCGCTGCTCCTCGGTGGCGTACTCGAGCAGGTACGGCAGGATCAGGCACGCGTGGACGGTGTAACCACCGAAGGACACGCCGGCGCGCGCGACCTCTTCGAACACGATCGTGTTGTAGATGAAGCTGGATTCTCCTCCGCCACCGAATTCTTCGGGTACCTGGATACCGAGGATGCCGAGTTCGCCGAGTCGCCGGAAGAACTCACGCGGGGGATGCCCGAGCTCGTCCCACTCCTCTCGGTGCGGGGCAACCTCGCGCTCGATGAAGTCGCGCACCATCTGGCGGAACGCGTCGTGCTCTTCTGTGAGGATCGTCCTCTTCACAGCTGTGTCCTTCGGTCTCGGAGTTCAGTTACCGGTGAAGTTGCCCGGCCGGCGTTCCATGAACGCGGCGAGAGCCTCTCGGTGGTCTTCGGTGTGGTGCGACAGCGCCTGCAGCGAGGCGGACAGTTCGAGGAGGGTGTCGAGGTCGACGCGCTGTCCTTCGCGGAGCAGCTTCTTGGTCATGCGAAGTGCGTGCGGCGGATTGACGGCGACGCGATCGGCGAGGGCGCGGGCGGTGGCGAGCAGCTCTTCGGGTGAGGTGACCTGGGAAACCATGCCCCAGTCGAGTGCGGTGGCAGCGTCGACGCGGTCGCCGGTGAAGGCCATTTCGGCGGCGCGAGCGGCACCGATCGCGCGTGGGAGCAGCCACGCGCCGCCGTCACCTGGGATGATGCCGAGCTTGACGAAGCTCTCCGCGAAGAACGCCTTGGTCGACGCGACCCGCATGTCGCACATCATCGCGAGGTCGCAACCCGCACCCACGGCCGGCCCGTTGACAGCCGCGATGATGGGCACCTCGCAGTGGAAGATCGCTTTGGGCAGGCGCTGGATGCCGCGCCGGTAGCCGTCGCGGAGCGCATGCGGGGCACCGGCGAACATGCCGGCGCGATCGACCATGTCCTTGACATTGCCGCCCGCGGAGAACGCCGAGCCTGCACCGGTGAGGATCACGACGCGGGTGTCGACGTCCGCGTTCGCCTCGTCGACGAGTGCGACGAGGCGTTCGACGACGTCGTCTCCCGAGATGGGGTTCCGCGCCTCGGGAAGGTTGATCGTCCACGTGACGACGTGGCCGTCCCGTTCGGCGAGTACGACATCCTGCGAGGCGCTCATGGGCGTAGTCCTTCCGTAGCGATGCTGTCGACGGTTGCCGAACCCAAATTCTTGGGTCGAACGATCGTTAAACTACGGTGTGCGCAACAGACTGTAAAGAGTCCCCGCCGATTTCGCTCAGTCGGGCAGGCTTACGCCCGATTCGGCAATTCTTATGGCCACTTCCTCGGGAAAGACATTGCGGAAGACGAACGGATCTCGGCCGAGCACCCAGCCCGGGGCAAGCGCGGTTGCATAACGCTCGAAGTAGCCGATCTGCTTACCGAACAGCACCATTTCCTCGGGACTGGTGGTGTTCCATTGTCGTCCCAGCGATACGAGCGCACCGATCAGCGCACTGAGCCGGAGCTCCGAGAGATCGCGTCCCAGTAACGGCCCGAAAGTCTCCGCCACCTGCCGTCCGACCTCCACATCGTCGACATCGAGGTTCTCCGCGACGCCAAGCTCCCGGATGCTCCTCGCAACTGAGGAGAAGTCACCGTCGAGCAGCGCCGAGCGGAACAGCTCACGCAGCACCGTCCGCCACTGGTCGGGGAGTTCGCCGACGATCCCGAAGTCGAGTAGCGCAACGCGGCCGTCGTCGAGGTACCACAGGTTTCCGGCGTGCACATCACCGTGGAACGGGCCGTGCATCAGCACCGCCTCGATCCACACCTTCACGCCGCGCCGAACCAGCAGAGCGGTGTCGAGACCGTCGTCCTCCCGCACGACACGATCGAGGGGTGTTCCCTTCAGTCGCTCCATACAGATCACCCGCGGACCACACCACTGCCAGTACACCTCGGGCACAGTCACGAATCGGTTGTCGCCGAACGCCCCGATATTGTTGCGGAAGCGATCCTGCCGGTCCGCTTCGACCGCGGCGTTGAGCTCGGTCATCGTGGCGTTGTAGAGATCGCGGATGATCGCGGGAGTGTTGGCGATCCGGAAGAACTCGAAGATCCGCAGGATCTTGGCGCCGACGTACGCCGCGCGCAGGTCGACGAGCATGCGCCGCGCGATCCCGGGCCGTTGCACCTTGATCACGGCTTCGCGCCCGTCCCGGAGCACACAACCGTGGACCTGCGCCACCGAAGCCGCCGCGAGTGGCACATCGTCGAAGGACGAGAACATCTCCCCGATCGGATGCCCGAGGTCTTCCTCGATGACCGCGCGGGCCTGCTCGGACGGGAAGGTGGGCACGTCGTCGAGCATGCGCAGGCAAGCGTCGGCGAGCGGAGCGGGAAACAGCCCCGGCGACGACGCGACGAGCTGCCCGAGCTTCACGAACGTGGGTCCGAGATGTTCGAAGGCGTCGACCGTGCCGTGTGCGGCGGCGTCGACGAGGCTACGACAGTCTGCACGCCCCATCGGCCGCAGCACCGACCACCGCAGGATCGCCCACGTCACGAAGGCGACGAGGGCACAGGCGACGACGACCGCGCGTCCGAGTTCGGCGAGTCCGAACCGTTCGAGCGGCGGAGTCTCGACATGCAGCGCATCCGGAGGCGGCCCACCCGCGAACGGACCCACCGGCCCCGCCCCGTCCGACGCACCGTTCCGTCCGGTGTTCTCGTGCAACACCCGCCCCAATCCATCCCATCGTGCCCCCCACCAGGACACGGCTTCGTGCACGCTACCCGGAGAACCGCCACAATCGAAGTGCCCGCAACCTGCTTCGTAAGACTTCATGGTCTGTTGTGTGTCGGTGCCCGGTACTACGCTCGGGCAGGTAGTTGTTCAGGAAGTCGACCGAGGGCGGGGACCCATGACAGAGCAGCTCCTTGACACGACAACGAGTGGCCTCGGCGATGCCACATTCATGGATGCCGCCGAACCGTACCGGCGCGAATTGCTCGCGCACTGCTACCGCATGAGCGGTTCCCTCCACGACGCCGAAGACCTGGTACAGGAGACGTACCTGCGGGCGTGGCGCGGATACGACAACTTCGGTGGGCGCTCGTCGTTGCGCACGTGGCTGCACCGCATCGCCACGAACGTGTGCCTCACAGCGCTCGAGGGACGCAAGCGCAGACCCTTGCCCACAGGGCTGGGTGCACCGAGCTCCGATCCGACGGACGACCTCGTGCTGCGTCAGGAAGTCCCTTGGCTCGAGCCGATTCCCGGCAGCTACACCGACGACGGCCGCACCGACGACCCGAGCGATCCCGCAACGATCGCCGCGTCACGCGATTCGATCCGGCTCGCATTCGTCGCCGCGCTACAGCACCTGTCGGCGCGGCAACGCGCAGTACTCTTGCTGCGCGATGTACTGCATTGGCGTGCAAGTGAAGTCGCTGCCGCACTCGACACCACTACCGCCGCCGTCAACAGCCTGCTGCAACGCGCCCGCGCGCAACTACGCGACGCCCGGTCCGCGAACGAAGAACTCAGCGCCCCCGACAGCGCCGAGACCCGCGCGCTCGTGAAGCGGTGGGTCGAAGGATTCGAGAAGTACGACATCGATTCGCTCGTCACGATGCTCACGGAGGACGCCATCTGGGAAATGCCGCCGTTCGACGGCTGGTATCAAGGTGCCGACGCCATCGTGACTCTGATCAAGTGCAACTGCCCGGCAAACGGGCCGGGCGATCAGGTCCTGCTCCCCACGGTGGCGAACGGACAGCCGGCCCTCGGACTCTATATGCGCGGTGAAGATGGGCGGCATCGTCCGTTTCAACTCCAGGTGCTCGATATCGTCGACGGCAAGGTCGCGCACGCGACGGTCTTCTTCAGCGACGACCTTGTCGGGTTGTTCGCGCGCTTCGGGCTACCGGAGTCTCCGGTAGCCCGAAGCCGGGTGTCCGAGCAGTCCTGACACTCAGGCCTGAGCACCCTTCTCCTCGGGCGCCCACTGCTGGGCAGCGGCCTCGACATCCATCCACATGACCTCCCAGACGTGGTTGTCGAGATCGCGGAACGCGCGGCTGTGCGAGAACTCGCCCATCTCTGTGTTCGCCTGCTGTGATCCGGCCGTGACCCACTCGCTGCCGCCCGCGGCGACCGCTCCGTCGACCAGCTGGTTCACTGCCTCACGACTGTCCGCGGACACACACATCAGCACCTCACGTGCAGTCGAGGTGTCGCAGATGTCGTCGTTGATGAAATCGCGGAATCGCGGCTTCTCGAGCAGCATCACGAACGACTGTTCGTTGATCTCCAGGCACGCCGTGTTCTCGTCGCAGAACATGTCGTTGAAGGTGAAGCCGAGTTTGTCGAAGAATGCGCGGGTCGCGGCGACATTCTCGACGGCGAGGTTGGCGAAGAGCATTCGGGACATCGGGGTCTCCTCGGGGTCAGTGAGCATCGTGTCGGTGAGCGTTCGAAGTAGTCAGACCCACGGCCGACGGAAATCTCATCGCGATGATCAGATCTTGCTCAGCACCCATACCGGCCCGGTGATCAGCCAGATGACGGTGATGATTCCGAGCGTCGGGAACACGGCGTTGAGGGCGGCGCTCTGCGCATCGTTCGCGACTGTCGCACCGAGTCCCAGGATGGCCGCGCCGCTGATACCGGCTGCGATGAGCCAGCGCCCGAAGCTCGCGGTCTCGTGCCGGAACGCTTCTGGCCCTTCCTTCGGCGCAGGTGTGGGTTTCTCGCCGCCGGCGAACAGGTAGGCGAACCGACGATCGGCCCAGCGGACGATGCTGGGTCCGAACGCGACACTCACTCCCAGATAGATTCCGGCGATGCGGTGGATGTAGCCGACCTCGGTGCCGTTCCGTAGGTCCAGTGCAACCGCAACGAGCAGCACGACGTCGATGACGGGAATCAGCGCGAGGACCACCGCACCTGCCTTCGGCAGGCGCAGCAGATAACGGACGACGAGCCCCAGAGCGAGGACCACCCAGAACCCGACCTCGCTGGCGATGATGAATGCGGTGATATGGCTGGCGAACATGATTCGAGCATGTCGTCGGGCGACTCGTCTCCGCGTCCGCCGATCGGGTCGCAGAGCGTCATCACTTCGGATGACGCCGGCCTGTTCGGGCAGGTCGTTGTGATCGAATGGCATCGTGATCGACCGATATGCACCGGCTCTCATCGCACTCACATATTTCGTGTGCGGCGCGGTGCTGTATCTGCTGGATCTCGGCGCCCTGGTTGCGCACGACGAAACCTCGATTCAGGTGCGACTGCTGCTTCTCGCTGCCGTGTGCGCACCGATCCTCCTGCGCCGGTCGCACCCCCTACTCGGTCTGGTGCTGGCCTCGGTGCCCATCGCCGTCGACTTCGCGCTCGATATCTCCCTACCGGTCTGGATCGCATACGGCGACCTGCTGTTCGCAGCCGCGCTGTACGGGAGTGCGCGGACGAGCGTGTTCCTGGAGCGGACACCGATCGTCTCGATCGCAGTACTCGCCGTCGGCTTCGGCATCTACACGGGCGAGCTGAGGTCTGCGGTATTCGTCGCGGCCATCGGCGTGCTCCTGATCTCACTGCCGGTGTGGTGGGCCCGATCGGTGCGAACCCACCGTGACGCCGCCGAGGCCGAGCGCACCAAATCCCAGGCATTGGCCCAGGTCGCTGAACTCGACCGAGCGGCAGCGATCGCCTCCGAACGAGCACACCTCGCACGCGATCTCCACGACATCGTTGCCGGGCACCTGTCGGCGATCGCCATCCAGAGCGAGGCCGCGTTGCGGCTGCGCGACCACGATCCGCAGAAGGCGATGTCGGTACTCGAATCGGTGCGAGCCAACAGTGTCGACGCCCTGCGGGAGATGCAATCGATGGTCACCCTGCTGCGTAGCGACGACGTCCGGGATGCGGCCGCTACCGCGGGGCGGCTTACCGATCTGACCGCTCTGGTGGCGTCGGCCGAGGCGAGCGGCAGCATCGTTACCGTAGAGGCCCCCGACCTGACCGGACTCGATGCCGACGTGGACGTGACCGCCTACCGAATCATCCAGGAAGCCATGACGAACGCAATGAAACACGCCCCCGGACTCCCGGTCCTCCTGCAACTCGGGATGGACGATCGTGAACTCACGATCCGGGTGTCGAACCCGCTCCCCCCGGACCGGGGTCGAGCAGAGCCCGCCCGCGTGGGACACGGTGACTCGCACGGTCTGCGCAACATCGCCGAACGCGCCGCAGCCATCGGTGGCCGAGCCCGGTCGCAGATCGTCGAGGACCCAGGCGAGCGAAGCGACGGGAAGGCACCAGGCGAGCGCAGCGACGGGACGGATCCAGCCGAGCAAAGCGACGGGGGGAAGCGGTGGCGAACGGAAGTACATCTGCCGCTGCGAGACGGAGGCCCTCGATGACCATCACGGTGCTGCTGGCCGACGACCACACCGCCATCCGCAGCGGCCTGCGCATGATTCTCGACTCCGACCCCGATATCGAGGTGGTCGGTGAAGCAGCCGATGGCTCGGTCGCCGTGTCGCAGGTGCGCGCTCTGAAACCTGACGTGGTGCTGATGGATATCAGGATGCCGGGGACCGACGGCATCGCCGCGACGCGCATCATCACCTCGGAAACCGATAGCCGGGTCCTCGTGCTCACCAGCTTCGAGATCGACGATTACGTGTTCGACAGTCTTCGGGCGGGCGCGGGCGGCTACCTCCTCAAAACTGCATCGGCCGATGCCCTCCTGCATGCGATCCGCTCGGTCCATGCGGGCGACGGGGTGCTCGCGCCTGAGGTCACCAGAACGGTGATCGACGCGTTCGCTGCCGTACGCGAGCCCACGCCCGCGCCTTTTCCCGCTCTCGACACTCTCACCGGCCGCGAGCGCGAAGTGTTCGACCTCATCGCTGAGGGTCTGTCGAACAGGCAGATCGCCACTCGCCTCGGGGTGAGCGAAACCACCGTCAAGACGCATGTCGCGCGGGTTCTGCACAAGCTGGATCTGCAGTCGAGGATTCAGGCCGCGATCCTCGCGCACGAGTCCCGCTGAGCCGCCCACCGGCCTCTGAGCGAGAATCTGGGTATGACGCTCGAAATCGCCACGTTCCCGATCGACCGACCGGCCACGTACTCGGGGGTCGGAGTGAGCGTGTCACCCGACTCGGTGTCGGTGACGCAAACGGTCGGCCCCAAGTTCTTCGACCACCGCGGACAGGTCACGATCTCGGCGTTCGGCGCGTTGTCCGACATCGTCGGAGCCGCTCCCGCCGGCGTCGCCCGTCAGCACGCCACCGGTGTCGTCGCACAGGCTGTGCTCGCGCAGCTCACGGCGTCGACCGCGAATCCGTTCCCGCACGCCGGACAGGTCTCCGGTGTCGGACGCAGCATGCATTTCGACGACACCTCCGGTCTGTCGTCCGCAGAGATCCTCGACGAGAACGGCAACCTCGTCCTGCATCTGACCGGACGAACCATCGTGGTCGGGCGCACACCCACCGACCGGGCCGGCTCGGCGGCCGACCCGTTCCCCACCGCCCCGGACGAGTACGAACCGTGGATCGACGGACATGTCCTCGACTCGACGTCCGGCCTCGACGTCGTCAGCGGCATCGCTGCCGGCACTCTGCCGAGAGGCCCGCTCGCCGGGATGCACGACCTCCGGGTGCACACCGTCGAACGCGGTGCGGTGCGCGCCACCGTCACGCCGAGCGAATGGATGACCAACTTCATCGGCTCGATCCAGGGCGGCGTGCTTCTTTCGATCGCCGAGAGCGTCACCGGCCTCGCAGCACAGAGCCTCACCGAAGCAGGCGGCCAGTACCGGATGCTTCAGATCACCCTCGACTACCTGCGCTCGCCCGCGGTGCCGGGACCGCCCGTGCAGGTGCGGTCCGACGTGGTGCGGGCCGGACGGCGGCTCGCATCGCTGGAAACGCTGCTGACCGGCGAGGACGGCACCGTGTACGTTCGGGCGTACGCGAGCGTGCAGTTGTTCGCTAGGTCATCCGAGCAGCGGTGACCACTGCGCCCCCGAGGCGCGGGAACCGTCCGTCCGAGATCGTGGTGTACGCGTTGCCCAGCCGGTTGGTCACGAAGGCGAACGACAGTCCGGTCTCGGGATCGGCGAACGCACCGGAACCTCCGAATCCGTAATGCCCGATGGACCTGAGCGGTTGCTGTCGCACCGCGACCCAAGCGGGGTGGTAGCCGAGCCGCCAGTTGGGCCGGAAGCCGAGGACGTAGTCGCGGCGACGCGTCTGTGTTTCGAGCAATTGTTCGACGGTCTCGTCTTTCAGCAGCCGGTGGTCGCCACCGCCGAGGGCACCCCCGTTTGCGAGCGCACCGTACATCCGGGCGAGTGAGCGTGCGGTGAATACTCCGTTCCAGCCGGGCATCACTGCGTCGTGGGCGCGGGGGCTGCGCATCACCTCGTCGAACCCCTCGGCCATTCCGGCCTCGGCGAGGCCTTTGATGCCGGGCATCCGCGACATCACAGCGCTGGCGGTCGCCCACGGCGCAGGAAGAAAGTTGACCTTGGGGAACACTCGCGCGATGCGGTGCCGCTGCTCGGGGGGCACGCGGTACCAGTACTCCGCTGCTCCGAACTCCTCTGCACCGAGCGGCTCGGCGATCTCCTGCCCGACGAGATCCTGGAACGGTACGCCCGAGACCCGCGCGGCGACCTCCGCAACGAGGTTTCCGTAGGTCACAGCGTGGTAGCCCGGGCCGGTGCGCCTGCGCGCGTCCGGTGACGCTGCCGCGAGTGCAGCGGCGACCTTCTCGGAGTCGAGCAGACCGTATCGTCCCGGAACGAGCCCGCGGATCTTGTGCAGACCCGCGCGATGCGACATGAGTTCGCGGACGGTGATTGCCTCTTTTCCGGCCGCACCGAATTCGGGCCAGTACTGCGCGACCGGCGCGTCGTACGAGACCAGGCCACGTTCGGCGAGTCGATGCAGCACCGTACTGGCGACACCTTTACCTGTCGAGAACGACAGCGCGATCGTGTCGCCGGCCCAGCGCCGCTGTTTGTCGGCCCACCCCGCCCAGACATCGAGTACGGGTTCACCGTGCAGGTACGCGGCGATCGCGCCGCCACCCTGGCTGGGTTTGTCGAACATCCGGAAGAAGAGGTCTGCGACGGGCAGGAATCGCTTGTCGACGAGCATTTCCGTGCGCACCGTCGCGTTCGACGCCGACGCCCGTTCGTCACCGCTGGCCACCGTGTTCTTCTCCTGTCCGTAGGTTCCCGACCCGATGGTAGGGATCGCCCGGACGACGTGCGCACGTTCTCCGGCGTCGGAGCGCTTACTGCGTCCGGACTGTTACGAGGTGTAAGGATGGTTGGTATGACCACTGCGCACTCGGAGACCCGATCCGGAATCGATCTCGACCACGTCGACGAGGGCACACGCGCCCAGGACGACCTGTTCGAGCACGTCAACGGCCGTTGGCTCACCGAACACGAGATCCCGGCCGACCGCGCCCTCGACGGCGCCTTCCGCACCCTCGCCGACAAGGCCGAGGTGGATGTGCGAACGATCATCGGGGAGGCAGCCGAGTCGGACGCCGCACCTGGAACCGATGCACAGAAGATCGGCGACCTGTTCACCAGTTACATGGACACCGACACGATCGAGGCCGCCGGGCTCGGGCCGATCGCCGGCGAACTGTCGTCTGTCGCGGACGCCTCCGACCGCACCGCACTCGCGTCCGTTCTCGGACAGTTGCAGCGAGTGGGGGTGGGCGGCGCGTTCGGGCATTACGTCGATACTGATTCGAAGAACTCCCAGCGTTACCTGATGCATGTCGCACAGGGCGGCATCGGGCTGCCCGACGAGTCGTACTACCGCGAGGACCAGTACGCCGAGATCCGCGACGAGTATGTCGCGCATATCGGCAGAATGTTCGCGCTCGCACGCATCGACCACGATCCACAGCGTGTGCTCGCGCTCGAGTCGAAGTTGGCCGCGGGGCATTGGGACGTCGTCAAGCGTCGCGATGCCGACCTGACGTACAACCTCGTCACCCTCGACTCGGTGCTCGCCGACCTCCCCGATTTCGACTGGTCCGGCTGGATTGCCGCGACGGGGGCGACCGCACAGCAGTGGGCCGAGATGGTGGTGCGGCAGCCGAGCTTCCTCGAAGTGTTCGCGCAGGTGTGGTCGAGCGAGTCGCTCGAGGATTGGAAGGCGTGGGCGTCGTGGCGGATCTTGCGTGCGCGTGCCCCGTATCTGACCGACGCGTTCGTCGACGAGAATTTCGCGTTCTACGGCCGCACTCTCACGGGCGCCGAGGAGATTCGCGAACGCTGGAAGCGCGGCGTGTCGCTCGTGCAGGACCTTCTCGGTGAGGCCGTCGGGAAGCTCTACGTCGAACGCCATTTCCCGGCCGAGGCGAAGACCCGGATGCAGGTGCTCGTCGAGAACCTCACCGAGGCGTACCGGCAGAGCATCACCGATCTGGAGTGGATGAGCCCGGAGACCCGTCAGGCGGCGCTCCGTAAGCTCGAGAAGTTCACCCCGAAGGTCGGCTATCCCGACAAGTGGCGGGACTACTCGGCGGTCACGATCACCCCGAACGACCTGGTCGGCAACTACCGCAGCGGTTACTCCGCCGAGTACGACCACGAACTCGCCAAGCTCGGCGGCCCCGTCGACCGGGACGAGTGGTTCATGACTCCCCAGACTGTCAACGCCTACTACAACCCGGGCATGAACGAGATCGTCTTTCCCGCGGCGATTCTGCAGCCACCGTTCTTCGATCTGCATGCCGACGACGCCGCGAACTACGGCGGGATCGGCGCGGTGATCGGGCACGAAATCGGTCACGGCTTCGACGATCAGGGCGCCAAGTACGACGGCGACGGCAACCTCGAGAACTGGTGGACCGACTCGGACCGCACCGAATTCGGCAAGCGCACTGCCGCTCTCATCGCCCAGTACGACGAGTTCGAACCGAAGGCGCTTCCCGGCAAGCACGTCAACGGCAGCTTCACCATCGGTGAGAACATCGGCGATCTGGGCGGACTGTCGATTGCCTTGAAGGCCTACGAGATTGCCGTCGGGGAGAAGGAACCGCCGATCCTCGACGGACTGACCGGTCTGCAACGGGTGTTCTTCGGGTGGGCACAGGTGTGGCGCACGAAGGTGCGCGACGAGGAAGCGACGCGCCGGCTCGCTGTCGACCCGCACTCCCCGCCCGAGTTCCGGTGCAACGGTGTCGTGCGCAACATCGATGCGTTCCACTCTGCGTTCGACGTGAAGCCGGGCGACGGGCTCTACCTCGAACCCGAGGAGCGCGTGAAGATCTGGTGATCGAACGATCGCGGCCCCGCACACCCGGCCGGGTGTGCGGGGCCGTAATCGTGGAGCAGGCGCCTCAGGACAGATGTGCGCCGGGGATCGGGATTCCGCGGTGCATGAGCCACGGAGCGGGGTCGATCTTGGTGCCGTCGGCGAGGTGAACCTCGTAGTGCAGGTGCGGCCCCGTGGATTGCCCGCGATTTCCCATCGTGGCGATCTGGTCGCCGGCGCTGACCGGCTGGCCGACCGAGACCAGCGACCGGTCGATGTGGCCGTAGACACCGACGGTGCCGTCGTCCTGCTGCACTCGGACCCACAGCCCGAATCCCGATGCGGGGCCGGTCTCGATCACGTGACCGTTGGTGACGGCGAGAATCGGCGTTCCGATAGGGCCTGCGATGTCGATACCGTTGTGGTTCGTGCCCCACCTGGCACCGTAGCCGGAGGTGAAGATTCCCGCGGCAGGGAACACCGATGCGGGTCGGCGCGCCGCTTCCTCGCGTGCAGCCTGCTCCGCGGCCTCACGCGCGATGCGATCCAGTTCGGCCTGGTGTGCCGCTGCTGCCTCGGCGATGCGCTGTTGTTCCCGCTCGGTGGCCTTGCGGAGTTTCTCCGAGTAGCTCGACGTGTCGATTCCCGGAACGGAGAGCACCTGCGGCGCCGTGGACAGCGCCTCGCTGCTTCCGGTCCACGAGATCCCGGCCTGCGCGCGGGGCGTCGTGTTGTCGGCATGGGCAGCCGTCGTTCCGGCTGCCGTCACAGCCCCGGTGACGAGTACGAGCGATATCCACCTCCCCACGCGCACGGCAGCGGGGCGGCCTCGGGAGGCAACGGACGAAGCATGGTTCTGGGCAGTGAAAGACAAAACAGCGTTCCTCTGAGCGGCCTCTCGGTAACGAAAGGATTACAAATCCATCACAGAGTACGTGTTGCTCAATCACCCGCGGCGTGTCGATTTGACGTCGCCCGGTTTCCGGTCAGCAAAATGTCCGAAATTTCCCCACATGAGTCACAGGAACACCACCCACCCTCATCCATGACATCGAAAGTGTGTGCGGCCTCACGAGCCGAGCCGTTACTTTCCGCGGTTCATCACCTTGTCGGCGGCTTCCCAATGAGCGTCGGCGACCCACAACTCGGCGAACGCATCGATCGCCTCATCGGGTGACGCGCCGCTGATGACGCGCTTGATCGAACCGGACGACTCGTTGACGAGCGAGCGCGCCAGCGAGCGCCAACCGTCGTCGAACGATTCGCGAGGCAGCACCTGATCGACGAGACCGACACGGCGAGCTTCCTCTGCGCCGAGGATCGTTCCCGAACCCGCGAGCATGAGCGCCCGACCACGACCCACGAGGGCGGCAAGGCGCTCGGCCCCTCCCCACGCAGGCATGATCGCGAGCGACACCTGGTTGAATCCGATCTTGATGTCGTCGGCAGCGATTCGGATGTCGGCCGCTACGGCGAACTCCGCACCGCCCCCGAGCGCATGACCGTTGAGCGCCGCGACCACGGGCCCCGGGAAGGCTGCGATCCTGTCGCAGATCGTCCGCATGCGCCTTGCCATGTCCGCAGCCTGCTCCAGGGTGCGCAGCTTGGCCAGTTCTTTGAGGTCGCCTCCGGAGACGAAGGCGCGGTCGCCCGCGCCGGTGATGACCAGGACGCGAGCATCCCCCACCTTGTCGAGCGCTTCGTCCAGCCGATCCATCGTCTCGAGCGAGATCGCGTTGCGTGCCTGCGGACGATCGATCGTGAGGACCGCCAATCCGTCGTCCAGTTCGAGCTCGACCATAGGGTAATTCTCCCAGGTGATATTGGAATTCTTGCTTACGGAGAATAACATGCTCGTATGCCGGTGAAGACCGGCAGGAACTCCGCCGACGCCGCGGTGTACCTCGGCGGCGGCTCCTGACCACTCCGGAGCACCACGCTCCGCAACCACCTGGAGCACAGCAGATGCGGCAGATACCACCCGAACTTGTCGAACGCTACGAAAAGGAAGGGTGGTGGACGCGCGACACACTCGGTGATCTCCTCGCTCGCGGCCTGAAATCCGCTCCTGACGCCGAGTTCCGGGTCTTCTCCGACGTACGCCCGTGGGAGGGAACGTTCGCCGACGTCGACCTCGTGGCGCGGCGCCTCGCGTCGGGACTGCACAAGCGCGGCGTCGGCCCCGGCGACACGGTCGCGTTCCAGCTTCCCAACTGGATGGAGGCCGCGGCGGTGTTCTGGGCCTCGTCGTTCCTCGGTGCCGCGGTTGTGCCGATCGTCCACTTCTACGGGCGCAAGGAGTTGTCCTACATCCTGGGCGAGGCGAAACCGAAGGCGTTCGTGAGTGCGGAGCGCTTCGGCAACATGGAGTTCCAGCCCGATCTCTGCGCCGATATCCCGATCGTCGGTGTCGTGGGCCAGGCTTCGTTCGAAGATCTGCTCGATGACGAGCCGTTCGAGGGTGTGCTGCCCGCCGATACGGCCGGTCCTGCCCTGTTGGCGTTCACATCCGGCACCACGAGCAACCCCAAGGGCGTGATCCACACCCACCGGACCATCGGATGCGAAACCCGGCAGCTCGCCGCGCGATACCCTGCCGACCGCGGCAAGCAGCTGACGGCCGCGCCGGTCGGCCACTTCATCGGAATGGTCAATGCCTTCCTCATCCCGATCCTCGACGGCAGCCCGATCAATCTGCTGGACGTGTGGAACCCCCAGCGTGCTCTCGAACTCATGGAGAGCGACGCGCTCGTGGTGGGCGGCGGTGCCACGTACTTCATGACGAGCCTCGTCGACCATCCCCACTTCGCACCCGAGCGACACATTCCGTTCATGAAATATGCGGGACTCGGCGGATCCACGGTCCCGGCTGCGGTGACGCGGCGGCTTGCCGACTACGGCATCACGGTCTTCCGCGCATACGGCAGCACCGAGCACCCGTCGATCACGAGCTCGCTGTCGACCGATCCTGAGGACAAACGGCTCTACACCGACGGCAACCCGACGCCGGGCGTGGAGATCCGGCTGACCGACGAGGGCGAGATCCTCAGCCGCGGACCGGACCTGTGCGCCGGCTACACCGACCCGGCGCTGACCGCGAAGGCGTTCGACGACGAGGGCTGGTATCACACCGGTGATATCGGAGTGCTCGACGACGACGGCTATCTCACCATCACCGACCGCAAGGCCGACTTCATCATCCGCGGTGGCGAGAACATCAGCGCCCTCGAGGTCGAGGAGGTTCTACTCACCCTGCCCTCGGTCGCGGAAGCCGCGGTCGTATCCGCTCCCGATGAGCGCCTCGGCGAGCACGCCGCGGCGGTCCTTCGGCTGCACTCGGGGCATGCGCTGCCCTCGCTCGACGACGTCAGAGCCCACTTCACGCAGGCAGGCATCGCGAAGCAGAAGTGGCCCGAGGAGTTGCACAAAGTAACAGACTTCCCCCGCACCGCAAGCGGCAAGATCCAGAAGTTCTTGGTTCGAAAGGATATTGCGGCACGCATCGGAAGAGAATAGTATTCTCACAACGAGAGAAGGAGCATTTCTGATGACAGCGAAAGACTTGCCGTACCAGCTGTTCGATGCGGACAACCACTTGTACGAGACCGAAGAGGCGCTGACGAAGTTCCTCCCGGACAAGTACAAGGGTGCGATCAAGTACGTTCAGGTCGATGGCCGCACCAAGATCGCGATCCGCAATCAGATCAGCGAGTACATCCCCAACCCCACCTTCGAGGTCGTCGCCCGACCCGGCGCCATGGAGGACTACTTCAAGAACGGCAACCCCGAAGGCAAGAGCAAGCGGGAGATCTTCGGCAAGCCGATGAAGTCGATCCCGGCCTTCCGTGAGCCTGCCGCACGTCTCGAGCTGATGGACGAGCTGCAGATCGAGCGCACCCTGATGTTCCCGACGCTCGCCAGCCTCGTCGAAGAGCGCATGCGTGACGATCCGGACCTGATCCACGCGGTAGTCCACTCGCTCAACCAGTGGCTGTACGAGACCTGGGGATTCAACTACAAGGAACGTATCTTTACCGTTCCCGTCATCAGCCTCCCCATCGTCGAGAAGGCGATCGAGGAGCTCGAGTGGTGTGTCGAGCGTGGCGCGAAGGCCATTCTCGTGCGTCCCGCACCGGTGCCCGGATTCAAGGGGCCGCGGTCGTTCGCCCTCCCCGAGTTCGACCCGTTCTGGAAGCGTGTCGTCGAACTCGACGTCCTGGTCACCCAGCACTCCTCCGACAGCGGTTACGCCCGCTACAACCAGGAGTGGGACGGCACGGGCGCGGAGATGCTCCCGTTCGTGACCAACGCGTTCCGCATGGTCAGCGAGTGGCGCCCGATTCAGGACGCGGTCTGCTCCTGGGTGTGCCACGGCGCGCTCTTCCGCTTCCCCGAACTGCGGATCGCGGTCATCGAGAACGGCGCCTCCTGGCTCCCGCACGTCCTCCAGACCCTCGAAGACACCTTCAAGAAGGCGCCCGAGGGCTTCGGCATGCAGGACCCGGTCGCTGCCATCAAGAAGAGCATCCACGTCAGCCCCTTCTGGGAAGAGGACTTCAGCAAGCTGACCGCCCTTATCGGAGCGGAGCGCGTGCTGTTCGGATCCGACTACCCGCACCCCGAAGGCCTGGCCGAGCCGACCACCTACATCAATCACATCCAGCACCTCCCCTTCGAGGATCAGAAGCTGGTCATGGGTGGCAACCTTGCGAGGCTCCTGAAGGTATGAACTGGCAGACCATCCCCGAGATGGTCCTGAGTTCGGGCGACCGCTTCGGCAATGCCGAAGCGGTCGTCGACGGGGACCTCCGGATCACCTTCTCCGATCTCACCGACCGGATACGTCGCGCTGCAGGCGCTTTCGCCGACATCGGCATCCGCAAAGGCGATCGAGTAGCGATCTGGGGTCCCAACTCGGCCGAATGGGCGATCGCCGCGTTCGGCCTCCTCACCGCAGGCGGGATACTCGTCCCGATCAACACCCGGTACCGGGAGGACGAGGCCGCCGACATCATCCGCCGGAGCGGGGCGAAGGCCGTACTCGTCGAGAAGGGCTTTCTCGGCCAGGACTTCACGGTCACCGAACCCGTCCCGGTGTTCGACCTGAAATCCGATTTCCTTTCCAGCGGAGAACCGTTCGAAGTAGCAGTGCGCGGCGACGACATCGCCGACATCATGTACACCTCCGGCACCACAGGACGCCCCAAGGGCGTCATGATGAACCACCAGCAGACCCTGCGGATGTTCTCGGAATGGTGCGATCTCGCCGATCTCCGCCGAGGCGACCGCTACATGATCGTCAATCCGTTCTTCCACATGTTCGGTTACAAGGCCGGACTGATCGCCTCGATGATCCGCGGCGCCACGATCCTGCCGATCCCCGTACTCGACGTCGACCGGGTGCTCGAACTCGTCGAGCGCGAGCAGGTCACGATGCTGCCCGGACCCCCGACTCTCTACCAATCGCTGCTGAACTCCCCTACCTCACATGATCTCTCGTCTCTGCGCGCTGCCGTCACCGGCTCTGCCGACATTCCCGTCGAGCTCATCCGGCGCATCAGCAACGAATTGCCCTTCGAGACGATCATGACCGGCTACGGATTGAGTGAAGGCGGGACGGCAACCGCGTCGCGGCGCGGCGACACATTCGAACAGATCGCCACCACCGTCGGAAAACCTTGCGACGGAATCGAAGTCCGCATCGCCGACGACAGTGAAGTGCTCATCCGCGGCTACAACGTCATGCAGGGCTACCTCGACGATCCGCAGGGCACCGCCGAGGCGATCGACGACGACGGGTGGCTGCACACCGGCGACCTCGGCACACTCGACGACGAAGGCAGGCTCCGCATCGTCGGCCGCAAGAAGGATATGTTCATCGTCGGGGGGTTCAACGCCTACCCCGCCGAAATCGAAGGATTCCTGCTCGAACATCCCGCGGTCGACCAGGTCGCCGTCATCGGTGTGCCCGACGACCGGCTCGGTCAGGTCGGCAAAGCATTCATCGTCTCGAGCGATCCGGTCCCTGCCGACGACCTGATCGCATGGAGTCGCGATCGCATGGCGGGATTCAAGGCACCCCGTTACGTCGAGTACCTCGATGCACTGCCACTGGGCGCCACCGGCAAAGTCATGAAAGATCAACTGCGGTAGGTCGAATCACCACCGCACGACAGGAGGAGGCACGATGAGGGACGAAGCTGCAATGCTGGCCTTCGCCTTGAAGTGGAGGCACTGGAACGGCGGTCCCGACGAAGACATCTTCGTCGAATTCGGCATCACCCCGACGGAATTCTTCCACCGGTTACGCGTGCTTCTGACACGGGACCGGTGGAATCGGCTCGACCCGGAGATCCTCGACCAACTCGTCAAGGTCTGCGACGAGCGGATCGGTGCTATCGACATCCGGTCGGTCGCCGACCGCGACCGGGCGAAGTTCGTCTCGCCCCAGCACCCACTCAGCAAGCTCTCGGCCTGACGCGTTGCTCCGGTACGGTCCGTACGACACCGCAGTCTCGCCTCCGGTAGCGCACCGCCACGCCGGAGCAACGCTCACCCGGCCTTACTTGCGCATCTTGCCGAAATCCCAACTCACGAGCTTCGTCGGCACGAGCTTCAGCCACGCATGCCGCCCGTCGTAGGAGAAACCTCGCCCGCCGGCATACTTGTCCGCGAAAAGCCTTTCGGGTTCGGCAAGTTCGTCGACATCATTTCCGCGACGCGGCACTTCACCGACCATCACTGCGCGTCCGCGTAGTTCGACACCTCGAAGGCTCATGAAGTCGGAGCCCCCGTCATCGACGATCACGGCAAGCCGTGCATCGCGATCGATGTCGGTCCAGCGTTGGCTACGGACCAGGGAGTTGAGCCACAACGCCTTTCCGTCCCAGACGTACCAGAGTGCGCTCAGGTGTGGTCCACCCGAGCCGAGGGTCGCAACCCGGCACACCGGCTGATTCTGCAGGAACTCGTCGCGTTCGTCGTCGGACATCGCGATTGCGGTACCTCGTCGTTGGCTGGTCATCAATCCTCGTTCCTCATCATCGAGCCGTACTCATTACGTCATCCGGGTTCGTGTCGTCCGAATATCGGACGCGGATAGCGAGGGTCACTGCCGCCGCGACCAGCGCGGTGACGGCACCGATCATCAGCCCGGTCAAGAATCCCTGTTCGCTGGGGATGATCTTCCCCGCGAACGCGACGCTCATCTGGGCCACCACCACACCGGCGACAGCAGCGGACGCGGTACCACCCACAGAACGCAGCAGTGTGTTGACGCTGTTCGCCGACGATATTTCGGACTGAGGCACCGCGCCCATGATCAGTGTCGGTATTGCACCGTAGGCGAACCCGATTCCCGCGGCAACGCCGCAGGTGATCAGTAACAGCCCCCAGGTGTTGCTCATCGCGAATACCGAACAGCCATAGGCAACCGCCATCATGAGACATCCTGCTAGCAACGTACTCCGGGGTCCACGCGCCGTCGTCAGGCGGGCCCCGAGCGGTGCAACGGCCATCATCACCAGGCCTGCGGGGGCACTCCACAGTCCCATCACGATCATCGACTGTCCCAGTCCGTATCCGGTGGTTTCGGGAAGCTGCCGCATCTGCGGAACGAGCAGCGCTTGGAAATACATGGAGAAGCCGATCAGGATCGTGACCGCGTTGGTCACCAGGACAGGTCGCCCCACCGATATTCGCAGATTGATCAGGGGATGCCGGGTTCGCAACTCCCACCATCCCCATACGACGAACATGACGACCGCCGACGCGAACAATCCGATGGTGATCGGGCTCGCCCACCCCCAGTCACCACCCTTGGATACCGGCAGCAGAAGGCACACCAACGCCATGGAAACGCCCACGGCCCCGAACACGTCGAAATGGCCGCGAGCCCCGTAGACCGGAGTGGCCGGGACTATCCACACGATGAGAACTGCAACCAGGATGCTCAGAATTCCCACTCCCCAGAACATCATTCGCCAGCTCATGGTCTGAATGATGATCCCGGCGAGAGGCAGTCCCAGGGCACCACCGACCCCGAGTGATGCGCTCATCATGGCGATCGACGAACCGAGGCGTTCCGGTGGGACCGCAGCGCGTAGCGCGCTGATTCCCAACGGGACCACTCCGAAACCGGCGCCCTGCAGCGCGCGGCCCACGAGCATCGGGCCGAGGGTGGACGACATCGCACACACGAACGACCCGATAATCAGAGGAATTGTGCACAGCAGGAGTATCCGGCGCGACCCGTACATATCGCCGAGTCGGCCGGTCACCGGAGTCGCGATCGCGCCGGACAGCAATGTCACCGTCACGACCCAGGACGCATTGGACGGACCGGTCCCGAGAATCGTCGGCAGTTCGCCCAGAAGGGGCACCACCAGCGTCGACATGAGGGTCGTGACCGTGCCGGCGAAGACCAGCACCCAGATGGTCGGACCGGCTCCACCGTCCGACACTGCACCACCCTTCGATGCAGTGCTCTCCACCGGCACGCCGCCTACGACGCCTCGGCTTCCTCGAGGTCGATCGTCTCGATCTCGAACAGGTTCTTGCGTCCCACGACGGAGGGCAGCGGGAAATGGCACGCAGCGTACTGTCCCGGACGCACTTCCCGCATTTCCGGTTCTTCCTTCTCGCATCGGTCCTGTGCGTGCGGGCACCGTGTCCGGAAGCGGCACCCCGTCGGCGGGGACAGCGGCGAGGGCACATCACCGGCCAGCGCCGGCCCCGCGAAAGCCTTGTCGGGATCGGTCAATGGAACCGAGTCCAGCAGTGCGCGAGTGTAGGGATGCGCGGGATCGTCGTAGAGCTCGATGGAGTCACCGAACTCGCAGACCTTGCCCAAATACATCACCATCACGTTGTCGCTGACAGTGCGAACCACACCGAGATCGTGGGCAATGAACACTACCGTCAGGTCGAACTCCGCCTTGAGTTCTTCGATGAGGTTGAGGATCTGTGCCTGGACCGATACGTCCAGCGCCGAGACCGGCTCGTCGCAGATCAGGAGGCGCGGCCCGAGCGCGAGAGCACGTGCGATCGCGACGCGCTGCGCCTGGCCACCTGACAGCTGCCGGGGAAGGATCTCAGCAAACCGGTCGCCCGGAAGTCCCACCTGCTCGAGCATCGACGCAGACTTCTTCCCGCGCTCCTCGGCATCCGCGCCGGCAACCGTCAGGCCTTCGACGACTATGTCCTTGACCGCGCGACGCGGATTGAGGGACGACACCGGGTCCTGGAAGATCATCTGCATGTCGCGCCGCAGCGAGCGCATGTGCTTCTCGCTCACGTCCTCGATCCACTCCTCACCGAACCGGATCCGGCCTGCCGTCACCCGGTCGAGGCGGAGAACCGCACGGCCGGTGGTCGACTTACCGCACCCGGATTCGCCGACGATTCCCAGCGTTTCGCCGGGAAGCAGATCAAAGCTGATCTTCGACACCGCCTGCACCGTGCCGGCCTTCGACGGGTACTCGACGACGAGGTCCTGCACCGAAAGCAAAGCTTCATCTCCGCGCAGATGCGCGGTACCACTACCTGCCATGTGATTCACCTCCGGTTACAGACCCCACCGGAACCTTGACGGGGTTCGTGCACGCGACGTCGTGATCGACGCCGAATGATTCGAGCTCGATCGGCGCAGCCGAGCATGCGTCCTCCGCGTGCGAGCAGCGAGGGGCGAACCTGCACCCCTCAGGGGGCGAGATCGGGTCGGGAAGCGACCCTTCGATCAGGCGCAGAGGAGAATGCCGCTCGTGATCGATCGAGGGTGTCGCGCCCAGGAGCGCATGGGTGTAGCGATGCATCGGCGCGTCGAACACTTCTCGGGTGGACCCGATCTCAGCGAGCCGGCCCGAGTACATGACAGCCACCCGGTCGGTGCGACCGGCGACGACGGCGAGGTCGTGGCTGATGAGCATCATCGCCATGTTCCTATCGCGTTGCACGCGCCGGAGCAGGTCGAGGATCTGACGCTGCACCGTCACGTCCAGAGCTGTGGTCGGCTCGTCCGCGATCAGAAGGTCCGGCTCACATGCCAGGGCGATCGCGAGCATCACACGCTGGCGCATGCCACCGGACATCTCGTGCGGATAGTTGCGCAGTCTCCGCTCCGGATCGGGTACACCGACTTCGTCCAGGAGTTTCAGCGCGCGGTCGTGGGCTTCGGACTTGCTCACTCCGAGGTGCCGTAGCATGCCTTCGGTGAGCTGACGTTCTACCCGCACAACTGGATTGAGCGAACGACCGGGGTCCTGGAAGACCATGGCGATCTGCTTTCCCCAGACCTCCAGGTTCTCCTTCTTGCTCAAGGAGAGCAGATCGCGTCCCTGGAAGGTGACCTCCCCTGAGCGACCCGACCGTGGCGGCATCAGACCCATGATGGCGCGGGCCATGACCGACTTGCCGGAGCCGGACTCACCGACGATACCCAGCGCCTGTCCGGAGTCCAGGGTCAGCGATACATCGTCCACAGCGCGGACGGTGCCTCGCGGCGTGCCGATGTAGGCACGTAGATTTCTCACTTCGAGAAGCGGCTGAGCATTCACGGTGAGCCGGCCCTTTCAGTCGTGTCGGCTAGTTACTACTGATCCAGAGCTCTTCGGGCAGTGCGGCCCCGAGGCTGAAAAGCTGCACTCCGTGCGTCTCCTCGCTGAACGTCACCGACGGCAGCGCTCTGGTGTACCAAAGACCCACAGCGGTGTCGGCGAGGATCTGCTGCACCTCGTCGTATGCAGCCTTACGCTCCTCCTGGGTTGCGCCGAACCTGCCGCGCTCCAGCGCTGCATCCAGTTCAGGATTGTTGACGCCCATGAAGTTTCCTGTGGAGTCCGACGTGAACGCCATCGACAAGGCGTAGTCGGGATCCTGGGTGACGGCCGACGAGATGAGCATGTCGAAGTCGCGCGCACCCGCTCGCGCTGTCACAGCTGCGAAGTCGGTGACCTCGACATTCATCTCCACATTCTCGAAGGCACTGAGCTGTGCCTGGACCGCTTCTCCGAGGACACGACTCTCAGTTGTCGGGTACGACAAGAAGGTGAACTTGACCGGCTTCCCTTCCGCAGCGAGCTCGTCGAACAGGCGCTGTGCCTCTTCGGTGTTGGTCTCGCCGAGCGGGATGTCCGCGTAGTACGGCGAATCCTCCGGGAAGAAGGTGGTGGGCACATCGCCCTCACCGTTGTATACGACGGTGTTGACAGCTTCGAGGTCCACAGCGAGGGATACCGCACGCCGCGCGCGTTCGTCGTCGAACGGCGCACGACGTTGGTTCATGCCCGCGAATTGGCCGCCACCGGTGGAGGTCACGACGTACTGGAGGCCCGCAGCTTCGGCTTTGTTGACGTTGGTCCAGCTCGTCTCCGCGGTCAGGTCGGCGCCACCGGTTGTCATCGTGTTGGACCGCTGGCTGGCATCGGCCACCGTTCGTACTTCGAGCCTGTCCAGGTAGGGCTTGGGCGCATCCCAGTACTCAGGATTCTTCTCGAGCTCCACCACATCCTGGCGAGCCCAATTGACCAGGGTGAACGGGCCGGCACCGATCGGGTTCTGGTCGAATGCTTCACGTCCCTGCTCGAGCGCAGCCGGGGCGGCGACCCAGTTGAGGGCACCGGCAACGATGGCCTGCCCGAACTGCGGGTTCGGCTCGACCATTGTCACGCGCAGCGTCACCGGATCGACCACCTCGGTGGACTCCACTTCCACCGCCTGGCGAATGGTCGTGGATCCCAGCGCCGGATCCTTGAGCCGGTCCCAGTTGTATTTCACTGCGGCGGCATCGAGTGGAGTGCCGTCGCTGAAGACCAGGTCGGGCTGCAGAGTGAGAGTGAATGTCTTGCCACCGTCTTCACTCGAGAAATCGGTGGCCATCTTGTATTCGAGTTCGAACGTGTCGTTGTTCGTGACCATCAACGTGCCGTAGAGCGCGTTGCCGAGAAGCGGCTGGTGTGCCCACGTGTTGGATAGCTGCGCGGGGTCGAGCGACCGCGGTTCACCCATCTGCAGGATGCGTGCAGTGCCACCCGCGACGGGATCGCCGGCCTCCACTGTGGCCGCAGTCGAATTGCTGGCAGACCCGGAATCTCCTCCGGAGCCGCATGCACCCAGAACCAGTGCCGCGGAGCAGGCGGCTGCGAACGCAACCACCATACGTCTGTGTCGGATCATTCTCGACCTCATACTTTCATGTGCTTCAGGACTACGACCGGTGCGCGCTGAACGTGTTCAGTCGTGCAGCGTGCGGTCGTACTTCGTGCGGAGGTGATCGCCTACCTGGTTGAGGCCGAACACCGTGAGGAAAATGACGAGTGAGGGGACCATCACCAGGTGCGGGGAGGTGGACAGCGCGTCCTTGCCGTCGTTGATCATCCCGCCCCAGCTGGGCTGCGGCGGCGGAATACCGAGACCGAGGAAGCTCAGGGAGCCCTCGGCGACGATGAGTGCCGCCATCACGATGGGTAGGTAGGAGGCCAGGGGCGCAATCACGTTGGGCATGATCTCCCGGAACAGTATGCGGCCGTTCCCGGCTCCCATGTTCTTGGCGGCCCTTACGAATTCGCGCGAGGACCATGCGAGCGTGTTTGCGCGGGACAACCTGATGAACGATGGAACAGCCATCAATCCCAGGCCGAGCAACATGGTCGGCACGCTCGGGGTCAGGATCGAAGCAAGCGCGAGGAGCAGGATCAGCGGGGGGAACGCAAGCATGGCATCGGTGATCAGGGTGATCACGGAGTCGAGCTTCTTACCGAAGTAGCCCGAGATCAGGCCGAAGAAGGAGCCGATCACGAAGCCGGTCAATCCGGCGACGGCACCGATGACCAGCGAGACCTGCGCGCCGTAGATGATGCGCGAGAGCATCGATCGTCCGAGCGTGTCGGTTCCCATAAGCATGTCGAGGGATTCGAACGACGGTGGCTGGCGGGGCGATCCGATCGGGACATCGTACGGCGCGATGGGAAGCACGCCCGCGAGGATCGCCGCGCCGATGATGACCACCAGCCAGACGATGGACAGGTAGACCAGGATCGAACGCTGCTTCTTGACGGCCGGGACGTCGGGTAACGTCGCGGCGCTCTTTCCTGCGGAGACATCGTCCCCGCGCTTCTCGAGCGCGACCTGCGTCATGCTCCGACCACCTTCCTGACCCGCGGGTCGATGACTTGGTAGCTGAGGTCGACGAGGGTGTTGATACCGACGTACACGACCGCGATGAAGACGACGATCCCCTGAACCATGATTACGTCACGTGACGTGATCGACGAGGCAACCAGCTGGCCCAGCCCCGGTAGACCGAAGAGTGTTTCGACGATTACGGTGCCACCGATCAGGCGACCGAGGTTGATGCCTGCGACCGTGATGAGTGAGAACGACGAGGGTCGCAGCGCGTGCCGCATCATCACGTACCAGGACGGCATCCCCTTGGCTCTCGCCGAGGCCACGAAGTCTTCGCGAAGGGTGCCGATGAGGTCGGTTCGCAACAGCCGATGGAATGCGGCGATCTCCGTGAGCGCAATCGCGATCGCGGGGAGAATTGCACCGCGCAGGTTGTCGCCGAGACCTTCGCTGATTCGCGACCAGCCCATCACCGGGAAGATCTGCAGCTGGATAGCGAAGTAGTAGATCAGCACCGGGCCGGCGATGAAGGCAGGCACCGAGAGGAAGACGGCAGACAGGGCGTTGATACCGCGGTCGACCTTGCTACCCGGGCGCGATGCCGAGACGATACCCATCACGAGGGACACGAGCAGCGCGATGATCAGGCCCATGGCCGCGAGCTGCAGCGTGACGGGGAGGCGCTCGACGATTGCCTCGCTCACTGATTGGCCGGTGAGCGGAGAGGTTCCGAGATCGCCGCGGACGGCGTTGCCGAGCCAGTCGATGTACCGCACCCAGAAGGGTTCGTCCAGGCCGAGTTCGGAATTCATCTTCGCGACCGCTTCGGGGGTCGCGTTCTCGCCCAGGATGACCTGGGCAACCGATCCCGGTGCGAAACTGAGCAGGGCAACGACCGCAATCGTCACCAGCAGGACAACCAGGAGACTGCGCCCCACTCGTTTGGAAACCGTGGAAATCATCCGAACTCAACTTTCATCGCGATACAGGAATCGTGCCGCCCAGAACAAGAGACGAAGTACTTGTGACGGCTCCCACAGTAGGACCTTCTCGCGTCAACGGCAATATCAGTTCACATAAAAAAGAACCAATGTATTCAAATTACAGAACGGCAATCTTGCACCCCGGCAACAATTCATCGATCCGGGCAGATCGGGTATGACGAAAGGGCCCACAGTGCGACGAAAACCCGCGTCACACAATGCGTGTGCGCAGGTTTCCGTTGCAGGCCATCAGCCTCTTGCTGCCTCCAGAATCGTCACGGCCGCAACAGCCGTGGGACCCCCGACATTGTGTGCCAGCCCGATCCGAGCTCCGTCGACCTGGTTGGCTGCATCGCCACGCAGTTGCTCGAACAGCTCTACGCACTGGGCCACTCCGGTGGCGCCGGGCGGGTGCCCCTTGGTGTTGAGCCCCCCGCTTGGATTCACCGGCAGGGTTCCTCCGACACCCGCGCCGCCGGACTCGATGAGCTTGAACGCCTCGAACTTCTCGACGAAGCCGAGATCCTCGTAACTGATCAGCTCGATGCCCGTGAAGTAATCATGTACCTCCGCCACGTCGATGTCGGATGGAGTCATCCCGGCCATCGCAAACGCCTGCTTCGCCGCGCGCACTGTCGCAGGGAAAGAGGTCATGTCTCGCTTGTGCTGATGCATAACGGAATCGAGTCCGACGCCACTTCCACGTATCCAGACCGGACGATCGGTGAACCTGTCAACCACGTCCTCGGCGACAAGGACCACCGCGGCAGCACCATCACTCTGCGGTGCGCAGTCGTAGACCCCGAAGGGCGTGACGACGGTGTCCGCTGCGAGCGCCTCTTCGACCGTGAGCTCGAATCGTCGGCACGCCTTGGGATTGCTCATCGCATTGTGATGGTTCTTGACGGCCACCATCGCCATGTGTTCACGGGTCGTCGGCGATTCGTGCAGGTATCTGCGCACGTGCAACGCAAATCCCGCCTGTGCGAGCCCGAGTGGGTAGTCCCACGCCATGTCCCGGGACATGGCCTCCCACTCCCACAGCATCCCCTTCGACGCCGTTTCTCGGAGCTTGTCGGCTCCCACCACGAGAGCAACGTCGTAGGCTCCGGATGCGATGCCGAACATGGCATTTCGAATCGCGTCGTGCCCCGTGGCACACGAGTTCTCGACTCGGGTCACGGGGATGTCGCGTAGGCCCAGAGTGTCGGCGAGGATCCCCGATGGGAAGCCGTCGGTGGTACCCATCGAGCCGAACCAGGCGGCTTGCAGGTCCGAGAGATCGAGTCCTTTGTCGATGCTCGCCGCACACTCGGAGAACGCCATCGGCAGAAGGTCTCTGATGCCCAATGCGAAATGCTCCGCGAACGGCGTCATTCCCGCACCGACAATCGCTACGTTCCTCATGCCGCATCCTCCGTTCCTGTACCGACCGCACCCGCGGTGTCGGGCTCGAATGCATAGCCGTAGTCGGGCACACCCGAGCGGACGGCCACGCGCCTGAGCACCAGTCGGCCTCGGTCACCGATATCGACGGTGCCTGCCTCGACACCGGTGACCCGCACCAGCGCCCGCACACCCACGTCATCGAGTTCGACGATCACGAGTGTGTACGGCGTCTTCAGCCCGGGCACCGGGGCGTGCACGGTCACTTCGGTGTACACGGTGCCGGTGCGAGGAAGTTCGACGAAGGTGTAGTCCGTCTTCAATGTTCCATCGCCGTCCACCCGGTATCGGGGAGGGAAATCCAGTTCGTCGCTGTCGGAGAACTTCCCTGCCTCCCAGCGCACCTTCGCTTCGAAGGCCCGCTCGTAGGCGGCAAGGGAGATGGGGATGTCGCCGGTTGCGAGGTGGCCGGATTCAGGCAATGGCTGCGCGGTCGGCTCGCGGCGAAGGACCGAAGCCGAACCGTCCGCGACCGTGATCCCGGACAGACTCGCCTGCTCGATCCCTACCAGTGGGCCGACCGTCCCTGCTTCGGCCATGGCCGCCAACGCGAACAGACTGGCACTCGCGCCGGTCGTGGGAAGCTTCACCGGATCACCGGCGAGCAGTTCTGCGTCCTTGCGACCCACACCTGCCACGACCACGGGCGTGTCCACCCACGCCGTCGCGAGAGACGCGAGATAGCCGCGCTTCTTGAGCAGTCGCGGATCACCGTAGTCGTGTACGTCTCCAGAGCTGTTCCGTGTCCGAACCGGCAGGCTCCGCGAGACCCGCGCGGCGGTACGCACCTGCAATCCACGTTCTGCAGTGAGCGCAGCCGCCGCGCCGGCAGCGTCGATGTCGACCCCGATCACAAGCGTTCTGGGTCTCGCCGAACCGAGTGCGTCGAGAGTCGCGGGAGCCCCACCCAATCGCTCGATGACTTCGAGCTCCGGATCGAGCCCGAGCCCGGCGAGGAGCACCGCGGCATTGCTGCTCTCCGTGAGCGGCAGATCGCGGCTCACGAGCACGACGTACTCGACCGATCCTCCGGATTCGAGTGCGGCGCGACCTGCTTCGACAGCAAGCGTGATCGCGTCCTCGTCATCTCCCGGTACCCGAGAGTCGGAAGTACCCCAGCATGGCAGGTACGTACCGATCGAAGCGATGTATGGCATGGGGACTCCCGGTAGATCAGGTGACTGCGCCCGCTGTCTTGAGGGCGATGATCCGCTCCCAGTCGAGTCCGAGCTCGAGCAGGACTTCCTCTGTCTGAGCGGCGAATTCAGGTGCCGCTGCGGTGGTGGGTGCGGAGACGTCGAACTGGACGGGATTGCTGACCAGCTCGAGTTCACCCGCCTTCACGATGTACTCGTTCGCCCGGACCTGCGGGTCGCTCGCGACCTGCAGAGAGTCCTGCACGGGCGCCCACGGGCCGGAAAGACTTCCGAAACGCTCGGTCCACTCGGGGAGCGTGCGGGTGCGGATGGCCTCACGAAGGAGTTCGACGGCTTCGGCCGTGTGGGCGGCAATCTGTTCCGAATCGGCGAATCGGGGATCGTCGATCAACTCGGGACGCTCGATGAGGGTGCACACCTCGGCCCAGTACTTCATCGGCTGCAGCATCACGAACGACAGGAAGCGTCCGTCCGCAGTCTCGTACAACCCGGACAGAGGGTTGGTGACCGCGCCGTGTCCGCCGGGCACCGGAGCCACCATGTGATCGTTCATGTGCACCGACAACGCGATCCCATGCCCCATCGCCCACACGCCACTGCTGAGCAGCGACACGTCGACGATGGACGGCTCACCGGTACGTTCGCGCTTGAACAATGCCGCAGCAATTCCGCCCGCGAGGTTGGTACCGGAGATGGTGTCGCCGAAGGCAGGCCCCGGCGGAGTGATCATGCCTTCGGTCCCGGGCGGGGTGAGCGTCGCAGCGATTCCGCCTCGCGCCCAGAAGGCGGTCATGTCGTAGCCGCCCTTGTCGGACTCTTCGCCACGAGGACCGAGCGCGCTCCCGCGGGCGTAGATCACCTTCGGGTTCACGGCTCGAATATCGTCGACGTCGATACCGAACTTCGTCCGGGCCTGTGGGAGGAAACTCGTCAGGAACACGTCGCAGTTGCGCGCGAGGTCGTGGAGGAGTTCCTTGCCCTCGGGCGTACTCATATCCACGCCGATGCTGCGCTTTCCCCGATTCGCATGTTCGACATTCGGATTCGGATCGCCCTCGACGCGCATGTGGCCGATCTGGCGAAGGCCACGCTGCGGATCGCCGGTGACCGCGTGTTCGACTTTGATGACGTCGGCGCCCCACTCGGCGAGCACTGCACCCGCCGAGGGAACGAACCCGTACATCGCGACCTCGAGGATGCGGACCCCGTCCAGGGGCTTCATGCCTTCACCACGGCTGCGTAGGCCTTGGTCTCGAGGAACTCCTCCAAACCGTGCGCACTCATCTCGCGACCGATACCCGACTGCTTGTATCCGCCGAAGGGCATGTCGGGGGTGAAGTAGTTGCCGCCGTTGATGCTGAAGGTACCGGTGCGGATGCGACGTCCGATCGCGATGCCGCGCTCGTCGTCGGCGGTGAGCACACCGCCGGACAGTCCGTACTTCGAATCGTTGGCGATCCGGACGGCATCGTCGTCGCCATCGTGCGGAATCACCGCGAGAACAGGGCCGAACGCCTCTTCCTGGGCGATCTCGCTCGACGGGTCGACGTTGGCGAGAAGCGTCGGCTCGTAGAAGTAGCCGGGCTCGACGGCCTTGCCGCCGGTTGCCAGTGTGGCGCCGGCCTCGATCGCGCGCTGCACGAGTCCGTCGACCTTGTCGCGTTGCTTCGCGCTGATGAGCGGCCCCATGTACATCTTGGGGTTCGTCGGATCGCCGAACGGCACGTTGGCCATGAACCCCGCGACGCGCGCCACGATCTCGTCGTGCTTCTCGCGCGGCACGACAAGTCGGGTGGTCAACGCGCAACCCTGGCCGGCATGGGAGCAGATGCTGAAGGCGGCGAACTGCGCGACCATGTCGAGATCTGCGTCGTCGAGCACGATCAGAGCGGACTTGCCGCCGAGCTCGGTGAAGACCTTCTTCATCGTGGCCGCGGCAGCCGCCATGATCTGCGCACCGACCGGGGTGGAGCCGGTGAACGTGACGACGTCCACCTCCGGATGCGTGGTCATGACCTCGCCGACGGGGATACCCGACGACGACAGGACGTTGACCACGCCCGCTGGGATATCGGTGTGTTCCTTGATGATCTCGCCGAGGGCATTGGTGACGAGCGGGGTGTCGGGTGCGCCCTTGAGGACGACCGTGCAACCTGCGGCGAGTGCGGGTGCCAGCTTGGCCATCGCGAGCTGGACGGGGTAGTTGTACGCGGTGATCGCGGCAACGACACCGGCCGCTTCCTTGTCGATCCACCGGCGGTGCTGCTGTCCGCGGATCTCGATCTCACCGAGCGTCTCGGTCAACGGGTAGGTCCGCAGCAGGTCGGCGTAGTACTTGACGATCTCGATCGGCGCTTCGAGCTGATTGCCGTGAGTGAGCACGCGGGTGGCACCGACTTCGCCCATCAGCAGCTCGCGCAGCTCTTCCTTGTTGTCCTGCAGCGCCTGGTACAGCTGGTCCAGACAGTTGGCACGGAACTCGGCGTCGGTTGCCCAGGTGGTGGTATCGAATGCGCGGCGAGCAGCGGCGACCGCAGCTTCTGCTTCGTCCACTCCGGCGTCCGGAGCGTGACCGAACAGCTCACCGGTCGCAGGATTGTAGGACGGGAAGGTCTTGTCGAGCATGACCAGTTCGCCGTCGATGAGCAGGGGTTTCGTCACGCCCGTCGATGTAGCGCCGTCGACTACTGCAGTCGACCCGTTGTCCTGCGGTGACATTCCGTCTCCTCACACTGGTGGAAATATTATTCTCGCATCTGAGAATCAGAGATCTGTTGGACGCGACTGTACCAAGTCAACCGGCTCACGCCTACCCCAGAACGTGATTCACGCCACGGAAATGAACTAGGGTGCCGCCTGCAAGACCCGGACAAATCCGGTCTTGCAACCCTGAATCGAACGAGAGTATGGTTCTCGCATCCGGAAGGGAGATTCTTGTGATTGAGACAACAGCACTCAGTCCGTCGCTCGGTGTGGAAGTCACGGGCCTCGACAGCAGCAACATCAACGACGACACGGTCGCGGCCCAACTTCTCGAGGCACTCAAATGGCGGGGGGTGCTGCTCATCCGCGGCCTGAACCTCGACGACGAAGCACAGTTGGCCTTCAGTCGTCGGCTCGGGGAGGTCGTACAGCCTGCCCCGGGCCAGGAGATCTTCACCGTCTCACTGGATCCCGCGAAGACGCCGTCCGCTGACTATCTCAGGGGAACGTTCTGCTGGCACATCGACGACACCACCAACGACGTACCGGCGAAGGCCACGACACTCACGGCACGCCACGTGGCGATGGTCGGCGGCGGAACCGAATTCGCCAGCACCTACGCCGCATACGAGAATCTGCCCGACCACGAGAAGAAGCGTTACGAGGGCCTTCGGGTCGTCCATAGCTTCGAGGCCGCGCAACGCCTGGTGAATCCGGACCCGACAGACGAACAGATTGCGGGATGGCGCCGGCTGCCCGAACACGAGACCTCACTCGTATGGGACCGCCGCGACGGCCGGCGATCACTCGCGATCGGCGCAACGGCCGACCGCATCGTCGGCATGAGTCCAGAGGAGAGCCGCGAGCTCCTCGACGAGCTCCTCACGTGGACCACACAGGAACGCTTCACTTATTCGCACGAATGGGCCGTCGGCGACCTCGTCGTGTGGGAGAACACCGGCATGCTCCACCGTGCACTCCCGTACGACCCGTCCTCCGAGCGCCTCATGCGCCGCACCACGATCGTGGGAGATGAACCGTGGGCGTGAAAACAGCCGTCGTGACCGGCGGAAGCTCAGGAATCGGCAAGGCCATCGCAGAACGACTGCGCAAAGACGGCCATCAGGTCGCAGTCTTCGATCTCAACCCATCGGGTGGAGAGCTCGAGTACCAGGTCGACGTCTCCGATCCGGAGCAGGTCGCAGCAGCGTTCGCGCAGGTCCGCGAGGAGCTCGGTCCCGTGACGATTCTCGTCAACGGTGCCGGCCTCGAGCTGTACAAGCGATTCAAGAACATCGACTACGCCACCTGGCAGAAGGTCGTCGATGTCAATCTCGGCGGCGTGTTCCACTGCGTACAGGCCGCGCTCCCCGACATGATCGAAGCCGGCTGGGGACGCATCGTGAACATATCTTCCTCGAGCGCCCAGTCGGGCCAGCAGTTCATGTCCGCGTACGTGTCGGCCAAGGCCGCCGTCAACGGGCTCACGAAGTCGCTCGCACTCGAATACGGGCCCGAGGGAATCACCGTCAACGCGGTGCCGCCCGGATTCGTCGACACCCCGATGCTCCGGCGCTCCGAGAGCAAAGGTCTCCTCGGCGGCACCATCGAAGACCACATACAGCGCACACCGGTCCGTCGGGCCGGCCGGCCGGAGGACATCGCTGCAGCGTGTGCGTTCCTGATCTCGGAAGAAGCCGGTTACATCACCGGCCAGATCCTCGGCGTCAACGGCGGACGAAACACGTAAACCTCAGTACTTAAACGCAATACGTGGACACTGCGCAATACGTAGACACTGCCGGCCCACCACCGGGCCTATGAACACCACGAACTCGATCGAAAGGGACGAACAGTGGGGCGCGTACAAGGCAAGGTTGCATTCATCACCGGCGCGGCGCGGGGCCAGGGCCGCAGCCACGCAGTCAAGCTCGCATCCGAAGGCGCGGACATCATCGCCGTCGATCGGTGCGAGGACTTCTCGACCATCGGATACCCGATGGCGTCGCAGGAGGATCTCGACGAGACCGCTCGGCTCGTCGAGAAGGAAGGCCGTCGCATCGTGACGGTCAAGGCCGACGTCCGCGACGCCGCGCAGATGCGCGCAGCGGTCCAGCAGGGCATCGATGAGCTGGGCAAGATCGACATCGTCGTCGCACAGGCCGGTGTCGCAGGCATGAAGGGCGAGCCTCAGCGACAGGCGTGGGCCGACGTGGTCGATACCAACCTGGTCGGCACCATCAACGCCGTGCAGGCCGCGCTGCCGCACCTCGGTGACGGCGCATCGATCATCGCAACCGGTTCGACCGCCGCGCTCATGGATGTGTCGAAGGTCGACCAGCCGGGCAAGGACCTCGGCGGTGCCGCCTACGTGTTCTCGAAGCGCGCCCTGTCGCAGTACATCCACGACTTGGCCACCCATCTCGCACCTGCCGGTGTCCGTGCAAACGTGCTGCACCCCACCAACTGCAACACCGACATGCTGCAGAGTGAGCCGATGTATCGGTCGTTCCGTCCGGATCTCGAGCACCCGACCCGCGCGGATGCCGAGCCCGCTTTCGGCGTACAGCAGGCCATGCGCATTCCGTTCATCGAACCCGAAGACAGCAGCAACATGGTGCTCTTCCTCGCCTCCGACGAGTCCCGGTACGTCACCGGCATGCAGATGCGTGTGGACGGCGGCGGCTATCTCAAGTGGTACGACTACCACATCTGATGACGGGACCCCGCCCTCGGGCCGGGACCGACTCCCCGAAATGTACAGCCCATCAACAAATCCCCATTCGAACGGGAGGAACATCATGAAGGTGCGAGTCGACCCCGATCGCTGCCAGGGCCATACGCTGTGCGCAATGGCAGCACCGGATGTCTTCGAGCTGAGCGATATCGACGGCCACGCCACGGCCATCGACTCCGAAATCCCTGCAGATCTCGAGGAGAACGTGCGCGAGGCCGTGCGCTCGTGTCCTGAGCAAGCGATCACCATTCTCTGAATTTGCCGAGAGGACAGTCATGAGTGTCGACCCAGTTGCCGACGCAACCCACAGGTCCCCCAAATACGATTTCGATCGGCACGCCCCGGACTACCGGGATCGCTTCCTCGACGTCACCGAGGAAATGCAGTCGAAGTGCCCGATGGCGTGGTCCGACACCCACGGTGGCCATTGGGTCGCCGCGGGTAGCCGACAGGTCTTCGACCTCGCGCGGTCGGCCGACGTATCCAACGACCACGACCTCCACAACGAGCGCAAGGGTTACAAGGGCATCGCGATTCCGACCATGGAGCGCGCGTCCGGTGTGCGAGGCGGAATCCTGGAGATGGACGACCCTGAACACCACGAGTTCCGGGCCCTTCTCAACCCTTATCTCTCCCCCGCCGCTGTCGAGCGGTGGATCCCTTTCGTCGACGAGGTCGTTCGGGCAGCGATCGACGAGAAGATCGAGAGCGGGAAGATCGATTTCGTCGACGATCTCGCCAACGTCGTGCCTGCCGTCCTGACCCTGGCCATGATGGGCATTCCCATCGAGAAGTGGGTGATCTACAACGAGCCGGTGCACGCAGCCGTCTACACCCCGCCGGACTCCCCGGACATCCCGCGCATCGGTGAGATGCACCGCGCGATGGGCCTCGACCTGCTCATGAACCTCCTCGAGATCCGGGAGAATCCTCGCCCGGGCCTGATCAATGCGATTGCAGACGTCGAGGTTCTCGGCGAGAAGCCCAGCGACATGGAACTTCTGGGTATCCTCAGTCTCCTGATCGGCGGTGGATTCGACACGACCACCGCACTCACCGCTCATTCCCTCGAATGGCTGGGCCTCAACCCGGATGAGCGGACTCGCCTGAGTGAGGAGCGCGACACGCTCCTCAACCCCGCTACCGAGGAGTTCCTGCGCTACTTCACCCCGGCGCCGGGCGACGGGCGCACTTTCTCGGCCGACTACGAGCTCGACGGTGTCGAGTTCAAGGAAGGCGAACGACTGTGGCTGTCCTGGGCGATGGCCAACCGCGACCCTGAACTGTTCGACGACCCGAACAACATCGATCTCGAACGAAGGGGCAACCGCCACTTCAGCTTCGGACTCGGAATCCATCGGTGCGTCGGGTCGAACATGGCGCGTATGGTGTTCAAGAGGATGCTGCTCGCGGTTCTCGATCGTATGCCTGACTACAAGGTCGACGTCGAGAACACGGTGCACTACGACACCATCGGTGTGATCCAGGGTATGCGGCACCTGCCTGCAACGTTCACCCCCGGACCGCGTCTCGGCGACAACCTCGACGACACGCTGAAGAAGCTGCAGACGATCTGCGACGACCAGCGGCTCGCAGATCCGATCACGCGGAAGAAGGATTCGGCGAACATCGGTAATTGATCCGACAGCAACCGTTTTCGCCCCGGGGACGCCGCAGCTCGATGTGCAGCGGCGTCCCCGGCTCAGACAGTAAGGAACTCGACGCACGTGGCCGAGACAGCGGTGGTCGATCAGACCGGAGGCACACCCGTGGCGAAAGCCTCGGGACGTCCTCTCCCCCAACTCACCTCTTCGAACCGATTCTTCTGGACGGCAGGCACTGACGGTGTGCTGCGGATACAGGAATGTGAGTCGTGCTCGGCTCTCATCCATCCGCCACAGCCGGTCTGCCGGTACTGCAGGGAGCACCGGATGGGGGTTCGTGAGGTGTCGGGCTTCGCGACCCTCGCGGGGTTCACGGTCAATCATCGCTTCGCCGCTCCTGGCATGCCCGCACCGTATGTCGTCGCGCAGGTTGCGATCGAGGAAGATCCGCGGGTGCGGCTGACGACCAACATCGTCGAGTGCGATCCCGAAACTCTCGAACTCGGTATGCGCATGGAGGTCGTGTTCCAGCAGGACGCGGATGTGTGGCTTCCGCTCTTCCGACCTGCACAAGAGCAGGGGGAGCTTTCGCCGCTCCCGCAGGAGGAGATCGAGCCGGACCAGTTCCGGTTCCACGTCCGCCCTCCGGCCACACAGGACAAGTACGAGGACAAGGTCGCGCTCACCGGTATCGGCATGTCCGATATCGGTCGGCGGCTGATGCGGTCGCCCATCGATCTGACCATCGAGGCGTGTGAACGAGCGGTCGCCGATGCCGGTCTGACCATGGATGACATCGACGGCATCGCCAGCTACCCCGGTGGAGGAAACGTCGGGGGCTTCGGCGAAGGCGGCATCACGCAGGTCGAAGCGGCGCTCGGCTTGCGCCCTACCTGGCACAACGGCGGTATCGAGACATTCGGCCCCGGCGGATCGGTGATCGCCGCGATGATCGCGGTCGCCAGTGGAGCCGCACGGCATGTGCTGTGTTACCGCACGCTGTGGGAGGCGACGTACGCCGAACTGATGAAGCGCGGGGAGATCGCACCCCCGTCCGGTGGGCGCACCCCGAACTGGTTCATGCCGTTCGGTGCCACATCTGCTGCCCATACCCTCGCGCAGAACGCGCAGCGGCATTTCCATCGCTACGGAACCGACCGCGAAACACTCGGGTGGATCGCGCTCAACCAACGCGCCAACGCCGCGCTGAACCCCACCGCGATCTACCGCGACCCGATGACGATGGACGACTACATGTCGGCCCGTCCGATCACCACGCCGTTCGGCCTTTACGACTGCGACGTCCCGTGCGATGGTTCGATCGCGGTCATCGTCTCGGCCATCGACGCCGCGCATGATCTCCCGAAGACTCCGGTACTCGTCGAGGCCGTCGGCACCCAGATCATCGAACGAATGGACTGGGATCAGAGCACGCTGACCCACGAGCCTCATTCGCTCGGGCCGTCTGCCCACATGTGGTCGCGCACCTCGATGAAGCCCGAGGATGTCGACGTGGCCGAGCTCTACGACGGCTTCAGCTTCAACTGCCTGTCGTGGCTCGAAGGGCTCGGATTCTGCGGTATCGGCGAAGCCAAGGACTTCCTCGCAGGCGGTAAGAACATCGCCCGCGACGGAATCCTCCCTCTCAACACGCACGGTGGCCAGCTGTCACACGGCCGCACACACGGCATGGGACTGATTCACGAGGCCGTGACCCAACTACGTGGCGAAGCCGGTGCGCGGCAGGTTGCCGGTGCGCGCGTCGCTGTAGCCGCGACCGGCGGACTCTCCCCCGGCGGCGCGATGCTTCTGCGGACCGACTCATGACTTTCGCATCCCCACAGTCCTCACCGATCGAGGAGGCCGGTGTCGGCGGCGCGTGGAGTTCCTCACCCGTCTCCCGCGTCGTCGATATCGAGGGCATTCCGATCTCCGGACTGCTCCTCGAGGCCCCCGAACCGCGGGCGGTGATCGTTGCCCTTCACGGAGGTGCCTCATTTTCCGCCTACTGGGATTGCCCCGGTCACCCCGAACTGTCGATGATGCGCTCCGCCGCGCTGCACGGATACACGGTGCTCGCGCTCGACCGTCCGGGCTACGGCACGTCCAGACCGTTCGCCGATGAACTGCGCGACTCGCAGCGCCGGGCCGACCTCGCCTACGCCGCGGTGGACGCCGTTCTCGGCTCGGGTGCCTGTCAGAGCGGACTGTTCCTGTGGGGCCACTCGGTCGGTAGCGAACTGGCGGTTCGGATGGCTACAGACGACCACGGCCACGTCCTTCTCGGCCTCGCAATTTCCGGCACCGGCCGCGAGCACCACGCACTGGCGGCCGGGATCCTCGGCACGCGCGAGCGCTACGCTCAGGCAAAAGGTGTGGGCGAACTGATCTGGACTCCGGCCGAAGGCCTCTATCCACCCGACGTAATGGGCGGATCGGCAATCTCTTCTCGCACACCGGATTACGAGGCCGATGTCACCGCGATCTGGCCCACGGAAACTTTTCCTTCGCTGGCAGCGCGAGTGCGTGTCCCCGTCCACTACACCGCGGCCGAGCACGAGCGTGTGTGGCGCAGCGACCCGGAAGCCATCGACGACGTCGCCTCGATGTTCACCGCATCCCCCCGGGTCGTCACCGCCCGGATTGCCAGGGGCGGACACAACCTCAGCATCTGCAATGCCGCACCGGAATACCACCGGACGGTCATGAACTTCATCGATGACTGCCTCGCTCAGCGGGGCCACCAGGGTAAGGACACATGATGCGCGTCGGATTCATCGGACTCGGTAGTCAGGGCGGCCCCATGGCGCGCCGCATCGTCGAAGCCGGCTACGAAGTGACATTGTGGGCCCGCAGGAAAGAGTCGCTGGAGCCCTACGCCGATACAGCTGCAAGATACGCCGACACTCCGGCGCAACTCGCTCGGGCCAGCGACCTCGTGTGCCTGTGTGTGGTGAGCGACGACGACGTCCGCGCCGTGATCACCGGTGAGAACGGGATCCTCGAAGGGCTCCGCGAAGGCGGGATCATCGCGATCCACAGCACCATCCATCCCGATACCTGCAAAGAACTCGCCGAGGTTGCCCGCGCGCAGGGTGTGTCGATCATCGACGCCCCGGTCAGCGGCGGCGGCATGGGCGCGGCCGCAGGCACGCTTCTCGTCATGCTCGGTGGCGACGAGAAGACCGTCGAGTCGGCACGGCCGGTGTTCGAGACGTACGGCAACCCCGTCGTCCATCTCGGCGACCTGGGTGCCGGGCAGGTCGCGAAGCTCCTCAACAACCTGCTTTTCACCGCAAATCTGTCGACTGCCGCAAGCACGCTCGACCTCGGCAAAGCGCTCGGCGTCGACCCGGCCAAGCTCGGTGAGGTCGTCTCACACGGCACAGCGAACAGTTTCGCCCTCGGCCGTGTCGTCTCCGCCGGCGGCCTCGAACGGATCGCAGGTCATGCCGGCGAGCTCCTGCGCAAGGACGTCACCCTCGTTGCAAGTCTCGCCGACAATGCCGGAGCGTCCGCGGGAGTGTCCCTGAGCACTGCCGACGCCACGCTCGACATGATGGGGTACCGACGATGAGCCGGGTCGGGTTCGTCGGCGCGGGCCGCATGGGCATGCCCATGGTCGAGCGTCTTCTCGGTGCAGGACACGATGTTCGGGTGCTCGGTCGGTCTGTCGAGTCGCGCGCCGCGATCGAAGCTGCCGGGGCGAAGGCGGTAGCCGACGTCTCCGAGGTCGGCATCGACGTCGATCTCGTGACGGTGTGTGTCTTCACGGACGCGCAAGTCCGTGAGGTCTGCTTCGAACGCGGCCTCCTGAAGGCGATGCCGCGGGGATCAGCCCTCGTGGTTCACACCACCATCAGCCCGAAGACGATCGAAGATCTTGTCTCGGTGGCCGAACCGCTGGGAATCGATGTCGTCGATGCGGCGGTGAGCGGAGGGCCGCACAATATCGCGGCGGGAAACCTCGCGCTCTTCGTCGGCGGCACCGAGGAAGCTGTCGGACGCATCGAACCCGCGCTGAAGAGCTACGGAACTCCGCTCCTCCATGTCGGCGGGAGCGGAAGCGGCCTTCGTGTCAAGCTCGTGAACAACGCGCTGTTCGCCGCGCAGATCGGGCTTCTGGCAGAGGCCGAAGCGCTCGGACGGCAACTCGGTGTCGCGCCGGAGACGTTGTTCGAGGCTCTTCCACACGGCAGTTCGGCGTGCAAGATCATGGGCAACGTCGCGATGCGGGGCTCAGTCGAAGCGTTCCGCAGCTCGGTCGGTGAATTCATTTCGAAGGATGTATCGGTGGTGCGCAACACTGTCGCCGAACTCGGCGCCGACCTCGGTGTGTTGGACACCGCGATCGACGCGCGAGCTTGACCGGCCGGTCTCGCGAATATCGCTTCCCATCACAATGTCTCGACATCATGTCGGTCTCGACGGCGTCGCCGAGGTCGGATAACCTGGATTTCAGAATGTCATTCCTGGTTCCAGAATCGTGATTCTTGAGAGGTGCTTGTGGAAGGTCTGAAGAACAAATCCATCCTGATCGCCGGGGCAGCAACCGGTCTCGGCGCCGATTCGGCAACGCGCCTGGCCCGCGAAGGAGCGCGGGTCGTCGTCGGCGACATCAACCTGCAAGGGGCACAGCGCACTGCTGAGGCGATCACCGCAAGCGGTGGCACCGCGATCGCCGTGCACGTGGACATCTCCGACGACACATCCGTGCAGGCTCTCGTCGCAGCGACCGTCGACGCATACGGCGGACTCGACGCGGTTCATATCAACGCGGGCGATATGGGGTCGGTCAGCAAGGACAGCGACGTCGTCGACATCGACCTCGAGGTCTGGGACCGCACCGTGGCCGTGAATCTGCGCGGCCATATGCTCGTCACTCGCCACAGCGTCCCGAAACTGCTCGACAGTGGCGGTGGAGCGATCGTCTACACGTCGTCGATCGCCTCGTTCACCGGAGAAGCGCACCGTCCTGCATATTCGGCCACCAAGGCAGGCATCAATGCCCTCGCTCGGCACGTGGCCTCACGATGGGGAAAAGAAGGTATCCGGGCCAACGCGATCACACCCGGGCTGATCGTGACACCCGAGATCCGCGAGGGCGCACCCGCCGAGATCCTCGAATCGGGAATGGCCCGCAACCGCACTACGCGCCACGGCGAGCCTCGGGACGTCTCGAGCATGGTGGCCTACCTGATGTCCGACGAAGGTTCGTGGATCACCGGACAGGTGGTCAATGTCGACGGTGGAACCGTGCTGCGCTGACACAGTCGCGCATGCTCGACCGGAAAAGCCTCGCTCCGTGGGGAGCGAGGCTTCTTCGATCAGCGGTCGTTCAGTGTTCGTTCACCGGCCGGCCGGGTCCGCCAGCGACACCCGGTGGTATTCCTCCAGATACCGCACCACATCCGTTTGGTCTGCGGCCGGGTCGAGTCCGTCGACCGCCGCGTTCCACAACCGGCCCACCGCCTCCCCGAGGAGTGGTGAGATCTCCTGATCGTGCGCGAGATCGAGGGCGATCCCGATGTCTTTGCGCATCAGACGCGCAGCGAAACCGGAGTCGAAGGTCCGCGACAACACGAACTTCTCGTACTTCGCTTCGGTTGCCTGATTGCGCCCGCTGCTCGCGTTGATCACGCCCAGCAGCGTGGCGGGCTCGATACCGAACTTGCGTCCGACGAGCAGAGCCTCGGCGGCGATGAGCATGTTGTTGGCGGCCATCAGGTTGTTGAGAGCCTTTGCTGCATGGCCGGATCCGACGGGGCCGACATGGATGATGTCGCTGCCCGTTGCCTTCAGCAGCGGAATCACCGCTTCGACCGCCGCGACATCGCCGCCGACCATCACGGCGAGCGCGGCCTGCTCGGCACGCGCAACCCCACCGCTGACCGGCGCATCGACAACCGAAATGCCCTTTACTGCGGCGGCTTCGGCAAGTGCCTGCGTGCGGGTGGGGATGCTCGATCCCATATCGACGATCGTGCTTCCCGGCCGCAGATGCGCCAGCAATCCGTCCTCCGAGAGCACGACGCTGTCGACGATGTCGCTGGTCGGGAGCACCAGAACCACGACATCGCAGGCTGCGAAATCCGCGAAGCCCGCGGCACCGCCGACACCGGCGTGGTCGTCGAGGAATCGGCCCTGGGACGCCGAATCGGCGTCGAACACCACCGTGGCCTGTCCGCTGGCAACGAAATTCTGTGCGATGGGCCGCCCCATCGCACCGAGCCCGATGTGGCCGACCACCTTGCCGGGCAGCGGCACCACCGAAGTCGATGTGGTCTGCGCGCCGGCGGTCATGCGTTGTCTCCGGCAGCGCGCGGGCCGAGCTCGGCGACCAGCACGTCCTGCACTACCCGCATCGCCGAAATACCGGCGGGGCAACCCACATACGCGGTCGCGTGGACAACGGTCTCGGTGATCTCCTCGCGGGTCAGGCCGTTGCCGAGCCCGGCGCGCACATGCGTCGCGAGTTCCTGGAGGTGGCCGAGCGCGATGAGAATGCTGATCGTCGAAAGAGATCGGTCGCGGCGTTCGAGCCCCTCACGCGTCCACACACCGCCCCAGACGAATTCGCTGACATACTCCTGTAGCGACTCCCCGTCGGAACCCGCGTTGCGTTCGAGGGCTGCATCGACATAAGAGTCGCCGAGCACTTCCCTGCGAACCGCGAGTCCGGCATCGAAGAGGGCGCGGTGCGCGTCGTCGACGGACGCTCCGCTCACCGCTGAGTCCTGGGTCATCAAAAGTTCCTTCCGAAAATGGCCGGCAGCATCGAGTGCGTGTTCAGAGCTTGACGGTCACGCATTTGACCTGTCCGTAGTGGTGCAGCGCTTCGACGCCCTTCTCGCGCCCGTAGCCGCTGTTCTTCCACCCACCGAACGGGGTCTGCACCGATGCCGTCGACCAGGTGTTGACGAAAACCTGGCCGGTGCGCAATCGGTCGCTGACCGCGAGCGCCCTGGATACGGTTCTTGTCCACACACCGGCGATCAAACCGTACTCCGAGTCGTCCGCGATCGCGACTGCATCATCGTCGGTGTCGAACGGGATCACCACGACGACGGGACCGAAGATCTCTTCCCGCGCAATGCGCATCGTGTTGTCCACCCCGGTGTACACGGTGGGATCGACGTAGAAGCCGCCGGTCTTCTCGGAGAGCGCCGAGATGGTACCGCCCGTCTCCGCCCGTACGCCCTCCGATTCGGCGACCTTGAAGTAGTCCTGGACGCGTCCGAACTGCTCGCGGGTGATGATGGGCCCCATATCGCGTCCCACCTGGATCGCAGAGACGGCCTCGACCAGTCGACGCACCACCTCGTCGTGCACGTCGCGCTGCACGAGCAATCGGGTGCCCGCAGAACATACCTGCCCGGCATTCCCGGTGAACGCCGCCAGCGCTCCGGCAACGGCGGCATCGAGATCGGCGTCGGCGAAGATGATGTTCGCCGATTTGCCGCCCAGCTCGAGAGTGACCGGAACGATCCGTTCCGCTGCGATCCCCGCAACTGCCCGCCCGGTGGGCACCGAGCCGGTGAATGCAACCTTCGCGACCATCGGGTGCTGTGCCAGCGCGGCCCCCGCATCGCGCCCGTTTCCCAGCACGATGTTGATCACTCCATCGGGCAGCCCGACTTCCGTGGCGAGTTGCGCAAGCCGCACGCTGGTTGCCGACGTGTTCTCGGACGGCTTGAGCACCACCGTGTTACCCGCAGCGAGCGCGGGCGCACACGCTCGCGACGCCTGGTTGAGCGGCACATTCCACGGCGTGATTACGCCGATGACGCCGTACGGCTCACGTTTGGTGAACACGTGCTGATCCGGTGCCACGTCGATGGTTTCGCCGACAGGAATCCCGACCAATCCACCGTAGAACTCGAAATACACGGCGGAGTTCTCGATCTCGCCGAGCGCAACGGCGACCGGTTTGCCGGTCTCGCTGACCTCGAGCTCTGCGAGTTCCGACTTGTTCGCCCGGATCGCCCGACCGAGATCGGTGATCAGGCGACCACGTGCCAGTGCCGGGATGCTCAGCCATTCCGATGTCGCCCTCGACGCAGCGCGCACTGCTGCATCGATGTCGTCGCTGTCGCCGTCCGCGATCTGTCGCACTGTGCGACCGGTCGCGGGATCGGTCACCGGCAAGTATCCACCGCCGTGTGGTGCGGCGGCAGATCCGTCGATCCAGTGTTCGAGGGTCTCCATCGTGTTTGCCTTCCTCGGTCGCGGGCTACCCGTGGGCCGGAGCCCGAAGAGCATCCGGTGTGAACATCGCCCGGCGCTCGTGCAGGAACTCGTGCGGATAGCCGAGGCGAATCTTCGATGCCTCGTCGAGTCGCGCCAAGTGAGAGTCATCGAGTTCGACGTCCGATGCCGCCAAATTGTCGTTGATCTGGTCGACGGTACGTGCACCGATCGACAGCATAAGCCCTTGGCTGCGAACCCATGCGAGCGCGACCCGCGCGGGTGAGACACCGAGTTCGCCGGCGACCTCCCGCGTGACGGTGAGGATGCGCTGCACGGGCGCGGGCAACTTCGCGAAGGCCTCCTCCGACATGGGTCGAGCGAGGGTTCCGCGGCCGAGTGGACTCCATGCAGAGACCTCGATCCCCAGTGCCCGCGCCATCGGAAGGAGTTCGCGCTCAGCAGTGCGCGCAGTGAGCGCGTACTCGACCTGCATCGTGCAGAAGGAGTTCCATCCACGTAGTTCGGCGATGGCAACGGACTGCGACACCACCCAGGCCGGCGTGTTCGACACCCCGATCGCGAGCACCTTTCCCGACCGCACCAGGTCATCGAGAGCTCGCAGGGTCTCGTCCACGGGGGTGCACTGATCCCACGCATGGACCCACAGCAGATCGATGTAATCGGTGCCCAGTCGCCGAAGGCTCGTCTCGACGCTGCGGCGCAGGCTCTTCCGGTGGTTTCCGCCGGTATTGGGATCCGCGGAGTCGGTGGGGAAGGAGTACTTGGTGCTCACGACGATCGAGTCGCGTTCCGGTGCCACGAGCCGCCCGAGGATCTCCTCGCTCGACCCGTTCGTGTAGTTGTTCGCGGTGTCGACGAAGTTGCCGCCCGCTTCCCGGTAGGTCTCGTAGATCTTCCGGCTGGTCGATTCGTCGGTACCGAATCCCCATTCCGTACCGAACGTCATGGTGCCGAGACACAGGTCGCTCACTCGGATACCGGACCGCCCGAGAACACGCATGGGTATTCCGCTTCGATTCTGCTCAGGCATCGTCATCAGCCACCCAGTTCACCATGCGGTGCAGCGGGTACATGCCGTCGTGGGGGTTGCCCATCGTGCCGCGCAATGCACCGCCGAGCTTGACGAGGCGCTGTACGCCGGCGGTGGCGAGATGATCGCGGATCTCGGCCTTGCGGTGAGGTGGGTACACACCGACCGTCTGCGTCGCGACGGTCGCGTACGACGCAGCATCGCGGAGCTGCGCGATCGGAATGACATTGACTGTCTTGAAATTGGGATGGAAGTCGACCATCTCGGGAGAGCGGACGACGAGCCCGGTTCCGTCGAACTTGCCCCACACCCGGTAGTCGGGTTCGAGGTAGCGCATTCCTTCCACTGCTTCGCGGATGTCTGCATCCGGCTTCGGGCCCACTGCGGAGGCGAAATCCCGGTCGACGCCGAGACGCTCGTGCAGCAGTGCGCAGAATCGGTCGACCTGGTCGACATCGCCTTCCACACAGATGTGACGCGCTGCGAGGCATGCGTCCTGGTTGAAGATCGTGGCGTCGGCCGCCGCGAGTTCGGCGACCTCCCGCAGCGTCTCCTCCGACTCGAATGCTTCTCTGCCGATGACTGCCATCGAGACCTTGGGGTCGAACGAGATCAGGCTGAAGCCCGGCCCCGCATACTTCGCGGCGTTCTCGATCGCGGCGCCGCCGCCCCACGCAACGAGCTTGTCGAAGTACTGCGAGCGATACAGCACACCTTCGACCGATTCGTCGCCGCCGCGCCAGTAGACTGCGGAGATCGATTTCAGCACCGGATGATCGGGCGCGATGTCCGACATCGTCCGCAGTACCGCGACCGTGGTGAACGGATCGGCCGACGGCATCTTGAACACGTTGACGGCCTTGAGGAGTGCAGCATCAGCGATCGACGTCATGGCAGCGCTCGGTGAGTTGCCCGCGAGCATGTGGACCAATCGCGGCGGGAACGCGCGGATCTTGCTGACGTTGCCGTTGGGGTCGGTGTTCTCGACCCAGCCGTCGAGTACATCGAGACTTCCGAAGGTGCGCTCGAGGCGGAACTCGAGAGCCTCCTTCGTCAGGAACTGTCCCGGTCGACGGAACGTGTTCTCGATGATCCGGCGAGGCAACGCGCTGACCTGCAGCGTCATCTCGAGAGATTCCTGAAGATAGGGGTTCTTCTCCAGGGACAGCTGCCCGGCGGTCTCGACGAGGAAGTCGATGATCTCCGAGACCGGGACGTCGAAGGCGGGTCCCGGCTCGGTGCGCGGGACGAACAGCTCGTTGTACTCGATCTTGGGAGTCACGAAGGGGACTCCGAAATCGCGCGAGAGATACTCGTTGTCCTCGCCCCAGATCAACTTCCCGCGGACGAAATGCGGTACCTGGATCTTGGTGCGGGTGGGGGCAGGCGCAGTCGTGGTCATGATGTTCACTCCCCGACGATTCCGCGGACGTATGCGTCCATCGTTCCGGCACAGGTGATCTTGTCGTCGTCTCCGAGGTCGGAGTAGCGCACGATGTTCGGCAGAACGGTCTCGCCGTCGCGCCCGCACGGGCAGCGCCCCTGATCCACGGTGATCTTGTCACCCGAGATCGTGCCGCCCCAACGCCCGTCGACGGTGGTGTCGACGAATGCGGCCCGCCCTTCGACCAGGTTGCCCGATGCTTCGGCGAGTGCGTCGCCGTCCTTGTTCAGGACAAGGAGAACGATCTCCTCCGGCACGTGGTAGCGCCCCTCTTCCGGGCACTTGAACATGCGATTGTTGAGTTCCTGCATGGAGTAGTAGTGCAGGAAGCGTTCCGGAGCGATATTGAGCATCCGGTAGATCTGGTCCTGGTAGTCGTCGGGCAGGTTCGTGCCCTTGAGGCCACCGCCGCTGGTGAGACCGTTGATTCCGGTGATGTCGCCGTCCTTGACACCCCGTTCGCGGAGCACCTCGACGAGTCGGTACAGCTGCGGGAACTGCGAACTGAACAGGATGTTCTCGTTGCGTCGGGCCATGATCTGGTCGGCGTAGTGGTTCAGCTTCTGCTCCTGGAGCGCCGCACGCTCGGCTGCCTCTGCCTCGAACGACGCGATGTCGTCGGGGGCGGCAGTGCCGTCGGCCATCGCGCGACGCATCGCCGACAACCGGGACAGGTAGCGATGGAACCCTTCGGGTGCGGGCCCGTCGAACAGGGGAAGCGCGTCGGGCCGGGAGAATGAATCGATGATCAGGTCGCGCACAGCGGCATGCTGGGTCTGCCCGGTGTCGGGCCCGACCGGGATGACGTGCCATACCTTTTCGGGCGGCATTCCCAGCGATACGAAGCAATCGAGCAGGTTCTGCTTGTTGACGTCGAAGTCGCGGTAGGACTTGTTGAGGAACGAACCCTTTCCACTGGTTCCGCTCGAACTCGACACCATGTGGCCGGCCTTCTCCAGCGCACCGATCCAGCCGTCGACGTCGGTGACTTCGGAGACGTCGACGTCGTCGAGTCGGCGGGTGGACAGGGATCCCAGCCACCGATTCATCTGTTCCCACTTACCCTTGGCAATAAGTGTTTCCGGGTAGCTCTTGTAGGTGGTGTGGGGAAAGAGGAGCGGAACGATGTCCTCGCGGGAACGGATCTCGGTGATCCCCTGATCGTTCGCGCGCTGGGTCAGGACGGGAACTTGGTCCCGCCGTTCCTGGAAGTACGCGTTCAGCGTCCCGATGACGTCCTTCTGCATCGTCGCTTCTGTCACTGTGCCCTCCGGCCGTTGAGTTTCGGGAAGTCCGAGATAACTAGACTTGCGGGTATAGTTCGCGAATACCGATAACCATACTCACCGGAAAAGTTTTATGTCCATAGGCAATTTTGTTTGGCACACTCTTCAGCTATGACATCGGTGAACGAGCCGCCGCGGGCCGTGGGCGCGGGCCGGCGGCGGGGTGGCCGACCGACCAAAGAGGAAGCGGGCCGACTCGACGAAGCCGTCCGCGAGTCTGCCCTCCGGTTGTTCCTCGAAAACGGTTACGAAGGCACGACGATGAATGCCATCGCCTCCGCCGCGGGAACGACGAAACCGTCTCTGTACGCACGCTTCCCCACCAAGGAAGACGTATTCCGGTCGGTACTCGGGTGGGCGATGTCGCGCAGCGACTGGCCCTGGCCCGAGCCCGAGCTCCCAGATTTCGACGACCTGGAGAAGGCGCTGACCGCGATCGCCGAGACCGCGGTGCGGCGCGCCCTCGATCCGTCGATGATCAAGCTCCAACAGGTAGCGGTCGCCTATGCATCCCGCTACCCCGATATCGCCCGCAAGGCACTCGGTTCCGGGTACTGGCCGCGCACGAAACAGGTCGCCGAACTCCTCCGCCGGCACGCAGCCACCGGCGCCATCGTCGCCGAAGACCCGGACACCCTCGCCGAACTGTTTCTCGGCATGGCGGCCGGCGCACCGGCGCGCCTCGCATCGTTCGGGATCATCCGCGACAATCTCGACGAGCACATCCGTGCCGCAGTCGCCTTGTTCCTGCGCAGCGTGCGACCGGAGACGGACAGTCCGGCGCCCTACAAGTAGGCCGCGATCTCGTCCAAGATCGGTAACACAACATCGTCGTCCGCAGTCGGGACGTCGACGATCACCCGCTCGACAGGCATCTGCCGAAACCTGTCCAGCACATCGGCGAGGTCGGGGCGAAGCCCCTGCAGGACCGTCACCCGGATACTGTCCGGATCGCGGTCCACCCGCTCGAATTCGACAGCGAGTTGCAACAGATCTGCCTCGAGCGTGTCGACGGGATGATGCCCCATGGGAATCCACCCATCCGCCCACTTCGCGATTCTGCGGAATCCGATCGGACCGGACCGCACTCCCAGCAGGAGCGGAGGGTGCGGGCGTTGCAGAGGTTTCGGCCACACCCTACTGGGCGACAACCGCACGTGCTTGCCGTCGTACGACGCTTCTTCCTCGGTCCAGAGGTTTTTCATCAGCGCGATCTTTTCTTCGACCACCGCATACTTGTCGCGAGCGTCGAACCCATGATCTTCGAACTCGTCGTTGTTCCAGCCGAAACCGACGCCCAGCACGAGGCGACCACCCGACATGACATCGAGCGTGGCCACAGCCTTTGCGTAGGAAATCGGGTCGTGCCCACCGGGAAGCGCCGTGCAGGTTCCAACGGTCAGGCCCGTCGCCGCAGAGACGAACGACAAGCTCACGAGCGGGTCCCACAGGCGGAAATAACGGTCGGGTAGAACTCCGCCGCCGGGGAAGGGTGTTTCGCGGGCACTCGGAATATGTGAATGCTCCGGCACGAACAGTGATTCGAACCCACGTTCCTCCGCGGCACGCGCGAGGTCGACCAAGGGCATAGACGTATCGGTTCCGCCGTAGTGCAGCCCGACTCCCATGGAGTCGGTCATGTCGCGGACTCTTCGCGTCGGGCAGCAATTGCTGCCATGACACCACCGTCGACCAGGATGTCGATGCCGTTGACGAAGCTCGCGCCGTCCGACAGCAGGAACGCCACGACCGTCGCGAGTTCGTCGGCCTGGCCGAGTCGGCCGAGCGGCGTCGCGCGTTGCATGTCGGCGATGCGCGGATTGCTCGCCGCTTCCTGGCGTCCCTGCGGAGTGTCGATCAGCCCCGGTGACACGGAGTTCGCCCGCGCCCCCACCCGCCCGAGGCGGATGGCCTCGGCACGCGCGAATCGCTGTACCCCATGCTTTGCCCACGAGTAGGCGATCCCGGGTTGCTCGATCGATTCGCCGACGGTCTCCCGGAGTTTGTCCAGGAACTCCCCGTCGAGCGGATCGTCCAGGACCGCACCCAGCTCCGACCCCGGATCCATCCGGCCGACCAACGGTGCCATCGACGCGAAATAGACCATGGCGGTACCGGCTGTCGCCAGCGGACGGAGCGCCTCCGCCAGCAACGCCGTACCGACGAGATCGACCGACACGATCTTCCGCCAGTCGGCCATGGTCGGCGAGATCCCCGCCGCGTGAGCGACCGAGCGGAGCGTTCCGAGTTCGTCCGCGCGGTCGGCGAGCCTGCCCAGCGCATCGGCGTCACCGACATCGGCGGCGAACGGTTCGACCACCGTCGAGTCCGACGACAGCTGCGCTGCCGCCTCCTTCGCGGAGGTTTCGTCGATGTCGACGAGCAGCATTGTGTCGACGGTGCCGACCATCCGCTGCGCGCATGTGAACCCCATACCCCGGCCACCACCGGTCACGATTCCTACGTTGCCCATTACTTCCCTCTCTCCGTCCTCGTCGGCGTGTCGACCTGCGGGGTCACTGCGGCGCCATCCAGCACTGCGACATCCCCGGTTCCGCTGCGCGGGTCACGAATTCGAGGAGGAGTCCGGATGGGCTTCGCATGAAAGCGAAGAAGAGGCTGCCGTCGGCCGCTCGTCGGGTTGCTTCCGTGCTGTAGCCCTGGGCGGCGAACTCGTCGCGATCGGCATCGACGTCGTCGGACCAGTAGCCGAGGTGGTGGATACCCGGGACCGCCTCCCACAGGGGTGCCGACACACTCCGGACGAGTTCGATGCGCGGTTCTGTGATCGAGAACGCGCATCTCAGGTCGACCACATGATCGCCGGTGGGCAGCGTCACCGCCACTTCCCCACCGACCTCGGGGCCCCATTCGTAACCGAAGAGCTGGGAGAACTCTGCCTTGGCCGCGACCGGATCATCGGTCACGACACCCATGTGGAATAGGTCTTGGGCTTTCAATTCGGCGCCTTTCGTCGCGGGCTGTTCCAAACCGACTTCAGTCGTGTAAGAATAGCATTCTGAAAACTACGAATTAAGATTCTTGGAATCAGAGAGGAGCCGGGCAATGGCGTGGGACTTCGAAACCGACCCCGAATACCAGGAAAAACTGGACTGGGCCGACGCCTTCGTGCGCGACGAGGTCGAGCCGCTGGACCTGGTGTGGGAACACGAGCAGTTCGTACCCCTCGACGGCCTGCGACGCAAGGCCATCGATCCGCTCAAGCAACGGGTTCGCAAACAGGGCCTGTGGGCCACACACCTCGGCCCCGAGCTCGGCGGGCAGGGCTACGGACAGCTCAAACTCGCACTGCTCAACGAGATCCTCGGACGCTCGTCGTGGGCACCGATCGTCTTCGGATGCCAGGCACCCGACACCGGCAACGCCGAGATCATCGCGCACTACGGCACACCCGAGCAGAAGAGGAAGTACCTGCAGCCACTGCTCGACGGCGAACTCTTCTCCACCTACTCGATGACCGAGCCGCAAGGCGGCGCCGACGTCGCGCAGTTCCGCACGCGAGCGGTCAAGGACGGCACCGACTGGGTCATCAACGGCTGGAAGTACTTCTCCTCCAACGCCAAGACAGCCTCGTTCCTGATCGTGATGGCCGTGACCGACACCGAGGTACCGGTGCACAAGGGCATGTCGATGTTCCTCGTGCCGGCCGACACCCCGGGCATCGAGATCGTGCGTAACGTCGGCCTGTACGGCGAACCGATGAATGGTGGCAGCCACGCGCTCATCCACTACCAGGACGTGCGGGTACCCGCCGACGCCCTTCTCGGCGGCGAAGGTCAGGCGTTCGCCGTCGCCCAGACCCGTCTCGGTGGCGGCCGCATCCACCACGCGATGCGGACGATCGGACTCGCCCAGAAGGCCCTCGACATGATGTGCGAGCGGGCGCTGAGTCGCGAGACCGCAGGCAGCCGACTCGCCGACAAACAGACGATCCAGGGTTACATCGCCGACTCCTACGCGCAGCTGACGCAGTTCCGCCTATTCGTGCTCCATACCGCGTGGAAGATCGACAAGTACAACGACTACAAGAAGCTCCGCAAGGACATCGCTACGGCAAAGATCGTGATGCCGACCGTGTTGCACGACATCGCCTGGCGCGCAATGCAGGTCCATGGAGCACTCGGTGTCACCAACGAGATGCCGTTCTTCAAGATGATCCACGGCGCGGCCGTGATGGGTCTGGCCGACGGCCCGACCGAGGTCCACAAGACGACCGTCGCAAAACAGGTCCTGCGCGACTACAGCGCAACCGACGACCTGTGGCCCACGCAGTGGCTTCCGCGCAAGCAGGACGAAGCCCGCGCCAAATACGCCGAATACCTCGAACTGGAAGTGGGGAACCTGTGATCGACACCGATCGACTCGCCGCATGGATGGACGATCAGGGCCTGCCCGGCAAGGGGGCACCGCTCGAAGCCAAGTACCTTTCCGGCGGCACCCAGAACGAGATCTACAAACTCGACCGCGACGGCTTCACCTGCGTCATCCGGATCCCGCCCACCGGTGCGCCCGCCGACCGCGACAGCGGAATCATTCGTGAATGGCGGATCATCCAGGCACTCGACGGCACAGACGTCCCCCATACCGCTGCGGTCGCAGCCTGTGAGGACACTTCGGTTCTGGGCCGTTCGTTCTACCTCATGGGATACGTCGACGGCTGGTCGCCGATGGATCAACACGGCGTGTGGCCCGAGCCGTACAACAGCGATCTGTCCACACGTCCGGGTCTCGCGTACCAGCTCGCCGAGGGCATCGCGCTGCTGTCCAAGGTCGACTGGAAGGCGCAGGGCCTGCATGACCTCGGGCGTCCCGACGGATTCCACGACCGTCAGGTCGACCGCTGGACCCGCTTCTTCGACCGCATCAAAGCCCGCGAGCTCGACGGAATCGATGTCGCCACCAAGTGGCTGCAGGCGCATCGCCCACTCGACTACGTCCCGGGTCTGATGCACGGCGACTACCAATTCGCGAACGTGATGTTCGAGCACGGCGCACCCGCGAAGCTCGCTGCCCTCGTCGACTGGGAGATGGGCACCGTCGGCGATCCGAAGCTCGACCTCGGCTGGATGCTGATGAACTGGCCCGAGGACATGACCGTCGAAGGCGCAGGCCAGGGCGGCTACGCCGATCTTCGAGGAATGCCCGACCGCGCAAAGATGGTCCAGCACTACTCGGAGGTTTCCGGCCGTCAGGTCGACGACCTCGATTACTACCTGATCCTCGCCAAGTGGAAGCTCGCCATCATTCTCGAGCAGGGCTACCAGCGCGCCGGTGACGATCCCAAGCTGCAGTCATTCGGTCCGGTGGTCCTCAGCGCGATGCGTGAGGCCGCCGAGCTCGCCGAGTCGACCGACTACAAGGGGTGACAGCGAGATGAACGAACTCGTACAAGAGCAGCACGGTGCAGTTCTCCTCCTGAGGCTGAACCGCCCCGAGGCACGTAATGCGCTTACCAGCGCGCTGATCAACGGGATCGGCGCGGCGGTCGAAGAAGCCGAGTCCGACCCAGAGATCCGCGCGATCGTCCTCACCGGCACCGGTGACCGGGCGTTCTGCTCCGGCATGGACCTGAGGGCGTTCGCCAACGGCGACAAGATCGGATTGGACTCCGGCCCCGGCGCCTCCTACGCACGGTTCGCCAGGGGCGAGACCGACATCCCCGTGATCGGTGCCGCCAACGGCACCGCGATCGGCGGCGGGCTCGAACTCCTTCTCGGAAGTGATCTCATCGTCGCCTCGTCGGCCGCGAAATTCGGTCTTCCCGAGGTGAAGCGGGGTCTGTTCCCGGCCGGCGGCGGGACGAATCTCGGGACGAGGATCCCGCGGGCAGCCGCCATGGAACTGACGCTCACCGGCGATCTGATCACCGCGCAGCGAGGCTACGAACTGGGCCTGATCAACGAGGTCGTCGAACCGGAGGCAGTGCAGTCGGCTGCGCTCGCGCTCGCCGAACGCATTGCGGCGAACGCCCCACTGGGCCTTGCCGCGGTCAAGGAACTCGTCCGGCTCGCACAATCCGATCCGGCTCGGGCAGACGAGAGGCTGGGACACTGGCAGAGTGTCGTCTTCTCCAGCGACGACGCCAAGGAAGGCGCATCCGCGTTCGTCGAGAAGCGCGCACCGGTCTGGCGGGGGCGGTAACGGGTATGCGCGCTGCGATCTGCTCGGAATACGGGGAGCCCGAGGTGGTCCGGATCGACGAGATCGCCTCGCCCTCCCTCGAACCGGGTCATGTGCGGGTCCGGGTCGGCGCTGCCGCGGTCAACTTTCCCGATGTGCTGGTGGTCGCCGACAAATACCAGATCAGCGTGCCCACTCCGTTCGTCCCCGGTAGCGAGTTCGCAGGGCTCGTGGAGGAGGTCGCCGACGACGTCGGCGACCTCGCGGTCGGCGATCGGGTGAGCGGCACCGGCATCGTCGGCGCCTTCGCGGAGGAGATCGCAGCAAAGGCCGTGTCGCTGAGACGGATACCCGACGGCGTCGACGACCACACCGCAGCAGCGTTCGGCGTCGCACATCGCACTGCGTATCACACGCTTCGATCGGTGGCCCGGATCCGGCCCGGCGAAACACTCGTCGTGCTGGGGGCCGGCGGCGGCGTCGGACTGGCCGCGGTCCAGCTAGGAGCGGTTCTGGGAGCGACCGTTGTCGCTGTGGCCTCGTCGGCCGACAAGCTCGAGGTCGCAGCGTCCTACGGTGCGAAGCAGCTCGTCGATCATCGCGCGGGTGAACTTCGCGCACTGCTGAAGGACGTCGCTCGCGAGGGGGCCGACGTCGTCGTCGATCCGGTGGGCGGCGACCTGTCCGAACCGGCTCTCCGGAGTCTGCGAAGAGGCGGACGTTTCATCACCGTCGGATACGCCTCGGGAACCATCCCTCGAATACCGCTCAATCTCGTTCTGGTGAAGGGTATTCGGATCCAGGGCTTCCAGTTCCAGGACCTGGACCCGGACGAGTTCCGCCGCAACGAGAACGAACTGGTCGATCTTCTCGTCTCAGGGCGAGCCGTGCCGCACATCGGTGCGATCTATTCGCTCGACGACGCCGTCGGTGCCCTTCGTCTGGTAGGTGACGGGCAGGCCATCGGCAAGGTGGTCATCGACCTTCAGCAGGCCTGACCGACTGCATACGACGTCCCGGCGCTCATCGAGTGCCGGGACGCTTGTCATTTCGGGGCTGTGAGCCGTCGAGGCTTCGTCACGCGGGTCGGTCAGACCGACGTGAGGTGACCCGACTTGGATGAGGTGAAACCGGAGGTCCGGAAGGACTCGATGGGTGCGATCACAGGTTCGCGGACCGCCGCTGCGACGAGTGCATGCCGCTTGAATACCTGTGCAGCCCTGCTCATACAGTATTCCGACGCCGAGAACCTGGCATCGATCTCTGCCGGGAGCTCATCGCCCCACATGCTGAACTTCGTCGATCCGCGATCGAGAAGCCGGTCCAGACCTGCACGGATGCGCTCGTCGGACGAGTAGAGTTCGGCCGATGCCACCAGCGCTTCAGGAACCATGCCGTGCTCGGTCCCCAATACCGAGTCGAGATCGATGACTCGGGCCCCGAGGATCTCGAGCGGGCGGATGTCTTGATGCTCCCGGGCCAGGACCGTGACTTCCCATCCCGCGAGAACCTGGTCGTAGAGCCACCCTCCGACGTTGCGCACGGTATCGACCACACGTGGCGCGACGATGACGATGCGGTGTCTCAGACTGTGCTGCTGGGCATGAGCTGTTGCTCGAGCGACTGTGTGAAGTCCTCGAAGATCTCGGCTATCGGGAGCGAACGATCGAGCAGCCATGAGGTTTCCATTCCGTTGAGGAAAGCGACGATTTCCACCGCTTTGACGGCTGGGTTCACATCCATCCGATACCGCCCGGCGTGTTGACCACGTCGGATACCCGCCTCGATTGTGTCGATCGCGGCGCGGTGTCGAACGAGTAGGCGATCGTGCAGTGGAGCATCCGGCTCCAGGTTCTCGATCAGGAGTACAGCAAACATCCCGACCAGTTCAGGGGACTTCTCGAAACGCAAGTACAGTCTCCTGATCTGCTCGAGTGGATCTCCCGAACGATCAGCACGTGCATCATCGTCTGCATCCCGTGCGTCGAGCACGGCATGCAGCAACTGGTCCTTGGACTGGAAGTGATGCAGCAGACCCGCGGGCGTGATGCCCACGGCCCGTGCGATCTGAGCGAGGCTCGTGCTGCGCCACCCGTTCCTCGCCAACAACCGCTGAGCTGCACTGAGTATCAGCTCTCTGCGGTCCTCACCCTTGGCGAGAAGCGTGTCGTACGCCCTTTGCACGGTGCCTCTCTCCTTCACGTCCCAACCTACTGAACACACAGTAGGTCGGTTTGCCGGATGTGACAAGGGTCTCAAGCCGAGAATTTTGCCGGCCGGATCACAGATGTGACGTCCTATGTGCCGAGGAGTTCGACAACAGTGGCATTCGCCGTGCCGCCGCCTTCGCACATGGTCTGGAGACCGTATCGAATTCCGTTGTCGCGCATGTGATGAATCATCCGAGTCATCAACACGGCACCCGAACCTCCGAGCGGATGCCCGAGGGAGATCGCCCCTCCGAGCGGGTTGAGCAGCTCCGGATCGGCGCCGGTCTCGGCCAGCCACGCCAATGGAACCGACGCGAACGCCTCATTGACTTCGAACACTCCGACATCCTTCAGGCCGATCCCCGCCTTCACGAGAGCCTTCTCGGTAGCCGGGATCGGACCGGTGAGCATGAGCACCGGATCGGCGCCCGCCACCGCGCCCGCCCGATATCGGACGAGCGGGGTCAAGCCCAACTCACGAGCCTTCTCCGGTGTGGTCACGAGCAGTGCCGCAGCACCGTCGGAGATCTGCGACGAGTTTCCGGCGTGGATCACACCGTCGTCGGCGAAAGCGGGCTTCAGACCGGCGAGTTTCTCGACCGTGGTACCGCGACGAATCCCTTCGTCGACACTGACCGTGCCCTCGTCGGTGACCACCGGCACGATCTGCGCCTCGAATGCCCCGCGGTCCTGCGCTGCCGCGGCACGCTCGTGCGAGATCGCCGAGTACTCGTCGAGCCGAGTGCGCGACAATCCCCATTTCTGGGCGATCTTCTCCGCGGAAATTCCCTGGTTGAATGCGAATCCGTCGTAGCGCGCCAGCGCACGAGGCCCGTACGGTTGCCCGGAGGCACGCGCCGAGCCGAGCGGGACACGGCTCATGACCTCGACGCCGCCGGCGACAACAACGTCCTGCTGACCCGACATCACGGCCTGGGCTGCGAAATCGATCGACTGCTGGCTCGACCCGCACGCCCGGTTGATGGTGGTACCCGGGATGGACTCCGGCCATCCGGCAGCGAGTACCGAATAGCGGCCGATATTGCTCGACTGGTCGCCCACCTGCGATACGCAACCCCAGATGACGTCGTCGACGACCCCGGGATCGATGCCGGTGCGCTCGACCAGCGCCTCGAGTACGAGCGCCGACAGGTCTGCAGGGTGCACACCGGCCAGCCCACCGTTGCGCTTGCCTACCGGGGTGCGGACAGCCGCAGCGACGACCACTTCACGCATTCGAATTCTCCTGATTCCAAGTGTGTTTGCCGGCCATCCGCCGAGCATCGATCATCACGGCACCGATCCGATCGCGCCCTGCTCGCGAAGGCGATCGATCTCGTCGGGGCGGAAACCGAAGTCCGCGAGGATCAAGTCGGTGTGTTCGCCCAAGCCGGGTACGGGTGCCATCGGCGGCTCGTAGCCTTCGATCACCGGTGGCGGAAGAATTGCCTCGACGGGTCCGTTCGGGCTTGCAACCGACCGCCAACGATTGCGGGCGGCCAGTTGCGGATGATCGATGACGTCACGCGGCGTGTTGTAACGCGAGTTGCCGATACCCGCCTCGTCGGCGATCTTCTGTACATGGTCGAGCGGGTGCTGTGCGCACCACGCCGAGATGGCCTCGTCGAGTTCGGCGCGGTGCTCGCACCGTCCCGTGTTGGTCGAGAACCGCTGGTCGTCGGCGAGATCGTCGCGCCCGATGATCTCGCGCGCCAGACGCTGCCACTCACGATCATTGGTCGTACCGAGCACCACGATCCGGTCGTCCGCGGTGCGATACGACCCGTACGGCGCGACGGCAGGCGAGCTCATCCCCAGTGGTTGCTGTTCGACACCGGAGTAGCGGGTGTACGTCAACGGGTAGCCCATGATGTCCGCCATCGTGTCGAACAGGCTCACCGACACCTTCGACAGGCCGCCGCCGCGGCCCCGGTTTCGTTCCCGGCCGCACAGCAACGCGAGAATCGACAATGCCGAATACAGCCCGGTGCTGATATCCGCGACCGGCGGCCCCGGCTTCGCGGGCTGCCCAGGGAAGCCGGTGACGGAGCACGCCCCCGATTCGGCCTGAATGAGCAGGTCGTACGCGCGCTTGTGCGACAGTGGACCGTCGGGACCGTATCCGTCGATCTCGACCGCGATCAGGTCGGGATACCGCCCGGCCAGATCCTCCGGTGAGAGCCCGAGCCGCGTCATGGCGCCCGGTGCGAGGTTCGACACGAGGGCGTCCGCGCGCGCCAGCAGAGCGTGGAGCGCCCCGAGTCCGCCCTCGGTCTTCAGGTCGAGGGTGATCGATTCCTTGCCGCGGTTGGCCCAGACGAAGTGCGCCGCCATTCCGTTGACGACATCGTCGTAGTCGCGCGCGAAATCGCCGCCCTTGGGATTCTCGACCTTGATCACACGCGCACCGAAGTCGGCCAGGACGCGGGTGCACATGGGCGCGGAGACCGCCTGTTCGAGGGTCACCACGGTGACCCCGGCGAGCGGGGCCTCCATCAGTAACTCCTCGGCAGTCCGAGGGTGTGGGACCCGAGGTAGTTCAGGATCATCTCCTGGCTGACCGGGGCTATCCGCATCACGCGTGCCTCACGGAAGTACCGCGACACGTTGTACTCCTCGGAGTAGCCCATTCCGCCGTGGGTCTGGAGCGCTCGATCGGCCGCAGCGAAACCGGCTTCCGCACAGAGATATTTGGCGGTGTTGGCCTCACGACCGCACGGCTTGCCGTTGTCGTAGAGCCAGGTGGCCTTACGCAGGACGAGTTCGGCCGCGTCGAGGTGCGCAAGCGCATCGGCAAGAGGGAACTGGATGCCCTGGTTCATTCCGATGGGACGTCCGAACACTTCACGCTCGTTGCCGTACTGCACGGCTTTCTCCAGCGCGACACGACCGATGCCGAGGGCTTCGGACGCAATCAGCATCCGCTCGGGGTTGAGGCCGTCGAGCAGGTACTTGAACCCTTGTCCCTCTTCACCGACGCGGTCCTCGACGGGGACCACGAGGTTGTCGATGAACAGTTCGTTGGAGGTGACCGCATTGCGTCCCATTTTCTTGATGGGCCGGATGTCGATCTTGCTGCGGTCGAGGTCGGTGAGAAAGAGCGTCATTCCGTCGGTCTTCTTCTCGACCTCGTCGTAGCGCTGGGTGCGGGTCAGGAGGAGAATCTTCTCCGATTCGACAGCCTTGGAAATCCACACCTTGCGGCCGTTGACGATGTACTTGTCGCCGTCGCGCTTCGCGAACGTGGTGATGCGCGAGGTGTCGAGGCCGGCACCCGGCTCGGTCACGCCGAAGCAGACGTGCAGGTCACCGTTGACGATGCGGGGCAGTGTGCGCGCCTTCATCTCGTCCGTACCGTGCTTGACGACGGGCTGCATTCCGAAGATGTTGAGGTGGATCGCGCTCGCGGCGTTCATCGCGCCGCCGGATCGGGCGATCTCTTCGAGGAGGATCGTTGCCTCCGTGATACCGAGACCGTGGCCGCCGTACTCCTCGGGCATCGTGATACCCATCCAGCCGCCGTCGGCGAGCATCTTGTAGAACTCCGTCGGGAACTCGTGAGCGAGGTCCTTTTCCATCCAGTACTGGTCGTCGAAGTTCTTCATCAGCTCGGCAACGGATTTGCGGATCAGTTCCTGATCCTCACTCAGCGCGAAGCTCATTCCACCCATAGTCGACACTTCCTGCCGTCGTTGCGGGACCGCGCACTGCGCAACTACGGCAGCATGCCCGGCCAATCTTCAGTTCTGCGATCGAACAAATCAATCGGAGGCGGGCAACGCCTTGGCTGCCTTGATCGTCATCGGAACGCCGCCGTACGACAGTTCACCGGTTCCGGGTGACGTACACAGCACCTCGATCGTTCCGTCGGCGTCGACGTATCGCTTACCCAGAAGGGTGACCACGTCGCCGTCGGGCTTGGAATCCGGCTTGCCGGGGGGAGCCGCGATCATCGGGCTTCCACCACAGGCGATCTCCTGCACGCCTTCTGCGGGTGCACGCACGACCACTACACGAGTGGTGCAGACGGCGCTGGCAAGTTGCCCACCAGGGCGCAGGGTTGCAGTCACGGGGAACCTCTCTTTCGGCAGACGGTCTGCGCACGTCGGACCACCGACGCGCAACACACAGTGCTCTCTCTTTAAGGAAACTATCTTCTCTGATGCGGAGAATCAATATGCCCCTGACATTCAGGTATCGGGCCACCTCGCGGACGATCCAACAGACCCGCTAGGTAGCACCACCCCCAGGCGCAGTCGGAACATGCTCGTCAGCAGCACATTCGCCCGACACGACACGCTTTGTTGACTATCCGGTGCAGTCATGAGAATCTAGCATCCGTAAACGAGAATATGATTCTCAAGAGGAGGAGTTCGGCATGGCCGTAGTGCCCCCGCTGCCGGCAGACCAATGGGACGAGCGTGTCGATTCCGCATTGAGAGGGCTGATGCCCCGCCACATGCGCAATCCGAAAGACGCCGGCACCGCGATGGCGACGCTCGTGCGGCACCCGGACCTGACCAAAGCATTCCTCGGGTTCAGCGTGCATCTGCTCTTCCGGTCGACGCTGCCGCCGCGACTACGCGAGATGACGATCCTGCGCGTGGCGCAGGTGTACGAGTGCGAGTACGAGCGCAGCCATCACATCCTGATGGCAGAGGAAGAAGGCGCCCTGACCCGACCGGAGATCGAGGCCGCACTGGCAGGCACCGCAGACGACGAGTTCGAGAATCGCCTCCTCGCAGCGGTCGACGAGCTCCACCAGAAGGCCGCACTGTCCGAGCAGACATGGAATGCGCTCGGAGAGAAGCTCAGCGAGCAGCAGCGGATGGACTTCATCTTCACCGTAGGTGGATATGGCCTTCTGGCCATGGCCTACAACACATTCGGCATCGAGTTCGAAAGCGAAAGGTAGAGCCTTGCCACACTTCACCAAACCGGCCGCAGGAAGCTGGACCGAGAACTACCCCGAAATCGGCACC
>NZ_JAASAF010000020.1 GCF_012726195.1 Rhodococcus sp. HNM0563
CACCGCCACCGCATCACCACACGACTCCACCGCCGACACCAACAACTGCGGCAACACCACACCCCGACCACGCCCACCACGACGTTGTTTCGAAGGATTCTTCCGTCCGGGCCGTGTGCTCCGGCCGCTATGTCGCAGTTCGTCCGCTTCGGCCTGCCCAACCGAACGCATCCCCCGATCAGCGCTCACCACGAAATCGACTCCTTCCGGTCGAACAGCCCCGACGCCGCTCGACCGGAAGTAAAGTTACCGAACAGTTACTTATCGTGCAGTACCCAGGGATCGGCCAGGGTGGCACTCTTGCCTGCCAGGGCACCCGAAACCCCACCGTGCGCTTCGGCGTGTCGATCGGTGATGATCACAATCTCGAGGTCCTCGGAATCGGACAATGCGGACACCTCGGCGGCCGGAACGAAAACGTGGCTGACCCACTCTTCGAGAGCGAGTTCGCCGAGATCATCATCGCGACCAGGAACGACGACCACCGCGCCCGCAATTGCCGCGGCCAACACGGCGAAGACCGTCCATCGATCGGCGTCCGCACCGCCAGGAAGGATGCGGGATTCGTAGCTCAGGGCCAGCTGATCCTGCCCCCGACGCAACGCGGCAACTCCTTCACCGTGACTGAGACGCACATCACCGAAGCACAACGCCCGGTCACCGGGACCGAGCACCTCGGGGCGATCGGTGTAGCCGAGTGAACGGCCGGACATGTCCGCCACTGCCGCATCGACCGCAGGATCGTCGATCGAGATCCACGTCGTCGCGGCAGCAACTGTCGTCTCCGTGAACTCGGCGACCCGGTCGCTCGTGGTCAGTCCCCATCGTGCGGGCACCTCCCGGTCGACCGACACGGCGGCACCCGATTTCGCCACCGCCCACAGTGCGACCACCAGATCGACACCGACCGGAAGGTCCACGGTCACGACATCGCCCGAGGTCGCTCCGCGGGAGATCAGGTACCTCGCCCACTGCGATGAGCGCGCCTCGATCTCCGCGAAACTCGACTCCGAGTCGCCGAAGACGACGGCCGGAGCATCCGGATCCGATTCGACGGCAACCTGGAGCTCCTGCGCAAGTGTGCGATCCACACTCATCGGCGTCGTCGCCGGCACAGACGGCGCGACACTCGTAGCGACCGAACGTTCACTGTCCGTACGGATATCGATGTCACCGACCACCGTGGCGGGGTCGGCCGCTACCGTGTCCAGGAGCGTCACGAACCTCTCTGCGAGGGTCTCGATGGTGTCCGGGTCGAACAGGTCGGTCGCGTACGTGAACGCGAGTGCCATCCCTCCGCCCGCACCGTCGGCGCCGTCCTCGGGTTCCGCGGTCACCTGCAGGTCGAACTTCGCTGCCAGCTCGCCACCGTCGACAGCTTCGACCGTCAGACCCGGAAGCTCGAGGCGTGCCGGTTCGATGTTCTGGAACGACAACACCGTCTGGAACACGGGATGCCGCGCCGCCGACCGTGCTGCGACAACCTCATCGACGATTCGCTCGAACGGCACGTCGGCGTTCGCGAACGCCTCGAGATCCACAGCGCGGGCCCCGTTGAGCACCGCACCGAAGGTCGCGGAAGGGTCGATGTCGGTGCGCAACGCCAGGGTATTGACGAACATGCCGACGACATCGTCGAGCGCGCGAGCACCGCGCCCGGCCACGGGAGTGCCGACGACGACGTCGCGAGAGTTGCTCAGCCGCGACAACAACACGGCAAGAGCGGAGTGCACGACCATGAACAACGTGGACCGGTGCGCCGCACCGAGCTCGTCGAGACGACTGCGGGTCTCTGCAGTCACCCGGGTGATATGAGTGGCGCCACGCAGGCTCGGAATTGCCGGACGCGGCCGATCGGTGGGCATGTCGAGCAGGTCGGGAATCCCTGCGAGATTCGCGCGCCAGTACGCGAGCTGAACGCCCGCCGGCGAGTGTGGGTCCTCGGCGTCGCCGAATACTTCCTGCTGCCACAGAGCGAAGTCCGCGTACTGGATCTCGAGAGGGTCGGCAGCGGGAGCTTCTCCCCCGAGTCGAGCCATGTACGCCGACATCAGATCGCGGGCGAGCGGCGGCAGGGACGCGCCGTCGGCCGAGATGTGATGCACCACGAGCGCGAGGACGTGGTCGTCGGAGCCGATGCGCACGAGACGACCGCGCACAGGCACCTCGGTTGCCACGTCGAATCCCTGCGAGACTACCTCGACAACGAACGCGACGGCCTCCGCCTCCGAGTCCACGGCAACCGTGGCGAAGGCATCCACCGTGTCGGCGTCCAGAATCCTCTGGTGCGGCCCCTGCTCGTCCTGCGGATATACGGTGCGCAGCGACTCGTGACGCTCGACGATGTCGCGCACCGCGGCAGCCAGTGCCGCGGTGTCGAGGTCGCCGCGCAACCGGATGGCGAGCGGAATGTTGTATGTCGCCGACCCCGGATCGAGCTGGTTCAGCACCCACATGCGCTGCTGCGCCAGCGACAACGGAATACGGTCCGGCCGGATCCCGGCAACCAGGTCGGGGAGCGTGCGGCCACCCTGCCCGGAATCGGCCCGCGCTGCCAGTCCTGCAACGGTGGGGTCCTCGAACAATTCACGGATCGCCAGGTTCGAACCCAGTGCCTCGTTGATCCGCGCGATCACCCGTGTCGCGATGAGTGAGTTGCCGCCCAGATCGAAGAACGAGTCGTCCGCTCCGACCTTCTCTACGTCGAGAACCTGCGACAGGATCTGTGCCACTGCGCGTTCGGACTCCGTCACCGGTTCCCGATAGTCGTCGCCGAGAACATCGATCCGCGGCGCGGGGAGAGCCCGCCGGTCGAGTTTTCCGTTGACCGTCAGGGGCAGTTCGTCGAGCACGGTCACAATGTCGGGCACCATGTAGCCGGTCAGGAACTCCGAGACCTGAGCGCGCACGTCCGGCGCAAGCACAGTCTCACCGGCTCGCGGAACGACGTAGCCCACGAGTCGTTCGCCGAGACCGTCGTCGCGAACCATCGCAACGGCGTGCGCAACACCCGACGCCTGCAGCAGAGCCGCCTCGATCTCGCCGAGTTCGATGCGGAAACCACGCAACTGCACCTGGGAGTCACTGCGGCCTGCGTATTCGAGGACTCCGGCCGAGTTCCAGCGGGCGATATCCCCGGTGCGGTACAGCCTGCCCCGGCCGAACGGATCTGCGACGAACCGCACTGCGGTCAGGTCGGGGCGTCCGAGATACCCTCGCGACAACTGGTCGCCGGACACATAGACCTCACCGGGCACACCCTGGGGTACCGGCTGCAACCGTCGATCGAGCACGCGCACCGCGAGTCCGGGTAGGGATCGTCCGATCGCGCTTGCCGCCCCGGCCTGCGCATGGGTGCGCTCGACAGCGTGGAAGGAGACGTGCACTGTCGTCTCCGTGATGCCGTACATGTTGATCAGACGGGGCGTGACGGGGTGCCGGTCGAACCAGCCTTCGAGGCGCCCCGGATCGAGCGCCTCGCCGCCGAACACCACGTACCGCAGTCTCGAAGGCGCGGCCTCGACCGCACTCGAGGCGAGGGCGCGGTCCGCCTCGTCGAACTGGTAGAAAGCCGACGGCGTCTGGTTGAGGACGGTCACACCTTCGGTGCGTACGAGACCTGCGAACAACTCCGGCGACCGCGAGGTCGGGTAGTCGACGACGACGAGCCTGCCACCGTGGAGCAGTGGCCCCCACAGTTCCCACACCGAGAAGTCGAATGCGTACGAGTGGAACAGGGTCCACACATCGTCCGATCCGAAGCCGAAGAGCGGTTCGGCATTCTCGAAGAGCGTGAGCACGTTGCGGTGGGTGACACCGACGCCCTTGGGGCGGCCCGTGGAGCCCGAGGTGTAGATCACGTAGGCCAGATCATCGGGCCGCAACGGCACCGGACGGTCGGCGTCGGTGAGCGGATCTGCCGAGAACGTCTCGGCACCGTCGTCCGTGCCGTCCGCACGAACAATGTCGATTCCGCTGTCCCACAGCACACTCGCAGCGTCGCCACGCCCGATCGCGTCGGAGGTCACGATCGCGCGGGGGCGCGCATCGTCGAGCATGTACCGGATGCGGTCCTGAGGATAGGTCGGATCGACCGGCAGGTAAGCGCCACCCGATTCGAGCACGGCCACGAGCGCGACGACGAGGTCGATCGAGCGCGGCAACGCCACCGCCACGAGCGACCCCGGGCCGACCCCGGCGGCGATGAGCCGACGCGCCATCCGGTTGGCGCGGGCCGAGAGTTCGGTGTAGTCGATGGTGGTACCGGCGGAGGTCACCGCAGGGGCGGTGGCGTGAGCGAGCGCAGATTCCGACAGACGACCGGGGAGTGTCGCCGGTGTTCGTGCCGGAGCACCGGCGCCGAGCGAACTCCAGGTGGTCAGAATCCGTTCACGCTCGCCCTCGTCGAGGAGCGGTAGATCCGCAATGGCGGTCCGCTCGTCGGAGACCACCGCGCCGAGGATGCGGACGAACCTGCCCGCAAGGCTCTCCACCGTGGCGCTGTCGAACAGTTCTGTCGCGTAGTTGAATTCGACAGCGAACCCGCTGGGTGCGCCGTCCGTCCCGACGGTGTCGGCGACGGTGACCTGGAGGTCGAACTTCGCTGTCTCCACGTCGAATTCGACACCTGAGATGGTCAACCCGGGCAGCTCGAGGTTCGACACCGGCATATTCTGGAACGTCAGCATCACCTGGAACAACGGGTGACGGGCCTGCGAACGTGGCGGGTCGAGCACCTCGACGAGGCGTTCGAACGGTACGTCGGCGTGCACGAACGCATCCAGATCCGCGACCCGCACCCGATTCAGCAGGCCTTCGAACGACTCCCCACCGTCGACCTCGGTGCGCAACACGAGTGTGTTGACTAACATGCCGATCACGTCGTCGAGGGCAGCCTCGCCGCGACCGGCGACAGGCGTGCCGATCGCGATGTCCTCGGTACCGCTCATCCGCGCGAGGAGCACTGCGAGCGCAGCGTGGACAACCATGAATTCCGTTGCGCCACTGCGACGTGCCAGATCGGCGATACCCGCGCGCACGTCGCGATCGAGGTCTACACGCAGCGATGCACCGCGGTTGCTCGCCACCGCGGGCCGCGGGCGATCGACGGGAAGTGGAAGCTCTTCCGGCAGGTCGGCGAGCGTTCGTCGCCAGAACTCCACCTGCTCGGAGAGCAAGGACTCGGGATCGGACTCATCGCCGAGTACCTCGCGCTGCCACAGCGTGTAGTCCGCGTACTGCACCTCGAGTGGAGCCCACGCGGGCGCGTTCCCCGAGACGTGCGCCTCGTAGGCGGTCACCACGTCGCGCACGAGTGGGCCGATCGAGTAACCGTCGGCGGAGATGTGGTGCACCACCACGATCAACACGTGCTCGCGCTCCGACACCTCGAGCAGGCGCACTCGAAGTGGAACCTCTCGAGTGACATCGAACCCGGTGGTCACGATCTCCGCGATGCGATCGGGTACCGCGTCTGCGGACAGCGGTTCCGGTGACACGGTGAGCCTGGCATCCGATGCCGGGAGTACCTGCTGGTATCCGATGCCGTCGATCTCCGGGTAGACGGTGCGCAGCGATTCGTGCCGGGCAACGACGTCGTCGATTGCCGAGCGCAATGCCGCATGATCGAGATCTCCGGAGAGTCCGATGGCCATCGGGATGTTGTCGACGAACGACTCCGGGTGCAGGCGGTTGAGGAACCACATCCGCTGCTGGGCCGACGACAACGGAACACGTTCGGGACGCTCGCGGGCCGCCAAAGGCACCGAATCGCCGCCGGAGACCAGTGATTCGATCCGGGCAGCCAACTCCTCCACCGACCCCACCTCGAACACCACCGACACCGGCACCCGCACACCCACCACCG
>NZ_JAASAF010000021.1 GCF_012726195.1 Rhodococcus sp. HNM0563
CCTTCGCATATGGTTCCGTCCGTCGTTCTCGAACTCGACACCATTCCGCTGTCGCCCACTGGGAAACTCGACCGCGATGCGCTTCCCGATCCCGGTGTGTTGGTCACGGAGTTCCGGGCGCCGGAGTCCGCGACGGAGATCGCGGTGGCGGCGGTGTTCGCGGATGTGCTCGGTGTCGAGCGGGTGGGTCTGGATGATGACTTCTTCGATCTCGGCGGAAACTCCTTGCTCGCGACGCGTGTGGTGGGCCACCTCCGATCCGCGCTGAGTGTCACCGTCTCGGCTGCCGCATTGTTCGACGAGCCGACGGTGGCGTCCCTGGCCGCGCGGGTGGATTCCTCGTCGTCCTCCGGACCGTCGCTCCTCGCGCCGCGGGGCCGGCCCGACCATCTGCCGCTGTCCTATGCTCAGCAGCGCATGTGGTTCCTCAACCGACTCGAGCCACAGTCGCCGCTCTACAACATTCCCCTCGCGGTAAGGCTCTCCGGTCAACTCGACGTAGCTGCGATGCAGGCCGCATTCGGGGACATCGTCGCGAGGCACGAGACGCTGCGGACGCTCTACCCGGAGATCGACGGTGTCGGCGAGCAGCGGATCCTCGAGCCTTCGGATGTCGAGTTCGAGGTGGCCGTCGAAACCGTGGATGTGGAACGCCTTCCGCAGCGACTCGGCGAACTCGCCGGCGAGGCGTTCGATGTCACGACCCAGGTCCCCGTGCGCGCACACATTCTCGCGACCGGCCCCGATGAGCATGTCCTCGGACTCGTGCTGCATCACATCGCCGGCGACGGTTCGTCGCTTGCGCCGCTCGTGCGCGACCTCGTGTTCGCGTACACCGCGCGCAGCGGGGGTGCTCGCCCGGACTGGAATCCCTTGACCATCCAATACGCCGACTACACACTGTGGCAGCGCGAGTTCCTCGGATCCGACGAGGATCCGCGGTCTGTCGCGGGAAGGCAGCTCGCGTTCTGGGTCGAGACCTTGGAGGGGATCCCCGGGGCCCTCGAGCTGTGCACCGATCGTCCGCGCCCGATCGTGCTCGGGTCGTCGGGAGACCGAATTCGTGCTGCACTCGACTCCGAGATGTACCGAGAGATCTCGGAACTCGCACGTCGAGTCGGTGCGACACCGTTCATGGTCATGCATGCCGCTCTCGCAGTTCTCCTCGCTCGGCTGTCGGACACCGTCGATGTGGTGGTCGGCACTCCGGTCGCTGGACGATCCACACCCGAACTCGACGACGTCGTCGGGATGTTCGTCAACATGCTCGCCCTCCGTACACCGGTGGAACTCGGGGACACGTTCGTCGAACTGCTCGAACAGGTGCGGGCGGTGGATCTCGCCGCGTTCGACAACGCTGACGTTCCGTTCGAGCGGCTTGTCGAGGTACTCGACCCCATTCGGTCGCCCGCGCAGCATCCTGTGTTCCAGGTCGGATTCTCGTACCAGAATTTCACCGTGGATTCCCTCGAGCTGCCCGGGCTGAAGGTCGAGTCGCTGGAGGCCGCATCCACATCTGTCCGGTTCGATCTGCACGTGACCGTCGTCGATCACGGCACACGTGGTGGACGATGCGGCTTCGAGATCGAGTTCGGCTTCGCGACAGAACTTTTCGACCGTCCTACGGTGCAGCGGATGCTCGATCGGTACGTGCGGATCCTCGCCTCGGTGATCGGCGACGCATCGGTACCCGTCGGCGATGTCGACCTGCACGACCCGCAGGAACTCGAAGCCATGCTGCGGGCATGGGAAGCGGAGCAGTATGCGGTGGGGTATGGCCGGACGCTGCCCGACCTGTTCGACGACCAGGCACGCGCGACACCTGACGCGGTGGCCCTTGTCGAAGGAGCCGACACGATCACCTACCGAGACTTCTCGGCACGTGTGAACCGTTTGGCGCGACTTCTCATCGATCGCGGAGTCGGACCGGAGACGGTGGTTGTGCTCGCCATACGCCGTTCGGCCGACCTGGTGGTCGCGATGTACGCGGTGTCCGCGGCGGGCGGAGCGTATCTGCCACTGGACCCCGACCATCCGGCCGAACGCATCGAGTACATCCTCGACACGGCATCCCCGGTGGGTGTTCTCACGACCTCTCGGGATCGGATCGCGCTACCGGGCGATGCTTTCGTTCTCGAGGTGGACTCTCTCGATCTCGACCCCTACGACAGCCGGCCGATCCGAAACTCCGACCGGCTCGCAGCCCTGCGCTCCGACAACGCCGCCTACGTCATCTTCACCTCCGGCTCCACCGGCCGCCCCAAGGGCGTTGTCGTGTCGCACGGTGCGATCGTCAATCAGCTCGTCTGGAAACGTGAACACTTCTCGCTCACGCCGTCCGACGCGGTGCTCCTCAAGACCGCGGCGACGTTCGATCTTTCGGTGTGGGAATTCTGGTCTGCGCTCACCGCAGGTGCACGACTCGTGATCGCGGCACCGGACGGACACCGCGACCCCGCCTACCTCAATGACCTGATCCGGCGCGAGAACGTCACGACCCTGCATGTCGTTCCGTCGATGCTCGACGCGCTGCTCGACGATGCCCGCGGTGAATTGCCGGACACACTTCGCCAGGTCCTGGCGATCGGCGAAGCACTGCCGATCGATACTGCTGAACGGGCCCTTGCACATCCCGCACCCGGATTGGTGAATCTCTACGGTCCGACCGAAGCTGCGGTGTCGGTGACCGCCCACGAGGTTCGCGAATCACCTTCGAGTTCGGTACCGATCGGCGAGCCCGTGTCGAACACGCAGGTGTTCGTCCTCGACGAGCGACTGCATCCCGTGCCACCGGGGGTGCCCGGAGAGCTGTACCTCGCGGGCGCACAGCTTGCCCGCGGCTATCTCGGACGGCCCGGCCTCACTACCGAACGTTTCGTCGCGAACCCGTTCGGCGACCCCGGAACCAGGCTGTACAGGACAGGTGACATCGTTCGGTGGCGACCGTTCCGCGAGGCCGGCTCGGGCACTCTCGAATACCTCGATCGCGCTGATTCTCAGGTCAAGGTTCGAGGATTCCGAATCGAACTCGGTGAGATCGAGGTGGCGTTGCGTTCGCTTCCGCAGATACGTGAGGCCGTCGCGTCGGTACAGCGGGGGGCCTCTGCGCAGTCGGACGACCGTATCGTCGCGTTCGTCGTACCCGCCGAGGGGCGATTGGACGTTCCTGCGATGCGTGCGGAACTGGCCCGTGTACTGCCGTCCTACATGATTCCGCAGGGTTTCGTGACGCTCGACTCGGTGCCTTTGAACATCAACGGCAAGGTCGACAGGAAGGCGCTCCCGGAACCCGAGGCGCCCGCACGACCGTACCGGGCACCGCGGACCTCGACCGAGAACGCTGTCGCGACGGCCTTCGTGGACGTACTCGACATCCACGGAAAGGTGGGTCTCGATGACGACTTCTTCGAGATCGGAGGCACATCGCTCAGCGCGGTGAAGGTCGTCGCCCGCCTTCGCGAGTACTTGTTCACCGAGGTGCCGTTGCCGTGGTTGTTCCTGCATCCCGAAGTCGAGGAACTGTCGAGGCGGATCGACGCCGAAGTGCTGGCTCCGCGCTCCGATGCAGTCGGTGCCTTCGATGCGGTACTCCCGATTCGCACCGGAGGGTCGGGAGCGCCGGTGTTCTGCTTCCATCCCGTCACGGGGTTGTCCTGGGGCTTTGCGGGCCTGGCGCGGTACTTCGGTGAGGATCGCCCTGTCTACGGTCTGCAGTCGCCCGCACTTCAGGACGGCGCTGACCTGCCCGTTGACATCGAGGCCTGGGCAGACGAGTACGTGCGGATCATCCGCGAGATCGCACCGCACGGCCCTTACCACCTGGTGGGCTGGTCGATGGGCGGCGTGCTCGCGCACGCTGTCGCGGTAGCGCTGCAACATCAAGGGGAGTCTGTCCCGACGCTTGCGGTGCTCGATACCTATCCGGTCGGTTCCGAACTCGATGCGGATACGAGTTCGCAGCAGGCGCCGCCGACGGTCGCCGACATGCTCGGAATCGATGTCGGTGCTTCGGCTGCAAGTATGCCGATCACAGATCTCACCTCGGATGCTCTTGTCGAGTTGGCCGAAGCTCTGCCGCCGCCTTTCGACGGCATGACCCCCACCCGAATCGAACGAATATTCGATGGGGCGCGTCACTCGTACCGTGTGCTGGCGGCGCATCAGCCCCGGCTCTTCGACGGGGATCTACTGGTCTTCGTCGCAGGAAACGACCGCAACACCTCGGCAGCGGAGAGCTGGCACCGCTATATCGGCGGCGCCGTCAGTGCCGAGCTCGTTCCGGAGACGCACTGGCAGATGCTTTCGCGAGATGCGGTTGCTCACATCGGGCCGGTTCTCGACCGATGGCTCGCAGGAGCTCGCTGACCTGTACTGACCGACATTCCTCGACGTGGGGCGCTCCGGAGGCCGGAGCGTCCCACTCCTGCATGTCCTTCTCGCCCGTAACGTGAGCATTTGCGGCCCGATGGTCTAATGGGGCGCGATACCGCGCGGTAACCCGCCGGACGGAGTCGGACGTAGGTGCGAGGGAAATCAGTGGTGAATGACGCCTGGCGTGAGCCCGCGACGGGGCAAGAGGACAATGCACGGATGAATCTCGATGATCCCAGCGCGGAGCGTCCGTCGTCCTCCGGTCGCGCGCGCAGCAAGCAGCGCCCCGCACGCCGCCGTGAACCTCGGGCGTTGTTGCTGCCGCAGTTGCTGGCCGCAGCGGTGGAACGAGATCCGTCTGCCATCGCGGTCGTGCACGAGTCTCGCTCGCTGACCTACGCGGAGATCGACGAAGCATCCTCGAAGCTCGCCCGGTTGCTGATCGGCCGGGGCCTCGGGCCCGAGGACGTGGTCGCGCTCGCCTTCGTTCGCTCCCCGGAGTCGGTCATCGCGACCTGGGCCGTAGCCAAGACCGGTGCCGCGTTCGTCCCGGTTGACCCGAACTACCCTGCCGACCGCGTCGAGCACATGACCGTGGATTCCGGCGCGGTCCTCGGGCTCACCCTCGGAGAGACGAAACCGACATTGCCGGCGACGGCGCGTTGGATTGCACTCGACGATCCCGAGACCGAGTCGGAGCTTGCGGTGTTGCCGTCGGGTCCGGTGACGTTCGACGAGCGGGTTCGGACG
>NZ_JAASAF010000022.1 GCF_012726195.1 Rhodococcus sp. HNM0563
CACCGCCACCGCATCACCACACGACTCCACCGCCGACACCAACAACTGCGGCAACACCACACCCCGACCACGCCCACGGGCGGGACGCTCGGCGCGAGGTGCCCGCGGAGCTCTGGCCGGGCGAGGGGCGCGGCCACCGCCGCGCTCGGTGGTACGGCGAGGTGCGGCCTGTCCCGGAGCTTCGAGGCTCGAGTCGGGTACCGTCGGCTTCGACTCGTTCGACTGCGGGGCATTCATCGGAGTAACCCCATCCGAGCCGCCGTCGTGTCGTGAACGCATGTAAAGCCCACACCCTTCGCTTTCGGTACCTCAAAGCTCGCCTGACGCGAACCGAGCCAGCATAGTCATCTGTATCGGCGAGCTTTCCTTACCCGTTAGTAACCTCTTGGTTAGATCTCTCCGGGCAGCTTCGACGTTACCGTCGGCCGAACTCGGCACCTGCAGGCGAACGATCGTGGGGCCGCCTCTCGGCGACCCCACGCGCATCAATGCTGGTCAGCAACTACGTGCACTTGATGTGCACTCTGCCACTGCGTGAGCACTCCCGCCGGCGCTTGATCGACAACCACGACCACTGCGAGGTCTTCGAGACCGGGTTCGAGGGTCTCCAGGGACGCCGCAGGCAGGTGGGCGTGCGTGACCCATTCGTTGTAGAGAAGACCATCGAGGTCCTCACCACCGACGATGCCCTCCGGCACGAGCACGACGGCCGCCCCCGTCGCGGTGACGAGCAACTGTTCGAGCGCCAGTGCCGTCGCTCCCGCACCGTTGATTCCCGCTGCCGAAACCGCCGCACTCCGCGACTCGTAGGTCATCGAGTACCGGTCGCGCAGCGTAGCGAGCAAATCGACCACTTCCGCGTTGGAAAGCGTTCGCGAATCGAGAAGCACCGCCGGGTCGGACGACTCGACCGGACGCACACGATCGGCATATGTGACCGGATCCGCCGGCATCGCTGCACTTTCTCGTGTGAACGCCTCGTCGTCGATCACGAGCCAGTCGCCGGCCGGTGCGCCTGCGGTCACGGCCGCAACAGTCAAGCCGAGCACCGCGCCCGACGGCACAGTTGTCGTCCACCGCTGAGAGTCGACGATCGCAAGGGCCGCGCCGGTCTTCACCACGGCCCATTGCGCGACCACCGAAGCCACCGACCTCGGTATCGCGATGGCCACGGTGTCCCCGGTTCCCAGACCGCGTGCGATGAGCACACGGGCAAGCTGCGACGACTGCTCGTCGAGTTGCCGGTACGAGAACTCGCGTCCTTCCTCACCGGTAGCCGCGTCCGCAGGTACCGCCAGAGCCGGAGCGGACGGGTCCTCCTCGAGGACCTCACTGAGGACGGTGGCCAGGGTGCGTGCCGCGGATGCGACGACCGGAGTCGCCGGTCCCGATTCCTCGACGATGCGGGCCGCCTCGTCGGCACCGAGCAGATCGATGTCACCGACCGGCGCATCCGGGTCGTCGACGAACGCGTCGAGCACCCGGACGAACTGCTCGGAGACCCGCGAGATCGCGGCCTCGTCGAAGAAGCGCTCGAGGTACTTGAACGTGAAGTCGATTGCTGTGTCGGCGACGGTGAGCAGCGTGATCGGGTAGTGCGTCGCGTCCTTGACATTCACCCCCGTGATGGTCATCCCGTCGATCGAGCCTGCCGCATCGGACAGTGCTTCACGGTCGATCGGATACGACTCGAACACCAGCAGCGAATCGAACCCGATCGGGGTGCCTGCGCGCTCTTCGATGTCGGACAGGCCGACGTAGTGGTGATCGAGGAGTCCGGCCTGCTCCGCCTGCAGACGCGTAAGCAATGCCACGACCGACTCGTCCGGTTCGGCGTTCACCCGGACCGGCAGCGTGTTGATGAACAGACCCACCATCGACTCCACGCCGGGCAGGTCTGCGGGACGCCCGGAGACGGTCGCGCCGAACACCACGTCGGTCCGTCCGGTCAACCGACCGGCGAGCACTGCCCACGCCGCCTGGACCAGGGTATTGACCGTCACGCCGAGCCGCCCGGCGAGCGTGGTCAACCGCGCGGTCCGTTCGGTGTCGTAGAGCACCGACACCGTGGCGATCGTGTCGTTGTCCGCGTCGCGGACGATCGGTGCCAGGATCGTCGGCTCCTCGACGCCGCGCAGAGTGTCCGCCCACGCGTCGAGGGAGTCGTCGCGATTCTGCTCCGACAACCAGGACAGGAAGTTGCGGTACGAGCGGACACGCGGCAGCAACGACTGATCTCCGCGCAGCACGTACAGGGCCATCAGGTCCTGCATGAGCAGCGGCATCGACCAGCCGTCGAGCAGGATGTGGTGGCTCGTGACCGCGAGGTGGTACCGGTCATCTGCTTCCTTCACGAGCAGGAACCGCATCAGCGGAGCTGTCTCCATGTCGAACCGGCGGGCCTGCTCGGCTGCAAGCACCTCCTCGAGTTCCGCCTCGCGACGGTCGACCGGCAGATCTCCGAGATCGACCTGTTTCCAAGGCAGTTCGACCTCGTCGAGCACCAACTGAACCGAGTCGCCCTTGTCGTCGGTGACGAACGCGGTGCGGAGATTCGGGTACCGGTCGAGCAACGCCTGACCTGCACCGCGCAGGCGCTCCACGTCGACTGTGCCTTCGAGGTCGAGCACCGCCTGCATCGTGTACACATCGACGTGACTCTCGTCGATCATCGATGCGTGGAACAGCAGACCGGACTGCAGAGGTGAGAGTGGCCACACGTCGTCGAGCGCCGGGTAGCGGCGCTCCCAGTGTTCGATCTCGGTCTGATCGAGGTCGACAAGCGGCAGATCCGAAGGGGTGAGTCCACCTGCCTGAGGCCCCGTCGCGTACTCCGCGAGGGCGCTCAGCGCAGCAATCCAGTGCTGGGAGAGTTCGTCGACATCGTCGCGATCGAGCAACCCCGCCGGGAACGCGATGTTCGCGCCGAGCTGCGGACCCTCGGGCCCGTCGCTGACCACGGCGTTGATGTCGACCGCAGCGTTCGCGGGCATGTCCGCGTCCTGGACCACGTCGAGCTTGCCGAGCGCATCCGTGGGCGCCCACCCGATCGCCGCCAACTCCTCCGGCACATCCGCACCGGACACACGCCCCAGATAGTTGAAACTGAT
>NZ_JAASAF010000023.1 GCF_012726195.1 Rhodococcus sp. HNM0563
TCGTCGAGTCATCATCCACTGTTCCAAGTGTCGCTGGCGTATCAGAACAACGAAACACCGACGCTGGACATACCCGGAATACGATCGTCAGTAGCTGAGATTGCTCACGTTGCCTCAAGAGTGGACCTGCTCGTCAATGTTGCAGACGACGGGGCCGGCCCTCGCCTCAGCGGGTTCGTCGAGTTCGCCACAGACCTTTTCGACAAGCGGACGGTGGAGACATTGTCTTATCGGCTGCTTCAAACCTTGGAGCATGTCAGCGTCAGACCGGGTTCTCGAATCGCCGATGTACCGGTCCTTCTCGAAGGTGAGTTCGACACGCTTCTTGGCTGGTCGGTCGGTGAAGTGGTGCTGCCGACGCCCGGGACAGTGCATGGAATCCTGGCGGAACGTATCGCAGAGTCGCCGGAGCGAATTGCCCTCATTGCCGGCGGTAGGAAGATTTCCTACGCAGAGCTCGACTCGCTCTCGGCAGAGTTGGCGACCCGGCTCAGACATCACGTGGCCGCAGAGCAGTTGGTCGCGGTCGCGCTGCCGCGGTCAGTGGATCTGGTTGTGGCATTTGTAGCGATAGCTCGGGTCGGGGGCGCGTATCTACCGATCGATCCTGCGTACCAGAGTGCGCGGATTACCCATATTCTCAATGACGCACGCCCGGCGATGATTCTGACTGATAGTGCAACCAGCGGCTCGATGTGTAGTCCACCTGGTACGTCGGTATTGCTGACAGACGCCAGCAGTGAGAACAGTCGCAGCGCGCCTAGCCCAGACCCAACCGACCGTGACACCTTGGCTCCGGACGCATTGGCGAGTGTGATCTATACGTCTGGTTCGACTGGTGCCCCGAAAGGCGTGGCCATCACGCATCGAAACATCGTGAATCTGGCGACACGTGTGTGGAGATTGCAGCACGACCAGACGTCCTTGATGCACTCATCGATCTCGTTCGACGCATCGATGCTGGAACTCTGGCCCGCGTTGCTTGCAGGGGCAACAGTTGTGATCGCCGAGTCGCCTAGGACTGAGCCAGCAGAAGTGACAGCCCTTGCTTCCCAGTACGACGTCGCCACCACGTTTCTCACCACCCCGCTTCTTGGCCCGCTCAGTGAACACCCTGACTTCGCGAACGGGTCACTTGGAAGCTTGCAGCGACTTATTGTCGGCGGAGCACAGCTCCTGTCTAAAGACAGCAACAACTTCCTCGAACGCTATCCGCATGCGGAGCTCGTGAACGGATACGGTCCTGCAGAAGCCACCGTCTGCGCGACGATGATGGAGCTGTCCGCTTCAACGAACGTGCGCGGCAAGTCGGTACCGATTGGCCTTCCGGTTCCGAATGTCTCGGTGCGCCTACTAGATGCAGCACTCCAGATGGTCCCCACTGGCGTCGCTGGTGAGCTCTACCTGGTCGGGGAGCAGATTGCTCGCGGGTATCACCAGCGCGGTGCAATGACCTCGACGCGCTTCGTGGCAGATCCGTTTGGGGACGGCACTCGGATGTATCGCACCGGCGATATCGCGCGATGGTCGGCGGAGGGAACGCTCGAATACGTTGGTCGAATCGATGATCAAACGAAGATCCGTGGATTCAGAGTTGAACCTGCTGAGGTAGAAGAGACGCTCACAACACACCCGAATATCGCTCGAGCTGTGGTGGTACCGAGGAATCTGAGCACTGCTGACAACGAGCAGCACCTGGTTGCCTATGTAGTGCCTGAACACGAACCGGACCTGCGGGATCATCTCGCCGAGATTGCCGCTGTGGACGAGTGGCAGACCCTTTACGATGAGCTGTACAAGTCCGAGGATGAACCGTCGGCCGAGGCGCTTGGCGAGGATTTCAGAGGGTGGATAAGCAGCTACACAGGCCTGCCGATCCCCATAGATGAGATGAAGGATTGGCGCGACCGGACTGTAGAGCGGATTCGGCGCACTGAGCCGACGAAGGTATTGGAGATTGGTGTCGGGTCGGGGTTGATACTTGCCCAACTTGCGAGCGAAGTAGATGAGTACTGGGGCACCGACCTGTCCGTCGAAACGGTGAGCTCTCTTCGGAAGACGGTTGACAGAGACGCGCCCGAACTAGGTTCAAGGGTACATCTGGTCGCTGGTCAAGCGAACGATGTCGAGCGACTTCCACATGACTACTTCGATACTGTCGTGTTGAACTCCGTCATCCAGTACTTCCCGAGTGTTGCATATCTCCGGGAGGTAATCGATCGAGCCTCGATGCTACTTCGGCCTGGAGGAACGCTCTTTATCGGGGATATCCGGAACTTTGACCTTCAGCGTGAATTCATTGCGGCTACCTGTAATTCCAGTGAGTTTAGTGAAGCTCGGATCCGTGAGGAGGCCGAGCGCGAGAAGGAGCTGTTGCTTTCACCAGCATTCTTTGCGGACTCGTCCAACCTGAGTGAGTTCGGTTCTGTATCCTTGCTGTTGAAGGATGGGGACGCTACGAATGAGCTGAACCTGTATCGCTATGACGTGCTGCTCAGTAAGCGGCCAGTCGACCTTGCCAACGCCGGCCACTGTACCGAGGAACGCTTCGAGACGAGAGAACAGCTTTCGAAGCTGTTAAGTACGAACGTCGGTGAGCCCCTACACGTGCTCGACATCCCCAATGCGGATCTGCACAATGACTGCCCGGATTGGTTCCACCGCAGTAGCGGTTTCGACCCGAGCGAAGCCATCTCATTGTCAGAACTGAGACGGCTTGCGGCCGAGTCCGGGTGGATGGCGACAGTTTCACCATCGCCAATGGCTGGCCGCATGGATGCTTTATTCACCAGCGAACTGGCAGACTCGGGTCCATACATAATGCCTCGGATCAGGTTTCGGCCGACGGAGGTGGTGTCGAACAGGCAAGTGACTCCACTGGCTCCGGCTGATGTTCGGGCGTTTGTGGCGTCGCGGCTTCCGGATTACATGGTGCCGGCGGTCGTGTCGGTTGTTGATGCTTTGCC
>NZ_JAASAF010000024.1 GCF_012726195.1 Rhodococcus sp. HNM0563
TCGGAACGAATGCACGGCGGCGACCTACTCTCCCACACCCTGACGAGTGCAGTACCATCGGCGCAGTGAGGCTTAGCTTCCGGGTTCGGAAAGGGACCGGGCGTTTCCCCCACGCTATAACCACCGTAACTCTATGAAACACAACCCACGCTCACGCGTGCCGAACCAAGTGAACACAACCCCCACAGGAGCCCCGCCCACCCAATTCCGACGAAACGGGTGCTGTCTCAGACACCGCACAGTGGACGCGTAACACCTTCATGATAAGTCCTCGGCCTATTAGTACCAGTCACCTCCACACATTACTGCGCTTCCAGTTCCGGCCTATCAACCCGGTGGTCTGCCGGGGGCCTTACCCCAATAAGGGTGAGAAACCTCATCTTGGAACAGGCTTCCCGCTTAGATGCTTTCAGCGGTTATCCCTTCCGAACGTAGCCAACCAGCCATGCCCCTGGCGGGACAACTGGCACACCAGAGGTTCGTCCGTCCCGGTCCTCTCGTACTAGGGACAGCCTTCCTCAAGTTTCTTACGCGCGCGGCGGATAGAGACCGAACTGTCTCACGACGTTCTAAACCCAGCTCGCGTGCCGCTTTAATGGGCGAACAGCCCAACCCTTGGGACCTACTCCAGCCCCAGGATGCGACGAGCCGACATCGAGGTGCCAAACCATCCCGTCGATATGGACTCTTGGGGAAGATCAGCCTGTTATCCCCGGGGTACCTTTTATCCGTTGAGCGACACCGCTTCCACATGCCGGTGCCGGATCACTAGTCCCGACTTTCGTCCCTGCTCGACCTGTCAGTCTCACAGTCAAGCTCCCTTGTGCACTTACACTCAACACCTGATTGCCAACCAGGCTGAGGGAACCTTTGGGCGCCTCCGTTACATTTTAGGAGGCAACCGCCCCAGTTAAACTACCCACCAGGCACTGTCCCTGAACCCGATCAGGGCCCGAGGTTAGACATCCAATACGATCAGAGTGGTATTTCAACAACGACTCCACAAACACTGGCGTGCCCGCTTCACAGTCTCCCACCTATCCTACACAAACCGAACCGAACACCAATACCAAGCTATAGTGAAGGTCCCGGGGTCTTTTCGTCCTGCCGCGCGTAACGAGCATCTTTACTCGTAATGCAATTTCGCCGAGTCTGTGGTCGAGACAGCAGAGAAGTCGTTACGCCATTCGTGCAGGTCGGAACTTACCCGACAAGGAATTTCGCTACCTTAGGATGGTTATAGTTACCACCGCCGTTTACTGGGGCTTAAATTCTCAGCTTCGCCACACAAAATGCAGCTAACCGGTCCTCTTAACCTTCCAGCACCGGGCAGGCGTCAGTCCGTATACATCGTCTTACGACTTCGCACGGACCTGTGTTTTTAGTAAACAGTCGCTTCTCTCTGGTCTCTGCGACCCCACCCAGCTCAGAGTGCAAGACTCATCACCAGACGAGGTCCCCCTTCTCCCGAAGTTACGGGGGCATTTTGCCGAGTTCCTTAACCACAGTTATCTCGATCGCCTCAGTATTCTCTACCTGACCACCTGTGTCGGTTTGGGGTACGGGCCATGTGAAAGCTCGCTAGAGGCTTTTCTCGGCAGCATAGGATCACTGAATTCACCACAACGGCTACGCATCACCTCTCAGGCATCATGAGTGGCGGATTTGCCTACCACTCGCCCTACAGGCTTACACCGGCTATTCCACCAGCCGGCCCAGCTACCTTCCTGCGTCACCCCATCGCTTGACTACTACCACCGAAGGTCCCATGCATCCAACCCCCAATCCCCCGAAGGGAAAAAGGAATCTTCAGGATGGTTAGTACCAGTGATTCATCAGGGGCGCGTTCACACGGGTACGGGAATATCAACCCGTTGTCCATCGACTACGCCTGTCGGCCTCGCCTTAGGTCCCGACTCACCCTGGGCGGATTAACCTGGCCCAGGAACCCTTGGTCATTCGGCGGACGAGTTTCTCACTCGTCTTTCGCTACTCATGCCTGCATTCTCACTCGCATGGCCTCCACAACTAGTTCACACTGCTGCTTCCACGGCCACACGACGCTCCCCTACCCATCCACACCACTGCACACCATCCCGCAGGACAATGCGTGTGTTATGCGAATGCCGCGGCTTCGGCGGTGTACTTGAGCCCCGCTACATTGTCGGCGCAGGACCACTTGACCAGTGAGCTATTACGCACTCTTTCAAGGGTGGCTGCTTCTAAGCCAACCTCCTGGTTGTCTCAGCGATCCCACATCCTTTTCCACTTAGTACACGCTTAGGGGCCTTAGCCGGCGATCTGGGCTGTTTCCCTCTCGACTACGAAGCTTATCCCCCGCAGTCTCACTGCCGCGCTCTCACACCCTGGCATTCGGAGTTTGGCTGACGTCAGTAACCTTGTAGGGCCCATCGGCCATCCAGTAGCTCTACCTCCAGAGTGAAACACGCGACGCTGCACCTAAATGCATTTCGGGGAGAACCAGCTATCACGGAGTTTGATTGGCCTTTCACCCCTACCCACAACTCATCCCCTCAGTTTTCAACCTAAGTGGGTTCGGGCCTCCACGACGTCTTACCATCGCTTCACCCTGGCCATGGGTAGATCACTCCGCTTCGGGTCTAGAACATGCCACTACAAACGCCCTATTCGGACTCGCTTTCGCTACGACTACCCCACACGGGTTAACCTCGCGACATGCCGCTAACTCGCAGGCTCATTCTTCAAAAGGCACGCCATCACCCCCAGCAGACCAAACTGCTCGAAGGCTCTGACGGATTGTAAGCGCACGGTTTCAGGTACTATTTCACTCCCCTCCCGGGGTACTTTTCATCTTTCCCTCACGGTACTAGTCCGCTATCGGTCACCAGGGAGTATTCAGGCTTATCGGGTGGTCCCGACAGATTCACACCGGATTTCACGGGCCCGGTGCTACTTGGGTA
>NZ_JAASAF010000025.1 GCF_012726195.1 Rhodococcus sp. HNM0563
TCGACCTCGACGACCTGCCCGACGACGCCCGCACCCTCATGCACCTGATGCAATCGCTGGTCATGGTCTCCTTCCCCATCGAAGTCTGGAAACAGCCCCGCGTCCCCGACAGCGGCGCCGCCTGGGCCGAAATCACCAAAGAACCGGTGGTCTGAGGCAGGCAGCCCGGTGGTAACACGTACTGGGAGATAACAGTTGCACCCCGCAGGTGTGCCCGTGCTCGAACGACATTCGTCGCTCGAGCGCGGGCACACCTGTATTTGCGGGCCTTCCATTTGTGACCACAGTCATAAGATGTCGTACGCGAGGATGAAATCATCAAGATCAACTACATCTCGCGCTCCACCTCGTTGTTCAGGATCACAAGTCCGAAATGTACGAAACATCCGTGAGTGAGAGGTTCGAGCAGGCGTGATTTGATGTGCGACGAGACTCGGCGTCGGCGCGGCACAGCTGCGATTCGGGGCCGTACTCGGCCACAGCCCGGAGCTTGTTTCTCGAGAGGAAATGATGACCGACATCGAGACGAAGAATTTCTTCACCGACCCTGAGTTCGTCGGCGATCCCAACCCGTACTACGACGCGATGCGCGCGAGCTGCCCCGTCAAGCGCGAACCGCACATGAACGTCATGATGGTCACCGGATACGAGGAAGCAATCCAGGTCCTCAACGATGAGAAGTCCTACTCCTCGTGCATCTCGGTGACCGGCCCGTTCTCGGGCTTCCCGCTCCCGGCCGAGAGCGACGACATCTCGGATCTGATCGAGAAGCACCGCCCCTCGCTGCCGATGAACGATCAGCTACCCACGATGGATCCCCCGCAGCACGCGGACCACCGCGGTCTGCTGATGCGCCTGATCACCCCCAAGCGCCTCAAGGAGAACGAAGAGTTCATCTACCGCCTGGCCGACAAGCTGCTCGACAACATCCTGGCCAAGGGCCAAGGCGAGTACATCAGCGAATTCGCCGGACCCTTCGCGATGCTCGTCATCGCCGATCTCCTTGGCGTCCCGGAGAGCGACCATGAAGAGTTCATCGCCGGCCTGAATCTCGCAACGGAGGGCGGGTTCACTCTCGGCAGCACCGAGGGCGAAGCGCTGAAGTTGAACCCGCTCGAGTTCCTCTACAAGAAATTCGGCGAGTACATCGAGGACCGTCGCGCGAACCCCACGGACGACGTCCTGACCGGGCTCGCCACGGCGACGTTCCCCGATGGCACGCTGCCCCCGGTCGACGACGTCCTCCGCATTGCGGCGAACGTCTTCTCGGCGGGACAGGAGACGACGGTGCGGCTGCTGAGCTCCGGACTCCGGATCATCGCCGAGAATCCCGAGATCCAGCAGGCACTTCGCGAAGATCCGGAGAAGATCCCGAACTTCATCGAGGAGGCGCTTCGGATGGAGAGCCCGATCAAGGGCGACTTCCGGCTCTCCAAGGTCCCGACCGAGGTCGGTGGCGTCGAGGTTCCGGCCGGCACGATCCTCATGCTCCTCAACGGCGCGGCCAACCGCGATTCCAGGCAGTTCTCCGACCCGGAGGACTTCGACCTGGATCGTCGTAATGCGCGTACGCACATCGCATTCGGTCGAGGTGTCCACGCCTGCCCCGGCGCTCCCCTTGCCCGGACCGAAGGCCGTGTGGGTATCCAGCGCCTCCTCGAGCGGACCACCCACATCGCGCTGTCGGAGGAGGTGCACGGACCCGAGGGTGATCGGAAGTTCGACTACCTGCCCACCTTCATCCTCCGCGGCCTGCTGAACCTCAACCTGGAGTACACCGTCGCAGAGGGTGACAGCAAGTGAAGGTTCATGTCGATGACGATGCGTGCCGTGGCCACGGCGTCTGCCTCGCGCTCTGCCCCGACGTCTTCGACCTCAGCGACGGCGGATACGCCGTGACGCTGGTGTCCGAGGTCCCGGCGGAGCACGAGGACAAAGTTCGCGAGGCTGTCGCGAGCTGTCCCGAGCGCGCGATCTCGATTTCGTAGGCCGACTCACACACCGAACACGACGCCCGCCCTCACGGTTTCCACCGTGGGGGCGGGCGTCTGTCGTAGGGTCCGACCACGTAGTTGTTGCAGCGCAACAATTTCCGGATACGACATCCGTCCGTGTCTACCGATACAGCGAGGAGCACCCATGCCCAAGGGATACGTCATCTTGACCGAAGCAATCCGAGACGGGGAGGGAATGGCCGCCTACAGCAGGGCTTCCGCGCCGTCACTCGCCGAGCAGCGCGCGACCGTGCTCGCGGTCGACGCCCGCCCCGACGTGCTCGAAGGTTCGTGGCACGGCGACCGGACCGTCGTCATGGAGTTCGAATCCGTCGCAGCCGCCCGGGCCTGGTACGAGTCCGAGGCGTATCAGAAGGCACTTCCACTGCGCCAGGCCGCCGCCGACTGCAATGTCGTCATCCTCGAAGGTTTCGTGATGCCTCCGTCTCGCGCCTGAGTCGCGAAGCCCACCTCGACGCCTTGCCGGGGTGTTTCACTCTGGGCGTCCGCACAGGCGCCGACCTGGGCCCTTCGCCCGGGTCGGCGCCTTTTTCATACCTCGATCGACTCGATATTGACGTGGGTCCAGTTCTGTGGAAACCTAATGTTCAACAGTGAGAGCGCCATTCTCACTAGAGAGAGTGCTCTCGAACGAAAGGTAGAGCCTTGCCACACTTCACCAAACCGGCCGCAGGAAGCTGGACCGAGAACTACCCCGAAATCGGCACC
>NZ_JAASAF010000026.1 GCF_012726195.1 Rhodococcus sp. HNM0563
TTCGATCCGGGCAGCCAACTCCTCCACCGACCCCACCTCGAACACCACCGACACCGGCACCCGCACACCCACCACCGACGACAACCGCGCCACCACACGCGTCGCCGCCAACGAATTACCCCCCAAATCCACAAACGAATCATCCAAACCGACCCGCCCCAAACCCAACACCGACGCCACCACCGACGCCACCGACTCCTCCAACACCGACCGCGGCGCCCGAAACTCCCGCACCGCAAACACCGGCTCCGGCAACGCCCCCCGATCCACCTTCCCCACCGGCGTCAACGGCACCTCATCAAGCACCACCACCAACGCCGGCACCATATACCCCGGCAACACCCCCGCCACCCGCTCACGCACCACACCCGACTCGAGCACCACACCCGACTCCGCCACCACATACGACACCAACGCCGACTCACCCGACGCCAACACCGACCCCACCGTCACCGCAAAACCCACCCCCGGCAACGACGACAACACCGCATCGATCTCCCCCAACTCGATACGAAAACCCCGCACCTTCACCTGAAAATCGCTACGCCCCACATACTCCAACACCCCATCACCACCCCGACGCACCAGATCACCCGTCCGATACATCCGCCCACCCGACGACGAAAACGGATCCGCCACAAAACGAGACGACGTCAACCCCACACGACCGTGATACCCCCGAGCCACCTGCGCCCCCGCCACATACAACTCCCCCACCACACCCTCAGGCACCGGACGCAAACGCTCATCCAGCACAAAACACCCCACCCCCGCAATCGCCGACCCGATCGACACCACCGAACCCGGCACCAACTCCGACGAACTCGTCGCCAAAATCGTCGTCTCCGTCGGACCATACGCATTGAAAAAACGCCGCACACCCGGAACAGACCACCGCCGCACCAACTCCGGCGTGAACGCCTCCCCCGCCACCACCACAGTCGACAACGAATCCAACCCCACCGGATCCATCGACCCCAACGCACCCGGCGTCATGAACACATGCGACACCCGCTCCGCCGCAATCAACTCCGCCAACTCCGGCCCACCACCGACACCCGCCGGAGCCACCACCACCGACGCCCCCGCCGAAAACCCCACCAACAACTCCAACAACGACACATCGAAACTCGGCGAACATACATGCAACACCCGAGACGACCCATCCACCCCGAAATGCTCACGCTCAGCCGAAATCAACGGCGCCACACCAGCATGCGACACCACCACACCCTTAGGCCGCCCCGTCGACCCCGACGTATAAATCATCCACGCCGCATCAACCAGCTCCACCGACCGCACCCGATCCGCATACGACACCGGACGCGACGACAACCCCGCCACCTCCGACACCACACCCGCATCATCGAACACCACCACCGGCACCGCAGACGGACACGACACCGACACCGCATCCACCACCGACGACACCGTCACCACCAACACAGCACCCGAATCGGACACCATGAACTCGACACGCTCAGCCGGATACCCCGGATCCACCGGCACAAAAGTCGCCCCCGACTTCACCACCGCCCACAACACCACCACCGACTCGAGCGAACGCGGCACCGCCACCACCACCGCATCCCCCGGACCCACACCCCGAGAAATCAACCACCGCGCCCACCGCGACGACACCTCATCGAGCTCCCGATACGACAACGACCGCCCACCAGCAACCACCGCCACCGCATCACCACACGACTCCACCGCCGACACCAACAACTGCGGCAACACCACACCCCGACCACGCCCAC
>NZ_JAASAF010000027.1 GCF_012726195.1 Rhodococcus sp. HNM0563
CGTCCGAACCCGCTCGTCGAACGTCACCGGACCCGACGGCAACACCGCAAGCTCCGACTCGGTCTCGGGATCGTCGACGACAACGATGTCGACGTCGGTCGTCACTGCTCCGACATGGGACGACAGCGTCAGAACCAGACCGGCGCCGGAGTCACCGAGCATGTATTCGATGCGGTCCGCCGGATAGGTGGGATCCACCGGGACGAACGCGGCACCGGTCTTGACTACTGCCCACGTCGCGAGAATCGACTCGAGCGATCGCGTCATCAGGACGGCAACGCGGTCCTCCGGTCCGACACCACGACCGAGCAGCAATCGCGCCAGCGCGGACGAGGCGGAATCGAGTTCACGATAGGTGACGGTTCCACCATCGGAAACGACCGCGGGAGCGTCGGGATCACGCTCGACAGCGACGGCAAGCAGGTGAGGCAGCAACGGCAAGGGGGCATGACGCCGGACTCGAGCGATACGTCCGTTTCGACGGGAGAAATCACGGACCGCACTGCTCGAATCTACATCTCCGAACCCGATGACCTCGACCGTCATACCACTCCCCGTTCTGCATCGGGGCGGAATGCGGTCGTAGGCAGCGCATTTGGCGATACCCGCGGGTCCAGTGCATTTGCGTGAACAAGGCCCCCGACAAACCGGGTCACACACACCGACCGCTTCCGAGTCTTACATGAGAACACTGCTGTTTCCAGTTGAATGACGATTGAACTATTCGATTTCGGCTGAAACAGTGAACAATTCAGACATTTCGTGACTAGCGGTCCAGGCCCTGACGAGCGGGCCCAGCACTCTACACGCATCGGGTCCGGTGAGCTCCCAATGAGACACCTCGATGCTTCGGCGGTGCACCTCACCCACCACGAAGGGCGCCCAGTCGAGAAGGGAATGATCCGCTCCCGGTTTCGATTCCCGCGCGACCACGAAGAGCAGATCCCCCGAGAATCTGCCCGGCCGATGGTGCGCGAGTACGTCGAACGACCATCCGATCCCGTCGAGGAAATCGGCCGTCGTCGGGACTCCGAGACCGCCCGCATCCAGGTCCCGTGTGATATCCGACACCAACGAGTCCGCTCTCCGCGGATCCACACCTACGCCGCCCTGCAGTGCCGCGAGGGCAACCTGCTCCACGTCGACTGGCGCCTCCAGCGGCGCCGGAACCTGCGTGTCGAGCAGGATCAACGAGGCCACCGAGTCCCCGTCACGCTGCAACTGCACGGCCATCTCGTGGGCGATGACACCGCCCATCGACCATCCCACCAGGTGATAGCGCCCTCGCGGTTGCAGACGGCGGATCTCCGATACGTAGAGGCGGGCCCATTCTTCGATGGACCGAGGCATCGGATCGGCGCCGGACAGCGCTGGTGATTGAAGTCCGTAGACCGGCCGCCCCTCCTGCACGTACTTCGCCAACTCAGCGAAGCTCCAGGCGAGCCCCACCACCGGGTGCACGAAGAAGACCGCTTCGAGTTCCGGATCGCCGCTACGGAGTGGGATGACCATGTCGAACGCGCCCCCTGTGACGGCGTCACCGGAGACCAGCTTTTCGATCCGGGCAGCCAACTCCTCCACCGACCCCACCTCGAACACCACCGACACCGGCACCCGCACACCCACCACCG
>NZ_JAASAF010000029.1 GCF_012726195.1 Rhodococcus sp. HNM0563
ACTGTCAGCTCGTCGACCACCTCGCGATATCCACGATCGGGAACCACGAACGCAACGAGCTGCTTACCGCTCGCAAAATCACGGGCAACCACAGCGGCTTGGGTAACGTTAGGATGCGATGTCAGGGCTGCTTCGATCTCACCTGGCTCAAGTCTGAACCCGCGGATTTTGACTTGATCGTCGGCTCGTCCGATGAACTCGAGTGCGCCTCCTTCTCGTAGGCGAACGACGTCCCCTGTTCGGTACACACGCGTGCCGCACCCTTCGGGGTCAGCAACGAATCGTGAGGCCGTCAGTCCACGCTGTTCTCGGTACCCGCGAGCTACTTGCGCTCCCGCGAGGTACAGCTCCCCTGGCACCCCAATCGGGACAGGCTGAAGACGCCGATCAAGGACACGTGCCGCCATATTGGTAACCGGCTGCCCGATAGGCACCGATGAATACCGGGCGGACGCACCTTTGGACATTGATGTCGCGAAGGTGGTTGTCTCAGTCGGGCCATATACATTGACGAAGCGCACTGAGGGGTAGGCTGACTCGGCGCTCCGAAGGAGGGCCGGGGACAGCGGCTCCCCACCGACCAGTACGTGATCGAGAAAGTGGAAATCGGACCTAGTCTTGATGCCCCGGTCCAAGAAGGCGCCGAGGAGCGGCGTGGTCACGAATACGCTACTTACGCGCTCATCCTGCACGAGCGATACGAGCTCTGCGGGGTCAGAACGCGGTTCCGTCGCCGGTACGACAGCGCCGCCGTTCAGAAGTGGCGACCACAGCTCGTAGGTTGATGCGTCGAACGATGTCGGTGAATGCATCAGTGTTCGTCCCGGCACAGGGCCAGTCCATACCCGATATGCGAGGTTGAGTACATTCGCGTGGGACACCCCCACGGCTTTCGGCGCTCCACTGGAGCCGGACGTATAGATGACGTAGGCCAGCCCCGCCGGCGAAAGCGAATACCCCCGCTCAAGATCGTTGATGTTCGCACCGTCTCCGGCAACTTCCATTTCACCGATAACGATGTGCGACCAGCAACCCTCCTGCTTGACGTCACCACGGGAGACCAGGATCGAAGGGCGCGCATCGTCAAGAATCCGGTCAACTCGCTCGCTCGGATAGGCCGGATCGATTGGAAGGTAGGCTCCGCCAGCCTTCAGAACAGCTAGCCACGCGACCGCGAGATCCTCGCCCCTAGGCAAGTGCACCGCGACGATGGTTTCAGGCCCGGTTCCGAGGTCCATAATCTGCCGTGCCAGACGGTTGGCCACAGAGTTTAGCTCGTGGAAGGTCATGGTCCGGCCATGACCGATAATAGCGGGACTGTCGGCGCACCGCGCCGCAACACCTTCAAAGACCGCCGGAATGGAAAGCGCAGGTTCAGGAACCGTGACACCCTCCAAGGCGGTTCGAATCTCGTGGCGTTCACTGAGAGGTAGAACGTCGACGACCTCGACACGTGTTTGAGGGGCCTCAGCAAGATTGCCCAATAGAAGGTTGAAACGCTGCACGAAGCGCTCGGCTGTGGAGCGGTCGAACAGGTCGGTGGAGAACTCCAACGTTGCCGTGTACCCCGCATTCGCCCCCGACC
>NZ_JAASAF010000003.1 GCF_012726195.1 Rhodococcus sp. HNM0563
GACGACGTGATGACCGCGGCAGGGTACGACGCGGCACACAAAGAGTTCGCGGACATGCCGATGGGGTCGTACACGTTTCTGGGGTGCTCGTACGAGGGAACCATCAGTGTGCCCGGTGCCTTAGCTCGATACGACTTGAATGTCATGGCCGGCAATGTCTCCCTCGACGAGGGTTGGAGAAGAACGGCCATGTGGCGGCGGCAACCACAATCAATGGACGGTCCGCGCTAGTCGAGGTTGACCCGAACACACTTGACACGTGCAGATACGCGCTCCAAACCGATTTCGGAGTGGTCATCTTCAGCAGGATTTATCAGAAGGACCACACCGGTCCAGTACCTCAAGACAAGTGGTGTTCAGGGTTCGAGAGCTTCATCACTTCTGTTGAACCCCTGTTGAAGCGTTGAACCGAGAATTGCGGACTATCTCGCCATCGGACACAACTTCGGCGACTTCGAGTCCGCCAAGCAACTCGCCGCCGGCTACGCCCGGAAAGGCGCCGGCACACCCGAGTCCGCCCGCGAGCGCGTCGAGCAGTTCATCGACGCCCTCACCCAACTACGCGACGCATTCGCTTCAGGCGGCGAAGCGTTCCTCGGCACCGAATTCGACTGGGTACGACAGCTTCAGTCGATCGACGTCGACACGTAACCGACCCGCCCTTCCCGCGCGAAAGCCTGCTTCCCACAGCAACAACTGCTGCTGTGGGAAGCCGGAACCGTCGCGGGAATCATGTTGTGCTGAGACCTATCCGGAAGATCAGGTGTTACGACCACCGTTCACGCCGATGACCTGGCCCGTGATGTAGCCGGCCCCCTCCGAACACAGAAATGAGCACGCCGCCGCGATGTCTTCGGGCTTGCCGGGTCGCCGGACGGGGGTTCGGTCGGCGTGTTCGTCGACGCTGCCACCGAGCAGGCCATCACGTTCCGAGCCTCGTAGCATCGGGGTGTCCACGAAACCGGGCGGGATGGTGTTGACGGTGATGCCTTCCGGGCCCAGCTCCAATGCGAGCGATTTCGTGAAGCCGACGAGTCCGGCCTTCGACGCCACATAGTGCGTCATGAACTGCTGGCCGCCTTGGGCGCTGGACGACGAGATGTTGACGATCCTCCCCCACCCGGCCTTCGTCATGTCGGGCACCACGGCCTGGCACGCGTAGAACGGGCCGGACAGATTGATCGCGAGGGTGCGTTCCCACACTTCGTCGGTGATGTGTCCGAACTTCTTGAAGCCGGTGATACCTGCGTTGTTGACGAGAACCGATACCGACCCGAGGCTTTCCCCCACGCTTTCGACAGCCGCGTCCACCTGAGATCGGTCCGACACGTCGACGTCACCGAATGCTGCTGCAGTGTGGCCTTTCTCGAGAATTTCCTCCACAACCGTCTTGGCCGATGCGGCATTCAGGTCGAGGACAGCCACCGAAAAGCCATCCGCGGCGAGCCGGTGCGAGATGGCCCGGCCGATGCCGGAACCACCACCCGTCACGAGTGCAACCTTGGTGGTCATTGCACGACCTCCTCACCGACGAGTGATGTGCGGAGCATCAGACGTGCCGACTGCTCTCCGTACGGGCAGGCGCGGTGCAGCATGCCGGTGTTGTCCCAGATGACGACGTCGCCCACCCGCCACTTGCGCCGGAGTGTGAAGCGATCCTGCGTCGACCACTCCAGAAGCCGCGTCAGCAGTTCTTTGCTTTCGTCCTCCGATCTGCCGACGACCCGCTCGGCGGTGGACCCGAGCACCATGGACTTCTTCCCGGACCCTCGGGTCCAGACCAGCGGGTGCTCACGCGAGGGATTGCGGTCCCACGCCGCCCGTTCCTTCGGATCGGGATCGGGGTACACGAGCAGCTGAGATGCCGCGAAGCTGTGCACGACGCGCACACCCTCGAGCTCCGCCTTGTCATCGCTCGGCAGTTCCTCGTATGCAGCGTAGGTGTTCGCGAATTCGGTGTCGCCGGTGTCGTCGTCGGACACCTGCCGCGCCATCAGAACCGTCGCTTTGGCAGCAAAGGCGGGCCAGCAATCCGGAAGCTCGTCGAATCGAACCCGGACAACTGTATGGGTGGCGGCAGCCTCGAGGCAGGGCCCCTGACCGGTCCGGTATTGGTCGACACCGATCTCGACCACGCGCGGGTCGGTGTACGCGGGAGTGGTCGCGGTGCCGTCCGCATCAACAAGCGTGATACCTGCCATGTCAGCACCGGGAACCGTATCGACTGCCCACCGACACAGCTGCTCGAGAAACGCGGTGGTAGTGGGCTGTCCGGCGCCGAAGCGCCCTCGCAACTCATCCAGAGCTGTCGCGACGGCGTCGACTCTGGCGATCACATCGAGATCGTCAAGCGAGGAGTTCTGGGGCATCGGCGGGCTCTTTCTCGAGGGTGCATGCAGGCACACCTCACCTGCCGCGAAGGTGGCAGGTTTCTCTACCGCAGTAATCGAGCCGATCCTACCCATGTGGTCGGCTTCAGCTGATGCCGGGGCGCAGTGCTCGGGGTGGGGTCTCCAAGCACGATGAACACGTCTGCCGGGCAGTGGCACTCGCATCGTCGCCGGGTTGTGACCGCCGGCATTACACGAGAATCGTCACGGACAACCGGACCGACCGCTCGATCCCGGTTGCCGGCGGCCGACCTGATGCTCACGGCCGCGCACGGACACGACCTGAACGACGACAGTCGGCACGTGCTCCGACGACGGGCTACGCGAGGGTCGCAGAAGATGATCCCGCCTCGGCCCCGCGTCCACGGCGGGCCCTCGGCCCCAACGAATCCGACGTGCAGCCGTCCGAGTAGCGCCGACCGACTCGGTGCGGTAGAAAGGTCTCACCATCTGGTGACATGCATCACATCCCGCACCGAATGGTTTGCGCTCTGGAAGGACGATCCGATGACTCTCAACGTCGCCCTGTTGCTGCTCATTCTCCTGGGAGGACTCAGCTCCGTCGCCGTCATGCAGGTCGCGCTCCACCAACCCACCGACCGGTCCGGCCACAGGCACGGCAGAATCTGATATCGAACTGCACCCGCTTTTTCCACGACGCCTGCACCCCCACCAGCCTGCCTCTGTGAAGTTGTCGAGCAGAGTAAAGTTGTCGAACAGAATCGACATGTTCACCTTCGTTTCGCGAGCCCTCGACGGTCGCTGCGGTACTCGGATTCGACGCGGTCGGCCAGTTCACGCGAGCACCAGCAACTGGAAAAACAGCTTCGGAGTGCCCTTCAGCGTGCTTCCGGAGGCGTCCGTGTAGGTACGTCCGGCGGGGTCGAGCAGCTTCCTCACAACATCCATCAGGACCTTCCCGATCGAAGCACTTTGATGTGCGGTACCCACTGACCGCTCCGAGAGCACCTCTACTGCGCCTGCTTCCGATATGTCCGGGTGAGCTACTGCCGATCGTCGCTGAACGCGCCGGCAGATACAGCTAAGAACGCACCCCTGCGGCAGTGAGTCTCTCCCCCAGCTCAGCACACCGTGCCGCGAGTTCCGGAGGCTCGAGGACGTCGAACTCGTGTCCCAACGTGAGCACGTGCCACAGAACGATATCGAGATTGTCTGCACCACTGATCAGTTCACAGGTGTCACGATCCCGAGGTTTCACCACCGCCGCAGACGCCGAGATCTGGCGGCGCACCGTCTCGGCCGGTGCACGGACCAGGAACCGCGCTTGCTGCCGATACACCCGACTCGCGACACCTTCCTGCACGTAGGTCGCCGCGTCGGGTGCTGCGCGCGGACGGAACCGCCACGTCCGTAGCATCACCGTAGACATCCGGTCGACGCGGAAGCTACGCCAGTCGTCGCGGTCGAGGTCGTATGCGAGCAGGTACCAGCGTCGATCGGAGGCGACGAGGCGGTAGGGCTCGATCCGTCGCGGCGTCGAGCGATAATCGAATCCGATCTCCACCTCGTCGCGGCAGGCCCGCGCGAGTGTCATGAGCGCCTCGGGGTCGACGGGGTCGCGACCTCCACCGAAGGACTCCACCGACACCGACAGGGCACGCACCTCGTGTCGCAAACGGGCAGGAAGCACCTGGTCGAGCTTGGTCAGGGCTCTGAGCGCCGCGTCGCCGCCACTCGCGATCGCGCCACCCGCACCGGCGAGCAGAGCAACCGCGGTGACGATCGCTTCGTCGTCGTCGAGGAGTAACGGGGGCAGATCCTGACCGGGTCCGAGCTGGTAGCCGCCACCGATGCCCTTGCTGGCATGCACCGGGTATCCGAGGTTGCGCAGCCGCTCGACGTCGCGCCGGATGGTGCGGGGCGTGACGCCGAGCCGATCAGCGAGCTCGGGGCCGGTCCAGACCTGTCGCTGTTGCAGCAGACCGAGCAAGGTCAGTACCCGCTCGGTGGTGTCGTCCATAAGTTTCAGAGTGCCAGATGCAGCGGACCGATCCTGTCCTCTTGTGGTGCCACAGTATCTCCATGGCTACCGAATTCGACTGGAACAATTCTCTGCTCGAGCAGTGGGAGTGGCACTGGAACAATCAGATCCGCGCCCGACTCCAGGGTCTCACGGACGACGAGTACTTCTGGTCTCCAGTGCCGGACCCTTGGAATGTCCGGCCTCGGGGCGCCTCGACCGCGCCCCTGCAGGCCGGCGCAGGCGATTTCACCATCGACTTCGCCTTCCCGCAGCCGGACCCTGCACCGTTCACCACGATCGCGTGGCGGCTCGGACACGTGATCGTCGGTGTGCTGGCCGGACGCAACGCATCGCATTTCGGCGCACCTCCGGCGTCGTACGAGTCCTGGGAGTATGCGGGCACCGCACGAGAAGCGCTCGACCAACTCGAAACCCAGCTCGACGTATGGGTGAAAGGCGTCCGCAGCCTCAGCTACACCGAACTGATCGCCCCGGTCGGCGACAAGGAGCCCTACCCCGAGCTCGCGGTGGCCGACCTCGTGCTGCACATCCACCGCGAACTGATCCACCACCTGTCCGAGGTCTCGCTCCTGCGCGACCTGTACGTACACACCCCGAGAGAAGGTAAGAAATCATGATCACACTGGTCGATCCCGACGAGCTCGCCTACAGCCCCGCTTTCGCTCAGGGGGTGATCGCACCGGCCGGCAAGACGGTCTATGTCGGTGGTCAGCTCGGCACCGACGGCTCCGGAGCCATGCTCGACGGCATCGAAGCGCAAACCGTGCAAGCTATGAAGAACGTCTTAGCTGTGCTGGCCGCTGCGGGGTCGGGCCCGGATCATGTGGTCAAGCTCGACATCTACATGGTCGACGGGGTAGATGCGCAGGTCGGATACGCGGCGTCGAGGTCGGTGTGGGGTGATCGACGTACGGCCATCACCGTCGTCACTACTGCGGGGCACGCCCGGCCTGGGGCGCTGGTCGAGATCGACGCGATCGCGGTGGTCCCCGAGTAGACCGCTCGGAGCGATAGTCTGCTGCCGACGCCGATTTCGGAGGAGCAGCATGACAGATCTCGCCCGAACACTGTCCGAGTTGACGCTCGAGGAGAAAGCAGGCCTGACCAGCGGGTTGAACTTCTGGTTCACGAAACCTGTTTCGCGGGTGGGTATTCCATCGATAATGCTGACCGATGGCCCCCACGGTGTCCGCAAACAGGTCGAGGGTGGCGATCACCTCGGTCTCGCCGACTCGGTGCCCGCCACCTGCTTTCCGCCTGCCGTTGCGATGGGATGCTCGTTCGACCCCGAACTGCTCGAACGGGTCGGTGCCGCGCTCGGTGTCGAGGCCCGTGCGTCGCAGGTGAGTGTGCTGCTCGGCCCCGGAATCAACATCAAACGGTCGCCGCTGTGTGGACGCAACTTCGAGTACCTGTCCGAGGATCCGTTGTTGTCGGGTGCGCTCGGCGCCGCACTCGTTCGCGGGATCCAATCACAGGGCGTCGGGGCGTCGCTGAAGCATTTCGCAGCCAACAATCAGGAAACCGACCGGATGCGGGTCTCCGCGGATATCGACCCGCGTCCGCTTCGGGAGATCTACCTGCGCGGGTTCCAGCGCGTGGTCGAAGACGCTCAACCGTGGACGGTGATGTGCTCGTACAACCGGATCAACGGCGTGTACGCGTCGCAGAACCGCTGGCTGCTCACCGAGGTTCTGCGAGGCGAGTGGAGTTTCGACGGCGTCGTCGTCAGCGACTGGGGTGCCGTATCCGACCGCGTCGCAGCGCTGGAGGCAGGCCTCGACCTGGAGATGCCGTCCACGGGTGGACGGACCGATCAGGAAATCGTCGACGCGGTGCGGGCGGGGGAACTCGACGAGTCCGTGGTCGATATTGCCGCGGGGCGGGTGACCGATCTCGTCGGAACGGCGGCGATCGACCCCGACGCCGTATTCGATGCCGATGAACACCACGCGCTTGCCCGCCGGGTCGCCGCGGAGTGCGTGGTGCTGTTGAAGAACAACGAGGTCCTGCCGCTTGCGACCGAGACGAGGGTTGCCGTGATCGGCGAGCTGGCCCGTACCCCGCGGTATCAGGGTGCCGGGTCGTCACGGATCAACCCGACTCGCCTCGACAACGCGCTCGACGAGATCCAGGCGTTGGCCTCGGTGGATGTCGCGTTCGCTCCCGGCTATCTCGACGACGGCAAGACCACCGACGAGTTGCGCGCCGCCGCGACCGATGCGGCGCGTGCCTCCGACGTTGCCGTGGTGTTCGTCGGTGTACCCGCCGCGCTCGAATCCGAAGGTTTCGACCGCACCGATCTCGAACTGCCCTCGGAACAGACCGAGCTGCTCGACGCCGTGGCCGCGGCGAATCCGAACACCGTGGTCGTGCTGTCGAACGGCGGTGTCGTGCGCTTGTCCGGTTTCGCCGATCGCGTACCCGCGATCATCGAGGGCTGGCTGCTCGGGCAAGCCGGTGGCGGTGCGGTCGCCGACGTGCTGTATGGGCTGGCCGATCCTGCGGGCCGGCTCGCCGAGACTATTCCTGTGCGACTCGAGGACACACCGTCGTACACCGATTTTCCGGGCGAGCACGGGCACGTCCGCTACGGCGAAGGCCTGTTCGTCGGATACCGCGGTTTCGATGCCAGAGAAACCGACGTGTCGTTTCCCTTCGGACACGGTCTGTCGTATACGACATTCGAGTACTCCGACGCAACGGTGACCGTGGGTGACGACCTGACCGTGACCGTGACCGTCACCAACACCGGTGAGCGGCCGGGTTCCGACGTCGTCCAGGTGTACGTCGGGATGCCCGACTCCGCCGTAGCCCGCGCACCCCGTGAGTTGAAGGGATTCGCGAAGGTACGCCTCGATGCCGGAGAATCACGAAAGGTCGAGATACCTGTTCGCCGCACAGACCTCGCGTACTGGGATACCCGCGTCGATGGGTGGGTGGTCGAAGGTGGCACCTACCGTGTCGACATCGGTGCTTCGAGTCGCGACATCCGAGCCACATGCACCGTCGGCATCGACGGTGACGACGTTTCCGTCCCGTTGACCCTGGAGTCGTCGATCGGAGAGATTCTCTCCAACCCTGAGGCAGCAGCAGTTCTTTCGAGTATCTTTGCCGCATCCGACGGCCAGGCTCCGGCCCTCGACCCGGCGGTCCTCGAGATGGCGGCGTCGATGCCGCTCGGAAGAGTGCTGAGCTTCGGGAACTTCGGTATCGGCGTCGAGGAGATCCAGCAGCAACTGGATGTCGTGAACGGACGGTCGAAATGACCATGCGCATCGCAACATTCAACATCAATGGGATTCGCGCGGCACAACGTCGCGGGTTCGAGAAATGGTTGCGGGAGCGAGACCCCGACGTGGTGGCGTTGCAGGAGCTCCGCGCCCCCGCATCGGCGATTCCGGACGGCGTGTTCGGCGACCACCACATCACCTACGACGAGGGGACGCTGCCCGGTCGCAACGGCGTCGCAATCCTGACCCGCAAGGAACCGAGCGCGGTGCGCACCTGGAGCGGCACAGCGCTCTTACGACATCCCGGCGACGACCACATCGAGACGGTCGACGTGGAACCCACTCCCGTTGCCCGAGGTCTGCGCGAGTTCGCCGACCAGGGAAGATACGTCGAGGTCGACCTCGCGGACGCACCCATCACGGTGGCGTCGCTGTATCTGCCGAAAGGCGGCCTGCCCGCCCACCTGCAGAAACCCGGACGGATGCGGGAGGCACCGGACGGTGGCGCACGCTACGACCGCAAGATGCGCTTCCTCGACGCGTTCGCCCGTCAGCTCACGAGATCACGGCGCACAGCCCGCGCGGCTGGTCGCGAGTTGCTGTTGATGGGCGACCTCAACATCGCGCACACCCGGTACGACGTCCGGAACTGGCGGCGCAGCAATCAAGCCGAGGGCTTCCTCCCGGAGGAACGCGAGTGGTTCGATTCGATCCTCTCTCCGCGCACCCTCGTCGATGTGGTGCGCAGGCACCATCCGGACGTCGACGGCCCGTATTCGTGGTGGTCGTGGCTCGGGCAGTCCTTCGCGAACGACGTCGGCTGGCGTATCGACTACCACCTCGCCACCCCCGCGCTCGCGCGTTCCGCAGTGTCCGCGGGCACCGATCGCGATCCGGCCCCCGATCGTCGGATCAGCGATCACGCACCTGTCGTCGTCGACTACGACCTTGCTGCTTTCCACGACACCGGAAGTAAGCAGCCCTGATGTGAACCTCGCAGCCCTGGCAGTAAGCCAGCAGGGCTGCGAGGTTCACATTTGCCCTGCTAGCTTCGGCGACCCCGTTCGATCTGCTAGCGTCTCCCCCGGTATTCAGCGGATCGGGGGGTCGCGTGGGCGGGTGGAAACGTGTCGCGGGGAGCATCGCTCTCATCGCAGCAACAACGGCATGCGGGACCGACGCACCACCCGAGGAGCAACCGAGCGCAGCCGAGACCATCACCTCGACGACACGCACGCCCCGCGTCGTCGACGAGTCCGGCCGGCCGGCGATCACTTTCGACCCCTGCCTCGACATCCCCGACGACGTGCTCGTCGACGCCCGATACGACCCGAAGTCGAAGCACGCCACGCAACACCCGATGGAGTCCTACAGCTTCCTCGGCTGCCGATTCAAAGGCACAACCTCCGACTCCGGCGACGATCGACTTAGCGTCCTGGCAGGAAACGTCACGCTGGAAGAGGAATGGGACAAGAACGGCCACATTTCCAGCCATACCAGCGTCAGCGGACGAGACGCCCTCCTCCAACTCGACCCACACAACAAAAACACTTGCGCGATCACCTTGCGTGCCGACTTCGGCATCGTGATCTTCAGCCGAACCCGCTTCCCCGATGACGCGCGCAAACTACCGCTCGACGAATGGTGCGCAGGTCTCGAAAAGGCCGTTGCCCTGTTCGAGCCCCATCTGGACCGCTGAACCGCCACACCGGAGCCAGTCGAGAAAGAGAGCCCACATGAGCGAGTTCGTCCGACTCGAACCACATGTCATCGAGGAGATCGTCGCGATCTGCCAGACGGCGCTCGACGCCCTGAAGGACGCGAAAATTATCGCGAACGAACTCACCCGTACACACGGCTTCGGGGAGTTCGAGTCGGCAAAACAACTCGCCGCCGGCTACGCCCGAAAGGCAGCCGGGACCCCAGAATCGGCCCAAGAACGGGTCGACCAATTCATCGAAGCCTTCACACAACTGCAGGATGCCTTCGCCTCCGGCGGCGAAGCGTTCCTCGAGGCCGAGTTCGACTGGGTCCGCCGGCTTCAGGCGATCGATTCTGGTTCCGAGGTCTGACCGAACAGCATCGAGTCGATCACGCCCCGCGTGTCATCACCGGGGGCAATGACATTCTCGTGGCAGGCTGACCTGCATGCATGCGTACGACGAAGGGTTCGAGCCCCCGACAGCCTGCGCCGACTGGTGCCGTCTTCGCATGTACGACCTGCAGGTCCTCGATGACGGCGTGACCGTCGATCTGAAGTGGTGGAACGACCACCTCGAGGACGCCGGACACGACATTCGGCTGCGTGGACGCAATCTCGATGGGCGCGTCGTCACCAGTGGCAAGGCCGTCGTCCCCCGCAACGACCTGCGTCTGGGCAGTGAGCTCGTCCAGACCGATCACGACGGTCTGGGGCTGCTGTTCCTGTGCGCGGCCTGGCGCAGCGCGCACCCCCGCCGACGCTCGGCGCGCCGGTTCCCGAATGTCTTCGACGCCCACGCGCCGTCCGGACGCGACCCCCTCGGCAAGATCAAAGGCGTCCTCGATTACTGCGCGAAGACGAAGTCGCTGCCCGACAACTCCCGACTCACGTGGTTGGGATGGCCCGACACCCCCGGCGTGGGGGTTCCGCTGTTCGCAACATATCTGTGGGCCGTCGATGTCCATACCGATGCCGGTCCCGCGCAGTTGCTCGATCAGCACGGTGTGTCGACACTTGTGCACGAGGGCTGGTTGGAGGATCCGGCGGTCGCCGATTTCACGTTGCGCCGATATTTCCGCTACGTGGGGCTCCTCAGCGGGTGGGCCGAAAAGATCAGGACTCGGCCGGAGCTGGTGGAGATGTGGCTCGTCGAACGGTGGGATGCCCGCATGGCCGAGGTGCGCGACGGCTCGCACGCGACCCCGCGCCTGTTCTGAAGTTGTCCACAGGCGCACATTTCATCCACAGATTCGGCCACAACGCGACTTTCGATGCCACACGCGGCTCGTCGAGCGGGAGTATCCGCTCATGTACGAACCACGGGGACTCACCAGGAAATCACTCGCCGCGTCGGGTATGTCCGAGCACCACATCAGTAAGGCGTTGCGCTCGGGCGAGCTCGCCGGCATCGCTCACGGACTGTATCTGTGGCGCAAGGACTTCGATGCGCTCGGACCGGTCGGACGTCACCGCGTGCACGCGCGACACATCGCTTCCGGCCTGGACACCGACGAGGCGATCAGCCACATCTCGGCCGCGGTACTCCACGGCATCGACGTGTGGGACGTGCCGCTGCGCCGCGTCCACGTCTCGCGTCCTCCCAGCCGCAGTGGCCGTGTGACGTCCGGTCTGCACGCACACACCACGAACTGGGACGATGGAGAGATCACGCAGGTGCTCGGCGTTCCGGTGACGTCGGTTGCTCGCACCGTCGTCGACCTCGCCCGGACTCTCCCCCGCGACCAGGCCATCGCCGTCGGAGATGCGGCTTTGCGTTCCGACCCGAGCGCAGCAACACAGATACCCCGTGTGCTCGAGGCATCCCGCTGTCGCTACGGGCTGGTGTCGGCGTCGTCGGTGTTGCAATTCCTCGACGGCCGTAGCGAGAGTGTCGGTGAGTCGCTGTCGAGGATCCGGATACTCGAGTACGGCCTGCCCGCCCCCGACCTCCAACGCGAACTCGTCACTGTCGACGGTCGACGTGTTCGGGTCGATTTCTACTGGGAAGACCTCGGGGTTGTCGGAGAGTTCGACGGCCACGAGAAGTTCACCGAGCCACAAGACCTCATCGACGAGAGGCGCTGGGAGGACGGGCTGCGCGACCTGGGTCTCGAGGTCGTCCGCTGGGATCCGGAGGAGCTGAAGAACTTCGAGGTGGTTGCGCGGCGGTTCGAGCGCGCAGTCGCGCGGCACCGGATGTGGGCACTCGATCGAGCGCACTGACGCCACCGTTTCGGCCTACAGTCGAGGGGGCGACGGGAACCCGATGGATACGAGAATGATTCGCACGCGGTGGTGGCCGTTCGCGGCGACCACGGTGCTGGTCGTGCTCCTGGCCTGGACGGGAGTGATCCCCACCTGGCCGGGTCTGGTGCACCTGGTGGCGTTGCCTCCTCTGGATATGTTCGCTGATCTGCGGGTGCTGCTCGTGGCCACCGATTCGTGGCCCCAGTTCCTCTTCCTGCTCACGGTTGTCGGTGCGTGCAGGATCGCGCTGCTGGCGTGGCTGATGGGCGGAATGCACCGCTGGCGTGTCGCGATGGCCTTCTATGCGATCGCGTTCGCACCGACCGCCCTCGCTGCGTTCTCCGCCACTGCGTCGTACTCGGTGCTCTACTCGCGGATCTTCTGGCCTGCCGTCACCCTGATCGCGGCGATGGTCCTGATCGTCGGCCCGGTGCCGTGGCAGGGCGCCGACACCCTGCGGTCGTCGATGACCCTGGCATGGCGACGCGGACTGCGGGTCGAGGTGATGATTCCGTACGGCGCGGCGATCGTCCTGCTCGGAGCAGTCGCCGACACGTGGTCGGCGATCCCGCTGGTGCCTGTCTCTGCACTGGTCACAGGCATCGCGATACGCATGATGGAGCGTCCACCGGTTCGCCGGCCTCTCGTGGCGCTCGCGGCAACCGTCGCGGTGTTCGCGGCGTCGTGGACCGTCTTCGTCGCCACCCGCAGCTACGACACACCGGAGCCGGGTCCGAGGCAGGCCGGGTCGTTGCTGATTCTGTCGGGCATCAACTCGAAATCCGGGCGTGGTGCGATCCACGCGACGGACGTCCATCGGCTCGGATTCACCTGCGATCAGGTGTATTACTTCTCGTATGCCGGGCCGGGTGACGGACAACCGCAACGCGACGCGACGTGCCCGATCCGGACGGGCGCACCGTATGAGCCGGACGACACCCAGGTGGCGTTCGCACAGCAGGTCGACCTGTTCGTCGAGCAGGCCGAACCGCTGCCACGACCCCTCGTCGTCGCAGCGCATTCGCATGCGGCGTGGGTGGTGTGGGATGCCGTCGCGGCTGGACGGGTCGAGGTGGATGGACTTCTGCTCGTGGGACCGTTTGCGAGTACACCGCTCGGCTATCCGCCGCCGGGGTTGCGCGCGCCGAAAGCAGTACTCGGGGATCTGCTGCGCTGGGCCGCACCGATCACCGACCTCGTCGACTTCAACTTCGACCCGGACTCTCCTGCTGCCCGCGACCTGCTGGCGACGCCGGGGGCTGCAGAGTCGATCTTCGCGCAACAGATGGAAGCCCGTGCGTTGTCGTTGACGTCGACCACCGACCTGCCGCTCATGCCTCACGGTTGGCACTTGGACGTCGAACGCGATGGGTGCCCTGCACGGGTCGCGCACCCGTACCTGCCGAAGTCGCCGCAGTTCGAGGACGCCGCAATCCGGTTCTTGAACCACCGGGCGCCCCCACCGTGCCCGGTCTGGCGCGACTGGGGTGCGGTGCTCGCGCACTCGTTCGGACCGCCGACCGCACCCCACGCCGACATGGCAAGCGAACCCGCTACGACGAGGCCGTGAGCAACACCTTGAGCGCACCGGTCTCACCGGCACGGGAGAACACGTCGTAGGCCTCCTCGAACTGATCCAGCACGAAGCGGTGCGTGATCATCGACGACGTGTCGAGCCTGCCACTGTCCACCAGACCGATCAGGGTCGGTGTCGAGTAAGTGTCGACAAGGCCCGTGGTGATGGTGAGGTTCTTGATCCAGATGTCCTCGAGATGCAGGGTCGCGGGCTTTCCGTGCACCCCGATGTTGGCGACGTGCCCACCGGGCCGCACCAGCGCGACCGCCTGCTCGAACGTGGCCGGGATCCCGACGGCTTCCATGGTGACATCGGCACCGAGACCTCCGGTGAGGTCGCGGACGATCGCGGCGACGTCGTCGCGACCGCTGTTGACGACGACGTCGGCGCCGAACGCCTTCGCCGCGTCGAGCCTGCTGTCGGCGAGGTCGACGGCGACAATGTGACTGGGACTCATCAGCTTTGCCGCGAGGATCGCGGCGAGCCCGATGGGTCCGGCGCCGATGATGACGACGATGTCCGCCGGTTTCACCCGTCCGTTCAGCACCCCGACCTCGTAGGAGGTCGGAAGGATGTCGGCGAGCATGAGCATCTGTTCGTCGCTCACCCCGTCGGGAACGCGGTGGGTGGAGTTGTCGGCGAACGGCACGCGCACCTGCTCGGCCTGGGTGCCGTCGATGAGATGCCCGAGTATCCAGCCGCCACCGCCCAGGCACTGGCCGTAGCTGGTGTCGCGGCAGTAGCGGCAGCGTCCGCACGCGGTGACGCACGAGACCAGTACCCGGTCGCCGGGTGACAGGGTCTGCACGCCGGGGCCTACCTCGACGACCGTACCGACGGCTTCGTGGCCGAGGATGCGGCCGTCCGTCACCTCGGGGACGTCGCCACCGAGAATGTGCAGGTCGGTTCCGCAGATGGTGACAGCATCGACGCGCACGATCGCGTCGGTCGGGTCTTGGAGGTGTGGGTCGGGGACGTCTTCCCAGACTCGCTTGCCCGGTCCGTGGAACACCAGTGCCTTCATGTATCGGCCCTCCGCCGAGTAGGTCTCCGGTCCGCGGACAAGCGTTGCACGGAATCGACCGGCGCGATACCGCCGTTGGTCCCGAACCGTGCGATCCCACCCGCATGTGTCGGTGAGCTGTGCCAGCATGGGCGCGACCGCCGAGAGGAACCTTGTGGCCACAGCCGACCTACATCGACTCAATCGCCTGCAGCGTGAGCATGCGGCGTGGGCGCTGCTGCGTGCCGACAATGCGGCGCTGGTGCTGTCGCTGTTGGGTGCGCATTTCGATCACGGCACACGGCGACTCCCGGCGCCCGAACTGTTCGCGTTGCTCGACGCCGACCTGCAGTCGATTCGCGACGAAGGATTCGACGTGCCCCGCACCGGGCAGGCCTACTGCGCCGACTGGGTGCGCGGCGGGTACCTGCTCCGCCGTGCGGATACGGAGTCGCGGGAGGAAACCCTCGAGCCCAGCGAGTCGACGTTCGCCGCGCTCACGTTCGTGGCGGGCCTGACGAGTGCCACCAGTTCCGTCACCGAATCCCGCCTCACCACACTTGCGGGCCAACTCCGCGATCTCGCCCGCGACTCCGATCCACGCAGCGAAACCCGGCTCGCGGCGTTGCGCGCCGAACGCGACGCGCTGGACCGTGAGATCGCGGCCGTCGAATCGGGGGACTTCTCGGTCCTCGACGAGACTCGGGCTGTCGAGCGGATTCGCGAGATTCTCGCGTTGGCCGGGGAGATCCCCGGCGATTTCGCCCGGGTTCGCGCTGAACTCGAGGCACTCAACCGCGAGCTCCGCGCTCGCATCCTCGACGACGACGGCGATCGCGGCAACACGCTCGGCGAGGTATTTCGCGGGGTCGACCTGATCGGCAGCTCCGACGCCGGCAGGAGCTTCACCAATTTCTACGACATGATCATCGACCCCGAACGGTCGTCGCAGATCGACGAGTGGATCGAGACGGTGCTTCAGCGGTCCTTCTCGTACGACCTCGATCCCGACCAGCGGCGCCGGTTCCGCGCGTTGCTCACCGAGATGGAGCGATCGGGCAGCGAGGTTCACGCGACCATGACGTCGCTGTCGCGGTCTCTGCGGCATTTCGTGCAGTCGCGGCACTACGAGGAGCACCGTCGTCTGCAGCGGCTCCTGCGGTCCGCTCAGCAGCAGGCAGTGAAAGCCGCGCCGCTGCGCAGACCGTACGACGTTCTCGATGTGGAACTGGTTCGGATCGGTATGTCCATCGATTCCGTAGCGGCGCTGCACCTGCACAATCCCGCCGACGATCTCGTCACCGAACCGGTGCAGGCGAACGAGATCGGCGAAGTCGACCTCGCCGGCCTCCGGCGGATCGTCCGCGAATCAGAGATCGACATGGACGAACTCGCCGACAACATCACCTCCACGTTGCGTGTGCGAGGCAGCGCAACGATCGCCGACGTCCTTCGAGACCACCCCGCCACGCAGGGCCTCGCCAGCGCTGTCGGGCTACTCGTGCTCGCAGCCGAGCACGGACACCTCGTCGACGGCATCGAGGACATCGGGTGGACAGCACCGGACGGTCGGCTCCGTGTCGCGATGGTCCGTCGGCGCCGCTACGACCCCACCGACCCAGTATTCTCCACCGAGGAATCCTCATGACCGACACCGCAGGCCTGTACCCGGGCGACACCGGCGAGCTGGGCCTCGACACACGACGGGCACTCGTGCAGTTGCTGAAGGGGCCGTTGATCACCGCCGACAAGCATCCCGAAGTGTGGCGCACCGTCATCCGAGACGAAAAGGTGCTTCGCTCGCGCCTCGCCGACGTGTTCCTCGACCTCGTCGTCGACGAGGACGAACTTCTCGCATTCACCCGGCCGGCGGACACCGGCGATCACAAGACGCCGAGGGTACTGCGCACCCAGCGCCTCACGTTCATGGACACCGTGATGATCCTCGCGTTGCGGCACCGGTTGCTGCGTGCGCAACCCGGCGAACGCGTCATCGTGGGCTTCGACGAGGTCGGCGAACAACTCGAGGTGTATCGGGCAGCGACGAGCACCGATCCCGCGGGTTTCCGCAAACGCGTCAACTCGTCGTGGACCAAACTCAAGGAGTACTCGCTGCTGGTTCCCACGACCACCGAGGGCCGAATGGAGGTCTCGCCGGTGCTGCGGCAATTGTTCGACGCCGACCAGGTCGCCGCAGTGGAGGCGGAGTTCGGTAGCATCCTCGAGGAGAACCCGAGGTGAGTACGTCACCGATCCATCCGGCACAGTTCCGGCTCGCGCGCGTCCAGGTCGTCAACTGGGGAACCCTCCACGGATTCCACGATGTCCCCGTGGCACGCAAAGGTTTCCTCATCACAGGTGCGTCAGGGTCGGGAAAATCGACACTCATCGACGCGATCTCCACGGTGCTGATGCCCGGTGGCAGCGTCAGATTCAACGCAGCCGCACAGGAGTCGACGACCGGCGCGGGCCGCAACTTCGTCAGCTACATCCGCGGTGCATGGCGACGTGAGGCCGACGCCGACACCGACGCGCTCACGTCGTCCTACCTGCGGACGGGCGCAACATGGAGCGCCGTCGCCCTCACCTACCGCACCGGCGACGACACCTCGCCGGTCACCCTGATCAAACTCATGTATCTCAAACGCGGCGCGAACACGAACAGCGACGTGTCGGTACTGCATCTGATCCTCGATGCCGACGTCCGCCTCACCGAGTTCGAACCGTTCGTCTCCCGCGGCATCGATACCCGAGCGATCCGCAAGAACTGGCCCGACGCCACCGTCAACCCGAGCTACTCGCCGTTCGCACGCGCTTTCCGCAACAAGCTCGGAATCTCGTCGGAAGCCGCGCAGCATCTGCTCCACCGCACGCTGTCGGCGAAGAGTCTGGGCAGCCTCGACCAGCTCCTGCGCGACTACATGCTCGACGAACCCGGCACGTTCGACATCGCGCGGCGCGCCACCGAACAGTTCCGCGATCTGAACGAGGCCCACCGCGTGGTAATCGACGCGCGACGCCAGGTGGAGACGCTCGATCCGCTCGTCGCCCTCGCCAACACCCGCACACTCGGTCTGCACACACAGCGCGACCTGCAGGACGAAGCCGATCACCTCGACGCCGTGCACACCGAGATGACCGTGCGACTGCTCACCGAACGCGTCGAGGAGGCGACCGCACAGACCTCGCTGCTCGAGGCCGCGGCCGACAAGACCGCCGACGAGGCGAAATGCGCCTCCGAACACACCGTGGAGCTCAGGGCACGGCTCGAAGGCGCCGGAGACGGCCAACTCGCCACACTCCGGCTGCGACGCAACACCGCCGAGGAGACACGCGAGCGGATCTCTCGGCAACTCCGAACCCTCGAACAAGCGCTCACAGTGTGGGATGCGCAGACACCGACGACCGCCGCCGAATTCGCGCATCTCCGCGCCCAGATCGACACCGAACTGCGCGACCTCGACGCCCGCGCCGGCGAGCGCCGCACGCAGCTGCATTCGGTCATCGCCGACGTCTCCGAACGTCAAGCGCTGCTACGCACGCTCGTCGCCGACCGAGAGACGCTCGCGAAGCGCCGGTCGAATCTCGACACCCAATTGCTCCGTGCTCGCGAACTGATCTGCGCTGCAGCAGGACTGACCGAAGATGCACTTCCGTTCGCAGGCGAGTCGATCGAGGTACTTCCGGAACACGCCGAATGGACCGGGGCGATCGAGCGAGTGCTCGGGGGGTTCGGCCGCACCCTCCTCGTGCCCGACGAGCTACATCCGCGGGTCGCGGCCGCGATCGACGCGCAGCATCTCGGCGCGCGACTGGTGTATCGGCGGGTGCGTCTCGGCGCGACACCGAAGGATGCGCCGAGTACGTCGAACGAGTCGCTCGTTCGCAAACTCGACGTGCAGGCCGGTTCGTTCACGACGTGGATCCGGCATCATCTGGCCGACCGGTTCGACTACGCATGTGTCGACACCGCCGACGATCTGCGGCGAGTCACGCGCGGTGTCACCCGCGCGGGCCAGGTCAAACACGGTGGCGACCGGTTCGAGAAGGACGACCGGTTCCGGGTCGACGACCGGAGCCGCTGGGTGCTCGGTTTCGACAACGAGGCGAAGCTCGTGGCGTTGCGCGACCGCATCGTCGCCGTCGAATCGGAGGTCGGGGAGCTCGCGAGGCGCCGCGACCGGTTCGAGCACGACGACACGGTGATCCAGCAGCGCCGCCACGCGGCAGGCACGGTGCACGATACTGCGTGGGCAGACGTCGATATCGCCACCGCGGACGCGAGCCTCGCGACGATCGACGAACGTCTGCAGGAGTGGCTGCGCGGCAACACCGAGTATTCGGTCCTCACCGCTGCTCTCGAACGCGCCGAGACCGAGGCGCAGGGTGCGCAGGACGCTCAGGTGGCGGCTCGGTCTGCGCTCGAGTCACATCGGAACGAGCTCACCGCGCTCACCGCGCGGCTCGACGAGGTCCGCGCGGAAGTGGTCGTCGATGCACCCGCAGAAGTGGCCAGGCGCATTCGCGACCGTTTCCAGGCGGTGGCGCGCCGCGTCACCCACGACAACATCGACCGTGCCCTGCACACTGTGGGGAAGGCCATCGGAGACGAGCAGCGGCGTGCGGCCGGCGCGATCAGCGACGCCGAGCGGGACATCACCCGCATCCTCACCGCGTATCTCGCCGAATGGGAGGCGCGACGCGCCGAGATGCGCGCGGACGCCGAGTTCGTCGACGAGGCGCTGGCGGTGCTCTCGCGGCTGCGCACCGACGGTCTGCCCGCCTACGAGGACGAATTCTTCCGACTGCTCAGCGATCAGTCGCACCGCAACATCGGTGAGCTCACGCGGGCGATCCAGCGTGCGCCGGGTGAGATCCGGTCGCGTATCGATCCGGTCAACGAATCACTGCGGCACTCGCCGTTCGACACCGATCGGATACTGCGGATCGATGTGAAGGACCGCCGGTCGGCCACCGCATCCGAGTTCCTCGCCGAACTCGTCTCGCTGATGAGCGGGTCGTGGAAGGAAGAAGACCGCACCGACGCCGAGCGGCGTTTCGAACGGATGGCGGCTGTTCTCGAGCGTCTCGACTCCGGGGAGCCCGCGGACGTGCGGTGGAGACGCCTCGTGCTCGATACCCGCCTGCACGTCGGGTTCATCGGCGTCGAGGTCGATCTCGAGGGCAACGACACCAACTTCCACGATTCGAGTTCCGGACTATCGGGTGGTCAGGCACAGAAACTCGTGTTCTTCTGTCTTGCAGCAGCATTGCGATACCAGTTGGCACCGGCCGATGCGGAACTCCCGCGGTACGGCACAGTGATCCTCGACGAGGCGTTCGACCGCGCCGACCCCGCGTACACGCGCCGTGCACTGGACGTGTTCACGCAGTTCGGGTTTCACATGGTGCTCGCGACCCCACTGAAGTTGCTGCAGACGCTCGACGACTATGTGGACGGGGTTGCGGCCGTGAGTATCCGCGACAAGAAGTACTCGCAGTTGGCTCTGCTACCGATCCGTGACGGCGAGAGCGAGGATCCGACGTGAAAGCCGTGTCCTCCGCTGCGGTGGGCGACAAGGCCCGCACCGCTTACCGAAGCCGGCGAAGCCGCTGGATAAGCGACCCGGATGCCGCGTCCGTCGACACGGTGACGGTCGCGTTGCATCCACCGTCGGAGACGGCAGTCGCCGCCGACCCCGACGCGGCCGTGAGCTGGGTGCGCAGCTGGCATTCGTACGCTGGGTGCGGCTCCGTCTCCTGGGAAACTCGCAGGTGGCGCAGCTTCGGGACCCAGGACGTTCCGGTGCGCATCACATTGTCGGGCGCCGCCGAGATCGCCGCCGCCGCGGGACGCGCCGCCGAATGGCGGACGCTCATCGCCCGTCGCCAACGGCTGATCGACGAACTGGGTCCGGGCACTGCAGGACTGTCCGCGGCCGTAGCGTCCACTCACACCCGGTGGCTCGGCCTCGACGACGAGGATTTCGCGCGCCTCGTCGGGGTCGTCGGTTGGCTCGCCGCCCATCCGCGGTCGGGGCTGCTCGTACGTCAACTGCCGATACCGGGCGTCGATACGAAATGGGTGTCGCGGCATCGCGGCACGGTCGAGGCGCTGCTCGAGGGGGTGCGCGGCGATCGCGACCTCGGAGTGCGGGCCTTGCCCCGGATGTGCGAGGTGGCAGTGTGCGACCGGTTGCTGCTGCCGTCGGCTCCCCGAATCTTCGCGACGTCCATCGACGAGTTGTCCTCCCTGCCCGTGAATCCTTCGACCACATTGGTGCTGGAGAACAAGGAAGGTCTGCACGCTCTGCCCCACCTGCCGTCTGCGGTAGCAGTGCACGGAGGCGGGTACTCGGTGCACGAACTGGCCACCGTGCCGTGGCTTGCGGCCTCGGACGTGGTGTATTGGGGTGATCTCGACACGCACGGCTTCGCGATACTCGATCGCTTCCGACAACATCTGCCGCACGTACGCAGTCTGCTGATGGATGTCGACACCGCGACACAGTGGCGTGATCTGACCGTTCCGGAGCCGACGCCGGCGGGGCACGTCCCGGAGCATCTCACCACCACCGAGCGAGCCGCGTTCGAGTTCGTGCGCGACGGACGACTCCGACTCGAGCAGGAGCGTATTCCCTGGCCGTACGTGGTCGAGCACCTTTCTGCCATCTGACCTTTTCAGGTCACACGAAGCCGAACATCGGCGGAACCGCGACGACCACCAGCGTGGCCCACGCTCCGTACACGGGCAGATACTGCATCTGCCACCGTTCGACAGCACCGAATCCGCACCGCCCACGGATGAAGCGGATGCCCAGCCACGCCGCCCAGGACAGGTTGACGAGCAGGACCAGATTCAATCCGAGTGCGACTACCTTGTTCGCGGTGAAGCCGAACTCCACGATGCGAGTGAGCATGGCGACGAGCATCAGGACGTTGACGGCCAGCGCAGCCACCACGAGGACCATCTGAGCCACGTCGAACACATCGGGCTCCGTGTGGGGATCGCGGGCGGAGATGGCATACAGCAGTAGTCCCAGAACGAGGACGAGGATCAGGTCCATCAGGATGAGCAGGTCCCGGTCGACGTCGAGAACGCTCCGAGACGAGCCGAACGCGACGACGAATGCTGCGAACAGCGCGAGCAGCATGAGGATCGTCAGCGGCGTGAAGACACGGGTGAGTACGGGCGCGATGTTCTCGATCACCGCTTGCTTCGCTTCGACGAGCCACGCCGCCACCACCATCGCGCCCACCGGCGCGAACGGGAGGACCCATGCTTCGAAGAACCACTCGATGTCGATGTCCAGCGCCGCGAACGTTCCTGCGGTAAGGCCCATGAGCGCTCCCCCACCGAGCGCGAGCAGAACCATGTAGACGATCCATTCGCCGGTGAACCGGACGAAGTCCATGCGGCGGTGGTCCGAACGCCAATCGCCGCCGACGTATGCTGCACCGACCACGAGCCACAGAACGATCGGGGCGTGAATCGCCGCGATGATCTCGGTGGCTCCGCCAGTGTCGAACGGGTAGACGTTCAGCACCAGTGCGGCCAGCACGAACGGAGCTGCCAGTGCCGCGATACCCGGAAGGGTCATGCTCCGCTTCCACGCGAAGTACGCAACGAGGAACGCAGCACCAGAATGCTCAGGCTGCGCACGAGAACCTGTTCGGGAAGCCAGTCGGCCCCGGCCTTGACCACCGGACCAGCGGCAACGGCCAGAGCGAGAACCACACCGAGTTCACGCGGCCTGCGCCGGGCTCCGCCATCTGGATCGGCCGAGACCAGCACGAGCTGTTTCCACAGCCGGTCGGAGTGTTCTCGCGCGAATTCGCGGGAGATGTCGTCGACGCTACCCATCCGCCCCACCGCGACGAGGAATGCTTCACTCGACGTGAGTCCCGCAGTCGACAGATCCGAAACCTGTTCACGCAGGTGCTCTTCCAGTTCATCCACATCGGACGGCGCGATCACCCGATGCCCCGAGACATACCCTCGCCACTGCGCGATCTGAGATTCGAGTTGTGTGTCGACGTCCATCACGCCCATCCCTGCGCTGCCGGTGGACCAGGATGCCGAGATGCAGCCGGCGCGCTCGAGCCGGTGCAGCAGCGGATACAGCATTCCGTCGGTCCATTGCATGCGACCGTCCGACAGTTCGTTGACACGTTTGATGATCGCGTAGCCGTAGGACTCGCCCTCGGCGAGAATCCCGAGCACCAAGGGCGTGGCCGACGCGGCCACGAGGTCCTTGTCGATGAACATGACCCTCCTATACCTGGCACTTCTAGGGGTGGAGGTGGCCCTAGCAGATCTAGGTACATAGGTCTGCTAGGTATGTGGGTCCGGTTCAGCGCAGGCGTTCGCGACGCCCCACGGTGCTACGGAGCCCTTCGGCCGCTGCGCGCACAGCGGCGACGTGGGCCTCCGGAGTGAATCGGCCGGTCGGGCCGGTGACGCTGATCGCCGCAACCACTTCGTCGTCGATTCCGAACACCGGCGCCGCCACACACGTGATGCCCAGCGCCGATTCCTCCCGCTCGAATGCGACACCGGTTTCGACGACCCGTTCGAGTTGCATGCGCAGAATGCCGGGAGCGACGATCGTGTGCGGCGTGCGCCGGACCTTGGGCATCGTCAGTGCCTCGTGGACGAGTTCGGCGTCCGCATGGGCCAGCAACGCTTTACCGATTGCGGTGCAGTACCACGGATTTCGACCACCGGTCCGTGACGGCGACTTCGCCTGACGGTGGCCGCCCAGCTTCACCACGTAGACGACATCGAGTCCGTCGCGCACCCCCAGATGCACGGTTTCGTGAGTGCGCTCGTAGAGATCCTGCAGGAACGGCATCGCCATCTCGAGCAGGCTGCGCTCGACGGAGGCCCGCATCCCCAGTTCGAACAACCCCCCACTGAGGCGGTATCCGCCGTCGACCCGATCGAGCAATCGGTTCGCGACCAGTTCCCCGGCGAGACGGTGCACGGTCGCCTTGTGGAGTTCGGTGCGCCGGACGATCTCGGCCAGCGGGAGAACATTGTCGTCGGGGCGGAAGGCACGGAGGATCGTCACCGCCTTGCCGAGCACGGTGTCCAGATTGGGCGTCACGAGAAACAGCGTATCGCTCAGTGAGACGAACCATTGTTGCCCGCGGCCTCGACGCAGGACAGTAGAGGTCATGAGCAACCCCACGAACACCACCGCGGTCAGCGAGGCGGATATCGCCGCCGCAGCGGACCGCCTCGTGTCCGCTGCCGCGAGCGGCACCCCGACCGCCCCGATCCGCGACCTGATCGGCGAGAGCGATCTCGTCGCGGCCTACGCGGTACAGCAGCGTTTCAACGACGGCCGCACGCAGGCCGGCGCCGTCGTCGTGGGCCGCAAGATCGGCCTGACGTCGAAGGCCGTGCAGGAACAGCTCGGGGTCGGCCAGCCCGACCTCGGTGTGCTGTTCGACAGCATGGCGTTCGACAACGGCGCCGACATTCCGATGGACCTGCTGATCCAGCCGAAGGTGGAGGGGGAGGTCGGGTTCGTGCTCGGCGCCGACCTGGTCGACGGCCCGCTCGACACCGCCCAGGTGCGGGGGGCCATCGAGTACGCCGTCGCCGCTCTCGAGATTTGCGACAGCCGGATCGCCAACTGGGACATCAAGTTCGGCGACACCGTGGCCGACAACGCCTCCTCCGGCGTATACGTTCTCGGCACCGAGCGCCGCACCCTCGACGAGGTCGAACCCGTCGAGGTCACCATGTCGATGGAGATCGACGGCACCGAGGTCTCCACCGGAAACGGTGCCGCGTGCCTCGGCGACCCGATCCAAGCCGTGGTCTGGCTCGCACAGACCGCCCGCGAACTCGGCCAGCCCCTGAAGGCCGGCCAGGTGATCCTCTCGGGTGCTCTCGGCCCGATGGCGTCCGTCTCCGCAGGCAGCACCGTCTCCGTCACCGTGTCCGGCCTGGGCACCGTGACAGCCCGTTTCGTGGAAGGAAAGCAAGCATGAGCAAGACCAAGGTTGCGATCATCGGATCGGGCAACATCGGCACCGATCTCATGATCAAGGTTCTGCGCACCTCCGAGGTTCTCGAAATGGGTGCCATGGTCGGCATCGACCCCGAGTCGGACGGCCTCGCCCGGGCAGCGCGCCTGAAGGTGCCCACCACCGCAGAAGGCGTCGAAGGCCTCGTGAACCTGCCGAACTTCGACGAGATCGAGATCGTGTTCGACGCGACCTCCGCGAAGGCGCACGTCGCGAACAACGAGCGTCTCGCACCGCTGGGTAAGCGTCTGATCGACCTCACGCCCGCCGCGATCGGCCCGTTCGTGGTTCCCGCCGTCAACGGCGACGAGCACCTCGACGCGCAGAACGTGAACATGGTGACGTGCGGCGGTCAGGCCACCATCCCGATGGTCGCGGCCGTGTCCCGCGTCGTGCCGGTCGCGTATGCCGAGATCGTCGCGTCGATCGCGTCGAAGTCGGCCGGCCCCGGTACCCGCGCGAACATCGACGAGTTCACCGAGACCACGTCGTCGGCAATCGAGACGGTCGGCGGCGCCCGTCGCGGCAAGGCCATCATCATCCTGAACCCGGCCGAGCCGCCGCTGATCATGCGCGACACGGTGTTCTGCCTCGTCGACGCACCGGATCCGGCCACCCACGACGAGATTCGTCAGTCGATCGAGAAGATGGTCGGCGACGTCGCGGCGTATGTGCCGGGCTACCGCCTCAAGCAGCAGGTGCAGATCACCGAGATCCCCGAGGACCAGCCGGTCGAGACGCTGCTCGTCGACGGCAACCGCCCGACCCACCAGGTCTCGATCTTCCTCGAGGTCGAGGGCGCTGCCCACTACCTGCCCGCCTACGCAGGCAACCTGGACATCATGACCTCCGCCGGACTCCAGATCGCTGAGCGGATCGCACAGAAGAAGGACAACGCCTGATGAGCAACACCACCGTCTTCGTTCAGGACGTCACACTCCGCGACGGCATGCACGCAGTGCGTCACCGGATCACCCCCGCCGACGTCAAGCGCATCGTTTCCGCACTGGAGGACGCTGGCGTCGACGCCATCGAGGTCGCTCACGGCGACGGCCTCGCAGGCGGTTCCGTGAACTACGGCCCGGGCTCGAACACCGACTGGGAGTGGATCGAGGCCGCAGCCGAGGTGCTGCAGAACGCCCGCCTGACCACTCTGCTGCTGCCCGGTGTCGGTACCGTCCACGATCTGCAGCGCGCCTGGGATCTCGGTGTCCGCTCGGTCCGCATCGCGACGCACTGCACGGAGGCCGACGTCTCCGCGCAGCACATCGCGACCGCCCGCGAGATCGGCATGGATGTCTCGGGCTTCCTGATGATGAGCCATATGGCCCCGGCCGAGGAGCTCGCCGAGCAGGCCAAGATGATGGAATCGTATGGCGCACACTGCGTCTACGTCACCGATTCCGGCGGACGCCTCACCCTCGGCGGTGTGCGCGACCGCGTCCGTGCCTACCGCGAGATCCTGAACGAGGGCACCGAGATCGGTATCCACGCCCACGAGAATCTGTCGCTGTCGGTGGCGAACAGTGTCATCGCGGTGGAGGAGGGCGTCTACCGCGTCGATGCGTCGCTCGCCGGGCACGGCGCCGGTGCGGGCAACTGCCCGATCGAGGCGTTCATCGCGGTCGCAGACCTGTACGAGTGGAAGCACGGCTGCGACGTGTTCAAACTGCAGGACGCAGCCGACGACATCGTCCGTCCGCTGCAGGACCGCCCGGTGCGCGTCGACCGTGAAACCCTCACCCTCGGTTACGCCGGCGTGTACTCGAGCTTCCTGCGTCACGCGGAGGCGGCGTCGGCACGCTACGACATCGACGTGCGCACGCTGCTCCTCGAAGCGGGCAAGCGCAAGCTGGTCGGCGGTCAGGAAGACATGATCGTCGACATCGCGCTCAACCTCGTCGCCGAGCGCGAGGCCGCGTCCGCCTGACACTCAACACACTCGTGCGCGGTTCCGGTGATCCTGACCACCGGAACCGCGCACGAAGTTGTCTGCGGGCTACACCGACAGCGGGACCTTGACCGGCTCGGTCACGGGAACGGTCGGGTCCGGAGCCGGGTGCGGCATCCTGCGGCGCACCATCGCAACACCCACGTACACCAACAGCGAGACGATCACGGCGAGGAACGTCGTCCACCCATCGACGTCGGCCGTCACGAGATCGTTCGGGATGTACAGCAGGGTGTTGTCGACGCCGTAGATCGTGGGCGTGAGGACGAAGAACCCGACGCGCACCCCGATACCGGCGACCGCGGCGGCGGCGACGGCAACGCCGTCACCGCGCGTCCAGAACAGACCCAGGATGAACGGCACCACCAGCGACGCAAGCAGCAGGTCGAAGGTGAGGGTGAGCAGAATGCCGGTCTGCGGGACCCGCAGTGCGACGATCGCACCGAGCGCCGCCATCGGGAGCATCGCCCAGCGAGTCGCCTTCATGACGTCCGACGACATCCCGGCGTGCTCACCACCGACCCGGAAGATGTTGCGCACCAGCACGGTCGCGGTGGACAGCAGGATTCCGCTGATCGTCGTCAGCGACGCGGTGACGAGACCCGACAGAACGAGGATCGACAGCCACTGCGGCGTGTACTGGCCGAGCAGCACGTACAGGATCGGGGCGTCGGCGGCGCTGTCCCCCACGATGGAGACCGCGGCGAGTGCGACGAACGACAACGGGACGCACAGCAGCAGGATGCCCGTCGCTGCGGAGAAACACGCGCGTTGTGCGGCATGCGGGGACTTGGCGGAGAACACGCGCTGCATCAGGTCGATCGCGACGAGGTTGCCGAGTCCGAGCGCGACGATCGTCGCCCAGTTGATCGCCGCGCCCTGCGCGGGGTCGGTGAGCTGACCCAGGTTTCCGATGCCGAGCCCCTCGGGGCTGGAGAACCCGGGTCCGGCCGCGACCCACAGGAGGAGCGAGATGATCCCGACCACCATGACGCCGAACTGCACCATGCCGGTGTAGACGCTGGCGAACATCCCACCGGCCATGGTGTAGGCGAGCACGAACGGGATGATCACCAGCACTGCCATCGTGTAGTTCAGGCCCAGGAAGTATTCGAGCAGGTAGCCCAGCGCGACCAGGTTGCCCGCGAGCAGGATCCCGAAGCTCACCACCGTAAGGACCGACGCGGTGATCTCGGTGCCTCGCCCGAACCGCTGCCCGAAGTATTCGGGAAGGGTCACCACTCCGGTAGCGCGTAGCTTCTTCGCGAAGAACAGGCCCACGAGGAGCACGCTCACTGCAATACCCAGTGGCATCGCAGCGCCGGCCCAGAAACCGAATGCGGCGGACAGGTCTGCGCTGCCGAGGGTCGCGTTGGAGTCGATGACCTGCGACATGAGCAGGACCGCGATGACGGGCGCGCCCAGTGAGCGGCCGGCCAAGAGGAAGTTCCCGGTATCTCCGCGAACTTTGCGAGTGGAATAGAAACCGGCCCCGAGCAGAACTACGAGGCACACGGCGACACCGGTGATGATCATGACAGCTCCATCGAGAGGGTCAGACGGCAGGAGCGCTGCGTTGGGCTTCGCGTCCGAGCGAGTAGAGAGGGCGTGCATTGTCAGGAAGAGCGATCTCACCATCAGCGAGACGGCGACGGAGATAGACGAAACTCTGGGCGGTCTGCGCGAACAGGTGCTCGCCCGCTCTTACACCGTCGTACAGCGGACCGTCTCCACCGACGAATCGATCCAGGGGTTCGACCCACGTGTCGTAGTCGACATTGAAGAAGAGCGGGAACGAGTAACGCTCTTCGGCTACCTTACGCACCCGATGTGACGTCGCTGTAAATATCCCGTTGGTCCAAATCTCCAGTAGGTCACCGATGTTCAGTACGAATGCGTCGTCGCGGTACGGAACGTCGATCCAGGTGCCCTCGGCGTTGACGACCTGGAGTCCCGGCGCCGTGGGCAACAGGAGCGTAAACACCTCGTAGTCGGTGTGGGCACCGATACCCGGCCGGTCGTCGGCACTCGGGTCGTGCGGATAGTGGATCATCCTCAGCTGTGCGGGTGGGGTGGTGACATATCGATCGAAGAGATCCGCCGGCTCACCCAAAGTTTCGGCGAAGGCGCGCAGGATGACTCGGCCGAGACCGAAGATCGCGTCGTAGTAGGCGGTGACGGGGCCGGCGAAGTTGTCGAGCGCGGGCCACTGGTTGGGTCCGAGCAACGGATTGCCCGCAAGATAATCCGGGTCGTCGGCCGGGAGATCGATCGAGAGGTCGTAGGCCTCTTTGTGGTCGGGGGTGGCTCCCGCGAACACCTCCTCCCCTGCCGGGACATATCCACGATGATTGGTGGAATTGCCGATGTACACGGACATTTTCGTGTCGTCCGGTTCTGCGAAGAATCGCTCGGCTGCGCCCTTCAGCTCGTCGATCAGGGTGCGATCGATTCCGTGACCGATGATCTGAGCGAAGCCCACCTCGCGGGCTGCTCGGCCGAGTTCGTCGACGACGGCGTCGCGTTCCTCCGCGCCGACGATGAGAGCGGTGACGTCGATGACCGGAATACTGGTGAAGGTCACGGGATTCTCCTGGAGTCGGGGTCGAGTCGCTGCCAGTTCCGCACGACGGGATTCCCGTCGAGGTCGTGGTCGCGAGTGCCGACCCGGTCGCCGAACACCGGATTCAGGTGTGCACCGACCCGATACGGGAGGCTGGAGGCGGTGATGATCCACTGCTCGTCGCGCACAACGCCGAGCGCGATCTCACAGTCCAAGAGCTCTTGTACCGCGCGCAGACCGGCGGCTCCGCGGATCTGCTCGAGCAAGGGACCGTCGAGCACGCGGGTACGGCCCCGGGCGAATGCGAAGTCACCGCCCACGCGCACGAGGACTCCGGGTGCACCGGTGTCGAGGTCCTCGAGCAGGTACTCGTCGATGTCCTGTGAGGTGGCCGCGATCCGCCAGTGTTCGATGTAGTCCTCGAACATGCCTTGCTCGACGAGGGTGCCGTGGTCGAGCGCATTCAGAGCGCCGGCGTCCGGTGTCGGGCCTGCCGGGTGCAGCGCGACCGTGCGGCCCCATTCGACGTGGTCGCCGTTGTCGAACAGTGGGCCGGCGAATCCGTCCTGCTCGGCCAGCACGAGGAGGTCGCCGACACCCAGGGCACGAAGCGCGGGTGCGTCGATCTTCGGTAGCGCAGCGGGCTGTCGAAGATCGCAGTACAATGCGCGTCCTTGCAGCCAGGTGACGCGAGTCGTCGTGTCGTCCGGATGCTCCGGTCTGCTCAGCAGGGTGCGCTCGAAACGGGTTCCCGAGAGCGACGTAGCGACTGTCACGCGCCGCCTTCCTTCCACCGTGCACGCTCCTGCGCGAACGCCACGGACTGGATTCGCCGGAAGGCGTCGATCGATTCGGTGTTGTCCACCAGGAACTTCCGGTGTTCGGCGAGAGAGAATGTGCCGGCGGTGATCTCCACTCCCCCACCGCGACCCGCGGCGAGGTCGGCGCGCAGGTCGAGCAATTCTTCGGGATCGACGGGGTACCAGGAGATCCGGTCGAAGAAGCGTAGAAGCCACGGTGTGCCGTCCTCGAACGGACCGGCCTGTTGTGGATGCCGGTGGTTCCACACCTGCGTGGTGCGTCCGACGAACTGGTAGCCGCCCGGGCCTTCCATTCCGTAGATGCACAGATATGCACCACCGATCCCGACCGCATTCTCCGGAGTCCAGGTGCGTGCGGGGTTGTACTTCGTGGTGACAAGTCGGTGCCGCGGGTCGAGCGGCGTCGCGACAGGTGCGCCGAGGTAGACGTCGCCGAGCCCGAGCACCATGTACTCGGCGGCGAAGACGGTGTCGAACACGTCGGCGACGGAGTCGAGGCCATTCATTCGGCGGATGAACTCGATGTTCCACGGGCACCACGGCGCATCGGAACGCACCCCGTGCATGTAGCGCTGAATGGCTTCACGCGTCGCGGGATCGTCCCACGACAGCGGCAGCCGCACATGCCTGCTGGGAACCTCGAGTTCATCGCTGTCGCCGAGAGTGTCCTCGACGTCCGCGAGGTGCCCGAGCAAGGCCTTGACGGGCAGCAGGTCGGGGTCGACCTTGACCTGCAGAGACCGGATGCCCGGGGTGAGTTCGAGCAGGCCGCGGGGGCGATCGGCGTCGAGTCGCTGGTGCAGTGCGTGGACGCGGGCGCGCAGACCGAGGTCGAGGGCCATGTCGCCGTATTCGACGAGCACGTTGTCGTCGCCGCTGCGCCGGTAGGTGACGGCGGTGTGGCCGTCGCGACGGGCGAGCACGCCATCGTCGCCATCTCCGCCGTTGGAGGTGACCAGCGACAACCCTGCGCGACGCGCGGTTCCGAGTGCACGGCGGGATGCGACGTGCTCCGCCCGCACCGGCACGAACCGGATCGTGTTGCCGGGGGCGAGCTGACCCAGCTTCCAACGGTCGGCGGACGCCACGGTCACCGGGCAAACGAAGCCGCCGAGGCTCGGGCCGTCGGGTCCGAGGAGGATCGGGGTGTCGCCGGTGAAGTCCAGTGCGCCGACAGAGTAGGCGTTGTCGTGGATGTTCGAGGGGTGCAGTCCGGCCTCGCCGCCGTCGGTGCGGGCCCATTCCGGTACCGGGCCGACGAGCCGGACGCCGGTGCGGTCGGAGTTGAAGTGCACCTCGTAGTCGGTGGCGTAGAGGGTGTCGATGTCGGCGCGGGTGAAGAACTCGGGTGCGCCGTGCGGGCCCTCGGTGACGGCGATCCGCCAGTGCGTCGTGAGGGCGGGGATGTGCTCGGAGGGCACTGCAGCGCTCCGTCCCGACGGAATGTCGCCGACGACCAGCACGTCTCCGTCGCGGAGTGCGCGCCCCTCGTGACCACCGAATGTCCCGAGAGTGAAGGTGGCTGTGCTGCCCAGGAATTCAGGGACATCGAGGCCGCCGGCCACCAGTACGTACACACGCAGGCCTGGCCCCTCGATCGTTCCGACGTCGAGCAGTCCGCCCGCCGGGACCGTGACGGGCCGCCACTGCGGCACGATCTCACCGTCGATGCGCACCGTGACCGGGGCGCCCGTCACGCACACCACAGCGTCCTCGGTGAATCGCAGGGCCGGACCGACCATTGCGGATTCGAGGCCGGATACGCCCTCGTCGTTTCCGAGAGCGATGTTGCCGAGGCGGAACGACAAGTCGTCCATCGGACCGGACGGCGGCACACCGATCTGCCAGTAGCCGGCGCGACCCGGGTAGTCCTGGACGGTGGTGAGCATTCCCGGGCGTTCGACGGTGATCTTCGTGGTCATGGCGAACTCACACCTCCTGTGTGCGTGTGACGATCATCCGCACGGGTGTGGGATCGAAACCGTTGCACGGGTTGTTGATCTGCGGGCAGTTGGAGACGAGCACCAACACGTCGCGGTCGGCCCGGATGGCGAGACGCTTGCCGGGTGCGGAGAGCCCGTCGACGATGCCGAGGGTGCCGTCGGCCTCGACGGGCACGTTCATGAAGAAGTTGATGTTGGAGACCAGATCCCGCTTGCCGAGGCCCCACTCGGCACCTTCGATCAGGAAGTTCTCGACACAGGCGTGCTGGTGTTTGGTGTGGTGTCCGTAGCGGAGGGTGTTGGATTCCTGCGAGCAGGCACCGCCGACGGTGTCGTGGTTGCCGACCTCGTCGCCGACCAACGTCATGAGAGGTTCGCCCTCGGCGTCGCGGAGTACCGATCCGGTGGTGAGGAACAGGTTACCCTGCCCCGCAACAGTTGCGGGCGCGCTGTACCGCGAGGTGGTGTCGTGGGCGTCGTAGATGAGGGTGTCGACGGCCTGGTTTCCATGGAGGTCGACGATGGTCAGCACGTCACCTGCGGCAACGACCGTCGACCACGGACCACGGAGTGCGACGGTGTCGTCGAGCACGACGGTTCCGGGGACGAGTGCAGCAGTATCGAGGGTTGCGGTCATGGGTCAGTTCTCCATTCCGGATTCAGCAGCGGCCCAGGCGTCTTCGGTGTTGAGCACCGCGCGGTGGTACTCGGGTTCGGTGGTATCGACCGACTCGAGTTCGCCGGGTGCGCGCCATGCGGTCACTTCGAGTGGGGTCGTGACGAACTCAGGGTGGGGATCGAGAGGGTGCGCGGTGTTGGCGATGAGCGCGATGACCGGGAGGTGGACGAGCAGATCCACATACACGCCGGCGCCGGCGGTTCCGGTGCTGGTGAGCGCACCGTCATCCTCGACGCGGATGCCGTGGAAGAACGACAGCGACGGCGGGAGGTCGCGGGGCTGCAGATCGTGCTTGGCGGCGGCGACCTTGAACAGTTCACGTCCCGCAGGGGACGACGAATGCAGCGCACCGGCGCCGTATCGCGCGGTGTTTCCTGCCGCGTGGCTCGTGCCGCACAGAGCGTCGTGGTGGCCCGAGGTGTCGGCGACGACGGTCGCGAGTACGCGTCCTTGATCCGAGAGCAGCGGATGCCCGGTGCCGAGGTAGGCCTGCCACGGCACCTTGACGGTGTCGGCGACGTTGAGCCTCTCGTGGGGTGCGTCGGCGCGGAAGAGCAGTAGATGAGCACACGCGGCGCCCTCGAGATCCCGCAGACGCAGCCGGGTGCCGCGGGCAAGTACCTTGCTCGTGTAGCGGCCGCCGGGCACGGTCTCGGCCCAGGTCATCGATACACGGCGCCCGTTGGGCGGGGTAGGCCACGCAGACGCAGGCACGACCGGCATGCCGTCGGAGACGGTTCCGGCCTGGGCACGTGCATGGGTTCGGGCGGCGTGCGTCGTGGCTGTCGCGAGGGTCTCGGTCATGGCGCTCCGATTCGTGGCGGCGGGAAACTGTCGGTTGACAGTTTTCAAGGCCCGCATCTTCGGAGGATGTCCCCGGCGTAACGAGTATGTGGCCGATGTTTCGGCTGGATGACGCAATGTTCACACTCTGATCCGGTTGGGTGGCACAGTAACTCGCTGTGCCATGGTGTTGATGTGACCAGAGCAGGGCCGGGCCGACCCCGACTGACGAACCCCAGACGTCCCGGCAACACTGCCCGCGCGGAAATCCTCGACGCCGCCGCAGAACTGTTCAGTACGCGAGGTTTCGCAACCACCACGACGCGACAGATCGCCGATGCCGTCGGAATGAGGCAGGCCTCGCTCTACAACCATTTCGCGACGAAGAACGACATCCTCGCCACGCTCCTCGATGCCACGATTGCTCCGACCGTCGAGTTCGACGAGAGCCTCGACGACTCCACGCCGGCCGCAGTGCTGTTGTGCGCACTCGCATGGTTCGACGCCGCGCAGCTGTGCGCTGGACGGTGGAATCTCGGCGCGCTGTACATGCTTCCGGAGGTCCGCAGCGAATCGTTCGAGACCTTCCGGCAGAGCCGTCTACGACTTGCACGTCGCTATCGCGACCTCGCCGTCGAGGTGCTGGGCGGAGGAGCTGACGCTGCCTGCGATCCACGCGTCGAGCTACCGTTCCGGCTCGTGGAGTCGATCATCGACATCCGCGCCGACCGGCAGGTCGACACGGCGATCGACGCGCAGCTTCCCGAAACTCTGGCGACCGCCGCACTGACCGTGCTCGGGCAGCCCACTGAGGACGTGATGGATCAGGCGTGGGCGCTCATGATCGGCGGCGATTCCGACTCGTTCGGCACGTGGGGCGTCCGGTAATAACTCAATGCCGGTCGTACGAGGCGTCGGGCGGTGTGCGATCGGCGCCCTCGAGCACCGCCACGTTGTGTTTGTGCGAACCCGGACCGACATGGGACTCCGCCCGCATCCGATCCGACATGTGCGGGTAGTGCAGTTCGAACGCCGGGCGTTCCGACCGGATACGCGGTAGTTCCGTGAAGTTGTGGCGCGGCGGCGGGCACGTCGTGGCCCATTCGAGTGAATTGCCGTAACCCCACGGGTCGTCGACGGTGACGACCTGCCCGTAGCGGTAGCTCTTGAACACGTTCCACACGAACGGCAGCGTCGACGCACCGAGGACGAATGCGCCGATTGTGGAGATCGTGTTGAGTGTCGTGAACCCGTCGGACGGTAGGTAATCGGCGTACCTGCGGGGCATGCCCTCGTTACCGAGCCAGTGCTGCACCAGGAAGGTGGTGTGGAAGCCGATGAACGTCAGCCAGAAGTGCCACTTACCGAGCCGCTCGTCCATCATCCGGCCCGTCATCTTCGGGAACCAGAAGTAGATACCGGCATACGTCGCGAACACGATGGTGCCGAACAGCACGTAGTGGAAGTGCGCCACCACGAAGTAGGTGTCGTGGACGTGGAAATCGAGCGGTGGGCTTGCAAGGATGACGCCGGTCAGGCCTCCGAACAGGAACGTGATGAGGAAGCCCACGGAGAACAACATGGGAGTCTCGAAGGTGACCTGACCTTTCCACATCGTGCCGATCCAGTTGAAGAACTTCACGCCGGTGGGGATCGCGATCAGGAACGTCATGAACGAGAAGAACGGCAGCAGCACCGCGCCGGTCGCGTACATGTGGTGGGCCCACACCGCAGACGACAGCGCGGCGATCGCGATCGTCGCATAGACCAGGCCCGAGTATCCGAAGACCGGTTTACGGCTGAAGACCGGGAAGATCTCCGAGACGATCCCGAAGAACGGAATGGCGACGACATACACCTCGGGATGCCCGAAGAACCAGAACAGGTGCTGGTAGAGCAGCACACCGCCGGTCGCGGGGTCGTAGACGTGCGCGCCGAGGATGCGGTCGGCCAATGCCCCCATGAATGCGGCCGCGAGCAGCGGGAACACCAACAGCACCAGGATCATGGTGATGAAGATGTTCCAGGTGAAGATAGGCATCCGGAACATCGTCATGCCGGGGGCCCGCATACAGACGACGGTGGTGATCATGTTGACACCACCGAGGATCGTGCCGAGACCTGCGATCACAAGACCGGCGAACCACAGATTTGCACCGATCCCGGGTGCATGGATCGCATTGGCGAGCGGCATATAGGAGGTCCAGCCGAAGTCGGCACCTCCACCCGGTGTGATCAGGCTGGACAGGACAATCAGTCCGCCGAACAGGAACAGCCAGTAACTGAACGCATTCAGCCGCGGGAAAGCAACGTCGGGAGCCCCGATCTGCAGCGGAAGTATGTAGTTGGCGAAGCCGAACACGATGGGCGTCGCGTAGAGCAGCAACATCACGCCGCCGTGCATGGTGAAAAGCTGGTTGTACTGCTCGTTCGACAGGAACTGCATGCCCGGCAACGCGAGCTCGGTGCGCATCAGCATCGCCATCAGCCCACCCGCCATGAAGAAGGTGAACGCCGTGACGATGTACATGATCCCGAGCGTTTTCGGGTCGGTCGTCGTGATGAGTTTGTAGAGCACCGCCCCCTTGCGGGCGCGGCGCTCGGGATATGGCCTTACTGCTCGAGCCTCCACCACCACCGGATTCATGGACGAACCTCCGAGACGACCGCGGCGCCGACGTGCGGCATTTCCCCGGCACCCGCCCTCGGCACGCCTGGTTCTCCGGGACAGGCCGGTAGCCACGAGCGTAGACCTCGCTGCCGGAACTGGGGTGGGAATGATGGTTGGTGGTCGACATTTCGATACACCAACCATCCTCTCGGGCAACGACGTCAGGCGTGCTCGAATCCCGGGAGGCGCGACGGCGTCTCGACCACCGAGTACTCCGACGCGTCCCACTGCACTACGCGACTCCCGGTTCCGTCGACCCCCACCGGCAAGTCGCCCGCGAGCGTGATGCGGTGCAGGCGACGGGTGTGATCGCCGAAGTCGGCGATTCCGTAGTGCTGCGTGGCACGGTTGTCCCAGATCGCGACATCGCCCGGAGACCAGGCCCAGCGGAAGGTGTTCTCGAGTTTCGTAACTCGTGCTTGCAAGAGCTGCAGGAGTGCGGCCGTCTCGGATGACTTCAACCCCACGAACTCCTTGACGAAGTGTCCGAGGAGCAACGAGCGTTCCCCGGTCTGCGGGTGGACACGGACGACGGGATGGATCGTCTCGTAGGTGTTGCGCCGGAACTCCTCCTGATACCGGCTGCGCTCATCGACAGGTGTCGAACTTCCGGCGTCGAATTTCTCCGCATAGTCGTACAGGTTTGTGTGCAGTGCCCACAGATTGTCGACCAGCGACCTGAGAGCGTCAGGAAGCTGTTCGTAGGCGGCGGTCGTCGACGCCCACGTCGTTGCACCTCCGTACGGCGGGATGGTGACAGCTCTCAGGATCGAGGCCTTCGGGATTCGATCGACGAAGCTGACGTCGGTATGCCAACTGTTCGCGGCGCCTTCGATGGGGAGCAGGCGCGTCCCCTTCGAATGGACCGTCGGGTGCGACTGCGTCTGTGTGCCGAGGAGTCCCGCGAATGCCCACTGGGACTCGTCGTCGAGATGTTGCTGCTCCTGGAAGACGATCGTTTTGTTCGCGGCCAGTGCGTACCGGATGGCCTCGACCGTTTCCGGCGACAGGGCGCCGGAAAGTTTCACGCCATCGATCCGGGCGCCGATGTGCTCTCCGAGCTTGGTGACCACGATGCCGCCCGCGCTGTAGGTTCTCGGATTCGGTGTCAGTTTCTCAATTTCATGTCAGTCGCCTGTCAGCGGCGTGTCGGTTTCTCAAATTCGTGTCAGTAGCGGGACCCTGAAAAAGTGCCCCGGACCAGCGAGGTTGAGGTCAGGTACGTGCAGGAATCAGGTGATCCTGTCGCGACGACCCTCGCTGCGGCAGATCCCTATCGGATGATCCTGGGCCTGCCGGTACGGAAAGTCCGCAGTCACCCCCATCAGCGCCACTATTCCGGGATGTTCTGGTCGGCCACCAACCGTGGCCACGTCCTCTACGAGAGCCGACTCGAACTGGACCGGTTGTGGCTGGCGGACTACGCACCGGAAGTGGTGCGGATCGCCGCACAGCCGATGTGGCTGTGCGGCCCGGACGGGAAGACCATGCGTCGGCATGCGCCCGATCTGCTGCTCCAACGCACAGACGGCGGATTCACGGTCGTCGACGTCAAACCCGCCGAGTTCGCCCGTCGCGACGCAGTTGCGCAGGTGTTCGCCTGGACCGAACGACTGTGTTCGAGTCGGGGCTGGTCGTATGAAGTGTGGACCGGTGCAAACCCAGTAGTGCTGGCGAACCTCCGAATCCTCGGGGGCGCTCGTCGTAGCGAGTGGATCGACCCCGCGGTGATGAGGGCACTCGACAGCGTCGCAGTGCCCGGGATGACCCTCGACGACCTCGCCGCATCGGTGAACAGGCCCGGCTCGCGAATCGCGGTGCTGGCGAAGCTGTGGTCCGGTCTGTGGTCGGTGGACCTGACGGTGCCGCTGTCCGGACAGTCGCAGGTGTCCGGTGTAAGGAGCACGCCGTGACCAACATCGTCGAACTACGTGCAGGAATCAAGGTCTGGCTCGACGGCTGCTCATGGGAAGTCGTGGCGCTGCAGGGACACGATGTCACCCTCCGGTCCGGAGAGCGGATGCAGCGTGTCGCGGTCACCGAGATCGCGGCACGGGGAACAGCGATCTCACCGCCGGACGACACCGCCTCCGCTGACCCTGCTGCCGTAGTGCTCTCCTCGCTGACCGCAACCCAGATTCAGGAACTGGAAACACGAGCCGAACACGTCCGCGGCATCCTGACCGAGGTTGCGACCTCCGGCGCCGAACTCGAATCGGTGTTGGCCACCAGAGCGGCGGAACTTCACGTCTCTGTGCGCACCCTGTACCGCTGGATCGCCGGATACCGCGCGGCAGGAGTTGCCGGACTCACGGACAGTCGGATCCGTAGCCGCTACGCCACCAGTGTCGATCACCGGTGGGACGCAGCATGTGTGCGGGTGCTCGATAGGTACGTCACCGTCTCGACCCCGACGATCGGCGCGGTCATCGATGCCGTTGCCAAGGACCTGGAAGCAGAATTCGGGCCGGGCATGGTGCCGTTGCCCTCCCTGAGCACGGCATACCGGCGGGTGAAGACCTTGTCGAAGGGGCGGCACGCGTTCGGTAGCGCGAAAGGCCGGCGGTCGGTGGCGGACCGGCCCCGCGGTGTCCTCGGCCGACTGCGCGCGACCCGTCCGGGGGAGTACGTGGTGCTCGATACCACCGCGCTGGATGTGTTCGCGATGGAACCGGTCACCATGCGCTGGGTTGGGGTGGAGTTGACCGTGGCGATGGACCTGTTCACCCGCTGCATCCTCGGACTGCGCCTGACACCGCTATCGACGCGGTCCCAGGACGTGGCGAATGTGCTGTACCAGTGCATCACTCCCGCCCGCGACACCGACCCGACTGCGGATCAACTCTGGCCGTATCACGGGGTGCCGCGAAACCTGCTCGTCGGCACCGAGTCCCCGGACGGGATCTCCCAGCGACGCGTCGGGGATCTACCGGCATGTCTGCCCGAGGCGATCGTCGTCGATCACGGCAAGCAGTACCTGTCCTCTCATGTGATCGGAGTCTGCGCCCGACTGGGTATCACCGTTCAGCCGGCGATCCCGCACAAGCCCACCGACAAACCCACCGTCGAACGCTTCTTCCGCACCCTGCGCGAATCACTGCTACAGCACCTGCCCGCCTACAAGGGCCCGGACGTGTACTCACGGGGCAAAGACGTCGAAGACGCCGCGTTCTACTACGCCAGCGAACTCGAGCAGATCATCCGGGAATGGGTGGGCCGGGTCTATCACCACACCCGACATGACGGGCTGTGCGTGCCGGAACTGCCGCGGGTGGGGTTTTCGCCGAGCGAGATGTTCGAGATCGGGGTCGCCAAATCGGGTGGTCTGCTGTTGCCGGCGAATCCGGATCTGGCGTATGAGTTCCTCGATGTGCGTTGGCGTACGATCCAGCACTACGGCGTCGAGGTCGACGGACTGCGTTACGACGGATCCGGGCTCACCTTGTATCGCACCACCCGTTCGCCGTATGGCGGTGTGCACGCCGGCAAGTGGCCGATCTTCGTCGACAATCACGACATCCGGCACGCCTGGTTCCAGGACCCGGACAGCCACCGTTGGCATCAGTTGGTGTGGGAGCACGGCGCTTGCCTGAACCAGCCGTTCAGCAGGGACGCCGCCGACTACGCCAAACGCATCGCCGTGCGCGAGCATCGCCACTTCGATCCCGCCGCCGCGGTACGGGATCTGCTGCTCGCGTGGAGCCGAGACGACGTCGCGACACGCCGCGACCGCGCCCTGGCCCGCCGACTCAGTGCCCACCGCCCGCATCCGGAAACCGAAGGACAGCAGTCCGGTATCGACGACGAACGCGACACTGCGTCCGTGCCGGGCGTCGCCGAGCTGCTCGACGAACTCGCCACCAGTCGAACTCAACGGTTGGAGGTGGTCGACGACGTCGACGTATTCGACCGGTACTACGCGGAGCATCCCGACGAAGACGTGTTCGAGGTGTTCGACGAATGAACCCCTGGGCCACCTGGCTGGCAACGTATGGCACTGTCCGCTACCAGCTCTCCCGCAAACAGGGCTGGCACGCCTTCGTCACCGCCCCACCGCGTGAACCGTTCGAGGTCCTCTCCCGCACCGCGATGTCCCGACTGTCGCAGGAGGAGCTCGAGGACTACAACGAAGCCCGGATGGTGTGGAACGCGAACCTGCCGACGATCAAGACCAGCCAACTCGCCGCCGCCTACGGGATCTGCGATCAGGTGATGGCCTCGGCGTATCGGGACGGCGACAAGCTGCGCGGCTCGGTGGTCATCGACGCCGAACCCGGCCTCGGCAAGACCACCATCGCCACCCGCTATGCCCGCGACGTCCACCGGCGAGTTCTGCGCCGCGACGGACCCCTCACCGTGGAGGGGCATCAACGGTGGCCGGTGGCGTTCATCCCGCTCAGCGCCGGGGTCACCCTCAAAGGCCTCAATCAGCAGATCCTGCGGTTCTACGGCCATCCGGCCGTGGACCGTGCCTCCACCTCGAAACTCGGGGCCTTGGCGGTGGACTGTGTCACCTCCTGCGGTACCCGGTTGATCGTGCTCGACGATCTGCACTTCGTCGACTTCCGGCACCGCAACGGCCTGGAGGTATCGAACCATCTCAAGGGTTTGGCCAACGACATGGCCGCTACCTTCATTTACGTCGGGGTGAATCTGACCGCCAAACGCTTCTTCGACGAAGGCCTGCTCGGCGAGCACACCGTCTACGCCCAGACCAGCCGCCGCGCCACCCGCTGCCCGGTTGCCCCGTTCAGCATCGACACCGACACCGGGATGCGCGGCTGGCTCGCGCTGCTGCGCACCGCCGAAGAACACCTCACCCTCGCCGGCAGCCATGACGGGATGCTGTGCGAGCATGCTCGGCTGCTGCACCGCCGCACCCAGGGGCGGATCGCGTCGTTGACGAATCTGCTCGACCGGATCTCGTATCTCGCGATCGTCACCGGCGTCGAAGCCGTCACTGCTGAGTTGATTACGACCGCGACCGTCGACAATGCCAGCGAATCCGCCGCCCGCACCGGCTGATACCGGCTGGTCCCGCCCTGGCCGGCTCAGTGGTTGGGGAACCACTATGGCCACGATAAGAGTCGACCGGTGGCCGATCACCGTGCAACTACATCCCGCCGAGTATCTGCCGGGCTGGCTGATGCGCGTCGGCTGTCGCTACCAACTGACCCCGATCCAGATTTTGCGCGAGCTCCGTGTGCCGCGGAGCCCGACCGGATATCACCTCGTTCTCGAGCACCTGAGCCTGCACGCTCGGTGGATCGCCGCTCACCTCGGTGTCCCTGCCGGTGACCTGCGCGCCGCCCTGTGGGGCCGGCCGATCGATGCCGCCGCGGCACGGTACCTGGTGCACCACCGCCACATTCGGCCCGACCGGGGAGGATCGCGTTTCTGTGCCCGATGCCTGGCCGAACCCGATCCGTGGTGGCATGCAGGCTGGGCCAATCCGCTGCTGCCGCTCTGTGTACGCCACCAGGTGTATCTGCAGTCGACATGCGAAGGCTGCGGTCAGGTGCCGTGGACAGGAACGGCGTGGATGAGCGCTCTGGCCCCGCCGTGGCAGTGCCCGCAGCGCCATGCTCGCGAACCGCAACGCCCGGGGCGTGTGAGACCGTTCTGCCGATACGACCTGCGTGACGCTGCTGTCCTCGCTGCACCGGCGAAGCTGTGTCATGCCCAGCAGAATCTGATCGAGTTCGCTGCCCTCGCCGACCTTCAGCCGAGCCGACAGTTGCGCTACGGCACCACCGACATGCCCATCACCGAGGTGCTCGACGAGCTGTGCCGTCGATTCGTCGACACGATCGGCTCTCCCGTGCGAGGACCTGGCGACCGGCCTGGACAGTCTGAGCAAGGCGATCCTCCCGCGAGGCAGAACTGGCATGCGACCCGTTGGCCGTTCCAGGCTGGGAGCCAGCCGGCCAGTCTGTGAACGTCCCTTGAGTCGTGACGAGCCGGTCCGAGAATCCGCCAGCCGTCATCATTCGCGACCGTTGTCGGAGTCCGCACTGGCGGAGTAGAACGCGCGTTGTCCCGCTCCCTCCGCTTGATTAATCATGTTTCCTCAATATCATCGTTTTATGACGATGAATGAGCGAGCGACGACCTGCTTCGGTGAAAGTCTCGACTCTGCAGCAGCGTTGTTCCACAGTCTCTCCGACGGCACCCGCCTGGCCATCGTGCGCCGCCTCGCCGCCGGGGAATCCCGAGTAGCGGACCTGGTCGGCGAGCTGGGATTGGCGCAATCGACAGTGTCGGCGCACGTGGCATGCCTGCGGGACTGCGGCCTGGTGCAAGGCCGCCCGCAGGGCCGGCAGGTGTTCTACTCGCTGACCCGACCGGAATTGCTCGACCTGCTCGCCTCGGCCGAAACCCTGCTCGCCGCCACCGGCAACGCCGTCGCGCTGTGCCCCAACTACGGCAGCGACACCGGAGAAAAGCCATGAGTGACGCGTGCGGCTGCGGCCCCGACGAACCCCGCCCCGAGGGCGAGGACGACCACGAGCCCGACAAGTGGTGGCAGGTCACCGAGATCCGAGCCGCCGCCATCGCGGGCCTCCTGCTGATCGCAGCCCTGACCGTCCACGTGACCGGTGGGCCCGATGCTCTCGGAACGGGCCTCGAAGCGGTGGCGCTGATCGTCGCCGGCTACACCTTCGTCCCCGCCACATTGATGCGTCTGGCCCGCGGCAAGATCGGGGTCGGCACCTTGATGACGATCGCCGCAGTCGGCGCCGTGTTGCTCGGCGAGGTCGGCGAAGCCGCGATGCTCGCCTTCCTGTTCGCCATCAGCGAGGGTCTCGAAGAGTACGCGGTCGCCCGCACCCGCCGCGGCCTGCGCGCCCTGCTGAATCTGGTCCCGGACACCGCCACCGTCCTGCGCGGTGGCCGCGAACAGACCGTTCCCCCAGCGGAGTTGGTGCTCGGGGAGATCATGATCGTCAAACCCGGGGAGCGGCTCGCCACCGACGGCACCATCCGCACCGGGCGCACCGCCCTGGACACCTCCGCAATCACGGGGGAATCGGTCCCGGTCGAGGCCGGACCGGGCGCCGAGGTGTTCGCCGGCTCGATCAACGGCACCGGAGTGCTCGAGGTCGAGGTCACCGCCCGGGCGGAGGACAACTCGCTGGCCAAGATCGTGAAGATCGTCGAGGCCGAGCAGTCCCGCAAGGGCGAGGCCCAACGTCTGGCCGACAAGATCGCCACACCCCTGGTCCCGGGGGTGATGGTCGCCGCGGCGCTGATTGCCGCGATCGGCAGCGTGTTCGGTGATCCGCTGGTGTGGATCGAACGCGCCCTGGTGGTGCTGGTTGCCGCGTCCCCGTGTGCGCTGGCCATCGCGATCCCGGTGACCGTGGTCGCCGCGATCGGCGCCGCCTCCAAGCTCGGTGTCCTGGTCAAGGGCGGGGCCGCCCTCGAAGCGTTGGGCCGTATCCGCACCGTCGCGCTGGACAAGACCGGCACCCTGACCCGCAACCGACCCGAGGTCATCGACGTCGCCACCACCGGCGACGCCACCCGCGCCGACGTCATGAACGTCGCCGCCGCACTCGAGGCCCGCAGCGAACACCCCCTCGCCACAGCGATCCTCGCCGCCGTCGACGACTACACACCAGCCGAGGACGTCGATGCGGTCCCCGGCGCCGGACTGACCGGACACCTCGACGGCACCCCCGCCCGTCTGGGCCGGCCGGGGTGGATCGACCCCGGCCCCCTCGCCGCCGATATCGAGCGGATGCAGCACGCCGGAGCCACCGCGGTGCTCATCGAACGCGGCGGCACCCTGATCGGGGCGATCTCGGTGCGCGACGAACTGCGCCCCGAGGCCCGCGACGTGGTTGCTGGGCTACGCCGCGACGGTTACACCGTGGCGATGCTCACCGGCGACAACGAGCGCACCGCACGCGCGTTGGCCGCCGACGTCGGTATCGACGAGGTGCACGCGGACCTGCGTCCGGAGGACAAGGCCCGCATCGTGCACACCCTCCGCAAGACGCGGCCGACGGCGATGGTCGGCGACGGTGTCAACGACGCCCCCGCCTTGGCGACCGCCGATCTGGGGATCGCGATGGGCGCGATGGGCACCGACGTGGCCATCGAGACCGCCGACGTCGCTTTGATGGGTGAGGACCTGCGGCACCTGCCGCAAGCCCTGCAGCATGCCCGGCGGTCACGGACGATCATGTTGCAGAACGTCGGCCTCTCGCTGGCGATCATCACCGTCCTGATGCCGCTGGCGCTGTTCGGGGTACTCGGCCTGGCGGCGGTTGTCCTGGTTCACGAGGTCGCCGAGATCATCGTGATCGCCAACGGGGTCCGCGCCGGACGCGCTCGCCCCCTGACAATCTCCGGATCGGCGGCACCTGCGTCGAATCCTGGGGTACGAGAATCCTTTTCTTCCTGAAGGGCCTTCCATGAGTCCAATGCCTGCAACTGTCCGAGCCTGGTATGCCGCGGAGATGACCGCCGCTCGACACACTCACACTGCAGCCGAGCGGTGGACCCATCTCGAACGCGCGCACATCCTGTCGCAGCCCTACCCGTGGCCGCACACTCGCAATCACCTCGCCATGCTCGGTCTCGCGGTGCGTCAACGCGACCGTCGCGAAGCCCTTGGGCAGATCATCCGGATCATGGTTGCTGCCCCCGGTTCCGCGCTCGGGGGTTACCCCGAAGGCAACACCGGCCGCGTCGCTGCAGGGTTGATGACCCCCATGCCGATTCCCGCCGATCTGACCGACGTCCTCACTGGCACAGCGTGATCCGAATCGTGGCTTCAGGCATGTCTCACACGAACGACATGAGTGGACGACCCGGCCCGGTGCTGGCGGATCAACGCACCGGTGCCGGATGCCGTTCGGCCAGCTGTCCCAACGCGGTGATTCCGACCGGTTCGCTGACGGCCAGCGGAATCACCGCGCACCGATTGGCGAGTTCGTCCCGGACCGTGTCGATCTGCTCGAGTTCGGCAACCGCTCGCTGCCGCAGCAGCGGCGCGGTGGGCGCCGCCGCGGCCAGGGAATTGTTGACCACCCACCCCCACGGCTCGATACCAGCGCGCCGCAGATCATCCTGCAAACCGGCCGCCTCGAGCACCGGGGTGGTCTCGGCAAGAGTGACCAGCACAATCTTGGTCTGCGCCGGGTCCTGCAGCCGCATCAGCGGGGTGATGAAGCGCCCGCCATCGCCCATCTGCCGGGCGATCTCCCGGTGATACGAGCCGGTCGCATCGAGCAACAGCAGAGTATGCCCGGTCGGGGCGGTATCGACGACGACGAACTTGCGGCGTGATTCGTGGATGACCTTCGAAAAGGCCTGGAACACCGCGACTTCCTCGGTGCACGGGGACTGCAGATCTTCGGCGAGGGTGGCGCGGCCGGCGTCGTCGAGTTCGGCGCCCTTGGTGGCCAGGACCCGGTTGCGGTAGGTCTCGCTCGCCTCGTGCGGATCGATGCGGGAGACCTCGAGGTGATCGAGTTCCCCGGCGAGAGTGTCGGTCAGATGTGCGGCGGGGTCGGTGGTGGTCAGGTGCACGTCATGACCACGGCGGGCCAGCGCCACCGCGATCGCGGCGGCAATGGTGGTCTTGCCGACTCCACCTTTGCCCATGCACATCACCAGCCCGTGGCCATCAGCCTCGATCGCATCGACCAGATCCGCCAGTGAAGCATCGGCGACCGCGGCGACACCCGGTTCGGTGTCGTCGACACTCACAGCGGTGGTGGTGGTGGTGTCGAACAGGGTGCTCAAAGCATCGAGACCGACCATGTTGACCGGCTTGAGCTCCACCAGATCGGTGGGCAGCGCGACGATCGCGGCGCCGCGACCCGCCAATGCTGCCTGCTCACGCTGGTACACGGCGGTAGCCAGCGGGTCGGTGTCATCGGCCGGGTCGGGCAGCACGCCGTTGACGACCACATGCTGTCTCGTCATGCCGATCGCGGCGAGTTCGCTGTGGGTGCGGGCGATCTCGGCCAGAGCGGCACGGTTCGCGCGTGCCACGAGCACCAGGCGGGTACGGCCGGGATCCGACAACGCCTCGACCGCGCCGGCGTACATGGCTTTCTGCTTGTCGAGCCCGGCCAGCGGACCGAGGCAGGACGCGTCGCCCTTGCCGTGGTCGAGGAATTCGGTCCAGTTACCGGGCAGTTGCAGCAGCCGGATGGTATGGCCGGTGGGGGCGGTGTCGAACAGCACGTGATCGAACCCGGCGACCCGGTCGTCGGGATCGGTGAGCAGAGAAGTGAATTCGTCGAACGACGCGACTTCGGTGGTGCACGAGCCGGACAACTGCTCGGTGATCGACGCGATCTCCGCTGCGGGCAACAACCCGCGGACGGGACCGACGATGCGTTCGCGGTAGGCGGCGGCGGCCTCCTCGGGGTCGATCTCGAGCGCGCAGAGCCCCGCCGCCGCGGGGACCTCGGTGATCGTGTTGCCGATGCTCAGACCGAAGACCTGCCCGACATTGGAGGCGGGGTCGGTCGAGACGAGCAGCACCTTCTTTCCGGCCCGGGCCAGGCGCACCGCTGACGCGCACGCGATGGAGGTCTTACCGACCCCACCTTTACCGGTGAAGAACACGAACCGGGGCGGGTCGGTCAGAAACGTCGGGTCGGCGGCAGCCATGAAAGCAGGTACTCCTCGTCGGATGGGTATCGGCGGGCGGGGTGCGGATCTACATGGTCAGCAGCAGGTGGACTCGCCCGGGGTGCAGCAGGAGTCGCTGTCGTCCGCGAGCCCGAGCATGGTCACCCCGGACGGCGGCGCGGGTACCTCGAGGCCGGCCCAGGTGGCGAGCTCGGTGCGGGTCGGGTAGCGCCCGGTAGCGACGGTGACGTCGTCGACGAGCACGAGCGGCAGCCCGTCCGATCCGGCGAGTTCGAGGAATTTCTTGACGGTCTCGTTGTGGGCGAACGCGAGCGGGTCGTTGGCCAGGTTGTGGCGGGTGATGGCGGCGCCCTGCTCGGTCAGCGCGGCCATGTCGGCGGTGAAGGTGACCAGGTTCTGGTCGAGGTCCTCGCCGCACACGCCGGTGTTGCAGCACAGGGCCGGTTCGAAGACTGCGATGGTGCTCATAGGTATCAGGTATTCCTTCAGTGCTCGAGGGCGAACAGAGTTTCCGGGACGAACTCGGTTATCGGGCGTCGGCGTCGGAAAGCAGCCGGGTAGCGAGCTCCTCGACGCGGACAGCGATGTCATCGCGCACCAGGCGCATCCGCTCGATGCCGTCGATGCCGCGCTCGGACGGCTCATCGGTGTCCCAGTTCTCGACGACCACCCCGGCGGGCGCATCGACGTGGGCTTCGCCGCCGAGGGTGACCACCAGGTCGACTTCGGTGAGGAGTTGCGGATCGATCGGCTTGGGGCGCTCACCGTCGATGGAGGCGCCTACCTCGTGGAGGACCTGCACCGACAGAGCATTAAGGGACGCCCCTGGGGCGGTACCGGCCGAATGGACGGTGACGCGGTCGCCGGCTGTCTTGCGCATCAACGCTGCGGCCATCTGGGATTTTCCGCCGTTCTTCACACACACGAACAGCACCGAAGCAGTGGGCACGTGGAGGTCCCTTCCCGTTTGACGACTGGATTGATAACAGTCAATATAGACGCATGTCGAATCAGCTGTCGAGTGAGGCCGAACCGTGCTGCCCGCCGCTCGCCCGTGAGCCCCTGACCTCGGATTGGGCCACCGACCTGGCCCGCATGTTCAAGGCCCTCGGTGATCCGGTGCGGCTGCGCATGCTCAGCATGATCGCCAGCCACCAGGGCGGGGAGAGCTGTGTGTGCGACATCAGCCCCGCGTTCGACCTGTCGCAACCGACCATCTCGCACCACCTCAAGGTGCTGCGCGAAGCCGGACTTCTCGACTGTGAGCGCCGCGGCACCTGGGTGTACTACCGGGTGATCCCCGCCGCCCTCGAGCAACTGTCCGCGGTGCTCGCCACCGAATCCGGGGTCCTGCCCGGATCGGCCTGCACCTGCACCTGCGCCCCGACTGAAGCCCTTCAGGAGATCGTCTCGTGACCACCACTGAACACCGGTCCGTCGCCGGCAAGATGTCGGTCCTCGACCGGTTCCTGGCCGTGTGGATCGGCATCGCCATGGTCGCCGGTCTGCTGCTCGGCCGCCTCATTCCCGGGCTCGGGGACGCGTTGAGCGTCATCGAGATCGACAACATCTCTCTGCCGATCGCGCTCGGTCTGTTGATCATGATGTACCCGGTGCTTGCGAAGGTGCGCTACGACCGCCTCGACACCGTCACGGGCGATCGCAAGCTGTTGATCTCCTCGCTCATTCTCAACTGGGTGCTCGGCCCGGCGCTGATGTTCGCCCTCGCCTGGCTGCTGCTGCCCGACCTGCCCGAGTACCGCACCGGCCTGATCATCGTCGGCCTGGCTCGCTGCATCGCGATGGTCATCATCTGGAACGACCTCGCCTGCGGCGACCGCGAAGCCGCCGCAGTACTGGTTGCGATCAACTCGGTTTTCCAGGTGATCATGTTCGCTGTGCTCGGCTGGTTCTACCTGTCGATCCTGCCCGGCTGGCTCGGGCTCGAACAGACCACCCTCGATGTCTCCCCGTGGCAGATCGCCAAATCGGTGCTGATCTTCCTCGGTATCCCCCTCGTCGCCGGCTTCTTGACCCGCCATTTCGGTGAAAAAGCCAAGGGACGTGAGTGGTACGAGGACACGTTCTTGCCGAAGATCGGCCCGTGGGCGCTCTACGGGCTGCTGTTCACGATCGTGATCCTGTTCGCCCTGCAGGGCGAGCAGATCACCTCGCAGCCGTGGGACGTGGTGCGGATCGCGTTGCCGCTGCTCGCGTACTTCATCCTCATGTGGGGTGGTGGGTTCCTGTTCGGTGCGGCAGTGGGGCTCGGTTACGAGCGCACCACGACGCTGGCGTTCACCGCCGCCGGAAACAACTTCGAGCTCGCCATCGCGGTGGCGATCGGCACCTTCGGTGTCACCTCCGGCCAGGCTTTGGCCGGGGTGGTGGGTCCGCTCATCGAGGTGCCCGTCCTGGTTGCTCTGATCTACGTCTCGCTCGCCCTGCGTAAGCGTTTCACCAGTTCTCCCGCCCCCACTGTGTCGTAAGGATCGGCCACGTCAGGAGATGTCGATGTCCCAGCACGCTGCTCAGCCAGAATTACTGATGCCTCAGGCGGTGCTGCACCGCAGTGCCGAACATCTCGCCGAGAAGTACGCCGGGGTGTTCTCGGCGCAGACCGTCGAGCGGATGGTCTTCGAGTCGTATGCGGCGCTGCGGCGCACCGCCAAGATCCATACCCATTTGCCCTCGCTGGCCACCCGCTTCGCGGGCGAACGCCTCACTGCTCTGGCGCAGGCCGAGGGCGCTATACCGAAGGATGTGCCGGAGGTGCTGTTCGTGTGCGTGCGTAACAGCGGACGTTCGCAGATGGCCGCGGCACTGCTGGCTCATCACGGCGCGGGACGGGTGCACGTGCGCTCCGCCGGATCGGCTCCTGCAGCGGCGATTCATCCTGTCGTGGTCGAGGCGATGGCCGAGATCGGGCTCGATCTCGGCGGCGAATATCCCAAACCCCTGACCGACGATGTGGTGGCAGCCGCCGATGTGGTGATCACCATGGGGTGCGGTGATGCGTGCGCGGTGTATCCGGGTAAGCGCTACCTCGATTGGTCGTTGATCGATCCGGACGACGAGTCGCTGGGCACGGTGCGCGCCGTCCGCGACGATATCGACACTCGCGTGCGGGCTTTGCTGGCCGAACTCGACACCGTTTCTGCCTGAATTCTCTTCGAAAGGACGTCTGTTTTCATGACAACTGATTCCTCGACCGATCGCACACCCTCGGTGTTGTTCGTGTGTGTGCACAACGCGGGCCGTTCCCAGATGGCCGCGGGATTCCTCACTGCGCTGGCCGGCGACCGGGTCGAGGTCCGTTCCGCGGGCTCCGCTCCGGCCGAGCAGGTCAACCCGGCCGCGGTCGCGGCGATGGCCGAAGTCGGTATCGACATCTCCGCGCAGAACCCGAAGATCCTCACCATCGACGCGGTGCAGGCCTCCGATGTGGTGATCACCATGGGGTGCGGCGACACGTGCCCGGTGTTTCCGGGCACGTCGTATCGGGATTGGGTGCTCGAGGATCCGGCCGGGCAAGAGGTGGAGGCGGTGCGTCCGATCCGCGACGAGATCAAAGCCAAGGTCGAGGCGCTGATCGCCGAGCTCGTTCCAGACGGCGCCCAAGCCTGACAGGGGTGGGCGCCGATGACAACAAACATGACGGAGGCGTTCAGTCCCTCGAGTCGAGGGTCCGCGCTCGAAGGTCGTGAGTCCACGGATTGAGATGTGCCGGATACGGCAACACCGAAGCAGGCTCCGAGGTCAGACTGCAATGACGGGCAGTTCGATCGTAAAGCGTGCCCCACGGCCCGGCCCGTCACTGTGTGCTCGGATGCGCCCGTGGTGGGCTTCGACGAGGGCACGGGTGATGGTCAGGCCGATACCGCTGCCGCCGTGTCGGCGATCACGGGCTGTATCGGCGCGGTAGAACCGGTCGAAGAGGTGGTCGAGGTGCTCGGGAGCAATGCCCTCGCCGGTGTCGGCCACCGTGATCTCCACCCGATCGCGGTTCGCTCGTCTGCTGGTGACCGTGACCGTGCCGCCACAGGCGGTGTGGCGCAGGGCATTGTCGAGCAGATTGCCCAGGACCTGGCCGAGCCGGTCGGGGTCGACCGATACGACCAGGGAGTCGTCGAGACGGCTGTGCAATTCGACGCCTGTGTTCTCGTACCGTTCGCGCACCGCATCGACCGCGGCGGTGACCAAGACGCCGGTGGTGGTGGGCACCGGCCGGATGCGGGTGAGATGTTCTTCGGCGCGCGAGACCGCGGTGATGTCCTGGGCGAGACGCCCCAGCCGGTGGGTGGCATCGCGCAAAACTTGTCGGGTGTCGTCGTCGAGGGTGCGGACGCCGTCGTCGAGGGCTTCGAGATAAGAGTCGAGGGTCGCAATCGGGGTGCGCATCTCGTGGCCGAGGTCGGTGAGCATCCGGCGGCGGGTACTTTCGGTGGCGTCGAGACGGCGGGCGAGTTCGTTAACGGTGACGGCGAGCTCGTCGAATTCGCGGCCGAGACCGGGGCTGGACACGCGAGTGTCGTACCGGCCGCCTGCGATCCGGGCGGTCGAGGTGGTCACCGCGGTCAACGAGCGTTGAACACGGCGGGTGATGTACCAGCTCACCGCCAATGCCAGCAGCACCGCGACCGCGACCGCCAGACCCCATGCAAGGACGATCGACCAGGCGAACGCCTCTTCGACGTGCGCGGCCTGACTCGAGTTGTGGTCGATGCCGGCCTGGCCGAGGTGGTCATGGAAGATCCCGGGCGCGAGGGCGGAGGCGACGAGCCAGGCGCTGGCGGCGCAGCCGACCACCACCACGGTCAAGGCGAGGAACAGCCGGGTGCCGAAACTCGATCCCGCCAGTGCCTGCTGGGGCGATGCAGCTGAACCTCGTCTGCGGTGGGGGCGCCGGGCCGTCATTGTCCGGCGCCCATCTTGTAGCCGACCCCACGCACGGTGCGCACATAGCGGCCGCGGACAGCATCGTCGCCGAGTTTGCGGCGCAGATGACCGACGTGCACATCGACCAGATGCGCGTCGCCGGTCCAGCTCGGTCCCCACACCGCCTCGATCAGCTGAGCCCGGGTGAGCACCACGCCGGGATCGCGGGCCAGCGCGGCCAGGACGTCGAACTCGGTGCGGGTCAAGGCCACCGGCCTCCCGGCGACGGTGACTTCCCGGCCGTCGACATCGAGGGCCAGGTCCCCGGCGCGGCGGATCAGGCCGGTGGCGGCGGTCTCGGCCGGTCTGGGTGCGGCGACGTGGGCGCGGGGACGGCGCAGCATGGCCTGGATGCGGGCCATCAATTCGCGGGGGCTGAACGGTTTGCTCATGTAGTCATCTGCGCCGACGGACAGCCCGATGAGGGTGTCGATCTCTTCGGTGCGGGCGGTGAGCATCACGACATAGGCGTCGGAGAACGTCCGCAGTTGCCGGCACACCTCGACCCCGTCCAGATGGGGCAGGCCGAGATCGAGGACCACGACGTCGGGGTCGACCTGTCGGGCGAGGGTGACGGCGTCGGCGCCGTCACCGGTGATCGCGGTCTCGAACCCGTCGCGTTCGAGATACGAGCCGATCAGGTTCGCCAACGGTGCCTCGTCCTCGACGACCATCGCCCGCAACCCGGTCGACGGGCGCGGCGGCGCCGCAGAGTCGCTGGTCGCGGTGGGGGTGCGAGCGGAGGAGTCCATGGCGTCCATCTTCACCAGCGGACACCGCTGTCGACGAGGCGGTGTGGCTTCTTGAGCAAATCTTCATACGACCTCCACAGGAATCCACGGGTAGGCACACCAGGCTGGAAGCACGAACCGGTGAAAGGAGGCGACCATGATGGGCTGGGCAGGTGAGCTGACCTGGACCGGATGGATCGTCATGGCCGTGTGCATGTTCGCGTTCTGGGCGGTGGTGATCTATCTGATGGCCATGATGTTCCGCACCGACCGTGCGAACGGACCCGGCCGCACCAGCCAGGAGTCCGATCCGCTTCGGCTGCTCGAGACGCGTTTCGCCCGCGGTGACATCGACTCCGATGAATTCGTGGCCCGTCGGCAGGTGCTGATGCACCCCGGCGACACCACGAAGGTCGAGCACCGGCAGGGGCATGTTCATGGCTGAGCTGGTCCGTCGATCCTTCCTTCTCGGATCAATACTTGCCGGGGCCGGAGTCCTGATGGCCTGTTCCGGGTCGGGCTCACCGACCGGTGCCCCCGTGCAGGCCTCGTCGACTGCGGTGCGCCGTCTCGAACAGCAACGCCGCATCCCGGGTCAGCAGGTGGTCTCGGCGCGGTTGACGCCGCGTCCGGTCGAGGTGGACCTTGGCGGGCGCATCGTGTCGACCTGGGGGTACGACGAGCAGCTACCGGGGCCGCTGCTGCGAGCCCGCGCCGGGGATCTGCTGCGGGTGGAGGTGGACAACCAGCTGCCGGCGGAGACGAGTGTGCACTGGCACGGGCTGGCGTTGAGCAACGACATGGACGGTGTGCCCGGGCTGACCCAGGATCCGATCGTGGCCGGCGGCCGGTTCGCCTACGAGTTCACGGTCCCGGATCCGGGCACGTACTTCTACCACTCGCATTCGGGATTGCAGCTCGATCGCGGCCTGTACGGGCCGTTGGTCATCGACGATCCGAACGAGCCCGGCGACTACGACCACGAGTGGATCGTGGTGCTCGACGACTGGCTCGACGGCACCGGCCGCACCCCCGACGACGTGGCCCGCGACCTCGGCATCGGCGCCGCCACCGGTGCCAGTGGCGACGGCGGGATGGGCGGAATGGACCACGGCGCCATGGACATGGACGGAATGGACACGGGTGAGGAGACCATGCTCTCCCCGCTGCTCGGCGGCGCCGGAGACGTGAGCTACCCGCATTTCCTGGTCGGCGGGCGCGTCCCCGAGGACCCGATCGTGTTCACCGCGACACCCGGACAGCGGGCGCGGATCCGGTTCGTCAACGCCGGCGCCGACACTGCGTTCCGCGTCGCCCTCGGTGGGCACCGGATGACCGTCACCCACACCGACGGCTTCCCGGTCGTGCCGCAGGACACCGATGCGCTGCTGATCGGGATGGGCGAGCGTGTCGATGTGCTCGTCACTCTCGGCGACGGCGTGTTCCCGTTGTTCGCGCAGGCGGAAGGCAAGACCGGGCACGGGCAGGCCCTGGTGCGCACCGCCGTCGGCGAGTTGCCCGCACAGTCGCGACCCGGCGAGCTGGACCGGCAGGTACTACTGGGCACCGATCTGGCGCCTCGGGAGTATGTGCGTCTGGCCGAGAGGGAGCACGATGTGTATCACAGCGTGGATATGGGCGGGACCATGTCGCCGTACCGGTGGACTCTTAATGGCCGCGCTCATCCCGATATCCCACCGCTGAACGTGGCCGAAGGGCAGCGGGTGCGGATGCGGATGCGGAACATGTCGGACATGTTCCATCCGATGCATCTGCACGGACACACCTTCGCGCTCACCGACACCGGCCTGCGCAAGGACACTGTCACGATCGGGCCGATGCGCACCGTGGAGATCGAATTCGACACCGACAACCCGGGCCAGTGGGCGCTGCACTGCCACAACGCGTATCACCAGGAAGCCGGGATGATGACCACCGTGTCCTACCTGGCCTGATCCCCGCATGCGGACCGGCCGTGTCCGGACTTCGGTGCCATGGCGGTCTGTGACCGTTCGAGAAAGGACCACATCCCATGAACAACAAGAAGTTTCTCGCCGTCGGCGCCACCGCCCTGGCGGTGGTGTTCGCCGCGGCTGCGTGCAGCGACACCGGGACCGGCACCACCGTCGCGACCTCGCCGGCCACGACCTCGGCCACCGCCACCTCGGCAGCCGACGAGGCCGCGGCGCACAACGACGCCGACGTGATGTTCGCGCAGATGATGTTGCCGCACCACAGTCAGGCGATCGAGATGAGCGACATGCTGCTGGCCAAGCAGGACATTCCCGCGGACGTGACCGCCCTGGCCGAGCAGATCAAGGCCGCTCAAGGCCCGGAGATCGAGCAGCTCGAGTCCTGGCTCGAGCAGTGGGGTGAGCCCACCGCGATGCCCGAGACAGGCCACGACATGCCCGGCATGGACGAGGGCATGGACGGTATGGAGGGGATGGAGGGGATGGAGATGGAAGGGATGATGAGCGAGGAGGACATGCAGGCGCTGTCCGAGGCACAGGGCGCCGACGCCGCTCGCCTGTTCCTCGAGCAGATGATCGCCCACCACGAAGGCGCAGTCGACATGGCGCAGACCGAGATCGAGGACGGACAGTTCCCCGACGCGGTAGAGATGGCCCGCACCATCGGCGACACGCAGCAGCAGGAGATCGAGACCATGCGGCAGCTGCTGACCACCCTGTAACCGGGCGCCGCCCGGTTCCTCTCGGCCCGTTCGCCATCCCAGGAGGCTTTCGATGTCGCACCCGCAGCACGGACACCCCCACCCGGACCCGTCGCCCGCCGGACACAATGACGGCGCCGAGGTCCAGAGCCCGCCACCCGACGAGCATGATGCGCACGCCGGGCACGGCGAGCACCTCGCCCACGTCGGTCACGACACCCACCCTGAGCACGACGCTCATGGCGGCCATGGTGGGCACGATCGGCATGCCGGGCACGGGGCACACGGGGAGATGTTCCGCCGCCGGTTCTGGGTGTCACTGGTGCTGGCGATACCGGTGGTGTTCTTCAGCCACATGGTCGCCGACCTGCTCGGCTACACCATGCCCGACTTCCCCGGCGCCATGTGGATTCCCCCGGTACTGGGCACGGTGATCTTCGTCTACGGCGGCACCCCGTTCCTCACCGGCGGCTGGGCCGAACTACGCTCTCGCCGGCCCGGGATGATGCTGCTGATCGCCATGGCGATCACCGTTGCGTTCCTCGCGTCCTGGGTCACCACCTTGGGTCTCGGCGGGTTCGACCTGGACTTCTGGTGGGAACTCGCGCTGCTGATCGTGATCATGCTGCTCGGGCACTGGCTCGAGATGCGCGCTCTCGGCTCGGCGTCGGGCGCCCTCGACGCGCTCGCGGCGATGCTGCCGGACACCGCAGAGAAGATCACCGATACCGGCACCGCCGACGTTCCCTTGTCGGAACTGGCGCTCGGGGATCTGGTACTCGTGCGGGCCGGGGCGCGGGTGCCCGCCGACGGCACCGTCACCGACGGCCGTGCCGAGGTCGACGAATCGATGATCACCGGCGAATCCAAGGCCGTCACCCGGCAGGTAGGCGACACCGTGGTCGCCGGCACCGTCGCGACCGACAGCGCCCTGCGGGTGCAGATCACCGCCGTCGGCGAGAACACGGCCCTGGCCGGTATCCAACGGATGGTCGCCGACGCCCAGGCCTCCTCGTCCCGTGCCCAGGCGCTGGCGGACAAAGCCGCAGCGTTCCTGTTCTACTTCGCCACCGTCGCCGGCATCCTCACCTTCACGATCTGGACACTGCTCGTCGGCAACGTCGACGAAGCGGTGGTCCGCACCGTCACTGTGCTCGTCATCGCCTGCCCCCACGCACTCGGGTTGGCGATCCCGCTGGTGATCGCGATCTCCACCGAACGCGCCGCCAGATCCGGGGTGCTGGTCAAAGACCGGCTCGCGCTCGAACGCATGCGCACCGTCGACGTGGTCCTGTTCGACAAGACCGGCACCCTGACCCAGGGCCGGCACCAGGTCACCGGCATCGCCACCGCCCACCAAGTCACCGACGAGCATCTGCTGGCGCTGGCGGCGGCGGCCGAAGCCGACAGCGAGCACCCCGTCGCCCGGGCCATTGTCGCCGCCGCCGACGATCGGGTGCCGGCCAGTAAGCGGATCGTCGCCACCGATTTCCGGTCGCTGCCCGGCCGCGGGGTGCGCGCGCTCGTCGACGGCGCCGAAATCACTGTCGGCGGCCCGGCGATGCTGGCCGATCTGCGGTTGTCGGTGCCCACCGACGTCACCGCCGTGACCCAGCAGTGGGTAGCGCGCGGGGCGTCGGTGCTGCACATCGCCGAAGGCGACCGCGTCCTCGGGGCCGTGGCGCTCGAGGACGCCGTGCGCGAGGAATCCCGTCAGGCCATCGACGCCCTGCACGCCCGCGGGGTGAAGGTCGCGATGATCACCGGCGATGCGCGGCAGGTCGCCGACGCGGTAGCCGCCGACCTCGGGATCGACGAGGTCTTCGCCGAGGTACTACCCGAACACAAGGACGCCAAGGTCACCGAGCTGCAGAATCGTGGGCACACGGTCGCGATGGTCGGCGACGGTGTCAACGACGCCCCGGCTCTGGCCCGGGCTGATGTCGGTGTCGCGATCGGCGCCGGCACCGACGTCGCCATCGAATCCGCCGGGGTCGTGCTGGCGGCGAACGATCCGCGGGCGGTGCTGTCGATCATCGCGCTCTCGCACGCCAGCTACCGCAAGATGTGGCAGAACCTGGTGTGGGCCACCGGCTACAACATCATCGCCGTGCCACTCGCCGCGGGTGTGCTCGCATTCGCCGGCGTCGCGATCTCCCCGGCGGTCGCCGCGATCCTCATGTCCGTCTCGACCATCGTCGTGGCGCTCAACGCCCAGCTGTTGCGGCGCCTCGACCTCGACCCCACCCGCCTGGCTCACACCTGAGCCGGCACCCGATCGATCCGAAACGAGTTTCTGCTTCTCATGTCGAGTTTTCCCCCGCGCCGGTGGGCGCGTGTCCTGGTGCCTGTTGCTGCGGTGGCTGTGCTCGCCGCTTGTGCGACCGGTGAACAATCCACCACGACCACCGAGTCGGGGGTCGCATCGGAGGTGCCTGGCACAGCGTTGGAACCGGCCCTGGATCATCTGCACGGTCTGCACCTCGATTCCGGCGGTGTGGTGCTGGCCGGTACCCACACCGGTCTCGTCGAGATCGCCGACAGCGGGCGCACCACCCGCGTCGGCGTATCCGACGACGACTTCATGGGACTGACCGGCGCTCCGGGAACTGACCGTCTCTTCGCGTCCGGGCATCCGGGACCGTCGAGTTCGGCGCCGAATCCGTTGGGGCTGATCGACAGCACCGATGGCGGCCGCACCTGGACGCCGACATCCTTGAGCAGCGAGGTGGATTTTCACGCTCTTGCTACGGACGGTGCGCTGTTGGTCGGCTTCGATGGCGTGACCGGATTGCTGATCTCCACCGACGGTGGCAGCAGCTGGACCGCGGGCGCTCCGGTGGCTGCGGCCGCGCTCGCCGTCACCGACGCCGGGGTGTGGGCGACCACCACCGCCGGACTCCAGCACAGCACCGACGCCGGACTCACCTTCACCGTGGTGCCCGACGCCCCACCGCTGGCGTTGCTGTCCGCCGCGCAGGACGGCTCAGTGTGGGGTATCGACACCGCCGGCACCGCGTGGCGCAGCCGCACCGGCCAGGCCTGGGAGCAGCACGCGGTGGTCGGGCCGGTCGAGGCAGTGCTCGCCGTCGACTTCGACACCGCCTACGCCGCGACCGCCCAGATGCTCTATCCGCTGAACTGACCCCGGAGGAGCACTGGTCCGGATCCTGCGGAACTGCAGAGGAATCCAGTGGTGACCACGCTGTCCAGCGTGGTCCTCTCCGATTCCGATGTGTCAGGCAGCGATCGGCAGCAACTGCGGCCCCGAGACTGCGCCCAGAGTGGACTCAATTCCTTTTCCGTTCAGTAAGCGATCGCGTGGCGGGTGTGCGGGATCGGACGCGCCGAGTGGGCTGCCCGTGACAAACGGGTACGGGGTATAGCAAGCCCAAGGGCAAAGTGGTGGCCGGGACACCGGTGTGTTCGGCGAACTGGGAGATCAGCATCGTGCTCACTCCTCGACGGTAAACCTTCGAGTCGACTCGAAGGTCAAGCCGATGCCAGGTCTACCGGTGTTCGGCGTGCCGCAGCACGGTGATCAGATCGGCGGTGCTCGGAGCACCGTCGAGCCCGTCGGCGGTGCGGTAGACGCGGCAGGTCAACCCGACGCCCTCGGTGAGGCCGAACGGATCGGTCCCGTCGATGCGGATGGTCGGGGATCCGGGGAAGGCGACGCGTTCGGCGGCCTCCGGGGTCTCGATACGGCGCAGCCGGATCGGGGTACCGGCGTTGCCGGTCGCTGCCAGGGCCTCGGCGAGGCGGCCTCGCGCCTCCTCCCAGTTCGGGCAGCCGTCGAAGTACAGCAGTTCGATGTCCATCGTCACCCGCGTCGCTCTCACTCGTGCGCGGCGGCGGGAACTGTCTCGGAGCGGCGTTCGAGCAACACGGTGTCGCGCCAGATGCCGTCGAGCCGGCCGATGCGTTCGCGCACCCCCACGGTGCGGAAACCCGCCGAATGATGCAGCGCCAGGCTGGCCCGGTTCTCCGGGAAAATCGAGGTCTGCAGCGTCCACAATCCGCCCTGATCGGCGGCGATGACCTGAGTACGCAACAGCGCCTTGCCGACGCCGCGCCCGCGCATCCCGTCGCCGACATACACCGAGTTCTCGGCCACCCCGCGGTAGCACTCGCGGTTCGACACCGGGCTCAACGCTGCCCAGCCGACCACCTGACCGTCGATCTCGGCGACCCAGCGATGCTCGGGCAACCACTGGCTCTCGAGGTGGTCGCGGCTGGGGACCTCGGTGGTGAACGTCGCGGCGCCGGTGGCGATGCCGTCGGCGTAGATGCGGCGCACCGCCTCCCAATCCCGGTCGTCGAGCGGGCGCACTGCCACGTCGGCGGGGACGTCCTCGGGGCAGCACGGGCGGGCGGTGAGCACCCCCATGACCGCGTCGGCAGCACTGGGCAGGTCGCTGCAGCAGCTCGGGTTGATCCGCACCACGGTGCTGGTGCCCTGTTTGCCGGTGGTGACGAAGCCGACGTCGGCGAGTTTGCGGACGTGATGGGAGATGGTGGGCTGGCCGATCCCGAGCCTGTCGGCGAGCTCGCCGACGGTGATGCCGGACGGATGGGCGGCGACGTGGTGCAGCAGCCGCACCCGCGTGGGTTCGGCCAGGCAGGCGAACCATCCGGCGTAGGTGGCCGCGTCCTGCGGGCTCAGGGCGTCGAGGTCCACCTCCGCGCCGGGGGTCACCGTGATCGGTAGGCCGAGTGCTGTCATACCCCCACTATATCGATCAGCATCGATGGTTGCATACATCGACGACCATCGATACTCTGACAGCAGCTTAGATCGATACCCATCGATGAAAGGATCTGTCATGAGCGAGTTGCCCATCGTCGTCGTCGGAGCCGGACCGATCGGCCTGGCCGCCGCCGCCCACCTGCGCGAACGCGGCCTCGAACCGCTGGTACTCGAACGCGGCGACGTCGTCGGAGCCGCCATCACGCAATGGCACAGCGTCCGCACCTTCTCCCGCTGGGCCGAACTGATCGACCCCGCCGCCCGCCGCCTCCTCGACACCACCGGCTGGAAGGCCCCCGACGACGACGCCTACCCCACCGGCCAGGACTGGACCGGGCAGTACCTGAGCCCGCTGGCCACCGCCCTCGGCGACGCGGTCCGCCTCGATCACGAGGTCGTCGGCATCGCCCGCCGCGGCCGCGACCGCATCGTCGACGCCGGCCGCGACACCGAACCACTGTCGGTGCACATCCGCCACCGCGACGGCACCGACACCCGCCTGCTCGCCCGCGCCGTCATCGATGCCTCCGGCACCTGGAGCACTCCCAACCCCCTCGGCGGCGAAGGCCTGCCCGCCCTCGGTGAACGCGCCGCAGCCGAGACCATCACCTACCGCGTCCCCGACCTGGGCGACGATGCGGTGCGCACCCGCTACGCCGGCCGCCACACCGTCATCGCCGGCAGCGGCCACTCGGCACTCAACGCAATCGTGGCGCTGGCCGAGCTCGCCCGCACCGCCTCCGGCACCCGCCTGACCTGGGCGGTGCGCCGCGGCGAGGTCGGCGCCGCGTTCGGCGGCGGCCAGGACGACCAACTGCCTGCCCGCGGCGCCCTGGGACTGCGCGCGAAAAAGGCCGTCGACGACGGGCTGCTCACCGTGGTCACCGGGTTCCGCACCGCCGCCGTCGAACCCGCCACCGACGGTCAGGTCGCGGTGGTCTCCGATACCGGAGCCCGCCTCGAGGCGGTGGACGAGATCATCGCCTCCACCGGCTTCCGGCCGGACCTGTCGTGGCTCTCGGAAATCCGTCTCGACCTCGACCCGGTGCTGCAGGCCCCGACCGCGCTCGCCCCGCTGATCGACCCGAACGTGCACTCGTGCGGGACCGTCTACCCGCACGGCGTCGCCGAGCTCACCCACCCCGAACCCGGCTTCTATGTGGTCGGGATGAAGAGCTACGGTCGGGCCCCGACGTTCCTGGCGATGACCGGCTACGAGCAGGTCCGCAGCATCGCCGCCGCCCTCGCCGGTGATCATGATGCCGCCGCCCGCGTCGAGCTGACCCTGCCCGAGACCGGAGTGTGCGGCGGCGCCGGAGTGTTCGACGACCCCGCCGCCGACACCGCCGACGCGGGTGGGTGCTGCGGCCCCGCGGAGCCGGCGTTGGTCACCCTCTCCGCCCGCGCCGGCGGATAACGCCGGTGACCGACACCTCGATCCGCCCGCAGCCCGGTGCCCTCACCGGGGCCGGGCTGCGGCGGGTGCTGGCGGTGCTGTGCCTGACCGAGATCACCAGCTGGGGCATCCTGTACTACGCGTTCCCGGTCCTGTCGGTCTCGATCTCTACCGAGACCGGCTGGTCGCCCACGGCGATCACCGCGGCGTTCTCGCTCGGTCAGCTCGCCACCGCGCTCGCGGGTATCCCGGTCGGGCGCATCCTCGACCGGGTCGGACCGCGCACGATCATGACCGCCGGCTCGGTCCTCGCCGTCCCCGCGCTGGTCCTGATCGCGCTCGCCCCCACGCTGCCGGTGTTCTACGCCGGGTGGCTGCTGGCCGGCACCGCGATGGGCGCGGTGCTCTACCCACCGGCGTTCGCGGCGCTGACCCGCTGGTACGGCGACCGCTCCGTCCACGCCCTGATGATCCTGACCCTCGCCGCGGGGTTGGCCAGCACCATCTTCGCCCCGTTGACCTCGGTCGTGGATCAGCAGTCGGACTGGCGCACCACCTACCTGGTTCTGGCGGTGATCCTCGCCGCGATCACCATCCCCGGGCATTGGTGGGGACTATGCGGATCCTGGCCCGCCGCGACCCCGCCGGCGAACGGCGCGGACCTAGGGCACCGGGAGATCGCCCGCAGCCCCGCGTTCCTCGCGCTGGTGGGCGCGTTGGCTCTCGGTGCGTTCACCGCCTTCGCCGGGGTCTTCAATCTGGTGCCGTTGCTGCTCGAACAGGGCTTCTCCCCGTCGGTGGCGGCGGTGACGCTCGGGCTCGGCGGCGCCGGACAGGTCCTCGGCCGCCTCGGCTATCTGACCCTGGTCGCCCGTACCAGCGTCCGCAGCCGCATCGTGGTGATCCTGGCCGGGACTGCGGCAACCACCGCGCTGCTCGGGGCGGTGACCACGGCCGCGGCGTTGATCGGCGCGGCGATCGGCGCGGGACTGGTGCGCGGATTGTTCACCTTGATCCAGGCCACCGCCATCACCGACCGGTGGGGCTCGACCCACTACGGGCGGCTCGGGGGGCTGATGTCCGCCCCGATCGTCCTGGTCATGGCGTTGGCGCCGTGGGCGGGAACCGCCCTGGCCGGCGCGACCGGCAGCTACGCCACCGCTTACCTCGTCCTCGCAGTCGTTGCCGTGATCGCCGCGCTCCTCGCGGTCGCGTCCGTGCCGCGGCTGACCCCCACCGACACCCTCGAAGGAACACCATGACCGACTATGACGCTCTCGTCGTCGGCGGCGGCCAGTCCGGCCTCGCCGCCGCCCACGCCCTGTCTGCTCGAGGCCTGCGCACCGGACTGCTCGAAGCCGGCGACGAGCCGGTCGGGGCCTGGCCGCACTACTACGACAGCCTGACCCTGTTCTCCCCGGCGAAATACAGCGCCCTGCCCGGCCTGGCGTTTCCCGGCGATCCGGACCGCTATCCGCGGCGCGACGAGGTGATCGACTATCTGCGCCGCTACGCCGCCGGACTCGACGTCGACATTGTGACCGGCTCCCGCGTCGAGACCGTCACCTGCGAGCGGGGCGTCTACACCGCCCACACCGCTGTCGGCGGCAGTGTCACCGCGCCGATTCTGATCGCGGCCACCGGCTATCTCGGGTCCCCGAATATCCCACCGCTGCCGGGGCTGGACACGTTCGGCGGCACGGTGCTGCACACCGGCGACTACCGCGACCCCGCTGCACTCACGGGCCAGAACGTGGTGGTGGTCGGTGCCGGTAACTCGGCGGTGCAGATCGCCACCGAACTCGCCGAGGTCGCTACTGTGACTCTGGCCAGCCGCCGACCGCCGAAGTTCCTGCCGCAGCGGATCTTCGGCCGTGATGTGCACTTCTGGCTCACGGTCACCGGAGTCGACCGCGCCCCCTTGGGGCCGTGGCTGCCTGCGTCGCCGACCCAGCAGGTCCTCGATACCGGCCGCTACCGGCGTGCCCTGGCCAGCGGCAACCCGCAGCCGCGGCCGCTGTTCACCGGCCTCGACGACCGCCGGGTGTTCTGGCCCGACGGCGCCGCCACCACCGCCGACACCGTGCTGTTGGGTACCGGTTATCGCCCGCACCTGCCCTATCTGACCGGTCTCGGCGCTCTCGACGAGACGGGCCGGCCCCGGCACCGGCAGGGTCTCTCCACCACTCATCTGGGGCTGGGGTATGTCGGTCTCGAATGGCAGCGCAGCCTGTCGTCGGCGTCGTTGCGCGGGGTCGGCCGCGACGCCGGCCGGGTCGCCGATCGTGTGGTCGCCGCCGCCCGGTCCCGCCGCGCACTGCCTATCCGTCCCTGACCGGCGCTGCGTCCATAGATGTTCACGGAAACGGTGACACCATGGACGGCACACCGCCCGTCCCCTCGGGGGCGGGTTTACCTATCTCTCGTGCGATCCGTCGCCGATTCGAGACGGTGGGCGGCATGTCTGCCGCCGCATGCCCGCATCCGCGTTTACCATCTGTCTCAATGAGAACCCGCGTCGTCGAACGGGTTCCGGCCGACACGACCGCGGGAGCGGCGCTGATGGACATGGACGAACAGTTGCACCAGCTGGCGTGGCAACTCCAGCACAACGGACACGACTGGAGTGAAGTCGCCGCCGAGCTCGGCTGCGACGAAACCGTCGCCCGGGCCATGGCCGACCGATACCTCGCCGACTCCGAGACTCGAGCACAGAAGGACCAATTCTCGCTGTTCGATCTCTGAGCGGCGCACGTCATCCCGCGCTGCTGCTGTTACGCCAGCCGTCCGGCGGTCACGACACGGCGATCCGCGCCGCGCCACTGCGGCAGGTACGTCCGACGTGGCATCCGAGGGTCGACGGGGGCGCTATATCGATTCGCGACATGAGACTGAATTCGGCCGGCAGTTGTGGAGGCCGCCCGGGAGGGGGAAGTCTGGTATCGACGGCCATCGAGTGCCGTCGGCTCCCTGGACAGGTGGTGGATCATGGGCCATTCCGAGCGGGTGGACAGGGCCGCTATCGCCGGCGAGCTCGAACGCACCCGTGTGCATCTGCACCGGCTCCTCGCCGACGCTTCCGACACCTCGTTGCGGAGTCGATCGGCGGGGACGCGGTGGACCAACGAGCAACTGTTGTTCCACATGGTCTTCGGGTACATGGTGGTGGCGGCGCTGCTGCCCTTGGTGCGGATGGTCAGCCGGCTGCCCGCCGGAGTGGAGCGTCGATTCGCCCAGGTCCTCGATGCCGGTACGCGGCCTTTTGACGTGGTGAATTACTACGGTTCATGCGCTGCAGCCCTGGTGTTTGACCGGAACCGGATGGGCACGAAAGCCGACCGGGTCATCGGTGCGCTGAGCCGCCGACTGCAACGCGAATCGGAGCAGGCGTTGGGACGGGGAATGTTCTTCCCGGTGCGCTGGGACCCGTTCTTCACCGATTACATGACCATTGGTGAGCTGTACCGATATCCCGTCAGACATTTCGATTTCCACGAACGACAGCTCACTCTCGATCGTCCGCATTGAGTCAGAACTCAGGCTTCGAGGCAGCAGACTCTTCGATTCGGTTCTCGCGGCTTGGGCACAGGACCGAAACATCGTCCGGGATGCCTGAGGATTCCGACAAGATCGTGAGAATCCCTGACTGACACGAAATTGGAAAGCCGCAGGCCCGTGCGCCGCACTACTGACACCTCCGGCGGGAACCTACACGCGCGATAGATGTCGTCCGGTGTGGCTGTCCGGCGTTCGAGTTCATTGAGGGTCATGCAGGGCTCCTGGGTTGCAGTCGAATGTCTGCGCAAAGGCTTCCAACGCAGCTGCGACAAGTCGACGGTTTCGCTCATTCGGATCCGAACCCCACCGTCGGCACCCGGTAACATCAGTGCCCATGCGAACCTCGGTGAGCGCCCTCCTCACAACCACCGCGATCATCCTGGCCCCAGCGGCAACCGCGGCGGCAGCGCCCGCACCGATCGTCGACGGCAACGGCGCCATCGTCGCTCCGAGTTCGACGACGATCTCTTTCGCACACACCCCGTCGGGTGCACGCGCAGGAACTGCGAACGAGCACGAATCCCGCGCCGGGGTCTCCATCGTCAAGTTGTATATTGCCGAATACGTTGTCCGGCACGGTGATCCGGAAGACCATGCGGATGCAGTCGAAATGATCCGCGCGTCGGACGATGCCATCGCAGACCGCCTGTACGCGAAGTATCCGCAGTCGATCTCCACAACGGTCGCCGAATTCGGTCTTGCCGATACCCATGTGCCCGGCTACTGGGGATTCGGAACGACCTCCACACACGACATGGTGACCTACCTCGAGGCGAAGAAGCGCACCGATCCCGGCTCGCCCGTCCTCGCCGCGATGGCCACTGCCCATGGGACTGCAGCCGACGGCTACCCGCAGAACTTCGGTACCGCGTTGCTCGCGGGAGTGATCGGCACAAAGTGGGGCTGGAGCGACGACCGCGCATTCCACGCCTCCGCGTCCTTCGGGCCCGATTTCTCCGTCGCCGCCTCGGTATACGGGTCGGCCGACCGGTTGACGGAGAACGTCTTCGGTGCGTTCACCGAAGGTGAGACCTCCCCCGAACACGGAACTCCGCTCGCGGACTGCCCCGCCGTCGCGTGGCTCGCAGGCGACCCGACCCTGGGCGCGCCCGCGCAAGCGCTGCTCAACACGGTGCCCCCGCAGCACATCGCCGCATTCTGCGGAGCGTGACGCCCACTCCGCCGCCCGTCCGTACGGTGGAGCGTATGAGCACCACATGGCAGAATCCTGACTCCGTCTCGCTCATGCTCGACGACTGCGCGACGTGGGCAGTGGTCGGCCTGTCGGGCGACCCCAACCGGACCGCGTACCGCATCGCGAAGCTGCTGCGCGAGCGCGGGAAGCGCGTTGTGCCCATCCACCCGGCCGCCCCGAGCGTCTTCGGCGAGCAGGGTTACGCGACCCTCGCCGACGTACCGTTTCCCATCGACGTCGTCGATGTGTTCCGCAGGTCCGACGCCGCGGGCGAATTCGCCGATCAGGCAGTCTCGATCGGCGCGAAAGGGGTGTGGTTCCAGCTGGGGGTGATCGACGAGGACGCCTTCGCGCGAACGACCGACGCCGGTGTCGCGATGGTCATGGACACCTGCCCTGCCATCGAGTGGGGCACGCAGAACAGGAACTGAGTGCGCTACCCGCTGCGCGACAGATAATTCCCGAGGGACGCACCCGACGGATCGTCGAGACGCCAGAAGGTCCAGCCGTCATACTCGGCGTCGTCGTCGCTGACGAACTTCGTGACGGCGTTCGCAGCTGTGGTCGGGTGCCCGAATCGGCGGCCCTCCATCGGGCCGCGGGTGATCTCGACGTTGCTGTTGTCCGCGTCGAAGCGCGCGTGGATCCGGTATCCGCCGAAGTCCGACACGATCGCCGTTCTGGGGTCGACGAAGTCGGGTTCCGCCACGGGCTTGACGGTCTTCGCAGGCTTGGCTCGCGTCCGCGACACCTCTTTACGATGCCGAGAATCGCGAACCCGGTTGAGATTGAGCAGATCCCATCGGTCGTGCCCGTGCGCGACGCTGCTCATCGGGATGGGATGACTGCCTGTGGGAACTCGGCCGGGACGCTCGGCGAGCCACAGTTCGACGTCGGCCGCGATCCCCGATTCCACCTCGTCGGATTCGACCATGTAGAACTGCGGAGAGTCTGTCGCGAGGTCGACGAACACCCAGTACGAAGAACCCGTCGGGTCGCTACCCGGCGTGCCGTCCTGCCTGCGTGCCATCCACTGACCCCTGCTGGTCGACCGCACCCGGACGACGCAGCTGTGCCCGTCCACCCCCTTCACCCGCACCGCACGAGAACCCTTCAGCTGTGTGGCACTTCCGCCTCGCTGAACGACATCGGCGACGAACGCCTGGACGCCCCTGTCGGCTGACTCTTCCATGGGCCAACCATACGATTACATACCGGTTGTCGGAAAGCCCCCATACCGGTCACCGAAAGGCATCGCCTTTGGTCGACAACGCCTTGACGCGGTCGACGATTCGTTCGCGCAGCTTGGACGGAGTGCGCCAACGCATCGCGAGCTTGTCGTAGTCCATGGCGTGCTCGGCAATGATGTCCTTCAATCGGTCGACATCGAGCGGAGCGAGCCGGTCGCGCAGGCCCGCTTCTCCCCCGTCACGGAACGCTTCGAAGGGGTCGAACAGACCGGGGGCACGCTTGGCTCGTCCGGCCGGGGCTTTCCGGACCGGGGCCTGCCTACGTGCCGGAGCCGCGGCCACTTCTGCGGTGACCGGCCTGAGCGCACCGGCGATGGCGTCGGCGAATCGTTGGTTACGTGCGGCTTCGTCTGCGATCACCCGAACGAGGGCGACGAGGGATTCCGCCGCGATCGGCGCAGCACCGTTGAGCCGGAGCAGCGAGGCGCTCGCCTCACCGATCCGAACCCGCAACCGGGCGTCGGACACGTCGTCACGCGAACCACGGTCGTCGTCGTGACCAGGCGAGCTCACAGGTACACCTGCGCGTTCATCAGTATCGTCTCGGTGAGCATGCGCAGGGCATCGAACTGTCCTGCACCACCGTATTTGCGCTTGAGGGTGCCGTAGGGGACGAACTCCGCGGACGCGGCGATCTGGTTCGCTTCGGGAATCCACGCGGGAACGACGCTGGCGATCGTGTCGTCGCGTTGAAGCTGCTCGATGATCGTGCGATGCAGGTTCGATGCGCTGCGGTACTTGGTGATGACCAGGCCCAGCTCACGTATCGAGTGGCCCGTACGGTCCGAGAATCTCGCCACCCGCTTCTGCAACTGCGGGATCCCGTACGTGGACAGGATGTCCGGAATCGTGGGGACGATGTAGCCGTCAGCGGCGCGGAGCCCGTTGAGTGTGAGCATCCCGAGGTTGGGCGGGCAGTCGACGAGGATGTAGTCGTAGTCGTCGGCGATCGGGTCGAGTGCGTCGCGCAAGACCTCGATGGGCCGATCGGATCGGGGATCGGCGTATTGCTGGAAGCTCAGCCCTTCCTGGATCTCCATGAGGTCCAGTGATGACGAGAGCAGGTCGACGCCGCGTACCGCTTCCACCGACGACACATCTTTTTGCAGCGACTTCTCGATATCGAAAGCGTCGGTGTCCAGCTCCACCGCACTCCGGAAGAGCGTGGCAAGGGTACGACCGAGTTCGTTGAGTTCCCGCCACCTCTCCTCCCCGACCATCATCGTCGTGAGGTTGGTCTGTGGATCGAGATCCACAAGCAGCACCTTCTGGCCGAACTCGGCCGCCATGAACTCACCCAGAGCAGCCGTCGTCGTGGTCTTGCCGACGCCGCCCTTCAGGTTGATTGTCGCGATAACCCGCGCCACCAGCGCACTCCTCCGGACCGAATTGCTACACGTCGATGCAGCAAACTACACCGGAAGACGGACAAAGGCGACGCAGAATCCGCTCAGTGCCCCTGCGACTCCACTGCGACGCGCTCGTAATCCGCAATAGCCTGGTCACGGCCCACCATCGAGTCTGCCGTCGCATATCCCGACAGCGATACCGCCGGCTTGTGGTCGATCACGGCACTTACGACCTCACCGCCCGAGGTGAACACGATAATCCCCTTGGCTTCGTCGCCGGGAAGTTCTTCCCACACCACTCCCTCGGTGCCGAGTGCGCGATTGATCTCACTCATCAGCAGTGGAGCACTGAAGTAATACATCCGGTCCCACGAGTCGCTGTCGAGCCCACCCGCCTCCGCGACCTCACCGAGGGTCCGCTGCTGCCCCGAGGTGAGAACCGAGTCGAACTCCGACTCCATTTTCGGATCATCGACCACGGTCACAGTGGATCCGGAGCCGCAACCGACCAACATCGCCGCTGCCACACCGCCGAGTGCGACCGATTTCCAACCCCTGAAAGATGTCACTTTTGCCCCTCGCGTCACTTTTGTCCCCCCATCAGACGCGACGGACGCTAACACCGAGACAAGCAGTTGATCAGTGGTGCAACTCACTATTATCGAAGGTGGATTCGACCTATATACGACACGTAATTCGCCGTTGTGGTCATTCACAATCCCCCGCGTCAATCCTTTGCAGTCAGCTCCGCAATGTCGCCGAGGAGCGCGGATTGCAGCACACCGATCGACTCTGCGGCACCCCCGAATTGATCGCCGACGAAGTTCGTATTGTGGGTCGAGAGTTCGCGCGCCCCTGAGCGCCCGATGAGGTCGTCGATCCGGTCATCGAGGCTTGCTGCACGCTGCGCAACTTCCACCATGGCCATTCTCCCGTCTGCGAACCCGAGGAGATCCCCGATCCGAGCGAGCGCCGCAACCCTGTCGAGAAGCTGCTCCCAGACCGTGCCCAGCGCCGCAATCCGGGACTCGAGCCCCGACCGCGCGGCGGGCGCAGCGCTGATCGCGTCGTCCAATTCGGTGAGCAGTCCCCGCAGTGCGATTACATCGGTGGCGATCTGGGTGAGTTCGTCGGTGAGGTTCAGCTGTGATCGCTGCACGGCGAGATGCTCCGAATGCCATGCCGGCGACGACTCGATCCGGTCGTACAGTGCCCCCGCAAGAAACAGCAGGGTGTCGTAGCGGTCGACGAAGCGATCGGCCTCGTCGGGCATCTGCCTGGCGAGTACCTCGGCCGCGCGACGCCCGACATCCGCCACGATCGCGCGGTCGGACCACCGGCCCACCCGGTCGCTTGCGACCGTGAGCACCGCATCGCGGGCCCGATCCACGCCGGTCGTCGGGATCGGGGCGGGCGTGCGCTGCAATGCCCGGAACAACGCCTCACGCTGGTCGAGCTCGAGATGAATCCCATCGCGACGTTCACGACGTACGGCACGCACCCCCTGCGCGTAGTGAGCCGGCGAATGCACGATGGACTGCCGCGCCGCGCGGATACGCTTGTCGATCTCACTCGCGCGATGCTCGAACACCATCCTGGACAGACCGGGACGCTGCGATGCAGCACGAGCGGCGGCCCTCTCCCGCTCTTCGGTGAGGCGACGAAGCTCTCCGAACCCACCGATGTCCGGAATCCGGCGCGCGAGGCTCCGACGAGCGGCGAGCACCGATCTTGCGGACTCATCGAGGTAACCGGACGCGATCGCGACAGCGGCGTCGTCGGACAAGGGGTCGTGGTGGCCTTCGATGCGGCACTGTTCGCACCACCGTCGAACCTGGGCGGCGATGCGCTCGCGGCGTTCGAGCTGGGACTCGAACTCCCCGGGAACGCTCGAGTGGTCGGGCTCGGTCATGGTGCCCCTCCTCGGAGATTGTCGACCTCCACTGTTCCAGAATTCAGCGACGCCGTCCGGCACAGCGGTATCCCCAGAGTCGACCCAGGGTGTCCGCGGGCCCGGAGAGCGGCGCGTGCGCCCACGGTGGCCGACAGAAGACGTCGATGAGCTGCGGTGATCGATGTCACACGAAGAATCTCCGAAAGGCGGGTACGTTCGCCTTCCTGCAGCCGAGCCGGAGGCCCCACCTGACCGAAATGCATTGCCCCACAAAGGCATATCCCATCCGCGCCGGTCGACATTTCGACCCGCTTCGAAGTTACCCGCCGGTGTTACCCCACGGTACAGCTCGCGACACCCCTGCGCGGAAGGCGCCGAGTCACCTCGACTGCCCCGGGAATCCGTGCCCCACAACGCCTCCCATCGGTACCGCGAGCGCAAGCAACCACTCCCGGTCACCGAACCTCAAAACGTGACAAACCCTCATGTTTCCTCCATGCTGTTATCCGGACGGATCACCCGAAGCAGGGGGGCGTTGTCACAGCGACAACCGCGGGCTTCACGCACGATCCGGCCGAACCGCCCAACGGCGCCCTGGGGCAGGGACCACGGGGCCGGGACCGACACGCATGCCCACGCCAACCACGAGGAGGCCGACCGATACATGTTCACCAGCCGCGTTATCAACCCGTGACGCGGGACGAACATTCGGTCGATACTGCTTCCTCGAACGGGGTTGAGCTTCGACGAGCGCGGTATGCGCACAACCATGGAGAACGGTGGCAACGAGTATGTTCAAACGGATCGCAGTGGTCAATCGGGGTGAGGCGGCCGTCCGCCTCATCCGGGCAGTCCGGGAGCTGAACTCCGAGCACAACTACGACATCACGACGATCGCGCTGCACACCGAGGCCGAGCGGCGCGCCATGTTCGTCCGCCAAGCCGACGAAGGTGTCACCCTCCGGCCGTCCACGACGGCCGCAACGCCCTACCTCGACTACGTCGAGCTCGAGCGCGCGCTGACCGAAGCGAAGGCCGACGCCGTGTGGGTCGGCTGGGGCTTCGTCGCCGAGGACCCCACCTTCGCCGACGTGTGCGCCCGGCTGAACATCACATTCATCGGCCCGTCTTCCGACGCGATGCGTCTGCTCGGCGACAAGGTCGAGGCAAAACTGCTCGCAGAGAAGGTCGGCGTTCCCGTCGCTCCGTGGTCGGGCGGCCCCGTCGAGAACCGCGCCGATGCGCGCCGTCACGCCCAGGCCATCGGCTACCCGCTGATCATCAAGGCCCGCTCCGGTGGCGGCGGACGCGGCATCCGCAAGGTCTACTCCGAGGACGAACTCGAACTCGCACTCGAGCGCACCCAGGGCGAGGCCGAGCGCTCGTTCGGTGACCCGGTCGTGTTCATCGAGCGTCTCGTCACCGATGCGCGCCACGTCGAGGTGCAGGTCATCGCCGACAACCACGGCAACGTCTGGGCACCCGGCGTGCGCGACTGCTCGATCCAGCGCAAGAACCAGAAGGTCATCGAGGAGTCCGCCTCTCCGCTGCTCACCAAGGCGCAGGCCGACGAGCTGCGGAAGGTGTCTGCCGACCTGGTCCGCGCCGCCGCCTACAGCGGTGCGGGCACAGTCGAGTACCTGTACCAGCCCGACCTGAAGATCTTCACCTTCCTCGAGGTCAACACCCGTCTGCAGGTCGAGCACCCGATCACCGAGGCGACCACCGGCATCGACCTGGTCAAACTGCAGATCCTGGTCGCCGCCGGCGAGAAGCTCCCCGGCGAATGCCCGCCCGAGTTCGGCCACGCTGTCGAGGCCCGGCTGAACGCCGAGGACGCCGACAACGGCTTCGCTCCCGCGCCCGGCACCGTGCAACTGCTCAAGTTCCCGCTCGGCTCGGGTCTGCGAGTCGACACCGGCATCGCCCAGGGCGACGTGATCCCGCCCGACTACGACTCGATGGTCGCCAAGATCATCGCATGGGGCCGCGACCGCGACGAAGCTCTCGCCCGGCTCCGTACGGCGCTCCGCGAGACCACCGTCGTCCTCGACGGCGGCACCACCACCAAATCGTTCCTCCTCGACCTGCTGAGCCGCGAAGAGGTCATCGAGGCCAGTGCCGATACCGGCTGGCTCGACCGAACCGGCGCAGGCACCGCCACCGGGCCGACGAAGGTCGCCGACATCGCGCTTCTCGCGACAGCGGTCGACGTGTACGACGCCGACGAGGCCCGCGCCCGCGCCGGCTTCCTCGCTTCGGCACGCGGTGGCCGTCCCCGCGCCGGCCAGACCGGAACCCGCAAGATCGAACTGAGCTACCAGGGACAGGGCTACGAGCTGCGCGTCGGGCAGATCGGTCCGCACCGGTACCGGATCGGTGCGGGCGGCTCCGAACTCGAGGTCGACATCGAGCGACTCGGCGAGTACGAAACACGTCTCACACTCGACGGAAAACGCCACAACGTCGTCTCGATCGCGGGGCCCGCACACTTCCTCGTCGAGGTCGACGGCATCAGCCACCAGATCAGTCAGGACGAAGCCGGTGTCGTGCGCACGCCTGCTCCGGCCGTCGTGGTCGCTGTGCCCGTTGCCGTGGGCGACGAGGTCGAGGCCGGTCAGACCCTGGTTGTCCTCGAATCCATGAAGATGGAGACCGCGGTCCGGGCGCCGTTTGCCGGCAAGGTCCGCGAGATCCTCGCAGTCGTCAACGGCCAGGTCGATGCCGGCGCTCCGCTGCTGCGCGTCGATCAGGTTGCCGAGGAGGCCACGACCGCGGTGGCCGAGCGGGTGGAGTTCCCCACCGCCGCGCCCGCGTTGACAGACGACGCCGTCGCCGACGCCCACGCTCGCCTCGACCGACTCGAAGCCCTGATCACCGGCTACGACGTGTCGGCCGAGCGCACCGCAACACTGCTCGGCGAGTACGAGCAGCTCACCGCGAAGGCCGCGTCCTGCGACCTGGTGCGTGCCGAACTTGCGCTGCTCACCACCTTCGCCGACGTCTGCGAACTGTCGCGCAACCGTCCGACGCAGGACGAGGAGAACAGCGACGACAAGGTCCACAGTCCTCGCGAGTTCTTCCACGGGTACCTGCAGTCGCTCGATGTCGAGGTCGGCGGGTTGCCGGAAAGCTTCCGCGGACGTCTTTCGCGGGCACTGCGTCACTACGACGTCACCGAGCTCGAGCGCACCCCCGAACTCGAAGAGGCCGTCTACCGGCTGTTCTGCGCGCAAGAACGCATCGAAGCGCAGATTCCTGTGGTTTCGGCGCTCCTCGACCGCTGGCTCGAACACGGCACGGGTGAGTCCGGTGTGTCGAGCGAACTCAACGAGGTTCTCGACCGCCTCATCGTTGCCACTCAGGTCCGCTTCCCGGTCATCGGTGACACCGCCCGCAACCTGCGCTACCGGTTCTTCGAGGAGCCCGTGATCCGCAAGGCTCGCGAGCAGGTGTACGACGGGGTGCGCGGTTCGCTCGCGTATCTCGCCGAACACGACAACTCTGCCGACTACGCGGAGCGGATCGAGGCACTGGTGGCAACGCCGGAGCCCCTCATCGATCTGCTCGCGCAGCAGATTTCGCGCCCCGAGTCGGTTCCCGGACCGCTGCTCGAGGTGATCACGCGGCGCGCGTACAAGATCCGCACTCTCGAAGACGTGGAGTCGAATGTTCGCGACGGGCGCCAGTTCGTCACCGGCAACTTCGACCTTCGCGGTACCCGGCTGTACCTGATCTCGGCCGAGGCCCAACATTCCGATCTCGCTGCGCTGCTCGATTCCGTCGAGGCGGCCGCGCAGCCGCTGCCGAGCACCGAGAACCTTGTCATCGATCTCTACCTGGCATGGGACGACGCTCCCAGCGATGCCGATGCACAGGCACAGGCACTGCACGCCGTGCTGGCCGCCAGGCCGGTCGTCTCGACCGCGCGTCGTGTGACGGTCACGGTGTGCCACACCGACAATGCCGAGGAGCACGTCTTCACGTTCAGGCCCTACGAGACGGGTTACGCGGAGGAGACCAATATCCGCGACATCCATCCGCTCACCGGTCAGCGCCTCGACCTGTGGCGCCTGAAGAACTTCGACGGTAAGCGACTCCCCGCGAACCCGGATACGTACCTGTATCACATTGTTTCGCAGGACAATCCGTCCGACGAGCGGTTCATCGCCCTTGCCGAGGTGCGGGATCTGACACCGCAGCGGGACGAGTCCGGCGCGATCGCGGGCCTGCCCGCGTTCGAGCGGGCACTCGCGAGTTCGCTCGACGGCATGCGCCGCGCGCAGGCCGCTCGCGGTGGTCGTCGTCTCGATGCCAATCGTGTCGTGCTGTTCGTCTGGCCCGTCGTGGACCTGACCTTCGACGAACTGCGCCGGACCGCACAGAATGCCGCCCCGCTCACCGTCGGTGCCGGACTCGAGGAGATCACCGTCATCGGTTGGCTCCGCGAGAACCCGGAGCAGCCCGCGCGTGAGGTGGCACTGCGATTCTCGTACCGGTCGGGTGCCGGTGTGGTCGTGGGCCTGACCGATCCGCCGAAGGAGCCGCTCAAGCCGCTCGACGAGTACACCCAGAAGGTGCAACGCTCCCGCGCCCGCAACACCGTGTACCCGTACGAGCTGATTCCGCTGCTCACCGGTAAGGGCGGCAGCTTCGTCGAGTACGACTTCGACGAGTCCGGCCGGTTCGTTCCGGTGGATCGCCCGTACGGTCGCAACAAGGCAGGACTGATCGTCGGTGTCGTGACCACCGCAACCGAGCTGTACCCGGAGGGTATGACTCGTATCGCGATGTTCGGCGACCCGACCAAGGCGCTCGGCACTGTCGCGGAGGCAGAATGCTCACGCGTCGTCGCCGCCGTCGATCTCGCCGAGGAGCTCGGTGCCCCCGTCGAGTGGTTCGCGCTGTCGTCCGGTGCGACGATTTCCATGGACTCCGGTACCGAGAACATGGACTGGGTCTCGCGGGCACTGCGCCGCATCATCACATTCACGCAGGACGGCGGCGAGATCAACGTCGTGGTCACGGGCATCAACGTCGGTGCACAGCCGTACTGGAACGCCGAGGCGACCATGCTCATGCACACCAAGGGCATCCTCGTGATGACACCCGACAGTGCGATGGTGCTCACCGGTAAGCAGTCGCTGGACTACTCCGGTGGCGTGTCCGCCGAGGACAACTTCGGTATCGGTGGCTACGACCGCGTCATGGGACCCAACGGGCAGGCGCAGTACTGGGCCCCGAACCTTTCCGCCGCGATCGAGGTGCTCTTCGGGCACTACGCTCACGCGTACATCGCGCCGGGCGAGCGGTTCCCCCGTAAGGCGGAGTCGACCGACCCGATCGACCGCGACGTGCGCGTATACCCGCACGTGCACCCGTCGAGCGACTTCACCACCGTCGGCGACATCTTCTCGTCGGAGACCAACCCGGATCGGAAGAAACCGTTCGACATCCGCACGGTGATGCGTGCCGTCGTCGACCAGGATCACGCCGTACTCGAGCGCTGGGCCGATATGGCGGATGCTGACACCTCGGTCGTGTTCGATGCCCACCTCGGTGGCCATGCCGTCTCCGTCATCGGCATCGAGTCACGGGCCATCGCTCGTAAGGGCTGGTTCCCGACGGATGGTCCGGACCAGTGGACCTCGGGCACACTGTTCCCGAAGTCGTCGAAGAAGACTGCGCGCGCGATCAACGCGGCGAGCGGTAACCGTCCGCTCGTGGTGCTCGCGAATCTGTCGGGCTTCGACGGCTCGCCGGAGTCGCTTCGCAATGTGCAGCTCGAGAACGGCGCCGAGATCGGACGGGCGATCGTCAACTTCGATGGCCCCATCGTGTTCGTCGTCGTCTCCCGCTACCACGGCGGCGCATTCGTCGTGTTCTCCGGAGCACTCAACGAGAACATGGAAGTGCTCGCGGTCGAGGGCTCGTTCGCCTCGGTACTCGGTGGTGCGCCCGCCGCGGCCGTGGTGTTCACCCGCGACGTCAACAAGCGCACGGCGAACGATTCGCGCATCGTCGAGCTCGAAGCCCAGATCGCGGCGGCGGAGGACGGCGAGAAGGCACGCCTCGGAGTCGAGCTCGCGTCTCTGCGGACCTCGGTCCGCTCCGAGAAGCTCGGTGAGGTCGCCGCAGAGTTCGAGGCCATCCACAATATCCAGCGTGCCCAGCGCGTCGGATCGGTGGATGCGATCGTGCCTGCCGCCGAGTTGCGCCCGCAGATCATCGCGGCGTTGGAGCGTGGCATTGCGCGGACCCTCGCGTAACCACCTGTAGAACCATCGAAGCCCCGCACCGGATTTCCGGTGCGGGGCTTCGTCGTAGTTCCTAATCGTCCCAGTCGTCGTCCCGGTCGTCGTGATCGTCATCCCGGTCGTCGTGATCGTCGTCGGCGAGGTCGTCGCACCGGTCCTCCCACTCGTCGTAGAAGTCCTCGACGTAATCGGGGACCGTGTCGTCCCCATCGTCGAACCACGCGTTACAGGTGCTGGTATCGATGAACGGGATTCCCGGCGGCAGAGCGCTCGCCGGCTCTGCGGAGCCTGTTCCGTGCGCAGTCGCGAGCGCGGTGCTCGATGTCGTCGACGGGATCGGTCCGGTCGAGGAGGGATCGGCGACCGTCGAGATCGTGTAGGTCGAGGTCGATGCGGAAGGTGCGGACTCGTTCGAGGTCGAAAGCACGAAACCGGCTGTTCCGGCTGCGGCCGCGGTCGTCAGTGCTGCGGCTGCCCACCAGGTGCGGCTCAGGGCCATAGTCTTCTCCTTCGCAAGGGGTGTTGTTCGGTGCACCCTTACTCTGGAGCCCCACGATGAGACGTCCATGAGGCGAAGATGACGATTTCTTCATCTTAGTCGAGGATGCGGATCCATTCGATGAGCGCGTGTGCGACCTCGTGCGGGACCTCCGGGATCAGCGCGTGACCGCTGCCGGGGATGAGGACGGTTGCAACCAGGTCGGCACCGAATTCGTCGATCAACTCCGAACGGGTCTCGGCCGGGCGGAACACATCGTCTTCCGCCTGCACGTCCAGCAACGGGGACGACGCTATCGGCCACCACGATTCCTTCTCGGTCGCTGCCATCGCGGCACGCTGGGCAACGATCGCGTCGGGCCACCAGCCATCGAGCCACACCGAGGGGTCGTGCCCCTCCGCGAAGAACACCTCACCCAGATGGACGAGGCGTTCGGCGTCGGGCAGTGCCGAGTCGGAACACTTCGCCACTCGCTCGGTGAGCGACGCGGGGAACCGGCGTGCGCCTGCAGCCAGCACGGCGACTCCTCTGACGAGATCCGGGCGATCCACTGCCAATACCCGTGCCACGTAGTGGCCGAACGCGTGTCCGGCAAGGACCGCGGGCCCCGTGTCGAGCATCGTGAGCACATCCGCCACATCACCGGCGAGGTCGTGCAGATCCAAGTCGTCCAGAGGACCGCCACTCGCGCCGACGCCCCGGGGCTGAGGACGCACGGCGCAATACCCTGCGTCCGACAGGTCTTGCGCGATCGGATCGAATTCATAGGAGTCCCGGCCGAGGGAAGGCAACAAGACCACTGCCGGACCCGCGCCGTTCACCAGCACTTCGAGTTCTGTTCGGCCTGTACGAATCATCTGAGTCTGCGTCACGCGGACATCATCTCAGTCGACCCACCCAGTCGGCAGCAAGCTGTAGTTCTTCGCCACACCGTAAACCTGCCTGTGCCCAACATCACATCGGGGCCGGAGTGGAACTCCGCTCTGTTCGGGACCCCTTGATCACGAATGCTGAAGTCGACTCCCTGACACTGAGTGCAATCAAATTGTGCACTGCATGCCATTCTGACGCATCATGCTGATTGGACCGCTATTTTGCTTCATACCAATGTGTTTCAGAAACGCGTCCGACGAAATCAAGATCGTCTGCGATGACCCCCGATCGGTCCTGACTACGAAGTAAGACTGTGCGCCACAGCAATTTCCGAATCGGCTCGCACCAGCACCGAATGGATACGCTACGGACAAACAGTCTGTTCGTACTCCCCGGTAAGTGCCGCGTTTCATCTAGAAGATGTTGCACCCCAATTGATTACATGCCACATGACGATCCGACGCCCGGAACGGCAGCAATACATTCCACATGACAATCCCGCGGAAGTGCTGCATCATTGAATGCGCAGGGAGTTAACGAGCAGGGGCGCTCGAAACGCAACGCGAAGCAGGGGAAATCTCGCAATCGCGCACTAACACAAGACCATCGGGCACACGCAGCCCCGAAGGGCACGTCGCCGTGCCTGACGCGACCGCCGCCAGTCAGAGGAGACGACAATGACCAGCACCGCCGAACCCACCGCGAAACTCGTCCAGGGCAACAAGCTCCGCGGACGCGTCGCGTTCGTCACCGGTGGAACCCGGGGCATCGGTGCCGCTATCAGCCGTAGCCTCGCCGCTCAGGGCGCGACAGTCGCGGCGGGATACGGACGCAACACCTCGCAGGCCGACCAATTCCTCGCGGAGATCAAATCCAACGGCCGCGACGACGCGAACTACTCCGTGCACAAGGGTGACGTCGCCAGCGCAGAGGATTGCCGCCGGACCATCGACGAGGTCATCGCCGAGCACGGCCGTCTCGACATCCTGATCAACAATGCCGGCATCACGATCGACCGCACGGTGCTCAAGATGGAGGACGAAGACTGGGACAAGGTCATCTCCGTCAACCTTTCCGGTGCGTTCTACCTGGCCCAGGCCGCGCTTCGCCACATGCTCGAGCGCGGCACCGGCCGTATCGTCAACGTCTCCTCGGTCATCGGCGAAACGGGCAACATCGGCCAGGCCAACTATGCAGCTTCCAAGGCCGGCCTCTTCGGCCTCACCAAGACACTCGCCAAGGAAGCGACCTTCCACCTGGGCAAAGCGGGCCTCCTGACCCCCGACAGCATCGGCGTCACCGTCAACACTGTCACCCCGGGCTTCGTCGCCACCGAAATGGTCGAATCCATCCCCGAGAAGGTCCTCGGTCGTATCACCGACAGCATCCCGGTGAAGCGTCTCGCGAATCCCCACGAGATCGCCCGCGTCGTCCATTTCCTCGCAGCCGACGACTCCTCCTACATCACCGGTCAGGTGTGGGGCGTCAACGGCGGACTCGACATGTGACCGCTCGCTCCACATCCAGCCCACATACCACTGAACGGTCTCATTTCAGATGCAGTCTTTCGAGCTCAACCGGCATGGCAAGGTCGTCTTCCCATCCAATTTCTTTCCCGATCTGGATTTCTCGGCATTCACCAGTGTCGAGCACCTCGACTCGGTGATCCGTCGTGATTTCGACACGAAGGCCCCCTCGGTCTCCGAAATCCTTTCCCGCAGTGCTCAAGGCGTCTACAAAACCAAGTTCGAACTCATGCGCGACATGGCCCTGAGCGGATTCTGGGCGAATCGGTTCGCGCTCACCATGTTCGACAAGAAGCCGACGCGCTGGTCCGATGTTCCGCGCAACCGCGACGACATCTACATGCCCACGCTGACACCGTGGCCCGATGCCGCAGAGCGTATGGCTGCCGTCCAGTCCGCCTACCGCGAACTTCCGGCCGCGTGGAACGAAGCGGCCGAGGACCTGATCTTCGCTCGCCTGTTCAACGTCTTCGGCTCGCGGCGGCACATTGCCGGATCACTGCCCACCGTCAAGCCGACGGTCGAGCAGCTTCTCACCGACCCGGACAACATGACGCTCCGGATCGGCAACCACGATCCGAACTACCCGATCTACACATACGACGAGATCCTCGACAGCAGCGAAGATGTCGCCGAACTCGAGGCCCTCGGCCGGTGGTCGATGGTGCTGCACAACCAGCACCCCTACAACCGCAACGACCTCGAGGTCGTGAAGGTCAGAGATCTGAGAGACGACGACTACGTTGTGGTCTTCATGCCCCGTGATCGTGAAGTCCAGCGTTTCATCACCCGGGCGACATCCGGCAAGACCCGCAAGGGCGTGAGCTACACGAGCCCTGCTCCCATCGCCCCGTCGAAGCCCTATCCGGCAGTGGACGTGAACGCGGAGTTCACGATCCGTCCTCGCATCGACTCCCTCGCGGTCGCGCACGGAGACATCGTCTGCACGAACGACGACCTGATCCGCAACACCGCCTACAACTGGTCGCCGATGACGGCCGAGTCCATCGCACAGAAGACCGGAATCGAGCAGCGCCGCTACACCTCCGGCACGTTCGAAGACCTCGCTCTGTCGGCAGCCAAGCAAGCCGTCGAGCATGCGAGCGTCGGTCCGGAGGACATCGGTGCCGTGATCGTGTGCACCTGCACGAGCGGACGGTTGATTCCGTCGCTCGCGACGTGGATCTCGGGCGAGCTCGGCATCGCACAGACCCACGCGTCGTTCGATCTCATCGCGGCCTGCGCGGGCATGCCCTACGGTCTTGCCGAGGCAACCCGCATCCTGCAACAGGTCAAGCGGCCCGTACTGGTGGTATGCGTCGAGAAGTTCTCCGACAAGATCGGCAACGTGCGCCCCTCGCGCATGATCTTCGGTGACGGTGCAGCGGCGATCGTCGTGTCGCCCGCCGACGACGGCGCCGAGGGCGATATCGAGTACTTCAACAGCTATGCGAGTGGACCGACGAGCGAAGTCAATTCGATCATCTGGCCCAACCCGGACTTCGACAACTTCATCACCGTCTACGGTCCCGAGGTCAAGTCGCTCGCGGGCCGCTACCTGGCGCAGATGCTCGACGAGATCAACGAGCTGCCCGCACCGGCCGGTGAGAAGGGGTCGCTCCTCGACAACATCGACCTGATCGTGCCGCACCAGGCGAACAAGACGATGATCATCGAGCTTGCTGCGAACGCGGGGCTGTCGGCGGACCGCCTGTACTTCAACATCGAGCAGGTCGGTAACGCGTCGTCGGCGAGCATCCCGCTCGCGATCCACGACGCCGTCCGCGACGGCGTCATCGACAAGCCGGTGCGCATCTTCGCACCCGGATTCGGTGCCGGTGCCGTCGCCGGATACACCGTGATGCGCATCGACCCGAAGGTGGTCGCTCCGTTCCGTTCAGCGGACGAGCACGCGGCGATCGACCCCACTCAGGGGAAACCGTCGCCATCCGATGTCGAGCTGGCATTCAACTAGAAGATCCATTTCATGCCGATCGTCCCGTTCGCAACGTTTCTTGCGGACGGGACGATACCTATTCGAGGCCACATCCATGGGTGGCCCCGAGTGATTTCGAAAGGCACAACCAATGAAGATCCGGCGTCTTACTGCCGCAGCACTGAGCTGCCTGGCGCTGACGGTCGCTGCTCCAGCGACCGCGAACGCAATCACCCTGGTCGATCTACTCCCCACCGGCGTAGCCGACCTGATCCCCAGCGGATCATGGAACCCGTTCGCACCTCCGGCACCGCCGGCTCCTCCTGCTCCCCCGGCGCCACAAACCCCGCCCGCTCCCCAGCAGCAGTCGGCACCGGCGCCCGCGCCGCGTTCGGCTCCGAGCGGTGGATTCAAGAACTGCACCGAGGCGTGGAACGCCGGTGCAGCTCCTGTCTACCGCGATGATCCGGGTTACGCACCGCGCCTGGACCGTGACAACGACGGCATCGGCTGCGAGCGGGATCCGCGCTAGCATCCGTACCCACTGACCGTCCGAGCGTGCAGTTCTCGTCGCCGTTTCGCCCTCAGCGCGACCAGAACTGCGCACTCGACGGGGCGACAACCATCAAATGATGTTCCTGTCGGTTTTCAGGCGGCGACGCAGATCCACCATCAGTGCGTGGCTGCCACCGTGCCGGATGAACTTCGGAATGAAGCGGTTGACGAACGAGACGAATACGAACAGGTGCTCGAAACGACGACGGTCCGCCTCGCTCCATTCGTAGCCGAGCTGGTCGCGGAAGTACGGCGGCAGAGTTCCGATCGTCAGGAACTTCAACAGATTCCTGAAAATCAACCGCATCGGCAAGTTGATCATCTTCAGGCCGACAAGATCATCGATGAACTTCTTGGATGCCTCATCGAAAACCACGCGTTCACACCCACGATTCCAGTACACGTCGAAGTCGGCGCGGGTCGTCGGCCACATCTCTTCCGTGACCTGCAGCGTGGTGCCGAGCTTCGACGCGGTCGCATAGAAGTCCTCGATCTGGTTCTCGTCCAGGGTTCCGTGCAACAGCTGGTAGCTGTCCTCGATGCCGACGTAGAGGCAGGCCGCGACCCACATCTGGAGTTCGCGGTTGAACGCGTTGTATTTCACGGGACTGTTCTCGTCGGAACGCACCTGCCGGTGGGCTCCGTTGACGGCCTCCCGGAACGCCATACGCTCCTCATCGGTTCCGAGGATCGCGACCGCCAGGTATTGCGTGGTGGTCCGCGCACGCTTCCACGGATGATGAACGAGAGCGCCGCTCGGCACCTTGCTCTCCATCACGCCGTAGGCGACCTCGGGCCAGCCCAACTGCATGATGACGTTCGCGGCTGCACCGGCGAACGACCAGAAGTCGATGGCGTCGGACAGGACATGCTTCTTGCGGCTCCAGCGATTCGGACCGCTGGTGATCCTGATCCGGGTACGAGCCGAGGTCAGGGCAGGTTCGGCATCCACAGCGTCGTCGAGGTAATGCGCGGGCATCTGTTCCTCCTGGTGGTTCTGGTTCGGACTGCAGCACCGAATCGGCGCCGAATGTTCTTTCCCTACTCGTCAGTTCCCTCCGCTGCCGATGCCCTGGAGCAGCATCCGCCAGAAGGTTGCAAGCTCTTCGCCGGCGGGGATGAGGATCGGATCGGCAACAACCGGGGGCCCGATGAGTGTTCCCGGTGTGGTCCGATTCGCCACACCGAGATCGTCCGGTCGCGGAGCATTCTGCGCGCCGCGCTGGCCGTGGTCCTGCCCGGGCGGACAGTAGTGTGTGAGGTCGGGTGTCACCGGCGACTCGTCGCCGAGCGGGCGACGGGGGGTGTCATAGGCACACACCGGACCCTGAGTTGCGATGAGCGCGAAGTCCGCTCGGTCGCCGTGCACGATGGATTCGAGAGCGGCCAGGCCCGCGGGAATCGAAACGAGGCCGGTCTGCAACGCCGCCGATCGGTCGGAAATCACCGGTGCCACATCGACGAGATTGGAAAGCACCGCCGCGAACGACATCTCGTTGGCGGCGAGGACACCGTCGGCCCGCCGCATGGCATCCGGGGTGGTTGTCATCATCTCGGTGATCCGGTCCTCGTTGGCAGACAAGGTGTCAGCGATCGTGTGAGCAGCTGCAACACCATCGACGAATCGGTCCGAATTACCCGCCATTGTACTGGTCAGACCAGTTGTGCGACTGAGCAGTTCGGTCAGGTCGGAGGACTGTGCTTCGAGTCGACCGGACAGATCATCGGCGTCGGTGATCAGCCGGGCCAGATCCGGGCCGAGGCCCTGGAAGGCCGCACCGAGCTCGGTTCCGACGGTGGCGACGGTCCCGGGTTCGAAGGTATCGAGCAACGACGCGGCGCTCGCAAGGGTCTCGGCGATCTGGACGGGCTGCTCCTCCGTCGGCATCTCGATCGAGTCACCGTCCACGAGATACGGGCCACGGTCGACGCGCGGGAAGATATCGACGTTGAGCATGCCGGCGAGCGTCCCCTGGGTGATCTTCGCGATCGAGTCGACCGGGATCTCGGTGCCGGATTCGAGTTCGAGCTCGAGCCTCGCACCCCCGCTCTGTGGTTCGACGTTCACTGCCGACACTGCACCCACCTGTACACCGCGGTAAGTGACGACGGTGCCTGCCGACACGCCGAGCGCATCGTCCACGTCGGCGGACAGAGTCATCCGATCGCCGACACCGCGGGGGCCGACGATGTAGTAGATGCCGTACGGGACGACGATGACCGCAGCCAACGCGAACAGGACGAGCTGGACGAGGACGATCTTCTTCATCGGTGTCCTCCTCCGAGGAGATCCTGCAGCGACGTCGGAGATGCACCGGGCGGCGTCCCGGTGAAGTATCCCCCGGTCAGAACCGTATCGATGCTCTCCGGGATCTCGAGGGCACCGTCGAACACGAGGTAGTCACCGCGCACCGACCTACCGAATGCATCCATGAATGCGTTCATGGCGGTGAGAGTTCCGCCCATCCGGTCGTTGAACGCGGCGAGAGTGGATGCGACCGTCTCTGCGTCGGTCAGGAATCCGGCGGTGCCCTGCGGTACGGCATCGGTCAGTGCCTGCATGTTGCCGGCCAGCCGCGTCGTCGAGTCGAGGAGCGCGGAGATCGAATCGCGTTGTGAGACGAGCACCTCCACCGCGCCCGCGGTGTTCGCGAGGTAGGTGTCCATCGTCTGCTCCTCGTCCGCCATGATCCGGGTGACGTCAGCGGCCAGGGCCATCGCCTCGTCGAATGCTGTCTGTTTGTCGATCGCGCGCGTCATGAGGTCGGTGGCGGTGTCGGCGAGCGACTGCACCCGATCGGATCGCCCCGTGAATGCGATGTTCAGTTCGTCGACAACCGTCGCGAGTTGGTCCATTCCGCTGCCGCTGACAACGTTGCCGAGCGACGCAAGCATCGTCTCCACACGCGGCCCCAGATCGGTGTTGTCGACGGTGATCACATCGCCGTCGGACAATCGGTCCGACGCGGCATCAGCAGGTGTGACGAGCCTCAGATACGGGCTGCCGAGGGCGGACGGAATCTCCACCGAGACCAGAACATTGCTCGGTACCTCGAGTTCGCGCTGCAGCGAGACCTGAAGGGTCGCGCCGGTTGTCGCAGTGTTCAGGGCTGCGACCCGGCCGACGATCTGCTGGCCGTATCGGACATCCGCGCCGAGGACGATGCCGTCTGCGCTCGACAGGTGCACATCCACGTCGAATGCGCCGGCACCGGCGGATCGCCCGACCGGGAGATCCTGGATGCCGCAGCCGCAGCCGGACACAACGACTGTGCTCACGAGAGCCACGGCGAGCGCGGCGAGACGCATGCGCTGCCGGGAGGGGACGAGAGGTGTCGGGGTCACGGGTTCCCTCCGGTGATGGCCGTAACGATCCCGAGCGGATCGGACGCGCTGATGGGAAACGAGATGGGGTTCGTGAACCCTGCGCCCGTGCACAGCGGCAGCGGGTGTTGCGCACACAGCGGACCGGCGGTCTCGAAGGATGTCAGGTTCGTCGACACGTTCAACCGGATGCGGCTACGCCCGTCGGGGCCGACGGTGTTCTCGAGGTTCTGCATCATCAGCGGGACGAGATCCATGAACTCGGCGAGTCCTGCCTTGTTGTCGGTCAGGGCGTAGCCGAGCCCTTCGAGGTTCGTCGAGATCGCTCCGAAGCTCTCCTGGTGCTGGGTGACGAAACTGTCGAGTTCGGCGAACACGGTCTGCAGTTCTTGGAGCGGCACGGTGATGTCGAGATCCGCGTCCTGCCACACGGTGGAGAGGGTCGACATGTCGTCGACCATGGAATCGAGCGACACCTGACGCGCATCCATCGCCTCGATGAGCATCGAGAGGTTGTCGACGAGTACTGAGAAGTCCTCGGAGGTTCCGCCGAGGACTCCGGTGGCTGCACTGAGGTCGCGGATGGCATTGTTGAACGCCTCGCCCTGGCCACCCCACGTCTCGGCGCTGCTCGCGAGCACCGAGCCGACATCGCCGCCGTCCGGTCCCATGAAGTCGACGAGGGTCGAGAGACTGCCGAGCATCCCATCGATGTCGATGGGCGAATGGGTGCGCTCGACCGGGATGGTCGATCCGTCGGGCAGTTCCGGTCCGTCGGAGAACGCAGGCCCGAGTTCGATATAGCGCTCACTGATGATCGCGGGGCTCATCACGTATGCGGAGACGTCGGCGGGCAGTGTCACCTCCTCGGGGACGGTCATCGTCACCCGCACCGACGTGCCCTGCGGTTCGATGCCGGTGACGGTTCCGACGGCGACACCGAGCACTGCAACCTTGCTGCCGGAGTAGATGCCGTTGACGTACTCGAAATCGGCGTGCACCGTGGTGACCCGGTCGGTACGGCCGAAGATGTACCAGATGGGCGCAGCGATCAGCAGAAGCGCAACCACCACAAGCGAGATGATCTTCCTTCTACCCGACGGCCTTGTCGTGCTGGGCCGCTCGCGCTCCGACATGTCCTGTATCACCGGCATTCCTGCATCACTCCGATCGCGCACAGAAGATTGTCGGGCAGGACCGCTGCGGGGGTGGTGACGTCGGCCCACGTGCCGTTGCCGGTGGCATCGGTGACGGTGCGCAACGCCGGTGGCAACTGCGTCATGAGAGAGGCGATGTTCTCGGAGTTGCGCTGCAAGGTGGCGGTGACGGCCGTCAGGTTGGCGACGAGACGGTCGGCTTCGTCCCGGTTCTCCGTGAACGTCTGCGACAGTGTGGTGATGACAGCACGCAGGTTGTTCGCGAGCCCGGTGAGCGCCTCCTTACGGACCGCCATGGTCTGCACGAGTGTGCGTGCGTCCACGGCGGTTTCGACTACCAAATCCTGTTGAGCGACTGCCATCTCCGACAGCCGACGCGACATCTCGAGTAGTTGATCGAATTGGTCGCTGTGCCGTCCGAATGCTGATGACGCGGCACTGATGCCCGTGAGGGTTCGTTCGATCTCGCCGCTGTCGGACGGCATGACCTGCGACAACGTGGTCATCATCTGTTCCATCGCGTCGAGGTCGAGTTCTTGGGAGACTCGCTGCGCACCCGCTCCGACTTCGTCGAGCGAATAGGGGACGGTGGTGCGATCGATCGGGATCGTGTTGCCGCCGTCGTCGACACCGCTGGGCCGGACATCGAGGTACCGCTTGCCGAGCACGGTTTCGAGCCGGACCGACGCCGTCGACGTGTTGCCGACCGTGCGGTCGTCGTCGAGCCGGAACTCGACGTCGACGTGACGACCGGTGAGGACGATGTTCTCGACCCGCCCCGCAGGGACGCCCGCGACATAGACGGGATCACCGACCGCAAGCCCTGCTGCGTTCGCGAATTCCGCTGTGAAAGGCTCGGTTCGGGCCTGATACCAGAAGCTCGGAATGCTGATCGCTGCGGTGAGGCCGACGATGAGGACGACGATGCCGATCGTGCCGAGTACGAGCGGCATGTGCGTGGTGTTCTGCCTTCGACCGAATCCGAAGAGGAATTCGAGCGCGCCGACGAATATGTCGATGAGTTTGACGAGGAACATCGCTTCAGCGCACCTCCCCCGTGGCCGTCTCCTCGGAGTTCGCCACGAGGACGTTCACGAGGTCGTCGATGTGCGCGACGCCGATCGCGACGATGCCGATACCGGCGCCGAGCACGACGATGACGAACACCCAGGCGAGGCTCTGCATGATCCGTCCGTTGTGACCGCCGAGGGATCGGGTACCGCGGACGATGAGGTCGATGAGTCGTGTCAGAGGGATCATCGGCACACCGGCGAATGGGTCGGACCGAAGATGTTCACTTCTGCGTCGCCTGCTTTCAGGGTGAAGTTGCACAGATAGAGGCTCACGAAGCTGCCGTACTGCCCGGTGCGGTTGATCTGGTGCGCGAAGTTCGGGAGGTTGGTCAGCATGCGCTCGAACTCGGGTGTGTTCGCGATCCAGGTGTCGGTTACAGCACCGAGGCTCGCGAGGGATCGGGTGAACGCACCGTCGGACTGCACCATGATGTCGGCGAGCTCGTCGACTGTGGCACTGCCGCTGTCGAGGAACTCGGCGAGCCGGGCGCCGTCACCGACGACGGAGTCGCCGAGCACGGACAGTCCGTCGACCAGAGAACTCAGTTCACCGGAGCGGTTGTCGAGCGTTCCGAGCAGCCGGGTCATGTTCACGACGACCTCACCGAGGATGTCTTCGCGATCTCCGAGACTTCCGGTGAGGACCGCCACCCGGTCCAGAAACTGCGCGACGGCGTCGCCGCGTCCGTTGAACGTGTCGGTGAGGTTGCGGGCGAGGACGTTGACCTCTTCGGGCGGCAGGGAGTCGAACAGCGGCCGGAACCCGTTCATCAACGCGGTCAGGTCGACGGGCGGGGTCGTCTGCGAGACCGGAACCACCGCGCCAGGGGCGAGCACGTCGGACACACCGGGTGCGTCGACGTACGGTTCGGGCAGCGTGATGGCCACGTACCGGGCTCCGAGCATGTCGCCGTAGCGCACTGTCGCGCGAACGTCGCTGGTGAGAATCTGATCGCTTTCGATCTCGACGGTCACGCGTGCCCTCGCACCGCCGCCGTCGGTGTCGGCGACGTCGATCGCATCGACCCGGCCGACCCGCACACCGGACAGCGTGACCGGATTGCCGACGCCCAGGCCTTCCACGTCGGTGAATTCGAGAACGTAGTGATCGGAGGATCCCCGGACCGGTTCGGCCAGCGTGTTGAACACCAGGGTTCCGCAGACCGCACCGACCACGCAGTAGCCTGCGAGCGACAGCACTTGGGAACGAGTCAGTTTCACGGGATCTGCACCTCGTTGCCACGGACGAACGGACCGAGAATGAACGAGGTCGCGGGGTTCAGGGCCTCGGCGACTTCATCGAGCGAGTCGGGAAGGGCCACTCCGGGAACACTCAGTGTGTCCTGGAGAAGCTGCAGCGGCTCGGCTTCGTCGCGTCCGCCGACGATCCTCGTCGGCGCACTGTAGGTGCCGTTGCCGGGACTGTTGCATTCGCGTCCGGTCATCGACCCGTAGCTCGGGCAGTCTGCCGACGTGTACGGCAGTGGGTCGGCGAACGACGGTACGGCCGTGATGTTGAATCGTCCTGTCGAGAAGACCCGTGCTCCGGCATTACCGAACGATTCGGCGCTCTCGAGCGTGCTGTACAAGCCGCTCGGGTTGGCTGCAGTCGTGGCGAGGATCGCACCGACCGAGTTGGTGACCGTGATCATCGAATCGCGGCGCTCGCCGGTGAATCCGTCGACCGACGCTGCGAGCAGGGTTGCGGCATCGAAGGTATCGGCCAGCCGATCGCGGCTCTCGACGATGGCGCCGGACACCTCGGCAGCCGATGCGACCATTCCGACGATGTCCGGGGTCGCGACGGACAGCGACCGCATGACCTCGACGAACTGTGGTGTCGCATCGAGGAAGTCGGCGGCAGCGGGAGCCATCGTGTCGCTGACGGCGGCAAATCTGTCGATCGTGCGTCCGATGGTCTGGCCGTGTCCGTCGAGCGCGCTGCTCAGCGCACTCAGAGCGACGGAGAGCTGATCCGGGCGCATGTCGTCGAGGACGCCGGCCATCTTCGTGAATACGTCGTACATCGCGACCGCTTCCGGGCCGGAGTCGACGGCAATGGTATCGACCTCCCCGAGCGTGCTGCCTGCGGTGATGGTCGTGTCGCCTTCCGGGTCGACGAGTTCGACGTAGATGTCGCCGAAGAACGTGCGGGGCACGACGCGGGCGAGAACCGCCGACGGCACGAGCTTCGCTGCAGCCGAGTCGATGGCCAGGCGCACCTGGGATTCGGTCGAGCCGGCCTCCACGGAGGCGATCCGTCCGACCTCGACGCCGTGATACCGCACGGGTGCTCCCCCGTTGACGAGCCCGGCAGCGGCGGGGACCTCAACGAAGACGTCGTCGGTGCTCTCGAAGGTTCCTGTGCCGCGGAGCACCATGCCTGCCGCAACACCCATCGCAAGGCAGAGGCTCAGCGCGCCGTAGGCGATGTATCTCGTTCTCTGACGTGAGGTGGGCCGATCCATGTCACACCCCCATTCCGGGAACTTCGGGAACCAGACCCCACAGCGCGAACGTGAGCAGCACGTCGAGCACACCGATCGACAGGATCGCGGTGCGCAGCGCACGGCCTGCCGCTGCGCCCACACCTGCGGGCCCTCCGGACGCGTAGTACCCGTAGGCGCAGTGCACGAGGCTGACGACCACAGCGAACACCATCGCCTTGATCCCCGAGTACAGGAGATCCTGCGGCGTGAGAACCAGATGGAAGAAGTAGTCGTAGGTACCTGCCGAGGCCCCGTTGAAATACACCACGACGAGGCGCGTGGACAGGTAACTGGCGAGAAGGCCGATCATGTAGATCGGGATGACACACACCATCGCGGCAAGCACGCGGGTCGCGGCGAGGAACGGAATCGACCGGATGGCCATGGAATCGAGCGCGTCGATCTCGTCGGAGATGCGCATGGCACCGATCTGTGCGGTGAAACCGACACCGACCTTCGCCGACAGTGCGATCGCGACGACGACGGGGGCGAGCTCGCGAGTGTTCGCGACGGCCGAGAGCATCCCGGACATCGTGGTCATCCCGACGAGCTCGAGACCGCGTTGGGTCTCCACCCCCAGCATCATCGCCGCGGCGAGCGACATGGCGAAGACGATGCCGATCGTTCCGCCGCCCGAGAGCAACGACTGGGTTCCGAAGCTCACCTCACTGATCTGAGCGAACACATGCTTCCGAAACTTGCTGAGAGCGTATGGAATCGAAGCGATGGTGCGGAAGTAGAACGAGACATGCATTCCGAGTGTCGCGAGGTTGTCGCCGACACGCCCCGCCGCCCGCGTCGCGCCGGCGATCGGTTCACGTGTTGCAAGGGTCATGCGAACTCACCCACAGCCGGAACGATGACCGTGTACAGGGCGGACAGCGCAGTGTTGACGATGAACACGAGCGCGAACGCAATCACGACCGCTTCGTTCACGGCATCGGCGACACCGCGCGGGCCGCCTTTCGTGTGCAGTCCCTTGAACGTCGCCACGAGGGCGGAGAGCAGACCGAAGACCGCCGATTTCACCAGTGCCATAACGAAATCTGCCGGTCGTCCGTATTCCGAGAATGTCGCCATGAATGTTCCGGCGGGTAGGTGCTGCACATAGATGTGGTACAGCCAGCATGCGGCGACACCACCGAGCGTCACCATCGAACACAGCGCGAGGGACACCACGACGGCACCGACGAGTCGCGGCGCCACGAGGCGTTCGAGGACGTCGAGGCCCATTACTTCCATCGCGTCGATCTCTTCGCGGATCTTGCGTGACCCGAGATCTGTGCAGATCGCCGATCCGGCGACACCCGCGAGCATGAGTGCACACACGAGCGCCGATGCCTGGCCGACGATGATGAAAGCGACGACCGCGCCCGAGTAACCACCGGCCCCGATCCGTCCGGCGAGTTCGCCGACCGACACAGCAATGAACACCCCGACCGGAATCATCAGCAGCAGAGACGGTCCGGTGCACACCCGTCCGATGAACAGGGTCTGCGTGACAGTTTCGTGTAGCGACAGCCGTCGTCGGATGATGGCAACCATCAGCACGACCAGCGACTGCACGGCGAATCCGATCAGGAATCCCCCCTCGGTCGCGACGTCGCGAACCGGACCGCGCGATGCAGGCAGCTCGTAGGTCATCTACTGAATCCCTTCATTTCGCACCCCCACAACCGTTCTCCGCACACGCGGATCACCCCCATCCGGTAACCGAGCCCATCGGCAGCACCACCGGAAACAGTCTTCGATATGCGGTGAAGTGTGGCACACAAGTCTCCGGCCGACAAGGCTCAAGTGAACACCCATTCTGAGTGCTGGATCCTGTCGTCCTACGCCCCGCGCCTCCGCACAGCACTGCAGATCGGGCATCGAAATATGCTCGAGTACAGCCTGTTCTACTCTCGTCCGCTGCCCATCACTCGCAGATGCCGAACGAATAAGAGATGCGGTTGCGAGCCACAGGAGAACAGCGGTACAACGAGTGAACCGCGCCCCCTGAACGCACGGCGGGTTCGCGGTTCACGTCATGCACACGTCGGAGAACGCCAGAACGGGCCAGCACACGATCGAACCCAGGAACGAGATCACCAGATCGACACCTTCCATATCCGCAAGGTGCGAGGTGTGGGTGAGAGTCCAGATCACCCCGATCAAGCCGTACGGAATGGCAATCAGAATGACCAGACCGATGAATTCGGCTACGGACATCTCGTAGGACAGAACCCTGCGTGCAGTGTCGAACACCGGACGGGCCTCCAGCAATCAGTAGGGACAAGGATCCGGATCGCGGAAAGCACCTCGACGCAGGGTGCTCGCCGGGAACGCTACCACCGCCGCAGTCGAAACAATAGAGTTTTGTGAACGGTCATTCCGAAGGGGCATCCATCGAGTACGAGAACCACAACCCCTCCCTGACCTAGGGTTATTCTGCCATTCTCGCTTTTCTGCACACATATGACAGCAAACAATGGTTCACATGTGCATGATGGTTCACCGGCGGAAGCAGCGTATGCTCGCCCGAAGAGAGATGCCCGCCGCATCGCAGCCAGGGCAGCCCGAGCAACAGAAGTAGGTGCGCGTGGTCGGCAAGACTCCCTCCACTCAGGCCGAGCGCAGATCGCGGCCGAAGAACCGGCGAGACCAGATCGCCACCGCGGCCGCGATCGCCTTCAGCGAACGTGGCTACCACGGCGTGAGCGTCGAAGACATCGCCGAGGAGGTGGGAATCACCAAATCCGCTCTGTACCGGCACTTTCCGGGGAAGTACGCACTCTTCCGCAACTCTGCTCTCATACTTCTGGACGCCCTGGAGACAGCCCTGGAGAGCTCACCGACGGGTCACGTCGAATCGCCCGCGGACGAACTCCGCTCGCATCTCTGCGCCATCATCGGCACCACGATCGCCAACCGGCGCACCGCAGGTATCTACCGCTGGGAACGCCGGTACCTACGACCAGAGGATCGCTCTCCTATCCGTCGGCGGGCATGGGAGGTCAACCGCAGGATCGGCGAATGTGTGAGCCTCATCCGCCCGGGTATTTCCAGCACGGACACGTTCGTGCTCGTTGCCGCGATGCTCAGCGCAATCGGCAGTATCACTGCGCACAGCCTCACTCTGGCGCCGCGCCGCATCGAGCACATCCTCGTCGATGCATGTATGGCACTGTCCCGGGCGGATCTCTCTTCGGAAGAACCTATTTCGTCGATACCCACCGCTGTCAGCCACCGGCCGTCGGCGAACAACATGCGCGAGGATCTTCTGCAATCGGCGATCGAACTCTTCCATCGGGAGGGATACGCGGAAATCGGAGTGGAGGAGATCGCCTCGACCGTAGGCCTGCCCGCGTCGGGCGTCTACCGATACTTCCCGTCGAAGGCCGATATCCTCGCAGCCGCTTTCTACCGCGCGATCGACCGTCTCGAGACCTCGATCGAGTCGGCACTTCAGCAGACCTCGAGCCCACGAGACGGCCTCGAAGCACTTGCCGCGGTGTATATCGAACTCTGCATCTCGCAGCGGGAGTTGATGTCCGTGTATTTTGCGGAGCTGATCAATGTGCCTCCCGGACCGCGGGCAGATCTACGGATGCGCCAGCGACTCGACGTCGAACAGTGGGCCACCCTCCTCAACGAGGTACGCCCCGAACTCTCGAGCGTCGAATCACGCTTCCTCCTGTACGCAGCGCTCAACCTCGTTCCCGATCTGGGTGTGTTCCTCGGCCCCAACGCCGTGCGGCAACAGGCGCCACGGATCCATGCGGTGATGATGTCGGTACTACTCGGCTCCGCGCCCGGACAGCCTGCGTCCTCCGAACACAGTCCGCATGCGCCGAAGTCGAGCGCTGCCACGTCACTGTCTGCACACACTCCGTCCCCTCGAGGTCGCCGTCGCCGGAGCAGCACCGTCTGAAGCGTCCCGAGCCTGCCCGCCTTCTTCGCGCGCGGATATCGGAAGGAAGGCATGCTGGGAGACGCACCCGATCCCCGGACACAAGGAGCACTCGACATGGCACGCATCGCACTCTTCGGCGGACACGGCAAGGTCGCGCTGCACCTCGAGCAGCTGCTCGCCGAAGCCGGCCACGAGACCAGTGCGTTCATTCGCAATCCGGACCACGCCGACGACGTGCGAGCCGCAGGCGGCACGCCGGTGGTGGCCGACGTCGAACAACTCGACATCACGGCGCTGACCGAACTGTTGCAGGGTCATGACGCGGTGGTGTGGTCGGCGGGCGCCGGTGGCGGGAACCCGGCCCGCACCTACGCCGTGGACCGCGACGCGGCGATCTCATCGATGACGGCCGCGCAGGAAGCCGGTGTGCGCCGGTACGTGATGGTGTCGTACTTCGGAGCGCGCACGGACCACGGAGTGCCCGAGGACAACAGCTTCTACCCCTACGCGGAGGCGAAGGCCGCCGCCGATGCGCATCTGCGCGGCACCGACCTCGAATGGACGATCCTGGGGCCGAGCGCCCTCACGCTGGATCCGCCGACCGGACGAGTCGAGGTCGCCGGGCAGGGTGCGCGCGACAAGGGGCAGGTGTCACGCGCCGATGTCGCTGCCGTCGTCGCGGCGGTGCTCGAGCGCCCCGAGACTGCGGGTCGCATGATCGAATTCAACAACGGCGACACACCGATCGCGGAGGCGCTCGACGCGCTCGAGTAGCACTCCGTACGTCGGAAGTCGTACGGAAACCCACGCAGCTGATCGGACGACGGCGGCGAGCCCGGAAACTAGCGTCGACGGCATGTTGCCGCCGCATTCCTTCCCGATTCGGACCGCGATCACTGTGGCCTACAGTTGGGTCACGCTCATTGCGTTCGGGGGGATTCTCGCCGAAACGATCATCCTCTATCCCAACATCTTTCACGACCCTCCTGCATCCCTCGAACTGTCCGTCGAGTTCTTCTCGCAGACGGGCCCCTCGGATTTCTTCCCACCGCTCGGCGCGATCACGGTTGCTCTCTCGATGGTGACGTTGTTCCTTCTTCGTCGTCACAGTGAGGCGCGACCGTGGGCGGCAGCAAGCCTCGCTACGCTGGTTGTCGGCGAGTTCGCCTTCTCCGCACTCTATTTCTGGCCTCGGAACACGATCATGTTCGACGAGGGCCCTGCCCTGCATTCCGCCGAAACGCTACGCCGGACCGCATTCGAGTTCGAGATGGGGCACTGGGTCCGACTGGCGATGAGCGCTGTCACCGCGACGCTCGCATTCGTCGCGCTGTTCCGGGTGCTCACCGCGCGCGCCGGCGAACCTGCGCGGCCCGAGGCCGAGGTCGCATCGTGACATCCGCCGCACATCCGAATCCCGGCATGCATCGGATGACGATCGTCGGCCTTGCCATGCTGGGGGTACCGCGGGTCGTCGCGCACGACCTCGGGATCGCCGGGCCTGGCGTGAATGCAGTACTCGTATTCGCTCCACCCGCCATCTGGCTCGCCGTCCTGCTTGCGAAGCGGACTCCCCGGCCCTTCCGCACAGCGCTTCGGATCGGTCTCGCTTACGGGATCTTCGTCGCTGTCGGACACCAGGTGATGTGGGACGCAGCATTCGGGCCGAACGCACCCGTGATGGGCGGTAGTCTCGCCGATGTGATGCCGACCTGGGTGGAGTCGGTGATCATGCGGGGCTTCGCCGTCATCAGCAGCGTGGCGACAGGCGCCGTCGTAGGAGCGATCGTCGGTGTCCTCGCATGGTTGCCGACTCAGGTCTGCCGTCGGATACACGCCCGGGAGAAAGGCGACGACAATCTCCGTGCGCACCATGGACCCAGTTGAAAGCACTGTCCGCCGAGAACTCATCATCGACGCCACCCTCGCAATCACGGTGTGGATGATCATCAGCGTCGCAATCGCGGCAGATCTCGGAGACGATTCGACCGGCCCGTCCCTGCTCGCGTACCTGTTCGCTGCGTCGTTCGCCGGTCCGGTGCTGTTCCGCCGCCGTCGTCCGGTCGAGGCGCTGGTATTGACCGCCGTGATGTTCGTGACGTACTACGCGCTGTCTTTCCCGCCGATCGGATTGGCACTTCCGCTCGCAATACCGTTGTATTCCGCCGCGGAGCGGGGACACCTGCGGTGGGCAACCGTCATCGCAGGTGCTCTCGTCCTGCTCTCGACCGTCGTGCGCGTCGGGCAAGGAGACGAGCTGCGCTACCTGCTCGGCTTCGAACTGGCAGGGTCCACGGGACTTCTGGCGGCAGTGATCGCACTCGGCGACAGCGTCCGTTCACGCCGCACACTTCGGGAAGAAATGGAACGTGGAGAGCGTGCCGCGGAGCTCGAACGAGAACGGGAAGCGACACGCCGCGTCGAGGACGAGCGCCTCCTCATCGCACGTGATCTGCACGACCTGCTCGCCCATACCATCACCGTGATCGCGCTCCACACCGATGTGGCCATCGAAACGATGAAGGACGATCCTCCGCTCGCGCGGCGGTCGCTGACGTCGGTGCGCGAGGCGTGTACGCGAACAGTCACCGAGTTGCACGCCACCGTCGTGGCACTCCGTTCCCCTGCAGGCACTCCATCCGAAGGCGACCGCGCACCGACCGCGGGGTTGGGGGATCTGCAACGCCTGGTCGACACCGTTTCCGAAGCAGGTGTTGCCGTCCGCATCGAGATCCACGGTACTGCTGTACCGGTTCCTGCCGTCGTCGGCGCAACTGCCTACCGCATCGTGCAGGAAGCGCTGAGCAATGTTCTGCGCCACGCCGATGCCACCGAAGCTGTTGTTGCCGTGAACTATTCCAACGACGTCGTGCAGGTGTCGATCCACGACAACGGTCGCGGCGTCTCGGGTAGTGCGACCGAGGGATGGGGATTGGCCGGCATGCGTGAGCGGGCCGGCCTGCTGGGCGGGTCGGTCGAGGCCCACCCGGTAGAAGGCGGAGGCTTCGTCGTGGACGCACGGATCCCACATGGAGGACACCCGTGATCCGAGTGGTGCTCGTCGACGATCAGGAACTCGTGCGGGAAGGCCTCCAGGTGCTCCTCGACCGCACCGACGACATCGCAGTCGTCGGGACGGCGGCGGATGGCGACGCCGGCGTTCGCGTCGTCTCCGAGACGTCACCCGACGTGGTGTTGATGGACATTCGCATGCCGGGAACTGACGGAATCGCCGCGACCCGCCGGATCGTCGGCGACCCTGCGCTGTCGGACGTTCGCGTCGTGGTTCTCACGACCTTCGATACCGACGACAACGTGCTCGCGGCCATCCGCGCAGGAGCAGTGGGCTTCCTCGTCAAGAACACGGCACCGGATGATCTCCGCGCGGCGATCCGCACAGTCGCGGGCGGGGATGCGATGCTGTCGCCGACGGTCACTCACCGCGTGATGGAGGCGGCGGCGCGCAGCCCGGCCACTCTCGACACCGGGCAACTGGACGGACTCACCGCACGGGAACGCGAAATCCTCGCCGAGGTCGGGCTGGGTCTGTCGAACGACGAAATCGGGAGCAAGCTGGTGATCAGTCCGGCAACGGTCCGCACCCACGTGACACGGATACTCGCCAAGCTCGCCGCGCGCGATCGTGCCAACCTCGTCGCGGTCGCCTTCCGGACGGGCCTGGTGGATCCGGCCGACCCACGAGACGGCCGAATGTCACCCTCATCCAATCGAACTGCATGAAGGTGACATTCGGCCGAAGTGCAGCGGGTGTCAGACCTGCGGCGCGAGCTCGTCGACCCGCACCGGGGAGGTGTCCGAGGCAGCCGCGATGGCCTCCTCGAACTGCCGGTGGTCGACCTGCGAACCGAGCATCAGGGCGAGACGCGTGAGGAAACCTTCACGATCGCTCTCGTCGACCTGGTCGAGCGCAGTCGACAGGCCCAGCCACACGTTCTCACGACGCTGCTCGTCGCCGGTGACCTGCTCGGCCGGACGGGCAGGCAACGCGTCGCCGGACGGAGCAGCGCCGGAGCGCAACGCGTCTGCGACACCCGACAGGCCTGCAACAGGCACACGGCACAGCAGAAGACCGTCTGGACGGATCACGAAGGTGTCGCCGGCCTTCGCGCCGAGCGCGTCGGCCAGGTCGGCAGCGTCGAGTACGGTCACGCCGTCCACCTCGGCACTGTCGACTGCGAGTGCGCGGACGCTCTCGGGCGACAGCGCTGCTCCGAGCTCGGTGGTGGCCGCGACGAGCGCGGCGCTGTCCGCATCGTCGAGCCCGAAGCCGAGCACCGCGAAACCGGTGCCGCGAGCGACGTTGAGTGAGGTGTCGGCCCCGCCGATACGCACGCGGCGGTCTTCGACCGGGTCACCTGGCAGCACACCTTCGGTCCCCGGAGCCACCGGCCACGTCAGCGGCGACAGTCGCGCGTGGGTGGCACTGGACTGACGCGGGTTGATCAGGTGACCGAACTCGGGGCGACCGACCGCAAGCGCGAGGACTGCGTCGCGCGTGGTGCGGTATCCGTGGCTGCCCGGGCTCATGATGAGGGTGGACTTGCCTGCGTTGGCCACATTCTGCTCCCACGCGTTGTGGCGCTCGGACGAGTACGCCTGAAGCAGGGCGGCGTCGGCGTTGCCATGGATCACGGCCGCGAGCTGCCACGCGAGGGTCTCAGCGTCCTCCATGCCGGAGTTCAGGCCGCGCACACCGAAGATCGGAACGAGATGTGCTGCGTCCCCGGCGAACAGGATCCGGTCGTGGGCGAACTCGTCGAGGGCGAGTGCGCGGGCACTGTAGAAGCCCTTCCACTCGAGGGTCCACGGCAGGTCGTTCTGCAGCCAGTCGAGGTGCTTGGCGATGCGAGCCCGGATGGCGTCTTCCTGGGTCTCGATCTCGGCATCCTCGGACGGGTCGAGTTGGTAGTCGATGCGCCAGATGTCGCCGGGCTGCTTGTGCATGATGATCGTCGAACCGGGGTTGCTCGGCGGGTCGAACCACACCATGCGCTCGGCGGGCAGAGCCGATTCCCAGTGGATGTCGGCGATGACGTAGCGGCCTTCGTAGCTGGTGCCCTGCAGGCGCAGGCCTGCGAGTTCACGCATGCGGCTGCGACCGCCGTCGGCCGCGACGACGTACCGGGCGCGCAGATGGCGCTTGCCGTCGGCGGTGTCGACTTCGAGGGTGACTTCGTCATCACCGCGAAGAATGCCCGCGATCGATGCCTGCCAGTACAGGGTGATGAGCGGATTCTGCTCGATGGTGTCGACCATGATCTGTTCGAACTCCGACTGGGAGACGTTGATCATGGGCGGACGCACGTCGAAGTCTCGCTGCGGCATCTGGAAGTGCAGGACCTGCTGGTCGCGGTAGAAGCTACGGCCGCCGGCCCACGGAAGCACGATCTTGTCGAGTTCGGCACCGAAGCCGAGACGCGCAGCGGCTTCGAGGCTGTGTCGGGAGATGCAGATCGCGCGGCTACCGAAGGACACCTGGTCGGCGGCTTCGATAATTGTGACGGGGATACCGCGCTGTGCGAGTCCGAGTGCGGTGGCCATGCCGACCGGTCCGGCACCCACGACGACGACGGGGAGCGTCTCGTCGGACGGCATCATCGACTCGAACGTCGATGCGGGGTACTTGGGAGGCTGGTAGTAGGTCGACATGGGTCAGACACCTTCCTGCGAGGGGGACTGTGCCTGCTCGGTGCCGGTGCCTGCGGAGGGCACACGCAGGAGCAGGATGCTCATGAGGCTGACCAGGGCGATCAGCACGAAGTAGCCGGTGATGGACATCGAGGTGCCGGTCGCGGCGAACAGCGAGGTCGCGATCATCGGGGCGAGACCGCCGCCGAGGATGGCACCGACCTGGTAGCCGAGGGACGCACCGCTGTAGCGGATCTTGGCGGGGAACAGTTCCGCGAACAGCGCTGACTGGGGTCCGGCGCAGCAGCCGAGGGTGAAACCCAGTGCGATCATGGACAGCAACATCACCGGCAGGATCGCGGTGTCCATCAGTGGGAAGAACAGGGCTGCGGCGACGACGAGCGCGGCCGATGCCTTGATGTAGATGGTGCGGCGGCCGACGAGGTCGGAACGCCAGGCGCTGTAGGCCATGCCGGCCATCCAGAACGGGCAGGATGCGATGAGCAGTGCCAGCATCGCGGTCTTGCTGTAGCCGAGTTCGGTTTCGCCGTACTTGAGCACGTAGACCATGTAGGCGTACGCGATGCCGTTGGTGGCGATGAACGTGCCACCGGCCAGGAGCACGGTCTTCCAGTGCTTGGTGAGCACCTCGAGGATCGGCATCTTCTCTTCGACCTCGGCGGGAGCTTCCTTGGCCGCCTTGAATTCGGCGCTCTCCTCGAGCCCGAGACGAATCCACATGGCCACGATGACGAGGACCGCCGACATGAGGAACGGCACGCGCCAGCCCCACGAGTTGAAGGCGTCTTCGCTGAGGAGCGCGGTCAACGGAAGGTAGACGAGGTTCGCGATCAGCACACCTGCGGGCACACCCAGCTGGGGCGCCGCTCCGTACAGGCCACGTTTGCCTGCGGGGGCGTTCTCGGTCGCGACGAGCACTGCACCGCCCCATTCACCGCCAACGCCGAGGCCCTGGATGAAGCGCAGAGCAACGAGGAGGATCGGAGCAGCCACGCCGATGGCGGCGTAGTTCGGCAGCAGGCCGATGGCCACAGTCGCGAAGCCCATGAGGAGCAGCGACGTAACGAGCATCGACTTGCGGCCGATCTTGTCACCGAAGTGACCCATCACCACGCCGCCGATGGGGCGGGCGATGAAGCCGACGGCGAGCGTCGCGAACGCTGCGAGGGTGCCCGCGACATCCGACGAACCCGGGAAGAACTGAGGTCCTAGGACCAGCGCCGCTGCGGTGCCGTAGATGAAGAAGTCGTACCACTCGATGGCGGTGCCGACGAAGCTGCCGAGCGCGGCTTTGCGCGCCGCTTTTGCCGACGTCTGAGGCGTCGAGTCAAGAACGGTCATGAGTACGGGTGCCCTTCGGCGAAGTGAACTGGAACGGATCCGATTAACGAGCGTTCGGACGCGGTACAGCCATCATGAGGGCGGTCACATTCATTTGAAAAGCGGATAAAGTCGGGGATCTATCCCCGAAAAACCGTCATTGGGCGCATTCGTGCAGCTCATGACGCGCTTGCACCTTGACGGGCTGCGACCACGAAGTGAACAAAAGTTTGCGCCACCCGACTGGGAAGCGCATCTTTCCGCCACGCGAGCACGACATCGACAGGATCCGGTTTCGGCTCCGCGAAGGGTCGTACCGCGATCGGAAGGCCCTCGTAGGTCACGTCCAGGGAGGGACGCTGAAGCAACAGCGACCACCCCAATCCCCGACCCACGAACGCGCGGCACGTCTCGTAGTTCTGGGTTCGGTATGCGACCACCGGCGAGAAACCTGCCTCGGCGCACACACTCACCGCGTGACCCGAACTCGGCGGCGCGTCGAGCATCACCATCGGTTCGTGGGCGAGATCCGTCAGCCGCACCGGAGCCCCCGACAGCGCCGCCGGGTGGTCGGCGGGCAGCAGCAACATCGGCTCCATGGAGTCGAGGACGGCGGACTCCAGCCCGGGCTCGAGGTCGAGGTCGTACATGAACGCCACGTCGAGGTCACGCGAGTCGAGCTGCGCCCGCAGCCGGTTCTGTGTGTCCTCCCGGAAGTCGACACGCGCTCGCGGGTGAGCCTCGGTGAACCCGGTGATCAACGACGGCAGCAGCGTAGGCCCGAGTGACGGATAGCAGCCGACCGCGACCGGTCCCGCTACGGAGCCCGCCTCGGAATGGGCGTCGTTTTCGAGTTCCGCGGCGAAATGCAACACCGTCTTGGCTCGCTCGAGGACTGCGTGCCCGGTCGGAGTGAGGCGCACTCCGCGCGCTCGCTGACGTACGAGCAACTTAACGTCGAGCGCTCGTTCGAGATCGTTGACGGCGGCGGACACCGCCGAATGCGACATGCGGAGCGCGTCCGCAGCTGCGGTGATGGTTCCCCAATCGGCAACGGCGACGAACGCCGCCAGCTGGCGGATCGTGTAGGCGGGAACATCCTCGGAACGGGCCATACGCTCACGTTAGATCGACTACGTCACGACCCGATCGGCAATGTCGGATCGCACCACCGACGGCACGCTCGCGGCGAACTTCTTCAGATACGCGAGGATCCATTCACGCTGCGAGGCCAGGAACGGAAAATCCGAGCCCACCATGTGCCGGACGGCGAGCATCGGCAGTGGGGCGTCGAGCGCCCGGAAGGCGCTGTTCCGCAGCCCGGAGACCGTGCACCCCGGGTAGAACTGGCCGAGCATCAACCCCGCCAGCACGAAGTCCGACTTTCGCTCGTTCTGCACGAGCTCGATCACGTCGTAGTCGGTGACGTCGGGGAACACCGCAACGAGCGACCTGAGCGCCGCGTCCGGTCCGGCGACAGGCGAGAAGTGCGGAAAGAGCTCGGCGAGGTCGTCGGCGATGTCCCGAATGCGCTGCGCGTCGACGGCGCCCGGGACGAAGACCGCGTAGAACAGTCCCCGTCCTATCGACGGCGCGGCGAACGGGCAGACCGGCCCGCTCCGCCCCAGATCGTCGTGCGGGCTGCACAGGAAATCGACCGCCCAGCGACGTAACTCCCCGGTACGGGGATGTTCGTCGTCGCGAACGTCGTCGAATACGCTCACCGGCTCGATGCCGGATCGGCGGCCACGGAGAACACTGGTCTGGTCGGTCATCGCTGGCCCTTCCTGAGATGGTCCAACAGGACCGGGGTGATCTGATCGAGCGCCCGCGTGCCGGTCATGTCCCGGTGTGTGACGTCGAGGTGGTGGGTCTCGATGACCCCGTCGATGTGGGGTCGCCAGACCGCGACGGGGTCGGGCATCCGAACGGCCAGGGCATCGGCGGATTCGAAGAACACGAGGTCGGTGACGAGCGGACCGGCCGGGCGGTGCGCGGTGGCGAGGGCCACCGTGTGCGCAAAACCACGGTGCAGGGCCTCGCGCCGAGCCGCGTCGGCAGTCCCGGCGGGAACCACCGCCTCGACTTCGGAGTCGACGATCTCGGCGGTGGGCGCGGGGGACGCCGCGTCCGGCAGGTGGGTGTCGAGCATCGTGAGCGTCGCAACGAGTTCTCCCCCTGCCGTGAGCTGCGCCGCGATCTCGTGGGCGATCTGCCCACCTACCGAGTAGCCGAGCAGGTGGTACGGGCCGTGCGGTTGCACCGTTCGGATGCTCTCGACGTGGACGGCCGCGAGCTCCGCGAGCGTGCCGGTGACGTACCCCGGACGGGTCAGCAGCGGCGACTGCAGCCCGTACACGGGCCGGTCGTCGATGCGTCGTGCGAGTCCCGCGAAGCACCAGGCGGTGCCCACTGCGGGATGGACACAGAACAGCGGCTCGCCCGCCCCGCTCGCACGCAACGGCAGCACTGCGTCGAACGAGTCGTCGTCCGTCTGCGAGTCGGCGACGCGCCGCGCCAGAGAACCCGCGGTGGAATGCGTGAAGAGCCACTGCACCGGCACGGGGCGTCCGAACGACTCCGACAGTGACGCCACCACGGCCGTCGCACCGAGCGATGTGCCGCCGAGGGCGAAATAGTCGTCGTCGATCCCGACTCGCGGGGTGCCGAGGTCGGCTGCGAAAGCGGTGACCACGATGCGCTCCGCGGCATCGCGTGGCGCCCGATACACGCGGCGACCCGCGTTCGAGTCGGGAGTCGGCAATGCCGCCCGGTCCAGTTTGCCGTTGGGAGTGACGGGGAGCGTATCGAGCACGGTGAGAGTCGCGGGCACCATGTGAGGGGCGAGGCGGGCTTGGGCATGAACGCGGACGTCATCGGCAACGAGGTGCCCGCCGGGAACTGCGACGACATATCCATCGAGTCGGTCGCGGCGAACGGAGACCACCGCCCGGGCCACCCCAGGGGCATCGTTCAGCACCGATTCGATCTCGCCGGGTTCGATACGGAATCCGCGGACCTTGACTTGCAGGTCACTTCGGCCGACGTAGTCGAGGGTGAGTTCGCCGTCGACCGAACGGCGCCACCGCACGAGGTCGCCTGTGCGGTACATCCGCTCCCCCGGTTCGCCGCAGGGATCGGCAACGAACCGGGACGCCGTTCCTGCGCGTCGGTTGCGGTAACCGCGTGCCACAGCTGGGCCGCTCACGTACAACTCCCCCACCACGCCGGTGGGGACGGGTCGAAGCCGATGATCGAGGACGAGTTCGGTGATTCCGCGGATGGGACCACCCAGTTCGACGAGACCATCCACGACGAGGGGTGAACCCGCGTTGGTCTGGATCGTGCTCTCGGCCGGACCGTAGGTGTTGATCATGTCGCGTCCCGGTGCCCACTGGGCCACGAGTTCGGGCGGGCACACTTCTCCCCCGACGACGACCGTGCCCAGATCCTCGAGTCCGGTGGGGTCGACGGTCGCGAGCACCGACGGTGTCAATGCGACATGCGTGACCCGTTCTCGGGCAAGTAGATCGGTGAGTTCGGTGCCGCCGTAGACGGTGGGAGATGCGACGACAAGGCATCCGCCCGACCCGAACGCCCAGAGTTGCTCGAGGATCGCCGCGTCGAAACTCGGGGAGGCGAAGTGCAGGATTCGCGATCCCGGCCCGAGTGCGAACCGCGCGCACTGCTCCTCGACGAACCCCGCAAGACCCATGTGGGTGACCACGACACCTTTGGGAGTTCCTGTCGATCCCGAGGTGTAGACGACGTAGGCCGCGTGCTGGGGGCGCAGCGGTGCACGACGGTCGGAATCGGCGATCGCCCGGTCGGAACAGGATGCGATCGCGTCACTTTCGGCGGGGTCGTCGAGCAGCACCCATCGTCGGGGCGGCAGGTCCCCGTGTACGTTCTCGACGGTGACGCCGATCGTCACGTCGGAATCCTCGATCATGTGCGCGATCCGCGCGGCCGGGTACTTCGGATCGACCGCAACGAAGGCAGCGCCGGTCTTCGCGACCGCCCACAGCGCCAGCACCGACCGGGCCGAGCGTGTCAACGCGACGGCAACTACAGTTTCGGGACCGGCTCCGAGTTCGATCAGTCTGCGCGCCAGACGATTCGAACGCGAGTCGAGGTCGAGATAGGTGAGGTGGTCGTCGCCACATACCACCGCGACGTCGTCGCCCCCGATGGTCGCACCACGCTCCAGCAGTCGAGGGAGGGTGAGCGCGGGTTCCCTCCGGCCGCCCGAGACCGGTACGAGATCGGCGCGTTCGGCCGAGTCCAGGATGTCGATCGCGCCGACCTCCCGGCCAGGCCGAGTGACGACCGCGTCCAGGACTCGCGTGAACTCCGCGGCGAATCGCTGCACTGTCGGCTCGTCGAAAATATCGGTGGCGTACCCGAACTCGGCTGTCATCGCACCTCCGTCCCGCGGTTCCTCCACCGCGAGGTAGAGATCGCATTTGGCAACCGGCGGCGCCGCGTCGACAGTGTCGATCAGGAGGCCGGGCAGTTCGACGCGTGTGGGTGAAATATTTCGGAACTCGAGTAGCACCTGGAACAGCGGGGTGTACGAGGTCGATCGTGCGGGATCGACGGCCTTCACGACCTGGTCGAACGGCACGTCCGCGTGGTCGAAGGCATCGAGGTCTCGGTCGCGGGTGCGGTCGAGGAGTTCGTGGAACGACGCAGTCGCATCGATGTCGGAGCGGAGCACGACGGTGTTGACGAACATCCCGACCATGTCATCGAGTTCGGCCGCGCCCCGGCCGGCCACGGGAGTGCCGACAGCCGATGTCGTCGCCCCGGTGAGGCGTTCGAGCAGGACCGCGAATGCCGCATGCATCACCATGAACAACGTCGTGTCGTGCGCGCGGGCCAGGCGGGCAGCACCCGAGGCCAGTGCAGCGGGAATCTCGAACGGCACCGTACGGCCGTGGTGGGTGCGCAGCGCGGGGCGGGGCCTGTCGACGGGAAGGTCGAGGAGTTCGGGGACGCCTTCGAATGTCTCCCGCCAGAAGTCGAGCTGCCGCGACACTGAGGATTGTGGATCGGTGGCGTCGCCGAGTCGTCCGAGTTGCCGCAGCGCGTGGTCGGTGTAGCGCGTGGGCAGCGGGGCCCACTCGGGGCTGTGCCCGTGCGCCCGGGAGGTGTAGGCGAGCATCGTGTCGCGAGCGAGGGGCAGCGTCGACGCACCGTCGGCCGCGATGTGGTGCACGACCAACACCACCACGTGCTCGGCTGCTCCGGTCTGCAGCAGCGCAACGCGCACCGGAATTTCGCGGCTCACGTCGAACCCCTCGGACGCGAGTTCGCGGAGTGCGTCGAGCATGCCGTCTTCACCGGGTACGGGCACGGGTGTGAAATCGAACGCCGCGTGGTCGAGAACCTCCTGGTAGGGGCCGGAATCCGACACCGGGTAGCGGGTGCGCAGCGGTTCGTGTCGCGCGACGACGTCCGCGAAGGCCGCGTTCAGTGCGTCGAGATCGAGCTCACCGGTCACGCGCAACGCGATGGGAACGTTGTACACGGGCGACGCGGTGTCGACCTGGTTGACGATCCACATGCGCTGCTGAGCCGGTGCGAGCGGGATTCGCTCGGGGCGGGGCACGGCCGAGGCGGTCTCGGTGTCAGGCACAGCGGTGTCAGGCACAACGGTGTCTGCGCGGGCTGCGAGTTCTGCGACAACCGGTGCGCCGAACAGGTCGCGGACCCCGAACCGGACACCGAGCGCGGCATCGATCCGGGCGACCGCGCGGGTCGCGCTCAGCGAATTACCCCCGAGGTCGAAGAAATGGTCGTGACGACCCACCTGCACCAGACCGAGGACCTCGGCGAACACCTCCGCGACCGCGCGTTCGGTGCATCCCACCGGTGCGACGAACTCGGTGGTCCCGATACCGAACACAGGTTCCGGGAGGGCGTCGCGGTCGAGTTTCCCGACGGGGGTGACCGGAAGCGCGTCGAGCAGAACGATCGCGGCAGGCACCAGATGCGCCGGCACGCAGCCGCGCAGGTACGCGGTGAGCTCACGAACGTCGGGCTCACCCGCGGTCGGAACGACGTACGAGACCGGAACGACATCACCGGAAGGATCGGGACGCCCCACCGTCACGGCCGCGGCAACGCCGGGATGGCGGAGCAGCGCTGCGTCGATCTCACCGAGTTCGACCCGAATACCCCGGATCTTGATCTGGAAGTCGGAGCGGCCCACGTAGTCGAGCACGAGCGTGTCGTCGGGCAGTCGCCGCCAGCGCACCACGTCGCCGGTCCGGTACATGCGTGCGCCGTGGGGTGCTGCGACGAACCGTGTCGCGGTGAGCGCCTCGCGGTTGCGGTAGCAGCGTGCGAGCGCCGGACCCGCCACGTAGAGTTCCCCGGCAACCCCGACGGGGACAGGTTGCAGGTGGTCGTCCAGGACGGTTTCGGTGGATCCGCGGACCGGTCCGCCGATCGTCACTGGCGCATCGGCAGCGAGTGTCGCGGCGTTCGACATGACGGTCGATTCCGTGGGCCCGTAGCCGTTGATCAGAGTGCGGCCGGGGGCCAGGCGTTCGACGAGTTCGTCCGGGCAGGCTTCGCCCGCCACGGCCAGCGTGTGCAGGGAGCTCGGGAGTCGCGGCACCGTCGACAACACCGTCGGCGTGAGCACGGCGTGCGTGACATTGTGTCGCTGCAGAATCGCTCCGAGTTCGTCGCCGCCCATCACGGTAGCCGGCACCACGACCAGCCGCGCCGCGCTCCCTGTCGCCCAAAGGATTTCGAACACGGACGCATCGAAGCTCGGAGAGGCGCAGTGCAGGACACGGGCGTCGAGGCGCCCACCGAAGCGGTCGCGCTGCTCGGCGACCAGGTCTGCGATGCCGCGATGGGTGACGGTGACGCCCTTGGGAATCCCGGTCGAGCCGGATGTGTAGATCTGGTACGCCGCTGCGTCGGCGTGCACCGCCACAGGTGCGGGCGCAGTGAGTTCCGTGGTGGGTAAGCCGTCCCGGAGTTCGAGCCATCGAACCCCGTCCGGCAGCGACGCGCGGAACTCCGGTGTCGTCAGGCCCACCGCCACAGCCGAATCGGTGAGCATGTGTTCGATCCGTTCGGTGGGGTACGAGGGGTCGACGGGCACGAACGCTGCGCCGCTCTTGACCACCGACCACACTGCCACCACCGATTCGATCGACCGAGCGATCGCGACGGCCACGACCGTCTCCGGCCCTGCCCCCGAAACTCGAAGTGCGTGGGCGATCCGGTCCGAGGCAGCGTCGAGTTCGGCATAGGTGATCGTGCGGTCCTCACACTGCACCGCGACACCCAGCGGATTCGCGGCGACGGCAGACGCGAGGACCTCGGGCATCGTCATTCCGGGCTCCCCCGCTGCGCCGCGGACAGCACCGGGCACGTCGATCGCCCCGATGCCGGTCAGCGGCGTATCCGACGACGCGGACACGAACGCACCGATGAGCTCGACGAGCCGCGCATGGTGTGCTTCGACTTCGTCGTCGGTGTAGCGGCCGGGGTTGGCGCGGACCTCGACGATCGTCCGCGGCGGATGGCCGGAGCGGTAGATATTGACCATGATGTCCGGCACCGGCCCCGCGGTGAGGATGTGGAAGTCGGCCACGGCGGGCCCGAATCGCCATTCCCGGTCGAAGAGCATCACATTGACGACAGGCGACGAGATCCTGCGGGCAGCGGCGTCCGCGCCCAGCTCTCGAAGGATGTCCTCGACGTTTCCTCGCTGGTGCCGCAGCGCGCCGGTGAGTTCGAGCCGGATCCGGCCGACGAGAGTGCCCACGGTGTCATCCGCGCGAACCGACGCGAGCACGGGGACGACGTTGGCGAGCATGCCTCCGGACCGTCGCAACACCGCGGTGGTGCGCGCGGACACGGGGATGTCGACCAGCACTTCCTTTCGCCCCGTGGTACGCGCGAGGTGGCACGCGAATGCCGCGACGATCCGCGCGGCAGCGTCGGATCCGGACGCACCCAGCCGATCGGCCGTCTCCTCGGTGAGCGCTGCACGGACGACCCTGCTGCGGACCGAGGGCGCTGCAACCTTGCCGGTGAGCGTGACTGCGGCCGAACGCGTATGGAGGCGCTCCGCCCAGTGGGCGCGGTCCTGCTGGTGCCGGCTGGAGGCGTGGTACTCATTGTCGATCTGTTGCAGGGTGCGCAGGTCAGCGGCGCGATTCATCGGGGCTTCGCGGTTTTCGATCGCAGCGGTGTACAACTCGGCGACCCGATCGACCATGGTCGCGGCGCCATGCCCGTCGAGCGCGATGTGGTGGATGCGGGTGTACCAGAAGTACCGGTCGTCCGCGACCTGAAGCAGAGCGGCTTCGGCGAGCGGACCTCCGTTCAGATCGATTCCGGCAGTGTGGTTCTGGTCCATCCACTTGTGTGCGGCCGCTGCCGGGTCGGGCGCCGCACGAAAATCGTGCACGTCCGATTCGGCATCGGGAGGCGGTGCGACCACCTGATGGGGCTCGCCGTCGATCTCGACAACGCGGAGGAACACCGATTGGAACTCGTGCGCGGCGACGAGCGAGACCCGCCGGAACACCTCGACGTCGAGCGACCCACGGATGTCGACGTACTGTGCGATGCAGATCGGCACCTGGGGCGCAAGCTGTTGAGCGAACCACAGCCCACGCTGGGCGGGCGACAACGGAAATGGTTCGTGGACAACGGCAGTGGCGAGAGCCATGAAATCACACCCAGGGTAGCGGCGAGGCGGCGTCCATTCCATCCGGACGGCCGAGGTATCGGCCCCACTACTGTCCCGCGCGCACGACCACGCAGATACGCACCCTAGGTGTCGGCCTCCGCCACCTGATCCTGTTCGACGGCGGGCCTCTCGGATTCGCCGTCGTCACCGTCCGCGCCGTCGCCTCCGCCGCGGTGGCGCGCGTCGGACACTTTCGCCAGGCCCCGGCCGAGGACGCCGCCCACCGATTTGAGCGGGCTGTCGATCGAATCGAGTGCGTCGGCGATCTCAGGGTCCTCGTCGACGAGCCATCCCGCCGCATCGGCACGGCATGCAGTACGGAAGTCTTCGAGGTCGTCTCGCAATCCGGCAAGTGTGCGTGTGGTTCGGGGCGAGGACAAACGCCTGACGACGTCGAGCGGGGTGCCCTCGGCGAGACGGGCGAGTGCACGACGGCCCCGGCGGAGCAGTTCTCCGTCCTGCTCGAAGTGCTCGGCGAGCAAGGTGCGTGCAGCATCGAGCACTTCGCTCGGCCGGTCCGGCTCAGCGGTACGGGCGCGTTCGATGCTCAGACGCTGCCACATCGTCTCGGCGTCCTCGACCAGCACGAGCAGTTGCAAGGCCTCCCCGAATCGACCTTCGTCGGCGAGGTCGAGCAGTAACGCGACGTGCGCCGAGAGGGATATCTCGGACTCGACCCGGTCGAGGTGCGCCACGGCGTATGCGCGGAGCCGCTGGACCGCGACGGACAGCAGCGGACCGAGTTCCGCGATCGCGGACCATTCTTCCTCGGGAAGCGATCCACGATGATCGGCGATCGCGATCGCACGTGTCAGCGCATTGTGGTGGACGACGACGTCACCGAGATCGGGGGCTCCGGCAGCCGCCAGGACCTTCTCGACGATGTCGGGGTCGGCATCCTCGCCTCTGAGCCGGACGATCGCGGCTTCGACCGATCCGATGGCACCCGCCAGCGCACGCACGATCGCATCCGCAGGGATCACGCCGGAAGAGTCGGGATTCGGCAGGTCGTTCATGTGCACCATCGTCCTACGAGGTACCCCCGATGCACCACCCGGCCTCACACCTCACGACCCGGGACGATCCTGGCCGCTGGGTATCCGTACCCACGCGCTCTCGAGCAGCGAGACCACCTCGGCTTCGTGACGCGCACGGTAGGCGCTGAGGATACGGCGGGGGCGCGTCTCACCGGTGAGCCCGATCGCCGTCGCGAACGCCGCCGCAATGCCCTCCTCGGGCACGACCTCCGGCGTTGTGTAACCGATGAGCGCAAGTGCTTTACGGAGCGGATCGGCATTCGAGGCGAACGTGCGCAGCGGCAGAACGTCGAACCGGCCGTCCGAGCGGAACTCGAAGAACAACTCGCCGTACTCGTCGATACCGATCTCGTCCAGGTACCGGCGCACCGACGCAAGTTGCGGAATCGGGCCGGTCCACCGCAGGATCTGGGGGCCGAGCCTCGACTTCAACACCTTCTCGGCACCGGGATCGCAGCCGACGATACCCGCGACGGCAGACGGAATCGGTACCTCCGCGCCGCGCATGTGGTCGCGGGTGACGGGAATCCGCAGTCGCCAGTGTTCGTCCAGGCGGTACAGGCGTTTGGTGCGCTCCGGAGGCAGTGCAGGTACATGGGTGCGGCGCCGACGGCGGACACACTCGTCGACGACTTCGAAATCCCCGCTCGCCGCGAATATCCGCGCGGACGCACCGGAGATCGAAAACCGCTGGACCAGCGCTTCGGCCACCTTGTCGAGCTCGATCGAGCCGGCCGCTCCGTCGACGAGTCGTGCGATGCGCCTCCCGACGGCGGTGACAGGATCGGTCTCCCATTCGAGTAGGCCCCACAGTCCGTCGTCTTCGGTGACGGTGAACCGGTCGTCGTCGGAGAGTTCTTCGACAACGCTGTGAATATCGATGTTCGCGTCCATGCGGGCGACCAGCGTTTCGACGGAGAGCGGGTCGCCGACCACCTCGAGGATCTGCGCAGCGCGCCCGGCGACGGTGTCCTGGGGTGTGAGAATCCGGCCGTCGAACATGGTGGCTCCGCAGTGCGTCAACCACGATTCGAACTCGTCGGTGGGCAAGTGCCAGATCGCTGTGACCTCTGCGGGTTGCACCACTGCGTTGGCGGATTCGAACTCGCCGAGCAACGCCCGGGTCTGCTTCTGCGCTTCGGCGAGGTCGGGCACGGCGATCCATCCGTCGGCGACGGTGCAGCGGTCGTCGAGCCGGTCGAGGACCTTCCACAGCGGCGCGTCGAACCCCGGGACCACCTGCGCGAGCACGGGGCGATCGCGCACGATGCGGTCGAACGAGGCCACCGGTCGGACGTCGGTGCGCAGCACCGCCAGGAAGTCACCCGCCGCGGTGCCGAACGGGAACGTCGACGGCTGGGACACATCGACGTCGCCCTCATCGTGGATGCGACGCCGCAAGGTCTCGCGTTCGGCGGCGGGCAACGACGCAACATAGTCGGCGAGTTCGGCCACCGGGTCGGCAGGCACCCCCACCGGGAGATCTCGGGCGGCGACCGCCCCGATGCGTGCGACCGCCTCCTGGATCTCTTCCGGAGCACCCGCGCCGAGACCGACGCTGAGCAACGGTCGATCCCGCTGTCCGCACAGCGTCTGCCACCGGGCGACGGCAGCGAGGTCGTCGACGAGAAGTGCAAGCGCAGGAACAGGTGCTGCCGATTCTTCGGGAACGAGGGTTGCAGGGTCGCGAAGCACCGTGAGTACGAGAGCCGCGCAGACGATTTCGTAGACTGCGTCGCTGTCGGCGCCGCGTACGTCGAACAGATCGGCGGGACTGCGGCTGAACAGCTCCGCGGTGGTGGGAGCATGCGGTAGACGCGCAACGATCGTCGCAGCCGACATCCCGAGATCGAGAGCGTCCACGACTACCTCGACGGTGCGGATCAGCCCGTCCGCGAACCGCAGTTCGGGGTGGTCGGTGACGTAGATCCGGGACAACTCCGCGCACAGCTCCGGGATCCGGGTTTCGGCGGCGGTCTGCGCCGGTGACTGCGATTCCCACCAGGCCGGTGTCGGTGCGAGCGCAGTCAATGCCGCGGTGCGCGCAGAGCCGTAGCGATCGAGCCAGGGCATGAGCTCGAGCCAGGTTCGGTCGTCGAGTTCTTCGACCGAGAACGCACGTGACCACAGCGACACGAACCGATGCTCCTCTTCGACGTCCTGCGGGAACCGTCGCGGGTCCCTCCGTGCGGGACGTCCGTGAGGACGCCCGACCGCTCAGCATACCGATCGGAACCGCACTCTCGCAGACGAGCGCACGGACGCGTAACCGTGATCGAGCCCCGTGCGATGTGCCCCGCGACGCCGGGTCGATGTCAGGTCACCGCCGCGTCGTGGGGGGCTTCGTCGCCGGGCTCTCCTTCCATCACGTCCGCACGCAGACGTAATAGCACGAGCCCCGCGACCGAGGCGACGATGAGCGAGCCCACCGCCCAGTTCACGTGCAAGGCGTATACGGCGATCCCGGATCCGATCAGCCCGGCCAGCAGCGCACACCACAGCAACGCTTTCCCGAAGAACGCTCCCATTTCTCAAATACCTTCCGGCAAGTCCCCATCCAGGTCGCAACGATAGTGTCACCTGTCACAAAATCGGCAACACCCGGGCGGTGTGTCCCCAATTGGTGTAGCAATCGCGGCGCGAGGATACTCGGCACGACAGGCGAGGAATGAGAGGCACGACGTGGATACACCCCCGAGCGGGCACGATGTGATCCTGCGGGATGTGACGCTGCGCGACGGACTGCAGCTCACCGGCAAACTGCTCCCGACACAGCGCAAGGTCGAGATCGTGCGCGCTCTCGTCGCCGCGGGGATACCCGAGCTCGAAATCGGGTCGCTGGCACGCGCCGATCTGGTGCCGCCGATGGCGAACACTCTCGAGCTGGTCGCGGCGCTCACCGAGGAAGAACTGGACCGCTGCTGGATCTGGGTGGCCACCCCACGCCACGTGGAGAAGGCACTCGCTACAGGAGCACGACGGTTTCAGTACTGCTTCTCGGTGTCCGATTCCCACAACCGCGCGAACATCGGCCGCGACACCGAAGACAGCCTCGCGGCGATGCCCGCCGCCGTGGAACTGGCCCACGACGCGGGCGGCAGCATCCAGCTTTGTCTGGCGACATCGTTCACCTGCCCCTTCGACGGGCCCATCGACCCCGACCGCGTCCTCGAGATCGCGTGCGACCCGCGGGCCGACGGCTCAGCCGACATCGTGGTCGCGGACACTCTCGGCCAAGCCGTCCCGCAGCAGGTCAGCGCGCTCGTCTCGCGTATCCGCGCGGAGTCGCCGGACCGTCGGATCGTCTACCACGGCCACGACACGTGGGGCCTGGGCGTCGCGAACAGCCTCGCCGCTGCCGAAGCGGGTGCGAGCGTCGTCGACGGGGCACTGGGAGGACTCGGCGGTTGCCCGTTCGCGCCCGGAGCAAGCGGCAACACCGCGAGCGAGGATCTGCTCTTCGCGACCCGCCCGTCGTGGCTCTCACCGGAGGTGTTCGCAGATATCGTCCGGCTCGGCGAGAACATCGTCGCCGAACTGGACGAACCCAATCGGTCCCGGGCCCGGCAGGGTGCGCGGTCGGAGGCCGAGGCGTTCGAGTGGGTCGTCCGCGCGTGAAGATCCTGATCGCACCCGACAGCTTCAAGGGCACCTACACCGCTGCCGAGGTGGCCGACTCGATCGCCGCGGGAGCGGTATCCGCAGGCCACGAGACGGTCTGCATGCCCCTCGCCGACGGCGGTGAGGGAACCCTCGACGTCCTCACGGTTCCGCTCGGTCTCGAACGTGTCGTCGTCGACGCAGTCAACCCGTGGCGGGTGCCGTGCCACGGATTCTTCGGTCTGTCCTCCGACGGCACCGCCATCGTCGAACTCGCCACGGTCAGTGGAATCACCACCGAGCACAACGGTGTTCGCGATGCCGTTACGGCAGACACGTACGGCACCGGGATGATCATGGCCGCGGCGGCGAAGCGCGGCGCGCGACAGATCGTCGTGGCCGCGGGTGGATCTGCCACCACCGACGGTGGCCTCGGGGCGCTCGCCGCGATCGACGACGCCGGTGGACTCGACTCCGCCTCCGTCGTCGTACTCACGGATGTCACCACCCGATACACCGACGCCGCACGGGTCTTCGGCCCGCAGAAGGGCGCCGATCCCGCAACCGTCGAGCTCCTGACGAGGCGACTGCACGAGGCCGCCGAGGCGTTGCCTCGCGATCCACGAAGAGTGGATGGGACAGGCGCTGCCGGCGGGTTCTCGGGAGGCATGTGGGCGGGTGTCGACGCAACACTGCGGCCCGGTGCCGACTATGTGCTCGACGTCGTGGGATTCGACGAGTCGCTCGCAACCGCCGACCTCGTGGTGGTCGGTGAGGGACGACTCGACGGACAATCCCGCGCAGGAAAGATCATCTCGGCCGTCCTGGCGCGCAGCGGTTCGGTGCCCGTCGTCGCGGTAGTGGGATCGGTCGGTGACGATCTCGGCGACTACCGGACGCGGTTCGCGGAGGTGATGGTTGCCTCCGATGCGGAGGCGATGCGAGCTGCGGGGGCCGCACTCGGCCCGCCCACACCGAAGAGTCGCGCGAGCCGCGCATCGGACGCGTAGAGCGCATCGACGTCGAAGGTGGATGCCGAACTCAGCACCTCGGCCGCGCCTGTCTCCTCGACGAGTTTCTCGATCCGTTCGGCGACCTGGTCCTCGGTACCGACGATCGCCGAGGCAGCTGTGTCGTCGAGGATCCGCTGCCGGCGCACGGTGACGGGGAGGTCGCGCAGTGACTCGAGCTGCATCAGCGGCGGGAAGTAGCCACGCTCGCGGGAGAGCGCCATCGCCCACCCTTCCGGCAACAACAGATCCACGGCATCCGCTTCGCTGTCGGCTATGAGAATGTCGGCGCCGATCACCAAGTACGGCTCGGGATTTGCTGCGCTGGGTCGATAGTCGGCGCGATAACGTTCGAACGGTGCGGGCCCCTGCGTCAGGATCGGGCCCGCGACGACGGCCGGTAGCCCGAGGCGCGCTGCCACCTGGAGGCCGGCGCCGGTCCCGAGCACGAACAGCGGCGGTGGTTGCGCGACCTGTGGCCTGATCGATACCGGCGCCGTGTCGTCGAGGTAGGCACGCAGTTCGTCGATATCTGCGGCGAAGTCGTCCGGCTCGGCGCGGGTTGTGCGCAAGGCTTCGCGAATGGGCGCGGTGAAGCCGAGGGACCGCCCGACACCCAGGTCGATCCGGCCGGGGTGCAGGGCTTCGAGCATGGCGAATTGTTCCGCGACGACGATCGGCTGATGGTTGGGCAGCATCACACCGGCCGACCCGACCCGGATGTGGCGCGTCCGATCGGCGATGGCCTGGATCAGCAGGGCCGGGGCGCCGGAGGCCACTCCCGGTACCGCATGATGTTCTGCGACCCAGAACCGTCGGTATCCGGCTGCTTCAGCGAGTTCCGCGCGGTGCAGAGTCTGTCGTAGTGCGGACGCGTCGTCCTGCCCCTCCCGTGTGCGGGAGCGGTCCAGCAGCGACAGCGCGACATCCATGTGGAATACCAACACCCCGCTGTGCAGCGATCATCCCGGGCGACCGGCCGGCGGTGGTCAGGGCGCCGGGTCGGCCGGTGGGTCGCAGGGCGGCGGCGGCTCCCGAGTCGGTTCCGGGGCCGGACTCGGGGCGGGATCGGATCCGCGGGCGGGCCACGACGCCGGCTGCGCAGCGCCGCACGGATCACTGCCCGGTGGTGCCGGGGTCCGAGTAGTGCCGGCATCGTCCGGAGTGCCCGCGTTGCGGGGATCGGGGAGCGGTGCGTCCCGATCCCACAGTTTCGGGGTGTCCGTTCCAGGCGCGGAGTCGGTGGTGCCGAGCACCTCGCTTCGTTCCGCGGACCCGCCCGGCCCCTCGGAACCGCCCCGGTCTTCGAACCCGCCCATGGCGAGGGCCAGCCCCCCGCCGAGCAGCGCGACGAGAGCGACGACGACGAACAGGAGGACGAGGTTTCGATGGATCGACGTCGTACCTGCCGCAGCAGGAGCGGGCTGCACTCGACTGCGACGCGCGGCGACAAGAGCGGCCCCCGTCGCGCGGTGCCACTGCACACCGTGCGGAGTCACGAACGGAACACCGAGGATCGTGGAGAGTTCCCGGGCGGGCACCGCGTCGCCGGGGCGCAGGTCGAGGAATACCAGCGCTGTCGGCGAGACACCGGCCCTGACGAGCGCTTCGTCCACGGTGTCGGGCAGGGTGTCGGGTACGCCGGTGGGGTCGTCGCCGCGCACGACCGACGAGAGCACCGTCCGGGATCGGGTGTCGACGATCGACACGGACTCGACACCGCCGGTACGGGTGTGGAGTGCCTGGACAGGCGTGCCGGTGAGTTCGGGTGCGCCCGCCAGATATGCGAAACGTGCCGCGTCGAGTGGAACCACTTCGACGGGTGCCTCGCTCACCGCGCGGACGGCATTCGCGACCGAATCGGTGTCGGCGGCAGCGCCCGGTAACTCGACGAGGCCGATCGTGCCGACGGTCAGCGATGCGTTCTCGGCCCGCTGCGCCATCGAGGTCACGGCCCGCGCAACGGCGTCGGACGCCGATCTTTCCGGTTCGGCTGCCCAGCGCTGCGAATCGAAGGGGCCGAGCTGGGGAACGTCGGCGTCGACAAGAACCGCGGAGACTTCACCGTCATCGACGGCTACGCCGAGCACAGGGCGCATCGTCACCGCCTCTTCGCCAAGATCGACACGGACTGCACGAGCCTAGCCGAACTCGACACTCAGATCCGGTAACACCCGACGGTCAGTCCGACGATCGCTGCCACATAGCTGCCGAAGGTGATGTAGGACCCGTCGGCTGCGAACATCCGCATCGAGAAGCCCGTGTCGGCCGGCAGGACTTGGCGCCCGTGGAAGCCCGCGCGGGCGGCGGTGCGTTCGAACAGGTCCGCGGCGCGCTGCAGATCGGCGACGGGCACAGGCTGCGAGCTCCCCTGAATGGGCAGATGCACCGACATCCCGTATGTGCCGTCGGCGAGGGTGCACCCCGCGTTGGTGCGCGCGTACTTCTCGGAGAATTCGAGGTCGGGGAACTCCTCGGAGAGTGCATCCATGACGTCGCGCTGGACTTGGAGGTAGTACTCGACCGCGGCGCCGCTGTCGTCGGCGACCGGCTCGGGGACAGCGCGGGGGCTCGCTGTCGCGCATCCGGTCGTTGTCAGCAGCACCGCCGCAGCAATGCATACGCGGAGAACAGGAACCTCGCTCATCGGACACCCCGTTCGTCGGCGGTGCCTGCGACGACGACCGCGATGTTGTAGGTACTCATGGAACCGGGCGTCAGATAGGAGCTGTGCCCTACAGAAGCGGTGCGCGGGTCTCCCGAAGGGTCTTCTCCCGCATCGCTGGACAGACGGGTCAAACCCGGGATTCGACTGGGGTCCCCGCCGAAGATTCCGGTATCTGCGATGAGGTCCTCGTCCGCTTCGATCAAGTACATCGACCCTGGGACCATTCCGAGTGTGTCGACGTCGGAGGTACCGAGTCCGGCAGCGCCGACGAAGACCGCTCTGTCGGCCTCCCCGCCGTGCTGCAACGCGAGACTCGTCACGAGTGCCCCGTACGAATGACCGATCGCAGTGACGTTCGGGGGCGAGTCGGGGCGCGATGCGTCGAGCCCGTCGAGGAACGTCGCCAAGCGCGGTGCGGCCAGCGTCGCAGACAGGTCGGAGACAGGACTGCGTTCGGTGAATGCCAGGCCCCAACCGAAATGTGGTGCCTGGTAGTTCATCCAGGTGACCGCTGCGACGGACTCGGATTCTCGGTCGACACGCCCGAGTTCTCGTTGCGCTTCGTCGCGCAGATCGGACACCTGCTGGTCGTAACCGTGGAGGTTTCCTTGCACGGTCGATCCTGCGCCCGGGGTGAAAACTGCGATGTGGTCGGCGGTATCGATGTCGCCGACCGCAACCGCGGCCATCGCCTCGCGACCGGACAGGTCGAGTGCAAGCAACCTGCGATCGTCCAGTGTGAGTGCGCGGTCTATCGCATCGAGTGCGTCGAGTTTGTTCAGGGTCTGTTCGAGCCCCGCATCGGCGTTGGAGAGTAGACCACCGAACAGATTGCCCGCCAGCTCGTCTTGAAGTTTCAGGGCAACGCCTGTCAATCGTTCACGTTCGATTCCGAGCAGGGCACGGTTCGCGAGGTCGCGGACTTCGGCCGGTACTCCGTCGAGACCGCCGATCCGTTCCGGGTATTCGGTGAGCAGCACGGCGCGCTCGGAGGGGGTGAGACCGTTCCACCAGGCGGCGACCTGTTCCGGATCGGTTCCGGGACCGGGCACAGGCCCGATCTCGGGGAATCTTGTCGAGATATCGACGAATTCCGTTGCGGGTGCCGAGTCCTCGTCCGAGAAGACGCGCGAGAGCATCGATGCCGCTTCATCGGCGAGGTCTTCCGCGCGACGAAGCAGGGCATCGAGTTTCGCCCGTAATGCATTGCGGTCTGCGTCGGGTGCAACTCCGGCAGGACCTGACACCTCGGTGAGTGCACCGTCTGTTCCGATGACGAGGCCGCGTTCGTCAGCCCAGGCGTATGCCGCGGCGAGTTCGGCATGCAGAACGCGCAGTTGCGGAACCACCCAGGCTGCGCACGCAATCACTCGGCGGTACGAATCAGCCTGAACGCCAACCGCATCGATGAGCAACTGTGATGAGATCACCGCGGCGTCCGCGGCGTCGCCGGTCCAGGCACCCCCGGACGTGATGGCTCGGCCGATATCACCGGCGATGCGGTCCAGTTCCCCGGCACGCTCGCCGAGGTGGGTTCCGAGACTTTCCAATGCGTCCGGATCCCACCCTGCCAGATCGCGCAGATTCATGTCGTTTCCACCCCCTGCTGCGAAAGCATAGGAGGCACAGACGACTACCGACCCGGGGAGGGGTCCCCGGGTCGGTATCTGTGGATGAATCGGTTGCCTGTGGACAACCTGTCGCTACAGGTCGGCGATGGCCTCCAGCGGCGGCGTCTTCGCGGCTCGGTGCCCAGGCCACAGCGCGGCCATCACCCCGACCACGCCGGAACCGATGAGCATGCCCACGACCTGGCCCCACGGCACCGAGATCCGGTCGAGTCCCTGATCGGCGAGGGTGCTCACGAATGCCCAGCCGAATACCAGACCCAGCACGAGACCGACGACCGCGCCGAATACCGCAATGAGCAACGACTCGATGTAAATGGTGCGTCTGACCTGTGCACGTTGCATCCCGACAGCGCGCAGCATGCCGATCTCGTGTCGCCTCTCGACGACCGACAACGCGAGCGTGTTGACGATGCCGAGGATCGCGATGACGACGGCGAGTGCGAGCAGTCCGTAGAGGATCGCGAGGAGCATGTCGATCTGCTGGGCCTGTTGCCCCTTGAACTGCTCGCGGTCCATCACCTGGACGATGACGAGGTCCTTGGTGGCGTCCTCGAGTCCCGTCCGGATCGACTCCGGATCGGCTCCGGCTGCGGTGTTGACGAGCACGACCTGCGCCGATCGCGACGCCACCGGGGTGAACTGTTCGTACAGCTCCGTCGAGACTATCCACGGACCGATGAGCTGATTGTCCGCATAGATCCCGACGACGCTGGTATCGACCGTCTCGCCGTCCTTGCTCGTGAGCGGCACCGTGGTTCCGAGCTGCCAGCCGTTGTCCGCGGCGGCGCTCTCCGACACGAGCATCTGGTCGCCCGTGACGGCGTCGGTGCCCTCCTTCATCTCCAGTGTGAGGACGTCCTGTATGGACCCACCCGTCACCGCTGCCCCGTACGCCGGTTCATCGTCGATCGTCGCTTGCACGCCGTGCGAGGACACCACTTCCACGACCCCGTCGACACCGCGGGCGGCGTCCTCGGCCGCGATCGGCAGTCCGAACATCGGTGGCCCGGTGAGCACGAACTCGGATTTGACGCCGGTGTCGACGAGCGCGTCAACGCTGGCCTTCGCGGACGAGCCGAACACACCGATGACGGACACGAGCATCAGGCCGAGTGTCAGGGCGAAGGCAGTCGCTGCGGTTCGACGTGGGTTCCGGGTCGCGTTGGTACGGGCCAAGCGCCCGACCGCCCCGAAGGGCCGCGCGAACACCGCACCGAGAACCTTCACGACGGGTCGCGACAAGGCGGGTGCCGCGAACAGTACGGCGAGGATGAGCGCGAACGCACCCAGACCGACAGTTGCGGCGGCGCCGCCTCCGGTGCGTTGCGAGCCGACCGCGACGAGCACGGCACCTGCAACAGCGGCGACCACACCGGCGATCGTGCGGATCTTCAGAGACTCCACGGATGCGGTGGATTCCTCGCGCATCGCAGCAACCGGCGGCACGTGCATGGCACGTCGCGCCGGCGCGTAGGCACTGACGACAGTGACGATGACACCCACGAGCAGCGCGACGATCACGGTGCGCGGCGACAATTGCAGCGGACCGGACGGGAGCCCGAGATCCGCGGCATTGAGCGCTGCGCGGAGTCCGTACGCGAGCGCGACACCGGCCGCGATCCCGATCGCGCTGCCGATGACACCGACGACGAGCGCTTCGAGAGTGACCGACCGCCCGACCTGTTTACGGCTCGCGCCGATGGCACGCAGCAAAGCGAGTTCACGCAGTCGCTGGGCCACGATCATCGAGAACGTGTTGTAGATGATGAACGTGCCGACGAGCAGTGCGATGGCGCCGAACGCGAGCAGGAAGTAGTTGAGGAAGCTCAATGCTTCCGACACCTGATCCTGGGTTTCCTCGGTGACTTCGGCGCCGGTCTGCACCTTCATGTCGGGCAACGCGGCAGCGACCTCGTCACGCAGCGCTTCCGGACTCATCGAACCGTCGCCGACGACGTCGAGGAACTGGACGTGCTTGCCGTCGGTGAACAACTGGCTCGCCTGCTGCTCGGTGAACAGCGCACCGATGTATCCACCTGTGTCGGTGTCGAGGTCGTAGATTCCGCTCACCGTGACGGGAACCATGCCCTGAGACATGGTCAGGACCTTCGTCGCGTCACCGATGGCCAGGTCGCCGCGTTCGGCCGCGCTCGTGTTGAGCGCGATCTGCCCGACTTCGGTGGGCGGGGCGCCTTCGGTGAACTGCAAGGGTTCGCCGACCGTTTCCTCGGGTGGGAACCACGCGGAGCCTTCTGCCGGTGCGCCACCGGTCTGGATCGCGGCGCCGTCGGAGCCGAGCACGATGAGCCCGCCGCTGATCGTCGGCGCCGTGCGTTCGACACCGGCGAGCGCGTCCACCCGGCCGATGTCGTCGACGGGGACGCCACTCGAACCGAACTCTTCGCTGCTGACACGGACGTCGACGCCCTTGGCGACATCACCGAAGATGTCGTCGAATGTGCGCTGGAGGGTGTCGGTGAACACGAACGACCCGGTGATGAAGGCGGTGCCGAGCACCACCGACAGCACCGTCAGGGCAAGTCGCACCTTGTGCGCGGCCAGGTTGCGCAGCGCAACCTTGCGGATGGGATTCCCACTCATGGTCGCCGGCTCCTACTTCGCTGCGCGGGCGGTGGCGGCGGTATCGAACTGCTTCATGCGGTCGAGTACCGATTCTGCGGTCGGGTCGCGCATCTCGTCGACGATGCGGCCGTCGGACAGGAATACGACGCGGTCGGCGTATCCGGCTGCCCGCGGATCGTGCGTGACGATCACGACGGTCTGCTCGAACTCGTCGACCGCGGCACGCAGAATCGACAACACTTCGCCGGACGAGTGCGAGTCGAGGTTGCCGGTGGGCTCGTCGCCGAAGATGATCTCCGGCCTGCCTGCCAGCGCACGCGCACACGCGACACGCTGCTGCTGACCGCCGGACAGTTCGCCGGGCTTGTGGTCGAGACGGTCCCCGAGCCCGAGCCTGCCGACGACGGTGTCGAGCCATTCGCGGTCCACCTTGCGGCCTGCGATGTCGAGCGGCAGCGTGATGTTCTCGAGCGCGGTGAGGGTGGGCACGAGGTTGAACGCCTGGAAGACGAAGCCGATGCGGTCGCGACGCAACTGCGTCATTGCCTTGTCGGAGAGCGTCGTGAGGTCGGTGTCGCCGATGAGCACCGCGCCGGACGTCGCACTGTCGAGTCCGGCGAGACAGTGCATCAAAGTGGATTTGCCGGATCCGGACGGGCCCATGATCGCGGTGAACTCACCGGCAGCGAAATCCTCGGTCACACCGTCGAGGGCGTGAACAGCGGTTTCACCTGTTCCGTAGATCTTCTTCAGGTCCTGGGCTCGGGCAGCGGGGGCCGAATGCGATGGCATGCGCACCATCTTTCCCGCTGATGCGTCGACGCACCATCGGGGACTCCCCTGATTTACGGTCGGCGCCCATCAGGGATGGTCAGCTCCAGCGTGCCTGGCCGCCGTCGAGGGGGACGGTGGCGCCGGTGAGATAGCGGGCGTCGTCGCCGACTATCCATGCGATGGCCCGCCCGATGTCCTCCTCGCAATCGCCGATGCGACGCAACGGGATGCTCTTGACGAACGCAGCGGCTTCCTCGGGGCGATTCTCGGTCCACCACTGCAACCCGGGCGACATGGCGTGCGGCGCGACCGCGTTGACCCGGATGCCGTCGACACCCCACTCGGCGGCGGCGGCCCGCGTCAGGCTGCGCAGTGCTTCCTTGACCGAGGCGTACCCCCCGTAGCCGCTCATGTCCCACCGCACCGCGGCCGACGACACCATGTTGACGATCGAGCCGCCGCCGCGCTGCTTCATGATCGGATACACGGTCTGCATCGCGTGGAGCGACGCGATGGGCCCGGACGCGTAGGCCTTCGTCATCAGTTCGGGTGTTAGGTCGAGGACCGGCCCGAGCGGGTTCAGGCTCGCATTGTTGACGAGGATGTCCACTCCCCCGAGCCGCTCCACGGTCTGCTCCACCGCGGCGGTGATCTGCTCGGTATCGGAGATGTCGCAGGCGATCGGTTCGGCTACACCCCCGAACCCGCGGATCTGCTCGACAGTGTCGACGAGTTTCGATTCCGTACGACCTGTCACCGCGATCGCGGCTCCCTCACGCGCCAGCGCAAACGCGACGCCCTGCCCGACACCTTGACCTGCTCCGGTGATGAACGCGACCTTGCCATCCAATGTGCCCATGCGGCGACCTCCCTGTCTCGGCCCCCGCATGGAAGCAGACCTCACAGCTTGCGGGCGTCCGCCGGTCCTGCTCACCGGAACACCGCACTGGTACGGAACCTTCCTCCCATTGCCCGGCATGCCGTGGGTCGTGAGGCAACGGAAAGCCGGACTACTGGGGGAAGGCTACGCAGTGGCCACACCGGCTAGGCTTCCAGCCGATACCCGGACCGCAGGCACCACAAGCGAGGGCAGCATGAACGAGCACAACCACGGCCAGGACACCACGGCTCCCGAGTCCCTCCCCGCCGAACCACTCCGCATCGACGGCGCGCTGGCGGTCGTAACCGAGGAGTACACGCAGCTCCGCGACCTGGCGATCCGCGCGCTCGCCGAACTGCTCGGCAGCGCACCGGAGACCGACGAAGACGGCGACATCGCGATTCCCGTCCACGGGTTCGGTGTGTACGTGACGGTCGCGGAGGACGGCCCGCAGCTGCACATCTGGTCGTCGCTGCTCGGTGAGCTCGCCGACCGTTCCAAGGCCGCCGATCAGCTGGCCGACCTGTCGAGCGAGTGGGCTCGCCTGCGTTTCACCATCCAGGACGGGCACCTGCTCGTCTCGACGATTCTCGACGCAGATCCTTTCGCGCCGCAGCATCTGATCAATCTGATCGACGAGATCCACGACCTCACACACGAACTCGACGACGACTTCGCAGCGCGATTCGGCGGTGTCCTCGACTGCGATGCCGACGACACCGCGTATGCCGGACCGTGTGGGGGCGGCGGCTGCGGTGAGGGCTGCACGTGCGGTCACGAAGGTGACGCGGGCGATCTGGGCGCCGACATCCCGGTCGGGAAGCCTGAGGCGTAATCACTCGGAGTACCGCCTCGCGGGGCTAATCTGGACGGCATGCGGATAGGCGCTCATGTCCGGCAGGACGACGATCCCATCGGTCAGGGCGAACGGCTCGGCGCGGATCTGGTGCAGATGTTTCTGTCGGACCCGCAGAAATGGCATACGCCGGGTGAGCATCCTCGTACCGAGCAGATACTCGCGTCCGAGATCGACGTCGTGGTGCACTCGCCGTACGTCATCAACGTGGCGAGTCTGAACAACAGGCTTCGTATGCCGTCGCGGAAAGCCGTCGCCGAGCACGCCGATGCCTCAGCGAAGATCGGCGCGTTCGGCCTCGTGGTGCACGGCGGGCACGTCCGCGACGGTGAGAGCGTGGCCTCCGGTGTGCAGAACTGGCGCAAACTGTTCGAGAGGCAGGAAGACAAAGGCGGGTTCGCTGTGCCGATCCTCGTCGAGAACACCGCGGGCGGGGATTTCGCGATGGCCCGCTACATCGACGCGATCGGCCGGCTGTGGGATGCGATCGGCGACTACGACGTCGGGTTCTGCCTCGACACCTGCCACGCGTGGGCGGCAGGTGAGGATCTCGTCGACGCCGTCGAGCGAGTGCGGGCACTGATCGGTCGCATCGATCTCGTGCATCTGAACAACTCTCGCGACGAGTTCGATTCCGCCCGCGACCGCCACGCGAATCTCGCCGACGGCACCATCGACCCGCAGTTGCTCGCCGAGGTCGCGTTGAAGGCGAACGCGCCGGTGATCCTGGAGACCCCCGCTGGCGGACTCGCCGACGACATCGCCTATCTGCGTGAGCAGACGTCCTGAGGGCCCCGTTGCCGGCTCTCAGTGTCCGACCACTGTCACGACCGGGCCGTCACGATCGCGCCGAATCGCCTGCCCACTCGTGAACACCCAGAACCCGTAGCAACGCGAGCGACTCCGCAGCGTGTGTACCGGGTGCAGCCGAATACACGATGACCGATTGATCGACATCCGGGATGTGCAGGGCGTCGCAGTCGAGAACGATCAGGCCCAACGCGGGATGATTCACCGTCTTCGTGTGGTTCCGCCACCCGCCGACGGTGCCCTTGTCCCACAACTCGGCGAAGTGTGCCGACTCGGTTCGTAATTCATGCACGAGCGCGGTCAGGCCTGTGTCGTCAGGGTAGCGGGCAGCCGCAGACCGAAGACTCGCGACCGACTGCTCCGCCGTCGCCTCGAATTCCTCCTCGGTGGCACCGACCGTGCTCATCCGAGGATCCGCTGGATCGGGGAGAAACCGCAGTCGGTTGATGTTGCGACGATGCGATGGCATCGCCGACCAATCGCCCTGCAGCGCAGACGCCATCGCGTTCCACGCGAGGACATCACCCTTCGCGCTCATCACCACGACGGGCAGGTCTGCGAACCTGTCGATCAGGCGCAGCACGCTGGGCCGCACATGCATGTCGATCACGCCCGGGCCGGGAGGCGCAACACCTGCCAGATGGAACAACTGGTTGCGTCCGTCGAGATCGAGTCGTAGCGCCCTGGCCAGTGCTCCGAGGACCTGCGCTGACGGAACCGATCCGCGCCCCTGTTCGAGCCGGACGACGTAGTCGACACTGATCCCCGCGAGCATCGCCACCTCCTCGCGGCGCAACCCGGGCGTGCGACGGTGCACACCTGACGGCAGACCGACCTCGCCCGGCGTGATCAGTTCGCGAGCACGGCGCAGCACGGCCGCCAGCTCGGTGCGGTTGATCGCCATGGAATCCAGCATGACGTCTTGTCGTGGCATATGGGTAGTACGGTCGATCCCACGATCGTCCGGCCCTGGTAGAACGCGAACCAGCGGGCGACCGTGGTCGACATGACCACTCACATTGCATCCACAGTCCTCGTCACCGGCGCCACCGGAGGCCTCGGCGCCGAAACCTGCCGTCGTCTTGCCGCCGCCGGACACCCCGTCTGGATGGGCGTGCGCAATCTCGAAGCCGGACACGATGTTGCGGGGAAGATCAGAGCCGACAACCCCGACTCCGATGTCCGCGTCGTCGAACTCGATGTCACGAGCGACGACTCGGTCGCTGCCGCCTACCGGGCGGTGTCCGAATCCGGAACCGGTCTCGATGTTCTCGTCAACAACGCCGGTATCGCGGGTAGTGTCGCTGCACCCGCCGACACCGTGCCCGCCGATTTCCTTCCGGTGTTCGGTGTGAACCTCCTCGGGCCGGTCCGCGTGACCCATACATTCCTGCCGCTGCTCCGACAGTCCCCGTCGCCACGGTTGGTGATGGTGTCGAGCGGGATGGGGTCGTTCGCCGTGACGAACGATCCCGCACGGATCGAATCGACGTTGCACGGGCTGGTGTATCCGTCGTCGAAGGCGGCCTTGAACATGGTGACGACGATGTATGCCAAGGCGCTCCCCGGTATTCGGGTCGTGGCTGCCGATCCCGGCTACACGGCCACCGCACTCAACGGCTTCTCCGGCACGCAATCGGTCGAGGAAGGCACCGACGCGATCGTCGAGGCGTGTACCGCTGATTCACCGGCGGGGATGTTCATCGACCGTCACGGATGCGTGCCGTGGTGATCCGATCCGGCGCCGCCGGGTAACTCGCCCGTGAGATAGCGTTGAACTGTCGGCGCGATGATCTCGACGAGTTGCTCGGACGGTAGCGACGCCAACGGCTCGAACCCGAGGATGTAGCGCACGAGCATCACGCCCGTCATCTGGGTTGCCACCAACTCGGCGCGCAACCTGCCTGTACCTTCGGGACGGTCGATTCTGTCCAGTAATGGTTCGAGCGCGACCTCGAGCAGGAACGTCCGGATCAACCCACTGTCGCCGCCCGCGATCTGCGCGCGGAACATCGCGACTGCCGCGTCCCGGTGCGGGGACTCCCACACTCCGATGAGTGCGGAGGCGAGTGCACGACCGAGTTCCTCGACTGGCGTCTCGTATACCGGCGCGAGAACATCTCGAGGATCGACGGGCAGCGCGATGGATGCGGTGAACAGCTCCATCTTCGTGCCGAAGTAGTGGTGTACGAGCGCTGGATCCACACTTGCGCGTGCCGCCACTGCTCGCACGGTCGTCTTGTCGAACCCGTTGGAGGCGAACAGCTCCCGCGCCGAGACGAGTATCGACTCGCGGGCACCCGAGTTACCGGGGCGCCGGCCCGGACGGCGGCCGCCAGGCGATTCGGTGGTCACTCCGTCCGCCGACGCAGTGTCGCAGCGCCGAATGCCAGGGCTGCCGCAGCGAAAGCAGCGACAACGATGAGGTCACGCACCATGACGGCGGTCGTTCCCGGGTTCCTGGTGATCTCCTGCAGCGCTTCCACTGCATAGCTGAGCGGGAGCACATTGCTGATCCAGCGCAGCCAGTCCGGAAGCTGATCGCGCGGGACGAGCAGACCGCACAGCAGGAACTGCGGGATCACGAGCACGGGCATGAACTGCACCGCTTGAAATTCGGTGCGCGCGAAGGCGCTACACAGCAATCCCAGCGACACACCGAGTACCGCGACCAGCACTGCCGTCACGAGCACCCATGCCACCGACCCTGCGCTGGTGACGCCGAGCAGCCAGAACGCCACGGCGCATGCAAGCCCGGCCTGGAGTGCCGCTGCGAGGGAGAACGCGCTGCCGTATCCGGCAAGCAGGTCGAGTTTCGTCAACGGTGTGGTGAGAAGCCGCTCGAGTGTGCCCGAGCTTCGCTCTCGTTGCATCGCAATGGACGTGACCAGGAACATCACGACGAACGGGAGGATCCCGAGCATGGTCACGGCGATCTGATCGAACAGCGAGAAGCCGCCCGGCCCGACGGGTGCGTTCTGGTACATGAAGTACAACAGGATCATCAGCAGACTCGGCACGAACACGATCATGGCCACCGTGCGATGGTCGGATCGGAGCTGCCGAAGAATGCGGGTGGTGGTGGCGGCGTAGATGACGGCGCTCATGATCATGCTCCCGACGAGGTTCGGATCAGATGGAGGAAGGCGTTCTCGAGGCCCGACTCCCCCGTCCGATCACGCAATTCTCCAGGGGTGAGCTGCGCGATCAACCGCCCCTCCCGGAGCAGGACGAGTTCGTCGCAGTGGTCGGCTTCGTCCATGACGTGGCTCGAGACAAGGAGCGTGGTGCCACTTGCCGCCAGAGTTCGGAAGTGCTCCCACAGCTCAGCACGCAAGACTGGATCGAGCCCCACGGTGGGCTCGTCGAGTACGAGAAGCTCGGGGGCTCCGACGAGCGAACACGCGAGCGACAGGCGTCCGAGCTGACCGCCCGAGAGAGCGCTCGCAGCATTGCGTGCGTGGTCGGTGAGACCGACTGCGGCGATCGTGTCGGCCACGGCGGAGCCTCTCCGGCCGTAGAGCGCAGCGAAGTAGGAGACATTCTCGGTGACCGACAGATCGAGATACACGCTCGGCGCCTGGGTGACATACCCGACACGGCGGCGTAGGGCCGCGGACCCCGCAGGCCGCCCGAGCACCGTGACACTGCCGGATTCGACGATCTGAGTGCCGACTATCGAACGCATCAGGGTCGTCTTTCCGCAACCGGACGGTCCGAGCAACCCGGTGATCGAGCCGCGCGCGATCTTCACATTCACGTCTTCGAGTGCCCGGTGGGTGCCGCGCCGGACGTGCAGGTCACGGATGTCGATGGCGGGGGAGGGGGAAGTGTCATTCATGGTCCACTCAATTCACCGAGTGTTGAAATCATCGTGTGTCGCAGTGTGCGACTCACATCCGGCCGCGTCAAGGCCTGACCGCGCCTCCCCCGATCCGGCGATGTCACGCCGTATCATGAGTCGCATGCTTCGCACCCGTCACGCCCTCGCCGTCACCGCCGCCGCGTTGGTTCTCGCGGGGTGCACTGCCAACGGAGACCCCGCGCCCGAACCTGCCGTGTCCATCGAGACCGAGGTCGACGCACCGGATGCTCCGTCGACGATCCCCACCGACACGGCAGACAAGATCTCCCCTGCAGGCGACGGCGCGAAACTCACCGTCACCGATATCCGCACCGGCCGGCATGAAGGCTTCGACCGTGTCGTGTACGAAATGGGTGGGCAGGGCACTCCGGGCTGGCGTGTCGGCTACGTCGACCAGGCGGTGCAGGACGGCAGCGGTCACGAGATCCCCCTCGCGGGCAGCGCCGTGATTCAGGTTCTCATCGACGGTTCGGCGTATCCGTTCGACAGCGGTGTCGAACCGTATTCGGGTCCCAATCCGGTGCTCGGACCGTCGGGAGGATCCGTCGTCGAGGTCAACGGATCGGGTGTCTTCGAGGGCGTGACACAGTCGTTCATCGGGGTGGCCGCCGCAGACACCCCGTTCTCGGTCACCGCCCTCACCGAACCCACCCGCCTGGTGATCGACGTAGCGAACTGAGCTTCACGGAGGTCCCCGACGAGGAGCTCGGGTCCATCGCCGCGAAATGGCCTCCGCGGTCGCATTCGGGTCCAGCGGACGACGTTGTTCTGCTTCTCCCGCGATTCTGTGCAGGATCCTCTGTCAGGACGTGCGCATACGCTTGACCTCGAGCGCGCTCGAGGTTCTAACGTCGAGCGCGACCCGAGGAGGATTCACTCATGAGCATGGAAGTCACGGCGTGGAACGCGATGTACAACGCGATGCATGCCGAGAGCGATCGGCGCCCGTTCTCGCGCGCAACGATGCGCAGAATCGGCGCGTTCGCGCGACCACACCGACGCAACATCTCTGCGTACCTGATTCTGAGTGTGCTCATCGCGGCACTGGGTGTCGCGACACCGGTTCTCGCGGGACGCGTGGTCGACGCGATCGTCGACAATGCCGCATTGTCGGTGATCGTATGGCTGGCGATCGTCATCGCGGCGATCGCGCTGGTCGAGGCCGGATTGGGCATCGTGAACCGATGGCTGTCGTCCAGCATCGGTGAAGATCTGATTCTCGACCTGCGCACAACGGTCTTCGATCATGTGCAACGCATGCCTATCGCGTTCTTCACCCGCACTCGCACCGGCGCGCTCGTGTCGCGGCTGAACAACGACGTGATCGGCGCGCAGCGTGCATTCAGCGACACGCTGTCCGGTGTGGCGGGAAACATCGTCACACTGGTGATCACCCTTGTCGTCATGTTCGGCATCTCGTGGCAGATCACCCTGCTCGCACTACTGTTGCTGCCGATCTTCATCATTCCCGCACGCACGATGGGGGCGAGGCTCGCGCAACTGAGCCGCGAAGCGGCCAACCACAACTCGGTGATGAACACACAGATGACCGAGCGGTTCTCGGCGCCGGGCGCCACGCTGGTCAAGCTGTTCGGACGTCCCGCCCACGAATCATCCGAGTTCGCGGTGCGCGCCCGACGGGTACGCAACATCGGGGTTCGCACCGCGATGCTCCAGACCGTGTTCGTGACCGCCCTGACTCTCGTCTCCGCTCTCGCGCTCGCTTTGGTCTACGGGCTCGGCGGTTTCTACGCGCTACGCGGGCAGCTCGATCCGGGTTCGGTCGTGGCAATGGCCATGTTGCTCACTCGCCTGTATGCCCCGCTGACCGCACTGGCGAGCGCGCGAATGGACGTGATGAGTGCACTGGTGAGCTTCGAGCGCGTCTTCGAAATCCTGGACCTGACCCCTCTGATCCGCGAGATCCCCGACGCGAAGCCGGTTCCGGACGGCCCTGTCTCAGTGGAGTTGCGCGACGTCGGGTTCGCCTATCCCTCGGCCGACAAGGTGTCACTCGCGTCGCTCGAAGAGGTCGCGGTGCTCGACTCGCGCGGCGGTGAGACGGTGTTGCACGACGTGTCGTTCCGCGTCGAGCCGGGCGAGATGGTCGCGCTCGTCGGATCCTCCGGGGCGGGGAAATCCACCATCGCACAATTGATTCCGAGGTTGTACGACATCGATTCGGGGGCTGTGCTGCTCAGCGACACAGACGTGCGCACGTTGACGGCGGATTCTCTCCGGGACACGGTCGGCCTCGTCACCCAGGACGGCCACCTGTTCCACGACACGGTACGCGGGAATCTGCTGCTGGCCCGCCCCGAGGCCACAGAAGAGCAGGTGTGGGACGTTCTGCGCCGCGCGCGGCTCGACGAACTGATCCGAAGCCTGCCGAATGGTCTCGACACGGTCGTGGGGGAACGCGGCTACCGCCTCTCCGGTGGTGAACGTCAGCGACTGACCATTGCCCGTCTGCTGCTGGCTAGGCCGCGTGTGGTGATCCTGGACGAGGCGACCGCGCATCTGGATTCGACGTCCGAAGCTGCTGTGCAGGAAGCACTCACCGAGGCACTCGCGGGTCGTACATCGGTCGTGATCGCTCATCGCTTGTCGACGATCCGGGCGGCCGATGAGATTCTCGTGGTCGAGGCGGGCCGCATCGTCGAACGCGGTAGGCACCAGGAGTTGCTCGCCGCCGGGGGACGCTACGCCGAACTGTATCGAACCCAGTTCGCAGATTCCGGACCGAAGGTGTCCGCGAATGCGCCGATACTTCACCCATGACGACACAGACCGAACGAGAAGCCGAACTGCTGCTGACAATCCTCGGAAACCAGTTCGCCGGACTTCGTGGATCGTTGTCCGGGCTGACCGCCGACCAGGCACGCAACATCCCGAGTGCATCGAAGATGAGCCTGGCATCGTTGCTGAATCATCTGATCGACGGACTCGAGGCCACCATCGACCGGATCTCCGGTGAGCAGAACCGCACCACCGATCCGGTCGAAGCGTGGATGGCCGGATGGAAGGTCGACGACGACGAATCCGTCGCCGGCCAGGTGGCCCGCCTCGACGCCACCGCCGACCGTTTCGCCGAAAGGCTGCGCGCGGAGTCCGACCTCGACCGCATCGTCGCGATTCCGGCGGGGGCTGCGGTCTGGCTCGATCAGGGCGTGCCGTTCACCGTGCGATTCCTGGTGCTACATCAGATCGAAGAGTGGGCCAGGCACGCAGGTCATGCCGACATCATTCGGGAATCGATCGACGGCGCCACCGCCGATGTGCTGGCGGAGGCGCCGTGATCGATTCTCTGTGAGCGACTTTCAGTCGCGGAAGCCTCCACGGCCACCGCGATCGCTGCGGTGGGTGAAGTCGCCGCTGCCGTAGTCCTTACGGCCACCGCGGCGATCGCCCCCGCGGTCTCCGCGGTCGCTTCCACGTCGGTCTCCGCCGCGACGATCACCACCGCGATATGCCCCGGGCCGTCCGCCCGGCGCACCGGTGTCGCGCTGAAGCTGGATCAGCACACCGGAGATCCGTGTGGCGCGCAGCGCCTCGAGGGCCTGCTGCGGCAGGTCCTTGGGAAGCTCGACAAGGCTGTGGTCGGCGCGGATGCTGATGTGCCCGAAGTCGCCGCGGCGCAGGCCACCTTCGTTGGCGATCGCACCGACGATCGCGCCCGGCTGCACTCGGTGCCGCTTACCCACTGCGATGCGGTAGGTCGCCATCTCCTGACCGTCGCGACCGACCTTGGGGCCGTCGTCGAAACGACGGGGCGGACGCTCGCGGGGCTCCCGCTCACGACGAGCCGGGGCGATGGGCTCCGGCTGTTCTTCCATGAGGAACGAATCGCCGTCGCGGGACAACACAGCGAGCGCGGCCGCGATGTCGGCCAGCGGAACATCGTGTTCGCGCTCGTAGTCCTCGATGAACGTGCGGAAGAGCTGTAGGTGCTCGGACGTCAACGCCTCGGTGATCGAGTCGTTGAACTTGGCCACACGCTGTGCATTGACGTCATCGACGCTGGGCAGCTGGATCTCGGTGACCGGCTGGCGGGTGGCCCGCTCGATCGACTTGAGCAGGTGCCGCTCACGCGGCGCCACGAACAGCAACGCGTCGCCGCTTCGCCCCGCACGACCGGTGCGTCCGATGCGGTGAACATACGACTCGGTGTCGTGAGGAATGTCGTAGTTGACCACGTGGCTGATGCGTTCGACGTCGAGGCCACGGGCCGCGACGTCGGTTGCCACCAGGATGTCGAGCGCACCGCTCTTGAGCTGACCGATCGTCCGCTCACGCTGCGCCTGCACAATGTCGCCGTTGATGGCCGCGGCGGAGAAGCCCCGGGCGCGGAGTCGCTCGGCGAGGTCTTCGGTGGCCTGCTTCGTCCGGACGAAGATGATCATCGCTTCGAACGACTCGACCTCGAGGATCCGCGTCAACGCATCGAGCTTGCGCTGGTGCGACACGAGCACCCAGCGCTGGGTGGTGTTCGAGGAGGTCGTGGTCTTCGACTTGACCGTGATCTCCTGCGGATCGTTCAGATACTGCTTCGACAGCCGGCGGATCGCGCCGGGCATCGTCGCCGAGAACAACGCGACCTGCTTGGTCTCGGGGGTGTCGGCGAGAATCCGCTCGACGTCCTCCTGGAAGCCCATCGTGAGCATCTCGTCGGCCTCGTCGAGAACGAGGAACTCGAGCTCCGAGATGTCGAGGGTGCCCTTACTGAGATGATCGATCACACGACCGGGGGTGCCGACGATGACCTGCGCACCGCGACGCAGCCCGGAGAGCTGGACACCGTAGGCCTGGCCGCCGTAGATGGGCAGCACGTGCAAGCCCGGGATGTGGGACGAATACTTCCCGAAAGCCTCTGCGACCTGCAGCGCGAGTTCACGGGTCGGCGCGAGCACGAGCGCCTGGGGCCGCTTCTTCGACGTGTCGATCCGGGAGAGGATGGGCACTGCGAACGCGGCGGTCTTACCGGTGCCGGTCTGAGCGAGACCGACGACGTCCCGACCCTCCAGCAGTGGTGGGATGGTTGCCGCCTGAATGGGCGACGGGGACTCATAACCCACGTCCGAAAGGGCCTTCAGCACACGGTCGTCGATGTCGAGATCGGCAAACGTGAGGGATGCGGTCTCCTGGTCGGGGGCGTTTTCGATTTCACTCATTTGACCAGCAGTTTATCGGATGGCGCGCCGTTTCCGTGCCACACCCACGCAAGAGTGTGCCGAAACACGCCCCGAGCAGGCGTGTGTCGGCACTCATGAGGACCCTCGATCCCGGACTCTACCCGCTGGTAGAGCGGCGGAGCATGCTCACCGTTCCCACCGGGAGAGTCGGCACCGGACCGAACGGGAGAGTCGACACCGGGCGGGGTTCATACTGGGGTGGTGCGGCGGTACTCCTCACGCGTGGAAGCAGGCCGGCGGCTCGCCCGCTCGGTCGAGCATCTCCGTGGAGCAGACACCGTCGTTCTCGCGCTCCCCCGCGGCGGTCTGCCCGTGGCCCGTGAAGTCGCCCGCACTCTCGGCGCTCCCCTCGACGTGCTCGTCGTCCGCAAGCTCGGGGTGCCCTGGCAACCCGAACTTGCCATGGGGGCAATCGCCGAGGGTGGCATCCGGGTCCTCAACGATGAGGTTGTTCGGCTCACCCGGATCGGCACCGAGTCCATCGAAGCCGTGCAGGAGCGCGAGCAGATCGAATTGGAACGTCGTGGTGCACTGCTGCGTTCCGGTCGCGAACGTGTCGCGCTGGACGGGCGCACCGCCGTCGTCGTCGACGACGGCATGGCGACCGGAGCAACCGCGGCGGTCGCATGCATGGCCGCACGCGCCGCCGGTGCCGCAGGGGTGGTGCTCGCCGTTCCGATTGCCTCACCGGAAGCCGTGCGCCGGGTAGGCCGGGACGCGGACGAGGTGATCTGTCCATGGATCCCCAAGGACCACGACTCCGTGGGTGCCGCCTACTCCGACTTCCATCAGCTGAGCGACGACGAAGCCGCCGGAGTCCTGCGCGACAACACGTGAACGACGCGAACCTGAAGTCCGCGTCAAGCTACCTGCGGGTAGCTTTCGTGTCACAGATCACGCACAATGAACCCTGGAACTTCTCAAAACCGGCAGCACGGATGGTGCGAAAGCGGACATTTTGTGATGCAATGCACACCGCAAGTTCAAGAAGATGGAGGGGTCACAGATGGGTGAGATTGCCGTTCCGCAGTCGTTCGCGATTCCGGACGACGTGTCGATGGCAGATTCGGTGTTCCGGCACGAGAAGGAGTCACCCGACTTCGTGCCGTTCGAGCGCCTGATCGACGGCAAGTGGGTTCCGGTCACGGCAGTCCAGTTCGCCGCGGAGGTCCGGGCCGTGGCAAAGGGCCTGATGGCGTCCGGAGTCGAATTGGGCGACCGCGTCGCGATCCTCTCGAGCACCCGCTACGAATGGGTTCTGCTGGACTACGCGATCTGGACCGCAGGCGGTGCCACTGTCGCGATCTACGAGACCTCCGCAGCCGACCAGTCGAAGTGGATCCTCGAAGACTCGGGAACATCCCTGCTCGTCGTCGAGAACACCGAGCAGGCCGACGTCGTTCGCGAGGTCGCCGAGGCTGCCCCGACCGTGCGCGAGCTCCTGCAGATCGATCCGGTCTCGGGTTCGAAGGGCGCAATCGAGGAACTCACCGCGCGCGGCGCTGCACTCACCGACGAGCAGGTGGACGAACGTCGCAAGCAGGTGAACGCGGAATCCGCCGCCACCCTCATCTACACCTCGGGCACGACCGGCAAGCCGAAGGGCGTGCAGCTCAAGCATCGTCACTTCTTCGCCGAGTCGACCGCCGCACAACTCGGACTGCCCGATTCGATGGTGGCCGGACAGCGCACGCTGCTGTTCCTGCCCCTCGCCCACGTGTTCGCCAGGTTGATCTCCTTCGCATCGTTCGACCACAAGGTCACGGTGGGTCACACCTCGGATCTGACGACACTGCTCGACCAGTTCGCCGCGTTCAAGCCGAACTTCATCCTCTCCGTTCCGCGCGTGTTCGAGAAGGTCTACAACTCCGCGAAGCAGAAGGCCTACGACGGCGGCAAGGGCAAGATCTTCGACAAGGCTGCCGAGACCGCGATCGAGTACAGCACGGCACTCGAATCGGGTGGCCCCGGCCTCGTGCTCAAGGCCAAGCACGCGGTGTTCGACAAGCTCGTCTACGGGAAGCTGCGCGATGCACTCGGCGGCAACGCGACCCGCGCCGTGTCGGGCGGCGCCGCTCTCGGCGCGCGCCTCGGGCACTTCTTCCGCGGCATCGGCGTCACGGTGTTCGAAGGCTACGGCCTCACCGAGACCACGGGCGGCATCATCATGAACACCCCGGAACATCAGAAGGTCGGCACGGTGGGACGGCCCCTCAATGGGCATTCCGCGAAGATCGCCGAGGACGGCGAACTGCTCCTCAAGGGACCCGTGGTCTTCGACGGCTACTGGCAGAACGACGCGGCCACCGCCGACTCGATCCGTGACGGCTGGTTCCACACCGGCGATATCGGCACGATCGATGCCGAGGGATTCATCTCGATCACCGGACGCAAGAAGGAACTGCTCGTCACAGCAGGCGGCAAGAACGTCGCACCCGCGATCCTCGAGGATTCCCTGCGTGCGCATCCGCTGATCAGCCAGGTTCTCGTCGTCGGTGATTCGAAGCCGTTCATCGGCGCACTCATCACCATCGACTCGGAGACCCTCCCGGGCTGGCTCGAACGCCACAACCTGCCTGCGGGCACCGCGATCGCAGACCTGATCAAGAACCCCGACCTGATCGCCGAGATCGACTCGGCCGTGGCGGCCACGAACGCCAAGGTGTCGAAGGCCGAGGCGATCAAGAAGTACCGCATCCTCGAGACCGACTTCACGATCGAGACCGGCGAGCTGACCCCGACACTCAAGCTCAAGCGCAACATCATCCACGACAAGCACGGTTCGGCAATCGAGGCGATCTACGCCTGATCCGCCGGCCCGACCGGGCACTGCACGAACGAGGGTGCCGTCCACTCGCCTGGCCGAGATGGACGGCACCCTCGTTCGTCCGCAGGAAGCGTTCAGGGCTGCGCGGTGACGTCGAGGACGAACTCTGCGATGTCACGGGTGACGGCACGATGGACCGGTTCGTGAAGCAGATCGTGCCCCGCGTCGGGATACTCGTCGAACTGCAGATTCGGGACCTCCATGGCCCATGCCCGCACCGGTTCTACGGGGGCGAGCCGGTCGTCGAGGCCGTGCACGGCGAGGACGGGCAGACCAGATCGGACGAGTGCCCGAGCGAACTCCGGTCGTGTCGCCGAGCGCGGAGTCCCACACAGGACCGCGGCCCGGAAGCGGACGGCGTCGGTGCGCAGCAACGCGAGCGCAGACGCCGCACCGAGCGAATGTCCCATCAGCACAAGCGGGATCCCGGCGTTCTCCGCGATCACCGTCAATTCGGACAGATCGGCCGCGTGGGACTCGACGGACCCGGGCGCATCGAGTTCGCCCTCGGACAATCCGTGCCCGGCCAGGTCGATGCCCCACAGTGCGATACCGCGGGCACCGAGCCCCGCCGCGAAACGGTGGTAATCGGCGGTGTGCTGCCGGAATCCGTGTGCAAAGACGACGCCCACCGACGCATCGTCGATATTCCAGGTGCGGTAGTGGATGCGGCCTGCGGCCCCGTCGAAGAACGGCATGGGTGCATTATCCGCTCACCACCGCCGATCGTTCACCAGCAGTGTCCCTCGCCCCGGTAGGTGGGAACGGCAGTGCGGGCACCGGCCTCGACGACGTGGATCTGCGCGAATCTCTCGCACAGCTCTCCTGCCTTCGCATGCCTGAACCACACCCGCCCTCCGATCGGGACATCCGCTGCGGAGCGGCCGTGCACCGGGGTCTGCACTTCGCCTGCACCCTCGTTACGTAGAAGCTTCAGGCCTGCGGGCCGGATCGGCCGGGGAACACGGCTTGCGCCCGGTGGTCCCGACGCGATGTACCCGCCGCCGAACAGGGTGGTGATCGACGGTGCGGGCTTGCGGACAGCGGACAATGCGAAGAACAACGAAGGATTCGGTGTGAAGGCGTCGTAGGTGTCGAACAGTGTCGGTACGTACAGGCCGGACCCGGCGGTGACCTCGGTGACCACCGGGTCGGCCGAACTCACCTCGAGCGAGCCGGTGCCGCCGCTGTTGACGATCTCGAGATCCCCGGAGACGGCACGGACCGCCTCGACCACGTCGCCGCGCCGTGTGGCGAGCTCCTTCGCCGACATCTTCTTGACCATCCGGACGGGCAGCGACGAATCGGGCAGTCCTGCGATCTGCGCCTCGTAGAACATGACTCCGACGACGTCGAAATTGCCTGCCACCGCGATCCGCGCGAGTTCCGACGCCTGATCGGGGGTGCGCAACGGTGACCGCCGCACCCCGAGGTGTACCGGGCCGACACGCAGCGATGCATCCACATCGAGACACACTCGAGGTCGGACCGCCCCGGTACCCATGGAATTTCGGATCAGATCCAATTGGGCGGGAGCATCGATCATGAGGACCACGGATCCGAGCGCGACGGGGTTCGCTGCGAGTTCCGCGAGCGCCGCCCGGTCGACGGTCGGATATCCGAGCAGGATGTCGCGGGCACCGCGTTCGACGAGCCACAGCGCTTCGCGCAACGAGTACGCCATGATCCCGCGGAATCCGCCCTGCGCCGTGAGACCGGCGCCGAGCACCTCCTCGAGCACAGCCCGGCAACGCACCGACTTACTCGCGACCCGCACCGGCGTGCCCGACGCGCGACGGACGAGATCGGCTGCGTTGTGCCGCAATGTTGTCAGGTCCAGTGCTGCGAACGGTGGATCCAGATCCGACGTCGCCGCATCGAGACGGTCGAGAACAGCGGTGTTGCCGGGTACAGCGGTACTCAATGGTTGTCCCATCGGTGTGGAGGTGCGGGTCATGACCTGTCGACGGCGCGGGCCGCGATGATCGCCGCCATATCGTCGAGTTCGCTGACGATCGAATCGCTTTCCCGGTCGACGAGCCAGCGCAGCGTGAACCCGTCGATGAGTGCGAGCGCGGTACGCGCCACCGATTCGATCGGCTCCGTCCACATCGTCCCGGTCTGCTCGGCACATGCTGTCAGGAACGCGTGCGCCTGCTCGTCCATGATGCGGTACTGCTGCATGGCGATGTCGCCACCGAGCGCGCCCGCATTGCGGTGACGAAGCGAGTAGGTGGTGATCTCGTAGGTGAGAAGTTGACGGCCCGCGGTCGCCTCGATCGACGGCCACGCAGCACTGAGTCCTTTGAACAGCAGTTCCCGCAGACCACGAACACCCTGCGGCGCCGGTTCGTGGTTGGGGATGTCGAACGCGGTGCGCATGGTGTCGGCAAGTTGCTGAATCAGACTGTCGGCCATCGCGACGACGAGGGCTTCCTTGCTGTCGAAACAGTAGTGCACCACCCCCAGCGACACCCCGGCATTCTCCGCAACCGCCCTGACGGTGACCGCGCCGACGCCACCCCTTTCGGCGAGTTCCAGTGCAGATTCGACGAGTTGGGTTCGACGCTCGTCCGCAGGCAACCGGTTCGACATGTCCCGATGGTAGTTCGAGACACGCGCCGAAGCGGGTTATTGACCTGAACGCGTGTCCAGGTCGATCATGTGGAGATGGCGACCTGGCACAACTGGGCACGGACCGAGCACGCGAGCCCGCAACAATTCGACACACCGGGCAGCACACCCGAACTCGCAGCAGTGATCGTGCGCGCCGCCGAACAGGATCGGCGAGTCAAAGCCGTCGGCGCCGGTCATTCGTTCACCGGTGTCGCGGTCACCGACGGCACTCTGGTCTCACTCGACCGGATGACCGGGATCGAGGCAGTCTCACCCACCGACACCGGCGCGCTCGTGAGCGTACGGGCCGGGACGCGCCTGCACGAGCTGAGTGAAGAACTGTGGTCACTCGGTCTCGCGTTGCCCAATCTCGGCGACATCGACGTCCAATCCGTCGCCGGAGCGATCTCCACCGGAACGCATGGAACGGGCACGAATTTCACCGGCCTCTCCGCGCAGGTTCGGGCGCTGACCACCGTGCTCGCCGATGGATCGATCGTCGAGTGTTCGCCCGAGCACAACCCCGACCTGTTCGAGGTGTCCCGGCTCGGGATCGGGGCCTTCGGCATTCTCTCCAACGTGACATTCGAGTGCGTCTCCGCGTTCCGCCTGCGTGCCCATGAGACGCCCTCCTCGCTGAGTGAGACGCTCGACAGCCTCGACGACCGGCTTCGCGCCGACCATTTCGAGTTCTACTGGTTCCCTCACACCGATGGCGTGCTCACCAAAACCAACACGCGGCTGCCCGGAGCCACGCCCGTCGACCCCGTCGGTCGGATACGAGGATTCGTCGACGACGAGATCCTCTCCAACGGCGTGTTCAACGCCTTCCAGCACCTGGGAACCCGGGCACCCTCGTTGATCCCCCGACTCAATTCCGTGTCGGCGCGCGCGCTGTCGGAGCGCACCTACACCGATCGCAGCCACCGGGTGTTCGCGTCGAATCGGCGTGTGCGGTTCAAGGAGATGGAGTACGCGATACCGGTCGAGGCGCTACCCGCGGTCCTGGAGGACATCGCCACCTGGCTGAGCCGCACCGAGCTGCGGATCGGGTTTCCGATCGAGGTGCGTTTCGCTGCCGCGGACGACGTCTGGTTGTCCACCGCCCATCGGCGCGCCACCGCCTATGTCGCGGTGCACCAGTTCCATCGAGGCGAGCATCGCGAGTACTTCTCGGCAGTCGAGGCCATCGCACGATCCGTCGGCGGACGCCCTCACTGGGGCAAGCTGCACAGCCTCACCGCCGCCGAACTGAGCGAGGCATATCCCCGATTCGACGACGTCCTCGCAGTGCGCGACCGCGTCGATCCGCAGCGCATGTTCGACAACGCCTGTCTACGACGTGTACTCGGTGCGTAGTACCGGATCGGAATCAGAGGAATGCTGCGCGCATCGAGTTGCGCGCCAGGACCGCTCTTTCCTCGTCCGTCAAGCCCAGGTGCTCTCGCAGAGCGGTGAATGCGTCGTCCACATACCCGCCGAAGTAGGCCGGATCGTCGGAGTTCACGCTCACCGACAATCCCGCTTCGAGCATGCGGCGCAGCGGATGATCGGCCAGCGTATCGACCACTCGCAACCGGACGTTCGACAACGGACACACCGTCAACGGGATCTGCTCTTCCACAAGACGTGCGACGAGATCGGGATCCTCGAGTGACCGGATGCCGTGGTCGATGCGCTCGGCGCCGAGGAGATCCAGTGCCTGCCGGACGTACTCCGGCGGTCCCTCCTCGCCGGCATGCGCAGTGATGCGCAGTCCTTCCGCGCGAGCACGGGCGAACACGTCCTCGAACAGTGACGGCGGATACCCGACCTCCGCCGAGTCGAGTCCGAGGGCGATGATCGGGGCCTGCATCTTCATCAGGTCTGTGAAGGTGTCGTTCGCCTCGGCCACCGGGCGATCGCGCACAATCGACGCGATCATCGCCGCGTCGAGCCCGTACTCGCGCTGCGCACCGGCAGCGGCGTCGGCGAGACCGTCGACGACCTCGCGCAACTCCACTCCACGTGCGGTGTGGGCCTGCGGATCGAAGAAGAACTCGACCCGCGTGACACCCGCCCGCGCCGCCCTCGCGAAGTAAGCGCGAGCGAGATCGGCGAAATCCTCTGCGGTGCGCAGGACTTCCATGTTGGCGTAGTAGAGGTCGAGGAACGACACGAGGTCGCCGAACTCGTATCGCCCGCGCAGATCATCGAGGTCCCGGTACGGAAGCTCGATCCGATTGCGTTCCGCGAGAGCGAAGATCAGCTCAGGTTCGAGGGTTCCCTCGATGTGCACGTGCAGTTCCGCCAAGCCGTGCTCGTGCAGGACCGCGCCTTCCTCGACCAATGCCCCATCGCCTTTCCAAGCGGGTGTGTGCCTCTCCGTGAAGGCAATGCACCCTCATACGGCTCCGAGAAATGATACCTGACCTGCGAAAGCGCTCCAGGTCACAAGTACTGCGGCCCAAGGTCGTACGTCACGACACCAGTACCGCGACAGGGTTGACGAAGCCTGCAGCGTCGATGGACACCTGGTCGCCGGTGCGAAACCAGCCGTCGTCGAACATCTCGGCAGTTGCTGCCGGGTTGTTCCAGTAGCCGCGGGCGACGCTCGGTCCGCGGCACAGCAGTTCTCCCCTCCCCTGCTCGGCCTCGGGGCCGAGCAACGCGACCTCGATTCCACCGAAGGGCACACCGACACTGCGCGGATGTCCGCGGCGATGCTCCGATGGAAGCAGCAGACCGATTCCTCCGGTCTCCGCGACACCCCACCCACGAATGCAACGTGAAGCCGGGAACGAGGCGCGAAGGTGTCGCCACGGCACGCGGGTCCCTCGCGCGCCCGCCGCGACGGCGGTCCCACCGAACGCGAGGGTCGGGAGCAACTGCACGCTGCATCCCACCGCGGTGGACAGCGGCGCGGTGATCACGGTGCGTCCGGGCTCGTCCGCCAGGTCCATGGCATGTCCGACGGCCTCGATCGTTGAAAGAACGTTCCTGTTGGTCAGTTCCACGCCGCGCAGGTCACCGCCACAGCCTCGGACGTAGTAGAGCAGTGCGAGCTCGTCGGGCGAGGCACCGCCGTCGAGGAACGGAACTCCCTCGGGAAGGGGACCGTCCAGGATGAGCACCGCTCCGCTGTCGAATGCCATCCAGTCGATCTCGGTGTCGCTGCACGTGGGATCCGGTAGGACCGGCACACCACCGGCGAGTACGACCCCGAGGAATGCGCGGAGCCACTCGAAGCCGTTCGGATGATGCACCAGAACTCGGTCGGCGGGACCGACGCCCTGATCGAGGAGCCCTCCCGCCACCTTCGCCGCTTCGGTCCACAAGTCGCGGTAGGTGATCGTGTGGCCGTCCGCGTCCACCGCAGCGACACGTTGCGAATACCGCAATGCACTGCGATCGAGCATTTCGGCAAGGCACGGTTCGAGATCGTCGTAGTGCAGAATCCCTCCGCAACGGTGCATCGCGCGCTCACTCTGCAGCCAGTCCGCCCGCGTGGATATTCCGACGACTGCCAGCGACATTGCCACCTCCCAACACCGTCCGTGCTTGCACTATATGGCGTGGGTCACATTCTGGCCGGAGAACTGGGTTCCTCGATACCCCGGATCTCGACCCGCGGGGGACGTGCGAAACACGCCGAAGCGAGGAAACCCAGCGTCAATGCCGCCGCGGGAAGCCACATCGAGTGCGCCATCGACACCGCGTACGCCTCACGTATCGAGCCGGGCAGTTCGTCGATGCTGTCCCGCTGCAACAACCCGCTTCCCAGACCGCGCCTGGACAACGACGCAGCCATCACCGCTGCCATCGCCGCGCTGCCGAGGACCGCACCCAACTGCCGGGTGGCGTTGTAGACGCCGGAACCCGCGCCCGCCAGCCGGGGATCGAGGTTGCGGGTGGCTGTGGTCGACAGCGTCGACCAGACGCCCGCCGATGCGAAACCGGTCAGTCCGATCGGCATCAGCAACTGCCACAGGTGCGCGTCCGGAGTCATTGCCAGCGAGAGCCACACGAACGCAACGGCCAGCAGCGCGAAACCGGGGCCCGCGACATACCGCGGGTGTACCCGATCGACGAGGCGTCCGACGAAAGGTGCGAACGCACCGCTCAACACCGCCATCGGAATCATGAGCAGCGCCGACTCGGTGGGATCGAGCCCACGGACATCCTGCGCATAGAACATCAGCGGAAGCATGAAGGCAGTGATCGCGAAGCCGATCGACGCAATCCCGATGTTGGCAAGTGCAAAGTTCCGATCGCGGAACAGCGTCAGCGGCACGAGCGGTTCGTCCCGCCCCAGCGACTGATACCACACGAAGATCACCAGAAATACGACGCCGATGCCGACACTCGTCCACACATTCGACGACCACGGGCTCTCGCCTGCCCCCTGAAGTCCGAACACCAGGAAGAACATCCCGACGCCACTGAGCACCACCCCCGGCACATCGAATCGGTGGGCCTGAGTCGGGAGGGCGGGCACGAATCGGAGAGCCAGCACGAAACCTGCCAGTCCGATCGGAATGTTGACGAAGAAGATCCATTCCCAGCCGAACCCGTCGACGAGCACCCCACCCGCGAGCGGCCCGACGAGCGTTGCGACCCCGCCGATCGCACCCCAGATGCCCATCGCCATGCCTCGCCGGTCCGACGGAAAAACACGGGTGATCACCGCCATGGTCTGCGGAGACATCAGCGCCGCCCCGAACCCCTGCAGCACACGCGCCGCGATGAGCGTCTCGATCGAAGACGACATCCCGCACCACAGCGACGCGAAGGTGAATACCACCAGACCCGACAAATAGATTCGGCGCTGCCCGAACCGATCGCCGAGACGGCCGGTGATCATCAGCGGCACCGCAAACGCGAGCAGATAGGCGCTGGTGACCCACACAACGCTCTCGAGGTCGGCTTCCAAGGCTCGCATGATCGCCGGGTTCGCCACCGACACGATCGTGCTGTCGACCAGAATCATGAAGAATCCCAGGCACAATGCGGTGAGTGCCGCCCAGTGAGCGTCGGGTACGGCGGGCTCGTCCCCTGATCTCACAGCACATCCTCTCCCCGGTCCGGGGATACGGTATCCGTGTGGATCACCATCTCTCGAGCATCGCGGCCCTCGCGTGGTGCCGCGAACTCGGACTCGCCGACGACGCCCTCTCCCCCGGTGTCCTCGTGACGAAAGTGGACGATACGGCCAATACGGTCCGAGTGCTCAGCATCGGCGACACTCTCGCGGTGGTGGGCCCCGAACCCGCCCTGTCCGCCGTCACCACCCTCGCTGCGCCCGCAGACGAGCGCGCCGTGCGCGCTGCAGCCGGAGGTTACGCGGCCCGCACCGAAGTACTCGGTCTGTGTCCGGAGTGGACAGATGCGATTCGCGTCGAGAATCCCTTGATCTCGCACGACCCGGCGGACCTCGCCGAACTGGTTCGACGCTGTCCGCCCGATGACAGCACCGAACTCGGCGCGGATGTACCCGATCGCGCATTCGTCCTGCTCGACGACGACCACCAGCCGCTCGCCGCCGCGAGCTACCGCGAATTTCAGTCGCTCCTTGCTGATGTGCGGGTCCTCACGACACCGGAGCATCGACGTCTCGGGCTCGGCGCCACGGTAGCGACGCTCTGCACGCACGACGCACTCGATGCGGGCCTCATCCCTCTGTGGCGAGCTCGCCGCGACAATTTTTCGGCACGTGGGCTCGCCGCGGTGTCGGGGTACGCCGAATGGGGCACCCTCATCACAGTGCATCTTTCGGCTCGGTAACCGGTTCGGACCCGGCGACCCATTTGATTCCAGGGAGTGTCATGACCAGCAAGCCCACAGACAACACATCCTCGACGCAGGCCGGCTACGTCGAGCCGGGTGCCGAGTTCACCCGCGACACCAACTACATCTCGACACGGATCACCGCCGACGGCCGCGACGGATACCCGGTCGAAGCGGGCCGCTACCGTCTTGTTGCGGCACGTGCCTGTCCGTGGGCCAACCGCACGTTGATCGTGCGACGACTGCTCGGGCTGGAGGACGCGCTGTCGCTGGGGTTGTGCGGCCCGACCCACGACCAGCGCAGCTGGACCTTCGACCTCGATCCCGGCGGTGTCGACCCGGTACTGGGTATCGAACGCCTCCAGGACGCGTATTTCGCGCGGCAGCCCGACTACCCCCGAGGCATCACCGTGCCCGCCATCGTCGACGTACCGACCGGGAAGGTCGTGACGAACGACTACGCGCAGATCACACTGGACTTCTCGACCGAGTGGACCGCGTTCCACCGCGACGGTGCACCGGACCTGTACCCGGAATCGCTGCGGAGCGAGATCGACGAGGTCGCCGAACTTGTGTACCGCGATGTCAACAACGGCGTCTACCGGTGCGGATTCGCCGGTTCACAGGACAAGTACGACGCCGCGTTCGACCGGTTGTTCGCCCGGCTCGATTGGCTGGAGGAGCGGCTCACCGACCAGCGCTACCTGGTGGGCGACACGATCACCGAGGCCGACGTCCGCTTGTTCACAACTCTCGCGCGGTTCGATCCGGTCTATCACGGCCATTTCAAGTGCAACCGGAATCCGCTCACCGCGTTTCCTTCGCTGTGGGGCTACGCGCGCGACCTGTTCCAGACGCCCGGGTTCGGCGACACGACAGATTTCGTGCAGATCAAGCAGCACTATTACATCGTGCACACCGATATCAATCCCACACAGATCGTGCCGAAGGGGCCCGACCTGTCGGGCTGGCTGACGCCGCACGGCCGGGAAGCGCTCGGCGGCCGGCCGTTCGGCGACGGCACACCGCCTCCCCCGCCGCGTGCAGAGGAGACCGTGCCTTCCGATCACACTCCACTGTGATCCGTCAGTCGCCGAATCCGTGCCCTGCGTAGGTACCGATGCTCCAGTTCACACCCTGCGGGTCGCGGCACGAGAAACCGTGTGAACCGTAGTCCTCGTCGCGCAATTCCACGGTGATGGTCGCGGCGGAGGCGCGGACCTTGTCGTAGAGAGCGTCGGCGACGGCGTGGTCGGGCACGACGAGATACACCGATCCCGTGTCGGCGTGTTGGTCGAGGGGGGTGTCGCGGCCGGCGGAGCCGAGCATGACTCCGCCGCCGTAAGGCCACGTCAACTCTGCGTGGTCCACGGTGCTGCCTTCCCCGTAGCAGGCGGATTCGGTGAAACCGAGGATGTCGACGAGGAAGCCGATCGCGGCTCTCGCGTCGGTGTACGCCAGACACGGCCATACGTTCGGGGCGTGGGTTCCGGTATCGGTGCGATATGGGTCTGCTGCTGTATTGGTCATGGGACAGAGTCTTCTCCGGGAGGGACGTCGGAGTCTTGGACGAATGGGAACACCTCGTCCTGCCTCCAGCGCGACGGCGGGACACCCGCGAACTCACGCCATTCGCGGGCGAGGTGGGCCTGGTCGTAGAACCCGCAGCGAACTGCCACATCCGGCAGACGCACTTCGGGCCTGCGCAACATCGCCTTCGATCGGTCGAATCTGGCGATACGCGCGGATTCTTTCGGCGTGACACCCAGTTCCGCTGTGAAGCGCGCAGTGAGATAGCGGCGGCTCCATCCGACTTCGTCGGCCACCTCTCGTACCGCGGCGCCGGGGTGGGTGACGAGCTGGTGCCAGGCGTGCGCCACACGCGCATCCATCTCCGCGGCACCGTCGGCACCGGCCAGTCGTCGGGTGAGGATGCGGTCGAGGATCGCGAAGCGTTCCGGCCACCGGGGTGTCGCGGCGATCCGCTCGTGCAGTTCCCGCGCGTCGGGACCCAGCAGATCCTCGAGGTCGACCACCCACGCACCGAGTGCCGATGTCGGAACCCCGAGCAGGGCGCGGGCTCCTGCGGGCGTCAGCGCGAGCTGGATCCCGTGCTGGTTGCCGTCATGCGCGATCGTCACCGCCGACGTGGCCAGACCGCTCGCCAATGCGGTGAACCGGCCCGGTGACTGGCCGGGCGCGGCTGCCCTGGTGATGTCGACGGGACGGTCGAGGCTGAGGACGACGGTGAGATCCGGCGACGACAAGCCCAGATGATGCGCAGGTGGAAATCCCGCCAGCCGATATCCTTCGTACCAACGCACGTAGGGTTGCAGCAACGGAGCAGGCCGCCGCCGGGCGCCCTCGGAAATGCCGACAACAGTTGACGACCGGGCCACGAACTCCAGGGTAGCCACCGACGGACACACGACAAGGATCAAGATGATTGGAAAGCGCGGCGCCGTCGACAAGAACGGCGATTCCCCGGCGGGGGGCACGATCGAACGTGCGCTCATCACGCTGCTCGACAACGGCAGCCGGTTGCAAGGCCCCGCCGTGGCGAAGTACGTCGATTTGCTGCGTCGCGCGCATCCCGACGAGTCTCCCGCGCAGATCATTGCGCGGCTCGAGAAGCAGTTCCTCAACACCATCACGGGAAGTGGTGCCGCAGCGGGCGCGACCGCCGCCTTCCCCGGTATCGGCACGATCGCGGCCATAGGCGCGATCGGCGCGGAGTCGGTGTTCTTCCTCGAAGCCTCAGCGCTGCTCACCCTCGCTGTCGCGGCGGTGCACGGAATCGAACCCCACGACCACAACCAGCGCCGCGCGCTGGTGCTCGCGGTCGCCCTCGGTGATTCCGGCAAGGAGATCGTCGCTGCGGCCACCGGAACGTCGCTGAAGAACTGGCCGAAGGCGCTGACGGGCCAGGTGGGCGGCAAACAACTCAAGCTGATGAACAACACTCTCGTGAAGAAATTCGTCCGCAAGTACGCGGCCAAGCGGGGAGCGCTTCTCCTCGGCAAACTCGTGCCCGCCGGTATCGGGGCTGCGATCGGTGGTGCAGGCAACCGGACGATCGGCAAGCGCACGATCATCAACGCCCGTGAGGCCTTCGGAGCACCTCCCGCGTCGTGGCCTGCCGAGCAGAGCGCGCTGCCGTCCCACCCGGCACCGCAGTCGGCAACCTGACGTACTCGCGACCACACTCCCTGCACGTATGCTCGCGACGACACAATCGCGAGAGGTAACCGGGGGAACATTTCTGTGACAGCATCGTCGGCGAACACGCCGCACCGGCAGCCTCACTTCACCGCCCAGGCGAGCGGGCCTCCTCCCGGGATCGTGGTGGACGGCCTGACCAAGACCTTCCGCAATGTCACCGCCGTGTCGAACCTGAGTTTCGCTGTTCCCCGGGGGTCCATCACCGGATTTCTCGGCCCGAACGGCTCGGGCAAGACGACGACCCTGAGCATGCTGACGGGGCTGGTGAGGCCCACCGCCGGCGCAGCGTACATCGACGGTGTGCCGTTCGACCGGCTCGAACAGCCCGCTCAGATCGTGGGTGCGGTGCTCGATGCGCGCAGTGCGCATCCGAAGCACACCGCAATGACACATCTGAAGGCGTACTGCGCGGCGATGGGTGTCCCCGACGAACGGGCAGCCCGGATGCTCGACCTCGTCGGGTTGACCTCCGTAGCACGGCAGCGGGTCGGTGAGTTCTCGCTCGGAATGCGCCAGAGGCTCGCATTGGCGACCGCACTCCTCGGCCAGCCGCGCTACCTGGTTCTCGACGAACCTGCCAACGGTCTCGACCCCGAAGGAATGGCGTGGCTTCGCGATTTTCTCGTGACGTTCGCGAGGAAGGGCGGCACCGTCCTGATCTCGAGCCACATTCTGCGGGAGGTCGAGCAGATGGCGGACCACCTCGTGATCATCAGCCGCGGATCGCTCGTGATGCAGAGCAGCATGGCGGATCTTCGCAACGCCTACCGGTCGCGCGTACTCGTCGCGGTCTCCGATCCCGTGACGCTGGCGACGGCACTCGCGGCGGCCGGTTTCACCGATGCGCAGATCCAGCCCGACGGCCGGCTGGCCGTCGTGGGGGTCGAACCCGAACGCATCGCCGCTCTGACGAGTGGGCACGGCGTCACGCTGTTCGGCACGAGCGTCGAGCATGTCGACCTCGAGCAGGTCTTCCTCGCCATGACGTCCGGTCAGTACATGGCCGCGCCTCCCGGCGGCCAGAACTTCCAAGGCGGACCGCCGATACAGCATCCACCGACCGGACCGGGAGGACACTCGTGACCGCATTGTTGACAGCCGAGTTCCGCAAGGCGCTCGGCCTGCGGTATTGGTGGATTCTGGGTATCGCACCGCTGGTGGTGGGAGTGTTCTGCGGTGCACTCACGCTCCCGGTGATGCGTCAGGTCGAGGACATCCTCGGACCCGGGTTCGCCGAGGCCGCCGCAGCCGCGGTGGGGATCTCGTTCGCCCTCGCCCTGGTATTCCTGTTCGCCGCGCTGTTCGGGGTCGTCAACTCCGGTGGTGAATTTCAGCACCGCACCGTGATCACCACCTTCCTCACCACCCGCGGGCGCGACCTGGTGATCGCCTCGAAGTACACGACCGCAGCATTGTTCGGGCTCCTGTACTGCGTGATCGCCGAGGTCGTGTCGGCACTGACAATCCTCATGTTCGGCGGCGGCTTCTCGGACTCCGACCTGGGCAGCATCGCGAGTGTCCTCGGCTCCGGGTTGCTCTGCGCGGTGTTGTGGGCGCTCATCGGTTCAGGTCTGGGATTGCTCACCGGCTCGATGGTGGGCAGTGTCCTCGCGGTCTGTGCGTGGGTCCCGTTCGGTGAGCTGACCGTCTCCCTCGTGCTCCACGGCATGGGTCTGGGCGGCGTCGCGCAGTTCCTTCCGGGTCAGATCACCTGGTACACCCTCTTCGGTGCCGTGGACCTGTCCGGCGAGGCCGAGATGCCGGTGGCCTGGCCGCTGGCTCCGCTCGTCCTGATCTTCTGGACCGCGTTGATCTGCGGGCTCGGCTGGTGGCGCACTCGTAGTCGCGATCTCACCTGAGCGGCGCTGTCGTACGCCGGCGCTAGTGTCGGGAGAAATGCCACACGACACACACGATCAGGGTTGGGTCCGTCGCCTGGGCGCGGAGTGCATGCGTCACCGCCGAACAGCGGTCGGAGCACTCGCGCTCACGGCGATCGCCGCCCTGATCGATATCGCGTTTCCATTGCTCACCAAGCTCGCACTCGACAGTGCCACCGGTGAGGCCACCGAATTCCCGTCGGTCCCGAACCTGATCGGGCTCGCGGCCGCCGCAATCGCGCTGGGTGCAGCAGTCCGATTCGGATGCCAGTACGGACGGCGGATGCTGGCGGGCAGGCTCTCCCTGGACGTCCAACACGACCTGCGGCTACGCCTGCTCGGATCGCTGCAACGCCTCGACGGCCACGGCCAGGACCGAATCCGCACCGGGCAGGTGGTCTCGCGTTCGATCACCGACCTTCAGCTCATCCAGGGTCTGCTCGCCATGGCCCCGATGTCGGCGGGTGCCTTGCTGCAGCTCGCGCTGGCCCTGGTGATCATGACGTCGCTCTCGCCGCTGCTCACGCTGATCGCCGTCGCCACCGTGCCCGTCATCGTGACCATCGTGCGCGTGGTCCGCCCGAAGGTGTTCGCCGCGACGTGGTCGGCGCAGCAGCGTGCCGCCGACCTCGCGCAGCACGTCGAGGAAACCGTCACCGGCGTCCGGGTGGTCAAGGGCTTCGGTCAGGAGGACCGCGCCGTCGACCAGCTCGAAGAACACGGCCGGATCCTGTACTCCGAGCGCATGCGGGCAGCCCGGATCAACGCGCGGTTCGCCGCGCCGATGGGTGCGATCCCGCAACTCGGTCTGGTCGCGACGATCGCGCTCGGCGGCTGGCTCACCTTGAACGGCACGATCACGGTCGGCACCTTCGTCGCGTTCACCGCGTACGTCGCGACGATGAGCGCGACGACCCGCACGCTGGCTCAGGTCGTGATCATGGCGCAGCTGTCACGCGCCGCGGTCGAGCGGGTGTACGAGGTGATCGACACCGAACCCGACGTCGCCGATCCTGCGCGTCCCGTGTCACTGCCCGACGGACCACTCGGGCTCGCGTTCCGCAACGTGACCTTCGGTTTCGGCGAGGGTCGAGATGTGCTGGATGGGATGGACCTCGAGGTGCTGCCCGGCGAGACCATCGCGATCGTGGGGCCCGCCGGGTCCGGCAAGACCGCCCTGTCGCTGCTCGCACCGCGCTTCTACGCGCCGTCGGCGGGCACGGTATGCCTGACGTCCGACGGTAGCGACATCGATGTGGCCGCCCTACGCGCCGACCGGCTACGTGAAGCGGTGAGCCTCGTGTTCGACGAGCCGTTCCTGTTCTCGGACTCCATCGCGACGAATATTGCGCTGGGCAGGCCCGATGCCACCGACGCGGAGATCCGCGCTGCGGCGGTCGCGGCACGCGCCGACGAGTTCATCGACTCCCTGCCGGACGGGTACGACACCGTCGTCGGCGAACGCGGTCTCACACTCTCGGGTGGGCAACGGCAGCGTGTCGCGCTGGCCAGGGCGCTGCTGCTGGCTCCCCGGGTGCTGATCCTCGACGATGCGACATCCGCGGTGGATGCCGAGACCGAGGCCGCGATCTACGCGGCGCTCCGCGAGCAACCCGACCGCACGACCCTGGTGCTCGCGCACCGCCGCTCGACGCTGACGCTCGCCGATCGTGTCGCGGTGCTCGACGGCGGCAGGATCGTCGATATCGGGACCGTCGACGAACTCGATCGGCGCAGTCCGGTGTTCCGCCGCTTGCTGTCGGGTGTGGCACCGGATGTCGACCCCGAGCGAGCGACGTCACCCGAGCGGGCGGTGTCCCCAGGCGTGCACGCACTGTGGCCCGAGACGGAGACCTCGTCCGACGACGAGTCGCCGAGCAGGCAGGCTGCGGCCACCCCCGCGAGCCGCGGCCCCGGTGGTGGACCCGGTGGTGGCCGCGGCGGGGGCGGCCCCATGAGCGGCGCGCTCGGCGCGGTCGCGCCCACCCCCGAACTCCGCGCAGCCGTGGCCGCATTGCCACCGGCCACGGAGCAACCCGGCGCAGATCCCGACCTGCAGTCACGTGCGCTACGCAGACCCGACCCGCAGTTCCGGCTGCTACGTACGCTGCGCCCCGTACGCTGGCTGCTCGCTGCGGTGATCGTGTGCCTTGCCGTGGAGTCCGCGATCAACATCGCGGTTCCGTCGATCGTGCGGTTCGCCGTCGACCGCGGCGTCACGCCGGGCGATCCCGGCATGCTGTGGTTCGCGGCCGCGGTGGGAGTGGCACTCGCACTGCTCGGGTGGGCCACGGTTGCCGTCCTGACAGTGCTCACCGCCCGCGCCGGGGAACGAGTGCTGTTCGGGTTGCGGGTACGCAGCTACGCCCACCTGCAGCGACTGGGCCTCGACTACTACGAGCGCGAACTGTCGGGCCGGATCATGACCCGGATGACGACCGACGTCGACGCGCTGTCGCAGTTCATCCAGACGGGACTGTCGACCGCGGTGGTGAGCGTGCTGACACTCCTGGGCATCTCGGTGGCCTTGCTGGTCACGGACGTCACGCTCGCGCTGGTGGTGCTCGGCGTCATCCCGGTGCTGGTGGCGGCCACGCTCTGGTTCCGGAAGATCTCGGGTGCGGCCTACGCGATATCGCGGGAACGAATATCCCTGGTCAACGCGGATTTCCAGGAGAACATCACGGGTCTGCGTGCAGCGCAGGCGTACCGTCGCGAGGAGACCTCGGCACGCCGGTTCGCGCAGCGCGCCGACGCGTACCGCCGCAGCCGTATGCGTTCGCAGCGGGCGATCTCCCTGTTCTTCCCGTTCATCACGTTTCTGTCGGATCTGGCGTTGGCGGCCGTCGTGTTCGTGGGTGCCCGCGAGGTCTCGTCCGGTGCCACGACCGCGGGGGTCCTGATCGCGTTCGTCCTGTACCTCAACCTGCTGTTCGGGCCCATCCAGCAGTTGTCGCAGGTTTTCGACGGCTACCAGCAGGCACGCGTCGGGTTGCGACGGATCGGCGATCTGCTGGCCACCGAGAGTTCCCTCGAGTCCGGCCCGGCGGGCACCGTCGAGGTATCCGGGCATCTGCGCGGCGACGTTCATCTCGACAGCGTGGGGTTCCGGTACAGCGGTGCCGACACCGACGCGCTTGCCGACGTCGACCTGAGATTCCCTCCGGGATCGACTGTCGCCTTGGTCGGACGCACCGGCGCCGGGAAGTCGACGATCGTCAAACTGCTCGCCCGCTTCTACGACCCCACGTCCGGCTCGGTGCGGGTCGACGGGACGGATCTGCGCGACTACCGGCTACCCGAGTATCGGGGCCGGCTCGGCGTCGTGCCGCAGGAGGCACATCTGTTCACCGGGACGGTGGCGAGCAACATCGCGTACGGCCGACCCGACGCCGACCGCTCCGCCATCGAATCCGCAGCACGCGCGGTAGGCGCCCTCGACATGATCGCCGGACTCGACCGAGGGATGCTGCATCCGGTCGGTGAGCGTGGACAGGGTCTGTCGGCCGGTCAGCGTCAATTGATCGCGTTGGCCCGGGCCGAACTCGTCGACCCCGATCTGCTGTTGCTCGACGAAGCGACCGCCACTTTGGATCCGGCTACCGAGCAGGCCGTGCTCGACGCCGGTGCTTCGCTTGCCCGGTCACGGACGGCGGTGATCGTCGCGCACCGACTGGCGACCGCGGCTCACGCCGATCTGGTGGTGGTGGTCGACGGTGGCGCAGTGGTCGAGAGCGGCCCGCACGAGACGCTGCATCGGGCGGGTGGTCTGTACACCACATTGTGGCGGCTCGCGACAGGAGCGCTCGTCCCCGATGTCCCTGACGCAACAACCGACACGCCCGGGCAGAAGGTCGAACCGGTTGCGAGCCCTCACAGCTCGCATTTGTAACGGGGCCAGTGCTGCGGCGATGCACGTAACAGGGAATAATCGGCGGGCGAGAACCGTCATCGATGGAGACCCCGTCGACTCGAGATTGTGAGGTGGCTCTCGCGCATGAACGATCGGTTCGAATCGTCACATGCCAAGCGCTAGCCTCATAACCACAGGCGCTCCGATCGGGTACCGAAGAAAGAAACGAGGCGAACAACTGCCGTGAGCAGCAGCTCTACATCACAGTTCGGACAGAACCAGTGGTTGGTTGACGAGATGTACCAGCGTTTTCAGGACGATCCGTCGTCCGTGGATGCGAGCTGGCACGAGTTCCTGACCGATTACTCGCCGGAGGCAGCGGTTGCAGGAGGTGTTAACGGCTCCGACGTCACGGCACCCGAGAAGCCCGCTTCGGTGAAGTCCGCACCCGCCACGACTGCTTCGGCCGGCTCCGCTCCCAAGACCGCAGCACCCAAGGCCGCAGCGCCCAAGGCCGCGCCTGCAGCCCCGGCTGCCAAGCCTGCCGCAGCAAAGCCCGCACCCAAGGCTGCTGCCGCACCTTCCGCTGCTCCCGCGACCGAGGAGAAGAAGGTCCTCCGCGGTGCTGCCGGTGCGGTCGCGAAAAACATGAACGCCTCTCTGTCGATCCCCACGGCCACCAGCGTTCGCGCCGTCCCGGCGAAGCTGATGTTCGACAACCGGATCGTCATCAACAACCACCTCGCGCGTACGCGCGGCGGCAAGGTGTCGTTCACCCACTTGCTCGGCTACGCGATCGTCCAGGCGATCCAGGCGTACCCGAACATGAACAACCACTACGCCGAGATCGACGGCAAACCGAACCTCGTCACGCCTGCGCACACCAATCTCGGCCTCGCCATCGATCTGCCCGGCAAGAACGGGCAGCGTTCGCTCGTCGTCGCTGCTATCCGCAACTGCGAGACGATGAACTTCGCGCAGTTCTACTCGGCATACGAGGACATCGTCCGGCGCGCCCGCGACGGCAAGCTCACCGGTGAGGACTTCTCCGGTGTCACGATCTCGCTGACCAACCCGGGCGGCATCGGTACCGTGCACTCGGTTCCGCGCCTGATGAACGGCCAGGGCGCGATCATCGGTGCCGGTGCGATGGAGTACCCCGCCGAGTTCCAGGGCGCGTCCGATGAGCGCATCGCAGAAATGGGCATCGGCAAGCTGCTGACCCTGACCTCGACGTACGACCACCGCGTCATCCAGGGCGCCGAGTCGGGCGAATTCCTCCGCCAGATCCATCAGCTGCTGATCTCCGACGAGTTCTACGACGAGATCTTCCATACGCTGCACATTCCTTACGAGCCGGTTCGCTGGCGCAAGGACGTGCCGGAAGGTCTCGTCGACAAGCACACCCGTGTGCTCGAGCTGATCGCGGCGTACCGCAACCGCGGTCACCTGATGGCCGACACCGATCCGCTGCAGTTCGTCCGCGACAAGTTCCGTTCGCATCCCGACCTCGACGTCACGACTCACGACCTGACCCTGTGGGATCTCGACCGTGAGTTCAACGTCGGCGGTTTCCACGGCCAGCAGCGTATGAAGCTGCGCGATGTGCTGTCGGTGCTGCGCGACGCATACTGCCGCCACATCGGCATCGAGTACACGCACATCCTCGAGCCCGAGCAGCAGCAGTGGCTGCAGGAGCGGGTCGAGGCGCACCACGTCAAGCCGACGGTCGCGCAGCAGAAGTACATTCTGAGCCGCCTCAACGCCGCCGAGGCATTCGAGACGTTCCTTCAGACCAAGTACGTCGGGCAGAAGCGGTTCTCGCTCGAAGGCGCCGAGTCCGTCATTCCGATGATGGACAGCATCATCGATCAGGCCGCGGAGCATCAGCTCGACGAGGTCGCGATCGCCATGCCGCACCGTGGTCGCCTGAACGTGCTCGCCAACATCGTCGGTAAGCCCTACTCGAAGATCTTCACGGAGTTCGAGGGCAACCTGAACCCGTCGGCCGCCCACGGCTCCGGCGACGTGAAGTACCACCTGGGCGCCGAAGGCACCTACATCCAGATGTTCGGCGAGAACGACATCAAGGTCTCGCTCACGGCGAACCCGTCGCACCTCGAGGCGGTCAACCCGGTCCTCGAGGGGCTCGTCCGCGCGAAGCAGGACATCCTCGACAAGGGCGAAGCCGGCTTCACCGTGCTTCCGCTGCTTCTTCACGGTGATGCCGCGTTCGCGGGCCAGGGCGTGGTCGCCGAAACGCTGAACCTCGCGCTGCTGCGTGGGTACCGCACCGGCGGCACCGTGCACATCGTCGTCAACAACCAGGTCGGTTTCACCACCGCGCCGGAGCACTCGCGCTCGTCCGAGTACTGCACCGACGTCGCCAAGATGATCGGCGCACCGATCTTCCACGTGAACGGCGACGATCCCGAGGCCTGTGTGTGGGTTGCGCAGCTCGCCGTGGACTTCCGTCAGAAGTTCCACAAGGACGTCGTGATCGACATGATCTGCTACCGCCGTCGCGGCCACAACGAGGGCGACGACCCGTCGATGACGCAGCCGGCGATGTACGACGTGATCGATACCAAGCGCAGTGTCCGTAAGAGCTACACCGAGGCCCTGATCGGCCGCGGCGACATCTCGCTCAAGGAAGCCGAAGATGCCCTGCGCGACTACCAGGGCCAGTTGGAGCGGGTGTTCAACGAAGTCCGCGAACTCGAGAAGTTCCAGCCGGAACCGTCCGAGTCCGTCGAACTCGATCAGACCCCTGCGCCTCGCCTGAAGACGGCGGTCGATCAGAGCATGCTCGACCTGATCGGCGACGCGTTCGCAAATGTGCCCGAGGGCTTCAACGTGCACCCGCGTGTCAAGCCGGTCATCGAGAAGCGCCGCGAGATGTCCCGCGAGGGTCACATCGACTGGGCATACGCCGAGCTCCTCGCTTTCGGGTCGCTTGCCGAGCAGGGTGCGCTCGTGCGTCTTGCCGGTCAGGACTCGCGTCGCGGTACCTTCACGCAGCGCCATTCGGTTCTCATCGACCGCAAGACCGGCGGCGAGTACAACCCGCTCGCCGAGGTCGCCGCGAATTCCGGTAACGGTGGCCGCTTCATGGTGTACGACTCGGCGCTGACCGAGTTCGCAGGCCTGGGCTTCGAGTACGGCTACTCGGTGGGCAACCCCGAGGCGCTGGTGCTGTGGGAGGCGCAGTTCGGCGACTTCGTCAACGGCGCACAGTCGATCATCGACGAGTTCATCTCGTCGGGTGAAGCCAAGTGGGGGCAGCTCTCCGACGTCGTCATGCTCCTGCCGCACGGCCACGAGGGTCAGGGTCCCGACCACACCTCCGGCCGCATCGAGCGTTGGCTGCAGCTGTGTGCCGAGGGCTCGATGACGGTGGCAGTGCCGTCCACCCCGGCGAGCTACTTCCATTTACTGCGTCGCCATCATCTCGACGGCATCCGCCGTCCGCTGGTGGTCTTCACACCGAAGTCGATGCTGCGTAACAAGGCTGCGGTCAGCAATGTCGAGGACTTCACGCAGGGCAAGTTCCGCTCGATCCTCGAAGAAGTTCCGTTCGAGAACGAGTCGGCGGATCGGTCCAAGGTCACGCGCGTGCTGCTGACCTCGGGCAAGATCTACTGGGAGCTGCTCGCGAAGAAGCAGAAGGAAGGCCGCGACGACATCGCGATCGTCCGAGTCGAGCAGCTCTACCCGGTGCCGCGTCGCCGGCTCGCGGAGACGCTCGACAAGTACCCGAACGCCGCCGAGTTCTTCTGGGTGCAGGAGGAGCCGGCCAACCAGGGTGCATGGCCGTTCCTGGGCCTGGCTCTCCCCGAGCTCCTTCCCGATCACCTCTCCGGCGTGAAGCGGGTGTCGCGTCGCGCGATGTCGGCTCCGTCGTCGGGTTCGAGCAAGGTGCACGCGGTCGAACAGCAGGAGATCCTCGACAAGGCGTTCGAGCGCTGATCACTCGGACGGCAAGCAAGCCCCGTTCGTGCTCGATCAGGGCATGACGGTTCTCATGCGAGCCGGGTCGGTTCGTCCTTCGGGACGAGCGACCCGGCTCGCGCCGTTTCACCGAGCGAGACCGCCGCGTAGGTGACGGCGGGAAGTGCGCCGACCGCCAGTTCGATGAACTGGTCGCGGTCGATGGTCGGCTCGCGGAGCCACGCGATGGTGATGTCTTCGACGAAGGCCACCCAGCCGCGTACGGCGAGGCGGACCGCGGGGCCGGCCTCGATCCCGATGTCCGGTAGGTATCGAAGGGTTCGCTCGACCATGGCGGTGCGGGTCTGCTCGAAGACCTCGCGCATGTCCGGGTCGCCACTCGCGGTTCCGCGCAGCATCGACACGTAGGTGTCGCGGCGCTCGGTCACGTAGTCGGCATAGGAAACGATGGTGCCGCGCAGCATGTCGAAGGGTTCGAGGGTGTCGTCGGGCGCGGTGCATTCGAGCATGTCGCGACTGATGTGACGGACGAGTTCGACGTGGAACTCGTGCTTGGACGAGAAGTAGTGGAAGAGGAGTCCGCGCGACACTCCCGCTTCGTCGGCGATGTCTTCGACGGAGATCTGGTCCAGGGGGCGTTCGGCGAGCATCCGCATTCCGAGGTCGATCAACTGGGCGCGGCGTTCTGCCGGTCCGAGCCTTCTTCGTTTGGTGTCGGTGCCTTTCACGCCTTCCATGCAACCGTCTTACTGAATTAGAGTCAACAAGACTATTGACCCGCGCTCAACAAGTGCCTACGCTGAGTTACATGAGTCTCACGGTTACAGACAATGTCGCGGCCGACACGAGCCCCCGCCGGGTCGACACGCTGATCATCGGCAGCGGATTCGCCGGACTCGGCGCCGCTATCGAACTCACCCGTGCGGGTAAGGACTTCCTCGTACTCGAACGCGGCAACGAGGTGGGCGGCACCTGGCGCGACAACACCTACCCCGGCGCCGCATGCGACGTGCCGTCGAACCTGTACTCGTACTCCTTCGCCCTCAACCCCGGCTGGACCCGCTCGTTCTCCCCCCAGCCCGAGATCCAGGCATACATCGCCTCCGTCGCCGACAAATACGACGTACGCCGCCGCACGGTCTTCGAGTGCGACGTGCAGTCCGCAACGTGGAACACCACGACCTTTCGGTGGGATGTCCAGACCACCAAGGGCGCATTCAGCGCGAAGATCCTCGTTTCTGCGGTCGGCGCGCTGTGCGAGCCGTCGCTGCCCGACATAAAAGGCATCCACAGCTTCGAGGGAGAGATCTTCCACTCGGCGCGCTGGAACCACGACGCCGACCTCGCGGGCAAGCGAGTGGCCGTGATCGGGACCGGAGCATCCGCCATCCAGATCGTTCCCGCTATCGCCGGGAAGGTCTCGCATCTCGATGTCTACCAGCGCACCGCACCGTGGATCCTCCCCCGCGCCGATCGCGAGTACACCACGGCCGAGCGATTCGCGTTCCGCTACGTGCCCGGCTTCCAGCGCCTCTCCCGCGCCGTCCAATACCTGACCCGCGAGACACAGGTCGTCGGCCTCGCCAAGGCGCCGATTTTCATGAAGCCCCTCGAAGTCGCGGCCCGCGCCCAGATCCGTCGGCAGATCTCCGACCCGGTGCTGCGCCGCAAGGTCACCCCGACCTTCAAGATCGGCTGCAAGCGCATGCTCATCTCCAACGCCTACTACCCGGCGCTCGCCCGGCCGAACGTCGACCTGGTCACCGCTGGAATCCGCGAGGTGACCGCAGACGGCATCGTCACCGACGACGGCACCACCCGCAAAGTGGATGCCATCGTCGTCGCGACGGGTTTCCACGTCACCGATTCCCCCACGTTCGCCGGTATCTACGGCAAGGACGGCCGCTCGCTCGCCGAGGTGTTCGACGAGAGCGGCATGCAGGGATACAAGGGCACGGCCGTCGCCGGATTCCCCAATATGTTCTTCCTCGTCGGCCCCAATACCGGACTCGGTCACACTTCGATGGTGTACATGATCGAATCGCAGCTCAACTACCTCGTCGACGCGATCCGCACCCTCGACCAGCACCGTATCGGCACCGTCGAGGTGCGCGAAGACGCGCAGGCCGATTACAACCGCACCCTCCAGCACGCTCTCGCATCGAGCGTGTGGAACACCGGCGGCTGCGCGAGTTGGTATCTCGACAAGCACGGCAACAACACCACGGTATGGCCGGGATTCACCTTCGAATTCCGCAGCATGACGAAGAAATTCGATCTCGAGGCGTACCGTAGCGTCGCCGCCGTCGATCTCCCGGCACCCACCCCCACGCAGACCGCAGAAGCCGACACCACCCGAGAGGTCGCAGCAAAATGAGTGAATTCACCGGCAGGGTCGTCGTCATCACCGGCGCCGGCTCCGGAATCGGACGTGCCCTCGCACTGAATCTCGCGGCGAAGGGCGCCCGGCTGGCCGTGTCCGATGTCGATACCGTCGGGCTCGAGGAAACTGCGCGTCGCGCACGCGATCTCGGGGCCGAGGTCCTTGCGGATCACCTGGATGTCACGCAGCGCGAAAAGGTGATGGACTACGCGGACAAGGTCGTCGAGCGCTTCGGTGTCGTCAATCAGGTCTACAACAACGCCGGTGTCGCATACCATGGCGAGTTCGAGCGGACGGAGTTCAAGGACTTCGAGCGCGTCGTGGACGTCGACTTCTGGGGTGTCGTCAACGGGACCAAGGCATTTCTTCCGCACCTGATCGCATCGGGCGACGGGCACCTGGTCAATGTGTCGTCCTTGTTCGGGCTGCTGTCCATTCCCGGCCAGAGCGCGTACAACGCAGCAAAATTCGCGGTGCGCGGGTTCACCGAGTCGCTGCGGCAGGAGATGCTCGTCGCGAAGCATCCCGTCCAGGTCACGTGCGTGCACCCAGGCGGAATCAAGACGGCGATCGCGCGAAACGCGGCCGTACCCGACGGCGACGATCAGGTGAGTTTCGCTCAGTTCTTCGACAGTAAACTTGCCCGCACCACCCCCGAGGATGCGGCCACCACCATTGTCAACGGCGTCCGAAAGAACAAGGCGCGGATCCTGATCGGTGCCGACGCGAAACTGCTCGACGGATGGGTGCGTCTCGTCGGCCCGACGTACCAGCGTGTCGTCGCGTTCGTGACAGCGCGCGTTCTGCCGAAGGGTTAGCGTTCGCCATGCCTCACCTGCCGCTGCCGCTCGTCCGCGCCGCACTCCGGCCCCTGTACGCGCTCACACTCAACGCGCGTCTCCCCTATCCCGTGCAACGACGCCTGCTCGAGGCCGCCGCACCGATCCAGACACTGCCGTCGGGCACAGTGGTCCGGACGACGACGCTGGCGGGGCGCCCCGCCGAACGGGTCACGGTCGGCGCCACCGAACGATCCACCGCGGTGCTGTACCTCCACGGCGGCGCATACACCTGCGCGTCGCCGGCCACACACCGATCCCTGGTCGCACATCTGGCAGCGGCCAGCGGTGCGGTGGTCTATGCGCTGGACTATCGTCTCGCACCGGAGCATCCGTACCCGGCCGCACTGGACGACGCCGTCCAGGCCTACCTCCAGCTTCTCACCGAGCCGGGGATGACCCCGGAAACCGTGTCCATTGCCGGGGATTCGGCCGGAGGCGGTCTCACCGTCGCCACCACGAACAGGCTCCGCACCGACCACGGCGTCACCCCCGCCGCCATCGGCCTGTTCTCGCCGTGGGTGGATCCGGGGTCTCGCTCGGCACCGTTCGATCGCGACGTCGTCGTCAACACTCGATGGGCGTACTCCTCGGCGGAGGCCTACCTCGGCGACGGCGACCCCACCGACCCGGGCTACGCACCGATGCACGCGGATCCGACGGGCCTGCCGCCGACGCTGATCCAGGTCGGCACCACAGAAGTGCTCTACCCGCAGATCGTCGAGTTCGCCGGCAGACTGCGCTCCGCGGGCGTGGACCTGACGCTGGTCGAGCAGCCCGAACTGTGGCACGTTGCGGGACTGCAGGCCTCGCTCGTCAAGGAGGCCGCGGATGCCGTGGCAGATTTCGGCAAGTTCCTGCGCTCCCACATGAAGCAGGCCGGGTGAACCTGCGACCGGGCGCAGCGATCAGGTGTGCTCCGCCAGCCAGTCGTCGGCCACCGCAGCCGCGTCCTCGCCGGTAGCGACGCGGGTGATCATGTCGGTCAGATCCGAGGTGGTGAGCTCACCTGCGATGACGCGGAGGGCGTCGAGCTGAAGCTCGCCGAAGACCGCCTTTCGGAACACGGGGACCACATTCTGTGCGACGAACACCGGACTCTCCATGTCGGAGGACGCTTCCTCCATCGGCGCGCGGTCCGGGGCGTCGGGCACCGTAACCACACCGCTTCCACTGCTCTCTGCGAGCACGGGCGCAAGGGTGGTCAGTCCCGCGACGGTGTCGACGTCCGACGTCGCGCCGAACGCAGCAGCCGCGGACGCTCGCTCGACAGATCGTGGTTCGCACCCGAGTTCGCTGAGCGCCCCGAGTCCGCCGGCGGCTTCGAACTCCGGGGTGAGAACGAAGTTGAGGTCGGTGCAGTGACCGGCGAGGTCGGAGATCCTCGAGATGTTCCGTGTCGCGATGAGGTCTGCGCCGGCGGCAAGCACCGCACGGTTCTGAGCCGACGCGTAGTCGGCGATCGTCAGCTCATCCGGGAGCGCACGCGCCAGCGCCTCGAACACGTCCTCCGCGTCCGTGGCAGCGACACCGGGGTCGTAGTGCCGGAGTAGCAGCCCCGTGTAGTCGGGGACCACCGTCGCGTCATCGGTGTCGAGTGCGGCGAGCGCTGCGTTCCGGTCGACGAAACCGTCGCGGACCTGCACCTCGATACCGGTCGTGCGCAGCACCCCGGCGTAGAGATGCGCAAGCAATACGGCGTCCGCACCGTCCCGTGCCGCGACCACGACCGGGCCGGACACCTCCGCAGAGTCGAGGACCGGCGATGCGCACCCGGCCGAGAGTGACATCGCCGCCACGACAGCCGCGATCAGTGAGCGGTGCCGCATCCACTTGATCTTCACGGCGGCCATTGTCGCGCATCCCCGGCAGACGCCGAACGCCCCGGTCCGAACCTTGGTGCGGGTTCGAGCCGGGGCGCACGGTGCGATCACGTCAGTCGGCGACACCCTCTGCCCTCGCAGCGGCCGCAACGGCCTCTGCGACGGCGGGCGCGACGCGCGGATCGAGCGGGCTCGGAACGATCTTGTCCACAGCCAATTCATCACCGACGACCGAGAGGATGGCCTCGGCGGCGGCGAGCTTCATGCCCTCGGTGATACGGCGGGCGCCCGCGTCGAGCGCCCCCTTGAACACACCGGGGAAGGCGAGCACGTTGTTGATCTGGTTCGGGAAGTCGCTACGCCCGGTCGCGACGATCGCCACGTGCTTGGAAGCGACGTCGGGGTGGATCTCCGGGTCGGGGTTCGACAGCGCGAAGACGATCGCGTCGTCGGCCATGGTCGCCACGATCTCTTCCGGGACGGTGCCCGCGGAGACGCCGACGAACACATCGGCGCCGTCGAGTGCTTCGACGATTCCGCCGTGCCGGCCTGCCGGGTTGGTGCGTTCGGCCAGATCTGTCTTCACACCCGACAGATCGGTGCGCTCGCTCGAGATGATGCCCTTCGAATCGAGGACCGTGACATCGTCGATTCCTGCGGCGAGCAGGATGTTGGCGCACGCGACACCGGCTGCACCGGCGCCGGAGATGACGACCCTGAGCTTGGTGATGTCGCGGTCCTGCACCTTCACCGCGCCCTTGAGGGCGGCGAGGAGGACGATGGCCGTGCCGTGCTGGTCGTCGTGCATGACCGGGCAGTCGAGTGCCTCGATCAGGCGCTTCTCGATCTCGAAGCAACGCGGGGCCGAGACGTCCTCGAGGTTGACGGCACCGAAGCTCGGGCGCAACCGGACGATGGTTTCGACGATTTCGTCGGAATCCTTGGTATCGAGGACCAGCGGGATCGAATTGAGCCCGGCGAACTTCTTGAACAGCGCAGCCTTGCCCTCCATCACCGGAAGGGAGGCGCGCGGGCCGATGTCGCCGAGTCCGAGAACGGCGGTGCCGTCGGAAACGACAACCACGAGACGGTTGGTCCAGGTGTACCGCTCGGCCAGCGTCGCGTCGGCCGCAATCGCACGGCTGACCTGGGCAACGCCCGGGGTGTACGCAATGGACAGGTCGCGCTGGGTGTCCAGCGGCGAGGTGAGCTCGACAGAGAGCTTGCCGTCGACGTGGCTTCCGAAGATCTCGTCGTCCGTCAACGCGAGCTTCTGAGGGGTTTTTGCGTCGGACACAATTGACACGATGACACTCCTGCATGTTCCGAGACCAGTCGGGTCCCGGTTACTGCGAAGTAACTGCAACAGAACATCATTGGTATGCATCGACCGTGTGTAGTTGCAGCAGCTTCGCCAAGGACGGGTTCGGTGAAGCTTCCGGGCGCGATCACGATTGCCGCTGTACAACGCTGTACGACTTCCGGAGCGTGATGGCGCCTAGGAGGGTGGCCCTGGCGGCGGCCCTGAGTATTCCATCGAGCTCGAACAGGACCTGCCATCTTCTGCCCGAAGCGGGGCGGTAGCACCACCTCGAACCACCCAGAAGTTTGCCACCTTCACAGACCAAACATCAAATCGGTGTTGGTTGCGAAGGTTCTCACCGATTTGCGTGCCCTACCTGTGAGTTTGCAACCCCGGCGGTCGATTTTTCAGTGATTCCTCAGCGGTTCCTGGGGTTACGTCCGAGCTACCGACGAGTAACGCGCAGCTTTTCCGCGTTCAACCCCACCACTGGGTGACCAACAGAATCGATGCAGTGAAAACCACCACAATTGCGGCACACACCGAAATCGGCCCCCGCCGACGATCCGCGACCACCTGCGCCACCACCGCGACGACGGCGGCCACCACGTGCGCCACCACGGATTCGGTCCCCGGTCCGGGGAAATCGCGATCCCCTCCGAGATAATGGGCACCGCACACCACAGCCATGAGGACCAGGACGGCACCCGTCACGATTCCCGAGACGACGCGTGCCGCCCTCACCACGAAACCCGCACGCGCGGGAACGGCTCCGCAATCGGCACGGTCGTCGTAGTACTCACCGGAGTAGTACTCGTCCACGTAATACTCGTCTTCGTAATAGTTGCCGTCACGGTAGATTTCATTCTGATCTGCGTCGTGGCGACGCGGCCCCCGCGACCTCATCCCTCGACCACCTCGACGCCGTGCGCACGATCGAGCATGTCCTCGAACGCGTCGCCATCCGTCGTGAACCGGCCGAGTCCGACCGATTTGTTGTCGCCGTGATAGTCGGACGAACCGGTGACGAACAACCCGAGACTCGAGGCCATGCCCCTCATCAATCGAGCATCGGCGTCGCTGTGGTCAGGATGATCGGCCTCGACCCCACCGAGACCGACCTCGGCGAGCTCCTCGATCTGGTCCAGCGCGAGCAACCGTCCGCGAGATCGAGCCCGGGCATGAGCGACAACCGAGACGCCACCGGCCGCCGCCACCATCTTCACCGCTTCGGCCAGCGGCGTGTCGTTCTTGTCGATGTAGTAGCGACCCCTCGGCGCCAGCAATTCGGTGAATGCGTCTCCGATCGTCGGCACGACCCCCGCTTCGACGAGCGCTCGCGCCAGATGCGGGCGACCGGCCGCCGGTCCGGCCTGTTCCAGGACACGGTCCGCGTCGATGGGCAGTCCGTCTTCCACCATGCGCTCCGCCATCACACGCAACCGTGACACGCGCTCGCCGCGCAATCGTTCGAGTTCGTCGCCGAACACCCGATCAGTGGGATCGAACAGATACGCCAACAGGTGCACCGCGACAGGAAAGCCGTCCTCGCCGCGACCGGTGCACGACATCTCCATGCCGCGGACCAACCGCAGGCCGGAGGGCAGAGCACCGACGGCCTCGTCCCATCCCGCTGTCGTGTCGTGGTCTGTCAGGGCCACCACGTCCAGGCCCGCTGCCGCCGCTTTCCGGACGAGACCGGTAGGAGTGTCCGTACCGTCGGAGGCGGCCGAATGGGAGTGAAGATCGATGCGCACCACATAAGTGTGTCAGGTGCAGCGACTATCATCATCGAGCGACCGGACAGCACCTGGACACGTGCCGAAGGCAGCTCGCCGCGGACGGAAAGGAACCCCTTTGCCGAACCGTTCCTACCAAGTGAGCGGGAACGCTCGCGCGAACTCACGTGTCCAGGACGCCACATGACAAAAGACGTCCCGGCAATCCGCGTCCCCGCCGAACGTGCGGTGGTCGACTGCGCGATCTACATCGACGGCCGGCGCCTCCCCGGCCGGTACACGCACGCCGCAGCCCTCGCGGAAGTCCGCCGACGCGGCGAGGGGTTCGTCTGGCTCGGCCTCCACCATCCGGACGAACATCAGATGACGAGCGTGGCCCGGACGTTCGACCTGCACGAACTGATGGTCGAGGACGCAGTGCACGCACATCAGCGTCCGAAACTCGAGCGCTACGACGATCTGCTGTTCCTGGTGCTCCGCACCGTGACCTACGTCGAGCACGAATCGGTGACCACCACCAACGACATCGTCGAGACCGGTGAGATCATGCTGTTCACCGGTCCCGACTTCATCGTCAGCGTGCGTCATGGCGATCACTCGGAGCTGTCCGCAGTGCGTGCCCGCCTCGAAGCCGACCCAGAGCACCTCGGCCTCGGACCGGCCGTGGTACTGCACGCGATCGCAGATCACGTCGTCGACACCTACCTCGCGGTCACCACCGCGGTGCAACCGGACGTCGACGATCTCGAGGAATTCGTCTTCACCCCCGACACCAGGATCGCGGTCGAGCAGATCTATCTCCTCAAGCGCGAGATCCTTCAATTGCGTCGCGCCGTGGTGCCTCTCGCGGAGCCCTTGCAGCAACTCATCCGCTCACCCGGCAACCCCATCCCCAAGGACATTCGCCGCTACTTCCGCGACGTCGCCGATCATCACACCACGGTGTCCGATCGCATTGCGACTTTCGACGAAACGCTGAGTACCCTCCTCGACGCGGCAATCGCCAAGGTCACGGTCCAGCAGAACACCGATATGCGCCGCATCTCGGCGTGGGTTGCGATCGCTGCGGTACCCACGATGATCGCGGGCATCTACGGCATGAACTTCGATCACATGCCGGAGTTGCACTGGGAGTACTCCTATTACGTGGTAGTCGGTGCCATCGCCCTGATCGTGACGGCGTTGTTCGTCCTGTTCCGCCGCAACAAGTGGCTGTGAGCACCACACTTCTCGAGCGCGAATCCGCTTCGGCCGGTTCGCGCCCCGGCAGGCGTTCGGTCCTGGTCGTCGCGCTCGCGCTCATCGCAATACAGGTCACGATCCGCGGCGTCCTCGCCTTCCGGGGCGAATTCTATTGGGACGACCTGATTCTGATCGGCCGTGCAGGCACCTACCCGCCGCTGTCGACGGAAATGCTGAACTACGACCACGACGGGCACCTGATGCCCGGAGCGTTCGCTGTCGCGTCGCTGATCACCTGGCTCGCTCCCATGCAATGGTGGCCTGCCGCAGTGACTCTCGTCGTGGCCCAGCTGTCGGCATCACTCGCGGTGTTACGTCTGCTGTGGCTGATTCTCGGACCGCGTCGGGTGTTGTGGGGCCCCCTGCTGTTCTATCTGTTCTCGCCGCTGACGCTGCCCGCATTCGCCTGGTGGGCTGCCGGGCTCAACTCGCTCCCCATGCAAGCCGCTCTCGCCTGGGTGGCAGGCGACGCCCTGCAACTCGCGCGGACAGGCAGACGACGTCATGCCGTGTCCGGCGTCGTCGTCACCGTCTGCGCCTTGGTGTTCTTCGAAAAGTCGGTCCTCGTATCCTTCGTCGCGTTCGCGACGGTCGCGCTGCTGTATCGCGTGGACGGTGTTCGGCAGCCAGTCCGTGTCGCGTGGCAGCGAGCACGCCCCCTCTGGCTCGGATCCGGCGCGGTACTGGTGATCTGGGCCGCGTGGTACACCACCGTCGTCGTATCGCGGTTCGGTGTGCCACCCTGGTCGATGGTGGCAGGGCTGACCCACCACGGCCTGTCGTACGGTCTGGCGCCGTCGCTGCTCGGCGGCCCGTGGCAATGGGACCGCTGGAATCCGAGTCCGCCGTGGGCCGACCCACCGCCGGTTCTCGTGGTCGCCGCGTGGCTCGCTGTCGCGGGTGCGCTGGTGTGGAGTCTGCGCTGCCGCACCCGGACCGGTTGGGTGTGGATCGCGGCGACCACATACGTGTGCGCTTCTCTCGTGGCCATGATCAGTACGCGGTTCGGTCCCGAGACGACATACGAGCTGGCGCAGACCCTGCGTTACTTCGCCGATTCGTCCGTGATCGTCGCGGTAGCGGCGGCGCTCATCCTGCGTGCCCCGCAGCGCAGACCGACGGCGGCGTGGTCGCGTGCGGTCGCCCTGGTCTGCGCGGTCGCGTTCGTCGTGAGCTCGATGGCGTCGACCGTGACATTCGCCCGCAGCTGGACCGACAACCCCACCGGCGAATACCTCGCGACCGCGAAGGCTGCACTCACCGAACACCCGCGCGATCCGGTGCTCGACCACCCGGTGTCGGTGTGGGTCCTGCTGCCCGTCACGTACCCGCACAATCTCGTCGGATCGGTGTTCTCGTCGTTACCCGGACGTTCCCCCATCAGCGACCACACCACCTCACTCAGCGTCCTCGACGATCGTGGCGCGCTGGTACCCGCCGAACTCATGCCGCTGCGAGGCGTCCTCCCCGGGAACGTGCCCGAGTGCGGACACCGGGTGGCCGACGACGTCGTGACGACGCTCCGCTTGAACGAGCCGGCCGGCGACTGGGAGTGGACCGTCGAGATCAACTACATGGCCGCCGACGACGGCGCGATCGAACTCGGTTTCCCCGGTCGCCCCCGCGTCACGGTGCCCGTCACCGAAGGGCTGGGCTCGGTGTACGTGCGGCTGTCGGGTGGCGGCGCTGCGCTGCAGGTCGAGTCGGCGACACCGGGACTGAACGTGTGCATCGGCGGCGGATCGATGGGTGTGGTGATCCCGAGCTGACCCATCACATGCGCGCGGCGCCACGTTCGGGGTCACGGATGTCGATGCCTGCCTCCGCCCATGCCTCGCGCAGAGCATCGGCGCCGCGCAGTCGCTTCCACGCAGCTTCGTTCGCAGTGATCGGAACCGCATCGAAGAACCGCACCGGATCGGCAGGCTCGGGCAACTCCAGATCGGGCACGTCGCTCGATTCGAGGAGCACCGCCGTGAACGGCGCACCCTCCCAGAGTGGCTCACCGAGATCGAGGAGCGCGTCGGCGGTGAGTACCACCCCCTCCACGGCTGGAAGCGCCGCCAGCACCGCCAGGCTGCGGTGCACACCGGCCGTGAGCCCGTCCGCCCTACGCAGGCTCAAAACGAGTTCGGCGCGCGGACCGCGGTTCGGATCGGCAATGGTTGCGGTGGGATCGCCCATCGGGTGACGCGAACAACCCAGTGTCGAAAATCGGGTGAGGTCGTCGTGTGCGTGGAACCGCAGAATTTCGATCGGTTCGAGGCCGAGAAACGTCACCGACGCCGATTCGGGCGCCGGCCCGGTCGCGTCGGAGAGGTTCGCGGCGAGGTGGGCACGGACTGCGGTGAGAACGGCTTCGGTCACCTCTGCAATCTAACGCGCCGGTGGCTACGGGTGGTCGATCGTCGACAGCCGCACCCGACCACTATCGAGATCGATCCATCCGTCGTCTCCCACGGCGATGTCGATTCGGCCGTTCCTCTTGCCGACAATTTCTTCAGTGACATGCCGTTTCGCGGGCGAGAAGAGTTCGTCCATCGCCCCCAACATGCCGCTCCCCGCGTCGGCGGTGCGCGGATTGCTCCTGCGCCAGTACACCCATCCCCTTCTCTCCGCCCACAGTGCTGCTTGATCGACTCCGACGAGCACCACGATCGCAATCACACCGATCAGAAGAACTTCCATCGAACATCCCCTTCGAAGTCACGGACGTGCCCAGTTGATTCGCGAACAGTTCCCGCGGTCCCTTCCGACGCACCCCCACCGGGAACACAGAGAACCGTAACCGTCTCGGAACCCGACGGAATCGAGGACACTCGCGTGGGCTGCCAACGGCATCAGAACATGGTCCCCGCGAAGGGGACCACAGGCCACGTGAACAGTGCCTCGGCGACCGGGAGTGCCACAGGGTCGTGCACGGTGATCCGCCCGGCTCCCGCCAGTGCGTGGCAACTCACCCCACCGAGCAACAGCGATCCGAGTTCGGCGATGCCGAGCTCGAGGTGAGCCGGTTCGTTCGCTGTCGACACGCCGTCGGCGGAGATCTCGAAGACCGCGGTGTTCTCCGCGAAGACGGGGTCGGTCACCGCAATCCGGACTGTCCCGACACCCACGAACGATCGGGCTTCGAGTGCCCGCCGCACGTCGAGAATGCGAAGCCAGGTTTCGTCCGACACCGAACGAACCTGTGCCCCGCGATGATCCGTCAGCATCCACGGCAGTGGATCGTCTGCCGGTACCCCGTCGAACACGATCCGGTCGACGAGGTCCAGATTCAGCAGGAAACGGACGAGTCCCGCGTGGGATTCGGCGGTGGGGGCGAAGAAGTCGCTCACGACGATGGTGCGGTCGCGTCCGCCGAACCACGCCCCGGTGTTCTCAGGGCGGTACCGGACGAAACCGTCCTCGGCACCCGGGCTGCCGTGCACCGCGACATAGGCAGGTCCGTTCCCCGACGACGCGCGGAAGCGCTGGGAAGCCCACCAGAACGAGGTGCGTTCGATGCGCCCGGGGCGGTCTGTCGCATGCTCGGAATAGATGCGCTCCAACAGGTCCCATGAATCGGGAAACTCAGCGAACCTGACCGGGCCGCCACCGGGCACGCCCTGGTGCAGCACCGCACGGCGCCTCTCCACCTCGAGGGTCGTCGACATCGACGCGATGCCGTAGCCGAATCTCCCGTAGATCGTGGCCTCGGAGGCTCGCAAGCTCGCAACGACGTCGCCGCGTTCGTGAGCGTCGCGCAGCTGCCTGTGCACCAGGGAGGTGACGACGCCGCGGCGAGTGTGGGTGGGGAGCACCCCGATGTGGGTGACCCCCGCGTGAGACACGCGCTCGCCGCCCGGCAGCACCAGAGACCCGGACGTCGCATCGACGGTACCGACGAGCGCTCCATCGATGAATGCCCCGAACGTGCGGCCCTTCTCGAGGTAATCGCCCATGCGTCCCTCGGGATAGTCCGGCCCGGAAGGAAGCCCGACCATGGCCGTCCGGAACAGTGCCATCGCCTGCCGCAGCTCCTCCTCGGATTCGAGGGCTCGGATCTCGGCGTCACGGTGTTCGCTCATACGCCCGAGACTAGAGAGAGCTTCCACACTTGTCGCTACGCGGACTCTGCAGTGAACCGCACGTCGTAACGGTCTGCGTCCGGGGCAGCGAACTTCGCCAGCTTCATTCCTTCGGTCTCGATTGCCGACCGGTTCGATGCCGTCAGCGAACGCCAGGGCGTCACTTCCACTACCGAGGACCCGCTGCCCGTGGTCAGGCTCGCAATTCCGGCGACCCGGCCGCCGACGAGTACCAGCGGCGCGATCATCCCGTTCTTCGTCATCGTGCGCCTACGATCGTCGTCGGAAATGAACCGCCGGCGATCGGCGTGCGAGAGCAGCGCGTTGTCGAAAGGAGCGAGGATCCGCACCGGCGCGGGAGTCGACGGGGCAGGGCGGGGGGCGTCGGGCAGATCGAACAGTTCTATGCCACGCTCATCGCGGAAGGTCGCGAGTTGTGGGCGCAGCCGCTCGACGATCTCCGACAGCCGGGTCAGGCCACACCATGCCTGCACATCGCGGATGCTTGCGGGACCGAACGCCGCGAGGTAGCGCAGGATGAGCCGATCGGGGCTCGGAAGGTCCGCTTCCGGCGGGCCTGCCCACACGTCGAGGGGTGCGAGTCGAGGCGGGCCCGAGCGCCCCCACACCCCGCGAGGCGTGACCTGCACCAGCGGAAGCAGGCCCCGCACGCCGTGTGCGAGCGCCGCAGGGTCCTGATCGGGGAAATACTCGGCGAGCAGGGGCCGCAGCTCGGCCTGAGTCCGCGGAGTGTCGGACAGGAGTTCTCGGCCGACAGACGCGAGTGCCGTCCGATCCACACCACGCAGGCCTGCGCGATGGAGCGTGTTGGTGTCGAGGTCCTTGTCGAGCAGCGGTTGCACCCAAGCGCGCAGCGCATGGGCGTCGGCCGCAGAGACCGCGAACACCGTTCCTCGCATCAGCACGATCCGCACCACTTTCCGCGACTCGAGGAGAACCGACAGCGATTCGGGGCGGAAACCGCGTAACCGGGTCCACAACGCGTAATAGGGCGGCGTCGGCGCCTGTCCCTGCAAGCCCATCAGGTGCTCGATCATTGCCAGCGGCCCCATGTCGCTGCGGCGCAGCAGATGCTGACGGGCGAGCGTCGCGCGACCGAGCGCGCGATCGGTCAGGATGCCGGTGATCACAGTGCACCTTGACACACCCGACCGACACGAGCCGGTGTGTCGCGGGTGGACAGCATCGACACAGGTAGGTTTCCTTCGTGCAAGCGGAATGGGACATCGAAGCTCCCGGCGTACTGCAGCTACCGTCAGGGAGGCGCGTACGCGGGCGCGCTCTGCGCGGTCCGCTGCCCGACGGCCCGCTACCGGAGTTCGGTGTGTACCTGCAGGGGCGTCCGCTGGTCGCCCTCGACTGGGATTCGCGATGGATCCGCTGGTCCGACTTCCGGGTGCCGTCCGACGCGCAGGACGCGTACGACGCTTTGTACGAGACGTGGGTTCGCGCGGGACGGCAGCGGGTGGAGGTGGCTTGCACCGGTGGGCGCGGACGCACCGGCACCGCGCTCGCGTGCCTCGCGATACTCGACGGCATCCGAGCGAGGGACGCAGTCGCCTTCGTCCGCAAGCACTACGATCCGCGCGCGGTGGAAACCCCGTGGCAGCGTCGCTTCGTCACACGATTCGCGTCACCCGGGTGAGTAGCGCCGCTCGATGCGGACCACATCGGCTTCGGCCGCGGAGGCCTCGCGTTCAGCAGCGGTGACGTCCTTCTTCGCTGCCGCGACCGCGCGACGCGCAAACTTGCGCTGTTGTTCGGCGTGGACCAGCTTTTCCTGCAGTGCCGCAACCTCCGCTTCATGGCGGGCGAGTTCGCGGTCCGCTTCCTGGGCGGCAGCCCGCGCACGCGTGACAGCGCGTCGAGCCTCGTGCGCCGCGGTGGTTGCCTCGGCCAGCTCGGCCCGCCCCTCCGCGCCATCGGTTCGGGCTGCAGAACGGTCGGGAACGACGCTCAGCGTCGGCGTCGACGACGAACCTCCGAGATCCCCGAGCGCGCCGATGCCGGACGGCTCGACGATGGCGTCGAGGCGTCCCGCACGCACACGTTCGGCGACCGCCGGGTCCGCAAGCGCGGCATTGAGGGTCTGTGCAACCTCCCGCAGGGCGCTGTCGCTGGCCGTTCGCCCCCGCTCGGAAGCCAGTTCGGCCGCGTCCCGCTCCAGCGCGGAGATCACCTGCCGTCGCTGCGTGGACAGTGTGCGCAGATCCTGTCCGGACAGTGTTCGCTGGGCGGTGCGCAGGGCGTCGCCCAGGTCGAGGAGGACACCGAGTTCGTCGGGTCGCTCACGTGCCAGCAGGTTCACCAGCCACGCTGCGACTGTCGGTTTGCGGAGCCGGCCGATCGCGGCAGTGAGTTCCCTGTCGCCCGACTCGCGGGCCTGCGCCACGTACTCGGTGCGCGCGGCGATGAACTCCCCGGGGTCGAGGCCGTACAGGGAGTCCGCCACCGAGTCCAGAGTGGGCATGGGGTCAAGCGTAGTGGCGATCACCCTGCCGGCACAGGGACACGCGATCCCCGCAGCAGATGACGCGCGGGCATTGTCGTCGCCAGGTGCGCGACAGCGCAGGTGACGAACACGGTCCCCACCACGAACCACAGCGGACCCTGGGGCCAGGGTTTTCCGACGAACCCGATGGCCAGCATGGTCATCGAACCGAGGGAGATCGCGACACCGATGACGGTTGCTACGACGCAGACCAGCGCGGTTTCCGACCACACCATGGTGTGGAGTTGGCGCGGGGTGGCCCCGACAGCCCGCAGCAACTGCCACTCCCGCCGACGCCGGAGTGTGCTCGCCACGAGCCGATTGGCAGCGCCGAGCAGTATGTATCCCATCAGGACCAGGGCGATAGCGATGTTGAGCACGCGCGAGGGATCCGGAGCTGCCGGCCCCACCGAGGTCGTGGAGGCATCGTCGATCCGCAGCCCGGGAGTATCCGCGAGCAGCGGTGGGAGTTCGGTGGTGATCCTCGCGTGGTCACCGGCGACCAGCACCTGGTCGTAGGGCCCGTCCTGCCCCTGCGGGAGTAGATCCAGCGACGCGGCGATCTTGCCGAATCCGAAGCCACGCGCGTAGGTCGCCACCACTGTCGGCTCCACCTCGGTCCCGTCCGACAGGATCAGCGGCAGGGTGTCGCCGACGTCGACCCCGGCGAGCCGGGCTGCAACGGAATCCATTGCGACAGAAGCACCGGTCAGGCGCGACACGTCGCCATCGGTGACACCGAGATCGAGTACCTCTCCGACGTCGGGCCCGACAGCGAGCATCGGATATTCCTCGGCGCGTGGCCCGCCGTCCTGCTCGAACGGACGTATCGCGGTGGACCGGATCACAGCGACAGCCGTGGTCGACGAGGATGCGCGCTGGATCGACTCGAGCGCCGACGACGACACGCCGCCCGCGTCGGGAGCGGACACGACCACATCCGCGACGGTGCCTTCGCCCACATCGTGGTCCACCGTGGCGCTCGCCGTGGTCACCGCGAAGATCTGCGTGGTCAACAGTCCTACCGCGAGTGCGAGGACACTGATCGCACCACCGGTCCGCAGGGCGTAGCTGTGCGAGTTCCGCACGGCCAGCCACCTGCTCGCAGAACCGGTTCTGGGCGCGATCCACCCGCAGACCCGACCGACCATCGCCGGGGCAATCAGACTGATACCGATGATCGCGAGCAGCGTTCCCGACGCCGTGCCGATCAGAGCTTCCTCGCTGCGAATCACGAGGGGGACGACTGCGGATCCGGCCGACAACGCGAGCACCACGAATCCCGCTCTGGTTCGGAGCCGACCTCCGCCGCGCGGTTCGGCCTCGGTCTCGAGGATCGCTTCGGTGGCCGGAATCCGGGAGATTCGCAGCGACCCCGCGCGCGCCGCCACCTGAACCATGCCCAGCATCAGCAGGCAGGCACCCAGCGCCGGACCGGGACTCCAGCTCGGTAACTGCCCGGGTGCGAGCAGGCCGACGGTGGTCAACGGCCGCGTGGCCGCCGCAGACAGCAGGTAGCCGCCGATCACGCCCACCGCCACAGCTCCGAACGCCACACGGGTCGTCCGACGCGCGATCATCGACCGGATCTGTCGCGGTGTCGCCCCCACCGCGCGAAGCAATGCGATTTCCCGCGACCGATTCGCCACACCGACAGAAACCGCTCCCGCGGTGATGAATCCGACGAGGACCACCAGCACTCCCCCGACGGAGAACGCCGCAGCCGTCAGCATTCCGGTCCCCGACGCCGCCGCGGGTCGTTCGGCGCGGCCGATGTCGTCGCCCGTCGCGACCACGAGACCTCGTCCCGCCACGAGTTCTTCCACACGGCCGGTGATCGCGACGGAATCCGCGTCGTCGTCGAAAGCGACGATGAGTAGGTCCGCGGAGTCTGCCGACCTCCGGGAGAGTTCCCGCGCGGTGGTGTCACTGACGAAGACGCCATTACCCGAAAGATCTGCAATGCCAGTCACACTCATGTTCTGTAGTTGTCCGCGCAGCATTACCTCCACCGGGTCACCGACCGAGACACCCGCCGTGACGGCTGTATCTGCGGCGAGTACGACGTCGGTGGGACCGCTCGGTGCACGACCGGTCAGACCGACCGTTCCGAGAAGGGAGTTCCACCCGTGACCGTTGTCTCGGACCGATTCCGCGGGCAGCACCCGGCCACGCCCGTCGGTTGCCACCGCCGGGAAACTCAGGTCCGCGGCGACCGCACGCACCCCCGGTATCTGCGACAGGTCCACGGCGAGGTCGGTCGGAACCCCGACGTGTTCGGGCAGCACCGGATCGAAGTCTTCGTCCTGCGGGACGCTCTGGTCGCCGCCGATGACCATGTCGATGCCGGTGAATCGCTGCGTGGGCACCTGCGAGCGCAGCCCGGACTCGGCCATGACGAGGCAGAACGTGACCAGTGCGGCACCCACCGCCACCGCGCAGATCACCGCAAGTGTTTCACCGACCCGGGCCGGCAAACGCACTGTCATCGGACTCGCCCTCCGAGCAGGGCAGTCAAGGTACGTGCGTCGGGGCGGCGTAGGACCCGATCGATGCGTCCGGTTGCCATCACCACGACGTCGTGTGCCCGGACTGCAGCTGCAGGATCATGGGTGACCATCACAACGGTCTGTCCGAGGTCGCGCACGAGATCATCGAGGAGGGAAAGGATCTGGTCGCCGGTGGCCGGGTCCAGTGCGCCCGTCGGTTCGTCGGCGAACACGACATCCGGGCGGGTCGCCAGTGCGCGGGCCACTGCGACCCGCTGTTGCTGTCCACCCGAGAGTTCACCCGGTGTGCGAGACAGGAAGTCGCCCAGACCGACCCGGTCGACAACTGTGGCCAGCCAGCTTCCGTCGCCGGGTGTCTCGGCCAGGCGCAGCGGCAAGGTGATGTTCTCCTCGACAGTGAGCGACGGGATCAGGTTGTAGGCCTGGAAGACAAACCCCACCCGTTCACGTCGAAGCCGTGTGCGGGCGGTCTCCCGCAGCCGACCGATCTCCGTGTCGCCGATCCACACCTTGCCCCGCGTCGGGGCATCGAGTCCGGCCGCGCAGTGCAGGAGCGTGCTCTTCCCGGAACCGGATCGACCCATGACGGCAAGGAACGCGCCGCGCGGGACAGTCAGGTTCACGTCGTCGAGCGCTGGTGTACCGCTTCGATTGTCCTTGGACCGATAGACCTTGGTCACCGCCTCCAGCCGGATAGCGGCCGGCACGGACTCACGCTCGGCAGTGGTGCGGACGCTCTCCATCGCGGTGTTCACGGGCGTCGCCGCCGCAGGTAGCGCGCCACGAGTGCCGCGAGGCAGAGGATGGTGGGAATCCCGAAAACCAGTGAGAACAGGACGTTGTCGGGCCTTGCGATCGACGACACCGCGTTCAGACCGACGAACACCGCGAACGCGACCCACAGTGCCCCGGTCGCCCGGTCGGGGGGATCTCCGCGCGGTCGTGTGCCTGCCGTCGAGAGTAGCTCACGTGTTCCGGATCCATGGTGCGGGCGGATGCCGTACGGGTCGTCCATGATGCCTCCAACAATCGAGGCCGCGACAATTGCGCGGCGCCCTCATTCGTTCCCTGGTCTCGACGCTATGAGCTGCCACGGCGTCCCGACATCCCGACGGCTACCGGCTTCCGGTACAGCAGGCTGTACCTTCATGCACCCGCATGGACGGCGAAGGTGCACAGGGCATACCGTCGGCACACCGACACGCACATCCACCACGCGAGGATTCGAGGGGGACCCATGACAAGTGAACCCTCGGCTGCCGGCAGCGACCCTCGACGAACCGCGCTGCGAGAGAATGCAGTTGCAGTTGTGAAGAAGGCAGCCATCGCGACGAAATGGCTGGTACTCGGAGCCGGAACCGCCATCCTGGCGCTTTTCGGCGTGATTGCCTCGATCCTGGTCGCTGCGCTCTGCCTGGTGGGTGTCGGAGTGTTTCTGCTCGCGCCGACGCTGTCGGTCGTCCGGTGGATCGCAGATCTGGAACGACGACGACTCGCCGCGATGGGCATTCCTGTCCCGTCGCCCTACAGCAGCGACCCCACCGAGTGGCGAGAGGCGTGGCAGTTTCTGCGCTCCGATCCTGCGCCTCGGCGGGACATCGTATGGCTGTGCATCCATGCGACGTTCGGCCTCGCCGTCGGTCTACTGCCGCTGGAGTTGCTCTCGAATGCGGTGGAGGAACTCACCGCTCCGCTGTGGTGGCATCTGTCTCCGCCCGGTGGAGCGACCATGCTCGGCGGCCTGATACCCATCGACTCAGGGGCCGAGGCGCGCTGGGCGACCGTCACCGGCCTCTGCTGGGCGATCCTGTGGTTCGTGTTGCCTCCGTTGCTACTCCGGGCGCAGGTCGCTTCCGGTAGCCGGTGGTTGCCCCCGCACCCGGATGTCGATCTGTCCGCTCGTGTCGTCGAACTGACCGCGACGCGAGCGGCAGCGCTGGATGCCCACGCCGTGGAACTGCGCCGGATCGAGCGGGCGCTGCACGACGGCGCGCAGAATCGGCTCGTGACCGTCGCCGTGCTCACCGGAGCGGCCCGCCAGGCCTTGGCCCGGGACCCTGCCACCGCCGACCCCTTCCTCGAGAAAGCACAGCAGAGCGCCGAAGTCGCTCTCGCCGAACTTCGCTCGGTGGTGCGGAGCATTCTGCCGCCGGTGCTGGAGTCCGAGGGATTACCCGGTGCGTTGTCGGCGTTGGCCGCGCAGTGTCCCGTCGAAACCCGGGTGGACACACATGTTTCACCACGATGCCCCGTGGCCGTCGAAGCGATCGCCTACTACACCGTGGCCGAGGCACTCACCAACGTCACCCGTCACAGCGGTGCGCAGCGTGCCGATGTGCAAGTACTGCGGCAGGGCAACACACTCATGGTCGAGGTACGGGACGACGGTGCCGGGGGCGCGGTCGTCGAACTCGGGTCCGGGCTCGCCGGGATCCGCGGGCGCGTCGAGGCGCATGATGGGACGTTGCAGGTGGACAGCCCGGCCGGTGGGCCGACGACAGTGATGGCGGTGATCCCGTGCGGATAGTGGTGGCCGAGGACGACGCGTTGCTCCGGGAAGGGCTCGTGCTGTTGCTGCGCGGCGAGGGACTCGACGTGGTCGCCGGGGTCGGCGATCCGGACGCACTGCTCGACGCCGTGGCGGAGCATCGACCCGACGTCGCGATCGTCGACGTCCGGATGCCGCCGACCCACACCGACGAAGGCATCCGGGCCGCGGTCGCGGCCCGGGCTGCTCATCCCGAGCTTGCCGTCCTTGTGCTGTCCGCATACGTGGAGCAGAGCTTCGCCACCGAACTGCTCGCAGGCGGGGCGCATCGCACGGGTTATCTACTCAAGGAACGCGTCGGGCGGGTCGGAACCTTCCTCGAGGCCCTGCACCGTGTCGCCGGCGGTGGCACCGCGATCGACCCCGAGGTCGTTGCCCAGCTCTTCGCACGGCAACGCGCCGCCGACCGGCTCGCCGACCTGACCGTACGAGAACGCGAGGTGCTCGCCGTAATGGCCGAAGGGCTGGGCAACGGCGCGATCGCGACTCGCTTGTTCATCACCGAGAACGCAGTCCACAAACACATACGGAGCATCTTCGCGAAGCTCGGCCTGCAGGCCGGCGACGACTCCGACCGGCGGGTCGTCGCGGTGCTCCGGCACCTCGAAGCCACGCAACGAACCGGTTGAATCGGGCGCCTACAGAGCCAGCTTCGCGAGCAGGTCGCGCGCCTTCTCGGCGCTACGCGGCTCGCACAGCACGTCGTAGCGGCCCGCGACCAGCTGCATCGTGGACGAGAAGTCGCGTTGTCCGCGGGTGGCCGCGTACGGGATCGTCGCTGAAATCAGCCCGAAGATGATGCCGCCGACGAGACCCACGAGCAGCGGCCCCAGGAAGTCGGTGGAGAAGATCCCGAGAAGCAGACCGAAGAACAGACCCAGCCACGCACCGGAGACGATGCCGCCGCCGATCACCTTGGCCCACGTCAGCCGGCCTGTGACCCGCTCGACCTGCATCAGGTCGACGCCGACAATCGTGACGTCCTCGACCGAGAAGTTCTGATCGGACAGGTGGTCGACGGCGCGCTGCGCTTCTGCGTATGTCGAGTACGAACCGACAGGCCATCCACTCGGCGGTTCCGGCAGTCCCGGCGCCTGGCGCCCGGGCCCCATGGGATTCGTCATTCTGGCTCCTTCTCGTTGCAGTCCGTGTCCATTCTGCCGGGATCTGCCTACTTCGGCGGCTCGAACGACGTGGTTCGGGTCATCCCCGCGGCACGGCCTTTCGCCGAGATCACGAGAGCCATCTTCCGACTCGCTTCGTCGATCATCTCGTCGCCGAGCATCGCGGCACCGCGCGCTCCACCCGCTGCGGAGGTGTGCCATTCGTAGGCGTCGAGAATCATCTCGGCCTTGTCGTAGTCCTCCTGCCTTGGGCTGAATACCTCGTTGGCGGCATCGATCTGACTGGGGTGCAGCACCCACTTGCCGTCGAATCCGAGCGCTGCCGAGCGCTGCGCCGACCGACGGAACGCCTCGACATCGCGAATCTGCAGGTACGGTCCGTCGATGGCCTGAAGTCCGTGTGCCCGCGCGGCCATCAGGATCGTCATGAGGATGTGGTGGTAGGCGTCGCCGCGGTCGTAGCCCTCGGGCTGTTCGCCCACGACGAGAGTGCGCATGTTGATGCTGGCCATGAAATCGGCGGGGCCGAAAACGAGGGTCTGCACGCGTGGACTGGCCGTCGCGATCTCGTTGATGTTCGTCAGCCCCAGCGCATCCTCGATCTGCGGTTCGATCCCGATCTTCCCGACCTCGAGTCCGTGTGCCTTCTCCACCTGGGTGAGCAGCAGATCGAGCGCTTTCACGTGGCTCGCGTCCGGCACCTTGGGCAGCAGGATCGCGTCGAGATGTGCGCCCGCCCCACCGACGACGGTGGACACATCGAGGTAGGTGGCGTCGGTCGTCCAGTCGTTGACGCGTACGACTTTGAGCTGGTCGCCCCAACCGTCTTCGTTCAGCGCTTCGACGATGGTGGTGCGCGCCTGTTCTTTGGCGAGAGGCGATACGGCGTCCTCGAGATCGAGGAAGAGCGCGTCGGCAGGTAACCCCTTGGCCTTGTCGATCATCTTCCGGCTGCTGCCCGGAACCGCAAGTACTGACCGTCGGGGCCTGAATGAGAACGACATGGGGGGACCGAACCTCCGTGTTCCGTGATCGACATACCTAGCCTCTAGCCTGGCAATCATGGCAGCAGTGAGCAAGGTATTCGCAGCGAGGCTGGCGGGCCTGGTCGTGCTCGGCCCCGACGGCGAATCGATCGGTCGGGTCCGCGACGTCGTGCTCACCATACGAATAGGCCGTCAGCCTCCGCGCGTGCTCGGCCTGGTCGTCGAGCTTCCCACCAGGAAGCGGATCTTCGTTCCGATGCTGCGGGTGACGGCGATCGCGCCGGGTTCGGTCACGCTCGTCACCGGCAGCGTGAGCCTTCGCAGGTTCACGCAGCGCCCATCCGAGGTGCTCGCGCTCGCGCAGGTACTCGACTCCCGCGTGCGCGTCGACGACCCGGAACTCGCCGACCTCCAGGGGGCGGACGTCACCGTCGTCGATCTCGGGATCGATCTCACCCGCAGCCGCGATTGGCTGGTCTCGCGTGTCGCGGTGCGACGGCATCGGGGACGGCTGGCGCGTCGCGCGCCGGTGCACGTCGTGGAGTGGCAGCACGTGCACGGCCTGACTCAGCAGGCCCTCGCTCTACCCGGGCAGGGTGTCTCACAGTTACTGCTCCAGTTCGAGGACATGCGTCCCGCCGACGTCGCCAACGTGTTGCGCGATCTGCCGATCAAGCGCCGCAACGAAGTGGCCGCCGCACTCGACGACGAACGACTCGCCGACATCGTCCAGGAGCTGCCGGCGGACGACCAGACGGATCTCCTCAAACATCTCGAGGTCGACCGCGCCGTCGACGTTCTCGAGGCCATGGACCCGGACGACGTCGCCGACCTGATGGGCGAGTTGCCGGAGACCGACGCCGAGTGGTTCCTCCAGCGCATGAACCCGGAAGATTCCGAGCCGGTGCGCCGCCTGCTCGAACACTCTCCCGACACCGCGGGTGGCCTGATGACCCCGGAGCCGGTTGTTCTGACTCCGGCGACCACGGTCGCCGAGGCACTCGCTCGGGCACGCAATCCGGATCTGACCCCGGCACTGGCGTCGATGGTGTTCGTGGTCCGTCCCCCGACCGCGACACCGACCGGCCGCTATCTGGGTTGCGTTCATCTGCAACGATTGCTTCGCGAACCGCCGGCGAGCCTCGTCGGTGGTGTCATCGACAACGATCTCCCGCGACTCGATCCCGAGGATTCCCTGGCTTCGGTCACGCGTTACTTCGCGACGTACAACCTGGTGTGCGCTCCGGTCGTGGACGACGAGCAGCACCTGCTCGGTGCGGTGAGTGTCGACGACGTGCTCGACCACCTGTTGCCCGAGGACTGGCGTGAAGAGGAGGAAGAGGATGAGTGACCGCAGCCCGTTGGGCACACAGCGACTCGAGACTCCCCGTACCTCCCGGTTCCGGGTGAACTTCGATGTGGAGGCCGTCGGCCGGGTCAGCGAGTCGATCGCGCGTTTCCTCGGCACCGGCCGCTACCTGGCGATCCAGACGATCGTGGTGATCGTCTGGATCGTGCTCAACGTCTTCGCGGTGAGCCTGCAGTGGGATCCGTATCCGTTCATCCTGCTCAATCTCGCGTTCTCGACGCAGGCCGCGTATGCGGCGCCGCTGATCCTGCTCGCCCAGAACAGGCAGGAGAACCGCGACCGGGTGTCGCTGGAGGAAGACCGCACACGGGCCGAGCAAACGAAGGCCGACACCGAGTTCCTCGCACGTGAGCTTGCGGCGTTGCGACTTGCCGTCGGCGAAGTCGCGACACGCGACTATCTGCGACGAGAACTGGAAGATCTGAAGGCTCTGATCATCGATGCCGACAAGGACGACGAGGTCGGTCCCGGCCCGATGAGGCCACCGCGACGCTGAGAACTACCGATACCGCAACGTCCGGTTGCACATAACCCGAACCCGTTCTGTAATGTGCGTCACAACAGTGGTGACGTAGGTTCGGTCGAAGGTGGGTATCCAGGTGCGCTGGCACACGACTCTGATTGTTGTTCCGTTGCTCGCCGCAGCAGGCTTCGCCGCGACGGCTTCGGCGCCCGCACCGAGCGGCGCCGCCGCCGATCTCGAACCCGCGCACACCGCCGCCGTGCGGAATGTGGGCGTCTTGCCCGCCGAGCCCGCGACCCCGCAGGCGATGCGTAACCCGTCCGCAGCCGCCGGCGACCCGACGGACCCGCTGTCACAGACGCCCCCTGCGATGCCCGGTGACGGGTTCGCCATCCTCGGCGACGGCCCCCTCGCAATCCCCGAACTCGTGTTCTACGCGTACCGCGCCGCCGAGATGCAGCTCGCGATCAATTCGCCGGAATGCGGACTGCCGTGGCATCTGCTGGCAGCGATCGGGCGCCTCGAATCGAATCATGCCGACAACGGGCGAACGGATGTCCTCGGCACCCTCGCCGCATCACGGACGACACCGGACGGTCGCGTCGGCCCGATGCAGCTTCCGGCCGACGTGTGGGAGCGCTTCCCCTCGGACGGCAACGTCGACGGAGTGACAGACCCGCAGAACGTGTTCGATGCGACCCTCGCAGCGGGGGCGTGGGCCTGCGCGGACGGCGCCTCCGCGCGAGACGAGGCAGGCGAAGCCCGGGTCGCGGCGATGTTCGACCCATCCCCCGAGTACCTGGCGAATGTGCAGAAATGGTCTGCCGCCTACAAGAAGGGCGCAGAGGTGGCCCCGGCAGCCCCTGCGGTACCGCCGACAGCTGTCCCCACCCCTCCCGTCGTGCAGATTCCCACCACCGACGCTGCCGCTCCTGCCGCACCGGACACGGACGCTGAGCAGGCCACCGAGGAGACCACTCCTGCCGCGCCGGGCCTGCCCATGATGACGATTCCGGAACTGCCGGAAATGCCCTGCCTCGTCCCCACCCTCTGCGAGCAGTGACAGTCGCCGGACGCCCACACCCGAAGTCGGACATACCCACCCGTCGACCTGTTACTTAAATCACATACAAGTAACGGACGCATCCCTTCACCACGGCCGCTCGATCTCCCCACGGGCGCCTCGACCGCGGCTTTCGATCTCTGTCACCACCGGCGACGATGTCGGCCCCGAGTACCCGTAAACCTGCGTTACATCACGGTTGAGTAACGGAAGCGCATCGAATCCTGTAGTGTCGGCCCGGCCATATAACGGAGGCGTCTCGACGAGATGCCCGAGGGAGGTAGTAGTGGGCCGGCACGCTAAGCCATTGGATTCGAAACTCCGTCGCAATTCAGTCATTGCCATGACGGGGTTGGTGCCGGTGGGCTTGGTTGCCGCAGCCGCCACCACCGCGGGCGCATCGCCCCGCACTCTGCTCGGGATTCACCAGCACGAAACCGAGCCTGCAGCTGCCGCAACACCGATCGACGACATCGCCGCAGCCGTGAACTCGATCGATATCCCGCAGGTCACCGCGGTCGCCCAGAACGTCATGCTCGCTCCGGAGCCCGCTGCCGCGCCCGCACCGAAGGCCGCCCCCGCGCCGGAACCCGAGCCCAAGGTTCTGCACGAAGGCCCCCTCGGAATTCCCGGCATCAACTTCGACGCCTACCTCAATGCCGAACGGATCCTCAACGAGGAGAATCCCGGCTGTGGCATGTACTGGACATTGCTCGCCGGAATCGGCCGCGTCGAATCCGGGCATGCCAACGGAGGCCAGGCCGACGATCTCGGAAACCTCAACGAGCCCGTGATCGGTCTTCCGCTCAACGGCAGCCTCCCGGGCCAGGCCGTCATCCACGACACGGACGGCGGCGCCCTCGACGGCGATTCCGTATACGACCGGGCCGTGGGACCGATGCAGTTCATCCCCACCACGTGGACCCAGTACGCGGGCGACGGCAACGGTGACGGCAAGTCCGATCCCCAGAACCTCTACGACTCCACCCTGACCACCGCGCGCTACCTGTGCGACGGTGGCCTCGACATGCGCAACCTCGCGCACTCGACGAAAGCCATCCACCGCTACAACAACTCGATGGCGTACGTCGCGAACGTCCTCGCCTGGTCTGCCGCCTACTCCACCGGCATCACACCCAGCGCTGCCGACCTGCCGCGGATCCACTGAACCACCGCCACCTACCATGGTCACCATGGCAGTCCTTGAGTCCGACATCCGAAGCGCGCTCGCACGGGTCCAGGATCCGGAGATCCGCAAGCCCATCACGGACCTCGGCATGGTCAAGAGCGTCGATATCCGCGACGACAGCAGTGTCGACATCGAGGTGTATCTCACGACGGCCGCGTGCCCGATGCGTACCGAGATCACCGATCGGGTCACCAAGGCCGTAGCCGACGTCGCGGGCGTGGGCGAGATCCGAGTGACCCTCGACGTGATGAACGACGAGCAGCGCACGGCCCTTCGCAAGTCCCTTCGCGGTGACTCCACCGAACCGGTCATCCCGTTCGCGCAGCCCGGTTCGCTCACGCGCGTCTACGCGGTGGCCTCCGGCAAGGGCGGCGTCGGCAAATCGTCGGTCACCGTCAACCTCGCAGCTGCGATGGCCGATCGCGGACTGTCCGTAGGTGTGCTCGATGCCGACATCTACGGCCACTCGATCCCCCGCATGCTCGGCACGTCCGCGAAGCCCACCCAGGTGGAGCGGATGATCGTGCCGCCTATCGCGCACGAAGTGAAGATGATTTCCATCGCCCAGTTCACGGAGGGGAACACCCCGGTGGTGTGGCGCGGCCCCATGCTCCACCGGGCATTGCAGCAGTTCCTCGCCGATGTCTTCTGGGGCGATCTCGACGTGCTGCTGCTTGATCTCCCGCCCGGCACGGGCGACGTCGCGATCTCGGTTGCGCAACTGATCCCCAACGCGGAGATCCTCGTGGTGACAACCCCGCAGCAGGCAGCGGCGGAGGTTGCCGAGCGCGCCGGCTCGATTGCCCTGCAGACCCGTCAGCGCATCGCGGGCGTTGTCGAGAACATGTCGTGGCTCGAACTGCCCGACGGCACCAAGATGGATGTCTTCGGTACCGGTGGCGGCCAGGCAGTCGCAGAGCGGCTCTCACGCGCAGTCGGAGCCGAGGTGCCGCTGCTGGGCCAGATCCCCCTCGACCCTGCGATCCGTGAGGCGGGCGACGCGGGCACCCCGATCGTCCTCAGCGCCCCGGATTCCGCACCGGGCATCGCGATGCGGGAGATCGCCGAGAAGCTCGCAGTCCGTCGTCGTGGTCTGGCAGGAATGTCACTGGGGATCGACACCACCCGGCATCTCTGAGCCGGCAGGCAAGCAGCACCGCCCCTCGGGGCGCAGAGCCCCTCCTCGGGGCGGACATTACGTCGCGTCGGGATCGATCGGCGGAATCTCGCCCGGAGCGAGGGGCTTCGCCATGTCCGGCCGCGAAGGCGTCGAACTGTGGGCGCCTCCACCGGACCCATTGGTCGCCGGGGAATCGAACTTACCCGTGAGGATCGAGTCGTCGCCGTCGAGAAGATGCTTGGTGATGACGGCCTTCGGCGTCATGCCCCGCAGCTGGTTGAGGTCGGACAGCGGCTTCTGGAGATCGTCGAATTCGGGTCCGAGTTCGTCCTTGAGCTGCTGCCGGGCACCCGATGCATACTCACGCACCTGCCGGAGCGACTTGGTCACCCACGACACCGCACCCGGAAGTCGCTCCGGACCGAGGACCACGAGGGCCGCGATGAGGAGGACCATGAACTCGCCCCAACCGATGTTGCCGAACACGGCACCAGAGTACGTGGTCCACGCAGGATTGCAGCACCGACGGCAGATGTCACATCCCTCATGATCAATCCGATACCGGTGTGACCTCGATGTCGACCAGGCGCCCCTCACGCACCAACTGCACGGTGACCGGCTGGTCCATCGCCTGCAGGTGAACGGCGACGACGAGTTCGTCCGCGCTCGTGACCTCTCGGTCGCCGACCTTGACGATCACGTCGCCTTCGACGATGCCTGCCTGCTGAGCCGGACTGCCCTGCTGCACATTGGCCACCTCGGCGCCGCTGGCAACATCGTTGACGACGGTCCGGGCATTCACACCGATCTCGGGATGATGCATCACACCCTCGGTGATGAGCGCCTGCGAAACCTCGGTGACGGTATCGATCGGGATCGCGAAGCCCAGACCGACCGATCCGCCGGTCTCCGACTTGATAGCCGAGTTGATGCCGATGACCCGGCCTTCCGAGTCGATGAGCGGTCCGCCCGAATTACCCGGGTTGATGGCCGCGTCGGTCTGCACGGCATCGATGACCGCGTCGGTGTCGGTGCCCTGTCCGTTCAACCGCATGGGCCGATGCAGCGCACTGACGATGCCGCGCGTGACGGTCTTGTTCAGGCCGAGGGGAGAACCGACCGCGACGACGTCCTCGCCTACCTGGACGTCCTCGGAACGGCCGAGTTCTGCGACGACGAGATTGTCGACGTCATCGACTTTCAGGATCGCCAGATCGGTCTTGATGTCGCGCCCGACGATCGACGCAGGCACCTTCGTACCGTCGTTGAACGACACCTGCACGTTGGCTTCGGGATTGTTCGCGGCCATCGACACCACGTGGTTGTTGGTAGCGATATAGCCTTCCCCGTCGATCACGACACCTGATCCGGTTCCGGCGTCCTGGCCGAGCGTGACCTGGATCGACACGACCGCGGGCAGTACGGCGTCGGCAACCTGGGCAACAGTGCCGGTCGGGACGTCCTCACCTGCCGCAACCTGCGTCAGCGACACACCACGACTCGTCAGCGATCCGTTCTCGGACAGCATCAGAGCAACGACGAGCCCGCCGACCATTCCGATGACGACGGCTACGGCGGCGAGGGTGGCGAGGGCACGTGGCTCGACGCGACGGTCGAAGAGCACTTCCCGGAGGGCCAATTTGCGGGCAGGCGGCAGTTCGGTCGGCGCGGTGTCCGCAATGGGAGGACCGAGTCGCACGGCCGAGTCCGGGTTGCGCCACGGGTCGGGCGGCGTCGCCTCGACAGGGTCCTCGTCGGAGTCCCCGGGCGGCCGCTGAAGAGTATCCACGGCCTCGTGAGGGCGTCCGTACGCCTCGGCGAAGATCGGGTCGGCCGGAGGTGCATGCTGGATCCGCGGGTCCGGTGCCCGGTCTCGGGAGTTCCCGCCGAAGGAACCGACGGCACCGGCAGGCCGACCGAAGACCTGCGCAGCGGACGGGTCGACGGTAGGCCGATACACGGGCCTGGGTTCGAGACGCGGCGCGTCGGCGGGTCTTGCAATCTCCCCGGACCGACCCGAAGTGGCATCGGGCATATCGTCGGCGGGCACAGTGTCGTTGTCGCCGACCCCATTGTCGGCGGCACCGGCGTCGCCTCGCCCGTTACGTTGCACACCCGTCCGTTGCACAGAATCGCCGCTCACGCGTGTCCGTCTCCCCCGTGTAGGTCCGTCACGCAGCCCAGTATCACCGATGGCACTGTCTCTGCTGCTACCGCCTGCTCGCTGTCACCGACGACGGCGGATCGACCACCGGCGTGTGGTGCTCCACGGATCCTGGGCGGCGGCGTCGAACAGACCTCCCGGCCCCGACAGGCGGGTGGGGTCGGTGCTCGGCTGGTCGCAGAGATGGCTGGGGATGTTGCTCAGCGCCCCGAGCAACGAGGACGGCATCGCCGGGGCCTGACGGGCTGCCGACCGCAATGCGCGACGGGCCTGTTCCTGCGCTTCGACCTCGGTCGCGCATTCGCCGCAGATGGACAGATGCTGGGCGGCTCGGAGGTACGCCGACATCCGGAGCTCTCCGTCGACGAATGCGGCAACGGCTTCGCTGGCCAGGTGCTCCGTAGAGCCGAACCTGCGAGGTGGTTGCACCATCGTCATCAAATCCTCCTGGCGGCTACCCCGCATCGACGCGACCGACTTCGACCTTCCCATGCTCGCGCAGGTGCTCGCGCAGCGCCTGGCGACCCCGGTGGATACGACTACGCACCGTACCGAGCTTCACCCCCAGTGTGGCACCGATCTCCTCGTAGGAGAGTCCTTCGATGTCACAGAGCACCACCGCGGCACGGTACTCCGGTGCCAGCGAGTCCAGTGCGGACTGCAGATCGGCACCGAGGCGAGCGTCGTGGTAGATCTCCTCGGGGTTCGGCCCGTGGGCCGGTACCCGATCGTAGTCCTCCGGCAGCGCTTCCATCCGGATCCGATTCCGGCGGCGCACCATGTCCAGGAAGAGGTTGGTGGTGATTCGATGCAGCCAGCCCTCGAAAGTGCCCGGCTGGTAGTCCTGAAGCGAACGGAACACTCGGATGAATGTGTCCTGGGTGATATCTTCGGCGTCCTGTGCGTTGCCGGAAAGTCGGTAGGCGAGCCGGTACACGCGGTCGCCGTGCTGACGGACCAGCTCGTCCCATGACGGCATGGAAGCACGATCACCGGTGGCATCGAACACTGCTGTTCCGCTCATATCGGTGTCGGCAGATGTGCACACGTCGGGGGTGGGGACGGTATCGGATCTTTGCATGTGGATCGGTGGATCCTCCTCTTCGGGACCGCTGATCGAAAACGATATCTTCGGTGGTCAACGCTTGGACGCGGGATTCTATTTCCGCTGGTGTCCTTCGTCGACCTTTCCGATGAATCTTTCGCCTTCGTCGAACCGGCGGTCTGTTGCGTATCCGACCATCACTTTTCACCACAGCGATGTGGACGCCGTATGAGTACCCTGAAAGTCAGCTGAGAAACCACGAACGTGGGATTCTGGGGCGCGCCTGCCTGCACTGATGCGGTCGCGACGATAGCCTCATCAGGGTGCAGACCAATGCCGACCGGATCCTGGCCCACGCGGAGAATGTCGTCGTCGAGGACGATGCCCTCGTCAACGCGCGCGAACGCGCCCTCGATCTCGGCGCCGAACCCGTTTCTCCGTCCGTGGGCGCAACGTTGTCGCTGTTCGCGCGCATGCTCGATGCGCGCACCATCGTCGAGATCGGCACCGGCGCCGGTGTCAGCGGCTTGTGGTTGCTCCACGGACTCCGCGAGGACGGCGTCCTCACCACCATCGACAGCGAACCCGAGCACCAGCGGGCCGCCAAGATCGCGTTCCGGGACGGCGGGATGGTCGCCTCCCGAACCCGGCTGATCAACGGCCGGGCACTCGACGTGCTGCCTCGCCTCGCGGATTCCGGGTACGACCTCGTCTTCGTCGACGCCACGCCCGCCGACCATCCGCACTTCGTCCAGGAAGGCGTACGGTTGCTCAGGCCCGGCGGTGTCATCGTGCTGCACAACGCACTGCTCGACGGGCGTGTCGCGGACCCGGCAGCGCGAGACTCGACGGTGCTCGCCGTTCGTGAGGCCGCCCGTGCCATCTCACAGGACGACCGGCTTGCTCCCGTCGTCCTGCCTCTCGGCGACGGACTTCTGTGCGCTGTGCGTATGAGCTGAGCGCCGTGCCTACCGGGTGAGCTAGATCCACACGCCCTTGCCGATGGCGACGACCCCTCCGTTACTCACCGCGAAGCGCTGACGGTCGCGTTCGAGATCGACTCCGATGATCTCGCCGTCTCCGACGACGACATTCTTGTCGAGAATTGCGTGACGCACGACGGCGCCCTTGCCGATACGCACCCCGGGCATCAGCACACTGCCCTCGACGGTGGCGCCGTCCTCGACCATGACATTGGAGCTGAGTACCGAGTTACGGACGGTCGCGGCCGACAGGATGCTCCCTGCCCCCACGATCGACTCCTGCGCGAGACCGCCCTGTACGAACTTCGCGGGCGGGAGGTTCTCCGCCGCACCGCGGATCGGCCAACGCTTGTTGTACAGATTGAAGATGGGGTGGACGGACACCAGATCCATGTGTGCGTCGTAGAACGCGTCGAGCGTGCCGACGTCGCGCCAATAGGCGCGATCGCGTTCGGTGGCGCCCGGCACCACGTTGTCGTTGAAGTCGTAGACGTGCGCCGCACCCTGCGCGACGAGAGCGGGGATGATGTCGCCGCCCATGTCGTGGTCCGAATCGGAATTCTCGGAATCGGCACGCAACGCCTCGACAAGCACCTTCGTGGTGAAGACGTAGTTGCCCATGGAGGCAAATGTCACGTTGGGGTCGTCGGGAGTGCCGGGCGGGTGTGCGGGCTTTTCGAGGAACTGGGTGATGCGGCCGGACTCGTCACTGTCGATGCATCCGAAGGCGAACGCTTCACTGCGCGGAACCCGGATGCCCGCGACGGTCACGCCGGCTCCGGATTCGATGTGCTGACGCACCATCTGCTCGGGGTCCATACGGTAGACGTGGTCGGCACCGAACACCACGATGTACTCGGGATCCTCGTCGTACACGAGGTTCAGCGACTGCAGGATCGCATCGGCACTCCCGGTGTACCAGCGCGGCCCCAGACGCTGCTGCGCGGGCACCGGGGTGATGTATTCCCCCGTGAAACCGGAAAGCCGCCAGGTCTGGGAGATGTGCCGATCGAGCGAGTGCGACTTGTACTGCGTCAGCACACAGATACGCAGATAGCCGGCGTTGACGAGGTTGCTCAGCACGAAATCGATCAGACGGTAGGCACCTCCGAACGGCACCGCGGGCTTCGCGCGGTCAGCGGTCAACGGATACAGCCGCTTACCCTCGCCGCCGGCGAGCACGATTCCAAGCACATGTGGCTGGCTCCTCACACGCTCAACCTATCCGCACTGCGCACGATGCCGCCAGCCAAGTGAGAACTCGGACACCGAGGAGTCGGCAACCCTGTCGGGGTACCGCGGCCTCCGATGCCTCGCGTCCCGGCGTCCGGAGATCGAGTGGCCGGAATTTCTGCGGCCGGATAGTTTGATGCGGTGCGGGTGGCAATGATGACACGGGAGTATCCGCCCGAGGTGTACGGCGGTGCAGGCGTTCACGTGACCGAGCTGGTGTCGCAATTACGGCACCTGTGCGAGGTCGACGTGCATTGCATGGGGGCGCCCCGCGAGACCGCGATCGTGTACTCCCCCGATCCGGCGCTCTCCGGCGCCAACGCTGCATTGACCACCCTGTCAGCGGAATTGCGCATGGCGCACGGGGCGGCCGGAGCGGACATCGTCCACTCACACACGTGGTACTCGGGTCTCGCCGGTCATCTCGCCGCAGACCTGTACGACGTCCCCCACGTCCTCACCGCTCACTCGCTCGAGCCCCGACGCCCGTGGAAGGCCGAACAGCTCGGTGGCGGTTACCGGATTTCGTCGTGGTCCGAGCGCAACGCCGTGCAGTACGCGGACGCGGTCATCGCCGTCAGCGACGGTATGCGCCTCGACGTTCTCGACGCATATCCGTTCGTCGACCCCGCACGCGTCCACGTGGTGCGAAACGGGATCGACACCTCGGTGTGGCATCCGGGCCCCCTCGCGCCCGATTCCGAATCGGTGCTGCCGACGATCGGTGTCGATCCGACCGCACCGATTGCCGTGTTCGTCGGCCGCATCACCCGGCAGAAGGGCCTCGGTCATCTGATCGCCGCGGCGCACCGCATCGCGCCCGAGATCCAACTCGTGTTGTGTGCAGGCGCTCCCGACACCCCGGAGCTCGCAGCGGACACCGAACGGGCCGTCGCCGAATTGCAGAGCTCGCGGGGCAACGTCATCTGGGTTCAGGAGATGCTTCCGCGAGAATCGGTTCGCGAGCTGCTCGCTGCCGCTCAGGTTTTCGTGTGCCCTTCGGTGTACGAGCCACTCGGTATCGTCAACCTCGAAGCGATGGCGTGCGAGACCGCCGTAGTGGCGTCGGATGTGGGCGGGATCCCCGAGGTCGTGCAGGACGGCGTCACCGGCACGCTTGTGCACTACAACTCGTACGAACCCGCAGTCTACGAACGCGCTCTCGCGGACGCCGTCAACGATCTCGCCTCCGACTCCGTGCGCGCCGCCGAATTCGGTCGGGCCGGGCGAGCGCGGGCGATCAGCGAGTTCTCCTGGGCGCAGATCGCGCGGGCCACCCTCGCGGTCTATCAGGACGCGATCAGTCGCCGCTGACCTCACCGGGCCGCCGGATCCACGTCGACACCACCACCGATGCGGTCACCTCGAAATCGTCGGGCAGCGCCTCCACCATTTCAGTGCGCTGCGCCGCGGTGAGATGGAAGGCGGAGGGGCCCATTCCCACGAGAGCGACGAGCGCCGTGCGGGTCAGCTCCATGGCGAAACGAACCTCGGTGCGATCGTGTCGCTCGAATCGCCCGGACAGCGCCGACGACAGACGTTCGGTCTTGTGTTCGTCGACGCTGACCATCCCGGGCAGCGACACGAGTTCACGCAGGTGCTCCGGTGTCGGAGTGGCCACCACGAGCACACCGCCGGGCTCCAGGACGCGGTGCGCCTCGGACGCGTTGCGCGGGGCGAACACCGACAGGACGTGCCCGAGCGTCCCGGATCGCACCGGGATCTGCGCCCACACGTCCGCCAGGACAGCGCCGGTGCGGGGATGGCTACGGGCGATTCGGCGAGCCGCCGGTTTCGACACATCGAGACCGATACCTCGGGAACCCGGCATCCCGTCGAGGACGGAGGCAAGGTAGCTCCCGGTGCCCGCGCCCACCTCGAGCACACCCGAATCGGACGGGACGGACGCGCACGCAGCCCTCACCGCCTCGCGGATCGGGTCGTAATGGCCGCCGTCGAGGAACGCGGCGCGGTCGGCGATCATCTCTGCTGTGTCGCCGGTGAATCGGGTCGCCGCACCGCTCGAGAGAGAAACGTAGCCCTGCCGTGCGATGTCGAAGCTGTGGCCGCGTTCGCAGAACACCGCCGTGGCATCGAGATCCATCGCGGATTCACAATGCGGGCACGCGAGGAGGTCGATCACCGAGTCGAGCATGGTTTCCCTTCATCCACGACGCGCACCGCAGGTCTCGCCGATACGAATCCGGGCCCCGCGCACAGACACCAGCGCGAGACCCGGAAACGTTCGAAAGAGGCGCTGATCAGCTGGTGACACTCTTGAGTTCGTCGCCGAGGGCCGCAGCCTCGTCCGGCGTGAGCTCGACGACCAAACGTCCGCCGCCCTCGAGTGGAACCCTCATGACGATTCCTCGTCCCTCTTTGGTTGCTTCGAGGGGACCGTCCCCGGTCCGGGGCTTCATGGCCGCCATCCTCTGCTCCCTCCAAATCTGCACCCGACCTCCGGGCGCGTGGGTTACCGTGTGGTTGCCTCGTCGCGGTCGACGATGCGCGCTCCACCATTGTTCCCTATCGCGGTCCTCGCTGGACAGCGGACTCCCGCAGGTGCCCGCGCGCAGTAGGTCAAGCGTCCGTTCGAACCCAGCACTCCGCGATGTGGTCGTCGACCATGCCGGTGGCCTGCATGAGGGCATACGCAGTGGTGGGGCCCACAAAACGGAACCCCCGGCGCTTGAGTTCACGCGCCATGGCCGTCGATTCCTCGGTCACCGCGGGAATCCGCTCCGCGGAGTCGAACCGCTCGGCGCGCCGCGGCGGCGCGAACGACCACAGCAACGTGTCGAGGTCCGAATCGGTGAGATCGAGTACCGCTCGCGCGTTCGACACGACTGCCTCGATCTTGAGCCGATTGCGGACGATGCTGGCGTCGGCCATCAGCGCCGCGATCTTCTCCTCGTCGTAGCGAGCCACGATGTCGACATCGAAACCGTCGAACGCCGCGCGGAACCCCTCGCGTTTACGCAGGATCGTCAACCACGAAAGCCCCGACTGGAACGCCTCGAGGGCGAGCCGCTCGAACAGTTCGTCGCGGCCGTGCAGTTCCCGTCCCCATTCGGTGTCGTGATAGTCGCGGTAGAGCGTCTCGCCGGTGCGATCGACCGCCCAGGGACACCGTGTCCGTCCGTCCGCGGTCATGGTCCGTCCGTCCGAGGTCATGACGTGGCCCCTTCGTCGGCGTCCTGCTGCTCCATCTCGGCCACCGACTCCGCCGGTCGCGTGGACCCGCAAGGCCTGGATTCGTCGTGCTCGTCGTCCGGTTTCTCGACGACGCGATCGTCGGGAAGGGGTACGTCGTCGCCCAGCGTCTCGGCGGACACCTCGTACTCCGCGATCCGCGCCTTGAGTTCGTCGATCTCGCGAGCGAGCCGATCGAGTGCCCAATCGACCTCGCCCATCTTGTATCCGCGCAAAGTCTGCTGGAAGCGCAGATCTCGCACGTCGGTGCCCGTCACGTCGGACGCGGGCAGGACGGTGGCTGTGGTACCGGGCGGGATGGGCGCGAGCGCTTCACCACGCCCGAACACCACACTCGCGACGAAGAACAGCGCGGCGCCGACGACGACGATGACGAGCACGTACAGCAGAACCGTCAGCATCCCTCGATCTTGACACGCCGCACCGACATCCGGATCAGCCGGTGATGGTGAGCATCGGTGGACGGTCCTCGAGGCTCACGTGCGTCTCGACCGGGCTGAACGAGTCGCCGTCGACGAGGAACTGGGTCAGGGGCGCACCCGAATCCGCGATTCCGCAGCGACCCAACATCGTCCCGACGATCTGCCTGCTCATCGCGCCGAGCTCGGACAGGGGCCGGTTCCGGTGCTTGCGCACGCCGAGGTTGACCTGGGCAATCGCATCGAGACCGCGCTGGTCGTACGTATCGAGCAGCAGTCCGATCTCGACGCCGTAACCCGGTGCGAACGGCACCGACTGCAACAGCTCGCGGGTACCCGCGTATTCGCCGCCGAGAGGTTGGAGGACACACGTCAGTTCCGGCCGCAGAGCCGCGAGCAGCGGTCGGGCGACCAGTTCGGTGACTCGGCCACCTCCGGAGGCGTCCTCGGCGCCACTGACCCGTAGGGGCCTCCGGTAGAAGCCCTTGACGAGGTGGATTCCGTCTCCGAGCAGTAGCGGGCCGAGGAGCTTCGGCACGAACGCCGGATCCGGGTTGATGAGATCGGAATCGACGAACGCGATCAGGTCGCCGGACGTCGCCGCGATCGACCGCCACAGGACCTCGCCCTTGCCCGGGACCGGTGGCACACCGGGCACCGCTTCCTCGCGGGAGATCGTGCGTGCACCGGCGGCACGCGCGCGGGCCACGGTGTCGTCCGTGGAACCCGAGTCGAGCACCACCAGCTCGTCGACGAGACCACCCAGGAGGGGGTGGATCGAGTCGACGACCCTTCCGACGGTTTCCTCCTCGTCGAGAGCGGGCAACACCACGGTCACCGTGCGCCCTGCCTTCGCGCGCTCGAGTTCGGCGACCGTCCACGTGGGACGGTCCCAACTGTTCGCTTCGCTCCAGGTGCGGGTGGGAGCGCTCATGCCAAGCCCCTGACCGTGCGGGCGGGCAGGCGGGTGCCGACGATCGCGGCGGTCATGTCGACCACGCGGCGGGTCGCTGCGACCTCGTGCACCCGGAACACCCTCGCTCCCGCTGCCGCGGACAATGCTGTCGCTGCCAATGTGCCCTCCAACCGCTCGGCGAGTTCGACTCCCAGAGTCTCGCCTACGAAGTCCTTGTTGCTGAGCGCCATGAGCACAGGCCACCCGCTATTTACGAGAACGTCCACGTGCCGCAACAATTCGAGCCCGTGATAGGTGTTCTTCCCGAAATCATGGGTGGGATCAATGAGGATCGAGTCGGACGCGACGCCTCGCCGCGCAGCGTCCTCGGCAGCGCCGACGACCTCGGCCGCGACCTCGGCAACGATGTCGGCGTACCGCACCCGGTGAGGACGGGTCCGAGGGACCGCGCCGCCGGTGTGGGAGCACACGATGCCCACGCCGAGCGCTGCCGCGACGTCGACGAGTTCGGGGTCGGCGCCCGCCCACGTGTCGTTGATCAGATCGGCGCCTTCGGCGACCGCGCGCCGCGCGACCTCGCTGCGCCACGTATCGACGCTGATGAGCACGTCGGGGTATCGCTCACGGATCGCTGCCACGAACGGTACGACCCGCCTGATCTCCTCAGCAGTGTCGACGAGGTCGCCCGGTCCCGCCTTGACACCGCCGATGTCCACGAGATCGGCTCCCTCGGCGACGGCGCGGTCGACTGCGGCGAGGGCTGCGTCGTCCGTGAACGTCGCGCCCCGGTCGTAGAAGGAGTCCGGAGTGCGGTTGACGATCGCCATCACGAGGGCCCGGTCGGTCGCGACCGGCCTGCCGCACAGCGTCGGAGACGGTCGTCCGCCCACCATCAGGGATGCGTGCCCGGGTGGGCGCACGTCGCGATGTGCGGGCAGCTCGGGAACCTCTGCGGCGGAACCGGTCATGGCTCCCATCCTGACATGATCAGCGTCGAGGGATTTCACCCCGAGTGACTGCCTCGACGTATCCGTCGTAGTGGGGGCGATATCCGTCGGAGCGGTCTGCGAGTACGAACACCGCGTCGGACCCGGTGTCGGTGTAGCCCTGCTTGCGCAGATCCACCTTGCGACTCTTGAAGGTCGTCGTGTGTTCGAGCTCGTCGACGATCCGCACGAACAGCGGCACCGCATAGTCCGGGAGCGCGTGGTGCAGGGCCGCGGAGAGCGCCGCGCCGTCGAATCCCGAGTCCGGATTCAGCGTGACCGCGACCATGCCCGCGCGGCCTTCTACGCCGGGCACCTCGACCCCGTAGGCGACGGCTTCGGCGATCGACTCGTGCGACGATACCGCCCCTTCGACCTGGGTGGTTGCGACGTTCTCGCCTTTCCACCGGAAGGTGTCGCCGAGTCGGTCGACGAACGCGACGTGCATGAAACCCTGTTTGCGGACGAGGTCGCCGGTGTCGAACCAGACGTCGCCGTTGTCGAACCCGTCGCGGACGAGTTTGGCTTCGGTTGCCTCTGGATCGGTGTAGCCGTCGAAGGGAGCGCGGGACGTGACCTTCGCGAGGAGCAGTCCGACCTCACCTTGCCGGACGCTCTTCAGACGCCCGTCGGCACCGCGTCGCGCTTTGCCCGTATCGGGGTCGTATTCCACCACCGCGTGCGGGAGCGGGCAGATTCCCGCAGTGCGGGTCTGGTTGAGCGCGTTGATGAATGCGATGTTGCATTCGCTTGCGCCGTAGAACTCTGCGACACGGTCGATTCCGAAGCGGTCGGTGAACTCGGTCCAGATCTCGGGTCGCAGGCCGTTGCCCACGATCAGCCGGATGCCGTTGTCGCGGTCGTCGGGACGCGCCGGCTGGTTGAGCAGGTAGCGGCAGATCTCACCGATGTAGATGAACGCGGTGGCTCCGTTGCGTCGGGCATCCGCCCAGAATCCTGACGCCGAGAACTTGCGGCCCAGCGCGAGGGTCGCTCCGGAACCGAGCACCGACGAGAGCGCGACTGTCAGTGCGTTGTTGTGGTAGAGCGGCAGGCAGCAGTACAGGGTGTCGTCGCGGCGCAATCGGACACCCAGTCCGCCGAGCCCCGACATCGATTTGAGCCAGCGGAAGTGCGACATCTTGCTGGCTTTGGGTAGACCTGTCGTCCCCGAGGTGAAGATGTAGTACGCGGTCTCGGAGGCCTGTAGACGTTCGGTGACGGCGGGGTTCGCGGAATCGGCCTCGGCGGCGAGTGAGTCGAGCTCGTCGACGCGCAGCACCGCCTCCGCCTGCGGTGGTCCGTCGAGGGACTCGATCGCGTCCTCGCATTCCTCGCCGATCACGAGGACCCGGCTGTCGAGTAGGCCGAGGCTGTGGGCCAGGACCTCGCCGCGCTGATGATTGTTGAGCATGCCTGCTGCGGCACCGAGCTTGACCGCTGCGAGCGTGATGAGAAGCGCTTCGGGCCTGTTCGTCATGAGGATGCCGACGACGTCGCCGACCCGCACGCCCCGCGCCGTCAGCACAGCCGCGTACCGGTTGACCTGTGCGTTCGCATCGCCGTAGCTCAGTGTGTCGCCGTCGAAACGCAGGAACGGACGGTCGGGCCGACGCTCGGCAAGTTTCTGGAAGACCGAACCGATCGTCTCGCGGGCTGTCGGAGTGCGGGTCATTCCGAGCGCTCCGCGCAGCAGGCTCGGTGCATCCGGCAGCATGGTCGGCAGTTGGGCAAGCAGGCCTAGCGGGGAGATGGTCGAATCACGCTCGGTGGACACGGACTTGGTCAACTTCGTTCCTCACGGCGGTCGGCTGGGCAGCAGGCTCGGAAGAAGTCGCAGCTCCCCCGAACTTACCGAAGAGTAGATAATCGATCGGCCGAACGAAACCCCCTCTACATCCGAGCGGCCGCGCCACACCGGTCGAGCGCATCCTCGATATCGTCGGTGACCTGCAGGGAATCGAGCGCCCGCCGAGCCACGAACCCGGTGTCGACCATCGACTCCAGCCACGTGAGCAATCCGGTGTAGTGCCCGACCGGATCGAGCAGCACCATGGGTTTATCGTGCATCCCCAAGTATCCCGCGGTCCAGGTTTCGAAGAGCTCCTCGAGGGTGCCGATACCACCGGGCAGGGTGATGAACGCGTCGGCGCGGTTCTCCATGATCTCCTTGCGCTGGCGCATCGTATCGGTGACTACGAGTTCGTCCGCGTCGACGTCGGCGACCTCACGGTGCACGAGCGCCTTCGGGATGACTCCGAGCGTGTGCCCGCCCGCAGCGCGCACGGCGTCGGCGATCGCACCCATCATCGACACGTTGCCCCCGCCGGAAACCAGCCTCCATCCGCGACGTCCCAGCGCCGTGCCGACCGCGGTCGCGAAACCGAGGTACGACTCGTGCACCGGACCGGACGCGCAGTAGACGCACACCGCCAGACCGGACTCGCTCACCACGAGGCCTCCTCCCCGTAGAGCTCGTGCTCGTCCTCACCGCGGTGCGCGGCGACGATGATCTGCACCGCCTCCTCGATGCTGTCGGTCACCGAGATCAGGTCGAGGTCCTCGGCCGAGATCTTGCCCTCGCGCAGCATCGTCGAGCGGATCCACTCGAGCAGCCCCGACCAGTACTCGGTGCCGAACAACACGATCGGGAACTGGGTGATCTTGTGGGTCTGAACCAGCGTGACCGCTTCGAACAGTTCGTCGAGCGTTCCGAATCCGCCGGGCAGGCAGACGAACGCCTGTGAGTACTTCACGAACATCGTCTTGCGCGCGAAGAAGTACCGGAAGTTCAGGCCCAGATCCACCCAATCATTGAGTGACTGCTCGAATGGCAATTCGATACCCAGCCCGATGGAGAATCCGCCCGACTCGCTCGCGCCGCGGTTCGCGGCTTCCATCGCACCGGGGCCACCACCGGTGATCACGGCGTATCCGGCTTCGACGAGTGCAGCGCCGAGACGGCGACCGACCTCGTAGTCCGCGTGGTCCGTCGGCGTCCGCGCCGACCCGAACACCGCGACAGCGCGTGGCACCTCGGCGAGTGCACCGAACCCCTCGACGAACTCACTCTGGATTCGCAGCACCCGCCACGGGTCGGTATGCACCCAGTCGGCAGGCCCTCGCCGGTCGAGCAGACGCTGATCCATCATGGTGGACTCGAACGCACGCTCGCCGCGCAACTGCACGGGTCCGCGATGCACGACCTCGTCGCGGTCGCGTCGACTGTTCGAGTTCGCGGGGGGTTCGTCGCCTGGCATGCCGGTCACGTTATCGGGTGAGGTACCCGCGGAGCACTGTGGTCACCTCGGTGATGTGACGCACGTCTACATTCTCGTCCCGCTTGTGCGCGAGGTTCGGGTCGCCCGGGCCGTAGTTGACGGCGGGGATCCCCAAGGCCGCGAATCTCGAGACATCGGTCCATCCGTATTTCGCGCGGAAGCGCCCGTCGGCCGCCGCGACCAGTGCTGCCGCTGCGGGATTCGCCAGCCCGGGCAAGGCGCCGGGCGACATGTCGGTCAGCTCCATCTCGATGTCGAGGCCGGCGAAAACCTCCTTCACGTGTGCGAGGGCGGTGTCGGGGCTGCGGTCCGGGGCGAATCGGAAGTTGACGTCGACCTCCGCAGTGTCGGGCACGACATTGCCTGCCACTCCCCCGCCGAGGCGCACGGCGGACAGCCCCTCGCGGTACACACAGCCGTCGATGTCGACCGATCGCGCTTCGTACCGCGACAGCCGTTCGAGTACGGGCGCGAGCTTGTGGATCGCATTGTCGCCGAGCCACGACCTGGCCGAATGTGCTCGCACACCATCCGTGGTGATCCTCACCCGCAGCGTCCCCTGACAGCCCGCTTCGATCAGCCCGCCGGTGGGCTCGCCGAGGATCGCCACGTCGGCATCGAGCCACTCACGTAGATCGGACTCGATTCTGCCGAGTCCGTTGAAGGAGGCGGCGATCTCCTCACAGTCGTAGAACACGAGTGTCAGGTCGTGCGCGGGTTCGGCGACCGTCGCAGCGAGATGCAGGAAGACCGCGTCGCCCGACTTCATATCGGAGGTACCGCACCCGTACATCAGATTGCCCTCGCGCCGCGACGGCACGTTGTCGGCGATCGGCACCGTGTCGAGGTGACCGGCCAGCATCACCCGGCTTCCGAGACCTCGGTTCGTGCGCGCCAGAACAGCGTTGCCACTGCGAATCACCTCGAACCCCGACGTCTGTTCGCGCAGCGCCTTCTCTACGGCGTCGGCAATGACCGATTCGTCCTGCGACACGCTGGGAATGTCCACCAGGGCAGCGGTGAGGTCGATCGGATCGGCATGCAGGTCGAGGTGTGGAACGGTCATAGCCGCACAATACGGAATCACGCTTTTTCACAGGTTCGGCATCGGTTTTTCACAGGGCCTACACAGGAGCACGCGCGCCTCGCGTACGCTTCTCGACCGTGAGTGCACACGGAGCATCAGCAGTAGGCATCGCGAACATCGCGTCGGACGGCACCGTCCTCGACACCTGGTTCCCGGCTCCCACGCTGGGCGAACATACCGAAACCGGGACGACGCAGCTCGAAGGCAAGGACATCCCGTCCGACCTCGCGCTGCTCGCAGGGACCGACGAGGCGCGCGACGTCAACCAGGTCGCGGTCCGCACCACCATCGCCGACCTGTCGCAGGCACCCGCCGACGCACACGACGCCTACCTGCGTCTGCACCTGCTTTCCCATCGTCTCGTCCAACCGCACGGCATCAACCTCGACGGTCTGTTCGGCCTGCTCGCCAATGTGGTGTGGACCAACTACGGTCCCTGCGCTGTCGAAGGGTTCGAACTCGTCCGTTCGCGTCTTCGCATCCGCGGACCCGTCACCGTCTACGGCGTCGACAAGTTCCCGCGCATGGTCGACTACGTCGTGCCGTCCGGTGTCCGCATCGCCGATGCCGATCGCGTCCGTCTCGGTGCGCACCTTGCCTCCGGTACCACCGTGATGCACGAGGGCTTCGTGAACTTCAACGCGGGCACCCTCGGGAACTCGATGGTCGAAGGCCGAATCTCCGCGGGCGTCGTCGTCGACGACGGCTCCGACGTGGGTGGCGGCGCATCGATCATGGGCACCCTGTCGGGTGGCGGCAAGGAAGTCATCTCCATCGGAAAGCGCTGCCTCCTCGGAGCGAACGCCGGCGTCGGCATCTCTCTCGGTGACGACTGCGTCGTCGAGGCAGGCCTGTACGTCACCGCCGGAACCAAGGTCACCGGCCCCGACGGCACCGTCATCAAGGCCAAGGAACTCAACGGCAAGTCCAATCTCATGCTGCGCCGCAACTCGGTCAGCGGTGCTGTCGAAGTGGTTCCCAACAAGGGCACCGGCGTCGAATTGAACGCAGCCCTCCACGCCAACGACTGAGTAGGGTCTCGTGAGCACAGCCGAGTCGCCCGCAACCGAGCCGCAGCACCTCGGAAGCGGGCTGAAAGTCCGACATCTGACCATGATGGGGCTCGGCTCCGCGATCGGCGCCGGCCTTTTCCTCGGCTCCGGCGTCGGTATCGCCGCGGCTGGTCCCGCCGTCCTCATCTCGTACGTCCTCGCGGGCATCATGATCATCTTCGTGATGCGCATGCTCGGCGAGATGGGCGCGGCACTTCCGGTCTCCGGTTCGTTCTCGCATTACGCCCGCATCGGGATCGGCCGCTGGGCCGGGTTCACGATGGGATGGCTGTACTGGTTCATGCTGATCATGGTCCTCGGCGTCGAGATCACCGGCGCATCGGCCATTGTGCAGTCGTGGCTTCCCGGTGTGCCCCAATGGGTTGTGGCACTCGTGTTCGTCACCTTCTTCGCCGTGATCAACCTCGCGCGTGTCGCCAATTTCGGTGAGTTCGAGTTCTGGTTCGCCGCGTTGAAGGTCGCTGTCATCGTCGGCTTCCTCGTGCTGGGTGTGCTGTTGGTGTTCGGACTGCTGCCCGATACCGATCCCGTCGGCACCGTGCACCTGCTCGGCGACGGTGACGGATTCGCACCGAACGGCCTCGCCGGCATCGCTGCGGGCCTGCTCGCGGTCGCATTCGCGTTCGGCGGGATCGAGATCGTCACGATCGCCGCTGCCGAATCGAAGGACCCGGAACGGTCGATCGCCACCGCCGTGCGCTCGGTAGTGTGGCGAATCAGCCTCTTCTACCTGGGTTCCATCGCGATCATGGTGCTCGTGTTGCCCTGGACCACCGCGAGCGGCGACACCTCACCGTTCGTGTCCGTCCTCGATATCGCCGGGATCCCCTACGTTTCCGGCTTCATGGAACTGGTCGTGGTGGTCGCGCTGTTGTCGGCGTTCAACGCGAACGTGTACGGAACCTCGCGGATGGCCTACTCCCTCGCGCGCGGCGGAGACGGACCCGCGTGGCTCGGCAAGCTCTCCCACAACGGAGTACCTCGCAACGCGGTGCTGGTGTCGGTCTTCTTCGGCTTCGTCAGTGTGTTGCTGAACTGGCTGCTTCCCGATCAGATCCTCGGAATCCTGCTCAACGCCGTCGGCTCGGCGCTGATCGCGATCTGGCTCTTCATCGTGGTTGCGCACCTGCGGCTACGGCGGCGGTTCGAGCAGGAGGGCACGCTGAAGCTGAAGATGTGGGCGTTCCCCTACCTGAGCTGGTTCACGCTCGCCATGCTCGTCGCGTTCATCATCCTGATGCTCTCCGACTCCGACGCCCGCGCGCAGCTCACCGCTACTGCCGTACTGTTCGTGATCATCAGTGTGATCGGCATCGTCTGGCGCAGGTTCCATCCCGCAGACTCCGAGAATCTTCCCGCTTCCTGACAGAGTGTCGGTCTCGGGCCCGGCCGAACGCCGGGCCCGATTCCCGACTGCGCGAGGCGAGGTGCTACTGGGCGGCGAGGAATTCCCTGTCCGCCCCGAGGCCTTCGAGCCTCCGGGCGATCAGCGCAGCTTGCAACTGTCGCAGACCCGAAGGGCGTGTGGGATCGAAACCGGTCAGCTGAGAAACCCGCTTGAGCCGGTAGTCGACGGTGTTGGCATGCACGTGCAGTGACCGTGCGGTCAGCTGTCTGCTCAGATCGTGCGAGATATGGGTCTCGAGAGTCTCGACGAGTTCGGGTGAATCGTCGAGTGGATCGAGGACACGCGCGAGATGCCGCCGTGCCGGGCCAGGACGGGTCAGCTGGTATTCGAGGGCCAGATCGTGCATTCCGTACGTGCCGACCGGGCGTCCCAGCAATCGGACGAGGTCCAGCAGTTCGTGGGCCTGCTTCGCCGCTGCAGGCACTTCCGGCACGGACGCATGCACCAGCGCCACCGTCACCGAGACACCGGCCACCGCCTCGATCCGGTGCCGCAGATCGTCGACCGATGGAGAGGTCGACGCCCCCGCGAGCAGGACCGTCCCCCCTTCCGGCCCGAGCAGCGCCAGATGCTTGCCGTCGCAGATGGCTTCCAGTTCGACCTCGACGCGACGCAAAGTTCGTCGGGCGACGACTTCCGGGCGCACGTGCGGATTCCGCTCGTCCGGATGCCGCGCCAGCGACACGGCGAGCACCGTGTATCCGTCGGCGAGTTCGAGCCCCGAACGGCGCGCGACCGACGCCGCATCCTGTCCGCTGAGCAGTGCAGCGACGAGTTCCTGTGCGGCGACGTCGCGCTCGCGGCGAATCACCTCGAGCTCCGAGACGAAACCGGTCGTGGCGGTGACGGTGACGCGTTCGAGCAATGACATCCACAGCCGCGAGGCGTCGGCGACCGACATGACGTCTCCTTCGCGGGCCCGGTCGCTGACGAGCTCCCAGCCGAGGCGAATGCCCTCGTGGTAGATGCGCAGCATGTATTCGAGGCGGAAGCCTGCCCGTGCCCACTGCGCTGCGCTGCTGCGCAGGTCTGCGAGATCTGCATCCGACGGCAGCTCGCCGGAGTCGAGCAGGTGGATCGCGATGCGCAGGCACCGCACGGTGACCTCGGTGACGTCGCCGCGCAACGACTCTCCCGGGCGTAGCGAGCACGGTGCGACGTTGTCTGCGAAGTGTGCGACCAGCTTGCGCGCTACCGCAGGCAGGTCGCGAAGCGGGACCGACGCCGGCTTGCCGTCGACCATGAAGGCCGGGCTCGCGCCGCTGTAGCGATCCGAACGAAGCGCTTGCTCGGTGTCGCGAACCTGATCCGTCAAAGACATACCTCGAACCCCCATCGAAGTGAGTAGACCTACTTACTCTGCAGTAGACAATCCGCCCTGGAGTGTGGCACACGCAACCCTCGAGCCGACTGTCTGTCGAGTTTCCGCCGACACCGGGACTCCGCCGGAGAATGTTCCGTCAGCATCGCTACTGCAACAGTTTCTTCTGTACCTTTCCCATCGCGTTTCGTGGCAAGGAATCGACCACTCGCACCTCCCGCGGGCGCTTGTGGATCGAAAGCTGCTGAGCAACAAGCGTGATCAACTCTTCCTCGACCACTTCCGGACCATCGGCGCGAGGAACCACGAACGCGACGATACGTTGGCCGAGATCATCGTCTTCCAAGCCCGCAACCGCAACCTCGCTTACCGCTGGGTGCGCGAGCAGCACGGTCTCGATCTCTCCGGCGCCTACGCGAAAACCTCCGGACTTGATCAGATCCGTCGATTCCCGGCCGACGATCCGGTGGAAACCGTCGGCGTCGATTACCGCGACATCACCGGTGACGAACCACCCGTCGTCGGTCCACGAAGCGGCTGTCGCCTCGGGACGGCCCAGATAGCCGTCGAACAACATCGGCCCGCGCACCTGAAGCACACCGATGCTCTCCCCGTCGTGGGGCACGTCGGCGCCGTGTTCGTCGCGCAGCCGCGTCTGCACCCCTGCAACCGGTGTCCCGACCCAGCCGGGGCGACGATCACCGTCGGCACGTGTACTCACTGTGAGCATCGTTTCGCTCATTCCGTACCGCTCGATCGGGGCGTGACCGGTGAGCTCGCGCAACTTCTCGAACACCGGCACAGGCAGCGGGGCGCTACCCGAGACGAGCAGGCGCGCGCTACCGAGTGCGCGCGCGGACTCTTCGTCCTCGGCCACCCGCGACCACACCGTGGGCACACCGAAATAGAGGGTGCCCGCAGCCTCCGCATAGGCCTGCGGGGTCGGCTTACCCGTGTGGATGAGCCTGCTACCCATCCGAAGTGGGCCGAGGACACCGAAGATCAGTCCGTGCACGTGGAACAGCGGCAGTCCGTGCACGAGCGTGTCGCGCTCGGTCCAGTCCCACGCCCGCACGATCGCGTCGAGCCCGGCCGCAATGGCCTGGCGACTGAGTAGCACCCCCTTGGGCGAGCCCGTGGTGCCGGATGTGTAGAGCACGAACGCGACCTTCGACGGGCTCGGTTCGGGAACGTGATGCCAGTCGCGCGCGTGCAGTCGCACCGGCAGCACCGGAAGTTCCGGCACCTGCACTCCCGCGCCGGCACCGCCCGTCTCGGGAGCGGACCCGAGCCACGCCTGCGCACCCGAATCCTTCAGAATGTGGGCGAGCTCCGCCGGCCCCGAGTCCGGCGGCACCGGCACCACGGTGACGCCCGCGAGCAGGCAGCCGACGACCGCCACGACCGTCGTCGCAGTGGGGGTCGCGAGCACCGCGACCCGCTCGGCCCGCGACACACGGGCGGCCACCGCGGTCGCCGCACCGAGAATGTCGCTGCGCGACAAGGTGTGGCCGTCGATCCGGACGGCATCGGGGACATCGTCACCGCGGGCGACGGCAAGCGGGTTCAACGAACGCAGTAGTGCAGACACCCCAGTCACGATACTTTGGCGATCTTCGATCGCACATATCGCTTGCGCACGTTCAGGAACGGAGATGCCCGTGCACGCCGGGGTGGGACGCGGTGATCTGCCGCGGCGGCGGTAACACGATTCCGAGTACTGCCCCGAGCAGCATGCCGATCAGGACCGCAACACCGTGGGCATCGTCGAAGAGAACCAGCAACACCCCGGCGACGAACGTGCCCGCCGATGCCAGGAGTAGGGCGTGCCGGGCCGCCACCACCGGCCACAGGCCCGCGAGCGAGGCTGCCATCACGAACGTCGCTCCCGACACCCCCGACCCCACCGATGGGGAGACGAACGAGGTGAACAGCCCCCACAACAGCTGGCCGACCACACACAACGCGACCGCGCGCTGCCACCCCCAGACTCGCACCACCGCGATCGCGACGATCGCGAACATCACCAGATTGCCGACAGTTCCGGCGACACCGTCTTGAGTCAGCGCCGAGGTGAAGACCCGCCACCATTCACCGTCGCGAGTGCGGATCGGATCCCGACGGAACACCATTTCCATCGAGGGTTCGATCAATCGGATCACCGACGGCACGGCGATCAGTAGCCACAACGCGATCGCAGCGACCGGAGGCGGCCACCACCAGCCGTTCGCGGCGTGCCTGCCGTGACGCGGGGCTGCCATCAGCGCGGTCAGCGCCACCACGACGACGTACAGCACCCACGAACGGGGGTCGTCGCCTGAGGTACTCACGGGCGCCAATCTACCGGCGAGGGGGTCCGCTCAGTCGCGCCTGAGGAGTGACTGCAGAAAGAATCGCAGGTTGGCGGGGCGCTCGGCGAGGCGTCGCATGAGATAGCCGTACCACTGCGACCCGTACGGTACGTACACCCGCACCCGCCGGCCTGCACCGGCCAAGCGCACTTGCTCGCCGTCGCGAATCCCGAACAACATCTGGTGCTCGAAGTCGCCTCGGCCACGTCCGGCCACCGCGGCGAGCGGATCGACCGCCGTCACCACGGCGGGGTCGTGCGAGGCGACCATCGGGTACCCGTCTCCCCCCATGAGTATCTGCAGGCACCGTAGATACGACGCATCGACTTCAGCGCGATCCCGGTACGCCACCGACTCGGGCTCGTCGTACGCGCCTTTGCACAACCGCACCCGCGACCACGGTCCCGACAATTCTCGGCAATCGCCTTCGGTGCGGCGCAGATACGCCTGTACGACCGCCCCCACGTCGGGAAAATCGATGCGCAGCTCGCGGACGATCGCGAGCGTGTCGTCGGTGACGGTGTGGTCTTCGGCGTCGATACTCACCCACGCGCCCACGTTCTGTGCGGCGGCGCAGATCTCCCGAGCGTGGTCGAGCGCGATCTTGCTACCGTCCGACCCGAGCGACAGCCCGAGAGCCGTGAGCTTGACCGACACTTCCACTGCGGGCGCACCCCCGAACGTCTCGGGCGTGAGTTCTTCGAGCTTCCCGAGATCGGTGAGCAGGTCACGGTATTCTTCGACGATCGCACGGGCCTGCCCGACGTCGAGGGTGTTCTCACCGAGATGGTCGACACTCACGCCCCTGCCCGAACCCAACAGGTGCGCGGCAACGGTCACCGCGTCCGCGCGGGTGTTCCCGGCAACGAACCGGTCGACGATGCGTCGAGTGGGTGGTGCGGCGGTCACCACGCGGCGCACCGCGTCCGATTTCGCGGCCGTGAGGATGACCGGACGCAGCGGGTTCGACAGCGCGTCGCCGAGACCGGTCACGGTTCCGTCCCGGGGCCGGGTTCCATGTGCGGGTAGCGGTGGTCGGTGGGCGGGACGAACGTCTCCTTGAGTGCCCGCGGCGACACCCAGCGCAGCAGGTTCAGCGCTGAGCCTGCCTTGTCATCGGTACCCGAGAGGCGACCACCTCCGAACGGCTGCTGTCCGACGACCGCACCGGTGGGCTTGTCGTTGACGTAGAAATTGCCCGCCGTGAACCTCAACGCGGCGGCGGCATGCTCGATTGCGGCGCGATCCTCCGCTATCACCGCACCGGTCAGGGCATACGGGGTTGCCGTGTCGATCATCGCGAGCACGTTCTCCCACGCACCGGCCACGCTGTCGTCGTAGACGTGCACGGCGAGAATCGGACCGAAGTATTCGGTGGTGAGAGCTTCGTCGCCGGGATCGTCGACGAGCAACACCGTGGGCCGTACGAACCACCCGACCCACTGGTCGTACCCGCCACCGACGGCGAACTCCACCGAGGTGCGGTCGCGAGCGCGATCGAGAGCACCGACGACCTTCTCGTATGCGCGACGATCGATCAACGCGCCACCGAAATTGGACAGATCGGTCACGTCGCCGTAGGTGAGCGCATCGACCTCCGCGAGGAAGCCCTCCCGCATCCGCGACCACACCGAGCGCGGCACGAACGCGCGCGACGCCGCGGAGCACTTCTGTCCCTGGTACTCGAACGCGCCGCGGATCAGCGCAGTGGCCAGCACAGCAGGATCGGCAGAAGGATGCGCGACGACGAAGTCCTTTCCGCCGGTCTCCCCCACGATCCGCGGATAGGTCCGATACACGTCGAGGTTGCCGCCGATCTCCTTCCACAGGTGCCGGAACGTCGCAACCGATCCGGTGAAATGAAGACCTGCGAAACGGGGGTCGCTCAGGACCACGTCGGACACGGCTCTGCCGTCTCCGGTGAGCAGATTGATCACGCCGGGCGGCAGACCTGCCGCCTCGAGCACGCGCATCGTCCAGTGGGCCGCGAGGGACTGGGTCTCCGAGGGCTTCCAGATGACGGTATTGCCCATGAGGGCGGGCGCGGTCGGCAGGTTCCCGGCGATCGCAGTGAAGTTGAACGGCGTCACCGCGTAGACGAACCCTTCGAGCGGACGGTGATCCATACGGTTCCACACACCGGGCGAGGACATCGGTTGCTCGGCCAGGAGACCGCGTGCGAAATGTACGTTGAACCGCCAGAAGTCCACGAGTTCACACGGCGCGTCGATCTCGGCCTGCTGCACCGACTTCGACTGGCCGAGCATCGTGGCGGCCGCGATGGTCTCGCGCCACGGCCCCGACATCAGGTCGGCGGCCCGCAGCAGGATCGCGGCGCGCGCATCGAACGGCATGTCGCGCCACGCGGGCGCAGCGGCGGTAGCTGCGTCGACCGCTGCCGCCGCATCCGCTGCGGTGGCGTTGCGGAGGGTTCCGAGCACCGCCGCGTGGTTGTGCGGTTGCACGATGTCGACGCGATCACCCTCGCCGTGGAGGTGCATTCCCCCGATCACATGGCTGACATCGATCGGCTCTGCGGTGAGTTCCGCGAGCTTTCCGAGCAGGCGGGTTCGCTCGGGACTGCCCTGGGCATATCCGTGAACCGGCTCGTTCCTCGGCTCAGGAACAACTGTGACGGCGTCCATGGTGCCTCCTGGGCCCAGGGTAGCGCCGGGTGAACGATCGAGCGGGATGTTCCGATCGATCAGGCCAGTCGCTGTGCGGCAGCCTCGATCCGCTCGTCGGTGGCCGTCAACGCGATCCGCACGTGCTGCACACCACCGGGACCGTAGAACTCGCCGGGTGCAACGAGAATGCCGCGCTCGGCGAACCAGTCGACAGTGGTGCGACACGCTTCATCGCGGGTGGCCCACAGGTACAGACCCGCCTCGGAGTGGTCGACGGTGAAACCGGCGCCGCGCACGGCCGCGAGCAGCGTCTTGCGACGCGCCCGGTACCGCTCACGTTGGATGGCCTCGTGCTCGTCGTCGTCGAGTGCCGCAGTCATCGCGGCCTGGATCGGCAGCGGCACCATCATGCCGGAGTGCTTGCGCACCTCGAGCAGATCGGCCACGAGTCCGGGGTCGCCGGTGACGAATCCCGCGCGGTAACTCGCAAGGTTCGAGGTCTTCGACAGCGAATGCACTGCAAGAAGATTGGTGTGGTCACCGTCGCTCACGCTCGGATGCAGGATCGAGAGCGCTTCGCCCTCCCACGTGAGTCCGAGATAGCACTCGTCGGACACGACGATCGCGTTCCGGGTGCGCGCCCAGTCGACCACCTTGCGCAGGTGGTCGCGGCCGAGCACTTTGCCGGTCGGGTTCGACGGCGAGTTGACGAACACCAGCGACGCACCCTCCGGACCGAGCCGGGTGAGGCCGTCGGCGCGGATCAACCGAGCGCCCGCGAGCAACCCTCCGACCTCGTAGGTCGGATACGCGAGCTCAGGGATGACGACGAGATCGGTGGCGCCGACACCCAGCAGGGTCGGCAGCCACGCGATCATCTCCTTGGTACCGATGGCAGGCAGGATCGACGCCTCGTCGATGCCGGTGATCCCGTAACGACGCGCGAGCGCACCCACCGCAGCCCGACGCAGTTCGGGCGTTCCGTGGGTCGTGGGATAGCCCGGCTCTTCCGCAACCGAGGTGAGCGCTTCCCGGATCACCGGTGCGACCGGATCGACAGGCGTACCCACCGAGAGGTTGACGATGCCGTCGGGGTGCGCGGCAGCCTTCGCCTTCGCGTCGGTCAGTGAATCCCAAGGAAAGTCCGGAAGGCTCTGCGCGACCGACCGGCGTGTGCGTGTCGCCACAGGTGCCTAGTCCTCACCCATGGGAGGCAGGTTCTTGACGAACGGCGTGTCGTAGTCGACCTTGCCGAGCTTCGCTGCGCCGCCCGGCGATCCGAGATCCTTGAAGAAGTCGATATTGGTCTGCACGTACTCGGACCACTCGTCCGGCACGTCGTCCTCGTAGAAGATCGCCTCGACGGGGCACACGGGCTCACAAGCACCACAGTCCACACACTCGTCCGGGTGGATGTACAGCATGCGACCACCCTCGTAGATGCAGTCGACCGGGCACTCTTCGATGCATGCCTTGTCCAACACGTCCACGCACGGCTCCGCAATCGTGTACGTCACTGCTGTTCTCCCTGCCTCTCTTCGATGCCCGCCGACCCGGTACGGTCCCAGCGCATCGGCGCACTGGCGCCCACAACCGAACAGTATCCACCGTCGCCGGTGGCCCCCTCCCTCTTAGGGTGCCCTGACCCGACCGGGGGCCACGAGCCGGGACTATCGAACAGTGACGCCGATCTCACGACGGGCATACGCGGTGGTGCGTTCCCGGGCGGGACGACCGATGCCCTCGGCGATCGCCACCAGTTCGGCGACGGTTTTCTCCGACCCGTGCTGCGAACCCGCCATCCGCGAGATCGTCTCCTCCATCAGCGTGCCACCGAGATCGTTGGCGCCGCCCTCGAGCATCGCCTGTGTCCCCGCCACGCCGAGCTTGACCCAGCTGGTCTGGATATTCGCGATCCGCCCGTGCAGCATGATGCGGGCCAGCGCGTGCGCCGCGCGGTTGTCTCGCATCGTCGGCCCCGGACGCGAGGCGCCCGCCAGATAGAGCGGCGACGACTGATGCACGAACGGCAGCAACACGAACTCGGTGAACCCACCCGTCCGGTCCTGGATTCCGCGCAGCACGTTCAGGTGCCCCACCCAATGGTGCGGCTGGTCGACGTGCCCGTACATCATGGTCGAACTCGACCGCAGTCCCACCTCGTGCGCCGTCGTGACGACCTCGATCCACTCCGCGGTCGGCAGCTTGCCCTTCGTCAGGACCCACCGCACCTCGTCGTCGAGGATCTCCGCGGCCGTACCGGGGATGGTGTCGAGGCCGGCCTCGCGCAGCTCGGTCAACCATTCACGGATGGAGGTACCGCTCCGCGCGACACCGTTGACGATCTCCATCGGGGAGAACGCGTGCACGTGCATGGAGGGCACCCGCGCTTTCACTGCCCGCACCAGATCGGCGTAGCCGGTGACGGGCAGCTCCGGATCGATGCCACCCTGCATACACACCTCGGTGGCGCCTGCGACGTGCGCTTCCCACGCCCGGTCGGCGACTTCGTCGGCAGAGAGCGTGAAGGCATCGGCGTCACCCTTGCGCTGCGCGAACGCGCAGAACCGGCAGCCCGTGTAACAGATGTTGGTGAAGTTGATGTTCCTGTTGACGACATAGGTGACGTCGTCGCCGACCGTGTCGCGGCGCAGCTGATCTGCCAGCGCCACCATTGCCTCCAGGCCCGCACCGTCGGCGTTCGCGAGCGCTGTGTACTCGGCATCCGAGCACCCTCCCGGGTTGCGCTCCGCGGAACGCAACGCCGACAGCACGTCGCGCTCGAGGCGAACCGGCGCGGACTCACCCAGTGCCAGCACCTGCTCGCGCACAGTGTCCCAATCACCGAAGGCACTGCCCAGGTCGGAGCGATGATCGGTATTGCGCCCGGTCACGTCGATCTCGGAGTTGAGGTCGATACGCCCCGACGACTCCCAGTCCACATCGGGCTCCTGCCACGGCAGACCCGACGGGATGACCCCTCTGGCGAGACCGGTCTCCGGGTCGGACAGCGCACGCACGTGCGCGGTGATCCTCGGATCGATCCACGGCTGACCGGCCAGCACGTACTGCGGCTGCGCTGCGATTCGTTCGGTGAGCCGGAAGCCCGCTTCGGCGCTCAGCCGGGCAAGCGTGTCGAGGTTCGGCCACGGCCGCTCCGGATTGACGTGATCCGGGGTCAGCGGCGACACCCCGCCCCAGTCGTCGACTCCCGCCCCGAGCAACGCGCGGCACTCGTCGAGCGACACCAGGTTGGGCGGCGCCTGGATACGCATACCCGGACCGAGGATCAGACGGGTGACCGCGATCGCGGCCAGGAATTCGTCGAGCGCGGCGTCGTCGACGTCGCGCATCGCCGTGTCGTCCTTGGCCCGGAAGTTCTGCACGATGACTTCTTGGATGTGCCCGAACGCCTTGTGCGTCTTCCTGATCGCCAGGATCGACTCGGCACGCTCGACGAACGACTCGCCGATTCCGACGAGGATGCCCGTAGTGAACGGCACCGACAACCGGCCCGCATCGGTGAGCACCCGCAGCCGCACGGACGGTTCCTTGTCGGGGCTGCCGTGATGGCACTGGCCCTTCTCGGTGAACAACCGCTCCGAGGTCGTCTCGAGCATCATGCCCATCGACGGCGCTACCGGCTTGAGCCGCGAGATCTCGGCCCAGCTCATCACGCCCGGGTTCAAGTGCGGAAGCAATCCGGTCTCCTCGAGCACCCGGATCGACATCGCGCGCACATAGTCGAGCGTCGAGTCGTACCCGCGTTCGTCAAGCCACTGCCGCGCCTCTGGCCACCGGTCCTCGGGCCGGTCACCGAGAGTGAACAGCGCTTCCTTGCAGCCGAGCTCGGCGCCCTGCCGTGCGATCTCGAGGATCTCGTCGGGCTCGAGGTACATCCCCCGGCCTTCTGCCCGAAGCTTGCCCGGGACCGTGACGAACGTGCAGTAGTGGCAACGGTCGCGGCACAGCCGGGTGATCGGGACGAACACCTTCCGCGAGTAGGTGACCGTACCCGGCCGCTCCTGCTCGAGCAGACCCGCATCGCGTACCCGGGCCGCCGACGCACACAAATCGTCGAGGTCGGCGCCGCGCGCCTGCAGCAGCACAGCGGCTTCGTCGATGTTGAGAGTCACCCCGTCGCGGGCGCGACGCAGCACCCGGCGCATCGCAGACGGGGACGGCCGGGGAGCGGCACCGGGGCGCAGCGACGGCGACGGAAGCATCGCAGAGTGCTGGGTGTCGTCAGCGGAATCGGTCATGGGCCGATCATGCGCCCCTGCCGTGTCGCATGCCACTTCGGGGTGCACCCGGCTGTCACTCGTGGGGATAGTCGTCGTCCACGGCTACCTCGCGATTCTGCTCGACCGCGTCGGCAGGATCGACCTCGAGCGGCAGGTCTGTCGGGTATGTATCGCGAGGCTCGTCATAAGCCGGCGTCGACTGTTCGGCCCGATCGCCTTCGGAATCCTCCGCCGAAAGGCTGCCGAACCCGAGGACATCGGCAGTGTCGGTCATGTCGGCTTCGCTCATCTCGATCCTCCTCGTGACTGAAACGCCCGGCAGTGTGGGAATACTCGGGGCTGCCCCGATCGGGTGTCCAACCAAGCCTAACGTGGAACCCTGAACCGAGTCGGGAGTGTGAATGTGGACAGCAGCACCGGGACGGTGATGACCGAACCCGCATGGAGGCCGAGTCCGAAGGCTCGGGCATTGTGGGCGATCAACGCTGCGTTGATGTGGGTACCGATCGTCATTGCGCAGGTCGTGTGGGGTGTGCTCGACTCCGGTCGGGCCGGGTGGCACATCGCCGCGGCCGTCGCGACCGTCGTCGTCGCGGGCGTGCACATCACGGTGGTGCCGCTGTGGCGGTATCGGGTGCATCGATGGGAGATCAGCGACACCGCCGTCCACACCCGCTCCGGTTGGTTCACGCAGGAACGCCGCATCGCACCGATCTCCCGGATCCAGACCGTCGACACCGAACGCGGACCGATCGACCGGTGGCTCGGGCTCGCGACCGTGACCGTCACCACCGCGTCGTCCGCAGGTGCCGTGGAAATCACCGCGCTCGATGCGGCAGTGGCCGACGAGACGGTCGCACGACTCACCGCGATCGCAGGTGGCGACGGAGCCGATGCGACGTGACTTTCGAATCCGAGACACCCCCACCCGACACGACGCATCCTGCAGGCACCGTCGACGACGACATCGTCGGCTGGCAGCGACTCGACCGCCGGATGCTGCTGATCCATCCGGTCGAGGAGATCGCGAAGCTGTTCCCCGTCCTGATCGGGTCGGTGTTGCTGGGCAGCAGCAGAGGCAACCCGTACTGGGGGCTCGGTGTCGCGGGGCTGCTGGTCCTTGTCGGACTGGCCCGCTGGTTCACCACGAGCTATCGGATCGGGCCCGCGCACGTCGAGTTGCGCCGCGGTCTGCTCCGACGCCGCGAGCTCTCGGTCCCGCGCAGCCGCATCCGGTCGGTCGACGTCGATCGGCGGGTACTGCATCGACTGCTCGGCCTCGCAGTGGTGAAGATCGGCACCGGACAATCGGTCGGCAGCGCCACCGATCACAACAGATTCGAACTCAACGGCATCGCCATCGAGGACGTTCCCGCTCTGCGTGCCGGACTCCTCGGGGACGGCCTCGCTGCCGCAGCGCCCGAAAGCACGGCCGCGCGCACACCGGTGGACTCCGTGCGCGCCCCGATGGGCACTGCACCGAGCGAACGCGAACTGGCCCGCCTCCGATCCGGGTGGGTGCGGTACGCGCCGTTCTCGGCCACCGGCCTGATCGGTATCGCCGCCGTGGTCGGGCTGGCGTTCCAATACGGGATCGGCGAACAACTCACCGAATCGGACACCGTCGCACGCGGGGTCGATGCGCTCGCGGCCGCCGGCATTGCGGTCGTCGTCGGAGTCGCAGTGGTCGTGATCCTCGTCGTCGCGAGCATCGCCGCGTGCATCCGGTACCTCCTGCTGTACGGGAACCTACTGGTCACCGACGACGGACGGATGCTGCGGGTCGGGCGAGGCCTGCTCCGGGTGCGGCACACGACGCTCGATCGCGCGCGCCTTCGCGGCGTCGACGTCCACGAGCCCGTTGCACTGAGACTCGTGGGAGCTGCACGACTCGACGCGATCATGACAGGTGTATCGGCCGAACGCGGCGAGTCGTCGCTCGTGCTGCCGTCGGCGCCCGATGGTGAGGTCCGCCGGGTCGCAGGCGAAGTGCTCACCACCGATTCACCGTTGACGGTGCCGCTGGTCCCCCACGGCGCTGCGGCACGCCGCCGCCGATTCACCAGGGCGGTCGCGCCGGTGGTGTGCCTGATCGCGGCGGGCATTGCACTCACCACGATCCTCGACCGGCCGCTGCCGTTGCCCGCGACCACAGCCGGAACGGTGGTGCTCGTCGTTGCCGCGGCAGCGCTCGGGTGGGATCGCTATCGGGGGCTCGGGCATGCGTCGCCGCCGGGGTACCTCGTCACACGTGCGGGTTCCGTCGATCGTCATCGGGTCTGCCTCGAGTCGGACGGGATCATCGGATGGACCGTGCGCCAGACGTTCTTCCAGCGGCGCGCGGGAGTGGCGACGGTGATCGCTGCGACGCCCGCGGGCGCAGGCCACTACGAGGTCGTCGACGTCCCCGAAAGCGACGCCTGGGCGTTGATCGAATCCGTGACGCCCGGCGCGGGCGATATCTGGACACGCGGAGGTCATGCCTCGTGATCGATCCTTGGCGCAGACCCGGAGCAAGCACGCTCGCGGTGATGGACGAGTTGCTCGTGGACTGCCGCGCGTGCCCGAGGCTGGTCGAGTGGCGTGAACGCGTCGCACGGGAGAAGCGGGCCGCTTTCCGCGACGAGGAGTACTGGGGAAGACCGGTCCCCGGTTTCGGCCCCACCGATGCGGCGCTGCTCATCGTGGGATTGGCGCCTGCCGCGCACGGCGCGAATCGGACGGGTCGGATGTTCACCGGCGATCGCTCCGGGGACTTCCTCTACGCCGCCATGTACGAAGCCGGACTCGCGTCGCAACCGACTGCGACCCACATCGGTGACGGACTCGAATTGTTCGGCACCCGGATCACCTCACCGGTGCACTGCGCGCCCCCCGCAAACAAGCCGACCGTGACCGAGCGGGACACGTGCCGTGGCTGGCTCGAGCAGGAACTCGCGTTGCTCTCGCCGACGCTGCGGGCCGTCGTGGTGCTCGGTGGTTTCGGATGGCAAGCGTTGCTCCCGGTGCTTACCGCCGCGGGATGGGTCGTGCCGTCACCGCGTCCGAAGTTCGGGCACGGCGCAAGCGTCACCCTCGCCCCGGCGACCGAGGGCAAGGCCCCGCTGCACCTGTTCGGGTGCTATCACGTGAGTCAGCAGAACACCTTCACCGGCCGCCTCACCCAGGAGATGACCGCGGCGGTTCTCACATCTGCTGCGCAGGCGGCCGGGCTGTCTTGATGATCGCTTTGATCCTCGCCGAGAAGAGATAACCGCCTGCGGGCAAGAGCGCCGCGACGGGAAGCATCAGGATCCGCCAGTCCGCCATGGCCAGCTGATCGCCACCCGGCCCGACGGCCAGGCACACCGCGAATCCGAGCAACCAGGCCGCGAGCGGCAGCATCGCGGTTCGCAGCGAGTCGGTTTCGCTGTACAGGGCCATCACCAGCAGCAGATTGATCACCGCTGCGAGCAGAATCGTGATCGGGAACGGAACCGGGCCGATGTAGAGGCCGAGGAACAGCACCGACAGGATCGCGCAGAGGGCACCGTCGAAGACGAGCAACGCAACGATGCCTCGCCGCGGCTCCGGCGGCAGCGCGGGTACGTCCGGCAGTTCGGTTGCAGGGTCGACGGTCATCGTTCCATAGTGCGTGACGGCACCTCTGCCGAGCTACCCGGGGTCGGGGCAGGTCAGGGCACGGGCGGGTAACCGAGCATGGTCAGCAGGTGCGATTGCATGTCGACGAACCCGTAGAGCGCATCGAAATAGCCGGCGCGAATCTCGTCGGCGTGCGGCCGCAACGAGTCGACGAACGCGACGATCTGATTCTGAACGGACCAGTTGTACATCGCCGCCCCCTCCCTCCATAGGTGACGGCGGTCACATTAGCTGATGCCGGAGAAGAGGTCACGCTCCCGCCCGGAATCGTCCCGTTCGCCCGGTTCTCCGCGCACCAAGCGGAAATGCTCCTCGCGGAAGATCGGTTGGGCGACCGAGTTCGACAGTGTGAACTGTGCTCCTCCCGGTGCCACGGTGACCTGTGTCGCGTGGGCTGCCATCGCGGCACGTTTCGCGTCGAGCACGTCGCGGACGTCGACGACGGCGCTGACCTGATCGTCGGGCACGCTCGGGAGCTCGCCCGTCTCGGGCACGCGCCACCCCTCGGGGAGCTCGCCGATCTCGGCGACGCCCGCTTCGAGTGCCGTCCGCTCGGTGACCGTCCAGTACACCTTCGCCGGTGTCCACGGTGCACCCGCACCGGGGTAGTTCTCCGTTCCGGCGAGCTCGACGGCGGCGGTGACGCGTTCGTGCACCGCGATGTGGTCCGGGTGCCCGTACCCACCGACCGGGTCGTAGGTGATCACGACGTGAGGCCGAGTGCGCCGGATGACGGCAACGAGCTCCCCCACGGCTTCATCGGGATCGGCGTTGACCCACGCTCGGGGATTCGACGCTGCCGGAGTGCCTGCCATCCCGGAGTCCCGCCAATGGCCTGCCCCGCCCAGGAACCAGGGCGCGGCGACCCCGAGGGCATTCAGGGCCCTGGTCAGTTCCAGCACGCGGTAACCACCCAGTTGGTCTGCCCGGTCCGCAGTCAGCTGCGCCCACTCGTCGCCGATGACTTCACCTTCCTCGCCGAGGGTGCAGGTCACCACGGTGACCTCGACTCCTTCGTCGACATACCGGGCGATAGTGCCGCCCGTGGTGAGGGTTTCATCGTCCGGGTGTGCGTGGACGAGCAGCAGTCTGCGCGGTTCGCCAGCGGTCACGGTGTGTTCCTCTCCCAGAATCGAGCGTCGCCGACGATGCCTGCCTGCACCGGGCCTGCCAAGGCCACTCCGTCCACACCGGGGCCGGCGGCAGCGACGGACCGGCCCTGGATGATCGGAAGGTTCACCGCGAGATCCCACAATCTGGACTCCACTGCAGCCAGGGTTGCAGGGACGTCGCCCACCCCGTGCAGGGCATCGACGAGCTGGGCCTGCACCGCGGGATCGCAAGCACCGGAAAGGTTGCTCGGCGCTTCGAGCTGGGCCGCGGCAGCATCCTCTGCGTCATCCGTCGAGTCGGCGTCGCCGGGCTCATCGTTCCCGGCGTCCGAGCCTGGGACACCTGCTGCCGTGGTTTCCGGAGGGCCACTCCTCGACGTGGGCGTCGCCTCCGCCGTCTCCGACATGTCTGCGGTCTCCGAGGCGGCAGGAGCCGGGAGCGCGGGGAGGCATCCGAAGCGGGAGATCGCCGCCGTTGCCGGGTCGGACCCCGCCTCCATCCAGCCGACGATCGCGTGTACCTCCCCCGTGACGAGGGCGTCGCCGTAGAGTTCGTCCGGCGGTAGTTCACTCACTGAGGCCGCAATGCCTGCGCCGGACAACACGTCCGCTACCGTCCGCGCGACAGTACGCGCTGTTTCGGACCCTTCGGCGACACCGATCACGAGCACGAGGGGCGCACCGTCCCGGACGAGCGTGCCGTCCGCGATCGGCTCTGCACGTCCCGATGGCGCCTCCTCCGGCGAATCCGCTTCCGAGGACGTCCCTTCCGCCGCGGTGGTCTCCGGTGTCGTCGTTTCGGCCGAGGACGACGAATCCACGGGCGGCTCGGAGGCAGGCACAGCGAGGAGGTTGGGCAGGTAGCCGGCGTCCGCGAACAGGGCGAGTGCGTCCTCACGACTCGGTCGCGGCGGCATCGTCGGCGCGTAGCCGGGATCGGACGGAGCGAGGACCTGGGCCCGGTCGGGCACGATCTCGGCAGCGGAACCCGCTGCGACGAGGGCAAGCATCTCCGGGTCGAGAAGGCCGAGCACAGCGCGGCGCACCCGCGGGTCGGCGAGAGTGGCGGTACGGGTGTTGAGCGTCAATTCGAGCGTGCGGGACTCGAGCTGCACGTGCGTTCGCAGGCCGGATACCGCACCGAGCTGGGCGAGCAACGCCGATCCGCCCGAGACCTGCGCGATCTGAGTATCGCCGGTGCGCATGGATTCGGTGAGCTGGGCGTCGCTGCCACCGCGTCGCATGAGGATCTCGTCCGGGAGCGCGGGCTCGCCCCAGAACCGGTCGTTACGCTCGAGCAGCACCTCGCCGCGACCACGGTCGACGGATTCCACCTTGAACGGGCCACCCGACACCGGGATCGTTTCCGACAGGCCGGTGTCGAAACCACCCGGGGTGTCCTTGACGAGATGCGCGGGCAGCATGTCGGCGAACAACTCTCGCCAGGCGGGGTACGGCTCACGCAGTGTCACAGTGACCGTCTTACCCGCGCCCGAGGACTGGACGTCTTCGATCAACCGGTAACCGGCGGCGTCGACGACTCCCGGCTGCGTGATCATCTGCTGCCAGAGGTAATGGAAGTCCTCCGCCGCGATGGGTGCGCTGTCGGACCATTGGGCGTCGGTGCGAACCTCGTACTCGATGGTGAACGGTGCCTGCGAGACCACCTCCGCCGACACCAGCACCGAGTCGTCCAGCACCCATTCGGTGACTCCGGGGTGCTCCACGCTCGGCACGGGACGGAAGGCGCTGGGCAGCACCAGCTGCGCGATCGCATCACCGACCGGTGACTGATCTGCCAGCAGATGAGGGTTGAAGCCGGTCTCCACGCCGTCGATCGCGACGACCACGGTGTTGCGCTTCGGGGCAGGTGCCGGCGTTGCTGTCGGCTCCGTCTGTTCGATCGGCGGGGGTGGATCCGCGGTACACGCCGCCGACGTCAGGACGGCTGTCGCGACGGCCACCGGAACGACCCATCGCCGATACCAGGTGCGCGAACGCAACACTCGGGCTTCCTCTCGTCGACTTGTGTCCACCGGGTATGTCGCGGCCCCGGGAGCCTGGGCTACCGGGGCCGCTTCACACTATTCCTACTTGTTGCGGGCCTTCTCACGCGAACGTGCGCGCGCACGATCGGTGCTCGACAGGTGCACCTTGCGTACGCGGATCACCTCGGGCGTCACCTCGACGCATTCGTCGACCGCACAGAATTCGAGTGCAGCTTCGAGGGTGAGTTCGATCGGCTTCGAGAGCGTCTCCATGACGTCGGCCGTCGACGAGCGCATGTTGGTGAGCTTCTTCTCGCGCGTGACGTTGATATCGAGGTCCTCGGCGCGGGGGTTGATACCCACGACCATGCCCTCGTAGGTGTCGGCACCGGGCTCGACGAAGAAGGTGCCGCGGTCGGCCAGCTGGATCATCGCGAACGGGGTCACCGAACCTGCGCGGTCGGAGACGAGCGAGCCGGTGTGGCGCGCGCGGATCTCACCGGCCCACGGCGCGTAGCCGTGGAAGATCGCGTTGGAGATACCCGTGCCGCGTGTCTCCGTGAGGAAGTCGGTGCGGAAGCCGATGAGACCTCGGGACGGGATGATGAACTCCATCCGGACCCAACCCGTGCCGTGGTTGGTCATCTGCACCATCTTGCCCTTCCGGGCAGCGAGCAACTGAGTGATCGAGCCGAGGTACTCCTCCGGGCTGTCGATCGTCAGCTCTTCGTACGGCTCGTGCAGTTTGCCGTCGACAGTCTTGGTGACCACCTGCGGCTTGCCGACCGTGAGCTCGAAACCTTCGCGGCGCATCTGCTCGACCAGGATCGCGAGGGCGAGTTCACCACGGCCCTGCACCTCCCACGCATCCGGGCGGCCGATGTCGAGCACCTTGAGCGACACGTTGCCGATGAGCTCGGAATCGAGACGGGTCTTGACCATGCGCGCGGTGAGCTTGTGTCCCTGGACCCGACCGACGAGCGGCGATGTGTTGGTACCGATCACCATGGAGATCGCGGGCTCGTCGACGGTGATGGTGGGCAGCGCGACCTGGTTCTCGATGTCGGCGAGCGTGTCGCCGATCATGATGTCGGGAATGCCCGCGACAGCGACGATGTCGCCCGCGACGGCTTCTTCACCGGGCTGACGCTCGACACCGACCGTCTTGAGCAGCTCGGTGATCTTGACGTTCTTCACGCCGTCCGAGTGCATCCATGCAACGGTGTCGCCCTTGCGGAGCTTGCCGTTGTGGACGCGAAGCAGCGCAAGGCGTCCGAGGAACTCGGACGCGTCGAGGTTGGTGACGTGCGCCTGCAGCGGGGCCTCCGGGTTGCCCTTCGGAGCGGGGATGCACTCGAACAGGACCTCGAAGAGTTCGTCGAGGTTCTCTGCGTCGGGGACCTGACCGTTCTCGGGCTGCTTGCGGCTGGCCTTGCCTTCGCGACCCGAGGCATAGAGCACGGGGAGCTCGAGGGCGAGTTCGGCGGCTTCCGCTGCTTCGTCGTCGAGATCGGACGCGAGATCGAGAAGCAGGGTCTGGCTCTCCTCGACGACCTCTGCGATACGGGCGTCGGGGCGGTCGGTCTTGTTCACCACCAGGATCACCGGCAGCGACGCGGCGAGCGCCTTGCGCAGCACGAAGCGGGTCTGCGGAAGCGGGCCCTCGGAGGAGTCGATGAGCAGGACGACGCCGTCGACCATCGACAGGCCCCGCTCGACCTCGCCACCGAAGTCGGCGTGGCCGGGGGTGTCGATGACGTTGATCACCGTCACGCTGCCGTCGGGGTGGTGGCGGTGCACCGCGGTGTTCTTGGCGAGAATGGTGATGCCCTTCTCGCGTTCGAGGTCGCCGGAGTCCATGACGCGGTCAACGAGTTCAGCGCGTTCGGCGAACGCACCCGACTGGCGCAGCATTGCGTCGACGAGGGTGGTCTTTCCATGGTCGACGTGCGCCACGATGGCGACATTTCGAAAATCGGCGGTGCTCACGCGATGGCTCTCCTGGCTGTAGTCCGGCCACACGGCACTGGACCCGGTTGGCACCTCGCCCGTACGGCGCAATTTCGTTCTGGGCCGCGACGCGAATGCGAAACACCCGGCGTGGTCTTCGAGATCAACTCTCCGAAGGACCATGCGGGCACTGCGGCCACGAATACCCTACAGCCCGCACGGGTGTGCACGCGGCATCGCGCACCTATCGGCCCAGCTCAGAGTACCTCGAAGTGACGTTCGACACGTAGGAGAGACGCGCTTCGTGGTGCTCGACCCCTCCAAAGTGACCCTTGGTGTTCAACTGAGGGAACGCTAACCTGACTTCCACGCGCATGGACGGGAGCAGGACGACGATGGGCAAGAAGAAATTCAAGGCGAGCGCTGTCGCGAGCCTGAAACCGAAGAAGAAGTGCTGCCGCAAGAAGACTCGCTGCGTCAAATGCCCCGTCGTGATCATGCGCATGAAGAAGGTCCAGGACGAGGGGATGAGCGAGAAGCAGCTACGCAAACACCTGGAGAAGGTCCGCGCCGCCTGACTCGCACCGACGGGTCATTGCGGGTGCGACCGCTGAGGCGACACAATGGGTCATGGCCCAACTGCTCACCGACGGCGAGATCGACGCCGCACTGTCCGACCTTCCGCATTGGCACCGCGCAGAAGACGCCTTGGTGCGCACGATCGAATCACCGACGTTTCCCGAAGCGATCACCCTGGTCGGCAAGGTCGCCGAAGTCGCGGAGGACGCAAACCACCATCCCGATATCGATATCCGATGGCGCAAGGTGACCTACTCGCTCAGCACGCACTCCGCAGGCGGAATCACCGAGGCCGATCCGGCTCTGGCTCACAGGATCGATGCGCTGGCCGGGCCGTAGCAGCATCACGCTCGCCCCACCGCGGAGCAACGATCATCCACAGGTAGACGACGAGAACACCGACGACGTTCACGGCTCCGAGCCAGGCGAGCGGGGCGGGCCGGTCGATGTCCCACATCGAAGCCTGGAAAGTACTCAGCACCCACGGCACGCCGACCAACGTCACCGCCGCCCAGCAGACCGCCACCACCCGCGTGCCGAGACGACCTGCGAGGGGTCCGTAGACGAGCCACAGCAACATCGGCACGACCCACACCCAGTGGTGCACCCATGAGATCGGCGAAATCAGCAGCCCGAACAGCTGAACGATGACGAGCGTGCCGAGTCTGTCGTCGGGGCCCAGGGACCGCCACGCCGCGACCGCGAGGAGCGCGCACACAGCGACGGCGACGATCCACACTGCACCGGTGTCGACGTCACGGCCGAGAAGCCGGCTGAGCGCACCCCGCAGGGACTGATTCCAGACCGACCCCACCGGCCCGATCCGATCGGCGTCACCGAACAGGGAGGTGAAGTAGGTGCGAGCCTGCTCACCGAGCAGCACGGCGCTGACGACGACGGTGGCACCGAACGCGACCGCCGAGAAGAATGCCTCGCGCCAACGTCGCCTGGCCAAGAAGTAAACGCCTGTGATCGCCGGGGTGAGCTTGATCCCGGCCGTTACGCCGACGAGCCCACCGGAGAGCCACCACCGGCTGCTACGGACCGCCACCATCACGGCGAGCACGAGGAAGACGTTGATCTGCCCGTAGTCGAGGGTCGTACGTACCGGTTCGGTCCACACCGCGATCGCCGTCCAGACCAACGCCACCGACGTCCAGCGATCGTCGTGCGCCGCCGGACCGACGAGCAGTTCGAGTGCGATCCGGATGACGTAGAACAGCGCCGCGATGGTCAACAGCAACCACATGATGCCGAGCAATCCGAACGGCAGATAGTGCAGCGGCAGGAACACGAGAGCCGCGAACGGCGGATAGGTGAACGGCAGCGGGAAATCCGGGGTGTCCCGCGAATAGGTGAAGTCGTAGAGCTCGCCGCTGAGGAGCGCGGCGGAACCGTCGACGTAGACATGCAGGTCGACGAGGTTCATGCCGTTGGGAGTCAGCAGACCCCATGCAAGCCTGGCCACCACGGAGATCAGCAGAAGCAACACGCACCACAGACGGTACGACCGAGCACGTTGTGGCACTGCGGTGCGCCTCCCGTCGTCGTCATCCGGGTGCTCCGACCCGGCGTCAGAGGTTACCGGTGCGACGCATCAGAGAGAAAAGCACCAACCTCTCACGTAACAATTTTATCTCTCGTCACACTTTCCGCATCTGTATCGAGTTACCGTCGAACACGAACCGCCATACGGAACACCCTGTCGCTACACTCCCCGCAGGTATCGGCCACGCCCGCTGCAATCGGGCGCTGCCGCTTGTACCGGACCGGGGGGCTACATAGAGTGTCTCCTCGAGCCGTCAGTATCTGGTTGCCCGTCCAGGACACCCGGATACTTCAACGACAAGGATGGGGAACAGTGCTTCGTACTCGAGGAATGCGGAGGGCGCTCACAGTGTGCGCACTCGCCGCCACCGCGGGACTTGCCGTGCCGACGCACGCAGTCGCGCAACCTGCACCGCCCGCGCTACCGGATCTGGCCGAGCTCGTAACGCTCCCCCAGTTCGCTGTGCCGGCCGACCTGTCCATCGAGTCGCTGACGCAGTTCCTCCCCCGGGCCGAGGTCGACCCCGAGCAGACGGAAGCGCTCGCGTCTCTTGCTCCCGCGATCGTGGGGGCTGCTGCCGGTCCCTCCGACATCGCGGACGACGGCAAGAACGACATCCTCGCCCAGGCCAAGGAACTGCTCGCGAACTCCGAGCTTCCCGATTCGGTGAAGGGCACCCTCGAAAGGGTCATCACCTTCCTCGACGGCAGCGGTGGCGGCGGGCCCGATCTCCCGGCTCCGGGTGAAGTCGTGATCTCACAGTTCCTGTATCCGACACTCGGCCAGGACTGCATCGGCGACGGCGCCGACTCGGTGGGCACTGCACTCGCAGTCGCGGGCCCGGCACTGTTGCCGCCTCCGGGACCGGGCGCCGGTCAGGCCGGTTTCGTGTTCACTGCACTCGGCACCGCACCGGCGGCCGCTGAGCAGGCCGAGCCGCTCACCCTGACCTGGATCAACATCTCCAACGGTCGCACCGGGACGCAGCCGTTGACCAACGAGGCCAATGTCAACCCTGACGGCCCGACCACACTGACCGCGATCGCCGACACCGGGCCCGGCCAGGTCGTCGCCGTGATCTCGGGGGGCGTCACCACGCAGGAGGAAGGCGCGGACGCGCGCTCCTGCACCTTCCTGCCGACCCTGGGGCTCGTCGCAGTTCCCTGACAGGCACATTCACACGAGGCCACCGGAATCGTTCCGGTGGCCTCGTCGCGTATGCAGCCGAATTTCTCGTTTGCTTTTCACCGGCCGCTGTACGTGGTAGACCGAGGCATGGCCCGCATGCCCTACCAGCCACCACCACAGCGGCACCGGTCGTTGCGCTCGCGCCGCTCGATCCTGTCGATTGCCTCGGAGGGGTCGATCCTCTCCATCGGGTCCGCCTATTCGATCCTGTCGATCGGCAGCGTCGGTTCGATCCTGTCGGTCGGGTCCGCCGGATCCGCAGCGTCGGCGCTGTCGTCTTTGTCGTTCGGAAGCGTGGGCTCCTGCATGTCGGCGCTGTCGCGCTGGTCGCTGATGGCGTGGCGCGGAGTGCATTCGACACCGGAGGAGCACCCACGCCTCGTGGTCACGGCCGACGAAACCGATCCCGCCGGTCACTGCCAGTCCTGACACGCGTGCGGTGGGTCCGCTGGGCTTCCGAACTGTCGGCATGTTAGACAAGTTGCGACATAGTTGTTTTCGCACACATCACAGTTGAGGCCGCGTTCGAGCGTGGCTCGGACGAGGACCCCATGGCCGTCGACAGCCCGATTCCGACACGGGAGCGGCCCGTACCGCGCGCAATCGTTCCGGTTCTGGCACTGTGTGGCATCGGCGTGGCGCTCATGCAGACCCTCATCGTTCCGCTCCTGCCGCAGTTGCCGGTACTCGTCGACGCAACACCTGAGAACACCTCATGGGCCGTCACCGCGACCCTTCTCGCCGGGGCCGTCATCACCCCGATCTCCGGCCGCCTCGGCGACATGTTCGGTAAACGCCGGATGTTGATCGTCAGCCTCGGCATGATGGTCCTCGGTTCCGGCGTGTGTGCTCTGTCGACCACCCTGATTCCCCTCGTGGTCGGCCGTACCCTCCAGGGCGCCGCGGTCGGCGCGATTCCACTCGGTATCGCAATTCTGCGCGACGAACTTCCCCCCAGGAAGATCCCGGCCGCCATGGCGACGCTCAGCGCCACCCTCGGTGTCGGCGGCGCGATAGGTCTGCCGTTCGCGGCGTTCGTCGCGCAACTGACCACCTGGCACATGCTGTTCGTGGTCTCCGGGATCATCGGGGTCATCGGCATCGCTGCAGTGCTGTATTTCGTCCCCGAGTCCTCCCAGCGCAATCCGGGCCGCTTCGATTACCTCGGCGCCGTTCTGCTCTCGATCGCGTTGGTGCTGCTGCTGCTTCCCGTCAGCAAGGGCAATACGTGGGGGTGGTCGAGCCCGATCACGCTGGGGATGTTCGCCGGTGCGATTGCGGTATTCGTCGGGTGGGGCATGTACGAACTACGGCTGCCACGTCCGCTCGTCGATCTCCGGATCTCCGGGAGACGCCCGGTTCTCATGACGAACCTGGCCTCGATCGCGCTGGGGTTCGCGATGTATTCCAACGTTCTCGCGTTCCCGCAGCTGCTCATGGCGCCCTCCGAAACGGGTTACGGATTCGGGCAGTCGATGGTGATGGCGGGGCTCGTACTCGCACCGAGCGGACTTGTGATGATGGCCCTGTCCCCGGTATCGGCCGGGATCACGCGGCGATTCGGCGCGCGTGCAACACTCGCGTGCGGGGCGGCCACCGTCGGACTCGGATATCTTGTGGCGTACCTGCTGTACACCGAGGTATGGCACATCCTTGTCGCTGCGATGATCATCGGGGCCGGGGTGGGCCTCGCCTACGCGGCGATGCCCGCTCTGATCATGGCGGCGGTGCCCTTGACCGAATCCGCCGCAGCCAACAGTCTCAATACTCTGATGAGATCGATCGGTACGTCGACGGCGGCAGCGGTCATCGGAGTCGTGCTGGCCGCCATGACCACCCGGATCGGCGATGCCGTGGTCCCGTCCCTCGATGGTTTCCGGATCACGTTCCTGATCGCGGTCGTCGCAGCGATCGTCTCGTTGGCGATCACTGCACTGATCCCCAGACCGGCTCCGACGGCGCGGCGCTTCGACAACTGAGCCGGTCACCGAACTCAGAGTTTCGACAGTGACCACTGTCCGTAGTCGGCGGCAAGGATGTTGTTCACGTCGATACCGATACCGTCGATCTCACCCCCGGACACCTGGTGCAGGTGCGCTGCCCCGTGGACGAAGCCCTTGGGTGTTCCCCAGTTGTGCTGCCAGTAGAAGGCCCCGAGTCCGACGGCAGACGCCCACTCGATTGTCGGCGAATTCGCATACACGCCGGTGTTCGAAGGTCCGACCACTTCCTGCCATGCAAGCAGATACGGGACGATCTGAGTGGTGAACTGCACGAAGGTCGGATTGTCGTCGATCGAGGCATAGATCGGCCGATCGTCGGGTCCCCCCGCCGCGCGATGCAGTTCGAGTCCGCGTCGCGCGTGTTTCAACCCGGCCTGGTAGCCACCGAGCCAGTCGGAGGTCTCGCCCTTTCCGAACTGGTAGTTCGACACCACTTCGAGGCCGCTGCCGATGAGCGCATCGGCCTCGCTTTCGGTGAGCGGCTTGCCCAACATCCATTCGGCACCCGGTCGGCGGTCGGAAACGTAGCGGATCGCACCGATATGCCCCGCGGAACGGATCGAGGCCGGGGACGGTACACCGGCGGAGTAGTCGACGATGGTGCCGAGCACCTCGCGTCCCTGGGCGATCCCCGGCGCGGCGAGCGCGGAGGCAACCACGGCTCCTGATCCGATCGCCGTATACCGCAGCAGTTCCCGACGGGTGAGTGTCATGCGCGCTCGCTTCACTGGTGGGGTAGATACCACCCGGTATTGCACCACAGCACCACCGGGCTCACCTGTCACATCGACGAAGGCGCCCGATTTGCCCGGTGCTACGAAGGAAATCAGTAACCGGCAAGATCTGCGAAGAACGCAGGCACCAGTGCGACATCCTCGACGGTCCGCACCGTGGTGCGTACCCCAAGCCGGTGCTCCTTGAGCAGATCGCACAGGCCTTCGCCGTCGACCAGATCGATCGGCGGAGCTCCGTGCCGATGGGCCTCCGCCCTGGCGTCGTCGGTGAACTCGCCGGTCGACACCAGCAGACCCTTCTCGCCTCGGCCGACCATCGCCGCACGGAACTCTCGTACAACATCTGCACCCACCCGCTCGCGGCCGCGGACGAAGCGGAAGAAGACCGAGAAGCTCAGCAGCGACACTCGCAGCACGCCGGTGCCCTCGACGACATCGGTGTCGGTGCTCTCATCCGGGTCGAGGGTCGTCAGCGTCGTGAACCCGGCCGCGCGGAGCACAGCGGTGACCAACCGTTCGAAACCGGCATCGGAAAGGTCTGTGACGGCACCCAGCAGCGGTTCACGCCACAATTCCGGATCCTCGGGAGCCGCGACGAGCGGCACGACCTGCGCACCCGACGAGTTCCGGCCGATCCGCTTGCGCCGCTTCTCGGTGGTGTAGGCGATCTGCATGGGCCTGATCTCGGATTCCCGCACCGCACGCCCCTGATCGGTGGCGCTCCACACGCCGCGACGTGCGTTGGCGAGCAGCCCCATGCCCTTGAGGTAGGTGCGCGCCCAGGCCACGCGGTATTCGATCTCCGTCCCAGGGCCGTCGCCGTGCAGTACCGCACGTGCCGCCTCGGACAGCCCCACGCGGTCCGAGACAGCAGCGTCGATCTCGTCTATCGCGCCGGATCCACCCAGCCCGATCACTGCCTGCAGGGTCGGCCACAACAGTTCCGTATAGGGCGGGAGCGCGCACTCGTCGCCGGTTGCACGCGCAGTACTCGCGGTGTTCCCGAGGGGGTTTCCGACAACGTTTCGGCGCTGCACACCTTCCCCAATCGTTGCGGCGCTGCCCAGTGCCGCCCGTCGCTCCTACAGGTCGGGAAACACCCTATCGGATCGGCGGTGCCCGTTTTCGGCGTGGTCACCTGCCGTGCGCCCTACGATTGAGTCCGTGCTCCCCACGAGATCTGCGGGCCGGCCGTGAATCGCCCCGCACCAGTCGATCTGGCCCACAACCCCTACCTGAGCGGGGTGTTCGCCCCGCAACGCGACGAAGTGGACGTGGCGAATCTCCCGGTATCCGGTGAGCTGCCACCGGATCTACAGGGTAGTTATCTGCGGAACGGGCCGAACCCCAGGTTCGATCCGATCGGCACCTACGTCTATCCGCTGGACGGCGACGCGATGGTGCACCGCGTCGAAATCGGCGATGGCACAGTGCGGTACACCAACAGGTTCGTCCGCACTCCCAATGTGGTCGCGGAGGAGAAGGCCGGACGTGCGCTGTGGGCCGGGATCACCGACCCGTATTTCCCGTCCGCAGACGAGGTGGGCCCGGATCTCGCGAACAGCATGCGCGAACTCCCCGACATCAACGTGATCCGGCACGGCGGCAAATTGTTCGCTCTCGCAGAGGGTGCGCCGCCGTACACACTCGGATCCGAGCTCGAGACACTCGCCCGCGACACCTTCGACGGCGGCCTGCCCGTCGGCCTCACCGCCCACCCGAAGGTCGATCCGAACACCGGCGAGATGGTGGCGTTCTGCTACATGCTCGAAGCCCCGTATCTCACCTGGTCGGTGATCGATGCCGCGGGCACGGTCATCCGCCCCCCGACGCCCGTTGCCGGGGCGGACCGACCGCTGATGATCCACGACATGGCACTGACGTCGCGCTACATCGTGCTCATCCTCTCCCCATGTGTGTTCCAGATGGAGCGGATCTTCTCCGGCGCTTCGCCCCTGACCTGGCTGCCGGACCTCGGCACCCGGATCGCGCTGATCCCCCGCGACGGCAGCGTGGTGCGCTGGCACACCACCGACACGTTCTGGGTCTGGCACACGGCCAACGCCTTCGACATGCGTAACGGCGATGTCGCACTCGACTACGTCGAATGGCGGTATCCGGGCGGAATCATCGAGTCGAACGAGCCGAACCCCGGTTCACTCACACGCGCGGTGATCTCCGAATCCGGAGTCACCCGGACACCGTTCGCCGAACGCACCATCGAGTTCCCTCGCGTCGACGACCGCCTCCTGACCGGCGAGCACCGGACGGTGGCGACGGTCGGCAAGACCGGAGAGCGCCGGATTCCGCCGGGCGACGCGGACGCGCTGTGCTGGTTCGACGTGGTCGCAAACACCGATACGACGTGGGACGCGGGCGACTACGCCGTGGGCGAACCCGCGTACCTGTCGAGTTCGTCCGGAGGACCGGGTTACTGGGGCACGATCGCCACCGACCGCACCGATATGACCAGTCGTTTCCTGATCTTCCCCGCCGAGGATCCCGCAACCGGTCCGGTGGCGCAGGTGCAGCTGCCGATCCGGGTGCCCTCGGGGCTGCACGGAGCATGGCTACCCGAGATCTCCTAGTGTGAGCGTGTGGGTTTCACACGCGCCGAGCTCGAGTCCTTCCGCGATGCCGTCGTCCCCGACCTGATCGGCGACGGCTGCCGGCTGCTGTTCGTCGGCATCAATCCCGGATTGTGGACGGCCGCGACCGGAGCCCATTTCGCGCGACCGGGCAACCGGTTCTACCCCGCCTTGCTGCGGGCCGGCATCCTCACCCGCGCTGTCGACCCCACCTCCGGCCTGAGCGAAGCCGATACCGCGCACCTTCTCGAGCGCGGCATCGGCATCACCAATCTGGCACCCCGCGCCACGGCGCGTGCGGATGAGCTCACCACCGACGAATTACGCGCCGGCCCTGAGCGATTGGCAGAGGTGGTCGCGCGATGGCAACCTCGCGTCGTCGCGGTTGCGGGAATCACCGCGTACCGCGCAGCCTTCGGGCGCCGCAAAGCCGTTTCCGGCGTGCAGGAGGAGACGATCGCCGGCGTTCCGCTGTGGGTGGTCCCCAATCCGAGCGGTCTCAATGCCCACGACACCGTCGACTCCCTGGCCGAGGCGTACGCAGCGCCCGCTCGGGCGGCAGGCATCCTCGCGCAGTGATCAGGCGCGACCGGTCACCTTCACGAGGTAGTCGGTCGCGCGGTAGCCGTCCGCCGTCCCCTCGACGAGGACGGCGACACCGTCGGAGTTCTCCGTGCGGAGCGGGAGGATCTCCTGATACCCGGGTGAGTCGTACCATCCGCGGGCTCGCGCGATGTCGGGGAATTCGATGACGATCACAAACCCGGGGAAAGGTCCTTCCAGCACCTCCGGGTCGACCCCGTGAACAAGGAAACGTCCTCCGTACGGAGCGAACGTGTCATCGATCTTCTCGAGGTATCGGATGATGTCCGCGCCGAAGTCGACGGAACTGAGGTGAGCGATTGCGTATGCGGTCATGCCGACGACTCTGCAATATCGGGCGCCACAGATCGATTACCCATCAGGTAATGGCAACACTTCCCTCGCGTCCGTAGGGTCGACGCATGACGACGATGCAGTCGGAACCGGCGGGCGCGATGCTGCGACACTGGCGAGAACGTCGAGGACTCAGCCAGCTCACGCTCGCGAACCGCGCGGGCGTCTCTGCGCGACACGTGAGTTTCGTCGAAACCGGCCGGTCGCGCGCCTCCCGCGACATGCTGTTGAAGATCTGTGAGGAGTTGGAAATACCTCTGCGCGAGCAGAATTCGATCTTGATGGCCGCGGGTCTGGCACCGGCCTATCCCGAGCATCGGCTCGGCGACGTACCGATGTCCGCGGTGTCCGATGCCATCACGCGAATTCTGCGATCACACCAGCCGTTTCCCGCGCTGGTCGTGGATCGGCACTGGACGATGATCGACGCCAACGAAGCCATCGGAGCACTCGTTGCGGGCTGCTCACCGGAATTGCTCGAACCACCGGTCAATGTGCTGCGCCTGTCGTTGCATCCGAACGGGCTGGCCCCGCGGATCGCGAATCTGGGACAGTGGCGTTCCCATCTGCTGGTCCGGCTCCGTTATCAGATCGGCGCGACCGCCGACCCCGTTCTCCTGCGCTTGTACGACGAACTGTCCCGCTATCCGTGCGACGACCCGGACGAGCCGGAGGAGCCGCATTCGCTCGTGGTGCCCCTGCGGGTACGCACCGACGACGGCGAGCTGTCGTTCTTGAGCACCACCACCTTGTTCGGGACACCGCTCGACGTGACCGTCTCCGAACTCGCGATCGAGGCGTTCTACCCGGCCGACGACGCGACCGCCGCTGCGCTGCACGGCTGAGGGCGTAGCGCGAACCCTGTTCTCACCGGGCGTCATGGGCGTACGGTTCGAGAGGAAGCTGTTCGAACTGATCCGGAGGCGACCGATCATGAGCACTGCGAAATGGTGGGTGATCGACGGGCGGAAAGACGGATTCGCCGTCGAAGAACGTTCGACCGGGGACATCGTGGTCACGAACAAGTCCTCGTCCGAAGAACACGTGCTTCACGGGTATGTGTGGAAGCACTCGCCGGTGTTCGGCATCCAGATCCAGAGCGAGGGACCGCCACCCTACGGGCACTGGGTCGAGAATCCCGACGACTGATCCCGCGTCAAGGCAGATTCTGCAGCCGGTACCGCTCTCCGGTCACGGTGTCGATGAGCTCCGCCCGCGTCACCGTGGCTTCGATGGGTAGCACGTCGTAGACGACCGCGGTCAACCGTGGGAGTTCGTCGCGCCGGGTCCTCGGACTGAGCGAACAGTGGGGTGTCCACGACCGCGGCCTGTAGTGGCGGTGCAGTTCGGCGCCGGTGCTCTCCACCGCACGCACCACGAGTTCCTGCCGTACGAGAAGATCCGCGGTGGGCGCCGGGATCAGGCATGCCCGGCCCCTGCGAAACAGGCCGACAGCATCGAACCTCAGTGGGATCGGGTCGGCTGCGGGCAACGCGTCGAGCGCCGCGAGGAGTCGACCCGTGTCGTAGGTCCGCAGCACCGCGTACGACAGGTGCGGTACGTGCCTGCAATGTGTGTGGGTGAGGAGCGTGGAGATGCCGTCGTCCTCGAGGCGTTCCCACAGTCGCCGTACCGCACGGTCGGTGTCGGCGTCGAAGAGCAAGCAGACGGCGAGTGCCATCAGCCGAAGCGTTCGCGAGGCGGCATGGCTTCGTCAGGCCACGGTGACGTGCCACACGAGCGCTGCCGCGAGCGCCCCGGCGCCGTTGAGCGACCAGTGCAACGCGATCGGCGCGAGGATGCTGCCGCTCCGCCGGCGGAGCCAGGTGAACACGAACCCTGCCGCTGCGGTCGCGATCACGGCGCCGGCGATCCCTGCGAGCTGTGCCCAGATTCCGGCGCCGAGGAAAGCGCTCAGTCCGGCGTTGCCCGCGGTCAGCCCGAACGACGATGCGATGTGCCACAGGCCGAACAGCAATGACCCGACCGCGAAGACACCTCGGGCTCCCCACACACGCTCGAGGGTGCCGTGCAGGACACCGCGGAAGGCGAGTTCCTCGGGGATGACGGTCTGCAACGGGATGATGATCATCGACGCAACCAGTGCGCCGGACACGGTCGCGTACCGTTCGGACAGGAAGAACTGCCTGGTGAACGGTAGCGCGATGCCGATGGCAACCACGGCGAGGACCAGCCCGATCGCGCCCACCGAGTAGAGCGTGCCGCGCTTCCAATGCCGCGGCGACAGCCCGAGTTCGTTCCAGTGCATGCCACGCTGCCGCATGATCGCGACGAGCACTGCGGCAGCGATGGGGACTGTGGCAATCGATGCCCAGACGGTGGTGAAGTGCGCGACAAGATTCGTGGCGACGAGTACTGCGACGACGACGCACACGTCGACCCATGCGTGGAACTGTGGAACCCGTCGGACGATCGGGACGATCCGTTCTGCTTCGACAGTCACGCGCGAACCCTCTCCACCAGGTGTGATACAGGGAAACGGGAGGTTACGTGCGGGTTGCTCGAGAACATCTCCCCCAGTATACGGACCGAACCAACCGATCCCCGTGACGCACATCACGATCCGCACACTCGAGGGATGCGTCACACGCCCCGTTGTCAAGGCCTTGCGTCGACGCGACTAATCTGATTGGCGAACCTCAGCCTCTTTTCAGGAGAAACAATGGCCGACTTCCTCTACGAGGACCTGCTGCCGATCGGGGAAGACCCCACCGAATATCGGCTGCTGACCAGCGAGGGGGTGTCCACCGTCGAAGGACCTGACGGACGCACTTTCCTGAAGGTCGAACCCGAGGCGATGCGGCTGCTCACCGAGACCGCGCTTCACGACATCTCGCATTACCTGCGCACCGACCACCTGAAGCAGCTCGCGAGCATCCTCGACGATCCCGAGGCATCGAACAACGACAAGTTCGTCGCCTTGGACCTCCTGAAGAACGCGAACATCGCGGCGGCCGGTGTGCTGCCGATGTGCCAGGACACCGGCACCGCGATCGTCATGGGCAAGCGGGGTCAGCAGGTACTCACACCCGGCGACGACGAGGAGTCGATCGCGCGCGGCGTGTACGACGCGTACACCAGGCTGAACCTGCGCTACTCGCAGAACGCTCCCCTCACCATGTGGGAGGAGAAGAACACGGGCAACAACCTTCCCGCGCAGATCGAGCTGTACGCCGACACCGCGAAGGGCCATGAGAACTCGTACAAGTTCCTGTTCATGGCCAAGGGTGGCGGATCGGCCAACAAGTCGTACCTTTACCAGGAGACCAAGGCGATCCTGAATCCGGACTCGATGATGCAGTTCCTCGAGGCCAAGATTCGTTCGCTCGGCACCGCCGCGTGCCCGCCCTACCACCTCGCGATCGTCGTCGGCGGTACGTCTGCCGAGTTCGCACTCAAGACGGCGAAGTACGCGTCGGCGCACTACCTCGACGAGCTCCCCACCGAGGGCGCGATCACCGGCCGCGGCTTCCGCGACCACGACCTCGAACAGAAGGTCTTCGAGCTCACCCAGAAGATCGGCATCGGCGCGCAGTTCGGCGGCAAGTACTTCTGCCACGACGTTCGCGTCATCCGTCTCCCCCGCCACGGTGCGTCGCTGCCTGTCGCCATTGCGGTGTCCTGCTCCGCCGACCGTCAGGCGAAGGCGAAGATCACCCCCGAGGGCGTGTTCCTCGAGCAGCTCGAATTCAACCCCGGCCAGTTCCTGCCCGAGGTCACCGACAGCCAGCTCGACGCCGAGACCTCCGGTGTCTCGGGCACCGGCAAGGGTGCGGCAGTCAAGATCGATCTCACCAAGCCGATGCCGGAGATCCTCGCCGAGCTGTCCAAGCACCCGGTCAAGACGCGCCTGTCACTGACCGGCCCGCTCGTCGTGGCCCGCGACATCGCGCACGCCAAGATCAAGGAGCGGCTCGACGCCGGCGAGGAGATGCCGCAATACCTCAAGGATCACCCGGTGTACTACGCCGGCCCGGCCAAGACGCCGGAAGGGCTCGCATCCGGATCGTTCGGCCCCACCACCGCCGGTCGCATGGACTCGTACGTCGAGCAGTTCCAGGCTGCGGGTGGTTCGATGGTGATGCTCGCGAAGGGCAACCGTTCGAAGCAGGTCACCGACGCGTGCAACACCCACGGCGGCTTCTACCTCGGCTCGATCGGGGGCCCGGCCGCGCGACTGGCACTCGACTGCATCAAGAACGTCGAGGTCGTCGAATACGAAGAGCTCGGCATGGAAGCGGTCTGGAAGATCGACGTCGAGGACTTCCCCGCCTTCATCGTCGTCGACGACAAGGGCAACGACTTCTTCGCGCACACGGGCGAGGTCACGCTGACCGTCGGTAAGCGACCCGGCCTCTAGACTTCGGTCTACCGACGGAAAATCCGCTCCCGCGATCGAATTCGCTTCCCGCTACGGCAATTACCGATGTGGGAAGCTGGGCCGGTCGCGGGAGCGGATCTCCCTGAGTCCAGGGTCAGGCGGCGCAGGAATGCGTACGGGACAGAACCGCCGGCGACTGCGCGACCACACTCTGCAGGAAGCCCGCTACGACGTCCGGTGAGGGTTCTTCACCGGGAGCAAGGATCTCACACAGGCGACGGTAGGTGTCGTCGCTCAGCACAGGTGCCACGCGGAAGTGCGTGGTCATCGCCAACGTGAACGCGATTCCGTGACTGCGGGAGCGCACCAGCAACTCGGGGCCGTGTTGGCCCTCGGTCAAACAGATCTCGAAGACAGCACCACCTGCGTCGTGTTCGAACGACGCGGACGCTACGTTGCTTCGGATCATTTGACGATGAAGGGGACGCAGTCCGCCGAGCACCAGCGGCGGAAGCGTCACAGTGCGAAAACGGTCGGCGGTGAACATGCGAATCTCTCCTTGCGCTACCCCGGCCATGGTACTCCGACCGGGAATTTTCTGGAATCAGTCCAATAACTGGAACTATTCCAGAAAACGGCACACTTCGCAATCATCACACCCGAGGTATGGGTCACGTCGACGGCCGGTCTTGACGGAGGGCCCGAATACGCGCGTGTTCGTCCACAGCGGAACCGAGTCCGCTCCACGTATTCCGGCGGAACAATGGACGACATGCACACGGAGCCACGGAACGTCGTCGATCTCGGAGCCGCCCGCGCCGCCCGCGAACCGAGGTTGCTTCGTCAGGTGTACGGCGAAGTTCTCCGCAGCGAGCGGCTCGACCAGGACCGCAGTCTCGACGAAGTCGCCCGCACCGTAGGGATGTCGAAACAATATCTGTCCGAGATCGAGCGCGGACGCAAAGACCCGTCCTCGGAGATACTCGGGTCGGTCTGCACGGCACTGGGCATGCCGGTGGAACAACTCCTCGAGCGGGGAATCCGCCGCATGTCGGCACACCGCGCGATCGGAACCACACAGCAGACCACAGTGGAACTGCGTGCGGCCTGACTCCGATCCACAAAGCAATTCAACAGATTTCGAATCTTCGGTCTCCGGATTCGTTGCACAATGCCACAATCGGCAGGGAAACAACCGTCCACACGTGGTATCTCACGCTGCCGAATCGTCAAAGGAGAGGAATGTACCGGAAAGTTCCCGGTCTCGTCGTCACCTCGTTCGTCGCCACCACCGCTGCTGCTCTGTCACTGAGCGTAGGCGCGGCCCACGCGAACCCCCTGGGATCGATCGACTTCACTCCACCTACCGATCCCGTCGAAACACCGTTCTGCAGCATCGAATACCCCGACCCCAACCAGTTCGACCGCATCGACGTCAGCGACGTGACGGTGTCCTCTCCGGCGGACGGGCAAGCAACGTTCACCTTCCACACACGGTCACAGACCACGGCACCGTACACACAGGCCGCGTCGGTGACGTGGGCGAACCTCGACAGCGGAATCAGCGGTGTCGGCGACACCTCGGCACGAATCGGAGCGGGTGAAACAACCCTCACCGTGCCGGTGCAGAACACAGGCACCGGACGCGTCACTGCAGTAACGCGAGTCACCAACACTGCAGACAACGGGCAGGACGTCACGACGCTCGATTGTGTCTCCGAGTACACAGTTCCCTGACACGCTGCGTTCCCACCCCTAGACGTCGCCGCGGTCGACGACGATATGGTCGGCGAGTCCGTAGGCGACAGCCTCCTCCGGAACGAAGATGCGGTCCCGGTCGGTGTCGCGACGAAGTTGCTCCACGTCACGGCCGGTGTGCGCGGCGAGGATCTCCTCGGTCTGTGCCCGCACCCGCATCACCTCCGCCGCCTGCAACGCGAGGTCGGAGATGGTGCCCTGCCCCTGCGCCGACGGCTGGTGCAGCAGAACTTTCGAGTGTGCCAGCACATGCCGTCGTCCCTGTGCTCCGGCTGCCAGGAGAACAGCGGCAGCGGAGGAGGCCTGACCCATGCAGTAGGTGGCCACGGCCGGACGCAGGAATTGCATGGTGTCGTAGATCGCGAGCATCGCCGTGGTCGAGCCGCCCGGCGAGTTGATGTACAGCCCGATCTCCCGGTCGGGCGAGTCCGCTTCGAGGTGCAGCATCTGGGCCATCACGACATTTGCGACGCCGTCGTCGATCTCGGTGCCCAAGAAGATGATCCGCTCGTTGAGCAGCCGGCTGAAGACATCGAACGACCGCTCCCCTCCCGGTGTTCGTTCGATGACGTTGGGGATCGTGTACGAGCTCATCGGACGTCCTCCTGCCGGTCGGCGGACAATCCGAGCCGACGCGCTGCGGCAAACGGAGCAACCTCCTGCAGCGACCCGACGACGGCGTCGACGATCCCGTACTCGCGAGCCTGGTCGGCGGTGAACCACCGGTCGCGGTCACTGTCGCGGGCGATCTCCTCCACCGAACGCCCGGTGGCCTCGGCGAGAATCAGCTGCGACTGCTGCTTCATGTACTCGAGGTGCTCGGCCGCGATCGCGATGTCGACGGCAGTACCCGAGAACCCTGCGGACGGCTGGTGCATCATGATGCGACTGTGCGGCAAGCTCAGCCGTTTACCTTTCGTGCCCGACGCGAGAAGCACCTGCCCCATGCTCGCGGCGAAGCCGACGGCGACAGTGACCACGTCGTTGGCGATGAGGCGCATCGTGTCGTAGATAGCCAGCCCGGCGAGAACCGATCCGCCCGGAGAGTTGATGTGGAGGACGATGTCGCGTCGGTCGTCCTCGCTGGCGAGCAACACCAGTTCCGAACAGACACGTTCGGCCATTTCGTCGTCCACCTCGCCGGTGAGGAGGAGGGTGCGGTGCCGAAAGAGTCTTTCGACAAGGGTGTCGTGATAAGTGGAGCTTCCGTTTGTTGCCATGCGCTCACCTTTACGGGTTCCGGCCCGAATCGGTCCGTTTGTCTGCCCAGGGCAGACAGTGCACCTTGCGGCGGGAACCAACCCCGAAACATATGCTATCGGAACGCCTAGGCCTGACCACACACCGAAGTAAGCAGACGAAACAGGAACCTCGCAGGGCCAGTGGTCAACCACCAGCCCTGCGAGGTTTACATTTGCCCTGCTTACTTCCGGAGCGCTAGTGCTCGTCGGTGAGGGCCAGCAGTCCGCAGAGTTCCACTGTCCCCAAGGCGGTGCACGCGGTCAAGGGAGCTGACCGAGCCGCTTCTCCGTGTCCTCCGAGCGGCCAGCGGGTATACGAGCTGCACACCTTCGAAAGGAGCCACGCCATGACCGAAGCCCTGTTCGTCGTCAGCGCTGCCGATCACTGGACTCTTCAGGACGGCACCCACCATCCCACCGGTTTCTGGGCGGAAGAACTCGTGGAGCCCTACACCGCCTTCGACGAGGCCGGCTACACCATCACCGTCGCGACTCCAGGCGGGCGCACTCCGGTCGTTGACCCTGCCAGCCTCGAACCCGACACTGCCGGAGGAGAGGACCGCGCCGCGGCTCTCGAAGCGTCGTTGCACAACTTGCATCCCGTGCTCGAGCATGCTGTACCACTCGAACGCCAGCGCGCCGATGATTTCGATCTACTGTTCGTGCCCGGTGGCCACGCGCCGATGGAAGACCTTGCCGTCGACGAAAAGTTCGGTGAGCTCGTGCGGCATTTCGTCGACTCGGACAAGATCGTCGCGATGGTGTGCCACGCCCCCGCAGCACTTCTTCCCGCTTTCGCGTCGGGCGGGCGTTGGTTGTTCGAGGGCTACCGATTGACCTCCTTCACCAACCTCGAGGAGGCGCAGGCAGGACTCGCAGACAAGGCCCCCTGGTTGCTGCAGGATCGGCTCCAGGAAGCGGGCGCGGTCTTCTCGTCCGAAGATCCGTGGCAACCTCACGTCGTGGTCGATCGCGGTCTGTACACCGGTCAGAACCCCGCGTCGTCGCGGCCGCTGGCCGAGCGGGTCGTCGCCGACGTGGCCGGTCAGGGAACTACACGCTGACCGCTCCACCCACTGTCCCGGCGGACGAACTTCCAACGCGCGTGGCGGGGTACCGACAGGTCGAGCCAGTCGAGCCGCTCGAGTTCCACACCCACCCACGCAAAGCGTTCGAAAGCGGTCGCATCGTCGTCGAACGCCTCCGGTCGCTCTCGCATCGGCGTGCCGGGGACCGCCGGCGAACTGTACAGCTCGCGACTGTGGGGCCCGAACGTCTCCCACACCGATTCCCGCTCGTCGGTGTCGTCGACGAGGACGGCGTGGCCTTCGACGCGTAGTTGCACCGCGCGCTGATCGTCGCCCATCGTCAGCGCGACACGTGGGTTGCGCCGGATCTCGGGCACTTTCTCCGACCGTGAGTCGGTCGCGAACATGACCCGGCTCCGTACCGGGTCGAAGCGGCGAAGGATCACCGCACGAACCCGCGGTCCACCATCGATGCCCACCGTTCCCAGATACCCGAGGGTGAACGGCGTGCGCCGCGCGGTCGCGTCCTGCAGCGACCCGACGATCAGCTCGAGGACCTCTTCGCTCGTTGTCATGACGGGCACCTAGTCCTCGAGGGCGACCTGCGCCCGCTCCGGGAGGGTGATCGCCGCAACCGCAGCGATCACGAACGACACCGCGAACATCGAGAACACCAGACCGTTTCCACCACCGTCGAGAAGCAGTGGGACGAGTAGCGGAGCGATGATGGACGCGAGGCGCCCGAACGCGGCGGCAGCACCGGTTCCCGATCCACGCACCGACGTCGGATACAACTCCGGTCCGATTGCATACAGCGCACCCCACGCGCCGAGGTTGAAGAAGGAGAGTGCCATTCCCGCGGCAATGATCGTGCCGGGGGTGTCTGCGAGACCGAACAACGCCGCCGAGACCGCCGACCCCGCCAGGAACAGCGCAAGTGTGGTGCGCCTGCCCCACACTTCGATCAGCCACGCGGCGACGGCGTAACCGGGAAGCTGCGCGAGGGTGATGATCAGGGTGTACCCGAATGAGGTGACCAGGTCGAAGCCCTGTGCCACGAGCAGGCTCGGTAACCAGATGAACGCGCCGTAGTACGAGAAGTTGATGCCGAACCACACGATCCACAGCGCTGCCGTGCGGGCGCGCAACCCCGCGTCCCAGATCGATCGCCGCGCAACCTCGGCCTGTGCTGTCTCGGACGGCGCATCGTCCGCCACGTCTGTCCGGGGCGCGACACCGGCGGAGCGTTCGTAGTCGAGGACGATCGCTTCGGCCTCATCGGTGCGGCCTCTGCTCTCGAGAAACCGCACCGATTCCGGCAATCCCAGACGCACGACAAGTGCGTACGCGGCCGGAACGAGACCGATCGCGAGAGCCCACCGCCACCCGTCGTCGTTCAGCGGTACGACGAAGTACCCGATCAGTGCTGCAAGAAGCCACCCGGCAGCCCAGAAGGCTTCGAGCGCCACCACGACGCGACCACGGATTTTGCGCGGCGCGAATTCGCTGACCAGCGTCGACGCCACCGGAAGTTCGGCGCCGAGCCCGAGTCCCACCACGAAACGCAGCGCGATGAGCATCGCGACCGACGTCGACAACGCGGCCGCGCCCGTCGCCAGTCCGTAGAGCAGGAGCGTCGCAGCGAATACCTGCCTGCGGCCGATGCGGTCGGCGAGCAGACCACCGACCGACGCACCGATCGCCATGCCGAGGAAGCCGATGGACCCGATCCACGACAGTTGAGTGGACGACAGATCCCACTGCACTGCCAGCGCCGCCATGACGAACGAGATCAGGCCGACGTCCATCGCGTCGAGTGCCCAGCCCACACCGGACCCTGCCAGCAGGCGGCGGTGCTTGGCGGTGAACGGCAGTTCGTCGAGCCGCTGGGTACGCGTGGTCATGGATCGGAAGTTACACGGTGCCTCCGTGGAAGGTGCTCACCCGCGTGCGGCTTCCTCCAGGATGGCTATGTCGATTTTCTGCATCTTCATGAACGCGTCGCTGACCCGCTGCGCGACCGACCTATCGGGGTCGGCGAGCAACTCCACGACTCGTCGAGGCACCACCTGCCATGACAGCCCGAACCGATCTCTGAGCCAGCCGCACTGCGATTCCTCGCCGCCGTCGGCGAGGAGCGAATTCCAGTAGTGATCGACTTCGTCCTGGTCGCCGCAGTCGATCTGGAACGACACCGCTTCGGTGAACTGGAACTGCGGCCCACCGTTCAGCGCAGTGAAGCGCGAACCGTCGAGTTCGAATTCCACGGTCAACACGGTACCGGCCGGGAACGGCCCGTCCTCCGGGTAGTAGGAGGTGCTCAGGATCTTCGAATTGGGGAAGACGGAGGTATAGAACTCGGCGGCTTCCTGCGCGTTCATGTCGAACCACAGGCACGGGGTGAGGGCGGGCATCACGAGGCTCCTTCATAGGTCGTGCGGCTGTCATATGGACTGACCGCCACCGAAGAGAAACCTCATCGTTCACTCGACGGCGAGCTGAACAGGTGGTTCTCGGAGCACCCGGTCGGGCCACAGGCTTGCTCCGGCATGACCGAGCAGCAGTTTGGTGTAGTACACCGGCGCGAACCAGGGCGCAGTGCGAGACGATCCGAGTGCCCGGTCCAAGGCGATGCCACCCACGGTCAGCGCCACACCGAGCGGGCGCCGATATCGTGGGGTGGCACGAATCGCGACGGTCGCGGCCATCATGTAGCCGTACTGCGCGCCCGCCCACAGCCACACCGATATGCGGTTCGCCTCGTCCCGATCCCACCAAGCAAAGACGAACGGATGTACGTGCAGTGCAGCAAATTTCAGGTGATCGGTTCCGGACGCGCCGGGACGCTCGTACCAGCGGGCGCACGCACGAGTGTTGTTCACCCATGCCCCACCCCACAGATCGACCGCACACGCGCGAAGAATCAACGATTCGGTGCCGGACAGGTCGCGCGATCGGCGTGAGAGTGTCGGTGCTCCGATAGCGCCGAGTACCGATAGCGCCGCGGTGACCGTGTTTTCCACGGGTCCCGCCTCGGGCCCCACGAACTCGTCCCACGCCTGTCGAAGTCTTCCTCGTGCTCCCATGCCTGCCCAGTCTGCCACCGACACGCTGTTTCAGGGGCCGACACCATCCGTCAGATCCCGTACCTCGGCGTACCGCCGACGGACGTGCGGGGCCGGGTCGGCTTCGTAACGTCTGATCGAGCCCTCCGCCCACTTCGGGGGTTCGTGGCCACCTCGCAGCACCCACGCGGCCTGCCGTGCTGCACCGCGGGCGACGTACTCACCCGGTTCGGGCACGTCCACCGGCAGACCGAAGATCGCAGGTGCGAGCTCACACAGGGCCTGGGACCTCGCCCCTCCCCCGACCATCAGCACCCGCCGGACCGGTGTGCCTTGACCGATGATGTGGTCGATACCCTCGGCCAGCGAACAGAGCAACCCCTCGACGGCGGCGCGGGCCAGGTGCGCGGGTGTCGAATTCGTCAGTCGCATACCGTGAATCGCGCCGGTCGCGCCGGGGCGGTTGGGAGTCCGCTCGCCCTCGAGATACGGCACCAGTACGAGGCCGTCGCTGCCCATGGGGGCAGACAGCGCGAGCCGGGTCAGTTCTGCACGTTCGACACCGAGCATCGATGCGGTCGCGTCGAGCACCCTGGCCCCGTTGAGCGTGCACACGAGCGGTAGGTGCCGCCCGGTCGCGTCGGCGAACCCGGCGACGTATCCGTCCGGGTCGCGCGGGGCGGTCGCCGACACCGCGCACACCACGCCGGATGTGCCGATCGATACGACGACGTCACCTTCTCGCGCATCCAATGCCAATGCCGCAGCCGCATTGTCGCCGGCTCCGGGGCCGAGCAACGCACCCCAAGGTGTTTCCCCGACGGAATCGACCGGCCCGGCAATGGAGGGCAACGCCGGACTCGACCGGCGCAGTGCAAGTTCGAGCAGATCACGACGGTAGTCGCCGGTAGTGGCATCGAAGTAGCCGGTACCGCTCGCATCGCTACGATCGGTGGCGAGCGCGCGGAGGTCGGAGCTGCCTGCGATTCGCCACGTCAACCAATCGTGCGGTAGGCACAAAGCCGCTGTGCGCGCAGCATTGTCAGGTTCGTGGTCGGCAAGCCAGCGGGCTTTGGCGACGGTGATCGCGGCGACCGGCACGACTCCGACTGCGTCCGCCCATTCCTCGGCCCCACCGAGATCGCGGACCAGATCCGCTGCCGACTCAGCGGATCTGTTGTCGTTCCACAGCAGAGCATCTCGTACGATCCGACCGGAGGAGTCGAGGCACACCATCCCATGCTGTTGCGCACCCACCGACACCGCAGCGACGTCCTCGAGGCCCCCGGCCGCGGCGATCGCCTCGTCGAGCGCCGCCGACCATGCCTGAGGATCCACTTCTGTTCCGTCCGGGTGCGTCGCTCGGCCTTCTCGGACCACGGCCCCGGTGTCCGCGTCGCACACCATCACCTTGCAGGATTGGGTGGACGAATCCACGCCGGCTACCAACGTCATGGTGTCACCGCCCGGTCGCGTTGCGCACGGGTGGGAAGGTCCGCGCCGGGACGGGCGACGGTGAGCGCCGATATCGAAGAGGCCGCATGTAATACGGATTCGAGGTCGGCGACACCGATCTCGCTCAGCGTCTCGCGCTGCTCCGCTCCCAGGAGACCGAGGTCCCACAGCGCGTCGAGCAGGCCGACGGTGAACGCGTCGCCCGCACCGACGGTGTCGACCACGTCGACCTTCTTCGCAGGCAGCTCGACGACACCGGCGCGACACACCGCGACGGCACCGGACGCTCCACGCGTGACCGCGACGATCGACGGTCCTCGCGACAACCAGTCGCGTGCGATGTCGAGCAGGTCGTGTCCCGGCGCGACCCATGCCAGGTCCTCGTCACTGACCTTGACGACATCCGACAGTGCCACCAGCCGCGCTATCCGTTCCCGTCCGCGCTGGTCGTCTCCGATCAGTGCCGGCCGGATGTTGGGGTCGAAGCTGATCGTCGATGTGCGCGCCTGCTGCTCGACGAGGTCGGCGACCGCGTCGCATCCCGGCTCGAGCACGGTCGCGATCGAACCCGTGTGGACCAGCACCGGACCGGGGTCCGGCGAGGGTAGCTCGGGCTGCCAGCTGATATCGAATTCGTATGTGGCGGCGTTGTCGTCGCCGATCCTCGCCGACGCGGTCGCGGTGCTCGTCGGCGACACGCTGCCGTCGGTCAGAGCGACACCGGACGCGTCGAGATATCCGACGATACGCCTGCCGCGCTCGTCTGCCCCCACACTCGTGGCGAGCCGGACCTCCCGGTCGAGCCGCCCCAACCCGACCGCGACATTGAGTGGGCTCCCACCGACGTGTTCGACGGGCTTCTCGTCGCCGCGACGGACGATGTCTATGAGGGCTTCTCCGACAATCAGTGCCCGGCCACTCATTCCGGCTCCACAGGTAGGGCTTCGAGGGTGCCTTTCGCACCCTCGTTGTGCAAGGAGTTCAGGGCCCAGGTGTACGCGTCGACGAAGCGCGCGCTCCGGGCGAGATCCCCGAACACCGAGGTGTTCTCGATGAACACCGCGGGGTGGGTGTACTGCTTGCGCGCGAGTGGCACCAGTTCGTCGGCGAGACGGTCCACCACCTCGATCGGATTGCCGTGTTCGTCGACGCCTTCGGCATAGCGAGCCCAGGATGCGACGATCGCCGCGGAGCGGACGATGTGACCGCCGCTCGCGAGATTCTCGCGGATGACCGGCAGTAGCCACTTGGGGATGCGATCGGACGATTCGGCGCACAGGCGCGCGATCGTGTCTCTGATCTCGGGGTTGGCGAACCGCTCGATGAGTGTCCGGGTGTATTCGTCGAGGTCGATACCCGGGACCGGCCGCAGGGTCGGTATCGCATCATCGGCCATGTAGTTCAGAAGGAACTGCGCGATCAACGGATCCTGCGCTGCGTCGTGCACATAGCGGTAGCCCATCAGGTACCCGAAATAGCAGAGACCCTGGTGGCTCGCGTTGAGCAGTCGCAACTTCATCAGTTCGTACGGCGCGACGTCGTCGACGAGATGCACACCCGCCTTTTCGAGCGGTGGCCGCCCGTCGGTGAAGTCGTCTTCGAGGACCCACGTCGTGAATGGCTCGGCCACCACGGGCCAGCGGTCCTGAACATCGAAACGCGACGAGAGTTCGTCGATCACGCGCTCAGTGGTGACGGGAGTGATGCGATCGACCATCGAGTTCGGGAAACGGGTGTTCTGGGTGATCCAGTCCGCGAGTTCGGGGTCCACCAGGCGGGCATAGGAGGTGAACACCAGGCGGGCGACAACGCCGTTGCCCTCGATGTTGTCGCAGGACATCAGCGTCGGGGACGGAATGCCCCGAGCCCGTCTGCGCGCCAGTGCTTCGACGACCAGGCCGAACACCGTGACAGGTGGTCCTTCGGAGGCCAGGTCCTGCTTGATGGCCGGGTTGTCGACGTCGAATTCGCCGGTGTCGTGGCGGATGTTGTATCCGCCCTCGGTGACGGTGAACGAGACGATCTTCGTGCTCGGCGCTGCGAGGAGTTCGATGACGGCCTCGGGTTCGTCGGGCGCATACCGATAGTCGACGATCGACCCGATCACGCGGGGTTCCCATGTCCCATCGGGGTGGGTGAGCACCAGCGTGTAGAGGTTGTCCTGGGCGGCGAGGGCCTCCTGCATCCGGCGATCGCCCGGCATGACGCCGACCCCGCAGATCCCCCAGTCCTTCGCGAGGCCCTGCTCGAGGAGACGGTCGACGTACATCGCCTGATGCGCACGATGGAATCCCCCGACACCGAAATGCACGATACCGACGGTCACGTCGTCCCGGGAATAGGTCGGCGTAGGTATACCCAGCTCCGGCAGGGTCTCTTCACTCGGTTCCACGTTGCGCCTCCACGGTGGGTGATACGTGTACAACTGCCTTGATCGAGCCGGGGACCCGATCGGAATCGAGGGCATCGACAGATTTCTCGAGCGGGAAGTGCGCGGTGACCATCGAATCGAGGTCGACCCGACCGGACTCGAGAAGACGCAGCGCCGTCGGCCACGTATTCGCGTATCGGAAGACGCCGGTGAGCACCAATTCCCGGTTCTGGATCACCTGCACGGGTATCGGCATCGTCTCGGCACCCGACCCCACGAGTACGACGGTGCCCGCGGGACGGACGGCGCGGATACCCGAGTTCACCGCCGAGGGCGATCCGGACGCATCGATGTAGGCGTCGACCCGCAGATGCGACATGTCGTCCGATCGTGGATCGCGGGTGACGGTGGCACCGAATCTCCGCGCGACCTCGCGTCGGTGTTCGTCCAGGTCGGTCACGATGATGTCGACGGCCCCGAATGCACGCGCGACCTGGACGGTGACGATGCCGACCGGACCCGCGCCGCTGACCAGCACGCTCGACCCGGCCGTCACCTGCGCCTTCCGGACCGCGGCGATCCCCACCGACAGCGGTTCGCACAGCGCCGCGGCATCGTCGGACACCGTGTCCGGAACTGGATGAGCGAAGTGTGCGCCGATGGTCACGTACTCGCACAGCGCGCCGTCGACCGGTGGCGTCGCGTAGAACTGCATGTGCGGACACAGGTTGTAGTCGCCTCGCCGGGTCGGGGCGCTGCCCGGGTCGGGGCGTTGCGGCTCGATCGACACCCTTTGCCCGATGCGTTCGGCGGACACCCCCTCCCCGACAGCGACGATCGTCCCGGACGCCTCGTGCCCGAGAATGAGCGGCGCCTCGACCACGAATTCGCCGATGCGGCCTTCACGGTAGTAGTGCGCATCGGATCCACAGACCCCCACGGACGCGACCCGGATCAGCACGTCACCGGGAGCGGGCTCGGGAACGAGGCGTTCCTCCATCTCGATCCGCCCCGGCTCGACGAGGACCGCCGCGCGCATCGTCGCCGGAAGAGCCGAATCTGTTGTGTAGATCACACTCCGATGCTAACCTACTGAGCACATGAACGCACCCCTGCGCATTTGCTCATGAGATTCGAATGCTGCAGGCACAGAGGAGAGCCCTTCCGTGACGAATCCCAGTCCAGCACCGAAGGCGCCGGACGGCGACACCACAGCCGCACCCGAAGACCTCCGCCTGGCCCTGCGCGCGGCAACCCTCTACTACCTCGACGGGCTCACCCAGGCCCAGGTGGCGGACCGACTCGGCGTCTCCCGCGCGACCGCCGGACGCCTCGTGGCGCGCGCCCGCACTCACGGCCTCGTCCGCATCGAGGTCGCCACACCTCCCCACCTCCGCGACGACCTGCACGCCGATATCGAGCACGCGCTCGAGAAGCGATTCGGACTCACCGAAGCAGTGGTCGTCGGCGTTCGCGTCGACGACCGTGGGCCGGTGGACAACTCGGCGAGCTTCGCCGTGCTGGGCCGCGCGGCCGCCTCCCTCCTGACCCGCCGCCTCCGACCCGCCGACACCCTCGGATTCACCTGGGGACCCGAAACCATCGCTGTCGCCCAGGCGATTCCGTCCGGCGTGGCCACATGCAAGACAATCGTGCAACTGGACGGCTCGGTCACCACGAGCACCTACCAGACCGGCACCGAGTACGTGCTCGGACGATGCGCCGAACAGCTTCAGGCGCAGCCGGTTCGGCTCCCCACTCCCCTCTACGCCGACGCCACGACCGTCACGTCCATGCGCACCGACTCGGTGATCTCCCGCACGCTCGAATTGGGCTCCCGAGCCGACGTGATGATGTTCGGCGTCGGTGCAGTGTCCTCCTCCACAACGCTGTTCGAGGGCAGCTTCCTCGACACCGCGATGCTCGATACGCTCGACGAGCTGGGCGCGGTCGGGGAAATCGGTGGCCGGTTCTTCCGAGAGGACGGAACACCCGCCCACGTCGAACTCGAAACCCGCACGATGTCGACACCGTTGTCCGACATCGCCTCATGTCCGTCGACAATCCTGGTCACCGGCGGCGCATCGAAGCACCGCGCGGCCCACGGCGCCCTCTGCGGCGGCTACGCGACCATGCTCGTCTGCGACATCGCCTGCGCAGAATGGCTCCTCGATCGATCCTCCACCCACTCGCACGACTCGGGCAGGCTCCCACCGAAATGAGGTAGATGGCGTTGCAACCACCCGGAAGCAGTACCCGCACACCCAGTTTCACCGGCAAGCTGATTGTCGGAGCCGGAGCGCTGTGCCTGGCGCTTTCCGGCTGCGCCGGAGCCGGATCCCTCGGCGCATCCGACCGGACCGTCACCATCGCGATGGTGTCCAACTCCCAGATGACGGACGCGCGCTCGCTCGCGTCGCAATTCGAGGAGGAGAATCCGGACATCGATCTCCGCTTCGTCACACTGTCGGAGAACGAAGCGCGCGCGAAGATCACCGCGTCCACCGCGATGGGCGGGGGCGAATTCGACGTGGTGATGATCAGCAACTACGAGACGCCGCAGTGGGCGGAGTACGGGTGGCTGACCAACCTGGGCCCGTTCATCGACGCCACCGAAGGATACGACGAGGACGACTTCATTCCGTCACTGCGTGAGGCGCTCTCGTACAACGGCGACATGTATTCGGTGCCGTTCTACGGCGAATCCTCGTTCCTCATGTACCGGAAGGATCTGTTCGAGGAAGCCGGCATCACCCTGTCCGATCCACCGACCTGGGACGAGGTCGCCGATGCCGCTGCACAACTCGACGGACCGGATGTCAACGGGATCTGCCTGCGAGGCAAGCCCGGTTGGGGTGAGCTGCTGGCACCGCTCGACACCGTGATCAACACCTTCGGCGGCCGTTGGTTCGACGAGGACTGGAACGCCCAGCTCAACTCTCCCGAGGTGCAACGCGCCGTCGAGTTCTATGTCGACCTCGTCCGCACCTACGGTCAGCCCGGCGCTGCTACCAGCGGGTTCACCGAATGCGCCACGCAACTCGCGCAGGGCCGTGTCGCGATGTGGTACGACTCGACCTCTGCGGTCTCGACGCTGGAAGACCCGTCCTCGAGCAATGTTGTCGGCAAGATCGGCTATGCCCCCGCACCCGTCATGGAGAAGGACCCGTCCGGCTGGCTCTACACGTGGTCGCTCGGAATCCCTGCGAGCAGTGAGAACGCCGACGACGCATGGAAGTTCATCTCGTGGATGACCGACCAGAATTACATGCGCCTGGTCGGTGAAGAACTCGGGTGGGAGCGCGTTCCCCCCGGTAGCCGCCTCTCGACGTACGAGATCCCCGAATACAAGGAGGCGTCGCAGGCTTACGGGCCCATCACTCTCGAATCCATCGAGGGTGCCGACCAAGCGAACCCCACAGTAGACCCAGTTCCGTACACCGGAATCCAATTCTTGGCGATACCCGAATTCCAGGACCTCGGCACCCGGGTGAGCCAACAGATCAGCGCTGCCATCGCCGGCCGTCAAACTGTCGCTGAAGCGCTCGATCAAGCCCAGAAGTACGCCGAAGCCGTCGGCGCAACGTATCGGGAGGAATCGCAGTGACTGCCCTCGATGTGCCTCAACCGACACCGGATGTAGCCGAACGCATCCGCCGTGTCAAAGCAGCGAAGAACGAGAAAGTCTCCCGTGCCGAGGGCTGGCGGCTGCGTGGCCCCCTGCTGCCCGCACTGATCTTCATGATCGTGGTGACACAGATACCGTTCCTGTTCACCCTCTTCTACTCCACGCAGTCCTGGAACCTCGTCAGCCCCGGTTCCCGACGGTTCGTCGGGCTACAGAACTACGTCGATGTGTTCCAGGACAGTCAGTTCTGGCAGGTAGCACTCAACACCGTCATCCTCATCGTCGGTACCGTGCTGATCTCGGTGGTTCTCGGCCTACTGCTCGCGCTACTGCTCGACCGCGTGTTCCTCGGCAGGGGCATCGTCCGCACCATGCTGATCACACCGTTCCTGGTCACCCCTGTCGCCGCGGCACTGGTGTGGAAGACCTCGATGTTCGATCCCATCTTCGGGATCGTGAACTGGGTCCTGTCCCCGTTCGGGGTCGGCGAGGTCGATTGGATCAGCCGATACCCGCTGCCCACGGTGATGGTCGCGCTGATCTGGCAGTGGACACCGTTCATGATGCTGTTGATCCTCGCCGGGCTGCAGTCGATGCCCCGCGACATCCTCGAGGCAGGTCGCGTCGACGGAGCGAGCGGTTTCTCACTGTTCCGCGAACTCACACTGCCGCACCTGCGTCGATTCATCGAACTCGGCACGGTGCTCGGCGCCATCTATCTCATCAACACGTTCGACGCGATCTACATGATGACGCAGGGCGGGCCCGGGACGGCGAGCGCGAATCTCCCGTTCTACATCTACCAGCGTGCGTTCCTCGGCTTCGACATCGGCCAGGCCGCGGCGATGGGTGTGGTCGTCGTGATCGCCACGATCGTCATCGCGACCTTCGCACTGCGCCTGATCTTCAAGTCGTTCACCGGTAAGGAGGAAGCGGCATGAGCACCACAGCTGCGGGCCCGCAGACATCGGACACCACGCTGCCGACCGGGAAGGCCACACGAACGGTCCGCAAACGCAAGCACCGCAAGATGAACCCGTGGGGCATCGTCGCCTGGATCGCCGCCATCGGTTTCTTCTTCCCAGTGTTCTGGATGGTGCTCACCGCATTCAAACAGGAGTCGGACGCCTACTCCGACCCTCCGAAATTCATCTTCACACCCACTTTGGAACAGTTCCGTTCCGTCTTCGAGACCGGCGCGAGCACAGCACTGCTCAATTCGGCGTTCGCGACCATCGTCTCGACCGTGTTCGTGCTCCTGCTCGGCGTGCCCGCGGCATTCGCATTGTCGTTGCGGCCGGTCCGCAAGACCCAGGACGCGCTGTTCTTCTTCATCAGTACAAAGATGCTGCCGATCGTCGCGGCGATCATCCCGTTGTACGTGATCGTCGCGAATATCGGTCTACTCGACAATATCTGGGCTCTGATCGTCCTGTACACCGCGATGAACCTGCCCATCGCCGTGTGGATGATGCGGTCGTTCTTCCTCGAAGTCCCGGGCGAACTGCTCGAGGCCGCCAGCATGGATGGCGCGAGTCTGTGGACTTCCGTGCGCGAGGTGATACTCCCGCTCGTCTCACCCGGCATCGCCGCGACCGCGCTCATCTGCGTGATCTTCTCGTGGAACGAGTTCTTCTTCGCCGTCAACCTCACTGCCGTTCAGGCCCAGACGATCCCGGTGTTCCTGGTCGGGTTCATCACCGGCGAGGGACTGTACTGGGCGCAGCTGTCCGCTGCCGCGACGATGGCTGCCCTCCCCGTCGTGCTCGCCGGATGGATCGCCCAGAACAAGCTCGTACGCGGCCTGTCGTTCGGCGCCATCAAGTAAGCCACCGATTCTCGACTTCCTCCCGAAACGAAGGGTTTCCATCATGGCCGAGATCACCTATCGGAACGCCTCCTGCATCTACGAGAACTCCGATTCACTCGCCGTCGACTCGCTCGACCTCGATATCGAGGACGGTGAGTTCGTCGTCCTCGTCGGGCCGTCAGGGTCGGGTAAGAGTACAGCCCTGCGCATGCTCGCAGGGCTCGAAGACATCGACGAGGGCTCGATTTCCATCGGCGGCGTCGACATGACAGGTGTGCCGTCCAAAGATCGCGACATCGCCATGGTCTTCCAGAACTACGCGCTGTACCCGAACAAGACCGTCGCCGAGAACATGGGCTTCGCCCTCAAGATGCGCGGGATCGGCGCCGAGGAACGTCGACGGAAGGTCGAGGAGGCAGCCAAGGTCCTCGACCTCACCGAATACCTCGACCGCAAGCCCGCGAAGCTGTCGGGTGGTCAGCGCCAGCGTGTCGCAATGGGACGTGCGATCGTCCGCGAACCGCAGGTGTTCTGCATGGACGAACCACTCTCGAACCTCGATGCGAAGCTGCGTGTGCAGACCCGCACACAGATCGCTGCCCTCCAGCGTCGCCTGGGCACCACCACCGTGTACGTCACCCATGACCAGGTCGAGGCAATGACGATGGGCGATCGCGTCGCCGTGCTGAAGCGGGGGCAACTGCAGCAGTTCTCGTCGCCGACCGAACTGTACGACCGCCCGGCGAACGCCTTCGTCGCCGGGTTCATCGGTTCCCCGGCGATGAATCTGCTCCCCGCCACCGTCACCGATGACGGAGTCCTCTTGGGCAACACGGTGATCCCGGTCGAACGTGACCGGATCACCAGCCTTCACTCGGCCGGGATCACATCCGTCACGGCGGGGATCCGTCCTGAGCAGTTCGAAATCACCGAGGGTGAGGGTGTGGAGGCAGTCGTCGAACTCGTGGAAGAGCTCGGCAGCGAATCGTACGTCCACACACGGGTACCCGGAAGCGGAGATCAGATCGTCGCGCGCTCACTGACCCGTACCCCCGCCCGCCTCGCGGACACGATCCATCTGCGTAAGCGTGAGGGCGCCGTGCACCTGTTCCATCCCGAGACCGGGGAGCGGGTGGGCGACTGACCCGTCGTGCCCCGCCCGGCCGCGTAGAATTCGATTCCGGGCGGAGAGGAGCGCGATGGACGCATCGGATGCGCTCGCTCTCGCGGACACCGCGTTCCGCGACCGAGCGTGGATACTCGCGGCCGACCAGTTCCGGGTGGCGGACGAGCTCCGCTCCCTCTCTGCCGCGGATCTCGACCGCGCAGCGCAATGTACATATCTGATCGGCAGTGAGGACCAGTGCATCCGGCTGCTCGAACGCGCAATTACCGCGCACCTCGCCGATGGCCGGCCCGACCGCGCAGGCCAGAGCACTTTCTGGCTCGCGTACATCCTGTCCGACCTCGGCGAGGCCGCGCGTACCGCCGGGTGGCTCGCCCGTGCCGAACGCGCCCTCTCTGCGCAACGTTCCACCGACGCGGTGCGCGCGGTCCGGGCGCTGCTCACCCTGCCACCCGCGATCGGGACGCTGCTCGGCGGTGACCCCGAGGCCGCGCTGATGACGCTCACCGCTGCTCGCGAGATCGGTCTGGAGTGCGGCCACCGCGACCTCGTGGCACTCAGTGGAATCGGCGTCGGGCAGGCACGGATCCTACTCGGTCACACGCGAGACGGCCTTGCAGTGCTCGACGAGACCATGGTGTCGGTGACGACCGGTGAGGTCTCCCCCATCGCGACCGGGATCCTCTACTGCGCGGCAATCATCACCTGCCATGAGACCTATCAGCTCCGCCGTGCCGCCGAGTGGACGCGCGCGCTGGGCGACTGGTGCGATGCACAGCCCGACCTCGTGCCGTTCCGAGGCCAATGTCTTGTCCACCGAGCCGAGATGCTGCACCTGCACGGTGCGTGGCGAGACGCGATGGAACAGGCGAGGCTCGCGTGCCGCCGGTTGTCCGAACCTGTCGCCAACCCTGCGATCGGTATGGCCCACTACGAACTTGCCGAACTGCACCGTGTGCGCGGTGAGTTCTCCGCCGCCGACGCCGCGTATCGTCGGGCGGCGCTCGCCGGCCACGAGGTTCATCCGGGCCTGGCCCGGCTGCGGCTTGCGCAGGGAAACCTCGACAGCGCTCGCGCGGGAATCGATCGCGCTCTGTCCGAGTCGACGTCGCTCTACCGTCCGCGAATGCTCGAAGCTGCCGTCGAGGTGGCGATCGTCGACGGCAACGTCGTGGGTGCACGTCGCTTCGCGGAGGAACTGGACGCCGTGGCATCCCGAGCCGAGTCCACAGCGCTCACCGCCATGGCCGCACAGGCATTCGGTGCCGTGCTGTTCGCCGAGGGCGACTCCCGTCAGGCCCTCGACCGCCTCCGAACCGCGTGGCGATTGTGGCAGGACCTCGACGCGCCCTATCCCTGCGCACAGGTCCGAGTACTGCAGGGACGCTGCTGCGACGCACTCGGCGACCAGGACACCGCAATGATGGAGTTCGAGTCGGCCGCGACACTCTTCCGAGAACTCGGGGCGACGAACGATCTCGAGCAGCTCCGTCGCTACGTTCCGCGCCCGTCGACTCCGGCGGGTCTGACGCCACGCGAGGTCGAGGTGCTGCGCGTGGTTGCCGCCGGTAAAACCAACCGCGAGATCGCCGAAACCCTGGTCCTCAGCGAGAAGACGGTCGCCCGTCACCTGAGCAACATCTTCGCCAAACTCGATGTCTCGTCGCGTTCGGCCGCCACCGCGTATGCGTACGAACACAACCTCATGTGAATGGTCCTCTACACACAATTACCCATGATGCAGGGCCTGTGTATCTGCACATATCGCCCGATGCGGGGTACCTGCTCCACTCATACCGTCGAAGCATGACTACTACACCGCTTCCCTCGACCGGTGCAGCCGTGCCCACCACCTCCCTCGACACCGTCGTCATCGGAGCGGGACAAGCCGGCCTGGCCACCGGATACCACCTCGCCCGCAAGGGGCGACGCTTCGTGATCCTCGACGCGAACCCAAGTCTCGGCGACAACTGGCGCTGCCATTGGGATTCGCTGCGACTGTACAGCCCGGCCGGTCGCGACGCTCTGCCCGGTATGAAGTTCCCCGCAGAGCCCGATTCGTTTCCCGGAAAGGATCAGGTAGCGAACTATCTGGAAACCTACGCGGAGACGTTCGATCTGCCGGTACACACCTCCACCCGAGTCCACCGCGTGACACTGTTGTCGAAGGCAACCTCGTCGATGCTGTTGTCGAAGGCAACCTCGTCGATGCTGTTGTCGAAAGCAACCTCGTCGGTGCCCTCCGACGATCAGTATCTCGTCGACTGCGGGGCAGTGCGGTTCGTCGCACACAACGTCGTGGTAGCGACCGGCACCTTCGGGCGGGCCCCTGCCGTACCCGAGTTCGCACACGAACTCGACCCGTCGATCCTCCAGCTGCACTCGAGCGAGTACCACAATCCTGCTCAACTACAGGACGGACCCGTGCTCGTGGTGGGCGCCTCGCATTCGGGTTGCGACATCGCATTCGAGGTCGCGGACACACACCGCACCATCCTGTGCGGGCGCGACACCGGGCAGATTCCGGTTCCGTTGGAATCCCGCCGGATGCATGCCCTCTTTCCCGTCCTCTGGTTCGTGTGGGGACATGTCATGTCGCTGCGGACACCGATCGGGAGGAAGCTCCGGCGTCACGAACGGCTTCATGGCGCACCGGCGCTTCGCGTCAAGCGAGCGGATCTCACCGCCGCCGGGGTCGAACGCGTCACCGACCGCATGACCGGAGTCCGCGGCGGCCGAGCGCTTCTCGGGGACGACCGGATTGTCGATGCAACGAACATCGTCTGGTGCACCGGGTTCCATCAGGACTACAGCTGGATCGATCTCCCTGTCCTCGGTGAGGACGGCTGGCCGCTCGAACAGCGCGGGGTGGTCGCGGATGCACCCGGTCTGTACTTCGTCGGCCTGGCATTCCAGTCGTCGTTCCGGTCCATGCTCATCGGTGGGGCCGGCGCCGATGCGCAGTTCGTGGTCCAGCATCTGGTGACACACCGGCCTGAACAGGTCGCTATGCTCCCGGCATGATCAGCCGGGGCACAACCGCATCGTTCATCGCACTCGCCGCAGCGCTCGTCACCGCCACAGCCTGCAGCAGCACTGTTTCCGGCGAGGCCACCGCCGCCGACCCGACCACGTCTGCAGCACCGACGACATCGTCTGCACCGACAACCACGACGACGACCACGACGAAGGCGCCGGTCCAGGCGGACGCTGCGGACTACGCGGGCTCGCAGCCCGGCGTATACTACTTCCTCTCCGAGAGCGGGAAGTTCGAGTGCGCGATCCTCACTCACACCGACCCTGTTGCGGGTTGCCAGGGCACCATGCCGTCGAGCGCGCCCCGCGTGCCGGGGAGCGGAGCGTCGGATGTGACGGTGCCGGCGAACGTCGTGATCGTGGAATCGTCCGGCGAGGGCCAGTTCAGCAACATCGGCGACATCGCCTTCATGGACCCCAACCGGACAGCACAGGTCCTCCCGTACGGGGAAGCGCTGAAGGTCAGCGTGTTCACCTGCACGATCGACGAAAGCACGGGTGTCACTTGCGAGTCGGACGCGCACGGCTTCACGGTGTCAGCCGACGACTACGAGCTGTGGTGACGCCCTGAGTCGTGAGACGCTGCGTTCACAGGCCCGCGAGGTCCACTCGCGAGACCGGCAGCATGAAATCGCCCGCCGGTGAACGCACCCACCAGGCTCCGGTCGCGCGATGCTCGTCAGAGGTGGTGTACCGATAGCGGAACACGCGCGCACGAACCAGAGCCGGCGGCGCATCGGGAAACGGATTGTGACGCAGTAACCGCAGGGTGGCGGGGTCGTTGTCGAGAAGCCGCGCTACGAACCGAGGGAACCAGCCGACTGCATAGTCACGGGAGATAGCAGCGAACCACATCAGCCAATCGAGCCGGCGATGGTAGGGCGCACATTGGCGGGGCCGGCGAAACACATCGCCGGGCTTGCCTTTGAATTCGTACTCGAGCCACTCTGTAGCCGGGGTGACAACCGCATCGGTGGTGCCTTCGACGATCACTTCCCTGCGGCTACGGGTGATGCTGCCGAACGCACCGTAGGTGTTGACGAAATGCCACGGGTTGTACGACGCATTCATCGCCTGCCGCTTCGATATCAGGTTCCGCGCCGGCCGATAGCTCAGCACCGCCACCACGGCGGTCAAAGCGAGCACCGCCGCGGTGAACGGCGCGGGAGTGGGCGCGAAATCGGAATTCGGAGTGACGAGGGCGGCATAGAATCGGTCGGGCAACACCGAAAGCGCCAGCACGATCGTCACCCAGTTCAGCCATGCGAAGTTGCCGCTGGCCACCAGCCACAGCTGCGTCGCGATCATGACCCCGGCGGCGATTCCCGCGACGGGCTGCGGCGTGAACAACGCGAAAGGCACCACGAGCTGTGTCACATGGTTCCCGGCCACCTCCAGCCGATGTAGCGGGCGCGGCAAGCGATGGAACCATCGGCTGAGCGGGCCGGGCATCGGCTGCGTCTCGTGGTGGTAGTACAGGCACGTCAGGTCCCGCCAACAGCGGTCGCCGCGCCATTTGATCATGCCCGCTCCGAACTCGACGCGGAACAGCAGCCAGCGGATCAGGAGCAGCACCAGGAACTGCGGGGCAGTATCCACGTTGCCCAGGAAGACCGCAAGCACTCCGGCTTCGAGCAGCAACGATTCCCAACCGAACGAATACCAGACCTGACCGACGTTGACGATCGACAGATACAGCACCCACAGCGCGAACCACACGAGCATGCAGGCGATCAACGGTAGGCGCTCGGTGACGCCCGCGACGGTCAGCAGCGCCAGGACCGCACCGATCGTCGCCACCGTTGCGAACGTGCGGTCGGTGAACCGCACGTGGAACAGGCTCGGTGCGGAACGGAACGGGTGATCCCGCACGAAGTCCGGGACGGGGAGTATTCCTCGCTCGCCGATCAGTGCCCGGAACTGCAGTAGAGCGGCCAGGAACGCCACCAGATACAGCGCGGCGAGACCTCGGGTGACCAACAGTCGCCCGATCACGTATCCGTCCGCATCCAACCAGTGCACAGTCGTCGCTCCCCGCCGACGGTCCGCTGCGTCGACCGAGTGCAGTGTCCCTCCAGGATGGCACGCCTGATGGCGACCGGAGAGTCAGATCCGAATCTCGCGCCGCAACCCGCTGGCTCGCAGCACCTGCCGCTCGACTCCCGCACGCACCGCCGCTTCCGTCCCCACGATCCGCACCTTGGACCGCGCGCGCGTGATCGCCGTATACAGCAGCTCGCGGGTGAGCAACGACGACCGTTCGTCGGGCAATATCACCGACACGGTGCCGTACTGGCTTCCCTGGCTGCGGTGGATCGTCATCGCGTACACGGTCTGCACCGCCGACAACTGGCTTGGATGGAGCACGAACGGCTGTTCGCCGCGCGCGAAGGCGGCAACGAGATCGCCGTCGTCGCGGCGCACGACAACACCGGTGTCTCCGTTGTACACGCGGGCCTCGTGGTCGTTGGCCGTGACCAGCAGCGGCTGCCCCGGATACCAGCGCTCGGGGTCGAGGCGTCGGCCCGTGGACGCACTGATCCATTCCATGGCCTGACGCGCCCACCGCTGCACCCCGTACGGTCCATCGCGGTGCGCGCACAGCAACCGGTGGGTCTCGAATCGTTCGAGAACTGCATGGATGTCGCCGGTCAGCGCCGCTGTGGTGACCTCCTGGGCCGAGTTCACCACGTCGCGTCGCAGCAACTCGATGTCGTCGGGCCGATGGAACGCGATCTCGGGCGCTCCGCTGTTCAGGATCTCCAGAACTTTGTCGCCGTCGCCGTCGCGCACCGCAACCGCCAGCCGCGCGATCTCGCCGCCGAATCGGCGACCGCGGCTCAACCGCACAATCCCGCCCCGCAACCGGTCGTGTTCGACCGGCCTGAAGGCGGCCTCGTCCGGGTCGTCGGCCGCCTCGAGGTCGCGGGCTGCGGCCCTGGTGAACACCGGGTTGACATCGCCGGAAACCGGCCGCGCGATCAGGTCGGCGAGCACGGCACCCGCGTCGACGGAGGCGAGCTGGTCGGGGTCGCCGACCAGGACGAGGCGCGTATCGGGCCGGACCGCTTCGAGGAGCCGGCACATCATCGTCAGTGACACCATCGAGGTCTCGTCGACGACGATGACGTCGTACGGCAGGTGATTGTCGGCGTGGTAGCGGAAACGGGTGCGGCCGCGTTGCCAGCCCAGCATGCGATGCAGTGTCATGGCGCTGAGCCCCGGCGGCAGCGGCAGCACCGACTCCTGCTCGCGCACGGATTCCTGTAGACGTGCCGCGGCCTTACCTGTGGGTGCCGCCAGCCCGATGCGTAGACCAGGGCCTTCCATCGTCTCGAGCAATGCGAGAATCCGCGCGACGGTGTGTGTTTTTCCGGTTCCCGGGCCGCCGGCGATCACGGTGGTGCGGTGCGTGGCGGCAAGCGCAGCCGCAACACGTTGACGATCCGGCGCAGGAGACGGCTTCGTCCGGTCGGCCTGGTCGCGAAACAGTTCGTCGAGTGCGGCGGAAAGCCGGTCTCCGTCGGCTGCGGGGAAGCCGTCGCTGCGGGCGGCGAGGACCTCCCTGATCGTCTGTTCCTGACGGAAGTACCGATCGAGGTACAGCAGTGGCCCTTCGTCGGTGTCGATCAGGCGCAGTGGGCGCAGCGATCCGTGGCCGCCGCCGATCACGAGTGGACTGCGCTGCAGCGCATCGAGGACCTCACCGTCGTGTGGCCACGGCAACGATTCCGGGTCGACCACCGGGTTGCCGTCCTCGTCCTCTTCGACGGTGACGTCCCGCAGTCGCGTCAGGTCGAGGCACACCGAACCGGAACGTACGGCCCTCACGGCGAGGGCGGTGGCGAGATGCACGTCGGTGTTCGGTTCGCCGCCGAGGTTCGCGAGTCTCAGTGCGACGTGGACGTCGGCAGCGGCCAGCACGCCGGCTTCGTTGAACTCGCGCAGTGCTCCTTTGCCTCGCTGCGCAATTCTGGCTTCGATCACGGTACGGCCTTTCCCGCGAGCAGATCCGACAGGTCGGTGACGAGCGATGCGGGCGGTGCCCACTCGAACACACCGCTTCCGGGAGGAGTGTCCGGTCCGGCCATGCCGCGAACGAACAGATATTGCGAACCACCGAGATGTGTCTCGGGATGGTATCCGGGCAGGCGCCACCGCAAGTACCGGTGCAGCGCAACCGAATACAACAGCGCTTGCATAGGGTAGTGGGCACGGATCATCTCCGCTGCCATCGCGTCGCGGGTGTAGTGGGCCGTTGTCAGCTCACCGGGCGCAAGCCGGTTGGTCTTGTAGTCGACCACGACGAACCGCGGCCCGTCGAGGCGTAGGACCGCATCGATGCTGCCCGTGAGGTATCCGCGCAACGGCACCGGCTCGAGGTCGCGCACATGATCGGCGTACTCGAACAACGGATCATCCGGTGTGAGGTGGCGTCGCAGCAGATCGGCGACCTGAGCCAGGGTGACGGTCACGGCAGCGGGATCGTCACCGCCCGCAAGTGGCAACTCGAAGTCGAGCTCGGCGAGCCTGTCCTTCGGCGAGAAGTCGGCCAGCGTGCGTTCGAGCGGGCCGAGCCGGGTGTCCAAGACGGGCAGCAGCGCCTGCGCAAGCTCTTCGGGGTCGACGTCGGATAGTCGCTGCGCCACTACGTCGCGACAACACGCGGTCAGTTCGGCGGCGAGGTCGGCGGCGGAGGTGTCCACGATTTCGAACACGGAGTGCACGAGTGTGCCGAAGACCGTGCCGCCGGGCAAGGCGTTCATGGTCGAGGGGATCCCCTCGACCATGGAGACGGGGGTTGCCAGCGGGGGCTCTTCCGGCTCGTCGTCCTTCTCCGGCGTTTCGACCTCGCTGCCGACGCCGGCACCGTCGTGTGCCGAGGCAGTGAGCGCCGAATACGAGGTGCGCCGCCACGTGCCGTCGAGCACGCGGGTGAACCGTGCAGCAACCAGGGACGTTTCGTCCTGCTGCGGCTTCGCCCAGGTGATCTCCCTCTTTCCGACGATGCCCGTGGCCTCGACGGAGATCAGACCGCCGGAGGCCTTCGCCCACGCCGCGAACTGTTCGGCCATCACAGAATCGGCCGGAATGCCCGCTGCGGGCGCAACCTCGGAGCTGCCCGGGGTGCGGGCGAACAACACGCGGTGCAGCGGTGAGCGGGCGGTCCCGTAGGACGGCGCCCACCACAGCGTGAGCTGACAACAGGCTCGGGTCAACGCCACATACAGCAGTCGCAGTTCCTCACCCGCTTCCTCCGCCTCGTGGGTGCGTCGGCGCTCGCCGTAGCCCGGGCTGCCCTCACCCCCGACGTCGAGGATGCGGCGGCCGTTCTCGTGCAGCAGCAGGGTGTCGGGATTCGGGTTCTTGGCGGCATCCCATGCGTACGGCACGTATACGACCGGGAATTCGAGCCCTTTGCTGCCGTGCACCGTGAGGATCTGCACGGCTGCTGCGTCGCTGTCGAGGCGACGACTGCGATCGGCGCTGCCTCGTCCCGGATCGTTCATCCGGTCTTCGAACCACCGCGTAAGCGCCGCAACACCGAACGAGTCGGATGCGGCCGCATCGTCGAGCAGTTCCGCGAGGTGTCGGAGGTCGGTCAGGTGACGCTCGCCCGATGCCGTTCGGAGCAGGCGCGCTTCGAGTTCGCTGATCGTGGCGAGGCGTTCGAACAGGGCCGCGAATCCGGACCGTGCGAACACCATCGCGAGATCGCGGAGCGCGCCCCCGACCTGTGCGACCAGTTCGTCGCCACGCGCCACGAGGTCCTCCGCGGAGTACCCGAGCAGCGGTGTCAACGCTGCGAGGCGCACCCGATCCGCGCGGTGCGGCTGTTCGAGCGCCTGCAGAGTCCACAGCCACTGCTGGGCCGCGGGGGTCGTGAACACACTCGTTCCGCCGGCAAGGACGCACGGCACACCCGTCCGTTGCAGTTCGTCGTATACGAGGGAGACCTGTGCGTGTGTCCGCACGAGGATCGCGATGTGGCCGGGTTGCACGGGCTCCGGACGCCCGGCCCGTTCGATGGTGGCGTCACTGTCGAGCAGCGCGACCACATCGGCGGCGACGTCGCGCGCGACGTTGGCCCGCAGCGGCCCGACCGTCGGGTATCCCGATTTGCCCAGCGGTCCGGCTCCGGTGCGCGGCAGGTAACGCAGACGCAGCGGGGTCGCCCCGGCAAGGCGTGTCCCGGGGCGTGCGGCGTCGACTCGGTGCACGGTGATCCTCGGATCACCCAGTGCTGCACCGCCGTACACGTGGTCGAGCGCAGAGATCAGATCGGCGTCGCTACGCCAGTTGGTGGTGAGCTCACGATGGGCATCGGACGTGTTCACCGCATCGAGGTAGCTCAACACTTCGGCACCTCGGAAGGCGTAGATCGCCTGTTTCGGATCGCCCACCAGCACCAGAGTGGTGTGGCCGTGGAACGCCCGGTGAAGGATCTCCCACTGCTTGGGGTCCGTGTCCTGGAATTCGTCGACGAGAACGACGCCGAACCGCGCGCGGACCCGTAGGCATGCGGCAAGACCGTGCTCCGGATCGCTCAGCACACGGTGTAGCAATGCGAGCTGGTCGTCGAAATCACGCAAACCCGTCATTCGCTTCCGCCGCTCGACCTCGGCACGCACCTCCCGCGCGAATTCGACGCGCTCCCCCGCCGGTGTTCCCTCGGCGTTCCCGGGAGCGAGCGTCGCCTGCTGGTCGAAGATCGCCGCGCGGGCGGCGGTCGTGGCCTCTGCATGGGAGACAGGTGGCTCGCATCGGCCGTACCGCTGCAGGTAGAGATCGGCGATGACCTCGATCGTGAGGTCGTCGACATCCTCCACCACAGTGACATCGGGTTCGCGCTCGCCGGCGATGCCGAGTTCGTCGAGCATCCGCTGACAGAACCCATGAGTCGTGGCGATGGTCGCGGCGTCGAAGTCCGACAGGGCCTGCCGGAGGCGGGTACGACGACCGGCGATGTCGTGAGCGGCCAGGTACCGGATGAGCTGGTCGCTGTCTGTTGCGGCAGCCTCGGGATCGGCGAGAGCGTCCACAACCTCGGCGAACCGGGCGCGGGTCCGTTCCCGGAGTTCTTGCGTTGCTGCACGGCTGAACGTGACGAGCAGGAGTTCGGACAGGTCGACGAGGCCTTCCGCGACGTATCGGGTCGCGAGACCCACGATCGCGTAGGTCTTCCCGGTCCCTGCCGACGCCTCGAGGACCGTCGTCCCCGTCGGGAGCTCTCCCAGAAGGTCGAATCCTGTTGCCGTACCGGGTACTACGCCTTCGGTCACGCTGCCACTTCCCATCACGGACGTCCCTGCTTCTCCGCCGCCAGCAGCGGTGCCCACAACCGGCGGGACAGCACCCCGAACCGGGTCGGGTCGTCGAACCAGGTGCGTTCGTCGGCGAGCGGTTCTGCTGCGGTGAGCTCACCGAACCCGACACCGCTGCCGTACAGGTACTGCACGTGCCGGTCCTTCCCGTCGCCGAACTTTCCTCCGAATTCGTTTCCGGCGGATTCGAGTGCCATGTCGATGGAGCCACCGCGCGCGCGTTGCTCCGCATACGCGGCGGCTGCCCCCGTTGTCAGCGGCAGCACCGCGCCCAGGCCGCGGTCGCGGAGATCGACGAGTTGCAGGAGCAGGTCGTGGGCGTTGCCGGGCGCGATCATCGTCGAACGCCATGCAGGCATGCGCCCGCGGCCGCGACCGGTGGTCACGGCCTGCCACCCTTCGTCACGACCGGAAGCAGCGACAGCCAAGAGCTGGATCCAGGCCGTGATCCGATGTTTGGCAGACAACTTCGAGAAGATGCTGCGGCCGATCACGTTGCCATGGACGCCGCCGATCGTGCCGGTGAGCCGTCGGCCGTTGCCGAGATCGACCATCACGTCGATGGTCGTGGGTCTTCCGCTGTGTACCGGTGCGCACGCGGAGACGAGGCTTTCCACCGCATGGGTGACGTCGTCGAGCGCCCTCTCGCCCAGCGCGTACGGCGGGAGCGTCCCTCGGCGCCACTCCGCGGCCCGGAAGTCGGCTGCAGAGACACCGCCGAGGCGGGATTCGAGCATCCGGTCGCCGAGGTTCCAGCGGGCCAGCGGATCGAGGTCGACGTCGAGCGCGTCGGTCGTGCCTTCGTCCGGTTCGGGGATCCGGATACCGAGGCGTTGCCGCAGGAACCCCTGGGCAGGATGCGCGAGATACGAGACGAGGTCGCCGAGGTCGATATCGGCCCGCTGTTCGGGCGGGGCGAGGAAGACCTGCGCGAGCGCGGGGGCCGCATCCCCCGTGCTCGGGCTCTGTGCCGCCCGGGCACCGGCGAGCGCCGTCTCGTCGAAACTGAACGGCGCATCGGGCAGGAAGTTCCGGGCGTCGAACGGCTGCAGCGGGTGACGGCGGACCACCTGCGTCGCGTCGCCGATCATCGTGGCAACGACATCGCGCACCTCGGTGAGTGGAATCGCGGGTGGCCGTGCCGCACCGGTGACCGGATCCGCGCCGGTGTAGAACAGCAGCACCTTCTCTTCCGCCGACATGATCGCGTCGAGCAACAACTGCCGGTCCTCGCTTCGAGGATCACGTTCGCCGATGCGGGGATTCTGGGTGAGCACATTGTCGCCGTCGATGTGGGCGGTGCGGGGGAAGACGTCGTCGTCGAGGCCCAGCAACACCACCACCCGATGCGGCACCGAACGCATCGGCACCATGGTGCACACCGTGAGCTCGCCGGTGCGGAAGTTCGCGCGAGTGGGACGGCCCGCCAACCGACCGGCGAGCATAGCGCGCACATCGGCCAGTCGCAGCTCGGCGGCCCCGCTGTGTTCGACAGCGGCGCCGATTTCGCGATGTGCTTGCGCGCGTTGCCATGCGTCGGCGACCGGAACATCGACAAGTAGGTCGAGTGCGTGCGTGAGCGCGTCCGCCCACCGCGCTGCGTCCTGGGGTCGGCGCAGAACCCACAACGCTTTGTCGAGCCGGTCGATGTATTCGGCGAACCGTCCCGCGAGATCGATGTCGTTGCTCTCGACGTCATCGAGTGGCATTGCAAGCGCCAGCCATTCGCTGTCGGATCCGTCGGCGGCGACTCCGAGAAGTACTCGGTCCAGCGCCGTGCCGAAGGTGTTCTGCGGGAAGTCGGCGAGTCCGAACGCGCTGCGTTGCCTCTTGCCCAGCCCCCAGCGGGCGCCCGACTCGGCAGTCCATTCCTGCAACCGCTCCAGATCGTCGTCGTCGAACGAGAACATGCGCCGCACCGGTGCCGACGCAGCGAGGTCGAGCGCATCGCCCGCGGTGACGCGTGCATCTGCGAGATCGAGCAGTGCCGAAACGACGGACAGCACGGGGTTGGTACGACGCAACCCGCGGTCGGCCAGCCGGACTCTCAGATCGTGTCCGGGATGCCCGCCGATGTCCTGACCGAACGACGCAGCGACGAGCGGAGCGTAGGTCTCGACGTCCGGGCACATGACGATGACCTCGCGAGGTTCGAGGGTCGGATCGTTCTCGAACAGGTGCAGGAGGCATTCGCGAAGCACCTCGACCTGGCGGGTCGGGCCGTGACACGCGTGTATCTGCATAGTGCCGTCGGCCTCGGCGCAGGCCACCTGCGGAGCGCGGTCGGCCCGGATGTCCGCCTGGATCCTGCCGAGCAGCGTGGCGGGGGGCGCAGGTACCTCGTGTTGTTGCTCGACTGCACCGAGCTCGGACAACCCGCACTGAAGTTCGCGGACGTCACGGGCAAGCGCCGCCAGAAGGGGATGGCCGACGAGGTCTACCCTGCCATCGTCCGCGCGCCGCGAAACCTGCTCGCGGCCGGAGAGGTTCGCCCACATCCGAGGACTCGCGTGCGGCAGCCACAGGTGCACGTCTCGCCGGGCACCCAGGGCCGCCAGTACTTCGAGTTGCACCCGGTCTAGACGGGTGGGCCCGAACAGCGACACCCGATCCGGCAGGTCGACGATTCCGGGCTCGGCGCGCAGCCGTTCGCACACCTCGTCGAGCCGCTGCGCGGGACTGTCGACACCGATGCGGTCGCGCAGGCGGCGCCACAGTTCGGCCTGCCAGCGCAGGTGTTCGTCGAGCATGGCCCCGGTGCCGTCGGTGTCGTGTCCTGCAGCCCAATCGGTGAGCATTCGTGGCCGGTGCTGCCCGTAGCTGCGCAGCAGGTCGCGGAAGTGTTCGGCGGTGGCGTAGCGACGGCCGGCCCGGTGATCGTCGGTGCGGTGGCCGAGGTGTCGGGTGAGCGCTGCGCACCACGGTCGGCCGAGGTTCTCGTCGATGACGTCGAGCAACGCCCACAACACGCGGGACGGATGCCAAGGGTCGTCGTCTGCGGTGGTGTCCGCGGCAGCGGAGAGTACCTCGTCGACGAGACGGGACGGAGATGGGAAGTCGATGTTCGCAGCGACCCCATCGCCGGCGACGGCCCCGAGCACCGTCGACAACCGCTGGGTGAGCCACCGCTCGACACCTCGAGCCGGTACGGCGACGATCTCGCGGGCGAACGGATCGGCAGGCGGGACGGACAGAAGTTCGGCGAGTGCATCGGCCAGGGTGTCGGTGCGCTCGGCACGATGCAGTCTGAGCACGCGTGGGTCCCCCTCGTGGGTCGTTCGATCCGTCGGCTACGGCTTACCACACCGAGCCGACAATCGCCGACCTGCGCATGTCCGAACGTTCTTCAGAGCTGCGTTGCCTTCAGAACTGCGTTGTCTTCAGAACTCCCTTGCATTCCTGGAGGCCAAGGGCTTCGCACCGAACACCGCGACGACACCGCTGCCCGACACCGCCACGACATCTCCGGTCTGCAGCCGCTTCCGTGGATTCCGCACAGGAAGATGGTTGACGCACACGGCGCCTTCCATGAGAAGCGCCGCCGCCTCACCTCCGGATGTGGCCAAGCCACTTTCCTGGAGGAAACCGAACAGCGAGTCGGGCACAAGTGCCTGCATGTATTCGATGGTCGCCGGGTAATGCATCAACACGGTCACCGCCCGGTGATGATCAGGTGAACTCGCAACGAACTGGGCTCATCGGGGCAGGAGCGGATCGAGACGGGTGTTCTGGAACGAGCGGATCAGCCATTGTCCATCCGTCTTCAGCGCGACGCTCGAATTACGCGACAACGCCTCGTCGGTGCACTCCGTGTCGCCGTTCCAGAGAACGCACCCGGTGCGGATGATGATCGCCACGTCCGGTCGGGGGAAGGCAATGTTCTCCGAGACTTCCTTCAGTTCGGTGCCGCCGACATAGGTGTCGAAGAAGTACTGCATACCCGACGCGATCTCGTCGTGCCCGTGCAGCAGATCGCCGCTGAAGGTCACCACGTCGGCGTCGTGTGTGTGGATCGCAGCGTATGCGGCACCGTCACCGTTCTTCCACGCGTCGTGCTGGCGCACCCGCAGGTCTTCGATCGCCTGGAGGTCGGAGGCGAGTTCCTGCGCCGCAGACGGCGGCGCCGCGCCTGCGGTCGCAACACCGACGAGGAGCACGGATGTTCCGATAAGGCACGTAGACAACATATTTCGCAGTTTCGACATGGCGAGCTCCTTCGGCTGCCGGAGATTCTCGATGTCGATTGTGCGCGGCGACAGCTCGGGAGACATCCGGGACAATACCCATTTCCGCCCCTGGGATCACGTCATTCGGGACCACCTCCACCGGAGAGGTCGAACAACGGGAGCTGATCGCGCAGTGCCGACGCCGTGAATTCCGCGTGGTACCGCTCTCCGAGTTCGCGCGCCACATGAGCGGGGCATCCGAGCTCGGCGCCGATCTGCTCCCAGGTGTGCCCGGCTTCGCGTTGCTCCCAAGCGAAGCCGCCATCGTCATCCCACGGTGCCGACATGGCCCGCATACTGCTCGCACTACGCCACACCCGCAACGACCGGTAACGGCGTGTCGCAGATCACAATGCCGTATGGTCTCGCAGCCGGGCAGGCGACGAGACCCGACGTGGTGGGGTCGCCCGAGCGACCCCCCTCGGCGTCAGTGCGCGGCGAGCCAGTCGTTCAGCTCCTTCTCATCGCCCTTGACGATGCTCTCGACCATCTGGACGACGAGACCTTCGACCTGACCGCCGACGACCGGAATCTTGACTCCGACTTCACCGGTGACCACGACGACCGATCCGCCCGACGCCGAGGGGCGCAGTTCGGAGCGCCCCGAGATGGTGACGGGAAGGCTGGAGGACCCTCCGGCCATCGCACCCTGCGCGCCACCACCGTCCAGCGCACCCCATTCGTCCGTCCGGGTCATTTCCAGGGGGCCGCGAAGAACCCCGCGAACGACTGCAGGCAGCCCTGCAGGATCCATCCGGCCGGTGATCTCGACACGAATCGTTCCGGGTCCGGCCGGGGCGGTCACGGCGATCGAGCTACCTTCGGCGTCTGCTCCGCCGCGGCTCTTCCAAAAGTCCTCGCTGGTCAGCGCGGCGTGCATCGCGTCGACGCCGTGCTCGAATTCGGTGGTGAAGGTGAATGCTTTCGACATGGCGGGAACAATAACCCGCCGACATCACAGGTCCGCTACGGGATCACCGCTTCGATCACCGGCCCGCGCGCTGCCTGCTCACCGTACTCGAAAGAGATCACAACAGCGCGGCGAGGACAGGCGCACCGACACCCATTGCAGCAGCCGCTGCAGCGCCGAGCAGCGGAGAATCTGCAGCGAAGGCCACCGCAAGACCACCGAGCACGACCATGATCACCAGGAGAACCACTCCCGCCGCCCTGCCCTCGGTCAGAGCCTGCTCTCGACTCGCGGTATCGATCCGTACGGGTGTTGCCGTGACCATCGCTTCGTCCCCATTTCCGACTCATACGACCTAGGGTTCGAGGAGGCGTGTACCCCGGCGCAGCGCTGTTCAAACACGAATGGCCGGGTTCTACCCGGTCGGCCGGACCGATTCCTCGCCCGGAACAGTGAGCGCGAGTACCGCGAGTTCGTCTAGGGAAACCGCGAGGACCTGCGCCAATGCGGCAACGGTCGCAAAAGCGGGGGTCGCCATCCGGCCCGCTTCGATCTTGCGGAGAGTTTCGGGCGAGATTCCCGCCTCACCGGCGACTTCGGCGAGGGTGCGCGCGCCACGCGCGGCGCGCAGACGGCCACCGAGGCGTCGTCCGGCGGCGAGCTGCTCCGGGGTGAGCGGGAGACGAACCATACGCACGACTCTACACCGACTGGTATTAAAATACCGATAAAGTTTGGTGTCACCCACACGAAGGACTACGGATGCTCGAACTCAAAACCCCGGGAGAAGTTGCCGCAATGCGCGTTACCGGCGCATTCATCGCCGACCTGCTCACCGACCTCTCGAACCGGGCCGAGCCCGGCGTGAACCTCCTCGATCTCGAGGATCGAGCCCGCGAGCTCATCGCGAAGCGTGACGCGGTGTCCTGCTACTGGGACTACTCACCCTCGTTCGGGCGAGGCCCGTTCCGGAACGTCATCTGCCTCTCTGTCAACGACGCCGTGCTGCATGGACTCCCCCACGACTACACGTTGCGCGATGGCGATCTCCTCAGTATGGACATCGCGGTCTCCATAGACGGCTGGGTCGCCGATTCGGCGCGCAGCATCGTCGTCGGAACTCCGCGGGGCGAAGACCTCCGGTTGATCGACGCAACACGGCAGGCGCTCGACGCAGGCATTGCCGCCGCACGGCCCGGCAACAGACTGGGCGACATCTCCGCTGCCATCGGCGCGGTCGCGGCCGAATACGGCTATCCGGTCAACACCGAGTTCGGTGGGCACGGCCTCGGACGCACCATGCATGAGGATCCACACGTATCCAACACGGGCAGAGCAGGACGGGGCCTGATTCTCCGGCCGGGTCTGACCCTCGCGCTCGAACCGTGGTTCGCAGCGGGAACCGACAAGATCGTGTACGACCCGGACGGCTGGACCATCAGGTCGGCGGACGGATCACGCACCGCGCACAGCGAGCACACCATCGCGATCACCGAGGACGCCGCGCAGATCCTGACGATCCCCGCCGCGTGACGGTTATGCCGTCACCTTCCGGACGAATGTGATCGTGCGGTCGAGGGCGTCGCGGGCGTCCTGAAGCGAGAGGTCGAATTGGTACTCGTGTCCCAGTTCAGGGGTGTGGTCGTCGGGGTAGAACAACTCGTCGACCGTGACGCCGAGGTCGGACAACTTGGCGGCCAGGGGTTTCGACTGCCTGTCGGTGAGCGGATCGGCGTTGCCGCCGTTGATGAATGCCGGCGGGAAGTCCTCCGTGACGACGAACAGACTGGACATCTGCCGCGCTGCTTCGGACTCCGCGAAGTCACGGTCGCCGGTATACGCCCACAACGCCTGCTGGACTCCCCACCCGATCAGTCCACCCGCACCGTCCATCGCAGGGACGTCGTAGATGCCGCAATTGAGCACCACACCACGTAGTGCACTCGCAGGCAGCGCCGGTTCCAGCGCGAGCTCCTGGGCATAGGTGGGCGTCGTGATCGCTGCGGCGAGTTGTGCCGAGAGCTGAGCGCCCGCGGAGTCACCGGCGAGCACGATCCGGTCCGGGTCGATATGAAGGTCCTCGGCGTGGGCAAGCAGGTATGCATGGGCGTCGTTGAACTGGTGGATCGCGGTCGGGTAGCGGTGTTCCGGCGCGAGCGAGTATCCGACGGACACCACCGTGAATCCGGCGTCGGCCAGCCGCTGGTAGTACCCGGCGTAGTTCTTGCGATTCCCGGAGATCCACGCGCCGCCGTGGGTCCAGACGATCGTGGGAAGCGCTTCCGTCGTCCCCGTCGGCGTATAGACGTCGAGGTACGCGTCGGGGTCGGCGCTCCGGTACGCGACGTCGGCGACGAGATCGGTTTTCGGCGCACCCTCCGCGAGATTCGTCGTCAGCCTGTCGGCATCTCGATGGAACACAGCCCGGACGACGAGAGCACCGGGAGTCGGACTCAGCACGAACGCGGCCACCGCGATCACCAGTACCAACGCGAGCACGAGCACGATCCACCTCAGCATGTGCCGTCGCGGACGTCGAACCGCCGTTCGCTCGGCTGTCATCGCAGTCTCCCTGTCGTGAGTCCGACCTTGTGGGGGTTCGTAACCCACGCCACTCGATCATGGCAGGCGATACGTCCGAATGCCGGTAGATGACATTCAGGACACGAAACCCCGACCTCGCTCCTGAAGCACTTCCGCGAGGATCCGCAGCGCTTTCGGACCCACACCGTGGAGCGCTGCGAGCTCGGCCTTCGAACTGGCTGCGACATCGTCGAGCGTCACCACCCCAGCGCCGAGCAGGGCGCGTGTCGCGGGCTTCCCGATGGATGTGGGCAGGTCGCTGTGGGACGGCAATGTTCCCGTGTCGGCTTCGACCGGTGCGGCGGCCAGCCGTTTCGGGGCCCGGAAAATCCACGCCTGACGCACCAACCCGTTGAGGTCCTGCCCGTTGATCTCTGCGAGCGGCATCCGAAATCCGATCACAGAGCCCCGCTGCACGAGCCGCTCACCCGACGGATGGCGTTCCAGCGCATCGACAATCATCTCCTCGGGGAGCCGGAACTGGACGACACCGCCGTCGGCGATCGAAACGAAACCCTTGCCCCGCACCGAAAAGGTGATCGTTGCAGACCGTGTCTCTTCCTCCACCTCTGGGAGGTAGAGCGCTGCTTTTCGCACCTGTCGCGCTGTGGTCATGGTCCGATGCTAGGACGATCGGTGACAGAGCGCTCCGATCCAGAGCGCGATGGCCCGCTGCACCGAATTCCGATGTTCGGCGAACCGGGCGTCGGCAGCAAGCGCCCGCGACCCGTACGTGAGATCGAATACCATTCCTTCGAGCAGAGTGATCAGGTCACGCGCCGCGCCGTCCGGATCCCCGGCTCCCAGTGAATCCATCAGAGCAGTTGCGGCGGGACGTGAGAAGAGGCACGCCGCCAGCGCTGCACGCAATTCGTCGTTTCCGGATGCGTCGACCGCCAACGAGTACCTGGCGAGAACATCTCGGCGCCGGTCCACGATGAGTGTGTCGAGTTGGTCGGTGATCAGCGCACTGGCCTCGTCGACCGACCGGGGCGGCGCTTCGGGCAACGCGGCACGGAAGGATTCGCTCGAACGCCGTGCCAGGTGGGCGATCGCGGCGGCGACCAAGGACTGGCGGGTTCGGTAGTAGTACGAAGTGGACCCGGGCGCGAGTTCGAGCCGGGTGTCGACACCCCGGTGTGTGAGCGCGTGATTTCCGCCCTCTGCGACGAGATCCAGGGCAGCGTCACAGATGAGGTCGCGGCGCGAAGAGCGGTGAGGCATGTCTCCATCCTCCCAGGCTCTACGATAGTAGAGTATCGGTCATGGGATGGTTCCGCCGGACAGCTCGAACAGCCCGACTTCACCGGGTAGGGCCTGAGGCATTCGATTCCGCCGCACAGAAACTCGGAATCACCCTGGATGCAGCGCAGCGACAGGCCGCACGCGAACTCTCGTCCGTCGAAGGCGGCGTGTACCTGTGGGGGCCGGTCGGACGCGGCAAGAGCCGACTGGTGTCGATGTACTTCGATGCACTGCCCACCCACCGCAAGCGTCGGGTCCACTTCCACGAGTTCTTCCGGAACCTGCACTCCGCCATCCGGAGCCACCGAAACAACCTCGCCGCCGCGCTGGACGAACTGCTCGACGGAGTGGATGTGGTGTGCTTCGACGAATTCCACGTCCACGATCCTGCCGACGGCAAGTTTCTCTCACGTCTGCTGCCCGCACTCCTGAGCCATGGCGTCACCGTCGTCCTGACGTCGAACTATCCACCGCGATCCCTCATGCCGAATCCGTTGTTCCATGACGACTTCGTGCCGACCATCGAGTTGATCGAACAGCATCTGACCGTCGTGGCGGTCGACGGTCCCGTCGACTACCGCACCGTGTCGAGTCACGGCACCGGGTTTGCTGCCGGCTCGTGGATCGCGCCGGACTCCGCACCTCCGCGCCCCCAACCGGACGAAGCGGTGACAGTTGCACCGACCGGCCACCCCATCCGTCTCCGGCGTGGTGCCGGCGCGGCACTCTGGATCGACTTCTCCGACCTGTGTGTCGACACCACCGCGCCGGCGGACTATCTCGCCCTGGCCGAGCGGTTCGGGCATTGGGTCATCAGCGAGATCCCCGACCTACGTAGCGCAGGCCGGGAACCGTCCCAACGTTTCGCGAACGTCGTCGACGTGCTCTACGACCGCGACATCACCACCACGTTCATCTCGACGGTCCCCTTGGACGCGTTCAGCGACGGCGCCCTCCTCCCCCACGACATCGAGCGAATCATGAGCCGGCTCGTCACCGTCCGGCGCGCGCATCTACCGCGGCAGCAACATCTTCCATGACGAGATCTGCATTCACCGCGGCACCGGCCATCACACCTGCTCCCGATGCCACCATCACCATCGCCGACAGGTCACTCGCATTGCCTGCAGCCCAGACTCCGGGGACTTCGGTCTTGCCCATCGGATCAGAATCGATGAATGCTCCGAGCGGGTGTTCGGTCATGGTTCCGCCGAGCTGTTCGTACAGGTCTGCCCGGGCGTGGAATCGTGGGGCAACCACCACCGCGTCGAGCTCGGCCTCCGGAGCGCCGTCGAGTACGACGGCGACACCGGTATCGCCCTCGTCCCGGAGTCCCGAAACGGGCGTGGCGACGACGCGGATCTGTCGTGCCGCAAGCTGTTCGGTCGCGTCGGTGTCGAGCTCCGGCATCGCGTGGGTGAACAGAGTGACGTCGGCGGTGAGCTGCCGGAACAGCAGTGCCTGGTGGACACTCATCGGGCTCGACCCGATCACGCCGATCCGCTGATCGCGCACTTCCCATCCGTGGCAGTAAGGGCAGTGAAGCACCTTCTTGCCCCACATCTCCTTCACGCCGGGCAGGTCGGGAAGTTCGTCGACGAGTCCCGATGCCAGGACGAGCCGGCGCGCCCGGACGGTTCCGCTGCCCTCGAGGTCCACCTCGAACGCATCACCCTCGCGTCGCGCCGCTATCGCGGTGTCGACACGTAACTCTGCGCCATAACCGATCGCTTCCTTGCGGCCGGCCGCCAGCAGGTCGAGTGGTGGAACACCGTCCTGACCGAGGACATTGTGCGCGCCTTCGGCCGGGCCGTTGCGCGGTTCTCCTGCGTCGACGACGAGCACCGAGCGTCGCGAGCGGGCGAGCGCGGTCGCAGCACTCAACCCTGCTGCGCCACCCCCGATCACCGCAACGTCGTAGTGTGCAATGGCCGGCAGGCCGGTGGTCGAACTCATCAGTTTGCTCCTCGGTCGAGTTTTCTTGCTGCCCATACGGTTCGGTACCCGCGGACTCTCAGGTCGTTTCTGCTCAGCACCGTGTGGGGGCCGCGCTCTGCGGTCAACTCCGCCAGAGTGTCGAGATCGTCTGCAGACAGGCTGCTTTCGAGTCCGACTCGAAGCTTGCTCAACACCGTGCGGGCGTAGGTTCGTGCGGTCGGCGTGGTACCGTCGAGGTCGATCTCGGTGCGGCGCACAGCTTCGAGCTCGAAGCCCGCACGTTCGAGGTCCTCGCTCCAGTCCGGATAATTGTTCCACCCGCGTTCACCCGCGAGCGCGTGAGCGCGCGTCTCGAGCCCTGGTGTGCCGATCCCGATCTCGTCGGGAAGGAATCGCGGTTGAGATTCAATTTCGAGGACCACCAGGAGCGCTCCGGGATTCAGCGAGTCGTGGAGTTGCTGCAGGAAAGCATCGGGTTCCTGAACGTGGTGCAGCGACAATGCCGCCCACACGAGATCGGCCGAGTCGACTGCCGGCCAACCGGCGTCCAGATCTGCCTCGACAGTCTTCACTCGGTCCTGAAATCCGTGCCGACCGGCTGTGTCGCGGACCCGGGCCAGCATGTCCGGCGACCGATCGACGGCGATCACCTCTGCTTCGGGGAATCGTGCGGCGAGAACGCGCGTACCTGTCCCCGTCCCGGCCCCCACGTCGACGATGATGCGGGGATCGACCCGATCGGCGATCCAGTCGACCACGCCTTCCAGGTACTCGCGATGGACCTCGGCATCGAGATCCAGCAGGTCTGCCGGGGAGTCGCTGTGCCTGTGCGCGTGATGATGACTGTGCTGATGCATTCCTCCACGCTATAGCGATCAATGCATATTCGGCATATCATTTTGCCCATGGAGCAAGAAGACGTCGATCTGGACCAGGTCGTCCGGCAGCGCATCCGAAGTCTGCGACTCGCACGTGGATGGACACTCGATGCGCTGGCAGCCCGCTGCCACATCAGTCCTTCGAACCTGAGTCGCATCGAAACCGGCCGTCGCAGAATCGCATTGGATCAGCTCGTCCCGATCGCGCGCGCACTCGACACCACGATCGATCACCTGGTCCAATCCGATGACGACCAGGATGTGGTGATCAGGCCGCAACCGCACGACACCCCCGGCTTCACCACCTGGCTGCTCTCCCGCGAACGTTCCCTGAACGGAGTGACCATCGCGAAGATGCGCATCACCAACGAAGACCCCCGCCCCACCGACACGTTGCCGGTCCACCCCGGGCACGAATGGTTCACGGTCCTCAGCGGCACAGCTCGCCTCCAACTCGGCGAGCGCACCATCCTCATCCAGGAGGGCAATGCCGCGGAGTTCTCGACGATGACGCCGCACGCGATCAGTGCCCATGATGGTGTCGTCGAAATTCTCACCATTCTCGATCACAACGGAGAGCGCGCGCATCTGCACGGCAACAGTGCGTCAGCGAACACTCGGCCCTAGAGACCACTGGGCCTCATAGACCACTGAGCGGCCGGTGGCAGCGTAACGGGATCAACGGGTGATCAACGCACGTAGTGTGATTTCCGAACCAGGGAAGAACGGAGCGAACGGTGGCCGGAACCACGGTGAAACCGCCGACAGTGACGGAGCTGATGGCCGAACTGGCAGAGCTCGAAGACCCGAAGATCCGTGAGGTCAACGTCAAGCACGGCGACAACCACGGGGTCAACCTCGGACAGCTGCGCGCGATCGCCAAGAGACTGAAGGTCCAGCAGGACCTCGCCGAGCAACTCTGGGAGACAGGCGACAGCGCTGCGAGACTGCTCGCAATCCTCATCAGCCGGCCGAAAGCGTTCACGCGCGACGCCCTGGACACAATGTTGCGGGAAGCACGCCTCCCCAAAGTCCAGGATTGGCTGGTCAACTACATCGTGAAGAAGAGCCCGCACGCCGACGAGTTGCGCGTCCTGTGGTTCGACGATCCGGATCCGGTCGTGGCAAGCGCGGGTTGGGCCCTGACCTCCGAACGAGTCGTGAAGAAACCCGAGAGTCTCGATCTCGCCGGCCTGCTCGACACCATCGAAGCGCAGATGAAGGATGCCCCGGAACGCTTGCAGTGGGCCATGAACACCTGCCTGGCCCAGATCGGGATCGAGCACCCCGAGTATCGCGCCCGGGCCCTCGATATCGGCAACCGTTTGAAAGTCCTCGAGGACTATCCGACTTCCCGGGGTTGTACGTCACCGTTCGCACCCATCTGGATCACCGAAATGGTGAACCGGAAAACCGACAAGTGAGGTCGCATATGCGCCTGATGCGCGCCGCCGGAGTCTTCGCCACCACTATCGCTGCATCTGCACTGTTCACGGCAGGGGTGGCTTCGGCCTCCGCGACCATTCCGTTCCAGATCGATCCGGCGCCCTACGGGAATCCGAACGGAAGCTTCGATGCTCCGTCGGTCCGCTGCGTCGCGGTGGTCGGCGACGAGCCGGGCGTCGTGACGATCACCGGCGGGAAGGAGGACGGTTGGGGCTGTCTCCTCTCCGCGGATGTGCAATGGGTGAACCTGTCGACCGGAGAATCCGGCTCTGCCCGCCTGTCGGACGGGTTGAACGGTATTCCGGCATTCGCCACCATCGACACCGGCGCGGGGCAGGTCGCCGTCCTCCTGGCCTCGACGGTGGCCGGACCGACCACCCCCGGCATCGCCACATTCCAGGTGCCGTAGTCGAGGTCCCGTCGAGAATCGCCACGTCGGAATGAATCCCCTGCATATACTCCGGCAATGCTGATCATCGGGATCATCCTGTTCGGAATTCTCGTCGGCGCAGGTGCACAGCTCATTCTGGGCAAGTCCGCGTCGGGAATCGATTGGACATTGGCGTTTGCTGCAGGAGTCGGCGGTTCGTTCGTCGGCGGTCTGCTCATCAGTCTGCTCGCAGGGGACGGCATCGATTTCCGTCCCAGCGGCATCATCGGCTCCATCGCCGGCGCGGTCATCGTCACTGCGGCGTGGTTCTGGTGGAAGGGGCGCTCGGGTTCGTCCGTGAACTGACGGCGCAGGGCCTGCCGCACCGCTGACGGTGCGGCAGGCCCTGCGGGTCCGCGTCAGATCCGGGTGATGTCCAGCCCACCGTCGTGGTACTGCGACCGCAAGCGCTTCTTGTCGAACTTGCCGACACTGGTTTTGGGAACCTCGCTGACGACGGTCCAGTTCTCTGGAATCTGCCACTTGGCGACCTTGTCCGACAGGAACTCGCGCAGCGAATCGACTGTGGCAGTGGCCCCGGCACGAAGCACCACCGCGACCAACGGACGTTCGTCCCACTTGTCGTCGGGCACACCGATCACCGCTGCTTCGAGGACATCCGGGTGCCCCATGACCGCGTTCTCCAGATCGACCGAGGAAATCCACTCGCCTCCGGACTTGATGATGTCCTTCGTGCGATCCGTCAACGTGAGATAGCCGTCCGGAGTGATGGTTCCGACATCGCCCGTGCGCAACCACCCGTCGTGGAACTTGTCGGGTGCCTCGACACCGTAATAGGAGGCTGTGATCCACGGCCCGCGAACCTCGAGTTCACCGATGCTCACGCCGTCGTTCGGAACCACCACGTCGTCATCACCGACGAGACGGGCCTGCACCGACGCCGGGAATCGTCCCTGCGTGTACCGGTAGCGCCACCGCTCGTCGCCCTCGGCACTCACCGGCGGTCGCGCCACCGAACCCAGCGGCGACGTCTCGGTCATTCCCCAAGCGTGCAGGACCTGCACGTCGTGGTCCGTCTCGAACGCGTGCATGAGCGACGGCGGAACCGCCGATCCACCGATCAGCACCTCCTTCATGAAGGAGATGTCCTGCGGATGCTCCTCGAGATACTGGTGCAGTCCGAGCCAGATCGTCGGGACAGCGGCAGCGAAGGTCGGGCGCTCAGCGGCGATGAGCGCGGCGAGCGGCTCAGGCTGCAGGAAACGATCCGGCATGATGAGCGACGCACCGATCATGAACGCCGCATACGGCAGACCCCACGACATGGCGTGGAACTGCGGAACCACCGCCAGCGCCCGGTCGCCCTGCCGAAGGGCAGGCCCCTCGGTCGTGCACACCTGCATCGAATGCAGGTAGATCGAGCGGTGCGAGTATGCGACACCCTTCGGGTCCCCGGTGGTCCCGGATGTGTAGCACATCGCGGCCGCAGACCGTTCGTCCACTTCGGGCCAGTCGAAGGTGGTCGGCTGGTCGGCGATGAGCCCTTCGTAGGTATGCAGCTGCACACCGTCGGGAACCTCGAGACCGGCGGTCGAGTCGCCGGTGACGACCACGTGTTTGACGGTCGTCAGCTGCGGGAGCTGCGGCGCGAGCAGAGGCACGAGAGTCGGATCGACGATGATCACGTGGTCTTCGGCGTGGTTGGCGACGTGAATCAGCTGTTCCGGGAACAGGCGGATGTTGAGAGTGTGCAGGACCGCGCCCATCGCCGGTATCGCGAGGTACGCCTCGAGGTGCTCGGCATTGTTCCACATGAACGTCGCGACACGCTCGTCCCCGTTCACGCCGAGCCCGCGTAGAGCGTGCGCAAGCTGCGCGCAACGGTCGCCGACCTCGGCGTAGCTACGCCGGCGCGCACCGGAATCGGTCCAGGTCACCACCTCCGCTTCGCTGTGAACGGAGCTGCCGTGGCGCAGAATCTGCGCGATGGACAAGGGTGCGTCTTGCATGGTGCTCAACATGAATCGCTCCTCTTCGATCGGTTCGCGACCATTGTGTCGTACCCTGCCCCATTTCGGATCATCGAGGTGTTCTGCGCCGTTGAACGGACAGTTCACGCATCGTCCGGATAGCGTCACGGCATGATCACCGGCCTGCATTCACCGATCGCCGCAGGGAGACGTCATTCCGTTGGACTCCACACCGATGGAACCGTCGTCGCTGTAGGAAACGGCTCTGCCGGCGAGTGCGACGTTCCCGGATGGCGGAACATCGTCGCAGTGGCTGCCGGGAATGTGCACACCGCCCGGAACACAGGAAGGTCTCACACCATCGGCCTGCGGTCCGACGGGACGGTCATGGCGACGGGGTGGAACGGCGACGGACAGTGCAACGTGGGCACATGGCACGAAATCGTCGCGGTCGCTGCAGGCTGGCGCCGCACGCTCGGAGTGCGGGCAGACGGCACAGTCGTGGCCGCCGGCCGCAACAACGAACTGCAGTGCGATGTCGACTCCTGGCGCGAGGTCGTCGACGTCGCCGCCGGTGACTGGCATTCCGTCGGCGTCCGGAACGACGGTACTGCCGTCGCCACGGGCAACAATCGATTCGGACAGTGCGAGATGGACGACTGGCGAAACCTCACCGCGATCACCGCGGGATACCTCCATACCGTCGGTCTGAGAACCGACGGAACCGTTCTCGCTGCCGGGCAACGTAAGTCGGGTGCGTGCGACGTAGACGAATGGGCCGGAGTGACATCGGTGGCCGCAGGGAGTCATCACACCGTCGGCGTGCTCGCGAGCGGCAGGGTTCGCGCCGTCGGCGACAACAGTCACGGGCAGTGCGACGTCCACGAGTGGCACGGCATCGTCACGGTCGCGGCGGGCTCCACTCACACGCTCGGTCTACGCACCGACGGCACAGTTGTTGTTGCGGGTGGTCCGGCGGGTGGTCCGGCGGACGGTCGATGCGATGTCGATGAATGGCACGACATTCAGCTACCCAGATCTCGACCTCGTCTGCAATAGGCCTACCGATCGTGACGAGCGACGAATTCGCGAACCCGGTCGATGACCGCCTGCGGCTCATCCACCAGCACCGCGTGGCTTGCATCAGGGAGTATGTGCAGCTCGGCCTGGGGTGAGACGTCGCGAACCACCTTCGACGCACGTATCGACGGAACCAGCCGACTCCGACCCCCGAGCATGATCATCAAGGGCGTTCGGATGCCTTTCCACTGGTCCTTCGTCAGCCGTGTCGGGCGCGGCGTCCCCCGCTGCACGAAGTCGGTACGAGCAGCCATCAGTAGGTCGAGCATCGTGGATTCCGGTAGCCGTCCTCCACGCACCCATGTGAGGTATGCCCGATACTGCTCATCATCGCCGAGCAGCATTCGCAGCATCTTCGACCACGCACGCACGGGCATTCTCACGATCGCTCCGGGCGGCTCGATCGCCGTGACGCTGAGGAGACGTTCGGACGCTTCGACGGCGTGGTTGAGCGCGACCCACCCACCGTACGAGTAACCCATGAGGTGCGCGCGATCGATATCCAGGCCGGAGAGTGTCTCTCCCAACCAAGTTGCTACGTCCCTCCCATCGGCGACGGGCCGGCGCTGCACGCTGCGACCGGCATCCCAGACGGTGTCCACCGCGATGATCGGCCGGTCGAACTGCCACGCCTCGGCGAACCGATCCCAGACCGCGACGGTGCTGCCCCCACCTTGCAGGAGTACGAGGGGGTCCCCGGCCCCCGAGCTGCGCACCGTCGAGACCATGGTCGACCCGAAACTCGTCTCCACCGAACGATCTTCACGATCGGGCCACTTCGTCATCGCCTTGTCGAAGGCACTCAGAAAATGCTCCTCGGACCGCGTGTTCTCAAACCTCCCGACCATTTCACCCATACGACGAACATAACTCGGCCGGCGGGGATGGCGTCGGCGTCTTCCCCGTGGAAGTGCCGCTCCATACGTCTACGGATCCTGCCGCGATCGGAATCGCGAGGCTCACGCAGGAGAACGCGGCGCCCCGATTCCCGGATCGATCCGCACCGGGCCGTCCACCGTGGGCGACAACGGGAAATCGAAGATCGCGGTCGGGAGATAGACGGTGGCACAGGAATTGGGGATGTCCACGACTCCGGACAGCCGTCCCTCGATCGGTGCGGCGCCGAGGAGAAGGTACGCCTGCTCCGGGCTGTACCCGAACTTCGTCAAGTACTCGATCGCGTGCAGGCACGCCCGTTGGTACGCCAATTGCGAATCGAGATAACGCTGTTCACCGTCGAGCGTCACCGAGGTACCCGAGAAAGCGAGCCATTCGGAGAACTGGGGGTCGGTGGTCCCCGGCATGAAGATCGCATTCTCACTCACCCCGTAGGTATCCATTCCGCCCGGGATGAGATCGACACGCAGATCGATGAAGCCACCCATCTCGATGGCACCGCAGAAGGTGATCTCGCCGTCGCCCTGCGAGAAGTGCAGGTCGCCGACCGACAGGTTCGCGCCATCGACGAATACCGGATAGAAGATCCGGCTGCCTTTGGTCAGATTCTTGATGTCCTGGTTGCCGCCGTTCTCGCGGGGAGGGGCCGTGCGTGCGCCTTCCCCCGCGACACGGTCGAAGTCCGCCCCGGTGAGGCTGCCCAGGATCGCACCGTTCGGTTCCGGTGGTAGCGCGAGAGGGGGCACCCGTTCGGGGTCGGTCGCGATCAGCGCGGCTTCACGGGTGTTCCAGGTGGACAGCAGATCATGCGACGGCGCCGTTCCCATCAGTCCTGGGTGAACGATGCCGGTGAACGAGACGTGCGGAATGTGGCGGCTCGTCGTCTTCTGGCCCGAGAAATCCCAGACCGCCTTGTAGGCGTCGGGGAACTGCTCGGTGAGGAAGCCGCCACCGTTGGGCTCGGCGAAGATGCCGGTGTAGCCCCAGCCCTGTCCCGCGAGCGGACCGGAGTCCTCCTGTGGGATCGGGCCGAGGTCGAGAATGTCGACGACCAGGAGATCACCGGGTTTCGCGCCCTCTATCGCGAACGGCCCCGACAACGCGTGCACCGTGTGCAGCGGCGCGTTGCGGATGTCGTCAGCGGAGTCGTCGTTGTGAATTTCCCCGTCGAACCATTCCCGGCAGTGCACCCGGAACGACTCCCCCGGCTTCACCGTGGCCACCGACGGGATGTCGGGATGCCAGCGGTTGTGACCGATCTTGTCCTGGTCGGTGAAGCGGTGTGTCGAATCGAGCGGAAAGACGACGTCGGGCACTGGACCTCCTGGGTCGGTCGATCTCGGTCAAAGCGCGTTCAAGGGCGCGGAAGCAGCCGATGCCTCGGGTCGGTCGAGACCGGACGGGGCGCACGCCGCGGGCCACCGGGGAGTTCACCCGATACGACCCCGGGTTCGGACGCCGTGCGCGCCGTCGCATCGTGCAGGCGCATCGCGGTCGAAGAGCCGCGACCGAGACGCGGCGCCGTGATCGCGCGGGGCGCGTGTTGCCCGCACGAAGGGCATGCAGTGGACGGGCCGACGTCGTTCATCGGGATCGATGCGTCGAACGGACCGCACTCGGCGCACCGGAAGTCGTACAGCGGCATGGCTATCGACCTTTCGAATCGATCTGCTGCCGAAACCGTAACCGACCGGCGTGTTCCGCGCGCCACGTCGACGAAACTCGTAACTTCCTGGTAATCCCGGCGCTATCGGTCCCGTCGGCCATCCGCGTGGACGGCGGTGGGAGAATCGGCGCCGTGCCGATGCCCTCACCGCTGCCCGTCAAGAACGGAGTCGGACCGACACGTCTGAGTGTGCCGACGACCGGTCCGTGGTCGACGATCGCCGAGTACGTGGTTGCGAGATTCGATCACATGGACGCGGACACCCTGTATCAGCGGTTCGATGCCGGCGAGATCGTGGGAGCCGACGGTACTCCGATCGATCGCGGCACCGCATTGGGCACACACAGATTCATCTGGTACTACCGCGAACTGCCCGTGGAAGATCCGGTGCCGTTCCACGAAGAGATCATTCATATCGACGACGACCTCGTCGTGATAGACAAACCACACTTCCTCCCGACCACTCCGGGCGGGCGCTACCTGCGTGAGTCGGCACTCGTCCGCTTGCGGATCCGCCTGGACAACCCCGACCTGACGCCGATTCATCGACTGGACCGCGCGACGGCCGGTCTGGTGATGTTCTCGACCCGTCCCGCAACACGCGGCGCCTACCAATCACTGTTCGAGAAGCGGCAGGTCACGAAAGTTTACGAGGCGGTTTCGGCACTACCGCCCGGCTGGGACGCTGGCTCGCCGACGCTCGCAGGACACGCGTGTCCCGTCACCTTCCGGAACCACATCGAGGCCCGCAAGGGCGAACTGCGAGTGGTCGTCGACGACGGCCGGGAACCCAACTCCCAAACCGTGGTCGAGGTGTTCGGTTCCGGTGTGAGCGCATCCGGACGAGCTGTACTCCACACGATCCTGCGTCCGCACACTGGCCGGATGCACCAGCTGCGGGTGCATCTGGCCGCGCTCGGTATCGGAATCCTGGGCGACCGTTGGTATCCCGATCTACTTCCCGAGTCTCCGGACGACCATTCCCTGCCGCTCCAATTACTCGCGCGGGAACTGGAATTCACCGATCCGCTGTCAGGAGAGCTCCGACGATTCGTCACCGGGCTGACGCTGAGCGAGATCCCGCTTCCGGAGCATTGAGACGCTGCCGCACCTTCGCAGCTATTGTCCGGTGACGCTGTAGGCGGCGAGGAACATGTCGATGAGTCCGTCGATGACCTGTTCGTCGACCGGTCGCGGGGTCAGGAGCAGCCGATAGTAGAGCGCCCCGGCGAGCACCTCGGCGGGGATCGTCAGGTCTACGCCGGACTCGAGCTCGCCATGTTGCTGTGCGAGCCGGATGCGATCGAGCGTCCTCTGCTCGACTGTCGCAAGGAACCGCTCGTGCAACGTCTTCCGCAGTTCCGGATCGGCCTGGGCCTCGGCGATGACCGCTCGGTAGACGGGGCCGATCGGCGGTGTGGAGAGAGCGTGAACAGACCGGCGGAACTGTTCGCGTAGATCCGCGCGGATGCCGCGCGTCGTGTGGTAGTCGAGTTCGGTGATCCACACGTGGTTCAGTGCGTCCAGGAGCAGCTCGGGCATCGACGACCAGCGGCGGTAGATGGTGTGCTTCCCGACTCCTGCGCGCTGCGCGACCGCTTCGATTGTCAGACCGCGGTAGCCCGCCTCGGTCGCAAGCCCGAGCGTGACATCCAACAACTGACGGGTCAGCGCTTCCCCTCGGCGCCGCGGCGCCCTCGCTTCCGGCGACGAGTGCTCTCGATCATCCATACCCTCATGATATCGGCACGCATCGTGCCGTTGACATCACCCAACCCTCGAGCGCACACTTATCCGTAACGGCACGAACCGTGCCGTTACGAGTCGGAAGCGGAACAACACGGGAGGAACGACGATGAGCACCGACACAAGACACACGACTACCGACGAACAGCAGACATTCACCGCCGAAGAGCGAGCGGCCATGAAAGAGCGTGCGCGCGAGGCACGCGCGTCGACGAAACACGTCTCCGCCGACCGGAAGGCCGCAGAGGACGAACAGGCCGTACTCGCCAAGATCGACGAGATGCAGGGGCGCGATCGTGAGATCGCCGAGAAAATCCACTCACTCGTCACAAAGAGCGCACCGCAGCTCGCACCGAGAACCTGGTACGGCATGCCTGCCTACGCACTCGACGGGAAGATCGTCTGCTTCTTCCAGAACGCCGCGAAATTCAAGGCTCGCTACGCAACTCTCGGGTTCAGCGACGAAGCGCAACTCGACAACGGCGCCATGTGGCCTACAAACTACGCCATCACCGAGATGACCGACGACGTCGAGATGCAGATCATCACACTCGTGCGACGTGCCGTCAGCTGAACCTCCCCCACACCCCACCTCATTCGAAGGAGATCCGATGAAATCCATGACCTGCCGAGAGCTCGGAGGGCCCTGCGACACAGACCTCCACGGCGAAACAGCCGACGAGATCATCAAGGCGCAGGACCGTCACCTACGGGAGTCCGTTCACAGTGGCGACACCGATCACGTTCCGGCACACGAGGAGATGAAGAAGCGGTGGAAGCACCCGATCAAGGCGATGGGCTGGTACAACGACACCAAGAAGGCATTCGCGGCACTCCCCTGATCGGGTGAGCGTCCCTGAACTCCCTTCGTTCAGGCGCGTTCGACCGGCAACCCCGGCTCACCGGTAACGGTGCACCGGAAACCACTGCACATTCGAGGGCGGCGCCGCTCGACGGGTCCGGCGCAACCACCACGGTCGGACGGAATCGCTCCGTCGCGGTCGCCGCCCTCGCCCGGCTGAGGCACGCGACCAGAGCCTTTACTTTGCCTACAAAGTAATATCGTCCCTTATGCCTGATATCCCCCACTCTCCTGGACAGGAGAGTGCCATCGACTATTCGGCGCTTCCCGGGCCGGGCGGAGGCAGATCCAAGATGCCCGCGCTCGATGCGCGGGCGTGGACGCTGAAGGTGGCGCTCTCCCAGCGCCCGTGGAGCTTCGTTGCGTCGGCAGGCATGGCAGCCTCGTTCGTCTGTAACGGTCTGACGCCCGTGGTGGTGGGCAAGGCCGTGGACGAAGCCATCGCCACCTCGTCACTCCACCGGCTGGGTTTCTGGATCCTGATGCTGGGCTGCCTCTTCGTGGTGGCCATCGGCGTGAACTGGATTGCGCGTTTCATGCTGATCCGAAGTCAGCAACTGGTTAGTCATGACCTGCGCACCATGGTGACCGACCGCATCCAGGATCCGCGTGGGTTCGCCGGTCGCGAGCGCACCGCCGGCGGCTTACTGTCGATCGCGTCGTCCGACACCAACCGGGTCGGTGACATCGTCATGATGACGGTCATGCCGGTGGCCGAGGCTGCAGCCATCACCTACGGCGCCATCATGATGTTCACCATCAATCCCTGGCTGAGCCTGGCAACCCTCATCGGCGGGCCCCTCCTCGTGGTCGTTGCGCTCGCGGTGGCCCGGCCGCTGCAGAGTCGTTCGGTGGCACGTCAACACGCAATCGCGCAGGCCGCGGCGACCGCCACAGATGTGGTCCAAGGGCTGCGCATCCTCAAGGGGCTGGGCGCAATCGTCACTGTCCGGAATCGCTATGACGAGGTCTCGGACATCGCCTATCGCAAGACCGTTCGCGCCAACGGGGCTGAGGCGAGCCTCAACGGTGCCACCGAGGCGGCCGGAGCGATCTTCGTCTCCGCCCTCGGCATCGCCACCGGCGCGCTCGCACTCAATGGAAAGGTCACCATCGGTGAACTCATCACGGTCGTGGGCCTGACACAGTTCCTCATCACTCCGATGACGATGTTCGGAAGGAACCTCGCCTCGCGCTGGGCTTCCGCCGAGGCATCCGGGCGGCGCATCCGCGAGGTTCTCGGAGCAGACTTCGAGCGCACCAGCGAGGTCGACGCGGCCGAGGCCACCCGGTTCATGGCGACCCTACCGACCGGCCTCACCGTCGTCCGCGGCACCGATCACGAGCTGGTCGCCCGACTCGAGTCGCTGCCCCGGACCAGGGTGATCGTCGTCCCGCACGCGGCCGACCTGTTCGACGGCAGTGTCGCCGACAACGTCCACCCCGACCGGGCCACGGCCGAGGAAGCACTCCGCGTCGCCTGCTGCAACGACATCCCGGAAGGTCCCGGCAAGCGCGTCGGCGAGAACGGGCGGATGCTGTCCGGCGGTCAGCGCCAGCGCGTGGCCCTGGCGCGCGCAATCGCCTTCGACCCCGAACTCCTCGTACTACAGGATCCGACCACCGCGGTGGATTCGGTGACAGAACAGAACATCGCCGAACAGGTGTCCCGCCACCGGGCGGGCAAGATCACGCTGATATTCAGCGAGGCCCCTGCATGGAACGCTGTCGCTGCCAACCACCTGAGTGCGGAGGATCTGAAGGCCACAACCGAGGAGCTACTGGCAGGGGCCACCGTATGAGTTCGCCGACGAGCCCGACCCCACCCGTCAAGGCCGACACCACCCTTCGATTTCCCCTGGCCACCCTGAGTCAGGTGCGGCGCGAGGTAGCGCACCAGTTGGGGCGGGTCCGCCACGCGAAGCCGTTGTTCCTGCTCGCACTCGTGCTGCTCGGCCTCGGCGCCTACGCCGGAGTGCTGGTGCCGCAGCTGATGGGCCGGATCGTAGACGTGGTGATGGGCGATATCCAGCAATCACTGTGGCCGATCGGCGCAGGCCTGATGTCGGCGGCGATCGCCGGCGCGGTCATGAGCGCCTGCGGTTTCTATCTGGTGGCCCGGCTGTCCGAGCGGGTGATCGCGAACCTCCGCCAGGACATGGTCGGCACCGCCCTCGGGCTGCCCACTCACCGAGTCGAGGATGCAGGCACAGGTGACCTCGTCAGCCGGTCCACCGATGACGTCGCCGAACTGTCGGCTGCCGTCACCGAGACCGTACCGACGCTCTCCACCTCGTTGTTCACGGTCATTGCCACCGTCATCGCCCTGTTCACGCTGGATTGGCAGTTCCTGATCATCCCGGTCATCGTCGCGCCGGTGTACTACCTTGCCGCGCGTCTCTACCTCAGCAAGGCGCCCAGACGCTACGCCGACGAACGCGCGGCAATGGCCGAGCGCGCCCGCCGCGTTCTGGAGGCCATCCGGGGTCGAGCGACAGTGCGTGCGTTCTCGATGGAAGGCCGCATGCACACCGAGATCGGGAACGCCTCGTGGAGCGTGGTCCGCAAAGGGATCAGGGCACGCACCACCATGCTCGGCCTCAACGCCTGGATGCTCGGCGCCGAGTTCCTCATGTTGACGATCGCGCTGTCGATGGGATATCACCTGGTGTCCACAGGCGCCCTTACCGTAGGTGCCGTAACCGGCGCGGTCCTCATGATCATCCGGCTGCGCGGTCCCTTGAACACGTTCATGCGCGTGCTCGACGTCGTACAGTCCGGGTATGCCTCGCTGGCGCGTGTCGTGGGAGTGGTGACGGATCCACCGGTGCCGGTACCCGACAGCGGCGTCGATGCTCCGCAAGGTCGCGTCGAGCTGCGCGCCGTCAGCTTCGGTTACGGCGATTCCTGGGCGGTACGCGATATCGACGTCACCATCGGCCCGGGCGAGACGGTCGCCATTGTCGGTGCATCCGGAGCCGGAAAGACCACGGTGGCAGCGCTTGTGGCGGGACTGCGAGTACCCGATGCCGGTGTGGTGCTCGTCGACGACCGCCCCGTGTCCTCGCTGTCCGACCGTGAGCGCATCGCACGTCTCGCCATGGTCAGCCAGGAAGTGCATGTCTTCTCCGGAACCCTGCGCCAGGACATGACTCTCGCCAAGCCCGATGCCACCGACGCAGAACTCCTTGCGGCACTCGATCTGGTTCATGCGCGCCCGTGGTTCGACCGGCTACCCGAAGGTCTCGACACGGTGGTCGGTGCGCGGGGAATCCAGCTCGATCCGGTGGCCGCGCAACAGCTCGCACTGGCTCGCGTCCTGCTTCTCGACCCGGCCGTCGTCATCATGGACGAGGCAACCGCCGAGGCCGGCTCTGCCGGGGCGGGGGCGTTGGAAGATGCTGCCGACGAAGTGACCCGTGGTCGTTCCGCACTGGTGGTTGCGCACCGCTTGGACCAGGCCGCACGTGCCGACAACATCCTCGTCATGGACTCGGGTCAGGTTGTGGAGCAGGGCACCCATGACCAGCTGCTCGCTCGTGGCGGCATCTATCACCGATTGTGGTCCGCGTGGACTGCCGGTCGGCAGGAGACCGACGACGTGCGCGCGGAGAAAGTACACGCGCACCGCAACTGATCCGCGCGAGGGGGTGGTTGTGTGCGAGATTCCCGTCGGACTCGCACACAACCACCCCCTCGTCGCAATACACAACGGGAGGCGCGTCAACGCTGACGTCGAAGCGGAACTGCCACGGCAGCCGGATCCAATCTGTGTTCCGGTCCAAACCTATTCTCGAATCAGGTCTTTCGCACGATCCGGGCCCTCATGCCGAAACGAGACTGCCGTTCGTGGTTCCATTGACGAATGACCGATTGGGCACAATTGGACGATGCATACGGCTCAGCCGTGCATGTTCCTGCTCTGCTTGCGGCTGCCGAGCAATCCGGCGTCACCTTCGGACCGGCGTGGGACGACGTGTGGAGTCACCTCTGCCACCAAGGAACGGTGTACAGCGCGAGCTATGCGGCCATCCCGCTCCTGGCCGACATGTGTTCGCGACAACCGGTGCGCGGCTTCATCCCTGGACTCCAACTGGCCGGCTCGATCCTTGCTTCCACGGACGGGCCGGCGAACCCGAATGTGATGCGAGCAACCTACGCTCCCGCAATTTCCCGCCTCCGCGACGTTGCTGTCTCGGCGTTGCAACTGGCTGAGAGTGACACCGAGTTCATCTACGGCCTCGAAACGCTCGCAGCCTTCGAAGACCTGGGCGTCTGGCAACGAACTCTCGCCTACCTCGCCGATGGTGAGGCGCCACTCGAGTGTGGAGGCTGTGGGACACAGCTGCTCCTTCGGTTCGATGACAGTCCGCCAAGTGTTACGAGCGGGAACACAGCGGAGGGCAAGCGAGATGTGGTGGGAGCAGAGCCCACCGAGGGAACTCACGAAGCTCGGCTCTCGAGCCTTGCCGACATCCACGGGCGGGCGACTGTGGCCGAGAACCTTCACTACTACTTTGGCGTATCGACTTGCCCCGCGTGTGGTGCGGAGCTGGCAATCGCCGATTCCTTCGCGTGACCTGGTCCGCGCCGTCATGCCACGAGCCGACCAACAGGTCACTTACCGGCGGCTTTGCCACCTGATGTCGTTTGAAAACAGAACTCGACCACGTCGCCACACATAGCAACCTATGACTCGCCGGCTGGAGGCTCGGGTCGATAATCGGCGCGGCCTGCCGACGCAGGAGGACGTGTCCGGGCTTTGGTAATTTGCCGAGATGCTCGATCATGACGAGGTCCTGCGACTGTATGGACCATGGAAGCACCGCACCCCGCAGGACGCCGCCGACCTGCTCCGCGACTATCCCGGCCGATGGTGGATCGCCGGAGGCTGGGCAATCGATGCCTTTGTTGGTTCGGGCCGCGAGCATGGCGACCTCGATCTCGGTGTCCCGCGCGAAGAGGTCGAACAGTTTGTTGACTTCGTCTCATCGCGTCTCGATGTGTGGGCCGCGTCCGGCAGTCTGACTCCGATCCTTCCGAACCGAAGTACACCGATCTTGGACGAGTGCGGAAACCTTTGGCTCCGTGTGAGCGGGGCCGAGCCATGGGAGTACGACGTACTGCTCGAGAATGTCCGAGGCACCACCTGGCACTACAAGCGAGCTCCGCACGTCACGAGGCCACTTGATGAATGCCTCTGGAATCGCGCCGGAATTACTTACCTGCGCCCCGAAGTCCAACTTCTCCTGAAAGCCAAGCATGCTCGAGCCAAGGATACTTTCGACCTCAATCGCTGCCTGCCACTTCTTGATGAAGCGAGCCTCGCATGGCTCGGAGAAGCTCTCCGCGAGGAGAGCCCCGACCACCAGTGGCTCGAGCTTCTCGAGTCCCGCCATCGCGGCAGGGGTTAAAACGCAAGCCGGAACTCGACCGGATTACGCGACCGATAAACGTACGCCGTCAGCGTTCCCCGATCGTGACCGCATAGCTGCGTTGAATGTCGGCGGTGGCCCTTCCCCACTCACTGTTCGCCACTCGCTGCTGGTGGAAGGCGAACGCCGCCTCGTCGACAAATCTCTCGTCAACCCGCCAGACCAGCGGATCGTCGGTCCGGTCGACCACGAAGGACAAACAACCCAGCTCGGCCCGCGTCAGGTCGAGGTGACGCGGTAGGAGCCGTTCGACACAATCGGCCTCGTCGGCGTTCACACAGATCAGGTATCCCGAAAGGAGGACCTCGGCCGTCATGCGGACTCCAGAGGTGAGATCGCGTCGAGTTGTTCGCGCAAAACTCGGCGCGCGATCCGCAACTCGTAGTGCGACTGCAGGTTCATCCAGAACTCGGCGGACGGGCCGAAGTATTTGCTGAGGCGCACGGCTGTATCGGCTGTGATTCCCCGCTTGCCGTGCACGATCTCGTTGATCCGCCGCGGCGGGACGCCGATGGACACGGCGAGCTTGTTCTGAGTGATCCCGAATCCCTCGATGAAATCCTCCATGAGGACTTCGCCCGGGTGGATCGGCTCGATCCTGTCGGTGGTAGTCAACGATCTCCACCTCCTCCGGTCCAGCGTCTGTCCACACGAAACAGATCCGCCACTGGTCATTGATCCTGATGCTGTGTTGTCCGACCGGAACTCCACCGGGTTCCGGCACGGAACAACCTCTGATTCATGACACAGACCTCGAGCATCGGGGATCTTCACCCCTCGAGGCTCGTCAACGTCGGGTAGACGTCACGTCTGTCCCCGCCGAGACGACCATGACGAGGAGTTCGTCATCGTGGATCTCGTAGATGACTCGCCAGTTCCCCGTCCGAACACGCGAGGCGTCACGGCCGGTGAGCTTCTTCGATGCTGGCGGTCGAGGCTCCTCAGCAAGCAGGGAGAGCACGGCAACGATTCGCTCCTGACCATCACGCGGGAGCTTGCGGATCTGGCGACGCGCGGCGGACGCGATGCGAACCGCGTAGGTCACAGGCCAAGCTCGCGCCGGAGCTCGTCCAGCGTGACGCCGCCTCCACCCTCAGCCTTCGCCGCATCATAGGCCGCGACGTCCTCGAGCTCCTCGGCCGCAGCCATCAGCCGATCGAGGGTGTCGGCATCCACGATCGCGCCCACCCGCCGACCATGACGAGTGAGATATACGGGTTCGCTGTGCGCGCGATCAATCAGCCGACCAAGCTGGTCGCGTGCCTTGGTTGCTGTGATCTCCATGACCAGATGGTACCCAGAAATGTACATTCTAGGGGAGTCGATGCCCGGGAGCCGGACTACACATTGAACCGGAACTCCACCGCAGTCCGGCACAGCATCGGAGGGACCGACGAGTCGACCATTGATGGCGTGCTCGGGACGCGAAGGGGATGCAGCGCGAGTGCGGAGCCGGCGCGCATGGAGGCCGGCGGGGGTTGGGTCATTCTCCCACCCGCCGAGGGAGTGCTTGATCTGATCAATGTCGAGCGCTAGCCCGATACCGCTCGCTCAGAGCGTGCGCCACAGCGGATTTCCCCGAACCAGGAGCGCCGTTGATGAGGACGACCCGCGTCATGTGACTCACCCACACTTCCGTGATCTCCGTCTGCACGACCGCTCCCTCTGCCCACCATTGCTCGCTGAGGTGCACTGGCCGGGTTCGTTGGTCAGCTCTCGCGATCAGCGGGACCTTGCCGACGGGGGCTGTCGGCCTTGCGCTCTTTTGACGTGGGCCAGGCGGGTTGCGGCGTTGCGTCGGGTGGACCCCGAGTTGTAGTGGGGGCGAATGCGTCTCGACACTGTGCGGGGTCAGCTGCTACACGCGTCCACATTCCACGGGTCCACCAGTTCGACGCCGGTGTGCTGGAAGTCCTTCACATTGCGCGTAGCGCAGGTTGCCCTGTGTGCCAGGCAGATCGCGGCGATCTGGGCGTCAGCCGTACTGACCGGCGCACCTGCTGCTTCACGAGACGCGAGCACCTCCGCGTATCGCTCCGCCGCTTCTTCATCGAATGCGAGCACCGATCGGCTCCCCCGATACGGCGCGACCGCTTCCTCGATCCCCTGTGCCAGCTCGTCTTTGCGTCGGCCGTCCGGGAGCCTGCGCACACCGGCAAGCAACTCCGCGAGAGCCATAGAGGTGATCGCGACGTCGCCCGTCAGGGACACGAGCCACTCCACGACACGTGGCTCCGGCGAGGGCCGAAAGATCTCCGAGATGACATTCGTGTCGAGGACGATCATTCGAAGTCCACCGCCCTTGCGACGTCATCGCGCGTCGGAATCGGCAGCTCATCGACCCCACCGACGTCCCGCGCCGCAGACAGCAAAGCCATGCCGATGTGCGGCCGTCGAGCGGCCTTCGTCAGGATGTCGCGAACCTCGGCCTCCATGGACCGCCCGTGCTCCTTCGCCTGCGATGCGAGCTGCTGCTTCACGCGGTCATCGAGACCGCGCACGATGATGGATGACATTAGGGCCGCCTCCTTCTGCTATCAACTATGATAGCTCTGATTTCTCGATGCGAAAGACCAGGACGAGACAACGAAGCCCCGCCGATCAAGAAGATCGACGGGGCCCACGAAACAGGATCAGCTCACATCACACGTTGAACCGGAACTCCACCGCGTTCCGCCACCGAGGACCATCATTGACTCCGACGCTCCTCAGCCCCTGATCCCCGGGGAGCCTCCTCAGGGTTCTTCCAGCCGACGTCACCGAGCACTCGTTCGAGAGCATCGTCGGCGCTGATATCCGCACCGAGAACAGCCTCGTCGAGCTCCGGCACGCGATCGATGCTGCGGTACCAGGAGGCGACGGTCTCCTCGGTCACCTCGTCCGCCAGGGTCTTGGTGCGGTGCCTTCTCAATGTCTCGTCCAGCTCGAGTTCATAGCAGTAGGAGCGAGTCACGCCTCGATGGTCGGAGCGCAGGCGCGCGAGCATGGCTCCGTAGATCTCGGAATTCAGGATCCCTTCGACGATGACGTGGAGACCGTGCTCGAGGGCGAAGCGTGCCGACATGTCGATGTAAGGCACGCTCAGGGCACCCGGGTGATCGCGCACGTGCAGGATCTCGCGACGCAGAACGTCGTGACCGATGATCGCCACACCGCGCGGGCGAGCTGCACGGATGGCCTTCGCGAGGCTCGACTTCCCGCTGCCAGAGTTGCCTCGGATGATGATCAGCCGTGAGGCCTCGGAGCCGACGATGGTCGCGACTGTTCCGTTCACGCGGACTGCAACGGGGTGATCGCCTCGACGCTGTCATGGAGCGCCCGCCGCTCCATCCGCAGTTCATAGTGCGACTGCAGGTTCATCCAGAACTCCTCGGACGTCCCGAAGTACCGCGCCAGACGGATCGCCGTATCAGCCGTGATACCCCGCTTGCCGTGAACGATCTCGTTGATACGCCGCGGCGGCACACCGATGGACACGGCGAGCTTGTTCTGTGTGATCCCGAAGCCCTCGATGAAATCCTCCATCAGGATCTCCCCCGGATGGATCGGTTCGATCAGATCGGTCTCAGTGGTAGTCGACGAGTTCGACATCTTCTGCACCTCCATCTCTCCAGACGAAGCAGAGACGCCATTGCGCGTTCACGCGGATGCTGTGCTGGCCACGACGGTCACCGGAGAGCCGCTCCAGGCGGTTCCCCGGCGGGATCCGGAGGTCCTCGACGTCCCTCGCGGCGTGGATCAGCTCGAGCTTCCGCATGGCCGCTCGTTGCACGGTGCGATCAACGCGCTTGACGTACTGCTCATGCCAGATGCGCTCGGTGTCCTTGCAACCGAACGATCTGATCACGGGTTCAGTGTATGACGGAGTCCGTCAATAACGCTAGACGTTAAACCGGAACTCCACCGAGTTCTGGCACATATGCACATCAAGCGCACCACAGGCAAAGCAGCTTGCGCGAGTCGCTCGCCACACCCTGCATCACGGGTACCATGCTCACGGACCGACCTCGTGACCCCACGGGTTGATGACAGCGACTTCGAGAGAGTCGAAGTCTTTGACGTTGCGCGTGACAACAGCAAGTCCGTGGACGGTCGCTGTGGCAGCGATGAGGGCATCGCGCTCCGGCCGAGGATCGGGCACATGCAGTCGGGCAGCACGACGGGCGACCGGCACATCCACAGGCAGGATGCGGTCTGCGAAAGCGTCAAGCAGCTCCTCGTCAAACCACGCCTGCAAACGGTCCGCCTGCGCCGGGTCACGCCTGGAAAGCCGCCCGATACCGACCTCAATCTCGAGCACGGTGATCACTGAGAGGTACAGGTCAGAGGGTGCCCGTGCGGCGACCCAAGTTCGCACGCCGACATCAGCTCGCCGCTCGGACTTGCGCAGCTCGCTGATGACGTTCGTGTCCAGCAGATGGCTCACAGTTCAGGAACCTTGAGCCCGATACCAACGGGCTCGAACTCGATGTCGAGGTCGTCATCCATGCTCAGGCGCTCGATCAGCGACGCACCTCGCTCGCCGAAGCGGCGGTAGTCATCAATGGACAGCAACACATAGGCTGGTTCGCCTCGGTCGGTTATGACGACAGGCCCGCGACTGGCCTCACGCTTGGCGGCACTGACGTCACGGTTGAACTCTCGCGCTGACATCATGGTCATGGTGACCGCCTCCCTGCAAATTGTAGGTACGTACCTACATTACTGTGCCAGAAGGGCAACAGCAAGGGCGAGGCCGACCAAACGACCGCCGGAAGAATATGACGAGCTGTAGACTTAACTCCGCGGGATGCCCCGATGTCACACGTTGAACCGGAACTCAACCACGTCGCCGTCGGCCATGACGTAATCTTTGCCCTCCATGCGGACCTTGCCCTTGGCCTTCGCCTCGGCCATCGATCCGGCCGCGTCGAGATCCGCGAACGATACGATTTCGGCCTTGATGAAGCCCCGCTCGAAGTCGGAGTGGATGACACCGGCCGCCTGCGGCGCGGTCGCGCCCTGCGGGATGGTCCAGGCGCGCGCTTCCTTGGGGCCTGCGGTGAGGTAGGTCTGCAGACCGAGAGTGTGGAAGCCGACGCGCGCGAGCGAGTCGAGTCCGGCTTCGTCCTGGCCGATCGAGTCGAGCAGTTCCTGCGCTTCGTCGGGTTCGAGTTCGATGAGCTCGGACTCGACCTTCGCGTCGAGGAACACGCAGTCGGCGGGCGCCACAGCCGCACGCAGTTCCTGCTTCTTCGCGTCGTCGGTGAGCACCGACTCGTCGGCGTTGAACACGTAGAGGAACGGCTTGGTCGTCATGAGGTTGAGCTCACGCAGCAAGCCGAAATCGAGGGTGTCCTTCTTCGAGAACAGAGTGGCACCCTCGTCGAGCACGGCCTGCGCTTTGAGCGCTTCCTCATGCTGCGGCTTGAGTTCCTTGTTCTTCTTCGCTTCCTTCTCGAGGCGCGGCACAGCCTTCTCGAGGGTCTGAATATCGGCGAGGATGAGCTCGGTCTCGATGATCTCGATATCACCGAGCGGGTCGACGCGCCCGTCGACGTGGACGACGTCGTCGTCGGCGAACACGCGCACGACCTGGCAGATTGCGTCGGCTTCGCGGATGTTGGCAAGGAACTTGTTGCCGAGCCCTGCGCCTTCGGACGCGCCCTTGACGATGCCCGCGATATCGACAAACGACACGGTGGCGGGAAGGATGCGCTGCGAAGTGAAGATTTCGGCGAGCCGATTCAGCCGCGGATCAGGCAGTTCGACGACGCCGACGTTCGGCTCGATCGTCGCGAACGGATAGTTCGCGGCGAGCACATCGTTCTTGGTCAGCGCATTGAAGAGCGTCGACTTGCCGACGTTGGGAAGTCCGACGATTCCGAGGGTAAGGCTCACAGGATCAAGAGTCTACGTGGTCGTCGCGACGCCCATTCATCCGCACGCCACACGCACCAGTTGCGCGATGCGGGCCGCCTGATCTTCGGTGGGAACCGCCGAGCCGTTGGTCGCGAGCTCTCCAACTTTCGCGTTCACCTCGGCGTCGTCGGCGCCGTCTTCGATCAGCGGGCAGGTTTCGGTGACGATCGCTTCGATCGACTGGGTCTCGCGGTCTGCCGACAGGTTCGGGTATGCGGCACGGAATGCAGTGACGAATGCGCCGAGTTTGGCGTCGTCGAACCAGTCCCCTGCCCGTTCGGCAACACTGGACGCTGCGCTCTGCACGGATGAGGCTGCGCCCTCCGCGCCTTCCTGGACGGAAGTGACCGCGACACCAGCCGACGAACGTACGCCCTCCGACGTGGCCGAGTCGTCCTCGCCGCACGCACTGAGGACTCCAGCACATGCGACGGCGGTGATCACACACAAAACCCTGCGAGAAACGAGATTCTCGATGTGCAGAAACATCCATCGAGGATGTCACGTGTTCGCGCTGGACACGGGCGTATCCGGCAAAACCGCATCCCCCGGCAGATCCGGCACTCTGGCCGTAGATTGGCGAATACCGATCGAGGCGATCAATACATTCGCGCGGAAGGACCACCGTTGAGCGAGGCGAAGAACACCTCCGACCACAAGGCAGGCGACAAGGCCGCGAAGCCGGATCGCGGCACCCTACTCGGCGTCGGTGGAATCTGGTTGGCGAAGTGGTCGGGCTGCCTCGTTCTCATCGCGGCCGCGGCTGTAGTGCTCGGCTGGGTCATCGAGAAGATGTGGGTGATCATCCTGCCGGTGGCCCTCGCAATCGTCGTTTCGACGATCCTGTGGCCGCCGACCCGCGGGATGACCAGGCGTGGGGTTCCGCCCGCGGCAGCAGCCGGGCTGACCCTCGTGCTGTTCTTCGCAATCGTCGCCGGGATCATCGCCGGCATCGTCCCGTCCGTCGTGGCGCAGGTTCCCGACCTTGCGAACAAGGCCACCGAGGGCATCAACACCGTGCAGGACTGGGTGCAGGGCCCGCCGATCAACCTGCAGGACGAACAGCTCGACAACGCGGTGCACGTCGTCATCGAACGTCTACAGGGCAGTGCCGCCTCGATTGCCGGCGGCGTGTTCTCCGGGGTGAGCACGGCAGGATCACTGCTGGTGACTCTGGCTCTGGTGCTTGTATTGACGTTCTTCTTCATCAAGGACGGGCCGAGGTTCCTGCCGTGGCTGCACTCGGTCAGTGGCCGCAGGGCAGGTCGTCACCTCGAAGAAGTACTCGAGCGGATGTGGGCCACCCTCGGCGGATTCATCCGCACCCAGGCGTTGGTGAGCTTCATCGATGCATTGTTCATCGGCATCGGCCTCGTCATCCTGGGGGTCCCGCTCGCCCCGGTACTCGCGATCCTGACGTTCATCGGTGGGTTCATACCGATCGTCGGTGCGTTCGTCGCAGGCGCACTCGCGGTATTGGTCGCTTTGGTCGCGAACGGGTTCACCACAGCAGTGATCGTGTTGGTCCTGATCATCGCGGTGCAGCAGATCGAGGGCAACGTACTGCAACCGGTGCTGCAGTCCAAGAGCATGAAATTGCACGCCGTGGTGGTGCTGCTCGCCGTGACGGCCGGCTCGTCGCTGTTCGGGATCATCGGCGCCTTCCTGGCTGTCCCGGTCGCGGCAGTCGGCGCGGTGGTTATCCGCTACATCGGCGAACAGATCGACGCACGATCGGTGGAGCGCGACGACGGCGAGAACGAGGACGAGGACGAGGACGAGGACGACGGAAAGGTCTTGCCTGCGCCGGGCGACACTTCAGCGCCCGACCCGAACTCGTCGCCGTCCAACCCGTAAGAACCGCTCAACCCGCCACCTGCACGGTGGAGCCGGTTCGACCACGCAACACGTGCAGGCGGCTCGGGATTCGTTGCCGCAGTTCGTCGACGTGGCTGACCACACCCACTACGCGCCCACCGGCACGCAGCTCATCGAGGACCCCCATCACGGCATCGAGCGCGTCGGCGTCGAGAGTGCCGAAACCTTCGTCGATGAACATGGTGTCGATCACCACTCCACCGGCCTCTGCTGCGACGACATCCGCGAGCCCGAGTGCCAGCGCCAGGGATGCCTGGAACGATTCGCCACCGGACAGTGTCTTGGTGGACCGCACCGAACCCGTGTACTCGTCGTGGATGTCGAGTCCGAGCCCGCCTCGCTTGCCGTGGCTACCGGCAGCGTCACTGTGCACGAATTCGTAGCGGCCACCGGACATCCTGCGCAGCCGCTCGGACGCCGCCTCCGCCACCTCTTCGAGGCGCGCAGCAAGCACATAGGAACGCAACGACATCTTGCGGTTGTTCGCCCCTCCACCGGCGACGACGTCGGCGAGTGCCGTGAGCTCGGCCTGCTCGTCGCGTAGCGGCACCAGTGCCTCGTAGGCCCGCTCGAGACGGCTCGCGTAGGATGCGATGTCGGCGTGACGGCGGTGTGCCTCCGTCGCGGCAGCGAGTGCGGATTCGAGTGCTGCAGCACCGGAGTCGACCACCGCGCGCGCGGTCTCGACATCGGCGACCTCGTTGCCGGTGAGAGCAGCGATCCCCGGTTCGGCGAGCACGGAGGCGACGATCGCCTTGCGGTTCTCGGCGTCGCGGATCTCGTGATCGATCTCCGCGATTCTCGATGCGGGGCGCATCGCGGCACGCGCGTGTACGAGATCTGCGAATCCGCCGTCGGTTGCGGCGGCCTCCGCTTCACGAGCGCGCTGCTGCGCAACCGAACGCACCTGAACCACCCTGAGCCGGGCATCGAGCCATGCGGTGGCAGCGCGCACCACAGTGGCGAGGTGCTCCCGTTTCGCTGACAACGATTCACTGCCGTCGACTGCCGCCGCGATTCGACGGCCGGTCTCGTCGGCCTCCGATGCGAGTACCGCATCGTCGCGGGCAATGGTTGCCAGGACGGTCTCCGCCTCCCGCTCTCGGGCCTGAAGCGCAACGTCGCGTTCGTGAAGATCAGCGACCGCGCGGCGGCGCCCCTCCAGCTGCGTTGCCGCAGACTCGGCCGTGTCGTGCGCCCGGACGGCGTCCGCGTGCGCCGCGGCCGACTCGTCTTCACAAGAGTCGCCGCTGCGTTGCCGCAGGATCGCCACCGCGCTGGTGGCATCTCCGACCGCTGCACGCACCTCGGTGAGCGCCTTCGCTGCTCGCTGCTCGGCGGCATGGGCGTTCTCTTCGTCGTCCTCGGTCGCGGCGTCCGGTTCGGGCTGTGCCGGCGACGGATGTGCGACTGCTCCGCACACCTCGCAGGGATGCCCCTCGACCAGCCTGGCAGCGAGTTCCGCCGCCATGCCGGCGATTCGGCGAGCACGAATATCGAGCAGGGCCTCGTGCGCCAGATTGTGATCCGAATGGCGCTGCGCCGCCGCCTTCTCGAGTTGGTGAAGTTCTGCACTGCGCGAGCGCAATTCACGAGCAGCGGCAAGCGCGTCGGCGGCGCGGTCGCGGGCATCGCGCAACCCCGGGAGCGACGCTGCAGCCTTCTCCGATTCGGCGACCGCGGCCGCCGCCTCCGTCACCAGGGTGGGCAGGGCAGCACGTTCCGCAACAATACCTTCGAGTTCTTCATCGACGGTCTGCCGTTTTCCCTCCAAGGCCTCACGCCGCGAGACGATCTCGGAAAGACGCCGTTGCTGGTCGATCAAGACGTCGAGTGTGGTTATCTCCCTCGACCACTGCTCGCAGCGGGGACGGATCCGCACGCGGTCGGATTCGTCGGGCGGCCCGGGCACCTCGTCGAGCAGGCCGCGCCCCTCGACCGACTTCGCGAGAACCGATGAAGTGGAGTCGAGTTCAGACTGAGCAGACTCCGATTCAGCAGCAGCCCCTGCCGCTTCACGATCGAGAACCGCCACCAGCTGCGCACGATGCGCTGCGTCGCGTTCGGCGAGAATCGCGCTGCGCTCCGGCTCGGTGACGTCGAGCCGGGCTCGGTCCGCGAGTGCGTCGCCGCGTCGCCGGATTCGTTCTGCCAGCACGACCGCCCGGTCGAGTGCGGCGCGGTTGACGCGATCGGTCTCGCGGGCGTCGGCGTGCACCGCCTCGGCCGAATCCCGGACGTCGGCGGCATCGGCCAGTAACCTGCGGGCCCATTCGACCGGTTCGGCGTCGGCTCCGGCCTCGATCCCCGCAGCTGCCGCCACCTTCGCTGCGAGCACGTCGACGGCCTTCTGCTGTTCGGCAAGCGCTTTCGCGCCGGACCCTCGACGCTCGCGGAACCATTGCTCGACGTCGCCGAACCTGGTGGTGTCGAACAGTCGCTCGAGAAGTTTGCCGCGCTCGTCGCTGGCCGCCCGCAGAAATTTCGCGAATTCCCCCTGCGGCAGCAACACGACCTGGAAGAACTGTTCGGCGCTCATCCCGAGCAGCCCCTTGACCACATCGCCGATCTCGGGGATGCGCGACAGGTTCTCCCCGGTGCCGTCGAGCCACAACAGGGTGGCTTTCGCCTGCTGCTTGACGGTGCCGACCCCGCGCTTTTTCGGGCGTTCGAATTCGGGACTGCGCTCGATGCGTAGTCGCCGACCACCGATCGTCGCCTCGAGGCAGACCTTCGGTGTAGCACCCGTGGGCGCGTGGTCGGACAGCAACCTGCGCCCATCGGCGCGGGCGCCGGGCACCGTGCCGTAGAGCGCGAACGCGACGGCATCGAGGATCGATGTCTTCCCCGCACCGGTCTGTCCGTGCAGGAGGAACAGCCCGTCGGCCCCGAGATCGTCGAAATCGACGGCGACGGTGTCGGCGAACGGCCCGAAGGCGGTGACCTCGATCGAGTGCAATCTCATGCCGGTACGTCTACCCGCTGGTCGTGACCGGAGTCGTTGCCCCGCGACTCATCGCCGACGCCGCGGCGGCGATCCTCGTCGCGGAAGGCCTGTTCGAACCATTCCCTTTCGCGGGTGGACGGCTCGGAGCGGACGTCGGTGAGAAACGACGATGCGATCTCGAGGTCGGTGCGGCCTCGTACCTTCTCCCGGTAGCTGCCGTCGGATCCCGAATCGGGACGTTCCCATTGCACGTGCACAGCATGCGGGAACCGCTCCTGCAGCCGTCGCATCGCGTCGACCGGGCGAGCCCGGTCGGTCAGGACAGCAGCGACGTAGTGGTCCTCGGCGGCCTCGTGAGCCGAATCCGCGAGTAGATCGTCGAGATCGCCGGTGAGCTGGGTCAGCTCGCGCACCACGGGCAGGTCGACGCGGTCGACGGAGGCGAGGCCGGTCTCGTCGAGCTCGACGAGCCACACCGCCTTGCGATGAGAACGCTCACCGAACGAATAGGGCAGCAACGACCCCGAGTACCGGACGTGTTCGGACACCGTCTGCGGCGAATGCAGGTGCCCGAGCGCCACATAGTCGGCGCCGTCGAAAGTGGCCTTGGACACGGTCTCGACCCCACCGACCGAAATCGACCGTTCCGACTCGGTCGGCTCCCCGCCCACGACGAACGCGTGCGCCAGCACCACGGTGCGGACGCCGCGCTGGGCGGCGTCGGTCTGCACCCGGGCCATCGCGGCGTCGAGGATATCCTGATGCGACCGTGCACCGGGGACGTCGAGTTCGGTGCGGGTGATCTCCGGTTCGAGATACGGGATGCCGTAGAACGCGACCGGCCCGTGCTCGTCGTTCAGCACCACGGGCCGATCAACCTGCGAGACCCGTGTGATCAGGTGCAGTCCCCCGTGCGCAGCAAAGGCTGCACCCGCGCCGAGCCGCACGGGCGAGTCGTGGTTGCCGGAGGTAGCGACGATCACTGCACCGGCGGCACGAATGGCCTCGAGCCCGGCATTGCACACTGCGACGGCGTCGGCACTGGGGATGGAGCGGTCGTAGATGTCGCCCGGTACCACCACCACGTCCACCCCACGCTCCGCGACGAGTTCTGCGACGGCGGTGAGCGCGGCGGCCTGGTCGGCGAGCAGGTCGACACCGTGGAAGGTGCGACCGATGTGCCAGTCGGAGGTGTGCAGGATCCGCATGTCGTCAGACGGTAGAGGAAGGGACCGACACGCTCGGGTTCCGGGTAACTGTCACCGCGGTGCGGCATCATGCGGCTCATGTCAGCTCTCACGGCTCTGGGTCTCGTCGTCGCACTCGCCCTCGGGGTGGTGCTCGGCTGGCTGCTGCACGCATCGCGCAGCGGCGACCGCGCAGCGCGTGCCGAAGCGCAGCTCGCTGCCCTCGAGGCCAACGAGTCGCAGTTGCGGCAATCGTTGAGCGCAGTGAACGAGGATGCCGCGCGTCGGCATTCCGGCGCCGTCGGCGAGCAGGTATCGCGGTTGGTCGGGCCCCTGCACGAGGCAGTCGGGGCGCTGTCGAGGCAGGTCGAGAACGTCGAGCGGAGCCGGATCCACGCGTATGCCGGTCTGACCGAGCAAGTGGAAGGGATGCACCGCGCCTCCCAGTCACTGTCGACGCAGACCCAGCAACTCGTCACGGCGTTGCGAGCGCCGCAGGTGCGCGGCAGGTGGGGCGAGATCCAGCTGGAGCGGGTCGTCGAGCTGGCCGGGATGGTTCGGCACTGCGACTTCGACACGCAGGTATCGAAGGAGGGCGTACGCCCCGACCTGTTGGTCTACCTCGCAGGCGGCAAACAGATCGTGGTGGACGCCAAGGTGCCGTTCGCCGCCTATCTCGACGCGGCGCAGGAGGAGGACCCGGCTCAGCGCGAGCGACATCTGACCCGCCACGCACGTCAGTTGCGCACCCACATCGACCAGCTTTCCGCGAAGTCGTACTGGGAGTCGTTCGATCCGACACCGGAGTTCGTGGTGCTGTTCGTACCGGGCGACCCGTTCCTCGATGCAGCCCTCGGCGCCGACTCGGATCTGCTCGAGTACGCGTTCGCACGAAACGTGATCCTCGCCACCCCGACCACGCTCGTCGCTCTGCTGCGCACGATCGCCTTCACATGGCGCCAAGAGGCCCTGTCGCGAGACGCCGCGACCATCCACAGGCTGGGTAGAGAGCTGTATCAGCGCCTCGGCACCGTGGGCGATCACCTCGATCGGCTCGGCGGACAATTGGGCAAAGCAGTCGATTCGTTCAACCTCACGGTGTCGTCGATGGAGACACGGGTGGGAGTCACCGCCCGAAAGCTCGATGAGCTGGAACTTTTCGATGGCGACGTGCCCGAGGTCCGGCGTGTCGACTCGTGGCCGCGACGCAGCACACTCGCAGAAACTGCGGAATCCGACGGTCCTGTCGACGAAGCAAGCTGATTCCGTCGGGTTACTGTTTACCTTGTGTCTGCATCCCAACGCGCTCGCTCGGCAGTGCCGCTCGATATGCGGTCGTTGGTCCCGTCGCTTCCCGGTGTCCCCTGGTGGGGTGCACCGCTCATCGCTGTCGGTGTCACCCTTGTCGGGCTGCTGATCGATGCAACCGGCGGCGACCAACTGACGTCCACATTCACTGTCTTCTATGTCCTCGGATGCATCGCGGCGGTAGCCGCGGTCCGCTATCGCGGATTGTTCACCGCGATGGCCCAGCCGCCGTTGTTGCTGCTGCTGGCTGTACCGATCGGTCAGGAGATCCTGGCCTCGGGCAGCACGAGCGGCCTCAAGGAATTGGCGTTAAACGTCGCATATCCACTGGTCAATCGGTTCCCGGCCATGTTGCTGGCCACCGTGGCGGTGTTGGTGATCGGCGCCGCACGGATCTTCCTCGCCAAGCAGAACGTCGGTGTTCGCGCGCGCGCCCCGCGGTCCCGTCGAGCGGCGCCTGCGCGCGGCGCCGCCGCAACCGCACGCCGACGCAGTACCGCGCAGCGTCCCGCACCGGAGGAACCGAATCGGGCCGAGGCTCCCCGCAAGGCTTCCTCGCCGCGCACCTCCGCGGTGCGCAGCCCCTCGGCACGCGCGGAGCAGGGAGAACCGCCGAGGGCGAAGGCCTCGGTCCGCGACGTCGCCGATTCACGCGGCCGTGCCGCAGCACCGCGGCGGCGGAGCACCCCGCCACCGGTGAGCGACCCGGTGGCGCGCGCAACACCTGCGCCGCGCCGTGGCGATATCGATCCGAGGCGCGACGCCCCCCAGCGGCGACGACCCCGACCCGAGGACGCCTCCTTCCGCACACCACAGCCCACACCCATGGCCGGCGCTCCGAGGCAGGTCCCCGGGTACCGGCCACCGGCGGTGCGCTACCGGGATCGCGTCGACGACTGAGGTGCGCGAAGTCCGCTCAGCGGCGGGCGTCCCTCAGCTCGCGTGGCAGCGCGAACACGAGGGTCTCGTTGGCGGTGGTCACCGACTGCACAGTGTGGAATCCGTGCTCGTCCAGTAGATCGATCACGCCACGCACGAGGATCTCCGGCACGGATGCACCCGAGGTGATACCGATCGTCTCGACGCCGTCGAGCCATGCGGGGTCGACTTCGCGGGCGTAGTCCACCAAGTGCGCGGCCTTCGCGCCTGCGCCGAGCGCGACCTCCACCAGGCGGACCGAGTTCGAGGAGTTCCGAGAGCCGACCACGATCACCAGGTCGCATTCGGGTGCCATCGCCTTGACCGCGACCTGACGATTCTGGGTCGCATAGCAGATGTCGTCGCTCGGCGGATCCTGCAACTGCGGGAACTTCTCGCGCAACCGCTGCACGGTGGTCATCGTCTCGTCGACACTCAGGGTGGTCTGCGACAGCCAGATCACCTTCGACGGGTCTCGTACCGTCACGGCATCGACCGCCTCGGGGCCGTCGACGAGCTGAACGTGGTCGGGGGCCTCTCCCGCAGTACCTTCGACCTCCTCGTGGCCTTCGTGGCCGATGAGCAGGATGTCGAAATCGTCGCGGGCGAAACGCTTCGCTTCCTGGTGCACCTTCGTCACCAACGGGCAGGTCGCGTCGATCGTGTGGAGGTTGCGGACGGCCGCGGCCTCGTGCACCGCGGGCGAGACGCCGTGCGCCGAGAACACGAGGACCGATCCCTCCGGGACCTCGTCGGTCTCGTCGACGAACACGACACCTTGCTCGGCAAGGGTCTCCACGACGTGCCGATTGTGCACAATCTCTTTGCGGACGTAGATCGGAGCACCGTGCTTCTCGAGAGACTTCTCGACGGTCTCCACTGCACGGTCCACACCGGCGCAGTATCCTCTCGGCTCGGCGAGAAGGACGCGCTTCCCCGGCGTCGATGTGCCGGGTGACCGTGTGATTCCTAGTTCGAGCGGGACAGGCGCAGACATGTCTCCAGAGTACGGGCCGAGCGGTCACACCGACCTGCTCGGCTACCAAAGACACCGATCGTGAGGCAGGGTGAGGGAATGATCCGTCCACCGTTCATGGCACGGGTGGCCGCCGGCGTGGCCGTCACCGCGTACGAAGAAACTCTCCGACTTCCGAGTACTGCGGTTGCGCTCCCGATGACCACGGTGAGCCAGATCCTGCAGACTGCGATGCGGATGCAGCAAGTGATGACCGGCCTGGCGATCAAGGGCGATCAGCTTTTCGAGGTGTTCGCGTCGACGCCCTCCGAGGAACCCGAGTGGGCAGTGTTCGACGAGGACAAAGAGCCTCCCACCAGCGCAGAGGAACCTGCGAAGCGCGCCGATACCCCGGCCCCCGCCACACCTGCGGCTTCGGCGTCCGGCCGGTTCGCGCTGTATTCGGTGCCGCCGGGTGAGGCTGCGGGCAGCCCTGCCGTGACCCCCGCCTCGACGGAGGCGCCCGTCGCGACCCCCGCACCGTCCGCTTCGTCCACCGCCGAGTCGAAGGCTCCCGCTGCTGCCGGGGCGAAGAAAGCGCCTGCGAAGAAGACGGCCGCCAAGAAGGCCCCTGCGAAGAAGGCCTCGGCCCCGCGCCCCTCCGCCGCGAAGGCGACTGTGACGAAAACCTCACCGGCGAAGAAGTCGGCGGCCGCGAAGTCTGCGTCGAAGTCCACACCCGCCTCTGCGCCCAAGCCCACGCAGCCGGCCGAGATCGCCGAGTACCTCGACTACGGCACGTTGACCCTCGCGCAGCTGCGTGCTCGTCTCCGCACGTTGTCGGTAGAAGACCTCACCGCGCTCCTCGCCTACGAGAACGCGAACGCCGGGCGCGCACCGTTCGTCACGATGCTGTCCAACCGGATCTCCAGCGCCGAACGCAAGTGAGCACAGATCGGACCGGTGGTCGCACCAACTCGGCGGAGAACCCGTGGCCGGTGCGCACCGTGTCACAGAAAATCTCCGGCTGGATCGACAAACTCGGCACCGTATGGGTGGAAGGACAGCTCACCCAGATCAATGCCCGGCCGGGGACCCGGACTGCGTTCCTGACCCTGCGCGACCCGTCGGTGGACATGTCGTTGCAGCTCACCTGCGACCCGCAGCTGCTTCGCGCATCCGAGGTGCCGCTCACCGAGGGCACCAGCGTCGTGGTGTTCGGCAAGATCACCTTCTGGCCGGGTCGCGGCAGCCTGGCGTTGCGGATCACCGAGATCCGTCCCGTCGGAATCGGCGAGCTTCTCGCACGCCTCGAGCGATTACGCAAACTTCTCGCGGCGGAAGGTCTTTTCGATGAGCGGCTCAAGCGCCCCTTGCCGTTCCTGCCCCAACGCATCGGGCTGATCACCGGCCGGGCCAGTGCCGCCGAACGCGACGTGTTGTCGGTTGCGGAGCGACGGTGGCCGGCCGTTCAGTTCGACGTGCGCAACACCCCGGTTCAGGGGCCGACCGCGGTGCCACAGATCCTCGAGGCGCTCGCCGCGCTGGACAAGGACCCCGACGTGGATGTGATCATCCTCGCGCGCGGCGGTGGCAGCCCCGAGGATCTGCTGCCGTTCTCCGACGAGGCGCTGTGCCGCGCGATCGTCGCGTGCACGACCCCCGTCGTCAGTGCGATCGGGCACGAACCCGACAGCCCGCTGTCCGATTACGTCGCGGACCTGCGGGCCGCGACACCCACCGACGCTGCGAAGTGTGTGGTGCCGGACGCCGTCGCCGAACAGGATCTCGTCGACGAACTCCGGTCGCGATCTGCCGGTGCGCTGCGGAACTGGGTGCGACGGGAAGAACATGTGATCGCACAGCTGCGCGACCGGCCCGTGTTGGCCGATCCGTTCGACGCACTCGACCGGCGTGCTGACGAGATCGAACGACTCCGAGTGGCCGCACGCCGTGACATTTCACGGACGGTTGCGGCCGAGGCAACGACCGTCGAGCATCTGCGTGCACGCCTGTCCACACTCGGACCTGCGGCCACCCTCGCTCGCGGCTACGCCGTGGTGCAGCGGGTCGTGGCCGACGGCGATCACGAGGTGGTGCGGTCGGTGGACGATGCCCCGCCGGGCACTCAGCTGCGGGTACGAGTGGGTGACGGCGCGGTGCGAGCGGTCGTCATGAGTCGAGAAAAGTAGAGGATGACGCTGTGAGCGACACGAATTCCGACGTTGCCGAACTCGGCTACGAACGCGCGCGCGACGAGCTGGTGAACGTCGTCAAGATGCTCGAGCAGGGCGGGCTGGATCTGGACGATTCACTCGCGTTGTGGGAGCGGGGTGAAGCACTGGCCAAGCGGTGTGAGCAGCACCTCGCAGGCGCACGTCAGCGGGTAGAGAACGCCCTGGCGCACGCCGACGACGAAGACGACAGCGAGGAAGACTAGCCGGTCAGGGCTCCAGCGGCTCGGCAACTCCGACCGCGGTGGCGAGTTCGGTGAACTCTTCGTCGGTGCCCGAACCACCGACCAGGATGCGGACGTCGCCGAAGTCCGATACCCACAGCGCTTCGACGCCTTCGCCCCCGTAGACGGTCCAGTCCCGGGTACCGATCTGCTGCGCGCCGGTGACGCGACGCGATTCGCCTGCCACGAACCGGACGAGTTCGTCCTCGCCCGCGTCGGACTGCGTGAAACGCACATAGCGTCCGCCGGCGGTGACGAACCCCACGGTGCTCGAATCGCCGCCTGCGTTTCCGGAGATGATGCTGCGGCTCCCCGAGTTGGACTGCCAACCCTCCGGCACTTCGGGGTGCCGGATCGGGAAACCGAGTTCCTTCGCGTCGTACTTCAGGCCTGCATCGAGATCGAAGGTCGGCACCGGACCCGCAGTCGGCCCCCCGGGATTGAATGAGCACTGGCTCGCGACCCCGGCAATGAACAGCATTGCGACAACCAGCGGAATCAGCGACCAGGCCATATCGCGGGTGTCGTTCAGGATGCGAGGTTTCTTGGGAGCCACATAACCAGTCTGACAGCCCACGCCGAGGTGCGGTGCGCCCGCCCTGGGTCCCACACGTCATCGAGGCCCGGGTGATGAGACAATGACCACGCGATACACCCATCCGCTCGTGCGGCCCCGATCCCGGTGGCCACATCTGCGCCGGCGCGACTCGAGCGCCGACCGACTTTCATCAGGAGGCAGTAGCCCATGACGGCCAGCACCCCACAGCGCCGCGAAGCTCCCGACCGCAACCTCGCGCTCGAACTGGTGCGCGTCACCGAGGCCGCAGCGATGGCAGCAGGCCGCTGGGTCGGACGCGGCGACAAGGAGGGCGGCGACGGGGCCGCCGTCGATGCCATGCGCCACATGGTGAGTTCGGTGTCGATGCAGGGCGTCGTCGTGATCGGTGAGGGCGAGAAGGACGAAGCGCCCATGCTCTACAACGGCGAGGAAGTCGGCAACGGCGACGGACCGCTGTGCGATGTCGCTGTGGATCCGATCGACGGCACCACGCTCATGTCGAAGGGCGCGCCCGGCGCGATCGCTGTCCTCGCGGTCGCCGAACGCGGCGCCATGTTCGATCCGTCGGCCGTGTTCTACATGGAGAAGATCGCGGTCGGCCCCGAGGCAGCGGATGTCATCGATATCACCGTCCCCGTTGCGGAGAACATCCGCCGCGTGGCGAAGGCCAAGAGCATCGCGATCCCGGACCTGACGGTCACGATCCTCGATCGCGAGCGTCACGCAGGCATCATCAGTGAGGTGCGCGAGGCCGGGGCCCGCATCCGATTGATCTCCGACGGCGACGTTGCCGGCGCCATCGCCGCGGCACGGCCCGGCTCGGGTGTCGACATGCTGCTCGGTATCGGTGGCACCCCCGAGGGCATCATCGCTGCAGCCGCCATGCGGTGCATGGGTGGCGCGCTGCAGGGCCGGCTCGCCCCGAAGGACGACGCCGAGCGCCAGAAGGCCATCGACGCCGGACACGACCTCGACCGCGTGCTCACCACGACCGACCTCGTGACCGGCGAGAACATCTTCTTCTGCGCGACCGGTGTCACCGACGGTGAATTGCTGCGTGGTGTCCGGTACACCCCGGGCGGAGCCGAAACGCAGTCGATCGTGATGCGCAGCAAGTCCGGCACCGTCCGCATGGTCGAGGCCTATCACCGCCTCAAGAAGCTCGGCGAGTTCTCGTCGATCGATTTCCAGGGGGTCGACGGCGCCGCGCCGCCGCTGCCGTGACCTGACACGCATTTGTGGGGTGCAGGAACGTTTTCTTGCACCCCACAAATGTGCTCGGCGGGCCTACCGTGGACGGCATGACCGACACTTCCGAGCAGTCTTCCCCTCAGTACCGCATCGAGCACGACACCATGGGCGAGGTCCGGGTCCCGGTCGACGCCCTCTGGCGCGCACAGACCCAGCGCGCCGTGGAGAATTTCCCGATCTCCGGACGCGGCCTCGACCGCGCGCAGATCCGCGCTCTCGGACTTCTCAAAGGCGCATGCGCACAGGTCAACAAGGATCTCGGCCTCCTCGACGCCGAGAAGGCGGAGGCGATCATTGCCGCCGCCCGCGAGATCGCCGACGGCAAGCACGACGACCAGTTTCCGATCGACGTGTTCCAAACCGGTTCGGGCACAAGCTCGAACATGAACACCAACGAGGTCATCGCGTCGATCGCCGCGCAGGCCGGTGTCACCGTTCACCCGAACGACCACGTCAACATGTCGCAGTCGTCGAACGACACATTCCCCACCGCAACGCATGTCGCCGCCACCGAAGCGGCCGTCTCCGATCTCGTTCCGGCGCTGGAGCAATTGCAGAGCGCGCTCAGCGACAAGGCCACCGAGTGGCGCACTGTCGTCAAATCGGGCCGAACGCACCTGATGGACGCCGTACCCGTAACTCTCGGTCAGGAGTTCGGTGGGTACGCACGCCAGATCGAAGCGGGGATCGAACGAGTGCAGGCCACCTTGCCGCGCCTCGGCGAACTGCCCATCGGCGGGACCGCCGTCGGCACCGGCCTCAACGCCCCGGACGACTTCGGGCCGCGTGTGGTCGCCGAACTCGTCGAGGCCACCGGTGTCGATGCGCTGACACCCGCCCGGAACCGGTTCGAAGCGCAGGCCGCGCGGGATGGTCTCGTCGAGGTATCCGGAGCGTTGCGCACGATCGCGGTGTCGCTGACCAAGATCGCGAACGACGTCCGCTGGATGGGGTCGGGTCCGTTGACGGGGCTTGCCGAGATCCAGCTACCCGATCTGCAGCCCGGAAGCTCCATCATGCCGGGGAAGGTCAACCCTGTTCTGCCCGAAGCGGTTACGCAGGTCGCGGCACAGGTCGTCGGCAACGACGCCGCGGTCGCTTGGGGAGGCGCAGCGGGTGCATTCGAACTCAACGTCTACATCCCGATGATGGCGCGGAACGTGCTGGAGTCGATTCGGCTGCTCGCCAACGTCTCGCGGCTTTTCGCGGACCGGTGCATCGCGGGCCTGGTCGCGAATGTCGAGCATCTGCGCACCCTCGCCGAGTCGTCGCCGTCGATCGTGACCCCGTTGAACTCGGCGATCGGCTACGAGGAGGCTGCCGCAGTCGCGAAGGAAGCCTTGAAGGAGGGCAAGACCATCCGGCAGACGGTGGTCGACCGCGGACTCATCGGCGAGAAACTCAGTGAGGACGAGCTCGACCGTCGCCTCGATGTTCTCGCGATGGCGAAGGTCGAACCCGAACGGTGATGCCCGACCCCGGCCCCCATGCTCGAGGGCCGGGGAGGGTGTCAGTCCATCACCACCTCGGTCTGGCCGTCGATGTAGGTGATATGGCCGTTCTCGAAGTCGCTCTGCAGACCCCCGTCGATTGGATGCTCATCGCTGACCGGGAAACCTAGTTCGCCGCCTGCCCCGTCTTCTGCCTCCCACGCAACGCGGATCTCGCCCCACACGATGTGGGCGTCGGTGTCCGGGCTCCACGCGATGATGCCTCCGTCGAATTCGGCGATGTTGCCGTCGCCGACGTCCTCCTGGTTTCCGGTTGCCATGCCGAGCGGGCTGGACTCACCGCCGACCTCGTTGTATTTGGCGAGGATCTGACCGCTCAGCTCGACCGATTCGCCGTCCGGTCCGGGTACCGCGCTGGTCTGCTCGTCAGCAGGCTCGGTGCCGGTCTCTTCCGCACCCTCGGTTCCTTCGGCGCCGGTGGTCTCCTCAGCGCCGGTGGTTTCATCAGAGCCCTGCACCTCGGACGCCACACTTTCGGCTGCGGACTCGACGGCGCTCGTAGCGCTACCGACTACATCTTCTGCACTGGTGTCGTCGCCGCATGCCGAGGCGACCAGGCCGACGGCAGCGAGCGCGGCCACTGTAGTTGCCATTCGACGGTTGATTCGGTTCATGGATCTTCTCCTGTCGGACTTCCCGCACCGGTGGTCGCGCACGGGATAGGACAAGCGGACGCCCCGAACGTAACCGCGCGGAACCGGTGTTCGTAGCCGTTCCACCTGGATAAGTCCACTTTCTTCGAAGTGAACCGATTCATGGAGCCACGTGCAGATCGATTCGATTCCGAGAAGGTCGTTCTCGTCGACACGCCGGGAACGACGCCGTACCATCCCCGCAATCGACAAAAGGGGGAGCACATGAATGCCATCGCCACGACACCGACCACACCCGACACCGCCATCACGGTAGTCAGGGAGTTCCTCGAAGCCCTTGCCGAAAGCCGGCCACGCGACGCCGCCCGCCACATGGATGACGACATGTCGTGGCACAACACCTCGCTGCCCACCCTGCGTGGCGCTCGGAGGATCGGCTCCGTGCTCGCGGGCCTCGAGAAGCAATCGCTCGGTTTCGATGTGGTGGTACACCATATCGCCGCCGAAAGCGCCGAGGTCGTGCTCATCGAACGCACCGACGTGCTCCGCTTCGGCCGCATCGAGATCGTCTTCCCGGTGTGCGGCACATTCGAACTACGCGACGGACGCATCGTTGTCTGGCGCGACCATTTCGATGTTCTCGGCTTCCTCGGTGCCACCGCACTCGGTCTCGTCCGGGCCGCGATCCGCCGGCCGTAAACTCTCTGCGGCGGCCGAACGGTTCGGTGGCCATCGAACAGGGAGCATTGACATGTCCGACGCCGAGCACAGCCCTGGGTTCGAAGCGGGACTCGAGATCCGGCGAGAAGTCATGGGAGACGACTTCGTCGAGCGAGCCTTCGACCGCGCGCGAGGCACCGACTCGGAGGAAATCCAGGAGTTCGTCACCGAACATGCCTGGGGCGCAGTGTGGTCGAGGCCCGGCCTCGACCGTCGTAGCCGAAGCCTGCTCAACCTCGGCATGCTCATCGCGCTGCGCGCCGAGAACGAGTTGCGCGGTCACGTACGAGGCGCTCTGCGCAACGGCTTGACCCGCACCGAGATCGTCGAATCCGTGATCCATTGCAGCGCCTACTGCGGCGCCCCCGCGGCACTCGCCGCGATGCGTGTCGTTCAGGAGGTACTCGAGACCGAACTCGGCCCGCTCCCCGACTCCGAATAGACCATGGCCCCATTGACCGAACGTCACCTTCGGCTAGCTCAGCGCGCCGAAGGTGACGTTCGGTCAATGTGTTAGGCGCCCGGCGCGAACTCTTCGAGCATCTCGGTGACGAGCGCCGCGATCGGCGAACGCTCGCTGCGCGTCAGTGTGATGTGCGCGAACAGCGGGTGCCCCTTGAGCTTCTCGATCACCGCTGCCACGCCGTCGTACCGCCCGACACGGAGGTTGTCGCGCTGCGCGACATCGTGGGTGAGCACCACCCGCGACCCGGTACCGAGGCGCGACAGTACCGTCAGCAGCACATTGCGTTCGAGGGACTGTGCCTCGTCGACGATCACGAACGAGTCGTGCAGCGACCGGCCGCGAATATGGGTGAGCGGCAATACTTCCAGCATCCCTCTCGCGATGACCTCTTCCATCACCTGCGGGCTCGCAAGCCCCTCGAGGGTGTCGAACACTGCCTGTCCCCAGGGGTTCATCTTCTCGGCCTCTGTCCCGGGGAGATAGCCCAGTTCCTGACCGCCGACGGCGTAGAGCGGCCGGAACACGACGACCTTGCGGTGGGACCGCTTCTCGAGCACCGCTTCCAGACCCGCCGTCAGAGCAAGTGCCGACTTGCCTGTTCCCGCCTTACCCCCGAGTGACACGATGCCGACGGATTCGTCGAGCAACAGATCGAGTGCGACGCGCTGCTCGGCCGAGCGGCCGTGCAGACCGAATGCCTCGCGATCGCCGCGGACCAGCTGCACCTGCTTGTCCGCGGTGACGCGGCCGAGTGCGCTCGAGGATCCGCCGAGAAGCCGGATACCGGTGTGACACGGAAGATCCCGGGCCGTTTCGAGGTCGACGACGCCCGCGGCGAACAGTTCGTCGATCAGCGACTTGTCTACCTCGAGTTCGGTCATGCCGCTCCAGCCGGAGGTGACGACGTCCTGTGCGTGGTATTCGTCCGCGGTCAGGCCGACCGCACCGGCCTTGACCCGCAGCGGTGTGTCCTTGCTGACGAGCACCACATCGCGACCCTCCGCCGCCAGATTCATCGCGCACGCAAGAATTCTCGAGTCGTTCGAATCAGTGCGGAAACCGGAGGGCAGGACCATCGGATCGGTGTGGTTGAGCTCCACGTGCAGCATTCCACCGGACTCGCCTACCGGGATGGGGCGGTCGAGCCGACCGTGGCGTTGCCGCAGGTCGTCGAGCAACCGCAGTGACTCCCGCGCAAACCACCCGAGTTCGTGGTGGTGGCGCTTGCCTTCGAGCTCGCCGATCACCACCAGGGGCAGTACGACCTCGTGTTCGGCGAATCTCGTGACCGCCCACGGATCGGAGAGCAGGACGGAAGTATCCAGCACGTAGGTGCGTACGGCTGGAACGGAGCGTGTTGCGTTCACGTGAGGCTCCTCGACCTGCGCGGCACCGCGCAGATTGTTCGGTGGCCGGTCGTTCCCCGGTGGTCCTCACGGACACGAGGGCCGGGTGCCGGCCCCTCGCTCGGACTGTTCTGCCGCACGATCAGGGACCTCCCGCGTAGTCGGCACTGCGCCGCCTACACACTCGACGCTAACCCCGATACGGTGGGTTCGCTCGGTACAGGCAAGGCGTGTCGATGAAGTTCAGGTGAACCACAGCTGTCCGCCTGCACGCATCACGACAACGTCGCGGCCAACTGCTCGTCGTGAGGCACGTTGCGGTGGGCCGTCGCTTCGAGAGCGCCGATGATCGCGTCGGTCGTTTCGACCCTGCCGACCCGCTTGGCAACGTAGTCGAGTGCCATCACATGCTCGTTGCGGGAGAAGTCGGCGGTGCCGTCGACCACCATGAACGGGGCCACGTCGCTCATGAAGGCATCGGCGGCACTGAGCATGCACCCCATGTGTGCGTAGACGCCGGTGACGATCAGCTGGTCGCGGCCGTAGTGCGCGAGCAGCTGCCGAAAATCGGTGCGCTGGAAGGCCGAGTACCGCCACTTGGTGACCTGGATGTCGGAGGCGTCGGGGGTCAGTTCGTCGATCACCTCCGTGTCGCGTCCGCTGGTCAGCCCTGTGCCCCAGAAGTCGGCGAGGATGCCTCGGCGCGACGGGTGCTGATCGCCCGGCTGCATCGTGTACACGACGGGCACTCCCGCAGCCTTGCATGCCTCGCGGATACGGACGATGTTGGGCACCACAACGGACAGCGGCTCGACGTCCGGTCGGTAGGCGTCGATGAAGTACTTCTGCATGTCGTGGATCAGCAGGACGGAACGCGAGGCGTCGAGAGCCCACTCCACCCTGGCGTCCGGGAGTTCGTCGCGGGTGGGCATCGAGTACGGGGAGATGGCGGGAATGGCCATGCAGCGTCGTCCTTCTGGTCTCGGGGCACGGAGGTCGTCGTTAACGTGTGCAGCCATCGAACCGGCCACAACGGAGCATAGGCTACCCTAATCCGACGGCGGAGTGGTCGTCGACACTCACAGCCTCAGCGAGATACGAGATGAGCCCGTTCCGCACCGAATTCGGTGCGGAACGGGCTCACGAGAAGAGCGGATCGCGACCGGGAACCCGGCCTGCGAAACTCAGATCAAGGGCCAATCCTCCAGGCCCTCGTACAGCGGGATGTCCTGCGCCAGCTTGCTCACGCGAGCACGCAGCGCATCGAGATCGGCGCCACCGATGAGAGTCTGCGCGATGACGTCGGCGACCTCGGTGAACTGCTCGTCGCCGAAGCCGCGGGTCGCGAGCGCCGGGGTACCGATGCGCAGGCCCGAGGTGGTCATCGGCGGGCGCGGATCGAACGGCACTGCATTGCGGTTTACGGTGATACCGACCTCGTGCAGCGCGTCCTCACCCTGCTGTCCGTCGAGCTGCGAGTTGCGCAGGTCGACGAGAACCAGGTGGACGTCGGTGCCGCCGGTCAGGACCGAGATGCCCTTGTCGGCCACATCGGCCTGCGACAGCCGCTCGGCCAGGATGCGAGCACCCGACAACGTGCGCTGCTGACGGTCCTTGAACTCCTCACCCGCGGCGATCTTCAGCGCCACGGCCTTCGCGGCGATCGCGTGCATGAGCGGACCGCCCTGCTGGCCGGGGAAGACCGCCGAGTTGAGCTTCTTGGCCCAGTCCTTCTTGGCGAGGATCAGGCCGGAGCGGGGGCCACCGAGGGTCTTGTGCACGGTGGTGGACACGACGTCGGCGTACGGCACGGGCGACGGGTGCAGACCCGCAGCAACCAGGCCTGCGAAGTGAGCCATGTCGACCCACAGGTAGGCGCCGACCTCATCGGCGATCGCGCGGAACGCCGCGAAATCCTCGTGCCGCGGGTACGCCGACCAGCCGGCGACGATGACCTTCGGCTTCTCGCGAAGCGCGATGTCGCGGACCTCGTCCATGTCGATGCGGTGATCATCTTTGCTGACACCGTAGGACGCGACGTCGTACAACTTGCCGGAGAAGTTGAGCTTCATGCCGTGCGTGAGGTGACCACCGTGCGCGAGATCGAGACCGAGGAGCTTCTCCCCCGGCGTCATGAGCGCCATCAGCACCGCGGCGTTGGCCTGCGCACCCGAGTGCGGCTGGACGTTCGCGAACTCGGCGCCGAACAGTTCCTTCGCGCGGTTGCGGGCGAGGTCCTCGATGACGTCGACGTGCTCGCAACCACCGTAGTAGCGGCGACCGGGGTAGCCCTCGGCGTATTTGTTGGTCAGGACACTGCCCTGGGCCTGCAGAACCGCACGCGGCACGAAGTTCTCCGACGCGATCATCTCGAGGGTGTCGCGCTGACGAGACAACTCACCGGCCATCGCCTGTGCGACCTCCGGATCGAGATCGGCGAGTGAAGCGGTGTTGACGTCAGTGCCGGGCACAGTTGTCATCGAGGATTCTCCAAGCTGAGGGCGGCAGGATACGACGTCCAGTCTACGAACCGCGCCTCCATTCGAGGAACCCGGTCCCCGCAGGTGACCGGGCTCACCGCAGCGAACTCGGCACGAGCGGCTCGTCGAGCAGGCGCTGGAAGCGTTCGGAACGCGCGTCGCCGACCGGAACCTGAGCGAGCCAACCCCCGAGCAGCCGGTAGCCCTCCACGTAGGTGCTGATGTAGGCGCGCCACAGCGGCGACGACAGGAACCGCAACGATTGCCGCGCGCGTTCCGGACTCGACAGCGACCAGCGTTGAAGGAACCCGGCGACATCGTCGTGACTGCGCCCGCGGTCGTGCAGCAGCAGTGCGGCATCCTGACGCACCGAAAGCAACCCGGCGGATGCCTGTCCCAGCTGCTCTGCGAGTTCCCCGTCGAATCGGAGTCCGAGATCCGCGTAGATCTCCTGCGCCCAGAGCCCCCACCCCGGCCCGACGATCGCCTCGAGCGCGAGGTCGGCGAGCCCCTCGGCCATGAGGCACTGCGGGGTGTTGACGAGGAACAACGTCTGCTCACCTTGCCCGCCCGCGACGAGGCCCGCCTCCTTCCTGCAGTGTTCGGTGTGATGCCCGGGGTAGGCCTCGTGCGCGATCAGCCTCGGCAGATTCGACATCTGCTGCTCGAGGTCGGAGTTGATCGCGACCCGCGACCGGTAGTCGCCGAGGTAGTAGTTGAACCCGGACCACGGCTTGTCGCCGACCACCTCGTATTCGACGTGCTCGGTCTCGGGCAGCGGGTAGACCGCGCGGACTCTGTCGCGCAGCGCACTCGAAAAAGCCTCGATGCATTCGGCAAGCCGGTCGGCGGGAATCACCTCGGTCTTGCGATGAGCCTGCAGCCGTTCGGCCAGCGACGTTCCACTGCCCCCTCCCGGCGGCAGGAGCGCGTCGAGACGACGATGTGCGTCGCGGTAGTCGTCTTCGTTTCCGGGCTCGATGTGCACATCGAAATAGGCCTCGACCTCGTCGACGAATCCGATGTCGTCGCCTGCGAACTTGCGGGCGGAGCAGTCCAGTGCCCGCAGGTGGGCGTCGAGAAACCGGGTCCGCTCGTCGGAGAGTCCCGCAGCCGGAAGCTCGCGGCGGAGCCGTTGCGCGGTGTGTGATAGATCACGAGGCGCTGGCGGCGGCGCGTTCTCCGTTCGGTGTCGCAACTCCGGGTCGCCGGTGTAGGCGTCGACGAATCCCTCTTCGAGACGGTCGAAAGCCAGCCCCAACAGCAGGTATTCCCGTACGAATGCGTCCGATCCCATACCCGGCAACACTAGTCGCTCCCCCGGCGGCACAACGCGCGGTTCCGCCACGCGCGGGGACCCCGACGACGCATCATCCTGTGTCAGCGAGCACAATCCCCTCCATGGACACGCAGCGCCACGACCCACGCAGGGGCCGCATCGACCGAATGTGCGTCATCGGGGGGACGTACCGATGGCGCGTTTGAGCGAACCCAGCCCGTACGTCGAGTTCGACCGCAAGCAGTGGCGAACACTGCGTAAGTCCACACCGCTCGTGCTCACCGAGGACGAACTCGTAGGGCTACGCGGGCTTGGTGAGCAGATCGACCTCGCCGAGGTGGCCGAGGTGTACCTGCCCCTCGCTCGCCTGATCCACCTCCAGGTCGCAGCGCGACAACGCCTGTTCGCAGCGACCGCAACCTTCCTCGGGGAGAAGCATCCCGACCGCCAGGTGCCGTTCGTGATCGGTGTCGCGGGCTCGGTTGCCGTGGGCAAATCCACCACCGCGCGCGTACTTCAAGCCCTGCTGGCGCGATGGGAGCATCATCCCCGCGTCGATCTGGTGACCACCGACGGTTTCCTGTATCCGTCGAAGGAACTGATCCGCCGGAACATCATGCATCGGAAGGGCTTCCCGGAAAGCTACGACCGGCGCAAGCTGCTGCGCTTCGTCACCGAGGTCAAGTCGGGGGCCGAAGAGGTTGCAGCCCCGCTCTATTCACACATCTCGTACGACGTCGTCCCGGGCCAGTACCATGTGGTCCGGCAGCCGGACATCCTCATCATCGAGGGCCTCAACGTCCTGCAGACCGGACCCCGCCTGATGGTGTCCGACCTGTTCGATTTCTCCATCTACGTCGATGCCCGCATCGAGGACATCGAGAAGTGGTATGTAGACAGGTTTCTCGCCCTGCGGAAGACGTCGTTCTCGAATCCCGACGCACATTTCCACCACTACGCGGGACTGTCCGATCGTGATGCGATGAGCGCCGCGAAAGAGCTCTGGCACTCGATCAACCTGCCGAATCTGGTGGAGAACATCCTGCCGACCCGGCCGCGCGCGACTCTCGTACTCCGCAAGGACACCAACCACTCCATCAACAGGCTGCGGCTGCGAAAGATCTGACCGGCCCGGTCAGACCCCGAAACGACGATGCCGGGCCGCGAAGTCGCGGAGGGCGCGAAGGAAGTCGACTCGCCGGAACTCGGGCCAGTATGCCTCGGTGAACCAGATCTCCGAGTACGCGCTCTGCCACAGCAGGAAGCCCGAGAGGCGCTGCTCACCGGAGGTGCGGATCACGAGATCCGGATCGGGCTGCCCCGAGGTGTAGAGGTGGCTGCCGACGCCTTCGACGGTGACCGCGTCGATCAACTCGTCGGCCGAGAGCCCTTCTGCCCGCTTCTTGCGCAGCAGCGCCTGCACAGCGTCGACGATCTCCTGCCGGCCGCCGTATCCGACGGCGACGTTGACGTGTGTGCCGGTACGGCCCGCGGTCCCGGCCGCGGCTTCACGCAACCGGGTCGCGTGATCGTCCGGAAGCAGTTCGGGAGTGCCGACGATCTTGACGCTCCAGTTCTGGTCCGGCGCCGAGATCTCCTCGACGACGTCGGCGATGATCTCTAGGAGGGCGTCGAGCTCCTCGGGGTCGCGACGGAGGTTCTCGGTGGACAGCAGATAGATCGTCGCGGTTTCGATACCCGCGGCGTCGCACCAGCTCAGCAATTCGGCGATCTTGCGGGCACCCATGCGGTGACCGTGCGCGACGTCCGTGAACCCGTTCTCTCGTGCCCATCGGCGGTTCCCGTCGCACATCACCGCGACGTGTCGCGGTTGGCGAGCTCCTTCGAGCTCTCTGAGCAATCGCCGTTCGTAGAGCCCGTACAGCACGCCGCTGAGCCTCACCGCGTCATCACCACGTGAGTCACATTACGCCCACGAGTTGTCGCGGTTGCGACGGTGGGCAACAACACTCGCGCGCTCCTCCCCCGCCCCGGTAGCGTGACATCCATTGAACCTACGCAACCGTAGGTTACTGTCCGGTCGGGAAGGATCCACCCAGATGACGGCCTTCGGAATCGACGAGCTGCCCGTCAAACCTCGCATGCGCGGGTGGATCCACCTGTGGGCATTCGGGGCCGCGGTGATCGCGGGCATCGTTCTGGTGTACGCCGCCACGATGATGCATCCCACCGCGACGTGGCCGACCCTGATCTACAGCATCACGGTGTGCGGCCTCTTCGGAATCAGTGCCCTCTACCACCGCGTCCACTGGCACAACCCCCGGCACAGAATGTGGATGAAGCGAGCCGACCATTCGATGATCTTCGTCTTCATCGCAGGCAGCTACACCCCGTTCGCGACCCTCGCTTTGCCACCCGAGACCGGGCGGACACTTCTGACGATCGTCTGGGCGGGCGCAGCGGGTGGCGTCGCACTGAAGATGCTGTGGCCGACCGCACCGCGATGGGTGGGCGTGCCCCTCTATCTCCTACTCGGATGGGCGATCGTTCCCGTCGCCGGCGACCTCGTATCCGAAGTGGGCGTCGCCCCGATGGTCCTGCTCGTCGTGGGCGGACTGTTCTACAGCGCCGGAGCGATTCTGTACGCGACGAAATGGCCCGACCCGTGGCCCTCGACGTTCGGGCACCATGAGTTCTTCCACGCCGCTACCGTCATCGCGGCGGCGTGTCACGCAGTTGCGGTCTGGCTCGTCGTGTTCACCTGAATCGTTCGATCGGACTCATCACACCCTGCAGCACCAATGGTCACGATTCGGTAACCTCGCGTGCAATGTCTATCTCGCTTCTCGCCTTCGAATTGACCGACACGAATCGCGAGTGGCTGATCCACAAGCCACTCGCGATCGTCAGCTACATCGTTGTCGCAGTGGTGCTCAGATATGTGCTGCACAAACTGATCGACCGCATGACGCTGCCCCGCGATCCCGCCCGGCCACCCAAGCGGTCGATCCTGCGCCCCCTGCAGGATCGCGCGGGCAAGCCCCTCGGCGATCCGGCCGCACGCGAGCGACGCGCTCAGCGCGCCCAGACCATCGGATCCGTTTTCAAATCCGGCGTGTCCATCATCGTGCTGGGATGGGTCGTGTTGCAGACCCTCGACAGGCTCGGCTTCAACGTCGCACCGTTCATCGCCTCGGCCGGTATCGCCGGTGTCGCGCTCGGTTTCGGCGCTCAGAACCTGGTCCGGGATTTCATCTCCGGCATGTTCATGCTGCTCGAGGACCAATACGGAGTGGGTGACGTGGTCGATGTGGGAGATGCCATCGGCACGGTCGAATCCGTCGGACTCCGGGTGACGACGATCCGCGACATCGACGGGACACTGTGGTACTGCCGCAACGGGGAGATTCTGCGAGTCGGCAACATGAGCCAGGGTCACGCGGTCGCGGTCGTCGATGTGCCGATCGCCCCCACGGCGAACGTCGACCGCGCGCAACAGGTCGCATTCCGTGCGGTGATCGAAACGGCCGACCGCGACGACATCGCACCCTACGTTCTGGAAAAACCCGAACTGCTCGGCGTGAACTCGGTCACCGCCGGCGCGGTCACCCTCCGCATGACCGTGCGGGTGCGAGCCGGCAAGCAGTGGGCGGTCCGCCGCGCCCTGACCGGCGCGGTACTCGAGTCGTTCGATTCGAACGGAATCGAGTCGCCGTCGCTGATGCTCGCGCCGGTCGCGACGTAGCCGGGCTGCGGGCACCTCGGTGACGGCCGTCCTCAACCCCGGTAGCGCACCGGCTCCCCGCGATCGACCCGTTCACGCTGCGGAACGACGGTGTACTTCGGGTCTTTCGCCGAGGCGATACCCGCCTCGTAGACGCCGAGGCGAGTGCACAGCGAGCCCGCCATGAGTGCGGCACCGGACACCATCGACAACACTCGGCTGCGACGCCCGGCGAATGCTCCGATGGCACCCAGCGCCGTCAGGGCCTTGCTGACCCTCATGAACTGTCCGGTCCTGCCCCGATGAAGTGTCTCGGCGGGCAGACCCATCGATTGTTCCATCCGATGTTCTGTTGCGAGCTCGACGAACGCGCCGCCGACTGCGAACGCGCGCGCAGGACCGGCCTCGTCGACGGGCGCGCCCAGGAGACCGAGACCGCCGGACGCCGCGGCAGCCGACCCACAGAACACGAAGGGAAGCTCCTTGTAGGCCGAATGCCAGGCCGGGGTGGCGGTGTCGGAGAGCAGCACTCCCGTGTAGGAAGCCACCGGTGCTGCGGTCAGGGCCCCCGCAATCCCGGCGGGCCGACCGAGGGCGAGCAGTAGCCGGACCGGACCCCGCTTCCAGCCGTCGGGCAACATTCCGGCCACTTCCGCCGCCGCGGCGATACCCGCGAACGGACCGTGCAGAGACAGGATCCAGGTACCGACCGACATCGGCGACGTCGGCTTCACGACCCGCAGCATGTTGAGGAAACGGCTCGGCCTGCCCAGGTCGCGAACGAGGGCGCCGACACTGACGAGCAGGGACACGAGCGACCCCAACCGGGCGACGCGACGCAGTGCAGGGCGACCGGTCAGGTCCGCGCCCGCGGCGAGCAGAGAAGATCCGGCCGCCACGCCACCGGTGAACAGGTAGACAGCGATGTCGTGCTCCCACGGCGCGGGCTTCACGATGGGGCGCCCGTAATAGGACTCGAAGTCGGCTTCCGGCACCATCACCCGGTCGCCGCCCCGAGCGCCACCCGACCGATGGGGATTGCCCGGACTGCCGCCGTGCTGCACCTGGGTCATCCGCGCCTCCTCAGGAACGACACGGCAGCACCCGCCAGCATCGCGACCGCCGCGACGGCGGCCCGACCCCACATCTCCGGTAGGTCCTTGGTGGTCACCACCGGGTCCGGAGGCAGTCCGTAGACCTCCGGCTCGTCGAGCAGCAGGAAGAAGGCGCCGGTTCCGCCGACCCCATCCTCCGGATCGTTGCCGTAGAGACGTGCCTCCGATACCCCCCGCTCGTGCAACAACGCCAGTCGCTCGTCGGCCCGCGCACGCAACTCCTCGACGTCGCCGAACTGGATCGACTCGGTGGGGCAGGCCTGCGCACACGAGGGTGTCTGGCCGTCGGTGAGCCGGTCGTAGCAGAGCGTGCACTTCTGGGCGATTCCGACCTTCGGGTCGTCCTCCGGTCCCTTGCGACGGTCGATGACACCGTACGGACAGGCGGCCACGCAGTAGCCGCAGCCGTTGCAGATCTCGTCCTGCACGACCACGGTGCCGAACTCGCTTCGGAACAGGGAACCGGTGGGGCAGACGTCGAGACAGGCCGCGTGGGTGCAGTGCTTGCACACGTCCGAGGACATCAGCCACTGGAAGTCGGGTTTCTCCTCATCCGGCCGATCACTCGGTGCCGCACCGACGGAGGGCATGCCCAACGACACCGCGGCCGGCTTCTCCACCGGGCGTTCGATGAAGGCGACGTGCCGCCACTGATTGGCGTTGAGCGAGTGGCTGTTGTCGTAGGAGGTGCCCAGCATCTGAAACAGGTTCTCGGGGACGTCGTTCCATTCCTTGCATGCGACCTCGCAGGCCTTGCATCCGATGCACACGCTCGTGTCGGTGAAGAAGCCCTTCCGTGGCGGCGAATCCTCGTACCCGGCATCGGGTGCCGGGTCGAGCGGTCCGAAGAGACTGTTGCGGCCGATCACTCGTCGTCCTCCTCCTCTTGGGTACCTGTGTCTTCCGAGGCGGTGACAATGTCGTCCGAGACGGTGACGATGGGTGGGTACTCGGCGTCGGTTACCCCGGCCCTGCTCGTGTACTCCTCGACGTACTGTCGCATCGCCGCTCCGGTCGGGCGCCGTCCTGGCTGGACATCGCACGTACCGACCTTGGATTCTTGAATGAGCACGTTCGGGTCGAGCGTGATGCCGAACAGGTCGTTGGCGGAATCACCCTTGACCAGGCCGCCGCTGCCCCAGTGGTAGGGCATCCAGACCTGGTGGACGGTACGTCCTTCGACCTTCAGCGGCCGCAGTCGCTCCGTCACCAGTACCCGGCCCTCGACCACCGAACGTGCGGTGACGACGTGGCACCACCCCATGTGCTCGAGGCCACGCTCGGCTGCCAGTGCAGGCGAGACCTCTACGAACATCTCCGGTTGAAGCTCGGCGAGATGTTCGAGGTACCGGCTCATCCCGCCCGCGGTGTGGTGCTCGGTGAGCCGACTGGTCGTGAACACGAACGGGAAGACGTCGACGTGCTCCTCGGGCGGGGCGGGGTTCATCGGGTTGTCGTCGCGGCGGTACTCGACGCGCGTCGGGTTGGCCTGCTGCCCGTAGAGCTGGTTCCGGAACGGCGACTCCACAGGTTCGTAGTGGGTCGGCATCGGGCCGTCGACCAGTCCCTGCGGTGCGTAGAGGGCGCCCTTGCCGTCGCCCTGCATGATGAACGGATCGATTCCCTCGATCGCCTCGACACCGTCGGCACCCGCCGGCGCGCGGTAGCTCGGCGGCTTGGTCTTCTCGAAGTCGGGCACGTCCTCGCCGGTCCACTGTTGCGCGTCGGCGTCCCACCACACATAGGCCTTGCGTTCGCTCCACGGTCTGCCCTCGGGATCGGCGGACGCCCGGTTGTAGAGGATGCGACGGTTCATCGGCCACGCCCAACCCCACTCCGGAGCCACGAACGACTGCTCGTGACGGGACTTGCGGCGGTTGGCCTGGTTGACGCCGTCGGCATAGACACCGGTGTAGATCCAGCAGCCACCCAGGGTGGAGCCGTCGTCCTTCATCTCGGTGAACGACGACAGCGGCCGGCGCGTCGCCACGTCGTAGCCGTTGATCTCCATCAGCACGGCTTCGGCGCTGGGCTCGTCGTGCTCGCCGTGCACTGGATAATCCCATGCCAGGTCGAGCAGCGGCCGGTCGCGCTCGTCGGTCGACTCGGCCAGACGCTCCCGCATCATGCGGCCGAGGTGGTAGAAGAACCACAGTTCCGAGCGGCAGTCCTCCGGTGGTTCGACGGCCTTCTCCCGCCACTGCAGCATCCGCTGGGTCTGCGTGAAGGTGCCTTCCTTCTCGGCGTAGGAGGCCGCCGGGAAGAGGAACACCTCGGTGGGGCACTCCTCGGTCACGATCTCCCCGGTCTCGATTTCCGGGGAGTCCTTCCAGAAGTTGGCGCTCTCGATCTCGAACAGGTCGCGCACGACGAGCCAGTCGAGGTTCGCCATCCCGAGCCGCTGGGCGCGCCCGTGGGCGGAGCCGACGGCCGGGTTCTGCCCGAGGAGGAAGTAGCCCTTGACCTTTCCGTCGATCATGTCGAGCACCGAACGATAGGTGCCGTGGTCGCCGGTGATCTTCGGCATGTAGTCGAAGCAGTAGTCGTTGTCGGCGGTCGCCGCGTCGCCCCAGTAGGCCTTGAGCAGGTTCACCGCGTAGGCGTCGGCCTTCGACCAGAAACCCTTGCTGCCCGGGTTGCGCACGCTGTCGACCCAGTCCGTGAACGAATGGTGCTTGTTCGCGTCGGGCATCGGCAGGTAGCCGGGCAACAGGTTGAACAGTGTCGGAATGTCGGTCGAGCCCTGGATGCTGGCGTGACCACGCAGCGCCATGATGCCTCCGCCGGGGCGGCCCATGTTGCCGAGCAGCAACTGCAGGATCGCGCCGGTGCGGATGTACTGCACGCCCACACTGTGCTGGGTCCAGCCCACGCTGTAGACGAGCGCCGTCGTCCGCTCCCGGCCGGAGTTCTCGGTCCACGCGCGGCAGACGTCGAGGAAGTCCTCCTGCGAGACGCCGCACACCTGCTCGACGACCTCGGGCGTATAGCGCGCGAAGTGTCGCTTGAGCACCTGGTACACGCAACGCGGATGCTGCAGGGTCTCGTCGCGCTTCGGGTGACCCGAGATCTGGATGCCGTGCGCCTCGTGTTGCATACCCGCGGCGGTGGCCCGGTGCTTCGCGTGGTCCCCGGAGTTCTCGGCCTGGGAGTCGTGCAGATCTCCCGGCTCGTCCTCGACGTCGTATTGCCAGCTCGTCGGATCGTAGGTACGCGTCTCGGGGTCGAAGCCCGAGAAGAGCCCGTCGAGGTCGTCGGTGTCCTCGAACTTGTCGCTGACGAGCATCGCCGCGTTGGTGTAATTGACGACGTATTCGCGGAAGTCCAGCTCGTTGCTCAAGACATAGTTGATGACGCCACCGAGGAAGGCGATGTCGCTGCCGACCCGGATGGGCACATGCTTGTCCGCCACTGCGCTGGTGCGTGTGAAGCGCGGATCGACGTGGATGATGCGGGCACCGCGCATCTGGGCCTCCACGACCCACTGGAAGCCCACGGGGTGGGCCTCGGCCATGTTGGAGCCCTGAATGACGATGCAGTCAGCGTTGGCCAGGTCGGCTGTGTAGCCGGTGGCGCCGCCGCGCCCGAAGCTGGTCCCCAGACCGGGGACGGTGGCGGAGTGTCATATGCGGGCCTGATTCTCGACCTGGATCGCCCCCATCGCCGTGAACAGCTTCTTGATGAGGTAGTTCTCCTCGTTGTCCAGCGTCGCACCGCCGAGGCTTGCGATGCCCATCGTGCGCCGGACGCGGCGACCCTTCTCGTCGAGTTCCTGCCAGGTGTCGCGCCGGGTCTGCAACACACGGTCGACGACCATCTCCATGGCCGTGTCCAGGTCGAGGTCTTCCCATTCGGTGCCGTAGGGCCGGCGGTAGCGGACCTTGGTCTCACGCAGCTCGCTGGTGACGAGATTCTTGCTCGCCGAACCCTTCGGACAGAGCCGTCCACGGTTCACCGGGCTGTCGGGATTGCCCTCGATCTGGACGATCTTCTCGTCCTTGACGAAGATGTTCTGTCCGCAGCCGACTGCGCAATAGGGGCACACGCTGTGCGCCACCCGATCGGCGGTAGAGGTGCGTGGTTCGACCTCGTCGGTGCGCCGGGATCGAGCTGCCTTGCCACGTCCGAGCAGATCTCGGCCGAGAAGCTGGCGCAGGACGGGCCACGGAAGAGACGCGCCGTTCTCTGCCATGGGACCTCCTCCGCTGCACTATTGATCACGAATCCTATCGGCCGAGTGGGTTCCGCGCCGAGGAACCGCGTGCGATGCAGGTCGGCCGGGATGTCCCCTCGCGCGAGCCGTCAGCGCACCCGGATCGCGTGCGCGCCGGCCGGAACCACCTCGCCGATCACCGGGTGGCCCGGCAGCTCCCCGACGACCAGAAGACCGCCGGACGTCTGCGCGTCGGCGAGCAGGATCAGCTCGTCCTCGCCCAACTCGGAATCCACCTCGTCACGGACCCACTCGAGATTCCGGCGGCTCCCGCCCGGTACGAACCCCTCCGCGAGGGATTCCCTTGCCCCCGCGACATACGGCACGTTCGAGGCGTCGAGCACCGCGGTCGTGCCGCTGGCACGCATCATCTTCATCAGGTGTCCCAGCAAGCCGAAACCCGTCACGTCGGTGGCGGCACGGACCCCGGCCGCATGGGCGAGTTGCGCCGCGTCGCGGTTGAGAGTCGTCATCACCGCGACCGCTTCCTCGAACCGCTCGCCGGTGGCCTTGTGGCGGTTGTTGAGGATGCCGAGTCCGAGCGGTTTGGTCAGGGTGAGCGGCAGGCCCGGCGCGGCAGCATCATTGCGCAGCAGGCGGTCCGGGTCGCCCAGCCCGGTGACCGCGAGCCCGTACTTCGGCTCCCGATCGTCGATGCTGTGCCCGCCGGCGAGATGAGCACCGGCCTCGGCACACGCGTCGGCACCGCCCCGCATCACCTCGGCGGCCAGCTCGAAGGGAATGAGTTCCCGCGGCCAGCCGAGCAGGTTCACCGCGACGATCGGCGTGCCTCCCATCGCATAGACGTCGGACATGGCGTTGGTGGCGGCGATTCGTCCCCAGTCGTAGGGGTCGTCGACGACCGGGGTGAAGAAGTCGGCGGTCACGATCAGCGCTCGGCCGCTGCCGTCGGGTGCCGCGTCGATCCGGACCGCCGCACCGTCGTCTCCGTTTTCGACACCGACCAGCAGGTCGCCTCCGGCACGGCCGCCCTGCAGACCACCGAGCACCCGCTCGAGCTCACCCGGCGGAACCTTGCAAGCGCAGCCACCGCCCGCTGCGTACTGGGTGAGTCTGATGCCCTCGGGAAGGTGGACGTGTGTGGTCATGGGCCCAACATACGGGCGAGCCGTAACACGGGACTCGACTTCGGTTAGGGTGAGCGCGGAGGCGGTTCTCGTCTGGTGATGGACGCGGTCTTCAAAACCGTTGTGGCCCAGTATCTGGGTCAGGCGGGTTCGATTCCCGTCCGCCTCCGCCGGATTTCAGGTCAGCCGTGGGATGAGGAGGGGCGTGCCGGACCCGAGACGGGGCACCCCCCGCACCGACCAGATCCTCGCGGACCCGCGACTGCGTGAAGCCGTCGACCGGCTCGGCACCCGCCTGGTCAAGCAGACGGTGACCGCGGCCCAGCAGCGGTGCCGCGCCGGCGAGATCGAACCGGCCGCCGTCGCCGACGAAGCGGTCGCATCGTTGCCCGACGGGGCGACCACCCTGCGCCGCGTCGTCAACGCGACCGGGGTGGTGGTGCACACCAATCTCGGCCGCGCCCCGCTCTCCCGCGCGGCGGTGGACGCCGTGACCGCGGCGGCAGGCGCGACCGATGTCGAACTGGACCTGGCCACGGGTCGGCGCGGCCGGCGCGGGCGTGGCGCCCTCCAGGCCCTCGCAGAGCAGGTGCCCGACGCCGGAGGCGTCCACGTGGTGAACAACGGCGCAGCCGCGCTCGCACTGGTCGCCCGGGTGCTTGCGCGCGGTGGCCGCTCGATCGTGATCGCGCGGGGCGAGCTGGTCGAGATCGGCGACGGCTTCCGGATCCCGGAACTGCTGGAGTCCGTGGGCGCCAGGTTGCGGGAGGTCGGTACCACCAACCGGGTGCGTCTGAGCGACTATGCCGCGGCGGTCGACGACGACACCGCCTTCGTTCTCAAGGTGCATCCGTCGAACTTCACGGTCAGCGGCTTCACGTCGTCGGTGCCGGTCCGGGAGCTGGCGGGGTTGGGCCTGCCGGTGGTGGTCGACATCGGGTCGGGGCTGCTGGCCCCACATCCGCGTCTGCCGAACGAGCCGGACGCCGCCAGTGCGCTGCGCGCCGGAGCCGAACTCGTGACCGCCTCGGGCGACAAGTTGCTCGGAGGTCCGCAGGCCGGACTGCTGCTCGGCGAGTCGGGGCTGGTGGAGCGGCTTCGCCGCGACCCGTTCGCTCGTGCACTTCGCGTCGACAAGCTCACTTTGGCGGCGCTGGAGGCGACCCTGGCGGGGCCGACCCCTCCGGTGCCGGCCGCATTGGCCGTTCGGCCGGACGATCTCCGCACCCGGGCGCGGACGATCTGCGCCGGGCTCCCGGCCGAGTTGAAGCCGGAAGTGGTCGACTCCGACGGTGTTGTGGGAGGCGGCGGTGCCCCGGACGTCATCCTGCCCAGCGTCGCGATCGCCCTGCCCGAACGCCTCGCCGGCCCATTGCGACTCGGCGCGAAACCTGTCGTCGGACGAGTCGAGCGCGCCCGGCTGTTGCTCGACCTGCTGACGGTCGCTCCCGACGAGGACGCCGACCTGATCGACGCCGTAAGGTGCGCGGCCGGCCGCGAAGAACGCTGATGCACGTCATCGCGACCGCCGGCCACGTCGACCACGGGAAGTCCACGCTGGTCGAAGCGCTCACCGGCGCCGACCCCGATCGGCTCGCCGAGGAACGGCGGCGAGGGCTGACCATCGAGCTCGGCTACTGCTGGACGTCCTGGCCGGACGTGGGAGAGGTCGCTTTCGTCGACGTCCCCGGACACGAGCGCTTCCTGACGACGATGCTCGCCGGAGTGGGACCGGTCCCGGCCGTGTTGTTCGTGGTGGCCGCCGACGACCCGTGGATGCCGCAAGCGGCAGAACACCTCGCCGCGCTCGACGCTCTCGGAGTGCGGCACGCCGTCGTCGCGGTAACCCGCGCCGACCTCATCGATCCGGGTCCCGCTGTCGCGCGGGCCACCGCGGAAATTGCCCGCACCGGTTTGGCGGGGGCTCGCGTCGTCGCCGTGAGCGGCCACACCGGGATGGGGCTCGACGACCTCCGCTCGGCTTTGGTGGCGATGGTCGCCGAGCTGCCCGATCCGGATCCGGACGCCGACGTCCGGCTCTGGGTCGACCGCCGGTTCACCGTGCGAGGAGCGGGGACCGTCGTCACCGGGACGCTGCCCGCCGGGACGGTCCGCGTCGGAGACACACTCGCCGTCGGCGACACGCCTGTGCGGGTGCGCGGTGTCCAGGCGCTCGGTAGCGACGAGACAGCAGTGAGCGGCGTGGCCAGGGTCGCGCTCAATCTGAGCGGCCGGGTCGACGACGTGGTCCGGGGCAGTGTGCTCGTGACACCCGGCGCATGGCACCACACCTCCGTCGTGGACGTGCGGATCACCGGAACGGACCGGCCTCCGGTCGCTCCGGTGCTGCATATCGGGGCGGTGGATGTCGCAGTCCGGTGCCGCCCTCTCGGGGACGATCTCGTCAGGCTCACCCTCGACCGGGCGCTGCCTCTCCGCATCGGCGACCGCGCCCTGCTTCGCGACCCCGGACGCCGGATGATCTGGCGTGCCGACGTGCTCGATCCCGACCCGCCACGCCTCCGGCGACGCGGTGCCGCGGCACGCCGGGCCCGGCAGCTCGCGGGCGCAGACGGCACTGCGAGGCTGGCGGACGAACTCGCCCGCCGCGGACTTCTGCACCGAGAGCAGCTGCGTCGATTGGGCATCCCCGAGGAGGCCGGCGACCACCTGGCCATAGGACCGTGGCTCGTCGCACCCGCCCTCGCAAGAGCGGTCGCCGATCGGCTGCCCGCACTCGTCCAGCAGCATGCTCACGCGCATCCGCTGGATCCGGCCGTCCCGCTGACCGTTCTGGCGTCACAGCTGCGACTTCCGACTTCCGATGTGGTCCGGGCGCTGGTACGCCCACCCCTCCGCGTGGTCGGGGGCCGGGTCGCCGGACCTGCAACAGAGGTACTGCCGAGCAAGGTCCGGACGGCCGTCGACGTGGTACGCCGCGATCTCCTCGCGGCGCCGTTCGTCGCCCCGACAGCCGACCGGCTCCGCGAGCTCGGCCTGGACGACCGGGCTCTGGGAGCGGCCGACCGCAGCGGGCAACTGTGGCGGGTCGGCCCGGGGATCGTCCTGCTTCCCGACGCCGCCGACGCAGCCGTGACACTGCTTCGGGAGCTGGAGCAGCCGTTCACGACCAGTGCCGCGCGGGAGCGGCTGGGGACGACCCGACGTGTGGTGCTGCCGTTGCTCGATCAGCTCGACCGTGCAGGCCGCACACGGCGGCTCGCCGACGACCGTCGCGAGGTGGCCCGATAAGAGCCGAAACCCGCTGACCGGACCAGCACAGCGAATCGACGGGTGCGGGACGCTAGACCTCGGCCTCCTGCACGGGCTTACCAGCGCGAACCAGGTCGACCGCGATCACGCATACGAGCGAGACGACACCCCAGATCACGAACGTCACCAGGTGGCCGCCGACGTTGTCCGCACCGAAGTACATGATCGACCGGACCGACTCCACCGCCGCGGGCATCGGCAGGACGTCGTGCAGCACCCGGAAGATCTCCGGGCTCATGAAGATCGACATTGCGCCGTTCGACGCGGGCACACCCAGGAACATCAGGACTGCGACTGCCGGGACCACGGCGAGCATGCCGAACAACCTCGTGAGGAACGTGGCGAACATCGACGTCGTGAAGATCGCCAGCACTCCGGTACCGAACAGTTGCAGGAAGTGCCCGTCGACGGCGCCGGTGAGCGGAGCAGCAATCACCCACACGACCAGCGACATGAACACCGAGAAGCCTGCGGCGATCGGCAGCAGCGTCTTGAGCCGCATGGCCGCCGGAGCGGCACTGTTGCCCACGACGGCGAGCATGAAGCCCGACATGATCCAGCCCATCGCGACGTACATCGCGACCGTGCCCATGGTGTCGGACCCCGGCAGCGGGGCGATGTCCTCGATCGTCAGCGGGACCTGCTGGCCTGCGGCCACCTGCTCGAACGTCATCGACACGACCTGCTGCTGGCTCATCCCTGCCGACTGGTTCGCGATCAACGTCGCGGTGGGCGAATCGGCCGACGGCAGCACGTATGCCGAGACGACGCTGCGATCCTGCACGGCGGCACGCGCTTCGTCTACGGATGCCGACGCGGTGAACTCGAAGAGGCCGTCCATGTTCTGTTCGAGGCCTGCGACCGCCTGCTCTGCCACATCCTCGGTAGCGGCCACTACTGTCACGGGCATCTCACGGGGTGCCGGCTGGTACATCGCACCGAGCATGATCGAGAACATCATGACGACCATGGCGAGCGGGAAGGCTGCGAGCGTCACGTACCGGACCCAATTGCGTTGCGGGCGCGGTCCTGCAGTGAGTGAGGCGACCGTGATCTCAGGGTCGCCGGCATCCGGATTCCGCTTGCGTTTGATCGCGTCGATCCCGAATACCGCAGCGAGCGCAAGAATTGCACCGATCACCATCACGAGAATGTGAGAACCGAGCCCGACGCCGTCGAAATACAGGACGGAGCGGAGCGCTTCGCCGGTGGCCGCGGTGGGCAGGAACGAGTGCAAGTTCACGTACATCGAGGGCAGCGTGTAGATCGACATGCCCATGTTGGATGCGGGCACACCGAGCACCATGACGAAGAGCATGCCGACGAGCACCGCCATCGGACCGAAGATCCGGGTGAGGAAGAACTGCACCGACCCCACCGCGAACACTGCGAGCCAGGAGATTCCGAGAACCGCTGCGGTGTGCCCCTCGACGGCGCCGAGCACCGGATCGGCGACGAACCACACGAGGGCGGCAATCAGCGCGGACCAGCCGGCCAGCAGAGGGATCGCGCGTCGCTTTCGGAGCAGCTCGGGCGAGTTCGACAGCGTGATGCTCCACGGCATGTACCCGGCGAGCATCAGACCGGTCGCCATGAACATCGCCGCCAGACCGGCGGTGTCGTGGTCGGGCAGCGGTGCCAGGTCCTCGGTGACGAGGTCGAGACCCTGGCCGATCACGTGGGGAGCCACCAGGCCGGTGACCGTGGACGACTGGGATGCTCCTGCCGCTCCGGCGGTGTACAGCGTGGCGGAGCCGGTGTCCGACAACGAGACGGCGCCTGCAACTTCACGGTCGAAAACAAGATCGCGGGCCTGTTCGTCGCTCGTAACGATGCGCACGTCGACGGCATCGGGGTCGGCATCCTCGAGCGACCGAGCGAACTGTTCCACCTGCTGGCTCGTACCGGCAACGGCGATGGGCATGTTGTTCGGAGCCGGGGCGTGCATCGCGAAGAGGTACCCGGTGATCATCATCCCGACCATCAGGAAGGGCATGACGAAGATCGCGACTACACGTCCGATCTGTTCTTTGCGTGCACGAGCAAGGTCGGCTTCTGCAGCCTCGTCATCGCCCGGCGGACCGCTGACAGATTGCTCGAGGAAGGTTGTGGACATCTGCAATACTCCTCGAATAATTACGTTGAGTGACTTAAAAATGCTACGCTAGGTGTCTTAAATCCCCCAAGCTGCAAGACTGGTGACGTTCGTCCCACATACCGCGGGGACCATCGATCGACACAGGAAGTGACGGAAGCGGACATGGGCAGCTACGGCGATCGAGTTCGGCAGACCCTGCTCGACTCCGCTGAAGAACTCTTCGCCGAACACGGCATCGACGCAGTGTCGAACCGGCGCATCGCGGAACACGCAGGCAACTCCAACCACTCCGCAGTCAACTACCACTTCGGCGGACGCGACGAACTCATCCGCGCCATGCTGCATCGGTTCTCCGAAGACACCCACGCCCGACGACGCGAGCTCGTCTCGATGCTCGCCCCGGAATCCGGCCTACGAGATCTCTTGAGCTGCCTGATCGTTCCGTTCACCGACCAGCTCGCATCGATGCCTGTCCCAGGTTGGCGTGCAAGATTCCTCCGCCAGATGCGAAGCGTTCCGTCGGTCACCGAGACCGTGGCCGGCGCCATCACGGCCGATCCGGTCGTGGACGATCTCATCCAGCGCGTGCGTGCGCTACTCACCGAGATCCCGCCTTCGGTCCTCACCGGCCGATCCTGGATTCTCGGTCGCATCGTCACCGATCTCTGTGCCGACTACGAGGCGCGCCTCGAGTCCGAGAAGACCCCGCCCAACTGGACTGGCTTCGCCAATTTCCTCATCGACGCGTGCGCGGGACTACTCGAGGCACCGGTGACCAGTGAGGGCGATTTCCTCGGAGCACGCAGCTCTCTGGTGTGGCCCTAGCGTCTGGTGCTGCCGCGAACCCGGTCAGCGGGCCAGCGCTTCGCGTAACGCGGACACCGAACCGACCGGCCGGTCACACACGAACCCTCGGCAGACATAGGCGGCGGGCTCTCCGTCGACGAGGGGGCGGTCGCGCAGAAGTGGAGACGAGTCCGGCTCGCCGCCGACCACGATCGATCCACCCGGGGCCTCCCGTCGCGCGGCCCGGAGCAGCTCACCCTCGCCGGCCACTGCCACCTGGATCGGACCACGCACCGCGGCCTCGGCGACAGTGAGCCAATGTCCGGCCGAGCGCGGAGCGCGGTCGAGCAGCAGCGACGCATCACTCAACGACGCGTGTGCGGCCTCCGCGTAGCGGTCCCCGTCGTCGACCACCGCGGCCAGGGAAAGCATCGCCTCGGTGATCAGCGAGGCACCGGACGGTGTCGCGCCGTCGACGGGATCGCGCGGCCGCGTCACGAGCTGTTGGGCGTCGTGAGCGGTATCGAACCAGCTGCCCGGCCTGTCCGGATCGGCGAAGTAGGTCAGCGCGGCGTCGGCCGACTGCCGGGCAGGGTCGAGCCACCGCACCTCACCGGTGGCCTGATACAACGCGAGAAGAGCGGTGATCAAGGCGCCGTGGTCTTCGAGCACACCGGCGGGCGCTCCCACCGACCCGCCGAGCGATGCGCGCCGGAGGCGGCCGTCGACCAGATGCAGATTCAGTAGCCCACGCGCACAGTCTGCGGCAGCGTCCACCCAGTCCGGCCTTCCCAACGCAAGGCCCGCCTCGACGAGACCGGTGATCGCCAAGGCGTTCCATGCGGTGACCACCTTGTCGTCGCGACCCGGCTGCGGCCTGACCGACCGCGCCCTGAACAGACGCACACGAACCGAATCCGTACGAACCTGATCGTCCGGATCGGCAGGTAGCTGCAGGACTGACGTCCCGGCTTCGAACATCCCGGTGTCGGTGACGGCGAACACTTCCGCTGCCCACGCTCCGTCCTCGTCGCCGAGAACGTCGACAAGTTGCTGCGGCGTCCACACATAGGTCAGGCCTTCGACGCCGTCGGTATCGGCGTCGAGGGCGGACGCGAAACACCCCTCTTCGGTACGGAGATCGCGGAGCAGGAAGCCGGCGATGCCCTTCGTGACACGGCGCGGCAGAGCCGCATCGGTGATCCGAGCCAGGTGCGCATACACGCGCAGAAGCATCGCGTTGTCGTAGAGCATTTTCTCGAAATGCGGCACGACCCAACCGGTATCGACGCTGTAGCGGGCGAATCCGCCGCCGAGCTGGTCGTGGATGCCTCCGCGCGCCATGGCTTCGGCGGTGCGTTCGACGAGCCGCAGCGTCGCTGCGTCCCTCGTGCGTTCGTATCCGCGGAGCAAGCCCTCCAACAGGTTCGACGGCGGGAACTTCGGTGCACCACCGAAACCGCCGTGAACCTTGTCCTCGTCCGACGCGACCGTCGCCGCAGCCGCGTCGAGAAGCTCCGGGCCGACCATCCGGGTGCCCGGCGGCAGCCCGCCACTACTGCGCTGGAGTTCGGCAACGATCGCCGCAGCAGCCTTCGCAACGTCGTCGCGGCGGTTTCGCCACGTGTCAGTGATCGCACCGAGCAACTGGACGAACGACGGCATCCCACCCCGCGGCATTTTCGGGTAGTAGGTGCCGCAGTAGAACGGCTCCCCGCCGGGGGTGAGGAAGCAGGTCATGGGCCATCCACCCTGCCCCGTCATCGCAACCGTTGCGTTCATGTACACCGCGTCGATGTCGGGACGTTCCTCCCGATCGACCTTGATGCACACGAAATGCTCGTTCATCAGCGCAGCGGTGTGGTCGTCCTCGAACGACTCGTGCGCCATGACGTGACACCAGTGACACGCGGCGTAGCCGACGGACAGAAGGATCGGCACATCCCGGTCGCGGGCCTCGGCGAGCGCGTCGCCGCCCCATTCCTGCCAGTGCACGGGATTGTCCGCGTGCTGACGGAGGTATGGGCTGAGAGACTCGGCAAGCCTGTTCGCCATCCCCTCACGCTACGTGCGATCAGCTCGTCTCGGGGGTGCTGTGTCCCGTCTTGTTCGCCTTGTCCGTCTCTGCAGAAGCCTCGTCCGTCTTCGTCGTTTTCGCAGCGGCGGCGCCGCGGTCGGTGCCTTCGTCTGCCGCCTGGTCTGCCTCTGGGCTGTCCGTATCGAAACTTTCGGGAAGGTTGCTCAGCCGCTTGTTCATATTCCAGATGAGCAGGGCGATGGCCACGAGCAGTACCAGCACAAGTGCCAACCCGACCGGCGATGCCTTACCGAACTCGGGGCCGGTGGGTTCCTGTGCGAGAACCTCGATTGCCAGCGTGCCTAACGTCATCTCACCTGTCCGTCCTCGATACCCGCGAAAAGATCCGACTCGGGGATCGTCGTGGTGACGCGGGTCTTTGCCAACTCGAACTCTTCGGTCGGCCACACCTTCTGCTGGATGTCCAGCGGAACCGCGAAGAACGACCCGTTCGGATCGATCTGGGTGGCGTGTGCCCGAAGCGCGTCGTCGCGGTTCGGGAAGTAGTCACCACAGGTTATCTGCGTGGTGACCCGTGCCATGAGGTCGCCCTGCTCAGTGCGCCACCGGCTGAGCCACTCCTCCATCGGGAACGGTTCGCCTCGGCGTTCGTACTCGTCGCGGAACAGTTCGATGCGCTTGCGGATGAAGCCGTGCGAGTAGTAGACCTTCTTCACTTCCCACGGCTCGCCGAGTTCGGGATGGTAGTTCGGATCTGCCGCCGCCTCGTATGCCGCCATCGACACCTCGTGGCAACGGATGTGATCGGGGTGCGGATAGCCGCCGTTCTCGTCGTACGTGGTCATGACGTGCGGGCGGAACTCTCGTATGACCTCGACGAGCTTGCGGGTGGGCTCGTCGAGTGGCACCACCGCGAAGCACCCGTCGGGCAGCGGCGGCTTGGGATCACCCTCAGGAAGGCCGGAGTCGATGAAACCGAGCCAGCGATGCTGCACGCCGAGATGACGCGCTGCCGTCGCCATCTCCTCGCGACGAACCTCGGGCATACGATCCCGGATACCGGGCACGTCCATCGCAGGATTGAGGATGTCTCCTCGTTCGCCACCGGTGAGGGTCACGACGAGCACGTCGTTCCCCTCTGCCGCGTAGCGGGCCGTCGTGGCGGCACCCTTGCTCGACTCGTCATCGGGATGGGCATGCACGGCCATGAGCCGTAGTCCGCTCACGTGTTTCCTCCACCTCACCGTCGTGTACATCTCGGGACCGGGCGGCGACCGCCGGTGCGGGCCGTCCGAATCCCTCCCCTATAGTTCCACCTGAGCGCTCCTCCGTCAGCCGTGGCCCCACGGGAGCACCCGAACTTCGACCCGGGCCTGAAAGAAAATGATGACCGATACTGCAGAACAACCCCGACGCAGCGCGAGATACCCGTCGAAGACACGGACGACTCGCGGCAAGAAGTGGGGCTTCACCGCCCTCGGCGTCCTCGCTGGAATCGGGCTCGGATTCGTGATGTACCAGCAGTTCGGACCTGCCGAGATCGAATACGAAGTGGTGGCGTTCAACGTCGTCGACGACGACACCCTCGATATCAAGCTGTCGGTCACGCGACAGGACCCGTCGCAGGAGGCTGTGTGCATCGTCCGTGCGCGATCGCGGGACGGCAGCGAAACCGGACGACGTGAAGTCCTCATCCCGGCGTCGGACTCATCGACGGTGGTTCTGGAGTCGACGGTCAAGACGTCACAGCGCCCCGGCATGGGCGACGGCTACGGCTGCAGCTTCAACGTTCCGGAATACCTCCGCGCACCCTGATCTGATGCCGTTACGCTGCGCTTTCCGCGCGTAATCCAGATCTGATGCTAGAATAGGCCGATACACGGTTCCACCCATTGGGGCCGTGTATTGCTGCATTAGAGACAGTACGACCCCGTTCGCCACATTCCAGGGGGGAACGACGCGGGTCGTGCTGTTGCGGTCGTTGCGTATGCACGACTTGTCCACGGAGCCGGGGGCTCCAACCCGAAGGAAGTGATCGATGATGACCGAGACCCAGGTGACATGGCTGACACAGGAGTCCCACGACCGCCTCAAGGCGGAACTGGACCAGCTCATCGCCAATCGTCCCGTCATCGCGGCCGAGATCAACGAGCGGCGTGAAGAAGGTGACCTCAAGGAAAACGGTGGTTACCACGCCGCCCGCGAAGAACAGGGTCAGCAGGAAGCACGCATCCGTCAGCTGCAGGAGCTGCTGAGCGCCGCGAAGGTCGGCGTCGCACCTACGCAGTCCGGTGTCGCGCTGCCCGGCTCGGTCGTCACGGTGTACTACGACGGCGACGAATCCGACAAGGAAACGTTCCTCATCGCGACCCGCGAAGAGGGCGCGCGCAACAGCGAGCTCGAGACCTACTCGCCCAGCTCCCCGCTCGGCAATGCCCTCATCGAGGCCAAGGTCGGCGAGACACGTGAGTACGCGCTGCCCAACGGCAAGACGATGAAGGTGACGCTGGTTTCCGCAGAGCCGTACCACGGCTGATTCCGACGTTCACGCAGCGTCAGATGATCCGACGCGCCTTCATGTCGGGGAACACCGTGCCGACACGCACCACGTCACCGGTGGTCGGGGCGTGCACCATCTGGCCGCCGCCGATGTAGATCGCGACGTGGCCCGGGCCGCCGGCCTGCCAGTTGCCGAACAGGAGGTCGCCCGGGCGGGCGAGCTCGAGCGGAATCTCGGTGCCCACGTGCCACTGGGTTTCCGAGGTGCGGGGCAGGGTGATGCCGGTCGCAGCGTGCACCGCGTACGACGTCAGGCCCGAGCAGTCGAAACCGCCCCCGGACGGGCCGTGGATGTTGCCTCCACCCCAGACGTACGGCAGACCCAAAAACTTGAAGGCGAGATCGACCACACGGTTGCCGACGTCGCTCGTACCACCCAGACCGAGGCCGAAGAACGGCGACAGCAGTCGGGAGAACGCTGCCTCGGTGGCACGGATCTTCGCGACATACGGCTTGGTCTGGTTCTCGTAGTCGGGCGACCCGGATGGCATGCCGCCCGACCGACGGACGGCACCCGCACCCGCGTTGTAGGCCGCGAGCGTGAGATCCAACGTGTTGCCCTCGACGAGTCCGCGCTTCTTCCAATCGTCGATCTGCTTGTAGTTGTCGCACAGCAGGTTGCCGGAGGCCATGACGGGGTCGGCGATACCGAGGATGTCGATCTTGCCGTCCCCGTCGGCGTCCTTGCCGTACTCGCGCCACGTGCCGGGCATGAACTGTCCCGGCCCCTTCGCGCCCACGGGAGACACGGGCGCGGTAGCTCCGAACCGGAAGCCGTTCTCTGCCGAGTACAAAGCTGCGAGGACCGGCGCGGTGATCCCGTCGCAGATTTCCCCGGCTTTGCGCAGCCACGGGGCGAACACCGCGATCGCACCGATGGGCGCCAGACCTGTGCCGGGCAGGATCGCCGGGATCGAGGGCAGGGTGACGCCACCGATCGTGGCAGTGGGTTGCGGGCCGAGTACCGGCGCCTGTGGCACCGGCGCGATTCCGAACGCGCTCGGTCGCGGGGCAGGGGCCGCCGGTGCGATCGGAGATTCCGGTGGGGGTTCCTGCGGCCGGAGCGCCTCGATCGCCTCCTCAGGCAGGTGTGGCTCGATGGCCGCCGCGACCGAGTCGGTGGTGTCGGCGACCACCTGCTGGGCCTGTCCCTGTACCTGCTCGGGTAGCGACGCGACGAAGTCCTCGACCTGCTTGTCGGTGTCCGGTGCCCCCGCCTCGAACGACTCGATCGCTTGTGTGACTTGATCTTTTACTTCTGCTGGTACGTCCGCTCCTTGAACGAGCGCACTCGCTGCCGTGGCCACTGCCACGATGACCGCAGACGGGTCTACCGACATCCGCAACCCCCATCCATCCTGAACGACCCCAACCGTACTTGTGATGACGGTCACGAGCACGGCTTCCGCTTCTTGATATCACATATATTTAGGAACACGTTCTAGTTGAGTGGCGGGTGGGATCAGTGTGACTGGAGGTACTCGCTGTTATCCGTCTGTTGCCTGCGAGGAGAGGGAGGGATCGGTCAGTAACTCCACGATGACGACACCGGCGTACTCGTCGGCGCGCTCCCCGTCGTCATCGACCAACCCGAGGATCGCGTCGCACTGCTCCTGAGTCACCGGTGTGGCAGACCCCAGAATTCGCCACGTGTCGGCGACCGGTACGACTCGCGCGCACAACAGCATGCCGACGGGAACGTCCTCGCCCACCTCCGGTGCGGTCAGGTTCCGCCGCTCACCCGAACGCAGATCGCGCAGCGTCAGACCCTCCCCCGCCCGGACAGCCTCGACCTCGTGCACCGACCGCTCCACCGGCAGCCATTGCGCAAGAAGTTCACGTTCGTCGTCGGGCAGCAGATGCCCACGCACCTGCGCGAACTCGGCCAGCCCTCCGCCTTCACCGAGCATGACGTCGTCGAGCAGCGGATCGGACAGAGCCTCGAACAGGTCGTCGTCGTTGTCGCTGTAGCCGCTGCGTGCCTCCGCAAGGGCGAAGCGATGGTCTCGCCACGAGACCTGCGTCATCTGCATGCAGGCTTTGAAATACAGCCAGGGCGCGCGATCCGCCAGCGGGTACTCGACCTTGCCGAGATGACATGCCTTGTACTTGCGACCCGAACCACACCAGCACCGATCGTTGCGACCCAGATCGGGGCGCTCGACGGGCTGGAAGGCCTCCAACACCGAATACAGCGGATGATCCGGACCGCCACGAGACCTGCCCAGTAGCGACAGCGCCCGGACCGCGTCCCCACTGTCGGAAACGTACCGGGCGAGGTCCTCGAGCGCCGGATCGAACTCCGAATCCAGATCCGTCGAACGCTCGAAGTGGCGAGCCGCCTCGTCGACGCGCGCATCGGTTTCTGCCGCCTTGCCCGCCATCCAGAACGCCGACGCGTCGACCTTCCGCGGTCCGTGGTCCTTCATCCACAACGCCGCCCATTCGATCGCCTTCGGATCGATCGCCTGCTCGAGGAGTTCATCGAGAACCGTCGACGCGACATCGGGGTCGGCCAACACTGCGAACAACCCGGATTTGCCCTCCGAGAACCGCGGCTCGAGATCGTGGTCGTCCCCGGAATCGATCGCATCGACCAGCGACGCGAACAACACGACCCCCGGCACCGCCTCGACCGGTATCCCGACCTGCTCGGCATAGGAATCGACTGCGCTCTGCGCGAGATACCCGGCGAAATCGAACCCGGGCGGTGCAACAAGACCGCCCGACACCTCGAGCCCCCCCGCCTGGACCTGTTCCGACAACGGAAGGGTCGGAACGGTGAACGACGTGGGCGTCTCCACCATCACGGCGTACACCGACGCTTCGAGATACGCCGGGTCGCCGGACGCGAGCGCCTCCCCCAGCACCGCGGTCAATTCGGGCACGACATCGACCTCGGTGGTGGCCGGTGCGATCGTCAATCCCGTCTCCGACACGGTTGCGGCCACGAGGTCCCCGGCCGACAACTCGGCGAACGCACCGCGGGGAAACACGAGCGCTTCATGACCGAACGGTGCGAGATCGGTGATGCCGCGATCGTCGAGCCGCTCGGGTTCGTGCTCGATCTCGACGAGGTCGTATCCTTCGTCGCCGGTCACGAACACAAGCAGGGGGTAGATCTCGTCGATGGGAAGCACAGCCGAAGCCACCTCGGCTTCGGTGAGCCGATGTGTCAGGATACGGCCGCCGAGAAGCGCGTCGAATGCGGCGTATCGGCCGTCGCTCAGGTAGGCCAACATCGGATGCTCGGGCAGTTCGTCGACGGGCAGGTCCAGGTCCTCGGCATCGTGGCCCGACGCGAGTCGCTCTCCTATCTCGTCGAGCGTGAGCGGGCCGTGCTCCCGGAGCAGAGTGAGCACAGCGGCGATCAGTGCGTCATCTGCGGCGAGGTCGTAGTCGAAGTCGGTCACGGATGCGATCGTACGGGCAGGCAGGCGCACCGATGCCCGACACTCGAGCACGTTGCATCGCCGCAACTACTCGAGCCTCACCACGTACCCGGCGTCGCGCAGCGCATCGAGCACCTCACTGCGGTGTTGCGCACCACGGGTTTCCATCGTCAGTGCGACCTGCACCTCGTCCAGCGCGAGTTGTCCCGCCGTGCGCGAATGTACGACGTCGACGACGCTGGCGTCGGAATCTCCGACAACGCTCAGCAATCCGACGAGAGCACCGGGCCGATCCGGGATCGACACGCGCACAGCAAGATACCGGCCTGCCGCTCGCAGACCATGTCCGATCACATGAGTCAGAACGAGCGGGTCGATGTTGCCACCGGTGAGGATCGCGGCCACCGGGCCGTCGAACTCCAGTCCCGCGGTGGACAGCGCAGCGACCGCAGCAGCTCCCGCAGGCTCGACGATCAGCTTGGACCGCTCCATGCACAGCACCAACGCCCGGGCGAGGGCGTCGTCGCTGACAGTAACGACGCGCTCGACGTAGTCCTGCACGAGCGGAAACGGTACGGACCCAGGCATTCCCACAGCGATACCGTCGGCGACGGTCGCGAGCGTCTCGGCTCGTTCGGGACGTCCCGCCAGCAACGAACCCGGCCACGCCGCCGCGCCCTCGGCCTGAACACCGATCACCCGAACCTCCGGCCGGACGGAAGCGAGTGCCGCTGCGACTCCGGCCAGCAGACCGCCACCACCGGTCGGGACCACCACTGCGCTCACATCGGGAAGTTGCGCAGCGATCTCGAGTCCGACGGTGCCTTGCCCGGCCACGACATCCTCGTGGTCGTACGGGTGGATGAACACCGCGCCCGTCTCCGCCGCGAACTCCTGCGCCGCCACCAGCGCGTCGTCGATCGTGTGGCCGGCGAAGTGGACGTCGGCGCCGTAGGCACGGGTCGCGGCGACCTTCGGCAGGGCCGCACCGACCGGCATGAACACCGTCGAAGCGATGCCGAGCCCGGTCGCCGCCCACGCGACTCCCTGCGCATGATTGCCCGCACTCGCCGCAACGACACCGCGCGCCCGCTCGTCCGCCGCGAGTCGCGCGATGCGGTAGTACGCACCACGCGGTTTGAACGAGCCGGTGTGCTGCAGGTTTTCGCATTTGAACCACACCGGGACGCCGGTGCGCTCGGAGAGCACCCGTGAAGGCAGCACCGGGGTTCGTCGTATGACGGGGGCGAGTGCATCCTCGGCTGCACGGATCTCCGGTTCTCCTATGCGCACCTGATCGAATGCACCCATCGCCTCAGCGTAGGGGACTCGAACGCGCGAGGAGGCGCCCCAGGCGGGCGCCTCCTCGCGTGTCGCCGGGACTTATCCCAGAGCCTGCTCGATATCGGCCAGCAGATCCGCGACATCCTCGATGCCGACGGAGAGCCGCACGAGGTCGTCCGGCACCTCGAGCGCCGAGCCCGCCGTCGACGCGTGCGTCATGGCACCCGGGTGCTCGATCAGCGACTCGACGCCGCCGAGCGACTCGGCGAGGGTGAATATCTCCGTGCGCTTGCAGAAGTCGAGCGCAGCCTGCCGTCCCCCGGCCAGACGCACCGAGATCATGCCGCCGAATCGACGCATCTGCTTGGCAGCAGCCTCATGACCGGGATGCGACTCGAGACCGGGATACAGCACCGACGTGACCGCCTTGTGCCCGGAGAGCGCATCGACGATCTTCTCGGCGTTGTCGCTGTGCCGCTCCATCCGCACCGCGAGGGTCTTGATACCGCGCAGCGTGAGGAAGGCGTCGAACGGCCCGGGCACCGCACCCGCGCCGTTCTGCAGGAACGCGAATGCGGTGTCGAGTTCCTCGTCGTTCGCCACGAGCGCTCCCCCGACGACGTCGGAGTGACCACCGATGTACTTGGTGGTCGAGTGCAGCACGACGTCGGCGCCGAGCGACAGCGGCTGCTGCAGGTACGGCGACGCGAACGTGTTGTCGACGACGAGTTTTGCGCCGCCGGTATGTGCGATGTCGGCGAGCGCAGCGATGTCGCCGATGTTGAGCAGCGGGTTGGTGGGGGTTTCGACCCACACGAGTTTGGTGTTCGGTCGCAGGGCCGCGCGCACCTCGTCGAGATCGTTGACCGCGGCGGGCGTGTACTCGATGCCCCACTGCGTGAAGACCTTGTCGATGAGCCGGAACGTGCCACCGTAGGCGTCATTGGGGATGACGAGGTGGTCGCCGGGCCGCAGCGCCGAACGCAGCAGGCAGTCGGTGGCCGCCATACCCGAACCGAATGCGCGACCGTAGGCGCCGCCTTCGAGCGCTGCGAGATTCGCTTCGAGGGGGCGGCGAGTGGGGTTGCCGGTCCGCGCGTATTCGAAGCCGTTGCGCATTTCACCGACGCCGTCTTGAGCGAACGTCGACGACGCATAGATCGGCACGTTGACCGCGCCGGTCTGAGGGTCGGGCTCGAAGCCTGCATGGATAGCGCGTGTGGCGAAACCGTGCTGTGTGTTGTCCGTCATTGTGAAATCGGTGTCCTATCGGCCTTCGGAGATGAAACCAAGCAGATCGTGGCGGGTGATGACGCCGACAGGTTTGCCGTCGTCGATCACCATGAGCGCATCGGTGTCGCCGAACGCCTTCGTCGCGGAAGCGATCGACTCACCGACACCGATATTGGGCAGCGGCGGGCTCATGTGCTTCTCGACGGAGTCGGCGAGGTTCGCGCGTCCTTCGAAGACGGCGCTGAGCAGTTCTCGTTCGCTGACCGAACCGGCGACCTCGCCCGCGGTGACGGGTGGTTCGGCACCGACGACGGGCATCTGCGAGACGCCGTACTCGCGGAGGATCTCGATTGCGTCGCGCACAGTTTCGGAGGGGTGAGTGTGCACGAGCGCGGGCAGGTCGCCGGACTTGCCGCGTAGCACGTCGCCGACTGTGGAGTCGTCGGGCTTGCCGTCGAGCGGAGCGCGCAGGAAGCCGTACGACGCCATCCACTTGTCGTTGAAGATCTTCGACAGGTATCCGCGCCCACCGTCGGGCAGCAGCACCACGACGACGGCCTCGGGGCCTTCACGCTCGGCAACCTCGAGCGCCGCGACCATCGCCATCCCGCACGAACCGCCGACGAGCAGACCTTCCTCGCGCGCGAGGCGACGGGTCATCTCGAACGAGTCGGCGTCGGAAACGGCAATGATCTCGTCAGGGATGGCCGGGTCGTACGCGGCGGGCCAGAAGTCCTCGCCGACGCCTTCGACGAGGTACGGGCGGCCGGTGCCACCGGAGTACACGGAACCTTCGGGATCGGCGCCGATGACCTTGACCTTGCCGCCCGACACCTCCTTGAGGTAGCGGCCGGTGCCGCTGATGGTGCCGCCGGTGCCGACGCCCGCGACGAAGTGGGTGATCTTGCCGTCGGTGTCGTTCCAGATCTCGGGGCCAGTGGTCTCGTAGTGACTCTCGGGACCACCCGGGTTGGCGTACTGGTTCGGCTTCCAGCCGCCGGGCAGTTCGCGGGCGAGCCGGTCGGAAACGGTGTAGTAGCTGTCAGGGTGCTCCGGCGGCACCGCGGTCGGGCACACCACCACTTCGGCACCGTAGGCCTTGAGCACGTTGCGCTTGTCCTCGCTGACCTTGTCGGGGCAGACGAACACGCACTTGTATCCGCGCTGCTGGGCGACGAGAGCCAGACCGATCCCGGTGTTTCCGGAGGTCGGTTCGACGATCGTGCCGCCCGGCTTCAGTTCGCCCGAGGCCTCGGCCGCGTCGATCATCTTGACGGCGATGCGGTCTTTCGAGCTACCGCCGGGGTTGAGGTACTCGATCTTCGCTGCCACCAGCGCCGATCCAGGTTTGACCACCGAGTTGAGTTTGACCAGGGGGGTATTTCCGATGAGGTCGACAACAGAATCCGCGATGCGCATACCACCATGTTCTCAGACATCGGTTGTCGAGGGCCTCTCGGCCATACGACAGCGGCCGGACCACCGCATAGGTGGTCCGGCCGCTGTGCGGCTGAAGACTAGTCGCTCTGGAAGTAGCTGAGCAGTCGAAGGATCTCGACGTACAGCCAGACCAGGGTGACGGTGAGACCGAAGGCCACGCCCCACGCAGCCTTCTCCGGCGCCTGGGCGCGGATCAGCTGGTCAGCGGCGTCGAAGTCCAGCAGGAAGCTGAACGCGGCGATGCCGATGCACACGAGGCTGAAGATGATGGCGAGAGCGCCACCGTCGCGCAGGCCGAGCCCGCCGTCGATGAAGAAGCTCGCGACCAGGTTGCCGAGTGCGAGAACCAGGACACCGACCAGTGCGCCGACGATCATGCGGGTCAGCCGCGGCGTGACGCGGATCGCGCCTGTGCGGTAGACGACGAGCATGCCGAAGAACACGCCGAACGTGCCGAGGACCGCCTGAGCGATCAGCGTCGAACCGCCGGCGCCACCGAAGGTGATGTCGGTGAACATGAACGACAGCGCGCCGAGGAAGAAGCCTTCTGCGACCGCGTAGGCCAGGACGATGGCCGGGTTGTCCATCTTCCGGCCGAATGTGGCGACGAGGACGAGGACGAGACCGATCAGGCCGCCGCCGACCACAAAGGGCAGAGCCAGGCCGGTATTGGAATTGACCAGTACGTACGAGATCAGCGCCGTGACGGCGAGCACGCCGAGCGTGATGCCGGTCTTGGTGACGACGTCGTCGATGGTCATGGACCGCTGATCTGTGGGACGCGCCCACGGATCGGCAGGCGCGTATTGCGGCTGTCCGAATTGCTGGGTTACCTGAGCGGCGCCCGCTGTAGCAGAGCCGAATGAGGCGTATCCGCCGCCCTCTTGCTTGGGCAGGTTGCGGAACACCGGATTGCTGGTGGTGCGCACCGTGCACTTCCCTTCTGATGGTTCGCTTCTGTCCGTTGAACCTGGTTGTCCATTGAACGAGGCAGCCGCGACGAAAGTTCCCACCGCGGAGCGGACCGTCTTCTGATGCCGCAGAGCGACCCCCGGACAAACCGGACTCTACCGGGTGCGGACCGATCGGGTCACGGTGAACTTGCGGTTACGACCCGCAACGGTCGTGCGGCCGACCAGTCCTTGCAGGTGGCGGTGGTAGCCGAGGTTGGAGTTGTGCACGGTCCACAGTTCACCGCCGTCACGCAGGATGCGCGCAGCCGATTCGAACATCTTCTCCGCGATACCGGTGTGCACCGCAGCACCGATGTGGAATGGCGGGTTGCACACCACGACGTCGACGGACGCATCGGGTAGCGAGGATGCGACGTCGTCGCGGAGAGTCTCGATGCGGTCGGCCAGACCGTTGGCGGCGGCGGTCGCAGCGGCGGAGGCCACCGCCGAGGCGGACTGATCGGTCGCGATGATTCGCGCCGACGGCCGAATCCTGGCCAGCTCCGCGGCGAGGATTCCGGTGCCACATCCGAGGTCAACCGCCACACCGATGTTCCGCGGGGTCTGACGAAGGAAGTCGAGGAGGTAGCGGGTCCCGATGTCGAGGCGCGGCCCTGCGAAGACCGCACCGTGCGCGACGACGGTCAGATCGAGGTCGGTCAGCGTCTCGGTGACCGGATAGGTCGGCGTCCCGGGAATCGGCGTCCGGGCTCTGAGGACCCTCGACTTCTGCCGCCCCCGCGATGCCTGGACCTCGCCGAACGACCGGCCGAGGACGTCGTTCATGGCAATGGTGATGTGTTTGTCCCGTCCACCCGCGAACACAGCGACCTCGGGTGTTGCATACCGGGCGACGGCTTCCGCGATCTCGGTGAGAGCACTGAGCGATCGGGGCAGCTGCAGAAGTACCACCTGCGCGCCGGTCAGGAGCTCCTCGCTCAGTTCGCCGGAGGTGAAGCGGTCCAGCATGCCTTCACGGTCGGCGTTCGCGGCCAATGCGCGTTCGGCGACGATCGAATCCTGGTGAACGCGCAATCCGAACGCATCGTGTCGGGCAGCGGTACCGAGGGTGAGCGCACCGAAGTGGTCGTCGATCACGACGACGGATCCGTCGTCCGCGGCCACGAGCGCGGCGTCCGCCTCGTCGAGAATCAGACGGTCCGCCGCGTCGACAGCAAGCAGATTGGGCGCTTCCACATCAGGGAAGCGCCGCAACCTGTCGAACAACTCGCTGTTTATGAGCACTGCCCCTTACCGGCGTCCTCGATGGCCTTGAGAGTATCGGCCTGTTCTTCCTCACTCAGGTTCTCCCATTCCGGGAGCTGCTGCTGAGCTTCAGCGACCGCGGACGCTGCCGCAGCGCGATCCTGACCCCATTCCTCGAGCTCGTCGAGGTACGGGAGCATGGCCGCGCAGTTGTCCTCGTAGCTGTCGCCGAGGTTCACCGCGGGGCTGCTCGGAGTGCCGGACTCGGCCGATGGAGAGGTGGTCGTCGTGGTGGTGTCCTCGGTCGAGTCGGATGCCTCGTCCGAGGATCCGCACGCCGCCGCCAGCAGGACCACGCCCGCACCGAGCAGCGCCGCGAGAGTCTTCTTCATGTGTGTGTCCACTTCTCGTCGCAGTGTCGTTTTCGTCCGGGTCGTCGGTTTCGTCGACGCGTCCCGGCGGCACAAAGGTAATCGAGTCCCGTGAAGCGATAAGCGCCGGGCGTACACCCAGCGGGACTATCCTGGAGAAACCCCTGAACGAGGCACCCTGATGACCGAGAACGACCCGCTTGCCACCCGAGCCGCGCCGGTCCTGACCGCGAACGAGGCCGACACCGTTCGGGCATTGGCGGCTGCCGGATTCACCGATCCGGAAGAGATCGGTCGCGGCGGTTTCGGTGTGGTCTACCGATGCCGACAGGAATCGCTCGACCGTACAGTGGCGGTGAAAATTCTCAGCACCACCCTCGATCCCGACAACATGGACCGGTTTCTGCGGGAGCAACGCGTAATGGGCCGGTTGTCGGGCCATCCGCACATCGTCACCGTGCTCCAAGCAGGCACCGGCGGCACCGGGCTGCCGTATCTCGTGATGCACTACCATCCGCACGACTCCCTCGAGGCACGGATTCGCAGACACGGTCCGCTGGAGTGGCCAGAAGCGGTGCGCTTGGGAATCAAGGTCGCGGGAGCGCTCGAAACCGCGCACCGGAACGACGTACTGCACCGCGACGTGAAGCCGGGCAACATCCTGATCACCGAATACGGCGAGCCTCAACTCACCGATTTCGGCATCGCACGGGTCGGCGGGGGTTTTCGCACCTCCTCCGGAGCAATCACCGGATCGCCCGCGTTCACAGCTCCCGAGATTCTGCGCGGTGACAATCCCGCAGCCGCGGCGGATGTATACGGGCTTGCGGCGACCCTGTTCTGCGCGATCACCGGCCACGCCGCTTACGAGCGCCGCGAAGGCGAGAAGGTCGTTGCGCAATTCCTTCGGATCACGTCGGAGCCCATCCCGGATCTCCGGGGCGGCGGACTCCCCGACGCGCTCTGCGAGGTACTCGAACGCGGAATGTCGACCGACCCCGCAGGACGTCCACAGACCGCCATGGATTTCGGGGAGGAGCTTCAGCAACTCGAACGCAACTTCGGGCTGCCCGTCGACGACATGGCATTACCCGAGGACGCTCCCGGGCCCTCTCTGCCTGCAGCGCTGCCGTCGACCTCCTCGACAAGCGACTCGGGACGCCTCCCGTCGACGTCGTTCACATCACCGTCGACCTCACCTGCGACTCGCTTCCGTCCTCCGGCCGCCAACAGGCCACTGATCGACCGCACCCGGTTGATCGATCTGCTGCGAGCGGGCCGGCGGCGCAGGCTCACCGCGATCCACGCGCCCACCGGCTTCGGTAAGTCGACCCTCGCCGCCCAATGGCGCGACGTTCTCGTCGGAGAGGGAATCCCGGTCGCGTGGCTCACCGTCGACAGCGACGACAACAACGTCCTGTGGTTCCTGACCCACCTGATCGAGGCGATCAGACAAGTGCGTCCACATCTGAGCCGTCAGCTCGCGCAGATCCTCGAATCCCACGGCGACGATGCCGAGCGATACGTGCTGAGCACATTGATCGACGATCTGCACAGCAACAAGGTGCAGACCACCTTGATGATCGACGACTGGCATCGGATCACCTCGCCGGAGACGATCGCCGCGCTGGACTTCCTCCTCGAGCGCGGGTGCCACCATCTGCAGATCGTGGTCACCAGTCGCACTCAGGCCGGACTGCCGTTGAGCCGCATGCGGATGCGCGACGAACTCGTCGAACTCGATTCGAGTGTCCTGCGATTCGACACAGACGAATCCGATTCCTTCCTGCGCGAAGTGAGCGGGCTGCATCTCGACCGCGAAGATGTCCAGGATCTCAACCGCTCCACCGAGGGGTGGGCCGCGGCGCTACAGCTCGCGTCGTTGTCGTTGCGCGACAGCGACGATCCGACAGGGATGATCGAGAACATCACCGGACGCCACCATGCAATCGGCGAATTCCTCGCCGACAACGTTCTTTCCACACTCGAGCCAAAGGTCTACGAGTTCTTGTTGTCGACGTCGATCACCGAATCCATCAGCGGTAGCCTTGCTTCGACCCTCACCGGGAATCCACGGGCGCAGGCGATGCTCGAGGAGATCGAGCAGCGAGACCTGTTCCTGCGACACGTCGACGACGAACGCGTCTGGTTCCGCTACCACCACATGTTCCTCGACTTTCTCCGCCGTCGCCTCGAACACGACAGGCCCGAGCGGATTCCCGAATTGCATCACCTTGCCGCGCAGTGGTTCGCGCGTCACCACATGCTGCGCGAGTCGGTCGATCATGCACTGGCCTCCGACGACACCCGGTTCGCGCTGGACCTCGTGGCCACCGACGGCATGAATCTGATGGAACACGGTCGCATGACGACGTTGCTCACGCTCATCGAAAAGCTCCCGCACCGCGCGGTGTCGGACGATCCACGCCTTCAACTCTCGTGTTCGTGGGCGAACGGCGCTCTGCAACGAAGCGACAAGGCCAGGACCGCACTCGATGCCGCTCGCGACGCACTCGAACGGAGCGCACTTCCCGCAGCGGAGACCGAATCGCTTCGTATCGAGATGGACGTGGCCGAAGCAGCAATCCTCATGAACGCCGATCAAGCTGCCGACATCGACCGGCTCATCGCACCGTGCCTGGAATCCGCCGACACGCTGCGTCCGTGGGTGGTGGCCGCCGCCGCCGTATTCGCCAGCTACACCGCCCTCTTCCGCTTCGACTTCGAGGCCGCCCAACGGTGGCAGGAATGGGCCGAACCGTATCACCAGAGCACCAAGGGGCCGTTCGCCGGAATCTATGGGGAATGCCTGTCCGGGATCGCTGCCAGCGAACTGCTCGATGTGGCGGTCGCCGAGAAGCGCTTTCGTTCGGCGCTGCGCACCGCACGCCACAGCGGCGGCGTGCATTCCCATGGCGGCCGGCTCGCGGCTGCGATGCTCGGAGAGCTGCTCTACGAGCAGGGTCGGCTCGCAGAGGCCGAAGCACTTCTCGACGAAAGCGCCCAGCTCGGGATCGAAGGCGGCATTGCGGATTTCATGATTGCGCGGTTCGCCACCGCCGCACGATTGAAGATGCTGCGCGGTGATCGAGACGCGGCCGTCGCACTGCTGGACGAAGGCCTGCGGGCAGCCGCCACCCTCCATCTCCGGCGGCTACGCGCGCGCGTCGACAACGAACGCGTCAGGCTGGGCCTGTCCACGGCGCCGCGCGAAGCTCAGGAGATGCCGGCGACGGACCGTCCCGACACGGACGGCGTAGCCGAAGTGACCGCGCAGATCGAGGACGCCACCGCCATCCGCCTGTTGTACAACAGTGCAGATCCGGATTCGGTTGCCCACGCGGTCGACTGGGCGCAGCTGTGGTACCGGCGCACCGACATCAACGGACGACGGCGTGCACACCTGCAGGCGGGCCGCCTGCTCGCGGCGTGTCTGCATGCAGCCGGACGGATCGAGGAGGCCGAGGAGATCCTCGCACCGGCCGTCGAGGTCTGCGGCGACCGCGGCATGCTCCGGTATCTCGTCGACGGTGGCACTCACGTCGTCGCCGTACTCACCTCGCTCCGCGACAGATTGCGCGAGGACCGCTGGCCGAAGGAATGGCCTGTCGTCGACGCAGCGTTCCTCGACGAGATGCTGCGACTCACCGAAACCGGAGAGACCAGCGCCGAGCTCTGAGTGCGGCACACTTCGAGCATGACCAATCTCCCCGGAGACGTGCGCACACGGTTGTGGCGCGACGGTGTGCTCGTCGCGGACGGATTCCCGCTCGACGACATCGCCGAGCATCTCTCGGACGAGCGCGCGTTGGTATGGGTGGACCTGCACGACCCTGGACACGCCCAGATGAGTGCACTCGCCGCCGAGCTGGAGTTCGACCCCCATGCCGTCGAGGACGCGGTGGCGCGAAGCGAGCGCACGAAGGCAACCCGCTATCCCACCCACACCTTCGTCACGGTGTACGCGACCCACCTCGATCGACAACCCGGTCCCGGCACGGTCGAATCCCGCCTGCACACCACCCGGGTGTCGGCGTTCATACTGCCGCGCGGGATCGTCACGGTGCGGCGCGGCGGGCCGTTCGACATCGACGAGGTCACGACACGATGGGACGATCACGCCGACCTCATGCAGTTCGGAACCGGCGCGCTCCTGCACGGACTGCTCGACGTCATCGTGGACGGTCAATTCGAGACCATCCAAGCCCTCGACGACGCAATCGAGGACATCGAGGACGGACTCTTCGGCGACACACCGATGACTCGCGAGACCCAGCACCGCATCTACCGCCTGCGCAAGGAACTGGTCCAGCTCAGGCGTGTCGTACTTCCGATGCGCGAGGTCGTGACCGCGGTGATGCGTCACCGCGCCGAGACCGGCAACCCTGCAGAACTCGACGGTTGGTACACCGACCTCTACGACCACGTGATCCGGGCGACGGAATGGACCGAATCGCTGCGCGACATGGTGACCACGTTGTTCGAAACGAACCTGTCGCTGCAGGATGCGCGCTTGAACACGGTCATGAAGAAGCTCACCGGGTGGGCCGCCATCATCGCGGTACCCACGGCAGTCACGGGCTGGTACGGCATGAACGTGCCCTACCCGGGCTTCGATCAGCCGTGGGGTGTGCTCGTCAGCGCCTGCGTCATCGCAGGGTCGGCGGGACTGCTGTATCTGCTGTTCAAGCGGCGCGACTGGCTCTGATCACTGCACCTTCGGATCCGAGCGACGCACTCAGATGAGTACGAGGATCAAGACGATGATCAGTACTACGACGATGACTGCTGCGATCACCGACGCCACGGACGCACGACGCTTGCCCGCGCCGCTGCGCACCAGTTCGGGGTCGGCGTCCGGCGCATCACCGATGGGGTCTTCGTCGTTCGATCGAGACATGACACCTCCCGGGTCCTCGTGTGATCAACGACCGCGTATCCAGGAAGTCTTGCACGCGAAGTTCCCGGAGGTGTGGACGTTTGCCTCCCGATCCCGCGGGTATCTCTTCATGGCACGAAGATCCATCGGCAAGCATGAGGAGGATCGATGGCAGACTTCATCGACAAGGCCAAGCACAAGGTGGAAGAAGCCACCGGCAAGGTCAAGGAACAGACCGGCAAGGCCACAGACGACCGCGATCTCGAAGCCGAAGGCAAGGGCGACCGCGCCTCGAGCGGCATGAAGCAGGCCGGCGACAAGGTCTCCGACGCTGTAGAGGACGTGAAGGACGCGTTCAAGAACAAGTAGGTGCCGGCACAGCACACAGATCCGAAAGAGGGCCGGTGTACGGAAGTTTCCGTACACCGGCCCTCTCTACGGAGTGCTACTCCGAGGTCCCTTCGGTGCTGTCGAAGAAGTGCCATGTGCCGTCGTTCTCGTGTTGCGCTTCCATGCGCCAGCCGAGCTCGGTGTTGTCGGCGCGAGTATCGACGAACCACGCGTGAGCGTCGTCGGCGCTCTCGATGTCCTTGGTGTCCACTACATCCCCGTTGGGGTCGATCACTCTGTACGTTGCCATGGGGATGGGCTTCCCGGGAGGAACGGCAGCCAAACGTCGCCGCCCCCGATCAGCTGTCGCCGAGGTTTCCGGACAGCATCTCGACCCGGCGCAGACTGGCGCCGTCCAAGCCTACGATTGTCGCGGACTTCCCCTTCTCGGAGTACTTGTGAAGCACCGAGTCGAATGTCGCTACGGTCGACGCATCCCACACCTCGGCGTCGGTGAGGTCGATGACGACACGCTCGGGGTCATCGACGTAATCGAATTGGTACACCAGATCATTGCTCGATGCCCAGAACAACTCGCCCGACACCTTGTAGGTGCGCACGCCGTCCACGTCGAGGGCGCGGACGCGCGTCATGTGCGCGACCCGCCGCGCGAACGCGACCATGGCTGTGAGTACACCCGCGACCACACCGACCGCAAGATTGTCGGTGGCCAGCGTTCCGATCACCGTCACGAGCATGACGAGTGTTTCGCTGACCGGCATGAGTTTCAGGGTCCGGGGGGCGATGCTGTGCCAGTCGAACGTGGTCACCGCGATCACGATCATCACCGCGACCAATGCGGCCATCGGGATCGCTCCGACCACATCTCCCACGGTGACGCACAGGAGAAGAAGGAACATCCCCGCGCAGAACGTCGAGATCCGGGTCCTGGCGCGACCTTCCTTGACGTTGATCATGGTCTGACCGATCATCGCGCACCCACCCATGCCGCCGAACAGCGCGGCAACTCCGTTCGCGACGCCCTGGCCCCAAGCCTCGCGGGTCTTGTCCGAGTGACTGTCGGTGATGTCGTCGACGAGCTTCGCTGTCATCAACGACTCCATCAATCCCACCAGTGCCAGGCCCACCGCATACGGGGCGATGATCCGGAGGGTTTCGAGTGTGAGCGGTACGTCCGGGATCATCCAGGTCGGGAAGCCTCCGGGCAGCTCACCCTGGTCGGCGACATCCGGGACATCCACGCCGAACAACACGACGACACCGGTCAGCACGATGATCGCGATCAACGCGGCGGGCACCGCAGTGGTGAGCTTCGGGATGAACACCACCATCGCGATGCCGAACGCGACCAGCGGGTAGACGAGCCACGGCACGTCGAACAGGTGCCCCAGCTGGGCGCTGAAGATAAGGATGGCCAACGCGTTGACGAATCCGATCATCACCGAACGTGGAATGAAGCGCATCAGGCGTGCGACGCCGGCCAGCGCCAGTACGATCTGCAACGCTCCTGCCAGCCAGACCCCGGCAATCAAGTAGTCGAGCCCGTGCGACGCCACCAGCGGCGCGATGACCAGAGCTGTCGCGCCGGCTGCGGCCGACACCATCGCAGGCCGCCCACCCACGAACGCGATGGTGATGGCCATGACACAGGACGTGTACAACGCGACTTTCGGATCGACTCCCGCGATGACCGCGAACGAGACGACCTCGGGAATCAGGGCCAGGGAGGTGACCAGACCCGCGAGGATCTCGGTTGTCAACTTCCGAGGCGATCGGAGGGTCGAAAGAACGGTATTCACCGCTGAAGTCTAGGCACGCCCGTCGTGGCGGCGCGCCTCGCAGCGGCGCCGGGTGTAGTGTTGGACCATCGACCGGTTCGACACCTCCGGACATCTTCCCCGATACGAACCTCGATGATCATCCCCGAGCTGCACGTTCCTGGTTTCGCGTACCCCGCGCCCGCGTGTTCCTCGCAACACCTGAAGTGTTCGAAAGCAGTACCCGAAAGGACTCACATGAGCCAGCACACCGAAGACAACAACCCGCTGTTCCTGCAGCCGGTGGACCCGAACAACACCGAACCGGCGGTTGTGGAGGCCGAGCACCAGACATCGACCGAGCCGTTCGACTACACGTCGATCTTCTCCTCGCGCGGAGCCTGAACCACCTATCTCGTCGCGAAGTCGGCAAGTGCCTCCGAAACCGGTTCGGGGCGCCCGTCGTTCCGTACCCCGGCTGCGGTGAGCACGTCGATGTGGTTGTAGCCCGGCACCACGACCGGCACGTCGTCCGGATGCCCTGATTCCGGAAGCGCGATACCTCCGCTGCCCTGAAGCGTGAGAATCGGGTGCCGCGCGACCCCGTCCCTGTGGATGTGGTGTGTCGCGAACGACGGAGCCGACGACAGCGCAAGATCCGATGGCAGCCGAGTCGGGAAGTACCACTCCGTGAAGTCCAACGGGGGTTCCGACAGATTACGCGCCAGTTCGGCAATCGAGGTGACCTCGCTCGCCGGGTTCGTGTAGCGCGCCTCGTTCGGAAGCGAATCTGCGGTCGCGACCTCGTCGTAGTCGAGCCACCTGTAGAGCACATCCGCGCCGTACACTGCGGGCGACGCTTTCGGTGCGTCGCCGAACATTCCCGTCGACAACACCTCGGTTGTGCTCGGCACCGGAAACAGCTTGTCCTGCACGGGGGCTCCCGTGATGAAACCGACACTGGCCTGCAAGAACCCGAACGGCTGCGAATTGTCGTCGAGGATCGCTCCGAGAACCGCCTCGTTGGTGGCATTCAGTGAGCGCACCTCCGGTTCCCCGGTCGCGAACATCGCGGCGTCCTTCGCGAGCAGAGCCCGCAATGTCCAGTCTACGTTCGGGTTGTCCGGCAACCGCTCGACGAGATCGTTGACACCCTCCGGATCGAGACGTACTGCGAGACCCGCCAGAGCAAGCAGGTTCGTCGTCTCCGGGTTGATCACCGCCGGAAGCGCCAGTACCGGCATGGCCCCGGTGACCGCTCCCGTCGCAGCGTCGAGCGGAGCTTTCACGATGTCGGGGATCTGCGGGAACGATCCGCCCACCGGTGCGGGAGATTTCGCCGCGATCACAGTGTCGAGCGCGAAATATCCCGAGCACTGGCTGAATCCGGCGTCGTCGAGGGTCTGCGGGTTCCCGTCGAAATCCCATTCGGCGAAGAAGCCCGTTATGAACCCTCCCAACGAGTGCCCGCCGCACAGCACCTTGTCGTTACGGACCTGCGGGTCGGGAAGTTCGTGTCGAAGGAGGTCGTACTGGTCGCGGAGAGTCTGTTCGAGGCCGACATGGGCGAGCCATGCGACATCGGCGCCCGAGGCGTAGCCCGCAAAGCGCGACCCGTCGCTCTCCGCGCCGTGGAAGTAGTAGTCGGTGGCGGTGTCGAAGCTGCCGGTCGCGAGCGCGGCCTGAACTCCGGTGTGGTCTTCGAGGCAGTTCGATCGCCTGTCCAGCGCCCAGAATTCGACGTGCGCACCTCGTCGAGCGGCCGCAACGACGGTGTTGCGCGCAACACTTCCGAATGCCCCTGCGCCCTCGAAGATTCCCGGCTGGGCCACGAAGATGCGGTCGGCGTGTGCCGAGTCTGCCGGGCCGTCGACCGATCTCCAGCGAAGGTAGGACAGGCGGTCGCACCGTTCCGGTCGCGGGCCGACGTACTCCGGTAGGGGCGCGGGGATCGTGACCACCGAGCCGATCACCTCGCCGGCGAGCGGTGCGGTGGAAGCGTAGGTCGTCTCGGTTCTGCCGTCCTGAGCGGAGGCGTGTGGAGCGCCGCCGACGCCGACAGCGAAGGCCGTTGCTGTCGCGAGAACCATCCGGATTGCGCTGCTGCCCATCGCCGCCCCCATCACCAGTGATGCGCACACAATAAGGCACGATCGGACTTCGGCAGGGAGAACGCCGGGGGCGGCTACACAAACATGGTCCGCAGACAGAAACAACGGTTCAGGCAGGCCGATTCTGTCCGCAGGCGTTGTGGTTGTAGGGATTTTGGTGGTCCCGAACGGTCGTCGCGAACTCGTCCCAGCCGCCGTACTCGTTGTTCACAGCATCGAGCACAGGCTGGATCTTGCTGGCGCTCTGCAACGTAACGTAGACATCGCGTACGACGCTGTGCCAAGATCATCGCCACAAAAGAAAAGGTGCCCGCCGCGAGCTTGGACCCTCGCGACGGGCGTCGTCCGACTTACCAAAGGAGTCGAACGTGGCACAGCATACCCATGCCCCATTACAGGGCGGAATCAGACGCGGCCCGCGCTTGGCCGACAATTTCACCGTCCTCTCCAACACCGTCATCAACGACGGTCAGCTGAGTTTTCGCGCCAGGGGCCTGCTCATCATGTTGCTCAGCAAACCTGCCGATTGGCATATCCGCTCCGAGTCGATCGCGCGCCACTCCCCCAAGGAAGGCCGAGACGCCATCCGCACCGCGATGCGCGAACTCGCCGAGGTCGGATATCTGGTGGTGGAGAAGTTCCAGGACGAGCGTGGCCGGTGGATCACGATCCAGACGATCTACGAGGAACCGCGCGAGGAAACCCCTGTTCCGCCGGGGCCTGGGAAACCGCCCGCCGGACTCTCCGACATCGGAAAGCCCGTCCCTCTTACAAGTACTCGAAAAACAAGGACTGAAACGAACAACGAGGTAGTGGCGTCGTCGACTCGCACTGAAACAGACGACCGCGTCCTCAACGCCCTCGAAGCCGCCACGACCTCCGCAGGCCTGATGGCCTCGTTCGCCAGGATCAAGCCGCCGCAGCGATGCGAAATCCTCGCGCTGGCGGCACTACACGGCGTCGACGCTCTCGCATCGGCCGCGAAAACTGCGCATCGACCGGCGAATCCGACGATGCACGTGCACGGGTGGCTGCGCCTCTGGCGCGCACTGCCCGCGCCCCGGATGCCGATGGCACCCAAGTGCGGGCAGTGCGACGAGTACGGCTGGCTCGACGACGACGAACACGGACGTGCCGTCCGGTGTGGTTGTCGCGCGCCGGTTGCCGCCTAGCTCTGTCACCACACGTCGACGACGCCACCGCACGATGTGGTCGGGATGCTCCACAGCGGAATGCTGTTGACAGCGCTCACCGTGAACTCGACGGGTCCGGGACCCGAGTTCAGATCGAACGTCACCACGTCACCGCCCGGGTACGCGACGGTCGCGGTGTCGGTGAGGGTGCCGCGCTCGTCGGTGGCGATGTTGTGCCAGTCGAACTTCACGTCGGTCTGATATCCACCGGCGAAGAACCACAGGCTCGACACGTCGGGCATCTGGAGCTGGATGCTGCCCGATTCGGTTTGGTAACCGAACAGGCGGGCCGGGGCGTAGGGCTGATCGAGGATGTACGGGCTCACGCCCCAGCACCGATCCATCGGCACCTCGACCGTGTCGGCCGCGGCCGTCCCGGTTCCTACTGCGAGTCCCGTGAGCATGCCTGCGGCGACAAATGTGGCGGCGCCGACGCGGCGGAGGGCTCGTAAAGACATACATGCACCTTTCTCGTGGACGGATTGTCCACCCAGTGCACCATGATCAGGTCGACGCCGTTCGCGTGATCGTGTTTCTCATCGATACCGGTGTGATCAGCGGAGTGGTTCGAGTACGTCCCGTGCAGGCGGCTGTGGAGTTGCCGCATTCGCGGGTGCGAATCGAACAACGGTGAACAACACGCCGCACGCGAGCAGTGCCATTCCCGCGCCGAAGGCCACCCAGGCGGAGGCCGAGTAACCGCCCGCGTTCGCAACCTCACCAGCGACCCAGTTCCCGATCGAGGTGCCCAGGGTGATTCCGGCACTGAGCAGGGTCATGATGAATCCGAGACGTCGCGCAGGGGTGTGATCGCCTGCGACCTTGAAGATCGTCACGAGGATCGGGCCGATCGGTGCGCCGACGAACAGCAGGACGACTGCCATCTGCCACGGAACGCTCGGCAACCACATCAATGCCACAGCAGGAATCAGCACGACCGCACATGCAGTCCACCTCACCGACGCGCTCAGACGTCCACTCCACCGTGACACACTCAATGCGGCTGCGCCCGAGGTCAAGCCGAGTGCGGCATAGATCAGGCCCCCACTTCCCGGGTGGCCGGTCTCATCGGCGAAGACCGCGGTGGTGGTGGCCAGCGAGCCGAAAATGGTTCCGATGCCGAGCATCCCGAGGAAGAGGACCGCTACCGGAGCCCATGACACTTTCGCGAAGAAGAACTCCCCCTCGCCCAAAGGGTCGACGCCGTCGGCAGGTGCTGCGAACTGTGCGCTGGGATGCAGCGCGAACCATGGCACCACGATCACCGTGAGCGCGATGAGGACGTACAGCGGCGCCGCAGCACCGAAAAGCGCAGCAACGATGCCCACGGCCGCCGGGCCGAGAACGAATCCGAGTTCGTCCATCGTGCCCTCGTATCCTTGGGCTTCCCCGACGGCGTGCTCCGAGCCGCGGCTCGACAGCCCACGAATCCACCGCACTCGGGTCATCGGGCCACACTGCGGCACCACGATTCCTGCGACGAATGCCGCCGCGAGCAGGCCCGGCGACAACGCCGGGGCGTCGCCGCCCGCGTCGCCCGCAACAAGGACGGCCAGCACCGCAAGCACGTAGACCGCGGTGGAGACGAGGAGCGCCCACCGCTGACCCCAGCGGTCGGATGCGATTCCGGACAGCGGGGCGCCGACAGCGACCCCTACTCCCGTGACCGCGGCCGCGATGCCTGCGGAAGCGAAGTCGGATGACGATGCGACGACGTAGGTCAACACACCCATGACGAGCATGGACAGCGGCAGACGAGCCAACGCCGATACCGGAAAGTAGGCCGATCCGACGAGATCGTGCATGGTGCGAAAATGAGAGGGTTTGGAGTTGTGGGCCATCAGTACCTTTTCAGGAACTTTCTGCGTGCAGAAAGACACGCACGGCGTCCCTGCCTCCCGCCGTGCCTGACCCAGAATCAACCCGACGAGTCTACAGCAGGATTTTGCGGGGTGAACCCGAGGGTGAATTACCTACTTCCCGGTAACATACGACCGAGTTGGTCCGTTGTTCAAATTGTGAACTGGATTTTGTGGGCGCTACTCGCCTGGCTCGTCGTCTCCGTGGCGGTCGCGTTGATCGCGGGGCGAGTCATCCGTGCCCGCGATCAACGAGAGACTCCACCGGCGATCGAGGACGACGGCGACGACGAGATACACCGGGCCGGCTGAGCCGAGGACCGATCGATCACGAGCGGTGGCACCATGTGTGCTCGGTGCGACCGCCGGACCGTTACTCGGACTCAGTGGGCGCACTCCGACCGGAGGTCAGCAGTGTGACGGTGCCCCCAGTCGGACTCGAACCGACACTGTGCGGATTTTAAGTCCGCTGCCTCTGCCAATTGGGCTATGGGGGCCGACTGGATCACCCTAGCGGGTGGCAGACGTCCGCTCGGCGCGAGGCCGTGGATTCACGGCCTCGCGCCGAGCAGACATGTGTCGGTAGCGAATGCGGTCAGCAGCTGGTCGGCGTCGGCTCCCCGCGGAACCGTGCGTCGATGTATTCGTAGGCGTCCGGGAATCCGGCGACTGCGGTCGTCATGTGTTCGGCGATCTCGTACGGCACGAAGGTCAGCGGTGCGCCCTCCGCGCAGTAGCGCCGGGCCACCTCCTCGACCGAGTCGAAGGGTGTGAGGCCATCCATCGTTCCCTGCCACACGTACAGGGGCGCGGTGGGCACACCCTCGAAATAACGCAGGCTGTTCTCCCGCAAGATCTCCCGCACCTCGGGGCTGGCCAGCAGGCTCGTGCTCGTCGCCACCTCACCCGCGCTGCGGAAGGCACCGTGGAAGAGAAGGAAACGTCGGCATTCGTTGCCCGTCCAGTCGCGCAACCACATGCCGGTGTCGTTGAGCTGCTCCGAAATGGGCAGGCGTTCCGGATATTCGCGTTCGAGGCCGATCGCAGCGGCGAAGGCCAGACCGAATCCCGGGTGCGGGTTGAGGCCGAGGCCGTCGGCCATCTGTTCGAGATCGGCGGGTATCCCGCCCGCCACCACCGCGGTCAGGTCCAGTTCCGGCGCGTAGGTGGGGGCCAGTGCCGCGGCCCACGCGCTCGCCATTCCGCCTCCCGAATATCCGGCCAGCGCGACCGGACTTTCGTCGAGACCCAGCTCGGCGACACGTTGCACCGCGCGCACGCTGTCCAGCGTGATCATCCCGCCCAGTTTCGCCGCGCCGTACGCTCCGGTGGGGCCGAGATGATCGGGGACGGATACCGCCCAGCCACGTTCGAGACCCAACATCATTCCGGGCGATTCCTGCAGCTCCATGTTGAACAGCGAGCGCGAGGGAGCACACTTGGTTCCCAGCGAGTTGATGATCGCCTGGTACGACACCAACGGCGGGTTCTCGACACCGCGGGGCAACAGCACCGTGGTCACCGCGAGGATCGGGTTGTCCAACGAGTTGGTCGACCGGAACGCGACCTGCCAGCCGTCCGAGTTCGGATACATCCAGGTATCGATACGGCGTGTGCGGACGACATCACCGGGTTGCTTCTCGGCGAGGTCGGCGGGTGCGGAATAGAACGGATCCGGATCGGGATCCGGGTACATCGGATCGGCAGCCGCGACGAGCGGCATACCCATTCCCACAAGAACGGCCCCGAGGACCGTTGCCACCACCGTGCCGAGCCTTTGTCGCATGAGTACCCTTCCCGGTTTTCCGCATCACCAGCGGCCAACCGCTCTATACTCACGACCCGGTCGTTCGTTACCGGTGGATTACGGAATTTTGGGAAGGCAATGGGATTTCGGTCTACTGCACGAGGGAGAGGGCAATTCCGTCGAGGATGTCGTGCTCGCTCACAACAAGTTCGGTGATTCCGGCACGTCGACCGAGTTCCTCGGCGAGCACAGTGGTCACGATCGAACCACCACCGATGACGTCGACACGACCTTCATGCATGGGTCCGAGTGCCGCACGTTCGGCGCGGGTCGCGGCGACGAGTCCGTCGCACACTTCCTTCAACCGGTCGAACGGGACCGACGACAGGTGAATCTTCGCCGGGTCGTACACGTCGAGGTCGTGGGCCAGCGCGGCCAATGTGGTCATCGTTCCCGCGACACCCACCCAGGTGCGTGCTTCCGCGACGGGAACGCGTTCGAGCGCTTCGGCGATCTTCTCCCCCGCGACCACGCGCGCAGCCGCGACCTGGTCGGCGGTGGGTGGGTCGTCGTGCAGGCACCGCTCGGTCAGACGCACACACCCGATGTCGGTGGAATAGGCGGCATGCACACCGTTTTCGTCGCCCAGCACCACTTCGGTCGAGCCGCCGCCGAGGTCGACGACGACGAACGGCCCACGCGCAGGGTCTAGTTCGCCCACAGCACCGGTGAACGACAGTCGGGCCTCTTCGTCGCCGGTGATCACCTCGGCTTCGGCACCGGGGATCACGGCCCCGAGCACGTCGCGGGTCATCGCGAAGAAGTCCTCGCGGTTCTGTGCATCGCGGGTCGCCGACGTCGCGACCATCCGCACGGCCGTTGCGCCGGTTTCGCGGATGAGATCCGCGTACTCGACGAGTGCGACGCGGGTACGTTCGATTGCTTCGGGGGCGAGGCGGCCGGTGGCGTCGACGCCCTGCCCGAGTCGCACGACCTTCATGAGTCGGGTGACGTCAGTGAGGCTTCCGTCGTCGGCGATGTCGGCGATCAGCAGGCGGATCGAGTTGGTACCGCAGTCGATGCCTGCGACACGAACAGCGCTCACTGGGATTCTCCGCGCAGTTCGGCGTAGGTGGGCCAGTCGGCGGGGATCGCGGTGCCGCGCAGGCCTGCGTCGGCAGCGAGCGCGACCGATTCGTCACCGAGCGGGTTGAGGCCCGGCCCCTTGGCAAGCGAATGAGCGATGAGCACGTGCAGGCATTTGACGCGGTCGGGCATACCGCCGCCGGTGAAGTCGGTGCCGAGGGATTCGATGGCGTTGCGCTCGTCGAGGTAGGACTGGTGTGCGCGTCGGTACGCGGCGGCAAGATCGGTGTCGGTGCTGAGCCGCTCCGTCATCTCCCGCATCACGCCTGCCGATTCCTGTCGACTCGCCTCGGCGGTGAGCCGGGGGTCGGTCAGGTAGTAGAGCGTGGGGAACGGTGTGCCGTCGGGCAGCTTCGGTGCGGTCTTGACCACGCCGGGAGTTCCGTCGGGACTGCGGTAGGCGATGGCGAGGACGCCGCGGGGTTCGCGCCCGAGCTGGGCGGCGACGGCGTCGAGGTCTTCCTGCGGAACGGGAGCGGTCACCCGGGGATATCTCCTGGTTCTGGGGGTGCCACGGGCATGTGCTGCGGCACCGGGTCGGTCTCGGGTTCGGGTGGCGGTTCGACCACCGAAAGCCACAGGTCGCTGTACCACGCGCCGGTGGACGGTGTTTCCGGTTCCTTCTCCTCGTCGACGAGGGCCACGTCGCCGGGCAGCTGCACCTGGTATGGGATGTCGCCCGGCATCACGAAGCCGAGACGGTTGCGTGCTTCCGCCCTGATCCAGGCGGGGTCTTCGATGTGGGCCTTCTGGGCTTCGAGGGCCGCGATCTCGCCTTCGAGCTGCTCGCGTTCCTGCGCGATCTGCTCCGCCTCCGACCGTTGGCTGACGTAGGTGCGCAGCGGCACCGCAAGTGTCAGTGCGAGTCCGCACACGACGAGGGCGAGGATCACCGCCCGCCCGGTGGACAATCCGAGGATGGTGCGTTCGGTGCGGGGACGACGACCGTAGCGCGGAGCTCCGACGCGGGTGGGCCGGGCACGGCCCGTACTGCCCCGCCCGCGACGGGACGAATGAACAGGATCCTCTCGACCTGCGGGTCGTGCGCCCGCGGTTTCGGGACCGAGGTCGGCCGGTGCGGTAGATCCCGACGGGCGGGTCCGACTGGGACGGCGGGTCGCGGCCGCACCGTCGGTGCGGCTGCGGCGGGCGCCGGGCCGGGATCTACCGCGCTGGCTCATACCTGGCTTCAGCCCTCGAGGTTGAAGCGCGGGAACGCGAGCTCGCCGGCGTAGCGGGCAGCGTCGCCGAGCGATTCCTCGATGCGCAGGAGCTGGTTGTACTTGGCGACACGCTCGCTGCGGGCGGGGGCACCGGTCTTGATCTGGCCACTGCCCACGGCGACCGCGAGATCGGCGATGGTGGTGTCCTCGGTCTCACCGGAGCGATGGCTCATCATCGTCTTGTAGCCGTTGCGGTGTGCGAGGTCGACGGCGTCGAGGGTCTCGGTGAGCGTGCCGATCTGGTTGACCTTCACGAGCAGCGCGTTGGCCGCACCCTTGAGGATGCCGTCTTCGAGGCGCTCCGGGTTGGTGACGAACAGGTCGTCGCCGACGAGCTGGATCTTGTTGCCGATCTTGTCGGTCAACGCGACCCAGCCCTCCCAGTCGTCTTCCGACAGGGGGTCCTCGATCGAGACCAGCGGGTACGCCGAGAGCAGCTCGTCGTAGAAGTCCGCGAGTTCATCGGCGGTGCGGTTCTTGCCCTCGAATGCGTAGCCGGTGCCCTCGGTGTAGAACTCGGTGGCGGCGACGTCCAGCGCGAGCGCGACATCGCTGCCGAGCTTCAGGCCGGTCTTCGCGATGGCCTCGCTGATCAGATCGAGTGCTTCCTTGGTGCCCGCAACGTCCGGCGCGAACCCGCCTTCGTCGCCGAGTCCGGTGGCCAGCCCCTTCGCCTTGAGTACCGACTTGAGCGAGTGGTACACCTCGGTGCCCCAGCGCAGGGACTCCTTGAAGGTGGCAGCGCCGATGGGGGCGACCATGAACTCCTGGACGTCGACGCCGGTATCGGCGTGAGCACCACCGTTGAGGATGTTCATCATCGGCACCGGAAGGATGTGAGCGTTCGGGCCACCCAGGTAGCGGTACAGCTCGAGGCCCGAGGTCTCTGCGCCGGCCTTGGCGACGGCCAGCGACGCGCCGAGCAGCGCGTTTGCGCCGAGGCGGCCCTTGTCGGGAGTGCCGTCGGCGTCGAGCAGCGCCTGGTCGACGGTGCGCTGTTCGGTGGCATCCAGACCGATGATGGCCGGGGCGATCTCGTCGAGAACGGCCTCGACGGCCTTTTCGACGCCCTTGCCGTTGTAGCGGTCGCCGCCGTCACGCAGCTCGACGGCCTCGTGCTCGCCGGTGGAGGCACCGGACGGCACGGCAGCGCGGGCGAAACTTCCGTCCTCGAGCAGCACCTCGACCTCGACTGTGGGGTTGCCACGGGAGTCGAGGATCTCGCGGGCTCCTACCTGCTCAATGATGGCCACTGGCTGATTCTCCTTCGATGGACTTCACGCTGCGGGGTCTGCACGCTGGGGACAGCCTAACCGCCACGACCAGGCAGTGAAGCACGGGCGCGCCGCCCGGAGAAGTACGGGCGCGTCGACTCGGCCGTCACGGCCGCACACCCACGCTGTATGCGGCGGCGCGGTCGCGGACCAGGGCGAGATAGTCGCCCGAGTAGTTGTAGGCCATCAAGGCCCTCGTCCAGCCTTCCGGAGTGGTGAGATCTCCGCCTCGATCACACAGGTAGCGTCCCGCTGAGAGAGCTGCGTCGTCGATGTTGTCCGGTTCGGCGACACCGTCACCGTTCGCGTCGACACCCCAGCTCTTCCATGTTTCGGGGATGAACTGCAGCGGACCCATCGCCCGGTCGAGGATGGGATCGCCGTCGAGCTCGCCTCCGTCGGTGTCGCGGATCTCGGCGAGGCCGGGTCCGCCGTCGAGCGGAACCCCGCGGATCTGAGGTGTCGCGGTCCCGTTCTCGTCGAGGCTCGCTCTCCCGTGCCTGCCGTGGTTGCTCTCGACGCTGCCGATCCCCGCGAGGGTGGTCCACGCCAGTCCGCATTCGCTGTTCGACGAGGCGAGAACTGCCGCGGCGTGCCCGTATGCCTCCAGCGCGACGACCGGGATCCCCAGTGTGTCGGCCTGAGGTTCTGCCCAATCACGTAGGAGGGCAGAGGTCCGGCCCGGACCTTCGAAATCGATGGGCGGCACGGGCACACCGGGGCCGGGCGGAACACCGTCGGGAACCTCTATTCGTGGCAGCTGGGGCGAACGGAGGTTGGAACCCACCGCGATGATCACCACCACTATCAGCGCGCTGAATACGAGCAGCGGCCAGGCCGAGCGACGACGTCGTGGAGCGGGATACACATCTCCATCTTCCACATGCCCGAAGAACCGCAGGTGAACGCGCCTGCGCGGGTGATCACGAAGATCACCCGCGCAGACTCGGACGGTGGAAACCCCGAGGGGTCTAATGGGCTCCCACCGCGAGTGCAGCGCCCTGTTTCGACGCCGTCATCGCGGCCGCCCTCGACGCCGACCATGCTTCCCACGCGCTGCCGACGATGTCGTCCAGGTCGTGCTGCGCCTTCCAACCGAGTTCCGCGCAGATCCGGCCGGCATCGGCAACCACTCGGGCCGGGTCGCCGGGACGAGGATCGGTGATCCGCCAGTCGAACGGCACACCGCTCGCCTCGCGTGCCGCACGCATCACGTCGAGCACGCTGGCACCGCACCCACAGCCCACGTTGTAGACGGTTCCCATGGTCTCGGCGTCCATGGCGTCGACGACGGTGGCATGTGCGTCGGCGAGATCGGTGACGTGAATGTAGTCGCGGATGCAGGTGCCGTCGGGGGTGTCGTAGGTGTCGCCGAACACTGCGGGCGCCTCGCCGCGGTCGATCGCCTGGAACACACGGGGAACGAGGTTGTGGACGCCTCGGTCCGCAAGTTCTTTCCCTCCGGCGCCGGCCACATTGAAGTAGCGGAGTGCGGCCCAGCTCAACCCTTCTGCGGCAGCGATGTCACGAAGCAACCACTCGCACATGAGTTTGCTTCTCCCGTAGGGTGATTGAGGAAGTGTGGCGGCCTCTTCGGTGACGGTCGCGTCGCCCACGGTGCCGTAGACCGCGGCGCTGGACGAGAACACGATCCTCCGCACGTCCATCCGGACCATCGCCGCAAGGACACTCTGCATGCCGTACACGTTCTGCCGGTAGTAGTAGGAGGGACGGGTGATGGACTCGTCCACGGCTTTCCGCCCGGCGAGGTGCACCACTTGGTCGACGTCGTACCTGTCGATCACGTCCATCAGGAAATCTGTGTCGAGGACGCTCCCCACTTCGACGGGCACGCCGGCGGGGAGCAGTTCCGGGTGCCCGGCCGACAGGTCGTCCACCACCACCACTTCGCGGCCACCCGACCTCAGGGCGCGCACGACATGGGTACCGATGTATCCGGCGCCTCCGGTCACCAACAACATGGCTTCCACCCTTCATGCCAGGAGAGTTGCACGTACTCGAAAAGTTCTCTTACTCGGTTCGATTCGGTCGGGTCAGGTCGTCTTGTTGCCATGGATAACAGCGCCGAAGGTCCTGCACAGGATCGACAGATCCATTACGAAAGACCAGTTTTCGACATATCGGAGATCCGCCCGGTCTGCTTCCTCCGACGAGGGATTGCAGGCTCCGCCGATCCGCCACAATCCGGTGAAACCCGGTTTGACGACCAGGCGGTGTGCCCCGCCCCGGCCGCCGTACCAGGACCGGCACTCGAGTGGCACCCGAGGTCCGACGAGCGCCAAGGTGCCTCCCACCACGTTGAACAGTTCGGGTAGTTCGTCGATGAAGTGCCTGCGAAGGAACCTGCCGACCCTGCCCGTCCGGAGATCGTCTCGAAACGCATACACGGCGAATGCGCGACCGTCGCGCCCCACCCGGTCCCGCTCGAGGAGCACAGGACCCGAACCGTCGAATCGGATGGTCGCAGCAACGAGTGCGAGCACGGGCGCAAGGACGATGAGAAGCAGCAATGCGAACACCCGGTCGGCGATGTTCTTCGCGACCCATGTCGGGCCACTGTACCGAGGCGCACTCACCTGCAGCAGAGGAAGACCGGCAAGGGGCGAGATGTGCAGGCGCGGACCGACGACGTCGATGAGGATCGGGGCGATGATGAGATCCACCCCGACGCTCTCGAGGTCGCGATCGAGGGTCCGCATTCGCGCGCACGAACACCTGTCGGACGGGAGCAGTGCGACCGCGTCGAACTTGTGGACCTCGGCGACCCTGAGGATGTCGGCGTCGGTTCCCAGTACCGGAACGTCGTCTATCGCCACTGGCGGTGCGAGTGGAGCGTCTCCCTCCGCGTCGACAGCAAGGCAGACACCCTCCACCTTCCAACCGGATTTCTCCGGTCCGTTCGTGCGACCGACGAGTTCATGGACCTCTTCCGCATTCCCGACGACGAGGACGGAGCGCAGCCATTTTCCTCGACTCCGGACACGCAACACTATGATCCGCATCATCTTTCGAGTTGCGAGCGTCAGCGCCAGCGCCAGCGGAAGCGCACCGAAAATGTACATCCCGGCCTGAGCCGCACCCAGCATGTATGCAAGGATCGCCGATGCTGCAATCGCATAGAGATAGGCACGGACGATTCTGCGGTACTCTTCCGGGCCCGATCCCAGAATTCTTCTGTCCCAGCATTTCTGAGATGCAACGGACAGCACCGTGACGACGATGCAGATCACGAGAACGGCAACCCTCTGCCCATCGGCGAGTGCGACGTTCGGGTGGTATCCGACGGCGACGATGAGGTTTGCCAGGGCGAGACAGAGCAGGTCGCAGCACAGCACCGAGACTTTGTAGCGACGCTCCCATCGCGCGGGACGCACGATGCGGTCGGGCACGACGATTCCGGGCGCAGCGAACGCACGAACCGGAGCAGTCGAGTTTCGTACTGGTGCGGCGACTGCGTCATACCCGCCGATACGCTTGTACATCAAGGTCACCCCTGTTCGGAGCCGTCGGACCCCCGACACTCAAACCGTACCTTGAGACTGTTTTATCCGCAATAACAAACTATAGGTTCGTCGCTAGAGTGCGACGTCTCCGAGGAACATCCGGTGGGAATTGCCGCCGACGACGTTCCAGGGCAACGCGAGCGCACCGACCTCCAGCAGCCGCTGGATCTCCTCCGGCCCCTTCGGCATGCTCATCAGAAAACCCTGCGCCCGAACACAACCCACGTCGAGAAGGTAGCTCACCGCACCCACGGATTCGACACCCTCGGCCACCACATCGAGCCCGAAGGACGCGGCCAGCCCGACGATCGAATCGATGATGACTCTGTCGCCTTCGCTTCGATCGAGATTCTGCACGAACACCTTGTCGATCTTGAGGGTGTCGACAGGAAGAGACTTGAGATGACCGAGAGAACTGTATCCGGTTCCGAAGTCGTCGATTGCGATCCGCACTCCCAATCGCTCGAGTTTCGAGAGCGTGGACCGTGTACGCCGCAGGTCGCCGACAACCACATTCTCGGTGATCTCGAGGCACAATTCCGAGCCGAGGAGACCGTACTGCTCTAGAACCTGCTTCACATAGATGTCGAAATCCATGGAAACCAACTGAACCGGCGACACATTGACACTCATGATCAGGTCGAGTTCTCGGAAATCACGCTTCCACTGCCCCAGCTGTGCGCATGCAGTATCGATCACCCAGGCACCGAGTTCACCTGCCAGATTGGTGGATTCGGCGACCTCGATGAACTCCAGCGGTTGCAGTTTTCCCAGCACCGGGTGGTTCCATCGCACCAGCGCTTCGAGCCCCAGTATCCTGCCGGTGCGCAGATCGACCTCGGGTTGGTATTCGAGCATCAGGTGGTCGTCGTCGATCGACGTGCGCAGGTTCATCTCGATGATCGTTCGCCGCTCGCCCATATCGTTCATGTCTTCGGTGAATACGCCGACACTGTTCCCACCCTGCGCCTTCGCAGACATCATTGCCTGGTCGGCCCGGCTGAGCAGAGTGACCGCCAAGACCTCGCCGGGTTCGCCGAGCGCGACCCCCACACTCACACCGCGCCCGACCGTCTGGCCGTCCAAGGCGACGGACTCTCCGACATGTTGCAGCATCGCTTCTGCCCGACCGGTCACCTCGTCCAGTGTCGCGGGACCGTCGAGCACCACCACGAATTCATCGCCACCCAGCCGCGCGACCATGTCGTCACGCCCGTTTCCATCCGACAAACGTTGAGCGATCCGGCACAGGTAGGTGTCGGCTGCGCGGTGACCAAGAAAATCGTTGAGTGCCTTCAGCCGATCGAGATCGAGGAACAGCACTCCGACAGGACCGGGCTTACCTGCGCACAATCGGTCGTCGAGATACTCGAACAGAGCGCGCCTGCTCGCAAGTCCCGTCAGCGCATCATGATAGGCCGCGTACCTCAGATCCTCCTCCGCACGAATCCGTGCCTGCACCTGGGTCAGCAATGCGGCGATCAATTTCAGCGTGATGACCTCGTTGTCGTTCCAGGCCCGATCGCCTTCTTTGATCAGTCCCAACGCGCCGGTCGTGATCGGTCCGGAAACGAGGGGTACGGCCGCCACTGACACATTCGGCATCCCCGACCCCTCGAAGACCCGGTGCTCGTATCCCTCCCAGCCGGGATCGGAGGCCGCCTGCGTGCGCGGGCGACTCAGCAACGGCTCCTTCATCGTGGCGGAAGCCGCGAAGATCGGGTCCGCATTGTGGAAGTGGATCACCCCGAGCGGGTCGGGATCCGGGATTGCCGGCCTCTGCGGCCATTCGGCGACCAGACGCGTGGCACCGGCGTCATGGTCGTTGTACCGGAGGAACGCGGTGTCGACTCCGAAGTGTTCGACGAGTTCGCGGAGCACTTCCCGCGCCGCGACCACCTGAGTGGCGGCATCGGCAGGCATCAGGTGCGCGGCGATGCGGGTGACCAGTGCATCCAGCGTATGTTCCGTACCGGGCATCGCTGTCCTCCTTCAGCTCTGTCCACTCCGGTGCCTGTACCGGACTCGGTCCGGACGACGGCGGCTGCGTTCTGCGGCGTGCCGAGTCCTCCCGACCCGCAGGACGAGCGCAATTCGGTCGTCGTCCGCCACTCCCAGCGACACGCTGAGCTTTTCGCGCATCGCATCGAGGGCACTGGCGTGCCTGCGCGACAGCCGCTCCAGGTCGGCGAACGTGTCGGCGTACAGGAAGACCGGTGAGACCGGCTGGACCGCAAGCCCGAGGGCCTGCGCACGCACCCACACGCTTTCGACCACGGTGCCTGCACGGACGTAGTCGCGTGCAGCGCCTCCTTCGGTCACGATCGTCACCAGGGCGGCGCTTCCTCGTACGCGGTCTCTCGTGATGCGTCCGAGCCCGCCGCCGAGCCCCCAGTGGTCGAGTTGGTCGAGCACGTCGTCGCGCAGGACGACGTCGAGCATCGCGCTCTCCGCTGCGTCGAGTCCGAGTGAGTTCACCTCGATACCACTGTCGGCGTTCTTGCTTCCGGGCCGGCGCAACTCCCCCACCATGTCTCGCCTGAGTTCTCCGGTCAGGTAGCGGATCCGGTCCGACTCGGCCAGAATCTCGGCGCTCTCGTCGAGCGCTGCCGGATCGGTCACGACTCGGATCCGACCGCCTTCCGAGTCCGCCGCCGCATGCAACGCCGCGATCTCCCCGGCCGCGAGATCGCGGTCATCGCTGGGATGCCGGTTCGTCTCACGCGCGAGCATCGGGCCGTACAGCTCCGAGAGGTAGGGATCGGCACCGTCGCCGAATTCCAGCATCGCGACGGGACGAGTCGTATCGATTCTGTCAGCAGGAAGCAGTCTCACCGGACCGAGGATTCCGTGAGCCGCTGCGGCTACTTTCGCGTTGAACAGAGCTGCCCCGACAGCGACGCAGCTCCCCCGATGATGCAAGTCCATCAGTACCGGAGGAGGCTCCGGCGCTATCGAGAAGAAGAGCCGGCGCTGCTCGACGGTGATCGACCAAGGCTGGCTGTTGCCCCCGGACGGCGCCCGAACCGCTGCGCGCAGCACCGCATCGAGCGGCCCCTTCGACACCGGCTCGTCGGTCGGTTGTGCCGATGGCTCGGCTACTTTCGCCTCCGGCGATTCCAACTGCCTGAGAGATTCGTCGAGGTCGATCCGCCCGCGCCCAGAATCCACGTTGTACCCGAGCACAATTCGTCGGATCACCTCAGTGACCGTCGCGCCGCCGAGTGCCACGTCGCTTGCCAGTTGCGGCCAGGCTTCGAGCGTCTCGTCGATCTCCAGCATGGATGCGGCCAATCGCGTCGACAGTTCGCCGGCACCGAGGATTCGCAGTACGTGCGGCACCTTGTCTCGGCTGGACAACCCCGTAAGAGCCTCGATATCGACGTCACCGAGCAACCCGTGGAACGGTCGGCGCTCCGGCTCGAGGTCGAACCTCTCGACATCGACCAGACCCCGGTCGCTGGTATGCATCACGACAGGCATCCGCCTTCGCGCCGCTTCCACCCTCGAGAGCAACTTCACATCCAGCGAATCGCATTCGTCCACCAAGACGTCGAGACCGTCGAGGAAATCGCCCACGGTGTCGGGCGTGACCCCACCCGACCACACCTTGACGGGCAGGTAGGGATCAACCTCGGCGATACGACGCGCGGCGATCACCGCCTTGTTGAGTCCCAGATCGAGCAAGGTGGCAGGCACCCGGTTCAGGTTCGACAACTCCAAACCGTCGAAATCGGCCAGCCGGATCTCACCGCAGACCCCCTCGAGGGCGAGAGTGTGCGCCACGGCATGGCCGACGCTGAGACCGACGACCCCGACGGTCGCAGACTGCAGCCGCTCCTGTTCTGCAGTGGTGATCTTGTTTCGGTTGCGATCGAGACGCAGCCGCCTGAACGACGCCGGTCCGAGCACCCGTACCGCGGTACGCCGCCACGGGTAGTACACCCACCGTGGTGCCTCCTCGGGGGCGGCGAGGCCACCGAGACGACGCAGTCCGTCGCGCTGCTGCGTCAACCGATCGACCAGTGCGACGCCCAGTTCGTCGCGCAATCGCTCGAGTTCGACCGTATGGTTCGAATGTTCCTCGGACAAGAGCACCGCGGTGTGCACCTCGTCCTCGCCGCGCTCTGCGTCTGCGACCCTCCCGCCGGGAAGGGACCCCGGGCTCATCCGACCTCCGATGTCAGGAGCTTCTCGAGCTCGCGAGTCCGCTCGCATGATCTGCTCTCCAGGACGTCCCAGAGCAGCAGACGCGTCCGGTACCGCGAATCCGGATATGGGCACGGCGGAACGCTCTCGACGATACGAGCACCGGATTGCGTCCACATCTCCAAGGCGTTGTGGGCCGCTGTGCCCACGAGATATCTGGCGCCGAGGAGCTCCATGCAATAGGTCGTGGTTCGCGCGACCGAGGTGCTCAGTTGTCGTCGTCTCGGAATTCCGGCAGCTACCCACCCCATCTTGGATTCGACCAGCCCGTGGGCCAGACATTCGCCGAGTACCCGGCGGAGCACGGCCCGGTGCACCGGATCGGTCCACTCGACCATCGGATGCGCGTCGTCGACACTTCGATACGGCCCCAGCGCCCGAGACCCTCCCACCACCGCGCCCTCCGCATCGAGGGCTGCGAAGAAGTAGGTCGTCGAGACTCCATCGATGATCTTGTCGTATTCCACAGCCGTTTCGACACCGTACTTCCGGTACGCGGTGAGCGCGCCGGCAACGAATTCCGTCCACAGGGCCGGTTCCGCAGCCGGGGATGCTGCGACGAAACGGTATCCGGACTTCTCGTCATGGAATTCGAGTGTTCGCCCCACGAACAGCGGAGACGGATCTTCGGCTCTGCGGTCCACATCGGCCTCCGTTGGGCGGCCGTGCTTCGCATCGGACAACCACACATCGGACGCCCGCACGTCGACGACCTCGACGAACCGCCGTTCGCGCCCGCCCACGACCGGTGGCATGGTTACACCGATATGGTCACCCATTCCGGCACCACTCGTCACCGTTACCGGAATTCTGAGGCCGATTGATCATCTCAGGGACACATACAAGTCGGCTTCACCGCGCTCCGGAAGAACGAGAATCTCCTCCGTGAATGCTCGCGTGATCTCACCCCTCTTGTCAGCAGCCTCGACCTGATCCCACAGATCCTCGCATCGATCGGATGATCCACCCTCGGGCACGAACCGCGCAGCGTACGTTTCGGAGACCCTGACCAGCGAATCTCCGATCGTCAGCTCGTCGATGTTGTCGCAGCGATATCCGGCGACGGCAGACCATCCCGCTTCGGGATGTCTGACGTAGACCACCGTGATGTCCCCGACACCGCGCTCGCGGAGCCGCTCCAGAGTGAAGTTCATCAGGTCTGCAGCAGGGCCGAGAACCCCGGGCGCGGCACCCGGCACCACGAGCCCGCCCACCTGATACGGACCGACTTTGACAATGGTGAATGTCATTGTAGGTCACCGCACTTCGTAGAGCGCACGGCAATGTACAGGTCGACTCCGAAGGCATGCGGATAGTATTCGAAGTCCCCGGTGAAGGTCCGCTCGATCTCGCCGCGACGCTCCGCTGCCCAGATCTCCTCCCACAAGCGGGTGAAGATCTCGGCGAAATCGTCGCCCGTTACCGAGAATTTGGCGTACGTACCTGCCGGTAGGCGGGAGACCATGTATCCGGTGGGCACATCGTCGAGCGACTCGCAGCAGTACCCGACCGTCTGTATGTAGTAGGAACCGACCTCCTCGGCATGATCGGTGTATGTCGACGCGAGCGGACCTGCGGTCTCTCCGTTCAGGACTGCGAACCACGCTTTCTCCAGATGCGGGTCGCGCACCTTGCCGAGCGCCCGGCGTGGACTCCTCACGGGCAGGCCTGCGACAAGGGTTTCTTTACGATCGATCAATCGGAACGGCATCGGGTGTACCTCCATGCAGCACGAGCTTCCCCTACGCGCGCTGCCCGACCCCTCGCACGCAGTACCGGGACGATTCGAGATTAGGTCCAAAGTCGCCCGGTTTCAAACGTTCCTGAAAATCAACCTGAAGTATGTTTCCAGTCGGCTATTGAGTTTATGAGTTTTTTACTATCGGATGCGGACCGAGAACGCGGGATCTAGCCCGCAGTGCCGCCCCATGAGTCCGCCGCCGTGAACCATCTGACCTCGTAAGCCGACCACTCGAACTGCCTGCCGTCGACGGAAGCACTGGTCGTCGTGTCCCTGGTATTGACGATCACGCGAGCGAGGTCGGTCTCGAGCGCGAGCAATCCGTCCGCCAACCGCACCGTCCGCCGATCGACAGTCGATGGAAACCAACGAGCGAAGCGCTGGAGGACATCGAGGAACGGGAGCGGCCGACCTCCGTCGGCGTTCCAGGTGTCCGTCCAGAGGCAAGTCGCACACTCCGCCCCATCAGGTCGGGGGTTCCAGTAGAGGACCGTGTCTGCGCCGCTCCCTGCGAGCTCGATCATCGCGGCGACGCGCAGAGCAACCTGACGCTCCCATGACCAGCCGGGCCCCGGTGGCTCGACATACCACTCGGCCCACCAGATGGGCAGACCGACCTGCTCGCGGAGCCACTCATTGACCGCCGCGAACTTCTGCACTGCCGTGAACTCGTCCGGCGCACCCTGAGCCGTGGTTGCGTGGGCATCGACGACAACGAAGTCGGCGCCCTTCCGATGCATGTTCCAGAAGATGAATGCATCCAGGTACCGTTGGTCCACTGCTCCCCACGGACCCTCCAGCTGCGGCGAAGTACCGAGCGCACCCACCGGCTTACTCGCGAATTCGAGGTAAGGCCCGCCGACCTGGTTCGCCGGATCCACTGCCTTCACTGCGTCGTACACCGCGTTGTACAAGGTGGTGTATCCCTGCGCGTCCCAGCGATCGATCTCGTCGTCGAAGAATCCTTTGAACTCGTTCCACACGAGAAAGTGGCGGACCTGAGGATAACGCCGTGCCACTTCGGCACTCAGTGCGGCGAAATCAGCGAAGTGTTCGGGACTCGGAGCCACCTCGAGGCGGTCCCAATCGGTCTCCCCTGGTTCGCCACCTTTCATCCAGTCCGGAGCGCAGCACAGCACTATCACCGGAGTGCCATCGCTATGGAGAATGAATTCCATTCGACGGTCGAGACTTTCGAAGTCGTACTGGCCGGGTGACGGCTCCGGGTTGTCCACTCCCCACCCCATGATGGCCTGCGCCTGCACCATCGGCACCGACCCGACGGCCCTTTCTGCAGCAGCAATCGCCACGGGGTTACCGGTGTCGGCGCTGAATTGCGTATGGGTGAAACCCCAGCCTGGGGTCCGGATGCTCTCGACTCCAGTCGACGGAGGAATCCCGGGGGATCCCAGGTGCACAGCGAAAAGCACTGCCACCACGGCCGTCGCGAACGGCAACCTGACCGTGCCCCACCGCCGAATCGCTCTTCGTACGGCCGGTCCCGTCCGGATGCGATGCGTCATGGCCCCGAGACCTCGGTGTCAGGCATGCGTCGATCCGTGCTCGGACGGCGCGTGTTCCCCTTGCGGAATGCGCGCTCGGAGGCCGAGAAACAGCACAACATCGACCACCACGAGCAGGAGAAACACGGCCGCGAACACTACGACAAGTATCACTAGTGCGTTGATCACCATCTCTGTCATGCTGATCAGATCCCTTTCCCATCGTCGTATTCAGTGCCCGGCTACCACGGGACACACACGAGTTCGCTGTAGAGGTCGTCGATCTGCGCAGGCTCCAGGTCGGCACTGCGGTACATCTTGGGCCAGCTGTCCAACTCGAACGACATCCGTGGCCTACGCTCGATCAGCCTCAGCTCGGCAAGCGTCGCCACAAGTCCGTGCCGCACCAGCAGGTGTCGCGTCAACGGCATCAGGGCACGTTGGAACAGGCCCGGATTACTCACATGCAGAACGATGGCGAATACCGGTATGCCCTTGTACCGACACTTCCGGTACATGACGTAGCAGGATTCCTGCCCACGGAGCACCACGAGATGGCGCGCAGCAAGCGCATGTGCGTGGTCACGGTAGAGGTCGAACTCGACGCCGGTGAGCGTGCGCGCGATGACCTGCGGGTCGGAACTCACCCTCGTTCGCGAGGGCACCGTCGGCCACGGGAGATTGGGGATGAGCGCCGCAGACGTATCGAGGAATCGGAACTTCCTCCAGGACAGAATCTCCCGAGGCCCGTCGTCGGGAGAGAGCACGGTGAAGTGGTATCCGTCCTGCGCCAGCAATGCGTCGAGCAACGACATACTGCGTGCCCGATAGTCGGACAACACGCACCACGATCCCATATTGCAGAACCGCTCCACTTGCCCCGCGACCCGGCGCTGGGAGTAGAGAGCCAGCAATGTGCCCACCACATTCGGGCCGTCGCGCAACATGAATCCGTGATTCGGAGCGTCCACCTTCCACGGCACCGTCGCGCATGCCGACTCCCACGGCACGCGGTCATTGTGATTGACGCTCAAGAAGTCCGCGACCTCGCCGAGGTCGGCGTCGGTGATCGGGGCAAGCTCCACGGTCATGGCGCAGAGACCGTTCCGGAGGCATCGCACGGGACGGTGCACGAGTTCCGCCACCACGTCTGCCCGGAGGGCGGAAGTGTGTCGATCGGGTCGTAATACGGATAGACCCGGTTCAACGCATCGACGTCCATGCCGTCCAATCCAGTGCGATAGTTCTTGCTCCAGTGCGAGATACCGCGAATCCGGTCGTAGTAGACCACCTGGTGAACCCAGCGCTTGCCGACGAACGGGACATCGCACACGATCCGCGGGGTCGCGAATCCGGGTAGGTAACCCATGATCTCCTGCTGCAGTTGCTGCGCCTCCCACAGCGCGACCCGCCAGTGCTCGGCGTGGGGAATCATGTCGCACATGTAGAAGTAGTAGGGCAGGATGTTCGCTTCGCCCTGCAAGGCGAAACACAGATCGAGCAGGTCGGTGGTGGTGGCGTTCACCCCACGCAGCAACACTCCCTGGTTGCGCACATCGCGCAGACCGGCGTCGAGCAGTGCCCGCGTGGCCTCCGCAACCAGTGGAGTCACCGACTGCACATGGTTGATGTGGGTATGCAAAGCCAGATTGACGCCTCGATCCGCGGCGGTGCGCGCCACACGGGCAACTCCGTCGACCACCTTGTCCTGCAGCCAGTGCTGCGGCAACCCGGCAAGAGCCTTCGATGCCAAGCGGATATCGCGAACAGTCTCGATCTCGAGCAACTCCGCGACGAAGGCCTCCAGCCGCGGCCAGGGAAGATTCGCCACGTCGCCGCCGGAGACCACGACGTCGCGCACGGATGGCGTGGCACGCAGGTACTCCAGCATTCGTTCCTGCCGGTCGGCCGGCCGCAGCTCCAACTTCGCCTTACCGATCGTCGGTGTGGAATTACCGACGAGGTCCATCCGTGTGCAGTGTCCACAATATTGCGGACAGGTCGACAACAGCTCGGCAAGAACCTTGGTGGGGTACCGATGGGTCAACCCCTCTGTCGCCCACATTTCGCTCTCGTGCAACGAATCCCGCTCGGCGTACGGATGCGAGATCCACTGCGGATCACGATCGCTGAGTACGGGCAACATGTAGCGGCGGATCGGATCCGCATAGAAGGCCTCGGTGAAACCGCGGCGTGTCGCGCCCGACGGCGTCATGGTGTTCAGCATCTGCGGCGGCAGCAGCATCGACATCGTCGCACGTTCCTGCTGATCGGCAGCGAGATCGGCATAGAACTTCTCGTCCAGAAGATCGCCCATCACCGCGCGCAACTGCGCGATGTTCTTGACGGAGTGGGCGCGCTGCCATTGTGCATCACGCCACTCGGATTCGGTGACGGCCGACCATCCCGGATATCGTCGCCAGTCCGGCTCGATCAATTGCTTTCGCACGTACCTGTACGGCTGATCGGTGGCGTAGGCGAACCCGGTCTTCTCGCGTTCGATGTATGTGGTCATCGTGATACAACCTTCCGAGAATCGGTTTGCGAAATTCCGGCCGCGATCATCTCGGCGGCGACGCGACGACCGGACCTGATCGCGCCTTCCATGAGCCCGAAGAACTCCAGGCTCGTTTCGGTTCCGGCCCAGTGCACCCGGCCGTGGGGTTCGATCAGGCTCGGTCCGAGCCGCAACCAATCGCCGGGGCCGAACAGGGCGGCATAGCACCCCTTGCTGTACGTCTCGGACAGCCAATCGGTCACTGTGCACTGCGACGGCGCCGGCAGTTGCGGGAACAGCCGGCGGGTGTGGGCCAGCGCTGCCTCCCGCTGCTCCGCCTCCGACATCGCGGAGAAGGCGGAGGCCGCAGCACCCGTGACGAATCCGGTGAGAATGCCGACGGACTCATCCGGAGGCGAATCGTCGACGGTGGACAGCAACGGCCCCTGCGCACTCACCGACCACCCGGACAGGCCGCTGTCCCGCCAGATCGGCGACGGGTAACTCAGGTGTACCTTCACCGCGCACCCGCGGCCGGTCGCGGCCGTGGCACGCGGCTCGGGTAGCCCTGGCCGGAACTCGATCTGCTGCGCCAGCAGCGGCGGAATGGCGACCACGACGCGATCGGCCCGGTACGTGGTCGAGATCCCCTCGCTGTCCGGACCACAGGCCACCGTCACTCCGTCCCGATCCTGTTCGATCGCGAGAACCGGACGATCCAACCGCACTCGGTCACCGAGCCGGTCGGCGAGCGCCTCGCACAGCAGGTGCGAGCCCCCGTCGATCCGCCATTGCTGCGCACCGCCCTCGAACGCGTTGAGGTAGCGGATCCCACCGCCGGACGACAGGTAGAAAGCCATGTGGAGCACGGAGATCGACGCGGGGTCCGCCGCCATCATCTCGCCGAGGAACAGCGGGAGAAAGGTCTGCGCATCCGGATGATCGATCACGTCGGCCGCCCATTGTGCAACCGAGATCCGGTCGAGGCGTTCCGCATCCGGGCTCAGCCAGGGAGCATCGGTGCGCACCGACGCCACGATCTCGTCGAGCCGGTCGAACAGATCACCGAGCGCGACAGCCCCCAGCGGAGGCACCCTACCCGGCGTGGTTGTCCGCTGCCCCGCCATCAGAAAGGTGCTGTCCCCAGCCATCTCGGTGGAGGCCACGCCGAGTCCGTACTCGCGCAGCTGCGCGAGAAGTTCGGTGTGTCGCACGCCCAGATAGGCGGCTCCTCCGTCCGCTGAGATACCCGAGGACACCGGAATTCCATGCATCCGGCCGCCCACGCGATCTCGCGCCTCCAAGACAGTGACGACCGCGCCCGCGTTCACCAGATCGACCGCGGCGGTCAACCCCGCGAGTCCCGCACCGACCACGACGACCCGCATGCGCGTCCCGTTCACGACGCGACCGCCGTCACTTTGGCGGTCAGCTGCTCCGCGGTGGGCCCATCGAGGAAGTCGTCGTATGGCAGTTCGATTCCGAAATCACGGGCAATGGCACTGAGCACCCGCGTGGCCAGAAGTGAATCACCACCGAGTTCGAAGAAGTCGGAACCGGCATCGACGTCGGGGGTCTCGAGGACCCGGCGGAAGATCTGGACAATATGGTCAGAGTTCATCGTTCTGCTCCTTCGAGGTCACCGTTCAGTGCGGCACGCTGTGTCGCCGATCGATCGATTTTTCCGCTGGCGGTGTACTCCAGTCCTGAAACGAAATACACACGGGCAGGAACGAATTGGCTCGGTAGCCGCTCACGCAGGAAGCGCTTCAACTCGCGTGGCGTCGGTAGCGTCCCTGCGGCCGGGACCACATACGCCGTCAGCGACATTCGTCCCAGTAGCAGTTCTCCGACCACCACTGCACCCGCGACGGCGGGATGTGTAGTCAACTGCGCCTCGACTTCCGCCGGATGCACCCGGACGCCGAGTACCTTCAGCTGGTCGTCCGCACGCCCTCGTGAGAACACCGGGCCGGTCCCGCTGCGAGAGGCGAGATCACCTGTGCGAAACCACCGGGCCGGTCCCGTTCCGTGGTCGGCGACGGGGAACCCGGACGCTGTGTGCTCCGGCATGCCCAGATACCCGGTTGCCAGCGATGGCCCGGATACCAGGAGTTCACCGTCGTCGGTGATGTGATCGCGCACGTGGGGCAGCGGGCGCCCGATCGGTGCGTCGGAGGTGAGTGCCATGACCTCGGGTTCGGCGCCCGGGCCGCTGAGCCTCACAGCGTGGGTCACCATCGTCGTCTCGGTGCACCCGTAGGTATTGAGCAACACGACGTTTCCGACGGGGAGTTCTCGCCACTGCCGCAACCGGGTCGGATCGACCCGTTCACCCCCGATCACCACCAGTCGGAGGCTGCCCGGCAAGCCGATCTGCTCTTCGTGCAGGTAGAGCACGAGTTCGTGCCAGTACGCCGTCGGCAGGTCGATCATGGTGATCGCCTGCTCGGCCAGCATGCGCACGAAGGGCCGGAACGATCCGATGTGGGCCGCATCATCGAACACCACTGTTGCGCCGGTGATCAATGCGGGCACCATCTCTTCGAGACACGTGTCCCAGCCGAGAGAGGCGAATTGGAGAACACGGTCGTCGGGTGTGAGTTCGAAGAGGTCGCGCAGCGCGCGTGCCGTCACGGTCAGCGCATGCCGCGAGATCGCAACCGGCTTCGGAGTTCCTGTGGAACCCGAGGTACACAGCACATATGCCGGATCGTCCGGGAGCCAGGTAGGGCCCGACAGGTCGCCCTCCACCACTGCCGGGCTGTCGGACACGTCGAACCCACGGTTGTCCGATCCACCGCCGTCGAGATCGGCGATGATCACACGATCGACTCCGAGGGCCGCGGCGAGAGAATGTTTGCGGGCGCCGGGAAGCGCCGAGTCGATCGGACAGTAAGTGACACCTGCCTGAAGGATTCCGAACAGATGTTCCACCACGGCGGGCGTGTGCGACACGACCGCGCCGATCCGGCCCGATCCCCCGCCAGCGTCCGGCCGGATCGAGCGGTACCTCGATGCTGTGGAACGGACCCTTGCGGCGAGGTCCCCATAGGTGATGACGGACCCGTTGTACACGAGAGCCGCGTGGCCGGGCAGGTCGTGCGCCGCGGCGACGAAATCCGTCACCACGTCACCGGTGTGATCGATGGCGACCGGAGCGATATCGGGTCCGGAAAGAGTGTTGTGAGACATGAATTCCTCGCTGTCGAGAGAGTTCGGTTGCGGTGCGATTCGCTCCTTCTTCGTCATGACGTCAACATCGCGAAGCGCTCGAGAACGACGAGCACGAATCCGATGAGCAGTGGAATTGCAGCGAAGGTGAGGGGGCGCAGACGTTTGTATCTGTCGGGAGTGAGCCGCAGGCGCCACGCCTCACGCACACCCAAGGTGCCCACGAGCAAGATCAGGAAAGCCACGCCGACCCCGGTCCAGGGCGTGAGCCACACCTGCACTCCGGTGGACATCAGTGCCGTGTGTTCGGCTTCGGCATCCGGAGGCCAGTCGAGGGAATAGACCGTGGCGTCCTGGTTCTCCACGACCGTTCGCAGTCCGGGCGCGTCGGCCAACGAGGCGCGGAACTCGTCGCCCCAGCCCAGCGGGTATCCCTGGCCGAGCTCGACGAACGCTTCCTGGCTTCGAGTGGTGATCAGGTAGGTGTCCGGCCCCTTGTCACGGAGCGCCTGCAGCACGCCTGTCACATCCGACGGGTCGAGGGGGGCCATCGTGTTCGACCAGTGGACGCGTTCCACGTCGCGGTAACCGAGCGGCATGAACGGGGTGGAGTTGAGCTCGGGGACCGCAGTGACGTAGAGGAACCGCACGTCGTCGGTGGTCTGGTCGTAGACCGATCCCACTGCACTCACCGCGCCGCTGTCGATGCGCTCGAACGGCTCGTTACCGTAGCGGGTGACGAAGAAGGACAACATCATGACCAGTCCGAGCGCGCATGCAGCGCAGCGAGCAAGGAGAGAGGGCCGCGACACCGGGCGGGGAAACAGTGCAAGCGCGACGAGCACCGAGGCCGGGGCAAGTGCGAACAGGTAGACCCTCAACGCCATCTCGCCGCCGTAACTCTGCATGAAGGCCAGGCCGATCGGAGCGGTGATCAGGACGAGTAGTACACGGTCCTCGATTCCTCGCCGCCGGCGCCGGAGTAGCCCTACGCCTGCGATCACGAACACCAGTACCGTCGTGAGCATCCGGGCGCGCACCACCCATTGGTGCTCGGGGTTTCCGAGTTCTGCCCGATCAGAGATGTTCGCAGACACCGTCGATCCGACGTTCCCGACACCGCTCATCACCTCCCCGAAATGACCTCCCCAATACGCCTGGGTCATATAGCTGACCCAGGCGACGACGATCACGACGAGCAGTACGGGAAGTCCCCGGAGTACGCATCGGCGCGCGACGACCAGCCCCGCGGCGCTCAGGATCATGGCGAAGGGGGTCAGTTGGTGACAGACGGTTGCGGCAGCGAACAGACCCACCACGACGGCGAGGATCACCACTTGCTCCGACGGATCTGTCTTCCTCTGCGGCAGCTCCCCGCGCGATGCTTCACCCCAAACCCATCGCCACAGCCTGTTCCCCGGACGCAAGGGCCAGGGGGCATCCCCCGACGGTGAACGAGGTGTACGGAACCAGACGACGAGGAAGCCCACGAAGAGCAGGTAGAGCACCAGCGCGAAGCCCTGCGGCGAGAAGTAGTCCTGCCCGATCCAGTTGAGGAGACAGAAGAACATGGCCGCGAGCCATTTCGCCTGCCAGGACATCCGGAGTGGGCTCATCAGCAGCCCGAGTGCGACGAGATACAGCAGGTTGGTGCCCACCGAGGCCACGGACACCGCGGCATGCAGCGCAGACAGGTCTCCCGAACCGCCCCAGAACGCGGCGAGTGCAAAGAAGCCGGGCCAGGACCATCGGGCGTCGAGGTCCGGTGCGGTGGTTCCGGTTCGGGCGATGAACTCGACGAATCCGATGTGGACCCAGCTGATCGGGAACCGCGGCTCCGACTCGAGCAGCAGTGTGATGCCGTGCAGCATGAGCACGAGCAGGACCAGGTGGATACCGAGTAGCCAGGTGCGGCGGCGGTTCAACGACAACGTGCCGATGAAACCGAGCACGATCAGACCGGGCCCGAGCATGGTCGATACCGTCAGAACCGAAATCAGCCCGAGCCCGGTCATGGCTTGCAGATCGACGTTGCGCAGCCCGGCCAGGTACAACGCGACTGCCACGACGAGCGCAACGCAGAGAATCGCCACGGGCAGCCGTTGCCTGCGGTCTTGCGGAGGTAACGGCGGCTGCGCTTCGGTGTCGGTGCACTGTGGGTCGAAATCGGCCGGATCGGACCGGCGCTTGTCCGCGTCGATCAGGGACATACGCTCTCCTCGTATGTCTCGATCGGGGGGTCGCGCTGTGGGCGCTGCTTCAGGAGCCTGCCGAGATCCGGAAGCACCGTCAGCATGGTGACGAGTTGACCGAGCAACACCGCGACGCCCACTGCGGTAAGCCTCGGATCGCCGAACTGGGCGAATACCTGGTCGTACCGCTGCAGGAGCACCACCAACCCCAGGACTGCCGTCGCTCGCGCCGATTGGACGATGATGATCCGCCTGCTTCGGGTGCGTGCCCGCAGCGTCCCGAGGTAGATGTCCACCACTGCGCTGGCCAGGCTGGCGAGGGCGAGCAGTTGGAGCAGCGGCACTGCGTCGAGGTAGCCGTCGCCGAGTAGTCCCATGGCGTACGGAGCCGCGAGGCCGACCGCGACGAAACCTGCGACGAGCAGTCCCAGGGTCCTGATGAGCGCGGCGCGGCAGTAGTCGGCCAAACGCGAAGGGGCACAAACTCCTTCCACAGCAAGCGATACACCGGTGTTGATCGCCACGAGGTTCATCATGTTGGCGACGGACCAGGCCAGGAAGAAGTACGCGTAGGTATGCGGAGCAACCCGCAACGCCACCAGGACGGGGACGAGAAAGATCGTGCCGTACTGCAGTAGCGCTCCGAAGTAGTCGGCGGCGAAGAACCGGCCGACCTGTGAAGCTCGCACTGCGACATCGTGAGTCGACGTGCGCACGTGCCGCGGTAGTAGCTTGCCGAAGATCAACAGGTTCACCGGGAACACGACGATGAACATGGAGATGATCCAGGAGAAGAAGACCCCCGTACGGGGCATCGTCTCGGCGAGCAGTACGAGTAAGCCGAGCTTCGCGACGGCGAATGCCGCGTTCCACACGGGCACCCAGACGGCGACACGCAATCCGGTCAGGACACTGTCCTGCACCGTGATCACACTCGCGACCACCGCCGCGCCGATGAACCACAGTCGCATGTTCGGCTCGCGCAGGATGTCGTACGCCGGGCCGCCCAGTATGTCGAGCGCGAAGGTCAGGGCGACGGCCAGTACGGCGACCACTCCGGAGGTGAGCAGGTACACGAACACGACGACCCGGACGGTGCGCGTGCCGGTCTTGGGTATGAAGCGGTTCAGCGTACCCGCGAAGTTGGCCGACACCAGCCCGGTCAACAGCATCAGCGCAGAGATCGCAGCTGATCCGCGACCGACATCCGAATCGTCGTAGAAGTGCGCGGCGAGGATCCAGTACCCCAGGCCGAGTGCGCCGGTGATTCCGGTGTTGAGGACGAGCGCATAGGTGTTCCGCAGGAAGAGCGAACCGCTGCCCCGATCACCGACCGCCCGCTCGGCCACAACACGATCGCCGGTGGGTCCGCCGCCCGGATCGATCGCAAGCACGCTCTCAGCCATGTCGCGCGACCCGCTTACCTACACGACGGGCTCCGCGCACGGTCGCATACCCTGCGGTCAGAACCCGGTCCCGCAGGTAGAACTGCTTGTCACCGCGCATGATCGACGCGAAGTCGTTGTCGTCGGTACTTCGGCGGATGGTCAACCTCGGGATCATGAACGGGTCACCGGATGCAGTGGCGCGAATATTTCGCACGGCCGCCGCGCACCGATAGCCGGCTGCTCTGGCCGCGACCCGCACCCGCGGGGTCGAGTAACCGAAGGGGTAGGCGAGCGCATGGACGGGAGCGCCGACGCACTCCTCGAGGAGGATCCGTCCGATGCGAAGCTCCTCGCACAGTGCCGCATCACCACACTGGTCGAGTTGAGCGTGGCTGTGGCTGTGCGCCCCGATTTCGACACCCTCGCTCGCAAGCTCCCTGACCTGCGCCCAGTTCAGCATCGGTCCCAGCGGATGTCCGGCTGCATTGGAGCCTGCGTCGTCGATCCAGCCGCTCGTGACGAACACCGTCGCCGGGAATTCGTGCCGCCGAAGAATCGGCCAGGCGACCCGCGCGAAGTCCGCGTAGCCGTCGTCGAATGTGAGCACCACCGTTCTCTCCGACACGGGCCCATCCTTCGCCAGTGCATCGGCGAGGTGGGAGAAGGTCATCCCGGTGTAGCCGTTCTCTGCGAGAAAGGTGATCTGCCGGTCGAAGGCATCGGGATCGACGGAGAGACGACGGGTCGCGGCGGTGGGGGCTTCCGAAACCGAGTGGTACATGAGGACCGGAATCGACTCGTTCATGACGTCGCCGACATTGCAGATCGCCTGCGGAGCGGCACGCCCCCGCGCGCGTAGCCGGCTGCCGCGGAAAGGAGACCGACCGAGATCGCGTACGAACGCTCGATACCTGCTCGTTCTCCACGGAGCGCCTCCCCCAGCCCCCGCGCCACGCCTCGGGTGAGGGTGCGTGCGGTGTAGCTACGTTCCGCCGAGAGTCCATCTGCGACACCCACACTGCGCGTGACGGCCGCTTTGGACAGACCCTCGGCGAAGCAGCGGGAGCGGAAGTAGGAAAAAGTCTCTCGCGCAGCAGGTACGCGGTGCCAGATCACCGACTGTGGTTCGAAGACGAAGGTCCAGTCCGGTCGATGCTGGCGCACCCGGATGCAGAACTCCGTCTCCTCACACCCGAGGGGTCGGCTCTGCTCCGAAGTCCGGCCGATGTGACTCGGGAAACCCCCCGCGACCGAGAAGACCTCGCGGCGGAATGAAGCATTGCCGCCCAACAGGTTCCGCACCGGTCCCGCCTCTCGCCCGGTGAATGTGCATCCAAGGACCCAATCGAACTCTTCCGGAAACCATCGGGGCCGCCCGGATTCCCAGGAGGGAAGGGTGGTGCCTCCTACGCCGACGATGGTCTCGTCCACGTAGGCATCGCGGAAATGCCTGAGCCAGTCGGGATGAGCCACTGCATCATCGTCCAGGAAAGCCACCACATCACTGGTGGCCACCTCGACACCGGTGTCCTTGCCACCGGACAATCCACGTTGCTTCCGGTTCTCCACCACGGTCACGTCGGGTAGGGCCGCGCTGAAGAGTTCGTAGAGATCGGGATTGTGGTCGACGACGAGGACGATCTTCTGCGGCGGCGTCGTTTGATTCCGCACCGATTCGATCGCAGCGAGGGTGTCGTCCCAGCGCTCGAGCGTGTAGGCGCAGATCACCACATCCATGGTCATACTGCTCGGAGGTATTGCGGCGGTCATGGAACATCTTCCTTCGTATGTGGAAGCGAGTTGTGATCGTTCGGCACCAGCCACAGCACGGACGCGGTGAGGCCTACCGCGACCACACCTGCTGGGGGCGACCAGGCTTCGGCCGTCAACATCGTCTGTGCGATCAGCACGTTGATGACGAGGGAGCCTGCGGCCCCGACGATCAGAGCGAGTAGGACGTTGATGCCCGGTAGCAGCCGGACGAGTGCGATCAGCGGGGCTGCGACGACGAACATCACCACTATCAGCCGATCCGGGAGCCCCGGAAGATGAGGACTGTTCACGGCGATCGCCACTCCTCCGAGCGCCGTCGTTGCGGCGGCGACAAGGCGGTGCCCGAGTCGTGTGCCTCCTCGCGGTGCCCTGAGGGCTGTGAGAAGCCGGCCGGTGGTGTCACGACGCACAACGGACCTCCTCACCCTCCGGGTGCAGGCCGACCGCAGCAGTGCGCTCGAGGTCGGCACCTGAATCCGCTGGTATCTCCCAGGTCTCACCGGTTCGGATGCAGAAGGTGCCGGTGACCGACATGGGGGCCCGGCCCGCGCGGACGAATGCTTCGACAGCGTCGTCGAGGCAGACGCGGGCTGCAGTGTCGCCGACGCAGACACGGGCGTCAGTAGCGTAGGCGCGCCCGCCGTTCCCCTCGCGCGGATCGTAGACGTCGGCGAACGCCAGGCAGATCGGCGCCAGCCCGTACATCTGGGCATACGCATTCAGATAGAGCTCACCGGCCAGCTTGGCGGCCTCGCCGGGTGTGGCCGCAGCAGGAGACGAACTCCGTACCGCGGGAATCGGGCTCGCGTCGTCGCACCGAGGACTACCCGATGTCGCGTATACAACTCTGCGTACACCGGCCCGGCGACCGGCTTCGCAGACATTGATCGTGCCGAGCACGTTGATGCGGGCATCGAACTGCGGATCGGCCACCGACACTGCGGGATCCACCTGTGCGGCGAGGTGGAATATCACTTCCGGATTCGCTCCGGCCACGATGCCGAGCAGTTCGGGACATTGGATATCGCGCTGCAGCAGAACGAATCGATCCGCTCCGGGTTTCGTTCGGAGCAGGACACGTTCGAGATCCGCGGTGGTGCCCGAGCTGAGATCGTCGACGCCGACCACGTGGTGTCCTTCGGTGAGGAGTCGTTCGACCAGAGCCGACCCGATGAATCCTGCGGCACCGGTGACCAGTGTCCGCACGGCTCATTCCTTCGCGAGCTCGGGGGCGCCGCCGCGGGACAGGGCTTGGGCGACGTAGCCGGACATCCCGGAATTGTGTCCGCGGAGGACGGTGCGCAACACCCTGATCCCGTCACGGACAGCGTGGAGATTCGATTTGCCGGATCGGCGCGGCATTTCCAGGCTCGGAACCTCGACCACGCGCAGACCGCCCTGCATCGCGTGCACCACCATTTCGGCCTCGATCTCGAATCCCGACGCGGAAAGCGACAAGAGCTCGAGGTAGCGGCGGTGGAATGCGCAGAAGCCGTAGCACAGGTCGGTGAGTTCGGCGTCGTAGAGAGTGTTGAAGACGGTGAGCAGGAACCGGTTGCCGAGTCGGCGGAAGGGGGTGATGTCGAGCGAACCGCCACCAACGATGAACCGCGAGCCCTTGACGAAGTCGAATCCGTTGTTGAGGAAGTACAGGTAGTGGCGGATCTCCTGGGGCGCCATGCTTCCGTCTGCATCCATCATCACGATGATGTCGCCGGATGCCGCAAGGAATCCCGTCCTGAGCGCGCTGCCCTTGCCGGTGCCTTCCTGCGGCACAACCTTGATGTCCGATCGGCAGCTACTGGCGGTGATGAGGGTCGAGTCGGTCGAGTTCCCGTCGACCAGGATGATCTCGCCGATGTCGTCGGTGATCTGCTCGAGCACCCAGGCGATGTTCCGTCCTTCGTTTCTGACCGGGATGATCAGGCTGACGGTGGGTCTCTGCGCGGGCGGAGCAGCATCGACGAGATCGTGACGCGCAGTACCGGCGACGCCGTTGGACGATCGAGCGGGGCTTCCCGGTCGGAAATGTTCGGTGGGGTCGACCATCCGCTCCGATGGCGCACCGGTCACGAGCCCGTTGGGCGGGCGTACCTGGGTCATGCTGGACTCCGATCTGCTCTGGGCACGGCGCTCTCCGGCGCGTGTGGCAAATTCCGCTGGTCCGAACCCGACACTCGGTGACCGGAGTTTGCCTTTCCCGGTGATTAACATGTCGTGGATACGATAATAGGCCATAAAACAGTATTTGAGTTTGTTTTTAAGAGAGAAAAAATCTCTACGTCTTCGCTACCTCGACGAACGCGGGCTCGTTAGGATCGAACTCAGCGACGCCAGTGGCGACGCCACGCCTCGGCATCGAGTGGTGGGCCGGCCTGACCGCCGCCGCCCGTTGCGGAGACCTCGGCCGCACGAATGTCCGCGACGAATTCCAGGACGACCGCGCGAAACACCGACTCCGTGTCGCCGCAGTCGCCGACACGTACGCACCTGAGACCATCCGGCACAAGGTCGTCGGGCAACCCCGCCCGTCGCACCCGCTCGAGCACCTTGTCGGCCAGTGCCAGCGCGGGTTGCGCCATGGCGATGCCGTCGAGACACGACGGTCGCGCCTTCTCGGCCGCCTTCGCCGCCTCCCACGCCGCTTCCTGTTCGGCGACGTCGAGTGGACCGGTGTGCCCGTTGGTCAGGTGCGGACTGCGGGCAGCCAGCTTCGCGACGAGTGTCGCGGCTACGTCGTCGACGGTGAACTCCCCCGCAGCCTCCGCGATCCGCGAATGGAACAGCACCTGCAGCAACAGGTCTCCGAGTTCTTCACGCAGAGAGTCGGGATCACCGGACTCGATGGCGTCGAGAACCTCGTAGGTCTCCTCGACCAGATACCGCCGCAGGCTCTCGTGCGTCTGAGCGACCTCCCACCCGCCGAAGGACCAGAGCCGGTCCATCACCTCGGCGGCTCTACCCAGAGCGTCCCCGGTGTCCGTCATCGCCGGCTCACACCTGCGCCCCGGACTCGACTCGCACATCCACCGACCCCTGCGGCTTACCGTCCATCGCAAGCAGGAAATCGGCGATGAACTGGAGGAGTTCGACGTCGCGCACACGATCGGATGCGATCCCGCCGGTCCGCGGGAGCGGCAACTGAACGATGCCGCTCGTGGCACGGTACTGCGCCGTCGGGTAGAGGCGCTTGAGCCGCATCTGCTTCGAGTCCGGAAGCTCCATCGGCGAGATCTTCAATTGCGTGCCGGTGACCGCCACTTCCTCGAGCCCGTACTCACGCGCGAGCAACCGCAGCTTCGCGACGGAAACGAGTCTGCGCACCTCTTCCGGCAGCGGACCGTAGCGGTCGACGAGTTCATCGATCACCGCACTGATTGCCGCGTCGTCGGAGGCAGCGGCAAGTTTCCGGTATGCCTCGAGCCGCAACCGGTCGGAGGTGACGTAGTCGGCGGGGATGTGGGCGTCGACCGGGAGGTCGACCCGCACCTCCTTCGGTGCCTCGTCCGTGGTGATCGGAGTGCCGTCGGCTGCGGCGCGGAACGCCTCGACTGCTTCGCCGACGAGCCGCACATACAGATCGAAACCGACGCCCGCGACGTGGCCGGACTGTTCGGCACCGAGCACATTTCCGGCGCCGCGTATCTCGAGGTCCTTCATCGCGACCGCCATACCGGCACCGAGATCGGAATTCTGCGAGATCGTCGCGAGCCGGTCGTACGCCGTTTCGGTGAGCGGCTTTTCGGGCGGGTAGAGGAAGTAGGCATAGCCGCGCTCGCGTGAGCGACCGACACGGCCCCGGAGCTGATGCAGCTGCGACAGGCCGAGCGCGTCGGCACGCTCGACGATGAGGGTATTGGCATTGGAGATATCGAGTCCGGTCTCGACGATCGTGGTGCACACCAGCACGTCGAATTCGCGTTCCCAGAACCCCTGCACGGTCTTCTCGAGGGTGTCCTCGTTCATCTGCCCGTGCGCCACCACGACCCGCGCCTCGGGGACGAGTTCGCGAATTTTCTTGGCGGCCTTGTCGATCGAGCTGACCCGATTGTGGACGTAGAAGACCTGACCGTCGCGCAGCAACTCGCGGCGGATAGCGGCAGCCACCTGCTTGTCGGCGTACCCGCCCACGTACGTGAGGATCGGGTGCCGTTCCTCGGGCGGGGTGAGAATCGTCGACATCTCGCGGATCCCCGCCATGCTCATCTCGAGTGTGCGGGGAATCGGTGTCGCAGACATCGTGAGCACGTCGACGTGGGTGCGGAGCGCCTTGATGTGTTCCTTGTGTTCGACGCCGAACCGTTGCTCCTCGTCGACGATGACGAGGCCCAGATCCTTCCAGCGCACCCCGGTCTGGAGGAGACGGTGGGTACCGACGACGATGTCGACCTCACCGTCGGCCATGCCCGCGAGAATTTCCTTGGAATCGCTGGGGTCGGTGAATCTGCTCAAGCCCTTGACCGTCACCGGGAATGCCGCCATCCGTTCGGTGAACGTCTGGAGATGCTGCTGCGCGAGCAGTGTCGTGGGCACCAGCACCGCAACCTGTTTGCCGTCCTGCACTGCCTTGAATGCCGCGCGTACCGCGATCTCGGTCTTGCCGTATCCGACGTCACCGATCACCACGCGGTCCATCGGCACCGGCTTCTCCATGTCGGTCTTGACCTCGGAGATGACCGTGAGCTGGTCTTGTGTCTCGGTGAAGGGGAAGGCGTCCTCCATCTCCTTCTGCCACGGAGTGTCGGGGCCGAACTGGTGACCGGGCGACGCCTGACGCGCCGCATACAGTCGAACCAGCTCGCCTGCGATCTCTCGAACCGCCTTGCGGGCCTTGCGTTTCGTGTTGGCCCAGTCGGAACCGCCCAGCTTGCTGATCGCGGGCAGTTCACCGCCGACGTAGCGGGAGAGTTGATCGAGTGATTCCATCGGGACGAACAATCGGTCGCCCGGCTGGCCACGCTTGCTCGCGGCGTACTCGATCACAAGGTATTCGCGGCGGGCGCCGCCGACAGTGCGTTCGACCATCTCGACGAAACGACCGATACCGTGCTGGTCGTGGACCACGTGGTCACCGGCGGTGAGCGCGAGCGGATCGACCTGGTTGCGACGCTTGACCGGGGACTTGCGGCCTTCCACCGCAGTGACACGGTTGCCGGTGAGGTCCGCTTCGGTCACCAGCACGAGGCCGGGGACCTGGTTGTCGCCGTTGCCTGCGAGGACGATCCCCTCGTGCAGCGCACCCTTGATGACCCCGACCTGCCCGCGGACGGGTTCGGCTCCGGGTTCGAGCTTGGCCGCGGGGACCTCGTTCTCCTTGAGCCGCTCGAGAATACGCAGCCCGGTGCCGGTGCCTGCAACGACGATCGCGGCACGACCACCGGTGGTGACGTGCGCCCGCAGGTTCACGAACAGCATCGACAGCAGGTCCTCGGACCCGCGCACCTCGGGTGCCGATTGCACATCGAGCACCGTTTCGGTGTCGGCTCCCGACGCGAGCGGCGACAGCGTCCACCACGGGGTGCCGTTCGCCTGCGCGGCTTCGCGGACCTGCCGCAGAGACCGGTACGACGACGCCGCGAGATCCATCGGCTTGCCGTCGACGCCCTTGAGGTTGCCCGCATCCAGGGGTGCAGCACCGCCGATCGATGCGGCCGTCCACGATGCCTCCAGGAACTCCTGCCCGGTGCGCATCAGATCGGTCGCGCGGGTCCGGACCTTCTCCGGATCGCACAGCAACACGTGCGTACCGGCGGGCAATACGTCGGTGAGCAGCTGCAGTTCGCCGGGCTGCAGGACGGGAAGGAGCGCCTCCATGCCCTCGACAGGAATACCGCCTGCCATCTTGTCGAGCATCTCGACCAGCGATGCGTCGGCCGGATTGTCCTTCGCGAGCTGCGCCGCGCGTTCCTTGACGGTCTCGGTGAGCAGTAGTTCGCGGCAGGGGGTGGCGATGACCGTGGGCACCTCGACGTCGGTGATCGATCGCTGATCGGCGACGGAGAACGGCCGCAGCTCGGTGACCTCGTCGCCCCAGAATTCGACGCGGACGGGGTGGTCGGCCGTGGGCGGGAAAACATCGAGGATGCCGCCGCGGACAGCGAACTCACCGCGTTTTCCGACCATGTCGACGCGCGCATAGGCGAGTTCGACAAGCCGTTCGACGAGGGTGTCGAAGTCGTGCTCGGAGCCGACCCGCAGGGTCACGGGTTCGATTTCACCGAGGCCGGGCGCCATGGGCTGCACGAGAGAACGCACGGTCGCGACGATGACGCGCAGTTCGGAGCCGAGGTCGCGGTCGTCGGGGCGTGCCAGCCGGCGCAACACCTGCAGTCGCTTACCCACGGTGTCGGCGCTCGGCGACAGGCGCTCGTGCGGCAAGGTCTCCCACGACGGGAACTGCGCGACGGACTCACCGAGCATCTCCGTGAGCTCGGCGGTGAGATCATCGGCTTCGCGGCCTGTGGCGGTGACCACGAGCAGCGGGGCCTTCTCCGCAAGGGCTGCGGCGACGAACGGACGCACCGCTGGCGGCGCGACCAGTGCTTGCTCGGCGGATCCGGCGAGTTCGGAAACCTTCCGGAACTGGTCGTCGGCCAGCGCGATCCGCGCCAATCCGGACAGAGGGGTGGCGGCCGGGGACACAGCGGACAAGGAAAGCGCTCCTGAGTGTGAGACGAAAACCGTGACAAGTCTATGCCGTAGGGGTGACATGTGTGGACGGCCAGGGCCCGGCGCTACCGGAAGCGCGCCTCGTCCGCATAGGCGGCGAGGAGCCCGGCGCAGCTGGGACCGAGTTCCCGCCCCGCCCATGCCGAGAGCCGACCGAGCAGTTCGGCGTCGGTGGGAGCATCGGCCGGGGCGGCCTCAGCAGACGACGACGCGTCGGGCTGCGATGGCAGCCAACGGCGCCGCACCAGTGAAAGGAGGGTGCGCTGCGCAGCCTCGGGAGCCGCGTCCAGAACGAAGGTGACGAATGCGTCCGCGGTCCACGGTTCGACGTCGACCCGCTCGAGGGCATCGGCCAGGGCGGGAGTCTGGGTGACCACGGCGTCGGCGTGGGAGAGCAACGCCACCGACATCATGTGTGTCTCCGCGGGGTCGACGACATACGGCACCTCCCGCAGCACGGTCGCCGGCCACGTCACCCGTGCCTCGGGGAACGCGCGCTCGAGCTCGGCGAACAGGTAGTCCCGTGTCGCGCGGGACAGATCCGCGGGAAGCCGGCGGTCGACCTCCGCAATGATGCCGTCACTCCAGAAGGGTTGGCAGTGGCCGTCTTCGGCAAAAGCCAACGCGATGTCACGAACTCGTGGCCGGACCAGCGCAGTCGCCCCCAGTACCACCCGGACCGGCACGGCCACCCCCTCTTTCGTAGTTCGTCAGAACTCGTCGTACAGGCCTTCTCGCCGAGACAGTTCGGCGAGGCTGTCGAGCACCTCGGTGCGGATCCGGCTCTGCCGCTCGGCGAGGGCCAGCACATCGGCACGCGACACCCTGCGGTGCAGGCCGTGGAACTCTGCGGGCAGGGTGCCGGAGTCGATCAGTCGTGCGACATGATGCCGTGAACTGCCGAGGACCTCCGCTGCTTGCCCGACGGTCAAGAGTGCAGGCACCGCCGAGAAGGTGATCGCGGCGTCGGGGCCGAGTTCGTCGATGACGCGCGCAAGTGCGCTCGGGGCCTGCTTCGCGCCGAAGGGTCCGAAGTTCACAGCGCGACCCTACGAGACGCGCAACCGCCGCGACACGAACTGGAGGAAATAGCCGAGTTTGTCTGCGGGTACGAGCGCGGGCAGCATGATCGACCACATCGATTCGATCTGCTCGGTCAGTTGCTCGTTCCTGCTGAGTGCGGCGGCCACGGTGCGCGCACCGATCAGGGACTGCAGGAGCAGATACGCCAGCGCCTCGACGTGGATCGAGGGCTCCAGGTCGCCTTCGTCGTGGGCCCGCTGCATGAGCTCGAGCATGGACGTGAACCACGAGCCGAACGGGGCTACCTCGTTGCCGTGGTAGTCACCGATCTCCACGATCAGCCGGAACATCGCCCGCACGATCCGGTCGGATTCGGACAGGCTGGCGTTGAGGACGGACACTTCGATGGCGGTTTCGAGTGCGGGCGCGCGCTGTTCCATCTTGCTGCGCGCAGCAGCGGCGAATCGTTCGCAGCCTGCATCGATCACACCGCGGGCGAGCTCTTCCTTGGAACCGAAGTGGAAGTACAACGCGCCCTTGGTGACGCCTGCTTCATCGATGATCTCGTTGAGGCTCGCATTGGCGTACCCGAGCCGCACGAAGACTTCCGCTGCGCCACCGAGTACCGCTTCGCGCGTTACTTCCGCCCGAACCTGGCGCCCCATTCCACCGCCTCCTCGCTCGATGACCGTGTCGGCTGAGCCAGCGAAGCCGACGGCAGGTACGAAATCAGCAAGTATGCCTCACATGCACCTCGATGTCGCCCCTCATAGACGACGTCTTGCCTACCGTAACACCCCAGGACAGACCGCATACATACCACATAGGGCGCAAAACCGGCGCACTCCAATGAACATTCGTCCAGTGGTTCAGTCGGTTCCGAGCGTCGGATCGGCCTCGAGCCGGGTCAATCCGTTCCAGCACAGGTTGACCAGATGCGCGGCCACCACTTCCTTCGAAGGAGTCCGCTCGTCGAGCCACCACGTGGCGGTCGTCGCAACCATGCCCACCAGTGCCTGTGCGTACAACGGCGCGAGTTCGGGATTCAGGCCGCGCCGCGAGAAGTCCCCGGTGAGCAACTGGCCGACCTGACGCATGGCCTCGTTGAGCAAACTCGAGTAGGTGCCTTCCTCGGCCGCCATCGGCGAGTCACGCACCAGAATGCGGAAGCCCTCGGTGCGTTCCTCGATGTAGGTGAGCAGGGCGAGAGCAGCCCGCTCGACGCGGACGCGCGACCGGTTGCGTGTCAGGGATTCGGTGACCATCGACATCAGGATCGTCATCTCCCGATCCACGACCACCGCGTAGAGGCCTTCTTTACCTCCGAAATGCTCGTACACGACAGGCTTGGACACCTGTGCCCGCTGCGCGATCTCCTCGATCGACGCCCCCTCGTATCCCCGCTCGGCGAACAGGGCACGGCCGATCTCGATGAGTTGCTCCCGCCGCTGGGTGCCGGTCATGCGGGTGCGCGGATTCCGTTCGACCGGGGGTTGCGATGATCGCGACACCTGACTCCTTCTCCTCACGCATCACACCGAGACCGTCGTTCGGTTGCTCGGTGCCACCCTAGCGACACCCGCGGATCGGGCCCCCACATTCGACGTTCGTGCGGTCGCATGCGAAGATCGGGGACGCATACTTCGGAGCTCGGGCTCCGAGGGTGTCGCAGTCCGCCGTGGTGTAATCGGCAGCACCTCTGATTTTGGTTCAGATAGTTCAGGTTCGAGTCCTGGCGGCGGAGCGGGGACATTTGCCGGAGCCACGAGCTCCAGTGCGCACGTCGTCGGGGCGTGCGCACGCACGCCGCGCCGAGGGAGCTACATGCAAGTGCAGACCGCGATGATCGTCCTGGCCGCCGGAGCGGGAACGCGAATGCGATCCAAGACTCCGAAGGTCCTGCACGCACTCGGCGGCCGCTCGATGCTCTCGCATTCCCTGCATGCCGCGTCCGCAATCGATCCGACCCACCTCGTCGTGGTGGTCGGGCACGAACGGGAACGCGTCGAGGCTGCCGTCTCCGACATCGCGAACGAACTCGGCCGCACCATCACCCTCGCGGTCCAGGACGCCCAGAACGGAACCGGCCACGCCGTCCAGTGCGGCCTGACGCAACTCCCCGAGGACTTCGCCGGCACCGTCGTCGTTACCGCGGCCGACGTGCCGCTGCTCGATGCCGACACCATCGGCGAACTGCTCCAGGTCCACACCGATCCCGAGCCCGCTGCGGTCACTGTCCTGACCACGACGGTGAGCGAACCCACCGGATACGGACGCATCATCCGCACCACCGATGGCGACGTCGCCTCGATCGTCGAGGAGAAGGACGCCACCGCTGCCGAGCGCGCCATCACCGAGGTCAACTCCGGTGTGTACGCATTCGACGCCGCCCGGCTGCGGACGGCGCTCGGCGAGCTGAGCACCGACAACGCACAGGGTGAGCTCTACCTGACCGACGTGATCGGCATCGCGCGCCGCCACGGCGACGTCGTCCGCGCAGTACACACCGACGATTCGCTCCGAGTGGCCGGTGTCAACGACCGCGTCCAGCTCGCCGCGCTGACATCGGAACTCAACCGTCGCACCCTTGAGCGCTGGATGCGCAACGGAGTGACCGTCCTCGACCCGACGACGACGTGGGTGGATGTAGACGTCGTTCTCGCTCCCGACGTGACCCTGCATCCCGGCGTCCAGCTCTGCGGACGCACCATGATCGCGGAGGACGCCCGGATCGGCCCCGACACCACACTCACCGATGTTCAGGTGGGTTCGGGGGCATCCGTGATTCGTACCCACGGCTCCGGAGCGTCCATCGGTGCGCACGCAACCGTCGGCCCGTTCACCTATCTGCGCCCCGGCACCGAACTGGGCGCGCACGGCAAGCTCGGCGGATTCGTCGAGACCAAGAACGCGCAGATCGGCGCCCACTCGAAGGTTCCCCACCTCACCTACGTCGGCGACGCCGAGATCGGCGAACATTCCAACATCGGCGCGTCGAGCGTGTTCGTGAACTACGACGGGGTGGAGAAGTACCGCACCGTGGTGGGATCCCACGTCCGCACCGGGTCCGACACGATGTTCGTCGCGCCGTTGAACGTCGGTGACGGGGCCTACACGGGTGCCGGGACGGTGCTGCGTCGCGACGTTCCGCCGGGGGCACTCGCGGTGTCGGGTGCGCCACAGCGCAATATTGAGGGGTGGGTCCAGCGAAACCGCGCTGGGACCGCGGCTGCCGAGGCAGCGTCGCAAGCACAGCAAGCACAGCACGAAAACGAGCGTCAGAAGGACGGCCAGGACCAGTGACCAATTGGATCGACAACCAGAAGAACCTGATGCTCTTCTCCGGCCGGGCACACCCCGAGCTGGCAGAGCAGGTCGCTAAGGAACTCGGCGTCCCCCTGACCCCGCAGACCGCCCGCGACTTCGCGAACGGCGAGACCTTCGTCCGGTTCGAGGAGTCCGTCCGCGGCTCCGACGCATTCGTTCTGCAGAGCCACCCGTTCCCGCTCAACGAGTGGGTCATGGAGCAGCTCATCATGATCGACGCGCTCAAGCGTGGTTCCGCCAAGCGCATCACGGCGATCCTGCCCTTCTACCCGTACGCGCGCCAGGACAAGAAGCACCGCGGTCGCGAGCCCATCTCGGCCCGCCTCATCGCCGACCTGCTCAAGACCGCAGGCGCGGACCGCATCATCACGGTCGACCTGCACACCGACCAGATCCAGGGCTTCTTCGACGGCCCGGTCGATCACATGCACGCGCAGGGCCAGCTCGCCGAGTACATCCGTGGTAAGTACGGCGTCGACAACATCGCCGTGGTCTCCCCCGACTCCGGCCGCGTGCGTGTCGCCGAGAAGTGGGCCGACACCCTCGGTGGCGCTCCCCTGGCGTTCATCCACAAGACCCGCGACCCGCTGGTGCCGAATCAGGTGAAGTCGAACCGCGTGGTCGGTGAGGTCGAAGGACGCACCTGCATCCTCATCGACGACATGATCGATACCGGCGGCACCATCGCGGGCGCCGTCAAGATCCTGCGTGAGGCCGGTGCGGGCGACGTCATCATCGCCGCAACACACGGCGTGCTGTCCGACCCGGCCGCCGAGCGCCTCGCCGCGTGCGGCGCCCAGGAGGTCATCGTCACCAACACGCTGCCGATCCCGCCGGAGAAGCAGTTCGATTCGCTCACCGTGCTCTCGATCGCGCCGCTGCTTGCGCAGACGATCCGCGAGGTGTTCGAGAACGGCTCCGTCACGTCGCTCTTCAACGGCGTCGCCTGACACCCGGCGTCACCGGCACGGCACACTGACGGGATGTTCTCAGGATTCCCCGTCGCGGCGCTGGACTTCTACGAAGATCTCGAGGCCGACAACAGCAAGCCATACTGGGCCGCGCACAAGGCCGTCTACGACGACTGCGTGCGCGGCCCGATGCTTGCGCTGCTCGGCGAACTCGAAGACGAGTTCGGCCCGGGCAAGGTGTTCCGTCCGTACCGGGATGTCCGGTTCAGCAAAGAAAAGATCCCGTACAAGACCCACCAGGGCGGCTACGTCGCCACCGGGCCCGGGGTCGGGTTCTACGTCGAGATCAACGCTGCGGGATTGCGGATCGCCGGAGGGTTCTATCACGGCAGTTCTGCTCAGCTCGCGGCCTTACGCTCCGCGATCGACGACGAGCGCCGCGGTGCCCGACTGGACACGCTCGTGCGCCGTCTGACCCGCACCGGCTACGAGATCGGTGGTGACCGGCTGAAGACCCGGCCCCGCGGCTTCTCCGCGGATCATCCGCGCATCGAACTGCTTCGGCACAGGGCGCTGCACGCCGGCCGCACCGATGTGTCGCCGCCGTGGCTCGACAGCACGCGCACTCTCGACGAGGTTCGTGACGCGTGGCGTGCTTTCCGCCCACTCGTGCAGTGGCTCACCGCTGCAACTGCGATCTGACCACCGAGCAAACCGGTCGGTATGCAAATACCGTGCGGCGCAATGCTTTGTCGTCATCCTCACGTCATCCGGCCGTCGCCGCACGTGTACGGATGATCTTCGTCACGCCGCCGCGGAACAGTGCAGGTCGGATCGGACCCCGGCCGACGGAGCCCCGGGGGTTTGACCTAAGGTGGCTCCTCGTGATCGACGCGCAGACTCTCGAGGCCCCCATGGAAACCCCGACAAATCGGATTGCGCGAAGGTGGTCGCCCGGCGCCTGCGTGTGGTGCGGCGACACTGACTCGGTCGAAGAGTTCCGAAACGAACCCCGTTGCGCCACTTGCCTCCGCCACGAATCCGTGATCGACGAGGCCCGGCGGTTCATGGGCACGTACGGTCTGCGCCCGATCGGCGGAACCCTGCAGTCGGACGACGAGGAGGAGTACGAGCACCGGGTTGCTGCACGCGATGCACGCCGCGCGCTCAACGACATTCGGCTGGCCGAGCAGCCCGACCCCGCGCTCGTCCGTAAGGCGCTGCGTCCGCGCGCCGCAGCCATCGTCGCCGACAAGCCCGCCGCGACGAAGACGCGCTCCGCATCCGGCTCGTCGGGTTCGGCTTCGTCGGCCCCGCGCCGCACTCCCGCTGCCGCCCCAGCGACCAAGAGCGTCGACCTGGACGAGATCCAGAGCCGCGCACTCGTGTTGCTCGATCAGCTCTCCACGATCGATGCACAACTCGCGTTGGTCGCCGAGCAGTCCGGTCTCGCGGCGCGTGCTCGTCGCAGCGACCTCGAGAAGCAGAAGGCGACGGTGCTACGCACTCTCGCCGCATTGGAGAAGGCCCGGCTCAGCGCCGCGAAGTAGACACTCCGCCGTCTCGGTCTCGGGTGCTCTTCGATCACGTGCACGAGATCGCGACGGCGGGCCGTCAGGTAAGCGCACGACGGCGGGCCGTCAGGTAAGCGCACCGTCGGCGATCTCGACTGTCAGTGGGACCAGGTCGTCGCAGTTCGGGGTGTCGCTCATCAGGATCACGGCCGGGACGTTACGGCCGCGCGACCTGTTGTAGCGCTCGGCGCCGGGCCGATTGGTGTCGATCACCGATTCGATGGGCGCCGAGATCCGGCAGGAATCGCCTGTCTCGCGGACCTGCAAGGTGAGGCCTTCGAACGTCACTTCTCTGACGTCGTCGCGATCCGGCGGCGCGAACTCGGGTTCGAGTCCGTAGTAGATGCTCCATGTCTCCGGCGCGGCGCCGTCCTGGTGCGGAGTGAGGACACACCGATACGGGTCGCTGTCGATCTGCCATCCGACCAGTTCTTCAGGTGCGAAGCTGCCGACGATCTCGCACGGGTCGGCCGCTGCCAGCCGGATCCGGCCCGGACCGCTGGTCGGCCGCCCTGGCAGCGAGGGCACGAGTGCAAGCGTCTCCGACAGAACATCTGCCGCGACCGCACATACCGGAATGCTTTCCCCGCTCGACTCCGCGGAGCGATACTGCGTGACCGCGATCGTCGCGAACCGTGAGGGTGGTACCGCATCGGCTGTCACGGTGACGGGGATGTCGAGCGCGAATGTCAGCGTGCAGTCGAGGGAGTTCTCGTGCACGCTCGTGGTCCGGTACACCTCGGTGTCGCCGAAAGACCGGTCGCGCTGGCCGTCGGTGGACGGCACAGGCGACAGGTCGATGGTGACGTCGAGCTCGTCGTATTTCGCTCCCTCGGATGGATGTGCGACGGCGGTGCACGTGTCGAGCGCTCGTTGCGGTCCGAACTGACGTATTTCGCCGTACCGGGCAACCACCGGTTCCGGGAGCAGCCCGCACGGATCGAGTCGTCGTAGTCTTTCCGCGACCTCGAGGAGCATTTTGTCGGACGGGCCGATCGAGCGACTGTGGGTGTTGGGGGCGAGGTAGTCGACGGGGGCCGGTGGTGTCTCGACCGGGGTTCCCGCCATGACCGTTGCGCATCCGGTCAGGACCGAGGGCACGAGGATGCACGCGAGGACAGCAGCTGCCGTCGAACGCGCCTCTCCCCACACAGGGACCACCGACTTCCCAAGTATTCGTCAACCGATCGTCAAGGTAGACGGGCACCAACCTACGCCATTTCTCCTCAGGTCGGTCGACGACAACGCGGCTGCGCACCTGTCGAGCAGGACTCGGAGACTGCCGTAGGCTTTCGCCGGGACAGGGAGGGAGCGGCGTGGAGACGCATGCACTGTGGAGTCGACGACGATTCTTGGGAGGTGTCGCCGCGACCGGCGTGGCACTGACGAGCGTGGCCTGGTCGTTCACCGATGTGGCCGCAGCGCGGGCGTCGACACCGAGCCCCGCGGTCCGTGACACGATCAACGGGATCCTCGCGTTCGTCGTCCCCGGAAACGATCCGTACTCGCAACATCAGGGTGTGTCGACCGAGGCGCCCGGGGGCGTCACACAGGGTGCCGCCGAGACCCTGGAACGCACCTTCGATCTGGCCGTGCCGATCCCCCTGATCGACGTGCTCGGAATCGACGTCACCGGCTCCGCGGCGATCGCGGCACTGGTGAACCTCTTCGCGGTCACCGCCGCCCCGAATGCCGTTGCGGGACCGTTCGCATCGCCGTTCGCGAACCTCTCGTACGCCGCCAAAGCGCGCGTGTTCGAACTCCTCGACACCGAACCGCAGTTCCCCGGCCGCCCCATCGAATACGCGGTCAATGCCATTCCGACACTCGCCGCGTTCGTCGCCTACTCGGAGGTCTCGACGTTCGACGGAGCACGCCGCGAGCTCACCGGCCGCCCGGTGGGCTGGGAGCTGACCGCATACCAGGGCGTCAGCGACGGGTGGGACGAGTTCCAGGGTTACTACGGTGGCGTCGAACGAGTGGAGGAATGACGTTGACCGATGTGATCGTGATCGGCGCAGGCGGTGGCGGGCCGGTCGTCGCGAAGGAACTCGCCGCACGTGGACTCGACGTACTGGTGCTCGAATCCGGGCCACGCTTCGAGGACCCCGAGAATCAGTGGACCCACTTCGAGAACGACGCGAACAACCCGATCACCGGGTTCCTCCGCGAAGGGCCGGGCGACCGATCCGAGGGTCCGTGGCTGCGCGATCTTCCGCAGAACTCGTTCGTGTGGCAGGTCTCCGGTGTGGGCGGCGCGACACTCCACTATTTCGGTAATTCGCCCCGGGCGTACCCCGGTGTGTTCGAGGGATACGACGGCGCCGACCGCGACATGTACGACAACGAGCACCTGTTCCCCTTCGGCTACGAGGAACTACGCCGCTACTACGAATGGGTCGAGGCGACGCTGCCCGTGCAGACAGCACCGATGGGGACGAAAGAACAGGTGTTCCTGCGGGGTGCCGCGGCGATGGGTCTCCCCCACCAGATCTCGCCCGACACTGCCGGGCCTGCGCATCGCGCGCAGCAGAACGCGATCCTGCAGCCCCGCGGCACTGCCGGGCGCACCCGCGACCCCGCGCTGCTCCGCCATCCCCACGCCAGTGGATGCACCATGTGCGGCCACTGCTACCAAGGCTGTTACCTTCCGTTGGGCGCGCCGCGGAATCTGAAGGCCCGCCGCTCCACCGACAACTCGTACGTCCCGATGATGCTCACCGCCGACGCTTGGTCACCGCACGGCAGATCCGCGACCCTCATGACCGGTGCCGGGGTCACGAAGATCCTCGTCCACGAGAAAGGCGGCGAGACGGTCGCGCACGGCGTGCGGTTCCGGACGGCCGACGGCGACGAACACGAGGCGGAAGCGAAGGTCGTGGTGCTCGCCGCGGGCGCCATCGAGTCGCCGCGTCTGTGGCTCAACTCGGAGCTTCCCGACCCGGACGAATGGGTGGGTCGCGGCTTGACCGACCACCACATGGATGCGGTGTTCGGCGTCTTCGACGAGTACACGGGCGAGACGCGCGGCGCCGGTTCCAATGCGCGCGTGGATCTTCCGGGATACGGCGCAATCGAGCAGGTGGGTATGCCACCGGCATTGCTGGCGTACTCGCTGGGCTACAGCGACTCCGGTATCCACGGCTACGGTCGCGCGGGCGGCGTGGTCGACAACGCGGGTGCCGACAGCCTCGGCCGGCTGGTCGGCCGTGATCTGCTGACCACGCTCTCCGATGCCGACCGTGTGCTCGGCGCACTGGTGATCACCGACGACGACGTCGAATCCGGCAACCGTGTGAGCGTACCCGGCCTGCTGCCCGCCGACGAGCACGGCGTCGTTCCCCGTGTGACGATGCAGCACCGTAAGCGGTCCGAACGCACCCGACGCAACCGGGAGTACTGCACCCGCAAGGCGGTCGAGCTGATGCGCGCGGCGGGTGCGAAATCTGTGCATCGTTGCGACTGGCCACCGCTGATCCTGCACGCACAGTCGAGCATGAGAATGGGCGCGGGCGAGAAGGATTCGATCCTCGACTCCTCAGCGCAGGCACGCTGGGTCAAGCGGCTCTACGTCGCCGACAATTCGGCGCTCCCCAACAGCCTCGGCGGCCCCAATCCGACTCTGACGACACAGGCCCTCGCGACCCGCACCGCCGAGAAGATCGTCGAGACGTACTTCGGTGGCAGTAGCTGGGTGGGCCGAGAGAACCCGGTCTCGTCGATCGACGACCGGGTCACGAATGCGGTGGTCTCCCGCGGACTGTAGACCGGACACTGGCTTTCCCCCGGTTGCACGGGTTCCCGCGGGTCATGAGGCAACGGAAACCCGCACGAGAGGGGGAAAGTTCACCAGGCTGCCCGACGCGTCATCGACGAGATGCGGCGAACAGCACGAATCTACCGTCAGGATCCACCCATTCGTGCCGGATGGTGAATCCTGCGTCGTCGAGTTCTCTGCCGATTCCGTCGAGCCGGAATTTTGCCGAGATCTCCGTGCACATCTGCTCTCCCGCGGCGAAGGTCAGTTCGAGATCGAGATCGCGGACCTTCACCGTCATCGCCTCGGTCGCTTCGAGTCTCATTTCGATCCACTCGTTCTCTGCGTCCCACACGGCGCGGTGCACGAACTTGTCGGGATCGAAGTCGGCGTCGAGCCGCCGGTTGACCACCCGCAGCACGTTGCGATCGAACTCGGCCGTCACACCGGCGGCATCGTCGTACGCCGGGATGAGGATGTCGGGGTCGACGACGAGTCCGGCACCGAGAAGCAGCCATTCATCGGTTTCCAGGATCGTCCCGAGGTGGGTCAGGAACTCGATGCGTTCGGCGGGGGCGAAGTTGCCGATCGTTCCACCGAGGAATGCGACCATGCGGTGCCCGCCGACAGGGAGATGTTCGAGAGAACCGGTGAAATCGCTGACCACGCCGCGCACCGTGAGGTCCGGATAGTCGACGGACAGGCGCCGCACCGCCGCTCTCAGTGCCGACTCGGACACGTCCTGCGGTACATACGTATGGATGTACGGTTTCAGTGCGTCGAGCAGCACCCTCGTCTTCTCCGACGATCCCGATCCGAGTTCCACCAGCATCTCTGGTTTCGCCGCCTCCGCGATGTCCGCCGCGTAGCGCTCCAGCAGCGCGAATTCGGTACGGGTGGGGTAGTACTCCGGCAGCGACGTGATCTGATCGAACAACTCGCTTCCCCGCTCGTCGTACAGCCATGTCGGCGATAGGCGCTTGGGGGTCGAGGTGAGACCACTGCGCGCATCACCGCGCAGTGTCGCGTCCAATTGTTCGGGCGTGATGAACACGTCGATGGTCACGTAGCGGACACCTCCAGGGGAGTGACGACGAGCTTGCCGGGTATTGCGTGGACGAGATGCTTGTCGGCGACTTCCTGCCAGCGCGGGTCGTCGTCGAAACGTTCGGAGCTCACGATCGCGAGGTTTTCGTCCACGAGGGTCCACAACGAGTGATACCACGCGGTCGCCCACATACCGTTTCCGTCGCACAGCAGCATGTTCAATCGGGATTCCGGTGCCCGCGCGAGGACGTCGTGGACAAGGGAGATCAGCGCGGGCTCCGGTTCTGCCGATCGGAGCCGCGACCGCAACATCGCCCACAGCGCAGCAGAATCGGTGGGGGCCTCCAGGTCGAGCAGCTCCGACACCGGGAGGTTCTTCGCGAGGTCCACCAGCGAACCGGGCCAGCCGCGCACCACACCGTTGAGGCTGAAAGCCCAGTGTCCGTCCGAGAACGGCGCACTGGCGCTTCGCTCGACCGGCATACCCTCCGTTGCGGATCGGAGTGCGATCATCACGGCCTCGGATCGGATGGTGGGCAGCCCCTCGGTGACGAACGGATCGGACCACACCGGCAGGGACGAGCGGTAGCGGCCGAGAACGCCGACGTCCGACCACCAGGCGACGCCGAATCCGTCGGCGTTGATGGTGCCGCCACCACGCATGTCCGTCGGCGCCCACGATTGCCGCATGAGCGAATTGGGGCCGTCGGTGAGCAGTGAGGCAACCGATTCGACCGGGCCGAGGTACCCCAGGTGTCTACACATCCGGAGCCTTCGCCACATCGTGCGCAAGACGGAACCCGGCGAAGATCTGGCGGCGGACCGGGTGATCCCAGTTCCGGAAGGTTCCGCGGCACGCAACGTGATCGGTGCCGAAGGAGCCACCGCGGAGAACGCGGAAATCGCCGCCGAAGAACACCTCCGAGTACTCCCGGTACGGAAACGCACGAAAGCCCGGGTACGGTTCGAAGCTCGACGACGTCCACTCCCACACATCACCAATCAGCTGATACACACCGAGCGGCGACACACCCGCCGGGTACGCACCCACCACCGCAGGACCGAGATGTCGCTGGCCGAGGTTCGCGTGTTCCGGACCCGGATCATCGTCGCCCCACGGATACCGCCGGCTGCGGCCGGTCTCGGGATCCCACCGCGCGGCCTTCTCCCATTCCACCTCGCTGGGAAGGCGCGCTCCGGCCCAGCGCGCGAAGGCATCCGCCTCGTGGAAACACACATGCACGACAGGTTCGTCCGGGTGCACGGGCACTTCTCGCCCGAAACTGCGGCGCCACCACCGCCCGTCGGATTCGCGGTGCCAGAACTGCGGCGCTTCGAGGCCCGCCTCGCAGCGGTGCGCCCATCCCTCGTCACTCCACAGGTCGCGGCGCCGGTAGCCGCCGTCCTCGATGAATCGAGTGAACGACCGGTTGGTCACCGGCACGGCGTCGAGCGCGAAGGCGGGCACATGCACCCGGTGCACCGGCTTCTCGTTGTCGAGCGCCGACCGGTCGGCCGAGGTGCCCATCTCGAACTCCCCCGCCGGGATCACCACCCGCTCGCACACCGGAGACGCCGCCTCACGTGGCGCCTCCGGGGCATCGAGCAAGGGAGGTCCGGCACGCAACTGGTGGGTCGCGAGCATCGTCTCGTCGTGTTGTTGTTCGTGTTGCGCGATCATCGAGAAGACGAAACCGTCGCGAGTGAGATCGTCATCGAAGTTGTTGCTTTGCAGTACTTTTTGCGCCAGGTCACGCACCTGCGCTGCATAGCGGCGCGCATCGGACGGGCCGAGCAACGGCAGCGCGGTCCGACTCGCCCGGGGATGCAGGAATGCATCGTAGAGCTCGTCGATCCCCTGACGCACCGGGCCTCGGCCCGCGACTTCACGAAGCAGCCAGCGCTCCTCCTGATTCGCGATATGCGCGAGGTCCCACACGAGGGGACTCATCAACGGCGAATGTTGCTGCACCAGTTCGTCATCGTCGATATCCGTGAGCGAACACGTCCGTGCGCGAGCGCGTTCGAGGTCGCGTTCGAGACGGTCGCGCAGCATCCTCACCGGTCGGCCACCCCCGGCGACTGCCCGCGCATGCAACGCGTCGCGGCCGCGTCGAGCGCAGTGGTGAACCTCATGTCGGGCGACGACTCCGCAGCCAGAGACAGCAATCCCACTGCTGCAGCACGCAATTCGACAGCTGCGAGCCCTTGCTGCGCGGCTTCCACCCAAAGCTGCCGAACCGGCTCGGCGATCGCCGACGCCTCGGTCATGACCTCCGGGCTCCTCAGCAGAGCTTCGATCGTCGCGATCGGCACCTGCCACAGGTTGTCGGGTTGCGCGTCCAAGTACCGGACCTCGAGGTGTCCACACGGGCGCACCGGCGGAAACAGCGTGGTCAGATGATAGTCGAGGTCGGCGAAGGTCGGCCGACGACCGATCTCGCCGTCGAGACCGCCGCTGAGCCAATCGGCGAACGACGCCCCGGGTGGTGCGTGCCATTCCGGGCCCGTCGACCGGACACACAGCAAAGGGACGTCGAGCGACCATGCCGGGTACTTCTGCGGGTCGGCCACGGCCGCGGTGCGGTCCGGGTCGAGGGACAACCACGTGCGCATCCGCTGCGAGACCCACTCACCTTCCGGAGCGCCCTGCAGCGTGGCCGAACGTCCGAACGCGGCGATCAACGCCGGGCCGATCGCGTGGAGCAACTCCCAGCGTCGGGCGAGTTCGGCGTCGTCGGCTCCGGCATCGACACTGACCTGCACCGCAGCCGTGCTGTTCATCATCAGCCGCCCGAGAGGTCCGATCCGGTCGAAACGCAATTCCATTGCGGAGTACCGCGGTGTGCGGAGAAGGCGATGGGGCGGCCGAATCTCGTCGGTCGCGGTGTCGAGCATCGACACCGCACGGCGGGCGAGCAATGATCGCAACATCTTCGCGTCGGCGACGAGACGATCCACCGTCTGCCGGGCCGACGTGCACGGCACACTGGCCAGCTCCACCTGCCCGCCCGGTTCCAGACTGACTGCGCTGCCCGACGGCAGCGGACGGGCCGACGACGACGGAGCGATGGTTTTCGGGGCGTGAGGCCCGAGTGCCTCGACGATCGATGTGAGTTCCGGCCGTGAGGCCGTTCCGTCGGCACGCGCAGTCAGCCATTCGAGTTCGGCGCCGATCAGCCGCGGTGGACCGAACCGGAAGCTCACCCGACGTACGTACGCTTCGGCGGAGGCGCGCGGACCGAGCTCGCTGTCGGCGCGCGGCATCGCCGCGTCCATCGCCATCACCACTCGATCCACCCTCCTTTGTCGGTGGGCCTGGTCACTGAGCGAGCCTAACGCGCGCATCGCCGCAACGCCCGTAGAACGCCCCGGCGGCACACTGACCACACTAGATTCGGTCGAAGGATCTTGCCGAGAGGAAATGGAGGCCACCTTCATGCTCGATGTGCAGCAGGCCCGGCGCGACACCCCCGGCTGTTTCGACCGGGTGTTTCTCGACAGCGCGGGGTCGTCGCTCCCACCGACTCCGGTGGTCGACACCGTCGTCGCCCATCTACGACGCGAGGCCGAGATCGGCGGATACGCAGCCGCCAACGAGCGCCTCGACGACCTGGCCGGGGTGAAGACCTCCCTCGGACGCCTGTTCGGGGTCGATGGCACCTCCGTGGCGTTGTCCGACAGCGCGTCGCGGGCATGGACGTCGTTCTTCTATGCGGTGCCGCTGGGACCGGGCGACCGCATCCTGCTGTCACAGGCCGAGTACGCCGCCAACGCAGTCGCAGCGCTGCAGCGCGCCCGCGCCACCGGCGCGAGCGTCGAGGTGGTTCCTTCCGACAGCGACGGCCGTATCGACGTCGAGGCACTGGGCGGACTGCTCGACGAGCGCGTCAAAATCGTCTCGGTCGTGCACGCACCGACCAACGGCGGTTTGGTCAACCCGGTCCGCGAGGTCGCCGACGCCGCCCACGCCGTGGGCGCACTGGTGCTGCTCGACGCGTGCCAATCGGTGGGGCAGCTTCCCGTGAGCGTGCCGGAACTGGACGTCGATGCGCTCTCGGGTACCGGCCGCAAGTGGGTGCGCGGTCCTCGCGGCACCGGGTTCCTCTACGTACGGCCGCGGCTGATCGCCGACCTGGAGCCGGCGCCGATCGATCTGCACAGTGCGACGTGGACGTCGCCCGACACCTACGAACTCGCGCCCGACGCGTCGCGCTTCGAGATGTGGGAGGCCGACGTCGCGGCCCGGCTGGGACTCGGCGTCGCGATCGACTACCTGCTCGATCTCGGAATCGATGCCGTGGCGGAGGCCATCGGTTACCGCGCCGAGCACACCCGCGACGGGCTGGAGCGGATCCAGGGCGTCACCGTGCACGATCGCGGCGCACCGCTCAACGGGATCGTCTCGTTCACCGTCGACGGGATGGAACCGAGTGCGGTGCGCGGCGCATTGGCCGAGCAGTCGATCACCGTCACCGTCAGCTCACGCAGCTCCACTCTGCTCGACATGTCACAGCGGAAACTCGATGCCGTGGTGCGCGCGTCGCCGCACTATTTCGTCTCCCCCGCCGACGTCGATCGTTTCCTCGCCGCCGTTCGCTCGCTCGCCTGATGAGGCCCGTTCGCATTGCGCAATCGGATCCGGTAAAGTATGTCGAGTTGTCTCGGCGAGGGTGAACCGCGTTACCGCTGGCTCACCGTGATCGACGCGGCTGCGGCTCCGTCAGAGCGAAGAAGCGCTCCTAACTGCCGCGCGTGTCCGGTCCCGCATTCGCCGAGAAGACCGACCCCGTGAGAGTTCACTAGCGTAGGAGCCGTTGCACCATGTCCAACGAGAACCGTCTCGTAGCCGCTGTCCGCACCGAGTTCGGCAAGGGCGCAGCCCGTCGCACCCGCCGTGCAGGCCAGATCCCCGCCGTCCTCTACGGCCACGGCACCGATCCCAAGCACCTGTCGCTTCCCGGCCTCGAGTTCGCCGCGGTCCTGCGTAACCACGGCACCAACGCCGTCCTGACCCTCGAGGTTGACGGCACCGAGCAGCTCGCCCTCACCAAGTCCGTCACCACGCATCCGATCCGTCGCAACATCGAGCACGCCGACCTGCTCGTCGTGAAGAAGGGCGAGAAGGTCACCGTCGAGGTCCCCGTCGTCCTCACCGGTATCGCAGGCCCCGGCGCGCTGGTCGTCAACGAGGTCAGCACCATCAAGCTCGAGGCCGACGCCCTCAACATCCCCGAGGAGATCTCGGTGTCGATCGAGAGCGCTCCCATCGGCACCCAGATCCTCGCCGGTGGCGTCGAGCTTCCCGCGGGTGCGACCCTGCAGGACGATCCCGAGCTGCTGCTCGTGAACATCGTCGAGGCCGCTGCTCAGGCGAGCGCCGAAGAGGCAACCGACGAGACCGAGGGTGAAGCAGAAGAGGCCTGAGCCTCGACTGCGTGAACCTTTCGGGCTCAGTGAAGTCTTTCGTGCGGCGCGTCATCCTTCGGGATGGCGCGCCGCACGCGCGTTCGACCGAGCGGTACACCGCCACACATGATTCGAGGAAGGACCCGCACGTGAGCGAGGACACCGCGCTCGTCGTAGGGCTGGGAAATCCCGGTCCCAAGTACGAGACCACCAGGCACAACATCGGTTTCATGGTTGCCGATGTGCTGGCCGATCGGGTCGGCGGGAAGTTCAGCGCACACAAGAAGAGCAACGCCGAGATCGTGCAGGCGCGACTCGACGGGCGACAGGTCATCATCGCGAAGCCCCGCACGTACATGAATGTCTCGGGTGGCCCGGTCGCGGGTCTCGCGAAGTTCTTCTCGGTCTCTCCGGCGAACATCATCGTGATCCACGACGAACTCGATCTCGAGTACAGCACGATCCGGCTCAAGCAAGGCGGTGGTGAGAACGGGCACAACGGCCTGCGGTCCACGTCGTCGGCACTGGGCACGAAGGACTATCTGCGAGTGCGCATGGGGATCGGTCGGCCGCCGGGCCGTCAGGATCCGGCGGACTTCGTACTCAAACCTTTCTCCGCCACCGAGCGCAAAGATCTCGGCGTGCTGTGCGAGGAGGGCGCCGACGCCGTCGAACTGCTCCTCAAACTCGGCCTCGAGGGCGCACAGAACCGAATCCACTGACTCCTACGGCGCCGGAGGCAGTGCCAGGCACAGGGCTTCCAATGCCGACGAGAAGGCATGTTCGGCCGGTGTTCCGTAGCCGACGACAAGCCCGTCGAGGTGCGGCATCGTACTGTCGGGGTGCCGGTAGGCGGACAATCCGTCGACGGCCACCCCCAGTCTGCGAGCGGCCGCGAGAGTGGTGTGTTCCGTACCTTCCGGCAATTCGAGCACGGCATGCAGACCGGCCGCGATTCCGCTGACCCGGATGTGCGGGGCGTGCTCGGTGAGCGCGGCCGCGAGGTGGTCCCGACGCCCCCGGTAGACACCGCGCATGCGGCGCAGGTGTCGCTCGTAGGAACCGCACGAGATGAAGTCGGCCAAGGTGAGCTGATCCCATGCGCTCGACCAGAGTTCACGTCTCCCTTTCACGGCGAGAACGTCGTCGATCATTCGGTCGGGCAATACCATCCACCCCAGGCGAAGAGACGGCGACAGACTTTTGCTGATCGAGCCGAGGTAGATCACACGATCCGGATCCAGTCCCTGCACCGCACCGATCGGTTCTCTGTCGTAGCGAAACTCTCCGTCGTAGTCGTCTTCCAGAATCAGGCCGTCCGCCGTACGCGCCCAATCCACGACCGCGGCCCGGCGCAGGGCATGCAATGGACCACCGGTCGGGTATTGGTGTGCGGGGGTGAGCAGAACCGCACCCGCCGATTTCTCGGACAGGTCGCCTACGCGGGCGCCGCGCTCGTCGATGGACAGCGGTACGGTTCGTATCCCCGCGCCCGCGATGAGATCTCGGTGGAAAGCGAGCCCGTAGGATTCCACGGCAACGGTGCTGGGCAACAGCGGCCCGAGCAACTGCAGAGCGTGGGCGTAGCCGGCACAGATCACGATGAGTTCGGCATCGACACGCACTCCCCGAGCCCGCGCCAGATAGTCGGCGAGAGCATCGCGCAGTTCCGGGCGACCTCGTGGATCTCCCACCCCGAATGCTTCACTGGGTGCCGCGTTGATCGCCCGGCGGGCCGACGTCGACCAGGCGGCCCGCGGAAAGGCCGACGCGTCGGGGGAACTCGGCGCCAGGTCGTGGATCGGGCGGCGAGACGACGGCCGAGGTCGCCGTCGGTGAGGTGGCGGTGGAGCAACTCGCCGGGCCACCCGGGTCCCCGAACCCTGTCGCGCCGTCAACCACCCTTCTTCCACCAACTCGGAATAGACCTCGGCCACGGTGTTCCGGGCTATGCCGAGATCGGCGGAGAGTGCCCGATAGGACGGCAGCCGGGTATCCGGTGGGAGGCGGCCCGAGCGGACTGCCTCCCGCACGGCGTGCATGAGCTGGGAGCGCATGCTTCCGGAGCCGGACAGCTCCAGATGCAGATCACTGCCCGTCGGTGAATTGACCCCAGGATTCGTCATCGAAATGAACCATACCAATGGTCACTTCCGGCTTTAGCTTTATGACATGACAACTTTTCAGGTAGCCCAGCGCATGGATTTCGCCCAGGTCGCGCCGAAGATCTTCAAAGCCGTCCTCGCTCTCGACGCCGCCGCTCGCGCCGGTCTCGACCCGGTACTGCTCGAACTGGTCCAGATCCGTGCATCGCAGATCAACCGCTGCGCATACTGCATCGACTACCACACATCCGACGCGCGCCGGGCCGGTGAGCGGGAAGAACGGATCTACCAGCTCAGCGCGTGGGAGGAATCCAGCGTCTTCACCACGAAAGAACGTGCAGCACTGTCGCTCACCGAGGCGATGACACAACTGCCCGGCGGAGTCTCCGATGAGGTCTGGGACGAGGTCGCCGACGAGTTCGACGAGACAGAACTCGCCCAGCTCATCGCGTTGATCTTCACGGTGAACACCTGGAACCGGATGAACGTGACGACCCGCAAGACGCCCGGGGCGCTGTGACCGCCGCCGCCCCAGCGGCACCTACCGGGACGGCGGCCGGCCCCTCACCAGTGAAGGGCTGGCTCGCCGTCCTGGCGGTGACACTGGGAATCTTCTCCCTCATGACATCCGAACTGCTCCCCGTCGGATTGCTCACTCCCGTCGGCGATGCCCTCGACGTGTCCGAAGGTCGCGCCGGGCTGATGGTGACAATTCCCGGGCTCGTCGCCGCACTCTCCGCGCCCTTGATCACGGTGGCCGCCGGGCGGATGGACCGCCGGCTCGTCCTGGCTCTGCTGATCGGCATGATGGGGGCTGCCAATCTCGCATCGGCCTTCGCAACAGATTTCGCGGTCGTCCTGGCCGCCCGGTTCCTCATCGGGATCAGCGTCGGCGGGTTCTGGGCGTTGGCCGGGGGCATCGCCCTCCGACTGGTACCGCAGCGACACGTCGTGCGTGCCACCGCCGTGATCTTCAGCGGTGTCGAAGCCGCGTCCGTTCTCGGGGTGCCCGCCGGCACGTTCCTCGGCGGCCTCAGCAGCTGGCGCACAGCGTTCGGCGCGGTCGGCGTCCTCGGCCTCGTCGCGCTGACGGCCATGCTTTTCCTGGTGCCCCGGCTACCACCGCAGCGCACCCTCGGCCTCACCGACCTGCCCGCGGTGTTCCGCAACAACGCAGGCGTGCGTGTGGGAATCATGATGACGGTCCTGATCATCACCGGCCACTTCACGGCGTACACATTCCTGCGCCCCGTCCTTCAGGGCAGCGGCGTGGACGGCGGATCGATCGGCATGCTGCTTCTCGCGTTCGGTGTCGCCGGCCTCTGCGGCAATTTCATTGCGGGAGCCCTGGTCGACAGATGGTTGCCACAGACCGCCCTGGGAATCTCGCTCGTCCTCACCGTCGCCATGGTCGCGGTCGCGGTCACCGACACCACAGCCGTCTCGGCGGCAGGCATGCTCGCCCTCTGGGGATTGGGCTACGGCGCAGTGCCTGTCACTCTCCAGACCTGGATGTTCAGGTCGGCTCCGGACGCCGTGGAGGCCGCGAGTTCGCTGTTCGTCTCGGCGTTCAACCTGTCGATCGCAGCGGGTGCTCTGATCGGTGGGCTCGTGGTCGATGCGCTGTCGCCGACGAGCGTGCTCTGGATCGGTGGTGTCCTCACCGCACTCACCGTCCTCGTCATCGGAACCTCCGTGCGGGCCGGGCGTCGTACCCCGTCAGCGCCGGAGCAATGATGCCGACGTCCCGCGGCGCAGCTTGCCCGACGACGTCTTCGGGATGTTGCCCGGGCCGAGCACTGCAACCGTGCGGGGACGCGCTCCCACCTCCGCACACACCGCATGGACCACCTCGTGCTCGATTCGGCGCACTTCGTCGAGGTCGTCGATGAGGTTGGTCTCCACCGCCACCGCAAACGATTCCCGCTTCTCGCCGGCATCCAGCCGGATCGCGACGGCATTGCCCGGTCGTACCCCCGCCACACCGCACGCGGCGCGCTCGATATCGGTGGGATAGATGTTGCGTCCGCCCATGATGATGACGTCCTTCACCCGGCCGCACACGACGACCAGACCTTCTTCGGTGAAGTAGCCGACGTCGCCGGTATCGAGCCAGCCGTCGCTGTCCTGCGCGGGTACGGGGCCATCGACCGTGACGTATCCGTGTGTGACGGCTTTGCCCCGCAACTGGATGACCCCGACCCCTCGGGTAGGGAGTTCCTGCCCGTCGTCACCGACGACTCTGCCTTCGAGACCGGAAACGAGATGCCCCAGCGTCGGCAACCGGCGGGCGTTCGAGTGGACCGAGGGCACGGCCATCCCGCCCGACTCGAGCAGGTCCGGGTCGACGACATCGAGCACCTGGCCGTGGCCGGGGTCGGGTACCGATACCGCCAGCGTCGTCTCCGCCATCCCGTAGACCGGGGCAAGCGCCATTGGGTCGAGCCCGAACCGGGCACCCGCCTCGGCGAGAGCGTCCATGGTGTCGGGGTCCACGGGCTCGGCCCCGTTCCACATCCACTCGATCGACGACAGGTCCACCGCGCCGTCCTCGGCCTGCGCCAGCTTGCGCGCCAACAAAGAGTATGCGAAATTCGGTGCAGCCGTGACGGTTCCACGATATTTGGTGATGAGGTCCGCCCACAGCATCGGTGTCCGCAGGAAGTCGAGCGGAGTCACCGACACCACCTCGCCGCCCATCTGCATCGGGACGCTGAGGAATCCGACCATGCCCATGTCGTGGAACAGTGGCAACCAACTGATCATGACGTCGTCGTCGAGCGAGAACTTGATGCGTTCGAACATCGCATACGCGTTGACGTAGAAGTTCTCGTGCGTGATCTGCACGGCCTTCGGTGACCCGGTGGAGCCGGAGGTCAGTTGCTGCAGCACGATGTCGGATTCTGCGGTGTCGACGGGGTCGATCGGTGTGCCTGCGCGCAGTTCCGAGGTGGTGACCACATCGATGCCCCGCTCACGCAGCAGCGGCTCCGCGATGTCGAACGGTGCGCCGAGCACCACGACCCTCGCGCCGATCATGCGCAACACGGTCTCGGTGTCTCGCGTCCACCCATCGAGATCGGTGCGCGGGGTGGGCTGGTGCAGCATCGTGATGCTCGCGCCGCGCATCCACACGCCCTGGCTGATCGGGGCGATGTCGACCGGGAACCCGGCCAGGATCGCGACCGCATCGCCCGGAGCGACCCCGCTCGCCGCCAGACACCCCGCCATGCACCGTGCCTGCTCGTGGATCTGCATCCAGGTCTGTCGCCGCGGCGAGTCCGGCTCGCCGGTGATCAGACCCCGCGTGCTTGCGCGCCCCGTCGCATACATCTCATCAGTGAACCTGCTCACGAACACTCCTCGTTCCGATGCGCACGGGCCTTCCCGTGCCGAAATCCCGGCCCTACGAATCAGCGTGGCCCGAAAATGAGCGATCGGAAGCGTCCCCGGGGAAACGTGATCGAATCTGCGGGAAAACGACACCGAATCGCCTAGTAACATGGAGGAGTTGCCTGCGATAGAACACCGACCAAAAAGTTTCGAGAGGTTTCCGCGTTGAGTACCCCGCCCGCCTCCGCCAGCGAATCCACCAACGCCGCGAAGCCCCCTTCGTCGAACGAAGTCCGTTCCGAAGCGCTGCGACGGCGCACATTCGCCGTCATCTCCCATCCGGACGCCGGTAAGTCCACTCTCACCGAGGCCCTCGCGCTGCACGCGAAGGTCATCTCGGAGGCCGGCGCCGTCCACGGCAAGGCCGGCCGCAAGTCCACCGTGTCCGACTGGATGGAGATGGAGAAGGCCCGAGGCATCTCCGTCAGCTCCACCGCGCTGCAGTTCAACTACTCGTCCTCCGAGGCTCCGGAGTCGGAGGACGGTGTCGACACCGTCAACGTCATCAACCTCGTCGACACCCCCGGCCACTCCGACTTCTCCGAGGACACCTACCGCGTGCTCACCGCGGTCGACGCGGCCGTGATGCTCATCGACGCCGCGAAAGGCCTCGAGCCGCAGACGTTGAAGCTGTTCCAGGTATGCCGCCACCGCGGCATCCCGGTGATCACGGTGATCAACAAGTGGGACCGCCCCGGTCAGACGCCACTCGAACTGCTCGACGAGATCAGCGAACGGATCGGGCTCACCCCCACCCCGCTGTTCTGGCCGGTCGGCATCGCGGGTGACTTCCGCGGACTCTTGCGTCGCGGTCTCGACGAGCATGCAGGCGAAGCCGTCGAATACATCAAGTTCACGCGCACCGCAGGTGGCGCGAAGATCGCACCCGAGGAGCACCTGACCCCCGAGGTCGCGCTCGAGCGCGAAGGCGACACCTGGACCGAGGCAGCCGAGGAATCCGAACTACTGTCGGCGAGCGGGCAGGATCACGACCAGGAACTGTTCCTGGGAGGTCAGACGTCGCCGGTGATCTTCGCTTCCGCCATGCTCAACTTCGGCGTCCGTCAGATCCTCGACACGCTCGTCGCGCTGGCCCCGCCGCCGCGGGCACGCCTGGCGATCGACGACACTCCCCGCGACGTCGACGACCCGTTCAGTGCCGTGGTGTTCAAAGTGCAGGCCGGAATGGACACCGCGCACCGCGATCGTCTCGCGTTCATGCGCGTCGTCTCGGGCGTCTTCGAGCGCGGGATGGTCGTCACCCATGCCCAGACCGGCAAACCGTTCGCGACGAAGTACGCACTGACCGTGTTCGGGCGCGAACGCACTACCGTCGAGAATGCCTATCCGGGCGACGTGGTGGGCCTGGTCAACGCCACGGCCCTCGCGCCCGGCCACACCCTGTTCGTCGACAAGAAGGTCGAGTTCCCGCCCATCCCGTCGTTCGCACCCGAGCACTTCGCGATCCTGCGGGCCGAGAGCGCCTCGAAGTACAAGCAGTTCCGTAAGGCCGTCGATCAGCTCGATTCCGAAGGCGTCGTGCAGATCCTCCGCAACGACATCCGCGGCGATGCGTCGCCGGTGATGGCGGCCGTCGGCCCCATGCAGTTCGAGGTGGTCGCGGCGCGAATGAAGGCCGAGTACAACGTCGACCCGAAGATCGAGCCGCTCGGATACGCGCTGGCCCGCCGCACCGATGCGGAGTCGACCACCGAGCTCAACCGTCAGCGCGGTGTCGAGGTGTTCGAGCGGTCCGACGGTGTGTTGCTGGCACTCGTCAGCGACAAATGGCGGCTGCAGTACATCCAGAAGGAGCTTCCCGAACTCACCCTCGAGCCCTTGGTCGCTGCGACGGACTGATCCCGAAAACAGCAGATACCGGACATACGGGGTGACGCGGACACCCTTCGGCTGGTAATTTGCTGCCGTCGAGCACGCGCGCTCGGGTGATTTCAGGAGCTTGTCATGAACGACGACGATGCACCGTCCGTGCCGTCGGGTGAACTACCCGACCCCGGCACGACGGAGTCCAGCACCGCCGAGGCCGGTCATACCCGGTCGGGTGAGCGGTCGAAGGGCCCGAAGCGGTCGGGCACCTTCGTCTACCCGCTGCCGAGCACGCCGCTCCCGAACAGTACGCCGATGACAGTGCTCACCACGGGTGTGCACGCGATCGACCGCAACCCGGCCGGCGGGGTGGGCGCCGGAACCACGAACGAAGGGACGTCCTCGGTGACGAGCACCAGCACCAATGGCAGCACGACCGGCACCAACGGCTCGACCGCCGATACCTCTGCCGCGTCGAGCACACTCGGCACTGCTTCGAAGTCCGGCGTGCCCGCCCGCCGCAATTCGATGGGTGTCGCGTCGGTACGGATCGCGGCGCGTCTGGCCCAGGGCGAACTCGGTTCACGGTCGTCCCACGGCATCGACCCGACGATCGACAATGACGAGTTGCTGCAGCTACTCGGTGAATACCTCGTGGCGGGCGGGCTCGAGAAGCCCGAGATCCACGCGATGCTCGGTGGTCAGCCGATCGTGGTCGATCTGCAATCTCCGCACCGCTTCACCCGCTGAATCACTCGGGACACCGAATCACTAGGGACTCCGAAACGTTCGGGACCGCTCCATCGCTCAGCCGAACAATGCGGCGATGGTCGCCGGATCGACCTCCTCGACCCGAGGGGGCGACCATCGCGGTGAGCGGTCCTTGTCGACGAGCACAGCGCGCACCCCTTCGACGAAATCGGGGACCGCGCTGATCCGCACCGCCACCTCGAGCTCGCGCGCCAAGCACTCCTCGAGTGTGCTTTCGGCGCCGCGGCGCAACAACTCCACGGTGGCACGCACGCTGGTCGGCGACGCGGCACGGAGGGCCGCATGCGTCCGCTCGGCCCATTCCGGATCGATCTCCGCGTCGGTGGCCGCGAGCCGGTCCAGCATCTCGTCGACCGTTCCGTCTCCGAACACCGTCTCGATATCGGCGAAGCGTTTCTCCAGTTCGGATTCGGGTGCGGGAGAGACGAATTCGTCGAGAGCCGCCTGCCAGTCGCCCGCGCGGATACGATCGACAAGATCATCAACGCGGTCGCGGGGCACGAAATGGGTGGCCAGACCCACCGCGAGCGCGTCGCCTGCGCCGATGCGGGCCCCCGTCACGCCGAGGTACATTCCGACGGCGTCGCAGCGCACGGCGGTGCCCCGCAAACGGGGGAGAAAATGGCTCGACCCGACATCCGGGATGAAGCCGAGCGCTGTCTCGGGCATCGCGAACGACGCCCTCTCCGTCACCACCCGCACCGCGCCGTGCACCGAGATCCCGAGCCCACCGCCCAAGGTGACACCGTCCAGAACCGCGAGATACGGCTTCGGGTAGGTGGCTACGAGTTCGTCGAGCCGATACTCGGCGGCGAAGGATTCCCGCACTGCATCGAAGGCGCCCGACAGCACCGCATCGCGAGCAGGTTTGATGTCGCCGCCCGCGCAGAAGGCCCGATCGGACCGGCTCGTGACGAGCACGGCCGTGACGGACGGGTCGGTGCGCCACTGCAGCAGCGCAGCATGCATGTCCCGGATCATCGACGGGTTCAGCGCGTTGAGCGCTTCGGGCCGGTCGAGTTGCACCTCACCGACACCGTTGGCAACTCGCGTGCGGATGAACGACTCTTTCACGGGCGGGAGCCTACCGGGCGCATGTGACAGACGTGAGGTACGGCACCGCCGACGTCAGGGTTCACCTATCGGATCTCCGGTCAGCGGACCGACGAGCATCCACCGATGCCCGAACGGGTCGATCAATGTGGCGTTGCGGTGACCGTGGTTCTCCGAGATCCACCGCTCGACCCTGCCTCCGGCTGCGCGGGCGCGCTCGAGAACGGTGTCGGTGTCGACGACCGGAAGCATCAAGCTCACCGATGTGGCTCCCCCGGCCGGTGCGGTCAGGCCCATTTCCGGGAACTCCTCGGCAAGATAGACCATCCCGGTCGGGAATCCGAGTTCGGCGTGGCCGAGCCTGCCGTCGTCCATGAAGATCGGCTCGCCATGCAGCGTTGCGCCGAACGCGCTTACATACCAGTCGATTGCGTCGCGGCCGTGCCCCACCGTGAGATACGGGATCGCGCCTGCCGGGGGAAACAGCGTCTCGTCCTGGGTTGCCATGGACATCTCTCCTTTCGAACGTCGCACCGCCTCCGGCGATTCAGGACGCGCGCGGAGGCTGCTGGAGCATTGCCCATTTGTTGCTGCTGAGTCGGAACGACGGCATGTCCGCGAGAGAAACGACCGTCTCCCAATTGCGTTCGTATCCTGTGTGCACGATCCGCCAGGCACCGTCGTCACACCGGACGTACCGATCGTGGTAGTACGCCGACCCCCGCAGAATCATGCCGTCTTCCGGAACGATGACGGTGTCTGCGAGCAGCCAGGTCCCCGTTGCTGTTCGGCCGCCCTCATCGATCCGGATCTCGGGGTGGCTGCAGTGGTGTTCCGTGACCATGTGGAGGCCGAGCGTGTTCTCGAGAAAGTTGATGAAGACCTCGCGAGATTCGAAACTGAGATGTTCGCCGTACACCGCGGTGGCCTCGGGTACGAGAGTGTCGGCGAGCTCCTCCCAGTTCTTGGTATCGAGATTTCGCGCGTAGCGATACTTGACCTGCGCGATCTGCTCCATTGCCTCCAGATCCATCGCTGATCTCCCATCACCGTGTACCTGTTGCAAGGCTATCCCGGATCACGGCCGGACGATGTCCGAATGAAAGACCCGCCGGTCAGCTCTATTACAGTTCGATTACGCTCTGGCTCTTGTGTTTCGGATCGGACACCGTCCCGGCACCGTGCAGCGCTCCGACGACCGCCTCGACGATGCGGTCCGCGTACGCGTCGTCGTCGCTCGGCGCGGGGTCGGAGAGCCCGAACAGTGCGTGACTGAGTACCGCCCCGGTCACGATCTCGAGCAGGAGCGTTACGGAGGTTCCAGGATCGAGTTCACCGCGTTCGACCGCACGATGCACGATGGTGCGCGCAGCGAGGATCCGGCTGCGATTGAGCGTCCGGGCCAGATGGGCGAGCAACTCCGGATTGACTCGCGAGTCGAGCGCCACGCGCAGACTGACGAGGCCGGATGGCGTGCGGTACCCGTGCAGGAGTTGTCGCGCGAGTTCGGTCAGATCGGAACGCAGCGCGCCGGTATCGATCGGGACCGGCAGTGGGCTGCGGGCCTCGAGCGCCTGGACAAGAAGGTCGTCCTTGGTATCCCACCGCCGGTACAGCGCGGCCCGCCCTACACGGGCCCTGCGTCCCACGGCGTCGAGGGTGAAGCCGCGCCAACTGGTTTCGGCATACACCTCGAGCACGGCATCGAAGACTCGGTCCTCGAGGTCGGCGTCGCGTGGCCTACCTCGGCGACGAGGAGTGGGGGTATCGGTCACGCGATGAGTGTGCCAGACCACACCTCGATATACAGACTGAATCAGTCCGTATTACGCTCGGAGTGCCATCCCCGACGACCACGAGGCCCTCGATGACAGACCCTGCACGGACTGAGCCCGCACGTACACCGGTCGTGATCGGAGTCGGCGACCTGCGATCAGGACGCGCCGGCGCACCCGCCGACCCCAGGGAACCACTCGACCTGATCGTCGAGGCGACCCGTGCCGCGCTGGCCGACACCGGCGCCGCGGACGAGCTCGCCTCCCGCATCGACACCGTCCGCGCCGTGAAGACCGCGAGCTGGTCGTACGACGACCTGCCCGGGCTACTCGCCGAACGCATCGGCGCCACCCCCGAGCGCACGTCGACGACCCCGATCGGCGGCCACTGGCCGGCCGCGCAGCTCGACCGGATCGCATACGACATCGCGACCGGCACCAGCTCCGTCGCGCTGCTCGTCGGGGGCGAGGCGCAGGCCTCCGTCAGCAATGCGCTGGGGGCCGGAACCGACCCGGCCGCACTCGGCTGGGTCACCGCCCCCGGCGGCCCCCCGGCATTCGATCCGGACGACCTGGGCAGCGCCGCGATGCAGCGCGCCGCGATGGTGGTCCCCACCCGCGTGTACCCGCTGTTCGAGAACCGGCTCAGTCACCGGCTCGGGCACTCCCGCGAGACGTCGATCGAGTGGTCCGCGGAGCTCTACGGCAGGTTCTCCGAGATCGCGGCGGAGAACCCGGCCTCGTGGAATCCGAACGTGCGTACCTCCGAGGACATCCGCACCGTCGGTCCGAAGAACCGCGCGGTGACCGATCCCTATCCCCTGCTGATGAATGCGATGCCGTTCGTCGACCAGGCCGCGGCCGTCGTCGTGACCTCACTCGCGACAGCACGTGAACTCGGGGTCGCCGACGACCGGATTCTCTATGTCTGGGGCGGCGCTGGTGCGACCGAACCGACGGACGTGCTCTCCCGCGCCGATTTCGGCCATTCCGCAGCGCTCGCCGACGCGCTCCGTCGCACGCTCGACCGCGCAGACCTCCGCGCAAGCGACTTCGACATCATCGATGCCTACAGTTGCTTCCCGGTGGTGCCCAAGCTGCTCGTCGAGCACCTCGGGCTCCCGCGTGACACCGTCCCGACCGTCACCGGCGGCCATTCGTTCTTCGGTGGGCCACTCAACAGCTACACGCTGCATTCGATCGTCGCGGTCGCGCGTCGACTGCGCACCGACTGCGAGCTCGCTCTCGTGCACGGCAACGGCGGGTACCTCACCTACCAGCATGTCGTGGTGCTCGGATGCACACCGCACACCGACGGATACATCGGCGATCCCGAGCCGGTCCTGTTGCCCGCGTCCGAGACCGAGCCTGCGCTCGATTACTCGGGTGAGATCGAGATCATCACGGCCACTGCAGAATTCGGCCGCGATGGCACCCCGGCCATCGGGTTCCTCATCGGCACGACCCCCGACGGCCGACGCGTGTCGGGGCACACCGACGCCGCCGGTGCGCAGATCCTCGCCGCAGGCGCCGACATCATCGGTACCACTGTGCACGTCGTCGACCGCGGCGGCATAGTGATCCTCACTCCGACTACCGCCCCGATGACAGAGACGTTCACGACGTAGGGCCCGACGTGAGATGACGTGCCTCGTCACGTCGCGGAGCGTCGAGGCCGAAGCCCACTGCGCGCGACCGGTCACGCGATAGCCTCGACTTTGTGAAACCTCATGGTGCAGTGCCACAGGACCACAACCACATCACGGTCGGAGTCGACGGATCGTCCGCATCCGACCACGCCGTGCGGTGGGCCGCGGCTACGGCTGCAGGACGCAGGCTGACACTACACATCGTCCACGCCGTGGACTTCGGCCCCACTGGGTGGACCGACATGCCGTTCTTCCGGCCCGCCGAGGTTTTCGAATGGGCAGAGGAGAAAGCGCGTGTCGTCCTGTCGGACGCCGAGAAGATCGCGCGCTCCACCGCCCCGGACCTCGAGATCACCACTGCGACGTCGATGACGGGTGGCTCTGCTTGGCTCGTGGAACTTTCCCTTCGGGCGCGAATCCTGGTACTCGGCGCCTCGGGCCATGGCCGACTGGGCGAGGCGGTGCTCGGCTCCACACCCAGCGCCGTCACCTCTCACGCCGGTTGCCCCGTCGTGGTCGTCCGTGGAACCGAACCGGTTGCAACACCCGACGTGCGTCCCGTCGTCGTCGGCGCCGACGGCAGCCCGCTGAGTGAGGCCGCTGTGGCCTGTGCATTCGAGGAGGCGTCGTGGCGCGGCGTCGACCTGGTGGCGGTGCACGTCTGGAGCGATATGAAGGTCGGAACGTTCGAGTCGCTTCCTCCCTCACTCGCCCCGCAGTCGCTCGAGGAAAACGAGCACGCAATATTGGCCGAGCAGCTGGCCGGATACCGCGAGCGCTATCCCGACGTCACCGTCGACCGTAAGCTCTACCTCGACGGGCCCCGTTCCCGCCTGCAGGAGTGGAGCGAACAGGCGCAACTTCTGGTGGTCGGCAGTCGGGGTCGTGGCGGGTTCACCGGATTGCTCCTCGGTTCCACGAGCAACGCACTCCTGCGTCAAGCCCAGTGCCCGGTCATGGTGGTGCGCCCCCGCCAGTCCTGACAGCAGTGGTCTGGGGTGCCGTCTTTCCCCTGCCGAACGAGTACGTTTCGGAATTCACGATCGCGCATCTCACGGACGCCCCCGAAACAGCACTTCCGAGAGGGGCCGTCTCGGCGTCGTCGGTCCCGAACGGGTGGGCGTCCGTATACCTACCCTGATCAGCACCTGGGGCACACCGTCGCTGCCCGCCAGTGAAGCGAGAGAGGTTCGAGTAGCCGCGGACTCGGTGAGGTGGGTGACCGGGCAGGTCGCCAGTCCGTAGAAGGTGCAGGCGAGAAGGACTGCCGACAGTGCCTCGCCGCACCGCAACCAGTCGAGTCGCGAATCCGTGGTGGTCGAGAGCAGCAGGATCGCTGCGCGGTCTTCTTCTACGCCGACGGTGTCGCTCGCTGCGCGCCCGGCAGGGAACTCCCGTTCTGTCGCGACCGTCCATCGAGGGTCCGGTAGCGCCTCGGCAGGCACGCCATCGGGATACGCCGCGTGCCCGGTCCACCAGCGAAGTTCCGATTGGTAGGCCTGGTCGGAACGGCGTTCACCACTGAGCTGCCGGGACATGCCGTCGAGTGCAGGTCGTTCGTGCTCGCTGATCTCGTCGAGGTGTACATCGGCCTCCTCGACGAGTTCCTGCAGGAAGCCGACGGCCTGCTGCCACTGCGGTGGTGAGTCCATCGGCAACCGCTCGGTGCGGCGCCCCGGGATCGCCGCCGCCAATCGGACGTCTACATCGGACACTTCGTCCACTCGGCGAAAGTGGAGTGCCGCCAGGCACTGCTGGTCCGGCGAATGCGGAATCCGCTCGATCACCGAGCACCACCGTTCCGTGGCGAGCGCTCTCTGCACATGGTCCAGCGCCGCCCCGCAAGAGAGCACCATCTGGCGACCGGACGGATCCGTGGCCGGCAGAATGCGATCGTTGTCGGTGTAGAGCGTCAACGCATCCGCACCGAGAATCCACCGCCAAGGCTGGCTGTTGTGCAGGGACGGCGCGCGGCTGGACAGCGCGACTGCGGACTCGACGGTACGGCGGTCCGGCATCGCCTGCGCGGGTGTCACCGCCCGACCTCGCGTACGCGATCCAGCAGGATCCGTTGCTCGGCCTGCGCCACCATCCTCCTCGTCCGCGACGCAGCGTCGGGAGTGACCGACACCGACGTGATGCCCCGCCGCACCAAGTGCTCCGCGAGCTCGGTGCTCGTCGATGCCGCCTGACCACACAGCGACGTGGTCAATCCCGCTGCGGAGGCCCTGTCGATGATGTGGTCGATCGCATCGAGGACGGCTGGGTCGAGGGTGTCGAACAGGTCCCTGCACACTTCCGAATCCCGGTCCACACCCAGCATCAGCTGTGTGAGGTCATTGCTGCCGATCGACACGCCGTCGATGCCGAGCTTCGCGTACTCCGGCAACCAATACACCACCGACGGCACCTCGGCCATGATCCAGCGCCGCATCCGGCGATCAGCCCCGAGGGGGTGCGCGTCGAGCTGGGCAAGGCACTCCTTCAGTTCCCATCGGGTGCGCACGAACGGGATCATCAGGTGAACGTTGGGACACCTGCCCCGAACACGGTGCAGCACATCGAGATCCAACGAGAACAGCTGCGGATCGCGTACGTAGCGAAAGCACCCGCGATACCCGATCATCGGGTTCTCCTCGTCCGGCTCGACCTCGCCGCCTTCAAGATCCGCGAACTCGTTACTGCGCAGATCGATCGCCCGATACACCACCGGCCGCGGCGTGAACGCCGCGGCGATCCGGGCGACCCCGTCGGCCATCTTCGCCACGTATTCGTCGCGCCGACCCTGTGCAATCATGTGCGACGGGTGCTCCCCCGCCAGCGCCTCGGTGATCATGAACTCGGCCCGCAACAAGCCGACCCCGTCGACATCGGTGGCCGCGACCGATTCCGCAGCATCCGGAGTCGCCAGGTTGACGTACACCGACGTCGCCGTGACGGTCGGAGCGACACCCGGCACCGCCGAGGCCGGAGTCGCCGCGGCGGACGGACCGACCGCAGCGTGTACTTCCCCCTCGAACACGGCGCCCGCGTCACCGTCGACGGTGATCACCTGCCCGTCCCGCAGATCTGTGGTTGCAGTGCGTGCACCGACCACGACCGGTTTACCGAGCTCGCGCCCGACGATCGCCGCGTGGCAGGTGATGCCGCCGCCGTCCGTGACGATGCCACCGGCGCGTCGCAGGATCGGCAGCCAATCCGGTCGGGTCATGGGTGCGACGATGATCTCGCCGTCGGTCAGCCGATTGCCGTCGACCAGCTCGTGGAGCACCCGGACCCTGCCCGTGGCCGTCCCGGGGCCAGCACCGAGGCCGGTCAGCAATGGTGTCACCTCACCGTTGCCGGATGGACCTCCGACTGCCGACCGGTCGAGTGTGGTGATCGGGCGGGTCTGCACGATCCACAACGCGCCATCCGCGAAGGCGAACTCGAGATCCTGCGGACGACCGTAATGCTGCTCGACTCCCGCGGCGAGACGCGCGACACGGTCGATCTGTTCGTCGTCGAGCACGCGAGTGCTGCGGACCGGGTCGACCGCGATTCGTCTGTCGCCTGCGTCGGTCGACTCTATCCGGAACTCCTGGTGACCGAGGTGCACATCGAGTATCTCGAAGGCGTCCTTGGCCACGACATAGGTGTCGGGCTCGACCTGGCCGCCGACAACCACTTCACCGAGACCCAGCGCCGCCTCGATCACGATGCGATCGAGGTCACCGGTTCGTGGATCGGCAGTGAATGCCACCCCGGAGACTTCGGACTCGACCATCACCTGCACGACGACGGCAATGGACGGCTCATCCGTCACCCCGCGCAACCCGCGGTAGGTGCGGGCCCGTTCCGACCAGAGAGATGCCCAGCACGTCTGCACCGCTCGCACTACCGCGTCGGCACCGATGATGTTGGTGTAGGACTCGTGGATGCCTGCGAAGGAAGTGTCCGCCGCGTCCTCGGCAGGCGCCGACGAGCGCACCGCCACCGGAACATCCACGCCGAGCGCCTCGTACGCCGAGACGATGCCATCCCTCATCTCGCGCGGAACCGGGGCATCGGTCACCAGCGCGGCAAGTTCGGCCGAAGTGCGGATGAGTGTGGCGTCGTCGATGTCGGGAGCCGGGACAGCCTCGGCGGCCAGTCGAGCGCGTACTCCCGCGGCCTGCATCGCGTCGACGTATGCATCGGTCGTGACGGTGAACGCGGCAGGCACCGCAAAACCCGCCCGTGTGAGCTCGCCCAGATTGGCGGATTTTCCACCCACTGTGGGTGCATCGTCGGCACTCACCGTATCAATCGGTCGTATCCACATATTGTGTTCATCCATGGTGGCGGCTCGAAACGATCTCGACTTCTCCGGCACATTCATCGTCGCCGCATCCGGGCTGCATCCGTAGAGCAGAAGGTCCCGCGTCACCGATATTCTCCGACCCGTCCACCGCAGTTCGCGCAGGGCATGTGCTGTCTGTACAACGATCTGCCCGAATGGCCCGCCGTCTCGCGAACCTCTGCCGGTTACCGCCGTCGCCCCCGGTCACGGGCCGCGGCCAGAGCCTGGTTCCAGGCGTGACCGCGTCCCGTGCCGGGCCCGCACCCCCTGACTCGGCGCCGGGGCTGCGCATACCGTCTAGCGATCGCGCATCTTCTCGAGCCCGAGCACGGCCACCGCAGCGATGACGACGTGCATCAGCACCAGCGTCGTCTTGCTCGGACCGTCGAAGTCCGCACTGATCGTTCCTGCGATCGTCGCGAGCGGCAGGAGCGCACCGACCACCTGGGCGATCCGGACGATCGGGTTCCACCACAGGCTCAGCAGCGCAGCGACGGTGAGCCCGACCGCAAGCGGGACGACGGTCATGAGCACCACGCCACCCGGCGCCGCGCTCGCGATCGTCCCTGCATCGGTGTGCTCGAACGACCCACCGGCCAACAGGCCGACCAGCCAGAGCACGAGGTTGGCGACCAACGCTGCGAGGACCGAGGCGACAACGATCGTGGGACGCCCGTAGTCGCGCGACCACACGGATGTCGATGAAACAGACGATGTTCGGGTGACAGACATGTTTCTCTCCTGATGGGCGTGTTCGACTTACTGCGCCCAGCCTGCAACCTCGAGCAGACTCGAGGTCAAGAGGAAATCATCGACCCGAAATATTTTCCTTGCCCTGTGGGGTGGAAACGTCTCGCCGCGTCAGTCCAGCGTGTCGGCGAGCTCCATCCACTGTTCCTCGGCCGCTTCCTTGTCCGCGACCACCTGACGCAGCTCGGCGTCGAGCTTCTGCAAGCGATCCGGATCGGTTGCCGCGTCGGCCAGTTGCACGTGCAGCTTCGATTCACGCTCGTCGAGCTTGGCGATCGCCCGCTCGAGTCGTGAGAGTTCCTTACGCGCAGCACGATCCGCGGCGCCGTCTCGCTTCGGCACCGACGCTTCTGCCCCCTTCGACACCTGGGACGCCACCGACAGCACCCCACCGTCGCCCATCGCCGCGCGTCGACGCAGGTATTCCTCGATGCCGCCCGGCAAGTTGGTGAGCTTGCCGTCGCCGAACAGCGCCCATGTCGAGTCGCAGATCCGCTCGATCAGGTACCGGTCGTGACTGATGACCACGAGGGTCCCTGCGAAGTTGTCGAGGAGGTCTTCGAGTTGCTGGAGGGTGTCGATATCGAGGTCGTTGGTGGGCTCGTCGAGCAGCAGCACATTGGGCTCCGCCATGAGTACGCGCGTCAACTGCAGGCGGCGTCGTTCCCCGCCGGAGAGGTCGCCGACGGGAGTGCGTTGGCGAGCAGGAGTGAACCCGAGCCTCTCTGCCAGCTGACCCGCCGATACCTCCTTGTCGCCCAGCATGATTCGTTCGGCCACGTCTTTGACCGCATCCAACACTCGCATGTCGGTGGGCAGATCGTCGAGTTCCTGCCGCAACCAGCCGATCTCGACCGTCTGCCCTTCTATACGCCTGCCGGATGCCGGTTCGCGCTCGCCTGCGAGTGTGCGCAGCAACGTCGTCTTCCCGGATCCGTTGACTCCGACGAGACCGATCCGCTCCCCCGGCCCGAGCCGCCACGTCAGATCGTGGACGAGTTCACGGCCGTCCGGAGTGGCCAAGGTGGCGTCCTCCAGCTCGATCACGACGCGCCCCAGCCTGCGCTTCGCGAACGACGCGAGGGCCACAGAGTCGCGCGGCGGCGGCACGTTGGCGATGAGCGCTTCCGCGGCCTCGATGCGATATTTGGGCTTGGACGTGCGTGCGGGAGCACCGCGACGTAGCCACGCCAGCTCCTTGCGCGCCAGGTTCCGACGCCGCTCCTCCATCGCGTCGGCCTGACGGGCACGCTCTGCGCGCGCGAAGATCCAGTCGTTGTAGCCGCCCTCGTATGCCTCGACCTTGCCGCCGACAACTTCCCATGTGCGGTTCGCAACGGTGTCGAGGAACCACCGGTCGTGGGTCACGACGACGAGCGCACTGCGTCGCGACATCAAGTGTTCGGCAAGCCACTGCACTCCCTCGACATCGAGGTGGTTGGTGGGCTCGTCGAGCACGAGCAGATCGAGTTCTTGCACGAGCGCGGCAGCGAGCGCGACCCGTCGCCGTTCACCGCCGGACAGTCCGTCGACGACTGCGTCGAGACCGAGCTTGTCGATGCCGATCCCCGCGAGCACCGAGCGGATGCGCGCATCGCCGGCCCACTCGTGTTCGGCGACATCGAGTGGGCCGAGTACGACGTCACCGACGGTCGAGCCTTCGGGAAGAACACCGCGTTGGGTGACCACCGCCATGCGCAGGCCACCGACCCGGCTGACACGACCGGAGTCGGGTTCCTCGAGGCCGGCGAGCACCTCGAGCATCGTGGTCTTGCCGCCACCGTTGAGGCCGACCACGCCGATGCGCTCGCCCTCTTCCACCCCGAGCGACACGGAGTCGAGCAACGGCTTGATACCGAAGGATTTCGAGACCTGTTCGAGGTTGATCAGATTCGCCACGTGGTGCAGAGCCTTCCGGAGTTGTGAATCGGTGTATCAGGAATGGGATGTCAGGGTCGAGTGGGATCGACGATGCGCGCGCCCGGCACCGGGCCGGACGCGATCCGCACGGTTCGGCACACCCCGGCGCCTGCGAGCTCGGCGCTCACCTCGACCGCAGCGCGTTGATCGTCGACGAGGAATGCGCAGGTGGGTCCGGAGCCGGATACGATGCCCGCGAGAGCTCCCGCTTCGACCCCTGCACGCAGGGTGCGACGCAGACCGGGGTTCAACGACAATGCGGCCGATTGCAGGTCGTTGCCGAGCAGCGGAGCGAGCGCGCGAGCGTCACCGGCGCCGAGCGCATGCAGCAGATCGTCGGTGTCGCCCACGCGCTGTGGATCACCGCTGGCGCGCAGCCGGTCGAGTTCGCGGAAGACGACGGGGGTGGACAGCCCCTCTTTCGCGATCGCGAGCACCCAGTGGAAGGTGCCGCGCGACAGGACGGGAACGAGTTGTTCACCGCGTCCGGTTCCGAGCGCGGTATTGCCGTGCAGGCAGAAGTTCACGTCGCTGCCCAGCTGGGCTGCGATCTCGTCGAGGTCGCCACGACTGGCTCCGAGCCCCCACAGCGCGTCGAGCGCGACGAGCGTCGCGGCCGCGTCGGCGCTTCCACCTGCCATGCCTCCGGCCACGGGGATCCCCTTGTCGATGATGATCTCGACGTCGGGTGTGCGTCCGGCGCGTTCGGCGAGTAGCTCGGCAGCACGCCAGACGAGGTTCGACGAATCGGTGGGCACCGAAGCCGCGTCGGGTCCACGGACCTCGACGCGGAGGGTCTCGGCGGGGGCGACGGTCACCTCGTCGTGCAGCGACAGCGCTTGGAACACTGTGCGCAGGTCGTGATAACCGTCGGGGCGGAGGTCCCCGACCGCGAGATGCAGGTTGACCTTGGACGGAGCCCGCACGCTGACGGAGGCGGGGACGACGGAAAGCACGAATACACAGCTTACCCGCGCTGCAGGAACGGCAACGACCACAATCGAGGACGGGAATCGTCCGCTATTCGTGGCACAGTCTGATCATGCGCGAAACCTCCGCCCGCCTGTTGCGTCTGCTGTCGCTCCTACAGATGCGACGGGAATGGTCCGGCACCGAACTCGCCGAGCGTCTGCAGATCACCACCCGCACGGTCCGACGCGACGTCGAGAAACTCCGCTACCTCGGCTATCCCGTCGATGCGAATGTCGGCGTCGGCGGCGGCTACCGGCTCGGTGCGGGCGCCGAGATGCCGCCGCTGCTGCTCGACGACGACGAGGTTGTGGCCGTCGCACTCGCGTTGCGTTCCGGCACCAACGACGCGGTCACCGGTCTCGGGGACGCCGAAGCACGTGCACTCACCAAACTGAGGCAGGTCATGCCGTCACGGTTGCAGCACCGGCTCGAAGCCTTACGCGTCGACGTCGTCGATCGTGGCCCAGTTGCATCCGCGGTCGACGCCGAGTTGCTCGCGACCGTGACGGCCGTCTGTCACCGCCACGAGCGCTTGCGCTTCGATTACCGCTCCCACGACGACACGGCCTCGCGACGGGAGGTGGAGCCGTACCGGGTGGTGCGTGCGGGACTGCGCTGGTATCTCGTCGCCTGGGACCTCGCCCGCGAGGATTGGCGCTCGTTCCGCGTGGACCGCATGGAACCGAAGATCCCCACCGGTCCGCGGTTCGTTCCGCGCGAGCTCCCACCCGGAGGTGCTGCCGAGTTCGTCTCGCGCGGTATCGCGCGTGGCGCAGCACCGGTGACCGCGAGGGTGCTGCTGCACGCACCGGTCGGGACGATCACCCCGATGGTCGACGACAGGTGGGGAACCCTCGAGCAGATCGACGCACGAACGTGCGCACTCGTGCTCGGCGGACAGTCCCTGGAGAGGATCGCCGAGTGGCTCGTCGCCTTCGACGTGGACTTCACGGTGCTCGAACCCGCCGGCCTCCGCGATGCGTGCCGGGCACAGGGCGAGCGGCTCCGGTTTCTCGCCGAGAGGTACGCGCGCGCTTGAGCATCGGCGCATCTATGCTCGTGCGATCGCCGTCAACACGTCACCGGCGCCGGATCTGGAGGAAATACATGAGACGAGTTCTGCGTAGCACCGTCGCGGTCGGAGCGCTCGCACTGGCCGCTGCTTTGGGCACAGCAGGCACTGCATCGGCGGAGCCCGCACCTGCACCTCGCGTGTGCTCCCTGGGCGACCTCGTTCTGCGGTCGTTGAACATGGTCGACTGCGTGAACCCGCCGACGGGATCCGCTGGGATCGCCACCGGTTCGGCCGATGGAACAGGGTCGTCGACCGGTTCGTCGAACGTCGGCATCGTCGGGCACGGCGCCGTCATCGGCTGACGCACTTCGATTCTCGGCAACAACACATCAGGGCCGGCACCCGAAACGGGTGCCGGCCCTGATGGTGAGAAGCCTGGTATCAGCCGATGACGGTGACGCCGGTGGCCTGCGGGCCCTTCTGGCCCTGGCCGATCTCGAAGCTCACGCGCTGGTTCTCCTCGAGGGTGCGGAAGCCGCGGCCCTGGATCTCGGAGAAGTGCACGAAGACGTCAGCCGAACCGTCGGACGGAGCGATGAAGCCGAAGCCCTTTTCGCCGTTGAACCACTTCACAGTACCTTCAGCCATTGCTGTTCCTTTACTTACAGGCAGGACGCACTGTTGCCGCCCTGTCTCGTCGGAAGCCGGTCTCGGCTTCCGGGTCTGTCACTCGACGGCTGAAACGATTCCGTGGTGGTATCGCATCCGCTCGCAACTAGAAATGTGCGAGGGTTAACCACAAACACACTACCTAACGACCAGGCTCAAGTAGAGCACACATCGGGTCTCGATGCCACCGCGAGGTGACTCAACCCTCAGTTGCGATCGACGCCAGCCGGACGAAGGCGGCCGCATCGAGCCTCTCCCCCCGTGTCGACGGCTCGATACCCGCTGCGACCAGGCGCCGTTCGGCCTCTGCGGGCGAGCCGGCCCAACCACTCAACGCTGCGCGCAAGGTCTTACGCCGCTGAGCGAATGCCGCGTCCACCACCGCGAAGACCGCCTTGCGGTGCGCCGGATCAGTGGGCCACGGCGGGGTTTCGTAACGGTCGATGCGCACGAGGCCCGATTCGACCTGCGGCACAGGCCAGAACACCGAACGCCCGACCGAACCTGCGCGACGGACATCGCCGAAGTATCGGGCCTTCACGCTCGGTACGCCGTAGACCTTGCTACCCGGTTGCGCCGCAAGACGATCGGCCACTTCGAGCTGCACCATCACCAGGGCGGTGCGCAACGAGGGAATTTCGGCGAACAGGTGCAACAGCACCGGCACAGCCACGTTGTAGGGGAGATTGGCGACGAGCGCGGTCGGCTCCGCAGGAAGATCCGAGACGGATACCTTCATCGCATCCATCGGCACGACGTCGAGGCGACCGGCAAGTTGCGGGGCACGCGCAGCGACCGTCGCGGGCAGGCGCTCGGCCAGCCTGGGATCGATCTCCACCGCGACCACACGGTCGACGACGTCGAGCAGCGCCAGGGTCAGTGATCCCAGCCCCGGCCCGACCTCGAGCACCACGTCGTCGGGGCCGACTCCTGCGGCCGAGACGATGCGCCGCACCGTGTTGGCGTCATGCACGAAGTTCTGGCCCAGCTGCTTGGTCGGGCGCACCCCGAACTCCTCCGCGAGAGTCCGGACCTCTGCGGGTCCGAGCAACGCGGCGAGGCCGCGCGGAGAAGCCGGGGTGGCGCCTGAATCGTCTGCTTGCACGAGGCGAACCTAGCGCACCGGAGTCGACGGCATGTCGTCTCAGCGCAGGCCGAGCTTGCTGGTGCATGCGGGCCATGCACCCCAGCCCTGTGCTGCCTGAACCTTCTCGGCGACGGCGATCTGCTGTTCGCGGGTGGCCATATCAGCGCGCGGAGCGTACTGGGTTCCGCCGAACCCGGCCCAGGTCTGCTGCGTGAACTGCAGGCCTCCGTAGAAGCCGTTTCCGGTGTTGATGGCCCAGTTTCCGGTCGCCTCGCACTGTGCAAGGGCGTCCCAGGTGGATGCCCGGCCGGATGCGGGGACTGCAGGCTTGGGCTTGGTGCCGACGCGGAGGATCGCGGGCTGCGGTTCGGAGAGCACCGTCGACGCGGTCTCGGTACGGCCGACCTCGACACCGTTGACGGTGTGGACGTCGAAGGTGACGGAACGCTCACCCGGAGCACCCGGGTTGTCGAGCGCGGTGTCGCCCTCGGTCATGTTCGGATCGTCGACCCGGTTCTGCGGGGGCTCGATCGGCAGGGTCTCGATGCGGGTCTCGACACGGTCGCGGGTCACGACGATCTCCATGCCTTCTTCGAGCACGGCATCGGCCGGGACGTTCACGCTGTCGGCCTGCTCGAGGGCAACATTGTGCGCGGTCAAGAACTCACCCACGGTGGGTGCCGCGAGGCGCACGGGCGCGGCGGGCGCGCCGTTGTCTGCGAACTGCACGGTCTTGGGACTGACGACCTCGAGTTCGGTGCCGTCGAGCGGCAGACGGTGCGAACGGGAAGCCGAGACGTACACGTCGTCGCTCAGCTCGAACTGCGCGAGAGCCTCGTCGACGGTGAGCGCGGTGGTCCACACGGTGCGCTCCGCACCGTCGACCGTGAGCGTGACCTCGCGGGCCTGGCGCAACACGATGGTGTCCCCGTCGGACACTGCGGAATCGACGGCCGGGGCGACGACGTCGTGCTCCTCCACCTGATATCCGGCAGCGGCAAGGATGTCGCCGACGTTCGAGCTCATCGTGCCGAAGGCGCGTTGCTCTCCGTCGATGTCGAGCGTGACGTCCTTGTGCTTGACGAGCGCGGTGATCCCGCCGGCCGCAATGGTTACGAACAATGCCGCAACGAGCGCGAAGAACACCGGCGATTTGATTCGGTTGATCTTGGTGAAGGGTGACACAACAATTCCAGACAGACGACGACTGTGATCACGGCACGGTAACGAACGTGAATTGATATGGCAACTAAACCCCGTCTACCAGGGGTTATGTGCGTAACCATTCGGTGATAAACCGATATTTTCAATCACAACTCGTGCTGCTACAAAGTTGCCCGACCGCCTGGATCCGCCGGATATTGTGGCCGAAGTTACATTCTTTCCGATTTGATGAATTTCCTATGCCCGGCCAGGAATGCCGTTGATCTTCCCGTCTCGAGCAACACCATGGATGCCTGATGGAAACGCGAGAAGGGCGCATTGCGGGGTGGATCACCCGCAATGCGCCCTTCGGTTGCGAATCGACAGTCGCCGCCCGATCGACGGGATCGACTACACGGCGCTGCGCGCCGGCTCCCGCTCCGCCGGCGCCGACTGCGCGAGGAACGGAAGTTTCGACCCGAGGATGTGGTCGATACTGAAACGGCCCGCACCCACGACGGCAAGGAGCAGCGCCCCGAGGCCGAGCGCAGCGACGAGTTCGAAGCCGCCATCGGCCACGTAGACGCCGTTTCCGACGTGAACGATGACGAACGCGCCGGCCATGACGAGGAACAGCAGCGCGCCGAAGACAGGCACCAGCAGACCGAGAGTCAGTGCGACGCCGCCGAGGATCTCGATCCAGGTCGCAACGAACGCACTCACCGAGGCTGCGGGCACACCCATGCCCTCGAACGCAGCGGAAGTACCGGACTGACCCCACACCGTGAGCTTCTGCAGGCCGTGGGTCAACAGGATGATTCCGAGACCCAGGCGCGCGATGAGAATGCCGATGTCTCGAACGAGGGGATTGTTCACGAAATGACCTTTCGGTTGCGAGGCCGAAGGCCCCTTCTAGTTGACAACGCAACCAAAAGTAGCAGCGCTAGGTTGTAGGTTCAACCTAATTCGATCGATGTAGCCGACGTCACGCCGGACGTCTCCCTGCAAACGCCTCGCCGAGCAACCGCCGCACACCCACGGTGGTGACCTCCCTCGGGTTCGGATACGCCTTCTCCGTTGCCCGTCGTGCGGCAGTGTCGAGATCTGCCTCGCGCAGGCCGAGGTCCGCCAGGCTCGTCGGCCCGCCCGCAGACACGATGAGGTCGTACACGCCCGCGGGAGCCGAATCGACCTCGAGGGCCTCGGCGATCCGGGCCATCACGTCCGGAACCGACGGCGCGTTGTACGCCATGACGTGCGGCAACATCACGGTGTGCGTCGCCGCGTGCGGCAGATCGAACGACCCACCGAGTACGTGACACAACTTGTGGTGCAGAGCCATCCCCACCGATCCGAGACACACCCCCGACAACCACGCGGCAAGCAGCAGATCGGAGCGGCCCTCCAGGTCGGCACCGTCGACACCGAGCGCAGGCAGACCGCGACCGATCGACACGATCGCCTGCAACCCGAGAGCATCGACAATCGGATTGGCGTGCTCTGCATACAACGCCTCCACCGCGTGCGCCAGCGCATTGACGGCGCTGGTCACCGCCATCGGCACCGGCAACCCGGCGCTGAACTCCACGTCGTAGATCACCGTCTCCGGCAGGATGTCCGGCGACGACCTCGTCGTCTTCACCCCGTGCGCCGTCTCCCCGAGGGTGGGCGTGACCTCCGAACCCGCGTAGGTGGTCGGCAGAATCACCTGATCGATCCCGGTTCGCACCGCCAGCGCCTTCGCCAGACCCGTGGTGGATCCGCCACCGACGGCGACGACCGCATCCGCCCGATGGTCGGTCACGTACTTCAGAACGCGCTCGGTCACGGCGACCGGTGTGTGCATCACCGCGCCGTCGAACCGTGCTACCTGCAACGCTCCGAGTGCGCGCTCGACGAGATCAGCCTGCGGACGTACGTGTTCGCCGCCGAGCAGCAACACACGCGATCTACCGAGCCGACGTACCTCGTCGCCGACCTTCGACGCGGTGCCCGCACCGAAGATCACCCGGGCCGGTTGTGCCGTATAGACGAAGTTGTGCATGCGCCCACGGTCTCACGTCCAGGGTGCCGATACGGGGGTCACTCACGAAAGTCCGTACACCCGCTCGGCATTCGCGGTGGTTGCCGCGGCCAGCTCAGACGCGCTCTCGCCGCGCACGTCGGCGAGAGCGCGCACCGTGTAGGGCAGGCAATAGGGCTCGTTGGGTGCGCCCCGGAACGGATGCGGTGTGAGAAACGGCGCGTCGGTCTCGACGAGGACCTGAGCGCGCGGCACTAGCGGAGCCGCCTCGCGCAACGCCTTGGCGTTTCTGAAACTGACGGTGCCCGAGAAGCTCAGGTGGTAGCCGGCGTCGACGCAGGCCCGTGCCATCTCGGGGCCGGAGGAGAAACAGTGGAAGATGACGGTCTCGGGAGCGCCCTCGCTGTGCAGCACCCGCAGTAGATCGTCGTCGGCCTCGCGGTTGTGGATCATCAGCGGCTTGCCGAGCCGTTTCGCGAGATCGATGTGCCAGCGGAAGCCCTCTTCCTGTTCGGCCGGCTCGGCGCACCCGTCGAGCTTCCCCGGCCAATAGAGGTCGAGGCCGGTCTCCCCCACCGCGACGCACCGCGGGTCGGCTGCGAGCCGCTCGATCTCGGTGCGGGTCGTGTCGTCGAGGCTGTTCGCGCGCGTCGGGTGGATCGCCACGGCCGCGAACACCCGCGGATCCCAGTGCGCGGCACGTACCGCGAACTGCGCGGCATGGAGGTCGTCGGCCACCGTGACCACCCGGCCGACGCCCACCGCGGCGGCCCGGTCCACGATCGCGGCGGTCGTCGCGGCATCGGTCGCTCCGCACGCATCGAGATGGGTATGGGCGTCGACGAGCGGCGCCAGCGGTTCCGGAGCTTCGGGGGCAGGACGGCTTTTGCTCACGCCCTATAAAGTAGTTGCCACCATGACTGCCGCCGATCCCACCCGCCCGCCGCTCGCCGAGTCCGCCCGCCCGCCGTTCTACGTGACCACCGCGATCGCGTACCCGAACGGCGTCCCGCACATCGGGCACGCGTACGAGTACATCTCCACCGACGCCCTCGCACGGTTCAAGCGTCTCGACGGCTTCGACGTCCGGTTCCTCACCGGCACCGACGAACACGGCTTGAAGATGCAGCAGACAGCCGCCAAGGAGGGCATCTCCGTCACCGAGCTGGCGCGACGCAACTCCGACGTGTTCGAGGCGCTGGACAAGTCCCTCAACGTCTCGTACGACCGGTTCATCCGCACCACCGACGACGATCACCTCGAAGCCAGCAAGGCGATCTGGCAGCGCATGGTCGACAACGGCGACATCTACCTCGACACCTATGCGGGTTGGTACTCGGTGCGCGACGAAGCGTTCTACACCGAGGCCGAGACGACCCTGCAGGACGACGGCTCGCGCCTGTCCACCGACACGGGCACGCCCGTGGAGTGGACCGAGGAGTCGACGTACTTCTTCCGCCTGTCGGCCTACCAGGACAAACTCCTGAAGCTCTACGACGAGCACCCCGAGTTCATCGCTCCCGCGACGCGGCGCAACGAGATCGTCAGCTTCGTCTCGGGCGGGCTCAAGGACCTGTCGATCTCCCGCACCACCTTCGACTGGGGCGTGCCCGTCCCGGGTCACCCCGATCACGTCATGTACGTGTGGGTCGACGCCCTGACGAACTACCTCACCGGCGCAGGGTTCCCCGACATCGAATCGGAGTCGTACAAGCGGTACTGGCCGGCCGATCTGCACATCATCGGCAAGGACATCACCCGCTTCCACACCGTGTACTGGCCTGCGTTCCTCATCTCGGCCGGACTCGAACTGCCCAAGCGGGTGTTCGTGCACGGCTTCCTGTTCAACAAGGGCGAGAAGATGTCGAAGTCGGTCGGCAACGTCGTCGACCCGATCGAGATGGTCGAGAAGTACGGCCTCGATCCGCTGCGCTTCTTCCTGCTCCGCGAGATCTCGTACGGCCAGGACGGCAGCTACAGCCACGAGGCGATCGTCACCCGCATCAACGCCGATCTCGCCAACGACCTGGGCAACCTTGCGCAGCGGTCGCTGACGATGGTTGCGAAGAACCTCGACGGGCAGGTTCCGACCCCGGGCGAGTTCACCGCCGACGACGAGGCGATGCTCGCGCAGGCCCACGCGTTGCTCGAGCAGGTGCGCGCCGAGTTCGACGAACAGCAGATCCACCTCGGGCTGGAAGCGATCTGGCATGTGCTCGGTGAGACCAACCGGTACTTCTCGGCGCAGGAGCCGTGGGTGCTCCGCAAGACAGATCCTGCGCGGATGGCCACAGTGCTGTACGTGACGCTCGAAGTCGTACGTGTCGTGGGCATCCTGGTTCAGCCGGTGATGCCCGATGCGGGTGCGAAGATCCTCGATCTGCTCGGCCAGGGACCTCGGGACCGACAGTTCGCCGACCTCGCGACGCGTCTCGTGCCGGGTACCGCGCTGCCCGCGCCATCGCCGGTGTTCCCTCGGTTCATCGACGAGGAATAGTCGAACGTCGAGCGAGAGTCGCATCGTCGGAGTCCGGGCCGCAGCGTGACGCGGCCCGGACTCCGGCGTTTCGGGGAGCAGCCGCACCGAATCGGAACTTGTCGGTGGCTTCCGCCACACTCTCCCCATGCCCAGCAATGGAACATACATTCGAACCGATGAGGTGCACGCCGGGATACTGCTCGTCGAGCTGAACGGCGCCTACGAGCGCGGATGGCAGCCCGCCGACGTACTCCACATGGCGGCACACTCGGGAGACCCCACCGATACGCCGCTCGCTGCCGCGTCCGTTCTGTTCGACGCCCACCACACACGCGCGTCCCACCGCGCGCCCACCGAATGGCTGCACCAGGTCCGCACGATCGGCGATCGCCACCCCGCGATCGCCCGCATTGCCGAAGCCGGCCACCCGTTCGGGACGAGCCTGTTCCGCGCACTGCCCCACGTGTCGCGGTTCCAGGTCGACGGACTCGCCTACACGTGGAAGTACCTTCCGCGGTTCACGCAGCTGACCACGCCGCCGTCCCAATGGCCGCAGACGCGCACCACACCGGACGGCACCGCTCCCTGCGCCCCGGATCCGCGGGTGCTCGAACGCATCCGCGGATTGCTCTCGAAGGCCGAATCCACCGAATTCCCCGACGAGGCAGAGGCATTCACCGCAAAGGCGCAAGAGCTCATGACCCGGTACGCGGTGGGAGCGGCGGTACTGGGTGGTGCCCGACCCTCCGCCGATCCGGTCAGGGGCCGACGACTCCACCTCGAGCGTCCTTACGCGAAGGAGAAAGTGCTGCTGCTCACCGCGATCGGCGATGCGAACCGGGTCCGCACGGTGTGGTTCACCCGGGTGCAGATCGCGACCATCGTCGGCACCGTGGTCGATCTCGAGCAGGTCGAGATGCTGTTCACATCTCTGCTCGTCCAGAGCACGCGCGCCATGAACACGGCCGGGACCGCAGGCAGGCGTGGCGGCGGGGCCACGTCCTTCCGACGCGCCTTTCTCACCGGTTTCGCGAACCGCATCGGCGAGCGACTCCGCGAGGTCCAGGCCCACGCCACTGCGGAAGCCGCCGCCGATGCGCGCGTACCGATGACCGATCTCGCACCCATCCTCGCGCGCCGCTCCGAAGCGGTCGACGCGGAGTTCCGGCGTCTGTTCCCCACCACCCGCTCCTCCGGCGGTCGCGGCGTCGACGCTGACGGTTTCCATGCCGGACGCGACGCCGCCGAGAACGCCTCCCTGGCGCCGGGACAGTCTCCACTGCGACGCTGACCACTTTTTCACCGAGATGTCACGTTCCCGGCCCGCGCGGTGTCAAATGACCGACACATCCGAACGAATGGATCGAGGCGAGAACCATGAGCAACACACACGTTCATGTGGCGGTCGTCGGCGCCGGATACGCGGGCGTGATGGCCACGAACCGACTCCTCTCCGAACACCCCGAGGTGGCAGTGACCGTGGTGAATCCTCGAGCGGTGTTCGTCGAACGGACCCGGCTGCACCAGCATGCGGCCGCGACCGGGTCGGCGACACACAACCTCACCGATCTGCTTCATCCCCGCGCCGAACTGCGAGTGGGCACCGCCGAACGGATCGACGACGGTGCAGTACTCCTCGCCGACGGCTCGGTTCTGACCTGCGACGCCGTGGTCTACGCGGTCGGGAGCGGACCGGCCCGGGTCGAGGTCCCGGGCGGTGAGCGGGTGCATTCGGTGTCCGACTTCGAATCCGCGTCGGCGTTGCACACCGCGATCGAGGCATTACCCCATGGTGCGGCGGTCACGGTCGTCGGCGGGGGGTTCACCGGCATCGAGACCGTGACCGAACTCGCCACTGCGCACCCCGGCCATCGCTACACACTCGTCGGTGATCCCGGCCCGGGCCTGCCCGACCGCACCCGCCGGTATCTGCGACGCACCCTGACCGGATTCGGCATCGACATCCTCACCGGCGTCACCGTCACCGAGATCGACGATGCCGGTGTGCGATTCGACGACGGAACCGAAGCGCCCTCCCACCTCACGGTGTGGGCGGGAGGATTCTCGGTACCCGATCTCGCTCGCCGCAGCGGACTCGACGTCGACGATTCCGGTCGCCTGCGCGTCGATGCTGCGCTGCGGTCGACGAACCGTGCAGACGTGATCGGCGTGGGCGACGCCATCACGATCGCGCAGCGGCCCTACGTCCGGATGAGCTGCCAGGCCGCGATTCCACTCGGTGTGCACGGCGCAGCAACGGTGTGGGACGTGGTGCAGGGTCGCGAACCCGAACCGTTGTCGCTCGGGTTCGTCGCGCAGTGCATCTCGCTGGGTCGGGGCCGGGCCGCGTTGCAGTTCACCACATCCGCCGACACCCCTCGCGCGGCGGCGGTACGGGGAAGATCGGCGACACTCGCCAAGGAGGGCATCCTTCGTGGCACCATCTGGACGATGCGACGCCAAGCCCGCGGCCACACACCGTTCGTCCCGGCAGGCCCCGCCCTCGACACGGCCGGCGTACGGTGACCTCCGGCGACACCTCACCGTCGGGGGTCTTCACCGAACACCGCGGCCTGTTGTTCTCGATCGCCTACGAGATCACCGGGAGCGTCGCCGACAGCGAGGACATCCTCCAGGACAGCTACCTGCGGTTCGCCGCGGTCGCTCCCGACACCATCGAGGATCCACGCGCCTACGCGGCGCAGGTCGTCACGCGGCAGGCGCTCAATTCGTTGCGGTCTGCGCAGCGACGACGCGAGGAGTACGTCGGTCCGTGGCTACCGGAACCACTCCTCACCGCGACGGACGGGCCCGGCACCGACCCGTCGGCGGAGGTCGAACTCGCCGAATCGGTATCGATGGCGATGCTCCTGGTCCTCGAGACGCTGAGTCCCCTCGAGCGAGCGGTGTTCGTGATGCGGGAGGTATTCGGATTCGACTACGCGCATATCGCCGACACCGTCGACCGCACTCCGGCTTCCGTCCGGCAGGTCGCTCACCGGGCGCGCGATCACGTTCATGAGCGACGACGAAGATTCACACCCGCGAGCGCCGAAACCGATCGCGTGGTCGGTGAGTTCTTTTCGGCCGCAACGACCGGTGATCTCGACGGGTTGCTCCGGTTGCTCGCGCCCGACGCCGTGTACATCGCAGATGGTGGAGGTAAGGTCTCGGCGGCCAAGGTGCCGGTCCACGGGGCACAGAAGGTGGCGCGCCTGTTCTCCGGGCTCGCACGTGTGGGGCTCCCGGAGATGACCATGGCCGCCGCGACGGTCAACACGGCACCGGGTGTGCTCGTGTACTCGCACGGGGTGATCGACCTCGTCTTCCTGTTCGAGATCGTAGACGGCCTGATCACAGGCGTGTACGCGGTGCGCAACCCCGACAAGCTGACCCGATTCGAGACCCCGCCCCTACCGTGACAGGCTGGTCCGATGCGGATGGAACGAATCGGACGCGGAGGTACACCGGCTCAGGTGCTCGCCACTTTCGGTGAGCACGCCCGGCGCCTCGGTACACCTGCGCCTGCGGCGCTCACCGGATCGTGGTTCGGTGCCGCAGCAGTGATCGCGCCGTCGCTCGGTGCGCAGCCGGCCGCGGCCACCGACGCATTCACCTGCCCGGACATACAGGTCCGGGACAGCGGCCCACGCATCGGCGGCGGATGGATGGGGTACCTCGCCTACCCGGACCCGGTCACCTCCCGGCCGCCGGCACTACCCGTGGCGGCGGGTGGCTGGACCGACACCGTCCTGCGTCTCGACCACGACGGATACTGGTGGTACGAAACACTCACCGACAGAGAATGTTCCGATGCACTCGCCCGCGCGGTCATCGCAGATCCTGCGGACAGGACGGACACCGTCGGCACTGCAGCGGTGCCCGAAGCACAGTGGAACATCGACTGGTCGCTGCCCGAACGTGACGCCCACCGGCACGGTGTCGAGCAATGCCTCGACGCCATCCGGGCGGGCGAGGTGTACCAGGCATGCGTCTGCACCCGGTTCACCGGCGACTACACCGGCGACCCTCTCTCCTTCTTCGTCGACGCGATCACCCGCACGAACCCGGCGCGCGCCGCCTACCTCGAAGGGTCGTGGGGTTCGGTGGCGTCACTGTCACCGGAACTGTTCGTCTCCCGCCACGGCCGGCGACTTGCCTCCAGCCCGATCAAAGGCACGCTCCCGCTGGACCGGGACCCCGACCACCTGCGGGCATCCGTCAAGGATGTCGCCGAGAACATCATGATCGTCGATCTGGTTCGCAACGACCTCGGCCGTGTGGCCGAACCAGGCAGCGTCGCCGTGCCCGAACTCCTCGCTGTCCGTCCCGCGCCCGGCGTGTGGCACCTGGTCTCGACCGTCACCGCGACAGCCCGCCTCGGCGTATCCGCCCGCGATCTGCTCGAGGCCACTTTCCCGCCCGCCTCGGTCACAGGTTGCCCGAAGGGCCGCGCCCGTGAACTGCTGCAGCAGTGGGAACCGTCCTCGCGCGGTGTCTATTGCGGCACAGTGGGGATGGCGAGTCCGCTGGCGGGCACCGAATCGAACGTCGCAATACGCACCGTCGAGTTCGACGCCGACGGAACCTGCGCCCTCGGAGTCGGTGGAGGCATCACCATCGACTCCGACCCCGACGCCGAATGGCAGGAATGTCTCGACAAGGCGGCGAGCATCCTGGCTCTCAGCACACCTTGTCATGCAGAAACGGCAGTCCGAACTGCGGTAGGAGTTCCCTGAACTGTCCCGACGTCGCGGCGCAGATCCTCTCGACGACCACGTCCGGGTCCAGACTCCAGGTGCGCAACACACCGTCACCGCCCGCAGCGATCACCGTGCCGTTCGGATGGAACATCACCTGCCAGCGTCCCGACCCGGTATCGGTGATCGGTCCCCCCACCGCGTGCATGCCCTCGGGATCCGACACATCCCACAACCGGACCGTGCCATCGTCGCTGCCACTGACGACGCGCTTGCCGTCGGGCGACACCGACACCGAGTACACCGTGCCGGTATGACCGCGGAGCCGCGTGCCGCGTGCGACGAAACTCCCGGTGGGGTCGCGGTCCCACACCACGACCTGATGATCGTCGCCCCCGGTGACGAGAACCGAACTGTCAGGGGCGAACGCCAGTCCGTTCACGCCCGCGGAATGTCCCTCGGTGACGGCGACGGAGCGGGGGGCAGACCGATCCGTGATGTCCCAGGCGTAGATCCGGCCGTCGGCGCTGGTCACGACGAGACTGCGTCCATCGGGACTGATCGCCGCGTGCCGCACCAGGTTGGTCGGCCCGCCGAGCGGTTCACCCCACGGCTTCGGCGCTGCCGGATCGGACAGATCCCACAACTGCACCGAATAGTCGTCGTTGCCCGTGACCAGGGTGGTGCCCTCGGGCCCGAATGCGAGGGCCGAGGTGAATCGGGTTGCGAGCGCGAGCGGCTCACCCAACTGCCGTGGCGCCGCAGGTTCGGCGACATTCCACAGTTCGATGCTTCCCCCGGAGGTTGCCGCCGCCGCCAGCACCTCACCCGACGGGGACAGTGCGCTCACGTACCCGCCGCCGAGTGGACGCGTGAGCTCCACCTGGCCGACACGGGACCATCCCCCGTCGTCGACGTGCCACAGCCGGACGACCGCATCGTAACTTCCGGTGGCGACGAGGTCGCCCGAGCGGTCGGCGACAGGCAATGTCAAAGGCGCCTGAGAGACGAACACGCGGCGATGCGGCATGGTCCAGATCCGCAGATTCGCATCCTGACCTCCGGTGATGATCGTGTCTCCGGTGGGCGTGACCGTCAGCGCGGGTACACCACCGCCGTGCCCTGTGAGCGCGGGCGTGAGTTCGTCGATCCGCCGGGCGTCCTTGTCCACCGACCACAGCTTCGCGGTGCCGTCCCACGACGCGCTGGCGAGGGTGAGCCCGTCCGGAAGAAAGGACACGGTCCACACACCTCCGGTATGGGCCTGCACCGGAGTGCCGATCTGCTGGGGGTTCCGAGGGTCGGTGGTGTCGAACAACCACAGCACACCGTCGTCGCTACTTGCAGCCAAGAGAGTGCCGTCTGCATTGAAGCCGACCGAATGGGCGACGTCACCGAACCCGGTCAACGGGTCCCCGAGCGGTATCGGCGCCGAACGGTCGGACAGGTCCCACAGTCGCACCGTGCGGTCGTCGCTCGCGGTGGCCAGCACCGAACCGTCGGTGCGGAACGAGACCGTCCGCACACCGCCCTCGTGCCCGCGTATCTCCGTCGCGGGGAACCGACCGGATGCAGCAGCCGAGGTGTCGAGTAGGACAACGGAACCGTCGTCGTAGGGCACCGCCAGCGTCCGCCCGTCCGGGCTGTATCGGACGTTGTGGACGGCACCCGATCCGAATACGCGACGGTCCAGGACAGGCTGGGGTGCGCCGCGGTCCGAGATGTCCCAGATCCACACACCCCCGTCGCCGCCGCCTGCGGCGAGATAACGCCCGTCCGGACTGAACGACACCGACGCCATGTAGTTCGACGACGACACCAGCGGGGCGCCGATCGACGAAACCTCACCCGTCAACGACCACAAACGCACCGTGCCGTCGTCGCTGGCCGAGGCCAACGTCGCGCCGTCGGGCGAGACCGCGGTTCCGTAGATCGGACCGGTATGCCCCACCAGGACGCGTGCGAGCGGCACACCCTGCGTGGCGAGGAGTCGCGAGTAGGCCACCTCACTGTCGCCGTCGAGCGAGGTCGCAGCCAGCGCAAGATGCGCTGACATCGTCGGATCGTCCGATCGGCTCGAATCCGACAGCGCCACGACCTGCTGGAATTGCGCGGCCTCCCGTTCGTCGTCTGCTTTGTTCTTGCCGACCCACGCCAGGCCGCCCATCACGAGCGCGACTATCGTCAGCAGGACCAGTCCTGCCAGTGCTCCCCCGCGACGACGTCGCTGCCAATCGATCTGCCGGCGGGACGCTCGGAGGAACTCGCGGGCGGACAGACTGACCGCGGCGACGGACCGTTCTCCTGCCGCGCTGCCATCGAATCGCGCGCCCTGCTCGGAGAGCAGATCCATCCGCCCGCGCTGATAGAGCATCCCCTTGTTGCGGTCGCTCTCGATCCAGTTCGCGGCGTCGGCCTCGATCTGCTGACGAGACGCAGCGAACTGCCGGTCCTCGTGGACCCACGCCTTCAGGCGCGGCCATGCCACGATCACCGCGTCGTGGATGAGTTCGACGTGCCCCTCGTGGACGACGAGCACGCGCGCCGACACGAAATGGTCCACGACTCTCGCAGTGGCCGCGCGGTCGTCGCTTCCCACCGCAAGAAGCACGGAGAGCGGGCGAGCCATCTTCACGTCCGTGCCGGTGTTCGTCACGTAGACGAGGTGGACCATCACCGTCCGCACGATCTCGCGGTCGCGTTCGTCGAGACTTTCCCAGGCCCGCTCGGCTCCTGCCGCGATCGAACCGCGCACACCGCCGGTCGCGCGATAGCCGGCCACGGTGAGCGCGCCGCCGGTGCGTTTGTCCCACATGGTGTCGAGAAGATGGGACAGCAGCGGCAGCTCGGTGCCGCTGATGTCCCCCGGTGCCAGCACACCCAGGTCGTGCAGGATGAGGTCGACGAGGCCCGGTTCGAGTCGGACACCGAGAAGCTTGGCCGGCGCAGAAATGACCTCGACGAGATCGTCCCGGTCCAGCGGCTGCACGGCCTTGCTTCGGCGTTCGAGCGCACGAGCGAGCGCCGGATACGTCACGGCCTGCTCGTAGAAGTCCGAACGCATCGTCGCAACGACATGCGCGGGCGCATCGGAGTCCCCGGCCGTCGACATGTGCTCGAGGAGCATCAAGAAGTGTGCGCGGCTGTCGGGATCGTCGCATTGGGTGAACAGATCCTCGAGTTGGTCGACCACGACCAGCAGCGTCGACACCGATGCCTTCTCCGCTTCGGCGGCCATGGCCTCGTGCACCACTGCCCGATCGGCCACCGGATCGCCGGAGGGACCATCGAGTCCGGCGAAGGCAGGCAGTACCTCCACGAGGCGACCGACCGGGTCGGAGCCGGGGGTGAACACCACCGGCGCGCACTCGCCACCACCGCACATCAACGGGATGAGACCGGCCTGGACGAGCGAGGACTTCCCGACACCGGACGCACCGGTCACGATGACCACCCCCTGACCGTGCGCCGCGACGACCGTGTCGGCCAGCATGCGCATGCTCGTGGTCCGGCCGAAGAACATCCGCGCGTCGTCCGCCCGATAGGCGGACAGCCCCTTGTAGGGGCGGGTGTCCACGATCACCGGGGGTGGTCGGTCGGCCGACCGGGCTCCACCGCTCTCGCCGCGCGCGGCTTTCCACCATCGCTCCCACTGCTTGAGCGAGTAGAGGCCAGGGGCGGGGGGCTCCGCGGTGAGCTCGCGGGCGGAGCGGATCAACACGACGAGCACCGGGTGGACGGATTCGAAGCTCGCAGGCACGCGCTTGCCGCTACGCCAATCGCTGACCCTCTGCACCGATACCGTGCGGTCGTTTCCGACCGCGCGAGAGATCGTCGACGCGCCCGAGACCACCTTCTTCAACGCCGGGCGGCCCGCAGCCGCGAACAGGATGCGGAGCTGGTCGGCGAAGAAGCGCCGGTGATCTGCGTTCTGCGTCGTGCCGTCGTCCGCACTCACCTTCCGCGCCCTTCCGATCCTTTTCCGCGAGGGAATCCGCCGAGGAAAGTCCGCTGCGGAAAAGTTCCTCACCATGTCCGACCTGGGATGATACCCGTTCCGCAACGGTGCGCGATTGGAGAGCATTGCAATGGGTACGAAACTGGTAACCACGCAAGGTCACCTTGCACCGGGGCGAGTGCTCTGCGTCGAGTGGAACTGATCGAGGGGTAGTTCCATCGGTACAGCGGGCGTCCTGAATCGGGAGAGCAACGGCCGGACGATCGATGATCGTCCGGCCGTTGCGTATCTCCGACACCTTCCGTTGTCGGCTAGGCGTTGTCCGGTTCCCGGGCAGGTGGCTCCCCGAGCAGATACGGGTCTCGGTCGAGATAAGCCTTCGTCTCGCGCGCAATCATCCCGGACAGCAGGATCAGGCCGATGAGGTTCGGCAGCGCCATCAGACCGTTCATCACGTCGGAGAAGTTCCACACCACCTGGAGTTCGGTGGTCGCGCCGATGAACACGACGACCACGAAGATCGCGCGGTACGGCACCACACCACCGCGGCCGACGAGACGTTCGACGCACCGCTCGCCGTAGTACGACCATCCGAGGATCGTCGAGAAAGCGAAGAACACGACGGAGATCGCCACGATCCAGTGGCCCCAGTCACCGCCGAGGCCGTCTGCGAACGCCGTGGAGGTCATCGCGGCGCCCTCCTCGCCCGACTGCCAGGCACCGGTGGTGATGATGACCATGCCGGTGAAGGTGACCACGATGATGGTGTCGATGAATGTCTGCGTCATCGACACCAGGCCCTGCCGGACCGGGTGCGTCGTCCGGGCTGCGGCGGCCGCGATCGCGGCACTACCCATGCCCGACTCGTTGGAGAAGATGCCGCGTGCGACGCCGTAGCGCATCGCGGCCATGAACACCGATCCGATGAAACCGCCGGTCGCTGCCGTTCCGGTGAACGCATCGGAGAACACGAGGCCGAGGGCTGCGGGAATCTCGCCGAAATTGACCGCGAGCACGAGAATGCCCGCACCGACATACAGAACGATCATTGCGGGCACGAACCCGGCGGTGACCCGCCCGATCGACTTGATTCCGCCGAGGAGCACAGCGGCGGCGAGCACCGTCATGACGGCCCCACTGACCCACGTCGGCACCCCGAACGTGCCGTCCATCTGCGTCGCGACAGTATTGGCCTGCGTCATGTTGCCGATACCGAAGCTCGCGAGCACCGCAAACACGGCGAAGACGAGACTGAGGACGAGCCCGAACCTGTTCGGGATCGCGCGTGCCAGGTAGTACTGCGGGCCGCCGCTCTGCTCACCCTTGGCATCCCGGGTGCGGTACTTGACCCCGAGGAAAGCCTCCGAATACTTGCTCGCCATACCGAGCAGGCCCGTCACCCACATCCAGAAGAGCGCTCCGGGACCGCCGAGATAGATGGCCGTCGCGACACCGGCGATGTTGCCGACGCCGACCGTGGCCGCCAGTGCGGTCGTCAACGCCTGGTACTGAGAGATGTCGCCTTCGGCGGCACCGGGATCGTTACGGGTGATCAGCCCCAACTTGAGGGCGGGTCCCAACTTGCGGAACTGCACACCACGAAGCCGGATGGTCAGGAGCAGACCCGTCCCGAGCAGTAGCGGAATCAGCAGATACGGACCCCACACCACCCCCGCTACCTCGACGAGGAAATCGTTGACAGCGTCCATGCACTTCTCCTGCTCGTCGTCCGGTGGGTGATCCGATGGACGGAAAGTGTATGCCCGCGGTGTACCGGAGTTGAGGTCAGACGCGCCGAGCGGCCAGCACCGCGTCGTACAGCTCCTTCTTCGATACGGAGGTCCCAGCGACCTGCGCACAGGCGTCCTTGAGCCGGACACCATCTGCGACGAGCTCTTCGACGTCATCGACGAGATCGGCGGGATCGCTGCTGCGTGGGGTGGCGCCTTCGAGCACGACGGTGATTTCACCTCGAACCCCGCCCGCTGCCCACTCGGAGAGCTCGGCGAGGGTTCCGCGTTTGACCTCCTCGTAGGTCTTCGTCAGCTCGCGGCACACCGCGGCGCGGCGTTCTCCGCCCAAGACCTCGGCGGCATCGACCAGGCACGCGGCCAGTCGGTGCGGCGCTTCGAAGAACACCACGGCCCGTGGCTCGGTCGCGAGTGTCGCCAGCCAGGTGCGGCGCTGCCCCTGTTTACGGGGCGGGAATCCGTCGAAGCAGAAGCGTTCGACGGGCAGCCCCGACAACGCGAGTGCGGTGGTCACCGCGGACGGGCCCGGCAGGCACGTCACGGGCAGGCCGGCCTCGACGCATGCGGAGACCAGCCGGTAACCGGGATCGCTCACCGACGGCATGCCCGCATCGGTGACGAGCAGCACCGTGCGGCCGCCTTCGATATCGGCGATCAACGCGGGCGCCCTCGACACTTCGACCTGGTCGTAGAAGCTCACGACACGGCCCGTGATGGTCACGCCGAGCGCGGAGGCGAGAGACCTGGTGCGACGGGTGTCCTCTGCCGCGACAACGTCGGCGGTGGCCAGCGCATCGCAGAGCCGCTTGGATGCGTCGCCGATATCGCCCATCGGTGTCGCGGCCAGCACGAGCCGACCCTGCCCCGGATTCGCGTGTTGTCCCGGATTCCCCTGTTGTCCCGGATTTTCTGCCTGCATGCGGTTCAGCCTACGATCGGATTGTGACCGCGACGGACCTGCGCCCTTCCGAGGCCCCGCACCGCCGCCTCTCGAGCCCCGCTCCGCTGGTACCACCTCCGCAGTCGGCCCTGACCGATCGGACACGCGGTTGGGTCGTCACGGCGTTCGTCACAGTTCTCGCGGCCATCACCCGTTTCACGATGCTGAACTATCCGACCGACGCCAGGACGCCGGTGTTCGACGAGAAGCACTACGTCCCGCAGGGCTGGCAGGTCCTCACCGGCGGGTGGATCGAGGACAACCCGGGATACGGGCTCGTTGTGCACCCGCCGGTAGGTAAGCAGCTCATCGCGGTCGGGGAAGCACTGTTCGGTTACAACGGCTGGGGTTGGCGGATCTCGTCCGCCGTCGCCGGAGTCGTCCTGGTGCTGTTGGTTGTGCGCATCGTGCGCCGGATGACGCGTTCGACGATGCTCGGTGCCGTTGCCGGGTTGCTCCTCATCGTCGACGGGGTCACGTTCGTCTCGTCGCGGATGGGGATGCTCGACATCTTCCAGGCGGTGTTCGTCGTCGCCGCATTCGGATGCCTGCTCGTCGACCGCGACGATATCCGTCGCCGTATGGCCCGCGTGTACGCCGAGGGTCGCCTCCGCGACTCGGTGTGGGGGCCTCGCTTCGGGGTCCGGTGGTGGCGTTTCGGGGCCGGTGTCCTGCTCGGTCTGGCCGTGGGCACCAAATGGTCCGGGCTGTACTTCATTGCGTTCTTCGGTCTGATGTCGGTGGCGTTCGATCTCGCTGCGCGCCGCGCCTACGGTGTGCAGCGACCGTGGATCGGCACCGCGCTCCGCGATATCGGTCCCGCCCTGTATGCGCTGGTGGTGATCCCCGTCGGCGTCTATCTGGCGACGTTCTGGGCATGGTTCGCCAGCGAGACCGGGGTCTACCGCCATGCCGTGGGCAATCAGATCGGTCACGACAGCGCCTTCTCGTTCGTGCCGGATGCACTGCGGTCGCTGTGGTACTACAGCGCGAGTGTGCTGAAGTTCCACTCGGGTCTGACCAATTCCGCGGGCAACATCCATCCGTGGGAGTCGAAGCCGTGGACGTGGCCCATGGGGCTGCGCCCGATGCTGTATTACTACGCGGACGGGTCGAACATCGACGGCTGCGGAGCCGACGAATGCGTCAAGGCCGTCATGCTCATCGGCACTCCGGCGTTGTGGTGGGTGTCGGTGCCCGTCCTCGGGTGGGGTTTGTGGCAGATGCTGGTCCGCCGCGATTGGCGCTGGGCTGCGGTGCTCACCGGCTACGGAGCGGGCATTCTGCCGTGGCTCGCGAGCCTCGACCGGCAGATGTACTACTTCTATGCGGTTCCGCTCGCGCCGTTCCTCGTCATGGCGATCACGCTGGTCCTCGGTGAGGTGCTGGGACAGCGGTACGCGTCGCAGGAGAGGCGGACCACCGGTCTGCTCGTGGTGTGCCTCTACGTGGGTCTGGTGGTCGCGAACTTCGTGTGGTTGTGGCCGATCCTGACCGGGTTGCCGATCACGGTGGCGCACTGGCACAGCGAACTGTGGTTGCCCAGCTGGCGTTGACTTTCCCGACCCCGACAGTGCGTGGCCGGCTCGGTCAGCTCGGTTCGTCGAACACCGTCGGTTCGTCGAACAGTGTGGGCTCTGCATCGGTGTCGCCGGTGTACCGCTCCCCGTCGAAGCGCTGTGCGAATCCGGTGTCGATGGTGCCGAGAAGCACTCTCAGCGCACCGAAGAGGTCGGCGAGGTGCCGGGGCACGAACGGGTCGCCCATCACGTCGATCGTCGCCACGAGCCGATCTTCGACGAGAAGCAGTTTGATGTGTGGCCATGCGCGGTTGAGTTCGAGTAGTTCCTCGGCAGCCCGCGCACGCCCGGTGATGCCGTGCAGCAGCGGCGCCCACAGCTGGATGGTGCGAGCGCTGTCGTCGACCACGACGAATACCGCCTGGGAATCGACGACGACGACAAAATCTCCGTCGGCGTCGAGAGGGATCGGCCGCCCGAACTGTAGCCGGAGTGCCTCACCGACACGCGAGCGCAGTGCGCGGGGAGTGTCGGGCTCGTCGCTGCGCAGGAAGGTGGGATGCAGCACGCCGTACACCTCACGCAGCGCAGCGACGACGTGGTGCGCGATCTCGTCGGCCTGACGTACCGGGCTGATGCTGGGGCCGATTCCCGACATCTCGACCTCGATACACCTCGCATCGAGCGCGACGATCTTCACCAGGGTGAGATGTTCACCTGTGGTCTCGGCGGCGAGGTCGATCTGCTCGCCTTTTCCGAGCGCCGCGATCCGGCCCGCAAGTCGAGTGCGGAAACGGTCCCAGCCCCGTTCCAGAATTCCGTCGAAGCGGTCTGTGCGGGCCATCCGTGACTCCCCTCTCGCAGTGCAACAGCGGGCTGCGGTCACGCTACTGCGAGGTGCCGACAACTCCCGTCAGGCGCACCGTCGGAGTCCGGGACATCACCCGCTCGAGAGCCATTCGTGACGGGTCCGCGGCATGTTGCTCGCGCCGGTAGAGGTGGGACGTACCGCGAGTACCTGGTTGATCGTCAGACGGCCCGGTTCCTCGAAGCCGAGTGCGCTCGCGGTGAGGTACAGCAACCAGGTTCGAGCTCGGTCGGCTCCGACGAGCGAGCTCGCCTCCTCCCACGATTCCTGCAGGTTCGCGACCCACGCACGCAATGTCAGCGCATAGTGTTCGCGCAGCGCCTCGACGTCGCGGACTTCGAGGCCCGCGCGTTCGAACGCATCGAGGGTACGACTCAGCGGCAGTATCTCCCCGTCAGGGAACACATAGCGGTCGATGAAGGTAGCGGGACGACTGCGGGGATCGGGCCGGTGCACCACCGACGCGATGGCATGGTTGAGCAATCGCCCACCCGGGACCAGCAGTTCGTGCAGGTGCTGCGCATACGTGGGAAGCTTGGTCGCCCCGACGTGCTCGGACATACCGATGCTCGAGATCGCGTCGAACGGGGTCTCGTCGATGTCGCGATAATCCTGCAGCCGGATCTCGATGCGATCCGACATGCCTGCCGCAGCGATACGCGCCTGCGCGAAGTCGCGCTGTTCGGCGCTGAGCGTGACGCCCAGGACATCGACGCCGTAGTGCTGCGCCGCATGCAGCGCCATCGCTCCCCACCCGCAGCCGACGTCGAGGAGCCTCATGCCCGGTTCGAGTCCGAGTTTCCGGCAGACCAGGTCGACCTTGTCGTGTTGTGCGTCCTCGAGGCCGGGTGTGCCGGTTTCCGGCCGGCTCCAGTAGCCGCACGAGTACACCATCGAGGGGCCGAGAAACAGCCTGTAGAAGTCGTTTCCGACGTCGTAATGATGCGAGACCACCTGCGCGTCGCGTCGTTTGCTGTGCAGGGCACCGCGCCGGCGAGGGATCTCCACCGAGGGTGGTCGCGGAGAGGGTCCGATGATGCCGAGCGCGGCGAACTTCCGCGCCAGACGTGCGAACTCACGTGGCGATGTGTCGCGCAGCGTGCGGCTGCCGAGTCTGTCGACGAGGTCCGGAAGCCCGAGAACCGCGTAGAGATCGCCGTCGACCACGAGGTCGCCGCTGACGTACGCGCGGCTCAATCCGAGTTCGTTGGGAGCCCACAGCACACGGCGCAGCGCCCGGCGGTTGCGGAATTCGACGCGGGCCTCGGCGTCCGGCGGTCCCGCTTCGGAGCCGTCCCAACATCGGACGTGGACCGGAATCTGCACTCGCAGGAACTCTTCGAAGGTGGCCAGGAGGTCGCGCGCGGCGCTCATCCTTTCACCATGGCACAGACACCGATCACGCACCGCCCTTCGAGTATGTCGACGATCGCGAGTCCCGCATGCGAGAGGGTCGTGCTGATGCGCATCGACAGCAACCCGGCCGACTCGCCGGCCGCCGGTGAATCGAATACCCACAGTTGCCCGGCGGGGGCGAGCAGCTCCGCGATGCCGCTGAGCCGCGACGTGTCGCTGTCGCGGAACTCCGGCACCCCGAACCCGCAGACGAGATCGGAGGTGCCGGTCGCGTCGGCCAGGGTGCGGCTGCTTCGGATCACGCCGCCCGGCCCGACGCGCGCCGCGAATGCCTCGGCGGCGGCGACCGTCCCGATCACGAGGACACTGTATCCGGGCTGTGGATCCGTCACCTCGACCGCGAATGCCGCGTGCCCGCGCGTCACTCGACGCGTCTGAGCAGTCGCCGTCGCCGACCACCGGTGATGATCGGATCTCGTCTCAGATCTCGGTAGAGCGACACGCACAGACCGATCATCACGATCACGAACGGCGCGGCGGCGATGATCGTCATCGTCTGTAGTGCATTGAGCGCTTCGGAGCCGCCTGTCCACAGCAGCAGCGCTGCGACACCGCCGGTCAGACCACCCCAGAACACGACGACGCCGCGGCTCGGTGTGAGCGTTCCCCGTTGTGTGAGGCTGCCCATGACCATCGATGCGGCGTCGGCGCCCGAGACGAAGAAGATGGACACGAGCACCATCACGACGACGGTGGAAATACCCACGAGCGGTAGGTGGTCGAGCATGCCGAACAGCTGTTCTTCGACGCTTCCGGCACCGGCGACGTCGTACCCTTGCTCCTGCTGATTGATCCCGGCGCCACCGAAGACGGCGAACCACAGCAGGCTCACGACACTCGGCACGATCATCACGCCGATGACGAATTCACGGATGGTGCGCCCACGGCTGATCCGCGCCAGGAACATGCCGACGAACGGCGCCCACGAAATCCACCAGGCCCAGTAGAAGATCGTCCAACTGGAGAGCCACTCGCCTGCTTCCGGACCGGATGCCGCAGTGCGAGCCGACATCTCGGCGAGGTCGGCAGCGTAGGCGCCGAGTGTGGTGGGAATGAGGTTGAGGATGAAGATCGTCGGGCCGAGCACGAACACGAACAGCGCGAGGACACCCGCAAGCACCATGTTGATGTTCGAGAGCCACTGGATGCCCTTCGCGACTCCCGATACCGCGGACGCGACGAACGCGAGGGTGAGCACGGCGACGATCGCCACGAGGAGTCCTACCCCAGCCGTCTCGAGCCATCCGGTGACCTCGAATCCCGACCCGATCTGCAATGCGCCCAGGCCGAGCGACGCAGCGGTTCCGAACAGTGTCGCGTAGAGGGCAAGGATGTCGATGAGCTTGCCGATGGGGCCTTCGGCTCGGCGCCCGAGAAGCGGAATGAACGCGGCGCTCACCAGCTGTTTGCGGCCTTTTCGGAAGGTTCCGTAGGCGATGGCCAGGCCCACCACCGCGTAGATCGCCCACGGATGAAGACTCCAGTGGAACATCGTGGTCGCCATCGCAACTCCGGTTCCGCCATCGGTACCGGGAGGCGCTGTCACGTAGTGCGAGACCGGCTCGGACACGCCGAAGAACATCAATCCGATGCCCATCCCCGCGCTGAACATCATGGCGATCCAGCTGACGGTGCGGAACTCGGGCACCTCGTCATCTTTGCCGAGTGGTATCCGGCCGTATTTGCTTGCTGCGATCCACAACACGAAAATGACGAAGGCTGTCGCCGAGAGGACGAACAGCCAGCCCATCTCGATGACGATCCAGTCGAGAACGGATCCGGTCACCGAGCTGAAGTTGTCCGAAGCCGCGAGACCCCACACGACTATGGCGACAACCATGGCGGCGGAGATTCCGAACACGACGCGGTCGGTGCGGCTACGAGGTGGGTCGGTCGGCGGAGTATCCAGTGGTCCGGCGACAACAGCGGCGGCTGCGTCGTCGGTCCTGCCCTCAGGAACAGTCATATGTTCCAACTTTCCTTCATTGCCCCGAAATTGTGTCGCTTTCGCGGAAGTCGCACTCTAGGCGCGCAGCGCAGCCTCGACGAAGTCGACGATCTCCTCGTCGGACATTCCCAGCACCCGTACGGCCGCGACGAATTCGGTAGTGGCCTGCTGTGCGAGCGACCGTGTGGGATCGCCCGAATCCGCGATGTACGTCCCGGCCCGCCCGCGGGTTTCGAGGACCCCGAGCTGCTCGAGCTCCCGATACGTCTTCGCCACCGTGTTCGGCGCGATCCCGAGGGTCTCGGCCATGGCGCGCACGGTGGGCAGCTTCGTACCGGCGATCAACTCCCCGTCCCGGACGAGTTCGACGATCCGTCGGCGAAGCTGCTCGAACGGCGGGACAGACGAGTCCGAATCGATCACGATATCGAGCATCATTGCAGGCTAGCAGCGTCTCCCAGACGTTTCGACCGGAAGAAGGAGGGCCGGGGGTTCGCGACGATCAGACACGAGCCTTGTCGCTGTGGCGACCGTCGAGGTCGTCGTCGACGGTGTTGTAGCTGCCCTTCTCGAGCAGGTCGCGGATCTGGATGAGCAGGTCCGTTTCGCTGAGCGGCTCGTCCTCCGGTTCCTTGTCCGGGGCGAAGCGGGCCTTGGCTGCGTTGACCGGCACGATCAGCACGAAGTAGACGACCGCAGCGATGATGATGAAGTTGATCACCGCCGAGATCACAGCACCGAGGTTGATGAAGGTCGCCTCGTTCGACGCGAGGATCTTGAAGCCGAAGCCCATCTCATTGTTGCCGCCGACCACCGCGACAAGCGGATTGATGATGTTATCGGTGAACGCGGTGACGATCGCGGTGAACGCCGCGCCCACCACGACTGCGACGGCGAGTTCGATGACGTTTCCGCGCAGCAGAAAATCTTTGAAACCTTTGAGCATTCCCCCGGGCCTTTCACGATTGAGCCACATGGTGTGAACAGATTGACCCGGAAATGTTAATTGGGCGGACAACCACGCTCAACATAGACATTTCCGACAGCCGTACCGGCGGGGCACAATCGAGACATGGCACACACCGCAACGATCTACCACAATCCTCGCTGCAGCACGTCTCGCAACACCCTCGCGCTCCTGCGCGAGGAAGGCCTCGAACCCACGATCGTGAAGTACCTCGATACCCCGCCGTCGCGCGACGGCCTGCGCAAACTCCTCGACGACGCGGGACTGCGCCCCAGCGAAGCGATCCGGAAGAAGGAATCGCTCTACAAAGAGCTGAATCTCGCCGAAGCATCCGAGGAAGAACTGCTCGTCGCGATGGTCGACAACCCCATCCTCATCGAACGCCCCCTCGTCGTCACCGATAAGGGAACGGTGCTCGCACGCCCCGTCGACAAGGTTCGCGATATTCTCTGACGCGCTGCTACAGCGCCGCCCGCGCGAGCGGGCACGACATGCACCGCGGACCGCCGCGGCCGGAGCCCAGCTCCGACCCGGCGATCCGCAGCACTTCGATTCCGGAATCCTCGAGTCGCGTATTGGTCTCGACGTTGCGCTCGTACGCGATGACCACCCCCGGTGCGACCGCAAGGGTGTTGTTCCCGTCGTCCCACTGTTCCCGCTCCGCGACAACGGAATCGAGCCCCGTGTCGATCATCCGGAGCTTCTCGATACCCATTGCGTCGGCCGCTGCTTCGAGGAACGGCCGTGGTCCCGTTATCCGCGCGGACCCGTCTTCGCGTCGAATCGTGAACGCCTCCAACGTGTCGCGGATGGCGGGATACATCACGACGGCGTCGACGTCGACCATGGTGCAGACCGTGTCGAGATGCATCGACGCGCGTCGCTGCTCGATCGGCACGGCAAGTACCGTGTGAGCAAGACCGTCTTCGAAGACGCTGCGTGCCAATGCTTCTGCCCCTGCGGGGCTGGTTCGCTCCCCGACCCCCACCGCGATCACGCCCGGCGCGAGGAGCAACACGTCGCCACCTTCGACGGGAGCCGTGTGCGACTCGTACGCCCGTCGTACACCGAGGAACTTCGGGTGAAACGCGTAGATGAGGTCGGTGAGGTTGGTTTCCCGTCGCCTTGCGGGCAGCGCGAGCGTCGAGATCGCCACTCGGGAGCCCACCCAGAACGACGAATCCCGGGTGAAGAGCAGGTTGGGGAGCGGCTCGATCACGAAATCCGGGCCGTGGTGCATCAGCCGCACCAGCGACGGTGGCGAACCCATGCCCGCCGCGGGCAATTCGTCGAAAGTCATTCCTGCGATCAGGATTCGGGCGAGTTCGGGTGCGGCAACGGTGCGCAGATGACCGGCGAGCTCCTTGGCCAGCGAGTGCCCCAGGCGACGCGGATCGACGGCCGACGAAATACTCTGCACCCGCGCAGCCCCGCTGACCTCGAGGGTTTCGGTGAGCAGATCCGAGAGAAGGAGCACTTCCACACCACGACTCCGCAGCACCTCGGCGAACGCGTCGTGTTCCTCTTGAGCTCGCGCGACCCACGGCAACGCATCGAACAACAGTTGATCGTTGTTCCGAGGGGTGAGCCGCTCGAGTTCCGCGCCGGGCCGATGCAGCATCACGGAGGTGAGCGCACCCACCTCGGAATCGACACCCCACTGCTGGTTCATGCGACAACGGTAACTCTCTGCGGAAGGATGGCGGGTGCACACGCGCAGCCCACCCGCAAGGAGTTACCGATGTCCGATAATCCGGCCGAGAACGACCCGCTCGGCGAACTCGCCGCGTTCGCGGGTCGCTGGGTGGGAGGCGGCGAAGGCCACTACCCGACCATCGACGACTTCTCGTACGACGAGACGATCGAGTTCGCCTCGATCCCCGGCAAACCGTTTCTGATGTACGTGAGCCGGACCCGTCACCGCACCGAGGCGCGACCGCTGCACACCGAGAACGGGTATCTGCGCAACAGTGGCGAGGACATCGAACTGCTCGTGTCGCAGCCGACGGGCTTCGTCGAGATCCAGCGCGGTCGACTCACCCAGGGAGTGCTCGACCTCACCGCGGTAGTTCTCGAACGCTCGCCCGATGCGAAGCCGGTGCACGAACTGAAGCGTCGCTACGTCCTCGACGGCGACACGCTCACCTACGACCTGTGGATGGCGCACGCCGACACCCCGCTCACCCACCACTTGCACGCCGCACTCCGGCGCGACGCCTAGATCGGTTTCGCGGGCAGCCCCGGCTACTTTGCGGTGCTCGAACGTAGAACTTTTCGGAAGTAGTCGTTGGCGCCCTGCATCACGAGGTTGTAGGGCGGGGCGAACTTGCGTGCCCACCAGAAGCCGAACCTGGTGTCGAACGACGTGTACACCATGAAGCGGTTCTTCCTGATACCGGTGAGAATGCACTCGGCGACCTTCTCTGGCGATGCCGCGTGCTTGACGAAACGCCCCGTCAGTTTCCGGACTGCGGGCGCGTCGCGATCGACGCCGACGATGTCCACCGTGTCGACCAGCGGGGTGGCCACGGCTCCGGGCACCACGAGCGAAACACCGATCTTGTCGCGTTTGAGGTCGAACCGCAGTACCTCCGACACGCCACGTAGCCCGAACTTGCTGGCGCTGTACGCCGAATGCCACGGCAATGCGAGAAGCCCCGCGGCCGACGACACGTTGACGAGGTGCCCTCCGCGACCGGCCGCGATCATCGGTGGCACGAAGTTCTCGATGACGTGGATCGGCCCCATGAGGTTGACGTCGACCATGAGCTTCCAGTGTTTGTGCTGGAGACGGTCGACGGTGCCCCACACCGACACCCCCGCAACGTTGGCGACGATGTCGACCGACTCGCAACGCTCGTGGACGGCGTGCGCGAACGCGGTGACGGCGTCGTAGTCCGAGATGTCGAACGCTGCGGAATGCAGTACGGTCCCGCCGCCTGCGCGCACGGCGTCGACAACGCTGTCGAGACCGTCCTGCTGAAGGTCGGTCAGGATGAGATCGGCTCCCTCGCGGGCTGCCGCGAGAGCGAGAGCGCGGCCGATTCCGCTGGCCGCGCCCGTAACGAGAAATCTGGTTCCGCGCAGGTCCTTGATCGCCATGGCGACACCCTAACCGCCGCGGCGTTCCTGAAAGCGCAGCTCGATCGTCAGAGCCGCTGGGACATCTCTTCCTGGTAACCGTGAATCGTCTTCTCGAGCATGTCGGCGTCGTCGTCGCGTCCCTCGTTACGCGCCAGATCCGCCCGTTCGCGCAGCACCCGAATGGCCCGCCGCAATTCGTCGTCACTCATCCTGTGATCCATAACACATAGTGTGCCGGTTTCTCCTGGTCCGTGCCATAGCCGAACGTGCGATTGCGAGATCGACACGCTCCTCACAGGCCGACGGTGTCGACGTGCGACCTCACCTTCCGACCACCACGGCGTCGGCGCATGGGTCTACGTCGCGGCCGGCGGAGACCGAGTCCCGGCGCCGGATGTCGAGGCGACGGTCGAGCAGCACCGCGAAGATCACGATGAGCAGCAACGACCAACCCCACGTCGGACGCATGTACTCCGCAAACCGTCCGGCTTCGACCCACCGTCCCGAATACCATTCGTCGGCGCTGAGGAACCCGTACACCGCGAGCCACGCCGGCCAGTTACGTAGCACCGACTGCGGCAACACCACACTCATCAGCAACGGGAACAGCAGCATCGAGTAGTACATCTGGCCGAGTGAACCGAGCAGGAATGAGGCTGTCATCAGCACCCCGGCGCTGGTGACGACGAAGAACACGTCATCGCGGCGATGGTAGCGGTAGAGCAGATACATCGTGGCCGCGGCCAACAGCGCGAAACCACCCCGGAGCAACAGGATCAACAGATCCGGCAGCCCGTAGTAGCTGCCGTTACCGGTGATCGAACTGTTGAAGTAATCCCGGGACTGCAGCAGATAGGGCACGGTGCGTTCGACGAACTGCCACGGATCAGCGGCCCATGGCCACGCCAGCGCGGTGAGCAGAATCGGCACCGCCGCGGCAGTAACAAACACCTTGCCCTGGCGCCGCAACAGTGGAAGCAGCAACAACGGTGCCAGGATCGGTTTGATCGCGAATGTCAGCCCGATCGCCACACCGGCCCACAGATCTCGCCGGGCAAGCAGCAACGTCAAGAACGCCATCTGGCCGAGCAGGATGACCCCGTTGATGTTGGTGAACACCAGAGTGTTGGTCACCGATTCCGATGCGAAGGCGAGCACGATCACCACGGGTAGCGCTGCGGAGTGTGCGGTGAATCCGAACATCCGGACCACCAGATACACCGCGATCAGCACTGCAACCGCGTTGACACCGATGAACAGCCACCGTGAACTGTCCGGCTCGAAGACCGCGAACGGTGCGATCAGCAAGGATCCGGACGGCGGATAGAGGTAATGCGGGTCAACGTGCTGGTAGGCGGCGGTGTAGACCGGTTCGCGGTTCCAGAACGCGACCGCAGCCCGGTACACCCCGGTGAAATCGTCGGTGCGGGCACCGTTGACGGCGAGAATCACCGTGCGGTGGATCACGAGCATCACCGCGACCGGCCACAGCATGCACTTGACCAGCGCCTCCGGCGAGTCGACAGTGGTCGCTGTCCACCAGGGTGATCTGCGGAACTCGGTGGAGGGCATGGCTGTTCACCGTCCCTGGTAGACGTCCGGAATTCCATCACCGTCGTCGTCGACCTGTTCGAGGGCGATGATCCGACGGTAAGCGCGGTTGCGGATGGTCAGCACCACCGAGGCGAGGGCGGCGCTGAGCAACGAACCGGCCAGGACCGCGACCTTGACATGGTCTGCGGCGACTGTGCCCGCACCGTACGCGAGATCACCGATCAACAAGGACACGGTGAACCCGATGCCTCCGAGCAACGCGACCCCGAGGACGTCGACCCATCTCAACTCGTCGTCCAGATGTGCGCGGGTGAATCGGGCCACCAGATAGCTGACACCGAAGATGCCGACGACCTTGCCGAGCACCAATCCGGCGATCACCCCGAGTGAGATGGTGTCGGTGAGCGCCTCGGTCAAGCCGGTGAGGCCACCGACCGTGACGCCGGCGGCGAAGAACGCGAACACAGGGACCGCGAGGCCGGCCGACAGCGGTCGAATCCGGTGTTCGATGTGCTCGGCGACGGACACCTTCTTTCCATCCGCATCGCGGGAGACGGGGACGAGGAAACCGAGCAGGACGCCGGCGATGGTGGCGTGCACCCCTGATTCGTGCACAAGCACCCACGCCGCGACCGCCAAGGGCACCAGCAACCACCAGGCATGCACGCCCTTTTTGAGCGCGAAACCGAAGGCGAGCAGTGGGATCAGTGCTGCTCCGAGATAGAACAGGTTCATCTCATCGGTGTAGAAAATCGCGATCACGGTCACGGCGAGCAGGTCGTCGACCACGGCGAGGGTAAGCAGGAAAGTCCGCAAGGCCGACGGCAGGTGGGTCCCGATCACGGCGAGGATGGCCACCGCGAAGGCAATGTCGGTGGCTGTCGGGACGGCCCACCCGCTCAAGGACTCGGCCCCGCCACGCACATTGATCGCGACGAAGATCAGCGCCGGGACCACCATTCCGCCGAGTGCGGCGATAACGGGCATCGCTGCCCGACGTGGATCGCGAAGACTGCCTTCGACGAATTCACGTTTGAGTTCGACACCGACCACGAAGAAGAACACCGCGAGCAACCCGTCTGCTGCCCATGTGCCCAGGGACAGGTCCAGGTGTAGTGCAGCAGGGCCGACGGTGATATCGCGCAACGCGTGGTAGGAGTCGGACCAAGCGGTGTTGGCCCAGATCAACGCGGCCAGCGCGCCGATCAGCAGCAATATTCCGCCGACGGTTTCCTTGCGGAGAATCTCCGCCACCCGACGGGAGTCGTCCCAGGAGCCGCGGGAGAGGAACGGTAGAGCAGAAAACCTTTTGGGCATGAGGGGTCCTCGAGAGTGCGGGTAGTCATCAGGGGTGGTCGTTGCGCGGTGCCGACCGTGCGGTCGTCACACGGTCGAGCAGCTCGGCGAAACGGTCCGGCGCTTCGAGCGGCAACAGGTGCCCGACGCCGTCGAGCATGCGGACCGATGCGGTGGGCAGCCGCGCTGCCAGCGCGCGAAGTGCCGGACCGGTCAGGACGGGGTCGTACTCGCCGACGACCGCGGTGAGCGGCGTGCGGTGAGTCCACCGTCGAACCGATTCCTCGGGAAACCGATGTGGAATGTGCGGGGGCCGGTAGTGCGCGCCGATCACGCACAACACCGCGAGTGCTGCGGGGTCGGGCCGAAAACCGGCTGCGGTCAGGGACTGCAGGAGCCTACCGGTGGCCTGGTGGTCGGCGTTGACCCTCCATAGCCACCGGCGCCATCTCACCGCCACCGAAGGTCGAACCGGGGACAGTCCGAGTGGGCCGATCAGAACGAGCTGCGTGACCTGGTGTTCACGCGAGGCGGCCAGGGCGATGCCGGCTCCGAGTCCGTGCCCCACCAGCATCACGGGATCGGGCGTGAGTGCCGGTAGCACCGTGTCGAGCCAGGACCCGTACGAGGCCCAGAAATCGCGTTCCGGTTGTTTAGGTGCACTCAGACCGGGCATCCCGGGCGGGTCGGGAACGAAGACCTGCCGCGACCGTCCGATCGCCTCGATCGCCGCGGTCATGGTCACGGCTGGGGCTTCCGCTCCGGGTACCAGCACGACGGGTGGCAATGCAGATGGTTGTCCGGCGACCAGGACACCGGTGGCTCCCTGCGCAGTGTCGACGAGCTGCACCTCGCATGGGAGACCTGAGTCGGTCAGCGCACGGCGACATGCAGCCTGCACCGCGGCGTGGTCACCGGGACTGCGGTACGGATACCTGGTTCGAGATTCGGTCACTGCGCCGATCGCGCATCGCCGCCGCCAGCGGTGGTGTGGACAGGATAATACGAGAACACGGGCCCTCCAGGGTCGACAGTATGATCACCTACTTGCCGACCAGACTTCCCGGCGCACCGCTGCATACGGTACCGCACCGGGATCGATCCGCGCGGCGGTCGTTGTCCACGCAGTTGCCCAGAGAAGCCGGTATGCGCACCGAACGGAGGCGTCATGGACCGCTCCGCGTGCGGGTGCAGACATCGAGGAATGATCATGAATCGAGCGCAGCAACTGCGTCACTGGATGTTCGTCCGGCACGCCCACCCGGTCAGTGCTTGGAGCCGACTACTCACCGTACCGCTGGTGGCCGCACCGTTCTGGACCCGGAGGACGGACGTGACCGCAGGAGTTCTGGTCTGGTTCGCGATGAACCCGATCATGACCCCCGAGCCGGCCGACCGGAGATCGTTTGCCACCCGAGCCATTCTCGGCGAGGAGCGCTGGCTGGCCCAACCTGGTCTGGACCGGACGATGGGCGCGCTCAACGTATTAGGCGTGGTCGCCCTCGGAGGAGCCGTCCTCGCGGCCTGGCACCGTCGGAAGGCTCCGACTGTCGTCGGTGTAGCTGCCACCATGGCGCTCACGCTGTACGGCTGGCGGCGCTACGCCGACCTCTACGACGGAGCGCGAGATGCCCTCTGACGTTCTCGTTGCAGACGGGAGACCTGCGGTCCGGTGGGAGTGGGCCGGGTACTTTCTCGCAGATACTGACGGCCCACACCTGGATCCGGCGGTGTCAGCCCGAGTTGCGGCGGATGTAGAGCAGCCTGTCGCCGACGTCGACGGTGCCCGCCTCGGGGGTTCCGACGCGCAGCAGGTGACCGTGGCGCACGACACCGAGAACGAGGTCCGGTAGGTCTCGCGGCGAAAGGCCGATCTCGTCGGATTCGACCGGTCGTTCGGCGATGGAGAATCCGGCTTCGGGGGTGAGCAGCTCTTCGATGGTCTGCACCACACTCGGTGCGGCGGTGGCGACCCCGAGCAGGCGCCCGGCGGTTTCGGACGTGATGACCACGGTGTCGGCCCCTGATTGGCGCACCACGTGGATGTTCTCCGATTCGCGGATCGCCACGGCAATCTTCGCGGTGGGAGCGAGTTCGCGGGCGGAGAGGGTGATCAGCGTCGCGGTGTCGTCGCGGTCGGCGGCGACGACGATCGAGGTGCAGTGCGGTACCCCGGCGAGGCGCAGTACATCGGATTTCGTGGCCGAGCCCTGCACGGTGACCAGCCCCTGGCCGGTGGCGGTTTCGAGGACGGCCGGGTCGGTGTCGACGACGACGATCCCTGACGGGTGCAGGCCGTCGCCGAGCATCGCGTCCACGGCTGCGCGTCCCTTGGTGCCGTAGCCGACGACCACGGTGTGATTGCGCACTCGGCGTCGCCAGCGTTGGATGCGCCAGGCGTCGCGGGAGCTTTCGGTCAGGGCCGACAAGGTGGTGCCGACCAGTACGATCAGGAAGAAGATCCGCAGGGGTGTGACGAGCAGAATGTTGACTATTCGTGCGTGGTCGGTCACTGGGGCGATCTCGCCGTAGCCGGTGGTCGACAGGGACACCGTCGCGTAGTAGATGCAGTCCAGCAGTGACAGCTCGTTGTCTTGGGCGTCGGTGTAGCCGTCGCGGTCGAGGTAGACCACGAGCACCACCAGAGTCAGGGCGGTCAGGGCGTACCCGATTCGGCGGACGATCGCCCGGCCGGGGCTGGTCTGCGGCTGCGGCACCTGCAACACGCCCACCAACGCAAACCAGGGTCGTTGGGTGAGTAAGTCCGTCCCCTTCGAGTGGCTACGCCATTTCTTGGCGACCATCACGACAGCTGCACAGTGTGTCCGGTCCGGACCGAGTTCACCCCGAATACCCGCTTCAGGACCCTGTCTGCATTCAACGGTGTCTCCCTGGTTGGTCCAGCGCTCATCTGCTCGCCGACCAGACTTCCCGGCACACCGCCGATCACCCTATCGTGTGCCCAACCTGTCCGAAACGATTCGTACCGGAGCGTGTGTCTCTCGAGGGAACTACACCTAGCGCGTCAGGGTGAGTCGGCGCCACGATCGGATCGTCAAGGCCGCGAAAATGGCGGGAACCATGAGTGTGAGAGCCAATTGTGCTCCCGTTACCGTGCCGGCCTGCGTTCCCGCCGCCCACACCCCGGGGGCAGCGAACGGGAACCAGCCGCCGAGTCCCGCCATGACCGTCATCTGAGCAACGAGCACGACAGCGATGATCGCTCCGATCGCCGGAAGGTAACCCCGTCCGACGGTGGCGACCCATGCGCAGGGTATCGCCAGTCCGGCGGTCAGTAGGGCGATGGCGGTGAACTTGCCGACGAGCGCGACGACGTCGGCTCCGAGGGTGCCGGGGTCGGCGAACAAGGCCGCCACCGTCAGCGCAACGGCCAGCACCACCGTGGTGACCACACTCCACGCCGACAGGAGCAGCAATTTGGCGGTGGCAATGACGGGCCGCGCGACTGGGGTGGCCCACAGCCCGGTGATCGTGCCCTCAGTGAATTCTCGGCCGAAGACCCATCCCGCGACCACACCGAAACCGAGCATGCCGCCGACCGAGACGATCGTGGAGGCGGCGGCGAACAGGCCGTCCTGCCCGCCGCCGTCGACGAGGTACTGAGCCTTGCTCGCAACAGCCGGATTGGCGCCGCCCACGGACGCGAGGGTGGCCACGGACAAGGCGATCACCCCGACCGTGAGCAACGCGGTCGCGGTCCATACCGGACGCGCTCGCCGGAATTTCACCCATTCCACCGCCAGGGCGACGCGGAGCTGGTCGGTGCCGGTCATCGTCTCGCCTCGCTGTCCCGATACACCAAATCGAAGAACTGCCGCTCGAGGTCGGTGCCGTCCGGATCGAGGGACCCGACGATGCGACCGGCACCCACGACCGTGATGCGATCGGCGACGCGGGCAACCTCATCGAGATGGTGACTCGACACCATCACGGCCGCACCACGTTCGCGACACCGCTGCAACTGCGTGCGCACCAGAATGACCCCTGCCGGATCGAGCGCGTTGGTCGGCTCGTCCAGGATCAGCAGACGCGGATCGGCAATCAAGGCCGCGGCCAGGCCCAGCCGCTGACGATTGCCCAGCGACAGCTTCCGCGCCCCGGTCATCGCCCACGGTGTCAGTGCCAGTTCCTCGATCCCGCGGTCGGCAGCGGCGCGGGCGGCCCTGGTGGACAGGCCCGCCAGTCGTCCCGCCATGCACAGGTTCTCGGTGACGCTCAATTCCGGGTAGGCGAACGGTGTCTCGACCAGATGCCCGACACCGGTCCAGTACCGCGCGGCCATCGTTGTCGGTGCCCGCCCGTCGACCCGGACGGTGCCCTCGTCCGGCTCGAGCATGCCGAGACACAGACGCATCAGTGTTGTCTTTCCGGCACCGTTGAGGCCGACAAAGGCATGCACTTCCCCGGATCTGACCTCGGTGGTCACATCGTCGAGCACGACCGCATCGCCGTAGCGGGTGCGGACGTTGCGGCATTCGAGCAGCGCAACTCCAGCGCCGGTCATGACCCGACCTGCGGCAGCAGCAGCTGCATCGCCTGCGCGATCCGGTTGCCGAGCGGCTCCTCGCCGTGCCGTGCCCAATCGGTCAACGCCGCCATCAGTGCCCCCACGCACGCCCCGGCTGCCACGTCGGCTTCGAGCGCACGCGCTCCGCGAGATCGGAGCGCGTGCGCGATCGCCTCCTGGGTCTCCAAGGTGTTCTCCCACATCCGTGCACGAAGGGCCGGGTGTGACACCGCGATCTGCAGGCGGAGTCGCACGTCGCCGAGATGTTCCTCGGGGATGCGCGTCCATGCGGCGAGGATTCCGTTGCATGCCCGTTCGAGGGGGCTGCGATCGGCCGGTTGCGCGGCGACGGCCTCTGCGATGAGCGGGTCGTACGGATCGTCCAGGAGCACTGCGTCCTTGGAAGGAAAATTCCGGAAGAACGTCATGTGAGAGACGCCGGCAGCGGCGACGATGCGGTCGATGGTGACGGCGTCGTAGCCCTCCTCGGCGAACAGCCTGATCGCTGTCGCCTGAAGTCGCTCGCGAGTCTGTTCGGACCTTCTCACCCGCTGAATGTTAGTCACTAACATTCAGCGTGGCAAGAGCGGTTCGCCTTCTACCGAGCCCCCAGGCGGATCGGGATTCGGTGCATGCCATCACAAGTCCTGCGTCAACGACGGCCGGATGCGCCTGTTCCGGCGCCACCTGGCAGGCCTGCTGTGTCAGCAGCGTCGACAGGTCTAGTGTTCGTCGGCGTGACCGAACGCACCGCACCGTCGACACGGACTGCACTGCGGCGCCGGCTGGCGGCGCAGGCCACCCTCACCCCGGTCCGAGTCGTGGCGTTGAGCTTCGCCGCGGCGATCATCATCGGTTCGGTCCTGCTGCTCATCCCGGCAGCGACCAGGTCCGGCGCGCAGACCTCCGTCATCGAGTCCCTGTTCACCGCGACCTCCGCCATGTGCCTGACCGGACTGATCGTCGTCGACACCCCCGTCCACTGGTCCGGGTTCGGACAAGGCGTCATCCTCGCGCTGATCCAAGCCGGCGGATTCGGGATCATGACGATGGCCTCGCTCGTCGGACTGGTACTCGCCAACCGGATCGGACTCAAGGCCAGGCTCAACACCGCTGCCGAGGCGCGGGCGTCCGGGCTCGGAGACGTACGCTCGGTGGTCTACGGCGTCGTCCGGGTCAGCGTGCTCATCGAAGCCGTTGTCGCGGCGGCGCTGACGCTCCGGTTCGCACTCGGATACGACGAACCACCATTGCGGGCGCTCTGGCTGGGCGTGTTCCACGCGATTTCGGCGTTCAACAACGCCGGCTTCGCCCTCTACAGCGACAACATCATCGGATTCGCCGACGACCCGTGGATCTGCATCCCGCTGATGGTGGCCGTGATTCTCGGCGGAATCGGCTTCCCGGTGCTATTCGAAGTCGGCCGCAGACTTCGACGCCCACTCGAAGACCGCTCCCGTCGGTGGAGCCTGCACACCCGGCTGACCGTGACGGTCACCGCGGTGCTGCTGGTGGTGGGACCGGCCCTGGTGCTGCTACTCGAATGGTCCCGGACGCTGCAGCAGTACGCGTTCGCCGACAAACTGCTCGTCGCCACGTTTCAAGGCGTCATGCCTCGCACCGCCGGGTTCAACAGCGTCGACTACGCCCAGATGGACGACGCCACCCTGCTGGTGACCGACGTGCTGATGTTCATCGGAGGTGGCAGCGGCGGCACCGCCGGCGGCATCAAGGTCACCACCTTCGTGCTGCTGCTGTTCGTCATCGCCGCCGAGGTGCGCGGCCAGAAGTCGGTGACCATCTTCGACCGCCGCATCGACACCCGCGTCCAGCGACAGGCACTGTCGGTGGCACTGGTCGGTGTCGCGCTGGTCATGGTGCCAACCATCGTCCTGCTCGCCGAAACCGACTTCGATCTCAACGTCCTCTTGTTCGAGGTCACCTCCGCATTCGCCACCGTCGGCCTGTCCACCGGCATCACCGCCCAGCTCCCCGCCTGGGGGCAGCTGATTCTGGTGCTGCTGATGTATCTCGGCCGCATCGGATCGATCACCCTCGTCAGCGCCCTGGCTGCCCGACACCGTGGCCGCCGTTACGAATACCCTGTGGAAAGGCCGTTCATTGGCTAGGAAACCCGCTTCCGATGTCGTGGTTGTGCTCGGCCTCGGCCGCTTCGGTAAATCGTTGGCACTCGAGCTGATGGCGCAGGGCGCCGAGGTCCTCGGCATCGACAGCAGCGAGACGGTCATCACGAAGGTCGCCGACCGACTGACCCACGCGGTGGTGGCCGACACCACCGATGAGCATTCGCTACGTCAACTGTCGGTACCCGAGCACGCCCGCGCAGTCGTCGGTATCGGTTCCGACCTCGAAGCGGGCCTGCTCACCGCGTCCGCGCTGATCAACCTGGAAGTACCGAACATCTGGGCGAAGGCGATCAGCAACGCGCACGCCAAGATCCTCACCCAGATCGGCGTGCACCACGTGATCCGCCCCGAGCACGACATGGGTAAACGTGTCGCGCATCTGGTCCGCGGACGGATGAGCGACTACATCGAATTCGACGACGGCTTCGCCATGGTCAAGACCACCCCGCCGGCCTTCGCACACGGCAAGCGGCTCGCCGAGACCACCATCCGCTCCACCTACAAGGTCACTGTCGTTGCGATCAAACGCCCCGGCGAAGGCTTCACCTACGCCACCGCCGACACCGTTCTCTCGGCCGGAGACACCATCATCGTCTCCGGCCAGGTCCGTGACACCGAACGCTTCGCCGATCTGAGCTGAGCAGTCCGGCCCAGGGTGGTCAGGTGGTCTCCAGGTCGCGGTGGCGGAACCCCGCCACGCCGAGCGAGGACACCGCGAACGCGACCATCGTGAGCACGATCAGCGAGGTCCAGGACAATGTGTCCATCGGCAGGCGCGCGATGTGCTCGAACGGGACAGATCGTGCACCCACCGAGGCAGATCGATCAGCGGCCCGAACGAGCGCTCGCCGACCCGACTCGCATCCAGCTGATGGCGATTCTGCTCACAGCGGATGTCGGTGAGGTGTGCACATGCGACCTCGCCGGCGCGGTGCGCCTGGCCGAATCAACCGTCAGCCATCACCTCGGGCAACTCCGCAGAGCCGGAATGGTCGACTCGACCCGACGAGGCATGAACGTCGATCACCGAGTCCACGGTGAAGCCCTCGACGCCCTGTGCACGGTGCTCGATCCGAACTGCTGCCGCTGATCTGCTCGGGTCGTCCTCGGGCCACTCAGCGTAGAACTCCGTCGTGGAGTGCCCGTAACACCGCGTTGGTCCGGTCGCGGGCACCGAACTTGAGCAGAATCGACGACACGTGGTTCTTCACTGTGCCCTCGGCGAGGAACAGTGCCTCGGAGATTCGGCGGTTGCTGAAGCCCTCGGCCATCAGGCGAAGCACTTCGAGTTCTCGGTCGGTGAGGTCCGGTGCGCGCGAGGCCCCCGCCCCCGACGGTGACGGGCCGGACCGGATCGCACGGAGAAGCCGGTCGGTGATCGACGGGGCGATGAGCGTTCCGCCGTCGGCAAGGGTCCGCACCGCGTGCGTCAACTGGTCGAGCGTGACGTCCTTGAGCAGGTAGCCGCGCGCCCCCGAGCGCAGAGCATCGAGCACGAGGGCGTCGTCGTCGAATGTCGTGAGCACGAGGACCGGGACCGCGACCTCCCGCTCACGCAGGCGATCGAGCGTCCAGATACCGTCGTACCCGGGCATTCTGAGATCCAGCAGGACCACGTCGGGGCCGGTGTCGGCGATGACGTCGAGGGCCACCCGACCGTCGTCCGCTTCCCCGACCACGTCGATTTCGGCGACCTCCAGCAAACTCCGAATTCCCTGGCGCACCAGCGTCTGGTCGTCCACCACCACAACGCGGATCATGAGATCGGCACCCTCGCTGTGACCCGGAACCCACCGTTGCCGTCGAAGGTGGCATGTCCGCCCAGCGCTTCGAACCGTTCAGCAAGGCCACGCAGGCCATTGCCGACGGTCAACTTCCGGGTGCCTGCACCGTCGTCGGTCGCGGACAGGACCACGCTTCCGGCCTCCGACGAGACCTCGACGCGAACTGTACGAGCATCGGCGTGCCGAAGCGCGTTGGTCACGATCTCCTGCACGGCACGCACGAATGCCGCAGCCTGCTCTTCGCGGACCTCCACATCGGATGCGACGTCGATCTGCACATCGAGCCCGGGCAGATCCCGCACCACACGGTTCAGGGCGACCTCGAGATTCAAGGGCTCGACTCGCAGCTCCCCCACCGTGGACCGGACGTCGGCGAGCAATTCCCGTGCGACCCCGTTCGCTCGCTCGACGTGTTCACGAGCCCGGTCACCATCGCGGTGCCGTGCCGTCTCGAGTTCGAGCGCGAGCACCGTGAGCTGGTGACCGATGAGGTCGTGCAGGTCGCGGGAGATCCGCAGTCGTTCCGCGGTGCGCGCGGATTCCGACAGCAGGACGGTCGCTGCCTGGAGTTCTACGTGCGCTTCGGCCAGCTCCCGCCGCATCCGCTGTTCCCGCAGCAGCGACAACGAACTGAACACCGTCGCCAGCTGGATGAGGAGATAGAAACCTGCGGTCAGGATCGTCGCACCCGTGTCCCCGGTCTGCTGCGCCGCCGCGAAGGCGATGACGAGCGTGTTGAGCACCACCACGAACAGACCCACGCGAACCGGTACGACGTAGACACTCACGGCAGCGACGACGACGAGCAGAATCGGCAGCGGCCCCATTCCCGGCGCGGTCGCCACCACCGCCCAGCCGGAGACGACGGCCACCGCGAATGAGACCTTGCCTGCCGACGGTCGTTGGGTCGCAGCGGCACCGAACAACGCGACGAGCAGGACACCGAACAGCACGATCCATGCGGCGCGCGGGATCTCGGTGCGAGCGCCGCCGAACAGGACCGGTCCGCCCACCACGACCGAGACGACGAGCATCGCCACGCCCGACAGTCCCTCCGGTGTCCATCGATGCACGACATCACTCTAAGCCGCGGCCACACGCTGAGCGGGTGCCGAAAGTCATGGTCGGCATTCCTGACATCCGGCACGCGCGAGCACGCACGCTCGGCTCATAGCGTCGGCGTCATGGACACCAGCACTCCGGCGATCGTCGCCGAGCACCTGTGCAAGCGGTACCGAGACAGGGTCGCGGTCGACGACATCAGCTTCACACTCGGTGTCGGCGAAACCCTCGGGATCATCGGGACGAACGGGGCGGGCAAGACCACCACCGTCGAAATGGTCGCGGGCTTGCGATCACCCGACGGTGGACGTGTGCGTGTTCTCGGCGTCGATCCCCACCGCGACCGTGCACACGCCCGTCAGCTCCTCGGAGTTCAATTGCAGGAGGCCACCCTCCACGGGGCATTGACCGTGGCCGAACTCGTCCGTCTGTATCGCACCTTCTATCCGGCCCCCGTCGGTGCCGCAGAACTGTTGGAGATGGTCGGTCTCACCGAGCAACGAGGAACCCGATTCGAGAAGCTCTCGGGTGGCCAGCAGCAGCGGTTGTCGATCGCGCTGGCACTCGCCGGACGACCACGAGTGGTCATCCTCGATGAACTCACCACCGGCCTCGACCCGCGGGCCCGGCGACAGATGTGGGAAACGGTCGAGCGATTGCGCCACGACAACGTTGCAGTCCTCCTGGTCAGCCACGCAATGGAAGAGGTCGAACGTCTCTGCGACCGAGTGGCCCTGCTCGACGCAGGCAGGCTCGTCGCCCTGGACACTCCGCCCGGCCTCGTTGCGGCAGCTTCGGCGAACAACCTCGACGAGGCATTCGTCGCGCTCACCGGAAAAGAACTGGAGGACACCGTATGAACACCGGCACCGAGATCCGGCGGCCCGGTCTCGCAGCGTGGCTGACGCTGATCGCGTGCGAAGGGAGGATGGTGGCTCGCGACACTGCGGGTCTCGTCGTGCCGATCGGCCTCCCGCTGTTGATCCTCGTCATGAGTGCGTCGTCGGCGAGCGGCGAGATTGTGATCAACGGACGGTCGGCGCTCGATGTGTACGTCCTGCCGCTGGTGTTCACGATCATCATCGCCACGATCGGCGTCATCAACATGCCGAGCTTCCTCGCGTACTACCGTCGCACGGGGATTCTGCGCCGGCTGTCGGTGACGCCGGCGTCGCCTGCGATGGTCCTGGTGGCGCAGGTCGTGGTGAGCGTGCTGCAGACCCTGGTCGGGCTCGGTGTGGCGCTGGTCGTCGCGATCGTCTTCTTCGACGCCCGTCTGCCTGTGCACCCGGGCACTGCTTTGGGTGTCTTCGCGCTTTCGATGGCGGCGATGTACGCGGTGGGAATGATCGTCGCGGCGATCTCCCCGACCCCGAACTCCGCGGTGGCGATCGGTCTCGTCGCGTTCTTCGCACTCGGCGCAACCGGCGGTTTGTTCGGCAGCACCGATTCACTCCCGGATCCCGTTGCCGCGGTGGGACAGTGGCTACCGTTCGGCGCCTCGACGCAGGCCATGTCCGCGGCGTGGGCCGGAAGTCCGGCCGATCCGGCCCATTTCGTCGCGCTCGGCGTGGCGATCGTGACCGGTGTTGTCGTCGCGGCGGCGCTCTTCCGGTGGGAGTAACCGCGTGACGATCATCGGTTCGGTCGCGCTCACGGTGTTCGTCGTGGTCTTCCTCGTCGACGGGTGGACTCGTCCTGGCTATCACCCGGTACGCCAGCCCGTCAGTGCGCTCGCACTGGGCCGCCGGGGCTGGATCCAGAGCACCAACTTCATCGTGTGCGGTGCGGTAGTGGCCCTCGGATCCGTCGGCGTCGCCGATGTATTCGGCAGCGTGTTGCTCGGTGTGACGATCGGAGTGTTCGGTGTCGCGCTCGTAGTGTCGGGACTCTTTCCGATGGATGCGATGCGTGGATATCCGCCGGGCACACCGGACCGGACACCGACGGAGTACACGCGACGCCACAAGATTCACGACCACGCGGGTGCGGTCGTGTTCGCCGCACTTCCAGCAGCGGCGGTCATCGCGGCGTTCACGGTCCCCGGCACGGTGTGGACATGGTTGTCGGGCCTGACCGCCGTCGCGCTGAGCATCGGCTTCGTCGCATTCGGTCAGGCGTGGGAAAGCGACGCCCGCTCCGCCGGACTTGTGCAGCGGATCGTGATCGCAGTGGGCTGGGCGTGGCTGGCGTTGCTGTTCGCCCGTGCCGGAACGTGACGCGCTCCGTCGTTGCCCGTGCACACTGCTAACCTGGCGTTCGGAACTCGACACGGGGTGCCGGAAACGGCTGAGACCACACCCGTAGAACCTGATCTCGATCATGCGAGCGAAGGGATGCCGAGTCGGCAACAGGCCAGTGGACCGATGCCGTCTGCGTGTCCCTCGTTCCGAAGGGAAGGCGTCACAATGGCTCTCGTCACAACGTCACTGCAGAATCGGATCGTCCTGATCACCGGCGCAGGCCGCGGGCTCGGCAGCAGCATCGCGCAGGCCTTCGCGGACGAAGGCGCATCGGTCGTGGTGAACTACCGGCGCAGTGGCAACGCAGCACGGGCTCTCGCCGAGAGCATCGGCCCCGAACGAGCACTTGCCGTGCAGGCCGATGTCACCGACCGCACGCAGGTACAGGCCGCGTTCGACCGGGCGCGCGAACACTTCGGACGTCCGGTGACCACCGTGGTCAACAATGCCCTTCCCGACTTCTCCTTCAACGGTGACGCCCGCGACAAGGCCGACGAGATCGGCTACGGCGCGTTCGCGGCACAACTCGAAGGCATCGTCGGTGGCGCGGTGAACACCATCCAGGCCGCCCTGCCCGGCATGCGCGAAGCGGGCGGCGGCAGCATCGTCAACATCGGGACCAACCTGTTCCAGAACCCGGTCGTGCCGTACCACGACTACACCGCGGCGAAAGCAGCCCTGCTGTCGACGACCCGCACCTTCGCTGCGGATCTGGGCCCCGAAGGCATCCGGGTGAACATGGTGTCCGGCGGACTCCTGCGCACCACCGATGCATCGTCCGCTACCCCTACTGAGGTCTTCGATCTGATCGCCGGGTCCACCCCGCTGCGTGCGGTGACGACGCCGGAGGACTTCGCCGCCGCCGTGCTGTTCTTCGCGTCCAACTGGTCGCGGGCAGTGACCGGGCAGAACCTCGTCGTCGACGGTGGGCTGGTGATGGACTGATGACGGTGCGCACCCTGCATCTGGGCGCATTTCTGTACGGTGCCGGGCATCATTCTTCGGCGTGGCGGCACCCGGACTCCGCCGCCGAGCGCATCGGCGACATCGCCTTCTTCGAAGAACTCGCGCGCACCGCCGAACGCGGCTGCTTCGATGCGGTGTTCTTCGCCGACGGGCACAGTGTGAACACCGCGTACACGGCGGGCACGACGTGGTTTCTCGAACCGCTCACGGCGCTGTCTGCGATGGCGCGGGCCACGGAGAAGATCGGCCTGGTCACCACGGTGTCCGCAAGCTTCTACACGCCGTTCCACGCGGCCCGCATGCTCGCCTCGCTCGATCACATCAGCGGTGGACGCGCAGGTGCCAACATCGTGACCTCGATGTTCGACGCCGAAGCCCGCAACCACGGACTCGAGTCGCTACCCGCCCACGCCGAACGATACGGAAGGGCGGAGGAGTTCATCGACGCGATTGTCGCGCTGTGGGATTCGTGGGACGAACACGCGGTGATCGCGGACCGCGCTGCCGGGCGTTTCCTCGATGCAGACGCGATCCACCCGATCGAACACCACGGTCGACACTTCCGCGTGGACGGCCCGCTCACGGTGCCACGCTGTCCGCAGGGACGCCCCGTGTTGTTCCAGGCCGGGTCCTCGGACACCGGACGCGACCTTGCAGCACGCCACGCCGAGGCGGTGTACTCGGTCGCCTGGGATCTTCCGGCAGCCCTCGAGTTCGCTACCGATCTGCGGGCCCGCACCGCCGCCGCGGGCCGTGATGCCGCGTCGATCGCGATACTGCCCGGTCTCGTCACCTACGTCGGCCGCACCGACGACGAAGCCCACGCGAAGAAGGCCGCATTGGACTCTCTTCTCGACGTCGAGGGCGCGCTCGCCCAGCTCGGGTCCTTCACGGGACAGGACTACACCGGTCATGCTCTCGACGATCCGGTTGCGGACCTGCCTCCTATCTCCGAGTTCACCGGCCCGCAGGGGCGGTACGCGACGGTGCAGCGAATTATCGAGACACAGCGTCCCACGCTGCGGGAGCTGCTCGGATTTCTCGCTGCGGGCGGCGGTCACGCCACCATGATCGGAACGCCGGAATCGATCGCCGACCGTATCGAGGAATGGTTCACTGCCGGCGCCTGCGACGGCTTCAACCTGATGTGCCCTGCCTACCCGGATTCTCTCGAGGACTTCGTCGACCTCGTGGTGCCGGAGTTGCAGCGTCGCGGCCTGTTCCGCACCGCGTATCCGGGTAGTACCTTGCGTGACTCGCTGGGGCTGGAGGTACCGGCTCTACCTCAGCGGCACAGTGTGGTTGCCGGGTAGCTCACGGAAGATTGTTCCGGGTCCGAGAACGACTCATCGCGATGCGTCTTCCGTGATGGTGTGGCCCGAGCCGAAATCAGGACGCGTGTCGGTGGGGTTCTCGAGGAGATCGGCGACGCCTGCCGCGAAATTGGGGCATGTCGCGATGTCGTGAGCGCGGCATTCGAGTGCATGCAGTGTCATCTCCCGGGAGCGGGCCATCTCCGCCATCCGCCGCTCCAGCTCGTCCAGGTGCGCGGTGAGCACCTCGCGCCTCTCGTCCGTCTGCCCTGCCAGCAGGACATGGATCTGGTCGAGGCTCATTCCGGCGGCTTTGCTCCTGATGATCACCGCCACCCTGGTGACGTCGGCTTCGCGGTACCGGCGGCGCCCTGCGCTGTCGCGGTCGGGTGCGATCAGCCCGACGTCCTCCCAATGCCGCAATACATGCGTGGCGAGGCCGAAGCGCTCGGCCACCTCACCGATCGTCCAGATCACAGTTGACTTCATGTCAACATGAAGTCGCATTATCGGCGGTGACGCAAGCCCGCACACGAGGAGAGTTCATGCACACCGACACATCGCCAGCACAATTCTGGGAGAACCGCTACACCGACAGCGACGGTCTGTGGTCGGGCAACGCGAACGCGTCCCTCGTCGACGCCGTATCCGGCCTGACACCGGGCACTGCACTCGACCTCGGCTGCGGCGAGGGTGCCGACACGATCTGGCTGGCACGCAGCGGCTGGATCGCGACCGGAGTGGACATCTCCACCACCGCCGTCCGCCGCGCCACCGACGCTGCGCGCGACGCCGAACTTCCCGACGGCCGCATCCGGTTCGTCGCGGCAGACCTGTCGACCTGGCACGAAGACAGCAGCTACGACCTCGTCGCCGCATCGTTCCTGCACTCGCCCGTCGAGTTTCCGCGCACCGAGGTGCTTCGCCACGCCGCCGGACTCGTCGCGCCACGCGGGCACCTCGTGATCGTCTCGCACGCCGCGTTCCCACCGTGGGCAGGAGCGGATGCGCACGAGGGGCACGGCGACCACCGATTCCTGAGCCCGCAAGAAGAGATCGAGGCACTCGACCTCGAACCGGGTAGCTGGGAGGTGCGGATCGCCGAGACCCGCGCGCGTGACGCGGTCGGCCCGGACGGCACACAGGCCGTACTCGACGACACCGTCGTGGTCCTGCGGCGGCTGTGAGCAAATCAGGACCACTACTCTGAACACTCGATTCCACACATATACATGAGTACAAGTATTCATTTGTGTTACCCTCATGGCAGTCGATGAGCGGAGGCGAGCAATGGGTGCCGAGGCTGCAGCGGACCTCGATAGGGCGTTACGGGCGCTTGCCGACGGGAATCGACGGGCGATCCTACGGGTCATCCGCTCCGCTCCGCGCCCGGTGGGTTCTATCGCCGAGGAAGTCGGATTGTCCCAACAGACGACGTCGCACCACCTCGGAGTCCTCCGGAAAGCGGGCCTCGCAGCCAGCACACGCGAGGGCACACGACACCTGTTCACAGTGAACACCGACGGTCTTGCCGCAGTGCGGTCATACCTCGACGATTTCTGGCCGGGGAAGCTGTCTGTACTCAAGACCGTGATCGAAGCGAGGGCGGGCGAGAACCGTGGCTGAGTTCCGAGATTCGATCGACATTGCCGCGGCGCCCGAGACAGTGTTCGAGTACCTCACCACGAACTCCGGGATGACAGCGTGGATGGGCCAGTATGCCGAACTCGACCCGAGACCCGGCGGCATCTTCGCGATCGACATCGCCGGATACCCGGTGCGTGGCGAGTATCTTCACGTCGACTACCCGACCCGCGTGGTCGTCTCGTGGGGATTTGCCGGGAATGCGGATCTGCCCATCGGAGCATCGACGGTCGAGTTCCGGCTCACCGCCGTCGCCGGCGGCACCCGCGTCGACCTCGTCCACTCCGGCCTTCCCGATACCGAACTGCGCGGGCACGCCCACGGATGGGACCATTTCCTCCCCCGTCTGGCCACAGCAGGCTCCAGCGGCGACGCCGGACCGGACGAGTGGCAGCCGCGCGGCGAGTGAACCGACCCGAAAGACATCACTACACGAACGAGAATCGAGGGAGTCTCCCATGCCACAGGAATCCGCCTACGATGTCGTGAAGAACTACCACCGGGCCTGGACGAGCGGGGATGTCGCGCGTGCCATGACCCACGTTGCCGACGACATCACCTGCCGAGCACCGGGCATTGATCTGAACGGCAAAGCCGCCTACCAGGACTTCATCGCCGCATTCGCACCCGCACTCACCGGTGTGGCCGATATCGCCGACTTCGCAGACCGAGATCGCGTCGCGCTCTTCTACTACCCACAGACCGCAGCAACCGCCACGGCCCCGGCCGCGGAATGCTTCACGGTGCGCGACGGCAGGATCAGCGCGAGTGTGCTGATCTTCGACCGTCTCTCGTACGGTCCTCCCCAACAGGATTGAGGGGACGTTTGCGTGGTGCTGCTCACCGGTCGCTGGCAAGCATCCCGAAGATGAGGGTGTCCGTCCACTCACCTTTGCTCCACCAGTCCCGGCGCAGATGCGCTTCGTGATGCATTCCAACGGCAGTGGCGAGCTTGGCCGAGGCGGTATTGCGCGCGTCCATCTGTGCGGAGACACGGTGCACTCGATAGTGGTCGAACGCGACCCGCAGCACCGCGCTCACCGCCTCGCGGGCGAACCCTCTCCCGCCGTGATTGGGGTCGAGCACCCAGCCGATCTCCGCGACTCTGCGGTCGGCGTCGACGAACCACAGGAGAACATCTCCGATCGGCATTCCGTCGTGCTCGATAACGAGCGCCAGCGCTCGAGCGTCGCTGTCGAGGCCGGTCTTCGCCAGTCGCTCGCTGACCCGCTTGGCGGCGTCATCGCGGCTCCACGGCTCATCCAACAGATACCGCGCGACACTGGATTGCGAGTACAAACGGTGCAACCAACCCATGTCGCCAGACCCGTGGAGCCGGAGACGGAGGCGTTCGGTCTCCACCGGAATCAGCGGGTTCGATACAAGTTCACGCGAGTAGTGCAACAGGACGACCGCTTCGCCGGAGGGGGCGACGTCGTTGACTTCGGCTCCGCACGAAAACCCTGCCTGTTCGAGTACGCGCTGGGAAGCCAGGTTCTCCGGCACGGTGCGCGCTGTCAGACGGGTGAGTCCGCTGCGCTGGGCGAGCGTGTCAGCGAGGGAGAGTGCGGCACCGGCGAGTCCTTTGCCGCGATGGTCGGGGTGCACCCAGAAGCCAACCTCAACCGACTTGTCGGTGACGTCGAACAGAACGAGGCTCCCGGCGAACTCACCTGTGGAGGGGTCGCTGATGGCGAGCACCGCGAGGTCGCCGCGCTCCAGCCGCTCGCCGATTGCGCCGTTGATGAGTGCTGTAACGGACGCCTCGGTGTACTCCGGTTCGGGCAGATGCGCGTACCGGCGTACTGAGGCATCGGCAGTCCCCTCGGCGTATGGGCGTGCGTCGCCGGTGTGCATCGCTCTAAGCACGGCGTGTTCGCTGCGAAGCGGGAGAAGCGTGGCATCCAACATACCCGCAAAACTAACATAGTGCGGATAACAATGCGAACATCGTTCGGATAAACTGGAAGGGTGAGCTATTGGGAGCACCGCAAGCCTGTACGCCGCGCACGCGCTGTCGACGTACAGGACATCGCCCGCGCCGCCGTCACCCTGCTGGACGACGGCGGGCTGCGTGCGCTCACCGCTCGCGCCGTCGCGACGCGACTCGACGTGGCTCCCGCCAGTCTCTATTCCCGAGTCGAATCCGTCGATGACCTGTTCGACCTCGCTCTGGATGAAGCCCTCGGCAACGACCCGACCATCAGCCAAGCCATCGCTGATGCACCGCTGCTCGAACTCATGCACGCCTACTACCGGCACCTGACCGACCATCGCTGGGCCTGCCAAGTCATCGGGATGCGCGCACCGCGAGGGCCAAACTACCTCCGACTCTCCGAGCGCATGGTGATCCTGCTCCAGCAGGCAGGAGCACCAGATCCTCTCGGCGCGGCGTACGCACTGTCGAACTTCGCCATTGGCAGCGCCACGACCGCTCCGATGGCAGACAGCGAACGCGCTACGGCGATCGACGTCGAGACCTCCCCCACCTACGCCCGCCTGCATGTCGCACATGGGGCCGACACCGAAGCCATCTTCACTACGGGGATCGCTGCCCTGCTCGAATACGTGGCGAAGTGACTCGTCCCGTACCCACAAGGTCGTAGTGATCGCGAGTCGCGGCCAGACGCACAGTAACGAGCAAATTCATGGTCAGTGCCAGAGGACTCTGGCCACTGATCGAGCGATGTTCAGCGGCGCGTCGCACTCACTCCACGGGGCGGCTGACGAACCAAGCACTCACCGACGGCATCGAGATCAGCGAATACGAAAGGGCGACGATCAAGCTCGCTGAGCCGTTCGCCGCCCTCGCACCAACCCCGGCTTCCACCGATGTCAGGTGTTCTAGTACGTCTGAAATTGTGGAGCTGAGGGGAATCGAACCCCTGACCTCTTCGATGCGAACGAAGCGCGCTACCAACTGCGCCACAGCCCCGAGGGTTCCGTAGAACCAACTCGCAAACCTTAGCAAACGCAGACCCTCAACACGAAATCAAGATATCGACGCAGGTCATGGCCTCACAAGCAGGAAAGCCCGCACCGTGTGGTGCGGGCTTTCCGAAGTCGTTTCCCAGCGTCCGTCATGCACCGGATGCGTGCCGGACGGGGAAGTCGTCGGGTTCGTCGTAACCCGGGTCGAGGCACCCCGGGTCGACGTACTCGGCGTATTCGTCGTCGTACCCGTCGAGATGCTCGAATTCGGGGTCTTCGTCGTCGAGTTCGAGAACCACGGCCCCCGGGCGACGCAGCCGCGACGGAACCTCGCCGGAGTCGCCGTCGCCCCGCACGTGCACTCCGGTCGCTGCCGACCTCTGCAGCCGGGCCATTCTGCGCCGGCGAATGTCCTGTTCGAGCCGTACCTGACGGCGCAGATAGAAGAGGTAACCGACGAATGCTGCCACCACGAGGGCGCATACCCACCACATCACGGGCGACAGGATCAAGCCCAACGCTGCAGTCATGATGGAGCCGATGAGCAGACCCAGGACCGCGCGCTGGCGGAACTCGTATCGTTCGGCCGACGCCACCGCATCGGCGTGGGGATCGAATCCACCTCGCCCGCGGCGGCGCGGAACGCTCTGACGCGCCGGGGGGTCGTGGGCCTCGTACCGGTGCTCGTCGGAGTCGATCGCCGCAGCGTCGTCGAGGTCGTGGAAGTCGGGTTCGGTGTCGGGCCTGTCGTCGGTCTGAGTGTTCATACGAGCCTCCGCATGGCGGTGCGTGTGATCACGACTCGGACGCCAGTTCGGATCGGTGCGGTGACCTGTCGCGGGACCTCGGGGGGCCTTCGGCTTCTGGTCACCCCGATGCAGAACCCGTGTGGCGAGTGCGGCGTCGGTCGTCTGACGGATGCGAGGACGCTTCGTGACCAGCATGGGAACCAGGACGAACAACCACACGGCAACGAGCCCGATCCACAGGAGTGAGTTCGGCATTCCGGCGGCCCTCCTCCCAGTTGTCGCCTACCAGTCCGTCGACGCCACTGACCTTTCCCAGGTTAACGGCATCATCACTCTTATCTCTACAGAAACGCCGACTCAGACGGCTACTGCCGTCACACTAGTCACGCGAAACCATGGGACACACTCTTCACTCTAGTCACACACGTATATCTCTGCGGTGGGGATTGTTACTCATGTTGCACGTAACTTGCATTACACGCAGCACACCGTTCTCAGCGAAACGGGCAGCGGCGGACGCTCACGCCCAGGTCGCGCGCCCACTGCGCACCAAACGATCGGCCACCGAGCCGGGTACTTCCTCGGCCGTCATCGCAACGAGAAGATGATCACGAAACCGCCCCTGCACGTCGAGGTAGCGCTGGAGCAGACCTTCGTCACGGAATCCGACGTTGCGCAGCACGGCGCGACTGGGCTGATTCTCCGGACGCACCGTTGCCTCGACACGGTGCAGGCCGATGGGGCCGAAGCAGTGATCGAGCCCGAGCGCGAGTGCTGCGGTTGCGACGCCGAGCCCGTTGACCTCTTTCTCGACCCAGTAGCCGATCCACGCGGATCTCAGCGCCCCGCGCACGATGTTGCCCACCGTGATCTGACCGCAGTACCGACCGTCGAGTTCGATCGCCATCGGCACCATCAGTCCCTTGCGCGCCTCCGCGCGCAGACTCCGATACAGGCCCGGCCACACGGAGATGTGGTGCCGCATCTCCCACGGCGATTCCCCCGTCGGCTCCCACGGCTCGAGGTGTTCACGGTCGCGTGTGCGCAACCGGCTCCACGCGGCGGCGTCCCTGAGCCGCACCGACCGCACCGTCACCGACCCACCCGCGACACGAAGCGGCCCCAAGTCGGCCGGCCACCCGGGGTGACGGCTCATCCACGTTGCCCGAGGAACGACACATCCACCGGGTCGCCCGTGCGAATCTCGGACACCTCCGGCGGAACCAGCACGAGGCAATTCGCTTCCGCAAGGGTCGCGAGCAGGTGCGACGATCCGCCCGCGGCGCCACCGAGAGCCTGCACCAGATAGTCGCCTGTCGTCTCGTCGCGCATCAGCTGCCCGCGCAGGAATCCCTTGCGCCCCGGAATCGACGTGATCGGGGCGATCGTGCGGGCAGTGACGATGCGGCGCATCGGTTGCCGTCGCCCGAGCGCGATCCGGATCAACGGACGCACCATCACCTCGAACACCACGAGCGAACTGACCGGATTCGACGGAAGCAGGAAGGTGGGCACCTCGTCGCGTCCGAGCTGCCCGAATCCCTGGACCGAACCCGGATGCATGGCCACCCGCTCGACCTCGAGCTTGCCGAGATCGGTCAGGGCCTCGCGGACGTCGTCGAGCGCACTGCCACCGACAGCACCGGCGATCACCACGATCTCGGAGCGGATCAGCTGCCCTTCGACCACCTCGCGCAGCCGTTTCGGCTCGGTGCTCGCAATCCCGACCCGATTGACGTCGGCGCCTGCGTCGCGCGCGGCCGCGGCCAGCGCGTAGGAGTTCACGTCGTAGACCTGCCCCGGGCCGGGCGTGCGGTCGATGTCGACGAGTTCGCCGCCGACCGAGATCACCGACAGTCGCGGTCGCGGATGCACGAGCACCTTGTCGCGTCCGACCGCGGCGAGCAGACCCACCTGTGCGGCGCCGATGATCGCGCCCGCGCGCACGGCCACGTCGCCGGGCTGGACGTCGTCACCGGTGCGTCGCACGTAGTCGCCCGAGCGGACCGGTTCGAAGACCTTGATCCGGGCGTCTCCCCCGTCGGTGCTCCCGAGCGGAAGCACCGCATCGGCGAGCGTGGGCAGCGGCGCACCGGTATCGACTCGCACGGCTTGTCGCGGCTGCAACCGGATGGGCTGACGCGAACCCGCGCGCACTTCGCCGACCACCGGGAGCGTCACCTCTGCGGGTTCCTCACCGGATTCCGGATCGGGGCGCGCGCCCGCGGCCTGCACATCGACGCTGCGAACCGCATAACCGTCGATTGCGGCCTGGTCGAATCCCGGTAACGGTCGCTCAGTGACCACCTCTTCTGCGCAGAGCAATCCCTGCGCCTCCGAGATCGCCACCCGCACAGGCCTGGGTGCAACAGCTGCCGCCGTCACCCTGGTCTGCTGATCCTCAACCGACCGCATACCGCTACCGTCCTCCAGCCCGCACTACCGCGCGTCACCGTTCACAGATCACCCGTTCGACGTCATCGTTCGAGACGTTCGACCAGCCACTCACGAAGCGAGGGACCGTACTCCTCGGTGTTCAACGCAGAGTCAACCGCAGCACGCAGGTAGCCACCGGGATTTCCGAGGTCGTGTCGGGTGCCGCGGTGGACCACGACGTGGACGGGGTGTCCCTCTGAGATCAACAGCGCGATCGCGTCGGTCAGCTGGAGCTCTCCGCCCGCACCCGGCTCGATGCGACGCAGCGCGTCGAAGATCGCGCGGTCGAGCAGGTAGCGGCCTGCCGCGGCGAAGGTCGAGGGCGCATCCTCGATGGCCGGCTTCTCGACCATACCGAGCACCTTGAGCACATCCGGGTTGGTGGCGTCGGGCACAGCCTCGACGTCGAACACGCCGTAGGCACTCACCTGTTCCTTCGGCACGTCGATCGCGCACAGCACCGATCCCCCGCGCTTGGTGCGCACCTTCTGCATGGTCTCGAGCACGCCGACGGGCAGCACGAGGTCGTCGGGCAGGAGTACCGCGATCGCATCCTCGTCGTCGTCGAGCGCATCCTCGGCGCACGCCACGGCGTGGCCGAGACCGAGCGGCTGGGCCTGGATCACCGAGTCGACCTCGAGGATTCCGGACGACTTGCGGACCTTGGCGAGCAGCTCGTACTTGCCCTTCTCCTCGAGCTTGGACTCCAGCACGAGATCTTCGACGAAGTGCGCAACCACCCCGTCCTTACCGGGCGAGGTGACGATCAGCAGTCGCTCGGCACCCGACTCTGCGGCCTCCCCCGCCACCAGCTCGATTCCCGGTGTGTCGACCACAGGAAGCAGTTCCTTCGGAACGGTCTTGGTGGCGGGAAGGAAGCGCGTTCCCATGCCCGCTGCCGGCACGACCGCGGTTTTGAAATGCCGCGCGACCTCGGTCGAATTGTTCGTCATAAGCTCCAACCCTAACTTTTGCCGGCGAAGTGATGGCTCGGTGATCCTAAGGTGACGGATATGCATCCCCCGACCAAGGCCGATTGGCGCACCAAGGTCCTCGACGGACGGCGCACGCTCAGCGCCGAACAGCGCCGTAGCGAGAATGCCGCTTTGGCCACGTTAGCCGCAACGCTGGTTCCCGCTGACACGACCGTGTGCGCATACGTCCCTGTCGGGTCCGAGCCCGGCGGCATCTCGATGCTCGACGCACTGCGCGAGGCGGGTGCCGAGATCCTCGTGCCGATCACCAGACGGGACACACCGTTGCAGTGGGCACACTTTCTCGGGGCCGACACACTGGCTGCGGCAGGTTTCGGACTTCACGAACCCACCGGCGAGGTACTGCCGTCCGAGACGGTGGGGCGGGCGCACACCGTTCTCGTCCCGGCACTCGCGGTGGACCGGCGCGGCGTACGGCTGGGGCGCGGCGCCGGGTTCTACGACCGCACTCTTCACCTGGCCGCGCCACAGGCACGGATCATTGCGGTGGTGCGCGACGACGAATTGGTCGATGAGCTGCCCGAAGATCCGCACGACATTCGTATGGGCTGGGCGCTCACACCGGGAGCGGGGCTGGTCCGTCTCGGCTCCGGCGAAGGTGCGGAACAACACAGTCCCTAGATTTGTTGGCACTGTCGACTGTAGAGTGCTAAAGCTGCGGTTCGATCTTATTCGCGGAGGAGTCACCGTGCCCACTTATTCATATGCCTGCACAGCGTGCGAGAACAAGTTCGACATCGTGCAGTCGTTCAGCGACGACTCGCTGACCGTATGCCCTCAGTGCAGCGGCAAGCTCCGCAAGCTTTTCAACTCCGTGGGCGTCGTCTTCAAGGGAAGCGGCTTCTACCGCACTGATTCGCGCAGCGGCAGCACCGCGAGCGAGTCTGCGGCTCCTGCGAAGACCGAGACGAAGTCCGACTCCGCGCCTGCCGCAGCGTCCACGTCGTCGACCTCGACGGCCGCAGCCGCCAGCTGACATTCCGACTCCACGCCGGAGTTGTCCACAGCTGTCCTGTTCATCCACAGGTCGCGGTAATCCCCCGGTTCCTCAGGTCCGGCGGGCCGTTCCGAACTCTAGGTTCGGAGCATGCCCGCCGGACCTTTGTTCTCTCGAGATCTACAGTTCTTTCGAGATCTACAGTTCTTTCGAGATCGACCGCAGTTGCGTGATCGTGCACCGCGACCCGCGTCGTCGCTGGAGCCGAGCCTCCCCGACCGCATCGGCAGCCTGTTGCGCCCCGGCTGGGCCCGCACCGTGGCCGTCAGGCGTGCGATAGCGGCACTCCTCGTCGTCCTCGCGGCGGTCCTCGCGTTCCGGGACGATCCCTCTGCCGAACGGACCGCCGTGGTGGTCGCGGCTCGCGATCTGGCGCCGGGAGTTGCGCTCACCGCCGACGACGTCGAGTTCGCCGACCGCGACACCGCCGCTCTCGCGACGGGCACCCTCACCGATATCGCCGACGCCGTGGGCCACACACTCGCCGGTCCGGTGCCTGCCGGTGAGGCACTCGTCGACACCAGGATCCTCGGCCCCAGGCTCGCGGCTGCCGCCGTCGGCGCCGATAATGCGCGCGTCGTGCCCATCCGGCTTGCCGACGCGGGCGTCGGCCGGTTGCTGCGAGAAGGAGACAAGGTGGACGTCCTGACGGTGACGGGCGAGTCCGACTCGGCGACACCCGATGCGCACGTCCTTGCGCACGGAGCCGTAGTGGTGCTCGCTCAACATGAAGAGGCAACCGACCAGCGCGAACGCGTAATTCTCGTGGCTCTCGAACCCGAACAGGCCGTGTCGGTGGCGGCCGCCTCACTCACCAGCGCTCTGACGGTGACACTGCACTGACCCACGCGATCGCTCTTCGCGGTTTATCGTCCCCATATCGGCATGTGACGCAGAACACGCATGTCGCCACAGGGTCGATGCCGCATTCGCGCGGTCCAGCCGAAAGGGAGAGCAGTATGTTGAAGGGCTTCAAGGACTTCCTCCTGAGAGGAAATGTCCTCGATCTCGCCGTCGCAGTGGTGGTCGGCACCGCGTTCACCGCGATCGTCACCGCCTTCACCGAATACATCATCGACCCGCTCATCGCGGCCCTCGGCGGCGACAACGAGATGGGGTGGGGATTCCAAATCATCGCCGACAACCCCGCAACATTCATCAACATCGGCGCGGTGATTTCTGCGGCCATCAACTTCATCATCATCGCGGCTGTCGTGTACTTCGTGCTCATCGTCCCGGCCAACGCGGCGAAGAAGCGCTTCGCGACCGAGAAATCCGACGAGAAGGCCAGCGCCGAAGACCTGCTGATCCAGATCCGCGACATCCTCGAATCCCAGGCTGCGCAGTCGGGTCAGGGCGGAGCGCACGCCAAGCCCCTGCCCGAGTAGCCGCTACAGGCAGACGAAAGCTGGGCCCGCTCGCAGTGCGAGCGGGCCCAGCTTGTGGAGCTTCGGCTTACGCCGGATGGTCCGTCTTAGACGGTCCAGGCCTGACCGTAGGTGGTGACGTTGTCGCCGTTCGCGGTGATCGCGCGGACGAACGGACGCACCTGGACAGCGCCGAGGACGCCGGAGGCGGTGCCGTGGACGTTCGAGAACTGAACGGTCTTGAAGTCGCCGTCGAACTCGCCCTCGGCGACGACGAGCTCCTCGATGCCCGGAGCCGGGGTCAGCTCGAGCTCGGCGTACGCCTGCGGGAGGATGTCGGTGACCTTGGCCTCAGGACCCGACTGCTTCAGCGAGAGCTCGAGCTGCGGGGTCGAGTAGGTGACGCCGATGGCGCCGTCGATGCTGCCTGCCCACGCGAACTGGTAGCCGAACTGCATGGTGGTGCCCGCCTCGTCCGCAGCGCCCTCACCGAGGAGGTTGACGGTGCCGCGACCGTTGTGGAAGAACTCGCGGTTGAACGGGCTGCCGCCGAGCGCCGGGACACCCTGGATGAAGGTGTCTTCCTGCGTCACGACGACCTCGAGGCCGTCGGAGACGATGCGGTTCTGGTCGTTGACCTCGGCCGTAGCGGCACCCGAGGCACCGACGACCATGCCGAGAACGGCGGCACCGGCCAGGACGCTGTTGCGAGCGGCCTTGAAGCCACGCGACTTGATTCCCATGATTACTCCGTATTTGGTGGTGGGGATTTACTGCGGGAGTGCTCGGACCGGACTCTAAAGAGTCCAGACCTGGCCGTAGGTGGTGACGTTGTCGCCGTTGTCCGTGATCGCACGAACGAACGGGCGGACCGAGACGGGCCCGATGACGCCGGTGGCGGCACCATGGACGTTGGCGATCTGTACTTCCTTGAAATCGCCGTCGAATGCGTTCTCTGCGACGACGATCTCCGCGATACCGGGAGCCTGGGTCAGTTCGACACCAGCGGTCACCTGCGGAAGGAGACCCTTAACAGTGGGCGTCGTCTTGACCGTGTCTACCAATTTGTACGCAGGAACCGGCTTGCCGTCAGAGTCGAGGATCTGATTGCCCTCCTCGTCGTACTGGTATACGGGTTCGCCGTCCGCGTCGAGGATCGGCTCCTGAACCTGAGCCGTTTCGAACTTGGTCTCGAGGTCCGGACTGGTCCAGCTGAACCCGATCGCACCGTCGAGCGATGCCGACCACGCGACCTGGTAACCGAACTGGAAGGTCGTGCCCTCGAAGTCCGCTGCTTCGGGTCCGACGATGTTGGCGAGGCCGCGACCGTTGTGGAACCACTCACGGCTCAGCGGGCTGCCACCGATCGGAGGCACACCGTTGATGAAGGTGTCTTCCTGGGTGACGATCACTTCGTGGCCGTCGGAGACGATCCGGTTCTGATCATTGACCTCGGCACTTGCTGCCCCGGCCGATCCGAGAACCAGACCGGCCACAGCGGCCGCCGCCACCGTGGCGTTGCGGGCGGTTCGGAAACCGCGTCGCGTCTGAATCTTCATGAATGTCTCATCCGTTCTCTGCGTGCCGGTATGCGCGCCCGCGTCCGACAACTTGGTCGCCCTAGCCGTCCGCGAGGCGTATCCCACACAGAGCTCACCGCCGGTGGTTGCCGCCGGTGAGCTCGTTGTTGATCAACGTCCGCACGGTTTGCGTTACCGATTCGTGATCAAAGGCGGCCCCTGCGACCTTTCCTTGATCTGATCGAACCTGTCAGGAGATTAGACCGTGACCAATCTCGAGGCAATGGCTACACCTGGCCACCGGAACGCTCACGAAACACAGTTGGACACAAGTGGGAAATCTCGGATATGCGCTACCGGGATTCACTCTAAGTGTCGGGACGAACCCCGCCCATTGGTACTCGCCACCAAGATCCGAACGTTCACGCAGGTAACTGTAGGAATTTTGTGCACTTGAAGTGCACATACGCAATGTATGCCTGTGATCATGAACACTCACCATGTCCGCCGAACCTCACCCCGTAGGCAAACGGGACATTACGAACCGGTTGCGACACGCCGACACCGAGCAGAGCCTGAGACTTAAGTTACCCTACGCAAAGTGATTGATATCACAGCTACCCGTGATGAGGCGGAACCTGACGTTTGAGCCATTCGTCGGAGTCGCCCGATCGGTCTTCACCGACCCCGCGCTCGTCCTTCGTCGTGTCGGGAAGTGGGTCGCCGAAGATCCGGGCAAGCCGCGCCCGGTCGATCCGGGCGCGGCTCTTGTCGTCAGTCTTGTCGGAGTCGGCAGAAATGGCGCTACTCCTCCACCCGAGACAACTCGTCGATCACGTGGGTAGCGAGTGGCAACAGCGTCGCCATGCCGTCGCGGATCGCCGCGCGAGACGAAGCGAGGTTCACGACGAGCGTCGAACCCGACACGCCTACCAGGCCGCGAGAAAGGCCGGCATCGACTGCACCTGATGCGAGACCGGACGAGCGCAGAGCCTCCGCGATGCCCCTGATCTCATGGTCGAGCACGTCTGCGGTGGCATCCGGCGTCACGTCGCGCGGGGTCACACCAGTGCCACCGACGGAAATCACAAGGTCCACTCCCCCGATCACCGCGGTGTTCAGCGCGTTGCGGATCTCGACCTCGTCGGCCGACACCGACACCACACCGTCGACGACGTAGCCGGCTTCGACGAGCAGTTCCGTCACCAGCGGGCCGGTCGAATCGGGGCTGTCGCCATGCGAGACGCGGTCGTCGACGATCACCACGAGTGCGCGGCCGGTTCGGGGGGCTTCGAGTTCCATGGATCCAAAGGTAGTTCGCAGGTCGTCCGGACGCGCTGTATGTTCGACAATCTCCATGATGTCTGCCTCCTGAATCATCGGCCACCATCCGCGTCGGAGGCGGTTTGAACATCGACCGTCGTCGGGTTGTTGCCCCGCGCGTCGGTGTAGGTGACGCTCACCGTGGTGCCCGGCGCTTGCGAGCGGATCGCCGCGATCAGGGAATCGCCATCGGTGATGACCCGGTCGTCGACCTTCGTGATGACCGAACCGGCGGGGATTCCGGCACGAGCAGCGGGCCCGTCCGCAACCACCTCGACGACCGCGGCTCCGTTCACGTCCGCGCGAGCGGGCACCTGCACACCGATGAGGGCATGCGTTGCGGTTCCCGTGTCGATGAGTTCGTCGGCGATGCGCCGGGCCTGATCGACAGGGATCGCGAAGCCGAGGCCGATCGAACCGGACTGCTGACCCGAGGTCGCGATCGCGGTGTTTATTCCGACGAGGTTGCCTTCCATATCGACGAGCGCACCACCGGAGTTGCCCGGATTGATGGCGGCGTCGGTCTGAATCGCGTCGATCACGGTGTTCTGGTTACCTGTCTCACCACTGGTGGAGACGGGCCGGTTGAGCGCGGAGACGATCCCGGAGGTCACGGTGCTCTCCAGTCCGAGCGGTGAACCGACCGCGACGACAGCCTGCCCCACCTGAAGGTTCTCGGAGTTGCCCATCTCGATCGGGGTGAGATCGTTGCGACCCTCTACCCGAATCACCGCGATGTCCGTGATCGGGTCGGTCCCGACGACGCTCGCCTTGGCGGACGTTCCGTCGGCGAAGGCCACGGTGAGCTCGGCGCCCGGCCCGGCTCCCGCGACGACGTGATTGTTGCTGAGGATGAGGCCGTCGGACGAGAGAACGACACCGGATCCTTCACCCGCACCCGAACGCCCGACCACCTCGATACGGACGACGCTGGGCACGACCCGCTGCGCGACCGCCTGCACGGTGCCCTCGGGAGCGTTCGCCACCGTGGTGGTCTCCGGCCGCGGAGAGTCGAGTGCATTGGTCACCCCGACGCCCGACCCGGAATCACGGACCGACAATGCACCCACCGCCCCACCGATACCGCCGCTGACGATCGCCAACGCGATGGCACCCACGACGAGTGCGGTACGCCCGGACTTGCGCGGCTGCGCGGGCGCAGGCGCCTGCTGATAGGGGGCCGTCGGCGGGGTTCCGTACTGGTGGGGCTGCTGCGGCTGCGCGGGACCGGGTTGTCCGGGCACAGGTTGTCCAGGCGCAGGTTGTCCGGAACCGTGGGTGGGGTCGGTCATCTCGTTCGTCGCCTTCGTCCTTCGAGTCGATCCGGGTGGAGGGTTCGTACTCCATCCAATATGGACCTGTCGGCTGAGAAGCTCCTGAAGAATCGGCTCACAGTTTCCTGGCAATCAGTCGGCGTCGAGCTGCGGTGTGCCCGGAAGCACGATTCGGATGAGCGCACCACCGCGCTCCGATCGGTCCACCGCGATGGTCCCGCCGTGCTTCATCACGACCTGTCGCACGATTGCCAGCCCCAACCCCGAACCGGGCATCGACCGTGCGGTGGTCGCACGATAAAACCGTTCGAACACCAGCTCCCGTTCTTCCTCGGGGATACCCGGCCCGGCGTCGTCGACGGTCAGTTCCATCAGTCCGGTGCCGATCTGATGCATCTTCACCACCACGTCCTCACCCGCCGGGCTCCACTTCGCCGCGTTGTCGAGGACATTGACCACCGCACGGGTGAGGGTCGCGTGGTCGCCGAACACGAACCACGGTTCGGTGACGGCGGTGAAATCGATCTCAGTACGACGTCGTCGTGCTCGTTCGAGGCTGCGATCGACAACCTCTGCGATGTCGACGGCCTCGAACACCGTCTCCGGCGCCTCCTCCCGGGCCAGATCGACGAGGTCGCCCACCAGTGTCGACAATTCCGCGATCTGTCCCACGACGTCCTCGCGGAGTTCGGCCATGTCGTCGTCGGGCAGGCTCGGCGCCCCGGGGCGACTCGCGGCGATGAGCAGTTCCATGTTGGTCCGCAGCGAGGTCAGCGGTGTGCGCAATTCGTGGCCGGCATCGGCCACGAGCCGGGCCTGCCGCTCCCTCGATTCGGCCAGCGCCCGCAACATCATGTTGAAGCTCTCGGTGAGTCGCGCCAGCTCGTCGTGCCCCGTCACACGAATTGGTCGCAGGTCGTCGGTCCTCGCGACACGTTCGGCGGCGGCGGTAAGCCGCGCCACCGGCCGCAGACCGGTCCGGCCCACCGTCGCACCGACGGCCGCGGCGAGCACGACCCCGCATCCGCCGACGATGAACAGCACGCTGGCGAGGCGGTTGAGCACCTCACCCGTTGGCCGTAAGCGTTGCGCGATGACGATGGTGCTGCCGTCGGGGATCTGTTGCGCCAGCACCCGCTGTTGCTCGACGGTCCGCAACGACGATGTCTGCTCGCCTTCCGCGACGGCGAGCTCCGGTGCGCCGATCGGTACCGACGATCCGGGCGGCACATAGCGTCCGAGATCGGGATAGATGAGAGCGACGCTGATGTCGGAACTGTAGAGCTGGGCCCCGCCGATATAGCGGGGGTCGTAGGTGATCAGCGTGCTCGATTCGACGAGCGCAGAAGCACGAGCCTGCAGTTGCTTGTCGATGTCGGAGTAGAGAGCCCGCGAGACCACCATGTAGGCGGCAATGGAGGTCACCGCGACCGCGAGGGCAACCGCTCCCGCAGCGAGCAACGTGACCCGGGTGCGCAACGGCACCGACCGGGTCAACAGCATGGGGGGTCTCATCTGACCGCTCACGGAGGGGTCTCGCGCAGCACGTAGCCGACACCGCGCACCGTGTGAATGAGCCGTGGTTCGCCGCCCGCCTCGGTCTTGCGGCGAAGATAGCCGACGTAGACCTCCAGGGCGTTACCCGACGTCGGGAAGTCGTAGCCCCACACCTCCTCGAGGATCCGGCTACGCGTGAGCACCCGCCGCGGGTTCGCCAAGAGCATCTCCATGAGCGCGAACTCGGTACGGGTGAAGCTGATCTGCCGCTCGCCGCGGGTGACCTCGCGTGTCGCGGGGTTGAGAGTGAGGTCCTCGAAGCGCATCGTGTCCTCGAGTCCACCGTCCGGATCGGGGGCGGCTCGGCGCAGCAGTGCCCGCAGCCGGGCGAGGAGTTCTTCGAGTGCGAACGGTTTGGGCAGATAGTCGTCGGCACCCGCATCGAGCCCGGACACCCGCTCCGAGACCGAGTCGCGGGCGGTGAGCACGAGGATGGGCAGGTCGTCGCCCGTGCTCCGCAGCCGACGGCACACTTCCAGGCCGTCGACGCGGGGCATCATCACGTCGAGCACCATCGCGTCGGGCCGGGCGGCGGCGACCTTCTCCAGCGCGTCCTGCCCATCCGTCGCGAGTTCGACCGTGTAGCCGTTGAAGCTGAGTGACCGGCGCAGGGATTCCCGCACCGCCCGGTCGTCGTCGACCACCAAGATGCGCATGCGCACCATTTTGGCCCCGACCGCTGAGAGGTGCCTGAGAACGGGTCAGAGTGTGTCGGGGTCGACCATTCCGAGCCGGACCGCCTTGACGAGCCGGCGTGGCACGCGGTGGGTCACGCCGCCCACGGTCACCGGCACCAGATCCGGCGCTTTCGTGTGCCATCGGGACCTACGGCTGCGCGTGTTCGCGCGGGACATGCGGCGCTTGGGAACTGCCATGTGATACCTCGTTTCCGTTGATGCGGGATCAGCCGCGGGGACGCCGGGTGCCGTACTTGCGTTCGAACTTCTCGACGCGTCCGGCGGCGTCGAGAACGCGGGCGGTGCCCGTCCAGAAGGGGTGCGATTCGCTGGTGACGTCGACGACGACGAGCGGATAGACGTTGCCGTCCGACCACTCGACCGTGCGGTCGGAGGTGATCGTCGAACGCGTCAGGAACGTCGACCCGGTGTTCGCATCCTGGAACACGACCGGGTGGTAGTCGGGGTGGAGACCGGATTTCATGCGTGACCTCTCTTTTCGAAGCTTGATTCCGTGCGTTCTGCGGCCTGCTCGCCGCGAGTCCCGTCGGTCGGCATATCTGCGCACGGGTCCTGGTGGTAGTGGCCGAACGGGTCGTCCCACGTCGGCCACAGCTCGGGGTGGACGAATTCGTCGTCGGTGAGGAGGGCGTCCCGCAGTGCACCGAGCACGGTGTCGGGATCGGCATCGTGGATGAGCACGACGAGAGAGCTGTCGCGGTCTCCGTACGTGTCGCTCCAGCGCAGGGCGGCCATCGCGCGGCGACCATCGGAGACGCGCTGCTGCTGTTCGGGTGTCATCGACGCGAGCCACGGACCGCCATGTGCCACTCGCAGGCCACATCCCGCCGACTCGATGATCAGCGCGGTGTCGGGCTGGGTCGCGACCCAGGCGCGACCACGAGTGCGCACGACTCCGTCGAGCAGGACGTCGATCGCCTCGTGGAGTCGCTGGGGATGGAAGGGTCGCTGCGCGCCGAATTCGAGCAGCCGGATTCCGCAGTCCTCGTCGAGTGGCGGTTGGCCACGCAGCAGCGGTGAGTGTGCATCGGAGATCTCTCCGCGCCGCGCGCCGGCCGGGATGCGTCGCAGCAGTGCCTCGACGTCGGGGCTGTTGCTCCACACGATCGGTGCGTCGGGCGCGAGCCTGGCCAGTACGGCGTGGAGCCGGGCCTGTGCCCAGCCGTCGGCTCCGGGCCGGACGACGAGTGCGTCTGCGAACTCGACCTGGCCCACCACCACCTGGGCGACGGTGCGTTCGTCGTCAGGCGTGGTCGCAATGTCCTCGTCGCCGGTGGCATCGGTCATCCATGAGGCGGCGTCCACGCACGTGACGACTCCCTCGATGCGTACGTCACGGGAGGCGGGGCCGTCGATCTGCCCGACGACGTCGGCGACGACGACGTGCTCGATCGCCCAGCACAGCGCCTCGGGTTCGAGTTGCGGGTCGAGGTGGAGCACGATCCGATCGACGTCGGAACGCCTGTGCAGCCGGCGCAGCAGCGGCAGGAGATCTTCCCGCAGGGTGCAGGACACGCACGCGTGCGCGAGTTCGAGAGCTTCGTGTCGCCGATCGCCCGGTGTGGTGACGGTGCGGTGCACGATGCCGTCCCCGACGTGCGCGAGGTCGTGATGAACGACGATCGTGCCCGCCCGGATGAACCCGTGGGCCACCTGCGCGGCACCGGCGTCGCGGGTGGCGGTTCCGCCCCGTCCCGCGACGAGAATCAGCGGTGTCCTGGTATCCACCTCACTCCTTTCGACAATGATTGTCATTAGCTAATCGGCAGCGTACAGTCGGCCCAGCCATTTGTCGAAAATGATTGTCGTTACGCTCTACGGGGCGGCCGACAGGAAGGACACACCGTGTCGGCGCACTGCCAGGTCACCGGACGCTCTCCCGGATTCGGGAAAGCCGTCTCGCACTCCCACGTCCGCAGCAACCGGCGCTGGAACCCCAACATCCAGCGCAAGACGTACTTCGTCCCGTCCGAGAGGCGACGCGTCACGCTCACCGTCTCCGCCAAGGGCATCAAGACCATCGACCGCGACGGCATCGACGCCGTGATTGCCCGACTGCGCGCGAGAGGAGAAAAGTTCTGATGGCACGAAACGAGATCCGGCCGATCGTGAAACTCCGGTCGACGGCAGGGACCGGATACACCTTTGTCACCCGCAAGAACCGCCGCAACGACCCCGACCGCCTGGTTCTGCGCAAATACGATCCGACGCTTCGCAGGCACGTCGACTTCCGAGAGGAGAAGTAACTGTGGCCAAGAAGTCCAAGATCGCCCGCAACGAACAACGCAAGCAGGTAGTGGAACGCTACGCCGAGCGTCGCGCAGCACTGAAGGACACGATCCGCAGACCGACGAGCACCGACGAGGAGCGCGCCGCAGCACAGGCCGCCCTCCAGCGCCTGCCCCGCAACGCCAGTCCGGTACGATTGCGCAATCGAGACGCTGCCGACGGTCGCCCACGCGGCCACCTGCGTAAGTTCGGGCTCTCGCGAGTACGTGTACGCGAGATGGCCCACCGCGGGGAGTTGCCCGGCGTCCACAAGTCGAGCTGGTGAGGAGCGAGAACATGGCAGTCAAACGAGGGCCGTCGAAGAAGTCGCGGGCCGTCGAGGGCCGCAAGCCGAAGAAGAATCCCCTCTTCGCGGCGAAGATCAACCACGTCGACTACAAGGATGTGAACCTGCTCCGCACCTTCATCTCCGATCGTGGCAAGATCCGCAGCCGCCGCGTCACGGGCCTGACCCCGCAGCAGCAGCGCGAGGTCGCCATCGCCGTCAAGAACGCGCGCGAGATGGCTCTGCTGCCCTACGTCAGCAGCAAGTAGATTTTCCGCGCAACGCCCCTTCCGATTCGTCGGGAGGGGCACCTTCGTGTCGGGCGTGCAGTTGTTGTCGCCGGTACTCGATATGCGCGCCGAGTTGTGCACGCTCAAACCGGCGCTCCGGACGCGCGAAGCCGCTGCCGGACCCTGGCCACGATCGACGCGGGCCTTCGCCGAAGCTGCTCCGAGTTGACACGCACCACCGACCACCCGAGCGACGCGAACGCCTCATAACGCTCGATGTCGTACGTGCGCTGACGTTCGTCGGTCCAATGATGGGTTCCGTCGTACTCGACGGCCGTGCGCCAGTGTCGCCATCCCATGTCGGCGTGCCCGATCACCCGTGAGCCGTCGACGATCGGTACCTGTGTCTCGGGAGCCGGAAGCCCGCTACGGACCAGCAGCAGCCGAACCTTGGTCTCGGGTATCGACTCGGCACCCGGGTCGACCAACGCCACTACCTCGGTCAACTGCTTCAGGCCACGCACACCGGGATGACGCGCAGCGATGTCGAGGACTCCGCGGGGGTGTATGCGGGTCGCTCGGCACAGTGCGTCCAGCGTGGCGATCGCGTCGTCACGCTCGAGCCGTCGTCCCACGTCGAATGCCGTGCGGGCCGGTGTCGTGACTCGCATTCCGTCGACGACACATACCTCGTCGTCGTTCAAGGCGGTGCTGTGGATCATCACTCCGGCGGACCCGCGGTGGCTGCCGGTGCGCACGAGCTCGGCCGGAGCAGTCGTGTCGATCCAGCGGCAGCCGTGCAGAGCGGCAGCGGACAATCCCGCCGCCACACCCGTCCGAGCGGACCACAGCCACGCCGCGCGCGCCCGCAGTACCGGAGTCACCTCCACGTCCGGATGGATGTAGACGTTGCGGTGCACCCGTCGGAAGCGGCGGAGCTGTCGCAGCGACACTCTGCCCGCGGCCACCGCTTCGGTGCCGATGAACGGTTCGTCGAATTCCCCCATGAGCACCGACGATGCCCGGAGCCGCACCGACAGGGAAGGCGCGGGAAGCGATTGTGGACAACTTCTTGGTTGTGCACAAGTGGGCAGTTTTTCATGACATGTGAGACCAGATGTGCACGGCCAATCGGGCGCCGTCCGGAGATCGTTAGACTGAGCAACCGTGTCTGGTGTGATCTCGGGGTTCACTGTGATCTTCGTGATCATCGCAATCGGCTTCGTTCTGGGCCGGCGCGGCACCCTCGGCGCCGAAGCGCAGACCGTGCTCAGCCGCATCGTGTTCGTCGTCGCCACGCCCGCATTGTTGTTCGACGCCCTCGCGACCTCCGACCTGTCGACGATCTTCTCCGAACATCTCTACGTCGGCGCGGCCACCGCACTCGCCGTCGCCGTCGCCTATCTCCTGATCGCGCGACTGTGGCTGAAGCGTGCGGTACCGGAGTTGACGGTCGGTGCGCTCTCTGCCGGGTACGTCAACTCCGCCAACCTCGGGATCCCCATCGCGGTGTTCGTTCTCGGTGACGCGTCGTTCGTCGCGCCGCTGATGCTCTTCCAGATCATCGTGCTCTCCCCCATCGCTCTCACCGCACTCGATCTGTCCACCGCGCGACCGGGCGCATCGCGACTCGAAACGCTCATCACACCGTTCAAGAACCCCATCGTCGTCGCCGGCGCCGCGGGACTCGTCGTCGCGGGAACGGGCTGGCATGTGCCCGACGCGCTGCTGCAGCCGATCCAACTGCTCGGCGGGGCGTCGGTGCCCGGCGCACTTCTCGCGTTCGGGTTGTCGCTGCAGGGTGTGCGCGTACTCCAGAAGGGCACCAGTCCCCGTCGGGACGTTGCGCTCGCATCGGTACTCAAGATCGTCGTCCAACCGCTGCTCGCCTGGGCGATGGGTCGCTACCTGCTCGGTCTCGACGGAACCGAACTGTTCGCGGTGGTCGTCGTCGCGATGCTACCGACCGCCCAAAGTGTGTTCGTCTACGCGAGCGCCTACGGCCGCGGCATGGTCCTGGCCCGCGACGCCGCGCTCGTCACGACGCTCGCAGCGATCCCCGGCCTCGGCGTGGTCGCGGCACTACTAGCCTGACCGGCCCACCGACCACGCCGCCCACAACCGCGCATACCGGCCGCCCCGAGCAACCAGGTCGTCGTGTGAGCCCTGTTCGACGATCCGCCCGTCGTCCATCAGGACGATGCGGTCGGCACGCGCCGCCTGACTCAGCCGATGCGCGACGATCAGCGCGCTTCGTCCGCGCAGCGCCTCCTCGGCCGACGCCTCGAGTTCGTCGGCACCGGCCGACCCCGCATCCGCGGTGGCCTCGTCGAGAATCACCAACGCCGGATCGAGCAGGATCAGACGCGCCAACGCAAGCTGCTGTTCCTGCATCGGAGTGAGGACGTGGCCACCCGAGCCCACCTCGGTGTCCAGGCCCGAGGGCAGCCGCGACACCCAGCCGTGCGCACCGACCCTCTCGAGCACCTCGACGAGCTCGCCGTCCGATGCGCCGGGCGCTGCCATCCGCAGATCGTTGCGCACCGGTCCGGAGAACACGTGCACTTCCTGGGTGACGAGAGCGATCTCGCGCGTGCGACGCTCGTCGCCCAGTTCGCCGATGGGGACCCCGCCGAAAGTGACGGTTCCGGCGCTCGCCGGGTGCACACCCGCGAGCACCGCGGCGAACGTGGTCTTTCCTGCCCCGGAGGCACCGACGAGCGCGACGTGTTCGCCGTCGCCGATCGTCAGGTCCACTCCGTGGACGATCTCCGGCCCGGTGTCGTATCCGAAATGCACGTCGCGCGCAACGAGTTCACGCCCCACCGGCTGCGTTGCAACCCGAGGCTCACGGTCGGCGCCCTCGAATTCCTCGCATTCCTCGATCAGACCCGCGATCCGCGACAAGGACGCAAGACCGCTCTGCAGCGAGTCCATCACCATCAGCAACTGACCCAGCGGACCGAACAGGCGCAAGAAGAACAGCATCGCGGTAGTCGTGACGCCGACGGTGATCGCGTCGTTGTCCACAAGCAGGAAGCCGACGAACAGGATCGAGGCCATTCCCAGGAACTCGGCGAGATTGACTCGCCCGAACAGACGGTTGACGACGATGCGGGCCCGCAACTCCCAGCGCGCAACCCACCACGAATGCTCGTCGATCGGGCCTGCCAGGCTCGGGCCGAGATCGAACGCGTGCACCGTCGGAAGGCCGCGGATCCCGCCGAGCACGTGGTGAGCGCGCTCCCCCATTGCCACCCGCGACTGCTGGTAGATCGGCGGCGCATCCCGCGTGTACATGCGGGCACCCAGATAGTGGACCGGCAACACCACGATCAGCACGATCAGGAACCGCCAGTCCAGTACCGCGAGACCGAACATCGTGAGGACGACGGTGAACAACGCGCCGGAGATCGCCGGCGCGGCCTCGCGGATCGCGGAACTGACCTGGGCCACATCGTCGGTCGCCCGCGACACGAGGTCGCCGCTGCCCGCCGATTCGATCCTGGCCAGCGGCAGCCGCATCGCGGCCGCCAGCATACGTTCGCGCAGGCGCGCCAGGCCTGTCTCGAAGAGCTGCGAGGTGAGCATGAGCCCGAGACCGCTCAATGCTGCGAACACGATGACTCCGGCGACCATTGTCCCCGCAAGCCACGCGATGTCGGTGAGATCGCCGCCTTCGAGCACGACGTCGACGGATCGCCCCATCGCCCACGGCGTCACCAGACCCGCCGCTGCACCGATCACCAGCACGACGAATACACCGCAGGCCATACGACCCTTACCGGCGAACACGGACCGTGCAACACGCACGGTGCCGCGCGCATCCGCGGTCCGGAACCGCTCGCCCGCACGAATAGCTGTCGTACTCATCGATCATCTCCGGAAATTGCGAAGGAAAGGTCGCTCAGCTCGAGCACATCGTCGGCCGCCGCCGTGAACGCGGGCGACCGCGTGAACACCACAGTGGTCCGTCCGCGCCGGAGTTCGGGTACGCGCTCGGCGATCGCGGCCTCGGTGACGGAATCGACGGCCGTCGTGGGATCGACCAGCACCAGCACTTCCGCGGGCGCGGCGAGAGCGCGTGCAAGCGAGACACGTTGACGCTGTCCACCGGAGAGCAACCTGCCCGCTTCGCCGACCGGTGTGTCGAGGCCGGCGGGAAGCACCCGCGCGACGTCATCGCACGCCGCGGCGAACACCGCGCGAGTGACCCGGGCATCGGCGTCGGGTGCGTCGTCCGGGACACCCGCAGCGATGTTGTCCACGACAGTGCCCTCGAACAGGTGCGACGCGTGGGGCACCACCCGCACGCTGCGTCGCGCCGCGTCGTTCCCCAGATCGAACAGGTCGACGCCGCCCACCAGGACTCGTCCGTGTTCCGGGTGACGCGACCGCGCGAGCACAGCCACCAGATCAGCGGTGGTCTCGGCGTCGGTATGGACGACGGTGAACTTGCCGGCTGCGATCGTCAGATTCAGATCACGTAGTCGCCCGGCCGTGAACGCCTCGAATTCGAGGGTGCCCTCGTCCGGGGCGTCACGATCACCGGTGTCGACTGCGGGGGGTGCTTGCAGAACACTCAGGACCCGCTCCGCGGAAGCGACCGCTGCCGCCCACACAGCGCCCATGTTGGATCCGAGCGCGGCGAGTGGCCCCATGATCACCTGTGTCACGCCGACGACGGTGATGAGCTGCCCGACGGTGAGCGACCCGGTGACCGCCATCGCGCCTGCGGCCACCGCGACACCGACGATGAGCAGGCCCGACGCGAATTCCATGGAGGCGATGTAGGCGCCTTCGGCGCGCGCCGAACGGAGCACACCGTCGAGCGCTCGACGACTCGCGCCGACGTATCGCCGCGACGCCTCCACGTCGGCGCCGATGCCCTTGACCACGCGGATGCCGGTAACGAGGTCGGTGGCGGTACCTGCTGCCGCTCCCGCCACCTTCTGCTCCTCGAAGCTGCGCCGCCGCAGCGGACCGGAACCTTTGTCGAGCAACCACAGGATCACGGGCGCTCCGACGAGGATCGCCAGGCCGAGCGGCCACGACACGCTCAGCAGCACGACGGCGCCGAACACCACCGCGACGACATGCCCGATCGGGTACACCATGACGGCGATACCGCGCGCAAGCTGTTCGACGTCCGAGGTCGCGATATTCAGCATGTCGCCCGGGGTGCGCTGCGGGCCGCCGACGCCACGCACGTCGAGGATCCGGTCGGTCACACGCGTGCGCATCCGATGCTGGACCGCAAGCATGCCTGCCTGCCCGATACGTCCACCGAAGCGCGCCGAAACCGTCAGGACCGCGAATACGAGGGCGAGGACGAGCAACCATCGCCACAGGGCATCGAAATCCCTGGTCGCGACCGCCCGGTCGATGGCATGCCCCATGACGACGGGCACCAGCGTCTCGCACACCTGATGGACCGCAACGAGAAACGCAGCCGGGGTCGTCCACTTCTTCGCCGCCAGCATCGTCCGCACGGTGAAACGGCGGGGCGTCAGGGTGTCGTCGACGACGACCTCGGGTGTCGGCATCGCCTGGGGCGGCGGGTCGAAAAAGACTGGCAGCTTCATGGTCCTCCGTTGTGGTGCGCGGGTACACACATTGCCACGTGGCACGCCTACGGTGGAACGCATGCGTCTCGTCATGCTCTTCGCCTGCTGCCTTCTCGCCGCCGCGTGCGGTTCGACGCCCCCGGATGTCGACCCGCTGCCGGAGAACCCCGAACCGGCAGGCGCCACGGTGTTCTCGGCCCGACCGGACATCGTCGACGCGCATCCGCTCACCATCACGTCGTACTCACGCATCGACGACAACCGGCTGTCTCTGCATTTCGAGACCGGAACCCCGGAGTGTTTCGGCGTCGCCCCCGCCGTGATCGAGACCGAGGACGTCGTCACGGTGTCACTCGAGGGTGGCACCCTGCCGGAGGCGCAGGACAGCATGTGCATCATGGTCGCGGTGTTCGGAACCATCGAGGTGCCGTTGCAGTCGCCTCTCGGGGATCGAGTGGTCACCGCCTCCTGATCGATGCATTCCCCGCCCCGGCACTGGCTGCTCTATCTCTGCGTCTCCACCGCGTTGCTGCACGCAGCATTCCAGTCGGTGCGTGTGCTGGTGTCGTACCGGATCCTCGCTCTCGGTGGCGACGCCGCGACGATCGGCATCATCACCGCCCTGTATGCGATCGTGCCGCTGCTCGCGGCGGTGCGGATGGGTCGCGCCGTCGACCGCGGCCACGCGACCGTGATCCTGCGCGCCGGGATCGTCGTGTCCACCGTGGGGGTCGGATCGATCGCGCTCAGTTCCGGTCTGCTGGTGCTCGGACTCGGCAATATCGTGCTCGGGCTCGGTCAACTGCTCGTCACCGTCTCCGGTCAGGCGTTCGTGTCGATCCTGTCGCCGCGCGGCGAACTCGACCGCGGGTTCGCCGGCATCACCCTCGGTGTGTCGGTCGGGCAGGCCGTGGGAGTTCCGGTCGCGGGGGCGATCGCCGCGACCCACAGCACGAGCGACGGCACCGTCGAGACCACCGGCGCACTCATCGCGATGACAGTGCTTGCGGCGCTCGCCCTGGCGTTCGTCATCGGCCTGCGGGAGCCACCCGGTTCCGGGCGCACCGCAGACGACGGCCCACCCCAGTCGGTGCGCTCGATGCTCGCCACACCCGGAATGAAGCCGGCGATGCTGTCGAGCCTGATCGTGCTGGCCTCCGTCGACCTCGTCGTCGTGTACCTGCCGCTGCTCGGAGAGCAGTTCGGTTTCGGGGTTCTGCTCGTATCGGTGCTGCTCACCGCACGGACGGTCGCATCGATCGTCTCCCGGGCGCTGCTGCCGTGGGCGCTGCGCCGTATCCCGCGACGCCGACTGCTGTTGTCCGCGACCGCGGGCACGATCGTGCCGGTCGCGCTGATTCCCGTGGTGCCGAACCCGTGGGTGATCGGTCTGCTGCTCGCGGTATGCGGGGTGTTCTGGGGCGTGGGTCAACCACTGACGATGACATGGGTGGTCGAACTGGTGGAACCGTCGGATCGGGCATCGGCGCTCGCGGTGCGGTTGACGGGAAACCGCCTCGGGCAGGTCGTGGTGCCGCTCGCGGCGGGCGCGGTCGCCGGGGTTGCGGGGGTGGCGTCGGTGTTCTGGGTGACGGCCGCGTTGTTGTCCACAGCAGCCACCTCCACGTGGCGGGCGCTGCGCTGACAGCCCGCACCTACCTGCGACGCATCCGTACGTAGTTGCCCACCACCGCAGCACCGAGACCGTCGAGATCCGGGGCGACCACCCGGCCCGCCACGCGACGGGCCATCCGGTCGACGATCCGGGCGAGCCCGGGATCGTCGCCGAGCCGGAAGATCGTCACCTGCGCACCGATTTTTGCGAGATGGTCGAGCTCGCGCACGGTCAGCCCGAGGGTCCGCGCGCTGGGCGGATAGTCGAACGCCGCATACCCATCCGGTTCCAGGTGCGCGGTCGGTTCGCCGTCGGTGACCACGAGCACCACCGGCTGCGCGTTCGGATGACGTCGCAGATGCCGTCCGGCGAGCAACAGTGCGTGATGCAGATTGGTGCCCTGTTCGTAGACGCCGTCCAATCCTGCGAGTTCGGGGGCTGTGACCACGCGCGCGTGCCGACCGAACGCGATGAGCTGCAGTGCATCACCGCGAAAACGGGTCGACACGAGATGATTCAGCGCGAGGGCGGTGCGCTTCATCGGCACCCACCGCCCGTCCATGACCATGGAGAACGAGGTGTCGACGAGAAGCGCAACCGCTGCCTGTGCCCGCTGTTCCGTCTCGACCACTTCGACGTCCGACACCGTCATCCGGACGGGCACGCCCGGGTCGCGCAGCGTCGCATTGGTCAACGTGCGCACGACATCCCACGGTTCGGTGTCGCCGAATTCCCACGACCGCGCCGCTCCGGTCGGTTCCCCCATCGCCCCCGCGCGCCGCGTCTCGCGTTGTCCGCCCCGCGACGAGAGACGGTTCATCACATCGCGTAGCGCGTGCTGCCCGAGTTGCCGCATGGCCTTGGGCGACAGACGCCACTGCCCATCGGCGGCACGATCGAAGTACCCCTGCTTCTGCAGTTCCTTTTCGAGTTCGGCGAGCGTCCGCGCATCTGCGGCAGCTTCCGGGCCGAGATGACGTTCGAGGGCATCGAGATCGATGTCGTCCAGCGACGCACCCGCATACTGCTGCGACAACTGCTCGGCGAGCTGGTCGAGTTCCGAGATCTCCTGCAGCGCACCGGTGCCTTCCCCGAGACCCATGCCCTCGTCGCCGCGGAATCGCTGCGAACCCGTCCAGTCCTCACCGGGCCGGGCCGCACGCAGATTACCGTCGAGACGATCGAGTTGCTGCATGAGATCGGGGGAACCGAACGCCTGTTGAGCCAGTGCGTCGAGTTCGTCGCGCTGTTCCTGTGTCAACGAATTGCGCAGTCGCTGCGCCGCAGCGGCACGTTGCGCCAGCGAGTCGAGCAGTTCCTCGACGTTCTGCGGATTCTCCGGGAAGAAGTCGCCGTGCTCGGCCATGAACTGTTCGAAGTCCTCCGGTGTGTCCTCGCCACGGGAGTGCTTGTCGAGCAGGTCGTTGAGGTCTGCGAGCATCTCGGCGATGCGCTGCCGGTCTTCGTCGGTCGCGCCTTCGAGCGCTTGTTTCATGCCCGCGAACCGCTGGTCGAGCATCTCCCGGCCCAGCAGATCGCGGATCTTCTCGTAGTCCTCGCGCGCCTGGGTGCTCCGCCAGTCGTAGTCGGCCAGTTCCTGTACGGCCTGCGCGGTCGAGCCCGGGAGTTCCTCCATGCGCATCTCCGAGAAGCGCGCATCGTCGTCGAGGGCGCGTGCGAGCGTCTTCCGCTCTTCGAGGACAGCCTTGTCCAGCAGCTCACGCACTTCCCGCAGAGTTCCGTCGAGATTGTTGCGGTCGAGCAGCTCACGCCTACGCCGGTTCGCCTGCGCTGCAAGTTTGTCCAGGCCCCGCATCGGGCCCTGCCCGCGGCGGAGCAGTTCACGCAGCGCCTGTCGCGGCGAACTACCGGCGAGGACATCGTCGCCGATCGAAGCGAGCGCGTCGCGCAGATCCACGGGCGGGGCGAGTGGATCACCGCCGTGGTACGGACCGTAGCGAGCCGCCCGACTCATCAGGAGTACACCGCCGCGCCGTCGTCGCCGGTGTCCTTTGCGATCCGGCGCGCAAGATAGAGCCCCTCGAGTGCGAGTTCGATCGCGGACGCACGCGTTCCCGGGTCGCTCGCACCGAGACGATCGGCGACGTCGTCGAGCACCGGCAGTTCGGGTAGTTCGTCGAGCAGCACCTTCGCCGTGATCCGTTCCCCCGTCACGACGGGCTCACCCTGTTCGACGGCAGAGACGAGCGGGGCTAGGTCGATACCGGCCAGGCGTGCGCGGGCGGTCTCGGCGGTCGCGCGGCGCAGTAGGTGGTCGAGTACCTCGAATTCGCGCCCTTCCTCGCCGGACTCGAATTCGACCTTGCCGCGCAGTACCTCGACGACGGTGCCGAGATCGACGGGGCGCGCGACCGGGTCGTCCTCTCCGAGAACAGCACCGCGACGCACGGCCGCGGCAGCAACGGTCTCGGCTCCCGCGACCGCGAACCGCGCGGACACTCCGGACCTCTGGTCGACGGACGTCGACTCGCGCAGCAGCCGGGTGAAGCGAGCCAGAATCTCGAGGAGGAAACCGGGAACACGGGCCTGTAGTTCGGCTTCCTGTCGGATGACCGCGACCTCGTCGTCGAGTTCCATCGGGTAGTGGGTGCGGATCTCTGCGCCGAAGCGGTCCTTGAGCGGTGTGATGATGCGTCCGCGGTTCGTGTAGTCCTCCGGGTTGGCGCTCGCGACGAGCAGTACGTCGAGCGGGAGCCTGATGGTGTAGCCGCGCACTTGGATGTCGCGTTCCTCCATCACGTTCAGCAACGACACCTGGATGCGTTCGGCAAGATCGGGCAGCTCGTTGACGGCGACGATGCCGCGGTGCGACCGCGGTACCAGACCGAAATGGATGGTCTCGGGATCGCCGAGGCTGCGCCCCTCGGCGACCTTGACGGGATCGACATCGCCCACGAGGTCGGCAACGGATGTGTCCGGGGTCGCCAGCTTTTCTGCGTACCGTTCGCTGCGGTGCCGCCACGCGACGGGAAGGTCGTCACCGAGTTCGGCGGCGCGCCGGATGGAGGCAGGCGTGATCGGCTCGTAGGGGTGCTCGCCGAGCTCCGAGCCGGCAATCACGGGTGTCCATTCATCGAGGAGCAGCGGGAGGGTGCGCAGCAGGCGGGTCTTGCCCTGGCCTCGTTCACCGAGCAGCACCACATCGTGGCCTGCGAGCAGTGCCCGCTCGAGCTGCGGGACCACGGTGTCGTCGAACCCGACGATGCCGGGCCACGGGTCGGTGCCGTCGCGCAGCGCAGTGAGCAGGTTCTGTCTGATCTCGTCCTTGACGGAACGCTGCACGTGTCCGGACGCGCGCAGCTCACCGAGAGTGGACGGGCGGGATGTGGGAGAGGTCACCCCACCCAAGGTACGACCGTCGCGTCGTTTCGGCACCCCCTCCCGTATCGAGCGAACGAAACGACAGGCAACGTGTGGCCTCGCGCATACACTGCCGCTCATGGACACCTGGCTCCTGGCGGTGCTGCTCGGACTCGGCCTTGCCGCCGCGACCGGGTTGCGCACATTCCTCCCGCTGCTGATGTTGAGCGCTGCGGTGCACTTCGAACTCTTCGGCATCGTCGTGGGCGACTCGATGTCGTGGGTCGGTTCTACCGCTGCACTGACGGCGCTCACGATCGCGACGGTCACAGAAGTGCTCGCCGATCTGATCCCGTTCGTCGACAATGCGTTGTCTCTGGCCGGTACGGTCACCCGCCCGATTGCGGGAGCACTCGTGGCATGGGCAGCGCTCAGCAACCTCGATCCGGCGTGGGCGGCGATCGCCGGGATCGTCGTCGGCGCGCCCACTGCGCTCGCGGTGAGCACGGCACAGACCGGAACGCGCGCCGTGAGTACCGCCACAACTGCGGGCGTCGGTAATCCGGTGTTGTCGGTAATCGACAGCGTGGCGTCGTTCGTGACGTCACTGATCTCGCTGGTCCTGCCGCTGCTGGTGATCCCTTTGTTGATCTTGTTCGGCTGGCTCGGATTCAAAGGATACGGCCGGATGCGACGCGCGCGGTCCGCCGGAACGGCCTGAGTGTCCACCAAGGGGTGCCCTTCTGATAGACAAATGACATGTCGGACACCGAGATCACCTTTTCCAGCGGCGATGTGACCCTGCACGGCAGCATGCGCATCCCCGTCTCGATCAAGGGAGCGGTGCCGGCGGTGCTGTTGCTCGCGGGCAGCGGCCCCACCGATCGCAACGGCGACAGTGCCCTGCTCCCGGGGAAGATCGGCACTCTCCGGCACCTCGCCGACGTCCTCGAAGACAACGGATTCGCAAGCTTGCGCTACGACAAGCTCGGCAGCGGCACCACGGGCCTCGGCCCCTACGACGTCGAGGACGTCGCCGATCTCGGGTTCTCGACATTCATCGATGCCGCTTCCGATGCCCTGGCTTTCCTCGCAGGACAACGCGGTGTGGATTCCTCGCGGATGTACGTCATCGGGCACAGCGAGGGAGCGCTGATCGCCCTGTCGCTCGCGCAGAACAACGCTCGCACCGACATCGACATCAAGGGCCTCGGCCTCCTCGAGCCGCTGGCCGTGCGCCTGCTCGACCTGCTCACCGCCCAAATCGATGCCCAGCTCGACGCGGTGGTGTCGGCGCGGCAGCTACCCGTTCAGGTCGCCGATCAACTGCGTCTCGCGCTGGCCGGTGCGGTCGAGTCGCTCCGCGCCGACGGCACCTTGAGCGACGACCTGCCCGAACCGCTCCGCAACGCCGGTCTCGTCTCGGCCAACGCGAAGGCCCTCGCAGAGGAGGACGCACTCGATCCCCGGATGCTCGCCGCGCAGATCGACGGCAATCTTCCCGTCCTCACGACCGTCTCCTCGAAAGACATCCAGGTCCGTATCGAGGATGTCGACGCACTCGATTCCGCGCTGGTGCACACGCGCTTGACGTCGCTGCGCATGCAGCGCACCAACCACGTTCTCAAGGACATCGGCGAGCAGCAGTCCACCGGCTCCGACTACGTCGCCGATCTGCCCTACTCCGAGGAATTCACCAGCGGTTTCGAGAAGTGGATCAAGTCGCTCTGACCAAAGCCCCCGGACCGCGCGGGGAATTTTGGATGTCGCTTACGCGTAATTCGTGTATGGTTTGCCGTTAACCCGATGGAACACACAAGAAAGGTACGGTCCGATGCAACGTCAGTATCAGTTCTGCAAGCGCCGCTCCGTACCGTTCGCCTACTTCCACTTCCACGTAGCCCCGCGGAAACCCCGAGAATAGAGTCCTCGACGACTCCGCTCTCGGCACCCGGGCACATCGCCCCGGGTGCCTTTTTCTTTCCCTTCCAACAGGAGAACACCATGAAATTCCGACTCAGCCCTACCGGCGAGATCCCGAAGACACTGCCCGACGATCTGACAGGCCACGCCATCACGATCGATCTCAGCCACGTCGATGCAGAAAAAGCTGCAGAAGCTGCCGATCTCATCCGCAAGCTGCTCGATCGCGGTGCCGCCCGCCTCGTCATCGCCGACGATCGCGGCGTCCTCGCCGCAGAAGCTCCCGCACAGCACACCGCCCACCCGCACGCTGCCTGAGACGGCAACTGCGAGTGGGCGGTAGCCCTGCGAGAACGACTCCGTCAACGCGACATCAGTGCGCGAAGTGGCGGGCGCCCGTCAAGTACAGGGTGATACCTGCTTCGCGAGCAGCCTCGATGACATCGTTGTCGCGCACCGAACCGCCCGGCTGCACCACAGCCTTGACGCCCGCCTCGGTCAGCACCTGAAGACCGTCCGCGAACGGGAAGAACGCGTCGGATGCTGCGACGGAACCGACGACACGGTCCCCGGCACGAGCCACCGCGAGGCGAGACGAATCGACCCGGTTGACCTGGCCCATTCCGACACCGACGGTCGCCCCGCCGGACACCAGCAGGATCGCGTTGGACTTGACGGCACGAACCGTGCGCCACGCGAATACGAGATCGCGCAGTGTCGCCTCGTCGGCCGGATCTCCGCACGCGAGCTGCCAGTTGGCCGGCGCATCTCCGTCAGCGGTGAGCGCGTCGCGCTCCTGCAGAAGCAAACCACCGGAGATCTGACGCATCTCGATCTGCGCGGTCTTCGGCGAATCCGCGCGCAGGATGCGGATGTTCTTCTTTCGGGAGAGCACCTCGACGGCACCGTCCGCGTAGGCGGGGGCGATGATCACCTCGGTGAAGATCTCGGCGACCTGCTCGGCCATCTTCACGCTCACCTCACGGTTCGCGGCGATCACGCCACCGTACGCCGACACCGGATCGCACTCGTGCGCATTGAGGTGGGCGGCGGCGATATCGTCGGCGATCGCGATGCCACACGGATTGGCATGCTTGATGATCGCGACGCACGGCTCGCTGTGGTCGTGCGCAGCGCGCCACGCAGCGTCGGCGTCCTGGTAGTTGTTGTACGACATTTCCTTGCCGTGGAACTGCTCGGCCTGCGCCAGACCCGGCTCGCCGTCCTCGGACACATACAGCGCAGCGGCCTGGTGCGGGTTCTCGCCGTAGCGCAAGACATTCGCGCGGACCCACGTCGCACCTGTCCACGCGGGGAACTGCGAGTCGCCCTCTGCGATGACCTCACCGTTCGCGTAGCCGGCGTTCATCCAGCTCGCAACCGCGACATCGTATGCAGCGGTGTGCTGGAAGGCTTGCGCCGCAAGACGCTTGCGCTGGGCCAGCGTGAACCCACCGCCCTTGACGGACTCGAGGACGTCACCGTAGCCGGCAGGATCGACGACCACCGCGACCGACGGGTGGTTCTTGGCAGCAGCACGCACCATGGACGGGCCGCCGATATCGATCTGCTCGACGCACTCGTCGGGGGTCGCGCCCGAGGCAACGGTCTGCGTGAACGGATACAGGTTGACGATCACCAGCTCGAACGCCTCGATCCCGAGATCGGCGATCTGGTCGAGGTGGTCCTGCTTGCGGGTGTCCGCGAGGATGCCTGCGTGTACGCGCGGGTGCAGCGTCTTGACGCGGCCTTCGAGGCATTCGGGGAACCCGGTGAGCTCCTCGACCCGGGTCACGGGCACGCCTGCACCGGCGATCGTCGCGGCGGTGGAGCCGGTGGACACCAGTTCGACGCCCGCGTCGTGCAGCCCACTCGCCAGCTCGACCAGTCCGCTCTTGTCGTAGACGCTGACCAGTGCGCGGCGCACAGTCTTACGTTCGGTCACTGGGGATCACGGCCTTTCGTCCATCGGATACAACTCCACGGGTCGCGACGGCGGCGACAACGTCGACCAGCAAGCGTCGTTCCACAACCTTGATGCGTTCGTGCAGGGCAGCCTCGTCGTCGTCGTCGAGGACCGGCACGGTTTCCTGCGCGAGAATCGGCCCGGTGTCGACGCCACCGTCGACGAGGTGCACGGTCGACCCCGAGACCTTCACGCCGTAGGCCAGCGCGTCGGGGACGGCGTGCGCACCGGGGAACGACGGCAGCAGAGCGGGATGCGTGTTGATGATGCGCCCACCGAATCGTTCGAGGAACGCGGCGCCGAGGATCTTCATGAAGCCCGCGGTGACGATGAGATCGGGTTCGTGTTTCGCGACGGCCTCGGTGAGGGCGCGATCCCACTCGCCGCGGTCGGCGTAGTCACGCAGGGTCGCTTTGAAGTGCGGGATGTCGGCAGCAGCGGCATGCTCTTGCGCGGCGCACTCGCGGTCTACTCCGACGGCAACGATCCGCGCGGGGTAGTCGGCGGTGAGAGTCGCGTCGATGAGCGAGCGCAGAAGACTTCCCGTGCCCGAAGCGAGGACGACGATCCGCGCGGGCGCGGTGGGCGGCAGCTGGTCACGCGAGGCAGTCAGCGCTCTACTCCTGGAACTCGAGGGGGCAGGCCGGAAAGGCGGCCGCCTCAGAGACTAGTCGCCGTCCTTCCCACGCTTTTCTTCGACCTCCTCGTGCCCGTCCGACTCGCCGTCCTCGAGGTCGACGACTTCTGCGTCGATGACGTTCGGGTCGTCGGAGTCCTCGGCTTCGCCGTCGGTATCCCGAGCTTCGAGGACTTCGTCTTCGGGGGCCTCGTCATCGGGGATCTCATCGTCGGTGGCCGGGTCCTGGGCATCTTCGGGATCGGCGGTCTCCTCGCCGTCATCCGCAGTATCCGAGCCGGGGCCCTCGATCGCCTTGACCTCGTCGTCCCAGTCGTCCCCGTCGTCGCCATCGAGGTCGTCGAACTCGCCTTCGTTGTCGTCGTACTCCTCCTCGGCGGCCTGCGCTGCCGCGAACTTGCCTTCGCGCCACATCAGCAACTGCGCGGTGATCAGCCCGAGCAGCCCGACCCACGCGAAGACCAGGACACCCGTGAGCCACCAATTGCTCCCCACGATCCCGAAGATCCCGAGCGGACCACCTGCCGCCCAGGTCAGCAGCGCGATCGCGACACCGGTCTGCGCGGCGGCCGCGAGAAGCGTCAGCGACGCGTCGGAGCTGCGCACCAGGAGGCCATCGGCCTGTGCCTGCAGGACACGGTGCGCGACGAACCGGCCCGCGAGAGCCCCGACGGTCGCGGGAACAGCAAGCATCACCGGCCAGAACGCGAGTGCAGGACCGGCGGGAATCGCGGCGAGGACGGGCAGTGCAGGCAAGTCGCCGCCGCTCGCCTCGAACAGGCTCAATCGGACGTCACCGAACTGCACGGTGCTACCGGCAAGGATCGACGAGGCACCCAAGAACACGTTGGGGAGGTAGAGAACCGACAGCACCGTCAGACCGAGGACACCGACGACACCCCCACCGCGCTCGAGGAGGTCGCCCATGGTGGTCCACGACAACGCCATGCCCACCAGCGTGAGGACACCGCCCATCGCGAACATGCTCAGGAGCGCTCGCACCGCCGGGCGCACCGACAGGACGAGCCACTCGGGGACTTCGTACCTCCCGCACACCACACGCCACGTCCGGGAACCGATCCCCAACACGGCGGCCAGGAGATACAGGCCGGTCACCCAGGCGAGGGCAGCGGCCGCGTTGGGGGTCGTCACCGGGAGCACGCCCGCGGCGTCCTGCATCACGACCAGGGCGATCACGGTCACGATCATCGGGCCCGCGAGCGTCGCGACGACGATCCGCGCCGCGTCCTGCAGCGTCAGATTCTGTTCGGTGTGGTCGATGATCGAATCCACGGCCGTGGCACTCGCCCGCGCCGCCTGCCACACGATCAGCCCTGTGGGCAGCAATGGGAGCACGCCGAGCGACGTGTCGTCGATCGTCAGGGTCACCTGGTGCAGCGCCAGCCACGTACCGGCGATCGCCGCGTAGATCCCGGTGAGATCGCTGTTCGCCACGACCATTGTGATCACCACGACGGTCGCGACGAAGGCGATCGTCACCGCAGGAACACGCGCCGCCGCTGCGATCAAGATCCGGAAGCGTTCCGAGTCGATCCCGTCGTCCTCGGAGGGTGTGTGCCGAACTGGCCTGCCTAGCGTCGAAGTCATCACCTCGATCGTTGCACCGCCTGTCGGCCAACGGCGTCAGGCGCGCCGATCACCGCTGGTCGTCGGGTGCTCGGAACACCTGAGTCGGCGCATCAGGGGTGTTCTCGGCCACAGGCGATGTACCGGACTCGGTATCGCGGGTCTGTTCGGGCCCGGTCTCCTGCGACCGGGTCGGGTCCTGCGACTGTCCGGCGCCGTGGGACTGTCCCGGATCGTGGGACTGCCCGGGATCGTGGGACTGCTCTGCCTCGCGCTGTGCCGCCACGTACGGCTGCAGGTACTCGCTGTAGGGGGCCTGCCCGGGTGTCTGTCCCGAAAAGGTGTCCTGCCGGCCCTGGTAATGCTGCATCCCCGGGTACTGGGCCTGGCCGGCCTGTTGCGCACCGAACTGTTGCTGGGCCGCGAACTGCTGAGCTCCGAACTGTTGAGTTCCAGTCCCCTGAGTCCCGATCCCCTGAGTTCCGATCCCCTGCGTGCCGAACCCCTGGGTGCCGTATCCCTGCCCGGGAGTTTGCGCGCCGAACTGGCCGGCCGGAGATTGCTGGGGTGCACCCTGCTGGAAGGGTTGCGGCTGGAAGCCCTGCCCGTACACGCCCTGCGGGGCGGATCGCTGCCCCGGCACCAGCACTCCGATACCGAAGAGCAGCGCGAACACCGCAAGCGCCGTCTGCAGGAGACCGAGGACGAGAATCGTCACGCCGCCCCAGGCGATGCCGGTGTCCTGAGGCAGGTGGAACAGCTGGAACAGCGACGTCACGAATCCGACCCCCGACGCGACGACCGCTGTAGCACGTAGATCCTGGCCGGGCAGCAAGGACAGCGCCGCGCAACCACCGCCGAACAGCAGAAACGCCAGCGGCACGACCGCAAACCCGAAGTCGAACGACGACAACGACACGAACGAGCCGAACGTGATCCTCACGTACGGGGCGAGTCCGACGATGAAATTCACGAGGCCGAGCACCGCCACGCCGATCGGTAACAGCAACGGCACAACCTTGCTCTGGACGGATGGGCCGCTGGGGTATGACATCGATCCTCCTGCAGTAGTCGGTCGCTGATCACCACCCTATGCACCCGACGCCAGAATGGTGGCCATGCCGCACACACTCGCGCTCGGATCCGACGTCGTCGTGGAAACGGAGGTGAAGCATTCGCGCTTCCTCGCCGCGCTACGGCGGGTCGACTCGACCGGCGACGCCGCCGGTTTCGTGGAGGAACAACGTCGTCTGTATCCGGATGCCCGTCACCACTGCTGGGCATTCGTCGTGGGCGACGACCAGGCCCAACGGGCGGAACGGTCGAGCGACGACGGCGAGCCCGGCGGCACAGCCGGCGTCCCGATGCTGCAGGTGCTGCACCACCGCGACCTCGTGAACATTGTCGTGGTGGTCACGCGCTGGTTCGGCGGTATCAAACTCGGCGCTGGAGGTCTGGTGCGCGCTTACTCCGGGGCGGTGTCGACGGCGCTGGACACCGCCGCGCTCGTCGAACGACAAAAACGTGAGCGGTTCACCTTCGATGTCGGGCATGCCGACGCCGGGCGACTCGAAGCAGAACTGCGGGGGCGCGGCGTGGCGGTGCTCGACGTCGTCTACACCGACCGGGTGGAGTTCACGGTGGCGGGCGATGCGGCCGAGCTCGAAGGCCTGGTGGCCTCGCTGACCTCGGGTGCAGGCGAGCTCGAACCGGCGGGCACCGAGTGGATCGACCGGTAGGAACGGCGAGTGGTCGAAACGAGCACGCGGCGCCCTCCCGGCCGTGTGGTCCGGGTGGGCGCCGCGGTGAATCTGCTCAGGCGCTACAAGCTCAGAGCGATGCGAGGATCTCGCGCGCGAGTGCAGCGGTCTCGGACGGCGTCTTGCCGACCTTGACGCCTGCAGCTTCGAGAGCGTCCTTCTTGGCCTGCGCCGTGCCCGACGAGCCGGAGACGATTGCGCCTGCGTGGCCCATCGTCTTGCCTTCGGGAGCGGTGAAGCCCGCAACGTAGCCGACGACCGGCTTCGTGACGTTGGCCTTGATGTAGTCGGCTGCGCGCTCTTCGGCGTCGCCACCGATCTCGCCGATCATCACGATGACCTTGGTCTGGGGATCCTTCTCGAACGCCTCGATGGCGTCGATGTGGGTGGTGCCGATGACCGGGTCGCCGCCGATGCCGATGGCGGTCGAGAAGCCGTACTCACGGAGCTCGAACATCATCTGGTAGGTCAGGGTGCCGGACTTCGAAACCAGGCCGACCGGGCCGCTGCCTGCGATGTTTGCCGGGGTGATGCCGACGAGCGCCTCACCGGGGGTGATGATGCCGGGGCAGTTGGGGCCGATGATCCGGGTCTTGTTGCCCTTCTCGACGTTGTAGGCCCACGCGTACGCGGAGTCCTGCACCGGGATGCCCTCGGTGATGACGACGAGCAGCGGGATCTCGGCGTCGATGGCCTCGACGATGGCGTCCTTGGAGAAGGCTGGGGGAACGAACGCGATCGAGACGTCCGCGCCGGTCTCCTTCATGGCCTCCGCGACGGTGCCGAAGACGGGCAGCTCGACGGCGTTGCCGTCCTTGTCCGTGTGCGAGACCGTGGTGCCTGCCTTGCGGGCGTTCACGCCACCGACGACCTGGGTGCCTGCCTTGAGCATCAACGCGGTGTGCTTGGTGCCCTCGCCGCCGGTGATGCCCTGGACGATGACCTTGGAATCCTTGGTCAGGAAGATTGCCATTGTTCTGTGTGTCCCTTACTTCGCGGCGAAGGCGAGCTCGGCAGCCTTGTCGGCAGCCTCGTCCATTGTTGCGACGACCGTGACCAGCGGGTGAGCGGCCTCGGCGAGGATGCGCCGACCCTCGTCGACGTTGTTGCCGTCCAGGCGCACGACGAGCGGCTTGTTGGCCTCGTCGCCCAGAGTCTTCAGCGCACCGACGATGCCGTTGGCGACCGCGTCACACGCGGTGATGCCACCGAAGACGTTCACGAACACGCTCTTGACCTGCGCGTCGTTCAGAATGACGTCGAGTCCGGCAGCCATGACTGCAGCGGAGGCACCGCCACCGATGTCGAGGAAGTTGGCCGGCTTGACATTGCCGTGCTTCTCGCCTGCGTAGGCGACGACGTCCAGGGTCGACATGACCAGGCCTGCGCCGTTGCCGATGATTCCGACCTCGCCGTCGAGCTTGACGTAGTTGAGGTCGTTCTCCTTGGCCTTGAGCTCGAGCGGATCCGTCGCGTCCTTGTCCTCGAACTCGGCGTGGCCGGGCTGACGGAAGTCGGCGTTCGCGTCCAGGGTGACCTTGCCGTCGAGGGCGAGGATCTGGTCGTCGGGCGTACGGACGAGGGGGTTGACCTCGACGAGGAGAGCGTCTTCCTTGATGAAGACCTCCCACAGCTTCTGGATGGTCACAGCCGCGGCGTCGAGGACCTCGGCGGGCAGGTGGCCCTTCTCTGCGATCTCGCGCGCGAATGCGAGGTCGACGCCCTTGACGGCGTCGACGGCGATCTTCGCCAGGCGGTCGGGCTTCGTGGCGGCGACCTCTTCGATCTCCATGCCACCCTCGACCGAGCACATCGCCAGGTAGGTGCGGTTGGTGCGGTCGAGCAGGAAGGAGATGTAGTACTCCTCCGCAATCTCGCTCGCCTCTGCAACCAGCAGCTTCTTGACGATATGACCCTTGATGTCGAGGCCGAGAATGTTCTCGGCGTGGGTCTGCGCGTCGTCTGCGGTCGCGGAGTACTTCACGCCGCCGGCCTTACCACGGCCACCGACCTTGACCTGCGCCTTGACCATCACGGGCTTGCCGATTTCCTCGGCGATCTCGCGGGCACCGGCGACGGTGTCGGTCACACGGCCGGCCGATGTCGGCACGTCATGCTTGGCGAAGAGTTCCTTCGCCTGGTATTCGAAGAGATCCATCTGCTCACCGTCTCGTCTGCGTTCTCGCCCGCTCGGGGGTATTGAGCGGGCCGATTTCGGACTCTAGTTTCTCGGACGACCTACGAAACGACTGCGCCCGCACTCTGTGGCACACATCACGGGTTCCGCAGGCCTCGCACTACCTCACGGGGGTTACCTCCGGGAAGGCAGTTGTACGACAACCGAGAGGACCACCCGAACCAGAATGACAGGTGGCCGAGACCGCATGGCGACCGGCACCCGGAGCGGGTTCAGGTGATCGCGCGCACAGGCCTGAAGGACACCCGGCGATCACGTTCGCGATCTCCGCACCCGCCGAAGGTTTGAATTCGTGACCTGGGGGGAATGACCGGATCCGCCCAGGTCCAACCTGTGATGCCGGTCACATAAGCGCCCGCTTCGGGCCTACGGCTTGCCACCTACGCGACCGTTTCGTTACCGTCACCTCCAGCTCGAGTAACGATGAGGTCACGACGAAGGAGGACGGCATGCGTCCAGGCAGCCAGATCACCGGCAGCCCCGCTCGCCGCTCCACCACCCCCGACGACGCCTGGGACCCCTGGAGTTCGTCGGATACCCAGCACTTCGTCGATACCGACTTCCGCAACACCGGTAAGGCACAACCCACCTACTACGGCAGCGAGCCGGTCGAGAACGTCAACTCCCCCGCGCCGCGTACGGGTGCCCACCGCATCCCCACTCCCCCTACCGCACTCAAGGGTCGCGCAGCGGTCTTCGCGGTCGCCGCCGGTGCCGTCGTCGCCGCAGGACAGGCCGCGACCAGCACTTCCGGTTCGAGCCCCGAGACCTCCGAGATCGCACTCGCCGCCGACACCTCGAACGCGAACACCCTCACCGCGACGGCCGTGCCGCAGGCAGCCCAGTTCGCCTCCGATTCCGCGAGCAACGGCGCAGCGCCGTCACAGGCACCCCAGGTTCTCAACATCGCAGATCCCAACGATCTGTCTCAGTTCTCCAACCTGCTCGCCAAGGGCCAGCGTTTCAGCGAGGAACGGGCAGCGCGCGAAGAAGCCGCCCGCCGTCCCCTGTTCGCCCTGCCTGCCATCGGCGCGTTCACCTCGAATTTCGGAGCTCGCTGGGGCACCCTGCACGCGGGTGTCGACATCGCAGGCCCGATCGGCACCCCGATCCTCGCGGTCGCCGACGGCGAGGTCATCGACTCCGGTCCGGCTTCGGGCTTCGGCATGTGGATCCGCCTGCTCCACGCGGACGGCACCGTCACCGTGTACGGGCATATCAACGACTCGCTCGTCACCGTCGGCCAGAAAGTCATGGCGGGCGATCAGATCGCCACCATGGGCAACCGCGGATTCTCCACCGGCCCCCACCTGCACTTCGAGGTTCACCTGAACGGCGTCGACAAGATCGACCCCATTCCGTGGCTCGCGACACGAGGCATCGCCCTCGGCCAGAACGTCGACTGAGCAGAGCACTCTCCGGCGCTTTCGGACTGCGCCACGGCGTCGCCACTCCGCGTGAGTACCCCGCCGGCCGCGGCGCCGCAATTTTTCTCAGAGCTTGGTCATCGGCACACCGCCGACCAGCATCAGCCGCACCTTACCTGCGCTTCCGAAATCGATGACCACCGTCGCGGTGGGCCCGGACCCCTTGGTTTCGAGCACCGTCCCCAGGCCGTACTTGTCGTGGGTAACGCGGTCGCCCACGGCAAGCACCAGATGATTGTTGCGCCCGCGTGCCGCTCCGAAACTCGGAGTCGCCGAACGTGATTCGCCGGCGGAGAAGCGAGACCCGGTGCCCGACCCGATGGACTGTCCACGCGCCGGACCCGGATCGGCCCGACGCCAATCGATGAGCTCCTGCGGAACCTCTTGCAAGAAACGCGATTCCGGGTTGGTGACCGGCTGCCCCCATGCCGAGCGCAGTATCGCGCGCGACAGGTAGAGGCGACGCCGCGCGCGGGTGATACCCACGTACGCGAGGCGTCGCTCCTCGGACAGTTCGGCCGGGTCGCCGAGCGCACGCATGTGCGGGAATTGGCCGTCTTCCCAGCCGGTTACGAACACCACTGGGAACTCCAGCCCCTTCGCGGTGTGCAGTGTCATGAGCGTGACGACGCCGGCGTCGTTGTCGGGAAGCTGATCTGCATCCGCGACCAGCGACACCTTCTCGAGGAATGCGGCCAGCGAGCCGGGCGCGGGTTCGCCCTCCTCGAGTTCAGGATCGACCACCCCGGCGGCGTTGCGGGCATCCGAGCTGAACTCCCTTGCCACGCTGACAAGTTCATGCATGTTGTCGAGGCGAGTGCCGTCCTGGGGATCATCGCTGGCGGTAAGTTCGGCGCGGTAACCGCTGCGTTCGATGATCGCCTCGACGACGTCGCCGATGTCGACCGCGTCATTTCCGTCGGCGTCGGTCTCGCTCAACATCGTTCGCAGGTCGTCGAGCATATCGACGAAGCCCGCAATTGCCTTCTGCGCGCGCGTGTTCAACAGCGCGACATTGCCCTCCGCGGCATCGAGCAGCGCCTGCCCGAAACTCACGCCGTACCGTTCTGCGTGCACGGCGACGCACGCCTCGGCACGATCGCCGATGCCGCGGCGCGGGGTGTTGAGGATACGGCGCAGGCTCACCGTGTCGTGGGGGTTGTCGAGCGCCTTGAGGTACGCGACCGCGTCGCGCACTTCCTTGCGCTCGTAGAACCGCACTCCCCCGACCACCTTGTAGGGCACACCGTGACGGATGAACACGTCTTCGAAAGGCCGGGAAGCATTGTTGGTGCGGTAGAACACGGCGATATCGGAGTACTTGACCTCGCCGGTGTCGACCAGCCGGTCGATCTCGGAGGCGACGAACCGGGCTTCGTCGTGCTCGTTGTCGGCCACGTAGCCGGTGATCGCCTCACCCGTTCCCGCGTCGGTCCACAGTCGCTTCTCCCGTCGGCCCGTGTTGCGGGAGATGACGGCGTTCGCGGCGGACAGGATGTTCTGTGTCGAGCGGTAGTTCTGCTCCAGAAGAATGGTGCGAGCCTGGGGATAGTCGCGCTCGAACTCCTCGATGTTGCGGATCGTCGCGCCTCGGAACGCGTAGATCGACTGATCGGCGTCGCCCACCACGCACAACTCGCTCGGTGCGACATCGCCCGGTTCGTCGGGGTCGCCGACCAAAGTACGCACGAGCACGTATTGCGCGTGGTTGGTGTCCTGGTATTCGTCTACGAGAACGTGACGGAAGCGACGGCGGTAATACTCGGTGACCTGCGGATGAGCTTGCAGAAGTGCGACCGTCTCACCGATGAGGTCGTCGAAGTCGAATGCGTTGGCCGCGCGCAACCGCCTCTGATACTGCGCGTACACACTCGCAACGATCTTCGGGAGCGGAGCGGGATCGGATCCTGCGGTCGCAGCGGCTTCCTCAGGACCTATCAGCTCGTTCTTCAGGTTCGAGATCTGGGTGGCGAGCAGCCTGGCGGAGTACTTCTTGGTGTCGAGCTCGAGATCCTTGGCGATCATCGTCAGCAGACGACGGGAATCGTCGGAGTCGTAGATCGTGAAGTTGGAGTTCATGCCGGTCAGCAACGCGGATTGCGCGCGCAGGATCCGCACGCAGCTCGAATGGAACGTCGAGACCCACATCGAATGCGCGCGCGGCCCGACGAGCCCCGCCACACGCTCGCGCATCTCGGCCGCGGCCTTGTTGGTGAAGGTGATGGCGAGCACCTGCCCGGGGGTGACACCGCGCTCGGCCAGCAGATATGCGATACGGCGGGTGAGCACAGCGGTTTTGCCCGAACCCGCTCCCGCGACGATGAGCAGCGGAGCCCCTTCGTGGGTGACCGCTTCCCGCTGTTGCGGGTTGAGGCCCTCGAGAAGGGCGTCGGAAGCGGGGAGCGAATGGGCGAGCGCTGCAGGAGTGTTCATCGTCTTCTAAAACTACCGGACGGGTCGGACATCGAATCCGACTTGGCCGCTCGGTGTACGGGTGGCAAACTGGACGCTATGTCATGTGTCCTTCGTTCGGCCGAGCTGCGCGCACACGGTCGGTTCCGCGTCTCGACCACCGACGTTTCCCGATCCGGGTAACAGACCCCGATTCTCGGACGATTTCAGAGCTGACTCGAGGAGACGACATGAGTACGAACATCGACGCTTCGCTGACCGGCGGTACCGCCACTCCGAACGGTGCCGCCGCCGACCCCGTGCCCACCTCCGAGGCCGAGATCGACAAGCTCCGCCAGGAGATCGACCGCCTCGACGCGGAGATTCTGGCCGCAGTCAAGCGTCGCGCCGAGGTGTCCCGTCTGATCGGTCGCACTCGCATGGCTTCCGGTGGCACCAGGCTCGTCCACAGCCGCGAGATGAAAGTACTCGAGCGTTTCAGCGAGCTGGGTCAGGAAGGCCACACGCTGGCGATGCTGCTGCTGCGCCTCGGCCGGGGACGCCTCGGCCACTAGCAGGCGCCCCGAGCCGTCGGTCACTTCAAGGCCCCGTCGGTCACTGCAGGGCGATGTACTTCGTGTCGAGGTACTCCTCGATCCCTTCACTGCCGCCTTCCCGACCGAGTCCTGAGTCCTTGACGCCACCGAACGGCGCCGCGACGTCGGAGACCACTCCCCGATTGACGCCCAGGATGCCCGACTCGATCGCATCCGACAGGCGCAACGCTCGGTCGAGGTCGTTGGTGAAGACGTACGCCGCCAATCCGTACTCCGTGGCGTTCGCCGCGGCGATCGCTTCGTCCTCGGTGTCGAATCCGCTGATCGCGGCGACCGGCCCGAACACTTCCTCGCGCAGGATGCGGGCGCGCTGCGGTACGTCGTCGATCACCGTCGCGGGATAGAACCAACCCGGACCGTCCGGCACCTGTCCGCCGAGGCGTATGCGCGCGCCGGCCGAGATGGCATCGTCGACGAGTTCGACGACGGTGTTCCGCTGGGCTTCGTTGATCAGGGGCCCGAGTGTCGTGTCCGGGTGGGTGCCCGGGCCCATGCGGTATGCCGACATCCGTTCGGCCAGCTTGGTGACGAATTCTTCCTTCACGGAGTTCGCGACGTGGAATCGGTTCGCTGCCGTGCAGGCCTCGCCGCCGTTGCGCAGTTTCGCGGCCACTGCGCCCTCGACGGCGGCGTCGAGGTCGGCGTCGTCGAACACCAGGAACGGCGCGTTGCCGCCGAGTTCGAGTGATGTGCGAAGCAGTGAGCGGCCTGCGGTTTCGGCGAGCGCGCGACCCACCCCGGTCGATCCGGTGAAGGTGAGCTTCCTCAGCCGTGTGTCTTCCAGGAGCGGCCCGGTGACGGCGCTCGCGTGGGATGTCGGGAGCACGGACAGCACGCCCTCGGGCAGTCCTGCTTCGGCGAAGATCTCTGCGAGCAGCAGCAGCGTCAGTGGGGTCTCGGAAGCGGGTTTGACGAGCATGGTGCATCCGGCAGCGAAGGCGGGACCGATCTTGCGGGTGCCCATCGCGAGTGGGAAGTTCCACGGGGTGATCGCGAGGCACGGACCCACCGGCTGCTTGGTGACGAGGATGCGTCCGGTCCCGGCCGGCGCCTGGGTGTAGCGGCCGGGGATGCGGACGGCTTCCTCGGAGAACCACCGCAGGAACTCGGCGCCGTAGGCGACTTCGGATCGGCTCTCGGGTAGTGCTTTGCCCATCTCGAGCGACATGAGGTGCGCGAAGTCGTCGGCGCGGGCGGTGACCTTCTCGAACGCACTCCGCAGGATCTCGCCGCGCTGCCGCGGAGGGGTCGCCGCCCAGTCGGGCCCTGCGGCCACCGCCGCATCGAGGGCTGCGGCGGCGTCGCCGGGCGAGGCATCCGCCACCCGGGTCAGTTCGTCTCCGGTGGCGGGGTCGCGGACGGCGAAGGTGTTGCCGCCCTCGGCGGGTATCCAACGGCCGCCGAGAAACAGGTCTGTGGGAACGGAACGGATCAACTCTGCGGTGTCCATTTCCTCATAATGCTTGATAGGACACGGCCCGTCAGCAACCCGGCAGTAACCGCTGGTGAGGGCTAGTCTTCTGACATGATCGACATCACCGCCACGGTCGAATGGCAGGAACTCGCTGCGCATCGGGCGGAGGTGGAGTCGATACACCTGCGGGACCTCTTCGAGCAGGACCCTCAGCGTGCCACGCGAATGTCCACCACCGCGGGCGATCTGTCGATCGACTACAGCAAGCACCGGATCACCGACCGGACCCTCGAGTTGTTGCTCGGGCTGGTGCGGGTAGCGCGGGTCGAAGACCGACGGGACGCGATGTTCGCCGGGGAGCGCATCAACGTCACCGAAGACCGCTCCGTCCTGCACACCGCCCTGCGACTCCCCCGCGATTCGTCGCTGGTCGTCGACGGTGAGGACGTGACCGCACAGGTCCACGAGGTACTGACCGCGATGGGTGAGTTCACCGATCGAGTGCGTTCGGGCGGGTGGCGTGGCGCGACGGGCGAAAAGATCGCGACGGTCGTCAACATCGGTATCGGCGGCTCCGACCTCGGGCCGGTGATGGTCACCCGCGCGATGCGCCACTACGCCGACGGCCCCGAGGTGCGGTTCGTGTCGAATGTGGACCCCGCTGATCTGACGGCGGTGCTCACCGGCCTCGATCCCGCATCGACGCTGTTCGTGGTGGCATCGAAGACCTTCTCGACACTCGAAACCCTGTCGAACGCCACGGCCGCGCGACGCTGGCTGGTCGCCGCGCTCGGAGACGAGGCGGTGGCGTCGCATTTCGTGGCCGTCTCGACGCATCGTGAACGGGTCGTCGAGTTCGGGATCGATCCCGCGAACATGTTCGGGTTCTGGGACTGGGTCGGGGGCCGATACTCGGTGGATTCGGCGATCGGGCTGTGCGTGATGTGCGCGATCGGCCGCGATCGGTTCGCTGAGTTCCTCGCCGGCTTCCACACGATGGACACTCATTTCCGCACGGCGCCGCCACAGGAGAACGCTCCGATCCTGCTCGGGATTCTGGGGGTGTGGTACACGAGTTTCCTCGGCGCCCAGTCGCGGGCCGTGCTTCCGTATGCCAATGACCTGGTGCGGTTTCCGGCATACCTACAGCAGCTGACGATGGAGTCGAACGGCAAGTCGGTGCGTATCGACGGGTCTGCCGTCGACTACGCGACCGGTGAGATCTTCTGGGGCGAACCGGGCACGAACGGGCAACACGCGTTCTATCAGCTACTTCATCAGGGCACCCACCTGGTGCCCGCCGACTTCATCGGGTTCGCGCGGGCACTGGTGGACCTCCCGGGCCGCGACGGCACCGGATCGATGCAGGCGACGCTGATGGCGAACATGCTTGCGCAATCGAAGGTGCTGGCGTTCGGGAAATCTGCCGAACAGATCCGCGCCGAAGGCACCGCGGACGAGCTGATAGCGCACAAGGTGATGCCCGGAAATCGGCCGTCCACGACGATCCTCGCACCGCAGTTGTCGCCGTCCACACTCGGCCAGCTCATCGCGCTGTACGAGCACCAGGTGTTCGTACAGGGGGTGGTGTGGGGTATCGATTCGTTCGACCAGTGGGGCGTCGAGTTGGGGAAGGTACAGGCCACGGCACTACAACCTGCGTTGGAGAGCGAAGACACGATCTCCGCGGGCGACGCGTCCACCGACGCCCTGATCCGGACGTATCACCGCATGCGGAAGAGCTGACCGAGCTCACGCCGCACGCGGATCCGACCACGTCGACGTCGTGTGGACCCGGCCTCTCGAATCGATGAGGCGGCCCGCCAGTTCGTACTGCTCGAGCCACGATATCGCCCCGATCCCCCGATGCAGGGCCGTCGCCGCGGCAGCATCGGCCCACACTGCGTCCGCTGCGATGACGGTGATCGTGCCCCATCGTTGCTCGCCGGCGGCCGACGTCCGCGAACTCATCGCGGCTCCCGTCGGCAGCTCGACGATGCCGTGGCCGGGCAGCGACACCTGCCACCCGCCGGCGGGGCAGTGCCCCGCGGTCGCGATCGTGGCGCCCATCTGCACCAGCACCCCGCATTCGAGCACGGTCGCGACCGACGTTGCTGCCCTGTCGGTGACGTCGGCGTGCGCGGTGGCGGTGATGTCGAGGCTCGCACCCCACGGTGCGAGCACGGTCTCGTCGTCGAGCTGCACGTCGAGATAGCGCGGGATCGGATGGATCGGAGGCACGGATTTCTCGTCGAGTATCGCGTCGTCGCCCGCGACAGGATCGACCGCGCCGTCGGTCATCCGCGCAGCCCACAGTGCAGACCTCAGGAGCGCCGCCAGCCTCGGGCTCACCCGCACCGGTGTGCCCTGCGCCAGGTTCACCGTATGAATCTCCGCGTCGCCGCGTCGGAGGTCGCATGCGGCCGCGGACTCTTCGATCACCGACCGCACGAGCTCTTCGGCTTCACCGAGTGCTGCGCATTCGGTCACCGCCACCGCGACGTCTTCCCCCCACCCCCGCCACTGTGTGCTGCTGATCATGACGGGCACCACCCGCAATCGTTTCTGGGACGTTGACCTCCAGTATGCCTTGAATATTCGCGCCGGTCAGGTGCCGAAACAGATCCCGGCCGTGGTCAGATTCGAGACAGAATGCCTTCGGTGTCGACCCCTGTGGGCAGAGTGCCCAGTGCGATTCCCCAATCGGAATCGAGCCGGCTCGCGCAGAACGCATCGGCCACCGCGGGGTGCCCGTGCCGCACCAGTTGAGCTGCCTGCAACACCAGCGCCATGAGTTCGACGATGCGTCGGGCCCGGTATTCGATGTTCTCGAAATCGGCGAGTTCTTTGCCGACGCGCGCGATCGCGTCGTCGAGCCGGCTGTCGGCGCCCTCGGCCAACCGGACTTCGGAGAAGAATGCTTCGACGCTGTCGGGTTGCTTGACCATCGCGCGGAGTGCGTCGAGGGCTGCGACGTTGCCCGAACCCTCCCAGATGGACATCAGCGGCGCCTCCCGGTAGAGCCGCGGCATGCCCGATTCCTCGGCGTAGCCGTTACCGCCGAGGCATTCGAGGGCTTCGGCGCTGTGCGCGGGGGCGCGCTTGCATACCCAGTACTTGGTGACCGCCAGCGCGATCCGGCGCAGCGCCGCTTCCTGTTCGTCACCACCCGCGCGGTCGGTCGCTCCGGCAAGCCGCATCATCATGGTGGTGGCCGCCTCGGATTCGACGACGAGATCGGCGAGGACGTTGCGCATGAGCGGCTGATCGATGAGCAACGCGCCGAACGCCTTACGATGACGGGCGTGGTGCACGGCGCGTAGCGTGGCCGCCCGCATTCCGGTCGACGAGCCGATGACGCAATCGAGCCTGGTCATGTTCACCATCTCGATGATCGTGTTGACGCCGCGACCCTCCGGCCCCACGAGCCACCCGATCGCGCCCTGGTATTCGATCTCGGACGACGCGTTGGACTTGTTGCCGAGCTTGTCCTTCAGGCGCTGGATATGGATGCGGTTGCGCGTGCCGTCGGGCAGCACCCGCGGCAGCAGAAAACACGACGAGCCGGTCTCCGTGTTGGCCAGGGTCAGGAACACGTCGGACATCGGAGCCGAGGTGAACCACTTGTGGCCGACGATCGTGTAGCTGCCGTCGGCGTTGGGTGTCGCCGTCGTGGTGTTGGCACGGACGTCGGAGCCGCCCTGTTTCTCGGTCATGGACATGCCTGCGATCAGGCCGCGCTTGGACGTCGGTTCGCGCAGGCCGAAGTCGTAGTGGGGTGCCGCGAGGAGCGGCTCGTAGATCGCTGCGAGCTCCGGGTTGTGCCGCAACGCGGGAATCGCGGCGTAGGTCATGGAGATCGGGCACATGTGCCCGGCGTCGGCCTGCCCCCACACATAGAATTTGGCGGCGCGGGCGACGTGCGCACCCGGGCGAGGATCCCTCCACGGTGCGCCGTGCAGGCCGTGCTCGACGGCGACGGTCATCAGGTCGTGCCAGTGCGGATGGAATTCGACTTCGTCGATCCGGTTTCCGTAGCGGTCGTGAGTATGCAGAACGGGCGGATACTCATTGGCGAGCCTGCCCCATTCCTGTGCCTCGACACCACCGGCGAGCACGCCGAGTTCACGGACCTCGTCTTCGGCCCAGGATGCGCCCTCGCGGCGCAGCCCTTCCAGCAGCGCTCGGTCGTCGGCGGCGTGAAAGGGCACGAGATCGGGTACCTGATTGAACACTTCGTGTGTGGCCGGGAATGTCATGACGGAACTCCTTCGTGCCGGTCCAGGGCCGGGTCGCATCCTGCCGCGCGCAGACCGAGGGTGACGAGATCGGGAATGGTGGTGGCGGCCGCCTCACCGACGCTGAGGGGGCCGGTGAGGACTTCACCGACGGCCCCGACGAGGGCTGCGGCCACGAGCCCGGGGTTCTGCGGGGGTAGTTCGCCGGTGGTGACACCGAGTCGGATCGCGTCGGCGAACGCGGCGGCGAACGCACGACGGAAGAGGAGTCGCTCGGCGTCGACAGCTGCGTCGACGGGTTCGGCGAGCAGGGCGTATGCCAGGGTGGGTTTCCGCAATGCGCGGGAGGCGAACGTCTCGATGACTCGCGCGATACGTTCGGCGGCCGTTCCGGTGGTGGCGACGGCGTTGACCGCGTCGACCTCGCGACCACACTGTTCGCGGAAGACGCGGACCATGAGATCGGATTTGTCCGTGAAATGCCGGTAGACGGTGCCGGTGGCGACTCCGGCTCGCTCGGCGACGGCCGCGATGGACAACCCCTGGTACCCGTGTTCGGTCAACAACGAAACCGCCGCGGACGCGATGGCGTCGCGTTGGGCGTCGAGTCGTTGCTGCACTGCTGGGGTACGCCGATAGGCCACACCAAGCATTGAACTTGGGTTCACCCCTTGAGTCAAGGCCCTCGAGTCAAGGAGCATCGCGCATCGGCGACGGTCATGCCGTGGGAGCGAGTGCCTCCACGAGTCGGGTGCGCGCACGGTTGATCCGGCTCTTGACGGTCTGCACCCCGATCCCCTGATGCTCAGCGATTTCGGCATAGCTGAGCTGCGCGTATTCACGGAGCACGACCGCGGCGCGGTATTCGTCCGGCAGGTCTGCGAGCGCGCGGCGCACCGCGTCGACGTCGACGACGCGGTCGGCCACCGGCGACTCGGAACTCACACCCAGATCGATCTCGTCGACCATCACCTCGCGGCGACGACGCACGGTCGCCAGAGCCGCGTTCGCCGCTATGCGATGCAGCCACGTGCTGAACTTGGCGGTGCCCCGGAACTTGTCGAGGTTCTGCCATGCCGCAGTCAATGCGTCCTGCAGCGCGTCTTCTGCGTCGTACCGGTTGCCGGTGATCTGGAGGCACACTGCCCAGGTGCGGGTTCGATAGGCACCCACCAGCTCACCGAACGCTGCGGTGTCGCCGGCTCGGCACTGCGCGATCAGCTCGTCGTCGTCCATACATACCCCCATGTCGTGGCGGTAGATTACCGCCCCCGACTTCGGCCGAGGATCACCATCCCAGGTCGAGCCCGTCGAGTCCACCGGAGACCGGCTCGTCCAGGTCGGTTCCGGAGTCGCTGTACACATCGGAGGTCTCGTCTTCCGGGCCGGAATCGGTGCCACCCAGAACGATGTCGTCATCGTCGAGAACGATGTCGTCGCCGGCCGCTACAGATGCGTCGTCGGGCACGAGCCCGGAGGGGGCGATCGCCGCATCGGGATCCACCGCCGCCCCCACCGCACCGTCCCACACGTCGTCGGGCACCGGCTCGAGGGCACTGTCAGGTGACAGTCCCAAAGCCTCCCACAGGGAAACATCCGAGTCGCTCATCGCGTCCCCTTCCCGGAGTCGGTCACATCAGGCCGGTCGAATCGGTGGACTCCGCCGATCCCGTGTCGGATTCGAGTGTGTATACCTCGTCGGCGTATCCGTCCTGGTCGTAGTCGACGCCCATCACGTCGGCCACACCATCGCCATCGACGTCGACCATCACGGTGTCGACGATACCGTCGCCGTCCATGTCGAAGTCACCTTCGTCGATCACTCCGTCCTCGTTGTGATCGAACAGTGCACCATCGATACGCCCGTCACCGTCGAGGTCGACGTACAGGGTGTCGGCAACTCCGTCGCCGTCACGGTCGACCGCGCCCTCGCCGAGTGCCGGGTTCGGGACCGGGCCCTGCTCCGAATTGGATCCCGGTCCGACACCGTAAGGATTCTCTGCCATCTAGTCCTCGATTCTCGCTGCTCATCTGCTTACGACAATGAGATGCAGCGACAACCACAAATGTTCCCGGCCGACGAACATCGGCCGAACCGGAAACTACGACCAGCCCCCGTCGACGACCGTCGACTCCGTGCTCACCGGGGCAGTCCCGTCCCCGCGAGCCGAGGAATTCTCCGGCAGCCCCCGCACAGCGGCAACCGCGACTCCCGCCACGATCAGGGCGCTTGCCACCACGATCCCCACGGGCCGGATCCAGCCGATCGCGCGGGCGCGCAGGCTCTGCCTGCTGTTCTCGGCCAAGATCAGCGCCCCCTCCGCCACCACGGCGGGATCGCTCGGTGCCGCGAGAGGGCCGAGGTGCGCCAGCCTGTTACGTAACAGGGGTATTCGCGCAGACCCTCCGGTCACGCACAGAACGTCGAGATCTCCCACTCCGAACCCGGCATCGGTCAGGGTGCCCCACATGGTCTCGACCACACGGTCGATGTGCGGTGTGATCGCAGCGTCGAACTCTTCGCGAGTCAGAGTCGCGGCGTGTTCGCTACCGTCGAGCGTCACAGCGATCGTGGCCGTTTGCTCGGATGTCAATGCTTCCTTCGCGCGTCGCGCCTGCTCGTCGAACTCCCGATGCACACCCAGCGACGCCTGCTGTAGTTGCGCGGCGAACCCCGGCTCGCGCGTGGTGAACACGCCTTCTGCCCACCTGCGTACGGCCGCGTCGAGGGTCCGGCCGCCGAGCGTGTCGTCGCCTCGGGCTGCCACCACCTCGAATCCCCCGGCCTCGGTCACGACAACCACGGCCGTATCCAGCGAGGTGCCACCGAAGTCGCAGACCGCGTACACCGACCCACCTCGTAGCGTCCGGCCCTGGGTGCAGTATTCGACGGTGGCCCGAGCCTCGGAGACCGTCATGATCGTGCGCGCATCGATGCCCGCTCGCGCCCCGGCGTCGGCGAGCGTCCGGATCTGCTGCTCCGACCAGGCGTCCGGATGCGTGAGAACCACGACTTTCGGACGTTGCCCGTGATGTGCGGCGAGGGTCCGCTCGTACACCACCTCGATGGGCCGGACCGCATCATCGACGACCATCGGCTCGACGGTACCGCGTATCGGATTGGTATGCGCAGCAACCGTATTCGACGCACCGAAGTCGATCGACAGCATCCAGCCGGACAACGAACCCCCTCTACGAACACACCGTTTCGTCCGACATCATGCCCCATCCGATTCCGAAATCAACTGTGGGTCCGCCAGATGGTGGTATAAGCCCGCGTGAGCACCGTCAGAGCTGCATCCTCGGCCGCGGTGGACGCGGTCAACGTGCGCTGCTGGACCGCTGCGAGCCGCTGCGCCGCTGCGTCACGGATGGCGCCCGCAGGCGCCGAGGCAGGCAGACGCAACCGCTCGGCGAACGTCCGGCCGCGCAGCAGGTCTACCAGTTCCGCAACCAGCGCCGCGGACGGATCTGCCCGCAACAGTGCCCGAAGCGCTCGCAACAACAACACCGGCGTCAGCGCCGGATCGTTCTCCAGCGCGTACGCGATCGACCGAATGTGATCGCGAGCGGGATGACTGTACGCGAGCGAATCGATCTCCCGCAGGATCCGGCCCGCACGTTGCAGCACCGCATATTCACGCAGGGACGTGTGCAGTACCTCGCGGAGACGACCGACACCGGATCGTTCGGACAGCCAGGTCCCCAACGCATGTGCACCCCCCGTCGCCACCTGACGTCCGTGCACGAGTCCGTACTCGCCCACCAGGTCGAGCAGTCGCTCGACGGTGGATGGGTCCACCGGCATGGGATCGCCCACGTCGATGATGTCGAACAGCTCCCGGCCGGGCGGCCCTGCCAGCGAACGCAACGCCCGCGCATCGGTCTCGGTGAGTCGGCCCGTATGGCTGGTCTCCGCAAGCAGACCCGCAACGGGGATCACCGAGCCGACCAGTCCGGGTAGTTGCGCCGCCAGCACGGCCGCGTGGTCCGCGGCGTGTGGGATCGGGTCACGTCGACCCAGCGCTCCCTCCCCGAAACCGTCAGCGCGAGAGAGCACACCGAGCGTCGTCAGCGGCGTGAACCCGAGCTGATGCAGGAAATCGACCTCGTCGGCACGCGGTGCGGAATCGAAGAGGAAGATCGCCGCATCTGCATCCACCGACGCCGTACGGGTCTGCTCGTATCCGTCGATCAGCGCACGCCGGGTCGTGGCGGCATTGTCGACCGTCAGCGTCGCGAGCCCCGGAGTGTCGATCAGCGTGATGTCCGACAACGACTGGGACGGGAGAAACCGCTGCACATAGGCGATTTCAGTGGGCGGGAAAGCGGGTTCGACCGTCCCCCCGAAACTCAACGGCTGCGGGACGACACTGCCGTCGAGTTTGACCACCTCGGCCCGCGACGGCGCGCCGTTGCTGTAGACGGTGACGACGTTGGTCGCCTCGAGAGCCGCGGTCTCGGCCAGCGGGGCACCGATCAATGCATTGACCAGTGTCGACTTACCGGCCTTGAGGCGACCGACGACGACGATCCGCGGCGGTGAGAAGAGGATCGCACCGATTCGCGACGCGTGCGACGGCAGATCGCCGCCCAAATTCGCCAGAGAGTGCAGTGCCGATTCGATCCGAGCGTGCACCGGATCGACGGCTCGCTGGGGGCTCCCGCCCTGAGGCATCAACTCTGCACTCCCGAAGTCTGTGGTCCTGCCAGCAGTTTCTCGATCGCCTCGATCCGGTTGAGCACGATCTTCCGGTTCTTCTTCAACCGCTCCAAGGTCTTCTCACGTGTCGCGGCATCGAGCCTGGCAGTTTCCTGCGCTTCCTTCAATTGACTCTGCAGATCCTCGATACGACTCTTCAGGTCGTCGCGGTGGCGCAGCACGATCTCCGGCCGCCCCACCGACAACGCCGACTCGAGCATGCGGGAGGTGCCTGTCCGGGTTGCGGCCAACGTCTCCCGCAACCAGTTGAGGAGGTTGGTCTTTCCAGTGCGCATCGCCTTGTAACCGAGGTTGACGGCCACCCACACCACCCCGGCCACGGCACCCACACCGATGACCGCGCCGAGCATCGACGTGCCGATCATGCCCATCGTCAGGACGCTCGGATCGAGCAGGCCCTGCCGTTTCGAACCGACCTCGGCCGAGCTGACGGTGCCGGTCTGCATGGCGGCCCACACAAGTTCGCGGATTTCCGACCACTGCGGTGAGTTCTGGCCGAACAGTTCCGCGACGATCACTTCGATGCGTTCGAGGAACACCTGCGCGGCCGATTCCATCGCAGCGAGCAGATCGGTCTGCATGTCGGCGGTGAAACTCTGTGCGCTACGCCGCATCACCTCGAGCGACGACTTGTTGACCCGGGTAGTCCACTGTTGCTTGATCCGGTCGAGTTCCTCATCGAGATGGGTGAGCGCGGCCTGGCGGGCCAGAGTCAGATCCCGGGCGAGGTATTGCTCCCACTGCTGCGACCTGTTCTTCAGATCCTGCAGGCGGTCGCGTTCGGCGGTGAGATCAGCGGTTGCAGTGGCGCTGTCCTCGATCACCGCGATGTCCGAAGCGACCCGTTCCTCGACGCGACGAAGCCCTTCGAGGAGGGTGCGGAGCGCGTCGGCCTGGGGAAGTTCTGCCCTCGCGTCGAGCAAGGCATCGATCTGTGCGCGCAGTTCGACGATCCCCGACGCCCGTTCGGCCCGATCTCGCGCGGGCCCGGGCGCCATCTGAGCGGCGAGTGCCGCACGCAGGCTCGACACGCCCAGCACCGGTATCTGCCGATTCAGGTGGCGTTCGATCAAGGCGCGGTTCTCGCCGACTATGGGGCGCCAGCGTCGCAGGTTCTTGTCGGTCTTGGTGACTACCACGACCACCGATTCGACGGACGCGGACGCATCGCGCAGGAAGGTCATCTCGGGTTCGGTCAGCGGGGTGGAGGCGTCGCAGACCATCACCAGCACCGACGCTTGTCGCGCCGACTGGGTTGCGAGCGCAGTGTGGGAGGCGACGAGCCCGCCGGAGCCCGGGGTGTCCACGACGACGGCTCCGCCGAGGACGGGCCGGTGGGTCGCGACGACCGCGCCGGTCGGCAGGTCCTCGATCGTGGGGTCGGATACACGCGCACCATTGCTGGTGATCCAGTCCGGAAGTTCGGCCCGCGAGATCGGCACACTTCGATCTGCGTAGAGAAGTTCAGCGGATCCCGGCGGGTACCGGTCGTCGGGCGGCACGAACCGCACCGCTGCGGACGTGGTGGTCTCGACGGCGGACGGTGACGCATCGAGTTCCCCGACGAGAGCGTTGACCAGCGCGCTCTTACCGCGCTGCACCTCTCCCACCACCACCACGGTGCGGCGCTGCACGGGTGCCTTCGATTTGGCCAAGGCGAGCTCGGCCGTGGCATTGCGTCCGTACGCGCGCAGCACCTTCACCGACGCCTCGACCAGTACATCTACGTCGACAACCTCGGGACGAGTCGTCTCTGCAGCGGATTGCGCGGGCTGCGTGGTCTGGGTTCCGGTCACCAGCACCTCCTCTCCTGCACCGGGTGCGACAGTATCGGACACCGGAAAACCGGGCGTTACCGGACATAGAGGCACGACGCTCATACTGGTGTGACGGGCCGTCACGTACAGTGCGCACCATGACGTCCGAGACACTCGTCACAATCCCGGACGGCGCGGTCCGCGGCATCCGCACCGGCGACCTCCTCGCCTGGCGGGGTATCCCCTACGCCGCGCCGCCGGTCGGCCCGTTGCGGTTGCGTGCGCCGCAGCCCGTCGAGCCGTGGTCGGGCGTCCTCGACGCGACTCGCTTCGGGAACGCCGCGAGTCAGCATCCGCGCGGCCTGGTCACCGGTGCAGGCACCCGGGTCGCCGCCGGCGAAGACTGTCTGACGCTCAACGTGCTCGCCCCGTCGGGCCGCGTCCACACGCCCCGGCCGGTGATGGTGTTCATCCACGGTGGCGCCTTCACCATGGGCACCAGCGCGTTGTCCGTGTACAGCGGCGATTCCCTCGTGCGCGACGGCGACATCGTGTACGTCTCACTCAACTATCGTCTCGGCGCGCTCGGCTATCTCGACTTCACCGAGTACTCCGACGCCTCTCGCCCCTTCGATTCCAATCTCGGTCTCCGCGACCAAGTGGCCGCGCTCGAATGGGTCCAACGCAACATCGCCGCGTTCGGTGGCGACCCGCAGAACGTGACCATCTTCGGTGAGTCCGCGGGCGGCACGTCGGTCACCACTTTGCTCGCGACCCCTGCCGCGCACGGACTGTTCGCCCGCGCGATCGCGCAGAGCCCCGCGCCGGGGCTGGTCAACACCGCCGATCGCACTCGCGAGTGGGGTCGGCGCTTCATCGAATTGCTCGGCGCCGACGCCGCCACCGCGGCGAAGGCACTGTCGGACGCATCCCCGGCAGAACTGGGGCGCGCCGGCTCACGCCTCGGGGCCTCGGTCATGCGTGCGACGCCGGGGTTGCACCCGTTCGGTCCGGTCGTCGACGGGAAGTACCTGCCGGTGGCACCACTCGAGGCGTACGAAGCGGGCACCGTGCACCCGGTCCCCTTGATCATCGGAACGAACGACCGCGAGGGCGCGCTCTTCCCGCGGTTCCTCGATGCACTCCCCACCGATCCGCAACGGATCGAGCGGATGTTCGCGGGCACCGACCCCGACGCCCACGATCGCATCACCGCGGTGTATCCCGGGTATCCCTCCGAACGTGCCGCCATCGACCTCGGCGGCGACACCACCTTCTGGTATCCGTCGGTGCAGATCGCGCAGGCCCATGCACGACACGCACCGACGTTCGCCTACCGCTACGACTTCGCTCCCCGCCTGCTTCGATGGACGGGTTTCGACGCCACGCACGCCGTCGAACTGCTCGCCGTATTCGGACAAGCCGACGAACTGCTGGGCAGGCTGCTCACCTCGGTGGGTGGCCGTCGTGATCTGCGGACGGTCTCCGCCGCAGTACAGCGCCAGTGGCTGCAGTTCGCGCGACACGGCGAACCGTTGCCGTCGTGGCCTCGTTACGACGAGACCGACCGCGCGACCGTGGTGTTCGACGTGCCGACCCGCGTGGAGCATGACCCTCGCAGTGAGCGCAGACTCGCGTGGGAAGGCTATCGCGGTTATTCCCCTGCGCTGTAGGCACTTCTGCGCTGTAGGCACTTCGCTCGTCTCGAGCGTGGCTCACATGGACACGGTGAGCAGGAACGCAACGTCTTCGAGCGCTTCGACGCTGTGCCGCTCCGGCGGGATGATCAGCAGATCCCCCGGCGAGCCCTTCCACGAATTCTCCCCTGCGATCAACTGCAACTGACCGGTGAGGATCTGCAGGGTCGCCTCGCCGGGACTGTCGTGCTCGCGCAGTTCCCGTCCGGCCTGAAGCGCGACGACGGTCTGCCGCAGGCTCCTTGCGTGTCCGCCGAACACGGTGTGCGAGCTGCGTCCGCTACTCGAGGTAGCGGCAAGTTTCAGTTGCTGTCGGGCCAGCGCGGTGAGCGAGAGCTTGTCCATGGTTCGCAGTATGGCGCACCGGAAGACGCGACACTCAGCTTCGGATGTACCTGATCCAGCGGAATCGCGTTCCGGAGGTGGACGTCGTCCATTCGCCGATGTCGGCGGGGGTCCACTCCGGTCCGATCGCCGGCGCGACCGCGTCGCCGTCGACTTCGAGATCGACCTCCGTGACGAGCAGATGCGTCGCGTGATCCATCGCCTGCGCGTAGATCTGACCGCCGCCCATCACGACGATCTCGCCGTCACCGGCCAGTTCCAGTGCGTCCTCGACACTCGACGCGGTGAGGGCACCGTCGACCGACCACTCGGGGTTGCGCGTGACCACCACATTGCGGCGGCCGGGCAATGGCCGGAACCGTTCCGGCAGCGAATCCCAGGTGAGCCGGCCCATCACGACGGGCTTGCCCATCGTCGCCTTCCTGAAGAACGCCATGTCCTCCGGTACGTGCCACGGGATGGCGCCGTCGCGGCCGATCACACCGCCGGGGGTCTGCGCCCAGATCAGCGTGACATGGTCGCTCACACCGCCACCGGCGCCTTGATCGCGGGGTGGTGCCGGTAGCCGACGATCTCGACGTCTTCGAAGCGGTAGTCGAAGATCGAATCGCGCGGTGCCAGCCTCAGCGTCGGGTACCCGTACGCCTCGCGGGTGAGCTGTTCGGTGACCTGCTCGATGTGGTTGTCGTAGATGTGGCAGTCGCCGCCGGTCCAGATGAACTCGCCGACGTCGAGTCCGGTCTGCTGCGCCACCATGTGGGTGAGCAGTGCATAGCTGGCGATGTTGAACGGCACACCGAGGAACATGTCGGCGCTGCGCTGGTACAGCTGACAGCTGAGCTTGCCATCGGCGACGTAGAACTGGAAGAACGCGTGGCACGGCATCAGCGCCATGTCGTCGAGATCCGCGACGTTCCACGCCGACACGATCATGCGACGCGAATCGGGGTTGTTCCGGATCGTGTCGATCACACCGGAGATCTGGTCGATGTGCCTGCCGTCGGGTGTCGGCCACGACCGCCACTGGACCCCGTAGACAGGCCCGAGCTCGCCCTCGTCGGTCGCCCATTCATCCCAGATGGTGACCCCGTGTTCCTGCAGCCACTTCACGTTCGAGTCGCCGCGCAAGAACCACAGCAACTCGTAGACGATCGATTTGAGGTGGACCTTCTTCGTCGTGATCAGCGGAAAGCCCTGCGCGAGATCGAAGCGCATCTGATGCCCGAACAGGCTGCGTGTGCCGGTGCCCGTGCGGTCGGACTTCGGCGTCCCGGTGTCCAGGACGAGGCGCAGCAGATCTTCATACTGAGTCGGGGCAGTCACGGTTGGCAGTCTAGGCGGCTGCGCCACCCGTGCGCGTTGCTGGTCGTCGGAGCCACCAAGACCGCGCACGAGCCGTAGCCTGAGAGGCATGCCGGAGCTCCCCGAAGTGGAAGCACTCGCCGTGTTCCTGCGTGAACACGCTGTCGGGTCCGTGGTCGGTCGCATCGACATCGCGGCACTCAGCGTGCTGCAGACCGCCGACCCCCCGATCACCGCGCTGCAAGGCCGCGACATCACCGGGGCCCGTCGCTTCGGCAAGTTCCTCGTCGTCGACTGCGGCGACCTGTCGCTGATCACGCACCTGTCACGCGCCGGATGGATGCGGTGGCTCGACGAGCCGTCGCAGACACCGCCGAAGCTCGGCAAGGGGCCGCTGGCGTTGCGCGTGCACCTGTTCCGCCCCGACGCCTCCACCCCCGCGTTCGATCTCACCGAGGCAGGCACCAAGAAACGCCTCGCGGTGTGGGTCGTCCGCGACCCCGCCCAGGTCCGGGGTATCGCACGACTCGGACCGGACGCCCTCGACGTGACCGCCGACGAGTTCGGCGAACTCCTCGGGGGCAGTACCGCGCGGCTGAAAACGCTCCTCGTCGACCAGTCGGTGCTCGCGGGGATCGGCAATGCATATTCCGACGAGATCCTGCATGTAGCCCGGTTGTCTCCGTTCGCCACCGCGTCGCGTCTCACCGACGAACAGGTCGCCGCGCTCTACGACGCTGTGCGCACGGTCCTCACCGACGCTGTCGACCGGTCGGTGGGTCAGGACGCCGCCCGCCTCAAAGGAGAGAAGCGCTCGGGTCTGCGTGTGCACGCCCGGGCGGGGTTGCCGTGCGCGGTGTGCGGCGACACCGTGCGCGAGGTGTCGTATTCCGAACGGTCCTTCCAGTACTGCCCTACGTGTCAGACCGGGGGGAAGGTCCTCGCTGATCGCAGGATGTCCAGGCTGCTGAAGTAAGGTTTGCCGACGTGGATCTCTCGACCCGGTCGAGCGCGGCGGTCCGGTCGCTCGCACCCGGCTACTTCGCACTCGTCATGTCCAGCGGCATCATCTCGATCGGACTCCACCTCAGAGGATTCGACGTCTTGTCGTTGACGTTGCTGATCATCGCGGCAGTGACGTACGTAGCGCTGGTCGTGCTCTCCACCTGGCGACTCGTGTCGTTCCGGAGTTCCCTGCGCTCGGACATGGCAGATTCCTCCCGCGCATTCGGGTTCTTCACCTTCATCGCAGGTAGCAACGTGCTGGGTGTGCGCCTGATATTGCAGGGCTGGCATTCGACCGCGGCGATCCTGCTCCTCGTGGCCGCTGTGACCTGGCTCGTCCTCGGATACGTCATTCCGTGGACCGCCGTCCTCGGCACCACGGAACGTCCAGTGCTCGCCAAGGCGAACGGCACCTGGTTCATTTGGGTGGTGGCGAGCGAATCGGTCGCCATCGCCGCCGCCGCATTGCAACCGGTCTACGCGGATCTGGACCGCCTGTTGGCCGCGGTCGCGGTGTTCGCGTGGGCGGTGGGCCTGTTCCTGTATGCCGCGGCCGGGATCTTCGTGGCCGCGCGGATGCTGCAATATCCGCTGCGACCCACCGACCTGACCGCACCGTACTGGGTGGCGATGGGGGCGTGCTCGATCACGGTCGTGGCCGGAGCGCAGATCGTCGAGATGGCCGATGCGCCCATGGTCGATGCCACCCGGGGCCTGATCGCGGGCCTTGCCGTGGTGATCTGGGCATTCGCCACGTGGTTGTTCCCGCCGCTGATCGCAGCGGGTTGGTGGCGGCACCGCGTCCACAAGGTGCCACTGAGGTACGACTCGTCGCTGTGGTCGATCGTGTTCCCACTCGGCATGTATGCCGTCGCGGGGATCTACCTCGGCCGTGCCGACGAATTGCCGCTCGTCGGCGCCGTCGGTGCGGCCGAACTGTGGGTCGCGATGGCGGCGTGGTTGCTCGTGTTCACGGCCATGCTGCGCCACCTGTGGACCACTCTCGCGCGCCCGCGCGGCATCCCCGCACCGGTTCCTTCCGATCGGAATGCGCCATGAGCCCGGTTACGGTGGTCTGGTGAGCGTCGAACTCCTTGACACCGGCACCGTGCACGGCTGCCTGCATCTCCCCGATGGGGAGCCGCGTGGCGCGATAGCTCTCACCCACGGCGCAGGCAGTAACCGCGACGCGAAGATCCTGCAGGTGATGTGCGACCGATTCGCCGAGCAGGGCCTCCTCGCGCTGCGCTACGACCTGCCGTTCCGGCGACGCAAACCGAAGGGTCCTCCACAACCGGCCCGCGCCGCGGAGGACCGGTCCGGCGTCGCCGACGCCGCCGCTGCGCTACGCGAACGGCACACCGGACCGATCTTGATCGGCGGTGTCTCCTATGGGGGCCGGCAGACATCCATGCTCCTGGCCGACCAACCCGAGGTCGCCGACGCACTCGTACTGTTGTCCTACCCGTTGCATCCCCCGGGCAAGCCCGAGAAAGCCCGAACCGAGCATCTACCCGGCATCACGGTGCCGACGGTGTTCGTGCACGGCGCCCGCGACCCGTTCGGCGCCCTCGACGAGATACGCGCCGCCGCAGCACTGGTGACCGGACCGACGGCGCTTCTCGAGGTGCCTGCCGCCGGTCACGATCTGAGCCGTGCGAAGACGGACCCGTCCGACGCGGCGGTCACCGCGGTACTCGACCTACTGAGAGACTCCCTGTGAATGACATGCCGGATGCGGTCACCGAAGCGCCGATCGACACCCTCCTGACCGAACTGCGTGACCGTCTCGACGACACCGCCACAGCACCGGAGATTCTGCGCAGCCTGCTCGAGGCGGTGCTCGTGGTCGGGTCGGGGCTCGAACTCGACTCCATGTTGCAACGCATCGTCCAGTCCGCGGTGTCGCTGCTCGATGCCCGGTACGGCGCACTCGGTGTGCGCGCCGCCGACGGTGGCCTGTCGGAGTTCGTCTACGAAGGCATCAGCACCGCGCAGCGCAGCAGAATGGGCCACCTGCCGGAGGGCCGCGGCATCCTCGGTTTGCTGATCAACGATCCTCGCCCGGTACGGCTGGCCGACCTGTCGAAGCATCCGGCGTCGATCGGGTTCCCGCCCAACCACCCACCGATGAAGTCCTTCCTGGGCACTCCGATCATGATCCGCGGCAAAGTGTTCGGCAGCATCTACCTGACCGAGAAGCTGGGCGAGCCGGAGTTCACCGAAGAAGATGCGGTGATCCTGAAAGTGCTGGCGACGTCCGCCGGTATAGCCGTCGACAACGCGCGGCTGTTCGAAGATTCACTGACCCGCGAACGGTGGCTCGCGGCAATGGCCTCGATCAACGCTCGGCTACTCGTGGGCGGCTCGGTCGACGAAACGCTCGGTCTACTCACCGGACAGGTCCGCGAACTGGCCCGCGGCGCAGGAGCTTTCGTCGTCCTCGTCGACGGCTCACGCGGAACCCTTCGCGCTGCGTCACCGACCGCACCCGCGGCCGACACGGTGCGCATCGACCTGACCGACACACCGGTGTTGCATGCACTCAAAACCCGGCAGGCGGTCCTCACTGATTCACTGGCCGGACTGCCGTCCGCCGGACACGGCAACGAGGGCAACGCGATCGTGTTCCCGCTGTCGGCGACCTCCACCATCACCGGCGTGCTGATCGTCACCCAGGAGGCCGGATCGGATCCGTGGGACGACGAAGAGATCGCACAACTGGACTCGATGGCGAATCTTGCAGCAGTGGCACTGGAATTCGCCGAGCAGCAACGCAAGAAGCGATTGCTCGACGTCCTCGCAGATCGCGACCGAATCGCGCAAGACCTACACGACAACGTGATTCAGCGACTCTTCGCCACCGGAATGAGCCTGCAGAGCGTCATGACCCCCGGCGCGGACCCCGGCCGGGTCACCGACGTGATCCACCACGCCGTCGAACAACTCGACCGGACGGTGCGCGAGATCCGCACGACCATCTTCGATCTGCATACGACGGGGGCTGCGGTCGGCACGAGCCTTCGCCGGAGGCTGCTCGACGTCGTCGGTGATCTCAGCATTCACTCGGCAGTTGCGCCCAATGTCCAATTCATCGGCCCGATAGACACTTTGGTGCCCGACCGCATCCACCCCCACGCCGAAGCCGTGCTGCGGGAGGGACTGAGCAATGCACTGCGACACTCCCAATCGGAGAACATCACGGTGTCGGTGACCGCCGACGACGACTTCCGGATCGAGATCGTCGACGATGGCACCGGCCTCCCCGACGCACCGCGGCGAAGCGGCCTGGCCAACCTCGAACGCCGGGCCACACAATGCGGCGGGAAGTGCATCATCGGACCCGGCGACGTCAGCGGAACGCGGGTGTTGTGGAGCGCGCCGCTCTGAATCGCACTGCACCCGAGCAGGTTCAGGACTTTCCCTGCTCCTTGCCCTTGCGCAATTCGGTTGCCAGGACCGCGGCCTGCGTGCGGCGCTGCATCCCGAGCTTCGCGAGCAACCGCGACACGTAGTTCTTCACCGTCTTCTCAGCGAGGAACAACCGTTCGGCGATCTCACGGTTCGTCATGCCTTCGCCGATCAGCTCGAAGACAGCCTTCTCCTGATCGGACAACTCCGCCAGCGGGTCGGCGTTCCGCGAAGCGCGAATCCGATTCATCAGCGCGGCGGTGGCGCGACTGTCGAGCAGAGAGCCGCCCTCCCCCACCGTTCGGACCGCCGATACGAGGTCGGTGCCGAGGATCTGCTTGAGCACGAATCCCGACGCACCGGCCATGATCGCGTCGAACAGCGCCTCGTCGTCGGAGTACGAGGTGAGCATCAATGCGCGTAGCTCGGGCATCCGGGTACGCAACTCCCGGCACAGTTCGACACCGTTGCCGTCGGGAAGGCGAACGTCCAGCACTGCGACGTCGGCGCCGCTCCCCGGGATCCGGGCCAGCGCCTCACCCACGGACGCGGCCTCACCCACGACAGTGAAGTCGGGGACGCTGCTGAGCAGATCCACCAGTCCACGCCTGACGATCTCGTGGTCGTCGACGAGAAATATGCGGGGCATCGCACGCACCTTTCGTTCAGCTCGATGGTGCCATGGTTGCAGCCTTCCACGACGGTGTTCTTCCCAGGGCCGTTCGACGTCACTTTCGGGACCTTCGCCCCGTGCATCGTCCCGCACTCGTGGGAGACGCTCGTAGTACACCGGGACATGTGTCGCGCTCGGTGACGACCGGATGAGGAGGGTAGCGATGACCGTCGACTCCGAAACCTGGTCGCAGAGTGACACTGAGATCATTGCGCGAGCCGTCATCGAAGCGCCGTCGGTGCACGACACCCAACCGTGGAACCTGACGCTTCCCGGCTCCGCCGCGGAGCTGGAGGAACGTCTCGAGTTCGCGGAGCCCGGTGCGGACCCCCTCCGGCCCGACCGGCTCATCTCGTGCGGCACCGCCGTGGCCCATCTCGAGCTCGCAATGCGCGTCCTCGGCAGGCAGGTCCGCACAGACCTCTGTCCCTTCCCCGATCGGCCGGCCATCATCGCGCGGATCGAGACGCTCCGGAGTGCCGTTCCGGACAGCTCCGACCTCCGGCTGTATGCGGCAATCTCCCGGCGCAAGAGTCACCGTGACGCTTTCGCCGACATCCCGGTGCCCGCCGAGACCATCGGCGACATCGTCGCCGCAGGCACCCAGGTACCCGGTGTCGGGATCCGCCTGTTGGCGTCCGATGAGGCCCCGGCTCTCGCCGACATGCTCACCTACTCGGCCGAGGCCAAGCGACGCAATCCCCACTATCAACGCGAGATGTTCTCGTGGACGTCGCATTGGCAGCCGGAAGGCAACGCCGAGGTCGTCGAGGACTGGGACGCCACGCTGGACGAGCACGGCGCCGCGGGCAAAGCCATGATCACCACCGAGGTGCCCGAGACGTCGGCCCTGGCAGCGGCAATCGATCGCGAAACCGTATTGCTGTTCAACGCCGCGTCCGCCGACCCGATCGACCTGGTCCGGATCGGGATGGCCACCGAACGCGCGTGGCTGGCGGCCGTCGACAGCCGGCTCTCGGCGTCGGTTCTCACTCATCCGCTCCGAATCGAAGACTCGGCCGAGCGACTCCGTGCACGATTGGGAATGGCCACACCGCCTCAGCTGATCATGCGGATCGGCTACTGACAGCCCGCGAGGAAGGATCCCCGAAGGTGACTCGAGAACTCACCGCCGTCGAACTCGAAGTGCCGTCGAACGCCGAGTTGTTCCAGACCGTACTGGACATGGCGCAGGCAGCGAAAGCCGGCAACACCTCGGGGTGGCTGGCTGCCCGCTACGGCGGTCTTCCACTCGAGGATCTCGCCTACACCTGTACAGAGATGCTGGGCATCCTCATCGAGAACAACGCGATCCGGGAGGGTGTGCACCCGGCCGACATGTGGCGACGCCTGCGCGCAGATGGCGTCGACGAGTTCGGCTGATCAGGCTGATCACACTGCCGCTTCACACTCACGTGGTCGGCGTTTCACGCTTCTCCCGGGCCGACCACCCGCATCCCCTCCGGTGGCACCTCCTGAACGATGAACTCGTCATCAGCATCGGCCACGATCGACACATAGAACACCGGCCGACCATCGATATGCACGTAGCAGCCGATATTGAAACCCACGAGACGTGGGATCCGCTCGAGGGTAGGTACGCCGCCGGTGATTTCGCTGTCGGGATGCAGCCGTGCCGCTTCGGCAAGAACAGCTCGCTGCACGACGTCTCGGTCGATCAGGTCGTCGTCATCGGTGAGCGTCGAGAACGAGACCGGTTCAGTGCAGACGAACGGCACCTCGAACCTCATCGGTTGCCGCACACCGTCCTGGGGTGCCGGGGGCACGTAGGGTGCGTTCGTGATCCGGTATGCCGCGATCGGGCGATGTGAGACGCGGTCGATCACGAATTTCCAGTAGCCGTTGTGCGTCGGCACGGTGCCGCGCAGTGCCGGCCCCCCAGCCGAAGTCGCCTCCAGAAACTCGTCGTACCCGAGAACTTCGGCGCGCTCTCCGTGTTCGGTGTCGCGGGTGTGAGCATGCACCTCCGCCAGGTCGGCTTCGAACAATGCCACCGGATAGCGGTATTTCCGACCGGCGATCTGGGCATGGAACTCGCGGAGCACGTCGGTTTCGAGATCGTCCGCAATCCACTGCGAGAGCTCGCGGGTGGTCACCTCCTCGACGGGACGCGGCGGTTCCGGGAAACCACGAAACACCCCGTCCTCGTCGACACTGTCCGCGAAGGATTCGAAGTCCAGGTTCGCAATCGACAGGTTGTTCTCCACACCCCACATCTCCGAGGGGATGACGCGGAAGGTTCTTCCGCGAGGCCGGTCCGGTTCGTCGGGTCCGGTGTAGACGGCGACGATAGGCATCTCCGGGCTCCTCACCGTCTCGGTGTCGGCGAGAAACGCGTAGTACGTCGGCGACTCGCCTATTGCTTCGAGAAGCCCGTCGACGGTCAACCCGTCGTATTCCGGGTTGTCGATGCACGTGAGGTAGGCGGCGAATTCGGTGCCGTCTCCCTGCGGCATCGGAGCCATGGCAGCGACGGCAATGTCGCGCCAGGCGGCGTCGTCGGTGAAGTCGGTACGGATGAGCAGTGACTCGTCTTCGAGATGTTCGGTGAGAACCCGTCCTGCACCGAGGGTGGCGAGCACCTCCGCTTCGCGGCGATCGTGCTCCTCGGTGGCGAGTTCGGCGGTGATCTCAGCGGGGTCGCGATCCGGTGGATCGACCGGCACGATCGAATCCACGATCCGAGCACAGTCGTCCCGGCTGATGTCCTGGTGGCTGCGAATCTCGTACGTCCAGTCGCCGATGGAATGACGGTAGCGTTCCGGCGTCGAATCGTTCGGCCATTCGACCTTCGGTTCGCCGATCGCGCTCACCCATCGACGCAACGTGAACTGTGGTGCGTGCCCGCTGATCGACACGCTCAATTCGCCGGTGCGGGCATCACCGGATCGAGACTGTGCGTTTATTGTCATCGGCAGCCACGTCGGAAGCGCCTGAGGAATACCCGCCAGCGCGCGCTGACGTTCCTCCTGCTCCCTGTTCGATCTCGCGAAGTCATCCTCGGCTGGGCGTGACGGCCCTGCCCACGAGAACAATGTGGTCTCGAATACGTCGTCGAGACTGGGTTTTTCGAGTTCCATCCAATCATCACCACACTGCCATCGCAGTGCGACACCGAGTTCTGCGTCGAACACGTAGGTGACCGTTTCGTTCGCGTGCTGGTCGAAGGCGCTCACCTCCCAGCCGTCACGGCCACGAACCCGGACCGCCTTGGGCGCACTCGGTCCGACAAATCGTTGATTGTCGAACCCTCGAGTTGCCAGAGGAGGAAACACGCCGTAGGCGCGTAGCAGAAGAGCCGGCGACGCACCCATGATTGCGTAGCCAGTGGTGGGAGACTTGACGGTGTGCACCATAGTGCCGTCTCCGTCACTGGACCACCTGTCGGTGTCGTTCTCGATGAAAGTGGGCTCACCGGACTCGTTCTCGTAACGCCACGTGTTCTCAGGCGCGTGCCACACGCGGCTCCACGATCCGTCGGGCCGGTGGACAGTTCCGTGAACGGTGCGTCCCATCGTGCCGTAGTTCGAGCCTCGGACCTGTTCCCACGTCGGCGTCATGATCGGAACGTACCCGACGGTTCCGACTCCGGTTGAAGTCTGAGCTGTGCTCGATCGGCATGCGACTCTCAACGGTGGGCGGCGCAGCGGTCATATCGACAGTGGCGGTCCCTGCGCAGGGGTTGTTTGTGGTGGCTCTGGGCGTCACCATCGACCGCAACTGTTGTCCTCGCTGAGGCCCCAACTACGGGTAGCCGGACACACGGCGCTGGCGGAGGGTGATCGCCTGACCTCGAATTGCCAAGAGAACAGCGAGAAACGCGATCGGCAGGTAGAAACCGTATACACCCAGCAACGACGGTATGGACGACATCGCCTCTGAAAAGCCGAGCACCGACGCCACCACCAGCAATCCGGCGACCGTCCACGCCGCAGAGATGCGCGGCACCGCTACCGGAAGCAAGCACGCCATTGCCGGCAAAACCAAAACGATCACCATGCTGTTACCGAAATAGCTCCAGATCGATTCGTTGCACTCAGAAGGACTGATGGCGGACAGCCCAATCTCGCAGTCGGTGATCTGGAGTATCGGATTCGACGCCGCAAAGGCGCCCCAAGCAGCCGTAATCATGGCCAGCAGTACCCACGCCCAGCGCGGCACGGTCGTCATGAGTCGATCATGTCATTGCTGCTTCGGCGTACTCAGCGGAAGCGATGAGTAGACGGCTTCATCTCGCCCTGTTCGCGACACCGCGATCCAGAAGACACAACGCTGCGTCCGGAACCGCCCGGCAAGACTCCGAGCGAACCGAACAATCGTTCGAGGTTGACCCCGATCACGCCACGTGAGATCATCCCTCCACCGGCCTGAATACAGGTCGACCCCGGCAGGTGCGCTAACACCGAACCGGGGTCTGGGCACACGACAGATTGGACTGTCATGCACCGTACGGTGGATTCTATCCACACGCCCTTCGGAGGCGTAAATCAGCAACGAGCCGCGAGCGCATTCCTTCGCGCCGGCCGACACATCACCTGGTCACCAGGTTCTTCACTGACGTCGTAATCTTCGAGCCCCTCGATCACTGCCGATTCGGCAGTGGCTATCGAGGGGCTCGAGGTGTTCGTCTGCTTCCGCGTGCGCAAGGGCCGCTTCGGTAACCACGGCACGTCGAGAGGCATCGTCGCTCATCTCCCAGAGTCCGACGTCAGTGCATCGACGCTGCGTACCGGGGTGCCATTCCCCGGCACGAAACCGACTGGGCGCCAGTACCCTTCGTCTCCACAGCTGGCGGTGGAGCACCCGATCGCGCGGGTCGACACAACCGACCGGGTCCAGTACACGCCACACGTCACCTCCGACGTGGGGCCAGAAGTGCTGGCCGAGACGGTCTATCGGGGTATGGCGACCGGGCAGCGTTGGGGAAGGGGCCGAAGGCAAGCTCAGGGACCCGTAGGGTCTCCGATCGGTTCGGCAGAGCCGCCCGCAGGGCGTCCGATTCCCGGACGCCCTGCCGCGTCTACTCCTCGCCCGTCTCCGACCTCGCCACCAACACCGGACAATCCGCGGTCTGGATCAACGCGTTGCTCGTAGATCCCAGCAGCAGGCCCTTGAACCCACCCCGCCCGCGCGACCCCACCACGAGAAGCTGTGCGCTCTCGGCGTATTCACTGAGCACCCGCACGGGACGATCGCGCGCGACCACCCGCTCGACTACGACGTCGGGATAGCGTTCCTGGTATCCGGCGAGGCGTTCGGCAAGCACGATCTCCTCGCCTGTCTGGATGCGACTCCAATGCGGATCCTCGGGCACTGCGCCCAGCGACGGCTGCACACTGACATCGCTCCACACATTGACCGCGACGAGGGTCGTCTGCCGCGCGACGGCCTCCTCGAACGCACACTCGACGGCGGCCCGGCACGACTCCGACCCGTCCACACCGACCACGACGGGACCTTCGACCGGGGGCGCCCCATCGAGAGTGCGGCCGCGCACGATCACCACGGGAGCATGGGAGTGGGCGGCGACGGATGTCGACACCGAGCCCGCGAGCAGACCTTTGACCTCGCCGAGCCCACGCGATCCGACGACGAGTCGGTCGGCGTGTGACGACAGTTCGACCAGCGTGGGCGCGACCTTGCCCTCGATCTGCTCGGTGCTGATCTCCACCGAGCCGTTGCTGTCGTCGACGACCTTCCGCGCGAGCACCCCCGCATTGGCGAGGCGGTCGCGGGCAGTGGTCTTCATCTCCTCGTGGAAACTTTGCGCGAGGTAGGGCTCCGAGTAGTAGAAAGCCGGAACGTGGACGACCGTGACGATGCGCAGTGGCACCGATCGGGCACTTGCCGCGCGGGCAGCCCAGATCACCGCACCCGAGGCTGCGTCGGACCCGTCGACCGCAACTATGATCGGCTTGATCTCGCTCATATCCGGAACCTTTCTCCGTGATGGTGACGCTGACCCGCCGGCGGGTCAGCTGCAGATATTCCGCATCTGTTCGATCAGACGGACCCGCCCTGCGGTGTCGCCGGCGAGCGGGGTGACGTTCAGTGTCGTCGCGCCGGCTTCTTCGAACGCTGCGACACGCTCACGCACATAACCTTCGGGACCGATCAGCGAGACGGCGCGCACAAGATCCTCGGGCACGGCCGCCGCTGCCTGCTCCTTCTTGCCGTCGAGGTAGAGGTTCTGAATGAGCGCGGCTTCCTTCTCGAAGCCGTAGCGGACGGCGAGATCGTTGTAGAAGTTCTTGCCCTTGGCTCCCATACCGCCGATGTAGAGGGCGAGCATCGGCCGGACCCAGTCGATCATGTGGTCGACGTCGTCGCCGATCGCGAGCGCGACCTGGACGTAGGTCTGCAGTTCACCCAGTGCGGGATCGCGTTTTGCCTTGCCCTTGGCCAGCGCATCGCCCCACACTTCGGAGACCTTCTCCGGGTAGTAGAAGATGGGCTCCCACCCCTCGGCGATCTCGGCGGTCAGCTCGACGTTCTTCGGGCCGATCGACGCGATGACAACCGGGATTCGTTCGCGCACAGGCTGGTTGATGATCTTCAGTGGCTTGCCGAGGCCGGTTCCCTTGTCTTCGGGAAGCGGGAGCTGATAGTACTTGCCCTGGTACTCGACCTTCTCGCGCCGCCAGACCTTGCGGCAGATCTCGACGATCTCACGGGTGCGGCCCAGCGGCGCGTGATACGGCACACCGTGGAATCCTTCGATGACCTGCGGACCCGATGCCCCGATGCCCATGACGAAGCGACCGTCGGACACGTAGTCGAGGCCGGCTGCGGTCATCGCGGTCAGCGTGGGCGTGCGCGTGTAGAGCTGGAAGATGCCGGACGCGAGCTCGACGCGCGACGTCTTCGCCGCGATGTAACCGATCTGGCTCACTGCGTCGAACGAATAGGCTTCCGGGACGAAGACGATGTCGAGGCCGGCCCGCTCGAGGTCGGCGACCTCGGCGACGGTCTCGGCGAATCCGCCGCTGTAGTTCAAACCCATTCCGATTCGCATGTACACACCTCAACTCTGCAGCGTGCGGGGCACGCCTGTGGACCGTGCCCCGAACACTACCGCCGTCAGTCTTCGTCCGGACGGACGACCATGACCGGGCAGTGCGCCGCACGCAGAAGTGAGTTGCTGGTGGAACCGAGGACGAGTCCTTTGAATCCGCCGCGACCCCGGCTGCCGACCACGACGAGTTGCGCATGCTCGCTCCACGCCTGCAGATGGGTGCGTGGTCCGTCGACGTAGATCTTGCGGACGACGGTGACGTCGGGATAACGCTCGCCGTAGCCCGCCAGGCGCTCACCGAGCAGCACACGCTCGACGTCCTCGAGCGCCTCGGGCTCGAATTCGAGCGGCATGGTCTCGAGGGCTCCGACCTTCAGATCGCTCCAGATGTGCACAGCAACCAGGTCGACGTCGCGGAACGAGGCCTCCTCGAACGCGGCGGCGAGCGCATTCTCGCTCAGCGGACTTCCGTCGATTCCGACCACGACGGGACGGTAGTCGGGTTCGGATGGTGCGTCCTCACCGCGCACGACGACGACAGGGCAGGTGGCGTGGCCGATGACCGCAACGGGTGTCGAACCGAGAAACATTTCGCCGAGGCGTCCGCCGCCGGATTCCCCGAGCACGAGCATCCGGGTTTCCCGCGACAATCGGACCAGCCATTTCGCGGTGCCCGTGAGGGCCACCGCGGCGGTGATCTCGAGGCCGGGAGCGCTCTGGCGCGCAATCCGCTCGGCCTCGCCGAGCACAGCCTTGGCGTCCTCCTCCGCCCACTCGAAGACGCGTGATGTCTGAACGAAGGGGGTCGCTGCCCAGCCGGTGGTGGCGAAATCGACCGCATGAACGAGGTGCAGAGACAGTCCTCGTTGCGCCGCGGTGGCCGCGGCCCAGCGGACCGCTCGAGTGGACGCGGGCGATCCGTCCACACCGACAGTCACATTGTTGTGGTCCCGAGGTGTTTCACCGTGAGGTTTCACAAGATCGAGACTAGCTCCTAAGGATGTGGTGTGGAATGGACTTTCGTCCCTGCAACCGGAGAAGTAAGTGAGACAACGCGACTCCCCACGCGATCTGCGTCACACTAAATTGTCATTCTGGATGCAAATTAACTAGCGTGAGGGCATGCAACTCACCCAGTTCACCGATCTCGGACTGAGAGTTGTCATGCACCTGGCCGCGTCCTCCGCGGACAGCGTGCCGAGAACGAAACTCGTTGCCGAACAACTGCATCTGTCGTACGCACATACGACGAAAGTGGTCGCCAGACTGAATGAGCTCGGCGTCGTCACCACCCGCCGCGGACGTGGCGGAGGGCTGGCCATCACCGAACTCGGTCGCACCGCCAGTATCGGATGGCTGGCGCGGCAACTCGAAGGAGACGAGGAAGTGGTCGACTGCGAGGGAGCGAACCCGTGCCCCCTCCGTCACGGCTGCAAACTCAGGAAGGCACTGCGCGACGCGCAGGAGGCCTTCTACGCCACGCTCGACGACGTCACCGTCGCCGACCTGGCGACATCGAAGATCGAACCGATTCTGTTGACCCTCACTCAGCCCACCCCCTGACAGGAAATGGAGTTCACCATGACTCTCTCGCCCGAATCCAAGGAAGTCATCGCCGCTACGTTGCCGGCCGTCGGTGCCGCCATCGGCGATATCACTCCCCTCTTCTACAAGAAGATGTTCGCGGCGCACCCCGAACTCGAGCGCAACCTGTTCAACCGGGGCAACCAGAAGCAGGGTGAGCAGCAGAAGGCACTCGCCGGATCGATCGCAGCCTTCGCCACCCTTCAGCTCGATCCCGACCCCGCACGCGTCGAGTCCATCCTCTCCCGTATCGCGCACAAGCACGCCTCTCTCGGCATCAAGCCCGACGAATACTGGATCGTGCACAAGCACCTGTTCGAAGCGATCGTCGAAGTCCTCGGTGCCGCAGTCACTCCCGAGGTCGCGCAGGCGTGGGACGAGTTGTACTGGCTGATGGCGAACACCCTCATCGCACTCGAGGCCGACCTCTACAAGGCCGCGGGCGTCGAGGTCGGGGAGGTGTGGCGCACCGTGCGTGTCGCCGAGCGCGTCTACCAGTCCGCCGACACCGTCTCGTTCGTCCTCACCTCACTCGACGGCGCCGCCCTGCCCACCTTCCGCCCGGGACAGTATCTTTCGGTCGGCGTCGAGCTGCCCGACGGTGCTCGCCAGATTCGCCAGTACAGCCTGTCCAACGCGCCGTCTCGCGGCGACTGGCGGATCACCGTCAAGCGCGTCGCCGCATCCACCGCGCCCGACGGCACCGCCATCCCCGCCGGTGAGGTCTCCAACTTCCTGTTCGAGAACTGCTTCGAAGGCGACGAACTCCAGGTGACCACGCCGTTCGGCGACCTCGTGCTCACCGATGAAGACGCCCCCCTGTTCCTCGCCTCCGCGGGCATCGGCTGCACCCCGATGATCGGCATGCTCTCGCACCTCGCCGAGGTCGGCGACCAGCGCCCGATCTCGGTACTCCACGCCGACCGCTCGGCAGCCAACCACGCACATCGGCACGAACTCTCGACCCTCGTCGAGAAGATCCCGTCGGCCGGTGTCTACCGCTGGTACGAGGACCTCGGTGCGCGTCAACCGATCGAGACGATCCGCGTGGGACGGGCCGACATCACGGATCTCCCCCTCGACCCGAAGACCCACGCCTACCTGTGTGGACCGCTCCCGTTCATGCTGTCGCTGCGCGAGGCCCTCATCGAGCGCAACGTGCCTGCCGAGAACATCCACTACGAGGTATTCGGACCTGACAGCTGGGCGCCCGCAGGAGCCTGACGACAGCTGATCGATCAACGGGCAGCGCTCCGGCTTGTCGGCCGGGGCTCTGCCCGTTTTGACCGCTACGCTCGATCCATGGACACCGCCTCGCCCGAGGCTGCTCGGGCACTACCCCGACGGTCGAGCGTGCTCGCGCTTCTTGCGCTACTCGTCGTCGGGCTCGCGGCGGTGCTGCTGACTTCTTCCCCGACGCCGCTCACCACCGACGCGCCCGCCGATGTGTTCAGCGCTGGACGCGCGACCACCCACATCGAGGCGGTCGCCGCCGAGCCCCGAACTCTGGGCTCTCCCGCACACAGCGCGGCGCGCGAGTACCTCGTCGGGGAACTCGAGGCGCTCGGCTGGCGCACCTCCGTCAAGAGCGGCGTGGGCTGGTATTCACCCACCGACGGAGCAACGCAGCGCGGCGCCCGAGTACACAACATCGTCGCGCTCTTCCCAGGAACCGACCCCACCGGGACGGTGGTGCTCGCCGCCCACTACGACACCGTGCGTGGTTCACCCGGCGCCGCCGATGACGGTATCGGTATCGGTACCGTCCTCGAATCCGCGCGCGCGATCACGGCCGGTCCCGCACCGCGTAACGACGTCATCGTCCTGCTCACCGACGGCGAGGAAGACGGTCTCCTCGGCTCCCAGATGTTCACGCAGACGCGCTCACCGTCGCTCGGCCCCACCGTCGTTCTCAACCATGAGGCACGCGGCAACGCAGGGATACCCGTCACCTTCCGCATCACGGACCCCAACGGAACCCTCGTCGAGACACTGGCCCATGCACCCGGCGCCAACGCCGATTCGTTCACCCAATTCGGGTTCGAAGTGCTCCCCAACGACACTGATTTCAAGCATTTCGCCGCGGCCGGCTTCCACGCCTACGACACCGCGATCGCGAGGGGCTCGGCGTATTACCACAGCCCCCTCGACACCCCGGACCGGCTGAGTCACGAGTCGCTGCAACAGATGGGTGATGCCACCCTCACTGTCGCCCGCGAACTCGTCGAGTCCGACCTCACCGCGCTCGACTCCGGGGGCGAGGACGTCGTGACCGCGGCGCCCTGGGGATTGATCCACTATCCACGCTGGGTGGAGTTCGTGCTGACGGGACTCCTCGTCGCCGCGGTCGGTTGGCTGGTCGCTGCGCGGATTCGACGGGGTGAAGCCACGTACTGGACTGTCGCCGCCGCCACCGGAGTCTCGGCAGTCGCGGTGGGGGTCGCGGCACTCGCCGCCTGGCTTCCGTGGTTCATCGCGATGCGCCTCGCCCCCGGGATGGCCTCCCCCGTGACGAGCGAACCCTATCGTCCTGACGTCTACCAACTTGCCGCCGTGGTCGCGGCAGCGGGCGTGCTCGTGACGACCTATCTGTGGGCCCGAACGCGCCTACCGGCCGCATCCCTCGTTGTGGGGGCGTTCGTCCTGATCGCCTTCACCTCGGTGATCGCATTGCCGTATGTCGGTGTCGCATCGGTGCTGGTTCTGCCCGCACTGCCCGCACTCGCAGGAATACAGATCGCTCGCTTTCTCACCGATCGTCCACCGCTTCCGACCCTCTCGGTGGCGGTCGGGGCCGTCCCTGCCGCGCTGCTCCTCGTCCCTGCCGTGGTGGTGTCGTTCGATGCGGGCCTCATGTTCGGAGCGCCGCTCGCAGGCGTCTTCGTCGCGGTGTTGTTCTCCCTGACCCTCGTGCTCTGGGAAGCGGTGCTCCCGTCGTCCGCGACACGGGTCGGGCGCATCTCCGTGACGCAGACGGCCGGAACCGCAGCCATCGCGTCGGTACTCGTGTGTGTACTCGTCGCGGGCTATCTCAACCGCGACGGCGCGACCGATCCGCGACAGGAACACCTGTGGTACGCACTCGACAGCGACCGCGACACCGCAATCTGGGCGTCTCCGGACTCCCCACGCTCGGAGTGGAGCCGGGAACTGCTCGTCGACCCGGCGAGCCCCCTGACCGCGGAATTTCCCTGGCGGGACGAGCCGATGGCGCATGGTCCGGCGCCCGTAGCACCTCTTCAGGCACCCGAGATGGAGGTCCTCGACGACACTGCTGCAGGCGGTGCCCGGGAGCTTCGGCTTCGCCTGTCGTCCCCCAGGGGCGCGAACGCCGTCGGACTGTGGGTCGACAGCACAACGGCCACTGTCCACGGCGCAACCGTCGACGGGCACCGAGCGGAACCGGCCGACGACTTCGGATTCCGATTCTGGGCTGCGGGGCCGGAAGGGGTCGAGGTCACCCTCACCCTGAGCGTCCTCGAAGATCGAGTGGGACTGCGCCTGATCGATCTGTCGGACGATCTGAGCGTCGTCCCCGGCTACGAACCACCGACGGATCGAGTGGTGATGGCGCCGACGGTCGTCGTCAGCCGGTCGTTGCGGATCTGATCGACTCGCGACGCCACGAGATGACGATCGGCACACCGACGATCGACACACCACGGCCGGACGCGCTAAAGCCCGCGCCTACGCATCCCACTCGTGTACGGGTCTGCCGTCGGTCATCGCCGCGACGTAATCGCGGAGCATCCCCGACAACGCGATGCGACGATCTTCGCCCGCCGCTTCACGTCGCGCGACATGCTCACGTTGCCATGCCGCCCCAGTTTGCCGATTCAAGCACCGGCCCTCGATGATCCCGAGGTAGCGGTCGCGCGCGCGGGCGGAGAGCCCGAACGATTCCAGCCCACGATCCGCCAGCGGCAGCAACCGGCGCAGGACGAGCTCGTCGGCACCGACCCAGCCCAGTTTCGGCCAGTACAGGCGAGATTCGAGTCCGAATTTGGCACCGATGATCAGGTTTTCCTCGGCCGCGTCGAATGTCATCCGCCGCCACAGCGGGTCCTCGTCCTCGACGAGCGCTCGCAGCAATCCGTAGTAGAACGCCGCGTTCGCCATCGTGTCGAGGACGGTCGGCCCGGCAGGCAGGACCCGATTCTCGATCCGCAGGTGGGCCTGACCGTCGCTGACGTCGTAGACAGGCCGGTTCCACCGATAGATGGTGCCGTTGTGCATCTGAAGCTCACGCAGTTGCGGAATCAGGCCAGCATCGAGTTCCGCGGCGGGGTCGGAGTCGGTGATCTCCGGTAGCAGCGCAGTGAAATAGCGGGAGTTCTCCTCGAACAGGTCGATCGGGGACTCGATCCAGCGTTCCCCGAACCACACTCGTGGACGCACGCCCTGGTTCTTCAACTCGAGGGGGCGGGTGTCTGTGGCCTGGGCGAACAGGGGGATCCGGCTCTCGTGCCACAGCGCCTTACCTGCCAGGAACGGCGAATTCGCTGCGAGCGCCACCTGCACCCCCGCCAGACACTGCGCTGCGTTCCAATGCGGTGCGAAATCCTCGGGTGCCACCCTCAGGTGCAGTTGCAGCGAAGTGCAGGCCGCTTCGGGCACCACCGAGTTGGTATCGGCGCGCAAGCGTTCCACCTCACCCGTACCGGGGAGCGGCACACCGTCGAGGTCGAGTTCGATGTCCTCACCTCGTGCTGCGAAGATCTGCTCGTTGAGTGCCTCGTAGCGCGGATTGGCGGTGATCCGGTCTCGGCCGAGATGGTCGAGTTCGAGGGTCGGCAGCATCCCGATCATCACGAGCTGGGCATCGAACTGGTGCATCCGCTCGTCCGCGCGCCGAAGCGAGTGACGAAGGGATTGTTCGATTTCGATCGTGGCGTCGCCGGACAGCGGCCCCGGTTCGACGTTCATCTCGACGTTGAACTGGCCGAGTTCGGTCTGGAAGACCGCATGGTCGTCGATCGCCTGGAGCACTTCCAGGTTGGACATTGCCGGAGCCATGTCGTCCTGGACGAGATTGAACTCGATCTCCATGCCGAGCTGCGGCTCGGGCGAAGAATGCGCATCGGCGAACGCACCGTCGCGGAGCATACGTTCGAGCGCGCTCATGCACTCGCGGACCTTGTGCCGGAACTGTCGGCGGTCTGCGCCGGTGAACGAACGAGCAGAAATCTCTGTGCCCACGTGTTCTCCCCGGTCTGTGCCGACAGATCTCGATGCAGGCACCCTACCCAGATCTGATGCCTCTGCCTCCTGCGTAGCAGGCGGTGAAGATGAAACTACCGCACGACCACCCGAAACACCGGAGCATGTGTGCGTCCGTGAACGCAAACGCACCCGGCCGCAAGGCCGGGTGCGTTTCGAAGTGTCGCGGGGAGCGGCGGTCAGACTGCGCGGTAGCCGCTCCAGTCGGCGACAACGCCACGGTCGCTGAGCCAGGTGTTGGGGTTGGTCTTGTTGCCTGCCTCGTCCCACACCTCGAAGTGCAGGTGCGGCCCGGTCGACCAGCCACGGTTGCCGACGGTGGCGATCTGCTGACCCGCGCTGACGCGCTGGCCCGCGGAGACCTGGTAGGTGTCGACGTGACCGTAGACAGCGGTGGTGCCGTCGTCGTTGAGTACGCGAACCCACTGGCCGTAGCCGGATGCGGCGCCTGCGTCGAGGACCGTGCCGTCGGCGGCCGACTGGATCGGAGTGCCGATAGGGGCGGCGATATCGATTCCGCCATGGTGCGAGCCCCAGCGCGCACCCCAGTCGGATGTGAGCGTGCCCGACACCGGCTGCACCGTGTTCGGCTTGATCGGGTTGAGGTTGTCGAGCCAATTGCCGCCACCGGTGAACTGGTCGACGAGACCCTGGACCTCGACGGGCAGCTGCGGGGCGCCCTGCTCGGCGGGAGTGGTGATGCCGGGAATCGCGGGAAGCTCGATGCCCTCGGGCAGCTCGAACGGAAGCTGCGGGGCGGGAGCCGCCTGGACGGGGCCGTGATCGTGGCCGGGGTGAGCGGCAGCGGTGCCTGCAGTGAACTGTGCGCCGATGGCCATGAACGCGCCGGTGGCGCACGCCACGGTGGCTGCCTTGGCCGGAGCCGACGGGCCCGTCGGCTCGATGCGATGACGCCCACGCTGAGTCGATCCGACCGTCAGATCGATCTCGAATTCCGATGCATCTTCGCGTGTCCGCTGGTGCCGTGCCACAGTCGCTGTCCCGTTCGTAGTCCCGATTTCGGCCGGTGCGTAACACCCCGGTCGTTCCTGGCGATTCAAGGTAACAAAACGATATACGTCCGGTCCAGCGTTACCTCTTCGCGATCCCACAGTGCGGGAATCGAACCAACCGGTCGGTAACAAACAGCGAATTTCCGGCTCTCTTCGCACAGCGCGGGAGCGACCGCTACACTCACAGCGCGCCGCGATTCGGCCCCCGAATCGGCGCGCGCCTTCGTAGCTCAGGGGATAGAGCAACCCTCTCCTAAAGGGTAGGTCGCAGGTTCGAATCCTGCCGAGGGCACACGCTCGACGTATGCGCTGGCCAGCCGGGTCTACAGGCCGACTTTCTCCAGCGCGGCCTCGTAGACATCCATCGCTTCCTCCACCGACTTCCCCTCGGCAAGCGCGGTGGAATACACCGAGCGAAGCTCGTCACCCTGCTCCTCGAACTTCGCCGTCCATCGCTCGGAGTCCTCACGCCAATAGCCGACGATGTCGTACTGGTCGCGCGACCAGCCGAGCGAACGCAGATGCTTCTTGGCGGCGCGGATATCGGCGGCCTCGCCCGCGAACCAGCAGTACCCATCGGCAGGCAGGTCGAGCTCGGCGAGCGCCGCGGACAGCCGCGTGCGCGACACTCCGTTTCCGCTGCCGACGAGTTCGACGATCTCGGTGTTCTCCCGCGAGGGCAGGTATTCGAGCTCGCTGCGGTCGAGGACCTCGGCGACGACGGTCACGTGCACCGAAGGATCGGTCTGCTCGAGGACTCGCGCCAGTGCAGGCAGTGCGGCGAGGTCGCCGGCGAGAACGTGGCGGGTCGCCGCGGACGGCGGTTCGTGCCACGAGCGCGGGCCCGCCATCAGCACACGCCAGCCGGGTTCCGCTGCGCGCAGCCACTCGATCGCGGGGCCGTGATCATGCACCGCGAAGTCGACCACCATCTCGCGGGATTCCGCGTCGTACGAGCGCACGGTGTAGTTGCGATGTCCGGCGCTGCGCTCCTCGTCGACAATCTCCCAGCCGCCCAGGGCATTCGGATTCTCGCTCGGTCGCGCGTGCAGTTCCTCCGCGTCGTGCGAGAGGTAGAACGCCACGGCCTCGTCTGCTGCAGCCAGCGGGCGGTAGCCGTTCCCGGTCCCCTCCCCGATCTCGAGGCGAGCGCGCAACAGATGTTCCGCGACCTGTTCACGCGCGACCAGCGTGGCTACGAAATTCTCCCACTTCATTAGGCCAGGCTAACCGATCACTATCCGTCGATCATGTGACTGCGCTAACACCATCGGGTCCGAAACCATCCCCTGCCGATCGCAAGATCGATAGAATCGCGGCAGTCGATCGGTCGCGGGACGCGCCACGCACGAAGCACACGCTGTGGTCGGCACTCGGACACGACATTCCCCCACCCGAGGAGCCCGCAGCATGCCTGCAGTGCGATTCATCCGTCGAGCACTCACCTTCGCAGCCCCCGTCGCAGCCGCGGTTCTCTTCGCCGGTGTTGCCACAGCTGCTCCGACGCAACCGCTGGGTACAGCGATCACCATCGGCTGCCTCAACCAAGGCAGCCTCGCGTCACTCACATCGGTGGCAGCCCACCCCGGTCCCGACGACGAACACGGGATCACCGCAGGCCACGTGCAGTTCGCAACCACGCAAGCGCTGTGGCCGATACCGGCCGCCGGTCAGGTGACGGTCGCATGGCTCAACCGCGACAACGGACGCACCGGCATCGTCGACCTCACCGGGGAATACCCGAATCTGTCTGCGACCGTCGACACCGGACCGGGCGAGGTGCTGACCACCGTATTCGGATCGGTGAGCCTCGCCAGCGGTCCGCTGTGCAATTCGACCCCGGCCACCGGCGCTGTCACCGTCGGCTGAACCACTTCCACGGCAGGATCATCGGTACGCGAGTCCGATAGGAGCGATATCGCTCGCCGAACGTCACGATGAGGTCGTGCTCTTCGAACCTGATCGCGACGAGGATGTATGCCGTCGTCACCGCCGCGAAGAGCAGATGCCCGACCGACATGGTCGGCGCAACCCAGAACGCGACGAGGAAACCCAGATAGAGCGGATGCCGCACCGACCGGTACAGCAGCGGTATCCGGAAGGCGTTCGCCGCGGGCAGTTGTCCGCGTTGGCTACGGATGACCTGTCTCAATCCGAACAGGTCGAAATGGTCGATGGCGAACGTCGACACGAGCACGAGACCGAACCCTGCGAGCGAGATCGCATAGAGCAGTACTCGTAGCGGACTGCTGTCGATGCCCCAAATCGGGTGTGGGAGTGGACGCCACTGCCACATCACGAGTGCCAACGCCGCCGAGGCGAGCAGGACGTAGGTGGATCGTTCCGCGGGCTCCGGCACGATCCGGGTCCAGCGTCTCTTGAACCAGGGTCTGGCCATCACCGAATGCTGCACTGCGAACAGCGAGAGCAGCACCAGGTCGATCACGATGGCGATTCCGGCCGGGGCACGAGGCCCCTGATCGATGTTCCGGGGTACCACCAGTCGTTCGACCCATCCGATCGAGTACAGGAACACCGCGAGGAATATGAGATACGCGCAGACCCCGTATGCAGTGACGAGCAGCCGGGAAGCCGGGGTGTGGGTGCGAGGATCCGAGTTGGTTGTCGTAGTCATGCGCTCAGTGTCGGGATGACAGCCAGCGCTCAGAAGGTCCCCTGAGGTGGCGAATCCTCCACCCTTGTACTCTCCGTCACCTCGGGGCGTACATGATCACGGCGACACCTGCGAGACACACCAGCGCCCCCGCGATGTCCCAGCGATCAGGACGGAAGCCGTCCATCACGACACCCCACAGCAGGGAGCCCGCGACGAAGACCCCGCCGTATGCGGCGAGGATGCGGCCGAAATTGGCATCCGGTTGCAGCGTCGCGACGAACCCGTACGCCCCGAGGGCGATCACACCCAGACCCACCCAGATCCAACCACGGTGCTCGCGCACGCCCTGCCAGACCAGCCACGCCCCACCGATCTCGAACAAGGCGGCAACTGCGAACAGGACGAGGGATTTGAGGACGGTCATGCTCGAACAGACTACGGATCGGACCGGCCTGGCCCTGCGGTGCCGTGTTCACAACTCGTCGATGGATACGACACCGTCTTGGAGTGCGCGCACGAGCAGCGACGTCTTGGTGGTCGCGGGGCGCCCCACACGCAGGTACTTGTCGCGGATGCGGGCGATGTGAGTACTCACGGTGGCTGCGGTCACGAACAAGCGGGCGGCTGCCTCGGACTTGGAATCACACAGCAGCCACTCCCGAAGTATCTCGGTTTCACGAGCCGAGAGCTGCGGTGAGGAGTAGGTGCGGGAGGGCTCGAGCACACTCGTCATGTCGGGATTCCTTCGTCGATCGATCTGACTACCGGCGGCCCCCCGACAAAGCCTCCGAGTCCGGTATGAGAAGAACATACGATTTTACACCGACAACCACCAGCCGAATGGACTCATTCGCCCTCATCGTCGCCGGCACATTTCATTCCCGGCGCACGTCGTGCGGGTCCAGATCACTACGCAGGCCACGCCAGCTCGGGTGACGAAGTCGGCCACCTTCGGTCCACGCCGCGAACCGCACCTCCCCCACCAGGTCGGGTTCCACCCACACTGCGTCACGCTGATCGACGGCGGGCAGCTCGTCCACGAACGGGCTCTCCTCCCGCCGTCTCCCCCGCAACGACGAGGTCAACTCCGCGAGAGTCCGGTCGTCGAACCCCGTACCGACCCTCCCCGCATAGACGAGCCCGCTGTCGGCGGGGATGCCGAGAAGCAACGAGCCGAACGACCCCGCGCGGTTCCCCTGTCCCGCCCGGTAACCGCCGATCACCACCGACTGGGTGAGCCAGTTCTTCGCCTTCACCCACGCCGCGCTCCGCTTTCCCGGCAGATACACCGAGTCGCGGCGCTTGGCGACAACGCCTTCCCATCCGCGCTCGAGGCTCGTGGCAAGCGCGGCGGCGCCGTCCCCGGTCAACTGGTCCGGCACTGCCAGTCTTCCCGCCGCCGCGGCAAGCGCATCGAGCACGCGGCGTCGATCGTCGTAGGTCTTACCCACGAGCGTGACGCCGTCGAGATACAGGAGGTCGAACACCCGGTACTCCGCGCTCGCCCCACGCTGCAACTGCTCGAAGCTCGTGATGCCCGACGCGTCCACGGCGACGATCTCTCCGTCGAGGACGGCAGCGTGACCGTCCAGCACGTGCCCGAGCTCTCCGAGCGCCGGGAATTCTCCGGTCACATCCCGTCCCGAGCGGGCACGCACCCGGACGGTTCCGTTGCGTACCTCGACGACAGCGCGGTATCCGTCCCATTTCCCTTCGAACGCCCACGCCGCACCCTCGAGCTCTTCCACGTCACCCGCGGTCGCGAGCATCGGACGTAGACCGACCGGAAACTCCTCCATCCGCCCAGAACCCGACTGTTGCTTCATCCGGTGGGCGAGCCATTGGTCCTTCTCGGTGCGGATGAACGCATATCGGCCCTCGACCTTCTCTCCGTGCAACCGCACGATCACCTCGTCGTCGCGCCATTTCTCGGTGTCGTAGGTGCCGGTGTCCCACACCGTCATCGTCCCGGCGCCGTACTCACCGGACGGTATGGTGCCGTGGAAATCGAGGTACTCGAGTGGATGATCCTCCGTCCGGACAGCGAGATGGTTGCGGCCGGCATCTTCCGGCAGGTTCTTCGGCACCGCCCATGACGCGAGCACACCGTCTCGTTCCAGTCGCAGGTCGTAATGCAGACGGCGGGCATGGTGTTCCTGGATGACGAACCGGTCGTCGTTGCCAGTGGCGGTGATCGCGGACGGGACCGGCTCGGGAGTGCGCGCGGCGTTGCGTTTACGCCGGTAGTCGGCGAGCGCGTCGTTCGCCGTGTTGTCGTCGGTGCCGAGCCGGAGGTCGCCGGGAGCCGGATCCAAGCCCTCGAGAAGATCACCGTGTTCGACGATCCGCTCGAGCACTTCGTCGAATGTGAGCTGCCGCAGATCCGGGTCGTCGAGTTCGGCCCAGCTCCGCGGCGCAGCCACCCACGGTTCGTCGCGGCCACGCAGCGAGTACGGCGCGACCGTCGTCTTGGCCGCATTGTTCTGGCTCCAGTCCACGAAGACCTTGCCGCCGCGCACCGCCTTCGCCATGGTCGCCGTGACGAGATCCGGGTGCAGCGTCGCAAGATTCGTCGCGACCTGCCTGGCGACGGTCGATGCCCCACCTGACGCGAGTTGCCGGTCCAGCGGGACATACAGGTGCAGGCCCTTACTGCCACTCGTGACGGGATAGGTCTGCCACCCGAGTTCGGCGACCATGTCGCGGACGTGCCGTGCGACCTGTGCACACTGCGCGAGCCCCGCTCCGGGGCCGGGGTCGAGGTCGAACACGAGCCGGGTCGCGGGGCCGGGTGCAGATCCGGCGAATCGCCACTGCGGGACGTGCAATTCGAGTGCGGCTTGCTGCCCGAGCCACGCCATGCCGGCCACCGAGTCGAACACCGGATAGGTGACCGACCGTTGCTTGTGGTGCACCGTGCGACGGTCGAGCCACGACGGCGCGTGCGGCGCAAGGTTCTTCTCGAAGAACGCCGGTTCGTCGACGCCGTTGGGCCAGCGCTTACGAGTGCCGGGGCGATCCACGACGTGCGCCAGCATGACTTCGGCGACGGCGACGTAGTAGTCGATCACCTCGCCCTTGGTGGTGCCGGTGCGCGGATAGAGCACCTTGTCGAGGTTCGTCAGCGTGATGCGACGATCCCCGATCGTGCGGGTCGGCATCACCTCATTGTGCCAACCTCATTTCGAGTCCATCCTGCTTCGAGCGAACGACTCAGCCGTACAACTCCGCGAACTTGCGCAGTGAGGCGTCGAGATCGCCATGCAGCGCACGCGCCACACCCGACCCAACCGGGCCGAACAGCGGCGCTCCCCCGAGCTCGATCTTCATCGTCAGTCGCGATCTCGACCCCGTGCCGGTCACCGCGAGACGCATCTTGAACTTCGTGCCGCCCTTGCCCGATCCGCGCAGCACCACGTGGTGCGGGGCGTCGAGTTCCTCGACTTTCCACTCCACCCGGTTGCGCATGCCCTTGACCGAAACCACGGACTGCAGTGCCACACCGGCTGCGAGTGTGTCGGGAAGTTCGCCGCGCCAACCGTCGTGGATGCTCAGCCAATCACCGAATGCGTCCAGATCGGATGCCTTCTCCCACGCGGACTGAGGATCGAGCGGAAGGTCGGTCGCGACTTCGAGTTTTGCCATGCCCGCAGCGTAGAGGAACAGCCGAACGTCACCTTCGGTCAGTTGAACTGACCGAAGGTGACGTTCGGCTTCAGGGGTGTGGGCGTGGGGTCAGTGAGACACGGCCTTCTCGACACCGACACCGGTGAGCGAGCGGACCTCCATCTCTGCCTGCTTGAACGGATCCTCCGGCTTGTTGCGGCCGATGTAGGTGCCGACGATACCGAGAGCGAAGGCGAGCGGGATGGACACGATGCCCGGGTTGGACAGCGGGAACCACGAGAAGTCGGCATTCGGGAACATCGACGACGGGCTGCCGGACACTGCCGGGGAGAACACGATCAGCAGCAGGCAGCTGATGAGACCGCCGTAGATGCTGAACAGCGCACCCGTGGTGTTGAACTTCTTCCAGAACAGCGAGTACAGCAGCGTCGGCAGGTTCGCCGAGGCGGCGACAGCGAAAGCCAGCGCGACCAGGAAGGCGATGTTCTGCCCCATGGCGAGGATGCCGAGCACGATCGAGACCAGACCGATCACGACGACCGTGATGCGCGAGACCCGCACCTGCTCGTCCTCGGTGGCCTTACCGTGCTTGAGCACGCTCGCGTAGATGTCGTGCGCGAACGATGCGGATGCCGTGATCGCCAGGCCTGCGACGACCGCGAGGATCGTGGCGAACGCGACCGCGGAGATCACCGCAAGGAAGATGGTGCCGCCCAATTCGTACGCGAGCAGCGGAGCCGCAGCGTTCTCCTTGCCCGGAGCATTCAGGATGACGTCGGGCCCCACCATCTTCGCGGCGCCGTAGCCGAGCACCAGGGTGAACAGGTAGAAGGCACCGATGAGCGAGATCGCCCACGTGACCGAGCGTCGTGCTTCCTTGGCGGTCGGCACGGTGTAGAAGCGCATCAGCACGTGCGGCAGACCCGCAGTGCCGAGCACCAGCGCAATGCCGAGGGAGATGAAGTCGATCCGGGTCATGCCGCTGATGCCGTACTTCGCACCCGGCGCGAGGATGTCGCGGCCGGCGACCGCTTCGTCCGCAGAGTTCGATGCCATGGCCTGAGCGTCGGCGAGCAGCTGCGAGAAGTTGCCGCGCACCGCGAGCAGCACGAGCACGAACATGATGCCCGCACCCGCGACCAGCAGCACCGCCTTGACCATCTGGACGTACGTGGTGCCCTTCATGCCACCGACGAGCACGTACACGATCATGAGCACCCCGACGACAGCGACGACGATCGCCTGGCCGGCCTTGTCCTGGATGTCGAGGAGCAGTGCGACGAGTCCACCGGCACCGGCCATCTGGGCGAGCAGGTAGAACAGTGACACCGCGAGCGTCGACAGCGCCGCAGCCATCCGCACCGGTCGCTGCTTGAGCCGGAAACTCAGAACGTCGGCCATCGTGAATCGCCCGGTGTTGCGGAGCAATTCGGCGACGAGCAGCAGCGCGACGAGCCACGCGACGAGGAAGCCGATGGAGTACAGGAAGCCGTCGTACCCGTAGACGGCGATGGCGCCTGCGATACCGAGGAACGACGCAGCCGACAGATAGTCGCCCGCGATGGCGAAACCGTTCTGGGGACCGGAGAACTGACCGCCACCGGTGTAGAAGTCCGAGGCCTTCTTCGTGGTGCGGCTGGCCTTGATGACCAGGCCCATCGTGACGACGACGAACGCCACGAAGATTGCGATGTTGAGCAGCGGGTTACCGACATCGGTATGTCCCTGCGCAAGTACATTCACTGCTGCGGTCCTTCCAGCTCGTCGCGGATCGCTGCCGAGCGCGGATCGAGTTCACGTCCGGCGAACTTCACGTACACGGCGGTGATGATGAACGTCGTGACGAACTGCCCGAGCCCGAGGATCAGGCCCAGATTGATGTTGCCGATCACCTTCGTCGCCATGAAATCCGCCGCGTAAGTGGCGAGCAGAACGTACAGGGCGTACCAGGCCAGGAAGAACACCGTCACCGGAAACACGAACCGGCGCAAACGGGTACGCAACTCCTGGAACTCCGGACTCGCCTGCATGTCGACGAAGTCCTGCGACGTCGGTACCCGCCGCTCCGGTACGTCACTCTCGCTGAGTGGTGCTGTGGTCACTGCCGACTCCTTGGTCGTCCGTGTGAGGTGTAGTGCACACAAACGCTAATGAGACGGCGATCACACAGATAGAGGTACGTGCGGGTTGTACGCCAAGCTGTCGTGACGTGCGCCGAACGGTCGTCTCATTGCGACGAGCGGCGCTCTCCGAGCTCTCGCTCGCCGAACGCACCGAGCTCTCGGTCGCGGCCCATCCCGAGCCGCTCCGGCACGTGCATCCGAGAGAACGTGCGACCGACGTCGGCCGGCACCCTCTTCCTCGTCGCGAGGCTCACCCCGATCATGACGAGGAACGCCAGCGGCACGCTCACCGCGCCCGGGTAGGCGGACAGCACCGCCGGCCATCCCCCGGCAACCGAAGGATCGAAGCGCACGAGAACAGTGAGCAGAGCCGCCCCGCCCGCCACGAGACCCCCGACGACCATGCCCGCAGCGGCACCGATCGCGGTCAGCCCACGCCACCAGATTCCCAATATCAGCAGCGGGCACAGCGTCGATGCTGCGATGGCGAACACCTGCCCCACCGACCTGGACAGATCCAGCGACACCACCGACACCGCAAGGAGCAGGGGAACGATCCCGGCCAGGACCGCTGCTATCCGGAAGTCCCGAACCCGTCCACGCAGCACGTCGGTCGACAGCACTCCCGCGACACTCACGAGCAGGCCGGACGACGTCGACAGGAATGCCGCAATCGCCCCCGACGCGACGAGCGCGGCGAGCAGTTGGCCCACCCAACCCGAGAGCACCGAGTTGGGCAGGAGCAACACAGCGGCATCCGAGCGGCCGGTGATGAGCAGTTGCGGCACGTACAGACGCGCGAACACCCCGAGAATCGTCGGGAACAGATAGAACAACCCGAGCAGGCCGATCACAGCGAACGACGTCATGCGCGCGGCCCGCCCGTCCGTGTTCGTATAGAACCGCACGAGGACGTGGGGCAGTCCCATCGTTCCGAGGAACGTGGCGATCATGAGCGAATACACCTGGAACAGGTGGTGTTCGCCGCCTGCACCGATGCCCGCGCCGGGCGACGCCCACGCGTCGTTGTCGGAGGGCGCCCCCGCGACCACCGGCACCGGCGAACCCGCTTCGAGCACCAATTCGGTGCCCGCGCCGAGTTCGTGTTCGCCGGGGGTCAGAACGATCTGCCCTGCGACGGGCCGGGAATCCACCTCGCCGGTCGCCGTCACCGGGATCGGCTCGGCGACCTGCACGACGACGTCGACAGTGATGTCGACAGTGGTGGTCTCCGTGACAGTGGGCGGTATCGGTTCGTCGACACCGCGGTCGTCCCCTACGAAGTAGATCGTCAGGACCAGCGCGGGAAGCGCCACCGCGGTGAGTTTGAGCCAGTATTGGAAGGCCTGCACGAACGTGATCGACCGCATGCCGCCGCCCACCACATTGGCGATCACGATGACACCGACGACTGCTGCCCCCACCCAGCTGGGAAGGCCGAGCAGGATGTTCAGTGTCAGACCCGCGCCCTGGAACTGCGGTACCAGGTAGAGCACGCAGATGATCGCCACGATGATCATCGACAGCGACCGCACCCAGGGTTCGCCGAGCCGGAACTCGGCGAAATCCGGCACGGTGTACGCACCCGATCGGCGGAGCGGCGCCGCGACGAACAACAGCAGGCCGAGGTATCCGGCGGTGAACCCCACCGGGTACCACAGGGCATCGGTACCGTATTTGGCGACGAGACCTGCCACCCCGAGGAACGATGCGGCAGAAAGGTATTCACCCGAGATCGCGGCGGCGTTCCAGCGGGGTCCGACGCTACGGGACGCGACGAGGAAATCCGAGGTGGTACGGGAGATCCGCACCCCGTAGACCCCGATCGCGACCGTGGCGATCGCGGCGGCAACGATGCCGACCACCGTGAGGACAGGAACCGAGGTGTTCATGGATACAGACGTCAGTCGTCGGTCAGGTCGGTGAAATCCTGCTCATTGCGTTCGGCCAGAAACACATACAGCCACGCGCAGACCAGGAGCAGGAGATACGACACGAAACCCAGCAGGATCCACGGCACCCGCACCTTCCACAGAGTGAGACCGGCCAGCGCGGGAAACAGAGCGAGCACCACCGGAATCGCGCCGAGCAGACATACCGGGACCACCGCGATCCGCAGCGCGAGCCCGAGTTGCGCGCGCACCAGACCCCGGACCATCGCGTCGCCCACTTCGGTCTGCTGCTGCACCTCCACCCGGGTACGCACCATGCGCGCGCCGCGCCTCTTCGCGAGCACGACACGTTCGCGGTGCGGCCCGGCCGGGGGACGCGCGGACGGGCCCGTCACCGCGCCGTCCAGGACTGCATCGGGCCTCGGATCAACCGGTCTTTGAGTTCACGGGTGTGACGGCGACTGACAGGCAATTCGACCGGGGCAGCACTACCGACCGGCTTCATGCATACGACCAGTCCCGTCCCGGCACTGCGGATGCCGGTCACCAGCGGCAACGCCACCAGGTACGAGCGGTGGACACGGAGGAAGCCCGCATCCGCCCAGCGGCTCTCCAACGACGAGATCGGGATGCGCACGAGATGTGATCCGGTGTCGGTGTGCAGGCGTGCATAGTCACCGTCCGCCTCCACCCATCGCACCGACGACCGCGGCACCAGAGTGGTCACGCCACCGAGTTCGACGGGGATCACCTCGTCGCGTGACTCCGCCTCGGAACCGTCCGGTAGTGCCGGCCGGCGCCGCTCGACGATACGACGTACGGCCTCGACGAGACGCTCCTCCCGCAACGGCTTGAGAACGTAGTCCACGGCGCCCAGGTCGAACGCCGACACCGCTCGGTCGTCGTGTGCGGTCACGAACACCACCGACGGTGACGTCGCGAAGTTCTGCAGGATTCCTGCGAGTTCCAGCCCGTCGAGTCCCGGCATGTTGATGTCGAGGAACACCGCGTCGATGCCACCGTCGCGCAGCAGCCGCAGCGCGGTGGTCGCATCACCCGCGGTGTGGACCCGCCCGATCTCGGGACGGGCGCGCAGCAGGTAGGCCAGCTCGTCGAGCGCGGGCGGTTCGTCGTCGACGGCGAGCACGTTCATGGTGTCGGGAGTCTCGTTCACAGCAGACTCATCGTGCCACGAACGAATCCGATCACGGCCTGATACCCGCCCGGAACTTCGGCACCCGCATGCTCACCTTGGTGCCTGCGCCCGGTGCAGTGTCGACGATCAGGCCGTAGTCGTTGCCGAACGCCGCACGCAACCGGTCGTCGACGTTGGCGAGACCGACGTGCGCTGATTCCTTGACACTGCTTCCCTCGCTGCCATCGGCGGTCGAATCGAGCATCCCCGAGCGCAGCAGTTCCGGTTCCATGCCTACTCCGTCGTCCTCCACACTGATGATGCAGTCGGTCCCCTCGTCGGCCGCAACGATCGTGATGGTGCCTGTCCGTGTCGACTTGCCCGCAATGCCGTGCCGCACCGCGTTCTCCACCAGCGGCTGCAACGCCAGGAACGGCAGAGCGACGTTGAGCACCTCGGGCGCAACCTGCAGCCGAACCTCGAGTGCATTGCCGAAGCGGGCCCGTTCCAGCGTCAGATAGCGGTCGATATTGCGCAGCTCGTCGGCGAGCAACGTGTACTCGCCGGTCGCGCGGAAGGAGTACCGCGTGAAATCCGCGAAATCGAGCAGCAGCTCGCGAGCACGATCGGGATCGGTACGAACGAACGAGGCCACAGTATTGAGCGCGTTGTAGATGAAATGGGGACTGATCTGCGCCCGCAAGGCACGCACCTCGGCGCGATCGAGACGGGCACGGGACGCGTCGAGTTCGGCGAGTTCGAGCTGGCTGCACGCGTACCGGGCCACTTCGGTGAGGGCACCGAGCAGCGCAGGCCCCGGATCAGCGGTGGTGACGACACCGAGCACACCCGCGACACCGACATCGTCGACGACCAGCGGCTGGGCGACCACGGCACGTGCGGCGAAATCCTGCGGCCCCCGCTCGAGGGCAGCGTGCCCGACGAGCACACGCCGCTCGCCGTCGATCGCGCGGTTCGCAGCGATCCGCACCTGCCCGGACAGCGATTGGAACGGCCCGTCCCAGGCGAGCAGGTCGCCGTCGGCGTCGAACAGGGCCACGGCCTGCGCTTCGGCGAGCAGCTGCCGCAGATGCGGCGCCGCTTCTCGAGCCGACGTCGCGTCCAGGCCGCTGCGCAAGGGTCGCGCAGCGAGCGACGCGGTGTGCAATGTCGCGTGTACCGCACGCTCGGCGGGTGTCGTGACGACTCTGCGGGTACGTGCCCATACCGCGGCAATCCCCGAGCCGACGAGAAACACCGAGACAGCGACGACGAGGAGGACGGTTCCGGTCACGAACTCACGCTACGACGTCTGCTCGTCGATCGATCACGACCGCGCCGGTCAATCCTTCCGGTCACGCCGGTCGATCCGCTCCTCCGCCGCTGCCTCCTCGATGTCGAGACTCTCGAGTTCCGCACGCAACGTCTCGTCGTCGAGGGAGCCGTCGTCGCGCGCGGCGATCAGCGCGGTGCGTTGCGCGCGCAGTACGGCGCGGCGGAACCGGTCGAACAACGCTCCCGCGTCCTGGCTGCGTTCGATGTCGATCTCGGACTCGGCGCGCTCGGCATCGACGCGAGAGCGAATCGATCGTTCGACGCGCTCGAGGATCCGCCGCACCTTCGCCGTGTCCGCTCCATCGGGCAGTTCTGCTGCGAGGGCCTGCAGCCTGTCTCTCGCCGCATCGGAACTGATGGATCGTGCAAGTGCCCGCTGTTCCTCGGCGCGCAACTGCTCGTACGGGTCGGTGACATCGAGGCGCCGGATCAAGACCGGCATCGTCGAACCCTGGATCAACAGTGTGCCGACAGCGACGACGATCGCGGTGAGATGGATGACCTCGCGGCCCGGGAAGGGCTCACCGGAAGCCAGCACGAATGGGATACCGCCTGCGGCGGCGAGGGTCACCACGCCGCGCATCCCCGCCCAGGACACCACGATGTGTTCCCGGAAACTCAGGGCGTCGCGGCCGAGCCTGCCCAACCCGACCGTCCGGGCGGCTCGTCTCCGACCCCAGTTCAGCAATCCCCAGATCGGGCGGACAAGCATGACCACAACCAGTACCGCGAATGCGTAGAACAGGATCGTGACGACGTCGTATCCGTTGTCGGTCACTTCGTCGAGGACGAACTTCAGCTGCAATCCCATGTAGGCGAACACGAACATCTCGAGGAGGATGTCGAGACTCTCCCAGACGAATCGTTCCTGCAGCCTCGTCGTGACCGACAGATCGGTCGAGCGGTGCCCCATGTACAGACCCGCTGCCACGACCGCCAGCACTCCGGACGCGTGGATTTCCTCGGCAACGAGATACGCGGTGAACGGAATGGCCAGACCCAAAGCGGTTTCCAGCGAGGGATGGTCCATTCGGGCGCGCACCCAGTGCACGGCCACAGCAAGCACGAGCCCGACCACGACACCACCGACGACTTCGTAGCCGAAGAACACGACCGGCGAGTCGACGAAGACCTGGGTCCCTACCACCGCGGAGACAGCGACCGTGAACAGAGTCAGGGCGGTGGCATCGTTGACCAGGCCTTCGCCGGTGAGGATGGCGATGACTCGCTTCGGGAGACCGAGCTTCCGGCCGACCGCGACTGCGCTGACAGCGTCGGTGGGCGCGACCACGGCACCGAGAACCAGTGCGGCACCGAACGTCAGCTCCGGGACGAGCCATTCCGCAAAGAACGCTACGGCGAATGCCGTGACGAGGACCGTCCCGATACCGAGCCGGAGGATATGCGACAGGTTGCGTTTGAAGGTGGGGACGGAGAATCGCACCGCGGCCGAATACAGCAGCGGCGGGAGGACGACTCCGAGGAGAACGTGCGGCTCGAGTTCCAGCTGCGGTAGGCCCGGGATGAATGACGCGAGCGCCCCGATCACGACCAGTACCAGTGGTGCCTGCAGGTTCCCGCGGTTCGCCAATCCGGTCACGGCGATCGCTGCGACGACCACCAGAAGAATCCAGGTTCCGCTCACCTGGTCGATTGTGCTTCAGGAACCCTGTGGCGTGGGTCCGAAGCACGGCGGTCCGAAGCACGGCGCCCCACACACGCCGCGGTGTCGGGGCGTGTGTGGGCAGAGGCCTTCAGGCTGTGCCGAGCCCCTTCTTCGCCGCATCCTGGGCGGTGTCGACCTTGTCGGCGAACTTGCCACCGGTCTTCTCGTCGGCCAGGTCACCGACCTTGTCGATGGCCTCGTTCACCTTGTCGGGGTGTTCGGCAGCCAGATCCTTGCCCTTGTCGACGAGGCCCTTGACCTGATCCATGAATCCCACAGCGTGTCCCTTTCGTTCGGTATCGAGCGAAGGAATCCTCGCACAACCGACGGACCTCGGGTCTGCGGGCTGACCTGGGCTATGGAGTATGCGGCCCCGGCTGGGGATCCTGGCCTGGATCGGACTGCGGGCCCGGATCGTCTCCGGGGCCGGATTGTGCGCCGGGCGCAGGGTTGCCGGTGGCGCCGAGATGCTTCTTCGCAGCGTCCTGCGCCTTGTCGACGTGCTGCGCATACTTGCCGCCGGTCTTCCCGTCGATCGCATCGCCTGCCTTGTCGATGTAGCTCTGGGCCTTGTCGGGATTCTGCGCGGCGTAATCCTTGCCCTTGCCGAGCAGGCCCTTGACCTGATCCATGAAACCCATGCCGCTCTCCTTCCATCGGTGCGGTCGTCGACACGAGTTCCACCGGGTAGGTCTTGCGAAACATGCATCGACGAATCCAGGCAACAGTGGTCGGTCAGTGTACTCCCGGGAGCAGGTCGTCCGGGGCTGCGAACAGACGCCGGTGCTCGCCGTGCAACCGCCCGGAAATCCACCAGATGGCCTCGACGAGCACCACCCCGATCGCGCCACAGGCAACCGCGATGGTCGAGTAGGCGATGTTCGATGGGTCCAGCGCGAAGAATTCGCGCGTGAACGGCACCGAGAACAACACCACATATCCGAGCAGCGACCCCACGAGCAGCACAACCTTCCACCACTGGTACGGCCGTGCAACAACGGCGAGCACCCACAGCGCAATCATGATCAGCGTGATCAACGCCGATGTCCCGGCTTGAATCTTCTGTTCCTCCGTCTGCTCCGGGCCCCCGTAGACGAGCACGTAGCAGACGAATGTGGCCACACCGATCACGACACCCGACGGGATGGCGAGTCGCATCACCCGCGACACGAAACCCGACCGCGCACGTTCGTTGTTCGGTGCGAGCGACAACAGGAATGCCGGGATACCGATGGTGAACCAGGCCGCGATCGTCACGTGGCGCGGCAGGAACGGATACGGCAGCGGCTCGAAGTCGAACAGTTGGGAGAACACCCCCGATATGCCGATCAGGAATGCGAGCAACACCGAGTACACGGTCTTGGTGAGGAATAGGTTCGAGACGCGTTCGATGTTGCCGATGACGCGACGCCCCTCCCCCACCACATAAGGCAGCGTGGCGAACTTGTTGTCGAGCAGGACGATCTGCGCCACCGAACGGGTCGCCGGACTGCCCGATCCCATGGCGACACCGATGTCCGCGTCCTTGAGCGCCAGGACGTCGTTGACACCGTCACCGGTCATCGCGACGGTGTGCCCCCGCGACTGCAGAGCACCGACCATCGCGCGTTTCTGATCGGGTCGCACGCGTCCGAATGTCGTTGCCGTTCCCACGGTCTCGGCAAGAGCATCCGGGTCGTCGGGCAAAGTCCGGGCGTCCACCGGATTCTCGCCACCCGGAAGGCCCAGCGACGACGCAACCGCACCCACCGACACGGCATTGTCGCCGGAGATCACCTTGACGTCGACCTTCTGGCCGGCGAAATATTCGAGAGTGTCCTGCGCATCGGGCCGGATCCGTTGCTCGAGCACCACCAGCGCCTGCGGTGTCACCGTGCCGGGGGCTTCAGGGTCGTCGACGGGACGGTCGCTGGAAGCGAGCAGCAGCACCCGTAGCCCCTTCGCTCCGATCTCCTCGGCCTGCCGCGCGAAATCCGATGAGGGATCGAGCAACACGTCCGGAGCGCCCAGCAGCCAGTTGCCGTGCTCGCCGTACGACTGCCCGCTCCACTTCTTCGCCGACGAGAACGGCGCGACCGCAGTCGATTCCCCCCATCCCGGATCATCCGGGAATGACTCGGCGATCGCGAGCACACTGGCGTTCGGTCGCGGATCGTCGGCGGCAATCGCGGCCAAAGCCTCGCGCGCGGTAGCGAGGTCGGCCCCGACCGCGGCGACGACGTCCGCCAGCCGCATCCCGTTCTCGGTGAGCGTGCCCGTCTTGTCGGCACACACGACGTCGACGCGGGCAAGCCCCTCGATCGCGGGAAGTTCCTGTACGAGGCATTGTCGGCGGCCGAGCCGGATCACGCCCACTGCGAACGCGATCGACGTCATCAGCACGAGACCTTCGGGCACCATCGGCACGAGCGCTGCCACCATGCCGCTGAGCGCCGGTCCGAGAGCTTCACCGCTCGAGAACAACTGGTTGTAGATGATGAGCAGGCCCGCGGGAATCATCAGGTAGGTGATGAACTTCAGGATCTTGTTGATTCCCGAGTTGAGCTCGGAATGCACCAACGTGAACTTGCTGGCCTCGTCCGCGAGCCGCGCGGCGTAGGCGTCGCGACCCACCTTCGTCGCCCGGTACGCACCGCTGCCCGACGCCACGAAACTGCCCGACATCACCGTCGACCCCGGCGCCTTGTCGATCGCGTCGGCTTCACCGGTGAGCAGCGATTCGTCGAGTTCGAGTGCAGCCGCATCGACCACGACACCGTCGACCACGAGCTGGTCGCCCGGCCCGAGCTCGATGATGTCGTCGAGTACCACTTCGCGCGGTGACAGCTCCGCGGAGATGCCGTCCCGCCGGACAACCGGTTTGGCCTGACCGACAATCGCGAGCTTGTCGAGGGTTCGCTTGGCGCGTATCTCCTGGATGATGCCGATCCCGCTGTTCGCGATGATCAACAGGCCGAACATGCCGTCGATGATCGACCCTGTGAACAGCACGATCAGGAAGAGCACACCGAGGATCGCGTTGATGCGCGTGAACACGTTGGCGCGCACGATGTCCTTGACCGACCGTGAGGCCCTGTCCGGGACATCGTTGGTCTCTCCCCGCGCAACGCGCTCGGCGACCTCATCGGCCGTCAGGCCGTTCCGGACGTGTGCGGGATCGGTCACGACCGTATCGCCTGGCCCGACCGTCGTGGTGGGCTCGTCAGCTGCCATGGAGAACAGGTTATTCCAGTAGGACTCAGCAGATCGGCGACACCACCCCTGCACATCACCCCAATGCCGTCCACCAGGGCTCGTCCGCCCGATGCCGCGACACATCCACTCGCTGTCCCGGCATCGGCACTGCCGTCGCGACACCGTCGGCCTCCGCGGCGGGCAGGAGGCGCGCGATCGGCTCCGACCAGGCGTGGAAAGCGAGGTTGAACGTACCCCAGTGCACCGGCACGAGGAGGCTGTCGCGGCGCTCGGTCCCGCCGAGGTCGAGGTGGGTTCGCACCGCCTCTTCCGGGTTCATGTGGATGTCGGGCCACCGTAGGTCGTACGCCCCGACGGGGAGCAATGTCAGGTCGAACGGCCCGTACTTCTCACCGAGATCGGCGAATCGGCGGGTGTATCCGCTGTCGCCTCCGAAGAACACCGAGTGGGCGGGACCGGTGAGCACCCACGACGACCACAACGTGATGTTGCGTTGCAGACCTCGGCCCGAGAAATGGCGGGCTTCGGTGCACGTCACCGTCAGTCCGTCGATCTGGGTGTGTTCGTCCCAGTCGAGTTCGACGATGCGCTCTTCGGGCACCCGCCATTTCCGCAGGTGCGCTCCTACCCCGACGGGCACGAGGAACTTGGCGCGCGGCTGTATTGCCGCGAGCGTTTCGACGGTGAAGCGATCGAGATGGTCGTAGTGGTCGTGCGAAATGATCACCGCGTCGATCTGCGGGAGCACAGCGAGTTCGACCGGTGGGCGATGCAGGCGCATCGGGCCGATCGTCGACGAGGGCGAGACCCGATCGCTCCACACCGGGTCGGCGAGAACGCGATATCCGTCGATCTCGACCAAGGCGCTCGAATGCCCGAACCACGTCACCGCAAGCGGCCCGGAATCCACGGGCGCGACGTACGGGGCGATCGGGACGTCCCCCATTGGTCGTCCGCGGGACCCGCGGGCGAGAAGGTCCTTGACGAACCCACCGCCGGCCTCGGGATCGAGGGCAGACGAGGGCTCGGTGTTGTGGAACCGTCCCTCCCGGTACTGCGGCGAACCGGCCGCATACGGGCGGATGTCGGACACCGACGCACCGATCGATGTGGGTAGCCCACGTGCGGCGCGAGCAAGCCACGCGAGCCCGACGCCCGCGGCGGCGGAGGACGCCACCCGCCCGAGATTCATCGGCCCTGGAAGATCGGGTCGCGGCGTTCGGCCCGCGCTCGGCGTGCTTCCTGCGCGTCCTCACTGAGCCACGCCGCGGCGGCGGCAGCCTGCTGTTCGGCGGTGGGGTCGCGGCGCGTGCCGTCGTCGTTGAGGAAGAGTTTGTGTGCGTGCATCGACAGCGGTGCGAGCTTCGCGATCTCCTGCGCCCACGCCTGAGCTGCCGCCAGATCGCCGATCTTGTTGGCGAGACCGTAGGCGAGTGCGTCGTCGGCCTCTATCGCTTCGCACGCGAGCATCACCGTGCGGGCCCTGCCACCACCGACGAGCGATGCGAGCCGCCGCACCGTCCACCGGTCCACCGAGATGCCCAGCTTCGCCGCCGGCACCGCGAATCGCGCGCCGGGTGCCACTACGCGCAGGTCCGACGCGAGCGCCAGCTGGGTGCCCGCTCCGATCGCCGGACCGTTGACTGCGGCGACCACCGGGAGCGGTGCCTCCACGATCGTGCGGAGCAGCTCGGCGAGACTGTCGGTGAATCCCTCGGCATACACATCGCCGGACAGATCGGCACCCGCACAGAACGACGTACCGCGTCCGGTGATCACGACCACCCGCGCGTCGTCCTCCACGGCGTTCTCCACGGCCTCGCGGATTTCCACACACAACTGGGTGGTGAGCGCGTTGCGGCGTTCCTCACGCTGAAGTTCCACCGTCACCACGGCACCGTCGCGGCTGATTCCGATCATCACTACCCCATCCTGTTCGACTCGAGCATCCGCATCATCCCACCACCACACCCGCGGTGAGGAAGTCGATGACCATTGTCCCTGGACCTCGGAACGCCTACAGCGAACAATGGGGACCAGGTCCGACCTGTCGCACGAATACGGAGCCGTCATGAGCACCCGGATTCCCGATTCCGACGTGGTGCGGATGGCCGTGGATCTCGCGTGCCGCGCACCGTCGGTACACAACAGCCAGCCTTGGCGCTGGCGGTACGAGACCGGGGCACTCGATCTGCACGGCGACCCATCACGCATGCTCGGAGCGGTCGATCCTTCGGGCAGGCAACTCGTTCTGAGCTGCGGCGCAGCACTGCATCACCTGCAGGTTGCGTTCACCGCGTTGAAATGGTCGACCGAGGTCCGGCGTCTCCCCGACGGTGCCCACTCCGATCATCTCGCCACCGTGCGTTTCGGGCACGGCGCCCGACCGGCCTCGCACGATTTCGATCTCGTAGCGGCAATCAGGCGACGCTATTCCGACCGTCGACCGCTCGCAGCCCCCGACGCAGCCGCGACGCGGAGCATCGTGTCGTGCGTCGACCCGAGTGACGCGCAGGTGACGGTCCTGTCTCCCGTCGCACGGGAGATACTGGCCGACGCGACCGCGCGCAGTGCCGCGCTCCGTCGCTACGACACCGCATACCAGGAAGAACTCCATTGGTGGGCGGGACACACCACCGAGACCACCGGCATTCCGCCCGAAGCGTTGGTGACCACGGAGCAACATCGCCGGGTCGACGTCGGACGCCGCTTCCCCGCGGGCAGCAGAACCACTCCGGACAGCACAGCAACCGAGATCGATGCGTCGACCGTCCTGCTGGTAAGCACCTCGTCGGACGAGCGGCACGCGTGGCTGGCCGCCGGTCGGATGCTCTCGGAACTACTCCTCGAGGCGACGGCGCACAGCTTGGCGACATGCCCCCTGACGCATGTGACCGAACTCCCGGGTAGCCGGGAGATCATCGCCGGGCTCATCCCCGGCGGCGGCTGTCCGCAGGCGCTGATCCGGATCGGGACGGCCGCTCCCGAAGGCCGGCCCGCACCGACGCCTCGGCTGCCCACCGAGTCGGTGTTGTCGGTCGCGCCGAGCCGACGCTGACCGATCACTCGGCAGCGATCTCGATCAGTCGTGCTCGGCCACGCTCGTCATGCCTGCTCGACGATCGTCGGCCGTTCTGCGTCGTCCACAGTCTCCACCGGGCCGGTGAACTGACTGATGTACAGGTCGTAGTAGGCACCGTGGACTGCGAGCAACTGCTCGTGGTTGCCCTGTTCGACGATGTGTCCGTCCTCCATGACGACGATGACGTCGGCATCGCGGATCGTCGAAAGTCGGTGTGCAATGACGAAACTCGTCCGGTCGGTGCGTAGCGTCGCCATGGCCTGCTGGATCAGCAGTTCGGTGCGGGTGTCGACGGAACTGGTTGCCTCGTCGAGAATGAGTACGACCGGCTTGGCCAGGAAGGCCCGGGCGATCGTGATCAGCTGTCGCTCTCCGGCACTGACGCCGCCGCCTTCTTCGTCGAGCATCGTGTCGTACCCGTCCGGCAAGGCCCGCACGAAGTGGTCGACGTGGCTCAGCTCGGCCGCCTCGATGACTTCTTCACGACTGGCGGTCGGGTCACCGTAGGCGATGTTCTCGTAGATGGTGCCGCCGAACAGCCAGGAATCCTGCAGGACCATCCCGGTGCGTTCCCGCAGATCGTCGCGGGTCATGCGGCGCGAATCCACACCGTCGACGCGGATCGTTCCCGAGTCGACGTCGTAGAACCTCATGATGAGGTTGACGAGGGTGGTCTTGCCTGCGCCCGTCGGTCCCACGATCGCGACCATGTGCCCGGGTTCGGCCACCAGCGACAGGTTCTCGATGAGCGGCTTGTCGGGCACGTAGCGGAATGACACGTCGTCGAAGTCGATGCGCCCGCTGTTCGTCGACGGGGTCTGCGGGGCGGCCGGATCTGTGCTTTGTTCCTCTGCGTCCAGAATGTCGAAGATCCGCTCTGCCGAGGCCACTCCGCTCTGCAGGAGGTTGACCATCGAGCCGATCTGGGCGAGCGGCTGGGTGAACTGACGCGAGTACTGGATGAACGCCTGCACCGACCCGAGGCTGATCGAGCCCGACGCGACCTGGAGTCCGCCGACGACTGCCACCGCGACGAAGTTCAGATTGCCCAGGAACATGATGGTCGGCTGGACCAGTCCGGAGATGAACTGGGCGCGCCAACTCGAGTTGTAGAGCTTGTCGTTGCGGGTGTCGAACTCGTCCTCGACCTCCTGCTGCCGACCGAACGCCAACATCAGTTCGTGTCCGGTGAACGCTTCTTCGACCTGCGCGTTGAGTTTGCCGGTCGACGACCACTGCGCGGAGAAGTGCGGCTTGGATCGCCGAGCGATCAGGACGGTCGCGACGATGGACAGCGGGATCGCCACCAGCGCGATCATCGTGAGCAGAGGCGAGATCGAGAGCATCATGATCAGGATCGCGATCACGGTCAGCACCGAGTTCAGCGCCTGGGAGACGGTCTGCTGCAGGCTTTGCGACAAATTGTCCAGGTCGTTGGTGACGCGGCTGAGCAGATCCCCGCGCGGGGTCGTGTCGTAGTAGTGCAGAGGCAGACGATGGACTTTGTCCTCCACATCGGAACGCAATCGCTTGATCGTGCCGACGACGACGATGTTGAGCAGATAGGCACCGACCCACGCGAGCAGCGCCGATCCCAGGTAGAGGGCGAGAACCGTCAGGAGTACCCGTCCGACGGCGGTGAAGTCGATGCCGACCCCGGGGGTGAGATCCATCGAGCCGACCATGTCGGCGAACGTGTCCTGCCCCTGTGCCCGGAGGTCGGCGACCGCCTGCTCCTTGGTGGTACCGGCGGGAAGCATCCGGCCGATGACACCGTTGAAGATCAGGTCGGTGGCGTGACCTAGGACCCGTGGGGCGATCGCCGTGAGGATCACGGATCCGACGGTCGCAGTCAGGATCACGATCATGAAGCCGCGATACGAGACGAGCAGGTGCAGCAGCCGCTTCATGGACGGCACGAACGATCGGGGCTTCTGCACCGGTGCACCCAGCGGCTGCCTGCCGCCCGGGCCGGTCACGACCGTTCCTCGACGGCGAGCTGCGAGCGGACGATCTCGGAGTAGGTCTCGCACGAATCGAGCAGCTCGTCGTGTTGCCCCAATCCGACGATCCGTCCGCGATCGAGTACCACGATCTGATCGGCGTCCATGATCGTCGATACGCGCTGCGCGACGATGATCACCGCAGAGGCGGTGGTCGCGGGTCGCAGCGCAGATCTCAGGCGCGCGTCGGTCGACAGGTCCAGAGCCGAGAACGCGTCGTCGAAGAGATAGATCGACGGCCGGCGGACGAGGGCCCGCGCGATCGCCAGGCGCTGCCGCTGACCACCCGAGACCGTCGTGCCGCCCTGGGCGATCGGCGTGTCCAGTCCCTGCGGCATCGCGCGGACGAACTCGTCGGCCTGTGCGATGCGCAGTGCCTCCCAGACCTCGTCGTCGGTGGCGTCCGGCTTCCCGTAGCGCACATTGGAGGCGACGGTGCCGGAGAACAGATAGGCACGTTGCGGCACCAGCCCGATCTCCGCCCGCAGCACGTCGGGGTCCAGGTGTCGGACATCGGTACCGCCGACCAGGACCGCGCCGTCGGTGACATCGATCAGGCGCGGTACCAATCCGATCAGGGTCGTCTTGCCCGAACCCGTCGACCCGATGACCGCAGTGGTGGTGCCGGGGTCGACGCGGAAGGTCATTCCATCCAGAACCGGACTGTCGGCGCCGGGGTAACGGAACTGCGCGTTGCGGAACTCCACGGTGGCCGGATCCTCGTCGAAGCCGATCGGTTCGGCGGGCCGAACCACCGAGGTCTCGGTCGCGAGGACCTCACCGATCCGTTCCGCGCACACGGTCGCTCGCGGAGCCATCATTGCGAGGAACGACGCCATCATGACCGACATCATGATCTGCATGACGTAGCTGATCATCGCGCTCAGTGCACCGATCTCCACAGTGCCGTCGGAGATCTCGTGCCCGCCGACCCAGATGATCGCGACGATCGTCACGTTCGTGATCCCCATGACCACGGGGAACATCAACGCCATCATCCGTCCGACTCGCAGGCTCGCGTCCGCGAGTTCGTCGTTGGCGACCTCGAACCTGTCGGCCTCGTACCGTTCCCGGACGAATGCGCGGACCACGCGGATCCCCGTGATCTGCTCGCGCAGGATCCGGTTGACGCTGTCCAGCCGGGCCTGCATCACCCGGAAACCGGGGACCATCACCCGGATGATGAGGGCCATCGTGATACCGAGAATGGGCACCGCCACCACGAGTACCCACGCCATGGGTGCCGCGACGTGAATCCCCATGGCGATCCCGCCGATACACATGATGGGTGCCGTGACCAGGATGAACGAACTCATCACCAGCAGGAGCTGGACCTGCTGTACATCGTTGGTGGTACGGGTGATCAACGACGGCGCACCGAACGTGCCGACTTCGCGCGCCGAGAAGGTGTTCACCCGGTGCAGCAGATCGTGGCGGAGGTCGCGTCCCACGGCAAGCGCCCCGCGGGCACCGAAATACTGCCCGCACATCATGCAGACCAGCTGCACGAATGCCACCACGAACATCCAGCCGCCGATCCGCAGGATGTATCCGGTGTCGCCTTTGGCGACACCGTTGTCGATGATGTCGGCATTGAGCGTCGGCAGGTAGAGCATCGCGACAGTTGCCACGAACTGCAGGATCACCACCGCCACGACGTTCACGCGATATCGCGGCAGGTAAGTGACGATCAGGCGGATCAGCATGACGGCATCACCCCACGACCCTAGCGGGGGCGATCATGATTCGACCAGAGAATTTCACCGGCCCGAATACGTTCGCGTGGCGGAGATCGAATCACTCGTCTTCGTCGGCGCGGGGACGACCGGGACCCCGGATCCGCCCGGCATCGCGTGGCATCCGTCCCGCGTCTGCCAGGGCGCGACGCAGGACGAACTCGATCTGCGCGTTGGTGCTGCGCAGCTCGTCCGAGGCCCACCGCGCGAGCGCGTCGTGAACCGCGGGGTCGAGCCGCAACAGCACCTTCTTACGTTCGGCCATGCCCGTCGTTCCTACTGGTAGAGCGAGCCGGTGTTGACGACGGGTTGTGCATTCTGGTCGCCGCAGAGGACGACGAGCAGGTTGGAGACCATCGTGGCCTTGCGTTCCTCGTCGAGCTCGACGGTATTCTCGGCGACGAGTCGGTCGAGCGCACTGCCGACTATCGTCACGGCGCCCTGGACGATCTGTTCGCGCGCGGCGATCACTGCACCGGCCTGCTGGCGACGCAGCATGGCCTGCGCGATCTCGGGTGCGTACGCGAGCTGGTTGATGCGGGTCTCGATGATGCGGACGCCGGCGGACTGCACGCGATCGTGGACCTCCTCCGACAGCCTGGTGGTGATCTCGTCGGCGTTCTGGCGCAGCGACATCACCTCGGTGGGACCGTCGTACGGGTAGCTGCCTGCGATGTGACGAACGGCGGCTTCGGTCTGGACTGCGACGAATTCTTCGAAGTCGTCGACGTCGAAGACTGCGCGGGCGGTGTCCTCGACCTGCCAGACGATGATGGCGGAGATCTCGATCGGGTTGCCGTCGGCGTCGTTGACCTTCGCCCTGCCCGTTTCGTGATTGCGGATGCGCGTGGTGATCTTGCGGCGCGAGTTGAGTGGGTTCATCCATCGCAGACCGGGTTCGCGCAATGTTCCCGAATACGACCCGCCCAGTAGCTGCAGCACGCGAGCCTCGTTGGGTTCCACCAGCACCAGGCCCGCGAGTAACACGGCGACGACCACGAAGACCACCGCGCCGATGACGATCACGGGAACGTTGATCTCGATCGCGCCCCACACGATCAGTCCGATCGCGACGAGGCCGACCACGAGGCCCGCGACGAGTACCGCCCATCCGTTCGACGAGCGGCCTGGTCGTTCGACTGTGAACGTGTCCGCTGTGTCCATGAATTCCCTCCGATACCTTGACGATATTAAAGTGATATCACATTATTGTCCGGCGCGCGAGCATGAACCAGACGTTCCGGACACCGCCCCTTCCCCCTGCACAGTTGCCGCACACGACCCCGCGCCACGGGGCATCATTGATCTCACGAGAGCCGACCGGGAGGGGTTCGATGACGGTGGAGGACACCGCGGCCGACACGGAGGCCGTCGACGTCGTCGTGATCGGCGCCGGGCAGGCCGGGCTGTCGTCCGCGTACTACCTGCGTCGATTCGGTGTCCGCCCCGAAACCGGCTTCGTCGTCCTGGACCGCTCCTACGGACCGGGCGGAGCGTGGCAGCACCGATGGCCGTCACTGACGTTGAGCACCGTCAACGGCGTCCACGATCTACCCGGGTCGTCGTTCGAGGACATCGTCGGTTCCGACGCCGGCCTCGTCCCCGCGTCCACGGCTGTGCCGGAGTACTACGCGGACTACGAAGAGCGGTTCGAACTGCCGGTGCACCGCCCGGTCCGGGTGACGGTGGTCTGCGATCGCGGCGACCACCTGCGCATCGAAACCGACTCCGGCGTCTACACCGCCCGGGGCATCATCAACGCCACCGGAACCTGGGAACATCCCTTCGTCCCGTGGTATCCCGGAGCCACCCGCTTCCGCGGGCGTCAGCTGCACACCAAGGACTATCGCTCCGCCGACGAATTCGTCGGCAAACACGTCCTGGTCGTCGGCGGAGGCATCTCGGCAGTGCAGCTACTCGACGAGATCTCCCGCGTCACGAGAACCACCTGGACCACCCGTCGCGAACCCGCTTGGCGCACCGAGGAATTCAGCCCAGAAATCGGTCGGGCCGCGGTCGCACTGGTCGAGGACCGTGTGCGACGAGGTATGCCGCCCGGCTCCGTCGTCTCCGTCACCGGACTGCCGGTGACCCCGGCGATCCGGGCCGCCCGCCAGCGCGGCGTCCTCGAGCGGCAGCCCATATTCTCGGAGATCACCGAGACCGGCGTCCAGTGGCCCGACGGATCACAACTCGACGTCGATGTCATCCTGTGGTGCACAGGATTTCGCAGCTCTCTCGATCACCTCGCGCCGCTGGACCTGCGCAACCCCGGCGGCGGGATCACCTTGACCGGACGACTCGCGACCCAGGTCGAGAATGATCCCCGAATCCACCTGGTCGGCTACGGTCCGTCGGCGTCCACCATCGGCGCCAACCGTGCGGGGCGCGCAGCGGCTCGCGAACTCGTCGACCATCTGGAGGCGGAGGCGCACGCGACGTGACGGGACGCGGGGGGTCGGCGCTGCTGGTGGCGTTCGTCGCCACCGCGAGCCTGCTCGTGAGCGCACCCGCCGTCGTCGAGGTCGGCTCACCGGCTCCCGCACCCGTCGCGGCACCCGCGCCGCCACCCCCGCCCCCGCTGTCGTTCGACGAGCTCGCCGCCCGGACCGAATCAGTGGTGGTCAACATCGACGCGAGCCGAGGGTGGAGCGGCGTCGCGGGCACGGGCATCGTCCTCACCCCCGACGGCGTGACACTGACCAATCATCACGTGGTGAGCGGCGCCACCGAGATCACCGCAGTCAGTCCCGCGACCGGGCTGATCTACGACGTCGTCGTCACCGGCTACGACCCCACCCGAGACATCGCGGTCCTGCAGCTCGGCGCGGCGCACGACCTGCCGGTCGCTACCCTCGCCGACGCGCCACCCGAAGTCGGATCCCTGGTCACCGCCTTCGGCAATGCCGACGGCGGTGGCGTCGTCGTCGCAGCACCGGGCACCGTCGTCGCCCACGACCGCAACGTCGTGGTGCGTGACTCCACCGACGGATCGCGCCACCGGCTCACCGGCATGCTCCAGACCGACGCGGCAATCCGCCCCGGCGATTCCGGTGGGCCTCTCGTCGACGAGTTCGGTGTGGTCGTGGGGGTCAACACCGCGGGTTCGGTCTTCCCCGACCCGTCGGAAACCATCGGGATCGACACCAGCGGAGCACCCTCCGAGGCGTACGCGGTGCCGATCAGCGAGGCGCTCGATGTACTGGAGCAGGTGCGAAGCGGGGTCGGTTCCGAGACCGTTCATGTGGGCCCCACCCCGCAGCTCGGCGTCAGCGTCACCACCGCTCGCTCCGACGGTGGCGACCGGGGCGCCGAGGTGCTGTGGGTCTCGTACGGCTCTCCCGCCTACCACGCCGGCCTCGAAACAGGCTTCGTGATAATCGCTTTCGATGGCGCGCCGGTCTCCTCCACCAACGATCTCGAGGATGCGCTGCGCCGGCACCGGCCGGGCGATCGGGTGCGGGTCGAATGGATCGACGAGGCAGGAGTTTCGGGCTCCACCGACCTGACGCTCGAAGCGGGCCCCGTCCGCTGATACCCGATCGAGCATGCAGTTCTCGTCGCATTCTTCGAGAGGAGGCGACGAAAACTGCACGCTCGACGACGAAATTCGGTTGCCGACCCCCGTCCGACCGGCCGACACTACGGAAGGCAGGACGGAGGAACAACGTGCACGACACTACCGCGCGGTGGGCTCGCGGGCCGGCTCGTCCATTCCGGTGGCAGCAGTACCGGGCACTGGTCCTCACGTTGTCGCTGGGAATGCTCGCGGCGGGCATGGGCGTTCCCCCCGAGATGTGGACACCAATACCTATGCGGCGGAAGCCATCATAGTCGATCTCTGCTCGAACTCGAT
>NZ_JAASAF010000030.1 GCF_012726195.1 Rhodococcus sp. HNM0563
CCCTGCGTGTCAGGCTGAGTTGAGTCCAGCGGTTCACAGCAACCCCGCCTGCAGGGCGAGATACGGATCAACCCCACGATGACGATTTCCAGCATGGTTCCGGTCGAGGACAATGACCGAATGGACCCCTCGCATCCCCGCGCCGACGGCCCGCAACGACGCACCTTCAGCGCCGCCGACAAGCTCGCCCACCTCGCCGCTTACGAGCAGGCCTGTCAAAGCAACGGAGGCGGCGCGTACCTGCGCAGCGAAGGCCTGTACTCCTCGCTGATCAGCGAATGGCGCAAACAACGCGACGCCGGTGTCCTCGACGGCACCAAACCCGGCACCAGAATCGGCAAACTCACCGCCGAACAAGCCGAGATCGCCCGACTCACCCGCGAACTCGAACAAGCCAACAAGAAACTGGCCACCACCCAAACCGCACTGGGGATCATGGGAAAAGCACACGAGCTCTTGGAACAACTCTCCGAGAGCACGAATGTGGACGAGCAGCGCAAGAAGCGCTGATGCGCGCCCATCACGAACTCACTGAATCGGGTATAACCACAAGGGATGCAACCACACTGACGGGAATCGCCCGCTGCACCGCAGCGCGGAACAAAGCTCGTCCTACGGCAACGGATCCGGCCGTCACCACTACCGGACGCATCCCAGAGAACAAACTCACCGACACCGAACGCCGGGCCGTTCTCGATGTGCTGTGTAGCGCCCGGTTCGTCGACCAGTCGCCACTCGAGGTCTACGCCCAACTCCTCGACGAGGGGATCTATCTGTGCTCGGTGTCGACGATGTATCGGATCCTGCGGGAGAACGCGCAGGTCAAAGAGCGGCGCCGGCACGCTCGTCATCCCTCCCGGGCCTGCCCGGAACTGGTGGCGACCGCACCCCGTCAGGTGTATTCGTGGGACATCACCAAGCTGCCCGGTCCGATCAAGGGCACCTATTTCGACGCATACGTAATGATCGACATCTTCTCCCGCTACATCGTCGGAGCGCACGTGCAGACGCACGAGTCCGGACTACTCGCTGCGGAGATGATGACCGAAATCTTTGCTGTGCACGGGATCCCGAGCGTGGTGCACGCCGATCGGGGAACATCGATGACCAGCAAGACCGTCGCGACGCTGCTCGCCGACCTCGAAGTCACCCGCTCACATTCACGACCGCGAGTATCGAACGACAACCCGTACTCGGAAGCGCTGTTCAAGACCCTCAAGTACGGGCCGATGTGGCCCGAGCGCTTCGCCTCGATCCACCATGCGCGGAATCTCGTAGCCTCGTTCACCACGTGGTACAACCACGAACATCGTCATACCGGCATCGGCCTGCACACGCCGGCGGACGTGCATTTCGGTCTCGCCGGACAGAAGGCCACCGAACGCGCCGCGGTGCTCGCTCGAGCCCGCGCGCAGCATCCCGAACGTTTCGGGACGACGGATATCCCGAAGATCCTGAATCTGCCCGCCGATGCATGGATCAACAAACCCGCAGCCGAACCTGACCAACCCGGCGCCGATCAGGCCGCGGCCTAACTCCCGTTGGACTCAAACGCCTTGACACATTCCG
>NZ_JAASAF010000031.1 GCF_012726195.1 Rhodococcus sp. HNM0563
CGAAAGGTAGAGCCTTGCCACACTTCACCAAACCGGCCGCAGGAAGCTGGACCGAGAACTACCCCGAAATCGGCACCGCCCCGGTCGACTACACCGACTCCATCGACCCCGCCTTCTTCGAAGCCGAACGCGAAGCAATCTTCAAGCGCACCTGGCTCTACGTCGGCCGCGTCGAACAACTCCCCCGCACCGGCGCCTACTTCACCAAAGAACTCCCCTCCGCCGGACCCGGCACCTCCCTGGTCATCGTCAAAGGCAACGACAGCAAGATCCGCGCCTTCCACAACGTCTGCCGCCACCGCGGCAACAAACTCGTCTGGAACGACTACCCCGGCGAAGAAACCGCAGGCAGCTGCAAGCAATTCACCTGCAAATACCACGCCTGGCGCTACAGCCTCGAAGGCGAACTCACCTTCGTCCAGCAAGAAGGCGAATTCTTCGACCTCGACAAGGCCGACTACGGCCTCAAGGACGTGCGCTGCGAAACGTGGGAAGGGTTCATCTACATCAACCTCGACCCCAACGCCATCCCCCTCGTCGACTACCTCGGCACCTTCGCCAAAGGCCTCGAAGGCTACCCCTTCGGCGAAATGACCGAGGTCTACAGCTACCGCGCCGAAATCGGCGCCAACTGGAAGCTGTTCATCGACGCCTTCGCCGAGTTCTACCACGCACCGATCCTGCACATGAAGCAGGCCGTCAAGGACGAAGCCGACAAACTCGCCGGCTACGGCTACGAAGCCCTGCACTACGACCTGCAGCCCCCGCACTCGATGATCTCCTCCTGGGGCGGCATGGCACCGCCCAAGGACCTCAACATGGTCAAGCCCATCGAACGCGTCCTGCGCTCCGGCCTGTTCGGCCCCTGGGACCAACCCGACATCGACGGCCTCGCCGACGACCAGCTGCCCTCGGCACTGAACCCCACCGGATTCCACAGCTGGGGCCAGGACTCCTTCGAGTTCTTCCCCAACATGACCCTGCTCATCTGGAAGCCGGGCTGGTACCTGACCTACACCTACTGGCCCACCGCCGTCGACAAGCACATCTTCGAGGCCAGCCTCTACTTCGTGCCCCCGAAGAACGCCCGCGAGCGCCTCGCACAGGAACTCGCCGCAGTCACCTTCAAGGAATACGCCCTCCAGGACGCCAACACCCTCGAAGCGACCCAAACGATGATCGGCACCCGCACGGTGACCGAATTCCCCCTCTGCGACCAGGAACTTCTCCTGCGTCACCTCCACAAGACCGTCGGAGACTACGTCAAGGAGCACCGCGATGCCTCTGCCCACTGAATTCGCTGACCTCGAGCCCTACCTCGACTGGGACCTGGCCACCGAACCCGAACGCTACGCCAAGCGTCTCGCCTCGACCATGCCGGAAATGCAGGAGTTCTACAACGTCGCATTCCCCCGCCTCGAGGACGTCATCACCTACTGCGACAAGTTCGACCTCGACGACCTGCCCGACGACGCCCGCACCCTCATGCACCTGATGCAATCGCTGGTCATGGTCTCCTTCCCC
>NZ_JAASAF010000032.1 GCF_012726195.1 Rhodococcus sp. HNM0563
CTAGTAGTACTTTGTTAGGTTCACCACTTCTTGTTGCGGGGCCTCGAGTTTCGGCGGGATGTCCGAGACGATGACCGGGTGGATGCCGCAGCCCTGATCGATGTCGGTGAACGTCTCGACGTGTTCGTCGACGAGGTGTTCTCCTCGCTCAAACGCAAGGACCAGCGAGCAACGGCAGGGGTATATGCGCGGGGATTGATGCTCGACGGGCGCCGCAAGTCGATGCAACCGATGGCCGACCGGCTCGGGATCGATCACCAACGCCTGCAGCAGTTCGTCACCACCTCACCATGGGATCCGGTACCGGTCCGGAAAACGCTGTCCCGCAGGGCGTGTGATCTGATCGTCCCGGATGCGTGGGTGATCGACGACACCGGATTCGCCAAGGACGGCGACGCCTCCCCATGCGTGGCCCGGCAGTATTCGGGCACCTTGGGCAAGGTCGGGAACTGCCAGGTCGCGGTCAGTGTGCACGCCGCCACCGATTCCGCGTCCGCGCCGTTGGATTGGCGGCTGTATCTGCCCGAGAGCTGGGACGATCAGCGGTGCGACGATCCGGAGACGGCCGCGGTGATCACCGCTCGCCGGCGACGCAATGCGATCCCGGACGAGGAGCGGTACCGCTCCAAGGCGGTCATGGCTCTCGAGATGCTCGACGAGCTGATCTCGTGGGGCCGGACCCCGCCGGTGATCGTCGCCGACGCCGGCTACGGTGACTCGGCCACCTTCCGTCAGGGTCTGACCGACCGCGACCTGGTCTACGTCGTGGCGGTCAAGGGCGCGACCCTCGCCCACCCGGGTGATGCGGTGCCGGTCGCCGCCGCGTATTCCGGGCGCGGGCGGCCGCCGACCCGGCGCTACCCGGCGGCGGTGACCTGCAAAGATCTCGTCTTGGGGGCAGGCGTCGAAGCACTGACCGAGATCAACTGGCGCTGCGGCACCAAGACCGGCCCGGCCAATCCGGCCGCGGCGATGCGCTCACGCTTCGTGGCGCTGCGCATACGCCCGGCCAACCGCACGATTCCCCGCGATGAGGACGGTGTGCTGCCGCAGGCCTGGCTGCTCGCCGAATGGCCGATCGGAACGGCCGCCCCTACCGACTTCTGGCTCGCCACCCTGCCTGATGACACCCCGCTGTCGGAGTTGGTGCGCCTGGCCAAGATCCGTTGGCGCATCGAACACGACTACCGGGAACTGAAAACCGGTCTCGGACTCGATCATTTCGAAGGGCGTTCCTGGCTCGGCTGGCACCATCACGTCACCCTCGTCACCGCCGCGCACCTGTTCCTGACGTCACTGCGACTGACCGACCCAAAAGCGACCGGGCGGGACTGACCCTCTACGGCATCGTGCGCGAACTCCAACGCGCACTGGCCTATTGGATCGGTACCTGCCCGACCTGCCACCACACCTTCCCGACCTAACAAAGTCCTACTAGGGC
>NZ_JAASAF010000033.1 GCF_012726195.1 Rhodococcus sp. HNM0563
GGGCATTCCCCCCGGAGTGTGGACATCCTGAACACTGGGCCATGAAGGGCCCAGAAGGAGTGATGTCACGATGGTGATGAAGGCGTATTCGGCGGAGTTCAAGGCCGATGCCGTCGCGCTGTACTTGTCCGACCCGAGCCACACCTTCGAGGGCATCGGCAAGGACCTGGGCGTCAGCCGCGAAACCCTGCGCAACTGGGTGCGTGCGGAACGTAAACGCACCGGCACTGCGTCCGCAGCGGACCGGCCCCGGAAGCCGGCACCGGCGGGCGGGGTATCGTCCGAGTCCGTGTTGGAAGAGGAAAACAGGCATCTCAAAGCGCAGATCCGCAAGCTGGAGACCGAGCGGGAAATTCTGCGGAGGGCCGCGAAATATTTCGCGGGCGAGACCAACTGGTGAGCCGCTTCCAGTTCGTCGACGACCACCGCAACACCGCGCCGGTGAAGTGGCTGTGCCAGATCCTCGAGGTGTCCCGATCCGGTTTCTACCGGTGGCTCGCCGCCGCGCCTGCCCGGGCCGAACGTGCCCGTGCCGACGAGGAGCTCGCGACGCGGATCCGTGGGATTCACGACGAGTTCGACGGCACCTACGGTGCCCCGCGCATCACGGCTGAGTTGCGCGACGCCGGGATCGAGGTGAACCACAAGCGGGTCGAACGGGTGATGCGTGCGAACGGGATCGTCGGGGTGCACCTGCGCAAGACCGTGCGCACCACAGTCCCCGAACCTTCCGCGAGCCCGGTGCCGGACCTGATCCGGCGGGACTTCACCGCGAGCGCACCGAACACCAAGTACGTCGGCGACATCACTTACCTCCCCGTCGGGGACGGTGACTTCCTCTATCTGGCAACAGTATTGGACCTGAACTCCAAACGGTTGGCGGGGTGGTCGATCGCACCGCATATGCGCACCGAGCTGGTCACCGACGCCCTGCGGGCAGCGGCCGCCGCCCGCGGTGCCGCCGGTCTCGACGGCGCGATCTTCCACTCCGACAACGGTGCCCAATACGTCTCGCAGAACTTCGCGGATGTCTGCCGCGAGCTGGGCGTGACCCGGTCGCGAGGTGCGGTCGGAACGTCGGCGGACAACGCCGCCGCCGAATCATGGAACGCGACGTTGAAGCGGGAGACACTCCAGGGCCGGAAGCGGTGGAACAGCGCAGGTGAGGCCCGCACCGCCGTCTTCCGTTGGATCACGCGTTACAACACGCGAAGGAGGCATTCCGCTCTCGGTCAGATCTGTCCTATCGAGTTCGAGCAGAGATCGACTATGATGGCTTCCGCCGCATAGGTATTGGTGTCCACATCTCGGGGGGAACGCCC
>NZ_JAASAF010000034.1 GCF_012726195.1 Rhodococcus sp. HNM0563
CATTAAAGATGCTTCGGTAATAGGGTGTGTCGTTGCGCATGATTCACACCGCGCTACTTGATCATTGACGAATGGCAAGGAAGAAGACCGATTCCGCCGAGGAACCCAACAGCCGGAAAGCCAAGCAGCGCGGCAGTCGCCGCGATTTCGACGCACTGCGTGACCGGCGAATGCGCGCCGCAGAGATGTTCGCCGCAGGACGACGACAGATCGATGTCGCGGTCGAACTGGAGGTGACCCAGCAGACCGCCTCACGCTGGTATCGACAATGGGCCGACGGGGGAAGCGAGGCACTCGAAGGCCCCAGGCGCGCCGGACGCCGGCCCCGCCTCGACGACACCCAGATCGAGACGGTCCGAGAAGAACTGCTCAAAGGACCCCAAGCGCACGGCTTCGCCACCGGGGTGTGGACCCTGGGACGGGTCGCGATCGTCATCGAGCGGCTCACCGGCGTGACCTACGGACCCACCCAGACCTGGACGATCCTGCGGACCCGGCTCGGCTGGAGCCGGCAGCGGCCCGCACGGCGCGCGGTCGAACGCGACGAGGACGCCGTCGTCGCCTGGCGCGAGAACGAGTGGCCCCGGATAAAAAAATAGCGCGGCGCCGAGGTGCATGGATCTGCTTCCAGGACGAAAGCGGCGTCTCGCTGCTCCCGGTGGTCCGCGCAACCTGGGCGCCGAAAGGCGTGACACCCGTTCTGCATCACCGCTTCTCCTGGAAACGCCTGTCGATGGCCGGAGTCCTGGCCTACCGGCCCGACCGCAGTCGCAGTGCGTTCGTGTTCTCCATGACCGACGGTGCCTACAACACCGACAAACTCATCGAGTTCCTCACCGAACTGCGTGGCCACTTCGCCGGCGAGAAGCTCATCGTGCTCTGGGACGGACTGATGGCCCACCGGTCCCGGGCGATGACCGCGTGGCTGGCGACCCAGCGCGACTGGCTCCACGTCGAACGTCTCCCAGCGTATGCGCCCGAGCTCAATCCCATCGAACAAGTCTGGGGCAACATGAAATCCACCGAACTGGCCAACCTGTGCCCCGATACTCTCGACGAGGTTCGTGTGGCGACCGAGGCAGGGCTGACCCGGATCGGGTCGAGCTACGACCTGTGTCACGGCTTCCTCGACCACACCGGACTTTCCTTGTGAGCAGTACTCACCCAATTAACGAAAGGTCTTTAGG
>NZ_JAASAF010000035.1 GCF_012726195.1 Rhodococcus sp. HNM0563
CCCCGACATCCAGGCCCACGCCCGCGGCACCATGCACGTACGACACCAACTGCGTCTCACCCGCAGGTGTCGTACGACCCACCGTCACCGCGAAATCCACACCGGCACACGACGACAACACCGCATCGATTTCACCGAGCTCGATGCGGAAACCACGCACCTTCACCTGAAAGTCGTTACGCCCCACATACACGATCCCCGACCCGGCATCACGCGGACCCCGAACCACGTCACCGGTCCGATACATACGCGCACCACCCGGAGCCGCCACGAACCGCAACGCCGTCAACCCCGCACGACCGTGATACCCCCGAGCCACACCCGGACCCGACAGATACAACTCACCCGTCACACCCACCGGGACCGGATGCAGGCGCGAATCCATCACTTGTGCAACAGTATTCCGAATCGGAGCACCGATCGTGACCTGCTCACCCGGCACCAGGGGATCCGAAATGTTCGTCATGATCGTAGTCTCGGTCGGACCATAACCGTTGAAGAACCGACGACCCGGTGCCCACCTCGCCACCAGATCCGGCGGGCACGCCTCACCACCGACCACCACACAATTCAGCACATCCAGACCGGCCGGATCCACCGACGCCAACGCAGCCGGAGTCACGAATGCATGCGTCACACCCTCACGTACGACCAACTCCGCAAGCTCGACCCCGCCATACACCGAAGTCGGAGCGATCACCATCGTCGACGAGGCCCCCACCGCCAACAGAAGCTCCAACACCGAGGCATCGAAACTCGGGGACGCGAAGTGCAACGTCCTCGACTCCGGAACCAATCCGTACCGCTCCACCTGCTCGACACAGAAGTTCGCCAGACCCGAATGCGTGACCACCACACCCTTCGGGCGCCCCGTCGACCCCGACGTGTAGATCACATACGCCGCATGCCCGAGCCGCAACGTCCGAACCCGCTCGTCGAACGTCACCGGACCCGACGGCAACACCGCAAGCTCCGACTCGGTCTCGGGATCGTCGA
>NZ_JAASAF010000036.1 GCF_012726195.1 Rhodococcus sp. HNM0563
GACGACGTGATGACCGCGGCAGGGTACGACGCGGCACACAAAGAGTTCGCGGACATGCCGATGGGGTCGTACACGTTCTTGGCGTGCTACTACCGAGGAACTGTCCAAATACCAGGAGTTTTGGCGCGATATGACCTCAACGTCATGGCTGGCAACGTCTCGCTGGACGAAGAACTGAAGAAGAACGGTCAGTTCGCAACTGAGATCACAATCAACGGGCGTCCGGCGTTACGGGAGATCGGTACGAACGGCGACAACGAGTGCACATACGTACTCGAGACCAACTTCGGCATCGTGCTCTTCAATCGACTCTACCACAAGGACCATACGGGTCCGGTCCCGCTGGATGAATGGTGCGCGGGACTGGACGATTTCGTTACCGCAGTCGAGCCGCTCCTCAAGGCTTGAAGGAAATCCACCGACCGAGAGGACGAACCCGCCATGAGCGACTTTGTGAGGCTGGACCCTCACGTTATCGACGAGATCGTGACGATCTGCGACAGCATGCTCTCTGAGCTCCGCACAGCTAGTGCGATTACGTCGAGGCTCGGCTTCGCTGAAGGCTTCGGTGACTTCGAGTCCGCCAAGCAACTCGCCGCGGGCTACGCCCGCAAGGGCGCCGGCACACCCGAGTCCGCACGCGAACGCGTAGAACAGTTCATCGACGCCCTCACCCAACTACGCGACGCATTCGCTTCAGGCGGCGAAGCGTTCCTCGGCGCCGAATTCGACTGGGTACGACAGCTTCAGTCGATCGACGTCGACACATAACCTGCACGCACTTCCCGCACGAATACC
>NZ_JAASAF010000037.1 GCF_012726195.1 Rhodococcus sp. HNM0563
CCACCATATTGCGGGTGATGGGTGGTCGTTGGTCCCATTGTTGCGGGACTTGGGGATTGCGTACCGGGCGCGTGTGTCGAACACGACTCCGGATTGGGAGCCGTTGCCGGTTCAGTACGCAGACTATGCCGTTTGGCAGCGGGAGTTCCTGGGGCGGTCGGAGGACCCAGATAGTGTGCTGAGTCGGCAGCTGGGCTACTGGCGGGACGAGTTGGCAGAGCTTCCGGAGCAGCTGGCATTGCCGTTCGATCGCCCGCGGCCGGAAGTTTCCAGCTACCGCGGGGATGCAGTGGAGTTCGAGATTTCTTCCGACGTGCGCCAGAAGCTCGAGCGCGTGGCGGCGGATGCGGGTGCGACGTTGTCGGTCGTTCTGCAGAGTGCGCTTGCAACAATGTTGTACCGGCTTGGTGCAGGTGAGGACATTCCGATCGGGTCGCCGATCGCGGGGCGTCTGGACGAGTCGCTGGCCGATCTGGTGGGATTCTTTGTCAATACGTGGGTTCTTCGGGCGCGTATTGATCCGGAGATGTCGTTCCTCGACCTGGTGGGGCAGGTTCGGGAGAAGGCTCTTGCGGCGTACGAGAATCAGGATGTGCCCTTCGAGCGGGTTGTCGAGGAGTTGAACCCGTCCCGCTCGTCGAGTCATCATCCACTGTTCCAAGTGTCGCTGGCGTATCAGAACAACGAAACACCGACGCTGGACATACCCGG
>NZ_JAASAF010000038.1 GCF_012726195.1 Rhodococcus sp. HNM0563
AGTCCGCCACCAGGCGCTGACAGATATGCACACGCAGGAACTGAATCGCACTGAAACGGCGCGGGAAGTCCAGAGACCGAGCATTGATGCTCACCTTCTGTGGCTTGAAGCAGAGCTGAAGCGTCTTGAGAAGCAGATAAAAGACCTGACAGACGATGATCCGGATATGAAACACCGCAGGAAACTGCTGGAAAGCATCCCGGGTATCGGAGAGAAAACATCTGCGGTATTGCTGGCTTATATCGGTCTGAAGGACCGCTTCGCCCATGCCAGACAGTTCGCCGCTTTTGCGGGTCTGACACCACGGCGTTATGAATCAGGNATGCCAGACAGTTCGCCGCTTTTGCGGGTCTGACACCACGGCGTTATGAATCAGGTAGCAGTGTGAGAGGGGCGAGCCGGATGAGTAAGGCCGGACATGTGTCGCTTCGCAGGGCGTTGTATATGCCCGCAATGGTAGCCACCAGTAAGACTGAGTGGGGACGGGCGTTCCGCGACCGTCTGGCGGCTAATGGCAAGAAAGGAAAGGTGATTCTCGGCGCGATGATGCGCAAGCTGGCACAGGTGGCGTATGGAGTGCTGAAGTCAGGCGTGCCGTTCGATGCGTCACG
>NZ_JAASAF010000039.1 GCF_012726195.1 Rhodococcus sp. HNM0563
ACACACGCGCCCGGTACGCAATCCCCAAGTCCCGCAACAATGGGACCAACGACCACCCATCACCCGCAATATGGTGGAGTACGATCGTCAAGACCGCATTGCTGTCCGTGAGCTCAATCAAACGTGCACGTAGCGGAATCTCACGTGACAGATCGAACTCGTAGAGCGCCGCAGCTTGTACGAGATCCTCCAACGAGTGGTCTTCGACCCCGACAACCTCGACCGGAACCGACGCTAGAGCACTATCCACGACGTGCTGAGTCGGCACCCCTTCGTCAGATACGAAGATCGTACGCAACGCTTCATGCCGAAGTGCAACATCGTTCAATGCATCGCGCAGCGCCCAATGGTTGAGCACACCAGTCATTCTCAACGCAAACGCAATGTTGTACGTGGGCGACGGCCCCTCCAGTTGATGAACAAACCACAAGCGTTGCTGAGCGAAAGACAGTGCTACCGGACCCGACCTGTCAACGCTACGAACCGCGTCACGGACTTCGGCTTGAGTGTCCAGTTGCTGTGCCAGCTTCCCAACCGTCGGGCTGTCAAACACCACCCGAATCGGGACCTCCACGCCCAAAGTCGATCT
>NZ_JAASAF010000004.1 GCF_012726195.1 Rhodococcus sp. HNM0563
CACTGCGCCGATGGTACTGCACTCGTCAGGGTGTGGGAGAGTAGGTCGCCGCCGTGCATTCGTTCCGAGAGGGACCCTACTTATGTGGGGTCCCTCTCGTGTTTTTGTGGGTAGGTAGAAGATGCCGGGGTGGGTGGGGATGATTTCCCCGCCTACCCTGGCACTTTTCGTTTTGCGGTTTGTGTAAGGGACATGTTCGGAGTGTGGCGACGTGGCCACGGCCATCTGCGTGCTCGATGCAGAGTCAGGATCGACCTCGTGAACCGGCGCCGAGGTTGCGCTGTCTGTTGGCGGCCCGCCGCAGTTGCAGGATCCGGAGGCCCCCTGCGAGTCCGACTATCGCCGCACCGGCAATAGCTGCGAACAGCAACGCCACACCCAGGGGCAGCGAGAAGTCCCACCCGAAGAGTTCCAGCGTGATGCTGTCGAGATTCTGCAGGATGAACACCAACAGCAACAGCAGAATGAGGACGCCGGCCACCAGGGCGGTCCACAACGCGCCGGTGCGAGTGCGCCTGATGCCCTTACCTCTGGCGACGTCGGGGTGCAGGTCACTCGTGGCGTCAGGATCCGGCGTCGCGCCTGAAGGCGGGACGGGAACATTGCTGTGCGGTGGCGGTGATGAGAGATCGCGGCTCGGATCCTCTGGGCCCCTCGACGTGGTTGGCATGTGCGAGCGAGTACCCACGTTCGGTTCCGACTATTCCTGGTGTGCCTGGAGTGTTCGGGGGACCCGACGAGGATCCCCCGAACACTTCTCCATCCCCCGAGTGACGACTCCCATCACAGTCGCCACATGCCTCCCCGTCCTTGGGTCAGAGATACCAGCCTCCGTTGACGCCGATGACCTGACCGGTGATGAAGCCGGCATCGTCAGAGCAGAGGAACGCCGTCGCTGCTGCAACGTCGTGCGGTGTACCCGTCCGGCGAACGGGCGTCATACTGGCGAGTGCCTCGAAGTTGATCAGCATCTCACCGGATTCCTCGGCTGCTCGCGCCATCGGGGTATCGATGATCGACGGCGGAATCGTGTTGGCAGTAATGCCTTTCGGAGATAGTTCGTATGCCAGGGCCTTGGTGAGCGCGATGACTCCGCCCTTCGACGCGACGTAGTGTGCCCGATCAGGGGCGCCGGACTGTGCACTGGACGATGAAATCGTGATGATGCGACCCCAACCGGCCTCGACCATGTCGGGGACTGCTGACTGCACGCTGTTGAATGTGCCGGTGAGGTTGACGTCGATGATGCGTTTCCAGTCGGAGAGGTCGATTTCGGTGAACGGAGCGGTTGCCTCGATTCCGGCGCTCGTAACCATGACCTTCACCGCGCCGAGTTCGGCGCGGACCTTCTCCATGGCAGCATCCACACCGGGCCGATCGACCACGTCGACCTCGAATGCTCGTGCCGTCGCGCCATTTTCGTTCAGTTCATCCGCGGCTTGCTGTGCTGCGGCACCGCTCACGTCGAACAATGCGACAGGGTGGTGCAGTGCGGCGAGTTGTCGGGCGACCGAGAGTCCGATGCCGGAGCCTGCCCCGGTGACGACTGCGACTCTTGTCCTCGCCTCGATGTTGCTGGTGTTGTCGACCATGTGGGTAGTCGTCCTTTCAGTCGACGGGGGTGAACTCGAGATGGAGCTCGGCAAGGCCGCGCAGGATGTAGGTCGGTTCGTACCTGAAGTCACGGTCATGCGCCGGTCCGTGCTGGGCTTCCGATACCCGAATGTCGTGCATGCGGTCGAGGATCCGCTCGATCGTCACGCGTGCCTCGACACGTGCCAATGGTCCACCGGGGCATGAATGGACCCCTCGGCCGAAGGCGACATGTTCACGTGCATTCTCGCGATCGATCCGAAGCTCATGGGGATTCTCGAAGCGTGACGGGTCGCGATTTGCCGCCGGAAGCGACACCATGACCACAGTGCCTGCCGGGATCGTCACACCCCCCACGTCCGTCGTCTTGCGTGCAAGACGGAAGTCGCTCTTGACCGGGCCTTCCATGCGAAGCATCTCTTCGATGAACGGCGGGATCAGGGTGCGGTCCTCGCGAAGCTGTTTCTGCAGTTCCTGGTTCTCGGCGATTTGGAGCAGCATCGATGTGATGAGCCGTGCGGTTGTGTCCTGTCCGGCACCGAAGAGGAAGGTGGCGATCCGAACCAGTTCGACGACGTCGGGAACTTCTCCGTCCGGGTATCTCGCGTCGGCCAGGATCGTGAGGGCGTCGTCGCGTGGTTCGCGTCGGCGGTCTTCGAGGAATGCTGTGAACTTCTCGTCCAAAAACTCGAGGGGGTTGGTACCCAGTGATTCGCCCTCGGTCGATCCGACTTTCTGTGCGTTGAGGTGCCGCGCGAACGACTCATGGTGTTCGGCCGGAACACCGAGTAGGTCGGCAATCGTCAACAGGGCGAACGGAACGCCGTAACCGAAGAGTGCCTCGAATCTGCCGGCCGAGTGGAACTGATCGATCAGCCGATCGCACAGCTCCCACATGAAGTGTTCGTTCTCGTCGAGTCTGCGCGGGGTGAACAGTCCGCTCACGAGGCGACGAGTCCGTGAATGCTGCGGTGGATCCATGGTGACCAGGTGCTCGTACATCGGAAACTGCTCGCGGTGCTCATCGATCTGCAGATTGATGTCGTCTCCCTCGACTGGAAACGGTAGCGGAGGGAATGGGCCGATCGGCGCGACGATATTGGAGACGCTTGCTGTGTCACGGAGAACCGCCAGCACCTCGTCGTATCCGGTGACTGCGATGACGTTCTGTGAGGCTTCCAGCCGGCGTACCGGGCACTTCGAGCGGTGATAGTCGAAGAACGGGTGCGGGTCGGCGACGAAGGACGGATCGGTGAAGTAGTCCTTCGTATCGAAGTCGTTCAAGTGGAGCCTCCTGAGGGACCTCTTTTGGTGCATAATGCGTTGCAGCGCAGGTTAATTAGATGACACAGGCGCTCGGGAACCCAGCCCGTGAGAGGGCCGCGTCCAAGCGCTGTGCACCTGCATAGCATTGCCTGTGTAATGGATAACATACGTAGCTGGATATGGTCAACATCACAGGGGTTATCCGCGCTAGAGTGTCGCAAAGTTGCAGCCGTGCAACCGGTGAATGGAGGTCGATGGATGGCGTCGTCGCGCAGGCTCGGTGCTCCCGATGCGAAGAATCGAACGGTCCTGCTCGATGCTGCCGAGGCATTGATGATCGAAAAGGGCTACGCTGCTGTGACATCCAGGAAGGTCGCTGATGCGGCCGGCTTGAAGCCGCAGTTGGTGCACTACTACTTCAGGACGATGGATGACCTCTTCCTGGAAATCTTCCGCCGCCGTGCGGAGGAGGGTCTCGTTGTGCAGGCCGCCCTGGCGGACGCGCCCAACCCACTTCGGGCGCTGTGGGAATTCAGTACGAACCCTGCGGGCGTCGCTGTGACCATGGAGTTCATTGCGATGTCGCGTCATCGTGAGGCCCTGCGGCAAGAGATTGCGAACTATTCCGAACAGTTCCGCGTCGGTCAGCGAGAGGCGCTCGACAAAGTCCTCGACCGCGTGAACCTCTCCGAGAAGATTCATCCGGTCGTGGTCTCGGTGCTCATGACGAGTTTGTCGCGTGTGCTGGTGATGGAGGAGTCCCTGGGGGTGACGGGAGGTCACGCGGAGACGGTCGAGCTCGTCGAGTGGGTGTTGAGCAAATTCGATTGATTTGCCGTCTCTGCAGGTGAAGCTATGTATAAGCGTGTTTATCCGTAGTCTGTCTGCGCCTGTTCGTAAACGATCGTTGCATTTATGAGAACTCTCTTCTACTTTGATGCATGTCAGATGCTCGTTTGTGGAGTGACCGGCTCGGTTGGGAGTATCGGGGGTGTGCGGCCGGGGCGCCTGATTCAAGGTGCGTTCGGGCTGCGTGTTCTTCGTGGCCGGGCGGGAATCGCTCCCAGTGTGAGTCGAATTCATTTTCGCACGCGCACAGCATCTTTCGTGCAGAGTATGAGTGAAGGCCGATCCGGTATCGGCTGTGCTCTTCGAATTCTTCCGCTCGCGAAGGGGATCGACTGTGGCAGAAGAGGGTTCCACTTCCACGCATGAGCAGTCCGCCACCGATGAGATAGACGAATGGGCGAGGGGCTACGTCCGACGTCACCCCGTGGCAGCCCTTGCAACTGTGGGCGAACAGTGCAAGCTCGGAGTCCGAACCATCCAGCATCTCGTCGTGGACATCGCGACTCTTCGATTTTCCTTTGCGGAGTTCATCCGTCAAGCGGCATTCATGGCGTCGGCGTCCGCACTGCCCACAATGTTTGTTGCGATCCCGATCGGAGTGACTCTCTCGATCCAGTTCGGGTTGCTCGCCGGGCAGGTCGGAGCGACGTCGCTCGCGGGGGCGGCGAGTGGTCTTGCCGTGATCAAGCAGGGCGCTCCGATGGTTGCGGCGCTGTTGATGGCGTCAGCAGCAGGCTCGGCTGTGTGTGCAGACCTCGGTTCGCGCAAGACCAGGGACGAGATCGACGCTCTTGAAGTAATGGGGATCTCGGTGGTCCGGCGACTGGTGGTTCCGCGGTTCGCGGCGGCGATCTTGGTCGGTCTCGCATTGACCGGACTTGTGTGCTTCGTCGGATTCCTTTCCGGCTACCTGTTCAACACCTTCGTGATGAACGGGACACCGGGTAGCTTCGTAGCCACCTTCGCTTCGTTCGCGACGGTCGGCGACTTCGTCCTCACGATGATCAAGGCCATGGTGTTCGGAGCAATCGTCGCGGTGGTCGCGTGTCAGAAGGGGCTGTCGACAAGCGGCGGCCCCGCGGGTGTGGCGAACTCGGTGAACGCCACAGTCGTCGCGTCGATTCTTCTCCTCATGGTTGTCAACGTCGCTTTCACCCAGCTCTACGTGCTGCTGTTCCCGCGGACGGGGTTCTGAAGTGGCTTCCCGCTATTTCCCTCCGGGCGTGAGACCTATTGTCGCCGCCGTGAGAAGTCAGGTGACAGTGATTGCCCGGCTCGGGCACATGGTCACTTTCCTGATGCGGGCAATCGCCGCGATCCCCACCACGCTGCGGCATTACCGGAAGGAGTTTCTTCGGATTCTTTCGGACGTCACCTGGGGGAACGGGTCGCTCGTCGTCGGAGGCGGAACGGCAGGCGTGATAATCGTGCTCGGCGCGGCTGCCGGTGCGATCGTGGCGATCGAGGGATACAACGCGCTGCACCTCCTCGGTCTCGAGCCTGCCACCGGAATGATCTCGTCGACGGCCACGACCCGTGAACTTGCGCCCATCATGGCCTCTCTGGCCTTCGCGGCACAGGCCGGCTGCCGTTTCACTGCCCAGCTCGGCGCGATGCGGATCTCCGAAGAGATCGATGCAATGGAAACGCTCGCGATCCGTTCGATACCGTTCCTCGTCACCACGCGTCTGCTGGCATCGGTGGTGGCAGTGATACCGCTGTACCTGGTCTGCCTGGCGGTCAACTACGTTGCGGTGCAGGTTGTGATCGGAATGGCAGGGGGTGTCTCGTCCGGAACCTACGAACACTATTTCTCACTGGTGCTCAGCGGATCCGACGTCGTCTACTCACTGATCAAGACCATCCTCTTCGTCATCATCACCACGACGATCCAGTGCTACTACGGCTATTACGCGGCCGGCGGCCCCCAGGGCGTCGGCACCGCAGCCGGACGAGCGATGCGTGCCAGTATCTCGGCGATGATCGTAATGAATCTTCTTCTGACTCTCCTGTTCTGGGGCCTGGGCTCCGGGGCAAGGCTCGGGGGGTAGGCCATGTCGTTCCTATTGGAGAGTGACCCGAATCGGGTGACCGTGCGCGGTCTGATGCTGCGAGGAACTATCGCTCTTGTGGTGGCGATCCTGTTCGTCGCGGGAATTCTTGCCAAGATGAACGGAGTATTCGACAAGGGCCATCGCGTGACGGCGGCGCTCACGGACGTCGGAGACGGTCTGCCCGCGAGATCCGATGTCAAGTTCCGGGGTGTGCTGGTCGGCCAGGTCGACGCCGTCGTGCTGCCCGAAGGGGACGGTCCCAACGTCGTCGACATCACCATCCGTCCCGAATACCTCGACGGAATCCCGGCGACGGTGACAGCGCGGGTGGTACCGAGCAACGTTTTCGCCGTCTCGTCGGTCCAGCTCGTAGACAACGGTCCCGCGCCCCACCTCGAGGACGGAGCGACGATCCTGCAGGACGAGAGTCTCTCCACGGTGCAGCTCCAGACAGCACTGACGAAACTTCGTGACCTCACCGCCGCGACCGCGCGCCTGAGCTCGCAGGAAACCATGGGCGTCCTCGCCACAGTGGCGCAGGCGACCGATCGGCGGGGCGACGACATCGTCCAGGCCGGTGCACAATTACAGCGAATCGTACGAGAGGTCAACGCGGTCGTCACCCCCGACGGCAGTCCGTCGACATTGACCGCACTGGCGAATGCAGTGGAGGGTCTGCAGCATTCGGCGCCGGAGTTGCTCGACGCTGTGAATCATGCCGTCGTACCGATGCGGACGGTCGTGGAGAAGCAGGAACAGTTGTCCACCTTGTTCTTCGGGAGCGCCAACACTCTCTCGACGATGGCAACCTCGCTCGAGAACAACACTGATCGAATCACCGGCATCACCACCGAGCTCGAACCGGTGCTCGGTGTCGTGGCTGACGGTGCCCACGAGTTCACTCCGATCGTCACCAGAATGAACTGGATCTCGGGGAAGTGGTGGACGGAGTTCTGGCCTGCCGGGCAGCAGAACGGCAGGGGAGTCTTCGTCTTCCAAGCGACGCCCCGCATCGAATACACACGCACGGACTGCCCCCGGTACGGAGAGCTGGCCGCACCCAGCTGCTTTACGGCGCCCGATACCGGTGCGCCGCCGGTGACCGAACAACTCGCGGCCACACGCACTATCGAGAGAGCACCTGTCGGGGGCAATGTCGGTCAGGTGGGCGCGCCTGCGGAGAAGGAAATCGTCGATCAGATCCTCGGCGGTGACTTCGGTGCGGCCGCAGACCTTCTGCTCGGGCCGATCACGCGTGGTGCCGATATCAAAGTGGTGCCCGAGCCGGAAGGAGCGCCGCGATGACGATCCGGAAACCACTTATCGGTCTCGTCGTGTTCCTGTTGATCTCCGCAGGCTTGACATGGCCGGTCGTGGTTACATTGCAGCGGGGAGTCGAAGGCTCGACGAGTGCCTACTCCGCGGTGTTCAGTGACGTTTCGGGGTTGCGTGTCGGCGACGACGTGCGGATGGCCGGTGTGCGTGTGGGTCGAGTCGATTCGATCTCTCTCGACGACACGGTTGCGCGAGTGTCCTTCAGCATCGACCGGACTCAACAGGTGTTCGCGAACACCGAAGCATCGATCACCTATCAGAACATCATCGGCCAGCGCTATCTCGGGTTGTCGCTGGGGGAGAATCCCGACACCGCAATCATGGAGGCCGGTTCGGAGATCCCCCTCGAGCGAACCACGCCGTCCTTCGATATCTCAGTGCTGCTCAATGGTTTCGAACCGCTCTTCAGCGTGCTCGATCCAGACCGGGTCGACAGCATCACGGCCTCCTTGATCGCCGCACTCCAAGGCGACGGCGGAGCCGTGACCACCCTCGTGGCGGAGACATCACGAGTTGCGGAGTCGATGGCCGAGCCGGATCGGATCCTCGGAGACATCATCGTGAACCTCGACGGAATAATCTCGGACCTCGCGACGCAGAGCGGTGAGATCGACTCGGTGCTCGCCGGTGCCCATTCGATCTTCGCCGAGCTCAATGCTCGGCGCCCGGAGTTGGTCGGTTCGCTCGATGTGATCGCCACCACGACCGACAGTCTTGCTTCGCTCACCGGTGAAGTGGAACCGGACCTGCAGGAGATTCTGCGCAGACAACCGGGCTTCACCGGCCACTTCGTCGACACCAAACCATCATGGGAGTACTTCGGCTTCAATCTCCCCGGTCTTCTGAAGGGGCTGGCCCGTGTGAGTGAGGATGGTTCCTACCTGAACGCCTACCTGTGCAACATCAACGCCACTCTCGTGCCCGAACTGAGCCATGTCATCCCCTCGGTCGTGGCGGGTGCAACTCCCGGGGGCGAAATCAAGAACTCCCCGATCTGCAGGTGACGATATGACACGGACAGGATCGAAATTCGCGCAGAAGTTCCGATTGCGGCCGGTGGAGTCGTACAGTGCGGTCTCCCTCGGTGTGGTGACCGTGGTCGCGATCGTGGCTGTACTGGTCGCAACGGTCGGGGTTGCCAATCTGGGACTCGGAAAGACCACCTACGAGGCGGAATTCGTCCAGGCGGCACAGATTGCACCCGGAGACGGGGTTACCGTGGCCGGGATCCAGGTCGGCACGGTCGAAGGTGCACGACTCGAGGGTGATCGTGTGGTCGTCACGATGAAGATCGATAAGGGCGTGAGCCTGGGGGCGGACACCGTGGCCTCGATCAAACTCACCACGCTGTTGGGATCGCGCTACGTCGAACTGCGTCCTGCAGGGGAGGGAAGCATTCCTGACAGGCGCATCGCACTTTCCAATACTGTTGTGCCATATGATCTGCAAGCCGTCCTTGCGGACGCGACGACGACCTTCGAACAGGTCGATGCGGAGCGGCTGGGTGCGACACTGTCCGAACTCTCCGGGGAGTTGGAAGGTCTTCCGGAGCTGATGCCGCAAGCTTTGGAGAACGTCGAGAAACTGTCGGGGGTCGTCGCAGATCGGCGAGGACAGATCGGATCTCTGGTCTCGGCGACGTATCAGCTCACCGAGATCATCCGTGCACAGCAAGCCGATCTCGGCTCGCTCGTGCGCGACGGGAGCGACATGGTGAATGAACTGGCGCTGCGTCAGAACCTGGTGGAACGGTTGTTGTCGTCCACCAGCAGCCTTGTGGCGCAACTTCATACGGTCGTCGTCGACGATCGCGAGTCGATCGACGCCCTGATTGCCGATCTCGACTCGATGCTCCAGAGTCTTGGAAATCAGGATGCACTGCTTCGTAATATTCTCCAGATTCTACCGGTCCCCATCCGCAACTTCACGAACGCGACCGGGACCGGGCCGGAATTGGATTTCACCTCCGTTGCAGGGCCGTTCATCGATTCGTGGATGTGCGCGATCAGCGGAAATGCCGAACTGCATTCGCTCCCACCGTATTTCGAGGATTGCCAATGAAGACACGGAAATGGTTGCCGATGGCCGCGGTGATCGTGGTTGTCGCGGGGCTGGCGTTCCTCGGAGCGCGAACATGGGTCGTCGGACACGACGACAACACCGTCATCGCGCAGTTCGACAACGGCGCGGGGCTCTACGTCGGGAACACCGTTGCGGTGCTGGGTCTCGAGGTCGGCGAGGTCACCGCGATCGAACCGAAGGGGACTCACGTAGCGGTGACCATGAAGATCGATGGTTCCATGGATATTCCGGCCGACGCGCAAGCAGTTGCAGTATCCACCTCGGTGCTGACGGACAGGCACGTGGAGCTGACCCCCGTCTATCGCGGTGGTGACACCCTCGAAGACGGTGCCGTGATCGGTCTGGAGCACACGAGGACCCCTATCGAGTTCGATCGGCTCCTCGCGATGGGCGACACGATGGCCCTCGAACTCCAAGGTGACGGTGAGGGGAGCGGGCCTGTGGCAGAACTCCTTGCCGCAGGTGCCGCGATGACGGATGGGCAGGGCACCAGCATAAGATCCGCACTCGGCAAGTTGTCCGAGGCATTGGCAATCGGACCCGACGGGGGTGCCAAGACCCGCAACGAACTCACCGCGATCGTCGACAACCTCGCGGTGCTGTCGGAAGCTGCGGCGGCCAATGACCAGGACATCCGCGAGTTCGGTGAAGCGACGAGCCGGATCAGTGCCGTGTTGGCCGAGTCCGGAATCGGTCTCGGCGACACCGGAACCAAAGTCAACGAAATCCTTCTGCAGGTGAACGATCTGTTGGTTGCCAACCGCGGTGCGGTGCAGTCGACGGTGACGAACGCCGAGACACTCACCCGTGCGCTCGCCGACTATCAGCGCGAGATCGGTGAGTTTCTGGACCTGACCCCGCTCCTGCTCAACAACGCCCACAACGTCATGGATCAGGAGACCGGCGGGGCTCGCGTACACGGGCTGCTCGAGAGAGTGGCGCTCGACGGCCAATTGGTCAAGGAGGTCTGCAATCTCATGGGAATGCAGGAGCTGGGTTGTAACACGGGCACCGTCAGCGACTTCGGACCGGATTTCGGGATGTCGGGGATGCTCGAGGGGCTGGCAGGGATGCACCGGTGAACCTCGGGATGAGAAGATACGTAGGCGCCGCGTGCGTAGTCCTCGCGGGGCTGTCGACAGGCGCTTGTTCGGTCGGGCTCGAACAGCTTCCGCTTCCCGCTCCGGGAATGGACGGTGAGTCGTACACACTCACGGCATCATTCGACAACGCTCTGAATCTACCGACGAAGGCGAAGGTCAAGCTCGACGGGGTCGATGTGGGTGAGGTCGAGTCGATGTCGGTGCAGGGTTACCAGGCGCTCGTGACCATGCGTATCGCGGAGGGTGTGGTGGTGCCCGAAGGAAGCGGTGCCGAGCTGCGTTCGGCGACCCCGCTCGGCGACGTCTTCGTCGCGCTGCAGGCGCCCGAAGGCGATGCAGCCGCGGCGCCTCCGCTCCGCGACGGTGATGCCATTCCGATCACCGACACGTCTGCGGCCGCAACCATCGAGGAGTTGCTCTCGACCGCATCTGTCCTCGTGAACGGCGGTGTGGTTCGCAACCTTACCAAGATCGTGAACGGGCTCGGTGAAGCAGTCGACGGACGGGGCGCGAACATCGAGAGCCTCCTCGACGAATCCGCGCGCCTGGTGACGCAGCTCGGTGAACGCTCAGCTGAGATCGAACACTCCCTGACCCAGACAGATATGCTCATCTCCACACTGGCGGAACGGAAGTCGACGATCCGTGAGGCCGTCGCCGCAGCCGGTCCGGCGCTCGATGTCCTCGCCGCGGACACCTCGGAGATACTCGACCTGGTGACCCAGGTGGATCGGATCAGCGCGCAGCTGGTGAAGTTCCCGTCGGTCAACGGAACGGATACGCGGTCGATGGTTGCCGATATCAATCGGATCGCGGCGGAACTCAACAACGCGGCGACGGCACCGGGTGCAAGCCTCGAGAGCGTCAACAGTCTGCTCGCTCCGATCATGAAAGTGACGAACTCGACGTCGGCGCACGCCGACGCGGATTGGGAGCAACTGATCCTCGGCGCGCTTCCCTCACCTGGACACGCCGGTGACCCCGGAAGCAAGCTGCCCGACGGGTCGGATGTCGAGAATATGGTGGGTGCGCTCACCAACTCCCTGCTGCGTCTGCAGGGCAGATTGACGGGAGCGGGCGGGTGACGAGCAAGGTGAACGCGAAAGAGAGAATCGCAGCGCCCTTGGTCGGTGCGGTCCGCTCAGGGTATCGGCATCGTCTGGGTTTGTCCCTGACGGCGCTCACAATGACTTTGGTGCTCGGAATCGTCTATCTGGTGTTCGGAATCTTCGAACTGAATCCGACCGATCGAAAGATCCAGGTACAAGTGCATTTCGATCAGTCCGGCGGAATTCTCCCCGACCGAGATGTGACGTTGCGCGGAGTGCCTGTGGGGCGCGTGACCTCGGTGGACCTTACCGACGACGGTGTCGTTGCGGTCGCGTCGATCGATTCACGAACGAATATTCCCCAAGGATCCGAAGTTCGGGTCGCGGGCCTGTCGCTCGCCGGCGAGCAGTATCTCGACTTCCGCCCGACCACGGACGACGGACCGTACCTGACGGACGGCGCCGTGATCTCCACCCAGGACACCTCCACACCGGTCCCGCTGTCCGACCTCATGAACGATCTCGACGGTATGCTCGCGCAGATCGATCCCGCCGAAGTCCAGGTGATCGTCGAGGAGTTGGGAGTCGGCCCCGGAGCGCCCGAGAAGCTGTCCGACATCATCGACGGGGGCACGTTCCTGATCTCGACACTCGACTCCGTACTGCCCCAGACCGTCTCGATTCTCAACACCAGCAAGGTGGTCCTGAACACGCTCGCCGAGGGGAGCCCGGGCTTGCAGGCGACATCGGCCGATCTGTCCGGACTGCTGCAAGGTGTGGAGGAAATGGACGCGGGTTTCCGGACCTTCGTCGACAACGCTCCCGCGACCCTCGGTGCTGTCGACTCGATCATCGCGGACAACTCCCCGACGATGGTTCAGCTGCTCGGCAACCTCGCGACCGTCTCTCAGATGGCGTACCTGCGGGTACCGGCACTGCAAGAGTTCTTCTTCCCGACCGAGCGGGACGGCTCGACGCTCGAAGCGATCGGGACCGCGTTCCACGATGGCGGTATCTGGGCGTACGTCAACCTCTATCCGCGGTACACGTGCGATTACGACCTCCCTCGCAGGCCACCGTCGGTCCCGGATTTTCCGGAGCCCTACCTGTACACCTACTGCAACAACCCGGACCCATCGGTTCTCATCCGCGGCGCGCGGAATGCTCCCCGTCCGCAGGGCGAAGAAGGCGAAGCCGTGCTTCCGCCCGGTGCCGATCCGGCCCGTACCGCCGACCCGACTCCGATAGGGCCGCTCTCGGTTCCACAGACATATGGAGGCCCTCCCGACGAATACATCCACCCGAGATGATCGACGATATGGTGCACACCTCTCTGGAAGGAGTACGCACATGAGCAATACCGGTTCCACCCTGGCAACAGACGAACTCGCGGCGGACACCGTCGATCCGGTGAATCAGGACGCCACCGAGAAAGCCGGCACCGAAAAAAGCAGTGCCGAAAAGAGCAGTGCCGAGAAGGACGACCGCGGCAGCGCCGAACCGGAAGTTGATTCGGGTCGACGCATGCGTCGAATTCGTACCGCCGTGCTCGTGGTGATCACCGTGGCGTCGGTGGCCTGCGCAACATTCTTCGCGTGGAAGGCGCACGAGGTCAGATCCGTCAATGCGGCTGCTGCCGAGGCGCTGTCGACGGCGCAAGAGTACGCGGTGACGCTGACCTCGGTCAGCCCTGGTGAACTCGACAGCAACTTCGATGCAGTGCTGGACGGCGCCACGGGCGAATTCAAGGAGATGTACGCGCAGTCGAGCGGAGAATTGCGTCAGCTCCTCATCGACAACAACGCGCAGGCGGAAGGCACTGTGATCGAAGCCGGCGTCAAGTCGGCCACGACCGATCGTGTCGAGGTGCTGCTGTTCATCGATCAGACGGTGACCAACTCCGTCGTCCCGGAACCGCGCCTCGATCGCAGCCGCGTCGTGATGACACTCGAACGTGTCGACGGCCGCTGGCTGGCCTCGCAGGTGGACCTTCCTTGATCTAGTACATGCGACCGTTCTCGAGCGCGGGTAGCGTGGTCGTCCCGAGCCATGCATCCCACAAGGGGCGTAGCGGTTGATCGGTGAATCTCGTTGCCAGATCGGTCAATTGCTCGGTGGTGACGTTGGAATGCCGGTGCTCGGCAGTCCAGGTGCGCAGAAGAGTGAAGAACCGCTCGTCGCCGAGACGTAGCCGCAGCGCATGCAAAGTGAGGGCGCCGCGCTTGTAGATCCGGTCGTCGAACATGTCCTTCGCGCCCGGGTTGCCCAGAAGGATGTCCTGCGGCAGACGGGCAAGTCTCGCGTGCGTGTGCTGCGCGAGTTCGTGGGCCGAGGCCCCTCCGGAGTTCTCCGCCCACAACCATTCTGCGTAGCACGCGAAACCTTCGTGCAGCCAAATGTCCTTCCACCGTTTCAAAGTCAGGCTGTTGCCGAACCACTGGTGTGCCAGCTCATGCGCGACGAGTCGTTCCTCGTCGCGATTTCCGCTGCAGAAGTTCGCACCGAAGACCGACATTCCCTGCGATTCGATCGGGATCTCGAGGTCGTCGTCGGTGACGAGCGCGGTGTAATGCGCGAACGGATACGGTCCGAACAGCCGCGTGAAGACTTCGATCATCTGCGGTTGACGTCCGAAGTCCCTGTCGAACTTGGCGCGCAGCCTCGGCGGATGCACCGCGAACTGCGGGACGGGCGACGACGCAACCTTGCGGACCTCGTAGTTCCCGATCTGCACGCTCGCGAGATAGGTCGACATCGGTTCGGGCTGCTCGTACACCCATGTGGTGCGACTGGCCTTCGTCGTCTTGCGGAGCAATGTCCCGTTGGAGATCACCTGGAACGGCGCGTCCGCAGTGATCGAGACCCGATAGGTGGCCTTCGAGCCGGGATGGTCGTCGCACGGAAACCACGTCGGTGCACCGTTCGGCTGGCTGGCGACCAGGGCACCCTCGTCGAGTTCTTCCCAACCGACGTCACCCCACATGGTGTGCCGAGGGGTGGGGGTGCCGGCGTATTGGATGGAGAACGTGAGAACCGCCCCGACCGGGACGGTCTGCGAGGGTGTGACCGTCAGTTTGTCGTTGCGGTGGGCGAACTTCGACGGGCGTCGCCCGTTGAGCATCACTTTGGTCACGCGCATGGTCTGCGCGAGGTCGAGTGTGTATTTCGCCCGGACGTCGGTCGTGGTGGCGATGATCGTGGCACGCCCCTCGAGTCGATTCGCAGTCACCTTGTACGTCAGGTCCAGTTCGTACCGCGACACGAGATACCCTCGGTTCCCGCTCTGGGGGAGATACGGGTCGAGCGGGCGATCGGGCCCGGTAGGTGCTACGGGTTTCGCTGCTTTGAGCGGCTTCATCGCGTCGACCAATCACCGGGCCGGGACCACGGCGCAATCGGATTACCCTGCCAGCGGGTGGAGGGGGGAACCACGTCGCCGCGCATGACGAGAGACGCAGGCCCGACAGTAGTGCCTGCGCCGATTCCCGATGCCGGCAGCGCGACACATTGCGGGCCGAGCGTGGCGCCGGCGTCGAGGGTCACGGTGTCCATGGACATGATCCGATCATGGAACAGGTGGGTCTGAACCACGCACCCCCTCTCCACGGTCGCGCCGGGTCCCAGCGTGACGAGGTCGGCCTCCGGTAACCAGTAACTTTCACACCACACACCACGACCGATCTTCGCGCCGAGACCGCGCAACCACAAGTTCATCACGGCGGTGCCGGGCGTCTGTTGACCGAACCACGGCGCGGCGACCATCTCGACGAAGGTGTCGGATACCTCGTTGCGCCATACGAAGGAACTCCACAGCGGGTGTTCCTCCTGCCCGATGCGCCCGACGATGAGCCATTTCGCCGCGATGGTGATGATGCACGCCAGCGCACCGGCGGCCATCAGCACGAGTCCACTGACCAGCGCCGCGGTCGTGTAACCGCGATGGACGGCAATGGAGTTCAGCGAGAACAGCACCATCAGGCCGATGCCGAACGTGACCATCATCGGAACGAGGCGGAAGGTCTCGACTGCCCCGCGCGCGATCTTCAGTTTCAGGGGCGGCTCGAATGTGCGACTCGAATCGGATTCGCCGGAGGCACGGCGCAACCGCACGGGGGGACTGCCGAGCCACGACGATCCCGATTTCGCCTTCTCCGGTGCGGCCGACAGGACCGCGACGAGGCCGTGCTTCGGCACGCGACGACCTGGTGCGGCCATGCCCGAGTTTCCGAGGAACGCCCGCTTGCCGACCTTGGCGCGCGAAATGTACAGCCAGCCGCCGCCGAGTTCGTACGAGGCGACCATGGTGTCGTCGGCGAGGAAGGCGCCGTCCGCGACCTTGGTGAACTTCGGGACCATGAGGACAGTGGACGCCTCGACGTCCTTGCCGATGTCGGCGCCGAGCAGCCGCAGCCAGATCGGAGTGAGCATCGACGCGTAGAGCGGGAACAGGAAGGTGCGGGAGGAATCCATCAGGCGTTCGGTAGCCCAGACCTGCCACCCGACGCGGCTTCGGACCGGATGCCAGCCTTCGGTCATGCCGATCGACAGCAGCCGCACGGTGATCAACGTCAGCACCGCGAACACCGCCATGGTGAGAACTCCGCCTGCGGGGAGCATCGCAAGGGAACGGAGCACAGCCTCGGACACACTCACGGTGTCCCTGACCCACCAGACGAGCAGCGCGACACCCGCGCCGATCGACAGGATCGGAAGTCCTGCGAGAAGGATGGACGTCACACCGAACATCGGGACCCAGCGCGCGCCGCGCGGCGGATCCGCGGAAGGCCATTGCGGTGCGGCTTTTCCGGTTTTCTGCGCGGGCGAACCGGCCCAGTGCTGCGCAGCCTTGACCCGACCGAACACGGCGGAGCCTGCGGCAACCTCGGCGTTCTTGCCCACGCGTGAACCCGGGGCGAGAAACGAGCGGGCGCCGATCGAGGCGCCGGCTCCGATGCGAATGCTTCCGATGTGGACGAGGTCGCCATCTACCCAGTACCCCGACAGATCCACCTCGGGTTCGATCGAGCAGCCGTCGCCGAGCTCGAGCATGCCGGTGACCGGCGGAAGGGTGTGCAGGTCGACGCCCCGGCCGATCTTCGCGCCCAGCGCCCGCGCGTACTGGCGCATCCACGGCGCACCGGACAGATTGGTCGCGCCGGACGCTTCGGACAAGCGCTGCGCGGTCCACAATCGGAGGTGTACCGCGCCGCCGCGGGGATAACTGCCCGGCTTCAGCCCGCGCAGGAGCAGCCGCGCGCCCAGGACCGCCGTGCTCATCCGGCCGAGCGGCGAAAGGAACACAACGACGCCTGCTGCGATCCACCACCACGACAACGTCACGGTCCACGGAACATCGGTGGCCATTGCGATGATGTTGTTCAGAATCGCCAGCCACGTGATCCATTGGAGGCCGGTCAACGTCGTGAGTGGCACCGTCGCAGCGAGCTGGAGGAACTGCGCCCATCGCGACACCGGGTCGACCTCTCGTGGAGCCGTCGTCGCCGTCGGCGCGAGGTCGTCGAGATAGCCGGCGAGGGATCCGAGCCGAGGCCGGTCGTAGAGTTCGGCGACCGTCATCTCGGGATAGCGCTCACGCAGCGCGGTGACGAGCTGTGCGGCGGACAGGGAACCTCCGCCGAGTTCGAAGAAGTCGTCGTCGAGTCCTTCGATGCGGGCGCCGAGCAGTGACGACCACAGTTCCGCGACCCATTCGGCGGTCGGAGGTAGTCCGAGCGCTTCGACCGAGTCGGTGTCGGCGCCGGGCAGCGGCCACGGGAGGGCATTACGATCGACCTTCCCGGACGTGCGAGTGGGAAGTTCGTCGACGAGCGCGAGACGTGGTACGAGTGCCGCTGGAAGCTGTTCGGACAGCAGGTCGTGGGCGGAGGCAACGTCGAAGTCGGGATCGGTCGAGGCGATGTAGCCGACGAGAATCGAGCTTCCGGCCGAGGTCTTGCGGACCGCGCACGCACCGCCGGCGACCCCGGGCAGGTTCTGCAGGGCATTGTCGACCTCGCCGAGCTCGATGCGGCGTCCGCCGATCTTGACCTGGTCGTCTGCGCGGCCTTGGAAAAGGAGCCCCGCGCTGTCGAGGACGACGAGGTCGCCGCTGCGGTAGGCGCGTTCCCAGCCGAGGGTGGGCATGGGCGCGTACTTCTCGGCATCTTTCGCCGGGTCCAGGTAGCGGGCCAGCCCGACACCGCCGATCACGAGCTCGCCGGTCTGCCCTTCGGCGACGGGCTTGCCGTCGGTGTCCACGACCGCAAGATCCCAGCCGTCGAGTGGCAGGCCGATCCGGATCGGTCCGGTGCCGTCCATGATGGCGGCGCACGCGACCACCGTCGCTTCGGTGGGGCCGTAGGTGTTCCACACTTCACGGCCGGGCACGGCGAGACGCTCGGCGAGGTCGGGAGGGCATGCTTCTCCGCCGAAGATGAGCAGGCGCACTGCTTCGAGTGCCTCGCCGGGCCACATCGCCGCAAGCGTCGGGACCGTGGAGACGACGTTGATGTTGCGAGAGACAAGCCACGGGCCGAGGTCCATTCCGGAACGCACGAGCGAGCGCGGTGCCGGAACGAGGCACGCGCCGTGCCGCCAGGCCAGCCACATCTCCTCGCATGACGCGTCGAAGGCGACGGACAGACCTGCGAGGACCCGGTCGCCGGGGCCGAGCGGTTCTTCCCGGCAGAACAGGTTCGCTTCGGCGTCGACGAACGCGGCGGCGTTGCGGTGTGTGACGGCGACACCCTTCGGGGTGCCGGTGGAACCCGAGGTGAAGATGATCCACGCGTCGTCGTCGAGGGCCGGTTCGCGTACGTCCGGTTCGTCGGCAGGACGAGCGGTGCCGGGACCGACCCCCGCATCGGTGACGATCGCGGTCACCTTTGCTTCGGAGAAGACCAGTTCGGCACGCTCATCGGGGTCGTCGGCGTCCACCGGGACGTAGGCGGCGCCTGCGGCGAGAACGGACAAGATGGTGATGTAGAGGTCTTTGGACCCGGATGACATGCGCACCCCGACGCGATCGCCGGCACCCACACCGGCCTCTGCGAGTCCACGCGCTCCTGCGCTCACCTGGTCGAGCAGTTCGGCGTACTCGAGCATCGTGGTGCCGTCGTCTATCGCAGGAGCGTGGGGGTGCGATTCGGCGCTGGCACGAAGTACGTCGACGAGTGTGCGCGGCGCGGGTGCGTGTGATCCGCGCAGGAAGATTTCCGGTACGAGCGACGTGTCGTCGGCTGCGGGCGGGGGTTGAGCAGACAATCCGCTGTCCTTCTACTCGGGTGGGCGATCCGGGTTATCTCACGTGAAGGTGGACAACAGATGAACGTTCGGTACGCGCAGCGAATGGATGGAGGTTCGCGGTGTCACACCTCAAAGCAAAGCACGATGGCGGTTCCTCCGCAGGTCAGAAGGAGAAATTCACTTTCTGCCGGAGACCGTGCGGAAGGCCCCGGCGGGGTGCCGACTTGACACCCGGTGTGCCCGGTGTCATTGTCTTCGGCAGGTCATGAGTACCAGCGTCAAGCCCCGGCTCGCTGGTCGGCAACCCTCCGCCGCGGTGGGGTGCTCCGGGTGACGACCTGGCTGACGTACCGAACCCGGACGCAGCAAGCGCGGACTCCGCCGGCGAACGATTCACCATCGTCGTGGCGATCACCGACGGGTCCCTGATCGATGAGGGAAATTCGTCATGACTGTTGCCACCTCCACCTGTATCGCTCCCTTTGCTCGCGTGTCGGGCTGTGACGTGCAGGTTCCTCTGGTGCAGGGCGGAACCTGCACCTACGCGAACTTCGACTATGCGGCGAGCGCGCCGGCTCTGGCGAGTGTGACGGACCGGATCGCCGAACTGTTGCCGTTCTACGCCAGCGTGCACCGTGGTGCGGGTTATGCCTCGCGCATCAGCACCACGAGCTACGAGGAGTCGCGTGAGTCGGTTTCCCGGTTCGTCGGGGCCGACGAGGACCAGGTCGTGGTCTTCACCCGAAACACCACGGATTCGATCAACCTGCTGGCCGGTGCGGTCCCCGGTGACGTCGTGGTCCTCGACATCGAACATCACGCTAACTTGTTGCCGTGGAAGAACACTCGTGTGGTGGAAGCCGCAGATTCGGTCTCGGAGACCGTGTGGCGGATCGCCGTCGAGCTCGAGCGTGCGCCGACGGCACTGCTTGCCATCACGGGAGCCTCCAATGTGACCGGCGAGGTGCTTCCGATTGCCGAACTCGCCGACCTCGCCCACGCGTGCGGTGCACGGATTTTCGTCGACGGTGCCCAGCTGGTTCCGCATCGCCGCGTCGACCTCGCCGAGCTCGGCGTCGACTATCTCGCGTTCTCGGGCCACAAGCTCTACGCACCGTTCGGTGCCGGGGTGCTCGTCGGACGTCGCGACTGGCTCGATGTCGCGGAGCCGTACCTCGCCGGTGGTGGAGCGGTGCGTGAGGTGGCCCTCGACCGCACCGAGTGGGCGTGCGCCCCTGCCCGGCACGAAGCCGGGTCCCCGAACGTGCTGGGGGTCGCGGCGATCGCTGCCGCGTGCGACACCCTCGCGTCGCACGACGCCGAGGCAGCTGCGCGTCACGAAGAGCTGTTGTGCGCACAGCTCGTCGATGGCCTGCGCGATATTTACGGCGTGGAAATCCTTAGGCTGTGGGATGATTCGGCAGACTGCGTCGGGATCGTGACCTTCGGTATCGACGGTTTCGAGCCCGGTGAGATAGCCGCATACCTCTCGGCCGAACACGGCATCGGTGTTCGTGACGGGCGGTTCTGCGCCCACCCGTTGCTCGCTCGCGTCGGCCTTCCCGGTGGTGCGGTGCGTGCATCGCTGGGATTGGGTAGTTCCTCGGCGGACGTCGATCGTCTGCTCGCGGCGCTTCGGCAGCTGGTGGCGAATGGGCCGCAGTGGTCGTATGCCAAGGCCGACGGGGCCTGGAGTCCGTCGCCGGAGACCCGGACCGGCCTCACGCAGTCGGGCGACGGTGCGGCGGAGTGCGTCTGACGATCGCCGCAGAGATCGACAATTCCCCACGAGATCAGTAGGGTTTTCTCATGGCAGTGTGGAGTTCGGCGCAGGCAGCGGCCCAGTGGTGCCGACGCCACGTCGACCTGTGCCGCACGGCCTCCTGCATCTGTTCGGACTGACGAGGTTCCCGTTCCCGCTTTTTTCGATGCCGAGTTCGGCATATCGAGAGGAATTCTCATGTCCTACAGTAGTACATCGTCGACCGAATCACTGCGTGTCGCAGTCGAATTCGTAGAGGGGTCAGGGTCCGACGTGTGGGCCGATCTCACCGTTGATCGTGACGGTGGTGGGCCGCTCGACCTCAGTGCTGCTCCGCGCACCGTCGTGCGGGTGCGCGCCGCAGATCTACGGGAAGCACGCAAGATGCGCGATCGGGCACGAGCCGATGCCTCGGCGGAAGGCCGCGACCCCGACACCCTCACAGTGCTGGTCGACCTCGAAGTGATCGTCGACCTCGAAGCGCGCGTGGCTCGTCGCCGTGCTCAGGATGCGTGGCGCCGGGCAGGTGGGGGAGCGGCGGGCCTGTCCTATGTCGGTACTCCGACCGGGCTGGCCGGCCTGATCGCGGATATTCATGCCGTGAAGGTCGCCGACGGTGTCACCTTGATCCCGGTGGCCGGCGGCGTCACGGTCGACAACATCGTCGACGGAACCCTGCCGTGGCTCGAGTCTCGCGGACTCATCGAGATCGCACCGTCGTCGGTGGAGTTGGGTCGCAGGTTCGCGGCAGGTAGGGGGCGTGCCACTGGTCGCTCGGACGGTCGTGCTGCCCTCGCATCCTGACCTCCTGCACGTCGCGATCAGTCGACCTCGAGGTCGACGCCCGCGGTGATCCGTAGGAGCTCGGTGTACGAGGTGCGGAAGAGGGTGTCCAGGCTCCCTCCCGATGCCCACAGCTCGGGGTATCCCGCCAACGCGCTGTCGACGTAGGTCGGCAGATTGGTGGGGTGCCCGAGCGGTGCCACGCCGCCCGGTGGCTGCCCAGTGACCTCGGTGATCAGGTCGTCGGGGGCGGGAGTGAGGGTGCCGGCCAGTCTGGCGCCGGCCCGCTCGAGTGAGACCCGGTGCGCGCCCGAGACGAGAACCAGTATCGGCTCCTCGTCGAGAAGGAGTACGAGGGACTCGACGATGGCTCCGACGTCGACCCGCACTGCAGCTGCTGCCTGTTCGGCGGTGCGCACCGGAGTCGACTGCGTGGTGATCAGGCCGTGATGTCCTCGGGCGATGAGGGTGTCGGCGACTCGGGCAGCATTCGGGTGCAGAGGCCTGGGCATGATGCCACCCTATGAAAACCGGTGACTGCTGTGACCGGATCCAGAAGGATCGACGTGATCGGAAGCTCGGTGCGCTTTACGCGCTCAAATATTACTCTCGAGTAATGACTGATTCATCCAGTTGGAAGGCGTTCACCGTCGAGCGCACCGAACACGTAGCCCAGGTCACGCTCATCGGCCCGGGCAAAGGCAACGCGATGGGACCGGATTTCTGGTCGGAACTGCCGCAGATCTTCGCGCAACTCGACACCGACCCCGAGGTTCGCGCCGTCGTGCTCACCGGCTCCGGCAAGCACTTCTCGTACGGCCTCGACCTTCCGGGCATGGCCGGTGAGCTCGGGCCGGTGCTGGCCGACAAAGCGCAGGCGAAGCCCCGCACCGATTTCCACGCCATGGTCAAGCGCATGCAGGGTGCCATCACGGCCGTCGCCGACTGCCGTAAGCCCGTCGTCGCTGCAATCTCGGGATGGTGCATCGGCGGCGGCGTCGACCTCATCGCGGCGGCCGACATCCGCTACGCCAGCGCCGACGCCCAATTCAGCGTCCGTGAGGTCAAGGTCGGTATGGTCGCCGACGTGGGTAGCCTCGCGCGCCTTCCCCGGATCATCGGTGACGGGCACCTACGTGAACTCGCGCTGACCGGCAAGGACATCGACGCGGCACGTGCCGAGAAGATCGGCCTCGTGAACGACGTCTTCGACGACGCCGCGGCAACACTCGCCGCAGCGCACGCGAGCGCCGCCGAGATCGCGGCCAACCCCCCGCTCGTGGTCCACGGCATCAAGGACGTCCTCGACCACACGCGGTCCGCGCAGGTCGACGACAGTCTTCGCTATGTCGCGGCCTGGAACTCGGCGTTCCTGCCGTCCGAAGACCTCACCGAAGCGATCGCGGCCGTGATGCAGAAGCGCACGCCGGAGTTCAAGGGGCGTTAGGAAGCAACCTGCAGAAAGACGACATCTCCCGGCCGATTTCGTTATCGGCCGGGAGATGTCGCCTTCAGGGGACGCGGTGTCTGCCGTCGTCCTACGTACTCAGTGTCCGCCGTTGTCCTTCAAGCGCGCGATCGACGCGGTGACCTCGGCCTCGGCGTCGGCCCGGCCCGCCCAATCGGCAGCTTCGACATGCTTGCCCGGCTCGAGATCCTTGTAATGCACGAAGAAGTGCTTGATTGCGTCGAGCTCGAACTGCGGCACATCGCTGATGTCCTGGATGTGATCCCAGCGCGGGTCACCGGCCGGAACGGCCAGGACCTTGTCGTCTCCGCCGGCCTCATCGACCATCTTGAACATGCCGACCGGGCGTGCATCGACGATCACGCCGGGGTACACGGACTCGGGGAGCAGCACCAGGCAGTCGAGCGGATCGCCGTCCTCACCGAGAGTGTTCTCGATGTAGCCGTAGTCGGCGGGGTAACCGAAGGAGGTGTAGAGGTAGCGGTCGAGCTTGACGCGGCCGGTCTCGTGATCGACCTCGTACTTGTTGCGCTGCCCCTTGGGGATCTCGATGGTGACCTCGAACTCCACGCCTTGCCTCACTTCGTCGATGTTTGCCAGTCGATACGACGTCCGTATCTGCGGCGATGGTCCGCAGTGAGGATAACCGCCCCGACGCTACGCTGTAGGTGCAGGTACCGGACCACCACGCGACCACCGAGGGCGCGAGTGTGTTGGACACAGCGGAGGCGCGTTGGCGGGGCAAGGCAAGAGCAAGAAGCAGGGCGGACTCGAGACCCGCAGACGCCGGAGCTTCCGGATCCTGCTCGGTATCTGGATCGTGGGATTCCTGGCACTGGTGGTCGGTGGCGCGTTCGCGGTGTACGACGTCCGCAGCACTGCATCTGCCGCGGTGGTCCCCGCCCCCGCGCCCGTCATTGCTGCGCCGCAGGTCGCAGCTGTCACCGACTCCGCCCCCGCACCCAGCCCCTCCGGGCTCTCCGCCGCGCTCGGCGCCGCCGTGGCGAACCCGGGACTCGGCGCATTCACCGGATCGGTCACCGACGCCGCGACGGGCACGGTGCTCTGGTCACACGAGCCCGACCGTCCGATGACACCGGCGTCCACCACGAAACTGCTCACGGCAGCAGCGGCCCTGATCGCCCTGCCGAGCGACCATCGGATCACGACGAAGGTGGTGTCCGGATCCCGGCCGGGCGAGATCGTGCTGGTCGCCGGGGGAGACCCGACGCTGACAGCGCAGCCCGCCGGTCAGGACGGCTTCTATCCGGGCGCTCCGCGCATCGCCGACCTCGCCGACCAGATCACACGTTCCGGAAGTGTGGTCGACACCGTGCTCGTCGACACCGGTGCGTACAGCGGCGAGCTCCTCGCACCCGGCTGGTTCCCCGAGGACATCCCCGCGGGCTTCGTTGCCCCGATCGAGCCGGTGATGCTCGACGGCGGGCGATCCGACCCGCTCGAAGACGAATCGCCGCGCAGCGCCACACCCGCCCTGGACGCAGGACGGGCACTTGCCACTGCACTCGGCGCAGATCCCGCGACAGTGGCCCTCGCGTCCGCCCCACCCGGTGCGACTCCCATGGCATCGGTGCAATCGGCACCGCTGCGCGACCGGCTCGGCCAGATGGTGAGCCGATCCGACAATGTGCTCGCCGAGGCAATCGGTCGCGAGGTCGCCATGGAGGCCGGGGCCGGGGCTTCCTTCTCCGATGCCACCGGCGCCGTCCTGCGTGTGCTGCAGGGCGCGGGCTTCGACACCTCCGGGGTGACGCTTGTCGACCTCAGCGGCCTTTCGATCGACGACCGGATCCCTGCCGGTCTGCTCGACTCGATCATGGCGGCCGCCGCAGCACCGGACCGCGAGGAACTGCGGCCCATACTCGACTACCTGCCTGTCGCTGGGGGCACCGGCACCCTCGCTGATCGCTACGGTGCGACGAATCGCGCCGGAGCCGGGTGGGTTCGAGCCAAGACGGGCACACTGAATCTGGTGAGTGGACTTTCGGGTTATGTCGTCGACGTCGACGGTCGGGTGCTCTCGTTCGCGTTGCTGTCCAACGATCGTTCCCCCGGCGAGGCCAGGCCCGCGCTCGATGCGGTGGCCGCGGTCCTCCGACAATGCGGATGCCGATGAGTGGCGCCGACCGCGCACTCGGCGATGCGATCGACTGGTCGTTCGCGGCGGGAGTCGGCGCGCGGCTGGCGCGGCCGGCGCCTGCGATGTCGCGCTACACCTACGACACCGCGGCCGCTGAACTCGCGTCCGCGTCGGATCGGGCCGAGGCGCCGGTCCGGGATCTGACCGGCCTCGTCGGCGGTGCTGCGCCGCGGCCCGCGCTCGTCGTCGACCGCCCGGGGTGGGTCCACGCGGCTGCCGCTTCGATGTCCGAACTGGTCGGCGAAGGGGAGAACCGCTCGTGGGCCGCGAAGCCCGCAGGAGCACAGGCCGGCGCGATGCTCGCCTATCTGTCCTCGGCGGTGCTCGGACAGTACGACCCGTTCTCCAGGACGCTGCTGCTGGTCACCCCGAATGTTGTCGCCGTCGAACGGGCACTGAAGGTTCCGACGGCAGACTTCCGGTTGTGGGTATGCCTGCACGAGGTGACCCACAGGGTGCAGTTCGCGGAGGCACCCTGGATGGCCGATCTCATGCGCGCAGCCGCCGGGGAACTCTCGGCAGCCGTCGACGAGCCGATCGGCGACATCGCGCGACGCCTCGCCTCGGCAGTCCGTGACCTGCGCGAACCTGAAGGCAAACCGATGTCGCAGCGAGGCATGCTCGGCCTGATGCGTGCGCTGCAGGCCGAACCGCAACGCGAAAGCCTCGACCGGATGCTCGCGCTGGGCACCCTGCTCGAGGGGCACGCGGACCATGTCATGGACGCGGTCGGCCCGTCGGTGGTTCCCTCGGTGGTCCGCATCCGTCGCGCGTTCGACAGCCGGCGGCGACGCAGCAGCAATCCGATCCACCGCGTCATCCGCATCCTGCTCGGGATGGACGCGAAGATCGCGCAGTACGTCCACGGCAAGAGGTTCGTCGACGCCGTCGTGGAGAAGGTGGGGATGGAGCGGTTCAACGTGGTCTGGTCCGGGCCGGACGCACTGCCGACACTCGGCGAGATCGACAAGCCGGAAGCCTGGATCGCGCGAGTGCTGGGCTGACGATGGCTGCGGTATCGCCACCCCTGCTCCCCTCGACCCCCGCGATCCACGAGATCCGATTGGCAGTGCGCGCGTGGCTCACCGAGCACAACGTGACCACCGTCGTCGTCGGGCTTTCCGGTGGTGCCGACTCGGCGGCCCTGACCGCCGCCGCCGTCGCCGAGGCTCATGCGGTGCACGCAGTAGTGGTGGATCACCGATTGCAGGCCGGATCCGACGTGGTCGCCGCACGAGCCGTCGAGTTCGCGGAGTCGATCGGATGCGCGTCTGCGCAGCTACGAGCGGTCGATGTGGCCGGTCCCGGCGGACTCGAAGCCGCCGCCCGCCGCGCGCGATACGGGGTCCTCGACGACGCGCGGTGTGGCAATCCTGTGCTACTCGGACACACTCTCGACGATCAGGCCGAAACCGTTCTGCTCGGCCTCGGCCGCGGCTCGGGTCTGCGGTCGATCCGTGGAATGGCGTCGTTCGACGACCCGTGGGGACGCCCTCTACTCGGCGTTCGGCGCGACACCACTCGCCTGGCGTGTCAGGAACTCGGCTACGACCCGTACGAGGATCCGCACAACTCGGACCCACGGTTCACGCGCGTGCGGCTGCGGAGCGAGGTTCTGCCCCTGCTGGAGGACGCTCTCGGTGGTGGAGTCGCTGCGGCCCTCGCGCGAACCGCGGCGCAGTTGCGCGAAGACGGTGAAGCTCTGGACGCGGCCGCGGCGAGCGTGCTTTCCGAGGCCCTCGGACAACCGGGCGCCTCAGCAGGAGAGCAGCAACTCGATACCGCGACGCTCGCGTCGGCGCCACCCGCGGTCGGGCGTCGTGCGGTGCGGGCGTGGTTGATCGAAATGGGAGTCTCGTCACCGCCCGACCGAACCCTCCGCGCAGTGGACGCCCTGGTGAGAGGATGGCGCGGGCAGGGACCGGTGGCCGTCGGCCGCGGTCCCGGACGGGGGAGCAGGTTGGTGGTGGCACGACGGCGTGGCAGGCTGATCCTCGAGTTCGTCGACCAGCAACGGTGTGCGGACGACTGACGGAAGGTAGGTAGGACCCGGTGTACGAAGGCGATATTGCGTCGGTGCTGATCTCGCAGGAAGAGATCGAGAAGCGCACTGCAGAACTGGCAGAGTCGATCGCCGAACGGTATCCGCCGGGTGCACCCGAAGGCGATCTGCTTCTCATCGGCGTGCTCAAGGGCGCGATCTTCTTCATGACCGACTTCGCTCGCGCGTTGCCGATCCCGACGCAGATGGAGTTCATGGCCGTCAGTTCGTACGGTTCGTCGACGTCGTCCTCCGGCGTGGTGCGCATCCTCAAGGACCTCGACAAGGACATCGCCGGCCGCCATGTGCTGATCGTCGAGGACATCATCGATTCGGGACTGACCCTGTCGTGGCTGCTCCGCAACCTCAAGACCCGTAACCCTGCTTCGCTCGAGGTCGTCACGCTGCTGCGTAAGCCTGACGCCTGCAAGATCGACGTCGAGGTCGCGGATGTCGGCTTCGACATCCCCAACGAGTTCGTGGTGGGCTACGGACTGGACTACGACGAGCGGTACCGCGACCTGCCGTACATCGGCACTCTCGATCCGAAGGTGTACAGCAACGAGAGCTGAGTGAGGCTACTGCAATGAGGAGCGGTGGTCCGGACGGACCGCGACCGACCGTTGCAGCGCCTCCAGATCCTGCTCCATGAGCCGGAACAGCCAGTACACGAACACGAATGCGCCGATACTGCCCACGGAAAGCACACGCACCGCGGGCTGGATCTGGGCGATCTCGTCGACCGTGAGGAATGTCGACCCAGCGACTGCGACGAGGGGCACTGCCGCCGCGACGGCGAGATACCGAATGCTGCGACGGTGCAGGCCTTCGAGTTCGCGGGCATCGGTGGTGTCGGTCGCGCCGTGGGGGAGGAACGCCGGGTAGATCGACCGCACCATGTAGAACGAGACGAAGAAGAACGGGTACGCCACTGCGATCGTTCCGCACACGACGATCGACGTGACGAAATGGGTGATCGCCCTGCTGTCGAGCGCTCCCGACACGGACTCCATGATCACCGGAAACAGAATCCCCGACAGGACCCACAGGATCATCACCACCGCGGTGATGCGATCAGCGATGAGCAGGGCGTCATGCCGGGCCCGCGCGAGTTCGGCGGCGTCGTACTGCCGTCCGCGGCGCAATCCCCGGGGCACGGTGATCAGCCTCCGCGCGAGGTAGACGATGACCAGGGCGCCGAGAGGAAACACGGTGGCGTTGATGATCAGCGCGATGGTCTGGAACTGGAGCTGCGCGTCCGGCGACAACTGTCCGACGATCAGATTCCGATTGTGCTGATAGTTGTAGAGCGCTCCCAGCACATTGGGGAGACCGATCGCCGCGATCATCAACGGGACGACCGGCCGGCGCAACCGCGCCCGCCAGCTCTCGGGTGGTGGGTCCACGAGTTCACGGGCGCGCGCGTCGAGGCACAGGTCGAACTGCTGCGCGAGTTCGGCGCCCGACGCCCACCGGTCGGCGGGCTCGGGTGCGAGGCATCGTGTGAGCACCCGACGGAGGGTCTGCGGGCAATCGCTGGGCAACGCGGTGAGAGCGTCGCCGTGCGGAGGCGCGCGCCGGGTGCGCAGCATCGCGTCGAGCGCGTCCACCGTGGGTGTTTCCGCGACGTGGTCGGCGCCGGGCCTGCTTCCGGTGAGCAACTCCCACAGCATCACGCCGAGTGCGTAGATGTCGCTGCGGGTGTCGAGATCGGCGGCACTGCGGGGCCGATGGGGGTGGCACGCCTCGAGTTGTTCGGGCGACATGTACGCGAGCGAACCGCCGAGATAGGCGACCGGTGAGCTGTCGTCCACCGATTTGGCGAAGCTGATGTTGAAATCGGCCAGCTTGGGCACCCCTTCGGCGGTGAGCAGCACGTTCGCCGGCTTGATGTCGCGGTGCAGCACGCCGCGGCTCTCGGCGTAGTGGAGTGCCTCGGCGAGACGTCGACCCAGCCATGCCACGGTCTCGGGCCACGTCAGGTCCGCGAGACGCTCTCGAACGGGTGATTCGGACGGTCTGATCTCGCACTTGGCCTGGAGTGCTTCATCGACAGAGTCGAGCAGCAGGCGACCGGACCGCTGCTCGGGAGGTGTCTGTCGCACCTTGTGCAGCACGCGCAACAGAGTTCCGCCGGGCATGTACTGCATGTACAGCAGACGCAGTCCGTGATCGGGCAGAATTCGCTGGTCGAAGACCCGCACTATGTAGTCATGGTCGAGCTGGGCGAGGGTCTGTGCCTCGTTTCCGCTGTTCCGCGACACTTTCACCGCGACGAGACGTTGCATCGACTGCTGCCGGGCGAGGAACACGCGTCCGAATGCGCCCGTTCCGAGGGCCGTGAGCAGGTCGAAGTCGTCGATGCGTTGCCCGGCCTCCACGTCGTCGAGCGTGATGGGGTCGCCGGAGTCCAGCATGTCCGGGAGTGTTTGCGCTGTCGCGGTGAGATCGATCGGCACGGAGTCGGCCGCACGGGTGGTCTCCGCGGGTCGTGTCCTTTCGGAAACTCGCGTGGCATCACGAATCGTGATGTCGGAAGCGGCCGTCTCGGAAACCGGGTCCGGATCCCGCGTGTCCATTGCTCGATTTTCCCACATGGCGTCGCATCGGATACGGAACAACGCACAGCTGGAAAGGCAGGGAACCCCGGCATGATCGCGCGCGTTGACATAGTAGGCCGACCACGCAGGGGCGTCCTGGCAGCGCCACGCGGTAACCTTGCGGTGCCCGATTGGTCACGGGTCTGGGAAGCGCCACAACGACCACATTGCTGACGCCACTATCGAAAGGACCGGCCGGCCCGGCCGAACCTGTATGAACCGCAAGACAGTGTTTCGTAATCTGGGGATAGTCCTCGGCATCCTGTTGGTCATCTACGCCTTCAGTTACTTCGGCGACGACACGCGCGGCTTCACAAAGGTCGATACGTCCGTCGCGATCGCGCAGCTCGACGCAGGCAACGTCAAGCAAGCGCAGATCGACGACCGTGAGCAGCAGATCAGGTTGTGGCTCGACAGCGGTAACGACTCGACCGAAGGCTCGACGGAGATCCTCGCGAAGTACCCGGCCTCGGCGTCCGAACAGGTCTTCGACAAGGTCGCTGCATCCGATGCCGAATCATTCGACACACAGGTCACCCAGGAGAGCTGGCTGACGTCGATTCTTCTGTTCGTGTTGCCGATGATCATCCTGCTCGGTGTGTTCATCTTCGTGATGAGCAGGATGCAAGGTGGCGGCCGTGGCGGCATGATGGGCTTCGGCAAGTCGAAGGCCAAGCAGCTGTCCAAGGACATGCCGAAGACGACCTTCGCCGACGTCGCAGGCGCGAACGAAGCCGTCGAAGAGCTCTACGAAATCAAGGACTTCCTGCAGAACCCCGCTCGTTACCAGGCATTGGGCGCGAAGATCCCGAAGGGCGTACTTCTGTACGGACCTCCCGGCACCGGCAAGACCCTGCTCGCCCGCGCGGTCGCAGGTGAGGCGGGAGTCCCGTTCTTCACGATCTCCGGCTCCGACTTCGTCGAGATGTTCGTCGGTGTCGGCGCCTCGCGCGTACGCGACCTCTTCGAGCAGGCCAAGCAGAATTCGCCATGCATCATCTTCGTGGACGAGATCGACGCGGTCGGCCGTCAGCGCGGCGCAGGACTCGGCGGCGGGCACGACGAGCGTGAGCAGACACTCAACCAGTTGCTGGTGGAGATGGACGGCTTCGGCGACCGCCAGGGCATCATCCTCATCGCGGCCACGAACCGCCCCGACATCCTCGATCCCGCCCTGCTGCGTCCCGGTCGTTTCGACCGGCAGATCCCCGTCAGCAATCCCGATCTGGCCGGGCGTCGCGCGATCCTCCAGGTGCATTCCAAGGGCAAGCCGATCGACCAGCATGCCGACCTCGAAGGCCTCGCGAAGCGCACCGTGGGTATGTCCGGCGCGGATCTCGCGAACGTCGTCAACGAGGCTGCACTGCTGACCGCCCGTGAGAACGGCACCGTCATCACCGAGGCGATCCTCGAAGAATCCGTCGACCGCGTGATCGGCGGCCCCCGTCGCAAGAGCCGGATCATCAGCGAGCACGAGAAGAAGATCACCGCCTACCACGAAGGCGGGCACACACTCGCAGCGTGGGCGATGCCCGATATCGAACCGGTCTACAAGGTCACGATCCTTGCTCGTGGCCGTACCGGCGGGCACGCGATGACAGTGCCCGAGGACGACAAGGGCCTGATGACACGCTCGGAGATGATCGCGCGGCTCGTCATGGCGATGGGTGGTCGAGCCGCGGAAGAACTGGTGTTCCGCGAGCCCACCACCGGTGCGTCATCCGATATCGATCAAGCAACCAAGATCGCCCGCGCGATGGTCACCGAGTACGGCATGAGTGCGAAGCTCGGAGCTGTTCGCTACGGTCAGGAACAGGGCGATCCGTTCCTCGGTAGGTCCATGGGCGTGCAGTCCGACTACTCGCACGAGATCGCACGGGAGATCGACGAGGAGGTGCGCAACCTGATCGAGGCTGCGCACACGGAAGCCTGGTCGATTCTCAACCAGTATCGCGACGCACTCGACCTCATTGCAGGTGAACTGCTCGAGCACGAGACGCTCACCCGCAAGGACCTCGAACGGATTCTCGCTACGGTCGAGAAACGTCCCCGAATCACGACATTCAACGATTTCGGTGATCGTGTGCCGTCGGACAAGCCGCCGATCAAGACTCCCGGCGAACTCGCCAAGGAACGCGGCGAGCCGTGGCCGCCGGAGCCGCCGTCGCTGACCAAGCCCGCGCCGCAGGAACAGCCGCAGGTGCCGCAGCAACCGCAGCAGTTCCCGCCACCGCAGCAGCAGTACCAACAGCCGCAGCAGCCCGCAGGTCAGGCGCCTCAGTCCACCGGTCCTGCTCCGACCCAGCAGATGTTCGGACAGCCGTCTGCAGGACAGGCTCCGCAGGCGCCCGCTCCGGCGCAGCAGCCGCCGGCGCAGCAGCCGTCCGGCCAGAGCAACGGCTACCAGGCTCCGCAACCGGCACCTGCGTCGGAACCCATGCCGGGCTTCCCGCCGGCTGCCGACCAGTACACGGGCGGCCCCCGGCACGCGACCCGCCCCGATTACGGTGCTCCCGCGGGTTGGTCGGCACCCGGATGGCCGCCGCAGGATCGGCCGAACCAGCCGCAGGACCAGTCCGGCGGCGTCTATCAGCGGGGCTACCCCGACTGGACACAGCAGGGCAACGCGGACGGCGTGAGCGGCGCAGGCGGCGACACCGGCTCGCAGCGCGACGACGACGACGGCCGGACACCACCCGAGCCTCCCCCCACGCAACCGTGGGACGGGCCGGCAGGCCACCGCTGAGCTTGCGCGGAAACAGCGTAGTTCCCAGATCACATCCAGAAAGTGGAGGACGTCGGGTGTCGGTGAATCACCTCAATACGGAGGCGAGTCCTGCCTCGGGCAACCATGACGACACTGAGTCGTTGAGTCTGTCGTCGGGTCGGCCCTTCGATCAGGCCCGGGCCGAAGCAGCCGTGCGGGAACTGCTCATTGCGGTCGGCGAGGACCCCGAACGCGAAGGGCTGCGCGACACTCCGGCTCGTGTCGCACGGGCCTACCGCGAGGTGTTCAGCGGACTGTTCACCGTTCCCGACGAGGTACTCAACACCACCTTCGACGAAGGCCACCAGGAACTCGTCATGGTGCGCGACATTCCGATGTACTCGACGTGTGAGCACCACCTCGTCTCGTTTCACGGTGTCGCCCACGTCGGCTACATCCCCGGGTCCACGGGGCGCGTGACAGGACTGTCGAAACTCGCCCGCCTCGTCGACCTCTACGCGAAGCGACCGCAGGTGCAGGAACGTCTGACGAGTCAGATCGCCGACGCACTCGTGCGCAAGCTCGAGCCGCGCGGCGCCATCGTCGTCGTCGAAGCCGAGCACCTGTGCATGGCGATGCGCGGTATCCGGAAACCGGGAGCGAGCACCACGACATCCGCGGTGCGCGGGTTGTTCCAGACGAGTTCGGCGTCTCGCGCAGAAGCCCTGGATCTCATCCTGCGCCGGTGAGCATCCCTACGGACACACAGTGGCCCCTCATGCGGGACGCACAGCGGCCCATCGTGATGGGCGTACTCAACGTCACCAGCGACTCCTTCTCCGACGGAGGACGCTATCTCGATCGTGACACCGCGATCGCCCGCGGATTCGAGCTCCGCGAACTCGGAGTCGACATCGTCGACGTCGGCGGCGAATCGACCCGTCCTGGCGCGGCCCGGGTCGATCCCGAGATCGAGGCCGCACGCGTCGCGCCTGTCATCGAGGCGCTGGCTGCGGCCGGGATCGCCACCAGCGTCGACACCATGCGCGCGTCCGTTGCCGCTGTCGCCATCGACGCCGGGGTGACGATCGTCAACGACGTATCGGGAGGCCGGGCGGATCCGAACATGGCGTCTGTCGTGGCGTCGGCGGGAGTCCCGTGGATCCTGATGCACTGGCGACCCACCGGCGAGTTCGTTCACGCAGGGGGAAGCACCCACTACGACGATGTGGTGCGCGAGGTTCGCGACGAACTCCTCACCCAGGTCGATGCCGCACTCGCGGCGGGAGTCGCGCGCGAGAACCTCGTCCTCGATCCCGGTCTGGGATTCGTGAAGAACCCCGATCACAACTGGGAACTCCTTCATCGGCTGCCCGAGCTGACCGAACTCGGACTCCCGGTGCTGATCGGTGCGTCGCGCAAACGATTCCTGGGGTCTCTGCTCGCCGCACCCGACGGGACCGTGCGCTCGCCGGATGGGCGGGAGGTCGCGACAGCGGTGGTTTCGGCCCTCGCTGCGACACACGGTGCGTGGGGTGTGCGAGTACACGATGTGCAGGCGAGTCGCGATGCGCTTGCCGTCGTTCGGGCATGGCAACGAGGCAGTGCGGAAGGTGTACGCGGTGGGTGATCGCATCGAACTGCGCGGGCTGAAGGTTCGTGGCAACCACGGGGTGTTCGATCACGAGAAGCGTGACGGGCAGGACTTCTTCATCGACATCGTCGCGTGGCTGGACCTGGCTCCGGCCGGAGCCAGCGATGATCTCGTCGACACCCTCGATTACGGGGGACTCGCCGAGCGGGCCGCCGCGATCGTCGGCGGCCCTGCGCACGACCTCATCGAGACAGTGGCCGGCCGGATCGCGGACAGCGTCCTGGCTGATGGCCGGGTGTCGCGGGTGGAGGTGACCGTGCACAAGCCGTCGGCGCCGATCCCCCTGACGTTCACCGATGTGGCGGTGGTGGTCGATCGGGTCCGGGGCACCGAATGAGTCGCGCGGTGCTGTCGATCGGCTCCAATCTCGGAGACCGGCTCGCGTATCTGAAAACCGTTGTCGACGCCCTCGGGCCGCGAGTATGCGCGGTGTCGAGTGTGTACTCCACTGCGCCGTGGGGTGGTGTCGAGCAGCAGGATTTCCTCAACGCCGTCGTGGTCGCCGAGGACGACAGTTTCGGCGAGTACGACTGGCTGACTCTGGGACGTGAACTCGAAGCTGCCGCCGCTCGCGTCAGAGTGCAGCATTGGGGCCCTCGAAGTCTCGACGTCGATGTCGTCGTCTGCCGAACCGATGCGGGGGAGGTGCGCAGTGACGACCCCGAGTTGTTGCTGCCGCATCCTCGCGCACACGAGCGTGCCTTCGTCCTGGTTCCGTGGCTCGACGTCGAACCGGCTGCGAGTCTCGCCGCGAATGGGCACACCCGACCGATCTCGGACTGGCTCTCGGACCTCGACGAGGCCGAACGGGTCGGCGTGCACCGCACCGACCTGGTGCTGGTCGATCATGCGCCGGGCGCGGAGGACGATCCCGGGGATCGCCGATGATGAAAGCGACACGAATCCGCGACCTGCTGGCTCTCGGGCTGCTCGCCGCGGTTGTTGCGTGGTTGCTGATCCGCACCATGTACGGTTCGTTGCCGCCGATCCCGGTGTATGCCGGTGCATCGCTGTATCCGGTGGCTGCCCTCGAAATGGTGCTTGCATTCATGATCCGCTCGCGGGTGAACAACCATCAGCTCGGCGACGGACCTCGCCAGTTGCACCCCATCACCGCGGCACGCTCGGTGGCGCTGGCCAAGGCGTCTGCACTCGTCGGAGCGGCGAGTGCCGGCGTGTGGGCGGGCTTTCTGCTGTATCTCCTGCCGCAGCGAGGCACGGTGCAGGCCGCGTCCGAAGACACGTCGGGCGTGATCGTCGGTGCGATCGCGGGTGTGGCGCTCGTCGCGGCAGCATTGTGGCTCGAACATTGTTGCCGCACACCCGAGGATCCGGACGAGCCGTCCGAGCCCGCGACCTGAGGGTGCGGTCGGCCCCGTGGGCCGATCGTCGCGATTCGACTGCGTGTCGCGATGATCTCAGGCCCGGCCGAGCGTCGGCCAGTACCCTGGCAATCATGGTGTTCCGGGCGCGAGGCAGTAAGGATCGGCGGCCGTGGCGTAGTTCCGGCTCGGTCATCGTTGCCGGGCTTCTTGCGCTCGCGATGGTCGCCTCGTTGTTGCTCGTGTTCAGCGACAGCGTTCAGATGCTACGAATCGCCGTGGTCGTCGCGTTGTGGTGCGCGGTCGTCGGGGCCATTGCAATGACCAAATACCGCCGGGAATCGGCGCTCGACAGGGCCAAGGCGGAAGACCTCAAGACCGTGTACGAGTTGCAACTCGACCGCGAGATCTCGGCACGCCGCGAATACGAGTTGGGGGTCGAGGAGAAGGTCCGGTCCGAGCTCCGGATCGACGACGACGAAATGACCGCACTGCGAACCGAACTCGCGGCGCTGCGCCGCAGCCTCGAAGCCTTGTTCGACGGGAAGCTCCCCGATGACGGTCTTGCGCTGGAGGGCGAGTCCGTCCGCGAACTCGACAGCGCGCCCCGGGTGAACGCTCCGAGCCCCTCCGGTCCGGCATTTGCATCGCCCGACGACGAACCGTTGACGGCGGAAACCGAGATCGTGACGTCCGGTGCCGAACAGTCGGATGCGGAGCGAGCGGTCGACGCCGAATCCGATGACGCCGAAGCCGCGGCCGCGAAGTCGGACACGCCGGGTGTACCGGCGGGGCGGCGGGCTCGTCGTCGCCGTGATGCGGAGGCGTCCGGCAGCCACGTACAGGGTCGGTCCGTCGCTGAAATCCTGGCGAACCTGTCGTCGGATCGCTGAGAACCGCGCTCGCCGGCCTCTCCGGTGAGGTATAGATCACGCCGCTTCTCCATGGCCTGTCACAAAGGCCGCGCGCTATTGTCGTGCAGAACGTCCGGTACCCGCTGCGCGGGACTGGAACGAACGAGAGGACCCCCGTGACTTCCTTCGGGATCACAAACGCGCCCGCCCCTGCCCGGCTGTCCGTGGGCATCGTCTCCGCAGGGCGTGTCGGAACCGCACTGGGAGCGGCGCTCGAACGTGCCGGACACGTCGTCGTTGCATGTTCGGCGGTGTCCGAAGTGTCCAAACATCGCGCCCACACGCGTCTGCCGGAGTCTCAGATCCTGCCTGTCGACGAAGTCGCGGGCAGATGCGATCTGCTCCTGCTGGCAGTGCCTGATTCGGAGCTCGCCGGATTGGTTGCCGGCCTCGCAGCCACCGGAGTCGTGCGCCGTGGCACGTTGGTCGTGCACTGTTCCGGTGCCCACGGCATCGAGATCCTCGCGCCGCTGACCCGAGTAGGCGCAACTCCACTCGCGATCCATCCCGCGATGACCTTCACCGGTCACGACGAGGACACAGCACGTCTGTCGTCGACGTGTTTCGGGATCACCGCCGCCGACGAGGTCGGTTACGCGATTGCGCAGGCGCTCGTCATCGAGATCGGCGGCGAACCGGTCCGGGTGTCCGAGGCGATGCGCCCGCTCTACCACGCGGCTCTCGCTCACGGCAGCAATCACCTGGTCACACTGGTATCCGACGCTGTCGAAGCCCTGCGGAACGCACTTGCAGGGGACGAACTCCTCGGCCAGCAACTCGTCGATGCCGAGCCCGGTGGAGTCGCCGAGCGTGTCATAGCGCCGCTGCTCACCGCGGCGCTCGACAACGTCCTGCGGCGCGGTCCGGCGGCCCTGACCGGCCCGGTGGCACGCGGCGACGCTGACGCGGTGGCCACACACTTGCGTGTGCTCGAGGACGTCGATCCGCAGATCGCCGCCGGATACCGCGCTCTGTCGTTGAGATCTGCGCAGCGCACCGGTTCGAAGCCGGAACTGATGGAAATCCTCGAAGGGGCTGATCACAGTGAGTGAAACGGAACAGCGCGGATACGTGCGCGGCGAACTGACCGTGCACCACGACCCGGCTGCCCTGACCAAGGTCACGAAGGCTCTGCGCGGCGTCGGTCGCACCGTGGCCCTCGTACCGACGATGGGTGCACTCCACACCGGGCACCTCGAACTCGTGCGGCAGGCCAAGCTGACCGGCGCGGTCGTGGTGGTGTCGATCTTCGTCAATCCATTGCAGTTCGGTGCGAACGAAGATCTCGACGCATACCCGCGCACCGTCGACGCGGACATCGAGTTGCTGCGCGATGCCGGAGTGGAACTCGTGTTCGTCCCGTCCGTCGCCGCGATGTACCCGGCGGGGCGTCGTACGATGATCCATCCGGGCCCGCTCGGTGCCGAGCTCGAAGGCGGATCGCGCCCGACGCATTTCGCTGGCATGCTCACGGTCGTCGCGAAGTTGCTGCAGATCGTCGGACCGAACAGCGCGTTCTTCGGCGAGAAGGACTATCAGCAGCTCACGTTGATCCGCCAGATGGTGACCGACCTGAACTTCGACGTTCGGATCATCGGTGTGCCCACGGTTCGGGAAGCCGACGGCCTCGCGTTGTCGTCGCGCAACCGCTACCTCGACGCCGAGCAGCGGGAGATCGCCACCGTCCTGTCCGCGGCGCTCGTCGCGGGCGCGCATGCCGCTGCCGGTGGCGCCGACGCGATCCTGTCGGCGGCGCACGACGTGCTGGCCTCCGCACCTGCAATCGAGGTGGACTATCTGGAGTTGCGCGGAGCCGACCTCGGCGAAGCTCCCGAGCGAGGCGACGGCCGGCTGCTCGTGGCCGCACGACTGGGCTCCACCCGTTTGATCGACAACGTGGGGGTCGCGGTCGGAACAGGCTTCCTCGAACGGGCGACCGGCCCGGTCGATCCCGATGCCGAAGACGACCTGCTCGCTCGCTGACGCGAGTTCACGACGAGAAGAAAGAAACTGAGGACCGACATGTTTCGCACCATGATGAAGTCGAAGATCCACCGCGCAACGGTGACGCACGCCGACCTGCATTACGTCGGTTCGGTGACGGTCGACCAGGATCTGATGGACGCGGCGGATCTGCTCGAAGGTGAGCAGGTGTGCATCGTCGACATCGACAACGGCAACCGTCTCGAGACGTACGTCATCGCCGGCGAGCGTGGATCCGGTGTCATCGGGATCAACGGCGCTGCAGCGCATCTCGTGAATCCCGGCGACCTGGTCATTCTCATTGCCTACGGCGTGATGAACGAACAGGAATGCAAGGATTACGCGCCGCGTGTCGTGTTCGTCGATGCGGAGAACCGCCAGGTCGAACTGGGCAGCGACCCCGCGCACGCACCCGAGGGGTCCGGTCTGATCACCCCGCGGATGCTGTCGACTCTCGACGCATCGATGGTGTAGTGGTGCTCCTGGCTGTCGATGTCCGGAATTCCGACATCGTTCTGGGCCTGTTCACCGGCAGCGGTTCGCACGCAAAACTGCTGCGGGATTGGCGGATTCGTACCGATTCGCGGATGACCGCGGACGAACTCGCTTTCGCGTTCCGGGGATTGCTGGGTGATCACGTGGAGCAGATCACCGGTGTCGTTGCGCTGTCGACGGTCCCGTCGGTGTTGCGAGAGTTGAGGGTGATGCTCGCCCGGTACTGGGATCGGGTACCCCACGTGGTGGTCGAACCCGGTGTCCGTACGGGGGTTCCGCTGCTCGTCGACAATCCGAAGGAGGTCGGCGCCGACCGGATCGTCAACAGTCTTGCCGCCCATCATTTCTACGGCGGCCCCTGCATCGTCGTCGATTTCGGTACGTCGACCTGCGTCGACGTGGTGTCTGCGAAGGGCGAGTTCCTCGGTGGTTGCATCGCGCCCGGGGTGGAGATCTCGATGGACGCACTTGCGTCGCAATCGGCGGCTTTGCGCATGGTCGAACTCGTGCGGCCGCGGGCGGTGCTCGGCAAGAACACCGTCGAATGCATGCAATCAGGAGCGGTTTTCGGCTTTGCCGGCATGGTCGACGGGCTCGTCGGCCGAGTGTGCGCGGAGGTCCCCGGATTCGGCGGTGACGACGTCGTGGTGATCGCCACCGGCGACAGCGCCCCGCTGATCATGGAGGAATCGCGTCTGCTCGAGCATCACGAACCGGACTTGACCCTCGAAGGTCTGAGGTTGGTCTACGAGCGGAATCAGGAACGGCGTGCGTCGAGGCGGGGGGCCGCCGAGGCTTCCGCGCGCCGCAATTCTGTGTAAGAATGTCTCCCGTGATCCGCCGCATGTGTGCCCAGGAGTGTTGTCGAGGCTGACGTCCGCCTCGATCGATAACACCTTCCTGGGAGCTTTTTCATGCGCGCTGCGCTTGTCTCGTCCTTCTCTTCATCGCCCTCCGTTCCGGTTGCGCTTCTGCCGCTTGCCGTCGAGCGAACCTATCCCACAGAACTGGCTGCCGCCGTTGCTCGCGGCGCAGTGATCGTCGATGTCCGCACCACGGCTCAGCGCGAGGCTCAGGGCACGCTGCCCGGCGCCCTCGCGATCTCCGAGGAGCTGGTCACGGCCCGACTCGACCCCGCGAATCCCGGTCGTCTGGCCGTCGCCGTCGACCTGGACGTCGAGTGGATCCTGGTATCCGCCGAGGGCGCCGATTCACACCGCCTCGTCGCGGGCCTGCAAGAGCGAGGCCTGCGTCGTGTCTCCCACATGGCGGGCGGCTACCACGCGATCCTGGAGGCCCGGATGGTTCAGGCCGTCACGCAGGCCCATCACATCCTCGCCGACGTGGAGCGCGTCACAGCGCACTGAGGAACTGTGCGGCTGCGCCGTTGTGACGTGGCGCTCTCGGATAGTCTGGTTACCCGTGAGTGATGCCAGCGTTCAGCAGCCCGACGATACCCCCGAACAGATCCGGGTCCGCCGCGACAAGCGCGAACGACTCCTGGCCGAAGGCAAGGATGCGTATCCCGTCGTCGTGCCGCGCACGCACACGCTCGCGGAGATTCGTGCCGAGTACCCCGATCTCGAACCGGACACAGCGACCGGTGTGCAGGTCGGTGTGGTCGGACGTGTGATCTTCATGCGCAACACCGGCAAGCTGTGCTTCGCCACCCTGCAGGAAGGCGACGGAACCCAGCTGCAGGTGATGGTCAGTCTCGCCGCCGTGGGCGAGGAGTCCCTCGCCGAGTGGAAGTCGCTCGTCGATCTCGGTGACTTCGTGTTCGTGCACGGTGAGGTGATCAGCTCCAAGCGCGGTGAACTCAGCGTCATGGCCGATTCGTGGTCGATGGCGTCGAAGGCTCTGCGACCGCTCCCTGTCGCGCACAAGGAGATGAACGAGGAATCCCGGGTTCGGCAGCGTTACGTCGACCTGATCGTCCGCCCGGAGGCCCGCAAGAACGCCCGGATGCGCGTCGAGGTCGTGCGTGAGGTTCGAAACGCGCTCGAGCGCCGCGGATTTCTCGAGGTCGAGACGCCGATGCTCCAGACGCTGCACGGTGGTGCTGCCGCGCGCCCCTTCGTGACGCATTCGAATGCCCTCGACATCGACCTGTATCTGCGTATCGCGCCCGAGCTTTTTCTGAAGCGTTGTGTGGTCGGCGGCATCGACAAGGTCTTCGAAATCAACCGCAATTTCCGTAACGAGGGTGCCGACTCCACGCATTCACCGGAGTTCGCGATGCTCGAGACCTACGAGGCCTACGGTACGTACGACGATTCCGCGAAGATGATTCGTGAGATGATCCAGGAGGTCGCCTTCGCTGTGTTCGGCAGCCACGTCGTCACTCTGGCGGACGGCACCGAATACGACTTCGGCGGGGAATGGAAAGTCCTCGAGATGTACCCGTCGTTGTCGCAGGCGATCGGAACCGATGTCACACCCGACACCACGATCGCGGAATTGACCGATCTGGCAGGCAAAGTGGGGCTCGAAATTCCCGAAGGGAAGGGATGGGGGCACGGTAAGCTCGTGGAAGAGCTGTGGGAGCACATGTGCAGCGACCAGTTGAACGAGCCCACATTCGTCCGCAATTTCCCGGTCGAGACCTCGCCGCTCACCCGCGATCACCGCACTGTGCGCGGAGTCACGGAAAAATGGGACCTCTATGTGCGCGGTTTCGAGCTGGCCACCGGATATTCGGAACTCGTCGATCCCGTAATTCAGCGTGAGCGGTTCGTGGATCAGGCACGTCTCGCGGCCGAGGGCGATGACGAGGCAATGGCTCTCGACGAGGATTTCCTCGCCGCTATGGAACAGGGAATGCCGCCTACCACCGGAACCGGGATGGGAATCGATCGGTTGCTGATGGCGCTGACCGGCCTGGGAATCAGGGAAACTATCCTCTTCCCCATTGTTCGCCCGACCACTCGCTGAATAGGCCCGAAACCTTTCGGTATAGACATGCGTTAATTGCGCGGTATTGTGGTCTGGTCCCGTGGGGGGAAAGCGCATTTCTTGATGGAGAGGGTTTCCAGCACATGGCAAAGAAGGTCACCGTCACACTTATCGACGATGTCGACCAGGAATCGGCGGCAGACGAGTCGGTAGAGTTCGGACTCGACGGCGTGACCTACGAGATCGATCTGTCGGAAGACAATGCGGCAGCGTTGCGGGAACAGTTGGAGTACTGGATTCAGCACGCCCGTAAGGTCGGCGGCCGTAAGCGCAGCAAAGCCGTACAAAGTGCACCGGCGGCGAGCAAGTCGTCGCGGGGAACAACGGATCGCGAGCAAACTGCTGCTATCCGTGAATGGGCGCGAAACAACGATCTCCAGGTCTCCGCACGTGGGCGGATCTCTGCCGACATTATCGAGCAGTACAACAACGCGCACTGAGTTTTTCGGCCCAGGCCGAACAGCGCCGTCGGTGTCCGCTGCTGCGGACGCCGACGGCGCTGTCGCATTTCGTTCGCGTGCATTTGTCGCCGGTGTCTTCCGGCGTAACATCTCTGCTCATGGCCGAACGTGTGCTGGTGCCGGGGGAAACATGCTGGAGGACGGAGCATGCCGATCGGCTCACCTTCATCGTCGAGGCGGCAGACTATTTTCGTCACGCGAAATCGGCGATGTTGCAGGCGCGTGAACGCATCATGTTGATCGGATGGGATTTCGATACCCGGATCAAGTTCGAACCGGGCGGTCGCACGCTGGACGGGCCGAACCGGCTCGGCGCATTTCTGAAATGGCTCCCGAAGCAGAATCCCGACCTCGACATCCACCTCCTCAAATGGAACATCGGCGCACTCGCGGCGATCGGCAGGGGCATGACGCCGGTGTTCGTCCTCGACTGGCTCACCGACCCGCGCGTGCATTTCGAAATGGATGGCGCGCACCCGGTCGGTGCAGCCCATCACCAGAAGATCATCGTCATCGACGACGCACTCGCATTCTGCGGTGGCATCGACATGACCGTCGACCGGTGGGACACCTCCGATCACCCCGACCGCAGTCGATATCGACGTGAACCGAACGGGCGACGCTACGGTCCCTGGCACGACGTCACTGCCGCGGTGGACGGCGCGGCCGCACGCGCACTCGGCGACCAGGCGCGTGCGCGATGGAAGTCGGCAACGGGGGTGGATCTCGACCCCGCCGGTCCTCGTGACGCATTTTGGCCTGACGGGCTCGCGCCTTCGGTCACCGACATCGACGTGTCGATCGCCAGAACTCTGCCCGAGTACGGCGACCGTGAGGACGTCCACGAGATCGAGGCGCTCTATCTCGCAGTGATCGCGAAGACCCGGAGCAGCCTGTACCTCGAAAGTCAGTATCTGGCGTCCCGCACCATCGCGGAAGCGCTCGCCGCGAGGCTGGGTGAGGACGATGGTCCCGAGATCGTGCTCGTGATACCCCGCAATGCGGAGGGTTGGCTCGAGCGGAAGGCGATGGACGGTGCCAGGCGTTCCCTGTTGCATCTGCTGTGGGCCGCCGACGTCCACGGCAGGTTTGAGGCCTACTACCCGGTGACCGAGGCCGGTAGGCCGATCTATGTGCACGCGAAGGTCGTCGTCATGGACGACATCCTGGTGCGGATCGGATCGTCGAACCTCAACAACCGGTCCATGGGCTTCGACACCGAATGCGATCTTGCACTCGAAGCCGCTGGTGCGGGCGATCCGGTCTCTCGCGCGGCGGCAGACCTGCGCAGCAGGCTTCTCTGCGAGCACCTCGATGTCGATGCGCAGACCTGGGACCGGGCCGTCGAGGAAGAGGGGTCGTTGCTCGCGGCGATCGAGCGCCTGCGGGGTTCGGGCCGTTCCCTGCGTCCGTTCGGACCGGGTACGGTTGGACAGGAGGGCAGTCCCCTCGCGGAGAACGCGCTCATGGATCCGGAGCGGGCACCGAAGAGTGCAGGTCGGCGGATCCGACAGGTTCTCACTCGCTGACCGTCTGTTCGCTTCTGGCGTACAGGTTGCGGAAACGTATGCGTCACGTGCAGCGTTACCTCTTGTAGTCGTGTTTTCCGCTACCACCTTCCGGGGTGGAGGGGAAGCGGGTGGAATTCACGCCAACTAGAGTGTCGAGTGGGATCGTGGAACCTTCGCTGGTTCGATGTGAACGACTCGAGTGCCGGAGCGAAGAGCGGCTGCCGGGGTCCGGGACAACCTCGTACCGGATCCGTCGGCCGAGAGTGTGAGGGAGTGCGATGTTCGAAAGGTTCACCGATCGCGCGCGGCGCGTCGTTGTCCTGGCTCAGGAAGAAGCCAGGATGCTCAACCACAACTACATCGGCACGGAGCACATCCTCCTGGGCCTCATCCACGAGGGTGAGGGCGTGGCGGCGAAGTCGCTCGAGTCGTTGGGGATCTCCCTGGAAGGTGTCCGCAGTCAGGTCGAGGAGATCATCGGCCAGGGACAGCAGGCCCCGTCCGGGCACATTCCGTTCACTCCCCGTGCCAAGAAGGTGCTCGAGCTCAGCCTCCGTGAGGCGCTGCAGCTCGGTCACAACTACATCGGTACCGAGCACATCCTCCTGGGCCTCATCCGTGAAGGCGAAGGTGTGGCAGCTCAGGTGCTCGTGAAGCTCGGCGCCGACCTGAACCGCGTTCGCCAGCAGGTCATCCAGCTGCTCTCGGGTTACCAGGGCAAGGAGCCGCAGGAGGCCGGCACCAGCCGCGGCGAGGCCGGCACCCCGTCGACGTCGCTCGTGCTCGACCAGTTCGGCCGGAACCTCACGCAGGCCGCTCTCGAAGGCAAGCTCGATCCGGTCATCGGTCGTGCGAAGGAAATCGAGCGGGTCATGCAGGTGCTGTCCCGCCGCACCAAGAACAACCCGGTGCTCATCGGTGAGCCCGGCGTCGGCAAGACCGCCGTGGTCGAGGGCCTGGCTCAGGCGATCGTCAACGGCGAGGTTCCGGAAACCCTCAAGGACAAGCAGCTCTACACGCTCGATCTGGGTTCTCTCGTCGCAGGCAGCCGGTACCGCGGCGACTTCGAGGAACGACTCAAGAAGGTCCTCAAGGAGATCAACAGCCGCGGCGACATCATCCTGTTCATCGACGAGCTGCATACGCTCGTCGGCGCGGGTGCAGCAGAAGGCGCGATCGACGCCGCGTCGATCCTCAAGCCGAAGCTCGCTCGCGGTGAACTGCAGACGATCGGCGCGACCACTCTCGACGAGTACCGGAAGTACATCGAGAAGGACGCGGCGCTCGAGCGTCGCTTCCAGCCCGTCCAGGTCGGCGAGCCGACGGTCGAGCACACCATCGAGATCCTCAAGGGGCTGCGCGACCGCTACGAGGCGCACCACCGTGTGTCGATCTCGGACAAGGCGCTCGTGGCTGCGGCGACTCTCGCCGACCGCTACATCAACGACCGCTTCCTGCCGGACAAGGCGATCGACCTCATCGATGAGGCCGGTGCCCGGATGCGCATCCGCCGGATGACCGCGCCGCCGGACCTGCGCGAGTTCGACGACAAGATCGCCGATGCGCGCCGCGAGAAGGAATCGGCGATCGACGCGCAGGACTTCGAGAAGGCCGCGAGCCTGCGCGACAAGGAGAAGCAGCTCGTCGCACAGCGCTCCGAGCGCGAGAAGCAGTGGCGTGCAGGCGATCTTGATGTCGTGGCTGAGGTCGACGAAGAGCAGATCGCCGAGGTGCTCGCGAACTGGACCGGCATTCCCGTGTTCAAGCTCACCGAGGAGGAGACCACCCGTCTTCTCCGTATGGAGGAAGAGCTGCACAAGCGGATCATCGGCCAGGAGGACGCCGTCAAGGCGGTCGCGAAGGCCATCCGTCGTACGCGTGCCGGCCTCAAGGATCCGAAGCGGCCGTCCGGCTCGTTCATCTTCGCCGGTCCGTCCGGTGTCGGTAAGACCGAGCTGTCCAAGGCGCTCGCGAACTTCCTGTTCGGCGAGGACGACGCGCTCATCCAGATCGACATGGGCGAGTTCCACGACCGATTCACCGCGTCGCGCCTGTTCGGTGCGCCTCCCGGATACGTCGGATACGAAGAGGGCGGCCAGCTCACCGAGAAGGTCCGCCGCAAGCCGTTCTCCGTTGTGCTGTTCGACGAGATCGAGAAGGCACACCAGGAGATCTACAACACACTCCTGCAGGTCCTCGAAGACGGTCGCCTGACCGACGGTCAGGGCCGCACGGTGGACTTCAAGAACACAGTGCTGATCTTCACGTCGAACCTCGGTACGTCGGACATCTCGAAGGCAGTCGGCCTGGGCTTCAGCTCCGGCAAGGGAGACCAGTCGAACTACGAGCGGATGAAGAACAAGGTCAACGACGAGCTGAAGAAGCACTTCCGCCCGGAGTTCCTCAACCGTATCGACGACATCATCGTGTTCCACCAGCTCACGCAGGAACAGATCATCGAGATGGTCGACCTGATGATCGGTCGTGTCGAGACCCAGCTCAAGAACAAGGACATGGGGATCGAACTCACCGAGAAGGCGAAGTCTCTGCTGGCCAAGCGCGGATTCGATCCGGTGCTCGGTGCCCGCCCGCTGCGTCGCACCATCCAGCGCGAGATCGAGGATCAACTCTCCGAGAAGATCCTCTTCGGCGAGATCGGCGCAGGCCACATCGTCCTGGTCGACGTCGAGGGCTGGGACGGTGAAGGTTCCGGTGAGAACGCGAGGTTCACCTTCGCGGCGAGTGAGAAGCCGGCCGAGGTGCCCGACACCCCGGCAGTAGCGCTCGCGAAGAGCGGCGAGGGCGAAGCGGAAGCCCAGTAACAACGCGCGTAGACGCCGAGGGGCGGCACTCCGGATGGAGTGCCGCCCCTCGGCGTTGCAGATTGCTGGGCAGCTGGTTCAGGCGTCAGTTCTTCCACGTGGCGGTCGGTCGTCCGGACCAGTTGGCGAGGCGTTCGGTGGCTCCCGCGGCAGGAGTGGGTTCCACCACCGGTCCGAATGGGACAGGCCCTCCCCGCGGGGTCTCGGGGAGTGCACGCTGCATGATGCCGAGTGCTGCGTCGGCCAGGGCCGGGTCGGCCTCCGCCGGTTGACCTGTTGCTGCCGCCAGGTCCCAACCGTGCACGAGTGCTTCGTTGAGCGCGATGAGGACCGCGGCGCGCCCGGGAAAGGTGCCCCAGGGAGCGCTGACTTCCGTGTCGAGCATCGCGTCGTCGTTCCACACCTCCCAGTAGCGGTCGGCGCTCGTGCGCAGCGCGGAGACCCATCTGTCATCCGGTTCGGTGACGACTTCGGGCACGGTCGCAGGGTCGCCGCATGCTCCGATGAGACGACCTTTCTCGACGGTGGAGACGAGATGCCCGATGAGCGAACGCACGTCGAATTCAGGGCACGGGGTGGGGTCGGTGAACTGGGCGGGCCGGACTCCGTCGATGAGTCCGGCCACCCAGTCGAGGGCGTCACGGAACAGGGGGCGCGGGTCTGTCTGCGTCGTTGTCATGACACCCAGCATGGGCCCGAAACACGTCACCCTCTGTCATGTATTCCGGACCGATTCCGAGGAGATCATCCCGCGGTCACGGAATCCTTGTGTTTGGCTTCGTAGAGCTTCGCCCACTCGGCGCGGGACCGGATCGAGGTGTCGACGTCGGTCGCCGTGGCCCGCAACGCTCCGACGGTCGCGTCCTCGCGCTTGATCTTCGCGAACGGGTCCCAGTTGAAGAAACGGCAGGAGTTCTGCCAGGTGATCTTGTCGATCTCGGCGTCGGTCGCTCCCGCGGCCTCCAGCTCGCCGAGTACCTTCTCCGGCGCATCGGGCCAGAAGCAATCGGAGTGGGGGTAGTCGCACTCCCACGCGATGATGTCGATGCCGATTTCGTGACGCAGCTTGAGTGCGGTGGGGTCGGTGACGTAGCAGGCGAGCGAGTGCTCCTTGAAGACCTCGCTGGGAAGTTTGCCGCCGAAGTCGCGACGGAGCCAGCGTTGATTGGTGTAGTGCCGGTCGCAGCGGTCGAGGAAGAAGGGTATCCAGCCGATGCCGCCTTCGGAGAAGGCGAACTTGAGGTCCGGGTAGGAACGCATGGCCGGGCCCCACAGGAGATCCTGCGCCGCGATGGCGGAGATCTGGGTGGCGAGCACGATCAGGTTGTCGATGGGCGCATCCTTCGCCATCGAGATCGCGCCGAACCCCGAACCGATATGCAGGCACATCACGACGCCCTCGTCGGACAGGGTCTGGAACACCGGGCCCCAGTAGTCGATGTCGTGGTAGCTGGGAAGTCCCTCGAGGTGGGGGAGTTCGGGCATGGTTACGGCGCGACAGCCCTTGGCTGCGACGCGTCGGATCTCGTCGCACATCGCAGGCACGTTCCACGTGGGCAGGAGGGCGAGCGGCAGGAACCGATCGGGGTAGGCACCGCACCATTCGTCGATGTGCCAGTCGTTGTAGGCCTGCACCATCACGACGGTCACCTCGGCCTGGTGCTGGTTCAGGTGGCGTGCAGAGAAACCGGTGAACGTGGGAAAGCACATGGAACCGACGATGCCGTTGCGGTCCATGTCGCGTACGCGCTCGTGGATGTCGTACACGCCGGGGCGCATCTCGGCGAACCGCGCGGGATCGCGACCCCATTCTTCTGCGGGCCACGAGACCACCGCGTTGAGTCCGCTGACCCCGGTCGGTTTTCCCTGGTAGACCCACTGGTCGACACCTTGCTCGGTGACGATGACCTTGGGTGCTTCGTCCCGGTACTTGGCCGGAACGTGGCGGGCGAACATGTCGGGTGGTTCGACCACGTGGTCATCGATGCTCACGAGAATCATGTCGTCGAGTTGCATATTCACTCCTGGGTGCTGCTCATCACATAGGGGTTACTCCTGTTGTACCGTTCATAGGCATGACCGTCTCTACGCAATCGGCCATGCATCGTGCAGGATCGGACAACCTCAAGAGTCTGCGTCGCAGTGCGGCGATAACCGCCGGAAGTTACCTCTACGAGGGCGGGAGCCTCGTGACGGACTGGCACAGCCACGATATGCACCAGATCGAGTACGCCGTCGGTGGCGTGGTCGAAGTGGAGACCGCGACCACCCACTACCTGCTGCCACCTCAGCAGGCGGTGTGGATACCGGCGGGACTGCGCCACCAGGCGACCATGAGCCCCAGGGTCCGCTCGATCGCCGTGATGTTCGATCCGGAACTGGTGCGATTCCACGGTGAACGCGCCGCTGTCCTCGACGTCTCGCCGCTCATCCGGGAGATGATCATCTACGCGCAGCGATGGCCCGTCGGCAGATTGTCCGACGACACCGCGGCAGAGCGCTTCTTCGCGACCCTGGGCGGTCTCGTCCTCGACGCGATCGACTCCGACGAAGCGCTCCTCAGCCTTCCGATGTCGGATCATCCCGTCGTGCACGAGGCAATGGCGTTCACGAAGGCGAATCTCCACGACGTCACCATCGGCGAGGTCGGCCGCGCGGTGTCGGTATCGGATCGCACCTTGCGCCGGTTGTTCGACGAGCACGTGGGGATGTCGTGGCGCACCTATCTGCTCCAGGCCCGGATGTTGCGCGCGATGGCGCTCCTCGCCTCGCCCGAGCAATCGGTGCAGGAAACCGCCCGCGCCGTCGGGTTCGACAACGGAAGCTCGTTCGCTCGGGCATTCAGCGACTTCTGCGGACAGTCCCCGTCGTCGTACCGGCACCGCAGCGCAATCGAACGGTCCTGACCTAGAGAAGCAATCACGACACTTCGTGTCGGGTTTCGGTGCCATGATTCGGTGATGCGCGCTGAACGGCTGCTCTCGCTGGTGTTGATGCTCAGAAATCGGGGCCGGATGACCGCCCCGGCCATCGCCCGCGAACTCGAAGTCTCGGTGCGGACCGTCCTGCGCGACGTCGAGGCGCTGTCGTCGGCCGGAATTCCGGTGTATGCGGAACGCGGCCGTGACGGAGGCTTCGCGTTGCTGCCCGGCTTCACCACCGACCTCACCGGGTTGACTATCGACGAGGCGACAGCGCTGCTCGCCGCGAGCGCTTCCACCGATACTGCGGCCCTCGGCATGGCGCCTGCGTTCGCCGCCGCGATGCGGAAGGTCACCGACGCGTTGCCCGAAGCAGGGCGCACGGCAGCCATCCGGGCATCGGAACGGATTCTGGTCACCGGCTCCGGATGGATCACGGATTCATCGGTCGATCCCCACCTCGGCGCGGTGCAGCAAGCTGTGTTCGACGGCGTACGCCTACGGATCCGGTATCGCCCGCGCGACCGCGACGCCGGGTGGCGGACCGTCGACCCGGTCGGTGTCGTCAGCGCCGCCGGTCGGTGGTACCTGGTGGCCTTGCACCGCGGCGACGAACGCACCTACCGGCTCTCGCGTATCGATGAGGTGAAAGTGCTCGACGTCAAGGCCGAGCGACCGGACGATGTCGATCTCGCCGAGATCTGGCAGCGCAGGCGGGCTCGATTCCGCGCGGGTATGCCCACCATCTCCGCGACCGTGAAGGTGCGCGAGAGTCGCCGAGACGAACTCGCTGCGGTCGCGATCTCGGTGGCCGAACGCCCTGCGGACGACGAACGGTGGTGTCTCGCCGAGGTCGAGTTCGGGAGTTCGGGCCACGCAGGAGCGGTGATGTGGCAACTCGGTGACGACGCCGAACTTCTGGCACCGCAGGCGCTGCGCGACGAGATCCGCATGCAGGCGCTGAAGCTTTCGGCTCGCCACCGATGATCGGGCAGTGAAGCTTCCGCCGATTGTCCGAGAACCGGAGACTGTGGCGCACGAATCGGCGTAGGTTCGGGCCAGAGTGTTTGAATCGGGCCGGATGGAGGGAGTAGCAATGCCGACACGGAGTGCACGGACCGCATGGAACGGTGGACTCGAGGACGGGTCGGGCCAGGTCGAACTGACCAGCTCGGGACGCGGGACATTCGATGTGTCGTTCCCGAAGCGATCGGCGGAGAACGCCGACGGTGCGACGAGCCCGGAAGAACTGATCGCCGCGGCCCACTCGACGTGTTTTGCGATGCAGTTGTCCGCGGTGATCGCCGAATCCGGGGGCACCCCGCAGAGTCTCGAGGTCAAAGCCGACGTGTCGCTCGGCCCGCACCCCGAGGTGGGGTTCCGGCTCACCGGAATCAAGCTGACCGTCCGAGGTGAAGTCGACGGCCTCGACGCCGCAGGCTTCGAGAAGGCCGCGCAGACAGCGAAAGAGATCTGCCCGGTGAGCCGCGCGCTGACGGGTGTCGAGATCACGCTCGACGCGGCACTCGAATCCTGACCCTGCGCCGCTGCCGAGAATCGGCGTCTCTCGGCGGCGGTGCAACGTCCGTTCGAAGGGGGAGCCGGAGTCGCGCGACGTCGAGCTTCGCGGATCGGGAACAATCCGCGGCAGCCTCGCCGTTGTTCGACTCGTGAACGTACCTGCCGATACAACCCTTCCCGCCGCCCAAATCGAGATCTGGTCGGATATTGCCTGCCCGTGGTGCTACATCGGCAAGCGCCGATTTTCCGCAGCCCTCGCTGATTTCCCGCAGCGCGACCGGGTCACGGTGACGTGGCGGTCGTATCAGCTCGCACCCGAGACGCCCGCGGGCCTGAGGAAGCCCGAGATCGAGGCGCTGGTCGAGATGAAGGGCATGCCCGCCGAACAGGTTCGGCACATGTTCGCCCAGGTGTCCGCCACTGCTGCGCAGGTCGGGCTGGACATCGAATTCGACACGGTGATCGCGGCGAACACCTTCGACGCACACCGTCTGGTGCACCTCGCCGGCGACAAGCGTGACGAACTGCTCGAGGCACTGTTCCGTGCGCATTTCGTCGACGGCAAGGTTGTGGACGATCGTGAGGAGCTGGTGCGTATCGCCGTGTCGGTGGGACTGGATGCGGATGAGATCCGCACCGATCTCGAGTCCGACGCTGCTGCCGATGCCGTCCGCGCCGACCTCCTGGAGGCCCGGAAGCTCGGTGTCACCGGAGTCCCGTTCTTCGTCGCCGACCGCGCGGTCGCGGTGTCGGGAGCTCAGACGAAGGACGTGTTTCTCGCATTGCTGGAACGCGCGATTTCCGACGCAGACAGTGCTGAGCCCGTCGTAGATCCGGTTGCCGATGACGCTGACGGATGCGCGGGAGACAGCTGCGAGGTGTGAACGTAGGTCACATCGACCGGAGGATCCTTGCGGTCGAGGCGTCCGCGGGGAAGAACGTCTCGATCGCGATCTCGTCGAGTGTCACATCGTGCGGGGACCCGAACACCGTCGTCGTATAGAGCAGGGCGAGATCGCCGTGAGCCGTGGCGAACACGAGAGGCATCGCGAGATCGTTCGGCACCGTGTCGTCGTCCCGCTGGCCTTCCGGAACCGGATACTCCGCGAGTTCATCGCGCAACTGCGTGAGCTCCGGCATCGCGGTGTGCGAGAGTTGGCGCTCGACTCTCCGGAGGACGTGGGCTCGCCACGGCACGAAGTTGCGGATCGCCGGCGCCAGGCCCTCTGGGTGGAGCGTCGCCCGAAGGATGTTGGCGGGCGGTTCGAGTAGATGGGGCGCGATGCCCGTGAGCAGGCCGTTCGCAGGTCCGTTCGCCGCGAGTAGTTCCCAGCGTGCGTTCACCGCCATCGCCGGATTCGGCTCGTGTCCCCTGAGGACCGCCTCGACCGCATCTCGCGCGGCCCCCAGATCCTCGAGCGGATGCTCGGGATGGGCAGGCGCGTAACCTGCCGCGAGGTACAGCCGATTGCGCTCTCGGAGCGGGATCCCGAGCTCTTCCGACAATCGTTCGATCACACCGCGGCCGGGGACGGATCGACCGGTCTCGACGTAGCTGAGGTGCCGGGTCGACAGGTCTGCAGCGATCGACAGTTCGAGTTGGGAGCGGCCGCGTTGCTCACGCCACGACTTCAGAAGCAGTCCGACACCGTCTGTCCGTGTGGCGGGGCCTGTACGTGTGGCGGGGCCTGTACGTGTTGCGGGGTGGTCGGCCATGTCTCCACGATCCGCGACCGCGTGCGGTGCAGCAATGACCTCCGACGTCATCGACTTGCGGCCTCCGGATGGATCAGGCTCGATTCGGTCGCAGTACTTCGCGGCCACGATTCCGACAGGAGGATGACATGACCGACACGACGAACTTCGAAGGAACCGACGTTGCGGCCGCGATCGAGCGGTACGTGCGGTTCTGGAATTCCGGCGACGACGAATCGCTCACCCGCGACACGTGGTCCGACGACGTCGAATACTGCGCACCAGTGGGGGTACTCGGCGGTCCGGCCGCGCTCGTCGACTTCCGGAAGCAATTCGGTGAACACATGAGGGGCTACGAATACAGACTTCGCGGTGAGCCCGATGTCCATCACGATCGGGCGCGGGTGATCTGGGAGCTGATCACCCCCGATGCGGACCCGTTCGCGACAGGAACCGACATTCTCGTCGTGGACGACCGGGGCCGGGTACGCGGTGTGACGGCGTTTCTGGACCGCCCTCCGGACGGTTTCGATCCGCACGCTCACCACTGATCGTCGGCGATCCCGTCGAGACACTGATCGTCGGCGATCCCGTCGAGATAGCGCTGCGTGATACGGCGTTGCACCAGGCGACCGAGCGGGCCCGCGAGCCGGGTGTACCAGCGTGCAGGGCGGGAGAACGCAGTGATCCGAGCAGTGACGTTGCCGTCGATGCCACGTTCGACGAGGAAAGTCTCCTCGCCGCTCTCTGGATGCCCGGTCAACGTGCCGTACGAGAAACCGCGACGACCGGGCTCGTCGATGACGTCGACCACCCGGCACCACGCTGTCGCACGGATGGGCCCGATGCCCCATTCGAGGCGTATGTCGAGTCCGGGAGTGGGATGCGGGGTGCCTTGCGCCACCCGGATACCGGCGGCGCGGTGCATCTGCCAGCCGAACAGCCGGCGGGATGCGGCATCGAAAATCCGGTCGCCGGTGCCCAGTTCACGCACCATCGCCAACGACCGGTAGCCGGCCGGGAAGACATCTTCCCGGCCGGCGCCCACATCGGGATAGTTGAACTCGCGCCCGGATCCGCCGGGCACGGACATCAGGACTTCTTGACGTCGAGGACGACTTCGAACTCGAGCAGCGATGCGCCCGACGCAACGGGCTTCTTGGCCTCGCCCGCGTGCGCGGCTCGAGCGTCGCCGTCACGCCATGCAGCGAAGTCCTCCTCGGTCTCCCACTGGGTGACGACGAAGTAGCGGGTCTCGCCCGCAGTCGGGCGGAGGAGCTGGAATCCGAGGAAGCCCTTGGAATTGTCGACGGTGTGCGCGCGATTGGCGAACCGCTTCTCCAGCTCGGGGCCTGCGCCCTCGGGGATTTCGATTGCGTTGATCTTCACGACTGCCATGCGCGCGAGCCTACTCCGCTACCTTGGGCGATTGTGTTGCACGACGAGGGTGGTAAGGGACGTCCGATCCTGCTGTTGCACGGATTGATGGGGAGCGCGCGCACGTGGCGTACTCACGTGCCGTGGCTACGCGAGCACGGCCACGTCCACACGTTCGATGCGGCGGGGCACGGACGCCCCGCGCCGGCAGAGCTCACCACCGGTGCCTTCGTTGAGGACCTGGCATCCCATCTCGACGCGTTCGACGAGCCGCTCGTCGTCATCGGGCATTCGATGGGCGCGCTGCATGCGTGGTGCCTCGCCGCCGCGCATCCCGACCGTGTGGCGGCACTGGTGCTCGAGGACATGGCCCCGGACTTCCGGGGACGTACGGCAGCGAACTGGGCCGCGATGATCGAGCAGTGGCCGCAGCCGTTCCCCACCGAGCAGGCGGTGGTCGACTTCTTCGGCCCGGTCGCCGGACAGTACTTTCTCGATTCGTTCGACCACCGCGACGACGGCTGGTACCTGCACGGTGAGGTCGCGACGTTCCGGGATATCTCGGAGGAATGGGGCATCCGCGCCTTCTGGGACGAATGGCACTCGATTCGTGTCCCCGCCCTGCTCATCGAGGGCGAGTTCACCATCACCCCCGAAGGGCAGATGCGAAAGATGAGTAGCCGACCCGGCACCGAGTACGTCCGTATCGCCGGTGCCGGGCACCTGGTCCACGACGACAAGCCCGACGAGTATCGCGCGGCGGTCGAGCAGTTTTTGACTACGTTCGACTAGCGCGTGCCTTCTCCGGCGAGAGCGAAGCGTCCGTCGTCGGTCTGTTCGACAAGTCCGTCGAGGAGCAACGAATGCAGGGCCCGATCGCGCTGCCCGGGGTCTGTGAGCCACACCTGATCCAGTGCCGGACGCTCCACCGGAGTGTCGCTGTCGCGGAGGACTGCCATCAGTTTTCCGCGCACTTGACGGTCGGTACCGGCGAACTTCTGCACGCGCCGGGCCGGGCCGTCGTGAGCCGGACGACCGGCCTGGACCCACGCGCATTCGGGGAGCGGGCATCGATCACAGTCAGGGTTCCGCGCTGTGCACACCGTCGCGCCGAGCTCCATCAGGGCAGCAGAGAACGTCGCGGCCCGCGCGCGGGTGCGCGGCAGCAGAATCTCGACGTCTGCGAGGTCCCTTCGCGTGGAAGGGTTCCCGGGCTCCGCCTTGCCGTGGACGGCGCGCGCGACGACGCGGCGCACATTGGTGTCCACCACGGGAACGCGCTGCCCGTATGCGAAACACGCGACTGCTCGCGCCGTGTACGCGCCGATCCCCGGCAGCGACAGCAGGACGTCGACATCCTCGGGGACCCGGTCGTCGTGCTCGGCGGCGAGGACCCCGGCGCACTCGTGCAAGCGCAACGCCCGACGCGGATAACCGAGCTTGCCCCAGGCTCGCAGCACCTCGGCCTGACTCGATGCGGCCATCGCCGACGGGACCGGCCAGCGCCGGACCCACTCCTCCCAGATCGGCGCGACCCGCACGACGGGAGTCTGCTGCAACATGACCTCCGACATGAGGATCTGCCATCCCGTCACGCCCTCGCGGCGCCACGGTAGATCCCGCGCCTGCGCTGCATACCAGCGCAGCAATACGCCAGCATCGACCGGCATTCCCACGTCCTTTCGAAACGTTCTGGGCGGTTGTTTACATAGGTAAAAGTATTCCCGCGTGAAAGTCGAAATCACCGGGGGTGAATACTGTGCATATGCCGAATTCGAACCCCATCTCAGCCTGGAAAGCCCTGACCGAAGGTAACCAGCGCTTCGTCAGTGACACCCCACTGCACCCCAGCCAGGGCATCGACCGCCGAGCAGAACTCGTCAACGGCCAGCACCCCACTGCAGTGCTCTTCGGATGTGGCGACTCCCGCGTCGCGGCCGAGATCATCTTCGACCAGGGCCTCGGCGATATGTTCGTCGTCCGAACTGCGGGTCACGTGATCGACAGCTCCGTGCTGGGCTCGATCGAGTATGCGGTCGACATTCTCAACGTGCCTCTCATCGTCGTGTTGGGACACGACAGCTGTGGTGCTGTCGGCGCGACATTGTCCGCACTCGACGGCGGCGAGGTCCCGTCGGGCTTCATCCGCAGCATCGTCGAGCGGGTCGCACCCTCGATTCTCCTCGGGCGCCGAGAAGGGCTGGGCACCGTCGACGAACTCGAGGCGCGCCACGTCGTGGAAACGGGCAAGGTGCTCACCGAACGCTCGCAGATCATCGCGGACCGTATCGCCGATGGTCGCTGCGCTGTTGTGGGTGTGACGTACAAGCTCGACGACGGTCACGTACAGCTGCAAGGCCACATCGGCGATATCGGTGTGACCTCGGACTGACGCGACACGCCGACGACCATGTGGCCATCGCACGAGCTGACACATACCGTGTGAAGCGTGTTTGAACCCAACGGCCCACTTCCTCCTGAGATCTACTGGCGACGCCGTGTTCTCGCGATCGTCGTCGCGGTGGTCGTGCTGGCCTTGGTCATCTGGGCGGTTCTCGCCTTCACCGGCGGCGATGATCCCGAAACGGAACCCGCGGCCTCCGGGACCACGATGTCCGAGACCACCGCGACCACACCGGACGGATCCGGTGTCGAAGCCGGTGCAGAGACCGGTTCGGACGATAGTGGCTCGGACACTGCCGGATCCGGAAGCTCGAATTCCTCGAACGCGTCCTCGGGGTCGTCCACCCCGTCGGGTGGTGCGGAATCGGATGAGGCGGATCCGGACGCGCCCACGACGCCGGTGTCGGCGTCGACGGCACCCGGGCAGTGTTCCGATCAATCGCTCGCAGTGCGCGTGACGGCGGGCGAGCCGAATTATCAGGTCGGAGCCGAACCCGAGTTCACGATCGTCATCACCAATATCGGGACGTCTTCGTGCGAGCGTGATCTCGGTGCGGGCCTGCAGCAGGTCCTCGTGTACACCCTCGACGGCAACCAGCGGGTGTGGGCGAACACCGACTGTTTCCCCGATTCGACCGCCGACGTGCGGTCGCTCCGTCCCGGCGATCAGGCCGCGTTCTCGGTGCGGTGGTCCGGTACGACGTCCGAACCCGGGTGCGCGACGCCGCGGGAACCGGTCCAGCCGGGCGCATACACGGTCGTCGGGCAGCTCGGTGGTCTGCGCAGCACGCCGGAGCCGTTCAACATGACAGCGTGAAGTGCTGGTCCGTGACGTGCTAGTCGTAGTGATTGATCGACGCCTCGGCCAGGCGTGAGAGACCCTCACGGATGTAGCGAGCCCACAGTGCTCCGATCCCTTCGACGGCCTGAAGGTCCGCGGCGGTCGCCGCGAGCAAACCCTGCAGAGTTCCGAAAGCACCCACCAGCCGGTCGATCTGACGTGCCCTGAGCCTCGGAACACGATTGAGGACGCGGTACCCGCGGGGGCTCATTGCGGTGTCGAGCGCTTCGATGGTGCTCGGATAGCCGAACGCCCGCGCGAGTGTCGTCAGGTCCAGCAGATCGACATCGGTCAGCTCTCCCAACGCATCGAGCGCCTGCTCCACATCGAGGACCGACGGTGACTCCGTTCCCGCCAGGTAGTCCAGCACGAGCAGTTGCCTGGCGAGTTGATTGTCGCCGACGAGCTCTTCGAGTTGCAGTGCGAGCTGTCGCCCGTCCGTTCCGAGCTCGAGCACATCCTGCTCGATCTCCACGGACAGGCGGTGCATCATTTCGAGGCGCTGCGCGACGGTGAGCGCATCGCGCAATGTCACGATGTCTTCGATTTCCACCACCGAGAGCTGGCGAGTGACTTCGTCGAGACGCGCCTTGTACCGCTCGAGCGTCGCGACGGCCTGGTTGGCCCTGGAGAGAATCATCGCGGAATCGTCGATGACATGCCTGCGCCCTTCGACGTACACGCTCACGATGCTCATCGACTGACTCACCGAGACCACGGGGTATCCGGTCTCGATGGCGGTGCGCTCGGCTGCGCGGTGACGGGTACCGGATTCGACCGTGGGGATGCGATGGTCGGGCACGAGCTGCACGTTGGCGCGCACGATCCGGCTGCCGTCGGTGGACACCACGACCGCGCCGTCCATCTTCGACAACTCGCGCAACCGGGTAGGTGCGAATTCGACATCGAGTTCGAAGCCGCCGTCACAGATCGATGCGACGTGCTCGTCGAAGCCGAGCACGATCAGGCCGCCTGTGCGGCCTCGCAGGATGCGTTCGAGGCCGTCTCGCAGAGCTGTACCGGGTGCCAGACGCGCGATTGTCTCGTTCAACGTCGCAGCGTCGGCCGACTCGGTCATGTGCGAAGTCCTCCTGGCTGCGCGTGCGTTTCTCGTCACATTTGTGCAGGCCACGGAAAAGTCGTTGGCGAGCGCGCAACTACATTACTTGCTCATGAGTAGTCTCTGGACCTTGCCCGATGACCTCGTCGTTCCTGATCTTCGCGAGGATCATCCCGGTCCGGGGGCGCCGATACCGCAGCACTGGTCCAGGTGCCTCGGTTGCGGTGACGATCAGCCGACCGGGCTCGCGCTGCAGTGCACGATCGGCGAGGGGCTGTCCGTGAAGGGCCGATTCGAGGTGGCCACCCGCTTCCAGGGCGGGCCGGGGTTCATTCACGGAGGCATCCTCATGACCGCGTTCGACGAAGTCCAGGGTTTCGCATGTAACGCTGTGTTCCGAAAGCCTGTGGTCACCGGGCACATGGGGACCGATTTCAAGCGCCCCATCCCGCTGGGGGCGGTCCTCGAATTCACCGCCCGAGTCGACGGGACGGTGCGTCGCAAGGTGTACACGAGCGCCGAGGTGCGCATCGTCGATGGCCCGCTCGCCGATCCCGACGTGATCGTGGGGAGCTCGCACGGATTGTTCGTGATCGTCGGCCACGAACATTTCGACAAGGGGAAGGATTTCGTCGACGGTTTGCCCGGGGCCGACGACATCTCGTCGATCTGAGGCGTTTCTCAATCGGGGAGCATCGGTACGCCCTCGCTGTGGTCGCGGCCGAGCAGTGTCGCGGACGTCAGTGCCCCGGCTCCGAACCGGCAGTGGACGTGGTCGAGGACCGTGTCGAGGGCGTGCCGGTCGATCGGGCGATGTGTCGCGGTGGTCTCGTTCGAGCCCGGATCGGCCGACGGCACCGGTTCGTCGAAGGGAAGCTCGAGCTGTTCGATGCCCTCGCCGTCCAAGTTCGTCACCGCGACACCGATCAGGGTGAGCCCGCGGTCGGCGATGAGCGGCCGCGCTGATTCGAGCAGGGCACGTGCGGTGTTGCTGAGGACGTCGGTGCGCGCGGTGGGGACGCCGAGCGTGCGCGACCGCGTGGCCCGCGTGTAATCGGCGAAGCGGAGTCCGAGCACCACTGTGCGGCCGATCCGATGGGCGCGGCGCATCCGGGCGGCAACCTTGTCGACGAGTAGCTGCAGTGTGGCGTCGACCGACTCGATGCTGTGGGCTCCTCGGCCGAGTGCGTGCTGGGCGCCCATCGAACGCCGGCGTCGACGGTGAACCGGCCGTGGGTCGTGCCCGGTCGCGAGCGCGTACAGGTGGCGGCCTGTTGCCCGGCCGAGCAGCGAGATGAGGTCGGACTCGGATTCGTTCGCAATATCGGCGACCGATCGAAGTCCGTGCGCATGCAGAGTCGCGGCGGTGACCTTGCCGACGCCCCACAGTCGTTCGACGGGCAAGGGGTGGAGGAAGTCGAGTTCCCCTTCGGGTGGGACGACGAGCAGCCCGTCCGGTTTCGCGACGCCACTCGCGACCTTCGCGAGGAACTTCGTCCGGGCCACACCTACGGTGATCGGCAGGCCGACCTCGGCCATGACCGTCGCGCGCAGGTGTGCCGCGATGTCGGACGGCTCACCCGAGATGCGGCGCAGCCCCGACACGTCGAGGAAGGCCTCGTCGATGGAGACCCCTTCGACGACGGGGGAGACCCGATCGAAGATCGCGAACACCTCCCGCGACGCCTGTGAGTACGCGTCCATGCGCGGCGGTATCGAGATCACGTGCGGGCACAGAGCGCGCGCTGCACGGCCAGGCATGGGTGTCTTGATTCCGTAGGCTTTCGCCTCGTAGCTCGCGGCGAGGACGACCCCACCGCCGACCACCACTGGTTTTCCTCGAAGCCACGGGTCGTCGCGTTGCTCGACCGACGCGTAGAACGCGTCGAGGTCGGCGTGGAGGATCGTTGCACGGGCGGACACGAACATATGTTCGCATGCGAGTCCGACAACCCGATACGGCAGAATTGCCGGCCGGACGGTGTTAGAAACGATCCATGTCTGCCCGCGACCGTGGAGTCCCCGATGTCGTCCTCGAACGCGACGGTGCCGTCACCACGATCGTGCTCAACCGCCCAGACCGCAGAAACGCCGTGGACGGGCCGATGGCCGCGCAGCTCCGCGAGGCCATCGAGACATTCGACGCCGACGAGGACCAACGTGTCGCGGTGCTCTGGGGTGCGGGTGGCCATTTCTGTGCAGGCGCCGACCTCACTGCCGTGGGTGATGTGCAGCGACGTCACGAACTCGACCCGCAGGGCGGCGGCACGGGGCCGATGGGCCCCTCCCGGATGGCGCTGTCCAAACCACTGATCGCGGCGGTGAGTGGATACGCGGTCGCAGGTGGACTGGAACTCGCACTGCTCGCAGACCTGCGGGTGTGCGAATCCGACGCAGTCTTCGGGGTGTTCTGCCGCCGCTGGGGTGTACCGCTCATCGACGGCGGCACGGTGCGACTGCCGCGGATCATCGGGCAGGGAAGAGCGCTCGACATGATCCTCACCGGCCGCGCGGTGGATGCGGCCGAGGCCCTGTCGTTCGGCCTCGCCAACCGGGTCGTCGACGAGGGTACGTCACTCGCTGTAGCGCAGGAGATCGCGCGGCAACTGGCAACGTTTCCGCAGGAATGTATGTCGGTGGACCGGGCGTCGGTCTACCGCTCGTTCGAGCTTCCACTCGACACCGCGTTGCGGGCCGAAGGCGCCCACGGTGTGCCGATCGTCGAGCGGGAGGGCATCGCAGGCGCTTCACGGTTCACGTCGGGAGAAGGAAGACACGGCGCCTTCCGCTAGCCGTGTTTCGAAGCGGGCGTCAGCCGATGTTCATGAGCGCCTGCCCGAGGTTGGTCACCTCGCGGACCTTCATGCCGGAAGGCGCGCCGTCGGTGTTGCGGGGCACCACTGCGCGGGTGAACCCGAGCCGGTGTGCTTCGGTGAGCCGTCGGCCTGCTCCGGCCACGCGCCGGACTTCGCCTGCGAGCCCGACCTCGCCGAGCAGCACGGTGCCGGGCGGGACCGGTTGATCTCGCACCGCTGAGACGATGGCGAGCGCCAGCGCGAGGTCGGCGGACGGATCGGTGATCCGCATGCCGCCGACCGTCGAGGCGTATACGTCGCATTTTCCGAGATTGCGGACGTTGCAGCGCCGTTCGAGTACGGCGAGCACCATCGCGACGCGCGCCGAATCCAGGCCGCTCACCGCGCGCCGCGGTGACGGATTCTGGGTGTGGACGACAAGCGCTTGAACTTCGCCGAGCAGTGGGCGTTTGCCGTCCATCGTGACGGTGACCGCCGTCCCCGACACCTCCTCGTTCCGGTGCTGCAGGAACAGTCCCGACGGGTCACTCACCTCGACAATGCCGCCTTCGGTGAGTTCGAAGCAGCCCACTTCCTCGGCTGCACCGAACCGGTTCTTGACCCCGCGGACCATACGCAGCGTCGAATGTTTGTCGCCTTCGAAGTGCAGTACGACGTCGACGAGATGCTCGAGCGAGCGTGGACCCGCTACTGCGCCGTCCTTGGTGACGTGACCGATCAGCAACACCGGGATACCGCTCGCCTTCGCGAGCGAGGTCAGGGCGCTCGTGACGGCCTTGACCTGAGTGACACCGCCGGACACTCCGTCGACATCGGCGGCGAGCATCGTCTGCACCGAGTCGACGACGAGCAATGTCGGCTTGACCTGTTCGACGTGGCCGAAGATCGTCGCCAGATCGGACTCGGCAGCGAGGTAGACCCGCTCGTGGACAGACCCGGTGCGGTCGGCGCGGAGCCGAACCTGTCCGGCGGATTCCTCGCCCGTCACGTACAGCGACCTGTCGTCGGCGCTGCGCTGAGCCCAGCGGTGGACGACCTCGAGGAGCAGTGTCGACTTGCCGACGCCGGGTTCACCCGCGAGCAGGACGACGGAGCCGGGCACGATCCCCCCGCCGAGAACCCGGTCGAGTTCGGAGATTCCGGTGGTCTTGGCCGCGGTTTCCTTCCCGTCGATCCGGGTCAAAGGAGTGGCGGGGGTGGTGGGGAGGACTGCCGCGGCGCCCGCACGCGCGAGCGAGGTGCCCGGTCGCGATGCGACAGCTGTCGGCTGCACCGGTGCCTCGTCCAGCGAGCCCCACGTTCCGCATTCGGGGCAGCGTCCGACCCACTTGGCGACGGTGTGCGAGCAGTCGGAGCAGCGGTACATCGTTTTGGATCTGGCCACTGCCGGAGGATATGCGAACGTGGTGACAGAACGCCGGAAGGTCCGGACGAGAATGCTCGTCCGAACCTTCCGGAAGGGTCTTGCCGGTCGCGCTGGGTCAGTGCGCTTCGCCGATGATCGGCGACATCTCCGACTCGTGGCGATCGAGAACCGGGCCTGCATCGACCGGTACGGACAGGGTCACGTCGCCAGCTTCCTCGAAGGAGAAGGTGAAGGGGATGGTCAGGCCGGGCCGGACACCTTCCTTCAGGTCGACGAGTTCGATGGTCTCGACCGTCGCGGGCACCACGGGGGTGTCCTCCGGCGAGGTCGGCTGCGGTGATTCGTCGACGGACTCGAGAAGATCGGTGGTCTCCGGGGAAACACCGGCGATGACCGAGCCTTGAGCGGGGATCGTGATGTTGTCCGCGCCGGTCACCGAGCCCGCGTACTCGGTCTCGATGCCCGTGAGGACGTCGTCCCGGTAGCCGTCGAGATTCGCGATGGTGAAGCCGAGCAGAGCGGTTCCCCCCGGCTCGATGCTGTACTCCTCGGAATCCGGGTAGATGATGTGCACGTTGCGCAGTGCAAGGCTGCCCGCGTCCGTGTTGGTGCCGTTGATCGCAGCCACCTGGTCGGAGGTCTGGGTGATCTGACCGGCGCCGCACGCGGACAACGCCAGCGTCGCACCCGCGGCCAGGGCGACAGCGGTCGCGACTCGACGAGTCGACGTGTTGAGAGCAGTCACTTTTCCTCCACTCGGGTAAGGCTCGCAATCCACTAGGCAGAGTAGTAGTTGTCCCGCATGGAGTGCGCGTCGGGTCATCGATATTGCCATTTTGTGCACCACAACGGGGCATAACGCCCTGTCGCGGTGGGTGTGTCGCACGTCACCGGATGCACGTAACCGGTTGCCTGTCAAGCCCTACGCCCACGTGTCGGTGCCCCTGACCTGCGCCGTTGATGAGAGGCCGATGTGGTCACGTGTTAAACTCGAAGAATCGAAAGGGGCACGGGACACATGATTTTCAAGGTCGGAGACACCGTCGTATACCCCCATCACGGTGCGGCGCTGATCGAAGCAATCGAAACACGCACCATCAAGGGGGAGCAGAAGGAATATCTGGTTCTGAAAGTCGCGCAGGGCGACCTCACGGTGCGGGTACCTGCTGAGAATGCAGAATATGTCGGAGTTCGCGACGTGGTGGGACAAGAAGGCCTCGACAAGGTTTTCCAGGTGCTGCGCGCACCGCATACAGAAGAACCGACCAACTGGTCACGGCGGTACAAGGCCAACATCGAGAAGTTGGCCTCCGGAGATGTCAACAAGGTCGCAGAGGTAGTCCGCGACCTGTGGCGCCGGGAACAGGACCGTGGCCTTTCTGCAGGTGAGAAGAGAATGCTGGCGAAGGCTCGGCAGATCCTCGTCGGTGAGCTCGCGCTCGCCGAGGGAACCGACGATGTCAGGGCAGAGAGCATGCTCGACGAGGTTCTCGCCGCCGCATCCTGATAGGCGACGCGACCCTCGAATCAACATCAAGTGAATCGAATACAGCAAGTACACGATCGCAGCGGGCCGGTCGTCGGAATCATTCCGGCGGCCGGCCGCGGCGTCCGTCTGGGTGAGTCACTACCCAAGGCGTTCGTCGAGCTCGATGGGCGCACCATGCTCGACCGGGCTGTCGAAGCGATGCTGGGTTCCGGCGCGGTCGACCGCGTCGTGGTGGTGGCGCCGCCCGAGCTCGCCTCGACACCTCCGGCGGAGCTCGTACGCGCGGAATACGCCGACCGGGTCACGGTCACCGGCGGTGGTGCGGAACGCGCCGATTCTGTGCGCGCGGGTCTCCGGGCGGCGTCGGACGCGCAGTTCGTGCTCGTGCACGATGCGGCGCGGGCGCTGACTCCACCGGAGTTGTTCACCCGAGTGGTCGAGGCGCTCCGGGGTGGGCGGCGCGCAGTGATTCCCGTCCTGCCGGTCGCCGACACCATCAAGAGCGTCGACTCCGACGGGGTCGTCACCGGCACCCCTGAGCGGGCGACCCTGCGCGCGGTGCAGACACCACAGGGGTTCGAGGCAGACCTGCTCGAACGCGCCAATCGCGATACGGGCGACGCAACCGACGATGCCGGGCTGGTGGAACGGCTCGGCGAGTTCGTGCAGACCGTGGCGGGCGACCCGCTCGCCTTCAAGATCACCACACCGCTGGATCTGGTGCTGGCCCGAGCTCTGCTCGCCGCCGGCGAACGGACACAAGAGGGGAACTGAGCACACGTGCGTGTCGGAATCGGAACAGATGTGCACCCGGTCGAACCGGGGCGTTCATGCTGGATGGCAGGTCTGCTGTTCGACGACGCAGATGGTTGTTCGGGGCACTCCGACGGCGACGTCGCCGCACACGCGTTGTGTGATGCGTTGTTGTCGGCGTCCGGCCTCGGCGACCTGGGTTCGGTGTTCGGGACCGATCGACCCGAGATGTCGGGAGCGTCGGGGGCCTCGATGCTCACCGAGGTACGGCGGCTGCTGACCGAAGAAGGCTGGACCATCGGCAACGCGGCCGTGCAGGTGATCGGGAACCGCCCGAAGATCGGGCCGCGACGGGACGAGGCGGTGCGTGTGCTGTCCGATCTGCTCGGCGCACCCGTGTCGGTGTCGGCCACCACCACCGACGGGCTCGGGCTGACCGGCCGCGGGGAAGGTGTGGCGGCTATCGCCACCGCGCTCGTACTACCTGACGTCGATCAACGGTAAGATGGTCTGTCGTGACTTTGCGCCTTTTCGACACCGAGACACGAGCCGTGCGGGATTTCGAACCGCTGGTGCCCGGACACGCTTCGGTGTATCTGTGTGGTGCCACTGTTCAGGGTGAGCCGCACATCGGCCACGTGCGCAGCGGCGTCGCGTTCGACGTTCTGCGACGATGGCTCGCAGCGAAGGGGCTCGACGTCGCGTTTGTGAGAAACGTCACCGATATCGACGACAAGATTCTCCGCAAGGCGAGCGAGGCGGGCCGCCCCTGGTGGGAATGGAAGACCACCTACGAGCGCGCTTTCACCCGCGCCTACGACGCTCTGGGTGTGTTGCCGCCCTCCGTGGAGCCCCGCGCGACCGGGCACATCACTCAGATGGTCGAGCTCATGCGTCGACTCATCGACGCGGGTCATGCTTACGCTTCCGACGGCAACGTCTACTTCGACGTGATGAGTTTCCCCGAGTACGGCGCGTTGTCGGGGCACAAACTCGACGACGTCCATCAAGGTGAGAGCGCCGGGCAGGGCAAGCGCGACCCTCGCGACTTCACCCTGTGGAAGGCCGAGAAGGCCGGGGAGCCCTCGTGGCCGACGCCGTGGGGTCGTGGCCGTCCGGGCTGGCATCTCGAATGCTCCGCCATGGCGGAGTTCTATCTTGGTTCCTCGTTCGACATCCATTGCGGCGGCATGGATCTGGTGTTTCCGCATCACGAGAACGAGATCGCGCAGGCCCGCGCTGCAGGTGACGGCTTCGCCCGTTACTGGTTGCACAACGGCTGGGTCACCATGGGCGGCGAGAAGATGTCCAAGTCGCTCGGCAACGTGCTGTCCATCCCCAACGTCCTCACCCGCGTGCGGGCCCAGGAACTGCGTTACTACCTCGGCAGCGCCCACTACCGGTCGATGCTCGAATATTCCGACACGGCGCTGGCCGAGGCGGCCGCGGCCTACCGGGGACTCGAGTCGTTCGTGATCAAGACCCGTGACCGGGCAGGCGACGTTCCCGTCGGAACGTGGACCGACGCGTTCGCCGAAGCGCTCGACGACGATCTCGGGGTGCCCAAAGCGCTCGCCGAGATCCACGGCCGACGCAGCGAGGGCAACAAGGCGCTCGACAACGGAGACCTGACCGAAGCGGTGCGCATCGCTTCCCAGATCCGTGCGATGCTTTCTGTCCTCGGCGTCGATCCACTCGATGCACACTGGCAGGAGAGCTCCGGCGACGAGTCGGGTGCGCTCGCCGCCCTCGATGTGCTGGTGGGAGCAGAACTCGATCGTCGACAGAGCGCCCGTGCCGAGAAGAATTGGGCGGTCGCCGACGAAGTACGTGACCGGCTGACAGCGGCGGGGATCGAAGTAACGGATACGCCGAACGGACCCGAGTGGTCTCTGAAAGCAGGGCAGTGATGGCAGGCAATTCCCAGCGCCGCGGAGCGATTCGCAAGGGCGGAACGAAGAAAGGCCAGGTCGTCGGTTCGGGCGGTCAGCGTCGGCGCGGTCTCGAAGGCCGCGGCGCTACCCCGAAGGCCGAGGATCGTTCGTACCATCCTGCGGCCCGGCGCGCTCGCGCAGCGGCGAAGGCTGCCGACAACCGAGGCCGCCGTCCGGGCGGACGCAAGCCGGAGGACGGGCCGGAGATGGTCCTCGGCCGCAACCCCGTAGTCGAGTGCTTGCGGGCCGAGGTCCCGGCGACCGCGCTCTACGTCGCGGTCGGTGCGGAAGCCGACGACCGGCTCAAGGAAGCAGTGCAGCGCGCCGCTGATGCCGGAATCTCGATTCTCGAAGTGCAGCGCAGCGAACTCGACCGGCTCACGGCGAACGGTATGCATCAGGGTATCGGTCTGCAGGTGCCGCCGTACCGCTACGCGCACCCCGACGATCTGATCGTGCGCGCCAAGGAGAGGCACGAGCGACCCCTGCTGGTGGCGCTCGACAACATTTCCGATCCCCGCAACCTCGGTGCGATCATCCGGTCGGTGGCGGCGTTCGGTGGCCATGGCGTTGTGATTCCGCAGCGTCGGAGCGCGTCGGTCACTGCCGTGGCCTGGCGCACCAGTGCGGGTGCTGCGGCGCGGCTTCCGGTAGCACGCGCAACCAATCTGACCCGCACCCTCAAGGACTGGCAGTCTCAGGGCGTCCGCGTCGTGGGTCTCGATGCCGGTGGTGATACCGACCTCGATACCTTCGACGGCACCGATCCCGTCGTCGTGGTGGTGGGGTCCGAGGGCAAGGGACTCTCGCGGCTCGTCCGCGAGACGTGCGATTCGATCCTGTCCATCCCGATGGCCGGCGACGTGGAGTCGCTCAACGCGTCGGTCGCGGCAGGCGTCGTGCTCGCCGATATCGCGCGGCGTCGCAGGTCCTGAAGGCCGCTCCGAAGGTCAGCGCGTACCGACGGGAACCGATCGGGCCCTCGCTGCGTCTGTACCGGTAGGGCCGGACGGAAGCGGAGGCACACAGTGGCGTACACAACGGCGTTCGACGGGCGTTTCGAGATCACACCGCCATTGAGTCGGCCCGACATCGACTTCCTCACCGGGTTCGCGGGTGCCGCGAGTGGTCCGCACAACGCGGGCCGCGACGGTCTGCCGGCAGAGGGGCGGCCGCTGTCGTGGTGTCAGTGGGCCCCGAGCAGTGACGGATGCGCCCTCGAGTGGGACGGCGACCCGGTCTTCTACCGGTACTCCGAATGGCTTCAGTACCTGATCGCCGCGTTCCTGGCACCCCGGGGGTATGAGGTGTCGGGGACGGTGGAGGTGCGCACCAGCGCCGGCGACCACGGCCTGATCACTGTGCGTGACAACGAGGTCACAGTTCAGATCAGTCGGACGAACCGCACACGCCGCCCCGGACGTAATTGCGCCGCAGTGGGAAGGTCCGCTGTCGTCACCACCGCGATCACCGGATAGCCGCCGGTGACGGGGTGATCGGCGAGGAACAGCACCGGATGACCCTCCGGCGGCACCTGGACGGACCCGGCAACCATACCCTCGCTGGGTAGTTCGTCATGGCGTGAGCGGTGTAGCGGTCCGGGGCCCCGGAGCCGGATCCCCACCCGATCGAGTTGCGGAGTCACCGTCCACGATTCGTGTAGGAAGGCGCGGACCGAGGCGGGAGTGAACCAGTCGTCGCGGGGCCCTGTTCGCACACGGAGTTCGACGGGATCACCCGCGGGCGCAGGCGGAGGGATCTGCTCTTCGCAGGGGAGTTCGTCGGCGAGTGCGCCGACAAGCAGCCGGTCACCGGTGTGCACCGGCGCTGGGCCCGTGCCCGACAACGTGTCGGTCGAACGGCTTCCCAGTACCTCCGGAACGTCGATGCCGCCGCGGACTGCCAGATACGACCGCAATCCCTCGGATGGCACTGAGACCGAGACGACGTCCTGATCGCGGAGACGCACCCTCGCGTAATCACCCACCGAGCGGCCGTTTACCGTCACGTCGACGCGCGCTCCGGTGATCGCGACGATCGTGTCGCCGACGCTTCGGACCGAGAGTCCGCCACCGGTCACCTCGAGGGCCGCGGCGTCCGGGTGATTGCCGACGAGGCGATTCGCAGCGTCGTGCGCCGTGCGGTCCGCAGCGCCGGATGCGGTCACGCCGTCGGCCCCGTATCCGATGCGTCCGTGATCCTGCACAGTCGTGAAGATTCCAGGGGTGACCACCTCGAGCCATGCCATGGATCCATGGTCTCGCAATCCGGGGCGGCGGTGAGGACTGTTCGGTGAGCGCAGCCGGCGCGCGTTAGGTTGAAGTGCCGCAGTTCGAGGGAGACACGATGAGCCGGAACGATCCGACCACCAGTATCGAGGCCACCCGGGTGGAGGCGACCCGGGCAGTCGAGGGTGCGTTGGACGACGGCGATCTGGCTGCGGCGCACGCCGCAGTAGCCGACCTGAGCGTGGAACTGCTCGTCGACGTGCTCGAGCGGTTGGACCACACCGACCGCGCGGTGCTCTATCGGTTGCTTCCCAAGGATCAGGCGATGGAGGTGTTCGAGCAGCTGGATCCGAGTCTGCAGAGCGCCCTCGTCGGCGGCCTGCAAGACGATCAGGTCGCGTCGATCTTCGCTGATCTCGAGCCCGACGATCGAGTCGAACTGCTCGACGAGTTGCCGGCCACCGTTGCGGCGAAGCTCATGCGCGGCCTCCCGTACGACGAACGTGAGATGACAGCGACGATCCTCGGCTACAGGCAGGGCGCTCTCGGACGGCGCATGAGCCCGGAGTTCGTCTCGTTGCGCCAAGACATGCCGATCGAGCGAGCCCTCGCGATGGTCCGTAGCCGCCTCCACGATGCCGAGACGGTCTACACCTTGCCGGTTGTCGACAGGAATCGGATCCTCGTGGGTGTGGTGGGGTTGCGAGATCTGATGGGCGCCCCGAAGGACGGCGCAGTCGGCGACATCATGAGCGAACCGTATTTCGCGCGGGCCACCGACGACGCAGAGGAAGCTGCCCGCCGCTGTGCCGAGCTGAAGTTGCTGGCGTTGATCGTCGTGGACAGCGAAACGCGACTGGTGGGCATCCTCACTGTCGACGATGCGTTGCGCATCCTGGAGTCGGCCGAGAGCGAGGACCAGGCCCGGATCGGCGGCACCGAGCCGCTACGCCAGCCCTATCTCGCCACGCCGGCGAGACAATTGGTGCGTTCGCGGGTCGTGTGGCTGCTCGTGCTGGCGATCGGAGCGACATTGACCGTGCAGGTGCTCGAGGTGTTCGAATCGACCTTGGAACAGGCCGTGACGTTGGCGTTGTTCGTGCCGCTGCTCATCGGCACCGGTGGCAACACGGGAAATCAGGCGGCGACCACCGTTACGCGGGCATTGGCTCTCGACGACGTGAGTCCCCGAGATGTCGGCCGTGTCGTCGTCCGTGAACTCAGGGTGGGGTTCTCGCTCGGGGTGCTGCTCGGTTCCGTGGCGTTCGTCCTCGCAACTGCCGTCTACGACATGTCGGTGGGCGCGGTGATCGGGCTGACGCTGGTCACCGTGTGCACACTCGCAGCCACTGTCGGTGGGGCGATGCCGTTGGTCGCCAAGGCTATCCGTGTGGATCCCGCAGTGTTCTCCAATCCGTTCATCACGACGTTCGTCGATTCGACGGGATTGGTACTGTATTTTCTCATTGCAAAAGCCGTGCTGGGAATTTGACGAGACCGCTTGGTGTTCAGTAGGACTCGAATCGTACTGCGGCACCGGGGTGCAACAATGCAGGGGGAGTCCGATCCGGTTGCCACAGAACTTGTTCGGTGGTGCCGATCAGCTGCCAGCCTCCCGGAGAGCTTCTCGGATAGATCCCGGAGAACTCGCCTGCCAACCCGACGGCACCCGCGGGCACCGAGGTCCGCGGGGAGTCTCGACGTGGTACCTGCAAGCGGCTGTCGCCGCCCGTGAGATAGGCGAAGCCGGGAGCGAAGCCGCCGAACGCCACCGTCCAGGCGCGTCCGGTGTGCGCGGCGATCACACCGCTGACGCCCAGTCCGGTTCGTTCACCGACCTCCTCGAGGTCGGGACCGTCGTACCGCACTCGGATCACCACTTCGGCCCCCGGGATGGTGTCTGCGCGCATCGGCTGCGTCTCGACGAGCCAGCGGCGCACCGTGTCGGCGTGGGTCGTTCGCGTGTCGAAGCGGACCAGCAGTGTGCGGGCAGCGGGCACCAGGTCGACGACACCGTGTATCCGATTCGCGTCGAGTGCGCGGAAATGCGCGAGTACGTCGTCGAGTGAATCGAACTCCGCGAGTACTGCGGAGTCGCCGTTGCGCAGGATCCTCACGTGCCGCCGCCTAGACGAATGCGCGGACGTCGATGTTCTCGGCATCCAGCAGGGCCCGGACGGCCACGGCCATGGCGGTGGCGTCAGGGGAGTCGCCGTGGATGCACACGGACTGTGGGTCTACGCGCACATCGGTGCCGTCGATCGCTGTGACCACGCCTTCGGTGACCATACGCAACACGCGCTGGGCCACCAGATCCGGATCGTGCAGCACGGCACCCGGTTCGCGCCGCGACACGAGGGCCCCGTCGGGGGTGTACGCGCGGTCGGCGAACGCCTCGGTCACCACGATCAAGCCCGCGCGTTCGGCCTCCTCGAGGAACGCCGATCCGGGAAGCCCGAGAACAGGTAGTGAGGCGTTGTACGAGCGGATCGCCGCCACGACCGCGCGGGCCTGCTCGCGGTGGTGAACGATCGCGTTGTACAAAGCGCCGTGCGGTTTGACGTATCCGACCGTTGAGCCCGCAGCCCGGGCGAGGCCGTCGAGGGCGCCGATCTGGTAGATCACCTCGGCAGTGAGCTCTGCCGGCTCGACATCGATGAACCGTCGACCGAACCCCGCCAGATCGTGGTACCCCACCTGGGCTCCGATGCGTACGGTGTGATCCACTGCACCCCTGCAGGTTTCGAGCAGATTCGATGGATCACCCGCGTGGAACCCGCACGCGATGTTGGCGCTCGTGACAAGCGAGAGCATGGCCTTGTCGTCGCCGAGTCGCCACTGCCCGTAGCTCTCGCCGAGGTCGCTGTTCAGGTCGATGCGGGTCACGTGTCCGATTCTAGGGCGGGTGTCAGATCGTCACCCCGACGTCCTTCGCGACGATGTTGTCGAGCGCGCGCTCGGCGACGGCGGCGATGGTCATCGACGGGTTGCACGCACCGGACTGGCCCGGAAGCAGCGCACCGTCGAGCACGTACAGACCGCGCTGGCCGTGTACTCGTCCGTCGAGGTCGCAGACGCCGCCCATGCTCGCCCCGCCGAGCGGGTGCCACGTGGACGGAACGATGGCATTGGTATCGGTGGCGATACCTGTGTTGCCGACGATCTTGCGCACCGTGGGGTCGATGTGACCATTCTGGATCGCGGCGTCGCCGTCTTTCGGCCAGTGCAGGATCGCGTCGTCCTTCGCAGAGTCGTAGACGAACGAACCGCGGCTGTCGCTGATGCCGTAGCCCACGAGCACGGTGCTGCGAGTGTTGACGCCGATCGCCGGAATCGACGCTTGGATCACTGTGAAGGCGGCGTTCGGATCGTCCCAGTTCTTGCTGCCGTAGACGACCGGGCCGCCCTGCAACGCGCCGAAGTCCTCACGCATGTCGGACCAGAGGTAGATACGGTCGGCGTTGCTGCCCCAGTTGCGTCCGAGATCGTCGGGGAGATCCGGGATCTGTCCCTTCTGCGACGCCCGGACCAGCAAGCGGGTCGTATTGAGGCTGCCGGCGGCCAGGATGAGTGTGTCGGTGGTGAGGATCTTGTTCTCGAGGAGATTCCCGGAGGTGTCGATCCGGTCGACGTATACGGTCCACCGGCCGTCGGAAGCCCGTTCGATGTCTCTGACCTCGTGCTGGGTCTGCACGGTCACCAGACCGGTGGCCTCGGCAGCAGCGATATAGGTGACGTCGACGGAATGCTTGCCGCCGTTGTTGACACCGAGCGCCCCGGAGCCGTCCGTGTACGACGGAGCCATCTCGCCGCGCAGTTCGGCGAGGGCGTAGTCCCAGTCGATCGGCATGGGAATCTTCTCGAGCGGGAGTCCGGCCTGTTTCACGCGCTCGGCGAAGATCCGCGCGGCGGCGTAGTTGGGGTGGGAGACGAGTTCGTCGGGGGCGGTCGCGAGCCTCAGCATCCGCGACACACGCGGGTAGTGGACGCGATTCATGGTGGCCCAGTCGAGCTCGTTCGGGAAGTGGGCGTTGAACACTTCCTCGCTGGGCTGCAACGACATTCCCTGGTAGACGAGCGAGCCACCGCCGACTCCTGCGGCGCACAGGGCCGTCATGTTCTGTCCGACAACTGCCTCGACCAGGCCGGTGTGCGGCTCCACCATGACGGGCCTGCCGAAGAGTTCGGGTGCGGAGCGGAACCACAGCATGCGCCCGTCGGGTGCGTCGACTCGCGGGAAGGTCGTCGAGTCGGGTCCGGTGGGCCAGCGTTTTCCCCGCTCGAGGATGGTGACGGGCACTCCGGCTTCCGCCAGACGCAGTGCGCTCACGCCGCCGCCGAACCCGGAGCCGATGACGACCACACGATGTTCTTCGCGTGTCAGCGGCACCTTGCTCGTTCGGGTAGCGATGCCGGTGGACGCGTGTGCGGCGGATGTTCCTGCCAGTACAGCGCCGACGGTGGCGGCCCCTGCGAGAAATGTGCGCCTGCTGATGCTCGACAAGATTTCGCTCCCCAAGAGTCTGCCTCGACCCTGGCGGATACCTCCGGGCCGCGTGCAAAACTAGACATATGGGTGCCGAGTGTCAAGGTTTCGGCATCGCCGGTTCCAGCCATCTGGTGAGAAAGCGCCTCAGTTCGTCATCCGAATGCATCTCGGGATCGTCGAACAGAACCACCGACAATCCGAGGAAGAGTGCGATGTCGGCGATGTCGTCGAGTTGCGGAACGATCTCGGGGTATTTGTGGGCCAATGGCTCGAGCAGTCGAAGGACGACCGGTTTTGCCCGGCTCACCATGCCCGTGTCGAAGAAAGGATGCTCGCGGCCCGAACGATGCAATGCGGCCAGTACCGGATTGTCACGCACCGCCCCCCGGCCGGCGACGAGCAGTTCGACGAGGTACTCGCACGGGGTGTCCGCTCCGGCCAACAGTGTGAGGATATCGTCGAGCTTTCCCAGCGCAGCGCTCGCGACCGCCTGCGACACCAGATCTTCCCGACTCCCGAATATCGAGTACACGGTCTGTCGGGAGACACCGGCCGCCTTCGCTACGCCCGCGATGGTGACGGCATCGAACCCGTCGCTCGTGATGAGCGCGAGTGTCGCGTCGAGAACTTTCGTACGGGAGCGCATCCGCTGATTGTCCCGCAGCGAATGGACGTCAGGCCGCCGGTGTGAGAACCCGCCCCGCGCCCCGGCGGCGCTGCACCGACCCGATCGCCCGGCATACGAGGTAGATGACGAAGGCGATCGCGGTGATGAAACTCGACACCGGGACGCCGGGTGCGAGCGCGAGCAGGATGCCCCCGACAGCCGCGACCTCGGCGAAGATCACCGACAGGATCGTCGCGGCGAGCGGACCACGGGTCACCCGCGCCGCCGCGGCAGCGGGCGTGATGAGCAGGGCCATGACGAGTAGCGCCCCGACGATCTGCACACCGAGCGCGGCGGTGATGCCGACGAGTACCGCGAAGACCATCGACAGTGCCCGTACCGGCACGCCGCGTGCGGCCGCGACCTCGGGGTCGGTGCTCGAGAACAGCAGCGGGCGGTAGATCAGGACCAGGGCGCCGATCACCACGACCGCGCAGCCGGCGAGCAACGCGACACCGGTTCCGCCGGGCGCAACGATCTGGCCGGTCAGCAGTGAGAACGCAGCGCCGGTGCGCCCGTCGTATGCCCACAGCAGCAACACGGCGAGGCCGAGCCCGAAGGCCATGACGACGCCGATCACCGAGTCTCGTTCGCGGGCGCGCGTTCCGAGCAATCCGAACAGGATCGCGGCGACCACGGCACCGACGACCGCGCCGATCCCGACGGAGACCCCCACCAGCAGTGCTGCGGCGGCGCCGGTGAGCGACAGCTCGGAGGTGCCGTGCACCGAGAACGCCATCTGTCGGCTGATGATCAGGGGGCCGATGACACCGGCGAGGAGACCGAGGATGGCCCCTGAGATCAGGGCCTGCTGCACGAAGTCGTACTGCAGGAGTTCTGCGGTGGCCTGGAAATCGAACAGCCGTCCCATGGCGTCCGAGAACTTGCTGCTCATGCGTGGTCCTCCGGGTGGTGATGGTGGACGCCTTCGCCGGGGCGGAGCCCGCCCGCGCTGCCGAGCGCATCGATGGCGTCGCCCGTGCCGACGACGACGAGCCGCCCGCGCATCTCGAGCACCTCGACCTCTGTGCGGTACAGCTCGGAGAGCACCTCGGAGGTCATGACCTCCGAGGGTGTGCCGATGCGGAACTGGCCGTCGACGAGATAGAGCACCCGGTCGACGAGGGGAAGGATCGGGTTGATCTCGTGGGTGACGAACAGCACGGCGGTGTCGTGGTCCTTGCGCCGCTTGTCGATGAGCGCCGACACGAGATGCTGATTGGCGAGGTCGAGGCTGAGCAGCGGTTCGTCGCACAGCAGCACTTGCGGATCACCCACGAGTGCTTGCGCCACCCGGAGCCGTTGCTGTTCACCTCCGGACAGGTCGCCGACCAACGCGTTCGCGTACGACTGCGCCCCGACCTGGGCGATCGCGGCGTCCACGGCGGCCTTGCGGCGCTTGAAATGTCGAATACCGGTGCCCCACAGGTGTCCGTCCACACCGAGTCCGACAAGGTCGCGGCCACGCAACGGAACACCTACGTCGAGCGTCTTCTGTTGCGGTACGTATCCGACATGAGGGCTGCCGGTATGGACCGGTGTGCCCGCGATGGTGGCCGTTCCCGCGCTGAGCGGAAGCTGACCGAGCAGGACTTTGAGGAGAGAGGTCTTTCCGGCGCCGTTCGGCCCGAGGACTGCGACGAACTCTCCGGGGTGCACCGCGAGGTCGAGGTGGTCCCAGAGGACGCGTTCGCCGAACGCCAATCTGGCGCCGCTCAGTTCGACCGCGTGGGGATGGTCGGGGAGGGAAGATGTCACCGGGGTCCGTGTTCTCGAGCTGTGGTCAGGGGATGGGGGACTACGACGCAGAATCGAGTCCGGTGGCGAGCGACTCGGCGGTCCGGGTCTGCCACTGAATGTAATCGACGCCCTCGGGTAGGGTCTCGAAAACTTCGACGACGGGAATGCCCGAAGATTCGGCGGCCGAGCGCATCTCCCTGCTCACCTTGTCCTCGGTCTGCGGGTTGTAGAGGAGGACCCCGACCTTCTTGTCGAGCAGCAGTTGCCGAGTCTCGGCGATGCTCGCGGGCGACGGGTCGGTGCCGTTCTCGATCGCGTTGGTGAAATCGGTGGGAGTCACGTCGTGGAGACCGGCCGCCAGCACGAGATAGTGACCGATGGTCTCGGTCTGTGCGATGGGTGCGTCGGCGTGGGTCTCCGCGATCCTAGTCGTGACGTCCGAGATGTCGTGCAGACTTTCGTGGAATGCCGCGGCGTTGTCGCGGTACACCTGCGCGCCGTCGGGGTCGAGGCCTGCGAGTTGCTCGGCGACAGCGTGCGCGACCGCATCCGCGGTCGCGAGGTCGTACCAGACGTGTTCGTTGATGCCGCTGTGATCGTGGCCGTCATGACCGTGGGCGGCCTCGTCCGGCGTCGGAGCATCGGAGGTGGGGGTGGCGTTGTCGGTGCCGTGGTCGTGGCCGGCGTGCAGGTCGCTGTATTCACCCGACTCGAACAGTGCGAATGCCTCGACGGTGGGGATGTCGCCACCGACGGAGCCGAGGATGTCGTCGACGAAGTGGTCGTATCCGCCGCCGTTGTAGACCACCAGCGACGCGTCGCTGATGGCAGCGGCGTCGAGTGGACTGGCCTCGTAGGAGTGTGGGTCTGCGTTCGGTTCGGAGATCAGCGACTCGACCTCGATCCGGTCGCCCGCGACGGCCTGGGCGATCGAGCCCCACACGTTCGTCGACGCGACCACGCTCAGTTCGTCGTCCGAGCCCGAGTCGCCGGTCGTGCCGGAGCCACACGCTGCGAGGACGGTGGCGCACGACAGGGTAGCCGCGACGAGTGCGGCGCGGGAGGACATACGCACTGGTGTTCTCTCCTGAATCGGTGCGCGGGGAAGGCGATGAGGCCACCCTAACGCTATTGGAAACCGTTACCGTTCCACTTTAGCGGACGATTCCGCGCATTCCGCCCAACCCGCCTGGTCGTGAGCATCGACACAGGACTACGGTCCGATCATGTCCAGGTCCCGTCAGCCGCGCCGACAGGCAACCCTGGCGTCGATCGCCGCCGAGCTGAAAATCTCTCGTACCACGGTCTCGAACGCATACAACCGGCCCGACCAACTGTCTACTGAACTGCGCGAACGAGTCTTCGAGGTCGCCAAGCGCCGGGGCTACGCCGGCCCCGACCCGATGGCCCGATCCCTGCGTACCCGCAAGGCCGGCGCGGTCGGAGTACTTCTCACCGAGGCGCTGAGCTATTCGTTCCGCGACCCGGCCGCGATGAGTTTCCTCTCCGGCCTCTCCGAAGCATGTGAGGCTGCCGGGCAGGGTCTGCTACTCATTCCCGCGGGGCCGGGCCTCACCGACGCCGAGGCCGCGCAGGTCGTGCATCGCTCGTCCGTAGACGGGTTCGTCGTCTATTCCGTGCCGCCCGAGGATCCGTATCTGGCCGCTGTGCTCGAACGGCACCTGCCGATCGTTGCATGCGATCAGCCTCGCGGTATCGGGGCGGCGCCCGTCGTGGGCATCGACGACCGCTCGCCCATGCGTGACCTCGCCGCCCACCTGATCGAGCTCGGTCACTGCGAGTTCGGGATCGTCTGCATGCGGCTCGGTCGCGAACGACACGACGGTGTCGTGGACCTCGCTGCGTTGGAAGACACGGGCTTCCACGTCCAACATGAGCGGATACTCGGCGTGCGCGACGCCATGCGCGACGCCGGGCTCGACGATTCCGCGCTCACCGTGGTCGAGCGTTTCACCCACACCTCCGCTGACGGGCAGTCTGCTGCGGCGCAGATCATGAGCGTCAATCCGCGGATCACTGCGCTGATGTGCACCACCGATGTGCTGGCGCTCGGTGCGCTCGCATGGGCCGACCAGGCGGGGCTCGACGTCCCCGGCCACCTGTCGATCACCGGGTTCGACGGCGTCGACGAGGCACTGCGCGAAGGGCTGACCACGGTGAGCCAGCCTCAGAAGGACAAGGGACGTCGCGCGGGTGAGCTCCTGCTGGCCTCGCCCGCGCACTCGGGTATCCCCGAGATCGAGACACTCGACACTCGGCTCGTCTTCGGCAAGACCTCTGGGCCGGTCGAGAGCACCGGCTGGTACGCAGAGTAGGCCGGCTCAGGCGGGGTTGGCGGCGAGCAGTTGCGCGCAGCGCAGGAGGCCGATGTGGCTGTAGGCCTGCGGGTGATTGCCCAGCGACCGCTCAGCGACCGGGTCGTACTCCTCACTGAGCAGTCCGGTCGGACCGGCCGCGGCGACGAGTTGTGCGAACAGTGCCTCTGCGTCGTTGCGCTGCCCGATCAGCAGGTACGCCTCGACGAGCCACGCCGCGCACAGATGGAAGCCACCTTCGACGCCCGGTAGCCCGTCCTCGTGGCGGTACCGGTACACCGTCGAACCGCTTCGCAGTTCCGCTTCGGTGGCGCGGACCGTCTCGCGGAACCGCTCGTCGGTGGGGTCGATCAGTCCGGTCAGCCCGATGAACAGAGTTGCCGCGTCGAGGTCGGTGCCGTCGTATGCGGCGGTGTAGGAGCGGACGTCTTCGTTCCAGCCCTTCTCGAGGACCTCCTCCGCGATTTCGTCGCGGAGGGATTCCCACCCTTCACCGGCGGGGCGGGAGAACGTATCGGCGAGAGTGAGGGCCCGGTCGACGGTGAGCCAGCCCATCACCTTCGAATAGACGTGGTGTCGAGGGTTGTCGCGGATCTCCCAGATGCCGTGATCAGGTTCGAACCAGCGGCGCTCGACCGCTGTGACCATCGAGCAGACCAGCTCCCAGTCGCGGTCGGTGAGCGCAGTGACCCGGTCGGCGCCGAGTGCATCACGCCGGTGAGCGATTGCGGCGATCAGGTTCACGATGGGGCCGAACACATCGAGCTGAACCTGCTGGTTGGCCGCGTTACCGACGCGCACCGGTCGTGAACCGGCGTATCCGGGAAGGGAATCGAGAACGGCCTCCGGGGGCAGCGGGCCACCGGCAAGCGTGTAGAGCGGATGCAGGCGCTCGGGGCCGGGCAGGGTCTCGAGAACGTCGTGTACCCAGTCGAGGTAGTTCTCCGCCTCGGCGAGGGAGCCCACGTCGACGAGCGCGTGCGACGTCAGCGCCGCATCTCGCAGCCAGCAGTACCGGTAGTCCCAGTTGCGTACCCCACCGATCTCTTCGGGCAGTGAGGTGGTCACCGCAGCGAGAATCGACCCGGTCGGCTCGTGAACGAGGCCGCGCAACGTCAGCGCCGACCGCTTGGCGAGATCCGGCTTGAGAGTGGGGAGGTCGAGTTCGGCGGCCCATTGCCACCAGTACGCTTCCGCGTGTGCCCGCCGTTCCACCTCCGATGTCGGATGCTTCTCGAGATCATCTGTACCGCAACGTAATTCCAAGACAATATCGCCGTCGGAAGGATCGACGACAGCGTGGGCGGTCTGGTGGACGCCCTCGCTGGTGATGTCCCAGCGGACTCCCGGCGACCGCAGAACGAACGGTTCGTTGAAGCCGTGCACCCGTAGGCCGTCGTCGACGGCTTCGAGGACCACCTGGCCCTGGCCGAATTCGGGACGCGGTGCAAACGTCACGACCGCCGTTGCCCGGCCGGAGATCACACGCGTCAGGTCGGTGCGCCCGGCCTCGACGTCGTGCGGCAGATAGTCGATCACCGCGAGACTCGCCCAGCGGGTCACGACCGTCATCGTCGAGTCGATGTACCGCTGACTCAGCGGAAGTGCTTCGCGCGTAGGTCCGATGGTGAAATGGCCGGCGGCGTCGCCGCCGAGGAGATGCGCGAAGATCGCGGCCGAATCGGGCTCGGGATGACACAGCCAGGTGATGGTGCCATCGGGGGTGACCAGCGCCTTCGACCGTGGGCTTGCGAGCATGGTGAGTCGCTCGATCGGGCTGGCATGCGCACCCGAGAGCCACGTGCGGCGTTCTTCGAGCAGAAATGCCAGCGCCGCGATCACGTCCTCGGAGCGGTCCACCCGGTACTCGGCGACCGTCGCGCCTTCGCCCACCTTGATGCCGACGTCGGGTCCGCGCAAGGAGGCGAATGCCTTCTCGTCGGTGACGTCGTCGCCGAAGAACACGGCGGCGCTGGAGGCTTCCTGGTGTCGGATGATGTCGAGTGCGCTGCCCTTGTCGGTCGGGACGACGGATAGCTCGATGACGGCTTTACCTTCGGTGACCTGGATGCCGGGTAGCAACGCGAGGTCGCCGCGTACCGCGGTCAGGGCGTGTTCGGCGTCCCCGGGCTCGGCGTTGCGTACGTGGAGGGCGGCGCTGGCGGGTTTCGCCTCCACCCTGGTACCGGGGAATCGGCTCGCGATGGCCTCGAGTCCCGTGACGATGTAACGGAGCCGGCTCTTGGATTCGTCGTCGATCGCGTGCACGAATCCGACATCGAATTCGGAGCCGTGACTTCCGACGAGCTTGACCTCCACCGGCAGACGTGAAAGCGCCGCCAGATCCTTGAGCGCGCGTCCCGAGATGACCGCCGCGGACGTCGCAGGCAGGACCGCGAGGTCCCGCATGGCGCGGACTGCTTCGGCATGTGGATGAGCGTTGTCGGGATCGGACACGATGGGAGACAACGTGCCGTCGTAGTCGCTCGCAACCAGCAACCGGGGCGCGCGTGCGACGGCGGCCAGCGCCCGGCGCAGCTCGATGGGGAGGTCTAGTGCGCTCACCTGTCCCAAGGTAGGCGAAAAAGCCGGTGCACCGACCCGTGTGGAGGCAATCGCGGGGGGTGTTTCGCGTTACACCCACGAAGTGCTGGACGAAAGGGTCGTTCTGCTCAGGAATCGCCGTGCGACTCGGCGCTACCCGGCGTGGAGTAGACCTCGCGCGGGGAATCGCCGAGTAGCAGGTCGACGGTCAGTTCCAGGCGACGTGCGACGTCGGTTGCCGAGGACCGGCGGGTCAGCCACGCCACGAGGTTGGACAGCCACACATCGCTGATGACGCGCGCAATCGCGAGTTCTTCCTCGGTGGGTTCGCCTTCGTTCATCGCCCTGGCGAAGAGTCGGTCCATGAGCTTGCCCACCTGGTCGACCTCGGCGGCTGCCGACGCGTCGGCGAACATGAACGCCCGTGTCATTGCCTCGGTGAGCAGCGGGTCGCGTTGCATGGCCTTGGTGATCAGGCTCAGGATCAGGTGCATGCGTTCGAGCGGACTGTGTCCGGGCGGGATCTTCCCCTTGCCCTCGATGCGGGCGAATTCACGTCCGAGTGCCGAGACCAGCAGGTGCACCTTCGACGGGAAGTACCGGTACAGCGTGCCCACCGCGACATCTGCGCGTTCCGCCACGGCGCGCATCTGCACGGCCTCGTATCCGCCCTTCGACGCGAGCGTCAGGGTGGCATCGAGTATCCGCTTGCGCCGTTCCTTCTGGGCGTTGGAACTGAGATCGTCCTCGGTGAGGGCGGCCAGGGTTCCGTTGCCGTTGGAACGCGAGCGGGACGGGGTGACCATAGATCGTTTCCTCACACCTTGACTCTGGACCGATGTCATATTAGAACACGTTCTAGCTAATGATGTCATTTCGAAAGGTCGGAGTCCCGCTGTGAGTATTGCCATGACAGAGGAGCAGCGGGCCGTTCAGGCTTCTGTTCGGGCCTGGTCACGAGGCGTGGAGCCGGTGTCGAGGATACGTCGCGACCCCGGTGATGCCTGGCGCGAGGGCTGGGCATCGCTCGCCGAACTCGGTCTGTTCGCTGTTGCTGTTCCGGAAGAGGCCGGGGGGCTCGGTGCCACTGTGGTCGACCTGGCCGTGATGCTCGAACAGGCCGCGCACGAACTTGCGCCCGGGCCCGTCGTCACCACCGCTGTCGCAGCGCTCGTGTTCGGTCGTGGTGGGGACGCGGTTGCGAAGACGGCCGCACTGCTCGCCGAAGGCGCGCTGCCCACGGCCGTCGCGCTCGACCCGGTTGCCGCAGAACTCACTGCCGACGGGGCTGTGCTCACCGGTGGAGCCGGTGCCGTGATCGCGGCGGAGTCCGGTGTCGCAGTCCTCGTCCGCCTCGATACCGGTGGCGATGGTACTGAGCGCTGGGCGCTGGTGGACTCCGATGCGCCGGGCATGCACCTGGATGTGCTCGAGACGATCGACAAGTCGCGACCCCTCGCGCGGGTACGACTCGGCGGGACGGTTGTTCCCGCCGAGCGAATCGTGCAAACCCCAGCAGGATTCGTCCGCGATCTCACCGTTGCGCTCTCGGTGGCCGAACTCGCCGGTGTCGCAGGCTGGGCACTGACCACCGCCGTCGAGTACGCCAAGATCCGCGAGCAGTTCGGCAAGCCCATCGGCTCGTTCCAGGCCGTCAAGCACCTGTGCGCGGAAATGCTGTGCCGCACAGAGAAGATCCGAACTCTCGCCTGGGACTCGGCTGTCGCCGCGGATGCAGATGCGGCAGAGCTGCCCGTTGCGGCTGCCGTCGCTGCCGCGGTGTCGCTGGACGCGGCCGTGGAGACCGCCAAGGATGCGATCCAGGTGCTCGGCGGAATCGGTTTCACGTGGGAGCACGACGCGCACCTCTACCTGCGGCGTGCGGTCGCCACGCGGCAGCTGCTCGGGGGTTCGACCACGTGGCGGGCACGCCTGACCGACCTGACCCGCGGAGGTGCGCGCCGTCATCTCGGCATCGACCTGTCGGAGCATGCCGCGGATCGTGAACGTATCCGCGATGAGGTTGCGGCGATCGCTTCGCGTCCTGAATCCGAGCACCGGGTAGCGCTTGCTGAATCAGGTTGTCTCGCACCGCATTGGCCCGCGCCGTACGGACGCGGGGCCGGGCCGGCCGAACAGCTGCTGATTCAGGAGGAGCTCGCTGCCGCAGGTGTCTCGCGTCCCGACCTCGTGATCGGCTGGTGGGCGGTGCCGACCATTCTGGAACACGGGACCGCCGAGCAGATCGAACGTTTCGCGATGCCCACCCTCCGCGGCGACATCGTGTGGTGCCAGCTGTTCTCCGAGCCCGGTGCCGGATCGGACCTCGCGGCCCTGCGTACTACAGCGGAGAAGGTCGACGGCGGTTGGACACTGCAGGGGCAGAAGGTATGGACTTCGCTCGCGCACCAGGCGGACTGGGCCATCTGCCTGGCTCGCACCGACCGGGACGTTCCGAAGCACAAGGGCATCACATACTTCCTTGTCGACATGAAATCTGCCGGCATCACCGTCGCACCGCTTCGGGAGATCACCGGCGACGCGTTGTTCAACGAGGTGTTCCTCGACTCGGTGTTCGTGCCCGACGACTGTGTTGTCGGTGCGCTCGGCGGGGGCTGGAAACTTGCACGGACCACCTTGGCGAACGAGCGGGTCGCGATGGGCGGAAAATCGTCGCTCGGTCCCGCGATCGAAGAACTCCTCGCCCTGGCTGCTCCGGGCGACGCGGTGGCGGACGACCGCATCGGCGCTCAGATCGGTGAGGCACTGGTCGGCTCGCTGCTGGACCTGCGCACCACGCTCGCACAGCTCGAGGGCCAGGATCCAGGGCCTGCGTCGAGCGTGCGGAAGCTGATCGGAGTGCGTCAGCGACAGGACACCGCCGAGCTCGCGATGGATCTTGCGGGGGAGGCCGGGTGGGTGGAGGGCCCCCTCACGCGCGAGTTCCTCAATCTGCGCTGCCTGAGCATCGCGGGCGGCACGGAGCAGATTCTGCTCACCCTCGCCGCTGAACGCCTTCTGGGGCTACCCAGGGGCTGACGGGCCGGAGTCCCGAAGGTCGGGACGAGCTCGGCGGTGACTCCCCGCGGCGTGCACGATACGGGCAGACGGCGGTTTCGCCGACACCGGAATGGTGCTACAACTAGAACACGTTCTAACTAGAAGGTGGTTACGGTGGATTTCGCACGTGACGAGACGCAGGAGGAAGTGGCCGGAGTTGCCGCCGACCTGCTCGGTCGGGGGCTCGACTCCGACGAATTGTGGTCCGCGCTCGCGGGTGCGGATCTCCTTTCGCTGGCATTACCCGAACGACTCGGGGGTTCCGGACTCGGAGTCGCCGAGGCGCTCACCGTCCTCACCGAGGTCGGCCGCGCTGCGGCACTGGTCCCGGCGCTACCCACCGTCGGGTTCGGCGTGCTTCCCGTGCTCGCGCTCGCGAGCGAAGAGCAGCAGGACGCGCTGCTGAGCGAGGTCGCCTCCGGAGGAATCCTCACCGCAGCGCTCGCCGAGCCGGGCCGGCCCTTCCCGCAGGCGCCCGCCGCCGCAGTCGTCGAGGTCGACGGCGGTGTCGCGGTCACCGGCTCGTTCGTCGCGGTGCCCTACGCGGATCGCGCACAGAGCATCCTCGTTCCCACCACCGCCGGAGTCGTCGCGGTGGCGCCGGACGCCGACGGGGTGACCCTGCTCGAGAGTCCCACCTCGGCGCACACCCCCGAATTCTCCGTCCGGCTCGAGTCCGCAGTCGGTACGCGGCTCGGCGACGGCGACGCAGCGTCCGACGTCCAGACCCTGTACAGCCTCGCGACCGCGGGGATCGCCGCGTACTCCGATGGGCTACTCACCGGAGCCACCGAACTCACCGCGAAGCACGTGAGCGAACGCCACCAATTCGGCAAGCCGCTCGCGGCCTTCCAGGCGGTTGCACAGCAGATCGCCGACGTCTATGTCACCGCCCGTACCCTGCACGTGGCCGCTCTGTCGACCATCTGGCGGATCTCCGAGAATCTCGACGCTGCAGATGATCTCGACGTCACCGCGTACTGGATCGCCGCGGAACTACTCCCGGCGATGCGCGTGCTGCACCACCTGCACGGCGGCATCGGCGTCGACGAAACCTATCCGATGCACAGGTATTCGTCTCTGGCCAAGGATATTGCGCGGCTGCTCGGCGGCGCTTCGTACCGACTCGACCTCGTGGGGGCCCGGTGTTCATCGAACTGACCGAAGACCAGCGCGCACTGCAGACCGAACTGCGCGGCTACTTCTCCAACCTGATCTCGCCCGAGGAGGCCGAGATCATGCGCACCGAGCGGCACGGGCCCACCTACCGCGATGTGATCCGGCGCATGGGCAAGGACCGCTGGCTGGGAGTCGGCTGGCCCAAGGAGTTCGGTGGCCACGGCTTCGCTGATGTCGAGCAGCAGATCTTCGCCAATGAAGCCGTCCGGGCCGACGTGCCCCTGCCCAGCGTCACTCTGCAGACCGTAGGCCCGACCCTGCAGGTGTACGGCACCGACGAGCAGAAACAGAAGTTCCTGCCCGCAATCCTCGCCGGCGAGGTCCATTTCGCCATCGGCTACTCCGAGCCCGAAGCAGGCACCGACCTCGCGGCGCTGCGCACCACCGCCGTCCGCGACGGCGACGAGTATGTGATCAACGGCCAGAAGATCTTCACCACCGGCGGTCACGACGCCGACTACATCTGGCTCGCCGCGCGCACCGGCTCCGCGGACTCCCGTCACCGAGGGATCTCGGTGTTCATCGTCGACACCAGCGATCCCGGATTCAGCTGGACCCCGATCATCACCGCCGATGGCGCCCACCACGTCAACGCCACGTACTACAGCGACGTGCGAGTGCCCGCGAGCATGCTCGTCGGCGAAGAGAACAAGGGTTGGCGCCTGATCACGACGCAGCTCAACCACGAGCGCGTCATGCTCGGACCGGCGGGCAAGGTTGCGGGCATCTACGAGCACCTCCTCGAGTGGGTGCGCGAACACAAGCTCACCGACGAACCCGAGGTGCGTCGCGCACTCGGTGAGATCCACGCGACGTACCGGCTCAACGAACTGCTCAATTGGCAGGTGGCCTCGAGCGACGGCGACGCCGTCGACATCGCCGACGCGTCGGCCACCAAGGTCTTCGCCACCGAGCGCATCCAGCGTGTCGGCATGCTCGCCGAAGAGATCGTCGGACGCTACGGGGACCCCGCCGACGCGGATACCGGTGCGCTGCTCAGCTGGCTCGACATGCAGGCCAAGCGGAACGTTGTCATCACCTTCGGCGGCGGCGTCAACGAGGTGATGCGGGAACTGATCGCAACAGCCGGTCTCGGGATGCCCCGGGTGCCGCGATGACGGAGGCGAACACGATGAGCACAGCCGACGAGATCCTCGCCTCAGCCGACGCTGTTCGTGCCGACGGGGCCTCCGCCCCCCGCTGGGGGCGCGACCCGGTGAACCTGCCGATGATCCGCAACTGGGTGGAGGCGCTGGGCGACGACAACCCCATCTACACCGACGAAGCCGCGGCCATTGCGGCCGGTCACGGAGGTCTCGTCGCACCTCCCGCGATGGCGCAGGTGTGGACGATGCGCGGCCTGGGCGCCGAACGGGAGAAGGATGATCCGCTCGGCCGGATGACCGCCATCCTCGACGAGGCCGGTTACACCTCGGTGGTGGCGACCAATTGCGACCAGATCTACCACCGCTACCTTCGCCCGGGTGAAGAGGTGACGATCGAGTCCACGCTCGAGGACGTCGTCGGACCCAAGAAGACCGGACTCGGTGAGGGGTGGTTCTTCACCACCCGCAACATCTGGAAGGTCGGCGACGAAGCGGTCGCCGAGATGATATTCCGAATCCTGAAGTTCGCGCCCCCCGCCCAGAATGACCGAACGTCACCTTCGGCCAGTTCGACCGACTCAACGTCACCTTCGGTCACAGCGCAGCAGGTACCGGACGATCTCGATCCCACGCGGATGCTCCGCCCGTCCGCCTCGCACGATACGAAGTTCTTCTGGGACGGCGTTGCGGCACACGAATTGCGGATCCAGCGCCGCCCGGATGGGTCGTTGCAACATCCGCCGGTGCCCGCATTGTGGCTCGACAAGAACGAGACCACCGACTACCTGGTCTCGAGCGGTCGCGGCACCGTGTTCAGCTTCGTGGTGCACCACGCGCCGAAAGCCCCCGGACGGCAACTCCCGTTCGTGGTGGCCCTGGTCGAACTCGAGGGTGGTATCCGCATGCTCGGCGAGCTGCGCGGTGTCGATCCGGCCGACGTGAAGATCGGAATGCCGGTCCAGGCAACGTATCTCGACTTCCCCGGCGACGACGAGACGGGCGGAAGCCCGTGGACTCTCTACGCCTGGCAGCCCCGTGAGGAGGACGCGTGAGCACACCCGCGATGACGGTGGGGGAGAAGCTCCCACCCTTGTCCATCCACGGCGATCCGACCTTCGTGATCTCGACGGCGTTGGCCACCAGAGATTTCCAGGACGTCCATCACGACCGCGACCTCGCGCAGCAGCGGGGCTCGAAGGACATCTTCGTCAACATCCTCACCGACACCGGCCTCGTCCAGCGGTACCTGACCGACTGGGCCGGGCCGCGTGCCGTCGTCAAATCCATCTCACTGCGCCTCGGCGTCCCGTGGTATGCGTACGACACGCTCACGTTGAACGGCACCGTCGCCGACATCGACGACGACGGTGTCATCACCCTCGACATCGTGGGCAGCAACTCGCTCGGCAACCACATCGTCGCGAAAGCCACGTTCCTCGCAGGTAAGGGCGCGTCCGAAGGGGAAGTCGCATGAGCACGCTGTCACGTAAGGCTGCGATCGCCGGAATCGGCGCGACCGATTTCTCCAAGGACTCCGGGCGCAGCGAACTGCGTCTCGCCGCCGAAGCAGTCGCCGATGCCCTCGACGACGCCGGACTGACGCCGGCCGACGTCGACGGTCTCGTCTCCTTCACGATGGACACCAACACCGAGGTGGCAGTCGCGCGTGCTGTGGGTATCCCGAGTCTGAAGTTCTTCTCCCGCATCCACTACGGCGGCGGGGCCGCGGCCGCGACGGTGCAGCAGGCCGCGATGGCGGTCGCGACCGGTGTCGCTGATGTCGTCGTCGCCTATCGCGCATTCAACGAACGCTCCGGCGCTCGCTTCGGGCAGGTCAACAGTGCCCTTGCGACCCAGGTGAATTCGTCGGGTACCGACAACGCGTTCTCCTACCCGCACGGACTGAGCACCCCGGCTTCGTTCGTTGCGATGACCGCGCAGCGCTATATGCATGTCACGGGCGCCACCAGCGCCGACTTCGGTGCTGTCGCGGTGGCCGACCGCAAGCACGCGGCGAAGAACCCGAAGGCGTTCTTCCACGGTAAGCCGATCACCCTCGAGGATCATCAGAACTCACGCTGGATTGCGGAGCCGCTGCATCTCCTCGACTGCTGCCAGGAATCGGATGGTGGTGTGGCGCTGGTGATCACGACACCTGAGCGCGCCAAGGACCTGAAGCAGACGCCGGCGATCATCACGGCGGCGGCGCAGGGCAGCGGCCCGGATCAGTACATCATGACGAGCTACTACCGCGACGGACTGACGGGGCTGCCCGAGATGGGCATCGTCGGCGACCAGTTGTGGGGCCAGTCGGGCCTGACCCCGCAGGACGTGCAAACTGCGGTGCTCTACGACCACTTCACCCCGTACGTGCTGATGCAACTCGAAGAACTGGGCTTCTGTAAGCCCGGCGAAGCGAAGGACTTCATCGCCGACGGAGGAATCGAGCTCGGCGGGCACCTGCCGCTCAACACGCACGGCGGCCAGCTCGGCGAGGCATACATCCACGGGATGAACGGCATCGCCGAGGGCGTCCGCCAGATCCGCGGGACGTCCGTGAATCAGGTGGAGGCCGTCGAGAATGTGCTCGTCACCGCGGGTACCGGTGTCCCGACGTCGGGCCTGATGCTGGCACGGTCCTGACCGGACTCCCGGTCTTCGGGAGATTCCCGGGCATGTCGCCGGTCCGTGGTGTAGACCGAGTCCGGCAGGTACGGGATTCGAGAAGGGAACGGCATGAGCAGGTTCGAAGGCAAGGTCGCATTTGTCACCGGAGCCGCGCGTGGTCAGGGACGTTCGCACGCGCTCGCGTTCGCTGAGGCGGGAGCAGATCTCGTCCTGTGCGACCGCTGCGAGGATTCGCCCGTCGTGCGCTACCCTCTCGCCACCGAGGACGACCTCGCGGAAACGGTGCGTCTGGCCGAAGCCGCCGGTGCGAAGGTCGTCTCGGAGAAGCTCGACACCGCGGATCGCGCCGCGATGGACCGGCTTGTCGCACGCGCCCACGACGAGCTCGGCCGTATCGATATCGCGGTCGCCAACGCCGGGGTGTCGACGGCAGCACCGGTCCAGTCGATGCCGCAGGCCATGTGGGACGAGACGATCTCGTCGAACCTCACGGGTGTGTTCAACACGATCGCGTGCGTTGCCCCGGGGATGATCGAGCGCGGATACGGCCGGATCGTGACGATCTCGTCGATGCTCGGGCGCGCCGGAAACACCAACATGGTGGCCTACGGTGCATCGAAGTGGGGTGTCATCGGCATGACCAAGAGCGCCGCGCTGGATCTCGCGCAGAACGGGATCACCGTCAACGCCATCGCACCCGGCAATATCTCCACGCCGATGATCCACAACGACGCGCTCTACGGCATGCTCCGGCCCGATCTGGAGAACCCCACCGCCGACGATGTCGCTCCGGTCTTCACGTCGCTGCACGCGCAGCCCGTGCCGTGGCTCGAGCCTGCCGAGATCACGCGCGCGGTGTTGTTCTTCTGCGACGAGGCTGCCGCGCACATCAGCGGAACCGTGCTGCCCATCGATGCGGGGAACGCAGCGCGCGTCACCGGCTAGCTGTACTGACCGGGGACATTGATCAACCTCGTGAAGGGTGGCTGGTTGGCGCAGGCCGTGTGGGGTCGGTGATGGTTGTAGTGATGCAGCCATGACTCGAGAACGTCGCGTCGTTCTGCCTCTGAGCGGTAGCAGCGGGCGTAAGCCCACCCGTCGGCCATTGTGCGGTGGAAGCGCTCGACCTTCCCGTTCGTCTGCGGGCGATATGGGCGCGTGTACCTCGGACGGATCGACAGCGCCTCGCAGGTACCGCGCCACAGATGCGACCGGTAGGCACCGCCGTTGTCGGACAGTACTCGCTCGATCGTGACCCCACGCTCGGCGAACCAGCCGACAGCTCGTTGCAGGACGCCAACGGCAGTGACAGCAGTCTCGTCGTCGTGGATCTCGGTGTACGCGACGCGGGAGTGATCGTCGATCACGGTGTGGACGTAGGCGTAGCCCAGCTTGGGTCCGCCGTGCTGATTGCGTGGCTTGTCCGGCGTGGCGACGCGGTTGCGGTCGCCTTGGCGTCGGCCGACGTAGCGCCAGCCACCGCCGTCGGGGATGTTCCCCAGCTTCTTCACGTCCACGTGCACCAGCGACCCGGGGTGCGGGTGCTCGTAACGACGGATCGGTTCGCCGGTCGCCCGGTCGACGTGCGACAGCCGATTCAATCGAGCAGTGGTGAGGATGCGGTGGACGGTGGAGGGCGCGATCCCGAGCCTCGCTGATAGTTGAACTGGCCCTTCCCGCAACCTGATCCGCAGGTTGACGCACCGCTTCGTGACGGGCTTGCTCGTCTTGTTCGGCGAGCTCTTCGGGCGCGAGGACCGGTCGTGCATGGGCTCGCCGGCGCGGTAGCGGCCGACCCAGCGCTTCACGGTCGGCCACGAGACCTGGAATCGGGCGGCGACCTCACTGATCGGCCAGCCCTCCTCGACAACGAGTTGGGCAACCTTCAGACGGTGACGCGGTGTGAGGGCAGCGTTGGGATGGGACATGGCATCTTTCGGTCCGGGACGGCGCCGCGGCACCCGCCGCTGTCAGGCCAGATGCTGCACGTGGATGCGCAGGGCGTTCGCGGCGAACTGCGCGGCCTCTGGGCTGCCGAAGGTCTGGTGGAAGTCGGGATTGGTTTCGTAGAGGTCGGCCATGCCTCGCACCATTGCGGCGGATCGTTCGACATCGCCGACGTGGGTGGGTGTCCCGGGGATGTCAGCGAACCAGGCCATGTGGTCGGCAGCGTGCGCTCGAGCAACTGGTGAGCCGGGTGTGTGGCCGGCTTCGTGGATTTCTGCCCACCGTGTGAGCAGGGCCTGGGCGTTGGCCTGCCAGTCGCGTTGTTGTTCCACGGACTTGGCATGCCACCACCGGTTCGACGCGGCGAAGGCCTCGCGTCCCCACCGGCGTACGACCTCGGCCTCGTAGCGGTCGTTGAAGCCTTCGAGCATCACATCCATGCGTGGTTCTCGGCCCTCTCGGCGCATCTGCAGGGTGTGTTCGACCGCGCTGATGCGCCGGTCCAGGGCCTCGCGGTCCTCGGCGAGCTGTGTCAGGTGGGCCTCGAGCGCTTCGACCTCGGCGGTCGGCGTCTCGGGGGCGTCGAGCACTGCGGAGATGTCGGCCAGTGGCATACCCGTGTCGCGGAGCAGAAGGATGCGTTGCAGGCGCGCGACCGCGTCGGGACCGTAGTAGCGGTAGCCGTTGGACCCGACGCGATCGGGCTCGAGCAGCCCGATGCGGTGATAGTGGCGCAGCGTGCGGCCGCTGATGCCTGCGCGTTCAGCGAGCTCGTGCACCGTCCATTCCATCACCGGGCTCCTGTCGTTCGACGTGCTGCTCAGTGTGCCGGGTCTGTGGTCAGGCCCAGCCGTGGCAGCGCAATGCGCAGGATCTCGGACGCGGGAGTGCGGACGTTTTGGGCGGCCGTGGTGCCCGTGGCGTCGAGGTAGGCGCGGACAAGCCGAGCACCGGCTGCATAACCGGCCCCGGTCGGCAAGCCGACGGGCTCGGCACCGAACAGTTGTGCGCTGGAGTCGCCCAGCACCCAGGCGGCGAAGTCTGCCATTCCTGTGACGCCCAGGCCGCTGGCAACCTTCGCCAAGACTTGGTCGTCGGAGTGGGTTTCATCGCGCACGAAGTGGGTGTAGCCGGCGTCGCCATACAACTCGGACGCGAAAACGTCGGCGAGCCCTTCGGACACAACGTGCTCGCCAACCATCACCGTCTGTGGGTCCCACACGATCCCGCCGGGTGAATAGCGCACGTTGTGGTGCAGTTCGTGGACCGCGATCGCCTCGAGGCGATCGAGAACGCGCGAGGTGGGCCAGACGGTGATGGCGATGTAGCCGCTGATGCCGCCGAACCCGGACATCCCTTGCACCTCGTCGACGAAGTGCTGGCTGGTCGGATCTCCCAGGACGAGCAGCACGTTCAGGTCGGGGATGGTCACACCCGGATCGGCAGACGTCAACGCTGCGACCCCGTCCTCGAGGGCCTTCTCGATGCGGGTCCACGCATCGGCCGCGACAAGGGATTCCAGACCTTCGCGGACCTGCTCGATCGCGGAGTCCGGACGGAAGCCGAAGTTCTGCTGGTGCACGGTCGCCATGTCCACGCCGCCGGGGATGAAGTGGTACATCCCGGCCATCGGAGCCCACATGTCACGGATGAGGTCGGCGCGATCCTTCGCGTCCGCCGTCAGGACTCGGTTCATGCCCGAGGCACTGTCAATCACTGAAATGGTCATGACAAGCGACCGTAAACATTGACGCTACGACAAGGTCAACCGTTTCCTCGATCAATGTCCCCGGTCAGTACAGCTAGCGCCTTCGAAGCCCGGTCCGCTCGGGTCGGTACCGACGGCACGCGACGGTAGTCGACCTGTCCCGAACAGTGCGGCGACTGCGAGCAGAGCGGTCACACCGAACGCCACTTGCAAGGCTTTGAGTCGCGCATCGCTGTTGACGGCGACGATGGCGTCGCGCGTCGGTGCGTCCAGGCCCGCCGAGACCAGGGCGCCGTCGAGTTCGGTATTCGACAGGAATGGCACGCCCTGTGCGATCTGGGTCCCTGCCTGCTGCTGGACGGCTGCCGGGATATCCGGGTTGTCTTCGATACCTGCGCTCACCGACGTGGAGAGGGTGGCGATCAGGATCGAGCCGATCAGCGCTGTACCGAGCGAAGCGCCGAGGTTGGTGGCGGTGTTCTGCACGCCGCCGACCTCGGCGCTCTTCGACTCCGGCACCGCCGACACGGTGATCGCTCCCAACTGGGACGACAACGCGCCGAGGCCTGCCCCCAGGAACAGCATCGGGATCGCCACCACGGCGGCGGTGGCTCCGGGATCCATTCCCGCGGTGAGCACGGCGATCCCGACGATCATCGAGGCGAGCCCCAGTCGCACAACCCGCCTGGGGTTCGCGTGCGGCCAGAGTTTCGGGATACCCGCCGCGGCGAGCACGAGTGCAAGCGAGAGCGGCAGGATCCGCACACCCGTCTCGAGTGCGCTCAACTCCAGCACCACGGACAGGAACAGCGGCACCGAGAAGAACACACCCGCCTGGACTGCGAACTGGGCGAAGAACATCGTCAGTCCACCGGTGAGTTGACGACTTTCGAACAATGCCGGATCGATGAGTGGATCGCGACCCGTCGCGACCAGCGCGTGCTGCCGCCGCATGAAGGCGTAGAGGACCAGCAACCCGACGAGGATCAGCCAGATCACGGGCGACATACCGATGACCTCCGGACCGCCGGATGTGGCGATCACCCAGCCCCATTCGCTCGACCGCAGCACGCCGTACACGATCATCGCCAGCCCCACCACCGACATGAGCGCGCTGGGCACGTCGATCGACATCGGCGCCGCCGGAACGTCCCGCACCCGCCGTAGTACGAGCAGGATCAGCGCCACCACGACGACCTCGCCGAAGAAGACGTAGCGCCACGACGCGAACGTCGTCACCGCCCCACCGAGTAGCGGGCCGACGGCGACCGCCATTGCACCGGCAGCTGCAACGAGCCCGTACGCCGCTGCGCGCCGCTCGGGTGGGAAGTTCGCGGCGACGAGGGAGACGATCGCAGGCATGATCAGTGCCGCACCGATGCCTTCGAGGAGCGACCAGCCCAGCAGAAGGATCGGCAAGTTCGGAGCACACCCGGTGACGAGCGAGCCGACCGCGTAGACCACGAGTCCGACCCCGAAGGCGCGGCGCCGTCCGAGCGCGGTACCGACTTTGCCGCCCGTGATCATCAGAGATGCCATCACCAGCGTGTACAGCGTGATCGCGGTCTGGATTCCGGTGATCGTCGTGTCGAGATCCTGCGCGACGGTCGCCATCGACACGTTCATCACCGAGCTGTCGAGCGTCATCAGGAATTGGCCCGATGCCAGCACTGCCAGGACGAGTGCGGAACCCGATCGCACTTCCGGATCTGATCTACGACTCTTGCTCATTGCCGAACCGGCTTCCGATTCCAGAAGTGACCCGCGCAGGTAGAAATCCAAAGTACAACAGAACCGGACGGCAAGGGCAGGACTCGGAAAACCGATCGCACTCTGTCGGTGCCTTGGTGCACACTGGGCGAGCAACCCGTATCCAGGAGAGAACTCATGGCTGATGCCATCGTTGTCGAAGGATTGATCAAGCGGTTCGGTGGCCTCACCGCGCTCGACGGCATAGACCTCCGTGTTCCCGAAGGCACGGTCACCGCGTTGCTCGGCCCCAACGGAGCCGGGAAGACCACGGCGGTTCGTGTTCTGACGACATTGCTCGTCCCCGATGGCGGGCGGGCGGAGGTCGCGGGATTCGATGTCGTTGCCGATGCCGAAGCATTGCGCACACAGATCGGTGCTTCGGGCCAGTACGCCGCGGTCGACGAATATCTCACCGGATACGAGAACCTCGAAATGGTCGGGCGCCTCTACCACCTCGGCGCCAAACGGAGCCGCAAGCGGGCACGAGAACTGCTCGACCAATTCGATCTCGTCGATGCAGGTGATCGTCCTGTGAAGACATATTCGGGCGGTATGCGGCGCCGACTCGATCTCGCCGGTGCTCTCGTCGCCGAGCCGCCCGTGCTGTTTCTCGACGAGCCCACCACCGGACTCGACCCACGCGCCCGCCTCGGGCTGTGGGGCATCATCGAGAAACTCGTCGAACGCGGCACCACCCTGCTGCTCACCACGCAGTACATGGATGAGGCCGAGCGACTCGCCGACCGGATCGTCGTGATCGATCGGGGCACCATCATCGCCAGGGGGACCGCCGACGAGCTCAAGTCGCTCGTGGGCGGAGAGCGGATCGAGCTGTCGGTGCCCGATGCTGGACAGATCGAGACTGCGCGTGAGGCTTTGGCGGAGCTTGCCGCCGGAGATATCCGTATCGAATCGGGCAGGGTGATCGTGCCTGCCACAGGCGGAACCGAACTGCTCGTCGCCGCGCTCGGGCGGGTCGCGGAGGTCGGCGTCCGGGTCACCGATGTCACGCTGCGCCGGCCCACTCTCGACGACGTGTTCCTCACACTGACAGGTCACGAGGCGGAGGAGAGGATCGAGGAGCCGACCTCATGAACACTCTGCAGATGACCGCATCCGACGGTCTCACGATCGCCAAACGCAACATGATCAAGATCAAGCGCGTTCCGGATCTGATCGTCTTCACGACGCTGTCGCCGATCATGTTCGTGTTGCTGTTCGCGTACGTGTTCGGCAGCGCGATCCAGATCCCCGGCACGTCGTACCGGGAGTTCCTCATCGCCGGAGTGTTCACCCAGACCGTGATCTTCGGTGCCACGTGGACCGGCCTCGGCATGGTCGAGGATTTGCAGAAGGGCATCATCGACCGATTCCGGACGCTTCCGATGGCCCCGTCCGCGGTGCTGATCGGCCGTACCTCCACCGACGTGCTCATCAACATCGTGAGTCTGGTGGTCATGTCGTTGACCGGTCTGGTGGTCGGCTGGCGTATCAACTCGTCGCCTCTGGAGGCGCTCGCGGGTTACGCCCTGTTGTTGCTGTTCGCCTATGCCTTGTCGTGGCTGATGGCTGTCGTCGGAATGTGGATCCGTACGCCCGAGGTGTTCAACAACGCCAGTTTCATGGTGATCTTCCCGCTGTCGTTCATCGCCAACACATTCGTCGACACCTCGCAGATGCCGACCGTGTTGCGTACGTTCGCCGAATGGAACCCGGTGTCCGCGGTGACCCAGGCCGTCCGCGAGTTGTTCGGCAACACGAATCCGATGATGCCGGTGCCCGACGTGTGGCCGTTGCAGAACCCCGTCATTGCGTCACTGTTGTGGACTGCGTTGATGCTGGTCGTGTTCGTGCCGTTCGCGATCCGTCGCTACAAGAAGGCAGTGAGCCGATAACGGGTCGGTGAGCCGAGGAGGATCACGCTCCGCGCTGGGCGGCCCATCCGTTGATCGCAGTCGCGAACTCGGTCGATGCGGGCAGCAACACCGGGCCGTCGGCCACCCCGGCGGGCAGCGGGCCGAGCTCTTCGAGGGTGTGATTGGCGGTCGTGAAGTGATCGAACTGCAGATTGGTGTGCTCGAGGGATGCACGCAGCGGCGCGATCTGATCGCAGCTGATGTTCAGATCCTTGTCGGAGCACGTCAGCAGGACGGGGACGCCGGAGGGCAGCGAGGCGGCGAGATCGGGTGGATTCAGTGCGTCGGCCTCGGCGAGGAACGTCGCGTTGTAGTCGTTGAACCCGAACTGCTCCATGATCGGGCTCAGACCATCCGGCACGGTGCCGGAGGTGCGGAGGGACTCGATGGTGCGGGGCAGGTCGTTGCGGAGTTGCTCGGCGGCGGCCTCGTCGAGCTGCCCCGAGTTCGCGACGGCCTCGAGCTGCCCGTTCAGAAGGTCGAGGTAACGCATCGACAGCGGTGCCAGCAACCCGTAGCCGTCGCCGACCCCGCGTTGCGCGAGTGCGAGCGTGGTCAGGCCGCCTTCGCTGTGCCCCAGCACCAGGATGTCGTCGGCCGCAAATCCGGTGCGCTCGGAGAGCAACTCGGCAGCAGCCTGAGCGTGATCGACCTGATCGGTGAACCCGTACACCTTTCCGGTCTCGGGCGCGTACGACCCGAGGCCGGTGGCACCCGCGCCGATTTTATCGAAGCGTAGGCTCGCGATCCCGTGGGCGGCGAGCGAGTCGGCGACGCGAAGCAGGGTGTCGGCCACCATCAACGGTGCCTGGTTGCCGTTGCGGTCGGTGACTCCGCTGCCCGGCAACAGCAGTGCCGCGCCCTTGATGTCGCCCTCGGGGGTGCGCAGGCTGCCGTGGAAGGTGGTTCCGGAAGCGTCGAACGTGACCTCGGTGTCGGCGCCGGCCGGTGCGACCACCGAGCCCGTGTCGGGCAGTGCGGACGCTATACCTGTGAACGTCGCACCACCCGCCACCACGAGCAGTGGAACCGCTGCAGCACCGATCACAGGTCGCAAGCTTCGCATGGTTGCGAACCTTAGCAAAGGTCAATGATCAGGGCAGCAGACGGTCGATGAACGTGTTGCTGTAGACCCGATGCGGATCGAGCCGGTTGTACACCGCCCGCGCACTGTCCCAGTTCTCATCGGCCGGAACACCTTCGCGATAGGTATCGGGCAGGCCCTGGGTGATGATGTGGTCGTCCGTATACGGCAGTTCGGGTCCGAACGCCCAGCCCTTCGACCACTCGGGACGGAAAGTCGAATCACCGCCGTTGTAGCGCTGACGCATCCACTGCTCCATCTCGCGATAGAACGCGAACATGCCGGGTGTGCCCGGAACGCCCAGCACATTCAGCCAGATCGCGGTGTCCCACTCGGGTTTGTCCGGGCGCGGACGTGTCGCTGCGATCGTCGGCGGGCCCGCAGACGGCACGCGCACGTCGGATGACTGATCGAGACCGCAGCAACGAATCTCGACGGGACCGTTGAGCGGGTACTGGCCGAGACCGCGATAGTGCTCGATCCGTTCGTTGAACCACTGGGTGAAATCATGGATGACGGTGGCGACGTTGGCGCGGTTGGTCAGCACCGCGCCACCGCCTTCGGTCAGACGCAGAGTGGTGGCCTTGATGTAGAACTGCAGGTCCTTCGACCAGCCCCAGATGTCCGACGAGGCCGTCGCGGCGAGGCCCGCAACGGTCACGCCGTAGTAGGTCTGGCCGAAAAGCGGGGCAATCTGGGGGTTTCCACCCGTCAGTTGCCCGAGCAGATCGGTGATCGGCTCAGGAACGTTGTCGGAGAACGGGTAGTTGTACGGTCCGGTGACTTCGCGGGACTCGGCCGGTTTCTCCGGAGCGAGCGACCACACTTTCATCCACGGCTTCTCGGTGAACGGATACCAGATTGCCTCGGCTCGGCCTGTGCTGCTCACGAACGATTCGAATGTCCGACCCGAAGCGCCTGCAGGAGAGAACAGTTCGCGCCAGTCGATGTCGGTGTAGCTCTGGCACCGCATCCTGTAGTTGGGCCCGGCCTGGAGTGTGACCGACGTCAGGAACGTTCTACCGAGGTGTGTCAGAAGCGCGGTGATATCGGGGTCTGCGCGGGTGAAGGTACGCAACGCATACCTGCTGCCGTCCCACACGACTGCGGTCAGCTCGGTGACGAGGTTGCTCAGCGAGCCGAAAGTATGTCCCGGAACATTGCTTTCACCGTCGGCCGGAAGAGCTGCTCCGTGAGCATTGACCGCGAGCGATCCTGCGATCGTCAGGACGCCGGGTGCGGGCAGGTTCGCGAACCCGAGTCCGTGATCCTGCAATGCCGAGGTGATCGCATCGAGTGTGGCGCCGGGCCCGGCCGTCACGGTCGCCGGGTTGCCACCCGGATTCACGCTCACGGAGTTCAGATGAAGCATGGTGTCGGCGAGGATCACCCGGTCGACCGGAGCGCCGTTGACGATCGTGAGTGGCGTCCAGCCGTGCATCGCACCTCGTGGACGGATGGTGTATCCGTTCTCGTGGGCCCAATTCGTCAGCCGCACTACGTCATCGGCATTGTTCGGTGCACACGTCCAGATCGAGTCCAGCATGATCTCCTTGGACCAGTTCTGGTACGCCTGCTGGTACAGATCGATGCCCTCGGGGAATGACGGCGGCGCCGGAAGCGTCGCGTCGGAAGATCCGAACGGAATCGCGTGCGCGGGTGTCCAGCCGCCGACAGCGGTCGCGGCCAGAGCGCCGGCGCCGGCGGCGAGGAAGCCTCGTCGGGACAGACGCGGAGCGGAATCTCGAATTGTCATGTATAGAGCATCTTTCCGGGAGGGTGGAACTCACGCGATGGTGAGCACCACATCGGCCAGGGCTGGTGCAAGGTCTCGGTCCGCGACAGCGACAGTGGCAAGGAGCTGTTTCCCGCTCTTCCACACGCGTACGCGCAGTGTCTCACCGGGGAACACGACGCCGGCGAACTTGGCACGGAACCCGGCGACACGTGTCGCGTCGGAATCGAGAAGGTGGTCGGCGATCGACTTGCACACCGTGCCGTAGGTGCACAGGCCGTGGAGAATCGGCGCCGGGAACCCGGCGGCCTTCGCGAATTCCGGATCCGAGTGGAGTGGGTTGCGATCACCGCAGAGGCGGTACAGGAGCGCTTGCTGAGGCAGCGTCGGGACGTCGAACTCGGCATCCGGGGCGCGGTCGGGCAATGCGACGGCCTCCGACGGTCCGCGTTCGCCGCCGAAGCCGCCTTCTCCGCGTGCAAAGATCGACGACCGGGCGGTCCACAGCGGGTTTCCGTCGAGATCCTCGGTGACGGATTCCTGCACGATGACTGCGGCCTTGCCCTTGTCCCACACCTCGGCGATGCGAGTGGTGGTGCGGCCTTTGCCGGATGCCGGGATGGGCGCGTGGACCTTCACTTCCTGGCTGCCGTGCACGACCTTCGCCAGATCGATCTCGACACCGGGGAAGGACACCTTCGGCGGTTCCGTGTCGTGGAATGTCGCGGCTACCGTCGCGAATGTGGGGAGTACCTGGGGATCACCGTCGCGCAGGTAGCGCAGCTCGCCGGCATCGGTGGGGCGGGCGCCGGCACCGAGTCCGAGATTGTAGAGCTGGACGTCACTGCTGCTCCACGAGAATTCCTGGATGGGGAGCGATGCGCCGAGGGCGACTGAGGGGTCGATGGGCACGGGGGTCCTTTCTTCGCGACCGGGCCGCACTTCGGCGCCGGGTGGGCAGCCTAAGCGTGATCGGCGGTATCGGCGACGGCGTCTTCCGCTGAATGGTTCCCGTTCCTGCGGAGGATGTCGAGCACAGCGAGGTAGCCGAAGGTCATGGCCGGTCCGATGGTGGCGCCGGGGCCGGCGTAGGTGTGACCCATCACGGGGGAGCTGACGTTGCCGGTCGCGTAGAGGCCGTCGATCACTGTGCCGTCCTCCTTGAGGACGCGGGCGTCGACGTCGGTGACGAGACCACCCTTGGTGCCGAGGTCGCCCGGAACGACCTTGATTGCGTAGAACGGAGCCTTGCCGATCTCCGCGAGGCTGGGGTTGGGCTTGTTGCGGGGGTCGCCGTAGTAGTGGTCGTATTTCGACTCGCCGCGACCGAAGTCCTCGTCCTTGCCCGAGCGGGCGAAACCGTTGAATCGCTCGACGGTCTCGGAGAGCGCAGACGCCGGAACGCCGATCTTCTCGGCGAGCTCACTGATGGTGTCGGCCTTGACCATCACTCCGGCCTTGAACCATCGCTTCGGGAACGGTTGTCCGGGTGTGATCCCGGCGAAGGTGTACCGGTTGCGGTAACGCTGGTCGAGAACCATCCATGCCGGGATGTTCTCGCCCGGTCCCTCGCCGCGGCCGTACTGTCCGCCGTACATGGCATGCGTCGCCTCGACATACGGGGCGGATTCGTTCACGAACCGCTTGCCCTCACTGTTGACCATCATGCAGCCGGGAAGGCTCCGTTCCGACAGTGCGAACCACGGGCCGCCGGTGAGCGGGAACGACGGACCCCACCAGGAATCGTCCATGAAATCGACTGCACCGCCGATGGATTGGCCGGCTCGGATGCCGTCGCCCTCGTTCGCTTTGGCTCCGACGGTCCACTCCGTGCCGATCGGTGCGCGCTGGTATTCCTTGCGCATCTCGTCGTTGTGATCGAAGCCGCCACTTGCGAGGACGACACCCTTGCCGGCGCGGATGATCCGTTCTTCGCCGTCCGAGATCACCTTGACGCCGCGCACCACGCCGTCCTCGACGAGGAGGTCGGTCAGGGCGGTGTTCAGCAGCAAGGGGACATTCGCGTCGCGGAGACCGATACGCAAGCCCGCCATGAGCGCCTGACCGCGGACGAGCAGGTGCTTCTTGGTCAGATTCGCCCACACGAAGCGCGCGCCGACCTTCGCGGCGCGCAGCGGTCCGCGAGGATTGCGCATCAACAGGTTGAGCCACTTGTAGTCGGCCTGGGTGATGACGAAGTTCTTCGGCGCCCGCGCATAGTCGGGTTCGAGGGTGGCGAGGTCTGCGCCGAGGCGGCGCCCGTCGAACGGGCTCGGCTCGACCGAACGGCCACCGGCGCGTCCGCCCGGGGCCTCCGGGTAGTAGTCGGAGTATCCGGGGACCCACTGCAGTTCGAGGGCGCTGTGCTTCTGGACGAAGGACAGCATCTCAGGGCCGCGGTCGATGTACGTGTCGATCTTCTCGGCGGGAACGACGTCGCCGATGATGCTGTGCAGGTAGGTGCGTGCGGCCTCGGGGGTGTCCTCGACACCGGCCGCCTTCAGGGCGTCGTTGTTGGGGATCCATACGCCGCCGCCGGAGCGGGCGCTCGAACCGCCGTAGCAGGCGGCCTTCTCGATCACGACGACACTCGCACCCTTGTTGGCTGCGGTGATGGCGGCGGTCATTCCGCCGGCGCCGCTGCCGACGACGACGATGTCGTACTCCTGCTCAGTCATATAGAACACGTTATAGAATTGGTTCTGTCGAGTCCATCCTTTCCGGCCGGATTGTCTGGACGGGACGGAGAATCGCGAGCACGGTGCGACTCGATACACGTTTCACAAATGGGTGAAGGTTCCCGCCGCCGAGGAACGGGGGCGCCGGGCTGAATCAGGCGGACGCTCGCCGAACGATCGTGGACGGCGCTTCGGTCCAGTCTCGGGTGGTCGCGTCGACCGCCAGCCGCGCTGCGCGCCGCCCATAGGCGGCGGTGTCGATCCGGACCGTCGTCAGTTCGGGTTCCCACAGACTTTCCTGGTGCTCGTCGTCGAATCCGATGACTGCGAGGTCTTCCGGAGCGCGGTACCCGAGTTGCGTCATCACCGAGAGCACGGACAGGGCGACGGCGTCGTTGAGCGACGCGACCGCGGTGACGTCCGACTCCTGCACGAGAGTGCGCACCGATTCGGTGCGCGCCCGGGGATCGGGGTCCATCGACACCCGAACGACGGTGAGCGGAGCCAATCCGAGATCGAGAGCGGCGCGGTGGGCGTCGGCGATGCGGGCACGGCCGAACGAGCCGGTTCCTTCGGCGGGGATGGCGAGGGCGACGTGCCGGTGGCCGTGCTCGGCGAGATGCTGCAGTTGCAGCCGGGTATGGAACGGGAATCCGGCCTGGTGACCGCGAAACGCTCCCCAGATGTGGTCGTCACGGAGATCGTCGGGTAGCTGGGAGAGATCCACCACGGCAAGCGGTCCGAGTTTTCTCCGAAGGTCCTGCGCGGCGTCGCGGCCCTCCGAGATCACGACGAGGGTGCGGTCGTGTCGGCGCAACTCCTCCTGCATCGTGCGGATCAAGCGACCGATGCTCGTGCCGATGACGTCCGTGCCGACGTTCAGCAGCACGACCGGTGAGGCGACGACCTCGGAGGGGGACGTCACGGTGCGCGGTGGGTAACCCAGCGCGTCGGCCGCGGCGCGCACGCGGTCCTGTGTCGCAGCTGTGATCGTCTGGTTCGGTGTGTCGTTGAGTACGTAACTGACGGTGGCCGTGGAAACTCCGGCGGCATCGGCGACATCCCGGATCGTTGTTCTTCGCACGCGTGTTCGCGCGGTGGGTGTCCGTTTCCCTCTGACCACCGACTCAGAGTACGGCTTAACGCTGTTAAGCACCTACGTTCGCCCCCGAGAGGCGGTGCCGCTCGGATCGGCCCGTCGACATCACGAGAAGGGAAGCGCATGGGCAAGGTAGACGGCAAGGTGGCCATCATCACCGGGGCGGCGAGCGGACTGGGCAAGTACGAGGCGGTCCGTCTCGCCGCGGAGGGCGCCGACGTGGCCATCTGCGACATCCAGGAGGAGAAGCTGCAGGAGACCAAGCGGCTGTGCGAGGAGCAGGGCGCACGCGTGGTGGCGGTCGGCTGTGACGTCACCTCGTACGACAGCCTGAAGGCATTCGTGGACCGGACCGTGGAGGAACTCGGCACGGTCGACGTCCTGGTGAACAATGTGCACAAGACGACGCTCAAGCCGTTCCTCGACCTGGACATCGAGGACTTCAAGACGGAACTCGAGATCTCCGTGTTCTCCGCGTGGCACATGATGAAGCTGTGCTTCCCGAACATGAAGAACAAGCCGGGCGCGGGCGCGTCCATCATCAACTTCGGCTCGCGATGGGGTCAGGAGAGCCCCCGGCTGAGCGCCACGTACTCGCCCTCGAAGGAGGCGGTCCGTGCACTGTCCCGTACGGTCGCACGCGAGTGGGGCGAATACAATATCCGGGTGAACGCGATCTGCCCGGGTGGGTTCACGGACAACGCCACCGCGACGATGGATCAGCAGCTTCCGGAGATGCAGAAGTACGCGATGGAAGCCTTCAAGGACAACGTGTACGGCCGCCCCGGTGACCCGTACGAGGATGTCGCCCCGATCGTCGTGTTCCTCGCTTCCGACGACAGTCACTGGCTGTCCGGTCAGACGATCAACGCCGACGGTGGAGGCTGGATCGCAGCGTGACCTGCTGCCGCGGGGGTTACCTGGCGATGTTCAGCGAACCGTCGAGCACGGCCTGCTCGATGCTGGCCCGCAGATTCGGGCAGCCCTCGCGAGGCGCACTGGCACGGTCGGTGTCCCGGAAGACGGGGCATGTCACGTTCGGATCGCTCTGCCATTGCACGCTCGTCTGACGGAAGCTGTTCTTGCGCACCAGGACACAGGTGTCACAACTGCGGCATTCGACCTCGCTCAGGCCCGAATCCAGGTAGTTGATCTTGTCGATGGCGGTCTGGGCGGCGATCGCCTCGACCCGTTCCGGCTGGTCCGCGAAACTCGGAGACTTGGCCCACGTGCTGCGTCGGGTCGAGGCGCTCATCGTCAGACCTCCGAGTCCTGCTTCTTCTCGGCCTCAGCGGCCTTGCGGGCCATGTTCTCGGCGACCTCCGCTTCCCAGGCCTCGTTGGCCTTAGCGGTGTCGACCTCGAATTCGAAGCGTCCGGTCATCTTGTCGGTGACGTCGGCGACGTCGACGTAGAACTGCTCATACCAGCGACGCAGCTGGTACACCGGGCCGTCCTCTTCGCACAGCAGCGGATTTTCGATCTTGGTCTTGTTCTTCCAGATCTCGACGTCCTGCAGGAATCCCTCACCGACACCCTCGGTGAGTTTGGCGGCCAGCATGTCGGTCTGCTCTGCGTTCATGCCCGTCGGCTTCTTGACGATGATGCCGTACTGCAGCATGAATGAGTCGTGGGTGATCGGGTAATGACAGTTGATCAGCACCGATTCGGTCTCGTATCCGCCGTAGTTGTTCTTCAGCGGATTGATCATGTAGGACGGACCGTAATACGCCGCGTACGACTCGAGTTTCGATTCCATGCCGTACTGGGTGGCCATGCCCTTGTCCGGACGTCCGCGGGTGTTGAGGTACTGCTCCGCGACGTGTCCTTCGAAGACGTTCTTGAAGAACGTGGGGAAGGCGTAGTGGATGTAGAAGAAGTGCGCCATGTCGACGACGTTGTCGATGATCTCGCGGCAATTGGACCCCTCGATGAGGATCTGATGCCACGTCCAGTCGGTCCACTCGTCGGTCCCGTACTGCTCGAGTTCGGGAATCGTGACGTTCTCCGGCGGCGCATTGCCCTCCGGATCGTTCCACACGAACAGCTGGCCGTGCTTCTCCATCGTGGTCCACGCGCGAGTGCGGGCGAGCGGGGGGACGCGTCGCGCGTAGGGGATGTCGGTGCATTTACCGTTGCCGCCCCAGCGCCAGTCGTGGAACGGACACGCGATCGAATCGCCCTTGATCTCGCCCTGCGACAGGTCGCCACCCATGTGCCGGCAGTAGCCGTCGAGCACCTTGATCTCGCCGTTGCTGTCGGCCCAGACCACGAGTTTGGTGCCGAAGGCCTCGACGGAGTGCGGCTTGCCGTCCTTGAAACTGCGACTCAGTCCGAGGCAGTGCCAACCCCGCGCGAACCGGGTCCGCGCCTCTCCGACGTCGATCTCGCGAATCTGTGCCATGTCCGCTCACTTCCTTCCGGATCTCTTAGTAGAACACGTTATAGAATTTCCCCCGCGATCGAAAGGGAACGAGGACTTTGGTCCCCGTGAAACCTGTGATGCCACGGAACTCGTCCGGTCTCGACACAAATAAGAACATGTTCTAGTCTCGAACCAAGCGATCAATTCCTGAACAGACGGGAGTGTCCAGTGGGTGACCACGACAGCCACGAGGTACTGCAGCGGATCGACGCTCTGCTGCCCAGCCTGCGGGAACGCGCGCAGGAAGCCGAGGATCTTCGCCGCATCCCCGATGGTTCGATCAAGGCGCTCCAGGAGTCCGGCTTCTTCAAACTTCTGCAACCGGCACAGTGGGGTGGATACGAAGCCGACCCCGTCACCTTCTACACCGCGGTGCGCACCATCGCGAGTGCCTGCGGATCCACCGGCTGGGTGTCCGGAATCATCGGTGTCCACAATTGGCACCTCGCACTGTTCGACCAGCAGGCGCAGGAAGACGTCTGGGGTGAGGACACCGATGTGCGCATCTCCTCGTCGTATGCGCCGATGGGCGCCGGCGAGGTCGTCGACGGCGGCTACAAGGTCAACGGTGCCTGGGCGTGGTCGTCGGGCAGCGATCACGCGACCTGGGTCGTCGTCGGCGGCCCGGTCATCAAGGACGGGCGCCCCGTCGACTTCGGTAGCTTCCTGATACCGCGCTCGGAGTACGAGATCGATGACGTGTGGAACGTGGTCGGGCTGCGTGGAACGGGCTCCAACACCGTCGTGGTCAAGGACGTGTTCGTTCCGCGACACCGCTTCCTGAGCTTCAAGACGATGAACGATCTGGCCTCGCCCGGACTCGAGCGGAACACCGCGCCCGTCTACAAGATGCCGTGGGGAACCATCCATCCCACGACCATCTCCGCCCCGATCGTCGGCATGGCCTACGGGGCCTACGACGCCCACGTCGAGCACCAGGGCAAGCGGGTGCGCGCCGCCTACGCGGGGGAGAAGGCCAAGGACGACCCGTTCGCGAAGATCCGCATCGCCGAGGCATCCAGCGACATCGACGCCGCGTGGCGGCAACTCTCGGGCAATGTCGCGGACGAGTACGCCTATCTCCTCGAAGGCAAGGACGTTCCGATCGAGCTCCGCCTGCGCGCCCGTCGCGACCAGGTGCGCGCGACCGGCCGCGCCATCGCCTCGATCGACCGACTGTTCGAGAACTCGGGCGCCACCGCGCTCGCCAATGGCACACCCATTCAACGATTCTGGCGCGACGCTCACGCCGGTCGTGTGCATGCCGCCAACGACGCCGAACGCGCATACGTCATGTTCGGCGGCGCCGAATTCGGTCTTCCTCTCACCGACACGATGGTTTAAGGACCGCCCGTGACTGCAACGCAAGAGATCACCTACGAATCGACGTCCCGCTTCGCGCAGGTCCGCGACGATCTGCGCCTGCACTACCACGAGGCAGGCGTCGGGAACGACACGACGATCGTGCTGTTGCACGGCGGTGGCCCGGGCGCGTCGGGCTGGTCGAACTTCTCTCGCAACATTCCCGTGCTCGCGGAGAAGTTCCACGTCATCTGTGTCGATCAGCCGGGATACGGCAAGTCCGACAAGCCCACCGAGCACCCGCAGTACTTCGTGCACAGTTCGACCGCGCTGAAGGCCCTGCTCGACCACCTCGGTATCGAGCGCGTCCACCTGCTCGGTAACTCCCTCGGCGGCGGTGCGGCCGTGCGTTTCGCTCTCGATTTCCCCGACCGTGCCGGTCGGCTGGTCCTCATGGGTCCGGGCGGGCTCAGCGTCAACCTGTTCGCCCCCGACCCGACCGAGGGAGTCCGCAATCTCGGCAAGTTCAGCTACCAGCCCACGCGTCAGAACCTCGAAGCCTTCCTTCGGATCATGGTGTTCGACCAGTCACTCGTCACCGACGAACTGATCGACGAGCGATTCGAAGCCGCCAGCGCCCCCGAATCACTCGCCGCCGCCAAAGCGATGGGGAAGTCGTTCTCCAGCAGCGGCTTCGAACTCGGTATGCTCTGGCGCGACGCCTACAAGCTCCGGCAGCGCGTCCTGCTCATCTGGGGGCGGGAAGACCGCGTCAATCCACTCGACGGCGCGCTCGTGGCACTCAAGATGATCCCGCGCGCACAACTGCACGTCTTCGGTGGCTGCGGGCATTGGGCGCAACTCGAGAAGTTCGAGGAATTCAACCGGATCACGGCGGATTTCCTCACCGACGGAGGTAAATGATGTCGATCCGGTCCCTCGCGTATCTGCGTATCGGCGCGACCGACGTGGCCGCGTGGCGCGACTACGGTCTCAAGGTCCTGGGCATGGTCGAAGGCAAGGGTACGAACCCCGACGCCCTGTATCTGCGCATGGACGACTTCCCGGCTCGGCTCGTCATCGAGCCGCACGACACCGACCACCTGCTGGTGTCGGGCTGGGAGACGGCGAATGCCGGCGACCTGCAGACGGTGCGCGACAACCTGTCGGCCGCCGGGGTCCCGTTCAAGGAAGGCACTGCGGAGCAGCTCGCCGACCGCCGCGTCGACGAGATGATCGTGTTCCAGGATCCGTCCGGCAATACGTTGGAGGCGTTCCACGGCGCCGCGCTCGAACACCGTCGTGTGGTCAGTCCGTACGGGCACAAGTTCGTGACCGGCGAGCAGGGCCTCGGACACGTCGTGCTCTCCACCCGCGACGACGAGGAGTCGCTGCGGTTCTACCGCGATGTCCTCGGCTTCCGCCTGCGCGACTCGATGCGTCTGCCTCCACAGGTGGTGGGCAGGCCGGCCGACGGCAAGCCTGCGTGGCTGCGATTCTTCGGATGCAACCCGCGTCATCACAGCCTCGCGTTCATGCCGATGCCCACACCCAGCGGCATCGTGCACCTGATGATCGAGGTCGAGAATTCCGACGACGTCGGTCTCGGGCTCGACCGGGCACTGCGCAAGAAGGTCAAGATGTCGGCGACCCTCGGCCGTCACGTCAACGACAAGATGCTCTCGTTCTACATGAAGACACCGGGCGGATTCGACGTCGAATTCGGTTGTGAAGGATTGCAGGTCGAAGACGAGGGTTGGATCGCCCGGGAATCGACTGCTGTGAGCCTGTGGGGGCACGACTTCTCGGTGGGGTTCACGCAATGAGTGCCCCGACAGACGGTGGCGCCGGTGCGTTCGAGCCGCAGGGGGTCGCGCCCCTCGACCCGAGGACGTTCCGCACCGTCCTCGGGCAGTTCTGCACCGGCGTCACCATCATCACCACTGTCGACGACGACGCGCCCGTCGGATTCGCCTGCCAGTCGTTCGCAGCCTTGTCGCTCGACCCGCCGCTCGTCCTCTTCTGTCCTACGAAGCAATCCCGCTCGTGGTCGGCGATCGAACGCAGCGGCCGGTTCTGTGTGAACGTGCTCGGAGAAGACCAGCAGGACGTGTGCGCCCGCTTCGGGTCGAAGGAACCGGACAAGTTCGCGGGTGTCGAGTGGGCGTCGTCGCCGCTCGGCTCGCCCATTCTCGCCGGGTCGCTCGCGCACATCGACTGCACCGTCGAGACAGTGCACGACGGCGGCGACCACTGGGTGGTGTTCGGCCGGGTCTCCTCATTGAGTGAAGTGGGAGAGCAGCTGGGCAGGCCGTTGCTCTTCTACCGCGGTCAGTACACGGGTATCGAACCGGAGAAGACCACCCCGGCGCCGTGGCGCGATGACCTCGAAGCGTTTCTCACCACTGCATCCGAGGACACCTGGCTCTGATTGCCTGAAGCGAGCGGTGTCTCCTGATCGTCGAACTCCGCTCCCGTCGCTGATCTGCTGTCGCCGCTTCCATTGGGCGGGAGCACTCTGTCGCGGGTGGCCCGCGGCATACATGGTGAGCCTTGTCACGACGAAAGGTTCAATGTATGCCCTCGATTACCCCGCCGGACCCCTTCGACCCAGCACAGCTGGGGCCGATACAGCTGCGCAACAGGATCATCAAGGCGGCCACGTCCGAGGGGCGGTCTCCCGACGGCCTCGTCACGCAGGATCTGATCGACTTCCATGTCGCGTACGCCCGAGGAGGCGTGGGCCTGACAACAGTGGCCTACTGCTGCGTGAGTTCGGAGGGCGCCAGTGCGCCCGGCCAGATCCTCATGACACGGAATGCGGTGCCGGGCCTACAGCGCCTGACCGAGGCCGTCCACGCCGAAGGCGCCGCGATCTCGGCCCAACTCGGACACGCCGGTCCGGTCGCATCCAAGAAGATCACCGGGGTCACCGCGGTGGCGCCGAGCAGGATGGTCAACCCGACCGCGCTGGAGTACTGCCGGGCGATCTCACGCCGTGAAATAACCGACGTCGTACAGCGTTTCGCTGACGCGGCAGCAATCGCCGTCGACTCCGGCTTCGACGCCGTCGAACTGCACTTCGGTCACAACTATCTACCCAGCTCGTTTCTGAGTCCTCTGTTCAATCGACGTCGCGATGAATACGGTGGCGACATCGACAACCGATCCCGATTCGTCCGGGAGATCGCGGATGCAGTGCGTACGCGAGTCGGTAGCGCCATCGCCGTCACGGCCAAGATCAGCATGGACGACGGAATTCGCGGTGGAATCGGTGTGTCGGAATCGCTGCGGACCGCACAGTTGCTCGATGCGGACGGCACCCTGGATGCACTCGAGTTGACCCAGGGGTCGTCGGTGGTGCGTCAGATGTTCCTGTTCCGCGGGGATGTCCCGGTGGACGACTTCGCTGCCGTGATGCCGCAGCCGTGGAAGACCGGTGTCCTGCTCCTGGGAAAGAAGATCCTTGGGGAGTTCCCCTATCACGACCTCTACATGCTCGAATCCGCGCGACAGTTCGTTCCGTTGATGAAGAACACCAAGCTGATCCTGTTGGGTGGCATCACCGACTTCGACCACATGACCACTGGGATGGCTGAGGGATTCGACTTCGTCGCTATGGGGCGAGCTCTGCTTCGTGAGCCGAATCTGGTGGAGGCGATTCGAACAGACCGGTCCAAGCAGACGTACTGCACACACTGCAATCGATGTATGTACACCGTGTACGGGCGCACGCACTGTGTCCTGGACCCCGCGTCCGCGTTCGGAGCTGTTGATTCTGCCCGTGGAGCCGACAGTGCGGTTATCACAGGCGTCGACGAGCTCGCGGCGTCGGCACGGGGATCCGGATGCCGGGACTGAGAGGGCGAGTGGCGCTGATCACCGGAGGCGGCCAGGGCGTCGGGCGGGGGATTGCTCCGGCGGCAGCTGACGATTGTGAAATCATCATGTGATCGGGCATAAATCCTCCCCCGAGCGTGTTGTGCTCTACCATCGGTCAACCAAGACCAGGTACAGCCGCCAATCGTGCATGAATGGGAGGAGCCCATGGCAACCGACTACGACCGCCCCAGGGTCGAACAGAACAATGATGAACCGCTCGACATTTTGGGTCCCGGCCGCAACACCGCACAGGCGGCGGTGGCGGACGTCGAGGAAGCCGACACCGCTGAATCGTTCGAGCTTCCCGGTGCGGATCTGTCCGGTGAGGAACTGACCGTCCGTGTCGTTCCTCGCCAGGCAGACGAATTCACTTGTACGCGTTGCTTTCTCGTCCAGCATCGCAATCGCATGTCGGACCAGGAAGAGAACATCTGCCTGGATTGCGCCTGAGAATGCTGTTCTCGCAACGATCGAACGCCGTTCGACGACTGCGGTCAGCGTTGCAATATCCGTGACATGAGCTGCCGTCCCTGCTCGAACGACATGTTCGGCAGGTACGCGTGGCCGACCGCGAGCCCGATCCGAGGCAATGCCGTGGAGTCGGGAAACACCATGTACATGGGGCGATGGCGGGGCTGGAACTTGGCTTTGAACGACAAGAGCGACCGGAACCCGTACACGGGCTCGAGAACCTGACCGAGCAGGTTCAGGAGGTCGTCGAGTGCACCCCGCTCATCGCCACCGGACTCGTCCGCCGCACTGGCGAGCGGGGCACCGGACAAGCTGAGGAACTCGAGTCCGTCCTCGCGGGCAGACAGCGCAGCCGACGCGATGAGGAACTCCATCACCGGCGGAAACCCGTCGGAATGCCGTCGCATGAAATCGAGTGTGAGCCCCACGAGCGTGCCGTCGCGGAACACCGGCATCCACGAGGTGACACCGTGCATATGGCCGTCGGTGTCGAGTGCCACCAGCAGGCGGATCTCCGGGTCCTTCAGTTCCTCCAGCCCTCCGAGTGTGAAACCCATTTCGGGAAGCCCCTTGTCGGCGACCCACTCTTCCGAGATCTCGACGATCTGTGAAACCACCGACAGGGGAGCCTCGGAGAATGTGGTCCAGCGCGCCTCGATGCCCTGTTTGGTCGCGCGATTCAAAGAGGTCCGTACGTCCTGGAACTTCTTGCCTTTGAACGCGAGCTCCGGCAGGTCGAGGAGTGTTTCCTCGGCGACCTGCACACAACTCCAGCCGTGGTTGCGCGCAACGACTGCGAGATCTTCGCCGACCGAATAGAAGCATGGCGTCCATCCGTTACGTAGACAGTACGAGGCAAACGCATCGACGGCGTCGGCGCGTGTCGCCGGATCGCCGACGGGGTCCCCTGTGGTCAGGGCGATACCCGAGTGAACCTGATACGCGACTGTGTGGGCACCGTCGTCACTGAACCAATAGCTGTTGCCGGGCCACGTGATCATCCATGACAGCGATTCGCCTCCTGGTGATCGCAACAGTGCACGAACCCGCTGCTCGTCGGTAGCGGAGTGCCCGAGCACGGGAATCGTGAAGCTACGGAACATCAACACAGCGAAGACGACCCAGACCACGATACCCACCCATTCGAACAGCACCGTCGCGGGAATCGTCGCAGGCAATATCGGAGGGTCGAACAGCTGCAGATACACCGGCGGTACGAGCCGGCGAGGAAAGTCGCGTAGCAGCGTCACCGGACCGGGGTCGCGATCGAAGCTCCCGGCGAGAAGCGATCCTGCTGCTACGTAGACGACCAGTGCCGCCGCGGTCACGGCGGCAGTACCGAGCCACACGCGCCGGTAGGTTCCGCGTGGCGCACGCACCTGGAACAACCGGTGCGTCGCCAGAAGCACCACGAGGACCGCGAGAAGCACAGACAACGGCGCCAGTTCCTGGTACAACGATCCGTGCCGGTGATATCCGTACACCAGCGAACGCGTCTCGGTCGCTCGGACCACGGCACTCGCCGTCGCTGCAGCGATGAGTGCGAGGTGTCCCCATACCGTGAGCAACCACGCGGCGCGGCGTCCACGCCGCAGACCCTCCGCGCCCACCAGCAACACCGCAGCGGGCAGCAGATTCGCGACCAGCGGACCGAACCCCGAGAGTCGGAGGGCCTGGTGCCCTTTGCGGCACTCGTCGGCCAGAGCCGGATCGTCACACACGTCCACGAGTTCGCGCGCCGTGTAGGGGACCTGGCCGAACAACTCACGCAGGGCCGACAGCGGACCGATGGCGTGTGGCGAGAAGGCGGCGAGCGCAGGGCCGAGCACACTGGCCGCGACCACGAGAGCGACGAGTGTGCGTTGTTCTCTGATCGTGCCGCCGAGTGTTGCGACGTGCGGACGACCCCGGAAGAGGAGGGGGCCCAGCACCAACCCGGCAACAGCAGCGCCGAGGCGCGTCAGGTCTTGCAGGTGACCGGCAAACAGCGTGGTGGTGATCAGGAAGACGAGCACGACCATGCGGATTCGTCGTCGCCACAGTGTCGACATCGCCGCGGTGGCAGTCAGGAGCGTGCCGATGATCCAGGGAAGTGGATCTTCGATCAGATGGCCGTGGAGAGCGATTCCCCACGAGTTCGGAAACGTGGAGACTAGCTGTGCTACCGCCAGTGCTGCGGCTGCACCCACGCCCTGAGTGACGGCCGCGCCGATCGCGAACCGCCTGCTACCGCAGAGATTCTCGACCGGAACGGCAACTGCCAGGACGGCGGCGGTGACGAGAAGGTAATCCGCGAGCCTCGACGCGAACAACCCGGATGTCCAGAGCACCCACACATGCCCGTCCGAGAAGCTCGACACTCCGAGCGAGACGTCGTGGGCGAGACCTCGCGACGGGCCGCGCAGGATGCTTCCCGTGACCGCGCCGAGAATCCAGAGTCCAGCAAGCAGCGTGAGCGAGACAGGAGCGCTTCGCAGTATCGACGTGTAGCGCGCGACAACCGGTCGAACGTGTGTCACGGGTGTGTCAGGCCGAGTCGCTGACCGAGCCACGGCAACTCCTTCTCCAGTCCGGCCGACCACGCCTCGAAACTGTGCCCGCCGGGTAGTTCGGTGAGATGGACATCCATACCCGCAGCCTGCGCGGCGGCTTTGAGTTGTTCGATGCCGGAACGGAATTCGCTGTCGTCACTTCCGACGACGAATGCACCGGCCGACTCCGGGAAGCGTTCATGGGCCAGCAGGTCGGCGGGATTCATGCGCTCGAAGGCGGCTTCGTCACCACCGAACACCTCGTCGACCGTGCGGGTGCGGTCGCCGAGCGTAGGCTCACCCTGCCCCGACATGTCGAGGAACGTGGGGTAGACATCCGGCCGCAGCGTCGCCATCTGCAGCGCGCAGGTGCCCCCGTACGACAGGCCACCGATGGCCCATGCCCTCGGATCGGTGTCCACCTGAAGGTTGTTGCGCACCCACGCGGGCACGTCCACAGACAGATAGGTCGCGACGTTGCCGAGATGTGAGTCGACGCACAAGGGATTGGCGAATTGGCTTCCGGTGCCGTCGGCGAGCACCACGATCGGTGCGAGTCCGCTGTGTTCGGAGGCAAACGCATCCATGGTCTGGGTGAGCCGGCCGCCGATGAGCCAGTCCTCGGTACTGCCGGGTTGTCCTGCCAACAGCACCAGAACCGGTAGCTCCGGACGGGGGTCGGAGAAATAGGCGGGCGGAAGGTAGAGGTGCGCCGCGCGGGCTTCGAACCCCGAGGTCGCGCCCGGTATCGGAGCGGTGATCACCGCGCCGCTCGTCGGTAGGCGAGGCGGTGGCGTCCACGTGTCGCTCGGGACCGTCCTGGCCGACTCCAGTGAGTCGAGCGATACGGTGCGGAAACTGTTCACACCCAAGGCCGCGCGGACGGTCGGGTACGCGTCGTACACGGCGTTGATATGACCTGCGGCAGCCAGCGTGACGACCAGCCATGCCGCGATCAACCCGCACGCCACGGGAAGATGGCGCCGGGCTCGATCGCGGGCCAGCAGACGGCCCACGAGGAGGGTGAGAGCGAGAATCGCAATCCCCGACCACACGTAAACCGTCGTCGGGAGGGGATCGGGAAACGGCCGCCACAGCTTCTCGACCACAACTGCGGCCGCCACCGTGACCACCAGCGCACATGACCCGAGCACAGGTAGGAGGACGAGCCACCGCCTGGTTCGCCTGGCGGCGAGTACGCCGAGCCCGACGACCGCAGCCGCGGTGAAGACGATCGCCGCTGCACTCGTGGTCAGCGGTAGATCCAGCACAGGGTCGGTGATCCCGGACAAGGACACCGACTCAGTATGGATCGGCCTCGACATCTCCGGAGTCGTTGTCGCCGATCAGCGCTTGGACGATCACCGGTGACGCAACGAGCGCGATAGCGACGACGAACAGATACCCGACGATGGTGAAGACGATCCCGAGTGTCCCGAAATGCGCTTCGGAACTGGCGGTGACATGGGGCAGTGCGATTCGTCCTCCGACGCTGACAGCGGTCAGCAGTGTTGCTGTGAGAAGGCCGGTGGCGACCAGCACTCGAGTGGGAACGAGGCCTGCCGTGAGCAGTGTGGGGCACGTCGTCCAGACACCGACCCACATGCACCACTGAGCGATCAGCGCGATGATCGGTGACCCGAGTTGGTGGATCAGTCCGGTGACCAGCGCGGAGGTCGCCACCAGCAACAGGACCGCACACCACCGCCACGCATGGGACAGGCGCAACACGGGCGTATCCCAGATCTTGCCGTACACCCTGCCGAGCGCACGCGCGAACGATGTGCCACTGATGAGGACCATCAACAGCCCCACCGCGCCGAACGCCGCCGCTTCCGACGTCACCTCGAATCCGTCCTGGACGAGCGCATCGGGATCGACTCCGAACGGAGCGAGCAGGGTCTCCCGAATTGTGGACGTGTCGACGAGGAGCGACGCGGCCATGATGACGGGCAGAACCGAGGTGAACAGCTGCGCAGCGAGCGTCATCGAGCGGTCGACGAGTTCGATGCGCCCGAGCCCCACCAGAATGCGCTCGAGGGCGCGGCCCACCGGGTGGGTATTCAACTCGGCGCGGACGCGCGCCACCGTCGTGGCCGGCATGGAGCGATCCTGCCAGGGAGCAGCTCCTCGTGTGCGCCGAACGACCGCAGTTCCGTACGGTTACAGCGCCACACCGATGTACTTGGTTTCGAGGAACTCGTCGATTCCGGTGAAGCCGCCTTCGCGCCCGAGACCGGACTCCTTGATCCCGCCGAACGGTGCGGCAGGGTTGGAGACCACGCCCTGATTCAATCCCACCATGCCGGCTTCGAGCGCTTCGCACACGCGTAGCCCTCGTCGCAGATTCTCGGTGTAGACATAGGACACGAGCCCGAACGGGGTGTCGTTGGCACGTCGGATCGCTTCGTCCTCGGTCTCGAAAGTACTGATCGCCGCGACCGGGCCGAAGATCTCGGTGTGGCACATCTGCGCGTCGTCGGCGACGTCGGTGAGCACCGATGCCGGATAGAAGTATCCGAGTCCGTCGACGGGGGTACCGCCGAGGGCGACGGTCGCGCCGCGGGCAACGGCGTCGTCGATGAGCTCGCTGACCTTGTCGACGGCGGCGCGGTTGATGAGCGGCCCGACGACCACCCCGTCCTCGACACCTCGGCCCATCGGCAGTTCGGACATACGCTCGGTGAGGCGCTTCGTGAATTCCTCGGCGACACCGCGCTGGACGAGGATACGGTTCGCGGCAGTGCAGGCCTGTCCGATGTTGCGCATCTTCGCGGCCATCGCGCCGTCGACCGCGGAGTCGAGATCCGCATCGTCGAAGACGAGGAACGGCGCGTTGCCGCCGAGTTCCATCGAGGTGCGCATGACGGTGCGCGCACACAGTTCGAGCAGGTGTTTGCCGACTCCGGTCGATCCCGTGAACGACAGCTTGCGTGAGCGCGGATCGAGGATCAGCGGCGCCATCACGTCATCGGACTGCGACGTGGTGACGACGTTGACGACCCCGGCCGGAAGTCCCGCCTCGCTGAGCAGGTCGGCGAGGGCGAGTATCGACAGCGGTGTCTGCGACGCCGGCTTGATCACGCTCGTGCAGCCTGCGGCGATGGCCGGGCCGATCTTGCGGGTGCCCATCGCCATCGGGAAATTCCACGGGGTGATGAGCAGGGTCGGGCCCACCGGCTGTCGGGTGACGAGGAATCTCGATCCGCCCGCGGGTGCCTGCATGTAGCCGCCGTCGATACGGACGGCCTCCTCGGCGAACCAGCGGAAGAACTCGGCCGCGTAGTTCACCTCGCCGCGTGCCTCGGCAAGCGGCTTACCCATCTCGAGTGTCATGATCAGCGCGAGCCGATCGATATTCTCGATCATGAGCCGATACGCGTCCGCGAGGATCGTCGAGCGTTCACGCGGTGACGTCTGCGCCCACGAATCCTGCGCGGCTGCCGCGGCGTCGAGGGCGCGCATCCCGTCGGCGGGGCTCGCGTCGGCGACCGAGCACAACTCCCGTTCGGTGGACGGGTCGACGACGGGCATCGTGCGGTCGGCGTCCTGCCATCGACCGTCTATGAAGAGGCCCGTCGGGACCGTGCGGATGGCTGCGTCTTCGTTAGGGCTGAGCTTGTCGTTCCGAGTGACCGCCTGATCGGGCATGGCATGCCTTTCGTCCGTTGCCTTCGGTCTCCGCCCATGTTATGCATATTGTCAACAATCCAACAATAGGATTGGGATTCGAACTCGGTCGCCGAACCCGGGAGGGTTGTCATGACTCGACTGTCTCCACTGCTTCAGCAAGCCACGCCCGTCACCGTCGACCACGCCGCCGGCAGCTACATCTACGGCACCGACGGACGCAGATACCTCGACTTCACAGCGGGAATCGGTGTCACCAGCACCGGTCACTGCCATCCGCACGTCGTAGAAGCGGCACAGCGACAGATCGGCTCGCTGATCCACGGCCAGTACACGACCGTCATGCACAAACCCCTGCTCGAACTCACCGAACGGCTCGGCGCCGTCCTGCCCGAAGGTCTCGACTCGCTGTTCTTCGCGAACTCGGGGAGTGAGGCGGTCGAGGCCGCGCTGCGCCTGGCCCGCCAGGCCACCGGACGTCCCAACGTGATCGTGTTCCACGGTGGATTCCACGGCCGCACCGTCGCCGCCGCGTCGATGACCACCTCCGGTACACGATTCTCCGCGGGGTTCAGCCCCCTGATGGGTGGCGTGCACATCGCGCCGTTCCCCAACGCGTACCGCTACGGATGGACCGAGGAGCAAGCCACCGATTTCGCGCTGAAAGAACTCGACTACCTCTTCGCGACGGTCACCTCACCGGCCGAAACCGCGGCGTTCATCGTCGAACCCGTTCTCGGCGAAGGTGGTTACGTTCCGGGCAACACCCGCTTCTTCCAAGGCCTGCGTGAGCGTGCCGACCGGCACGGCATCCTTCTCGTCTTCGACGAGATCCAGACCGGATTCGGGCGCACCGGAAAGTTCTTCGGGCACCAGCACTTCGACACCCGGCCCGACGTGATCACAATCGCGAAGGGCCTCGCCAGCGGGTTCCCCCTGTCCGGTATCGCGGCATCCGAAGAGCTCATGGCCAAAGCATGGCCCGGATCCCAGGGCGGGACCTACGGCGCCAACGCTGTAGCGTGCGCCGCCGCAATCGCCACTCTCGAGGTCATCGAGAAGGAAGGCCTCGTCGACAATGCCGCGGCACGCGGCACCGAACTGCTCGAAGGGGCACGTTCACGTGCCACCGACGCAGTAGGCGATGTGCGGGGACTCGGTTTGCTGGTGGGCAGTGAGTTCGTCACTGGCGAGGGGGTTCCCGATCGCGAACGCGCCGCGGCTGCACAGAAACTCGCGTCGAGCAAGGGACTGTTGCTCCTGACCTGCGGGGCATACATGAACGTCGTGCGGATGATTCCGCCGCTCATCGTCACCTCCGAGCAGGTCGAGGACGCCCTCGGCATCTGGTCCGAGGTGCTCGCCGAAGTCTGATCGCGTCCAGGAGGTTCCGTGGCCCGCTTCATCACGATCACGCTCGACAAGCGTGGCATCTCCTGCCGCGCACGACTCCTCGACGCAGAGGCGCCGCTGACATGCGAGGCGGTGTGGAACGCCTTACCGCAGAGCGGCGCCGCGTTCCACGCGAAATACGCACGCAACGAGCTGTATACGCTCGTCCCGCGAATCACGACCGCGCCGCATCGTGAAAATCCTACGGTGACACCGATTCCCGGTGATGTGTGCCTGTTCGATTTCGAGCCGTGGGAGATCGGCAACCCCGCGTACGGGTACGAACCGGGATCGGAGGCCCACCACGAGCAGGGCGCCACCGACCTGGCGCTGTTCTATGGCCGCAACAACCTGCTGATCAACGGTGACGTCGGGTGGGTGCCGGGAAACGTGTTCGCGGCCATCGAGGACGGGTTACCCGAGCTCGCGGTGGCATGTAACGACCTGTGGATACAGGGGGTGGTGGGGGAGACGCTGACCTTCGCCCGAGCGAGGTGAGCGGGGCAAACTCCGTAGCGAGCGCCCCGGGTCGCCGCCGAACACCCACCTGGTCGTATGCTCGCTGCCCGGCCTATGAGCCGGAATCCGGGTTGCGAACGAAGACGGGCTTCGAGTGCCGCTCGGTCAATTGATCGGGAAGTTCCTCCCAGTCGAAGACGTGGGAGACCACGGCACGGGGGTCGACCTTGCCGGTTGCGGCCAGCTCGAGGGCCGCGGGAATGTTGGATCGGACGTTGTCCCGTCCTATGCGCATCGTCATGCTGTTGAGATACATGTTGATCAACGGAAGTTCACCGGGCTGGAAGTGATTGCCGGCGCTCTCGCAGAAGCCTTCAGGCTTGAGGGACTGTGCCGCGAGCGCGAGCTGGTCCACCCGTCCCGTGGCCTCGACGGCGAAATCGAAGCCTTGATGAATCGGTGCGGTCTCGGCAAGCGTACGCGCGCCGAACTGTTCGGCAAGTGCTCGGTGCCCTTCGTCGGGGTCGACATACAATACGTCCCCGACGCCCAGTGCTCTGGCTATGTCGCAGACATAGAGGCCGATGCTTCCACGCGCAATGACCAGGACCGACATGTCCGGGCGGGAGCTGACGTGCGGAGCGACGAGTCGCCAGGCGAGGGACCAATTGTCGCTGGCGGAGGCCATCGCAATGGGGTCGAGGCCCTGCGGCAGCGGGACGAGCATGGCGTCGGCGTAGGGGACCTTCACGAGGTCGGAGAAGAGCCCACCCCATGACCCACCGAGCGGGGCGCCGTACATCGCCATGTGAGGTACGTTCGCGCAGTGCGCGTGGAGTCCGGATCGGCAGCGGTCGCATGTGCCACAGCTGATCGACCAGGGTACGACGACGATGTCGCCGGGCAGGACCGTGGTGACCTCGTCTCCGACGTCGATCACTTGCGCCACGCATTCGTGCCCGATCGCGAAGGGTGGTTCGATGAAGCCGCGGCCTGCGAGGATCTGAGAGTCGACGTCGCAGGTGGTCGCCGCGATGGGAGCTACGATCGCTTCACCGGCGCCGTCGACTTTGGGATCTGCTGCTTCGCGCCACTCGGCGGTCCAGCGTCCGGTGTATATGAGTTCTCGCATGGTGTATGCCTTTCGCGACGGTTGGGGTACCGCTAGCGCATGTGGGCGCGTGGTCCCAGAGATTCAGTGCACGCTTCTTGTCGGTGCTGGGTCCGCTGAGGCTGTAAGCCCGGTGCGGTGCGGGGTTACACGCGCTCGGGACGCTTCTCGACCAGGACGTTCTGCGTGCTGCGTCCCACGGGTCCGGCGGGGGTGTGGATGACGGCTGCGCTCATAGCTATTCCGTCGTGTCCGATCGAGGTTTCGCATTCGAGACCGATCCATGACCCTCGGGGTGGCTCGAACAGATGGACGGACAGCTCGGTGTTGAGAAACGTCCATTCATGGGGATCGAGACGCGCGCCGAGCCCGTTCGCGAGGTCAGCGAGTGCGACCGCATGGGTGAGGTCGCTGGTCGGCTCACCTTCGACGAGGGGCTTCGCCATCCGCAGCCAGGCCGAGGTCGGGGTATTGCGAACTCCTATCGGTGACACCACGCGCCAATCGATGGCATTGACGAATCCGACCCGCCAGGAATCCGGTAGAGGGAACGAGCGGGGATCATCTGCCTCGCCGTCCTCTGTGGGGGGCAGGGCCGAATCGGCATGATGGGCAACTTCTCGGGTGTCGGTGTTGACGAGTCGCCACCCACGGGCTTTGGCGACGGGCCTGAATGTGTTGTCGGAGTTTCGCGAGTGGAGTTCGGCGGCAACCAGTTCGATTCTGCGTCCGGGGCGCTCGACCCATGCATGAACTCTGAGCTCGGACAGCGGCACCGGTCCCAAGATCTCGACGGTAACGCGAGAGATCCGGGTTCGGTCCCGTGGTTGACATCGCTCCATCGCTCGGGCCATCAGACCCGCCACCGGGCCTCCGTGCTGGATCCCGGGGCCCCAGGGGCTGCCGGCATGCCCAGAGGGCGTGAATGTCTCCCATGTGGTGCCATCCGAGGCCAATTCGGTGGTGTCGAGTCTGAAGCAGCCGTCGATGGTGTCGGGGGCGGCCGCAGTGCGCCGCCCCTCGGTCATGCTGTCGGTCATATTGATTGCCTTACATCGAGTTTCGATGAGACGCGGTAGCGCGTGCTCACCGGTGGAGTAGTATTCGGAGCTGCTTGCTGGTGGCTTCGAGAGGTGTGAGGGAGCGCTGAACCCGTGCCATCATGATCGCGCCTTCAATGGCGGCGACGCACATGGCAGCGAGTTCGTCCGCGTCTCCCGTGGACCGGTCCTCGTCGCGAAGTGATGAGGCGAGAATGTCGACCCATCGGCCAAGGGCCGCGGCTGTGCTGTCCCGGAGCGCGGGGTCGCCGTATCCTTCCTGTGCGACTGCCGCGACAGGACACCCAGCGTGGTAGTCGCTGCGGAGCAACCATTTCCCGAAGTAGTCGCAGACACCTTCGACGAGCTGCGCCGCCGTTGCCCCGCGATCGATTGCCGACGACAGTCGAGCGGTCACTTCGTTACCCGCCCTGTCGACGGCGGCCTGGATCATCTCTGATTTCCCACCGGGAAAGTGGTGGCGGACGGAACCTCGGGGTGCTCCGGAGTGCTCCAGTACGCGGTCGAAGGATGTACCGGTCAGTCCGCGTTCCCGCAGGACCTCGGTTGCGCTCGCCACCATCTTGTCGCGTGTTCCACGGGCCATGACGTCACTACCATCCTCTGTTGTCGCGCGAGTCAGTCGGTCGTAATGCTCCCATTCCGGTCTGCGCGGGCTTGTGCAGCAGCCGCCCGAAGCTCAGCGAACATTATGGGTTGGCCCCCGGCGCCCCAGTTGCCGTCGGGGATCTCGTGGATGTGTACCCAGATTCGGTACGGATCGGGATCGCCGCCGTCGGCCTCGCGGATTGCCGCTGTCGCGTCCGTGATCATGCCCGCCTTTCGGCGCTGACTCAGGGCGCCTTCGGGGACGGTTGCCGAAAGTAGGTAGAGGGGCTGCTCGGCACGTTGTCCGCCCTGATTGACGGCCCAGTCCGGGCGTTCGTGTAGTTGCACCCAGGTGGCGGCGCGGAAGAACGGCGTGTCGGGGACGCTCTCCCAATGCATCAGGATCTCGGTCAGCTTCGTGACCAGTCCGGTGCGTGCCTCGGAGGTCAGGGCGCCTTTCGGGTACGTCAGTTCGAGTAGCGGCATCAGCCCATCCTCATCGTCGGAATTATTATATGCAACATAGCATAATCGGTGACGGACGATTGAGTCGATGGAGGGCATGTGCGAAATCGAGTTTTGTATCGTGGCCTGTCGTCATAGGTTTCGGTGATCCGACCGAACACGTCCTGATCTTTGTCGTCCCCTCGTCTTGATGCTTCACTCGAGGTGAGCTCGATCCAGTCGGGATTGGAGAAGCGGTGGATCTCGAGTCCATGCGCGCGTCGGTGCAGGACGCGTTCGGATGGCGGCCGACGATTCGACCCCACCCTCGCGCCGGACAGAAGGAGGAGTCCTCATGGGACAGCCACTCATCACAGACAAGGATGGAACCCGCCGCATCACTCTCGATCGACCTGAGATCCTCAACGCACTCCAGGTCGAAGATCTCCCGGTCATTACCGGAGCGGTCGAATCAATCGGTCCGGAAATCAGGGCGATCGTCCTTACTGGCTCCGGAGACCGATCGTTCTCCGCCGGCATGCATGTCGAGACCTTCGCGGACGCAACGCCGGAAACAGCACACCGCATCATTTCTCAGGTCCGCGACTGTGTCGGCGCAATCAGACTCGCCCCGGTTCCTGTCATCGCAATGATCAACGGATACTGCCTCGGTGCCGGATTCGAAATGGCTCTCGCCGCGGACCTCCGGATCGCGCACCCTGAGGTCGAGTTCGGGCTGCCCGAGGTGAAGCTCGGTATCCCATCGGTTGTCGATGCGGCGCTTCTCCACCACTACGGGGGTCTGTCCAAGGCCAAGGAGATCATCCTCACCGCGGATATGTACTCGGTCGCAGACCTGGCGCCCTACGGTTTCGTGAACAGGATCGTCGCCCCTCACGAACTCGAAGACGCGACTGCTGATCTGGTTACGGGATTGTCCAGCTGCACCCGCGAGGTCCTGGCCGCGCAGAAGCGACTGTTCGAGATCTGGCTCAACAGTGGCCTCCAGCCCGGAATCGACGCCAGTGTCGAGGTATTTGCCGATCTTTTCACGTCACCGGTCACTCGCCACGCCATCGCGCAGTACCAGCCGGTATCGCGAAAGTGAGAGTATTCGGGGTCGGTCAGGACCTCTGACTGTGGCCCCTGTGGTAATGCATCGCGCACAGCGTTGAGTGCAGGACGGGAAACTCGAATACCTTTGTCGCCGAGCGCGTCATGAACCCTTCAGGCGGCCAGTGCATATTCCGCGAACCGTGCGACTGCGAGGACCAGGTCGTCCGAGTGCCGCGGCCCCACGATCTGGAGTCCGACGGGAAGCCCGGCCGATGTAGTGCCTGCCGGAATACTGATCGCCGGCTGTTGTGAGAGGTTGAACGGGTAGCTGAACGGCGTCCACTGCGGCCAGGTGGTTGCCGACGACCCGGGTGGCACGTCGTAGCCGGCCTCGAACGCCGGTATCGGTACCGCAGGAGTCAGCAGCACATTGTGCGTCGTGTGGAACGTGCCCATGGTGATGCCCACGGCGGCGGCGACGGCACGAGCATCGAGATACTCTACGGCGCTGAGTGTTTCGCCGCGCTCCCACACTCGGGCCAGGCCCGGATCGACCTTGTCGCGTGCGCCGTCGGGGAAGTTCTTCAGCATCGCGGCGGCGCCGGAGGCCCACAGCACTTCGAAGGCTTCGAGCGGGTCGCCGAATCCGGGATCGGCTTCGGTGACGGCGAGGCCGGCATCAGCGAGCCGACGCACGGCACGGTCGATGATGTCGCCAACCTCGGGGTCGACCGAGACGTAGCCGAGCGTTTTCGAGTACGCGACATCGAGACCGACGACCGCTCGGTCCAGTGAGCCACGGAATGTCATGACGGGAGGTGCGAGCGCGGTCGGGTCACGGGGGTCGGGCAGCGACAGGATGTCGGTGAGCAAGGCCGCGTCCTCCACCGTTCGGGTGATGGGCCCGGCATGCGCAAGCGGACCGAACGGGCTGGCGGGGAACAGCGGAATCCGCCCGTGCGTCGGTTTGAAACCGACCACACCGCAGAACGCCGCGGGGATGCGGATGCTTCCGCCTCCGTCGGTGCCCACCGAACATGGCCCGAACCCGGCTGCAACTGCGGCGGCACTGCCGCCGGACGATCCGCCCGCGGTCTTCGTCGTGTCGTGAGGGTTGCGGGTGATCCCGTACAACGCGGAGTCTGTCACGGCCTTCCACGCGATCTCCGGTGTCGTCGTCTTGCCGACGAACACCATCCCGTCCTCACGAAGTCGTGCGGTGACGGGGCTGTCGACATCCCATGCCTGATCGGCGTCGACGGCCTGCGAGCCGCGTAACGTCGGCCAGTCCTTGGTGAGGAAGATGTCCTTGATCGAGATGGGTACCCCGTCGAGCAGTCCCTTTGCATACCCTGTGCGCCAGCGCTCCTCGGATCGGCGGGCCTGCTCCAGGGCTCGATCTTCGTCGACCAGGCAGAACGCGTTGATGTCGCGGTCGCGCTCGGCGATGTCGTCGAGAACTGCTCGAGTGGCCTCGACCGGGGACAGCTCACCCGCGGAGTAGGCAGTCACCAGCTCGACCGCGGTCATGTCGGTGGGCTTCATGAGTTGCCTCCCTGGTGTTCGGACTTGCTCCCGGCGTCAGGCCTCAGGTGCTCGGCACGTAGCCGAGGTGCTTGTCGACGACGTTCTCGAGCTCACCGCCGGAACGCCACCGCTGGAAGTTGTCGACGAACACGTCGACCAGCGCGTCTCTCCATCCGCGGAAGTCACCGGAATTATGCGGTGTGATCATGACATTCGGAATATCCCACAGTGCGTGTTCCGGCGGGAGCGGTTCGGTGTCGACGACGTCGAGTGCAGCGCCCGCAAGCTCCCCCGAACGCAGGGCGTCAACCAGATCGTCGGTGCGGACGAGGTCGCCGCGTCCGACGTTGATGAAGCGTGCGCTCGGTTTCATCGCGCGGAACATGGAGGCATCGAACATGTCACGTGTCTGCTCAGTCAAGGGTGCAGCGACGACCACGAAGTCGGCGTCGGCGAGTGCTTCGGCGAGGACTTCGGTGGCGGTGACAGTGCCGAAATCGGGGTCGTCGTCGCGTGCGCGTCGCCCCGAGCCCCGGACCCTCATTCCGACCGCGGTGAGGAGGCGTGCGATCGCGCGACCGATGGGGCCGGTGCCGACGACGAGAGCGGTGCGTCCGGCGATACGTTCGGATTCGCGGTGCCGCCACGTGTGCTCGCTCTGGAGCCGGAGTGATCCCGGTAGATCCTTCGCGAACGAGAGTATCTGCGCCAGAACGTATTCTGCGATCGGCTGATCGAATACGCCGCGAGAGTTGGTGACGGTGACATCGCTGTCGCGAAGGGCCGGGAACATGATCGGATCCACTCCCGCTGCGGCCACGTGGACCCAGCGCAGCGTCTCGGCGGCATGCCATGCACGGGGGAGTGAATCGGTGAGGAAGTCGTAGACGAAGAGCACCTCGGCTCCGGCGAGCGCGGTCGCGAGGCCGTCGCTGTCGGTGTAGCGAATGTCGGCGTGCTCGGCGACCGGGGCAAGGAGTGTCTCGTCCGGCACGGACTCGGCATGTAGCACCGCCACCACAGGATTCGCTGTCACGATTGACACCGTAAGAGCCTATCGTATTATTGTCAACAATCCTCGTACGGTGGTGTCAGCGGGTAGAAGCAGAGGGCCCTATGGAATTGAACATCCCCGAATTCGAGGGGCCTCTCGTGCAGCGGGGCATCGGTATCATCGCACCGTTCGATCTCGCACTCGAACGTGAACTGTGGCGCTGGGCCCCCCTCGAAGTGAGCCTGCACCTTGCGCGCACACCTTTCGAACCCGTTGCGGTGAGCAAGGAGATGGCCGAACTCGTCTCCGATCGTCGTCACCTCATGGCCGCAACCCGAGACATCATGCAGGTCGAGCCCGAGGTGGTCGCCTATCTCTGCAGCTCCGGCTCGTTCGTCAAAGGCGTGGCGTACGAAAAGACCCTGTGCGACGCGATCTGCGAGGCCGGCGCACCCGTGGCGGTGACGACGTCGGGAGCGCTGCTCGAGGCACTTCACCGATTGAACCTGACCAAGATCTCGGTGCTCACCCCGTACGACGAGGAGCTCACCCTCCTGCTGCACGATTTCCTCGCCGAAGCCGGAACCGAGGTACTGCGGTCCGAATATCTCGGACTCGGCGGCGGCATCTGGAGGGTCAACTACCGCACCATTGCCGAACGCATCATCGGTGCCGATACGTCCGACTCCGAGGCGGTCTTCGTCAGTTGTACCAATCTGCCGACCTACGACCTGATCGCACCCCTCGAACGTGAATTGGGCAAACCGATACTCACGGCCAATCAACTCACGATCTGGGCGTGTCTCGGAAGGATGAAGCTGCCGATGACAGGACCGGGACAGTGGTTGAGAGGTGTCTTCTGATGCGAGGTGTTTCAAGTGCGTGAGAGTCCGACGATCGGAATCATCTACCCCGATCACGCGGCCGAGGAAGACTACGCGTTCGCCGAAGATCTTCTCGGAGTGCGGATTCCCGTCGTTCACATCTACGGGACCGACCTGCATGCGGTGCCCGAACTTCTCGAGCTCGGCAGTCCTGGGAAACTCGCCGCTGGGGCAGCGAAGCTCACGCCGGAGCAACCCGATGCCGTCGTCTGGGCCTGCACGTCCGGGAGCTTCGTGTACGGATGGGACGGCGCGCGTGACCAGGTCGATCAGCTTTCGGCGGCCATCGGTGGCATCCCCGCGTCGAGCACGAGCTTCGCGTTCGTCGAAGCGTTGCGTGCCCTCGGCGCAACCCGCGTCGCGGTTGCCGCAAGCTACCCGCGCGACGTGAGCGAGCTCTTCGTCGAGTTCCTGAGTGCCGCGGAGATCGACGTCGTCGGGTTCACCGGTGCGGGCATCGAGACTGCAGCCCAGGTGGGCATCCTCACCTCCCGTGAGGTGCTCGACCTCGCCGCAGCCAACGATCACCCCGACGCGCAGGTGCTCCTCGTGCCCGACACCGCCATGCATACCCTGCGCTTCCTGCGCGACCTCGAAGCACACGTCGGCAAGCCGGTCCTCACCGCCAACCAGGTGACGGTATGGGAAGGGCTCCGGCTCGCGGGATATAACCTAGGACGCCCGGAACTGGGCACACTGTTCGAGGAAGGTGTCGATCATGGCGCTCGGTGATCTCGGGGATCTGCAACCCGTTGCCCAACCGTCGACGGCGGAACTGATCGCTGATCAACTGCGGTCGGCCATCGTCCGCGGTGCTATCGAGCCGGGAGCGCAACTCGGAGAAGCCGAACTCGCGACACGTTTCGCTGTGTCGCGCGGACCGTTGCGCGAAGCCATGCAGCGCCTCGTGTCCGAAGGGCTCCTCTACAGCATCCGTAACCGTGGGATCTTCGTCACCGAACTGACCTTCGACGACGTCGTCGACATCTACAACAATCGCCGCGTCATCGAGGGCGGTGCACTCGACCTCGTGCTCGACGGGCGCCGTGAGCAGACGTGGCAGAATCTCGGGACGGCGATCGATGCGATGCGCGCGGCAGCGGACAGGGGCGACGCCGGCGGTGTCTCCGACGGCGACCAGATGTTCCATGAGATCCTCGTCGCCGGTGCATCGAGCCCGCGGCTGATCCGGTCGGCGCGCACGCTACTCGTCGAGACCCGCATGTGCCTCGGGGCGCTGCACACGACTTATCCGGATCTGCACGTGCAGGTCGACGAGCACGTCGCGCTGCGGGAGGCGATCCGCACCGCCGAACCCGACGTGGTGCGCAAGCTTCTCGGCGAGCACCTGCACGACACCGTCGATCGGCTCAGAGATCAGGGCCTCAGAGGCCAGGGGTGACGACCTCGGCATTGCCGAAGGTCATCTGCAGGTCGGGGATCGACGACGTGACCAGTGCACGTCGGGGCAGACCCAGGCGGCGAAACTCCTCGGCGATCGGATGGGTGCCCAGCCGCAGCGTCGCGCCGCCGAGCCGAGTGCGGACGCCGCTGGGATTCATGTCCCACGTCGTGCGCCGGGTGACGCCATCGAGGTGTGCGTAGGCGGCCAGCGACGCGGCGATACCCTTGCCCGGAACGGGGACGCCGGGAGCCACGGACATCTCCGCGATCAGCGCGCCGTCGCAGCTCACACTCCCGCGCTTGGTCCCACTGCGATGGTCGGCGTCGAAATCCGCGAGGATCTTCGGGAAGCCCCAGATCCCGCGACCCGCCGCGCGCGTGAATTCTCCGTCGACCGGCAACTGGTGGATCAGTGCGCCCGCGCCGCCGGTGGCGAGGTCGCGCAGATCCTGCGCCACGCCACCGCCTCGCCGCGTGTGGTCGCGCACGAGGAAGCAGACTCCGAACTCGTTGTAGGGCCCGAGGTCGCCGTCCACGTAGTCGACGAACACGAGCGTGCACAAGCCGCGACCTGGCCGGTACTGCAGGATCTCCAGACCGGTGTGGTCGATCAGCGCTTGTGCAGGCGTCGTCGGAACTGGGAACACCGCCATGAATGCCGTGGCCGCGCGCACCTGCACGGGCATCTCGACGGGTGTACCCAACACCATGTGAGTGTCGCTCATGGCAATAATGAGAACACGTTACAGAAATTATGGGAACAGGTCAGCTGGGCGCACCGACGTTCATCTCGTCCGGGTGCGCGCCCACACGATTGCCGTTGTCGAGGGTGTCGATCTCGCTGAGATCGAGATCGGACAGCTCGAAATCGAACACGTCGATGTTCTGGGCGATGCGCTCGTCGTGCACCGACTTCGGGATCACGATCAGACCGTTCTGCAGATGCCACCGAATCAGCACCTGCGCCGCGCTTTTGCTGTGACGATCGGCGATCCGGTCGACGACGGGGTCGGTGAGCAGGATGTTGGGCTTCGAATTCGGGCCCCAGCCGGAGTTGCTGGTGCCACCGAGCGGGCTCCACGACTCGACGGCGATGCCGTGCTCTGCAGCGGTCGAGCGGATCGCCTGCTGCGGCAGGTTCGGGTGCAGTTCCACCTGATCGACGGCGGGCAACAGGCCACCGCGGTCGACGAGCAACTGCAGGTGGTGCGGCTCGAAGTTGCACACCCCCAAGGCTTTTGACCGGCCGGACTCGACAATCTTCTCGAGTGCGTCCCACGTGCGCAGCAGACGATCGTTGTTCTGTAGCGGCCAGTGGATCAGATACAGGTCGACGTAGTCGGTGCCCAGCTTCGCCAGGCTCGAGTCGAACGCCTTCAGAGCAGATTCGTAGCCCTGGTCGGAGTTCCAGAGCTTGGTGGTGACGAAGATGTCTTCACGTGGAACCGACGTGCCCGCGAGTGCGCGGCCCACGCCTTCCTCGTTTCCGTACGCGGCGGCGGTGTCGATATGTCGGTAGCCGGCTTCGTCGATTGCGAATCGGACGGCGTGCTCGGTCTCATCGTTGGTGGCCTGCCAGACTCCGAGGCCCAGCTGCGGGATGGTGGTTCCGGAGTTCAGCGCGATTTCGGGAGTCGTCATACGTTCGAGCCTAAAGGCGGGCCGTCCACCCGTCGATGTCATGTCGGCTCGTCAGCCGCACGACGGGAAGATCGGGATGCCGTTCGAGGACCTCACGGATACGCCCCGTGTACGAGCCGTACGTCGACCACGACCACCGGATGATGTTCTCGCGTCGGGTGAAAAGTGTGTAGAACGGCGGTTCCACGTTGCCGTTCCACAACACCTCACGCCGGATTCGCCGGCGCAGCGTCCGGCGGATCACCTGCCGCATCACGACGGGGCGAGGTAGATCGAGCCAGATCATCAGATCGGCCTGCTCCGCAAGCAATGGACGGACCACGGTGTACTGCCACTCGGTTACCCAATACGGCTGTGAGGTGAAGTCCTCCACGTCGGCGACGAACGACGGCCGCGGCGTCCAGTTCGGCCCATGATGCAACCCGTCGATTTCGATGTGCTCGATCCCGAGGGAATCGCCGATCTTCGCCGCGAGTGTCGTTTTCCCGGAACCCGATGCCCCCGCCACGACGATGCGGCAGGGGCGATCGGGCGGGGGCGTCGACGAATCGAGGAGAGGCACCCGGGGGAGACTACCCGCGGTCAGGCAGAGACTGCGACCAGATATTCGCGCGGCTGCCCGAACAACTGAGAGGTGCCGTGCGCGCGCTTGAAGAACAGCTGTGCGTCGTGCTCCCACGTGATCGCGATGCCGCCGTGCAGCTGCACCGCCTCGGATGCGACCTGCTGGAATGCTTCCGAACAGTAGATCTTCGCCGCGTAGGCATCCTGCGGATCCTGCGACAGCACCGCCGCGTACGACATGGATCGCGCAGTTTCGACGAGCGCATACATATCGGCCATACGGTGCTTGAGCGCCTGGAACGAACCGATGACACGTCCGAACTGTTTGCGGTTCTTCGTGTACTCGACCGTCAGATCCAGAGTCGCCTGGGCAGCGCCCACCTGTTCGGCCGACACGGCGATCACCGCGGCCGTTCGCAACTGCTCCACCAGGTCGTCGGTCGACGACAACCTGCGGGCTGCGACAGCGGAGAACGACACCTCGGCCAGTGAACGGGTCGGGTCCATCGTCGGAACCCTGCGACGCGCGACGCCGTCGGTCTGCGGATCCACCTCGAACAGCGCTGTGGTGTCACCGTCGGTGGCGATCACGAGCAGTGTGGTCGCGATGTCGCCGCCGAGGACGTAGTGCGCTGTGCCGGTGAGCAGGTCGCCGTCGGCGACCACACCCGGCCGGTGCCAACCCGCTTCCGATGCCCAGCACACCGCGACGATCTCGCCGGCAGCGATGCCCGGCAGCAGCCTGGATGCGGCGTCGGTGTCGCCCGAGAGCAGCACCGTCCGTGAGGCGAGTACGGCCGATCCGAGGAACGGGGACGGAGTCAGCGTGCGACCGAGTTCTTCGAGCACGACATGAGTTTCGGCCCAGGACGCGCCCACACCGTCGTACTCTTCGGGGATGGCGAGTGCTGCAACCCCGACCTGCTCGACGAGCCGCGACCACAGATCTGCGTCGTAGCCGTCGCGGGACGCGATCGCCTTGCGGACGGCAGCGGAATCCGAGTGCTTCGCCAGCAGGCTGCGCACCGACTCCCGCAGTGCGCCGCGATCTTCGGTCTCGAATGTCACGACGCGATCCCGTTCTCGAGTGCCGCGACGACGCGCTCGCGATGGAAATCGGGTGTGCCCCACGCGGTGACGAGTGCGCGGGCCTTCGTGATCCAGAGCGACAGGTCGTATTCCTGCGTGTATCCGATGGCGCCGTGCACCTGCAGTGCCGTACGTGCCGCGAGGTAGGCGGCATCGCCGCACGCGACCTTGGCCGCCGACACGTCGCGCGACGCGGTGGGCAGTCCATCGCGGACCGCGAGCGCTGCACCGTGGAGAAGCGGACGTGCCATCTCCAATGCGACGGCAACGTCGGCGAGGTGATGCTTGATGGCCTGGAACGAACCGATGACCCGGCCGAACTGCTTACGCTGCTGCACGTAGTCGACAGACATGTCGAGCAGGGTGCGGCCGAGGCCCTGCAATTGTGCGGCAGTTGCGAGTGCACCGAGGTCGAACGCGGAGTCGAACCGAGTCGAGCCGAGCACGTCGGCGGGCGAGACCTCGAACAGGTGACGCGCGAGGTCCACCGACGCGTGCTGCACACCCGCGGTGGCCGTCGAGACCGACTCACCGTCGACCTGCAGGAGCAGCGCGGCTGTATCGGCATCCACCGCATACGGCGTGTGCGGAGCTGCCGCGACGGTCGCGAGCGTCCCGGAGGCCAGCGCCGCGAGACGATCCGGAGCAACCGCTGCAAGCAGCGCGGGTACGACAGCGACGGTTTCGACTACCGGGCCCGGAACCGCGTGGCGGCCCAACTGTTCGATGGCCACGACGAGGTCGACGGCGTCGGCACCGAGACCATCGTGCTCCTCGGCAATGAGCAGGCCGTTCACGCCGGTCTCTGCGAGTCGCTGCCACACGGTCAGGCCGGGTGCGGTGTCTCCGCTGTTCCATGCGCGGATGACAGCGGGCATGTCGGACTTGGTGAGGAGTGCGTCGATGCTCGACGCGAAGTCCTCGTGGGACTCATCGAGTGCGAATCTCATCGGTCACCCTTCGGGAGGCCGAGCAACCGCTCGGCGATGACGTTCTTCTGAATTTCGTTGGTGCCGGCGTAAATCGGGCCCGACAGCGAGAAGAGGTAGCCGTCGGTCCAGTTGTCGACCACCTCCGCGTGCGCACCCTGCAGGTCGAGGGCGGTTTCGTGTGCGGCGATGTCCCATTCCGACCAGAACACCTTGTTGATCGACGATTCGGCACCCAGTTGGCCACCGTTCGTGAGCCTGGTGACCGTGCCCCACGTCGACAGTTCGTAGGCGCGTGCACCGATCCACGCGTCGGCGACCTTGTTCCGAAGCGCGGTGTCGCCGTGGAGCGGTGACTGCGCGTACTGCTGCAGCAGACGATCGGTGGTGGCGAGGAACCGTCCGGGCGCACGCAGCGACAGGCCACGCTCGTTCGACGCGGTGCTCATCGCGACCCGCCATCCCGCGTTGACCTCACCGATCACGCCGGACTCGGCGGGATTCGACGGGTCGTCGGGGACGAAGACGTTCTCGAGGAAGATCTCTGCGAAGCCGGGTTCGCCGTCGAGCTGGTCGATCGGCCGGACGGTGACGCCCTCAGCGCGCAGGTCGAACATGAAATACGTGATGCCCTTGTGGCGCTGGGCTTCGGGGTCGGACCGGAACAGGCCGAAGCCCATGTCGGCGAACGATGCCCGCGAACTCCAGGTCTTCTGCCCGTTGAGCAGCCAGCCGCCATCGACCTTCGTGGCGGTCGAGCGCAGTGACGCGAGGTCGCTGCCCGATTCGGGTTCCGACCAGGCCTGGGCCCAGATGTCGTCGGCGCGTGCCATGCGAGGCATGATGCGTGCGAGCTGTTCGGGTTTCGCGTGCTCGAACAGGGTGGGGGCGAGCAGGAAGATGCCGTTCTGGCTCACCCGGCCGGGTGCACCCGAGCGGTAGTACTCCTCCTCGAACACCACCCACTGCTCGAGGGTCGCGTCGCGTCCGCCGAGCGATTCGGGCCACGAGACGACGGATAGGCGTGCATCGGCAAGCAGTCGCTCCCAGGCCCGGTGCTCCTCGAACCCCTCGGCGGTGTCCATCGACTTCAGTGGGGTGTTCGGGACGTTCTCGGCGAGAAATGCCCGAACTTCGTCACGGAAAGCGGTAGTGGCGGAGTCGAGTTCCAGATCCATCACTTGCTCTCCTTCGCCGGGCGAGCGCTGGCAGCCATCGACTTGGCGTCCATGCCGCCGAGGGAGTCGGTGCCGACCTCCGCGTTGTACGAGTGTGCGAAGTGATGCAGCCCGAAGACCGAGTCCATGCCGTTACGCATACCCATCTGGTCCTCGCACTGGTTCACGGCACGCTTGGTCAGTGCCAGGCCGAATCGCGGCATCTCCGCGATACGTCCGGCCAGGGCGAGGGTCTCGGATTCGAGATCGTCGCGCGTCACGACCCGGCTGACCATGCCGACCTCGTAGGCGCGCTGCGCGGTGAAGCGGTCGCCGGTGTACAGGATCTCCTTGGCGAACCGGGTGCCGAGGATCCAGGGGTGTGCGAAGTACTCGACACCCGGAATGCCCATGCGCACGACGGGATCGGAGAAGAAGGCGTCGTCGGAGGCGACGATGAGGTCGCACACCCACGCGAGCATGAGTCCACCGGCGATGCATGCCCCCTGGACCATCGCGATGGTCGGCTTGGGGATCTCCCGCCAGCGGCGGCACATCCCGAGGTAGACCTCCATCTCGCGGGCGTACCGCTGGTCGCCACCCGGCTTGTCGACGTGATCCCACCACATGACGGCTTTGTTGTCGTAGTGCACGTGGTGGTCGCGACCGGGGGTGCCGAGGTCGTGGCCGGCGGAGAAGTGCTTGCCGTTGCCCGCGAGTACGATCACCTTCACCTCGTCGTCCTCGACGGCCTTCTCGAAGGCCGCGTCGAGGGCATACGTCATCACCGAGTTCTGGGCGTTCCGGTAGTCCGGACGGTTGAGGGTGACGATCGCGATGCCGTCACGTACCTCATAGGTGACGACGTCGGGCTCGAAGGGGACTGTCATGACTTCTCCTCACGCAGAACGTTTTTCAGGACCTTGCCGGACGCATTCCGGGGAAGGTGGTCGACGAAGCGCACCGACCGGGGTCGTTTGAAGTTGGCCAGATTCTCTTTGGCGTAGGCGAGAACGTGATCCTCGGTCAGGTTCGCTCCGTCCAAGGTGGCGACGAAGGCGCAGCCGACCTCTCCGGCCCGTTCGTCGGGCACGCCGATGACGGCGACCTCGTGGACACCGGGGATCCGCAGCAGCGACGCCTCGATTTCGGCGGGGTACACATTGAATCCGTTGCTGATGTACATGTCCTTGAGGCGGTCGGTGATGTCGAGGTACCCGCGCTCGTCGAGTGTGCCGACGTCGCCGGTGTGCAACCAGCCGTCGGAGTCGATGGTCTTGGCGGTCGCCTCGGGATCGTCGAGGTAGCCGAGCATCACGTTCGGGCCGCGCAGCAGGATCTCGCCCTTGTCGCCGATCCGCACCTCGAAGTCGGCGGTCGCGCGTCCGGACGAAGTCGACACGGTGACGGGGTCGTCGTCGGTGCGGCACATCGTGGCGACCACGGCCTCGGTCTGGCCGTACGCGGTGATCACCGCGTCGAAGTTCAGTTCGGTCTGCATGCGTTCGACGAGCGAGACCGGCACCGGTGCGGCGCCGGTGACCGCGATGCGCAAGTTGCTCAGGTCGTAGTCGCCGCGACGCGGGTGGTCGAGGATGCTCTGGTAGATCGTCGGTGCGCCCGGTAGCACGCTGATGCGTTCGGCCGAGACCATCGTCATGACCTTCTCGACGTCGAAGACCGCGAGCGGGATGACCGTTGCCCCTGCGAGCAGCGCCGCGACGATCCCGGCTTTGTATCCGAAGGTGTGGAAGAAGGGATTGATGACGAGGTAGTTGTCGTCGACGGTCAGTTCGGCGCATTCGGACCACGCCTGCGCGACTCCGATGCACTGGCGGTGCGCACTGAGTACGCCCTTGCTCTTTCCGGTGGTGCCGGAAGTGAACAGGATGTCGGAGAGATCGTCGGGCTCGACGGCCGCGGCGCGAGCGTCGGCATCGGTACGCGACGCGTCGGTGGCACCGGCGAGGAAATCGTCCCAGTCGGTGACGCCGTCGACCGGATTGTCGTTCCCGCTGACCGGGACTCGCACGACTGTGGGAACGGTGAGATCGGGTGCGACCGCGCGGAGTTGTGCGTAGCGATCGGAGCCGAGGAAGTCGCCCACGATGACGAGCGCGGACGCGTCGACGCGTTCGATGATCTCGGCTGCTTCACCGGCGGTGTAACGGGTGTTGACGGGGACGACGATGCCACCGGCCCAATGCACACCGAGAGCAGCGATTTCCCAGTGATACGTGTTGGGCGACCAGATCGCGACGCGCGCACCAGGTTCGACGCCTCGAGCGACCAGAGCCGCGGCGAAATCCCGCACGTGTGCGTGCAATTGTGCGAAGGTCAGTCGGGTCTCGCCGTCGACGATCGCGAGCCGGTCGGGCCAGGTCTCGGCAGAGCGGACGAGGGCGGCCGGCGTGGTTCTCGGATGTGTGTTCACTGAGCTCCCTACCTAGCAATTGCTTGGTAGGTTATCGTACAGACGTGCAAGAGAGCGAGAGCCTGGAAAATACCGAGTACGCGGCCACCGTGCGGACGTGGCTCGACGAGAACCTGACCGGCGAATTCGCCGCCCTCAGGGGCAAAGGCGGGCCCGGCAGCGAGCACGAGTTCTTCGAACAACGACTCGCGTGGGATCGCCATCTCGCCGAGGCCGGATGGACCTGCATCGGCTGGCCCACCGAATACGGCGGGCGCGGTGCCACCATGGAGGAGCGGGTCACCTTCCACACCGAATACGCGAAGGCCGACGCGCCTGCCCGGGTGAACCACCTGGGCGAGGAGCTGCTCGGACCCACCCTCATCGCGTTCGGTACAGAGGAGCAGAAGAAGCGATTCCTCCCCGGAATTCGCAACGTCACCGAACTGTGGGCCCAGGGATACTCCGAACCGGGTGCCGGATCCGACCTCGCCAACGTCTCGACCACCGCGCGCCTCGAAGACGGCAAGTGGATCATCAACGGCCAGAAGGTGTGGACGTCCCTTGCACACGTCGCCCAGTGGGCGTTCGTGATTGCGCGCACCGAACCGGGATCGACCCGCCACCAGGGTCTGAGTTTCCTGCTCGTGCCGCTCGACCAGCCCGGCGTCACCGTCCGGCCGATCCAGCAGCTCACCGGCACCTCCGAATTCAACGAGGTCTTCTTCGACGATGCGGTGACAGATGCCGACCTCGTCGTCGGGGAGCCCGGCGACGGGTGGAAGGTGGCGATGGGTCTGCTGACCTTCGAACGCGGCGTCTCCACCCTCGGCCAGCAGATCGGCTTCGCCCGCGAACTCGACGGTGTCGTCGACCTTGCGCGGGCCAACGGCTCGATCGACGACCCCAATATCCGCGAGAAGATCGCCCGAGCCCGCATCGGGCTGCGGGTGATGCGCGCCCACGCCCTTCGCACCCTGGGCGACGCCGACCCCGGCCAGGCCTCGGTAGCCAAACTGCTGTGGGCAAACTGGCACCGCGACCTCGGTGTCCTTGCAATGGAAGCGCAAGGCGCGGCGTCGCTCGTCGCACCCGATCACGATCACGCGGGAACACCGTCGAACATCACCGACCCGGAACACCTCGAGCTCGCCCAATGGCAACGGTTGTTCCTGTTCACCCGCGCCGACACCATCTATGGCGGATCCAACGAGGTCCAGCGCAACGTCATCGCCGAGCGTGTGCTCGGCCTTCCCCGAGAGGCTCGCCCGTGACCATCTCCCCGCTGTCCACCCCGCCCGTCGAAACCCCCGGGCACGGGCTGCTCGCAGGCAAGAAAGTCGTCGTCACCGCGGCGGCCGGCACAGGAATCGGTTTCTCGTCGGCGCGACGCGCCCTGCTCGAGGGCGCCGACGTCCTGATCTCGGACTTCCATGAGCGTCGCCTCGGTGAGGCGGCCGACAAGCTCGCCGCGGAGTTCCCCGAACAGCAGGTGCATTCCATCGTGTGCGACGTGTCGTCCACCGAGCAGGTCGACGCACTCATCACCGGTGCCGCCGAGAAGCTCGGCCGCATCGACACGCTGATCAACAATGCCGGACTCGGTGGAGAGACCCCGGTCGTCGACATGACCGACGAACAGTGGGATCGCGTCCTCGACGTCACTCTCACGAGCACATTCCGGGCGACGCGCGCCGCATTGCGGTACTTCAAGTCGGCCGGCCACGGCGGAGTCCTGGTCAACAACGCGTCGGTGCTCGGCTGGCGTGCCCAGCACTCGCAGGCACACTATGCCGCGGCGAAGGCCGGCGTCATGGCGCTCACCCGCTGTTCGGCGATCGAGGCTGCCGAATTCGGTGTCCGCATCAATGCCGTCGCCCCGTCCATCGCGCGTCACGCTTTCCTCGCGAAGGTGACCAGCGAGGAACTGCTCGACCGGCTGGCGTCCGACGAGGCGTACGGTCGTGCGGCGGAGGTGTGGGAGATCGCTGCGACGATCGCGATGCTGGCGAGCGACTACACCACCTACCTGACCGGCGAGATCGTCTCGATCTCCTCGCAGCGGGCCTAGTAGTTCGACAGGCCGGAAGTTCGAAAGGCTTTTGCTCCATGACCCCACCTCGCGACGACTCAGCGAAGACCGGCCGCCGCGCCGAACTGCTCCACATCGCGGCCGACCTCTTCGCGTCACGCGGTGTCCGCGCCACGACGGTCCGCGACATCGCTGACGCCGCGGGGATCCTCTCCGGGAGCCTCTACCACCACTTCGACTCGAAGGAGTCGATGGTCGACGAGATCCTGCGAGGTTTCCTCGACGACCTGTTCGACCGGTACCGCAAGATCGTGGCCGCAGGCCTCGACCCCCGCGCGACGCTCGAAGCCCTCGTCACCACCTCATACGAATCGATCGACCGATCGCACGCCGCGGTCGCGATCTACCAGGACGAGGCCAAGCACCTCGACGGCGACAGGTTCTCCTACATCGCCGAACTCAACACCGAGTTCCGCACACTGTGGTCGGGGGTGCTCGAGCGTGGAATCTCCGAAGGCTCGTTCCGGCCCGACGTGGACGTCGACGTCGTCTTCCGTTTTCTCCGCGACACGGTGTGGGTCGCGGTGCGCTGGTATCGGCCTGGCGGAGCGCTCAGTGTCGAACAAGTTGCGCAGCAGTACCTTTCCATCGTTCTCGACGGACTGTCGAACCCGAACCCCGCATAAGGAGCAACAATGACCGAGGCGTACATCGTCGATGCTATCCGCACTCCGATCGGTAAGAAGAACGGCAGCCTGGCTCCCATTCACCCGATCGACCTCGGCTCGCACGTCATCAAGGCCGTCGTCGAGCGCACCGGCATCGACCCGTCGGACGTCGACGACGTCATCTTCGGCTGCGTCGACGCGATCGGTGGCCAGGCCGGCAACATCGCACGCATGTCGTGGCTGGCCGCGGGCCTCCCGCAGCACGTGCCCGGCGTCACCGTCGATCGTCAGTGCGGCTCGAGCCAGCAGGCCATCCAGTTCGGGGCGCAGGCGATCCTGTCCGGTACGGCCGACCTCATCATCGCCGGCGGCGTGCAGAACATGAGCCAGGTCCCGATCTCCGCCGCGATGATCGTCGGCCAGCAGTACGGCTTCACGACCCCGACCGCCGAGTCGGCGGGTTGGACCGAGCGCTACGGCAACGAGGAGGTGTCGCAGTTCCGCGGCGCCGAGATGATCGCCGACAAGTGGGACATCAGCCGCGAGGACCTCGAGAAGTGGGCATTGCAGAGCCACGAGCGCGCCAAGGCTGCCATCGCCGAGGGGCGCTTCGACAACGAGATCGTCCCGGTCGGGGAGTTCACCACCGACGAGGGGCCGCGTGAGACCAGCCTCGAGAAGATGGCCGGGCTCAACGTCCTCGTCGACGGTGGGCGCCTCACCGCGGCCGTCGCCAGCCAGATCTCCGATGGCGCCAGCGCGCTGCTGCTCGCCTCGGACGAAGCCGTGCAGAAGCACGGTCTGAAGCCGCGCGCGCGGATCCACCACATGAGTGCCCGCGGCGACGACCCGATCTTCATGCTGTCGGCGCCGATCCCGGCGACCCAGCACGCACTCGAGAAGACCGGCCTGACCATCGACGACATCGACGTCATCGAGATCAACGAGGCGTTCGCTCCCGTCGTGCTCGCATGGATCAAGGAGATCGGCGCCGACCCGGCCAAGGTCAACGTCAACGGTGGTGCGATCGCGCTCGGTCACCCGCTCGGCGCGACCGGCACCAAGCTCATGGCGACCCTGCTCAACGAGCTCGAGCGCACCGGCGGCCGTTACGGCCTGCTGACCATCTGCGAGGGCGGCGGTACCGCGAACGTGACCATCATCGAGCGCATCTCGGAGTAGTCCCCGAACGGAATGCCCACGGTGACGGACACAGTGCCGTCACCGTGGGCATTCGGTTCCCTGGGTCAGCGCAGCGTCGGATCGGTGACGCGGTCGCTGCTGCCCGCTGTGCGGAACACGGTGTCGAAGAAATCGGCGACAGGGTCGGCGGGCAGGACGTCGACGAACCCGTCGTAGATGATGCCACCGTCCGGGCACCACACCTTGACGTGCCGTTTTCCGGGGGCGACCTGGTGCGCGACCATCCGGCTCGACGGTTCCAGCGGCAAACTCTGAGTGTTGCCGTCGGCGTCGGGGTCGACGCGGCAACTCTCCGGATGAACCGGCACGCCGTGGACGTTCACCAGGATCCGGGCTCTGCCGGGCACGACCTCGGCGGTCGCGGCGGCTCCCGCTGTACCCGGGGTGGTCAGGACGATCGCTGCGGTGGACAACACAGCCGCGGCGGCACTTGCGTATCGGAATCGCATCCGGCTCCCTCACATAGGTGACAACAGATCGGTCGACAACTGGTCGACCTTACGCAGCGAACGCACTCATCTGTACTCCTCGACAGGATGTCGCGCATGATGTTCGGGACTACTCTCGAAGGCATGTGCCGGAACATCACCGAGCTGCGCGGGCTCGAACCGGTAGCGACCGCCGAGGAGATCGAGGCGGCCGCTCGGCAGTACGTCCGTAAGGTCAGCGGAATCCACAAACTGTCCGATGCCACCCGGGAGTCATTCGAGCAAGCCGTCGCGGAGGTCGCCGCGACGACCACGAGATTGCTCGAGCTCCTTCCCGAGCGACGGCAACCACCACCGACGGTGCCGCCGCTGCGACGCCCCGAAGTGCAGGCGAGGATCGCCGCGCGCGGCTGAATCCATCAATTCGGTTCCCGGGCACCCATCCGCGGGTAGCGTGACGCAGGCCATAACTGTGCACGTTGTCGAGGAGCCGTCGGGCGCATTCGGTTGCCGCTCAGCGTCGGCTCCGGTGAGGAGCCGAGATGGCCGTCGACCCGACGCCGCCCACCGACGCGAACGTCGAATACCTGCGCACGGACCCGGATCTTCCCCCGGTCGGCGTCGTCGATCGAACACCGATGTCCGCCACGGCGCGCATCGTCTTCGTAGTCCTCGCACTCGTCGGTGGCTTCGCCTGGTCGATGATCGCGGTGGTGCGCGGCGAGAACATCAACGCGGTGTGGTTCGTGATCGCGGCAGTGTGCACATATCTTGTCGCATACCGTTCTACGCCAAATTCATCGAACGCAAGATCGTGCAACCGCGCGACGATCGCGCGACCCCCGCCGAGGTCCTGGAGAACGGCAAGGACTACATGCCGACCGACCGGCGGGTCCTGTTCGGACACCACTTCGCCGCGATTGCCGGGGCCGGTCCCCTCGTAGGCCCGGTCCTCGCTGCTCAGATGGGCTATCTGCCGGGAACGATCTGGATCATCGTCGGTGTCGTCCTGGCCGGTGGAGTCCAGGATTTCCTGGTGCTGTGGATTTCGTCGCGGCGGCGCGGACGCAGTCTCGGACAGATGGGACGCGACGAGCTCGGCCCGATCGGCGGAATCGCCGCCCTGATCGCGGTTTTCGTGATCATGATCATTATTATCGCGGTGCTCGCACTCGTCGTCGTCAATGCACTCGCGGAGAGCCCGTGGGGGTTGTTCTCCATCGCGATGACCATTCCGATCGCATTGTTCATGGGTGTGTATCTGCGGTATCTGCGGCCCGGCAAGGTCTCCGAAGTGTCTGCGATCGGCGTCGTGCTGCTGGTCCTGGCGATCGTCGCAGGTGGATGGGTTGCCGAGACCGATTGGGGTGTCGAATGGTTCACGCTCTCGAAGGTGACGATTGCGTGGTTGATGATCGGCTACGGGTTCGCCGCGTCGGTCCTGCCGGTGTGGTTGCTGCTGGCCCCGCGCGACTACCTGTCGACCTTCATGAAGGTCGGCACCATCGCGCTGCTCGCCATCGGTATTCTCGTCGCCCGCCCCGAGATCCAGATGCCCGACGTCACGTCGTTTGCGATCGACGGTGACGGGCCCGCCTTCGCCGGGTCGCTGTTCCCGTTCCTGTTCATCACCATCGCGTGTGGCGCGCTGTCGGGCTTCCACGCATTGATCTCCTCCGGCACCACTCCGAAGATGCTGGAGAAGGAGAAGCAGACCCGCCTCATCGGATACGGCGGGATGCTCACCGAATCGTTCGTGGCGATCATGGCCGGTCACCGCGTGCATCATCGATCAGCACCTGTATTTCGCGCTCAATGCGCCGGAAGCGCTCACCGGTGGCACACCTGAAACAGCCGCAGCCTATGTGAACAGCCTCGGGCTGTCGTCGCCGGACGTCACGCCCGAGCAGATCGCCGGTGCGGCGGCCGCGGTCGGGGAGGAGTCGATCATTTCCCGCACCGGCGGTGCGCCCACGCTCGCATTCGGCATGTCGAATGTCCTGTCGGATCTGTTCGGCGGAGACAGTCTCAAATCGTTCTGGTATCACTTCGCGATCATGTTCGAGGCGTTGTTCATTCTCACGACCGTCGACGCCGGTACCCGTGTCGCGCGATTCATGTTGTCGGATTCGCTCGGCAACTTCGGTGGTGCCGCCAAGCGTTTCAAGGACCCGTCGTGGCGTCCAGGTGCATGGTTCTGCTCGTTCGTGGTCTGCGGGTTGTGGGGTGCGATCCTGCTCATGGGTGTCACCGATCCACTGGGTGGTATCAACACCTTGTTCCCGCTGTTCGGTATCGCCAACCAGTTGCTCGCCGCGATCGCGCTCACGATCGTCCTGACGATCGTGGTCAAGAAGGGCCTGGTGAAGTGGGCGTGGATCCCCGGTATCCCGTTGGCATGGGATCTCATCGTGACGATGACGGCGTCGTGGCAGAAGATCTTCTCCAGCGACCGCGCGGTCGGATACTGGGCACAGCACAATGCGTTCGTCGATGCGAAGAACGCCGGCGAGACCCGGTTCGGTTCGGCCGCGTCGCCTGCGGCGATCGACGCTGTCATCCGCAACACCTTCATCCAGGGCACTCTGTCGATCGTGTTCGCGGTACTCGTTCTCATCGTGGCCGTCGCCGGGGTCGTGGTGTGTATTCGATCGGTGCGGCTCGGCGGCATGCCGACGACCGAGTCGCCGGATGTGCCGTCGAAGATCTTCGCGCCTGCCGGATTCGTACCCACACCGGCCGAGCGTGAACTGCAGAAGCAATGGGATGAACTCATCGCGTCGGGCAAGGTGCGTGCACCCGGTGCCGCCCACGCGCACACGGATCACGCGCATCAGCACGAGAGCGGGACGCCGTGATCACCGCAGTGCGTCGGGCATGGTGGTGGGTCGGTGCGCTGATGGGCGATCACGACTACGCCCGGTACGTCGCCTTGCAGCGGCAGCTGAACCCCGGCCACCCGGTCATGACCGAGCGTGAGTATTGGTGTCAGCGGTACGCCGCAAGCGACGCAGATCCCGAGGCACGGTGCTGTTGACGCGGGCGCGGGCTGCTCAGCCCACGATCGGCAACGTGACGAAACTCGGTGCGGTGGAATCGAGTTCGAGATGTTGCGGTGCGAGCCTGCTGTCATGGAGCATCGGACCGAGCGGTAATGACCGCGGAATGCTGGACGCGTAGACGTCGATCCGGATGCGGTGCCCCGGCTGCAGGATCGCGTCGGTGGGAATCATGCTGATGTCGAGTTGCGTGGGCCGGCCGGGCACGACCGGTTGATGTGTGTCGAGCGTGAGATACGGATGGGCGCGCGCGTAGTCGCCCGACGAGGTGAACGTACTCTTCGAATCATCGATCGCGCGCAAAGACGCGACCAGGGATCCGCTGGAGAGCACCGTGGAGCGGCCATCGGGTGCAACATCGTTGATCGACACCGACCAGAAGCCGTCCGGGGTGTCGAGCACCGTGTTCAGATGCAGGTTGATCGGCCCGGAGAGGACGGTCGGCTCTGCCATCGGCTCCGAAGTGAACGTCAGGCCCTCTTCCTCGTTGAAACGTGCGTCCTTAGTGCAGTTCGATCCGAGGAGGACCGCGATACCCGCAGTGCCCTGCGCGGCTTCCCTCGAACACACCCCGCGCAGGCCGGGTGCGACGGTGAGCCGCGCCGGAGAGTCCTGCGGGGTGGGCTGCAGGCTGCCATCGTGGACCGAGTGCGCGGCAGTGCCGCTCGCTGTCGTCGACAGGTACATCCGCTGGTATTCGACACCCGCACGAGGGAATTGGTCGGTGGTGGTCCAACCGTCACCCTGCTGCAGCAGCGTGACCGGCCCGTACTCGGTGATGCCGTTGTCGATGTCCTTGAGCCAGTGGTCGAACCAGGCGCGCTGCAATGCCACCATCGTCGGCGGGTGTCCGGGAGTGCCGAAGCCCTCGCCGAGGACGGCATGGTATCCGTCGCCCATCACGAGTTGTTTGTTGCCGGGCGCTACGGGAATCGAGTTGTAGATGTCGGGTTCGCTGTTGGCGAAGATGTCGTGCCAGTTGCCGAACACGAAGGTGGGTACCTCGATGGCGTCGAGATCTGCTTGTCGTTCCTGATAGAACGGGCCGTCCTGCGCGACTTCGAGTGCCTCGGGTGAGACACCCTCGATGGTCGGTGCGGTGAGCGCTTCGACGAGTTCGGGGATCTTCGTGACCGGATCGGCCATACGATCGCGGAGCCATTGTGCATCGAATCTGCCCTGCAACAGGGCTTCGACGTCGGGGGCCCACTTGAGGCCGTTGACGAGGCCGAGCCATGCCGGCATGAATCCGACGCCGATCGCACCGCCGGTGCCGACGATGTCGCGGAGGAGATCGTTGCCGGGTTCGACCGCGAACACGGCGTCGAGTTCGGCGGGCCGGTGTCCGGCAGCCTGGATCTGATTGATCGCCGAATACGAGACACCGGTAGTGCCGATACGCCCGTTGGACCACGGCTGCGCCGCGACCCAGTCGATGACCTCGACGGTGTCCTGTTGTTCGCGAGGTCCGAGCACATCCCACTGTCCATGGGAGAATCCGGTGCCGCGGACGTCGACGATGACCTGCGTATAGCCGTTCTGCACGAGGTCGCGGTTGAGCCCGAAGGCGCGTCCCAGCTGCGCCGCGGGAGCGGCAAGCTCCGTGATGCCGTCGAAGGGGATGCCGAGGTTGAGGATCGTCCCGAGATCTTCGACGAGCGGCTGAAGAGTCGGATCCTCCATCGCGACGGACGCGAGCGTCGACAGGAGTTTGGTGTACGGCGTGAGGTTGAGAACCACGGGGGTCTGCTCGTCGATCGGTGTTCCGTCGGCTTTTGCGGGCCGGAACACGTTGGCACGGAGCACAGTTCCGTCGCTGAGGGTGATCGGCACATCCCAATCGACTGCGGTGTTCGGGTACGCATCGGGCGCATCGACAGCCTCCTGCCATGCGATGGCATCGGCTCCGCCCGCAGGGTCGGCCGCGGCCGTGGGTGCGAGAGCAATCGTCATGGCGGCGGTCGCCGTCATGACGACAGCGCTGATGAGACGTCTTTTCACCTTTGGTTCCCCCCGTACCGGCAGTAACAGCTTGCTCGCACGTTAGCCGTCGGTAATCCCCAGGTCAACGATGTGCACACACCGGTGTGCTGTATTTTCGGATCATGGCGGCGGGAAGGAACTGGTTCGATCATGGCGGTCAGGCCTACGCACAGTTTCGTCCCGAGTATCCGGCGGAGCTCGCGGAGTTCTTCGTTTCTCTTGCTCCGGCGACCGATCTGGCGGTCGATGTCGGATGTGGAAACGGCCAATTGACGGTGCAGCTCGCAAGCCGATTCGATGTCGTGATCGGAGTCGATCCCAGTGCAGATCAGATCGCGAACGCCAGGCTCCATGATCGGGTCCGCTACCTTCAGGCACCCGCCGAGACGCTTCCCGTGCAGGATCGGAGCGCTGCACTGATCACCGCCGCGCAGGCGGCGCACTGGTTCGACCGCCCGGCGTTCTACCGCGAGGTCCGGCGGATCGCGGTCGACGATGCTGTTCTCGTGCTGGTCAGCTACGGGGTGACCAAGCTCGACCCAGACCTCGACGAACGGTTCCAGCACTTCTACCGGACCGAGATCGGCCCGTACTGGCCGGAGGAACGCAAGCTCGTCGACAGCGGATACGCCGACATCGACTTTCCGTTCGAGGAGCGCCCGGCTCCACCGATGCAGATCCGCACACAGTGGGATCTGAACGGCATGCTGGGCTATATCTCGACGTGGTCGGCGGTCCGGAAGGCCGCGGAGGCGGGTAAGTCCGAGGTTCTCGAGTCCTTCGCAGCAGATCTGGCAGACCTGTGGGGCGATCCCGCGACAACACGGGAGTTCACGTCGCCCGTCAACATGCGTGTGGGAACGATCTGAATCACCCGTGAGCGTGCAGTTCTCGTCGCAATTACCCGCAAATTGCGACGAGAACTGCACGCCGGGCGCCGACCGAAGCTAAGGAGTGAGCCACATTCCGTCGGGTATCGGCGATCCCAGCGCGTACATCTGCACGCCGTGCAGATTCTGGCCGGTGATCACCGACGGCGCCGACCGGATGTACCAGATCCCAGGTTCGAGCTCGGCGAGCCGTTCCTGCACCGTGCGGTAGGCGGCCACACGTTCCTCGCCCGAGGTGCCCGTACGTCCGGCGTCGAGGGCTGCGTCCAATTCGGGGTCGGAGATGCCGGTGTGATTTCCCGACGAGGTGGAATGGAAGGCGTTCCACAACGTGGTGTCGGGTTCTGGGCTGTCGGCGGCCCAGATGATCATGTCGAAGTCACGGGCGGCGGTACGAGGCATGTACCCCGCGATGTCGAGCACCTCCACCTGGACGTCGACGTTGTCGTAGGCGGCGAGCTGCGCCTGAAGACTCTCGGCGACGGATCTGATCTCGACGAGCGAGGTCGCGGTGAAGGTGAACTCGACGGGCTTTCCCTCCGCGGCCAGTTCGTCGAAGAGCTGCTGTGCCCGCTCGGGATCATCCTGCCGGAGGGGGATGTCCGCATGGAACGGTGAGGACTCCGGGAACAGTGTGTCGGGAACCTCGCCGTGCCCCTCGAACACGGCGGTGTTGATGTCGTCGAGATTCACCGCCGCGCTCACCGCCTCCCGGGCTCGGGGGTCGTCGAACGGGGCGCGTCGGGTGTTCATGACCAGGTACTGTCCGCCGCCGGCGGGTACGGCGTCGGTGGCCAACCCTGCCTGCTCGGCCTTCGCCAGCGCTGCCCAGCTGGATTCGGACGCCAGATCGGCGCCACCGCTGACCATCATGTTGACGCGCTGGTTTGCGTCACTGACAGCGCGGAGTTCGATGGCGTCGAGGTACGGGCGGGGCGCGTCCCAGTAGCCTGGGTTGCGTTCGAGTTTCATGCGATCCTGACGTGTCCACTCCGTCAGTGTGAATGGACCCGCGCCGACGGGATCAGCGTTGAAGGCGTCGGTTCCCCTCGGCCAGCGCGGACGGGGAGGCTATCCAGTTGAGCCCGCTCGATGTGATCGAATTCCCGAACTTCGGGTTGGGTGCAACGAGAGTGATCTTCAATGTTGCATCGTCGATGACCTCGGTCCCTGCGATCTGTGACGCCAGTGTCAGCGAACCGGATCCGAGCGACGGATCGAGAATGCGATCCCAGTTGAACTTCACTGCTTCGGCGTCGAGCGGTGTTCCGTCGGTGAAGGCGAGATCCGGCCGCAGTGTGAGGAGGAAGGTGGCGCCGCCGTCGGACGTGACGAAATCCTCGGCCATCCGATGTTCGAGTTCGAGCGTGTGCGGGTCGTCGATCATCAGCGTCCCGTAGAGCGCATTACCCAGCAGGCCTTGGCCGACCCAGTTGTTGGCGAGGGTCGCCGGGTCGAGCGACACTGGTTCGCGCACCTGGATGATACGTGCGACACCGCCAGGAACCGGTTCACCGTCGGACGTCGTAGACGCGCTGGAGCCGCCGTCTGCTCCGCATGCCGTCAGGAGCAGCGCTGCCGCGCAGATGGAGACGAGCGCGGTGACCGGGTTTCTGTGCCGAACAACCCATTCGAGCATGAATGTACCTATCCTTCAGGTAGCGGTGATGTGGTGTGTCGTTATTCCGTGACCCACATTTCCGCAGGAAGCGGGGAGCCGAGTGAGTACATGCGGATGCCGTGGATGTTGTCGGTGGTCATGACGGCCGGCGCCGCCCGTGTGTACCAGACGCCGGGAGCAACCTCGTGGAGTCGTTTCTGCACGATCTCGTAGGCTGCGTCGCGTTCCTCGGGTGTGGTGCCCACGCGGCCCGCATCGAGAGCAGCGTCGAGTTCGGGATCGGAGATCCCGGTGACGTTGCCCATCGACCGTGAATGGAAGGCATTCCACAAGGTGGAGTCCGGCTCTTGGACATTCGCCGACGAGATCATCATGTCGTAGTCGCGGGCGATGTTGCGCGGAATGAATGCGGCGAAATCGACGATCTCGACGTCCATGTTCACATTGTCGTACGCGGCAAGTTGCGCCTGACTGACTTCCGCGGTCGCCTTGGTCTCCGGCAACGTTGTTGCAAGGAACGAGAATTCGACGGGCTTTCCTTCCGCGGCGAGCTCATCGAACAGGCGCTGGGCCTCCTCGGGGTTGTACTCGGCCAACGCTATGTCCTTGTAGAACGGTGAAGACTCGGGGAACAGGGTCTCCGGGATATCGCCGGTGCCTTCGAACGCGGCCGTGTTGATGTCGTCGAGGTTCAGTGCCATCGAGACGGCGCGACGTGCGCGGGGGTCGTCGAATGGGGCACGACGGGTGTTCATCGCGAAGTACTGCCCACCGCCGACGGGTGCGAGTTCGGTGCCGAGCCCGGCATCCTCGGCCCTGGCGAGGGCTGTCCAGCTGGTTTCCGACGCGAGATCGGCGCCGCCCGACGCAAGCATGTTCACCCGCTGACTTCCGTCGGGGACATTGAGGAGGGTGATGTTGTCGAGGTACGGCCGGGGTGCGTCCCAGTAGTCGGGGTTGCGTGTGAGCTCCATGCGGTCCTGGCGGCGCCACTCCGTCAGCGCGAACGGGCCCGCGCCGATCGGGGCGTTGTTGAAGGCGTCCTTGCCTTTCTCCAGGGCCGTGGGGGAGGCGATCCAGTTCAGCGTGCTGTTCGTGATCGAGTAGGCGAACATCGGGTTCGGGTCGGCCATGACAACCTTCAGCGTGGTCTCGCCGACCACCTCTGTTGCGGAGATCTGGGAGGCCTGGGGAAAGGAACTCGACCCCGTGTCGGGATCCGCGATTCGCGACCAATTGAGGTGTACTGCTTGGGCATCGAGGGGTGTTCCGTCGGTGAAAGTCAGTCCCGGCTGAAGCTCGAGGGTGAAGGTGTTGCCCCCGTCGGTGGTCGAGAAGCCTGTCGCCATCCGGTATTCGATCTCGAGGGTTTCGGGATTGTCGATCATCAGCGTTCCGTAGAGCGCGTTTCCGAGGAGGCTCTGGCCGACCCAGTTGTTGCTCAATGCCGCCGGGTCGAGCGATACCGGTTCGCGAACCTGGATCATGGTGGCCGAACCACCGGAGACGGGATCACCGACCGGTTCGTCCGAGGAGTCGCCGGAAGCGGGGGTGCCGCAAGCTCCCGCGAGCAGCAGCACCGAGCATGCCGCGGCAACGGTGGTAAGAGTGCGCCTGATCATCGAACTCCTCTATGTGCGACGTGTCACATTTCATTGTGGAAAGTTAGCAAGATCACGACGAATATAGAAGACCATCTCCTGAAACGATCCGCCTGGGTACGATCGGCCGCATGGCGGATACGTCCCGTCGTCCGGGCAGACCGCGCGACACCAGCATCGACGAACGGGCCCTTGCCTCCGCCCGCGAACTCCTCGCTGAGCAGGGCTTCGAGGCGACGACGATCCAGGCCGTGGCGGTGCGGTCGGGCGTGCACGCGTCGGCGATCTATCGAAGGTGGTCATCGCGGATCGAGCTGATCGAGGACGCCGCCTTCCCCATGGAAAGTCCGTTGAAGGTAAGCCCCACCGGAGACCTCCGAGAGGATCTACGCCGCTTCATCCGCGCGTACGCCGACACATTCAGCGATCCGGCGACACGCGCGGCGGCGGGTCCTCTGCTGGCCTATCGCCGGTCGGATGCCGGTTACGGTGCGGCCTACCAGAGGGTGTCGGTGCGGCCCCAATTCTTTGCAATCCTGCACTCTGCGCCACCGGGCACTGTCGATCCGTCGATCGATCCCAACGACGTGTTCGACATGCTCCTCGGTGCGGTGTGGACGCGCATCATCGTGCCGATCACGGACTCCCGGCCCGACCCGATCGAGCGCACGGTGGAGATGCTCGTGCGAATGCTGCGACCATGAAGCAGGAAAACGGATCAGGCAGGACAAAAGTAGAGCTCGCAACCCCAGTGGTGCACCACTGGGGTTGCGAGCTCTATGTGGCGGCTGCGAGCTTCGTCAGACGGCGCGCTCGGTGTCGCGCAGCGCGCCGAGCGCGTCGATGCGGGCGACGGCGTCGGTCATGATCCGGTCGATCAGTTCCGCGCAGCTCGGCAGGTCGTCGACCATGCCCACGACCTGACCCGAGGCGAGCACACCGGCCTCGGTATTACCTTCTACGAGACCGGCTTTGAGCAACATGGGTGTGTTGGCCGCCATGATGATCTGCTGCCAGGTGCGGTCGCTCGCCTTCTTCATGGCAAGTCCGTCCTTGGCCAGCGTGGACCACTTCATGCCGGTCATCGACTTGAACTTCGTCGCGTTCCGCGCGGCCGCGACGAGTCCCTTGGCGTAACTGGACTTCTCGAGGCTGTTCACCAGATCGGTGTTGAGCACACGGTGGGGCATCCCGTCGACCTTGAGGGAGACGGTGGTGTCCTGCAGTCCTCGAGCGAGGTACTGCTGCTTGACCGAGTCGGGGACCGCGCTGTCGCTGGTGAGCAGGAAACGGGTGCCCATCGCGACACCGGCGGCACCGTACGACAGTGCTGCGGCCAGGCCACGACCGTCGAAGAATCCACCTGCGGCGATGACCGGGATGTCGACGGCGTCGAGCACACTGGGCAGCAGCAACGTGGTGGCGACGGGACCGGTGTGACCACCGCCCTCACCGCCCTGCACGATCACTGCGTCTGCACCCCACGATGCGACCTTGACCGCATGCTTGGCTGCGCCGATCGACGGGACCACGACGATGCCGTGATCCTTTAGCTTCGCGATGAGTTCCTTCTTGGGAGCCAGCGCGAACGACGCGACCTTGACCTTCTCGCGGATCAGCAGATCGATGCGCTGGCCCGCATCCGACGCATCGGCACGCATGTTCACGCCGAACGGTTTGTCGGTCAGCGACTTCGTCTTCGCAACTGCCGCTTCGAGTTCCGGGTACGTCATCGTCGCGGATGCGAGGATGCCCAGACCGCCCGCATTCGACGTCGCGGCCGTCAAACGCGGACCCGACACCCACCCCATGCCCGTCTGGACGATGGGGTGCTCGATGCCGACGAGTTCGGTCAGCGGAGTCCGCAGCAAGGCCTTCCCGCCACCGGAAGTCACAGCGAGACCTCGCGATCACGCAGGCCCTTGGGGTCGATGACCTCGCGGATCAGTCGCAGTTCTTCTGCGGTCGGCTCGCGGGTGACGCCTGCCTCGGCGAGGCCGGCGACCTCGAACGACGTGTTCGCGGCGACGGTCTCCGCGTCGACGCCCGGATGTAGTGTCACGGCGCGGAACGAATGGTCCGGCCCACCGAAGTCGAACACACCGAGGTTGGTGACCACGCGGGGGATCTCGAGGAAACGGAACGCGGGGTTCTCGGGGTCGATCTTGTCGTAGCCCACGCCACACACGACGTCGACCTTGTCGGCGAAGACGCGGGTCGAGTGCTTGCCCACCCAGTAGCTGGTGGCGTGGTTGATGGTGTTCCCCGGGGCGCCGCGCACACCGAACATCTGTCGCGTCGGCTTCTGCAGGTCGTCGCCGAAGGCCGAGAGGTTCTGGTTGCCGTGCCGGTCGATCTGGTTGGCGCCCATCACCACGTGCCGACGACCGGATGCGACGACGTCGAACACCTTGCGGAACGGCATCCAGCCTTCGACCGGAGCCTTCGCGCCGAGTGCGGGCACCTCGGCGAGGATGAGTGCCTCACCGTCGGTGATCACCAGATCGGGTTCGGTGGTGAGCTTGGCCAGGCGAGCTCCGATCTGCGGGAGCGTCGCCATCGGGCTGGCGACGATTTCGCCTGCACCGGAGAAGATCTCGGCGCACGCGATTGCGCAGTATTCGGCGCGGGTCACAGTGTCGGTGGTGGTCATGCCTGCTGCTCCTCTGCGAACTTCTTGATGGCGGCCTGGTAGTCCTCTTCGGATCCGGAGAGGAACCGGTCGACGAAGGCCTGCCACGACTCGGGGGTCTTGGCGGCCTCGGCGTAGTGACGCTGGAACTTCTCGTCGCGCCCGTACGAATCGCCGGCGAGGGTGAAGTGCGCGCCGTTCGGTGCCTCGACGACACCGTCGACCATCAGACGGTTGAGCAGCAGCTGCTGCAGGGGAACTTCCTTGACCAGCTGCTCGGTCTCGACGATCTTCTCCACGGAGACGTACCGCTTCTCTGCGGCCATGCAGTAGAGATCGTCGAAGTAGGGATCGACGCCCTGGTAGCCGGCGTTGCCGTGCTTGTCGCCGATGTTCAGGTGCACGAAAGAAGCATCCAGGTTCAACGCGGGCATTGCGATCAGGGTCTCGCGCTTACCGGATTCATCGGCGTAGGGCGAGGTGACGGTCTGGAGTTCGTCGCCCCAAAAGGTCTGCACGTCGGAGCCGAGGCCTGCCCGGATCGGCAGGAACGGCAGGCGCGCGGCGGCAGCTTCGAGGCCGCACTTGACCATGCCCTCGTCCATCTCGCGGGCGACGAGTTCGCCGGAGGTGCGGGCCTTGGCGAACCACGGGTCGTAGAACGGTGCCGAGTCGAGCGACACGAAGCCGTAGTACGCCTTCTTGACCTTGCCGGCAGAGCACAGCAGTCCCAGGTCGGGGCCACCGTAGGTCACGACGGTCAGGTCCTTGATGTCCGAACGCAGAATTGCGCGGACGAAGGCCATGGGCTTGCGGCGTGATCCCCAGCCGCCGAGGCCGATGGTCATTCCGCTGCGCAGTTCGCCGACGACCTCGTCGAGCGACATCCTCTTGTCACGCATGAGTGTTCAAGCTCCTTCTGGTGCTTCCCAGTTCTCGTAACTGCTCAGTTCTCGTGCAACTCAGTGGTTGCTTCGCGGCTTGCCCGTCGCAACGAACTCGTCACGGTGCTCGTCGGCGACACCGGCAAGGTTCAGTTCGAAAGTGAAGCCCTGTTCGATGCGGTAGGCGGTCTTCACGTCGACCGGATCGATCCGATTGATCGCTTCCTTGGCACGGCGAATGACGCGCGTGTCCTTGGCGGCGATCATCCCGGCGACTTCGCTTGCGGCGGCGTCGAGTTCGTCGCGCGGCACCACCTTGTAGACAGACCCGAAATGCTCGAGTTGCTGGGCAGTGACGTTCTGCGCGGTGTAGTACAGGGTGCGCATGAGGTGCTGGGGGACGAGGCGTGCGAGGTGGGTTGCGGCGCCGAGCGCGCCGCGGTCGACCTCGGGAAGGCCGAATACGGCGTCGTCGGACGCGACGATCACGTCGGCGTTGCCTACGAGCCCGATGCCGCCTCCGACGCAGAAGCCGTTGACCGCGACGACGACGGGTACCTCGCAGTCGTAGACCGCGGCGAATGCGGCGGCGCAGCCGTGGTTGGCGGCGATGAGGGCATCGAAGCCTTCGGTGGCCTGCATTTCCTTGATGTCGACGCCGGCGTTGAAGCCGCGGCCCTCGGCGCGCAGCACGACGACGTGCGTGCTCATGTCCTTGCCCGCGGCCACGATGGCGTCGGCGAGCTCGAACCACGCGGCGGAGGGGAGAGCGTTCACGGGCGGGAAGTCGACGGTGACCGTGGTGATCCCTGCGCCGTCGGAGGTGGAGGTGATGCCCATGGCATTTTCCTAACGTCGGTACCGAACCAAGCGATTGCTTGGTAAGTTAGCACATGCCTGTTCGAGGGCACAGTGACTCGGGGTCGGGCCTCAGTACCCGGGCAGGTCGTCGCCGGGAAAGCGGCGCCGGATAATTTTTCCGGTGGTGTTGCGAGGCAGCAGATCCCGCGTGAACCGCCAGCGGGTCGGCACCTTGAAGTAAGCGAGATGATCGGCAACGTACGCCGTCAGTTCCTCTTTGGTGGCAGACGAACCGGGATTCAGGACCACGACCGCGCCCACCTCCTGCCCCCATTCGGGGTGCGACACGCCGCTGACCAAGCACTCACGTACCGCGGGGTGGCCGTCGAGGACTCGCTCGACCTCCGACGGGTAGATCGACTCGCCGTTCTGTTCGATGAGGTCCGCCCGCCGCCCCAGCAGTCGTAGCCGGCCGCCCTCGACGACGCCGTAGTCGCCCGTCCGCAACCATCGGTCGGCGGTGATGGTCTCCGCGGTGGCCTCGTCGTCGTCCCAGTACCCGAGCATCACGAACGGGCTTCGCACACAGACCTCGCCGGGTTGGCCGTCGGGGAGCCAACCTCCATGTTGGTCGCGGATCTCGAGGCTCACTGTGATCACCGGCTCGCCGACGGTGCCCGGATACCGATCGAGTGACTCAGCAGTTGCGGCAGTGATCGACGTGCTGCACTCGGTGATCGTGTAACTGTCGACCACGGCGTGACTGCCGAAGGGCAACTTCTCGCGGATCCGCTGTTTGAACTCGGGGGTCGACGGTTCCGAGGACAACATGAACCCGATCAGTGAGGTGAGATCGTACCGGTCGAGATCGTCGACCTCGAGCATCCGCGCCGCCATCGACGGCACCGCGTTCCAATGGGTGATCTCTTCGCTTTCGATCAGTTCCAGCACCGGACGGACTCCGAGCCAGCCCTGGTTCATGATGACGGTGCTGCCGGTCGCGAGGCGGGGCACCACGGTGTTGTGCAGGCTTGTGATGTGGCACAGGGAGGAGGTGAGCAGGTGGCGGGTGTCCGACGGGACGCCGCGTGCGTATTGCTCTCCGGTCCAGGCGGCGGTGATCGCGTCGGCGTAGCGATGATAGTCGGCAACGGCCAGCAGATTCCGCTGCGAGTGCAACGCCCCTTTGGGCTCCCCGCTTGTACCGGAGGTGAACAGAAGCACCGCCGGATCATCCTCATCGACCCTCGGTGGGGGAGGCTGCGCCCCGATGAACTCCCTGATCAACCGCGGCATGTCATCCTCGATGGTGAGGATGATCGTGTCGCTCGCGCCCATGGTGGCAATGGTTTCGGCACGTTGTTCGTCCACGAACACCACCCGCGGACGCGAATACCGGATCCCGACCTCGATCTCCGGTCGCACCCACCACGCGTTGATCCCTACTGCGATCGCACCCAGTGCCTGCGTCGCCCAGAAGGCGGTGACCCATTCGGGCCGATTCGCCGACAGGATCGCGACCCGATCACCGACCGAAACCCCATAGTGTTCGCGTAGCGCCGCAGCTAGTGCGTAGGCGTCGCGCGCGTGCTGCGCGAACGTGATTCTGCGCTCTGACGTGACGAGATACTCGCGATCACCCCAGACGAGCGACTGCGACAGCAGGTCGGCGACGGCCCGCCCTCGGTTCTTCATCACCGGCATCTCGGTGCCCAGCACGTCGTCCATCACGATTTCGAAGTCGCCGCCCCGGCCGGTGAGCCGAGAAATGAGCTGGTCCAGGAACGGCCGCGGGTCCGGCGGGACGGTCACAAGAGCTCTCCCCTCCTCGACGGCACTTGTGTGTCGCGAAAGACTCTCACGCTCCGGACCACGACCTTCGAATGTACCGGTGAGTGAGATATCCGAGGGGGCCGGTCGCCCGTCCACATAGCCTGCTCACAGTGGAGAAAGGACCGACACGATGACCACCACCGAAGAATCGTCGGCCGCTCGCTGGCGCGGCGTCGAACTGGGTACGCGCACCGTCCGTTATGACGAGAGCGACGCGATTCTGTACGCCCTCGCGGTCGGTGCACCCGCCACCGACCTCGATCTCGTGTTCGAAGAGCGGCTCAGAGTTCTCCCGACCTTCGCACTGACGCTCGCGCAGTGGGCACCCGATGAGCTCGGTGCCCGCGGCGGGTTCGACACCCGCACCGCAGTGCACGGGTCGCAGAGCCTCGATGTGCGTGCACCGCTGCCGCGCGCGGGTGAGCTCACGTTGTCGGCCAAGGTCGGCGAGGTGTGGGACAAGGGCCGCGCCGCGGTGTTCGAGGTCCTGGTCGAATCCGAGTTCTTCGTCGCCACGTGGTCGCTGTTCGCGCCGGGCGCGGGCGGGTTCGGTGGCGAACGCGGACCGTCGGCCGAGCCGACGCCCGAAGGCGATCCCACCCGGACCGCCACCTTGAACACTCGCGAGGATCAGGCAGCGCTGTACCGGTTGACTGGTGACCGGCACCATATCCACATCGATCCCGAGGCCGCGGCCCACATCGGGCAGCCCCGCCCGATCATGCACGGACTGTGCACACTCGCCGCGGCGACGATTCCGCTGGCCCGCGCGGTCGGTGCGCATCCGGCAGACTTGACGTCGCTGTCCGGACGCTTCGCTGCTCCCGCGTTCCCCGGCGACGCCCACCAGCTCCGCATCTGGGGTGAGCGCACCGACCTGCAATTCGACGTCCGCGCCGGCGACAACGCCGTGGTGTCGGGTGCCCGTGCGACGTTCGCCTGACCGCTCTCGCACAGGACCGGAACTTTCTGGAGGAAAAAGTTGGACACGTTCGCCGAAGTAGTGCGTTCCCGCAAGGGCGACGAGAAGATCGGTCTGCGGTTCGAGGACCGGCAATGGACCTGGGACCAGGTGATCCAGGAGAGCGCCGACCGTGCGGCAGCGCTCACCGCCGCCGTCGGGGAACCGGCCGATCGTCGTCGACACATCGGCGTGCTGCTCGAGAATGTCCCGGACTTCGTGTTCTGGATCGGAGCGGGTGCGCTCGCCGGTGCCGTGGTGGTGGGCATCAACGCGAGCCGCAGCGGTCCGGAGATCGCCGACGACATCCGTCAGGCCGACGTGGACTTCGTCATCACCGAATCGCGCCTCGCGCACCTGGTCGACGGCACCGACCACGGCCTGCCCGCCGACCGGATCGTTGACATCGACTCGCCCGAGTACCTGCGCTTCCTCGAACCGCATCGCGGCGCCGACCTGCCCGACACCGTCCCCTCGCCCGACGACATCGCCCTGTTGCTGTTCAGCTCCGGGTCGACAGGCCGGCCGAAGGCGGTCATCGTTACGCAGGGCAGGCTCGGGAGACTACTCGACGTCCTCGTCGAGCGCACCCAGATGCGACGCGACTCCGTGGCGTACCTGTGCATGCCGCTCTTCCACGGCAACGCCGTCATGCTCAACCTCGGCACCGCCATGCGCGTCGGCGCGACCGTCGGCCTGATCCGGAAGTTCTCGGCCAGCCGATTCGCCGACGATATCCATCGTTACGGCGCGACCTTCGTCAACTACGTCGGGCGTGCGCTGTCGTACGTGCTCAACAAGCCCGAAGATCCGCGTGACCGCACCGGCACGCTCGAGATCGCCTTCGGCACCGAAGCATCCGAGGTCGATGTCGCCCGATTCTCGGAGCGATTCGGGTGCACGGTCATCGAGGGCTACGGCTCGAGCGAGGGCGTGTTCCGGATCAACCGCACCCCGGAGACCCCCGCCGGGTCACTGGGTGTGGCACCGGGCGGCGCCGACGTGCGGATCCTCGACGAGAACACCGGCGAGGAATGTCCGCGCGCACAGTTCGACGACGCCGGGCGGCTGCTCAACTCCGAGGCCGTGGGGCAGATCGTCGCGATCGGCGGCGCCGCAGCGTTCGAAGGTTACTACAAGAATCCGGGAGCGGCCGCCGAGCGGGTCAGGGACGGCGACTTCTGGTCCGGCGACCTCGCCTACCGCGATGCCGACGGTTTCTTCTACTTCGCCGGCCGCGCATCGGATTGGCTGCGCGTGGACAGCGAGAACTTCTCGGCCGCACCCGTCGAGCGCATCCTGGTGCGGATCCCCGGGATCCTGTCGGCACCGGTGTTCGCGGTCCCGGACCCGGCGACGGGCGACCAGGTGATGTGCGCAGTCGAGCTCGACGCAGGCGCGGCGTTCGATCCGCAGGTTTTCGGGCGGACGCTCGCCGAGCAGCCCGACATGGGTGACAAGTGGTGGCCGCGCTTCGTGCGCGTGACCGATCACCTCCCGCTCACCGGCAGCAACAAGATCGACAAGGCGCCGCTGCGCGCCGCCGCGTGGAGCACCGCCGATCCGGTTTACGTCCGGGTGGGCCGTACCCCCGAATACGTTCTGCTCGACGACGCGGGGCGCACACAGATCGAACGCGACTTCACCGAGCAGGGTCGGGCCGCGTTGCTGCCTGCTCCGCTCGCCTCTGTCTAGCCGCGGCGGGGTGGTCTCACCGAGCGGGACCTGCAGCTCGGCGGTGACATCGCTCACCTACGGTGACTTTCATACAGCCCCATGGGACTTGTCTCGCAGCCCGTGACGAGTCCGCGCCGCGAACGGAACATGCCGTTCCGCTCACTCGATCACTACTTCCGAAAGGACGGACGACCGTGAGCCTGGATACTTCTGGTGACACCGAAATCCGCGAAATCGTCGTCGGTTCCGCTCCCACCCGCTTTGCTCGCGGGTGGCATTGCCTCGGTCTGGCGGAGTCCTTCAAGGACGGCAAGCCGCATTCCATCGAGGCGTTCGGCACGAAGCTCGTCGCTTGGGCGGACAGCAACGGAGACTTGAAGGTCCTCGACGGGTACTGCCGTCACATGGGTGGCGATCTGACCCAGGGCACCGTCAAGGGCGACAACATCGCGTGCCCCTTCCACGACTGGCGATGGGGCGGCAACGGACGTTGTAAGGACATTCCGTACGCCCGTCGTGTGCCCCCGATCGCGAAGACTCGCTCGTGGCACACGCTCGAGCAGGACGGCCTGTTCTTCGTCTGGCACGATCCCCAGGGCAACGCACCGACCGACGACGCCGCGATCCCGCGGATCGAAGGCGCGACCAGTGACGAGTGGACCGACTGGGTCTGGTACACCACCGAGGTCGACACCAACTGCCGCGAGATCATCGACAACATCGTCGACATGGCGCACTTTTTCTACGTGCACTACTCGTTCCCGACGTACTTCAAGAACGTCTTCGAGGGACACGTCGCGACGCAGATCATGAAGGGTCAGGCCCGCACCGACATGCGGCCGAACACCGAGGGCCAGCCGAAGATGCTCGGCAGCCACTCCGAAGCGTCGTATTTCGGCCCGTCGTTCATGATCGACGATCTGAAGTATCAGTACGAGGGCTACGACGTCGAATCGGTTCTCCTCAACTGCCACTACCCGGTTTCCGCCGACAAGTTCGTGCTCATGTACGGGATGATCGTCAAGAAGTCGGACCGGCTGGAGGGAGACGCTGCGCTCGAGACCGCGCAGCAGTTCGGCAACTTCATCGCGCGGGGGTTCGAGCAGGACATCCAGATCTGGAAGAACAAGACTCGGATCGAGAACCCGCTGCTGTGCGAGGAGGACGGGCCGGTCTACCAGCTGCGTCGCTGGTACGAGCAGTTCTACGTCGACGTCGAGGACGTCAAGCCCGAGATGACCGACCGCTTCGAGTTCGAGATGGACACCACCCGGCCTGTCGCAGCCTGGATGAAGGAAGTCGAGGCCAACCTCGCTGCAAAGGAAGCCGAGGCAGCCGCGGGCGCGGAGCAGGAAAATGCAGCCCGTCAGGTGTAGCGACTGCATGGCGCAGGTGCTGGTGAAGAAGAACAGCTGGGAACACACCGAGATTCAGTGGGACCAGCAGGCGCGTCAGCAGTGTCACCGGTCTCGCAGTGAGTCCGGGGCCGGGACGGATCCGTCCCGGCGCCCGGGCGCGCCACGGCCGACGTGCCCGTCGATGGTCGCCACCATCACTCGCGCCGCAGCCGAGGGGCTGATCGACGTCGTCGACGACGCGCCGGTCCCGGCCCCGATCGTCCAATAGTCCCTGTGGCCGGATAGCCTGGCGCCACAACCCTTTCGAAGGAACCTGATGACCGACACCCTTTCGATCGACCGCGCTCAGTACGGACAGTGGGCGGTGATCGCCGGTGGTTCCGAGGGCGTCGGCGCCGCCTTCGCCGACGAACTCGCCCGCGCCGGATTCGACCTGCTGCTCATTGCGCGCAAGCCCGAACCCCTCGAGGCGACCGCGGAAAAGGTTCGTGTGCACGGCGGTGAAGTCCGCACGCTCTCGCTGGATCTGCTCACGGCCGACGCCGTCGAGACGATCCGGTCGGCGACCGCCGACCTCGAGGTGGGCCTGTTCATCTTCAACGCCGGAGCCAACAGCTACGGCCACGAATTCGTCACCGGCGACCTCGACGGCTTCCGCGGTGTGATCGACCTGAACGTGCACCGTCAGATCGAACTGTCGCACCTGTTCGGGTCGCGGATGAAGGAGATGGGTCGCGGCGGCATCATGCTGCTCGGGTCGCTTGCCGGCTACATGGGTTCGGAACACCAGAGCATCTACGCCGCGTCGAAGGCATTCAGCCGGGTATTCGCGGAAAGCCTGTGGATCGAACTCGAGCCGCACAACGTGCACGTGGTCGAGCTGATCCTCGGCGTCACCCGCACACCCGCGATGGAGCGTGCAGGCCTGAACTTCGATGTGCCCGGCATGTTGGTGTCCGAGCCGGAGGACGTGGCCCGCGAGGGCCTCGAGCATCTGGCGGACGGGCCGGTGTGGGTTGCCGGCGGCAACTACGATGCGGCGATCAAGCGCAGCGGCTTCCCGCGCGACAAGATGGTGCAGGGTGCGGCGAAGGCGATGCGGGCACTGCTGAACCGCTAGTTCCGGATCGAGAAAGGGCCGGCGAGGTTTTCGACCTCGCCGGCCCTTTCTGATGCCGGTGGACGATCCCGATCAGAACTCGATCTCGATGCGCTCGCTGATCGGACGCGCCTGGCACGCGAGCACGTATCCGCTCGCGATGTCCTCGTCGTCCAGGATCGCGGAGTCGGGCATGTCGACCTTACCGGACACGACAGTGCACGCACACGAACCGCATTCGCCTTCTCGGCACGAGTACGGCACGTCGAGGCCCTTGGACAGCATGACGTCGACGAGGGTCGCGGACCGCGGCCAGGTCAGTTCGTGGTCGTCGCCGTCGAGACTCACCTGCACGGACGAGGTGTCCTCGTCGTCGGACACCTCCACCGGGGTGATCTCGGCGAACGGATCGCCCGACAGTGAGGTGAACACCTCGGCCTGGATCCGGTCCGACGGCACCCCGGCCGCACCGAGGCTCTCGCGCACCGCATCCATGAACGGCTGCGGACCGCACATGTACGCGTGATGCTCGGTGTACGGCGACAGCAACGCCGTGAGCTGCCCGGTGACGGGCAGACCCTGCACGGTCTCGAGCCAGTGCAGCACGGTGAAGGCGCCGGGGTAGCGGATCGCCAATTCGCGCAGTTCCTGCGCGAAGATGACGGATTTCTCGTCGCGGTTGGCGTAGAACACGACGATGTTGCGGTTGCCCGCGGCGAGCGCCGACTTGAGGATCGACATCACCGGCGTGATTCCGCTGCCCGCTGCACACAGCAGCAGTTTCTCATCCAGGCTGCGCGGCGTGAATACGCCGGCCGGTGGCAGCACCACAAGCTCGTCACCGGTAGAAACGTTGTCGCACAGCCAGTTCGATCCGTATCCGTCGGCGGTACGCTTGACCGTGACCTTGAGCTGCTCGTCGCTCTGCGGTGAGCTCGCGAGAGAGTAGCACCGAGCCACCGAGCCCGTCCGATCGCTCGGAATGCGGAGAGTCAGGAACTGGCCGGGCTTGTAGGTGAAGCGGTCTGCGTGATCTGCGGGAATGTCGAAGACCAGCGAACACGCGTCGGCGGTCTCCTGCACGACAGCGGCCACGGTGACCGCCACCGCGCGTGTGCTCACCGGCGTCTCAACGGATGTCATCGTGGCTTCCTTAAAATGCGGGAAAAGGTGTACGGATCACGGTAACGGGAACACCGATCACGACGAACGGCTCTCCCGATGGTTGGGACACCAAGCAGGAGAGCCGAAGTCGAGAAATGATGATCCGGGTACGCTCAGATGAGGGTGCCCTCGTGCACCGATCGGTCGAACTCCGGCAGTGCAGATCCGTCGCGGAGCGTGGAAGCCAGCGCGGGATCGGCGAGATGGAGGCGGCCGATGGCGATGAGATCGAACTCCTCGCCGGAGAGCCGACGTTCGAGCTCGGGGATGTTGTCGGCGGTGGGAGTAGCCCCCGAGGTCCTGCTCTCGCGCAGACTCGCCCCCAAACCGACACTGCCCACGGCCATCGACAATGCTCCGGTCAGCTTCTTGGCCCACCCGGCAAGCGACAGATCGCTACCGTCGAAGACGGTCGCGTCGAAGCGCCGAATGCTCGCGTCGAAGACGTCGACGCCTGCTTCGGCCAGCGCCGAGAGGATGACCTGCAGCTCCTCGGGTGTCTGAGCGATCCGTGCGTGGTAGTCCTGCTGCTTGTGCTGGGAGAAGCGGAAGAAGATCGGTGTGTCGTCGCCGACCGCGTCTCGGACGGACGCCACCACGGCGGCGGGGAATCGGGTGCGCCGTTCGAGGTCGCCGCCCCAGTGGTCGTCGCGCCGGTTGGTGGAGTCCCACAGGAACGAGTCGAGCAGATAGCCGTGGCCACCGTGCAGGGCAATGCCGTCGAACCCCACTTCCCGGGCGTTACGGGCGGCCTCGGTGTAGGCGGCGATGACGTCGGCGATGTCCTCCTCGGTCATGGCGCGGCACGGCTCACCGGCCCGCGCGACATACTCGTCGGAGTAGGAGGTCAGACCGGCCTCGCCCCACACGCCGGACGGTCGCATGGGGGTGAGGGCGGGGTCGACTGCGGAGGTCATCGCACCCCAGAGCGGTCCGACATGCCACAGCTGCGGGATGATCCGGCCGCCCTCTGCGTGTACCGCATCGACGACGCGCTGCCAGCCCTCGAGCGCGTCGTCGCCGTGCATGCGGGGCACGCGCGGGTTGTCCACCGCCGTGGGATGTCCGATGGCGGTGCCCTCGGTGATGATCAACCCGGTACCGCCCGCTGCCCGTCGCCGGTAGTACTCGGCGACGTCCGCTCCGGGTACTCCGCCGGGGGAGTACGAACGTGTCATCGGCGACATCACGATGCGGTTGGGCAGTTCCAGCGATCGGACCGACAGGGGACGGAACAGGGGAGACAGCGTTCGGGTCATCGGTGCGGTGCTCTTTCGTCGGTATCGGGCAGAGATGGCGTGTCGAACACGGCGCCGATCTCGGGTGCAAGATCGCGCAGCGCATGCAACTGATCGCAGTAGTGCTCGACGCTGGTGGCCGAGACGGCCGTGCTCACGATCGTCGCTCCGGCCTGCCTGCGCCGGTCGAGTGCGCGCAGGGTCCGGTCGCGTGAGCCGAGCGGGTCGAGGGATCTGCTGGGGGAGAGCACGACCTCGAACCCTTGGGGGAGCTCTGCTTTCTGCAGCATCGTCTCGGTCTGTTCCAACGTGAGGCCGAACGGTAACCAGCCGTCGCCGAGCGTTGTCGCGCGTCGCAGGGACCGCGCTGTGCGCCCGCCGATCCAGAACGGAACACGCGGCTGGGTCGCACACGGTTCGACGTAGACGTCGGCGAAATCGTAGTAGGCGCCGTGAAACTCGGGTGTCGGGGTCGACATGCAGGAGCGTAGAGCGGTGAGGGCTTCGTCGGCGCGTGCGCCGCGGTCGGCGAAGGGTGCACCGAGGAGGTCGAATTCTTCCTCGAGGCTTCCGACTCCCAACCCGAGGACGAGTCGGCCGCCGCTGACGGTGTCGAGGGTGCCGTACCGCTTCGCGATCTCGAGTGGGTGGTGATAGCCGAGGACGAGCACGCGGGTGTTGAACCGGATCCGTGAGGTGCGCGCGGCGAGATAACCGAACGTCGCCAGGGGGTCCCAGTAGACGCCGCCGCGTTCGGCTGCGACGTCTGTCGGTACGGCGACGTGTTCGCTGCAGGTGAGGTGGTGGAATCCGAGGCTGTCGGCTGTCTCCGCAACACGTGCGAGTTCGAAGATGCCGGCATTGCGTTCCCACTCGGCGAGGGTGGCAGGGTGGCCTATCACCACAGGTGACGTGATCCCTATGTACATCCGATCGATCACCTCGAACCGACTTGGGCGCGGCAGCGCGGGGTGGACACATGCTCGTCCTGTTCGTATTTCTACCCGGCAAACCGGGGCGGGCCACGCGATCTCCTGCTCAGTGGGATGTGCCGGGGTGGTCGTGGCGGCATCGTCGTGTGGAGCGGATTCGGTGAGTGGACGACGAGGTGCGCAGCAGTCGTACTTGTGTTATCGGCACCTGCTGGGTGATACTGGTCACGGCGCCACAAGAATGAATTTCAGTTTTTCTTGTTCGTCCAGGTAGAGGCAAGTTTCGGAGAGGAAGAAACGATGGTGCAGTCCGCAGAGATGCAGGCCGTTGCAGTACAGAACGCGACCGTGCAGAACACCTCGGAGTCCAAGCGTGAGCTTCCGGCGTCGATGGTCGAGCGCATGACGCTGATCCTCGACGCATTCGACGGTGCCGGTTCGCGTCTGACACTCGAAGAGGTGGCCTGCCGCACCGGCCTGCCCCGCTCGACCGTCCACCGCATCCTCGACCAGATGGTCCGGCTCGAATGGGTCGACCACGCCTCCTTCGGCTACTGCCTCGGGCGCCGCGCGAAGTCGCTCGGCGCAAGCGACAACGGTCACAGCCGCATCCGTGAGGCCGCGGCGCCGCTCCTCCACGAACTCCACCTGCAGACCGGCATGGTCGCGCACCTCGCCATCCTCGATCGCGGCGACTGCATCTACCTCGACAAGATCGGTGGCCAGCTCGCCGCCACCCTCACCTCCCGGGTCGGCGGCCGCGTCCCCGCGTACATCACCGCGTGCGGCAAAGCGATCCTCGCCGGACTCGAGCCCGAGCACGTCGACGCGTTCTACGGCACCCACCTCGTGCGACGCACCGAACGAACCATCCCCGATCTCGCCACCCTCCACCAGGAACTCGGCCGTATCCGGCAGCGCCACGGCCTGGCCTTCGAAACCGGCGAAGCCCAGAACGGCATGGCATGCGTCGGTGCAGCGGTGCGTAGCCCGTCCGGCCCGGTCGCGGGAATCTCCCTGTGCGGGCCCGCGCGCCCCGGCCATCTCGAGCGTGTCGCGCCGCTGGTCGCCGACGCCGCCCGCGACATCTCCCGCATCCTGCATCCCGAACTCGGTACCCCGCGACGCGCCCGCCGCGCCGCGGCCGAGCCCACACAGTCGTGGTCGCCGCAGGCGATGGAACGCTTGGTTGCAACCCAGGCCGGGCAGTGGATGTAGGCCGAGGCCAGGAATGTAGAGAAATCGTCTCGATGAATGGGAGCCCTGGCGCAGTGTGAACGGCATCACTGGAAATGTCGAGGATATGACGACAGAACTGACGCAAGAAGGCACCGCACGCGAACTCGCGACCGATCGCGGAGTGCTTCGCTACCACGAAGCCGGCGACGGCCCGCCGCTCCTGCTGCTGCACGGTTCGGGCCCGGGCGTGACGGGGTGGCGGAACTACCGCGGTGTCCTCGCCGACTTCGCGGAGCATTACCGTTGCCTCGTCCTCGAATTCCCGGGCTTCGGCGTCAGCGATCCGTGTGAGGGCCACCCGATGGCGATGGCCAAGTTCGCCGTCAAGGACTTCCTCGACGGTCTCGGCCTGTCCGACGTCGCGATCATCGGCAATTCGATGGGCGGCATCGTCGCAACCCAGTTCGCCCTCGCCGAACCCGAGCGAGTGAACAAGCTCGTCACGATCGGCGGCGCCGGACGCTCGGTGTTCGCACCCGCGCCGGGCGAGGGTATCCGGTTGCTCATGGAGTTCACCGACGATCCGACCCGCGAGAAGCTGGTTCGCTGGCTGCGCTCGATGGTCTTCGACCCCGCGATCCTCACCGAGGAACTCATCGAGGAGCGTTGGTCGCTGGCCACCGAGCCGAAGACCCTCGAGATCGCCCGCCGCATGTACAGCACCGCGGCATTCACCGCGGGCGCACGCGCCGCTGCCGCCTCGAACGAGACGCCCTACTGGGCTCAGCTCGGCAAGATCAAGATCCCCACCCTGCTCACCTGGGGTCGCGACGACCGCGTCAGCCCGGTCGACATGGCGATGCTGCCGATGCGAGAGCTCGCACGCGGTGAATTACACGTATTCCCGAACTGCGGGCACTGGACCATGATCGAAGCGCGCGAGGCGTGGCTTGCAACTGTCCTCGCCTTCCTGAAGAGGCACGACGCCTGATCCGCCGAACGCCGCGCGGCTCACCGAACTCCCGCTGAGCGGAAAATTCCCGCGAGGCGGTCGCGGATCCTCCACGGTAGAGACCATCGCCAGGTCGAGACGGTAAGCGGCCTGACAAACATCTCGCCCGGTCAGCCTCCGGGCGTCACATCAGAAAGCTGGAGAGACAATGGGACAGGTTCTCGACTCCATCTCGCCGTTTGCCGACGAGATCCGTGCCGACGGTGCAGAAGGCGACCAGCTCATGCGCCTGACCGATCGCAGTGCCAAGCGTCTGAAGGACGCCGGTGTCATCCGGATGCTGCAGCCCAAGGAGTTCGGCGGCCTCGAAGCGCACCCGCGTGAATTCGCCGAAACCGCCATGGCGCTCGGTGCCATGGACGGCGCGACCGGCTGGGTCAGCGGCATCGTCGGTGTCCATCCGTGGGAGATGGCGTTCTTCGATCCCAAGGCGCAGCAGGAGGTCTGGGGCGAGGACCCCGACACCTGGATCGCATCTCCCTACGCCCCGATGGGGGTTGCCACGCCCGTCGACGGCGGATACATCCTCAACGGCCGCTGGTCGTTCTCCTCGGGTACCGACCACTGCCAGTGGGTGATGATCGGTGCGGCCATCGGCGACAAGGACGGCAACCGCCTCAATCCGCCGCAGTCCCTGCACGTGCTTCTCCCGCGGTCGGATTACGAGATCGACCAGGACAGTTGGAACGTGGTCGGGCTGCGCGGCACGGGCTCGAAGGACCTCATCGTCAAGGATGCCTTCCTCCCCGAATATCGCACCGTGTCGGCAGCACGCGTCATGGGTGGCGTCGCATGGAAGGACGCTGGGCGGGACGAGACGCTCTACAAGTTCCCGTTCTCGTGCATCTTCCCCCTCGGCATCACCTCGTCGCTCGTGGGCATCGCACAGGGTGCGCTCGACTGCTACATCGAGACTCAGCGTGAGCGTGTGACCGTCTCCGGCACCGCGATCAAACAGGATCCCTACGTGCTCTCTGCGCTCGGTGACGCGGCCGCCGAGATCGCGGCGTCGCGCGCAGCACTGCTCGAGACCGTGGATCGTTTCTGGGACATGACCGAGAAGGGCCAGGAGGTCACGTTCGAGCAGCGGGCGATCGGTCGACGGACCCAGACCGCCGCCGCGTGGCGTGCGGTGCGTGCCGTCGACGAGATCTTCTCTCGCGCAGGTGGCGGCGCTCTCCAGCTGAGCAACCCGTTGCAGCGCTTCTGGCGCGATGCACACGCGGGTCTCAGCCACGCCATCCACGTACCCGGATCCATCTTCCACGCAGCAACCCTCACGCAGCTCGGTGGCGAGCCCGAGGGCGCGATGCGCGGAATGATCTAGAGCCACTCGAATCCCACTACTGCGAAGGAATATTCGGACATGACGGATATCCGGGCCCTGGGCTATCTCAGGATCCAGACCACGGACATCGCTCGGTGGCGCGAGCTCGTCGTCGACGGGCTCGGTATGGCGGTCGGCAACGGGCCTGAGGAAGACGGTCTTTATCTGCGGATCGACGAACGTCGGTCGCGGCTGATCGTGCTGCCCGGAGACACCGACAAGGCACTCGCCGTGGGCTGGGAGGTGCGAGACCAGTTCGCCCTGCAGCGTGTGCGCGAGGCTGTCGAGAAGGCCGGCATCGAGGTGCAACTGCTCTCGGAAGACGAGGCGCTCTACCGCGACGCCGAACAGGTCATCGCGTTCGACGATCCGGGGGGAACCCGCGTCGAGGTCTTCTTCGGGCCGGTCCTCGACCACAGCCCGGTCGTGACTCCGCACGGCGGCCGCTTCCACACCGGCGAAGAAGGACTCGGGCACGTTGTCCTGCCGGTCGCGAACTTCGACGCGGAGTACTCCTTCTACACCGAGGTGCTCGGCTTCCTGCCGCGCGGCGCCATCCGCATCGGCGGACCGGCCGCGAAGCCGCCGTACCGCCGGGTGCGGTTCCTCGGTGTCAACCGTCGTCACCACAGCCTGGCGATGTGCCCGGCACCTCCGACCGAAGCGCCGGGACTCGTGCACATGATGCTCGAGGTCGACACTCTCGACGCCGTCGGACAGGCGCTCGACCGCGTTCGGAAGCTCGGCTTCTCGATCTCCTCGACGCTGGGTAGGCACACGAACGACAAGATGGTCTCGTTCTACGTGCGTGCTCCGGGAGGCTGGGACATCGAGTTCGGTACCGAGGGCATGCTCGTCGACGAAACCTTCTACACCGCAGAGGAAATCACCGCCGACAGCTACTGGGGCCACGACTGGTCCGAATCGGAACCGCTCGCGGCGTTCGCGCCGCCCGAGAAGAACTGATCCGGCGAGAGCCGACGCTGTACCCGACGATGCCACGACCGCTGCGCGGCGTGGCATCGTCCACTTTCACCGACAGGAGTTCGACATGGGCAGCGACGTACAGACGGCCGTGCGCGCGTTGCTTCCGGACATCGCCGAGCGAGCCGCCACGATCGACGAGACCAGGCGAGTCCCGGACGACGTGGTCGACGCACTCTCGTCGACCGGCGTGTTCCGGATGCTGCAGCCGCGCCGCTACGGCGGCACCGAGACCGACCCGGTCCGGTTCTACGAAGTGGTGCGGGAAGTATCTGCGGCGTGCGGCTCCACCGGCTGGGTCACCTCGGTGCTCGGCGTTCATCCGTGGCACCTGGCGTTGTTCGATGACCGCGCCCAGTACGACGTGTGGGGTGACGACCCCGGGACACTCGTGAGCTCGGCATACGCACCGGTCGGACAGCTGAGCCCGGTGGACGGAGGTTACGAGCTTTCCGGCACGTGGATGTTCTCCTCCGGCTGCGAATACGCCTCGTGGGCACTGCTCGGCGCTGTCGTCACCGGGCCGGAGGGGCGGCCTGTCAGCTTCATGACCGCGCTCGTACCGCGCACCGACTACGGGATTCGCGACGTGTGGAATGTGGTCGGGATGCGCGGCACCTGCAGTAACGAGATCACCGTCGACCGGGTATTCGTGCCCGAGTACCGGGTCAAGAGCAACTTCGAGACCGCGAACCTGCGCGGACCGGGTCAGAAGGTCAACACCGGCCCCCTGTACCGCCTTCCGTTCGGCGCATTGTTCGGCACGACGGTGAGTATGCCCGTCGTCGGAGTGGTCGACGGCTGTTACGAGCACTATCTCGCCGCGATGCGCGAACGTGTCCGATTGAGCTTGGGCGGTGGGCGATTCGTCGACGACCCATTCGCACAGACCGCGGTGGGTCGTGCCGCCTCCGAGATCGACGCCGCGATCCTGCAGACCACCCGTAACCTGCGCGAACTGTGGGAGCATGCGGTCGACGGCCGGGAGATCCCGATGATGTTGCGCGCGCGTGCGCGCCGCGATCAGGTGCGGGCGACCGAACGCGCGGTCGAGGCGATCGACCTGTTGTTCAAGACGGCCGGCGGCTCGTCGCTGTTTCTGGGAAACATCGTCGAACGTGCCTGGCGGGACGCACATGCCGGAAGCGTGCACGTCGCCAACGAACCTGAGCGCGCACTGGCGCAGTACGGTCGGGCCGCGTTCGGGCTTCCGGTCGAAGACAACCTGCTCTGACTTCACCGAACTGAATTCGAACGAAAGAGAGTGTCTCCTTGAGTCATCCGGATGTCCGGCCGGTATCGGCCGACAGTATCGAATCGTGGGATCACGAAGCCGACGTCGTCATCGCCGGATTCGGCATCGCCGGTGTCGCCGCGGCGATCGGAGCGGCCGAGAGCGGAGCCGACGTCCTCGTCCTCGAGCGCACCGGCGGCGGGGGAGGCGCGGCGGCACTGTCCGGCGGCATCGTCTACCTCGGCGGCGGCACCCGTCTGCAGAAGGCGTGCGGAATAGACGACACGCCCGAGAACATGAAGACGTTCCTCGCCGCGGCCCTCGGACCGGGGGTCGACGAGAAGAAACTCGACGTCTACTGCGACGGAAGTGTCGCGCATTTCGAGTGGCTCGAAGCATGTGGCGTGCCGTACAAGGACGGGTTCTGGAACCAGCCGGGCTGGGAGATCCCGAACGACGATTCGCTGATGTACAGCGGCGGAGAGAACGCAGCGCCGTTCTCGACGCTCGCCCCGCCGGCGCCGCGCGGGCACCTCGCGCAGGTGCCGATGCCCCGCACAGGTGAGCAGGGCGCAGGCCACGTCCTGATGACGACGCTCATCGCGAAGGCCGGAGAGCTCGGCGTCCGCGTCGAAACCGATGTGCGGATGCAACGCCTCGTCACCGATGCCGACGGCAGGGTCGTGGGGCTTGTGACGACCCGGTTCGGCAAGCAGGTCACTGCGCGTGCCCGCAAAGGCGTCGTCCTCGCGACCGGATCGTTCGCCTACAACGACGAGATGATGCAGGCATACGCTCCTCGCCTGTACAAGCGGCCCGCCGCGACGGTCGAGGAGCACGACGGACGCGGAATTCTCGTCGCACAGGCCCTCGGCGCGGGTCTTGCCCACATGGATGCGTGCGAGGTCGCGTTCTTCTGCGACCCGCAATTGATGGCCCGCGGAATCCTGGTCAACGGCCGTGGCCAGCGGTACGTGCAGGAGGACACCTATCCGGGGCGGATCGGGCAGCTCACGTTGTTCGAGAACGACAATCAGGCGTTTCTCATCATCGATCAGGCGTCGTACGAGGACGGTATGGCGGCGCCCAGCTCCAGCCCTCAACTCAAACGTCAGCCGACATGGGTGTGTGAGACGATCGACGAGTTGGAAGCCGAAATGGGTCTTCCCGCAGGTTCTCTCACGTCGACGGTGGAGATGTACAACCGGCACGCCGTCGAGGGCTCGGATCCGGTGCTGGGCAAGAAGCCCGAGTGGGTCGCGCCGATCGGTTCACCGGTGGCGGCGATCGACCTCCGCGGAAACACGGGGGGCTTCACCCTGGGCGGGCTGCGGACGTCGGTCGACTCGGAGGTCCTGCACGTCGACGGCACTCCCATCCCGGGCCTGTACGCGGCGGGACGATGCACGTCGGGACTCTCCGCATTCGGCTACTGCAGCGGGATTTCGCTCGGCGACGGCAGCTTCTTCGGGCGTCGCGCCGGTATCCACGCCGCTACCTCGTAGAACCTGGTCGCAGCAGGTGCGGGCCGTCGGCGCGGCCCGCACCGTTGTCAGTCGCCGAGCCCGAACGCACCCCGGTAGAAGACCATGGGGCGATCGTCCTCGAAACATTCGAGTTCCAGGACCCGTCCGATGACGACGTCGTGGTCGCCGGCGGTGTGTACGTCGTGGATCTCGCAGTGCGCACGCATGAGGACACCCGGAAGTGACGGGGTGTCCCACCGCGACCTCTCCCAGTCGAGGCCGTCGAACTTCGTACCGCGTGAGGATCCGAACCGGCCGCAGAGGTCGGACTGCTCTTCGCCGAGCACGTTGATGGCGAAGCGTCCCGTGGGGCGGATCCGCGGCCAGGCGCGACCACGATGGTCGGCGCAGAACAGGATCAACGGCGGCTCGAGCGATACCGACGCGAACGACTGGCAGGCGAAGCCGATCGGCCCGTCCTCGTCGAGGCCGGTGACGACGGTGACGCCGGTGGCGAAGCGGCCCATCGCATTGCGCATGTCGAGCGGACCGGGGAGCTCGGGTTCTGCTGCGAGGACCTGCGTCAGGGTCTGGGTGGACATGCGCCTCAACTCCGATTCATCTCGGGTCGCCTCGTTCCGGCGACGTTCGCGTGCCATGAATGTATGGACGACCCGTGATCCGTCCACGATGGATTCTCGCTGAGCGGACTTCCGTGCCGTTGTCGTCGCGCCGCGGGTTCATCCGCGGGTTCGTCCCGGTGGGCGGGAGTGCAGGCGCGGGTGTGGTGGGAACCGCTCGATGGGACAATCGTCGATGTCACGGAAAGGAAGGTTGTCGATGCCCAGAATCGGGGTGGCGCGCGACGGTGCCGAGCCCACATCGGCCGAGCAGCGCGACCGGCACGAACGGATTCTCGATGCGGCGGCGCACATCGCGACCGAGTTCGACCTTCCTCGGGTGCAGATGACCGAGGTCGCCAAACGTGCCGGTGTCGCGATCGGCACGCTGTATCGCTATTTCCCGTCGAAAACGCACCTGTTCGTGGGGGTGATGCTCGATCGGCTCGAGCGATTCAGCGGATACACACCGGTCAGCGACCCTGATGTGCCGGTGCAGGAGGCGATCTGTGATGCGTTGATCGGGATGACCCGGGAGATGGTCGCGTATCCGACTCTTGCATTGGCGATGCTGCAGTCCAACAGCACAGCCGTGGCGGCTGCGGTGCCCGACACGGTGAAGATCGAAGCGACCTTCCAGGCAATTCTGTTGACGACCGCTGGTATCGCCGATCCGACCGAGGGCGACAAGGACCTGCTGCGGTTGCTGTCGATGCTCTGGTTCGGAGTGATCACCGCGTTCCTCAACGGCAGGTCGACCATCGCTGAGACCGAGGCGGACATCCGGCGCAGTTGCGATCTGCTCCTCGTCGAACTGAGTCCCCGCTCGAACTGAGCTCCCCTCGAACTGAGCCCCCCTCGAACTGAAGTTCCGCTCGAACAAGCCCGCCAAGGATTCGGTGCCCCGCGGGAGTGCTAACGTCGGGCCACATTCCCAAACCAAGCGATTGCTTGGTAAGTTCGGGTGAGGCTCACGACCGGAGCCGCGGGAATTCGATGCGGAGGCAGGATGGATCTCGGACTCGACGGCGCAGTAGTTCTCGTCACAGGCGGTGTGCGAGGAGTCGGCGCGGGTATCACCAGGGTGTTCCTCCGCGCGGGCGCGACCGTGGTGACGTGCGCGCGCAACGAGCCGGAGAATCCGATCGAGGTCGACGGCCGCACCGCGGAGTTCCTCTCGTGCGATGTCCGCGACGCCGACCAGGTCCACGCCATGGTGGCGTCCATCGTCGAGCGGCACGGGCGCCTCGACGCGCTCGTCAACAATGCCGGCGGTTCCCCGTTCGCCCTCGCAGCCGATGCGAGCCCGAAGTTCCACGCGAAGATCGTCGAACTCAATCTGCTCGCGCCGTTGCTCGTCGCGCAGGCTGCGAACGCGGTGATGCAGACCCAGGACAGCGGCGGCTCGATCGTCAACATCTCGAGTGTGAGCGGATCGCGGCCCTCGCCCGGTACCGCCGCGTATGGTGCGGCGAAGGCCGGAATCGACAGCCTCGGAACGTCTCTCGCGGTCGAGTGGGCACCGAGGGTGCGCATCAACTCCGTGGTGGTCGGCATGGTGAACACCGAGCAGTCGCACCTGTTCTACGGCGACGATGCCGGTATCGCCGCAGTCGGCGCGACCGTGCCCCTCGGGCGCCTGGCCAGCCCGGACGACATCGGGAACTGCGCGGCATTTCTCGCCTCACCGCTGTCGGCATACGTCAGCGGATCGACATTGACCGTCCACGGCGGCGGCGAACGCCCTGCCTACATGGCAGCGGCACAAACGAAGGAGACAAAGTGAGTGGACTGCTGGACGGACGCGTCGTCATCGTGACGGGTGCCGGTCGTGGGCTCGGACGAGCCCACGCGTTGGCCTTCGCAGCCGAGGGCGCCAAGGTCGTCGTCAATGACATCGGTGCGGGTGCCGACGGCTCTGCGACCGGGGAGACCCCCGCCGAGCAGGTCGTCGAGGAGATCCGGGCTGCCGGCGGTGAAGCCGTCGTCAACGGTGACGACGTCGCGGACTGGGCCGGTGCCGAGAACCTCGTCAAGACCGCGCTCGACAACTTCGGACGTCTCGACGTATTGGTCAACAACGCAGGTTTCCTGCGCGACCGCATGCTGGCGAACATGAGCGAGCAGGAGTGGGACGCGGTGACCCGCGTGCACCTGAAGGGCCACTTCGCTCCGATGCGGCACGCGATGACGTACTGGCGCGCGGAGTCGAAGGCCGGTAACCCGGTCGATGCCCGCATCATCAACACCAGCTCCGGCGCAGGCCTGATGGGCAGCATCGGTCAGGGCAACTACGCTGCGGCCAAGGCGGGTATCGCGACCCTGACCATCCAGGCCGCCGCCGAGTTCGGCCGGTACGGCGTCACGGTCAATGCGATCGCGCCTTCCGCGCGGACCCGCATGACCGTCGGTGCCGGTGGTGCGATGGCCGAGATGATGGCTGCACCGGAAGAAGGATTCGACGCGATGGCGCCCGAGAACGTCTCGCCGCTGGTCGTGTGGCTGGGCAGCAGCGAGTCGAAGGACGTCACCGGCCGCGTGTTCGAGGCCGAAGGCGGAAAGGTGTCGCTGGCAGACGGTTGGCGTCACGGCGAAGCCGTCGACAAGGGTGACCGCTGGGATCCCAAGGAGCTCGGACCGGTCGTCGAGAAGCTCATCGCTTCGTCGGAACCCCCGACCCCCGTATACGGCGCCTGAGAGACTCCCGCTCCCGGTCCGTGCCGGAGAACACCGGGCCGGGAGCGGGTTCACCCCTCGGTAGCGGCGGTATCAGTGTGCGCGTCGGCGGGCAGCGCATCTGACGACGTCACCACCAGCACCGCGACGAGCACCACCATGAGCACCGCCGCCACCACCAGGGACGCCGGTGCCAGCGCACTCGCGCCGATGAGCAGCGACGGGCCGATCACAGCGACGTCGGCGCCCCGCGACAGGCATCCACGCATCGTCAGAAACGATCCCTCGGGCATTCGAGCCCCTTCCGCCGTGCGCGTTGTCCTCGTCACCGGACAACGCGCACGGGCTGCGCAGTCTCGCTACGCCGGGGTGCGGATGATCAACGTCGAGCCGGGGAAGTAGGCCGCGAGTTCGGTGCGGGCCGCCTTGAGTGTGGCGGTGCCGTAGCCCTGCTTCCGGACCTCGGGGCGAACCCAGATCCGCACTTCCACCTCGTTGCCGGTGAGCTCCCCGAATGCGAAACCGATCTTCTTCGGCTCGTCACCGGAGAGGTCTTCCGCGACGAGCCACATGCCCGACTCGTCGTCCATGAGCGCAGCACCCTTCTGACGCTCGGTCTCCACCGCTGCGTCGCTGCCGTCGCCGAGCTGTTCGGCACAGCGTGCCTTGAGCAGCTCGATGTCGGCCCGGTCGTCGCTGATCTGGCGCAGTCGGAAGTGCTCACCGGTCGCGTAAGGGCGCGAATCCGTAGTCCACTTCACCACCGCGTCGAGATCGTCCAGCTCGGTGCGGATCTTCTTGCGTTCCGCCTTCGTGAGGCGTCCCAGTGGAAGGGCGAGGACGGCCTCTGCGCAGAAATCGGTGGTGCCGAGCAGTGACCCGATGGCGGCGATGGCGCTGTCCCGGTCATCGCTCTCGACGATGGCGTCGAGCACCTCGTGGCGTTGCTCGAGCGCACGCAGCAGGGCGGCCGCGATCTCGCGGCGGTCGAGTACCTGGTCGTGATTCGTGGTTGCCATCGGGTGACGTCCCCTCTCGAAAGCATGAACAATGCGCCTACCAGTATTGCTGTTCGAGGCGCCGTGCGTCAGGTGACCTCACTCGCAGATGACTACGGGTATGACGCGATCGGTCCACGACTGATAGTTGTCGAAATCCGGATACATCGCAGTCAGTTTCGGCCAGTACTGTGCGCGTTCCGTATCCGTGGCGACACGAGCCTTCATTCGACGGATGTCCGACCGGATCTGGACGGTCACCTCGGGATTCGCCAGGATGTTGCGGAACCACAGCGGATGCTTCGGCAGCCCGCCCTGGGACGCGACGAGAAGCACCTTGCCGTCGGCCTCGAGGAACAACAGGGGAGCGGTCCGTGGCTGCCCGGTCTTCCTGCCGGTGGTGGTGAGCAGGCACACCGGGATTCCCCACGGAAATGCGCTGCCCACCCGCCATTTTCCACCGAGGCGGCCACCGGTGGCCCGGTACAGGGCCACGTTCACACGCGACATCCACTTGATGATCGAGGTCGTCGCCTTCGAATCGAGCCCCTTGGGGGCCGCCTCGGTGCCCATGATCAGATGCGTTCGATGATGGTGCCCGTGGCGAGCGCGCCACCTGCACACATCGTGATCAGGGCCGTCGATGCGTCCCGCCGTTCGAGTTCGTGGAGCGCAGTCGTGATCAACCGCGACCCCGTCGACCCGACCGGGTGACCCAGCGCGATCGCCCCGCCGTTGACGTTGACCTTGTCCATGTCGGGCCCGTGGACCTGGGCCCACGACAGCAGCACCGACGCGAATGCCTCGTTGACCTCGAACAGGTCGAGGTCGCCGATGCTCATGCCGGATTTCTCGAGCACTTTCGCGGTTGCCTGGACAGGGCCGTCGAGGTGGAATTCGGGCTCGGCGCCGACCAGGGCCTGCGAGACGATCCGCGCGCGTGGCTTCAGGCCCAATGCCTTCGCTTTGTCCTCATCCATCAGAAGCACCGCGGCCGCACCGTCGGAGATCTGCGACGAGGTGCCTGCGGTATGGATGCCGCCGTCGAGGACGGGCTTCAACTTGGCCAACGACTCGGCGGACGTGTCCCGCAGCCCCTGGTCGCGGGTGACGGTCTGCTTCTCGCCGGTGTGATTGCCTTCCTTGTCGACGACAGGGGCGACGACCTGCAGGACCTCGCGTTCGAAGCGGCCTTCGTCCCATGCCTGCTTCGCGAGCTGCTGGGAGCGCACACCGAGGGCATCGACGTCATCGCGGGTGATACCGCGGCGCCGAGCGATTCGTTCGGCGGCCTCGAACTGGTTCGGCATGTCGATGTTCCACGACTCGGGTCGGCGGGGTCCGGCCTGGTCTCCGACGTTCGCGCCGAGCGGAACCTGCGTCATCGCTTCGATACCGCACGCGATCCCGGCCTCGATGGCACCGGTTGCGATGAGACCTGCGATGAGGTGGTTCGCCTGCTGCGCCGACCCGCACTGGCAGTCGATCGTGGTGGCGCCGACCTGCCACGGCAGTCCGGCATTCAGCCAGGCCGTGCGGGTGATGTTGTTGGACTGGGCGCCGGCCTGGGTGACGCAGCCGCCGATGACCTGTTCGACGAGTGCCGGGTCGATCCCGGACCGCTCGATCAGCCCGCTCTGCGCTGCACCGAGGATCTCGGCGGCGTGGAGGCCGGAAAGCCATCCACCTCGTTTGCCGATCGGGGTGCGTGCGGCCTCGACGATGACGGGTGTGCCCACAGCGGGCTCCTTTCTGTGTGCCCCTCGGGGCAGCGTTCCTACCTCGGAAAATAGAACGGGTTATCGAGTGGTGCAAGGGGTGGTCTCGCCGTTCGGAACCATGGTTTCCTTGGCGAGCCGCGTGTGCTGTGCTTCAATGATTCTAGAACGTGTTCCACATTACAGCGCGGGTATCCGCGCAAGGGCAGGAGAGGTTCAGTGGTGGCACAGCCCAGCATCCCCGAAGGCATCGACTTCACAGATCCCGATCTTTTTGCGGAGCGCATGCCGTTCGAAGAATTCGCCGAACTGCGTAAGACGGCACCGGTCTGGTGGAACAAGAAGTCGCCGGATGTCAGCGGCTTCCACGACGAAGGCTTCTGGGTCGTGTCCCGCCACGAAGAGGTCCGCGAAGTCTCCCGGCGGAGCGATGTGTTCTCCAACTGGGAGAACACCGCGATCCCGCGCTTCAACGACGACATGCCGCGAGAGGCCATCGAACTTCAGCGTCACGTTCTGCTCAACAAGGACGCGCCCGAGCACACCAAGCTGCGTAAGCTGGTCGCACGTGGATTCACACCCCGCGCGATCAACGGTCTGCGCGACGAATTGAACTCGCGGGCAAAGAAGATCGTCGCCGAGGCCTGCCAGGAGGGCGGCGGCGACTTCGTCACCCAGATCGCTGCCGAGCTGCCGCTGCAGGCCATCGCCGATCTCATCGGTGTGCCCCAGGATGATCGCGCGAAGATCTTCGAGTGGTCCAATCAGATGACCGGGTACGACGATCCGGACAACACCGCCGATCCGGCAGCGGCCTCGATGGAGGTCCTCGGCTACGCGTACCAGATGGCCGCCGAGCGTAAAGCGAATCCGGCGGACGACATCGTCACCACCCTCATCGAAGCCGACATCGACGGCGACGAACTCGCGCCCGAGGAATTCGGATTCTTCTTCATCGTGCTCGCCGTCGCGGGTAACGAGACCACCCGCAATGCCATCTCCCACGGCATGGCGGCCTTCCTCGACAACCCAGAGCAGTGGGAAATCTTCAAGCGCGACCGTCCGAAGACGGCTGCCGACGAGATCATCCGCTGGGCCACACCGGTCATCTCGTTCCAGCGCACCGCACTCGAGGACACCGAGCTCGGCGGTCAGGCGATCAAGAAGGGCGACCGCGTCGTGATGCTGTACGCGTCGGCCAACAACGACGAAGAAGTCTTCGAGAACCCGCGCGAGTTCAATATCCTCCGGGATCCCAACCCGCACCTCGCATTCGGTGGAACCGGAGCGCACTACTGCCTCGGTGCCAACCTGGCTCGCATGGAGATCGACCTGATCTTCAACGCGATCGCAGACCATATTCCGGACATCACCAAGATCTCCGATCCGCATCGGCTGCGGTCCGGCTGGCTCAACGGGATCAAGGAATTCCAGGTCGACTACAAGACGCAGGGTGGGTGCCCGGTCAAGCACTGACACGGGCGGTCACGCGGAACCCTCGCTCCTTCGGGTGCGGGGGTCCGTGCGTCTTCGCGATCCCGGTTCAGGTTTGCGCGGTGATGGTGGGGGGCGTCCAGCGGCCGTCCAGGACTTCCGCGCGTGGACGGTACAGGCGCACAAGGTAGTTCCACCCATCAGTGATAGGAATTGCATTGTTCTGCTTCGGATCACCGCCGAACCGGATGGTGAGCGAACCGTCGTCGTCGGTGACACCGGTGATGTTGTTGACGCTGTAGGCGTGACTTTCGTTCGGCTCGAAGAATCCCTCGGCGTTGTAGACCGAGATCGACCAGAACCCGTCGACGGGCACATCGCGCATCGTCAGTTCGTACTCGCCGACCGGCAGCCCGGGGTCCACCCCGATATACACCGCTTCCGCGGTGGGAAGACCACCCCAGCCTGCAGCCGTACCGATCAGGTGTCGTACCTCGTCGACATCGGCTTTCGTGCCGAACATGCGGTCGAAGTCCGTAAGATTTCGCGCCAGCGCGAGCAGGGCGTCACGTGTGTCGTCCATGCTTTTCCGGTCGTAGTTCGGGGCGACGAACGGTGTCGACGATCCTGCGACGATGCGGAAGCGATCCTGTAGTTCGGCAACTTCGCGTACGTCGTCCGGATCGGCCGGATCCACCAGGATCCGGACTGCAACAGCCACGTACGGTGTCGGGTAGTCCTCGGCAGTGAGTCGGTACTCGTCCGGTTCGTGGAATATCCGGTCGACGTGGTGATCCTCGTCGACCACCATCACCGACACATAACGCTCCCCGGACTCGGGTACGGTGACACTCGCCCCACCCGACACATCGACGATCGCGAAACTGTAGAGGGTGTCGCGATTCATCCGGATGACAGTCTGATGTTCGACCGCCGCTGGCGTTCGATGGTGCAGGAGAGTATTGATCCCTCCGGCATCGCGTTGGAGATCGGCGAACATCCGATCGGTCTCTGCGCGGACGAAATTATCGACATTCACCCGAACCGGAGTCATCTCGGCAGCGTAGTGGTCCGACGGTGTGGCGCGCTTCGTTTTCCGCATCTCGGGTCATCGGACCCGGCGGTATTCCTGACGTTTGTTGCGATCGCGCACGACGATGCCGCCGGCCTGCAGTGCGTCGTGCAATTTCTGTGCAGTGCCTGCCTCCTGGCGGGAGAGCGCGGTACGTCGTTCGCGGAGCAGCGTGTGCGTCTCGTCGTCGAGAGCGGGGTCGCCGTCGACCCACCGGGAGAATTCGTCCGCGTGGAGGGCCTTGTCTGTCCACGGGTAGCCGTGCTCGGTGAATGCGTGGGCGACAGCGGTCTTGTCGAGATCGTCGCGATTGCGCCGGGCCAGTTCGCGCCCCGCGGTGTCCGTCAGGACCAGGTCCTTGTCGTCGAGATGGACCCCGGCGACCTTGGACCGCGGCACATACAGTTCGTCGTCGTCCTGATCGAGCAGCACGCCATCGGAATCGACGGTGACAGTGAGAGATTCCCCGACGGTCATCATGGCGAGAGCGGTACCCGCGACGATCCCGAGCACGGTCAGGATCGGCAGCGACCACGCGGTGGTGAGCTCCGAGAGGAGCTCGACCGGTCCGGGAACCGTCGGCAGAGTGTCGACGGCCCAGCGGCAGAACGGGGGAGCGGCGAACCCGAGCCCGACGCCGACCAGGGTGCACGCCACCGCAACCGCGGCGGGGATGGCCCAGGAGATCGAAACCTTTGTCGCATCGTCACGCATTTTTGTCATGGCGCTCTCCTCTGTGTCCGGTCAGATAGCGGTGAACGACCGTCCGCATGGTGTCGACGGGTGCTGTGGCGGCCGGGTTGTCTGCGTAGAGGAATGCCGAGTCGGTGATCGCCCGGATCCAGGTGGCGGTCGCGTCCGGATCGAGCGAGGGGTCGATCCGGTCGTGCGCGCGACGGAGGAGATCGCTGAGTCCTCGGTTCACAACGGCGTCCGTCTCGTCGAGGACGACGGCAAGTTGCGGGTCGTGGGTCACCTGCCGCATCACCTCGACCACGAGGCCCGCCGCGAGCGGATCCGAAGCGGGTTCGACCAGCTCGGCGACGATGTCGAGAACAGCCGCGAGGGGGTCTGCGGCGTCTTGATAGCGCTCGATCATCGACCGGGATTCGGGCAGGTCGCGCTCGAAGATTGCCCGGAAGACGCCGCGTTTGTCGCTGAAGTAGTGGAAGACGGTGCCAGAGCTGACGCCCGCGGCTTTCGCGATCGCGGTGATGGGTGTTGCGTCGTAGCCGCGCTCGGCGAAGAGCACGGCGGCAGCGTCGGTGATGGCGTCGCGGCGGCGGGCTTGGAGTTCTGGGTCTGCGGAGCGGGCCATGAACACAGCGTAATAATTGATTGACTGGTAAGTCAATGAATTGCTCGCTGGCCGCGGCCGGCTCGGACTCAATCCAGCCGGTGCAGGTCCTCGACGGTGTCAATATCGCCGGGGTCCGCAAGCCCCGCGCAGTCCAGCCGCCGTACCCGGTCGCGATTGCGGTGGAGGAACGACCTGGCACCCTCGTCTCCGGTCGCCTGCGACGCCGCTGCGACAGCATCCACCACGTCGAATACGACAGGATGGCCCGGGCGGTCACCGAACTTGGGCAGCGTCACAGTGCCGGTTTCGTGCGCTCCCAGAACTGCGCGCACGAGATCGGCGTTGATTCCGGGGAAATCCACCACCGTCAGCGCGATCACATCGGCACCTGCGGCCGCGTCGACCCCGCGCTGAAGCGAGGTCGACATGCCGATCTCCCATCGCGGGTTGTACACCAGGGTTGCCCCGGGTGGGCACACTGCAGTCACCTCGTCGGCATACGCGCCGGTCACGACGATCACCTCGTCACACCCCCCTTGCCCGAGAGCGTCGACGACGGAATGCAGCAGGGGACGGCCCCGGTGGGGTAGCAGGGCTTTCGCCCGTCCACCCAACCGCGAGCCGTCCCCCGCAGCGAGAACGATTCCAGCAGTGACCACGGTCCGACTCTACTGGGCCGGACGCACCGTCTTCATTGCTCGATCGACCTCCCAGAAGGCGCGCAGCGACGCGATCCTGCCTTCGTCGTTCACTCGGTAGACGAACACGCCCTCGGCGTCGATGATGTTGCCTGCCATCGTCGTGCGAATGGTGCCGATGTTGACGCACTCGTCGCCGCACACCAGGACGTCGTCGACGAGGAATTCGAGTGAATCGGTGTTCGCGATCGTCATGTCGTAGAACTTCGCGATCGCCTCTGCCCCGTGATGGCCCTTGCCTTCCGGGTCGAACCCCGACGGTCCGACAGGATCTTCGACATATCCGTCGTCGGCGAACAGCGCCAGCCATTCGTCCTTGCGCTTGCCGCTCGCGGCCGCCTGGGACGAGCGTGCCGCGACGCGTGCGGGATGTTCCTCGCTCATGCTGTGCCTCTCTCGTGGATGGAGCCATTCGCGTGGATGAACTTATCGGCGAACTTCCGCAACGATTCCTGCTTTGCCTCGAGCGGGGAGTCGAATCCGTGACCGTCGAATATCCATGGCACGACGATGATGTCGGTGACCCCGGCGTCTGCGAGTTCGGCGTAACCGGACGAGCCGAACTTGTCGATACACACCGTCTGGATCTCGAAGGGAGTGTCGGTCCGGCCGTATTCGCTGCGCAAGGTGCGCAGGCGGCCGATCACGGTGACGAGATCGTCGAACTTGATCATTGCCGAGGTCCAGCCGTCGCCGACCCGCGCTGCGCGGCGCAACGCCACGTCGGTGTGACCACCGACGTACAACGGCACCGGTTTACTGGGGGCCGGGCTCATCTGCAGGCGATCGAAATCGTAGAACTCGCCGTGGTGCTCGACCATGCCACCGCCGAGGATCAGCTTCAGTACCTCGACCATCTCGTCGACACGTTTTCCACGTCGCGCGTAGGGAACGCCGCACCACTCGAACTCTTCTGGTGCCCAGCCGATTCCGACACCGAGGCCGAAACGGTTGTTCGTGAGGTTCGCGACCGAACCGACCTGGCGGGCGAGCAGTACCGGATTGCGGGAACCGAGTTTGAGGACCTGGGTGTAGAACTCGATCGTCGACGTAGCTGCCCCCATCGCAGCTGCGGCGATGAGTGGGTCCACCCAGGGTGTATCCGCCGTCCACATCCGCGACCCGTCCGGTGTGTAGGGATAGTCGACGGTCTGCTTCTCCATATAGAACAGCGAATCCGGCAATGCGATCGACGAAAAGCCGCATTCCTCGGCGGTCTTCGCGATCCCCGCGAGCTGATCCAGTGGCGTCATCGCAACGCCGACGGTGAACTTCACCATGACATACCCCTAGTTCGCCGGCTTATCGGACCCGACGACCCACATCGAGAAGTACTGCGAGCCACCACCGTATGCATGACCGAGTGCCTTGCGCGCGCCTTCCACCTGATGGTCGCCGGCCTTACCCATGACCTGGATCGCCGCCTCGGCGAAGCGGATCATGCCCGACGCACCGATCGGGTTCGACGACAGGACACCCCCGGACATATTGACCGGAAGTTGTCCCCCGATTGCAGTTTCTCCTGCCTCGGTGAGTTTCCACCCACCGCCTTCCGGGGCGAACCCGAGGTTTTCGAGCCACATCGGTTCGAACCACGAGAACGGAACGTAGATCTCGGCGCAGTCGATTTCGGTGAGGGGGTCGGTGATTCCCGCCTGCTGCCACAGTGCAGCCGCTGCGATCCTGCCTGCCTCGGGATTGACCTGGTCTCGGCCGGCGTAGGTCGTGGGCTCGGTGCGCATAGCGGTCGCATGGATCCACGCGACGGTCCGGCCGTCCGCCTCGGCTGCGGCAGCGCTGTCCGCGTCGCCGAGCACCACGGCGCACGCCCCGTCGGACGACGGGCACGTCTCGTCGTAGCGGATGGGATCCCACAACATCTGCGACGCCTGCACCTTCTCCAAGGTGATGTCGGGCTGCTTGAGGTGGGCGTACGGGTTCTTCGCGCCGTTGAGGCGGTCTTTCACGGCGACCATCGAACCGATGTGCTCGGGCGCCCCGGACCGACGGATGTACGAGCGGACGTGGGGTGCGAAGTAGCCACCCGCACCTGCGCCGACCGGCATCGTGAACGGCACCGGCGTAGACAGCGCCCACATCGCATTGGATTCGGACTGTTTCTCCCACGCGACCGCAAGTACGCGACGGTGGACCCCCGCCTGGACGAGGCTCGTGGCCACGTTTGCGGTCGAACCACCGACGGACCCGGCGGTGTGAACACGGAGGAGAGGTTTGCCGGTGGCGCCGATCGCGTCGGCCATCGCCAATTCCGGCATCATCGCGCCTTCGAACAGGTCGGGGGCCTTGCCGATCACGACGGCGTCGATGTCGTCCCAGCCGACATGGGCGTCGGTCATGGCACGGTCGATCGCTTCACGGACGAGTCCCGCCATCGAGACATCGTGCCGCTTCGCGACGTAGTGGGTCTGTCCCGTTCCGAGGACAGCTGCGGGTTGCTTCGCCATCAGTTTCGTCCCTCCAGAACGGCTACCAGATTCTGTTGCAGCACAGCGCCACCCGTGGCGTGGGCGAGTGCTCGGCCGGCTTTCCCGTCCATGATCGCCTGGGCGGCGAAACCGATACGCTCGAGCCCGCCGGAGAACATCGGGTTGCCGGTCAGCGGACCACCCGACGGATTGATGGCAGTGTTGCCGTTCAATCCGATCTCCTCACGCAGGATCAACTCCTGGTGAGTGAACGGTGCGTGCAGCTCGGCGAGGTCGAAGGAGTTGTCACCGCCGGTGACAGCCGCAGCGGCAGCGCGCGCGGACGGCGCGGACGTCAGATTGGCGGCTCCGAAATTCGGGGAGTCGATGCGATGCTCGATCCCGGTGATCCACGCGGGGTTCTCACACAGTTCTCGTGCGCGGTCGCCGGACGCCAGGATGATCGCGGCGGCGCCGTCGGTGACGGGGGCGCAATCGTGGCGGCGCAACGGGTCGGCGACGTACGGGGTCGCGAGCAATTCCTCGACGGTGACATCGCCGCTGACCTGGGCATCGGGCCTGCTCTTCGCCGCGGCGCGGGCCTGCACGGCGACCTCGGCCATCTGCTCCGCGGTCCACTTTCCGGAGTCGAGTCCGATGCGCGCTTGCAGGCCTGCGAGCGACACGGCGTCGAGACCGAGTGGTGCGACGAGATACGGATCGAGCTGCAGCGACAGGGTGCGCCGCAGCGTACCGGCCGACGATTTGCCGAACCCGTACACGAGCGCGGTGTCGACCTCACCGGTGATGAGCTTGACCCAGGCCTCGTAGAGGGCCCACGCTGCGTCCATCTCGACGTGCGACTCGTTGATCGGAGGAACTGCACCGATCGCGTCGATGGCCGAGATGAACGAGAACGAACGACCGGCAAGATAGTCGGACGAACCGGAGCACCAGAAACCGATGTCGGACTTGGTGATTCCGAGCTCGTCGTAGAGATTCTGGAAGCAGGGCACGAGCATTTCGACACCGTTGGTGGTGCCGTGTGTTTCGCGGACGTGTGGAGCGTGCGCGAAGCCGACGACTGCAATGTCTGTCATGATTCCGCGGCTCCTAGAGGTGGTGTTTGAAAGTGTCGAAGTCGGCGTCGGGTTCGCCGGTGGGACGGAAGTATTCGATGTTCCTGAGGGTGTAGTCCCATTCCTCCTGCGGTCGCCATTTCGCTTCGACGCGCATACCCATACGGACTTCTGCGGCATCGCACTCGAGGATCAGGTGCAGGAAGGGAATGTCGGCGCCGTCGAGCAACACATATGCCGCGACGTACGGCGGCTTGATCTGCTGGCCCATGAACGGCACGTTGACGATGCAGAACGTGGTGACGATGCCCTTGTCGGACAACTCGACGTGTTCCTTGGTCGGAACGCCGTCGGTGGGGCTTGCGCCGCGCGGCGGGACGTATACCTTGCCGCCCGGCCCGGTGCGTCCACCGACGAGTTTGCCTTCCTTCAATCCACGCAGATACCACGACTCCTCGGGGGACGCCGTGTGCGTGTAGTGCAGATCGAGCGGAGTGGTGATGATGGTGACCGGTTCGGTGCCGGTGCCTGCAGCCGGTACATCCTCGGCCTCGCCCGGCTCGAACGCGACGATGTCGTGGATGTCGCCCACCCGCTCGTCCGCCCATCGGACGCGCACCCGCATGCCGGTGCTCATGTCGTCGGGAGAAGGGACATCGACGGCGTGCAGCAGCGACGAGTCTGCACCGTCGAGCCGGATCAGAGCCCACGCGAACGGGTGATCGAACGGTTGCCCGGGCAGAGGCTCGGGATTCCACGTCCAGCTCACCACGGTGCCGGTCTGCCCCGCTTCGACGAAATCGACGAGCGGCTCGTGGGTGATCGCGTCGTATTCCGGGGGAGGGACGAGCACTCGACCGTCCGAACCGCGTGCGCCGACGATCCGTCCGTCGCGCAAACCGGTGACGAATGCGCCGACAGCAGGCCCGGTGGACCGGGTGTAGTCGAACTGAAGATTCAACGGGGCTCTCAGTGGCGGTTCGACGACCGCGCTCTTTCCCAGACTCACATCTTCGAGTAGAACAGGTTCTAATGTCGCTGGCAAGAGTAGCGTGTGAACAGGGCGGCATCGCCAGTCGTCCGACCAGAAAGGCGTGCAATGGAACTGGGACTTCAATTGGGATACTGGGGCGCGCAGCCTCCGGCCAACGGACCGGAACTCGTTACTGCCGCTGAGGCGGCAGGGTTCGACGCGGTCTTCGCGGCCGAATCGTGGGGGTCGGATGCGTTCACGCCGCTCTCATGGTGGGGGTCGGCGACCGAGCGGGTACGGCTCGGGACCTCTGTTGTGCAGATCTCCGGACGAACCCCGACGAATTGCGCCATGCACGCACTCACGCTCGACCACCTCTCCGGCGGCCGGCACATCCTCGGCCTGGGTGTGTCCGGACCGCAGGTCGTCGAAGGCTGGTACGGGCAACCGTTCGCAAAACCGCTGGCCCGGACCCGCGAGTACGTGTCGATCATCCGTGATGTCCTCGCGCGGAAGGAACCCGTCACCAGCGCGGGTCCGCACTATCCGTTGCCGTACTCGGGTGAGGGCGCGACCGGGCTCGGTAAACCACTCAAGCCCATCACGCATCCGCTCCGGTCGGACATCCCGATCTGGCTCGGAGCCGAAGGACCGAAGAACGTCGCGCTCACCGCCGAGATCGCCGACGGCTGGCTCGCGATCTACTACTCCCCGCGCCTCGCCCCGATGTACAACGAATGGCTCGACGAAGGATTCGCCCGTCCGGGAGCGCGTCGCACTCGTGAGGACTTCGAGATCGCGGCGACCTGCCAGGTGGTGGTGACCGACGACAAGGCCGCGACGATCGCCGGAATGAAACCGGTCACCGCGCTCTACGTCGGCGGAATGGGTGCACCGGAGTTGAACTTCCACGCGCAGGTCTACCGCCGGATGGGATATGGCGAAGTGGTCGACGAGGTCACCGAACTGTTCCGCTCCGGACGTAAGGACGAGGCGGCCGCGGCGATTCCCGACGAGATGGTCACCGAGACGATGATCGTGGGCAACCACGACGAGGTACGCGCGGGTGTCAAGCGGTGGGAAGACGCGGGAGTGACCATGCTCCTGGTGTCGTGCCGCGACGCCGAGCACGTGCAGTCGCTGGCCCACGTTGTGCTGGGCTGACTCCCGCTGCATCCGTTTCCGTCTCGCGGCACGCGGGTCCGACCTATCCTCGAGTCATCCGGAGTTCCGTGGTGAGGGGGGGTCCGCATGTGCCGACTGTTCGCGCTCAGTGCTGCACCGCACCGAGTGCACGCGACCTTCTGGTTGCTCGACGCTTCCGATTCTCTTGCTCGCCAGAGCCGTCGCGAGCCGGACGGCACGGGTCTCGGCACGTTCACCGACAGCGACGTACCTCTCGTGGAGAAGCAACCGGTGGCCGCGTACGAGGATCGAGCATTCGCCACGGAAGCCCGAGAGCGGTCGTCGCGGACGTTTCTCGCTCATATCCGGTACGCGTCCACGGGCGGGCTCGCCCCGCGCAACACACATCCCTTCGAGCAGAACGGACGGTTGTTCGCGCACAACGGCGTTCTCGGCGATCTCGACCGGCTGGATGCGGAGCTCGGCTCATACAGAGATCTTGTGCAGGGTGAGACGGATTCGGAGCGGTTCTTCGCGCTCGCCACCAGGCGCATAGACGAGCACGACGGGGACGTGACGGCCGGCCTCACTGCCGCCGCCCAGTGGGCCGCCGAGAACCTCCGGATCTTCGCTCTCAACGTCATCCTGACGACGGCCACCGAGCTCTGGGCGTTGCGGTACCCGGATACCCACGAACTGTGGGTGCTCGAACGTCCGGGCGGAGGCGCCCAGGGGGATCGTCGCCTCGACCACGGCGGCACTGCAGGCACCGTGCGTGTGCAGGCGGGGCATCTGGCACAGTATCCGGCCGTGGTGGTTGCCAGCGAGAGAATGGACGAAGACCCGCACTGGTCGGCGCTGAACTCCGGCGAGCTACTGCACGTCGACGATCACCTGAGCACGGTCCGCAGCGTTGTGCTCGATGCCCCTCCGGCACATCCGATCACGCTGGCCGAACTCGACGAGCGCGCCGCGGCTTCACAGCGCGGCAGGTGAATCTCGTCAGGCACCGGTGAATTTCGGCGCTCGCTTCTCGGTGAAGGCGCGAGGCCCTTCTTTCGCGTCGGCGCTCTTGAAAACGGCAGCACCGAGTTCGGCGTCGATGCGGAAGGCTTCTTCTTCGTGGAGTCCTTCGGACCGGCGGATGGTTTCGAGGATTGCCTGAACTGCGACAGGTCCGTTGGCGGAGATCGTGTCGGCGATCTCGAGCGCCTTATCGAGAGCCTGGCCGTCCTCGACGACGTGCCCGATGAGCCCGATCTCCTTGGCTTCGGGTGCCAACAGATGCCGACCGGTGAGCAGGATGTCTGCGGCGATCGTGTACGGGATCTGACGGACGAGGCGCACCGCCGAACCGCCGAGCGGGAACAGGCCCCACTTGGCCTCGGACACGCCGAACTTCGCGCTCGAACCGGCGACGCGAATGTCGGTGGCCTGAAGGATCTCGGTGCCGCCTGCGATGGCGGGGCCCTCGACCGCCGCGATGAGGGGTTTTGTCAGTCTCCGTCCCTTGAGCAGAGCAGGCAGGCGAGACAGGTCCCAGGCACCCTTCCCGTCGCCTCGCTCGCCCTGCTCGAATTTGTCGCCGGGTGCAGACTTGTTCATGTCCTTGAGGTCGGCGCCCGCGCAGAATGCCCCACCCGCGCCGGTGAGGATCGCGACACGGATCTCGGGATCGCTGTCGACCCGGTCCCACGCCTCGGTCATGATCGCCATCATCTCGCCCGACAGGGCGTTTCGTGCTTCCGGCCGATTCATCGTGACGATCAGGGTGTGTCCGCGTTGCTCGACGAGGCAGTGCGGAGCACGCTCCGAAATGTCCGAATTATCGGCGGTGCCGGTGGGGGCGGTAGGGGACACTGGAACTCCTGAAGTGTTGTGAACTGGATCTCAATCCCGGTCTTGTCAGAAACGATAACACGTTCTATTTTGATGGCGTGGCCCTTAATATCGCAGATCTCGTAGAGCACGCCATCGACCTCGTCCCCGACCGTGTCGCACTCGCGTCGGACGGTCGCGAACTCACCTATGCGCAGCTGGAGGAGCGGACCAACCGCCTCGGGCACTACCTGCAGGAACAGGGTGTCGTGCCCGGCGACAAGGTGGGCGTCTACTCGCGCAACACCATCGAGGCCGTCGAGGCGATGATCGCGGTGTTCAAGATCCGGGCGGTAGTGGTCAACATCAACTTCCGGTACGTCGAGAACGAGTTGCAGCACATCTTCGAGGATTCGGACATGGTGGCACTCATCCACGAGCGCAGGTACGCCGACAAGGTCGCGAACGTGCTGCCGACGACGCCACTGGTGAAGACGTCGCTCGTCGTCGACGACGAAACCGGGCTCGACTACTCCGGCTACGGGGGAGTCGACTACGAGCAGGCGCTCGCGCAGAGTTCCCCGGAGCGCGATTTCGGCGAGCGTAGCCCCGACGACCTGTACATGCTCTACACCGGCGGCACCACCGGTAAGCCGAAAGGTGTGATGTGGCGGCAGGAAGACGTGTGGCGCGTCCTCGGCGGCGGTATCAATTTCCTCACCGGTGAGTACGTAGCTGACGAGTGGGAACTGGCGAAGACCGGCGCCGCCAACCCCGTGATGGTGCGCTTCCCGATCCCGCCGATGATCCACGGCGGTGCGCAGTGGGCGTTGTTGCAGGCGTTGTTCGGCGGCGGCAAGCTGATCATGCACCCCGAGTTCGACGGCCACGACACATTGCGCGTCATCGAGGAACACAAGGTCAACGTCATCTTCATCACCGGCGACGCAATGGGCCGCCCCATGATCGATGCGCTCGACGAGGGGAACCCGAAAACCGGTAAGCCATATGATCTCTCGTCCATGTACTTCATGGGGTCCAGTGCGGCGCTGTTCTCTCCTGCACTCAAGGAACGATTCCTCGAACTGCTCCCGAACTGTATGATCTCCGACTCCATCGGCTCCTCCGAGACGGGGTTCTCGGGCATCGGCGTCGTCGCGAAGGGGCAGGCCCATACCGGTGCCCCCACCGTGAAGATCGACGCGGCGACCTCGGTGCTGGACGAGGACGGAACCCCGCTGCAGCCCGGCGACGGCAAGGTCGGTCTGCTCGCCCGCAAGGGACACATCCCGCTCGGGTACTACAACGATGAGGCGAAGACCGCAGCGACGTTCCGTGAATACAACGGCGTGCGGTACTCGATCCCGGGTGACTACGCACAGATCGAACCCGACGGCACGGTCACGATGCTCGGCCGAGGCTCGTCATCGATCAACAGCGGCGGCGAGAAGATCTATCCGGAAGAGGTCGAGGCCGCGCTCAAGGCCCACCCGGACGTCTTCGACGTGCTCGTGATCGGTGTCCCCGACGAGCGGTTCGGGCAGCGTGTTGCGGCAGTCGTTGCGACACGGGCTGGAAGTCGGCCCCCACTGGCCGATCTCGTGGAATCGGCGCGCGCGTCGATTGCCGGCTACAAGGTGCCACGCAGTGTCTGGTTCACCGACGAGATCAAGCGGTCGCCTGCCGGTAAGCCCGACTATCGCTGGGCGAAAGAGCAGGCCGAATCTCGTCCTGCAGACGAGATGTACAGCAGCAGCGGCGTCGTCGCGGCGAAGTAGAAGGACACACATGCAGACCGATCTCAGTAAGAAGTTCGGTATCGAGTATCCGATCTTCGGATTCACGCCGTCCGAACACGTCGCAGCGGCGATCAGCAGGGCCGGGGGCCTCGGCGTGCTGGGTTGCGTTCGGTTCAACGACCCCGAAGAACTCGACGCGGTCCTCACCTGGATGGACGAGAACACCGACGGCAAGCCGTACGGTGTCGACATCGTGATGCCCGCCAAGGTGCCCACGGAAGGTACCGCCGTCGATCTCGACAGCCTCATCCCGGCAGAGCACCGTGCGTTCGTCGACCGCACACTCACGGAGCTGGGTGTTCCACCGCTCAACGACGACGCCGAACACGCCACCGGAGTGCTGGGCTGGCTGCATTCGGTCGCGCGCTCCCATGTCGACGTGGCGCTCGGACATCGACCCGCACTCATCGCCAACGCTCTCGGTTCACCACCGAAGGACGTCATCGATCTCGCACACGAGAAAGGTGTGCCCGTCGCTGCGTTGGCCGGTGCCGTCGAACACGCGAAACGACATGTCGAGAACGGCGTCGACATCGTCATCGCCCAAGGCTACGAGGCAGGCGGCCACACCGGTGAAGTCGCGTCGATGGTGTTGTGGCCGGAGCTCGTCGATGCCATCGGCGATTCCGCTGCGGTTCTCGCAGCGGGTGGTGTCGGGTCGGGCCGTCAGGTCGCTGCAGCGCTCGCGCTCGGCGCGTCCGGCGTGTGGATGGGTTCGTACTGGCTTACCACCTCCGAATACAAGCTCGGTTCGGCCGCGCAGGGGCCGTCGTCGATCCAGCGTGCCCTGCTCGGCGCGAGTTCGTCCGATACCGTGCGGTCACGTATCTACTCCGGCAAACCGGCCAGGCTCCTCAAGACCAAGTGGACCGAGGCGTGGTCGCAGCCCGATGCGCCGTCACCGCTTCCCATGCCTTTGCAGAACATCCTGGTCAGCGAAGCGCACCAGCGTATCTCGGCGGGGAACGATCCCGAGGTCGTGGCGATGCCGGTCGGGCAGATCGTCGGACGGATGAACGAGATCCGGCCCGTCGCGGAGATCATGGCCGAACTCGTCGACGGCTACGACCGGGCGGTCGAGCGGCTGAATCAGGCGCGGTAGCCGAGAGTCATTCTCGCACTTCGACGATGCCGTGCGCGCCGCGCTCGGCATCGACCATCGAGTGCGACACGAACGGGTAGCGTCCCGGTTCGGGGAACTCGAGTTCGACGAATCCTCCCTGGGCCGGGAACAATCCGAGGGCCTGGCTTCCTCCCGTATCCGGCCGCAGGCGGTAGTCGCCCTCCGAGAAGACGGTGTCGAACTGCCCGCCCACGACATGGAACGACGTACCGCGGTTCGGTCCTGCGGCGAGCACCCAGATCCGGACCCGCTCACCCACCCGGGCCTGCAGCGGCCTGTGGTCGTATTGGTTCGCATAGCCGTTGAACACCACCAGGTCAGGGTCCTCCGCAGTGATCTTGTCGGAGTCGGCCTCGCCTCCTTCGGCTCCCAGATACAGCTCCGACTGCACCAGGACGTATTCACGGGCGACGGGCACGAGGTCCGGCGGGTCGATGATGACCGCACCGAACATCCCGTTGGCGATATGCAGGGACATCGGCATGGTCGAGCAGTGATACAGCCAGATCCCAGAGCGGGTCGCGGTGAACCGGTAGACGAGCGACTCACCGGGTTCGATGGTGCGCATCGGTTCGTCCGGAGACAGCGAGCCCGCGTGGAAGTCGATCGAGTGGCCGATACTTCCGTCGTTGACGAGGGTGATCTCGAAGACGTCGCCGACGCGGCCGCGCAGGACAGGCCCGGGCGCGGTGCCACCGAATGTCCACAGGCGCTGCGTGATCCCGGGTGCGACCTCACGTTGCTCGTCGGTTGCAGCCAGGGTGATCCGGTGATCGGCAGTCGGCGCCGGCGCGACCGGATCGTGCGCGACGAATCCCGCCGCGGGGTCTGCACCGAGACTGCGCGACACGTCCGATGAGGTGAGAGACCCCGCTTCCGCCCCGGACCCGTGGTCGGTGTGTTCGAGGTCGTCGACCACACCGGTCGGCTCCACGGTGAGTGTCATTCCCATCTGGCGGTGCCCGGCGACCGAGCACCATCCGTCCATCTGCCCGCCGACGAGTCCGGCGTCGAGCGTCGCCGTCTCACCCGGACCGATACGAGCGGTGCGGGTACCGTTGGCGAGAACCAGATCGTGACGATCGGTACCGGTATTCACCAGCGTGACCACCAGACGATCCCCCACAGGCACTTCGAGGACGTCGGGAACGAACCGCATACCCTCGATCTGCACCTCGACTTCGGTGGTGTACCCACTCGCCCTCACGTTCGAAGCATCGACGGTGGAGAGACCTGCGGCAGCCGGATCGGCCGCGATACCGGCTGCCGCGCCGAGGACGACGATGCCCAGCCCTGCTGCGGCGGACCGGATGCGCTTGCGTGCGGGAACAGGTTCGGGGCGGCCCGGTTTCGACGCTGTCCCACGCATGCGCCGGGCAACCAGAACCGCGCGCACGGCCAACGGCAGGAACGACGCGAACGCCACCAGGACGAGCACCGAACACAGCACTCGCACGAGGCTCGGTATCGGCAGTACACACACCAGCAGACCCGCATTGGCGACCGACAGGCGCCACGACGCGCCGCGCTCGAGTTCGGTCATCGCTCCCTGCACGGCAGCACGGCCGCCGATGACGACGGGAATGAGATACGTGAGGGCGCCGAGCAACACCTGGACGAGGAAACCGGCGAGCAGTGCCGCGGTCACGGACCCGGCCGCCGCGGCCGCTTCCAGTGGAGTCGATGCGGTCGCCAGTGCCACCGTGAGGTAGATCAGTGAACCGAGCAGCCACACGATACCGGCGAGCACCGACAGCGTCGCGAAATCGGCGGGATGTTTTCGGCGGATCTCATCGAGGTGTGGTTCGAGGACATAGAGCGCGGCTGCGAGATATCCGAGCGTTCCCGCTGCGGTGACGAGGGGAATACCCGCGAGGGCACCGGCGACTCCCACCGCGAGAGCGAGAATCAACGCCGGGAGTCCGCGTCGCGCTGCGGTCTCGACGCGCTGCGCCATCCGGGTTCGGAGCATCGTCGGCCACAGGGTCACGAGTGTGCCCAGCACCGTCAACCCCACCCAGCCCAGGACGTTGACGGCTGCGTGCCCGAGCACGAGGCGCTCGTGAAGTTCCCCGGGCAGGCCGGAATTGGCCATGGCGATACCGAACCCCGCACCGACCGGCAACATCGTTGCTGCAGCGATGTAGTAGCGCACGGTGTGCCCGAACCGGGATGGCAGCGCCGCCCGCAGTCGCCGCAGCAGCGTAATGCCGTGCCATCCGGCAACACCGGCGACGACGCACCCACCGACCAGTACGACGGGCCACCACCCGCCGACCATTCCTGCGACCAGGACCACAGCGCCGGTGTTGAACGCGATGAGTCGCGCCGTGTCGGGACGTCGAGCTCCCGTGGCGGAACGGCGGAGCAGGGCATCGGTGAAATGCCCGCTCCAGATCAGGATCGCGTTGCTCGCAGCACCTATACCGAGCAGATGCACAAGGAGCCAACCGGATTGCGGAATCCACCGGTGGGCAACGGACACCACGACCAGCGCCGCGAACCACGCGGCAACCACCATCCCGGCCCGAAGATGCCAGTTGCCCCGTTCGTTCACGATTCACCCCGCGGACAGCAGCACACTTCGGGAGTCGTGGGTTCGGGCATGAAGAGCCGACACCCGCCGGGTTCGACGAAGGGCAGGAGGTCGAGTCCGGGTCCGACCGGTGCGCCGACTTCTTCGAGTGCGCCCTCGACGATGCCGAGATGAACCTGGCACACGACGTTCGGGTAGCGTCGCGCGGCGTCGAGCAGGGGACACATCGGCAGTGCGACGCCGAGCGCGGGGCCACGGTCGTGGGGCGCGAATCCGAGCCGTGTGAGCAGGTCGAGGACGAAGGCATGTGGATCTGCGGTGTCGTAGTCGGATTCGCGTGCGAGGTCGCATCCCCACTCTCGCCCCGCGGCGCGTGCGTCGCCTTCTGGATCGGCGCTGGTACGAGCGATGTGTCCGGCGAGGGCGGTCGCGAGTCCGGCGTAGTCGCGGCCGGCCAGGGTGGGGTCTGCGGCGGGCATGGGCCGATACACCTTGGCGGGGCGTCCGCGTCCGCGGGCCGGTTCGGTGGTGTGGTCGACGAGGCCGTGGCCGACCAGCGCGTCGAGGTGTTCGCGCACCGTGTTGGCGTGGAGACCGAGCCGCTCGGCGATGTCGTTGATGCGCGCCGGGCCATGGGCCCGGACATCGTCGAGGACGGTGATCCGCTGGGGCGACAGCGCGAGGTGCGACTCCGGGACCGGTGTCGCGCGCGGTCCGGGACGAAGTTCCCTATTTTCCACGGAAATAACTGTAGTAAATTGGTCCGCGAAAGGCCACCTTGCCGCGCACCACCGCGGCGCCACGGAAGGAGCGGTCCATGAGTGCCGACCAGATCGTCGTTGCCACCACCGCGGAGGACGCGCGTGCCGTCGATGCCGTCAAGAGTCACCACAGTGAGCTCGCGGGACATATCGCGATCCTCAGTGAGGCATTGCTCGACGCTGCGGCCACCGGGAAGGATGTCGACGTGCATCGTCGTGCGATGGTCGACTTCCTCACCGGTTCCTTGCTGCCACACGCCACCGCAGAAGAGCGCGTGCTCTACCCCGCGGCGGCCGGGCGCGGCGACGCGAAGTTGCTCGTCGAGTCCATGATCGCCGTGCACCGCCTTATTGCGGCTCTCGTCGACCGGATTGCGAAGGAACCCGATCCGGTCCGTGCGGCTGCAGCTGCCCACGCCTTACGAGTGGTGTTCGACCTGCACCTCGTCGACGAGAACGACCGAATCCTTCCGCTCGTCGCCGCAGATCCGGATGTCTCACTCGCCGGCATTCTGGAAGGTATGCACGAACTACTGGGCGGGGATGCGCAGCCGGAGCACGACGGCCACGTGTGCGCGTGCGGCGAACGCGACGAGCCCTCTCCGGTGCTCGATGTGCGGGAGATCCCGCACGCAATTCGCCACGCCACGGTGTTCGGTGCGTTCGATGCGGTGCCTGAACGCGGCACGCTCCTGCTCGTAGCGCCCCACGACCCGATCCCGCTGCTCCGCCAGCTCACCGACCGGGTGGACGGGCGGCTCGGCGTCGACTACGAGGAGCGCGGACCGGAGGCGTGGCGCGTGCGCCTGACGCGAATCCCGGACACTACATCCGCGTGAGAAGCGCGACGAGGTCCTGGATCTCGTCGACAGTCGGTGTGGTGAGGTTGTCGCGACCGTAGACGAAGCCGATGCCCGCATACACCAGGGTGCCGGCTCGGATGCGCGCTTCGCGATCGTCGAAACCCAGTTCGTGAAATGCGTTCTCCACCACCGACATGATGCGCTGGTCGAGGGCGCGCACGGATTCCGCCACCTGCGGGTCGGTGCGCGCCCAGTCGCGGATCGCCACCTCGGTGGCCCAGGCTCGATCCTCGACGAGGGTCGCGCCCATGTGCGCGAGACGGTCGCGGACCGGCATCTCTTCGATGCTCGTCAGTCCGCGCAGTGTGTCGTTGTCGTGTGAGCAGTAACGGGTGGCGATGGCATGCATCAGCTCGTCGATGTCGGCGAAGTGCCAGTAGAAGCTGCCCTTGGTGACGCCGAGTTCGGTGCACAGCCGTGCGATCTTCACCGCGTTGCGGCCCTCGGCGACAAGTAGTTGCAGACCCGCGTCGGTCCAGTCGTCGAGCGAGAGCCGCGGCCGGCGGGTGGAAGTGGGTTTCTTCTTCTCCGATTGCCGAATCACGACCATCTCTCCTTGTTGAGCGCTGATGCGAGGTTACACGTCGACGCCGCCGCTTGACCAAACCATACCGTATGGTACTGTGAGGGTCGTCACGATCCGTCGTGTTCTTGTCAATCGGGGTGGGATCGACGCGAAAGCGCATGATGAAAAAACTCAGTCGCAGACAACTTCTCGCGGGGGCGACGCTGGGCGTCGGTGGAGGAGCGTCGCTGCTGTTCGGCGCCGGCCGCGCGGTCGCGGACGGCCCGCGCATCTCGAGTCCGTTGCTCTTCCACTCGCCTCCGCTCGAACCGTTCGTCGACGAACTCCCCGTTCTGCCGCGCATCGATGCCGCGACGGTGACGATCGATGCGGTGAGCGCGACGCACAGCTTCCATCGCGACCTCGCTCCCGGCGCGACCCTCGCCTACGGCGACCGCACCTACCTCGGCCCGGTCATCGTTGCGCGGCAGGGGCGTGAAACCACGGTCGAGTACCGCAATCGGATCACGTCCCATCCGTTCGCAGCCGATTTCGACACGTCACTGCACGGACTCGGCGAGCACGACCGCACCGCGGTGCCCACCTCGATGCACCTGCACGGGGGAGTCACACCACCGGAATTCGACGGCCACCCGAAGCAGATCTCACGCCCGGGTCAGGGCTACACCTACCGTTTCCCGAACCGGCAGGAAGCCACGACGATGTGGTATCACGACCACGCGATGGCCGTGACCCGACTCAATGTCTACGCCGGTCTCGCCGGGCTGTATCTGTTGCGGGACGACTACGACACCGGCGATCCCGGAAATCCACTCGGCCTTCCTACGGGCGCGTACGAACTCGACCTCGTGCTACAGGAAAAGATCGTGAACAGCGATGGCACACAGAGCATTCGCTCGACCCCCATTGTTCCGCAGGGGCGCTGGGAAGGCGGAGCCGTCGGTGACGTAGGCGTCGTCAACGGCAAGATCTGGCCGCAAGCCCGTGTCGACCGCGGCCTGTACCGGATGAGGTTGCTCAATGCGGCCTCGTTCAGCATCTGGGATCTGCACTTCTCCGACGGCATGCAATTCTGGGTGCTCGGGATGGAAGGCGGCCTGATGGACGCCCCCGTCCGCACCGATCGCGTGCGGCTCTCGCCTGGCGAACGCGTCGACATCCTCGTCGACTTCGGTGCTCTCGAACCTGATTCGACGGTCGAATTGCGCAACAGCGAACCCGCCGCGCCGCAGGCCGCGCAGATCGGCGCGGTGCTGATGCCGGTGTTCATGCGCTTTCGCGTCGGGACCGAACGGGGATTCACCGGCCCCGTCCCGGAGACCCTGCGCGGCGGGCAGGGGCAACCCCCGGTGGTAGGCCCGATTCCGGTACCGCAGACGGTACGCAACGTGTCGCTGAGTCAGCCGTCGGATGTCCGGCTGCCTCCGTCGATCATGTCGCTCAACAATCTCACCTTCGACAGCGACGACATCGAAACACCGAGACAAGGTGCGATCGAGCAGTGGAACATCGTCAACGCCACCCCCGACCCACACCCGATCCATCTGCATCTGGTCACCTTCCGTGTGCTCGGGCGGCAGGCGATCGACACCCTTGCGATGTGTGCGCGTCAGCCACAGGGCCCTCTGGGTATCAAGTGGACTCCGGACGCCGACCCGTTCGTTGTCGAGCCGCTTCGCGGACCCGAGCCCTGGGAGACTGCTTTCAAGGACACAGTGATCTGCGACCCGAACTCCGTTACGCGCATCGTGGTGCGCTTCCCGACGGCCGACGAACTCGGCTTCGACCCTGACGCGACCTTCTCCCCGGCGGTGCACACGTTCGACGACCACGCGCATGTGATGCCGCACCACGGTGACGACGATCTGCATGGCAGTGAACTCCAAGGCTATGTGTGGCACTGCCACATCCTCGACCATGAAGACCACGACATGATGCTCGAATATCGGACGGTGCAATGACTTACGACGTAGCAGACCACTTCCAGCGCATTCCCTACGAACCCGCCTCCGACGGCCGCGTCGAAATGCACTCAGGACTGAGCAGGCACTATCCGACCCTCCACGGAAATCTGGTTGCCGCACCGGGATATTCACGCAAAGTGGGCGTGATCATGTGTCATCCCGCCTCGAACTTCCTGAGCCACTTCCTGCTCCGCGCGATCGCCGGGGCAGGCATTCCGGCCATGGGCCTGAACACCCGGTACGCGTCGAACGAACCGGCTCTGATCATGGAGCGCGCGGCATTCGATCTCGGCACTGGCGTGCGCTGGATGGCCGAGGAGCTGGGCTTCGAGAAGGTTGTGCTGCTCGGCTTCAGCGGTGGCGGCTCGCTGGCGTCGTTCTATCAGTCGCAGGCGGAGAACCCCACTGTCGTCGAGACACCCGCAGGCGACCCGGCGTCCTTCCCCGACGCGAAGCTGCGTCCCGCCGACGCGGTGATGCTCGTCGGCGCACACCCCGGACGCGCACGAGTCCTGAGGCACTGGATCGATGGCGCCGTCCTGGACGAGGCCGACCCATATCGCGTCGACCCGGAACTCGATCTCTACGCATCCGGCCGAACCGCACCGCTCGACCGCGACTGGGTTACCCGCTACCGCGACGCGCAGCTCACCCGCATGCGCCGCATCGATGCGTGGGCCCTCGACCAGCTCGACGAAATGAACCGCACCGGTGCATCCGACCGAGGATTCGTCGTGCACCGCACGGTCGCCGACCCCCGCTTCGTCGACCTCACCCTCGATCCCAGCGACCGCGAGCTCGGCAGCATGTACGGCGACCCGGCCGCCGCGAACACCGCAGCGGGTGGTCTCGCCAGATTCGTGACGGTGCGCAGCTGGCTCAGTACGTGGAGCTCCGACCTCACCAACGCTGACGCCTTCGAAGACCTGTTGCACGTCGCCGCGCCGGCAATGGTGATGAGCCTGCTCGGCGACCAGGCTGCGTTCGCGGAGGATTCGCGCCTGATTCACCAGGCGCTGGGCGGCGAGACCGAACTGATCGAGATGCGCGGACTCAATCACTACCTGGTGGACCAGCCGGGTGGCCTCGACGACGTCGTCGGGCGTATCACCGGCTGGATCCGCCGCACCGTCCTCGAGGAGGCAACGCCATGACCGGGACACTCGGTGCTAAGGCGACGCCGCCGGCACAGGACCGCTGTCCGAGTCGATTTCCCTACTGGCAGGCCGTCGAGCGCCCAGGCGTCGCGCGGGTCCGGAACCTCATCCGCAAGGTCACAGGTTTCGACATCCTGCACGACGACGAGACTGCCCGTGCCCTGTGCAACGATCTGTTCAGCGGCGACCCCACCGCGGAACGTTTCGTCGGCGAGGTCTACCACGGTGACCTCGGACCGGTGAAAACCCGGGAACTGCTCGACACCGCCCTCACCGACGGAATCGACAGCGTGCCGGACGCACCCGAGGCAATGAAGGCGCTGTTCGAGGAGTTCGAGATCGTCCCCGATTGGGTGCAGCCCGAACTTGTCGAAGAAGGCGCGAAGATCTGGCGACGCTGGGGCACCATGCTGTTCAGTTTCGCGGGTGCCGAAACCCTCGAGATCTACACGGAATCCGCGGTGGCGACCCCGTTGTCGTTGGCCGGTGGGTATGCCGGAGACAACGCGCTGCGTCGCTACCTCGAAACCTGCCGGTTCTGGTGCGATGTCTCCGAACCCGGTGCTCTGCTCACCCCGGGATCGACCGGACGCGCCACCGCCCTCAAGGTCCGCGTGATGCATGTATCGGTACGCGACCGGGTCGCGAAGCATCCCGAATGGGACGAACAGAAGTGGGGACTGCCGATCAGCCAGACCTACATGCTCCTCACCCTGATCGCAGGCAGTCTCACCCCTGGCCTTGCCCTGTGGACTCTCGGGTACCAAACCACACCGCGGGAGATCCGCGCTCTCATCCACTTCCAGAAGTACATGGGATACCTGCTCGGTGTCCGCATCGACTGGTATCCGGAGACGATCGGCGACAGCATCCGCACGCTGCTCACCACCGTGGTGTCCCGGTCGTACGACTCGGGCGAGCACGGCAAGGAATTGATCGAGTCGTACCCGAAGGCGTTCGCGCCCCGCGACGGCCAGCTAGGATTCGAGCGGCTACGGGCGGCATACAACTTCCGGATCAACGCGGTCTACTCGGCAATGTTCATGGGGCCGGGCACCCGTCGCAAATACTCGATGCCGACCGTCATCCCCTGGATGATCATCCCGATCGTCCGATTCCCGTTCATCACCGCGATGGAACTCGCCCGTCGTCTTCCCGGGATCTCCGGAGTGCACGAAAAGATCATGGTCGCTCACCGTGAGAACTGGTACCGAGCCCAAATGAACGGACGAGAAGCACAATTCGACGCAAGCGGCGCCCTGCGGCGCTGAACCCCCACCTACACCGGAGGAACTATGGCGGCACTGCAGATCGTCGAGGCATGGAATGGCCCCGGCCGGCGCGACGGTGACATCACGCAAGTCGTCCCGAGCGACAACGGTGCTCATCCGTCGACCGACAAGCACGCATTCGAACACTGGTACTTCGACGCCCATCTCGACGACGGCCGCATCGTCGTCGCGATGCTGCAGACGCGAGAGTTGTTGCACCGCAAGCCCGGCGTCGAGATCCACGTCTACAGCGCCGACGGCGAGCGCCGCGAGGCCATCAAGCAGTACTCCGACGCAGAGCTCACCGTGTCGGCGGAGCGGTGCGACGCCCAGGTCGGCCGCAGCTTCGCCAAGGTGACCGGCGAGGAAGACGGGTTACCCGTCTACCACGTGTCGGTGGCAGAAGACGACCTCGCGTTCGATCTCACGTTCACCGCCGAAGTGCCGCCGTGGATGCCGGGACGCGGGCAGACCAGCTACAACGATCGCGAGTTCTTCGCGTGGGTGGTCGGCGCACCCCGAGCACGTGTCGCAGGAACGGTGACCGTCGACGGGGTCACCACAGAGGTCGCCGGGCGTGGTTACCACGACCACAACTGGGGCGTCGGCGACATGAAACGCATCATCTCGAAGTGGTACTGGGGCCGTCTCTACACCGACGATTTCTCGCTGGTCTACGCGATGGTGCAGACGCAGAAGAAATACGGCGAGCACTGGTCACAGCCGGTGATGATCGCTATGGGACGTGAGGTGGTGCTCAGCAACGGCGAGGTCGAGATGACGGAGGGCCCGGCGGTCTACGACGCCGTCGCCGATCGCACCTACCCGTCGTGGTTACGGATACAGGTTGCCGATTCCCTGGATCTGACATTGACGGTGCGCGAAATCGTCCACGCTCACAATCTCCTCGAAGACATCCCGATCGCGTCGAGCAAGCTCGTCAAGCCGATCGTGAACTGGCTGGTCGGCCGGCCGGGCTACTTCCGTTTCCGGTCCGATTTCACGATGACCGTGACCATCGACGGTGAACAATACGATCGTTCGGGGACGACATTGCACGAGATGGTCGCCCTGACGTGACGGTGGACCTCGAGTACCTGAACGGGTTCGGTAACGAGCACCACAGCGAGGCGGTCGCGGGTGCGCTGCCGTGGGGGCAGAACTCGCCGCAGCGAGCCCCGTACGGGCTGTACGCCGAGCAGCATTCTGCGACCGCATTCACCGAACCGCGTGAAATCAACACGAGGAGTTGGACGTACCGGATCATGCCGTCGGCCGCGCACCGGCCGTTCGAACGCACCGACGATCGTGGATGGGTGTCTGCACCATCGACGGCGGCGGTACTGACGCCGAACAGGCTGCGGTGGGATCCGCAGCCCGCGTCTGCGGCCGGGGTGGATTTCATGCGACGGCATCACGACCTACGCCGTGAACGGCGACGTACACGCCCGTACGGGTATCGGCATACACATGTATGCGGCGTCGGCATCCATGACCGACCGGTACTTCGTCGACGCCGACGGTGAACTGCTGTTCGTCCCGCAAGCGGGCGCTCTGCTTCTGTGCACCGAGTTCGGGAGGCTCGCGGTCTCGCCGGGGGAGATCGCCGTCGTCGGACGGGGTGTGCGGTTCCGGGTGGAACTGCTCGACGTCGCAGCAACCGGGTACGTCTGTGAAAACTACGGAGCCGCCTACCGACTCCCGGAACTCGGTCCGATCGGCGCCAACGGTCTCGCTCATGCGCGCGACTTCCTCTATCCCACAGCGTGGTACGAGGATCGTGTCGGGCCGGTCGAGCTGGTTCAGAAGTTCGGCGGTCACCTGTGGGCCACCGAACTCGACCATTCGCCGCTCGACGTCGTCGCGTGGCACGGGACGCACGGTGCATACAAGTACGATCTGTCGCGATTCAACGCGATGACCACCGCAGGCTGGGATCATCCCGACCCGTCGATATTCACCGTCCTCACCTCGCCGACCTCGGTCGCAGGGCAGGCCAACGTCGACTTCTGTGTTTTTCCCGACCGCTGGGTGGTCGGCGAACACACCTTCCGGCCACCGCATTTCCATCGCAACGTGATGACCGAGTTCATGGGTCTGATCCGTGGGCGACACGATTCGAAAGCCGAAGGGTTCGTGCCGGGAGGGGCATCGCTGCACAACCAGTGGGGTGCGCACGGGCCCGACCGGGAGACCTTCGATCTGGCGTCCGCCGCGGAGCTTTCACCGATGAAGCTCGAGAACACGATGTCGTTCATGTTCGAAACCCGACTCGCCCTCGCCGTCACCGAAAGGGCGCTGTCTGCATCCCATCGTCAACCCGACTACGACTCGTCGTGGGCCGGACTGGAACGTCGCTTCACCTCACCCTCGAAATAGGAGCATTCCATGACCGACACTGCAGCTCCCGTCACTCCAGCTCCGGTTGTTCTGCCGGAACCGCTGCTGCGCATCGGCGGCCGGGCGGTCTCCGCTCGGTCCGGAGCGCAGTTCTCGTCGATCAACCCGGCGAACGAAGAAGTTGTCGCCGAGATCGCATGCGGCGGCACCGACGACATCGATGCCGCCGTCGATGCTGCCCGCGACACGTTCGACTCGGGTGCGTGGTCGCGGATGGCGGGCGCCGAGCGTGGCAGGATCCTCTCCCGCGCAGCCGATCTCATCGAGCAGCACGCGCCGGAGCTGTCGGCGCTCGAGACCGCGGAGATGGGCAAGCTATACGCCGATACCGTCGCAGGCGATATTCCCGCCGCCGCCGCCTCGTTCCGGCACTACGCGGGCTGGGCCGACAAGATCGCCGGTGAGGCGATGATCCTCCCTGATGTCGGACCGCAACACCGCTTCGGCTTCACCCTCCGCCAGCCACTCGGGGTGGTCGGTGCGATCACGCCGTGGAACAACCCGACCGTGGTGGCGGCGTGGAAGATCGCACCGGCACTCGCGGCGGGCTGTTCCGTCGTGGTCAAGCCCGCCGAGGATGCTTCCCTCGCGGTGCTGAAGCTGGCCGACCTGCTCGCCGAAGCAGGAGTGCCCGATGGGGCGTTCAACGTCGTTCCCGGCCTGGGGCCGGAGGCCGGAGCTGCGCTTGCTGCGCACCAGGGCATCGACAAGATCACCTTCACCGGCAGCCCCGCCGTCGGCAAGACCATCACCTCGCTTGCGGGCGAGAAGTTCCGCAAGGTCACCCTGGAACTGGGCGGAAAGGCCCCGCAGCTGATCTTCCCCGACGCCGACCTCGAAGCCTCGCTGCCGTGGATCGCGATGGGCAATTTCTACCACCAGGGGCAGGTGTGCGCCGCGGGCACGCGCGTGATCGTGCACGAATCCGTCGCCGACCAGGTCATCGAGGGCCTCGTCGAATTCGCACGTGCCGCAGTGATCGGCGACCCGTTCGACGCCGGCACCACCCAGGGCACGATCGTCAACCGCAAGCAGCTCGACCGCATCCTCGGGTACATCGAGAAGGGCAAGAGTGAAGGCGCCGATCTGCTCACCGGCGGCGCACGCGTGGGAGAGAAGGGTTTCTTCGTCCAGCCCACAGTGTTCCGCGGCACCAACGATCTGACGATCGCGCGAGAGGAGATCTTCGGACCCGTCGCCACCGTCATCACCTTCAAGACCACGGAGGAAGCCGTCCGCCTCGCGAACGCGACGCAATACGGTCTCAATGCCTTCATCTTCAGCCAGAGTCTCTCGACGGTGCACAGCGTGATTCCGCAGCTGAGGGTCGGCACCGTGTGGGTCAATGGCTGGGGTGTACCCGACCCGGCACTACCCTGGGGTGGTCGCGACGCGAGCGGCATCGGGCGCGAGCTCGGGCGCAGCGGCCTCGAGGCGTTCACCGAGGAGAAGACGGTTCACCTCGGCTACTGACCGGAAAGAAATGGACACTCAGTGACGACGGATACCGCAGGCACACCGACCGAGCCGACAGAGCAGACCGCAGCCGGTGCGCTCGGAGAGATCAGGGTACTCGAACTGGGCACACTGATCGCCGGTCCGTTCGCCGGGCGGTTGCTCGGCGATATGGGTGCCGACGTCATCAAGATCGAGGATCCGAAGCGTCCCGACCCGCTGCGCACCTGGGGGCAGGGGGAGCGTGATGGCCACCGTTTCTTCTGGACCGTGCACGCGCGCAACAAACGGTGCATCACCCTCGATCTGCGGTCGGCCGACGGTCAGGACCTCTTCCGCCGGCTGGTCGCCGAATCCGACGTCGTCGTCGAGAACTTCCGGCCCGGCACACTCGAGAAATGGGGCCTCGGCTACGACGTGCTCTCCGAGGTCAACCCGGGCATCGTGCTTGCGCGCGTGTCCGGATACGGACAGACCGGCCCCAGAGCCGGGCACGCAGGATACGCCTCGGTCGCGGAGGCGGAAAGCGGTCTCCGGCACCTGAACGGCTACCCCGGGCAGGCGCCGCCGCGTCTCGCGCTGTCACTCGGCGACACCCTCGGCGGCATGTTCGCCGTCCAAGGAGTGCTTGCTGCGCTGCTGAGCCGCGAGCGGACGGGACGTGGGCAGATCGTCGACGTGGCGCTGACCGAAGCGTGCCTGGCCGTCCAGGAGTCGGTCATTCCCGACTACGACGCTGCCGGGGTGGTTCGCGGCCCGTCCGGTACGCGGCTCGAGGGCATCGCGCCGTCGAATCTGTATCGCACCGCCGACGACATGTGGATTGTCATCGCGGCCAATCAGGACACCGTCTTCCGGCGCCTGTGCGTGGCAATGGATCGCCCGGAACTGGCCGACGATGCGAAGTTCGCCGACCACCTTGCGCGTGGTGTCAATCAGGACGACCTCGACGATCTCATCGGCGCGTGGGCCGCGACATGGACCCTCACCGACCTGCTCGAACACCTGTCGGCCTCGGGTGTCGTTGCAGGGCCCGTCAATACGGTGGCCGAAGTGGTCGCCGACGACCAGTTCCAGGCGCGCGACATGCTGGTCTCCCATCATGACGAACGCACCGGCCTCGATGTTCTCGGACCGGGGGTGGTGCCACGTTTGGCCGACACCCCCGGTTCGGTGCGTCGTGCAGGCCCGCCGATCGCCGGCTACGACAACGCCGCTGTCTACGGCGACCTGCTGGGCGTGAACGAAGGCGAGCGTGCCGATCTGCGCGAGCGCGGCGTTATCTGAGCGCAGTCGGTTCTCGTTCAGCCGGGCAGTCCGATCGTCTTGATTTCGAGGTACTCTTCGAAACCCTGCGTGCCGTTGCGTCGGCCGAGACCACTCTGTTTGGTACCGCCGAACGGGCTCGTGATGCCGAAGAAGGACTTTCCGTTGACGGTCACACTGCCGGTGCGCATCCGCATCGCGACGGCCAGCGCGCGATCGTTGTCGGCGCTGCTCACCTCACCGGACAAGCCGTAGATCGAATTATTCGCGATCGCAATGGCGTCGTCCTCGGTGTCGTAGGCGGTGCCGGTCAGTACCGGGCCGAAGATCTCTTCCTTCGCCACGCGGGAATCGGGATCGACGTCGCCCAGCAGAGTCGGTTGGGTGTAGTAACCCGTCGGCAGGTCCTCCGGAATGCCGCCGCCGGTGATGAGGGTCGCGCCCGATTCGACACCGTCGGTGATCAGGCCGAGCACCTTCTGACGCTGGGTCTCGCTGATCTGCGGGCCCTGCATGTTGCCGGGAACCCACGGATCGCCCACCGGGAAGGATTCCATCGTGGCCTTCAGCACCGCGACGCCTTCGTCGTAGCGGCTGCGTGGTAACAGGATCCGGCTGGGCAGAATGCAACTCTGCCCCGACATCACGCACGCCATCACCGCCGCCATCGGGAGGGACGCACCGAGGTCGGCGTCGTCGAGCACGATATGAGCGGATTTGCCGCCGAGTTCGAGCATCGTCTTCTTACCGTGGGTGCGGCGGCGGCCAGAATGGCTCGTCCGGTCGCTGTCGAACCGGTGAAGGTGATCATGTCGACCCTCGGATCCGACGACAGTGCCGCGCCCACTTCGTTGGCGTTCGACAGTACGACGTTGAAGACCCCGGCCGGAATATCGGTTTCTTCGGCGACGATGCGTCCCAGTTCGCTCCCGGACCACGGGGTGAGCTGCGCGGGCTTGAGGACGACGGTGTTTCCGGCCATCAGCGCCGGCATCGTCTCGGCGACATTGAGATAGAACGGCACGTTCCAGGGCGTGATCGCGCCGACGACCCCGACCGGATCGAAGTGCAGGAGTCTGCGCGCCGGACCCATCACCGTGGGGTGCATTCCCGTGTCCTGCAGATAGTCGAAGCTCCGGCCGTATTCGGCCCAGTGCTTCACCTCGTCGATCGGCTCCTCGATCTGACTTCTGGTCACGCCGATGGGGCAGCCGACCTCGGTCACCACTATCCGGCGCAGACGCTCCATGTTTCTGGTCATCGCTTCGTGGAGCTGGCTGAGGCAGTGGTAGCGGAATTCGACGTCGCGTGACCAGTCGGTGGTGTCGAATGCGCGGCGGGCGGCGCCGACGGCGCGTTTGTTGTGGAGTAGCCAATTCGAGTGTGCAGTCGTTGTCGCGACACGCCGGGCGGTTTCGGAAAAACTGCACACTCGACATGTTCATTCGGGCACGCTGGCCCTATGGTGGAACTTGTTTCAGTTATTCACCGTCTCTTCTTGAGGAGTGCCGAATGCACACACCCCTATGCGACCAACTCGGCATCGAGTTCCCGATCTTCGCATTCACTCACTGCCGTGACGTTGTCGTCGCTGTGGCCAAGGCGGGTGGTTTCGGCGTCCTCGGCGCCGTCGGTTTCACGCCTGAAGAGCTCGAAATCGAGTTGAACTGGATCGATGAGCACATCGGCGACCGGCCTTACGGTGTCGACATCGTCATTCCGGGCAAGTACGAGGGCATGGATGCCAACCTGTCCGCCGACGAGCTGACGAAGATGCTGCAGTCGATGGTTCCGCAGGAGACGCTCGAATTCGCCCGTGGAATCCTCAGCGATCACGGTGTCCCAGTACCCAAGGACGGGGACGATAACGCGTTGCAGCTGCTGGGCTGGACCGAAGCCACCGCCACCCCGCAGGTGGAGGTCGCGCTGCAGCATCCGAAAGTCACGCTCATCGCCAACGCACTCGGCACGCCGCCGGCCGACATGATCGCACACATCCACGACTCCGGACGTAAGGTCGCGGCGCTGTGCGGTTCTCCGTACCAGGCCCGCAAGCATGCGGATGCAGGCGTCGACATCATCATTGCTCAGGGCGGCGAAGGCGGCGGACACTGCGGCGAGGTCGGCTCGATCGTGTTGTGGCCACAGGTTGTCAAGGAAGTCGCGCCCGTTCCGGTGCTGGCTGCCGGTGGCATCGGCAGCGGTGAGCAGATCGCTGCCGCTCTTGCCCTCGGCACGCAGGGCGTCTGGTCGGGTTCGCAGTGGCTCATGGTCGAGGAGGCCGAGAATACGGCGGTCCAGCAGGATGCCTACATCAAGGCAGGCAGCCGCGACACCGTGCGTAGCCGCTCGTTCACCGGCAAGCCCTGCCGCATGCTGCGCAACGACTGGACCGAGGCGTGGGAGCAGGAGGAGAACCCGAAGCCGCTCGGGATGCCCTTGCAGTACATGGTTTCCGGCATGGCTGTTGCCGCCACCCATAAGTACCCGGACGAGTCCGTCGACGTCGCTTTCAACCCGGTGGGTCAGGTCGTCGGTCAGTTCACGAAGGTGGAGAAGACTTCCGCGGTCATCGAACGCTGGGTACAGGAATACCTCGACGCGACCGGCACCTTGGAGCGGTTGAACGAGGCCGCGAACGCATAGAGCTTCGCTGGTGCGTGGTTCTGGTAGTGGGAACTACCGAAACCGCGCACCGGCAGTGATGTAGGTGTCCTATGTTCAGGTGGTGGGGGCCTTGTCCAGGTTGTGTGCGAGTTCGCCTGTCAGCAACTGGAAGTCGTTCTGTCCGCGTTCGCGGACCCAGACGGGATCTGCGCAATGCCATCGTTCGGCCGAGAGTGTGCGCGTGAGAATCTTGAACGTTGCCGTTTGGGGGAGGCTCCGGGCGACCCTGACGAACGTCGGGAGCTGCTTCGGACCGAGATCCGCTCGAGTATCGAGGAATTCGGCGAAGGCAGCCGGATCGAACTCGTCATCGACAGCGGGGACGACCGCGATCATCACCTGGTCGCCCACGAAACGGTCGGGCACGGCGTACACCGACACCTGTGAGAACCCCGGGTATCGTGACAGTACCCGTTCGATGGGTGCAGCACCGAGGTTTTCACCGTCCACGCGTAGCCATCCCGAACTGCGACCCGCAAAGTACACGAACCCGTCGGCGTCACGGTATGCGAGATCGCCACTGTGGTAGCGACCGTTCCTCAGGCGCTCGGCATCGGCCTCGGGGTCGTTGTAGTACCCCGCGAACGCGCCTGCGCCATCCGAGTTGACCAGTTCCCCGGTGGCCTCGTCGGCATTGACGATCCGCCCGTCGTCGTCGAACACTGCCGGCGGACACGGGAGCCCGGTTTCGGTGTCGAGGATCTCGATGCCGTCGGGAAGCAGTCCCAGCGACCCGGCAGGCCTGCCGGCGGTCGCGCGGATTGCGATGCCGCCTTCGGTGGAACCGAATCCGTCCACGACGGTCGCGCCGAATCGGCGACCGAATTCGGCGACCGCGGGCGCACTGCCCTCGTTGCCGTACATGATGCGCAGTGGATTGTCGGCGTCGTCGGGCCGTTCGGGTGTGGCGACGACGTAGGACAACGGCTTTCCCACGTAGTTCGCGTACGTGACTCCGAATTTCCGCAGGTCGGGCAGGAACCCGGATGCGGAGAACCGGCGACGCAGAGCGACACTGCTCCGGGCGGCCAGTGCGACGCCCCAGCCGGCCATCATGGCGTTCGAATGGAACATCGGCATCGAGAGATAGACCGTGTCGGCCGGGCCGAGACCGAACCTCTCGGCGAGCATGCTCCCGGGGTCGGCGATCTTCGCGTGCGTGCATCGCACGGCCTTCGGGTCTCCGCTGGTGCCGGAGGTGAAGATCAACATGAAGGGATCGTCGGACGCGATGTCGTCGACGATCTGCTCGGAGCCCTCGTACGGGGCGATCGTGGCGCGCCACTCCTCGGAATCGATGTCGATCACCCGCACACCGGGTAGATCGAGTCCGGCGAGAAGTCCGATGTGTGCGGTCTCGGTGAACACCACCTGACAATCCGCGAGCAGGATGTCGCGGGCGAGCGCCTCACCGCGTCTGGTGGTGTTCAGACCCGCCACCACCGATCCCGAGAACGCGGCAGCCCCGAGCAGGAACGAGAACTCCGGCACGTTGTCGAGCAGCACACCGATGTGCCGTGGGCGCGACGGATCGAGAATGTCGCGCAAGAGCGCCGCCCGATCGTGGGAGAGCGCGGCGTGGTCGCGCCACGAGACGAAGGAGTCCTCGAACAGCACGCCCCGGTCGTCGACCGTGTCGAGGCGCCGGAGCAGTGTGGTAACCGTGTCGAGCATGATGACTTCCTCCGAACGTCGGGCAGGGGAGCGTCAGGCGGGAGCGTCGGCGAGTTCCCGGCCGAGTGCACGCAACTGCGTCGTGGCCGATCCCAGCAAGAACTCGTGATGCTTCGCAACGAGGAAGTACCGGTGAACGGGATGATCCTCGTCGAGCCCGACACCGCCGTGGACGTGTACGACGGTATGCGCGACCCGATGCCCGGCATCGGCTGCCCAGAATGCGGCGGTGCGCAGTTCCTGCTCGTGAGGATCGCCCTCGGCGATGCGGAAGGCTGCCTGCCACAGCGTCAGTCGCACGCCCCTGAAGTCGATGTACGCGTCAGCCAGGCGTTGAGCGACGGCCTGGAAGCTGCCGATGGGACGGTCGAACTGGACCCGTTCGCGTGCATACTCGGCGGTGAGTTCGAGACCTCGGTCCAACGCTCCGCACTGGTATGCAGCCGACCCGAGGAGGAACCGGTCGCGGAGCCGCGCCGCGACGGTGGCACCGTCAGTGCCGAGAACGCGATCCGGTCCGAGCTCGACCCCGTCCAGCGTCACGATGCCCGCAGATCCGAAACTCGTGGTCTGCTGCGGTATGACGCTCACGCCGGGATCGTCGGCGCGTACCAGGAACACCGCGACCCCGTCGCCCGTGGTGGCGGGCACGAGGAAGCCGTCGGCGACAGGTGCGGTGTCGACCACGATCTTGGTGCCGTTCAGTATGTGGCCGGAACCTGATGCGGTGGCCGAGGTAACGGGGTGGAGCGGATCGTCGTTGACCTCTTCGGTCAGCGCGGCGGTGAGGATCTTCTCGCCGGATCCAGCGGGTTCACCCCACTCCTCGATCTGTTCCTTCGTTCCGAATTCGGCTATTGCGGAAGCAGATACGACGATCGATGTGAGGTAAGGCACCGTCGCAGCGGCGCGTCCGAGTTCGATGAGGATGCTGGCCTGTTCGAGGGGGCCGAATCCGTCGCCGCCGACCGAGTCCGGCAGTGCCGCGCCGAGTACCCCCGACGACGCAAGTGCGTCCCACAGGATGTGATCGGTGCGGTCCTCTGCGGCATCGAGGCCGCGCTGATGTTCGTTGGTGACGATGTCGGTGACGATGCTGCGCGTGAGTTCCGAGAGGTCCTGCTGCGCTTCGGTGAGAGTGAAATCCACGATGGATGTCCTTTCTAGCGCTTGGAAGGTGGCAGGCCGAGTGCGGTCATCGCGATGATGTCGCGCTGCACTTCGTTGGTGCCGCCGCCGAAGGTGAGGATCAGTGAACTGCGATGCATCCGCTCGATGCGTCCGCGCAGCAATGCGCCGGGCGAGTTCTGCCGCACAGTCGCCGCGGGGCCGAGAATCTCCATGAGCAGGCGATACGCCTCGGTGGCGAACTCCGTTCCGAAGACTTTGTTGGCAGAGGCCGGGGCGGGTCCGAGCGGACCGGTGCCGGAGGCGATGTCCCAGTTCATGAGCTGGAGGTACTCGGCCTTGGCGTGCACACGCGCCAGGTTGATCCGGACCCATTCCTGGTCGATCACACGCCGCCCGTCGGGACCTTGCGTCTGCTGGGCCCAGGCGCGGACCTCGCGCAGTGCGCTGAGGACCGGTCCGGCGGAGGTCAGCGCGACCCGCTCGTGGTTGAGCTGGTTGGTGATCAGTGCCCAGCCACCGTTCTCCTCCCCGACGAGTGCGGAGGCCGGGACCCGGACATCCTGATAGTAGGTGGCGCTCGTGTCGGGGCCCGCCATGGTGTGCACCGGTGTGTACGAGAATCCCTCGGCGTCGGTGGGGACGATGAGGATACTTATTCCCTTGTGCTTCTTTGCCGCAGGGTCGGTGCGGACCGCGAGCCAGACGTAGTCGGCGTAGGCGATCAGGCTCGTCCACATCTTCTGGCCGTTGATCACCCACTCGTCGCCGTCGCGGACGGCACTGGTGCGCAGCGATGCGAGGTCGGTGCCCGCTTCCGGCTCCGAGTATCCGATGGAGAAATGGAGTTCACCGGCGGAGATACGCGGGAGGAAGTACGCCTTCTGTTCGTCGGTGCCGTAGTGCATGATCGTCGGCGCGACCGAGTCGATGGTCAGGAACGGAACGGGTGCTCCTGCGATGGCGGCCTCGTCGCTGAAGATCAGCTGATCCATCGCGGGACGGTTCTGGCCACCGAATTCCTCCGGCCAGCCGAGCGTGAGCCAGCCGTCTTTCCCCATCTGCTGGACGACCTCGCGGTATACGTTGCCCGAGCCGTACTCGCCGGTGGTGGCGGCAAGCGCCTCGCGCCGTTCTTCCGTCATCAGGTCGGCGAAGTACTCGCGCAGTTCCGCGCGCAGCCGTTGCTGCTCGGGGGTGTAGTTGATGTCCACGAACGCTCCTTCGTCGTCATAGGATCCGACGAATCATTGCACAGAATTGTAACGCGTTCTAGTGTAAGTTCGAACGACTCGTACGGCGAGGAAATGAGGTCCGGAAATGGATGTCGAGGTCGACTTCGACCGTTGTGAGGCCAATGGGGTGTGCGTGGGAATCGCACCCGAGGTCTTCGATCTGAACGACGACGATGAACTGATCGTTGTGCACCCCACTCCTGCGGGGAGTGAGGATCTCGTTCGTGACGCAATCGCACAGTGCCCGCGTGCGGCGCTGTCCGAGGTTCGCTAGCGACGGGCCCACGGGGAATCTGCCGGGGGTCTTGTCATAAACAGGAACAAGTTCTAGATTCCTGGTCGGCTTCGGATCTCCGGGGTGGGCCACGGGTGAGGGCATGTCGGATGTCCCGCCCGACTTCGCAAGGGAGTGCGTGAATGAGTGCTGTCGGCAACGGTCGCGACGATGTGTCGCTCGAAGGCAAGGTTGCGGTCGTCACCGGTGCCGGTGCGGGACTCGGACGCGCCGAGGCACTCGGTCTCGCCCGTGCGGGCGCGAGGGTGATCGTCAACGACCTCGCTCCCGGTGACGCGGTGGACGACACCCTCGCGCAGATCCGGTCGCTGGGGGTCGACGCCGAGTTCGTGGCCGGCAGTGTCGCCGAACGAGAGACCGCCGACGCGATGGTCGCCACCGCAGTGGATCGGTTCGGCGGGCTCGACATCGTCGTCAACAATGCCGGTGTCGTCCGCGACCGGATGCTTCCGAACATGTCCGACGAGGAATGGGACACGGTCGTCTCGGTGCACCTGCGCGGTCATTTCCTCCTGTGCCGCAATGCCGCCGCCTACTGGCGCGGCAAGTCGAAGGAGGTCGGCGGCCCGGTGTACGCGCGGATCGTCAACACCTCGTCCGAAGCCGGGCTCCTCGGCCCCGCGGGGCAGCCCAACTACGGTGCTGCGAAGGCGGGAATCACCTCACTCACCGTGTCGGCGGCGCGTGGTCTGTCGCGGTACGGCGTCCGTGCCAACGCGATCTGCCCTCGTGCTCGCACCGCGATGACGGAAGCGGTGTTCGGAGATGCACCCGACGGGGAGATCGACCCACTTTCACCCGACCACGTCGCATCGCTCGTGTCCTACCTGGCTTCTCCCGCGGCGGAGAAAGTCAACGGCCAGGTCTTCATCGTCTACGGCCCGATGGTTGCGTTGATGGCAGCGCCGACCGTCGAGCAGCGCTTCGACGCCGTCGGGCAGTGGACCCCTGCCGCGCTCGCATCCGAGCTCGGTGGGTACTTCTCCGACCGGGATCCGGGTAGGACGTTCTCGGCATCTGCCGCTCTCGACCTGTAGTTCGCCTCTAAGCTTCGTAGGAGGTTCGATTCGGACGCTCGTCCGGATCGGGTTTACTGCAACTGGCAGTTTCGGTTACTGTGCAGTCCGTGTGCCGCGGGGGCGCTCCGGCTGTGGGATAATTGCTCTTTCGATGCCGAATCCAAATAGGAATCTGTTCTAGTTTTGCTGCTGGATCAAGTCTGATTCCGATGCCTCGACCGCGTGCTGTCAACGATGCGGAACGGTCTCCCGGACGTTCGGATTCTCATCAAAGTCCCAGTGTAAACCGGCTTATGTCTGCTCGGATTCTTTGAATCCGCTCATGTTTCTTCGTCGGCAGGACCGACATTCCAACCGTGGAAGCGATGCATCTTTGACACGTGAACACGTTCTAGTTAATATGACGCGGGTCACAGCATTACTGCTGCTGTGGCGTGGTGCAGGCGAATCATCGAATGATGGGGGGACGCGGTGGTAGACCTCTTCGAAGTCCCCCTTCGCGCCGTCGGTGGGCTCTTCGCCATGACGGGCGAGACTGCGCGTGCCGCGTTCGTCCGTCCGTTCCAGCGACGCGAATTCATCGACCAGGCCTGGTTCGTCGCCAGGGTCTCCCTGATGCCGACCATCCTCGTCGCGGTTCCGTTCACCGTGCTCGTCAGCTTCACACTGAACATCCTGCTGAGAGAGATCGGCGCGGCCGACCTCAGCGGAGCGGGAGCCGCACTGGGTGCCGTCACCCAGGTCGGACCCATGGTCACCGTGCTCATCGTCGCCGGCGCAGGCGCCACCGCGATCTGTGCCGACCTGGCCGCACGGACCATTCGCGAGGAGATCGACGCGATGAAGGTGCTCGGTATCAATCCGATCCAGCGTCTCGTCGTACCGCGGGTCCTCGCGTCCACCGTCGTCGCGCTACTGCTCAACGGACTTGTCTGCACTATCGGCATCCTCGGTGGATTCGGATTCTCGGTCTTCTTCCAAGGCGTGAACCCGGGCGCCTTCATCAACGGCATCACACTGCTCACCGGATTCGGGGAACTCATGATCTCCCAGGTCAAGGCCGGGCTGTTCGGCATGATCGCCGGACTCGTCGCCTCATACCTCGGTCTGAACGTGCGAGGCGGCGCCAAGAGCGTCGGCGACGCTGTCAACCAGACGGTCGTATTCGCCTTCATGGCGTTGTTCGTCGTCAACCTCCTCGTCACCGCGGTCGGCATCAAGCTGACCGGCGGATGAGGAGGGAGAACACGATGGCACTGATGACAGGTCGGTTCCCCAGAGTTGCGCGACGACTCGGCAACACGTCGAAGTCGATCGACAAGCTCGGCGAACAAGCGCTCTTCTTCGCTCGCGCGCTCGGCACCATGCCGCGCGCGGTGATGCACTATCCGAAAGAGACCGTGCGGTTGATCGCGGAGATCAGCATGGGCACAGGCGCGCTCGCGGTGATCGGCGGAACCGTCGTGATCGTCGGCTTCCTGACCTTGTTCACCGGCGGCATCATCGCCGTGCAGGGATTCAGCTCTCTCGGCAATATCGGAGTCGAGGCGCTCACGGGCTTCTTCGCAGCGTTCATCAACGTGCGCATCGCCGCTCCGACCATTGCCGGCATCGGTCTCGCGGCGACGATCGGGGCCGGCTCCACGGCGCAGCTCGGCGCGATGCGTGTCTCCGAAGAGATCGACGCGCTGGAGACCATGGCGATCCCGTCGATCCCCTACCTCGTCTCGACCCGCGTGATGGCGGGGATGATCTCGATCATCCCGCTGTACTCGCTTGCGGTCATCGCGTCGTTCATCGCCAGCCGGTTTGCAACCGTTGTGCTCTACGGGCAGTCGGCGGGCGTATACGACCACTACTTCTCGACCTTTCTCATCCCGACCGACATCCTGTGGTCGTTCGTGCAGGCCATGGTGATGGCGGTCGCGGTGATGCTCATCCACACCTACTACGGCTTCAACGCGAGTGGAGGGCCGGTCGGTGTCGGCGTGGCAGTCGGAAACGCGGTGCGGGCCTCACTGATCGCGGTCGTGACGGTGACCCTCCTGATCTCCCTTGCGGTGTACGGCACCTCCGGCAACTTCAATCTGTCGGGATAGGGCGCGCATGGAAACCGCTTCGTGGAAGAAGAAACTTGCTGCCGTCGGAATGGTCGGCGGACTGGCCGTGATCATCGTCGTGGCATTGACATTGTTCGTCGGTGGATTCACCTCCACCACACCCATCACCGTCACCTCGGCGCGCTCCGGCCTGGTGATGGAAACCGATGCCAAGGTGAAACTGCGCGGCGTCGAGGTGGGCAGGGTCGCCTCGATCGAGCACAGCCCGAACGGGGCCGTTCTCGAACTCGCGATGCAGCCGGGCCAGATGGATCTCATTCCGTCGAACGCAAAGGTCGCGATCGAATCGACCACTGTGTTCGGTGCCAAGTTCGTCAACATCATCGTGCCGGACGATCCGTCGTCCACTCCATTGGAGGAGGGCGCGGTGATCGCGGCCGACAGCGTGACAGTTGAGTTCAACACCGTTTTCGAGCACCTGTCCGATGTCCTGGCCCAGATCCAGCCCGAGAAACTCAACGCGACCCTCGGCGCCTTGTCCGAAGCACTGTCCGGGCGCGGCGACGACCTCGGCGCGACCCTCGTTGCCGCAGACGAATACCTCGTCGAGATGAATCCTTCTTTGCCGCAACTGGAATACGATCTCGAGGTCGGCGCGGATGTCGCGCAACTGTATGCCGATGTCGCGCCCGATCTGATGACCACCATCGGAAATGCAACGGATGTGGGCGACACGATCGTCGACGAGCAGGAGCAACTCGACCTGCTGCTGATGAATCTCACCGGGCTGGCCAATACCGGTCGGGACGTACTGGGGGAGAACGAAGGTCAGCTCACCACCGCACTCGATGTCCTGACCGATACGACCACACTGCTCGGTGAGTACTCGCCCGAACTCACCTGTTTCATCGTCGGACTCAACGACGCCCGCGTCGCATTCGAGCCGATGGCGGGCACCGGGAAGTACCCGGCCCTGATGCTCAGCACCAGCTTCATGGGTGGTGCCACTCCCTACAACCACGAGGAGGATCTGCCTGTGGTCGGTGCGTCGGGCGGCCCCAACTGCCACGGAATGCCGAATTTCGATCCGGTCCGCGACGGAAACGCATCGTTCGTGGTGACCGACACCGCGACCGTTCCGTTCAAGCCGTCCACCGAAGCGTGGATCCGGTACCCGACGATTTTCGGCTTCCTGTTCGGCGACTACCTTCCGGCAGGGCAGTGACCATGAGGGAATCCACGGTCAAGTTCTCGATTTTCGCGCTTGTCATGGTGCTCGTGTTCGCGGGGCTCGCAGTGGTGTTCAGTCAGGCGCGTTTCACCGGAACGGAGGGCTACCACGCCACCTTCACCGACGTATCGGGACTCGAAACCGGCGACAAGGTGCGAATCGCGGGGGTCCAGGTCGGATCGGTCACGGGAGTCGACATCGGAGACGGCAACCACGCCGAAGTCGATTTCGATGTCGATTCCCACCAGACGCTTTTCGCGAGTACCCGTGCAACCGTGCGCTACGAGAATCTGGTCGGCGACCGCTACCTCGAACTTCTCGAGGGACCGGGCAGCATCGACATTCTCGGAGCAGGCGGCAGCATTCCTGTCGAGCAGACCGAACCTGCCCTCGATCTCGACCTTCTGCTCGGGGGGTTCAAACCCCTGCTCAAAGGGCTCGACTCGAAACAGGTGAACGATCTCTCGGGTGCGTTGCTGCAGGTCTTTCAGGGGCAGGGCGACGCGTTAGTCTCGTTGCTCGGCTCCACGAATTCGTTCACCAATTCGATTGCGGACCGCGATCAATTGATCGGGGACGTGATCGACAATCTCAACGGCGTTCTCGGGACGATCGACGACCACGATCGTGAGTTCACCGAGACGATCGATCGGTTGCACACCCTGGTCGGTGGACTCGCAGACGACAAAGACCCGATCGGCGCCGCCATCCCGCAGATCGCCGCAGGCACAGCAGATCTCGCATCGCTCCTGCAGAACACGCGTCCCGACCTGCAGTCGGTGATCGCGCAGACGAACCGCACCATGACGCAACTGGACCTCGGTGAGGACGACATCAACGCCACCCTCGAACGGCTGCCGTCGGACTACAAGAAGCTCATCCGCGTCGGTGCGTACGGAAACTTCTTCCAATTCTTTTTGTGTGCCAACACCTTCAAGCTGTCGGGACCGGACGGCACGACCATCCGATACACGACCGCGGCACAAACGACCGGAAGGTGTGCAAAACTCGAATGAGTGGAATCCGAGAACCAGACACACTCCGGATCGGCGCGGTCGGTCTTGCGGTGTCCGTCGCGATCGTGGTGGCGGGCCTGCAATACGACCAACTGCAGTTCCTTTCCGGTGGACTGACCTATTCGGCGCGGTTCGCAGATGCGGGTGGCCTCGTTCCCGGTGACGACGTCATCCTTTCGGGAGTCGACGTCGGATCCGTGACCGACGTCGCCCTCGACGGGGATGCCGTGCTCGTGACCTTCTCCGTCCGTGACGGCATCGCCCTCGGGGACGGTACCGGGGCCGATATCAAGACCAACACGGTGCTGGGCGCCAAATCCCTCGCCGTCCGCCCGGGTGGGCAAGGCGTGATGCGTCCGGGGACGGTGATCGCCCTCGACCGCACCAACTCGCCGTATTCGTTGACCGACGCTCTCGGTGACCTCACCACGACCACGTCGGAGCTCGACACCGAACAGATCAACGAATCGCTCGAAGCGTTGTCGGATACGTTGCAGGACACGCCGCCCGAGATCCGCGGTGCCCTCGAAGGCATGACCCGGCTGTCGCAGTCGATCAACGCGCGGGACGAATCCCTGTCGCAACTGCTCGAACGCGCGGAGGACGTCACGGGGATCCTGGCCGAGCGCAGCGACCAGGTCAACGAACTGATCGTCGACGCCAACTCACTGTTCGGCGAGCTGAGCCTGCGGCGCGATGCCATCACCGAACTCATCGCGAATATCTCGGCAGTGTCGCGGGAGTTGACCGGTCTGGTCCAGGACAACCAGGCGCAGATGGGCCCGACGCTCGAGGTGCTCAACAGGGTCACCGAGAATTTGCAGGCCAACAAGGACAACATCGCCGGCGCGCTCGACGGGCTCGGACCCTACATCAGTGCTCTCGGCGAATCCGTCGCGAGCGGGCCGTTCTTCAATGCCTATGTGTCGAACATTCTCCCGGCGCCGTGGTGGAAGGCCATCGTGGACAGTCAACTGGCACCCGACCTGCTGCCGCAGGATCTGCAGGACATAATTCCGAAGGAACCGCCGTCGATCAAGAGGGATGGCGAATGAACGCGCACACGACACCCACCGAAAACGCGGGCCGAAGCCGCCCGGCATGGCTGCTGCCTGCGATTGCAGGCATCGTGATCGTCGCACTCGTGGCGGTCGGTCTCACGGTGTTCCTCGGCCTGGGCAAACGTACGATCCACGCCGAATTCCTTTCCACGAGTGGGCTGTACGAGGGTGACGACGTGAGGGTGCTGGGTGTGTCGGTCGGGAAGATCACCGACATCGAACCCGGCGACGAGATGGTGCGCGTGACTATGCAGGTCGACGACTCGGTCGATGTTCCCGCAGACGCCAAGGCCGTGATCATCGCTCAGAGTCTCGTGTCGGCGCGCTTCGTCCAGCTCACACCGGTCTACGCCGGTGGCGAGGAGATCGCCGACGATGCAACCATTCCGGTGGAGCGCACCGCCTCTCCCGTGGAATGGGACGAGATCAAAGCAGAGTTGATGCGACTGTCGGAAGCGCTCGGCCCGGAAGAACTCGATCCGCAGGGCTCTCTCGGCAGGTTCATCGACACCGCCGCGGAGAATCTCGACGGAAACGGCGCGACCATCAACAGCACGCTCAGAGAACTGTCCGATACCATGCACACCCTGTCGGAAGGCCGAACGGACCTGTTCGGCACCGTCCGCAACCTGCAGACCTTCGTGTCGGTGCTCTCGCAGAGCAACGAGCAGATCGTGCAGTTCGGCGGTCGTTTGGCATCGGTGTCGAATGTGCTGGCCGAAAGCTCCGACCAGCTGGGTGTCTCGCTCACCGATCTGAATGTGGCGGTCGGAGATGTGCAGCGATTCGTGCAGGATAACCGGGCGGGCCTGACCGAATCGGTGCAGCGGCTTGCTGACGCCACAGAAGTGCTCGCCCGCAAGCGTCCCGAAATCGAACGTGTGCTGCATTCCGGCCCGACCGCCCTGTCGAACTTCTACAACATCTACAAGCCGGCGCAGGGCTCGCTCACCGGTGCTCTCGCGATCAACAACGCTGCCAGCCCGATCGAGTGGATGTGTGGATCCGTGGGCGCCGCTGCGAATGCGACGTCCGAGCGCAGTGAGGAATTGTGCAGGCAGCAGCTCGGTCCGGTCTTGTCGTCGATCCAGGCCAATTACCTGCCGGTGCTTGCCAATCCGTTGGCGGGTGTCCAGGCGTTCCCAGATCAGATCGAGTACTCCGAGCCCGGGCTCGAAGAGGCATCGGCGGGGCGTGGAACGGCTCCCGATCAGCCTCCGTCTCCGCTGGCCGGGCTGCTCGAGGGGATGCCCGGGGTCAGCGTTCCGGGCGATCTCGGGTCGCTGCTACAGCCGGGAGGCGGTCGATGAGAATGCGGAGCGCAGCCGCGCGATTCGTCGCAGCTGCAACGACGGTGGTCGCGGCAGCCACGTTGTCCGGCTGCGAGTGGAACGGGCTCAATTCGGTCCCGATGCCCGGTGCTGCGGGCCGTGGCGAGGACTCGTATCAGGTTCAGATACGGATGCCGAACGTCACTACTCTGACGCAGAATTCGCCGGTCCGGATCGACGACGTCACGGTCGGTTCCATCGAGAACATCGAGGTCGAGAACTGGCAAGCGCTGGTGACGGTGTCGCTCGAGGGCGACGTCGAGTTGCCTGCCAACGCGACCGCTCGTATCGGGCAGACGTCGCTGCTCGGATCGCAACATCTCGAGCTCGCGGCACCGACCACCGAACCTCCCGAAGGTCGGCTCGAGCCGGGTGACATCATCCCGGTCGAGCGTGCGGGTGCGTACCCCACGACGGAACAGACCCTGTCCTCACTGTCCGTCGTGCTCAATGGCGGTGGCCTTGCACAGATCAACGACATCACCACAGAGCTCAATGCGGCTCTCGTGGGTCGTGAGGATTCGATTCGCGATCTGCTACCGCGCCTCGACGAGCTCGTCTCCACACTCGACACGCAACGCGAGGACATCGTGTCGGCGCTCGAGGGGATGGATCGTCTCGCGTCCACGGTGAACAATCAGAACGAAACGCTCGTCCGAGCGTTGGAGGAGCTTCCCCCGGCTCTCGCCGTGCTCACCGACCAACGACAGAACCTCACATCGGCCATCACCTCGCTCGGCGAGCTGAGCACCACCGCGAGCCGGCTCGTCGAGAACAGTGGTGATGATCTGAAGACCAATCTGCAGGCGCTGTCTCCGACGCTGCGTGCACTCGCAGATTCAGGCAGTGCATTGACCGAGGTGCTCGGTGTGCTCTTGACCTATCCGTTCCCGCAGGCGGGCATCGACCAAATCATCCGTGGCGACTACGCGAATCTTGCAATGACGATCGATCTGACTCTCGACCGGCTCGACCTGAACTTCCTGACCGGAACTCCACTCGCCGGGCGACTGGCCGGGCCCGAAGGCATCCTCGGTACGGATGCCGGTCTCGCGGCGCAGGCTGTTGATCCGTTCCAGGCGCCGTTGGCGCCGCCCCCGCCCGCGCCACCTGCCCCGGAAGGAACAGTGACGATCCCGGGAATCGGCGAGATCAAGATTCCAGGGCTGCCATGGGAGGTGCCTGCGCCATGATGCTCACCAGGTTCGTCCGCATCCAGCTCTCGATTTTCGCGGTGCTCACCGTGATCGGGTTGGTGGTCATGTCGCTCGTGTATGTGCGGCTGCCCCAGCTGGTAGGTATCGGTCAGTACAACGTCACCGTCGAATTGGCCTCCACGGGTGGTCTCTATCCGCATTCGAACGTGACGTACCGCGGAAACACCGTCGGCACGGTCACGAGCGTGACCTTGTCGCCGGTGGGTGTCGACGCGGTATTGTCCATCGATTCCGGGCAGAAGATTCCGGCCGACGTCGACGCAGCGGTACGCAGTGTTTCCGCGGTCGGTGAGCAGTACGTCGATCTTGTGCCGCATGAGAATTCGTCGTCGGACGAACATCTCGGCGACGGCGATGTGATTCCGCTCGATCGCACGACGGTGCCCCAGGAGGTCGGGGCACTGCTCGATCAGGCGGATGTCCTGCTCGCCAGCATCTCCGACACGCGATTGCAGACCGTTGTCGACGAGGCCTTCGACGCGTTCAACGGGACCGGGCCCGAGTTGCAGCAACTGATCGACTCGACGCGCCTGTTCGTGCAGGAAGCGTCGGCGAACTCCGGCGAAACTCGCCGCCTCCTGGACGAGATCGGGCCTCTGCTGGATACCCAGGTGGTCACGAGTGAGTCGATCCGCTCGTGGACCCGCGATATGGTGACCTTCACCGATCGTCTCCGCGAGAGTGATCCGGATCTGCGGGCACTCATGGAGAAGGGGCCCGCGGCTGCCGCGGAGGCGGAGACCCTTCTGCAGGAACTGCGTCCGACATTGCCGCTGCTGCTCGCCAATCTGGTGAGCGTCGGTGAGGTCGGGGTGATCTACAACGCGGGTATCGAGCAGATTCTGGTGCTGTACCCGCCGATGACGACCGCTCTGATCACCGCCGCAGGCGGCGGGCCTGCGGAGGACGGCGCGGTTGTCGACTTCCATCTGCAATTGCACGACCCGCCGCCGTGCCTGTCCGGGTTCCTTCCGCCCGACCAGTGGCGCAGCCCGGCGGACACCTCGATGGTGGACACTCCGGACAACATCTTCTGTCAACTGCCGCAATCGGATCCGAATGCAGTACGTGGTGCGCGGAATGTACCGTGCATGGAGTACCCCGGCCGGCGAGCGCCGACCCCCGAGATGTGCCGCACGGGCTACACGCCGGGCTACTCGGACAACCCGTGGCGGGGCGCCCCCACGCCGGTGCAGTCGGAGAACAGCATGCCGACCCCCGCGTCGTATTCCGAGGGTGACGCCGACGCGGCGCCCGCAGGCGTGACCGCGCGCAGGGTCGATCCGGAAACCGGCACGTACATTGGACCGGACGGCACTGTGTTCCGGCACACCGACCTCGGAGATGGGACGAGTTTGGAAACCTATATGAAGGCACAACAGGGCTGATGGCGGACGAGAAAGAGAACCCCGACGCGGGCAGCGACGATGCGAGCAAGGTCGACCTGAGCAAAGCCGGGTCCACCACGGCTGAGCAGAGCAATGACAGTGGGTCCGACAAGCGTCCGGACTCCGTTGCGGCCCCCCGGTGGGCGAGACTCGTCACGGTCGTCGCATCGGTACTGGTCGTCGGGCTCATCGCTGCGGGAGCGTGGTTGCTGTTCGAACGACAGTCCGCGGCCGACCGCAACGACCGTCGCGAGGAATATCTGCAGGCTGCGCGACAGACCGTGCTCAACCTGACGAACATCCAGGCCGACACCGCCGACGCCGACGTCAAGCGACTCATGGAGGGCGCAACCGGCGACTTCAAGGCCGAGTTCGAAGGTCGTGAAGGGCCGTTCGTCGAGGTCGTGCAGCAGGCGGGCGTCACCACCACGGGTGAAGTGCTCGAGGCAGGCATCCAGAACGAGGACGGTTCGTGCACGGCTTCGCTGGTCGCGTCCCGCGCGATGGTGAGCAACGCAGAACAGTCCGAACCGGAGCCTCGCGATTTTCGCCTCCGCGTCACGGTCTGTGACGAGGACGGTCGCTTGCTGGCGTCGAAGGTGGAGTTCGTGCCGTGAGCGATGATCAGAAGGAGGAACCCGTGACGGCTGTCGACACGGATGTCGAGAACGATGCGGATGCCGGGAACACCGCACCGGCAGCGAACGATACCGAGTCGTCGACGTCGCGGCTGCCGCTCATCGCAGGTGCACTCGGTGTGGTGGTACTGGTCTTCGCGGTCCTCGTCGGTTGGCTCGGGTACGGCAAGATCCAGGACAGCGCGGCCGAATCGGCCAGATCCGAGGCCGTGGCTGCGGCGGAAGAACAGTCGGTCGCGATGCTCGCCTACGACTTCGAGAACGTCGACGAGCAGGCGGCTGCCGCGGCCGAGGGACTCACCGGCGACTTCCGGGACGAGTACATGAACCTGATGCAGAACATCATCGCGCCCGGCGCCAAAGAGAAGTCGATCAGCGTGCAGGTGAGTGTGCAGGCCTCCTCGGTGGTGTCGGCCGACGCCGATCATGCAGTGACGCTGCTGTTCCTCAACCAGATCACCACCAGCTCCGAGAACCCGGAAGCCGTGAGCAGCGGGAGCCGGGTACGTGTGGAACTCGAGAACCAGGACGGGCGCTGGCTCGTGAACCGGTTGACGCCCATCTAGGACGGGCGGTCAGGTCGGTTCGTCGGTCTCCGCGGGGGCGACCAGCGCGGGACCGGCGGCCCCCTGGTGGGCGAGTGCGTCGAGGAACGCGCGCGCCCACCGATCCACGTCGTGGGTCAGAACCTGACGGCGGAGGGCTCTCATCCGTTTGCGGCCTTCCTCGCGGGTCTGCGTCAGCGCGGCCTCGAGCTTGTCCTTGACGTCCTCGAGGTCGTGCGGGTTGCACTGGTAGGCCTGTTTCAATTCCTCTGCAGCGCCGGTGAATTCGCTGAGAACGAGTGCTCCACCGAGGTCGCTGCGACAAGCGACGTATTCCTTGGCGACGAGGTTCATGCCGTCGCGGAGAGGGGTGACGAGCATTGCGTCGGCTGCGACGAAGAACGCGATCAGGTCTTCGCGGGGCACCGGGCGGTGAATGTAATGCACGACCGGGCGACCGACCTCGGCGTATTCGCCGTTGATGCGACTGACGACCATCTCGATCTCGCCGCGCATCTGCACATACGATTCGACTCGTTCACGGCTCGGTGTCGCGAGCTGAACCATCACCGTTTCGGTGGGGTCGACGCGGCCTTCGGCGATGAGTTCTCGAAGGGCATCGAGGCGAATATCGATTCCCTTGGTGTAATCGAGCCGGTCGACGCCGAGCAGCACTTTGGCCGGGTTGCCGAGTTCCTTGCGGATTGCCTTGGCGCGGGCGCGGATCGATTTGCTTCGGGACTGTTCGTCCAGAGCTCCCGACGCGATGGAGATCGGGAACGCTCCCACCCGGACGGTGCGGAAACCGACCTGCACCACACCGAGTTTGGAACGCACACCGACCGTCCCGCGGGACGTCTGATGCCCGGCCAGCCGGCGGGCGAGATACAGGAAGTTCGTTGCACCGCCCGCGAGATGGAACCCGATGAGATCGGCGCCGAGAAGGCCTTCGACGATCTCGGTGCGCCACGGCATCTGCATGAACAGCTCGACCGGTGGGAACGGGATGTGGAGAAAGAATCCGATGGTGAGATCAGGCCGCAGCATTCGGAGCATCTTCGGGACCAGCTGGAGCTGGTAGTCCTGGATCCATACCGTCGCGCCGTGCGCGGAGGCTTTCGCCGTTGCTTCGGCGAATCGCCGATTCACCTCTACGTAGGCGTTCCACCACTCGCGCCGGTACTCGGGGCGCACGATCACATCGTGGTAGAGCGGCCACAAGGTGGCGTTGGAGAAGCCTTCGTAGTAGTCGGCTATCTCGTCGGCGCTGAGCGGGACGGGATGCAGGACCATGTCGTCTTCGACGATGGGGTCGATGTCTGCATCCGCAACACCGGCCCAGCCCACCCAGGCGCCGCGGTTACTGCGCAGGATCGGCTCCAGCGCGGTGACGAGACCACCCGGACTGCGCTTCCAGCGGGTGGAGCCGTCCGGGAGCCGTTCGAGGTCGACCGGGAGGCGGTTCGCGACGACCACGAAGTCCGATTCGGTGAACGTGTCGGAATCTTCGCGCGGTTCCGCCTCGCCGGTCGTCACATTGTGTCCTCTCCGCCTACGGTTCGTTGGTTCAGTTCTTGTCGAGCGGGCCGATGCCGAGCATCGACAGGAGCATGCGGCACTCGTCCGCATCCTCGGCGTATGCGGCGACGACGCGCTGCGCCTGGCGTGCGGTTTCGTCGGCGAGGGGTTCGATCTCCTCGTCCACGATGTCTTTCGCCGTGGGTTCCGCGGCCATGATTGTCCTCCCGGGGTGACTGCTGTGAGCAGGCGCTCTACCTGACTCTATGAGAATCGGACGCATCGACGCCACCCGCCTTCCGCTGGATCGAGTCAGGTGCGTGGAGGCGTGGGGCGACGAGCCATCACGGTACGGTGTAGCGGGGGTTGCGCCACGTGTCGAGATGTGGCGCTGTTCGCTATTCGCCGAGGAAGGTTTTCATGCCCATCGCCACCATCAACGGAATCCCACTGAATTACCAGGTCAAGGGTTCCGGCGACCTGGTCGTCCTGATCATGGGGACCGGTAGCCCGGGCCGCGTGTGGGATCTGCATCAGGTTCCCGCTCTGGTGAAGGAGGGATATCGCGTCGCGACGTTCGACAATCGCGGCATCGCGCCGTCGGGGGAGAGTCTCGGTGGTATCACCATCGAGGACATGGTCAAGGACACCGCAGGCCTGATCGAGTTGCTCGGCGGCCCGGCGCACGTCGTCGGAACGTCCATGGGTTCGCGCGTAGCGCAGGAACTCGCGCTTGCCCGGCCGGATCTGGTGCGGAAGGCCGTGTTCCTCGCAGGGCATGCTCGGATGGACCGTTTCCAGATCACGCTGACCGAGGGAGAACGTCAGCTGTACGACAGCGGAGTGGAACTGCCCGCGAAGTACCAGGCCGCGCTCACCGCGGTGATGAACCTGTCGCCTGCGTCGCTGGCCGACGAGAACACTGCCCGCGACTGGCTCGACGTATTCGAGTTCAGCGGTGGTCGTGCCTCGCCCGGTGTGCGGGCTCAGCTCGGGATGGACCGTGAGTTCGACCGCCGTGCCGCCTACCGGTCGGTGCGGGTGCCGTGCCTGTCGGTCGGATTCGCCGACGACCGGATGATTCCGTCATACCTGACGCGTGAGGTCGCCGATGCGATCCCGAACGCCCGGTACGAGGAGGTCCCGGACGCCGGTCACTACGGATACCTCGAACGACCCGAAGCTGTGAACAAACTGCTGCTGGACTTCCTGGCCGACTAGCGCAAGCGACCCGGACCGTGTGGTGCGAGCGCGGCGGAATCCCTGTGGGGTTCCGCCGCGCTCGTGCTTTTTCGGGTGTTTCGGACAGGCCGTGGGCGTGTCCGAAACGAGGGTCCCCATAGGGGGCACTTCGCTTGGTACGCTCGCCGAACCAAGGTTAGCCTGAGCTATGTTCAGGGGTGTTGAGGCGAGCCGGCTGCGGGCAGCATTGCCCCCGACTACGGAAGTTGAGTGATGATCGACCGATCAAGTACATTCACCGGTCAATCGGAGGTGCAGGGCGACCCGCACGGGGAAGTCTTCGACCTCGTCGGCATCGGTTTCGGTCCCGCGAATCTGGCGTTGGCCATTGCGATCGAGGAACACAACGAAAGCTCTCCGGGCGACGAGGTTCGCGCGTGTTTCTTCGAGCGTCGTACCGAGTTCGCGTGGCATCCCGGAATGCTCCTCGAAGGCTCGACCATGCAGATCGCGTTCCCCAAGGATCTCGTCACCTTCCGTAATCCGACCAGCAGCTACAGCTTCTTCTCCTACCTTCACGAGCACGGCCGGTTGGTCGACTTCGTCAATCATCAGACGTTCTTCCCCACCCGGCTCGAATTCCAGGACTACCTCCAGTGGGCCGCGCGACGGGTCGGAACCGAGGTTCGCTACGACGCCGACATCGTGGCCGTCGAGCCGCTGCACAACGCGCGCGGAAGCGCCGACCTGTTCACGGTCCGCGCTGCAGACGGCAGTGTCGTGCACGCTCGGACCGTCGTGATGGGTGTCGGTCTCCGGGCTCGCGTTCCTTCCTGGGCAACCGAGTCGTCACGCTGCTTCCACAACCACGACTTCCTGTTCCACCTCGAAGAGATGCCCTCTCCCGTCCACCAGCGGTTCGTCGTCGTCGGTGCCGGTCAGAGCGCTGCCGAGGTGGTGCAGTACCTCCACGCCAACTATCCGCAGGCAGAGGTCCACAACGTCTTCGGCCGCTTCGGCTACAGCCCCGCCGACGACAGCCCGTACGCCAACCGGATCTTCGACCCCGAGGTGGTCGACGAACTGCACTCGGCTCCGCTCGAGGAACGCGAACGGCTCCTCGCGCTGCACAAGGGCACCAACTATGCGGTCGTGGCCCCCGAACTGATCGAAGCGCTGTACGCAGCCGAATACCGCGAGAGGGTGCGTGGGCCGCGCCGTCTGTTCATGCGCCGCGCATCCGAGGTACTCGCCACCACGGAGACCTCCACGGGCATCGAAGTGGAGATTCGTAACAGTCTGGACGACTCGTCCGACACATTGGAGTGCGACGCCGTTGTCCTTGCGACCGGCTTCGAGCCGACATCGCTCGGTTCGATGCTCGGAGACCTCGCGTGGAATACCCCGGTGCCGCCGGTGGCACGCGACTATCGTCTGGAGCTGCCGGCCGAGATCGCGGCCGACGTGTACCTGCTGGGAGGGACGGAGAAGACTCACGGTTTGACTGCGTCGCTACTGTCGAACGCGGCCGTTCGTGCAGGAGAGGTCCTCTCTTCGGTCCTCGAACGCCGACTGAGGGGGCAATCGGTGGAGCGGGCGGAGATCGGCGAGCTTGATAGAATACCGAGCCAGCACACCTACGCAACAAGTGAGGCGAGATGAGCACGAATCCATTTGACGACGAAGACGGCCGCTTCTACGTTCTCGTGAACGACGAGGAGCAGTACTCGCTGTGGCCGACCTTCGCCGAGGTCCCGCAGGGGTGGCGGGTGGTATTCGGCGAAGAGTCGCGCGCTGCGTGCGTCGAGTACGTCGAGCAGAACTGGACCGACATGCGTCCCAAGAGCCTGCGCGACGCAATGGAGGCCGACGAGAAGGCCCGCGAGGGTAGCTCCTAGAGACTTTTCTACATCCGACGAGAGTCACGCAGCCGACGAAAACGCTGGGTGACTCTCGTCTTTTGTGCGGGTATCGGCGCAGTGGTGGAGATCGGTGACGTCGGAAGTGGACCGGTGCCTTCGATGATGGGTAGGGACCCGGTGCCGTCGATGACCGGAATCGGCCCGGTCGTCGCGGTGGCGCTGGGACGATCTTCTGCTTCCTCCATCGCGGTCCGCGAACCGGTCCGGCGCATCTGCGGTCGGCGCAACCCGCTCGCTGCGGCCCCGAGGAGAACGCGGGGATGCCGCGTCGTCCGGGCGAGCCACTCACCGAGCGTCACGCCTGCGGCGAGAGCGCATCCAATTCCGAACGCCGAGAACAGCGCTGTCATGCCGGTGGTCACCTCGTTGCGCAGCATTGCGTACAGACCCCGATACAGAGCCAGGCCCGGCAGAAGGGGAGTGATACCGGCAACGGCAACGACGAGCGGCGGGATCAGCGCGCGGCGGGCCATCAAACCACCCGCGAAGCCGATCACCGTCGCGGCGATCGCGGACGACACGATCGGCCCGAGGCTCAGCCCCAGCGACAACTGATAGACGAGGGCGCCTGCCGCGCCGGCGAGCGCGGCCACCGTCAGGGCCCGGCGCTCCGCGTAACAGGCCAGCGCGTAGAACAATGCAGCCGCCGCACCCGCAGTGACCTTCGTCGGCAGCTGTGTCAGATCGGGCAGCGGGGCATAGGTGATCAGGGGAAGTTCGGCCCCGAACACCTCGGCGATGCGCAGCGTCGTTGCCACACCGGCGATAATCCCGCCGGTCATCATCAGCAATTCGAAGAACCGCGCCGACGCAGTGATCGGCGCGCCCGTGATGGCGTCCTGCACCGAACCCACCAGAGAGAGTCCGGACAGCAGCACGGTGACCCCCGCCGCGATGATCAGCCCAGGCGAAATATCGATACCGAGTGCTTCGCGGAATCCGTACAACGTGATGGCCGGCGCAGTGGCGATGATGCCGCCGGCGACGTGCTGGAAGAAGAACGGCAACCCTGCACCGTTGAGGAATCGGTTGGCGCGGTCGATCACGAACGTCGATGCGAAGGCCACCAAGGCAACGAGGAACCCACCGCCGAGCAACACGGAGATCGCAGCGGCCATGCCCGACCACGCGACCGTTGCAACCCAGCGGTTGTAGGGGTGGGGCGCGCTGGTGAGCGCCATGAGTTCCTCATGGGCCTGCGCAGGCGAGATGGCGTCGCGTCGGATTCTCCGGGTGAGACGATCGACCGCTGCCAGTCGAGTGAAGTCCATCGATCGGTACTGCACCACGCGCATCGTGCTGGCCGGGGGCATCGTCTGCCCGCGATACGCCGACAGCACGATCGAGTTGTAGGTGACGTCGACATCGCACTGGGCCAGACCGTAGGTGGCGGCGACGAACCGTACCTGCTCGGAGGTGTCGATCGCGCCGGTGCCCGCCGCAAGCAGGACTTCCCCCACACGAACTGCGACGTCCAGCGCCTCGGCGACCACTGCGTCGTCCGTCAGGTCGATCGGCTGGAGCGGCGCGGGTGCGGCGGTGACCGCGTCGATGGTCGCGCGGCGCTTGCCGAAGATCAGATTGGCGGCGCCATTGAGGAAGTTCACCGGCAACCGTCACCTACGAATCCGTGGCAGTCAGGGGTGAAACGCATGAGACCCACGGTAGCCAAACGGACCGGGTGTGCGCGGCGAGTGTGACGCACTATATGATGGGCGGCGCTCGAGATGCCTCCTTAGCTCAGTGGTAGAGCACTCGCCTTGTAAGCGAGCGGTCGTCAGTTCAATCCTGACAGGGGGCTCCGGTAACGGGACTCTGACCAGCCAAAACGGCGGTCAGGGTCCCGTTCTTTGCCCGGACCGGGAATTCACATTCATCTACTCGCCTCTGCGTCGAGGATGTCGTTCTCCTCGAACCACCACGACGATGTGCCTCACCGGTACTTGATGCGGCGAACTTCACGTTCGACGAGCGGATGACTGCCGCCGCGCGGGCCGAACCGAAAGTTCGGGAACCGGAACCCGTTGGCGACTCGAGTGACGACCGGCGGGGTGTACTCGAACGGGCCCGCCGACGTCGGGTGGTGGTCGGCGGAGGGGACGAGGGCTCCGGAGATTACGCTGCATTCCGCACTGGGTTGCGCGCTATTGCGGGCTCTGGCAGCGTAGATGGCGCCCAGGGCAGTAGCCTCTGGTGAAGTGAACCCGGCAGCCTTCCGGACGGTTGGTGAGCCGGGTTTCGCGTATCTACCGCACCGTCACGATCTGGTGGTTGGCGCCGTGTCGCTGCAACAGGCGCCGAGTGATGCGACGGTGGCCCGCCGCGGCGCCGCTCGCTCTTTGCGACGTTAGGCGACCCGGGGGCGGCCGATGCCCTTGATCGGACCGGTGGCTGGAACCGCCGTCGGCGACGGCTTCGCTGAGTCATGGCCGATGCTGAGTCCGGATTGACGCATATGGCCTTTTGGCGACCTCGTCAAACCAATGTCGCGCGGTTGGCGCCCTCGCTGCTGGCCGGCGTCTCGGATAGGGCGTATTCGACCGCAGCGGTGTGGTACCGAGTCCGTCGCGCATCACGCAGCACGTCGGCACTCGCAGCGGCCGACGATCTCGTATTCGTCGTCCTCGACCCACCCGTTCACACACTTGCGACAGGAACTCGATCGAGTCAGCGAACGGTGGACCGGAAGGGACCTCCACAGCCGGATCCAGCCGTGGACGTGCATTGTCGGGTTCTCGGGCCGGTGTGCGCGGGTGGCCGCCGCGACAAGCGCGTCGATGCCGTGAAGTTCGATCAGCGTGGCGATTTCGCGCCTCTGTTCGGGTTTGATGCGCGCGTACGACGCGGGCAGGCCCGCAGCGAGAGTCGCCGCTTCGAGCGTGGTGAAAAGTGTGTGGGATTCGTCGACGACCGCGCGAGTCTTCCTGGCGAGAAAGTCTGCCGCTGACAAAAGCGACGTGGAGGTTGCTGCGTCGTCTCCGGTCGATTCGATCGTCCGCGCGGCGTCGTTGTCGGTTTCGGTCCTTGGAGATCCGTCCTTTGTGAGAGCGCCCGGTTCTCCGTCGGTCGCTTTACCGGAATCCGATTTCCTGGGCTTCGGAACGGGAGGCGGGGGCGTGGCGGTCTGGGGCTCTTCGTAGACGGTCTGGATGGTGGACCACCGGCCACGCTCGTCCTGGATTTTCTCGCGGACGAGGTAGCCGTGTTCGGCGAGTTCGCGCATCGCGGTGCGGATCGCTTCGCGGCCTTCGCGTGGAGACTGCCGGGCGATGGCGTCGGAGCGAATACTCCAGTCGTGGGGCTTGGACAGAAGCCAGATCAGCACTGCGCGTGCACGGAAACTGAGGCGCTCATCGTTGATGAGGGCGTTGGAAAGGATGGTGAAGTTGTCGGCCAGACGTGGCCCACGACGGATACCACCCGAACTGGGAACATGGGTATGCTCGGTCACTGTTCGACTCCTGTACTAGTCGGACAACCGCCCGTCGCGAGGGCCTAATCTCGCGGCGGGCCTTTTCATTTGTGGTCGAAACTCTGGCACATGCGGTTCGGGTTTGTCCACGCCTCTGACGAGCGCCGCGCTTTCGATCTCGTTGTGCGGTGGCGCCCGCCAACGAGCAGGCGTGCCACGTTGTCGGGGGTCCTCAAATCTTCTTGCGGGTGTGGTGACAGGTCCCGATCGCGCGGGTGCCATGCCCACCTGGCCCACTGGATGTGGCACAGTGCGGCCCATCCGGAATCCGACCGCTCCTTGGAAGGTGGACGTGTATGAGTGGTGTGCGACGGACAGTGCTCGCGGCGACAGTGGCAGCGACGGCCACGCTCGGACTTTCGACAGGGCAGGCAGCTGCAACACCTTCGGTGGACACAATCGTCAACGGAATACTGTCGGTCACTCCGCTCTGTCAGGGCACGATCGACGAGTTGATCATCGCGTGCACCGAGCTGGAGAACCTGACCCCGCGTTTTCCGGTGATGCTCGACATGAATCCGATCGGTACCCATCTCGTGGTTCTCGGGGCAGGGCTGACCGAGGACGGCAAGATCCGGCCTGTGCTCGCGCAACGACTCGAAGCGGCTCTCCGCGCGGCGGAGCGCTATCCGGAGTCACCCGTCGTCGTCACCGGGGGAGTGCCTCGCAACGGCATCACCGAGGCCGGTGCCATGAAGGAGTGGCTGGTGTCGCGGGGTGTTCCGCCGGAGCGGATCATCGAGGAATCCGAGTCGACTTCCACGGTGGAGAACGCGCGATTCACCAACGATGTCCTGCTCGAGCGTCGCGCAACGGGCGCTGTGCTGGTGACCAACAGGGATCACCTCGAGCGCGCAATGATCAATTTCCGTCAGGCCGTCGATGCCAGGATTCCTGTGGCAGGGATTGTCGCGGCCTGAGTGCGGGGATCAGACAGGAGCGATCTCCAGGTCGTCGTCGTCGACGAATACGAGACGCCCGTTGTCGAGCGCGACCGCCCACCTGCGGATCGGTGCCCAGTCGCGTCCGAGGTCTGCGCCCACTACCTGCTGGGAACTGCCGTAATCCTCCACGATCTTGCCGGGTGTCGATCTCGCTTCGGCAACCCCGGCTCTGACGATCACGGCAGTACCCACCGACAACTTCGGCGATGAATTCGACGTCGGATCGGCCATATCCGGATGATGCCATCTCGAGGCAGACTTGTCGGGGCGAAAGAGCGTACTCGAGCGGCGAGGAATTCACCGCAGTGCGAGTTTCTCCCGTGCTTCGGTAGCGAAATCCTGCTCGACCATCAGGTCGTATCGGCTCGCCTCGATGCTCTTGCGGGAGATGAAGTCGCGCCTGCCGCCTGTGCTGTAGTGGGCGACGAAGCCGAGTGCGCCGCCCCATAGGGCTCCGAGCGCGATGCCGACGAGGATGGGTCCGGCGACGGTGCTCGCCGGAAGGAAAACGGCGAGCAGGAGTCCGAACAGCAGGCCTGTCCATACGCCGACGCCTGCGCCGTTGGCGGTCGAGCGCGCCGTGGTCATCCGTCCTTCTACCTGTTCGACGGTGGTGACGCCCTGGCCCACGACCCTCAGGTACTCGACGGCGAAGCCTTCGTCGGAGAGATGGTCGATCGCGCGTTCTACTGCGTCGTATGTGCGGTAGCTCTCGAGAAGCGTCTCCGAATCGAAGTTGTATGCGGAAGTGGGTGCGTAGATCTCTGTCATGCGCAGCTCCTGAAATCTGAAAAATTGGCAAAACGATACGCTCAGCGTAGCGTATCGTTTCGTAGTGTTTGATTTCGGGGGGTGTTCTTCCGCAAACTCGATGCACTGGCGGGGAACACTCGCCCTAGAAGGGATGGACATGGTTGTCGATGCCGACGTGGTACCCGCGTCCGTATCGCCGCGACGTTCCGCCAAGTCGCGTGCCGGGACGGACGCGAGAATTCTGGGTGCGGTGCTCGCGATCCTGCGCGAGCACGGACCGAACCGGGTCACCGTGGAGTCCGTCGCGGCGTTGTCCGGTGTCGCGAAGACCACCATCTATCGTCGGTACGCCAACCGCGACGAACTGCTGGATGCCGCACTCGATTCGCAGTCCGCGGCGCCGCGCATACCCGACGGCCTCTGCATGTACGACCGGGTGAAGTGGACCCTCGATCTGCTTCGCGTCGCGCTCTCGAGCGACATCGGTATGGGTAGCGTCAGCGCGGTCCTCACCGACGCAGACCCGGATTTGACCGAATCGTTCCGCGACATCATCAACAGTCGCAGCCAAGTCGCGGCCGAAGTGCTCCGTGCCGCTGTCGATGCAGGTGCCCTCCGCGCGGATCTCGATATCGACACCGCGGTGTCCACGCTCGTCGGTTCGTACCTCGGCGCCTACCTGCGGCACGGCCGGGTCGACGAGACCTGGGCCGACGACGTAGTGCACATGGTGTGCCCGGGACTGGAACCGGGCAGTGCCGTCGGCTGACATCGAGGCAGCGAACCGCTGCGTCGTGGCTGTCGTCGGTTCCCTGAACCTCGACCTGACCGCGCTCGTGACGCGTGCCCCGGAGGACGGGGAGACGGTGCTGGGCCGGAGTCTGTCGACCTACCCGGGCGGAAAGGGCGCCAACCAGGCGATCGGAGCGGCCGAGGTGGCGTCGACCGCGATCGTCGGGGCGGTCGGAAACGACGACGCCGCGGACACTCTGCGAGATGCCCAGCGCCGCGCGGGTGTCGACACGCGTCACCTGACCGAACTCGATGCCGCGACAGGGCGCGCGATCGTCGTTCTCGCCGAGGACGGGAGCAACAGAATCATCGTGATCGGCGGTGCGAACGGACTCCTCGACCCGGCCTACGTCACCGAAGCGCTCGATGAGCTGGATCCGGCTGTCGTCCTCACCCAGCTCGAACTCCCACCATCGGTGACGCACGCTGTGGCGTCATGGGCCCGTGCTCGACAGCGCAGGTTCGTGCTCAACCCCAGCCCCACCGCTCCGGTCGCCCCCGAAATACTCCAGGTGGCCGACCCGCTCGTCGTCAACGAACACGAGGCCGCGTACTACGCGAACACCGAGCCGGGCACCGACATCGATGCCACGGTCGGGCGTTTGCTCCAGCGGGTTCCCGCAGTCGTGGTGACGCGGGGCGGCGACGACATCGTGATCGGCACGAACGACGGCGTCGAGCACATCGAGGTTCCTCGCGTCGCCGTAGTCGACACGACCGGTGCCGGCGACCATTTCGCAGGCACCCTCGCGGCCCTGCTCGGCACCGGTGTGTCGTTGCGTGATGCAGTGGTGCGGGCCGGTGCCGACGCGGCAGCGCTGGTCGCGACGCGGCGAGAGGATCGCTGAGGCTCTCGATACGTCGGATCGTTCCTGGTCAGGGAGGCGGGAGGATCTCGCCCTTACTGCTGCGCAACCAACGGCCCGGGAGTTTGCCCGCGAGGTCGCCGAGCGGGCCCACCGCGCCGCGCAGCAGCTCGACTGTTTCCTGCAGAGTGTCGACACTCTCGTTCATTCGGACTATGCCCGGAGTCAAGCTTGCGAGGGTCTCCGACAGCGACACGATCTGATCGAGGGGGCCGCCTTCGACGAGTAGGCGTTCGAGGGCGCCGCGCTCGGAGAGCAGCACGTCGAGCGTGCCGCCTTCGGCGAGTGCGCGTTCCACGACTCCGCCGGGCCGGAGCGCAGTATCGACCAGGCCGCCCGGCGTGGTGAGTCGCTCGACTGCGCCGTCCTGCGCCAGTAGTCGTTCGAGCGGGCCGTCGGGCGCTGTGATGCGGTCGAGGAGCCCGCCCTCCGACAGGAGCCTGTCGAGGGCTCCGTCGTCGGCGAGAACCCGGTCGAGTGGGCCACCGGGAACGGTCAACCGGTCGAGCGCTCCTCCTGGTTCGAGGATGCGTTCGAGTGGGCCGCCGGGGGCAGTGAGCCGATCAACCGGACCACCGGTCGCGAGGAGCCGGTCGAGTGGGCCGCCGGGGCGGAGGGCCTGCCCGAGACCGCGATCATCTGCGGTCAACCGCGACACCTGCTGCAGTAACCCGATCGAGTCTCGGGTGTCGTTCAGCCCGATCGCGCCCAGCGCCGAATAGGTCGCCGGCGACACCGCAATACGTATCGTGCCGATGACCGTTTCGGCGACGAGCAGCGCGGAATCTGCCGCCGCCAGGCCGACTCGCAACGGTGCCGCCAACACGGACCCCAAATTCATGAATTCACTGTAACCGGAGACACACAGAAATCAGCCCGGCGATCAGTGCAGGACTTTCAGCCCCACCACACATGCGACGATCCCGGCGATCAACAGGATCTTCACGACGGACGCGGTCTCGGTACCGCTGACCATCGCGTACCCCACGGTCAACGCGGCGCCGATACCGACCCATATCGCATAGGACGTGCCGATCGGGAGAGTGCGCATGGCGTAGGCCAGGCCGGCCATACTCAGCGTCAGCGCAACGAGGAAGACGATGCTGGGAGCCAGCCGGGTGAAACCCGCTGCTTTACCCAGAGCGGTGGCCCACACGGCCTCGAGAACACCGGACAACACAAGGACGATCCATGCCATGATGACAACTCCTGCACCGTCTTGTCGCTGGCCGGGTACGGTGCGCTCGTCCGGGAGACCGAGATGCGGTCACCATCGCTCCAGGTTAGGAACGCCCGTCGACGGCGGCAAGGGCCTGGTGGGCCATCTCACCGCATCCGTTCCCAGGAAGCTCACAGCGAACGCCCAGCGGGACTCGAGGGGCGGGCGCGACAATCGTCCGCGTGACCGATAATCCCGAGGCCCGCATTCTGGTCGTCGACGACGAGCCGACGATCGTCGAACTCCTGTCGGTGAGCCTGAAGTTCCAGGGGTTCGAGGTCGAGACGGCTTCGAGTGGCGCCGAAGGTCTCGACAGGGCCCGCCGCTTCCGTCCGGACGCGATGATTCTCGACGTCATGATGCCCGGCATGGACGGGTTCGGGATGCTGCGGCGCCTGCGCGCGGACGGCATCGACGCCCCGGTCCTCTTTCTCACCGCGAAGGATGCCGTCGAGGACAAAGTCTCGGGGCTGACACTCGGCGCCGACGATTACGTGACCAAGCCGTTCAGCCTCGAAGAGGTCATCGCACGGTTGCGCACGATTCTCCGGCGCGCAGGGAAAGTGTCGGAGTCCGAGCGCTCGGGGCGCGTCCGGTTCGCCGACATCGAACTCGACGACGACACCCACGAGGTGTTCAAGGCCGGGCAGCCGGTCTCGCTGTCTCCCACCGAGTTCACACTTCTGCGCTATTTCGTGGTCAACGCAGGCACGGTGCTGAGCAAGCCACGGATCCTGGAACACGTGTGGAACTACGACTTCGGGGGAGAGGTGGGGGTGGTGGAGTCGTACGTGTCGTACCTGCGGCGCAAGGTCGACACCGGTGACGTTCCCCTGATCCATACCCTGCGGGGAGTGGGTTACGTGATGCGTGAGCCCAGGGCGTGAACTCGCGTTCGCTCCCGCGACTGCATGCTGTTCCGCTGCGGCTGAAGCTGGTTGCGGCGCTGGTCCTGCTCGCGGGATTGGGGTTGCTGGCATCGGGCTTCGCTGTCACCTCGGCGTTCGAGACGTCGATGATCTCCCGCGTCGACCGGGATCTGCACGATGCCGGGCAGACCTGGGCGAAGCCGCTGGGGTTTCTTCCTCCACCGCGGCAGGCTGCGGACCCGGGACGTCCGCCGAGTCCGTTCTACGTCTATCTCACCGACGCCGACGGCAACGTTCGGCTGCTGATCAACGACCAGCCCGAGTCTCCCGAGCTGCCTCCGGTACCCGAAGCGGGACTGAGCACGGTGGGCTCGGCCGACGGGTCGGGTGTCGAGTGGAGGGTCCTGACGACCGATGATCGGGACGGAGGCACCACCACGGTCGCATTGACCTTGTCGGAGACCGAGGACCTCGTCGACCGACTCGTCGTTCTGCAACTGGTGATCGGCGGTGTCGTGCTCGTTCTTCTCGGCATCGCCGGATACTTCGCAATCCGGCACAGTCTGCGCCCGCTGCAGGAGGTCGAGCGTACGGCGGCTGCGATCGCGGCCGGCGACCTGAACGAGCGCGTCCCCGAAACGGATCCGAGGACCGAGGTGGGCGGGCTCTCCGTCGCACTCAACACGATGCTCGCCAGGATTCAGGAGGCATTCACCGCGACCGCCGCGTCGGAGGAGTCTGCTCGCCGGTCGGAAGATCGGATGCGCCGCTTCATCGCCGACGCGAGCCATGAACTGCGCACGCCCCTCACCACGATCCGGGGATTCGCCGAGCTCTACAAGCAGGGTGCGAGCGACGACACCGACATGGTGATGACGCGCATCGAAAGCGAATCCCGTCGTATGGGCGTCCTCGTAGAAGACCTGCTGATGCTGGCACGGCTCGACGCGCAACGACCGCTCGAACGCAAGCCCGTGGATCTGCTCGCGATCGCTGCCGACGCCGTGCACGGAGCGAGGGTCGTCGCGCCGGACCGCACCATCGACCTCGCGGTCGTGGACGGGCCCGGCACACCGGAGGTGCTGGGCGATGATGTCCGGTTGCGCCAGGTCCTCGGGAACCTCGTGACCAACGCATTGACCCACACGCCGTCCGACGCAGCGGTGACGGTCCGCGTGGGTACGGTCGGCGCCGATGCCGTGCTGGAGGTAGCCGACACCGGACCCGGATTGTCGGAAGTCGACAGGGAGCGCGTGTTCGAGCGTTTCTATCGCACCGACAGTTCTCGTTCACGCACCGGCGGCATCGGGGGCGGCAGTGGTCTGGGACTGTCCATCGTCGCCGCGCTGGTCGCCGCGCACGGCGGGACGGTCGACGTCGACAGCATCCCCGGCCGGGGGTCGACGTTCCGCGTGCGAATGCCACGCCTGCACCCGGAGTGACATCCCGCCCTCCTCTAGACTGCGTTTCGCATCATGCCGATTCGCAGGGCAGGTAGGGAGCCAGATGGGGATCGCGGATTTCGTGTCGAAGGCCGCCCACAACGCGTGGTCGTTGTTCGTGGCGGACGGTGTCGCCGAGCCGCACCGGACGCCGTCGGTCGTGGTCGGCGACGGCCCCCACCGGACGCTGCGCCGCTTCGGCCCCGAGGACGGCGGCGACCCCGTGCTGCTCGTGACGCCGCTCGCGGCGTCGCCGACCTGCTTCGACCTGATGCCCGAGCAGAGTCTCGCCGCGCACCTCGTCGGGCTCGGCCGCAGCGTCTTCCTCATCGAGTACGGGGAGATCACCGACGACGATCGTGACCTCGGACTCGAATTCTGGATCGACGACGTGCTTCCCGAAGCGATTCATCGCGTTGCGGAACTGTCGGGCGGACGCAACGTCGACCTCGTCGCGTGGAGCATCGCGGGAAGCCTTGCGCTACTGACTGCTGCGGCCCACCCGGAATTACCGGTTCGCTCGATCACCACGTTCGGGACACCCATCGACTACGCGAAGATTCCGCTGATGGCCCTTCCCCGGTTGGCAGGTAGGTATCTCGCAGAACCGGCGCTCGATGTCGCCGACCATCTGTTCGGTGGGATTCCTGCACCGCTGGTGCGGATTGCCTACCGCGTCACCGCGTTCGAGCGCGAGGTGAGGCGGCCGTGGTTCGTCGCCGCCAATATCGCCGACCGCGACAAGCTCGCGCGTATGGAACGCGTCGACCGGTTCCAGAACGAGATCGAAGGCTACGCGGGTCGGGCATTCCGTCAGCTCGCGGTGAAGGTGACCGTGGGCAACGAACTGACGACGGGACGGCTCGAGCTCGGCGGTCGCGTCGTCGAACTCGCCGATGTCGACGTGCCGGTGCTGGCGTTCGGCGGCACCGACGACGTTCTCGCTCCGATCCCGTCGGTCGAGCCGGTCACGTCGGTTCTCACCGGGTCGCCGAGGGTGCGGTGCGTTCGTGTTCCGGGTACCCACCTCGGGATTCTCGCGGGAACGACGGCCCCCGCCACGTCGTGGGTGGAGCTGGCCGCGTTTCTGGACAACCCGCTCGGCGACGATCCGCACGGCGCGGGAGCAGCGCCCGCGGCGGCCGGTGTGTCGGTGTCGACAGCGTCGCAGCCGCGGGCGCACTGAGGCGTAGCTTCAGTCGGGGACGTGTTCTGCGTGCCCCTGCTCGCGCAACGCTGCCCGGATCCTGTCGCGGGCCCGGTCGAGCGACTCGGCCGACGGATCCTTCTCGGCCTGCGAGAAATCGAAGTCGCCGAGCGTGTGCGCCGGGAAGACGTGCAAGTGCAGGTGGGGGACCTCGAGACCGGCGATCACCAGCCCGGCGCGCGGCGCTTCGTACGCTGCGCACACTGCGCGTCCGACGATCCGGGCGACACGGTTGACCTTGTCCCATAGGTCGTCGTCGATCTCCTGCCAGTGATCCACTTCCTGTCGCGGAACGACGAGGACGTGCCCCTCGGTGAGCGGATTGATGGTGAGGAACGAGACGACATCGTCGTCCTCCCACACGAAACGGCCGGGTAGGTCACCGGAAATGATCATGCTGAACACGGAAGCCATACCGGCACAATAGGCCGATCACAGCTGCTCGGCGACATCGGCCGCAGCGAGTGAGAGGACAAGCAGGGGGACGACCTTCGCAGGTGGGATGTGATAACGGTTACGGGACTGCTGTTCGACGATGTGGGCGGCCGACAGTGTCCGCAGATGGTGGTAGAGACGGCCGGGGGACGACAGGGCCGTCGCCTCTTGCAGTTCGCTTGCAGTGGCAGGACCTCGCAGGAGGGTCCGCACGATCGCGAGCCGGTCGGGGCTGCCGAGCGCGTCGAGGACCGCTGCGATCGCGGACCCATCGAGATCGAGGGTGGCGGCAGCGTCGTATTCGATGGTCCACGACACGTTGCCGGACAACGACACGGCGCCTTGGTAGCCGATGCTGCCCGCTGCGCCCGGTGATTCCGAGACCGGGTTCTCCTCGGGCGCGGCGCTGTTCTCGAGGAGTCGGATGCGCCGTTCGAGGTCGGCGATGCGGTCCTCGTGGCTGCCGGTCGGGCGGTCGTTCACACAGCGCACCGTATCCGATCGAAGATCTCGGGCTCGGTCATCGCCGCGAACATCAGACCTTGGTGCGCGAAGCTTCCGCGCGCAGCCGTGTAGTCGGCTTCCGTCATGTTCGACGTCAGTATCACTGCGGTCGCGACGGTGCCGTCGGCCAGCCGCAGACTCATTGCTTCGGTGAGTATCCCGGGCAGACTTCCGCCCTTGAATCCGAGACCTTCGGTGCCGGGAGGTGCGGGTTGCCATTCCAGATGCTCGCGGGCGATGTCTGCTCCGCTCCCGAACGACCCGTCGGCGATCGCCCGATGGATGCCCGCGAGTTGCTCGGCTGTGCCCGCATTGTCGTCGCGTTGAATCCGGTCCATTTCGCCGTACGGATCATCGGGTAACACGTCGGGTTGTTGCAGGAGCTTGTGGATCTCGGCGCGGAAGCCCGGGTCGTTCGCGTAGTGCTGCGCGGTGTCCCACAGGTCGGCGTCGGTGTCTTCCGGTGCGATGAACCCGAGCGTATTGCCGAGCATGGTGGGCGGTGCGAAATCGTGCCAGCCGCCTTGCTCGGCTGCTGCGGTCAGTGCGTCGTCGCCGAGTCGGTCGCGCAGGTAGTCGGGTGCGGCGTTGTCGCTCTCCTGGATCATCGCGGTCACCAGGTCGTCGAGAGCGACCGTGCCCTCGGCGGTGACACCGAGGCGTTGCATGGCGGCGGGGTGTGCGCCGCCGTCCGTATCCGGGAGGTACCAGCGTTCCCATTCGGCCACCGGGATCTGTTCGGCGGGGTCGAGAGTGCCGTCTGCGACGGCTTGCGCGTACGCGGCAAGGTGGACGACCTTGACTGCCGACGCGAGTGGTTGTGGGTCGTCGGCGCGGTGTGCGACGACGTTCCCGTGTCCGTCGTCGATGACGAGACCTACGGAGTCGGGGTGTTCGGCGAGGTAGCCGATCCAGCCTTCGGGGCTCGTCACGTCTGCGGCGGGAGGCGGGCCGCAATCGACGGCCGGCGAGGTTGCGGTGCCGGTTGCGGTGGCGTCGTCGGGCGGTGAGTCGGTGCACGCCGTGAGTGTCAGGGCGGTCGTGACGGCAACTGCAGCGAGGACCTTCGTCGACATCGGTACTCCGTAAGTTCGGAAATTCGGAATTACGAATTTACGATATGCGTGGCACGGACATGTGTCCAGCCCGCCGACCGGGTCGGTCGTATCGTCACCGTCATGGACGGGTCCGGATCTGCACGTGTCGGTACGCAACATGCGCTGATCGCCGAGCTTGTCACCGAGGTCCTGGCCCCACTACCCGCGCACCGCCGGACGGTCGTCGGGCTGTGCGGTCCGCCCGGCTCAGGCAAGAGCCGCGCGGCCGGACTGCTCGTCGGTGCGCTCACCCGCGCCGGAATCGAGACGGGGTTGGCGCCGATGGACGGCTTTCATCTGTCGAATGCCCAGCTCGATGCCCGCGGTGCCCGTGGACGCAAGGGGGCACCCGACACGTTCGACGTGGCGGGATTCCGCGAGCTGCTGCAGCGCGTGCGAGTGCGCCGGGACGAGACCGTGTACGCCCCCGGTTTCTCGCGCAGACTCGACGACCCGGTTGCGGCGGTGCATGCCATCGAACGGTCTGCGCGAGTCGTGGTCACCGAAGGGAACTACCTGTTGTTCGACGCCGGTGGCTGGCAGGAAATCCGTCCACTTCTGGATCTCGTGATCTACCTGGACGTGCCGGCGGAGACGCTGACTCCGCGCCTCGTTCGACGGCACCGCGTAGGTGGTCGTGCGCGATCGCAGGCCCGCGACTGGGTTCATGAAGTCGATCTGCCCAACGCCACCGCCGTCGCCCGCACCCGTGGCCGTGCCGATCTCGTGTGGAGCCCGGTCCCGTAGTCTGTCGTGCGTGCGCGTACTCGTTATCGGCTCCGGTGCCCGTGAACATGCTCTCGCTCTGGCTCTGTCCCGCGACCCGGGTGTGACGGCCGTCCTGGCTGCCCCGGGCAACGCCGGCATCGCCAAGGTGGCCGAGCAGTACGCGGTCGATGCCTCGTCCGCCGATCAGGTCGTCGCGCTCGCAAAGGACAAGCAGGTCGACCTCGTCGTGATCGGACCCGAGGTCCCGCTCGTCCTGGGTGTCGCCGAGGCCGTGCGCGAGGCAGGCATCCCCTGCTTCGGCCCGTCCGCCGACGCTGCTCGTATCGAGGGGTCGAAAGCTTTCGCGAAGGACGTCATGGCCGCAGCAGGCGTGCGTACCGCACGCAGTGAGGTCGTCGATTCGCCCGCGATCATCGACGAGGCCCTCGACCGGTTCGGCCCGACCTGGGTCGTCAAGGACGACGGACTTGCCGCGGGCAAGGGTGTGGTGGTGACCACCGACCGAGACGCCGCCCGTGATCACGCGGCGGAGATCATCGAGAACGGACACCCCGTGCTGCTCGAGTCGTTCCTCGACGGACCCGAGGTGTCCCTGTTCTGCCTCGTCGACGGCGAGACCGTGGTGCCGTTGCTGCCCGCGCAGGATCACAAGCGGGTCGGCGACGGTGACGTCGGCCCCAACACCGGTGGCATGGGTGCGTACACGCCGCTTCCGTGGCTGCCCGAAGGTGCTGTCACTCGGATCGTCGACGAAGTCGTGAAGCCGGTTGCTGCCGAACTCGTGCGCCGGGGTTGTGGCTTCTCCGGCCTGCTCTATGCGGGTCTGGCCATGGGGCAGGAGGGTCCCGCGGTCGTCGAGTTCAACTGCCGTTTCGGTGATCCGGAGACGCAGGCTGTGCTCGCGCTACTCGAGTCCCCGCTCGGCGAGGTGCTCGGTGCGGTGGCGAACCGCACGCTCGCGCAGTTGCCGCCGCTGCAATGGCGCGACGGTGCTGCGGTGACGGTCGTGCTGGCTGCGGAGCACTACCCGGCGACCCCGCGCACCGGCGACGTCATCGGTGGTGCAGACAGCGACAAGGTCCTTCACGCCGGCACGAAGCGCGGCGACGACGGAGCGCTCCTGTCGGCGGGCGGTCGGGTGCTGAGCGTCGTGGGGGTCGGCGACGATCTCGCGGCTGCGCGTGCGGACGCTTACGCGACCTTGGATGACATCAAGCTCGCAGGCGGCCATTTCCGCACGGATATCGGTCTTGCCGCGGTCGAGGGACGCATCGCGCTCTGACTTGCTCCCGTGCGGGAAGAACTTGCGCATACTGATTGAATGTTTCACACTCGGTGCATCTTCTGAAGAGGCCAGAGGTGACAAATGGGTTCGTGGAAGCGTAGATCGACGCAGGATCCGACTCCGCTCGCGCATCATTGCGTCAGGCTCTACTCGCTGCCGGGCGACATCATTGTCGAGCGTGGTGTCCCGATCCGAATGGCCGACGGCACCATATTGCGGGCGAACGTCTTCCGGCCGGAGGGATCCGAACAGCACCCGGTCCTCGTCTGTGTGACGCCGTACGGCAAGGACGCCTGTGTCGACGACTATCCGGTGAGTTTCGGTGAACTCGCGCAGGGCGGCAACTTCGTCGGAGAACTCGAACTGAGTGATCACACGGCGTTCGAAGCCCCCGACCCCGGTTACTGGGTGCCGCGCGGATACGCCGTTGTCGTCGCCGACCTGCGCGGCTGTTTCGCCAGCGAGGGCCGCCCGCGGCTGTTGCTCGGCCGGATCGCGGCAGACGCCGCCGATGTCGTCGAATGGGCAGCCGAACAACCGTGGAGCACCGGCAAGGTGGGAATGGCCGGGGTGTCGCATCTGGCGACCCTGCAGTGGTACACCGCGGCGCAGCATCCGCCGCATCTCGCCGCTTTCTCCCCGTGGGAGGGCATCACCGATCCCTTCCGCGACACGCTCAGCCACGGCGGAATCCCGGAAACACATTTCAGCAGTTTCTGGTGGCGCGCGACGCAGCGCGGCAGCCGCTCGCCGTCGACGTCGATCCGGAGGATCTCTCCGTGGCTGTGGCGACGATTCCCCGACCGCTGCAGGCACGTCGTGGGCCCACCGCCCTTCGCCGACATCACCGTGCCCGCTCTGGTGGGAGCGTCGTGGTCCGATCAGGGGCCTCGCACGCGTGGCTCCATCACCGGTTTCTCACAGCTGGGATCGCCCGACAAGTGGCTGTACACGCACGGCCGCAAGACCTGGCAGACGTTCTACGGGGTCGAGGCGCTGGACGTACAACGCCGGTTCTTCGACCATTTCCTCAAGGGCGAGGACAACGGATTCGACGAGACCCCGCGTGTTCGCCTCGAAACCCGACACGACCTGCGCACCTACTCCGAACGGCATGAATCCCGGTGGCCGATTCCGGACACCCGCTACGTTCCACTCCATCTCGATCACGCCAGCGGTGGTCTGCATTCGGAGCGGCCCGCAGAGGAGGCCAGTGCCCGGATGTTCCCCGTCGCAGGCGACGAACTGGTCTTCACCACAACCTTCGACGAGGACACCGAGGTCACGGGCCACGCCGCTCTGCGGCTGTGGGTCGAGGCCAAGGACGCCAAGGACATGGACCTGTTCGTCGCGCTGAAGAAGATCGATCCGTCGGGCAACGAGGTCCGTTTCGAAGGCCACGACGGGTTCGAAGAGGCGGTCGTCGCGCACGGATGGATCCGGGTCTCGCGGCGCGCACTCGATCCGGAGGCGTCGACCGCATACCGACCGGTGATCGACCCTGCCGAGTACTGGCCGCTGTCGGCAGGACAGATCGTGCCCGTCGACATCGAGATCATGCCGCACAGCACCTTCTTCGAAGCGGGGTCCTCGCTCGCGTTGGTCATCACGGGCCACGACTTCGACACGCTTCCCGACATCCGGCACAACGACACGATCAACCAGGGTTTCCATATCGTGCATGCGGGCGGGCGATTCGATTCGCACCTGCTGCTGCCCGTGGTACCCGCTGCGGTCTCCGCCGCCGACGACGCAGGCAGTGCTGCGGTGTTCGGCGCCCCGGCTTCACTTCACGATGTCCCCATCGCGTGGGATGCCGTGCTCGGCCGCCAGCACATCCGGCTCTGAGCGCCGGGAGCGGAGGACTACCGTCGTGGTCGTGCGCATTGAATCCCGACGCTCCCGAATCGAGACGTTCCACGTCATGGATGTGTGGAAGGCCGCCGCCGAACGGCAGCGCACCCACGGTGACGTGCTGAGCCTGGCTGCAGGGCAGCCGTCGACACCGGCGCCCGTGCCGGTGCTGCGGGCCACCCGCCACGCCGTCGACACGGAACTGCTCGGCTACACCGAGACCTTCGGGATCCTTCCGCTGCGCGAAGTGATCGCCGGGTACCACCGCGAGCGGTACGGACTCGATGTCGATGCCGACGACGTCGTGGTCACCACGGGGTCATCGGGTGCCTTCACCCTGCTGTTCCTCGCCGCGTTCGACCCCGGCGACACCGTGGTCGTCGCGCGGCCCGGATACCCCGCCTACCGCAACACCCTCGCCGCGCTCGGCTGCAACGTGGTCGAACTCGATTGCGGTCCCGACACCCGTTACCAGCCCACCGTTGCCATGCTCGAGGCACTCGACACCCCGCCTGCGGGACTGGTGGTCGCGAGTCCGGCCAACCCGACCGGCACCATGATCGAACCCGACGAACTCGCCGCACTGGCCCGGTGGTGCGACGATCACGGCGCGTTGCTGATCTCCGACGAGATCTACCACGGCATCGAATTCGACACCCCGGGCTCGCCCGACACTTCGACGTCCTGGGCGACGTCGCGAGAGTCGGTCGTCGTCGGGTCGGTGTCGAAGTACTTCTCGATGACGGGCTGGCGACTCGGGTGGATGCTCGTTCCGGAATCGCTGCGGCCGGCCTTGCAGCGCCTGGCGTCGAACATGACGGTCTGCCCGCCGTCGATCGCACAATTCGCGGCGATCGAGGCGTTCAGCGCCGAAGCGCGTGCCGAACTCGACGGGCACGTCGCCCGCTACGCGGCCAACCGGGAACTGCTGTTGTCCGGCCTACCGGATCTCGGCATCACGAAGCTGGCACCTGCCGACGGCGCGTTCTACGTATACGCCGACATCGCCCATCTGCTCGGCGACGAGACGTCGACCGCGTGGTGTTCCCGGCTGCTGCACGACACGGGTCTGGCGCTTGCGCCCGGCATCGATTTCGACACCGTCCGAGGCGACGAGACAGTGCGACTGTCGTTCGCCGGATCGAGCGCGGACGTGTCGGCGGCGCTGGACCGGCTCGCCGGCTGGCTGCCGGTGTCCTGAACGGCGCTGTTACCTGCCCGACGCGATGATCTGCGCGATGTTGCGTTCGGCGAGCGCGGCGATCGTCAGTGACGGATTGACCGTGCCGGTGCTCCCGGGGATCAGGGCACCGTCGACGACGTACAGGCCGGGGTGCCCGTGCACCCGGCCGTAGTCGTCCGTCGCGTCGCCCATCACCACACCGCCGAGCGGATGCGCCGTGAACGACGCGTTGACGTCCGCCGCCATCGGCTCGGCGCCGGGTACGGTGCCGCCGGCCGCAGCCATCCTGTTGTGCACGGCCCGGAGTGCGTCGACGCTCGCGCGTTCGCCGCCCGAAGGCCAATTCACCACACCCCGATCGGCGTTCGGGTCGTAGACGACCTCGCCGCGTGTCGGGTCCAGCGTCATGCCGAGGGAGGCGAGCATGCCCACATCCTTCGCGGTGCCCGCGACGAACCAGTTCTCGAGGCTCAACGGCAGACCCGATTCGTCGACCACGCGGGAGGCCGAAGGCGCGCCCTGATCGCCGCCGAATGCGTCGGTCACGGCGATCGAGCGCACGAGCACCGCGTCACCGTTGGTGCCCCAGCCGCGGCCGACGTGCTCGTCGAGGTTTGCGAGCGATCCGGTGTGACGTGCCTTGACGAGCAGTTCCGTGGTGCCGACCGAGCCTGCACCCAGCACCAGCTTGTCGCACGTCAACGTCGAGGTACTCAGGACGGCACCGGTGGGATCGACGGCCTGCACCTCCACCACATAGCGGCCATCGGGTTCCTGGCCGACCGACAGCACCCGGTGGGCGTGGCACACCTGCGCGCGACCGGTTGCTTCCGCCGCTGGAATGTAGTTCTGGGTGAGGTCGAACTTCGCGCCGTTGGAGTTGCCGAGGTTCGATTCGCCCGCCACCGCCGACCGGCGCACCGACCCGGCGAGTTCGGCACGGACGATGTCCCAGTCCCAGATGCCGTCGATACGGTGCGGTGTGTAGCCGGCCTTGATGGCGTCGTCGTCCCAGCGTCGCGAGTGCGTGAATTCGCGGGCGTTGTAGATGTCGTCGGGCATCGGATCGAGCCGCAACATCGCCCGCACCTTCGGGTACCACGTCGAGGTCATCTCGTCGTAGCTCAGTCGGTTGCCGAAAACATGCTCGAAGAAGTGCCGTTCGGGGGCGATCATCACCCCGGTGAACACGATCGAGCCGCCACCGACCGCTGCCCCGCGCCACACCGACATGTTCGGGTAGTCGGTCACGTCGAGCACACCCGCGAAGTCGTCGCACACGACGGGAATTCCGGTGGGGCCGGTGAATGAGGTTCGGTGGTAGTAGCCGCGCCCGTCGGCGAGCAGATCTGTCGTGAAGATCTCCCGCTGCGGGTCACGGGGCCAGCGCATGCCGCGTTCGAGCACGGTCACCTGCGATCCGGATTCCGCGAGCCGCAGCGCGGCGACGCTCGCCCCGAATCCGGAACCCACCACGATCACGTCGGAATGCGCCGGTGGGGTGGGGGGAGGGGTGAACAGTTCGGGGACGAGGCGACGGTATTCGTCGATGCCGAGGGGCAGTGCCGAGGCGACCGGAAGCCCGGGGCCCCCGACACCCACGGACGCCACGGCTGCGCCGAATGCTGATGCCTGTAGGAACCGACGACGTTTCATTTCCGACTTCGCTCCGATCGTGTCGATACGACCAGGGGCACGACAGCCGAGCCCCCATGCCGGCGGAGCCGATCGTACCGGTCGGTCTCTGGCCCGTTCGCCCCTGGTAGAGGTGGTTGGGCTGTCACGATGACTAGGTGTCGATTGCTGCGACCCCGAAGGGCGAGCGGCGCCGCCAGGCGCTGGTCGAGGCTGCAGCCGACCTCGTACTCGAAGGCGGTATTGACGCGGTCCGGCATCGGTCCGTCGCGAACCGCGCCGGCCTCCCGCTGGCGTCCACGACCTACTACTTCGATTCGCTCGACGACCTCATATCGTGCGCCGTGCACTTCAACAGCGCGCGTGAACTCGACGAGATGGGCGAGTGGGTGCGTGAGGTTCCGCAATCGTCGCGCGCCGTCGACTCCACCGCCGATCTGATCGTCGACCTGCTCATCGGCCCGCGCGCGATCGGTCAGGCAGACCGGGAACGCCTCATCTCGAGGTACGAACGCTATGTCGCGACCGCACGGCATCCCGAGTTGCGCGACGTGCAGCTGGAGATGCGCGAGCAGCTCGACGAACTGCTCACCGAACTGCTCCACCGCTGCGGCCGCGACGTGCACACGGATCAGTTGCGCCGGCTCGTCGCGGTGGTGGACGGCGCGGTGCTCGGTGGTCTCGGAGAACTCGACCCCGATCCGAGAGCGCTGGCGCGGGGGATCTTGATCGACGTCGTGGACACCGTCGCACCACCGGCCGATGGGTGATCACGGGCACGGGTCCGTAAACTGTTGCTCCGTGAGCAACATCCCGAACGTCCTCGCCACCCGGTACGCCAGCCCCGAAATGCGGCAGTTGTGGTCGCCCGAGCAGAAGATCGTGCTCGAGCGTCAGCTGTGGCTCGCAGTGCTGCGTGCCCAGGCCGAGCTCGGGATCGATGTTCCTGCGGAGGCGGTCGCCGATTACGAGCGTGTTCTCGATCAGGTGGACCTCGACTCCATCGCCGCGCGCGAACGGGTCACTCGCCACGACGTGAAGGCCCGCATCGAGGAGTTCAACGCCCTCGCCGGCCACGAGCACGTGCACAAGGGAATGACCAGCCGCGACCTGACGGAGAACGTCGAGCAGCTGCAGATCCTGCGGTCGCTCGAGCACGTGCACGCACACGGTGTCGCGGTCGCCGCCCGTCTCGCAGAGCGCGCCGCCGAGTACTCGACGCTCGTGATGGCCGGACGCTCGCACAACGTCGCGGCGCAGGCCACGACTCTGGGCAAGCGGTTCGCGTCGGCGGCCGATGAACTCCTCATCGCGCTGCAGCGCGTACGTGAACTGATCGATCGGTACCCGCTGCGCGGTATCAAGGGGCCGATGGGAACGGCCCAGGACATGCTCGATCTGCTCGGTGGCGACGCAGGCAAGCTCGAACAGCTCGAAGCGAAGGTCGCGGAGCATCTCGGCTTCTCACATGTGCTGACGAGCGTCGGCCAGGTGTACCCGCGTTCGCTCGACCACGATGTGCTCTCCGCGCTCGTGCAGGTCGGTGCGGGGCCGTCGTCCTTTGCGCACACCGTCCGTCTCATGGCCGGACACGAACTGGTCACCGAGGGATTCCAGCCCGGGCAGGTCGGCTCCTCGGCCATGCCGCACAAGATGAACACCCGGTCGTGCGAACGAGTCAACGGGCTGCAGGTCGTCTTGCGTGGTTACGCCTCGATGGCGGCAGAGCTGGCCGGTGCCCAGTGGAACGAAGGTGACGTGTTCTGCTCGGTTGTGCGCCGAGTTGCGCTGCCGGATGCGTTCTTCGCGATCGACGGGCAGATGGAGACCTTCCTGACGGTGCTCGCCGAGTTCGGTGCATACCCGGCGGTCATCGAGAAGGAACTCGTCCGGTACCTGCCGTTCCTTGCGACCACCAAGGTACTCATGGCTGCGGTGCGTGCAGGTGTGGGTCGAGAGACCGCGCACGAGGCCATCAAGGAGCACGCTGTTGCCGTGGCGCTGGCAATGCGTGAGCAGGGCCGCGAACCCGATCTGCTCGATCGACTCGCAGCCGACGAGCGGCTTCCGCTCGACCGCGCGGGACTCGATGAGGCGCTCGCCGACCGGTCGGTGTTCGTCGGCGCAGCCGAGGCGCAGACCGCGCGGGTGGTCGGTGCCGTGGAGGATTTGGTAACGCAGTACCCGGAGGCGGCGACGTATTCGCCGGCTCCGATCCTGTAGACACAGGAGACGGCTACCAGGGGAGAGTTCGATGGGGGTAGCTGCACACAACAGGGGAGACGACAGTGTCGGAGAAGGTGGGAACCAACGGTCGGATCAGAGACGCAGTGCGCACACGCACGGCGCTCCTCGATGCCGCGCTGGAGGTGTTCCTCAGGGACGGTTACGCCGAAGCGGCGACCGAGGAGATCGTGGCCGTCGCGGGCGTGACCAGAGGGGCGCTCTATCACCACTTCGCGAACAAGCGTGAGCTGTTCCGGGGTGTGATCGAGCGCCTTCAGAAGGAGGCCGAGGAAACCCTCGTGCCGAACGAGCCGTACGACGATCGGTGGGAGGCGTTCACCGCAGCCGTGCTCGCGTCTCTCGACGCGGTCTACGACCAGGCGACCCGCCGTCTGCTGCTGATCGAGGCGCCGGCTGTCCTCGGGTGGGCCGAGGTACGAGAGACCCACCGCAATTCGTCGTTGCGCAGCATCGAACGGATGCTGGAATCGCTCCACCCGGAGGACCCGGAGAAGTCGATTCGCGAATCGGTGCTTGCTCACCTGATCGTCGCTGCCGTCGAGGAAGCAATGCTCTACCTCGCGCACAGTGACGAGCCGCAGCGCGACCGCGCTGTGGTGGAAGCGGAATTGCTGAGGGTGCTCAGCGCAGCCCGACAGCCGGCCGTGGGTTCGTAACCACCGAGTGAGATCCTTACCTACGTGAACGACTGCATCTTCTGCGCGATCGTGGCCGGAGCCGCACCCGCGAGCGTGGTCCTCGACGAACCCGACGTACTCGCGTTCATGGACATCCGGCCCTTCACACCGGGTCACCTGCTGGTGGTACCGAAGCGTCACGCATCCGGTCTGAAGCAACTCGATCCGGCCGACGGGGCGGCGGTGTTCGCCGCGGGGCAGCGCATCGCCACAGCCCTCCGGGCGAGTTCCCTCCCGATCGACGGCGTGAACCTCTTCCTGGCCGACGGCGTAGCCGCGGGCCAGGAGGTGTTCCACGTGCACTTGCACGTCGTGCCGCGCACCGGAGGCGACGGTTTCGGGATCCGCGCCCGGTCACAGTCACCGAACCGGACAGTGCTCGACGGCACCGCCGATGCGATCAGGTCCGCCCTGGCCGTGCCCGGAGAGTGACCCCGTGACGTACGTGCAACCGATCGCGCCGATCGGCGAGTCGATCGCGTGGTCGGCCCTGGTCGCGGTTCTTCCGCTGCTGACGATGCTCGTGATGCTGGCGGTGTTCCGCGTCAAGTCCTATCTCGCTGCGGCGGTCGCGGTCGTCGTGGCCGTTGCGGTCGCTGCGATCGTCTACGGGATGCCGCTGATCTCCGCGGTCAGTTCCGGCCTCGAGGGCGCCGCGTTCGGCGTGTTCCCGATCATGTGGACCGTCGTCAGCGCTGTGTTCGTCTACCGGCTGACTGTCGAGACCGGTCATTTCGACGTGCTGACCCGGGCATTCGCGCGAATCTCCCCGGACCATCGCATCCTGACGATCGTGATCGCGTTCCTGTTCGGGGCGCTCCTCGAAGCCGTCGCCGGTTTCGGAACGCCGATCGTCGTCGCCACCGTCGTGCTCATCGGAGCGGGGCTCGAACCGGTCCGGGCGGCGGCTGCAGCATTGATCGCGAACGCTGTGGGGACACCTCTCGGCGTCATGGGCACCCCGATCCTCACCATGTCGAAGGTGTCGGAGATTCCGATCGAGGAGATCGGTCCCGTCGTGGCGACCCAGGTCTGCTTGATGGCAGCGATCGTTCCCCTGGTGCTCGTCGCAGTCGTCGGGGGCGCCGCCGGGGTCCGGCAGACGTGGCCGGCGGCGATTGCGGTCGGTGTCGCATTCGCGTCCGCACAGTTCCTGTGCGCGACCTACTTCGTGGTCGGACTGAGCAACATCGCGGGGGCTGCCGCAGGGCTGGTGGCGTTGCTTGTCGTGTTGCGATTCTGGTCGCCCACCGGGCAGGCGTCGGCCGCGCCGCAGCACGAACCCGACAGCACGCGCCGCGTGATCGAAGCCTTCGCGCCGTACGCCCTGATCGTCGTCGTGTTCCTGATCAGCCGCATCGAGCCGGTCGCATCGGTGCTGTCGCGCGCGACATTCTCGTTCACGTGGCCGGGTCTCGACGTGCAGACTGCGGCGGGTGGAGTGCCCGCCGCCGAGATGTTCACGCTGAACCTGCTGACCGCACCGGGCACGATCGTGTTCGTCGCGGCGTTGTTGTCGATCGCGTTGCTGCGTGTCGAGGCCGGGGACGCCCTGCGCTGTTTCGTTGCCGCTGTGGTGCAGTTGCGGTGGTCGTTCGCGACGGTGACCTCCGTCGTCGCGTTGGCATACGTGATGAACCTGTCGGGACAGACAGCGACGATCGGTCAGTTCCTCGCCGGTGCGGGGGCGGCATTCGCACTGCTGTCGCCGGTTCTCGGGTGGCTCGGTGTCGTCGTGACGGGTTCCAACACCGCGTCCAATGCGATGTTCGGAAGCCTGCAGGTGTCGGCGGCGCAGCAGGCCGGACTGGACCCGACCGTTCTCGTGGCGGGAAACATGACCGGTGGAACGGCCGGAACCCCGATCGCGCTGCAGAACCTTGCGCTGGTCTCGTCGGTGGAGGGCCTGGCAGGCAGGGACGGGGTGCTCCTGCGCCGGCTGCTTCCCGTGAGCCTCGCTGCGCTGGTCGTGTATTCGGTGGTGGTCTGGTTGCAGACCACCTCGGTGCTGTCCGCGATGGTGAGCTAGCGTCGTTGCACCGTTCGGTCCGGACTTCCACTACGGTGATCTTGTGCCAGTACCGCAGCCGATCATCACGCCCCTGACCGAGGCGGCGATCTTCCTTGTCGTCACGGTGGACGAGGGAGGTGAGCCGGTCGTCCGGGATCTGCTCGGCGATCTTGCAGGTCTGCGTCGATCCGTCGGTTTCCGGATCCCCGAGGGCGGGCTCTCTGTTGTTACCGGAATCGGGTCGAAGTTGTGGGACCGGTTGTTCTCCGGTTCCCGTCCCGCCGAACTGCACGAGTTCGTCCCGTTGAACGGCGAGACACACCACGCTCCGGCGACGCCGGGAGACCTCCTGTTCCATCTCCGGGCATCGACGATGGACCTGTGTTTCGAGCTCGCGGGGAAGATCAACGATCGGCTCCGCGGGGTTGCCACCGTGGTCGACGAAACCCACGGGTTTCGTTACTTCGACCGCCGCGACCTCCTGGGGTTCGTCGACGGCACCGAAAACCCCGAGGACGACGAGGCGGTCGGTGCCGCACTGGTCGCGGACGACCCCGGTTTCGCCGGCGGCAGCTATGTCATCGTGCAGAAGTATCTGCACGATCTCGCGGCCTGGAATGCGTTGCCGGTCGAAGAGCAAGAACGCGTGATCGGACGCACCAAGCTCGACGACATGGAACTCGACGACGACGTCAAACCGGCGAACTCACACGTCGCGCTCAATACGATCGTCGACGACAACGGCGACGAACGCCAGATCCTCCGGGCGAACATGCCCTTCGGGAACTTCGGAGCCGACGAATTCGGCACGTACTTCATCGGATATTCCGGCACTCCCGATGTGACCGAACGAATGCTGCGCAACATGTTCCTCGGCGATCCGCCCGGAAACCACGACCGGATACTGGATTTCTCCACGGCCGTCACCGGCACGCTCTTCTTCTGCCCGGCCGGGGAGTTCCTCGACGACCTACCTCCGGCACCGTCGGAAAGAGCGGTCGTACCCGAACCGAACACACCGACCGCCGGAGACGGATCCCTCGGAATCGGCCCTCTCAGAAGGAGTTCAACGCTGTGAACAATCTCTATCGAGAACTTGCCCCCATCACGGACGCCGCGTGGGCCGAGATCGAGGAGGAAGCGTCCCGCACGTTCAAGCGGCATGTGGCGGGTCGTACTGTCGTCGACTTCTCCGGCCCGCACGGCACCGATTTCGCGGCGGTCGGTCTCGGCCGCACCCGCGAGATCGACGCTCCCGCCGACGGCGTCCGTGCACGACAGCACCGGGTGGCGCCCATCGTCGAACTGCGGGTGCCGTTCACGCTCTCGCGCGAAGAGCTCGACAACGTCGAGCGTGGCGCTCACGATGTCGACCTCGACGCGGTGAAGGAGGCTGCCAAGAAGATCGCGTTCGCGGAGGACCGCGCGATTTTCGAGGGCTACGCTGCTGCGGGAATCGAAGGCATTCGTGCCGCGTCGACGAATGCGCCGTTGCATCTGCCCGACGATCCGCGCGACATCCCGGAGACCATCAGCCTCGCACTGTCGGAGCTGCGCCTGGCCGGTGTCGGTGGCCCGTACTCGGTGTTGCTGAGTGCGGATGCGTTCACGAAGGTCAGCGAGACGTCCGACCACGGCTACCCGATCCGTGAGCAGATCCGTCGCCTGATCGACGGCGACCTCATCTGGGCGCCGGCGATCGACGGGGCATTCGTGGTGACGACCCGTGGCGGCGACTACGACCTGCAGGTCGGGCAGGATCTGTCGATCGGGTATCTGTCGCATGATGCCGACAGAGTGCAGTTGTACTTCCAGGAGACCCTGACGTTCCTCGTGTACACGGGCGAGGCCTCGGTCGCGCTGCTCTCGCAACCCTGACCTGGCAGCCCTGACCTCGCCTAGCGCTGACCCTGCTGCTTCTGGGCGGCGGTGTTGACGCGGGCGAGGACTCGGTGCAGTTCCTCGAGTTCGGATATCTCCACGCCGAGCGCGTCCACGACCTGATTCGGGACGGATTCGGCGGCGATCCGCAGATCGCGGCCGGCCTCGGTCAGGGCGACGACCAGGCGCCGCTCGTCGACCGAGCTACGGGTGCGGGTGATCAGATCGAGCGACTCGAGTCGCTTGAGCAGCGGCGACAGTGTGGGGGAGTCGAGTTGCAGGAGCGCGCCGATGTCCTTGACAGCGAGCGGTGCCTGCTCCCACAACGCCAGCATGACGAGGTACTGCGGGTGCGTCAGTCCGAGCGGCTCGAGAATCGGCCGATACACCGCAAGCACCGCACGGTTCGCCACCGACAGGGCGAAACACACCTGACGCTCGAGGGCGAGGGGGTCGTCGTCGGGTGAGATATGCGAAGCGGGGATATCGACGCTCATGAGATCACCGTACCGAATCGGTCGTGCGTCAATGGATCGTGGGCGATTTGGTTCATCCGGCACTGACATCACGTCCCGGCAACGACGACACACCCGGCTGTGATGCACGCTCGCGCACACCACAGCCGGGTCGATCACGCTACGCGACAGCGAGCTCGTTCGGCTGATCCGGGAGCTCGGTGGATTTCACGATCACACCGGTGGTGAGGTCGACGGCGTGAATCGTGTTGCTCGCAGGTTCGGTGACATATCCGATATCGCCGTCGACCACGATGGCCGGGTGCGGGTTCTGCCACTCGTCCGGCCCTTCCCACGGTGCGATCACGGGATACCGGCCGCTCATCTCACCGGTGGCGGGGTCCATGACATGGATGGACCCGTCGGTTGCGAGAACGTAGGCCTGGTCGTTCGGTCCGCGAGCGATGCCGCGCCAGGTGTATTCGATACCGTCGGGCAGCTCGATCGCTTCGTACGTGTGCGCGTCGGTGTCGATCAAGGCCACCATGTTCAACAGGTAGCCCTCGGCGTCGGGGTCATTCTTGTAGTCGCCGACGATGAGCGGGCTCGTTTCCGACACGTAGGCGTTGCCCATCCGCCCGTATTCGTCTGGAGCGGTGAATTTCTCGAACGCACCGTCGTGGTAGAGCAGCGCCCCGTCCTCGCAACCGAAGACCACAGCCTCATCGGCTGCTGTTCCTTCCCCGTGGACGCCCGGGCACTCTTCGTTTCGCGCCACCTCGTTCGAATCCGTGTCGAGTGCCCGCGCCCCGGTGCGGCCATCGGCGTTGCCGATGGTCGTGAGTAGCGTGCCGTCCTCGAGGACGACCGACACCCCGTGGTGGGCTTCATCGCCGGGAACCATCCGGGTCGACGGTAATTCGTCATTGTTCGTCAGCAGCGCATCGGTGTCGAACACGACGGTGTTGCCGGTGCCGTCGTCGTAGAGGACGGTCTTGCCATGGTGGCGGACGACGTGCGCCGGAGTCTCGGCCTCGAAGACGAGATCGGTCAGTTCCGGCGTGGCGGTGTCGAGTACCTGGAAGCCACCGGTGGTCGTCACGAGAAGATGGCGGCCGTCGCCGACCGCGTTGAGCCGGGTGAACTCTTCGGATTCGAACTCGCCGCGAACTTCGAGGGAGTCCCCATCGAGTACTACGAGCCCGTTCTCGATCGCGACCGCGATGCCTCCTTCGGCCGAGGCATCGGCGGAGGGCGACACCGTGGTCGGGTCGGTGACCGTCTGCTCATCCGATCCGCTACACGCGGTGGCCAGCAATGCGGCGCCGATTACGGCCGCAACTGCTCCTTTTCCGGGCACATGTCGTAGTCTCATCGTTCTTCCTTTCGGTATGCGGTGATCAGGGAGAGAGCCCGGCGGTGATGCGCTCGGTGTTGGCGCGCATCATCTCCAGGTAGCTTTCGGCGCCTTGTCCGGGTGCTGTGAGCGACTCGGTGAACAGTTCGATCACGTCCACGTCGACACCGGCTTCGTCGGCAAGGACCTGGACCAGGCGGTCGGGTTGTGACGATTCGGCGAAGATCGCCGGAACGCCGGATTCGGCGATGGCGGAGGAAAGTTCGCGCAGGTCACTTGCGCTGGGTGACGCAAGTGTCGTACCTCCGGGGATGATCGCGCCCACGATACGGAAGTCGAATCGTTCAGCAAGGTAACCGAAAACGTGATGATTGGTCACCAGGCTGCGCCGGTCCGCAGGGACGGAATCGAACGCCGCGGTCATCTCCTTCTCGAGTTCTGCGAGTTCCACGCGGTAACGTGCGGCGTTCTCGTCGATCGCCCTCTTGTCGATACCGTCGATCGACACCAGCGCGTCTGCCAGTGCGTCCACAACGTCGCGCATGCGTGTGGGATCGGTCCAGAAGTGAGGATCGGGTGTACCTTCGTTCTCCTCGGAGTACGCGAGAACGTCGATGGTGTTGCCTGCGACGAACGTGTCGACGCCCGCATCGGCAGCGCGATCGAGGTGCTGCTGCAGCCCTTCTTCGAGACCGAGCCCATTCGAAACCACCAGATCGGCTCGACTCAGAAGGCTTGCTTCCTGCGCTGAGATCTCGAAGGAGTGTGGGTCGGCATCGGGTTTCATGAGCGTGGTGACCTCAGCGGCATCACCCACCACGTTCTCGACGACGTCCCCGAGTATGTTGGTGGTCACGACCACCGTCGGCCGGTCCTCGTCCTCGCTCGTGCTTCCGCAGCCTGCGAGAGCGAGCATCCCTGCCAACGCCGCACCGACCAGAATGGTTCGGCGCATCATCGCCCCGTCTCCGCGAAGAAGGTTGGTGTGGTCGGTGTTTCGAGGGTGCGGGCCAGCCGTGCATTGTCGGCATAGGCGATCTCGTAGACGACGCCTTCCGCCGGCGCATTGAGATAGGCACGCTGCCGGTCGACGGTCAGTTCGACGCTGTCGAGCAGTGCGGGATCTGCGACGGTCCGAGTCAACAGTGGCTCGGTAACCGCGACTTCATCGCCCGAACTGCCGTCGTACACCCTGATGCGGCCACTTCGATCGAGGGCGACGACATGCTCGTCCGCGTCATCTGCGGCCGACACCTGTAGGAGTGGCTCGATGGTCGGGATCAGCTGCCAGGTGCGGGCGCGGGTGTCCAGTAGCCAGATGCCCTCGTCGCCGGCCAGTGCGGCGACGCTCGGGCGCCCTTTGCGATTGTCGAATTCCACCGCGGGCGTGTGGGTCCCTTCCGGGTAGGGGAGGTGCTCGAAGGTCACGTCGCCGTCTTCCGCGGTCGCGAGCAGAGCGCCGGTGGCGCACCCGATCACGACGCCGATCCGGGTGGTGATGGTGCCCTGCGGGTCGAGGCATTCGACGCTCGACCCGTCTGCGAGGGTTCCGTCGGCGTGATGGAAACGCACTTCCGGCGCCTGTCCTCGATCTCCTGCGTGGGTGACCAGGGCCCCGCCCCCCAGGGGGACGGCGAGTCCTGGATGTGGCCCGGCGTCGATCCGGAACAGTTCGCGTATCTCCCCTTGCGAGAGAGCCTCATTGTCCAACAGCACCGCGTCGCCGGTGAGAGGGAAGAAGAGTCCGGTACCACCGGTGGTCGAGGTGTTCGATGTCGAAACTGTCGCTGTGCCTTCACCGGTGACGTTCCCGAGCAACTTCGGTGCCGATCGGTAGTAGTGGAAGTGGTCTTCGTGGTCCCAGGTCCACACACCGCTGTCGACGATGTCGACTCCTTGTGGCGTCGTCGCAAACAGGTATCGTCCGTCGGATGCGACCGCGGACGGTGCGGAGATGGTGCCCAGCTCCGTGGTGGTGTCGTCGAGAAGATCGAGCATGCCGACTGCGCCCGCGGCGTCGATGCTCACCAGGTGCAGTGGCGGCTCGGCAACCTCCTCCGCTCCTGCAATCGCGCCGTGGCCGTCACCGGTGGATCGATCGGCCTCTATCGGAGGGGGCGAATCGGCGGATCGAACTGCGCAGGACGACAGTGCGATAGTTGCGGTCGCGGCAAGTGCGGTCAGAATCCCGCGTCGTAACATTGTCTGCTTTCTGATCGAGAATTGTTCAGGTCAACGGCTTTCGGCGCGGATCGGGACCGGCGGCTCGTCTCCGGTATGTCCGAACTCCTCGGTCGGGTGCACGTCACGGTCGTGGCGATTGCGGAAACGGTTGTGTGTATTGCGGGTGATCGCGGATGCCAGGGCCAGGCAGATGGCGCAGAATGCGATCGATGCGCCGGCCGCAGTTCCGGAATGCCATGAGGCGAGCAGGCCGGAGGTGACGGCCGCGAATCCGAACGCCGTGGCGAGGAGCATCGTCGAAGGGATGCGCCTGGTCCACTGGTGGGCCGCGACGACCGGGCCGAGCAGCAGGGCCACAACGAGGAGCGTTCCGACCGCCTGGTAGGACGCGACCACGGCGAGGGTGACGAGTGCAACCAGCATCACCTGTGCGAGCTGCGGGCGGAGGCCGAGGGTGTGGGCGATACGCGGGTCGAACGCGGCTGCCACGAAGGATCGGTGGAACTTGGTCGCGATACCGAGCGCGATTATGAGTGCGCCTGTGAGGGTGATGATCTCCGCAGTCCGGATCGCGAGAATGTCGCCGAACAGAATGGTCGTCGCATCGGTGGCGAAGCTACGCGAATGAGAGACGATGATGATGCCACTCGAGAGCATCGCGACGAACAACAGGCCGATGGTCGTGTCGTAGGACAGGCGGCCTCGCCGTTGCAGGGCGCCGATCGCTGCGCTCATGACTCCGGCGCTGATCGCTCCGCCCGCCAGTACGGGCAGACCGAGAACTGTTGCCAAGGCAACCCCGGGCAACATTCCGTGACCGATCGCTTCACCGAGAAAAGCCATGCCGCGGATGACTACCCAGGTGCCTACGACACCGCAGATCGCGGCGACGAGGGCGCCTCCGAGAAGGGCGCGGACCATGAAGTCGGTGGTGAAGGGATCGCTGAGCCAGGACACGGGTCATGACCTTAATTGGTAATGACAACGATTTCCAATTGCTATAGTCGCATGAATGAAGACTTCGATCTCGGTGTTGACCGCGCGATCCGTGAGCTACGCCTACGACGGACGGGATGTGCTGCACGGTGTCTCCGTGACGCTCCCCCGTGGAACCGTGACGGCAATCGCGGGACCCAACGGCTCAGGTAAATCGACGCTCGTCGAGTTGCTGGCGGGAGTCCGCACTCCCCGCTGCGGAGAGATCTCACGAGGCGGCGCGGTGGCGCTGGTCGTCCAACGGCCATCCGTCCCCGACACCCTCCCGGTGACCGTCTTCGATGTCGTCACCATGGGAACCTGGGCGCGACAACTGGACCGCCGGAGTGCCCGCAGCGTGGTTGCCGAGGCGATCGAGAAGGTGGACCTCACGGGATTCGAGAAACAACCACTCGCCGCACTGTCCGGCGGGCAACGACAGCGGGCCCTACTTGCCCAAGGGATCGTGCAAGAGGCACCGATCCTGCTTCTCGACGAACCCGCTGCCGGGCTGGATTCGGCCAGTCGCCGACGCACACGCGAGATCCTCGCCGAGTATGCGACCCGTTGTGGAGCGGCAGTGGCGTGCGTGACCCACGATGACGAATCGATCGCCGCCGCAGATCGCGTGCTTCGACTCGAGTCCGGACGCGCAGCAGTGTTCTGAAGCGAGTGGTCGGTCTTCGCAATCGATGTTCGGGGCCTGGTGTGTGATTCCCCGTCAGGGCTGGTAGTCGGGGTATTTCGTGTGCAGTTCGAGATAGCCGGCGACGTTCGCCTCGAGCCAGTCGTCGCCGTCGCCGGGGGTTCGGCCGTCGCAGACCGCGTCGCCCTCGATGCAGATTCGCTGGACGGGGATCTCACCGAATTCGCTACGGCCGCCGCCGAGTGTCACTCCGGGAACAACGGGGCCCGGGAACAAGGTCTCGACGCCCCGGGAGTCTCGCGGATCCGAGTACAGGATGCCGCTGATCCGGGCGGGCGGGACGGATCCGTCCTCCGCGATCTCGGCGAGAACATCGCCGGCGATCGAGGCGCCCTGCGAATAGCCGAGAATCAACAGATCGGCGTCGGGGCAGGTGCTGTGCCGCGCAGTGATGGTTTCGCGGAGTCGCTGATGCCCGATCTGCTTGGATCGGTCATAGGCGATGGCGCCGTCGTCGTCGATGCCGTCTCCGTCGTCGCTCGAACCGGAACCTGGCATCGGTACGACCACCGCGGGGTAACGGATGTGTTCGACAACGGTGCCGGGCTCCTGGTAGCGAGCAGAGATCTTCGCCAGAGGGGAGTCCGGGTCGATCGAGTCGGGCGTGTCGAGGCCTCGGGTGCCGTCAACGGCGAGGACATAGCGTTCAGGACAGTCGCGGACCGGTTCGGCGGACGCGGAGCCGACCGGGCCCGTAGCCATCAGACCTGCGGTGAGCAGACCCGCGGCGAACAGGCCGACGGTGCGGGGACGCCTGCGGGCGGTCCAGGACATGCGCGATTCTCCTCGTCAGCCCCCGACAGGCGATAATTGAAAACGATGGTATCGACGTTTCGAATGTTCCGCATGTCCAAAATGTGAACTTTCAGGTGATCATGGTCACCCCCGGTCGCGGTCGAGTCCGGTCACGCGAAGCGTGATGTTCAATCGTCCGCCCGTCATCGAGATGCCGGAGGGCCCGGTGTTCGGGAACACCGAGGGCACACCGTGATACGCGAATCGTGACGGGCCGCCGAACACGAACAGATCCCCGGACTCGAGCCGGATGTCGGTGTAGGGCCTGCCTCGCGTCTCGCAATTCCCGAATCGGAAGACGCATGCATCGCCGAGACTGAGCGACACGATCGGTTCGGCGACGCGTTCGTCCTTGTCCTGGTGCATCCCCATTCGGGCATCGGCGTCGTAGAAGTTGATCAGCGCGGTGTCCGGCTCGTAGTCGTCGGCCGGGCGGGAGTACGCGTCCGCGACCGCTCGGCGACCGAGGTCGGCGAGCCGGCTGGGGAGAGGTGCGACAGGTGCGTCGTCGACATCCACCGCCCGGCGCGTGTAACGGTACGGAGACCAATGCCATCCCAGGCAGGCGGTCTGCACCGTCATCACCCCGCCTCCGGGGAGGGCGGTGTGCCGCATCGGTGCGGGGCTCCGTGCCCAGTCGCGACACGCCTCGACCAGTCGACGTTGTGTCGCGCGGTCCAGCCAGTCGGGCACGTGCACCGCCCCGGGCGCGACCTCGCGACGTGCGCGGGGGATGGGTAGTGATTCGTTCACGGTCGCAGCTCCTCGAGGCCTTCGTCGTCCGGGGTGGACAGCGTCCACCCGCCGATCACGTATAAATACAGAATGCCGAGCTCCGACATCGACGACACCTTCGACGATTCTCCTCCGTCGATGGCACCGTCGTCGTTGTTGCGCGACCTTCCGGTCACCGAGCGGGGGCTGCGGACGCGGTCGTCGTTGATCGCCGCTGCCCGGACGGTCTTCGAGAGTGCGGGTTACCTCGACACCAGGCTCGTCGACATAACCACGCAGGCGAAGTGTTCTGCGGGCACGTTCTACACCTACTTCTCGAGCAAGGAGGAGATCTTCGCGGCGGTGCTCGAACTGGCGCAGGAGGACATGCTGCATCCGGGCATGCCCCGCGTGGCCGACGAGGACGACCCTGCGGCGGTCGTGGAGGCGAGCAACCGGGCTTATCTCGAAGCGTATCGACGCAACGCGAAGCTGATGGGTCTGCTCGAGCAGGTGTCGCACATCGACCCGGTTTTTCGTGAGCTGCGTCAGAAGCGCGGCGACGCCTTCATTCGGCGCAATGCGCGCAGCATCGCGCATCTGCAGAGCCGCGGCCTCGCCGATCGCGAGGTCGACCCGCTCCTGGCGTCGAGGGCCCTCTCCGGGATGATCAGCCGACTTGCACTCTCCCACTTCGTCATCAACGAAGACGAGTCCGCGAACATGGACGAGCTCGTGTACACCGCGACTCGGCTGTGGGTCAACGCGCTGCAGATCCCCCACGACGACTGATCGCTCCGGTTTCGGCGTGATCCGTCGTAGCATGCGGGGCATGACGACGACACGCATCGCCGCGCTTGCGCTCCTCGCTGCTGCGGCCTGTGGTGCATGTAGCCAGCAAGAAGTATCCGTGACCCGTAACGGCACCACGGTGCCTGAGGTCGCTGTCCCGGTATCGGCGCAGGATGTCGACCCGTGCTCCGCAATTTCTCCCGAGACGCTCGATGCGGTGGGCGCGGGCGATGCGACGCCGCACGAGTTGCTCGCCGAACCCGGGTGCGAGTGGTCCGGGGTGAACTCCTACGTCACTCCTGACGCGACGCTGTGGGTCTCCGGTAGGTCCGAGCCCGACGATGGGTGGGAGCGCACGACCGTTGCGGGCACCGAGGTCGAGATCTGGACTCTCACGCCGGAGATGGGCCGATACATTGCCCGATTCGACGACCTCACACTCTCCCTGAACTACAAGCGCGCTCGAAGTGAGATGCCCGCAGGCGAAGCGCTGGATCTTCTGATGGCAGACGTATTGCGCGCGTACGGTCGCGTCGAATAGGAACTGTTGTCCCGTTGCCTCGTCCTCGGACGGTGCGCCGCGAACGGTTGAAGTTGACGCCGTGTTCAACTTATAGTGCGGTGGACGAGTTGTTCGGCTGCGGGGAGAACGAAGTGGACGTTGCTGGGAAAGTTGCCATCGTGACCGGCGGGGGGAGCGGGATCGGTGACGCCCTCGCAGCCCGGCTCGCGCAGGCAGGAGCGCGCGTCGTGGTTGTCGACCTCGATGCCGCCGCAGCCGAGGAGACGGTCGCGCGGATCCTGGCAGAACACCCCGACAGCGCTGTCGCCGCCGGAGCGGACGTATCCGACGCCGCCGCGATCGCCAGGGTCATCGAGGCCGCCGAAACCCGCTTCGGGCCGGTCGATCTGTATTTCGCGAACGCCGGAATCACCGGCATGCACGGACTCGACCTCGACGACGACCAGTGGGAGAACGTCTTCGACGTCAATCTCCGGGCACACATCCGTGCGGCGAAACTTCTCGTCCCGGGCTGGGTCGAGCGTGGCGAAGGCTACTTCGTGAGCACCGCGTCCGCGGCAGGTCTACTCACCCAGATCGGCGCGGCAGGATATTCCGTCACCAAGCACGCGGCCGTCGGATTCGCAGAATGGCTGTCGGTGACCTACGGCGACCGGGGTGTCCGCGTCAGCTGTATCTGTCCGATGGGTGTCAACACGCCGCTGCTGTACTCCGGCAGCAACTCCGGTGACTCACTCGGCGACCTCGGAACTCGCGCCGTGACGTCTTCCGCGGCGGTGCTCGAACCCGCAGATGTCGCCGAGATCGTGCTCGACGGCATCCGTGAAGAGCGGTTCCTGATCCTTCCGCACCCGGAGGTACTCCAGATGTACCGGAACAAGGGTGCCGATTACGACCGGTGGCTGCGCGGAATGCGGCGCTACCAACGGTCTCTGATGTCCGAGTCCTGATCAACTCTTCGAGGAGCTTGTCGTGTCTCTGTTCGACCTGTCGCCGCGCGCCGAGAAATACCGCGCGGACCTGCTGGAATTCATGGATTCGCACGTCTACCCGGCCGAGGCGGTCTACCACCGTCAGATGGCGGAAGCCGGCGATCCGCACTTCCACCCACCCATCATGGAGGAACTCAAGGCGGAGGCGCGGTCGCGCGGGCTGTGGAACCTCTTCCATCCGCATCCGGAGTGGGGTCCGGGGCTCACCAATCTCGAGTATGCGCCCCTCGCGGAGATCATGGGCCGGAGTCCGTTGGCGTCGGAGGCCTGCAACTGCGCCGCCCCGGACACCGGGAACATGGAGGTGTTCACACTCTTCGGAACCGAAGAACACCACGAGAAGTATCTGAAGCCGTTGCTGGACGGCACTATTCGCTCGGCCTTCGCGATGACCGAGCCCGATGTCGCGAGTTCGGACGCCACCAACATCGAGATGTCGATGGTCCGCGACGGCGACGGCTATGTCCTCAACGGGCGTAAATGGTTCGCGTCCAACGCGATGCACAAGAACTGCAAGGTGCTCATCGTGATGGGCAAGACCGACCCCACTGCGGCGCCCCACCGGCAGCAGTCGATGATGGTCGTCCCCATCGACGCCCCCGGCGTCACAGTGGTGCGCAACCTACCGGTCTTCGGCTACCACGACCGCGAAGGCCACGCCGAGATCCTGTTCGAGGACGTGCGCGTGCCGTCGAAGGACGTTCTCAAAGGTGAAGGCGAAGGTTTCGCCATCAGCCAGGCGCGTCTCGGCCCCGGCCGGATCCACCACTGCATGCGGGCGATCGGCGTGTCCGAACGCGCACTCGAACTGCTGTGCCGCCGTGCACAATCACGCGTCACGTTCGGCAAGCCCGTCGCCGACAACGCCAACATCCGGGACTGGATCGCTGAGGCGCGCATCGAGATCGAGATGATCCGCCTCCTGACCCTCAAGACCGCGTACCTGATGGATACCGTCGGCAACAAGGAAGCGCGCACCGAGATCGCGGCGATCAAGGTCGCCGGACCGAACATCGCACTGAAGATCGTCGACCGGGCGATCCAGGTCCACGGTGGTGGCGGTGTCACCGACGACTTCCCGCTCGCCATGGCGTACGCGCATCTGCGCACACTGCGTTTGGCCGACGGTCCCGACGAGGTGCACAAGCGCGCGATCGCGAAGCAGGAACTGCGCAAGTACCGAGACCTACGGCCTACGTCGTGACCGGGTTCGATCTCACAGGTAGGGCCGCGATCGTCACCGGCGGCTCCCGCGGTATCGGACTGGAGACTGCCCGCGGTCTCGCACAGGCGGGAGCGAACGTCGTCGTGACCTCACGCAGCCAGGAATCGGCGGATGCCGCCGCGGCCGACATCGGCCCGGCTGCGCTCGGTGTGGGAGCGCATGCCGTCGACGACAATGCTGCGCGGCGATGCATCGACATCACCCTCGAGAAGTTCGGCCGCATAGACATTCTCGTCAACAACGCCGGCACCAACCCGTCGTACGGTCCGCTGGTCGACCAGGACCACGCGCGGTTCGCGAAGACCTTCGACGTGAACGTGTGGGGCCCGGTGTTGTGGTCGTCGTTGGTGGTGAAAGCGTGGATGGGTGATCACGGCGGCAGCATCGTCAACACCGCGTCGATCGGTGGCATGAAGTTCGAAGCGAACATCGGGGTGTACAACGCGTCGAAGGCCGCGCTGATCCACCTCACCAAACAGCTCGCGCTCGAGTTGTCGCCGATGGTCCGCGTCAATGCCGTGGCACCCGGTGTCGTGAGAACCAAGCTGGCCGAAGCACTGTGGAAGGACCACGAGCCCCGGGTCGCGGCCTCCACCCCGCTCGGGCGCATCGGTGAACCTATCGACGTCGCCTCGGCTGTGCATTATCTCGTCTCCGATGCAGCGCAGTGGATCACCGGTGAGGTGATGGTGATCGACGGTGGCCGGTTGCTCGGCAACGCGCAGTCGTTCCGGCAGGGAAGTGCACACGATGTCTGACACCGCGGTGGTCGGTATCGCGACCGAAGCAGTCACGGCGTGGGTCGCAGGCATCGTGCCGGAGTTTGCGGGACCGCTGACATTCGAGCGGATCGGGCTGGGGCAATCCAACCTCACCTACCTGATCAGCGACACATCCGACCGACGATGGGTGCTCCGACGGCCGCCTCTGGGCACGCTGCTCGCCTCCGCACACGATGTTGCGCGGGAAGCCCGGATCCTCACGGCCCTCGAGCACTCGGCTGTTCCGGTGCCACGCGTGCTTGCGGTGACCGACGATCCGTCGGTCACCGAGGCGCCACTCGTCCTGATGGAGTTCGTCGACGGGCTCGTCGTCGACCGGATGGCGGTGGCCGAGGAACTCACACCCGAGCAGCGCCGCGCGATCGGGATCCGCCTGCCACGCACACTCGCGGCGATCCACGCCGTCGACCTCGCCGAAGTGGGGCTGTCGGATCTCGCGAGCCACAAGCCCTACGCTCAGCGGCAGCTCACCCGCTGGTCGGGCCAATGGGAACGCTCGAAGACACGAGAGATACCCGACCTCGACGACCTCACCCGACGGTTGCTGGCCAACATCCCGGAGCAGCGGGAAGTGACACTCGTGCACGGCGACTTCCACCTGCGGAACCTCATCACCGCACCGGAGAACGGTGACGTGCGAGCTGTCCTCGACTGGGAGTTGTCCACCCTCGGAGAACCTCTGGCGGACATGGGAAGCACGCTCGCATATTGGAGCGAGCCGGGTGAGCGCACCGCGGGGGATTTCCCGGCAACCCAGCTGGACGGCTTCCCGAACCGCGCTGAACTCGTGGAGATGTATCTCGCCGAGACCGGCCGGGACCCTGCCGCACTGAAATTCTGGCATGCGCTCGGCCTGTGGAAAGTGGCCATCATCGCCGAAGGTGTGATGAGACGCGCCCGCGACGACCCGCGCAACAAGGCGGCCGCTAGCACACCCACCGTCGAGCGCATCGATGCACTCGTCGGCGCCGCCCGGGCGGTGGCCGCCGATGCCGGCATCTGAGGACCCGACAACCACTGAACTGAAGGATGTGATTGCGTGAAAGCTTGGCGTGTACACGAGCTCGGTGAGCCTCGAGATGTGCTCCGGTTCGAGGAGGTCGACGATCCGGTGGCGGGACCCGGGCAGTTGCTCGTCCGTACGCTGGCGGCGCCCGCGAACTTCCCCGATGTGCTGTTGTGCCGGGGTAAGTACCAGGTGAAGCCGCCGCTGCCGTTCTCCCCGGGCGTCGAGCTGTGCGGCGAGGTGGTTTCCGTCGGAGAGGGTGTCACCGAATTCTCTGTGGGCGACCGGGTGATCGGGAATCCGAATCTGCCTCTCGGTGCGTTCGCCGAGCACACCCTGATGGACGAGGTGAACGCATTCGCTGCGCCCGCGTCGCTGGACGATGCGGAGGCATCCGCGCTGTTCATCGGGTATCAGACCGCATGGTTCGCGTTGCATCGCCGGACGCAACTGCGAGAAGGTGAAACGCTTCTCGTGCACGCTGCTGCGGGAGGTGTCGGCAGCGCCGCGGTACAGCTCGGAAAGGCAGCCGGTGCGCGCGTCATCGGTGTGGTGGGTGGACCCGAGAAGGCCGAGTACTGCAGGCGGCTCGGCGCTGATCTCGTGATCGACCGCCATACGGACGATTTCGTGCCGCTGGTCAAGGAATTCACCGGCGATAAGGGCGCCGACGTCGTGTTCGATCCCGTGGGCGGCGACGCCTACGCCGGATCGACGAAGTGCATCGCGTTCGAGGGGCGGATCGTGATCATTGGTTTCGCGGGCGGGACCATCCCCACTCCGGGTCTCAATCACGCACTGATCAAGAACTATTCGATCATCGGACTGCACTGGGGTCTCTACAAGGAGCACAACCGCGCGGTGATCGAGGAATGCCACACCGAACTCGCAGCTCTCGCGGCGTCCGGGGCGATCGCACCACTCGTCAGTGAGCGGTTGTCGCTGTCGGAGGTCGCAGACGGAATTGCGCGGTTGGGTGAGGGAACGACCGTGGGCAGGGTCGTGTTCGTGCCCTAGCCGCCACGCGGGGGTGAAGGATCGGCCGACGGTTCGAGACCGTCGGCCGACCCTGTGTGCTCGTCAGTTCTTGGTGTACTTGATTCCGAGCGTGAGCGCGATCGTGATGGCACACAAGACCACGAGCATCGCGCAGACGGCGCCGAGCGCGGCCACCGTCGGGGTCGACGTCCCGGGGACCACCAGGGTGGCGAGCAGGACTGTCGTGATCGACGTACCGACTGCCATCGCGGCGGTGCGCACAACCGACTGGCTTCCGGTGATTTCGCTGGTGTTGTGTTCGGGGACGAACTCGACCAGCAGATTCGGCAGAGCTGTATAGGCGAAGGCCGTCGCGATCGACACGGTGACGACCAGCGCGGTCATGCCGACAACGGAACCGCGGAAGACGAAGAACGCGGCACACGCGATCATGAACAAAGCTGTGCCGAGCAGCAACGACGCCCGCGCGCCGACTGCCGCAGCGATCTTGCCTGCGAGTGGGGTGAAGAGCATTCCGATCATCGCGCCGATGAACGAGAGCATCCCGGCGTGGGTGGCCGAGAGGCCGAGCCCGAACGGCGCCGTGGTCGGAGTCTGCATGATGATCGGGATCAGCATCGTCGTCACGCCGATCGGGCCGACACCCAGCGCGATCGTGGCGAGCATGGTGAACGAGACGTTGCGTTCGGCGAGCAGGCGAAGGTTGATGATCGGGGACGTGCGGCCGAGTTCCCAGCGCACCCACCAGGTGAAGATCGCGATTCCGACCACGAGGAGACCGAGCACTCGGGTATCGCCCCAGCCCCAGGACTTGCCCTGGGTGAGGGCCAGCAGGATGGCGGTCACCGAGATCGCGAGACCGGCCGCGCCGACGAAGTCGACCTGCTGACGTTCGGTGTCGCGATGACGCCACGGCAGCACGGCTTCGACGAGCACGACACACCCGATGGCGTAGACGGCGGTGACGACGAACATGTACCGCCAGTCGCCGAGATCGATGAGCACGCCTGCCACCAGGAGCGAGGCAGCACCTGCAGCAACTGCGGATCCGGCGATCAACGCGACCGCCATCGGCACCTTCTTCGCCGGGAGGTGTTCACGGGCGAGTCCGATACACAACGGCAGGATCGCACCCGCGACCCCCTGGATCGCGCGTCCGATGATGATCGCCCACAGGGAACCGAAGGCCATGCTGATGATGGAACCTACCGCCGCACAGATCAGAACGACGATGAGGACGCGTTCGCGGCCGTACATGTCGCCGAGGCGGCCGCACACGGCGGCCGAGGCTGCGGCGACCAGTAGGAACGCCGTCACCGTCCATCCGACCGATGCTGCGTTGGTGTCGAAGACCTGCGTGAAGGTCGGGAGCGCGGCGTACATCATCGAGGTCTCGAACGCGCTGATGATCTCTACCGCGATCAGCACGGACACGATCAACCAGACCGGCCTGGTGCGCTCGTATCGCCGTTGTGCGCGTGTCGACCGGGGCCGATCGGGTATCACCGATGTACTCATGCGAGCTCCTGAATTCCGTGAGGCTTCGAGCAAGCACGGTATGGGTGTGCGCGTGGTCACATCGGCCGGATACCGGTGAGTGGGACGTTCGGCCGAGCAGATGTCAGTTCTGTGTCTGCGAGCTGTCGCCCACGGTGATCGCCCTGGTCAGTGACTCGGCAGCAAATCGGGTGAGTTCTGTGTGGTCGAGTTCGGCTGCCCAGTTGTGGACGATGGTGTCGGCCACGCCCTGGAGGGTGGACAGAACGAAGGGGAGCATCGACGGGTCGTTCCGGAGGACGCGACCTTCGGATTCGGCGGCCTCCGTGAGTGCGGCATGGAGTTCGGAGTTGTACTCTCGCGCCGTCCGCCGCACCTCTCGGACCGATTCACGTTCGGTGCGGTTGTCGCCTTCGATGTCACGCCAGGTGGCGGTGAAGCGGCCGACTCGGCCCCACTGACGCGTCGACTCGGGGAGGACCGCCGCCAGCAGGGCGGCGACTCCCCGGTCTCGGGGAATAGTTGCTACGAACGAACGGGACTCGATCTGGCTCTCGTTGAGCAGTGAGGTGAAGATGTCCTGTTTGTCGGTGAAGTACTGGTAGATCAGTCCGACGCTGGTTCCGGAGCGTTTCGCGACCGAGCGGATCGTCAGCGCTGCGTACCCGCCCTCGTCGAGCAGGGCTGCGGCCGCATCGAGTGTGCGGCGACGCCGGGCCTCCGCGTCTCCGTAAATCGATCTTTTGCTCGATTCGCCCATCGTCCCACCGTAGCCGGGGTGTCGTAATTGCCGATGCCCGCATCGGCGTGGCGCTGCCGAACGAGATCGAACATTGTTCGAAATAGGATTGAACAATGTTCGTTCTGTGGTTAGAGTCTCATTCATGGACCACGGCGCCGTCTCGGCGACACAATCGATTCATCCCTCCCGGAGCGCCGGCGATGCGCTCGCTGCCTCTGAATTAGCCACTGCAGCAGGGGAATTACTCCTCGGCCTCCGGCGCGATACCGAGGTTGCGGACGCGGACCTGGATCAGCTCCGGCGGATGGGAGATCTGCGGAGTCACGACTACCTCACCCTCGCACTGGCGGAGAGGTTTCCCGACGACTCGGTGCTCTCGGAAGAGGGTGCCGATGATCATGCGCGGCTCCGAGCGGATCGCGTCTGGATCGTCGACCCGCTCGACGGTACCCGCGAGTTCGGTGAGCACGGCCGCACCGACTGGGCCGTGCACGTCGCCCTTGTCGAGAACGGACTGCTGACGGTCGGAGCGGTCGCGATGCCCGCCCTCGGGGTCACCTACTCGACGGGTGATACTCCCGCGACCCTCTCGCCGTTACCGCGAACTCCTCGCGTGGCCGTGTCCCGCACCCGCAAACCGGAACCCGTCCTCGCCCTCGCCCGCGCGCTCGGCGGCGAACTCGTGGAGATGGGATCGGCCGGCGCGAAAGCCATGGCCGTCGTGCGCGGCGAGGTCGATATCTATGCCCATACCGGAGGCCAGTTCGAGTGGGATTCGGCGGCACCCGTAGCGGTTGCTCGCGCCGCAGGCCTGCACGTCTCACGGATCGACGGCTCCGAACCCCGCTACAACCAGAAGGACCCTTGGATGCCCGACATGTTGATCTGCCGCCCCGAGTTGGCCGGCCAAGCATTGGAGGTGCTCGGACGATGAGCAGTCCCACCGTCGGTGAGAACCTGACACACCTGGAGCGTCTCGAGGCCGAGAGCATCCATATCATGCGGGAAGCAGTCGCCGAGAGCGAGAACCCGGTGATGTTGTACTCGGTCGGCAAGGACAGCGCGGTGATGCTGCACCTGGCGCGCAAGGCGTTCTACCCGTCACGTCTGCCCTTCCCACTGCTCCACGTCGACACCACGTGGAAGTTTCGAGAGATGTACAAGCTGCGTGACGAGACCGCTGCCGCAGGTGATCTCGACCTGGTCGTCTACCAGAACCCGGAATGTGTCGAGAAGGGCATCAACCCGTTCACGCACGGATCGGCGACCCACACCGACATGTGGAAGACCGAAGGTCTCAAGCAAGCCCTCGACCTCCACAAGTTCGACGCCGCATTCGGTGGAGCCCGCCGCGACGAAGAGAAGTCCCGCGCCAAGGAGCGCGTCTTCTCGATCCGCTCCGCCGAGCACCGCTGGGATCCGAAACAGCAGCGGCCCGAACTGTGGCGCATGTACAACGTCCGCAAATCGCCCGGTGAAACCCTGCGGGTGTTCCCCCTGTCGAACTGGACCGAACTCGATGTGTGGGAATACATCAGGCAGGAGAACATTCCGATCGTTCCGCTCTATTTCGCGGCGAAGCGACCAGTCGTCGAGCGCGACGGCACCCTGATCATGGTCGACGACGACCGGATGCCCCTGCTGCCCGGGGAGGTTCCTGAGCTGAAGAGCGTGCGCTTCCGCACCCTCGGTTGCTACCCGCTCACCGGCGCCGTCGAATCCACGGCCGAGACGTTGACCGACATCATCCAGGAAATGTTGCTGACCACTACCTCCGAGCGCCAGGGTCGCGTGATCGACCACGACTCCAGCGCCTCGATGGAGAAGAAGAAGCAGGAAGGGTACTTCTGATGACTCAGCCTTCGGAGCTGATCACCGACGACATCGAGCAGTACCTCGCGCGGCACGCGAACAAGTCCATGCTCCGCTTCATCACGTGCGGTAGCGTCGACGACGGCAAGTCCACCCTGATCGGCCGCCTGCTCTACGAGTCGAAACTGGTCTTCGAGGATCAGCTTTCCGCACTCGAAGCGGACTCACGCAAGGTCGGCACCCAGGGCGAGGGCCTCGACTTCGCGTTACTCGTCGACGGCTTGGCCGCCGAACGCGAACAGGGCATCACCATCGACGTCGCATACCGCTACTTCTCGACCGAACAGCGCAAGTTCGTCGTCGCGGACACCCCGGGCCACGAGCAATACACCCGCAACATGGTGACCGGGGCTTCCACCGCCGACCTCGCAGTCATCCTCATCGACGCCCGCAAGGGGGTGCTCACCCAGACCCGTCGGCACTCGTACCTCGTCTCACTCCTCGGCATCCGCCACGTGGTGATCGCCGTCAACAAACTCGACCTGGTCGACTACTCACAGGAGGTCTTCGACGACATCGTCGCCGAATACACGAGTTTCGCGAACGAGATCGGGCTCGGAGGCGTCGTCGCGATTCCCATGTCGGCGTACGTCGGTGACAACCTCACCGAACGCAGCTCCAACACACCCTGGTATCAGGGGCCGACGCTGATCGAGCATCTCGAGCACGTCGAGATCGACGACGACCTGCGCAATGGCCCGTTCCGTATGCCGGTGCAGTGGGTCAACCGTCCCAACCTGGACTTCCGTGGCTTCTCCGGCCAGATCGTCGGCGGAACTGTTCGACCGGGCGACCGGTTGCGAGTTCTCCCCAGCGGCAAGGAATCCGCTGTCGCGCGGATCGTCACCATGGACGGAGACCTCGACGAGGCCGTCGCCGGTCAGTCGGTCACCATCACCCTCGCCGACGAGATCGACGTCAGCCGTGGAGATGTGCTTGCCGGAGCGGAGGCGCTGCCCGGTGTGGCCGACCAGTTCGAGGCGCACGTGGTGTGGATGGGCGAACACGAAATGCTGCCCGAGCGTCCCTATGTGTGTCAGATCGGGACGATGACCGTGCAGGCCCGCATCACCAAACCCAAGCACAAGGTCAACGTCAATACCCTCGAGAAGACCGCGACGAACACACTTGCGCTCAATGAGATCGGTGTGTGCAACATCAGCTTCGATCGGCCGGTGCCGTTCGACGCCTATGCTGCGAACCGCGATACCGGCGGATTCATCCTGATCGACCGGCTCACCAACACCACGGTCGGTGCCGGCATGATCGCGCATTCGCTGCGACGGTCCGACAACATCCATTGGCAGGCCGTGGACGTAGACGGTGATGCACGCAGGGCGCTCAACGGTCACGGTTCACACGTGCTGTGGTTCACCGGCCTGTCCGGATCGGGCAAGTCGACGATCGCCAACGATCTCGAGCGCAAGTTGTATGCGTTGGGCTGCCACACCTATCTCCTCGACGGCGACAACATCCGGCATGGACTCGGCCGCGACCTCGGATTCACCGAGGCCGACCGGGTGGAGAACATCAGACGTGTCACCGAGGTCGCCCGGCTGATGGCCGATGCCGGCCTGATCGTCCTGGCGTCGTTCATCTCTCCGTTCCGCGCCGACCGCGATGCGGCACGCGATGTGATCGGCGCGGACCAATTCTGCGAGGTGTTCGTCGACACCCCGATCGACGTCGCCGAGCAGCGGGATCCCAAGGGCCTCTACAAGAAGGCGCGACGCGGCGATCTGACCAACTTCACCGGCGTCGATTCCCCGTACGAGCCGCCGGAGAATCCCGACCTGAGGATCGATACGACCGCGACCTCACCCGAAGACGCGAGCCGGCAGATCATCGAGCTGCTGCGCAGCCGCGGCGCGATCGCCTGAATCGGCTCCCGAAGTACCACCCGTCACGGAAGGAATGTTTCTTGCCCACAAGGGACGAAATCTGTTCGGCACTCGAGTCGTACGTCAAGCACCTGGGAAACCACGATGTGGACCAACTGGTGGCGCTATTCGCAGATGATGCGGTGCAACATGAGCCGCTCGGCGTGCGGACGCACCGCGGCGTCGATGAGATCCGCCAGTTCGGTATCGCCAATGCCAAGGTGGACTTCACGGTGAGCCGCCACTCACCGATCGTCGTCACCGGCCGGTATGCCGCGATGCAGGTACGGGTGGAGCGCGAGGGGATGCCGGCGTTCCTCGCCAGCGACCTCTTCGAGTTCGACGACGACTGCCGAATCGTTTCACTCAGCGTCGTGATCGACCCGCAGGCCCAGGTATGACGGCGGCCGAGCGAGCCGCGACCGCGATGCCGATAATGCTCGAGGGTAAGGTCCTCGTCGTTTCCGGTGTGGGGACGGGGCTCGGACGCTCGGTGGCCGTCCGCGGCGCGCTCGCGGGAGCCCGCGTCGTCCTGGCCGCCCGGACCGAATCGAGGCTGACGGAGGTCGCCGAGGAGATCCGGGATATGGGCGGTACCGCGGTGTCCGTGCCGACAGACCTCACCGACGACGCGTCCGTCACCAATCTCGCCGAGTCGGCACTCGCGGAGTTCGGAGTCGTCGACGCGGTAGTGCACAACGCGTTCGTGCAGCCGCCCCATGAGCGTCTGCTCGACACCGAGTTCGAGTCGGTCCGGCGGGGCATGGACATCAACCTGCTCGCGGCACTCAACCTGACCCGGAAATTGGCGCCCGCCCTCGAGAAGTCCCAGGGCTCGGTCGTGATGATCAACTCGATGGTGCTGCGCAACCAGCTGCCGAACTTCGGGGCCTACCGCGTGATGAAGGCCGGGCTGCTAGCCCTCGCCCGAAGCCTCTCGGTGGAGCTCGGTCCTATGGGTGTTCGGGTGAATTCGGTCGCGCCAGGATATATCTGGGCCGAACGCGTCCAGCGCATGGTCGAGAAGCAGGCGGGGGAGCGTGGCGTAGACCCGTCGGTGGTCTACGACGAGATCGCGGCCGGCACCGATCTGCGCCGGCTACCCGAACCCGATGACATCGCGAACGCTGTGCTGTTCTTCGCATCCGATCTTGCTCGCGCGATCACCGGGCAGTGCCTGGACGTCAATTGCGGTCACGCGCACCACTGATTCACTCTCACAAGGACACAAGAATGACACAGGACTACGCCGGCATCGGTTCCATCGAGGACTTGCATCACGCCGCACGCGAGGCCGCCGGATACGACGACTTCGGCAGCGACGACTACCTCGAAGGGCTGCGGGTATTGCTCGAATCGTTCGAGCACGAAGCCGACCTCACTCCCCACGGTAAGGTGATCGCGCGCAAGATGATCATCGCCGCGCTCGCGGGGCGCCTGTCCAGCGAGGCTGGATTTGCGAAATACCCTGAGCACGTAAATGTTCCGGTCGAACGCCCGATCTTCGTAGTCGGGTTGACGCGGACCGGCAGCACCGCGTTGCACCGGCTGCTCGGTGCTGACCCGGCGCATCAGGGTGCCGAGATGTGGCTCGCCGAGACCCCTCAGCCGCGTCCGCCTCGCGACAAGTGGTCGGAGAACGAGGATTACCTGCGCTCCGACGCCTTCTACCGGGCTCGCCAACGCAACGAGGCGGACCTGATGAAGGTTCATTTCATGGGGTCTGAAGAGGTCGAGGAATGCTGGCGTCTGCTTCAGCAGACGATGCTTTCGACCGCATTCGAGACCGTCGCATACGTACCGAGCTACACCAAGTGGCTCGCGGAGCAGGACTGGACCGAAACGTATGCGCGGCACAAGAAGAACCTGCAGTTGATCGGGCTGCACGACGCGGACCGGCGGTGGGTACTCAAGAGCCCGAGCCATGTCTTCGCGATCGATGAGATCATGTCCGTGTACCCCGATGCGCTGTTCGTTCGCACCTTCCGGGACCCGCTGACGTCGATGGCGTCCACATTCAGCCTTGCAGAGCAGGGCGGCCACGACATGTCGAAGGCCTTCGACCGGCCGGCCATCGGGCGCACCCAACTGGACCTGTGGGCGCGCGGAAACGCGAACTTCAACAGTGCCCGTACCCGTTACAACCCCGATCAGTTCATCGACGTCGACTACAAGGAGTTCATCTCCGACGCGGTCGGCACCGTCGAGAAGATCTATTCGCAATTCGCCATGCCCTTCACGGACGTGGCTCGATCTGCGGTGGAGGCATCGCACCAGGCGAGCCTCGCCAGCCATCGCCGTCCGTCGCACCGCTATTCGCTCGAGGAGTTCGGCGTGAGCGCAGCCGACGTCGAGGCGAAGTTTGCCCCCACGGCATGAACGTATTCGACACATCGATCAGAATAGGAATAGTCGTATGAACCCCACTTGGGAGAAGTTCTGCACAGATCTGCTCGACGTCGGGAAGATCCTCGAGGACGACATCGTTCCACAGGATTCACTGACTCAGGCGGAGGGCGTCCGCTATCTGAGCCGGTTGCTCCGATACGCCACCATCAACTGCGTCGAATACACCGATCCGCGGTGGCCGCAATTCACGTCGGCCCCGAACCCGAACATGATGACGAAGATCGGCGCCGACAATCCCGACAACCTGTACATGCGGGCGAACATCTCCGGTAGGTACACCTACCGGATCACCGGCACACGGGGGACCGTGCCGCTCGTGACGTTCGGGTCGCGGGTCAACCGCTACCACATCGACGGTTCCATGCTGCAGACCGGCGACCTGCACGGTCATGACCTCGACGTCGACGAACACGGCCGATTCACGTTCATCGCGAGCGTCGACGAGCCCGCGGAAGGGTCGTGGCTGCCGCTGGCCCCGGACAGCAACCTCATCTCCATCCGGCAGACCTACCGAGACCGGCGCAGCGAGGTTCCCGCCGAACTGTCCATCGAATGTCTGAACCCCGACGGTGAATTCGTGCCGTTGAGTTCCGTGGAGATGGCCGACCGCCTCGGGAAGGCGATCGGGATGGTCCGGGGCTCCGCGAACACATTCCTCGAGTGGTCGCGCAAATTCCAGCCGCAGCCCAACGAGATCTTCGACCGCGGCCAGGAGCAGTTCCAGAACGCCGGCGGCGACCCCACGATCTTCTATCTGCACGGGTACTGGAAGCTCGCCGCCGATGAGGCCTGGGTGATCGAGACCGAGGTGCCGAACTGCGAGTACTTCAACTTCGTGCTGCAGAATTTCTGGGTCGAGTCGCTCGACTACAACCGGACCAACATCTACATCAACAATCACACCGCGAAACTGAATGACGACGGCACGCTGACCATCGTCGTCGCCGCAAAGGATCCCGGCTACGGAAACTGGATCGATACCGACTCGCACGCCGAGGGCACATGGGCAATGCGCTGGATCAAGGCCGATTCTCATCCGATCCCGACATCGCGTGTGGTCAAGCTGTGAGCTTGGTGTCCACGAAGAGATCAGGGCCCATGAAATGGGCACTGCCCGCGGCGATGATCGAAGCGGGCGACCTGCCGGAGTTCGCCCGCGTCGCCGACGAATGCGGCTACGACGCGATTGCCTTGCCCGACTCGGTGTTCTACCCCGAGACGGTCTCGGCCGATTATCCGTATTCACCCGATGGTAAGAGGATGTGGGCTCCCGAGACACCGATGCCGGATCCCTTCATCGCGATGACCGCGATGGCTGCCGTCACGCAGCGAGTGCGATTCTACACAAATGTACTGAAGCTGCCGCTGCGCGATCCGTTGCTCACCGCCAAACAGGTGGCGACGATGGCGGTGATGTCGGGGAACCGCATCGCCGTCGGGATCGGATTATCGTGGATACCAGAGGAATTCGAGTTCACCGGCACCGAGATGCGCACTCGTGGTGCTCGCACCGACGAAGCCATCGCGATCGTGAAGGCGGTGTGTTCCGGCGAAGGTCCACAGTGGGTCGAATTCCATGGCAAGCATTACGAATTCGAACGGCTGATGATCAGCCCTGCACCCGACCGGCCTGTTCCGATCTACGGTGGAGGGCACAGTGAGGCAGCTCTGCGGCGTGCGGCGCGACTGGGCGACGGCTGGATCTCGGTCAACACCGATGTCGCGCAGCTGACGTCGGCGATCGGGCGGCTGTCGGAGCTGCGTTCCGAATTCGGCCGCGCGGATGTTCCGTTCGAGATCGATGTATCGCCCACCGATGTCTCCGACGTCGACGGGTACCGTCGTTTGGCCGGCATCGGGGTCACCCGGGTGCGAGTGGCGCCGTGGCGCATGTACGGCGTCGACCCGTCCGATCCGCAGGCCCGGCTCGACGCCATTCGCCGGTTCGCGGACGACGTGATCTTCCCTCACGCTTCGGCTGCGATCAGTTCGCTCTCGTAGGTGCCGGTGCAGTCGTCGGCGCCATGACGGGGCTATGTGGACAGGCCGCAGCCCGCAAGGGCCACACGGAGGTACGGCCCGTGTACGGCAGCCGCGACGATCGCGAACAGAGCCAGTTGGATGCCCAACACCGACATCGGGACCACGGCAGAACGAATGGGGGCCGGCGCCACGATGTGCCCGATCCGGTCGGGACCCGTCGCATGCAGCACCGTACCGGCGATCGGGTATCCCGACGGGTCGCTCAGATCACTGTCCGGGGCACCGAGCTCGAGTAGCGCACTCGCGAGCGCGGGTGTCCCGGCGTGACTGCGTGCCGCGTTGTCCGCAGCAATCTCCAGATAGTGCGGCACGGCATCGACAATCGCTGATATCAACGGCACCCGCCGCAACGGCCAGGCCACGGTGTCGAGGACGGTCAGGACAAGGTGATGGCGTTGTCGCAGATGAGCGTGCTCGTGCGCGAGAACTGCCGCGAGCTCGTCGGGCTCGAGCGCTTCGCACAGTGCGTCGGAGACGACGATGCCGCCCGAGCGCGGCGGCAGGGAAAACGCGAGCCGGCGCTGATCGTGAAGCAACAGCACGCGATATCCGTCTATATATGTGCTGCGAGCCCGATCGGACACAGAGTGGGCGGCAGAGCGGGTGGCGCGGACGCGGCGCATCCACCGAGGTACGCCTACACCGATGAGCGTGAGCAGCGCCAGCGCCGGAAGAAACAGGAGCAGCAGCACGGGAAACGCTGTGTCCACCGTGGCCGCGGCGAACGGGTTCGCGGCATCGAGACACTGCTGACAGACATCGGCCAGAGGTGTGGGCAGAAGGCTCGGCCCGGTGACCAGCCAGGCTGTCATCAGGCTGAGCGATGCCACTGCCGGCAACCACAGCAGCAGACCGCCGGTCAGAAGGAGGATCGCCGTGCGCGGAATACGCATCAGCAGCGGCGCAGCGGCACGGATGAGACCCGGCCCACCCAGCGAGGCGGCGATCAGGACGAGGGCGACCAGCGCCGGCCCGATCGCGTTCATCGGTGATCTCCGCGCTGCGCAAGGTAGTCGCGCAGCCGTTGCGCGTCGTCCGGATCGATCGCGTCGAGGAAGTGCACGATCGATGCGACGCGGTCGTTGCTCGTCGACAGTGCCTGCTCCATGAGCTGGGCTGCGTGCACCTCGCGCGTGTGGCACGGCGTGTAGAACGCGGACCGACCCTGCTTCTCCGAGCGGACGAGGCGTTTGCGCTCGAGGTTGGTCATGACCGTGGCGATCGTGGTGTACGCCAAGTTGTCTCCCAGACGGATGATCACCTGCCGGATCGTGGACGGCCCCTGGTCCCACAGCACATCCATGACCTGCTGTTCGAGCGCGCCCAGTCGCATCGGTTCAGTGGATCGCCCTCGGTCGCCGGACATCATGACGTCGCCACTTTCTCTGTAGTGGGGATGGGACATGCGACCTGACCTCGTAAGCGCCAGAGCACCGCGAGAGCGGACAGTACCAGCGCGGTGATCGCCAGCACCGGCTGGAGAGGCGCGAACCAGGTCAGCGCCCCGGTGTATCCGAGGGCGAGAAGCGCGATCTTGTTGCAGACGGGGCAGCCCACCGCGAACCAGGCCAGGACTCCGGCGGCGCCGCCGAGCCGGCCGCTGGATCGGTCCGAACCCTTGTTGCCGGTCGCATGCTCCGGCGCGTGCTCGTCGGGGGCGCTCCCGACGGGGTGCACGTAGGTGGCGATGAGGATCCCGGCCAGGATCGACGTGACGAGCCAGGCCGGGTAGTTCCATGGCACTGGTGGAATTTCGCGTGTGAAAACGGGATTCGGGATCAGGACGGTGGCCACACCGACGACTGCGCCGACAGATGTGGCCGCCACGGCTGCTGTGATCATCTGCCTGGGACCCCATGTGCGCAGAGCGCGGACGGCGAGATCGAGCGACAACTTCTGCCGGTTCGTCCAACAGGTGAGGCGACTCATGGTTCTACTATGCCCGATAGTTGACTATCTTGCATAGTCGACTACCTTGCATAGTAGGTCCGGGTTTCGGTCTCGTCTCTGCCACACGGCACGTAGAACGCCCTTGTCTCGGTTCCGCCTCAGAGCGCTCACGCCTCGTCCCTCGATCGGTTAGGAGCAAGACGATCTCCGAGCAGACCACTTCCACTCGTCCACTTCCCTGGAAGCTCATGGGCATCGGTGCGATCGTTGTTGCGCTGTTGGCCATCGGTGTCGCAATCGGCTCGCAGACGAACAACGGTGATTCGGCCACGACCTCGAACTCGGCCGACGAGTCGAGTCGACTGTCCGACCTCGCCCGCCGTGACGCGGCCGATGCCTTCGCGATCGGCGACGTCGACGCTCCAGTCGTGATCATCGAATACGCGGATTTCACGTGCCCGTACTGCGGAGTCTTCGCGGTCGAGACGTTCCCGACCCTGTTCGAGAAGTACATCGAACCCGGTCACGTCCGCTTCGAGTGGAGAGACACTCCCATTCTCACCGACCACTCCGAGAGCACTGCGATCGCGGGACGTGCAGCGGCGGAGCAGAACCTGTTTTGGGAGTTCAACCACGAGATATTCGTGCATACGGTTGCCGGGTCGAAGGACTACAACCGTGACACGCTGATCGGCCTCGCCGGCCGAGTGGACGGACTCGACGTCGCCGAGTTCACCACGGCGCTCGACGATCCCGCGCTCGCGGACGCGGTCCGACGAGAAGGAGCTGAGTCCCGGTCCCTCGGCGTGACCGCGACACCGACGTTCATCGTCGGCGACGAAGTCCTGCAGGGAGCGCAACCCGTGTACATGTTCGAGCAGATCCTCGATTCGCAGCTTGCAGAGGACAATTGATGGACATCGGATACCTCGGCGCGTTTCTCGGTGGTGTGCTCAGCTTGTTGTCGCCGTGCTCGGTGATGCTGTTGCCGGCATTCTTCGCCTATGCGTTCTCGCATCCGGCCACCCTTGTCGCACGCACCGGTGTGTTCTATCTGGGCTTGATCACGACACTCGTCCCGCTGGGCGTGTTCGCCGGTACCGCCGGGGCATTCCTCAACGACAACCGCGGGCTGCTGCTCACGGCCGTTGCCGCTGTGGTGATCGTCTTCGGTCTCGTGCAGCTGGCAGGAATTCCGATCCCGGGGTTGTCTCGCAGTGGGCAGGCCGGGGACGCCGGACGTGCATGGACCGTCTTCATTCTGGGCACCGGGTACGGAGTTGCCGGAGTGTGCACCGGCCCGATCCTCGGTTCGGTTCTGATGGTTGCCGCTGTGGGGGCGAATCCCGTCTACGGGGGCATTCTGCTCGCGATCTATGCGGCCGGTATGGCGTTGCCGTTGCTGCTGCTGGCACTTGTCTGGAAACGATGGTCGGGCAAACTGCGTGTACTTCTGACTCCGCGTGAACTCACCGTCGGGCGCTGGAGCAACAGTTGGCACGCGATCATCGCCGGGACGTTGTCCATTGTGCTCGGTGGGTTGCTGCTCGTCGTTGCCCGTGATCCCGAGGCGGGAGGTCTGCTGCCCATCGCCGTCCAGTACCGGATCGAGACGGGGGCTGCCGATTTCGGGAGGAGCGTGTCGAACATCGTCGTTGTCGCTGTGTCTGCGGTCGTCGCGGTGATCGGTACGGCAGTGTGGTCGTTTCGGCACACCGGGAGAAGTGCATCCGGTTCCCCCGACTCGCACGCTGCGCGTGCCTCCGACTCCGATGGCTCCGTGAGTTTTCCGGGGACGCCGCGACGATGAGCGACCACAGCTGGGCAATTCCGCCGCGGAATCTCGGTCGCTGCAGTTCACTCCACGGTGATTCGGTCCTGCTTGCGGGCGTAGGCCCGTGCGGCACGGACGCGGTCGCCGCACCGAGTGGAGCACCAATGCCTCCGAGCATGGGTGCGCAGCATGAAGCGGTCACACGGTGATGCTTCGCACTGGGAGATCAGGGCTGCCCGCTCACCGGTGAGTAGCGCGGCAGCATCCTCGGCAACCTGGGCCATCGCATGCTCGACGAGTTGCGTCACCGGATGCTCCGGGACACGGTGGAAACCGTGGTTGGAGTCGTACCGCAACAACGGGGCGCTGGGCACTTTCGTCAGTGCCCGATTGACGCCGTCCACGGCACTTTCCGGGGGAGTGTGGCCCCGGACGTGCGCGGCGAAGACCGAACGCAGATCATCCCGCAGACCGGTGAGTTGATTCTGACAGTACGTCAGTAGGGCGGTCCCTTCGGGAGCAAGTCCGTGGGCGACCAGCCACGCGGTGGCGTCTTCGGGAGAACCCAGTTCGTCCGTCCCGCGTCCCCCGGGGAGGCTCACCGTGCTGTTGGCCAACGCGAGACTGACATGGTCGTCGGTTCCCGGCGCCGGCGGGAGTGGGCTCCTTGTCACGCTTATCACGGTATCACTCGAATTTTTCCGTGACTTCACTGGTAGCATCGAATCACGCCAACATAATCACTTAACCGTGAGAATCGAGACGATGCATGATCCCGCTTCCCCCCTCCGGCACCGCCCCGTTCGCCCTGTCCGTCCTCGACAACGCGCACACCGCCGTCGGTCGGACAGCCCAGGAATCCTTCTCGGAAATCATCACGCTGGCCCAGCTTGCAGAACGCCGCGGATATCAACGGTTCTGGATGTCCGAGCACCATGCGATGCCCGCTGCAGCGACCTCATCGCCCCAGATGATGTTGTCCCGGTTGACCGGCGAGACCCAACGCATCCGTCTCGGTGCAGGGGGGATCATGCTCCCCAACCACCCGCCCTTGGTGATAGCCGAGCAGTTCGGCATGCTCGAGGCGCTTGCTCCCGGCCGCATCGACCTGGGGCTGGGGCGAGCACCCGGCACAGACGCACCGACCGCTGCGGCACTGCGCCGCGGCCGAAGCGCGAACGACGAATTCCCCCAACAAGTTCTGGAACTACTCGGTTTCCTGGGCGACGATTTCCCGCAGGATCACCCGTATCGGAACGTGCACGCCGTGCCCGGACCGTGGCAAGCCGAGCAGAATCGGGTATCGCGCCCGACGAGTCCACAGGTCTGGATTCTGGGTTCCTCACCGTATTCGGCTCAATTGGCGGGCCGGCTCGGACGGCCGTATGCCTTCGCGCTGCAGTTCGGCGATGCCGACATCGTCTCCGCCATGCGCTTGTACCGGGAAAGCTTCCGTCCATCCGAAATGCTGGATGAACCCCACAGTCTCGTCAGCGTCGGGGTGGTTGCGCACGACGATCCCGAGGAAGCCCGCCGTCAGTCGGCATCCGCAGCCATGGCGATGCTCAGAATGCTCCAGCGCAAGACCTACTCGTTGCTCCCGCCCGAGGAAGTCGAGGCCTACCCCGCCACGCCGCAGGAGCAACACATCCTCGACGCATACACGCAGCGCTTCGTTCACGGCACCGGCGCCGAGGTCGCCAACGTTCTCGAACACCTGCACGCGCAGACGAGCGTCGACGAAGTGATGCTCGTCGTCATGGGCTATTCACGCCGGGTACAGGCGCGCACGGTGGAGTTGATCGCCGACCACTACGAACTGCCGGAGCTCTGACAGACAATGGGGGCCGCGTCACACGCTTCGGGCTCGTCAGGAGGAGCCGACGCGGGCGATGAACGCGTCCAGGTTGGACCGGACGCGTTCGATCCGGTCGTCGACGGCAGTGTCGTCGCGGTAGAGGCGGCCCCCGCTCGGGGTCTTCTTGCGGCGAGCGTAGAGCGAGCAGTCGAGGTCGGCGCACATGTAGGTGCCGATCGTGTTGCCCCGGCGCCCGGCGTCGCCGGTCTTGCGTGCCGCCATGAGGTGTACGCCCCCGTTGGGGTGGGTGGTCTGGCAGATCGAACACATCTGCGCGGGGCGACGGCCACCGGACTCGTGTCGCAGTGCAACACCGACCAGGCGGTCGCCCTGCTCGGTCACCACGTAGCAGCGACCGGGATACGACGGATCGGTCCAGCCGAGAAAATCGAGGTCCTCCCAGGGCAGACCGGCGAGGTCGGCGGGGACGGACAGGCGCTTCGCGTCACCTTTCGAGCAATTGATGAACGACGACCTGATATCGCGTTCGGTGACCGGCAGCATGATCTGCCTCCTCGTAGAGCCGGGTATGACGTGCGACGAGATTACGGGCCGTCGTTCGCCGAGGCAACGGAATTTTCTGCCCTCGCGGTGTGGTTGTGGTCGTCGGTGAGTTTGTGGAGCAGGCGCGCGAGTTCCGCGCGTTCGGCCGACTCTAGGCGGTCGAATACTTCTGCCGCGTCGGCGTCGCGCGCGGTGTCCAGTTCTGTCAGCATGCGTCGTCCGTCGTCGGTGAGTTGCACGCATACGGCGCGGCGGTCGGCGGGGTCGGGGAGGCGTTCGGTGAGACCGCGGGATTCGAGCCGGTCGACGACCTCGGTGACCGAGCGCGGAACGATGCGCAACGACTTCGCGACGACACCCAGACGTACCGGTTCGTCGGCGCTTCCGATCACTCGCAGCGCTCGATGTTCGTGAGGAGACAGCTCCCAGGGACGGAGTATCTCGTGCCAGCGTTTCCGCAGCGTACGGGTGGTTGCCATCAGCAGGTCGCGGAGTACGGCGGGGGAATCCGACATGATGTTCACCATACCTCAGTTGACGCCTGCCTCTTAATGAGGCAACCTCACTAAGTACGAACGAATCATGAATCGAGGTGGTGTGCATGATGCAGCCCCCACCAGGTCCCGGGCCCAGCGGCGGCAGAGGCCGCGGCGGCAAGGTCGACCCCAAGGACATCGAACAGCTGAAGGAATCACCCGTCAGCCTCCGGCGCATCGGCGCCCTGTTCGCCCCCTACCGCTGGCAGATCACCGTCGTCGTCGCGCTCATCGTCGCCTCGTCGGTCATCTCACTTGCGAACCCATTCCTCGTCCGCGCCGTCATCGACGACGCGATCCCGCATCAGAACGTGCCCCTGCTGCTGTGGACGGTGGGTGGCATGCTCGCCGTCACCGTGGTCAGCTCACTGCTCGGTGTCGCTCAGACGTGGATTTCCACGACCGTCGGGCAGCGGATCATGCACGATCTGCGAACTCGCGTGTTCTCACACCTGCAACGACAGTCGCTGAGTTTCTTCACCCGCACCCGCGGTGGTGAGATCCAGTCGAGGCTGACCAACGACATCGGGGGAATGCAATCGGTGGTGACCTCCACTGCGACGTCCATCGCCTCCAACGTCACCACCGTGGTCGGTACCGCAGTCGCGATGACGATCCTCAGCTGGCGACTGGCGCTGCTGTCGCTGATCGTGCTGCCGCCGGCCATCTGGCTCACCCGCCGCGTCGCGAGGATGCGTCGCGTGATCACCGCGCGTCAGCAACGCCGGCTGGCCGACATGCAGACCCAGATCGAAGAAGGACTGTCCGTCAGCGGCGTACTCCTGGTCAAGACGCTCGGCACCGGGCCCGCGCTGTCCGGGAAGTTCGCGCGCACCTCCGACGATCTCGCCGACCTCGAGCTGCACGCGCAGCTGTCCGGCCGGTGGCGCATGGCCACTATGAACATCGTCTTCTCCGCGATTCCCGCGGTGCTCTATCTCGTCGCCGGACTGCCCGCTACGTCCGGCGGCATGACGATCGGCACCCTCGTTGCTTTCACCGGTCTGCAATCGACCCTGTTCCGGCCACTGATGAGCCTGCTCGACGTCGGAATCACCGTCACCAGCTCGCTTGCGTTGTTCAGCAGGATATTCGAATACCTGGATCTCACCGTCGAGATCGATGACCCGGAGGAACCGGTCCACGTCGATCGCGAACGGGTCGCGGGTGCAGTGCGATTCGAGGGCGTCGACTTCCGGTACGACGGCGCACACCGTCTTGCCCTGGACGACGTCACCCTCGATGTACCGGCAGGTACGCAGGTTGCCCTCGTCGGCGAGACCGGTTCGGGCAAAACGACTCTCGGCGGACTCGTCGCGCGTCTGTACGACCCAGCGGCGGGCCGCGTCACGATCGATGGAGTCGACCTACGCGACATGGCGCTCGCCGATGTCGCCGCGCTGGTCGGTGTGGTCTCGCAGGAGACGTATCTTCTCCATGCGACGGTGCGTGAGAACCTGCGCTACGCGAAGTCCGATGCGACAGACGCAGAGATCGAGGATGCCGCTCGCGCCGCACGCATCCACGACTTGATCGTGTCCCTGCCCGACGGCTACGACACGGTCGTCGGGGCCCGCGGCCACCGGTTCTCGGGAGGCGAGAAGCAGCGCCTCGCCATTGCCCGAACGTTGCTCCGTGATCCGCGGATTCTCGTGCTCGACGAAGCCACCAGCGCGCTCGACAACGAAACCGAGCGTCTGGTGCAACAGGCGATCGACACCGCGCGACACGGGCGCACCACCATCACCATCGCGCACCGGCTCTCGACGGTTCGCGACGCTGACGAGATCGTCGTCCTGGACCACGGCAGGATCGCCGAACAGGGATCTCACGACGAGCTTGTCGCGCTGGGCGGTCGGTATGCTGCGCTGGAGGCCCGCGTCGAGCTACCCGTCGCAGTGTGAGTCGCGCGTCGGGACGGATCACGCTCTGAGTGTGGCACCACCGTCGACGTACAGGGTCTGCATGGTGATGTGCCGGGCACGCGGTGAGAGCAGGAACTCTATCGACTCGGCGATATCCACCGGTTCTGCGATGCGCCCCAGCGGGATACCGACTTTGAACTGCGCGAGATCACCCGCGATGGCGCCCTGCGCTCCGGTGTCGTCGTCCGGGTCGGCCCACAGCGTGCGTTGCATCGCCGTGTCGGTGGAACCGGGCGCGACGACATTGGCACGAATCCCGTACTGCGCGAGCTCGAGTCCGAGAACTCGCACGAGCATCGTCGCGGCTGCCTTCGAGGATCCGTACGCTCCCATGCCCATGCGGGGCACGCCCGCGGAGTTCGACCCGACCACGACGATCGATCCGGACTTGCGGTCGCGCATAGCCCGTCCGACGGCGCGCAGCACGGAGAGGAGCCCGGTGACATTGATGTCGTGGATGCGTTGCCATTCGTCCGGGTCGCAGTCGAGGACCGAGGCAACGGAGAACACGCCTGCGACGTGGGCGAGGCCCTCGATCGGGCCGTGGGTGCCCTCGATGTGGGCAATCACAGTGTCCACGGCGTCGCGGTCGCGGATATCGAGTTGATACGAGGGAACAGGATCGTCCAGCATCGCTGCTGTCTCGCGCACTCCGTCGAGATCGCGATCGGCGAGGGCGACGCGATGCCCCGAGGCCGCGAGCGTCAGGGCGGTCGCCCGCCCGATACCCTGGGCCGCGCCGACGACGAGTGTTACCGGCCGGGTCATCGACGAACCCCGAAGGCATCGAGCACTGTTCCGAATTTCACTGTGGTCTCGGCCAATTCGTCGGACGGGTCGGAGTCGGCGACGATGCCTCCGCCTGCGTGGGCGGTCAGTGTCGTGCGGTCGGGGTGGAGGACGGCGCACCGGATGGTGACCATCCACTCGCCGTCGCCGTTCTCGTCGCACCAGCCGAGTGCGCCGGCGTAGAATCCCCGGTCGCCTTCGAGTTCGTGGATGATCTTGTGTGCCAGGCCGGTCGGGGTGCCGCAGATCGCGGGCGTCGGATGAACAGCGAGCGCCAGGTCGAGTCCGGTGACGGAACGGTCGCGCAGCCGACCGGACACGGGCGTGCCGAGATGCCACAACTGCCGAGTATTCGTGAGGGACGGGCTATCCGGAATGTCGAGCTCCGAGCACAGTGGCTCGAGTGAAGCCCGCAACGAATCGATGACGTGGGCGTGCTCGCGCAGATTCTTCGGGGAAGCACGAAGTGCCTCTGCGGTGGCGCGGTCGACGTCGGGGTCCGAACTGCGGGGTGCAGAGCCGGCGAGTGGGTGGGCGGTGACGAGGTCGCCCCGGCGCCGGACGAGTACCTCGGGGCTCGCACCCACCAGGTGACGTCCGGACCACTGCGCACCGGCCGCGCTGAGGTCGACGGCGAAGCCGTTGCCGACGGTGTCGCGGGAAACCAGAGCGGCGAGAAGCGTTTCGGGAGCGATGCGGCTCTCGGATTCGAGGGTGAGAGCGCGGGCGAGAACGACTTTCTCCAGCGCGTTGTCGTCGGTGCGGAGCAATCCCAGCGCCGTGGTCACGCGGTCGACGTGTTCATCTTCGTCGGGGGTGACGCCGGTGATCCGAATCGCAGGCAGCGCAGGAGTTTCCGTCGTGTAGGGGGTGGAGATGTGGTCGAGGACCTCGGGGGCGGTCAGCGCTGCGGGGTGGTCGGGGGCGAAGGGCAGGGCGCCGACGACTGTGCGGATTCGTCCGGCGCGCAGTGCGGATGCGGCGTCGAGGGCGGAGTCGAAGCGGTCGCGAACACCGTGGGCGAGCACGGTGCCGTGGGGGCGGGACAGCACGAACGGGGGTGGTGCGGTCCGTGCTGCCCGGTCGGTTGCGGTAGCGGCGGCGACCGGTGCCTGCATGCTCACACCTTTCGGTTGAGGATGGTCGGACGCGGCGGCTGCGCGCGACCGGTGACGAAGATATACGGTTAGCCTTACCTTTGCTAGCGCTTCGGGCCGTGTCGTGCGGCAGTCCGGATCCGAGGCGGCGGCAATTTCGGTAGAAACGGGATGAACCGGGCGCTTGGCCTGGGTCGGTAATGTCGGTTAGCCTAACCAATTGTGACCGGGGCAACGTGCCGCGGCGTAGTGACATGTGGGAGACACACGATGCGGGTTCTGGAACGGAGTCGGGGGCGCACCGCCGTAGTGCTCGGCGCGGCGGCCTTGCTGGCTGTCGGACTGGTCGGATGCTCGAGCGACGGTGACAGCGACACTGCCGATGGAGGTGCCGGCACCTCGGCATCCTCGGAGACGCGGACATTCGAGGCGCAGAACGGTTCCATCGAGATCCCGGCCGATCCGCAGCGCATCGTCGCCTGCGGCTACGCGGTGCTCCCTCTGATCCAGGCGAACGCCAACCTTGCCGCGGTGTGCGAGTGGACACGTGAGACCGAGAACATGGACGAGGAAACCCTCGCCGCATACGAGGAACTGCCGAAGGTCGCTCCCGACATGTCGGTCGCCGACCTGAACTACGAGGCTGTCACCATGGCCGACCCCGACCTCATCATCATGGGTGTTCCGGCGATGGTCCAAGAGCAGCTCGACATGGCGGCACTGGAAACGCTTGCGCCGGTGGTGTTCCTCGGCCCCAGCATTCCGGGTGAATGGCGTGAGCTCGGCGAACAGTTCGCCGATGCGGCGAACGTGAGCGACTCGTACGGCGAGTTCAAGGACGAGTACGACGCGCGCGCTGCGGAACTCGCGGAGAAATACGCCGGTACTCTCGGCAACCTGAAGTTCGCGGGGGTGTGCAGTGAATGTGGCACGAACCCCGGTGAGTACATGCGCGAATACAAGTCGTCCTACACCACGAATCTGCTCGACGACCTCGGCTTCGACTTCCCCGGCACGCCGGCCGACCCCGCAATCACTCACGGCGAGTACCTCTCGTTCGAGCAGCTGCCGGAGAACCTCGGTGACGCGGACGTGATCGTCTACGGCATCGAAGCGGACGGATCGGTTACACCGGCCTTGCAGGAACTGTTCGACTCACCGCTGTGGAAGGAGCTGCCCGCAGTGAAGGCGGGTAACCTCGTCGCCGTCGAGCACGCCAACGCGGCGACCTACCAAACCGCTCTCCTCGCACTCGATTCCATCGATGAGGAACTCGAGAAGCTGCCCGCCAACCAGTCGCAGCAGTAGTACTTCATCGCGGCTGCGACCCCGCGGCAACGCACGCCTGAACGGCCCCCTGATCCGGGGGCCGTTCAGGCGTGCACGAACGAGCCGGTCATGTCTCAGGGGCGCAGAGCGTTCTTCGTCGTGCGTGCCCACGACTCGATCGCAGAGTAGCTGTCGCCGACGCCCTGCGTGTAGGCAACGAGGGCCCCGTACAGGTGCGCTCCTTCAGTGGCCAGCTCGATAGTGCTGACCCAGTGGGAGGCACGCGCCATGACTGCGGCGGAGATGTCGAGACGATCGCGGGTCTCCCGCGATACCGAGGTGAACGAGTCGTCCGCGATCATGAACGTCTCCGTTACCCCGCGCCAGTAGTACTCCGCGTCCATCGCTGCGCGCAATGACTCGTAGTCCGTCGTCTCCTGCATCGCCGTCGCATGCTGGAGCTGGCTCGACGCGTGGCCGGACGAGCCGAGCGGGATGTACGTGATGTCGTCGATGGATCTGTTGTCGCCGCGTCTGGTCCTCACCGCAGAGATGGTGCCTGATTACGAGGCAGAACGGAACACGCGGTTCCAGATCGGTCCCGCACCCGGTCAGTGAGTGTGGGCATGTCCCCGGTGTTGCCGTACCCGGCCTCCGGCAGGCCACGCCGCCGATATCCGATCACCAGGGTGGACCTGCGGTCGAACCTCGTATCTTGTCGCGACCACTTACGCATGGCCAGTACGGTTTTCGTCTCGACCGATACGGTTAGGAATCGACGCTACGCAGACGGCGAGCACGAGCGCACACACCAGAACGGCTGTGAACACGGGAGAGACGGACGCGGCGAGCTGCTCGGAGTTCGGTGCGGAGCCCTCGGTCGCGCCGGAACGAGCCAGCGCAGCGTTCGCGAGAGCGCCGAACACCGCAACGCCCACAGCGCTGCCGATCGAACGGGCGAAGGCGTTTGCGCCGGTGACGACGCCGCGCTCACCCCACTTCACGCTGGACTGGGCGGCGATGAGCGATGGACTCGCGATCAGACCCATGCCCAGACCGATGACGACGCAGCAGCCCGCGACCTGCCACGGTGCCGAATCCGGACCCGTCTGTGTCAGGAGGGTGGTACCGGTAAGGAGCGGGACCGCACCGATGAGGCCTGTGGTGCGGAATCCGAGACGCAGGTACAGGCGTCCCGACTGCGCGGCCGCTATCGGCCAACCGAGCGTCATCGCGGCAAGTGTGAACCCGGCGACCAGAGCGGTGGTGCCCAGCGAACCCTGTACAAACGACGGCACGTACGACGTCAGGCCCAACACCACTGCGCCGACCAGGCACGACACCGCGCTGGTGGTGATCAGAACCCGGCGGGTCAGCACCCACACCGGCAAGATCGGCTCGGGCACCCGCGTCTCGATCACGACGAACGACACGAGCAGGACCGCACCGGCCGTGAAGATCGCAATGCTCGTCGTCGACACCCATGCCCACGACTGCCCGCCCTCGAGTAGCCCGAGGATCACCAGCGCCGCTCCGACGGCCAGCGTGGTGGCGCCTGCCCAGTCCACGGAGCGTCGCGGTCCATCGGGTTTCGACTCGTGGAAACTGCGCACGAGCACCCACGCCGCGACCGCACACAGCGGCACGTTCACCCAGAAGATCCACCGCCACGACATGAAATCGGAGAACACCCCACCGACCGTCGGGCCGACAATCGACGACATTCCCCACACGCTGGCCAGATAACCCTGGGCCTTTGCGCGCTCCGCCACCGTGTAGATGTCACCCGCGATGGTCTGCGCCATCGGTAGCACCGCGCCCGCCCCGATCCCCTGCAAGGCGCGGAAGGCGATCAGCGCAGGCATGCTCCACGCCACCGCGCACAGCACCGAACCTGCAGCGAACACACCGATACCGAACAACAGGACCGGTGTGCGCCCGAAGATATCGGACAGCTTCCCGTACACGGGTACGAGGACGGCCTGAGCGAGCAGATAACTCGAGAACAGCCACGGGAACTGGGTGAATCCGCCCAGGTCGTCGACGATCGTGGGTACCGCGGTTGCCAGGATCGTGCTTTCGAGTGCCACCAGCGCGGTGGCGAGCATCAGAGCGATCAGGATCGGTCCTCGCTCCGACCGGAAGCCGACGTCCACACGGTCCGACACGGCCATCACACCTTCCCTTGTTCTGCCGCGTCGTCGTCCGGGGGAGCGATCTTCGTGGCCTCTTCTCGAAATTGTGGTCGATGGGACATACGCCACGGCGTGCGGTACGAGTCGGTGTCGACCACTAGGGTGTCATCGTGCGTCCTTCACTCGAGTCCTACTCACACCTGGCAGGCGGCAAGGTCCGCGACCTCTACATCGTCGACGACGAGCACCTGCTGCTCGTAGCCAGCGACCGGATCTCGGCCTACGACCACATCCTGGAGACCTCGATCCCCGACAAGGGTCGGGTCCTCACCGCGATGAGCGTGTTCTTCTTCGACCTTCTCGACGCGAACAATCACCTCGCAGGCGAGCCCGACGACGAGCGGATTCCCGCCGAGGTTCTCGGACGCGCGCTGATCGTCAAGCGTCTCGAGATGGTGCCGGTGGAGTGCGTGGCCCGCGGATACCTCACCGGGTCCGGTCTCGCCGACTACAACGCCACCGGATCGGTATGCGGCGTCGAACTACCTGAGGGGCTGGTCGAGGCATCCAGGCTTCCCGAACCGATCTTCACGCCCGCGACGAAGGCCGATCTCGGCGATCACGACGAGAACGTCAGCTTCGAACAGGTTGCAGAGAAGATCGGACTGAACCTGGCGATGCAGCTGCGCCAGGACACCCTGGACATCTACGACCGCGCCTCGATCTATGCCTACGAGCGCGGCATCATGCTCGCCGACACCAAGTTCGAGTTCGGTCTCGACAAGGCAGGCAATCTCGTGCTGGCCGACGAGGTGCTCACCCCCGATTCGTCCCGGTACTGGGATCTGGCCGAGTACGAGGTGGGCAAAGTTCAGCCGAGCTTCGACAAGCAGATCGTCCGTAACTGGCTCACCAGTGACGAATCCGGATGGGATCGCGCATCGGATACGCCGCCGCCCGCACTGCCGCAGCACATCGTCGACAAGACCCGTGCGCGCTACATCGAGGCCTACGAACGCATTTCCGGACTGTCCTTCGACGATTGGATCGGCTGACCACGATGACCTCCCCGACCCCGCCCGTTGCCGCGAAGGTTCCGCAAGAGCGCACCCATCACGGTCACACGTTCGTCGACGACTACGAGTGGCTGCGCGACAAGGACAACCCCGAGGTGATCGCGTATCTCGAAGCCGAGAACGCGTACACCGCGGCGCAGACCGCGCATCTGGCACCGGTGCGGGAGTCGATCTTCGAGGAGATCAAGTCGCGGACACAGGAGACCGACATGTCGGTCCCCACCCGCATGGGTGAGTGGTGGTACTACGCCCGCACGGTCGAGGGGAAGCAGTACGGAATCCAGTGCCGGTGCCCCATCACCGACCCGGACGACTGGGCGCCGCCGGAGGTCGCAGCGGGCACCGAACTACCCGGCGAACAGGTGTTGCTCGACGGCAACGTGGAGTCCGAGGGGCACGACTTCTTCTCGGTCGGCGCGTTCTCGCTCAGCCATGACGGCACGCTGCTCGCGTACTCGACCGATGTGGTGGGCGACGAGCGGTACACGCTCAAATTCAAGGACCTCACCACCGGCGAACTCCTTTCCGACGAGATCCCCGGCACCGCACCCGGTGCCACGTGGGCACTCGACCACAGTCACATCTTCTATCAGACGGTCGACGAGTCCTGGCGCCCCGACACCGTGTGGCGGCATCGGCTCGGAACCGCCGTCGACGATGATGTGAAAGTCTTCCACGAGCCCGACGAGCGGTACTGGGTGTCGATCGGCGCCACGCGCAGCGAGAAGTACCTCATGATCTGGGTGGGATCGAAGATCACCACCGAGGGCTGGGTTCTCGAATCCGACAACCCCACGGGGGAGTTCCGGATACTGCTGCCGCGACGTGAAGGTGTCGAGTACGGCGCCGAGCATGCCGTCGTCGGAGGCCAGGATCGGTTCCTGGTGCTGCACAACGACGTCGACCCCCGCACCGGGGAGAAGGCGGAGAACTTCGCCCTCGCGGAAGCTCCCGTCGACGACCCGTCGGCGCTGCGCACGCTGATCGAGCACCGCAAGGACGTCCGGCTCGAAGATGTCGAGGCGTTCGAAGGCCACCTCGTGCTGAGCTACCGCCGCGAAGCGCTCACCCGGCTCGCGGTATGGCCGCTCACCGCCGACGGATACGGCGACCTCCACGAACTAGAATTCGACGAAGAACTGTTCGCCGTCGGTCCGGGCGGAAATCCCGAGTGGAAGCAGCCGTTGCTCCGACTCGGATTCACCTCGTTCATCACTCCGACCCGTGTCTACGAGTACGCCGTGGGCACAGGGGAGTTGTTGCTACGCAAGTCGCAGCCTGTGCTCGGCGACTTCGATCCGTCGCGCTACGAACAGCGACGTGAGTGGGCGACGGCCGACGACGGAACGAAGATCCCGATCTCGATCGTCGCGAAGAAGGGCACGCCCGCGAACGCTCCGGCCCTGCTGTACGGGTACGGCTCGTACGAGGCCAGCATCGACCCGGGGTTCTCGGTCGCACGACTGTCGTTGCTCGACCGCGGCATGGTGTTCGCAGTCGCGCACGTGCGTGGTGGTGGCGAGATGGGCCGGCATTGGTACGAGAACGGCAAGTCGCTCACCAAGAAGAACACCTTCACCGACTTCGTCGCGTGCGCGCGGCACCTCGTCGACACCGGCGTGACGAGCCCCGACCGGCTCGTCGCGGACGGCGGCAGCGCCGGGGGTCTGCTCATGGGCGCGGTCGCAAACATGGCACCGGAACTGTTCACGGGCATCCTCGCCAATGTGCCGTTCGTCGACCCCCTCACCTCGATCCTCGACCCGTCGCTGCCGCTGACGGTGATCGAGTGGGACGAGTGGGGCAATCCCCTCGAGAACCCGGAGGTGTACGAGTACATGCGCTCGTACAGCCCCTACGAGAACATCGAGGCGAAGGACTACCCGGCGATCCTCGCCATCACGAGCATCAACGACACCCGCGTGCTGTACGTCGAACCCGCCAAGTGGGTCGCGAAACTGCGCGCGACGAAGACGGGCGATGCACCCTTGCTGCTCAAGACCGAGATGAGCGCGGGCCACGGCGGTGTGTCGGGCCGGTACGAGAAGTGGCGCGAGGTGGCATTCGAGTTCGCATGGGTGCTCGATACCTCCGGGGCCCTTCACGAGTGACGGTTGTTCTCCAGCGGATCCGCAGGTGACGCGGTTTCGGTAGAACACCGACGAGGCGCACGATGCCCTCCGGATGTACGCCCGCAAAGGCGCATCCGGAGGGCATCTTCCTTTTCCCGCCGAAAGTGGGTGATCGACGTTTCCCTGGCAGGTCGATGTGCCACGCCCGAGCTACCTCTGTACCGATCGCCCTAAGGTAGGTTAGGCTCCCATTACTGATACCGGTCGAGGGGAGGATTGTGTCTACGGGGCGTGTCCAGGTTCTGCGTGTGATACCCGGTTCATGTTGTGCCGATGAAGTATTCGTGCAGAGAGACGCCCCTGTATCCGCACTCCACCCACGACGAACCCGATTCTGCGTGCGCGTGAATACGGGGGGCAGGCCATCCGCAGTGCTGGGCGCTGCGCCGGCTCGACGTATCGACCGACGCTGACATACCGACCGCTCGGAGCCGCCGCGACATCGATGGCTCCGTCATGGGCCAGGAGAGCCGAGTACATGCGACTACCAGTCTTCTTCGAAGCGCCTGCGTCACCGCTGCGCACCAAACACATAGAGGTCACGGAATCCACGACTCCGCGGGAGCTGACGCTGCGAACGATGTTCGCTGCGAAGAGGTACACGGTGCCCGGTGGCCTCCTGCTGATCATCCACCAGCTCTGCGGGGCGTTGGTTCCGGTCATCATGGGTGTGGCCATCGACCGTGCGATCAGCCCGAACGACGCGGGACAACTGGTGCTGTGGGTCGCTGTGCTCGCCGTCGACTTCGCACTCGTGTCGTTCACCTTCCGGTTCGGATCCCGCATCGGGTTCCTCGGGATGCAGTCGATCCAGCACCAGGTGCGGACGAGGATCACCGACCGGATGCTCGACGCACGAGGGATGGGCGGACCCCGGCGCCAACCCGGAATGCTGTTGAGCATCGCGACATCGGACGCACGGCAGCTCGCCATGGCCGTTGCGATCGTCATCTACCCCCTCGGCGAATTCGCCGCTGTGGTCTTCTCGGCATTGATTCTGCTGTTCATCTCGTGGCCGCTCGGTCTCGCAATCCTGGTGGCAGCGCCGCTGATGCTGTGGGTCATGGACCGTGCAGGTTCGCCGTTGCGCCGACGGAGCATGCAGGAGCAGCAGGTCGCAGGGGAAGCTGCCGGTACCGCCGCGGATCTCGTGGGCGGCTTCAGGATCGTCAAAGGCCTTGGCGCGGAACGCGAGGCGGGACGCCGATACCTCGAGGCCAGCGAACGCGCGCTGCAGGGCACCCTCAAGGCGAACGTCGCACGCGGGGGCTACCTGGGGTCGATGGAGATCGTCACTGGACTGTTCATCGCCGGAGTCGCGATCGCTGCCGGAGCGATGGCGGTCGGCGGTGAACTCACCATCGGCCAACTCATCACCGTGGTGGCAGTGACCCAGTTCGTGATGGGCCCCCTCCAGGCGTTCGCAGCGAACTTCGGTGCTATCTGGGCTCAGGCGTTGGCCTCGGCAGAACGCGTACTGACGGTGCTGCAGGCGCCGTACTCGAACGAAAGCACCGCTGCCGCGCGTGCTCCGCACGGCTTCGAACTGCACTTCGACGGCGTGACGTGTGGTACCGCGACCGAGGTCGATCGCCGCGTGTCCGAAGGGGAGTTCATCGCCGTCGACACGGATGCGGCCACCACCTCCGCGTTCGCCGATGTGCTTACCGGACTGGCGAATCCGGACGCCGGCGTGATCACCGTCGGCGGAGTGGACGTCCGAGATCTGCCCCATGACTCTCGCGCGAGAACCCTGCTGGTCGCCCCGCACGAGAGTGATCTCTTCGAGGGAACGATCGGCGAGAACATCGCCGCTACGGACGACGTCACCGACGACGCTGCGGCCCGTGCCGTATTCGCGGCGGCCTGCGACGATGTGGTGGCGGTGCTTCCCGACGGCCTGACCACCGATGTCGGAGAGGCCGGACGGCTGCTGTCTGGTGGGCAGCGTCAGCGTGTGTCGCTGGCACGGGCACTCGCAGCGAACCCGGACATCCTCGTACTGCTCGACCCGACGACCGCCGTCGACTCGGTGACGGAAGCGACCGTCGCCGGGCGCATCGCGGCTGCACGGGCAGGAAAGACCACTGTCGTGTTCACCTCGTCGCCGGCCCTGTTGGCAGCGGCATCGAGCGTGTGGCGTTTCGGCACTGCCGCAGGAGAGGCAACCGAACCGCACACCGCCACCGAGACGGTGGAAAGCGATATCGATTCGACGCTGATGGAGCCTTCGCGATGACCACCCAATTGAGTCCCGAATCAGCGAAGTTCCCCATCGCCGAGGCGCGGTCGGTGTGGCACGAAGTTCGTCGCGCGCTGCAGGGGCAGCACCTTCGCCTGGTCGCAGTCGTGGCAACCATGGTCGTCGGAGCTGCACTCGGTCTCGTTCCGCCATGGGCACTCGGCCGCATGGTCGATGCCGTCATCGACGGAGGCGGGACAGGGCGGATCTGGCTGCTCGGTGCCGCCATGATCGGCGCGGCACTTGCATTCGCCGGATTCACCGCGCTCGGAGTCATCCTGTCTTCCAGGCTCTTCGAGACAATTCTGGCGAGACTGCGCGAGCAGATGTTCACGACGAGTCTCTCCTTGCCGCTCGAACGTGTCGAGGCGGCGGGCAGCGGCGATCTCGTATCGCGAGCCACGGACGATGTCGAAGAGGTGTCCCGAGCGATCAGCACGGTGATGCCTGCACTGTCGACATCGTTGTTCACGGTGCTGCTCACCGCAGTGGGGCTGACCGCTCTCGACTGGCGGTTCCTTGCGGTGCTCGTGGTGGCCCTCCCGATCTACGTGCTCGCGGTCCGCTGGTACCTGCGCAAAGCGCCGGCGATCTACGCGGCGGAACGAGCAGCAATGGGGCTTCGGGCACAACAGGTGCTGGGCGGGGTGCGCGGACTGCGCACGGTGCACGCGTACGACCTGTCGCCCAGACTCGCAGACCGCATCGGATCCCACTCGTGGGAGGTCGTCCGCTGGTCGATGCGTGCCCGCATCGTTCAGAACCGGTTCTACGGGCGGCTCAATTCCGGCCAGTTCATCGTGATGGCAGGCCTTCTCGTGGCCGGATTCCTCCTCGTGGGCGCCGATGCACTCACCGTGGGAGCCACGACGACGGCAATGCTGCTCTTCCTCAGGTTGTTCGCCCCCATCGACGACCTCCTCCTCGTCATCGACGAGTTGCAGTCGGCACTCGCGTCGCTCGCACGCATCGTCGGTGTGATCGAGGTAGGTACGGCGAAGGAGAGCGGCGGGGTGGACGGTGCCGACCGGACTGCCGAATCCCGGACGCCTCGGCTTCCGTCGCGAGGTGCGCTCGCAGTGCGGAACGTCACGTTCGGCTACACACCTGGACGAGACATCATCCGCGGTATCGATCTCGATGTCGCACCCGGCGAAACAGTTGCGGTCGTGGGGCCTTCGGGAGCCGGGAAGTCGACGCTGGCGGCCCTGCTCGCCGGGGTCCGTACGCCCGACTCGGGCGCGATTCGGTTCGGTGGCGTCGACATCCTGGATGTACCGGAGTCCGAGCGCGCGCAGCGGATCACACTGGTCACACAGGAAGTGCATGTCTTCGCCGGATCGTTGCGCGACGATCTGGCCATGGCGAACCCGAACGCCGACGACGCCGCCATGGAGGCGGCGTTGCGGACTGTGCTCGCCGGCGACTGGTTCGATCTGCTTCCCGACGGACTCGACACGGTCGTCGGGGACGCCGGCCATCAGCTCACGCCCATGCAGGCCCAGCAGCTTGCATTGGCTCGGCTGGTGCTCGCCGACCCGCCGATGGTGATTCTCGACGAGGCCACCGCGGATGCCGGGAGCGCAGGCGCTTCGCTGCTCGAGCGTGCAGCCCGTGCGGCGCTCGCCGGCCGCAGTGCACTCGTCGTTGCGCATCGCCTGGGACAGACTCGGGATGCAGACCGAATTCTCTTGGTGGACAATGGAACAGTTGTGGAATCAGGCACCCATGAGCAGTTGATTGCACGTGGTGGCCGCTACTGCGAACTGTGGGATGCATGGAGCATGCATCGGCAGTGACCGTGAACGCGAACATGCAGAAGCGGGCCGGCGATCACCTTCCCGCTGCAGACCGATCCGAGAGGGATCCGATGGCACACCCGAAGCTATCCGTCGACACCAGCATGCCCATCGCTCCGCTCCACCTCGACGGGGTGGTGGACTACCCGGCCGAGTTCGCCGCGCAGTACCGCGAGAAGGGATACTGGATCGGACAGACGCATTCGGCGCTCCTGGCCGGTACGGTCGCTGCCCATCCGGACGGGGCGGCGGTCGTGGACCCACGGCGTTCGCTGTCCTACGCCGAACTCTCGGAGCGAGTGCAGATCATTGCGGGTGAATTCGCTGCCAGGGGGCTCGGCCGCGGCGACCGCGTGATAGTCCACATGCCGAATACCGTCGAGTACGTCGAAGTCGTGTTCGCGCTCTTCGAGATCGGTGCGTTGCCGGTGTTCGCGCTGGCCGCGCACCGCTCCGCCGAGATCCGCCAGTTCTGCACGGCCGCAACGGCCCGCGGGTACATCACCGTCGACAAGTTCGGTCTCACCTCGTACGGGGACCTCGCAACCGAGATCGCTACCGACTTCCCCGATGTCTCGACCTTCGTGATCCCGATCGGTGACGAATCGTGGGCAACCGGCCCGCCCCTACCTCGCGTCGACCGCTCACTGCCCTCGGACGTGGCGTTCCTCCAGCTCTCGGGAGGTACCACCGGCACACCGAAACTCATTCCGCGTACCCACGACGACTACCTGTACTCGGTGCGGGAGAGCGCGCGGATCTGCTGCATCGACAGCTCCTCGGTGATGCTTGCGGTACTGCCGATCTCGCACAACTTCACCATGAGCTCGCCGGGGCTGCTGGGAATGATCGCCGTAGGTGGGCTCGTGGTGATGGCCCCGGACCCCAGCCCGGATACCTGCTTGCGGTTGATCGAGGAACACGCGGTCACCCATGCGGCACTCGTACCGCCGGTACTGATCGCGTGGCTGAATTCGTCGGCGCGCCACGATCGTGACATCTCGTCGCTCTCCTCACTGTGGGTGGGCGGCGCGAAGCTACCGGAGGAGGCGGCCCGCCGGGTCGCCCCGGAACTCGGGTGCTCACTGACCCAGGTGTTCGGCATGGCCGAAGGACTGGTCAACTACACGCGTCCCGATGACGACGAGGAGACCGTCACCACCACGCAGGGGCGGCCCATCTCTCCCGACGACGAAGTGCGGGTCGTCGACGACGCAGGCGTGCCGGTGGCCGACGGCGTGGCGGGGCACCTCCAGACCCGCGGCCCGTACACGATCCGCGGCTACTACCGGGCGCCGGAGCACAACCGGACATCGTTCACCGCCGACGGGTTCTACGCCACCGGCGACATCGTGGTCCGCGACCCTCGCGGATACCTCACGGTCGTGGGCCGCAGTAAGGACCAGATCAATCGGGGCGGTGAGAAGATCGCGCCGGCGATGGTGGAGAACCATCTGCTGGCACACCACGAGATCCACGACGTATCCGTCGTGGGTATTCCCGATGAGGCTCTGGGCGAACGTATCTGTGCGTATGTGATCCGGCGCGATCCGGACTCCGCGACACCCACCGCGTCTCAGCTACGCGCATTTCTGCGGACCGAACGGCAGGTGGCGGCGTACACGATCCCGGATCGCTTCGAGTTCGTCACCGAGTTTCCCACCACGTCGGTAGGCAAGATCGACAAGAAAAGTCAGGGAGCATGACACTTACCGAAGGGCACCCCGCCCCGACCGCTGCCGCCGCGACTGCCACGCCCACGCTGCTGCCGCTCACCGGCGCGCAACTCGGGATCTGGAACGCGCAACGACTCGAACCGGATTCGCCGTACTACCTGGTGGGTGAAGTACTCGAAATAGACGGCTCCGCGGCGGGCGTGGAGATAAATCTGCCGGTGCTCATCGCGGAGATCTCGGAGACCGTCGCCGAGGCCGAGACGATGAGATTGCGATTCGTCGACACGGATGACGGGCCCCGCCAGTGGATCGCCCCCCAGCAGGCGTTGTCGATCCCCGTCCTCGACCTCGGCAACGAGGAGAATCCGCACGCGGCAGCACACGAGGCCGTCACCCGCATCCGCGCCGACGCCGCCTGCGCTGCCAGGGACATGGAGGAGCGAGAACTCTTCACCTACACGCTGCTCCGCTTGTCGTCGACGCAGGTGTGGTGTGTTCAGCTGTACCACCACCTGATCGTCGACGGGTACTCCGCGGCGATGATCTCCCGCAGGCTGGCTACCCGCTACACCGCTGCAGTAACGGGAAAGCGGCTTCGCCCGAACACTTTCGGTTCGATCTCCGAAGTCGTCGCCGAGGATGTGGAGTACCGGAACTCCGAGCAGGCGGCGCTGGACCGTGCCTACTGGACCGCGCGTCTCGATCCACTGCCGGAGCTGCACGGCCGCCGCGGGGGAGCCGATCTCGGATCTGCAGCACAGACGCATTCTGCCCGGGCGATCCTCGATGCCGAGGTCATGGAACAGCTGAAGCAGATCGCCGCAGACAGCGGATGCACGTGGGCAGACGTACTGATCGGTGCCTATGCGGGATTCGTTGCCCGGCTGCACGGGACCGCCGACGTTGTGCTGGCGCTGCCCGTCATGGTGCGCACCACGCGCACTGCACTCACGACACCGTCGATGGCGGTCAACGTGCTGCCGCTGCGCGTGTCGGTGTCCCTGTCCGACGACATCTCGATGCTGGGGTCGTCGGCCGCGACCGCTCTGAGCGAACTACGTGAGCACCAGCGCTACCGCGGTGAGGACCTCGTACGTGATCTGGCCGCGCCAGGAGCGGGTGCCGTCCTGCACGGTGTGGGAATCAATCTCAAGGCCTTCGATTTCGATCTGAACTTCGCCGGAGCAGTCGGAACGTTGCGCAACGTCGCGGGCGGACCGCCGGAGGAACTGGGTCTGACAGCGACACCCATCGACGGTGGACGCATGATGCTCGGGTTCGAGGTCGACGCCCGGGTCGTGTCCGAGGCCGAGGTGAACGCCCGGGCCGAAAGCCTCGCCGGGCTCATCCGTGCACTGTGCGCGCCCGAGCGCCCGTCGCTCGGCACGATGAGCCTGCGCTCCCGCGGTATCGACGAGAAGTGGACCCCCGCTGCGCTCCCGCAGGCCGGTATCCGGTCGGTCACCGACATGTTCGCGGACATGGCGGCCGCGCACCCCGCCGACATCGTGCTCTCCGATTCGGACAACGACGTGACGGCAGCAGATCTCGCAGCGCGCACCTACCGCCTGGCGCGCCTGATCCGTTCCCGCGGAGTCGGTCCCGACGACATCGTGGCGATTGCCCTCCCGAGGACCACGGACATCGTCGCGTGCATCTTCGCGGTCTGGGAAGCCGGCGCCGCCTATGTCGTGCTGGATCCGGCGTACCCCACCGAACGTCTCGATGGGCTCGTCCAGCTCGCCCGACCCTCCCTGCTGCTGTGCGCCGACGAGCCGCCGGTGACGAAGGCGGCATGCGAGACGGTCAGGCTGGGGACGGAAGAAACCGAATTCGAACTGGATTCATTCCCCGATACACGACTGCGCGACCACGAGCGGGCGGCAACTCCGCACCCCGACGACGCCGCCTACGTTCTGTTCACCTCGGGCTCGACAGGGACGCCGAAGGGGGTCGTCGTCCGCTCGGGAGGGCTCGCACATCTCGTGCATCGTCAACGCGGCACGGTGCACGCGGATGCTCGCGCGCGAGCCGGTGGACGTCGGCTGCACGTCGCCCACACCACCTCGTTCGCGTTCGACGCCTCACTCGATCCGCTGATGTGGATAGTCGGCGGTCACCATATTCATCTGTACGGCAGTGATATTCAGCGCGATGCCGATCTGCAGATCGAGAAGTTCACCCACGATGAGATCGACGTCGTCGACACGACCCCGTCGATGGCGGCGTTCCTTCTCGAGGCGGGTCTGCTCCCGCCCTCGTCCGCGACCGATACGGGTCACCGGGTCGATACGATCGTCGTCGGTGGTGAAGCGCTACCCTCTGGGCTCGCCGAGCAACTCGGACGGAGTGCAGCCCGCGCCTACAACATGTACGGGCCCACCGAAGCCACCGTCGATGCGATCGTGGCGGACGTGACCGGCCCCGACGTCCACATCGGTATGCCCTTGGAAGGTACCGCGGCGTACCTCCTCGATGCGGCGCTGCATCCGGTCCTGGACGGGGAGGCCGGTGAGCTGTATCTGTCCGGCCCCCAACTTGCGCGCGGCTACCTCGATCGGCCCGGGATCACCGCGGATCGATTCGTGGCGGATCCCTTCGATGCGTCGGGTGGCCGGATGTACCGCACGGGCGATCTCGCCCGCTGGAATCCCGAGACCGGCTTCGAATACCGCGGTCGCGTCGACGACCAGGTCAAGATCCGCGGCCACCGGGTGGAACTTCGCGAAGTCGAAGCTGCGCTGGCACAAGCAGGTTCGGTCACCGCGTCGGTCGCCGTGGTGCACGGGGCAGGGCCCTTCGCAAAGCTCGTCGGATACGTCGTGTCAGACGATGCCGCACTGTCCGGCGACGACGTCCGTCGCGAGCTGCTGACCCGGGTCCCGGATCACCTGGTGCCGTCCGTGGTCGTGGTCCTGGACGAGATGCCGGTGACCGTGAACGGCAAGATCGACCGGAGGCAACTGCCGGATCCTTCCGATCGCGCATCTGCGCGGGGCGACTCCGGTCGCGAGCCCGGTACACCTGCGGAGTACGCGCTGTGCGCCGTCGTGGCCGAGGTGCTGGGCGTCGAATCCGTGTCGCTCGACGCCGACCTGTTCACGCTCGGCGGCGACAGCATAGGTGCGATCAGCATCAGCAGCCGGCTACGTGCGCACGGACTGGCCCTCACCCCCAAGGAACTGCTGTCGGGTCGGGACCTGGCCACACTCGCGGCACTTGCGCGCGAACTGGTCGACGACACCGCGGCACTGATCGACGACAACGGAATCGGGCAGGCGCCGACCACGCCGATCATGCGCAACGTCCTGCGGAGCGACTCGATCGAATCGGTGTCGTCGTACTCGCAGTGGACGGCCGTCGAGGTCGACGGCGACATCGACGGGGAGGCGCTGGCAGCTGCGGTACAGACACTGCGGGAGCGGCATCCCGCCCTGCGGATGATCGTTCACGACGACTCCGTGGACATTCCCGCCGCGACCACCGCGCCCGTGACGATCGGGGAGCGCGGGCCGGTCTCCGCAGGCGACTTCGTGCGCGAGGTGGCCTCCTGGGCCCGCGACAGCGCCGAAGAACTGGCACCGGGGGCGGGCGATCTGCTGCGGGTGAGCATCGTTCGTATGACGGACGGCAACGATCGGTTGCTCGTCGTGGTCCATCACTTCGCCGTCGACGCGGTGTCCTGGAGCATTCTGCTGACCGATCTTGTGGCGGCCTACCGCGGTCGTGCACTTCCGGCGACGACGAGCGAATCGTGGCGGCACCGCGCGAGGGATCTCGCCGCCCGCGGTGCTGCGCACCGCTACGTCGACGAGAAGGCGATGTGGTGCGAGGTTCTGGAGACGGGCTCGCGCGTGCTCGTCGACTCCGAACTCCGGCCCGGCGTCGACACCCATTCGACCGCGCAGGTGACTCGAACGAACACGACAGCCGCGGTCACCGCCGCGGTCGTCGACACCCTGTGCGCGATGTACCGGGCACGACCGGACGAGGTGCTGCTCGCGGCGCTGACCGTCGCGATGCGCGCCTACCGGGGAACAGCAACAGGCGATTTCCCGGTCCTGGCGGAAGGGCACGGCCGCGACGCGGACTCGGGTTCGGACCGTGGATCGACCGTCGGCTGGTTCACCACCGAGTATCCGGTGTCCGTGCCTGCCGCGTTCGTCGACACCGACGAGCGCCTGACCGAAGCGTTGGGCGGGGGACGCGTCGTCGCCGAGATCCTGCACGAGGTCAAGGCCCGCCGCCGCGCGGGACGCGACAACGGAATCGGGTACGGGGTCCTGCGGTTCCTGGACGACGCCGGTGCGGCACTCACCGAGCTGTCCGCGCCCCAGGTCGTGCTCAACTATCTCGGAAAGCCCGCCGGAATGTCGGGGCCGGACTGGCGCACGGTTGCGGGTGACGCATTCGGCGTGGTGGAGCCGGGCACCCGCACGCTCACCGAGGTCCTGGCGATCAATGCGTTCGTCCACGACGACCCGGCGGGGCCTGTGCTGTCCATCGAATGGACCGCCGCCGGTGAACTTCTCGACGGAGCGGCGGTCGCGGAGCTGCAGCGATGCTTCGAGGATGCATTGAGCGGTTTCGCCGCCCACGCCGCACTGCATCCCGGCGGGTTGAGCGCCGCTGACTGCGATGACGTCGTCGTCACGCAGAGCCAGATCTCCTTCCTCGAATCGGTCGCCGGACCGCTCTCCGAGATCCTGCCGCTCTCCCCGCTGCAGGAGGGGCTGCTCGCACATGCTGCTCGCTTCACCGAACACGACCCGTACGTCCTGACCGCGGTCGTCGACCTCGCGGGCGAACTCGACACCGACCGGTTGCGTGCCGCGTTCTCGGCTGTCGTCGCCCGTCACCGGAACCTGGCCGCCGGATTCCATTTCGACGGTGTCGATGAACCCATCGCGACGATCCCGCAGGTGATCGAGATTCCGTGGCGGGTCTCCGACCTTCGGGATTTGCCGGAGAGCGCTGCCGCTGCGGCCGCCGCACAGGCCAGCCTGCGTGCCTCCGAGCGGATCTTCGACGTGCAGCGGGGACCTCTCCTTGCAGGGCACGTGCTCCGGCTCCCCGGCGGGCGGACACAACTCGTACTCAATGCGCATCACCTCGTGACCGACGGCTGGTCGACGCCGATCGTGTTGCGCGAACTGGTGCACGTCTACAACCACGGCCGGTACGACGACGGGCAGTACACCAACGGCACGGCCGGTTTGCCGCCCGCACCCGACTATGCCGACTTCCTGCGGTGGCTGCGCCGGCTCGACCGCGCCGAACTGCGTGGAGCATGGCGCCGGCGTCTGGCCGGGCTGGCTGAGCCCACCCTGATCGCCCGCGGCGACAGCACCGGTGAGCATCCGGTGGCCACCGAGGTCGCGGTGGACGACACACTCGGGCTGCAACTCGCGGAGGTTGCGCGCGCGAACGGGCTCACTGTCAACACCGTCGTGCAAGGTGCGTGGAGTGCCGTCCTGTGCGCGCTCGTCGGCAGCGACGACGTCGTGTTCGGTACGACCGTGTCCGGCCGGCCCGCCGACCTCGAACGGGTCGAGACGATGGTGGGCCTGTTCAGCAACACCGTTCCGGTGCGGATGCGGATGGATCATCGTCTGCTGCGGGACGTGCTGCAGGCGAGCCAACGAGACCAGTACGACCTCGGCGACGCGGAGCACCTGCCGCTGTCCGAGATCGAATCCTGCAGCAACGTACGAGGCGGCACCGGTCTGTTCGACACCCTGGTGGTGTTCGAGAATTATCCTGCGCGGTTCGGTGCGAACCCGGACGACTCCACCGACTCGACACATATCGTCGGTATCGGCAACATCAGTACGACGCAGTACCCGCTGTCGCTGCTCGCGCCGCCCGGCGATCGGTTCCGTCTCGTGGTCGACCACGACCCTGCCGTCGTGGATGCGACGACCGCGTCGAAGGTCGTCGAGGCGCTCCCAGCGGTGATCGCGGAGATGATCTCGAAACTGGATCATCCTGCGTCCGAGTTCGTTCCGCTCACGATCGGCGTCCTGCCGCCGCGGGCCGTTGCCGCCCGCGTACCGTCGTCCGGCGGTACCGCACTGCCGCACCTCGTCGATACCGTGACCGCGCAACTGGGCGAGGTACTCGAGACCACTCTGCTCCCCGATGACGATTTCTTCGATCGTGGCGGGCATTCGCTGGTCGCGATGCGCGCGGTCAGCGGTCTGCGGCGGCACGGCATCGTCGTCTCCGTCGCCGACATCTTCGCGGCGCGCACGGCCCGGGCACTCGCCGCGCGCGCACAGGCTTCCCCGGCAGCCCCCGTCGTGGATGCATCCGAGCCGGACGACATCTCCCGTGAGCCGATGTTGTCGTCCGCGCAGGAGCGGCTGTGGATCCTGCACCGGATGGACGAGCAGTCCCGTGCACACGATGTCCCCATCGTGCTCGCCCTGTCCGATGCCCCGGACACGGCGGCGCTGCGGGCCGCATGGCGAGACCTGGTGGCGCACTTCCCGGTCCTGAGGACCTGCTATCCCGCAGGGGCCGACGGTAACCCCGAGGCGCGGGTGCTGCCGGAGTCGGCTATCCCGGAACTGCGGAACTTCAGCACCGAACTCGACATCGACTCCGCTGTGCGTCAAGAGATCTCGGACCCGGACTCGGTGTTCGATCTGACATTCGCGGTGCCTGCTCGGGCGACTGTGCTCCGCGGACGCGGATGGGCAGCGCTCGTCATCGTGATCCACCACATCGCAGTCGACGGCGCGTCGGTGCCGATCCTGCTCGACACCCTGGCTCAGGCATACCGGGATCGGCTGGCGGGCCGCACTCCGCGGCTATCCTCTGTCGCACCCGATTTCGCTGAATTCGCTCGGGCAGACCGAGTCCGGACACGCTCGGCGGATACCGAGCGGTCGTTGACACACTGGAAACAACGGCTCGCCGCTCTTCCTTCCGAGCTCGAGCTGCCTACCGACCGGCCCCGCTCCCGGCATGCGACGCACAGGTCGGTCGATGCAGTGCGGCTGCTCGACAGCGCGATGGCCGACGCACTGAAACACGCATCCGTCCGGCACGGAGTGTCGGCTCTGATGCTGCTCGAAGCTGCGGTCGCGTTGACGTGGCAGCGATTCGGAGCGGGCAGCGACATTCCGCTCGGCACCACGGTATCCGACCGGGAACTTCTCGCGGACGGGCGATTCCGGGACACCGTCGGATACCTGGTGAACACCGCCGTACACCGGATCGACCTCACCGGTGATCCGACACCCGGACGGGTGCTCGACCGCGTGCGCGCTGTCGGACTCGACGCGCTCGAACACCAGCACGTGCCGTTCGATCGTGTGGTCGACGCGGTCGCACCGGAACGCACCGCGGGACGTCACCCGTTGTTCCAGACGATGGTCGGACACGAAATCCTCGGTGCGCCGATCGAACTGGGTGACATTACTGCCACTCCCGTCGAACCGATCGACCCGCCTGCGCGCATGGATATCTCCGTCTGGCTCCGTGAGAGCGGAACGACGACCGAGATCCGTCTGGGCGGCGCCGCCGATCTGTTCGATGCGGACACGATCGCCCACATGGCCGACGAACTCCTCGTCACGCTCACCCACATCGTCGAGCAGCCGGACCGGCCGATCTCGATGCTCGGCAGTGTCGATGCCCACGACGGTCCGATGCGCGAGCGTGCACCGCAGTCGGTGGTGCAGCGGTTCCTGATCCAGGTCGGGGAACGACCCGATGCCCCCGCGATCGTCGTGGACGGGACGGAGACCAGCTATCGCGAGGCCGGTGCCCGCGTCGAGGCGCTCGCCCGCGCGCTGACCGCGCGCGGAGTAGGTGCAGGGTCGGTGGTCGGGGTCGCGGTCGGCAGGGACGCCGGCCTGCCTCTGGCGTTGCTCGCGGTGCTGCGATGCGGTGCCGCCTACCTGCCGCTGGATGTCGACTATCCACGCGATCGTCTGCAGTACATGCTCGACGATGCACGTCCGGTCTGCGTGCTGGTGTCTGCGGCGACCGCCGACGACGTCGGATGGATGGACCTCCCCGCGGTGCGAGTCGACGCGGCCGGCGTGGAGATTCGGGCAGAGGTCGTGCTGCCGGAGGTCCCCGTCGCCGACGACCGGCTCGCCTACATCATCCACACGTCGGGGACGACCGGAAAACCCAAGGGTGTCATGGTCACCTCGGCCAACCTCGCGGCGTTCGCGGATGCCACGGACCGGCTGGGCTGGATCGACAGTGACGATCGGGTGATGGCGGTGACCACCGTGTCGTTCGACATCGCGGTGCTGGAACTGCTGTGTCCGCTCGCACTCGGTGCGTCCGTGGTGGTGGCTCCGCGCTCGTCGGTGGTGGACCCCGAGAAGCTGGCCGCGCTGATCGAGGCGTCCGGTGCCACGGTCGTGCAGGCGACCCCGTCGCTGTGGCGACTGCTCCTGGCCGTGCCCGGCGTGCGGACGGCGCGTGCCCTGATCGGTGGTGAAGCGGTGCCCGCCGAACTGGCCGATCAACTGACCGCGGTCAGCGACGAGGCCTGGAATGTGTACGGCCCGACGGAAGCCACGGTGTGGGCCACGACGGACCGCCTCACCGCGGGTGCGCCGGTCACGATCGGTGGACCGTGGATCGATGTGCGAGCCACTGTTCTCGACGACCTCCTCCGGGAGGTTCCCGAAAGTGCGTTCGGCGAGCTGTACCTGGGAGGCGCCCAGATCGCGCGGGGCTACCTCAACCGACCGGGGCTGACCGCGACCCGATTCGTCGCCGACCCGCGGCGACCGGGGGAGCGGCTGTACCGGACGGGCGATGCGGTACGCAGACGCCGCGGCCGTATCCAATACCTGCGGCGCACCGACGATCAGGTGAAGGTGCGCGGGTTCCGGATCGAGCTCGGCGAGGTCGAGACTGCGCTGCGCGCGTTGCCCGAGGTCACCGACGCGGCCGCGAAGGTGGCTGCGATCGCGGATGGATCGTCCCGGCTCTTCGGGTACGTCGTTGTCCGTGACGCTGCCGCGGCCGATCCGGTCCGGATGCGGCAGGCACTGGCGGAGTCGCTGCCGGATCAATTCGTGCCGCAGGCGATCACTGTCGTCGAGTCTCTGCCGCGCACGCTGAACGGCAAGCTCGATCGCGCGGGCCTGCCTGCGCCGGCGATCACCGCCCCGCCGAGCGGGACGCGCCCTGGCGCCGGCGACCGGGCATCGGGATCGATCGCAGAGGATCTCGTTGCCGCAGCCCGTGACGTCCTCGGCACCGAGATCGACATGCGATCGAACTTCTTCGCTCTCGGTGGGGACAGCATCGCCGCAGTGCGGTTCGTGGCAGCGGCGTCCGGCCGGGGGGTGCGCATCGTCGTGGCCGACGTGTTCGAGTGCGACACCCTGGATGAACTCGTGGATCGTGCAGTTCGGGTGTCGATCGGAGACGACGTACCGCACTCGCGTGCCGAGCTCGTCGAGATGGACGATGCGGCCCGAGCGCGCGTGGACACCGAGTACCCCGGGTGGCAGCAGGTTCTGCCGCTGACCCCGTTGCAGCGGGGAATGTACTTCCAGTCCGTGAGCGGCGGGCTCGGTGCCGCGGACAACTATCACGTGCAGCACCGCTTCACATTCGCGGAGCCCGCCGACCGCCGGGCACTGGCCGCTGCGTTGGCGGCCATCGTTCTCCGATACCCGAACCTCGCTGCGGCATTCACGCATTCGATGTTCGCGGAACCTGTGGCGGTCATCGGTCCGGTGACGATCGACATCGAAGAGAAGCAATCCGGATCCCTCGCCGGACTCGATGACATCGCTGCCGACGAGTTCGCTCGGCCCTTCACGCTCGACCGCGCACCACTGGTGCGCACGGTGCTCGTCACGGCACCGGATACGGCCGGGCAGCTGATCGTGACTCAGCATCACCTCCTGTCCGATGCGTGGTCCCAGGGAGTGCTGTTCACCGAACTGTTCACGCTCTACGGCGTCGCGAAGATGCTCGTCGGCCTGTACCCGGCGGACGCGGCAGGCGATCGGGAGGTGGCGTCGGCACTGCAGCGTGTGCTCGTTCCGGCGGCGGACTTCACCGATCATCTGCGTCATCTCGCGGGACTCGATGCGAAGGTCGCTGCGAAGGCCTGGACACTCCACCTGGCCGATCTCGACGAACCGACGCTGCTCGCACCGAACGCGGTGCCCGGCACGATGTCGCTGCCCAATCGCGTCACCTGCCGGCTCGACGACTCGGTGCGCGACGAGATCGTCGCTCTTGCAGCAGAGAACGGTGTCACGGTGTCGACCGTGATGTCGCTCGCGTGGGCACTGACTCTGCGCCGACTGACCGGACGCGACGATGTGGTCTTCGGATCCACGGTGTCGGGACGCGACCCGCTCGTGCCGGATGTCGATCGTATGGTCGGGCTGACACTGAACACCGTGCCGGTCCGCGTTCACCTGCGTTCGTCCATGACCTTGGTGGATACGTTGCGCCGGTTGTTCGTCGATCAGGGTGCTCTGATCGAACATCACCATGCAGGTCTCGGCGAGATCACCCGTGCCGCAGGGTTCGGGGTGCTGTTCGACACGCTCGTGGTGTTCCGCAACGTCGGAGGTGACGAGGCGCGATTCGGTGTGTTCGAACGTGCGGGGATCTCGGCGGCGGAGGCGACGGACTCGACCCACTACGCGATCACGCTCGACATCGACCCCCGGAGCCGCAGGGGTGGTATGGAGGTGACGATCGAGAACCGGCCCGATCTCGTCGACGACGAGGCAGCCGCGTCCCTCCTCGCGGACCTCACCGGCATGATCGAGGAGCTCGCGAGGGCTCGGGCGCGGGTCGCTACAACGGTGGCAGAGACCGGGCGTGCGTACGCGGAGCTGGAACGGACCGCGCTCACCGCGCCGCGCGAACCGATACCTCTGCCCGGCGCGGCACAGGGCAGCATCGACACGCTGTTGTCCGAACGCGCCACCGCGACCCCGCACTCGCCGGCGCTGACTTGCGGCGCCGAAACGTTCACTGCCGGTGAGTTCGACAGCCGGGTAACTGCGCTTGCTCGGCATCTGGTGGCGAGCGGAGTCGAGGCCGGCGACCTCGTCGCCCTGATGCTGCCGCGGATCGCCGATCACGTCGTGGCGATCTTCGCGGTGATGCGCGCAGGTGCCGCGTATCTTCCGCTCGATCTCGCGCACCCGGCTTCGCGGCTGACGGAGATCGTGCTCGACAGCGGAGCCCGGACGGTCGTCACGGCCGACGCCCGCGCCGAAGGTGTTGCCGAAGTCGTGGCCGGGCTACCCGGGATCTGCGTCGTCGACCTCGCCGTCTCGGAGGTCGCCGAGGTCCTGGCTGGAGTTCGTCCCGCACCGGACGTGGCGCCGCACCGCATCGCTGGACCCATCCATCCGGACCAACCCGCCTATGTCATCTACACATCGGGCTCGACAGGTAAGCCGAAGGGCGTGCAGGTCGGTCACCGCGGCCTGACCACGATGTACCACAACCATCGCGACGAGATATTCCGAGGCACAGAGGATCTCGTCGACGGTCGGCAGCTGCGGATCGCACATACCGTGTCGTTTTCCTTCGATATGTCGTGGGAAGAACTGTTCTGGCTGCTGGCAGGTCACCACGTGCATGTCATCGACGAGGAGGCCAGGTCCGATCCGCGCTCACTGGTGCAGCACTATCGGACCGTCGGGATCGACGTCGTCAACGTCACGCCGTCGTATGCGCGCGAACTGGTCGCTGCCGGCCTGCTCGACGGCGATCGGGCCCCGAAGCTGGTGATGCTCGGTGGTGAGGCCGTGCCACAGGAACTGTGGAGCCGGCTGCGGGACCAGGAAGGTATCGACGGCTACGATCTCTACGGCCCGACCGAATTCACCATCAACGCGATGGGATCGGCCGTCGCGGACAGTGCGACCCCGTGCCTCGGCACACCGATCCGCAATGCCTGTGCACGCGTGCTCGATTCCGGGCTGCGTCCGGTCGCCATCGGCGCTGCCGGTGAGCTCTACATGTCCGGTGACGGTGTGGCGCACGGATATCGGGGCCGGCACGGACAGACCGCGTCGTTATTCGTGGCGGATCCGTTCTCGGCCGGAGAGCGGATGTACCGCACCGGCGATCTCGTCCGTTACCTCGACGGAGGGCGGCTGGAGTATCTCGGGCGAGTCGATCGGCAGGTCAAGATCCGGGGTATCCGCATCGAACTCGGCGAGATCGAGTCGGCACTCGAGGCGTTGCCGGGAGTGGCGCGGGCCGCCGCGACGGTCCTGTCGACCGGCAACGCGTCGCGACTGATCGGGTACGTCGTGGCCGACGGTGCGCAGACGGAGAGCGAACTGCGCGCACAATTGCGTGACACGGTTCCGGCGCATCTCGTTCCGGCGCAGATCGTGCGAGTGGACACCATCCCCCTCACGGTCAACGGCAAGCTCGACCGGGCGGCCCTACCCGAACCGCCGCGCCGCAACGTCGCGGATTCGCTTCGCACGCCGACACAGTGGATGGTGGCCGCCGTGTACTGCGACCTGCTCGGGTTGGACGAGGTGGGCGCAGACGACGGTTTCGTCGACTGCGGTGGAGACTCGCTGGCAGCGATGCGATTGGTCTCGCGGCTCGAACGCGACACCTCCGTCCGGGTGGATGTCGCGGAGCTGCTCGAACGCCAGACAGTCGAGGCGGTGGCAGAACTCGTCGACGCCCGCCGGGGCGGTGACGCCGACGATGCGACGGGCGACGTGATCCGCTTCGGCCGCAGCGGAATCGGAGAGCTCCTGTTCTGCATCCATCCGGCCGGAGGCTTCGCGTGGCAGTTCGCGTCGTTGGCCTCGATGCTCGACCGTCCCGTCGTCGGACTGCAGCTTCCCGTGCACGACCGTCCCGAGTCGTTCGACGACCTCGTCGCACACCACCTGCGGGCCGTGCGCCGCGAACAGCCGCGAGGGCCGTACCGCCTGCTCGGATACTCATTCGGTGGAACGCTTGCGCACGCGATCGCGGCGGCGTTGACAGCGTCCGGTGACACCGTCGACTTCGTCGGGTTGGTGGACAGTGAACCACTCGACGGGCATAGCACCGATGTGCCGGCAGGACACGCGTCCGGACTCCCCTCGGAGCTGGCCGCCGAGATCGCCGAGAACTTCGCCTACACCGCGACTCTGCTGGATACGGCGAAGGCGCCGGTGTACTCGGGGACCCTCACGCTGTTCGAGGCCCAGCGGTCGAGGCCACCGGTCTGTTTTTCCGACCGGTGGGAGCGAATCCACGACGGGACACTCGTAGTCCACTCCGTGGACGCAGATCACGACGGCATCGCGACGGCAGCCGGGTGGCGGCAGATCCTGCCCGCACTCGAGGAATGATCGAGTTCGCGACAGAGTCTCGGACGGTACGAAGAAACACGCAAGACGAATCAGGGAAGGACAACACAGTGCTCACGCGCGAGATCGTCATCGGAGACATCGCCAGTGCTCTGGATCAGCCGCTCGAATCGATCAGCGACGAGGTGAATCTCCTCGACGAAGGGTTGGATTCGATCCGGATCATGGGACTTGTGGAACGCTGGCGCTCCGCGGGGGTGGAGGACCTCGATTTCCCGACGCTCGCCGCCGATCCGACCGTGGCACACTGGGTTGCCGTTGTGCTCGGCGAGTACTGATTTCTTCGAACGAAAGGGCTATCGATGGCTGGGACCGTCCGCGAGCTCGAGGTATTTCCCATCTGTATCCGAGAGATGGACGTGCTTCGAGTCGAAGATGTCACACCGGGTATGCGCCGGGTGACGGTCGGAGGACCGTCGATGGACTCCCACGTTCGTGACGGTGTCGAGTTGCCGCCGGTACGGACCAGTGGTTTCGACGACGACGTCAAGCTGTTGCCGGTCGACCCGAAGACCGGGAAACTGCCGTTCGAGGTGCCTCGGAACTCCGACAGCGGTGCTGTCGAGTGGCCGTCGGGATCGTTCCAATACGCCCGGACCTACACGGTGCGCTCCTTCGACGCAGACAGCCGTGAGATGGCCATCGACTTCGCGATGCACGAGGGCGGGCTGGCGTCGGACTGGGCGAATCGTGTGCAGCCAGGGGAGAAAGTCCTCATGGCGGGGCCGAAGCATTCTGCCGGCCTACCCACCGCAGCCGACTGGATGCTCATCGCGGGCGACGAGACCGCACTGCCCGCGATCGCGCACTGCCTCGAGCAACTCCCACCGGATCTGCCCGCGACGGTGGTGATCGAGGTCGCCGAACCGTCGCATCGACAAGAGCTGAAATGCGAGGCACCCCTCGACGTCACCTGGCTGTTCCGTTCCGACAGCGGAGGTGAGTCGAAACTGGTCGAGACAGTGCAGGCGGCACAGTGGCGTCCCGGTCAACCGTATCTGTGGGTTGCAGGCGAGACACTGACGATCAAGCCGCTGCGACGTTGGGCGAAGCGGGACAAGGAGATCGCGAAGGAGTTCGTCGAGATCACCGGGTACTGGCGTCACCGGGAGGTTGCGCATGCTGCGGCGGATTCGCAGGCAGTCACGGCGGTTGCCGAGGCCGACCCGGACGCGCAGTTGCACGAGATGTCCGAGTTGCTGCCGGCGCTCGCCATCCGGACAGCAGTGACCGTCGGGCTCTTTCCCGCGATCGACGGCGGTGCCGACACCGCGGCCACGATCGCCGCAGAGTGCGGTACGCACCCCACGGCGACGGCGAAACTGCTGCGCCATCTCGTACTGATGGATCTGTTGTCCGTCGAGGACGGCCGGTTCGCACTCACCGAGATGGGATCGATCCTGGCCGATCAGGACACGTTCGCCAGCCAGGCGCTGCACTTCGACAAGATCCACACCCGGCTCGACATGGCCTTTCTGGGACTGCTCGACGCTGTCCGGACCGGGGCGCCCGCAGCCGGACACGGCTTCGCCGACAAGCTTCGGGAGCCCGGGTTCGTGGATGACTTCCACGAGGAGGTCGCGTTCGGGTCCGTGTACCGCGCGCCGGCACTACCCGACGCGGTCGATCTCGACGGTGTGCACACGGTCGCGATCTACGGGGAAGGTGCAGGCGTCTACGCCGATACTCTCGCCCGCCTTCATCCCGGCCTCAAGATTTCGCTCGTGGGACTGCCCGCCCAGAACACCCGGAACCTGCGCGACGTGGCCGAGTCGCGCCGCGAGAAGATCCAGCGCATCGACGGCAGCGAGTTCACCGCACTCGCGACACCCGTCGACCTCGCCGTCGCAGTCGAGATGGTCGACAGCCACCCCGACGCCGACGCGCGCCTGCTGCTCGGTGCACTCGGTGCGTCTGCGCGACGGGTCGTGCTGGTCACCGACGTACTCGATCCGCAGACCACCGACGACCACGAGACAGAAGCGGATCTTCTGAAACTGTGCCTGCACGGCTCAGGCCAGCGCACCGAGGCGGAACTGTCTGCGCTGGTAGCGGAGTCGGGATGCGGAACCCCCCGATTCGGGGCGCTGGGCTGGGGGTCGACGGTCGTCGAGTTCAGCGGTACGCGTCAGCTGTAGGCCTGCACCGCTCCGGTGGCCGACCACCGCCCGGCGCGGCGCTCGACGGCGATCGGATGCCGGAAGGCCTCGGAAATCGTTTCGGAGGTCAACGCCTCGTCGACCTCACCCCGAGCGACCACCGTGCCACCGGAGAGGACGAGAGCGTGTGTCGTCGAGGCGGGCAGTTCTTCGAGGTGGTGGGTGACCAGCACGGAAGCCAGTTCGGGGCGGAGTTGACGTAGCTCGGCGAGGACACCCAGGAGGACCTCGCGGGCTGCGAGGTCGAGTCCGGTGGTCGGCTCGTCGAGCAGTAGCAGATCCGGGTCGGTGACGAGGCCGCGCGCAATCAGTGCGCGGCCTCGTTCTCCTTGCGAGAGCACCGACCACGGACTGTCGGTGATCGCACCGAGCCCGAGCATGCCGATCAACTCGCCGGCCTTGCGCTTCTCCTCGTCCGACGGGGTGGCTCGCGGCGGCAGTGAGGCGGATGCGTAGAGCCCGGTCAACACTGCGTCACGCACCGTGACACGAGGGTCGATACGTGTGCGTGGGTCGACGTGACCGATGTGTGTTCGCAGTGAGCGCATGTCCACGCGCCCGAGACGGTGTCCGAGGACGTGCACGGTGCCGGTCGTCGGGTGCTGGTGGGCTCCGCACAATGCGAGCAGCGTCGACTTCCCGGCGCCGTTCGGCCCCATCAGCGTCCATTGCTCGCCTGCACGGACATCGAGATCGATGTGTGCGATCAGTGACCGGCCCTGACGCACGACGCTGACGTCCTGTAGTTGGAGGACGGAGGGGCGGTTATCTGTGCTCATGAATTCGTATTCTGTCATTTCGGAGTCAGAGCATCGGTGATGGCCAGCAGGTGTTCCCGGGCGGTGGGCGCTGTGACGGTGAGGGCGGTGTCAGGGAGTGCGCGCGTAGCGCACCTGCGGTCGCCCGGCCTTTCCGTATTCGGTGAGTCGCACGAGTGCCCCGTCGTCGGCGAGACGCTCGAGATAACGCCACGCCGTCACCCGTGACACGCCGATCCCGGCGCCGACCTGAGCGGCAGTGCACGGGGCATCCGCGTCCCGGAGGTACCCGACGATGAGGTCGAGGGTCGCGGGCGCGATGCCTTTCGGACTCGATGCGCGCGAGTCGGACGTGCGCAACGCCGACATGGCGCGATCGATCTCGTGCTGCCCGGCGGCCTTTCCTGAGTCGTCGAGCGCCTCACGGTAGGACACGTAACGTTCGAGTTTGTCGCGCAGGGCCGCGAAGGTGAACGGCTTGAGTAGATACAGCACGATTCCGCGGGCGACGGCGGTGCGCACCACCTCGAGTTCGCGCGCCGAGGTCACAGCGATGATGTCGGGACTCGGATGGAACACACTCAGCGCGGCTGCGATGTCGAGTCCGCTGGTGTCGGGTAGCCCGATGTCGAGGAGCACGAGGTCGATCGGCTCCCCCCCGTGAGCTGCCGTGGTCACGGCGCGCAGTGCATCCTGTCCGGTGTGCGCGACCGCAACGACGGTGAAACCCGGTATGCGAGCGAGATATTCGCGATGGGCTTTCGCGATCAACGGCTCGTCCTCGACGATCAGCACACGGATCATTCGTCGTCTCCAGGCTCGGCGGCGAACGCAGCGTCGTCGGTGCCGGTCCGGCCGAGCGGGATCTCCACAACGACCATCGAGCCGAGGGACGGCTCGGTGCGCAGACTTCCCCGGTACTTTCTGACCAGCCCGTTGACCAACGCCAGACCGAGCCCGTGGTGATCGGACTTCGTAGAGTAGCCGCGTGCAGTTGCTCGTGCCAGGGTCTGCGCGGACATGCCCGGTCCACTGTCTGCGACTTCGACGATCATGGTGGTTCCATCCTGCCGTACCCCCACCTCGACCCACGGTTCGTCCGAGATGCGCGCAGCGTCGATCGCATTGTCGACGAGATTGCCCACGAGCGTCACCAGGTCGCGAGTGCTCATGATCGAGGTGGAGTCGAGTGCGGTGTCCTCGGTGATCGTCAGCTCCACACCCCGGTCGGAAGCGTCCGCACTCTTCCCGAGCAACAGCGCGACGAGCGCGGGTTCGCGCACGGCCGAGGTGAGACGGTCGATGAGCGCCTGCGACATCGCGAGCTCCTCGGTCGCGAAGGCAACCGCGTCGGTGGTTCTGCCGAGTTCGACCATGGTGATGATCGTGTGCAACCGGTTGGCGGATTCGTGGGCTTGCGCGCGCAGTGAATCGGCGAAACCCTTCACCGCGTCGAGTTCACCGAGCACACTTCGCAGCTCCGTGTGGTCACGCAGCGTCACGACCGTGCCGAGCGTTCGCCCGTCCCACCGCACCGCATCACTGTTGATCAACAGAACGCGGCCCTCCGTGACGTGGACCTCGTCCCGAACGTCGTGGCGGCTGAGCAGGTCGCGGACCGTCGCGGGCAGAGCATCGAACGGCACCGGACCGGTGCGCGGCAGATCGAGAAGCCGCCGTGCCTCGTCGTTGACCACATCGATCCGCGGTCGCGACGACTCGAAATCGAATACGAGCAACCCTTCACTGATCGAATGCAGTACAGCGTCGTGATGCTCGTAGAGGGTGCGGAGCTGCCGCGCATCGAGGCCCAACGTCTGCCGGCGGAACCGGCGGGCGATGAGATACGCGCCGACAGCCGACACCGCAACTCCCGCCGCAACCACTCCGAGGATCGTGGGTAGCCCTGCGACGAACTCTTCCCAGATGTGGGTACGCGTCACCCCGACGGACACGAAGCCGACGAGGTCGTCCGCCTCGTCGTAGACGGGCGCGACGGCGCGGATCGACGGGCCGAGCGAGCCGGTGTATGTCTCGGTGAACGTCGCACCCGCGCGTGCCTGATCCGTGTGGCCCGTGTACGGCCGCCCGATCTCCTCGGGGGTGGGATGAGTCAACCGGATCTCGTTCATTCCCATGACCACCACGAAATCGACCCCGGTCGACGTGCGAACCTCTTCGGCCCGCACCTGCAGGTCGCCGCCCGCGTCATTCGTCGTGATTCCGACAGCGACTTCGGGGAACTGCGCGAAGGTGTCGGCGATCTCGGTCACTTCGCGTCCGGTGGCGTCATCGGCCTCGCGGCGTTCGTCGAGTACGAACAGGACTCCGGCGACCACGGCCATCACCGTGAACACCACCAGCTGCAGGATCAGCAATTGGCGCGCGACGCTCAGAGGGCGGCCGCGACCCGGTCCCGACCTCATCTCGACCTCCCGCCGCGCGTCTTCTCCAAGAGTTCACGCGCACGTTCCCCGTGAACACAATGCACGCAATCTTCTGCGCGCACTGCCCTTCACTCCACCATGTTCACAGTGCGCGTGACTTCGGTCACCCGATTCGACGCCGGTGGAACCTCGATCCGAGCAGGTTCGTCGCCGACACTGCACCACAACGTGAAAGGCACACATGAGTATCACCACGCGCGGGGCGAAACACCGCGACCGCACCCACTGGTTGTACATCGGCGTCATCGTTGCGGTTGTCGCGGGTGTGATCGTCGGATGGCAGGCACCCGAGGCCGGTAAATCGCTCGGTGTGCTCGGCACGATGTTCGTCGATCTGATCAAGATGATGATCAGCCCGGTGATCTTCTGCACCATCGTGCTCGGCATCGGCTCGGTGCGTGCCGCCGCCAGCGTCGGGCGGATCGGTGGTCTCGCCCTGGCCTACTTCGTCGGAATGTCCACGGTCGCCCTGGCGATCGGACTCGGCGTCGGGAATCTTCTCGACCCGGGCTCAGGCCTGACGCTCGACCCGGAGACCGCAGATTCGGGTGCCGCACTCGCCGAGCAGGCGCACGCTGCGGGCGGCACTGCCGAGTTCATCTCGTCGATCATTCCCACGTCGCTGCTGTCGTCGCTCACCGCGGGCAGTGTGCTTCAGACACTGTTCGTCGCGCTGCTCGTCGGCTTTGCGATCCAGGGCATCGGGAAATCGGGTGAACCGATTCTGCGCGGCGTCGCGCATATCCAGAAGCTCGTGTTCAAGATTCTGACGATGATCCTGTGGCTCGCACCGATCGGAGCATTCGGCGCAATCGCCAATGTGGTCGGGCAGACGGGGCTGAACGCAGTCGTGCAGTTGGGTGCGTTGATGCTCGCGTTCTACCTCACGTGCCTGGTGTTCGTGTTCGGTGTGCTCGGCTCGCTGCTCAAAGCCGTGGCGGGAGTCTCGGTGTTCAGACTCGTCCGCTACCTGGCCCGTGAATACCTCTTGATCTTCGCAACGTCGTCGTCGGAGTCCGCGCTGCCGCGTCTGATCGCCAAGATGGAGCATCTCGGCGTCGAGCGCACCACCGTCGGTGTCGTCGTGCCCACTGGGTATTCGTTCAACCTCGACGGAACCGCCATCTACCTGACGATGGCCGCGCTGTTCGTCGCCGATGCCATGGGAAGTCCGCTCACGTTGTCGGAGCAGGTCTCGTTGCTGGTGTTCATGGTGATCGCCTCGAAGGGCGCGGCCGGGGTCACCGGCGCCGGTCTTGCGACGCTGGCCGGTGGCCTACAGAGCCACCGCCCCGACCTGCTCGACGGTGTCGGTCTGATCGTGGGTGTCGACCGCTTCATGTCGGAAGCGCGCGCGGTCACCAATTTCTCCGGCAACGCTGTCGCGACGCTGCTGATCGGCACGTGGACACGCTCGGTCGACCGCGATCGAGTGGACGAGGTGCTCTCGGGTCGGCTGCCGTTCGACGAGAACATGCTCGGAGACGACGACGGCATGCCCCGGCCGCCCGAAGAACCGTCCCGGCTCCAGAAAGTGTCTGTCTGAGCTTTCCTGAACCTGGTGCCCGGCCGGTCATCTTCTCTCCGAGGGAAGAAGGCAGGCCGGGCACGATAGCTTGGTCGTATGACCACGCCTCTGCAGAACATCACCATCAACACCCTCTCCGGTGAACCCACCAGCCTCGGTGCGTGGGACGGCCATGCCCTCCTCGTCGTCAACGTCGCATCCAAGTGCGGCCTCACGCCGCAGTACACCGTGCTCGAACAGCTCGCGAAGGACTATGCCGACCGCGGGCTGTTCGTCATCGGTGTTCCGTGCAACCAATTCATGGGTCAGGAACCCGGCACCGCCGAGGAGATCCAGGAGTTCTGCTCGACCACCTACGGCGTCACGTTCCCGCTGCTCGAGAAGATCGAGGTCAACGGCGAGAACCGGCACCCGCTGTACGCCGAGTTGACGAAGCAGGCCGACGCGAGCGGCGAAGCCGGTGACATCCAGTGGAACTTCGAGAAGTTCCTGATCGCGCCCGACGGTACGGTCGTGAACCGCTTCCGTCCCCGCACCGAACCCGATGCACCCGAAGTGATCGACGCTCTCGAAGAGATCCTGCCCGCCTGAAGACCGGCCTGCCGCGACAGACCAGAACAGAACAGAGCACGAGAAACATGTTTTCGACCGAGGCGCGCGACGCGCTGTACGACATCATCCGCATGCGCCGTGACGTGCGCGCCGAGTTCAACGGTGACGTGATCTCCGAGGACGTGCTGTGGCGCGTCCTCGGTGCTGCCCACCACGCGCCGAGCGTCGGCAACACCCAACCATGGGACTTCGTGGTCGTGCAGGACCGGCAACGTCTCGCGCAGTTCGCCGAGCATGTGGCCGGGCGCCGTCAGGCTTTCGCCGACTCGTTGCCCGAAGACCGCAAGGGCACCTTCGACCCGATCAAGGTCGAGGGGATCGTCGAGTCCGGAACCGGCATCGTCGTCACCTATGACCCGGAGCGCGGCGGCAAGCACATCCTCGGCCGCCACACCATCGACGAATCGGGTCTGTTCTCCGCGGTGCTCGCGATCCAGAATCTCTGGCTCGCGGCGACAGCGGAGGGGCTCGGTGTGGGCTGGGTGTCGTTCTACGAGGAGCCGTTCCTCGCAGATTTCGTCGGTGTCTCCGGTCCCGTCCGGCCCATCGCGTGGCTGTGCGTCGGACCGGTCACCGCGTTGCAGGAGGTCCCCGATCTCGAGCGGTTCGGCTGGCGCAGCGGACGGGAACTCACCGATGCGGTGCACCGCGACACGTTCGCGGGTGCTGCGTTCGAACCGGACGTCGCAGACGCCTGACAGCCGACATCCCTACCGACAGCGGCGGCCGGCACCCACGGGTGCCGGCCGCCGCTGTCGATGCTCGTCAGAGTTCGGTTGCGACCTTCCATGCCGAGTGGATGGCACCTTCGATGTAGTCGACGCTGCCTGCGTCCCCGACCACGCGCACATCCAGGCCCGAATCGGCCAGTTGGTCGGCCAGCGGTGCCGCGGCCGACACACCGGACGCGACGATGACCATGCTGGCGCGAGCAGACTTCGTCTCGCCGTCGACGGTGAACTCCACCGTCTTCGGCGTGATCCGCTCGACAGTGGCGTTGCGGTGCACCTGCACGCCGATCTCACGAGCATGCTTTGCGGCGGTCCACCGGCGCGGCATCGCCATCGGAACACCGAGCTGCTGCCCTTCGGCGAGCAGCGTCACGCGGCTACCGCGCTCGGCCATGAACTCGGCCAGCTCGAGTCCGACGAGCGAGCCACCGATCACGACGACGTCCTTGGCCATCGGCAGGAACTTCAGGAACCGGGTGCTGAGGCTGCGGGTCCGTTCGGCGCTGGTGGTGATGCGTGCCAGTTTGCCGAGCTTGCCCATGATGCGCAGGAACAGTGCCTGATCGGAGACGTCGCCCGTGCCCGTCATGAGGGCCCGCATGCTGTCGCCGGTGTGCACGTGTGGCAGGTTGCCGCCGGGAACGGTCGGACGTTCTCGCACTGCACCAGTCGCGACGATCACCACATCCGGGTTCAGTGCACGCACGGACGCGGCGGTCGCCTCTGTGTTCAGGCGCACGTCGATGCCGAGCCGGGTGACTTCCTGCGCTTGCCACTTCAGCATGCGTCCGTTGTCGGGGGTGGTCAGGCTGGAGAACCACATCGTGCCGCCCAGCCGGTCCGCCTTGTCGAGGACCGTCACCCGGTGTCCGCGTTCGGTGGCGACCCGCGCTGCCTCCAGACCGCCCGGCCCGGCGCCGATGACCACGACATGCTTGGACGTGGCGCTCCGGACGAACGGCATCAGCGTCTCGTTGCCGAGCGTGGGGTTGACCGCGCAGATCGGCGTCGCATCCCAGAAGTTCTCCTGAACACACACGTAGCAGTTGATGCACGGGCGGATCTGCTCGGTCCGGCCCGTCTCGAGCTTGTTCACGAGCTGCGGGTCGGCGAGCAACTGGCGGCCCATCGCAACGAAATCGGTGTGGCCTTCGGCGATCATCTTCTCGCCGACCTCGGGCAACATGCGTCCGACGGTGATGACCGGGATCGACACCGCACGTTTGATGGCGGCAGCGTTGTCGGTGTAGAAGCCGACCTTGTCGGGCAGCGGGCCGTCGGTGAAGTTCGCGAAGGCGTTGAGCGCGGTGCCCGTGACGTGGATGGCGTCCGCGCCCGCCTGCTCGAACATGACAGCGGCGGCTGTGGACTCCTCGACGGTGAGACCGTCGGTTTCGCCGTATTCCTGGCCGGCCAGACGCACGATCACCGCGAGGTCGTCGCCGACCTCGGCCTTGACCGCGCGGATCACCTCGACCGTCAGCCGGGCCCGATTCTCCAGCGACCCGCCGTATTCGTCGGTGCGTTGATTCGAGTACCGGCTCAGGAACCCGCCGAGAACGTAGTTGTGGGCGACATGGATCTCGACCGCGTCGCCACCAGCAGCCTTCACACGTCCTGCCGCTTCGGCGAACATGCGGATCAGCCACTCGATGTCATCGACGGTGGCCTCGTGATACGTGGTCTGCTTGCCGCCTTGGATGGCGGCCATCTTCTTCAGTTCCTCGGGCGTGTTGTCGATGAACGCGCTCATGTCGCTCGGTGGCTTCGGCGTGCTCGGAACGAGCTGTGGCCGATCCTGGACCGTGTCGATACGCGCAACCTTGCCGTGGTGCGTCATCTGCACGCACAGCTTGCTTCCGGCGTCGTGAACGGCGTCGGCGAGCGCTTTGAGCCCGGGGATGAACCGGTCCTCGGACAGGCCGGGCTCCTTCGTGCTGGCACATCCGGCGGGGTACGCAACTGCGCAGCATCCGGTGATGATCAGCCCGGTTCCCCCGGCTGCACGAGCGACGAAATGATCGATGTCGCCCTGCTCGATCTCGCCGTCCTCGCAGAGGTTCATGTCCATCGCGGGCAGCACCACCCGGTTGTCCAGAGCAATGGGACCGATGGCGCCGGGGGATAGCAGGTTCGGGTAGGTCTGAAGCCGGTTCGTCACGGAAGAAAGCTATTCCCTGGCAGAAGGGCCGTCGGGAACCGGTCTCGATGAACGAGATGTCGGTCACTCACCGCCGAAGCAGTGCGACCGGTACGCTGTCGAACCCGCCTGCGGGGTATGCGGCGTGAAACGGACCTTCGCGTAGGTTTCGGCCCCCCGACGTTTTCCGTTCATCCGCATAATGCATCGTGAAAGACATGAGCGGACAACTGATCGTGTCGGTCTCGGGGATCAGGGACGCCACACGCGACGTCATCGACGGTTTCGCGCGGGAGATGGACGCCCGCGGTGTGCCGCTGTCGTTGTTCGTCGCGCCGAGGCTCAAAGATCACTACCGCCTGATCAACGATCCGGAGACCCAGGAGTGGCTGCTCGAACGCCGTGAAGGGGGCGACGCGGTGGTTCTACACGGGTACGACCAGGCTGCGACCAAGCGTCGTCGCGCCGAGTTCGCCGCGCTGCCCGAGCACGAAGCCCGTCTGCGTCTGCTCGCGGCCGATCGTGTCCTCGAAGAGGTCGGACTGCGTACCCGCCTGTTCGCGCCCCCGCGCTGGCTCGCGTCGCCCGGGGCGGTCGCCGCGCTCCCGCACGCCGGGTTCCGTCTCATGGCCGACATCGCAGGCATCCGCGATCTCGAACGTGACACCGTCGCCAAATCCCGCGTCTACGGGATCGGGGACGGCGCGAAGACCGAACCGTGGTGGTGTCGCGCCATGGTGATCGGGGCAGGGCGCGTTGCCCGTCGTGGTGAACTGCTGCGCGTCGCGATCTCGGGGGCGCACCTGGCAAAGCCCGGGCCCCGGCAGGCGATGCTCGACGCGGTCGACCTCGCGCTGCATCACGGTGCCGAGCCCAGCGTCTACCGTTGGCAGCGCACCGTATTCGATCGCAGTGTGGCCTGACGTCGTTCGGGACGATCGCCGGACTCGCATCCCATCGGGTGCTACCGGTCGGTAGGCTTTCCGTCCATGGACGCAGACGTGATCGTGGTGGGCGCGGGTCTCGCAGGATTGGTTGCAGCGGGGGAGTTGATCGACGCGGGCCGCACGGTGCTGCTCGTCGATCAAGAGAATTCGAACAACTTAGGAGGACAGGCGTTCTGGTCTTTCGGCGGACTGTTCTTCGTCGACAGCCCTGATCAGCGTCGCCTGGGGATCAAGGACTCGTACGAACTTGCCCTCCAGGACTGGATGGGTACCGCAGGTTTCGACCGCGACGACGAGGACCGGTGGCCGCGCCGCTGGGCGCAGGCCTACGTCGAGTTCGCGGCGGGCGAGAAGTACGCGTGGCTCCGGGCTCGGGGTCTGAAGATCTTCCCGATGGTCAACTGGGCCGAGCGCGGCGGTTACGACGCTGGCGGCCACGGCAATTCAGTTCCGCGCTTCCACATCACGTGGGGAACCGGACCGGCGCTCGTCGAGGTCTTCGCGCGCAAGGTGCGCGACGGTGTCGACCGCGGGCTGGTGACGCTGAAGCACCGGCATCAGGTGGATGAGCTGGTGGTGACGGGCGGCGCGGTCACCGGTGTGCGCGGCACGATCCTCGAACCGACCACTGCCGCGCGCGGCGTGAAGTCGTCGCGGACCGCCGTCGGCGACTTCGAATTCTCCGCCGGCGCCGTCATCGTCACCTCCGGCGGCATCGGCGGCAACTACGACCTCGTGAAGAAGAACTGGCCGAAACGATTGGGCGCGCCGCCGAAGCACATGCTCACCGGGGTACCCGCGCATGTCGACGGCAGAATGCTGGAGATCACGGAGAACGCAGGCGGCAACGTCGTCAACCGCGACCGCATGTGGCACTACACCGAGGGCATCACCAACTACGATCCCGTGTGGCCGAACCACGGCATCCGCATCCTGCCCGGACCGTCGTCGCTGTGGCTCGACGCCACCGGAAAGAGACTCCCGGTGCCGTTGTTCCCCGGCTTCGACACACTCGGCACACTCGAACACATCGTGGGTACCGGCCACGATCACACCTGGTTCGTTCTGGACCAGAAGATCATCGAGAAGGAGTTCGGGCTCTCCGGCTCGGAGCAGAACCCCGATTTGACCGGTCGTGACATCCGACTGCTGTTGCAGCGCGTGAAGTCCGGCGCCCCCGGTCCGGTCGAGGCGTTCAAGGAACGCGGCGTCGACTTCGTGGTGCGCGACAACCTCGCCGATCTCGTCGCAGGCATGAACGAACTCACCCCCGACGCGCCGCTGGACTACGCGACGGTGCGGTCGGTGGTCGAGGCCCGCGACCGCGAGATCGCCAACAAGTACACGAAGGACCTGCAGGTCGCGGCCCTGAGGGCAGCGCGCGCCTACAAGCCCGACCGCATCGCGCGGATTGCCTCACCGCACCGGATCCTCGATCCGAAGGCCGGGCCGCTCATCGCCGTCAAACTGCACTTGCTCACCCGCAAGACGCTCGGTGGACTGGAAACCGACCTGTCGTCGCGGGTGCTCAAAGCCGATGGCTCGGTGTTCGATGGTCTGTTCGCTGCAGGTGAGGTCGCGGGCTTCGGTGGCGGCGGCGTCCACGGTTACCGTGCGCTCGAGGGCACATTCCTCGGTGGTTGCATCTTCTCAGGCCGGGCGGCGGGTCGCGCCGCCCGGTGACCGCCCCGGCCGGGTGCTTCGTCAGACCTCTTCGTGGTCCTCGTGCTTCAGCACCCGGAACTCGGTGCCCGCAGGCGCCATCTCGGAGTACCGGCCGTAGAAGATCCCATTGGCCTGGTCGGTGATGATGCCCTGGTGGATCGGCACCGCCACGCGCGGGTTCACCGCGCGCAGGTAGTCGACCGATTCCCAGATCTTGAGCCAGGGAGCGGCCGAAGGCAGCGCGAGGACATCGACCTTCTCGTGTGGAATGTAGAGAGAATCGCCCGGGTGGAGCAGGCGGGCAGGATTCTCGTCGTCTCCGACGAGGTAGGCGGTGTTGTCGATCACCGGCAGTTCGGGGTGGATCACTGCGTGGCGTCCGCCGGTGCCGCGGACGGTGAGGGCGCCGACGGTGAACGTGTCGCCGGGACGCACCGCCGCCCACTCACCGTCGAGCATCGACGCCGACTGCGGGTCGGAGAACAGCGCCGCGCCGGGGTTGGCCTCGAGTAGCGCGGGAAGGCGCGCCGGATCGGCGTGGTCGGGATGCTGGTGGGTGACGAGAATGGCGTCGAGCCCGGTGATCCCCTCGAATCCGTGCGAGAAATTGCCCGGGTCGAACAGGATCGTGGTGCCGTTGTGTTCGAGCAGGATGCAAGAGTGTCCGAAGTGCGTCAGTCGCATGGATCCGAGTATGCCGGGCTCGACCGCTGCATGTGGGCCGGTAAACTGCAGCGTGTCCGGTGTCCGTCTCCGGATGTCAGCACTACTACCGAGGAGCAGCACGTGGCGCGTGTCGTCGTCGAAGTCATGCCCAAGACCGAGATTCTCGACCCCCAGGGCCAGGCCATTGTCGGGGCGCTGTCGCGGCTGGGCTTCGCGGGCGTGACCGACGTCCGTCAGGGAAAGCGGTTCGAGCTGGAGATCGACGGCAGCGTCGACGACGCCGAGCTCGAAAAGATCGCCGAAGGTCTCCTCGCGAACACCGTGATCGAGGACTGGACGGTCCGTCGAATCGACGGTGAGGCATGAGCGCCCGCATCGGAGTCATCACGTTCCCGGGAACGCTCGACGACGTCGATGCATCCCGCGCGGTGAAGCTCGCCGGTGGTGAGGCCGTGAGCCTGTGGCACGGCGACGCCGACCTGAAGAACGTCGACGCGGTCATCGTGCCCGGCGGATTCTCCTACGGCGACTACCTGCGCTGCGGCGCGATCGCCCGCTTCGCCCCGGTGATGGGCAAGGTGGTCGAGGCTGCGCAGGGCGGCATGCCCGTCCTCGGTATCTGCAACGGCTTCCAGGTGCTGTGCGAGGCCGGTCTGCTGCCGGGCGCGCTGACCCGCAACGCCGGTCTGCATTTCATCTGCCGCGACCAGTGGCTGAAGGTCGAGGCCACCGGCACCGCGTGGACATCGCGTTACGAGTCGGGCGCCGAGATCCTCGTGCCGCTCAAGTCGGGTGAGGGTCGCTATCAGGCTTCCGAGCAGGTGCTCGACGAGCTCGAGGGCGAGGGGCGAGTCGTGTTCCGCTACGCGGGCGACAACCCGAACGGTTCGCAGCGCGGTATCGCAGGTATCGCGTCGGCGAACGGCCGCGTCGTCGGTCTCATGCCGCATCCGGAGCACGCCACCGAGGCGCTCACCGGTCCCAGCGATGATGGACTCGGTATGTTCTACAGCGTTCTCGATGCGGTTGTGAACGCCTGACTTCCAGCACGACAAGACCCCGCTGCCCATCGGCGCAGCGGGGTTTTGTGTTCGGAAACAGAACGAGGGACCCCGTCGCCGTCCCGATCGGCTTCGAGGTCCCTCGCCCGTAATTCGCCCGGAATTCAACCCCCCGATCGAGTCCCGAGCCGGTGCCACCCCCATCCCCTCCGATGGCGCCGACCACAAGTGTGCCGGATTCGACCGATCTTGTCGTGAGTAGGAATACCCAAACTTTGGGTATCCACAGTTGCACCGCGCGGACGTACGCTGTAGCGCATTGTCCCCGATCCCGCTGACGAAGGACCGGCATATGGAATTTCCCGGTGCAACACCGTCCGATACCGCCGCTGCGAATCCTGCCACTGCAGGCGAAGAGGCTGCGCCCGAAGAGTCTTCGGTGGAGCGCATGCTGCGCATCTTCGACGTGACGCCGACAGGGGAGGACAGCTTCACCGGCGAGAGCGACGGCGGCGGGCGCCGCGTGGTCGACGGCACCCAACTGCTCGCCCAATCGATCGTTGCGGTAGCGAAACGATTTCCCGACAAGGAGATCCGATCTGCGCGGGCGATCTTCTCGCGCGCAGTGGATGCGGACGAGCCGGTCGATTTCGAGATCGATGTCGTCCATGCGGGACGCACCATGGTCAGCGCCAACGTCGCCGTCTGCCAGAACGGTCGACGTCACGCGATGGTGTCGATACTCGCGGATCGTCCGACCCCGGACGTGATCCGCCATCATGCACCATTGCCGGATGTGGCCCCGCCTGCCCGAGCTCATCGGAACGAGATGCCCATGACCGGACGGGAGCTCAGGGTGGTCGACGTGGTCGACGTCCGCAGCCCCGAGGAGGTCGGGCCGCCGGAACTGTATGCCTGGCTGCACTACGACCCGATCCCGACGCGCACCGACCTGGCCAAGGCGCTCATTGCGCACTTCACAGGGCACCTGTCGGTGTCCGCGACCATGCGGGCACACGACGGGATCGGAACGAGCCAGGCGCACCGGACGGTTTCGACCGGAATCATGACGGTGTCGGTCGCGTTCCACGACCCGGTCCGATGGGACGGATGGTTGCTCTATTCCCACGAAAGCACGCAGGTGGGTGGCGGAATGTCCTACGTGCGAGGACAGGTGCACACCGAAAGCGGGGAACTGCTCGCCTCGTTCACCCAGGAAGCGATGATCCGGCCGGTGCAGGCCGACCATTCCGCGATCCCCGCGAGCGCGCGGTTGTGAGACCGCAGGATCACAGCACAGGAGAACATCGATGAGTGTGCACGACGAGACACGTCCCCGGGGCAGCGCGGGTTTCGCGGACCGCCCCGACTACCGGGTCGATATCCATGCCCGCCGCAACGTGGTCCGCGCGACCCTGGACGGGGTGCTCCTCGCCGAGACCACAGCATCCCTGCTGGTCGACGAGCAGGACCACGGCCTGGTGTTCTACTTCCCACGCGCGGACGTCGCGGTGGAACTGACACCGGCCGAAGACTCCGGGTCGCGGTGTCCGTTCAAGGGCGAGGCCACCTATTGGCGTTTCGATGGGGACGGCGAGCAGCCGCTGTGCTGGAGCTACGAGGAGCCGTGGGAGCAAGTCGCTCGGATACGTGGATTCGTGGCGTTCTACCAGGACGCCGTGACCGTGAGCGTGGGGCAGGCCCATCCTGCGGTGTCGGGGCGCTGAGCAGAAGGCGACGGGTGGCGCAGGCGAGGGCGCCGCAGGGAGTGCGAGGATGCTGGTATGCCTTCGATCACGCATGCCGATGCCCAGGGTCTGTGCAACTTCGTCGACCTGTCTCCCTCACCGTTTCATGTGTGCGCGACCGTTGCGGCAACTCTGACCGACAACGGGTTCACCGAGCTCGACGAGACCAGCGGCTGGCCTGCCGATCCGGGTAGGTACTACGTGATCCGGGGCGGCTCGCTGATCGCGTGGAGCACCGAAGGCGACGAGCCGAGCCCGGCCCGGCCGTTCCGCATCGTCGGGGGACACACCGACAGCCCGAATCTGCGGGTCAAGCAGCATCCGGATCTCGCGTCGGCCGGTTGGCAGCTCGTAGGACTCGAGCCGTACGGCGGGGCGTGGCTCAATTCGTGGCTCGACCGCGACCTCGGGGTGTCCGGACGGTTCACCGTCCGCTCCGGTCACACGACCGAGGACGTGCTCGTGTGTGTCGACAAGCCGGTTCTGCGCGTGCCGCAGCTCGCCATCCACCTGTCGGAAGACCGGAAGGGTGTGCAGCTCGATCCGCAGCGCCACGTCAACGGTGTGTGGGGCATCGGGGGCGAGCCCCGGTCGTTCATCGAGTATCTCGCGGAGCAGACGGGCATCGACGCCTCCGCGGTCCTCGGCTGGGAACTGATGACGCACGACCTGGCGCCGAGCTCACTCGTCGGCGCAGCCGGAGAGCTGGTCAGCGCGCCGCGACTGGACAACCAGGCCACCTGCTACGCCGGCCTGCAGGCGCTGCTCGCCGCGACCGAGCACGTCGCCGAGCATGCGGGACCGATGCCTGTGCTGGCCCTGTTCGATCACGAGGAGGTCGGCAGCATGTCCGACCGCGGGGCGTTCTCCGATCTGCTGAACACCGTCCTCGAGCGCATCGTGCTGGTGCGCGGCGGTGGGCGCGACGAGTTCCTGCGTGCCCTGGCGGGGTCGATCGTGGCGTCCGGCGACATGGCACACGCGACGCATCCGAACTATCCGGACCGGCACGAACCCGCGCACCGGATCGCGGTCGGCGGCGGACCGGTGCTCAAGGTCAACCAGAATCTGCGGTACGCGACCGACGCGGAAGGTGCCGGTGCATTCGCTCTCGCGTGTGAGCAGGCGGGTGTTCCCCTTCAGCGCTACGTCCACCGGGCAGATCTTCCGTGCGGTTCGACGATCGGACCGATCACCGCGTCCAGAACGGGCCTGACCACTGTCGACGTCGGTGCACCGCAACTGGCGATGCACTCGGCGCGGGAATTGATGGGTGCGGCGGACGTGGCGATGTACGCGGATTCGCTCGCCGCATTTCTCACACCGCGCTTGCCTCATTCCTGAGACCGGCGCGCCGCCCGGTGCGAGACTGGGGTCGTCCAGTCCGGCGTGCGATCGGGGGTGTCGAGGTGAGCGGCCCGTCCTTTCCCGACCACCTGCTCGGACTCGACGAGTGGGCGGAACTCCCCGAGTACGAGCGCTTCCACGTAGAGCTCTGCGAGGGGGTTCTAGTTGCGTCCCCGCAACCCGGATCGGTGCACGACCACGCGGCGCTCGCGCTCGTGTTGCAGCTCGACGATCAGCTTCCCGGCAACCTGTGCGTGCTCGGCGGGGTGGAGGTCCTGGTGGCGTCCGAGCCGCTCACGGTGCGCATTCCCGACGCGATCGTCGTCGACCGAGCCGTCGTCGATGCGGATCCCGATCGAGCTCCGTCCTCCGAGGTGCGGTTGGTACTCGAGGTCACCGTCGACGGCACCGCCCGCACCGACCGCGTCACGAAGTTCTCGGAGTATGCGGAGGCCGGGATCCCGCAGTACTGGATCGTCGATCTCACCGGTCCGCCGGTGATCGCGGTCTTCACCCTCGATTCCGGTTGGTATCGATACGACGGTGAACACAGCGGTGCACCGACGCTGACCGCGGCGGGAAACGAGGTCACCGTGGACCTCGGCGGGCTCGTCGAACAGAGCGCCCGTGCACCCGCGGAACACCGCGTGACGACGACCGTGCAGGAGCGCAACGCAGTGGTCGCCGACACCGCTGCGGCACCGGAAGCGCCGGAGGGGCCTGCCCCCCGATAGACTGGCTTCCGGCAGTGCCCGCCCGGCCTGCTGTTTTCGATCCTGCTGTTTCTCGATCCCAGAGTGAAGGGACCCGACGCCCAGTGTCATCGCACGTGGATACCGTCACCCACGCCGCCGAAACCCCCGATGTCGCTCAGCCCTATCGGGAGCTGGGGCTGAAGGAAGACGAGTACACCCGCATCACGGAGATCCTGGGGCGCCGCCCCACGGATGCCGAGCTGGCGATGTACTCGGTGATGTGGTCCGAGCACTGCTCGTACAAGTCGTCGAAGGTGCATCTGAAGTACTTCGGTGAGACCACCACCGACGAGATGCGCTCGTCGATGCTTGCCGGTATCGGTGAGAACGCAGGCGTGGTCGACATCGGCGACGGCTGGGCCGTCACCTTCAAGGTCGAATCCCACAACCATCCCTCCTACGTCGAGCCCTACCAGGGTGCGGCCACAGGTGTCGGCGGCATCGTCCGCGACATCATGGCGATGGGTGCTCGCCCGATCGCAGTGATGGACCAGCTGCGCTTCGGCGCGGCCGACCACCCCGACACGCGTCGCGTCGTCGACGGTGTGGTGCGCGGCGTCGGTGGATACGGCAACTCCCTCGGCCTGCCCAACGTGGGTGGCGAGACCGTGTTCGACGCGTCCTATCAGGGCAACCCGCTGGTCAATGCGCTGTGCGCGGGAGCGATGCGTGTCGAGGATCTGCATCTGGCATTCGCGTCGGGTACCGGCAACCGGATCATCCTGTTCGGTGCCCGCACCGGTCTCGACGGCATCGGCGGTGTGTCCGTCCTCGCGTCCGAGACGTTCGACGACAGCGAGGGCGGCGGACGTCCGAAGAAGCTGCCCAGCGTGCAGGTCGGCGACCCGTTCACGGAGAAGGTGCTCATCGAGTGCTGCCTCGACCTGTATCGCGAGAAGCTCGTCGTCGGGATCCAGGATCTCGGCGGTGCCGGGCTCTCCTGCGCGACATCCGAGCTCGCCGCTGCCGGTGACGGCGGCATGCACATCTACCTCGAGCGTGTTCCCACGCGCGCGACGGGCATGACCCCGGCCGAGGTGCTCTCCTCGGAGTCACAGGAACGCATGTGCGCGGTCGTCGCACCCGAGAACGTCGACGCATTCATGGCCGTGTGCAAGAAGTGGGACGTGCTCGCCACCGACATCGGTGAGGTCACCGACGGGGAGCGTCTCGTCATCACGTGGCACGGCGAGACCGTCGTCGACGTGCCGCCGCGCACGGTTGCGCACGAGGGGCCGGTCTACGAGCGTCCCGTGCAGCGTCCCGACACGCAGGACGCACTCATCGCCGATACCACCGCGACGCTGAAGCGTCCGGAGACCGACGAAGAGCTGAAGGCCACGTTGCTGAAGATGCTCGCGTCGCCTGCGCTGTGCAGCCGCAAGTGGATCACCGAGCAGTACGACCGGTACGTGCGTGGCAACACCGTTCTGGCCGAGCACGCCGATGCCGGTGTGGTCCGCATCGACGAGGAGACCGGCCGCGGTATCGCGCTGGCCACCGATGCGTCGGGCCGCTACACGCAGCTCGACCCGTACGCCGGTGCGCAGCTCGCGCTCGCCGAGGCCTACCGCAATGTGGCCACCACCGGTGCCACCCCGAAGGCAGTGTCCAACTGCCTGAACTTCGGGTCGCCGGAGGATCCGGGCGTGATGTGGCAGTTCCAGCAGGCCGTGCGTGGCCTCGCCGACGGATGCGCGCAGCTCGGTATTCCGGTCACCGGTGGCAACGTCAGCTTCTACAACCAGACCGGTTCCACGCCGATTCTGCCGACGCCCGTCGTAGCGGTCCTCGGTGTGATCGACGATGTGCACCGTCGTATCCCCACCGGCCTCGGCCTCGAGCCCGGCGAGACGCTGATCCTGCTGGGGGAGACCCGCGACGAGTTCGACGGATCCATCTGGGCGCAGGTCGAGCACGACCACCTCGGGGGTGTGCCGCCGAAGGTCGACCTCGAGCGCGAGCGTCTGCTGTCGGAGATCCTCCTCGCAGGGTCGCGCGACGGACTGATCTCCGCCGCCCACGACTTGTCCGAGGGCGGGCTCGTGCAGGCGGTCGTCGAAGCCGCACTGGCGGGGGAGACGGGATGCCGGATTCTGCTGCCCGAGGATGCAGATCCGTTCGTGACATTGTTCTCCGAGTCCGCGGGCCGCGTGCTCGTCGCCGTCCCGCGCACCGAAGAGTCCCGGTTCACGGGCATGTGCACGGCGCGCAACCTGCCGTGGGTGCGGATCGGGGTTGTCGACGAAGGATCCGATTCGGTCGAGGTTCAGGGGCACTTCTCGGTGCCCATGAGTGAACTCCGCGAGGTCTACGAAGGTACCTTGCCGGCACTGTTCGGGTAACCGAATGGCGGCTGCCCAGGTCGACCGGCTGGCAGCGATAGAAGCCCGTCAAGGGCAGATCATCGCCGCAGTCACCGATTTCGGTGAACGCCACCCCCTCACCGCTCGGGTGTGGGGGTGGCTCAGCCTCGATACGACCGGGGTGGCATTCGCCGCTCTGTTCTTCTGCTGGTCGTTGTCGCCGTCGCTACTGCCGCGCGACTGGCTGTTCCAAGGCATCATCGGCGGGATCAACGCCACGATCGGGTACGGGCTCGGCTGCATCGTCGGCTGGGTCGCCACTCGATTCGTGCTCAGGGGCCGAGCGTGGTGGCCGTTGCCGTTGCCCGTCGAACGGGCGATCAGGGTGGCGGTCCCGGTCGCAGGCATCCTCGCTTCGCTGGTCGCTCTCGTACTCGCCGCCGGTCAGCAACGTCAGCTGGCTGCTCTCATGGACGCCGAGGGCACCACGACGTCCGGATACCTGCGCACCTGTCTGCTCGCCCTTGCCGTTGCCGCACTGCTGATCTCGCTGTGGCGCGGATTGCGCGACCTCGGCCGCTGGATTTCAAAGCAACTGGTGCGGCGCACACGGATGCCGGCGGGGCTCGCCCGCACCCTCGCGGTCATGGTCGTCGTCCTCGCGACCTTCATGCTCATCGACGGTGTGCTCCTGCGCGGTGCATATGCGATCACGAACTCGGCATTCAGCATCCAGGACGACAGCACCCGACCCGGTGCGGTACAACCGTTGAGCCCCACGAAATCCGGTAGTCCCGAGTCCTTCGCCCCGTGGGAGACGCTCGGGTTCGAAGGCCGGAACTTCGTGTCGCGGGGACTGGACACCGACGAACTCACCGCGATCAACGGTGCCCCGGCGCAGGAACCGATTCGCGTCTACGTCGGGCTCGACACGGCCGAAACGGCCGAGGAACGCATCGATCTGGTCGTCGACGAACTCGAGCGCACCGGTGCGTTCGACCGTTCTGTACTGGTGCTCATCCCCACGACGGGGACCGGCTGGGTCAATCCCACGGCGGCGCAGGCGATGGAGCTCGTGCACAACGGCGACGTCGCGATGGTGGCGTGGCAGTACTCGTACCTGCCGAGCTGGATCTCGTTCCTGGCAGACAAGGAGAAGGCCGCTGCTGCAGGCGAAATGCTGATCGACCGCGTGCACCAGCGGTGGCTCGAGCTCCCGGAAGACCAGCGGCCCGAATTGTTCGTCTACGGCGAGAGCCTCGGCACGCAGTCGGGTGAAGGTGCTTTCGACAGTCTCGCCGACATCCGCGAGACCGTCGACGGGGTGCTGTGGGTCGGACCGCCGAATTCGAACCGGCTGTGGAGTCAGCTCGTCGAGCGCCGAGATCCGGGTAGCACCGAGGTCGATCCGGTCTATGCCGATGGTCTCGTCGTGCGGTTCGCGGACGGCCGGTCGGAGATCGGTGTTCCGGAAACCCTGTGGTTGTCGCCGCGCGTCCTGTACATCCAGCACGCCTCGGACCCTGTCGTCTGGTGGGACCCGGACCTGCTGTTCACACGCCCCGACTGGTTGTCCGAGCCGCCCGGGCCGGATCGGCTCCCGCAGATGCGCTGGTTCCCGTTCGTCACGTTCTGGCAGGTCTCGGCCGATCTGACGAACGCGGCCGGGGTTCCGGACGGGCACGGTCACAACTACGGCACCACCGTGCTCGATGGGTGGGTGGCGGTGACGCAACCCGAGGGCTGGACCGATACCGACACCGAACGGGTCCGGATCGCGTTGGAGGCGCTGCGCAAGACTCAGGGACCGGAGAAATGAGGGTCCGGTCGTGGCGCGGCCCGGTCGCCGCCGTCGCTGCGGTGGCGATCGGTGCGGTTCTTCCCGCAGCCCCTGTAGGTCCGCGGGGTCGCGTGCTGCTCGCCGCCGGTGCCGGGATCGGCGCGGTGGCCCTGACCCGTGCATCGGGTCTCGATCGGCATGCGTTGGGTCTCGATCCGTCGCGGCTGCGTGCGGGCCTGAAGTGGGGTGCAGCAGCAGGGGGAGCAATCGGAGCCTGCTATGTCGCCGCGCTGTCTGTTCCGGCGGTGCGGGAGCGATTCGTCGACGATGAGCGCGGCAGGCGCGGGGATTTCTACGAATGGATCGGTCTGCACATTCCGATCGGCACCGTCCTCGCCGAGGAACTGCTCTTCCGAGGTGCACTCACGGCCCTTGTCGGACCGCTACCGCAGGCCGTGGCCTTCGGGTTGTGGCATGTGCGCCCGGCGATGGCCGTCGGCGACAGTGTCGTGACCACTGTCGTCGTGACCGGGCTGTCCGGACTGGGCTTCGCGTGGTTGAGGAAGGGAAGCGGCAGCGTGCTTGCACCGGCACTGGCTCATCTCGCGATCAATGTCGGGGGAGCGATCGCGGTACGGGCCGCGACGCTCGGGACCGGTCCGGAGCAGCGCCGTGCGGCGGATCGGGCCGGCCATGGCACCGCGTAAGTCCGTCGATCCCGCCGAACTTCGCGGGGCGCTCCAGCGAGTCGAGGCGTGGGTGTCGGGGCACAGCGACGAGAAACCCGCGAGGGCCGACCTCGCGGCGGCAGTGAGGCTCAGCGCCCGGACTCTCGAACAGATCGCGCCCGGCTCGAGCGTCGAGGTGCGGGTTCCACCGTTCGTGGCGGTGCAATGCATCGAAGGCCCCCGGCATACGCGTGGGACGCCCCCCAATGTCGTCGAGACGGACCCCCGCACGTGGCTGCGGCTGGTCGTGGGACGCGAGATGTTCGACGATGCCGTGGGTGCCGGTGGAGTCGATGCGTCGGGCGCACGGGCAGGTGAGATCGCGCATTGGCTTCCGCTCCTGCGTCTGTGATCCAGGAGCTCGTGCGGGTGCGTGGTCGGAGGCGTCGCGAGCGGCACGTAGAATGGGCCTGCCCCGATTTTGTCCAGCCCCAGGGAGCACCCCGGTGACCAGTGCCGATCTGTCGGTTCACACACGCAATCTTCTCGCCTCGGACGAACCCGAGAACGAGCCGCGCGAAGAGTGCGGCGTCTTCGGAGTGTGGGCTCCCGGCGAGGACGTGGCGAAACTCACGTACTACGGGCTCTATGCCCTTCAGCATCGAGGTCAGGAAGCCGCGGGCATCGCGGTTTCCGACGGTGCCCAGGTCCTCGTGTTCAAGGATCTCGGTCTGGTGAGCCAGGTCTTCGACGAGCAGACCCTGGCTGCGATGCCGGGTCATATCGCCGTCGGCCACTGCCGCTACTCGACGACGGGTTCGACGACGTGGGAGAACGCACAGCCGATCTTCCGCACCACGGCGGCAGGCACCGGTGTGGCACTCGGCCACAACGGCAACCTCGTCAACACCGCCGAACTTGCGCAGAAGGCGCGTGAGCTGGGCGCACTGGACCAGAATCGTCCGGGCGCAGCGACCTCCGACTCGGACCTCGTCGGTGCGCTGCTCGCCCATGCGGCGGCGGACAGCACGATCGAAAGCGCCGCACTCGAGCTGCTTCCGACCCTCCGCGGCGCGTTCTGCCTGACATTCATGGACGAACACACCCTTTACGCGGCGCGCGACCCCTGGGGCATCCGGCCGCTGTGCCTGGGTCGTCTCGATCGTGGCTGGGTGGTGGCCAGCGAAACCGCGGCGCTCGACATCGTCGGAGCGTCCTTCGTTCGCGACATCGAGCCCGGTGAGTTGCTCGCCATCGATTCCGACGGTGTCCGGTCGTCCCGTTTCGCGGCGCCCGAACCGAAGGGCTGTGTTTTCGAGTACGTGTATCTGGCGCGCCCGGACTCGACGATCAGCGGACGTTCGGTGCACGCGACGCGTGTCGAGATCGGACGGCGCCTCGCGAAGGAACATCCGATCGACGCGGACCTGGTGATCCCGGTCCCCGAGTCCGGAACTCCCGCCGCGGTCGGCTACGCACAGGGGTCCGGTCTGCCGTACGGACAGGGGCTGATGAAGAACGCCTACGTGGGCCGCACCTTCATCCAGCCGAGCCAGACGATCCGTCAGCTGGGTATTCGGCTCAAGCTCAATCCCCTGCGCGAGGTCATCCGCGGGAAGCGACTCGTCGTCGTCGACGATTCGATCGTGCGTGGCAACACCCAGCGCGCTCTGATCCGCATGCTGCGTGAGGCAGGCGCGCTCGAGATCCACGTCCGGATCGCGTCGTCGCCGGTGAAGTGGCCCTGCTTCTACGGCATCGACTTCGCCTCACCCACCGAGCTCATCGCCAATGGTGGCGGTCACCGCGACACGGACGCCGACGGGCACGACTACGACGAGATGGTCGAGATGGTGCGCCGGTCGATCGGTGCCGATTCGCTCGGCTACATCTCGATCGACGGCATGATCGGCGCGACCGAGCAGCCGTCGACGCGTCTGTGTGCGGCGTGCTTCGACGGCAGCTACCCGATTGCGTTGCCCACCGAGTACGCGATCGGCAAGAACGTCCTCGAAGGTGTCGTCGATGCGGAATCGGTCACTCCGACCGTGCTGGACAACGCCAACGCGGACGTTCTGAGCCGTCCGTAGATCCGGTTCCGGTACCGTGAGTGCGCGGTCGGCTCTCTCGGGCCCGCTTTCGCATGCGTTCTGACGGACACCGGCCACCCTGCATTTCGGTCACGAACGTGCCGTAACGCAACTGACAACCCTATTCACAACTCGAAGCTGGAGCCGACAACCCATGACCGAGGAGACAACCCCCGGAGCTTCCTACGCAGCGGCAGGCGTGGACATCGAGGCGGGCGACAAGGCCGTCGAACTGTTCGCTCCGCACGCGAAGAGGGCAACACGACCGGAGGTGCTCGGAGGTCTCGGGGGCTTCGCGGGACTGTTTTCCCTCAAGGGCGACTACAAGGAGCCGCTGCTCGCCGCGTCCACCGACGGCGTCGGCACGAAGCTTGCGGTGGCGCAGGCGCTGGACAAGCACGACACCGTCGGCCTCGACCTGGTGGCCATGGTCGTCGACGATCTGGTCGTGTGCGGCGCCGAGCCGCTGTTCCTGCAGGACTACATCGCTGTCGGACGCGTTGTGCCCGAGCGTGTCGCCGAGATCGTCTCGGGTATCGCCGAAGGCTGCGTCCAGGCCGGCTGCGCACTTCTCGGAGGTGAGACCGCAGAACACCCCGGCGTGATGGCAGACGGCGACTACGACCTGTCTGCGACCGGTATCGGTGTGGTGGAGGCCGAGAAACTCCTCGGCCCCGAGCGCGTGCGCCCGGGCGACGTCGTGATCGCGATGCGCTCGTCGGGACTGCACTCCAACGGGTACTCCCTTGCACGCAAGGTGCTGCTCGAAATCGGCAAGATGAGCCTGACGGCCCACGTCGACGAGTTCAGCCGCACGCTCGGTGAGGAACTGCTGGAGCCGACGCGGATCTACGCGAAGGACTGCTTGGCCCTCGCTGCCGAGACCGAGGTGCGCACCTTCTGCCACGTCACAGGTGGTGGGCTTGCGGCCAACCTGGCGCGCGTGATGCCGAAGGGCCTCGTCGCGGAACTCGACCGCACCACGTGGAGCCCGGCACCCGTGTTCGGTCTCATCGCTCAGCGCGGTCGTGTCGAGCGCGCTGAGATGGAGAAGACCTTCAATATGGGTGTCGGCATGGTCGCGATCGTCGCGCCCGAGGACGTCGACCGTGCGCTTGCGGTGCTCACGGCTCGACACATCGAGAGCTGGACTCTCGGAACTGTCCGGAAGGCGCAGGATGCCGACGGTGAGCGGGCGCTGCTCCTCGGCGATCACCCGCGTTTCTGAGGGCAGGCGGCAAAGTACGAACAAGGGTCGGATATTCACGCTCTGGCGTGAATATCCGACCCTTGTTTGTTCGTGTGAACTGTTTGTTCATGTGAACTCGCGGTCGTTGCGTCGCACACGCATGGGGACCGCTCGATCAGCCGATGTCACCATCAGTGGAGGGGGAGCCGATGTCGGCTCCCCCTCCACTGATGGTTTACGTCTGGTCAGCGACGCCAGTCGTCGTCGTCGTCCCAACCGGAACCTTGGTCGGCGAAGACCTCGTCCCTGTGCGAGTTGGGTGCACCGCCCGACAGATCTCCGTCCGACAACTCTCGTTGAAGGCTCTCGAAGTCGGTGGATGGCGAGCTGTACTTCAGTTGCCTTGCAACCTTGGTCTGCTTTGCCTTAGCTCGGCCGCGGCCCATGGCCAACCCCCTCGCGCTTTGACGGGGCGGCCTGGGGAATTTGGCGGCCCCGGTGTGTTGAGTATTTTCCTGTGTCCCACTTTAGCTTGGAAAACTCAGTTCCGCTCCCACCCACCCGTTCAGGCAGGTGTCCGTTACATCTCATTGACACCCGACCTGCAGTAATGCGGTATTCAATTGTCCGAAGATGCGGCTCAGAACACCCCCGGTACGGCTCGGACGGTGCCGACACGCGCACCACCACCGAGTACGGGTTGCGAAGCCAGAGCTGCCAGCTTCTCGTCGACGGCTATCCCGAGCCGGGTGAGGACCGCGGCGGTGAGCGGGAGCCGGGCACGCTCATGACCATCGTCGATCTTGAAAGCGAACGCCGAGCCGTCCGGAAGGGCGCCCGCATGGATGCCGTCGGCTCCGGCCTTGCACATCAATCCCGGAACGGCCTGAATGAGCCGCAGGTCGTCCTTACCCGACCCCGAGATGAGGAACGGGTGCTCGCGGATCGCGTCGGCGACAGCGCGTTCGGGCGTGTCGGGATCGGCGGTCGCCAGCCGGGAGTACGCGCGGGCCAGATTGATCAACGGCACCGGGACGATGGGAAGTCCACATCCGTCGATTCCGAGGTCCGTCTCCTCGATGTCGCCGGTGAGATCGAGGATCGTCTCCACCACAGCTCGCTGCAGGGGGTGGGCGGAGTCGAGGTAGTTCGCGGTGGGCCAGTCGTTCGCCGCGCACGTCGCGAGCATCGCGGCGTGTTTGCCCGAACAGTTCATGTAGGTGGGACGAGGGACACGACCCGCCGCGAGGACCTCGGCGCGGGCGAGTTCGTTGCCGGGTAGGTCCGCGGGACACTGCAGTGCGTCCTCCCCGAAACCGGAGTGGGCGAGCAGTTCCTCGACGAGTTCGACATGGTCCGATTCGCCTTCGTGCGACGCGGTCGCGATGGCGAGTTCGGCGGTGTTGCGGGGTGCGAAGCCCAACCGCAGCATCGCGGTTGCCTGCAAGGGCTTGTTCGACGAGCGCGGATAGACGGGAGTGTGGACCTCCCCGAGTGACACGATCACCTCACCGCGGGGATCCAGGACCACGAGAGATCCCCGATGTACGCACTCCCGGAATCCGGAGCGCACCACTTCGACCAGTTCGACGCTCAATACATCACCCGTACCTCTCGCCCGGCGACACGTCGCCGGGCCTTGTCCGCGACACTCGGCGACAGATCTTGCTGCTGCTCGAGCATCACCGCGATCCGTTCCGGGTCGCGTCCGCTGAACAGGTCGCGCACGGTCACCCCGTGCCCCGGGACGTCCTCGACGACGATCCGGTCGCCGGTCGCGACCGGGCCTTCGACGAGGACCTTCAGGTAGACGCCCGTGTCGCCGCGGGCCGCGAACCGCTTGACCCACCCTGTTTCGCCGGACCACACTCCGAACGTGCCGCAGGGCGTACGGGGGCCCGTCACCTCGAGCAGGAGACCGGCGTCGCCGACCCGCCACCGCTCGCCGATGACCGCGTCGCTGGTCGCGATGCCGCTGGTCCGAAGGTTCTCTCCGAACCATCCGGCGGGAAGGTCACGGCCGAGGTCGGCTGCCCAGCGTCCGGCTTCGTTGTCGCCGTATGCGTAGACGGCTTTGAAGCGTCCCCCGTGGTTCTCGGTATCGCATTGGCGGTCACCGTCGAGGCCGAGACGTCCGACGTGGACGGGACCGTCCACGGGGCGCTTGTCGATCCCGGTGACGGGGACGCGGCGGGTGCCGCTGGCCCGGATCTCGTGCACCACACACACGGCGTCGACCCGACCGGAATTCGGTTCGGGACTCAACGGCCGCGCAATCGGTCGACCGCGAGGCGTCCGGCCTGGACCGTGTCGTCGGCAGGCACCGAATCCGGATCGATGGCGGCCGCACACGGACCGACGACGAGCGCGGTGTCCGTCGCGATGTTCCGTTTGACGAGGGCCAGCGCTATCGGACCCAGCTCGTAGTGATCGACGACGGTGCCGAGCCGTCCGACCGAGCGGCCTCCGGCGGTGATCGCCTCACCGGGCTCGGGACGTCCGTCGGCCGAGCCGTCGAGGTGCAGAAGTACCAGGTGGCGCGGCGGTTTACCGAGATTGTGGACGCGGGCCACGGTCTCTTGGCCGCGGTAGCAACCCTTGTCGAGGTGGACCGCGCCGGCCTCGGCAGGGCCTCCGATCCAGCGGGCCTCGTGCGGAATGGTGCGCTCGTCGGTGTCGAGACCCACCCGCGGGCGGGAGTCGGCGACACGTAGTGCCTCGAACGCCCAGATGCCCGCGGCGCGGGCGCCGGCGGCGGTGAGTGCGGTGAAGATCTCGCCGAGTCTCCCGCGCGGCACGAGCAGGTCGTAGGAGTGCTCGGTGGGCCACGGCATTCTCCGCACGAATCCGCCGCCGGGGAGCGCGACGGCCGCATAGGCCTCGGCGGGCATGGCATCGAGGCCCAGTGCGGCGAGGATCGGCGCACCGTCGGCATCGGGGCCGAGCAGGGAGAGCACCGCAAGTTCGTTACCGTCACGGGGCTCGGCCTTTGCCCAGAAGACCATCTTGGTGAGGAATCCGAGCAGATCGGGGCCGCGGTCGTGTTCGGTGTCGATCCAGGTGGTGCCATCGAGGTCGGTCTGCACGAAGTGGTGTTCGACGCGACCGTTCATATCGAGGCTGAGGTTCTCGGCGGAGGTGCCGTCGGGCAGGGACTGCACGTGTTGACTGGAAATCGTGTGCAGCCAGCTCAGGCGTTCGTCGCCGCGGATCGCGATCACGAAGCGGTTGGAGCGGTCGACGACGGCGACGGAGCCGACGGCGGCGCGCTGTTCGCCCAGCGGATCTCCGTAGTGCCACGGTAGGCCCTCGTCGGGACTTCCGGGCGGGGACGCGACGGCATCGGGGAAGGTGAGCAACGGGCTCTCGGACACGATCGGAAACTCGGCCACGACACCAGTCTATGGGGAAGCGCTCGGCAGGGGAGTAGTGGATAGGGTGGGCGGCATGGCTGATCGGGTGCTGGTGACACTGGATGGCGAGGTGAGGGATGCTGATGCGCCCCTGCTGCACGCCGACGATTTCGGGGTGCTGCGAGGGGACGGTGTCTTCGAGACGCTACTGGTGCGAGGCGGGCGAGCCCGCGCGGTCGAACTGCATCTTGCACGGCTCGCGTCGTCCGCATCCGTAGCCGATCTTCCTGCCCCCGAGCTCGATGACTGGCGCATGGCCATCGACATCGCCGTCGAGGAGTGGGGGGATGCACGAGAAGGTGTACTTCGTCTCGTCTACACCCGAGGCCGGGAGTTCGGCGACGGGCCCACGGCGTTCCTGCTGGTGACCCCGGTGGCCGAGCGTGTGGAGGCTGCGCGGCGAGACGGTGTCTCGGTGGTGTCGCTCGAGCGCGGGTACTCCGTGGACCTCGCGCAGAAGGCACCGTGGCAGCTTCTCGGCGCGAAGACGTTGTCGTATGCGACCAACATGGCTGCGCTGCGTCACGCGGAATCAGTGGGGGCCGACGACGTGATCTACACGAGCAGTGAGGGCCACGTTCTGGAAGGTCCGCGATCGACGGTGGTGATCGCGCGCGGCCGGACTCTGCTCACGCCACCGCCGGAACAGGGCATCCTGCCGGGCACCACCCAGCAGGCTCTGTTCGAGGCAGCTCGCGGGAATGATCTGACGGTGCGCTACGAGGCGCTGCGGCCGGCCGATCTCATCGTCGCCGACGGCGTCTGGCTGTTGTCGAGTGTGGCGCTCGCGGTGCGTGTGCACACGCTGGACGGTCACTCTCTCGCCACCGAGGCGCTCGAAGGCGAGATCGAGAAGCTGGTCGACAAGGCGATCGAGACCACGCGCTGACAGTCGCGTGAGCTCGGCCGCTGGTGTGGCCGAGGTGTGGTTGTGGACACGGATGGTGGGCGGCACCGAAATTTTCTACTACCGTTCGTAGTAACAAGCCGTTGTGCATGTGCGTCGGCGGTTTTGTGTGCAGAATCCGACGTGGGCCTCGCGCTCGGACTTATCCACGTACTGGGCTCCACCTGTACCGGCTCGACTCGGAGTGGCAATGGACGTGCTCGACCTGTCCCGATGGCAATTCGGGATCACGACGGTGTATCACTTCATTCTTGTTCCGTTGACCATCGGGCTCGCTCCGATGATCGCGATCATGCAGACGATGTGGGTGGTCACGAAGAAGGACCACTGGTATCGGCTCACCAAGTTCTTCGGGAAGATGTTCCTGATCAACTTCGCGCTCGGTGTGGCCACGGGCATCGTGCAGGAATTCCAGTTCGGCATGAACTGGAGCGAGTACTCGCGCTTCGTCGGCGACGTGTTCGGCGCGCCACTCGCGCTCGAAGGCCTCGTGGCCTTCTTCATGGAATCCACTTTCCTCGGACTGTGGATCTTCGGGTGGAGTCGCCTCCCGAAACTGGTACACCTCGCGACCATCTGGCTCGTCGCCATCGGCGTCAACGCCTCCGCGTTCTTCATCATCGCAGCCAACTCGTTCATGCAGCACCCGGTCGGCGCCGTGTACAACGCGGAGACCGGGCGCGCCGAGCTGACGAGCATCTGGGTACTGCTCACCAACAACACCGCGCTCGCGGCGTTCCCGCATGCGGTGGCCGGGGGCTTCCTCACGGCGTCGACGTTTGTCGCCGGTATCGGAGGCTGGTGGATGGTGCGGAACATGCGCCGTGCCGCGAAGCTTCGTGAATCCGAAGCGCCGGAGACGGATGTCCTCGAAGAAGCCGAGCGGCTCGAATCGGATGCGCGGACGATGTTTCGCCCCGCGACACGGCTGGGTCTGCTCATCATGATCATCTCGGGCGTCGGCCTGTTCGTGACGGGCGACGTCCAGGCGAAGCTCATGTTCGAGCAGCAGCCCATGAAGATGGCCTCGGCGGAATCCCTGTGCCATACCGAAACCGACCCGAACTTCTCGATTCTCACCATCGGCACCCACAACGACTGCGATGGCGTGATCCACGTTCTCGAAATGCCTTTCGTGCTGCCGTACCTCGCCGAGGGCGAGTTCTCCGGTGTGACACTGCAGGGCGTCGAAGACCTGCAGGCCCAATACGAGGAGCAGTTCGGTCCGGGCAACTACAAGCCCAACCTGTTCGTCACCTACTGGTCGTTCCGCGCGATGATCGGTCTCGCGGCGGGGTCTGCCGCTCTGGCGCTCGCCGGTCTGTGGGTCACCCGACGCGGACGGGTACCGGATCAGAAGTGGTTCGGATGGCTCAGCATCGCGGCGATTCCCACACCGTTCCTTGCGAACAGCGCCGGCTGGATCTTCACCGAAATGGGCCGTCAACCCTGGGTGGTCCACCCGAACCCGACCGGTGTCGACATGATCCGGCTCACGGTCGAACAGGGAGTCTCGGACCACGCGCCCGCGACCGTGATCACCTCGCTCGTCGCGTTCACTCTGGTCTACGCGGGCCTCGGTGTCGTGTGGTTCTGGCTCATCCGCAAGTATGCGATGGAAGGCCCGATGGAACACGACGCGCAGCCACCCGGCGAGCACGACGACGAGTCCGACGACAACGGACAGCCCAAACAGCTGTCCTTCGCGTACTAGGAGACGGCCATGGGGCTCCAAGAAGTCTGGTTCATCCTGATCGCCGTGCTGTTCACCGGGTACTTCGTCCTCGAGGGGTTCGATTTCGGTGTGGGCATGCACATTCCGGTACTCGGACGGGGCAGGGACGAGACCGCCGACACCCGTCGGCGCGTGTTGCTCAACACCATCGGACCCGTATGGGACGGCAACGAGGTGTGGCTGATCACCGCAGGCGGTGCGCTGTTCGCTGCATTCCCCGAGTGGTACGCCACCTTGTTCTCCGGTTTCTACCTACCGCTGCTGTTGATACTGCTCGCGCTCATCCTGCGCGTGTGCGCCATCGAATGGCGCGGCAAGATCGATGATCCGACGTGGCGTCGCCGCTGCGACCGGGGCATCATCTTCGGCTCATGGGTACCGGCGGTGCTGTGGGGTGTGGCATTCGCGAATATCATCCGCGGCGTCGCAATCGACGAGAACAAGCAGTACGTCGGCGGGTTCTTCGACCTGCTCAACCCCTACGCGCTGCTCGGTGGCGTCACCACCGCACTCGTGTTCGCTCTGCACGGGGCAGTGTTCATCGCACTCAAGACTGCCGGCGACGTGCACGAGGATGCGGTGAAACTCGCACGGCGGCTTGCACTCCCGGCTGTTCCGGTCGCGGGCGGGTTCGTGATGTGGACACAGCTCGCCTACGGCAAGGACTGGACGTGGATCCTGGTTGCCGTCGCGGCGCTGTCGATGCTGGTGGTCGTGGCACTCACTGTCGCCGAACGTGAGGGCTGGGCATTCGCGTTCACGACCATCGCGATCATCGCGACCGTCGTCTTGCTGTTCGCCTCGCTGTTCCCGAATGTCATGCCGTCCACCCTGGACCCCGCATGGTCGTTGACGATCGAGAATGCGTCCTCGAGCCCGTACACCCTGAAGGTCATGACCTGGGCTGCCGCGATCATGACCCCGGTCGTTCTGATCTATCAGGGCTGGACGTACTGGGTTTTCCGCCAACGTATCTCGACCGCCCAGATTCCCAAGTCCATCGGGCTGACAATCGGATCGAAATGACCGTCGAGTCCGCTGCGGTTTCCGCCGACGTGTCTGCACGCAGGCGGGGACCGATCGACCCGCGGCTGTGGCGCTACTCTGCCGCAGCGCGCGGGTACCTCGTCCTGACGGTCGTCACGTCGCTCGTCGATGTGGCGATGGTGATCGCGTCCGCGCTGATGATCGGTACGGTCCTCGCCGGAGTCATCACCACAGACGCGCGGTCGCTCGGAGACTGGAGCACCGAACTCGGGCTCCTCGCTGCGGTTGTCGTCGTCCGGGTCGCGGTGAGCTGGCTGCATTCACGCTACGCCCACCGGTCGGCGACCCGGGTGATCGCAGAACTCGAACACGAGGTCCTGGACGCCGCGTCCACTCTGCCGCCCCGCGAACTGGACCCGCGGCGCAACGAGATCGCGACCGTGCTCACCCGCGGCCTCGACGGCCTCGGCGAATACCTCACCGGTTACATCCCGGCGCTGCTCCTGGCCGTCACGCTCACCCCGCTCACGATCGTCGTCATCGCCACGCAAGACCTCACGTCCGCGCTCATCGTGGTGATCACCCTTCCCCTGATCCCGATCTTCATGATCCTCATCGGAGTCCTCACGAAAGGGAAAGCCGACCGCACCCTCTCGGCGATGACCACATTGTCCTCACAACTGCTCGACCTGGTCGCGGGACTGTCGACCCTGCGCGCACTGGGTCGTGAACGCGGACCGGAAGCTCGTGTGCGCCAACTCGGCGAGGATCACCGTCGCACCACGATGTCTGCGCTCCGGGTTGCGTTCCTCTCGGGCACAGTGCTCGAATTCCTCGCGACCCTCTCGGTCGCGCTCGTCGCGGTGGCAATCGGCCTGCGCCTCGTCACCGGCGATATGGCCCTCGAAGCCGGCATCATCGCACTGATCCTCGCGCCGGAGGCGTACCAGCCACTACGCACCGTCGGTAGCAAGTTTCACGCCGCCGAGGACGGGATGGCCGCTGCGGAGAGAGCATTCGCGATCCTCGACGGCGCGGGAACCGGTGCGCCTCGACCACCGGCAGGCCCGACGAAGCATCGGAATCCGAGCCGGGACAACGCACCGGAACTGGTGTTCGACGGGCTCAGTGTTGCGGGCCGTGACGGATACGCCCCGCACCGGCTCAGTGCGGTCTGCCGACCCGGTGAGATCACCGTCCTCACCGGACCCAACGGCAGCGGTAAGACCACCGCATTGCTCGCGCTCCTCGGCCTCGCCGAAGCGGCAGAAGGACTGGTCACCGTCGACGGCATCTCGGCAGAAGGCACCGATCAGTGGTGGAATCGGGTCGCGTGGCTGCCGCAACGACCGGTGCTGGTTCCAGGCACCCTCGCCGACAACCTGCAACTCACCGGGGCCGACCCCGCGACGCCCGAACTCGACGAGATCTGCGTCGCAACGGGGTTCGACGTTGTTCTGGCCGACCTTCCGGATCGATGGAACACCGTCGTCGGTGTCGACGGCACCGGTTTGTCGCTGGGCCAGCGGCAACGGCTGGCACTCACCCGCACCCTGGCGTCACCGCGAGATGTCCTGCTGCTCGACGAACCCACCGCACACCTCGACGACCTCACCGAAGTCACCGTGTTGAACACGCTTCGTGACCGCGCGGAAGCCGGACGTACCGTCGTGATCGTCGCGCACCGGCCGTCCCTGCTCGCGATCGCGGACCGGGTGGTCGCCGTGGAAGGTCGTGCCGCATGACCGAGCCGAAGGGCCGCAGCGACAGAAAGTACCTGCTGCGGCGCGCGATGGCGCTGCTCGAACTCGAACCTCGACGCGTGATGCTCGCCGTGGGCGCCGGGGTTGCGACCCTCGGCAGCGCGCTGCTGCTCGCCGGAGTCTCGGCGTGGCTCATCGTGCGGGCGTGGGAGATGCCTCCGGTCCTCGACCTGACTGTGGCGGTCGTCGCGGTGCGTGCGCTGGGTATCTCGCGCGGACTCTTCCGGTACTTCGAGCGCCTGGCCACCCACGACACCGCTCTTCGCGGCATGACATCGGCACGGTCGCGGCTGTACGAGCGCCTCGCCGAAGGTGACCCGGCTGCCTCCGCCGGGCTGCGACGCGGGGATCTGCTCGCCCGCACCGGTTCCGACGTCGACGCTCTCGGCGACGTCGTGGTGCGCGCTCTCGTGCCTATCGCCGTGGCGGTCGTGTTGTGCGTCGCCGCGGTGATCACGGTCGGGATCCTCGTACCGGCTGCGGGCGCGGTCCTCTCCGTCGCTCTGCTGATCGCCGGAGTCGTCGCACCGTGGCTCTCGGCGTCCGCCGCGGCCCGTGCGGAAGCCGACGGCGACGCCGCTCGGTCTCGCTTCGGTGAGGACGCCGTGACCGCACTCGACCACGCCGCGGAACTACGTGTCGCGGGGCGCTTGACCGCCGTGACCGACCGCGCGCGGGCCGCGAATCTCGAATCGGTGCGTGCCACCGATCGTTCGGCGGCTCCCGCCGCATTCGCGGACGCGGCAACACCACTCGCGGTCGGAGCGAGTGTGCTCGGCGCTCTATTGATCGGCATCACCGCATTCGGATCGGATGCTTCGACGATGAGCCCCACGACCCTCGGAGTCCTCGTGCTGCTGCCGCTGTCCGCGTTCGAAGCCACTGCGGTCCTTCCTGCTGCGGCGCAGACACTGACCCGAGCTCGACTTGCGGCCAGGCGCATCGTCGACATTCTCGACCGCGCAGATCGACCGGTGCCCCACGGAACTGCCTCCGCGGACGGACCCGGCATACTCCGCGCCGACGGACTGCGCTGCGGATGGCCGGGCGGTGCGGGCACCGAACCCGTCGATCTGGTGGCGGGCCCCGGTTCGCGGGTCGCGATCGTCGGGAGCAGCGGTAGTGGCAAGACCACCGCGCTGATGACACTGGCCGGACTCCTCGTGCCGACGGGTGGCTCGGTCACCCTCGACGGTGTGGATCTCGCAGAGATCGATCAGGCTGCGGTCCGCCGGCGGATCGCATTCTTCGCCGAGGACGCCCACATCTTCGACACGTCGATCCTCGAGAATCTGCGTGTCGCCCGGGGTACTGTCGACGAGTTCGAGGCGCGGGCCGCACTCGCGTCGGTAGGTCTGGGGGAGTGGGTCGACGCACTACCCGACGGCGTCCACACGGTGCTGACCTCAGGTGCCCGCGACATCTCGGGCGGACAGCGCCGCCGCTTGCTCCTGGCACGCGCGATTCTGTCGCCTGCGGACATACTGCTGCTCGACGAACCGGCCGAACACCTCGATTCGGAGGACGCCGCGCACCTGCAGCGCCGGCTCCTCGATGCCGGTTCGGGACTCGTCGATGCCGCTCGGACGATCGTCGTCGTCACACACAACCTGCCCCAGGGCACCGCCGCCGACCTGGTGGTACGCGTCGAGAAAAATGCGTTGCCGACGTTGTGATCCGCGCGTACTTTCTCAGGTACACGAGAAAGGAGGTGGTCTGGAAGTGATTGATATTCGGACGCGTGAGGTGACCATCCGCTAGCAGTGTGACGACGGAATTCACCCGCCGCGCATGGCAGGCGAATCCCAGGTGGTCACCCGACCCCCGAGCACCGGTCTGTCCGGACCGGACCCGACATTCACGGACATCGTTCTGTGATGTGTCGGGAGGCTCGGGGGTTGTTCGCGTTCCCGGGTGGATTCCGAAGTGATCATTCGCACGGTTCCGAAAACTCAGTGTGGGTGTGGAGGCGCCGGGGTACACATGGATGATGCCGATTCTGCAGCAGGCCCACGATGCTCTCCGGCTACGCACTTCGCCGGGCATCTTCTTTGCGTCGGCGGGTGTCGCGATCCTGTTCGTCGTGCTGACGATCGCGTTCACCGATGCCGTGGACAAAATATTCAGTACCGCATCGAACTGGATCATGACCAACCTCGGCTGGTTCTACATACTCGGGGTCACTACCTTCCTACTCTTCCTGGTGGGGATCGCGCTCACCCGCTATGGCAGGGTCCGGCTCGGCGGCGACGACGAACGACCGGAACATTCGAACATCGCCTGGTTTTCGATGCTCTTCGCAGCGGGTATCGGCACGATTCTGATGTTCTGGGGAGTTGCAGAACCGATCTCACACTTTGCGAACCCGCCGAGGCAGGACGTCGAACCGGGTTCGGTCGAGGCCGCTGAAGAGGCAATGGGCTTCGCCCTCTATCACTTCGGTCTGCACACCTGGACTATCTTTGCGCTCCCCGGCCTGTGCTTCGGGTACTTCATCTACAAGCGGCATCTGCCGCCGCGGGTCAGTTCGATCTTCGCGCCGCTCCTCGGCGGACGGATCTACGGGCCGATCGGGCACACCATCGACGTCGTGGCGATTCTCGGCACCGTGTTCGGCGTCGCGACCTCGGTGGGTCTGGGGACGCTGCAGATCAATGCCGGTCTTGCGCAGCTGTTCGACCTCGAGGAGTCCGGAGTCATCCAGATCGGGTTGATCGCGATCGTGACGGTGATGGCCGGCGTCTCGGTTGCTCTCGGCCTCGACAAGGGCATCAAGCGATTGTCGAACCTCAACATCGGCATGGCCGTGGGTCTTCTGATCTTCGTGCTGGTCACCGGCCCGAGCCTGTTCCTGCTGAAAGGCATGATCGAATCGGTAGGCATCTATGGGGAATCTCTACCTCGACTCGCCTTCTGGAACGACACTTTCGCGAACTCCGGATGGCAGAACACGTGGACCGTCTTCTACTGGGCATGGACGATCACCTGGTCGCCGTTCGTCGGTATCTTCATCGCCCGGATTTCCCGCGGCCGCACAGTCCGCGAGTTCGTCGGCGGTGTGCTCGGCCTGCCCGTGCTCTTCTCCGTGATCTGGTTCAGCATCTTCGGCATGGGGGCCTTCGACATCGAACTCAACGGTGAAGGTGGGCTGGTCGAGCGTGTGGTGGACGACGGTGACATCCCCGGTGCGCTCTTCGAATTCCTCGGGCATTTCCCGTTCACCGGGGTCGTCTCGTTCATCGCGGTCGTGCTCGTCGTGATCTTCTTCGTGACCTCGGTCGACTCCACAGCGATGGTGCTGGACATGATGGCGTCCGGCCACGAGGAGAAGGCTCCGATCCATCAGCGCCTGTTCTGGGCGGTGCTGATGGGAGTCGTTGCGGCGACGATGCTCGTCGCGACCGGTAAGGACGGGCTCGACGCGCTGCAACAGGTGATCACAGTGGTCGGATTGCCATTCTTCGTGATGGGCTGGGTGATGATGTACAGCCTTGTGCGCGGCATCCGCGAGGATCTCGGTGAACGCCCGGAACCGGTGACCAGGCAGTGGCCCGAAGTGCACTCGGCCGAGGCGCTTGCGGCGGCCGAGGGCCTACCTGCACCCGAGGTGGTTGTGGTCACGCACGCAATCCCGGAGGGCGAAGAACAGGAAGGTCCGGAGGCGGACGGCCAGGAGGCGGATGGTCAGGAGTCGGCCCGCGCCGAAGAGCGGCCGGCCGACTCGAAGTGACGAGTCCGGCCGAGCCGGGAGCATCAGCCGACGTAGCGCGACAACCGCGCTGACATGCGCGGGATCATCTCGCCGTCGCCGATGACGCGTTCTTCGACGTAGGCGAGGTCGCCCCCTTCGATGATGCCGTAGAGCCGCTTGGCTCCGCCCACGGTCTCACCGGATTTCGTGCGGATCACCACGTCGGTCGCAAGTTCCCAGGAGGACTGGGTCAGGGCCGCTCCGTAGTACAACTCGACGACACCGGAGCTGTGGGTGAGCAGCAGTTCGACGGTCTCGGGATCCTCGCTGCCTGCGGCGTCGGTGCCCGACACGCGCCAGAAGCCGCTTTCGCGGCGATCGGGTGCGCTGAACTCGCCGGCCTCGTCGAGGCGCCACGAGCGTGCTTCCCACACGAGGTAGTCGGATCCACTGTGCGAGACGACGATCTGTTGACCGAATCGGTAGTCGCCCGTCTCGGGATCGTGTCCTTCGCCTTCGCCGCGCCACACACCGACGAGCGGCAGCAATGCCAGCATCGCCGGGTCGAGGTCGGGGCCGAGCCTCAGGTTCGCGGTGTCCTCAGGGCCGGGAAGACCGGGCAGGGCCGGGATGTTGCGCTCGGCAGTGGCCTCGGCGCGTTTCTCGGCATCGACGATGGCGTCGTTACCGCTGCGGCGGGGTCCGTCGTCCGTCACTGGTCTTGGGTGACCAGGCGGTAGATGGTGTACAGCGTGAACCAGATGATGAGCAGCGCTGCGAGGACCAGGAGAACTTCGAAGAAAATGACCACGGGCACATATTAGCCCCTCGGTGTTCGTCGGTACGACTCGGCCGGGTGCGAACGCGAAGGGCCCCGCTCCTGATCGGAGCGAGGCCCTGATGCCCTGAATGTGATCCTGTCGGTCGGTCTACTTCGCGACGGTGACGTCGACGTTGTGGACGCCTGCGGAGGTCGGGCTCACTGTCGCGGTGCCGTTGCCCGTGCTGGAAAGCGCACGGATCTTCCACTCGCCGGGTGCCGCGAAGAAGCGGAAGTCGCCGGTAGCCGACGCGACCACTTCGGCGGTGAACTCATCGGTGCCGTCGAGCAGGCGCACGAAGGCGCCACCGACGGGCTGTCCGTCGGCTGCGAGAACGCGGCCGGTGATGACCGTTTCCTTCTCGGTATCGACGTTCGACGGAAGAGTCTGGGACTGGACGGGTGCTCCACACATGTTCTTATGCTCCCAATTCGATCGGTGCGCCGACGAGCGAGCCGTACTCGACCCAGCTGCCGTCGTAGTTCTTGACATTCTGCTTGCCGAGGATTTCCTGCAGCACGAACCAGGTGTGGCTCGAGCGCTCGCCGATCCGGCAGTAGGCGATGGTCTCCTTGGAGTCGTCGAAGCCCTTCGCTGCGTAGAGCGCGGTGAGCTCGTCGTCGGACTTGAACGTGCCGTCCTCGTTGGCGGTGGTGCTCCACGGGATGTTGATCGCGCCGGGCACGTGTCCACGCTGCTGTGCCTGCTCCTGCGGAAGGTGCGCGGGGGCGAGGATCTTGCCGGAGAACTCGTCGGGCGAACGCACGTCGACGAGGTTCTTGTTGCCGATGGCGTCGATGACCTCGTCACGGAACGCGCGGATCGACGTGTCGGGTGCGGCGGCCTTGTACTCGGTGGCCGGGCGGGTGACCTCGTCCTTCGACAGGGGGCGGCCGTCGAGCTCCCACTTCTTACGGCCTCCGTCGATGAGCTTGACATCCTTGTGGCCGTAGAGCGTGAAGTACCAGTAGGCGTACGCGGCAAACCAGTTGTTGTTGCCGCCGTACAGCACGACGGTGTCGTCGTTCGCGACGCCCTTGGCCGACAGCAGTGCGGAGAACTGCTGCTGGTTCAGGAAATCGCGGCGGACCGCGTCCTGCAGATCCTTGCGCCAGTCGAGTCGGATCGCGCCCTCGATGTGGCCGCCTTCGTAGGCGGAGGTGTCTTCGTCGACCTCGATGAAGACGGTCTTCGGCGCTTGCAGGTTCTGCTCAGCCCAGTCGGCGGAGACCAGAACGTCGGAGCGAGCCATGGTTGTTCCTTTCGTGGTGACACTGAAGTAGTCGTGGGTGGAACGGCAGAAGTGCTGACGGACAGAAGTGCAGACGGAACAGCGAACTCAGGTGGTCTGTGACCGAACCCGGGCGATGAGCGGATACACGCGGCATCCGAGGCACACCCCGAATGCGGCATTCAACAGGGCTGCGAACAGTGCGAATCCTGCGGCGACGATGCCGAGCGTGACTGCATCGGCCAGTAGTGCGACGGTGCCGATCAGGGCGAAGACGAAGCCGACCCCCTGCGCGAACCGCAACGGCTCGGCGGGCTCGGTCTCCGTCGGGGGCGTCAGGCGGGGTGCAACCGCGACGGCGAAGAGCCTGCCGTACGGGCTTCGGCGTGGGCCGACAGCGGCGCCGAGGAGAAACACGATGGTCTGTACGGCCAGCACGATGCCTGCTGCCTGAGGCGCGAACGAGGTGATGACGAGGACCGAGACGAGGACCGCTGTGGTGATCCATGCGGCGAACCGGGGTCCGCGCACGTCTACCTGGAGAGCGGGGGATGTGGTGAAAGACATGTGTGTACTCCTGCTGGATCGATATCGCTGGGGCGAGTCGAATCGCGGTAGGTCGACCGCGGGTGGATCAGCAGGTACAACAAGTGCCACCGAGGCGGCACAGATCAACCGTGCGGCGTCGGGTGAGCATTAGCTCTTGGCAGGTCAACACGCGTCGCAGTGTATCCGAGAAAACGGCGCAGGGAAGGGCCGGGTGCCTGCTTGTTTCACAGCCCGGGTGCCCGCCGGTGTCACAGCGCGGCCAGTGCTCGCCTCAGATCGTCCGTCGTCGGAACCCCGGAGACCCGGTACCGCTGGTGTCCGTCGCCGTCGAACAGGAAGGTCGTGGGTAGTGAGAGTACGCCGAGTTGCGTGGCGAGGGAGACGTTCTCGTCGAAGTCGAGCTCGATGTCGCGCACGGGCGGCGCGGTGTCGCCGTTGCCCTCGATCACCCCGGCAACGACCCGGCGGACTGCGGCACATGGCCCGCACCAAGGCGCGGAGAAGTGCAGGATCACCGGTTCGCCTTCACCGACACCGACCTTGCCGAGCTCAGGGTCCGCGGCCGAAGTCTCGGTGACGGATAGTTCCTTCAGCCGGCCCGACCGAAACCGGATCACCGCACCCACTACACCCGCCGCGACGATCACGACCGCAAGGACGACAAGCGGGGTCATGAGGGCTGCTGCACTTCGGTGAGGTCGATGGTCACGTTGTGTGCTTCACCTTCGATCACGATCCGCGAGCCCCGCGCTTCCACCGACGTGGGATAGACGCCGAACGGCAGATCCTGTGGTTCGATCGTGGTGGTGAACAACCCGAGTACCAGGGGTTTCAGCGGATCGGGAACGGTGAAGTCGGCATGTCCCTCGGGGCCGAAGTACAGGTCGGACGCGACGATCTGTACCCGGTCGCCGTCGAGGACGAGATCTGCCTGAACACTGACCCGCGCGGAGAGCGGGCCGACCGGCACGGTACCGGTGAGCACGACACCACCTGCGGTGGTCGGGCCTGATCCGCCTGATCCGCCTGTGCCGTCCGATTTGCTGGCCGGCGGTGCAGAAATCTGTAGATCGGGAATGTCGAGGACCTGTCCGAGTTCGGTGGCGTCGATCATGACACGGCCGTACAGCAGATCGACCGGCACCGACCGGATCGATCCGTCGAGGAGCGCGGACGCCTCTGCGTGGGCACCCACCAGGTTCGCTTCGACTGTGATGTCGCCGAGCATGTCGGTGGGGACCCGATCCGCGGTGATCTCGACGTTCTCGTAGTGACCGTTGCGCGCTTGCAGAAGAAAAGGGAAACCGTGGATCGTCACCGCGGGATCGGACTCGAGGGCGCCTCCCTCACGCAGCGCGCGAGACAGTCGATACTCCGACCAGGCTGCCGCCCCGAAATCGACCAGTAGAGCGAGTCCGACGAGGACAACGAGGCCGTAAATGAGTTTGCGCACGCCGACCATTGTGACGGAACGTACCGGGCGACGTTCTCGCCAGCTAACACGGCGGTAACAAATGGGGGGTTAATCTGGACCACGCCGTTCATCCGGAACGGTCTGCCCAGGCAGTGCGAAGAAACGGAGGCCCGGTGGAGCTTCTCCTGCTGACCTCCGATCCGGATCCCGATGCCGTGTTGCCGTCGCTGTCGCTGCTGGCGCATTCGGTACGGCCGGTCCCGACCGAAGTGTCATCGCTGCTCGAAGCGGCTACCGCCGACATCGCGCTCGTCGATGCCCGAACCGATCTCGCCGCGGCGCGTGGATTGTGCCGCCTGCTCGGTAGCGCCGGTTCGGCGATACCTGTGGTCGCTGTTCTCACCGAGGGCGGGCTTGTCGCGGTCAACCCCGAGTGGGCACTCGACGACATCCTGCTCACAGGCACCGGGCCCGCCGAACTCGACGCTCGGTTGCGGTTGCTCCTTGCTCGGTCCGGTGGCGGGGTCTCTGCCGAGACCTCCGGACGGATCACGCTGGGCGAACTCACCATCGACGAGGACACATACACAGCGAGGCTGCGCGGGAAACCGCTCGACCTGACGTACAAGGAATTCGAGCTTCTCAAGTACCTCGCCCAGCACGCCGGCCGGGTCTTCACCCGCGCACAGCTGCTGCAGGAGGTGTGGGGCTACGACTTCTTCGGTGGCACCCGGACGGTCGACGTGCACGTGCGACGACTCCGCGCGAAGCTCGGCCCCGAACACGAAGCCCTCATCGGGACCGTCCGCAACGTCGGATACAAAGCCGTCCGGCCGAGCAGCCGTACCAAGGGCGGTCACACGGTCGGCCACCCCGAGGACGAGTTCGCCGAGTAATCGCTACCCTCGGGTGCATGAAGTCCGGGCCCGATGAGCACGAAGAGTTCTCGCTGCAGCAGCCGTTCGTCGAACGTCCTACCGCGGCGCAGGCCGCCGAGGTGCAGGCACTGCTCGAGCGTGCCACCGCGCACGACGGGACGGCTCCGGTGTCGGAGCAGGCTGTTCACTCGCTGACCCGCGACACCGATGCGCGGCATCTGATCGCCGTCGTAGACGGTGCGGTCGCCGGGTATGCAAACCTCACGCCCGCGCACGGCGAGCACCCATCGATGTCCGAGGTCGTCGTGGATCCGGCTCATCGAGGTCGTGGCCTCGGTAGCGAGCTCGTCGGAGCGGCGCTGACCGAAGGCGGATCCGAAGCACGAGTGTGGGCGCACGGAGATCTTCCCGCAGCCCGCGCTGTCGCTGCGAAGCTGGGCCTCAGGGGCGTTCGCGAACTCCTTCAGCTGAGGAGACCGCTCGATCTCGCGCTCCCCGAACTCGAGATACCCGATTCGGTCGAGCTGCGCACGTATCGAGGACCTTCGGACGATCCGGAGCTGGTGCGGGTCAATGCTTCCGCCTTCGAATGGCACCCTGAGCAGGGGCGGATGACCGCGAGCGACGTGGCCGACCGCCGGGCCGAATCGTGGTTCGATCCGGCTGGGCTGTTTCTCGCATTCGACGTCGCCGACCCCGATCGCCTGTTGGGATTCCACTGGACGAAGGTGCACCCGCCGGGGCCGACGGAACCGTCGCTCGGTGAGGTGTACGTGGTCGGCATCGCTCCGGAGGCACAGGGCCGGGGTCTCGGGCGGCTCCTCACTCTCGCCGGACTGCACCATCTGCGCGCGCGGGGACTATCCACTGTTCTGCTCTATGTCGAGGGTGACAACACCGCCGCGCTCAACACCTACGGCAAGCTCGGGTTCGAGCGCTTCCATGTGGATGTCGCATACGCGAAGTGAACATCTCCTGACGACACGTTGTTGTCCGGTGAAGTTCGGGTGATTGTCGCAACACCAGTAGTGCCTGTATCCGGCGTGTTCATCTCCCGTTAACCGGCGAGAGAGTATCCGTCCACCGGATCCGCCTACCTTCTGCATACGGGTCGGATGCTGACGACTCGGCGCAGGGGATCCTCCCGCGTCTCGAAGTCGCCACCCAGCCTTGTGTGGCGGAAGCGATATTCCTGAAGGAGTACAGGTGAACCTGAAGCGCAATGGTGCCCTGCTCGGCCTGTTTGCGGCCGGCGCACTCACGCTCGCGGCTTGCGGTACCGACAACAATGCAGGCTCGGTCGAGGTCGACGCCGACGCCTCGGGCGCGACCTGCGAGGGCAAGGCGAACCTTTCCGGTGCGGGGTCGTCTGCGCAGAAGAACGCGATGGACAACTTCGTTTCCACCTACATCGCCGTCTGCAACGAGAAGGGCGCTTCGGTCAACGTGGCGTACAACCCGTCGGGTTCCGGTGACGGCCGCACGCAGTTCATCGCCAACCAGATCGATTTCGCCGGCTCCGATTCGGCCATCAAGGAGGAGCAGGCCGCGCTGGCAGCCGAGCGTTGCGCCGGGAACCCGGCATGGAACCTGCCTCTCGTGTTCGGTCCGGTCGCACTTGCCTACAACCTCGAGGGCGTCGACAATCTGGTCGTCAACGGTGAGGTTGCCGCAAAGATATTCAACGGCCGGATCACCACGTGGAACGATCCGGCGATTGCTGCGCTGAACGAGGGCGTCGAACTGCCCGACAGCCCGATCACCGCGATTGTCCGTTCCGATTCGTCGGGTACCACCGACAACTTCCAGCAGTACCTCGAAGCAGCATCCAACGGCGCATGGACCACCGGTGCAGGCTCCGATTTCACCGGGGGTATCGGTGAAGGTGCGAAGGGCTCGGCCGGTGTCGCCCAGGCTGTTTCGGGCGCTCCCGGATCGATCACCTACGTCGAACTGTCGTTCGCCGAGCAGAACGGACTCAGCATCGCTTCCATCGACACCGGCAACGGCCCGGTCGAGCTGAACTCCGAAACCGCCGCTGCGGCCATCGACGGCGCGGAGTTCGCCAGCGCAGGCGGCGGCGATCTGACCCTGGACCTCTCGTCGATCTTCGGCACCGACGCCGAAGGCGCATACCCGCTGGTGCTCGCGACCTACGAGATCGTCTGCTCGGGCGGCTACGACGCCGAAACCTCGGCAGCGGTCAAGTCGTTCCTGGTCAGCGCGGCCAACGAAGGCCAGGAGGGCCTCGAGGAAATCGGCTACGTCCCGCTTCCCGAGTCCTTCAAGTCGAAGCTGACCGAATCGATCGACGCCATCGCCTGATCGTCTGCACAGGCGGACCGCCCGTTCCGGAAATTCACGACGAGATAGATTGCGAGTTCACATGAGTGACGCGCCGAGCACCTCGGCTACTCGCGCCGCCGGTCCTGACCCGGCCGGGTCAGGACCGGGCGGTCCGCACGGCAGTACACCGGAGGCCAAGATTACTTCCCCACAGACCAAGAAGAAGACCGTCGTTCGGCCAGGCGACCGGATCTTCAGTTCGTTGGCTTCCGGGTCCGCCGTCCTGGTCTCGGTGATCATCGCCGCGATCGCGGTGTTCCTGGTGTGGCGCGCGGTGCCTGCGCTGCAACGCAACACCGTCAACTTCCTCACCAGCCGAGATTGGATCACGCAGGACATCGAGGCGATGGCCTTCGGTGTTCTCGACCTTTTCCAGGTCACGGTCCTCGTGTCGATGTTCGCGCTGGTACTGGCGATGCCGGTGGCCCTCGGTATCGCGATCTTCCTCACCTCGTATTGCCCCGAACGGATCAAGAAGGCGCTCGCGTACGTGATCGACCTGCTCGCCGCGGTGCCGTCGATCGTCTACGGCCTGTGGGGCATGCTCATCCTGGCGCCCTTCCTGCGACCGGTCGCAGAGTTCCTCAACACCAACCTCGGCTGGTTCCCGTTGTTTGCGACGGGCAGCGGATCGATCATCGGCGGCGGAACGATCTTCACCGCGGGCATCGTGCTCGCCGTGATGATCCTGCCCACCATTGCCGCGGTCAGCCGCGAGGTGTTCGTCCAGACACCCACCGCGCACATCGAGGCCGCACTCGCACTCGGTGCGACCCGCTGGGAAGTCGTGAAGACCACGGTCATCCCGTTCGGCAAGTCCGGTTACGTCAGCGGTTCGATGCTCGGTCTCGGACGTGCACTCGGCGAGACCATGGCCCTCTACCTCATCCTGCGGACCACCTCCGAGGCGTTCTCCTGGTCGCTGTTCGACGGAGGCGCCACCATCGCGTCGAAGATCGCTCTCGGTTACGCCGAATTCAACAACAACATCCAGGCCGGTGCCTACATCGCCGCGGGTCTCGTGCTCTTCGTCCTGACCTTCGTCGTCAACGCCGCAGCCCGCATGATCGTCGCTGGAAAGAAGGACTGACGCCATGACGACGACCACCCTCACATCGCCCGTCAAGGCACCGACGTTCCAGCGGGTCAGCGGTGCACGCAGGACCAAGGACGTCGCGGCCACCGTGCTCGTCACCCTCTCGGTGCTCATTGCGCTCGCGCCTTTGGCCTGGGTGCTCATCACCGTGATTGCCAAGGGCATGCCCGCCCTGCTCTCCTCGACCTGGTTCACCAATTCGCTGAGCGGACTGACCGCTTCGTCCATGGGCGGCGGTGTCTACCACGCGATCGTCGGCACCCTCCTGCAGGGATTGGTGTGCGCGATCATCTCGATCCCGCTCGGCGTGTTCGTCGCGATCTATCTCGTCGAGTACGCGGGCAAATCGAAGCTCGGTCGCATCACGACCTTCATGGTCGACATCCTCAGCGGTGTGCCGTCCATCGTTGCCGCGTTGTTCATCTACGCGCTGTGGGTGGCGACCTTCGGAATGCCCAAGTCCGCATTCGCGGTGTCCCTCTCGCTGGTGCTGCTGATGGTGCCGGTCGTGGTGCGCAGCACCGAGGAGATGCTGCGAATCGTCCCTCAGGATCTCCGCGAGGCGTCGTACGCGCTCGGGGTCCCGAAGTGGAAGACGATCGCCCGGATCGTGCTCCCGACCTCGCTCGCAGGCATCATCACCGGAATCATGCTCGCCCTTGCCCGCGTGATGGGTGAGACTGCGCCGCTGCTGATTCTCGTGGGATACGCACCGTTCATCAACTTCAACCTGTTCGGTGGCGAGATGGCCACCTTGCCGGGTCTGATGGTCGCCGAGATGAACAACCCCACCGAAGCGGGCTCGATGCGTATCTGGGGTGCCGCTCTGACGCTGATTCTCATCATTGCGATCCTCAATATCGCCGCCAAGCTGATCGGTCGCTTGTCGCAGGTCGGCTCCAAGTAGACGCGCCGGCGATGACCACATACTTCGAACTCGATACACCATTAGGGAGCCGGTAATGGCCAAGCGTCTGGACCTCAAGGACGTCAACATCTTCTACGGGAAGTTCCACGCGGTGTCCGACGTGACGCTCTCGGTACCTCCCCGCAACGTCACCGCGTTCATCGGCCCTTCCGGCTGCGGTAAGTCCACCGTGCTCCGCTCGCTCAACCGTATGCACGAGGTGACCCCCGGTGCCCACGTCGAAGGGTCGGTGCTCCTCGACGGCGAGGACATCTACGACGCGTCCGTCGATCCGGTGGGTGTGCGCAAGACCATCGGCATGGTGTTCCAGCGGCCGAATCCCTTCCCGACGATGTCGATCCGCGACAACGTCGTTGCGGGCCTGAAGCTGCAGGGCATGCGAGACAAGAAGAAGCTCGACGAAGTCGCCGAGAAGTCGCTGCGTGGTGCGAACCTGTGGAAGGAAGTCAAGGATCGCCTCGACAAGCCCGGCGGTGGTCTGTCCGGTGGGCAGCAGCAGCGCCTCTGTATCGCCCGCGCGATCGCGGTGCAGCCCGACGTGCTGCTCATGGATGAGCCGTGCTCCGCTCTCGACCCGATCTCGACGCTTGCGATCGAGGATCTGATCACGGAACTGAAGCAGGAGTTCACGATCGTGATCGTCACGCACAACATGCAGCAGGCGGCCCGCGTGAGCGACCAGACGGCGTTCTTCAATCTCGAGGCCACCGGTAGGCCAGGCAAGCTGATCGAGATCGACGACACCGAGAAGATCTTCTCGAACCCGACGCAGAAGGCCACCGAGGACTACATCTCGGGTCGCTTCGGCTGAGATCTTCCCGGCGACAGTACGAATAGGAGAGCCCCGACCGGATTCATCCGGTCGGGGCTCTGCGCGTGTGGGGCAGGAGAACTCAGGATTCGGGGTACACACTGAGCTTGTCGACGCGCTGCTGCACGGTGTGGAAGTCCTCGAGGGTGGGCAGCTTGCCCGTCACCAGGAAGATCACACGACGGCCCACCTCGACGGCGTGATCGGCGAAGCGCTCGTAGAAGCGTCCCAGCAAGGTGACGTCGACGGCCGCCGCCACACCGTGCTTCCATTCGCGGTCCATGAGCACCGTGAACAGGTGGCGGTGGAGATCATCCATCGCTTCGTCCTCCTCGTGGAGGCGTGCCGCGCGCTCGGGGTCTCGGGTTTCGAGGATCTCGCGGGTTGCGGCGCCGAGAGACACGGCGATCCGGCCCATCTCGGCGAAGTATCCGCTGACCTCATCGGGAAGCACGTGATTGGGGTGACGTCGACGCGTGGCCTTCGCGATGTGCAGGGCAAGCGCACCCATCCGATCGATATCGGCGACGATCTGGATTCCGCTCACCACTGCGCGCAGGTCGCCGGCGACCGGACCCTGCAGCGCGAGAAGTGCGAATGCCTTCTCTTCACACACAGCACCGAGTTCGGTGATCTTGTCGTGCTCTTCGATCACCATCTCCGCGAGCGGGAGGTCGGCCTGGAGCAGGGCTTGGGTGGCCCGTTCCATCGCCGTTCCGGCGAGCCCGGCCATTTCGCCGAGTAGCCCGGTGAGTTCATCCATCTGTTCGTTGTAAGCGACGCGCATAACGTCACACCATACGGCGTCCGAGGGTCCTTATCACGATCAGAGAGTGAACCGGAGGTGAACGACGCGGGTGGGTTCAGCGCTCTCAGCTGCAGGGATCGGCGGCGGCGTTGGTAACGGTGAGGTCGGCGGGTAGCTGGACTGCGCCCTCGGCGTCGGCTTCTTCGATCGCGACCGGTACGAGCGGGCTCCCGGGCGGCGTGGGTGACACGACGACACCGTCGTAGCCGTATCCGAGAACGACCTCGACCACATTTCCGATCGACGAATCCGATGCACGCTGCAGCACCGCGCCGGGGAACGCCGAGGCGACCGTCATCGCTTCGGCCTCCATCCCGGGAGCGAACCGGACGACCGTGTGTGTGCTGGTGCCCGTGTAGTTGCCGGTGCTGTAGATAGGGAACCCGTACATGGCAAGTTCGTCGGCAGTGCTTGCGGCGAGCCCGGACACATCCGATGCGTTGGATACCTGCACCGACACCCAGGACGGATCGACCGCCGAGAGGGAGGGGGCCATCTCCGGTGGCGCGTCAGGATCGGCCTCGGCGACCGGGTCGCGCTTTTCGCCTGGAAGGGGCTGGTCGTCGATGATCGCGGTGAAGATGGCTTCGATGTCGTCGAGCCGGGGAATCTCGTTGCCCCACTCGGTCGTGCCTGCAGTGGGCGTGGTCAGGAAAGTCACGGCTCCGGCGTCGACGTTCTGAAGGGACCGGCCGAGCTTCACCAGCGAATCGGCGTTGACGTTCTCGACGAAGGTCGCGCGGGTGAAGGCACCGATGAGACCGTTCAGCTTTCCCGGGTCGAGTAGGACCTTGTTCGACAGCGCGGACCGCAGCAGCGACGACAAGAACTTCTGCTGACGGTTGATACGCGAATAGTCGCTGTTGATCTCGGACTCGACCTTGCGCGCACGAACGTAATCGAGGGCTTGCCGACCATCGAGAAGGTGGGTGCCCGCGGTGTCGATGATCGTGCCGAGCTCACCGTCCACCAACGGAGTCGGGGTGCAGACCTCGACGCCGCCGACCTCGTCGACCATCGATTCGAAGCCCGCGAAGTCGATACCGATGAAGTGGCCGATCTTCAGGCCCGATATCTTCTGGATCGTCTTGACCAGGCATTTCGGCCCGCCAAGGGCGTATACCGCGTTGAGTTTGTCGCCGTCGGCCGCGGGGTGGATCTCCGAACTGTACTCGCCGGTCGAGCTGTCCCACGCGAGACAGACCGGCCGTTCGACATCGAGATCCCGGGGAAACGACACCGCAACGACGCGACTGCGATCGGCGGGAATGTTGACGAGGATCGCAACGTCGGCGCGTGAGCCCTCTGCGTCTTCGACGCTGCCTGCACCCACCTGGCCGCTGGCGCCCGCACGTGTATCGGTACCGACGATCAGGTACGTCTCGTCACCGGTCTGCCCGATCGGATCGACGATGTCTGCGGACTCGGTGTCGAGCGCTGCGATCTGAGAGAACCCGGCCTCCGTCGCTCGGAGGTAACTCCAGACCGACCCCGTGCCCACCAGGGCGAGGACGGATACGAGCGCGACCGAGACTCGCGCGAACAATCGGAGTTTCCGTTTCTTGCGCTTCTTGCTCAACGCCAGCCGACTCAGTCCGTCGCCGGCGACCGCCTGAGGCGTTGCCGTCGACTCGTCGCCGACATCGTCGGGCTCGGCGTCCGGTCGTGGGGGGACCACGGCGGTGGCCGGCGCGACCTGCCTGGTGCGGTCATGGTCGGCCGGGGTTGTGCGGGCCGGGACAGGGCCATGAGGTGGGCGAGCGGGGGGAAGCGCCGCCGCCGCGGTCAGGGGAGGTGGATCCGCCCGCTGTGGAGGTGTCGCTTCCACGGGCGTGCGAGGTTGCTGATGCGGTGGCCCGGGTACGCGTGAAGGCCGCGACGCCACCGGAGGCGGAGCCTGCTGTGTTCCGGGTGCAGGCGGAGCCTGCGGGGTTCGGGGTGCAGGTGGAGCCTGCGGGGTCCGGGGCGCGGGCGGAGTGCCGGCGGCCCGAGGTGAAGTGGGCGGTCGTGGCGCCGGGGAAGGTGGAGATGCGGCGGGAGGCGGCGGCAGTGACGGTGCTGACGGCGCTGACGGGGTGGACGTCGATGACGGGGTGGAGGGGGGCGAATTCTTCTCGCGATCCACCTTGTTCATCAGCTCCGCGACGGTGAGCTGTTTCGACTTGTCCGCAGAGTCGTTGCGTCTGCTGCGTGCGCTCTCGCTGCGGCGGCTGTCGGAGCGGCGGCTGTCGGAGCGAGAACCGGCACTACTACCGGTGTCCGACCGAGCGCGATCGGTTCCTATGTGGTCGGGCCGGTCCCGGCGGATTCGGCCGGAGTGTGCGTCGCGGTTGGAGGGGTCGGCGATCGGCCGCTCCCAGGGGGCACGACTGTCGGGCGAACCCGAATCGTGCTCCTCATCCACAGATGCCCCGGCCTCTCCGCGTCGCGTCTCCGCACTCGTAGTGTTCGCCCTCGGTCCGAGCGACCTCGCCATGATACTGATTGCCGGGTGACACACGGAGATGTGCGAGTTTTGTCTCGCTCGGATTGTGAATCAGCGCAGCTCAGCCGCCAGAGTGCATGATGTCCGCGCCCGCTGGAACCAGCGTGTCGTCGGGGTCGTCGAGCCATCCGTCCGGAAGTGCCACAGAGCTGGGGGAGCCTTGGCGGCCACGCGGGCCTTCGGCATCGGCCGGGAACGGGACGGTCGGGTCGAGCAGGCCGAGGAGATCGTCGAGTTCGCTCAGCGACGACACCCGCGCCAGGCTGCTCCGCACTTCCGAACCCGCCGGGAATCCACGCAGGTACCAGGCGATGTGCTTACGGATTTCGCGCATGCCCTTGTCCTCACCGTGGTGATCCGCGAGCAACGTGGCGTGGCGGCGCATGATCACCGTGACCTCGCCCAGCGTCGGAGGGGTGGGGATCTCCCGGCCGTTCAGTGCCGCGCTCAATTCGGCGAACAACCAGGGACGCCCCAGACATCCGCGTCCGACGACGACACCGTCGCAGCCGGTCTGCGCCATCATCTTCTCGGCGTCCTCGGCATCGAAGATGTCGCCGTTGCCCAGGACCGGTACGTCCGTGACATGGTCCTTGAGGCGGGCGATCTCGTTCCAGTCCGCGGTGCCCGAATATCGCTGGGCAGCGGTGCGGGCATGCAGTGCCACAGCAGCAGCACCCTCGGCGGCAGCGATGTGCCCCGCATCGAGGTGAGTGTGGTGCTCGTCGTCGATGCCGATGCGGAACTTGACCGTGACCGGGATGTTCGTGCCCTCGGTGGCGCGTACCGCCGCCGCGACGATCTGTCCGAACAGGCGACGCTTGTACGGCAGAGCCGAGCCGCCGCCCTTACGGGTGACCTTGGGGACGGGGCACCCGAAGTTCATGTCGATATGGTCTGCGAGGTCCTCGTCGACGATCATCTTCGCTGCGGCGTATGTCGTGTCGGGATCGACCGTGTAGAGCTGTAGCGAACGAGGTGTCTCGGTGGGGCCGAACGTGGTCATGTGCATCGTGACCGGATGACGTTCGACGAGGGCGCGCGCGGTCACCATTTCGCACACGTACAGGCCGGACGTGCTGCCGATCCGCTCGAGTTCGAGGTCGCGACACAGAGTGCGAAATGCGACATTCGTCACCCCGGCCATCGGAGCCAGCACGACAGGGCTGTCCAATTCGAGCGAGCCGATCTTCAGGGCAGACATGAGAACCTCGAGAAAGCGTTGTGGTGCAGAGGAATACGACCAGGTTCCTGCGGAGGCAGGATGGAACACCTGTGCCCGGTGCCGAAACCGGCACCGGGCACAGGATAACTGCCGGCGGTGGTAGCGCCCGAATCGGTCGATTCGGGCTCCACTCGCAGCGTCAGGAGACGGCCGCGGCGCGCTCGCGCTTGGCTGCCTCGCGGGCGAGGGAACGGTCGCGCATCTCCTCGAACTTCACGGTCTGCTTCTCGAGGTCTTCGAGGAAGTTGCCGAGTTCGTCGAGCGTCTGGGCGCCGGCGCTACCGAAGTCGCGGTCGAACAGCTTCCACTTGCGCAGAACGGGCATCACGACGTCGTCCAGGTGCTGGCGCAGGTCGTAGATGCCGTGCTTTGCCATCAGGACGCCGTTGCGACGGAAATTGGGCATGCCTGCGCCGGGCATCTCGAAGTTCTTCAAGACCTCGGTGATCGCTTCGAGGGCTTGGACCGGCGCCACGTCGAGGGCTGCCTCGCAGATGTTGCGGTAGAAGATCATGTGCAGGTTCTCGTCGGCGGCGATGCGTTGGAGCATCTTGTCGGCGATCGGGTCGTCGCACGCGTGGCCGGTGTTGCGATGGGAAACACGGGTCGCGAGTTCCTGGAAGGTGACGTAGGCGACCGAACGCAACAAGCCCGTATCTTCGTTCGGCGACGCGAACCCGTTCGTCATGTGCTCCATTCGGGCGTTCTCGAGCGCCACCGGATCGACACCACGCGTGACGACGAGGTAGTCGCGCATCACGATGCCGTGCCGGTTCTCCTCCGCCGTCCACCGTCCGACCCATGTGCCCCACGCGCCGTCGCGCGAGAAGTTGACGGCGATCTCGCGGTGGTAGGACGGCAGGTTGTCTTCGGTGAGCAGGTTGGTGATCATCGCGGCCTTGGCCACCTCGCCGAGGCGTGACTGCTCGGGATCCCAATCGCTGCCGCCCATCGCGGCGAAGTTGCGGCCTTCGTCCCACGGCACGTAATCGTGGGGGTGCCAATCCTTCGTCATGGAAAGGTGCCGGTTGACGTTCGCCTCGGCCACCGGCTCCAGCTCACGCAGTAGCTCCAGTTGAGTCAGGACTCGCGTCATGAATTCGTACCCCTGTCCGTGTGATGTCGTGTCTTGCTGCAGCCTACGGGACCGTAGGTTTGTGTCCGTCGAAGTTTGTCGCCGCGCACCGGAACCTGGCAGCCGATCGGAATCACAATGTTGCCTGTCACAAAATGTCCGTGGCTACGGTACCGGGTCATCGCCGTTTACCGCCGGAAGTCCCTGAATCGGAAACGGCCCCGGTGGGTCCGAGGCCGTGTCCGTACGACAGATCAGATTGCGCTGATCAGCGCTTTCCTCCGCCGAGCAGCCCGCCGAGCAGTCCGCCGAGTCCGCCGCCGGAATTACCGCCGAGGACGCCTCCGAGTATGTCGCCGAGTCCGCCGCCGGTGTTACCCGAGCCGCCCGCAGTCTTCTTCAGCAGTCCGCCGAGCAGGTCGCCGAGGACACCCTGGTCGCCCGTGCTCGCGGTCGTCGCGGTGGACGCGGGATTCCCGGTCAGCTGTTTCGCGATATACGACAGCACGATCGGCGCCAGGATCGGCAGCAGTTGCGCGATGAGGTCTTTGCCCCCGGAACCGTTGACCGAACCGAGGGTGCTGATGACCTCGTTCTTGTTGTCTCCGAACACGTTGGCGACGATCTTGTTGCCGTCCGCGGTGTCGACCTTTGCGACGTCGACTCCGCCGTCGAGGATCGTCGAACCCGAGTGCTTGTTCACGGCCGACATCAACGACGCCGCGCCCGCTGTGTCCTGAGCGTTCGCGTCCAGGCCGCCGACGAGCGTCGGGAGGGCCGCGCGGACCGCGGTCTCCGCGGTTGCGGTGTCGACGCCGAGTTCGCGCGCCACCTGATCGATCGGTACCTGGGAGATCAGTTCTTCAAGGCTTGCCATGTGGACCCTCGCCTGGTCAGGGCACCCCACCGAGGGGCGCCGGTGTGGTGAGAGTATCGACCGCGTCACGGTCGGTCGCGTGCCGGCCGTCGGGAGGGTCGTCGTAGCGAAACGAGGCAGCACACCAGGCTGACGAGCGTGCCACTGACCAGTAGCACGAACCCGTTCTGATTGGTCAGGGCAGTGCTGTGGTTCTCCACCAGATAATCGCCGTGAGACTGGAAGATACGCACCGCTGCAGTCGCACAGACCGTAAGGGCGAGGACGGAGCCGGCCCAGCCGGTGACCACGGAGTCGAACAGGGCGGCGATCAGCAGTAGTACTGCTGCTGCCGCGAGCGGAACCGCGAGTGACTCGTACAGCGGTAGGCCCGCAACGGCGAGGCTCGTGGGATCGCCGTTCGGAAATCCGTCGCGGAGCCCGGAAAGAGGGGCTTCGGTGGAACGAACCCCGCCGACCATGGGCAAAACGGTGCCGATGCCCAGCGCTACGGCAGCCAGGAACAGTCCCAGATCCACGAAGCTGCGCATGTGCCTCCCACCGAATTCGATTCGCGCGTGCTCACACTATCCATAGCGGGCCGGGGAACGCGGGGCGAAACGCGAGGACATGGAATTGAATCCACTATGTCCGGGTGGACCGTAGGCTTGGCTCATGTCTGACGCCAGGACATCGTCCGAGATCGACCGAGCGGGAATGAAGCCGTGGCTCAAGAAGACCATCGCGGTGGTCGTGACCCTGCTCGTGCTCGTCATCACCTACTTCGTGCTCGCTGCGTTCCTGCCTCGGTGGTGGGCGCAACGTATCGCCGGCCTCGCCGAAGGGGGATTCTCCCGCGGGATTCTGTGGGGGCTGCTGTTCGGGATCCTGTGCACTGCGATCCCACTCGTCCTACTCGTGTGGGTGTGGCAGGTGCGCGGGTGGAAGTACGGTCGCGGCGTCCAGATCGCCCTCACGGTCCTCGCGCTCGTTGTCGCGATACCGAACCTGATGACGCTCAGTGTGGTGCTCGGCGGTGGGAACGCGGCACACGCCGGTGAACGGATCATGGACGTCGATGCGCCCGGATTCCGAGGAGCCTCGCTGGTCGGGGCTGTTATCGGCGTGCTCGTGTTCGTGTTTCTCGTCATCGCGGTGGCGCGGTACCGGAAACGCGGGAAGGACCTGCGCACTGCACGCGCCGACCTCGAGCGGAAGGCCGCGGAAGCAGAGAAGCGCGACACCGATTCCCCCGGCGGCCCAGCGGACGGTGTGCCGCCGGAGGGTTTCTCGCGCGGTTCCGTCGATCGCTGACTCTTGCCTGATGGTTGATATGAAAATGGCCTGGCGTCCTCCGAAGAGAATCGCCAGGCCATTCCTGGTGCCCCCAGTAGGGCTCGAACCTACGACCTGCGGATTAAAAGTCCGTAGCTCTACCAACTGAGCTATAGGGGCATGGGCGCACAGTGTAACCACACTGCGCTGCCTGATCGTATCCGACGCGCAGCCGAAGACTTCAATGGGCTCGGGTGCACACCCCCTGCTTCCGCACCCGAGCCGCGCAAAGCATACCACTCGGTGTGTTCTGTGGTTCATGGCGCTCCGAAGGTCGGGTCACGCGGTCACGACGAATGCTGCGCGACTACTGTTTCGTGTCGGGGATCGGATACTCGGAAGGCTCGATTCGCTGATGTCACGACAACAGGAACGTGCGCGTCGTACGCGTTCCGCCATCATCAGGGCTGCTGCAGTCGAGTTCGCCAAGCGCGGCTACGGCGCAGCGTCGATCAACTCGATTCTCGAACATTCGAACGCCACCAAGGGCGCCATGTACTTCCACTTCGAGTCCAAGGACGAACTTGCGCGCGCGGTGCTCGAAGAAGGCCTCGAGCACTACCGGGCGATCGCTACTCGCTGGGTCGGGGCAACAGACCTCGACCCGTTCGAGCGCCTGCATGGAATGATCGCCGAGCTCGGAGAAGCTCTCCACAGTGATGATGTGATTGCGGCGGAGTTCAGGCTCGTCACCGAACCCGAGTTCGTGAACGAAGCGCGATTGCGTGGCAGTTACATCTGGGGGAGAGCGGGCTACCAGCTCGCGGTCGAAGCGCGGGAGCAGGGATTGTTCCGTCCGGACGTGGATATTCGCAGGTTCGTCGAGGCGGTCGGATCGTCGTTGGCCGGCCAGCGCTACCTCGCGGACCTCGCTTCGCCGGACATCGACGTCAAGTCGAAGTTCGAGGCCTGTCTCGAGGTCCCGCTCGAAGCGATGGCCTCGGAGCAGTGGCTGGCTCGCTGGCGAGAGCGGGGTTGGCCGCGAACAGTGGAATGACGGCATGACCAGCTGATTTGTGAATCAGGAATGCCGTGGCATAAGCTGTGCAAGCTCCCAGCGGAACGGAAAATCCCGTTGAGGGTACGGGTCGGAGGAATCCGGTCGGGCCCCCTTCGTCTAGCGGCCTAGGACGCCGCCCTTTCAAGGCGGTAGCGCGGGTTCGAATCCCGTAGGGGGTACACTTCGGTTTCGGCCGAATGTGTGCAGTACGCTGGCAGAGAACTGAATAGCAAGGCCCTGTGGCGCAGTTGGTTAGCGCGCCGCCCTGTCACGGCGGAGGTCGCGGGTTCGAGTCCCGTCAGGGTCGCAGAAGTATGCGATCGGCATTCGGTTCGGGTGNAGAAGTATGCGATCGGCATTCGGTTCGGGTGCCATCCGGCCAGGTAGCTCAGTTGGTACGAGCGTCCGCCTGAAAAGCGGAAGGTCGCCGGTTCGATCCCGGCCCTGGCCACAACGATGGTTGCGTTTTCGGCCATCGACAAATGAATACAAGTGGCCCACCGCGTGCGGTGGGCCCAGCTATGAGAGCCCGATGGGTTCCTATGGCCCTGTGGCGCAGTTGGTTAGCGCGCCGCCCTGTCACGGCGGAGGTCGCGGGTTCGAGTCCCGTCAGGGTCGCTCTGCGCGAAGGCCCGGTATCGATGAGATGCCGGGCCTTCGTCGTCGTTACGGCACTGTCGCCGACCGGCATTCGGTGTGCTCGGCTACCGCCACCGAGTGAACATGTTCTAGTGTGTCCTACGTAACTGCGTGGACACGTGTCCGAACAATCCGGGGGTTGATGTGCGCATAGCTCTGCTGTCGTACCGGAGCAAACCGCACTGCGGAGGTCAGGGCGTATATATCCGCCACCTCAGTCGGGAGCTCGCAGCCCAGGGTCACGACGTCGAGGTCTTCTCGGGCCAGCCGTACCCGGAACTCGATCCGTCGGTGACCCTGACGAAAGTTCCCAGTCTCGACCTCTATCGCGACGACGACCCGTTCCGCACACCGCGACCCGGCGAGTACCGCGACCTGATCGACGTCCTCGAGGTTGCCACCATGTGGACGGCCGGGTTCCCGGAACCGCGCACCTTCGGCCTGCGCGCGGCCCGGCTCCTTCGTGATCGAATCGCTGATTTCGACGTCGTCCACGACAATCAGTCACTCGGGTCCGGCCTCCTCCGTATCGCAGAGGACCTACCGCTGGTCGCGACCATCCACCACCCGATCACCCGGGACCGCGAACTGGATCTCGCCTCGGCAACCACCGTGCGTCGCAAGATCACCCTGCGGCGGTGGTACGGATTCCTGCGAATGCAGGGGCGGGTCGCCCGGAAGATACCGACGCTGCTCACCGTCTCGGAGAACTCCGCCGACGATATTCGCACCGCATTCGGCATCGAGCAGGACCGGATCCACACGATTCCCCTCGGCGTCGACACCGATCTGTTCGCTCCCGCGACCACGCCTCGGGTCCCGGGCCGCATCGTGTGTGTGGCCAGCGCCGACGCTCCTCTCAAAGGTGTGCCGACGCTGCTCGAAGCGGTGGCCAAACTGCACACCGAGCGCGAGATCGAGCTCGTGCTCGTCTCCAAGCTCGCCCCCGGTGGTGCCACCGAGCGTCGGATCGAAGAACTCGCGATCGGCGATGTCGTGCGCACCGTGTCGGGGATCGACGACGCCGCGCTCGCGGAGCTACTGGCATCGGCGGAGATCGCTGCGGTCCCGTCGTTGTACGAGGGTTTCTCGTTGCCTGCCGTCGAAGCCATGGCGTGCGGGACACCCCTCGTGGCCAGTCGCGCAGGCGCGATCCCCGAAGTCGTAGGCGACGCCGGCGAGCTCGTGCCACCGGGTGATGCCCAGCGGTTGGCCGACGCGATCGCGGCACTGCTCGACGATCCGGCGCGGCGGACGCAATTGGGCACCGCTGCCCGTGCCCGTGTCGAAGAGAAATACAGCTGGGCTGCGGTCGCCGCGCAAACCGCGGGCGTCTACGAGAACGCGATCGCGGTGCACGAAGGAAGGAGCAACTGATGTTGACCGTCGACTTCGATCGGCTGGGGGTGCGGCCGGGTTGCCGCGCGATAGACATCGGCGCCGGTGCAGGCAGGCACTCTTTCGAGCTGTACCGGCGCGGCGCGGATGTCGTGGCCTTCGACCGCAGCGCCGACGACATGAAAGCGGTCGCCGACATGTTCGTGGCGATGGAACTCGAGGGGCAGGTACCCGAAGGGGCCCTTGCCCGTGCCGAGGTAGGTGACGCGCTGGCGTTGCCTTATGCCGACGAGACGTTCGACGTCGTCATGATTTCCGAAGTCCTCGAACACGTTCCCGAGGACGATCGCGCGATCGCGGAGTTCGTGCGGGTCCTCAAACCCGGGGGTGTCGCAGCTGTGACTGTCCCGCGATGGCTACCCGAGAAGATCTGTTGGGCGTTGTCGGACGCGTACCACGAGGTCGAGGGCGGGCACGTCCGCATCTACAAGGCGGACGAACTGGCCACCAAGCTCGTCGCGGCCGGTTTGACGGTGCGCGGCACCGACCACGCACACGCTCTGCACTCGCCGTACTGGTGGCTCAAATGTGCGGTCGGCGTCGACAACGAGCAGAATCCGCTGACCAAGGCCTACCACAAGATGCTCGTGTGGGACCTGATGGAAGGTCCGTGGCTGACCCGGACTGCGGAGAAGCTCCTCGATCCCGTCATCGGTAAGAGTGTCGTGTTCTACCTCGAGAAGCCGGGTGCATCCGGTGCGCCGCAGTGAGTTCCATCGCCGGGTGATCCCGGAGGTTCCGGGTGTGCTGTCGCGCGACGAGTGCTATGCGACAGGGCAGGCGATTGCGCGCATGCAGGAGCCGTCCGGGGCGATTCCCTGGTTCCCGGGTGGTCACACGGATCCGTGGGATCACGTCGAGTCCGCAATGTCGTTGACGGTCACCGGACTGCGCGAGGAAGCGTCGGCCGCCTTCGGGTTCCTTCGCCGTACACAACGTCCCGACGGTTCATGGCCCGTGAAGTTCCGGAACGGGGTCATCGAGAACACCGATACCGACAGTAACTTCACCGCCTACATCGCGGTGGGGGTGTGGCACCACCATCTCGTGACCGGCGACCGGATGTTCATGTCCGAGATGTGGCCGACCGTGCGAGCCGCGCTCGACCATGTCGTCGACATGCAGTTTCCCGGCGGGCATATCGCGTGGGCGCGTGGGTCGGGCGGACTCGTCGACGAGGCGTTGCTCACCGGATGCGCCAGTATCCACCAGAGCTTGCGGTGCGGGATTCAGCTCGCAGAACTCATCGACGACCCGCAGCCGGAATGGGAAGTGGCGCTGTATCGACTGGGGCATGCGTTGCGCAGGCACCCCGAGGTGTTCACGCCGAAGCCCGAATACTCGATGGACTGGTACTACCCGATACTCGGTGGCGCGTTGCGAGGCCCCGAAGCCCATCGTCGCATCCGCGAGCGATGGGCCGACTTCGTCGTGGACGGGCTCGGTATCCGCTGTGTCGACCACAAACCGTGGGTGACCGGCGCGGAGACGTGTGAGCTCGTCCTCGCGCTCGATGCTCTCGGTGACAGCGCACGAGCGCACGAGCTGTTCGCGTCGATGCAACACCTGCGCGACCCGGACGGTTCGTACTGGACGGGCCTCGTCTACGACGACGGTAAGCGGTGGCCCGTCGAGGTCAGTTCGTGGACGAGCGCGGCCGTGATCCTTGCGGCGGATGCGTTGTCGCGGACGACCGGCGGCAATGCGGTGTTTCGTGATGCTGCAATGCCCCGGGGGCAGGTGGGTCGTGATCGCTGCACCGAGCATTGCGAGGTGTTCGTCTGACACTGCACCGAGCATTGCGAGGTGTTCGTCTGACACTGCGCCGAGCATTGCGAGGTGTTCGTTCGAGGGAGTATCCGAGCCACACCTCTACGAGCCGGCGACCCCTCCGGTGCGTTCGAGCACTCGCAATGATCCGGTGACGGAGACTTCGGTGAATTCCCCACTTTCGAGTGCGCGGCAGTAGATCTCGTACGGGGGGCGCCCGCCGTCGGCGGGGTCGGGGAACACATCGTGGATGATCAGGGCGCCTCCGGGCTCTACCCATCGTGCCCAGCCCGAGTAATCGGCCTGCGCCGCTTCGCTGCTGTGCCCGCCGTCGATGAACACGAAGGCAAGCGGTGTCTGCCAGAATGCGGCGACCTGAGGTGACCTACCTACGATCGCGACGACATGCGACTCGAGGTCGCCGTCGGAGAGGGTGTGCCGCATTTTCCCGACCGTATCCAGCTTGCCGGTGTGCGGGTCGACCAGCGACGAATCGTGGTACTCCCAGCCCGGTTGGTGTTCTTCGGAACCGTGGTGGTGATCGACGGTGACGATGGTGCCGCCTGTCGCCTTCGCCGCCTCGCCCAGATACACCGTGGAGCGGCCGCAGTAAGTGCCGATCTCGACGCCCACCCCGTCGCCGAGATAGCGAACGGCTGCATCGTGCAATGCCGTGCCTTCGTCTTCAGGCATGAAACCCGGTGTAGCTTCCGCGAGTTCGAGCGCCTCACGGGTGAGGGAGGTACGAGTCATCGCGGTCGGTCTCCGTTCGTCGGACGAGTTGAGTATTCGTGTGCCACATTACCGAGAGCACTCGGCACGCGATACTGCCGTCATCCGATGACGGCACGCGATACTGCCGTCATCGGATGACGGCGAGGCTGTCGAGTTCGCGTATCGCTGCACACGAGCGTGCCACCATGGTGGCGAACATCCGGTCACCCCGTTCGGTCCGGGTGCCGAAGGCGCACCCGAATACAGCGATGAGCGGACCTTGCAGAGAGCCGAATCGGTAGTCGTCCCAGCACTCGGAGAACGCGTAGCGGTCCACGCCGCGCTCCACGAGCCTGCGGTGGTACGCGGTGACCAGATGGTGTTCGTGTTCGCGACGCAAGGCAGGCGGCAACGATGTGCCGAGAAAATAGGCCAGGTCGCGCGCGGGGAGCCCCACGGTGATCGTCTGCCAGTCTACGGCCGTCACCCCGGGCACACCGTCGTCGGGGAACATCAGATTGTCGAGGCGATAGTCACCGTGCAGCACGGTGAAACGCTCACTGCGAGCAAGTATCCACTGTTCTGTGGCATCGACGCACCCGCGCAGCGTGTCGTTGTCTCTGTCGTCGAGCAGGTGCCCCAGATCGGTCATGAAGATATCCACCGCGGGCCCGTACAGCTCGGAGAGCATGCGGGCCTGCGCTTCGTCGGAGTGTCCAAGCCATTCCAGGTCGAGCAGAGCCGGGTCGTTCCACCGCGGCGCGTGCAGGTCGGCGAGATTGCGAACGGCGTCGAGTGCCTGTCCCGGTGTGCATCCGCGGATCTGATCACCTTGGCGGGCGGGGGCAAGGTCCTCGAGAAGGAGCGTGAAGTTCCCCTCCTCGCCCAGGGCCGCGTAGTGACATCGCGGCGCACGGACCGAGACGGTTGCTGCGAGATCGGTGTAGAACCGGACTTCCCCGCGGTACGCTCCGGCGAGCATGGCGCGTACGCCGGTGTCGACTGCGGGAAGCTTGGCGACGAGTCGTTCCGGTACCCCGTCGCCGGTGAGTTCGAGCCGATGGCATGTGCCGATCTGCCCGGTACCGATGGTCTCTGCGCGAACGGTGTGTACGGGAGCGTCGAGGGCGGCACTGAGCCACTCGGGGGACAGCTCTGCAATATCGGAAACGACGGTGTTGCTCACCGAGTACTCCATCCGGGATTTGCGGGTAGATGTGCGAAACGGTGGGGAGCGCGGATGTGCCGCCACGCGTCGAGTACCGGAGCAAGCTCTGCGGGGGTGGCTCCGTGCAAGATCACGCTGTCGGCACCGGCGTCGAATTGGTCGGCGATCCGCTCGGCGCATCGCTGGGATGTGCCGGTGGCCGACGCCGCGAGCCAGTGCTCGGGCAACTGCGCCTCCAGGTGCCGGAGTACGTCGTCGGTGCCGGTCGCATCGAATGCGCCCTGGTGTTGCTGCACGATCGGGTCTGTGCGGAACCGCTCGAGGTCGGCAGCGGACCAACCGTTGGCCTTGATCAGCACGTCGCCGTAACCCTGGAGATAGGTGGCGAGCCGGCCCACGAGTTTGCGCCGTCGCTCGGTGTGGGGGATGGATTCTTCGACGGTCGCCAGCACCGACCAGATGCGGACGGAGGCCGGGTCGCGTTCGGCTGCTGCAGCGGCGTCGCGCACGATCTTGACGGCCCGCGCCACCGTCGCGTCGGAGAAGAAGGTGTGCAGGACGACGCCGTCGGCGATGCGGCCTGCGAGTTCGAGCGATCGGTCGCCGAGTGCGACCATGAGAATCGGGATGCGGTCTGTTCCGTCGGCGGTGCGGCGCAGGTATGGGAACGCGCCGGCGGGGCCGTCGTGGCCGATTGCGGCGTCGCCGCGGAACAGTGTGCGGAGCACCTCGACGGTGTCTTCGAGCCGCGCCGACGACACTCTGGGCAGTCCCATGAGATCGAAGAGGGCGTCGAAGCCGCGACCGAGCCCGAGGGCGTAGCGGCCTCCACTGAGTCGGTGGGCGGTGGTGGCCATGGTCGCGGTCACCATCGGATGGCGGGTCTGGGGATTCGTCGCGGCGGTACCTATCCCGATCGATTCGCTGATGGCCGTGGCTGCTCCGGCGAGCACGCCCGCGTCCTTGGTATCGAATCGTTCGGACAGGAAGACCGCGCCCATCCCGAGCTGTTCGCCGTGGCGGATCTCATGGAGCGCTGCGCGCGGGTCGGGGGCGTGCCCGGCAAGCGCATAGAAGCCGAGTTCGGGGAACTCTGGCATGTCGGGCGTGGTCACGACCGCGTCGCGGCACGGCGTTTGCCGAGCACACTCCCGACTGCGTTGTCCATCTTCGTTCCGAGTGGCCAACCCACATAGTGCGACAGGAACAACGCGATCTCCCGCAGCTGTTCCTCGTCGAGTTCTTCGTTCTGCAGGGCAGCACCGATCTGGATTTCGGCGACGTCGCTGAGCCCTTGCGCGGCGAGGGCGCCGAGTAGCAGCAACCGGCGGTCGCGAATGGTCAAGCCCGGTCGCGACCAGATGTCGGCGAACAGATGATCGGCGGTGGCTGCGAAATGGGCACCGGGCCCGTCCTGGAACTCGAATCCGTAGACTTTCCCCATCATCTCGAGTCCGCGCTGGCGCCTGTCGTCGGTCACGGCTGTTCCTCCATGCTGTGGGTGCGTGCAATGTCGCCGATCCCAACTCCGAGACCGGGGCCCAGGCCCGCGAGGGCGCGCGTTGCGAGAGGAAGATCGACGTCGAGCCGGTCGCCGAGGGCCATGGCGAGCGCCAGATCTTTTTCGCCCAGCGCGCGCACGTGTGAGAATATCGGGAACCACGAATCGTCCTGCTCGAGTGGGGAAGTGCTGTCGCGCCACATGATCGAGCCTGCACCTCCTGTGATCGAGTCGGTGTGGCGGACGACCTTGCCGAGTTCGGTGATGTCGATTCCGGCGGCTTCGGCGAGGCGTTGCGCTTCGGTCGCGGCGGTGAACGAGACGAAGTGGAGAAGGTTCCGTGCGAGTTTCATGCGGGTGCCGGCACCGATCGGTCCGGCGTGGACGACCACCGCGGCGAATGCGCTGAAGGGATCTCGAATCTTCTCGAACGCTTCATCCGACGCGCCGACCATCACGGCAAGCGCCGCTTTCTTCGCGCCGGCAGCGCCACCGCTGACCGGTGCATCCACGAACTCCACACCGTGCGTTGCGCACAGCGCCCCGAGGTCGACGGCTGTGGTGTCGGAGATCGTCGAGTGCACGGCGATCACAGTGCCGGGTTCCGCGCTCGACAGGAGCCCGTCGGGGCCTGCTACGACGTCGCGGACCTGAGTGTCGTCGAGGACGGTGACACACACGATGTCGCTGACGGAGGCGAGTTCTGCTGCGTTCGAGACGGAGTGGGCACCCGCTTCGACGAACGGGGTCACGGCGTCGGGGTTGGTGTCGAGGACGGACAGACTTCCGGTGTGGTCGAGTAGTCGGTGCGCCATCGGTGCACCCATGTTGCCGAGGCCGATATAGCCGATGCGGATCGTCACGACCGGATCACCTGCCCGCCGTCGACGTTGAAGATCTGACCGGTCACCCAGCCGGCGTCGTCGGACAGCAGGAACAGGCACATGCCGACGAGGTCGTCGGGTGTGCCGATGCGCTTGAGTGGAAGTTGCTTCACCATGTCGGCGACCATGTTCGACGGTGTGGTGGAGCGTGTGGCCTCGGTGTCGATGGGTCCGGGCGCGATCGCGTTGATCCGGATGTTCGACCCGCCCAGTTCGACCGCGAGTTGCTGTGTGAGGCCGTTGATCCCGACCTTTGCGAGACCGTAGAAGCCCGAGTACAACCAGGCGGCGGTGGACGACTGGTTGACGATCGAGCCTCCGCTTCTCGTCATGTGGGGCCACACGGCGCGGGTGATGTTCAGGGCCCCATCGAGATTGACGCTCATGAACTTCTTGTAGTAGTCCCACGGCACGGTGAGCAGGAGATCCAGTTTCATTCCACCGTAGATCGCGGCGTTGTTGACGACGTGATCGATTCCCCCGTACGTCTCGACGGTCTTGTCGGCGAGTTCCTTCGCCGAATCCGGATCGGAGACATCCACGGGTAGGAATGTGGCGGTGCCGCCGTCGACGACGATCTGCTTGGCCACCTGCTCGCCGAGTTCGGCATCGATATCGGCGACCACCACGCGCGCACCCTCGGCGGCGAGTGCGCGTGCGTACGCCTCACCGATTCCTTGGGCTGCTCCCGTGACGATCGCAGTACGATCGGTGAATCTGGACATATGGCAGTTCCTTTCGATTATGTGGGGCACTGCGAACGTCAGAGTGCAGGCTCTGCGACGAGCTTGGTCTCCAGGTACTCCTCGAACCCGGCGAGGCCCATCTCGCGGCCGATGCCGGACTGCTTGTATCCGCCGAACGGCGCGTCGGCGGCGTACCAGATGCCGCCGTTGACGCCGAGGGTGCCGGTGCGGACACCCGCGACGACGCGTGCGATGCGATCGGGGTCGGTGCCGTAGACCGCACCGGAAAGTCCGTAGGGGGAGTCGTTCGCGATGCGGACCGCGTCGTCGTCGCCGTCGTGGGGCAGGATCACCAGCACCGGACCGAAGATTTCTTCCTGCGCGGTACGGGCGGAGTTGTCGAGACCCGAGATCAGGGTGGGTTCGACGAAGAAGCCGCGGTCGTGCTCGGTGGGCCGTCCGCCGCCGACCACGACCGTGCCGCCCTCCTCGACGGCAAGACGGATGTAGCCCTCGACGCGGTCGCGCTGTCGGGCCGATATCAAAGGCCCGCAGATGGTGCCGGAGTCGCGGGGGTCACCGGGGCGCAGCCCCTGCAGTGTCTTCGCGGTGGCTTCGACGGCTTCGTCGTAGCGGGCGCGTGGCACCAGAAGACGCGTGGTGATGGCGCAACCTTGGCCGGCATGGGTGCATACCGTGAACGCCGCCATGGAGCATGCCGCGCGGAGATCGGCGTCGTCGAGTACGACGAATGCGGACTTGCCGCCGAGTTCGAGAAAGACCTTCTTGAGCGACTCGGATGCAGCCCGCATCACCGATTTGCCCGTGGCGGTGGAGCCTGTGAACGAGATCAGGTCCACCCGTGGGTCCTCGGAGAGCAGGGCGCCGATGCGGTGGTCGCTCGAGGTCACGATATTGAGGACACCGGCGGGGATGTCGGTCTCCTCGGCGGCGATCCTGCCGATCAGGGCTGCGCACCAGGGGGTATCGGGTGCAGGTTTGAGCACGACGGTGTTACCTGCGGCGAGCGCAGGCCCGATCTTCGCGAAGTTGATCTGGTGCGGGAAGTTCCACGGGGTGATCGCGCCGACCACGCCGGTGGCTTCCTTGAGCAGGTACCGGTGGGTGGGAATGCCCATGGGGGAGGCGTTGCCGAGATCTTGCTTCCACGAATAGTTCTCGGCGAGGTCGGCGAACCACAGCAGGTCGTCGACAGGTCCTTCGAGATGAGCGGCGGCAGTCAGGAACCGGGGCGCACCCACTTCCGCGATCGTGATCTCTCGCAGTTCCTCGATGTGGCCGCGGATGGCGTCGCGGAGTTGGCGCAGGCAGTGTGCGCGGAAGGTGTGGTCGCGGGACCAGTCGGTGTGGTCGAACGCGCGGCGGGCCGCGTCGATCGCAGCGTCGAGATCGGCAGGGGTGCCGTCGGCCGCGTGGCCGAGCACCTCCTCGGTGGTGGGGTCGAACACCTCGAATGTGCCGCCGCTACCTGGGACGAGTTTTCCGTCGATCAGGAGCGTGGAACTGTCGGTCGGGCGCAATGTCATCAGACGATTCCCTCACGTTCTGGACAGGTGTCTGGACTATAGTTCGGCACGCTGTGAGAACGCAATGGTTCGAGTGGATGTTGTTACGGGGGAGCCGGATACACCGGGGGGAGTGTGCAGGCGTTCGGGCTCGTCAGAACACTCGCATGCCGAGGCGGCGTCGTGTGCGCATGTCGACGAGATAGCAGTGCCACAACAGGCGCCAGACGTGCGGGGTCGCCCGGTGGACGGCGCGCATCGTCCGCAGATATCTGTCGAATCGTCGTTGATCGTCGGCAGTCCAGTCGTAGTGCATGGCCTTCCGGAACTCCGGTGGCAACGCTCCCCGGGTGATCAACTCGAAATCTCGTCCGAGGATCTTGTGTGCGGCCCGTCCTGCGCGGCCGAGTCGCACTTCGAGGAAACTCAGATTGCACAGACGAGTGAGATACCCGCGGACCTCGTCGTTCATGGAGATCCGGTCCACGCCCTCGATCCAGAGCGCGTCGTACTCGTCCCGGGTGCGCGGCCAGGACTCGGGACGCACATTCAGGGTGGTGCCCAGGGTGATGCCGTCGCGCAGGACGTTGCGGTATTCGGCTTCGGTCAGTGGGCCGTGCAGGAATTCGTGCTGGTCGATGAAGTACTTCAACAGGCACACCGCTACCCAGAGCTGCAGCTTCGGTGAGTTCGCGCTGTACGCGACGTCGGCGTTCGGTTCGGACACGACGTGGGCGTGGATCTTCCGCACGGTCTCGCGCAGGTAGTCGCGGTCGGATTCGGTGCCGAACACCGCCACTGCCAGATATGTCCCTGTCGTGCGGGCGCGTTTGACGGGATGCAGGTCGGCGCGACCGGAGTCGACGGAGCTGTCGACGACGCCCTGGCCGACGGCGGGATCTGCCAGCTGCATGATCACGTTGGCTGCGTTGATCGTCCCGCCGAGTGGGGAAACGAGATCACCGACCGACTCGATTGTGCGCACGCTTCCTCCATCTGATGACGACTGTGATCAGTTTACGTCGGTGTCGCCGGAGTGGGGGCGGGTAGGTGGGACAATGCGCCCTCGACCACGGATTCGTAGATGCGATCCAACGCGATCTCGTCGCCCAGGAAGCCGCTGCTTTCGAGGACTGCGAACCCGTGCAGGGCCGAGAACATCCCGATCGTGACCTCGAGTGCGTGCTCTTCCGGGACTCCGCACGAGGTCAGCATCGATCCCAGTGCGCCATTCGCGTCCAGTCCGGCGGTGATGAGCGACTCCCGGTCGACCGGCGCAGAAGTCAATGCCTGATAGCGGCGGGGATGTGCTGTCGCCCAGGCGCGATGCGCATCGATCAACGCCCGCAGGCCGTCGCGCCCGCTGCGCCCCATCGCGACGTCGCGCAGGTGGCGTCCGAGGTCCGTCATCGCGCGCGCCTGTACTGCGGCGCGGACGTCGTCGAGGCCCCGTACGTGGTTGTAGAGCGAGGCGGCGACGATGCCGAGGCGGCTCGACAGGGTGCTCATCGAGAGTTGTTCCCATCCGGCCTCGTCGACCGCATCGATCGCGGCATCGATCACCTTGTCGCGGGTGAGGGTTCGTCGCCTGACCGGTCGGGAATTGTCACGTGCCATGAATTCAGTCTAAGGGGCTTACGCTACAAACGAAGATATGTAGTTTATAAGTGATGACTGTTCGTCACCTTCGAATCCGAGCCGTTCCAGCGTGAGGCGCAACCATGACGACTTCCCGTACTGATCTGAAGAATCCCGATCTCTACACCGAGGGGGTTCCGCACGCTTTCTTCGACGACCTCCGCAGGCACTGCCCGGTGTACTGGCAGCCCGAAGACGACGGGCCCGGATACTGGGCGGTGACCCGGCACGCCGACGTCATCGCCGTCTCCCGCGAGACGACCTTCTCGGCCGCGATGGGATCCACCCAGATCGACGAGTTCGACGAGGAGACCCGACTCAAACAGGCCTCCATGCTTCTCAATCTCGACCCACCCGACCACACCCGACTGCGTCAGCTCGTCAGCCGAGGGTTCACCCCGCGCGTGATCAAGCAGCTCGAAGGTCATATTCGCGACATCTGTACGCGCGTGGTCGACGACCTCATCGAGGCGGGCAGTGACGGTCGGGTGGTCGATTTCGTCCCGCTCGCGGCCGCGCCGCTTCCGCTCGAAGTGATCGCCGCTCTGCTCGGCGCGCCCACCGAAGACGTCGGGAAACTCTACGACTGGTCCAACAGGATGATCGGCTGGGACGACCCCGAGTACGGCAGCACCCGCGAGGACGGTGAACTCGCTGCGGCCGAGGTCTTCCTCTATGCCAACGAGATCGCCGCGCAGCGACGTGTCGAGCCTCGCGACGACATCGTCACCAGGCTCGTCACTCCCGACGAGCACGGTGACACGCTCTCCGAGATGGAGTTCGATATGTTCTTCGTCCTTCTCGTGATCGCGGGGAACGAGACGACCCGCAACGCGATCTCCGGCGGGATGCAGGCCTTCATGGACCACCCCGGTCAATGGCGACGGCTCCAGGGCGAGCTCGAACTCCTGCCGAGCGCGGTCGAGGAGGTCCTGCGCTGGGTCAGTCCCGTCATCGGGTTCCGCCGCACACCCACCTGCCCGGCCGCGATCGGGGACCAGGAGGTCGCTCGGGGGGACAAGGTGGTGGTCTACTACCCGAGCGCCAACCGTGACGCGGACGTGTTCGACGACCCCCACGTCTTCGATATCGCACGCAGTGACAACCCGCACGTGGCATTCGGCGGTACCGGCGTGCATTTCTGTCTCGGTGCGCACCTTGCGCGTCTCGAGTTGAAGATCATGTTCGAGACTCTCGCGACGCGGCTCGACCGGATCGAACCGGCCGGACCTGCGCGGCGTCTGCGGTCGAACTTCATCAACGGAATCAAGGCCATGCCGGTGCGGATCTATCCGCGCCAGGGGTGAATTCATTCGTGCGCAGGTCGACGACCATTGCCGGACGATGGTTACCGTAGTAATGTCCAGACACGTGTCCAGAAATGTGAATCTAGAATCCACCCGACGTCGGCTCACCGAACGTCAGGCCGACACCGTGCAACGGCTTACGCAGGCCGCTGTCGAGGTGTTGGGTGAAGAGGGATTCGCAGGTCTGACCGTGCGCATCGTCGCGGCACGCGCCGGCGTCGCTCCCGCGACTGCGTACACGTACTTCTCCTCCAAGGAACACCTTGTTGCGGAGGTCTTCTGGCGCCGACTCGCCGCTGCGCCGGTCGAAGAGTCCGACCAGTCGGATCGGGTCGATCGCGTCGTGGCGGTGCTGCGGAGCGTTGCGTTGCTCATGGCCGACGAACCGGAGCTTGCCGCTGCGGTCACGAGTGCGCTGCTCGGCCGCGACCCCGACGTCGAGCATCTGCGTGCACGAATCGGTCTCGACATCCGCGAAAGGCTGTCCACCGCGCTCGGAGACGCGCCCGACCCCGACGAGCTCGAGGCGCTCGAACTGCTCTACGCCGGTGCGCTCGTGCGCGCGGGAATGGGTTACGGAACATACGAAAAGCTTGCCGACAGGCTGGAAATCTCGGCCCGACTGTTATTGGAGTGATCCATGATCCAGGCTCCCTCGGAGTCCGTATCGATCGACCCACCCACGTTCGATCCCTACGACTACGCCTTCCACGAGAACCCCTACCCGACCTATCGTCGACTGCGTGAGGAGGCACCGCTCTACTACAACCCCGACCTGAACTTCTGGGCGTTGTCCCGGCACGCCGACGTCGTCGCCGGTTTCCGTGACAACGCACGGTTGTCCAGCGCGAACGGCGTCTCACTCGATCCCGCCGCATACGGGCGCAACGCCCACAAGGTGATGTCGTTCCTCGCGATGGACGACCCGAGGCATATGCGCATGCGGCAACTCGTATCGAAGGGTTTCACCCCGCGGCGGGTTGCGGAACTACAGGAGCGGACTCTCGAACTCACCCTCGGGCATCTCGAACCCGCCCTTGCCGGAGGAGAATTCGATTGGATCACCGACTTCGCGGCCAAGTTGCCGATGGACGTGATCTCCGAGCTCATGGGAGTTCCCGAGGCCGATCGCGCCGAGATCCGACGACTCGCGGATCTCGTCGTGCACCGGGACGAGGGTGTGCTCGACGTCCCCGTCTCGGCGATGGAAGCATCGCTGCACCTCGTGGGCTACTACGCCGACATGATCGCGGAGCGTCGGAAGTCGCCGACCGCCGACCTCACCTCCGCGCTGCTCGACGCCGAGATCGACGGCGACCGGCTCGACGACGACGAGATCATCGGATTCATGTTCCTGATGGTGGTGGCCGGAAACGAAACCACCACCAAACTTCTCGGCAACGCGCTCTACTGGGGCGCGAAGAACAAGAGCGAAGTGTCGCAGGTGCTTTCGGATCCGCAGCGCGCGCCCGAATGGGTCGAGGAAACCCTCCGATACGACACCTCGAGTCAGCTCGTTGCGCGTACCGCCGTCGCGGACATCGACCTGCACGGCGCCACCATCCGCTCCGGCGACAAAGTGCTGCTTCTCATCGGATCCGCCAACCGCGACTCCGAGGTGTTCGACGACGCCGACGAGTTCCGGCTCGGCCGCAACGCGTCCGGGAAACTCGCGAGTTTCGGTGCGGGAGTGCATTTCTGTCTCGGAGCCCACCTCGCGCGCCTCGAAGCCAACATCGCCCTCGAACAGTTCGCGCGTCGGGTCGCCGACTACGAGATCGACTTCGACCGCTCCGAGCGGGTCCACTCCACCAATGTGCGCGGCTTCGCCGCCCTCCCCATGAAAGTGACGGAGCGACATGCCTAGATTCGAGCCACACCCCGAGCGTCGCCCTGCACTCGTCAGCGGCGCGTCGTCGGGAATCGGGACGGCCACCGCCTACGCGCTCGCCGAACTCGGTCACCCGGTCGCGCTCGGCGCCCGCCGCGTCGAGGAGTGCGAAGCGATCGCCGAGAAGATCCGTGCCGAAGGCGGTGAAGCCTTCGCCCACTATCTCGACGTGTCGTCGACCGACTCCGTCGATACGTTCGTCGCGGCAGCAGAGGATGCACTCGGAGCCACCGAGATCGTCGTCTCCGGCGCAGGCGACATGGACTTCTCACTGGTCCACGAGATGGACACGGACCGGTTCGAGTTCCAGGTGAACGTGCATCTGAACGGCACGCAACGCCTCGCGCGGCGCGTGCTTCCGGGAATGATCGAACGCAAGCGCGGCGACTTCGTCGTGATCGGATCGGACTGCGCCGACGTTCCTCGTCCGCGGATGGGCGCCTATGTGGCGGCGAAGACCGGTCTCGAAGCCCTCGTCGTCCAACTGCGGATGGAACTCGAAGGCACCGGGGTGCGTGCGTCCACTGTCCGGCCCGGTCCCACCCAGACCGGCGCGGGAATGACAGCGGCGGCCGAGGTCGTCGGCCCGCTCCTCGAGGACTGGGAGCGCTGGGGCTTCGCCCGGCACCCGTATTTCCTCCGTGCGTCGGATATCGCGGCCGCGGCAGCGAGCGTGGTCTCGGTCCCGCGCGGAGCCCACATCGTGCTCGTCGAAGTGCAGCCCGAAGCGCCTTTGCGGAAGGAAGACAAGTGACCACTGGAACAGCGAACAGCGGGACATCGAACAGCGGGGCACCACACCCGACCGTCGCACCCCCGCGAGTCTCCGGCGGCGAACATGAGCACGGACACCTCGAAGAACTGCGCTCCGACCCCATCGCCCTGATGAACCGCGTCCGCGATGAGTGCGGCGATGTCGGCGTCTTCCAACTCGCCGACAAGACGGTCGTGCTGCTCTCGGGGGCCGAGGCCAACGAGTTCTTCTTCCGGTCGTCCGACGAAGAACTGGACCAGCAGGCCGCCTACCCGTTCATGACGCCCGTGTTCGGGGAGGGTGTCGTCTTCGATGCGAGTCCTGAGCGGCGCAAGGAGATGCTGCACAACACGGCATTGCGGGGCGAACAGATGCGGGGGCATGCGGCAACCATCGACCGTGAGGTCCAGGACATGGTCGCCGGATGGGGAGAGGAAGGCGAGATCGACCTCCTGGAATTCTTCGCAGAGCTGACGATCTACACGTCGTCGGCATGCCTGATCGGCAAGAAGTTCCGCGACGAGCTCGACGACCGCTTCTCGCACCTGTACCACGACCTTGAGAAGGGCACCGACGCACTCGCTTTCGTCGACCCCTACGCACCCATCGAGAGTTTCCGCCGTCGCGACGAGGCCCGCCGCGGGCTCGTCGACCTGGTGCAGGCCATCATGAACGGTCGGATCGCGCATCCGCCGCAGGGCAAGGAGGACCGCGACCTGCTCGACGTGCTCGTCTCCATCAAGAACGAGGACGGCACCGAGCGGTTCAGCGCGGACGAGATCACCGGCATCTTCATCTCGATGATGTTCGCCGGGCACCACACCACCTCCGGGACCGCGGCGTGGGCATTGATCGAATTGCTGCGCAATCCGCAGAGCATGCAGCAGGTGACCGACGAACTCGACGCAATCTACTCGGACGGCGCGGACGTGAGTTTTCATGCGCTGCGGCAGATCCCGAATCTGGAAGCAGTACTCAAGGAGACGCTGCGGATGCATCCGCCGCTGATTCTGCTGCTGCGGGTTGCACGCGGCGATTTCGAGGTGGCCGGCTACCGCATCGCCGAAGGCGATCTCGTCGGCGCCACCCCCGCGATCTCCAACCGCATTGCCGAGGACTTCCCGAATCCCGATGTGTTCGACCCGGGCCGCTACATCGACCCGAATCAGGAAGACATCGTCAACCGGTGGACGTGGATTCCGTTCGGTGCCGGCCGGCACCGATGCGTCGGTGCGGCATTCGCGTTGATGCAGCTGAAGGCCATCTTCTCGATCCTGCTGCGCGACTTCGAGTTCGAGCTCGGTCAGCCCGCCGACACTTACCGGAACGATCATTCGAAGATGGTGGTGCAACTCGCGCAGCCGTGCACAGTGCGGTATCGGCGCCGCACCCGGGAAACGGAGTAGTCGTGAAGATCGAAGTAGATCTGGACCTGTGCCAGGGACACGCCATGTGCGAGATGGAAGCACCCGACGTGTTCCGAGTCCCCAAACACGGCACCGTCGAGGTCCTCGTCGACGAGATCCCCGAAGAACTGCGCGACGACGTCGAAGCCGCCGTCCGCTATTGCCCCACCCGAGCATTGCGACCGATTCAACACTGACTCCAGGAGACACCATGTCCACGTTCGACCGTGCAGAGCTCGACGAGATGATTTCCCGATGGATCGACGCCAACAAGCGGGCCGAGGAGGCGGGTGATTGGAAGCCCCTGGCCGAGATGTACACCGAAGATGCCACCTACGGGTGGAACTACGGTCCCAAGGACGACTTCATGGCCGTCGGCCGGGACGAGATCCGCGAGTTCGCGTTGGGCCAGGAGATGCGTGGTCTGGAAGGGTGGGAGTACCCCTACCAGCAGCTGATCGTCGACGACCGCAGCGGCGACGTGATCGGCATGTGGAAGCAGATCGCCGACGCGAAGCGCGACAACGGCGAGCGCTACTCGGTGCACGGCATCGGTGGCAGCTGGTTCCGTTACGGCGGGAACTTCCAGTGGTCGTGGCAGCGCGATTTCTTCGATTTCGGAAACGTGTCGCACCTGTTCCTCGAGATGATCACCGACGGGGCGCTGTCCGACGGCATGAACAAGCGTATCGAGCGTTCCACGTCCGGAAAGCGTCTACCCGGCTGGTACCCCGCGGGCCAGGCTCCGGTATCCCTGTGGTGACCACGGTGCGGACCGGTGCATCGTTCGATGCGCTGTCGCGGGAGGATCTCGCGGTTCTCGTCCCGGAACTGTTGCTGTGCGGTCAACTGATCGACCGCTCCGGCATGGCTCATCTGATCTCCGCATTCGGCCGGGAGGGCATGGCGGCCATCGCGATCGAAGAATGGCAGGCATCCTCACCCTGGTACACCCGGCGCATGCAGCAGGCGCTGAAGTACGAGGGCGACGACGTCGTGACGATCTTCAAGGGCCTGCAACTCGACATCGGTGCGCCTCCGCAGTTCATGGACTTCCGATTCCGCGTCGACGACCGCGACCACGGTGAGTTCTGGCTCGATCACTGTGGCGCACTCATGGACGTCGAACCGCTCGGAGACGAGTATGTGACCGCGATGTGCCACGACATCGAAGACCCGACCTTCGACGCCACCGCGCTCGCGACGAATCCGCACGCGCAGGTGCGACCTATCCATCGTCCGCCGCGCCGCCCCGAGGACCGGCATCCGCACTGCGCGTGGACGGTGACGATCGACCCGGCGCATGTTCCTCCGGTCGTCGAGCCGCACACCGAGGCGCTGGGGCGAACCGTCGCGAGGACGGTGGAGCTGAGCCCGATCGTCCCCGGTGGTGCCGGGCGTGACGAGTACTCGGGGCCGCTGCTCTCGGACGTGCGGTTCGGCGACTTCTCCCATTCGGCGCTCGTTCGGATCGCGGAGGAGGTGTGCCTCCAGCAGCACATGCTCACCCTCGGATTCCTGATCGGGGTCCGCAAACGCACCGACGAGGACTCGGCGTCCACGTTGCTGAGAAAGCAACTCACCGGCATCGCCGGGCTGACCTCGGAACGGATCCGCAACGCACTCGGCCTGTCCGGCACGTTCGACGACCTGGCGACCGTTCTCGGTATCCATCCCGTCCTCTCGCCGCATCAGTACGTAGGACGCACGATCGAGGTGCACGACGACCATGTCCGGATGCGCATCGGGCGGGACAGCGGAGTGGACGCCGATGGTGGATGGACGACCTTCGTGGACGCCGACCACCTCGGACCCCTCGATGCGCTGGTCCGCGGGGTCGACCCGCATTTCTCGACGCGGTTGGTAGCGGAGTCACCGGACGCGTTGGTTGTCGACGTGATCCGAGAGGACACACCCGCGCGTGAGTCCAAGGACGTGCAGATCACCAGATTCAGCTCGGGCGCGGAGTTCGTCTTCGCAGACCGGGGGATCCCGCTGCCACTCACGGTGCTCTGACATTCGAGTTCGGACCGAAGGGGGGACCTTGAGTACTACGCTGTCTCGCAGGGCTTTTCTGGGCGGTGCCGCAGTCGCGGCGGTGGGTTTGACCTTGACCGCGGTTCCGCGCGCTCGCGCCGAGGTCACCGAGGAACGCCACCGCGCTGTCGTCATCGGAAGCGGGTTCGGTGGTGCGATCACTGCGATGCACCTCGGGCGTGCGGGGGTACAGACCGTCGTCATGGAACGTGGCATCCGGTGGCCGACAGGGCCGAATGCCGAGACGTTCCCGCGTATGCTCCACCCTGATCGTCGAATGTCCTGGTTGTCGCCGATTCCGGTCATGCCGGGAACACCGCCCGTCCCGACGGAGTCGTTCACCGGACTCATCGAACGCGTTCCCGGCGACGGGATGGACATCCTGTGCGGAGCAGGGGTGGGTGGTAGTTCTCTCGCCTACCACGGAATGACGTTGCAGCCCGATGGTGAACGTTTTGCGCAATCGGTGTCGTCGTCGATCGACTACGACCGCCTCGATTCCGAGTATTATCGCCGTGTCGAGCGGATGCTGCGGATGGCGACCATTCCGGACGATGTGCTCGGCCACGAACGGTACCGATCGTCGCGAGTATTCCTCGACCGCGCGGAAGCGGAAGGGTACGAGACGTTCCGGGTGCCGATGTCGATCGATTGGGACTTCGCGCGCCGCGAACTCACCGGCGAACTGAATCCGTCGTACACGACCGGCGATGTCATCTACGGGGTCAACAACGGCGGTAAGTTCTCCGTCGACGTCACCTATCTCGCGGAAGCGGAGGCGACGGGTCACGTCGATGTCGTGATCCTCCACCGGGTCAACGATATCGAGCGTGGACCGGATGGAACGTGGATCACGCACGTCGACCGGATTCACACCGACGGAACCGTGCTGGAGCGCAAGCGGATCGTGTCCGACGCGCTGTTCCTCGGAGCCGGGTCGGCGGGGACGACCCGCCTGCTGATGAAGGCGCACGGCAAGGGTCTGATCACGGATCTCCCCGATGCGGTGGGAACAGGCTGGGGAAACAACGGTGACAGAGTCTTCTCGGTGACATCCCCCCTGGCAAGTCCCGGGGCATTCCAAGGCGGGCCGGCGTGTGTCGGCATGCGCGACCATTCCGACCCTGCGGGTGCGCTGATGATCGTCACGGGACCGGTGCCGTTCCCGGCCGATATCGGGACGACCTCGGTGATCGGGCTCGGAGTGGTGAAGGGACTCGGCAGGTGGAACTACGACGCCGGCCGTGACGACGCGGTACTGAATTGGGACGAGGCCTACGACCGCGCGCTCACGCGTGCGATCGAATCACGAATCCGTCGCATCGTGGGTCCGACGGCGATCATGATCGACGTCAATGCTGTGGACATCAACACGTTTCATCCCTTGGGTGGGGCACCGCTAGACACGGTGTGCGACGACGCAGGCCGTGTTCTCGGCCAGCGGGGACTGTACGTCGTGGATGGTGCGAAGATCCCGGGGTCGACGGGCGCATGCAATCCGTCGATGACGATCGCGGCGCTGGCCGAGTACGGCGCGGACGACATCGTCGCCCGCGATCTCGGCAGCGTGTTCTGACCGTTGCAGAATAACCGAATGTCACCTTTGGTCGATGTGAGTGGCCAAAGGTGACATTCGGTCGAAAGCGCGGGAGAGGGGGCGTCAGCCCTTGGCGGCAGAGATTCCTGCGCGTCGGCCGAAGAAGCTGCCGTCGCCGAGCGAGGTGCCGCTCGCATAACCCCAGGCGCACACGCCCGATGTGCAGCGGCCCGCCGCGTAGAGCCCGGGGATCGGCTCACCCGAGACGTGCAGGACTTCGGAGTCGACAGTGGTGCGCAGACCACCGAGGGTGAATCCGGCGGTGCAGTTGCGCAGATCCAGTGCGGCGACGGGCGTGCCGATGGGCTTGACCCATTCGGTCTTCTTGCCGAGCACCGGGTCGGAGCCGTCGGCTGCGTGCCGGTTGTAGACGTCCACGGTGGACTGCAGCGTGCCGGCCGGCAGTCCCATGTCGGATTCGAGTTCCTCCACCGTCTCGGCCACCCACTTGGGCTGGAACCGGAAGTACGGAGTGGAACTGACTGTGGCGCATCCTTCTTCGTATGCGCTCTCGTCGATGATCAGGTATGCCTGATTGTCGTTCTTGAGCAGTGTCTGCTGTCCGATACGGCCGGGGTAGGTGTCTTCGGGGACGTAGCGCTGGCCGCGGGCGTTGACCAGTATTCCGCGCGCCATCAGCTGTGGGTCGCCGAAGAAGGCGACCTCTGTCGCGTCCATGTGCGCGAGGTCGGCGCCGAGCGCCTGTGCCATGCGGATGGCGCGACCGTCGTGTTCCTCGATGGCCGCGGCGGGACGGCCGTTCAGCTGTGGCGCATAGGTGGCGACCATGTCTTTGTTGTACGCGAAGCTGCCGGTGGCCAGGACGACGCCTCGCCGCGCCCGGACGTGGACGTCCTTGCCGTATTGCTTGGCCGCGAGGCCCACGACGCGTCCGTCCCCGTCGATGATGAGTCGCTGCACGCGTACGTCGTATTCGGCTCGGACACCGAGTTCTTCTGCCACCTTCGACAGCGGCTCCATGAGTTTGAAGCCGCCGCCCTTTTCCCCGGTGCGCTTGTCGGTCATCTGCGGGACGTGCCCACGCGGTGCGGGCGTGGCGATTTCGTTGAACGGCGCGGAGTTCTCTCCGCCGGAGAACATGAGGCCGTCGTCGCCGGGGATCTCCCACCCCGGTTCGCCCCAGAAGCTCTCTTTGAACACGACACCGTTGTCCACGAGCCAGTTGTAGTGTTCGACGCTGCCGTTGCAGTATTCGGAGATCTTCGCTTCGTCGGCTCCCGGGCCGAGGGCGGCGAGCATGAAGGCTTTCATGTTTTCGGCGGAGTCGTCGAACCCGAGTGCCTTCTGCAGTCCGGTGCCTCCGCCGAGGTAGACGATGCCACCGGACAGTGACGCTGCTCCGCCCCACCCGCCGGTGCGTTCGAGGACGAGGACTTCGGCTCCGCTGCGGGCGGCTTCGATGGATGCGGATACGCCGGCGATGCCGAATCCGGCTACGACAACGTCGGCCTCGTGGTCCCAGCTGGTGACCTGCTCGGCGAGCAAGGGGTGGACGTCGGTACTCATGTGGTGATCCGTTTCTGGTGCGGGTGGGTCGGTCAGGACGCGAGGCCGAGTTTTCCGGCGAGACGGTCGATATGGGCGACAACCTCGTCGGCGGAGCGGTCGGGCAATCCGAAGATCACTTCGGTGACGCCGGCGTCGCGCCACTGTTCGAGTTGTCCGGTGTCGGGACGACCTGCAAGCGCCAGCACCTCGGGGGTTCCGGTGCGCCCGGCGTCGGCCCACATCTTGTGCAGGCGTTGCACGTTGTCGACGATGTCGCGTTCAGTGGGGGTGGTGATCCAGCCGTCGCCGGAGCGGACGATCCACTCGAAGTTCCGGTCGGTGGCGCCGGCACCGAGCAGTACCGGCGGGCGAGGTTGCTGGATCGGTTTGGGCCATGCCCAGCTCGGCCCGAACGATACGAACGTGCCGTCGTAGGTCGCTTCTTCCTGGGTCCACAGCGCCTGCATGGCTTCGAGGTACTCGCGCAGGGCTGTCCGTTTCTTCTTCGGTGGGACTCCGTGGTCAGCGAGTTCTTCTGCATTCCAGCCGAATCCGGTTCCGAGAACGACGCGGCCGCCGGAGAGGTGGTCGAGCGTGGCGATGGTTTTCGCGAGGGTGATGGGGTCGTGCTCTAGGGGGAGTGCGACCGAGGTGCCCAGCTTGATGGTCGAGGTGACGGCCGCGGCGAGACCGAGCGCGACCCATGGGTCGAGGGTGCGCATGTAGCGGTCGTCGGGGAGGGTCTCGTTGCCGGTTCCGGGGTGTGCGGATTCGCGCCGGACCGGGATGTGTGTGTGTTCGGGCACGTAGAAGCTGTCGAAGCCCGCTTCTTCTGCGGCTTTCGCGGCGGTGTCGGGTCGGATTCCCCGATCGCTCGTGAACAGGGTGATTCCGTGGCGCACAGCGACCCCTCTCATCGGATGACGCAAAAAATGTAACGCGTTCTACCGTCGGATGGAAGGGTTTCCGGACAGGTGTCTAGTATTTCCGGCTTGATGAAGACGTTCCACTATCCTGGACGTGCACTAGTGGAAGGTGACGTCGATGACGGAAGAGTCGGCCGTGGGGGTCGAGGCGCGGAAACGTCCGGTTGCTCAGTCGCCGGGGGCCGGGCTGAAGCCGGCGCAGCGCGCACGGTATCTGAGGATCGTCGACTCTGCGAAGGCGCTCGCGTCCGAGGGTGGTTACGACGCCGTGCAGATGCGTGCTGTCGCTGATCGGTCGGGTGTCGCGCTCGGCACGGTCTACCGGTACTTCCCGTCCAAGAACCAGCTGCTCGTGGTGGCGATGGTGACCCAGTTCGAAGAGGTGGGCAAGTACTTTTCGGGTGCCGAACTCCCGGGCGATACGCCGCACGAGCGGATCATGGGAGTGTTGCAAGCGTCCGTCTCGAGGCTCGAGCAGGATCCTCGCCAATACGACGCTCTGGTGCGTGCCGTGATGTTCGCCGACGCGTCGTCGGCGCCTGAGCTGGACCGGCTCGGTCATGTGCTCACCGAGTTGTTCACAAAGTCGGCCGGTATCGAGGTCGTCACCGAAGAGGTGCTCAACGCGGTGCGCATCGTTGCGGACGTGTGGATGTCGACCCTGGTCGCCTGGGCCAATGGGCGACAGAGTGGTGAAGGTGTTCTCGAGCACATGGATACCGCGGTGCGGTTGGTCTTCGACCGACTCGAACGGATGCAGCGGGTGAGCTGAGCCCACCCGCTGCATCCTGTTGCGGAAGGTGTCAGGCCGGCACCTCGACGATTCCGACGGTCGGCAGGAAGAAGCACGACGACTCGCCGTTCTGTACCGTGCCGAACACGGCGGCCAGGACGGTGCCCGCGCCGGTGTCGACCGGTGCGACGCGCACACCGCCGAACGGAACGGTGTCGGCAAGGAACTGGGAGATGGCCGCCTCGACCATCGGTCGCATGGGGGCCGGGATCGTCTCGGGGATCGCCGCGCGTGAGGCTTCGTCGAGTGTGCCCATCGGCACCAGTCCGCCTTGGAGCGTGTTGACGTTGAGCCATGCGAGCTGGATGCCGTCGGCGTTCGCGTCGTCCTCCAGGCCCATCGGTACGAAGGCGAACAGTGTTTGGGCAGGGTCGACGACGTCCAGAGAGAACTCTCCGATGCTCTGACCCGGCCATGGTCCGGGTACCGCTCCGGCAACCGCGGGGGCGATTCCGAGGGGCAGGTTGCCGTCGGGCGTGCAGAACGGTGCGCCGGTGGGGTAGAGGAACGGCTCGACGCCGAGTCGGCGCAGAAATTCCATCCCCTCGTCGTACGCGGCGAGGGGCGTTCCCTCGGCTGCGTCGACGGCACTGCCGCGTGCGCCGGCGATGGCCTCGGCCGCTGCTAGTGCAGCCTGGTCGACGCCGGGTGTGGAGCGCAATACGCCGAGCGTGGTGGCGATTGCGCTGTCGGCGGCGGGTGCGGGGACATCGGCGGGCGCGGGTGCGTCGACGATCGGTGGTTCCGCCGGTTGCGCCGCGGCGACGGCGGGCAGTGCGAGGCCGGCCGCGACGGCCAGCGCGGCCGCGGCGGCGAAGGGGCGCATCCGGAGGCGCGTGGTCCTGCGGGTCATGTGGGCTCCTGTGGATCAGGTCTCGACACATCGGTCTCGACGGATCGTGTCAACACTGTTCGAACTCTCAGTCTCAAGTAAAGGTTGAGGCTAGCTAGATCCAGGAAAGCACAAGGGCGACGCTCCGGCCAGAGCGCCGCCCCGTGTGTTACTCAACCGACACTGTGGTCGAGCAGATCACTCGATCTCGTCGGGGTGCTTCCGTAGATGGAGCACGCTCAGGATCAGCCCGCCCCACAAGGTGGCCAAAGCGAGGACCATCATCACGATTGCGGAAGTGTTCACGAGTTCTCTCCCTGCTGTGTTTTGGTGAGCGACGTCGCGGAAGCCGACCTGTTCTCGTCGAGTTGGAACTCGGCGTCGATCCCGCGACGCCAAGGAATGAACGACATGGCGATCGCCAGAATGATCACCGCGATCTGGACACCCCACCCGAACGTCGTCACCAGGCTGTCCGGGAGCCCCCCGTAGCCTTCGTTGATGCGGTCGCGTATCTCGCTGAACAGCATGTAACCGAGCACCACCGGAGTGACAACACCGACGAAGACCTGCCACACCACGCCGACCTTGAACGACGACACCGAGTTGAGATGGTCACGCAGTTCGGGCAGGCGCCGCAGGATCCACGCGATCACGATGACGGCGACGAACGCGACACCCACGATGCCGAACTGATTCGCGAACCGGTCCACCACGTCGAGGGTGTTCAGGCCGGTCGTGGTGGGGAACAGCAGGATCGACACGATCGCCGCAGCGCCGCCGATCGTCAGGACCGCGGGTACCTTGCCGAGCCCAGTCTTGTCCTGGAAGGCGGAGACAGTCACCTGGATGATGCTGATCATCGACGTGAACCCGGCAAACACCAGCGACCCGAAGAACAGCACGCCGAAGATGGGGCCGCCCGGCATCTGCGACACGATCGTCGGGAACGCGATGAATGCAAGACCGATGCCGCTCGCCACGACCTCGTCGACCGCGACGCCCTGCGCCTGGGCCATGAAGCCGAGTGCCGAGAACACGCCGATACCGGCGAGCACCTCGAAACTCGAATTGGAGAAGCCCACCACCAGACCGGACCCGGTCAGGTTCGTCTTCTTCTTCAGGTACGACGAGTAGGTGAGCATGATGCCGAAGGCGACCGACAGCGAGAAGAAGATCTGCGCGTATGCCGCGATCCACACGCCGGTATCGGTCAAAGCCTCCCAGTTGGGAGTGAAGAACGCATCGAGGCCCAGAGCCGAGCCGTCGAGCAGCAATGCCTGGACCACCAGGGCGCCGAACAGAATCACGAGCAGCGGAACGAAGATGCGGTTCGCGTTGCCGATACCGCGCTGCACACCGAGTGCAAGAACGGCCACGACCAGGACCCATACCAGGACCAGCGGCCATGCGACACCCGGAACGAAACTCAGACCGAACGTCGCCTCGGCGTCCATGTGCAGGAAGTCCTCGAGGAAGAAGCCCTCGGGGTTGTCGCCCCACGCCTCGGTGATGGAGAAGAACGTGTAGCAGCCTGCCCACGCGACGATCACCGCGTAATAGACGCCGATGACGAAGCAGATCAGGACCTGCCACCACCCGAGGAATTCGCTGCCGCGGCTCAGTCGGCGGAACGCCAGCGGCGGAGATCCTCGGAATTTGTGTCCCATTGCGTAGTCGACGAACAACAACGGAATACCCGCGGTGAGCAGGGCCACCAGGTAGGGGATGAGAAATGCCCCACCGCCGTTCTCGTATGCGATGTACGGGAATCGCCAGATATTGCCCAGACCGACGGCCGAGCCGATGGCGGCCATGATGAACACCGACCGTCCCGACCAGACCTCGCGCTTGTGTGCAGCTTCGTGCTGTGCCACGAACCTTGTCCCTCCACTCGTTCGATTGCGTAGACGCTAGTCCCCACAGCGCCGGAATCGGAACAAATCCGGGATTCATGATCACGTCGGACCATCGGCACGCAGCCGATCAGGTCAGTCCTGCCATAGTTTGTCGAGCCCCGGCCCCGGGTCGTCATCCTCTTCCTCCGGGGCGCCGCGGTAACGCAGAGCAAACACGACCCAACCGATCGCGGCGATGAGCACGAAGCTGATCAGGCGGTACACGAGCACAGCGGAGAGTGCCTCCGCGCCGGACATTCCGCTTGCCGTGAGCGCAGGAACGAGCACCGCGTCCATCACGCCGAGGCCTGCAGGCAGCAACGGGATCGCACGGCTCGTCGCGGTCCCGGCAGCGTAGGCCACAGCGATACCCGCGAGACTGGGCGTGCCACCGACCGCATACGCAGCGAAGGCGAGGCACGCGCCGTCGCAGACCCAGTTGAACAGCGACCACCCGAAGGCGCGTGCGGAGTGTGGACGGTCGAGTTGCACGGCCCCGATCTGATCGACGATCTTGCGCCACGCCCGGGAACCGGCCTCCGCAGGCTTCTTCCTGAGCCGATTGAACCCGCGCAATGCGATCAGGCCGATGGATTCGAGAGACCCCGGATTGCTGGCTGCGTATTGGACGAGCACCAGGAACGCGGCGAGACCACCGATGGAGAAGATCAGCGAGAACGGGTTCGTGGTGGCGCCGATGAGCAGAGCACCCACGAGCCCCAGCAGTGCGAGTCCCGCGGCCTGGAGCAGGCCGGCCGTCACGAGCTGCCACGTGGCGATGACGGGGGCCGCACCCCACTTGCGCATCTGCCGGTAGGTGAAGGTGGTTCCTACGACGGGACCGCCTGGCAGGGTCACGCTCATCGAGTTCGAAGCGAGCGCCACGGCCAGTGACTGGCGAAGCGTCACCTTCACGTCCGCGGCGGACAACAGCGTGCGTTGCACGCTGGCGAAACTCGTCATCTCCGCGACCGACGCGAGGATCGCGGCGATCACCCACCACCAGTACAGGTGGCCGAGGCCGCTGACGCCGTCGGTCAGCTCGGGCCACACGAGGATCACTTCGACGGTGAGCACCACCACGAGCAGGCCGCCGACGATCCACTTCAGGTAGCGACGCCGCTTCGGAGTCAGAGCAGAGCCGTTGCCGTGACTCTTCCCGGAGTCCCCGGAGTCCCCGGAGTCCCCGGAGTCCCCGGAGTCCCCGGAATTCCCCGCAACTGCGGCGTCCGTCGGGCCGGGTGTGTCCGTCGTGTCGCTGGTGTTCGTCGCTTGTTCGTCGGGGGTCTTGTCGTCGGTCATCTACTCGATCGGCCAGTCCGTGAGGGTCTTTCGGTACAAGTCTTCGACTGCGGCGATGTGCGTGTCGAGATCGGTGACGCTCCACTCGCTCACATCGATGGGGGCGAGTACTGCGACGTCGATGGTGCCCGACCGCAGCAGGGTCGAGTGCTTCCACAGCATCTCCCCGGCATTGCGGATCACTACGGGGACGATCGGGACCCGGGCCTCCATCGCGATGCGGAATGCGCCCTTCTTGAACCGCCCGATCTGCGGCGTCAGCGAGCGCGTGCCTTCCGGGGCGATGATGACCGAGGTGCCCTGTCGCAGGGTGTCCACCACCGGTGCCAGTGCCTCCACGGCGCGTTCGGTGTTGCCGCGGTCGATGAACGTGGCACCGACGAATCGCAGCAACGCACCGAAGAGCGGGTCGTTCGCCAGCTCTTTCTTCGTCACGCCGGTGAAGTCGTGACGCAGGACCTTCGCAAGCACCACCGGATCGAGTTGACTCTGGTGGTTGAAGATGAACACCGCCGGGCGATGCTCCCACGCGTTCCCTTCCCCGTGCACCCGCACGTCGATACCCGCGAGTGCGAGCGACACATCGGACCCGATGTTCACGATCGAGTCGAGTGCAGTCTTGCGGCTGCGATTGATCAGGCCGAGTCCCAGCCCCGTCCAGACGGAACCGACGATCCCGCCGTACGCGGCGGCGGTGCGCACCGCCTCCTTCACCCCGGGGGTGCCACGCGGCCGGAACCGCAGGATGGGCCACTTGTGTTCGCGTGCGATCCGGTCGAGTGTGCGGTCGGGGTTGGTCGCGGTCGGATTTCCGGTAGTGGCGAGGAACTCGGCGTCCTCGCCGCCGTTGGAGTAGGTGTAGCTGCGCGGACCGTCGATGCCGTGCTCGTCGATGAATGCGCGCGTCGCATCGGATTTCCCGCTGCGCCACAACGACTTTCCATCGACCTTCCCGGTGAGGACGCCGTCGACCACCTCGAGCGGAGTGAACAGCACGTGCTCGACGCCGAGTGCGTCGGCCGCGGCTTGGATCTGATACCGAGATGCCGACGACGCGATCACGACGGTGTGGCCCGCGTTCTGGTGCGCTCCGATGAGCTGCCACGCCTCGGGATAGAGGTGCCCGGCGATCGTGGACATGAACAACCGTTGCCCGATCTCGTACAGTTCTTCCTCGCTGTGGCCACGCCATGCCTTGAACGCAACGGCTACGAAGCGTTCGAAATCGGCTTCGCTGTCGGTTCCGCGCAGACCGTTGACCATGGTCGACGCGAGTTCGGCCGCGGTCACTTTGCCTGCGAGGAGCCGGTCACGGAAGAAATGCAGGCCGGAGAAACCATGCACGATGGTGCCGTCGAAGTCGAAGAACGCAGCCACCTCGGGGCCCTGCGGCCCCGTCCGCACCCTGTGCAGTGCCTGCTCGATGTTCACCGATCCGCCTTCCTGTTCGACACGTCCAGTGACTCGGCCAATGCGACCCGCTCACCGACGGCCAGCAACTGTGACGCGAACGCACGACGCTTCTGCGCGACCGAGTCGTCGTTCGGGTCGAGAAGCCCGCGGTTGCGTGCCAGCTCCAAAGCTGTTGCGAACAGTTCCGAGGATACGGACTCGGAACCGTGCAACCGGCCTTGCAGCAGCATCTGCCGTCCCACCGCGACGCACTCGTCGAGGAATGCGTCACGCTCCACTTCGAGCGTAGGGTCCCTGCGCGCCAGCCGCTCGGCGACGACGAGCTGTGCGTCGAAGAACGAGCGCAGCGTACGGTGCGACATGAACAACCCGGTCTCGATCAGCGCGTTGAGCGCCCGGCCCTCGCTGGGAAGCGGCGTTCCCCATTCCCATTCGGGGACGAGGAGCTCCACTTCAGCTCGCAGCTCCGATTCGAACGTGTCGCGGTCGGGGAAGAAGAACTCGAACTTGAGCAGGTCGCGCAGATTCTTCGCTTCGTGCCACGCGGTGCGCACCGGGTTGTCACTGGGGTGCTCGTGTACGAAGAGCACGGCGAGTTCGAGGATCGAGCGGTTGACGAACCAGTGGATACCGCTGTTGCGGTAGAACGCGGCGACGAGATGTTGACCCGGCTGGATCGAGTACACCGCCTCGTCGCCTCCGGCGTATGTGGTCACCACACCGGCATCGGTCAACGCAGCGAGAACCCTGGCGAGCCCACCTTCGAGGTCGAGGAGTTCCACTTCGCCTTGCGGGGCTCCGCGGGCGTCGAGGTAACTGCGGACCGGCGCGACGACAGCCCGCACCTCGTCGAGCGTGAGCGCTCGGTCGCGGACCCCGAGGAGAGCGAGGGTGACAAGGCTGTTCACAGTGACCGGTGTGGTGCGGTTGATACCGACCGCCACCTCGAATGCCACCTTCTGCATCGCCTTACGCTGGAGACCGTCCCTGGTTGCGGGGTCGTGGGCTGTGCTTTCCTCGGGCTCCGGCTCGGACAGGTCGGGGTCCCCGCCCGCCGCGAGCTGTGCTCGCATCGACAACGGTGTGCCGAACTGCACGTAGACATTGCCTGCGCTGCGCTGCTGATTGCGGGCGTAACTCGCCAGCCACCTCAGGCCTTCGGGTTTCTTCGGGGCACCGGTCTGCTCGGCCGCCACGGCGGCAACCTCGGCGAGCCCTTCGTAGGTGATCGATACCGGTACCAGCATCGCGTCGTCGACACGGCCACCACGGATCGCGTTCGCAACATAATTGAGGAGTCCGTAGCGCGGCTTTCGGAGCTTGCCGGTGCGGGTGCGACCCCCCTCGAAGTACCACTCCAGATTGAACCGCTTGCCCAGCAGGAAACCGAAGTACTCCTCGAGCGCCGCCTTGTACACCGTGTCGTTCCCGAAACTCCGCCTGATGAACACTGTGCCAGTGCGACGCGCGATGGGGCCTATCGGCCAGAACGTGAGGTTGGCACCGCCCATCAAGTGGTTACCGGGGAAGTCGTGATCGGCGAGGATGCTGCCCAGGACGAACGCGTCGGCGTACGACCGGTGGGACGGCAGGAACACCAGCGGATGTGTGCGATTGAGCTCGCGTAGCGCCTCCAGTCCGGAATCGTCGGCGTGCACCGTCCATGCCGAGCTGTGCAGTGGACGCATGGCCTGTGTGAAGAGGTCCGTGACCAGGCGTGACTGCACCGCAACGAGCTCATCGAGCGCGGCGCGGGCTCGTGCATCGACCTCGTCTCGAGGAAGGTGTTCCTCGGCTGCGATCGAGTCGAGACGCCGACGGAACGACGGTTGATCCATGATCTGCGCGGCAACGAGCCGGGGCACCTTGTACCGATCACCGATGACGGCGCGTTCGGCGCGCTCGAGGGCAACCACAGCTCGTCGCGTCACATAACGCGCGAGGGACCCCGCGTCCGGGACTCGGCCGTGTTCCTCGGAGGAAAGCTGCTCACGAAGATCGTCGAGGTGCGCGGGTGCTGCCACCACGATCCGGTACCGGTCGGAGGACCTGCCGACCAGCCACTTCTGGATCAGGACATTCGGGTTGCGGGGGTTGGTCAGCGCAAGGACATCCGAGAACCGCGCGCGGCGGGCACCGTCGCGTTCGGAAGGGAGCCACACCACCCGGACCGGGACGAGAAGCGGGTCGTCGGTTCGGGAGGAGAGTTCGGAAGTGAGGACTCGGGAGTCGAGGTCCACGACGTCAGGGCGAGCCGCCGCACCGTAATCGTCGGGCACGTACTCCGAGTTGCACCAGTGGTCCAGGAGGTCACGTTCGATCTTCGTCCTCGCCGCGGAGAGGATGACGACCCGTCTGTTCCCGGCGGCGCTGTTCTTCTCGCCGACGCTGGGCTTCCCGTCGATATGCATCGTTCCCCTGTTCGATATCCGCTCGACAGCAAACTACCGCTTTCGGACGGGGCGCTCAGGCGCAACGGCGCAAGTCACTGTGTGCCCGAGTGCACGAACCGCGCGAGATGCGGGCACAGTGGGGCAAGGAGGCCGCGGACCGATACGAGGAGTACACAGTGGCGGGGCAAGCAGAGATCTCATACGCGTCGATGCGGGAAACCCACAGCTCGTTGGTGTTCTTCGTCGGCGATCGAGTGCACAAGATGAAGAAGCCACTCGATCTGGGTTTTCTCGACAATCGCACGCGCGCTGCGCGAGAGCAGATCTGTCACAGGGAAGTGGAGCTCAACCGGCGCCTCGCACCGGACGTGTATCTCGGCGTGGCCGACATGCACGATCCGGGAGGGGAGGTGTGCGAGCACTTCGTCGTCATGAAGAGGCTTCCCGACGATCGGCGGATGGCGGCATTGATCGAACGGGGCGAGGATGTCGGCGCGGCAATCGACGATGTGGCACGGCAGGTTGCGGCCCTGCACGCCGCTTCGCCGCACAACTCCGGAATCGATCGGTGCGCGACTGCGGATTTCGTTGCCGAACTGTGGCGACTGAGCCTCGATCACCTCGATCGCCTGCAGATCGGGCGGGAGGCCGGGTCTGCCCTGGCTCGGATCCGCACTGCGTCCCAACGCTATCTACAGGGGCGCACAGCATTGTTCGATGGCCGTGTTGCGGCAGGCAGAGCGGTCGACGGACACGGAGACATGCTCTGCGACGACATCTTCTGTATGGACGACGGCCCGCGCATCATCGACTGCCTCGAGTTCGACGACGAGTTGCGCTATGGAGACACGGCCCTCGACCTAGCCTTCCTTGCAATGGATCTCGAACGCCTGGGCGCTCCCGACGCGGCGCGCACGTTGCTCGATGCATACGCCTCCCATGCGCACGATCATCCCCCCGCATCGCTCGTGCATCACTACATCGCCTACCGCGCCCTGGTGCGCGCCAAGGTGACCGCGCTACGACACGAGCAGGGTGATGCTTCCTCACGCGAGAAAACCTTCGACTACCTCGATCAGGTAGAGCGCAATCTCGACCGTGGACGGGTGCGGCTGATCCTCATCGGTGGTGTTGCCGCAACCGGGAAATCGACGCTGTCCAAGGCGATCGGAGGTCAGCTGAGAGCGACTGTCCTGCGAACCGATGTGATCCGTAAGGAACTTGCCGGGATGGCTCCGACCGAACGTACCGGGGACGGTGTCGGCTCAGGTCTGTACTCAGCGGAGAGTACCGAGGCCACCTACCGGGAACTGTGCCGTCGTGCCGGTGACCTGCTTGCACGGGGCGAATCGGTGGTGCTCGACGCAACGTGGCTTTCGCTGGAGCGTCGTCGCGCTGCTCGGGAGGTCGCGGTTTCGGCTACTGCAGATCTGATCGAGATCGAATGCAGAGCCGACCGGGAGGTGCTGATGCAGCGCATCGCATCTCGCACCGCGCGTGGAGACGATGCCTCCGATGCCACACCGGCGGTGCTCGACGAACAACTGCACCGGCGGGACGAGTGGCCGGGCGCTGTGGTCCTCGATACGACGAAGGGAGGATCTCCCGACTCCGACTGGATCGAAAGGGAACTCGGCCGTGCGCCTTGGTGAGGTGAGGCTGCCCGTGCTATCGGAAGCGACGTGCGAGGTCTACGCTGGCTGACATGTCCCTACCGGAGACGGTGTCCGACCATGCCGCGGAGCCGCACACCAGCGGTCTCGCCACCAAACTGAACTGGTTACGGGCCGGGGTGCTCGGCGCGAACGACGGCATCGTCTCCACCGCAGGCCTCGTGGTCGGTATCGCCGCAGCAACCACCGACAGATCGACGATCCTCGTGGCCGGTGTGGCAGGACTGGCTGCCGGCGCGGTCTCGATGGCGTTGGGGGAGTACGTGTCGGTGAGTGCGCAGCGCGACACCGAACGAGCGGCGTTACGGGTCGAACGCCGCGAGCTCGCAGCGATGCCCGAAGCGGAGCTCGAAGAACTTACCGGCCTGCTCGAGCACAAGGGATTGTCCCGTGCCACGGCACGTTCGGCAGCGGAGGAACTGACAGCCCGCAACGCCTTGCGGGCGCACGCGGAAATAGAGCTGGGGATCGATCCGAGCGAGCTTGCGAACCCGTGGGTCGCGGCCCTCTCATCTGCGGTCGCATTCACAGCGGGTGCGTTGGCGCCGCTTCTCATGATCGTATTCGTGTCCGAAACTGTGAGGATCCCAGTGACTTTCGTGGCAGTGTTGTGTGCGCTCGCCGCAACGGGATCCGTCGGTGCCTGGCTGGGTGGCGCGCGACCGGGGCGCGCGGTGGCGCGCGTCGTGCTCGGAGGTGCGCTTGCCATGGCGGTGACCTATGGACTCGGCGCTGCATTCGGGGTCGCAATCTGATCGACCCGCGCTCAGGCCCACGCCCGGAGGGGGCGTGGGCCTGAGCGCTGTGCGGTCCGGCGCTTTCCTCAGGGCTTGCGCGCGACAAGGACAGGGCAGGGCGCGTTGTGCAGAAGGTTCTGACTGGTGGAGCCGAGTAGAGCGGCGGCGAACTGGCCGCGCCCATGGCTGCCGACCACAGCGAGCTGCGCATCCTGCAGGTGGTTCAGTAGTACCTTCGCGGCGGGACCGCGATCGATGACGCGACGGACCTCGACGTCCGGATACTTGTCATGCAGACCCGCGAGGGACTCCGCGAGTACCGCCGACTCCGACTCTTCCACGGCCTCCCAGTCGACCAGCGCGGCCGTGGCACCGACGCCGAGTGCGGCGTCGCCGATCCACGAATGCACGGCCGAGAGCGGTGCTCCGAGGGTCTGCGCATATTCGAACGCGTACTCCACTGCGGCAGAAGAGAGTTCGCTACCGTCCACGCCCACGACGATGGGCTTCGAGCTGGGGAGGGGATTGGAGGTGTCGCCTCGCCACACCACCACCGGGCACGGTGCGTGGTTGGAGACGCGTACGACCGTCGAGCCGAGCAGGAAGTTTTCGACCTTGCCTGCGCCCGTGGCGCCGAGGACGACGACGCGAGCCTTTTCGGCGGCCTCGAGAATGGAGGTTGCTGCGGGCCCGGGGCCGATGAAGCTCTGCACCTCCAGGCCGGGATTGTCGGCACGCACGAGGTCGGCGACGTCGGCGAGGACCTGCTTACCGTCCTTCTCGAGTTGTTCGACCATCTGGGACTGGATCAGGACTGCAGCTTCGCTGTAGAAGATCCCCTCGCTGGGTAACGAATGAACGAGCTCGAGTGGCACCTCCAGACGCGCGGCGAGTGCGCCTGCCCAGCGGGCGGCTGCCGCAGAGGTTTCGGAACCGTCGACACCTGCAACGACGGCCTTGCTGGTGCTCGGTGTGCTCATCGATGTCTCCTTCATTTGTACGGCGACCTGCGGGACGGGGCGACCGATCGGCTACGGATGTCACGTTACGCCACACGGTTCCGGCGCATGCCCCGGAACCGCGTCGCGCCGTGGCGGGTCTCGAGGTCCTGACTCAGCGCCACAACGTGCGTGCGGATTTGTATGCCTTCTTCCATGCCGCCTCGAGATGCACGGCCTGCTGAGCGCCGATCTCGGCTTCGAGCTGGTGAAGAACACCGAGCCCGAAACTGGACTCGGCAGAGTGCCCCTGCTCGGACGCCAGATCGAGCAGGTGGTCGCGTGCGACCACCGAATCCTGGAACTCGCCCAGCAGGTCCTGGAACTCGTCGAACCTGTCGAGTGCGTGCTCGGCGCGTTTCGGATGCAGCGGCGCGATCACCTCGATCGCGTAGCGCAGGCGCTTCGACCCCTTGCGTGCGCGGTGCATCCGTTCGTCGCGCTCTGTGTCGTCGGGGGCTTCGGCCACCCGGTCCACACGTTTCGTCACTTTCTTTGCGAGATCCTCGATCGACCGGGCGAGCTTTGCGGGTTTGGGACGGTGCTGCTTGTCGCGATTCTTCGGGGTGGCCGACAGTTCGCCGATCAGCGTGTCGAGACTGTCGATCAGTGCCAGATACCGATCGGAGTCGAGCGTCGTGATCGCTTCTGCGCGTGCCGCAATCGATTTGGCGGTGAAGTACTCGTCGATGCGCGCGCGGGTGGCCTCGCGATACCGTTCGACGCTGATCTCCGCGACTCGATCGGCGAGTCGTTCGTGCTGGACCTCGAGATCGCGGGACGGGCTCAGACATCTTCCGAGCCAGCGCAGTTCCTCGACGAGTGCGGTGTCGATCGCGAAATCGTCTGCGTAGGTCTGCAGGGCACTGCGGAGGCGGCGGGCTGCTTTGCGCATGCTGTGCACCGCGTCGGGTGCGTCGCGGCGCACGGCGATGTCGGACATCAACAGCGTCTGTCGCTCGTGTGCGAGATAGTCGCGCAGGTAGCCTGCGGTACCGCGCAGGGGTTCGGTGGCCGGGATGAGGTCGCCGAGGACCCGGTGCACCTTCGACGGACTCGGGGAGCGTGTGATGCCTTCCGCACCGAGGAGTTCTTCGACAGAATCCAGGATGGAGGGGTCGGCCCCCCGCCCGAGTTCGACCTCGATCTCCCGCCACTGCGGTTCGGCGTCGTCGATGCTGCGGATCGCGGTCACATCGTCGATGACCACTTCGGCGAGCAGCGCACCGTCGGCCCCTCGGAGCCGATACCGACGGCGTCGAGTGTTCAGTAGCGCGGCGAGCGCCACAGGGCGATTCCGCCGAACCCCGCGGAGCAATCCGAGCAGCGCATCGGGCACAAGGTCGGTGGGACCGCTCGCCGCGAACGGATGATGCAGTTCGGTCCGGGTGTCGTCGCCGACAGGAAGCTTCGAATGCCAGCCTGCGTCATCGCCACCCTCACGCCTGCGAAGGGTGATCTTCGATCGCAGCAACTGCAGATCAGGGGTATCGAAGTATTGGGCGGACAGATCGACCGTGTCGGTGTCGATCGACGTGACTCCCGCGATCCCGGAGAGATCGGGCACGTCCTGGTCGGATGTCGCCGTGTACTTGCGTTCGGTCTCTTCGGATACCGATGTGGTCGATCTCGCCGGCGTCATGATCCTCCTGTCGGTGGTGTGCACCGAGTGCTCCCTGGAATGCAACTGTGCCATCGAGTTCCCGATATGTCCCGAGTGCAGGATGTGAAACACAACAAAGCCCGGGAGAAAGGGCACTTGGACTCTGGTCTTCTGCCGATTTCCGGGTGATCATGGGGAAACGCGCGCCTCCGGAGGGTGAGAATGAGGATTTTGGTGGCGGTGGGGAGCAAGCATGGCTCCACCGCGGAACTCGCAACGGCTTTGGCTGCGGGCCTGCGTCATCACGGCGCCGACGTCGATGTTCGCGCGCCCGAGGCGGTCTCGAGTGTTGCCGATTACGACGTCGTGATCGTGGGTAGCGCTGTCTACCGCAACCGGTGGCTGCGCGCGGTTCGAGATTTCCTCGACGAGCACGCCGTGGCCCTGCGACGCCGGGATGTCTTCCTCTTCTCGTCCGGACCGATAAAGGAGCAGGGGCGTCCCGTGAACAACAATTACGACGTCGCGCCCGCCATGGCCCGCACAGGTGCTCTCGAACACCGTACGTTCGCAGGAAAGATCGATCCGGCCGTACTCAGTGCCGGTGAGCGAGTGGTGGTCCGGATGACCGGGGCTCGGCTCGGCGACTTCCGTGACTGGGACGAGATCGGTTCGTGGGCGTCGGAGATCGTCGCGGGGGTGTCGGGACGCACCGGGGCGCGAGTCCCCACCGAACAGATCCGATAACCGGGCCGAGGCGCGCTTCAGCTGCCCGGGAGGCGGTAGTGCTCGGAAAGCTCCTCGGCACGTTCCCACATCGACCAATCGATCGGCCTGCCGTCGAGCTGGGCTTCGACGACCTCCAACCCGGCGTGCCAGCCCGCACCGTGCGCATACGCGTCGTCCTCGGTGTCCGTGGTGTGGGTGAGGGTGAGCCAGCATCCGCCGGATCCGTCGGGTGCCAACTCCCAGTGAAGTATGTCGGAGTCCCACATCAGCTCGAGAATTCGTCCGGGGTGCACTACCAGGACCGAACCGCTCGCGGTATGCCCAGCGGGAAGATCGAAGCGGCGTACCTGTTCACCGGTGGTGCGGAACTGTAGTTGTGCACCCGGGGTGAGGTCCCAGTCGACGGAGGCGGGAAACCAGGCGTCGAGGTACTCGGACTCGGTGAGGACACTCCACACCCTCTCGGGAGAGTGAGGGAAGCCACGTTCGAAGCGCAGGGCCACCCGGCCGTCGTAAGTACGAGAAATGCTGCCGAGACTCATGGATCCTCCACGACGAGAAGCCCGTGCTGCCAACGGGGTCAGGGGGTGCTGTGGTTCCATGCTGCCAGGTTTCTGCGGCTTGTGAAGCGAGTCCGCCGACCCGTGATCGGATCGTCGAATTCGACCGCGCGCGCGAGTAGCTGGAGCGGTGACGAATAGTCGTCGCGGGCAACGTCGTACACGTGTGGGTAGAGGGGATCGCCCATGATCGGCAGACCAAGGGAGTTCATGTGTACGCGCAATTGGTGCGTTTTCCCCGTCCTCGGTAACAGTCGGTACAGCGCACGATCGCCGCGGACATCGTGCACGTCGAGGCAGGTAACGGCGTTGACCTCACCCGGGACTTCGCGCGCCTGGAGAACGCCGCGTTCCTTCACGATGCGGCTTCGCGTCTCGAGAGGGAATCCGAGGTGCGGCGCAGCGGGTGCCACCGCTTCGTACTCTTTCTCGACCATTCGGTTCTCGAAGAGCATCTGATAGGCGCGGCGAACCTCACGGCGAACCGTGAACACCAGTACCCCGGCGGTGAGGCGGTCGAGTCGGTGCGCGGGTGTGAGTTCGGGAAGGTCGAGCTCGCGGCGCAGTCGCACGAGTGCGGTTTCCGCAACCCACGAACCTCGGGGGGTAGTGGGAAGGAAATGGGGTTTGTCGGCAACGAGCAGATTGTCGTCATGATGAAGAATGTCGATTTCGAACGGAACACGTGCCTCAGCAGGCGGATCGCGATAGAGAAACACGAACGTGCGCGGAACGCAGGGACTGGTACGTGAGATCACAGTTCCGTCACCGGAGAAGACCTCACCCGAATCGATCTTCTCTTCGATCCGTGCTGCATCGTCGGGAAAACGGGTGCGCAGGTACTCCACCACCGTCTCCGACATGCAGTTTTCCGGAATTCGCAGGCGGGTCGGATTCAGTCCGTCTCGGACGGGAAGGGGAGCGTCGGGCACGTCGAGACACGGTAGCCGCCGAGTCGCCGATTTCGGTTTCGGCTTTGCAGGATAACGATTGTGTGCAAGCCTGCTTAAGTCTCGCGCGCACTTATATCGTGTGACGAGAGTGATTTCTGGGGTAAACGTTCAAGGAGAGCTTGGTGTGACGAATTCGTCCGATAACGGAACGCGGCGGGGAGTGCGCGCCCTCGTGCGGCTGCTCGTAGCGGCGATCGTGGTCCCGCTCGCGCTCGTATTCGCAGGAATCGGGGCAGGTACCGCGTCAGCAGACCCGTACACCCGATTCTCCGAGGACTGGGTCGCCGCACCCGGCGGTGTCGGCCAGATCAAGGTGCGCATCTGGCACGCGAACAACGGCAGCAACAAGGCTGTCTATCTGCTCGACGGCCTGCGCGCCACCGATGATGTCAGCGGTTGGGAGCACGAGACCAATGCGGCATGGCTGGCCGACAACGGCATCAACGTCGTGATGCCGGTGGGCGGTCAGTCGAGCTTCTACGCCGACTGGTACGCGCCGAGCAACTTCAACGGCCAGAAGTACACCTACAAGTGGGAATCGTTCCTCACCCAGAATCTCCCCGATCATCTCGCTGCCGCGTACGGCATCTCCCGCAGCAACAACGCGGTCGTCGGGTTGTCCATGGGTGGTAACGCCGCGCTGATCCTCGCCGCTTATCACCGCGACCAGTTCGGCTTCGCAGGCTCGCTGTCCGGGTACTTGAACCTGTCGGCGCCCGGTATGCGCGAAGCGATCCGCATCGCCATGCTCGATGCAGGCGGATTCAACTCCGATGCCATGTGGGGCCCGCCCTGGGATTCCGCGTGGCTGCGCCACGACCCGTTCGTCGCGGCACCCAAGATGCGCGGGCTGCCGATGTGGATCGCGGCCTCGAGTGGCCTGCCCGGTGAGCACGACCGCCCGAACTCCGCGATCGGCGTGTTCAACACTGCCAACGCGATGGGCCTCGAAGCGCTCGCACTCGCGCAGAACCGCGCATTCCAGGTCCGCCTGGCCACACTCGGTATCGACTCCGCGCACTTCTCCTTCCCTGCCACCGGCACCCACACGTGGGGCTACTGGCAGGACGAGCTGTGGGAGATGCTCCCGATGATGAAGGCGTCGATTGGCGCCTGACTCCACCGCATCACCGGTAGCGCCGGTCACCTACTTGGTGACCGGCGCTACCAGTGGTGTGGGGGAGGCAACTGCTCGATCACTCGGTGCCGCGGGAGCTACGGTCCTGCTCGCAGGCCGCAACACGGCCGCGGGTGAACGAATCGCATCGGAGATCGGCCCCAACGCGTCGATGCACCGTCTCGACCTGGCCGACCTCGATTCGGTCCATGAGTTCTCCCGCACCCTCGGTGACCGCACGATCGACGTGCTCGTCAACAACGCCGGGGTCATGGCGCTGCCACTGACCCGGACACGGGACGGGTTCGAGATGCAGTTCGGTACCAATCACCTCGGTCATTTCGCCCTGACCGGCCTGCTGCTCGACCGCATCACCACGCGCGTCGTCACCGTGTCCAGCGCTGCCTACCTTCTCGGCCGGCTGGACCTCGACGACCTCAACTGGGAATATCGCCGCTACAGCAGGGCGGGCGCCTACGCGCAGTCCAAGCTCGCGAATCTGGTGTTCAGCCTCGAACTGGAGCGGCGCCTGGCGGCGGCTCGTTCGCGGTTGCGTGCGATCGCTGTTCACCCCGGGTACGCCGCCACAGAAGTCGGGAGCAACACCGGCACATGGTTCGACGGCCTCTTCGGTTTCGGCAAGAAGATCCTGCAACGCACTTCCGCGCAGGGCGCTGAATCAGTGGTGTACGCCGCGACGGAGCCGACGATGGCCGGTGGTCTGATCGGACCGCACATGCTGCTGTACGGCTCACCTCACCAGGCCCGGATTGCGCAGCGGGCACGCGACCGCGATGTCGCCCGCAGGCTGTGGGAACTGTCGGAGAAGTACACCGCAGTGACGTTCTCCCCGCAGTGACGTTATCTCTACCGACCGAAGGGCGACCCTGGTTCGAACGTGAACAGCGGCGGTGCCGTATTCGTCGAACCGCCGCCGTTCCCACCGCCACCGCCCCCGCCGGTTTCCGATTGCTCCGGTTCAGCGTCGGATTCGTTGTCGAAGTCGTCGTTGCGGGAACGGTCGCGGCGAGAGGACCATCCGGTCTCGGTCGTCGTAGGGGAGAGCGAGGTCGTGGGGGACGGTTCGGTGGTGGTCTCCGGGGAGGATGTTTCCGTCACGGTTTCGGGCGTCACGGTCGTCGTGACCGGGGGCGGGGCAGCGGTCGTCGTGCTCGGCTCCGACGTCGTGGCCGGTGTAGTGGTGATCGGGTCGCGCGGGTAGTCCCCGAGGTCCACTCGTAGGGTCGCTTCGCTCGGACTCGGGACACTCTGTTCTGCGGGCGCGCGACCGGTGAACGCGAACACCGCGACCGCAACCAACGCTGCGACCCCGGCTGCAGATGCGCCCCAGGCCACGATCGCGCGTCGTGGTTTCCCGGGAGCAGGGAAACCTGCACGATCGACAGGATCGATCCGGCGACCCATCGCCGCGCGTTCCGCTGCGGAGGGCGGCGCGGTGAGGACTCGGTCGCGAAGGTACGGCGGCGGCGGTGTCGTCGAAAGTCGAACGAGTTGTCCGGCCGGGTCGGTGACGGCAGCCTTCGCGTGCTCGAGCGCAGTCCCGGCATCGAAACCCCCGCCGAGGATCGCGGCGACCTGAGCTTCGGTGAACCCGTGCCGCACGGTGAGGTCGACCGCCTCGAGATCTGCCGGATCCAGCGCGTGTACCGGCGGGAGAACGGTGGTCTCGGCGTCGGCGTCGGCTTCGGGTCCTGCGGGGACGTAGCCCGGCGCAGTACCGCCGGAGTCGCGCACGCACTCCGACCGCGCAATTGCGTACAGCCAGGCCCTGAACATGTCGGGATCACGTAGCGTCCGGATCCGTTCGATTGCGATCCACACGGCATCGTGGACCACGTCGGACGCGCTGGACGGATCGAGGAACCCGCGCACGTACCCGTACAGCATCGCGGCATGAAGGTCGTAGACGTCGGCGGCCGAGTCGCCGGCCTTCGCTCGCAGCGCCGCGACGAGCGAACGGTCTGATCCTCCCGAATGCCGGCTCAAATCGTCGAACCTTCCGTGTCGGAATCGGTCGTGTCGTCCGGCGCAGTCTACGAGGGAACCCGTGTGCCGGTCGCCCGGACCTCTGCGACGGTCGGTCAGCGACGGATGTAGCCGAGTTCGGTGGCGGCCGCGACCGCCGAGGTGCGTGAGTCGACACCGAGTTTGGTGTAGATGTGCGCGAGGTGCGATTTGACGGTGCCTTCGGTCAGATGCAATCGCCGTCCGATCCGCTGGTTGGACAGTCCCTCGGAGACGAGCGTGAGGACCTCGACCTCGCGCCGGGTCAATGCTGTCCCCGGATTGCGCAGCCGGGTGACGAGCCGGTCGGCCACGGCGGGCGCCAAGGTGGTGCGTCCGGCCGCGGCGGTGCGGATCCCCGCGGCAAGATCCTCCGGGGGAGCGTCCTTGAGGAGATAACCGGTTGCGCCGGCCTCGATCGCGGGGAGGGTATCGGCATCGGTGCCGTAGGTCGTCACGACCAGTATCCGCGGCGCGTCGGGACGGGAGGTGATCGCAGCGGTGGCCTCTGCGCCGGTCATTCCACCGCCGAACTGAAGATCCATGACGACGACGTCGATGTCACCCTCCGCTGCGCGAGAAACAGCTTCCTCTGCCGTCGCCGCCTCCGCGACCACCTCCATGCCCGGTTCGGTGTCGAGGACGGCGCGTAAACCGGCTCGCACGACCGGATGGTCGTCGGCCAGCAGCAATCGGATCGGTGCTTCGTTCACTCGGTCACCTCGGTTGGGGCTGGTTCCGCGGTAGCGGGAAGAGGAAGTCGGGCAGCGAGAGCGGTACCGCGCCCGGGGGCCGACTCGACGGTGAACGTGCCGTCGAGGTCGAGTATCCGTGAGCGCATCGCTGCCAGCCCGAAACCGTCGCCGCCTTTCCCAGGACGTGGCACGCCGTCCGGAACGAATCCGCGACCGTCATCGACGATGTCCACCGCTACTTCGTCGTCGAGGAAACTGAGGGTGACGGCCACATTCGCGGCGTCGGCATGGTTGGCGGTGTTGGCGAGTGCCGACTGCGCGACCCGGAGCAGCGCGACCTCGTGGGCAGTGGGCAACGCCACCGGGGTTCCGGTCAGGTGGAACCGGGCGACGAAGTGGTGCTGGGCCGCCGTGGTCGTGCAGAGCCTGTCGAGTGCGTCGGCGAGGCTGGAGTCCGTGAGCGCGGGAGGTGACAGTGCCGCGACGAACTGTCGCGCCTCGGCGAGGTTGTCGACAGCGGCGATCCGGGCCTGTTCGACGTATCTGGTCGCGGAAGCGATATTCGATGGCAGCGCACGCTCGGCCGCGCGTAGGAGCAACTGGATGCTGGAGAGCCCCTGCGCGAGGGTGTCGTGGATTTCGCGGGCCAGTCGTTCGCGTTCCTGGAGGACACCGGCGCGGTGCTGTGCGGCAGCGAGGTCGGCCCGCGTCGCGGTCAGCTCGTCGATCAGCATCCGGCGCTGTTCACTCTCCCGGTACAGGGTCTGGTATCCCCACACGACGGCGACGGCGACCGCGGCGCCCAGAGTCGGACCGATCACCGCGGCAGGTGTCACGGTGTCCTGGTGGAGGGCGAATCCCGCCACGGCCCCGATCGCGGTAACGGCCACCGCGACCAGCCCGTAGCGCCGCGGCAGCAGGTGGAGCTGCACGAAGTACAGCGGGAATGCCAGCCACACGCCTTCTACGGACAGTGACATCAGAACCAGCCAGACGACGCCGACTGCGACGAGCCAGAGCGCAGCCGCGCGCGTGGACCGTGCGACGACCGGCAGCAGCGGCCCCGCTGCGTAGGTCAGGGCAAGGACGGCGGACACGGTGGCCACCGCGCCCGCATCGGGAGCGTCGCCCACCACCACGCGCACGACCGTCAGTACAAGTAGGCCGATCACGAGCAGGTGCAGGCACCATGCCAGGACCTTGGTGGCGGTCGTCGAAGTATTCACTGTCGAGCCAGCTTACGGACTTCGCCCGGCATCGACATCTGTCGAAAGGTGGAGGCCGAACGCCTCAGTTCGATCCGGAAAGTCACCACGGTCGCCAGATGATGACAGGGGCTGCGGCGACGACAGTGGATGACGTCCGATACCGACTCCGTTCGTATTCGGCCCATCCGATTCAGCCCATAGGAGTGTGCCGCACCGTGTTCGTCGCCTGGAGAGACCTGAGATTCGCCAAGGGCAGATTCGCCCTCATGGCGGCCGTCATCGTCCTGATCACCCTCCTGGTCGGGTTGCTGTCCGGTCTGACGGCCGGACTCGCCCGCCAGAACATCTCCGCCATCACGGATCTGCCCGTCGATCGCCTCGTGTTCTCCGATCCTGGCGACGAAGACCTGTCGTTCACCAACTCCGTCCTCACCCGCGAGCAGTGGCGGCAGTGGGACGACGCCCCCGGGGTGGCGAGTGCCGAGCTGCTCGACATCTCCACCGCGAGGGCGACGGCAGGAACGCCGAACAGTCCCGTGACCGCGTCGGTATCCCTGTTCGCCGTCGATGCCGGGTCGAGCCTGCTTCCGGGTGGTGAGCAGATCACTGCCGAGGCGGCGGTGCTGTCGGAAACTGCTGCCGACGACCTGTCCGCCGACGTCGGTGACCGCGTCGCGGTGAACGGTCGCGAGCTGACCGTGACGGCGGTACGCGGCGACGACTCCTTCGGTCATCTCCCCGTGGTGTGGACGGCCCTTTCGGAACCGGCGGGCACGGTGATCGCACTGAATATCGTCGACGGATTCGACAGCACTGCAGCCGATCTCAGTATCGGAACGGAGACCGTCTCCAAGAGCGACTCGCTGTCCGCGATCGGGTCGTACACCTCGGAGAACGGGTCACTGCAGTTGATGCAGGTGTTCCTGTTCGTCATCTCCGCTCTCGTCGTCGGCGCGTTCTTCACCGTGTGGACGGTCCAGCGCAGCGGCGACATCGCCGTGCTGAAAGCGCTCGGAGCGCCGACCTCCGTGCTGCTGCGCGACGCCCTCGGGCAGGCGGTGGTCATGCTGACCGTCTGCACTCTCGTCGGCACCGGTCTTGCCGCTGCGCTCGGCGCGGTCATCTCCGATTCCGTCCCGTTCGAGCTGACGCTCTCGACAGTCCTGATTCCCGCAGCGGTGATGATCGCACTCGGCGCTGCCGGTGCAGCGCTCGCGGTCCGCCGCGTCACCTCCGTCGACCCTCTGATCGCCCTGGGAAGTGCCCGATGAGCCTGAACCTGACCGATGTCACTCTCACCTACCCCGACGGCGACGAGCGTCTTGTCGCTCTCGATCACGTGACCCTCGACGTCGAGGCCGGCAACGTCACCGCCGTCGTCGGCCCGTCGGGTTCCGGGAAGTCGAGCCTGCTCGCCGTCGCCGCGACCTTGATCGCGCCGGACTCCGGTACGGTCACCGTCGCTGGGACGCCCACGGCCGGTATGTCCCGTGGTGCGCTGGCAGATCTTCGTCGAAAGAAGATCGGCATCGTGTTCCAGCAGCCCAATCTTCTGCCGTCGCTGACCGCGGTCGAGCAACTCCAGGTCACCGCTGCGATCGACGGGCGCTCCGTATCCGCGGCCCGCAGCAGAGCCCTGGCTCTACTCGACGCCGTGGGACTCGCGGATCAGGCGGAACGTCGCCCGCATCAACTCTCCGGAGGACAGCGTCAACGCGTCAACATTGCGCGCGCGTTGATGAACGAACCGTCGGTGCTTCTCGTCGACGAGCCGACGAGCGCGCTCGATCACGACCGTGGCGCCGAGATCGTCGACCTCATCATCGGGCTCACCCATCGGCAAGGTGCAGCGACCGTCCTGGTCACCCACGATCGTGCCCATCTCGTTGCGGTCGACGAGGTCGTAGAGGTGACGGATGGTCATGTTGCAGGTGCATGCCCGAGGAGCTAGACATATCGATCCGATATGTGCCCATGCTCGAGTGGCGTCTATCGGAATGTGCCGATACAGCGCAGAGTCGACCTATGCACACATCCACCGTCAGCGCGCCCCGATCAGAGGCTCCGACCCGAGGCCCGAGCCGGCTGTCGGCGGTGACCGACCTCGTGCCCGGGCTTGCGCTGTGCGCGGCAGCAACGGCGGCAGCGATGGGTATCAACGTGTTTCTCCCGACCGTCAGCCCGCTGCTGATCGCGATCGTTCTCGGCGCGGTCGTTGCGAACGTGGTCGACCTTCCCCAGCGCGTGCGCCCGGGTTTGACGTTCTCGGCCAAGCGCCTGCTGCGTGTGGGCATCGCACTGCTCGGTCTGCAACTACTCCTCGCGGACGTGCTCGGGCTCGGCTGGAAGGTCATCGTCGTGGTGATCGCCGTGGTCGCCCTCGGAATCTCGGGAACGATGTTCGTCGGCGGACTGCTCGGGCTCACGTGGACCCAGCGCATCCTCATCGCGTGTGGCTTCTCGATCTGCGGTGCGGCAGCCGTCGCCGCTGTGGACGGTGTCGTCGACGCGAAAGAGGAAGAGGTGCTCACCGCTGTTGCCCTCGTGGTGATCTTCGGAACGTTGATGATCCCCGCGGTACCGCTCCTGGCGCAGGCTCTCGGCCTGTCCGACGAGGCTGCCGGTGTGTGGGCGGGCGGATCGATCCACGAGGTTGCTCAGGTTGTTGCGGCAGGCGGGGTCATCGGTGGTGCGGCGCTCGGGGTGGCCGCGGTGACGAAGCTGGCTCGGGTACTGATGCTTGCGCCGGTGATTGCGATTCTCGGTGTGCGTCGTCGACTCACCGACTCCGGAGCCGACGCGCACCGTCCTCCGCTCGTGCCGCTGTTCGTTGCAGCGTTTCTCGTGTGCGTTGCGGTGCGAGCAACCGGGCTGGTTCCGGACGTTGCACTGGACGTGGCGTCCTTCGTACAGACCGCGCTGCTCACCGCGGCGATGTTCGCCCTCGGTGCCGGTGTGCATGTGGCGACCATCAAGAAGGTGGGTGCGCGACCCTTCGTCCTTGCCGCGATCTCGACCGTGTGGGTCGCGTCGATCGCGCTGGCCGGGGTGTTCCTCGCGGGTCTCGGGTCCTGACCGCGGCTCCGGCAGCCCCGATATCTTCTTCCGCACGCTCCGTCACCCGTAGTCTGACCGTCATGGTGGCATGGACTGCGCAGGACATCCCCGATCAGACCGGTCGCACGTTCGTCGTGACGGGCGCGAACAGCGGGCTCGGCGCCGAAACGACACGGGCCTTGGCTGCCGCAGGTGCGCGTGTGGTGCTCGCGTGCCGCGATGTGGAAAAGGGTGAGAAGGTCGCGGGCGAACTCGGTGACCGCGTTCAGGTACGCCGGTTGGACCTCGCGGATCTGGGTTCGGTGCGCGGGTTCGTCGACGCTCTCGTGGAGTCGCACGAGGTGATCGACGTCCTGATCAACAACGCGGGTGTGATGGCAGTTCCGCTGCGACGCACTGCAAATGGCTTCGAAATGCAGATCGGTACCAACCATCTCGGGCATTTCGCGCTCACTGCGTTGCTCCTCGGGCGCGTCACCGACCGGGTGGTGACGGTCAGTAGCGCGATGCACAGGATCGGGCGAATCGATCTCGATGACCTCAACTGGGAGCGCAAGCGATACGACCGCTGGCTCGCGTACGGGCAGTCGAAGCTGGCCAATCTGTTGTTCGCTTACGAACTGCAGCGGCGCCTGACCGATCGCGAGTCACCGGTGCGCTCGTTGGTTGTCCATCCCGGCTACTCGTCGACGAATCTGCAGTTCCGCAGCGAGACCCTCCACGGCAAGCTCATGGAGCTTGCGACGCCGCTCATCGGTCAGTCACCTGCGATGGGCGCGTTGCCGTCGCTGTATGCGGCGCCAGTCCCCGACGTCGAACCGGGCGGGTTCTACGGTCCCGGCTCGTTCTTCGAGATGCGCGGGTATCCGAAGCGGGTGCAGTCGAGCGCGCGTTCCAAGGACGAATCCGTTGCGTCGAGGCTGTGGTCGCTCTCGGAGGAACTGTGCGAGGTGGAGTTGCTGTCGGACTGAAGGTGGCAGGCCGTTCACAGCAGCGTCGCAGGAACGGGTGGTAGCGCGCCCCGCGGACACAGCCGGGTCTGGTCGACGAGATCGAGCGTCCGCAGATAGTGGCGGACCAGATCTCCTCCCGAGCGCGCCGAATCGGAGGCCACCTGCAGTGCTGCAGCGAGCCCGTCGCCTCGCGCCCACCGGTGGATCGCCGCCACCGGGGCCGGATCGGGCTCAGGGCTCACCGCAAGGCCGTGTCGTTCCTCGGCTTCGGCGAGTTCGCCCCACAACCGGACCGTCGCGCGCAGTGCTTCGTCGATCGCCGGTGTCGTACGTCCCGCGGATGTCGCCGAGCGTCGGCGGTTCTCGCCGAGCACACTCGACGCAACCGCGGCCAGCTCGGCCGGCTCGAGCCCGGCCCATGCCCCGGTGCGTAGGCATTCGGATACGAGAAGATCGCTTCCGCAATAGATCCGACTGAGCCGCACCCCGTCGTCGGTGACATGGGCATGCCCGCTGATCGGGTCGTATATGACGTGGCCGCGTTCGTCGAGCAGTGCCAGCGTGCGGTCGAATGTGTCGATCAGTCGGCCCGAGACCGCATGAACCTGCGCGAGTAGCAGTTCGGTGTCCGTGTTCAGGGCGCTGCGATGGGCGGCCAGCGTCAAGAGGCGGTCACGGTCGCCACGACGATGACCGGGGTGAGATCGGACCGCACGCGCCAGGACTGTGACGGTGTCGGCCGGAGCGGTCGTGCGGGCAATGGCGAGCCGGTCGCACAGGCTGCGGTACTCGTCGAACCCCTCCGCCTCGGCGAGCTCTGCGTCGAGTGCGGCGAGAGTCGCAGAGTTGACACGGGCGGCCTCGGCGAGCGCGGCGACCGAGTTCTGCGCCTGGAACTGGGCGAACGAGCGACCCAGTAATGCGCGAGCGCCGTCCACACCGAGATCGTCGATGAGATTGACCGCTGTGTTGTATCCGATTCGCAGCGAACTGTGCAGCGGGTAGGTGCGAGTGGAGGCGAGTCCGGCAACCGTTGCGGGGGCGATATCGGGACTCCACAGCACTACGGCGTGCCCCTTGTCGTCGATGCCACGGCGACCGGCGCGTCCGGTCAATTGGGTGTACTCACCGGCCGTCAACCGCACCGGTCCATCGGCCGTCGGTTTGACGAGACGTTCGAGTACGACTGTCCGGGCAGGCATGTTGACGCCCACCGCGAGTGTCTCTGTCGCGAAGACCACCTTCACGAGGTTGCGAGCGAACAGTTCTTCGATGGTGTGCCGGAACGTGGGAACGAGGCCGGCGTGGTGTGCGGCGAAACCACGCTCGAGCCCGTCGATCCAATCGGCGTAACCCAGTGCATCGAGATCGCCCGGGGGCAGCGAGGCAGTGTGCTTCTCCGCGATGGCCCGGATCTCGGACAGGTCGGATCCGTCGGTGAGCCGCACCGACGCGTCGAGGCATTCGGTGACCGCGGCGTCGCACCCGGCGCGGCTGAACCGGAACCAGATGGCAGGCAGGAGCTGTTCGGCTTCCAGGCGTGCGACGATCTCGGGTCGGTCGGCACCTGCGGGTTCGGCCCGGTGACCCCGCCTGCGGCGGCGTCTCCCTCCGGGGGCCGGTGGCGGCGCGGCCTCGACGAGCCGTCGATGCGCGATGTACCGCTCGAGATTGTCATCGACACCGCCGTCGACCGGCGACAGCAGGTCGAACAGGCGACCTCCCGCGAGCATGTGCTGGGTCAGCGGCACCGGTCTGGTCTCCTCGACGACCACGGTTGTGTCGCCGCGGACGCGGGCAATCCAGTCGCCGAACTCCTCGGCGTTGCTCACCGTCGCGGACAGGCTTGCGAGACGTACCGTCGCGGGGAGGTGAAGTATCGATTCCTCCCATACTGCGCCGCGCTCGCTGTCGGCGAGATAGTGCACTTCGTCCATGACGACGTGGGTCAGCCCGGTCAGCAGAGGGGAGTGCCCGTGCAGCATGCTCCGCAAGACTTCGGTGGTCATGACCACCACCGGCGCATCGGGATTGTGCGTGATGTCGCCGGTGAGCAGACCGACTCGATGGTCACCGAATCTATGGGTGAAGTCGTGGAACTTCTGATTGCTCAGAGCCTTGATCGGTGTGGTGTAGAAGCACGTTCCGTTCGAGACGAGGGCGAGGTGAGCTGCGAATTCCCCGACGACGGTCTTTCCGGAGCCGGTGGGCGCACAGACCAGCACGTCGCGGTGGTTCTCGAGAGCCTCGCAAGCGCGGGTCTGAAATTCGTCGAGGACGAAGTCGAGCTCGGCCGCGAACAGCGTGAGCTGCGGCCCGTACTGCCTATGCACGTGTGCACGCTACGCGGACGCTTCGGGCAACGCGAAGGTGTGGCGCGGATCACTCCACCGTGGGAATTGATCGCGAGGTATGCACGTTAGTTGAGTACGTATGACTCAAGTTCAAGAGAAAGGCTTCGGAATGCCGTCATTCTTCGGGCCTGGTGGCCCCGGCCGCATCGATATTTCGCGCTTCATGAGCCGCGGAACACAGGAGCTCATGGCTGCCGCGGCGCGTTTCGCAGCGGAACGCGGCGACGTGGATCTCGATGTACTGCACGTTCTGCGTGCCATGGCTGAGCAGGACCCGGCCCGGACGGTCATGACCCGCTCCGGTGCTGATCCCGCCGACGTGGTCAAGGCCGTGGAGCAGCGACTCCCGCAAGGCGATCCCGCAAGCGGCGCGATTTCGCCCGCACTCAGTGGCGCGGTGAAGACCGCCCTGCTCGAGGCGCACCAGCTCTCCCGCGCACTCGGATCCACGTACATCGATCCGGAACACCTGTTCTTCACGCTCGCTGCAGACCAGACTCGCGCGGCGGGGCGTCTGCTTGCGTCGCTCGGTGTCACCCCGCAGGCGCTGCAGACCGCGCTCCAGCCGGTGCCTGCTGCGCCTGCCGAGGCGGAGTCGTCGACGCCCACCCTCGACAAATACGGCGTCGACCTCACCGACCGTGCCCGGAACGGCGGTGTGGACCCCGTCATCGGCCGTGCCGACGAGATCGAGCAGACCATCGAGATCCTGTCGCGTCGCACCAAGAACAACCCGGTGCTCGTGGGTGAGGCCGGTGTCGGCAAGACCGCGATCGTCGAGGGGCTGGCCCAGCGCATCGTGGACGGTGACGTTCCGGACACTCTGCGCGACAAGCGCATCGTTCAGCTCGATCTGACTTCGATGGTGGCCGGGACCCGCTATCGTGGCGACTTCGAAGAGCGACTCACTTCGGTCCTCGACGAGATCACCGCGCAGGACGGCGCGCTGATCGTCTTCATCGACGAGCTGCACACCGTCGTCGGAGCCGGCGGTGGCGGCAGTGAGGGCTCCATGGATGCGAGCAACATCCTCAAGCCCAAGCTCGCACGCGGTGAACTGCATGTGGTCGGTGCGACCACGCTCGACGAATACCGCAAGCACATCGAGAAGGATCCGGCGCTCGAACGGCGATTCCAGCCCGTCACCGTGGGCGAGCCGTCGCACGACGATGCCGTCACCATCCTGCACGGACTCCGCGACCGGTACGCAGAATTCCACCGCGTCAGGTACTCGGACGAGGCGATCGAGGCGGCGGTGGAGTTGTCGGTGCGGTATCTGCCCGACCGGCATCTTCCGGACAAGGCCATCGACCTGATCGACCAAGCGGGCGCGCGGCTGACGCTGCGTACGCCGAGGGTCGACACCGAGGCGCTCCGCGAGCAGGTGAGTTCTCTCGAAGCGGAGAAGGATGCCGCCGTTGCAGCCGAACGCTACGAGGAGGCATCGCGGATCCGCGACGAGATCGTGAAGGCGCAGGCCCGGATCGAGTCGGGGTCTGGCGCGAGCGATGACGCCGGGGTTCCCGAGGTGGATGCGGAGCTGATTGCCGAAATCGTCTCCCGTGCAACAGGTATTCCCGTCACTCGGATGACGAGTGGGGAGAAGGACCGGCTGCGGAATCTCGAGAACGAGCTGCACGAGCGCGTCGTCGGCCAGGACGAAGCGGTCCGTGCGGTGGCGCGCGCGGTGCGTCGAAGCCGTTCGGGGATGAGTGACCCGGGCCGGCCGGTGGGTAGCTTCCTCTTCCTCGGGCCGACCGGCGTCGGTAAGACCGAGCTGGCGAAAGCCTTGGCGGAGGTACTGTTCGGAGACGAGCGGTCGATGCTGCGCATCGACATGAGCGAGTTCGGTGAGCGACACACGGTCAGTCGCCTGGTCGGTGCACCACCCGGATACGTCGGGTACGGCGAGGCCGGTCAGCTGACCGAAAAGGTGCGCCGCAACCCGTATTCGGTCGTGCTGCTCGACGAGATCGAGAAGGCGCACCCGGATGTGTTCAATACGCTCCTCCAGGTCCTCGACGACGGTCGCCTGACCGACGGTGAAGGTCGCACGGTCGACTTCAGCAACACCGTGGTGATCATGACCAGCAACCTCAGGTCGGACATCATCTCGAGCCGTGGTGGCGCGCTCGGCTTCACCACCGGTGACGCCGAGGCTGCCGAGAAGCCGTTGCGCGACAGGGTGATGGCTCGATTGCGCGAAGCCATGCGACCGGAATTCCTCAACCGGATCGACGAGATCGTGTTGTTCCGCAAGCTCGACGACGAGCAACTGCGGCGCATCACCGACCTCTTGCTCGAGGACACTCGGAAGAAGCTGGCCGACAAGGGAATCGCACTCGACATCGATGGTGTGGCCCTAGACTGGCTCGCCGACCGTGGGCGTCAACCCGAGTTCGGCGCGCGACCTTTGCGCCGTGCGATCCAGCGTGAGGTCGACGATCGCATCGCCGACCTGCTGCTCGATGACGAACTCGACGAGGGTGGCGCGGTGTCCGTCGCGGTCGAGGACGGCGAATTGGTCGTCAGGTGACCGGAAACAGTTGGTAAAGAACCGCTTCGGCCCGCCTCGGGTGACAACACCTGAGGCGGGCCGAATGCTCTGTGGACGGTAGGATCGAGCGTCATGGTCACCCGATCCGGATTGTCGGTCATCATTCCCGTTCACAATGAAGAGGTGTATATCGGGCCATGTCTCGACGCTTTGATCGAGCAGCAGGACGACTTTGTCGAAATCATCGTGGTGGACAACAACTGCACGGATTCCACCGTCGATGTGGTGTGGCGTGCGCAGGCGAGATGCCCGAAGATCAAGCTGGTGAGTGAGACGAGGCCTGGTGTTGCATACGCGAGGAATGCCGGATTCGAAGCTGCGCGCGGCGACATCCTCGGGCGGGTCGATGCCGATACGCGTGTCCGTTCGGACTGGGCTCGGGTGGTGTGCGATTATTTCGACAGGGGTGACACCGACGAGGTCGGAGCTGTCAGCGGGCTGAACAACTCGTACGATTCACCGTATCGGCGACTCAAAGGTTGGTACGTCGAGAAGCAGGTCCAGCGCGGAATTTTCGGTGGCGAGCGTCCTTACCGCAATTTGCACGGCGCCAACATGGCAATCCGTCGGTCGGCGTGGGAGCAGGTCTGTGAGGGCGTGAGTGTGGCTCCGGATATCCACGAGGACCTCGACCTGGCACTGTGTCTCGGTGCAGCGGAGATTCCGATCGTCCAGCTCAGCGGCATGCGCGTCGATATCTCTCCCAGGCGGGCGTTGACCCCACCGCGGGAGTTCGGCTCCTACATCGAGTCGGGTGTGAAGACCTTCGAACTGCACGGACGGATGACCTCCGAGATCCGTCGAGCGCTGGCACTGCACGAGAAGTTCCACGTCCTCGTCTATGCCGCCTACCGACCCTACGATCCGGAGCTCGGCCGGTTCTCACTGCGCGCGCTGTTCGGGAAGCCTCGGGCTCGGACGATGCCGGTGAGCGCGGGTGTCGACGCGAAGTAGCGCGTGGAGTCGATGCTCTGTGTCAAGGTGGGTGAATGCGAACCGGCGGGCCCCGCGCTCGAAAGCGACGGGACCCGCCGTAGGCGGGGACCGGGATTCGCTGCAGCCCTCAGCTCTCCGCTCGGTCCTCAACTGGCCCACCGATGAATATAGGTTAGGCAAACCTTATGTGCAAGGGTTCGGTTTTCGACACTCTCGGGCGGGGGCGCCGGGTCGTAGCGGATCGAAATGCATGTGAGCGCACGTGTGTGCCGATAGATTGTCGACCATGACAGCGAACCGGCCGGAGGGGCGGGTGGCGGAGCTGTGCACCCGCATGCGCTCCTTCATCGACGACGAGGTCGTTCCCCTCGAGCCTGTCCTCTCGCGGCATGACGACGAGGCGGTAGCCGCACTCACCCGACTGAAATCCAGCGCGAAAGGTCTCGAGTTGTGGGCGCTCGGGCATCCCGAGGAGATCGGTGGTGCAGGGGTGCCATTCCTCGACTTCGTCTATCTCAACGAGATCATCGGCCGCTCCGAATTCGGTCAACTCGCTGTCGGGTCGGTGTCCATGCAGGACGCGTTGATGCTGCACCGGCACGGCACCGACGAGCAACGCCATCGCTGGATACCCGGCCTGGTCTCGGGAGAGATCCTGCCGTCCGTAGGAATGACCGAACCGGAGGTTGCCGGATCCGATCCCATTCTGGTCCGGACCACCGCCATTCTCGACGGGAACCACTGGATCATCAACGGACACAAGTGGTTCACCACCGGTGCGCGGGAGGCCGGGTATTGCACGGTGTTCGCCCGCACCGAACCCGAGGCGACAGCCTTGCACCGCAGCATCAGCGCGATCATCGTCCCCACCGATACCCCCGGCTTCGAGATAGTCCGGTCCATTCCCACAATGGGACACGACCCCAGCGACCACTACGAGGTTCGCTACACCGACGTGCGGGTGCCTGCCACGAACCTGCTGGGAGCGCGCGGCAACGGGTTCGTCGTCGCGCAGGACAGGCTCGGTCCGGGCCGCATCTTCCATGCCATGCGTTGGCTCGGGCAGGCGCAACGCGCGTTCGAGATGATGTGTGCGCGCGCCGACGAACGCTTCGCCCACGGTTCACTGCTGTCCGAAAAGGGCGAGATCCAAAGGTATGTGGCCGAATCGGCCGCAGAGATCCAGGCGTCGAGGTTGATGACGCTCGATGCTGCCCGGGTCATGGATTCCGGCGAGGATGCCCGAGTGCAGATCGGGCTCGTCAAGTTCTGGGGAGCCCGAATGCTCCACAACGTCGTCGATCGAGCCATCCAGGTTCACGGCGCCCTCGGGCTGACCGCCGACACGCCGCTCGAAAGGATGTACCGGCAGGCCCGCTACGCGCGGATCTACGACGGACCCGACGAGGTGCATCGGATGTCGACTGCTCGTCGAATCCTTCGCGACGGGGAGAGAGCTCCGTGGAAGTAGCGGGGGGCATCGCCGACGTCCTTTCGACACCCTGGGGAGAGTTCAAGATCCAGGCCTACTGGACGTAGCGACCGTCGGCGGGGTTGAGTGTGCAGTTTTCGTGAAACCGCCCGGCGTGTCGCGACCACAACTGCACACTCGAATCTCCAGACCACACGAACGGAACGGTCGGACCCTGGTGAGGGTGAGGCGACCGTCACACCCCCACGTCAGAACCGTCTGTTACGCTCGTCGGCATGCAGCGCGCATATTTCTGGTTTAGCAGGCCGGCCCTGGGTGGGCCGGTCGGCGTTACCGCGCGCTGACTTCTTCCACCTACGAGCCGGATTACAGACCGGCTCGCTGGAGATTGCAGCTTCCTCGAGGGTCGGCCTGAGAACAGGAACCGAGAACCCGATGAGCACCAAGACCAACAGCATCTCCACCGCGAATCTCGATGATCAGCGCACCGTGCGGATCAGCCCGCTCGCAGCACCGTCCGTCGTGCGTGCCGAGCATGCACCCGACGAGGTTGCTGCCGCGACCGTGCGTTCGGGCCGCGCTGCCACCGTCGACATCCTCAGCGGCACGGATGACCGTCTCGTCGTCATCGTGGGCCCGTGCTCGGTGCACGACCCCGCCGCCGCGATGGACTACGCCCGCAAGCTCGCTGCGAAGGCCGACGAACTGCGCGATGACCTGCACATCGTGATGCGCGTGTACTTCGAGAAGCCCCGCACCACGCTCGGCTGGAAGGGCCTGCTCAACGACCCGCACCTCGACGGCACATACGACATCAACACGGGCCTGCGCATCGGCCGCAAGCTGCTTCTCGATGTTTCGAGCCTCGGTCTGCCCGTCGGCTGCGAGTTCCTCGACCCGATCCTCCCGCAGTACTACGCGGACCTGGTCACCTACGGTGCGATCGGTGCCCGCACCGCCGCCAGCCAGGTGCACCGCCAGCTGTGCAGCGCACTGTCGATGCCGGTCGGAATCAAGAATTCCACCGAAGGTGATGTACAGGTCGCGGTCGATGGCACGCGTGCCGCCGCCGCAAGCCACGTGTTCCCGGGCACTGACCTCGATGGCCAGGCCGCGCTGATCGAAACCGTCGGTAACCCCGACTGCCACGTGATCCTGCGTGGCGGCAGTGCAGGACCGAATTACGATGCCGAGACCGTCGCCGACACGATGGCCCGGTTGCGCAAGTCGGGGCTGCCCGAGCGGGTCGTCATCGATGCGAGCCACGGCAACAGCAGCAAGAACCACGAGAAGCAGGTCGACGTCGTCAACGACATCGCCGACCGCATCGTTGCAGGCGAGAAGGGAATCGTCGGCCTGATGCTGGAGAGCTTCATCGAAGCGGGCCGACAGGACCTGACGCTCGGTCAGGCGGACGAACTCGAATACGGCAAGTCGATCACCGACGCGTGCATCGACTGGGGGACCACCGTCGATCAGCTCGATCGCCTCGCCGAGGCCGTGCGCGCTCGTCGGTCCTAGCAGCTCGCATCGAACTTGACCCCGACGTAACGTCAGGGTTGATGCTGGGGTCATGAGAATCGGCGAACTGGCCTCGGCTGCAGACACGACCGTACGCACGATCCGGCACTACCACCGGCTCGGGTTGCTGCCGGAACCACCGAGGTCCTCCAACGGGTACCGCGTGTACTCGATGGAGGACCTCGTGCGTCTGATGCGGATTCGCTGGCTCGCCGGTGCCGGAGTTCCGCTCGGCACGGTCCCGACGGTGATCGGCACAGCCCGCGACAGCGAGGCCAGCGACGATCTCACTGCGGACCTCGAAGCGCTGATCGCAGACCTCGACGCGCAAGTGCACGCACTCGACGGCAAGAGACGTGCGTTGTCCGCGATGCTCGATGGGCATCGACGCGGCGAAACCCTGTCGCCGCTTCCCGAGCCACTCGTGAAAACCTTCGCCGAGCTCATCGACGGTGAAACCGACCCCCGGACCCGCGAGGTCTTCGAACATGAGCGGGACAGCTTCGAGCTCGTCGCGCTATCCGGGCAAGCCCCACCGGAGTTCCTCGAAGCTGTATCGATGGCCTTGTCCGACCCCGCTCAACGTGAGTCGGTGGTAGCGCTGTACCGCAGGTTCGGCGCGCTCGCCGGGCATCCGCCTTCCGGTGTCGCAGCCGAAATCGACGCGGTTGCCGAGGCGATGGCAGAGTTCCTCACGGCGTTCGGCCAGGATGGCGAGGGTGGCCTCTTCGTGGAATGGGTGGCGGCCGCGGCGACCTACGTGAGGGACGGCGAGTCGATGATGGCCGAAGTACTCCCCGACCCCGCGCAGCGGGCGGTGGCGATCCGGGTCATCGCCCGCGTCGCAGAGGGCGCAGTGCAGTCATGACCGGACAGTGGTTGAGCAGGCTTCACCGGGCAGCGTTGGTGGTCACGGTGATGGTGGCGGGCATCGACGTGGCCCTCGTTGCACTCGGGATTCTGAGCCCAGGCGCTGCGTTCGTGTTGTGGCTGACGGTCGAGATTCCGCTCGGTCTCGCGGTCGGTGTCCTCACGGCGCTGCGCATCCGATCCCTGCGCCGCGAGAAACTCGGATGGAACGCGATCCTCGACGAGGTCACCGGGAAGGTCGCAGCCGACCTCATCCGGTTCGAGGCGCGCGGCTACCGCGCGATATGGCTCTTCCTTCGTCGACGCTACGACAGCGCCGGCCCGGACGTGGTGCCCGTCGGATACACGAAGGGCACGCTCGGCATCCCGATGGCTTTTCTCATCGCCGCTGTCATCGAAACCGTGGTCGTCCACGTACTGGTGCCGTGGCCGCTGATCCGCAACGTCCTGCTCGTGCTCTCGATTTGGGGACTGATCCAAATTTTCGGAATCCTCGCAGGCCGGATCACACACCCGCATCTGCTGACCGATGCGCGGCTGACGATCCGGGCGGGACACCAGGTGATCGCGCAACTGGACCGAGGTGCCGTCGAACGCGTGTTCGAGCGGAGGCGGTGGGAGCACACATCGCCGATCGTCGACGATGACGCGCTCTACCTCCCGGGGCCGGACGGCACCTGCCTCGATCTGGTGCTGAGGCAAGCCGCCGAAGTCACGCTTCCGGCCTTCTTCGAACACAAGCGCACCACCGCCTCGGTATCGCGCTTGTCATTGCAGGTGGACGATCCCGAGGCGGTGGTGGCGCACTTCGGTGCCGTGGGACTCAGGCCGAAGGACTTCAGCGCAGAGGCGTGAAATCCCGGCTGCCGAGATACGACGGACGCGGCTTGCTCGCAGCGAACGGTTCGACCGGTGTGTTCTCGACGCTGTTGAACACCACGAACAGGTTGGAGCGGGGGAGTGGGGTGATGTTCCCGTTGGATCCATGCATGCAGTTCGAGTCGAAAACTGTTGCAGAACCCGCAGATCCGCGGAACGTGGTGATCCCGAACTCGGCGCTCATCCGGGTCAGGGTGTCTTCATCGGGTGATCCCGTCGGCGGGACGTGGGTCACGAGCGACTCTCGATAATAGTCGTCGGGAGTCTCGCCGGCACACGAGACGAACGTCTTGTGTGAGCCCGGCATGATCATCAACCCGCCGTTGTACCCATAATTTTCGGTCAACGCGATCGAGATGCTCAACGCGCGAGGGGTCGGCATGCCGTCCTCCGCGTGCCAGGTCTCGAAGTCCGAGTGCCAATAGAACGGCCCACCACGGAACCCCGGCTTGACATTGAGCCGGGACTGGTGGATGTAGACGTCGGAACCGAGTAATTGTCTTGCGATACCGGCAATTTCAGGACGGCGGATGATCGAATCGACCAGGCCGCTCAGGCGGTGTACATCGAAGATCGAACGTACATCGCCGCCGGCGTGCTCACGGACCACGCGTTCGTCGTTGCCGAGTTCGCGTCCGAGGCGGGAGGTTTCTTCCAAAAGGTTTCCGACATCATTTGCTGCGAGAAGTGCTTCCGCAGTGTGGAATCCGCGTGCTTCGTACGCCTTGACCGTGGTGGAATCCAGCGGGCCGGGATGAGAACCCCAGACGACAGGATCCGTTCGCGCGATTGATTCCGAAATAGTGCGGTTGCGAGTCGGATAGGCATCCTTCACGACCGTGCGCATATTCTCCGAATCACCCTCTCGAGGATAGACGATGGTTCTACCCGACCGTCTCAGAACCGGGTCGGATATGCAACCCGACAAACCGGGCCTGCGCCGGAAAACGCCCTGCTCGTCGCCTCGGGACTCGAACGTCGGACCCTGTCGGACATGCGCAGTAGGGTCGCGACATGGGATACGAATTTCAGGTCACGATCGACTGCAGCAATCCGCATACTCAGGCGCGATGGTGGGCCGAAGCGCTCGAATGGCGTGTCGAACCCAGCGACGAGGATTTCATTCGTGGCCTCGTTGCGGCCGGGCACGCGCAAGAAGAGGACACCGAGATCTTCGACGGCGCACTCGTGTGGCGGGCCGGATCTGCGATCACCGACCCCGACAACCCGCACCGCCCCAGAATGTTGTTCCAGAGGGTCCCGGAGGGAAAGACCGTCAAGAACCGAGCGCATCTGGACATCCGAGCGGGAGACAACCGCGAGGAGATGGCCGAGCGCCTGGTCGCGGCCGGTGCCACGCTGCTGCATCGCGGCAGTCAGGGTCCTTACGTGTGGATCACGATGGCGGACCCGGAAGGCAACGAGTTCTGCCTGTGCTGATGGCTTCTTCTCAGGCGTGCGCGCGATAGGCGCGCGGCGTGTTCCCCGTCCATCGTTTGAACGCGCGGCGGAAGGCGCTCGGCTCGGAGAATCCGAGACGCGCCGACAGGTCGTCCACCGGTTCGCCCCGCCGTAGTCCGGCGATTGCCAGGTCGCACAGTACTTCCTCCCGGAGACGGCCGAGGGACGTACCCTCGTGCCGCAGCAGCCGCCGCAGATGTGGCGGACTCACTGCAAGCATGTCGGCGATCTCGTCGGTGGTTGCGGTGCGGCCCTGGATACCGGACTCGAAGATCCTGCGCACCTGGCTCGAGACGCTCGATTCGTAGTCGCGTTCGGACAACATCAGGTTCGGAGAATCCCGGAGATATGCTTCGAGCGCCTCTTCGGTCCTGACAATCGGCGACCGCATGGCCGAGTTGTCCATTTCGAGCGCCGCGCGTCCCGCATCGAAGGTGACGGGGATGCCGAAGATCGCGTCGTAGCTACGCGCAAGGATCGGATCGGGCTCGGCGTAGGGCAGCGACACCGACACCAGCGGTATCCGGCCCCCGACGAGCCAGGCCGCGAAGCGGTGCAAGAGCATCAGTAGGAAATCGACTGCCACACGGGTCTTTTCCGTCACATGATCGGGAAGGGCAACATCAAGGTAGGTGCTCGTCTCACCGATGGTCAGACTCAATCGAGGGAGTCCCTGCAGGACCCGGTTGACCTCGATCATTCGTGTGAGTGCGTGCACGAGATCAGGACAATGGATCAGTGTCAGTGTCATGATCCGGAACGATCCGCGCGGCACCGATCCTGAGCCGAGTCCGAACAACTCGTCGTCGGTGATCTGCCAGACCGAGCGCGTGAACAGGCTGACCTGCTCGGGAGTGAGTCGCGCGTGCGGCTGCGCGAGCACTGCTCGACTTATCCTGGCTGCGGCGAGCGCCGGAGTGAGGTCGATGCCGTCGGCTGCCGCGACACTCACCGCTCGACCAACGAAGTCGGAGGGAATCGTTGGGGCTGACACTCTTACAGAGCCTTCCCTTCGCGGTGAATGTGCCGGACGCCGTGCAGTCGCTGGGCCGCCTCGGCGAGAACGTCGTCGCGTTTGCAGAAGGCGAAGCGCACCAGATGATTCCATGATGCAGAGTCGTCGGCGAATACGCTCACCGGCACGGCGGCGACGCCGATCTCTCCTGGCAGTGCACGACAGAGCTGCACGCCGTCGCGGAAGCCGAGCGGCGTGATGTCTGCACAGACGAAGTACGTTCCCGCAGAGTCGAGAACATCGAATCCGGCTTCGCTGAGCGAATGCGAGAGAAACGTTCGCTTACGTTGCAGAGCGTCGCGCATCGATCCGACCCACGATTGTTCGTGCGTCAGCGCGTGCGTGACCGCGGGCTGGAACGGTGCACCGCCGACGAAGGTCATGAATTGTTTGGCGGCGCGGACTCCGTCGATCAGTGCGCGGGGGCCGATTGCCCAGCCGATCTTCCATCCGGTGACGTTGAAGGTCTTCGCGGCGCTCGACACGGTGATCGTGCGCTCGGCCATTCCGGGTAGTGAAGCGAGGGGAGTGTGGCGACGACCGTCGAAGACGAGGTGCTCGTAGACCTCGTCGGACAACACCAGCAGATCACGTTCGCAGGCGAACTCGGCAATCGCTGCCAGGGCGCCGTCGTCGTAGACGGTGCCGGTCGGGTTGTGCGGGGTGTTGACGACCAGCATGCGGGTGCGGTCGGTGACCGCAGCCCTGAGAGCCTCGACGTCGAGGACGAATTCGTTGTCCCAGCGGGTCAACGGCACGGTCCGCCGGGTTGCGCCTGCCAAGGCCACTGCGGCTGCATAAGAGTCGTAGTAGGGCTCGGTGAGCAGCACTTCGTCGCCGGGTTCGACGAGTCCGAGCAGCGCGGCACTGATGGCCTCGGTGGCGCCGACGGTGACCAGCACCTCGGTGTCCGGGTCGTGTTCCAGCCCGTACCGCGCCAACCGGTCGGCAGCGATCGCCGCCCTCAGTTCCGGGATCCCGGAACCGGGCGGGTACTGATTGACGCCTTCCGCGATTGCTCGTCGGGCAACCTCGAGCATCTCCGGCGGCCCGTCGGTGTCGGGGAATCCCTGCCCGAGGTTGATCGCACCGTGCTCGACGGCGAGTGAGGTCATCTCGGCGAAGATCGTGGAGGCGAACGGTCGTAGCCGGGCGACGGTGCGGGCCCGTCCCGAGTTCGACGATTCTGGCATTTCTGCAGGGTAGCCGGTGCATGTATGCCGTGTTTGCCTACCATGTCACATCCCGGTGCGCTGTCTCGTCCAACAAGAGGAGGATGAAAACGACCGAGGAGGCAGATCATGACACGGATACCACCGCTCAACCCCGACCAGGCGGGATTGACGACGAAGGCGATGTACAAGGTCGCAGGCCGCATGTTCGACGAGGTTCCCGAGCCGTTCACCGTGGTGGCCCACCACCCCGGCCTGCTCCGTGCGAGCGGTCTGCACGAAATGCTCGCCGATCGGGCATCGAAGGTGTTGCCGAAGAACGTGCGGGAAATAGCGGTCTACCGCACGGCATGGACTGTGGGCTGCTCGTGGTGCGTCGATTTCGGCACGATGCTGCAGCGGCTCGACGGTCTCGACATCGATCGGCTCGAGCATATCGCCGAGTACGCCACCTCGGACCTGTACAGCGACGACGAGAAGGCTGCGATCGCGTATGCGGACGCGATGACCGGCGATGTGGCGAACGACGTGACCGACGAACAGGTCGCCGACCTCGAGAGGCGGTTCGGTCGTGCGGGCGTTGTGGAATTGACCTACCAGATCGGGCTGGAGAACATGCGCGCCCGCATGAACTCGGCACTGGGCATCCACGACCAGGGCTTCAGCACCGATGCGTGCCGCGTGCCATGGGCCGAGGAGACGACTCGCTGACCGGCTCGGTGCTCACTCCGGCGGGTCGGACGGAAGTCTGACACCGCCGAGTTTTGCCGGGTTCGCCATGTCGTATGCGGCCCAGACGCGTCCGTCGCGCACGGTGATGCCCAGGACACGTCCGGGAAAGCCCTGATGGGTGTCGTCGCCGGCGGACCCGTGGTTGAGAAAGCCGAGTTCGCCGTTGACGAGGGCCGGCTCGAGCGTGGTGAGTGCTTCCGCACCGTAGAGGTGCACGAGTCCGAGGAAGAATCGTGCGAACCTCTCGGGTCCCGTGATGACGTTGATCGCGGTGCGCGTGGTCCCGCCGGCATCGCCGATCATGCGGGCATCCGGGTGCAGTGCCGCGACCACCGTGTCGATGTCGCCGGTGGCAAGTGCGGTCAAGAGTTGCTGTACGGCATGGTCGTGGTCGGTCGCGGACGAGGGCGGCGGGGCATCGGCAAGGGCGCGTCGCCCTCGTGACGCAAGTTGACGTGCCGCCGGAACACCGACCTCGAGGATGCGCGCGACCTCGTCGAAAGGGACACCGAAGCCGTCGTGCAATACGAACGCGACCCGTTGCGTGGGTGTGAGCGTATCGAGCACGAGCAGTGCTGCCAGGCGGTTGTCCTCATTGCGCACCACCTGCTCGAGCGGGTCGGGTGGCGTCGTGCCCGCGAGGGGCGTGACGATCGGCTCGGGGAGCCACTGCCCCACATACTTCTCGCGGCGCACCGCCGCCGATTTCAGCCTGTCGAGGCAGAGACGACCCACGACGGTCGTCAACCACGCTCGTAGATCGCCGATGCTGTCGGGATCTGTGTTGTCGAGCCGAAACCACGCATCCTGTACGGCGTCCTCGGCGTCCGCCACGCTGCCGGTGAGCCGGTATGCGACCGACAACAGGTGACTGCGGTGTTCCTCGAACGATTCCGCCATCGCAACTGCGCGCATATTCTCGATGCTACGACGGGAGAACGATGCGGGACGAGCGACGGACCTGACGAGGGAACGTATGGACAAGTACGACGTGAAACGTGCACACAAGAATCTGTATTCGTCGTCGGCCGGGGACTTTACGGAAGTGGACGTGCCCGAGTTCCGGTATCTTGCGGTCGAGGGGAGTGGCGACCCGAACAGCAGCCGGGCATACGCGGAGGCGGTCGAGGCCTTGTACAGCGTGTCGTACACGATCAAGTTCGCCTCGAAGAAGGAGCTCGGGCGCGATGCCGTTGTGGGGCCGTTGGAGGGGCTGTGGTGGGCCGACGACATGTCGACATTCGTCAGCCGTGACAAGCGGGCATGGAAATGGACGATGCTGATCAACCAGCCGCCGTGGGTCACTGACGAGATGGTCGACTCGGCGAAGGCCGTTGTAGCGAAGAAGAAGGCGCTGGCCTCGTTGCCGCTGCTGCATTCGATGACGTGGACCGAGGGACGATGTGTGCAGATCCTGCACATCGGCGCGTACGACGACGAAGGGCCGACCCTCGAGAGCCTGCATCATCGCGTGCTTCCTGAGAGGGGGCTCACCTACAACGGCAGACATCACGAGATCTACCTGAGTGATCCCCGCCGTACCGCGCCTGGGAGTCTGAAAACCATTCTCAGGCAACCGGTCACCGTCGCATGACTGTCACCAGCACGGGCTTGCTGCTGTATCGCATCGACGAGACCGGTCTCCTCGAGGTGTGGCTTGTGCACCCCGGCGGGCCGTACTGGACCGGTAAGGACGAGGCAGCGTGGTCGGTTCCGAAAGGCGAATACGGAGACGAGGAGGATCCACGCGAGGTCGCTCTGCGTGAATTCGAGGAAGAGTGCGGATTCGCCGCCCCCGACGTTCCGTTGACTCTGCTTGGACGGTACAAGCAGCCCTCCGGGAAAATAGTGAGCGTCTACACCGGGGAGACCGCGACCGAACTGGAGTTCGTGTCCAGCAATATGTTCGACCTCGAGTGGCCGCCCCGGTCGGGAAAGATGCAGCAGTTTCCAGAGGTCGACGATGCGCGGTGGTGGCCGCTGCCCGAGGCCGAGATCAAACTCCACAAAGGCCAGCGCCCGGTTCTCGATGCGCTTCGTGCGCACCTCGACGAACTCGGACGCCGCTATCGCCTCGAATAAATCACGGCAGCGGGAGTTCTGCTGCGCCGCGTTGGAATCACCGTGAGTCGAACCATTGCCGGTGCGGTGCGCGATCGCGATGCTTGCCTGGTTGCCATCGAACAGGAAGGGAATTCGTCGTGCGTAGTTGTCCGTGTTGTCGCTGAAACGTTGTCGCCGAAATCGCAACCGCATTCTCGAAACCGGCGTCCGCACATGCGGGCCGACACAAGGACACTTCGACACGATGTCTCATTCCACGCTGCGCCGACGACTTACCACTGCCGTCGCCGCAGCCGCAGCACTCCTCACTCTGACTTCGCTCACAGCCGCATGCTCCGCCAGCTCCGACGCCACGGTGACCGCCGACGGCAGGACGGTCCTGCGGTACGAAGGCTCGCCCGCTCAGGTCATCTATCCTGAGCTCGCCGAAGCGCTCGGCTACTTCGACGACGTCGAGCTCGAATGGATCGGCGACAACGGCAACGGGCCGCAGTCGCTGCAGAATACCGCGACGAACCAGGTCGAGTTCGGTGGCGCTTTCAACGGTGCCGTCATCAAGGCACAGGCAGGCGGTTCACCGCTCACTTCCGTCCTCGGCTATTACGGGGCCGACACGCAGAGCTTCCAGGGTTACTACGTGCTCGACGACAGCTCGATCCGGGATGCACGCGACCTGATCGGCAAGAAGGTCGGCATGAACACGCTCGGGGCCCACCACGAGTTCCTCGTGCGGGAATGGCTGGCGCAGCAAGGATTGACGAACGACGAGATCGCGCAGGTCGGGCTCATCGTGGTGCCTCCGGTCAACACCGAGCAGGCATTGCGTGAAGGCCAGATCGACGTCGGGACGCTCGGGAGTGTGTTCCGCGAGACCGCTGTGGAGCGCGGTGGGCTTCGGCCCCTGTTCACCGACGAAACCCTGTTCGGTGCATTCACATACGGAACGCTCGCATTCCGTGACGACTTCATCGCGAACAATCGCGACGCCGTCGAGGACTTCGTGCAGGGGACCGCTCGTGCGATCCGCTGGGCGCAGATCACTCCACGCGAGGATGTGGTCGCAAAGTTCGAGGAGATCATCGACACTCGCGGCCGCAACGAGAATACCGATCTCGTGGGGTATTGGAAGAGCACCGGAATCGCGGGGCCGGGCGGTGTGATCACCGATCGCGAAATACAGATCTGGCTGGATTGGCTCACCCGCAACGGCGAGCTCGACGAAGGCGCGCTCGCGGCGTCCGATGTCTATACCAACGAATTCAACCCCTACGCCAACGGCACCTACGACCCGAACAGCGGCCCGAACGGTGAACCCGTCGAGGAGGCAGTGCAGTGACGATTCGGCAGACCGATCCGAAGCTCCGACTGGAGCACGTGACCAAGCAGTTCGCCGTTCGCGGTAGCAGCGACCGGTTCACTGCGATCGACGACATCAGTATCGATCTCGCAGAGGGTGAGTTCCTCGTCCTCGTCGGACCCAGCGGTTGCGGCAAGTCGACGTTGCTCGATCTTCTCGGTGGGCTCAGCGAACCGACCTCCGGTCGCATTCTTCTGGACGGCCGCGAGATCTCCGGCCCCGGACTCGACCGCGGCATCGTCTTCCAGCAATACGCGCTGCTTCCATGGCGAACCGCCCGTTCGAACATCGAATTCGGACTCGAAGCGAAGGGGCTGCAGAAGAAGGAGCGACGAAACCTCGCCGATCGCTATCTCGAACTCGTCGGCCTGCACGGATTCGGCGACCTGTACCCGCACGAACTCTCGGGCGGTATGAAGCAGCGAGTCGCCATAGCTCGCAGTCTCGCATTCGACCCCGAAGTGCTGCTCATGGACGAACCGTTCGCAGCGCTCGACGCACAGACCCGGGAGTCTCTGCAGGACGAACTCCTGAGGATCTGGCGGGAAACCGGTAAGACCATCCTGTTCATCACTCACGGCATCGACGAGGCCGTCTACCTCGGGCAACGCGTCGCGGTTCTGACATCGCGACCGGGGCGGATAAAAACGGTTGTCGACATCGAAATCGACCGTGGCGTAGACGATGTCAGGTCCGGCGACGCGTTCCGCCGCCACCGCCATGACATCTGGAGTGAACTGCACTCCGAGGTGGAGCGCGGTCTGGGCATCGAGACCGCGGCAGTCGTGCCGACCATCACAACGGAGAAGGTGAAGCATGTCCAGCACTAGTGCCACACTGACCAGGCCGGTCGAATCGGCTGTGCCCGTCGTCGAACGGGAGTCGGACACGCCGAAGGCTATCTCCTCGCCGAGCGTGGTAGATCACGTCCGTGCAGTGGCCTGGAGAATCTTCAAGCCGGCCGTCGCTATCGTTGCGTTCTTCGCGCTGTGGGAGATCGCGCCGCGCGCGGGTCTGGTCGACGAGGTGTTCCTCCCTCCGCTCACCACGGTGCTGGAAGCCTTCGGGGAGCTGGTCGCCAGCGGCCAACTCGCAGAGCATCTGGGGGCGAGTTTGTCTCGGGCGCTCACCGGATTCGCGATCGCGCTCGTGTTCGCGATTCCACTCGGCGTCGCGATCGGCTGGTACAAACCCGTCGCCGAGACCCTCAATCCCATTCTGGAGATCTTCCGTAACACTGCGGCGCTCGCACTGCTGCCCGTGTTCATCCTGATCCTGGGCATCGGTGAGACCTCCAAGGTCGCCCTGGTGATCTATGCGAGCACCTTCCCGATCCTGCTGAACACGATCTCCGGTGTCCGTACCGTGGATCCTCTCCTGGTGAAAAGTGCGCGTTCGCTGGGTTTTCCACCGCACCGATTGTTCCAGAAAGTGATCCTTCCCGCCGCGGTACCGACTGTTTTCACCGGTATCCGCATGGCGGCGGCCTCGTCTATCCTGGTCCTCATCGCTGCCGAAATGGTCGGCGCCAAGGCCGGTCTGGGATACCTGATCACCGCCTCTCAGCTCAATTTCCAGATTCCGAACATGTACGCGGGCATCATTGCGATCTCGATCGTCGGACTCGTTTTCAACGGCATCCTGATCGCCATCGAACGCCGGCTCTCGCGCTGGCGTGTCACGCAGTAGGTCCGTTTTCTTCCACCCGTCCTCCCTCGCAATCGGTTAGGTAGTCATGACCCGGTCTCTGAAGCACCTCAACCTCAATGCCTTCCTGATGGGCGTAGGCCATCATGAAGCAGCGTGGCGTCACCCGCGCACCGAAGCCCATCGAGTCCTCGATGTGAATCACTTCCAGGAACTCGCCCAGATCGCCGAGCGCGGCAAACTCGACTCGGTGTTCTTCGCCGACGGTCTCGCGGTCGGCCCTCGTATCGAGAACAACACACAGGCGATTTTCGAACCACTCACACTGCTCAGCGCAATGGCTGTGGTGACCGAGCATGTCGGGCTCATCGCCACCGCCTCAACCGGCTACAACGAGCCCTACAACCTGGCTCGGAAATTTGCGTCGCTCGACCACATCAGCGGTGGTCGAGCCGGCTGGAACATCGTCACCTCGGGTGGTGAGGACGAGGCCCGCAATTTCGGCTACGACGAGACTCCGGATCATGCCGGACGCTACGACCGGGCCTCGGAGTTCGTCGACGTCGCGGTCTCACTGTGGGACAGCTGGGAGGACGATGCGATCGAACTGGACTCCCGGACAGGTCGTTTCGCAAACGCGGACAAGGTTCATGCGATCGAACACGAGGGTGAACGGTTCCGGGTACGAGGTCCGCTGAACTCACCGCGCTCGGCGCAGGGCCGTCCTGTCCTGGTACAGGCAGGGTCGTCCGAGAGCGGCAAGAATTTCGCCGCCGAATACGCGGAAGCGGTGTTCACCGCGCAGCGCACACTCGCCGAAGGGCAGGAGTTCTACCGCGATCTGAAGACCCGCGTGATCAAGGCCGGTCGCGACCCGCAGTCCTTGAAGATCCTTCCCGGAATCGTCCCGTTCATCGGAACGACGGAAGACGAGGCGAGAAGACTCGAGCAGGAGTTCACCGACCTCATCTCGCCTGCGTACTCACTGCGCCAGCTCTCACGGATGGTCGGCGTCGATCTCACCGAACACTCGCTGGATGCTCCGCTTCCGCCGCTTCCGCCCATCGACGAAATTCAAGGCAACAAGAGCCGCTACCAGCTGGTCAAGGGCCTTGCCGAGAACGAAGACCTCACCGTGCGACAGCTGATCGCCAAGCTCGGTGGTGGTCGCGGGCACCGCACCTTCGCGGGAACACCCGAGCAGATCGCCGACGAGATCGAGCTCTGGTTCGTCAGCGACGCGGCGGACGGGTTCAACGTGATGCCTCCCTACCTGCCCGGCGGGCTCGAGGACTTCACGACGCTGGTCGTGCCGATCTTGCAGGGGCGAGGCCTGTTCCGCACCGACTACACCGAGACGACGCTGCGCGGGCACTACGGGCTCGACCGCCCGGAAAGTCGGTACGCTGATCGTCGGCACGCAGCGACTGCCTGACCGGGCTGCGCCGCACCGATCATCGGCGGAGGGGACTTTCATGCGCTTCGGATACTTCGTTCCCCAGGGTTGGCGGCTGGACCTCGTGGGTATCGCGCCCGCCGACCAATGGAGGGTCATGCGCGACCTCGCGCAACGAGCCGACAACGGTCCATGGGAATCGATCTGGGTCTACGACCATTTCCACACGGTGCCTGCGCCGTCGGAGGAGGCGACCCATGAGGCCTGGTCGCTGGTGTCGGCGTTCGCGGCGGTGACCGAACGTGTGCGTATCGGACAGATGTGCACGGCAATGGCCTACCGCAACCCGGCGTACCTGGCGAAAGTCGCGGCCACCGCCGACCTCATCTCGGGCGGTCGCATCGAGATGGGGATCGGCGGCGGGTGGTACGAGCACGAGTGGCGCGCCTACGGCTACGGGTTCCCGTCCGCGGGGGAGCGACTCGGTCGCCTCGACGAAGGGGTACAGATCTTCAAGCAGGCGTGGACCGACGGCGTTGCGACGCTCGACGGGAAGTACTACCAGGTCGATGGAGCGATATGTCGCCCTCTTCCGTTGCAGGACGGTGGCATCCCGCTGTGGATCGCAGGGGGAGGCGAGAAGGTCACGTTGAAGATCGCCGCGAAGTACGCGCAATACACCAACTTCGACGGCACACCCGAAGGATTCGCGCACAAGTCGGACATCTTGCGTGAGCACTGCGCAGACGTGGGCACCGACTTCGACGCAATCGTGCGTTCGGCGAATTACAACGTCGCGATCGGACGGACCGAGAGCGAGGTCCAGGACCGGCTCGAACAACTTCGGAGCCGACTCGAGCCGATCGTCGGTGTGGACAAGGCCGATGGCGCACTCAACGCATTCCGGGGGATGCCCGCGGTGGGCACTCCCGAGCAGATCGTCGAGAACCTCACAGCGCTGAAGAAGAAGGGTCTCGAGTACGCGATCTTCTACGTCCCCGAGGCCGCATACGACACGTCGGGCCTCGAACTGCTCGAGAAGGAAGTGCTTCCGCACCTGGCGTGATGTCGTTTTCGCGGTATCCGGATCAGATCGGCCAGGTGCCGGTGGGCGTGCGAGGGTCGTCGGGCAGCAGCCCGGCGACCCATACGTCGCGTGGAACACCGCGCTGCACCGTGCCGTGCCGGGCGACTCCTTCATATTGGAACCCCACCCGCCGCGCGACCGCTGCCGACGGCCGGTTACCGACGAATGCACGCCATTCGATCCGCGAGACGCCCATTCCGTCGGGGGCGAATGCGAAGTCGCACGCGAGCTGCACTGCAGCGGTGGCCAAACCGTGTCGCCGTATACCGGGGGCGATCCAGTAACCGATTTCCGGAGCCCCCGAACCACGCTCCAGAAACCCGACCATGCCGCACAACCGACCGTGCAGGCTCGTGCGAATCGCCCAGTCGGGGAAGCCGTCTGCCCATTTCGCGGGCACGATGTCACCGACGAACCGCACCGAATCGGCCCGCGTGTACGGGCTCGGCACGTTCGTCCACGCGGCGATCGCAGAATCCTGGCACGCCTCGGCGATGACGTCGATATCTGCCGGACCAGGCGCCGACAGCGTCACGCCGCCATCAGCGAGAACTCGGGTTTCCATATCGGCTCCGGATTACTGTCAGCGCAGCTCCGGCGGGAGGTCCTTGCTCTGAAGCTCCATGCGCCGCTCGTCTGTGGCGTTGACCTCGTCGGCGAGTTTCAGTTTGTTCGCGAGCAAGCGCCATTCGGCGTTGTCGATCGCGCCCGCCGCTGCCGCGAGAACCTTGGGGTCGCGGGTGCCCCATGCGATAGGCATCGGGCTGGCCATCTGCCACACCTGCGATTTGTTGTTCGTCGACCGGTCGGACAGCACGGCGACCGAGGGCACCTGCTCGCCCACACGGACACGGTGCCCGGGAATTGCCTGCACGTCGCGGGTCACCAGCGCGTAGTGGCGAGTGCCTGCTTCCGGCTTGGCAATGTCGATCAGGGCCAGCAACGTCATTCCACGCGCACGTGTCGCGGCCACGACGGCCGGGACCAGCGGGTTGTCATGGTAGAGCTGCTCGATGGTGCCGATCTTGCGGGGTGCCCACAACGCCACCCACAGCGACGTGAGCGCCGCGACCACCAATACTGCGCCCACCACGTACGACCAGGACTCACCGAGATAGAGGAGCCACGCAGCTCCCGCGGCGCACAACAGCGCGACGATGATGCCGGAACGCCGCAGGCTGCGGACCTCGGCGAGCGTCTGGTTCACGCTCTTGGCATGGGGCAGGTCTACGGGGAACTCGAATCGGCGCACCCACCCAGCTTATGGGACGCGGGTGGACCCGAACTCGAGCACGATGCGCACAACGGGACTATCACACTCGAGCGTGACTCAACCCACTCTTGCTCGGGTTGATGTCACAACCGGATGGATCCTCGGTTCCCGAGGCCCGCACCCGCCCCGATCGCGCAGGCCCTGAAAGATTCGCCGCGCAGTCCGCTGACTCAGCCGATCTGCGGCCCCAACAGGTCGTCAGCGTCGGTGATCCGATATGCGTAGCCCTGCTCGGCAAGAAAACGCTGTCGGTGAGCGGCGTACTCGGCATCGAGAGTGTCTCGGGAAACCACCGAGTAGAAGTGCGCCTGCCCTCCGTCCTGCTTCGGGCGCAGCAACCGTCCGAGCCGCTGGGCCTCTTCCTGCCGCGACCCGAACGTGCCCGACACCTGCACCGCGACCGACGCCTCCGGCAGGTCGATCGAGAAGTTCGCGACCTTCGACACGACGAGGACGTCGAGTTCGCCGTTGCGGAAGCGATCGAACAGCGCCTCACGTTCCTTGCTGCGCGTCGAACCCTTGATCACCGGGGCGTCGAGGGCTTCGCCGAGTTCGTCGAGCTGGTCGATGTAGGCGCCGATGACGAGCGCGGGGGAGTTGGGGTGACGGGCGAGGATCGACTTGACCACTGCGTTCTTGGTGCGCGCGGTCGAGCACAGCTTGTAGCGTTCCTCCGGCTCGGCCACCGCGTACGCCATCCGCTCTGCGTCGGTGAGCGTCACGCGCACCTCCACGCAGTCGGCCGGGGCGATCCACCCTTGTGCCTCGATGTCCTTCCACGGCGCGTCGTACCGTTTGGGCCCGATCAGTGAGAACACGTCGCCTTCGCGTCCGTCCTCTCGCACCAGCGTGGCCGTGAGACCGAGACGACGTCGGGACTGCAGGTCGGCGGTCATCCGGAACACCGGTGCCGGAAGAAGGTGCACCTCGTCGTAGATCATGAGCCCCCAGTCGCGGGAGTCGAACAACTCGAGGTTGCGGTACTCGCCCTTCGTCTTACGGGTGATCACCTGGTAGGTAGCGATGGTGACCGGGCGGATCTCCTTCTTCTCGCCCGAATACTCGCCGATCTCTTCCTCGGTGAGCGAGGTGCGGGCGATCAGCTCGCGCTTCCACTGCCGTCCGGCGACGGTGTTCGTCACCAGGATCAATGTGGTGGCACCGGCCTTCGCCATCGCAGCCGCGCCCACCATCGTCTTGCCTGCCCCGCAGGGCAGTACCACGACTCCCGAACCGCCGTCCCAGAACGAGGTCGCGGCCATCTCCTGGTAGTCGCGCAGATGCCACGGATGTGTCTCGAAGTCGAGGTCGATGCTGTGCGCTTCACCGTCGACGTATCCAGCGAGATCTTCGGCAGGCCAGCCGACCTTGAGCAACATCTGCTTGAGGCGGCCACGTTCGCTCGGGTGCACGATCACGGTGTCGTCGTCGATGCGTGCGCCGAGCATGGGAGCGATCTTCTTGTTGCGCATGACCTCGGCGAGCACCGCATTGTCGAAACTGACGAGTGTCAGTCCGTGGGCGGGATTCTTCACCAGCTGAAGGCGGCCGTATCGGCCCATCGTGTCGACGATGTCGACGAGCAGCGGCTGAGGCACGGCGAAGCGGGAATAGGTGACCAGCGCGTCGACGACCTGCTCGGCATCGTGGCCGGCTGCACGTGCGTTCCACAGGGCCAGCGGGGTGACCCGGTAGGTGTGGACGTGCTCGGGTGCGCGCTCGAGTTCAGCGAAGGGAGCGAGGGCCTGCCGGGCCGCGTTCGCCTGCTCGTGGTCGACCTCGAGCAGCACGGTCTTGTCGGACTGGACGATGAGCGGTCCGTCGGCCACGAAGCCTCCTGGTGAGAGAATGTAGAACTCTTTCATTGTCCAGATGCGGAGGGCGGCGCGCCACCTGCGCGCCGCCCATGCGTCCGGACATCACCAGAGGAACATGATCAGTTCGTCAGCGATCGGCGCACCTCCATCACGCACACGAGCGCCTCCGAAATTCCGGAACGATATCCGGCATCCTTTTCGGAGGAAATCATCACGGAATCCAATTCTCCTTCGAGCCTCTCCTGAATTCTGTCCAGGGCGTGGAGCGTCCGTTTCATTTCGATACCGTCTTCTTATCTCATACCGGTGTTCTGATCACTCCGGCTCGTTCGTCGAGTACGAACACTCGTGCACGGGCCAAAGCGGCCCGATGACCGTTGCTGTGCGCCTCGGTTCCTGCGGATCGTGACGGCAGGTCACGGATCTTTTCGTACAGTGCTTCCAGCACTGCTGTTTCGGTGTTCATGGCGTGCGGTTCTCAATTCCGCTTCCGCTTACGGATGAATTCCCCGTCAGCTGCTGCCTTCTCGCGCTTTTCTGCCCGACGCTCCTTCATGGACTGCGCGGGTTTCTTGAGTGCTTTTCCCTTGTCGGCCATTGTCGCTCCTCATTTCGAGTGGCAATTACTCAACGAGCCACACCATACGTCAAATTCTGGAAAAAGCTAGTTTGCGAAAAACGATTCGATTTCCACGCGTGCATATCCACATCGGGGCGATCTCTCTTGCGGTCGGTGTGACCGTTGCCCGATGTGGCCGGGCGGCTGGGGGAAACGGGAGGTTCAGTCGACCAGCGCTACCGACGAGACGCGATGGAGTACGAAACTGCGCACCGAGCCGGTCGCGGGGTCGAACGCTTCGAGTTGCCCGCCTGCGACGCTGACCGGATCGACGATGCGACGGGTCGCGGTGCCCTGAGCATCGACGTACCCGAGGGTGACACTGCGTTTCGCGTGCACAGCCAGCTGCAACAACGCCATCGTGGCCGCACCTCCGGTGCGGCTTCCGTCTCCGCGCACCGGTTTGCTTGCCGGCGCGGAGGCGGCACGATCGCCCGCACGCAGGGTGCGTACCAGTGTCTCCAGCTGTTCGTCGTTGGGCGGCAGGGGGCCGGCGTATCGGGGACGCGACCGCGGCACGACCAGCCGTGCGCCGCGCGGGCGCAGATCCAGCACCGCACCCGACGCATCCTCGCCCGCCGGTGCGAAGCCGGCCGCTCGCAGCGAGGTGAGTACCTCGGCGAGGGGTGCCTGCGAGATCGCAACGGTCGGGGCGACCGCGCGCAACGCCAACGTCGCCGCGACCGGTGCCGCGAGCACTTCTGCGAGAAGTGCCGGATCGTCGGCGTGCACGAACGACGACGCGATGCCGGCACGCAGACGACCGTGGCGCCGTGCCACGTCGTCGATCAGGTAGGTCAGGGACTGGGGGACGGGTGTGCGCGAATGGGCCGAGAACAGGGCGTGCAGATCACCGGCACCCAGGCCCGCGTCGAGCGCGCGGCGCACACTGCCCTCACTGATCCGGTAGACGGTGGCGGCACCGGCCGATTCGACGTCGGCGACGAGTGCGACCCGCCCGGCCAGTTCTGCGACGAGCGGACCCGGAGCGACGACGGTGAGGTCGGCCTGGACGAGGACGTAGTCGACAGGATCGGGGAGTGCGTTCGCCATCTCCGCCTCGGCGTCGCCGCCGTGGAGCAGCGCCTTGCCCGGTGAGCCGAGGCTGCCGTGAGCGACCAGTGCGAGTGCGGTGGCCTCGCGAATCGTCTCGGACACCGTCTCGTGGCCGAAGTGACCTGCCGACCGCGGCCGCCGCCATGCGGCAATGGCCTGCACCTCGGCGGTGGTCGGCGCGACGTGGTCGGCAAGGACTTCGAGGAGCAGTCTGCGGTCGTAGGCCGCGGTCGGGGAGTTCACCTCCGCGGACAGGGCTGCGATCGGCTTGTCGTTCTGATCCCGGCGCCCGATCAACCAGGGCCGTCGTGGTGCGTCGAGCCACGCGCCGGCGAGCACCGCCCAACGATGCGCGGTGTTCGCGGTGAGCCATCCGTCCGCCGAGGTGGTGGGAGCCCAGTAGTCGTCGATGTCGCCCGATGGGGCGGGGTCGGGATTTCCGCGTGCGATGAGTCCCGCAGCCGCGAGTACCTCGACGAGCAATGCGGTGTGGTCGTCGGTGAGGTCCAGTGCCTTCGCCAGTCGGTGGAGTTCGCGAACCCCGAGGCCACCGGAACGCAGAGCGGGAGCGGGTTGTCGGCCCAGTGCGGTGACCAGGTCCTCGCAGTGACGCAGCAGCTCGAGGGCGGCCCCTGCTGCGGTGCTGTTCGTGTCGGTGGCAGCCTTGGTGCCTGCCTCGACGCTCGGAGCGAGCAGCGATGCCGGATCGAACGGTGCTTCGCCCCGTAGCGCTTGCCCGACCTTGTGAGGAAGTTCGACCGTCTCGTCGTCGATGCGGGTGAGCAACCCGGATGCCAGCAGCCTCTGGACGGGCCGCGTCTCGTCGGAGCCAGGAGCGGCGTCGCGGGTACGCCCGATGGGTGACGTGCGTGCCAGGGTGTCGAGGATTCCGCGCTGCGCGGGGTCGAGTTCGGCGAGGACGACGTCGAGTTCCTCGCGGGTGAACGCGTCCGTCTCGGGGGTGCGCCCGACCCGCCACGGCACCGCTTCCACGGCAGCCGCAACCAGACGCAGACCCTCGGGTGTGTCCCACACCAGCAGGACGGAACGCAGCCGGTCGAGAATCCGATCGACGGCCTTGGCGGTGATCCGTCCCCGCAGATCATCGACGAGAGTTTTCCGGGCCACCGCCTCATCTACGGCCCCGAGACGGGCAAGTGCCTCGATGATTCCGAACTCGGCGGTCGTGAAGTCGTTCGCTGCGCGGAACACCGACGCGCGCTGACGTGCGCGGTTCGCAAGCACGCCCATGGACGCGGGTGGGGGCACCACCAGGTCCGGTCGCGAGCGCAGAAGCTCGACGAGTTCCGTGTCGCGGCGATCGGACAGCCACCGGGCAAGAGAGTCCGATCCGGTGTCGGGGGCGGGCGTGGTGGGTGTCATCCGCTCCAGATTAGGCACCTGGGATGGCCTGAGACGAACTCACCTGCCAAAATGAGCGTCATGGCTGACAAATCGAAGAACCTCTACGTCGATCGCGGATGGCCGGAGTTGGCAGACGGTGACCACGCGGTCACCGAACTGTCGTCGACGCGTTCGGGTCCGCTCTCCCCGTACGGCGAGGACGCCGTGTTCCCGGTCCCGGCGGACGAGCTTCCGTACACGCACCCGCGTACCGTCATCAACCGCTGAGTTCCTCGATATCGAGACTTCCTCGACTGCCGGACTCCCGACAACAAGAACCCCGCACCGATCCGGTGCGGGGTTCTTCAGTTTGTGTCGCTGTGTGCTGCCTACTGGGGCAGAACTGCGCGGACTGCGTCGAGGACGGCCGGGTCGAGCGCGATACCGGCGGCCTGCAGGGCGTCGACACCCTGCTCGAAGCCGTCGATGATGCCCTGGGCCTCGGCGGGCAGCTCCGGAACCTCGGCGAGCTGCGGAACCGCACGGTTCTCGGTGACCGGCGCGGGGGTGGACTGAGCGGGGGCGCTGGGGGCCTCACGCTGAGTCGGAGCGCTGGACAGTCCGAGGCTCGAGGAGCAGGACGGCCATGCGCCCCAGCCCTGGCCCGCGAGGACACGCTCGGCGACGACGATCTGCTGGTCGCGGCTGGCCTGGTTTGCGGTGGGCGCGTATTCCTGGCCGCCGTAGGCGTTCCAGGTGCTCGGCGAGAACTGAAGGCCGCCGTGGTAGCCGTTGCCGGTGGCGATGGCCCAGTTGCCGCCGGACTCGCACTGTGCGAGGCGGTCCCAATCGGAATCGGGTGCTGCCGCGGCGGTGCCGCTGAAGGCGACACCCGTGACGCCGAGGACGGCGCCGGTCAGCGCGAACTTCGCGACGGTCCGGCCGGTGTTGGTGGGCTTGCGATGGCGTCCGCTCATGTCGGTTCCGTTTCCTCTCCGTACGCGCCTACGAGGTCAGCTGTCGGGTTCGGACTGAAGAGGTAGTCCGGCCGTTGCGCTCGTCGAGCGTTCCGGCTTCACCCCAAGGCCTGTCGCGTGAGCGGCGGGCCGGGCCTCCGGGGAAGCGTCCGGCGGGGGCCGGGTGCTTCCGAGGGAGACCGGTTGGGTCCCCCGTTTCCTGTCCCTTTGTGGATCGTTCGTCGGGATAACCGGACTTCCGCGGGACAGGAATTTGGCGCGGCGGGCCCGGGTTGGTCGGACCAGGCGGTTCGACCGAAGACGACGGTAACGGTTCGGGTGGGCGAGTGTCACCAATTGATAACGCGCGACCGGTCGCGCAGTCGAGGCTGTGCTGGGGCGATGCTCGAGAGAACTCGCTGGTAGTCGCGCGAGTAGACCGTCTCTGCCGTTTCGAGCCCGCCTTGTTATCAGCTCGTTATGTGATTAAGGTCACAGGTATGTCGGGCGTGAGTCGACGGAAACGATGTCTTTTCCGAGCGGCATCAGGGAGATCGGGATCATCTTGAGGTTCGCAATCGCGAGCGGAATGCCGATGATCGTGATGGCCATCGCGATCGCCGTCGCGATGTGCCCGAGCGCCAGCCAGATGCCTGCCACCACGATCCAGATCACATTCCCGATCAGGGAACCTGCCCCCGCGGTCGGCTTGTCGACTGTCGTCTTACCGAACGGCCACAGTGCGTACACGCCGATGCGGAAGGCGGCGATACCGAACGGGATGGTGATGATGAGGATGCAGCAGATGATCCCCGCGAGGAAGTACCCGAGCGCCAGCCACAGGCCGCCGAAGATCAGCCAGATGATGTTGAGAACGACCCTCATGAACCGTTACCGCCCTTCGAGCGCCGACCTGACTGCAGCGCGAACGCGATTGCCAACGCGAAGCCCAGCGGCCACGCGAGAGTGAGTAGGAACAGGACGAGACCCGGCTTGCCGTCGGTGACGATCGGTGTCAGGAAGATTGCGACCACTGCCACGATGCCCACCAGGAAGCACGCGATGGCGGCGTTGAGCAGGCCCCGACGGGGTGCACGAGCTGAATCGGAAGAAGAGTTACCCACGTGTCCACGGTAGTCGCCGGCAGTCGGGGGCGGAATGTGCGCCGGGGTACACTGAATGCGTCTGCGCGTCCCGCTCGATGAGTTTGGGGCGCGTTGTTTTGCATGTCCATATCGTGCCCACGGGCACGGCCGTCCAGGAGCAGGTGAGCGCGGTGCCGACCGGCAAGGTGAAATGGTACGACGTCGAGAAGGGCTTCGGCTTCCTGTCTCAGGATGAAGGCGAGGACGTCTATGTTCGCGCGTCGGCGCTCCCCGAGGGTGTCGAGAGCCTCAAAGCGGGCCAGCGCGTCGAATTCGGAATGGCGGTCGGTCGTCGCGGACCGCAGGCGCTCAAGGTCGAATTGCTCGAGAAGCCGTCGCTGCGGCAACAGGCCGGACGGCGCGAGGCACCGGCGCGTGAGCGACGCTCGCCCGACGAACTGCACGGCATGGTCGAGGACATGATCAAGCTTCTCGAAGTCGCGGTCCAGCCCGACCTCCAGCGTGGACGCTACCCGGACCGCAAGGCGGGACAGCGGATCTCCGAGGTCATGCGCGCCATCGCGCGCGAACTCGATCACTGAGCGGACCGCGAGGTCAGAAACGTCGAATGCCGTATCCGATCGAATCGGATACGGCATTCGGTCATCATCGGACCGAGGAGTGACCTCGACCGGGCCGCGTCAGAACGTCTGGACAGCCCACACGGCGTGAGCGATCGGCTCGCCGGCTTCGTCGACCACAGCGGAGGGCAACTGGACTTCCACGCCGAGCAACTGCAGATTCGGATCGCTCGGCACGGTGATCGCGCGCTGCTGTCCCGGCTCGACCATGATGCCGTCGAGGAACGTCTCACCCGTCTGGAGATCGCCGTACACGGCGATCAGACGCCACGGTGCACCCGAGATCTCCGACGGCAGCGACAACTGAAGCGGGAATCCGGCGCGAACGGGGAGTTGCGTGATCGGATTCTCGACGCAGTCCTCGAGATTGATGTTGCAGTGCTGTGTCGGAGGGACCGTGACCGAGTTTCCGTCTCCGAAGGCTGTGATCTCGGGCAGTCGCGGCTCGGCCGAGTCGACGAGTCTCCACACCACCGCGCCGATACCCACGGCGACCACCACCAGGACTACCGCGATCAGCGCGATCGCCTTCTTCGTCCGGGCTTGCAGATTCATCGGCTCCCATTTCGTGTCGGCTGCTCATCCGTGCGCACGCGACGCTCGTCGGCAGGTTCGGTGGAGGCGTGCTCGGGCCTCCTGCCGCCCAGGCCGGGCAGCAACGTCTTTCCACGGTAGGTGAGCAGGGTCTGCGCGAAACCGAGAACCAGCACCACCGTCACGACCGAGAACCCGATCCACAGCTCGGTCGGAAGCAGAACCCCCATGGCGCCCCCCAGCACCCAGCTCAGCTGCAGGACGGTCTCGGACCGGCCGAATCCGGAGGCAATGGACTCCTCGGGCAGATCCTGTTGCAGCGAGGCGTCGAGCGAGACCTTCGCGAGGGCGCTGGCGCAGGCGGCGACCAACGCGGCCAGGGCGGCGGCGAGCACGTTGTCCGTTGCAGCCACGATCGCCGCCACGACGACTGCTGCGGCCGCGCAACGCACAACGATCAGCGCGGGACGCCCCAACGCCATCCGTGCGCCGGTCGCATTCCCAGCGAAATTCCCGATCGCGGCGGCAGCGCCGACGAGGCCGAGCATCGCAGCCTGCATGAGCGGTGATTGTTCGGTGGCGCTCTTCGCCACGAAGGCGATGAACAGGGTGAGGAACCCGGTGAGCACACGGATGGTGCCGTTGCCCCACAACCCGGTGACAACCGTGCGGCCGAGGGGCTGCCTGTTCTTGCCGCCGGGGGAGAGCACCTCGGTCTTGGTGTCGAGCACCTCGGTGCGGGCATCGGACCCGCGGTACGACAATGTCGCGGGTACCTCACCCTCGGTGACCTCGACCCAGGCCGGTATCCGCATGCTCAGGTACGCGCCGAGAACGGTGATCGCGGCACACAGCCACAGTGCGCCCGCCGAATCGAACGCCCACGCTGCTGCACCGGCAATCGCTCCGGCGCCGAGGGTGCCTCCGACCAAGCCGAACACGGTGAGTCGGGAATTGACACGCACCAGGTCTATCTCGGGTGGCAACACGCGCGGGGTGACCGCGGATTTGAGCACCGCGAACGATTTGCTGAGCACCATCATTGCCAGCGCGGCGGGATACAGTGCCCAACTGTCGAAGTTGAAGATCAAGATGACGGCGAGGACGGTCCGCAACCCGAACGACGTCGCCAGCGCCACGCGACGACCGTGCTGAAGCCGATCCAGGAGCGGACCGATCAACGGGGCGATGACGGCGAACGGCGCGATGGTGATGAGCAGATACAACGCGACCTTCGTCTTGTCCTCACCGGTCGCCGCCGAGAAGAACAGCGTGTTCGCCAGCGCCACCGCCATCGCGGCGTCGGCCGCGAAGTTCGCCATGGTCGCGTACATCAGTGCCGTCAGGCCCGACTTGTCGGCGCCGTCGGCGGTTGCGGCCCGACGGAACGTGGCGATTCCCTTGTTGGTGAGCTCGCGGCTTCGGAACGCAGCAACGCGCGTCACGGTGAGTTTGCGGGGCATTCTCGGAGCGCGGGGCCCACTGGTGTCGCCCGCGCGGTCGTCCTTCGCGTCCGCGGAATCCTTCGACTGTCCGGCGCCTCTCCCCACCGCGCGCTTGTCGGTGTCCTCGGGGCGCGAGCGATACGACTCGTCTATCGGATGCAATGGCGGCAACGGTGTGCGGCGCGCAGAGGTGCGGCGCGGCGGCGGATAGTTGCTGTACCCCGGATGCCGAGAGCCCGGGGCACGATCGTCCGCCTTGTCGGCAGGTCGCTCTTCCCGTTCGGTCACTCTTCGATTCTTCACCACCGCGCACGTGTTGTGCAGTCGGGCCGGTTGTCGCGTCGCGCGCAATGCCCGGGCGTGCAGGCCGCGCGTGCCGCACTCACGGGACGAACCGGACTTCGAACAGCGTCGGCCACAACTTGCCTGTCACCAGGAATCGGTCCGTACCGGGGATGTGGGCGATGCCGTTCAAGACATCCACCTCGTCTCGATCGGCTTCGTCGAGTCGGTTGCGCAGGGCAGATGCGTCGATCGCGGCCTCGACCCGCCCGGACTCGGGATCGATCCGCACGATCTCCTCGGTCTTCCACACGTTCGCGTAGACGGCGCCGTCGTCGGTGCATTCGAGTTCGTTCAGGTTCGACACCGCACGGCCGTCGCGATGTACCGTCACCCGTCCCAGTTCGGCAAACGTGTCGCGGTCCCGGAACGTGAGGTCTGCGGAGCCGTCGCTCATCACGAGCCGGACGGGTTGGTCGCACAGACCCCAGCCCTCACCGTCGTAGTCGATCCGTCGCTGCTCCGTCAAAGTGTCGCGGTCGCGGACGAACGCCACACCGTCCTTCCACGTGAGCTGCCACACCGCCGTGTCGGTGACGGTGATGCCTTCCCCGAACATGTCGTCGGGAAGCGGCACCCGGATGCGTTCGGTGGGGGAGTCGAGTGGGCGGGCCGACAGCCATGACGACCCCTCACGCCCGGTGCCCTCGAACAATTCACCGTCGTCCACTTCGAGGCCCTGGGTGAATGCCGCCGGATCGTGTGGATGCTCCGCAACGACCTCGACGCGTAGTCGATCCACGGGTGGCCCGGTTTCGCCGACGACGGTGTCGCTGCATCCCGCGGTCAGGAGGACGAGTGCGAGCACGAAGGGAGCCGGTCGACGTGTCATGGGGTTCATTTTCCCGGTGTTCCCTCCTGCTTCTTCTCAGCAGTCTCATGTCTTCTCGTGGCCGGGCACCATGCCGGGGCAACAGTCCGGCACAATGGTGCCCGTGAGCGTTGCATCTTCTGCCGTTGCCCCCGGAACGGTTCCTTCGGTGGATCCGGCCGTCCGATCGGTGCTCGCGGAGGCCGTCGAGGTCGCTCGGGCTGCCCTGAGCGAGGTCGGAGAGGGCGCGGTCGGCACCTATCTGGGCGTCACCGCCGAGGACGAATGCGCAGCGACCCACCGCTTCGCAGCCGATCTGGTCGGGTATCACGGCTGGCAGTGGGCCGTTGTGGTGGCCGCGGCACCCGAATCCGATCACGTCACCGTCAGTGAACTCGTATTGCTTCCGGGCCCCGAATCGCTGGTTGCGCCCGCATGGGTGCCGTGGAACGAACGCATCCGCCCCGGCGACCTGGGGCCCGGCGACCTGCTGGCCCCTGCGCCGGACGACGAGCGGCTCGTTCCCGGCTACACCGCCTCAGGTGATCCCGACGTCGACGAGACCGCCGGTGAAATCGGGCTCGGCCGCAAACAGGTGATGAGTCGCGAAGGCCGGCTCGCCGCAGCAGAGCGCTGGTTCGACGGTGAATACGGCCCCCGCTCGGAGATGGCGAAGGCCGCACCGTCGACGTGCATGCTGTGTGGGTTCTACCTGCCGCTCGCAGGGTCGCTGCGGGCAGCGTTCGGTGTGTGCGGAAACGAACTCGCCGCCGACGGTCATGTGGTGCACGCCGAATACGGTTGCGGCGCCCACTCCGATACCACCCTGCCCACCGGCGCGGGTTCACCGAAGTTCGACGCGTACGACGACGGAGCGGTGGAGGTCGTCGAACTTCCCGGTGCCGCTGCAGAGCCCACCGACCACCCAGCCGTCACCGAGAACGCACAGTCGGAACAGACCGACTGACGTGCACGCCTCCGACACCGCGGATCCGTTCGGCACCGCGGCGCTGCGCGATGGTCTCGTCACCGCGTGGCAGTCATCGCCGACACGCTTGCGGGAGGACATCGCCACCGAAGCGGATCTCGTCCGCGCCGGATACCGCGACCGGGTTCTGACCGAGCTGGCCCAGAACGCTGCCGACGCTGCAAGTCGTGCCGGTGTCCCGGGCACGCTGCGGGTGTGGCGCGTCGGAACCTGCCTGCATGTCGCCAACACCGGAGCGCCCCTCGACGAGGCCGGTGTCCAGGCACTGACCGCGTTGCGTGCGTCGAGCAAGACCGCTGGTATCGGACGGTTCGGCGTCGGATTCACCGCCGTTCTCGCGATTTCCGACGAGGTGGAGGTGCGGTCGCGCACCGGGGCCATCAGGTTCTCCGCTGCACAGACCCGTGACCTGCTGACCGAACACGGATTGGCCGTGTCCGGCCGCACTGTGCCGACTCTGCGTCTGGTGTGGCCCAGCACGACGGCACCGGTTGAGGGGAGCGACACCGAAGTGGTGCTCGACGTCCGTTCCGGAATCGATGTCGAAACGCTGCTCGGCGACTTCCGCCGCGAGGCGGTCGATCTGTTGCTCGAACTGCCCTCACTGCAGACGATCGTCATCGACGACGCCGAGTTCGTCCGCACCGAACGTGTTCTCGAGTCCGGTCTGCGGGAACTGCGCATCGGCGATCACTGCTGGTGGGAGCATCGTGGCGCTTCGACCCGATGGCTCGTGCCCGTCGTCGACGGTGTGGTCCGGCCGGTCGGCGACGACGTGCTCCGCGCACCCACCCGGTCGGACGAGGAACTGTCGTTGCCCGCCCTTGTCGTCGCCGACATTGCGATGCAGCCCGACCGGCGGCGGGTTCTGCCGGGCGCGCCCGTGGAACAGCTTGCGTCGGGCTACGCAGACTTCGTCGCGGCACTACCCGGTGATCAGCGACTCGCAGTGGTGCCCACACCGGGTTTCGCGCGCAGCGAGGTCGACGGACGCATCCGTGAGGCACTGTTCGACGAGCTGCGTCGCACCCGGTGGTTGCCCGCCGCAGGCGGGGGCGACGATCTCGCGCCCGACCGCGCGACAGCGCTGACCGGACTCGACGACGCTCTTGCCGAGGCACTCGACGAGGTCGTCCCGGGACTGATCTCTCCGGCGTTGTGCTCACCTCGACACGCGGCGGCGCTTGCTGCGCTCGACGTGCACCGCATCGGTCTCGCGCGAGTCGCCGATCTACTTGCCGGGCACTCGCGGGAGCCGGCCTGGTGGAACAGGTTGTACGAGGCGCTGGCGCCCCTGGTCGTCGACGCCGTCGCGGCCGAGGAGCTCGCGGCCCTTCCAGTGCCGCTGTCCGATGGGCGGACCGTGACCGGGCCGCGGACCGTCGTGCTGCACGACCTCGGCTCCGTCGCATTTCCGTGGGTGAGGCTTGTGCACCCCGATGCGGCGCACCCGCTGCTGACCCGGCTCGGCGCGGGTGTCGCGACAGCAGAAGATCTGCTCGGTGATCCGGCGCTCGCCGCAGCCATCGACGAGGTGTACGACGATCCCGACGACCGAGCGGCCGAGGACCTCGCCGCCGTCGTGTTGACACTCGTCGCGAAGGTCCCCGCAGGGGCCGTGCCCCGCGAACTCGGGAGGCTGTTGTTGCCCGGCGCGGATGGTGAACTCGCACCCGCTGACGAACTGCTTCTTCCGGATGCACCTCTCGCGGAAGTTCTCGTCGAGGATTCGCCGTTCGGCACGATCGACGCCGATTACGTCGAGAAATACGGCGCCGCTGCGCTGCGGGCGATCGGCGTCGGATGGGGATTCACCGTGTTGCGCGCCGACCTGCCGACCGGACCCGACCACGACCTGCCCGACGAGGACGTCTGGTGGCAGACGATCGATACCGATCCCGACACGCTGGTAGCGGTGCGCGATCTCGACCTCGTCGACGAGACCCGCTGGGAGCGGGCGCTCTCGCTGCTCGCTGCCGAGCCCGACACCGCGGCGACACTCACCGACCGTGACGGCTACACGGCTTGGTGGCTGCGCACCTACGCCGTCCTGGGCGATCAGCCGCTCGGCCACCTACGGTACGTGGACGACGCGGTCTTCGACGGTCTGCTCGATCCGTGTACGCATCCCGATGCGGGAGCCTTCCGTACCTGCCTGGCCGGAACCCGGGTCGACGATCCTCACCTCGCCGAGATACTCCTCGATCGGCTCGCCGATCCGGGGCGGCGTCCGGACCCCGCCGCTGTCGTGGCTGCGCACACCGCGCTCGCGCAGTCCTACGCCGCGGGCACCGTCGATCTCGACGGCGTGATCCTGCCGGCCGGAGTTCGTAGCCTCGCGGGCTCTGTCGTCGATGCCGCAGATGCTCTCGTGGCCGACCGGCCGTGGTTCGCTTCGGCGATTCCGGCCGATCGGCTGATCGTCGTCGACCACGCTGCCGCGGCCCCGCTCGCCGAGTTTCTCGACATCGCGGCAGCGTCGGCCGTGATGTCCGGCGAACCGACGGGGCCGGGAGAGGCCACGACGTGGCGGCGTGAACCGGATGCGGTGCTCGCCGCGGTGGCGTCGGGCCTTCCGATACCGACGACGCCACTGGTGATACACGAACAGCTCACGGTGCGCTGTACCGGCGCGATCACCGGCGAGCGCGCGGTGCCGTGGTGGGTCGACGTCTCCGGCACCGTCCACTGCACGCGTCTCGGCCTGCCGGCGGCCCTCGCCGGGTTGTCCCGTAAGTCGTGAGCATCGACAGCACGTGAACATCGACGAGGCGACACTCGATTGGGTTGTCGGCATTCGCAGCCCGGAGCTCACAACGGCGCTCACTCTGGTCACCCACGCCGGCGGCGGGATCGCGAACCTGGTGATCGCCACGACTGCGGTGCTGCTGCTCTTACGGACCTCGAGGCCGGCAGACGCGTTACTGGTCGGGGGAGCGGTGGCCACGGCATGGCCTGTTATGACGGCGATCAAGAATCTGGTGGTCCGGGCGCGTCCGGACGAACCCGAACGGCTGCTGCACCTTGCCACGTGGTCGTTTCCATCGGGACACGCGATGATGAGCGCGGTGCTTGCGACGACCCTCGCGGTCGTCGCGATGCGCGTGTGGCCCCGTGGCGATGGCCGGAGAACGGTCGCGATCGTCGGTCTCGGTACCTACACGGTGCTGGTGGGGCTGAGCCGTGTGTACCTCGCGGTGCACTGGTTGACCGACGTCCTCGCCGGGTGGATTCTCGGCTTCGGCTGGGCGTTACTGTGGGTGTGGTTGCTCACGTGGGTGCAGGGCAACCGGCTACGCGGCTAGCTCGTGACGCCGAGGCCTCGGTGGTCTCACTCGAGACCCACCTGCGCACCCCGCCGACCGCGACGCGACGCCGAGCGTTGAACGAGGAACAGTCCAGTTCCCAAGAGCCCCACGATGATTCCGGCGATGCAGACTGGAAGTGCAGCCGACCAGCGCTCGCCGATGATCAGGACCGCGAGCGTGACGACCACCCAGAGCCCCGTTCCGATCGCGAGTGCGGGCCGGGGGTCGGCGATGGCACGGATCCGTCCGGCGATGATTTCTGAATCTCTCACGAATTGCAGATTAGATCCTCATCGCTGCAATAATCTTCACCCGTTGCGACGCACCGTACTCGACGAGCGGAAAAAGTGGACATGGCCGTAGGCACCGATTCCAAGAGATCATCATTCCTGGACACGTACTTCAAGATCACCGAACGAGGTTCGACGGTCTCGCGGGAGGTACGTGGTGGACTCGTCACGTTCTTCGCGATGTCGTACATCGTGGTGCTCAACCCCTTGATTCTCGGCAGCTTCTCCGCTGACGACGCGACCGCGAAGGTCGACGTCCTCGGCAACATCCTGCCGGTCAACCAGGTTGCCGCGGTCACCGCTCTCGTCGCCGGTCTGATGAGCATCGTCTTCGGTGTTGTCGCCAACTATCCGTTCGCGATCGCCGCAGGCCTGGGTATCAACAGCCTGCTCGCCGTGACGATCGCCCCTCAGGTGACATGGCCCGAAGCGATGGGTCTGGTCGTCATCGACGGCATCATCATCGTGGCGCTCGCCCTCACCGGTTTCCGCACAGCGGTGTTCAACGCGATCCCGAAGGAACTCAAGGCGGCGATCGCCGCAGGTATCGGCGCCTTCATCGCCTTCATCGGGATGGTCGACGCCGGTTTCGTGAGGCGCATCCCCGACGCGGCAGGGACCACGGTCCCCGTCGGACTGGGAATCGACGGTTCCATCGCGTCGTGGCCGACCTTCGTTTTCATCGTGGGTGTGCTGCTCATGGGTGTCCTCGTGGTGCGGAAGGTGCGGGGCGGCCTGCTCATCGGCATCGTCGCCACCACGATCCTCGCAATGATCGTCGAGGCCATCGCGGAGGTCGGACCGTCGCAGGGCACCAACCCGAAGGGCTGGAACCTCGGCCTTCCCGCAGCGCCCGATTCCTTCATCGGCCTCCCCGACCTGTCCTTGGTCGGTGACGTCAATCTGTTCGGCGCGTTCACCCGTATCGGCGTGATCGCCGCGTCGTTGCTGGTGTTCACCCTCGTGCTCGCCAACTTCTTCGACGCGATGGGCACCATGACGGGCCTGGGTAAGGAAGGCAACCTCACCGACAAGGACGGCAATCTGCCGGGCATCGGCAAAGCCCTCGTCGTCGAAGGCGCCGGAGCCATCGTCGGTGGCGGAGCCTCCGCATCGTCGAACACCGTGTTCGTCGAGTCCGCGTCGGGCATTGCCGAAGGGGCCCGTACCGGCCTCGCCAACGTCGTAACCGGCCTGATGTTCCTGCTCGCGATGTTCCTGACACCCCTCTACGAGGTTGTGCCGATCGAGGCCGCTGCGCCCGCACTCGTCGTCGTCGGTGCGCTCATGATCGGCCAGGTCCGCGAAATCGACTTCACGAAGTTTGCTGTCGCGCTCCCCGCCTTCCTGACGATCATGGCGATGCCGTTCACCTACTCGATCGCCAACGGCATCGGCGTCGGCTTCATCACCTGGGTCGTCCTCCATGCGGTGAGCGGCAAGGCACGCACTATTCATCCGTTGCTGTGGATCGTGGCGATACTGTTCGGGCTGTACTTCGCCGTGGACCCGCTCACGGAATTGCTCACCTGACACAGCGGCGGGTCGAAGGCCCGATCTGTCCCGTATTGTGCTCGCCATGATCTCGGACACACGGGCACTCGCAGGCGACCTCGCGCTTGCTGTGGTGCGTTTGACGCGGCATCTGCGGGGACAGCGTAGCCATTCCCGAGTCACTCTGACGCAATTGTCGGCCATGCAGACGTTGCGGACGGAAGGTGCGATGACGCCTGGAGTGCTCGCGTCCCGCGAACGGGTTCAGCCGCCGTCGATGACCCGTGTGATCGCCTCGCTGAACGAACTCGGCCTCGTAGATCGCACTCCGCATCCCACCGACGGCAGGCAGATCATCGTCAAGTTGTCTTCTACGGGAGACAGCTTGCTCGCCGATGAGCACCAGGCGCGTGAAGTGTGGCTGACCGAACGTCTCACGAAGCTCGACGACGACGCCATCGCGACCTTGCGCGAGGCGGTCGTCATTCTGACCGAGTTGGTGGCCGAGGACGGCTAGTGTTCTGAGCCCCCGCCGCGACGTCGAGCGCGGCAAACCTCATCACGGTCGCTGCATGCGGTGATCGTGTCATCGCGCCCGATCCGGTCACTACGCAGCATTGTAACGCTGCGTCGCGCAATTGCCGCACAACATCGAAACCCCTGCAGCTCAGAGGGATTCGGATCGATCATCCTGGGGGCTGGTAGAGGGGCCGACGCGGCTCTGCCGCATGGGCTCGCGCGCCTGACCGTCCTCGAGACGCGGTTGCGGCTGCCCTGCACGGAGCGGCGGACCGCGTCGGTGGCGTAGCTCCCCGAGAGGGAATGTTGCGGGGAGGTTCCATTACGGAACCTCCCCGCTTCGTTTGTTTCCGCGTCGTAACGATCGAAATTGGGTCTTGCCAAACTGCGATCCGTGCCACAAACTCAACTGCATCCAAAAATGTATGCAGTTGGAGGGAGGTACAGGTTTGACCACGCAGTCCCTGATCGCGAAGCGCCCGCTCGCGACGTCTGACCCACGCCATGTCGATGTGGTGGACTTCCTGCATTACGAGGCCGAGTTGCTCGACAATCTGGAAGAGCGTCGCTGGCTGAGTGAATTGGTCAGTCGCGACATCGAGTACCAGGTGCCCGTCCGCGAGACCGTGGAGAGGGCTCGGGGTACCGGATTCTCCGCCACGACCTTTCATCTCAAGGAGAATCTCGGCTCGCTCGATTCACGGGTGACCCGAGGTGAGACGAAGTACGCGTGGGCCGAGGATCCGCCATCACGAGTTCGTCACTTCGTCACCAACATTCGCGTTCGACCTCACGAGAGCGCCGACGATCTCATCCGGGTCAAGAGCAACATCCTGATCTACCGGACACGGCAGTCGCAGACAACTCCGCAGATGCTCTCCGGTGAACGCGACGACGTCCTCCGGCGCGAGGGCGGCGAACTCAAGCTTCTGCGCCGCACCGTGTACCTCGACCTCAGTGTCATCGGTACGCACAATCTTTCTCTCTTCTTCTGAGATTCGACCCCGAGAACTCCCCGGGCCCGCCCCAGTCGAATGCGGCTGTGACGACCGCGAGCCCGCTCGCCAAATCCCCCCAGCCAGGAGTGACCTATGAAGCCAGTGGCGACGCAGAGCGCGCTGCCGCCGCGAGTCCAGGAACTGATGGACCGCATCGACACCGGATTGCCCGAAGGCCGGATTCCGTCCGCCATCATGGGCAACCCGGACGTGTATCAGACCGAACTGCGGCGGATCTTCGGCCGCGCCTGGGTGTACATGGCTCACGAATCCGAGATCGAGGCGAACGGCGACTACGTCGTCCGTAAGATCGGCGAGGACTCGTTCGTGGTCACCCGAGATGAAAATGGCTGTATCAACGTACTTTTCGATGCGTGTCGCCACCGTGGTGTGCAGATCTGCCGCGCCGACTCCGGCAACTCGTCACATTTCCGGTGCCCCTACCACGGATGGACGTACTCGTCGGATGGGTCGCTCGTCGGGGCGCCGATGTGGAAGAACGCCTTCGGCAACATGAGCAAGGAGGCCAACGGGCTTGCCCGCGCCGCGCAGGTCGAGTCGTTCCACGGGCTCGTTTTCGCGACACTCGACCCGACGGCGCCGCCTCTGCGGGAGTATCTCGGTGGAATGGCCTGGTACCTCGACCTGGTGTTCGGCCTCGACAAAGACGGCGTCGAAATCCTCGGCAAGCCACAGCGTTTCATCGTGGATGCCAACTGGAAGTCCGGTGCGGACAACTTCTCCGGCGACGACTACCATCTCGGCACCCTGCACAAGTCGGTGTGGTCGATCGGTGCCTTCCCGGTGCCGTTCAGCGAGAACATGATGGGGTACCACATTCAGGCGTCGCCCGGTCATTCGCTGTCGTTCTCCATGGCGGAGTACGCGGACGAGCCGGGGCCGAACTTCTTCGGGTTCCCCGAGTCGCTGGCCGAGCACTTCGACAGCGTCAACATCTCGCCCGAGCAACTCGAGGTGGCTCGGCGGTCACGGGTGTTCGTGGGCAATGTGTTTCCGAACTTCTCGATCCTGGCGTTACCGATGACCGAGGACGGTGCGCATCACGCGCCCACCGGAATCCTCACGATCCGCACGTGGCAGCCGAAGGGGCCGGGTCAGATCGAGATCTGGAACTGGTTCGTCGGTTACAAGAACATGACTGCGGAACAGAAGGAACGCGCGTACCAGGCGGGCCTGGGCACCTTTTCGCTGGGCGGCTCGTTCGAGATGGACGACACCGAACCGTGGCTGAGCGTGACGAAGAATGGTGGCTCGGTGGCTGCGGAGATGCTCGGGTTCGAACTGAACTACGAGATGGGCATGCCAGGAATCGGTATGGCCACACCCGTGTCCGACTGGCCCGGACCGGGAAAGGTCTTCTGGACCAGGTACGAGGAAGGCGTCCAGCGCAATATGTACCAGTTCTACGCCGACATGATGCGCGCAGAGCCGGGTGAGTGGCCGGAGTTCGAGTTTTGAGCGCGGGCACGGCCGGGGTGCGGGAACGGTACGCGGCCGGCGGACTTCTCGGGAAGCTCACCCCCGGCAGCGCCCCCGCTGTGATCGTCGTCGACCTGCAGTACGGGTTCACCGACCCCGAATTCGGCCCCGGATTCGACCTCGACATCGTGGTGGCGGCGACGAGGTCCCTCGTCGACACAGCACGGGCACACCGGATCCCGGTGTACTTCACCACCATCGCATTTCCCCAGCACGACGGGGCGGCGGCCACGTGGCTGCAGAAGATGCCCGCACTGTCCGGGCTGCGGTCCGGGCACCGGAGCACCGAGATCGACGCCCGCATGGGACGGCACGAGGGTGAGCCCCTGATCGTCAAACAGGCTGCGTCGGCCTTCGCACACACCGCACTCGCCGACCTGCTCGCTGAGGCGGGAATCGATACGGTGTTCGTCGCGGGCGCAACCACTTCGGGATGTGTGCGGGCCACCGTCGTCGACGCCTGCGCCGCAAACCTCCCGGCATTCGTGGTCCGCGAGTGCGTCGGCGACAGGGAGATTCCACCGCACGATGCCTCACTGCTCGACATCGACGCCAAATACGGCGAGGTCGTCTCCCTGGAGGCTGCCACGACCATGCTTGCCGCGATCGCCGGAACCACCGGCGTCGCCGAGCCTCACGCAAAGGGGTTGCCATGACACTCGCCATGCCGCAGACGGCCCTGCACCGAGCCCCGGACTTCCGTGCCCCGGCACGTGTCGTGGGCGGCACGCCGGCACGACTCGCGCTGCCCGCGGCGAACGATCCGGCATGGGGGCTCGCGGACGAACGGGCTCTCGGATTCTTCGGGGCGCCTGTGGAAGGCGACGCCTTCCTCGCCGAACTCGAGGTCTCGGGCTTGCGAGGCCGCGGCGGTGCAGGGTTCCCGGCACACCGCAAGTTCGCCGCGGTCGCCTCCGCACCTGGTGACTGTGTCGTCGTCGCGAACGGACATGAGGGCGAACCGGCGTCGGCGAAGGATCGGTGGCTGCTCACGCATCGCCCGCACCTGGTGCTGGACGGGTTGCTCGTCGCGGCCGCGGTCACCGGCGCATCCGATGCCATCGTGTACGTCTCCGACCCGGAGCTGCGCGAGATCGTCGACCGCGCGGTATCGGAGATCACGGCTGCAGGCCTGGTGCCGGCGGAGGTGACAGTTCGGACGCATCTCGCCGAACACACCTACGTGGCAGGCGAGGAGTCGGCCGTGTGCCGGTCGATCAACGGATTTCCGGCCAAGCCGACCAGCAAACCGCCGCGCCCCTTCGAATCCGGTGTGCGCGGCCTGCCGACGCTGATCAACAACGTCGAGACACTCGCTCATGTCGCGTGGATCCGCCGCCACGGCGCTCAGGCGTTCGCTGCCACCGGATCGGCGTCCTCGACAGGGACCGCGCTGTTCACCCTCACCGGTGCGGTTGCCGAGCCCGGCGTCTACGAGATGTCACTGGGTGAGCCGATATCGGCGCTCATCGCCGCCGGTGGCGGATCGGCCGCCGACACAGCGGGTCTGCTTGTCGGGGGCTGGTTCGGAGGCGTCCTCACCGGCGACCACTCGACCCTGCGATGCTGCTACGACGCGGTGCGCGAGGCGGGCGGCGGATTGGGGTGCGCCGCGGTCACCGTTCTCGACGCCGGCCAGGATGTGGTCGCGCTCGCAGGGGAGCTGAGCGCATGGTTCCAGTCGGAGTCCGCGATGCAGTGTGGAGTGTGCGTCAGCGGAACCAACGCGATCGCGCGGGCGTTCAGGCAGGTCCTGCGAGGCGATGCCGCCGCGACGCACCACGAGAATCTCATTCGCTGGGGCAGCACACTTTCCGGTCGTGGCGCGTGTTCGTTCATCGACGGCGCAGCGAATCTGGCGCGTACTGCGGGACCCCTGCTCGCCGCGGAGCCGCTCGATGGGAAGGAGAGCTGAGGATGCGAATTGCAATCGACGCCACCAGGTGTGACGGATACGGAACCTGCTTCGACGTGTGTCCGTCGGCTTTCGAATCCGATGACTGGGGATACGCAGCCGTACGAGGCGACGGCACCGTCCCGGCTGGGGACGAACCGAAGGCACTGCGTGCGATATCGCTGTGCGCCGAAAACGCTGTCCGCCAGATCGGCTGATCCCGAGCGCTTTCGGAACGAGTAAGGAGATATTGTGTACTTGGGCTTGGAGAACGGCGTCGCATTGGTCACGGCCGCGTCGAGGGGAATCGGACGGGCCACGGCGGAGCGCCTTGCCGGCGAAGGGATGACGGTCGTCGCCACCTCGCGTTCGGCGACCGGGAACACCGAGAAGTTAGGGAATGGGCGGATCGAACAGCTCGCCCTCGACCTCGACGACAGCGACGCTACTGCCGGTTTGGTGCAGACTGTGGTCGACCGCTTCGGCCGGCTCGACGTCATGGTGCTCAACACGCCCGGACCGCGCATCCTTCCCGCTCTGAACCTCGGATGGGAAGACTGGCAGCGGGCGCACGACCAGCTGCTGCGTCCGGTGGTCCAGTTGGGCACTGCGGCGTCGCGCGTCATGCGCGAGCAGGGTGCCGGTGCGATCGTCCTGCTGACCTCGACGTGGGTGCGGCAGCCGGCGCTCGGCGGGGTGCTGTCGTCGTCGTACCGCTCGGCCGCATCGGCTTTCGCGAAGACGCTGGCGGCGGAGCTGGCCGGAGACGGGGTCCGTGTGAATCAGGTGATGCCCGGCGCGACCGGAACAGACCGCATGCAGGGCATCGTCGAGATGAAAGCCCGCACCAACGGCACCAGCGTGGATGACGAAATCGCCAAGGTGGTCAAGGACATTCCGATGGGGCGCTGGGGCGTCGCCTCGGAGATCGCTGATGCGATCGCCTTCCTCGCGTCTCCTCGGTCCTCCTTCGTGACCGGAACGTCCCTCACGGTCGACGGTGGCGCTGTGCGCGCAGCGCACTGACCACCGGACCATCCACAGCCCCCGGCAGGACAAGCACTGCCGCAGCAGAAGCAACAGCGACAAGGAGCAAACGACATGCCGAATACTTTGACCGAGAACTTCGTCGAGCAGTTCAAGCGATGCAGGGTGACCGCTGACGAGACGGTCGGCATCATCGCCGAACTCGGTCACAAGGACGAGTACGTGGCCGCGGCGGTGGCCGCAGCTCGCCAGCTCGGCGCAGGCGCACTGGTGCTGCACGCGTCCAGCCTGTCGAGCCCGATGCTGCCGCCGTATGAGGCGGACGGACGTGAGGTGGCTCCGTTGCTCGCCGCGGCGGGAGAGTGCGACTTCGTCGTGGATGTGACCGTCGGCGGACTCATCCACTCGGACGTGCGGACCCGCATCACGGGCAACGGCAAGCGGATGCTGTTCGTGGCCGAGCCCAACGACGTCCTCGAGCGGCTCATGGGTGACGGCGATCTGCGCCAGACTGTCGAGGCCGGAGGCAGCAGGTTGCGGGCCGGCAGCACCCTGCACGTCACCAGTGCGGCGGGAACGGACCTCACGGCCGACATCTCCGGTGACGGCCTGCCGATCACGCACCAGTGGGGCTACGTCGACGAACCCGGCCGCTGGGATCACTGGCCGTCCGGATTCGTTGCCTGCTTCCCGAACGACCGGACCGCCGAAGGCAAGATCGTCCTGCAGCCCGGCGACGCGCTGATCCCGTGGCAGCGGTACGTCCAGGATGTGGTGACGATCGAGGTGGAGAAGGGTTTCATCACCAGGGTCTCCGGATCCGGCACGGACGCCCACGTTCTCAACGACTACTTCGAGGCCTGGCACGACAGCGAGGTGTGGGCGCTGAGCCACATGGGGTGGGGTCTGCTTCCCCGTGCCCGGTGGTCGGCCTTCGACGTGTACGACCCCCGAAGCCTGTATGGTCAGGAACTCCGTTCCACTGCAGGAAATTTCATGTGGTCTACCGGATCGAACCGCTTCGCGAACCGGGAGACCCCCGCGCACCTCGACGTCCCGATGCGGGGATGCACCGTGGAGATCGACGGCGTCGCGGTGGTCCGCGACGGCGCACTCGTGGAGGAGTGAGCAATGGACAAGAACGCAATCGAACAGGCGATCCTCGCCATGGCAAAGGACGCCGAGCTGCTCGCCGCCGTCAAGGCGGAACCAGCCCGGGCACCGGAACTGCTCGGCGTCGACCAGGAGTGGGCCGAGACCATCATCAGCGGCAACCGTGATCGGCTGCGCGCGGTGGGCCTGAACGACGGACTCACCATTTTGGTGAGCCGATGGTTCAAGGACGATCTGGGTGACTCGTCGAGCGCCGGCGGATTCGTTGTCGACGAGAGTATTCCCGTTCCTGCCCCGGATCTTCCGCGGAACCTGGTGTTCGCCGGAGGCTGCTCGCATGTGCCGGATCTGCTGGCGCGTCCCGAGATCGACCCGGAGGATGCTGTCGAGCGTCTGCTCGCCGGTTACGAGAAGTTGAAGCGCGACCTGGCAGCCGCCGATCCCGACGTCATCCTCGTATCCGCCGACTGCCACTTCCAGAGCTTCCGAACCGGGCACTTCGTCCTCGGAACGGGTGTACAGCACGGGGGGTCGATGGAGTTCTTCAAGCGACCCGACCTCGACCTGAATCTGACGGGCCACCCCGAGTTCGCGCGGACCCTCGCTGACGCGGTGCGCTTTGCCGGGCAGGAGGTCGAAGAAGCCGATGTCGTCGAACTCGACCACGGCCTGATCGTGCCGCTGCGCCTGCTGCTGCCGCGCCCCGACCTGCCGGTGATTCCGGTGATCACCCAGCCTGCTCGCACCTTCTCCCCGTTCAACGCGCGGCGCTTCGGCGAGGCGATGCGCGCGGCGGTGGAAGAGTCGGGACTGAAGGTCGCGTTCCTCGCCACCGGCGGTCTCTCGCATTGGCTCGACCCCGGACACTTCGGCGGTGTCGATGTCGAATTCGACACGTACATTCTGAAACTGCTCGAGACGGGCCGCGGACTCGACCTGTGTTCCCTCGAGCCGTTCCCGCTCCTCGAACACGGCCAGTACGAAATCATGAACTGGATGATCATGCTCGGGCTGCTCGGGCCCGGTGTGCACGGCGACGTATACACGTACGAGCCCATGGAAGCATCCGGTGGTGGGTGGACCGTCGTCAACATGGACCTGGCTCGGGCCGCAGCAGGCGGGAGCGAGTCGCTCGCGGAAGCCCGTTCGTCATGAGCAGCGTAGTGCGGGTCGGGCTCACGCAGTGGCACGCCACCACCGAGATGGACGCCAACCTGCGGACCGCGGTACGCCTGATCGGCGAGGCCGCCGACCAAGGTGCCACCCTTGTCGTGCTGCCTGAGAACGGGCTGATGCTCGGCTCCAATGTCGAGATGCGGGAAGCGGCTCTGAGCGAGGACGCGACCCCGGTGCTGGAACTGTGCCGCGTCGCCGCAGAGCGACGTGTGGTCGTCGTCCTCGGCGGCATGAAGAACCGCACCGACGACGGAATCTTCAACTCGGCGCTCGTCATCGACCGGGACGGCACGATCGCCGGCCGATACGACAAACTGCACCTGTTCGACGCCACCATCGGAGGCCGCTCCTTCGAGGCGTCCTCGGTGGAACGGCCGGGGGCGTGCCCGGTGCTCCTCGACGTCGACGGCGTGCGTTTCGGGCTCACCATCTGCTACGACGTCCGATTCCCCGAGCTGTCACGGGAACTCGCAGCTGCGGGCGCACAGGTTCTGCTCGTGCCCGCGGCGTTCGTGCAATCGACCGGTGAGGCGCATTGGCATACCCTGCTGCGCGCCCGCGCCATCGAGAATCTCGCGTACGTGGTGGCGCCGGCGACCGTCCACTCGCCCACACCTGATTACGTCGATGCGTTCCCGACCTATGGGCACGCGCTGGCCGTCTCTCCGTGGGGAGAAGTACTCGCCGACCTCGACGAGTCACCCGCGGCGGTGCAGGTGGTCGAACTCGACCTCGGGCAGGTCGACAAGGCCCGCGCGACACTCCCGGTGCTCGCCGGCCGCCGTGCAGCGGACGTCTACCGAACCCCGCCGCGCATCGTGTCGACGGGCGTACATGCGAAGGAGCCGGTGGTATGAGCGACAAGGCATCGCAGGGATTGCCCGCCGGTGTGGTCCGGGCCGACGAATGGACCGGGCTGGGCAACGAGTTCGCCGGCGTCCAGTTCCGGAAGGTGTGGACTCGCAACGGTGAACGGCTCGAGCTGTACGTACCGCGGACCGGTTCGCGGATCCTGCTCGACCCGATGGCGCTGGAAGTGCTCGCCGATCAGGAGCCGGCGTTCTTCACCGGCCTGATCGCCACCCGACTCGGATCGCACGACTGACCGTGAGCAGCAGGGGGGCGCGCCGGGGAACCACCGTGGACGACACGTACATCGCGATTCGGGAGCGAATCATCGACGGCCACTATCGACCTGGCGTGACGCTGTCACAGGTGCAGCTGGCTTCCGAACTCGATGTCTCGCGAACACCACTGCGGGAAGCTTTTCGTCGGCTCGAGGCGGAGCGGCTCGTCGTCACCGAGGCGAACCGCGGTGTCATCGTGGCGCCACTGGCGCTGTCGGACGTGGAGGACTCCTATGCGGTCCGTCTGCTCGTGGAGCCGGCGCTGATCTCGGCGACCCTCGACCGGGTCGTGGACGCGGACATCGACGCGATGGAATCCGCGCTGGCGGGCATGCGCAGGACTGGTGTCTCACCGCGGGAGTTCCAGCTTGCGCACTGGGAGTACCATCGGGTGATCCTCGGTCGGTGCCCCACCGGGATGCGTGAACTGATCGAGTCGCACCTGACTCGGATCGACCGCCACCAGCGGCTCTACTTCACTCACCCGGAGGCGCTGGAGGACGTCACGGTCACCGACGGGATGTTCCTGGAGGCGGTCCGCGACCGCGACGGCGACCAGGCTCGGCTGCTGCTCGAATTCCACCTGCTCGACGCGGCGCTGGGAATGATCCTCGCCGACGACCCCGACCACGAGTTCGGCTCGCTTCCAGTCGTGCTGGGCGGCATGTCCATCCGACTGCACGACCTGGAATCGCTGCGTACGGGCGGCCGTGCCCACGTCAGCTGGGACCTTGGCGGCTGCCACCGGGTGCCGGTCCTCGGGACGAGCAATCTGAACTCCGGTGCGGCTCACCCGCACGGGCATCACACGATGTTGTCGGCGTAGCCGGCACGACAAGTAGGAAGAGACACACATGAGTGCCAACTATCGCGTGGGCATGATCGTTCCCAGCTCGAACACCACCATGGAGACCGAGATCCCGGCGATGCTCCGTGCCCGTGAGGAGATCCGGCCGGAGGGATTCACCTTCCACTCGTCACGGATGCGTATGCAGCACGTGACCCCGGAGCAGCTCGCCGCTATGGACGCGGACTCGTTGCGGTGCGCCGCCGAACTCGCCGATGCCCGGGTCGATGTCATGGCCTACGCGTGCCTGGTCGCAATCATGTCCCAGGGCCGCGGCTACCACTGCGAATCGGAACCCAAGTTGGCGCGAATCGCCAAGGAGGAGAGCGGCGTCGACATCCCCGTGTTGTCGTCGGCGGGAGCCTTGACCGAGGCCCTGGCGCATCTCGACGTGAAGAACATCGCCGTCGTCACCCCCTACATGAAGCCGCTCACCGCGACAGTGTGCGACTACATCGAGCACCAGGGGTTCAACGTCGTGGACTCGCTGAGCCTCGAGGTGCCCGACAACCTCGCGGTAGGCCGCCTCGACCCGGAGAACCTGCTCGAACATGCCCGCCGTGTCGACACGTCGGGCGCTGATGCCCTCGTGATCAGCGCCTGCGTCCAGATGCCCTCGTTGCCGATCCTGGACCGCTTGCAGCAGCAGTTCGACATCCCCGTGCTGTCCGCCGCCGCCGCGACGACGTGGCGGCTGCTGGGACGACTCGGCCTCGAGCAGGTCGTTCCCCGCGCAGGCGCCCTGTTGGCGCCCTGACATCCCTCGGCACGCGCACATTCTGGTGAGGCTGCACATATCGAAGCCGATCCCCGTCCCACGGAGGCCCCAGTGAACCACCAAGCGCTGTTCACCCCCGGACAGATCGGACCCGTCGAGGTCCGGAACCGTATCGTGAAGTCGCCGCAGAGCACCGCGACGTCCAACCCCGACGGCACCGTCAGTCAGCGGACCGTGAACCACTACCGGCGCCTGGGTGAGGGCGGTGTCGGGCTCGTCATGGTCGAGTACAGCTACGTCGACGACGACGCCAGCAAGGCCATCCACAATCAGGTCGGCGTCAGCCGCCGCGAGCACGTCCCCGGACTGGGCTGGCTCGCGGACGAGGTGCACTCGACTGGCGCGAAGATCGGGCTGCAGATCGCTCACGGCGGCAGGCAGAAGTTCCTCGGCACCGCCCCCATCAAGTCGGCATCGGATTCGTCGTGGTACGACGTGGAAGCGCAGTACGGTGTCGTTCCCACGCCGATGACTCTCGACGAGATCGACGGCGTCGTACAGGCGTTCGGTGAAGCCGCGGCACGTGTGCACGCCGCCCGCTTCGACCTCGTCGAAGTGCACGCCGGCCACGGCTATCTGATCACCAACTTCCTGTCTCCGCACACCAATTCCCGCACCGACGAGTACGGGGGAAGTTTCGAGAACCGTTCTCGGCTGCTGCTGCGGATCGTTGATTCGATCCGGGTGTCCGTGCCGCGCGAGTTTCCGCTCAGCATCCGGGTCTCGGTTACCGACTACGAGCAGGACGGCATCCCGATCGAGGAGACCGTGCAACTCTGCCGGCTACTCGAGGAACACGGCGTCGACGTCATCCACGCCTCCGGCGGACACCACGCCACGATGGAGTGGGAGGTCAGCCCCTGGTACCAGGTGCGCACACCTCACCGCTGGGGTTGGGAGAAGATCAAGGACGCGGTGACCATCCCGGTCGTCGCCTCGGGATCACTGGTCACCCCCGACATCGCCGCGGAGATCGTCGAATCCGGCTCTGCCGACTTCGTCTCCCTCGGCCGGGCGATGCTCGCTGACCCCGACTGGGCCCGCAAGACCCGGGAAGGTCGGGTATTGGAGATCACCCCGTGCATCCGCTGCAACGACGGCTGCCTGCATCGCGGGCTGAACAAAGGCCGCAGCGCCGGATGCAGCGTCAACCCCCACATGGCGGAGGAGGGTCGGTTCCCCGTCGAGGCCTCCGCGATCCGCAAGAACGTCGCCGTGGTGGGCGGGGGCCCTGCGGGTCTGCGCAGCGCCGCGGTGCTTGCGGACCGCGGCCACGACGTGACAGTCTACGAACCGAACCATCTCGGTGGACTGCTCACGCACGCCACGGGATCGACTGTGAAACAGGACCTCTCGGGCCTGGTCGACCACCTCGTCCACGAGGTGCGCCGACGGGAGGTCACCGTCGTTCCGGCCGCCGCCGACGTCGAGGTGCTGACCTCCGCCGGCCACGACACGGTAGTTGTCGCGACCGGTGCGCCACACCGCCGCCCCGGCTTCCCTGTCGACGAGGCTGCCCCGGTGATCCTGGCGAGTTCCGTCCGCGCCGGCACTCCGATCTCCGGCAACGTGGTGGTCGTGGGCGGCGGACTGCAGGGCTGTGAGGCGGCCCTGCGGCTCGCCGAGATGCCCGGCGCCAAGGTGACACTCGTCGAACAGGGCAGTGGGCTGCTGCAAGGCGACGAGGTGTTCACCGACGTCGAGCGACTGCCCCGTCACGTCGACGCCGCCGCGGTGGACGTGCGACTGGACACCCGGGTGGTCGGCGTCGACACGACCGGGGTGCACGTGCAGATCGGCGACGAGAGTGCGGTGATCGCCGCGGACACGGTGGTGCTCGCACTCGGCCGTGTCCCGGCGGACGGCGGCCTCGAATCCGAGCTCCGGGCGGCGGGTCTGGACGTCCGGGTCGTCGGTTCGGCAGTGGCGCCCGGACGAGTGTTCGACGCGATCCACTCCGCGTTCTTCGCGGCGCGGCTCGTCTGACGGTGCCCGCGCCGGCCGGAAGCCCCGGCCGGCGCGGGGTCAGGGGGCCGGTCGCAGAATGAGATTGGAGGTCGCCACCTCCGGAAGGATCGGGTCGTGATCGAGCCAGTAGATCGGGGCCGGACGGTTGATCCGCCCGGCGTCGTCGTGCTCGATGACGATCTCGCGTCCGCGCAGTGCCACGAGCAGAGAGTCGAACTCGTGGTCGGGATCCGCGTCGAGGACCAGTCCGAGCGCGGCGTCGATCAGGTGGAACTCCATGATTCGGCGGGCGGACGGTGCATTGCGGGCCTCGATCGCCGCGAGGAAGTGGCGGTCGGAATGGATGAAATCCTCGGGCGTCCGCTGGTGGGAGAGGTACACGCTCTGGTGCCGGTAGATCATCGTGTGCAGCGAGCGGGTCAGATCGGCGAACGTCTGGGGGTAGCGGGTCAGCGCGACATCGTGGAACCGCTGGTGAGCCTGCTGAAACCTTCGATTGTGGGCGCGGTGGGCTTGCATGTCGTCGAGTGCGACGCGCATCTCGGCGACGTCGTCGTCGGTGAGGTCGTCGATGACGGCTGCGAGTGTCGGGGGTTCGACGAGGATCCGGAGCGCGTAGTTCTGCTCGGTTTCCGAGTTGACGATCGGTGCGACGTGCATTCCGCGGTTGGCGGTTGCGACGAGGAGTCCGTCCGCTTCGAGGCGTTGCAACGCTTCGCGTAGGGGAGTGCGGCTGACGTTGAATTCGGCTGCCAGCTGTTCCTGTGACATCCGTTGTCCCGGTGGATAGGTGCCGGTGATGATGCGATCACGCAGGACGGTGCACAGCTCGTCGACTGTGGTGCCGGAGCGTGTGCGGGCAGTCACCGAAGTCATCGTCTGCTCCTAGCTGTCGAGGGCGGTTCCGCTTTTGCATACAGTTTCGCACCTCCTGTGGTCGGAATGCGTCCCGTGTCCGCCGCACGGCGCGCCACGCGGCGCTCCGAAGATCTGTAACTGGACCGTTACGTGGGGGTCTTCCAATTAACGTGACGCTCCTTACACTGACTCTCTACAACTGTATTCAAATCTGCACACACTTCTGGAGGTGGACATGCCTGCTGTGCCCGTACCCGCATCGTCAACGTGCGATGCCGTCGATGACGGGAATTTCAGCGCGGCCCCCGTACCGCTGACTGCCCGACTCGGCCGCTGGCAGGTCACGATGTCGTACTGGTCGCTGTTGTCCGCCATGGTGTGGCTCTTCTACGGTGCCCTCGCTGCCAGTCTGTACGGCACGAAGAACGCGATCCTCGCGATCGCCCTGTCCACCGTCGTCTACTCGATCGTCAACATTTTCACCGCCCGCCTCGGCGCTCGTTTCGGCCTGAACAGCACCCTCCTCACCAAAACGATCTTCGGCCGCTGGGGCTCGATACTGACCGCGGTGCTCCTCGCTGCGACCACGCTCTACTACGCTCTCTTCGAGTCCAGCACCCTCGCTGTCGCCTTCCAGCTGTACTTCGACGCCGGCGACATCCGCATCTGGTATGCCGTCGTCGTGATCGCGATGATGCCGCTCATGCTCGGCAGCGTGCAATCGTGGATGGGTAAACTCAACGGAATTCTGTTGCCGTTCTATGTGATCGGCCTCGTTTGTGTCCTCATCGCGGCACACGTCAAGTTCGGCGGCAACTCCGACTGGCTCGCCTTCGCCGGTGTCGTCCCTGACGAGGGCCGCTCGCTCCCCGGTTGGCTACTCGGCGCGATCCTCTACATGGGCATCTTCGTCAACATGCCGAACACCATCGACTTCGCGCGATTCTCCAAGCTCGAGGACGAGACTTTCCACGAGCGCGTCACCTTCGGATGGGTCTTCTACGCCGGACTGTTCGTCGTCAACGGGATCGCGGGCATCTACCTCGTGCAGACCGTCCTGCCTACCGAACCCGCCACCGAAGACGGTGTGGTGCGGGCGATCCTGGCCAGCCTCGGATTCCTCGGACTCCTGTTCATCGTCGTCTCCCAGACTCGCGTGAACAGCGTCAACTACTACCTGTCCACCACCAATTTCGAGAGGATCCTCAGCAGCTTCTCCTCGGTACGCCTACCCCGGGTCGTGTGGGTTGGCGGCGTGTCCCTCGCCGTGTTCGCGCTCATGCTGACCGATGTCTTCCACTACCTGCAGACCGCCCTCAACTGGCAGGGCGTTCTCGTCGTCGGCTGGGTCGGCGTCGTCCTCACCCACTTCGCGCTCCACGTCCGCGATCGTCGGCAGGGCCCGGCCGTCGACGATGCCGCCGTGCCCGCAGTCGGCGTCGGACTCGCCGCGTGGATCGTGCCGTCGGTGATCGGCATCGCACTCCTCGAGGTCGACGGTGTACCAACACTACTCGCGCAATCCGCGCAGCTCGTCGTCCTGGCTCTGGCCGTGGTGTCCTACACGGTGATCAGCTGCATTTCTCGCCGCTCCGGCTCGGCCGGCGATCGGACGCGCGCGACCGGCGACCGAGTACCGGTCGCCTGACCACCCACCAACTTCGAACAATCAGCACGATCAGATCAGGAGCGACATTATGGGTGCACTCGACGGCCAGGTCGTCGTCTTTACAGGCGCGGGCGCGGGAATCGGTCGATCAGTGGTGACGCGCTACGTCGCCGAAGGGGCACGAGTCGTCGCGCTGGACCTCTCGGAATCGGTGAAGGAACTGCCCGCCGAACTCGGCGACTCGGTGATCCCGATCGTGGGAAACGTCGTGAACTGGGACGACAACGTCACCGCTGCCCGGGCCGCCCTCGATACATGGGGACGCATCGACGTCTTCGTCGGCAACGCCGGTATCACCGACAATGCCCAGGCCCTCGAGGACATCGACGGCGATCAGCTGTCCGGTGCCTTCGGTGAGCTGTTCGGTGTCAACGTCCTCGCGCCGATGCTCGGTGCGAAGGCATGCCTCGATGCCCTGATCGCCTCCCGCGGCAGCATCATCCTCACCGGATCCTTCGCCAGCACCAATGCCGCAGGCGGCGGCGCCCTCTACACGGCATCCAAGCACGCGGTGCACGGCCTCGTCCGCCAACTCGGCTATGAACTCGCTCCCGATGTCCGTGTCAACGGCATCGCGCCGGGCGTCGCGCCGACGCGCTTGCGGGGCACCGAGTCGTTGGGGCAGCAGATGTCCGATTCGGTACTCGACGGCACCGAGAAGGCGCTGCCGTTGCAGGAGGTAGCGTCGGTGAGCGCCTACGACGGCGTGTTCACAATGTTCGCATCGCGCACCGAGTCGGCCGCGATGACGGGCACCCTCGTGACCGTCGACAGCGGGTTGTCGATTCGCGGAATCGCCCGTCCCGGCGGTCGCGTCAGGGCGTAGCCCGGACATTGTCGGATGAGCTCCGATCGAGTCGGATGCTGCGATCGCGTGTGCGGCTGGGAGAATGGTCGTCGTGGTTCACGTCATCGACATCGACGATCCCGCCGATCCCAGGCTGGACGACTTCCGCGATCTCAACTCCTCGGACAGGCGGCCAGATCTTCCCGGCGGAAAGGGACTGGTGGTCGCCGAGGGCGTGCTGGTCGTCCAGCGCATGCTCGACTCCCGATTCCCGTTGCACGCCATGCTCGGTGTCGATCGTCGTCTGAGTGAACTCGCTGACGACCTGTACGACGTGGATGTGCCGTTCTACAGGACCGACGCGGCGACCATGGCAGAGGTGGTCGGTTTCCATCTCAATCGAGGCGTACTCGGGGTCTCGTATCGGCCCGAACCGCTGGACGTCGTCGAAATGATCGAGAAGGCAACCACCGTTGCGGTACTCGAAGGCGTCAACGATCACGAGAACATCGGATCGATGTTCCGCAATGCCGCAGGGCTCGGTGTCGACGCTGTGCTGTTCGGTAGGAGCTGCGCTGATCCGCTGTACCGGCGCGCGGTGCGCGTGTCGATGGGGCATGTGCTGCGCGTCCCGTTCGCGCAGGTCGAGCAATGGCCCAGCGACCTCGATACGCTGCGTGACCGCGGCTTCCAGTTGATCGCGCTGACCCCGAACCCGGAGGCGATGCCGCTCGCCGAGGCGATGACGGGGGAGAAGGTTGCGTTGCTGCTCGGTGCGGAAGGACCCGGGTTGACCGAGCAGGCGATGGGCGCCGCCGATGTACGTGCCCGGATACCGATGGCGCCGGGGACAGATTCGCTCAATGTTGCGACGGCTGCGGCGATGGCGTTCTACGAACGGGTTCGGATCCCGCGGTGAACACGACCTCCGGGTCCTCACCGACCCCGTGGGCGACGGGGCTACCGCTGTCGGTGTTCGTCTTCGCGATGAGCACGGTCACTCTCATCGCGATCGGCGATGTGCTCGCCGACATTCATCCCGCGGTTGCGGTACTGGTCAATGTCGTCGCCGTCGTGGGAGCCCTCCCGACCTTCCTTCATTGGCGACAGCGAGAGGTGTGGCGGTGGATGGCGTGGGGTATCGCCGCCGCGGTGCCTGTGGCGTGGGGTGTGCTGCTGTTCGGATGAGTGCGGAGTCGACTAGAGGCCCACTGCGCGACGCCACCAGGAGCGCGTGGGCTGTTGCCCGGCCGGTGCGGCAGGCGGTGTGGCTTCCCCTGGCCTGTGCAGGATGAAACTCCAGACGTCGATACCGCTCGGCTCGGGTTCGCCCTCGGTGCGACCGACATACCGGAAGCCGAGCCACGCAGCATTGGCGGCTTCGACGAGGCGCCGGGGGTGGAACGGCAGTGCTTCGGGGTGCGGAACGGAGCCGGCAGGCCACCGCATGGGGTGTTCGCCCGACCAGTACGGACGCTCCCACAGAAATGGGATGCCCTCGTCCTCGTAGAACTCGATGGCACCGGCCCCGAATGCGCGCCGGAGCGTACCGCGCTCCCATGCTGCGAACGAGCCCCACCCACCGGCTGCGTCGGACACGATCAGGTAGGTGTTCTCCGATGCGAGTGTGTGCAGCCAGTTGGCACCCACTGCGGAGGGGCGACGATGGATGAGTTCGCGGCTGCACACCACTGTCACACCGGGGAAGCTGCCGACGAAAACTGTGTTGTCGTCGAACTCCGTATCGTCCGGCCCTTTTCCTGCAGCGACCTGTGCGAGCGTCGCGCGCCCGCCCGCAGTGACGTGCCGATCGGGATGCAAGCGCGTGACCAGAGCATGCGCGATGTCGCGGTTGGGAGTCGAATTACGCAGTACCGCAGCCGGATCCGGGGCGTCGACGTACCAGAGCGTCGACACGACCGCCGCCATCGGCGTCGGCTCTCAGGCGCGTCCGTTGCTTCGGACGCCGAGGAGTACGTCGTCCCAGGACGGAAGTGCGGGCTTACCGCGCTTGTCCTTGCTCGGGTTCGCTACTGCCTTGGCCGATGCGGTAGCGCCGCGTTGGGTGTCGGTGTCGTGCTCGGTGGCGGTCGGCATCGTCCGGCCCGTATCCACGACGGGTAGCTCGTGCTCTTCGGATTCCGGCTGGCGATCGATGACGACGGCGTCGGCCGGTGGGGCGACGAACCGCTCGGTCTCCGACTCCACCGTGTCGTCGATGTCGCGTGACGAGTACACGGGCGTCAGGTATCGCAAGGGGCGACCGCAATCCGGATCGACGAGGTCGGCGGCGATGTCGTCGAGCGCCGAAATGGTGCCGCCGTGTGCATCGGGCTGATAACGCCAGTGCGCCGCATTGGTGGAGCGACCGGCCTGCCACTCGAGCTGAGCGACCCAGTGCCCGTCGTCGTCGCGCCACGCATCCCACGTCGCCTCGTCGAGGTTGTGGCCACGCGAGCGGAATGCCTGTGTGACGATCTCGAGCAGTGTCTGCACGGTGGGACCATCGGGGCGCACCGGATGTCCCTGCTGTGCCATCTCGGCGGCACGGGAACGTTCGAGGAGCACCGGGTAAGCGAATCGCTCGACCTTCGAGGTCGGGATTCCTGCTTCCTCGGCAACCTGTTCGACGGATGCGCCTGCCCGGATGCGGGCCTGGATCTCCCTCGGTCGGAGGGTGCTGGCGGTTTCGATCTGGATCTGTCCCAGTCGGGCGAGATCGCCGCGTGATGCGGCGCGGAGTGTGTCATCGACTGGAATGCGGAACTTGTCCCCCGTTGTGGGATCCGCGAGCACCACATGCTTAGCATCCGGCTCGAGACCCACCACCTTCAGTTCTCGCACACTGACCTCCTCGCGCCGGCTCGCGATCGACTTGCCCGAGATTATCGGAGTTGTCCGCGATCCGGGAGGCGGACACGCCGCGCCACGCCGGGTCGGATCACAGGAATTCGGGTCGGAGGCGTTATCGTACTGAGTTTGCCGATTATGTCTCGATGTGTGGTTGAGAGTTTCGGAAACGGCGCGAGGGCCGGACCCACAGGGTCCGGCCCTCGCCCGATGCTGCGCCGGCTGTCGGAGCCGCGAGGATCAGAGCTGGGAGACGACCCAGTCGATGCTCTTGGTCAGCTGGGTGATGTCTTCGGGGTCGATCGCCGGGAACATTCCGACACGCAGCTGGTTCCGGCCCAGCTTGCGGTACGGCTCTGTGTCGACGATCCCGTTGGCCCGCAAGATCTTCGCGACCTGCGCCGCATCGACGGACTCGACGAAATCGATGGTGCCGACGACCTGCGACCGCAGAGCCGGATCGGTGACGAAAGGCGTGGCGAACTCGGAAGCCTCGGCCCACTCGTACAGACGCGACGACGAATCCTTGGTGCGCGCGACCGTCCAGTCCAGGCCACCGTTGCTGTTCATCCACTCGATCTGATCGGCGAACAGCAGCAGCGTTGCAAGCGCAGGCGTGTTGTAGGTCTGGTCCTTGCTGCTGTTGTCGACGGCGATCGGCAGCGACAGGAACTCCGGCGTGAACCGGCCCGATGCCTTGACCTCGGCGACCCGCTCGAGCGCTGCCGGGCTCATCAGCGCGATCCACAGACCGCCATCGGCCGCGAAGCACTTCTGGGGCGCGAAGTAGTAGACGTCGGTGTCGGCGATGTTCACGGGGAGTCCGCCCGCACCCGACGTGGCGTCGATCGCGATCAGCGAGTTGCCGGACCCCGCGGGACGGGACACCGGCACAGCGACACCCGTGGACGTCTCGTTGTGTGCCCAGCCGATCAGGTCGACCGACGAGTCGGCGACGATTTCGGGAGCCGAACCCGGATCGGCGCTCACAACTACCGGGTCGCCGATGAACGGGTTGTTCTTCGTGACGGTCGCGAACTTCGACGAGAACTCGCCGTACGTGAAGTGCTGCGAGCGTTCGCGGACCAGGCCGAATGCTGCGGCATCCCAGAATGCGGTGGTGCCACCGTTACCGAGGACCACCTCGTAGCCCTCGGGCAGCGAGAAGAGATCGCGCAGCCCCGAGCGGACCCGAGCCACGACGTCCTTGACAGGCTTCTGGCGGTGGCTGGTGCCGAACACCGAAGCGCCGACGTCGACCAGCGACTGCAGCTGCTCGGGGCGGACCTTGGAGGGACCGCAGCCGAAGCGGCCGTCTGCGGGCTTGAGATCGGCGGGAATGATCGGTGAAGCGTCAGCCATCGGAAAGCGTGTCCTAAGCGTCGAGGGACAAGTGCAGGAGTAGTCTAAACCGCCTCGCCCGGCCGATCACCGATGTGTGATCGAATCCCATCCCGCGACGGTGTCGGCTGCGCGGGGGTCGGGGCCGGTGTAGATCGCGGCAGGACGCACCAGCTTGCCGAGTTTCTTCTGCTCGAGAATGTGTGCGCACCAGCCACCGGTACGACCGCACGTGAACATCGCGGGCATCATCGCGGCGGGAACCTCCGCGAAGTCGAGGATGACCGCGGCCCAGAATTCGACGTTCGTTTCGATCGCGCGGTCCGGACGACGTTCACGCAGCTCGGCGAGGGCGGCCTGCTCGAGCGCAGCGGCGGCCTCGTAGCGCGGCGCGTCGAGGCGCTCGGCGGTGGCGCGCAGCACGCGGGCACGAGGGTCTTCTGCACGATAGACACGGTGCCCGAAGCCCATGAGCTTCTCTTTACGGTCGAGGATGCCCTTGACCATGCCGCGCGGATCTCCGGTGCGCTCGGTTTCCTCGATCATCGGCAGCACGCGCGCCGGTGCCCCGCCGTGGAGGGGACCGGACATCGCGCCGACTGCGCCGGACAGTGCGGCCGGGGCGTCGGCGCCGGTCGAGGCGATGACACGGGCAGTGAAGGTGGAGGCGTTCATGCCGTGCTCGGCGGCGGAGACCCAGTAGGCGTCGATGGCTTCGACGTGCTTGGGGTCGGGCTCGCCCTTCCAGCGCACCATGAAGCGTTCGGTGACGGTCTGTGCTTCGTCGACCCGTTTCTGGGGCACGGCAGGCTGGTAGATGCCGCGCGCGGACTGGGCGACGTAGGACAGGGCCATCACCGCGGACCGGGCGAGGTTGTCGCGGGCGGTGTCGTCGTCGATGTCGAGCAGCGGTGAGAAACCCCAGATGGGTGCGAGCATCGCGAGGCCTGCCTGGACGTCGACACGCACGTCACCGGTGTGGATCGGCAGGGGGAACGGTTCGGCGGGGTGCAGTCCGCGCCCGAACTCGCCGTCGACGAGCAGCGCCCACACGTCGCCGAAGGTGACACCCTTGCCGACGAGTTCCTCGATGTCGACGCCGCGGTATCGCAGTGACCCGCCGTCCTTGTCGGGTTCGGCGATGTCGCTGGTGAAGGCGACGACGCCTTCGAGTCCTGCGACGAAATCCTCGGGTACGGACGCGTGTGGTGCCATGACGGTGTGGCTCTCCTCGTTCACGTGCGGCCCGGTCCGGGCGGCACTGCCGGTGGAATGAGTGCGCAGTGTTGTGATCGGCAGCTCATCTCTGTCGTCGAAGAGGACTCTAGTCTCCCAGACCATCTTCGACCTCCGGGAGGTGCTCGCTGTGGATAATCGGCGAATGGCCGACTCGCAGCAGGAAATCAAGGACGTCCGAGAGTCGGATGAGCGACGTCTCGGCTGGGGCGATCGCTCCGAATCCGCCGACCGGCGAGGGGCGGCGATCGCGGAGTAGCGTCCACATCCGTGCAGCACGATCCGCAGAACCCCTTCGCGTCCATGCGCGTGGACTACACCCCCGCGACCCCGGTAACGGCGTCGCCGGAGACCGATCTGACACCGGAAGACCTCGCCGACGGCTGGTTTCCGTTGGCACGACGATGGCTGGCCGACGCGGTGTCCGCAGGTGCCCCGGAACCGAACGCCATCGTTCTCGGCACCGTCGACGAACACGGACATCCCGCGACCCGGACCGTGTTGTGCAAAGGAATCGATGTCGACGGCGTCACCTTCTTCACCAACTACGGATCGGACAAGGCACGTCACCTCGACGCCGTGCCCTACGCGTCCGCCACATTCGTGTGGTTACCGCTGCACCGGCAGATCGGCATCCGAGGCCAGGTCACTCGAATCCCGGCCGAGGAGACGGAAACCTACTGGCGGACTCGGCCGCGCGGGTCGCAGCTGGGTGCGTGGGCGTCACATCAGTCGCAGCCCGTCGCCTCGCGCGCCGACCTTGACCACGCACTCGTCGAGGCAGGCGAGAGGTTCGGTGTCGACGACGACATTCCGAGGCCTCCTTTCTGGGGAGGATTCCGTATTTCTCCGGAGTTCGTCGAGTTCTGGCAGGGCAGGCCCAACAGGATGCACAACCGTGTCCGGTCCCGGCTCGTCGATGGCAGGTGGTACACGCAACGGCTGCAACCGTGATTCGGGTGTAGCTGTTGTCGCGACCTGCCCCCGGAGGATTCAAGCCGAGGAGAACTCCACACTCGACATGTTCGGTGCCCGCAATTCGGTGACTGCGATCCGTGCGGCCTCGCCGATCGCCGCATCCACCACCGGTAGTGCAGGTTCCGCGCGTGCGGCGCGGGTGAAGACCGCGACCGCTACCGGGTGCTCACCGGGGAACTCGACGACCGCGACCTCGTTGCGGATGATGCCGATCGTGCCGGTTTTACCCGCAATCGATACTCCGCGATAGGGGAAGGCCGCGGCGATGCGGTGCGGCCAGATCTGGTTGCGCATCACGTTCTTGACGAAGGTCGTCTGCTCGGCGGAGAGTGCGTCGCCTGCCCACACAGCGGCGAGCAGCCGCGTCATCTCCTCGGCGGTGGTCGCGCTGGTGAATGCCGGATCGTATGCGGAGACCGACCACGCCGCGTCGCTGTCGGTGAGGGCCTTGAATGCTTCGACGGTGGTGCGGCTGTCGGTCTCCTCGACCAGTCGCCGGTACATATCGGCGGTACCACCGACGATGTTCGTGCGCTCGAGACCGAGCCGGGCGAGCATGTCGTGGACTGCGACGGGGCCGATCTCTCCGAGCAGCACGTCAGCGGCGGCGTTGTCGGAGACCGTCATCATCGACGCGGCGAGATCGCGTCTGCTCATGGTCACCGGATCACGCATGCTCGCGATGCCGGTCGACCCCGGTGTGCACTCGGACGGATCGATCCGCAGTTCGGACGCCGGGTCGATCCTGCCCGCGTCCACCTCGGCGCAGAACGCGAGGAACAGCGGAAGCTTGTAGACCGACGCGAGCACCACCCGCTCATCACCGTGCACCGACAACGTGACGTCGTCGGTCGAGCAGCGGCGCGCGTGCAACCAGCCGCTGCACCCGGCGTCGGGACGCCACACGATGCGCACGCGCAGCGCGATGGCATCCGGAGCGAGTGTCAGCCACGCGACGCCGGGCGCCGAGCCCGGTGGTGCGGTGGATATTCCGAAGTGCCTTCCGGCTGCGACCGCCGCGAGGATCGTCCGGTCGTCAGGGACGGTCGTCGGATCTACATCGAGTCCGCGCTCTCGCAGAATGTCTTGTGTGGCATCGAAACCCGCCGGTTTTCCGGCTCGCGGGGCTGTCGCGAACGACAAGTCGCAGAGCATCGGGAAGCGGGGCCGCTCCGCTCGGGCGCTGCGGTGCCCGGCAGGGACAACCACCCATCGAGGCACCTTCGTCACCGGTCCGGCCTCGATACCGTCGAGTAGTGCAGGGTGTTCGACGACCGCGAGGTCACACATGCCGGAGCGGACTGCCGTGATCAGGTCGGTTGTTGCAGCCACCTCGGTCGCGATCGTCACGTCCGGGTCGGTACGCAGCACTGCGGCGCAGGTGGTAATGATCCGATCGGGGAGTGCGGCCGTCGCGCCCCAGCGCACGACACCGCGGGTCCGCGAGACGCGCTCGGCTTCGGCAAGGAACCGTTCGGAGTCGTCGACGAGCAGCCGTGCTCGGGGGAGCAGTGTGGCGCCGGCGGTGGTCAGGACGGCTCCCCGCTGCGTGCGGTGCACAAGGGTGGTGCCGATGTGCTGCTCCAGCCTTCGAAGTCCTTGTGACAGAGGAGGTTGCGTCATGTCGAGGGCGGCTGCAGCGCGACCGAAGTGACCTTCTTCCGCGACGGTGACGAAGAAGCGGAGATGGCGGATCAGATCCATTCCGCTATTCAACCAGCGCCTGCTGTGCGCAGTGTGCAGTGGCGCTTCGGGAGTTCGATGTCCGTCTCCTGCGGGTCGCTCACCGGCGGCGATACTTTTTGCGACCCGTTCCCGACCGATGCAGATATTGGCGGTCCGGATTGCTCGGGTGCTGTGGTGATGGCATGACCGAGCAGCGAACAACATTGTCCCGCAGATGGTTTCTCAACTCAGCGTTGGCTGCGGTGTCGATTCCCCTCGTTTCAGCATGTGGCGCACCGACTGCCGCGTCCGTTCCGGATCGTCCATCGGACGCGCCACGCGGTATGGGGGTCCACCTGGCGGCACTCGACGAGCGCCTCGTCGAGATCGAGAACATGCATGCGGTGCGTCTCGGAGTGGCCGCACATTCACCGGGGACAGGCCGGACCTACACGTATCGCGGCGACGAGCGGTTCGCGATGTGTTCGACGTTCAAGCCGTACGCCGCCGCGGGCATCCTGCAACTCGAATCCCAAGGACGGCTGCGGCTCGACGACACCGTCGCCGTCGAACCGGGTGACATCGTCGTCAACTCACCGGTCACCGCCGAGAACCAGGGTCGACAGATGACCTACGCACAACTGTGCGAAGCCGCACTGACCCGTAGCGACAACACGGCAGGCAATCTGCTGCTGAGGCGGCTGGGCGGCCCGGATGCGGTGACCGCGTTCGCACGCTCGGTCGGGGACGATGCGACACGCCTCGACCGGTGGGAACCCGAGCTGAACGACGCCGCGCGCGGCGACGAGCGTGACACTACGACTCCTGCCGGAGCGGCACGCGGATACCGGGAACTGCTTCTCGGCTCGGCGCTGGACCCGGCGCGCCGACGAATCCTCACGGGATGGATGCGTGCGAGCGTCACGTCAGATACGAGGATGCGTGCAGGTCTCCCGCCGGGCTGGGTGGCCGCAGACAAGTCGGGGGGAGGAAATTTCGCCACGCTGAACGCCGCCGGGGTGGTCTGGTCGCCGGAGGGGGAGCCGTTGGTACTGGTGATTCTCTCGGACACCACCACCGGCGACCGCGATGCTCCGTTCGCGGACGCTTCGATCGTGGACACGACGGCGGCACTCGTCTCGGCGATGAGTGCTGTGCCCTGACGGTTGGCACTCCTGCCGTGACGCCCCGAATCGGCAGGCCGAATCCGCAGTGAAGACGGTGTCCGCCGGGCAGACTGTTGATCATGTCCGAGCCGATCCATCACTCCATCCGGGGCGGCGGATACCGGGCCGAGGTGTCCGGTACCGGTGCTGCGCTGCTCGCACTCGACTACGACGGCAGCTCGGACGCGCCCGAATCGGCTTCTCGAGGGTCGGTGGAGGCATACCGGCTGGTCGAGAGCTCGCCCGGCCACGAACCCCCACTGGGCTACGTCGGAGCTGTGCTCGCCCCGTGGCCCGGCGGCATCCGCGACGGGCACTTCTATTTCGACGGAATCGAGCATCAGCTCGCCCTCACCGATCCGGAGCGAGGTACTGCGGTCAACGGTCTCGCTTGGCATCGGCGATGGGAGGTGACGGCACACACCGACTCGAGGATCCAGCAGACCTTGGAAGTCGGGCTGCACAAAGGCTGGCCGTACCAATTGCGGTTGACGGTCGCGCACGAACTGGGTCCGGACGGACTCACCGTCACACACACGGCGACGAACGTCGGCGGATACCATTCGCCGTTCGGGTTGGGGGTGCGTCCCTACCTGCGGGCCGGTGACACCCCGCTCGACGAATGCACGCTGCAGTTGGCGGCGGGGACGAGGATGCCTCTCGACCGCGCGCGAGGTCTGCCCGATGCATATTCGCAGTCCGTCACGGACACCGAATACGACTTCACCCGGGCGAGGTTGCTGGGGGACGTGCACCTCGATGTTCCCTTCAGTGCCCTCGACGCGGATCTGGACGGTCACTCCCGGCATCGCCTGTGTGGGCCGGACGGCCGGGGTGTCGAACTCTGGACCGGCCCGGGATTCGGATGGCTGCAGGCGACGACGATCGAGGATGCCGGAACGCGCGCGCTCGCCCTTACCCCGATGACGTGCCCGCCCGATGCGTTCAATCTCGGTATCGATCTGCTCGTCCTGCAGTCCGGGGAGCGGTGGAGCGGACGATGGGGTCTGCGGGCGTACGACTCCCAGGGCTGAGTTCTGCCGCACTTCGCGTACGATCGATGCTGGTGAGCGGCGTGCATCGACGTCCCGTCGGAGATTCGGAAGGTGCTGTCGGGTCGCCCTCGGCGGTAGGTGCGACACACCGTTCGGGGACTTTCGACCGACCCTGCCTCCGCGCTGCGGCCACGGAACCGTTAGGTTCTACGTGAATGTTCGGAAGTTTCTGGTAGGTCTGAGCTTGAGAGGGATCCTTCGTGCCCGCTGAGAATGACACACAGCCCACCCTCAGCTACCCCGGTGGCGAGCACACAATGGCTATCGCCAAGGCGACGGAAGGCAATGACGGCATCGAGCTCGGCAAGCTCCTTGCGGACACGGGGTACACCACCCTCGATCCCGGATTCGTCAACACCGCCTCCACGAAGTCGGCGATCACATACATCGACGGCGAGAAGGGAATCCTGCGCTACCGCGGATACCCCATCGAGCAGCTCGCGGAGAAGTCGACGTTCATCGAGGTCAGCTATCTGCTGATCTACGGCGAGCTGCCGACCACCGAGCAGCTCGACGTCTTCACCGATCAGATTCGCCGGCACACGCTGCTGCACGAGGATCTCAAGCGATTCTTCGACGGTTTCCCGCGCAACGCGCATCCGATGCCCGTCGTCTCCAGCGCTGTCAACGCGCTGTCCGCGTACTACCAGGACGCCCTCGACCCCGACGATCCCGAGCAGGTCGAGCTCTCCACCATCCGTCTGATGGCCAAGCTGCCGACGATTGCGGCCTACGCCTACAAGAAGTCGGTCGGTCAGCCGTTCCTCTACCCCGACAACTCGCTGTCGCTGGTCGAGAACTTCATGCGGATGACGTTCGGATTCCCGGCCGAGCCGTACCAGATCGACCCCGAGGTCGCGCAGGCTCTCGAGATGCTGCTGATCCTGCACGCCGACCACGAGCAGAACTGCTCGACGTCGACGGTGCGTCTGGTCGGTTCCTCGGATGCGAACCTGTTCACGTCGATCTCCGGCGGCATCAATGCACTCTGGGGTCCGCTGCACGGCGGTGCCAACCAGGCCGTGCTGGAGATGCTCGACGAGATCCAGAAGTCCGGTGGCGACGTCACGGAGTTCGTCCGCAAGGTCAAGAACAAGGAAGACGGTGTGAAGCTCATGGGCTTCGGTCACCGCGTCTACCGTAACTACGACCCGCGTGCTGCGATCGTGAAGAAGACCGCGGACAAGATCCTCAACAAGCTCGGCGCCGGCGACGAACTGCTCGAGATCGCGATGAAGCTCGAGGAAGCCGCGCTCACCGATGATTACTTCATCGAGCGCAAGCTGTACCCGAACGTCGACTTCTACACGGGCCTGATCTACCGGGCGATGGGCTTCCCGGACCGCATGTTCACCGTGCTGTTCGCGCTGGGTCGTCTGCCGGGCTGGATTGCGCACTGGCGCGAGATGCACTCGGATCCGACCCTGAAGATCGGCCGTCCGCGTCAGATCTACACCGGGTACACCGAGCGCGACTACAAGGGACTCGACGCACGCTGACGTGCGATCGACCATGAGTTCGACGATCGACCGTTCGACGAGGGAGCTGGACCTATGACCAAACCGGAGATCGAATTCCAGGAAGGGCCCGCCCCCACCGAGCTGGTGGTCAAGGACATCACCGTCGGAGACGGGGCAGAGGCTGTTGCGGGCGCAATCGTCGATGTCCACTACGTGGGCGTCGAGTACGACACGGGCGAGGAGTTCGACTCGTCGTGGAGCCGCGGTGAATCGATCCGCTTCCCGCTCGCAGGTCTGATCGCCGGTTGGCAGGAAGGCATCCCCGGCATGAAGGTCGGTGGGCGCCGCCAACTGACGATTCCGCCGGAGCTCGCCTACGGTCCGGCAGGGTCGGGGCACCAGTTGTCCGGCAAGACCCTGGTGTTCATCATCGACCTGCTCGGCGTCCAGGTGCCGCCGGAGCCGCCGGTGATCGAGAAGCCCGAAGGTCCGGCTCCCACAGAGCTGGTCATCGAGGACATCGAGGTCGGCGACGGCGCCGAAGCTCAGCCCGGCGCCACCGTCGACGTCCACTACAAGGGTGTCGAGTTCGACACGGGCGAGGAGTTCGACTCGTCGTGGAGCCGCGGCCAGTCGGTGGCGTTCCCACTCGCGCGTCTGATCCCGGGCTGGCAGCACGGCATCCCCGGCATGAAGGTCGGCGGCCGTCGCAAGCTGACGGTGCCGCCGGAGCTCGCTTACGGTCCGGCGGGGTCGGGGCATCAGCTGTCCGGTAAGACCCTGGTGTTCGTCATCGACCTGATGGGCACCAACTGATCAGCGCAGTCCGCTGATTCCGATCACATTCGCAGGCCGCGCATCCATGGTGATGCGCGGCCTGCGTTTGTTTCGGGTGGCTACGATCAGTAGCCCGAAGTGGCAAGTCCGTTGTCGGTGATGCTGCCCCGGATGGCTCCGGAGTTGCCGACGGTCCTGCCGAAACTCCACTCGCCGTCGTTGCCGCACACGAGGGCACCATTCCGGGTGCCGGGTGAGGCGTACTCCACCTTCACGACGTTGCCGTTGTCGTCCTCGTGCACGATCGGGCAGCCCTTTCCGGGTCCCCCGACCGGATCGACCTTCGGTTCCGCGGAGGCCGTGGCGGCCCCGCCGAGCACAGCTGCGGCGATCATGATGGTGGCGGCGAAAACTTTGTGGTGCTTCGACATTCGATTCTCCTGGGGCGGGGCGTGGTGGCTGATACAAGAGTGCGCCCTCGGCGGTGTTCACCGAACCCACCCCAGGGGTGGGTTCGAGGCACCCGGCTGGGCGCGATATGTGATCATCGACGGTATGGAGAGCGCACACGGCCGGGTTGCTCACACTGTCCGGAAGTCGAGTTCGGTCCGGGAGGCCTACTCGGCGAGATCGCAGGAATATGTGGATCTGTTCGGCACCATGACCTCGACGCACCCTTCCGACCGTGCGCTGGTGGGCAGTTGGGCCACCGCGCTCACGGGCGCTGTACTCGATGCCGGTTGTGGTCCGGGGCAGTGGACGGGCTTTCTGGCCGAGTGCGGACTGGACGTCAGCGGAATCGATCTGGTGCCCGAGTTCCTCGCACGAGCTCGCGACCGGTATCCGGAGCTCACCTTCGATCTCGGCCGATTCGAACAATTGGACGCCACCACAGCATCATTGGGAGGTGTGCTGTCCTGGTATTCGCTGATCCATCACGATCCGGCGGACATCGCGATTCCGCTCAGCGAGTTCGCGCGTGTGATCCGGCCCGGTGGAGGATTGCTGGTGGGTTTCTTCGAAGGTCCGGCCGTGGAAGCATTCGATCATGCCGTCACCACGGCGTTTCGATGGCCGGTCGACGAGCTCGGTCGCGAACTCGCCGACGCCGGCTTCGAGGTGATCGAGGCCCACACGCGAACGGCGAGCGGCCATAGACCGCATGGCGCCATCGCCGCACGGCGCCGAGACTGAATCCTCTTGGAAAGACGGTAGTTACAACGACAACGGGTAGATACAGGACCTTGCGGAGGTTGTATCTGTCCGTTGCTCCGTTTCTATGACGGCCGGCTGTTGTACGGCGAGTCGAAGAACGTGGCCAGCCGTTTGTGCCTGTGCGCGAACAGGGCAGCGACGAGGCGGCGCGCGAGCGTGCCTGCGCCCGGAATCCTCGACAGCGGCACGCGCAACTCGAATGTGAGTCGGTCACGGACCCTGGTGCGGTTCGTAGCGAGCCGATCCAGAGTGCGTTCGTGCTCCCAGCGACTCATGAGGAGCATCGTCGACTTCTCGTGGAACCGACGCCCGGGTTCGAGCGCAGCGATGGACAGGTGGTCGTAGTCCACCGGCAGCACGCCGAATAGCAGTAGTGGAACTCGGGCGAGTGGGCGTCCGATGGGGACCGTGTCCTCGGACAGTGTGTGAGCCCACCGGGGCATGCGCATTGCGAGTACCGGTGCGAGCTCGTCGTTGATCCCCTCGGCGCTCGTGACCCGGGCCCACACAACCGTATTCGGTGCATCGACGGCCGACTCGTGCTCGACGACGATCTCGTTGCTCATCGGTTCCGCTTCCTCTCTGAGGAACACTGCCCTTGCTGGACATCATGCATGCTCGTTGGTGTACTTGTTGGCACAGTGTCCCCCGCGAAAGATCCTCCGAAAGGATTGTCCGTGCCCGCTCCCGTCCTGTCCCGTCGCGACCTCGACTTCTTGCTCTACGACTGGCTCGACGTCGAATCCCTGACGTCGCGGGAGCGTTTCGCCGAGCACTCACGAGACACGTTCGACGCCGTCCTCGATCTGAGCGCCGATCTCGCCACCAAGCATTTCGCGACACACAACAAGAAGGCCGACGCCCAGGAGCCGCAGATCGGCGAAGACGGACGCGTCGAGATCATTCCCGAGGTCAAGGCGGCGCTGGATCTGTTTGCCAAAGCCGGGCTGATCGCCGGGGGCTTCGACGAGTCCCTCGGTGGAATGCAGCTCCCGATGACGCTGCTGCGTGCATCGATGGCGTGGTTCCAGGCTGCCAATGCCGGAACCTCGTCGTACCCGTTCCTCACCGCCGCCAATGCGAGCCTTCTCGTCACTCACGGTAGCGGGGAGCAGATCGAGAGGTTCGTTCCGGCGCTGCTCGAGGGCCGGTTCTTCGGCACGATGTGTCTGTCCGAACCGCAGGCGGGATCGTCGCTGGCAGACATCACGACCAGGGCCGTTCCAATGGACGACGGCACCTACCGGGTCACCGGGACCAAGATGTGGATCTCCGGCGGAGACCACGAGCTGACCGAGAACATCGTCCACCTGGTCCTCGCAAAGATTCCCGGCGGCCCCGCCGGGGTCAAGGGAATCTCGCTGTTCATCGTCCCGAAATTCCTGGTGAACGACGACGGCACGCTGGGCGACCGCAACGATATTGCGCTGGTGGGTCTCAACCACAAGATGGGCAACCGTGGCACCACCAACGCATTGCTCAATCTCGGTGAAGGCGCCTTCACACCGGGTGGGCAGGCAGGGGCCGTCGGCTATCTCCTCGGCGAACCGCACAAGGGCCTGCAGTACATGTTCCACATGATGAACGAGGCGCGTATCGGTGTCGGCTTCTTGGCGACCTCGCTGGGCTACGCGGGCTACCTCCAGTCGCTGGACTACGCGCGCACCCGCACACAGGGAAGGCCGATCGGGGCGAAAGACCCTGCATCGCCACAGGTTCCGCTCATCGAGCACTCCGACATCCGGCGGATGCTGCTCGCGCAGAAATCGTACGTCGAAGGTGCTCTCGCCCTGGGACTGTACTGTTCGAAGCTCGTCGACGAGCAGAACACCGCCACGAACGACGAAGCACGTGCCGAAGCAGGGCTGCTCCTCGACGTGCTCACACCGATTGCGAAGTCCTGGCCGTCACAGTGGTGCCTCGAGGCCAACAGTCTGGCGATCCAGGTTCTCGGCGGTTACGGCTACACCCGCGAATTCGACGTCGAGCAGTACTATCGCGACAACCGGCTCAACCCCATCCACGAGGGCACGCACGGCATTCAGGGGATGGATCTGCTGGGGCGCAAAGTCGTCATGCAGGGTGGAGCCGGACTGGCGCTGCTAGGTTCGACGATCGAGGCCACCGTGAAGAAGGCGCTCGCAGCCGGCGGCGATGCGGCCGAGTACGCGCAGCTGTTGCGCGCCGCGACCGAGCGTGTCGGCACCACGACGGCGACGCTGTGGGCGACCGGTGACCCTGCCCTGGCGCTGGCGAATTCGACGGTGTATCTCGAAGCGGTGGGTCACGTGGTGGTCGCATGGATATGGCTCGAGCAGGTGCTGGCCGTAGCCGGCCGCGAGGGCGACTTCTTCGACGGAAAACGTGCGGCGGCGAGGTACTTCTATCGTTTCGAGCTCCCGAAGACCGGACCGCAATTCGATCTGCTCGACGGCCTCGACCGTACGACGCTCGACGTCTCACCGGCTGCGTTCTGATACGACTTCACCACTTCATCGTGAGAGTCCCGCCCACCTCCAGGGCGTGCCAGCGGTCGGCGTAGTCGTCGAATCGGCCGACGATGCGCTCGACCAGCGGGGGGACTGCGTCTGCCGTCATAGGCGGTGGCAGTGCCCGCGCGTGGCCGCGTCGGTACTCCCAGACGGGTAGCGTCATTCCCACCAGTTCCTCGGAGCGGATCAGGTCGGCCTTCGATCGGGAATGCGCGTTGTCTCCCTTTGTCTTTCGGCGCCGGTTTGCCTTGGCTCGTGCGGCGGGGTCGGCGGGCCAGAACAGGCCGTTGTCGCCGGAAGCGAGCTGCCCGAACACCCCGTTGGGAATGCCTGCCTCGACTTCGACGAGGAAATGCAGCAGGTCGTGGGGGAGATAGGGATGCCCGCCGGGACCGTTGCGAGGAGCGAGCGCCGCCCCGGTCTCACGGTGTACGGCGATCTCGTAACTCGTGCCCGGGCCTTTCGTGAACATGACACGCATACCGTGCACGGTAGGTGACGGGCACGGTATGCGCACGTGGTTTTCGGCGCCGCTGGGTCGGTGTGAATCGGCCGGTCCGCGTCAGGAAGATACTTCGTCGATCAGCAGCCGCAGCGCGTGACGTACCGTCTGTGCCAGCACGCTTTCCGGGTCTCCGTCGAAATGCTGTTCTTCGGAGCGTGTTCCACGCGGTCCGGTCGTCGCGAAACATACGGTGCCGGGCGGCCGTCCGTCCTGTGGGTCGGGGCCGCCGGCGCCGGTGACGGCGACGACGATGTCGGAGGCGAGTAACCCGGCCGTCGACTCGGCCATCGTGCGCGCTGCCGATTCGCATACCACCGGCCCCTCGGGCACTTCGAGCAATCCGTGTTTGACGGATCGTGAGTAGGCCACGATCGCGCCGCGAAACCATTCGGAGCTTCCCTTTGCTGCTCCGAGTCGTGCCGCCAGTGTGCCCGCCGTGAGAGATTCGGCGCATCCGATGGTGAAATGGCGGCCGGATGCGAGTGTGCCCAGTTCGTCGATCAGTGCATCGGACAGGTCCGTCCCTTCGACGACATCGTCATCGTGGACATCGGGGTCGTTCCCCCGGCGCGCCATGGTCGGCGTCATGCCTTCGTCGTGAAGCGATTGAAGACGACACCGCTGTCGAACACACGACTTTCCGCCAGCTCGAAGAACTGTGGCTCGAAACCGGTTCGGAACAAGGGAATCCCGTTTCCGGTGATGATCGGAGTGACCTCGACTGCGAGTTCGTCGATCTCCGAGAGCAGCTCACCCGCGAGGGTCCCGCCGCCGCACAACCAGATTCCCCTGCCGTCCTGCTTCTTCAGGTCGCGAACGTATTCGAGTGGGTCGGTCGCCACCACGGTTACGGTGTCGTCGGGGGATTGCTGCAGCGTCTTCGAGAAGACGTACTGCTGGAGATGCGGATAGGCGCTGGTGAGGCCGACGCTGAGCGAGGGCTCCCATGTGCGACGACCCATGACCACCGCGTCGAAGTGCTTGCCGGGCGCCGTGACCTCGAGTTGGTCGCGAACGTGCACCGGCAGTGTCTCGGGATACTCCTCGATCCGGTGAAACATGTGATCGCCCTCGGTGGGAAAGAATTCGGTGCCACCGGAGGGGTCGGCGATGAATCCGTCGAGTGTCGTCGCGACGTAATAGGTCAGTGTGCGCACGCAGCCCTCCTCGAATCTGGGTACAGGCCGAGACCTGATCGAACTGCAACGCTAGAACGGGCTCAGCACCGAAGCCAGCACATTCGACCGGTTTCCACCGAAAAGTTGTCATTCGCTAGTCGGTGGCCGTATCGCGGACCCATCGAGTGAGGATCGTGCCGTCGTCGTCGCACACCAGGTGAGTGCGCCGCATCTCGGTGACAGCGGAGGCGGGGGAATGAGCGATACGGTCCGCAGACCCTGCAGCGAGCAGCGGCGCCCAGGTCAGGCACAGGTCGTCGACGACGCCGTCGGCGATCATACGACCGAACAGTCGGGGGCCTCCCTCACACAGGACTCGGTTCCACCCCGCTCGAGCCACGGCGGCGACGATGGCCTCACCGCCGATGTCACCGTCCGCGATGACACGGACGTCCGCGCCGGCGTCAGCGAGTGTGCGACGTTTCTCCTCCGGCACTGCGCCGCTCGTGAACACAACCGGTGGTACGACGGTGTCGGTGAACAACCGCATCCCCGGATCGAGATTGCCCGATGCAGTGACCACCGCAATCGGTGGCACCGCCGACAAACCCGCGGCGGTGCGGCGTTCCCGAAGAGAATTACTCGTCCGTGCACCGCCGTAGTTTTCGGTGCGCGCGGTGCCTGCACCGACGACGATCACGTCGGCGAGTTCGCGGAGCAGCCCGAACACGACCTTGTCCGCCGGTGTCCCGAGCCCGCCCGAACGGCCGTCGACAGCGACCGCGCCGTCGAGAGAGGACACGAAGTTCGTACGCACCCACGGCTCGGTGAGGTCGGGCGGATAGGCGTACAACTCGTGCAGATCGGAGCCGCCGAGGACTTGGCCGGGCACTGTGGGGTCGTCGAGTCGTCGCATGCCGTCGATCAGATCACGGAGGCGGCAGTACCGTCACGTCACGCGCCGTGCCCGGGATCCAAGTGCCGCACGTCGTCGAACATCACTGGGTCGCTCAGATCCGAGCGGAGTTCGCCGCTATCCGGGGCGAGCAAGAATCCGACGTGGTCTCCGAGGTCGACTCTCCCCACGATGGCGCCGGTGAACCACGCGGCCGCGTCGTCGAGGATCGGTAGCCCGTGTGGTCCGTCGCTCCAGTTGCATTGTGCGAATTTGTCGGTGTCGTCGCCGCTTCGTGAACCGAACAGCTCGGCCAATGCCAGCTGCGACCGGTCGAGTATATGGACCGCGAGATGCTCGGCGGCACCCGCTACCCGGAACGTCCGGTTCTTGTCGGACAGGGCCACCAGAAATCTCGGCGGATCGATCGCGACCTGTGTGGCGAAGCCGACCAGACATCCGCTGCGTTCGTTCACTGCCTTTGTGGTGACGATGAACATCGGATAGTCGAGCCGGCCGACGATGGCCGAGAAGCCGTCGGCCGAGCCGTGGTCGTCGGTGGGCATGCACGCATCGTACGTGGCAAGTAGTCCGAGCCGGCCCGGTTTGACTGTCCGTTCATGCGGTACCCGAGAGGCCATGACGGACCATTCGGAGCCGCGTCCGTCAGCCGCCGAGCTGCTCCCTCAGCGCGTCGAGTACGGCGGGGTCCTCGATGGTCGACGGCACGGTGTACTGCTCGTGGTCGGCGATCTGCCGCATGGTCTTTCGCAGGATTTTGCCGGATCGGGTCTTGGGAAGCGCGTCCACGACTGTCACGTCGCGGAATGTGGCAACAGCCCCGATCTGGTCGCGCACCAGCGCCACCAGTTCCTGGCGAAGGGTTTCGTGGTCGATGTCGACACCGGCCTTGAGCACGACGTATCCGGACGGACGCTGACCTTTGAGTTCGTCGCGGATTCCGACGACGGCGCATTCTGCGATCGCCGCATGTGACGCCACTACGGCCTCCATGCTTCCGGTGGACAGACGGTGGCCTGCGACGTTGATGACATCGTCGGAGCGGCCGAGCACGAAGACGTAGCCGTCGTCGTCGATGAAGCCGGAGTCGCCGGTGAGGTAGTAGCCGGGGAACGTGTCGAGATACGACCGGCGGTAGCGGTCGTCATCGTGCCACAACCCGGTGAGGGTGCCGGGTGGCAACGGCAAGCCGACGACGATGTTGCCCTCGGTGCCTGCCTCGACCTGCTTGCCTTCGCCGTCGACGATCTCGACTCGATAACCCGGGACCGGGACGGTGGGGGAGCCGGCCTTGAGTGGCATCGGGTCGAGTCCGCGCAGGTTCGCGGCGATTGCCCAACCGGTCTCGGTCTGCCACCAGTGGTCGACCACCGGACGTCCCAGGACCTTCGTCGCCCATTCGTAGGTATCGGGGTCGAGACGCTCACCGGCCGCGAACAGCGTCTGCATCGAGGAGATGTCGTATTTCTTCAGCTCGTCGGCGTCGGGATCAGCCTTACGCACGGCCCGAACGGCGGTGGGTGCGGTGAACAGAGCCTTGACTCCGTACTCGGCGATGATTCGCCAGAACGCGCCCGCATCGGGGGTACCGACGGGTTTGCCTTCGTACATGACGGTCGTCGCTCCGGCCAGCAGCGGTCCGTACACGATGTACGAATGGCCGACTACCCAGCCGACGTCGGAGGCGGTCCACCAGACATCGCCCGCGGCGATGTCGTAGATGTTGCGCATCGACCACATGAGTGCGACTGCGTGGCCGCCGTTGTCGCGAACGACGCCCTTCGGCTTCCCGGTGGTGCCGGAGGTGTACAGGATGTAGAGCGGATCGGTTGCAGCCACAGCCACCGGTTCGGCCGGGGAGGTGTCCGCGACGAGCGCATCCCAGTCGAACCATGCGGCCGAGGATGCCTTGTAATCGTCTGCGGAACCGGGGATCTGCTCGCGGTCCTTCACGATCACCGTGTGCGGGGGAGTCTGCGACAACTGCAGTGCCTGATCGACCATCGGCAGGTACTCGATGGTGCGTCCCGGCTCGAGTCCGCCGGATGCCGTCACCAGCAGCACCGGTTGCGCATCGTCGATACGGGTGGCGAGTTCCTTGGCAGCGAACCCGCCGAACACCACCGAGTGCACTGCGCCGATACGGGCGCACGCGAGCATCGCGATGGCGGCCTCGGGGATCATCGGCATGTAGATGATGACGCGATCGCCGGCAACTACGCCCTGGTCCCGCAGGGCGCCCGCGAACGTGGCCACTTCGCCGAGCAACTCCGAATACGTGTAGGTGCGCTTGGCAGGCACCATCGCCGAATCCCAGATCAGAGCCGTCCGGTCGCCGTGACCGGCGCCCACGTGCCGGTCGAGGGCATTGACGCTCGTATTGAGGGTGCCGTCCGGGAACCACCGGTACGACGGGGCCCGAGTGTCGTCGAGGGCACGGGTCGGGGCGGTGTCCCACTCGACATCCTGCGCGGCCGCGAGCCAGAACGACTCCGGATCCTCCACACTTCGCCGGAACGCGTCCTCGTACGAGCTCATCGGTTCGTGTCCTTCCTCGACATCGACGTGACCGCGACCACCCTATTCGACACCGTCTGCCGGGCGGGACAGGATCGGACGCATCTGCGCCGGGTGGTACCGATGGGTCGGTGAACGGCCGTACCGTGTGAGCATGTCTTTGCTTGCGGAGGATCTGCTGCTTCTCGCGCTCGACGACGACTCGGGAAAGGCGATCGTCGACAGCATCACCTTGCCCCGTGCGCTTGCAGGCGCTGTGCTCCTCGAACTGGCACTCGACAATGTCGTTCTCCTCGATGAGAAAGGGGAGAGGGGAAAGAAGGGCCGGGTCGTGGTGGGCAGTGCGGTGACCACTGACCCGATACTGACCGACGCGGTGGCGCGCCTCGACCAGCGCAGGCCGATGAAACCGGCGGCAGCGATCGAGAAGCTGAGCAAGAACATGAGAGACTCCGTGCTCGAACGTGTCGTGGCGAACGGCTGGGTTCGCGAAGAGCGCGGCAAGGTACTCGGGCTGTTCCCGGCTCGTCGTTGGCCCGCGGTCGACGAGAGTCATGAACGGCGGGTACGCAGCGAGCTTCATTCCGTACTGGTCGACGGGACGACACCCTCGCCCCGCTCAGCAGCGCTGATCTCCTTGTTGTCGGCGACGAAACTGACGCCGAAGATCTTCCCCGATGCCGACAAGAAGAGAGTTGCAGAGCGTGCCAAGGACATAGCCGAAGGTCAGTGGGCAGGTCAGGCAGTTCGTCAAGCGGTCGATGCGATCAACACCGCGATCCTCGTTGCCGTCACCGTGCCCGCAGTGGTAGCGAGCAGCTGAGCGCCGCGACTCAGGCGGGCAAGCCCAGAGCCCGGAAGCGGGAGATTCGGCGCTGGTAACGCTCGTCGGCGGGTTCATCTGCAAGAGAGGACAACTCGCACGCTACTGCGGCGCCGACCCGTTTGAGGAACTGGATCGGCTCATCTGCTGCATCCTGCTGCTCAGGTATGACACCGTCGATGATCCCGTTGCGCAACAGATCCCTCGAGCGAATCCCCTGCGCCTCGGCCATCCGAGGAGCGTGGGTGGTGTCGCGGTGGACGATCGCGCTTGCGCCTTCCGGGGGTAGCGGTGCCAGCCAGCCGTGTTGCGCGCACAGCACCCGATCCGCAGGAAGCAATGCGAGAGCGCCGCCTCCGGTGCCCTGGCCGAGCAACACGGACACGGTCGGCGTCGGCAATGTCACCAGATCCGCGAGGCAACGGGCGATCTCTGGCGCGAGCCCACGTTCCTCGGCTTCCTTCGACAACGCAGCACCCAGTGTGTCGATGACGAGGACCAGGGGGAGTTGTAGTTCGTCGGCAAGTCTCATTGCGCGCCGTGCTTCCCGTAGCGCTCCGGGACCCATTGGTGCTGCGGCAGATTGGCCACTGCGGTCCTGTCCGAACAACACGCACGACACACCGCGGAACCGCGCCAGAGACAACATCACCGTGGCATCGGATTCGCCCTCACCGGTACCGGACAAAGGCACCTGAGCTGACGCCGCGTGCCGCAACAGCTGACGGATTCCGGGACGCTCGGGTCGGCGGGTGAGGATCACCGACTGCCAGGCCGGAATATCGGGGATGTCGTCGACATCGGTGAGTGCAGACTCTGCGGAGGTGTCGGGTTGATCGGGTTCGACGAGAACCCGCAGCAGCCGATGCACCACCTGTCGGATGCCAGGGAGCGGGATCACCCCGTCGATCACGCCGCGCCGATGCAGGTTCTCGGCCGTCTGGACTCCCTCGGGGAAATCCTCCTGGTACAGGGCCTTGTAGACGCGTGGACCGAGGAAGCCGACGAGTGCACCGGGCTCTGCCGCGGTGACGTGACCGAGCGACCCCCAGGACGCGAACACCCCGCCGGTGGTGGGGTTTCTCAGGTACACGAGGTAGCCGAGATGCGTGGCCTTGTGCGCCGCTACCGCAGCCGCGATCTTCACCATCTGCACGAACGCGAGGGTGCCCTCCTGCATGCGGGTTCCGCCCGAGGTGGGTGACGCGAGCAGCGGGAGTCCCTCCGCGGTGGCACGTTCGATCGCGGAGACGATTCGCTCGGACGCAGCTACCCCGATCGACCCTGCGAGGAAAGCGAATTCGCAGGCGATCAGCGCGACCCGGCGTCCGTGTACGGTTCCGACTCCGGTGAGTACCGACTCGTCCACGCCGGACTTCTCCGCGGCGCGCTCGAGTTCGGTGCGGTAGGAGTCGTCGGGCCCGACATCGAGCGGCGCCTCGTCCCACGAGGTGAAACTGCCCTTGTCGAGCACGGCATCGATGAACTGATGTGCAGAGATCCTACTGCCTGCCACGCTGCCTCCCATTCGATCCGGTCACGTGCGACTCTACGACGCGTCCTGGACAGACGAGGGGGCGGTTGTGTGCGAGTTCGACGAGAATCTCGCGCACAACCGCCCCCTCGTTCGGGTTCAGCGGCCGAGTGCTTCCTTCCAAGTCACCGTGCGCCCGATGCGCAGGATCGAACGCTGGTAGATTTTCGCAGCCACCAGGCCGAGGAGTGCGGTGACCGCGACCATCAGCACGATGGTGCCCACGATCTGGAACGGCGACGCGACGCCGGCCGCGATGCGCAGCGGCATCAGGATGGCGGAGAACGGCGGGATCCAGCTCAGCACGGTGCTCCACGTGGCCTCGGGATCGTCGATCGACGAGAACGCCGCGAAGAACATCGCCAGAATGATGAACATGAGCGGACCGGAGGTGGAGTTGACGTCCTCCTGCCGCGACACCATCGACCCGGCAGCGGCGTAGAGCACCGCGAAGAATGCGAAGCCGAGTACGAACCAGCCGAGAGTGCCTGCGAACACGCTGATCGCGGTTCCGGTGATGGTGAGAGTGTCGGTGGCCAGCGCAGCACCGACGCCCACGACACCGTACGCCGCGAGCTGGAGCAAGCCGACGGCGCCGATACCGAGGATCTTGCCCCACAGCAACTGCAGCGGACGCAGTGTCGAGAGCAGCAGTTCGACCACGCGCGACGACTTCTCTTCGACGACACCCATGGCGACGTACATTCCGAACATGAGGATCTGCATGTAGAGCAGGATCACCGCGACGATCGCGAGGATCATGCGTTCACCCTGTTCGGGGTCCGGCGGGTCGATGGCTTCGACCGTGACGGTGGCCTGTGCGGCCGCAGCGGCGATCTCTGCCGGATCGACACCCTGGCCGGTCAGCGCAGCGGACTGTGCTTCCTGCGCAACAGCAGCATCGATCAGGGTCTTCAACGTGGAGTCGATGTCGGATTCGGTGAGGGCGACGACGCTGCCGTCGTCGCCGGGAATCAGGGCGACTTCGAGTTCACCTGCGGCGATTTGGGTGCGTCCGGCGTCGGCGTCCGGAAGTTCGGAGATCTCGAGCGGTGATCCGGTGGCGTCGCCGAGCGCGCCGAGGGTCGTGCTCAGGCTCGGCGTTCCGACGATGCCGACGGTGGGCCGCTCCTCGTCACCCCCACCGAAGACGGACATGGCAACGATGCCCGCAACGATCGCGACCAGGATGATCGCGTTGCTGATGAGGAAGCTCTTCTTCTGAACTTGAGTCTGGAACTCGCGACCGGCGACGAGGCCGATGGCGCGCGTGGTGGACAACGGGGCGCTCATGCGGCAACCACCTCTCGGAACAGATCGGTCAGGGACGGCTGGTGCAGGGAGAATTCGTGGACGGGACCTGTTTCGAGCGCGGTCTTGAGGATCTGCTGGTCGTCGACACCGGGTGAGACCGACAGGACGGTCCGATCACCTGAGTGCTCGACGGTCGTGACACCCGGGAGCCCGTTCGCCCATCCGGTCGGGGCTTGAGGAGCGTGCACCACGAGGCGCGACTCTCCACCGGAGCGCAGTTCGTCCACGGTACCCACGGCACGCATCTGCCCCTTGGAAATGATGCCGACGCGCTGGCACAGACGTTGCACGAGATCGAGTTGGTGACTCGAGAAGATGACGGGGACACCCTCATTCGCCTTCTCTACCAGCACGTCGCTCATGACGTCCACGGCGACGGGGTCGAGTCCGGAGAACGGCTCGTCGAGGACGAGAACCTTCGGGTCGTGGACGAGGGCTGCGGCGAGCTGCACTCGCTGCTGGTTGCCGAGCGAGAGCGAATCGACCGTGTCGCCGAGGCGCTCAGCGATTCCCAGTCGCTTCGTCCAGCGCTGCACCGCGTCGGATGCTTCTGTCTTCGACAGACCGTGGAGTTGAGCGAGGTAGGAAAGTTGTTTTCCCACTTTCATCTTCGGGTACAGACCGCGCTCTTCCGGCATATACCCGATGGTGCGGCGCACGTCGAGGTCGACGGGGTTGCCGTCGAGCCGGACTTCGCCGGAGTCGGCGGCAAGCACTCCGAGGATGATGCGCATGGTGGTGGTCTTGCCTGCGCCGTTGCTGCCGACGAAGCCGAACAGTTCGCCGGGGTGGACGTCGAAGCTCGCGCCGTCCAGAGCGACTGTGCTGCCGTAGCGTTTCGAGAGATTGTCGATTGTGAGTGTCACGTTTTCAGTCCTCAGGGTCGTCGTCGGGGCGGTTCCAGGCGAGCAGGACCGCGGGGAGGCATCCGCTGAACAGTATCGATGCGAGCGCGAATCCGCCCGCTGAGTACGCGAGCGATTGATGGTCGAGCGAATCGGTTGCCCCGCCGAACAGAAGTGCGAAAATCGGTATCAGCAGCAGGGTTTGAGCAACCGACAGACCGATGGAACGGGCGCTGTTCCGTTCGGCGATTTCGCGTTCGTCGAGTGCATGGCGCGGTGCGTCCGATTGGCGGCCCGACACGATCTGGAGGCACGTCCAGGTGAGCAGGAACACCAGGGTTGTCGGCAGCCAGGCAAGTGCGGCGGTGATCGAGAAGTACGAGACGATCGCGATGACGAACATGATTGCGAGCAGGGTCATCACGGTGCCTGCGAGAGCGCGTCGACGTTTCTGGGTGCGCCAGTTCGGTAGCCAGTGAGCGGTCAGGGCCTCGTTCTCGAGGAACCGTCGGGTGCGATAGGTCTCGTAGCGGTCGAGCAGTGTTTCGGCGGGCATGTCTCAGGCCTCCTTCCGAGGTTTGTAGAGCTCGGTCGACAAGGGGGTGAACTCCGTGCGGGAGAAGACGGCTTCCACCGGTAGGGAGAACACATCGCAGATGCGGAACGCGAGGTCCAGGCTCGGATAGTGGTTGCCGCGTTCGAGCGCGCCCACCGTCTGCGGGTTCACGTCGATGAGCTCGGCAAGCTGTGCGCGGCTCATGCCACGCTCCGCGCGCAGTACGCGGATGCGGTTGTAGATGGGGAGCGTTTCCCCACGACGTACCGGACTCATAGAACAAAGTGTTGTGAAAACACAACGATTTGTCAACGTGAACATTCAGATAGAACGGATTTCCAACTTTTGATCGCCTCGAAGACCGCACAAACCCGGCGTCGTACACGGGGAGGGTGTCAGGACTGTGAGGGTGTCAGTCCTCGTTGAAGCCGCGAAGCCGGTCCATCTCGCGCCGCTCCTTCTTGGTCGGCCGTCCTGCGCCGCGGTCACGACGTGGAATGGACGCGAGAACCTCCTTCGGCGGCGGGGGAGGGCTGTGATCGATGTACGTCGTGGCCGCGATCGGTGCACCGACCCGCTTGTTCACCAGCTGCGCGACCTCGACGACCTTCTCCATGCCGTGCACACGAACCCGCACCTCGGTGCCGATCGTGACGGGAGTCGACGGCTTCGCCGTGACCCCGTCGACACGTACGTGCCCGCCCCGGCATGCGCTCGCCGCTGCCGAGCGGGTCTTGAACAACCGCACCGACCACGTCCAGCTGTCGACCCGAACACTTCCACCCATTTACAGCAACTCCTCGCTCAGTTCTCCGCCTTCCAGCTTCCACCTGCGCGTCGCGCGGGTGGTCTCCAGCATGCGCCGATCATGGGTCACCAGCAGCAGAGTGCCGTCGAAACTCTCGATGGCCTGCTCGAGCTGTTCGATTGCAGGAAGGTCGAGGTGGTTGGTGGGTTCGTCGAGCACCAGCAGATTCACGCCGCGGGCCTGGAGCAGGGCGAGACCTGCCCGGGTGCGTTCGCCCGGTGACAGCGACGACGCCGGCCGCATCACGTGATGACCTTTGAGCGCGAATTTCGCGAGCAGTGTGCGGACATCGGCATCCGGCCACTCGGGCACGTGTGTGCCGAAGGCTTCGACCAGAGGCTCGTTGCCCTCGAACAGTCCACGCGCCTGGTCGATTTCGCCCACCAGAACCCCGGACCCGAGTGAAGCGCGACCCGCGTCCGGGGTGAGCGTGCCCAGCAGCAGACGCAGCAGAGTCGTCTTTCCCGCACCGTTGGGACCGATGACGACGATCCGGTCGCCCCACTGCACCTGGGTGCTGACCGGGCCGAGCGTGAACGCGCCCCGAGTCACGACCGCGCCGTCGAGGGACGCAACCATCGTGCCGCTGCGCGGCGCCGCGGCGATGGACATGCGCAGTTCCCATTCCTTACGGGGTTCCTCGACCACCTCGAGGCGCTCGATCCGTCGCTGAGTCTGCCGCGCCTTCGCTGCTTGCTTCTCGGTGGATTCGGCCCGAACCTTCCGTCCGGCCTTGTCGTTGTCCTTCGTTTTGCGTCGGGCATTGCGCACGCCGTGTTCGAGCCAGTTGCGTTGCATCTGCGCGCGATCCTCGAGCGCCGACTTGGTGTCGGCGTACTCGTCGTACTGTTCGCGTGCGTGTCTTCGCGCAACCTCGCGCTCGACGAGATACGCCTCGTAACCCCCGTCGTACACAGAGATCTGTTGCTGCACAGGATCGAGTTCGACGATCCCCGTCACTGTTCGGGCCAGGAACTCCCGATCGTGACTGATGACCATCAGCGCAATCCGGGTGTCGGCGACGAACCGCTCGAGCTGGTCGAGCCCGGCCAGATCCAGATCGTTCGTCGGCTCGTCGAGCAAGAGCACGTCGTAGCGCGACAGCAACAGCGCTGCCAGTCCGGCGCGGGCGGCCTGCCCCCCGGACAGACCCTCCATCGGGGCATCGAGACCCACGTCGAGGCCGAGGTCGGCGACGACCTTCTTGGCTCGTTCCGCGAGATCTGCTCCGCCGAGCGCGAGCCATCGTTCGAGTGCGGGGGTGTAGTCGTCGACGTCGGAGGTGCCCAGCGCTTCGGCTGCGGCATTCATGGTGTTCTCGGCGTCGGCGACGCCGGTGCGGCGTCCCAGGAAACCGAGGATGGTCTCCCCGGGCACCCGCTCGGGTTCTTGCGCGAGGTACCCGACAGTCGCATCGGGCGGGCTCAACGTGACGGAACCGGTGACGTCGGCGCTTCCCGTACCGGCAAGGGTTGTGAGCAGGGTCGACTTGCCTGCGCCGTTTGCGCCTACCAGCCCGATCACGTCGCCGGGCGCGACCGTCAGGTTCAGTCCGTCGAACAAGGTGCGTTCGCCGCGGGATGCCGACAGGTCGCTGATACGTAGGGTTGCGCTCACCTCCCGATTATCGCCGTCGTGATGAGTTCGACGTACGCCGCGGGTCTGTACCGGCATGACCAACGCTGCAGTCACCACCACGATCGACTCCCGTTACGGCGAGCCCGGCGCCGAACCCACGTCGTGGCCTGAGACCGAGGCCCTGTTCGCGTCGGCGCCCTTGTATTGGGTGAGCACCATACATACGACTGGTCGGCCGCATGTCGCACCGCTCGTCGGCGTGTGGCACGACGGCGCTTTCCACCTGACGGTCGGCCCGGGCGAACAGAAAGCGCTCAACCTCGTGCGGGACCCACACATCGCGGTCACCACCGGCTGCAACGAGTGGGATGCCGGCATCGACGTGGTGCTCGAAGGGGAGGCTCACCGCGTCACCGACCACGCGGCACTCACCGCCGTCGCCGCCGCGTACCTCGCCAAATACGACGAAGCCTGGCGCTTCGAGGTCGGCGAGGGAGGTTTCGGTATCGCCGACGAGTTCGCGTGGGTGTTCCGTATTCCACCTCGGAAGGTGCTGGTCTTCGCCAAGAAGCCGCACGGTCAGACGACGCACCGATTCGGGTAGATGGTCAGGAACCCAGCTTCGTCGCGAGTTCACGCACCATGTCCTGCGCGGCAGCGAGGCTCTCCGCGGCTTGCCCGGCGAGCGGTGCCAACGGTGGAATTCTCTCGGCAAGGGTGAGTTCCGCTGTCACGACCGACACCGACATACCGAGCGAGGTGCCCAGCGTTTGCTGGAGCGGCGGGATCACCGAGTCGGTTCCGTCGCCCGGTGTGCCGGGTGCATAGGTGTTGCCGCGACTCGACACGATCACCGCGGGCTTGCCCTTCAGCGGTGCCTCCGGGGTGTCGAACGGCACGGTGCTACCGAGCACGTGGATGTAGTCGATCCACGCCTTGAGCGTCGACGGCATCGACCAGTTGTACATGGGTGCGCCGATCACGACGACGTCGGCGTTCGTGACCTCCTCGATCAGCGCGGCCTGCAACGCTTCGGCCTCGGGATCCGGCCGCTCCGCTCCGGTACGCAACCGCGCTGCGTAGTGCAGCCCGGCGTCGGGCAGGTGGGGCAGCGGCGATCGGTGCAGATCCCGCACGATCACCGTGTGCTCGTCGCCGAGTGAACGCCAGGTGTCGGCGAACAGCGCGGTCAGGCCACGGGAGACCGAGTTATGCAGGTCGGCGGACGAATCGAGGTGCAGCAGCGCAGGCATGGCGTCTCCTGGGTTCCGGCGGTGATGTCGTCGGAGCTTACTGCGCCGTCTGCGGCTGCGTAGCGCCGCCGACGGAGGGGGAGTGTCCGCTCTCCATCTGGACATCCAGCGGATTGGCGATTTCGTCGCGTGGCATCCTCGCCACGACGATCACGACGAGCGCGACGACGATGGGCACCGTACCGGCGAGCACGAATGCAGGGACCAGACCGACTGCGAGTGCAACCGGACCCGCTACCGCCATCGACAGCGGCATGAACACGAGCGAGACGAAGAAGTCCAGACTCGATACCCTGCCCAGCAAATGCGGCGGCACACGCCGCTGCAGCAGCGTCCCCCAGAGCACGGTGGGTGCTTCGAACAGCACTCCGACGGCGAACACGGCTACGACGATCAGCACGATCGAATCGGCGAATCCGACGACGACGAGCGGAATCGACCCGACTCCCCACATCAGCATCATCACCGTCAGATAGCGGCGAGGTAGCCGCGTGGAGGCCATCGTCAGCGCGCCCACGGCGCCTCCCGCGCCGAACGCGGCCAGGACGATCGCGTGGGCGCCCGGCCCGCCGCCGGGGATGTCCTTGACGACGAACGGGATCAGCACCTCGATCGGGCCTGTCAGGACGAGCACGAGCATCGATCCGAACAGGAGCGTGCCGAGTAGCCACGGGGTCCGCGTCATATAGCGAAATCCCTCGACGAGATCCATGGTGGCCGAACGTAGCGGATGGCCGTTCGTGGCCGGTAGATCGCGGCGTACCGGTGTGGGCCGCACCGCGAGCAGGCATAGCGCTCCGGCGACCTCCAACACGACGACCGCGGCCAGCGCCGCGCCCGGCGAGATCGACGCGACCACTGCGCCTGCGAGCGCGGGCCCCGCGGCCTGCATGCACACCGGGCGGAGTAGTCCTTCGATTCCGTTGGCGGCCAGCAGGTCTTGTGGGGGAACGATCGACGGTAGTAGAGCCGAATAGGCCGGGTAGTGGAATCCTTCCGACAGGCCGACAGCGAAGCCTGCGACCGCGAGATGCCAGAACGTCACCCGATCGGTCAGTGCGAGTACCGCGACGATCGCCACGATCGCGGCCCGTGCGAAGAATGCGGCGAGCAGAATCCGTCGCTGCGGTATCCGGTCGGCGAGCACACCGCCGACGAGGCTCGTGAGCACGATGCCGACCGCCGGACCGGTCGCGACCAGCGAGAGCTGGGCGGGTCCGCCGCCGAGCTCTATCACTTGCCACACCAGCGCGATCAGCCACATGGGGCATTCCCCCCGGAGTGTGGACATCCTGAACACTGGGCCATGAAGGGCCCAGAAGGAGTGATGTCACGATGGTGA
>NZ_JAASAF010000040.1 GCF_012726195.1 Rhodococcus sp. HNM0563
GACTCCCGCACCGGCAAACGCAAGGGCCGCAAGGTCGGCGCTCCCAGGTTCAAGAAGCGGACACACCGCCAGTCCGCCCGGTTCACCCGCAACGCCGGGTTCGCAGTCCTCGAGCCGGGCGGCGGTATCGGGCTGGTGCGCCTGCCGAAGATCGGGCGGATCCGGTATGAGACATCGCGACCGTTGCCGGCGGATCCGTCGAGCGTGACGGTGATCCGCGAGGCCGACGGCCGCTACTATGTGTCCTTCGTCGTCGACGAACCCGTGCCCGCTGCGCTGGTGCCCTCACCGGTGCCGACCCGATGCGCGGGCATCGACGTCGGACTCGAGTCGGTCGCGGCGATCGTTTACGACGATGGGACCCGCGAGAAGATTGCCAATCCCCGCTGGTTGCGGTCGAAGGAACGTCGGCTGGTCCGCGCCCAACGGGCTTACTCGCGCACCATGAAAGGATCGAAGAATCGGGACAAGGCCCGCCGAAAGGTTGCCGCGGCGCACCGGAAGGTGCGCGAGACGCGGTTGGATCATCA
>NZ_JAASAF010000041.1 GCF_012726195.1 Rhodococcus sp. HNM0563
GACTCCCGCACCGGCAAACGCAAGGGCCGCAAGGTCGGCGCTCCCAGGTTCAAGAAGCGGACACACCGCCAGTCCGCTCGGTTCACCCGAAACGCCGGGTTCGCGGTTCTCGAGCCGGGCGGCGGTATCGGGCTGGTGCGCCTGCCGAAGATCGGGCGGGTCCGGTATGAGGCGTCGCGACCGTTGCCGGCGGATCCGTCGAGTGTGACGGTGATCCGCGAGGCCGACGGCCGGCACTATGTGTCCTTCGTCGTCGACGAACCCGTGCCCGTTGTGGTTGTCCCGCAGCCGGCGCCGACCCGATGCGCGGGTGTCGACGTCGGGTTGACCGACCTTGCGGCGATCGTTTACGACGATGGGACCCGCGAGAAGATTGCCAATCCCCGCTGGTTGCGATCGAAGGAACGTCGGCTGGTCCGCGCCCAACGGGCTTACTCGCGCACCATGAAAGGGTCGAAGAATCGGGACAAGGCCCGCCGAAAGGTTGCCGCGGCGCACCGGAAGGTGCGCGAGACGCGGTTGGATCATCA
>NZ_JAASAF010000042.1 GCF_012726195.1 Rhodococcus sp. HNM0563
GCGGACTGGCGGTGTGTCCGCTTCTTGAACCTGGGAGCGCCGACCTTGCGGCCCTTGCGTTTGCCGGTGCGGGAGTCGAAGAAGTTCGCGTACGCGCGGTGCAGGTCCGCCAGCGACTGTTGCAACGGCACCGAGGACACCTCCGCGAGCCACGCCCGTTCGGGGGTTGTTTTCGCGGCGGTCAGCGCCGCCGACAACTCGCTCTTGCTCGGGATCGACCGGCCGGCTTTGCGGGCGGATTCCCTCGCGGCGAGGGCGTCGTTGAACACGATCCGGCAGCACCCGAACAATCGAGACAGCTCCCTGTGCTGTTCCCCTGTGGGATAGGCACGGTAGCGGTATCGCTTGAGCACCCCCCGACGATATCATTTGGTGTCGTGAATGATACGAGTCTTGTTAGAGCTGGTAGACATGCGGTGTGGGACTGTCATGCCCATTTGGTGTTTGTCACAAAGTATCGGCGTGG
>NZ_JAASAF010000043.1 GCF_012726195.1 Rhodococcus sp. HNM0563
GATGGTCTGGTGGCGGCGTTGGGGTTGGCGTTGGTGCGGTGGCGTCGGGATCGTGGTGTGGAGTCGTCGTCGGCGTTGGTGAAGTTCGAGGGTCATGGTCGTGAAGAGGCTGTGGTGCCGGGGGCGGATCTGTCGCGGACGGTGGGGTGGTTCACGAGTGCGTATCCGGTGCGGGTGGATCTGTCGGGTGTCGATGTCGATGATGCGTTCGCCGGTGGTGTGTCGGTCGGTGCTGCGGTCAAGGCTGTGAAGGAGCAGTTGCTGGCGATTCCGGACCGGGGTATGGGTTATGGCCTGTTGCGGTATCTGGATGGGGAGTCGTCGGTGCGGTTGGGTGCGGTGGCGAAGTCGCCGCAGATCAGTTTCAACTATCTGGGGCGTGTGTCCGGTGCGGATGTGCCGGAGGAGTTGGCGGCGATCGGGTGGGCGCCCAC
>NZ_JAASAF010000044.1 GCF_012726195.1 Rhodococcus sp. HNM0563
AGACATCGAGCCAAATCACTAGCAAAAAAACTCAAACTAGCAAAACACTGACCACCACAGACGGAAGAATGTGATGACCAGCACAATTTCGATCACCGAAACAGTTCGGTGATCGCACCAAAAAAATTTGGCACTGACATTCATCGGCACACTGTTGAGTTCTCAAAGAACACGCACACATCATCACTCACCGGACACATCCGGATCGTTCCGAGGCAACTGTTCCAGCCTAGTTCGTTTCACTCACAGACGCAAATCCGTGTGGTGTTCGGAACCAGGGGCGGTGCGAAACCTTACCAGAAGGTGTCGTACCAGTGAAATTCAGGCGTCTTCGTCCAACCTCGTTGTCCCTGACCTTGCGGTCCGGGTCGGTGTCCGTGTCGCTCTGACCTGGAATAAGTTACGC
>NZ_JAASAF010000045.1 GCF_012726195.1 Rhodococcus sp. HNM0563
AAAGGTATTAACTTTACTCCCTTCCTCCCCGCTGAAAGTACTTTACAACCCGAAGGCCTTCTTCATACACGCGGCATGGCTGCATCAGGCTTGCGCCCATTGTGCAATATTCCCCACTGCTGCCTCCCGTAGGAGTCTGGACCGTGTCTCAGTTCCAGTGTGGCTGGTCATCCTCTCAGACCAGCTAGGGATCGTCGCCTTGGTGAGCCGTTACCCCACCAACAAGCTAATCCCATCTGGGCACATCCGATGGCAAGAGGCCCGAAGGTCCCCCTCTTTGGTCTTGCGACGTTATGCGGTATTAGCTACCGTTTCCAGTAGTTATCCCCCTCCATCAGGCAGTTTCCCAGACATTACTCACCCGTCCGCCACTCGTCAGCAAAGCAGCAAGCTGCTT
>NZ_JAASAF010000046.1 GCF_012726195.1 Rhodococcus sp. HNM0563
ACCGAACGCCGCTCGAACACATCCCGCGGCGTGAACACCACACCCCGAGCCTTCGCCCGCGACACCAACTGAATCGACACGATCGAATCACCACCGAGCGCGAAGAACGACTCGTCCACACTCACCTTCTCCAAGTGCAGAACCTCCGCGAACACCTCCGCAATGATCTCCTCGACCTCACTACCGGCACCGCGATACTCACGCTCTTCGAACACCGGCTCCGGCAACGCATCACGATCCAACTTGCCCACCGGCGTCAACGGCACCTCATCGAGTACCACCACCGCAGACGGCACCATATGCGGCGGCAACGACCGAGCCACGAACTCCGTCAACCCCGCCACATCCACAGTCCGACCCGCCGCAGGCAACACATACGACACCAACAC
>NZ_JAASAF010000047.1 GCF_012726195.1 Rhodococcus sp. HNM0563
TACGCTCATAAACACTTACAACAAAGATGCTCGCGTCCACTGTGCAGTTCTCAAACAACACACAACAACCCCTACCGGAACCCACCCACAGGCAAGAACTTTCGAAGATCATCGTCGCTGATCAAACACGAAAACGTGTTCTCTCAGGACCCAACAGCGCACCGATATAACCACCGCAGAAGAAAACATGATGCTTCCTCCGACACGATGATGCTTGTCAGCGTTCCACCCATGAGCAACCGTGTCCCACATACGGAGACAAACGGCCTCTGGTCACACACATTCACCGACTCTTCGGGATGCATGGACAGATGCTCCTTAGAAAGGAGGTGATCCAGCCGCACCTTCCGGTACGGCTACCTTGTTACGACTTCGTCCCAATCGCCGA
>NZ_JAASAF010000048.1 GCF_012726195.1 Rhodococcus sp. HNM0563
CCCCACAACCCCACGAGTGCAACCCCTGCCAGGTATCACACACCCATGGTTTAGCCTCTTCCGCGTTCGCTCGCCACTACTGACGGAATCACATGTTGTTTTCTCTTCCTGTGGGTACTGAGATGTTTCACTTCCCCACGTTCCCTCCACACCGGCTATATATTCACCGGCAGGTAACACGACATCACTCGTGCTGGGTTTCCCCATTCGGAAATCCTCGGATCACAGCTCGGTTGACAGCTCCCCGAGGCATATCGCAGCCTCCCACGTCCTTCATCGGCTCCTGGTGCCAAGACATCCACCGTACGCTCATAAACACTTACAACAAAGATGCTCGCGTCCACTGTGCAGTTCTCAAACAACACACAACAACCCCTACCG
>NZ_JAASAF010000049.1 GCF_012726195.1 Rhodococcus sp. HNM0563
CGCGAGACGCGGTTGGATCATCACCACAAACTCGCTCTTCGGCTGATCCGCGAAAACCAAGCGGTCGCTCTCGAGGGAGTGTCGGTGGCTGGGCTTGCCCGCACCCGCATGGGCAAGTCGGTGCACGACGCAGGCTGGTCGACCCTCAGACGGTTGATCGAGGGCAAGGCCGCCGAGCATGGCCGGGTGGCGCACACGATCGGCCGGCGGGAACCGACCTCGCAGGTATGCGCATGTTGCGGGGTGCGGGACGGGGCGAAGCCACTGGATGTGCGGGTGTGGGTGTGCCCGTCGTGTGGTATGAGGCTGGATCGGGACTATAACGCTGCTGTGAATGTGATGCTCGCCGCCGGGCTGGTGGAGAGGGTAAACGCTTGTGGA
>NZ_JAASAF010000005.1 GCF_012726195.1 Rhodococcus sp. HNM0563
TCGTCAGGGTGTGGGAGAGTAGGTCGCCGCCGTGCATTCGTTCCGAAGGGGGACTCACTTTGTGGGTCCCCCTTCGTGTTTTTCGTTGCCGTGTATTCGTTCCGGTGAGGGGCTCCACTTCGTGGGGCCCCTCACCGCGTTGTCTGAATATTTCTGTCTTCCCGCTGCTCTGGAACCTTCGCGCAGGTTACGAGATGGTAACAACGCGATTCTGGTTTCCGGTTTGACCCTTTCTGTCGGTAACGTCCGCTGGGCAGATCCGTTGGGTCGTGCTGCAAGGCGGTACGGATCCTCCCGGGTCGTTCCTAGTGACGACGAAAGGGATTTGGGACGATGAGTATGCGACTTGGTAGAAATGCGGCCGTGAGGTTCGCCGCTGGTGTTGCCGGACTGGGACTTGTCGGTGCATCTATCGCCGGCTGCACCAGTACGGACACCGGAAGCGCGGAGGGTGGGACAACCCTCGAGAGCTTGCGAGAGGCCGGAACTGTCACTGTCGGATTCGCCGGTGAGGCCCCGTACAGCTTCATGGAGGACGGCGAACTCACCGGTGCGACCGTTGCCCTTCACCGTGAGATCTTCAAGAACCTCGGTATCGAGAACGTGGAAGGCGTCGCCACCGACTTCGGTGCGCTCATTCCCGGTCTCCAGGCAGGTCGGTTCGACGTTGTCAGTGCCGGCATGTCGATCCTGCCGCAGCGATGCGAGCAGGCGCTGTTCAGTGAGCCCGAGTTCAACTACACGACAGCGTTGATGGTGCCTGAGGGCAATCCTCAGAACCTGTCGGACATCCAATCGGTCAGCGACTCGGGCGCCAGCCTGGCGGTCATGACAGGCGCGATCGAGTCGGATTATGCCGCGGAGTCGGGAATCGACGCGATGCAGGTCGCATCCGCGCAGGACGGCATGGACGCGGTGATCAACGGTCGTGCCGACGTCTTCGCTCTCACCGGTATCTCGCTCAACTGGATGAAGCAGAACAACGAGTCGGCACCGGTCGACGTCACGCAGTCGTTCGTCGCCGAGATCGGCGGAGTGCCTCAGGTCGGTGCAGGCGGCACCGTCTTCCGCTTGGGCGACGAAGAACTTCGCGACGCCTACAACGAAGAGCTTCAGAAGATCACGTCGGACAAGGACAAGTACCTGTCGATCGTCGGTGAATTCGGTTTCACCGAAGAGGAATTGCCCGATCCGGAACTGACCACGGCGATGCTCTGCGAGGGCGTCTCCTGAGAGCGGGTTCTCCAGAATGGATTTCGGTTCGAAGATCGAGGCGCTGACAAATGCGTTTCCTCGAATACTCGATGGAATCCTGGTCACTCTCTACCTCACGATCGGTAGTGCGTTCTTCGCGTTCCTGCTGGCCGTCGCCTTCGGGCTGGCGGCCGGCGCGAAGAACCTGGTCCTGAGGGGGAGTTCCCGGATCGTCATCGAGTTCTTCAGGGGTACTTCGCTTCTGGTGCAGTTGTTCTGGTTCTTCTATGTCATGCCGCTGTTCGGCTACCGGCTCGAGCCGATCGTGTGCGGCATCCTCGCACTGTCGTTGAACTACGGCGCGTACGGTGCCGAAGTGGTGCGCGGCGCGATCGCGTCGGTCCCGCGTCCGCAATGGGAGGCCGCGACCGCGCTGAATTTCAGTTATTGGCAGCGTCTTCGGAAGGTCATCTTTCCGCAAGCATGGGCAGAAATGATTCCCCCGCTGACGAACTTGCTGATCCAGCTGCTCAAGGGCACAGCGCTCGCAAGCTATATCCTCTTGCAGGATCTGACCTTCGAGATCGAGCAGTTGCGTCGCACCACCGGCGACACACTTTTCGCCTTCGGTGTCGGGCTCGTCTTGTACTTCATTGTGGGATATGCGTTGACGCTGTTGATGAATGCGCTCGAGGTGCGGGCGAAGAGCAGACTGGGGACAGGGCCATCGATGCGTGAGATCTTCGGCCTCGCACCGGTTGTCGACAAGCCCGAGGAGGTGAAGACATGACCGTCGACTGGAGTTGGCAACGCGCCTGGGATGCGCTTCCGGTGTTGCTCGAAGGATTCAAGATAACCCTGCTCGCCACAGTCCTCGGTTTCTTTCTCGCCGCAGTGTTGGGCTTAGTTGTGGCAATCGCCCGACGAAGTTTGCCGCGTCCCTTGTCGATGGTGCTCGGAGCCGTCGTCGAGTTCATTCGCCTCACACCGTTGGTCGTCCAGTTGCTCTTCGTGTACTACATGCTTCCGCAGTTCAGTGCGCTGCAGATCGGTATCGCGGTATTGGGCATCCATTACGCGACGTACATGGCCGAGGTGTATCGGGCCGGGATCGAAGCCGTACCTGTGGGGCAGTGGGAGGCAGCAAGGGCATTGTCGTTGCCGAGCAGCCGTACGTGGCGGGCGGTCATCTTGCCGCAGGCCGTGCGTCGGGTGGTTCCTGCGCTGGGAAATTACGCAGTCTCGATGTTCAAGGACACGCCGTTTCTCTTCACCATTTCGGTGGTCGAGATGGTCACTGCAGCGCAGCAGTTCGGTGCCAGGAATTTCCAGTATCTCGAGCCGTTGACATTGGCCGGATTGATCTTCCTGATAGCGAGCTACCCGACCTCATTGCTGATTCGCCGATTGGAGCGTCGTCTTGCCTACTGATCTGACCAAGGACACCGGTGGAGCTGCGGATCCATCCGGCGGTGGAACGTCGGGCGAGCCGATGATCCGGTTCGAATCCGTAGTGAAGCAGTTCGGCGACAACGTCGTGCTCGACCACCTCGACTTCGATGTCGCCCCCGGCGACCGCGTGACCTTGATCGGGCCGAGTGGCTCGGGCAAGACCACGATCCTGAGGCTTCTCATGACCTTGGAGAAAGTCGACGGCGGAGTGGTATGGGTCAAGGGCGAGCCGTTGAGCCACGAGCGCAAGGGAGCCAAACTTGTTCCCGCGTCCGAGAAGCACCTGCGCAAAGTGCGGCAGAGCATCGGCATGGTGTTCCAGCATTTCAACCTGTTTCCGAACATGAACGTGATGGAGAATCTCACCGAGGCGCCCATCCACGTGCTGGGCCGCAAGAAGGCCGATGCGGAAGCTCGGGCGCGCGAACTACTCGCGATGGTGGGTCTGTCCGACAAGGAGAAAGCGCACCCGACTCAGCTGTCGGGCGGTCAACAGCAGCGCGTGGCCATCGCCCGTGCGCTGGCGATGGACCCCGACATCCTGCTGCTCGACGAGGTCACGTCGGCGCTCGACCCGGAGCTCGTCGCCGACGTGCTCGACGTTCTGCGGCAGATCGCGGACACCACCGACATCACGATGCTGATCGTCACGCACGAGATGCATTTCGCCAGGGACGTCTCCAACCGTGTCCTGATGTTCGACAAGGGGCGAATCATCGAACAGGGTACGCCCGAGGTCATTTTCACCAATCCGAAAGAGGAACGGACCCGCAAGTTCCTCGACGCAGTCCTCGCAGGGGAGTGAGGGAGCGAGGTCACTCGGCCGGTACTGCCAGCCGAGTGGCCTCCGCCCGGCCGCGCAATGTGATTTCGTCCTGCACGGTCCATTCGGATGCCTCGTCGCTCGCGGCGGTGTCGAGGGCGCGACCCGATGCAAGGACGTAGCCCGGCACGGTTTTCGCGAGGTCGGACAAACGCGCCGCCTCGTTCACCGGGTCTCCGATCACGGTGTACTCGAAACGTTCTGCGGCGCCGATGTTTCCCGCGACCGCCCGACCTGCCGCAACCCCGATTCCCGCGCGACACTCGGGGATCTCGGCGGCGAGTCGATGTGCCATCGTGCGAGCGGTCCGCAACGCACGACCGGACGCATCGTCGACCCGCAGCGGTGCACCGAAGATCGCCAGCGCCGCGTCACCCTCGAACTTGTTGACCGACCCACCGGCGCGGTGGACTTCCTCCACGACCACCGCGAAGAAACGATTGAGCAAGGCGACAACCTCGACAGGGGGCCACTCGCTTGCCAGGGCCGTCGACCCGACGATGTCGATGAACAGCACTGCGACATCGCGTTCCTCGCCGCCGAGGATGTCTGCGCTCTCGAGTGCTTCGGCCGCGACATCTCTTCCGACGTGCCTACCGAAGACTTCTCTGATGCGCTCGCGTTCCCGCAATCCATCGGCCATGCGGTTGAATCCGGCCTGGAGTTCGCCGAGTTCGGTGCCGTCGTACACCACGATTTTCGTGTCCAGGTCGCCTTTCTCGATCTGTGACATGCCGTATTGCACCGATTCGATCGGGGCAATACTCGAGCGCACGCTGAGGAACAGCAGCAACGAACCGACGAGCAGGGTGATGCTTCCGAGCGCGAGGATGGTCACGGCGAAACGGACCGGGGTGACCGGACGAATGAAACTGAACACCGCGATCAGCATCAGTCCGATCACGGGGATACTGCTGCCGAGAACCCACGCGAGCATCACCCGACCGGTGGTTCCGGCAAGGCGATGACGTCGGGGTGCCCCTGCCTCGAGTGCCCGTGCTGCGATCGGCCGAAGCGCGAATTCGGTGAACAGATAGACGAACCCGCACACGGTGGTTCCGGCGAGCAGGATCGTGATGGACACCTTGGGAATAGTGTCGGGATCGATGATCCCGAGGCACGTGGTGAACAGGACCAGCCCGATGACCCAGAGGAAACCCTGTTGCAGGGTCATCCGCAGCGGGAGATTCAGGGCAGTGCGTTGCTCTCGGGCGGTGGGACGACGGCCGTCGAGAGCCCAGGCCAGATGATCCACACCGTAGCGGGTGCCGAGAACCGTCCCGACAACGATCGCCACGACCACATACGCCGGAGCGAGGACGGCGATCACAATGAGGAACTCCGAGGTGAGCAACGACGGCCCGGGGATCACGACATTGATGAGGGTCGCTGCGATCAAGGCGCCGACGATGTGAGTGCCCGCCAGCGAGAGAGTCAGCAAAGACTGGACCCGAATTCGGAGCCGCCGGACCGGCTCCTCAGGCTGTCCCAGGATCGCGGAACCGAGCGGCGCGGTACGGCTGTTGCGTGCTGACATGGTCGTTCGAGCGTAGACGAGGTCATCCCTTAGGGTGGGCGTGTGCGCCTAGTGATTGCTCGTTGCCGTGTCGACTACATCGGACGTCTGACCGCACACCTTCCCACCGCACGCCGATTGTTGTTGGTGAAAGCGGACGGGTCGGTGAGCGTGCATGCCGACGACCGTGCCTACAAGCCTCTCAACTGGATGAGCCCGCCGTGCTGGTTGTCGGAAGAGGCTCCGGAGGAGGACACCGCGGCGCTCTGGGTGGTCACGAACAAGGCCGGCGAGCAGTTGCGAATCACCATCGAGGAGATCGAGCACGACTCGAGCCATGAACTCGGAGTCGATCCGGGCCTGATCAAGGACGGTGTCGAAGCGCACCTACAGGAACTGCTCGCCGAACATGTGGAAACCCTCGGTGCGGGATACAGCCTGGTGCGGCGCGAGTTTCCGACGGCCATCGGCCCTGTCGACCTACTGTGCCGCGATGCCGACGGCGCCACGGTCGCGGTCGAAATCAAGCGGCGTGGTGAGATCGACGGGGTGGAACAGCTCACGCGCTATCTCGAACTGCTCAATCGGGATCCGCTTCTCGCGCCCGTGAGCGGAGTGTTTGCCGCCCAACAGATCAAGCCGCAGGCCAAGACGCTCGCGACCGATCGCGGTATCCGCTGCCTGGTACTCGATTACGAGGCGTTGCGGGGGATCGAGAGCACCGAGTTCCGGCTGTTCTGAGCCATGCCACGCCGGAATCGTCCTCATGCGTCGCGCAAACACGCAAAAGCGAACACCGAGTCGTCGGGCTCGGGGTCCTCGTCCTTCGGTTGGGCGACCACGCGGTCCGAGTCGGGCCCTGCCGGTGCGGAGTCCGAACAGTTCACGGTGCGGACGGTGCCGGGGTCGCGAGCGACGAAACCGTATCGCTGTCCGGGATGCGACCACGAGATCGCACCGGGGACGCCCCACATCGTGGCGTGGTCGAACGACGTTCCCGGCGGTGCCGACGATCGTCGGCATTGGCACAACGGATGCTGGTCGGCCCGCGCACGACGGGGGCCGACCCGGCGTTGGTCCTGACCCGGCGTTGGTCCTGACCAGACGACGGTCCTGCTACCCGGCGTGGTTGCGACTACCGCCGCACTCTGCTCGCCACCGCAGGCGAACGACCACTGCCGCCGGGGCGCGGAGACTCGCCTCGGGCCGGAGCCGGCGGCTGAGTCTGCTTCGGAGCCTTCGGGGTTGTGCCTCGGTCGCTTACGCGTGCTTCGGCTTCGTCTGAGTCGGTGCTGTTGCTCGCACTCTTCTCGGTGTCGGGCTTGTCGGACCCCGGCCGCGAGTTCGTGGTGCTGGGCTCGCCGTTCTTGCCTCCGCGCCGGGCGCTGTCGGACTCGGCCTTTGCTGCGGGCTGGGCGGACGCGTTGTCCTCGACATCCGACGGTGCTGGGGTGTCGTCCGAGAGGTTGCGGGCAAGGAGGTCGGTTTCCTCGGTTGCTGCCGCGAGCATGTCGGGTACGCCGTCGAGCTGTTCACGGACGGCATCGAGCTGCCCGAGGATGCGTCCCCGCATGACGAGCAGTTCCTCGGTGAGCCCCTTGGCGTTCGCGATCTTGCGTTCGGAGGCCTCGGTGGCCACAGCGAGGCGTCGACTCGCTTCGGAGGTGGCCTGTTCGAGGCGACGCTCTGCTTCGCCCTTGCTCGAGCGCTCGAGCTCGTCGAGTGAACCGAGCAGTTTCGACCGGCGTTCGGACATCGTGATCTCGAAGTCCTGCTGCACCTGCTCACGCTTGCTTTCGGCCTCGGCGGCGCGACGGTCGGCCTCGGCGCGCGCGGCGGCGACGATCCGGTCGGCTTCGGTACGTGCGGCAGCCATCGTGCGGGAGTGTTCTTCCTCGCAGGCAAGGCGACGGTTCTCGAGGTCCTCGAGTCGCTTCTCGAAATCGCCGCGGAGGCGAATGCCTTCTTGCTCGGCGAGAGAGACCATCTCGGCGGCATCGCTCTCAGCGCGGGCTCGAAGCTCCGACGCTTCGTCGGATGCCAGTCGGAGCATCCGGGAGATGCGGTCGCTCATGCCTTCCGCGGTGGTCGGAGGCACCGAGAGGCGATCGACGTCCTTGCGGAGATCGTCGATCTCGTTCCGGGCATTCTCCAGCTGACGGGCCAGATCACGGGCCTGTGCGGATGCTGCGTCGCGGTCGGTTGCCGTCACGCGGAGCTCGGCTTCGAATCGGGCGAAGTAGTTGGTCACCTCGTCGCGGTCGAAGCCCTTCCGCACGATGGAGAACGGCAGGTGACTGGGAGCGCGATCACGATCGAAGACCATGAAGCCAATCTACCCGCTCGAATCCGGGATCACTTGGGCAGCTCCAGCACCACAGTGCTGGAGCTACTCACACATCGGGTCAGTGAGCGGGGTTCGCGGCGGGCTCGACGAGCTCGACGAGAACGCCACCGGCATCCTTCGGATGCAGGAAGTTGATCCGCGAATCGGCCGTGCCGCGACGCGGTGCGTCGTACAGAAGTCGCACGCCTTGTTCACGCAGGTGCGTGGAGATCGCATCGAGGTCGGTGACCCGGTAGGCGAGCTGCTGCAATCCGGGGCCGCTACGGTCGATGAACTTCGCGATGGTCGAGTTCTCGTCGAGCGGGGCCAGCAGCTGGATCTGGGTGGCACCGTCGGGGCTGCCCGGAACGGAGAGCATGGCCTCCCGGACGCCCTGCTCCTCGTTGATCTCTTCGTGCGTGGACACGAGCCCGACGTTCTCGGCGTACCACGTGAGTGCGGCGTCGAGATCGGGGACGGCGATGCCGACGTGGTCGATCGCCGTGACGAGCCCGGAGGACAGAGCTGCCGCGACAGGCGACGATGTGGGGGAGGTCTCGGTCATACCTCTGACGGTAGCGGTACCGTTGGTCAAGCTCATATCGGGTCCCGGGTATCCCACCGAGTGAGCATCCGCATTGTCTATTCGGAGGACATTTCCCGTGAGCAGTTCTGTCATTGTCGCTGGAGCCCGTACACCGATGGGTCGCCTGCAAGGTTCGTTGAAGGACTTCTCGGGAGCCGATCTCGGGGGAGTCGCCATCAAGGGTGCCTTGGACAAGGCCGGGGTCGCGCCGGAGAAGGTCGATTACGTGATCATGGGCCAGGTGCTCACCGCAGGCGCCGGCCAGATCCCCGCACGTCAAGCCGCTGTTGCCGCAGGCATCCCGATGGATGTCCCCGCTCTGACCATCAACAAGGTGTGTCTGTCGGGCCTCAATGCCATCGCGATGGCCGATCAATTGATCCGCGCGGGCGAATTCGACATCGTCGTCGCGGGCGGTCAGGAGTCGATGACGCAGGCCCCGCACATGCTCGAGAAGAGTCGCGCCGGATTCAAGTACGGCGACGTGACTCTGCGCGATCATATGGCCTACGACGGTCTGCACGACATCTTCACCGACCAGGCGATGGGACTGCTGACCGAATCGGCGAATGCCGATTCCGATTTCGTTTCTCGTGAGGAACAGGACGCGTTCGCCGCGGCCTCGCACCAGAATGCGGCGCGTGCCTGGAAGGACGGTCTGTTCGACGACGAGGTCGTGCCCGTGTCGATCCCGCAGCGCAAAGGCGATCCGATCGTGTTCGCCACCGACGAAGGCATCCGCGCCGACACCACCGTCGAATCGCTCGGCAAGTTGCGTCCGGCGTTCGCGAAGGACGGCACGGTCACTGCAGGCTCGGCATCCCAGATCTCGGACGGTGCGGCAGCGGTGGTCGTGATGAGCAAGGCCAAGGCCGAGGAACTCGGTTTGAGCTGGATCGCGGAGATCGGTGCGTCGGGTGTCGTCGCCGGTCCCGACTCGACCCTGCAGCAGCAGCCGGCCCGCGCGATCGCCAAGGCGTGTGAACGCGAGGGCATCGCCCCCGCGGATCTCGATCTCGTCGAGATCAACGAGGCGTTCGCCGCAGTGGGTATCGCGTCGGCTCGCGAGCTCGGGATCGATGCTGCCAAGGTCAACGTCAACGGTGGGGCGATCGCACTCGGTCACCCGCTCGGTATGTCCGGTGCTCGCATCGCGCTGCATCTCGCGTTGGAGCTGAAGCGTCGAGGCGGCGGCATCGGTGCGGCTGCATTGTGCGGTGGTGGCGGGCAGGGCGACGCGCTGATCGTACGGGTGCCGAAGGCCTGATCTTCGAACTCGGATCCCTCGCGGCCCTCGACGTCCAGCGTCGAGGGCCGTGATGTCTCTCACTCCACTACGGGTCGTCGTAGATTAATGGGCACAATGGCCCTTATGACGACGATCTTCGACCTGTCCACTCCCGCGAAGAGGTTCCGCCTCGTAGCCATCTGGGAGGCGGTGACCTGGCTGGCCCTGCTGATCGCGATGTTCTTCAAATGGGTTCTCGGGTACGAGGAAGCCATCCGCATCCCCGGCATGGTGCACGGCGTTGCCGGATTCATGCTGTTCGTCGTCGTCACCTTCATCACCGCGTGGGCGCTGAAGTGGGACATCAAGACCACGTTCCTGGCGCTCGTGTCGAGTGTCCCGCCGTTCGGCACCATCGTCTTCGAGCGGTGGGCCGTCAAGACCGGCCGCCTCGCAGAACTCTCCGAGCCCGGTAGCCGCCAGGACGCACCCGCCACCGTCTGACCGTCCGCCACCGTCTGACCGTCCGCCACCGTCTGACCGTCCGCCACCGTCTGACCGTCCGCAGCTTCATCGGCCGCGGCATGCCAAACTGGAAGACGTGACTCGACCCGGTTCCCGTCCTTCACGTTCCGCCGCCGCGGCCGCGGCGCTGTCCGGCGCGGTGGATCTCGCGCCCCTCAAAGACAGGGCTGCTACGCCGCCCCCTCCGCCTCCCTCCGGTGACGGCACGCAAGGTGCACTCCCACCGATCGTGGACGTCACCGAGGCCACCTTCGAAACCGAAGTGCTCCAGCGCTCGACCCAGGTACCCGTCATCGTGGACCTGTGGGCCACCTGGTGCGAGCCCTGCAAACAGCTCTCGCCGCTTCTCGAGAAGCTCGCCACCGAGGCCGCAGGTGCATGGGTGCTCGCCAAAGTCGACGTCGACGCCAATCCTCGGATCGCCCAGGCCTTCGGAGTCCAATCTGTGCCGACCGTCGTGGCGATTGCCGCAGGCCAGCCGTTGGCAGACTTCCAAGGCGTCCAGCCCGAACCGGCTCTGCGGCAGTGGCTCGAGGCGATCGCCCAGGCTGTCGAAGGCAAGTTGTCGGGCCCACCCTCCGCAGAGGCCGAACCGGCCGAACAGCCCGAGGATCCGCGATTCGTCGCGGCGGAGCAGGCTCTCGAGCAGAACGATTTCGAGGGCGCCGAAGCTGCGTACAACCTCATTCTCAACTCCGAGCCCGACAACGCCGATGCCAAGGCGGCGCTGCGGCAGGTGAAATTCCTGGCCCGGTCCCAGGGCGTTCCTGCGGACGCGGTAGCGCGTGCGGATGCTGCTCCTGCCGATCTCGAGGCGCAACTCGCCGCCGCCGACGCCGAACTGTCCGCGCAGGACCCCGCGGCGGCCTTCGAGCGGATCATCGCATTCGTCAAGCGCAGTGCCGGCGACGACCGCACTGCAGCCCGCACACGACTACTCGAGCTGTTCGAGCTGTTCGACCCGGCGGAGCCATTCGTGGTGTCTGCACGTCGCAAGCTTGCTGCAGCGCTCTACTGACCGGTCCATTCGCGACCCGACCCCTTCGCGACCGGACCCCGTCGCCGCGAGGACTCACCGGCCGCTGTCTCAGCGGTAGCGGCCGGTGCACGAGTTCTCGCCGCCGAGTACTCCGGTGCGGAACGCATCCACCCGAGCGAACCCACTCGGGACGGTATTGCCGTTGACATCGCTCGCGGCGAGGCCGTCGCGGAGCAACCCGGACACGGCCTCGTCGAGATCCCCAGGGGAAAGCCACACCATCTCGGCGTCCGAGTCGAGTTCCGAAGCGACCGTGCTCGACGGGCTCAAGGCCGCGCTGATCACCCCCGACAGGCATGCAGCACGCAACGCGGTGCGGGCATCTGCGAGGCCTTGACCCGCATCCTTCTGCACCGCGAGCGCGTACCGGGACGCGACAAGGACGTAGGCGTTGTAATCACCGCGCACATCGGCACTGAAACCGTCGCGTCGCGAACTGTCCGGGGTGCCGACCGCGGCGAGTTCCTCGAGGTCGACCCCCACGGTGTTCGTTGCCGGACAGTACGACACCGGCACCGTCGTCTTCGCGTCGGGACAACCGAGATCCGCACCCGACAATTCCAGCTCGGGAGGCGATTCGAGGTCGAACACGTGGTGGAACGACTCGAAGATGGTCTCGACCGACTCCGCAGTCACCGGTAGTTCGCCGTCGTCGATGCTGTCGAAATACTGGGGCAGATCCGCGCGCCGGGATTCGATCTCTGCCGCATCGATACGCGGACAGGTCGCGGCACCGTCCGTGAAGCCGATCTGCACCGCCGTCACGCGTTCGAACGCGGATCCGTGGATGGAATCCGGATCGTTCGGGTCGCTGTCGCGAAACAACACCATCGACGCCAGGACATTGTTGAGGCCGTCCGCCGTGTTGAGTTCGAAGTGCTCGGAGTCGCCCTCGGCGACGTGTCGCATGAAGGCCCCGGCGAAACAGTCCGCCTGCTGCTCGAACACGATGCCGGGATCATCGTCGCCGACGATACCCGCCGTGTACTGGATGGCATGCCCGTACTCATGGGCGAGTACGGTGACCGCCGACATGGGGCCGAAGTCCTCGACGAGTTGCGGCATGAGGTAGGTGCGGTCCCAGCCGATGACGTCCCCACCGCTGCAGTACGCCGCATTGATGAAGTCATAGGTGGACTCACCGCAGAAACGGGGGCCGCGACGCTCGGAGGGATCCCACGAGATGATCGTGCCGACCGGCACGAAGTCGCCTCGCGCGACCGAGCTGTACTCCTGCCGCCAGTACTCCTCGAGGTCGGCGATCGCGTTACCCGCAAGGATGTCGATCGCACCGCCATCGGTGTTCTCGATCGTCACGTCGGCATCGGAGACACCACTGCGTGGCCCGGTCGGGCCCGACACCACAGGTAGACCTGCAACGGTGAACGGATTGTCGTAGATCGACACCGCTGTTCCCGAGACCTGCTGCGTACAACCGGCCACCAGGACAGCCACAAGAATCGGAAGAACCGGGGCGAACCATCGGCGTCGTCGTGTCACGTCGATCCATTCTCCATCAGTCGCTGCCGGCGATCACCGCCGCGGCGACAGCCAGATCGCGCCGTGCGCCGGAAGCGTCACCCGAGCCGAAGCCGGGCGCCCGTGCCACGAATGTGTCGTGGCGATCACCGCGCCGAGATTACCGGTGCCGCTTCCCTGATACGCGGTCGCGTCCGTGTTGAGAACTTCCTCCCAGGCACCCGGTTCCGGCAGCCCCACACGGTAGTCGGCCTGCATGCTGCCCGAAAAGTTGTACAGGCACGCGATCACCGAACCGTCGCTGCCGTAGCGCAGGAAACTGAGCACATTGTTGTGGGCATCGTTGGCATCGATCCACGAATACCCGCCGGGAGTGGTGTCGAGCGTGTACAGCGCCGGATGGTGGCGGTATACGCGGTTCAGATCGGCGACCAGCGTGCGGATACCCGCATGCAATGCTCCGGTGTGCGGATCGTCGAGCTGCCACCAGTCGAGACCGCGTTCCTCCGACCACTCACCGACCTGCCCGAACTCCTGTCCCATGAACAGCAACTGCTTCCCGGGGTGCGACCACATGTACGCGAGCATCGCACGCAACCCGGCGGCTCTCGTGTGGTCGTCGCCGGGCATGCGCGTCCACAACGTGCCCTTGCCGTGGACGACCTCATCGTGACTGATCGGCAGCACGAAATGCTCGCTCCACGCATACATCAAGGAGAACGTGATCTCGTGGTGGTGGAAAGTCCGGTGGACCGGGTCGTGCATGAGATACCCGAGGGTGTCGTGCATCCAGCCCATGTTCCATTTCATCGAGAACCCGAGCCCCCCGACATTCGTCGGCCGCGTCACACCGGGCCACGCCGTGGATTCTTCCGCGATCGTCACGACACCGGGGTGGTGCTTGTGCACTGTCGCGTTGAGTTCCTGAAGGAACGCGACGGCATCGAGGTTCTCACGCCCACCGAATTCGTTCGGGGTCCAGCCGCCCTCGGGCCGGGAATAATCCAGATAGAGCATCGACGCCACGGCATCGACACGCAATCCGTCGATGTGGAACTCTTCGATCCAGTACAACGCGTTCGCGACGAGGAAGTTGCGTACCTCCTTACGGCCGTAGTCGAACACATAGGTACCCCAATCGAGCTGTTCGCCGCGCCGGGGATCGGCGTGTTCGTAGAGCGGAGTGCCGTCGAAACGGGCGAGTGCCCAGTCGTCCTTCGGGAAGTGCGCGGGCACCCAGTCCATGATCACGCCGACATTCGCGGCGTGCAGTCGATCGACGAACTCACGGAACTCGTCGGGCGTCCCGAACCGCGCTGTCGGCGCGTAGTACGAGGTGACCTGGTAACCCCATGACCCACCGAACGGATGCTCGGCGACGGGCATGAGTTCCACATGGGTGAAACCGGTTTCCCGCACGTATTCGGCCAGCTGGTCGGCGAGCTCGGAATAGGTCAGTCCCGGACGCCACGACCCGAGATGCACCTCGTACACACTCATCGGTTCCTGCCAGGGCTGGGCCTGGGCGCGCGAGGCGAGCCACTGCTCATCGCGCCACTCGTGCGAGCTGCGTGTGACCACCGACGCGGTCGCCGGTGGCACCTCGGTGGCGAATGCCATGGGATCGGCTTTGTCACGGATCGAACCATCGTGCCCGTGGACGCGATACTTGTAGAGCTGACCCGGCTCGACACCGGGCACGAACAACTCCCACACACCGCTCGACCCCAGAACGCGCATCGGAGCGGTACCACCGCCCCACAGGTCGAAGTCGCCGATCACCGTCACACCACGAGCACCTGGAGCCCACACCGCAAACGATGTGCCGGTGACCGTGCCGTCGGGAGTGTCGTACGAGCGGGGGTGGGCACCCAGGACTTCCCACAACCGCTCGTGCCGACCTTCACTGATCAGATGGCGATCGAGTTCGCCGAGAGTGGGCAGAAACCGGTACCCGTCTGCGACGACCACCGTGTAGTCGAGCGGATACGTCACGACCAACCGGTAATCGGCGGGATCGTGTATCGGAAGCAACGCGCTGAACACATCGTGTCCGACCGACTCGAGAGGATGATCCGTTCCCCCCACACGCACTTCGACCTTCTGCGCGCCGGGCCGCAACGCCCGGAACACCGTGCCCTCGGGGTGCGGATGCGCACCGAGGATCGAATGGGGATCGTGGTGCTCGCCGGCTGCGAGGCGTGCCAGTTCCTCGGGATGCGGCGCGTGACGCGGTGCTGACGGCGGCACGGTCACGGCTGCCTCCTGTGCGCGAGAGTTGTGCGGACGGGAACTCCGATGCGCGGCAACACCAGGATGTGAGCGACCGATCGCCACGGTTCGAGCCGTACGAAATTGGCCTGGCCCCAGTGGTATTGCTCGCCGCTCACTTCGTCGTAGACCGGCAGATGGTCGTGCCAGTCGTGGCCGAGGGCGGGCATGTCGAGCCAGATCGTGCCCTGCTCCGCGGCATACGGATTCAGGTTGACGATGGTGAGCACCGTGTCGCCGGTCGTCGGGTCGAACTTCGAGTACCCGATCAATGCGTCGTTGTCGATGTGGTGGAACGTGATGTTGCGGAGCTGCTGTAGCGCCGGATGCGCCCGCCGGATCCGATTGAGCTCGGTCAGCCAGGGCTCGAGGGATTCCCCGCGACGGCGGGCGTCGTCGAACCGCCTCGGACGCAATTGGTACTTCTCCGAGTCGAGATACTCCTCGCTGCCGGGTCGCAGCGGAACATGCTCGTACAGTTCGTAACCTGAGTACACACCCCACGTCGGCGAAAGGGTTGCGGCCAACGCTGCTCGCAGTGCGAACATTCCTGGACCGCCGTGCTGCAGCGACTCGTGGAGGATGTCGGGGGTGTTGACGAACAGATTCGGCCGCGCCTCGTCCGCCTTACCTGCGATCTCCAACCCGAACTCGGTGAGCTCCCATTTCGCGATCCGCCACGTGAAATACGTGTAGGACTGCGCGAAGCCGCGGCGCGCGAGACCGTACATCCGTGCGGGCCGGGTGAACGCCTCGGCGAGGAACACCACATCCGGATCGCTCTTGCGGATCTCCTCGATCAGCCACTCCCAGAAGTCCGGTGGCTTCGTATGCGGATTGTCGACCCGGAAGATGCGTACTCCCGCTGCGATCCAGTGCCGGACCACACGTAGCACCTCGGCGTAGATGCCGTCACGATCGACATCGAAATTGATCGGGTAGATGTCCTGGTACTTCTTGGGCGGGTTCTCCGCATACGCGATCGTTCCGTCGGGCAGCACCGTGAACCATTCGGGATGCGACCGCGCCCACGGGTGATCCGGTGCGCACTGCAACGCGAGGTCGAGGGCAACCTCGAGATCGAGTTCGCGGGCACGCGTGACGAAGTCGCGGAAATCCTCCTCGGTACCCAAATCGGGGTGGATAGCGTCGTGGCCGCCTTCTGCCGACCCGATCGCCCAGGGCGATCCGACATCGTCGGGCCCCGCGACCAACGAGTTGTTCGGGCCCTTCCGGTTGATCTTGCCGATCGGATGGATCGGCGGCAGATACACCACGTCGAACCCCATCGCGGCGATGCGCGGAAGGTCGGCAGCCGCTGTCGCGAACGTGCCGTGCCGCGGGGTGCCGTCATCGTTCCAGCCCCCCGTGGACCTGGGGAAGAACTCGTACCACGAACCGAACAGCGCGCGGCGCCGCTCGACGATCGTCGTGTACGCGCGACCGCGGGTGACGAGCTCGCGCAGTGGGTGCGCGCGGAGGACCTCGGTGACGTCGGCAGAGTAGGCAGGCGCGACACGTTCGCCAAGTGTGCGATGCGACCGGAGCGCGGCGGACACTGCGAGCAGCGCCGGCCGGCTCCCGCGGGGCGCCGCCTTTGAGGTGCGCTCGAACAGCTGCGCGCCGATCTCCAGGTCGTTGGCCAGATCCTCCGGTCCCTGGCCCGCATCGATTTTCGCTTCGACGGCGTGACGCCACGTGGCGATCGGATCGCTCCAGGCTTCGATACGGTAAGTCCATCTGCCAGGGCTGGTCGGGGTGAACACCGCGTTGAACGTGTCGGGTTCGTGGCCCGGTGTCATGGGGATCCGTACGAGCTTGCCCATGGTCTCGGGGTCCGCGGCCGGACCGCGTACCACCAGCGTCGCCGCAAGAGCCTCGTGGCCCTCGCGCCACACTACGGCCGAGACAGGAACGACCTCACCGGTGACAGCCTTGGTCGGGTACCTCCCGCCGTCGATCGCGGGCCGAACGTCGTCGATGGCGAGACGACCTGTCACGTGTTCTCCGTTCGCTGGGGCGGGCGGGTGGCCCGCGCCGAAAATGAACCGTGGGTGTGCGACCACAACCCTATTCCAGGCGGCAGCAGAGTTCCCGGCCATGCATTCGGAAAGGGCGAAACGCACCCTTTGTTATGACTGCCCGTATCCGTTACTCGCGGGTTACGTCAGTTGACCGGACGGCAATACGTCGCCACCTAGCGTCGATTTCGTAATGCACACAGACGTCCGACAGGGCGCAAACGGAGGGATGAACATCATGGGTCTGGTTGCCGGATTGATCGGGGTTGTCGGGGATTTGCTGCACCTTCTGCTCGGCGGACTCTGACCCGTCGGCCGACCCGCGCGCGGGTCGGCCGTAGAAGTACTGACGGCCCCGTGGCGTGTGTCGCGGGGCCGTCGCACGTGTCGGACGGCCCCGCCGCAGTGAGCTCGACGGCCGCAAGTTCCACACCCGTCGCACACAAGAGAACCTGGGTAGGATTCGCGGGGTGAAAGCCTTGCGTCGGTTCACTGTCCGAGCCCACCTGCCCGAGCCGCTCGCCGCGCTGGAGGCACTGACAACCAATCTGCGCTGGTCGTGGCACCCGCAGACACAAGATTTGTTCGCGTCCATCGACCCTGAACTGTGGGCGAAGGTCGACGAGGACCCGGTCCGACTGCTCGGTGAGATCGCTCCGTCGCGGCTCGATGCATTGGCCACCGACAGTGAATTCCTCGCGCGGCTCGAAGCGGCCGCCGCGGATCTCGACCACTATCTGTCGCGCCCGGCCTGGTACCAGCTCCAACGCGAACGCGGCACCGCCCTGCCAGAGGGCATCGCGTACTTCTCGATGGAATTCGGTGTCACCGAGGTCCTTCCGAACTACTCGGGCGGGCTCGGCATCCTCGCAGGCGACCACCTCAAGGCCGCCTCCGATCTGGGAGTGCCACTCATCGGCGTCGGATTGCTGTATCGCTCCGGCTACTTCAAACAGTCGCTGAGTGCCGACGGCTGGCAGCTCGAGCACTACCCGTCGTACGACCCCCAGGGGCTGCCGCTGCGGCTCCTCACCGAATCCGACGGCACCCCGGCGCTCGTGCGTGTCGATGTGCCCGGTGCCCGCACCCTCGATGCACGGGTGTGGATCGCTCAGGTGGGCCGCGTGCCGCTGCTGCTCCTCGATTCCGACATCGCGAGCAACGACGAGGACATGTGCAAGGTCACCGATCGCTTGTACGGCGGCGGGCAGGACCACCGCATCAAACAGGAGATCCTCGCGGGCATCGGCGGGGTGCGGGCCGTGCGCGCCTATACCCGTATCCACGGGCTTCCCGATCCCGAGGTGTTCCACATGAACGAGGGCCACGCCGGGTTCCTCGGGGCAGAACGAATCCGCGAACTCGTCACCACCACCGGCCTCGACTTCGACGAAGCCCTCGCCGCGGTGCGGGCCGGAACGGTGTTCACCACCCACACCCCGGTGCCCGCAGGCATCGACCGTTTCCCGATCGACCTCGTTCGTCACTACTTCGCGGGCCCCAACGGAGAGAACGAATCGGCTTTGCTGCCCGGCCTGCCGGTCGACCGGATCCTTGCGCTCGGTCGCGAGGACGACCCCCACGTGTTCAACATGGCTCATCTGGGTCTGCGTCTCGGACAGCGATCCAACGGTGTGTCCCGACTGCACGGTGAGGTCAGCCGAGGGATGTTCGAGGGGCTGTGGCCCGGATTCGATGCCGCCGAAGTGCCTATCGGGTCCGTGACCAACGGCGTCCACGCACCTACCTGGGCCGCCCGCGAATGGATCACCCTCGCCAATCGGCTCGCCGGCCCGGATCGCGTCGAGGAAGCCCGCGGCTGGGAGCTGCTGCAGGGTGTCGACCCGGCCGAACTGTGGTCCACCCGCAACGTGCTGCGCGGACAGCTCGTCGACGAGGTGCGACGCCGTCTGCGCAACTCGTGGCTCGAACGCGGAGCCACCGAGGCCGAGCTCGGGTGGGTCGGCACCGTCTTCGATCCGGGCGCCCTCACCGTCGGCTTCGCGCGCCGCGTGCCCACCTACAAGCGGCTGACACTGATGCTGCGCGACCCCGAACGACTGCGCGCCCTGCTGCTCGACGAGGAACGGCCCGTGCAGCTCGTCGTCGCAGGCAAGAGCCATCCCGCCGACGACGGCGGAAAGGGTCTGATACAGCAGATCGTGCGCTTCGCCGACCAACACGACGTGCGGCACCGCATAGTGTTCCTGCCCGACTACGACATGTCGATGGCGCGCTTCCTGTACTGGGGATGCGACGTCTGGCTCAACAACCCGCTGCGCCCGCTCGAAGCATGCGGAACGTCGGGCATGAAATCTGCGCTCAACGGCGGACTGAACCTGTCCATCCGCGACGGATGGTGGGACGAGATGTTCGACGGCGAGAACGGATGGGCCATCCCGACCGCCGACGGCGTCGACGACGTACGACGCGACGACCTCGAAGCCGGAGCCCTGTACGAGCTGCTCGAACGCTCGGTACTGCCCCGCTTCTACGAGCGTGATGATCAAGACGTGCCCACCCGATGGATCGAGATGGTGCGTCATACCCTGGAGAACCTCGGGCCCAAGGTCCTCGCCTCACGCATGGTGCGCGACTACGCCGTCGACTACTACACACCCGCTGCGGAGGCGGCGCGCGAAATCGTCGCCGACGACTTCGCGGGGGCCAAGGCGCTGGCCGATTACCGGCATCGCATCGACTCCGCATGGCCGGCGGTACGGGTCGCGCAGGTCGACAGTCACGGATTGCCGGAAAGCCCGGTGATCGGATCGAGCCTCGGCCTGATCGCCCACGTCCAACTCGGCGGACTGTCGCCCGACGATGTGCAGGTACAGGCGGTGTTCGGCAAGGTCGGATCGGACGACACCCTCACGGACACAGTGACGGTGGCGATGAAACACTCCGGCTCCGACCCGCTCGGGGAAGAGTTCACCGTCGACGTACCGCTGCCACTCTCCGGGGCGGTCGGATACACCGTCCGGGTACTCCCGCACCACGACCTGATGGCGACCCCAGCCGAGTTCGGCATGGTCGCACTGCCGTAAGTCGAGAAAGTGTGGTTCCGGGCCCGGAATCCTGGCTCGGAATCCGGGCTCCGGAACCACACCTTCACGAACCGGTGAGCCGGGAGAGCGACTTGCGGGCGACCTGAGGGTCGGCGGTCTCCCAGAACGGCGGGAGCGATGCGCGCAGATAGCCACCGTAACGGGCCGTGGCCAGGCGCGAGTCGAGCACGGCAACGACCCCTCGATCGTCGGTCGACCGCAACAACCTGCCGACACCCTGAGCGAGCAGTAGTGCAGCATGGTTCGCTGCGACGGCCATGAACCCGTTGCCGCCGCGGGACTCGACGGCACGCTGCCGGGCGACCAGCAGCGGATCGTCGGGGCGGGGGAACGGAATCCGGTCGATGAGGACGAGCGAGAGCGACCGGCCCGGCACATCGACGCCCTGCCACAGCGACAGGGTGCCGAACAGCGACGTCGCTTCGTCGGCCGCGAACTTGTCGACCAACGCACCCGTGGAATCGTCGCCCTGGCACAGAATCGGGGTGTCGATCCGCTCGCGCAGAGCTTCGGTGGCGGCCTTCGCCGCCCGCATCGACGAGAACAGACCCAGCGTGCGACCACCCGCGGCCGTGACCAGCTCGGCGATCTCGTCGAGATGAGACGGTGACAGCCCGTCGCGGCCGGGAGGCGTCAGGTGCTTCGCGATGTACAGAATCCCGGATTTGGCGTGATCGAACGGGGATCCGACATCAACGGCATTCCACTTCGGATCACTGTTGTCGGCGGGTGGTTCGGCCCCCGATGCGGCAGTGGTCTCGCTGCGTGACAGGGCCTGCGGGGGCAGCCCCCAATTGACGGCCAGACCGTCGAACGATCCGCCGACCGTGAGCGTCGCAGAGGTGAGCACCACCGTCGACTCGCTGAACAGTCGAGACCTCAGCAGACCCCCGACCGACAACGGCGCGATCCGCACCGTGCGGCGCACATTGCCGCGGAACTCGTCGGCCGCCAGCCACACCACATCCTGACGTTGTGCGGGATCGGGCTGCTCGAACGTCGTCAAAGCCCGCACCGCGCAATCGTGCACGTCGTCGATCTCGGAGAGAGCCTGGCTGCGGGCTGCAGCGGCCTCCGGGTCGGTGCCGGGCTTCGCCGGCCCGATTGCGGTATGCACGGCCCACGCGGCATCGCGGATCGACGCCAGAGCAGCTGCCGCGCCCTCGGGCATCGAATCCCACCGCGCGGCAGGAAGCTCCTCGAGCAGCGACTCCCAGTTCTCGGCAGCACCTTCGAGCCGGTCGACGTCCTCGTCCTCGACGAGTTTGACGCAGCGCCGCGCGGCTGCGGAGATACTGCTGCCCGACAACTCGGCGGTGGCGACGCCCGTGACCCGGTCGACGAGTTCGTGCGCTTCGTCGATGACCACGACGTCGTGTTCGGGCAGGATCGCGAGCCCCGTGATGGCGTCGATCGCGAGAAGCGCGTGGTTGGTGACCACCACATCGACCTGTGAGGCCTCGGTGCGTGCGATCTCGGCGAAGCAATCGTCGCTGACCGGGCAGCGTGCCTTGCCGAGGCATTCGCGTGCGGTGACACTGAGCTGACGCCACGCCTGGTCGGAGACGCCAGGGGAGAGGTCGTCGCGGTCGCCGGTTTCCGTGCTCGACGACCATTCCGTCACGCGGCGCACCTCGCGGCCGATGCGTGAGAGTGTGAACGCGTCGAAGAGCTGGGCCTCGGCCGGTGCCTCCTCGGCGAGACCCGTGTGGATCTTGTTCAGGCAGAGATAGTTTCCGCGGCCCTTGAGGATCGCGAAGCGAGGTCTCCGGCCGAGGGCGTCCTCGAGTGCCTCGGCGAGACGCGGAAGATCGCGGTCGACGAGCTGACGTTGCAGCGCGATCGTCGCGGTGGACACGACAACCGTGCGGCCGGTCTGTACCGCGTACCGGATGCTCGGAACGAGGTACGCGAGCGACTTGCCCGTGCCGGTGCCCGCCTGCACCGCGAGGTGCTCACCGGTGTCGATGCTGTGTGCGACCGCGGACGCCATGGTCAGCTGATTGCGCCGCTCCCTACCGCCCAGAGCGTGCACCGCGGTACGTAGCAATTCGGGGACATCGGGGAGTTCAGGCACCGAGCCAGGGTAGCGGGACCCACCGTCAGATTTCGGCGCCGACCCATTCGACCAGCTCGACGCCTGCGCTGCGCATCTGATCGAGCGCGGACTCGACGGTCGCCTCGGCGACACCGGCCGTGTACCCCAGCAGCACCCGCGTCCCGAATCCCGCCTCGACGGCATCCAACGCGGTCGCACGCACACAATGATCGGTGGCGATCCCGACGACGTCGACGTCCGTCACACCGCGCTCGCGCAACCACTGCGCGAGGGGCTGCCCCGACTCGTCGACACCTTCGAAACCGGAATACGCGGCCTCGTACGCGCCCTTCGAGAACACCGCTTCGATCCGGGACAGCTCCAGATCCGGATGGAACCGGGCCCCGACGGAATCAGCGCGACAGTGCGGCGGCCAGGTATCGACGAAGTCGGGCTCGTCCGAGAAGTGCTCACCCGGATCGATGTGATGGTCGCGTGTTGCGACCACATGGGAGTAATCGTCCCCACGCTCGGTGAGGAAACACGTGATGGCGGAAGCGACCGCGGTGCCACCGGTCACCGCGAGCGCGCCGCCCTCGCAGAAATCGTTCTGCACATCGACCACGAGTAGTGCTCGCACCGACCTCACCTCTGCTCCGTCGAAGTCACGAAACGAGTGGGAATCGCCGGGTCGCCGGCCGAAATCGTCAGCCCTTCCCACGGCAGACTCACCATCGAACGCCTCAGGTACTCCCTGCTGTCCTCCAGGGTAGGGAGACCGGGGACCGGCTCGCCACCGCGAACCAGCGGAACCGTCAGGTCGGTCGCAGACCGACCCTCACCCGTCGGCACCTCGAGGTGTACGGGGTAGACGACCTCTTCGACGAGGGTGCCGGTGCTGCGCGCGTACCGCACGGCGCGCTTCGCGCCGCCCCGCGATTCCTTGGCCGTACTGCGTTTCTCGACCGGAATACCGTCGACCTCGACGAGCTTGTAGACCATTCCCGCGGTCGGTGCACCCGAACCCGTGACCGCGGAGGTCCCCACTCCGTAGGCGTCGACCGGCTCGGCACGCAGTCCGGCGATTGCGTATTCGTCCAGGTCGCCGGACATGACGATCTTCGTCCGCCGAGCACCGAGGCCGTCGAGCTGCCTACGCACCTGACGTGCAAGGACCCCGAGATCGCCGGAGTCGATCCGGACACCACCGAGCTCGGGACCCGCCACCTCGATCGCCGTCGCCACACCCTGCGTGATGTCGTAGGTGTCGACGAGCAGGGTCGTACCGACACCGAGCGACTCGATCTGACTGCGGAACGCCGACGCCTCGTCGCGGCCGTGCGCAGTGGTGTGCAGAAGCGTGAACGCGTGGGCAGCGGTTCCGGCTGCGGGAACACCGTAGCGACGCGCGGCTTCGAGGTTGGATGTCGAGTCGAATCCCGCAAGGTACGCCGCGCGCGCTGCCGATACGGCTGCTTCCTCGTGCGCGCGGCGCGAACCCATCTCGATCAATGTGCGGCCGTCGGCCACGCTCACCATGCGCGCCGCAGCGGATGCGATAGCGCTGTCGTGATTGAAGATCGACAGAGCCAGCGTCTCGAGCAGGACGCATTCGGCGAACGTGCCGTGGACGGACAGGATCGGCGAGCCGGGAAAATAGAAGTCGCCTTCGCGATAGCCGTCGATGTCGCCGCTGAACCGGAAATTGCGCAACCAGTCGACGGTCGACGGTTCGAGGAACTCCGCCGCCACAGCGAGTTCGGCGTCGCCGAATCGGAATGCAGGTAGAGCATCGAGCAACCGCCCGGTGCCCGCGACCACACCGTACCGGCGGCCGGCCGGAAGCTTGCGGGCGAACAATTCGAAGACGCAGGGCCGGCTGCCGGAGCCGTCGGCCAGTGCGGCTTCGAGCATCGTCAGTTCGTATTTGTCCGTGAACAGTGCGGTGCTCACCGGCTTCGTACCGGCGGATGTGACAGCCATCCGCTCACTCTAGAGCGAGCGCGGTGACGGCGGGTTTTTCGAGCCGCGAGAACGCCGTACCCTTGACGCATGGCGCCGTGTTCCAGGACAACCCCCCTCGACGTCCACTTGATCACCGCGGGCCAGGCCATGCCTGCCGAAGCGGAAGTCGTCGAAGAAGCCGAGGCGGTCGATCGACCGTGGGTGACGGTTGTGTGGGACGACCCCGTCAACCTCATGCACTATGTGACGTTCATCTTCCAGAAGCTTTTCGGCTACAGCAAGGCCAAAGCCACCGAACTCATGCTCAAGGTGCACAACGAAGGTAGAGCCGTTGTGTCGAGTGGGTCCCGTGACAAGATGGAACACGATGTACAGCGTCTACATGCCGCAGGGCTGTGGGCCACGATGCAACGAGACGAATAAGGCGCCTACAGGAGGATCCGACCGACGTGCGGCAGTGGACCAGGAAGAATTCGCTGAGCGGCCCCAAACTTCGCTCGGAGATGGACGGCCACGAGGCCTCCGTACTGCGCTCCCTCGTCGCATCGGTGCTCGGGATGCTCGAGGATCGTTCCGCGCAGGCACCTCAGGACGATCTGGCGGAACTCACCGGGCTGCGCACAGGTAACTCGACCCCACCCGAGATACCCGCGCTCGAGCGTCTGCTTCCCGATTTCCACCGACCCGACGCGGACGCCGAAGTCAACCCCGACGACGAGGCCGGCGACCTCAACGGTGCGCTCCGCAGCCTCCACGAGCCGAGCATCATCGACGCGAAACTGGCCGCCGGAGCCGTCATCCTTCGGACCGTTCCCGAGGACGGCGGAAAGGTCGTTCTCAACCCGGAACAGGCCGAAGCCTGGCTGTACGGGCTCAACGACGTACGACTCGCGTTGGGTACCACGCTCGGCATCGACGCCGACACTCCCGAAACCCTCGATGACGACGACCCCCGCGCACCGCACCTCGACGTCTACCACTGGCTGACCTGGATGCAGGACTCGCTCGTCCAGGCACTGCTGCCATGACCCCCGGCCCCACGGATTCCCTGCTCGACGTGCCGGGCCTTCGTGTCGGGCACTGGCAGCAACTCGACGACCACGTCACCGTCGCCGGAGAGCAACCCGGCACCGGAGCCGCCACCGGCTGCACCGTGATCCTCGCGGACCGACCCACGGTCGGGGCGGTCGATGTGCGCGGCGGAGGGCCGGGCACCCGCGAAACCGACCTGCTCGACCCGAGTCACTCGGTTCAGCACGTCGACGCCGTCCTGCTCACCGGGGGAAGCGCGTTCGGCCTGGCTGCCGCAGACGGAGTGATGCGCTATCTCGAGGAACAGGGCCGCGGAATCCCGATGGGCGCGCCCGGTGCCGTGGTGCCGATCGTCCCCGGCGCGGTGATCTTCGATCTGCCCGTCGGGCGTTGGCACACCCGACCGACTGCCGACAGCGGCCACGCGGCGGCCGTGGCGGCCACCGACACGGAACTACGGCGAGGTTCGGTCGGTGCTGGAACCGCAGCACGAGCCGGTGTTCTCAAAGGCGGCATCGGTACCGGGAGCGTCCGCCTCACTGCGGGGCCCGCGGCGGGTGTCACCGTCGCCGCGCTGGTCGTGGCGAATCCTGTCGGGTCGGTCTTCGACCCCCACACCGGTCTACCGTGGGGGCTCGACGCGGTTCGCGCCGCCGAACTCGGGCTCGGCGTCCCTGATGCCGACGAACTCGCCGCCGCCAATGCGCTCGGCAACAAAGGCACTGTGCTCAACACGACCATCGGTGTCGTCGCCACCGACGCACCCCTGACGAAAGCTGCGTGTCGCCGGGTAGCCGTGGCCGGACACGACGGGCTGGCCCGGGCGATCCGACCCGCACACTCGCCTCTCGACGGCGACACGCTCTTCGCGCTCTCCACCGGCACCGCGGAGCTCCCACCACCGGAGGGCGTGCCCGACGCCTTCCCCGCCGACCTGCCGATTCTCGCTGCCGTCTGCGTCGCCGCGGCCGACGCGGTCGAACGCGCCATCGTCGACGCCGTGCTCGCAGCCGAATCCATCGCAGGAATCCCGTCCTATTTCGACATCTTCCCGTCCGCCCGGACCCTGTGACCACGACAGACCCACACGTCACCCGGACAGACGTCACAATGGACGCATGACCATCCCGACAGGTACACCACCGACCGAACGGCCGACGTGGCTGCGTTCCGGACTGTGGATCGGCGGCTTCGTCGCGTTCCTCTACGTCGTCGAGATCGTCGACCGGATCCTGCCCGCGAACTTCGAGAACGCCGGAATCGAAGCGCGCACCGGCGATGGACTCTGGGGGATCCTGTTCGCTCCCATCCTGCACGGTGACTGGACGCACCTGACCGCAAACACGGTGCCCGCGCTCGTCCTCGGTTTCCTCGTCCTGTGGTCGTCGGGAATCACCCGCGGCATCGTGGCGACCGCCAGCATCTGGGTGGTCGCCGGTGTCGGTACCTGGCTGTTCGCCGGCTCCGGGGACACTCACATCGGCGCGTCCTCGCTCATCTTCGGCTGGCTGACCTACCTGATCATCCGCGGGATCTTCACCCGCAAGGGCGGACAGATCGTGCTCGGGCTGGTTGTGCTGTTCTTCTACGGCGGCATGCTGTGGGGTGTCCTTCCCAGCGATCCGTTCGTGTCGTGGCAGGGGCATCTCTTCGGAGCCATCGGCGGAGTCATTGCGGCGTGGGTGCTCTCGTCGGATGCGCGCCGCGCACGATCGGTGAGAACCGCAGACCGGGTGCACTGAGCACAGCGACGGCCGTCACGCCCCGACCGGGTGTCGAACCCTGGGTCACAGCTCCGTTGTCATTGTGAGTCCGGCCGGAAACCGGGTGTTGGCTTCATCGGAGCCCTTCGGCATGGCAGCATGAGCCATATGCGCATGACCGTTCTGGGGTGCTCGGGCAGTGTGGCCGGGCCGGATTCTCCCGCATCCGGGTACCTGCTCACCGCGCCCGACACCCCGCCCCTGGTCATCGACTTCGGACCGGGAGTGCTCGGAGCACTGCAACGCCACGCCGACCCCGGCGAAGTGTCCGTACTCCTGTCGCACCTGCACGCCGACCACTGCCTCGACATTCCGGGTCTCCTCGTGTGGCGCCGCTACTCCCCGAATGCCCCCGTCGGCAGGGTCCAGGTCTACGGTCCTGCCGGCACCGCGCAACGCCTCGGTGTCGCATCGGCCGAGGTGGCCGGAGAGGTGGATGACGTCTCCGACACCCTCGACGTACGACCCCTGAACGACGGCGGAACGTTCCGCTTCGGTGCGCTCACCATCAGTCCCACCAAGGTCAACCATCCACCCGAGGCCTACGGATTCCGCATCACCAGCGACTCCGGTCGCACACTCGTCTACACCGGTGACACAGGCATGTGCGATCAGGTGGTCGAGCTGGCCCGTGGCGCGGACGTCCTGCTGTCCGAAGCGTCCTGGACCCACGCGCCCGGGGCGCGGCCCGAAGGCATCCATCTCTCGGGAACCGAGGCAGGGCAGGTCGCCGCCCGTGCCGGGGTCGGCGAACTGCTGCTCACCCACATCCCCCCGTGGACGTCTCGCGAGGACGTCATCGCGGAGGCGAAGGCCGAGTTCCACGGTCCGGTACATGCAGTGACCTCCGGAGACGTGTACCGCATCTGAAGCGGTCCTCCGAGTCGGTTCGACACGCATCCCCTAGGCTCGTCCGGGTGACGACACGAGCAGACGGCAGGGAAGACGACCAACTCCGCAACATCAAGATCACCCGGGGGTTCACCAACCACCCCGCGGGTTCGGTCCTCGTCGAATTCGGACAGACCCGCGTGATGTGCACCGCTAGCGTCGAAGAAGGAGTGCCGCGGTGGCGTCGCGGATCGGGTCTGGGCTGGCTCACCGCCGAGTACGCGATGCTGCCCGCCGCAACCCATACCCGCAGCGGACGTGAATCGGTCAAAGGCAAGGTCGGCGGTCGTACCCAGGAGATCAGCCGGCTCGTCGGTCGCTCCTTGCGGGCGTGCATCGACCTCGCCGCCATCGGTGAGAACACCATCGCCCTCGACTGCGACGTCCTGCAGGCCGACGGAGGAACCCGAACCGCGGCCATCACAGGCGCCTACGTGGCACTCGCCGACGCGGTCACCTGGCTCCGCGCGGCAGGTCGCCTCGCGGACCCGCAGCCGCTCTCGTGCCAGATCGCGGCCATCAGCGTCGGTGTCGTCGACGGCCGAGTCCGGCTCGACCTGCCGTACGAGGAGGACTCGCGCGCAGAGGTGGACATGAACGTCATCGCCACCGACACCGGAACCCTCGTCGAGATCCAGGGCACCGGCGAGGGTGCCACCTTCCCTCGCACGACTCTCGACAAACTGCTCGACTCGGCGCTCGGTGGCATCGAAGAACTGTGCCGCATCCAGCGTGAGGTCCTCGAGCAGCCGTACCCGGGTGTTCTGCCCGAACCCCTCGTCGCCGAGCCGGCGAAGAAGAAGTTCGGTGCCTGACATGGCCACGCGGGTGCTCGTGGCGAGCCGGAACGCGAAGAAGCTCCGAGAGTTGCGGCGGGTCCTCGACGCGGCGGACATCGCGGGGATCGAACTGGTCGGTCTCGATGCAGTCCCGCCATACCCCGAGGCCCCCGAGACCGGCGCGACGTTCGAGGAGAACGCGGCCGCGAAAGCACGAGACGGCGCTCGCGCGACCGGGATGGCGTGCATCGCGGACGACTCCGGTCTCGAGGTCGACGCGCTGCGGGGAATGCCCGGTGTGCTGTCGGCGCGTTGGAGCGGCACTCACGGTGAGGACGCTGCGAACACCGCGCTCGTGCTCGCACAGATGAGCGATGTACCCGATCCGCGGCGCGGGGCAGCCTTCGTGTCCGCCTGCGCCTTCGCAGTCCCCGACGGCGACGACGTCGCGGTGACCGTGGTGCGCGGTGAATGGCGTGGCGCGATCGCCCGTTCCCCACGCGGCGAGAACGGATTCGGCTACGACCCCGTCTTCGTGCCCGAAGGGGAGCACCGCACTGCAGCGGAACTCAGCGCCGAAGAGAAGGACGCCGCGTCGCACCGGGGTCGCGCGCTCACCTTGCTGGTGCCCGCCCTCGCCGCATTCTCGGGCTGATCCCTCGGCCCGGGATGCGACTTGCCGCATCCCGGGCATCCACCCCGGACGCGCTACCCGCCACCGGTCATCTCACGTAGGTACGCGGTGACCATCGCGGTGAGTTCGTCGGCCACCTGCTCGCGGGTGATGTCCGGCTGTTCCAGAACGTAGGACACCGCGACGTTCTCCACGGTGCGCACCAACATCCACGCGATCGCGTCGACAGGACGAGAACCGCGGTCGGTGAGGTGGAACCGCAGCCACATTCCGAGCAGCGCATCGATTCGCTTCTCGAAATCGGAGAGGCGACTGTCGGGAGCTTTGGGCAACTCTTCGATCAACACGCGGAGCAGTCGCGGATTCTCGCCGAGCGCGTCCAATAATTCGAGGAGTGTCTCGCGCACCGACAAGTCTTCCGCAGGGCCTTCCAGCGCCCTCGTGAACACACGCGAAATGCGAGTGTGCAACTCCGCAGTCCATCTGTCTACGACCTCGGCGACGATCGCGTCCTTGTCCGGGAAGTACTGGTACAACGACCCGGGACTGATGTGTGCTTGCGCCGCGATGCGATTGGTGGATGCACCGTCGTAGCCGCGTTCGAGCAGTACGGCCCGGCCTGCGTCGATGATGCGCTCGACCATTGCGCGTGAGCGATCCTGTCGAGGTGCCCGGCGGGTTCGGCGTCGTTCCGGCGAGGTCATGTCGCGGCCTGAAATGCGAATTGAATGCGAGTAATCACTCGTGTGAGCATAGCGACATGACGACGCAGGAACTCGACACGCACCTCGAGGCATCCCCGTACCCGAGCCGCTACGAGGGCAACCGACCCCGTAACGAAGCCATCGGCAGGCCTCTGACGCGTTTCGCGAAGATTCGCGAGGTCGACGACGAACTGCTCGACCGGATCGGACGCCGCATGTATGCCCGCGACGAGGTGGGCGCCGCTCTCGTACAGGCCATGCGCCTCGACCGCAACGACCCCGAGCGCGTCACCATGCGCCAGTTCCATCAGGCACTCGAGCACGGGGCCGACACCGTCCCGAACGCCCCCGCGGCCCTCCGCGCATTCTTCTCACACGTCGAGCAGGTTCCCGACTGGGTGGACTGGAACCTGCTGGACAGAGGAGCACGCGCATTCCGGCGGATCGGGCGGACACGCAACGACGTGCTGCTACAACTCGCGCTCATCGGTGGTTACCGATTCGGTGGACCTCCCGACCTCCTGGTCGAAACCGGCGGCCTGACCGGATCCACTGCGATGCGACGCCTCGGCGAAACCCAGAAGTGGGGCACCGCGGTGGGGGAGCCCGGCGCCATGCGTCGTGATGGCGACGGATTCAAGCTCACCGTGCATGTGCGCGCCATGCACGCCCTCGTCAACCAGCGGTTCGAAACGAACGGCCGTTGGGACGTCGAGCACTGGGGACTGCCCATCAACCAGACCGACCAGGCCGCAACACTCGGATTGTTCAACGGCACGCTACTGATCGGCGCGCGCGCCCTCGGCTATCGGGTCACGCGTGAGGAATCCGCCGCGATCATGCACATGTGGAAGTACATCGGATGGCTCATGGGCGTCGATGACGACTTCCTTTTCGATACGGAGCGCGAACAACACCACTTCAACTACCACGTCGTGCTGGTGCAGGACGACGTCACGCCCGCGGGGGCCGCCCTCTCCCGCGCTCTCGTCGACTGTCACCGCACCCTCGACTACGGGAGATTCTCGGGTCTGGTCGGTCGATACGAGCGACTGAGACTGCTGAGCATGCTTCGATTCTTCCTCGGCAAACGAGGTCTCGAAGATCTGGGGTTGCCGACGCTACCGCCTGTGGCGGTCGCACCGGTCATCGCGAAGAACATCGTGAAGTCGACGCTGATCAAGAGGACACCGGAGGGGCGGCGTTTCCTGGAGTATCTCGGCGACCGGGCTGCACGACGAGAACTCCGGCTCAAATTCGCGGGTGCTCGCGCCGACGTCGGAGCCCTCGAACTCTGAGCAAGATCGAGCCCGGGGGAGGAGGTCCGGAATTCCGGACCTCATCGATGGTCAGAGCGCCCAGCGCATCGCGACGTGGGTACCGTCCGACCCCGGGGTGACCACCATCTCCGTCGTGAGTTTACGAATCAGGGCGAGACCGTGCCCGCGCGAGGCATTCGGATCGTGGATTGCGTCGCGCCACCGCCCGTGATCGGCGACAGTCACCTCGAGATGACGCTCGTGCGGTCGAAAAGTCACTTCCAGGTCTACCGTGGCCATCTCGTCGTCGGCCGAGTAGGCATGCTCCACCGCATTGGCCAGCGCCTCGTAGCTGGCCAACACCACATCATGCTCGTGGTCCGGTTCGAGGTGCAGAGTCCCCAACCATTGCCGTACAGCCTGGCGCAGGCCGGCGATCTGAGTCGCGTCCGCGCGCACACCCCGGAAGAAGATCCCCCCGGAGGTGAACGATGCGGACCCGTCGGTGTGAGTCTGCATGGCTCCTCGGTTCTAGACGGACAGCGCGTGCGCAGTTGCCTACTTCTCAGGCATCTCCGCCGGCTTCACGGCTGCGAGCGCGTCCTCGAGGCGCGGATGGATGGAGAGGACATCGCCGAGCCCGAGCAGCTCCAGCGGCCGCGCGGTGGCGTTGCCCTCTGCTACCACGGCGAAGGCGACGCTGTCGGCCGCGCGCTTGGACAGGTCCACAAGTAGTGCCATACCCATCGACGCGAGGAAATGCACATCGGTGAGATCGACGATCAGGCCGGACAGATCCTCGTCGAGCAACCCGAGAGCTTCCTCTTCCAGCAACGGAGCGCTCGACAAGTCGACATCGCCACTCACCGACAACACCGCGACGGAATCCGAGCGGGTCGTCTTCAGGCCCATATGCGGATGTTCGCTCGATCGTTCATTCACGTGGCCATCATGCAGGATGGCGCCCGGACATGCGAGACGCACAGGCAGAGGCCCTGAGGACGTGCGCACATGTGTACGAGAAGGTTGGGTATTGTTCAACGGTGGCGTCGGCGGTGTGCCGATCCTCGGGAGGGATCCACCGCCGAAGGAAGGACGACCGCCGTGCACACGCATGGACGACCGCACAACTCGGGATCACCCGCGTCCTTGTTGCTGATCGAGGACGACGCCGGCGACGCGTTACTCGTCGAGGAACTCGTCGCGGACAGTGCGCCCGAGATGAACGTCGTGTGGGTGCAGTCGCTCGCTGCCGCACGTGACGCTCTCGCGGCCGGACTACCCGACTGCGTGTTGCTCGATCTCCACCTCCCGGACGCGCACGGACTCGAAGCTGTCGCACGGGTACAGGAATACGCCGAATCCGTCCCCATCGTCGTGCTCACCGGTATGGCGGAGGAAGAGACCGGACTCGCAGCCGTAGCTGTCGGCGCTCAGGACTACCTCGTGAAGGGCAGAGTCGAGCCGGAGCTGTTCGGGCGCGCAGTGAGTTACGCGATCCAGCGCAAACAAGCCGAACAGAACGCCGCTGCGTTGCAGGCCAGCCAGCTGCACGCCCAAGAGAACGCCCGACTCGAGCGTGGGCTGCTGCCATCCCCGCTGTTGTGCACCGACGAATTCGAAGTGGTCTCGCGTTACCGCCCGGGGCGTGCCTCCGCCCTTCTCGGAGGTGACTTCTACGACGTGGTGCAGACCGGAGACGGCACCGTTCATGTTCTCGTCGGCGATGTCGCAGGGCACGGCCCGGACGAGGCCGCCCTCGGCGTCGGTTTGCGAATCGCGTGGCGCACACTCGTTCTCACCGGCATCAGCGGAGAACGGCAGTTGGCGAAGCTCGAAGAGATCCTTGTCGCAGAGCGAGCGGCCGACCGGGTTTTCGCGACCGTCACCAGCCTTGCCATGACGCCCGATCGCCGAACCTTCACGGTGATGCGAGCAGGCCACCCCGGGATTCTCGTGCGTCGTGGACGTGAGGTGGAGTGGGTCGAAGCGCCCGGTGGGCCCGCTCTGGGACTCCTGCCCGGTTCGGCGTCGTGGCCGGTTCACAGACTGGAGCTGCCCGCCGAGGGAGCTGTCGTGTTGTTCACCGATGGACTCTTCGAAGGCCACACCGGCGCCGGACGCCAGAGACTCGGCGAAGAAGGACTCCTCGAGCTCGCCCGCCGGTGCGGGCACCTCGCACCCGACGACTTCGCCGACACTCTCATCCAGGGTGCGGAAGAGCTCGCCGATGCCCACGGCGGATTGACCGACGACGTAGCAGTCGTGCATGTGCGATGGAACGGGAAAGCGACACCGGCCGAATGACGAACCCGACAGACACCGAAGCCTCGGACGTGCCGAGCGGGGCACCGCAGACGACGCGACGATCCCAGGTGACAGTGCAGGGCTGGATTCTCCTGGTGCTCGGTTTCATGGGGGTGCTTGTGGTGATCGGCACCGTTGTCGGTAGCCACTTCCTGTCCCGTACCACCGAGGTCTCCAATTACCTGAGGGATGTGCTGCAACCCGCACGAGTCGAGGCCCACCGGCTTCAAGCAGCGTTGATCAGTCAGGAGACGGGGGCGCGCGGGTACATCATCACCGCCGATCCCGAGTTCCTCGGACCATACGAGACCGGACGGGCCGAGGAACAGGACGCCGCCGACACGATGCGTGCGCTGATCGAGCGTCCCGGGCCGATGCCCGGGGTGGAAGGGCCGCTGCTCGACGACCTCGGTGCAATCGAGAACGCGGCGGACGAATGGCGCAGGATCTACACCCTTCCCCTCGTCAGTAACGTGGTCCCGGGCGATCCGCAGCCTGTGGATGTCGGCGCTGTCGAAGCGGGCAGTGTGGAATTCGACGAGTTGCGGGCCCTGTTCGAGATCCAGAACAAGCATCTGGAGGAGGTCAGAGCACAAGGTATCGCCGAACTCGAGCATGTGCGGACCGTGCGCGATCGTGTCCTCGGCTTCATGGTTGCGGCATTTCTGCTCAGCGGTGTGGGTGTCACCGTGCTCGTTCAGATTCTCGTTGTGCGTCCACTGGACAGATTGCGGGAGCAGACCCGCATGGTCGCCGGAGGCAGATTCGACGAGCAGATCATCCCGCAGGGACCGGCAGACATCAGGGCACTCGCCGCGGATGTCGACGGCATGCGTGAGCGGCTCGCAGCGGAACTCACGATCTCCCGCGAGCGTCACGAGCAGGTCGAAAGTCAGGCGATCGACCTGCGCCGGTCCAACGCCGAACTCGAACAGTTCGCGTATGTCGCGTCGCACGATCTGCAGGAGCCGCTTCGGAAGGTCGCGTCGTTCTGCCAGCTGCTCGAGAAGCGATACGGCGACAAACTCGACGAGCGCGGCGTCCAATACATCGACTTCGCGGTGGACGGCGCCAAGCGGATGCAGGTGCTCATCAACGATCTGCTCACGTTCTCACGCGTCGGGCGGGTCAGCGACGCGCACGTACGTGTCGGTCTCGACCGGGCACTCGATTCGGCTCTGAGCAACCTCGAACAAGCCCTCGAGGATTCGGAGGCCGTGATCGAACGTCCAGAATCACTCCCGGAAGTCCTCGGAGATCCGACTCTGCTGACCATGTTGTGGCAGAACCTGGTAGGAAACGCGATCAAATTCCGGCATCCCGACAGGACTCCGGTGGTGCACATCGCATTCGAGCAGACCGACGCCGTGTGGACGGTGAGCGTGACGGACAACGGTATCGGTATCGCCGAAGAGTTCGCGGAGAAGGTGTTCGTCATCTTCCAGCGTCTGCACGGTCGGGAAACCTATGGAGGCACCGGCATCGGACTGGCACTCTGCCGCAAGATCGTGGATTACCACGGTGGCGAGATCTGGATCGACCGCGCGCACACCGACGGTACTCGCTTCTGCTTCACAATCCCGGTCGAGGCCGATGAAGAACCTGCGACCGACACTGCTCTGGAAGGAGCATCAGCATGACCCCTACCGGTAAGCCGATCGATGTCCTGCTCGTGGAGGACGATCCCGGAGACGAACTGATGACGCGTGAAGCGTTCGAGGACAACAAGATCGGAAACTCCTTGCACGTTGCCCGCGACGGTGAGGAGGCACTCGACTTCCTCTATCGCCGAGGCGCTCACGCTGATGCACCCAAGCCGGACCTGATCCTGCTCGACCTGAATCTGCCGAAGTACGACGGCCGGCAGGTGCTCGAGCAGATCAAGTCCGACCCCGACCTCGCGCCGATCCCGGTGGTCGTGCTCACCACGTCGTCCGCCGAAGAGGACATTCTGCGCAGCTACCGGTTGCACGCCAACGCATACGTCACGAAACCTGTCGACCTCGACCAGTTCATCAAGGCCGTCAAACAGATCGACGAGTTCTTCGTGCAGGTGGTGCGGCTACCCACGCGTTGATCGTGGGTGGCCGGGGTCGGTCAGACCCCGAAGTCGGCCTTGACCTGCTTGGTGCGCTGGTGTTCGACGTAGAACGACAGGAACGGGACGGTGCCCGCGAGCAGCGTCCCGATGGTGCGGGAGACCGGCCAGCGCACCTTGATCGACAGGTCGAAGGTGAGTACGAGGTAGACCGCATACACCCAACCGTGCACGATCGCGATCCACGACGGCACGTTCTCGATGCCGATGACGTACTTCGCGATCATCTCGCCGGTGAGGACGAGCAGCCAGATACCGGTGGCGTACGCGAGAACGCGATACCGCAGCAACGCGGAGCCGATCTTCTTGCGATCTGCGTCGCTGACGTTGCGGGGGGTCGCGGCTGCCTGATCGGACGCCTCGGGGGTGGTGCTCACTGACCGCTCCTATCGGACCCGCGCGAGAGCTGCGCGAGGTATTCGTTGTACTCCTGGACCTGCTTCGCCTCGAGATCGTCTCCGGCGTCCTCGGACTCGTCGATCGCGACCTTCGGGCGGCTCGGCAGAAGATCCGCCGGGATCTCTGTGGGTTCCTCGGGGTTCGACGCCGGGGCGCCGTCCGGGTCGTCGGCCTGAGCCTCTACGGCCTCGAGCTTGACGAATCGCCGGTACGCGTAGATGCAGAAGAACGCGAAGGCCGGCCACTGGAACGCGTAGCCGAGATTCTGCCCGTTACCGCCGACCGCTTCGAAGCGTGTCCATTGCCAATAGCCGAGAGCCAGGCATCCGCCCGCGGCGACGATCACCAACACGATCAGGGCCACGCGGCGCGGCGGACGATATTCGGACACGAACTCGACGGTACCTGAGCACTGCACCGACCTGCCAAGACGGACCGGGCGCCGTGGGCGAGGTCACGAAGATCTCACTGCCGTGAAGTCGCGACGCGCGCAACCTCTGCGGGGTCTATCAGATGGGAATGATCGTCATCGCCGACGTCGATCTGCACGACGTCGATGCGGCCGTTGAACTTGCTGCGGCCCGCGTAGTCGTGGCTCACCGGCATACCGAAATCGTCGCCGATGTCCGTCGTCTCGTCCGCGGAGAAAATCATCGGCTGAGTGCGGTCGACACGGCCCCCGCCGACACTGCGTCCGTCGATGGAGAGGGTGACGTCTCCGCCCTTCGCGAGGCCACCCCCGTCATACGCAAAATGAACGCGAATCTGGTGTACGCCGGAGGGGAGATCCTCCGTGGCACCGATGACGAATTCATGCATTCCGAGCAGGTTGTAGACGAACTTGACGCAACCCTCCCGTAGGTAGAGTGCCCAACCGCCGAAACGGCCACCTTGCGCGATCACCACACCGTTGGCGGGCGTCTCCTTCGGTGTCTCGATCGCCGCGGTCACGGAGAACGACCGGTTCTTGATGTCTATGACACTGTGTTCGCTGAGCCGCTTCATGCCGGGGAACAACACCTGCCTGCTGCCCGTCACCAATTGCGGCCTGCCTGCGATGGTCGGATTCAATCGTTCGAATCGGCGGTCGTCGATGGGCAGCACGTTGTATTTCACCGCCTCGATCAGCCAGAGACGTTGCAACGACGCGAGTCGCTCGGGCATTTCGGCAGCGAGATCGCGTGCTTGCGACCAGTCGGTCGTGCCGTCGTAGAGTTCCCAGACATCGTCGTCGAGGGCCGGAAGCTCTTCGTTCGGCAGCCACGGTGTGCTGTGCCGGGTGACCGCGCTCCAGCCCTTGAAATAGATCCCACGGTTGCCCGCCATCTCGAAGTACTGCAGGTCGTGCCGCTCCGGCGCGCCGGGATCGTCGAAGGTGTACATCATGCTCGGACCTTCGAGCGGGGATTGCTGTACTCCGTTGACGAAGGTCGGTTCCGGCAACCCGGCCGCCTCGAGCACAGTCGCCGCCACATCGATGACGTGGGTGAACTGTGACCGGATCTGGCCCTTGCTGCGGATCCCGGCAGGCCAATGGACGACTGCGCCGTTGCGAGTACCACCCCAGTGGGATGCGACCTGCTTGGTCCACTGGAAGGGCGCGCACATCGCCCACGCCCACCCCACCGAATAGTGGTTGTAGGCCTCCGGGGTACCGAGCTTCTCTTTCATCGCGGCCATGAACTCGGGAGTTTCGATAGCGGCGAGGCCATTGAAGTTTGCCATCTCGTTGAACGCCCCGTTGACGGTTCCCTCCGCCGAGGCGCCGTTGTCGCCGACGATGTAATAGACGAGCGTGTTGTCGAGAGCACCCAACGACTCGATCGCATCGACGACACGACCGACGTGGAAGTCAGTGTGCTCGAGGAAGCCCGCGTAGACCTCCATCTGGCGTTCCAGCACCGGTTTGAGTGCTTCATCCATCTCGTCCCATGCGGGGATCGCATCCGGCCGTGCAGTCAGCTCCGTGTCCGCAGGCACCACACCACGCCGCTTCTGCTCCGCGAGAATCGACTCGCGCTGCGCATCCCAGCCGTCGGCGAACCGGCCGGCGTACTTGTCCGCCCATTCCGGCGGGACATGATGGGGTGCGTGGGTGGCGCCGGGAGCGAAATAGACGAAGAACGGCTTTTCCGGAGCAAGTGATTTCTGAGTACGAATCCAGTCGATCGCATGGTCGGCGAGATCTTCGGTGAGATGGTAACCGTCCTCCGGGCTCTTCTCCGGCTCGACCGGGACGAAACCGTCGTAGAGCGCGGGGTAGTACTGGTTGTTCTCGCCGCCGATGAAGCCGTAGAAGTGCTCGAAGCCGCCCCCACCGGTGGGCCACGCGTCGAACGGCCCGACGGGAGAGGTCTGCCACGGCGGAACCTCGTGACACTTGCCGAACTGGGCCGTCGAATACCCGTTGAGTTTCAAGGTCATGGCCAACGCCGCCTTGGTGTTCGGCCGAAGCCCCGACGACCCCGGTGCCGAGGTCGCCGTCTCGGTGATCATGCCCATTCCCACCGAGTGATGGTTGCGGCCACTGAGCAAGGCGGCGCGGGTCGGTGCGCACAGGGCAGTGGTGTGGAACCGGTTGTACGTGAGACCGCCGCGCTGCAGACGCTCCGCGGTCGGGTTGTGCACCGGACCGCCGAACGCGCTGCTGGCGCCGAAACCCACGTCGTCGAGGAGGACCACCAGGACATTCGGTGCGCCCTCGGGCGGTAACAGAGGTTCGATGGGCGGGAAGGCCGTGTCCGGGTCCTTCGCGTCGTACGTGACCAGTCCGAGGTGCTGCCGGTCGGGAATCGGAAGGACTTCACGCTTCTTCGTCATGGTGCAAAACATCCCCTTCATGGAATGGCGTGCTTGTGAAACACGCAGTCGTAATGGTCAGGCCGAGCCGAGCGGCTCGCGTGCTCTTGTGACGATCGGCCGGACAACGACCTCGAGGAGCAACAGCGCGACCAGAGCGAGAACCACGGTCCATCCCACGACCGCCCCGGTCGGGTAGTTCCAGAACACGATCACCAACACCGCCACGGCGATGATCGCCGCGCGCACCGGAACACGGGCGTGCGCCAGCCACACCTCGACGGTGCTGGGCACGCGCGTGCTGTTCGGGTTCCTCAGCTTGTTCATCCCGTAACCGAACCCGCGACGCACCGCCATCGCCGAGGACGATCCACCGATCAGATAGGCGCCGACCGCGACCACCAGCCCCGCGACCAGCACCGCGCGGAGCATCGTCCGCAAGGGCGTCGCGGTGGCGTCGAACAACACCGCCGCAGCGTCCGGCGAACGCACCTCGGCCGGCAGATTGTCCAGATACAGCGACCGGCCGATGAGGATCGCCGATGCGAGGACCAGCATGGCGACGACGAGAGTCGCACCCACGGCCGACAGCGCACGAAGGCGCGAACCCCGTGGGGCGGCCCAGACCGCGGCAGCAGCAACGAGCAGCGTCAGCCATGGAAGGACACCGGAGGCATTGTCGAGGACGTTGACGGCGCGCTGAGCTTTCACGAGTTCGGGAGATTCGAACAACACGAACTGCTTGTCGATCTCCGGAATCTGGTCGGCAAAAGAAAAACCGCGTTCGACCAGGAGCGCCTTGACTCGCTCGATGATCGGAGCGAGATTCAGGCTCACCGTCCCGCTGTCGTCGATCGCAATGGCCTCCCCGCGGGTGTCACCGGTCAACACCGCCGCGAGCCTGTCGTGCGCCGTACGGTTCGCTTGGATCCACAGGGTCTCGAACTGATCCGATGCAACAAGGCTGCCGACGGTGTCGTGCACGAAGCTCTCTGCCTGGCCGGCGATGACCGGTGCCAAACCCACTACCGGTTCCAGACGCGGTCTGTCTTCGGTCAGCGCCGTCAAGGCGTCCGTGGTGAGGCCCTCGACGTCGACCTGGGCGAAGATCTCGTCGGTCACCCGGTCGGTGACCGCGCCTTGCATCACCGGATCGGAGGCGAGCGGTGTCACCATGGCCACGTAGCGGTCGGTGTCGAGGATTTCGCTGCGCGCGAAGCGGGCGGCCACCGAGCCGATGGCGAGCAGACCTACGAGCACCAGCAGGATGACCACCGCGCTCCAGCGGAGTGCGTGTCCGCGCGGGGAAGGCTCGCCCGTGGTCTGTGGGGGAGGCGCCGGGGCGTCGACGAGGGCCTTCCCGCGTAGTTCCGCGACCTCCAACCGAAGCTGTTCGAGCTCACGGCGCTCGTCGGAACTCAGCGGGGCATCTTCGGACGACTGATTGGGCTCTGTCATGTGGGTGTCTACCTTTGGGGAGCCGTGTCCGCTTCACCTCAGCGTTGGTTGTCAGGGGATGAATTCGACCTCCGCAGCTGCTCAGGACACCGTGAGCTGTCCCGTCATGTCCGGGTGGTAGGTGCAGTAGATGTCGTAGGTCCGTGCGTCCGCCGGCGCGGTGAAGGTCACCGTCTCGCCGGCCTCCACCTCGACGTCGAAGGTGTCGTCGCGTGCGGTGACGCTGTGTTCGACATCGTCTTCGTTCCGGACGGTGACCGTCGTGCCCGGACCGACCGAGTCCGGTACTTCGAATTCGAACCCGGTGATGAGGATCGTTGCGGTCTCCGTACTCCCGTAATCATCACCGCGTACCCCGGCGTCGTCGGACGATTCAGTGTCGGACTCTCCGCACGCCACCAGTGCAAAGGCGGCGATCAACAGTGTTGCGAGGAGCAATGCTGCGCGCTTCATGGGTGCCTCCGGTTTCGGGCCCACCAAGAATTCAACACCTCGGGCGCGATTCCGGAGGCGAAACACGAATACATACTCGAAAACGGACTTCAGGTCTGCGCGAAGTTGCTCATGTTCACCGATCCCGAGGCCCCGGGACAGAGGATCGGACGACGGCGTCGACGAGGCCCTTCCACGAGTGGCCGATGTGGCGGGAAACGAGGTTCTGCGCTCGTGGTGCATACGAAAACGGGGTCGCGACCTCATGTGAGTTCGTGACCCCGTATGCAGTTCATGGAACTGCCCGTGGTGCGCGAGGGGGGACTCGAACCCCCACGCCCGTAAGGGCACAGCGTCCTAAGCGCTGCGCGGCTGCCAATTACGCCACTCGCGCGTCACGGACACAATACGTCATGACCCGGACAGATCCGAGTTGAAGCTGAAGCGTCGCCTTCCGGCCCAGGTCGGGGTTTGGCTGTGACAGTTGGGGCAAAGAAAACGGACGTTCTCGGGGCGGGAGTCGTTCGGGTTCCCGTCGATGTGGTCGACATGGAAGACCAGTGCGTCTCCATTCCACATGGAATCGATACCGCAACGTTCGCACAGATGGTCACGGCCTGCCTCTATCAAGGCCCTGCGCAATAGGTGGGGTTTGACGCGAGGGGAGCCGGTGGGCCGCTCCGTGAGGATGGTGGTCCAGTGACGTCGAACGGCGGATCCTCCAAGAACGCGCGGACGACCTGTGAAATGTGACGTGTCGATGCCCAGTGCTCTGATCCTGCGGCTCAGGTGAGTGTGATGACCACCGTTCGGCTTGAGTCCGAAGTATCTGAGCACTTCGGCGAAGTTGGTGCATTGCTGCACGGCCTCCTCCAGCATTTCCTTCGTGTACTTGACCGCCCTGCTCATATTGCCCCCTGTATCGAATGAATGTTCGAACATGAAGGAACCTAGCGGAGAGGTCCGACATGTTTCCGTCCGCGGCAACGCACGACCACGGCGTGCCGTCAAGAGGTAACGTTTTGATAACAATAAAACGTGAGGGTTCCTCGGGTTCGTGGACGTCCACGCATCGGTGCGGCCTGCGCCAATCCGGGTTACTCGCCGGTCGCTTCATCGGTGAGTGTGAGTGAAATCACTGGTAGAGGGTTCGTGCGGCAAGGTACGTGAAACGAAACATGAGGAACCCCTCATGATTTTGTGCGAACCTGGGCATGCCCGTACGAGCAGAACACCAGTCCATGCAACACACCGGCGCGGGCAGCGCTGCAACACGAAATGCCTCCACGCAGGGGTGTTCAGGAGAGGAACCACACGCGTGACGATCGACGAGACCACACCAGGCGACAACGGACGGAACTCGAAGGCATCACGAAGCACCGGCCGGCGGGCGGCAACCGCCCCGAACGGTGCACTGGTCGACAAGCTTCTCGCGGGTGAGCCCTACGCACTCGCCTTCGGCGGTCAGGGTGCGCCCTGGCTCAGCTCCCTCGAAGAGCTCAGCCGCGACAACGGCCTCGAGCCTGCTCTGACCGAACTGGTCAACGCTGCGGCCGCTCACCTCGCTCCTGTTGCCGGCGACCTCATGGTTGTGCGCCCGGCCGGGTTCGATCCCATCGCGTGGATCCTCGAGCAGGAACTCGTCGACGACGAGGACGACGCTCCCGAGGCCGGCCCGTCCGAAGCGACCCTCACCTCCGCCGCGGTGTCCAAGCCCGGCGTCTTCCTCACCCAGATCGCTGCGCTGCGCGCACTCGCGAACCAGGGTCTCGATTTTGCAACCCACGCCCCGAGCGCCGTGATCGGCCACTCGCAGGGCGTTCTCGCCGTCGAGGCCGTCGCCGCCGGTGGGCGCAAGGACGCCGAGATCCTCGCGATCGCCCAGCTCATCGGTGCCGCTGCCTCGCTCGTCGGCCGTCGCCGCGGGCTGATCGCCGGTGCCGGTAAGTTCCCGATGCTCGCGGTGTCCGGTGTCGACGCGGAGCGTCTGAACACCATCGTCGCCGAGGTGTTCGAGGGCCAGGACGCCGAGCGCAGCGCCGTTGTCGCCATCCGCAACGGCCGTCGCCGCGTCGTGCTGTCCGGTCCGCCGGCCGCGCTCGAGCGTGTGCAGCAGCGTTGCGAGGAGATCTCCGCAACCGAGACCCGCGAGCGTGATTCCAAGAAGCGTGGCGGCGCGGTGTTCGCGCCCACGTTCGAGCCGGTTCCGGCCGAGGTCGGCTTCCATCACCCCGCGTTCGCCGCTGCCGTCGATCAGGTCGCGGACTGGGCGTCGCGCTGCGACCTCGACGTCGATCTCGCCCGCAAGCTGGCCGAGTCCATCCTCGTCACTCCGGTCGACTGGGTCGAGCAGGTCGACGGTGCTGTGGCGTCCGGCGCTTCCTGGATCCTCGATCTGGGCCCGGGCGAGCTGCTCACTCGCCTCACTCAGTCCGGTCTGCGCGGGCAGGGCGTCGGAATCATCGCCGCCGCGACCCGCGGCGGTCAGCGCAACCTGCTGACCCCGGGTGCCGAGCCCGAGGTGCCGCGCGCATGGTCGGAGTTCGCCCCGAAGCCGGTGGCGTTGCCCGACGGCCGTGTCGGTGTCGAGACGTCCTTCACCCGCCTGACGGGCCGTTCGCCGATGCTGCTGGCCGGCATGACGCCGACCACTGTCGATCCGAAGATCGTTGCGGCCGCTGCGAATGCGGGTCACTGGGCCGAGCTGGCCGGTGGTGGCCAGGTCACCGAGCAGATCTTCGCCGATCACGTCGCGGAGCTGACCGATCTGCTCGAGCCGGGTCGCGCTGCGCAGTTCAACTCGATGTTCCTCGACCCGTACCTGTGGAAGCTGCACGTGGGCGGCAAGCGTCTCGTGCCGAAGGCGCGTGCCGCGGGTGCACCGTTCGACGGTGTCGTGGTCACCGCGGGTATCCCGGAGCTCGAGGAGGCCGTGCAGATCATCTCCGATCTGCGTGACGCCGGCATCGAGCACGTCGCGTTCAAGCCGGGCACGGTCGCGCAGATCCGTTCGGTGATCCGCATCGCGAACGAGGTCCCGAGTTACCCGGTCATCGTCCATATCGAGGGCGGCCGCGCTGGTGGCCACCACTCGTGGGAGGACCTCGACGATCTGCTCCTCGACACCTACGCAGAGTTGCGCACGCGCTCGAATCTGGTGCTGTGCGTCGGTGGCGGTATCGGTACGCCGGAGAAGGCCGCCGATTACCTGACGGGCCGCTGGTCGACCCAGTACGGGTTCCCGGCGATGCCGCTCGACGGCATCCTTGTGGGCACCGCCGCGATGGCGACTCTCGAGGCCACCACGGCTCCTGAGGTCAAGCAGCTGCTGGTCGACACGCCCGGCACCCCCGATTGGGTGGGTGCGGGTACCGCGAACGGTGGCATGGCTTCGGGTCGTAGCCAGCTCGGTGCCGACATCCATGAGATCGACAACGCTGCGTCCCGCACGGGTCGTCTGCTCGACGAGGTCGCGGGCGATGCGGACGCTGTGGCTGCCCGCCGCGACGAGATCATCGCCGCGCTCGACATCACTGCGAAGCCGTACTTCGGTGACGTCGCCGAGATGACGTACCTGCAGTGGCTGACCCGCTACCTGGAGCTCGCCATCGGCTCCGATTGCGCGACCGAGTTCGATTGCGGTAGCGACCTGGGCGATGCCGTCGCCGACGCGCATGTCAGCCCGTGGCTGGACGTGTCGTGGCGTGAGCGTTTCCGCGAGATGCTGCAGCGCGCCGAGGCCCGTCTGCATCCCGTGGACCGCGGCCCGATCCCGACGCTGTTCGACGACGATGCAGTGCTCGAGCGCCCGTACGCGGCGGTCAAGTCGCTCACGGCTCAGTACACCGATGCCGGCGACGTGGTTTTGCACCCCGCGGATGTCGCGTTCTTCGTCTCTCTGTGCAAGACCCCCGGCAAGCCGGTGAACTTCGTGCCGGTCGTCGACCAGGACGTGCGTCGCTGGTGGCGGTCGGACTCGCTGTGGCAGGCACACGATCCGCGCTACACCGCCGATCAGGTCTGCGTCATCCCCGGCACCGTCGCCGTCGCGGGCATCACCCGCGTCGACGAGCCGGTCGGTGAGCTGCTCGACCGCTTCGAGAAGGCCACGGTCGATGAGCTTGTCGAGTCCGGTGTGGAGCCCACCCCGGTGGTTGCTCGTCGTCACCGCGATGTCGCGACCGGTCTGCTCGATGCTGTGCTGTCGTCGCCCGATGTCGCGTGGGCCGGCCGCCAGACGCGCAATCCGATCGATCGTCTCGGCGATCTCGACGAGTGGGCCGTCGAGTCGGAGGCCGCTGCGGTGCACGCGCCGACCGGCGCGACGCTGACGGTCCTCGACGGTGAGCACGTCGGCCTTCGGGTGCCCCTCGGCAACGATCGCGTCGTCGAGATCCGTATCACGGTGCCCGCATCCGTGAGCACCGGCGGCGCACCTGTCATCACCGAGGCCGACGCCGACGCCGCCATGTCGGCGCTGCTCGGTGTGGCTGCGGGACAGGAGCTTCCGGTCGTCAAGAAGGGTGCCGCGCGCATCACTCTCGGCTGGCTGCCGGAGAAGATCGCCGACCACGCCGGTGTCACCGGTGCGGGTCTGCCCGAGAATCTGAGCCCGAGCACCAACGGTGTGCCCGACGTCCTCGTCGGCGCCTGCTGGCCGGCCGTGTTCGCTGCGCTCGGCGCTGCCCGCACCGACGAGAACTTGTCGGTCATCGAGGGCATGCTCGATCTCGTCCACCTCGATCACGCGATCGACGTGAAGAACGGTCTGTCCACCGACCCGTCGATCCTGGGTGTCAAGGCGCTGGTCGAGAACGTCCTCGACACCGATCTGGGCCGGGTCGTCGAGGTCCACGTGACCATCTCCGCCGACAACGGTGACGGTTCGGGCGACAACACGGTTGCGACCTTGATCGAGCGTTTCGCGATCCGCGGCCGCACGGGCACCGCCGAATTGGCCGATCCGGTCCGCGCCGGCGGTTCGCTGAGCGACGACGTCCTCGAGACGCCGCGTCGCCGTCGCCGCGACGCCGTGATCGTTGCCCCCACCGACATGAGCGCGTTCGCGCGTGTGTCGGGCGACCACAACCCGATCCACACGTCGGACAACGCCGCGCTGCTGGCCGGTCTGGGTAGCCCGATCGTCCACGGCATGTGGCTGTCCGCCGCTGCGCAGCAGGTTGCCACGGCCATCGAGTCCGATGCGAAGCTGCCGGTGCGTCGGATGACGGCGTGGACCACGCGATTCCTCGGCATGGTTCGTCCGGGCGCGAAGATCGACGTGCGCGTCGATCGCATCGCAACCGATCGCGGCGCCGAGATCGTCGAGGTGGGCTGCCGCGTCGACGGCGACCTGGTGATGGTGGCGACGGGCCGTATCGCCGCACCGAAGACCATCTATGCCTTCCCGGGCCAGGGCATCCAGCGCCCCGGCATGGGTCTGGACGCTCGCGCCCGCAGCAAGGCTGCCCGTGAGGTCTGGGAGCGCGCCGACAAGCACACTCGCGAGGCCCTCGGCTTCTCGATCCTTGCTGTGGTGCGCGACAATCCGACGGTCCTCAAGGCTCGCGGTGTGACTCATAAGCATCCGGACGGTGTGCTGCACCTGACCCAGTTCACCCAGGTCGCGATGGCGACGCTCGGTGTCGCGCAGATCGCGGAGCTCCGCGAGGCGGGCGCGTTCGTCGAGGGTTCGCTGCTGGCCGGTCACTCGGTCGGCGAGTACAACGCTCTCGCCGCGGTCGCCGGAGTGCTTCCGCTCGAAGCGGTTCTCGAGGTCGTCTTCCAGCGCGGCTCGGCGATGCATGCCCTCGTGCCGCGTGACGAGCAGGGTCGCTCGAACTACCGCATGGCCGCGATCCGGCCGTCGCAGTTCGGTGTCGCCGATGAGGACCTGCAGGATTTCATCGCCGAAGTCGGAGCGAGTGCTGAAGAGTTCCTGGAGATCGTCAACCTGAACCTGCGCGGTTCGCAGTACGCGATCGCGGGCACGGTGGCGGGGCTCGAAGCCCTCGAGGTCGTCATCGAGCGCAAGGTCGCCGAGTTCGGTGGCAAGCGCGCGTTCATCCTGGTCCCCGGCATCGATGTGCCGTTCCACTCGACCGTCCTGCGTGGCGGTGTGGACGATTTCCGTGAGCGGTTGCTGAACCTGCTGCCCGAGGAGATCGACCCGAACATCCTCATCGGCCGCTACATCCCGAATCTGGTGCCCAAGCCGTTCAACCTGGGCCGTGAGTTCATCCAGGAGATCGCCGATCTGGTGCCGTCGGAGCCGCTCGCCGAGGTCCTTGCGGACTTCGATGCGTGGGCCGCGAAGCCGGTCGCGTTGACCCGCGTGGTGCTCGCCGAGCTTCTGGCGTGGCAGTTCGCGTCGCCGGTGCGCTGGATCGAGACGCAGGACCTGCTGTTCGCCGACGAGGCCGACGGCGGCCTGGGTGTGGAGCGCTTCGTCGAGGTCGGCCTCGGCGCCGCTCCGACTGTCGCGAACCTTGCGTCGCAGACCCTCAAGCTGCCGGGTCGGTTCGGTCAGCCGGTCGAGGTGCTCAACATCGAGCGTGAAGCGTCGATCGTGTACTCGACCGATGTGGATCCGGCCCCGGTCGAGGACGACGAGCCGGAAGCGCCGGCGCCCGAGGCTTCGCCTGCTGCTGCGGCCACACCGGTTGCTGCTCCGGCAGCGCCGACCGGTGGTCCGACTCCGGACGACATCGTCTTCAAGGCTGCCGACGCCACCAAGGTGCTCATCGCTCTGTGGACCAAGCTGCGTCCTGATCAGATCGGTCCCGTCGACACGATCGAGGCACTGTGCGACGGCGTGTCCTCGCGTCGTAACCAGCTTCTCGTCGACCTCGGTTCCGAGCTGTCGCTGGGCGCGATCGACGGTGCCGCCGATGCAGACATGGGCGCGCTGGCAGGCACGGTCGACCGTCTTGCTCGCACCTACCGCCCGTTCGGTCCGGTGCTGTCGGATTCGATCAACGATCACCTGCGCAAGGTGTTCGGCCCGTCGGGCAAGCGCCCCGGTCATGTCGCCGACCGCGTCACCAAGGTGTGGGGTCTGGGCGAAGGCTGGACCCAGCATGTGACCGCGGAGGTGGCTCTCGGTAGCCGCGACGGATCGTCGATCCGCGGTGGAGATCTGGGTGGTCTGTCCCAGGGTGCACTCGGTGACACGGCCTCGGTCGACGCATTGATCGACGCCGCGGTCCAGTCGGTCGGTTCACGTCGCGGTATCACGGTGTCGATGCCGTCGGCCGGTGGTGGCGGGGGAGCGACTGTCGATGCCGCTGCTCTCGGTGAGTTCACCGAGCAGATCACCGGTCGCGACGGTGTGCTCGCCAGTGCCGCGCGCCTCGTGCTCGAGCAGCTGGGACTGAATGAGAAGGTGTCCGGTCTCGCCGACAAGGCCGACGACGAACTCGTCGATCTGGTCTCGGCCGAGCTCGGTTCCGACTGGCCACGACAGGTTGCACCCGCGTTCGACGCCCGCAAGGCCGTCCTCATCGACGACCGGTGGGCCACCGCGCGTGAGGATCTTGCACGTGTCTGGCTCGGTGACACGGTGGAGGTCGAGCGCTTCGACGGTGCAGGCAAGACGGTTGCTGCTCATGCGACCTACTGGCAGGCCAAGGCGAGCGATGCAGGTCGCACGCTGCTGGCCGAGACGTTCGGGCGTATCGCGACGGCTGCGGCAAACACGGGCGACGCCGAGTACGCAGGTGAGGTCGCTGTCGTCACGGGCGCCAGCAAGGGTGGTATCGGTGCGGCTGTCGCAGCGAAGCTGCTCGGCGGCGGCGCGACGGTGATCGTCACCACGTCGCGTCTCGACTCGAACCGTCTCGGGTTCTACAAGGACCTGTACGCACGCCACGCTCGTACCGGTGCGGCCCTGTGGGTCGTGCCCGCCAACATGGCCTCGTACGCCGACGTCGACGCTCTGATCGAGTGGATCGGCACCGAAACTGTGGAGAACGCGGGCGGCGCCAAGAAGCTCATCAAGGATGCGCTGACCCCGACGCTGCTGTTCCCGTTCGCTGCGCCTCGCGTGGCCGGTTCGCTCGCCGACGCCGGTGCGCGCGCCGAGATGGAGATGCGGGTGCTGCTGTGGTCGGTCGAGCGGCTCATCGCCGGTCTGTCCGGTATCGGTGCCGATCACGACGTCGACACCCACCTGCACGTGGTGCTGCCCGGGTCTCCGAACCGCGGCATGTTCGGTGGCGACGGCGCGTACGGCGAGTCGAAGGCCGCGCTCGACGCGATCGTCACTCGCTGGGGTGCCGAGCGCACGTGGGCCGAGCGCGTCACGCTGGCGCACGCGCTCATCGGCTGGGTGCGTGGCACGGGACTGATGGGCGGCAACGATCCGCTGGTCGAGGCCGCCGAGGCCGCCGGTGTACGCACGTGGTCGACGCCCGAGATGGCGACCGAACTGCTGAAGCTGGTCGGTCCGGAGGCCAAGCGTCTTGCGAAGGACGCACCGCTCGTCGCGGATCTGACCGGCGGTCTCGCGGAGGCGGGTCTCGATCTGCCTGCGCTGGCGAAGCAGGCACAGGATGCGGCCGATGTCGCCGAGGAGCGGGACGAGGACGGTACCGCGACCATCGCGGCACTGCCTGCGGCCCCGCGTCTCGATGCGGCCCCGATTCCCGAGTGGAGCGAGGTCACCGCGGATCCCGAGGACCTCGTGGTCATTGTGGGTGCCGGCGAGCTCGGCCCGTACGGTTCGTCGCGTACCCGCTTCGAGATGGAGGTCGACGAGGAACTGTCGGCTGCCGGTGTGCTCGAACTGGCGTGGGTCACGGGTCTGATCGAGTGGGAGAACGAACCGAAGCCCGGCTTCTACGATGCCGAGACCGGTGAGCTCGTCCCCGAGTCGGAGATCGCCGACCGTTACAACGACGCGGTTGTCGAGCGTTGCGGCATCCGTCGTTACGCCGACGACGGAGCGATGGTCGACAACACGGCTCCGCTGATGACTTCGGTGTTCCTCGACAAGGATCTGTCCTTCGTGGTCGGCTCCGAAGCAGAGGCCCGCGCGTTCGTCGATTCCGATCCGGAGAACACGGTCGCTGCGGTCGATTCCGAGTCCGGAGATTGGACGGTCACCCGCAAGGCAGGCACCGAGATCCGCGTGCCGCGTAAGGCGAAGCTGTCCCGCACTGTGGGTGGCCAGATCCCGACCGGGTTCGATGTCACCCGCTGGGGCATTCCCGCCGACATGGCGGATGCGGTGGACCGGGTGGGTCTGTGGAACATCGTGTCCACGGTCGATGCGTTCCTCACCGGCGGCTTCACCCCGTCCGAACTGCTGCGCTGGGTGCACCCGTCGATGGTGGCGAACACGCAGGGCACCGGTATGGGCGGCATGACCTCGATGAGGTCGCTGTACATCGACACGTTGCTCGGCGAGAACCGCGCGAACGACATCCTGCAGGAAGCCCTGCCGAATGTCATCGCCGCGCACGTCGTCCAGTCGTACGTCGGCGGTTACGGTGCGATGGTGCACCCGGTCGCGGCGTGCGCCACGGCTGCCGTGTCGGTCGAAGAGGGTGTCGACAAGATCAAGCTGGGCAAGGCCGAGTTGGTTGTCGCCGGTGGTTTCGATGATCTCGGTATCGAGGGCATCGTCGGCTTCGGTGACATGTCGGCGACCGCGAAGTCCGACGAGATGACCGCCAAGGGCATCGACGATCGCCGCTTCTCGCGGGCCAACGATCGCAGGCGCGGTGGGTTCGTCGAGTCGGCCGGTGGCGGCACTGTGCTGCTGGCGCGCGGGGACCTCGCACTGGAGATGGGGCTACCTGTTCTCGGTGTCGTGGCATATGCCAGTTCGTTTGCCGACGGTGTCCACACCTCGATTCCGGCGCCCGGCATCGGTGCGCTCGGCGCAGGTCGCGGCGGACGCGAGTCGGCTCTGGCGAAGGAACTGCGCAAGCTCGGTGTCACTGCGGACGACATCGCGGTGGTCTCCAAGCACGACACGTCGACTGCGGCGAACGACCCCAACGAGTCGGAACTGCACGAGCGCTTGGCCGGCTCGCTGGGCCGCAGTGAGGGCAACCCGCTGTTCGTGGTCTCGCAGAAGTCGCTGACCGGACACGCCAAGGGTGGCGCAGCCGCCTTCCAGTTGGTCGGTCTGTGCCAGGTGCTCAGCCAGGGTGTCGTCCCGCCGAACCGCAGCCTCGATTGTGTGGACGAGAAGATGGCCGAGTACGAACACCTCGTGTGGGCACGTACGCCGATCCGTTTCGGCGAGCAGTACGCGCTCAAGGCAGGCTTGCTGACCAGCCTCGGCTTCGGTCACGTGTCCGGGTTGATCGCGGTGGTGCACCCGCAGGCGTTCGTAGCGTCGCTGCCTGCCGACCGTCGTGAGGCGTACCTCGCGCAGGCTGCGGAGCGCACGATCTCGGGTAAGCGGCGCTTGGTCTCGGCGATGACCGGTGGCGCGGCACTGTACGAGCGTCCCGCGGATCGCCGGTTCGGTGGGGACGCGGTACCTGCCGCTGCTGCACGTCAGCTCGAAGCGGATGTGCTGCTCACCGAGGAAGCACGCCTCGGTGACGGCGACGTGTACCGCTCGGGTCTGCCGGGCTGCAAGTAGGTAACAGCAGAGATGGGAGTTGCGGGTATCGGGTTCGACCTCGTGTCGGTGCCGGAGTTCGCCGAGCAGTTGCGCCGGCCGGGCACGACGATGCTGGCGAACTTCACCCCGGGTGAGCGTCGCGACGCGAATACCCGCAGCTCCGATCCTGCCCGGCATTTCGCCGCGCGCTGGGCGGCGAAGGAAGCCGTGATCAAAGCGTGGTCGGCGTCGTTGTTCGGGAGCCCGCCGGTGCTGCCGGAGACGATCCACCAGCAGATCGAGGTGGTGTGCGACGCGTGGGGACGGCCGAGCATTCGGGTGCATCGTGAGGTTGCAGAGCATCTCGGCGGTCGGCGGATCCATGTGTCACTGACGCACGACGGAGACATGGCCGGCGCGTTCGTGGTACTCGACGATGCCGCCCGCGAATACTCGTCCGGGGAGGACGACAGGTAGCAGCGGAGTGCTACACGAGATCAGGCCGAGGGAGCGGACGCTTCCTCGGCCTTGGTCGTTCCGGACCCGGCGGCGCGTGCGCGTTCGGAATCTTCACGTCGCTTCTGCCGTTTCGCCTGGGCACGCGAGTCCTGTTCGGCGACCTGCAGATACGCGACCATGATCCGCTTGAGTTCGGCCACGGCGTCGGCGTGGGTCTGGTCGTCCTGCACCGAGAAGTTCAACATCGAGTACACGATGTGGACGAGAACCTCGGCCATGAGTTTGCGGCGCGCTCGGGGCGTGTCCGGGGTGAGGGGCGCCAGCATCCGCGCGACCTGTTCGGCGAATTCCTTCTCGTGGATGGCACCGGTGGCACGCGTCGACGGGGTGGACTGCATCGCGAGCCACACTTCGCGTCGGGATGGATCGGTGGTCCACAGGCCGGCCATGTGATCGACGAAATTGTTGAGGAAGCGCAGCCAGTCGACCGACGGGATCCTGCCGTTGAAGGTGGCGAGTTCGTTCTGGACACCGACGAGGTCCTGCCGATTCAGTTCGCAGACGATCACGTACTTGTTGGCGAAGAACTGGTAGAGGGTGCCGATGGGGACGTCGGCGCGGGAGGCGACCTCTTCGCACGTGAACGACTCGAATCCGACCTCGGTGAGCAGGTCGCGGGAGGCCGCCAGGAGCGCGTCGAACTTGCGCCGGCTGCGTTCCTGCGTCGGACGTCGTCTGGGCACGAGTTCCTGCGGCTCCGCCTGGACCTCGAGTGCGGGGTCGATCCGTTGCGGGGCGCGGCGGCCGTTCGTTGCTGACTCCACGCGCCCAGGCTAGCGGCACACTGTACGAAAGCCGAACATGAGTGTGAAAAGAGGTGCCACCAAACGCGGTGTGTCTCCCGCGGAGGGGGTTCACCGCGCGGTTCGACGGCGGAACAACGCCGTTGCCGCGACCAGTCCGACGGCGGTGAACGCCACACACCACCCGACCGCGACCACTGCCGAATTGCCGATCGGGGTTCCGGTGAGCAGGCCGCGCACCGTCTCGATGACAGGTGTCACCGGCTGGTGTTCGGCGAATCCCCGCAACCAGCCCGGCATCGTGTCCGGCGGTACGAATGCGCTGCTCACATAGGGCAGGAAAAGCAGGAAGAACGTGAAGCCGCTTGCGGCCTCCTCGTTTCCGGCGAGCATCCCCAGCGCAGCCGAGACCGCGGAGATCGCGAGGATGAACAGTGCGATGACCCCGATGGCTGCAATCCACTCGACGAGGGTGGCATCGGGCCGGAACCCCATCAGGACGGCGACGGCGAACACCACGGCGGTGCTGGCGAGGTTGCGGACCAGGCTCGCGACGACGTGGCCGGTGAGAACGGCCGAACGTGCGATGGGCATGGATCGGAACCGGTCGACGATGCCGCGCTGCATGTCGGACGCGACGGCGACTGCGGTCTGTGCAGCGCCGAACGATGCTGACAGCAGCACGATGCCCGGGACGACGTAGTTGAGATAGTCGGTGCCGGTGTTGATGGCGCCGCCGAACACATACACGAACAGCACGAGCAGCAGCACCGGAAGCGCGAGACCCATGAGCAGTGCGTCGGGGCTGCGGAGCATGCGCCTGAGATTTCTGCCGGTCACCGCCGCGTAGTCGCGGGGCAGGTAACCGAGAGTGTGGGTGGGGGAGTCGGTGAGCGTCACTGCGAGACCTTCTTTCGGTTGGCCGTGCCGGTGAGAGTGAGGAAGACGTCGTCGAGCGTGGGGGAGTGGAGGCCGAATTTCTCGACCGGAACTGCGTCGTCGGCGAGGCGGGTGAGTAGGGCGGCCACGTGGGGGAGATCGCCGTCGGTGGGGACTTCGAGAGTGAGGGTGCTCGGGTCGGTGTCGCCGCCGAGGAGCGTCGCAGCGCGAGCGAGGTCGGGTTCGGTGGTGAAGCGCAATTCCAGGTGACCGCCCGGCACCAGTGCTTTGAGCTCGTCCGGTGTGCCGTCGGCGACGATGCGTCCCGAATGCAGCACTGCCACTCGATCTGCGAGGCGATCGGCCTCTTCGAGGTACTGCGTGGTGAGAAAAACGGTGACTCCCTCGGCGGCGAGTTCGCGGATGACCTCCCACATGATGAGGCGGCTGCGGGGATCGAGACCCGTGGTGGGTTCGTCGAGGAACAGCACCTGCGGTGAAGCGACCAGGCTCATTGCGATGTCGAGCCGGCGAGCGGTGCCGCCGGAGAGGGTGCCGGCGCGCCGGTCGGCGACGTGCCCGAGATCGAATCGTTCGATCAGTTCTCGGACATGGCCGTCGATCGTCGCCGAGGGCAGGTGGGCCAGCCGCGCCGCAAGGCGGAGATTCTCGGCGCAGGTGAGGACGTCGTCGATGGCAGCGTACTGGCCGGTGAGAGCAATTCGTTCTCGCACACCTCGCGCGTGTGCGGGTAGGGCGAGCCCGGTGACTTCGACGGTGCCGGAGTCGAAGGGTAGGAGCGTCGTGAGGATCCGCACGGTTGTGGATTTTCCGGCGCCGTTCGCGCCGAGCAGGGCGAAGACGGACCCTTGTTCGACGCGGAGGTCGATGCCGTCGAGCACCGTGGTGGCCCCGAATGTCTTGCGCAGGGCCTGCACTTGGAGAGCGGCGAAGTGATCGGACATGACCCGGTCCTTAACTGTGTATGCGATATACGGATGTGTACAGGATACGCAGTTTTAGGATTGCGGCAAGACCCCGACAGACGGAGAAGCATGAGTAGTCCCGGATCAGAAGACGAGCTACCGCGCAGCGTGCGGCTGGCATGGGGTCTGAGCGACCCCGGCACCCGGGGGCCACGTCGGGGCCTGACGCTCGAGCAGGTGCTCGACGCTGCGATCGCCGTCGCGAACACCGAAGGACTCGAGGCGCTCTCGATGAGCCGCGTCGCGAAGGAACTCGGTTTCACCACGATGTCGCTCTACCGCTACGTCGACAGCAAGGATCAACTCGTCGAACTCGCGTGGGACCGCGCGATCGGGCCGCCGCCCGTGTTGCCATCCGGGGGCTCCTGGCGGGAGCGATTCGACGCCTGGGCAACAGCCGAATACCGGGGGCTGCGCGCCTACAGATGGTTGACCGAGCGTCCGATCCGAACGGCCCCGTACTGGCCCAACAACATGCGCTGGCTCGATGCCGGTCTCGGTGCCCTGTCCGAGACCCCCCTCGATGAGGAAGCGAAAGTGCAGATCACCCTGACGGTCTCGCTGTATGTCATCAGCCGAGCGCGCTTCTCGTGGGAACTCGAATCCGCCGTCATGGACGACGGGCTGGACTACCCCGCGGTGATGCCTCGCATCCTCGACCCGGAGAAGTACCCGTGGGTGCTCGCTGCGGTTGCCGCGGGAGCATTCGATGCCGACGAGGGCGACGCTCCTGAGGCATGGCACGAACAGGATTTCCGGTTCGGACTCGAGCGGCTGCTCGACGGAATCGACGTATTCATCGGACATTCGGAGGAGAAGCGATGACAGATCCGACCCGACGCATGCGCGAGCGCGTCAGCGCAGCGATGCCTGCGGCCCGTGAAGAGCTCGCGACCATGGTCGCGTTCCGCTCGGTCGCAGACCCCCGACAGTTCCCCGTCGAAGAATGTGTCGGAGCTGCAGTCCGGGTTCGTGATGCATTCGCCGAAGCGGGGATCGACCACGTCGAACTCATCGAGACCTCCGACGGATCGCTCGCGGTCGTCGGGCACACCCCCGCCCCCGCCGGAGCCCCCACCGTCCTGCTGTACAGCCACTACGACGTGCAGCCCCCGGGCAACGAAGACCTCTGGGACAGCCCGCCGTTCACGCTCACGGAACGCGATGGCCGCTGGTACGGGCGCGGCGCCGCCGATTGCAAGGGCAATATCATGATGCACCTGCTCGCGCTGCGGGCGGTCCTCGAAGACGGGCGCATCCCCGTGGGTGTACGGATCGTGATCGAAGGATCCGAGGAAATGGGCGGCGAAGGGCTCGACCATCTGGTCGAGGAGCGCCCCGAGTTGTTTCAGGCCGACCTCATCATCATCGGCGACAGTGGCAATGCCGAAGTGGGAAAGCCGACATTGACCACCACCTTGCGCGGTATCGCGAACGTCGACGTCCACATCGAGACGTTGAAGGGCGAAGTGCATTCCGGCATGTACGGAGGAGGGGCACCCGACGCGCTCGCCGCATTGGTGCACCTGCTCGCCACAATGCGCGACGCCGACGGAAACACGGTCATCGACGGTCTCGACGCCACCGCGACATGGGACGGAGTGCCGTATCCCGAGGACAGATTTCGCGCCGACGCCGGTGTGCTCGACGGAGTGACGCTGCCGATCTCAGGCTCGATCGCCGACGCCGTCTGGGCCCGGCCTGCACTGACCGTGCTCGGAATCGATGCGCCGCCGGTCGTCGGTTCTGCCGCCGCGATCGTGCCCCGCGCATCGGCGCGCCTGAACCTGCGGGTACCGCCCGGGGTCGACGCGACGGCCGCGCAGGACGCGCTCGTCGCCCACCTCGAAGCGCATGTGCCATGGGGCGCCCGCTTGCGGATCGAGCGCGAAGCCGTCGGCGAACCCTTCCGCGCCGTGACCGACGGGCCCGGATACACCGCTCTACGGTCCGCGCTCGAGGCTGCGTACGGACGTGAGGTGGGCACCGCCGGTCAAGGCGGGTCGATCCCGTTGTGCACTGCACTCCAACGCGCGGTGCCGACAGCGGAGATCGCCCTGATCGGGGTCGAGGAGCCCCGCTGCGTCATCCACGCCCCGAACGAGAGTGTCGATCCATCCGAGATCGAGAACCTCGCTGTTGCGGAAGCGGTGCTGCTGAGTTCCCTGGCCGGATAGTCAGACGGACAGATCGCGTCGCAGTTTCGCGACGTGTCCGGTCGCTCGCACGTTGTACTGCGCAACCTCGATTTTGCCTTGCTCGTCGACGAGGAAAGTCGATCGGATCACGCCGGTCACCGTCTTCCCGTACATCTTCTTCTCGCCGAAGGCACCCCATGCGGTGAGCGTGGTCTTCTCGGGGTCGGAGAGCAGTGGGAAGTTCAGCTCCTGGTTGTCGCGGAACTTCGCGAGCTTCGCGGGCTTGTCCGGGGAGATCCCGAGCACGTCGAGTCCGGCGTCGTTCAATTCCGCGAGGTTGTCGCGGAAATCGCAGGCCTGCTTCGTGCAGCCGGGCGTACTCGCGGCGGGGTAGAAGTACACGATGACCTTGCGTCCCCGGTAGTCGGACAGCGACACTTCGTTGCCGTCGGCGTCGGCAAGCCTGAAGTCGGGAGCGGTGTCGCCGGGAGTGAGTCTGCTGTTTTCCGTCATGTCCGCGACATTAGTGGACCGATCGTCCATTACCGTGGTCGCAGCACACTGCAGCGACTTTCTGGAGGATCACGTGGCTAGGGACACCGGCGACATCGAGCGGGACATCGAAAAGGCCCGCAACCAGCTCGCGAGCACGCTCGACGAACTGAGCCTCCGCGCCAACCCGAAGACCTTGGTGGCGAACACCAAGCAGAGCGTCGTCGCGAAGGTCAATCAGCCTCAGGTCAAGAAGTACGCCGCCATCGCGGTGGGTGCGGTGGTGGGACTGCTCGTTTTGCGCAAGATTCTGCGCTGACCCCATTCGCTGTGCACAGTGCCCGCGTCTTCTCGGACGCGGGCACTGTGCATTCATGCACGACAACCCTTCATATGCCGCACCCATGGGTGTGACGTGCTTCACTGGATGGGTCGGGGTCCGTCCTGGTTCTAAGGAGGCGACCGTCATGAGGGGTTGTCAGCGGAGCGCACGACTGCTTCTGGCCACGATTCTCGCCACCGCCGTGTGGTTCGGCTCCGGAGCCGCCGCCGCTGCGGGAACTGTCGCCGAGCCGCCGCCCGGAGGAGCCGGTCTCGGTGTCTCGTCTGTCGAGCCCGCTACCGGGAACGTGGTGGGTGTCGCGCATCCGGTGATCGTGCGTTTCACCGCACCTGTCGCGGATCGGGCAGCGGCCGAGAACGCAGTGCAGATAATCACCGCTGCGCCCGTCGACGGGCACATCTCCTGGGTCAGCGATCGGGAGTTGCAATGGGCACCGGACGGTTTCTGGCCCGGAGGTACCGACGTCACAGTCCTGGTAGGCGGGTCGCGGACCCACTTCCAGGTCGGTGACTCGTTCATCGCGGTCGCGAATCGGTCGACACACCAGTTCACGGTCAGTCTGAACGGCGAGGTCGTGAGGACGATGCCGACGTCGATGGGAAAACCGGGATACGAAACCCCTGTCGGTACCTTCCCGGTGCTCGAGAAGTTCCGACATCTGGTGATGGACTCGTCGACCTACGGCGTGCCCATCGACGCGCCCGAGGGGTACCGCATCGACACCGAATATGCGGTGCGGCTCACATGGGGCGGAATCTTCGTGCACGCCGCACCGTGGTCGGTGGATTCTCAGGGATACGCGAATGTCAGCCACGGCTGCATCAACCTCAGCACCGAGAACGCCGGCTGGTACTACGAGAACGTGAAACTCGGGGATCCCGTGATCATCGAAGGGTGATTCTTTCTACAGTGCTGAAAAAGCCCCACCCCGGTATTGTTCCGGAGGTGGGGCTTTTCGCTGTGCGCCATCAGGGACTCGAACCCCGAACCCGCTGATTAAGAGTCAGCTGCTCTGCCAATTGAGCTAATGGCGCTTGGTGTTTCTGTCTCCGGGCCGTTGTCCCGGCGACGAAGAGAAGATTACACACCTCAGAAGATCGCGCCAAATCGCCTGGTCAGGGGCCTTTCGCGGCGCTGGCGCTGTAACGGACGGCGCGGTGGGGGCGATTCGGTATTCGAACGTTATCGACGTCGGGGGGCGTCGTAGAGCCTGCTCGGAATGTGGGCTGGCAAGATTGTTTTCACATGGGTTACCTGCAGTTTTGGTGTCTGTGGGGAGGCGGAGCGGAGAGTGGCAGTGCAACAAGAACAAGTGACGAGTCCGCGTCGGCGGCGGACCGGGGCGGTACTGGGGTTGATGGTCGTCGGGCTTATGGCCTTCGTCACTGCCTGCTCGCCTGGATCGGGTGGCGGGGCCGACGAAGTGCCGATCGACTCGAACCCACTCGCCGCACTCATCAAACCGACCGTGTCGGCCAGCGTGGAAGACGGCGGCGTCGGTTTCTCTCCGATCGACCCGGTCACGGTGTCGGTGGTCAACGGCAAGCTCGAATCGGTGACCCTCCTCACCCCGGAGGGAGAGCCGGTCTCCGGTGCGATCGAGGACGATGCGACCTGGGTGAACACCGAGCCGCTCGGGTACAACCGCCAGTACGTTCTCGAAGCCGTCGCTTACGGGCTCGGAGGTGCGACCACCTCGAGCCTGTCGTTCACGACATCGTCTCCGTCGAATCTCACCCAGCCGTACGTGATGCCCGGTGAAGGTTCTGTCGTCGGTATCGGTCAGCCGGTTGCGGTGCAGTTCGACGAGAACATCCCGAATCGCCTCGCTGCCGAGGAAGCGATCACCGTCACGACGAACCCGCCGGTGGAGGGTGCGTTCTACTGGGTCAACAACCGCGAAGTGCGGTGGCGGCCGGAGCACTACTGGACGCCGGGCACCACCGTTTCGGTCGATGTGAAGGCTTACGGCAAGGATCTGGGCGACGGCCTGTTCGGCCAGTCCGATGTCGCGACCTCGTTCACGATCGGCGACTCGGTGATCATCAGGGTCGACGACAACACCAAACAGGTGGTCGTCAACCGCAACGGTGCCGATGTGATCACGATGCCGACTTCGATGGGGAAGAACGACACACCCACCCCCAACGGCATCTACACGATCGGCGACCGGTTCGATCACATGATCATGGACTCGTCGACGTACGGAGTGGCCGTTGACTCGTCTGAGGGGTACCGCACACCGGTCGACTGGGCCACCCGCATGTCCTACAGCGGTATCTTCTTCCACTCGGCTCCATGGTCACTCGGCGACCAGGGGTACCGCAACACCAGCCACGGGTGCCTGAACCTGAGTCCCGCGAACGCCAAGTGGATCTTCGACAACACCAAACGCGGCGATATCGTCATCGTGAGCAACACCGTTGGTGGGGTGCTGTCCGGCACCGATGGGCTCGGCGACTGGAACATTCCGTGGGCCACCTGGAAAGCCGGCAACGCGAATGCATAGCCGGTGACCGGCATTCGAACGTGGCTCAGCGCTGTTGCGGCGCTGGGCCTCGTTGTTCCTCAGCTGATCGGGTCGCACATTGCGACCGCCGCACCCGCTGGGCCGGAACCCGGCGCACTCGTGTCGGTCGGATCGCTTCCGGCCGAACTTTCCCTTCCCGGCGTCGCCGTCGCCGAGAAGATCGAGTACCGCACCCAATGGCGTTCGGGTGAGCCCACCGTCGCCACGGGCGCGCTGTTCGTGCCGGAAGGCGACGCTCCCGACAGTGGCTGGCCTGTCGTCGCCTGGGCGCACGGGACCACCGGTGTCGGTGACGACTGTTCGCTGACGACCCGTACCCCCCGCTCCGATGTCGAGAAGATGTATCTCGGCCACTGGCTCGACCAGGGTTACGCGGTGGTGGCGGCCGACTATCCAGGGCTCGGTTCGGAGGGCCTCCACCGGTACCTCGATGGCAAGAGTGCCGCGAACAGTGTCGTCGACAGTGTTCGCGCCGCCCGCGCAGCCGATCCGTCCCTGTCCGACAGTTGGGTGGTGATCGGACATTCGCAGGGTGGTCACGCGGCCCTGCACACCGCCCACATCGCGACCTCCCGGGCGCCGGAACTCGACTTCCGGGGCACCGTGGCCACCGGGGCGCCTGCCAATCTCGAGTCGGCGTTCACCCTCGGAGTTCCCGGGTTCCCGGATCCTGGTCTGTGGGGGCTGGTGTCGTTCAGTGGGTACTTGTTCTCGGGAGTGCGCGACGCTTATCCCGATGTCGACATCGACAGCTACTTCACTCCGGCCGGTCAGGAAATCCTCGATCAGGCGGAGGTGCTCTGCTACGACGATCTGGACGCGGTCGCGCAATCGGTGAGCATCGGTGACCTGCCGGCGCGTCCGATGTTCGAAGGAGAGTTGCCCGCAGTCCTCGCCGACTATCTGGCGGTCCCCACCGACGGCTACGACCGCCCGATCTTCCTCGGCCACGGCATACACGATGTGATGGTGCCGATCCCGTTGTCGGCGAAACTGGCCTCGGACATGACGGCGTCGGGTACGGATGTGGATTATCGCGTCTATATGGCGGGGCACTTCACGGCCATCGAACGGTCGATGCCTGATACGACGCCGTTCGTCGCAGGACTCTTCGCGCAGTAGAAAAGAGGGCCGAAGGAAAGAACCCCGACCGGAATCCGGTCGGGGTTCTTCTTGAGGGGTGAGTGACGGGACTCGAACCCGCGACAGCCAGGATCACAACCTGGTGCTCTACCAACTGAACTACACTCACCATCGCAATCGCGAACGGTCTTCGACCGCGTGCGCTTGCGGTACAGATACTAGCGTGACTTTGCCGGAAACACCGAATCGCCTGGTCAGGCGGGTCCGAGATCCTTCACGACGGCGATGAGCTCTGCGGACGTCGGTCCGGGCTCAGGGACGAACGCGGTACGCCGGTAGTAGCGCAGTTCGCGGATCGATTCCTTGATGTCGGCCAGTGCGCGGTGCGAGAGCCCCTTCTCGGGCTGGCCGAAGTAGATCCGCGGGAACCAGCGTCGTGTCAGCTCCTTGATCGAGCTGACATCCACCATCCGGTAGTGGAGGAAGCCGTCCAACTCGGGCATGTCCCGTGCGATGAAGGTGCGATCGGTTCCGATCGAGTTACCTGCCAGCGGTGCGGTGCCCGGCTCCGCGACGTGCTCCCGGATGTAGTCGAGCACAAGTTTCTCTGCCTCGGCAAGACTGACCGTCGAGCGGCGCACCTCCTCCGTGAGTCCGGACTTCGCGTGCATCTGCTGCACCACGTCCGGCATGGAGGCGAGCGCGTCGTCGTCGGCGTGGATGACGATGTCCACTCCGTCGCCCAGCACATTGAGGTCGCTATCGGTGACCAGCGCGGCAATCTCGATCAGCTTGTCGCTGCCGATCCGCAGCCCGGTCATCTCACAATCGATCCATACGAGTTTGTCCTGCACGACTCACAGAGTAGCGAGGCGGAGGAACGGCTAAGGTCGTCGGTGGGGTGCGCCGAGGTCTGTCACACATCGATAGGGGATATCGGATGGCCGAAACTTCGCGTCCGAGCACAACGATCGCCGATGGTTATGCCGTCATCGGAGAAGCACTGGAACTGGGTGCTGTAGTGCACGACGGTGCGGTCGATCCGGCAGCCCACGTGCGGATACCGTTGGCAACCTTGAATCGGCACGGTCTGGTTGCCGGCGCCACGGGCACCGGCAAGACGAAGACCCTGCAACTCATTGCCGAACAGCTCTCGTCTGCGGGTGTGCCTGTCGTGATTGCCGACGTCAAGGGCGACCTGTCGGGGCTGTCTGCGGCAGGGGAGACGAGTGATGTGCTCGCCGGCCGTGCGGTGGACACGGGCGACGACGGGTGGAACCCGACCGGTTTTCCGGTGCGGTTCTTTTCACTGGGAACCGAGGGTGTGGGGATCCCGGTTCGCGCGACCGTCACCGCGTTCGGTCCGATCTTGCTGAGCAAGGTGCTCGACCTGAACGCGACCCAGGAATCCACGCTCGGACTGATCTTCTATTGGGCCGACAAGAACGGTCTCGCTCTGCTCGACCTGAAGGATCTGCGCCAGACCATCGCACACCTGACGAGCGACGAGGGGAAGGCGGAACTTCAGGGGATCGGCGGGGTCTCCAAGGCGACTGCCGGCGTGATCCTGCGCGCGATCGTCAACCTGGAGGCTGCTGGCGGCGACACGTTCTTCGGGGAGCCCGAACTCGAAACCGAGGACCTGCTCGATGTCGTCGGTGGGCAGGGGGTACTCAATCTGATCGAGCTCGGTGATCAGGCGATGCGTCCGCGCTTGTTCTCCACTTTCCTGATGTGGCTGCTGGCAGATCTGTTCCAAGCACTGCCGGAAGTCGGCGACCTCGACAAACCGAAACTGGTATTCGTATTGGACGAGGCCCACCTGCTGTTCGCGGATGCCTCCGACGCGTTCCTCCAGCAGGTCGAGCAAACGGTGAAGCTGATCAGGTCGAAGGGTGTCGGCGTGATCTTCTGCACCCAGCTGCCCACCGATATTCCGAACGCGGTGCTCTCGCAACTCGGCGCGCGGGTGCAGCATGCGCTGCGCGCATTCACCCCCGATGACCAGAAAGCACTGGCGAAGACGGCCCGTACGTACCCGATGACGGAGTTCTACGACCTCGAGGAAGTGCTTACGACGTTGGGGACGGGTGAGGCTGTTGTCACGGTGCTGTCCGAGATGGGAGCCCCGACGCCCGTTGCGTGGACGCGTATCCGCCCGCCTCGATCGCTGATGGACACGGTCGGTGAGAACGCCATGCGGGCGGCGGCGCAGGCGAGCCCGATGTACGGGAAGTACGGCCGCACCATCGATCGCGAGTCGGCGTACGAGAAGCTCACCGCGACAGTGGCGGGCGCACCGAACAACGATCCGGATTTCGAGGCGCCACCTGTTCCGGACTACGCCGCAGAGCAGGCACCCGCCGCACCGCCCGACGAGGGACCGTCCATCGTCGAGCAGGTGCTCGGTAGCAGTGCGGTGAAGGGGTTTCTGCGGTCGGCAGCGTCGGCGGCGGGCCGGGAGATCTCACGGAGCATCTTCGGGACCGGCAGGCGCCGCCGACGCTAGACGCTAGACGTTCGCGGTGACGCGCGCCTCGGCAGAGCGGAGCGTGCCCGGGATGCGTAGACGCTCGGTTCGAGGGGCCACGACCTTGTCTTCGGGTTCGTCCTTTTTCTCGGCTTCGAAATCATTGCGCAGGAAGGATTCTCGGGAATCGTCGAGGATCTCCAGCCACGGTGCGGGGAGCGGCGGTGCGGTGGTTCCGGTGAGGGTGGACGTATAGCTACGGTTGCGGTAGCCCATGATGTCGGCCTTCTTGTCCTTCTTCCACTGCTTGAACACCTCACCCTGGCGCTCGACGTGGAACTCGGGATAGTCGGTCGCATCGACGAGATCCCGGATGTACGCGGCCTGGAAGTCGATGTCCTCGATCGGGTTGCTCAGAGCCTCTTCGCGGGTTCGCCACGACTCGATATCTGCGTCGCGACTGTCGAAGTCGGGCAACGCGATCCGGCCGAGCATCACGTCGCGGGCGTACCACGCCTGCGCGTCGAACATGTTGAACGTGAAGTACTGGTCCTGCATGCCGAGGTACATCAGGCGCGGGTTGTTCTGGAAGAAGATGCCCTTGTAGATGTTTCGCGGGTACAGCCGGTTGTTGGTACGCAGTCGCAGCTCGTCGGGCAGGAACGGGAAGTGGTGCTGGTAGCCGGTGCAGAGCACGATGGCGTCGACCTCGCGGGTGCTGCCGTCCTTGAAATGTGCTGTGCTGCCGTCGACATGCGTGAGCAGTGGCACTTCGGAGAACGCATCGGGCCAGTCATGTCCCATCGGCGCGGAGCGGTAACTGAAGGTGACCTGCTTTGCACCGTACTTGTAGCACTGCGTTCCGATGTCCTCGGCCGAGTAACTGCTGCCGACGAGAAGCAGTCGCTTGCCTGCGAACTCGGCGGCGTCACGGAAATCGTGCGCGTGCAGGACGCGCCCGGGGAACCGGTCGAGGCCCTCGAATTCGGGCACGTTCGGAGTGGAGAAGTGCCCGGTGGCGACGACCACGTAGTCGAATTCGTCGGATTCGAGTTCGCCCTTGTCGTGGTCCATCACGGTAACGGTGAACTTCTTGGTCTGTTCGGAGTAGTCGACCCACCGCACCGCTGTGTTGAACCGGACGTACTTGCGCACATCGCTTTTCTCTACCCGACCCATGATGTAGTCGAGGAGGACCGCGCGCGGCGGGTACGAAGGGATGGGTCGTCCGAAATGCTCCTCGAAGGAGTAGTCGGCGAACTCGAGGCATTCCTTGGGGCCGTTGGACCACAGGTACCGGTACATGCTCGCGTGAACCGGTTCGCCGTGTGCATCGAGGCCGGTGCGCCACGTGTAGTTCCACATTCCGCCCCAGTCTGCCTGCTTCTCGAAGCACACGATGTCGGGGACGTCGTCGAGACCGGCTTTCCGTGCTGCCTCGAAGGCGCGCAGCTGCGCGAGCCCACTCGGTCCTGCTCCAAGAATTGCGATCTTCGGCGACAAAGTACTACTCCTGTGTTTGTGAAAATTTTCCGTAACTACTTGTTAACACAGGTATCGATTTGTGGGAATTTGCGCGACTCATGCCAACTGCACCCTGGTCGACAGGGAAACAGCAGATGGGAGTAGGTGAGGCGAAGCGGAAAGAGCACCCTCGGGAAGTGAGGGGGATCACTGTAATGCGCCAGGACCGGCATCCGATGCGAGATGCGCCGGACGCCGGTCGGGGACATGTGCGAGGCGTCAGCCTCCGAGCTTCTTGTAGAACGCGCCGGCGATAGGGGCGGAGATGGACCGGGGAGCAAACTGTCCCGCGGCCGACATCGCCTTCGAGATCACGCCGGGAACGATGCGCATGCGGTTCTGTGCGAGTGCGTCCAACGACACCTTCGCGGTGTGTTCACTCGAAATCCACAGGAAGTCGGGAACGATCCGATCGACGATCGACGCCTCGGACGGATCCGGAACCTCGGTGCGCACAGGTCCGGGAGCCAGCAGCGTGACATGCACGCCGCTGCCCTTGAGTTCCCCGCGAAGCGATTCGGAGAAGGTGTTCACGAACGCCTTGGTCGCGGCGTAGGTCGCGTTGTTGGGGATTGCCATGTTGCCTGCCGCAGACCCGACCATCAGGATCGCGCCCGACTTGCGCTCCACCATCCCGGGAAGAACCGCGAGAGTCAGATCATGCACCGCAACCGCATTGAGTTCGACCTGCGCCCGCTCATAGGACGGATCCAGCTCGGCCACAGCACCGAACGTGGCGATACCCGCGTTGTTGCACAGAATGCTGATCCGTCGCGAGGACAACTCGTCGACGAGATCGGTACGGGCCTCGGGGGCGGACAGGTCGCATGCGCGCACGTCGACTTCGACGCCGTGTGCGGACCTGAGCTCGGTCGCGAGCTCCTCCATGACGTCGCCACGTCGCGCGACGAGGATCAGTGAATGCCCGCGCGCCGCGAGCTCGGTGGCCAGCGCCTCGCCGATACCGGAGGAGGCTCCGGTGACAACGGCACGGGCATCGGGGTGGGGGTTCGGCAGAGTCACGGCGTTCAGCCTAGCCGGGCAGCGGCACTCGTTCGAACGGCCGACCCCCCGTGCCGGTCACGCGTTCTTCTTGTCTTTCTTGACCTGACGGCGCGCACCCGCGGCGATCGTCGATGCTTCGTATTTCTTGCGGCCGGACGAATCGCGGGTGGAATCGACGCGTGACTTTCCCTCCGATTTCACCTTGCCTTTGCCCTTGCCACCTGCGCCGTCCGACGGCACCGGGGAATCACTCCGGGCGAGCGCCAGCTGCTCTTCTTTGAGCTGCTGGGCAGACTGGCGTGCCACCTTGGCCAGCCGACGGCTGACCCGCGCAAGGGCGTCCTCGAACAGCTCGGCTTTACCGGCATTGCGCTTGTTCGCTGCGCGACCCGAGGCGCGGGACTTCTTCTCACCGACCTTTTCTGCGCCGCTTCTGCGGTAGAGCTTGACGTACTTGTTGCGCGCCCGGCGGGTCCGAGTGTGCAGGTCGATGAGGTCGTCTTCGGTGAGTTCGGCAATCTGCGACTTCTTCGTTTCCCGGATGAGGACGAATTCGTCCTCGGACAGCGTGTTCGGAAGCTTTGCCATCTTCGATTCCCATCGTCGCGATAATTCGCTGCTACGCAGCAGACTATCGGAATGGACAGGTCGGCGACCGGTCTTCTGGTCCGAGAAAGCAGGTCTTGTCCGATCTCGGATTCCGGTCGAACGAGAACGGGGTCGGTCGCCCCCGACGTCGACCGACCCCGCACCCAGAGACCCGATCCGGAGTGACACCTATCCCGTTGCGTACTCGACGACGGGGTCGCCGGGGGTGTCGGTGGTGGTGTACGACGGCCCCATGTACTCCTGGATCCCGCCCCGGACCTGGTTGATACGCGCCCCGCCTGCCCCAGCGTGGTCATCGGCCGAGAAGCGGAACGGGACGAGGTTCGGTCCGTCGAAACCGTTCTCGGTGATCGCGGCGACGATCGATTCGCGGGTCGGGTTCTCACCGGCAGCTTCGAGCGCCTGCACGAACAGATGCGCCATCGACATTCCGTAGACGATGTTGCCGTCGAACTCGGCCCCGCCGTTGTACTTGTCGTTGATCTCCCGGAACAGGGTGGTCCATTCGTCGTCTTCACTGAAGTGGGACGGCAGATAGTTGGTGCTCAGCAGGCCTTCCGCGAGGGGAGCGGCCTCACCGAGCGTCTTGGACAATGTCACGAGGTCACCGCCGACCGACGCGGTGGTCCACTGCGGAGCGAACCCCAGACGACCCGCGGTGCCGATCGCCAGCGCGGTGAATCCGGGGATCGTGGCGAGCATGACCACCTCGCATCCCGCGGCCTGAAGGGCTCCGATCTGGGGTGCGACGTTGGTGTTGCTCGTGGAGTAGGTCTGGCGTTCGACGACGTTCTCGGCACCGACGATCTGCTCGACCCCGTCGAGGTAGTCGGCTCCGAAGTCGTCGTCCTGGCCGAACGTGCAGATCTTCTTGTCGGGAAGGTTCTTGTCGACGTAGTCGGTCATGACCTTCGCTTCGACCGTGTAGTCGGCGTTGTATCCGAAGGTCAGCGGGTACTTGTCGGGCTGGTTCCAGGTCCGCGACCCGGACGCGACGAAAAGGTCGGGCACGCCGTTGGTGTCGAGGAAATCGAGAACGCCCGAGTGTGTGGGTGTGCCCAGTCCGCCCAGGATCGCGAAGACCTGGTCCTGCAGCACCAGTTCGCGCACCACCTGCTGGGTGTTCGCCGGGTTGTAGCCGTCGTCGAGCACCTTGTATTCGATGGTGCGTCCGTGCACACCTCCCTGCTCGTTGACGTGGTCGAAGTACGCCTGGGTTGCGGCCGGGATCTTCGAGTAGCCGGCCGCAGCGGGCCCGGTCATCGGCATGTGGGTGCCGATGAGCACCGACGTGTCGGTGATACCGGTGGTGTCACCCTCGCCTGCGGAGCCGCCCGTCGCGCTGGTGCCGCTGCCGCATCCGGCTGCGGTGAGAGCCGCGGTCGCCGCGAGTGCGACGATCGGGATCAAGTGTCGCCGGGATCTGATCATCGGTGTGCCTCAGCTTTCGGTGTGGTGGAGACGGGAACGGGCGCGGGAACCGAACCCGATCGGTGGCACGGGGCGCGCCCGCGCGGTGACACGGCGTGCACAGCGCGTGAGAGCAGACCCTGAAGGCCTGCGGGAGCTACGAGAACGACGGCGATCACGGCAAGGCCGAACAGTGCGATCGCGAGATTGCCGTCGAGGCGCTCGGCCAGCGCCGGCGACATGTGCAGAGAATCGGTGACTGCCGCAACGAGTGCGGGCAGCACGACGAGCAGCACCGCACCCCACACCGCGCCGAGCAGGGAACCGAGGCCGCCGATGACCACGCCCATCAGCAGGAACAGGGAGAACGTCACACCGAATGCACCGGGCGACGCGCTCTGCGTCACCATCGCCAGAACGCCGCCGCCGAGTCCCGCGGCTCCGGAGCTCGCCACGAAGGTGGCGATCTTGGTGCGGGTGACGTCGATTCCGGAGAGTCGGGCGGCGATCTCGTCGTCGCGCACAGCCTGCATCCGTCGCCCGAATTCGCCGGAGGTCAGGTTGGACAGCGCGAGGACGGTCACTGCCGCAGCGAGAACCGCGATGGTGGCATGCCACTGTTCGACGGTGAACAAGGCGGCGATCCCACTCGGTGGGCCTTCGACGTACGCCCACAGTCCCTGATCTCCGCCGAGCAGACCCGAGAACGTGGTGGTGATCGACGGGATCGCGACGACGAGGGCGAGGGTGAGACCAGCGAGATACGGGCCGTGCAACCGTGCGGCGGCCGCACCGACGATCACTCCCACGACCGAGGTGAGGACGACCGCGGCGGCCAGGGGGACGAGCAGTACGGCGATCCCGGTGGCGCCCGCATCGCCCATACTGTTGGCGGTGAGTGCGAATGTGTAAGCGCCGCATGCCATCAGCGCTCCGTGGCCGAGGGAGAGCTGACCGTTGCGCCCGATGAGTACCGTCAATCCCGCTGTGGCACACACGTACGCGGCGATCGTGGCCAGTTGGTAGTTGCGGAACGGCGGTAGGACGAAGACCGCGACGATCACCACTGCGGTCGCGCCGACGATCAATGCCGTGCGGGTCACGGATGTGGCGAGTTGTGTCGACGACATGTCAGACCTGCCTTGTCGCTGTGCCGGAGAAGATGCCCTGGGGTCGGATCAGGAGGACTCCGAGCAACGCCAGGAGCACGGCGAGGGGCGCGATGCTCCCGCTGAGGTATCCGCTGACGTAGCCGAGCAGCAGGCCGGTGACCAGGCCACCGATGACTGCGCCGACCGGGCTGTCGAGTCCGCCGATCACCGCTGCCGTGAACGCGAAGATGAACACGAGGTCGACGGCGTGTGGGTTGAGTCCGAGTTCGGTGGGGACGACCAGCAGAGCCGCCAGGGCTCCGACGGCGCCGGCCAGGGCCCAGCCGAGGGTGAGCATCGCCGAGACCTTCACACCCAGCAGCCGCGACACGTCCGGTGCGAACGCGGAGGCGCGCATCTTCAGGCCGGTGTCGGTCCGTGTGAACAGGTACGCCAACGCGAGGACCACGATGCCGACCGTGATGAACACGAACAGGTCGTAGGGGGAGAGCACGGCGACGTCGCCGAACCGGAACGGTTCGCGGCTGAACGGCAGTTGCATCGGACGGAAGTCGTTGCCGTAGATCATGCCGAGCACTGCATGCAGCACCATCACCACACCGAGCGCAACGATGACGGCGGCCAAGGGGCGGTTGGTGTCGAGGCGGCGCATGAGCACCCGTTCGACGAGCCCGCCGAGGACGAATCCGCCTGCGATGGCGGCGATGAGGCCGTACCAATACGACCCCGTCGCGGAGGTGACCGAGTATGCGATGTAGGTCGTGGCTGCTGCCATCGCACCCTGCGCAAAGTTGATCACCCGGGTCCCGCGCCAGATGAGGACGAGCGCGAGGGCGAACGCAGCGAAGACGGCTCCGCGGGCGAGACCATCGACGGTGAGAAACAGGAATCTGTCCATGGTGTCTCCTCAGAAACCCAGGTATGCGGTGCGGAACTCGGGGTCGTGCGCGAGTTCCGCGGCGGATGTGGCGACCGTGACGCGCCCCAGTGACAGCACGATCGCCTGATCGGCGACGGGGAGAGCGCTGTGGACGTTCTGCTCGACGAGTACGACCGTGAGTCCGGTGCGGTCGCGCAGGTCGCGCAGGGTGGTCATGATCAGGTCCACGATGCGCGGGGCGAGGCCGAGTGAGGGTTCGTCGAGCAGGAGCAACGTCGGTCGTGCGACGAGTGCGCGGCCGATCGCGAGCATCTGTCGTTCCCCGCCGGAGAGTTGGTGCCCCGAGCTGTCGCGGCGCCGGGAGAGCGGCTCGAACATCTCGTACATCTCGGCGACTGCGCGGGCGGCGTCGGCGCGGTCCTTTCGCCACAGGCCGCCGAGCCGGAGATTCTCGTCGACGGTGAGTTCGCCGATCACGCCGCGTCCTTCGGGTACGTGGGCTACACCGTGGTGCACGAGCTTCTCGGTGGGTACCCCGACCAGAGACGTGCCTGAGACACTGATCGTGCCTTGGATGGCAGGGAGTGACCCGGAGAGTGCGCGCAGCAGTGTCGTCTTGCCTGCGCCGTTGGGACCCACCACAGCAGCGATCGTGCCTGCGGGTACCTCGAAGCAGACGTCGTGGAGGACTGGCACGGGACCGTAACCTGCCGTGAGGTTTTCGACCTGGAGCAGTGGAGTGCTCATGAAGCCTCCCGGTCGCCGAGGTACGCCTGGGCAACCACGGGATCGGCTTTGATCTCGTCGGGTGTGCCTTGCGAGATCACCCGGCCGAAGTCGAGGACCGCTATGTGGTCGCACACCGACATGATCAGGTCGACGTTGTGCTCGACGAGCATGACGGAGACGACGCTGTCTGCGCGCTGCGGCAGAGCTCTGATGAGTTCACGCAGGTCGTCGATATCGGTCTGGTCGAGTCCGCCGGCGGGTTCGTCCAGAAGTAGGAGGGTGGGGTCGGAGATGAGTGCGCGCGCGATCGCGACCTTCTTTGCGACCGGATAGGGAAGCGCAGGCGGGAGGGTATGTGCGTAGCTGCCGATGCCGAGTTCGTCGAGCAGGTTCGAGGCGTCGGCGACGGCCTGTCGATTGCGGTGGGCTGCGGGGGGTAGTCCGAGCATGCCGGCGACGAACGGCGAACGATGTCGCCCGGAGGCGCCTGCGGCGACGTTCTCGACGGCGGTGAGTCCGGCGAACAGGCCGAGGCCCTGCAGGGTCCGGGAGACGCCTCGGGCGGCGAGTCGGTGTGGGACGGGAGTGAACGGCTTCCCGTCGAGCGACATGGTGCCGTCGCCGGGGCGGATGAACCCGCAGATGACGTTGAACAATGTGGTCTTGCCTGCGCCGTTCGGCCCCATGATCCCGACGACGGATCCGGCGGGGACCTGCAGGGAGACGTCGTCGAGGGCGACGATACCTCCGAAGCGAACTCCGATACCGGCCAGTTCGAGGCGCGCGGTATCGGCACTGTCGGTGCGAGAAAGAGTCTGTAGCTGCACTTGCGATGCACCTTCTGATTTGTGATCCGCGAATGATGGGTGCGAATCATGTTGAAGTTGAGATCGACATCACGTTAGCCGAAAGATTACAACACTGACAGTGTAGATTCCTACTGTCCGACGAAAGTTTGGTATTCAGCGTGGTCTAGCCAGGCGCGAAGTATGCGGCCGTGCGTCCGCTCCGCTGGCAGACTGTGTGGGATCCAGAGGTGTCACGAACGAAACGAGGAAGTGTGGGGATGAACGGCTCCGACGGCCGGACCGCCCGTGCCGAGCGCACCCGCCGGTTGGTCATCGAGGCGCACATCCGGCTCATCGAGGGTGGCGAACTGAAGCCGACCGGCGGTCAGATTGCCGAGGCTGCGGGGGTCTCACTTCGCGCACTGTGGGCCAACTTCAGCGATCTCGAAACATTGTTCGCTGCGACAGGAGAGGAGGTCTTGCGCCGTCAGGATTCCCAGTTCGTTCCGGTGGCTCCGGAGCTGCCTCTTCCTGACCGGATCGAGGCGTTCTGCGCTCAGCGGGCGCGGCTACTCGAATACGTTGCGCCGCAGGCGCGGGCCGCTGGGCTTCGTGAATCGGTCTCGCCACAGCTCCGTGCGAATCGACTGCTGCACATCAATCGTGTGACCGACGAGATCGAGGTCCTGTTTGCGCGCGAGCTCACCCTCTTGACTCGTCACCGCCGCACCCGGACAGTGCAGGCGCTCGGGATTGCCTCCACCTGGGCATCATGGTCGGTGCTGCGCGACGAATACGAGCTCACCGTGGACGAAGCGGTCGCGGTCATGCGCCAGTCGGTCTCCGCGCTCCTGGCAGCAGCTGTTCACGTCGCATTGGGATGATGCGGGTCCGGTCGGGCTCACGAGTTGCGCGGTCCGCCCGTGGTTCTCAGCTTCTTCTGGACACGACGGCCCTGTGCAACCATGAGTGGGACGGCTGCGAGGCCGAATCGGGGCAGCGCGTCGCCCAACCGGGCGACGACTCCACGCCAACGCGGAATCGTGGTGACGAGTCGAGGTTTGTCGAGCACGGAGCGCACCGCATCGACGACGTCGTCGACCCCCAGCAGCTTTCCTGAGAACGACAGCGCCGAGGCCGGATCGTCCAGCTTGTCGTGCAGCATCGGTGTCCAGATGCCGTCCGGGCAGACACAGGAGATGTCGATGTTCGTGATGCCGCGGGACCGGAGATCGGCCATGGTGCTCAGGCTGAATCCGAGAGCTGCGTGTTTGGACGCCGCGTACACCGCTTCGCCGGGCACGGCGGTCAGGCCGGCGAGCGAGACGATGTTGACCACGTGGCCACTGCCGGTGTCTCGCATGGCAGTAATGGCGGCAACGGTCCCGTTGATCGTGCCGAGTGCGTTGACCTCGATCATCAGCCGGCGGGTCGCTTCGTCCTGCTCCCAGGCCGGGCCGGTGAGCAACACTCCGGCATTGTTCACCCACAGATCGAGACGTCCCGCGTGTTCGATGATCGCCTTGCGGGCGGCGTCGACCTGGGCATGGTCACGGACGTCGACCGCCAGAGCTATGGTGCGGCTGCCTAGTTCGTCGGCTGTCGCCTGCGCAGTCGCGGGGTCGACGTCGGTGACCAGCACCCGGTAGCCACGCTCGACGAGGAGGGCAGCGATCTTCTTGCCCAGACCACGGCCTGCTCCGGTGACCACTGCGCCTGCGCGAGCACGACTCATCGCTGCCCGGCCTCGATCGTGCCGTACTCGATACCGCCGTGAACGTAGGTCGGTACGACAGGCCACTGCCGCTTGCGCGGAGCAAGCTCGCTCGAGGGCAGAATCTGGAGCCAGCGAGGGTCGGTCTTGCAGGGGTCGGCGAGCGTCTTCTCCTTGATCATCGAATCGTACTGATCGAGAGAATCTTCCAGCGTGTTCGCGTTGGGGCAGATCTCGCGGCCGAATCGCTCGTGGTACTTGCGCACACCGGGAATCCTCGAGAGCTCCGGCTGCCAGTTGTCCAGAGCAATACCGTTCTCCGACGAGACCCAGACCCCGTCCGGAGTGTTGACCACCAGAGAATGGTTGCCGTCGGTATGGCCGGGCGTCCACAGGAGCGCGATTCCCGGGCCGAGTTCGATGTCGCCGTCGAATGTCACGAATTTGGCGGGATCCACCCCGGCGAGCCCGCCGTCGACGTACCACGCCCATTGCATGGGGTGGAGGGACTGCAAGGTGGCCAGCTCGCGCCTGTGCACCAGCATTTTCGCGTCGCCGAACAGCGCTCTGCGTGGTTCGGTCTCGCCTTCGATGACCTCGGTGGAACCCAGGATCATCCGTGGGTCCTGCACGTGAAGGTGGTCGAAGGTGCAGAAGTCGATGTCGTCCGGTGCCAGGCCGAGCTTCTCGAGCACCTCGCCCGGCTCGTTGTAGTAGCTCAGGACGAGTTTCTCCGCGAGGTGGCCACCGGGGATCTTGTCGATGAGCGCGCGCAGGTTTCGGTAGAACGGGGCTTCGGCCGACCCATCAGGCACGGTGGGTTCGAACACCAGTGTGCGCGCGGTGCCGTTCCAGTCGTCGTACTGAACGACGATCATGCGGTTGATCATCGAGATCAGGGGGAGGGTCGGTACCGACACGGCGTTGTGGAAGGCGTATTCGACCGGGTACGGTGCTGCGGCGATATCGACCGACTTGATCGCACGGATGCGACCCTGAGACGTGAAGCGTTGCTTGTACATTTGCGCGGCGCGGCGCACGGCTTTCAGACGCTCACCCCGTGGCCAGACGTCGTGTACACCCTCGAACTCGGGGATGGTGCGTGCCCCGATGTTCGAAAGCTCGACGTCGGTTCGCTCTGCCTGAGTCGCCATCAGATCACTCCTTGCGCCTGAATCGTTCTCGGTCCAGGGTGCAAGGCGCGTCTCGAGAAAACTTGTTTCAGCGCGACAATCCGGTTTCGACGGTGTTGCGGAGTTCTCTGGGGCTCATCCCGTACCAGCGCCGGACCGCATGGCTGAGAGTGGCCTGTTCGGTGAAACCGACGAGTCCGGTCACCTGCGAGAACGGCACATTGCCGGTAGTGATGAGTCGATGGGCAGTGTCGCGGCGAATGGCGTCGAGAACCGTGTCGAAGGTGGTGTCCTCCGCGGCGAGCCACCGTTGCAATGTTCGAGGGTGCATCGCGAGCGCGCGCGCAACCTCGGGCAGGGACGGCGGCGCGGACAATGTCGCGGCGAGGATGCTGCGCACGCGCGCAGGCAAGTCGGTTGCCGGGTCGGAAAAGTTCTCTACCAGGAATTGGAAAGCGTATTGCCGAATGGTCTCGTCGGCATGCGCGAAGCGTTCGTCCAGGATCCGCCTGTCGACACAGATGGCGGCGACCGCGCGGCCGAACTTCACGTCGCTGCCGAAGAAGTCGGTGTATCGGCGGACGGATGAGAGCGGACGGTGTGGGATCTCGACCGATCGGAGTCCGATCCGGCCTCCGATGAGCAGTTCCGCGATCCGGAAGAAGAGGCCGAGTCCCAGCTCGATGCCCTGCCGTGAGTACGACGATTCCCGGAGATCCTTGCGGTACGTCAACGCGACGACCCCGCGACGGCCGTAGGGGTCGGGCTCAACGTCCACCCTGAGTGCGGGACTGTGTACGTACAGGAACCGCGACGCGCAATGGAGTGCTTCGGCCACGGTCGAGGACTTCTGGATCGCCAATGCGAGCGGTCCGAGAACACTCACGTCCTGCACCGCTGCCAGCCGCAGACCGAGGTCGGGACATTCCAGCTCGGTCGCAGCGGTCTCGAGCATCAAGTCGTGTGCATCGATCGGGATGAGTTCGTCATCGGACGTGAGGAGTTTCCGAGACAGCGCGAACCGCCCGAGCAGCCGATCCGGATCGCCGCCGAGTTCTTCGACCAACGACGCGAATCCGCGAAGGCTGGCGGCGCGGATCTTCGGGACCATGAGACGACAGACTAACCACTGCGTGCGCGCAGTCGCATCGCCGACCGGTCGCTCATAAGCTGCGGGGCATGAACGCACATACGGACTTCAGACCCGGCACGGGTACTGACGCGACACGTCGGCAGGTCTTCGCATGGGGCCTGTGGGACTGGGGTTCGGCAGCATTCAACGCGGTGATCCTCACTTTCGTGTTCTCGGTGTACCTGACCGACGCGGTCGGCGATGATCTTCCCGGGTCGATCTCGGCGAGTACCTGGCTCGGTTGGGCTCTCGGCATCGCAGGATTCGCCATCGCCGTACTCGCGCCCGTGTCGGGACAGAAGTACGACGCGAGCGGACGCCGGAAGCGTTCGTTGGGGGTTCTGACCTTCGCGACAGTGGCGTTGATGGCAGCAATGTTCTTCGTTCGGGACGACCACCATTTCCTGTGGCTCGGGCTTGTACTCCTCGGAGCAGGCTCGGTGATCTTCGAACTCGCCAATGTTCCGTACAACGCGATGCTCAGTCAGGTCTCCACCGAGAAGAACATCGGCCGGGTCTCCGGATTCGGCTGGTCCATGGGCTATTTCGGTGGCATTGTGCTCTTGCTGTTGTGTTACACGGGGTTCATCGCCGGAGACGGCGACACCCGAGGATTCCTGTCGATCACCACCGGCGACGGACTCAACATCCGGCTGGTGGCATTGCTCGCTGCGGTGTGGTTCGCGGTGTTCGCCTTGCCGGTGTTGTTTGCCGTGCCCGAAAAACCCCACCAACGTTCCGACGACGACCGCCGGGTGGGTTTCGTCGAGTCGTACCGTGTGCTGTGGAACGATCTGAAGGAGCTGTGGAACGAGGACCGGCGCACCGTCTGGTATCTCGGTGCGTCCGCCTTGTTCCGCGACGGCCTTGCGGGGGTGTTCACCTTCGGGGCGGTCCTCGCGGTCACCGTGTACGAGATCAGCGCCGCCGACGTGTTGTTGTTCGGCGTGGCCGCAAACGTGGTGTCGGCGGTCGGTGCGCTCGTAGCGGGCCGCGTCGACGATCGGGTCGGCCCGAAGGCAGTCATCGTCGCTTCGTTGGCGTCGATGATCGTGGTCGGTGGGGTGTTGTTGGTGGTGTCCGGGCCTCTGATGTTCTGGGTCTTCGGCCTTCTTCTGTGCCTGTTCGTCGGCCCCGCCCAGTCGTCGGCGCGTACCTTCCTCGTTCGCATCACCCCGGCCGGCCGCGAAGGCCAGATGTTCGGTCTCTATGCCACTACAGGCCGTGCAGTGTCGTTCCTGGCGCCGACGTTGTTCGGATTCTTCGCGTGGTGGTTCGGCGCGGACCGGGCGGGCATCGCGGGTCTGCTTCTCGTGCTGGCGTCGGGTCTGGTCGCGCTGCTCGCCGTGCGTGCACCCGAACGCTCAGTTGTCGGCTGACAACGCGCTGACCACCCGCTCTGCCGCATTGCGATGGCCCGCTGCATTGGGGTGCAGTGGGATACCCGGAGATGACGGAACGATCCCTTCCATCCACCGCTGCTCGGGGGTGGCGCACGCGTCGTGCCCGATCGTCGATGTGCGAAGGTCCACGAATCGGGCTCCGGCGCCGACGACCTGCTCGGCCATCACCGTGTTGAGCCGGTCGATCTTGGACTGCAGATATGTGGCGTCCTGCGGCCACATCTGTTGTTCCGGAAAGCATCCGCCGTCACGGATCCCCGTCGGGTAGCCGACGAACACGATGTCTGCGTGCGGTGACCGCGTCCGGATTTCCTCGACTATCACGGCATACCTGGACGCGAAGGTGTCGATCGCGATGTCGTAGGGATCGGGCCGGCCGGAATTGCTCTCCGCGCACGACACACCCTGCGGGGGAGGAGCGACATTGGTGCAGGAGATCGCCAGCTGGACCAGGCCGATGTCGTTTCCGCCGATTCCGACCGTGACGAGGTCGGTGTGGGGCCGCAGAGCGTCGTACTGCGGTGGCACTGCCGAGCGGGTCAGGACGGAGATCTGTCGACCATGCAGATCGCTGGAGACGGCACCGCTGCACGAGGCGTCGACGAATTCGGCGACGCCGAGCGTTTCGGCTACCAGGGTGGGGTAGTTCACTTCGGAACGTCCGCACTCGTCGCTCGTGCTCGGTGGGATTCCCGGCCCGGCCACGAACGAATCACCCAGCGCGACGTACGACCCGATCGCCTGCTCCGCCGATGCCGGTGGTGCGACGCTCAGAGCAACAACTCCGGCCGCTGCGAAGGCGGCTGCAGAGAATCGACATTCGATCGACCAGCGCACGTGTCCCCCCGTCGTCTGATGACGATCATCATGACGGGGTGTGCCTGATCTGTCAGGAGAATGGGCCTCAGGCTCACAACAGTCGATGAGAAATCCGATACTCCCTCATACTCACTGATATCTCCTCCGACCTCCTTCGCCCCCGAGGTGACCACGGAATACCGCAGCACCCTGCAAAACGAAAGTTCACCTCCCCCGGCCGTCGGACCGGTTCCGCTCCCCGCACCATCGCAGAAACAACCCTCGTGCATCCCGGGACACCCCGTCACACACACCCCAGGCGCCGCGGTGCGGGCCGAACAGAACATGTCGGTACCCCGGCGTTATCGTCACCGCCGAGACCGCACACCCACATCACCGGGCGATGACGAGAAGGGACGCGATGGCCGGCACCGACCCGACCGAGCGACGCCGGTCCGCGTTCACCACCAGCCCCATACGGCGGTCGACGACACCACCGGCAACCCGATCGGGCTCGACGACATCGACAGCCGGGGCCGGGCACTACCGACACACGGACACGTCGTCGCCGCCCGCCTCGGCTGGACCCTCACCTACCCCGACGGGTGTTATGTGCCATCGCGGGTGTCGCGGGTGGTCACCGCACAGGCCACCGCGACGCTACGGACCTTGACCTACCGCGACACCGCGATCGCGTCGCTCTCGGCCCGCTTCGATCCCGCCACCGGACACATCGCCCCGCCGGCGAGCGGGGAGGCGTACGTGCCGCCGGGGTTCGCCCGGGGTGTACGACGGCAACTGGTCGCCCGTACCCGCAGGCGCGAGGAGGTGAGCTCGGGTACAGCAACCGACCCTGACCCTCGACGGGCGGGGGCTGTTGCTGCGGTGCGCGGCCACCGAAGTCGTCCCCGCCGGTGACCTGAGCAGTGCCACGGTGGGGGTGGACTGGTCACCGGCCACGCTCGGGGCCGCCGCGATCGTCACCGGCGGCGGCGACGGCCTGGTGTCCGATTTTCGGGGTTACACCTACGACGACCGCGGCCTCGGCATCAAAGTCGCCCGCCTGCAGACCGAAGGCCAATTCCTGCACCGCAAGGCAGCCCGCCTACGCCAACTGGCCGAGAACGCGCCACCGCAGGCACGAGTGGAACTCGAAGCGAAGATCGCGGTGCTCGACGCCAATCGCACCGCGGTCGGTGCCAAGCGGGGGGAAGATCAATCGGGAACTCGCGTTTCATTTCGCGCGTCAGGTCACCGACTACGCGGTCGCCGCCGATACGACAGTGATCGCGGTCGAAGATCTCGCGAGTCTCGAACCGCGTGGGCGTGGCCGGGTGAACAACACTCGGGCTGCGCAGTCCGCGCGCCGAAAGGCCGCCGATGCATTGGCGTACACCGCCGCGGGGGTGGGTGTGGTGGCGGTGACGGTGCCGGCGAAAGGGTCGTCGGCGTGGTGTCCGGGCTGCAACGAGGAACTGGCACGGCCGGGTGGCTATCACCATGCGTGGTGTGAATCCTGCCGACTGGGTGGGGATCGTGATCATGTGGCGGCGGTGAACCTTGCCAAACGCGCCCTCCTCGGCCGAGGGGCTGCGGTCCGGACTCGTGCCGGTGGTCGGGAGATCCGCACCACCATGCATGCCCCGGTGCACAAGTGCCGGGACAAGACCGGCCCGACTCCGGGGAGGCCGCGGCATCGCAGGATGTTTCGGGTAGCCGTGAGGGACGTGGGTCTGGACTGCCTGGCATGTTGGTGGCAGGAAGTATCAGGTTTACGTAGACGCTTTGAAATACACCAATTGATGGGCGGTGGCGAGCAATGTGTCGCTCGAGCCCCACAGATGCGCGGTCTGATCGAAGTAGTTCTGACCGAACCGGTGGCTGCGGGCTGTGGCGAGGATCGGATGATCCGACTGGGCTTCGATCTCGGCGGCGTCCGCGTGGAAATAGATCGTCAGCGTCACCGTGCCTGCGGGGAGCGCGTGGCCGCGGCGCAGGAACGCGCGGGGATAGAACACGTCGCACAGGGCGGTCAGAGAGGTGAAGTCGAGTGGGCGCGCGGGCTCGTCACGGACCCAGAGGGTGGAGGTGGAATCGGGGTGCGGGGCGGCGTCGGCGCCGGGAATCGGGCCCTCGACGAACCGCATCTCGTAGTTCTTGCCCCACGCAACGAAATCGGGGAAGGGGGTGGCCGCCACCTCGTCCGCAGGTGGTGCGGTGGGCGCGGCGAGCTCGGTCGATGCCCAGGTGTCCTTACGATTGCCGAACACCGCGGTAGCGGTGGTCGTGACAGACCCGCCCTGGGTCAGCTCGACCACCCAGTGCTGGCTCGAGCGATTGGTGCGCACCGGCCGGGCGACAACCTCGAACTCCCCGTACGCGATCGCCGCGGCGAAGTTGACCGTCAGTGACAGCGGTGTCCCGAGAACCTCGGGATGAAGCCGGACGGCCTGCAGCATCGTGGCGGCCGTGACACCGCCGAAAGGGCCGACCATGTTCGCGTACGCGGGGTGGGTGTTTCCGGTATAACGACCCGCATCGATGGCGGTGAGCTCTACAGCGGCGTCGAAGACGTGGACGGCGTTCTCGGTTTCGGGCATGACGTCATGAAACCAGAGTCGGCGGTGCTCCTCGATTCCCGCCCGGGTAAGTGGGTCGGCAGGTGTGGCGCATTGGTCACTGCCACGGTGTGGCGCACAGTTCCTGACGTGCTTTGTTCCAGAAGGGGGTGAGCTCGACGGATCCGGCGTCCGGGTGCGTGCGCTGCCCCAGCTCGATGAACTCGAGGACCGTCATTCCCGCCGTGCGTGAGTACACGCATGCTTGCAGGGCCAGCTCGGCCGCCTCCGCGAAGGGCAAGGAGTTACCCCACGGCCCGAGGTCGGTCGAGTCCACGAAGGTGTCGAGATCCGTGCCCCGACGGTTGTATTCGAGCTGGGTTTCGTAATCACATGGCTTGCGGAACAGGGCGGCGCAGGTCGTGGACTGCCCGTCCAGGACGAACGCGCTGTTGTCGAGGGTGCGCAGAGGTGGGTCCTTCGGCCCGTCCCACGCAATGAAGAACGCTGCCACAGCAGCCGCGATCAACACAACCAGCAACAGCGCGCCCCGTTTCATGGTGATCTCCTCACCGGCAGTTCCTCATCGACCTTGTCTCCTCATCGACTTTGTCCCACCTGGTGGCCGATGGCGGCCGTGACGGCACCGGGAGCTTCGTCCGGGATCCAGTGCGATACGCCGTCGAGCACCTCGAACGTGTAGTCGGCGTCGACGTAGTGACCGCAGAGTTCCGCGGCGAACCGGCCGACCGCGGCATCATCGGTACTCCAGATGTAGGTGGTGGGGACCTTCACCGGAGGGAGCGCGCCGGTGTCGGGGGTCATCGCCCGATACCAGTTGAGGGTGGCGGTGAGCGCGCCCGGTCGCCGGAGCACGCGCACGTATTCGTCGACTGCGTCGGCTGCTACTCCTTCGCCGTAGAGGGCGCGCAACCGGTGCGCGTCGTCGGCGAGCAGGACGTGCTCGGCCTTGCCGGCTTCACGGAACAGGGAGAAGTACGTCGAGCGTGCTTTCTGGTCCTCGTCTTCGCGCAACGCCGCTCCGAACGCAGCCAGGTGCGGAATCGACAGTGCGGTCAGTGATCGCACCCGCGCGGGATGATGTGCCGCCACGTGCCATGCGACCGACGAACCCCAGTCGTGTCCGACGATGTGCGCGTCGTGGACATCGAATGCGTCGAGAATTCCGAGAACATCCGCGCGCAGGTGATCGATCCTGTAGTCCATGACCGCGGTCGGGCGGGCGCCGGGGGAGTAGCCGCGCTGATCAGGTAGCAGTACCCGCATACCGTTGCGGACAAGTTCCTCGGCCACCGCGTTCCAGCACCGCGAGGTCTGGGGGAAACCGTGCAGCAGTACGATCGGTGGTCCGTCGTTCGGGCCCGCGGACCGGACGTCGAAGGTCAGGTCGCCGAGCGTGACGGCAGTCGACTCGAACCCTGCTGAATCGCACGCTACTGTTTCGGGCACCCTTCAACGGTACGTCCCGAAGTCAGTCGTGGAGCGGATTCCACGCGGCCATTCCGAGCATGATCAGGCGCATCTGCTTCTCTGCGCGCGTGAGGACCTCCGCTTCTGCGGCGCGTCCGGGGGCGACGGCGAGCAGGTCCAACACGACTTCGAACATGGAAGTGACGAGCAGGTCGGCGGCCATCTCGAGATCGTCGGATTCCCATCCGGCGAGTTGGGGGATACGGGCGAGGTCGACTGCGAGTTCGCGGGTGAGCAGGCGCAGTTCGACCGTGAAGGCCCGCGCCACTTCCGGGTGACCACCGTGACGTTCGCGCGCGAGAAATCGGAAGGCGAGTTCGTGGTCGCGCACCTGCCCGAGTAGTGCGGCCAGCGATGCTTGGGCGTTGGAAGGGCCCGGATTGCGACGCGCGTCGCGCAGGACGGAGCGCAGCAACCGCATGGTGTCGTCGGCGAGTGCGACGCCGAGCTCCTCCATCGACGCGAAATGGCGATAGAACGCCGTGGGCACGATGCCGACCGATCGGGCCACCTCGCGCAGGCTCACGCTCGCGAAACTGCGGTCCGAGGACAACTCGAGCGCGGCGTCGAGGATCGCCTGGCGGGTGCGCTCCTTGCGTTCGGCCCGGCTGGTCGGTTCAGGGGTGGAGGCTACGGGCACGGTCCCGAGTGTAGGCAGGCGGCGTGTTGCGCGGTCGTGTCGCCCCCTCGTGGGGTGTTACCGCTGTCACAGCAGGGTTGACAGCGTCCGGTCCGCTCCTGGCACACTGAGTTCAGTGTACGAATGTGCACTGAAATAGCGCCTCCGGATCAGGAAGGGTGGACACCATGACCTCGACCCAAGCGCCGAGCCGTGCCCCAATCAGAGGAAAAGCCAGAAAACTCCTGGTCGGAGCGCTTGGTGCACTGTCCTCACCGCACCATCTCGACCGCTACCTGGAACTTGCCGACCCGCTGCTCGCGACCGCGTCGAATCGGGCGAGGATCACCCATATCGATACAAGTGTGCACGGATCGACGACGCTGGCAGTACGGCCAGCACGGCCCTGCCGGTTCGTTCCGGGGCAACACGTCCAGTTCGCCATGGTGATCGATGGAGTGCGGCACGTGCGTACGTTCTCACCTGCGATCATGCCTGGATCGCGCGAGATGGTGTTCACCGTCGGTACGCGGCACGGAGGGCTCGTATCGGGTCATCTCGCGGAACACGCGCGGGTCGGAGATATTGTCGAAGTCGGTGACGGCGCGGGGGACTTCGTGCTCCCGAAGTCGCGACCCTCGCGTCTGCTGATGATCAGCGGCGGGTCCGGTATCACTCCCGTGTTGTCGATGTTGGGATCGCTTGCTGAAAGCGGCGCGACCGCGGTCACGTTCGTGCACTACGCGCGTAGTCCGGGGCACGTCCCCCGCCGCGCAGAACTCGATGCACTGTCCTCGCTTCCCAACGTCGAGGTCGTGCTGGTCCATACCCGTGGCGAGGGTGGGCACCTGCGCGGTCGGTTCGAACGCGCGCACCTCGATGCGGTCGCACCGTGGTTCGCCGACACCCCTACCTATGTATGCGGGCCGTCCGGATTGGTCGGGAGAGTGCGCGAGCTGTATGCCGAGACCGGCTCCACGGAGCTGTTGCACACCGAAGAGTTCACGCCGCCCGCATACGTCGTCGACCCTGACGATGTGTCGGGGTCGGTGTCGTTCGCCGAATCCGGAATCGTCGCTGCGAACAGTGGCGCGACTGTTCTGGAGCAGGCCGAGAATGCGGGACTCACACCGGAACACGGCTGCCGCATGGGAATTTGTCACACCTGCACCGCGATCCGGTCGTCCGGATGCACGCGCGATATCAGGACGGGCGAGACCGACTCCGAACCGGGCGCGCGCATCCAGATCTGTGTTAGCGCGCCGATCGGCAACGTCACCGTCGAGCTCTGACGAAAACCACAGTCGAACACAGACGACAATTCATTTGAGAACCGAACACATTGGAGGACAGCATGTTCGGATTGACCATTCCGGCGATCCCGTTTCTGCCGTTCCTGTCGCGCAGCCGTGCGGAACCCGCCGTCGCGGAACCGATCGTGCTCGATCGCGATCAGATCGACGAGATCGGACGCGAACTGGACGCGCTGCGGGAGCGTACCGTTGCCTCGCTCGGCGCCGAGGATCGCGACTACATCTACCGGATCATCAAGGCCCAGAGGGGGTTCGAGGTGGCCGGTCGTGGACTGTTGTTCCTCGGCTTCTTCCCTCCGGCGTGGGTGGCCGGTGTCGCCGCGCTCAGTGTGTCGAAGATTCTCGACAACATGGAGATCGGCCACAACGTGATGCACGGCCAGTACGACTGGATGCGCGAGCCGTCGCTGAACTCTCGCACCTTCGAATGGGACACGGTCTGTCCGTCGGATCAGTGGCGGCACTCGCACAACTACATGCATCACACCTACACCAACATCGTGGGGAAGGATCGGGATATCGGATACGGGATCCTTCGGATGGACCCCGCGCAGAAGTGGCATCCGTACTACCTCGGAAACCCATTGTATGCAACAGCTTTGATGCTCTTGTTCGAATGGGGGGTGATGCTCCACGACGCGGAGGTGGAGCGATTGGTCTCGCGTGAACGGAACTGGCGCGACGTGATCCCACTGGCGAAGGGCTGGTGGCGCAAGGTGCGGCGTCAGGTGGTCAAGGACTACATCGCGTTCCCGTTGTTGAGCGGCCCGATGTTCGTTCCGACACTGGTCGGGAATGCGACCGCCAACCTGGTCCGCAACCTGTGGACCTTCTCGATCATCTTCTGCGGCCACTTCCCGTCGGGAGTGCAGTCCTTCTCGAAGGAAGAGACCGCGAACGAGACACGCGGCGAGTGGTACGTCCGTCAGATGCTGGGGAGCGCGAACATCACCGGCACCCCGTTGTTCCACATCATGTCGGGCAACCTGTCGCATCAGATCGAACACCACCTGTTCCCGGATCTGCCGGCGCACCGGTATCCAGAGCTGGCACCGCAGGTGCAAGCGCTGTGCGAGAAGCACGGATTGCCCTACAACACCGGCGGCCTGTTCGCGCAGGTCTCGTCCGTTTGGCGGAAGATCTTCCGGTTCGCTCTTCCGCCTTCGCTGGTGTCGCCGGAGCCGGAGACGACGGTGTTCCTCGATCGGGCGCCCAGTTCCGAGCGCGGAATCGAGACGGCGGGTACTCTCGCGCGGGACAACGCGTGAGGGGATCCGGCATGGTTGGAAGATTCGAGCGAAACAAGGACGTGATCCAGGAGGTCACCGAATCGACGGCGACACATGTCGGGGCCATCGCCAGCATCATCGCCGGCGCGGTCCGCGACGTGACCCGTGAAATAGGTGACCTGATCACCGAAGGAATCGAGATGCGCGAAGCCTCACGGAAGGCGCGCAGTGATCATCGCAGTGACGAGGTTTTCGGCAAGGACGAGAACCGCGACGAGCAGTAAGCCCCGCAGCCCTGGTGGACGACCACCAGGGCTGCGGGGCTCCACAGCAGGTCTGCGACCTTCGTCAGATGACGCCGAGCGCGAACATCGCGTCGGCCACCTTCACGAAGCCGGCGATGTTGGCGCCGTGCACGTAGTCACCCGGCTTGCCGTACTCGGCGGCGGTCTCGATGCAACGACCGTGGATGTCGGCCATGATGCCTGCGAGACGCTCATCGGTGTAGTCGAAGTGCCACGAATCGCGCGAGGCGTTCTGCTGCATCTCCAGCGCGGAGGTGGCGACGCCGCCTGCGTTGGCTGCCTTGCCGGGAGCGAAACGGACACCCGCCTCACGGAACACAGAGATACCGCCCGGGGTGGTCGGCATGTTCGCGCCCTCGGCGACGACCTTGACGCCATTCTTGACGAGGGTCTTGGCGGCATCCTCGTCGAGTTCGTTCTGGGTGGCGCAGGGGAGTGCGACGTCGCACGGCACGGTCCAGATGTTGCCTTCGGCGAAGAACTCGGCGTCGGTGCGCTCGTCTGCGTACTCGCAGATGCGGCCGCGACGGACTTCCTTGATCTCCCTCAGCAGCGCACAGTCGATGCCGTTCTTGTCGTAGATGTAACCCGACGAGTCCGAGCACGCGACGACCTTGCCGCCGAGCTGATGGATCTTCTCGATCGCGTAGATCGCGACGTTGCCGGAGCCCGACACCACAGCGGTCGATCCCTCGAGCGAGTAGCCACGTGCCTTGGCCATCTCGGCCACGAAGTACGCGACGCCGTAGCCGGTGGCTTCCTTGCGGACCTGCGATCCGCCCCAGGTGAGGCCCTTGCCGGTGAGGACACCCGACTCGTACGAGTTCGTCAGACGCTTGTACTGACCGAACAGGTAGCCGATCTCGCGGCCGCCAACGCCGATGTCGCCTGCGGGAACGTCGGTGTACTCACCGATGTGGCGGTGCAGCTCGGTCATGAACGACTGGCAGAAGCGCATGATCTCCTGCTCGGAGCGACCCTTGGGATCGAAGTCCGAGCCGCCCTTGCCGCCGCCGATGGGCAGGCCGGTGAGCGCGTTCTTGAAGATCTGCTCGAAGCCGAGGAACTTGACGATGCCGAGGTTGACGCTCGGGTGGAAGCGCAGTCCGCCTTTGTAGGGACCGAGCACGCTGTTGTACTGCACGCGGAAGCCGCGGTTGACGTGCACCTGCCCGTTGTCGTCGATCCACGGCACGCGGAAGATGATCTGCCGCTCAGGCTCGCAGAGACGCTCGATGAGCCCGGAATCGAAGTAGGACGGGTGTCGTTCCAGTACGACGTGCAGAGACTCGAACACCTCGGCCGCAGCCTGATGGAACTCGGGTTCACCCGCGTTGCGGGCCTTGACCTGTTCGTAGATCTCTTCGATGCGGTCCGAGGTCGACACGCCCACCTACCTGACTGTGAGAAGACTGTTACACCGTATTTACGTCGTGAACTATAGGGGCCGACCAATACTGTCTGGTAATCCGGTCCGCTTGTGCGAGAAGGAACACAGCTGTCGAGGAACGTGGAAATGAGAGTCTGTGAGGCGCACGGGACGCATGTTCTCGATCGCGTCGGGTGCTCGAGCAGCACGTACGAGTCTACCGGCGCGCGCGAATGAACGTCTCGATACTTCGAAGTGATGCATGGCTGTGACCAGTGCGTACGGTGCGATGCAGGGCGTCTTGCCCGTTCGAGCGAGTCCGGTCTGGTGAGGTTCTTGGGATGTGGGTGCCCCCGGCAGGACTCGAACCTGCGACCTAGAGATTAGAAGGCTCTTGCTCTATCCAGCTGAGCTACGGGGGCGCGGCCAGAATCTTAACGGGACCGCGGTGTCGGGTGCAGGCAGGGTCGACTACAGGGCGCGGGTGGGTCCCGGTTCTCCGGAATCCCCGACGTCGCCGGTCTCGGTGGCGTCGCGAATCGACACGTCGTCGCTCGCATCTGCCTTGTCGCTCTGCAACCTTTGCATCACGTGGTCGACCCCGATGCCCAGCAGTACCGCGACGCAGATCGAGACCACCGCACCGAGTAGCGGTTGCTCGTGGAAGAACCCGCCCACGAGACGCCCCATCATCGACGAGTACACCGCCCAGGTGATCCCTCCGATGATGGTCAGCGGCACGAACTTCTTGCGCGGGTAGCGTGTCGCCCCCGCGGTCATGTTCACCGCGATCCGGCCGATCGGGATGTACCGGGCCGTGATGATGATCGCGGCTCCGCGCTTGTCGAGTCCCCTGCGAGCCCAGGCGAACGCTGCTCGGGCTTTGGGTTTGCGCATCCACGCGAACCGCTCGGTACCGACCTTCTGTCCGATCGTGTAAGCGATGTTGTCGCCGACGATTGCGCCCAGTGCTGCGAGGGGAATGACCGCCCACAGATACGGCTTGCCCGTGGAACCCGAGAGTGACGCGAGGGTGACCAGGATGGTCTCGCTCGGTACCGGAGGGAAGAAACCGTCGAGGATGCAGACGAAGAACAAGAGTGGATAGACCCACAGGGCTGCTGCCTGGCCGATGATGAATTCGTTGATCACGTCCATTGAGGCGGTGATGCTCCTGTCGGGTCACGAGGTTGCTGCTTCCACGGTATTCGTAGTCAAGGGTGAACACATCAGGGTGACCCCCGATCTCGGTCTCTGGTGCAGCCCTCGATCGCACATTGAGATGTGATCATCAGCACTCTCGTCGGGTATCGGAACGAGGTTGGTCGCAAAAGTCCGATTTCGGCGCGGAGCTCGGAGATCGGCACTACCCTGGGCGGCACGGGATATGGGGATGCATCGGCGCGACCGGTGTGGCTTGATTCACCTAGGTCGGGAGTGGGACATGCAGGTTCCGGGCCCTTTCGAATACGAGCGTGCTACCGGCGTGGAGCACGCCATAGCGTTGCTGGACCGCTTGGGGGAGGAAGCCCGAGTCGTTGCCGGCGGGCACAGTCTCCTGCCCATGATGAAGCTCCGGCTCGCCAATCCTGAGTATCTGATCGACATCAACGATCTGGACGAACTCGCGTATCTCGAGATCGAGCCGGAGTCGGTCCGAATCGGAGCGCTCACCCGTCACCGTGTACTGCTCGAATCCGACGACCTCGCCGCCGTGTTCCCGATCTTCCGGGACGCAGAGGAAGTGATCGCGGATCCGGTGGTGCGCAATCGTGGCACGATCGGCGGCTCGCTGTGTCAGGCCGACCCGGCCGAGGATCTCTCGACGGTGTGCTCGGTACTCGACGCCGTATGTGTCGTTCGCGGTCCGTCGGGGGTGCGTGAGCTGCCGTTCGCAGAGTTCCATCTCGGCCCGTATGAAACAGCGGTGGCTCCGAACGAGCTTCTCGTCGAGATCCGCTTGCCACGCAAGGGGCCCTGCTCGAGCGCCTACGCGAAGGTGGAGCGTCGCGCAGGCGACTGGGCCGTCGCTGCGGTAGGCGCCGCGGTGTGGATTGCCGACGGCGTGTTCTCCGACGCCCGCATCGGACTCACGGCAGTCCGCGCCGATGACGATGCCCTCGCTGCGATCGGAGATCTGCTTCACGGCAGCGCCCCGACGGAAGAGCTCTTCCGCGACGCCGGAGCACTTGCATCGGCTGCCTGCTCGCCGGAATCAGACCAGCGTGGCACCGCCGAATACAAGCGTCACCTCGCGTCGGAACTGACCGTACGGACACTGCGCCGCGCGGCCGAACGACTCGACTTGCTCGAAGGGAATCGACATCGATGAGAATCTCGATGACCGTCAATGGTCAAGACGTCGAGGCCGACGTCGAACCACGCACGCTGCTCGTACATTTCCTCCGTGACCACCTGGGGCTGACCGGAACCCACTGGGGGTGCGACACCAGTAACTGCGGAACGTGCGTCGTCGCGATCGACGGCGAACCCGTCAAGTCCTGCACGACACTCGCTGCGATGACCGCAGGCCACGATGTGCGGACCGTCGAGGGCCTCGAGCAGGATGGCGTCCTCGACCCGGTGCAGGAGGGATTCATGCAGTGTCACGGACTCCAATGCGGCTTCTGCACGCCAGGCATGATGATCACGGCCCGTGCGCTGCTCGACCGCGACCCCGACCCGGACGAAGCCACGATCCGCAAGGCGATCTCCGGACAGATATGCCGGTGCACCGGCTACACCACGATCGTCCGCTCGGTGCGCTGGGCGGCCGAGCACACAGACCAGGATGCTCACTCGTCCCAGAACGCGAGGGCCACCTCATGACCGCCGTCGATCCCGGCTTCGAAGCCTCGGTGACCGAGGACAACGACCACAAGCCCTGCGGACACGGCCGGATGCTCCGCAAGGAGGACCCCCGCTTCATCCGCGGACAGGGCCACTACGTCGACGACGTTCAGCTGCCGGGGATGCTGCACCTCGCGGTGCTGCGCTCCCCGGTCGCGCATGCTCGGATCAACGGCATCGACACCTCCGCGGCATTGGCGCACCCGTTGGTCAAGGCCGTCATCACCGGCGCCGATCTCGCAGAGAAGGGCCTGGCGTGGATGCCGACCCTGTCGAACGACGTGCAGGCAGTACTCGCCACCGACAAGGTGCGGTTCCACGGACAGGAAGTCGCGTTCGTCGTCGCGGAGGACCGCTACTCTGCCCGCGATGCGCTCGAACTCATCGATGTCGACTACGACATCCTCGATCCGGTCGTCGATGTCCGCACTGCCCTGTCGCCCGATGTGCCCGTCATCCGGGACGACCTCGACGGCAAGACCGACAATCACTGCTTCGACTGGGAAGCCGGCGATGCCGCCGCGACCGATGCGGTGTTTGCGCGCGCCGACGTCATCACCCGTCAGGAGATCGTCTACCCGCGAGTGCATCCTGCGCCGATGGAGACCTGCGGTGCCGTCGCCGACTACAACCGGGTCACCGGAAAGCTGACGCTCTGGTCGACATCCCAGGCACCGCACGCCCATCGCACACTGTATGCGCTGGTCGCCGGCTTGCCCGAACACAAGATCCAAGTGATCTCACCCGACATCGGCGGTGGATTCGGCAACAAAGTGCCGATCTACCCCGGTTACGTGGGTGCGATCGTCGCATCACTGATCCTGGGCAAGCCCGTCAAGTGGATGGAGGATCGCAGCGAGAACCTGATGAGCACAGGTTTCGCGCGTGACTACATCATGGTCGGCGAGATCGCGGCGACCGATGACGGGAAGATCCTCGCGATCCGGTCGCGGGTCCTCGCTGATCACGGCGCCTTCAATGCCACCGCCGCCCCAGTGAAATATCCGGCCGGGTTCTTCGGCGTGTTCACCGGAAGCTACGACATCGACGCGGCCTACTGCCACATGACGGCCGTCTACACGAACAAGGCGCCCGGCGGCGTCGCGTACGCGTGTTCGTTCCGGATCACCGAGGCCGTGTACTTCGTCGAACGACTCGTCGACTGCCTCGCATTCGACCTCGGAATGGATCCGGCAGAGCTACGGCTGAAGAACCTGCTGCGGCCCGACCAGTTCCCCTACACCAGCAAAACCGGCTGGAAGTACGACTCGGGCGACTACGAGACAACGATGCGCAAGGCCATGGACATGATCGGCTACGAGGACCTGCGCCGTGAACAGGCAGAGCGGCGTTCCCGCGGCGAACTCATGGGTATCGGCATGGCGTTCTTCACCGAAGCAGTCGGCGCCGGCCCCCGCAAGGACATGGACATCCTCGGACTCGGCATGGCCGACGGCTGCGAATTGCGTGTCCACCCCACTGGTAAAGCAGTGGTGCGGTTGTCGGTGCAGAGCCAGGGGCAGGGACACGAGACCACCTTCGCGCAGATCGTCGCTGAGGAGATCGGCATCCCTCCGCAGGACATCGATGTCGTTCACGGAGACACCGACAACACCCCGTTCGGTCTCGGCACCTACGGAAGCCGATCCACCCCGGTGTCGGGGGCGGCCGCCGCCCTCGTCGCCCGCAAGGTACGCGACAAGGCGAAGATCATCGCATCGGGCATGCTCGAGGTTTCCGTCGCCGACCTGGAATGGGAGAAAGGCTCGTTCCACGTCAAGGGCGACCCGTCCGCGGCCGTGACGATCCAGGACATCGCGATGCGCGCGCACGGCGCAGGCGATCTTCCCGAAGGGCTCGAAGGTGGTCTCGAGGCCCAGATCTGTTACAACCCCGAGAATCTCACCTACCCGTACGGCGCATATTTCTGCGTCGTCGACATCGATCCCGGCACCGCCGAGGTGACAGTCCGCCGATTCCTCGCCGTCGACGACTGCGGCACCCGCATCAACCCGATGATCATCGAGGGACAGGTCCACGGCGGAATCGTCGACGGAATCGGTATGGCCCTCATGGAGATGATCGCGTTCGACGAGAACGGCACCTGCCTCGGTGGCTCGTTCATGGACTATCTGATCCCCACCGCGCTCGAGGTCCCGACACTGGAGACCGGGCACACCGTCACCCCGTCGCAGCACCATCCGATCGGTGCGAAGGGAATCGGTGAATCCGCGACGGTCGGTTCGCCGCCCGCGATCGTCAATGCAGTCCTGGATGCGTTGAAGCCGCTCGGGGTGAAGCACGCGGACATGCCGCTGACCCCGTCACGGGTGTGGGAAGCGATGCAGGGGCGGGCGACACCCCCGATCTGACGAACGTCCGGGCGCGAGAGGAGACGCGGGAATGGATCTGAGCATCCGTGAGACACAGTTGCACGAGAAACGGCTCCCGTTCGTTCGGGCGACCGTGGTGCGCGCGCAGCCACCGACCTCGGCGCACTCCGGTGATTGCGCGCTCGTTCTCGTAGACGGCACGATCGAAGGGTTCGTGGGCGGGCAGTGCACCGAGTCGTCGGTGCGTGCCGCCGCTCAGCAGGTGCTCGACCGAGGCGAAAGCCTGCTTCTGCGGGTAGTGCCCGCCGATTCGAAAGGATTCCCCGAGACGCCGGGTGCGACCATTGCGGTCAACCCCTGCATGTCGGGCGGGGCGATGGAGATCTTCCTCGAGCCGCAGCTGCCGCCCACGCTGGTCGCCGTGTCCGGCACATCTCCGGTAGCGCAGGCGGTCGAGGATTTCGCCCGCCGGGTCGGGTACACGGTCGAAGCGGTACACCGATCCTCCGTTCCGTCGGGCGCGTCGGTCGTGATCCTTGCGATGCACGGCGGCGACGAAGCAGGTGTGATCCGCAGCGCGCTCGATGCCGGCGCCGGGTACATCGGACTCGTCGCAAGCCGGACACGCGGTGCCGCCGTCCTCGACGAACTCGAGCTGACCTCCGATGAACGCGCCCGGATCCATACCCCCGCGGGACTCGATGTCGGGGCGCGGACCGCGGCGGAGATAGGGCTGTCGATCGTCACCGACATCGTGCGGGTGGTGCGTAGCGGCGAACTCGCCCGAGCGCCGCGAACGGTCCGTTCGGCGACACGGACCGCAGTCGACCCGGTGTGCGGGATGACGGTGACGGTGACGGACTCGACGCCACACCTCGTCGTCGCAGACACCGACGTGTGGTTCTGCTGTCCCGGTTGCCGACGCGCCTACCAGAAGGAACACGCAGCGTGACCGACCCTGCTCGACCGTGGGCCTTCGATGACGTCGACGATGTCGTCGCACGGTTCGATGCCCGAGACCATCTCCTCGACGAGGGCACTGCGAGCGCAATGTATCTGGCGGTCGAACTGGGCCGGCCGCTGCTTCTCGAGGGGGAACCCGGTGTCGGCAAGACCACGGCGGCGAAGGTGCTCGCAGAGATCTTGGGGAGTCCACTGATCCGATTGCAGTGCTACGAGGGACTGTCGATCTCGGAAGCGTTGTACGACTGGAACTATCGACGTCAACTACTTGCGATTCGGCTTGCCGAAGCGCACGGGACCACGCCGACGGAAGACGACCTGTACACCGAGGAATACCTGCTCGAGCGTCCGATCCTGCAGTGCGTCAGACATCGGGGTGACGCTCCGGCTGTTCTACTGGTAGACGAGATCGACCGCGCCGACGACGAATTCGAGGCTCTCCTGCTCGAGTTCCTCGGTGAATTCACCGTCACCGTACCGGAACTGGGAACACTCACTGCTGCACAGCGACCGGTGGTCGTGCTGACGTCCAACCGCAGTCGCGATCTGCACGACGCGTTGCGGAGGCGCTGCCTGTATCACTGGATCGACTATCCGGACCGTGAGCGTGCCGTCGCGATTCTGCGGCGCACAGTCCCGGAGGCCAGTGCAGCGCTGATCGAGCGGGCCACCGATTTCGTTGCGACCGTGCGCGCACTCGACCTGGACAAGGCACCCGGCATCGCGGAGACCATCGACTGGGTGTCCGCGCTCTCGGCTCTCGGTGTCTCGGATCTGGCGCGTCCCGGCGCCGGTGTGTCGTTGGCGGCGCTCGCCAAGACCCCCGACGATCGCGACGTCGTGGGGGAGGCGTTCAGCGAGTTCTTGGTGGCCGGCGCACCGTGACCGCTTTTCTCCTCCCGGGTATCGATCTGGCGGCATTCGCGGTGGGGCTCGCAGATCGGCTTCGCCGATCCGGCATTCCCGTCACGGTCGATGGTGCCGCGACTCTCACGCGTGCGCTGCGTCTACAACCTCCGCGTACTCGTGCGCAGCTGTACTGGACCGCGCGGCTCACTCTCGTCGACCGACGCGAGAACCTCGAGAAGTTCGACGCCGTGTTCTCAGCGGTGTTCGACCACGGTGCGGTGCCGATGGATCCTCATGCTCGCCGCACCGGACCCCATGACGGCGGGCACACTCGGCCCTCGACGAACCCGGCGAATGTGAGCCGCCGTCGAGCCGGGAGGAAGTCCGACGTGCCATGGGTGACCCGCACCGTCACCGGTACGTTCAGCGACGACCGATCCCCGCCTGCGACACGACCCGGCGACCGGATTCCCAGCGCCCTCGAGGCGGTCGCCGATCAGCGGTTCTCCGACCTCGATCCCGCTCGTCTGGCAGAGATCGCCTCATGGCTCGAGCACGCTGCGGTGACGTGGCCGACCCGGGTCGGCCGCCGCCGCGCACCGCATCACAGCGGACACCTCGATCTGCGCGCGAGCATCGCGGCGTCGCGGTACACAGGCTACGAGCCGGCACGACTCGTCCACACCCGCCCTGAGCGGCGTCGCCGGCGACTCGTGTTGTTCTGCGACGTGAGCCGCTCGATGCGTGCCTACGTCGACATCTATCTACACCTGATGCGCGCTGTCGTGCGCACCGGAGATGCCGAGGTCTTCGCATTCTCGACCACGGCGACCCGTCTGACACCGACGTTGAAGAACCGGTCTGTCGAGCAGGCGATCGACGCCGTCAACGACCACGTCGAGACGCGTTTCGGCGGGACCCGCATCGCGGGATCGCTGTCCTCCGTCCTCCGCTCACATCGTGGCCACGTGCTGCGCGGCGCGATAGTCGTGATCGCGTCGGATGGGTGGGACAGCGACGATCCCGACGACCTGGCACGTGTGATGAGACAGATCCGTCGCCGCGCGCACCGGGTGGTGTGGCTCAACCCGCGTGCGGGTCTGCGCGATTTCGCCCCGGCAACAGGGTCGATGACGGCGGCCCTGCCGCACTGCGACGCCCTGCTACCTGCGGACACTCTCGATGCGCTGCACGACGCGATCGATGTGGTCGCCGGTGCGCAGCTCGCGAGACTCCGCACATCGCCGCTCGAGGGGACAATGGTGTCGTAGGTGTCGCTGCGCCCGGTGTCACCTCCACGCGTAATTACCTGCCCACAGACTTGCCGTGGTCATGGGTGCCGCCGGTGCTTTCACCGCTGCCGCCCGTTCGCGGAGTCTGCGGAGCACGCCATGTGGGCGCGGTGTATCGCGCTCGACCGCCTTGTGGGCCTCGATCATTGCGACCTCACCGCGTCGAACATTTCGCAACGTCGGTGACATGCGAGTGCCTGCGTCGAGAACTGCTCGAACCGCAGGCATCTCGTCCGCCAGACGGACATACGCCGCGTCCAGCGATGTGCCGTCCTCGAGCGCTTGATCGAGGCGGACAGCGAGGTGCGTGGTCCAATGACGCTGCAAGGTGAGCAGGACGTTGTCTCCGGATCCGAAAAGCTCTATCGCGCCGTGGATCTCATCGAACCGGAGCGACGCATCGAGATCTTCTTGTGCTCGGGTGAGCACGTCGTCGAGTACAGCCCGCCGTGCTCGGTATGTTTCCCAGGTCATCCCCGTCAACCCCCTGAATCGGTTCGAGCGCTGCCTTCGAAGGAAACGCTACGGAGATTCGGCCCCTCTTTCGTCGTGCCACCGTCGAGTCTTTCTCTCCTACCGTGGGTGGAGAAGGGATCCGCTCCAGGAACGACGCCGCAGCGGATTTCTCCGCCTACGCTGATCGTGTGGAATTGATGGCGTACCTCCGTCGTCGTATCGCATCGAGCGGCTACGACTATCCGGTCGGTGTGATGCTGTTCGGCCACATCGGGTTGGTCGTCGTCGCCGGTATCGCGGTCGCGCAGCGTGACGGGATCGTGCCGCCTGGGTGGGTGCTCCTGTTCGGGCTGATCGCCGCGACAGCACCGATCCTCGGCGACGCGATCGAACCGGATTCGATGCTCGTGCGACTACTCATGGGATTCGTGGTGCTGGCGGCGACCTCGTTGCTGCTGGTGCAGCCACCGGACTCGGCCTTCGATTTCGCCCCACTCGTGCTCGTGTTGATGGTCGGTGAGATCGCGGCCATGACGCCCTTCTCGATCAGCGTCGGGGCGTTGGCCGCGGCCGCGGCAACGCTCTCGGCGTTCGCCTTCGCCGGTCATCTCGAGGGCGTGCTGTACTACCTCGGCGGCGTCGTGCTCGGGTGGATCGTCGGGCGCCTGCTTCTCACCCAGTTGCGCCTTCTACACCAGGAGCGCGCCTCGCGAGCGATCCAGGCCGAACAGGCCGCGACCTCCGAGCGCCAACGCATCGCCCGCGAGGTCCACGACGTCGTGGCGCATTCGTTGAGTGTCACGCTGCTGCATCTGACGGCTGCTCGTCGCGCGCTGGAGCAGGACCGGGACATCGACGAGGCCGTCGATGCCCTGACCGACGCAGAGAGATTGGGGCGCGAAGCGATGGCCGACATCCGACGCACAGTGGGCCTTCTCGATGCGGGACCCTCGGGTACCAGACCGGAACCGACGATCGGGGACATCCCAGAGTTGATCGACGACTTCCGTCGTGCGGGTCTGCCCGTGACATTCGAGATGTCGGGAGACGTGGACGTGGCCTCCGGCGCCATCGGCCACGGAATCTTCCGCATCTGCCAGGAATCGCTGGCCAACATCGTCAAACATGCCCCCGCAGCGAAGACGGATGTGCGGCTCGAGATCGGAGCGCAGGTGCTGACTCTGCAGATCCACAACGATCTCCGCGCTCCGGCGATGCCCCCGAGTGGTGGGGTGGGCTCGGGGCTGCGCGGCATGCGGCAGCGCGCGGCGCTGCTCGGCGGTCAACTACGTGCCGGCCCGGACGGCGGAGGGTGGTCCGTACACGCTCGTGTTCCGCTCGCGGCAGACTCGTGCCCGATCGTGCGCCGCATCCCGGGGCTGACGTGACCGCCCCGGAGATCGGGGTGCTCCTCGTCGACGACCAAGAACTCGTACGGTCCGGTCTGCGACGCATCCTCCGTCGCAAGGACGGGTTCGTGATCGTCGCCGAGTGCGGCGACGGCGCCGAGGTACCTGCGGCCGTGGTCGAACACAACCCTGACGTCGTCGTCATGGACATCAGGATGAAGAACGTCGACGGCATCCAGGCGACTCGTGCGCTTCGACACCTCGAGACCTCACCGCCGGTGCTCGTGCTCACGACGTTCGACGACGACGAACTGCTGTCCGGCGCCCTGCGTGCCGGTGCGGAGGGATTCATTCTGAAGGATTCGCCGGCGGAGGACCTCATCCGCGCGGTGCGGAGGGTCGCGGCGGGGGACGGCTTCCTCGACCCCACGGTGACCGGTCGTGTGCTCTCGACCTATCGCACCGCCGCGCAGCCCACGGGGAACGTCGGTCCTGGGCTCGACGGGCTGACCGCCCGTGAGGTCGATGTGCTCGCGCTCATCGGGCGCGGATTCAGCAACGCGGAGATCGCGCAGGAACTCGGTATCGCCGGTGTGACGGTGAAGAGTCACGTCGGCCACATCTTCGTCAAACTCGATCTCCGCGACCGCGCCGCCGCCATCGTGTATGCCTTCGACCACGGTGTCGTCACCCCAGGGGAATCGCTTCGTGAGTGAGCATCGCCGGGTGACACGAGTCTCCGACGGGGCGTCGTAGCCGGGTTCGGCGGGGTCTTACCCTGGTAGGTATGGCAACACCGGATCTCGAGCGGGAGGCGCCGCAGCCCGCGCCGGCCTCTGCGCGCAGCAGCACCTCGGCGCTGTTCGTTCTCTTCGGCATTGTCGCGGCGATCGTCGCGGCGATCGTCGTGGGTCTGTCGGCAGCGCAGGCGCTGGTCCTGCTCGGTATCCCCGACCCCGGTCCGCTCACCACCTACGGCTTACCGATGGTGCGTGCGGTGTCGGAGATCGCAACGGTTCTGACCATCGGATCGTTGTTCTTCGCCGCGTTCCTCGTGCCGCCGCAGGCGAACGGGGTCCTCGACGTCGGCGGGTATCGCGCGGTGCGGACCGCCGGCGCATCCGCGATGGTGTGGGCCGTCACGGCCGCGCTGATGGTTCCGTTGACACTGTCGGACACCTCGGGCCAGCCGCTGTCCGAGGCGATCCGGCCGGAGAACCTGTTCTCGGCGCTCGGTCAGGTCGAGACGTCCCTCGCATGGGCTTGGACCACGGTGCTTGCGCTGATCACTGCGATCCTGATCCGGCTCGCACTGCGCTGGTCGTGGACTCCGTATCTGCTGTTGCTCTCGATCGTGGCGTTGATGCCGATCGCATTGACGGGACACTCGTCCACCGGCGGCTCCCACGATATGGCCACGAACAGCCTGGTATTGCATCTTGTGGCTGCGTCGGTGTGGGCAGGCGGGTTGTTCGCGGTGCTCGCCCACGCCTGGCGCAGAGGTGACCACTCCGACCTGGCTGCCCGGAGATTCTCGTTCGTGGCGTCGATCGCGTTCGTGGTCATGGCGATCAGCGGTGTCATCAATTCGGCGGTGCGCGTGCCGTTCGAGGACTTGTTCACCACCACGTACGGTCGGCTGGTGGTCGCGAAGACGGTGGCTCTGGTCGTGCTCGGAATCTTCGGCTGGGCGCAGCGACGGCGCGCACTTCCCGACCTCGAAGCCGATCCGACGAACCGCGGCGCGTTCGTGCGGTTCGCCGCGGTCGAGTCCCTCATCCTCGCCGCGACCGTCGGTCTGGCGGTGGGACTCGGGCGCACCCCGCCGCCCCCGCCGGCGGCATCACCCTCGGTACTGGAGGTGGAACTCGGCTACAACCTCGACGCACCGCCCACGTTCATGAACCTGTTCTTCGGCGAGTGGCGATTCGATCTGATCTTCGGCACGGCAGCGCTGGTGCTCGCGGCCGGTTACGCGATCGGGCTGCGGACGCTTCGCAAGCGCGGCGACACGTGGCCGATCGGTCGGTCCATCGCGTGGTTCGCAGGATGCTTCGTCCTGCTCGTGACGACCAGTTCCGGTGTCGGGATGTACTCGCCGGCCATGTTCAGTGTCCATATGGGCGCTCACATGGCGATGTCGATGCTCACTCCGGTGCTGCTTGCCCTCGGTGGTGCGATGACGCTCGCGTTGCGTGCGTTCAAACCTGCAGGGCGCGGTGCGCCTCCCGGGCCGCGCGAATGGATCCTCGAGTTCCTGCACAGCCCCCCGTCACGCTTCTTCACCCACCCGCTCGTCGCTTCCGTGATGTTCGTCGGCGGGTTCTATGCCCTGTACCTGGGCGGGATCTTCACCACGTTTGCCGACAGTCACACCGCGCACGTGCTGATGAACCTGCACTTCCTGTTGAGCGGCTATCTCTTCTACTGGGTGGTGATCGGGGTCGACCCGGCACCGCGCGATGTGCAGCCCGTGACGAAGCTGGCGATGGTGTTCGGGTCGCTGCCGTTCCACGCGTTCTTCGGCGTGACGCTGATGAGCATGGGTTCGGTCATGGCCGAGTCCTACTATCGCGGGCTGGCCCTGCCGTGGAACGCCGATCTGTTCTCGGATCAGAAGGTCGGTGGCAGTATCGCGTGGTCGGCGGGGGAAATTCCGCTCGTCCTCGTGATGATCGCGCTCCTGGTGCAGTGGTCGAAGAGTGACGAACGCACGGCACGTCGGGTGGATCGCGCCGCCGATCGCGACGATGATGCAGATCTGGCCGCGCACAATGCGATGTTCGCCGAACTGGCGCGGCGGGACCGGGAGAACAGTTAGCGGTCAGCGAAGCGGACGAACCGGCGTGCGTTGCACGTAAGGTGCTCGGTGTGTCGAGCCGAAATGGGATCAGCGCACCTGCTGCGCGCTGGCGGGTGGCACCGACCGTCACCGGCGTCGTGATGTGTCTTCTACTTGCCGCCGCTGTGATGGTTGCACCACCGGCTCACGCACAGGAAGCGCCCGGCGCCGTCGTCTCGGTCGAATCGCTGCCCGGCGAACTGTCGGTGCCAGGTGCCTCGACCATCCGGAAGATCACCTACCGGACGCAATGGCGTTCCGGGGCGGACACCGTCGGTACCGGTGTGCTGTTCTTACCGCCCGGCGAGGCACCCGAGGGTGGGTGGCCGATACTCGCGTGGGCGCATGGCACGACCGGACTGTCGGATTCCTGCGCCCCATCGCGTAACCCGCGCAGTGCCCGCGACACTGCTTACCTCGACCACTGGCTTGGACAGGGCTACGCGGTGGTGGCAGCGGATTACCCCGGGCTGGGCAGTGAGGGGCTGCACCGTTATCTGGACGGACAGAGCGCCGCGAACAGCATCGTCGACCTCGTTCGCGCCGCCCGCACAGCCGAACCGACCCTGTCTGCCGAGTGGGTCGTGGTCGGACAGTCGCAGGGTGGCCACGCCGCGCTCCACACCGCGCACCTCGCGACCACCCGTGCGCCCGAACTCGACTTCCGCGGCACGGTGACCACCGGTGCACCGTCCAATCTCGAACTGGTCTTCCCTCTCGGTTTCCCCGGATTCCCCGATCTCGGTCTCGACGGCCTCACCACGTTCAGTGCCTACATCTTCGCCGGGCTCCGTGACGCGGATCCGGGCCTGGGCCTCGACAGCTATCTCAGCGATACCGGCCGTGAGGTGCTCGCCGCGGCCGAGGACCTCTGCTATGACGAGTTGACCGAGCGCTACGCTGGCGTGGACATCGGCGACCTGCTGACGAGACCGCTCTCCGACGACCGCTTCCGTTCCGCGTTCACCGACTACCTCGGAGTTCCCGTCACGGGATTCGACCGGCCGATGTTCCTCGCCCAGGGGCTACGCGACACGATGGTGCCGGCTCCGTTGTCGTTCAAGCTCGCCGCCGACCTGACCGCCGGGGGTGCAGCACCGCTGTTCCGGACCTACCCGACGGGGCATTCGGAGACGATGGCTGCGTCGCTGCCCGACACCACACCTTTCGTCGCGGACCTGTTCTCCGCACCCTGACCCCAGGCTTCGTGGCCCGATGTCACCTCGGGTGCGTTGAACTGTATGAATGTCACCTTCGGCCATGGCGGTGCGACGTCAGAGCCGCAGGATATGGGATCTGCGCGCGGGGCGGATACGCTGGTCGTCATGGCGGAGTTCATATACACGATGAAGAAGGTGCGCAAGGCGCACGGTGACAAGGTGATTCTCGATGACGTCACCATGAGCTTCTACCCGGGCGCGAAGATCGGTGTCGTCGGGCCCAACGGCGCGGGTAAGTCGTCGATCCTCAAGATCATGGCGGGTCTGGACCAGCCCAGCAACGGCGAGGCATTCCTCGATCCGGAGGCGACCGTCGGCATCCTGCTGCAGGAGCCCCCGCTCAACGAGGAGAAGACGGTCAAGCAGAACGTCGAGGAGGGCCTCGGCGAGATCAAGGTCAAGCTCGACCGGTTCAACGAGATCGCCGAGCTCATGGCCACCGACTACTCGGACGAGCTCATGGACGAGATGGGCAAGCTGCAGGAGGAGCTCGACCACGCCAACGCATGGGACATCGACTCGCAGCTCGAACAGGCCATGGATGCGCTGCGCTGCCCGCCGCCGGACGAGCCTGTCACCCACCTTTCCGGTGGTGAGCGCCGCCGTGTCGCGCTGTGCAAGCTGCTGCTGAGCAAGCCCGACCTGCTGCTCCTCGACGAGCCCACCAACCACCTCGACGCCGAGTCGGTGCTGTGGCTCGAGCAGTTCCTCGCGACGTACCCCGGCGCAGTCCTGGCCGTGACTCACGACCGGTACTTCCTCGACCACGTCGCCCAGTGGATCTGTGAGGTCGACCGCGGCAAGCTGCACCCCTACGAGGGCAACTACTCGACCTACCTCGAGAAGAAGGCCGAGCGCCTCGAGGTCCAGGGAAAGAAGGACCAGAAGCTGCAGAAGCGCCTCAAGGAGGAGCTCGAGTGGGTCCGCTCCGGTGCGAAGGCAAGGCAGACGAAGAACAAGGCGCGTCTCGCTCGTTACGAGGAGATGGCGACCGAAGCCGAGAAGCATCGCAAGCTCGACTTCGAGGAGATTCAGATCCCGACGCCTCCGCGTCTGGGCAACGTCGTCGTCGAGGTCGAGCACCTGGACAAGGGCTTCGACGGCCGCGTCCTGATCAAGGACCTGTCGTTCACGCTCCCGCGTAACGGCATCGTCGGCGTCATCGGTCCCAACGGTGTCGGTAAGACCACGCTGTTCAAGACCATCGTCGGTCTCGAAGAGCCCGACAGCGGCACCGTCAAGGTCGGTGAGACGGTCAAACTCAGCTACGTCGACCAGTCCCGCGCGAACATCGACCCGAAGAAGACCGTGTTCGAGGTGGTCTCCGACGGACTCGACTTCATCGAGGTCGGCCAGAACGAGATGCCGTCCCGCGCGTACGTCTCCGCCTTCGGGTTCAAGGGGCCGGACCAGCAGAAGAAAGCCGAGGTGCTCTCCGGTGGTGAGCGCAACCGCCTGAACCTGGCGTTGACCCTCAAAGAGGGTGGCAACCTGATCCTGCTCGACGAGCCGACCAACGACCTCGACGTCGAGACCCTCAGTTCGCTCGAGAACGCGCTCCAGCAGTTCCCGGGTTGTGCTGTCGTGATCTCCCACGACCGTTGGTTCCTCGACCGCACCTGTACCCACATCCTGGCGTGGGAAGGGAATGTCGAAGAGGGCAAATGGTTCTGGTTCGAAGGAAACTTCGAAGCGTACGAGGCGAACAAGGTCGAGCGTCTCGGTGCCGAGGCGGCACGTCCGCACCGGGTCACCCACCGGAAGCTGACGCGTGACTGAGCGGTCCGTGCCCGGCGACTCGGTCGAGCCCTACCGGTCGCAGATCGAGGTCCGTTGGGCGGATTCGGACCGGCTCGGACATGTCAACAACACCAAGGTCGTCGAGTACATGCAGGAAGGGCGGATCAAGTTCCTGCAGTCCGGTGAGCTGAGGCGGGGCGCGATCGCCGTGAGGAAAATGGACGTCGAGTTCCTGAGACCCATCAAGGACGAGTCGGGCCCGCTCACGATCGAGATCGTCGCCCTGCATGTGGGAAACACCTCCTACACACTCAGGCATACGGTGCTCGACCGCGACGGTGGCGTGTGTGCTCGCGGCGACGCGGTCCTGGTCGGGTTCGACGTGGCGACCGAGCGTCCGCGACCCATCACCGACGGTGAACGCGAGGTCCTCGCCCGGCATCGGGTTGTCGCGACGAGCTGACCACAGGATCGGATCGGTGACTGCGCGCGCTTTCACCTCCTGGCATCGGACGCCGCGGATAGGCTCGACAACGGGCCCATCCGCGGCGTCTGCGGTTTCGGCGGCAAGCGAGGGGAGTGATGTCGATGTCGGAATCTGCGGATTCGCGAGATCTTTCGTCGACGGTGCGAGTTCTGAAGCACGCGTATCTGCAGTCCCCTGACGGAATAGGCGACCTCGAGGCTGCTGCAGCGGCGCATCTGGCTCTCGGACTCGACCGTCCTGCGGGCGCGACAGCGACGCGCGTGTACCGGGCGGACGAGGCGGCCGGTGCAGCAGTCCAGATCGTCACCGACGACATGCCGCTGCTCGTGGAGTCCACCACTGCATTGCTCTCGCGTCTCGGCGCGACCATTGCCGCGCTCGTCCACCCGGTCTTCGCGGTGGACCGCGACTCGGACGGGGTGCTTCTCGCAATGACACCGGATGGTGCGCTGCAGAGCGACGCGCCCGCCGAATCGTGGATTCATATCCAGCTGCAACCGTCCACACCGCCGGACGTCCTCGCCGGAATCGAAGGCGAGATCGACGGTGTACTCGACGATGTGCGACAGGTCGTCATCGACAGCGACGCCATGAGCACCGTGCAGAACCGGCTCGCCGAGGAACTCGACGTACTCGTTGCAGACCCGCCGGCGACCCAGTCCGCGGACGACCTCACCGAAACAGCGGAGTTGCTGCGATGGCTCGCTCGCGGGAACTACGCGATGCTCGGGTATCGCTGCTACGAATTCGACGAACCCGACACTTCCGGCGTGTGCCGTTCCCGCGCTGTCCCGGACAGCGGCCTCGGTGTGCTGCGCACACTCTCCGACACGGACGACCCGATCGACCTGCCCTCCGAGGTGAATCCAGACCGGCGGCCACTGCTGGTGCTCACTCAAGGTGCTCGTCCGGCGACTGTGCACCGCTCTGTGTATCCGTACTTCGTCGGAGTCGGGATCCTCGATGACGAGGGCCGAACCGTCGGCGAGCACCGCTTCCTCGGCATCCTCACTGTGACGGCAATGCACGAGAACATCCTCGATATCCCGCTGCTCCGACGGCGTGCACGCGGCGTGATCGCACGCGCAGGTGTCGAGCTGTCGTCGTACGGCGGGCAGTCGATGCTCGAGATCATGCAGACCCTGCCGCGTGCAGAGTTGCTGTCCATGGACCCGGACACCCTCTACGAGACGGTGACCTCCGTCGTGGAGATCCGCCGACAGGTGCGGCTCTTCGTTCGGGTGGACACGTACGGACGATATGTATCGTGCCTGGTGTACCTTCCCCGCGATCGATACACGACGAAGGTCCGGGTCCGGATGCAGAACGTACTGCTCCACGAATTCGGCGGTGGCACTCTCGATTACACCGCACGGGTGTCCGAAGGTGACTTGGCGCTGTTACACGTGACCGTCCGGTTCCCCGAGCATGTACGTCCTCAGGTCGACACCTCCGAGAGCAACAGGCAACGAATACAGTCACTCCTCGCGGAGGCCAGTCGCAGCTGGGAAGATCGGATCACGGAGGTCGCAGGGTCCCGTCCGATGGTGGACCCCGCACTGGTCCAGCGGTACGTCGATGCCGCTCCCGAGGCATACAAAGAGGACTTCAGTTCCGAACGCGCACTCGCCGACCTGATGCGCCTCGAAGCGCTCGGTCCCGGCGACTTCGACACCTACGTCTACCGCTCCGACACCGACGACCACCGCAGCTGGCGTTTCACCCTGTACGTCGGAGCGGAACCGGTGACGCTCGGCCGTGTGCTCCCGGTGTTGCAAAGCCTCGGTGTGGAAGTCGTCGACGAGCGGCCCTACTTGTTGCCGCGATCCGATGGCGTCGACTGCTGGATCTACGACTTCGGCCTGCACCTTCCGAGCGATGTCGATCCCGGCCTGTTCGACACCGACCACACACTCGCCGCCCGGATCACCGATATGTTCGCTGCGGTGTGGCGTGGCCACGCCGAGACGGACCGTTTCAACGAACTCGTACTTCGCGCCGGTCTCACCTGGCGGCAGGTCACGATGCTCCGCGCGTACGCGAAATTCCTTCGGCAGACAGGGTTTCCGTACAGCCAATACAACATCGAAGGTGTCCTGCTCGGCACACCCGATACGACGACGCTACTCGTAGAACTGTTCGCTGCCCGCTTCGATCCCGATCACGCATCCGAGGTACGCGAGCAGGCCATCACCGATGAACTGCTCGAGAAGATCGACGCGGTCACCGCACTCGTGGCCGATCGCATCCTGCGGGCGGTGCTGTCGTTGATCCGATCCACTTTGCGAACCAACTTCTTCGTGCCGGAGATTGACGACGAGGCGCGCGGCCGGACCCTGGCGTTCAAGTTCGACCCCAGCGGCATCTCGGAGCTCCCGGAGCCGCGGCCGAAGTTCGAGGTATTCGTGTACTCACCGGATGTCGAGGGTGTGCACATGCGCTTCGGCGCCGTCGCGCGCGGCGGCCTCCGCTGGTCGGATCGACACGAAGATTTCCGCACCGAGATCCTCGGCCTCGTGAAGGCGCAGGCGGTGAAGAACGCGGTGATCGTCCCGGTCGGAGCGAAAGGCGGGTTCGTCGTCAAGCGTCCACCGGCACCCACCGGCGATGCGACCACGGACCGGCAGGCAGCACGCGCTTCCGGCGAAGCCTGCTACCGGCGATTCATCGCCGCCCTGCTCGACCTCACCGACAACCTCGACCGCACGAGTGGCACCGCGACTCCGCCGCGGCGAGTGGTGCGACACGACGACGACGACACCTATCTGGTGGTTGCTGCGGACAAGGGCACCGCGACCTTCTCGGATCTCGCCAACTCGGTTGCCGCCGAATACGGGTACTGGCTCGGTGATGCATTCGCATCGGGAGGGTCGGCCGGGTACGACCACAAGGAGATGGGGATCACCGCGCGCGGTGCATGGGAGAGCGTCAAGCGGCACTTCCGTGAACTCGGCGTGGACACCCAGAGCCAGGACTTCACCGCGGTCGGAGTCGGCGACATGAGCGGCGATGTGTTCGGCAACGGGATGCTGCTCAGCAAACACATCCGGTTGGTCGCCGCGTTCGATCATCGCCACATCTTCCTCGACCCGAACCCTCGGGCGGCACCCTCGTTCGCGGAACGCAGCAGGCTTTTCGAGATGCCGCGCTCGTCCTGGGCGGATTACAACCCGGCCCTGATCGGAACCGGCGGGGGAGTGTGGGAGCGCACCCGCAAATCGATTCCGATCAGCGAACAGGGTCGCGCGGCGCTGGGGTTGCCCGGTCACGTCACCGAACTCACCCCCTCCGAACTGATCCGCGCGATCCTGCGTTCACCCGTCGATCTGTTGTGGAACGGAGGTATCGGTACCTACATCAAGGCGCGAACCGAATCGCACGCCGACGTCGGTGACAAGGGCAACGACACGGTTCGCGTGGACGGCGCGGATCTGCGTGTCCGGGTGATCGGAGAGGGAGGAAACCTCGGGGTCACCCAGCTCGGGCGGATCGAGTACGCGCGCAACGGCGGAAAGATCAACACCGATGCCATCGACAACTCCGCCGGTGTCGACTGCTCCGACCACGAGGTCAACATCAAGATCCTGCTCGACTCGATGGTCACCTCCGGCGACCTCGACCTCGCGGAACGCAACCCACTGCTCGCCTCGATGACAGACGATGTCGCCGAACTCGTGCTCGCGGACAACATCGGCCAGAACGGTGTCCTCGGCCTGGAACGAGCATCGGCACCCGCGTTGCTCGGCGTCCACCAACGGCTCATCGCCGAACTGGAGAAAGAGAGGCGAGTCGACCGTGTCCTCGACGCACTCCCCGACGACACCGAGATCGAACAGCGTCACGCCGACGGAGAAGGACTGAGCTCGCCGGAACTCTCGCAACTGCTCGCCCACGTCAAGCTCGCCCTCGTCGATGACCTGCTCGACACCGACCTGCCCGACAGCGACACATTCGCGACCCGGTTACCCGCCTACTTTCCGCCCGCACTCCGCACGAAGTTCCGTACGGGTATCAAGGCACATCCACTCCGCAGACAGATCGTCGCGACGATTCTCGCCAACGACACTGTCGACAACGGCGGTGTGTCCTTCGTCTTCCGCCTCTGCGAGGAGACAGGGGCCTCGCGTACCGACGCCGTCCGAGCGTTCGCCGCGGTCACCGAGATCTTCGGCCTGCGCGGGATCTGGGACCGGATCCGCGCGGCCGACCTGCCCACCGACCTCGCGGACGAGTTGCTGCTCGAATCCCGTCGTGTCCTCGACCGTGCGTCGCGGTGGCTCTTGTCGAATCGGCCCCAGCCACTGGCCGTGGGCGCGGAGATCAGCCGTTACCGGCAGTTGTTCGCGAATCTTGCTCCGCTGGTGGGGGGGTGGATGCGCGGTCACCACGTACTGGATCTGGAGGAACGGACGCGGCACATCCTGTCGCACGAGGCGCCTCCGGAACTGGTCGCGATGGTGTACCGCCTACTCGATCAGTTCCCGATTCTCGACGTCATCGACATCGCGGACATCGTCGAACGGAAGGAGGACGAGGTCGCGGAGCTGTACTACGCGATGGATGCGCACCTCGGCATCGACCGGCTGCTGTCCGCGGTCACGGAACTCGAACGCGGCGACCGGTGGCATTCCCTTGCACGACTCGCACTGCGCGACGAACTGTACGGATCGTTGCGCACGCTCGTCCTCGATGTCCTCACCGGGGCGGAGCCGGGGGAGACCTGCCCGGAGATGATCGAGGACTGGGAGATGTCGAACGGCTCGCGGCTCGTGCGCGCGAGGTCGGCACTCGACGAGATCTTCGCATCTGGGAGTCTGGACTTGGCCACCCTGTCAGTGGCCGCACGGCAGATCAGGAGCATGGTGCGCACTGGCGCACCCGATCGGAGGTAGACGCGTGAGTGATGCGCGCCAGCAGTTCGGATTCCATACGGAAGTGACCGTGCGATGGTCCGACATGGACGTCTTCCAGCACATCAACCACGCGCGGATGGTGACTCTGCTCGAAGAAGCCCGCATACCGTGGCTCTTCGCCGACGGGCGACCCACCCAGAGTCTCCGCGAGGGCGCCGTGATCGCCGACCTCCACGTCCGCTATCGCAGACAGCTGCGACACGACGACGGCCCCCTCGACGTCATGATGTGGACCGAAAAGGTGCGCGCCGTCGACTTCACGATCGGTTACGAGGTTCGGCCCGGCGGTGCGCCCGCCGACGCGGCACCCTCGATCGTCGCGTCCACCCAGATCGCCGCATTCGACATCGACGCGCAGAAACTCCGTCGGCTCACCGACGAGGAACGCGCCTACCTGCTGCGGTGGCAGCGTGACTGACCTCACGCCGAGTTTCGGGGAGCGGGCGGTCGCACTGGCCGGAGAGAGCGACCGCACCGATCTCGCCGCCTTCCTCACCCGCGCACTGCGTCTCGACGAGGCCGCGGTCGTGAGGCTGCGGCGTCGCGGTGATGACGTGCTCAGCGCGTGGATCATGACGGGATTCGATGTGCTCGCGGCTCGGATCGTGAGAGGAACCGTCCACCCCGCAGACCTCTGCGTCGCCGCCGATTCGCTGCGCACCGCGCTCACCGCGTCGCTGGGAACTGCGAAGGCGATCGATCCGGGATGGGCGATGGACTCGGCATGGCGCGGGGCGCTGCCGCCGGACGAGGGATTTGCACACGTCGATGATGTTCCGGCCAGGGTTCTCGTCGAACTGGCCCAGCAAGGCGTCGCACTGACACGCGACGCGGGAGCGCAGGGGCCGCCCGCGTCGCTGCTCGCACAGGAGGTGCTCGAGGTCAGCGGCGGCGAGACCGTCGTCGGCGTGCCCATGCGGATGGTGTTCGCGCTCGGTGCGATGGGGTTCGTGCCCACCACCGGCCGTGACTCGATGGCCGCTGACGACATTGCCGCCGACGAGGTCGTACGGGTGCGGGCGTCGAACACCTGGATCCGCCTCGACGCCCGATACGGATCCGTCTACCTGCGCAGAAGTGGAGGTCTCGGTCTGACCGTTCTCTGACGAACGTCCGGATCGAGACCTGGACCGATCACACCGGCGAGTTCATCAATGAATCCGCCGCCATATCGATGTAGTCGACAAGTTGACGACGATGCGCGGAGTCGAGTGTCCGATCGTCGATCGATGCGATCGCGGTGTGCATGCATCGCAACCAGGCGTCGCGCTCGAGGGGGCCGATCTTGAACGGATGATGGCGCATCCGCAGTCGCGGGTGACCGCGCTCGTCCGAATAAGTGCGTGGACCACCCCAGTACTGTTCGAGGAACATCCGCATGCGGCGCTCCGCCGGGCCGAGATCCTCCTCGGGGTAGAGGGGCCGGACGATCTCGTCCTTAGCCACCTCTTCGTAGAAGCGCGCGACGATCCTGCGGAACGTGTCGGCGCCGCCGATTTCGTCGTAGAAGGTCTGCTGGTCGGTCATCGTCTTCTGCTTACCTCCCTCTCACCGGCCATTGTGCCCGTACGGGCACGAGCGCGCCCGTACGGGGTCGCGTACCTCGCCGTATCCATGACACAGGATGTTCATCGGACAGTCCTTGATTCGTCCGCGGAAATCGGGTGCGATTCGGAGGTATCCGTGGTGCACTGTTTCCAGTCTTCCGGAGGTCGTATGAAGCACGGCAGCACAGCACATCGACAACTCCCGCCCGCGGACGTCCCGATCGGGGCGCCGGGGGCCACCACCTTGCGCGTGGTACGCGATGACGTCGGTCTTCCCGATTGGGTGAAACTTCGGGTGTTGCTGCTCAATGCCACCTACGAGCCGCTCACCGCACTGCCCGCACGACGCGCTGTTGTTCTCATGGCCGGCGGTAAGGCCGACACCGTGCACGACGACCCGCTTGCACCGATGGTCCGATCGGCCGAATGGTCGGTGCAGTTGCCGTCGGTGATCCGGTTGCGCACCTACGTCCGGGTTCCCTATCACGCTCGGGTACCTATGACCCGGGCCGCTCTCATGCACCGCGACGGCAATCGCTGCGCGTACTGCGGATCCAAGGCCGAGACCATCGATCATGTCGTTCCCCGCAGTCGCGGTGGTGCGCACGCCTGGGAGAACTGCGTGGCATGCTGTGCGCCCTGCAACCACAAGAAGGCCGACAAACTACTCAGCGAACTCGGATGGACGTTGCGTGCGTCGCTGGTTCCGCCGAAAGGCAGGCACTGGCGACTGCTGGCCACGCTGCAGGACCTGCATCCGACCTGGCTTCCATACCTGGGCGAGGGTGCCGCCTGACCGGCGAGTCCTGGCAATTGCGCTCTCGTCGGGACCAAATCCGGGGCATGTGAGGTCTTTCGCAGCCACCTGGGATACCTTCTCCGTGTGAGCATTCTCGAGACAACGCTGATATTCGTCGGCATCCCGCTGCTGATCGTTCTGGTCTTCGGGGCTATCTCCTGGACCGCGCCTCGCAAGCCCGGCCCGGCCGCGTCCGACCACCCCTACAAGCTCGGCGACGAATGGAACCACAGTGCACTGCTGTGGACCGCCGCCGACGAGGTGACCGAGCACGGTCGTCACGCGCATCACGGACACGTGGCCGGTGCACCGGCAGAGCTGATCGGAGGTACCGCAAGTGGCAAGTGGTGACGTGATTCATGCCCCGGCGCGCAGCGACGCGCCGCTGCCGCACGCTGCGGCTCTGACCTCGAGCGGCCGAATCTCCGAAGCTCGTGCCGACGGCATCGAGTTCGCAGGCCCGCCGTTCGCGGACGACGAGATGGTCGCTCTCGACGACACGCTCACGTCTGCGATCCGCGCCACCGGTGTGCGCTTCAACGTATACGTTGCCGATGCCTCGGACCCGGCTGCGGCGACCGACACGATCTTCCCGTCGACGCCCGAAGCCGAGAACTCGGTGCTCATCGCGGTGTACCCGAATCAGAAGGCTGTCGAGGTCCGTAGCGGACGCGATGCCGCTCAGGTCACCGACCGGATCGCTCAGCTCGGCGTAACCGCAGCGGTCGGGCCGTTCGGTCAGGGACAGCTCATCGACGGCATCATCAGCGCCGTTCGCGTGATCGCCAACGCGATCATCGCCCCGTAGGACCCGCTTCGGCCCGATGTCACCTTCGGTCACTTCGAGTGACCGAAGGTGACATCGGGCCGTATGCGTTCTACGTCAGGACGCGTCGAACGCCTGTGCCCGCAGCGACCGCACGATCCCGGCGCGCCCCTCGGTGATCAATCGGCGCAGCGCAGGAGGACGATCACCGGCAAGGAATTCGTCGGCCGCAGCGACCGAGGCCTCACTGATCGACCAGGACGGATACAGGCCCACGACGACGGTCTGCGCGACCTCACTGGACCGGCGCTCCCACACATCGGGCACCTCCGCGAAATACCGCTCCACGTAGGCCTCGAGCAGCTCCGACTGACCGGCAGGCGCGAAACCGCCGATGATCGAACGAGCAGTGATGTTCGGAACGGTGTCGTCGCCGACCACCGTCCGCCAAACCTGGGCTTTGACCTCTTCCTGCGGACGAGCCGCGCGTGCCGCCGCTGCCTGCCGGGCACCGGCCGCAGTCGGGTCGCGCTCGGCTTCCGCATCGATGAACGGCGACTCCACTCCCTCTGCGTCGACTTCACCTGCGGCTGCGAGCGCCTGCACGAGACGCCACCGCAAATCGGTGTCGACAACCAGGCCGGGCAGTCCGACCTTCGCCGGATCACCGCCGAGCAACTCTTCGAAGACTTCGGTGTGCCACGGTGAGAGCCGAGCTGTGGACAGTGCGTTGACGAAGGCGAGCTGATGGTCCGACCCCGGCTCCGCTTCACGTGCCAGCTCGAGTAGCCGGTTCGCGTAGTCGCTCCAACCCGAGGCGTCGGCCCATGTGGGGTCGGCGTAGCTGCCGACCGCCGTGTGCGCCTGCATCAACAGACGTTGCACGACGCCCACCTCGGTCTCCGCGGCGATACCGCGCTGCACCAGTGCAACGAAATCGCGCGCTTTGAGTTCGGCCTGCCGGGTCATCTCCCACGCCGCCGACCACACCAGCGTGCGTGGCAGCGGCTCGGCGATGTCGCCGACGCGGTCGATCACCGTAGCGAGCGACTCGTCGTCGAGCCGGACCGAGCAGTAGGTCAGATCGTCGTCGTTGACGAGCACGAATTTGCCGCGACCTACGCCGACGAGCTCGGGGATGTCGGTGCTTGCGGCGGCGTCGACATCGACCTCGACGCGGTGCGTGCGCACGAGAGCGCCCGAACCGTCGTCGTCGTAGACACCGATGGCGAGCCGATGCACGCGGAACTCACCGGCTCCTGGCTGCGCGCCCTCCTGCACGACGGCGAAACGCGTGAACTTGCCGTCGGCGTCGAGCTCGAAGTCGGGGCGCAGAATGTTCAGACCTGTCGTCTTGAGCCACTGGGCACCCCACCCCGACAGGTCCCGGCCGGAAGACTTCTCCAGCGCGGCCAGCAGATCGTCGAAGGTTGCGTTGCCGAAGGCGTGGTCGCGGAAGTATGCGCGCAGGCCTTCGAGGAACGGTTCCTGCCCGACGTAGGCGACGAGCTGCTTGAGCACCGAGGCGCCCTTCGCATAGGTGATGCCGTCGAAGTTGACCTCGACGGCGGCGAGGTCGGGGATGTCCGCGGCGATCGGGTGGGTGGACGGCAGCTGATCCTGCCGATACGCCCATGACTTCTCGACGTTGGCGAACGTCGTCCACGCGTTGGTGTACTCGGTGGCCGAGGCCTGCGAGAGGACGGATGCGAACGTCGCGAAGGACTCGTTGAGCCACAGGTCGTCCCACCAGCGCATGGTGACCAGATCGCCGAACCACATGTGTGCCATCTCGTGCAGGATGGTTTCGGCGCGTCGCTCGTAGGAATAGCGGGTGACCTTGGAACGGAAGACGTAGTCCTCGAGGAACGTCACAGCGCCGGCGTTCTCCATTGCGCCGGCATTGAACTCCGGCACGAACAGCTGGTCGTACTTGCCGAAGGCGTACGGCATGCCGAAGTTCTCGTGATAGAAGCCGAAGCCCTGTTTGGTTTCCGTGAACAGGCGCTCAGCGTCCATGAACTCGGCCAGGGACGCGCGGCAGTAGAGGCCGAGAGGGATCGTGCCGTGCTCGTCGGTGTAGGTGTCGGTCCACTCGGCGTACGGGCCCGCGATGAGCGCGACGAGGTAGGTGCTCATCCGCGGCGTGGTGCGGAAGTGGTGCTGACCGGGCGTCGCCGCGGTGGTCTGCACGGTCTCCGAGTTCGAGATCACCTTCCAGTCGACGGGCGCGGTCACGGACAGAGTGAAGGTGGCCTTCAGATCGGGCTGGTCGAAACACGCGAACATCCGCTTGGCGTCGGCCGTCTCGAACTGCGAGTACAGGTACACCGCGTCGTCGGTCGGGTCAACGAACCGATGTAGACCCTCGCCGGTGTTCGTGTACAGGCAGTCTGCGTCGACCACGAGTTCGTTGCGCGCGGCGAGTCCGGACAGCGCGATGCCGGTGTCCTCGCTGTATCCGGACACGTCCACGGGGGAGCCGTTGAGTGTTGCCGAATGCACGGTCTGCGCGATCAGATCGATGAAGGTGGACGCACCCTCGGTCGCATCGAACGTCACCGTGGTGACGGAGCGGAATGTGGTGGCTCCCGGCCCTCCGGACCCATCGGTGAGGTCGAGGACGACGGTGTAGTTGTCGACGCGCAGGACCGCTGCCCGCTCGGCGGCCTGCTCACGGGTCAGGTTCGGTGGTGCCACAGAAGAACTCCTTCTCACGACGGGATGTCGGTCGGGATCCATCCCATCATGGTGGGGCCGTGTTCAGGTGGCGACGTCCGCCAACGGCACGTTCGCGTCGGCAAGACGAACGGCGTCGACGCGCGAACCCGACGAGATGAGCGTGCGGATGTCGTCGCCCGCGTCCCAGACGTTCACGTTCATGCCTGCCCTCACCGTGTTGTCGTCGTCGAGCCAGAACGCGAGGAATTCGTGTTTTGCTACGTCTCCTCGCGTGACCACGTGTGCGTCGGACGGGGCGAGCCCGACGTACTCCATCCCGAGGTCGTACTGGTCGGTGAAGAAGTAGGGCAGCCTGTCGTAGGAGGCGTCGATTCCGAGCATCGTGGCCGCGGCCACCGCAGGCTGATTGAGAGCGTTGGCCCAGTGCTCCACCCGGACACGGCACCCGAGTCCGGGATGCTCGGCCGCCGCGATGTCGCCGACCGCAACGATGTCGGGATCGCTGGTGGCCAGTGATGCGTCGACGAGCACTCCGGTGTCGACCTCGAGACCGGCGTCCCGGGCGAGTTCGACATTCGGTGCGGCGCCGACAGCGACGAGCACAGCGTCGGCGTGCACCGGAGTGCCGTCAGCGAGAACGACGCCGGCAGCGCGCCCGCCCGCGACGGCGATCTCGGATACGGACGTCCCGAGCCGCAGGTCCACACCGTGCGACCGGTGCAACTCGGCGAACACCGCACCCATCTCGGGGCCGAGCGCCGCATACAGGGGAGTCTGCGCCGATTCGATCACCGTTACTTCGGCGCCGCGGCCCCGCGAGCCCGCCGCGATCTCGAGGCCGATCCAACCGGCCCCGATGATCGCCAGGCGAGCGGCAGGGCCGTTGTCGCGGCGGATCGCGGCGAGAAGTTCGTCGGCTTCCCCGACGGTGCGTAGGACGTGAACTCCCGGCGCATCGGCGCCGGGCAGGGGGAGACGCCGGGATCGTGATCCGGTCGCGAGTGCCAGCTTGTCGTAGTGGACGGTCGAGCCGTCCGGCAACGAAACCGTGTGCGCGGCGGGATCGATCGCGGTGACCGTCGTCCCGAGACGAAGGTCGACACGATGGTCCCGGTACCAGTCGCCGCGCTGCACAGTGAAGTCGAGAAGTCGCTTGGCGCCGGCGAAATACTCCTTCGACAGCGGCGGTCGCTCGTACGGCAGATGCTCTTCGGCGCCGATCAGTACGACCTGCCCCGGAAAATCGCGTGCACGCAGTTCCTCCGCCACCTTTGCACCGGCGAGTCCGGCACCGACGATCACGAAGGTCTTCTCACCAGACATCGCATGACCTCTCGTTCGCTTGTCCGTACGCGATGGCGCTTACTCGCCCGATGCGCTACGTCCCGGTCTTCGTGTCCGACGGTACGGGGACCGCGCGTTGCTGCGGCGAAGATCGGGAAGAATGCCCCGCTGGACTGTGTTGCACTCCGTGCAACCCGACCCGTGTGAGGAGACCGTCTTGAGCAACCAGACAACCGGTGCCGCCGGTAAGGACACCGCCGACTTCTGGTTCGACCCGCTTTGCCCGTGGTGCTGGATCACCTCGCGGTGGATTCTCGAAGTAACCAAGGTCCGCGATATCGAAGCACGCTTCCATGTCATGAGCCTCGCCGTCCTCAACGAAGGCCGTGAGCTGCCCGACGCCTACGCCGAGATGATGAAGACGGCGTGGGGGCCGGTGCGTGTGGCGATCGCCGCATCCCAGAAGTATGGCGACGAGATTCTCGAGAGTCTCTACACCGCGATGGGCACCCGCATCCACAATGAGGGAAACAAGGACTTCACCGACGTCATCGCCGGTGCCCTTGCAGAGCTCGACCTCGACCCCGTCCTCGCCCAGGCCGCCGACAGTCAGGACTATGACGAGGCGCTACGCGCAAGTCACGCGGCGGGGATGGACGCAGTGGGCCCGGACGTGGGCACCCCCACGATCCACGTCAACGGTGTTGCGTTCTTCGGGCCGGTGCTGTCGAAGATCCCGCGTGGTGAAGACGCGGGCAAGGTGTGGGATGGGGTCGTTGCGCTCGCTTCGTACCCGCACTTCTTCGAACTCAAGCGCAGCCGCGACGAGGATCCGGCCTTCGACTGACGGGCCTTCGACTGACGAGGCGCGCTCGAAAAGGTGTCCTCCAGCTCAGGCGGAGGTGGAGGACACCTTTCTGCGGAGGTTTGTCAGCCCAGGGTCTTCTCGAGGTCGTCGAGGATGGTGTTCGCACCGACAACGCCGATGCCGACCATCCAGGTCTCGTCCTCGAACTCGTGGACGTTTCCTGCTGCGACACCGGGCTGTGCGCCCCACAGCCCGGTCACCGCTGCCATCGTGGTTGCTGCCGGATCGCCTCCGGGGTTGGTGAAGAAGACCACCTCGCCGTCGATCTCGGTGTAGTTCTCGGGGCTGAGTTCGAGCATCGAGTACTCGTTCCAGGCGCGGTCCGCGCCGAGATCGTAGCCGACCTGGGTGAGGATCGTGCCGGAGAAGGTGTCGGGACCGTACAGACGGAAGTTGTCCGGCCGGAACCGCACCATCGAGGCGGTCTGTCCTTCGGCACCGATCTCGTCACCGATCTGTGCGGCGCGTTCCTCGACCCCGGTGAGCAACGTTTCCATCTGATCCGTCTCGCCCACTGCGGCGGCGGTGATGCGCGCCTGCTCCTCCCAGTCGGTTCCCGAGTTCACGGAGAAGACCGTCGGCGCGATCGCCGAGAGCTGCTCGTAGAGCGCCTCGTGTCGTACCTGCGCGCCGATGATGAGATCGGGGTTCAGGCTTGCGATGGCCTCGAGGTCGGGCTCCATCGTCGGGCCGACGATCTCGGTGTCCTCGAGATCTTCGGCGAGGTACGCGGGGACACCGGTCGCGGCACCGGATTCGGTGGCACCGACCGGCGTGATCCCCAGCGCAACGAGGGCGTCGAGGTGCGGAGAGTCGATGACGACGATCCGTTCCGGCGTGCCCTCGATCGTGGTCTCGCCCATGGCGTGCTCGACGGTGTAGGACTCGGCAGAGGCAGTCGTGTCGTCGGACGAACTCGTGCCACACGCCGACAGGAGAAGTGCGGTGACGGCGGCGGCCGCGCCGAGGATGAGGCGTGCCGATCGGCTTTGTGTTGTGAACATTCGCTCAATCTAGCGGGTTAGGTGAGGTAACCCTATGTGAAGGGGTGGCGTGATTCCGTGCTCCTCGCAGTGCTTGTCTAGACTCTGTTCATGCGCGTTTACCTGGGAGCCGACCATGCCGGTTTCGAACGGAAGAATCAGATCATCGAGCACCTGACGGCGAACGGTCACGAAGCCGTCGATTGCGGTGCCTTCGAATACGACGCACTCGACGACTACCCGGCGTTCTGCATCGAGGCCGCGCGCCGCACGGTTGCGGACCCGGGCAGCCTCGGCCTCGTCCTCGGCGGCAGCGGCAACGGCGAGCAGATCGCCGCGAACAAGGTTCCTGGTGCGCGCTGCGCGCTGGCCTGGAGCGTCGAGACGGCCAAACTTGCCCGTGAGCACAACAATGCCCAGCTGATCGGTATCGGCGGCCGGATGCACTCGCTCGAGGAGACACTCGCGATCGTCGATGCTTTCCTGTCGACGGAGTGGTCGAACGAGGAACGCCACCAGCGGCGCATCGATATTCTCGCGGCATACGAGAAGTCCGGCGACGCACCCGCAGTGCCGGGCGCGAACTGACCGGTGCCCGAAGGACACATCCTGCACCGGCTCGCCCGGTTGCACCACGAGTGGTACGCGGGTGCGCCGGTGCGGGTGTCCAGCCCCCAGGGGCGCTTCGCCGACGGCGCAGCCGCGGTGACCGGACGGGTCCTCACGCACGCCGACGCGTGGGGTAAGCACCTGTTCCATCACTACGAGGGCGCGCTGACCGTGCATGTGCACCTCGGAATCTATGGCGCGTTCACCGATTCCGAGCTCCCACTCGGCGAACCCACCGGGCAGGTCCGCATGCGGATGACCGGTTCGGGACACGGCAGTGATCTGCGCGGACCGGCCGCATGCGAGGTCCTCACCGAGGGCGAGGTCGACGCCATCGAAGCGCGCCTCGGCCCGGACCCGTTGCGTGCCGACGCCGATCCGGAGCAGGCGTGGGCGAGGATCAGCCGCTCCCGCAGCCCGATCGGGGGTCTGCTCATGGACCAAACGGTCATCGCCGGAATCGGCAATGTGTACCGCGCCGAAGTGTTGTTCCGGCACGGAATCCACCCCGAACGACCCGGTAGGAATCTCTCACGTGCCGAATTCGATGAGATCTGGGCCGATCTCGTCGAGTTGATGCAGGTGGGGATGGCGCGGGGCCGCATGCACGTCGTGCGTTCCGAACACGACCACGGCGCACCCGCATATGCGAAGGACCGGCCCCGCACCTATGTGTACCGGCGAGCGGGGGAGCCGTGCCGGGTGTGCAGCACGCCGGTGCTCCACAAGGTGATGGGAGCGCGGAACCTGTTCTGGTGCGAGGTCTGCCAACCGAAGTGAACGTGTGATCGGTAGGTCAGAACCCGTCGAACCCGAAGTCGCCGAATCCGCCGTCGCCGCCACCGACATCACCGATCCCGCCGTCGGAACCGCCTCCGTCGAAACCGCTGCCGTCGTCGCCGACGTGATCGCCCGCGACGCCGTCCGAACCGTCCGCCGCTCCACTCTCGAACTCCTGCGCACCGTACGGCACTCCCGCCATGCCCGTGAACAACGACGAGAACAGCAGCATCGACCCGACGCCCCACGCACCCGCGACGAGCGCAGGCTTCCACCACGGCTCGGAGTACCATCCCGCCGGAACCGGACGGCCCGCGACACGGCCACCCGGGTAGTAGTTCGGAGTGCGCGCTGACGGCGATGGTGACGCTGCCACCTGGCGGCCCTCGAACTCGACCTGCCGGTCCTCCGTCACGGCACCAGCAGACTTCTGGCCGTCCAGCGTGGGGATCTCGGGCCCGGGGTCCATGTCCATCGCGATGCGTGCGGCGCGAATGTAGTACAGACCCTCGAGCGCGGTCTGTTTCGCCAGGCGCGCTTGGACGGCGGACCGGGCCTGGTCGATCTGCGAACCGGCCGCTGTGTAGCGCTCGGCGGCGTCGGCGAGTGCCTGACGGGACGCGTCGTCGGTGCCGGTGAGGTTGTAGACCTGGCCTCCGAGCCGTTCGATGGCCTGTCGGGCCTCGGCTTTGGCGTCGTCGAGGTTGCCGGCGGCCTGGCGAGTGGTGGATTTCTGTGAGCGTGCCACGAAGTACACGACTACTGCCACAACGGCGAGGATCAGCAGGAGTTCCACGGTGAGTCCCTACGACGAGGTCTTCCGGTCTGCGCTCCAGCGTACCGATTCGGTCAGCTGTCGAGGACGGTCCGCAGACCCGTGCGCAGGCATTCGTCGAACACGGTGCGGTCGGGCACCGCGGCGGGGTCGACAGTGAGGCCGACACAACACATGTCCAGGTACGACATCAGGGTTGCGTTGATCGCAGACCCCAGGGTGCGGCCGAAACCGTAGTACCGCGCGATGCCGGCGCCCGCCACGAACAGGGGGGTCGCCGAACCGGGGACCGTGCAGGTCAGCACATCGTCGTGACCGAACATCCGCGTACTGGGAAGTGCGTTCGGGTCGTCGGGCATGCCCGCGGTCACACGGTCGATGCGCTGCATCAAGGCGACTGGTCCGTCCTCGATCTCGGTGCCGCCGAGGCTGACCTGAGCGGGTTCCTCGGATCCGGCGCCAGGGGTCGCGGCGAACGGATCGTCCGCGGGGGAGCCGTGCACGTGCCGATACGACGCGTATCCGAGCAACACAGCGGCTGCGACACCACTTTCGAGTCCGCAACCGGCGCGCTTCGCTGCGGCGTGCATCTCGCCGCGGGGGATGTCGAGGGTATGAAGTCGGTGCGGGCCGCTCGTCGGATAGGCATGGTGCGGGAGTGGTTGCGAAGCCGGTGCGACGATTGCTTTCACCAGGTCGGTGGTGCTGCCCACGAGAAGTTCGGTCGACGAGCGAATCGCTTCCGCAGTGTGTTCCGACATGCTGCGCAGCCACGTCCATACCGAGCCGTGGTGTTCGCGGCCGTTCTGCCCGGGTGCACCGTGTCCGCCCCGTTCGGGACGAACGATGCTGATCACGAGTGCAGCCTGGCCACCGGTCAGACCGTCCACGAGCGTGAGGCCCCAGCTCGCACGATGGCTCTCCATGGTCTCGGGGACGGTGGGCGTCAGCGCCAGCACGTCCGGAAAGCCGGCGGTGCCGGTCAGCGATATCCGGTCGAGGTGCCACGGTGTGTCGTCGTGATCAGCGCTGCGGCGGGTGACCTCGAGTCCGATGGGAACCTCGACCACCCGGTGCCGGAACGCCGCTGCTTCCAGATTCCCGGGCGCGAGCATCGCGGTGACACGATCCCATTCCGGCACGGCGTCGAGGAGCACTGCTGCGACGACGGACGACCGCGAGGCGGCGGCGGCCTCCGCCGCGCCGGACCTCATCGACGTGCGGTGGGGTGTCGCGCTCACACTGGCGACGCTCTCACAGCGGACGGGTGTTCGGTCTCGGATTCGAGTCGGCTTCGAGGGATCGAGTCGAAACGGTGATCCGGGCGGTGCAGAAACGAGAACCGCCCGAGATCTCGACGAGATCCGGGCGGTTCGCTGGAGGGGATGACGGGAATCGAACCCGCGTAGCCAGTTTGGAAGACTGGGGCTCTACCATTGAGCTACATCCCCGTGCCTGTGGCTTCGTCGGTGCTCACCGGGTAGTTTTCCGATGTTCTCCGGCGTTTGCCGCTTGCAGGATGAGACTGTACCGAACCCGGCTTTGGAATTCATAATCGGGGGGCCGTAGGATTCAGTCCGGCCCCCGGCGCCATGGCGGGAGCACTAGGTACGACGGGATGTGGCGCAGCTTGGTAGCGCATCCGCTTTGGGAGCGGAGGGTCGCAGGTTCGAATCCTGTCATCCCGACCAGATCGAACAGCGTCAGGGCGCTCAGTAGTGAGAACGAACGACCGACAAGAGCACGACAAGAAGGAGTCATGTCCGTGAAGAGCACCGTCGAGCAGCTGAGCCCGACGCGAGTCCGTATCAACGTTGAGGTGCCCTTCGAGGAGCTCCAGCCTGATTTCGACCGCGCCTTCAAGTCCCTCGCAGGTCAGGTGCGGATCCCCGGGTTCCGTCCCGGCAAGGCCCCGCGCAAGATTCTCGAGGCTCGCGTCGGTCGCGGTGCGGTGCTCGAGCAGGTCGTCAACGACGCGATCCAGTCGCGCTACTCCGAGGCAGTGACCACGAACGAAGTCAAGGCGATCGGTCAGCCGGAGATCGACATCACGAAGCTCGAGGACAACGTCGAACTCGTCTTCGCTGCGGAGGTCGACGTACGCCCCGAGGTCACCCTCCCCGACTTCTCCGAGATCGCGGTCACCGTCGATCCCGTCGAGATCTCCGACGAGGACATCGAAGAGCAGTTGCTGTCGCTGCGGCAGCGTTTCGGCACTCTGACCGGTGTCGAGCGCGCTGTGCAGGACGGCGACTTCGTCTCGATCGACCTGTCTGCCACTGTCGACGGCGAAGAGGTCACTGAGGCTGCCACCGAGGGGCTGTCCCACGAGGTCGGCTCCGGCCAGCTCATCGAGGGCCTCGACGAGGCCATCGTCGGTCTCGAGGCCGGCGGGTCGAAGGAGTTCACCTCCACGCTCGTCGCAGGTGAGTACGCGGGCAAGGAAGCCGTCGTCACCGTCAAGGTGAACACGGTCAAGGAGCGCGAACTTCCGGCTGAGGACGACGAGTTCGCCCAGCTCGCGAGCGAGTTCGACACCCTCGACGAACTGAAGGCAAACCTGCGTGAGCGTGTCGGCCGCGTCAAGCAGGTCGAGCAGGCAGGTCAGATCCGCGACAAGGTGCTCGAAGAACTCCTCGAGAAGGTCGAGGTGCCGCTGCCCGAGGCCGTCGTCCAGGCCGAGATCGACAGTGCACTGCACGACGCGATCCACGAGCTCGACCACGACGAGGCCGAGCTCGACAAGCTGCTCGAGGCCCAGGGTTCGAGCCGCGAAGAGTTCGACAAGGAAGCTCGCGAGTCCGCAGAGCGGTCCGTCAAGACCCAGCTGCTTCTCGATGCGATCGCCGAGTCGGAGAACACGACGGTCGAGCAGGAAGAGCTCACCGAGCGGATCTTCTTCCAGGCACAGCGCTACGGCATTCCGCCGGAGCAGTTCATCCAGCAGATCAGCCAGGCCAACCAGCTCGGCGCGATCTTCGCGGACGTTCGTCGCGGCAAGGCTCTCGGCACCGTCGTCGACCGTGTCGCGGTCACCGACACCACCGGCGCGACCGTCGACACCTCCGAGCTCTTCGGTGGCCCGAAGGCCGACTCGGATGAAGCTGCCGAGGACGCCGAGGCGGCCGAGGAGAAGGCATCCGAGTAATCGGATCTTTTCCGCTTTGAGCGAAGAAGGGCGGCACCGGGCATCCGGTGCCGCCCTGTTTCGTTACTGTCAATGACAGCAATCCACGATTGACGAGAAGGCAGGTACCCGTGACTCCTCAGAATCCGGCGACATCCATCGGCCCGACGATGACCTCGGCCACCGCTGGGCTGAACCTCAGCGACTCGGTGTACGAACGCCTGCTCCGCGAGCGCATCATCTTCCTCGGCACCCAGGTCGACGACGACATCGCCAACAAGCTCTGTGCACAGATCCTGTTGCTGTCGGCGGAAGACCCTACCCGCGACATCTCGCTGTACATCAACTCCCCGGGTGGTTCGGTCACCTCGGGTATGGCGATCTACGACACGATGAAGTTCGTGGAGTGCGATGTGGCGACCTTTGCGATGGGGCTGGCTGCGTCGATGGGGCAGTTCCTCCTCTCGGCAGGCACCAAGGGCAAGCGTTACGCTCTGCCGCACGCGCGGATCATGATGCACCAGCCGTCCGCCGGTATCGGTGGTACTGCCAGCGATATCGCCATCATGGCCGAGCAGTTCGCACACACCAAGCGTGAGATGGCCGAGCTGATCGCCGAGCACACCGGGCAGACCGTCGAGCAGATCACCCTCGACTCGGACCGCGACCGCTGGTTCACGGCACAGCAGGCACTCGAATACGGCTTCGTCGACCACGTCGTCGCGCGGGCCCAGCAGGCCGGCGGCACGTCGAGCTAGTCCCCGAGGCCCCGACCCGCTCCACGTCCCACACTTTCTTGGAGAAGCGATGACCAACATGTTCGATCCGCGCCAACTCGGCGGCCAGGCCCCGAATTCACCGGCGAGCCGTTACATCCTCCCGTCGTTCATCGAGCACTCGAGCTACGGCGTCAAGGAATCCAACCCGTACAACAAGCTCTTCGAAGAGCGCATCATCTTCCTGGGCGTTCAGGTCGACGACGCGTCCGCGAACGATGTCATGGCTCAGCTGCTCGTGCTCGAGTCGCTCGATCCCGACCGCGACATCACCATGTACATCAATTCACCCGGTGGTTCGTTCACGTCGCTGATGGCGATCTACGACACCATGCAGTACGTCCGCGCCGACATCACCACCGTGTGCCTCGGCCAGGCGGCCTCGGCGGCAGCTGTGCTGCTCGCGGCAGGTACCCCGGGTAAGCGCCTTGCGCTGCCGAACGCCCGCGTGCTCATCCACCAGCCGGCCACCGGCGGCATCCAGGGTCAGGTCTCGGACCTGGAGATCCAGGCCGCTGAGATCGAGCGTATGCGCCGCTTGATGGAGACGACGCTGGCCAAGCACACCGGTAAGGATCCCGAACAGATTCGCAAGGACACCGATCGGGACAAGATCCTCACCGCTGCCGAGGCGGTCGAGTACGGTCTGATCGACAACGTGCTCGAGTACCGCAAGTTGTCTGCTCAGGCATAGTCACGCCCGGCCCGGTCGAACCTCCGAGTGTGTTCGACCGGGCCGTTGTGCAGGGTGTGAGCTGCGCCGCTGTCGGCGCGCACAAATCTGACCGGAAACGCGGAGAACCTGTCGACCCGCGTACCGAAGTCCGGGTACGGTCGATCAAAGGGCCCGCTCCCCGGGCCGGCGTTCGTCGACGGACACGGGATCGGTTGCACGCACACGAGGAAGTAGGGACCTGACAGATGGCACGTATCGGTGACGGCGGGGATCTGCTCAAGTGCTCGTTCTGCGGAAAGAGCCAGAAGCAGGTCAAGAAGCTCATTGCGGGCCCCGGGGTCTACATCTGCGACGAGTGCATCGACCTCTGCAACGAGATCATCGAAGAGGAACTCGCCGAAACGAGCGAGGTCAAGCTCGACGAACTGCCCAAGCCGGCCGAAATCCGGGAGTTCCTCGACAATTATGTGATCGGCCAGGATTCTGCAAAGAGGTCGCTTGCGGTGGCCGTCTACAACCATTACAAGCGCATCCAGGCCGGCGACAAGACGCGCGACTCACGCGGTGAGTCGGTCGAACTCGCCAAGTCGAATATTCTTCTGCTCGGACCCACGGGCTGTGGCAAGACCTACCTCGCCCAAACTCTCGCGAAGATGCTCAACGTGCCGTTCGCGATCGCCGATGCCACCGCTCTCACGGAGGCCGGATATGTCGGTGAGGACGTCGAGAACATCCTCCTCAAACTGATTCAGGCCGCCGACTACGACGTCAAGCGCGCCGAGACCGGCATCATCTACATCGACGAGGTCGACAAGATTGCGCGCAAGAGCGAGAATCCGTCGATCACTCGCGATGTGTCGGGCGAGGGTGTCCAGCAGGCGCTGCTGAAGATCCTCGAGGGTACGCAGGCGTCGGTGCCACCGCAGGGCGGCCGGAAGCATCCGCACCAGGAATTCATCCAGATCGACACCACGAATGTGCTGTTCATCGTGGCCGGTGCTTTTGCGGGTCTCGAGCGCATTGTTTCCGATCGCGTCGGCAAGCGGGGCATCGGTTTCGGCGCCGAGGTGCGGTCGAAGGCCGAGATCGACACCACCGATCACTTCGCCGATGTCATGCCGGAAGATCTGATCAAGTTCGGGCTCATTCCCGAGTTCATCGGTCGCCTGCCGATTGTCGCGTCGGTGACCAATCTCGACAAGGACTCGCTCGTCGAGATTCTGTCGGAGCCGAAGAACGCACTCGTCAAGCAGTACGTGCGTCTGTTCGAGATGGACGGGGTGGAACTCGATTTCACCAGGGACGGGCTCGAGGCCGTCGCCGACCAGGCGATTCTGCGCGGTACCGGTGCCCGCGGGCTCCGTGCGATCATCGAAGAAGTCCTGCTGCCGGTGATGTACGACATCCCGAGCCGCGATGACGTCGAGAAGGTTGTCATCACCGCAGAAACCGTGACCGACAACGTGCTCCCGACGATCGTGCCACGCAAGCCCGACCGCGAACGCCGCGACAAGAGCGCCTGAGTCCGACCACACGACTCGGCCCCGGCAGGAAATCCTGCCGGGGCCGAGTCGTGTGAGCTGCCGAACCGATCAGCGCAGTTTGATGCTGCCGCCGTCGACCATCAGTGTTTGGCCGGTCATGTACGAAGCGTCGTCGCTGGCAAGGAACACTGCGACACGCCCGATATCGGATTCCGGATCTCCGAACCGGTGCAGCGGCGTCTTGGCGAGCAGGACGTCCTCGACGCCCGGATTCGCCTCGATGTACGCCTGCACACCTTCGGTCAAGGCCAGCGGCGAGATGAGATTGACGTTGATGTTGTCGGAGGCCCACTCGTTGGCAGCAACCCGGCTGATCCCGCGGATCGCTTCCTTCGCCGCGGCGTACGAGGCCTGCGTGACGTTACCGTCGATGCCGGCTCCGGACGCAAAGTTGATCACCGAACCCTGATTCGCAGCGAGTTCTGCGTGTGCGGCCTGCATGAGCCAGAGGGTCGGATAGAAGCCCGTGCCGAAGGACAGGTCGAACATTTCCTGCGTGGTCTCGAGCAGCGGTGCCTGGCGCGACACGTGCGCGTTGTTGACGAGGACGTCGACCTTCCCGAATGCTTGAATCGCGGCATCGACAATCGTTGCGGCGCTGTTTTTCTGGGAAATGTCTGCGTTGATGAACTTTCCCGCGCCGTCGAGTTCGGCCTCGAGGTCGGTGCCCTTGACTTCGTCGATGTCGACGAAGAGGACGTGAGCACCCTCCTTGGTGAATGCTCGGACGATACCGCGACCGATACCGCCGGCTCCGCCGGTGACGATCGCGACTTTCCCTGCAAGTCTCATGCCGTGCTCCTTCGAGTGACGTGATCAGTCGACTGCGAGTGCGGCCTTCTCCAGTTCCGCAATGCTGTAGGCAGCGTACGTCTCGTACTGGCCGCGACCGGTGAAGTACGACGACAGCTGCTCGTCGAGTTCTTCGACAGTGAAAGCGGAACCTGCGGCGTCGAAACGATTTTCGAGCTTCGGGGAGGCCATGAGTGCGACCATCTTGCCGTACACCACGAACACCTGGCCGTTGATCTCGTGCGAGGCGGGTGAGGCCAGGTACGACACGAGCGTGCCGACGCGCTCGGGTGCGAGTGGGTCGAGACCGGTGTTCGCAGCGTCTGCCTCGCCGAATGCCTCGGCGGTCATGGCCGTCCGGGCGCGCGGGCAGATCGCGTTCGCGGTGACGCCGTAGCGGGAGAGTCCCTGTGCGGTGGACAGCGTCAGGGCGGTGATGCCCGCCTTGGCGGCCGAGTAGTTGGGCTGTCCGGCGGAGCCGAACAGGAACGCTTCCGATGAGGTGTTGATGATGCGGCCGTACACGGGGTCACCGGTCTCCTTGCTGGCTGCGCGCCAGTGGACCGCGGCAGCGTGGGAGGTCGCGGCGTGGCCCTTGAGGTGCACGCGAATTACGTCGTCCCAATCGGATTCGGTGAGGTTGAAGATCATTTTGTCGCGAATGATGCCGGCATTGTTGACGAGGATGTCGAACGAGCCGAACGCCTTGACGGACTCCTCGATGAGGCGGCCACCGAGCGACCAGTCGGAGACGTCACCGGTCACGGCGATCGCCTGTCCGCCTGCCGCAATGATCTCTTCCGCGACTGCGTGTGCTGCGTCGCCCATGTCGTTGACGACGACCGCGGCACCGGCTGTGGCCAGTGCGAGCGCCTCGGAGCGGCCGAGGCCGGCTCCGGCGCCCGTGACCACTGCCGCGCGTCCGGCCAGGCTGACAGATTCACCCATGGAGAGTCTCCCGTGTTCGGTCGGTTCGGCTCCTCGGAATCGGCTCCGAACCAAAATTAGTATTCATTCTAGTTTGAGTGCGGTGGGTTCGGCGCGTGGATGTTGTCCCGCTGTGCGGGAGTGGGTTGACCGGGCGAGGCGGATCCTGCTGACCAGGACGGAAGCGCTCGAGCGGTGTTGCCCGATCTACTGTCGGCCGTCGACCGGGCAAAGGAAGAGGTGAGGAATGCCCAGGCTCTCAGAGGCTCGTGATGCGGCCGAGCCGAGTTCGATGGAACAGCGTGCGCGGCACGGGCGGATCCTGAAGGCGGCTGCCCAGCTCGGTGCGGAGAAAGAACTCGAACGTGTCCAGATGCAGGAGGTTGCGAGGCTGGCCGGCGTCGCGATAGGCACGCTCTACCGCTACTTCCCGTCGAAGACCCACCTGTTCGTTGCGGTCATGGTCGACCAGATCGACCGGATGGGCGCCCAGCTCTCGAGGCGTGCGCACGCCGCGATGGCGCCTTCGGAGGCGGTGTGCGATGCGCTGCTGCAGGCGACGCGCGCACTGTTGCGTACGCCGCGGCTCGCGACGGCCATGATTCAGTCGGCCGCGATGTCGAACGCGGCCACGATCCCCGATGTAGCGAGAATCGACCAGCAGTTCGACCGGTTGCTTCTCGGCGCTGTGCGGATCGAGGAGCCGACAGTCCTGGACGCGACCGTGCTCCGGCTCGTCGTCGCGTTGTGGTTCGGGCTGGTGCAGTCTGCGCTCAATGGGCGTACGTCGATCCCCGAGATTGAATCGGATCTGCGGGTCGCGTGCGATCGATTGCTCGGTGACCTCGTCTGACGAATCCGGCTGCACCGAGTCGTGTTCGTGACCAGGGTGGTCCCGCTCGGTGGGACAGCGCAGGTCCTCGCTCCACCTCAGAAATAGAATAAATTTCAGTAACGTAGAAACGCAGTTTTCAGTAGCTCGGTAATGCAGGGAGTGGCATGAACAACGTCGTCATCGTCGAAGCCGCACGGACGCCGATCGGGCGTCGCCGCGGCCAGCTGGCAGGGGTGCACCCCGCAGTGCTGCTGGGTGCGGCCCAGAAGGCAGTCCTGGACCGGACCGGGCTTCCCGCGGAGCAGGTCGGCCAACTCGTCGGTGGCGCCGTGACCCAGGCGGGGGAGCAGTCGAACAACGTGACGCGGCAGGCGTGGCTTCACGCCGGCCTCCCGTACACGACCGCAGCGACCACCATCGACTGCGCCTGCAGCTCGTCGCAGCAGGCTGTGCACATGGTTGCCGGCCTGATCGCCTCCGGCCAGGCCGACGCCGGGATCGGTTGCGGTGTAGAGGTGATGAGCCGGGTATTCCTCGGTCAGGCCAACGCTCCCGGTACGGGAAACCCGTACCCTGCCGACTGGTCCATCGACATGGGCGACCAGTTCACCTCCGCCGAGCGCATCGCCGACCTGCGTGGCATCAAGCGCGACGACGTCGACGCATTCGGACTCGAATCGCAGCGGCGGGCAGCCCAGGCGTGGGCCGAGGGCCGGTTCGACCGCGAGATCGTTCCGGTGGAGGCGCCCGTCGTCACGAAGGAAGGCGAGCCCACCGGTGAGACCGCGACGGTCACCCGCGACGGCGGGCTCCGTGAGACCACTGCGGAGGGCCTGGCGGGTCTGAAGCCCGTCATCGAGGGCGGCATCCACACTGCCGGTAACTCGTCGCAGGTCAGCGACGGCGCCGCGGCAGTGCTTCTCATGAGCGAAGACAAGGCCCGTGAGTCGGGTCTGCGTCCGCGGGCACGTATCCTCGCCTCCACCCTGGTCGGCTCCGACCCGTACTACCACCTCGACGGTCCGATCGACTCCACCCGAGCAGTCCTCGAGCGCACCGGAATGTCGTTGTCGGACATCGACATCATCGAGATCAACGAGGCTTTCGCGTCTGTCGTGCTGTCGTGGGCCCAGGTCCACGGAGCCGACATGGACAAGGTCAACGTCAACGGCGGTGCGATCGCCCTCGGGCACCCGGTCGGCTCCACCGGGTCCCGCCTGATCACCACTGCGCTGCACGAACTCGAACGCTCGAATCGCTCGACCGCGCTGATCACGATGTGCGCGGGTGGCGCACTCTCCACCGCGACCATCATCGAACGTATCTAGCCGTCCCGCTGCCGCACCTGCCGGGTAACGCTCACGCACATTTCCTGCTTCCATCGAAGGACCGGTTCATGACCATTGGATTGAGTGACGACGATCGCGACCTTCGCGATTCCGTCCGCGGCTGGGCCGCACGACACGCCACGCCCGAAGCGATCCGCGATGCGGTCGAGGCCAAGACCGAGGCCCGACCTTCGTACTGGGCTTCGCTCGCCGAACTCGGCATGCTGGGGCTGCACCTGCCCGAAGAGGTCGGCGGTGCAGGGTGCGGTCTGCTCGAAACCGCTATCGTCGCGGAGGAACTCGGCCGTGCGATGGTTCCCGGACCATTCTTGCCGACCGTTGTGGTCTCCGCAGTTCTGCACGAGGCCGGGCGTCCCGACCGGCTCGCCGCGCTGTCCGACGGTTCACTGTTCGGTGGTCTCACCCTGCAGCCCGGCGGACTGAAGATCGTCCGAGACGGCGCCACCGTCGTACTGTCCGGCACGTCGAGCTATGTGCTCGGTGGGCAGGTCGCCGACGTCTTCCTGCTCGCAGCCGACGATGACGGCACCCTCGCGTTCGTCGTCGTCGACCGTGACCGCCTCGACGTGACCGACCTGCCGAGTTATGACGTCGTACGGCGCAATGCCGAGGTCACGGTGGACGGTCTTGTCCTCTCCGACTGCGACATCCTGACACTGGATTCGCAGCGTGTCGTAGACATCGCCGTCACGCTGTTCGCGGCAGAGACGGCCGGCCTCGCCGACTGGGCCACCACCACAGCTGCCGACTACGCCCGCGTCCGTCGGCAGTTCGGCCGTGTCATCGGTCAATTCCAGGGTGTCAAGCACACCGTCGCACGGATGCTCGGCCTCGCAGAGCAGGCCCGCGTCACCGCGTGGGACGCGGCCCGTGCGCTGGGAGAGGACATCTCGGCCGACGAGGCCTCGCTCGCGGTCGCTGTGGCTGCGGCGACCGCCCTCGAAGCGGGCTTCCAGGTCACGAGGACCTGCATCCAGGTCCTGGGCGGCATCGGCTACACGTGGGAGCACGATGCTCACTTGTACCTGCGGCGCGCGCAGTCCCTGCGGATCCTGTCGGGCTCCACGGCATCATGGAAGCGCCGGGTCGCGGGACTCACCCTCGAGGGCACCCGCCGGGTCCTGAGCATCGATCTGCCGACGGAGGCCGAGCAGATCCGCGCCGACATCCGCGCAGAACTCGAGCCCGCCAAATCAATCGAAGGTGCCGCGCAGAAGGCCTACCTGGCCGAGAAGGGCTACACCACACCGCATCTGCCTGCGCCGTGGGGCAAGACGGCCGATGCCGTCACCCAGCTCGTCATCGCCGAGGAACTGCGCAGCGCCGAGCTTCGACCGCACGACATGATCATCGGCAACTGGGTAGTACCGACCCTGATCGCGCACGGCAACGAGGAGCAGCTCGCACGGTTCCTTCCGGGATCGCTGCGTGGTGACATCGTCTGGTGCCAGCTGTTCTCCGAACCCGGTGCCGGGTCCGATCTCGCCGGCCTGTCCACCAAGGCCGTCAAGGTCGATGGCGGATGGAAGCTCCAGGGCCAGAAGGTGTGGACGTCGATGGCCCGCGTTGCGGACTGGGGCATCTGCCTGGCACGCACCGACGCCGACGCACCCAAGCACAAGGGCCTGTCCTACTTCCTCATAGACATCAGGAATTCCCCGGGCCTCGACATTCGTCCGCTGCGGGAGATCACCGGCGAGGCACTGTTCAACGAGGTGTTCTTCGACGACGTGTTCGTACCCGACGAGTGCCTGGTCGGCGAGCCCGGTGACGGCTGGAAACTCGCCCGCACCACCCTCGCCAACGAGCGCGTGTCGCTGTCGAACGACTCCTCACTCGGCTCCGGCGGCGAGGCGCTCCTGACACTCGCATCGACGATCCCGGGTGGAGTGGACGACGAACAACTCACAGTGCTGGGCAAGGTGCTGTGTGATGCGCAGTCCGGTGGGCTCATGGCTCTGCGCACCACGCTGCGGTCGCTGACCGGCGCGCAGCCGGGTGCCGAGTCGTCGATCGCGAAGCTCCTCGGCGTCGAACATCTCCAGCAGGTGTGGGAGGTCGCGATGGAGTGGGCCGGCCCGACTTCTCTACTCGGGGAGCAGGACCGGCTGTCCGCAACACAGATGTTCCTCAACGCGCAGTGCATGTCCATCGCCGGTGGCACGACGAACGTCCAGCTGAACATCATCGGCGAGCGGATACTCGGTCTGCCCCGCGACCCCGAACCCGGAATGTGAGACAACCGACATGCCGATAGATGTGAATGCCGCACTGACGGCAGTACCGACCGTCCGTGAGGCCGCCTGGACCGAGCGCGACGTGATGCTCTACCACCTCGGCCTCGGAGCCGGTGCCGACTCGCTGGACCCGGCCGAGCTGGGATGGGTGTACGAGAAGAACCTGAAGGTCGTGCCCACCTTCGCGATGGTGGCGGGGCAGGGGATCTCGGCCGGGAACGTCACCCCGGTGGGGATGAACCTGCCGGGTATCGACATCGACCTGCGCAAGATTCTCCACGGTGGGCAGTCACTCACGGTGCACGCTCCGATACCGGCCTCCGGCGCCGCAACGATTTCGTCGCGCGTGGCGGACGTATGGGACAAGGGCAAGGCTGCAGTGATCGTGCTCGAGCAGTCCGCCCACACCGCAGACGGAAGCCCGTTATGGACCTCCGCGATGCAGATCTGGGCGCGTGGCGAAGGTGGGTTCGGTGGCGAGGCAGGTCCGGAGGCGAGCGGTTCCGCGCCCGAGCGGGATGCCGACAAGGTCCTCGTGTCGCACACCGGCCCCGCACAGGCCTTGGTCTACCGGCTCAGCGCCGACATGAACCCACTGCACGCCGACCCCGAGTTCGCGAAGATGGCCGGTTTCGATCGGCCCATCCTGCACGGCCTCGCGTCGTACGGCGTCGTGTGCAAGGCAGTCGTCGATGGTGTCCTCGACGGTGACCCGACCCGGGTGAAGTCGTTCTCGGTGCGCTTCGCCGGGTCGCTGTACCCGGGGGAGACCATCGAGACCTCGGTGTGGCGCGACGGTGATGTCCTCACTCTGCTGGCGACGTGCCCGGAGCGAGACGGACAGCCGGTACTCACCCACGCGACGATGGAGGTCCGATGAGAGTCGATCCCGCTACGCACCCCACCGTCGGAAACGCTCCCGATGGCACGGTGCTCACGTCGGCGCCACAGGACTCCGCTGTCGACCGTGCTACCGCAGCCGCGCGCCGCGTGGTCGATGCTCTGCTGCGTACCGATCGCTCCAACGCGAATCTCGAGCGTGTCGCCGAGGAACTCGACAGCATCGCCGAGCACCTCGAGGAGCACGCACCAGAGGTGCAGGAACGCCTGATCGACATGTGGCACGGCGAAGGGGTCACACGGCACGATCCCGTCACGGGCCCCGAGAACGCACTCGCTCCGCCGCTCGTGCTAGCGGGCCGTGACGACGGGTGGGTCGAAGGTGTCGTCGAGCTGACATTCCCGTACCAGGGTCCCCCCGGGCACGTCCACGGAGGCGTCGCTGCGCTGTTGATCGACCACACCCTGGGTGTCGCGAACGCGTGGGCCGGACGAAGCGGTGCCACTGCGCAGCTCAATGTCCGCTACCACCGCCCGACCCCACTTTTCGAGCCGTTGACCGTTCGTGGCCGTCTGGTCGAAGAGAACGGCCGCAAGATCAACACCGTGGGTGAGATCGCAACTGCTGATGGCACGGTGTGCGTGTCCGTCGAGGCGCTCTTCATCGACAAGACCGTTCCCCGCCCCCGCTGACGCAGCGGCGCGACCCCCGTGCGTGTTTCTGGTAGCGGGAGCTACCGGAAACACGCACGGGCATCGACGAAGGAGGTGCCTGGATGGGCAAGTTGGACGGGCGGGTGGCGATCGTCACCGGCGCCGCAATGGGTATCGGCCGCGGTGTTGCGGGTGCACTGGCGCGTGAAGGTGCGAACGTCATCGTTGCCGACATCGATGAGACGGCGGGAGCCGGCACCGCGAAATGGCTCATCGACGAGTGGGGCGTGCAGGCGAAGGCCACGCGCACCGATGTCACCGATCGTGATCAGGTGCACGCAATGGTCGACGCTGCCACAGCGGAGTTCGGGCGGCTCGACATCCTGGTCAACAACGCCTGGCGCCCGCTGGGCTACGCACGGCTCGAGAAGACCGCCGAAGAGAACATGCGGGCCGGTTTCGACATGGGTGTGATGGCGGCGTTCTGGGCGATGCAGCGCGCGTACCCGGCACTTGCCGAACACGGGACCGGTCGAGTGATAAACATGTGCAGCCTCAACGGCGTCAATGCCCACATGTACTCGGTGTACTACAACACCGCCAAGGAAGCGCTACGCAGTATGACGCGCACAGCGGCGCGCGAGTGGGCACCGAAGCACGTGTGCTGCAACGTGATCTGCCCGGGGGCGAAGAGTGCGGCCTACGAACGCGTCGCCGCGGCGAATCCGCAGATGGCCGCGGCACAGGAAGCCGCCAATCCGATGGGGCGGATCGGTGATCCGCTCGATGACATCGGTACCGTCGCCGCGTTCCTGGCGAGTGATGATGCTCGCTACCTGACGGGCAATACCCTGTTCGTCGATGGCGGAAGCCATATCAACGGAGTGCAGTGGGCCCCAGAGGTCGACTGACCTCCCGTAAACGAATCGAATGCTCGATCTGCCCGGCTACGGCTGCGGCAGGTCGAGCATTCTGTTTGCGAGCTGCAGGATCTCTGCCTCGAACGATGCGGAATCGGGTGCGGCGCCGGTCTCCTGAGCGCGCTCGAACGCAGCAAAGGCGCCGATGACGAAGCGCACCATCAAGCTCACTCGACGTCGAGCATCTGGCTCGGGAAGGTCGAGTCGGTCCGCGATCCTGATCAACAGGTGCGACAGCACGTCGAGTGAGGCGTCCGAAGGGTAGTAGTCGGCCTGAACGCCGGTGGACACGGGCGTCGAGAGGACGTCGAGTGGCGCTGTGGACAGCCACTGTTCGTTGAATCGCGCCCAGTAGCTCGGCTGATTCCGCGCGATCTGCGCTGCGAGCGGGTGTATGTAGGCGTGGACGAGCCGGTCCAGAGTGGGGGAGTCCTCGAGGTCGGCCGCAGCCAGTAGCGCGGCGCGTTCGGTATTCATCCGTGGTGCGTGCCTGCTCCAGATCTCGTCGAGGAGCCCGTGCCACGAGCCGAAGTGGTAGGCGATGGCCGAATTGTTCCGTTGCCCGGCTTCTTTGACCACTTCGCGCGCGGCGACTCCGTGAATGCCGCGGTGCGCGACGAGTCGCTCTGCGGCATCGAGTAGTGCAAGACGTCCCGTTGACATCGTCATGCGGCCACTGTACTAAGAACATTGACTTCAAAATTAATACATTCTTCTTAACGGAGGCTTGATGACGACCTTCCAGTCCAGGCACGCTGTCGTGGCACTTGCATTCGCCTCGGCACTCGGCCTCGGAGCGTGTTCGAGTCCGGCGCCGGAGCCGGCCGATTCCGCTGCAATGGCTCCGGGAACATTGGTCACCGATCGCCCGATCACCAGTGCGGCGGCGCTCCCCAGCGCCGAGCGCACCGACCTGGTCACCTACCTCTCCGAGGGTGCCGATGGAGGCTCCACGTTGGTCTCCGGCACCGTCTCGATTCCGAAGGGCCAGGCGCCAGAAGGCGGATGGCCGGTGATCAGCTGGGCTCACGGCACCACCGGGGTAGGGGACGCCTGTGCACCGTCCGCAGACACGGTCGGCGGACCCGCGCATTCCTACGTCGAACGGACCTCGGCCATGCTCGACCGGTGGGTCGCCGACGGATACGCCGTGGTCCAGACCGACTACGAAGGTCTCGGCACCCCCGGCGGGCACCCTTACATGAACGGCACGAGCGCCGCGAACTCCGTCGTCGACATCGTCCGGGCCGCCCGCGACCTCGAGCCCGCCATCGGAGAGAAATGGATCGCGATGGGACACAGCCAGGGCGGGCATGCCGCGCTTTACACCGGCGCGCTCGGGGCCGAGCGCGCACCCGAGCTCGACCTGCAATCGGTGGTGTCGTTCGCGCCGGGCAGTCGCACCAGCGACACCGCGGCCTACTTCGCGGCAGGCGGCCCAGGTATCGCACAGGCGCTCGGCTTCCTGCCGGTTCTTCTTCTCGGCGCGGAAGCGGCGCAACCCGAACTTTCCGCCGACGCGATGCTCACCGACGAATCCCGTCCGCTGCTCGCAGCGGCGCGTACCGGCTGCATGGACGACGTGTGGGCGGCTGCCGCATCCGTTCCCGAGGACCGGATCTTTGCACCTGGAGCAGATCTCGACGGGTTGCGCGACTACTACGCCACACAAGAAATCGAACACCTCGATCTCTCGGTGCCGACGCTCGTCGTACAAGGCAGTGCGGACGCTCTGGTGTCGCGTGCCATCACCGACCAGGTAACCGAGGCGCTGTGCAGCAACGACGCAGACCTGACCTACCGGGTGTACGACGGCGCGGACCATCGCGCGGTACTCGAAGCATCGTTCGACGACGTACACGCGTTCGTCGGGACCGTCCGCGCGGGGGAGACAGCCGGGAACACCTGCAACTGAGGCCGGTGCGGCGGCGTCAGAGCACCGTTCCCGTGTAGACGTTCATCGAGTCGTCGCGCAGGAAGCCGACCAATGTCAGACCCGACTCCTCGGCCAGGTCGACGGCAAGCGACGACGGCGCCGATACCGCCCCGAGCACCGGCACACCGGCCATCACGGCCTTCTGCACGAGCTCGAACGACGCGCGACCACTGACGGCGAGGACGCTGTCGGTGAGAGGCACCCTGCCTTCCGACAGCGCCCATCCGAGCACCTTGTCGACGGCGTTGTGCCTGCCCACGTCCTCCCGCAGCTGCACGAGCGAACCGTCGATCGTGAACAGTGCGGCGGCGTGCAGTCCGCCGGTGGAGTGGAACACCTTCTGCTGTCGATGCATCAGCTGGGGCAACTCGGCCAGTGTGCGCGCGGAGATCTCGACATCGCCGCGCAGCGGAAAACGGGTGCGCGTGCGTACCTGTTCGAGGGATTCCTTGCCGCACACCCCGCACGCGGACGTGGTGAGGAAGTTCCGCGCACGGGCGCTGTCGGGCACCGTGACACCGGGGGCGAGCTGGATGTCGAGCACGTTGTAGGTGTTTGCCCCGGTGTCGTCGACGCCGTCGCAGTAGCGTGCGATCGCAATGTCGTCGCGACTGCCGATGATTCCCTCCGTGAGCAGGAAACCGTGAGCGAGCTCCACATCGTTTCCGGGGGTGCGCATCGTGACTGTCAACGCCTGTCCGTCGAGCCGGAGCTCGAGAGGTTCCTCGACGGCGAGCGTGTCGGGACGTCGAGTCGTGCGGTCGGCAGTGACCCGCAGGACGGTACGACGGGTCGTCACACGGCCCATGCCGAATCCTTCGTTGCTGCAGGTTCGAGTCGCACGGTGATCGCCTTCGATGCCGGAGTGTCGGATTTCTTCGCCACGTGGCCGAGAGGTACAAGCGGGTTGCTCTCGGGACAGTAGGCCGCGGCGTTGCCCTTCGGCGTGCTGTAGGCGACGACACGGAAGCCGTGGACGCGACGCTCCTCGGGTGTGCCGTCCGGTCCCAGCCATCCTCCTGGCAGATGCACCATTGGAATCGAATCGTCCACGGACACAGAGTGTTTCCCGCCTGCCTGGACGTCGAGATCGGTGCGGCCGAGGGTGGGCAGCGTCCTTGCTGTGCGGATCGCGCCCATCTGCTCGTAGGCACGCTCCAATGAGATCAGGACTGCGGGGATGCCTGCGGCGTAGTCCTTGGGGTGCGAAATCCAGAGTTCGGACTCGTCGATGTCCGCATCGGGACCTTGGCGCATCATTCCTCCATAGTGGCCCGCCGTTGCGAGAAATTCACGCCGGGCTGCCGTGGACCTCGAGATACTCGGTCCACCCCCCAGGGAACAGCGATCAACAACAGTTTGCGACGGAGGGTGGGTCTTCGGACCTATCCCACGGCTGTACAAGGTGGACACGTATGGAACAGGCATCGGTGGCCGCCGACTATGAACAGTTCGTGCGCTCTCTGTCCTGTGACCCTCACGGTTCAGCGCGTGGTCCATTGATGATCGACAGTGGTGCACGTCAGGAACTGCGATGGGGCGGCGGGTGACAACCCTGTAAATTTGCCGACCGCGTTCAAGAGCGTCCGGCCGACACCTGCGCACTTTCGTCGTAGGCTGAGAGCATGACCGTCACGGTGCGGGCCGCCGCACGTAGCGACCTCCATGACCTCGCGGCCGTTTTCGCCGACGCCTTCTTCGACGATCCGATTTTCACCTGGATGTTCCCCGACGAGCAGAGCCGTGCTCGCCGAACGGCACGATTCTTCGCGACGGACGCCCGCCACCACATGCTCGCGCTCGGTGGAACGGAGATTGCCGAACTCGACGGTCGGGTCGGTGGTGCCGCGATGTGGGCTCCGCCTGATCGATGGCACCCACCGATGGGTGCAAGGATGCGGATGATGCCGGGGCTACTGCGGGCCCTCGGTCGGCACGTTGGCCGGGGTCAAGCGGTGGAGGATGCAGTCGAAGCCGCACACCCCGAGGAGCCGCACTGGTACCTGTCGACGATCGGAACGGCCTCCCATGCACGAGGCGCGGGAGGTGGTACGGCGCTGCTGAAGTCTCGCCTCGACCGGATCGATTCCGAGCACGCTCCCGCATACCTCGAATCGAGCAAGGAATCGAACGTTCCGTACTACGAGCGGTTCGGATTCACCGTCACCGGTGAGATCCACGTCCCGGGCGGTGGCCCGACCCTGTGGGCGATGTGGCGAGACCCGCGATGATGCAAGGGTGAAAGTGTCGAAATCCGCGCGGATGCTTGACCTCGCCACTTTCACCCGCGCCTAATGGGTACATGTCGTTCGCCGGTCCGGCCGAGCACTACGATCGTTTCATGGGGCGCTACACGCCGTCGCTGGCGGTGGCGCTTGCCGACGCTGCCGGCGTTGCACCTGGTCAGCGCGTGTGTGATGTGGGATGCGGGCCCGGTGGCCTCACGCGTGAACTCGTCGTGCGGGTCGGTGCCGGGAATGTCGCGGCGATAGATCCGGCACACCGGTTTGCGGTGGCGTGCAGCGAACGCAACCCGGGGGTAGACGTACGCGAGGGCGTGGCCGAGGAGTTGCCCTGGCCCGACGACACATTCGACGCGACTCTGTCGTCCCTCGTGATCGGCTTCATGAACGACCCCGACGGTGGTGTTCGGGAGATGGCGCGCGTGACCCGCCCGGGAGGTGCTGTGGCGTCGTGTATGTGGGACGTCGTAGGTGGCCGCATGACGATGCTCCGCGTGTTCTGGACGGCTGTGCGTCAGGTCGACCCCGAAATCATCGGCGAGACCGGGATGGCGGGCACCTCTGAGGGAGATATCGCCACCCGGTTCCGTCGAGCAGGCATGCTTGACGTAGTGGATGGAACGATCACAGCCGAGGCGTCCTATGCTGACTTCGACGACTTCTGGGAGCCGTTTGCCTACGGCGTGGGTCCGGCCGGCCAGTCGTTCGTGGCACTTCCCGAGCAGGCCAAGGCCCGAGTGCGTGAGTTCTGCCGCGAGGCGCTGCCGCAGGGAGCCTTCACTCTCGACGCACATGCGTGGTACGCGCGGGGGACCGTCCCGCCGACGTAGAACGCTCCGTTGGTGAGCGACTTCCGGCCCCGATCGTGCTCCTAGCGCAGTAGCGAGGTGCGCCCGCTCGACCACGCAGACATCACATGCTCGGCGAACCTGTCCTCGACGAACCCGAACGCGCGGATCCCGAAGACCACGTCTGCGGCGAGCGAGGGCTCGCGGGCCAGCAGATCACCTACGACGTCGGTGCGGAGTACCAACTCGTGTACCGCGTCCGCGTGAACGTGCTCTTGGTAGAACTGCAGGCACGGCGCCGGCGCTCCGAGGCGAACCAGTGCCTGGACCAAACGTTTCGAGCCGGGCGATGACGTGATCTCCGTGGCGGCGAGGTGTCCCACGGCCGCTCCTCGGAGAGCTCTGTGGAGTCCGAACATCGACATGAGGTTGACGAGCATCAGGGTTTCGGCCGGGACCTGGTCGATATAGCCGAGGTAGGTCGAATCGAGGTCTGCGGCATCGAGGAGGTCGGCGAACAACTGCGCATGTATCCGATCTCCGCGACCGCCCCCGTACTCATCGAACTCGACAGCAACGAAAGACGCTTTCGATTGCCCGGTCAATCGTGGGATCGCCCACGCATGTGGGTCGGCCTCCTTGAGGTGGTAGAGCGATCGATGCATGAAATACTCCTGCATCTGCGCCCATGTGCCCTGTTCGAACAGGTGCCACGAAGGGCCCGTTCCGGTTTTCGGCTCGATTGCGAGCGCATCCATCTCGCCGACGGCGTCGTCGCCGGGGGCGATTCGTACGCGCAGTTCCGCGAGAAAGAGTCGCTCGAGCTGCGCACGCAGTCGCAGGAGATCCGGCTGCCATTCCCAGGAGTCGTCCACCGTGGAGAAACCCTGGTAGTGAAGTTCGTAGCAGATGTAGAGCGTGAGTTGCAGGTCGTGCCCGAAAGGATCGACGGTCGTGTCGGGCTCGGGTAGTTCCACGCGATCTTCGGGGTCGGATGAGAGCGCGATGATCACAGCATCCGACAGGGGGCCGCGCGCCGCGGGTAGCAAGTGCGCGTGGAGTTCACTGGTGGACCGCATGTATTCACGCTATCGCGGTGGAGGCACATCTTCGACCGAATGCTCACGATCCCGCTGATCGGCCGGCCCCCGCGACCGTGAGGGTCTCGTCACCCGGCGCGCTGCGGTCTCGCGCGCACCGAGCGTCGACCCCTCGCGGTCAGCGGCCGGACCGAAAGAGCGAGCGCAGACCCGGCCGCGGGCGCCGCGTCGACACTGCGGTGGTGCTCTGATCGCAGGTGCAGCGGTCGGTGGCGGGCACGGACCGCATGACGGCGTCGACATGCTGTCCGCAACCTCCCCATCCGGTCTTGTTGCAACGGGAACAGGCGACGGGATAGCACATGAGGAACCTCCAGGAATGATTCGTATGGTCAGGCAGCGGAGTGGGATTCGGCCCAGGCGTTGTATCCGCCCAGCAGGTCCGAGACGTTGGTGAAGCCCTGCGCACGCAACAGCGATGCCGCGACACTCGAGCGCCACCCGCCCGCGCAGTGCACCACGATGGGCTTGTCGTCCGGAACCTGATCGAGCCGGCCTCGCAACTGCGCCAAAGGAATCGGAACCGAACCTGCAATCGATCCGGAAGCGCGCTCGCCGGGATTCCGGATGTCGACGAGGGTCACCGAGTCGGCTGCGAGCAATCGATCGAGATCCTGGACGCTCGTGCGGGGGGCGGTCTCGATCAGCGCGGCGAGTTCTTCGGGGAAGATCCCGTCGTGATCGACGTTCAGATAGCCTGCGGCGCCGTCGGATCCGATCCGGGCCAGACGCATCGCCGCGTCCTGCTCCTCGCCGGGATAGGTGATGAGCACGATCTTCTCGCCGACCTCGGCGACCATTCCTCCCGTTTCGGCGAAGCGTCCGTCGAACCCGACGTTGACCGAGCCGTGTAGGTGGCCGGCGGCGAAGTCGTCGACACCGCGGGCATCGAGGACTCTCGTGCCGGCGATGAGTTCGGTCTTCACCTGCGCAGGTGTGAGTTCGGGGATGGCGTGGTCCTGGGCGAGCAGGGGATGGACACGCTTGTTCATGGCGGCATCGACCGAGAAGTACGCCGGAGCCGCGGGCTGGCCGTCGGTGATCATGGTGACGAACACATCCTCGCTCATCGGCTGCACCGAAGGGTTGGACGCACGCTGCTCGCCGATGGTGGAGGTCAGCTCGGTCGACAGGTTCTTCCCGCACGATGATCCTGCGCCGTGGGCGGGCATGACGACAACCTCGTCAGGCAGGGACAGCAGCTTGTCGTGCACGGTGTGATACATCGCGCGCGCCAGGTCGGTGCTCGATCCCTCGCCGAGGTTGACCAGGTCGGGGCGACCGACATCGCCGATGAACAGTGAATCGCCGGTCAGTACCGCGCTGGGTGTGGCTCCGGGCCGTTCGCGCAGCAGTACCGAGATCGATTCCCAGGTGTGTCCGGGTGTGGCGATGATCTCGAGTTCGACCTCACCGAGAGACAGCTTCTCGCCGTCGCTCAGACGACGGATCGGGTAGTCGGTTTCCGCGGCCTCGCCGAATCCGATCCAGGCGCCGGTGGCGTCGACCAGTTCGAGATGGCCGGAGACGAAGTCGGCGTGGAAGTGCGTATTGATGACGCCTTCGATGATCAGTCCGTATTTCGTTGCGTCGCCTAGGTATTCGGTGATGTCACGGCGTGGGTCGACAACGACCGCGCGGCCGGTGGTTTCATCGCCGATCAGGTACGACGCGTGGGACAGGCACTCGATGTAGTACTGCTCGAGAATCATCGCTTCCTCCGAGGTGTGGTTGCCGGGTGGACTCCCGGGGGTGTGTAGACAGATTGGCATATACCCCCTAGGGTATGTCAAGTACCCCCTGGGGTATCCAGAAATTCCTCTAGAAAGGCCCCCCATGACCGCCTTCTCTGCTGCCACCCTCTATCCGGCCGAACTGCTCGAGCTGATGGAGTCCGGCAAGAACATCCGAGTCATCGATGTGCGCACCCCCGGTGAATTCGACACCGTTCACATCCCCGGCGCGTACAACGTTCCACTGGATCTACTGCGTGAGCATCGTGACGAGTTCTGTGCACATCTCGACGAAGATGTCGTGCTGGTGTGTCGCTCGGGTCAGCGTGCCGTGCAGGCCGAAGAAGACCTGCGGGCTGCGGGCCTGATCAACGTTCATCTCCTCGACGGCGGCATGCTCGGCTGGGAAGGGGAGGGGCTGCCCGTCAATCGCGGTGCGAGCCGGTGGGATCTCGAACGGCAGGTACGCCTGGTGGCAGGCTCGATCGTGTTCGGCTCGGTACTCGCCAGTGTCGCGGTGCCCAAGCTGAAGTGGTTGGCGGCCGGGATCGGCGGGGGTCTCACCTTCGCTGCTCTGTCGAATACCTGCGCAATGGGCATGGTGTTGTCGAAGCTGCCGTACAACCGCGCGGCCTCGTGTGACGCACAATCCGTCGTCGCTCGGCTCACCGCGGCGAAGACCGTCTCCGCCGAAAGGAACTGATCGTGATCGCGCTGACCGTTGCGCTGGCAGTTCTCGTCGGCGTCACACTCGGATTGCTCGGCGGTGGGGGATCGATCCTCACCGTTCCGTTGCTTGCCTACGTTGCGGGCATGGATGCGAAGGAAGCCATCGCCACATCGCTGCTCGTTGTCGGTGTGACCAGTGCGGTCGGCGCGATCTCCCACGCACGTGCGGGTCGCGTGCAGTGGCGCACCGGTATCTTCTTCGGTTTGGCCGGGATGGTCGGTGCGTACGCGGGCGGTCTGCTCTCGCAGTTCATTCCCGGTACCGTGCTGCTCCTCGCGTTCGCTGTGATGATGGTTGCCACTGCGGTGGCAATGTTGCGTGGTCGCAAGAACAAGTCGGCCGGAGAGGGGGGAGCGCATACGATGCCGATCGGCAAGGTGCTTGTCGACGGGGTGGTCGTCGGTCTGGTCACCGGGCTCGTCGGTGCCGGAGGTGGCTTCCTCGTGGTCCCGGCGCTTGCCCTTCTCGGCGGACTGTCCATGCCTCTCGCGATCGGAACCTCGCTGATCGTCATCGCGATGAAGTCGTTCGCGGGCCTGGGGGGATACCTGTCGGCCGTGCAGATCGACTGGCGTCTGGCCTCGATGGTTACCGCTGCGGCGGTTCTCGGCAGCCTGATAGGCGGCAGATTGACCTCGATGGTCGATCCTGATGCCCTGCGCAAGGGCTTCGGCTGGTTCGTCCTGCTCATGTCATCGGTGATCTTGGCCCAGGAGATTCATCCGGCTGTCGGCGTCGCGGTCGCGGTACTTACTGGCACTGCCGCCGCCACTATGTACGCGTGCGCCCGTCGTGAGTTCTGTCCGCTCCGGCGGCTGCTGACCCGGCGCGGTGCTCACGCAGTGGTGGGATGAGCGATGAACATGCCCCCGCAATACCCTGGGGGGTACAATGGTCAGAAACTGGAGACAGGAGCATTGCCATGGTTGGAGACGAAGAAAGCATCGCGCTTGTACTCAACCGGTTGCGTCGAGCCCAAGGGCAACTTGCCGGCGTGATCTCGATGATCGAACAGGGTCGTGACTGCAAGGACGTCGTTACTCAGCTCGCGGCAGTGTCCAAGGCCCTGGATCGCGCGGGATTCAAAATAGTCGCAACCGGCCTACAAGAATGCCTGACCAACGAGAATGAGAACGGCAAAGAGCCGATGAACGTGGCCGAACTCGAGAAGTTGTTCCTGGCCCTGGCGTAGGACGCCGGTCGGTCACTGGCGTGGGACGCCGGTCGGTCACTGGAGAGGAAGGATGACGAACATGGATCTTGCACTGTCGACGACACTTCGCGCGCCGTTTGCCGAAGCTGTAGAGCGCACTCGTAAAGCACTGTCCGAACAAGGTTTCGGCGTTCTCACCGAGATCGATATGCAAGCGACCTTGAAGTCGAAACTCGACGCGGATCTGGAGGACTACACAATCCTCGGCGCCTGTAATCCGCCGCTTGCGCACCGGGCAGTCACCGCGGATCCGCAGATCGGGTTGCTGTTGCCCTGTAACGTCGTGGTCCGCCGCGACCGCACCGACCCCGCGACCGTCGTGATCGATGCGATGAATCCGCAGCTGATGGTTCAGTTCGCCGATGAGGACGGACTTCGCGAGGTGGCGAAGGCTGCCACCGTCGCGTTGCAGTCGGCGATCGATTCGTTGTCGGCCGACGAGGCGAGCTGACAACTCTTGCTGCTGGCGATCGAGCTGGACCTGTGGTCTTCCCGACCGCGGGTTCGGCTTTCGCGATTCCGATTCGGAAGGTGTAGCGCGCCTTGCCGCACCGTGTCGAACGGGGTGTGCGCCGTACCCGAGCCTTGATGTCGGCGGTCGCGAACTCTTCGGCAACCCGGAATCATTCGATGTTCGGGTTCGATGAGGGCGCTGGCGAGTCTGTGGCACTGGGGAGTAATGGCCTGGTCATGACAGTTGGTAGGGATCCACCGTGAGAATGGGGAGGGTCACGGGACGTGTCTGGGATCGCCACCACGCGGTCGTGGCCTGCGCGCGCAGGGCGTAGACGGTGCGAGAGATGGCTGCCGGGTCGCGTAGTTCTTCGCGCGCAGCAGGATTCTCGTAGAAGTGTTCGACCGCTGCGTCGATGATTTCGGGGGCGATCCGGAACGGTCGTCGGTCGATGGCCACGCTGGTCCGACGCTCGCGCGGTCGCGATGGGTGGGCGTGACCATCTATTCGTTTGTCGATGTGCGTCCACAGACGCGTTACTCGGGAGGAGATGATCGCGTGGTGGTCCTCTGCGAGTTGGATGATGAGATTCTGGTGATGGGTCTTGCGCAGGTAGGAGCAGATGCTGTCCCAGGGAACCCATGCATCGTTGGCGTAGCCGCGTAGGTGGATGCCGTCGTGGCGTATGGCGATGTAGCCGGGGCGGACGCGACCGGAAAGCATCCCGACAGCGACGCCGGCTTGCCATCCGCATGTGACAGTAAGCAGGAGTATCCAGGTCGCGATCTCGTGCTGTATCGAGTTGAATACACGGTCCGCGCGGACCTCGCTGGGTCTTAGGAGAAAAGATCCCGGCGGTGAGGGTGGGCAGTGCAACGATCATGGCGAGGTTGTAGATCAGTCGAGACTGACGCGATACGAGGGCCGGTACGCCTTGGTCGGTACGGAACCCTCACGATCTACTTCCACTTCGTAACCGCCTGGCTGCTGACGCTCGGCGCTGCGTGCGTGGCGTGCGGTGGTTGGACGCCCCGGCGGCGTTGCTGCCGCCGGTGGCGGCGAGATCGTCGGCGGTACCCTGGGCTGCCCCGTAGAGCCGGCGCACCTCGTAGTCGGTCCCCGCAGGGACGTTCAGCACGAACTGCCCAAATGGATTGCTCCGGAGATGGACGGACGACTCCATCACGCTCCGTGGAATCGGTGGGTATCGGCGGCGAGGTTGGGTACAGGTACGGTCCGCGTCTGCGAGCGCCACCATGCGGTCGTAGCGTGCGTGCGCAGGGTGTCGACCGTGCGGACGATGGTGGCGGGGTCGCGCAGTTCTTCGCGCGCAGCGGGGTTTGTGATGTAGTGGAAGACTGCTGCATCGATGATTTCTGGGGCGATTCTGTAGATACGCCGGTCGGTGTACACGGATAACGCGCGGTCGTGTGGGGATGATGACCGGACGTAGCCGAACGCACGGTTACCGAGACTCAGCCACGGCCACGGTGCGAGGGAGGAAATAGTCGCGTGGTTGTTTTGACGGAGCCAGACGGTGAGGTACTTCCAGTTCTCACTGGGCAGGATGGGGGAAGCGCTGTCCCAGGGGATCCAGGCGTCGTTGGCATAGCTGCGAATTCGGATGCCGTCGTGGCGAATAGCGATGTAGCCGGGACGGATACGCCCCAGCAGTACCAGCACAGCTATACCCACCTGCCATCCGCAGGTGACAACGAAAGCGAGTGCCCATGTCCCAACGCGAATTGCGGGTGACAGAGAATCGAATTCAGGATCAGACCTCGGCCAGAGCCATACGACCAAGAACACAGAAGATAGTGCAAGGACGGTCATGGTCAGGATAAAGGTCAGACGTGACTGGTGGAGTAGAAGTGAGGGTATCCCCTCGTCGGTGCCGACGGTGATATCACCGAACCGGGTTCGGGGACTGTGCGTGACGACGCCAACGATGGCGCAACCTCCGGTCATGAGGCCACACGCAAGTAGCAGCAATGCGTCATGGGGGAGGGAAGGGAGTCGCCCCCGATGATGTTCTCCGTGATGTCTGCGGTCGCGTAGGCAATCGGGCTGAGGCTCGAGAAGCCAACTACCGACAACGCGAAGTAGGTCTTGCGGGTGCCGTAGATTCTCGACCCGGCCGATTCATCCCAATTCATCCGTGTCCTCCGTCGAGACCAACAAGACCACCCACCCTGCCCCGAAATCTTCGAGTGCACTTCGTACTTGGTTCAGCTCGTTCGAACCGGCGAGACTCAGCGCTACCGTCCCGATGGCCATCGTCCTCGGATCGTTGGTCGGCTCAGCATGTGTCCGGCCGGGATGTGGGTGGATCGGCTTGCGGGGTGAGGTGCTGGACTGCGTCAGTGACTGGACGCTTGCCCAAGGGAGTCAGTGGGCGTCGACCGCGAGGATGGGGATGGGTACGGGTCGCGTCTGGGACCGCCACCATGCCTTGGGAACGTGGGCACGCAGCGATTCGACGGTGCGTGCGATGGCCGCGGGGTCGCGCAGTTCCTCGCGGACTGTAGGGTTTTCGGTGTAGTGGTTGAGGGCTGCGTCGATGATTTCGGGAGCAATACGGTAGCGGCGGCGATCGGCGCTGACGGCGATGATGGGCTTGCGCGGCCGTGATGGGTGAGCATGAAAGGTTTGGCGCTTGTCGATGCTCATCCACATGCGCGGGACGCGGGAGGAGATGACCACTCGATGCTCGGGTGCGATGTGGACCCTGGCGAACAGGCTGTCGCTGTTGAACAAGTATGGACTTACACTGGCCCAGGGCACCCACGCATCGTTGGCGTAGCCCCGTATCCGAATCCCGTCATGCCGAATGGCGATGTAGCCGGGATGGATACGACGAAGCGCCATCAGGGCAACGACTCCCACCTGCCAGCTAGAGACGATGACGATCAGGAGTGTCCGTCCTGAGGCAAACGGGTGGGGTCCAGGGCCGAATACGAGATTCACCATCATGATCAGTACTGCGGTGGCGGCAGCGAGTTGAATCATGGACAGGGTGTAGATCAGCCGGGACTGGCGCAGCAAGAGGGCGGGAACATCCTGGTCGGTACCGACGGTGATGTCGGCGAGCCGGGTTCGGGGACTGTACATGAGGAAGCCGGAGATCGGATAGATGACAGAAAAGACCCCCATGGCCAGCACAAGTAAGGTCATTTCAGGAAGGACCGGGTGTCGACCCAGGAGAGCGTTCTCGACGACCGCCCCGATCAGGAGTCCGAGGGTCATGAGCGTCCAGTATCCGGTTATCAGGAACACGCGGTAGATCAGGCGGGTTCCGTACGTCGCGGATCGGGTGTGTTCGTCAGAATGCATTCGTGTGTCCTTCTCTTACCTCACCAGCCCACCGACCGCGACCCCGAGATCCTTGAGGGAGATTGCGGCTTCGACCAATTCGCTGCCGCTGGCTTCGAGTGTGCTCATGATGCCAGCCGAGGAGTCTTCGTAGAGATGGTCGACCCCGCCTGAGGCGAATATGCCCGCCACTGTCCCAGCCAGCGCGCCGCCGAGGGTACCGACCCCGGGCAATGCTGATCCGATCAGCGCTCCTGCGGCAATCGAAGCCGCGAGGCCGGCGGAGTTGGAAACGACGGCTTGCTCGATCGACTCTCCACCGCCGTAGTAGTCGACACCGACACCGGCGACGAGGCTCAGCGCTCCCACGCCGACGGCCATCCGCCCCGGAACGTCTGCCAGCTGTGCGTGGCGTGCGGTGGTTGCGGCGAGGTCGTCGGCGGTGCCCTGGGCTGCCCCGTAGAGCCGGCGCACCTCGTCGTACGGCGTCCCGTCAGGTAGGTCGAGCACGTACTGCATCGACTGCAGAGATTGCCGCGTGAGGCCCTCGGCCCTTTCTGTGAGACCTTGCACCGTCTTCTTCAACTCTGCGGTCGTGTAGTCGAGCCCGGTGCTGGTGGTGAACGACGCGGCCCACGCTTCACTGGCCCATCGGTTGGCGACTGCGGCTACCTCACGCGCCCAGCGTGCGTGAACGTCCTGCGCCGCGGCTGCGGCATCGTTGTACGCGCGGAGGACGGTCTCGTCCGAATCGGGAGCGGGATCGGCAATGGTGTTGCACACCACGGACAATCCCGAGGCTGCGGCTCGATCGCAGAGCTCCGCCATATCTGCGAGCACCGATGCCAGTGCGGCGGCGATCTGATCGAACTGACCTGCAACGTCGAGGACCTTGTTCTGGAAGGCGTCGATGGAGTGGACGAGATCAGTGGCCACTCGAAGGAACTCCTCGGACGCATCACCGTCCCACGCATCGCCCGCGATTCGACGCGCGGCGGCTGCGTCGTCCCCTGCGCTCTCGACCGCAACTGCAAGACTTCGGCGGACCCAATCGCCGATCCGGGAGATGTCTGCGGGATCGCCGTCGATGAATGTGTCGATCGGCATCGGATCACTCGTCCATGTCGGACAGGCGGGCCACGAGGTACGCGGCCGTGTCGTCGTCGGCTCGGCGGTATGCGGCTCCGCATCCAACGAGAACCATCCCACTCGAACCGAGTGTCTCGACGAGACCGGCGAGGTCGGTGGCCACCTGAGCGAGCATTCCGGTGAGTGCGCCCGTCGCGGCACCTGCGCGCACCGCCTCGGGGAGATGCCGACCGATGTCGGCTGCAGCATAGGCGGACGTTTCGTATCGTTCTGCGGCACGGTCGAGTTCGTCGGGATCGACGTACAGCGTCATCGCGTGGCCTGCGGCGTCGGTGTGTTACCGTTGCGGTACGCGCCCCGGCGTTCGTGCTCGGGGATCTCGATGTCGAGCACGAGTACGTCCCACGAGTACACCTCGCGCAGTCGTGGGAGTAGCTGCGCGGGAACGACGAGCCAGGGCTGCATGTCGCCGCAGTAGGACACCAGACGGTCGAGTGCCGTGTAGGCGAGCAATGCTATGCGGCCGTCGCTGAGGTATCTCAGGTCGATTACGGCATCAGCCGGGTCGGAAACCGCCTGGGCACACGGAAGATACAGATATGGCGGCAGCACCGGTAGTGCGTCGGTCACGACGATCCCCCATGATCGTGTCAGCAAATGCTCGACCCCCCAGGCCGAACACGTTGACGCCGACAATAGCAAGGTCGGTTCTCGACCCGGCAGCGTGACGCGATACTTCGGTGTGTGCTGCTGGTAGCAGGGGCTACCAGAAGCGCGCACGGGTGCGGCTACGCGCCCTGCCAGACCGTGTCGAACGGGGTGTGCGCCGACACGCGACCCTTGATGCCGTTCGTGACGAAATCCTTTGCGGCCTTCACTGCCTCGGCTACCTCGGTGCCCTTCGCGAGCTCCGCGGTGATGGCAGCCGCGAGCGTGCATCCGGCACCGGACACGCGTTCGTTGCCGACCTTCGGAGCGGTCAGGAGGGTGACGTTCTCGCCGTCGAACAACACATCGACAGCTTCGTCGCCGGGCAACTCCACGCCGCCCTTTGCCACGACGTACTTCGGGCCGAGATCGTGGATCCGGCGCGCCGCCTCGGTCAGGTCTTCGATGGACCCGATGGACTCCATCCCCGACAGCGTCTGAGCTTCGAACAGGTTCGGAGTGATCACCGTCGCGTGCGGCAGGATCTGCTGACGCAAGGCGTTGTCGGTGTCGAGCGCCGCGCCGGGTTCCTGACCCTTGCAGATCAGGACCGGATCGAGCACCACGTGTCGCCAGGAGGATTTGCCCAGCCCGTCCGCGACGACGTCGATGGTCGCGGGCGTGCCGAGCATGCCGATCTTCACGACGTCGAGGTCGTGTGCGGACGTGGCGGCCTCGATCTGATCGGCGATGACCTCGGCGGGCACCGGGAAGAAACGGTGTCCCCAGTTGTTCTTCGGATCGAACGAAACGATGCACGTCGCCGTGCCGACGCCGTACACCCCGAGCTGCTGGAACGTCTTGAGGTCGACCTGCAGGCCTGCGCCGCCGGTCGCTTCCGACCCGGCGATGACATATGCGAGATCGACCACTGTACGTTCTCCGTTCGATATCGGGGAGACGAAACCCGAACTGTTTCGTCGAACGACCAGGTTACAACTGGCGGCCGATCGCCCGCCGATCGCGTCACTCAGAGGTTCCGAAGCGACTCGTCGGGCGTCACCTGCTGACGAGTTGAGACGCCACCGCGGTGCCTGCCGCGACGACGCCGACTGCCGGCCAGGCGCCGATCTGCTTCGCCAAGGGATGAGAGGCACCGAACGCGCCCACGTAGGTGGCGACGAGCGCGGCTGTGCGGGCGGGGCCGCTCGTGCGCGCCCAATGCGTCCCGCACACCACACAGGCGACGCCGAGCACAGCGCCGCCGAGCGGACGGTTGCCGGTGCGGCGTGCAACGGCGTAGCCGCCGACGAGCCCGCCTGCAGCGAGCGCAGACACGGCGGTCTTGTTCAATGCCACGAGGTCTCCTTCTGGCTGTTTCTCCAGTTTTCTCCACACGGTAGCGCGGCTGCGAATCTGCCGGCCGCGCGCGAGTGCTCGGACGCCTAGGGTTCTGGACATGACGGACTTCGACGACCTCGACGACTTCCTTGCGCTGCCGCGTGCCACGACGCTCGTGATGTCGCCGGACGGCGCCCGGTTGGTCCTCGCTCAATCGACCCTCGACGACACGGCGACGTCGTTCATCGGTGCACTCTGGGAAATCGACCCCTCGGGCGGAGAACCGGCACGCCGGCTGACCAACGGAGCGAAGGGGGAGTCGAACCCGGCCTTCACCGAGACCGGGGATCTTCTCTTCACCGCGGTCCGGGGCGGAGACGACGAACCGACCGCGCTGTGGCGACTCCCCGCCGCCGGTGGTGAGGCAGCCAAGGTGATCGCTCGCAAAGGCAGTATTGCGGGTGTGCATGCCGCCGCCCGAGCAGACCGGCTCGTCGTCACCGCGAACGTGCTCGGCCACAGCGACACCGACGACGAACGCGTCCGCGCCGCCCGCAAGGACCGCAAGGTCTCGGCCGTGATGCACACCGGCTACCCGGTGCGGTACTGGGACCACGATCTCGGCCCCGACCGCCCGCACCTGCTCACCGTCGGCGCCGACGGTGAGCTCACCGACCTGACACCCGGCGTCCGGAGTTCGCTGCGCGACGCGCAACTCGACGTCGCCGCCGACGGCTCGTTCGCGGCGTCCACCTGGGTCGTGGCGGGGCCCCTCGCTTCGCGACGCACGACGCTCGTGCGGGTCGACCTGACCACCGGACTGCGCACCCCGCTCGTCGACGACGATACCGGTGACGCGACACACCCGGCGCTCTCGCCGGACGGGACGAAGCTCGCATATCTACACGAATCGCTGAGTGATCCGGACACACCGCCACAGATCACACTGCGCATCCTCGATATCGCCGACGGCATCACCACCGTCGAAGCACGCGACTGGGACCGCCGACCCACCTCGATCGCGTGGTTGCCTGATGGTGCGGGTCTCGTACTGACCGCCGACGAGAAGGGGCGAGGCCCGGTCTTCGTGCTGCGGTCCGGAGCCGATCGTCCGGAACAGCTCACCCTCGACGACGCCGCGTACACCGATGTGTCCGTCGCACCGGATGGCGCGACGCTGTTCGCGTTGCGTGCCTCCTACGAGGCGCCGCCGCATCCCGTGCGTGTCGCGCTGACCGGCCCCGACGCCGGAACGGTGACGCCGCTGCAGGCGCCCGCGGAACTGCCGGACCTGCCGGGGCGACTCACCGGCGTCGTCGCAACGGCCGACGACGGCACTCCCGTGCGCGGCTGGCTCGCCCTCCCTGACACCGCGACGGCGGATGCGCCGGCACCGCTGCTGCTGTGGATCCACGGCGGGCCGCTGAGCAGCTGGAACACGTGGTCGTGGCGATGGAATCCGTGGCTGCTGGTCGCGCGCGGCTACGCGGTGCTGCTGCCGGACCCGGCGCTGTCGACCGGATACGGCGACCACTTTCTTCGCCGCGGATGGGGTCGTTGGGGCAAGGAGCCCTACACCGACCTCATGGCGATCACCGACACCGTCGAGGCGCGCCCTGACATCGACGCCGCGCGTACCGCCGCGATGGGCGGCTCCTTCGGTGGATACATGGCCAATTGGGTTGCCGGACATACAGACCGCTTCCGCGCTATCGTGACGCATGCGAGCCTGTGGGCGCTCGATCAGTTCGTGCCGACCACCGACGTCGCGTGGTACTGGCAGCGCGAGATGACCCCCGAGATGGCCGTCGAGAACTCGCCACACCTGTACGTCGCCGACATCGTCACCCCGATGCTCGTCATCCACGGCGACAAGGACTATCGCGTCCCGATCGGGGAAGCGCTACGTCTCTGGTACGAGTTGCTCAACGAATCCGGTCTGCCCGCTGAGGACGACGGCACCACAGCCCACCGTTTCCTGTATTTCCCGAGCGAGAACCATTGGGTGCTCAGCCCTCAGCACACCAAGATCTGGTACCAGGCCGTCGAGGCGTTCCTGTCCGAACACGTCCTCGGCACTCCGATCGAACTGCCGGAGATCCTCGGGTGAGTCCGGAGAACCGGACAGGAACGTCGCGCGAACGCACGCCGACGCCGCGTTGGTGGCGGATCGGAGTGTGTGCGGTGCTTCCGGTTCTCGTCGGCGCTGCGTGTGTGGTGTTGCTGGGTGCGCAGCTTCAGCCGGTCATGCCGTTCATCGTTGTGATCCTCGTGGGTTGGGTATTCGTCCTGCTGGGGTCCGTGTGGCTCGCGCTGGCACTGATCCGGCTGTGGCGGTATCGGCCGGACCGTCGCCTGTGGATCACTCCCGGAATTGTTGTCGCGACTGCCGTCGTGAGTGGCTTCGGAATCCCGTCGTGGATCGGGTGGCACATGTCGAAAGGTGAGCTCGAGCAGCGTGCGGCCACCTGCGAGCCGTCGCTCGACGACATCCGTATCGGTGTCTATAAGGTGCGTCAGGTCACGTCCGAGGCGGGTGGCTGTCATTTCATTACCCGGGGCGGGCTGTTCAATTCGGTCGGAGTCGCGCACCTACCGCAGGGGACCGACAAGATCGGGAATCCGGAAGCAGAAGGCGACATCGGCTATCGGCACTTCCACGGCGATTGGTACACCTTCACCGCGATCGTCTTCTGACTCGGGTCGTGTCCTGGTGATTTGTGCCATCCGCTTACGATTGTCTGGTGACCAGTGCACCAGAGAACTCGCAGAACCGCGCCGACGCCCTCCCGAAGAGCTGGGACCCCAGTGCAGTCGAGGAGGCCCTGTATCAGGGCTGGGTAGATGCCGGGTACTTCGAGGCCGACCCGGCGAGCGACAAGCCCGGGTACTCAATCGTGCTGCCACCCCCGAACGTCACCGGCAGTCTGCACATGGGTCACGCGCTCGATCACACCCTGATGGATGCCCTCACACGCCGAAAGCGTATGCAGGGCTACGAGGTCCTGTGGTTGCCCGGTATGGACCACGCCGGCATCGCGACGCAGACCGTGGTCGAGAAGCAACTCGCCGCCGACGGCAAGACCAAGGAAGACCTCGGCCGGGAACGGTTCATCGAGAAGGTGTGGGACTGGAAGCGCGAATCCGGCGGCACCATCCAGGGCCAGATGCGCCGTATCGGCGACGGCGTCGACTGGTCCCGCGACCGTTTCACGATGGACGACGGCCTGTCCCGTGCCGTGCAGACGATCTTCAAGCGGATGTACGACGACGGCCTCATCTACCGCGCCGAACGACTCGTGAACTGGTCGCCCGTGCTGCAGACGGCGATCTCCGACATCGAGGTCAAGTTCGAAGAGGTCGAGGGTGAACTCGTCTCTCTGCGCTACGGCTCGCTGAACGACGATGAGCCTCACGTGATCGTTGCGACGACCCGTGTCGAGACGATGCTCGGCGACACCGCGGTGGCGGTTCACCCCGACGACGAGCGCTACAAGCACCTCCTCGGTACGACCCTCGAACATCCGATCACCGGACGGCAGATTCCGGTCATTGCGGACGAATACGTCGACCCCGAGTTCGGCACCGGTGCCGTGAAGATCACTCCGGCTCACGACCCCAACGACTTCGAGATGGGACTGCGGCACAACCTGCCCATGCCCACCATCATGGACAAGACCGGCAAGATCGCCGACTCGGGAACCCGATTCGACGGCATGGACCGGTTCGAGGCCCGGGTCGCGATCCGCAAGGAGCTTGCCGAGCAGGGCCGCGTTGTCGCAGAGAAACGTCCTTACCTGCACAGCGTCGGACATTCGGAACGCTCCGGCGAGACCATCGAGCCGCGCCTGTCGATGCAGTGGTGGGTCAAGGTCGAATCCCTGGCCAAAGCCGCAGGTGATGCCGTGCGCGGCGGCGACATGGTGATCCACCCCCAAAGCCAGGAACCGCGTTGGTTCGACTGGATCGACAACATGCACGACTGGTGCATCTCGCGCCAGTTGTGGTGGGGTCATCGCATTCCGATCTGGTACGGCCCCGATGGGGAGGTCGCCTGCTTCGGCCCCGACGAGACTGCCCCCGAAGGGTGGGAACAGGACCCGGACGTGCTCGACACGTGGTTCTCCTCGGGTCTGTGGCCGTTCTCCACGATGGGCTGGCCGGCCAAGACACCCGAACTGGACAAGTTCTATCCCACCAGCGTTCTCGTCACCGGATACGACATCCTGTTCTTCTGGGTCGCCCGCATGATGATGTTCGGCACCTATGTGTCCGGCGACGAAGCGCTCGACGGGGGCGAGGGCGGCAAGGTTCCGTTCAAGGACCTGTTCCTGCACGGCCTCGTCCGCGACCAGTTCGGCAAGAAGATGTCGAAGTCGCGCGGCAACGGCATCGACCCCCTCGACTGGGTCGACCGTTTCGGCGCCGACGCTCTGCGCTTCACTCTCGCGCGCGGCGCGAACCCCGGTAGCGATCTCGCTGTCGGTGAGGATCACGCTCAGTCGTCGAGGAACTTCGCGAACAAGCTTTTCAACGCCACCAAGTTCGCCCTCATGAACGGGGCGGTCATCGGGGAGCTACCCGCCCGCGACGCCCTGACCGATGCCGACCGGTGGATTCTCGACCGGCTCGAGCAGGTGCGCGCCGACGTCGATGCAGCTTTCGACCGCTACGAGTTCTCCAAGGCGTGCGAGACGCTCTATCACTTCGCGTGGGACGAGGTGTGCGACTGGTACCTCGAGCTCGCCAAGGTTCAGCTGGCCGAGGGCAGCGTCCACGCCGACGGCACCAAGACCGTTCTCGGAACCGTCCTCGATGCGCTGCTTCGGCTGCTGCATCCGGTGATCCCGTTCGTCACCGAAACCCTGTGGAAGGTGCTCACGGGTGGGGAATCGGTCGTGATCGCCGACTGGCCCGCTGCTGCAGGTGTCGCGGCAGACGCGGACTCGTCCCGCCGAATCGGGGATCTGCAGAAGCTCGTCACCGAGATCCGTCGTTTCCGTAGTGACCAGGGTCTCAAGCCGTCGCAGAAAGTCGCGGCCCGTCTCGCGAATATCGACGCCGCGCAACTCGACGCCCAGGTACCTGCTGTGCAGTCGCTCGCGCGTCTGACGTCGCCCGAGGAAGGCTTCAGCGCGTCCGCATCCATCGAGGTGCGCCTGAGCCGCGCGACGGTCACCGTCGAACTCGACACCTCGGGGACGATCGACATCGGTGCGGAGATCGCGCGACTGCGCAAGGACCTCGCGGCAGCGGAGAAGGAACTTGCCGGCACCACAGCGAAGCTCGGCAACGAGGCGTTTCTGTCCAAGGCACCTGCCCCCGTCGTGGAGAAGATCACGGGACGAAAGCAGATCGCCGAAGAAGAGATCGACCGCATCACCGCGAGGCTGAAGGAGCTGGGACAGGCGTGAGCGCCGACAACGCGGGAGTTCCCGAGCGTCCGGGAACACCGTCCCCGGTCGATCTTGCGGAACTCGCACTGGTCGAGGCCGAGCTCGACAAACGGTGGCCCGAGACGAAGATCGAGCCGTCTCTGACACAGATCTCGGCGTTGATGGACATCCTCGGTTCGCCGCAGCTCAACTATCCGTCGATCCATGTCGCAGGGACGAACGGCAAGACGTCGGTGACGCGGATGATCGATGCCCTCCTGACCCGGATGCAGCATCGGACCGGTCGCACCACGAGCCCGCACCTGCAGATCGCCACCGAACGGATCAGCGTCGACGGTGCGCCCATTTCGCCGCGCACCTACGTCGACACCTTCCGCGACATCGAGCCGTACGTGCGGATGGTCGACGAACAGTCGGAGGCTGCAGGCGGTCCGAAGATGAGCAAGTTCGAGGTCACGACTGCGATGGCGTTCGCGGCGTTCGCCGACGCTCCTGTCGACGTCGCGATCGTCGAGGTGGGCCTCGGTGGACGCTGGGATGCGACCAACGTCGTCACCGGTCAAGTAGCCGTGATCACCCCGATCGGTATCGACCACACCGGGTATCTCGGGGAGACACTCACCGAGATCGCGGGGGAGAAAGCCGGAATCATCAAGAAGGCTCCCGAGGACGGCCTCGTCCCCCGCGACACCGTCGCGATCATCGCGCAGCAGGAACCCGAAGCGATGGACGTGTTGCTGCGGCAGGCCGTCGAGGCGGACGCCGCGGTTGCCCGGCAGGGTTCGGAATTCTCGGTAGTGCGCCGCGCTGTGGCGATCGGTGGCCAGCAGATCGACCTGCAGGGACTCGGGGGGCTCTACACCGACATCTTCCTGCCGCTTCACGGCGAGCATCAGGCGTTCAATGCGTCGCTCGCTCTTGCCGCCGTCGAAGCGTTCTTCGGTGCCGGCCCCGACAAGCAGCTCGACGTCGATACGGTGCGTGACGCTTTCGCGTCGGTCGTCAATCCGGGCCGGCTGGAGCGGGTGCGAAACGCCCCGACGGTCTTCCTCGACGCTGCGCACAACCCACACGGAGCTAAAGCTCTCGCCGCGGCCCTCTCCGACGAGTTCGATTTTCGTAAGCTCGTCGGCGTCGTCAGCGTGATGGCGGACAAGGACGTCGCGGGACTTATCGAGGCGCTCGAGCCGGTGTTCGACGAGATCGTCGTGACGCACAACGGTTCGCCGCGCGCCATGGATGTCGATGATCTCGCGAACGTCGCAGTCGCGCGTTTCGGTGACGAACGCGTCGTCACCGCAGCAAACCTGGCCGACGCGATCGAGACCGCCATCGCGATCGCAGAGGAAGTCGGCGAGCCGGGCGAAGCGGTGTCGGGCGCCGGTGTCGTCGTGACCGGTTCGGTCGTGACTGCCGGAGCTGCGCGCACACTCTTCGGAAAGGACCCTGCGTGAGTAACGACAATGCCCGGCACAACGAGAGTTCGGGTTCGAGCGAGGACGCCGTGCGCGAGGGGAACGCTGCGAACGCGGAGTTCCTCCCGCCGACAACCGATCCGTGGAAGGGATTCCGCGGTGTGATGGCAGGCACGCTCGTGCTCGAAGCGATCGTCGTGCTGCTGGTGCTCCCGGTGATCGCGACGCTCGGTGGCGGACTGACGGCCGTGTCGACCGGATACGTCGTGGGGCTCGCAGTGTTGATGTTGCTCGGCGCGGGTGTCCAGGGACGGTCGTGGGCAATCCCATTCAACATCGTGCTGCAGGTCCTGACGGTCCTCGGTTTCTTCATCGACCTTGCGTTCGGCGCGATCGGTGTTCTGTTCTGTGTGGTGTGGGCATACATCCTCTACCTGCGTAAAGACATCAAGGACCGTGAGCGGCGGGGTCTGCTTCCCGGCCAGCGTGGCTGAACCACTACGCTGTCTTCGTGACTGAGCGGACCCTGGTACTCATCAAGCCCGACGGCGTTGCCCGCCGTCATGTCGGAGAGATCCTGTCGCGCATCGAGCGCAAGGGACTGAACATCGTGGCTCTCGAGCTGCGCACCGCCCCCGCGGACATCGCGGCGGCCCACTACGCGGAGCATGAGGGCAAGCCCTTCTACCCGGGTCTGCTCGACTTCATCACCGGTGGCCCCCTGGTTGCGGCAGTGCTGGAAGGACCGCGTGCGATCGCCGCGTTCCGGCAGCTCGCCGGAGGCACCGATCCTGTCGAGAAGGCAGTCCCGGGCTCGATCCGCGGCGACCTCGGGCTGGAGGCGGGGGAGAACCTGGTGCACGGCTCCGACTCTGTGGAGTCGGCCGAGCGCGAGATCGCGCTGTGGTTCCCCGCACTCGTGTCCGCGTAGATCCGGCCCTTTCGAATGTGCTCGGCGGCGCCCTTCGGGGCGCCGTTGGCGTATCTGTACATGTCTGTGTGGGATACTGGGGGAGGTTGTACCGCACGAGCCCGCGCGGCACGACCGAAGACATCACGGATCGATGCCCGACATCGCTGTGGCCGAGGAACGCAGGAGATACCTCGCTCGGCCGCACGCTGGATGCACCGGCGCTCGATCCGCGATCTAATCAGGCATCGCTCGGCCGTGCAGTGAAAACGGGCACAGGACGACCGAGTGATGCGCGACCGGAAGAACTCGCGCTTACTGCGCGAGTACACAAGCAGCGCCCCCGTGTGGCCGCTCACATCGCCATTCCGCGGTGATGGACGCGCCCGGGGGTCTTAGGAGACTTACGTGGCCGATCAAGAGCCGCAGGAAAACAACTCGACCGAGGCGAATGCCCTGAACTTGCCCGCGAAGATCCGCGTGCATGCTCTCGCCAAACTCCTCGGGTTGACCAGCAAACAGGTGATGGCGAAGGCCGCCGAGCTCGGTACCGAACTGCGCAGCGCCCACTCGACCCTTCCCCGCGAGGCTGCGGAGGAATTGCACAGCGCGTTGAGCGGCCCGGCCGAACAGGCCCCTCCGGCGCCGACGCCGAGTGACGTCTCGGCGCCCGATGACATACCGGTGCCCACCGAAGCGCCGGTGCCCACCGAAGCGCCGGAAGCCGCAGAGACACCGGTAGCCGACGAATCGACCACTGGCCACACCCTCGAACTCGACGACACGAAGGACGCCGCGGCGACCGAGCCCGTTGCCGCGCCGTCCGTGGGCGGCCCGACCGGATTGTTCACCTCTCTCGAGCAGGACACACCACTGTTCGAGATCCCCGAACCCGTGCCCGCCGACCCGACCGAGCAGGTCGCAGCCCCGCTGTTCCTTCAGCCCGAGGTTCCCTCGGCGGAGGAGGGCGAGAATCGTCCGCGTCGCCGTCGGGCGCGTCGTGGAACTGCGGCGCCGGTTGCCGACGAGGCGGCCGCGTCCACCGAAACCACCGCCGAAGCTGCGCCGGAGACCGGAGCGACTGCCGAGCCGACGGAGTCCGCTCCGGCCGAAGGACACGACGAGCAGGACGACCATCCGCGCCGCCGCCGCCGTGGTCGGCGCGGACGTGGGCGTGGACGTGGTGACAGCGCCGAGAACGAGCAGCAGGACGGCTCCGCGGAGCAGGCCGAGCGCGAGCATTCCGAACCGGCGAAGTCCGGCGACTCCGAGAGCGACAGCAGCGAGGAGAAGGCTGCGCCCGCCGTGGAGCCCGCTGCGGATGAGACCGCTGCAGACGGTGCGGCGGACAGCAAGCCGGAGGAGTCCGAGGACACCTCGGGAGACGACGACTCGGGAGACGAGGCCCAGGGAGACGGCACCTCGCGCCGCCGCCGTCGTCGGCGACGCAGGCGCGGCACCGGTGACGGCGCCGAAACCGTCTCGGAGGACGATCCGCCCAACACTGTCGTCCACGAGCGCGAACCGCGCACCAAGGCGAGGGCTGCGAAGGACGAGGTTCAGGGGATCAGCGGGTCGACCCGCCTCGAAGCCAAGCGCCAGCGCCGTCGCGACGGTCGCGAGGCCGGGCGGAGGCGCCCACCGATCCTCACCGAGTCGGAGTTCCTCGCCCGTCGCGAATCGGTCGAGCGCGTCATGGTCGTCCGAGAGAAGGTCGACGGACCTCACATCGGCATGACCCAGGTTGCCGTGCTCGAAGACGGCATCCTCGTCGAGCACTTCGTGACGAGCGCGGGGTCGGCGTCGATGGTCGGCAACATCTACATCGGCCGGGTCCAGAACGTGCTTCCCTCGATGGAAGCCGCCTTCATCGACATCGGTCGCGGCCGCAACGGTGTGCTGTACGCCGGCGAGGTCAACTGGGAAGCGGCAGGCCTCGGTGGTCAGTCCCGCAAGATCGAGCAGGCTCTCAAGCCGGGCGACCAGGTGGTCGTGCAGGTGAGCAAGGACCCGGTCGGTCACAAGGGTGCACGTCTGACAACCCAGATCAGTCTCGCCGGACGATTCCTCGTGTACGTGCCGGGTGGGTCGTCGACAGGTATCAGCCGCAAGCTGCCCGACACCGAACGGAAGCGTCTCAAGGACATCCTCCGTGAGATCGTCCCGGCCGATGCCGGCGTGATCATCCGCACCGCCGCCGAAGGCGTCAGTGAGGACGAACTCGCACGCGACGTTGCTCGTCTGCAATCGCAGTGGGAAGCGGTCCGAGAACAGGCCGACAAGGTGCAGTCCGACGGGTCGGGCCAGCCGAAGGCTCTGTACGAGGAGCCGGACCTGCTCGTGAAGGTTGTTCGCGACCTGTTCAACGAAGACTTCTCCAAGCTGGTCATCGAAGGTGAGAAGTCGTGGAACACCGTCGAGAGCTACATCCGTACCGTGGCGTCCGACCTGCTGCCGCGAGTGGAGCGTTACCGGTCGGAGTCGACGGTGGATGTCTTCGGTGCGCATCGGATCGATGAGCAGCTCGCGAAGGCACTGGACCGTAAGGTGTGGTTGCCGTCCGGTGGCACCCTCGTCATCGACCGCACCGAAGCGATGACCGTGGTCGATGTGAACACCGGCAAGTTCACCGGCGCGGGCGGCAATCTCGAAGAGACCGTAACCCGCAACAATCTCGAAGCTGCCGAAGAGGTCGTGCGGCAGATGCGCCTGCGCGACATCGGCGGCATGATCGTCGTCGACTTCATCGACATGGTGCTCGAGTCGAACCGCGACCTGGTGTTGCGTCGCCTCACCGAGGCACTCGGTCGCGACCGCACCCGGCATCAGGTGTCCGAGGTGACGTCGCTCGGTCTCGTCCAGATGACGCGGAAGCGTCTCGGGACCGGACTGGTGGAGGCGTTTTCCACGACCTGTGACCACTGCCAGGGACGCGGCATCATCGTGCATTCCGAACCGGTCGAGGCGAAGCCTGCCGAGGAGTCCGGACGGTCGTCGCAGGGCGGAGGGTCGCGCCGCAAACGTGGACGAGACAAGAGCAACCAGCAGCAGGACGTCGTCGCCGAACCCGCCGCCGCGTCCCCGGCGCACGTCCCCGACCCGGAGGAGGCCGCGAAGCGCGCGGCCCATCCGGTGGCGTTGGCGATGGCTGCCCACCAAGCGCACGACAAGCCTGCCGACGACACCAAGCCTGCCGACGACACCGAAACGACCGCCGTGTCGACACCGCAGGTCGACACGGCTGCCGGCGAGCTGCTCGCCGATGCCGTGGTCTCACAGAACCAGGAGGCCGAGACGGTCGAGACGAAGGAGCACGCCTCCGGGGTTCGCGGCGAGTCCGTGTCCGATCTCACAGAGGAACGAGAGCTTCCCGCGAAGTCGGTGGAGCCGGAACCCAGCGAGGAGTCCGAGCCGGTGACGAGCGCCCCTGAGACGACAGAGCAGGAGGCGGTTGCGGAACCCGAGATCGGACAGTCCGCGTCGACTCCGCGCCGTCGGCGTGCCCGCAGGGTTTCGCGGCCGGCAGCGGCACCGGTCGAAGATCGTGCAGGTGAACCCCGGGTGTTCGTGATGTCGGTGCCCACGCCTGAAACCACAGCGGAGGCCCCGTCGCCCGAGCACGCCGCGCCGACGAACGACGGAACGCCCGACGTGGAGATCGTTCGTCGTCCCCGTCGTCGTCGTGCGGCGGGGCGTCCTGCGGGACCGCCGGTCGACGCCGAGGTGTGACATGCTGGGGCCGGGTCGACCCGCGTCGACCCGGTCCCGCCCGCACCTGGTTTGACCCTGGTAGTCACCTTCCCGTAATCTTGCACAGTCGCTACTCGGCGATACAGCCCAGCTGCGCCTGGATGCAGGAAGTCGGCGGGACCCGAGTCAGCAGCCACACCAGACCAGTCGCGTCGCAACACTGTGACGCGAGCACGTTCGAAGAAGCAAGGGGTAGCCGTCCGATGGCAACGTACGCGATCGTCAAGACCGGCGGTAAGCAGTACAAGGTCGCTGAGGGCGATCTCGTCAAGGTCGAGAAGATCGAGGGTGAGCCCGGCACGGCTGTCTCGCTTGCTCCGGTCCTCGTCGTCGACGGGTCCGCGCTGACCACCGACGCAGACGCTCTGGCCAAGGTCTCGGTCTCTGCCGAGATCGTCGAGCACACCAAGGGCCCGAAGATCCGCATCCACAAGTTCAAGAACAAGACCGGGTACCACAAGCGCCAGGGCCACCGTCAGAAGCTGACGGTTGTCAAGGTCACCGGTATCAAGTAACTCGAACTTCGGCTTCACAACCCAGGAGGGTTCGTCATGGCACACAAGAAGGGCGCATCCAGCTCCCGTAACGGTCGCGATTCGAACGCACAGCGACTCGGCGTGAAGCGTTTCGGCGGCCAGTCCGTCAACGCCGGCGAGATCATCGTGCGTCAGCGTGGCACCCACTTCCACCCGGGCGTGAACGTGGGACGTGGCGGCGACGACACGCTGTTCGCTCTCGCGGCGGGTGCTGTCGAGTTCGGCAGCAAGCGTGGTCGCAAGACCGTCAACATCGTCCCGGCCACGGCAGACGCCTGAGTCAGCCGTCCGATAAGGACACCGCGAGAGCATTCTCGCGACATACTCCCAATAGGGGCGGGCCAGGGTCGCACACCCTGACCCGCCCCTATTGCTCGTTTCATCGGTAGTTTTCGTTCGGAGAGAGGTCCACCCATGTCCCGTTTCATCGACCGGGTTGTGCTGCACGTCAGCGCCGGCAAGGGTGGCAACGGCTGCGCCTCTGTCCACCGCGAGAAATTCAAGCCGCTCGGTGGCCCTGACGGTGGCAACGGAGGCAATGGCGGTGACGTCATCCTCGAGGTCGACGAGGGCGTGCACACGCTGCTCGACTTCCATTTCCACCAGCACGCGAAGGCGACGAACGGCGCACAGGGCGCCGGTGGCAACCGCGAGGGAGCGAACGGAAACCATCTCGTGCTGAAGGTGCCCGACGGCACAGTGGTCCTCGACAAGCACGGCCATGTGCTCGTCGACATGATCGGCGCAGGCACCCGCTACGTGGCGGCGCAGGGCGGCCGTGGTGGTCTCGGCAACGCCGCACTCGCGTCCCGTGCCCGCAAGGCACCGGGCTTCGCGCTCCTCGGCGAGGACGGTCAGGAACTCGACCTCGTCCTCGAATTGAAGTCCGTAGCCGATGTCGGTCTCGTCGGATTCCCATCGGCGGGAAAGTCCTCGCTCGTGTCGGTGCTGTCTGCCGCGAAGCCGAAGATTGCCGATTATCCGTTCACGACTTTGGTGCCGAACCTCGGCGTGGTGCAGTCGGGCGATACCACCTTCACCGTCGCCGACGTGCCCGGGCTCATCCCCGGTGCCAGCGAGGGCCGCGGTCTCGGGCTCGACTTCTTGCGTCACCTCGAGCGCTGCGCGGTCCTGGCGCACGTCGTGGACTGCGCAACGCTGGAACCGGGTCGTGACCCGATCTCCGATGTCGACGCTCTCGAAGCGGAGCTTGCCGCATACCAGCCGGCGTTGTCGGGCGACAGCAGCCTCGGCGAGCTCTCCGAGCGCCCCCGCATCGTCATTCTCAACAAGGCCGACGTTCCCGATGCCGCCGAACTCGCCGAGTTCGTCACGCCCGAGTTCGAAGCCCGCGGATGGCCTGTCTTCACAATCTCTGCGGTCAGTCGGGAAGGGCTGCGTCCCTTGACATTCGCGTTGGCGAAGATGGTCGAAGAGTACCGTGAGGCTCACCCACCCGCGGCTCCTGCGCGCCCCATCATCCGTCCCGTCGCTCGCGACGAGACCGGGTTCAGTGTGGTGGCGGACCCGAACGAGCCCGGCGGCTTCATCGTGCGCGGCACCAGGCCTGAACGCTGGATCCGTCAGACCGCATTCGACAACGACGAAGCCGTCGGCTACCTCGCCGACCGCCTTGCGCGCCTCGGCGTCGAGGACGAGCTGGTCAAACAGGGCGCCGAACCCGGCTGCTCCGTCACGATCGGTGACGTCAGCTTCGAATGGGAACCGCAGACTCACGCGGGTGTCGACGTGGTGCCGACGGGCCGCGGCACCGATTCGCGTCTGGATCAGACCGATCGGGTGGGCGCCGCCGAACGCCGTCACGCCAAGAAGGTCCGCCGCGGTCTCGCCACCGACGACGACTTCTGAACCGAGGAGAACAGTGAGCGACACCCGCGGGGTCATCGCTTCCGCACGCAGCATCGTCGTCAAGATCGGATCGTCGGCCATCACGAGCCTGGCCGGGGGGCTCGACCGTGAGCGCCTCGATCGACTCGTCGACGCCATCGAAGGACGTATGCAGGCCGGTTCGAACGTCACCGTCGTGTCCTCGGGCGCGGTCGGTGCCGGGCTGGCGCCCCTCGGACTGACCGCGCGACCACGCGATCTCGCGACCAAACAGGCTGCCGCGAGCGTGGGACAACTCGCACTGGCGCACGCGTGGGGGACCTCGTTCGCCCGGTACGACCGCACAGTCGGGCAGGTGCTCCTCACCGCCGACGACATCGCCCGTCGTACCCAGCATCGCAACGCGCAGCGCACCCTCGACCGACTTCGTTCACTCGGCGCGGTGCCCGTCGTCAACGAGAACGACACCGTCGCGACCGTCGAGCTACGATTCGGCGACAACGACCGTCTCGCCGCTCTCGTATCGCACCTGACCAGCGCGGACGCACTCGTTCTCCTCTCGGACGTCGACGGGCTGTACGACGGCGATCCCCGCAACGGGGGGGCGACCTTGATCCCGGAGGTCACCAGCCCGGAAGATCTCGACGGTGTCGTGGCGGGCTCGGGCGGTGCACTCGGAACCGGTGGGATGGCGACCAAGCTTTCCGCGGCGCGGCTCGCCGCAGACTCCGGGGTCCCGGTGTTGCTGGCTGCCGCGTCGGATGCGGCACGGGCATTGGGCGCTGCCGACGTGGGCACCGCCTTCGCTGCGCGGCCCGAGCGAATGTCGGCCCGCCACTTCTGGGTTCGGCACGCGGCCGATACGGTCGGTACCTTGCACCTCGATGCGGGGGCAGTGCGTGCCATCGTCGAACGACGCAGGTCGCTGCTCGCAGCGGGCGTGACGGGTATGAGCGGCAGCTTCCATGCCGGCGACGTGGTCGCGCTCGTGGGCCCCGACGACCGCACTGTCGCGCGTGGTGTTGTGGCCTACGACCCGAGCGAACTCGACTTCATGATCGGCTTCTCCACGAGGCAGTTGCCTCAGGATCTGCAGCGACCGGTCGTGCACGCCGACGACCTGGTACGCATTTAGTCCGAAGATTCTCGGCGGGCCCTGAAAGGTGTAGCCGCGCGATGTAGTGCGGCGCTCACTGCGGCAAAGGCCGGCCGGTGCTTGCTGCCCGAGCGGTACGCGATGCGGGTTCGTCTCCCGGCAGGGAGGGCTGTGAGCGACACTCCCGGAGGGACATCGATCGCGCCGAGTTGCGGTACCAATGCGACACCGGCTCCTGCTGCAACCAGTCGCAGGACCGTCGCGAAATCGTCGATCCGGTGGGTTACCTGCGGCTCGAAGCCCTGCGATTGGCAGGTGCGCACGGCCATGGTGTGGCACAGGGTTCCGCGGTTTCCGAGAATCCAGCGACTCTCGGCGTGGTCACGCACCACTGCAAGACCGGTCGCGTTCGGGCGGATGGAGGAGGCCAGGTACACGATCTCGTCGAGGAGCGGCTCGAGCTCGATGCCGGATCCCATCGTGGAGGGAACATTGTCGTACTCGTGCACAAGTGCCATCTCCAAGTGCCCTCCGCGCAGGAGATCCGGCACATCGGCTGGGTCGACTTCGACGATCGTCACCTCCAATTCCCTTTCTGAACGGCCGATTTCCAGCATCGCGGGGAGAGCAATCGACTGTAGGGCGGTGGGGAACGTCCCCAAACGGACCGACCCCGACAGCCCCCGCGCGCTCGCGGCGAGCGCAGCCTCGGCCCGTTCCAATTCGGCAAGAAGGGTCTCGGCGTGCTCGACGAGAGTGACCCCCGCCGCAGTAAGGCTCACTCGACGCCCCGTGCGAACCAGGAGAGGCCTCTTCACCTCGCGTTCGAGTGCGGAAAGCTGTTGCGACACCGCTGACGGCGTATACGAGAGAGCGTCAGCCACGGCCGCAATGGTGCCTCGATGGGCGAGCTCGCGGAGCAGTCGGAGTTTGCGGACGTCGAGCATCAGAACAGCTTATGCTAAAAAGCCTGAATGCTAACTGGATCTGTAGTGCATGAGCATCGAAACTAGGTGCATGACTTTTCGGCCATCCGGAATTCTCGTCCCGCTCGTCACCCCGTTCGCAGAGAATGGTGGCATCGCATATGCCGATCTGGAACGCCTCGCACACGACATCGTCGTCGACGGCGCCACCGGGATCGTCGCGTTGGGGACGACTGCAGAGGTCAGTGCATTGAGCACACGGGAACGTCAGGACGTCGTACGAATCTGTGGGAGGGTGTGCCGAGAGCACGACGTTCCGCTCATCGTCGGTGCAGGTTCCAACGACACGGCCGGCACGGTGCGGGCCATCGACGAACTGAGCTCGGAGGCCGACGTCGCGGCAGCACTGGTGGTGGTCCCGTATTACACACGTCCATCCGAGCCGGGAGTCGTGGCGCACTTCGAGTACGTGGCCGAGCGCAGCCCGGTGCCCTCGGTCCTGTACAACGTGCCGTACCGAACAGCGCAGCGACTGGGCTGGGAGTCGATCGTCCGGCTGTCGGAGCATCCCCGAATTGTCGGGATCAAGCAGGCGGCCGGCTCGGTGGATACCGACACTGCGCGACTCCTTGCGGAGTCCTCGGACTCGTTCTCGATTCTCGCCGGTGAGGACACGCTGGTCTCGCCTCTGCTGGCAATGGGTGCCGAGGGGGCGATCCTGGCAACTGCGAACGTCTACGCACGCGAGTTCGCGGAGCTCTTCCAGCTGTGGACCGGTGGCGATCCCGCCCGGGCGCGGGCAGCGGGCAACCGACTCGTCGGACCGGCCAGTGCATTGATGTCCCAGCCCAACCCGACCCTCATCAAGGCGGTTCTTCATGCAGAGGGACGGATCTCCACACCGAATGTGCGGTTGCCGTTACTCCCCGCACGTGAGCTTCCTGCTCCTCGCGACCTACTCCGATCCCTCGCAGAGATCGCGCCGATCGACGAACGCTGCGGCTGATGCAGATCTAGCGACACTTTCCCCACGTAGTGCGGCTTTCCTTTGCCTCACGACCCACGGCAACCCGAGCAACGCGAGGAAAGTTGGTGTGGGATTTGGGGTCGCGCGCGCAATGTCATGATCCGGAGAGCGCGCCAAGCACCTCAGAGGTGCCCGCCTCGACCTTGACCGTCGCGTGGGTGTCTCCGCGGGTAGGTCCCCGGTTCACGATCGCCACCGGGATATCGCGCTCGACGGCGCGACGGACGAAACGCAGCCCCGACTGCACCGTGAGCGAACTCCCCGCGACGAGAAGCACATCGGCCTGATCGACCAACGCGTAAGCGGCATCGACGCGGGGTCGGGGCACGATCTCACCGAAGTACACGATGTCGGGTTTGAGCATGCCGCCGCACTGGTCGCAGTCGACGACGGTGAAATCACCGGTGTCTACGACGACGGCGTCGGCGTCGGGCGCAACCTCGAGGCCGGTAACAGCGTGTGCGCGTTCCGTGAATCCGGGGTTCGCTGCGGACAACCGTTCGTGCAGGGTGAATCGTGAGATGCGGTTGGTGCACGCGAGACACCGGACCTGAGCGTATGAGCCATGCAGGTCTATCACCCGGCGACTGCCGGCCTTGGTGTGCAGCAGGTCGACGTTCTGGGTGATGACACCGAGGACCGCTCCACTTCGCTCCAGCGCGGCGACCGCGCGGTGACCGGCGTTCGGTCGTGCCGCATCCATGTGTCGCCACCCGACGTGGTTACGGGCCCAGTATCGCTGGCGGAACACCGGGTCGCCGACGAACTGCTGGAACGTCATGGGGTTGCGCGGCGGGGAATCGGGCCCCCGGTAGTCGGGAATCCCGGAATCCGTCGACACCCCGGCCCCGGTGAGGACAGCAATGCGTCGCCCGTCCACGAGCGAACGCAATGTCTCGGACGGGATCGTCACCGTCGACTCTCGGGTACCGAACACGGGGCCCTCCTTCGCGGCACCATCCTATTCCCGGACTGTTGTGTTCGGTCCGCGGGCGGGCAGGAGGTCTCGGACAACGTCGATACTGTCGGCGTCGGCAGGAGACTTGTCGGGGCGGTAGCGCAGGACCCTGGCGAAACGCAGCGTGACACCACCCGGATATCGGATGCTGGACTGCACACCGTCGAGCTCGATCTCCACGACCAACGCGGGCCGCAGGTACACGGTGTGCTCATCGCGGTGGGATTCGAACGCGGGAAACTCGCTGGTCTGCCACCGCAACAGTTCGTCGGTCAATCCCTTGAAGGTCTTACCGACCATGATCGGTGAACCTCCGTCGGGGTCGCGCGCACCGAGGTGCAGATTGGACAGGAACCCGGTGCGGCGCCCGTATCCCCATTCGGCACCGAGAACGATCAGGTCGAGTGTGTGCTCGGGCTTGACCTTCTGCCACGAGTGGCCGCGGCGACCGGCCAGATAGCGAGCCGACAAGGACTTGATCATGATCCCCTCGTGACCGTGTTCGAGGGCGGCGTCCAGGTGAGCATGCGCAGCAGCCGGATCCGGTGCCACGACCGACGGAATCCTGTGCGCGCCTGCGGCGCGATCCAGGAACGTAAGGCGTTCGGACAGTGGAAGATCGAGTAGATCCACGCCGTCCAGGTGGAGGCAGTCGAAGAAGAACGGGTGGAGGAGGAGCTCGCGTGTGGTGCTCGCCCCGAAGCGGCTCATGGTCTCCTGGAACGGCCGGGGACGCCCGGAATCGGTGAGGGCGAGTGTCTCCCCGTCCAGCACAACACTGCGGCACGGTAGTGCGGCCACGAGTTCGACGAGTTCGGGCACCGACGAGGTGATCTCGCGCAGGGTCCGGGTGAAGACCCACACCGAATCGCCGGCGCGATGCACCTGGATGCGCGCACCGTCGAGCTTGTACTCGACACTGCATTCCCCGGCGAACTCGTCGAGCGCTGACTCGAGGGATTCAGCGGGCACGGCAAGCATCGGCCGGACAGGTCGCCCGAGTTCGAGTCGGAACGCGGCAAGGGCGCTTTGCCCACCGGCAAGCGCAGCGGCTGCCGCGCGGGAAAGCTGCCCCGAGAGCATCACCGCTCGTCGTACGGTGTCGGCAGGCAGCTCCGCGGTGACCGCTACGGCGTCGATCATCACGCCTTCGAGTGCACCTTGTCGGAGTTCCCCTCCGAGTAGCTGTGCCAGGAATGCCTGTTCCTGCGCCGTGGCACGGGTGAACAGCTCGGAGAGCAGAGTCTGCCTCGACCCGGTCGATCCGGGACCGGACAGGCCGGCGATGCGGTCGACGAGAGAGTCGACATCCGTTACCACCAGCGTCGGATGTGTAGCGGGGGTTGCCTGCAACACCATGAGGGTGCGGAATCCGATGCCGATGCGCCCTTGTGGCAGCGCTCCGGACAGCCACGACACCACCGGCTCGACCTCCCCGGCGGTCGCCTGTTCGAGGAGCGCACGCAGGGCGGCGATCTTGACCTTCCTCGACCGCGTCGCGGCAACTGCGGCGGAGGTCTCGACCACCTGTGTGAAGAACACGGTTCGACGCTATCGCCGGATTGTTCTCGATGTCGACGAATGCGGGATGTGGCGCGCAGCGACCGGCGACCATGGAGTGTAGGGCGACGCGACGAGGGGAGACGGGGATGGGAGCAGCAAAGGATTCGTCGAAGGCTGTGGAAATCGACGTCGACGGCAGGGCGGTACGGATCTCGCATCCCGAACGCATCTACTTTCCGGCGCTCGGCATCACCAAGCTCGACCTGGCCCGGTACTACATCGCCGTCGGAGACGGTATCGTCCGCGCATTGCGGGACCGGCCGTGCATGCTGCACCGATTTCCCGACGGTCTCGACGGCGACAAGGTGCACCAGAAGCGACTGCCGCGCGGTGCACCGGACTGGGTGCAGACCGTCCGTGTGCACTTTCCCCGGTACAACCGAGACGCCGACGAACTGTGCGTCACCCATCTCGCGGATGTCGTGTGGGCGGTACAGATGTCGACGGTGGAGTTCCACCCGTGGAACTCACGCCGCGCCGACGTGGAGAAGCCGGACGAGTGGCGGATCGATCTCGATCCGATGCCCGGATGCGACTTCGGGAAGGTGCAGCTCGTCGCGTCGATTGTGCACGAGGCGCTCGACGAACTGGGAATAGTGGGGTGGCCGAAGACCTCAGGTGGGCGCGGACTCCACGTGTACGTCCGAATCGAACCGAACTGGGAGTTCGGCGATGTGCGCAGGGCTGCACTGGCTTTCGCGCGAGAAATAGAGCGCCGTGCGCCGGATCGGGTGACCACCGCGTGGTGGCGTAAGGACAGAGATCCGACCGCAGTGTTCGTCGACTACAACCAGAACGCCCGCGACCACACGATTGCGAGCGCGTACTCGGTCCGGGGTGTTCCGGAGGCGACCGTGTCGGCACCGGTGCGGTGGAACGAGATCGATGACCTCGATCCCCGCGACTTCACGATCGAGACCGTTCCCGAGCGATTCGCGAAACTCGGTGACCTGCAGGCCGGAATCGACGAGCGTGCGTTCTCGCTCGGGACGCTGCTGGAATGGGCTGATCGGGACGAGCGAGAATCTCCGGAGGGCACGGAACCTCAGTAGCCGGCGCTGACATCGAGCACTGCGACCGGCTCGACGCCCGACGCGAACCGCGTGACATTCTCGATCACCCGTTCCACATAGGCGGGCATCCGCAGGGCCGGTGGATTCGAATCATGCGGGGTGACCATCGCATTGGGCAGCGACCACAAGGGGTGCCCCTCGGGAAGAGGCTCGGGATCGGTGACGTCGAGTCCGGCGCCCGCAATCGTGCCGGTCGCCAGAGCGTGGACGAGTGCCTCGGTGTCGATGAGGCTGCCGCGGGCAATGTTGACCAGCCAGGCGGTCGACTTCATCGCGGCCAACTCGGCCGCGCCGATCAGCTGCTCGGTCTCGGGCGTGGCTGCAGCTGATACGACGAAATGATCTGCAAGAGGCCAGATCTCGTCGATCCTTTCGGCCGAGAAGGTCTCGACCGCGCCGGGGACGGGACGTCCGCTGCGGTTGACGGCCAGAGCCTGCGCGCCGAGCGACGAAAGCATTGGGATGAGGGCACGTCCGATCCCGCCCGCGCCGATGATCCCGACCGTCGCTCCGCGCAATGTGCCCAGACGTGGATAGAACTCCTCGGGTTGCCACGATGTCGTCGCGAGATGCTGGGGGAGTGCTCGCACACCGGCGAGTAGCAACATCAGGGCGTGTTCGGCGACCGTTGCGGAGTAGGCGCCGGCCGCAGACGACCAGAGTATCTGCGGGTGACGCTTGATGATGCCCCACTCGAGCCATTGCTCGACTCCCGCGGAGGGCAATTGAACCCAGCGGACCGACTCGGGCAGAGCCGGAGGGAACGAGTCCGGCCCGCTGGTCCAGATCAGTGCGTCGGGCCTCTCCTCGAGTGGCACCGGGATGCCACCTCCGCTGCTGACCGCCCGTACGAACATGGCGTCGGACCTGGGACCGACAGCAATGCGGGGCGAACGCTGAGTGGAGGCCATGGCCTCGACTCTATGCGTCCACCCCGCATCGGTCACGCTGTGTGACCCCGATGTTCGGAACGATCAGGCGGTTTCTTCGACGATGAGCGGGTAGACCCCGTTCTCGTCGTGCACCTCACGGCCGGTGACCGGGGGATTGAACACGCACAGCATCCGCATGCGGGTCTCCGGCTCGACGCGGTGCCGCTCGTGCCCGTTGAGTAGGTACATGGATCCGGGTCCGAGGTCGTACACGACATCGTTGTCCAGGTCGCGCAGCTTGCCGGTGCCCTCCACCAGCCAGACGGCCTCGATGTGGTTGGCATAGTGGAACTCGTTGATCGTCCCGGCCTCGATAGTCGTCTCATGGAACGAGAAGCCGACCTTGTCACCGGCGAGGACGATGCGCTTGCTGCGCCACTGTCCGTCATCGGAGGTGATGTCGCGCTCGGTATCGGTGATTTCCTCGGTGGTGCGCACGATCATGTGAAGCGATGCTCTTTCTATTGGTGAACTGGGAAGTCAGTGGTCAGGAACGGACCTTGGCGGTGGCCTCCGCGAGGATGTTCAGACCGTACTCGAGTTCGTCATCGGTGATGGTCAGCGGCGGCAGCAGCTTGACCACCTCGTCGGACGGACCCGACGTCTCGGCCAGCAGGCCCTTCTCGAATGCGAGGGCACACACCTTCTGGGCATCCGACGGATCATCGAACACGAGACCCTGGACCAGGCCGCGGCCGCGAGTGGACACACCCTCGAACATGTCCGACAGGTTCATGAAGGTCTGGTGGATGCGCTCACCCTTACGGAGTGTGCCGCGCTCGAGCTCGTCGTTGGTCCAGTAGTGGTTCAGCGCTGCAGTTGCCGTGATGAACGACGGGCTGTTCCCGCGGAAGGTGCCGTTGTGCTCACCCGGGCCCCAGACGTCGAGTTCGCGCTTGAACAGCGTCAGCGCCATCGGCATGCCGTACCCACCGATGGACTTCGACAGCGTCACGATGTCCGGGGTGATGCCGGCTTCCTCGAACGAGAAGAACGCACCCGTACGGCCACAGCCCATCTGGACGTCGTCGACGATGAGCAGGATCTCGCGCTCGGCGCACAGATCTGCCAGGGCGCGGAGCCATTCTGCGCGTGCGACATTGACACCGCCCTCACCCTGAACGGTTTCGACGATGACAGCGGCGGGCCGGTTCAGGCCACTGCCGGAATCGTCGAGGACGCGTGAGAACCACTGGAAGTCCTCGGTGACGCCGTTGAAGTAGTTGTCGAACGGCATGGGGGTGGCGTGGACGAGTGGCACACCGGCACCGGCGCGCTTCATGGAGTTGCCGGTGACCGACAGTGCACCGAGCGTCATGCCGTGGAACGCGTTGGTGAAGTTGATGATCGATTCGCGTCCGGTGACCTTGCGGGCCAGCTTGAGCGCGGCCTCGACGGTGTTGGTACCCGTGGGGCCGGGGAACTGGACCTTGTAGTCGAGTCCGCGCGGCTTCAGGATCACGTTCTCGAAAGTCTCGAGCAGGTCGCGCTTGGCGGTGGTCATCATATCGAGGCCGTGGGTGACCCCGTCCTTCATGATGTAGTCCACCAGCGCGGACTTCAGGACCGGGTTGTTGTGGCCGTAATTGAGTGCTCCGGCGCCGGCGAAGAAATCCAGGTAGTCCTTGCCGTCCTCGCTCCGCAACCAGGAGCCGGACGCTGTTTCGAATACTGCGGGCCACCCACGGCTGTAACTGCGAACCTCGGATTCGAGGTGCTCGAAGATATCGTTACCAGCGTGGGTGCCAGGCTTGTCTTCCAGGATGGTCATTTTCTCTGGTCCTCCTGTTATGAATTTCGATGACGAACTCGGCGCGGAAATTCCCGTAATGCCTGATCAATCGCCGATCGTGTAAAGATCTTCTGCCAGATGTGAATCGGGAAAATCGTCGGGAGCGAACAAGTCGGTTCGCGTGATATGGGTGCCACGGCGTCGTGCCAGGGCGGTGAACATGGCGATCGAAGCAGCGTTGTCGGGGCTCACGGTGGTTTCCAACCGGGTCACGCCGGACGGGCGGAGTCGGTCGAGGAGGGCGTCGAGCATGCGCCCGGCCACTCCGCGGCCACGCTGATCAGCATCGACAGCGACCTGCCATACGAACAGTGTCTGGGGGGAATCCTGCCTGCGGTAGCCGGTGATGAATCCGACCGGGCGGTCGGTCTCGTCCACGGCCACAACAGACGTGTCGGCGAAATCGCGACACCACAGCACATACGCATAACCGGAATTGACGTCGAGTACTTCGGAATCACGGGCAATCTGCCACAAGCGCTTTCCGTCGGAGATCTCTGGGCTCCGAAAACTCAATTCAGCCGGTTCGGTGGTTGGGGTACTACTTTCCATAACGGGCTTCATAAGTAGTTCGAACCTAACAAGAGTGCCGATCGAAATCACCCCTTTGGTCCGAATTCGCGGGGGGATTGCCGGGTTCTGCGCAGGTGAGGCGGCTGTTGTGAGGCCGGTCACAATTGTGTATCGTCCGTCGCTGTCCGAGCGATTACTTCGGGCTCGCCAGCGCGAACGGCAGGACCCCGCCGGCTCCCGCCGCGATGAGGTGCCGCGCTGCCATGGTCAAGGTCCACCCGGTATCGGTGACGGCGTCGACGAGGAGCACCGGTCCGTGATGTCCGTCGAGTTCCACCGGTTCCCACGCGTCGAGCAAGGAAGCGATCCGGTACGCCGAGTTCGCGGCGGTCACTGCCGGCGCGTCGGGTCGCCGCCGCAGGACACCCAGGTTCGTCAGGCGGCCCAGTCGAGCGAGGTGCCCGGCAAGTGACTCCACCAGGACCGGGTGGTCGGGCGACTCGAGTGCCATGACCGCGGTCGGCCGCTCGGCCCAGTCCCATGCCGCCAGCACGGCGACGGCGGCCTTCACGACGGATTCGGGCGCGTCCGCGTCGGGACCGTCCAGCAGTGTTCGCAAACGCGGACCCCATCCGAGATCGGACAGCCGGCCGAGTACGCGACCAGGCTCCGGGCCGTCCGTGATCTTCCCGGACAGCTTGACTCCGAGTGTGGCCATGCCGGTGGGCCACTGTTTGCGTGGCGGGAGATCCACACCCGGGCGTTCGAGCCGGGCTCGGGTGCGCCGCACCTGTTCATCATCGACATCGACGCTCCACCGCACTCCTGTGCAGTTGTCGCACCGACCGCACCCGGGCATGTCACGGCTCGACTCCGGGTCGTCCAGTTGGCGGCGCAGGTAGACCATGCGGCACCCCTCGGTCCGCTCGTATTCGAGCATCGCCTCCTGCTCGGCGGAGCGGGCTGCCTCGAGGCGGGCGTAGCGCTCCGCGTCGTAGTCCCACGATCGTCCGGTAGCGATCCAGCCTCCCTTGACGCGGCGAACGGCACCGTCGACATCGAGAACCTTCAGAACCATCTCGAGCCGGGACCGAGTCAGGTCGACTCGGGGCTCCAGTGCCTGCGTGGACAATGGGCGCTCGCTGTCCAGCGCGCCGATCACGCGGCGCACCAGCGACTCCTCGGGGAATGCGACGGACGCGAACCATTTCCATATCTGTCGGTCTTCACTGCCGGGTAGGAGTATCACGTCGGCGCGATCTGTGGAGCGGCCCGCGCGCCCGACCTGCTGGTAGTACGAGATCGGCGACGAGGGAGCACCGAGGTGCACTACGAACCCGAGGTCGGGTTTGTCGAAGCCCATGCCGAGTGCTGAAGTCGCGACCAGTGCTTTGACACGGTTCGCGAGGAGATCGGCCTCGAGCTGTTCACGCTCGGCGGTGTCGGTCTGCCCGGTGTAAGCGGCCACCGCGTGACCGTGTTCGGCGAGCAGCGATGCCAGGTCGCGTGCTGCGGACACGGTCAGTGCGTAGACGATGCCCGAGCCGGGGAGCTCGTGGAGATGTTGCGCAAGCCATGCGGCGCGCTGGGCCGGCTCCTCTATCCGCACCACCGACAAGTGCAGCGACGGCCGGTCGAGTCCGCCCCGCAGGACCAGCGTGTCGTCGCTTCCCGCACCCACACCCAATTGGGCGGCGACATCCGCAACTACCCGGTCGTTCGCGGTCGCGGTGGTCGCCAGGACCGGGATGCCGTCCCCGAGTTCGGCCACGAGTGTGCGGATACGCCGATAGTCGGGCCGGAAATCGTGACCCCAGTCCGACACGCAGTGCGCTTCGTCGACTACGACGAGCCCTGCGTCGCGTGCCAGCGCAGGCAGCACCTCGTCGCGGAAGTCCGGGTTGTTGAGCCGCTCGGGGCTGACGAGCAGAATGTCGACCTCGCTGTGCGCGATGCGCTGGTGAATCCCATCCCACTCGGTGATGTTCCCGGAGTTGATGGTCGCGGCCCGAACTCCTGCGCGTTCTGCTGCCTCGACCTGATTGCGCATCAACGCGAGCAGCGGGGAGACGATGACGGTGGGCCCGTGGCCGCGTGCGCGGAGAAGTTTGGCGGAGATGAAGTAAACCGCGGACTTGCCCCAGCCTGTGCGTTGTACCACGAGGGCACGGCGCCGGTGCACCACGAGCGCCTCGATCGCAGTCCACTGGTCCTCACGGAGAGTCGCGTGGGGCCCGGCCAGTTCGGTGAGCAGCCGTTCGGCCTCGTCGCGCAAATCGATCATCGGGGTGCTCATATGCCCCATCGTGCACGAAAGCTCCGACGTCCACCCGTTGCGCGGTAGTCGCCGCGACGGCCTACTATCTGTACGTTACGGTGGCCCGGCGCGGGTGGTGTGACGGACGGATCGTTACCGCCGCTAAACTGCCCGTATGTCGATCAGCGCTGCCTCCGTTGCCCCCTCCTCGACTTCGGGACGGATCAGGAACCCGGAATTTCTCGCCAAGGTGGTCTCTGCGGAAGAGGCAGTCCGATACATCCACCCCGGCGACACCGTTGCGATCAGCGGTTTCGCCAGTGCAGGTACCCCGAAGGCCGTAACGCCGGCCCTGGCCGAGCGGATCCGCCGAGCTCGTGCAGCCGGCGATGAATTCGCCATCGGCCTGCTGACCGGTGCCTCGGTGTCGACCGAGACCGAACGTCTGCTCGCCGAGACCGAGGGTGTCGCGCTGCGGATGCCCTACCAGTCCGAGGCCACCGCGCGTGCCTCCATCAATGCCGGCCGTATGGACTACGTCGACATCCACCTGTCGCACGTTGCACAGCAGGTCTGGGAGGGCTACTACGGCACGATCGACGTTGCGGTTGTGGAGATCGCCGGCATCACCGAATCGGGTGAGTTGATCGCGGCGACCTCCGTCGGCAACAGCAAGACCTGGCTCGATATGGCCGACCGGATCGTGCTCGAAGTCAACTCGTGGATCCCCGAGGGGCTCACGGGCTGCCACGACATCTATTACGGCACCGCGCTGCCACCGCACCGTAGGCCGATCCTCCTCACCGATGTGGACGACCGGATCGGACAGCCCCACTTCACGGTCGACCCCGAGCGCGTCGTCGCGGTGGTGGAAACCCACAAACCTGACAGCCCGAGCAAGCTGACCCCGCAGGACGACACCAGCGAAGCGATCGCGATGCACGTTCTCGATTTCTTCGGCCACGAGGTGTCGGCGGGCCGTCTCCCGGCCGACACCCTGCTTCCACTGCAGGCGGGTATCGGCAATGTCGCCAATGCGGTTCTCGCCGGTCTGTCCCGCGGTCCGTACCGGGGGTTGACCTGCTATTCCGAGGTCATCCAGGACGGCATGCTGCAGCTGATCGAGGACGGCACAGTACGATTCGCCTCCGCAACTGCGTTGGCGCTGTCGGAGAGCGGCCTCGACGAATTGATGAAGAACATCGATTTCTACCGCGGCCGCATCATGCTTCGGCCCCAGGAGATCAGTAACCACCCGGAGATCGTGCGACGGCTCGGCATCATCGGCATGAACGGAATGCTCGAGGCCGACATCTACGGCAACGTCAATTCCACCCATGTAATGGGCACGCGGATGATGAACGGGATCGGCGGTTCCGGCGACTTCGCCCGCAACGGCTACCTGTCGATGTTCCTCAGTCCGTCCACGGCACGAGACGGCGCTATCTCCTCGATCGTGCCGATGGTGTCCCATGTCGATCACACCGAGCACGACGTGCAGGTGCTCGTCACCGAGCAGGGCCTTGCAGACCTGCGAGGCTTGTCGCCACGACGACGTTCACGGGTTGTCATCGACAAATGTGCACATCCCGACTATCGCGCGGAGCTGACCGACTACGTCGACCGTGCCGAAGCGGGCGAGACCGCGGGCCATACACCGCACCTGCTCGGCGAGGCGTTCGGCTTCCACCAGCGATACGAGCAGACCGGATCGATGCACTCGCGTTGAGCTCGCCGAGTCAGGGGCCTTCCACCGGTGCCGGGTCGATTTCGTGCTGTGGCAGGACATCGATCACTGCGGCCGAGATGTCTTGCAGGGGAGTCGGTCCCGAGCCGTTCGGCACTGTCAGTGCAACGTAGACCGGACGGTCCACCGCGTACCACGTGCTGGCGTCGATGCCCTGCTCGGCGCCCGACACCTCGAACCACTGGACCCCGTCGATGACCTGCAACGCAGCTGCCTGATCGAACTCGGCGGGTCGTTCGAGACCGCACCTCAGAACCACCTCCGACGCATCGGGCGCCTGCCATGCTGCGGCCCCGACCGGCGCGGGATCGGCCAGCTCGGCGCGGGCGAATTCCCCCATGCTCTCGGGAACTGCGGCGAGCAGGTCGGTGCACGAGATCGACTCTGCTTCTGGTGCAGGCACCGGTCCCAGTCCCACCGGACTGGTCACGGGATCCCGCGACACCATGATGGCAGCCACGACGACCCCCGTGAGCAGCGCGACGGGAAGCGCGACCGCGGTGGCGATAGTGGCGGGGCTACGCCGGTGCTCGTCCGCGGCCTGAGTGGTATCGGGGGTCTCGGCGGAATCGGGCGCGGTCGGATCGGGTTCGGGCGCGGAGTTGTCGTTCATGTGTTTCCCGGAATCGGAGAGTGAGCGGGTAGGAAGGTAGCGTTTGACGACGCTAGCAGGGCTTGTGCTCCGTCCGAACTACAGCCGATCGAGAAAGAGGCGCCAATCACCGTGTCGGATCCGCTCGGTTCATCCAGCAGCCCCCGCCGAGAACCCACCGTCGCCGAGGTGGGGGAGTTCCCCACGATCGTCCGCGCGACCGCCGGGCGACAACAGCCCGAGACGACGCTGGTGGGGCCGGGGCACGACGCTGCGATCGTCGCGGCGGGCGATGGCCGCGTAGCAGTCTCCACCGACATGCTCGTCGAAGGTCGCCACTTCCGCTTCGACTGGTCGTCGCCGCGGGACATCGGACGCAAGGCGGTGGCCCAGAACGGGGCGGACGTCGCCGCGATGGGAGCACGTCCCACCGCATTCCTCGTGGGTCTCGGCTGCCCGCCCGACACCCCGGTCTCGATACTCGACGAGATCTCCGCGGGTATCGGTGAAGCTGCCGAAGCGATCGGCGCAGGCGTGGTCGGCGGGGATCTCGTGCAGGCCGGACAGGTGGTTGTCTCAGTTACCGTCCTCGGAGACCTGCAGGGGCGCGCACCGTTGCTGCGCTCCGAAGCGCTCGCCGGCGACATCGTTGCACTCGCAGGCACCGTCGGGGCATCCGCAGCGGGTCTGGCTCTGCTCGAGGCGAAGCACACCGGATTCGCCGATCTCATCGACGCCCACCGGGTTCCGACACCGCCCTACGAGGCCGGCGTCAGCGCGGTACTGGCCGGGGCTCGTGCAGGCACCGACATCTCCGACGGCCTGCTCGCCGATCTCGGGCACATCGCGGTCGCGTCCGGTGTCGCGATCACCGTCGAACAGCACACCCTCGAACCCCCAGCACGCCTGAGGGCCGCGGCACACGAGCTCGGAGCCGACCCGTGGAACTGGGTCTTCACCGGCGGGGAAGACCACGCCCTGGCCGCGTGCTTCCCCCCGGGGGTGGATCTGCCGGACGGATGGCGGCGGATCGGCCGTGTGCACGACGGCAGTGGGGTGACGGTCGACGGCCGGAAGTGGGGCGCCCGGGGCGGGTGGGAAAGTTTCGGGCCGGTGAACTCGAGATAGGTTTTTCCCATGGCTGTTTACGCGCTCGGCGACCGCATTCCCGACATTCACCCCACTGCATACGTACACCCCGATGCGGTGGTCATCGGCAACGTCACCCTCGGCGCTCATGCCTCGGTGTGGCCGACCGCGGTGCTGCGGGCCGATTACGGCCGGATCGTCGTCGGCGATGAGACCAACATCCAGGACGGCACGATCATCCACTGCACCGCCATCGACGACACGATCCTCGGCGCACGATGCGTGGTCGGGCACAACACACACATCGAGGGCGCCACGATCGGTGACGGCGCCCTGATCGGCTCGGGTTCGCTCGTGCTCAACGGGTCGACGATCGGCGAGGGCGCACAGGTTGCGGCAGGTGCCCTCATCCCGCCGCGCTTCGAACTGCCGGCGCGTCGGATGGCGATGGGAATCCCCGCGAAGATTCGTGAAGGATTCGAGTTACCCGAAGGCCACTTCGATGCGAACGCGAAGATGTATGCCGCGAACGCGGACTACTACCGCACCGCCCTGCGTCGAATCGACTGACCGGACCGTATGACAGAGGAGTTCCTGACGTGAGCAAACAGACTACAGAGCGGGCGGCGAAGCCTCTGTCGGAGATCGTCGACCCGGGCTGGGCGCAAGCCCTCGCACCCGTCGCCGAAGACATCACCGCGATGGGCACCTTCCTCAGGGCGGAGATCGCAGCCGGACGCAGGTACCTTCCCGCCGGTGAGAACGTGCTGCGCGCGTTCACCCACCCGTTCGACGGCGTGCGGGTGCTGATCGTCGGGCAGGACCCGTACCCGACGCCCGGCCACGCGGTCGGATTGAGCTTCTCTGTGGCCCCGGATGTGCGGCCAATTCCGCGTAGCCTCGCCAACATCTACCGCGAGTACGGCGAAGACCTCGGATTGCCGCAGCCCACCAACGGTGACCTCACGCCCTGGTCGGAACAGGGCGTGCTGTTGTTGAACAGAGTGCTCACCGTGCAACCGGGTGAGCCCGCATCACACCGGCGTAAAGGGTGGGAGAGCGTTACCGAACAGGCGATCCGAGCGCTCGTCGCACGGGATGCCCCTCTCGTCGCGATTCTGTGGGGCCGCGACGCAGCCACCCTCCGCCCACTTCTCGGCGGGGTCCCGACCGTCGAGTCTGCGCACCCATCGCCGTTGTCGGCGTCCCGAGGATTCTTCGGGTCGAAGCCCTTCAGTCGCGCGAACGCGCTGCTGGTGGAGCAGGGTGGCGAGCCGGTGGACTGGCGTCTGCCCTAGCCGACCGGCTCGCGACGATCACTGCTGTGCGGCGTTGGCGCCGAGCGACCAATCGGGGCGGCGCTTCTCGACGAATGCGTCCACACCTTCGATGCCTGTGGGGGTTGTCGATGCTGCGGAGATCGACGCGGCCTCGGCGTCCATCTGTTCGGACAGCGACCGGTGAACGGACTCGTTCACCAGACGGTGGATTCCCGCGTAGGCCGCCGTCGGGCCGTGTGCGAGCGTGCGCGCGATCCGCAGGGCTTCTCCCTGGATCTCGTCGTCGCCCACGATGCGGCTGAGCAATCCCAGCCGGACTCCTTCCTCGGCGCTGATGACAGCGTCCGTGAGGATGAGTTCACGCGCGCGGGCGAGGCCCACCACGCGCGGCAGAGTCCACGACATGCCGCCGTCCGGGGTGAACCCGATCGACGGGTAGGCGGCCCGCAGCTTGGTTCCGGGACCTGCGAACGCGATGTCTGCGTGCAGCACGATGCTCATGCCCGCGCCCGCAGCCCAGCCGTGCACTGCAGCGACGACAGGAACTGCGATGGCGTCGAGTGCGCGAATGAAGTCGTGGAACAGGTTCGCGATGTCGAACAGGTGGGCGCTGCGGTCTTCCGCCGCAGCGAAGCCGCGGACGTTTCCACCCGCGCAGAAGTTCGCGCCCTCGCCGACGAGCAGGACTGCACCGATCTCGGGACCGGCCGAACGCAGGGCGTCGATGCCCTGTCGCATGCCTTCGGGGGACAACGACGTGCCGTGTTCGGCGGTGGCCACGGCGATCCGCAGCACACCGTCCTCCACGCGTACGAGGGACTGTTGGTTATCGGTCACTGTCGCACCATATCGGTATCGGTGGCCGAACGATCAAGGCCCCCGGTGCATTACGCACCGGGGGCCTTGATCTACATCTCGACCGGGATCAGCCGCGAGCAACCTTTCCTGCCTTCAGGCAGGAGGTGCACACGTTCATCTTGCGGGTGTTGCCCGGTGCAACCTGAGCGCGAACGCTCTGGATGTTCGGGTTCCAGCGACGATTGGTACGCCGGTGCGAGTGCGAGACCGACTTCCCGAAGCCGGGGCCCTTGGCGCATACGTCGCAGACGGCAGCCATGTCGCGAACTCCTTGTGTCTAGTGGATATCTTCTGTCTGTGCATGCTTGAGACACGGGGAGCGTAGTCACCCGTGTCAGGCAACCGGACCAGCTTAGCCAACCGGACGGCCTAAGACCAAACCGGACACGTGAACGGGGCGCGGCTAGTCTTTCCACGAGTGTACGACGGCACGGGAAAGGGGTTGATTCGGTGCTCGAAGGCGGTGAGGGCGTCGACGGTCGAGCACTGCGTCGTTGGGTCGAGTTGGCGTTGGCCACCCTCGACGAACGGTGCCACGAGATCAACACCCTCAATGTCTTCCCGGTCCCGGATGGAGACACCGGGACCAACCTCCTCGCCACGCTGCGCGCCGGTGCCGACGAACTCGGCGGACCCGTCGACGGTGCACTCTCGGTCGGAGCGGTCGCCGAAGCACTGGCCCGCGGTGCGTTCGTCGGAGCTCGCGGCAACTCCGGGGTGATTCTTGCGCAGGGACTGCGCGGCGTCGCGGACTCGATCGCGGGACTGACCGCCGTCGACGGTCGCGACTTCGCGCGTGCCCTGGACCGGGCCGCCACGACCGTGACCGATGCCCTGAGCACCCCCGCGGAGGGCACGGTCGTCACGGTGCTGCGCGCGGCCGCGGACGGAGCGGGACGCGCGGTGATCGACACGAAATCGTTGCGGGGCGCTGTCGGGGCCGCCGCCGACGCCGCGGCGACCGCGCTCGAGGTCACACCGGAACAGCTCGAGGTCCTTGCCGCGGCCGGAGTCGTCGACGCCGGCGGTCTCGGTCTGCTGATCCTGCTCGACTGCCTGGTCGAAATCGTGTCCGGCCGGCGCCCCGACCGTCACCTGCGCCTCACCAGCTCGCCCGTCGCCGACACCGGTGGGCCGGACATCCCGGATCGCGACGCTGCCGAACGGGATGGCGAGACTCAGGACTACGAGGTCATGTACATCGTCGACGGGTCCGATCGCGCGCGGATCGCGGTGCTCCGGGCCCGGCTCGACGAACTGGGCGACTCGGTTGCGATCGTGGGGGACGGTTCGGCAGGATGGTCGGTCCACGTGCACTGCTGCGACGCCGGTGCTGCGATCGAGGCGGGAGTTGCGGCGGGCAGGCTGCGCCGCATCTCGATCACCTGCTTCACGCTGCAAGCAGACCGACTCGGGCAGTGCGCACCGAGTGCCCCGAGTGCACCGAGTTCCCCGAGGTCCACGTCCGGCCGCGCGGTCCTCGCGATTGCCTCGGGTGACGGCGCGGAGGGATTGTTCGACGCCGAGGGCGCTACCGTCCTCTCCGCAGAGACAGCCGTCGACCCCCGTCTGCTGCTCGACGCGATCCGCTCGTTGCCGAGCTCGGACGTCCTCGTCCTTCCCAACGGCTGGGTGTCGGAGCAGGACGTCGTCGCAGTGGGTGCGCAGGCCCGAGACGGTCGACGCGAGGTGATGTTCCTGCCGTGTTCCTCGATGGTCCAGGGACTGGCGTCCCTCGCAGTGCACGACGCGCGGCGCGCGACCGTCGATGACGCGTTCGCGATGTCGGAAGCGGCGGCCGCGACCCGCTGGGGATCATTGCGGTACGCGACCGAACGTGCCTTGACCTGGGTCGGGACGTGTCAACCGGGAGACAGTCTCGGGCTCGCGGGACGAGATGTCGTAGTCATCGAGCATGATCTTGTGGCAGCGGGTGTGTCGCTGCTCGACAAGATCCTCGCCGCGGGTGGTGAGCTCGTGACGATGCTCGTCGGGGACGGCGCCCCCGACGGTCTCGCCGAACAACTGACCCGCCACCTCGACGACCGCCACCCGGAACTGGAGGTCGTGGTGTACCAGGGGGGACAGCGCAGCGACCTGCTGCAGCTCGGCGTCGAGTAACCGGCGACCTCGGATGGTCACCGCACGGAACGGAAGGGACGGTAGTGGCGACACTCGCGGACCGCCTAGATCATCTCCTCGGCCGGAAGACCGCAGACAAACTGTCCGACGCGTTCGGGATGACCACGGTCGAAGACCTGTTGCGGCACTACCCGCACCGCTACGCCGCGCAGGGTGCGGAACTCGGCGACACTCAACCGGCCGAGGGTGAGCACGTCACGATCATCGCCCGAGTGGAGAAGGCCGACGAGGTACGGATGAAGAGTCGCCCCGGCACCCGGCTGGCTGTGGTGCTGGTGTCCGACCGCCACCGGATCGACGTCACCTTCTTCAACCCGCACAAGGTCAAATACAACATCAAGCCCGGTGTGCGGGGCATGTTCTCGGGCACCGTGAAGTATTTCCGCGACAAGTGGAGCCTGGCGCATCCGAGTTACGTGATCCTCCCGGAGCCGCGCGAGCCCGAGGTCGGCGGCGCTGCCCCCGCACCGGGACGTGTCCGCGGCGCCGGCGCGCTGGCCGGGCTGGCGCGCAGCGCCCAAGGTGCCGACGGCATCGATATGTCGATCTTCGATCGAGCCCTCATCCCGATGTATCCGGCGACCCGCGACGTGGAGTCGTGGACAGTGATGCGGTGCGTCCGGCAGGTTCTCGATCAGCTCGATTCCGTGGAGGACCCGCTCCCGGGCGGCGTGCGCAGCGAGAATTCTCTCATCGGACTCGACGAGGCCCTGCGAACCATCCACCTGCCCGATTCCAAGAACGATGTCACCCTCGCGCGGGAACGGTTGCGGTTCGACGAAGCCGCAGCGGTGCAGTTGGTGATGGCGCGCCGGCGCCACGATGTCGAGGTTCGGAGCGCACCGAGGTGTCCGCGGCGGGCCGATGCGCTCGCTGACGAGTTCGATCGCAGACTGCCGTTCGAACTGACCGAGGGGCAGCTGTCCGTTGCGGAGGAGATCTCCGCGGACCTGTCGCAGCAGCACCCGATGAACCGATTGCTTCAGGGCGAGGTGGGTTCCGGAAAGACGATCGTCGCGTTGCGGGCGATGCTGCAGGTGATCGATGCCGGTCATCAGTGTGCGCTGCTCGCACCCACCGAGGTGCTCGCAGCCCAGCACGCACGTTCACTCACCGCGATGCTCGGCGACCTCGCCGCCGCCGGTGAACTCGGTGCCCACGAACTCGCCACTCGTATCACCCTCCTGACCGGCTCGATGAAAACAGCGCAGAAGCGGCAGGCGCTGAACGAGGCGGTGACCGGCGACGCGGGCATCGTCATCGGCACCCATGCTCTGATCGAAGACAATGTCGACTTCTTCGATCTCGGCCTGGTCGTAATCGACGAGCAGCACCGATTCGGCGTGGAACAACGCGACAAGCTGCGTTCCCGAGGCCGTGACGGAGCAGCCCCACACGTGCTGGTGATGACCGCCACCCCGATCCCGCGCACCATCGCGATGACGGTGCTCGGCGACCTCGAAGTGTCGACGCTGCGTCAGCTCCCGAAGGGGCGTTCGCCGATCGTCAGCCGTGTGGTGGCTGCGAAGGTCCATCCGACCTGGGTCGACCGCGCGTGGGAGCGAATCCGTGAGGAGGTCGCGGAAGGCCGTCAGGCATATGTCGTGTGTTCGCGAATCGGTGATGGCGATGCCGACGACGACGCCGCCTTCGATCCCGCAGCCTTCGAACTCCTCGACGAGTCCGTCACCGGGAAGAAGGGCAAGCAGAAGCCGCCCGACACGAAATCGGTCGTGCAGCAGTTCGACGAACTGGTGTCGGGTCCGCTGGCCGAACTGCGGGTCGGGTTGCTGCACGGGCGGCTCCCCGGCGACGAGAAGGACGCGGTGATGCGCGACTTCGGTGCGGGTGAGATCGACGTACTGGTGTGCACCACGGTCGTCGAAGTCGGAGTCGACGTGCCGAACGCGACGGTGATGGTGATCGTCGATGCCGACCGGTTCGGTGTCAGTCAGCTCCATCAGCTCCGTGGCCGGGTCGGCCGGGGAGGCCACCAGGGCCTGTGCCTGTTGATCACCGATACCAAGCCGGGAAGCCCGACGATGACCAGGCTCGAGGCGGTCGCAAGCACGGCAGACGGATTCGAGCTCGCCCAACTCGACCTGCAGTTGCGTCGCGAGGGCGACGTACTCGGTGTCGCGCAATCCGGAACGGTGTCGACTCTGCGTCTGCTTTCGCTCGTCGACGACGTGGAGGTGATCGCCGCTGCGCAGCGCTTCGCGCGGGACGTCACGGAGAAAGATCCGGAACTGAAGCAACATCCGGGGCTCGCGAGCATGATGGGCGCTGCGCTCGACACTACGAAAGCCGAGTTCCTCGAGAAATCGTGACCGAGGGCGACCGCCGTCAGTCGTGCAGGGTGTAGGTCAGGACTGCATTGCCCTGGCCGGTGATTCTGCTGTCGACCAGGTCGAGTCTGGTCATCGGCACGGACTCGTCGAACAGTCGTCGGCCTTCGTTGGTCACAGCGGGGTGGACGGTCAAGGTCAGTGCGTCGACGACACCGGCGAGGAACAGAGAGCGGATGGTCTCTATACCGCCGGCCACGGTGATGCCGCCCGAACCGTCCTGCTGAAGTGCTCTGACGTACTCGACTGGATCGCCGGTGATCACCGTGCTGTTCCATCCGAGTGAGTTACCGTCGCTGTCCAGCGTGCTGGTGACGACGTGTTTGCGGACGGGGTTGATGAACGCGCCGAAAGGGTCGTCGGCGCCCGGCCAGTACTCCGACCACTCCTGCCAGAGTTTTCGTCCGATGACGACATCTGTCACCCCGTCCAGCGATTCGGCCATCAACTCGCCCTCTTCGGGGCCGAAGGCGTCGAACTGGAACTTGTCGGGCGACTCGACGACGCCGTTGACGGAGCTGAACAGATGCGCGGTGGTCCTGCGGGGCATGAGCGTTGTCCTTCCTTGCGATGTGCAATGCCGGCGTCTCGGTCCCCAGTGTCTCGGATCGTCGGCTCGCGGTTACAGAAAACCGACCGTCCCACCCGACAAAATTCATCGGTGAATCCATTCGAACGCGGCATGGCGGGGCCGCGGTGTTACGGCCTTGCGACCGCGCAGGTTTCGTGTTTGTTACCAGGTGGACGACTGCATCGTTACAGTCGAGGGGGAACGCCGCAGCGTCTCGAGATGTGGAATCCCGGAGCCTGAAGTGCTGTTCGGGCGCGGTACCGTCATGCAATGTTCTCCAAAGTGCTTGTCGCCAACCGAGGCGAGATCGCAATCCGCGCGTTTCGTGCCGCCTACGAACTGGGTGCTGAAACGGTCGCGGTGTTTCCGTACGAAGATCGCAAGTCCCTGCATCGGCTGAAGGCCGACGAGGCGTACCAGATCGGTGACGAAGGGCACCCGGTCCGGGCGTACCTCTCGGTCGACGAGATCGTGAAGGCAGCCGTGTCGGTCGGCGCCGACGCCATCTACCCGGGTTACGGCTTCCTGTCCGAGAATCCTGACCTCGCCGCGGCGTGCGACCGTGCGGGCATCACGTTCGTCGGCCCCTCGACCGAGATCCTGGAACTGACCGGAAACAAGGCGCGTGCGATCGCGGCTGCGAAAGCAGCGGGACTGCCGGTACTGGCCTCGTCGGAGCCGTCTGCCGATCTCGACGAGCTTGTCGCGGCTTCGGAGAAGATGACCTTCCCGGTGTTCGTCAAGGCTGTCGCGGGTGGTGGCGGCCGCGGTATGCGGCGAGTGGCCGAGCCCTCACAGCTGCGCGAGGCCATCGAGGCGGCATCCCGTGAGGCCGATGCGGCGTTCGGCGACCCGACGGTCTTCCTCGAGCAGGCGGTGGTCAACCCTCGTCACATCGAGGTGCAGATCCTGGCAGACAAGCACGGCAACGTCGTCCATCTGTACGAGCGGGACTGCTCTGTGCAGCGCCGTCACCAGAAGGTCATCGAGCTTGCGCCTGCCCCGAACCTGGACCCGGACCTTCGCGACAGGATCTGCGCGGACGCTGTCGCGTTCGCCGAGCAGATCGGCTACCAGTGCGCGGGAACGGTCGAATTCCTCCTCGACGAGCGCGGCAAGCACGTGTTCATCGAGATGAACCCGCGTATCCAGGTCGAGCACACGGTGACCGAGGAGATCACCGACGTGGACCTGGTGCAGGCGCAACTGCGGATCGCTTCGGGCGAGACCTTGGCCGATCTCGGTCTGAGCCAGGACACCATCCGCATCCACGGTGCGGCGCTGCAGTGCCGTATCACCACGGAGGACCCGGCCAACGGCTTCCGTCCGGACACGGGCCGCATCACCGGCTACCGCACCCCCGGTGGTGCAGGTATCCGCCTCGACGGTGGCACCTCGGTCGGCGCAGAGATCTCGGCGCACTTCGACTCGATGCTCGTCAAGCTCACGTGCCGCGGCCGTGACCTCGAGGCGGCCGTCGCCCGCGCCCGTCGTGCGGTCACCGAGTTCCGTATCCGCGGTGTATCGACGAACATCCCGTTCCTGCAGGCCGTGCTCGATGACGAGGACTTCCGCGCCGGGCGCGTGACGACCTCGTTCATCGAAGAGCGCCCGCACCTGCTGACGCTGCGACGCTCGGCCGACCGCGGCACCAAGATCCTCGAATACCTCGCCGACGTCACGGTCAACAAGCCGCACGGCGAGCGGATCGCGACGGTGTACCCGCACGACAAGCTCCCCGCGATCGACCTGTCGGCGCCCCCGGCTCCCGGGTCGCGGCAACGACTGCTCGAACTCGGACCCGAGGGCTTCGCGCGGGCACTGCGCGAACAGAAGGCCATCGGCGTCACCGACACCACGTTCCGCGACGCACACCAGTCGCTGCTCGCGACGCGTGTGCGCAGCAAGGACCTGCTCACGGTCGCCGGCCACGTCGCTCGCATGACGCCGGAACTGCTGTCGATCGAGGCGTGGGGCGGTGCCACCTACGATGTGGCGCTGCGTTTCCTGCACGAGGATCCGTGGGAGCGGCTTGCTGCGCTGCGTGAGGCGATTCCGAACATCAACCTGCAGATGCTTCTCCGCGGGCGCAATACCGTCGGGTACACCCCGTACCCGGAGGCAGTCACGCGCGCATTCGTGCAGGAAGCCGCCGACACGGGCATCGACATCTTCCGTATCTTCGATGCGCTGAACAACGTCGATCAGATGCGGCCGGCGATCGACGCGGTGCGCGAGACAGGTACCACGCTCGCCGAGGTGGCCATGTCCTACACCGGCGACCTGTCGAACCCGAACGAGACCATCTACACCCTCGACTACTACCTGAAGCTGGCCGAGCAGATCGTCGATGCCGGCGCGCACATCATCGCGATCAAGGACATGGCAGGTCTGCTCCGCGCGCCCGCCGCGGCAACCCTGGTCAAGGCGCTACGCAGCAACTTCGATCTCCCTGTGCACGTGCACACGCACGACACCCCCGGTGGCCAGCTCGCCACCTATGTCGCGGCCTGGCACGCCGGAGCCGACGCGGTCGACGGGGCGTCGGCGGCGCTGGCCGGGACGACGAGCCAGCCGGCACTGTCGGCGATCGTTGCGGCAGCGGCGCACAGCGAATTCGATACCGGCCTGGACCTGCAGGCAGTGTGCGATCTCGAGCCGTACTGGGAGGCACTGCGCCGCGTGTACGCGCCGTTCGAGTCGGGCCTGCCCGCACCGACCGGCCGTGTCTACACGCACGAGATCCCGGGCGGGCAGCTGTCGAACCTCCGTCAGCAGGCGATCGCGCTCGGACTCGGCGACCGGTTCGAGGACGTCGAGGCTGCCTACGCAGGCGCCGACCGCCTGTTGGGGCGCCTGATCAAGGTGACGCCGTCGTCGAAGGTCGTCGGCGACCTCGCCTTGCACCTGGTCGGTGCGGGTGTGTCGGTCGACGACTTCGCGGCCGAACCCGGAAAGTTCGATATCCCCGATTCGGTCATCGGGTTCCTGCGCGGCGACCTCGGTACACCAGCCGGTGGCTGGCCGGAGCCGTTCCGCTCCAAGGCGCTGTCCGGTCGCGGGGAACCGAAGGCCGAGACACCGTTGACCGCTGACGAGGAGAAGGGCCTGGCCGGGTCGTCACTCGAGCGTCGGACGACCCTCAACCGGTTGCTGTTCGCCGGCCCGGCCCGCGAGTTCGAGCAGCATCGCGAGCAGTACGGGGACACCAGCGAACTGTCGGCGAACCAGTTCTTCTACGGGCTTCGATACGGCGAGGAACACCGTGTGCGGCTCGGCAAGGGCGTCGAACTGCTCATCGGGCTCGAGGCGATCTCCGACGCGGACGAGCGCGGCTTCCGCAACGTGATGTGCCTGCTCAACGGCCAACTTCGTCCGGTGTCGGTGCGTGACCGGTCGATCGCCAGCGAGGTTCCGGCCGCGGAGAAGGCGGACCGCAACGATCCGGGACATGTCGCGGCTCCGTTCGCGGGCACGGTCACGCTCGTCGTGTCCGAGGGCGACAAGGTCGCGGCCGGCGACACGGTCGCCACGATCGAGGCGATGAAGATGGAGGCAGCGATCACTGCGCCGCGCGGTGGGCTGATCACCCGCATCGCAGCCGGACCCGTCCAGCAGGTCGAAGGCGGAGATCTGCTCGTGGTGGTGTCGACGGAGGCAAGCGCCGAGTGACACGAATCGTTGCCGGTCGAGCCGGGGGGCGGCGCCTGAAGGTGCCGCCCCGCGGTACTCGACCGACATCCGAGCGGGTGCGCGAAGCACTGTTCAGTTCGCTCGACGCGCGGATGGATCTCGACGGGGCAGTCGTGCTGGACCTCTATGCGGGGTCGGGCGCGCTCGGTCTCGAAGCGCTGTCGCGAGGGGCAGCGCACGCGATGCTCGTCGAATCGGACGCCAAAGCGTCGGCGGTGATCCGCGACAACATCGCCGTCGTCGGCCTGTCCGGCGCGGTGTTGCGGTCGGCGCCGGTCGCCGCGGTCCTGGCGGCGGGTGCCGACCGCGAATACGATCTGGTCTTCGCTGATCCGCCGTACGCGATCGCGGAGAGCGCGGTGTCGGCGATGCTCACTGCGCTCGTCGAGCAGGGGTGGGTGGGGGAGAACACGATCGTTGTGCTCGAACGCTCCAGCCGATCGCCGGAAACCGAGTGGCCCACCGGTTTCGACGTCGACAGGGTCCGGAAGTACGGTGAGACGCGCGTGGAGATCGCGGCCTGTTACGGTGCTGACTCATGAGCCGCGCGGTATGCCCAGGATCCTTCGACCCGGTCACCAACGGACACCTCGACGTCATCGCTCGCACCGCGGTGCAATTCGACGAGGTTGTGGTCACCGTCGTGATCAATCCCAACAAGCAGGGCATGTTCACGGTGCCCGAACGCCTCGAGATGCTCGCCGAGGCCACCTCTCATCTCGGCAATGTTCGCGTCGATTCCTGGCAGGGGCTGCTGGTCGACTATGCAACTGCGAACGGGATCTCTGCGATCGTCAAGGGGCTCCGCGGCGCCAACGACTTCGACTACGAGTTGCAAATGGCCCAGATGAATCACAAGCTCACCGGCGTCGACACTCTGTTCGTGGCCACCAATCCCGTGTACAGCTATCTGTCGAGCTCGCTCGTCAAGGAGGTTGCCGCCTACGGCGGTGACGTCTCGGAGATGCTTCCCGAGGCCGTGCACAAACGGCTTCTCGCACGCCTCGCCGAACGGGCCGCAGCCGAGTAACAACCCGCACACCACCGAACCGTGATCCGACACACCGGCGCGTGGACCGGAACCGGAGCGCACGCTGCGGCAGACTGGACACGGCGCGGTCGCACCGGCCGGGTCGACGGATCAGGATTGGGGTTGGCGTGTACCGGGTATTCGAGGCACTCGACGAACTTGTCGCGATCACCGAAGAGGCACGAAGCGTTCCCATGACGGCGAGTTGCGTGGTCCCACGCGGCGATGTGCTCGAACTTCTCGACGACGTGAGGGACGCTCTTCCCGCCGAACTGGACGACGCTCAGGACGTTCTCGATCACCGCGACAAACTGATCGGCGACGCACGAGCCCTGGCGGACAAAACGGTCGGCGACGCCGACGAAGAGGCGCGCACGCTGGTCGAGGAGGCCCGAGCCGACGCCGATCGGATGCTCTCCGACGCGAAGGCGCAGGCCGACCGCATGGTGGCGGAGGCGCGCGCGCACGCGGGCGAACTGGTCGCCGATGCGCAGGCGGAGGCGGATGCTCTCATCGCCGACGGCAAGCGGCAGTACGACGCCGTCACCGGCAGGGCTCGATCCGAGGCCGACCGTATGGTCGAGGCAGGTAAAGCGGCATACGACCGATCCATCGCCGACGGCGAGGCCGAGCAGGCACGCTTGGTATCTCAGACCGAGGTCGTGCAGTCCGCGCATGCGGAGTCGGCGCGCGTCATCGATGGTGCCCACGCCGAATCCGATCGGTTGCGCACCGAGTGTGACGAGTATGTCGACGGCAAGCTCGCCGAGTTCGAGGAGATCCTCGACACCACCTTGCGTTCGGTGGGCCGCGGGCGTCAGCAGTTGAGGACTTCGGGAAGACCGGACTATGCCGAGGCCGACCACCGGGCCGCCTGGCGGCGGTGACGCGTTTCGCGTGGTGAACCCGTGTTTTTTCGTGAATCGCGGGGTCATCGCGTACCATTGAACGGTTGCCCAGTGAATTCGCACTGCCTTCTATTCGAAAGTGAGATCGACGTTGTCTACCCACCGCTCCGGTACGCGGCATCCCGAACGGGAAGCCGGCCTCGTGCTGGACACGCTCTCGCTGGGGCGTCGTCCCGGGTCGATGCGTACGGTGCAGCGCCGCGTTCCGTCTCCATCGCGCATCGGACTCGAAATGATCGCGATCGATGAAGGCAGCGAGATCGACCTCGACCTTCGGTTGGAGTCGGTGTCGGAGGGTGTTCTGGTGACCGGTACAGTTCGTGCCGACACCGTCGGTGAATGCTCTCGATGCCTCGAGCCGTTCACGGGCGAGGTGAGTTTGTACCTCACCGAACTGTTCGCCTACCCGAACAGTGTGACCGACCAGACCACGCAGGAAGACGAGGTCTATCGGATCGAAGACGATCTGATCGATCTCGAGCCTGTGATCGTCGATGCGGTCGGATTGGAACTTCCGCTACGTCCGTTGTGCACCGACGACTGCGCGGGACTGTGTGCGGAATGTGGTATTCGCCTGGCGATTGCCGAATCCGGGCACGGACATGAAATACTGGATCCTCGCTGGGCTGGGTTGGCAGCCGCGTTCGGCGCAGGCTCCGAAGAATCCAGCAGTGCATCCGACAGCAAGAACAACGAGGAGAAGTAGACGTGGCCGTCCCCAAGCGCAGAATGTCGCGTTCCAACACCCGGTCGCGGCGCAGCCAGTGGAACACCACTGCGCCCACGCTCGTCACCTGCCCGAACCGCGGCTGCGGTGAGAAGAAGCTGCCGCACGTGGCGTGCCCGTCGTGTGGCACCTACAACGGTCGTCAGGTGACCGCGCCCGTCTGATCGGTACTTACGTGACGACCAAGTCGATCGATACCGCACCCGAGGGCGGCGAGGGAGAACATGCGTCTCTCCTCGCCGCCCTCGGTGTCCCGGTGGCCCCTGACCTGCTGACCCTGGCATTGACCCACCGCTCGTACGCATACGAGAACGGCGGACTGCCGACCAACGAACGACTCGAGTTCCTCGGCGACGCCGTGCTGGGTCTGTCCGTGACCGAATACCTGTATCTGACCCACCCGGACAAACCGGAAGGTGAACTTGCGAAGATTCGCGCGAGCGTGGTCAACATGCACGCACTCGCCGAAGTGGCGCGCGGACTGGGCGATGGTGGGCTGGGCGTCCATCTGCTCCTCGGCAAGGGCGAGGAGATGACCGGCGGACGGGACAAAGCGAGCATCCTCGCCGACGGAATGGAGTCGCTGCTCGGGGCTGTTCACCTGCAGCACGGCATCGAAGTCGCCCGCGAGGTGGTCCTGCGCCTGTTCGCCGAACTGCTCGACCGCGGACCACGTCTGGGAGCCGGTCTGGACTGGAAGACGAGCCTGCAGGAACTCACTGCCGAACGCGGACTCGGCGTGCCCGTGTACGAGATCACGGCGACGGGTCCCGACCACGACAAGGAGTTCACGGCCACCGCTCTCGTGGCAGGAAAGCCCTACGGTGTCGGCGTCGGCCGGACGAAGAAGGAAGCCGAGCAGAAGGCAGCCTCTACCGCGTGGCAGGTGTTGTCGAGCGAGACCGACCAGGAAACCGAGACCTCGACCGGGGCGAACTGATCCTGTCGTGCCCGAACTTCCCGAGGTCGAAGTCGTTCGGCGTGGTCTGACTGCCCACGTGCTGGGCGCCACGATGGAATCCGTCGAGGTTCTGCACCCGAGGGCGGCGCGACGCCACGAGCCGGGCCCGCGTGATCTCGCACTACAGTTGACCGGCCAGACCGTGACCGCTGTCGAACGGCGTGGAAAGTACCTCTGGCTCGTCCTCGAACCGACCGACCTGGCAGTGGTCGTGCACCTCGGGATGAGCGGTCAGATGCTCGTGCAGCCGCCCACCGTTGCGGACGAGAAGCACCTGCGGATCCGCGCGGTGCTCGACAGCGGTGCCGACCTGCGTTTCGTCGACCAGCGGACGTTCGGTGGATGGGCACTGGCACAGCTCGTCGAGGTGGACGGTGACCGATTACCGTTGCCCGTCGCACACATCGCACGGGATCCGATGGACCCGCGATTCGATCCGTCCGCCGTGGTGAAGGTGCTGCGCGGAAAGCACACCGAGATCAAACGCGCACTGCTCGACCAGACCATCGTCTCCGGTATCGGCAACATCTACGCGGACGAAGCACTGTGGCGTGCGCAGATCCACGGCAACCGGCCGACCGACAAACTGACCGGCCCGAAACTGCATGCCGTGCTTGCTGCCGCTCACGACGTGATGGCCGAAGCTCTCGGTCAGGGTGGCACGTCCTTCGATGCCTTGTACGTCAACGTCAACGGTGAGTCCGGTTACTTCGATCGCTCCTTGAATGCGTACGGCCGGGAGAACAGGCCGTGCCCTCGATGCGGCGCACCGATCCGGCGCGAGAAGTTCATGAACCGCTCGTCCTTTTCGTGTCCCCGTTGCCAGCCCCGGCCACGCATCATCCGCGGCGGCGCGACCACCAGGGTGTGAGGGACCGTCCTGTGCTCGGTGTCGGCAGCGCATGGCAGGATTTCCCGCATGGCTGACCAGAACCCCGCGACCACACCCACCGAACTGTGGGTCGAACGCACCGGCACCCGCCGCTACACGGGCCGCAGCTCACGCGGCGCCGAGGTGCTCATCGGCTCCGAGAGCGTCGACGGTGTCTTCACCCCAGGCGAGCTGCTGAAGATCGCCCTTGCCGCATGTTCCGGAATGAGCTCCGATTTCCCCCTGTCACGGCGGCTCGGCGACGACTACGACGCGACGATCAAGGTGTCCGGCGCAGCCGACCGCGAGAACGAGGTCTACCCGCACCTCGAAGAAGAACTGATCCTCGACCTCTCCGAACTCGACGCCGAAGCCCAACAGCGACTAGTCGCGCTCGTCGAGCGATCCGTCGACAAGGTCTGCACCGTCGGCCGCACGCTGAAGGCCGGCACGAAGGTGTCGTTGACCATCACCGCCGACGCCTAGAGAAGCGCTGTGGCACTCGAACACCCCGACGACACCGACCATCCCGACGACACTGCACGCCTGACCGCCTGGGTGCACGGCCGGGTCCAGGGTGTCGGTTTCCGATGGTTCACCCGTGCCCGAGCGCTGGAACTGGGGCTCTCCGGCCACGCCACCAACCACGCCGACGGTCGGGTTCTCGTCATCGCCGAGGGACCGCGCCACGCGCTCGAGATGCTGCTCGACTGGCTGCGGTCCGATCTCACACCGGGGGAGGTGCGCCTCGTGGTCGAGAACTGGGAGCCGGCACGCGGTGGCCTCACCGGATTCGTCGAGCGCTGATGTCCCGGTAAGGTTTTTCCTCATGCATCTCAAGAGTCTGACGCTGAAGGGCTTCAAGTCCTTCGCTTCGTCGACGACTCTCCGCTTCGAGCCCGGCATCACCTGCGTCGTCGGACCCAACGGTTCGGGTAAGTCCAATGTGGTCGATGCCCTCACCTGGGTGATGGGAGAGCAAGGCGCCAAAGCGCTTCGCGGCGGGAAGATGCAGGACGTCATCTTTGCGGGGACCGCGGGGCGACCTCCGCTCGGTCGCGCCGAGGTGACCCTGACGATCGACAACTCCGACGGGGCGCTCCCGATCGAGTATTCGGAGGTATCCGTCACGCGGCGCATGTTCCGCGACGGCGCCGGTGAGTACGAGATCAACGGCAATTCGTGCCGGCTGATGGACGTGCAGGAACTTCTTTCCGACTCCGGTATCGGCCGCGAAATGCACGTCATCGTGGGGCAGGGTCGCCTCGCTGCGATCCTCGAATCCCGCCCGGAAGACCGGCGGGCGTTCATCGAAGAGGCAGCCGGGGTGCTCAAGCACCGCCGTCGCAAGGAGAAGGCGGTCCGCAAGCTCGACTCGATGCAGGCGAACCTCGCCCGGCTGACCGACCTCACGGCCGAACTGCGTCGCCAGCTCAAACCACTGGGACGACAGGCCGAGGTCGCGCGCCGTGCCCAGACCGTTCAGGCCGACCTGCGTGATGCCCGGCTGCGTCTCGCTGCCGACGATCTCGTCACCCGTCGCGCCGAGTTCGCAGGCCAGGACGAACAGGAACAAGTCCTGCGCGAGCGTCTCGATCACGTCAACGTGATGCTCGACGAAGCCACCGCAGACCTCGCCCGCCACGAACAGGCACTCGCGCAGCTCACCCCGGGCGCCGAAGCAGCGTCCCAGGTCTGGTTCCAGCTCTCTGCTCTCGCCGAACGCGTGTCCGCGACCGTCCGGATCGCGCAGGAACGCGCCCGCCACCTTGACGCGGAACCCGAGACGCGTGCCGGGCAGGACCCCGACGAGATGGAAGCGCGCGCCGAGCAGATTGCCGCAGAAGAAGCCGAACTGATCGAAGCGGTGGAGATCGCGCACGGCACCCTCGACGCGGCGAAAGAACAACTCACCGTCCGGGAGGAATACGCAGCGGCGGCAGAGCGGGCACACATGGCGGCAGTCCGCGCCATCGCCGACCGCCGCGAGGGACTCGCTCGCCTCACCGGTCAGGTCGAGACCGTCCGAACCCGTACCGAATCGATCGACAGCGAGATCGCTCGCCTCACTGTCGCGATCGAGGAGGCTCGTCGGCGCGGAGTCGACGCGCAGGCCGAGTTCGAGACCGCGCAGGGGCGCATCGACGATCTCGACGCGGGAGAGATCGACGCCGACGCCCAGCACGAACGAGCCGTCGAGGCGGCGCGCATTGCCGACGACCGCGTCGCAGAACTTCAGAACGCCGAACGCGCCGCCGGAAAAGAGGTCGCGTCGCTCGGCGCTCGCATCGACGCCCTGTCCATGGGACTCGAGCGCAAGGACGGTGCCGCCTGGCTGCTCGAGCACCACACCGACTCCGGTGTTCTGGGACCGCTCGCGGATCGCCTTCGTGTCGAGCCCAAATTCGAGGCCGCAGTCGCCGCTGCGCTCGGACCGGCCTCCGACGCCCTCACGGTCACGTCGGTGGCTGCGGCGAACTCGTTGGCCACCGCACTCGCTGATGCCGACCAGGGCAGAGTCGCATTCCTCGCGGTCGGAGCAGAGGCGCCCGATGAGTCCGCGTCGCTGCCCGCAGACTCCCGGTGGGCGCGTGACGTGGTCGAATGCCCCGACGAGCTGCGTGGAGGCCTCGATGCCGTCCTGGCCGGAATCGTGGTGGTCGACGACCTCGAGGCTGCCGCAACGGTGTGCTCGCAGCGACCGGACCTGCGAGCCGTCACCCGTCGCGGTGACCTCACCGGATCCGGATGGGTCGTCGGAGGCTCCGACCGTGCGCCGAGCACACTCGAAATCCAGGCCGCGATCGACTCCTCACGGGAGGGGCTCGAGGCCGCGGAGCTTCGCGTGGAAGAACTCGCCGCAGCGTTGACCGGTGCGGCCGAGGAGCAGAAGGCGCGCGCCGAATACGTCGAACAGACACTCGCGGCACTGAACGAATCCGACGCAGCAATGTCGGCGGTTTACGAACAGCTCGGACGACTCGGCCAGGCCGCTCGCAACGCTCACGCCGAATCCGAGCGTCTCGTCACGCAGCGCACGGCAGCGGAGAAGGAACGCGATTCGGCGCAGGAGAAGCTCGTCGAACTCGAGGAGCGGTTGCGGCTCGCGGAAGACGAGCAGGACGGCACCGGCGACGGCGGAGGTACCGAATCGACCGCTGCCGAGCGGGAGATGGCCGCAGCAGCTCTGGCCGAGGTGCGTGCCGTCGAGATGGAGGCGAGGCTCGCCGCGCGCACGGCGGAGGAGCGCGCCGAATCGTTGCGCGGCAAGGCGGACTCGTTACGGCGCGCCGCACAGGCCGAACGTGTTGCCCGAGCCCGCGCAGAGCGGGCCCGAGCCACCCGACGGCAGGCTGCCGCAGTGGCCGCAGCGGTGGCTGCGGCCGGTGCCCGCGTGACCACGGAGCTCGAGAGCGCGGTCGCTACCGCGCATGCGCACCGCGAAGAACTGACCCGCCGCCGTACCGAATGCGCCGAGCAACTCGAGCGTGCCAAGGGACTCGTCCGCGAGTTCGCCACACAGCGTGATCAGCTCACCGACGCCGTGCACCGCGATGAAGTGGCCCGGGCGCAGGCGGCGCTGCGTATCGAACAGCTCGAACAGAGCGTGATCGAGCAGTTCAGCATCGCGCTCGACGATCTCGTCGCTGAGTACGGCCCCGACGTCCCACTCCCACCGACCGATCTCGAAATCGCCGAGTACGAGCAGGCACGCGAGCGCGGCGAACAGGTGGTTGCCCCGCAGCCGCAGCCGTACGACCGCGCAACGCAGGAACGCCGCGCGAAGCGCGCGCAGAAGGACCTCACGACCCTCGGCAAGGTCAATCCGCTCGCCCTCGAGGAGTTCGCCGCCCTCGAGGAGCGGTACAACTTCCTGGCGACTCAACTCGAGGACGTCAAGAACGCCCGGAAGGATCTGCTGGCAGTCGTCGACGAGGTGGACGCGAGGATCCTGCAGGTGTTCACCGAAGCCTATGCCGACGTCGAACGTGAATTCGAACAGGTATTCGGGAAGCTGTTTCCCGGCGGTGAAGGCAGGCTCGTCCTCACCGACCCGAAGGACATGCTCACGACGGGTATCGAAGTGGAGGCCAGGCCCCCGGGTAAGAAGGTCAAACGGTTGTCGCTGCTCTCCGGTGGGGAGAAGTCGTTGACTGCTGTCGCGATGCTCGTGGCGATCTTCCGTGCCCGACCGTCCCCGTTCTACGTCATGGACGAGGTGGAAGCAGCGCTCGACGACACGAACTTGCGGAGGCTGATCGGATTGTTCGAGCAGCTGCGCGAGAAGTCGCAGCTGATCGTGATTACCCACCAGAAGCCGACGATGGAGGTTGCCGACGCGCTGTACGGCGTCAGCATGCGAGGCGACGGCATCACTCGGGTGATCTCCCAGCGTCTGCGAGGTCAGAATGTCACGACACCGGTCCCTGAACCGGAAGGTGAGCTTCAAGCCTGACAGTATGGGTGCGTGAGTACCGGAGCCTGGATAGTCATCGCGGCCGCCCTCGCGGTTGTTCTCGTCGCGCTCGTCGTGGGCCTGACGCTCTATCGGCGACGCCAGGTGTCGCTGACGGCGAAAGAAACCCCGAAGCTCGACACTGCAGAAGCCAAGGATCGCTCGGGCGGTTACAAGGCGCAGAGCGGATTCAGTTTCAGTCAGGGAACAACGGCGACCGCTCCGCCGGAACCGGTGCAGCGGCCGGCCCCGAAACCCGCACCGAAACCGGGCCCGGAACCGCGCACCGTCCCGTTGCCCGAGGAGGTCACCGAGGCGCCGCCCACCACGCGGATCCCGGTGGTGCCGCCGACCGTACCGAAACCTGCAGAACCCGAGCCCGTCGAACCGGAGCCTGCAGAGCCCGAGCCTGCAGAGCCCGAGCCCGTCGAACCGGAGGCCGCGCCAGGCCCGGTCGTCGCAGAACCCGAGCCGGCAGAGCCGGAGAGCGCGCCCGATCTCGCTCCCGCACCGGAGGCTGCTCCCGAGCCTGTGGAGCCCGAGACGCCGGTCGACGCTGTGCAAACCCCTCCTGCCCCCGCCGACGCAGTACCTGCACCCGCTCCTGCCGACACGGCTACAGCACCGGCGCTCGACGAGATCGAGCCGACCTCGGGGCGCCTCGTTCGTCTCCGCGGGCGCCTGGCCCGGTCGCAGAACGCTGTGGGCAAGAGCCTGCTCGGCCTGCTCGGAGGTGGCGATCTCGACGAGGACTCGTGGGAGGAGATCGAGGACACCCTCCTGGTCGCCGACCTCGGTTCCGCCACCACAGTGAAGATCGTCGACCGGCTTCGAGAGGAGATGGCAGCGAGCAACGTCCGGTCGGAAGCCGACGCGCGTGCGGTGCTCCGCAAGGTGCTGGTCGACGAACTGCGCCCCGACCTCGACCGTTCCATTCGTGCGCTACCGCACGACGACCACCCGGCAGTGCTTCTCGTCGTCGGAGTGAACGGCACCGGTAAAACGACCACGACCGGCAAGCTCGCCCGCGTTCTCGTCGCAGACGGACGTCGAGTCCTGCTCGGCGCCGCAGATACCTTCCGTGCTGCTGCGGCGGATCAGCTCCAGACCTGGGCCGAGAGGGTGGGCGCCGAGGTGGTGCGCGGCAAGGAAGCAGCCGACCCCGCAGCAGTCGCGTTCGACTCCGTTGCGAAGGGTGTCGACAACGGGGTCGACGCAGTGCTCATCGACACCGCCGGCCGACTGCACACGAAGACCGGCCTGATGGACGAGCTGGGCAAGGTCAAGCGGGTGGTCGAGAAGAAGGCGGCTGTCGACGAGGTTCTGCTGGTGCTCGACGCCACCATCGGTCAGAACGGGCTCATGCAGGCCCGCGTGTTCGCCGAGGTCGTCGACATCACCGGTGTGGTGCTGACGAAGCTGGACGGCACCGCCAAGGGCGGAATCGTTTTCCAGGTGCAGCACGAGCTCGGCGTACCGGTCAAACTTGTGGGTCTGGGCGAGGGTGCGGATGATCTCGCCCCCTTCGAGCCGGGCGCCTTCGTCGACGCGCTGCTCGGCTGACGAGCATTACTCGGCCGACACTTCGATCGGTCGAATCGAGGCCGCTCCCGCTACGGTGGGAGCGGCCTCGTCGTCTCTTGATGTCCGTTCCGGCGGAAACATGAACGAAACACCACCCCGACGCCCGTTCACGCCGACGAAACAGGACAGCGCTTCGGCGGAAACATCTCCGCAGCAAGCTTTCCCCAACGACGCGCTCACCGGCGCGGACAACTGGGAGGTGTGCAAGTGGAGGAAGTGGTGAACACCGGCGACGCCGCATGGATGCTCATGGCGGCATCGCTCGTGCTGCTGATGACACCGGGACTGGCGTTCTTCTACGGCGGCATGTCACGCGCCAAGTCGGTCCTGAACATGATGATGATGTCGTTCGGCGCGATGGCCCTGATCGGTGTGATCTATGTGCTGTGGGGCTGGTCGATGTCATACGGCTCCGAGAGCATCGGCGGGATCTTCGCGAACCCGTTCGAGCTGTTCGGCCTGCAGGGCGCCATCTACGACGACGAAGGTGGATTCCTGCCGGGGCTGGGCAACTACCCCCAGGTCATCGACATCGGATTCCAGGTGACATTCGCGATCATCACCACCGCACTGATCAGTGGTGCGCTCGCGGAGCGTGTGAAGTTCGGTACCTGGATGGTGTTCGTCGGCGTGTGGGTCACCGTCGCCTACTTCCCGCTCGCTCACATGGTGTGGGGCGGCGGTCTGCTCTCCGGCTCCGAGGACAGCATCGCCGCGATGCTCTTCGGCACTGTCGACGACGGAGAGGGGGGTCTCACCGCTGCGGTTCACCCGATCGACTTCGCAGGTGGCACGGTGGTCCACATCAACGCCGGTATCGCCGCGCTGGTTCTCGCCCTCATCATCGGCAAGCGCGCAGGCTTCGGTAAGACCGCGTTCCGTCCGCACAATCTGCCGTTCGTGATGCTGGGCGCCGCGCTGCTGTGGTTCGGATGGTTCGGGTTCAACGGTGGATCCGCGTTCGCTGCCGACGGTGTCGCCGGCCTCGCATGGCTCAACACCACCGTGGCCACCGCCGCCGCGATTCTGGGCTGGCTCGCCACCGAGCGTGTGCGGGACGGTAAGGCCACCAGCCTCGGCGCCGCGTCGGGTGCTGTCGCGGGTCTGGTTGCCATCACCCCCGCTGCCGGTGCTCTCAGCCCGGTCGGATCCATCATTCTCGGTGTCGTGGCCGGGATCCTCTCGGCCCTCGCAGTCGGACTGAAGTACAAGTTCGGCTACGACGACTCGCTCGACGTCGTAGGCGTGCACCTGGTGTCCGGTCTGTGGGGCACGGTCGCCATCGGGCTTCTCGCCACCGAAACCGGACTGTTCTACGGGGGCGACTACAAGCAGCTCGTCATCCAGATCGTGATCGCCCTGGTCGCACTTGTGTTCACCGCCGTCGTCACCGCTGTGATCGCCCTCGCTCTGCGGCCCATGGGCTGGCGCGTCTCGGCCGAGGACGAAGCTCGTGGCATCGACGAAACCGAGCACGCGGAATCCGCATACGACTTCGCCACCGCGCTGAAGTAATACTTCGTCTCGAACCGAAGTAGTGCTTCACCTCGTCGCCGAGGTGGAAGTGGACGAAGATAACGGGCAAGCGTTACGCGGACACACAAGACAACGTCCGGTGAGCACCGGGAAGGGATGAGAAATGAAGCTGATCACGGCAATCGTGAAGCCGTTCACGCTCGAGGACGTCAAGGCAGGGCTCGAGCAGGCCGGGGTGCTCGGAATGACCGTGAGCGAGGTGCAGGGTTACGGACGCCAGAAGGGCCACACCGAGGTGTACCGCGGGGCCGAGTACTCGGTCGACTTCGTGCCGAAGGTGCGCGTCGAGGTCGTCGTCGACGACTCGGTGGTGGACAAGGTGGTCGACACGATCGTGGAAGCCTCCCGAACAGGGAAGATCGGTGACGGCAAAGTATGGGTCACCCCGGTGGAATCGGTGATCCGAGTCCGCACCGGAGAACGAGGTACGGATGCACTCTGACCCTCAGGGTGCAGAGACCCGAGGCCCAGGACACGCTGCGCACGCAGCGGGTCGTGGGCCTTCGGCGTCTTCGGGCACGAATACGGCGACAGACCTGTCGGCGGCCAGAGACGCACTCGTCTCCGGCTCCGGCCGCACTCGCCGCCTCGACACCCAGGCACTGCGCGACGCGCTCGTGGACCTATTCGATTTCTGGTTGATCAGCGAGGGCTCCGAGCTCGGGATCAGGCCGGACAGTGGGTTCGCGCTCGTGGCTGTAGGGGGACTCGGTCGTCGCGAGATGCTGCCGCACTCCGACGTCGACCTCATCCTGCTCCACGACGACATCGATCCGGAGACGCTGTCGTCGGTCGCGGACCGGCTGTGGTACCCGCTGTGGGACGCCCACATCCGGCTCGATCACAGCGTCCGCACCGTTCCGCAGGCCCTACAGGTGGCGTCGGGCGACCTTCCGGCGGCGCTCGGGATGCTCGAAGCCAGGCACATCGCAGGCGACCACGAACTGAGCAATCTGCTCATCGGTGGCGTACGCAGACAGTGGCGCACCGGGATCCGGAACCGCTTCGACGAGCTGATCGAGATGACGGAGGCACGTTGGGAGCGGTCGGGCCAGATCGCACACCGGGCCGAGCCCGATCTCAAGAGTGGTCGCGGAGGATTGCGGGACGTACAGCTGCTCAACGCGTTGTCGGTCGCGCAGCTCACCGACGGCATGCCCGGCCTCGGACCGGACGCACCCGGGGGCGGCCTCGCGGCCGCGCACCGTCACCTACTCGACGTCCGTACCGAACTGCATCGCGTCGCCGGTCGCGGTCGTGATCAACTGCAGGCTCAGGATGCCGACGAGATCGGTGCCGCACTGCGCATAGGCGACCGTTTCGACCTCGCTCGCCTACTCACAGAGGCGGCGCGCACGATCAGCTACTCCGTCGAGGTCGGTGTCCGCACCGCGGGCAATTCCCTGCCGCGCAAGGGTCTGTCGCGCCTTCGCCGTGGACCGGTACGACGCCCCCTCGACGAAGGCGTCGTCGAACATGGCGGAGAGGTAGCGCTGGCCCGCGATGCCCGGCCGGGCAAGGATTCCGGCCTGATCACCAGGGCGGCCGCTGCAGCCGCACGATCGGGCCTGCCGATTTCCGCGGCGACGCTGACCCGCCTGTCGGATCACGCGCCGGAACTGCGAGAACCGTGGCCACGGCAGGCGCTCGACGACCTCATCGTGCTGCTTGCCTCGGGACCGGCCGCCGTCGATGTCGTCGAGGCACTCGACCGGACAGGATTGTGGGGACGTTTGCTGCCCGAGTGGGGGGCGGTACGCGATCTCCCACCGCGCGACGCCATCCACACGTGGACCGTCGATCGCCACCTGGTGGAAACCGCCGTCCACGCGAGTGCCCTCACGACGCGGGTGTCACGCCCCGATCTGCTGCTTCTCGGAGCGCTCCTCCACGACATCGGCAAGGGCCGCGGTGGGGATCACAGTGTGGTCGGCGCCGAGGTCGCCGCCCAGATCGGCACGCGCATGGGTTTGTGGCCGTCCGATCTGTCGGTGCTCACAGCAATGGTCCGGCACCACCTGTTGCTCCCGCACACTGCGACCCGCCGCGACCTCGATGACCCGGCAACGGTGACGTCGGTGGTGGACGCGCTGGGGGGCGACCCGCTGCTTCTCGAACTGCTGCATGCACTTGCGGAAGCAGATTCGCAGGCCACCGGACCCGGCGTCTGGGGCGAGTGGAAAGCTTCACTCATCCGGGAACTGGTACGGCGCTGCAAACTGATGATGGCGGGGGAGGACCTTCCGGCTCCGTCGCCGATCGACCCCGAACTCGCGCGGCTCGCCGAATCCGGCGCCATGCATGTCTCGCTCGACCCGAGACCCGACGGTCGGAGCTTCGTGGTGACGGTGGTGGCACCCGACGAGCCCGGCGTGCTGTCCGACACCGCGGGAGTGCTGGCGCTGCATGGGCTCCGAGTGCAGTCGGCCTCCATCGGCAGTCACGCGGGAAGCACCGTCAACACGTTCATCGTGGTGCCACGATTCGGTGCGCCTCCGGTGGAGGGGCTGCTGCGGCAGGAGTTCGTGCGTGCTCGGTCGGGTGACCTACACCTCCTCGCGGAACTCGACGCGAAGGACCGCGCCACGCGCGAGTCCGCACCGTCGGTACGCCCCGAGCGTGCGGTACCCGGTATCTACTCGCAGGCCCCACCGCGCCTGATCTGGCTCGACACCACGGATCCGGGGCAGGTAGTGCTCGAGATCAGGGCGGAGGACCGGATCGGAATGCTCTGTCGTCTGGCCGGAGTCTTCGAGGCGCACGGGGCAGACGTGCGGTGGGCGACGGTGACGACAATCGGTTCGACGGTGGTCGACTCGTTCTGCATCGACCTGCCGACCGCCGGAACGAGAGCGTCACGGGAACGACTCGAACAGGCCCTGCTGGCCGTCCTTCCCACTCTTGAACCGAAGAAGCCTCCCGCTGCGCCGTGAGGTGAGGTCGCGATCCGGGGCCGCTTCGCAGGGCTCTCGGTCGGCCGGACGGGCCACCCCCGGCTGCGGGCGGACCGGAGCGGCTACCCTGGAACGCAGTATTGTCCGTATTCTCGTCAGACCGCAGGAGCGCATTCGGTGTTCGAATCCCTTTCCGACAGGTTGACAGGGGTCCTCAAGGACCTGCGCGGCAAGGGGCGCCTGTCCGACGCCGACATCGACGCGACGTGCCGCGAGATCCGCCTGGCCCTCCTCGATGCCGACGTGGCGCTGCCCGTCGTGCGCTCGTTCATCAAGAAGATCAAGGAACGGGCGAAGGGCGCCGAGGTTCACGGCGCGCTGAATCCGGCTCAGCAGGTCGTCAAGATCGTCAACGACGAGTTGGTGGGGATCCTCGGCGGCGAGACCCGTCGGCTCCAGTTCGCGAAGACCGCTCCGACCGTCATCATGCTGGCAGGCCTGCAGGGTGCGGGTAAGACCACACTCGCAGGCAAGCTTGCCAAATGGCTCAAGGATCAGGGACACACACCGATGCTGGTCGCGTGCGACCTCCAGCGGCCGGGTGCGGTCACGCAGCTGCAGGTCGTCGGTGAACGTGCCGGTGTGTCGGTGTTCGCACCGCATCCCGGAACGTCGATCGGTGGTGGCGAGAACGAACTCGGCGTCACGGCCGCAGACCCGGTCGCGGTCGCGCAGCAGGGCATCGCGGAAGCCAAGAGCAAACAGTACGACGTGGTCGTCGTCGATACCGCGGGTCGCCTCGGTATCGATCAGGAGTTGATGGCGCAGGCCGCAGGCATCCGCGACGCCGTCCAACCCGACGAGACCCTGTTCGTCCTCGACGCGATGATCGGTCAGGACGCCGTGAGCACCGCCGAGGCATTCCGCGAGGGAGTCGGTTTCACCGGCGTCGTGCTCACCAAGCTCGACGGCGACGCACGTGGTGGTGCCGCGCTCAGCGTCCGCGAACTGACCGGTCAGCCGATCCTGTTCGCGTCCACCGGTGAGAAGCTCGAGGACTTCGATGTCTTCCACCCTGAACGCATGGCCAGCCGCATCCTCGGAATGGGCGATGTGCTCACCCTCATCGAGCAGGCCGAGCAGCACTTCGACGCCACGCAGGCCGAAGCGACCGCAGCCAAGATCGGCAGCGGCGAGCTCACTCTCGAAGATTTCCTCGAGCAGATGATGGCCGTGCGCAAGATGGGACCCATTGCCAACCTGCTCGGCATGCTGCCAGGCGCGGGCCAGATGAAGGATGCGCTCGCGGGCGTCGACGAGAAACAACTCGACCGGATCCAGGCGATCATCCGCGGCATGACCCCGGCGGAGCGTGCCAACCCGAAGATCATCAACGGCTCCCGGCGGCTGCGTATCGCCAACGGCTCGGGTGTGAAGGTCTCCGACGTCAACCAGCTCGTGGATCGCTTCTTCGAAGCACGGAAGATGATGTCCGCGATGGCCGGCCAGATGGGAATGCCCGGAGCTCGGCGTAACCAGCGCTCGAAGAAGGGCAAGAAGGGGAAGAAGGGCGGTCGCGGCCCTACGCCGCCGAAGGTGCGGGGCGGTTTCCCCGGCGGCATGCCCGCCGGGTTCCCCGGGCTCGGCGCGGGCATGCCCGACCTGTCCAACATGCCGAAGGGCCTCGACGAACTCCCTCCGGGTCTCGAGGGCTTCGATCTGTCGAAGTTGAAGTTCCCCAAGAACTAGAGCGCAGTCGCGAGAATCAGGAGGCCCGGTCGTGGTCGGGGTCGGTGCTGGAGGCCCGTTCGTCGTGCGCGGCAGATCCCTGCCGGACAGTGAACCCGTCGAATTGTGGATCGGTGCAGACGGCGAATTCGCCCGTGAGCCCATTCCCGGAGCACAGGTGCTGTCGACCGGAGGGTGGGTGCTGCCGGGTCTGGTCGACGCGCATTGTCACGTCGGGATCCGGTTCGGTGGAGGAGTCGAAGACGAAGCGGGTGCTCTCGCGCAGGCCGTCATCGAACGCGACGCGGGCGTCCTACTTCTGCGCGACGCCGGATCCCCGGCCGACACCCGCGCATTCGACGCCCGGCCCGATCTGCCCAGGATCATCCGCGCCGGACGGCACATCGCCCTTCCGAAGCGCTACATCCGTGGTCTGCCGGTCGACCTCGAGGACGAATCGCAACTTCCTGACGAGGTCGTGCGGCAGGCCCGCGCAGGCGACGGCTGGGTCAAGCTCATCGGCGACTGGATCGACCGGGATGCCGGCGATCTGGCCCCGCTGTGGAGCGACGCGATCCTCGTCGAAGCGATCGCCGCGGCACATCGCGTGGGTGCCCGCGTCACAGCACATGTGTTCGGTGAGGACGCGTTGCCCGGCCTGCTCGCCGCAGGCATCGACTGCATCGAACACGGCACCGGCCTGACCGACGAGACGATCGCGACGATGGCGGCGAACGGCACAGCGTTGGTCCCGACCCTGGTCAACATCGAGAACTTCCCCGGCATCGCCGACTCGGCCACACGCTTCCCCGTGTACGCCGCGCACATGCGGGACCTCCATGCGCGTGTCGCCGACACGATCGGCGCCGCCCACGATGCCGGCGTTCCGATCTACGCGGGCACCGACGCGGGCGGACAGGTGCAGCACGGGCGGATCGCCGATGAGATCGCCGCGCTCGGCAAGGTCGGACTCGACGCGAACGAGGCCTTCGCGGCAGCGAGCTGGGCGGCCCGCGCCTGGCTCGGACATCCGAGTCTCGAGCCGGGGACATCGGCCGACCTGATCGTCTACGCGGACGACCCCCGCACCGATCCGGGATCTGCCCGCCCCGACCTGGTAGTTCTGCGCGGCGCCGTTGCCATGGCCTCCTGTTGAGGTCGATTTCCGGTCCGGTTCCCACGTCTGGCAGAATGGACCGCTGTCGTCGCATCCGGTTCCGTACCGCGCGACGGTCACAGGTTAGAGGCAAAACCGGGCGTGCCAATCGGGCGCGCCGTCCGAATTGCACGTGACATGCGCGCTCTGCGCGCGAAGGAGAACACAGCAGTGTCTGTCAAGATCAAGCTCACCCGTCTCGGCAAGATCCGCAACCCGCAGTACCGCGTTGTCGTCGCCGACTCGCGTACCCGCCGCAACGGCCGTGCTATCGAGACCATCGGCCTGTACCAGCCGAAGGAAGATCCGTCGATCATCGAGATCGACTCGGAGCGCGCGCAGTACTGGCTGAGCGTCGGTGCACAGCCCACCGAGCCCGTTCTCAACCTTCTCAAGATCACCGGTGACTGGCAGAAGTTCAAGGGCCTGCCGGGCACCGAGGGCACCCTGCGCAAGGCAGAGCCCAAGCCGACCAAGCTCGAACTGTTCCAGGCCGCACTCGCGCAGGCCGAGAACGAGCCGGCTGCCGAGGCGATCACCCCCAAGAAGAAGAAGGCCGCCAAGGAAGAGGCCACCGAGGCTGCTGCTGAGTCCACCGAGGCCGCCGAGTAATGAGCGCCGTGGTGGCCGATGCGGTCGAGCATCTCGTCCGAGGCATCGTCTCGCACCCCGATGATGTGCGCGTCGATCTCATCACCGGTCGCCGTGGCCGCACCGTCGAGGTTCACGTCAATCCTGACGATCTCGGCAAGGTGATCGGTCGCGGTGGCCGCACCGCGACGGCGCTGCGGACCCTCGTCACCGGAATCGGTGGCCGAGGCATCCGCGTCGACGTCGTCGACACCGACCGTTAGGGCGCGTCGGTGGAGCTCGTGGTCGGCCGTGTCGTCAAGTCGCACGGCATCAAAGGTGAAGTGGTCGTGGAGGTCCGTACCGACGAACCCGACGAGCGCTTCGCCGTAGGTGCGGTCCTGCGTGGCCGCAAACCCCGCGAGCAGAAGCTGCACAACTACACGGTGGAAGCCGCCCGGGAGCATTCCGGGCGGCTTCTGCTGCGTCTCACCGGGGTAGCCGACCGCACCGGTTCAGATGCGATGCGGGGCATCCTGTTCGTCGTCGACAGCGACGATCTGTCGCCCTCTTCCGACCCCGACGAGTTCTACGATCACGAACTCGAAGGTTTGCCGGTGCGGATCGTGGCGGGCCGCCCCGATGGCGGTACCGAGATCGGCACCGTACGTGAGGTCCTGCACACCGCCGCGGGCGAACTTCTGGCAATCCGGCCCGCCGACGATTCGAGCCGGGAGATCCTCATCCCGTTCGTCACCGAGATCGTTCCGACGGTGTCGGTCGCCGACAGCATGATCGAGATCGACCCACCCGGCGGCCTGCTCGATCCCGATTTCGGTGAACCGCCTACCAAGGCGAAGAAGCAGCGGGAAACGAAGCTGCGCCGGACAACCGAGGAAAACGAGTAGCCTGTGCGGCTCGACGTGGTCACCATCTTTCCGGAATATCTCGAACCACTACGCGCGGCACTGCTCGGCAAGGCGATCGACAAGGGTCTGATCTCGGTCGGCGTGCACAACCTGCGTGACTGGACCCACGACGTTCACAAGGCCGTCGACGATTCGCCCTACGGTGGCGGACCGGGCATGGTCATGAAACCCACCGTCTGGGGCCCCGCTCTCGACGACGTCCTCGATGTCGACGAGAGCGAAACCGACTCGGATGTGCTGCTCGTCGTCCCCACACCCGCGGGCAGGCCGTTCGACCAGGCCACCGCACAACGGTGGTCGACCGAGAAACGCATCGTCTTCGCGTGCGGTCGCTACGAGGGCATCGACCAACGAGTATTCGACGACGCTGCGAAACGCGTCCGCGTCGAGGAAGTCAGCATCGGCGACTACGTACTGATCGGCGGCGAGGTCGCCGTACTGGTCATGGTCGAGGCAGTCGTACGCCTGCTTCCCGGCGTACTCGGCAATCAACAGTCGCACCAGGAGGATTCGTTCTCCGACGGGTTGCTCGAAGGCCCCAGCTACACGCGGCCCGCGTCCTGGCGTGGCCTCGAAGTTCCCCCGGTCCTGCTCTCCGGAGACCACAGCAAGGTCGCACAGTGGCGCCGCGAACAGTCGTTGGCCCGGACACGCGAGCGACGTCCCGATCTGCTCACCGGCGACTGAGCCCGGATCAGCCGAAGACGGTCTCCACCACCATCGTCAACGTGTCGCGTGCATGCCGGGCGCTCTCGTCGTCGGATGCGTCGTACATCGAGGTGTCGGGAAGGAACGTGCCGTCGTACTCGGGGTCTTCGTAGGTCACTGTCTCCCGCGACAACACGGCGACCACATACCGGTGGTCGTCGCCGAAGAATCCGGTCGACAAGTGAATCCACTGTGATCCGAGGCAACACATCCACCCCGCCTTGGAGCCGAGATCCACCGTGTCCGGGAGTCCAGCGGACAGACCGAACTGCTGATCGTAACCATCTGCTCCAGTGGGCTCCCACTCGAGCAGATACCCGATGATCCGGGCACCGGCAGGTTCGTCGAATCCGTCCGTGCTGCCGAGCAGATGGTCGTACCAGGTCAAGATGTCCGATGCGGTGGTGAGGGTGTTCCACCAGAAGTCGACAGGGGCGACCGTTCCTCGGAGGGCGTGCCGCTCGACGACACGAGCGACGATCTCGGGACCGCCGAATGCATCCCACAACAGAGACGCAGCCGAATCATCCGACCGGGTGAGCATGGCGCGGATCAGGTCGTAGTGGTCGTCGGTCAGCAGGATCTCGCCGATTCCTTCCCGGAACAGCAGGTCGTCGGCGATGAACAGTTTGACCACCGAGGCAGTCTCGATGGGCTCGTCGACGCCGCCGACCGTTCGCGCACCTGTATCGCGGTCCAAGACGGCTACCGTGACCTCAGCGCCACGTCCGGCTGCGAGTCGTGTCGCCGTGTCGATGCGGTCTGCGAGCCCGTCCATCCTGATCGGAGTCGTGATGTCGGTACTGGCGCCGGCCGCTACATGCAGGCCCGCAGCGGACACCTCGGACCCTGGGGCAGTCAACCCGTTCAGGGGCGTGCCGCACGCCGACAACGTTGCTGCTACGACCAGCAACGCCAAGCCCGACCGGAACCGATCCCGGGTCATTGCATGCTCCTGTATTCCATTGTGCGACGCGCAGCGCGCCGATAGTCGAAGTTCGGTGTCCGCCGAGCAGGTGCTCGTGGCGCCACGGGGACCACACGAAAGGATAAAGGTAGGGTCGATCGTCGTGACGACCCAACTCGACACCGTGAACCGGCGCATCGCCGACGAACTCGACGTCCGCGAGAACCAGGTGGCTGCGGCGGTGGAACTGCTCGACGGCGGCTCGACCGTGCCGTTCGTCGCTCGCTACCGCAAGGAGGTCACCGGGGGGCTCGACGACGCCCAACTCCGCACCCTCGAAGAACGCTTGAGGTACCTGCGCGAACTCGACGAACGCCGCGCTGCGATTCTCGAATCGATCGAAGAGCAGGGCAAACTCGACGACGAACTCCGCGGACAGATCATGCTTGCCGAGACGAAGGCCCGCCTCGAAGATATCTACCTGCCCTACAAGCCCAAACGCCGGACGAAAGCTCAGATCGCCCGCGAGGCCGGACACGAGCCCGTGGCCGACGCACTCATCGGCGATCCGACCACCGATCCCGCGCAGTACAGCGCCGAGCAACTCGATGGTGCCCGGGCGATCCTCGTCGAACGATTTGCCGAAGACGCCGACCTCGTCGGTGAGCTACGTGAAGCCATGTGGCAACGCGGTGGACTGAAATCCGCGGTGCGGCCGGGCAAGGAAACCGAAGGCGCGAAGTTCGCCGACTACTTCGAATTCTCCGAGCCGTTCGCCGACCTGCCCTCGCACCGTATCCTCGCGGCGCTGCGCGGCGAGAAGGAAGAAGTGCTCAGTCTGTCGCTGGAACCCGAACTCGAAGAGCAGGAGCCCGGGGCGCCGTCGTACTACGAAGGCCGGATCGCCGGTCGCTTCGGAATCGCCGACCGAGGACGCGCCGCCGATCGCTGGCTGCTCGACACCGTGCGCTGGGCGTGGCGCACCCGTTTGCAGGTGTCGATGGGTATCGACGTGCGGATGCGACTCAAGCAATCCGCCGAAAGCGACGCCGTCGACGTGTTCGCTGCGAACCTTCGCGACCTCTTGCTTGCAGCGCCGGCCGGAACACGCCCCACGATGGGCCTCGACCCCGGCTTCCGCACCGGCACCAAGGTCGCCGTTGTCGACGCGACGGGCAAGGTCGTCGACCACACGACGATCTATCCGCACCAGCCGCACAACAAGCACGACCAGGCGCTCGCGACTCTTGCAGCTCTGGTGGCGAAGCACGGTGTCGAACTCATCGCCATCGGCAACGGCACCGCCTCCCGCGAGACCGACGCCCTCGCCTCGGAGTTGATCGCCAAGTCCGGCTTCACCAACGTGACCAAGATCGTGGTGTCGGAAGCCGGCGCGTCGGTGTATTCGGCCTCCGCATACGCCTCGCAGGAATTGCCCGACCTGGATGTGTCGATCCGCGGTGCGGTCTCGATCGCGCGGCGCCTGCAGGATCCGCTCGCCGAACTCGTCAAGATCGACCCCAAGTCGATCGGCGTGGGCCAGTATCAGCACGACGTGTCCGAGACGATGCTCGCCCGGTCGCTCGGTGCGGTCGTCGAAGACGCGGTGAACGCCGTGGGAGTCGACGTCAACACCGCTTCGGTCCCGTTGTTGTCCCGAGTCTCGGGCATCACCGGATCACTTGCCGAGAGCATCGTCACCCACCGCGATCAGAACGGCCCGTTCCGCACGCGTAAGGCGCTCAAGGACGTCGCGCGACTCGGCCCGAAGGCCTTCGAACAATGTGCGGGCTTCCTTCGCATCCCAGGCGGCGACGACCCGCTCGACGCGTCCGCAGTGCACCCCGAGGCCTACCCGGTGGTCCGGCGGATCGTCGACCGGAGCGGCACCGGCGTCCTCGAACTGATCGGCAGTTCTGCTCTCCTCGCAGAACTGCGGCCGGAGGACTTCGTCGACGACAAGTTCGGTCTGCCGACCGTCACCGACATCATCAGGGAACTCGAGAAGCCGGGTCGCGATCCGCGTCCCGAGTTCAAGACCGCCACGTTCGCCGCAGGAATCGAGAAGGTCGGAGACCTGACTCCGGGCATGGTGCTCGAGGGAGTCGTCACCAACGTCGCCGCCTTCGGCGCGTTCGTCGACGTCGGGGTTCACCAGGACGGACTCGTGCACGTCTCGGCGATGTCGAAGAGCTTCGTCCAGGATCCGCACGATGTGGTGAAGTCGGGTGAGGTCGTCAAGGTCAAGGTGCTAGACGTCGACGTTCCGCGACAGCGCATCAGTCTCACCTTGCGCCTCGACGACGAGATCCCGTCAGGATCCGACAGTGACGGCGGTGCCGCGCGCGGTGGCCGCCAAGGTGGACCTCGGCCCGCTCCCCGCGGTCAGCAGAGCAGCGGTCGCGGACAGGGCGGCAGCCGTGGCCGTGGACAGCGGGGCGCCAAGCAAGGTGGTGGCAGGCAGAGCCGGCGTCCCGACACCGCACCTGCATCCGGATCGATGGCCGACGCTCTTCGTCGGGCAGGATTCGGCAAGTAGCCGTTCCCGCGTGCCGGTCGTATCGCGCCGCGATCGACCGGCGCCTGGGATGCTGAAAGCCGTGCGGGTTTCACGGCCGGAAGACTTCTGGGTCGCCGAAACGAGGGCGTCGGTGCCGCGATGATGAACTTGCTCCGAACCGAGATCATCGATCAGGGGCGATTGCCACTGCTGTGCTTCCTGCTGGGTTTCGTCGTCGCATTCGTGTTCATCCGCATCAGCGTGCGGATGATCCGGGCGAAGGTGCGGTGGTGGCCCGGCAACATCACGCCAGGGGGACTTCACGTTCACCACATGGTGTTCGGGGTGATCACGATGGTCATCGCGGGTGGCGGTCTCATCTCGGTGTACGAGGTGGGCTCCAGGACCGTCATCGCCATTTTCGCCGCGCTGTTCGGGGTGGGAGCGGCCCTGACGCTCGACGAGTTCGCGCTCATCTTCTATCTCCACGACGTGTATTGGGAGGAAGAAGGACGTGTCTCCGTCGACGCCGTGTTCGTCGCCATCGCTGTGACCGGGATGCTTCTGCTCGGTCTGCAACCCCTCGATCTCGTCGACCTCACCACTTTCGACGATCGCGGAGACTGGGCGAGCCGATTCGTTCTGGTGGTATTGGTGCTCCTGAATCTGCTGCTCGCCGGCGTGGTGCTGGCCAAGGGCAAGATCTGGACCGGTCTGGTCGGACTGTTCATCGTTCCGTTGCTCTGGGTCGGCGCGGTACGCCTCTCGCGGCCGGGGGCACCCTGGGCCCGCTGGCGCTACCAGGGCAAGACACGGAAGATGTCTCGCGCGATCGCGCGTGAGCGGAGATTCCGCAGACCGGTGATCCGAGCGAAGATCTTCGTGCAGGACCTCGTTGCGGGTGCCCCGACTTTCGAAGCGGTGCTCGGCAGCGTCGAGCATTCACGAATCGCGGCCGAGGCCGTTCTCGACAGGACCGTGCACCCGGCCCGGGCACCCGGGATTTCACCCAACCAGGTGGAGTCTGGCACTATAGACAGGTTGCCCCGTTCGGGCACGCCTACCTGATCTGGGCACGAACCGGTCGAGCCCGCCTCACGGCGGTCGCCGCCAGGTTCCTCTGCTCGAGCGAACAAGAGGATAGAACACCGATGAACACCCTGGACTTTCTGGACGCCAAGTCGCTGCGCGACGACATTCCGAACTTCCGCCCCGGCGACACGCTCGACGTGCACGTCAAGGTTATCGAGGGCTCGAAGGAGCGTGTGCAGGTCTTCAAGGGCGTCGTGATTCGTCGCCAGGGCGGCGGCATCCGCGAGACCTTCACCGTCCGCAAGATCTCGTTCGGTGTCGGTGTCGAGCGCACCTTCCCGGTGCACAGCCCGAACCTCGCGAAGATCGACGTCCTCACCCGCGGCGACGTCCGTCGCGCGAAGCTGTACTACCTGCGCGAGCTGCGCGGCAAGGCTGCGAAGATCAAGGAAAAGCGCTGATCGTCGCTGCTTGACGGCATACCTTACGAGCCCGGCCCGGATTCACTTCCGGGCCGGGCTCGGTCGTATCTGTTCGAATGCCGCCTCGTCGGACTGCCGTGAGCATGTGCGACTCATCGACCGCCGAGCAGTGGCTGCAGGTACGAGATTCGGGTAGACGCTAGTCTTGTCCGGTGGCAGATTCACCGCACGAACCGGCCGGGCCGGACGCGAACCGATTTGGCGACGACCGACTCTCGGCACACAACCGGACGCGCGGTGCCCACCACAGAAGGGAGGAACCGGACGACTCGAGCGACGACCGCGGAACCGAGAAGAACACGAAGAAGCAGAAATCGTTCTGGCGTGAACTACCGATCCTGATCGTCGTCGCGCTCGCGCTGAGTTTCCTCCTCCAGACCTTCGTTGCCCGCGTGTACCTGATCCCGTCCGAATCGATGGAACCGACGCTGCACGGTTGCCCCGGGTGCACCGGCGACCGCATCGTCGTCGAGAAGATCGGTTACCGATTCGGTGATCCGCGTCCCGGAGACGTCATCGTGTTCAAGGGACCCGATTCGTGGTCCGAGGGTTACACCTCGACGCGCTCCGACAACACGGTCATACGCGGACTCCAGGAAGTGGGCTCGCTCGTCGGGTTGGTCCCGCCGGACGAGAACGACCTCGTCAAGCGCGTGATCGCGGTGGGCGGACAGACCGTCGAGTGCTGCGATGACCAGGGCCGCATTCTCGTCGACGGACAACCGATCGACGAACCGTACGTGAAGATGGACTACCCGTTCACACCCGGTGTCGTCACGTGCGACACCGAAGTGCCGTCCGGACGCTGCTTCGGTCCTGTCACGGTGCCCGAGGGCCATGTGTGGGTGATGGGCGACAACCGAAGCAATTCCGCGGACTCCCGCTATCACGTCGGTGACGAGCATCAAGGGTCCATTCCGTTGGAGAATGTCATCGGAAAGGCGCGCTTCATCGTGCTGCCCCCCGGCCGATGGGGCCTCATCGATTCCCCGGAGATCATGCCTTCGTGAGTACCTGGCCCCCGCGCCCGGTGATCCGTCGATCATCGGGTCTACGGACGATGGAATCGACGCTGCTGCGATGCGGGCTCGGCCCGGTCGCCGGTGTCGACGAAGCAGGCCGTGGACCGTGTGCAGGCCCGCTGGTCATCGCCGCCTGCATCCTGGAGCCGAAACCACACCCGTCGCTGGATCGCCTGGACGATTCGAAGAAACTGACCGAGAAGACCCGTGAGGAACTCTACGACGCGATCGTGCGCCGCGCGCGCGCGTGGAGCGTGGTGGAGGTGCCCGCCGACGAGGTCGACGCCATCGGAATCCACGTGGCCAACATCGAGGGGATGAGACGCGCTGTCGCGGGTCTGCCGGTCGCGCCGGGATACGTCCTCACCGACGGCTTCCGGGTTCCGGGCCTGCCTGCGCCGTCGTTGCCGGTGATCGGCGGGGACGGCGCCGCGTCATGCATCGCGGCGGCGAGTGTCCTTGCGAAGGTGACTCGCGACCGGATCATGGTCGAGTTGGATCGAACGTATCCGGGGTACGGTTTCGCGATACACAAGGGCTACAGCACGGCTGTGCACATGGCGGCACTGCGCGAGCTCGGCCCGTCACCCGAGCATCGGAGATCATGGGCGAACGTGGCCGCAGCATGCGGCGAAGCACCGTTCCGACGCCGGCTCGTCGGAGCCGGAGCGGATGCGAGATGATGGCAGGACACACCAGAGTGGGAGGACACCGAGACCGATGAGCGCCGAGGATCTCGAGAAGTACGAAACCGAGATGGAACTCTCGCTTTACCGGGAGTACCGCGACATCGTCGGTCAGTTCGCCTACGTCGTCGAAACCGAGCGGCGCTTCTATCTTGCCAACGCCGTCGAACTGCTGCCCCACAACGCCAACGGCGAGGTGTATTTCGAAGTTCGGATGTCGGATGCGTGGGTGTGGGACATGTACCGTCCCGCCCGGTTCGTCAAGCATGTCCGGGTGATCACCTTCAAGGACGTCAACATCGAAGAGCTCGACAAACCCGAACTTCGTCTGCCCGACAAGCTGGGGTGAGCCCCGCACCGTAACAAACAACTCGGACAGGGTTGCCGTACGACGGGCAATGCCTCGGCGGTTGTCCCCAACCGGTCGTTTCCTCCACAGATTTCCCCTATCGGGCCTGAGACGGTCCGCTCACCCGATCTCGCTGCTGCACAGTGTGTGCACGCAGGGAGGAGCGATAGGGATGGGACGAAATCAAGATGTGGGGATCCGCGGCGAGGACCTTGCCGCAGAACACCTCGAGTCCACTGGAATGGTGGTTCTCGAACGGAACTGGCGGTGCCGGTACGGCGAGTTGGACCTGATCGCGCAGGACGGCGCGGTCCTCGTGTTCGTCGAGGTGAAAACCCGAACCGGGTTCGGGTACGGTACGCCGGCCGAGGCCGTCACGCGCGTCAAGGCGGAGCGGTTGCGGAGGCTGGCCGGTTTGTGGCTCGCCGACCAGGACCGGCGATGGGATCGCATCCGCATCGACATCGTGACGGTCGTGCTGATTCGCGGGAAAGCCCCCGAAATCACCCACCGTAAGCAGGTGTTCTGATGGCGCTGGGGAAGGCATGGTCGGTGGCCGTGGCAGGTATCGACGGACACGTGGTCGAGATCGAGGCCGACATCGGTGGCGGATTGCCGGGTGTGAAGATGGTCGGGTTGCCCGATACTGCGCTGCAGGAATCGCGTGACCGAGTGCGCGCAGCGGTGTCCAACTCCGGTGGGAAATGGCCGGACTCGAAGGTGGTACTCGCGCTGTCACCTGCGACACTGCCCAAAATGGGCAGTGTCTACGATCTGGCTCTCGCATGCGCGGTGCTCAACGCAGCCGATGTCGTACCGCTCGAACCGATGACGAAAACGATTCTGCTGGGCGAGCTTGCGCTCGACGGCCGGTTGCGACCGATCCGTGGAGTACTTCCAGCCGTCGTCACGGCGAACAACTACGGATGGTCGCGAGTAGTGGTTCCCACCGCGATGATGACCGAGGCGTCACTCGTCGCGGGGATCGATGTGTACGGCGCCGACAGTCTGCGCGACGTGGTGTTGTGGCTACAGGGTGACGGACCGCTCGAACGCCCCGACCCGCGGGCGGCGCCCGCACGAACGCTCCGCGCCGACCTCAGCGAAGTCGTCGGGCAGCACGAGGCTCGCCGCGCGATCGAGGTCGCTGCCGCGGGCGCCCACCACCTCATGCTCACCGGTCCACCGGGCATCGGGAAGACGATGCTGGCCCAGCGCCTTCCCGGAATCCTCCCCGAACTGAACGAAACTCACGCACTCGAAGTGACCGCGGTTCATTCGGTGGCAGGCACCCTCACGGCGGATCGGCCCCTTGTCACAGAACCGCCGTTCATCGCTCCCCATCACACCGCGACGGTGGCTTCGCTCATCGGTGGTGGCACGGGCCTGGCCACCCCGGGAGCGGTCAGTCGCGCGCACCGCGGAGTGTTGTTCCTCGACGAGGTGGCAGAGATGGGAACGAAGACTCTCGAAGCATTGCGAACACCTCTCGAGGACGGAGAGGTTCGGATTGCACGCCGAGACGGCGTCGCCCGATATCCCGCCCGATTCCAACTGGTGCTGGCAGCAAATCCCTGCCCGTGCGCGCCGGCGCGCGACGCCGATTGCGTGTGCGTGCCCACAGCGCGGCGCCGATATCTGGGACGGCTGTCGGGACCCTTGCTCGACCGTGTCGACTTGCGGGTGAGGATGCAATCGGTCGCGACGAGTGCGCTGATGGGCGAGGCAGGGGAGAGCACCGACGATGTACGAACCCGAGTCGCGACCGCGCGTGCCGCTGCGGCGGAGCGGTGGAACGACTTCGGGTGGGCGACGAACGCGGAGGTTCCGGGGCCGGCCCTTCGCCAGAAATTCCGGTTGCCTGCCACGGTGGTCAAGCCGGTGGAATGGGCGCTGCGTAAGGGTGCGATCACGGCACGAGGGGCCGACCGGGCATTGAGAGTTGCCTGGACCCTTTGCGACTTGGAAGGAGCTTCCCGGCCCAGCGAGATCCACGTGGCCGCCGCGCTCGACTTCCGGGATCGAGGTGCCGCGTGACCGGTCGAACCACCAGCGGGACGACCGTCGACGCGACACCGAACAGCGACGAGAGACGGCACGCGTGGGCATATCTCTCGACGGTCACGCTCGGTGCTTCGAGGATGGTCTCCGCGGCGATCGCCGAGCATGGAGTAGTGGAGGTTGCGCACTCACTGCGGGAAGGTTCGGCCGGTGCCGAACTCACCGCGAAACTCGCGGCTCGCGTTCATCTCGATACGGCCGCAACCGACCTCGATCGCTTGAATCGGGCCGGGGGGCGGCTCGTCACTCCGGACGATGACGAGTGGCCCGCATGGCAGATGCTCGGGTTCGACCAGCTGGACACTGCCACCGATGCGGAGGGGCCGCCGCTCGCGCTGTGGGTATGGGGGCAACGACGGCTCGATGAGCTCGTCGAGCGCGCGATCGGGATCGTGGGCACGCGCGCCGCGAGCGGTTACGGCGAGCACGTGACAGCAGAGATCGCAGGCGACCTCGCCGTCGACGGGTGGACGGTGGTATCCGGGGCGGCCTTCGGGATCGATGCCGCAGCACATCGCGCTGCACTTGGAGTGGGAGGCACGACCGTTGCGATACTCGCGTGCGGCGTGGACCGGGCCTACCCTGCAGCGCACGCGAAGCTCCTGCGAGGAATCTCCGAATCAGGTTTGGTGGTCAGCGAATACCCGCCCGGCACCGTGCCCGCGCGGTACCGGTTCCTTGCGCGCAACCGGCTCATCGCGGCGCTGTCTGCGGGAACCGTGGTCGCAGAGGCAGGCTGGCGCAGCGGCGCCCGTAACACGGCGGCGTGGGCTCGGCGGCTGGGCCGGCCGGTGGTGGCGGTGCCGGGCCCGGTCACCTCGGCGGCGTCGCAGGGATGTCACCGAATGATTCGTGAGGGCGAAGCACGGCTGGTGGGCAATGCACGGGAAGTCGTCGAGGAATGCGGTCCACTCCTCGAAGCCGGCGACGACCGGGATGCCCGGTTCGTTCGGGCGCTCGACGGCCTCTCGGGAGATCTGGCACTCGTCTACGAGGCATTGCCTGCGGTGGGAACGTGCGAACCGATCGCGGTAGCGGAGTCTGCGGGTGTTCCGGTCGACCGCGTGCGCGCGGCGTTGCCCTTGCTGGAGATGGAGGGACTCGTCGAGCGTGACGAGGACGGGTGGTCGCGGGTAGCGGGCAGATAAGGGTTCGTCGGCGGGAACCGGCTCGACCGAGTGAGCGCTGGGTGGCTACTGCGCCGCCGAGGACTCGTCCGCGCCGGTTTCCGGCTTGTCGTCCGCGCCGGCTTCCGGCTTGTCATCGACGTACCAGGCAAGGTCTTCGCGATGCCACTTGACGGCGCCGCGGTGTGCCTTGCGGAACTCCTTGAGGACGGTCCGGTCGACCGACGGGTGACCGCTGTCGCCCACGTAGATCCACTCCGAGCCGAACTTCGATTCGATGGCGTCGACCATGTCGGCCTGGCCGACCCGGCGTTCGGTGTTGATGATGTCGATCATCCAGGTGGCGATGTCGGACGCGCTGGTGCTCATGGTCTCGAGCGTAGTCGGCCGGCATCGGGTTGCTGCGCCTGACGTCGAGGACCGAGTAGTGTCGTCGAGGATAGGTAACCCTAATAAGGAGGTACGGTGGCGCCCAAGGCCCCGAAATCGTCGACCCTGACAGTGCTGCGCACGGAGGTCGTGTCCGAACACTTCGTTCGAGTGGTGTTCGGAGGTGACGGGTTCGCCGACTTCACTCCGCGTCCCGAAACCGACAGCTACGTGAAGATCGAGCTGCCTGCGGGAGACGAGACCGTCGTACGCACCTACACGGTGCGCCGTGTGGACCGGGCCGCCGAGGAGATCTGGGTCGACTTCGTCGTCCACGGGGACGAAGGGATCGCCGGTCCGTGGGCGCGCTCCGTCAAGCCGGGGACCGAGGTCGTGCTCCGGGGGCCCGGAGCGGGCTACCTACCTGATCCTGCGGCGGACTTCCACTTGCTGGCAGGCGACGAGACAGCAGTTCCCGCGATCGCGACAGCGCTCGAATCACTTCCGGCGCACGCTGCCGGAGCGGTGTTCATCGAGGTGGCCGGGGAATCCGACGAACTCGATCTGATCGCACCGGCCGGCGTGACCGTGACATGGCTTCATCGAGGTGTCGCGGCGGGCGATGCCGGTCCGGACCGTATCGACGGCAACGCACCGCTCGTTTCCGCGGTGCGGGAACTACCGTGGCCGGATGGTGACATCCAGGTGTTCGTGCATGGTGAGGCGGAAAGCGTCATGAAGCACATCCGTCCATATTTGCGTAAGGAACGGGGAGTGCCCTCCGCGCGCGCGTCGATTTCCGGATACTGGCGTCGCGGCAGGACCGAGGAAGGCTTCCGCACCTGGAAGCGTGAGCTCTCGGAGAGCGAGGCCGGCTGACCGACTCCGATTCGAATGGTCACATGCGGGGCTCGCGGGTGAGCGTGAGCAGGGCGGTCATCGCGAGCCCCGCCGAGGCGACGATTGCGATTGCCATGGGAACGGCCGTGTCCTCCCCGCCCAACCCCACCAGCGGTGAGACGATCGCGGCGAGGCCGAACTGGGACGCGCCCATGATTGCCGAGCCGGTGCCTGCAGCCGACGGTACTTGGCCCTGACCGAGGGCTGTGGAATTGCCCATCGTGAATCCGAGGCTGAACACAACGGCAAACAGCAGTGGTAGAAGAAGCCAGCGGTGAGCTCCGAAGAGTGCTGTCGTGATCAACAGCAGCGTTCCGGCGGACAGCATGAGGGTCACACCGAACAGCAGAAGCGCCCGCACTTCGAACCTGCCGATCAGCCGGGTATTGATGATGTTCGCGGTCACCAATCCCACCGAGTTCACTGCGAAGACCAGCGAGAACTGCGTCGCCGACATTCCCAGTATGTTCTGTACGACGAATGGTGATGCGGAGATGTAGGCGAACATCGCGCCGAAGCCGAGCGCGAAGGATGCGGCATATCCGATGAACCGGTGGTTACCCAGCACGTAGCCGAAGTTGCCCGCAAGCGCTGCGAACCCGCCGCCGTGTCGTTTTTCGGGTGGCAGTGTTTCGGGAATGAACACGAGAACCCCGGCGAGCATCGCGATCGACGCTCCGGTCAGAACCCAGAAAATACCTCGCCAGCCGATCGGGTCGAGAAGCGCACCACCGATGATCGGCGCGGCGATGGGCGCGATACCACCGATGATCATCATGAAGCTGAACAAGCGAGCAGATTCGTGGCCACTCGTACGATCTGCGATGACCGCGCGGGCGAGCACGATTCCGATGCCTCCACTGAAGCCCTGGACTGCACGCGCCCCGATGAGGACCTCGACGGTCGGTGCCAGCGCACACGCAGCGCTACTCGATGCGAGCGCGATCGTGCCGATGATGAGCAGGCGACGACGGCCCCACCCGTCGGAGAGGGGACCGGTGATCAACTGGCCGATACCCAGGCCCGCCATGAATGTCGTCAACGTGAGCTGAATTCCCACGGTAGAGGTGCCGAGACTCTCGGACATGATCGGCAGACCGGGAAGGTACATATCCGTCGCCAGCGGCGCTGTGGCCGACAGGAGCGCCAGTGCGCACAGCATCGGCAAAGAGATCGTTTTACTCACGAACGAACTCTAACGAGGCGCGTTGACTTGCACGGACCCAGAACACCGCGCACGGTGGTGCCCATGGACCACGATCCGGCCTCGGCGCTGCCTCCTGCGCTTGCCGTCCATGTCGACGATTTTGCTGAGCATCTGACATTGCAGTCGAACCGGTCGGCGCACACCGTGCGCGCGTATACATCGGACGTGCGCTCGTTCCTCCAGCATCTCGCAGCAGGTAACCCTGATGCGCGGGTGTCCGATATCGACCTCGGGACGCTGCGGGCGTGGCTGTCGAGACAGGTCGCCTCCGGTGCTGCACGCAGTACGGTTGCGAGGCGCACTTCATCGGTGAGGACTTTCACCACCTGGCTGGTCCGCTCTGGTCGCGCCGAGCACGACCCGGGAACACGTCTCGCCTCAGCGGGCGCGCGCCGCACACTGCCCACGGTGCTACATGCGGAGCAGGCAGCAGAAGTCATGGAGGCTGCAGAGTCCGGCGCTCGGGAAGAGCATCCGGTTGCGCTGCGAGACCGCGTGATCGTCGAACTGCTGTATGCGACCGGTATCCGTGTCGGCGAGCTCTGCGGGCTCGACCTCGACGACGTGGATGCGGAACGTCGCGTTGTGCGAGTGCTTGGTAAAGGCAACAAGGAAAGGACAGTGCCCTACGGACTGCCTGCCGCGGATGCCCTCGAACGGTGGGTAGCCGTCGGGCGGCCGGCCTTGGCGACCGCGACCTCGGGACCCGCCTTGCTCCTCGGGAAGCGAGGCGGTCGCATCGGGCAACGGCAGGTGCGGACGGTGGTGCACGAGGCGGCCGGGGCCGTTCCCGGTGTACCTGACCTCGCGCCACACGGACTGCGGCACACCGCAGCAACCCATCTGCTCGAAGGCGGTGCCGATCTGCGCGTCGTCCAGGAAGTACTCGGTCATTCGAGTCTCGCGACCACTCAGCTGTACACGCATGTGTCGGTTGCGCGACTGCGTGCGGTCCACGAGCAGGCGCACCCCCGCGCCTGAGCCGCGCCCGCGCCTGCGGCTACGCAGCCCGACACGTTTTGGTAGCGTCCAGCCGATCGATAGTGGGGGATATCGGGGGGATCCAAATGGCACGAAACGAGTCCGACCATGCGTTGCCTGCGTGGTTGCAGGACGAACCTGAGGCACGGTCCGCGCCGGTCACGCCGCGACGTGGGCTGCGTCGTAGTGCTGCACGCGTGAGGAAAGATGGCACTGCCGAACCGGCGCCGCACACGGGGTCGGGGGCGGACTCGGTCCCGACCACAGCGACATCGCGGTCGGCAGCCCCGTCGCAGCCGGTCGGCGGCGCTGCAGTACTGCCGGCTCCGGCAAGTGCTCCGCCGATCGCTTCAACACCTGCCTCGATCACGCCCCCCGCGTCGGTGCCGTTTTCGATGATCCCGCTGGAACGGGATCCGGAGCCGCATGTGCCGGTCGCGCCGGAGCCCGTAGCGGTTGTACCGGAGCCCGTAGCGGTTGTGCAGGCACCCGAAGGTCTGCCTGAGCCCGCGCCTGATCTGGAACCGTCACCCGAGTCTTGTCCGGAACCTGTGCCTGACACGGAGCCTGTGCCGGATCCCGAGGCGGCAACCGTGCCTGGTCCCGAGGCGGCAACCGTGCCTGAACCTGTGTCCGAAGTCGTGCCTCTGCCCGGATCGGAGCGTGGCCCGGCAACGGAGCCGATCGAGGTGCCCGCACCGGTTCATGAACCCGCCGCGCCGGTCGAAACCCATGATGTGGACGTCATGCGCGACCAGGTTCCGAGGGTTACGACGGCGCCGGACCATCAGCCGTCGAACCTCGACCTTGCGTCGGGGGTGCTCGTCCGTCGTTCCCGGCGCGCGCCCAGCAGAGGATGGCGGCGCGGTGTGCATCGGCTCACCGGGGGACTGTTCGATCCCGGAATGTCCTCGGAGGATGCGGATCACGACGATCTCGTCGCACGTATCCGGCAGCCGATCAGCGGCGATTACCGCATCGCGGTGCTCTCACTCAAGGGCGGCGTGGGCAAGACCACGACGACAGTCGGGCTGGGCTCGACCTTCGCCTCGATGCGTGGTGACTGCGTGATCGCCGTCGACGCCAACCCGGATTTCGGAACCCTCGCGCAGCGCGTACCGGAACAGACGCAGTCGACAGTGCGAGATCTGATCGCGGTTGCGGACCGTATCGAACGGTATTCGGATGTGCGTGCCCACACTTCGCAAGCGCCGAGTCGGCTCGAAGTGCTTGCCAGCGAGCGTGATCCGGCGGTGTCGGAGGCATTCAGCGAGGACGACTATCGTCGAGTCATCGATGTTCTTCAGGTCTACTACAACATCATTCTCACCGACTGCGGAACCGGGATCATGCATTCCGCGATGGGGGGCGTGCTCGACCTGGCAAATGCCCTCGTGCTCGTCGGGTCGCCGGCTGTCGATGGTGCCCGCAGCGCCGCCGCCACACTGGACTGGCTCGAGCATCACGGCTACAGCGACCTCGTCGATCGGACGGTCGTAGTGATCAGCTCACCGCGGCCTGGGAACTCCAGTATCGACCTCGATGCGCTGACCGAGCACTTCCTTGCTCGTTGCCGGGCCGTCCAGGTTGTGCCGTTCGACGAGCACCTTGCGGAGGGCGCCGAGATCGACCTGAACCTGCTGAGGCCCACGACCAGGCGGGCGTTCGCCGAACTCGCGGCCATGGTCGCGGACGACTTCCCGAGGTTGACGGGGCGGCACGCCGTGCAGTGGTGATCACGGCACGCCTGTAGTGGTGATCACGGCACGCCGATGGATCGCGCACTGCCGTCTCGGTCACACCGGTTCGAGGCGAATGACCGGCCGCTCGACGAGGGGGAGCGGATCGAGGTACGTGGTGCGGTCGCGGCGCAGGCCCCAATGAAGACACGCCGCGGCAGTGCAGCCCTCGTGTCCGGGTTCGACCGTGCCCAGCGGATCACCGGCAGAAATTCGACGACCCGCCGCCACCGTCGCGGTGACCGGCTCGTAAGTGGTACGCAGGCCGCCCGGGTGATCGATCGACACGACGGGCTTGCCTGCGACGGATCCCGCGAATGCCACGATCCCGTCGCCTGGTGCGAGCACTGTCTGGCCGGGGTGCGACGCGAGATCGACGCCGCGATGGCCGGGCAGCCAGTCCTCCGCGGGTGGATCGAACGGCCGGGTCACCTTCGGTCGTGGTTCGAGAGGCCAGACGAAGGATGTGTCTGCGGCAGCGGGCGCAGCGCTTATCAGGGAGGCGGCACTGGCCAGTAGTGCAAGTGCGGTGATTCGCATACTCCCCAGACTCGCTCCCGGGAAACGGGTGCGATAGTCCGGAACGGAGAATGTGGACAACTTCGCGGTTGTCCACAGGAACGGATCCAGAGACCACTCTGACGAGGCGGTTGGCAGTTCGAGGTGTCGGAGCCGTATGATTGTCGAGCGGTCTGTGTTCGCAGATCGACTTCGCGCGTCCGCGCATCGGTGCTGCTCCGTCTATACGGATGCACCGTAGATGGCCGTCGCCGGTCCCGCAAGGGTCGGCGGTCATGCGGACGCCAGGGCGGGGATCGCAAGATCACCCGCGGCAACCGACACGAAAGAGAGAAACAGGCATGCCTGTTGTAACTATGCGGCAGCTGCTCGACAGCGGCGCCCACTTCGGACACCAGACTCGTCGCTGGAACCCGAAGATGAAGCGGTTCATCTTCACCGACCGCAACGGCATCTACATCATCGACCTGCAGCAGACCCTGACGTACATCGACAAGGCGTACGAGTTCGTCAAGGAGACCGTCGCTCACGGTGGAACGATCCTTTTCGTCGGCACCAAGAAGCAGGCACAGGAATCCATCGCCGAAGAAGCCACTCGCGTCGGTATGCCGTACGTGAACCAGCGCTGGCTCGGCGGCATGCTCACCAACTTCTCCACCGTCCACAAGCGCCTGCAGCGCCTGAAGGAGCTGGAGGCCATGGAGCAGACCGGTGGCTTCGAGGGTCGCACCAAGAAGGAAATCCTCATGCTCACGCGTGAGATGAACAAGCTCGACCGGACCCTCGGCGGCATCCGCGACATGGCCAAGGTTCCGTCGGCCGTGTGGGTCGTCGACACCAACAAGGAGCACATCGCTGTCGGTGAGGCTCGCAAGCTGAACATCCCGGTCGTCGCAATCCTGGACACCAACTGCGATCCGGACCTCGTCGACTTCCCGATCCCGGGCAACGACGATGCGATCCGCTCCGCGGCGCTGCTGACCAAGGTCGTCGCGTCCGCAGTCGCCGAGGGCCTCCAGGCCCGCGCCGGCAAGAACTCCGACGCCGACGCCAAGCCCGAGGCCGCAACGGCAGAGCCGCTGCCCGAGTGGGAGCAGGAACTGCTCGCGCAGGCCGCCTCCACCGGCGACGCGGAAGCACCCGCCGCGGACGCAGCCCCCGAGGCCTGATCCGTTTGCACGGCCCCGACCGGACGATCGAGAGATCATGGTCGGGGCCGTTGCATCGCGGCCCGGCCCGCACCACGCGGCGCCATCCGCACCCCTAGACTTTTCACCACAGACACAGGAGGCCCGCTCAAGATGGCGAACTACACCGCCGCTGATGTCAAGCGTCTCCGCGAGCTCACCGGCTCCGGAATGCTGGACTGCAAGAATGCTCTCGCCGACAACGATGGCGACTTCGACAAGGCCGTCGAGCAGCTGCGCATCAAGGGTGCCAAGGACGTGGGCAAGCGCGCCGAGCGCTCCACCGCAGAAGGCCTCGTCGTCGCCAAGGACGGCGTTCTGGTCGAACTGAACTCCGAGACCGACTTCGTCGCGAAGAACGACGAGTTCCAGGCTCTCGCCAACACGATCGTCGCTGCTGCTGCGGAGGCCCGCCCGGCCGACGTCGAGGCACTCAAGGCCGTCGAGGTCGACGGCAAGACCGTGGACGCCCTGGTTCAGGAGCTCTCCGCCAAGATCGGTGAGAAGCTCGAGATCCGGCGCGTCGCAGCATTCGACGGCCAGGTGTCGGTCTACCTGCACAAGCGTGCATCGGACCTGCCCCCCGCTGTCGGCGTGCTCGTCGAGTACACCGGTGAAGGCGACGCGGCAGCCGAGGCTGCCAAGAGCGCTGCCATGCAGGTCGCTGCTCTCAAAGCGAAGTACACCACCCGCGACGAGGTTCCCGAGGACGTCGTCGCAGGCGAGCGTCGTATCGCCGAGGAGACCGCAAAAGAGGAAGGCAAGCCGGAGCAGGCTCTGCCGAAGATCGTCGAAGGCCGCGTGAACGGCTTCTTCAAGGACGTCGTGCTCCTCGAGCAGTCGTCGGTGACGGATTCGAAGAAGACCGTCAAGGCGATCCTCGACGAAGCCGGGGCCACCGTGACCCGCTTCGTGCGGTTCGAGGTCGGCGCCAGCTAGTCCACGCACCGATCGACCCCGTCGGCTCTTGCCGGCGGGGTCGTGGCGTGTCCGGCGCCTCCGGTCGACCGGCCTCCGGCGGTGACCGCAGCGTGTAGCCTCGCTCCCGGTCTCGGTTCCACCGGGTGAATGAGGCAGGATGAAAGGGCCGATTCATGCGCAACCAGAGGAGAGTCATGTCCGAGCATGCCCACGATCGGCCCGGTTTCCGCCGGGTGCTTCTCAAACTCGGCGGCGAGATGTTCGGTGGCGGCAAGGTCGGCCTGGACCCCGATGTCGTGACGACCGTCGCGCAGCAGATCGCCGAGGTCGTGCGTAGCGGCGTCGAGGTCGCCGTGGTCATCGGAGGCGGCAACTTCTTTCGGGGCGCGGAGCTTCAGCAGCGTGGACTCGAGCGCGCCCGCTCGGACTACATGGGCATGCTGGGCACCGTCATGAACTCCCTCGCGCTCCAGGACTTCCTCGAGAAGCAAGGTATCGACACCCGGGTGCAGACGGCGATCACGATGGGTCAGGTCGCCGAGCCCTATCTCCCGCTTCGCGCACGGCGGCACCTCGAGAAGGGCCGAGTAGTCATCTTCGGCGCGGGTATGGGTATGCCCTACTTCTCCACCGATACCACGGCCGCACAGCGTGCCCTCGAGATCGGTGCCGATGTCGTTCTGATGGCCAAAGCCGTCGACGGAATCTACTCCGCGGATCCTCGCATCGATCCCGATGCCGAGTTGTACGAGGAGGTCACCCATCGTGAGGTCATCGAGAACGGCCTCAAGGTCGCGGATGCGACCGCGTTCAGCCTGTGCATGGACAATGCCATGCCGATCATGGTCTTCAATCTGCTGACCAAGGGCAATATCGCTCGTGCTGTCGCCGGTGAGAAGATCGGAACGCTCGTACGGTCATGATTGGACAACGGAACATGGAGGAACTGCCGTGATCGATGAAGCTCTCTTCGAGGCAGAGGAGAAGATGGAGAAGGCCATCACGGTGGCCAAGGACGATCTCGGCGGTATCCGGACCGGCCGCGCGAACGCGGGAATGTTCAACCGGATCGTCGTCGATTACTACGGGTCGCCGACCCCGGTGACTCAGATCGCCAGCATCAACGTGCCCGAGGCGCGGATGGTCATCATCAAGCCGTACGAGGCGTCGCAGCTCGGTGCGATCGAAACCGCTATCCGCAACTCGGATCTCGGGGTCAACCCCACCAACGACGGCAACATCATCCGGATTTCCGTGCCGCAGCTCACCGAAGAGCGCCGCCGTGAGCTAGTCAAGCAGGCGAAAGCCAAGGGTGAAGACTCGAAGGTCGCTCTGCGGAACGTCCGCCGCAAGGCGATGGAAGAACTCGGCCGCATCCAGAAGGACGGCGAAGCAGGCGAGGACGAGGTCGGTCGCGCGGAGAAGGAGCTCGACAAGACCACGGCGAAGTACGTGGCGCAGATCGATGACCTGGTCAAGCACAAGGAAGCCGAGTTGATGGAGGTCTGACGGTGGGCAGAGCCGACGGGTCTTCCGACCCGGAGCTTCCACTCGACGCCGGGGACACCTCCGACGTCGCCGCTGCTGGAGCAGCATCACCGCCCGACACCGCGACAGTGCCCGTCAAGACGTCACGTGCAGGCCGCGACCTCCCTGCTGCAGTAGCGGTGGGGGCCGGTCTGGGCGCGCTCGTCATCGTCATCCTGCTGTTCGCTCCCACAGCCTGGCTCGGTGTGGTCGCGGCCGCGATCGCGATCGCGACGTGGGAAGTCACCAAGCGTCTGCGCGAGGCGAGTGTGCTCGTACCGCGCCTTCCGCTGCTGCTCGGTGGCCAGGCAATCATCTGGCTGGGATGGCCCTACGGAACCGCCGGTGTCCTCGGAGCGTTCGCGGGGACTGTCGTGGTGACGATGCTTTGGCGGCTGTTCGATCACGGACTTACCGCACAGCCGCGCAATTACCTGCGCGACACAGCGGTCGCTGTGTTCACGGTGGCGTGGTTACCGCTGCTTGCGTCCTTTGCAACGCTGATGGTTCTCGAAGACCAGGGTGCCGCACGAGTGTTCTGTCTGATGCTCGTGTGTGTGGCCTCGGACATCGGTGGCTATGCCGCAGGCGTGCTGTTCGGCAAGCACACCATGGCACCCGCGATCAGTCCCAAGAAATCGTGGGAAGGATTCGGTGGATCCCTGGTCGCGTGTGTCGCAGTCGGAATCCTCACCGTCATGTTCCTGCTCGACGGACAGTGGTGGATCGGTGCGGTCCTCGGCGTCGTCCTCGTGTTGACTGCTACGGCTGGTGATCTGATCGAATCGCAGGTCAAGCGCGACCTCGGTATCAAGGACATGGGCACACTTCTGCCCGGGCACGGTGGCATCATGGACCGGCTCGATTCGATCCTCCCTTCGGCGTTCGTGACCTGGTTGATCCTCACGATCTTCGTCTAGGTCGGTGCTCACAGATCCGATGGACGGACATCGAAGCGACGACAGAGGCGTGATCGCCAGCCCCAATATCTGGCACTGGCCTTCGGTCTACGAGGAGGAGAACCGGGCCCAGGACTCCCACGGCGCCGTGTACGCGGCGCTGGAGGAGGACGCGGACTGGGCTGGCCGCGATGTCGTCGACGTCGGCTGCGGTTCCGGGTTCCACCTGACGATGTTCGCGAAGAAGGCCCGGTCCGTGGCCGGGGTCGAACCACACCCTCCGCTCGTCGAGTCGGCGCGGCGGAGGGTCTGTCACCTCGACGCGGTCCGGGTCCTGCCGGGATCGGCTGCGCAGCTGCCGTTACCGGACTGCTCGGTGGATCTCGTCCACGCCCGCACCGCGTACTTCTTCGGGCCGGGTTGCGGCGCAGGTATCACCGAGGCCATGCGGGTCCTTCGCCCGGGCGGCGCACTCGCGATCATCGATCTCGACGCGACAGCGCACCCGTACGGCGAATGGATGCGTGCCGATCTTCGGCACTACCGGCCACATGCCGTCGAGGCATTCTTCGACGCCCAGGGATTCTCATTACGGCGAATCGACACCGAATGGAATTTCCCCGACCGTGACACGCTGGAGCGCGTCCTCGGAATCGAGTTCGGTCCGAAGGTTGCAGCGCGCGCGATCCGGGAGACACCTGGAACCACCCTGGCTGTGCGCTACCGCCTGCACATCCGGCGCAAGCCGCGCGGCATCGAAGTGGGCGGTTCGGGGGCGCCCCCTACAGATGGAAGACCCCGGCGAGTTTCTTGATCTTCTTGGCTCGTGCCAGCATCGGCAGGTCGCTCCCGTCCTGAACGCCGTGCCCGTCCTCACCGAGACGATCGATGACGGTACGAGCCCAGCCGATGTCGTCGGCGCTGGGGCTCAGCGCAGCATTGGGGAACCTCGCCCGATCCGGAGTCATGCACAGCTTCCCCGTCATACCCATCGACTGGGTCAGCTGCGCCTCCTGTTCGAGGATCGCCGCATCGTCGGTCAGGGACGGACCGTCGATCGGTCCGGGCAATCGTGCGGCGCGACTCGAGATCACCAACCTCGAGCGCGGATAGGCCATGGCGAGGGGCGACGCGCTCATCCCGGTGTCGCGGCGGAAGTCGCCACTACCGAACACCAGACGGAACACACCTTCGGCACGGGCGATCTCTGGTGCTGCTTCGAGTCCCATGGCAGATTCGATCAGCACGAGGATCTTGGTGTCGTCCGGCAGCGCGTCGGCCGTGGCGTCCACCTGATGGCCGCTCTCGGCCTTCGCGAGCATGACTCCTTCGAGTCCGGGCACGCCTGCCAGGGCGTCGACGTCATCGCACCAGTGCGACGTGGTGGCGTCGTTGATACGCACCCATGCCCTGCCGCCGTCGCGCAGCCACTCGACGACTTCGGTGCGGGCGGCTGCTTTGCCGTCGTCGGCGATCGCGTCCTCGAGGTCGAGTACTACTGCATCGGCCGGGGAGGTCGCGGCAGGATCGAACCGTTCCGGGACATTACCCGGAACGAGAAGCCAAGATCTGGCGTATTCGGGAGCAATACGGGTGGTCATCATTCGATCTTCCCCCTATCGGCGCCCGAATTTCAGGGAGGCACGAATTCAGGGGTATCGGGGTCAGTATCACAGTTCAGATCGAACAGCCCGGTCGCAAAGCATGGGATAATGGACCATTATGGCTTCCTCTCTGCCCCTCGTTTTCGATGCTCCCAAGCGCGGCATGCCCCCGCGGCACCTCGCTGATCTCGATGCAGCGCAGCGACGTGAGGCCGTGAAGGAACTGGGGCTTCCGGCCTTCCGTGCCGACCAGATCGCCCGCCAGTACTACGGCCGGCTGGAGGCCGACCCGGAGAAGATGACCGATCTCCCCGCAGCCGTGCGCGAGAAGGTCGGTGCGGCACTGTTCCCATCCTTGCTGACCCCGGTCAAGCACATCGCCTGCGACGGAGGAGAAACCCGCAAGACGCTGTGGCGAGCGGGCGACGGAACACTCCTCGAGAGTGTCCTCATGCGTTACCCGGAACGCGCGACGCTGTGCATCTCGAGCCAGGCCGGTTGCGGAATGGCGTGCCCGTTCTGCGCGACCGGGCAGGGCGGGCTCGACCGGAATCTGACGACGGCGGAGATCGTCGATCAGGTCCGTGCAGCCGCGGCGGCATTACGCGATGGCGATGTCGCAGGTGGTCCTGGTCGTTTGTCCAACATCGTGTTCATGGGGATGGGGGAGCCGCTCGCCAACTACAAGCGGGTCGTGGCAGCCGTTCGCCGGATCACCTCGCCCGCGCCCGAAGGCTTCGGACTGTCGCAGCGGTCGGTCACGGTCTCGACAGTGGGACTCGCCCCCGCGATCCGCAAGCTCGCAGACGAAGGCCTGCACGTCACCCTCGCCGTATCCCTGCACACACCGGATGACGAACTCCGCGACACCCTCGTGCCGGTCAACAATCGATGGCCCATCGCCGAGGTTCTCGACGCCGCCCGGTACTACGCCGACAAGACCGGCCGCCGGGTCTCGATCGAGTACGCGTTGATCCGCGACGTGAACGATCAGCCGTGGCGCGCCGACATGCTGGGCAAGAAGCTGCGCAAGGCTCTCGGGCCGCTCGTGCACGTCAACCTCATCCCGCTCAATCCCACCCCCGGTAGTGAATGGGACGCCAGTCCCAAACCTGTCGAGCGGGAGTTCGTCCGCAGGGTGATCGCGCAGGGTGTCTCCTGCACCGTCCGCGACACCCGCGGCCAGGAAATTGCCGCAGCCTGCGGTCAGCTCGCTGCGGAGGCCTAGACCACGCTCTCACGCTCGTTCGCTGTCACGTTCCTCGTCGGCGAACTCACCGGCGCCGAAGTACGCGGATTCGACCCGATCACGTTCGCGAAGGAGTGCATCGGCCTTGCCCTCGAGCACTACCCGGCCGTGGTTGAGAACAAGCGCCCGGTCGGACACCGCCAGCGCGAGACCCACATGCTGCTCCACGAGCACGACGCCGATTCCTTCCGCGCGGGCCAGGTCGCGGATGGCAGGCAGCATCTGCTCGACGACCATCGGCGCCAGCCCGAGGCTCATCTCGTCGACCATGAGCAATCGCGGTTCGGCGAGCAGTGCCACTGAGATCGCCAGCATCTGCTGCTCGCCGCCGGAGAGTAGCCCCACTGTCCGGGACCGCAGCTTCGCCAGGGCAGGAAAACGCTCCAACACCGCCTGCTCGCGGCGCTGGTCGGGTCGTCGGCGGGCCAGCCGGAGATGCTCACGCACCGTCATGGACGGGAACAGCCCTCGGTCGTCGGGGACGAAGCGCATGCCTCTGCGCGCCATCCGGTAGGGCCGGCTGCTGTCCACCGGCCGGCCCAGGACCGTCACCTGTCCACTCATCGTGGGGAGCACACCGGCGAGCGACAACAGGGTGGTGGTCTTTCCGGCGCCGTTGGGCCCCAGAATCGAGAGCACTTCACCGGCCGCGACGGAGAGGTTCACGTCGGCGACCGCGACGACGCCGTTGTATCCGGCGGTGAGAGCCTCTGCGGTGAGGACCGGGGCAGTGTCTGTGGAGTCAGCATCAGCCATGGGTGGTCTCCATCGGCGCGCCCAGATATGCAGCGATCACGGCGGGATCCTTTCTGGCCTGGTCCGGAGTTCCCGAGAAGATGACCTTGCCGAACTCGAGGACGTAGATGCGATCGCACACTCCCAGTACCAGCGACATGTCGTGGTCGATCAGCAGGGCACCGGGCCCGTTCCGGACGACCGCCCGAATGCGTTCGGCGAACTCGACGCTCTCCTGACTGTCGAGGCCTGCAGCGGGTTCGTCCAGCAGGAGGACGCGACAATTACCGACGAGTGCGCGCGCGACACCGACGAGCTTCTGCTGCCCGAGCGTGAGATCCCTTGCGAGAGTGTATCCGACGTCGGCGAGCCCGACCGCTCGTAGCGTTGCATCCACGGTCTCGTCGGGGCCGCCCCGCCGACGCCCGATCAGGTCGCGCCACAGCGTCGTGAGACCGCCCGGCCGCATCGCCGCGATGACGTTCTGGTTCACGGCCAGGTTCGGGAAGAGTTCACCCGACTGCCATGTGCGCGAGAGACCGGTGCGGCGACGCCGATGCGGCGGGAGTCCGTTCATCGGAGTGCCGTCGACGCTGATCGTTCCCTCGTAGTCGATGAATCCGGTGACTGCGTCGACGAATGTCGTCTTACCGGCACCGTTCGGTCCGATCAGGCCGACGATCTCGCCGGGATGCACTTCCAGCGACACGTTCTCGTTTGCCACGACACCGCCGTAGCGCACGGTGATGTCCCGCGCCGACAACCCGCCTCGCGCCTCATCGGGAGATCCGGAATCAGGAAGAATGGAATCAGCTCGTGCGGGAGGGATTTTCGTGGAGTCAGGCATCTGCCACCGTCACCTTTCCGTGGTCGATCTCGTCGCCGGTTTCGGAAACGGGAGAATCTGTCGCGACTGCTGGGTCGCGCAGCCTGGCACGTAATAGAGCGCTGAGTCTGCCTGCCTCACCGGCGATTCCGATCGGATTCAGGATCGCAGTGATGATCAGCGCGATCCCGGAGATCAGAGCGTAGTAGTCGCCCAGGTCGAAGACGTTGTGTACCAGCACGTAGACGATTCCCAGCGGACCGATGATGCCTGCGATCGCCGCACCACTGAACGAGGTGATGCCGCCGAGATACGCGACCGCCAGCACCTGCAGCCCGACGAACACGGTGAACGACTCGGCCGAGAGCTGACCGGCGCTGTATCCGATGAGGCAGCCTGCGACCCCGGCGATGAACGCGGACAGTCCGAACCCGATGAGCTTGGTCGACCGGACGTCGATTCCCGCGGCCGCGGCGGCCCGCTCGTTCGCCCGCACTGCGAGGAAGGCACGCCCGGTGTCGCCCGAGGCGATCCGGATGAACGCCCACACCGTGATCGCCGCGACGATCAGGACCGTGAACGAGAACGACAGCCGTGCGATATCGCTGCCCTCGCGCACACCGAGGTTCAGGCCGAACAGCGTGGGGTTCGCGATCGGATTCCCTGACGGCGGCGTCAGACTGTAGTTGTTGAAGATGAACCGCTCGATCGCCAGTGCTGCAGCGATGGTGACGATGGCCAGCTGAGCACCACGAATCCGGAAGGCGGGCAACGCCACCAGCATGCCGAGCAGCGCGGCCACGAGCGAGCAGAAGACGAGCGCGATCGGGAACGGCATACTCCAGTTCGTCGTCACCTTCGAGAGGGTGAACCCCGCTGCACCGGCGAACGCCGCCTGCGCGAGGGAGATCTGGCCGAGGTAGCCGGTGATGACCACATACGACAACGCCAGCAGCATCAGAATGATCGAGTACGTCAGACCGAATCGATAGGTGCCGGACGATACCGCGAGGAGCACACCGGTCACGACGATCACGAGTGCGGCGGGGATCGGACGGAAGCGCGGCACCACAACGTCCGGCAGCTTGACGGTCTGCAGTGACCCACGCGAGGGCAACCGCCCCCCGAACACGAACAGCACGACGATGACGACGAAGAACGGCACGACCTGATCGACGCCGGACTGCGCCCACGTGGGCCACCAGCTCTCACCGGCGAGCAGGTTGAGCACCGACTGGAACGCCCCGAGCACCAGCGACGCGATCGCAATCGTCGCGACAGACTCCATCCGCGCAACCAGGAGCACCGCGAGCGCCGGAACGACGAGCAGGGAGTAGTTCAGCGGATTGAGGCCCGTCAGGGACGCCCCGAGCAGGACACCGATCGTGCTGACCACCGAGGCCATGACCATCGCGATCGCCGCGAGCCGATCCGGTGAGAACCCCAGAAGCGTGGCGCCCCGCTCGTTCTCCGCTGCCGCGCGAGTTGCTGCGCCGGCCCTGGTGAAGCGGAAATATGCCCAGATCAGCACCGAGAACACGGCCATGATCGCGACCATCACGATCTCCGCCGACGACACGGAGGTGCCGAACAGCGAGATCGACCCGGACGGGATCATCGATTCGATCGGGATGCTGTTCGGCCCGAATCTGATGACCACCAACGCTTGGACGGTGAGCATCAGCGCGACGGAGACCACCACCTGGGCCAGGGCCGGTGCACGACGCACCGGCCTGAACACCAGGTAGTGGGTCACGACCCCGAGCAGGACCGCCATCACCAGGCCGATCGCCAAGGCAGCAGGTACCGATGGCGCCTCGTCGAATTCGATACTGCCGATCGGCAGGACCAGCGTGCCGTCGATGAGCAACTGCGCGTAGACGTACGCACCCCACATCGCGGTCGCGCCTTGCGCGAAGTTGATGATCCCCGTCGAGCGATAGACGAGGAGCAATCCGTTGGCGAGGCCGATGTATACCGCGGCGAGGCCGAACCCCAGGACGATGAACTGCAGATACGTGCTCATGCGCTACTCCGTTGCGGGTATGTCGTCAACTGCGTGTCTGTCGTCGACGGGGTCGAACGGCCTCCTCGCGCAGGGGGCGGCCGTCAGGAGGTGGGCATCAACGAAGGATCGAGATCGATGTATCCGGCGTCCTCCACTGACCGCAGCGTTCCGTCCTCCTGCACTTCGAAGAAGATCGCCTGCGCATTGCACGTGGTAGCCACACCGGGCCACTGTTGCCCGTCGCAGGTCACGGTCGGGCCGGCGAACGTCGGGAAATCCTTCAGTCCCTTGAAGGTGTCGGTGACGGTGGTCGCGGTGATCTCCTCCGACCCGGACATGATCTCCGCGATGTTGACCACGGCCGCGAATGTGTAGATCGACCGAGAGGAGAGTTCGTCGCCGTATCCGACGGCGTCCATGGAGTCCGCGAAGATGTCCAACTGCTCCTGTACCTCGGCGGGCGCGGAGTCCTTGGCGAGAGGCACCCACAGCCGGGGCTGGGTGACGATGCCTGCGGCATCGGCTCCCATATCGTCGATGAATTGTGAGCAGGATCCTGCCAGGATCGTGTCGTCGTAACCCTGCCGGCGCAGAGCCTGGAACAGGCCGGTGCAGCCGTCCTCGGGGAGGGCGATGACGCCGGCCATGTCCGGGTCGTCGGAAAGCTGCGTCGCTGCCACGACATTCAAGTTGGCGCCCGAAGCCGGCGGGTACTGGACGGCGACGTCGATCCCCATCTTGTCGGCGATCGGCATGATCAGATCATCGACGTACGCGTGGGAAGTGGGCGACTCGTTGACAGCGAGCGAAGCAGTGGTCTTCCCCATGGTGTCGAGCACCGACATGCTCGAGAGCGCGGCGAACGACACCGGCCCGGTGAAGTAGAACGCTTGCCCGTATTCGGCGGAATCCGCGACGAACGATCCCGCGAGCGTCCCGACGATGGGGATCTGCGCCGACGCCAGAATCGGCACCGCCGCACCCATGCTCTGGTCGACTGCGTCGATCACGAGCGGCAGGCCCTTCGAGACGAAGCCGTTGGCGCAGCTGATCGCGGTCTCGGGGCTGCCATCGCCCCCGCACACATCGACTTCGAGGGGCCGCCCGTCGATACCACCGAGCACTTCGTTCACGTAATGCACGCCGGCCTCGAGACCGTACGCCGTCTGCGGATACGCGGACGCGCCCTTGATCGGTGCCAACGCGCCGATGACGATCGGCTCACCGCTGGGAGTGACTCCGGCACTGTTGTCCCCGCCGTCGGAGCTGCACGCCGACAGGGCAAGTGCAGCAACTGCAGCGATGACACCGATATGTCGCTTCTTCACGTGTACGTCCCACTTTCTCGAATCAGTCGCGGGAGGAGACAGGATGGTCGGGCAGATACGGAACGAGACCTGGTTCGGGCCGGACTTCGAACGAGCGCAGCGCGGTCGCGAGCATCGAGTAGCAGCCCACGGTGAACACGACGTCCATCAGCTGCCGACTGTCGAACTCGACCGAGAGCACAGCCCACGTATCGTCGCCGATCGCGCCGTCGCCGATCAGCTCGTCGGTGGCGGTCAGTAGCGCCCGCTCGATCGGCGACCAGCCGTCCGTGTCGGGTCCTACTTCGATGCGGGCGATCTCGCCGGCGGTGATGCCCGCTCGCTCCGCGAGGATGACGTGCTGGGCCCATTCGTATTCCGCGCGGCGGAGGTGGGCGATACGAAGAACGAGAAGCTCCCGGTGCCGGACCGACAGGGTGGACTGTGCCAGCAGGTGCCGGTTGAAGCTCAGGAACGCCATCGCCAGCGAAGGATGCTGCGCCAAGGTTCCGAGCAGGTTCGTCCCGGGCTGCCTGTTGTCCTCGTCCGGAGTGCTCGCCACGGCTGATCGGAAACCGTTGATGTAGGTTGCGATCTCTTCGGTCCACTCGTCCTCGGGAAGAGGGGGTATCCGGGACATTGTGCGTAGGTGTCCTTTCGATTCGGGCGGAAGGCGGAGGCAGGTCAGGTGTTGCGTCCGCCGTTGACGCCGATCATCTGCCCGGTGATGTAGCCGGCTTCGTCGCTCACCAGGAATGCGCATGTCGCGGCGATGTCCTCGGGCTGTCCGATCCTGCCTACCGGCGTCTTGGCGGTCTGCAGATCGAGATCGACGAATCCCTTGGCAACGGTGCTGCGCAACATCGGGGTGTCGATGAAGCCCGGCGGAATCGTGTTGACCGTGATCCCGAATTTGCCGAACTCGAGCGCAAGGCTCTTCGTGAGCCCGACGACGCCCGACTTCGCGGACACGTAAGGGGACAGGCCGGGGGATCCGCTGTGCACACTCGACGAGGAAATGTTGACGATGCGCCCCCACCCCTCGTCGATCATGTCCGGGATTACGAGTTGGCAGCAGTCGAAGGTGGCGGTGAGGTTCACGGCGAGCGATTTCTGCCACGCGTCGGCGGTGATGTCCAGAAATGGGGACGGGATCGACATCCCGGCGTTGTTGATCAGGACCGTCGGGGGAGTCAGTCGTGCTCGCACGTCGTCGACGGCCGCCTCGAGTGCGTCGCGATCGGTGACGTCCACCTGCAGACCGAGTGCTTTACCGCCTGCACCGGCGATCGATGCGGCGACGGACTCTGCTGCGCCGCCGTCGAGATCGAAGATCGCCACCAGGTTGCCGTCGGCGGCAAGACGCCGGGCGATCGCCTCACCGATTCCGGACGCCGCACCCGTCACGATGGCGGTGCGTTCACTCATTTGATCGCCTCGGTACCGAGGAGGGTCGAACGGTGCATCCTGCGGGGCTTCGCGCGATCGAAAGCGCAGGCTCGATGCGCGAGCCCGGTGTTGTCCCAGATCACCGTATCGCCGACCGACCAGGTGTGTCGATACACCAGCTCTGGTGCGGTGGCACGATTTTCGAGGTCGCGCAACAACGCCCGGCCTTCGTCGATGTCCATCCCGACTATGTGGGAAGCAGTCGCGCCGAACACCAGTGACCGCCGGCCGGATTCGTGCTCCCACACGAGGGGGAGTTCACGCACGGCGCGCGAAGCCCATTCCTTCACCTGTTCGTCGGTCGGGTTCGGATATGTCAGGCGCTGAATGGCCTCGAACGTGTGAACCACCCGGAGCGTGCCGAAATACTCCTTCTCCTCGTCCGAAAGGGCTTCGTAGGCGGCGTAGGTGCTCGCGAACTCGGTCTCACCACCCTGCTCCGCTGTCACGTGTGCGGTCAGAATCGAGGCCTTTGCCGGGATGGCGTCAAGAGCACCGTCGATGTGCCAGTAGTCGTTGCTGGCGAAATACTCCTTGTTCGGATTGTCGGGCTCGAAGCTGATCTCCATGATTTCCGGGATCCGGTACTTGGGGAACAGTGCGAGCTCGCCCAACCTCCGGCAGAACTCGACCTGAGCAGGATCGTCGAGGTGCAGTTCGCGGAACAGAATGACGCTGTGCTGCTCCAGCAGGTCGAGAAGTGCTGCAGGGAGCCCGTCATCGGTGAGCAGACGATCGATGTCGACGTCAGTCACCTCCACGCCGACGAGGTTTCCGAGTTTCTTGGTAGCAAGCGTATGCATGGTGCCTCTCTTCGATGCGTCCGCGTCAACTCGGGACGTTCGGCTGTCGGACGTTGGTGAGTGGGCGGGTGTAGGACGGATCTGTCGTGGTACGGGACGGTGCACCGTTGGCGAAGATGTCGGGGACATCCGCGAAGGGAATGTCCATCGAGGGAACCATCCCCGACCATTCGATGATGTTGGTGCGAAGGGCTATCCGCCACTCGCCGTCGCGGCGTTCGAGGCGGTCGATGTACCGTCCGCCCGCAATCCAGTTGCTGTCGTCGATGTTTCGGGCTGCGAACAGGTAATACGTTTCGGTGTGGGCAGTATCGCCGTCGAGGTCGCAGGTGTGGTTCAGCAGATTGTGATGGGTGGCCTTCTGCCCCTGCGCGTGCATCGCGGTGGACCAGTCGTAGAGGTCGACGGGGCCACCGACGAAACTACCCGCGGCGATCGTCGCGTCGGTGTGGAAGGCCGAGAGGAACAGGTCGCGATCGAATCGGTCCATTGCCCGGCTGAAGCGGGTCAGCGTATCGAGTATCTCCTGGCGATCCAATAGGGCCTCGAGCTTGGCGACCCTGTCGGACGAGAGAGATGCCACCGGCGTGCTCATGATGTACTCCGTTGCAGTGGGGAGGAAGGAGATGAGGTCGGCCCGACTCCGACCCCTGAACTATCTGCTGCCGCGATCGGAGACCAGATCGGTTCGCCGCGGGTCGATCGAAGTGACGGGATCTCGCGGCCGTCGATATCTGTGACGCCGTACTCCTCCGCCAGTTCGGCAGTGATGAAGGTTCCGCCTGAGCGGCTCATGATTGCGGGATCCTGTGCGAGAGCGGCGATGACTCGACCGGCAAACTCCGGTGAGCAGCCGTTCTCGGGGCGGGTGGCGGCGCCCTCCGTGAGTCCGGGAATGGCCGCCAGGTTCCGCTCGGCGCGCTCCGTGAAGGTCAGGCCCTGCCAGATCGACACGGATGCGACGTCGTACGGCTGCAACTCGACGGCCATGTCGCGTGCCATTCGATCCACCGCGGACTTGGCCATCCCGAAGAGGACGCCGTAGGTGTACGCCACGCCGGTGTACCCGGAGACGGCCACGATGAGTCCCGACTTCTGGGGCGCCATGATCATGGCAGCGTGCCGCGCCGACACGAAGTTCGATCGCACACCGACATCCACCATCTCCCAATTCGACAGTGGCTTCTCCCAGAACGGCTCGGGCTCGGTCAGGTCGTCGGGGAGGGAGAATGCATTGTTGACCAGGACGTCGAGGCGGCCCTGCTCGCGTTCGACGCGCTCGAAAAGCGCGGCTACCTGCTCATCGTTCGCGTGATCGACCTGGACCGCAACACCTGTGCCCCCGCGACGATCACACTCCGCGGCGGTGTCGCCGACGGTGCCGGGGAGTGGGTGCGCGTCGGGGGTCACCGTGCGTCCGGTGACGTAGACGGTGGCGCCGTGCTCCGCGAGCGCCAGCGCGATGCCTTTGCCGATACCTCGGCTCGCACCGGTGACGACAGCAACCCTGCCGGACAGCGCACCCATCCGAACTCCTCCTGCGTATGGTCGATTACATGTTCGTGGCGAGGGGGCCCGCGCCGAAGAACGCCTCACTGTGATCACCAACGGCCTTGCCGGTGAAGTGGTCGCCGCGCAATGGTGTGCCCATTAGGCCCCGCGACCAATCCGCGGACACCCCTTCGTCGCGGGACCAGTCGTAGAGCATGGTGCGTTCCGCGATTCGCCACTGCCCGTCGCGCTTCTCGAGCCGGTCGAGGTATCGCCCGCCGAGCAGGGTGTCGCGCTCTTCGGTTCCCATGTCGACGCGGTGGTATGCGGTGACATGGGTCTCGGCCCTGGCTGTGTCGCCGTCCAGTTCGATGTGCGTCTGCCCCAGCAGGTGCTGGGTGACCAGAACGGCGTCAGACCCCGGGATCACCCATGCGAGATAGTCGTCGAACGAGCCCGCGAAGATCCCGAAATCCACGATGGCGTCGGGCCAGAACGAGGAGCTGACCGCCTTGCTGTCTCGACGGTCCTCCCCGCGGGCGAGGCGCACGATGCACGTTCGGATCTCGTGATGCGCGACCAGAACGCTCGTGTCGGCGGCAGCCATGTCAATTGCCGTCCTCGGGTGTGTAACCGAGGATGCCCTTGATCTCGAGGTAGTCGTGGAAGCCGAACTCGCCCCACTCGCGCCCATTTCCGCTCTTCTTGTACCCCCCGAACGGCGCCCCGAAGTCGAACGCGTCATTGATCGCAACGTTTCCGACGCGGATCCGTCGTGCCACCTGTCGGGCCAGCTCGAGATCCGTGCCGGCCACGAAGCCGGCGAGTCCGTAGTCGGTGTCGTTCGCGATCTCGATCGCATGGTCGATGCTGTCGTAACCCAGGATCGTGAGGACCGGGCCGAAGATCTCCTCGCGCGCGATGGTCATGTCGTTCTTGACATCGGCGAAGACGGTGGGCTGCACGAAGTAGCCGGCGGTCAGACCCTCGGGCCGCCCGACACCACCGGCCACGAGGGTCGCACCCTCGTCGATGCCCCTCTGGATGAGACCTTGAACCTTCTCGAACTGGGCCTTCGACACAACGGGACCGATCGCGGCATCGCCGGTCGGGTCGCCCACCGTCACCTTCGAGGCCGCCTCGCGTGCGGCGGCAATGGCTTCCTCCATGCGCTCTCCGGGGACCAGCATTCGCGAGGGAGCACTGCAGGTTTGACCAGAGTTCATCATCATCGTCGCGACACCCTTGCCGACGTTCTCGGCAAAGTCGGCGTCGTCGAGAATGATGTTCGGACCCTTGCCGCCGAGTTCTTGCGTGACTCGCTTGACACCGGCAGCGGCATTGGCCGCGACGTCGATGCCTGCGCGTGTCGACCCGGTGAACGACACCAGGTCGACATCGGGGTGCCCGGACAGCGCGCGCCCGACGCCGGGGCCGTCGCCCTGGACGAGATTGAAGACACCTGCGGGAACTCCGGCCTCGTCGAGAATCTCGGCGAAGACCTGGCCGTTGAAGGGCGACTGCTCTGACGGCTTGAGCACCATCGTGCAGCCGGTGGCCAGAGCCGGGAACACCTTCACCGAGATGAGGCTGATCGGCCAGTTCCACGGTGTGATCAGGCCGCACACCCCGATGGGTTCCTTGACGACGAGGCTGCCCCCGCGCTGTTCCTCGAAGACGAAGTTCCGGAGCACCTCGATCGCGGTGGTGAGATGCCCGAGGCCGAGATTGACCTGGAAACCGCTCGCCAATGCGGCGGGAGCACCCATTTCCTCGGTCAGTGCAGCAGCGATGTCGCCCATTCGGCGCTGGTACACGTCGAGGATCTTCTCGAGCAGTGCGAGTCGCTCCTCGCGGCTGGTCGCCGACCACGCGGGGAAGGCGCGTCGCGCGGCGGCGACGGCCTTGTCGACGTCTGCAGACGACCCGAGCGACACCGTACCGGCGACCTCTTCGGTCGCGGGGTTGATGACCTCGAAGGTGTCGGACTGGGCCGGATCGGTCCACTGTCCATCGATGTAGAACTTCAGATATTCACGCATGGCTACCCGGTTCTCTCGTCTGATCCTGTACGAAGTTCACTGCTGAGTGAAAGTCACTGCCGGCCTTCGGCATACCGTGTCACTGCTGGCCTTCGGCATACCAGGTGCGGAATTCGTCGTAGCTCGGCATTTCTTCCGAGTTGGCCTTGGGATCCACGGCGACGTGGATGACGCCCGGCCTACCGCTGGCGTAGGCCCGCTTGATTGCGGGTGCAATGTCTTCGTCGCGTTCGACGTACTCGCCGTAGCAGCCGAAGCCTTCCGCGACCTTGTCGAGTCGGGTTTCCTTGCTCCAATGGACGCCTGTCTCGAGTGAGTCGTGCCCGAAAGTGCGCTTGTAGACGCCGACTTCGAGACCCCAGGCGTAGTCGACACCGACGACACACACGAGGGGCAGACCCACTCGCGCGGCCGTCTCCAGTTCGGCGATGTGGAACTGGAACGACGAGTCTCCGGTGATCAGCATCATCGGGCGCTTACCGCCGTCAGCGACACCGGCGCCGACAGCGTACGGGAGACCGGTGCCGAGGTGCCCGAAGTTCTGGTTCCACATCACGTCGTGCGGCTTGGCCTGCGAATAGGTCCAGCCGAAGATCGTGGTGGCGCCACCGTCGCGGACCATGATGCCGTCGGCGGGGAACGCCTTCGTGGCCTCGACGATCAGGCGAGCCGGATGCACGGGGGACATCCCGGACGGTGCGGTTTCGGCAAGTTCGGCGAGCTGTGCAGCCTCCTGCTTGATCCAGCCGTCGAGTTCGGGTGTCGGGGTACGCGGAGAATCCTTCAGTGCATCGACGAGCTGCGGGACGATCGCTCGTAGATCGCCGACCAACGGAACATCGATCGGGCGATTGACACCGATGGACGTCGGATCCTGCTCGATGAGGATCCACTTGCGGTTCGCTTCGTTCGCGACCCAGTGCCGACCACGTCCGAAGTGGACGGGCTCGCCGAGTTCGGTGCCGATGGCGAGACACAGGTCGGAGTTCACGACGGCATCGATGGATGCTGCCGAGAAACCGTACGGGAAGGTGCGGTCCTCGAGGCCTTCGATGAAGGACGTACCACCGGACGTCTGGATGACCGGGCATGCCATGAGGTCGGCGAGTTCCTTGACGGACGCGCCTCCCCTGGCGGTGTGCACGCCGTGACCGACGAGGAGAACAGGTTGTTTTGCGGACCCGATCAAGTCGGCTGCCTCGGCGACCAGATCGGCTCCGGCGGTCTGGCCCACGAGGCGGTACTTCTCCGGGGGAAGGACGGGCGGAGCGTCGATCTCCTCGAGGATGACGTTCTGCGGGTACTCGATGTAGACCGGGCCGGGCGTGCCCGAGAGCGCCTTACGCAGGCCTTCGCGGATGATCTCGTCGGTCTGCTCGGGGTACTCGATGCTCGCGTGATACTTCACGGAGTTCTCGACGAGCGCCATCTGCTGGACGAACTGGATACGACCACGCCGAACACGCTGTTCGGTGATGCGGGCGCGCTGACCACCGAGGAAGATCACCGGAGAGTTCTCGACCTTGGCACACATGATCGCCCCGGAAAGATTCGCGAGACCGGGGCCGAGCGTGCCGATACACACCGCGGCCTTGCCCGTCATGCGGGAGACGGCCTCCGCCATGAAACCGGCGGACTCCTCGTGATGGGGAGCCACCACATTCCAGCCGCGTTCCTCCGCGAGGCGGAACAGATGAACGAAGTTCGGGTCAGGAATGCCGAAGAGCGTATTGATTCCTTCGGCTTCGAAGAGATCCAGAATTCGTTCGTAGACCTTAACTGACATGCGTATTTCCCTCCGTGGCTATCGCAAAGCTTCTCGTGATGTGGTCGACGTGGCCCGACACGGCGGGCAGGATCCACGGGTCGCTGGTGTCGCGGATGACATCGATGTTCTCGGCGACCTCGTCGATCGACCAGGACGGTCGATACACGCCCGGGGTCTCGGCGATGTAGACCTTCGCGACGCGGCCCGCGATGGCAGCGAACATTTCGCCGGTCACCGAGCAGGATTCGTGAGCGAGCCACCCGACGACAGGCGCCGCGAGTTCCGGCCCCATGGGTGGGTACGCAGAGGTATCGAGCCCCTCCGCCAATCGTGTCAGTGCCGCAGGAATGATCACGTTGGAGCGGACGCCGTGCTCTGCCCCTTCGATTGCCGCGACGTTCGACAATCCGATCATCCCTGCTTTCGACGCCGCGTAGTTGGCGACATTGGCGTTGCCGTAGATTCCGCCGATCGACGAGGTGAGCACGATCCTGCCGTATCCGGCTTCACACATCAGCGGAAATGCGGGGCGGACAACGTGGAACGCGCCTCGCAAGTGGACATCGAGCACCGCATCGAAATCTTCGTACGACATCTCGGTCAGCGACGCGTAGCGATTGTTGCCCGCATTGTGGATGAGGATGTCGATTCGGCCGTAGTTGTCGCGTGCGGCCTGAATGATCGCCTCGCCACCGTCTGCGGTTGCGACGGACTCGACGCACGCAACCGCCTCGCCGCCGGCGGCCCGGATCTCCCGGACCACATCCTCGGCCGGACCGGCGTCGAGATTTTCACCGTTGATCGCGGCCCCGGAGTCGTTGACCACGACCTTCGCCCCGAGCGATGCGAGCAGCAGTGCGTAGTCGCGTCCCAGCCCTCGTCCGGCGCCGGTGACGACGGCGACGCGGTCGTCGAATCGGAGTGTCACTTGTCGAGCACCAGCCCTTCCAGTTCGCCCGTGTCGCGCCACGCCTGAAGCAGGTCGCTCAGTTCGTAGAAGCCGCCCCAGAAGGGCTCACCCAGGAAGGATCGGCCGTTCGGTTCGCCCTCGCTGTTGTAGTAGCCGGGGGTGCATTCCGAGACGAATCGGCTGTTGTCGACGGTGTTGTCGCGGATGGTCTGGATCCAGGACTCTTCGGCTTCGGCCGTGGGTTCGACGCGCGTGGCTCCGCGGGTCAGCGCTTCTTTCACGATGTAGGAGATGTGATCGGCCTGCTGCTCGAACATCAAGGTGGTGGCCGCGGTCACGCCGCCCTGGACGAATCCCGTGGCGAAATGGTTGGGGAAGCCGTGCGCCATGATGCCGTGCAGCGTGCGGAAGCCCTTGCCCCAGTGGTCGTAGAGCGAGACACCGCCACTGCCGGCGAACGGCTTGATGTCGAACTGGCGCTCGAGGGAGGTGGTGATCTCGAAACCGCTCGCGAAGACGATGCAGTCGAACTCGTGCTCGACACCCCCCACGATGATGCCCTTCTCGGTGATGCGTTCGACACCTTGCGTGTCGGACACGTCGACGAGCGTGACGTTGGGCCGGTTGAACGTGGGCAGATACTCGTCGTTGAACACCGGCCGCTTGCACATGTTGCGGTAGTACGGTTTGAGTTTCTCTGCCGTCTCGGGGTCTTCGACGATCGATTCGACCCGCTGGCGCAGCCGTTCCATCGCCCGATAGTCTTCGATCTCTTTGAGTTCCAAGAACTTCTCAGGGTCGGCGAGCGCAGCCCAGCCGTTCGTCTCGTTGAGCTTCGCGGCGAGGTTTCGGGAGACCTCGGTCCAGCCGTCACAGATGAGGTCCGGTTCGCCCGGGCTGTAGAACGCGAAAGCCGCATTGTGGAAGTTGCGCTGCCGCGCGTCGCGCCACCCGGGTTCGAGGGACTTCACCCATTCGGGGTCGGTCGGATAGTTGGCGCGTTCGAAGATGTACGACGGGGTGCGCTGGAAGACCGTCAGGTGCTTGGCGCCGCGTGCCAGGTGGGGGATCGCCTGGACCGCTGTCGATCCTGTTCCGATGATGGCAATCCGCTTGTCGCCGATCTTGTCCAGGCCGCCGTGGAGATCGCCGCCGGTGTAGTCGTAGTCCCAGCGGGCGGTGTGGAAGGTGTGTCCCTTGAACTCCGAGATACCGGGGATGCCGGGGAGTTTCGGCTTGTTGTAGGGGCCTTGGGCCATGATGATGAACCGGGCGCGGAGTTCGTCGCCGCGGTTCGTGCCGATGCGCCAGCGGTGGATCTCGTCGTCCCACTCGAGTGATTCGATCAGAGTGTGGAAAAGCGCGTGATCGTAGAACCCGAACTGTTTGCCGATGCGCTGAGCATGCTCGAAGCACTCGTCGCCCTTGGAGAACTTCTCCTTCGGCATGTACCCGGTCTCTTCGAGAAGCGGAAGGTAGCAGTAGGCGTCCGAGTCGATCTGGATGCCGGGGTACCGGTTCCAGTACCACACTCCTCCGAAATCGCCTCCCAATTCCACGATCCGGAAGTCGGTGACACCTGCCTGCTGGAGTCGGTGTGCCGCAATGAGACCGCAGAATCCGCCCCCGAGGATCACCACGTCGATCTCGTCGGTGAGTGGATCACGGGGCGTCACCGGGAGATGTGGATCCGCAGCGTAGAAATCGTCGAATCCGTCGCCGGTCTCGATGTACTGCTGCTGGCCGTCCGACCGAAGGCGCTTGTCGCGCTCGAGGAGATACTTCTGTCGTAAGGCTTCCTGATCGACGTCGGGTGTCGGCGTAGGCGCGCAGTTCTGCATGTGAGTGTCCTCGGGTAAGGGGACGGGGTTCACGCGAGGTCGCGTGGTGCCCCGGTACCCATGTAGGTGGCGAGATTGTGGTGAAGGCTGACGACGCTGCGTTCGCGGTAGGGATTGGGAACCGGACCGGCGAAACCTCGCGACTTCATCCCCTTCTGAACGGCGGCCATATTGTCGAAGTCCTGAGGAAGCACGGTGCGCCAGCCGGGGTCGTCCTGTGGGGTGTACTCCCATTCCGTCTCCGGCTCCTCGCCGGGCGGGAACAGCTCGAACACGGCAGCTTCGAATATGCACTTGTCCGGGTCGGAACCGTAGGGGCGCACGCGATAGCACAGCATGTTGTTCGGGGCATGCCCGATCTGGAAGTTCGGGAAGATCTGCCATGCGGTACCGGCTTTTGCTACGTCTTCCGGCGCGATCGTCGGCCACGTGACTCCGCGAGCCTCGTCATCGCGTCGGGCTGACTCGAGCCAGTGCCGCATCACCTGGTCGGGGGGTGTGCCCTCGGGGAGTTCGTCGACGAGGCGTCGTGCGGCCTGCACCAAAGTGTTCGTCGTATTGGTGTTCGCGTTCTCCCAGGTGAAGTTCTGCAACTGCATCGTCGAGATGCGTGCGTCGGGCCCGGATCCGACGCGGAGCTTGGCCTGGTTCTCGTCCATGCCCTTCGGTGCGTCGTACCCGATATTGCTGTGCTTACCCTGGTTTCGGGCCCAGCCGAGGAACGCTCCGAAGTTCATGAACTCGGGATGGGTGTAGGGGACGTGATAGGTCTCCATGAATGCCTCGAGCGCAACCTTCCAGTTGCAGTCGAACACGAGCCATTTGCGCCACCGGTAGCGCATGTTCTCGAGCTGGAACGGGTCGAGCAGCGACGCGGCCGGTTCCAGGTAGTCGCGCAGCGGCTCACAGTCGGGATCCATGTTGATCCAGATCCAGCCGCCCCAGGTGTCGACGCGGACGTCCTTCAGATTTCGCTGCTGCGCCGACAGGCATCCTTTCCAGTCCTGGTCCTCGGGAGCGAATGTGTTGTTGCCCTCGAGGTCGTAGCGCCAACCGTGGAACCCGCACACGAATTGCCGGGCCTGTCCGCGAGCGTCGTGGGCGCCGTCGGGGACATCGACGAGGCTCCTGCCGCGGTGTGAACACACGTTGTGGTGGGCGCGGATGGTGTCCTCCGCGGTGCGCACGACGATGATCGAGTCATCGCAGATGTCGTAGGTGAGGTAATCGCCGACACGAGGAATCTCCTCGACACGGCCGACTTGCTGCCATATCTTGGCCCAGAGTTTGTCTCCTTCGGCCTTGGCGTAGTCGCGCGAGAGATATGCCTCGACGCCGATCGTCATCGGTTCGGAGAACGGTGCTGCCTCGGACGGGGTGTCTTTGATGTTGTCAACCGTGTCGGTCATGTGATCCTCCTCGTGAAACTGGGCTGATTCAGCGAGTGATGGTGGCGCGGAATGTTTCGTCCTTGAGGAACAGGGACGTGTGGTCAGCGCCCATGTGGGTCCATTTGAGGTTCAGGCCTCCGTCGACGAGCATCGTCTGTCCCGTGACATAGCCGGAGAGGTCCGAGAGCAGGAAGAGGATTGCCCCGGCCTGCTCCTCGGGCGTGCCCCGTCGGCCCATCGCAATCGCCTGACGGTCGCGCTCGGGGTCGGCATCGACGTATGTACCGGAGGCAGGCGTCGCGGTGACTCCTGGTGCGATGGCGTTGACCCGGATGTTGTCGGTGGCGAGTTCGACCGCCATTGTGCGTGTAGCGGCGACGAGTGCCGCCTTCGCGGTTCCGTATGCGATGTGGAACGGGGCGGTGTTCATACCGCTGATCGACGAGATCGAGACGATCGATCCCGGCAGCGAGTTCTTCTTCAGTTCGGCCGCGACCGCCTGGCTCATGAAGAACATCGTTTCGAGGTTCTGCGTCATCAGCGCGCGCCAATCCTCCCGTGTCACGCGGGTGGCAGGCATCCATGTGGCCGGTGCGGCGCCGCCGGCGACATTCACGAGCCCGTACAGGTTGCCGTCGGTTCGGCGGACGGTGTCGAGAACCGTGGCGATGCCGTCGTCGGTCGATGCGTCCGCTGCAACGGGAATCACCGAAAGGCCCTCGGAAACAAGAGGTTCGATGTGCTTGTTGAGGTTCTCCTCGGAGCGGCTCACAGCGATGACGGTGGCTCCGGCCTGCGCGACCATGCGGGTCACGGAGGTGCCGATGCCACCACCTGCCGCTCCCGAGACGATGACGATACGGCCGGTGAGATCGAGGAAATCGTTGCTCATCGGGTGTTCACTTCCCTTCGCGGATCGCGAGGACGCTGCCTTCTGCGTCTGCGGAGATGTAGAGGGTGCCATCGGGGCCCGCGGTGATTCCGGCGAAGGGTCCCTGCGGACCGGCAAACGGGATGAGACCCTTCAGCGGCTTGGGGGTGACCCCCTCGGGCGCCCCGACGGGGAGATGGCGTGCGATGACCTGCTGTGCCTTGGTCTCGAGATCCACACTGATCAGCGTCTTGGCGTCGACGTCGACGATGTAGAGCTTTCCGTCGCGGACCAGGATTCCCTGTGGCCGCTCCAGACCGTCGACGAGCGTGTCGACACCGGCGCTCGTCACCGAGATGATCCTTCCCGCTCCGGCTTCGGAGACGAGGAGAGTGCCGTCCGAGGTGAATGCAAGCCCCGTCGGGTCCTGCAGACCCGACGCAAGCACCTCCGCCTGCCCGGATCCGACGGAATGGACCTTGCCTGTGCCGATGTCCGCCACCGCGACGGTTCCGGTGGCGGACACTGCCACGCCGTAGGCCTGTTCGAGCCCGCCGAAGAGCAGCTCGCTCTCGGCGGTGGCGGGCCGGTACCGCGAGACCGCGGTATCGCCGGCGACGATGAACTCGCCGTCGCCGACCGAGGTGATACCGCGGATGTACCCGGGCCATCCGGGGTGGAAGAGCATTGCGACGGTGCGGAGTTCGCCGTTCGGCTCGAGTGCCAGGAGGAAGGTGCCGTCGGCGACGTAGAGCGTGCCGTCCGTTCCCACGGTCAGGTCCAGGGGCCACGTGAGTCCGTCTGCGAGTGCGGTCTTCGTTTCGCCGCCGCCGAGCACCTCGGTGATCTGGCCGGTGAAGCTCGAGACGAACAGGCGGTCGCCGATGAAGGTGAGGTTGTCGAGGCCAGATCCGATATCGGCCAGTACGGTGCTGTCGCCGGTGCGCGGGTCGATCCGGAGTACCTGTCCGGAAGCCACCTGCGGGGAGATTATGTAGCCCTCGGAGTCGAACTTCAATGCGACCGGAACACCGAGATCGCCTGCGACGCGTTCGGGTTCGCCGCCGTCCGGGTCGATGCGCCAGATGTCGTTGGTACCGAGCGCTGGATAGTAGAGCTTGCCGTCGGGTCCGACCTCGAGGGCATTGGGCAGCTGGAGGCCCTCGACGAGCACCTTCGGTGGGCCGCCGTTGAGGTCGATTTCCATCAGACGCCCGTCGGGGCGGCACTCGTCGACGAAGAGCCGGCCCTGGTGGAAGGTGATGCCGTTGACGCCAGGGAGGTCGTCGCGGAGTAGACGCGTGCTCCCGTCGTCGGAGCGGATGCTGACCCGTCCGTCGTAGTACTCGGTGATGTAGAGCTCCCCGTCGGGATGGAAGGCCAGGTCGTCGGGGGCGACGATGTCGCTGCCCTTCGGGCTGATGGTCTCGACCACGCCGTTGTCGGGGTCGAACGCGCTGATCTGACTGCCTGCCACCTGTGCCACGTAGATGCGACCGTCTGCGCCGGTCCGGATGCCGTTTGCGCCGAACAGTCGGCTCGGGGGAGTGAGCCGGGTGAGGCTCCACCCTTCGGCGAGGTGTGTGGTTGGACCCGTGTAGCGCGACCCTTGCGTCAAGGTAGGTCTCCTCCTGTATGGGAACTCTGATTCGCACTCAGCGAGAACATCGTTCCGCAGTGTTCGAGGGGGAGTGACTCCGGTTTGTGGGTCTATGTCCGGTTCTCGCGAGAGTTTAGTGATGCAAGCCACTCCCGAGTGGTGACTGGCAGTTAATCACGAACCGGCCAGCGCTACAAGTATTGTTATCCTTGTAAGGATTGGATAGGCTGAGCGGATATGAAGAGAATCACGTTCTCATGAGAATGCGCCCGCAGGGCGGGGTGTGCAAGGGCTGGTGTGCAGCAGAACGGCCGGGCTCGGTTGTGGGACCGAGCCCGGCCGCTGTTGGTGAGTCGTAGTCGGGTGTGGGACGCGCCGGAAGTCAGCTACGTGGGCGTTGGCGTGTGGGGAACGTGTTGCGTGTCATCGCGGCCGACGCATTGACGATGGTGTCGCCGAAGCGGTCGAGGACGAGCGCCTGGGTTGCTGCGAGGTGAGAACGCGCGAGTCGTTCGGCTTCGGCGACGCGCCCGTCGGCGATTTCCTTGACGATGCGGCGGTGTGCGTGGACGGCGTCTTCGGCCTTGCCTTCGGACGGGTACTCGCCGCGGCGGGTGAGGGCCTCTGCCCACGCCTCTTCCTGTGCAGACCACAGGGCGACATAGCTGCGCACCGCGTAGCGAATCGTGGCGTTCGGAGTGAACGAGACGATCAGATCGTGGAATTCCCGGGCGGCCTGCGTGAATGCGACTCCGTCGCCGACGAGTTCGGCCGAGGTGTCGATGGATGTGTTGAGGGCGGGCACGACGACCTCGAGGCGGTCCGGGCGTTTCGCGCATTCGGTGACGCACATCGGCTCGAGTAGTTGTAGACCGGCGGCGAGATCCTCGAGTGTGACCCTGCCGGCTTGCAGTGAGAGTCCGAGGTGGTACGCGGCGGAGAATTCGTCGGGGCGATGCACATCGGCGCCGCCGACGTTGCCGCGGCGTACAGTGACCAGACCTTCGGTTTCCAGAATGCGCAGGGCTTCTCGCACCGAGGGGTAGCTGACGCCGAAGTCCTTGACCAGTTGGTCTTGGGTAGGCAATCGGTAGTCGTCATCGGAAAGTATGTGGTCGCGCAATTCGTCGGCAACGGTTTCGGCGATACGTCGCTGTGGCACTCGGCCACGCCGCGGGGTCGTCAAGAAACTCGCCATTCACGCATGGACGCAGTCTAGCGACAGGCGGTCTTTACTACCAAGTATTGCGAGGTTTCAAAATGGCAAGCATTGCTATCCTTGTTATGATTGACGTAATGTCCGGGCATGGACTTCACGATGGGTGGTGCCGCACCGGAACTCCGTAGCGAGTTGCGCCGGCTGGTGCATGAGCACGTTCCCCCACATTTCCTCGGAGCATTCACCGACGACCCGAGTGATCTCGAAGCGGCGCAGGCATTCTGCCGCCTCCTCGCCGACAGCGGATTGCTGTGTATGACGTGGCCCGAGGAGTTCGGTGGACGTGGTGCATCGATCTGGGAACAGACAGTGGTGCGAGAGGAGATGTGGGCGCACCATGAGCCCCGCGGCGCGCAGTACATGGGCGTCAATTGGGTGGGTCCCACGATCATGCGTCACGGAACCGCGGAACAGCAGGACACCCACCTTCCGCCTATCGCGCGTGGCGAAGTGATCTGGTGTCAAGGATTCAGCGAACCCGAAGCCGGCTCCGACCTCGCGTCGTTGCGTACCGCCGCGCGCCGGGACGGCGACGGCTGGCTCATCTCCGGGCAGAAGATCTGGACGTCCTACGCCACGATGGCGCAATGGTGTTTCCTGTTGGCCCGCACCTCCACCAACGGACGGAAGCAGCAGGGACTCACCGTCTTTCTCGTCCCGATGTCCGACCCGGCCATCGAAGTCCGCCCGATCCGGGCGATGCTGGGCCCGCACCATCTCAACGAAGTCTTCTTCAACGACCTCCGCGTCACCGATGCCGATGTACTCGGCACGGTCGACGAGGGATGGAAGGTCGTGCAGGAAGTACTCGCGTACGAGCGCGTGGGTATTGCCCGCTACGCCCGCTGCGAGCGCCTGTTGCAGGCCGCACCGTCGGTCCTCGGTGCGCGATGGGACGATCTGCCGGGCGAGCTGAAGGCGCGCTGGACCCGGATGCTCACGCACTGCCGTCGCGCACGGTTGCTGGCGTACCGGGTGGTGTCGATGCAGAGCGGCGGCGCTGTGCAGCCCGGCGACGCTGCGGCATACCGGATTGCGGTGACGACTCTCGATCAGGACAGCGCGGAGGTCCTCACCGAGATCGCTGCGTACGCCACGCCACCGAGTGGCGACCCCGACGAATTCGACGACGATACCGCCAAGTGGTTCCGCCGCGCGGTCGAAGATCACTGGCGCTATTCGCAGGCAGCCACAGTGGCCTCCGGCAGCATCGAGATGCAGCGGATCCTCCTGGCCCGAGCCATCCTGGCGGCAGCATGAACACTGAACTGAGCAAGGAAGCGACCGAGTACGGCCGTGAAGCGCTTCGTGCGCTGGAAGCGGCAGGGGGCGACGATCTCGCCCAGTTGATCGAAAGCGATCCCGATCACCGCGGGAACATCATCGAGCCGACGCTCGGTGAACTCGGTGCCTGGGATCTCGATCCCCGAGGAGACGCAGACGAACTCGAAGCGGCCGCCGCGCTGTGTCGCAGCGTGGGCTTCGGGGCGGTGCCCTACCCTGTGGCGGAGCGGCTCTCACGACCGGCCGACCTCGACGTCGACGGACTGGTCGTCGTGGACGACGACGCTCCGAAGGCGCCCATCGCGTGCCTCGATCTGCGGTGGGCTGCGGTGAGTGTCGACGGTCGGCGCAGCCTTGTGGATGCCCGCCCGCCGAGTACTCCGCCGCGGATGTCGGCGTTCACTTCTCAGCTCGACCTCCGGCCGATCGACGACGACGGTGCGAAGGATCTCGCCCTCGCGCTGACGCTGCCGTGCTGGACCCTGCTCGGAATGCTCGATCGAGCAATGGATCTGACCCGCTCGCACGTGCTCCTCCGTGAACAGTTCGGAGCGCCCCTGGCGAAACTGCAGGGAGTCCAATTCCAACTCACGGAGGCGGAAGTGGAACGTACGGGACTGGACGTGCTCGCCAAGTACACGCTGTGGAGCATCCAGGCAGGCAATGATGAGGCCGTCGACGACGCCCTGGCATTCCGCTTGGCGGCCGTCGAAGCGGCACAGATCGTGTTCCGGGTCGCGCACCAACTGCACGGGGCCAGCGGATTCTGCGACGAGACCACCGTGTCCTGGATCTCCCGGTACAGCATTCCGCTGCGACGAATGCCGTGGGGACCGTCCGGAACCGTCGACGCGCTGACCAAGCGGATCGACCGGCGCGGACTCACGGGCCTGTTCTCCGAAGCTCCCGAGAAGGCGGTGCTGTGAAATACGAACTCCCGGACGTACTCACCGTCGAATGCGAGGGTCCCATCCGGATCGTCACGATCAACCGTCCCGCCGATCTCAACGCCGTCGACAAGGACCTGCACTGGGCCCTCGCGCACGTGTGGCGGCAGCTCGCCGGCGACACCGACGCTGCCGTGGTGATCCTGACCGGGGCAGGGCGCGCGTTCAGCGCCGGAGGTGACCTCGACTGGATCACCTCCTTCCTCGACGATCCGGTCGCGCGCGACGAGAGTGTCCGGGAAGGCGCCGAGATCATCGACGAGATGCTCCGCTTCCCGCTACCTGTGATCGCAGCGGTCAACGGACCCGCGGTAGGTCTCGGCTGTAGCCTCGCGGTGCTCTCCGATGTGGTCCTCATGTCGGAGAGGGCACACCTCGCAGACCCCCACGTCGCGGTGGGACTCGTTGCGGGCGACGGGGGTGCGGCCTTCTGGCCGCTGCTCACCCCGATTCTCCGCTCGCGGGAATACCTCTACACCGGCGACAGGATACCGGCGAGGACGGCGGTCGAACTCGGCCTGGCGTCGCGCGTCACCGCGCCCGACGACCTGTTACCCGAGGCGCGGCGCCTCGCTGAGCGCCTCGCCGCGCAACCCGCACAGGCATTGCGCAGTACCAAACGTGTGGTCAATATGTATCTGTCCCAAGCGCTCGCCGGTCCGATGCAGGCCGGTTTCGCGGCGGAGATAGCAACCATGCAGTCCGCAGAGCATCGGGACCGATTGCTCGCTCTCCGGGACAATGCGGTCAACCGGGAGAATGCAGCGAACCGGGAGAATGCGGCGAGGAAATCTATGCCGAAGGAGAAGGAAGAAGCGCGATGAGTGCCGGGACGACAAGCGTCGGAGCGCCGACACTCGAGGGCTTCCGGACCTCGGTCCGCGGCTGGTGCCGCGACCATATCCCCGCAGACTGGCGCCGGGCCCAAACCGATGTCTCCGACGACGAATTCGTCCGATTTCAGAAAGCCTGGTTCCAGGAACTACGCGGAGCGGGCTTTGCGGTGCCACACTGGCCGGAGGAATGGGGAGGCGGCATGTCCGTCGCGGAACAGGTCGTGCTGTACCAGGAACTCGCAGCCCACGACGCACCCCGGCTGGTTCTGCCCTTCGTCTCGATCCACCACGCCGCGTCGACGCTGCTCGCCGCCGGCACCGACGAACAACGGAACCGTCATCTCCCTGCGATCCTCGACGGCGAGATCTGGTGCCAGGGCTTCTCCGAGCCCGGCGCGGGATCCGACATGGCGGCACTCGCGACCAGCGCCCGGAAGGACGGCGACGTCTACATCGTCAACGGCCAGAAACTGTGGGCCAGCGGTGCGTTGTACGCCGACCGGTGCCTGCTGCTGGCCCGCACCGATCCCGACGCCCCGAAACGCAAGGGCATCTCGTACTTCCTGATGGACATGCGTACCCCCGGAGTCGAGGTACGTCCGATCAAGCAAGCGACCGGCGAATCGCACTTCTGCGAGATATTCCTCAACGATGTCGCCATTCCTGCGACGAACCTTGTCGGACCCGAGAACGAAGGATGGCGGGTCGCGCAGGAAACACTCGGAGCCGAGCGCGGCATGACCATGCTCGAACTCACCGAGCGACTGAGTCACGGCGGGTTCCGCTTGCTCGTCGACCTGTGCACCCGGCCGGGCCCCGACGGGACGGCCCCACTCGACGACACGCGCGTCGCAGACCGGCTCGCCACACTCGAGATCGAACTCACGGGGCTGCGCGCATTGGTGTCGGATTTCGTCGCCGCCGACCGGCCAGGGCCGGCCGACGCGTCGATCGTCAAGCTCTACTACAGCGAGCTGCTCCAGCGCATCACCGATTTCGGCACAGAGATCGCGGGTCTCGCAGCGCACACCGATCTACGGAAACCTCAGTCCAGCGGGTGGGAATCAGGGGCATGGATGCTCGATTTCATCGGCTCGTGGGAGTGGACGATCCCGGGCGGAACCAGCGAAATCCAACGCACCATCATCGGGGAACGTGGCCTCGGTCTGCCCCGCGAGCCGACAGGACAGCGATGACCGACTCACTCCCGGACCTGTCCGAATTCCACGACGAACTACGGTCCGTCGCGCGAGACCTTTTGTCAAGATCAGGCCACGACGCGCCGGTCGACTGGGAGTCGATCAGCACATCCGGATGGCTCGGCCTCGAAGTTCCGGGCGAATTCGACGGTGCCGACGCCACTTTCGCCGAGGTTGCCGTGATCCTCCGGGAGGTCGGCCGCGCAGCCGCACTCGGACCCTATCCGTCCGTCGCGTCGCTCGCGGTGGCAGCACTCGAGCGCGTCGAACCTGGCGATGATCGTGACCGCCTCCTCCGCGACACCGTCTCGGGAAACGCTGTTCCGGCATTCGTCCTCGGCGGGGAATCTGCAGGCCGGACCCAATTCCAAGTGGAGGCCGTGCCGCAGGGAGCGATCCTCCGGGGCGCGGCGGCGTTCGTGCTCGACGCTCCCGACGCAGACCGGCTACTCGTACCGGCGCAAGAACCCGATGGCACGATCGTCGTCGTCGATCTCGATCCGGGGGCGCTCGGGCTCGTGGTGACCGGACAACCGGTCGTGGACGCGACACGCAGTTTCGGGACCGTAGTCGCCGAGGGCGTGACGATCCCGCCGGAATCGGTGTGGCGATTCCACGATGACCCCCGGGAGACACTGCGACAACTGCACGACCGTGCCCTTGTGGCCGTGGCCTGTGACAGTCTCGGTTCGAGCGAGGCGATGCTCGACGCTACCGTCTCCTACGCCGGGATGCGAGAGCAGTTCGGACGCAAGATCGGCTCGTTCCAGGCGGTCAAGCACGCCTGCGCCGACATGCTCGTCCAGGTGACGGTGGCCCGAACACTGGTCGACGCCGCAGTGCGCAGCCTGGTGTCCGGAGACCCGGAGACGACGACTGCGGCCTCGATGGCCAAGGCCTACAGCTGTGCGGCGGCCGTCGAGGTTGCCGGCAAGGCCATGCAGTTGCACGGTGGAATGGGCTACACGTGGGAGAGCGGCGTCCACGTGCATCTCAAGCGTGCGACGTTGAACCGCTCGTTGTTCGGTTCACCTGCGCTGCACCGGGCGTACCTCGCGCAGCGCTATCGACCTGCCTCCTGAGGCCGAAGACGACGAAGCGAGAGGTCCTGCACACACTCGGAGCGTGTGCAGGACCTCTCGCTCTGGTGGCGGTCGGTTATTTCTGGAGACGCTTGATGGCGAGTTCCTTGATGTCGCTCGACTTGATCTTCGCGGTGCCGGTGAGGCTGATTTCCTCGTTGTCGAAGAACAACACCTCTCGCGGAACCTTGTAGCTGGCGAGGCGCTCGCGCAGGTATCCACGAATCCCGTCGACATCGAGGTCGGCTCCTGCGTGCGCCACTATGCAGGAGACGACGACCTCCCCGAGCGTGTCGTGGGGGACACCGACCGTGCGTGCCACTTTGACTCCGGGGCACGCGATGAGCGCTTCGTCGACCTCGAGGGGAGAGACGTTCGCGCCGCCGGTCTTGATGATGTCGGTGAGGCGTCCTTCCCAATAGAGTCGCCCGGTGTCGTCGACGTAGCCGCCGTCGCCGGTGTGGAAGAACCCGTGGTCGTCGACCGTCTCACTGAGGGGAGTGCCGACGTACCCGAGCATCAACGTCGGTCCCTTGACACAGATCTCGCCTCGCTCTCCTCGGGGAACGACAGCGCCGGTCAAGGCATCGACGATCCGGATCGTCACCCCGGGCAACGGCTTTCCGCTGCTACCCGCGATCACATCGGACGGGGTATTGGCGGGGTAGCACGTACTGATCGTGAAGGTTTCGGTATTGCCGTACGCGTGACCCGGCTCGTACCATTCGTCGGTCACCGTGGGGTGACGTGCTACCGGTGTGTTGTAGTCGACGTAGCGGAGGCTACTCAGATCCGCCTTGTCCCAGTTCGGGGCACCGACGAGCTGAGCCCACTGGTGCGGCCAGGCGAAGGGGAAGTTCACCCGTTCTTTCTCGATGAGCTCGAGGGCTTCGCTCGGATCGAACGTCGGTTGCAGGATGAGCGACCCACCACTGGCGAGGGTGTTGCCGAGGGCCATCGCGAAATTCCCCGACCAGAAGTAGCCGTTCGCTGTCCAGCACCGAATGTCCATCTCGGGCGAGAATCCGTACATGCGCCGGAATCGCCACATCTGAATGGACACTCCGCGGTGCGCGCTCAGAATGCCCTTCGGTTTGCTGGTCGAACCGGAGGAGAAGAACAGCACGGCCACATCGCTGGGCTGTACTGACGCGGCGGACGCTTCGACCAGTTCGCGGGGCTGTGATTCACCGTGGGCGAGGAACTCGTCCCACGCTTCGATCGACTCGCCTTCGGCCTTCTTGCCGACCATGGCGACGTGACGGAGGAAGGGGAACTTCGTCGAGTGGATCTCGTCGCCGCCGGCTGTGCCGATCCGCGGTTCCAGGTCGGTCAGGGCTGCGGCGAAGTCCGTCTTCAGGACGTTGCGCTCGAACAGCAGGATCTCCACCCCCGAGGTCTCGAGCATGTAGTCGAGCTCCGACGGGGTCGAGAACGTGCTGAGTGTGACTGCGACACCCCCTGCAAGGGAGGCGCCGAAGACCGCCGTGATCCACTCGGGGCGGTTCGTCATCAGCACGCCCACGCGTCCGTCCTTTGCGAGGCCGAGTCCCCGCAGCGCCCGCGCGACGTCGATAGCCCGCTCCCACAGTTCGGAGTAGGTCCATCGGGTGACGCCGTCGGCGCCGTGCATCACAAGCGCTTCGCGATCGCCGTACAGTTCGGTCACCTCGCGGAGGAAACCGGGCAGGGTGAGGGCTCCGAGCCCCGGTTCGTCGCTCAGTGGTGGGCCCGACACGATCGAAACAGAGTCCACCGCTTCTGCCTTCGTCTCAGTACTCATGGATGACTTCCTGTTGTCTGCGCGGTGCCGCTACAGCGGCAGCTCGACCTCGGCGAGGGAGGACACGAGGACGGTGCCGTCCTGGTTCGTCAGCCGGAGCTTGACCTGGACGAGTGGAACGCCCCAGGTCGACATGGGCTCCTTGTCGACGATCTCGGCGTCGAAGTACGTGACGTCGCCTTCGAAGGCAGGCCCGCGGAAGTCCGACTTGATGTGGCGCACCATGCCGTCGAGGCCGGCCCAGTTAGCAAGGAAGTCGGTGCACCAGGCGCCCATCGTCGCGCCGTATCCGTAGGCGCGTGCCATGCCGACTTCGCCGGCCTTGTCCTCGTCGATGTGTCCGCGGGACGGGCCGACATAGAGGCCGTCGCGCTTGCGGGGATCGATCTTGGCGCCTTCTTCGTCGAAGCCGAAACCGTCGACCCAGCCCGGATCCTGGTAGACCCACGGATCTTCGACGCCCTCGGGTGCCACCCACCCGAACGTGCCCCAGATGTTGAAGAGGAACGCACGGTATTCGGTGGTGAAGGACGCGATGGTGTGGGGTCCGAGGACCCGTCGCGGCAGTGTGTCGCCGACCTTGACCTCGTCGAACCGCGGTGAGATTCCGGACCGCGTGGTCAGGAGCCATTCGTAGCGCAGATTCTCGATCTCGACCAGCTCGGCGCTTGTCCACTTCTTCTTCTCGCCGAGCTGGTTCTCGTACATCCCGCGCTTGGTGGCTTCTGCGGACAGATACCGGATGGCGGTGGAACGCTCCTTGGCGACGAGGACACCGTTCTGATTCTTGTGGACGGTGTCGCCGCGCGAGAACATGGTGGGTCCGGCGAACTTCGTCTCGGCCACCTTGTAGTCGTGGAAGCGCCGCTCCTGGAAGAGCTTGTCGCCCGGGCGGACCGGGCAGCCGTAGAACCACCATTCCTCGCCGCCGAAGATGAGATGGCTCTCGGGGATGCGCCCCACACACGCCGGTGCGGCGCCGTGGCCGTAGTCCAATGCGACGGCGATCGACTGCGGGGCGATGATTCCGCCGTATCGCGAGTTGCGAGCAAACTCATGATCCCAGTGGATCGGATTGGGATTGTCCATCGCCATCACCCACCGGCGGATGTCGGAGGTGCTGCACGGATCCCACAGCTGCCCGCCACCGATGGGTTTTCCGACTCGATGGTCGACGTCGGAGAGGTCGAGTTCGACAGGGCTGGTGTTCTCGGACTTCTTTGTCACTGGTGCTCCTGTTATCGATTGACGTCGACGACGATGCGGCCGCGCACCGTGCCGTCCATGAGCCGGTCCGCCGCGGTGATGGCCTCCTCCAGCGACACCTCCTGGGTGATCGTGTCGAGCGTGTTCGCCTCGAGATCGCGGGACAGGCGTGCCCACGCGGTGAGACGCCGTTCGCGCGGTGCCATCACGCTGTCGATCCCGAGCAGAGATACCCCGCGAAGGATGAAGGGCGCCACCGAGGCCGGGAAATCCATGCCCTGCGCCAGTCCGCACGCGGCTACTGCGCCGCCGTAGCGGGTCTGTGCGCACGCATTGGCAAGAGTGTGGCTGCCTGCTGTATCGATGACGCCGGCCCACCGCTCCTTCTGCATGGGCTTTCCGGCCGAGGAGAGTTCGGCGCGGTCGATGACGACGTCGGCGCCCAGCTGTTGCAGGTATTCGGACTCGGCCGGCTTTCCGGTCGCAGCGGCCACGGTGAACCCGGCCTTCGTCAACAGCGCGATCGCGACACTGCCGACACCACCCGTGGCGCCGGTGACCAGGATTTCGCCTTGATCGGGGGTCACGCCGAAGTTCACCAGGGCATCCACACACAGGCTCGCCGTGTACCCGGCCGTGCCGATTGCCATCGCCTGCCGCGAGGTGAATGCTTCGGGCAGGGGGATCAGCCAGTCACCCTTCAGTCGTGCCTTCTGGGCGAATCCGCCCCAGTGGGTCTCGCCCACACCCCAACCGTTGAGGACGACGCGGTCGCCCGCTTTCCACTCCGGGTTCGAGCTGTCGGTGACGACTCCCGCGACATCGATGCCCGGAACCATCGGAAACTTCCGCACCACTGGAGATTTGCCGGTGATGGCCAGCCCGTCCTTGAAGTTCAGTGTGGAGTACTCCACCTCGACGGTCACGTCCCCTTCGGGGAGTGCCGATTCTTCGATGCTCGTGCGCGTCACCGTCTGGCCGGTTTCGCCCTTCTCGATCACTACTGCCGAAAACATAAGAAACGAAGTCCTTCCTCAGCCCACCCGGGCACGTACGGAGGTTGCGCTCGGTTCGCACGCTACTTCAATCATTACAAGGATGGCAATACTTGAATGTTGGCGTGGGAATGGTGATACTTCCTGTGATCGTCGTCACGCTCGGGTGTCCCGATTGTCCGGGCTGTCGATCGCTGTACGCCGATATCCGATGCCGTACCTCGACCTCCGACCGTCCACGGGCATCGTCCGGGACGATTCCATTCTTGTGAGAGGCCATGATGTTTCGACACAGACGTGTACTGTCAGCAGCCGCTGCTGCGTTCGCTGCCGTCCTCCTCCTGAGCTCGTGCGGCGACTCGGGTTCGGACGACTCGAGCGCGCCGATCGAATCCGGGGATCCGGTCGTGGGAGGCACCCTCGAAGTCCTGCAGACGGGTGAGCCGCGGTCGCTCGACCCCGCAGCGTTGACCAACTACTGGGCGTTCCAGCCCACGCTCGGCAACGCCCTGTACGGCACATTGATGGTCAACGATGTCGAGAGTCTCGAGATCGACTACAAGATGGCCACCGAGTTCTCGACCGTCGACGGCGGCAAGACGTTCACCCTGAAGCTTCAGCCCGATCTCGTCTTCACCGACGGCACACCGCTCGACGCCGCTGCCGTGAAGTACAACTGGGATCGCCTGACCGATCCTGCACTGGGATCCACTTCGGGACGGTGGGCAGCGCAGATCGAGGAGACACGCGTCGAGGATCCGACCACTCTCACAGTCACGATGCGATCGGAGAACCCGCACTACGCGCAGGCGGTCGTAGGGAGTTCGCTGAACTGGATCGCGTCCCCCGCCGCCCTCGAGCAGGGTCAGGCCGCATTCGACGAGAACCCCGTCGGTGCGGGACCGTTCGTTCTGGAATCGTGGTCACGTCAGGACGCCGTGAAACTGACCAAGAACCCGGACTACTGGGACGCGCCGAAACCGTATCTGGACAGCCTCACGATCCGCACGGTCAGCGACACCAACCAGCGCGTGAACGCGATGACCACCGGCGCAGCGGATTTCGCGTCGGAGACGAACTGGGAGAGCATTGACAAGCTCGAGAACGCAGGTTTGAACACCGAAGTCGTCGCGACCGGCGGCGGTCAGTTCATGGGCATGAACTTCCGGCGCGCGCCGTTCGACGACGAGCGTGCACGTCGCGCCGTGGCACTCGCCGTCGACCTCGACGCGATCAACACCGCTGTCTACAACGGACAGGGCGAGGTCCCGCAAACGCTCTTCGCCGAGAGCTCACCGTTCTTCACCGACATCCCGCTCAAGGAGACCGATCCTGAGACTGCGCAGGATCTGTTCGACGAACTCGCCGCAGAAGGCAAGCCGGTGTCGTTCTCGTTCCTGTCGTACCCGACCACCGAGAGCAGGACCCTCGGTGAGGCACTCCAGGCGCAGCTCAGCGCGTTCGAGAACGTCGAGGTGAACGTCGACGTGGTCGACTACCCCCAGGCGGTGGCCCGGACCGGATCCCACGACTTCGACATGCTGATTTCCTCGGCCATCATCCAGGACCCCGACACCCCGCTGTGGCTGGCCTTCCACAGCGCCTCGACCGGAAACAATGTAGGCGTGTCCGATCCCGAGCTCGATGCCGCGCTCGATGCCGGCCGTATCTCGGAGAACGTCGACGAACGGAAGCCCGCGTACAACACGGTGCAGGAGCGTCTGACCGAACTCGTCCCGGGCATCTGGTACTACCGCGCCGTCCCCGGCGTCGTGTGGGCCGACAACGTGCACGGTGTCGAGGTGTATGCGCTCGGGTCGCCGTTGCCCGAGGAAATCTGGGTTACCGGATAACCCCGACCGCCGATCAGCGAAGTGCTTGCTGCGGGTAGTGGCCTGGATGGTGCCGGTACCCGCAGCAGGCCCAGAACTACAACAGGAGTGCAAGTGTCAGTGAGTCGACCGCACGTGTTGCCGCGCGTCCGTGCACGACGAGGGATTTCTCGACCGTTGCTTCTTGCCGTTGCGTCGGTGATGGTGGCCGCCGGGTGCGGTGGCGGGGATTCGTCGGGAGGCGGAGGGACAGGTTCCGACACGCCCGTGCCCGGCGGCGAACTGGTGATGGCCATCAACGTCGAGGGCAAGACGATGGACCCGGTCTGGTGTGCCAGCAACGCATTCGAACGATGCGTGCCCGTCTTCGGTACCCTCATGCGCTACGACGTCGAGGACGAACAGTTCGTGCCCTCGATGGCGTCGTCCTTCGACTCCGAGGACGGCCGGACGTGGACCTTGACACTTCGGGACGGTGTCCAGTTCACCGACGGCACCCCGTTCGACGCAGAAGCTGTCGTCTTCAACTGGGACCGCATCAAGGATCCAGCGAATCTCTCACCTTCCGCTCTGGTCGCGGCTCCGCTCACGTGGCGGGTCGTCGACCCACTCACAGTCGAAGTCGTTTCGGAACAGACGAACTTCCAGCTTCCCTGGGCATTGACACAGGGCCTCGGCATGATCGGGTCGCCGTCAGCGATCACGCAGCTCGGCCCCGATTTCGGAAACGCGCCGATCGGTGCCGGTCCCTTCACCCTCGACACCTGGGTCCGGAATTCGAAGGCAACCTACACGGCCAACCCTGACTACTGGGACGAGGGCGCTCCGTACCTCGACAGTTACGTTCTCGAGGTGATCGGCCAGGACGACCAGCGTCTGAACGCGTTGCGTGCCGGCGAGATCGACATTGATTGGTCTCTTCTGGCGAAGGACGCCAAGGCGATCGAAGCGGAGGGGTATACGGTCCACAGCCTGCCCCTCGTCGGCGGAACCGGCCTGAATTTCAACCTCGAAGACCCTGATCTGAAGGACCCGCAGTTACGCCTCGCGATCCTGAAGACGTTCGACAGCGCCCAGATCAACAGCGCCGTGTACCCGGGCGACGAACCGGTCGACGCGTTCCTCTACCCGGACAGTCCCTACCGCGACGACTCGCTCGGAAAGTTCCCCGAGAAGGACATCGAGGAGGCGCAGCAGCTGTTCGACGAGTATCTGGACCGGACCGGCAAGTCCGATCTGACCTTGCGTCTGAGCACCTTCGCGGGTCTGCCCGCACTCGAGCAGGTGGCGCAGCTCCTGCAGTCGCAGGCCCAGCAGATCGACGGGCTCACCATCGAGATCGACGCCATGGACTACGCCACGCTCGAAGGCGCTCTCAATGCAGGTGACTACCAACTCGGCATGGCCGCCGCCTTGTCGCAGAACATGGACGGCATCTACGAACGGTTCCACTCCAACGGGACCCGCAATATCACCGGCTACTCGAATCCTGAGGTGGACGAAGCATTCGAGACGAGCCGGGCGTCGCAGGACCCGCAGGTGGTCTCAGCGGCCTACGAGGTGATCAACGGGGAGATCTCCAACGACGCACCGCTGCGGAACTGGCGATACCAGACCGGATACCTCTTCACCCAGGACTACGTGAAGGATCTGATCATCACGGGCACGCCGAGTGGAGCGGGCGTCTACCTGGACGAGGCATGGGTCGACAAGTAGCGGGGGACGCCGAGTAGCGGGCGACGAGAGAGTGCGAGGTGATCGAAACGTGGTCGGACCTTCGGTGCGGCGAAGCGCGGTGTCCGTCGGGAACTTCCTCCTTCTGGTCTGGATGGTCAGCGCGGCGGTGTTCCTGCTTCTGGAGTTGATTCCCGGCGACCCCGTCGACGCACTGGTGCCCCCGGGTGCGTCCGACGCGATGCGCGAGCTCGCCCGCGAGAGCTACGGACTGTCGGATCCGCTCGTGCAGCGGTACTTCTCGTGGATCGGAGGAGTTCTCCAGGGCGACTTCGGGCGCTCGTTCACCACGCAGACACCGGTGCTTACGTCGATCGCCGAACGAGCACCGGTGTCTCTGGAACTCGCGATCCTGTCGATGGTGGTGGCCCTCGCGATCTCGCTGCCCGTCGGTGTCTGGTCGGCGTACCGGCCCGGCGGCCGCGTCGACAGGATTGCGACAGCGCTGACGTCGGCGACACTGGCCATACCGTCGTTCGCGCTGGGAGTCCTGCTCGTCTTCCTGTTCGGCGTACTGCTCGGTTGGCTTCCGACCCTCGGGTGGACACCGTTCTCCGAAGACCCGATCGAACATCTCCGGCACCTCGTACTGCCGGTGATGACCTTGGCCGCCGGGGAATGCGTGCTGTTCACCCGTCTGCTCAAAGGCGACATGATGGCGACCCTCCAGCAGGACCACGTCCTTTCGGCGCGAGCACGCGGACTGCCTACGTGGCGCATTCTGACGGGGCATTCGCTGCGGCAATCCTCGTTCTCCCTGATCACCGTGTCCGGGGTGGTGATCGGCCGGCTCATCGGCGGAACGGTCATCGTCGAACTGATCTTCTCGATACCGGGCATGGGCACGCTGGTCGTCAATTCGATCCTGTCGCGCGACTTCATCGTCGTGCAGGCGGTGGTTCTGCTCAGCGCGTTGCTCTACCTGCTGATCAATACGGCCGTCGACGTCGCTTACCCGTGGCTGGACCCGCGCGTCCGGAAAGTGAGTGGATCGTGACAGATCTCGTCGGGAAGGCCACCGATATCGGAGCACCCGCGCAGGGGCCTGCGATCGGTACGCCTACCAGCGCGGCGCCGGCCGCTGCGCCACCGCGTCGCCGGCGACGCGAGTACGGTGCGTTGCTCGGTGCTGTCTGGATCGGTCTCGTCGTCCTCGCGGCCCTGACTGCACAGTGGCTACCGCTGCCCGACCCCAGTGAGATCACCGACGAGTTCAGTGCGACCCCGGGATGGGGAGCGCACCCGCTCGGGACCGACTCATTGGGCCGCGACACACTGTCGCGATGCATCTACGGCGCGCGGGTGTCGATGACGGTGGCCATCGTCGGTACGACCGTGGCGATGATCATCGGCGTTACGGCGGGGATGGTTGCCGGGTACGTCGGAGGCTTTCTGGACCGGGCGATCTCACTGGTCATCAATTTCCTGCTCTCGTTCCCCGCACTGATCTTCCTCATCGCACTGGTGGCCGCACTCGGTCCGAGTCTGTCGACACTGGTGCTCGGCCTCGCCCTGCTCGGTATCCCGAACTTCGCGCGTGTCGCGCGAGCCAACACGATCGCCTTCTCGGAACGTGAATTTGTCACGGCGGCGAAGGCGCTCGGAGCGGGAACATGGCGGGTGCTCACTCGGGAACTGCTCGCCAACGTGATGCTGCCCGTCATGTCGCTCGCGCTCGTGGTGATGGCGACCCTCGTCGTGGCGGAAGGCAGTTTGAGCTTTCTCGGACTGGGTGTTCCCCCACCCACTCCGAGCTGGGGCGGGATGCTCGCGGCCGGACGCGAATCCCTGAGGGAATACCCCCATCTCGTACTCATTCCCATGCTGTTCTTCTTTCTCACCGTGTACTCGTTCAACAAACTCGGGGACTGGGTGCGTGGCCGGGTCGGGAAGGAGTCGTCCGTATGAGTGGTGTCGAAAGTCTCGAGAAGGACACCGACGGGGTGGAGGCTACGCGGCGGGCGTCACTGCTGGATGTGCGTGATCTGCGGGTGTGGTTCGATACGCCACGCGGCTCGGTCCGTGCGGTCGACGGCGTCGATCTGACAGTCGATCCCGGACGGACACTCGGCATCGTCGGCGAATCCGGCTCGGGAAAGTCCGTGCTGTCCCGCGCGGTCATGAAGATTCTCCCGCCCAGCGCTCAGGTGCATCCGGCCGGTGAGATCCGCTTCAACGGTGTGGATCTGGCGACCGTGTCGCCGAAGAAGAACAAGCACCTGTGGGGAGTGGACCTGTCGATGGTGTTCCAGGACCCGATGACCTCCCTCACTCCGGTCATGACGATCGGGCGGCAACTCACCGAAACTCTCCGGTTCCACCTCGGCCTCGATCGGGCGCAGGCGAAGGCCGAAGCGATCCGATTGCTGACGCTGGTGGGGATACCCGAACCCGAAAGCCGGTTCGCTCAGTACCCGCACCACCTGTCCGGTGGCATGCGGCAGCGCGTCACGATCGCGCTGGCGATCGCGTGTTCCCCGAAGCTGCTCATCGCCGATGAACCGACCACGGCTCTCGATGTCACGGTGCAGCAGCAGATTCTCGATCTTCTCCAGGACCTGCAACAGAAATCGAAGATGGGCATGATCCTGATCACCCACGATCTCGGTGTCGTGGCGGGCCGTGCCGACTCGATCGCCGTCATGTATGCGGGCAAGGTCGTGGAAGTAGGGCCGACGCGTGAACTGTTCGCGCACATGCGGCATCCGTACACCCGGGCTCTGATCGATGCGATTCCGAGGCTCACCCACCCGAGCCACGCCTACCTACCCTCGATTCCGGGGCGTCCGCCCACGATCATCGATCCTCCGCCGGGATGCAGTTTTGCGCCGCGATGCTTCTCCGCTCAGTCTCGATGCCTGATCGAAACACCGGTGCTCGCTACCTCACCCGATTCGCGCGAGCATTCCGCGGCGTGTTTCTTTCCGCTCGGGACCCCGGCGGGGGAGAGCGCCCGTGCAGCAAACATCGCCGCAGGTGTCACCGCGGCGGGCACACTCGTCGACTCGAAGGACGTGAACTGATGGCGGGCAGTAACTGATGGCAGGCAGCGGAGTGGCGCACCTGCGAACCGATGACGACGTGGTGCTGAGCGTCCGGAACCTCACGGTGGAATACGCGGGGCGGGGGAGTGAGCGGGTCTTCGCGGTGTCTGATGTGAGCCTGGACGCCAAGCGGGGGGAAACGATCGGTCTGGTCGGCGAATCCGGATGCGGAAAATCGAGTGTCGCCAAGGCGATCATGCAGCTACCTGCGCCCACGTCGGGATCTGTGGTCGTCGACGGATCGGACATCGCCGGGCTCCGTCCATCCGCACTGCGCGGACACCGGCGGAAACTGCAGATGATCTTTCAGGACCCGATCTCCTCACTGAACCCGCTGCGCAAGGTCAAGGACATCATCGCGGAGGGGCTGAGGATCCAGGGAGACGTGAGCAAGGCCGACGTCGTCAAGCGGACCAGAGACATGATCGAACGGGTCGGGCTCGACCCCGAAACCGCCCCGGATCGCCGACCTCACGAGTTTTCCGGTGGCCAGTGCCAGCGGATCTCGATCGCCCGAGCGATGGTCCTGGACCCGGAGATCGTGATCTGCGACGAACCTGTGTCGGCTCTCGATGTCTCGGTACAGGCGCAGATCATCAACCTCCTCGCCGAGATGAAACAGCGTTACCGACTCACCATGGTGTTCATTGCGCACGATCTGGCGGTGGTGAAGAACGTGAGTGACCGCGTGGTCGTCATGTACCTCGGAAAGGTCTGTGAGGTCGCCGGTTCCGACGACCTGTTCACCGCACCTGTGCACCCCTACACTCGTGCGCTGATCGACTCGATCCCCGATCCGGATCCCGACGCGCAGTTGCCGTCGGCCGTCCTGAGCGGCGACCTACCGTCGCCGTCGAATCCACCGAGCGGATGCCGGTTCCGCACCAGGTGCCCGGCTGCGCAGGAGCGGTGTGCGGCCGAGGAACCGGAGATCCGTGAGCTGCGACCGGGACATTTCGCTGCATGCCACTTCCCCGTCGGAGTGGAGTGAGGAGCCCCGGCTCGGCTATCGCGCTGTCCAGCCACCGTCGACAACGATGGTCTGGCCCGTGACATAGCTTCCCGAGTCGCCGGCCAGCCATACGACGGCGCCTACGATGTCGTCGGGGGTGCCCTCTTTCGGGAGCGGGGTGTTGTGGCGCAGGTACTCGGTCGCGCGTTCGCTCTCGTAGAGGGGGCCTGTGATCTCGCTGCGGAAGAAGCCCGGCGCTACCGTGTTGACGCGGATCGAATGCCGTGCCCACTGCACGGCCAGTTCGGAAGTGAGGCCGGACAGTCCGAGTTTGCTTGCTGCATAGGAAGCCTGGGGGATTCCGGGGACGCCCACGCGGCCGCTGATCGACGAGATGTTGATGATCGCGCCTCGCCCGACGGTGCGCATGTGCGGGAATACGTCCTGGGCGAGTCGGAACGGGGCGAGCAGGTTGAGGTCCATGGTGCGCCGGATCGCGGCGAGCGGCTCGGCCTCGGCTCGCTCTTCGGTGAACATGCTGCCCGCACCGTTGACGAGGATCTCCGGTGGGCCGAGCAGTTCGGCCACGGCCGGTACGACGGTGTCGACCTGATCGAGATCCGACAGGTCGCACGCGACCGCGACACCCCCGATCCGCTCGGCGAGCTCCTCGAGCCGATCCTTCCGCCGGGCCACCACGGCAACCCTCGCGCCGAAGGACGCGAGCGTTTCGGCCACCGTCGCGCCGAGACCCGACGATGCGCCGGTCACGATCGCAACCCGGCCCTCGAGACCGAACATTCGTGCGGCGGTGTCGGGGTTCAGTGCCACAGGGGTCTCCTCGGATTCGAACTGCAAGACGAATTCTTGCAGTGTTGGGCGGCGGTGCAGGCCGATCGTCGGATCGCGTCGGAACGACCGGTCAGGACACGCCGGAACGTCGGTGCGCGTCGATCAACTCGGGAAGCCCGGCGCGCTGGATCTTGCCCATCGCGTTGACGGGTAGCGCATCGACCCGCGTCCAGACCTCCGGAACCTTGTACGGTGAGAGTTCCCGACTGCACAGTTCGGTGAGTGCCTCGAAATCGGGTTCCTCGACCGGGCTTTCGATCACCGCGGCGACCCGCTGTCCGAGTCGATCGTCGGGGATCGGATACACGGCGACCTTGGTGACGTCCGGGTGGGTGCCGATGACCCGCTCGACCTCGAGCGGGTACACGTTGGCGCTGCCCCGGATGATGACGAGCTTCTTGCGGTCCAGCACCGTCAGCCGGCCGTGCTCGTCGACCGTTCCGATATCGCCGGTGGCAACGGGGCCCGGTTCCGGTGGGCTGATGACGCCGTTCTCCAGGTATCCGAGCATGGGTGTCCACACGCGCGCCCACGGACCGTTGTTCGCCGCGGTCAGTTGCAGTTCACCCAGCTCACCCGGAGCGAGGCGCTGTCCCGCGTCATCGTAGGCTGCCACGTCGAGATGCGGTAGGACAGTTCCGCTCGAGCGCGGCTGCCCCTCGACACCCACGGGATCGATCGACACGACGGTAGGTGCCTCGGTCAGGCCGTAGGTGACGCGGGGTTCGAGATGATGTGCGTCGGCGAATGCACGGCGCAATTCATCCGGCGTGTCGCTGCCGCCGCTCCAAACCTCTTGCAGGGAGCCGAGGTCGAGGTCGGGGCGCGCGGCGAGATCATAGATCTGAGCGGGGGCTCCGTTCCACACGGTCACCTCACGTGTGGCGATCCATTCGGCGACGCCCTCGAGATCTCGCCGGTTCATGACGACGGCGCATCCGCCGGCCTGCGCGGTGAGCAGAGTGGACAGCACCATGAGGTTGAGGATCGTGAAGGGGAAGCTGTCGCCCTTACGCAGATCCGGGCCGTACCCACGGGTGGCGACGAGAACCGCGCCCGGAAGCAGGAGATTGCGCTGGCTGTGGACCACTGCCTTGGGCTTTCCGGACGTGCCGCTCGTGAAGGCGATTCCGGCGGGTGCATCGATGTCGAGGTCGAGTGCGGGTGTCTCGCCCCCGCGTGCGAGCAGTTCGGCCCACCTGTCCGGATCTATTCGGCCGGGAGTGCTGAGCTTGCAGTGTTCACCGGCGAGGACAACTGTCGGTGTGCTGAGGTCGTAGAGGTACTGCTGTTCGGCGGCGGGTAGGGCTTCGCCGATGCCGGCCCACACGGCTCCGATTCGTTGGGTGCCGTGGAAGGCTGCGACGATGTCCAGATCGTTGGGCAGGCACGCCGCGACCCGGTCTCCGGGGCGCACCCCGAGTGACCACAGGGCGCCGGCGGCCCGACGGGCCTGGTCGTCGAGGTCCGAGTACGACCAGGTTCCTGAGGCGGCGTCGACGGCGGGCGCATTCGGGCGCTCCGCGAGCGCGGCGTCGAGGACTCTGTCGATCGTTCCCGGGATGGCGGTGTTTTCGTCCACCCACCAGTCATACCACTATCCTTGTAAAGATTCATCTGATAGTTTGGCGCCCACCCGGACGGATGCGCATCCGGGACTTCCGACCCGACGCAGCGAGGTTTCGCCGATGAAACACCCAGGTCCCCTGTCCGGAGTGCGTGTCGTCGATCTCACGGCGATGGTGATGGGTCCGTACTGCACCCAGATCATGGCCGACATGGGAGCGGACGTCGTCAAGATCGAACCGCCGGCCGGCGACAACACTCGATACATTTCGGTCGGGCCGGAGCCGGGAATGGGTGGCGTGTTCGTCAATGTCAACCGGGGCAAGCGCAGCGTCGTCCTCGATCTTCGATCCGACGAGGGTGCAGCGGCCCTGCGCGAACTCATCGCCGATGCCGACGTGTTCATCCACTCGATGCGCGCTACCGCGATCGCGCACCTCGGATTCGGATACGACGAGGTGACGGCCCTGAACCCGTCGATCGTGTACACGAATTGCTACGGGTACGGACGCGGCGGCCCCGACTCGAATCTCACCGCATACGACGACACCATCCAGGCGGAATGCGGGCTGCCGTCCGTGCAGGAGCAGCTGACCGGCGAATCCGGCTACGTCGGAACCATCATTGCGGACAAAGTGGCCGGACTGACCGCCCTGTACGCCACCATGATGGCGCTGTTCCACCGTGAACGGGCAGGGGAGGGTCAAGAGGTCGAGGTCGCCATGTTCGAGACCATGGCGGCCTTCATGCTCGTCGAACACGGCAACGGGGCGATGTTCACGCCGCCATTGGGTCCCGCAGTGTATCCCCGAGTGGTGGCGCCCAACCGGAAGCCCTACCGCACCAAGGACGGTCGGATCGCAGCGCTCGTCTACAACGACAAGCAATGGAGCGCGTTCGTCGACGCTGTGAAACCGTCCTGGGCCGGAGAACATTTCGCGACACTTGCCCAGCGAGCCGCGCGCATCGACGAGGTCTACCGGCTGCTCGGCGACACCTTCCTCGAACGCACGACACAGGAATGGCTCGATCTCCTGCGCTCCCATGACATTCCGGCGGCGCCCGTCAGAACGCTCGACGAGCTGTTCGAGAACCCACATCTCGAGGAAGTCGGCTTTTTCGAGGAGGTCGAATCACCCTACGGCACAGTTAAATTCCCCGGGCCCCCGGCCTGGTTCTCGCGCACACCCGGCCGCATCTCGGGACCCGCGCCCAGGCTCGGTGCGCACACCGACGAGATCGTCGACAACCTTTGTGCTCCCGCCTCGGTGCCGAATGCGAATGCCGAGCGCGACGCATGAACGTCCTGGCGGCACCGGACATCGACCTCCGCGAGTTTCTGCGCCCCGGCGACCACATCGTCATCGGGCAGGCCTGCGGCGAACCCACGACCCTCATCGAAGCCCTGATCGCCCAGGGCAACGACATCGGCGACCTCACGGCGTTCGTCGCGACCAGCTTCTCCGGGATCTTCTCCCCGGAGACGGCGGGCAGTTTCAGGCTGTCGAGTATGGGCGCGATCGGCGCATTGCGGTCGATGACGAAGGCGCACTGCCTCGACGTCATTCCGTGTCACGTCAGCCAGGTCGGGCCGATGATCGAGGCCGGCATCCTGGGATGCGACGTGGCCTTCGTCCAGGTGAGCGAAGCCGATGCCGACGGGAATCACAGCTACGGACTCATCAGCGACTACGTGCAGGCAGCGGTGGGCAAGGCTCGTGTCGTGGTCGCGGAAGTCAACGACCAGGTGCCGTTCACACAGGGCCTGATGCTGCCCGCGTCGAGGATCGACTACGCCGTGCACACTTCGCGCCCGCCGGTCGAGGTGCCACCGGCCCGGATCAGCGACGTCGACGCGGCCATCGCGCGACATGCCGCCGACTACATCGGCGACGGCTCCGTCATCCAGATGGGAGTCGGCGCGGTCCCCGACGCGCTGCTGCGACTGCTGGCAGACCGCAGGGACCTCGGCGTCCATTCGGGCATGCTCGGGGACGGCCTCGTCGATCTCGTCGAAGCGGGTGCGGTGACCAACGCGCGCAAGCGAATCGACCAGGGGGTGTCCATCACCGGAGCGCTCATCGGCACCCGGCGCCTCTACGATTTTGCGCACGACAACCCGCAGATCAGAATGTGCCCCACCTCGTATACACACGACGCGGCCGTGCTCGCGCAGTTGGAGCGGCTCGTCACCATCAACTCGGCGATGGAAGTGGATCTGACCGGGCAGGTCAACGCGGAGCAGAGCGGTGCTGCCTATCTCGGTGGGACGGGAGGCCAGGTCGATTTCGTGCGCGCGGGTTCCCGGTCGCCGGGTGGCCACGCCATCATCGCGTTGCCGGCTACCGCGAAGGGCGGCACGATCAGCCGTATCACCACGGCGCTGTCGGGACCGGTCACCACCGCCCGCAGCGATGTCGACGTGATCGTCACCGAGTTCGGCGCGGCGGATCTTCGAGGCCGCTCGCTCGCCGAGCGGGCCCGGCGACTGATCTCCGTCGCCCACCCCGACTTCAGAGAAGACCTGGCGCGTGACGCCCACACGATCGAGCAGCGAGGATTCTGAGATGAACGACGCCGTACTGTTCGATGCCCGCAACGACGGTATCGCGATCATCACACTCAACCGTCCCGAGGCGCGGAACTGCCTCGCCAAGGATGTCCGCGAGGGCCTGTACGCCGCGTGGGAACGGTTCGAATCCGACCCCGCGCTGCGCGTCGGGATCCTCACCGGGGCGGGCGACAGGGCGTTCTGTGCCGGCGGCGATCTCAAGGAGATGGTGCAGACCGGGATGCGGGTGCCGCCCCGCGATCTGATTCCCGTGCCGTACGACAACGTCGAGCTGACCAAACCGACCATCGCGGCAGTCAACGGTGCCGCGTTCGCCGGCGGTTGGCTCATCGCCCAGTCCTGCGACCTGGCCGTCGCGAGCACGACCGCCACATTCGCGGTGACCGAGGTGAAGGTAGGGAGGAGCTCGCCGTGGGCGTCGCCCCTGATCCACATGATCCCGCAGCGGATCATGATGGAAATCCTGCTCACCGGCAAGCCCATCACGGCGCAGCGCGCCTACGAAATCGGGCTCGTCAACCGGATCGCGGAACCGTCCGCACTGCTCGACACCGCACTCGAACTCGCCCGCGAGATCCTCGCCGGAGCACCGTTGTCCGTCAAGGCGGCGCGGGAGACCGTGATGCTCGCGACGGAGATGGGCCGAACGGCTGCGCTGCAAGCCGCGCGGCACGCGTCCGAGTACTGCTACAACAGCGACGACGCCCAGGAAGGACCGAGGGCGTTCGCGGAGCGGCGTGCACCCGAGTGGTCGGGGCACTGACAATCAGGTCGGGTTGCTGACGGGAGAACCGTCCCGGTGACAACAACACCCGAGGTGCACGTGTGCACCTCGGGTGTTCGTGTGTGCGTCCTTCTCGGACGGGCCCCGCCGGTCTACCGCGGCTTGCGGCGCCTGACGATGTCGCGAACCAGGATGAAGACGATCGCGGCTGCGAAGCCGATCAGGTAAAGGTTCTCGACCCAGCCGCTGTGGTTGCCGATCATCATCAGCAGCAGGAACACTGCGAAGATCCAGCCCAGGGCGCGGAACAGCCGCGGAGCTTCACCGCTCCATCCCCACTCGGCCGACGGCACCTCGGCCGTGTCGACATGAGTGGACTGCAACTCGGTACCGGCCACCGTTGTTCCTCCTGCTCGCCAGATTCTGGTGTTGCCGCTAATCGTGACATACGACCGCCCGTCGTATGAAGCGGGGGCTGCACTCCGCGCGTCGGATTCGTCCCGGTCCGTCACCGCGGGGCGGAACACTCGGTGCATCAGCAACAATGTGTGGGTGGCCGACACAGAGAACTCTGACCGCACGCGGGTGCTGCTCCTGGGCAGCACCGGCTCCATCGGAACCCAGGCGCTCGAGGTGATCGCCGCGAATCCCGACAAGTTCGAGGTCGTCGGCCTCGCGGCCGGGGGCGGGAACATCGATCTGCTGCAGGAACAGATCCGCGCGACCGGTGTCACGGAGGTCGCGGTCGCCGATCCCGCCGCGGCATCCCGGCTCGACCTCCCTGTTCGGAGTGGATCCGACTCAGTCACCCGGCTCGTGCAGGAAACCGAGGCTGACGTCGTCCTCAACGCATTGGTCGGTTCGCTCGGCCTCGAGCCGACCCTTGCGGCCCTCGCGACCGGTGCCCGGCTGGCATTGGCCAACAAGGAGTCGCTGGTCGCGGGTGGGGGATTGGTGACCGCGGCGGCAGCACCCGGGCAGATCGTCCCCGTGGACTCCGAACATTCCGCGCTCGCGCAGTGCCTGCGGGGCGGGACCGGCGACGAGGTCGCGCGGCTGGTGCTCACCGCATCGGGCGGACCGTTCCGCGGATGGACGGCCGCGCAGCTCGACTCCGTGACGCCCGACCAGGCGGGGGCGCACCCGACCTGGTCGATGGGACCGATGAACACGCTCAACTCGGCATCGCTCGTCAACAAGGGTCTCGAGCTCATCGAGACCCACCTGCTGTTCGGAATCGACTACGACCGCATCGACGTCACCGTGCACCCGCAGTCGATCGTGCACTCGATGGTCACCTTCGTCGACGGCTCGACTCTCGCGCAGGCGTCTCCTCCGTCCATGAAACTGCCGATCGCGCTCGCCCTCGGATGGCCCGATCGGGTGCCCGGTGCGGCGCAGGCGCTCGACTTCGCGACGGCCTCGACATGGCACTTCGAACCCGTCGACAACGACGTCTTCCCGGCGATCGAACTCGCACGGGCGGCGGGGCGCGGCGGCGGCTGCCTCACGGCGGTGTACAACGCGGCCAACGAAGTGGCAGCCGAGGCATTTCTCGGCGGTGCGCTCTCGTTCCCGCGGATCGTCGGTACTGTGGACGCGGTGCTCAGCGACGCCGACGAGTGGTCGGCCGAACCCGCTACCGTTGACGATGTGCTCGCTGCCGACAGCTGGGCCCGTGAACGGGCCCGCACACTCGTCAAGTAGGAGGATCGGCCACACATGCTGTTCGTATTGGGCGTCGTGCTCTTCGCCCTCGGCATCGCCGTCTCCATCGCCTTGCACGAGGCCGGTCACATGTGGACCGCGCAGAAACTCGGGATGAAGGTCCGCCGCTACTACATCGGCTTCGGACCCCGTGTGTTCTCCTTCCGGCGCGGGGAGACCGAGTACGGCCTCAAGGCCATTCCCGCCGGTGGCTTCTGTGACATCGCCGGGATGACCGCGCTCGACGAACTCGAACCCGACGAGCACGACCGCGCGATGTACAAGCAGAAGACATGGAAGCGCTTGGTCGTCATGTCCGGCGGCATCGCCATGAACTTCTTGCTCGGCATCGTTCTCATCTACGGGCTGGCGGTGACCGGAGGACTTCCCAACACCGACAACCGCGCGGTGGTCGGCTCCCTCGACTGCGCTGCGCCGACCCAGGCGGGCGAGGAAGGCGGCTACAAGCCTGCACCCTGCGAGGGCATCGGACCGGCGCAGGCTGCCGGCATCGAGGTCGGCGACGTCGTCGTCGCTGTCGACGACACACCCGTCGAGACCTTTCGTGAGCTCGTCACCGCGACGCAATCGCTGACCGGCACCGCGGATTTCACTGTCGAGCGAGGTGACGAAACCCTCACCGTCCCGGTGACGGTCCAGCAAGTACAGCGCTGGGTCTACGAGAGCGACGCCGCCGACGCCGAACCGGTGTCGAAGACCGTCGGCGCGATCGGTGTCGGGGGCGAGCCGACGGTCCTCGAGTACACTCCGCTGTCGGCGGTGCCCGCCACCTTCGAGTTCACCGGTTTCCTTGCCGCGCGCACCGCCGAGGCGCTGGTGTCGCTGCCGAGCAAGGTCGCAGACCTGTGGACTGCGGTGACCGGCGGAGAACGCTCCATCGACACTCCCGTGAGCGTCGTCGGTGCCAGTGTCATCGGCGGCCAGTTCGCCGAACGCGGAATCTGGGAGTCGTTCGTGCTGCTGCTCGCGCAGCTGAACTTCTTCCTCGGCGCGTTCAACCTCGTGCCCCTGCTCCCTCTCGACGGTGGGCACATGGCCGTCGCGATCTACGAGAAGATCCGCAACTGGGTCCGCGGTCTGCGCGGCAAGCCGGTGGGCGCGCCCGTCGACTACATGAAACTGCTCCCGTTGACCTATGTCGCTGTCGTCATCGGCGGTGCATTCATGGTGCTCACTCTCACAGCAGACATCGTCAACCCCATCCAGCTGTTCTGATCTGCGCCGGTAGAATCGCGCAGTAGCTACGAAAGAAGGCGAACTGTGACCAGCCCCGTTGGATTGGGCATGCCCGAGATTCCAGCCGTCCTCGCACCGAGGCGTAAGACCCGGCAGCTCATGGTCGGCGGTGTGGGTGTCGGAAGCGACCATCCCATCTCGGTGCAGTCGATGTGCACCACCAAAACGCATGACATCAACGCAACCCTGCAGCAGATCGCAGAGCTCACCGCTGCAGGATGCGACATGGTCCGCGTCGCGTGCCCGCGTCAGGAAGACGCCGATGCGCTGTCCGCGATCGCGAAGAAGAGCCAGATCCCGGTCATCGCCGATATTCACTTCCAGCCCCGCTACATCTTCGCGGCCATCGATGCCGGGTGCGCGGCGGTCCGCGTCAACCCGGGCAACATCAAGGAGTTCGACGGCCGCGTCAAGGAGGTTGCAAAAGCGGCAGGCGACGCAGGCATCCCGATCCGCATCGGTGTCAACGCGGGGTCCCTCGACCCGCGGATCATGGCCAAGTACGGCAAGGCCACACCCGAGGCCCTCGTCGAATCGGCGATGTGGGAGGCGGGTCTGTTCGAGGAACACGGCTTCGGAGACATCAAGATCTCCGTCAAGCACAACGATCCCGTCGTCATGGTCGAGGCCTACCGGCAACTCGCCGCCCAGTCCGACTACCCGCTCCACCTCGGTGTCACCGAGGCGGGCCCGGCATTCCAGGGCACTATCAAGTCGGCCGTCGCATTCGGTGCGTTGCTGTCGCAGGGTATCGGCGACACGATCCGGGTGTCGTTGTCCGCCCCGCCCGCCGAAGAGATCAAGGTCGGCGGCCAGATCCTGCAGTCGCTGAACCTCAGACCACGCAAACTCGAGATTGTTTCGTGCCCGTCGTGCGGTCGCGCGCAGGTCGACGTCTACAAGCTCGCGGACGAAGTCACCGCCGGACTCGAAGGGATGGAGGTCCCGTTGCGTGTCGCGGTGATGGGTTGCGTCGTGAACGGTCCCGGCGAAGCCCGCGAAGCCGACCTCGGTGTCGCCTCCGGAAACGGCAAGGGCCAGATCTTCGTCAAGGGCAAGGTCATCAAGACCGTGCCGGAAGCTCAGATCGTCGAAACGCTCATCGAAGAAGCGATGCGTATCGCGGAGGAGATGGAAGGCGCAGGAGCGGGCTCCCCGACCGTGTCCATCTCCTGATACGGATGGGGCGCTCGAGACGTCTGTGGCGTACTCGGATCCGTGGATCGGGACACGATTTCCCCGACGGCGTGACACGTGGCACTCTGATTTCGTATCGGCTTGTCGACGGGTGGTGAGCGAGTGCTCAAGCTTCTTGGTGTCCGGTCGTTGGGAGGCCGCGACACGGCCGCGGTGCAACGGGTGCTCGCCCGCGACCCCGTGGCGTCGTGCATGGTGGCGGGGCGTGTCGAGGAGTACGGCCTCGACCACCGCTCGTTCGGCGGGGAAATATGGAGCCGCGGCGGTCCCGACCAATCGTTGTGTTTCTCCGGCGCAAATCTGATTCCGCTCCTGGGCGACCCGGACGACATCCACGCCTTCGCCGAGCGGGCCGCCCGCGGACCACGGCTGTGCTCCTCCGTGGTGGGGCGCGCTGAGTACGCACTGCCGATGTGGGAGCTGTTGGAATCGACGTGGGGACCGCCGCGTGAAGTGCGGGCGGAGCAACCGCTGCTCGTGCTCGACCGCGAACCCCTCATCCAACCCGACTCGCGCGTTCGGCGAGTCCGGCCGGAAGAACTCGACCGGTATCTGCCCGCGGCGATCTCCATGTTCATCGAGGAAGTCGGCGTCGATCCGCGGGCAGGCGACGGGGGAGCAAGCTACCGGCGTCGTGTCGCGAGTCTCATTGCCGCCGGACGCGCGTGGGCGCGATTCGAAGGCGGCCGTGTCGTGTTCAAGGCAGAGGTCGGGTCGGTGTCGTCGGCCGTGGGGCAGATCCAGGGTGTGTGGGTGGAGCCGGAGATGCGCGGGCAAGGCCTCGGTACCGCAGGCACCGCCGCGGTGGCTGTTGCGGTCACCGCGAGCGGTCGTCTCCCGAGCCTGTACGTCAACAGTTTCAACGTCAGGGCGCGAGCCGCTTACGCGCGTGCGGGGTTCCGCCAGGTTGCGACATTGTCCACGGTCCTCCTGGACTGAGGTGGCGCCTGAGCCGAATTCGGCTCCTGAGCCCTTACGATGGCGGCGATGAGACCTCGATCCGCTCCGTCGTGCCGTGCCGCGGGGAGATCCGCGGCCGCCGTCACGGCGCTGCTGATGCTCCTCGGGCTCGTCGCAGCCTGTACCCCGCGCGCCGCGGGCCCGGAACCGGCGGCCCAACTGTTCTTGAACGCCTTTGCCGAGCAGGATTTCGCGGCGGCGGCCACCCGCACCGACCGACCGGACGATGCCGAGAGCTCGCTCGTCGAGGTCTGGGACGGACTGCAGGCGGAGTCGCTCACGGCAACCACTACGGGAGCCCGGCTCGACGGTGACTCTGCCGTGGTCGACTACAGCTACGAATGGCGCCTTCCCAAGGAACGAGTGTGGCAGTACACCGGACAGCTGCACATGGGTCGCAGCGGCGAGGACTGGGTGGTGCGCTGGTCGAAATCCGTCGTGCACCCGCAGCTCGGTGATCGTCAGACGATGTACCTCAGGAGTGATCCTGCACCCCGGGCGCGGGTCAATGAGCACGCAGGAAGCGACGTGCTCGTGCCGGGCATCGTGTACGGCATCGCGTTCGACGGGTCCCGGAGCCCCGATATTCCGGCTGCGGCGCGCTCGCTGTCGGCGGCGATCTCTCGGTTCGACCAGTCCTTGACTGCCCAGTCGATCGCCGAGTCGGTCACGGCAGCCGACGGACCGCGTGCGGTCGTGCGTCTTCGCGAAGATGACTACGAGCTCGTCGCCGACGCGCTCGCGGCCATTCCCGGTGTTGTCGTCACCGAGCAGGCAGACATGGTCACGACCGATCGGACCTTCGCGCCCGACCTGATCGGTCAGGTCAAGAAGACCGTCATCGACCAGGTCGACGGCACTGCCGGCTGGAGCGTGGTGCTCGTCAACCAGTACGGCGTCGAAACCGGTGTCCTCACGGAGACTGCGCCGCAGCCGGTGCCGTCGTTCTCGATCAGTCTCGACCGCCCGATCCAGGTGGCTGCCCAGGCTGCGGTGGACGGTCGTACCGAGCAGGCGATGATGGTCGTCCTCGAGGCATCGACGGGAGCCGTGCTCGCGGTTGCGCAGAACAAGGCGGCCGACAAGGACGGTCCGGTTGCGCTCATGGGTCAGTATCCACCCGGATCCACATTCAAGATCATCACATCGGGCGCTGCGATCGCGAGCGGACTCGCGACCCCGGAATCGATGGTGCCGTGCCCCGGCCGCATCACGATCGGCGAGCGGAGCGTTCCCAACTACAACGAATTCGCGCTCGGCACGGTCTCGATGGCCACTGCATTCGCGCGCTCGTGCAACACCACATTCGCCAAGCTCGCGTCCGAGATGCAGCCCGATGCACTCACTGTCGCCGCGGCGCAGTTCGGCATCGGCGTCGGCCACGACGTGGTGGGCATGCCGACCGACTCGGGATCCGTACCTCCCGCAGAAGATCTCGTCGAGCGGACCGAGGACGGTTTCGGGCAGGGCAAGGTGGTCGTCAGCCCGTTCGGGATGGCACTCGCTGCGGCGACGGTTGCGAGTGGGCGGACCCCGATCCCGTATCTCATCGAGGGTCGGGACACCGCGGTGGAAGGCGAGGCGCCACCGATCTCACCCGAGGTGGTCGACGGACTGCGGGGCATGATGCGACTGGTCATCACCAGTGGTACCGCCGATCGGATCCGTGATCAGGGCGACGTCTACGGCAAGACGGGCGAAGCCGAGGTCGAGGGTGGGTCGCACTCGTGGTTCGTCGGATATCGGGGCGACCTCGCCTTCGCGACGCTCGTGGTTCGGGGAGGAAGCTCGGACAACGCGGTGGGCGTCACCCGCGACATGTTTGCTGCACTGCCACCCGAGTATCGGGAGGACGGGGCGTGATTCGCACCCGCAACACCGTCAGGGCAGCAGACCCAGTTTTCTCGCGACGATTACTGCCTCGTGGCGGGAATTCACATCCAGTTTGTTCATGGCGCTACGCAGGTAACTCTTGACGGTCTCGGATCCCACCGCCAAGCGCCGGGCGATCTCGGCGTTGGTGCAGCCCAACGCCACATACGACAGGACATCCGTCTCACGCGCAGACAGCGTGACCACGGTGTCCGACGACGACTTGCCGACGAGCGCCGACGCGAGACGATCGGACAGGCCCCTGAGTTGCTGCTGGAGTCCGGCGTCGTCGACATTCCGCGCCAGCGCGCGCAATTCGGCGTGGATCTCCCGCACCTCTGTGCCCGCGATGGGGCTCTTCGTGTCGGAGCAGAGGTAGCCGAGCATCGCGACCCGCCGATCCACTTCGTCGCGCACGGTGATCTCGCTCGCAAGCCTGGTCGCGGCGTGGACGAAGGCGCTCACGACGCGATCGCCGAAGCGGCTTCGCTCGCGCACCGCGCCGTACAACACGGCCCGGGCAGCGCCGCCGACCACCACCGGTACCGCCAGGATCGAGCGCAACCCCTCACTGAGCACCGGACGGTCGAAATGATGGGTGATCGACGAGGCGCTTGCGTAATCGGCGACGGTTACCGGACGTGCCTCGTCGAGTGCACGGCCACCGAGTCCTGCGCGCGGCGGTACGACGACCCCCGACAGACCGTTCGTCCGCGTGCCGAGAAACTCGCTCAGGTGCAGGTGGCCGTTCTTCACCTCGCCGGCGAAGACAACGGGGACCTGTGCCTGCGAGGCAGTTCGGCGCAGTTCGCTCCGTAGCGCGTCGCCGTCTCGGGGACGAAGCAGGGAGGAAGCAGTGGACACTGTCGGCCACCCCTTTCCGGGGGTATCGGGAGGGTTCTGTGACAGGAATCATAAATGTGTCAGGGTCGAGTGGGCCCGGGCCCTATGCCGATGCGCGACGAGAGGACGGACCGATGGCCGACACAGCAGCCCGTGTGCAGGAACTTCTGGACCGATACGCCACAGCCGACGCCACCGCTGCCCGCTTGTTGTGCGACGACCACCCGGCCGATGCGGTGGCGTTCACGGTGATCGACGCCGATCTCGCATCGGTCGACTTGACCTACGGCGACCTGTCCGAGCGGTCGGCGCGATTCGCGGCGGCGCTTGCTGATCTCGGTGTGGAACCGGGCGATCATGTCGCCACCTTGATGGGAAAGTCCGCGGACCTCGTGGTTGCGTTGCTCGGCATCTGGCGTCGCGGTGCCGTGCACGTACCGCTGTTCACGGCGTTCGCACCGCCCGCCATCGCCTTCCGGCTCGGCGCGAGCGGCGCGAAGGTCGTCGTCGCGGACGGTGATCAGATGGGCAAGCTCGCTCCCGGCGACGACATCCCTCACGATGCCCCGTGGCAGGTGATCGTCGCCGGTGACGGGGACGGTGTCGGTCTGGACTTCGCCGAGCTCGTCGAATCCCATTCCGCACACGATCCGCGAGGTGAGGCGGTGGCGGTGGGTGGCGAGGGGGGCCTCGTCCAGCTCTTCACATCGGGCACCACCGGCACTCCCAAAGGCGTGCCGGTGCCGGTCAAGGCCCTGGCATCGTTCCACGCCTACCTCGAATTCGGTCTCGACGTCCGTGAGGACGACGTGTTCTGGAACGCGGCCGATCCGGGTTGGGCGTACGGGCTGTACTACGCACTCCTCGGGCCCTTGGCTGCGGGTCGGCGGAGCCTGCTGCTGCACGCCGGATTCTCCCCGGCCCTGACCTGGCAGGTACTCGACACCTTCGGCGTCACCAACTTCGCGGCAGCACCGACTGTGTATCGATCGTTGCGAGCCGACTCGGCACCGCATACCAGGATCCGCCTGCGCCGGGCATCGTCGGCGGGGGAACCGCTCACTCCCGACGTGCTCGCCTGGTCGCGTGAGGAACTCGGCGTGGTGGTGCGCGATCAGTACGGTCAGACCGAGCACGGCATGTTCGTCGTCGACGCGTGGGCCGACGGGCTCCGCGAAGATGTGCCGGAGCGTTCGATGGGAAAGCCGTTGCCGGGATGGACCTGCGCGGTGTTGCGCGACGACAACGACGATATCGCCGCACCCGGCGAGCTCGGCCGGGTTGCGATCGACGTCGAGAAGAGCCCCCTGGTGTGGTTCACCGGTTACGTCGATGCACCGGAGAAGACTGCGACTCGATTCACCGATGATGGGCGCTGGTACCTGACCGGCGATGCCGGAAAGATCGACGAGAACGGCTTCTACTTCTTCTCCTCGCGCGACGACGACGTCATCATCATGGCCGGCTACCGCATCGGACCGTTCGACGTCGAATCCGTGCTCGTGATGCATCCGGACGTCGTCGAGGCGGCGGTCGTCGGACTACCCGACGAGTTGCGCGGTGAGGTGCTCGAGGCCTTCGTGGTGCTTCGTGACGGTGTCGACGGCGACGATGCACTCGAAGCGGACCTGCAGCGGCTCGTGAAGACGAAATTCGCGGCACACGCCTATCCGCGAGTTGTCCATTTCGTCCCTCACCTGCCCAAGACTCCGAGCGGCAAGGTACAGCGGTTCCTCTTGCGGCAGGGAAGTAAATCGTGATCGGCGAGAGACGGTTCGTGGACCGGCGAGCGAGGGTGTGCGGGGCGCGAGCCCGTGGCGGGGTCGTGGGCGACTAACCTGGAACGCATGTCTACCCGTGCCCCGCTCGTCCCAGGAACCCCGACCCCCATCCGCGAGGTCCCCAAGTCCATCGAGCGCCCTGAGTACGTCTGGAAGCCCACGGCGAACGAAGGCAACGAGCCGTGGGTGCAGACTCCGGAGACGATCGAGAAGATGCGCGTTGCATCGAAGATCGCGGCGCAGGCGCTCGTCGAGGCAGGCAAGGCGGTCGCCCCCGGCGTGACGACCGATGAGATCGATCGCATCGCACACGAATTCATGTGCGATCACGGCTCCTACCCGTCCGACCTGGGTTACCGAGGGTTCTCGAAGTCGGTCTGCGTGTCGCTCAACGAGGTGATCTGCCACGGAATTCCGGACACCACCGTGATCGAGGACGGCGACATCGTCAACATCGACGTGACCGCCTACATCCACGGTGTGCATGGCGACACCAACGCCACCTTCCTCGCGGGAGACGTGTCCGAGGAGGCGCGACTGCTCGTCGAGCGCACGCGTGAGGCGACGATGCGCGCGATCAAGGCGGTCAAGCCTGGCCGGGCGCTCAACGTCATCGGCCGGGTGATCGAGTCGTACGCCAACCGGTTCGGATACGGCGTGGTGCGCGACTTCACCGGCCACGGCATCGGAGAGACATTCCACAACGGGTTGGTGATCCTGCACTACGATCGTCCCGACATCGACACGATCATCGAGCCGGGCATGGTGTTCACGATCGAGCCGATGATCAACCTCGGCACCCCGGACTACGAGATCTGGGACGACGGCTGGACCGTGGTCACCAAGGACCGCAAGTGGAGTGCCCAGTTCGAGCACACGCTCGTCGTCACCGAGACCGGTAGCGAGATCCTCACACTGCCCTGAGTGGAGCGGCCGTCGCGAATCGAGCTTGCGAATCCCGCAGTGAAGGTTCGGCCCCGTCGGTCGATGTGAGATCGAGGTGAGATCGGTCGGACTGTTCCGCACACGTGCAGTCGATCAGGAAACGAGTCGGGCGGGTGCGATGCCGGATGCGGGATGCTCCGGCGTGTAGCGTTTGCGCGCATGGAAACCAGGACGGTGAGCGCCCCAGGGGGGAGCGTTCGGGTGTATGTCGGGGGGCCCGACAGTCGGCATACAGTGCTGTTGCTTCCCGACGCGGGAGAGTCTGCACAGGTGTACGACGTCGTATGCGAGCGTCTGCACAACTCGGATCTTCGTACGATCGTCGTCGACGACATCACCGGTCTCGGCCCGGCCGACGTGTTCGCGATCCTCGACGACCTGACTCTGCCGTGGGTGCATCTGGTGGGCAGCGGTGCCGGCGCCGAACTCGCGTGGGCGGTCGCGGCAGGCCGGTTCGGCCGGTTCGCGAGTCTCGTCGTCGCCGAACGCGGGCACCCGGCTGTCGCAGCCGCCGACGGCACCGTGCGAGATGAGTCGGCACCGGCCGCGGAGGTCCCGACGACCATCGTGATCGGGAGCGCCGCGCGGCGGGCGGAGGCGGAGGGCTCGATGCGTTACGTCACCGGCGAGTTTCGCGTTGTCGAACTCGACGGTGTCGAGAACATCCCGGCGCACGCACCGGCAGACTTCGCGTCGGCGATCGCGCTGCGCACCGGAAGCTGGTAGACGAAACGACGCCACCTCCCGGGTTCCGAAGAACCGAGAGGTGGCGTTCGCCGGACCGGTCGGAGACCGAGCCGATCAGAGACCGAGGAGGGCGTTCTCGACGAGCTCGGGCAGCGCCGGATGGATCCAGTACTGGCCGGAGGCCATTTCCTGTGCTTTCAGCCCGAAGCTCATCGCCTGGATCAGCGGCTGGATCACGGTCGACGCCTGCGCCCCGATGATGTGCGCCCCGAGCAGCAGTCCGGTGGACCGATCGGCGATCAGCTTGCAGAAGCCTTCGGTGTCCTCCATCGCCCAGCCGTACGCGACATCCCCGTAGTTCTGGACCTTGACCGAGATGTCGTATCCCTCGGAACGGGCCTGTTCCTCGGTCAGTCCGACGGTCGCGATCTGCGGATCGGTGAAGACCGCCGCCGGCACGAAGCGGTGATCGGCGCGTCGCAGTCCGGATGTGTCGTCGTTCCACGCGTCGTGGAGGAGGTTGTGCTGCACCACCCGGGCTTCGTGGTTTGCGACATGCTTGAGCTGGTACGACGACGACACGTCTCCGAGAGCGAACACACCGCGCGCGGTGGTGCGCTGGAACTCGTCGACGACGATGCGGCCCTCGTCGTCCAGCTCGATCCCTGCCTTCGCTACATCGAGCAGGTCCCCATTGGGCTCGCGGCCGGTCGCTACCAACAGTGCGTCCCCGGACACCACGGTGCCGTCTCCGAGTTCCACCTCGACTCCGTCGCCGACGGGCCGGAACCGGCGTGCAGGAGCGGTCAGATGCACGTCCCATTTCTCGCGGGCCAGCGACGTGAAGCGCTCGGATACCTCGGTGTCGAGATGACGAAGTAGTGCGCCGCTGCGCGCGATCACCGACACTCGGGTGCCGAGTGCCGAGAACACATGTGCAAACTCCATGGCAATGAATCCGGTACCGAGAATCACCAACGACTCGGGGAGCTTCGACAGACGCATGATGTTGTCGCTCGTGTAGTAACGCACGCCGCTGTCGAGAACGCTGTGGGGGACCGCCGCCCGTGAGCCCGCGGCCACGACCACCTGGTCGGCCGTGATGGTCTCGCCGGTTCCCGTGTCGATGGTGCGTTCACCGGTGAACCGGGCATGCCCGTCGTACACGGTGACGTTGTCGCAGTCCTCACGGCGGTAGCGCTCGCCGCCCGCAGCGATCGGATCGATGCGCCCGAACACTCGATCGACGATGTCGTTCCACCGCACCCCGTCGATCGAGGCATCGATGCCGTACTTGCCCGCGGTGCGCACAGTCCGTGCAACCTCGGCGGCGTAGACGTACATCTTGGTCGGGATGCACCCGACGTTGAGACAGGTACCGCCGAAGGTGCCCTCTTCGAGGAGCGCGACGCGCTTGTCGTCGTAGCGTCCGTCGATGAGCGAGTTACCCGATCCGGTGCCGATGATCGCGAGGTCGTAGTGGGTCACGCATGCTCTCCCGTGGTTCGTTGCCGGGCGCCGTCTGCCCGGGCGCCGGTCTCGTCGCCGGTCCTGTGACCGTCCAACCATTCCAGCCACAAGTCCAATTCCCGGAACGCCTCACCAAGGGGTCCGGGTGTGGAAAGGAACACATCGTGGCGAGCGCCGTCGATGGGCACGATCGTCGTGCGGTTGCCGAGGCACCCCGCCCACCGGGCGATCTGCCGGACGTCGAGCACTGCGTCGACGGTGTCGATCGCCGGGTCGTACTTCGGTGCCGAACCACTCCTACCCGAACGCAGGACGAGCGAGGGCACCCCGATATCGAGGCCATGGTGCAGCTGCGCATGCCCGTGTCGGATTGCGCGGATCCATCCGAACCTGATCGGAAACCCGGCCAGCGGCTTCCAATCGAGGTCATAGGTCCAGCCGCCCTGCTGGAGGCTCGCCCCGTAGGTGTCGAGCTTCGGCCCGGGTATCGCGTCTTTGGGCCGGAGCCGGCCGATGAGATCGACCGCTGCTGTGCCGATATTGCGCAGGTAGGACGGTCCCTGCAGGTCGAACCACGGACTGTTGAGAATCAGACCCATCACTCCGGCCCCGTGAGCCCCGCCGGGACGCCGCTCGAGACGGTCGAGCCACAGCGGCAGCACGAGACCGCCGGTGGAGTGGGCGGCGAGCAGTACATTCCCGGTCGTGTCGTCACCACCGGTCTCCTCGCGCACGAGACGCAGGGCCTGATCGAGTTCGGAGTCGTAGAACCTCAGATCGGTGACGAAGTGGGGAGTGTGCCCATGACCGCGCGAACGACCGCATTTTCGCAGGTCCAGGGCGTAGAATCGATAGCCCCGTGCGGCGAAGTGCTCGGCCAGGTGCTGTTGGAAGAAGTAGTCGGTGAAACCGTGGACGTAGAGAACCGCACGATCGGGAAGATCGAAGTCGTCCGGCTGGTACCGAACGACTGTCGCACTGATCTGGCCTTCCCCGTCAGGGTCGGTGCCCAGAGGTAAACTGAGCTGCTGGTATCCATCGCCGAGAATGTCGGGCTGCCAAGTTGTCACTATCACACTGTATTGGTGACCGAGGTAGGCGGAAGTGGGTACACAATTGGGTGAAGTGAAACGCCGGTCAACATCCGGGTAACCTGTTCGTCGCAGTCGGCACGATCGTGGTGATCTCGGTATACGAGAGCGTCCATGTCCGTGTACGGGACACTCACGCGGGCGGACCACCACCGCGGCGGCGCGTGCGAACAGACAAGGAAGTCGATTTCCCAGTGTCAGAGAACGTAGAGGCGAAGACCGATGTAGTGCTCGTAGGCGCGGGCATTATGAGCGCGACCCTCGGAGCGCTGCTCCGTCAGCTGCAGCCGGAGTGGTCCATCACGGCATTCGAGCGGCTCGACGCCGCCGCCGCGGAGAGCAGCGACCCGTGGAACAACGCCGGTACCGGGCACTCCGCCCTGTGTGAGCTGAACTACACCCCTGCCAAGCCCGACGGCTCGGTCGACATCACCAAAGCGATCAACGTCAACGAGCAGTTCCAGGTTTCGCGCCAGTTCTGGGCTTACGCGATCGACAAGGGAATCCTGTCGGACCCGAAGAACTTCATCAACCCGATTCCGCATGTCAGCTTCGTCCACGGCGCCGACAACGTGAAGTACCTGCGCGCCCGCTACGACGCTCTCGCCGGACACCCGCTCTTCGCCGGTATGGAGTACTCCGAGAGCCCCGAATGGTTCTCCGAGCGCCTGCCGCTCATGGCCGAGGGCCGCGACTTCTCCGACCCGGTCGCACTGAACTGGACCGAGACCGGCACCGACGTCGACTTCGGTGCGCTCACCAAGCAGCTCGTCAACAGCGTGGCTGCGTCCGGTGGCACCGTGTTCTTCGGCCACGAGGTCACCAACCTCTCCAAGCAGTCCGACGGCAGCTGGATCGTCAAGGTTCGCAATCGCCGGACCGGTGACACCCGCAAGGTTCACGCAAAGTTCGTGTTCGTCGGTGCGGGCGGCGGAGCGCTGCACCTGCTTCAGAAGTCGGGCATTGCCGAAGCCAAGGGCTTCGGCGGATTCCCGGTGTCGGGGGCCTTCCTGCGTTGCACCAACCCCGACGTCATCGCTCGGCACAGCGCCAAGGTCTACGGCAAGGCCGCTGTCGGCGCGCCCCCCATGTCGGTGCCCCACCTCGACACCCGAGTGATCAACGGTGAGCAGGGCCTGCTCTTCGGTCCGTACGCCGGTTGGTCACCGAAGTTCCTCAAGCAGGGCGGCGTGATGGATCTGCCCAAGTCGGTCAAGCCCAACAACCTCATGTCGATGCTCGGTGTGGGCATGACGGAGCTCGGTCTCGTCAAATACCTCGTCAGCGAGCTCAGTCAGTCGCCCGCCGACCGCATCGTGACACTGTCCGAGTTCGCCCCGGAAGCCCGCCTCGAGGACTGGGAGCTCATCGTCGCCGGTCAGCGGGTGCAGGTCATCCGCCGTAAGGGTGCGGGTGGGGTACTCGAATTCGGTACCGCAGTGGTCAACGCAGCCGACGGGACCATCGCGGGCCTTCTCGGTGCGTCGCCCGGAGCGTCCACCGCCGTCCCTGCGATGCTCGATGTACTCGAGCGGTGCTTCCCGCAGCAGTGGGCGGGCTGGCAGTCGAAGCTGAAGGAAATGGTGCCCTCGCTGGGCGTCAAGCTGTCCGACAACCCGGCCCTGTTCGAGCAGATGTGGGACTGGAGCACCAGGTCTCTCGAACTCGACGTTGCATCCGACCCGGTGCCGACCGCTCCGGTCGAAGCTGCTGTCTGACCCTCGCATACATCGTCACAGGCCGGTCCGCACCCAGTGGGGAGCGGACCGGCCTGTGTTCACACCGGACCGGAAAGTGGGGACCACCGAGTGCCAACCGAGAACGCCGACGAGACGAATTATCTCGTCGGCCTGAATCTGTCCGGACGCCGCGTCGTCGTGGTGGGAGGTGGTTCCGTCGCCCAGCGCAGACTCGGGTTGCTCGCCTCGTCGGGTGCGGACATCCACGTGGTGGCGCGTGCCGCGACGCCGGTGATCGAGAGCTTCGCGGCAAAGGGCCGGATCACCCTCGAACTCCGTGACTATGTCGACGGTGACCTCGACGGCGCATGGTACGCAATGGCGTGCACTGACGAACCCGGCACCAACGCCGCGATCGTCGAGGAAGCCGAACGACGCAGGGTGTTCTGTGTTCGCGCCGACAATGCGCGCGCGGGAAGTGCAGTGACGCCGGCAACGGCACAGCACGACGGACTGGCCATCGGTGTGTTGGCGGGAGGCGATCACCGGCGTTCCGCCTCCGTGCGCACCTCGATTCTCGATGCACTTGCGGGTTCGGGAGTCCTCGGGATCTCCGACCCCGGTGACAAACCGGTCGGTGTGGCGCTCGTCGGAGGCGGCCCAGGCGATCCGGATCTGATCACCGTCCGCGGCCGCCGACTGCTCGCGCAGGCCGATGTCGTCGTCGCCGACCATCTGGCACCGCAGCCGCTCCTCGCCGAACTCGCCCCGCACGTCGAGGTGATCGACGCCGCGAAGCTGCCCTACGGACGGGCGATGGCGCAGCAGGCCATCAACGACATCCTCGTCGACCGCGCGAAGGCCGGGAAGTTCGTGGTGCGGCTCAAGGGCGGCGATCCGTATGTGTTCGGTCGCGGCTTCGAGGAGCTCGAAGCGTGCGCAGAGGCGGGCGTGCCGGTAACGGTCGTGCCGGGCATCACCAGCGCGATTTCGGTGCCGTCAGCGGCCGGTATCCCGGTCACCCATCGCGGCGTGACACACGAGTTCGTGGTGGTCAGCGGTCATGTCGCACCCGGCCATCCGGATTCGCTGACCGATTGGGATGCGCTCGCGAAACTTCGGGGAACCCTCGTGCTGCTGATGGCCGTCGCGCGCATCGGGCAGTTCGCCGACGCTCTCATGGCCGGGGGACGTCCCTCCGACACTCCAGTGGCCGTCGTGCAGGAAGGAACCATGCGCAGCCAGCGAGTTCTCCGCGCCGACCTCGCGACAGTCGCTGCACGCGTCGACGAGGAGGACATCCGCCCGCCCGCGATCATCGTGATCGGCCCGGTTGCCGGATTCACGACGGAAGGTGCGTGACGTGACCGACACGTCGAAACAGATGACCACCCGCGCGGTCGCCATCGCGATGCTCGTCCTGAGCGGACTCCAGCTCATGGTGGTGCTCGACGGCACCGTCGCGAACCTCGCGCTCGCACCGTTGCAGTCCGAATTCGGAATGTCCGACTCCGGTCGCAACTGGGTCCTCACCGCGTACGCATTGGCCTTCGGTGGCCTGATGCTGCTCGGCGGGCGCCTCGGCGACAGTTACGGTCGCAAGAAGATGTTCATCGCCGGCGTCTCGATCTTCACACTCGCTTCGCTGTTGTGCGGCATCGCGAGCAACGACGTGATGCTCATCGGCTCGCGAGCCCTGCAGGGTGTGGGCGCAGCCGTCGCATCACCCACCGCGCTCGCACTGGTGGCGACGACTTTCGCGGCGGGCCCCGCGCGCAACCGGGCGATAGCGGTGTTCGCGGCGATGACAGGTGTCGGATCCATCGCGGGTCTGATCCTCGGCGGCGCGCTCACCCAGGTGTCGTGGCGATGGATCTTCCTGATCAACGTGCCGATCGGTGTGCTCATCGTGGTGCTCGCGGTGATCTCGCTCCGGGAGACCGCGGGTGAGCGGCTCGCCCTCGACGTACCCGGGGCGATTCTCGCGACGCTGGGATGCACAGGGCTGGTGTTCGCCTTGACCGAGGGGCCCAGTTTGGGGTGGGGCAGTTACGCGGTGATCGGCGCACTCGTTGCCGGTGTCGTGCTGCTCGGAGCATTCCTGCTGGTCGAGCGTCGCGCCGAGAATCCGCTTCTGCCGTTCGTGTTGTTCCGCAACAAGGACCGTGTTGCGGTGTTCGTATCGATTTTCTTCGCGGGCGCGGTGATGTTCAGTCTTGCCGCATTCGTTGCCCTGTTCGTGCAGGACGTGCTCGGCTACACCCCGCTTCAGGCCGGCCTCGCGTTCGTTCCATTCGCCTTCGGGCTCGGTGGGGCTGCTGCGGTGGCGTCGAAACTGGTTGCGCGGATCCAGCCGCGCTGGCTGGTCGTCACGGGCACGGCCATCGTGGCTGTGAGCCTGGTGTACGGGTCGGGGATGAGTCAGGACGTCGCGTACTTTCCGACCCTGTTCATCCTCGTGCTCGTCGTCGGGTTCGGTGTCGGACTTTCTTCGGTGCCGCTGCCGTTGTGCGCGATCGCCGGTGTGGGCTCGCACGAGATCGGGCCACTGTCGGCGATCGCGCAGGTCGCCCAGACGCTTGGCGGTCCCGTGGGGCTCGGCATCATCGGTTCGCTCGCGACGTCCAGGGCGTTGTCGCTCGGCGGCACATCCGGCCCGGTCACCGCTATGACCGACGCGCAGCTCGCGGCCCAAGGAGAGGGCTACCTGTTCGCTCTCTTCGGCTGCGCGGTGTGCGCGGTCATCGCGGGTATCGCGGCGCTGTTCATCCGGTTCACTCCTGAACAGGTCGCACAGGCACAGGAAGCCGAGAAGGCAGCCCAGACGATCTGAGGTCTCGGCACATACGCGACCCCGCCCCTTCAGGAGCGGGGTCGCTGCGCGTCAGGTCAAGACGATCAATTCGGTCGGCGACGCGACCTCGACCCGCAACCCTGCCTTCGACGCGACCCGTGCCACGCCTTTGATGTCCGTCGGCTCGGCGCGTGTGAGCACCAATGCTCTCGCAAGCAGACCCTTGTGATGCTTGTTGAAGTGGCTGACCACTTTGCGGGTGCCGTCGGGTTGCTCGGTGAGCACCGTGGCGGTCACGGCACCGGGTATCGGACCGAGCTGCTGATAGACGCCCGATCGCAGATCGACCATGAGATCGCCGTCCGCCTCCGCCACGAGTGTGTCGGACAACTCCGGTCGCCACAGTGCCGCGAGTGTCCCGAAACCGGGCAGTTTCGATCCCCCCGACAGTCGGTAGGCGGGCACCGGGTCGGCCGCACGGATCGCCCCGAAGAGCGCGGATCCGATGCCCAGTCGCCGATAGGCCTTGTCACGCTGTGCCCTTGTGAAGGCACCGGCGTCGAGTGCGTCGAACAACACTCCCGTGTAGCGGAAGAGCGCGGGCGTGGTCGGGGAGACCCACAGTTTTGCGTTCCGCTCGACCTCGTCGAACTGGGTGGCACCCAATCCGAGGGCACGGGCCGACGCCTCCGGATCCGCTGCGAGGTCGACGAGGGCATTGACGAGGAGTTCGCGTGTCTCGGTCAGTTGCGGCATCGACAGGTCCCCGAGATCGAGTGGGGCGCCGTCGCCGCCCTCGGACTTCGTCTCGGACGGGGGGAGAAGTACCAGCACAAACGACAACCGTACCGATCGGGTCGATCGGGTCGCGAGGTAGGCTGACCGATCGTGATCACCCGCATGTCGCACCTGTTCCTCCGCACGCTCCGCGACGACCCGGCCGATGCCGAGGTCGCCAGCCACAAGCTGCTCGTCCGCGCCGGCTACGTGCGCCGCATCGCGCCGGGCGTGTACTCGTGGCTGCCACTGGGACTGAAGGTGCTGCGCGAGGTGGAACGGGTGGTCCGCGAGGAGATGAACGGCATCGGCGCGCAGGAGATCTCCCTGCCTGCGCTGCTCCCGCGCGACCCCTACGAGACGACGAACCGCTGGACCGAGTATGGCCCCGGCCTGTTCCGCCTGCAGGATCGCAAGGGCGGCGACTACCTCCTCGGCCCGACCCATGAGGAGATGTTCGCGCTCACCGTCAAGGGCGAATACAACTCGTACAAGGACTTCCCGGTCACGCTGTATCAGATCCAGACCAAGTACCGCGACGAAGAACGGCCGCGCGCCGGCATTCTGCGCGGCCGCGAATTCACCATGAAGGACTCGTACAGCTTCGATCTCACCGACGAGGGGCTCGCTGAGTCGTACCGCGCACACCGTGACGCATACGAGCGGATCTTTACGCGCCTCGGCGTGAAGTACGTGATCGTGTCCGCGACGTCGGGTGCGATGGGCGGCAGCGCGTCGGAGGAGTTCCTCGCCGAGTCGCCCGCCGGTGAGGACACCTACGTGCGGTGCGTCGAATCCGGGTACGCCGCGAACGTCGAGGCCGTGAAGACCCTGGCCCCCACCCCCGTTCCGATCGAGGGGCAGCCGGAGGCGGTCGTCCACGACACCCCCGACACGCCCACGATCGACACTCTCGTCACGGTGTCCTCGCAGATCCTCGGCCGCGAGGTCGACGCCTCCGAGACGCTCAAGAACATCCTCGTGAAGGTGCGGCAGCCCGGCGGCGAATGGGAACTCCTCGGTATCGGTGTCCCCGGCGACCGCGAGGTCGACGACAAGCGTCTCGAAGCCTCCCTCGAGCCGGCCGAGGTCGCGCTGCTCGGCGAGGCCGACTTCGCCGCCAACCCGTTCCTCGTCAAGGGCTACATCGGGCCCAAGGCGTTGCTGGCGAACGGCGTGCGCTACCTCGTCGACCCCCGGGTGGTCGACGGCAGCTCCTGGATCACCGGCGCCGACGAGCACGGCAAGCACGTGTTCGGATTCGTCGCCGGCCGCGACTTCACCCCGGACGGCACGATCGAGGCGGCAGAGGTGCGCGACGGCGACCCGTCGCCCGACGGAGCGGGACCGCTCGTCTCGGCCCGCGGCATCGAGATCGGTCACGTCTTCCAGCTCGGCAGTAAGTACACCGATGCATTCGACGTGAATGTTCTCGGGGAGAACGGCAAGCCGGTGCGCCCCACGATGGGCTCCTACGGCATCGGTGTCTCACGACTCGTTGCCGTGGTCGCCGAGCAGCAGCACGACGACAAGGGCCTGCGCTGGCCTGCCGAGATCGCACCGTTCGACGTGCACCTCGTCATCGCCAACAAGGACGAGCAGGCCCGCGCGGGCGCCGAGGCACTCGCGCAGGAACTCTCCGACGCCGGCGTCGACTTGCTCTTCGACGACCGCAAGGCATCGCCGGGCGTGAAGTTCAAGGACTCCGAGCTGCTCGGTATGCCGCTCGTCGTCGTGGTCGGCCGCGGTTTCGCCGACGGTCACGTCGAACTGCGCGACCGCTTCACCGGTGAGGCCCGCGAGGTGCCTGTCGCGGATGCGGTGAGCGAGGTTCTCGCAGCGACCCGCCGCTGACCCGACCGACGGCTGCCGATGAGGTGGTGACGGGGGAGACTGTGTTCCATGGCTGCTGATTGGGAACGTACAGACACCTATCTCTCCGACCTCCTCATCGGCAACGACCGTGCCACCGAGGCTGCGCTCGTGGCGAACGCCGAGGCAGGCCTACCCGCCATCGATGTCTCGCGCATGCAGGGCAAGTTCCTGCACCTGCTTGCGCGAGCGATGGGTGCGCGGGCAGTTCTCGAGATCGGCACGCTCGGTGGATACAGCACGATCTGGCTCGCGCGGGCCGTCGGCGACGAAGGACGGGTGGTCACACTCGAGTTCGAGCCCCGTCACGCAGAGGTTGCGCGTGGGAACCTGGACCGGGCCGGGGTCGGCGGAGTGGTCGATATCCGCGTCGGTCCCGCCCTGGAGTCGTTGCCGCATCTCGAGGGCCCGTTCGATCTCGTGTTCATCGACGCGGACAAGGAGAACAACTCCAACTACGTGCGTGAAGCACTGCGGCTCACCCGCCCGGGCAGTGTCATCATCGTCGACAACATCGTCCGCGGCGGTGCGATCGCGGATCCGGATCAGGACGATGAACGCGTCCGTGCGTCTCGGGATGTCCTTGCTCTGTTCGCATCCGAACCTCGCCTCGACGCGACAGCGCTGCAGATGGTAGGGGTGAAGGACTGGGATGGTTTCGCGATGGCGCTGGTCGTCCGCTGAGGGCGCTGCCGGACAGGTTCTCTCCGAATTGTCCTGATCCGCCACGAGAACCTGTTCCAGTGTCGTAATGTGCGCAGCCATGATCTCCACGGTCGTCTGGGGTACAGGAAACGTCGGGCGCGCGGCTATTCGCGCTGTCGATGCTCACCCCGCACTCGAGCTGACAGCGGTTCTCGTCCACAACCCGGACAAGGTCGGGCGCGACGCCGGGGACCTGGCTGATCTCGGCCGTGAGATCGGCGTCAGGGCGAGAGCGGACATCGACGCCGTGCTGTCCGAGGGGCCCGCCGCCGTCGTGTACGCGGCGACCGGCGACATCCGGCCCGACGATGCCTTCGCCGACATCCTCCGTGCGCTGCGCACCGGTGCCGTCGTCGTCACACCCGCGCTGTTCCCGCTGTACGACCACCGCAGTGCACCGCCCGAGATGAGAGAACCGATCCTGGCGGGGATCGCGGAGGCCGGCGGGTCGCTGTTCGTGTCGGGTATCGACCCGGGGTGGGGCAACGACGTGCTGCCGTTGCTGCTCAGCGGACTCGGCACGACAGTCGAGGGCATCCGCTGCCAGGAGATCTTCGATTACTCGACCTACGACCAGCCCGACTCGGTGCGGTACCTCGTCGGGATGGGGCAGCCGATGGACTACGAACCACCGATGCTCGCGCCGTCGATCCCGACGATGGTGTGGGGCGGACAGGTGCGGTTGATGGCGCGAGGCCTCGGCGTCGAACTCGACGAGATCCGTGAGGTCTTCGACCGGCGTGCCCTCGACACCACAATCACTACTGCGACGATGGGCGACTTCGAGGCGGGCACACAGGGCGCGGTGCGATTCGAACTGCAGGGCATCGTCGGCGGACAGCCTCGAATCGTCATCGAACACGTCACCCGCATCCACCCGAAATGTGCGCCGGACTGGCCCGTTCCACCCGACGGCGGTGCGGGTGCACACCGGGTGATAATCGAGGGACGACCGCGGATCGAAGTCAGTATCGAGGCCGACGACGAAGGCGGGAGCCGGGCGGCCGGCGGCAATGCGACGGCGGTGGGTCGGCTCGTCGGCGCGATCGACTGGCTCGTCGAGCACGAACCCGGCCTCTACGACGCACTCGAAGTTCCGCTGCGCCCCGCGATCGGCAAACTCACCGCTCCGGAAGGAGCCCCCGCATGATCATCGACATCCCCGAGGGCAAGGACCCGATCGGCTATGTCTGGGCCGAGATGGTCCCCGGGATAGGGATCCCCGCTTCCCAGTTCTCGCTTTCCGTGTACGAGCACTCGACCATCGACCTGCGTGCGTTCGAAGCCGCGCGGCTGCGGATCGCGCAGATCAACGGATGTGTTTTCTGCCAGGACTGGCGTACCGAACGGGACGGAGTCAGGGTCGAGCCCGGTTTCGACCGAGACGTCGAGAACTGGCGCACCACCGAGCACTTCGACGAGCGAACACGACTCGCAACCGAGTACGCCGAGCGATACGCGCTCGATCACCACGGTCTCGACGACGCGTTCTGGATTCGGATGAAGGCCCAGTACACCGACGCCGAGATCGTCGAGTTGTCGATGAGCATCGGATCGTGGCTGGCGTTCGGCCGACTCAATCACGTGCTCGGGTTGGACTCCGCCTGTGTACTACCCCGGCACTGATCGACACGACGAATGATCAGGGTGCGCCGAACACCACGTTGCCCGTGTAGCCGATCATCCACTGCACGCCGTACTTGTCGGTGCACATGCCGAAGCGCTCCGCCCATTCCACCTTCCCCAGTGGCATGGACACCTCACCGCCCTCGGACAGTCCGCCGAACACCCGGTCGGCTTCCTCGGCGCTGTCGGCGTCGATCGAGATCGCGAAATTCGTTCCGGCGGTGACGGTACCCATCGCCTCGGGTACGTCGGATCCCATGAGCATGCTGTCGCCCAACGGGAGCGCGACGTGGGCGACGCCGTTCTTCTGTTCCTCGGTCAGCTCCATGTCGCCGGTGTCCATGTCGCTGAAGCGTGCCAACTGTAGTTCGCCGCCGAAGACGGATCGGTAGAAGGTGAATACTTCTTCGGTGTTGCCGTTGAAATTCAGGTACGGGTCGACTGATTTCATGGTGTGCTCCCATGTCGCTGTACGGACGGTCGAGCACCCGCAGTCTAGTGCGCCGATACCCCACACAACAGCCGACGCCTCGAGGCCGAGGGCGTGAACCGCATATGGAAACCTCGCCGACACGTCATGCTGAAAGCGCGCCGCTGTCCCAGCGCCTTGGTGGACGACACGACTGGGGATGTCGCATGACCATCGATCTGCACGGTACGGTGCGACTCTCGCGCTCACTGATCACCCTCGCCTCCGCGGCGACGGTCGCCGTCCTCGCCGCGGGGTGCCTGCCGTCCCCGGCCGACGACCGGGTACCAGACCGGTCGGCCACTGTCACCCGTCCGGCTGCGCCCGAGGGGACGCTTCCCGACCCCCTCCGGACAGCACTGCAGGGCGCACTCGATCGGACGATGACCGAATACGGGGTGCCCGGAGCCGCCGTGGGCGTATGGGTTCCGGGTGAAGGCACCTGGATTGCGACGGTCGGCACCGCAGACATCGAGGGGGAGGTCGCTGTCACCACCGAGATGACCTGGCCACTGCGGAGTATCACCAAGTCGTACACCGTCACCCTCATCCTCCAATTGGTGGACGAGGGCACGATCGGTCTCGACGACACGATCGATCAGTACGTCGACGGCGTCACGGACGGAGACAGAATCACTCTCCGAGAACTTGCCGGGATGTCCAGTGGCAACGCCGACTACACCGACGACAGATTCGTCGAGGTGTTCTCCGAGGACCCCGCGAGGATCTTCACGCTCGATGATTTGAACAGTTTCGTGCTCGGGGCGCCGGCGCAGTTCGCACCCGGGGAGAAGAAGGTCTACACCAACGCGAACACCAACCTGCTCGGCGCTGTCGTCGAGCAGGCAACGGGGCAGCAGTTCACCGACGTCCTCGACGAGCGCATCCTGAGACCCCTCGGGCTGGAAGGCACCGAGTACGTCCTCGACGCCGCGCAGTGGGCCGACCCACATCCGATCGGGTACGCGGCGGGTACGGGAGGTCTCGAGGAGCAGCCCGACAATCTGTCCATCTTCGGGCCGGCCGGTTCCATGATCAGCAACCTCGACGACGGTCGAGTGTGGGGCGAGGTCCTTGCCACCGGCACGCTCCTACAGCCGGAGACCCAAGCCGAGAGGCAACAAGGGGCGCCGTTGGACGTGGGGCCACCGTACGACATCTATGCTCTCGGAATCGGCGAGACGGCGGGATGGTGGGGGCACAACGGCGAGGGCCTCGGTTTCACGGCGGCCATCTTCCACAACCCCGATTCGGGTGCGACCGTCGTGGTCTATATGAACGAATCCGATGTCGTGCCGGAAGCCCACCCTGCCGATCAGATGTTCCGCCGTACGGCCGAGATCCTCGGATCGGGCCGGTAACCCATGGTCCGCGACGCCTACGTCATGTGACACCTCGAGGTCCTCAGGACCTACCGGGGAACGGCACCGACGGCGGAACGATGCCGAGGTGCGTCCGCCAGTGTGCGGCCCGCACCGCAGTGTCCGTGAGTGCCTCGATTGCGTTCGCCCGGACCGGTTCGCTTCGAGCGCGCTCGACCACCGAGCGCCACGCGACCGCGGTGTCGGTTTCGATCTGCAGTGCGAGTTGTGCGGCACTCGCCGGGTCGGTGACAGGAAACGGCACCGTGTATCCGGGTGCCGCGACCGGCGGTTCGACACCGACAGAGATCAACGCGTCGATCGTGGCGTCGCGCCGCGCACGATGCGCTGCGGTGTCGTTCGCGACGTCGTCGGCACGCGCCGGGTCCGCGAATGCGGACACGACGCCGTACCCGAACACAGCGGAGTGTTCGGCCGCGAGGGCATCGACGAGGGATTGCTGTTCGGGACCGAGCTCGGGCGATGTCACGGCAGCAGCACCGCCGTCTCGACCGCGCACGCGGCACTGACGGAGGCGAGCAGTCCCGCGCGGAACCCTTGGAGGCTGCGGCCGACCTCAGCCGCGCTGCGCTGCGACTGGCTCAGGCGCTCGCGTAACAGTTCGACGGTCGGACCTTCTCCGGCCGCAGCGGTCGTGGTCGTCGACGAGGGAGGGGTGTAGCTCGTGGTGGCACCTGCCGCGCGAGCGATCTCGGCTTCGAGCGCGTCGGCGTGTGCCGTGCGCTCGGAGCTGATCGTGGTCAGTGATTCCGCGAGGTCGGGGGCGAGAGCAACCAGGGCGGTCGCGGTCGACGCATCGGTGCGGGCACGCACAGCCTGGGAGAGCAACGGGTCGGGTTCCTGCTCGCCGTCGTCGGTGATTCCACACCCGGTGACGACCGCCACCGAAACTCCTCCTGCTGCAGCCGAGCACCATCGCAACAGTGTTCGTCGGGACATCGAGGATCGCGTCACTGGCATCGGCACCGGACCATCCTGCCAGCCGGGTGTGACGGATATCGACCCCGGGCTGGTCACGGAGCGGCGAAATGCACGTTAGGCTGGATATCTGCCGGTGCGTCCGTCCGGCCGCTGTCCGCTGCGATCACAACTGAACGAGGAGCCCGCTCACCATGCCTGTGCCACCCCCGGAGAGGATCGTCGAGCTCGTCACCGATCTTCTCGACAACGAGGGCTACGACCTCGAGGACGTGGTCGTGACCGCCGCCGGAAAGCACAGCACCGTTCGTCTGATGGTCGACAGTGATGCGGGCCTCGGACTCGACGAGGCGGCCCGCCTGAGTCGTCTGGTGTCCGAAGCGTTCGATTCCGTCTCCGATTTCGGAGAGTCCCCGTACGTCCTCGAAGTGACGAGTCCGGGCATCGGCAGGCCGTTGACGCTCGATCGGCACTGGCGGCGCGCTCAGGGGCGCAAGGCTCGGATCGAGACGGCCGACGAGACGTTCGTCGCCCGGGTCGGCGAGCTCGTCGGCGACACCATTCGAGTGGTGGCCTCCGACAAGCAAGGCCCTTTCGTTCGGTCCTTGCCGCTGTCCGACGTACGCAAGGCGGTGGTCGAGATCGAGTTCTCACCCCCGAATGCGCGCGAGCTGGAACTGGCCGGTGGACTGCCGGACGGGCGCGTGCAGGCCGGTGAGATCGACGAGAACGCGGTCGGCGACACGGCAGACGACGACGAGAACACGGTGGACGACGGCACCGAAAGCAACGAACAGAGGATGGACAAGTGAATATCGAAATTGCGGCTCTGCGGATGCTGGAGTCGGAGAAGAACATTCCGTTCGACGAGCTCATCGAGACGCTCGAGACGGCGTTGCTCACCGCCTACCGGCATGTCGACGGACATCAGCCGCACGCGCGGGTCGTGGTCGATGTCAAGACCGGAGCGATCCAGGTGCTCGCCGAGGAGCGCGACGAGGACGGCAACGTCATCGCCGAATGGGACGACACCCCCGAGAACTTCGGGCGCATCGCCGCGACCACCGCCCGCCAGGTGATCATGCAGCGGATCCGCGACGCGGAGCACGAGCAGCGGTTCGGTGAGTTCTCCACTCACGAGGGTGAGATCGTCAGCGGTGTCGTCCAGCGCGACTCCCGCGCCAACGCCCGCGGCATGGTGGTCGTCAAGATCGGCGGCGACACCAGTGCCACCGAAGGGCTGATCCCGCCGGCCGAGCAGGTCCCGGGAGAGAGCTACGAACACGGCGACCGCATCAAGTGCTACGTCGTGGGTGTCTCGCGCGGCCAACGCGGACCGCAGATCACGCTGTCCCGTACGCACCCGAACCTGGTTCGCAGGCTGTTCGCACTCGAGGTTCCCGAGATCGCCGACGAGTCCGTCGAGATCGTCGCGGTCGCGCGGGAGTCCGGCCACCGTTCGAAGATCGCTGTGCATTCGGTAGTGCCCGGGCTCAACGCGAAGGGCGCGTGCATCGGACCGATGGGTCAGCGCGTGCGCAACGTGATGCGCGAACTCGGCGAAGAGAAGATCGACATCATTGACTTCGACGAGGATCCCGCGAAGTTCGTCGGCAACGCATTGTCGCCGTCGAAGGTGGTTTCCGTCACGGTCGTGGACCCGGATGCGCGCGCCGCACGGGTGGTCGTTCCCGACTTCCAGTTGTCGCTCGCGATCGGTAAGGAAGGGCAAAACGCACGTCTCGCGGCGCGCCTGACCGGGTGGCGAATCGACATCCGGAGCGACGCCGCACCCGTCGAGGCGGAGGATGCCGGTGACTCCCCGACAGGCAGGTGAAGGTGGGATGCGGGATTTCGGGCAAAACAGCGGTACAGTGGTCGATGGTTCAGCATGACCTGCCCTCCGTCGGCTCGGAGCGCACCGGCCCGGTGCGCACTTGCGTCGGATGTCGGCAGCGAACGCTGGCTGCCGAACTGCTGAGAGTCGTGGCGCGAGGCTCGGAACCGGAAGGTTTCGTGGTCGTCCCCGATTCGGGGCGCAGGCTTTCAGGGCGAGGTGCATGGATGCATCCCACCGTGGAGTGTCTGAACCTGGCCGTTCGGCGTCGAGCATTCGGCAGAGCACTGAGGGTGTCCGGAGGTCCGGATATCTCAGCGCTGGATCAGCTGGTCGGGTCCATGGCGGAGAGGTCGCACAACGACCCCGACGGCAGGACACCAACAGTGACATCGAACTCTGAGAAGAACAGGCACGAACACTCATGAGCACACCGTGAAGCACCAGCGATGAACGTCCATCGGAGATAACCCGAGGTCGTGCGGGCATTGGCCGCTCGACCTCATCAGTGAGGAGAGCAGTGGCAGGCAAGGCCCGCGTGCACGAGTTGGCAAAAGAACTCGGTGTCACAAGTAAGGAACTACTCGCAAAGCTCAAGGAGCAAGGCGAGTTCGTGAAATCAGCATCCTCGACGGTGGAGCCGCCCGTGGCCCGCCGTCTTCGCGAGTCGTTCGGTAAGGCGCAGAGCGCCGATGCGCCGGCCGCGAAGGCCGCACCCACCCCGGGCCCCCGCCCCGGCGCACCGCGCCCGGGCCCCCGCCCGGCAGCGCCGACGCCGGCCGCACCGACTCCCGCGCCTGCAGCTCCGGCGCAGGACGCAGCGGCGAAGGAAACCCCCGCGGCACCGACTCCTTCGGCACGGCCGAAGCCGGGCGCCCCCAAGCCTGCAGCTCCCACGCCCGCAGCTCCGGCTCCCACGCCTGCGGCTCCGGCTGCGAAGGCGGCTGCACCCGCGCAAGAGCAGGCTCCCGCTGCGACGCCGGCACCGAAGCCTGCTGCGCCGGGTCCCAAGCCGGCTCCGCGTCCGGGTCCGAAGTCCCCGCGCGTCGGTAACAACCCGTACTCGTCTGCTCCTGCCGAGCGGCCTGCTCCGCGTCCGGCAGGTCCCCGTCCGGGTCCCGGCGGACCTCGTCCGACTCCCGGTCAGGGTGGCCCCCGTCCGACTCCCGGTCAGGGACGTCCGGCGGCCGGTGGCCAGCGTCCGGCACCGGGACAGGGCGGTCCCCGTCCGGCTCCCGGTCAGGGTGGACCTCGTCCGTCTCCCGGCTCCATGCCTCCCCGTCCGAACCCGGGTGCGATGCCGCAGCGTGCTGCACGCCCGGCTGCTTCCGGTCGTCCGGGTCGTCCGGGCGGCGCGCCCGGGGGTCGTCCCGGTGGTGGCGGCGGTTACCGCGGCGGCGGTGCCGGTGGTGGCGCAGGCGGCGGCGCGGGTGCCGGTGCAGGTGCTCCCGGTGGCTTCCGCGGCCGTCCGGGCGGTGGTGGCGGCGGTGGCCGCGGACGCGGCGGTGCAGCCGGTGCGTTCGGTCGTCCCGGTGGCGCTCCGCGTCGTGGCCGCAAGTCGAAGCGGCAGAAGCGGCAGGAATACGATTCGATGCAGGCGCCCGCCGTCGGCGGCGTGCGGTTGCCGCGCGGCAGCGGTGAGACGATTCGTCTCGCCCGCGGAGCATCGTTGTCCGACTTCGCGGAGAAGATCGATGCGAACCCGGCAGCACTCGTGCAGGCGTTGTTCAACCTCGGCGAGATGGTCACCGCCACTCAGTCGGTGAACGACGAGACGCTCGAGCTGCTCGGCTCGGAGATGAACTATGTCGTGCAGGTCGTCTCGCCCGAGGACGAGGACCGCGAGCTGCTCGAGTCGTTCGACATCCAGTACGGCCAGGACGAGGGCGGCGAGGAGGACCTCCAGCAGCGTCCGCCGGTGGTCACCGTCATGGGCCACGTCGACCACGGTAAGACCCGACTGCTCGACACGATCCGTAAGGAGAACGTCGGCGAGGGCGAGGCCGGTGGCATCACGCAGCACATCGGTGCCTACCAGGTCATGACGCACCTCAACGGTGAAGACCGCCTGATCACGTTCATCGACACGCCGGGCCACGAAGCGTTCACCGCCATGCGTGCCCGCGGTGCGAAGTCGACGGACATCGCGATTCTCGTGGTCGCAGCCGACGACGGTGTCATGCCTCAGACGGTCGAAGCGATCAACCACGCCCAGGCGGCCGACGTGCCGATCGTGGTCGCGGTCAACAAGATCGACAAGGAGGGTGCGAACCCTCAGAAGATCCGTCAGCAGCTCACCGAGTACGGTCTGGTCACCGAGGAGTACGGCGGCGACACGATGTTCGTCGACATCTCCGCCAAGCAGGGTCTCAACATCGACCAGCTGCTCGAGGCCGTGCTGCTCACCGCAGACGCATCTCTCGATCTGCGGGCGAATCCCGACATGGAGGCGCAGGGCGTCGCCATCGAGGCCCACCTCGACCGCGGTCGCGGTCCGGTCGCTACGGTGCTCGTTCAGCGCGGCACCCTGCGGGTCGGCGACTCCATCGTTGCCGGCGATGCGTACGGCCGCGTTCGTCGCATGGTCGACGAGCACGGTGAGGACGTTCTCGAAGCGTTCCCGTCGCGTCCGGTTCAGGTCATCGGCTTCACGTCGGTGCCCGGCGCCGGCGACAATCTCGTCGTCGTCGACGAGGACCGCATCGCCCGCCAGATCGCCGACCGGCGCAATGCGCGCAAGCGCAATGCGCTGGCCGCCAGGAGCCGCAAGCGGATCAGCCTCGAAGATCTCGATGCGGCTCTCAAGGAGCACAACGAGCTCAACCTCATCCTCAAGGGCGACAACTCCGGTACCGTCGAGGCCCTCGAAGAGGCCCTCATGGGTATCCAGATCGACGACGAGGTGCGCCTGCGAGTCATCGACCGCGGTGTCGGTGGCGTCACCGAGACCAACGTCAACCTGGCGTCCGCATCGAACGCCGTGATCATAGGCTTCAATGTCCGCGCCGAGGGCAAGGCAACGGAGCTCGCGAACCGCGAGGGCGTCGATATCCGCTACTACTCGATCATCTACCAGGCGATCGACGAGGTGGAGAAGGCCCTCAAGGGCATGCTCAAGCCGGTCTACGAGGAGGTCGAGCTCGGCCGCGCCGAGATCCGCGCGATCTTCAAGTCGTCGAAGGTCGGTAACATCGCTGGTTGCCTCGTGCAGTCGGGGATCGTCAAGCGCAACGCCAAGGCACGTCTGCTCCGCGACAACAACGTGATTGCGGAGACCGTCACGATCTCCTCGCTGCGGCGTGAGAAGGACGACGTCGTCGAGGTGCGTGAGGGCTACGAATGTGGTCTGACGATCACCTACTCCGACATCAAGGTCGGCGACGTGATCGAGGCCTACGAGTTGCGCGAGAAGCCGCGCGACTGACACATCTCGGCCGGTGGCGGTGGACGACCATGTCGTCCGCCGCCACGGGCGTGTCGAGAGATCAGCATCCGGCGGGGAAGGTCGACGATGTATCTGGGAGCGCTCGAACTGGACATCCTCCTGGGCGACGTCCATTCGCTCAAAGGCAAGCGATCGTTGATCAAGCCGGTGCTCGCTGAGCTGCGTCGCCTGGGTGTATCTGCATCGGAGACCGGCGACCAAGATCTGCATCGACGCACGAAACTCGGTGTGGCGGTCGCGGCACCCGATCTTGCGCACGTACGGGAGATACTCGACAAGTGCGAGCGCCTCGCCGCGGACCGCCCGGAACTGGAGTTGCTCTCCACCAGACGAAGAGTGTTCGGTCCGGAAGACTGACGGTCCGAAACAACACAGAGAGTGGTCGCCGGAGACCGGCGACCGAGGAGGAACGAACGACATGGCCGATCCAGCACGCGCGCGCCGCCTTGCGAAGCGCATCTCCACTATCGTGGCTACCGCGATCGACCATGAGATCAAGGATCCACGGCTCGAGTTCATCACCATCACCGACGCGAAGGTCACGCCCGATCTGCATGACGCGACGGTCTACTACACCGTGCGCGGCGCCGATCTGAACACCGAGCCGGACCTCGAGTCGGCAGCAGCAGGGCTCGAGAAGGCCAAGGGGATCCTCCGATCGAAGGTCGGTGCGGCAACCGGTGTCCGGTTCACCCCGACACTGACGTTCGCCACCGACACCGTGCCGGATACCGCCCGTCACATGGAAGAACTCCTCGCGCGTGCGCGTGCGGCGGACGACGAAGTGGCACGGGCACGAGAGGGAGCGGTACCGGCCGGTGACTCCGACCCGTACAAGGAACCTCGCGAACGTGACGACGACGAATAGCGGCCCCATGCCCGACTTCGAAACGTCGACCGTCCCCGGAGGCGCGGTCGATCTCGACGGTGCCGTCGCGTTGCTCTCTGCTGCGCGGACAGTGACCGTGCTGTGCCACGTCCAACCCGACGCCGACACTCTCGGCAGCGGGCTGGCCCTCGGCCTCGCTCTCGAGCGACGAGGAGTTTCCGTGCAGGTGGCGTTCGCGGCGCCGGATACGGTACCCAAGTCGATGCGAGGCCTGCCGGGCGTCCATCTCGTCGTCGCGGCGGAGCAGGTCCGGGACGAGGTAGATCTGCTCGTTGCCGTGGACTGCGGCACCGCCGGCCGCCTCGGCAGCTTGCGGACCCGTCTCGAAGGTGCTCGGAACTCGCTGGTCATCGATCACCACCGATCGAATACGCGATTCGGGACCCACAATCTCATCGATGCGGACGCCGAGGCCACCGCGGCAGTTCTCGCTGACGTATTCGACGCGTGGGGCGTCGAGATCGACGCGAGTATCGCCCATTGCCTGTTCGCCGGTCTGGCCACCGACACCGGATCCTTCCGATGGGTGCGCCCGGGTACGCACTCGCTCGCGGAGCGCCTGCTCTCGACCGGGATCGACGGTGCGAACATCACCCGCACGCTTCTCGACACCCACCCGTTCGGCTGGTTGCCGATGCTGTCGTCGGTCCTGGCGTCCGCGACCCTGATACCCGAGGCCGCGAACGATCGCGGATTGGTGTACGCCCTGGTGCGTCGTGCGGACTCCTCCCATCTCGGCGCCGAAGAGATCGAAAGCGTCATCGACATCGTGCGCACCACCCTGGAAGCAGAGGTTGCCGCGGTGTTCAAGGAGGTCGGCCCGCAGGAATGGACGGTCTCGTTGCGTTCCAAACGCGATGTGGACGTCTCACTCGTGGCGACCACCCTCGGAGGTGGCGGACATCGATTTGCGTCCGGATATACCGCGCTCGGCGACTCCGAGGAGATCGTCGCTGCCCTTCGCGCTGCGCTCGGGTGATGGCGTCGGCCGAACCCACGACCCCAGGCGACGTCTCCGGGCGGCGGATCCTCGGACTCGCGCTGCCCGCGCTCGGAGTGCTGGCGGCAGAGCCCCTCTATCTCCTGTTCGACATCGCGGTGGTGGGGCGACTCGGTGCACTTCCGCTCGCCGGACTGGCGATCGGTGGTCTCGTCCTTGCTCAGGTCACGACACAGTTGACCTTCCTGTCGTACGGGACGACAGCCCGGGCGGCGCGGTTCCACGGTGCCGGTCGGCGCGACGACGCCGTCACGGAAGGGATCCAGGCCACCTGGCTCGCGGTCTGTGTCGGTGCCGTGATCGTCGTGGTCGGCCAGTTGCTTGCCGCCCCGGTCGCGGGTCTGATCGCCGGTGACGAGGAGATCGCGGCTGCCGCGGTGTCCTGGCTGCGTGTCGCGCTGTTCGGTGCGCCGCTGATCCTCATCAGCCTGGCGGGTAACGGGTGGATGCGAGGTGTGCAGGACACCGCACGACCCTTGCGGTATGTGGTGCTGGGATTGGGACTCTCGGCGGTACTGTGTCCGATTCTGGTCCACGGTCTGCTCGGTGCTCCACGTTGGGAGCTCGTCGGCTCCGCGGTTGCCAACGTCGTGGGGCAGTTCGTTGCGGCAACGCTGTTCGTGGTGGCGCTGGCGCGGTCAGGGGTGTCGCGCCGACCGCGCCGCGCCGTGATCGTCGCCCAGTTGCAACTCGGTCGCGATCTCATCGCCCGGAGCCTGGCGTTCCAGGCGTGTTTCCTGTCGGCAGCCGCGGTCGCAGCGCGGTTCGGTGCCGCTGCCGTCGCGGGGCACCAGGTGGTCCTGCAGTTGTGGAACTTCGTCACGCTCGCCCTCGACTCACTTGCCATCGCCGCACAGGCGCTCGTCGGCGCCGCACTCGGTGCCAAGGACACCCGCGGGGCAACTCGGATTGCCTGGCGAGTGACGGCGTGGTCGGCCGTGTTCGCAGTGGCCCTGGCCGTGCTCTTCCTTGCGGGGCGGACACTGCTCCCAGGTCTGTTCACTGCAGACGCCGCGGTACTCGATCAGATCGAGATCGCTTGGTGGTTCTTCGTCGCGATCATCCCGCTGGCCGGAGTCGTATTCGCGCTCGACGGAGTACTACTCGGCGCAGGCGACGCCGCGTTCCTTCGTACTGCGACACTTGCCGCCGCATTGCTGGGTTTCCTCCCTCTGATCTGGTGCTCGCTCGCCTTCGACTGGGGCCTCGCGGGAATCTGGACCGGGCTTACGGTGTTCATCGTGTTTCGGATGATTGCCGTCGTGTGGCGCACTCTGTCGGGGCGCTGGGTAGTGACGGGCGCGGACCGACAGGTCCACGCAGGCAACGGAACGGGAGGATAGAAACCGTGGCAGCGAAGTTGTGGGCGGTCAGTGACATCCATGTGGCACATCGGGGAAATCGGCCTGTCACCGAGGACCTGTTCCCAGAATCACCCGACGACTGGCTCATCGTCGCAGGTGATGTTTCGGAGAAGACCGACGATATCCGCTGGGCACTGAAGCTGCTCAGCGATCGCTTCGCGAAGGTGATCTGGGTTCCCGGCAATCACGAACTGTGGACCACTGCGAAAGATCCGGTGCAAATGCACGGGGTGGCGCGCTACGACTATCTCGTGACGATGTGCCGGGAACTCGGTGTGATCACTCCGGAGGATCCGTATCCGGTCTGGGAGGGCGACGGCGGACCGGTCACGTTGGTGCCGATGTTCCTGCTGTACGACTACTCGTTCCTGCCGGACGGTACCGCGACGAAAGCAGACGGCCTCGCACTGGCGCGCTCGCGCAACGTGGTCGCCACCGACGAGTTCCTCTTGAAGCCCGACCCGTACATCACCCGCGACACGTGGTGCCGTGCACGGATCGAGCAGACGAAGGCTCGGCTCGACGCACTCGATCCTGAGGTGCCGACCGTATTGATCAATCACTTCCCGCTCGTGCGCGAACCCACTCGAATGCTGTTCTATCCTGAGTTCGCGCTGTGGTGCGGCACCACCGAGACCGCCGACTGGCACTTGCGGTACCGGGCATTGTGCAGTGTGTACGGGCATCTCCACATCCCGCGCACCACTTACTACGACGGGGTGCGCTTCGAGGAGGTATCGGTCGGATACCCACGCGAATGGCAACGACGCGGCCTCCCCGACAATGTGCTGCGCCAGATCCTGCCCGTCCCGGACTACCCGCCGGGCACGCTCAACAAGTGGGGCGGTCATTTCACGGTGACGCCCGAGATGGAAGCCGAAGCCGAGAAGTTTCGGGCTCAACGAGAGAAGGAACTGCGGTGACGGAACCGGCGACGAACCCCATGGTCGGTGCACGAGAAGGTTTGATCGAACGGATCGTTCCCGACGGTGTCGCAGCCGCGGAACTGTTCTCCGACCCGCCGGGCCTCGTAGCTCATCCTCAGGAGGAAGCCCTCATCGCCAGGTCTGTCGAGAAGCGTCGCCGCGAGTTCATCGGTGCGCGGCACTGCGCACGTCAGGCGATGGGTCGTCTGGGTGTGGAGCCGGCACCGATTCTCAAGGGGGACAAGGGCGCACCGATCTGGCCGCGCGGAGTGGTGGGTAGTCTCACGCACTGCGACGGCTATCGCGGTGCCGTCCTCGGCTACTCGCTGCAGGTGCGTTCACTCGGAATCGACGCGGAACCGCACGATCACCTCCCGGACGGTGTTCTCGATGCAGTCAGCCTCGACGTCGAACGCACATGGCTCGCGTCGACCGACGACACCGACGTGCACTGGGATCGGGTGCTGTTCTGCGCTAAGGAAGCCACATACAAGGCGTGGTTTCCGCTCACCGGTCGCTGGCTCGGATTCGAGGATGCCCACATAACCTTCGAACGCGACGACTCCGGTGCGACCTCCGGCACGTTCCGGTCGGAGTTGCTGGTTCCCGGCGACACCCGCGACGGCGCGCCGCTGACCGCATTCGACGGTCGGTGGCTTGTCGCCGACGGCCTGGTGCTCACCGCAATCACGGTGCGCTGAACTATGACCGAATCCGCTTCCGATAATCCCGCCCTCACTCGTGCCGGCTTGCTCATCGTCGACAAACCGGCGGGCATGACCAGCCACGACGTCGTTGCCCGATGCCGGAAACTGCTCGGGACCCGAAAGGTAGGCCACGCAGGTACCCTCGATCCGATGGCGACCGGAGTGCTGGTGCTCGGTGTCGAACGCGCCACCAAGTTACTCGGGTTGCTGGCGTTGACCACCAAGTCGTACGCCGCGACGATCCGGTTGGGGCAGCGCACCGTGACCGATGACGCAGAGGGCGAGGTGCTCGAGACCCTGGACGCATCGTCCGTGAGCGACGACAGGATCACTGCGGGCGTTGCCGCGCTGACCGGAGACATCGAGCAGGTCCCGGCGAGCGTGAGTGCGATCAAGATCGACGGTAAGCGTGCGTACGCGCGGATGCGCGAAGGTGAAGCGGTGGAGATCCCCGCGCGGCCGGTCTCCGTGTCGCGGTTCGAGGTTGTCGCGCGCCACGAGACCACGGAGGAAGGATTCGTCGATCTCGACGTCGAGGTCGACTGTTCATCCGGGACCTACATCCGTGCTCTTGCACGAGATCTGGGAGCAGCCCTGGGCGTCGGTGGGCATCTCACGGCGTTGCGGCGTACCACGGTCGGCCCGTTCGGTCTCGAGCATGCGCGCACCCTCGAGCAGTTGGTGGACGATCCGGCACCGAGCCTCGATCTCGACGCGGCTGTCCTGGCTGCGTTCGAAACCCGTTCGGTCACGGCCGACGAGGCCGTGGTGCTCTCGCACGGGCGCTGGCTCGACCCGATCGGTATGTCAGGTGTGTATGCGGCGATCGACCCGGAGGGGCGGGCGGTGTCGTTACTGCAGGAGAAGGGAAAGCGGGCGTCATCGGTATTCGTGGTGCGTCCGTCCAACATCTGAGGTGCGCTCAGGTCGTGACGAATCCCGATTCGTAGGCCACAATCACCGCCTGGGTTCGGTCGCGAACACCGAGCTTTGAAAGTACGGCACTGACATGGGATTTGACGGTCTCGGCGCCGACGAACATGTGCGTGGCGATCTCGGCATTCGACAGGCCGCGCGTCATCAATCGCAGCACGGTGGACTCGCGTTCGGTGAGCGCGGCACGCTCGAGTTGCTCGCGTGCGGGCGCGTTGCCATGGCCTGACGCGAGCGTGCGGACGGCAGCGGGATACAGGAGTGAATCTCCTTCGGCCACGGTGCGGACGGCATTTGCGATCTCGGCGGGGCGGGCACGTTTGAGCAGGAATCCGTCCGCGCCTGCCCGCAAGGCCCGGTAGACATACTCGTCGTTCTCGAAGGTCGTCACGATCACGATCTTGGGCGGTGACGGTACGGTCCGTAGGATCACCCGCGTCGCGTCGATCCCGTCCATCAGCGGCATCCGTACGTCCATCGCGATCACGGTCGGCCGTAGCCGCCGCAACAGCGGGACGACCGCGGCACCGTCCCCGGCCTCGCCCACGACCTCGATGTCGGGCTGCGCGTCGAGGATCGCGCGCAGTCCAGCGCGGGCAAGTGGTTCGTCGTCGACGAGCAGTACGGTGATCGTCATCCGTATCACTGAGTTCCGTCGAACGGGAGCGTGACGTGGACCTGCCAGATCCCGCCGGCCGGTCCGGTCGCCGCGTGGCCACCGAGTAGTTCCGCGCGTTCGTGGATGCCGCGCAACCCGCTTCCGCGACCGGTGGTCGGCGCGCCGACAGGCAATGCGCTCGTCACCTCCAACTCGAGTTGATCGGCATCCACCTGAACTCGGACGAGGACGGGCCCGGGACCGGAATGACGCAGCACGTTGGTCAGCGATTCCTGCAGGATGCGGTAGCCCTCTCGGGAAAGTGGCCCGGGTACACGATCGATGTGGCCGGCGACCGAGACGTCGATGTCGGCACCCGCCGATCGTGCAGACTCGACAAGGCGAGAAGCATCGGCGAGGGTGGGACGCTCACCTGGCCCCGTGGAGTCGCGCAGCACGAGAAGGACCCGATCGAGGTCGTCGAGCGCGTCGCGTCCGGTTTCTTCGATGGCGCGCAGTGCCAGCGCGGTGAACTCGGGATCATCGGCAGCGCGGGCCGCACCGGCCTGCAATACCGCGACGGTGAGGGCATGACCGATCGAATCGTGCAGCTCGCGAGCGAGACGGGTGTGTTCGAGGAGCAGGTCGGTGCGTTGTTCCAAGGCCCGCATCCGATCCGCGGCAGACGGGCCGAGCAACCGGCGCGCAACGGCGGTGACCAGCGCCCCGAGCCCGAGGACCGTTGTGAAGATCACGATGATGGGCAGTGGGATCAGCAGGGCGTACCACCACTGGGGTTGCTCGATCCTCACGAGGGCATCCTCGCCCGGCGCTCCTCCCACCGCTGCACCGACGAGATCCGCGCACAGCAGTATCATCGGCACACAGACCGCGCACAGTATCGCGCTGAGCGCGAGCCTGACCTCGAGCCAGAGCACGGTGCGCCACCGGTCGGACCAACTCGCCGACGACGCGGCGCCGATGGACGGCTCATCAGCAGAGGTTCCTTGACCGGGAGTGAGGAACAGTCGCGCCTGGACCCCTTCCGCGAGCCGCATTGCCGGGAGCAACCCCACTGGCACGACGAACAAGGCGAGCATGTACGGGTGGTCGTCGTCGATGAAGAGCCACACCGCAGCGAACGTCAACGGAATGCACAGATGTAGCCCGCGGGTGTAGGTCGCCGGGCGGGTCGAGAGCCGGCCTATCTCGCGGAACATGTATTCATACTGCCAGCTGCACGATCGCCGGTGACTCCCCGAAATGGGGGAGACGGATCCCACCCGAGGGGGGAGATCACGCGACCGGTTCGGATGGACGCTGAGTGCATGACGACAATCGAAGTGCACGAGCTGACCAAGGTATACGGATCGATTCGTGCGGTCGACGGCGTGACGTTCACTGTGCGTCCCGGGATGGTGACGGGGTTCCTCGGCCCCAACGGCGCCGGGAAGTCCACCACGATGCGCACCATCCTCGGCCTCGACCGACCGACCACCGGGACTGCCGTGATCGGCGGTAGGCCTTTCGTCGAGTCCGAGCAACCCCTGACCCTGGCAGGTGCGCTCCTCGACGCCGACGCCGCGCACCCCGGGCGGACCGCCCGGAATCACCTGCTGGCGCTCGCGAGGAGTAATCGGCTCCCGGTCGACCGTGTCGGAGCGGTCCTCGACGAGGTCGGGCTGTCCGGTGTCGAGCGTCGACGCGTCTCGTCCTTCTCACTCGGAATGCGCCAGCGCCTCGGGATCGCCGCCGCACTGCTCGGTGATCCGCAGGTACTGATACTGGACGAGCCGTCGAACGGGCTGGACCCGGAGGGCATTGTCTGGATCAGGGAAGCGTTGCCGAGACTCGCCCGCGAGGGACGCACGGTCCTCGTCTCGAGTCATCTGATGTCCGAGATCGCCTCGTACGCAGACCACCTCCTGGTTCTCGGCGAGGGCCGCATCCTCGCCGATGCTTCCACGGACGAATTCGTCCGCGCCCATGCCGAATCGACCGTGCGTCTGCGCACCCCGCACGGCACGCGCCCCGACGAGGTGCTCGCACGCTTCGGATGCACTGCCGTCGAGGACGACCGCGGCAGATGGATGGTCCGCGGCGGCCGGATCGACGAGATCGGAGCGCTGCTCGCCGACGCGGGTATCCCCGTCCTCGAGCTGACCGATCAACAGGCCTCGCTCGAGGAGGCCTATCTTGCCTTGACATCGAACGCGAAGACCCGCGTGACCGGCACGACGCACCAGGAGGCCTAGCCATGTCGTACGCATCCGCCCTCCATTCGGAGTGGATCAAGACGCGGTCGCTGCCGTCACTCGGTGGGGCGCTCGCGCTCCTTTTTCTTGTCACCGTCGGATTCTCCCTGGTCGGCAGTGCAACATTGGGTAGAGAGGAGGCGGGGGAGCCCGATTTCGACCCGCTGCTGATCTCCTTCTTCGGCGTCAACTTCGGCCAAGTGGTCGCAATCACCTTCGGTGCCCTCGCCGCGGCGGCACAGTTCAAGAACCACGGCACGAGAGTCTGGCTCGTCGCAGTTCCCCGCCGCGGTGTGTTCTACCTGGCCGGTCTCAGCGTTGTCGCGAGTCTCACCTTCGTTGTCGGCCTGGCGACAGCTCTGGCGTGTTTCGTCGGTGGTCAGTTTCTGCTCGGTGAGCACCGGCTGGAATGGACCGATGCGGCTGCCGGCCGCGCAATCCTCGGGTGCGCGGTCTATCTGACCGCGATGGCACTGTTCGCGTCGGGAATGGCAACTCTGTTACGAAGTGCTGCAGCGACACTGGGCGTCCTCGTCCCGCTGGTGTTGTTGTTGTCGTTCGTTCTCGGCGACGTGGCCGGCAGCAGCGGTGTCGCCGACTATCTGCCCGATCGTGCGGGTCGCCAGGTGCTCGTCTTGGATCCGCTCGGTTCACCGGGACCGTGGGCGGGCCTGGTTGTGACAGGGGTGTGGTCGGGCGCGGCCGTCCTCGCCGGTTGGTGGGCGTTCCGTCGTCGCGACTGCTGACCGGGGGTCAGACGAGCCAGATAGCTTCGGCCGCAAGGTTTCCGAGGTCCACGGGGGTGCGGTCCGGGCTACCGATCCGGACCGAGACGGTGCCGGCGAAGTCGCGGCGTTCGACTACCTGGATGTCGGTGTCGAGAGCGATGCCGACCTCGTCGAAGTAGCGCAGCATTGCCGGGTCCGAGTCGGAGATCCGGGCGACACGTCCGCTTTCTCCGTCGCCGAACTCGCTGAGCGCGCGGGCGGGAGGCGCGGGAATCGAGCCTCCCGCAGTGGGGATCGGATCACCGTGCGGGTCGCGTTCGGGGTGGCCGAGTTTCGCGTCGATCGCGGCGATCATGCGCTCGGAGACCGCGTGCTCGAGGACTTCGGCTTCGTCGTGCACCTCGTCCCAGCCGTAGCCGAGTTCACGGACGAGGAACGTCTCGATGAGGCGGTGTCTGCGCACCATGGCGACGGCGGCGTCGCGGCCGTTGTCGGTGAGCGAGATGGACCCGTAGCGTGCGTGGTCGACCATTCCCTGGTCGGCGAGTCTGCGGACGGCTTCGGACACCGTCGACGCCGAGACACCGAGACGCTCGGCAAGCAGCTTGGTCGACACCTTCTCGCCGGACCATTCCTGAATGGTCCAGATGATCTTCAGGTAGTCCTGGGCAACCGACGACAACGTGTCGGTCACGGAGGGCTCACGAGTCTCAGGCACGTGACCAGCTTAGGTAACCGTCAGCGAAGATTCACCTTCTCGGGACGGTCTGCGGCGCAGTGCGGCGGTTACCAGGCCTTGTCGCGGTGCGAAGAGGTACGCGGCAGCGAACAGGGTGGCCTGGGTCAGCACCACCACGCCACCGGTCGCAGCATCGGTGTAATAGCTCGTGTACACGCCCGCCACCGAACCGAGTGCACCGAGCATCGGCGCGATGACCAGCATTCGAGACATCCTGTCGGTCAGCAGGTACGCGGTGGCGCCCGGGATGATGAGCATCGCAACCACGAGGATCACGCCGACGGCCTGGACTGCACTCACGATCGTGATCGCCAGCAGTGCCAGGAGCAGCGCCGACAGCGCGGCAGGGGGGATGCCGAGTGCGTGCGCGTGGACGCGGTCGAACGCGAACAGGGTCAGGTCCCGACGCTTGACCACGAGCACCACGAACACCGCGGTGGCGAGCCCCGCGATCTGCCAGACGTCCGATTGCGAGAGCCCCAGCAGGTTTCCGAACAGGACGTGGTGCAGGTCGATCTGGCTGGGATTCTTCGAGATGAGGACCACGCCCAGTGCGAACAGTGTGGTGAAGACCGTTCCGATCGCAGCGTCTTCCTTGATTTTCGTGGTCCCGCGGACCAGCCAGATCAACGCCACCGCGAGACCTGCGAACAACAACGCGCCCAGGGTGAACGGCGCACCCACGAGGTAGGCCAGGACAACTCCGGGGAGGACCGCGTGCGACACCGCATCGCCCATGAGCGACCAGCCGATCAACACGAGCCAGCAGCTCAACAGGGCACATATCACCGTCGTGACGACCGCGACGACGAGAGCCCGCTGCATGAAGCCGTACTGCAGTGGTTCGAAGATCAGATCGAGCATCACGACACTTCCTGTGACTCGGCGCTCGCACCGAACGCGCGGGCAAGGTTCTCCGGGCGCAGTACCTCGTCGGGCGTGCTGTGCAGGATGACCTGCCTCTGCAGCAGAACCGCCTCGTCGCACAACTGCGACAGACCTGCAAGGTCGTGGGTGGCCACGAGCAGCGTGTGCCCGTCTGCGGCGAGGTCTCGAAACACGTCGGTGAGCGCTGCCTGGGTGGTCGTGTCCACTCCGGCGAAGGGCTCGTCGAGAAGCAGCAGTGGTGCGCGCTGCGCGATCGCTCGCGCGACGAATACGCGTTTGCGTTGACCTCCGGACAGCTGGCCGATCTGGCGGTGGGCGAACGGAGTCAGGCCGACGCGATCGAGTGCCTCGGCGACCGCCTCGTGGTCACCGCGTCGGGCTCGGCGCATCCACCCCTGGCGTCCGTAGCGTCCGGTCATCACGACGTCGCGTACCCCGATCGGGAAGTCCCAGTCGACAGCCTCGGCCTGCGGGACATACGCCACGGCGCCGGACTTCCGTGCCGCGCTGATTCCGACGCCGCCGATGGAGATGTCACCTTCGGTCGGTTCGACCAGCCCCATGATGCTCTTGAACAGAGTGGATTTTCCCGAGCCGTTGGTGCCGACGAGCCCGCACACTCTGCCGGGGGCTACTTCGAGACTCGCCCGGTCGAGCGCGACGACGGAGTCGTACCGGACCGTGACGTGATCCAGGCTCAGCGCAAGGCCGGATGACCGGGCGTGGTCGAGGTGTGCGGTGCCGGAAAGCGTCACGGGTTCAGTCCTGACGTGATGGTTGCGACGTCGTGGCGGAGAAGTTCGAGATATGTGGGCACCGGGCCGTCGGGATCGGATAGGGAATCGACATAGAGGGTGCCTCCGTACGCGGCGCCGGTGTCGGCGGCGACCTGCCGCTGTGCCTTGTCGGAGACGGTGGATTCGCAGAACACCGCCGGAATATCGTTCTCGCGTACGAAATCGACTGTGCGGGCGATCTGTTGCGGAGTGCCCCGCTGGTCGGAGTTGACCGGCCACAGGTAGGCCTCGCGCATTCCGGCGTCGCGCACGAGATAACCGAAGGCGCCCTCACAGGTGACCAAGGCTCGCTGGTGCTCGGGAACGGCCGCCAGCGTCGTGGTCAGTTCGTCGTGCACGGCCTGGAGTTCGGACCGGTATGCGTCGGCGTTGGCCGCGAAATCCGCGGCGTGCTCGGGAGCGAGGTCGCTGAGCGCGGCCTCGATGTTGTCGACGTAGATCTGTGCGGTCAGCGGTGACATCCACGCGTGAGGGTTGAGTTGTGTGGAGGAATCGTCGCCGATCGGCAGGGGCTCGACACCCTCGGTCAGCACTACGTGTGCGGCGTCGGTGTCGGCGAGGAACTGCTCGAACCAGCGTTCGAGACCCAGTCCGTTGTCGAGGACGAGATCTGCCTCGGCTGCGTGCCGCAGGTCGCCGGGCGTCGGTTCGTAGCCGTGCACTTCTGCGCCGGGTTTCGTGATCGATTCCACCCGTACGTGGTCACCTGCGACGGTGCGCGTCATATCGGCGAGCACGGTGAACGTGGTCAGTACGAGGGGCTCGTCGTCGGACTGCGCGGTGCCACACGCGGTGAGTGCGACGAGTGCAGCGAGTGAGGTCGCTCCGAGGACTGATTTGGGTGGTCTCATCGAAAAGTTAGGCACCCCGAAATTATGCCGAGCATCGCTTCGGGTTGTCTACCCGGGGTGAGTGCGAGGGCGAGGATGCCGGTCCGTCCGCGGGGTCGTAGGCTTTCCGCTGTGCAGAGATGGCGAGGTCTGGACGAGATACCCGCGGACTGGGGTCGGTGCGTGGTCACGATCGGTGTGTTCGACGGAGTGCATCGAGGTCACCAGCAGCTGATCACCCGTGCGGTGAAGTCGGCGAAGGAGCGGGGCATCGCCAGTGTGTTGATGACATTCGACCCGCACCCGATGGAAGTGGTGCGTCCTGGGAGTCATCCGGCCCAGCTGACCACATTGGCCCGGCGCGCCGAACTCGCCGAAGAACTCGGCGTCGACGTGTTCTGTGTCATGCCCTTCACCCCCGAGTTCATGAAACTCTCGCCCGAGCGTTACGCCCGAGAGATCCTCGTCGAGCGGCTGCATGTCGCCGAGGTGGTCGTCGGGGAGAATTTCACCTTCGGCAAGAAGGCCGCGGGGACCGTGGAGATGCTCCGCGGCATAGGCGAACGATTCGGTTTCGCGGTGGACGGGCAGACTCTGCTCGCCGAACATGCCGTGACGTTCTCGTCGACCTACATCCGTTCGTGTGTCGATGCGGGCGACATGACCGCCGCTACCGATGCGCTCGGTCGCCCACACCGTGTGGAGGGTGTCGTTGTGCACGGCGACGGACGAGGCCGGGGGCTCGGGTTCCCCACGGCGAACATCGCGCCCCCGATGTATGCCGCCATCCCTGCGGACGGTGTCTACGCCGCATGGTTCACAGTCCTCGACTCGGGATCTCCCGTGGACGGCCTCGAGGCCGGCCTGCGCTACCGTGCCGCGGTGTCGGTGGGGACGAATCCCACCTTCTCGGGCCGTAATCGCACGGTCGAGGCGTTCGTGCTCGATGCTGAGGCCGATCTGTACGGGCAGCACGTGGCTGTCGACTTCGTCGAGCGGCTCCGCGGCATGGAGAAGTTCGATTCGGTCGAAGCACTGGTCTCCGCTATGCATCGTGACGCAGACCGGGCCCGGGAGTTGCTTGCGGACGACGTATAGTCCGCGCTGTCGAGCGTCCGAGCTTGCGGTGAAATATGCCTGCCGAGCATCTGGTATCGTCGATCGCCGGTGTGTGCTGCGGTTCGCGGCGGCCACATCGCCGGGTCCAGGCCCGTTTCCATCGCGCGGACGTCAGTGATCAGGAGTACGACAGTGGCATTGACCACCGAGCAGAAGAAGCAGATCCTCGGCGAGTACGGTCTCCACGAGACCGACACCGGTTCGCCGGAGGCGCAGGTGGCGATGCTCACCAAGCGCATTACCGATCTGACCGAGCACCTGAAGCAGCACAAGCACGATCACCACTCCCGCCGCGGCCTGCTGCTGCTGGTCGGTCGTCGTCGTCGTCTGCTCAAGTACGTCGAGAAGGTCGACGTCGAGCGCTACCGCTCGCTCATCCAGCGTCTGGGCCTGCGTCGCTGACGCAGTCCGGAAGCGACACGATCTGCATTCGCTGATCTTTTCCGATAGCCAACGGGGTACCCCTTAGACTGGGCCTCGTTGGCTATCGGTGTATGCGCCGGAATTGCCGGCGCATCACATCGCCGCCGACGGCGATGATCCGTACGCACCGGCGGTGTCGGTCTTCGGTAGTGACCCTCCGGCCGCACGAGAAGTGCCGGCGGGTTTCGATCGATGGCCGCCTCCGTGAGTCGGTGCGCAGCCGTGGCCAAGGGGGCCCGGCGCCCGCGTGGGTACGGCGAAGACGAAGAGGGAAGAGAAGATTTCACAGATGACCAGTAACACCGCAGTCGAGGTCGACGAGGGCGTGTTCGAATCCGTCGCCACGCTCGACAACGGGTCCTTCGGTACTCGCACCATTCGATTCGAGACTGGACGCCTTGCTCAGCAGGCCGCCGGCTCCGTCGTCGCCTATCTCGACGACGAAACCATGCTGCTGTCGGCCACCAGCGCCTCGAAGCAGCCCAAAGAGCATTTCGACTTCTTCCCGTTGACGGTGGACGTCGAAGAACGTATGTACGCAGCGGGCCGCATCCCCGGCTCGTTCTTCCGTCGGGAGGGCCGCCCCTCGACCGACGCGATCCTCACCTGCCGCCTCATCGACCGTCCGCTGCGCCCGTCGTTCGTCGACGGCCTCCGTAACGAGATCCAGGTCGTGGTCACGGTCCTGAGCCTGAACCCGAGCGATCTCTACGATGTCGTCGCGATCAACGCTGCTTCGGCATCGACCCAGATCGCGGGTCTGCCGTTCTCCGGTCCGGTCGGTGGCGTGCGCGTCGCACTCATCACGTCGGAGGAGAACAAGGCCGGCCAGTGGGTGGCGTTCCCGACGGTCGAGCAGCTCGAGAACGCTGTGTTCGACATGGTCGTCGCCGGCCGCATCGTCGGCGGAGGCGACAACCCGGATTCCGCCGATGTCGCCATCATGATGGTCGAGGCGGAGGCCACCGACAAGGTGATCGCACTCGTCGAGGGTGGCGCGCAGGCGCCCACCGAGACGGTCGTCGCAGAGGGGCTCGAAGCGGCGAAGCCGTTCATCGCACGCCTGTGCATCGCTCAGCAGCAGCTTGCCGCTGCCGCCGCGAAGCCGACCGGTGACTTTCCGCTGTACCCGGCATACCAGGACGACGTGTACGCCGCGGTCGAGGCCGCTGCGTCCGCCAAGCTCGCCGAAGCTCTCACCATCGCCGGTAAGCAGGAGCGCGACGACCGCACCGACGAGGTCAAGATCGAGATCCTCGAACAGGTCGCTCCGTCGTTCGAAGGTCGCGAGAAGGAGATCGGCGCAGCATTCCGCTCGCTGACCAAGAAGCTCGTGCGCCAGCGCATCCTCCGCGATCAGTTCCGCATCGACGGTCGCGGCATCACCGATATTCGCGCACTGTCTGCCGAGGTCGCGATCATTCCGCGCGCCCACGGTTCCGCGCTGTTCGAGCGCGGCGAGACCCAGATCATGGGTGTCACCACCCTCGACATGGTCAAGATGGCGCAGCAGGTCGACTCGCTCGGTCCTGAGACGACCAAGCGCTACATGCACCACTACAACTTCCCGCCGTACTCGACCGGTGAGACCGGCCGGGTGGGTTCGCCGAAGCGTCGCGAGATCGGCCACGGCGCACTTGCAGAGCGCGCCCTCATTCCGGTGCTTCCGAGCCAGGAGGAGTTCCCGTACGCGATCCGGCAGGTGTCCGAAGCCCTGAGCTCCAACGGCTCGACGTCGATGGGCTCGGTATGTGCATCGACGCTGTCGCTGCTCAACGCCGGTGTGCCCCTCAAGGCGCCGGTTGCCGGCATCGCCATGGGTCTGGTTTCCGACGAGATCGAGCTCGAGGACGGCAGCCGCGAGACCCGGTACGTCGCCCTCACCGACATCCTCGGTGCCGAGGACGCATTCGGTGACATGGACTTCAAGGTCGCGGGTACCAAGGACTTCGTCACGGCGCTTCAGCTCGACACGAAGCTCGACGGCATTCCGTCGCAGGTCCTTGCCGGTGCGCTCTCGCAGGCGCACGACGCCCGCGCCACGATTCTCGAGGTCATGGCCGAGGCAATCGACACCCCCGACGAGATGAGCGCGTTCGCGCCGCGCATCACGACCGTCAAGGTCCCCGTGGACAAGATCGGTGAGGTCATCGGCCCCAAGGGCAAGATGATCAATTCGATCACCGAAGAGACCGGCGCCAACATCTCGATCGAGGATGACGGGACCGTCTATGTCGGTGCCGCCGATGGTCCGTCTGCGCAGGCTGCGATCGACAAGATCAACGCCATCGCGAATCCGCAGCTGCCCAAGGTCGGCGAGCGGTTCCTGGGCACCGTGGTCAAGACCACGGCGTTCGGTGCGTTCGTCTCCCTGCTGCCCGGCCGCGACGGTCTCGTGCACATCAGCAAGCTGGGTAACGGCAAGCGCATCGCCAAGGTCGAGGACGTCGTGAACGTCGGATCCAAGATCCGCGTCGAGATCGCCGACATCGACAACCGCGGCAAGATCAGCCTGATCCCCGTAGAGGAAGAAGCCGCCGCTGAGCCGGCCGCTGCCGGAGAGGCCGCCACCGAGGCTGCCGAATCCTGATTTCTCGCACACACGCCCGCGTGTGGTTCTCCCACCAGAGGAGAACTGCCCGCGGGCCGTGTTGTATCCGGACGACGAATCTTCGGAGAAAGTCCTTGTGAGAAGGGGGCTTTCGGTCCACTGGCACCTTATGTGGTCTACGCCCGCGACAGCCAGGGTCTTTCGTACTCGGGTTCGAATTCACAAACTGCCCCCGTTGTAACGTTTACCCAAATATGCGCACGAGTTCTCCTCGGAGTGGTTTCCTGAGGATGTGAACACGGTTGCAGCGACTGGCATGGGGGCACGACCCGGGTTCAACTTGGCACTGGCCACCTGGGTATCTGCCATAAACTTCTGGGCCTGGAACATGATCGGCCCACTGTCCACCACCTATGCGGGCAACATGTCCCTCAGCAGTAGTGAGGCGTCGATGCTCGTCGCGACGCCCATTCTCGTGGGATCGCTCGGCAGGATCGCCGTCGGACCACTCACCGACCGGTACGGCGGTCGGCTCATGTTCATCCTGGTCACCGTCGCCTCGATCATCCCGGTGCTCGCGGTGGGTTTCGCGGGTGAAGCCGGGTCCTATCCACTGCTCCTGGTATTCGGGTTCTTCCTCGGAATCGCGGGCACGATATTCGCTGTCGGGATCCCGTTTGCGAACAGCTGGTACGACGCCTCCCGTCGAGGATTCGCAACCGGCGTGTTCGGCGCGGGTATGGTCGGTACCGCTCTGTCCGCGTTCTTCACTCCGCGATTCGTCGACTGGTTCGGGACGATCACCACTCACGTGATCATCGCGATCGCGCTCGCACTCACAGCTGTGCTGTGTGTCGGAGTGATGAAGAATTCACCGACCTTCACCCCGAACACCGACAAGGTCACTCCGAAGCTGATTGCGGCCTGCAAACTCCGCGTGACGTGGGAGATGTCGTTCCTCTACGCCATCGTCTTCGGCGGCTTCGTGGCGTTCAGCAACTACCTGCCCACATACATCAAGACGATCTACGATTTCTCGGCCGTCGACGCGGGAACGAGAACGGCAGGGTTCGCGGTCGCCGCAGTGATCGCTCGGCCGATCGGCGGTGCTCTCTCCGACCGGATTCCGCCGAAATACGTTGTGCTCGCCTCACTCGCCGGTACCGCGATCACGGCGTTCATCGCTACCCTCAAGCCTCCGCCGGACATCTGGTCGGCCACCGACTTCATCACGATGGCGATCTTCCTTGGGATCGGCACCGGCGGCGTCTTCGCCTGGGTTGCACGGCGGTCTCCGGCGAAGTCGGTCGGTAGCGTTACCGGAATCGTTGCTGCTGCAGGTGGTTTGGGCGGATACTTCCCACCGCTGGTGATGGGTGCGACGTACGACCCAGTCGACAACGACTACACGGTCGGCCTGCTACTGCTCGTCGTGACGGCCTTGGTCGCGCTGGTTTACACCGCGCTGAAACTGAAAACACGTGAACCGGCGACCGAAGCGGCAGCCGGTGCACCACAGCCACAGGAGGAATCAAAGTGACCACAGAGAAGACCGGCACGGGCGGAGCGCTCGAGGATCTCCTGGTTCGAAGTGGTCGTTTCTTCACTCCCGGAACGGGTTCCGAGGACGGCCGTACGGTCACCCGCCAGGGTGGTCGTGAAGGCGATGTGTTCTATCGCGACCGCTGGAGCCACGACAAGGTGGTTCGCTCCACCCACGGAGTCAATTGCACCGGTTCGTGCTCGTGGAAGATCTACGTCAAGGACGGAATCATCACCTGGGAGACGCAAGAGACGGACTACCCGTCGGTCGGCCCCGACCGTCCCGAGTACGAACCTCGAGGATGTCCCCGGGGCGCCGCGTTCTCGTGGTACACCTACTCGCCGACCCGGGTGCGGTACCCCTACGCGCGTGGTGTCCTCGTCGAGATGTATCGCGAGGCCAAACAGCGTCTCGGCGATCCGGTCCTCGCGTGGGCCGACATCCAGAACGACCCCGAGCGGCGCACGCGCTACCACCGGGCCCGCGGCAAGGGCGGTCTCGTGCGCGTGACGTGGACCGAGGCCACCGAGATGATCGCGGCTGCGCACGTGCACACGATCAAGGAGTACGGGCCCGACCGCATCGCGGGTTTCTCGCCGATCCCGGCGATGTCGATGGTGTCGTTCGCAGCGGGTTCGCGATTCATCGAACTGCTCGGCGGCGTCATGACCTCTTTCTACGACTGGTATGCCGACCTTCCCGTTGCATCTCCGCAGGTGTTCGGTGACCAGACGGACGTGCCCGAGTCCGGCGACTGGTGGGACGCCGCATACCTCATGATGTGGGGCTCGAATGTCCCCGTGACCCGGACACCGGACGCGCACTGGATGGCGGAGGTCCGCTACCGCGGTACGAAGGTCGTCTCGATCAGCCCCGACTACGCCGACAACACCAAGTTCGCCGACGAATGGATGCCGTGTGCGGCAGGGACGGACGGCGCCCTCGCGATGTCGATGGGCCATGTGCTGCTCAACGAGTTCTACGTACAGCAGCGGGTCCCGTTCTTCGTCGACTACGTGCGTCAGTACACGGATCTGCCGTTCCTGGTGAAACTCGAGGACCGCGACGGCGCGCTCGTGCCGGGTAAGAACCTCACGGCGGCCGACCTCGGTCACGAGGTCGAGAACGCCGCGTTCAAGCCGGTCCTGCTCGATGGCGCTACCGATACCGTCGTCGCGCCGAATGGCTCTCTGGGGCACCGTTACGGTGACGACGGCGTCGGGAAATGGAATCTGGATCTCGGCGACCTCGTACCGACATTGACGGTCGCTCCGGCCGGCGGCGCCGCGGGGGAGACCGCCTCGGTGCATCTGCCGAGCTTCGATTCGATCGACGGGCGCGGTGAGAGCATCGAACGCGGTGTCCCTGTGCGAAAGGTCGGAGAACACCTCGTGTGCACGGTGTTCGACCTCATGCTCGCGCAGTACGGCGTGAACAGGCCCGGTCTGGATCTGCCCGGGCAGTGGCCCAGTGGATACGACGATGCGGACTCGCTCTACACACCGGCATGGCAGGAATCGATCACCGGAGTCTCCGCAGAGCAAGCCATCCGGATTGCGAAAGAGTTCGCGCGCAACGCCGAGGAATCCAACGGGCGCTCGATGATCATCATGGGCGCGGGTATCTGCCAATGGTTCCACGGCGACGCCACCTACCGCGCTGTGCTCGCGTTGCTGTTGCTCACAGGGTCGATGGGCCGCAATGGCGGAGGTTGGGCGCACTACGTCGGTCAGGAGAAGTGCCGTCCTGTTACCGGGTGGTCGGCGATGGCGATGGGTACCGATTGGAGTCGGCCCCCGCGGCAGATGGCGGGTACCTCGTACTGGTATGTGCACACCGACCAGTGGCGCTACGACGGCTACCGCGCAGACGCCTTGGCGAGCCCGCTCGGGCGCGGCCGATTCCGTGACAAGCACACGATGGATGTGATGGCCTCCGCCGTCGCCATGGGATGGACTCCATTCTACCCGCAGTTCGACCGGAACAGTCTCGACGTCGCAGACGAGGCGCGTGCCGCAGGCAAGGAGATTCCGGCGTACATCGCGGAGCAATTGGCGAGCGGGGATCTCGGACTCTCCGTCACCGATCCCGACAACCCGAAGAACTGGCCCCGCGTCCTGAGTGTGTGGCGCTCGAACCTGCTCGGCTCCTCGAGCAAGGGCAACGAGTACTTCCTGCAGCATCTGCTCGGAACGGACTCGAACCTGCAGGGTGACTCCACCACCGACGGCCTGCGACCGGGGGAGGTGACGTGGACCGACGCAGTACCGGAGGGCAAGCTCGACATGCTGATGTCGATCGACTTCCGCATGACGTCCACCACGCTGTTCTCGGACGTCGTACTGCCCGCTGCGACATGGTACGAGAAGGGCGACCTGTCGAGCACGGATATGCACCCGTACATCCATGCGTTCAGTCCGGCAATCGACCCGCCCTGGGAAACACGTTCGGACTACGAAGCATTCGGTGCCATCGCGAAGGCCTTCAGTGCACAAGCGCGCACGCACCTCGGCACTCGCACCGATGTCGTGATGGGCACACTCCAACACGACACCCCGGGAGCGATGGCGTTCCCGTCCGGTACCGAGAACGATTGGCGCAAGACCGGTGAGGTTCCGGTTCCGGGAAAGACGATGGGCCCGCTCGTGGTCGTCGAGCGTGACTACGCCGCTGTCGCGGACAAGTGGTCCACACTCGGCCCTCTCGTGGACGAACTCGGGCTGACCACCAAGGGGGTGACCACCCATCCGACCGAGGAGGTCGCCGAGCTCGCCGCGAAGTTCGGTGTGATGAACACGGGCGCCGGTGCTGGGCGCCCGGCCATCACCACCGCGGAACGGATGGCCGACGTGATCCTGTCGCTCTCCGGAACCTCCAACGGCCGACTTGCGGTCGAAGGATTCAGGGAACTCGAGAAGCGCACCGGCAGACGTCTCGTTCATCTGGCCGAGGGCAGCGAAGAGCGCAGAATCACCTACGCAGACACCCAGGCCAGGCCCGTTCCGGTGATCACCAGCCCCGAATGGTCCGGCAGCGAGACCGGTGGCCGGCGCTACGCTCCGTTCACCGTGAACATCGAGGAACTCAAACCGTTCCATACGCTCACCGGTCGCATGCACTTCTATCTGGATCACGACTGGATCGAAGAGGTCGGCGAGCAGTTACCGACCTACCGGCCGCCGCTGGACATGTCGAGACTGTTCGGGGCGTCCACCATCGGGACGACGGACGGAGTCGGCCTGACGGTGCGGTATCTGACACCGCACTCCAAGTGGTCGATCCACTCCGAATACCAGGACAACCTGTTCATGCTGTCCCTGTCGCGTGGCGGACCGACGATGTGGATGAGCCCCGCCGATGCAGCGAAGATCTCGGTCCGGGACAACGATTGGGTCGAGGCCGTCAACCGCAACGGGGTGGTGGTGTGTCGCGCGATCGTCTCGCACCGTATGCCCGAAGGAGTCGTGTACGTCTACCACGCCCAGGAACGCACGATCGACGTTCCTCTGACCGAGACCACCGGCAAGCGCGGCGGTATCCACAACTCGATCACGAGGATTCTCATCAAACCGACACACATGGCAGGCGGTTACGCGCAGACGTCGTACGCCTTCAACTATCTCGGGCCCACCGGGAATCAACGCGACGAAGTGACGGTGGTCCGCCGCCGTAGCCAGGAGGTGACGTACTGATGAAGGTCATGGCGCAAATGGCGATGGTGATGAACCTCGACAAGTGCATCGGGTGCCACACCTGTTCGGTTACCTGCAAGCAGGCGTGGACAAATCGGTCGGGCACCGAGTACGTGTGGTTCAACAACGTCGAAACCCGTCCTGGACAAGGGTATCCGCGCAGGTACGAGGATCAGGAGAAGTGGCGGGGCGGTTGGGTCCGCGACAAGAAGGGCCGACTGCGCCTACGCGACGGCGGGCGCCTCCACAAGCTCGGCCGCATCTTCTCCAACCCGAAGATGCCGTCGATCGACGACTACTACGAGCCGTGGACCTACGACTACGAGAACCTCACCACCGCGCCCCTGGGCAACGACATCCCTGTGGCGGCCCCGCGCAGCCTCATCAGCGGCAAACCGATGAAGGTGGAGTGGTCGGCGAACTGGGACGACGACCTCGGGGGTTCCCCCGAGATCGTGCCGCAGGACCCGATCCTGCAGAAAGTCAACGAGGAGGTCAGACTTCAGCTCGAAGAGACCTTCATGTTCTATCTCCCGCGAATCTGCGAGCACTGCCTGAACCCGTCGTGCGTGGCGTCCTGCCCGTCGGGTGCCATCTACAAGCGCAGCGAAGACGGGATCGTGCTCGTCGACCAGGACCGCTGCCGCGGCTGGCGGATGTGTGTGTCGGGCTGCCCGTACAAGAAGGTGTATTTCAACCACAAGACCGGCAAGGCCGAGAAGTGCACATTCTGTTACCCGCGGATCGAGGTCGGGTTGCCGACGGTCTGCGCGGAGACCTGCGTCGGCCGGCTCCGATACATCGGTCTGGTGCTCTACGACGTCGACAAGGTGCTCGAAGCCGCATCCGTCCCGGACGACAAGGATCTGTACGAGGCGCAACGGCAGCTCATCCTCGACCCGAACGATCCGGAAGTCATTGCCGGTGCACGGGCCGAAGGGATCTCCGACGAGTGGATCACGGCAGCGCAACGGTCGCCGATCCACGCGCTGATCAACAAGTACAAGGTGGCGTTGCCGCTGCATCCGGAATACCGGACCATGCCGATGGTCTGGTACATCCCGCCGCTTTCGCCGGTCGTCGACGCGGTCAGCCGTGACGGCCATGACGGTGAGGATCTCGGAAATCTCTTCGGGGCACTCGAATCGCTGAGGATCCCGGTCCGATACCTCGCGGAGCTGTTCACAGCGGGCGACACCGACGTGGTCGAGGGTGTGTTGCATCGGCTCTCGGCGATGCGCTCGTACATGCGCGACGTCAACCTCGGACGCGACACCCAACCTCACATCCCGCAGGCGGTGGGCATGACCGAGGAAGAGATCTACGAGATGTACCGGTTGCTTGCGCTCGCCAAGTACGACGAGCGGTACGTCATTCCGACCGCGTATGCGGCTGAGGGGCACAAGCTCGAGGAGACCGCCACAGACTGCTCGTTGTCGTTCGACGGCGGACCGGGTATGTACGAATCGGGGCCGTTCGGTGAGTCCAGCGGGGGGCCGGTACCGGTCGCCGTCGAGACCTTTCACGCGCTGAAGCAACGACAGACAACGGAGGGTATGGCCGCGAACGCGAGCCATCCGTCGCGAGTGAACCTACTCAATTGGGACGGCAAGGGCGTGCCCGCGGGCATTTTCCCGGATCAGCACCGCGACGAAACAGAGGAGAACCGATGAAACTGCTGCGCCGCTCTGCGCGACGAGACTCGGCGGCGATTCGGTTGCAGCATCGGGCGATCCGGCAGGCAGCGTCGTTGTTGCTCGCCTATCCGGACGAGCGGACGCCTGGCCGCCTCGTGACCGTCGGCGCCCTGCTCGACCACATTACCGGGCCCGAACGCGACGCCCTGGACCGTACGGCGTCGTATCTTCACGCGACAGATCCCCTCGTGGTGGCACGCGATTACGTCGAGACGTTCGATATGCGCCGCCGGTCGACGCTGTATCTGACCTACTGGACCGGAGGCGACACACGGAACCGAGGCGCGGAGATCCACGCCTTCGCGCGTGCTTACCGTGGCGCGGGAGTCGAGCCACCCGTCGGGGAGGCCCCCGACCACCTACCTGTGGTGCTCGAGTTCGCGGCGACGGTGGATCCCGAGATGGGGGAGCAGTTGCTCGCGGCGCACAGAGCGCCGCTGGATGTGCTGCACACCGCGCTCGTCGAATGCGGATCGCCGTACGCCGACACCCTGACCGCGGTGTGTGCGACGCTGCCTCCCGTTACAGATCAGGAGGTGCAGCGAGCCCGTCACCTGGCAGAGGCAGGGCCCCCGGCAGAGGCGATCGGTTTAGAACCGTTCACTCTCACAGTGCCGCCGCGACGCGACGGTAGTCCAGCTCGAGAAGGAGATCGACCGGCATGAGCGCGGGCGAGATTTTCTGGGACATCGTGCCGTACGTGGCCCTGGCCATGATCGTCGTCGGCACGTGGTGGCGATACCGATACGACAAGTTCGGGTGGACCACCCGATCGTCACAGCTGTACGAGAGTCGGTTGTTGCGGATCGGCAGTCCGCTGTTCCACTTCGGCATGCTCGTGGTGATCCTCGGACACGTGATCGGGCTGCTGATCCCGGAGTCCTGGACGGAAGCCGTCGGTATCAGCGAGCACATGTACCACTGGGGCGCCGCGATTCCGGGGATCATCGCGGGTGTCGCGACGCTGATCGGCGTGGCCCTACTGGTCTACCGGCGGCGCACCAGAGGTCCCGTCTTCAGCGCGACCACCCTCAACGACAAGGTCATGTATCTGGTGTTGGTTGCCGCGATCGTCGCAGGGCTGGCCACGACGATGATCGGCGCGTTCGAAGGCAACGAGGCGCACAATTACCGCGAGACGGTGTCTCCGTGGTTCCGGTCGATCTGGATACTGCAGCCCCGGGGCGACCTGATGGCAGAAGCACCGCTCTCGTTCCACATCCACGTGATGATTGCGCTGGTGTTGTTCGCCATCTGGCCGTTCACGCGACTCGTCCACGCCTTCAGCGCGCCCTTCGCGTATCTGTTCCGCCCCTACATCGTTTACCGCGGGCGTGACGACGCGTCGAAGGACCAGCTGGTCGGATCCCAGCCTCGACGTCGAGGCTGGTGACGAGAACGCAGCAGTGATCGTCGACGGCAGCACAGCGGTACTCGCGTGTAGTGTGTGGTGTTCCGTGCCTTGAACACAGCTCGCACCACAGGCGAATCACCGACAGCGCAGGACCGTAGAACAACCCATGGCCACAACCTTCGATTCTCTTTCAGTCGACACCCCGCCGGCTACCGCGGACACCGGCGTACGGCGCACTGTTCTGCCGGGCGGCGTGCGAGTCGTCACCGAACACGTGCCCGGTGTGCGATCGGCGGCAGTGGGCGTGTGGGTGGGTGTCGGCTCCCGCGACGAGCAACCCTCGGTTGCGGGAGCTGCTCATTTTCTCGAGCACCTGCTGTTCAAGGCGACCCCCACGCGCACAGCCCTCGACATCGCCGAACTCGTCGACGGGATCGGTGGCGAGCTCAACGCATTCACCAGCAAGGAACACACCTGCTTCTACGCGCACGTACTCGACGACGATCTGCCGATCGCGGTCGATGTCGTCGCGGACGTGGTGTTGCGCGGTAAGTGCCGCAGCGTCGACGTCGATGTCGAGCGTCAGGTGGTGCTCGAGGAGATCGCCATCCGCGACGACGACCCCGAGGATCTGCTGGGCGATGCTCTGTTGACTGCGCTATACGGTGATCATCCCGTGGGCCGTCCGATCATCGGTTCGCCGGAATCGATCGAATCGATGACCCGCAACCAGTTGCACTCGTTCCATGTGCGCCGCTACACGCCGCAGCGGATGGTGGTCGCGGTGGCGGGCAACGTCGATCATGCACACACGGTCGAGCTCGTCCGCAGGGCATTTGCAGGCCATCTCGATGAGTCCGCCCAGGCGGCACCGCGTCGCGAAGGGACATTGCGGTTGCGCACCGCACCCACTTTGAGCATCACCGATCAGGACAACGAGCAGGCGCACTTGAGCCTCGGCGTCCGCGCATTCGGCAGACACGATCCTCGACGTTGGGCGCTGTCGGTCCTCAACACTGCGGTCGGAGGAGGCCTGAGCTCACGGTTGTTCCAGGAGGTGCGGGAGAAGCGAGGGCTCGCGTACTCGGTGTACTCGGGTGTCGACACGTTCGCCGACACGGGTGCCTTCTCGACATATGTCGGGTGCCAGCCCGAGAATCTCGGCGACGTCGCCTCGGTGGTGCGTGAAGTCCTCACCGAGGTTGCCGAGCACGGCATCACCGACGCGGAGTGTGCGCGCGCGAAAGGGTCACTGCGGGGCGGACTCGTACTCGGACTCGAGGACACCGGCGCCAGGATGCATCGGATCGGACGTAGCGAACTGAGCTATGGGCGGCATTGGGGGATCACCGAGACTCTGGAGCGCATCGCCACCGTCAGCACCGAGCAGGTGCGTGAGGTCGCCGGTGAAGTGCTCCGGCGTCCCTACGCGGCGGCGGTCGTGGGGCCCTATCGGCGACCACGCGACCTCCCGGCGTCCGTGCGCAGTGTCGTGGCCTGAGCTCGCGACTCATCCCGCCATCCCGACGATCGTGCCGGTTGCGTAGGCTTTCTCGAGAGTACGGCGACGGGAAGGGCGTGGATCGGTGGCGGACAAGACAGGTCTTCGAGTAGGGGTCCTCGGGGCGAAGGGCAAGGTGGGTCAGGCCATCTGCGACGCGGTGGATGCCGCACCAGACCTCGAACTCGCTGCGAGGGTCGACAAGGGCGACGACCTCGATACCTTTGTCACGTCAGGAACCCAGGTCGTCGTCGACTTCACCCATCCCGACGTTGTGATGGGCAATCTGCAGTTCCTGATCGAGAACGGTATCCACGCCGTTGTCGGCACCACCGGTTTCGACGACGCACGCCTCGAACAAGTCCGCGGATGGCTCGCCGCGAAACCGGAGGTCGGCGTGCTCATCGCACCCAATTTCGCGATCGGCGCCGTACTGTCCATGCGATTCGCGCAGGCCGCCGCGCGCTTCTTCGATTCCGTCGAGGTCATCGAACTCCACCACCCGAACAAGGCCGATGCGCCGTCGGGCACCGCGTACCGCACCGCCCGGTTGATCGCCGAGGCCCGTGAGGCAGCCGGAGTGGGGCGCAGCCCCGACGCCACCAGCACCGAACTCGAGGGCGCGCGTGGAGCGGACGTCGACGGCGTCCGGGTTCACTCTGTGCGGTTGGCGGGTCTGGTGGCACATCAGGAAGTGCTGCTCGGCACGCAGGGGGAGACGCTCACGATCCGGCACGATTCGATCGATCGGTCGTCGTTCGCTCCCGGTGTGCTCCTCGGCGTCCGTGAGGTCGGCTCCCGGCCCGGGCTGACCGTCGGAATCGACCCCCTGCTCGACCTGTGAGTTCGTCAGCATCCACCGGTCGCGATGTCGCGAAGGTGGTCCTCGCGATCGCCTTCATCGTCGCGGCACTCGCGTTCTACTTCGTGAGACTCGGACACACCGGGATCTCGCTGATCACCAGTGGTGAGGCGGTCTCGATCGTCTTCGGCATCGGCGTGTTCCTGCTCCCGCTCGTGGGTGTGTGGATCGTGTACGCGACGCTGCGTGCGGGACTGGACCACCAGCGACTGTCCCGGCGCATCCATGAAGAAGGCCTCGACCTCGATGTCGGCGACCTTCCACGGATGGCCTCGGGACGGATCGAGCGCGACGCTGCGGACGAGTTGTTCCAGTCGGTGAAAGCGGAGTGGGAATCCGACCCCGACAACTGGCGTAACTCGTATCGCCTCGCCCGTGCGTACGATTTCGCGGGCGATCGCAGCCGGGCGCGCGAGACGATGAAACGTGCTGTGGCCCTGGAGAAATCCGAGCGCCACGGTGAGGTGTAGCGGACCGCCGTAGTCTGCGGGCATGACCGAAGAGAATTCTCGCACCCTGCTCGTGGTCCACCACACCCCGTCGCCGTTCATGCAGGCCATGTTCGAAGCAGTGCTGGCGGGCGCGACCGACCCCGAGATCGAAGGTGTGACCGTGATCCGACGGCCTGCGCTCACCGTCTCGCCGATCGACATGCTCGAAGCGGACGGTTATCTGCTCGGCACACCCGCCAACCTGGGGTACATCAGCGGTGCACTCAAACATTTGAGTTGCGATAACCCCGCTATTAGATGTTCTTGGAGGTCAGCGGCATGAAGGCTCCGAGCACGGTTACCGGATTGTGGGGTGAGGCGATTGTCGTTCGCGAGCTACGAAACCAGGGATGGCGCGTGGACTGGGATGGCGGGCTGACTCGTGGTCGTGACCTGAGAGCAGCGCGCGGCGAGCGGACAGTGCATGTGCAGGTCAAGACGACAACTTCTCATGATGGCCGCATTGCGTGGGCTGGCGATGGGGCACGCGCGCGTGATTGGTCGGCGTCGGTGGAGAGTGAGGGAGCCCAGGCGATCTACGCTCTGGTGTATCTGCCCGACGCCGCAGACGTGGATTTCGACCTCGAATCTGGAGTGATGACAGTCCAACTGCCCCGGAACCACAACCTCGCGTTCGTCCCAGCTGAACAGTTCGCAGATGACGTCGACTTAGCGAGGGCTGAGTATGGCTCGCGGTTACGGAAGGTTCGCGGTCGAAATGGCGAGGCCGTAGGTACACCGCTCTCACCGAATGGTCTGCGGTATCCAGTGTTCGCCTCCGACTACGACTTCGGTCGGGCGCTATGAAGCGCTTGCTGATCATCCACCACACGCCCTCGCCGCACTGCCAGGCGATGTTCGAGGCGGTGGTGAGCGGTGCGACCGACCCCGAGATCGAGGGCGTCGAGGTGGTACGCCGGGCGGCGTTGTCGGTGTCGACGAGCGACTTCCTCGACGCGGACGGCTACGTGCTGGGCAGCCCGGCGAACCTCGGGTCGATTTCAGGTGCTCTCAAGCACGCGTTCGATTGCTCGTACTACCAGATCCTCGACTCCACGCGGGGCCGTCCGTTCGGGCTGTTCCTGCACGGCAACGAGGGAACCGAGGGTGCGGAGAGCGCCGTCGACCGGATCACCGCCGGGCTCGGCTGGGAGAAGGCCACAGAGTACGTCATCGCGTCGAACAAGCCGGACAAGGCGGTGCTGGAGGCCTGCTGGGAGCTGGGCGCGACCGTCGCCGCCGGTCTGATGGAGGACGTGTAGACGGATGGCCAGTGGGAAAGATAGGTCTGGCGGTACGCGCCGCCCGCTTCGCTTCTCAGGAGTGAGCGAAGAAGCTCGCGAACTGCTCGACACTGAGGGTGAGTCAGGACGTTTCGAATTCAAGCGAGACGCCGCATCCGTTAAGGCGACGGTCCTAGTTGCAGCAGCGAACTGGGTCGCCAGTGATCGTGCACGCGAGATGGTGACTCTGCTCGTCGGCGTTGATGAGGTTGAAGACGCCACCACGGGACTTGCGAGGGGGCAGATATGTGGCCTGCCTGACTTGCATCAGTCGATTGAGAGGATTCAGAACGTCGTCGGCGACACTCTGCCAACCCCCGTAGATGTGACGTTCATCGAAGAGGGCACCAAGACCGACACTCCGTTCCTTCGGCTTGAGATTCGTCCCACCTACGCCCCGCACTTCGACTCCAGTGGTCGGAGGGTCACGCGCAACAACGCCTCCACGCGCCCGCTGTCGGACGAAGAGATGCTGGACATATATCTCAACCGCGAGTCGATCAAGTTCGAGGAGCGGTTCAGCGCGATAGTTGATGAAGTCACTCAGCGTGTCGTTGCACTATCAGCACAGCTCGAAGAAGTAGCAGACCGGATTGACCACGCGTCGAGTGCGGCTTGGGAGGCTGCGAGCAACGCCGACGAGTCGAGGACGCTCGCGGAGCGGTTGGATTACGACATGCAGTCTGTTCTCGAAAAGGTCGAGAACCCTATGCCCTCGAACGTCAGCTGCTTTTTCGAACTGCGCGAAAAGCGACAGACGGTTTGGCGTCGATATTCCTACGATGCGGCGCTGCGGCCCACGAAAGCGACGCCGAAACTTACCGCGAGGCTGAGAGCTGTTCTCGCCGAGCCGATTGACCCCGAGATCTGGGCCGCCAATCGGGCGGAGACAGAGCTGTGGGAAGAGGTTCTAACAGAGCGAGGTGACCGGGGCTCGATGGCTCAGTGGTCGAGGGCAGTTCGCAAGCGTGAGGAGTTCCAACTCGACATGGCACCTCAACTGGACGACATCATCGGCCAACTGACAGGGGAAGCAGAGGACATCAGGAACGAATGAGAGATACCCCGCGCAGTCCGTCGGTGCCTACGGGCTGACACCCTTGGCCCGTATCGTCGCCCGTGGGTGTCGAGGCCATCCATCGTCACGTTCCACACCGCTCCCGGTGAATGATCTCCCGCCGGGGGCGGTGTGTCGTTTCAGGCCGATATGTCAGAGCGCGTCGATACAGTTCGAGGGTGACGATGAACGCTGACCATGCCCTGGAAGTCTGCCGAGACCGAGTAGCCCACGCCGCCGAGATTCGCTCCACGATCGGGTCCACATGGAACGAGTACATCGAGCAGGTTCCACGTCGGTTCGTGCTGAAACCGGGCCGCGACGATGACCACCGGATCGTCGCCGTTGAGACCTTCGAGCGGATGCCGGTTCGCCTGAGCACGTTGTTCGGTGAGTGGCTGTACGAGCTGCGCGCAGCGCTCGACGGTGCGGTCTACTTCATGGCCGTGCGTGACAGCGGTCAGAACCCGCCGCCGAATGAGCGCGGGTTGATGTTCCCGACTTTCGACGACGCTGCGAAGTTTGACGACAAGAGCCATCGCGGGCGATTAAAGGCGCTCTCTGACAACAGCTTCGACCTTCTTAGGCATGTTCAACCGTTCAATGCCCGACCCGACCACCTCGGTAACGTCCTGTGGTGGCTCGACGAGTTGGCGCGGATCGACAGGCACCGCTACGGCCACGCCCTCGCGGCACACGCTGACCACATCAGGGTCGGGGTATCGCCTCCACTAGAGATGGCCGAGAGCTACTTACCACCCACCCCAGCGGCCCCGATCGTCGTCGATGAGACACAGCCCGTACCGATTATCGAGGTCAAGGCACCCTCGGGGTGGGACGACGTGGAGTTCCAGCAGCACCTGGCGATTGACGATGGCTGGTCGAGCTTCATCGACGTGCCCGAGTGGCGGTCTCGGGCCGCGAAGCTGTTGCGTGGGCTGACACTCGAAAAGCGTATGTACGCCTGCGAGATCTTCGTCCTCGACGACATCATCGAGCCGTTGGTGACGGGGACAGCGACGCTGCCCGACCCGAACGACGAGGACGCAGCATAGCTCAGGCCCTCACGCCCGCTGGGGTGATGCCGAAGGTGCCCGGCGTCGCACCGCTGCGGATATTGGCGAGTGCGAACGCCCGGGCGTCGAGGTCGTCGGCGGGTAGGAACAGCGCCTTGTCGACGTCGGTCTGCGAGATCTCGCGCTCGGCGTACAGGACTCGCGCGAGGCCGGTGATGCTCGGCCAGCAAGTCGCCACCAATCGGGGCACCGCACCGCTGTGGTCGCCTGCCTCGCGGATCGCTCGGGCGTCGTGGGTGTTTCGCGCCATCACCATCCGCAACCCGCGCGGTGTGGGTGGGCCGCCGTGGCGGGCGAACGCCTCGGCGTAGACGCCACCGAACAGAATGTCGGCGCGGCGCTGGCTGGTGACGCGGGTGCTGTACTCGGTGAGCCCGGCGCGTTCGGGATCATCCGGTGTCACCACCGCCCGGTCGATGGTCGCGCCGAAGATCGTCGCGACCACACAGTGACCGCTCTCGTGAAGCGCCGTCAGCATTTCCTCACGGGCGGTCGGGGTCATCACGGTTGTCACAACTTCTCCTGGGGGTTGACGTTGACCGACACCCGACAACGCGGACCGTATCCAGGCCGTTGCCGGGCGTCGGGGTGGGGCGGTGCGGAAAGGACGGGACGCACTGCCCCTCGGTCAGATGGTCAGGGGGTGAGGGTGGCCGCTGCCACCGCCTTCTCGTAGCCAATGACGACAGATCGCTCGGCGACGGCAACGAACTGGTTGAACTTGGCCTCGATCGTCTCGCGGACCTCGACGGTATTGCGCCACCCGAACGTCGGCGAGGTACCGACGATGGTCTCGCCCAGACCCTCGACGTACCCACCGCCGAACACCCACGTGTGACCCAAGGGCGACTTGAGCACGCCGCCCGCACGGACGATCAGGCCGTACCGGTCGGCCAGGGCAGCGAGACCAGCGGACGCGTGGATCAGGCCGACCGTGTTGGTGGCGGCGAACTGCGCCTCGATATGTCCCACCGCTGCAGCAAGATCGGTGACCGGCTCGGCGGTACCGGCGTCGGCGAGCAGCCGGGCGGCGAACTCTCGCTCGACGGCGACAGGCTCGATCAGGCGCAAGTTCTGCGCCGCCCGCTCGCGGACCTCCTGCTGGGACGGCAGAGTCAGGTCGCACTGGTCGTAGGCCCAGACCGTGTACGGGTCGAACGGGTCCGGCAGGCCGGGGCGCTCGCCGTCCTTGAGGCTGTCGCCGGGATCACCACACCACGGAGCGTCCCAGACACCGAACGCCTCCTCGCCGCCGTAATTGTGCGGGCGGACCCGAACGCCGGACGCGAGCCACCGGGGCACATCGGATGTCTGGGAGACGAACGTCGTGACCGTATAGAGACCGTCCGGCGACTGGTTGACCAGCGGTGCCTCGTACTCAACGGGGTTGAGCGTCTGTGCAACTGGGGTGGTCATGAGTTGTCCTCCATCTGGATACCGAGGTCAGCGAGGGTGCGGCGGGCCGCTTCGGAGTCGTTCGCCGTCGTGGTGGTCGCGGTCGGGTTCTGCGCCCGATAGAACGCGGCCCGGTCGATCCGGTGATCGAGGGCGGCGGCGGCCCGGTCCAGGGCACGCAACGACTCGACGAGGGTGTCGGACGCCGAGGGCGTCGCCCGGCCAAGAAGATCCGCGAGCGGGCCGGTCAGCGGTGCGGCCATGTCGATGACGCCGGTCTGCCACGATCCGACGATGAGGGCGGCGCGGGTGATCTCGGGCGGTGCGACGGCGTGCAGGGTGCGCAGGGCGGCCCGTGCACGCTTGCGGTCGGTGTAGCCGACGCGGGCGACCTTGGCCTCGTTGACCATCTCGATGGCGGTGTCACACAGCTGCGCAACAGCATCCACGATCGCTTCGGCGGCCTCGACGTACCCAGACGACGCCGGGCATGGCTCGTCGGTGAGCTTGTCGGCGACGGGGCCAACGATCGCGCGGACTTCGGCGGCGAGGTCGAAGTCAGCACCGTAGCGCAGGGGGCGGTAGACGAACTTGCGGCGCTGCGCTCGCAGTTCGTCCTGCGTGTGGGACTTGGCGGGCGGGTCCACGAAGGCGCGTGGCTTCACTCCGTAGCCGGTGACACCGGGCGTGATGGTCATGGTGGTCAACTCCTCACGAGTCGTTGTTGTGGAGTAGGGCAAGGCAATTCGGTGGTGGAGATGCTGCGCGGCCCAGTTGCCGGTCGGTGGGCGGTGATGATCAGGGCCGTGACGGTGGCGGCGATGATGTCGCAGACCTCGCGGGCGACCCAGGCGACGACGAACGTGGCAATAGCGCCGATCAGTGGGGCCATCAGAGCACCAACAGCTTTCGTGGTTCGCCGCGCTGGAGGGCGGCGGTGTTGGCGTCCTGGCACAGCCCGTCACAGAGTCCGATGTAGGGGACACCGTTGATCTTGACGACGGCGATCTCGGATCGGTCGAACAACGCGGTCACGGCCTCCTGCTTGGCCCAGAACGTGCCGTCGATCCGGCGCAGGACCGTCGATAGTCGGATCAGGTCGTCGGCGTCGGGGTCAAGGCGGTGCAGCTGGTCGAGGATCTGGCCCTCGATGGTCGTCTCGGTGGTGGTCATGGTCGGTCTCCTCAGGTCTCGGATAGAGGGGTCGCGGGTGGAGGCACGGGGTTCAGGTCATCGCTCCCACCGCCTCCTCCAGCAGATCGTCGGCGCGGTCGGGGTCGAGGTACCCGGCGGCGACTTCACGGTCGAGCGCGGCGCGCAGCCGCCACCACGACAGCGCGGCGCGGCACTCGTCGACGCGGGGGCCGGTGGTTTCACCTCGTGACGCGAGGACGCCGAGCCGGGATCTCCATGCGGCCATGGTCCGTTCGCGGGGGTGTGTGATCGCCGTGGTGCTCATGCTTGTCAGTCAAGCAAGTAGGGGTGCAAAGCCACTCGGGGCGAAAGTGCCGGCAATCGCCGAAGGGCACGGAAATTGTATTGCCGGTGTTGTCGCGGGCGTCTGAAAGTCGGTGCCGAGGGTGCAGATATGACTCGACCGCCCTGCGGATCGACCGGAACCCGGCTACGGGACTTGCGAAGGTTCCGGTCGACCCGCGAGGCGGTCGATGTGTTGATCATGCACCGCTGGGGTGCAGGGCAGGTCTGGTCAGGTGGGCGTTTCGTTGAGGCGCGTCCACGCGGCCTGCATCTCGGCGGTGACGTCGGTGCCGGTCGATCGGACCCAGCGCAGGGTCGGCTGTCGTCCGTTGACGTGGGCGACCAGGCGCGTCTGTTCGATGTCGGCGGCGTCGACCTCGCGAGCCTCGATCAGGTTGAAGTCGAGGTCGAACACGAGGAACACGGCGGTGGTGAAGTCGGTCGAGCGGAACGCGCTGAACTTCGCTGCGGTGCCTGCGGTTCGCACGCCCATCGCCTTGACCTGGATGCGCTGACCGCCCGGCGCGGTGATGTCGTGGGACTTGGTGCTGTTGGGCTCCAGCACACCGCCGCGCGCCGCGTGGACCACCGCCTCGGCGACGTCGCCCAACGGCTTGTTGCTGGTGCGCACGAGGCTGCGGCGGCGTAGCTCGGCGATGATCGCGGCGTCGAGCTGGAGCAGGTCTTGCACTCCCAGGGCTGTGAGGTCGACGGCGGTCACTGCGGTGCGCCGCTCATGAGACGCTGGCGCGTGTTGTAGATCGTCGCACGGCTCACGCCGTACTCGGTGGCCAGCGCGGTGGCCGACTCGCCCTCGGTCAGTCGGTCGGCGACCTGACGCGCCTGGGCGTCGGACAGGGCTGCTTTGCGGCCCTTGTACTTGCCCGCTGCCTTTGCGACGGCGATGCCCTCGCGCTGGCGCTCCAGGATCAGCGACCGCTCGAACTCGGCGACCGCGCCCATCACTGAGAGCATGAGTACCGAGCACGGGTCGGATTCGTCGCGGGTGAAGGTCATGGACTCCTTGACGAACCGGACGCTCACGCCTCGGTCGGTGAGGTCGTCGACGATCCGGCGTAGGTCGACCAGTGAGCGGGCCAGCCGGTCCATCGAGTGGACCACCAACTGGTCGCCCTCGCGCAGGTACTCCAGGCACGCGGTGAGCTGGGGGCGGTTGGTGTCTTTGCCCGAGGCGTGGTCGGTAAAAACCTTGTCGAACTCAAGCCCGTCCAGCTGTCGGGCTGTGTTCTGCTCGGTGGTCGATACCCGCTGATAGCCGATGATCTGACCCTTGCTCATGCTGCGCTCCTGAGTGTCTGACTAGGTTCTTAGATAAGAATAGACGACCGTCAAAGAACTGGCAGACGACTCTAGGTAGACGCGCGACGTGGGTGCCGCCGCCGTCTGGATTGGCTACGCCCTAAGCAGACAACGACTATCGCTGATCGTCGAGACCTGGCACCGACGTCGAGATCTCGATGACCGGTCGGCGACCGCCGCCGATCGGACGTGCCAGCGGGTTGACGCCGGGGCTGTAGAACTGGCCGGGCGGCATCCGATAGGTCCGCTGCGCCGAGGTGGTCTGCTCCACCTCGACGATCTCGGCGTCGATCACGTCCTGATCGGCCTCAGCTGCCTCCTGCTGGCTCGGGGGTACTTGGCCCTGGGGCACAGCCTCGTGGCCCGTCAGCGGCGCACTGGGCGCTGGAGCGGGGTCGTCCCACGGCTCTGGCTCATCGAGGGCATCCGGTCCGGCGATAGGCGGCAATGTCCGTTGCGGCGTTGGGGTGTCGTCGTCCTCGACCCACTGCCCGCGCAGCGCTCGCAGCGCGTCCGCCAGCTCGTGCTCAGGCAGCAGGCCCAGTCGGACGCCCCTGCGCGTCACCGTCACCCACAGCTCATGGAACGGGTGAGCGGGGTCGGCCACGACGTCACCGAAGAACTCGACCGCCTCGGCGGCGAACTCGACGCCGATGTCGTCGGCGGACCTCTCACCGGTCGCGATGGAGCGCGAGGAGTCCAGGGACGTCTGGATGAGGGCGAGGTCGTCGGCGTCGATGGGGCGCTCGGCGACGTCGGTGGCGACGTCGTAGGCCGAGTTGATCGCGGCGGCTCGGGCTGCCTCGGTGGACTTAGTGCTCATGGTTCGACGACCTCCGCGTCAATGGTGTTGGTGTTCAGAGCTTCGAGGGTTCGCCGCCGTGCCTCCTCGATCGCCTCACGCGGCGAGGGGGCGACCACGACCTCGTGGCGCTCGGGTGAGTTGAGGCCGACGAGCTTGGCCAGCTCTGCATCCTCGGCCAGCAGCGTGCGCAGCAGCGAAGAGACCGCCGTGAAGTCATCCGCCCGCATCGCCGACGCGAGCGCCTTGGTTCCCATGCCTTGCCGGAACCGGCGGCGCTCCAAGATCTCGGCCAGCGTCGTCGGTCCGTCTGGGATCTCGTTTCGCTTGAGGTGTCGCTGGTATGCCGACTGCACCGCCCCGACGCTGCCGTAGGACTTCTCCCGCATGATCGTGCGCCAGCTCATCCCCAGCACCGCGCGCATGTAGTAGACCTCCTCGGCCCGCTCCCGCGACTCGGCCCGCGACATTCCCTTGATTGGACCCGCCATGCCGTATTTGTACCGCAGAAGAGTGCAACCAATAACGCCTCAGATATCGGCGTTGTGCGTTGCGGGCGTGGATGATTCAGGTCGACACAGCTCCGGCCTCGGGCGGCCATCCGTCCGCATCGCGCGTGATCGTCGGCGAGACCGGGGGTTAGGACTACACAGCCACTCACGCTGATCGCCGTGGGTCTCGGGGAGCTGTGTTTCGTCGACAGCCTCATCGTCATCTTCACTCCTTCCTGATTGACCGCCCTCCCGTCCCCGGCCCCTACTACGTAAGGGGGCCGGAAAGACCGGGAATAAGGGGGACCTGTTCGACCGGGGAAACCGGAAACAACCGGAGAGACCGGAAACGCGCAGTTCAGCGGCTAGATCGGTAAAACCGGAAACGACCAGGAAGGCCGGACAGAGGCGGGCAGATTCCGGTCTCCGCGACAGGCGTTTCCGGTCGACCCAAAACGCTCTGAACTGGGGGTTTCCGGTGCCTGTCCGGTCTCCCCGGTCGATTCGACCGGAAACGACCGGAAACCCTCAGTGACCAGGGCGTTCTCACCTCTGCGGCTGCGACCACTGCAACCGCGCCGAGATCGACTGTCCCACAACGCCTATCGGTGTCGGTGTTGTCGACTCGCCAGGCGCAATGTGGCTGCCCGTGACCGGCGCGAGCGGATATAGTTGGTTCCAGTCGCACTAGCTCCGATCTGTCCAGCAGTAGCCGGTGCGCACGCTCTGACTGGCGCGGTCGCTGACCGAGACGCGCCCGCCGGAAACTGAGCGTCACGCTAGCCGCCACGCGGGGCTTCGGCCCACCGCGCAGTGTTGACCTGAGGGTGAAGCTGGATCACCCGGCTCGGGGACCACTGCGAATTCCACGACGCACCCTGGAGTTCGCAGTGTCTCAGACACCCAGCCCTCTTATTTCCGCGCCACAACTCGCCGAACACCTCGGCGTGGCTCCCGTGACCGTCCTTCGCCTCGTCCAGCGTGAGGGCCTGCCTGCACATCGTGTCGGCACCGGAACCGCCCGGCGCACCTATCGCTTCGACATCACCGAGGTGGACGCGTGGCTACGTGCCCGCGACAGCGGCGCACAGCCCATGCGAGACGCCGTGCCTCACGGCCCAGACGAGTTCGTCGCCACGACGTTGGCGAAGTTCACCCCTGATGATCTGCGCCGCGCCGCCGAAGTCCTTCGCGCACTTGCCGACGCGCGATGAGTGCGCCGTCGATCGCCCGCACACAGTCCGGAAATGAGAGCGCCCGCCCCCAGGCCGAGATCCCGGGGGCGGGCAGAGACGAGGCCGACGCTATGACCTACAGCACCGATGATACCAAGAACCCCAACAACATCGGGGACGACAGCGCGCCCGGCTGGGTGAGTGGCCCGCTATGGGCTTTCGAGAAGGACGCCCACGGCGACGACGTGATCCGCGAGTTCGTGTCTGACGACGCGTGGAAGGCGCTGCGCAAGTTCGGCAGCCGCTATGGCGTTCGGATCGACGCCGAGACCCTGTTCGAGGACCTGCACGCGGTGCCTGCGTCGGTCGTGAGTGACGATGGTGTGGAGATCACCCGCGAGGGCGTAGCAGAGTTCGCCGCCGAGGACTGCCTGTACGACCTGCCCGACGCCGAGGACGTCGGGGCTGATCTGGAGGCCAACCGCTCGCGGCTGCGCGCCGAGCGGTCGCAGAAGTTCCGCGACCAGCAGGCCGCCAAGACTGCCCTCGCTGGGCGCGGTGTATCCGCGTCCGCCGAGTTCACACTGACCGAGGTCGAACGCGTCGGTGGCGATGCTGGGTATGTCCGTGCTGCGCGGACGATGATCACGAGGGCGAACACCGAAGCGTGGGCATTGCGCCGACGAGACGACGAACGTCTGCCCATCGTCACCGCCGCCGAACTGCTCAAGCTCGGCGCGCCGGTCGAGATCATCGACAAGCTGACCCAGGTGACCGCCGCCGACAGGATCACCGCCGCAACCGATCTCGCGGTCGAGTGCGACCGGTTCAGGGCGGCGGTGTCGCGGAAGTCGCGCGCAACCGGTACCGGAACGGATGCACTCGACGCGGGTCTGATGGGGCCGGATGAAATCGAGAACCAGCCGCCGACCCGCTATCTGGTCGGTGAGATCGTTCCCGAGGCCAGCCTGGTTCACATCGTCGCCCCGCCGTCGTCGTTTAAGTCGTTCTTCGCGTTCGATATGACCTGCTCTCTGGCGATGGGGATTCCGTTCGGCGGGGAGCACGCCGTACCCACTGATGGTGTCCCGGTGCTCTACGTCGCCGCCGAGGATGCCCGTGGCTACCGCGACCGTCTGGCCGCGTGGCGCGCCCACAACAACGTCGACCGCGCGGCGATGCGCGACCGGCTGCACATGCAGAGCCGTGCAGTCCAACTCGGATCGGACGAGGACACCGCATGGCTCGCCGCCAAGGTCGCCGAGACCGGCGCGAAGTTCGTGGTGGTCGACACACAGGCGCTCTCGACTGTCGGACTCGACGAGAACTCGGCGACCGACCAGGGCCAGGTGATCCGATCGCTGCGTGCGATCGTGTCGAATACCGGTGTGACGGTTGCCGTGGTCCACCACGCCGCAGCCGGGAGCGACACTGGCCGTGGGTCGACGGCGTGGCACGGGGCAGCTGACACCGTGCTCCGATTGAGGCGAGAGAGCGAGTCCACCCCGCAGTTCACCGTGAAGACCACCAAGCAGAAGAACGACCGGCAAGGTCTCATCTACGACTTCGAGGTCGTCGAGGTCGAGGTGCCCGGTGACGACAACGGCAGGGTGTCGCTGTGCGTACGTGCTGTTGGGGCGCAGGAGGCGGCCAAGGTCAAGCAGCAGCAACTCACCGAGAAGGACATTGATGTTCTGGAGATCATCCGAGATCTCTGTGCGCGCCAGGGCGGCGGCCTGACTCAGACCCAGATCACTCAAGCGGCGTGTGCTCGTGGCCTTTACAAGAGCCCCACGTCGACGCAGTGCAGCGACGTGGTGTCCGCCCTGCTGAACCGGGGCTACGTCGTCGACAAGGCCCGCCGGGGGGCCAACGGCAAGAAGATCATGCTCGCCGACAAGACCCCGACCGGCGGGTGGCCCGAGGGATTCGACCCGACGCCGGGATTGCTGGTCGGAAGGGACCCGGTGCTCGACCCCGAGCGGGAGGAGCACGAGATGGCAGTCCGGCGCGTCCTGGACATTCTCGCGCGCCAGATGGACCGGGGCGGTGTCAACGATCAGACCACCAAGCAGACGTTCACCGACAACTTTGCCGCCAGCGAGCACGATCAGATCATCGCCACCGCATGGGAGCGGTGGAAGAAGGACCGCCCCGGCATCGCCGACATCGCAACGCTCTACGTCGAACCCAACGACAGCAACGAGACCGATCGGGGTGATGCACCGTGATCGGCAACCCCTATCCGTTCGGGCGGCCATCTGAAAGTGTCGTGCGGCGCGATGAGGCCCGACGCGCAGAGGCTCGACGGTCGTCGGGGTTCCCACGGCGACGACCAGTGAGAGGTACCGGGGACACGTTGGGCGTCTACGGGATTGAGGGCTACTGGCAGGTGGGTCGGCTCATCTACAAGGTCCAAGTCGCCGTCCACGGGTCGGGACGCCCCTACGCGAAGCGGTTCAACGCCCACGCCTTCGAGTGGGAATACGTCGGCACCGACCCGCTCGGGGCGATCCGTGCTCGCGGCGAGCGCCTGAATGTGGAGCGTGTGGCCGCGCTGGGCAGGGTGTACGGGCGGTGCGTGCTGTGCGGTGCAACCCTGACCAACGAGGAGAGCATCGAGGCGGGCATCGGGCCGGTCTGCGCGACCAAGCTCACCCAGGACGCCCGCCGCTCCACCTGACGCGCCGCTTCAACGCGGAGCGCCCCGCTCGCAGACGATTTCGCACAGTTGGCCCCCGAGTGTCGGGGAGGTGCGGACGTCCGTGAGCGGGGCGCTGTGGCGTTCTGGACCTATCCCGCGTCGCCGGGTCGGCGCGGGGTGATGGTGATGGCATCCGAGGGCTTGTGCCAGCGGCCACGGCCCACGCGGTCGATGGTGATAGTCATCGTCGACCGGATGAACTCGCGGCGGGCGATCAGGGGCAGCTCGCCCCACAGCGCCATCGGGTCGGGAGCCGTCGCGAGATCTCGCACCACGGGGTCGGTGAACACCGGGGTCGCTTCGGCCTCGACGTCCGCGATCTGCGCCTCCAGGCGGGTCGCTACTCGCGCCCCGGTGCTCGGCGGCATCCGGCCCTCGGCGATCTCGTTCTCGACGTCCTCAAGACGTTGACGTAGCTCGGCCAGCCGCGCCGGGGCCGTGGGGTCAGACGCCGGCACCTCGGCGAGGGCGGCCAGCGACTCAGGCGTGGTCAGGATGCCGTCGACGACACCCAAGATCACACCGTCCGTCGCCTGCATATTCCGCCCGACGCAGTGCGACTTGCACTGGTAGACCTCGTAGTTGCCGCCGCCCTTGCGGCGTCCGCCGCGCGCCTTCCACACGTACTCGCCGCACACCGCGCACCGCGCGATGCCGGTCAGCAGATGCTTCACTGGCACGCCGCGCGGGCCGGTCTTGCGCCCGGCGAACAACGCCACCAGATCGTGGTGTTGATCGTCGGTGAGAATCGGCTCCCAGGTGCCCTTGCCGTGGATCTCCTGCGGCCCGCGCTTGCCGTCGACCTTCGCGCTGACGGTCCGGTACCCGGCGTAGGTCGGGTTCACCATGATCCGGCGCAGCTTCGCCGAGTCCCAGCCGAGCGGGTCCTGAGTCTCGATCCACCGCACCACCGAACCGAAGCTGTGCCCATCGAGCACGCGCCGCGCAGCCTCGGCGACCAGGGGAGCGCGCGACGGGTCGGGGACGCGGCCCGTCGACTTGCCGGTGTCGGGGTCGCGAACGATCTTGTAGCCGTAGGGGACTCGTCCGTGGGGCTTACCCTGGGCCAGGTTCTTGCGGTGGGCGCGCTTGATCCGCTTCCGAATGTCCTCGGCCTCGCGCTCGGCCAGCAGTGCGTCGAGACCGGTGGTGAAACGGTCGTCACCGTCTTCGAGATCGAACAGCCGTCCGCTGTAGGACAACATCACCTGTCGATCGGTGCAGAGGCGGCGCAGATCGACGTAGTGGTCCATCGACCGGCCAGCGCGTGAGGGCTCCCAGACCACCAGCACGTCGCCGGGGCGCAGCACCTCACTCAGGCGGGCGTACTGCGGGCGGTCCTTGGTGGCGAAGCGGGTAGCCGACCGGTCGTTGTCGGTCAGCACCTCGGCGACCGGCCACCCATTGCGCTCGCACACCGCTCTGCACTCGGCCTCCTGCTCGGCGACCGAGCGGCCACCGGCCAGGTCGCGCGAGACGCGCGTGTAGATCACTGCGCGGGTCGGCGCACGTCGGGAGTCGGTGTAGGTGCTGGTCAGCGCGGTGCTCATAGTAAGAGAGTTTACGACAAATAAACACGCGTTCGACGTCTGCTACTACCCGTGCCTCGATTCGACACGTGGCAGGCCCTATGGGTTGTACGTTCACGGCAACGAGGGCACGGAAGGCGCCGAGCGCGCCGTCGACAGCATCACGACGGGACTCGGCTGGGTCAAGGCCGCCGACTACGTTGTCGCGTCGGGTAAGCCGAGCAAGAGCGATCTCGAGGCGTGCTGGGAACTCGGTGCGACCGTGGCGGCCCAGCTGATGGATTGACCGCGGCGGCCGGGCTCACTACCGGAAGTTCTTCTCCACGAATTTCGTCAGGCCCTTGCCCGCGGTCTCGATCGCGGTCTTTTCCGCACGGCGTACCAGGAATCCGGGAACGGGGATCTTGGGATCGATGGTGAGAGCGAAGTCGACCGTGGTCCCGTTGTCGGTTGCGGTGAGCGTGTAGGCGCCGTCCTGCACGTTCTGCTGGGCGCTCTCCACAAGGGTCCACGACATCGACTCGTTGCCATTCCACGAGTAGTCGACGACCTGCTCGTCGGTGATGCCGATGATGGACACGGTCATGCGGACGCGGTGCGGCCTGCCGTCGGGGTGGGTGCTCTCGATCGTCACGGACTTGTGCGTCGACGACCATTCGGGGAGTCGCTCGACTGCTGCGATACCCGCCATCACCTGCTCCGGTGTCGCCTTGATCTCGAAGCTTCTGGTGCTGCTGACGGCCATGACTACTCCACCCCTCGGGTCCGCATCTTCGCGGACTGTGCCTTCGCGTGCGACGGAAATCTACCCCACCGGCACGCCGGGGGCGCGTCAGTCGGTCGGCCGGTCGTCGGTGCTGCCGGTGGGGTCGTCGCCGGCGGAATCGGCCGGTGCGGGTTTCTCGGTGTCGGCCGGAGCTTCGGCGGGGGGCTCGGGTGCCGGGGGTGTGGTGGTGGGTTTGGCGGTGGGCCAGCGCCATTCGTCGGCGCGGCGCTGGTAGCGCATCTGCTCGCGCAGCGCGCCCTGGACTGCTTGTCCCACCCACGAATTGAGCGAAACCCCGCTCTGCGCGGCAGCTTCCTCGGCGCGGGTCTTGATCTGCTCGACGAGGCGCAGCGTGACGCGGCTGATGTCGCCGGTCATCTCCTCGAAGGTCGGGGGAGTGTCGTCGGGTTCGGATGCGTGGCCGTCATGGACCTCGACGACCGCGTCGGCTCCGTCGAGGCGGACGGTGACTCTGCGGTCGCCGAGTTGTTCGGACACCTGGGAGGCCAGGTCGGACAGTGCGCTCAGGACTGCGAGCCGGGCGGGGGCGGCAACGGCGGTGGCGAGGGCAGCGGCAGTGCGACGAGTCTGCTCGTCGCCCAGTTCTGCGGCGTTCCGCACGGAGTCGGCGATGGCATCGGTATAAACATCGATATTCATGACGTCAGTGTGACGTCATTAATGATGTCAGTCAACCGTCGGGGTTGATGTCACTCGGGAGAGTTGCTCGACCGAGCGCTAAGGTCGAGCAGCAACACCGTGCGGAACCGCGGAAGGGAGACGAGCGTGGCGCCGGAACCGATCGGACCGAGGGTCAGGCTCATCGCCAAGACGGAATTCCTGCCGCCCGACGACGTGCCGTGGAGTACCGATGCCGACGGCGGGGAAGCGCTCGTCGAGTTCGCCGGCCGCGCGTGCTATCAGAGCTGGTCGAAGCCGAACCCTCGGACTGCCACCAACAGTGGGTACCTCAACCACCTTCTCGCCGTCGGTCACGATTCGGTGCTCGAACATGCGACGGTCACCTTCTACATCACCGGTATCTCCCGGTCGTGCACGCACGAACTGATCCGGCATCGACACTTCTCCTTCTCTCAGCTCTCTCAACGGTTCGTCCCGGGTGGGGATGCACCGGTCGTCGTCCCCCCTGCCATCGAGGACGACCCTGAGCTCGAAGCCTTGTTCTTTCGCGCAGCAGAACGCAGCCGCGACGCGTACGTCGAACTCATCGACGCGCTCGACGAGAAGCTTGCGCACCTCCCGCCCGGACCTCTGCGAGCCAAACAGGTCCGTGAAGCCGCGAGAGCCGTCCTGCCGAACGCGACCGAGACCCGGATCGTGGTGACCGGCAACTATCGGTCGTGGCGGCACTTCGTGGCGATGCGCGCCACCGAACATGCCGACGTCGAGATCCGGAGGCTCGCCGTGGAATGTCTGCGGCAGCTCACCGAGGTGGCACCGAACGCCTTCTGCGACTTCACGATCAACACGCTCTCCGACGGCACCGAAGTTGCCTCCGGGGGCTTCCAGATCGACGGCTGAAAACGCTGCCTGCCCGTGTCGTACACGAGCCGTGTTCCGGGTGGCAGCTTCTACGCGGTAGCCTTCTGACCATGACCAACGGTGATTCCGCAACTGCTGTCGAGCTTCCGTTCGGCACCATCGCAACAGCGATGGTGACCCCGTTCACTGCCGAGGGCAAGCTCGATATCGATGCGGGTGTGCGCCTCGCGAGCTATCTCGTCGAGGGTGGCTGCGACGCACTGGTTCTCGCCGGCACCACCGGCGAATCGCCCACCACCACCGAGAACGAGAAGATCGAACTGATGCGGGCCGTGCTCGCCGCTGTCGGCGACCGCGCGAAGATCATCGCGGGCGCAGGAAGCAACGACACCGCCCACAGCGTCGAGCTTGCCCGCGACGCCGCTCGTGCGGGGGCCCACGGTCTGCTCGTCGTCACCCCGTACTACTCCCGGCCGCCGCAGGCCGGCCTCTACGCGCATTTCGTTGCGGTGGCCGATGCCACCGATCTTCCGGTCATGATCTACGACATTCCGCCACGCTCCGTCGTCCCGGTCGAAACGGAGACTCTGCGCCTGCTGGCGGAACATCCCCGCATCGTCGCGGTCAAGGACGCCAAGGGCGACCTCAACGCCGGTGCAGAATTGATCGGTACCACCGACCTGAAGTTCTATTCCGGCGACGACCCACTGAATCTGCCGTGGCTCTCCGTCGGAGCCGTCGGTTTCGTGAGCGTCATCGGACACCTGGTCCCCGGACGCCTACGCGAACTGCACGCCGCATTCGTCGAAGGCGACCTCGAACTCGCACGGAAGATCAACCTGTCGTTAATCCCCATCTACCGTGCGGTCGCGCGGCTCGGCGGGGTGAGCGCCTCCAAGGCCGGCTTACGCCTGATGGGAATCGATGTCGGGGAACCACGTCTACCGCAAGTGGCCCCGGTGACCGCCCAGATCGACGCGCTGGCCGCGGATCTGCACGCAGCGGGGGTGCTGTGATGAGCCGTCCCAACCGTGGCCGTGGTCGCGCGACCCGCAACGCCGGGCCTCCGACATCCAAGCCCACCCGTCGCGTCCCTCAGAACTCCGCCGCTACCAAGCGCCCCGACGCGAGACCAGCGACCGATCCCACCGCCCGCCTCGGTACGCCGCCGAAGGCCCCGAAGACCGGCCTGCGCGTCGTCGCACTCGGCGGCATCGGCGAGATCGGCCGCAACATGACGGTGTTCGAGCACCAGGGCCGTCTGCTCATCGTCGACTGCGGTGTGCTGTTCCCCGAGGACCAGCAGCCGGGCGTCGACTTGATCCTCCCTGACTTCCGGTACATCGAAGACCGCCTGGACGACATCGACGCGGTCGTCCTGACCCACGGACACGAAGATCACATCGGCGCGCTGCCGTTCCTGCTGCGACTGCGTCCGGACATCCCGGTCGTCGGCTCGAAATTCACGCTCGCGCTCGTTTCCGCCAAGTGTCGCGAACATCGGCTGCGCCCGAACCTCACCGAGGTCACCGAAGGGGAGCGGACCACCCACGGACCGTTCGAGTGCGAGTATTTCGCCGTCAACCACTCGATCCCGGACGCGATCGCGGTCGCGATCCGCACCACAGCCGGCGTCGTGCTGCACACCGGCGACATCAAGCTCGACCAGCTTCCGCTCGACAACCGGCTCACCGATCTCGCCGGGTTCTCACGCCTCGGCGACGAGGGCGTCGACCTGTTCCTCGTCGACTCCACCAACGCGGAGGTTCCCGGGTTCGTGACCCCGGAACGCGAAATCGGCGGCGTGCTCGACAACGTCATCGGCAAAGCGAAGAACCGTGTCATCGTCGCCTCGTTCGCGAGTCACGTGCACCGAATCCAACAGGTCGTCGACGTTGCACACCGCTACAACCGGCGGGTCGCGTTCGTCGGGCGTTCGATGGTGCGCAACATGCAGATCGCGCAGGATCTCGGCTACCTCAACGTGCCGGACGGCCTCGAGGTCAACATCGACACAGCGGCGTCGCTGCCGGACGATCGGCTCGTGCTGGTCTCGACGGGTTCGCAGGGCGAACCGTTGTCGGCCCTCTCGCGAATGGCGCGCGGCGAACACCGCCAGATCAACGTCAAGGAGAACGACCTCGTAGTCCTTGCCTCGTCGCTGATCCCGGGCAATGAGAACTCGGTGTTCGCGGTAGTGAACGGGCTCGCCAAACGCGGCGCCACTGTCGTCACGCAGCAGAACGCGAAAGTTCACGTCTCGGGCCACGCCTCGGCCGGTGAGCTGTTGTACCTGTACAACGCGGTGCGACCGACCAATGCGATGCCGGTGCACGGCGAGTGGCGTCATCTCCGTGCCAATGCGGCGCTCGCGGAAGCGACAGGTGTACCGAAAGAACGGATCGTGCTCGCGGAGGACGGCGTTGTCGTCGACATGGTCGACGGGCTCGCGGAGATCGTCGGCCGGGTACCGGTCGGCCATGTGTACGTCGACGGTCTCTCCGTCGGCGACGTGGGCGAGTCCACCCTGTCGGACCGGTTGATCCTCGGCGAAGGTGGCTTCATCTCGATTTCTGTCGCCGTCGATGCCACGACCGGTCGTGCGGTGAGCGCACCGGAGGTGTCGGGGCGAGGGTTCTCCGACGATCCGACCGCGCTCAACGAAGCAGCGCAACTGGTGGACAAGGCACTCAACGAACTCGCCGCGGAAGGCGTGACCGAAACGCACCGTATCGCGCAGGGCATCCGTCGTGTCGTCGGTCGGTGGGTCGCCGACACATACCGGCGCCGGCCGATGATCGTTCCCACGGTCATCGCGGTCTCCTGAGGCACCTGCCGGGATCGGTGGTGCCGTCTTTCTAGTTGCTCGTTAGAGTGGCGGAATGAGCCTTGCCCGACGTGAACGGCATGCCTTGGTCAAAACGATGTCGGAGGTCGGTCCGGAAGCCCGGACGCTTTGTGGTGACTGGACGACACGCGACCTCGCGGCGCATCTGCTGGTGCGCGAACGACGCATCGACACGATGCCCGGAATCATGATCCCGGCGTTCGCAGCGCACACGGAGAAGGTCCGCCGCGAGGTGACCGACCGTCAGTGGGCGCACCTGCTCGCCGACATCGATTCCGGGCCTCCCAAGTGGTCGCCCCTGTATCTCGTCGACTCGGTGGCGAATGCCACCGAGATGTTCGTGCACCACGAGGACGTGCTCCGGAGCGTTCCGGGATGGGAACCGCGTCCCCTGCCCGCGGACGATGAAGATCAACTCTGGAAGTATGCGCGGACCATCGGTCGCACAAGCTACGGAGGCACCGACATCACCGTCGTGTTCGAGCGCGTGGGCGGTGAGCGAGTGACCGTGCGCAAGCGAGGGCCGCGCACCGTCGTATTGAGCGGACGACCGTCCGAATTGCTCCTCCACGCGTTCGGGCGTGACGAGGTGCGCCTCGAACAAGACGGGGCCGAAGCGGATATCGCCGAGCTCGCGGGTTCGAGAAGGGGACTCTGAGCAGCACGCATCGTCGCCGGGGAGCAGTCTTCCGGTTCGGTGCTGTGACCAGTGCCGCCGTGTGGGCCCCGTGTTGCTGATGGTTCGCCAGTGGGCCATGCGGCTACCCTGGCGGATATGGCAGGAAAGTCGGGTAGCCGCGCATCGTCCGCCGCGACCTCTCGGTCGCGGTCGGGTACGCGCGCGTCGACCTCATCCGGTCGAGCGGAGGCTGCCGCCACCAGATCGACCTCGTCTGCGAGAAAACCCGCCGCGCGTTCCGCGAAGGGTTCGTCTGCGAAGAAGTCGGCACCGAAGAAGTCGGCACCGAGGAAACCTGCCGCGAAATCCTCGAGTTCCAAGTCGCCCAGCAAACGTCAGCCTCAGGCTTCCGGTGCGCGTGCCTCGTCCGCGGCGCGCCGAACCCCCGCGAGGCGCCCGCGGGGAGGTTCCGCCGCGCCACCTCGCCGAGCATCGGGAGGACTGCTCACAGCGATCGGCAAGAGCGTCGGTGCCACCTGGTTCATGATCGCCAGGGGACTCGGTGCCACCACTCGAACAATGGGACGCGCGACCGATATCGAACACGGTCACCGTCGTGACGGAATCGCACTCGGTCTCGTCGCGTTCGCGGTGGTTGTCGCAGGTTCCGTGTGGTTCGGCGTTGGCGGCCCGGTCGGGGAGTGGATCGAAACCGGAGTGCGGGCGGTCACGGGAGGGGCGAGTGCCGTATTACCTCTCGTCGCCGTCGGTGTGGCGGTGGTTCTCATGCGGACCGAACCCTGGCCCGAAGCGCGCCCGCGCCTGGTACTCGGGTCGTTGCTCGTCGCGCTTCCTGCGCTGGGACTCTGGCACATCGCGTCCGGCTCACCCACCGACGCCGACGGGCGCTCGGAGGGCGCGGGATTCGTGGGTGCAGCGGTCGGCGGTCCGGTCACCGCCGGCCTGACGGTGTGGTTGTCGGTACCGCTGATGTTGATGGCCATGGGTTTCGGGATCCTGCTGATCACCGGCACCACAATCCGTGAACTACCCGAACTCTTCCGCGACTTCTTCGGCCTGCCCTACCGCGAGGACGACGGGTACGGGCATCACGACGAGTACGGTCCATACGACCCCGAGCACGACGGCTACTCCGACCATCTCAATCCCCTGCTCTACGAGGACGACACCGAGAAACCGCGGTCGCGCCGTCGCCGGACCCCCAGCGAGAACTACCCGACCGACGAGTTCGACGGCGACGCACGCACCGAGGTCCTGCCGCTGTGGGACGAGCCGGATACGTCGCAGGCACCCGAGCCGGAACCGGAGCCGGAAGCTCCGAAACCGCGAGCCCGCGCCAAGCCGAAGGCGTCCACAGCCGCGGCGGCCGTGCCGACGCCCGCCCCGCCGGAGCCCGCTTCCGACGTCATGGAGCCTCTCGTTCCGGACCGGGTCGTCGAGGGCGACTACACACTGCCGTCCCTGTCCCTGTTGATGGAGGGCGACCCGCCCAAGACTCGCTCGGCGGCCAACGATCAGATGATCGAGGCGATCACCGAGGTCCTGGAGCAGTTCAAGATCGACGCAGCGGTCACCGGTTTCACCCGAGGCCCGACCGTCACGCGATACGAGGTCGAACTCGGGCCCGGTGTCAAGGTCGAGAAGATCACTGCCCTCGCACGAAACATCGCGTACGCAGTCGCGACCGACAACGTCCGGTTGCTCGCACCGATTCCCGGGAAATCCGCGGTCGGCATCGAGGTACCCAATTCCGATCGTGAACTCGTACGCCTGTCCGACGTACTGGGGGCCGCTTCCACTCGGCGCGATCACCACCCGCTCGTCATCGGTCTGGGTAAGGACATCGAAGGCGACTTCGTCTCTGCGAACCTTGCGAAGATGCCGCACCTCCTTGTGGCAGGTTCCACCGGCTCCGGAAAGTCCAGTTTCGTCAACTCCATGCTGGTGTCGCTGCTCATTCGTGCGACACCGGAGGAAGTGCGAATGATCCTCATCGACCCGAAGATGGTCGAACTGACGCCGTACGAGGGCATTCCACACCTGATCACACCGATCATCACGCAGCCGAAGAAGGCTGCAGCCGCACTGGCGTGGCTCGTCGAAGAGATGGAGCAGCGCTACCAGGACATGCAGGCCAACCGAGTACGGCACATCGACGACTTCAATGCGAAGGTGAAGTCGGGCGAGATCACCGCGCCGCTGGGCAGTGAGCGTGTCTACCGCCCGTATCCGTACATTCTGGCCATCGTCGACGAGCTCGCGGACCTCATGATGACCGCGCCGCGCGACGTCGAGGACGCGATCGTGCGGATCACCCAGAAGGCTCGTGCCGCCGGTATCCACCTCGTATTGGCCACCCAGCGGCCATCTGTCGACGTCGTGACCGGCCTGATCAAGACGAACGTGCCCTCACGGCTCGCGTTCGCGACGAGCTCGCTGACCGACTCGAGGGTCATCCTCGATCAGCCCGGCGCCGAGAAGCTCATCGGTATGGGCGACGGACTCTTCCTGCCGATGGGTGCAGGCAAACCGATCCGCATGCAGGGCGCCTTCATCACCGACGAGGAGATCTCGGCGGTGGTCGAGTTCTCGAAGACTCAGGCCGAGCCCGAGTACAACGAGGGCGTCACGGTTCCGAAGGCCGGCGAGAAGAAGGATGTCGATCCCGACATCGGCGACGACCTCGATGTGTTCCTGCAAGCGGTCGAACTCGTGGTCACGAGTCAGTTCGGATCGACGTCGATGCTGCAGCGCAAACTCCGCGTCGGGTTCGCGAAGGCCGGCCGTTTGATGGATCTCATGGAGACCCGAGGCGTGGTGGGCCCGAGCGAAGGCAGCAAGGCTCGTGAGGTACTCGTCAAGCCGGATGAGCTCGACGGTCTGCTCTATTCGATCCGGGGCGGTGGCGATGCGGCCGAAGGTGACGACGGCGGCATGTGACGTGTCGCGGCGTGCGCCGCGTGGTGCATGTGGCACAATCGTGACAGCTGTGGAGGGGAGTATCCCCTTATTCGCGGCAGTCTCGTCAACACGTTCGGCACCGCTGTCGCTCCGGGACTGCCGGTCCGGGATTCGTTCCCGGGCGGGAGAGACCTCCGGCAGGTACATACCTACCGGAAGGCCGAGTGCATATGCACGTCACATTGGCGACCTGGTTGATCACGATCGCAGTGATCATCGGGCTGTTCGTCTTCGATTTCTTCGCTCACGTCCGCAAACCACACGCGCCGACCCTTCGGGAATCCGGTTTCTGGTCCGCGGTGTTCATCGCCATCGCGATCGTCTTCGGTGTCGTCGTGTTCCTGGTGTGGGGACCGACCTACGGCGGCGAGTACTTCGCCGGCTACATCACCGAGAAGGCGCTGTCGGTCGACAACCTGTTCGTCTTCGTCATCCTCATGGCGACGTTCGCAGTACCACGTGAATTTCAGCAGAAGGTCCTCACGATCGGGATCGTGCTGGCGTTGGTGATGCGCGGCATCTTCATTGCGGTCGGAGCCGCCGCGATCAACGCCTACAGCTGGGTGTTCTACCTGTTCGGATTCTTCCTGATCTACACGGCCGTCAAGCTCATCCGAGACCACGGCGATGAAACCGAGAGTGTGTCCGAGAACAAGATGGTTGTTCTCGCCCGCAAGTTCCTGCCGGTCCACGACGAATACGACGGCGACAAGCTCGTCACTCGGATCGACGGCAAGAAGATGGTCACCCCGATGCTGCTGGCGTTGCTCGCGATCGGCTTCACCGACATCCTCTTCGCGCTCGATTCGATCCCGGCGATCTACGGACTGACCAGCGAGCCGTATCTGGTGTTCACCGCCAACGCCTTCGCTCTGATGGGGCTACGCCAGTTGTTCTTCCTCATCGGTGGTTTGCTCGAGCGCCTTGTCTTTCTCTCGTACGGCCTGTCGGTGATTCTCGGCTTCATCGGCGTCAAGCTCATCCTCCACGCTCTGCACGAGAACACACTCGGATTCATCAACGGTGGCGAACACGTGATGGTCCCGGAGATCTCGACTGCGGTGTCGCTGATCGTGATCGTCGGGGTGCTCATCGTCACCACGGTTGCGAGCTTGATCAAGTCTCGACACGACGACAGGCGGCAGAACGACGAGCCCGGTGACCACACGTCCGGGGCGAAGGGCCTCAGTCGTTGAACACACCCATCACCGGATTCCAGCCGGTGATCCGGACGGCGTCGATCAGCGTCAGCTGAGCGAACGGATCCTGCGCCATCAGTTCGTGCGCTGATGCCTCGTCGGCGACGTCGATGAGGATCAGCGCGCCGGAACCGTCTGCCCAGGGCCCAGTTGCTCGCACCGTGCCTTTCTCGACCAGATCTCCGAGCCAGGCACGGTGCTTCGGGCGGTGCTCGTCGCGGGCCGCGGTGGTGGCATCGGAGTAGGTGTATTCGACAGCAAACAGGGCCATGGGTTCTCACTTCCGTACAGGGTCGACGGTTCGGGATTCTCGGATCGCGGGGTCGAACTCACAGGGTCAGCAACATCCGGGTGTTGCCGAGCGTGTTGGGCTTCACGTAGCTCAAGTCCAGGAATTCCGCGACGCCCGTATCGTACGACCGGCACATTTCTGCGAAAACCTCGGAGGTGACCGGCGTTCCGTCGATCTCCGCGAACCCGTGGCGTGCGAAGAACGAGACCTCGAAAGTGAGGACGAAAAGCCGTTCGAGTTCGAGTTCACGTGCGACCTCGATCAAGCGCGAGACGATGAGGTGCCCTGTGCCGCGTCCGGTGACTTGGGGGTCTACCGCGATGGTGCGAATCTCGCCGAGATCCGACCACAGAACGTGGAGAGCCCCGCACCCGACCAGTTTGCCTCCGAGTTCGGCGACCCAGAACTCCTGAACGGATTCGTACAAGGTCACGAGATTCTTCTCGAGCAGAATCTTCCCGGCGTAGATGTCGATCAGCTGTTTTATCCCCGGCACGTCGGAGGTTCGGGCGCGCCGCACGACAATCCGGTCGTTCGTGTCCTGTTCGTGGGCCGGTGAAGTCATGCGGTGAACAGTAGCGCGTGAGTGTACCGATATTGTGGGCGCATGAGCACGCCCCGCCAGTCCGTTGCCGCATCGGGCGGGAGCGGCGCCGCACCGGGACCGAATGCCGGTTCCGCGCACGACCCGGTCCCGCTGTGGAACATCGCCAACATACTCACGGTGCTGCGTATTGCACTGGTACCGGTGTTCCTCGTCTTCTTGTTCATCGGCGATGGACAGGAGACTCTCTGGCGGCTCGCGGCAGCAGGGGTCTTCGCGATCGCCGCGATCACCGACCGTATCGACGGGCAACTCGCCCGGAGGTTCGGGCTCGTCACGGACTTCGGCAAAATGGCCGATCCGATCGCGGACAAGGCGCTCATCGGGGCTGCCCTGGTCGGGCTGTCGCTGCTCGGAGATCTGTCGTGGTGGATAACCGGCATCATCGCCGTGCGCGAGCTCGGTATCACCGCATTGCGCTTCGCGGTACTACGGCACGCAGTGATACCTGCCAGCCGTGGCGGCAAACTCAAAACTCTGGTGCAGACCGTCGCAATCGGCGTGTATCTGCTTCCGCTGCCCGACGTCGTGGCACCGTTCGCTATGGCTTTGATCGTGCTGGCGGTAGCGCTCACGGTCGTCACCGGGCTCGATTACATCGTCCAGGCGGCGAGGCTGCGCGCCGGTGTACGTCGCGCCGAACAGGAGCACCTCAACGGTGAGCCCGCGTGACAGCGCGTCAGGCTCCGGCTGAGGACACTGCGACGCGAGCTGCCTGATGACGAAGCGAACTGGGATGTTCAGGTTTGCCCACCGGAAGGCAACGGCTACTCACGCGCTCGGGTTCCCCGGCGGCGATGTAATGTCTGTGCACCGCGGTATTCGAAGTCCGGTGGATGCCCGGGAACCTCGCGACCGTGTCGCGCGTTGTCGAGGTATAGGCACGACGGACGAAGGAGGATGCGATGGCGCTGTTGTTGCGTGAGGCACTCGGTGACAGCCTTCGGCGCACCCGTGTTTCGCAGAGCCGCACCCTGCGTGAAGTCTCCAGCAGCGCCAGGGTCAGTCTCGGTTATCTCTCGGAGGTCGAACGAGGGCGGAAGGAAGCGTCGAGCGAACTGCTCGCCGCGATCTGCGACGCACTCGACGTGCCCCTGTCCGACGTGCTTTTCGACGTCAGTGAGTCGCTTGCCGACCGGGCTCTGCAGCCTGCCGGCGCGGACGTGATGATGCCGGGTGGCTATGCGGGCCCGGACGCTGCGCACTCCGAGTCGGGTGTCGAAACGGTCGACGCAGCCCTGCTGAACTCGGACCCGCTGCTTGCCCAGGAGTCGCTCATCACGCAGGAGACTCGCGTGGTGATTCCAGCACCGGCGGCACGGGCGCTCGCCGCGGCATAACATGGATCGCGACCGTGTCGGCCACGCCGAATACGGACGATAGCGACACAGCGTGGGTCACCGTCCCGGGGGGTGGCTCGAGTCGCCAGGTGGGATCGCCGGATCGGTCGAGTCGAAGGTGACCGGCACGGCGAACCGGAACCGGTGCGCGAGGGTCGCGCACCGGGTCGCGTTCGGCGCGGCGTACAGATGGAGGCGGGATCACACCCATGGCTAATCCGTTCGTCAAGGGTTGGAAGTACCTCATGGCGCTCTTCAACTCCAAGATCGATGAGAAGGCCGATCCGAAGGTTCAGATTCAGCAGGCGATCGAGGACGCACAGCGTCAGCACCAGGCGCTGTCACAGCAGGCAGCATCGGTGATCGGCAACCAGCGCCAGCTGGAGATGAAGCTGAACCGGCAGCTGGACGAGGTCGAGAAGCTCAATGCGAGCGCTCGTCAAGCCGTGATGATGGCCGACCAGGCCAGCAACGCCGGCGACACGGAGAAGGCGATCCAGTACACGAATGCAGCCGAGGCCTTCGCCGCGCAGCTCGTCACCGCCGAACAGTCGGTCGAGGATCTGAAGGTCCTGCACGACCAGTCGCTGCAGGCCGCGGCTCAAGCCAAGAAGGCCGTCGAGCAGAATGCCATGGCGCTACAGCAGAAGGTGGCCGAGCGCACCAAGCTGCTGAGCCAGCTCGAGCAGGCGAAGATGCAAGAACGCGTCAGTGAATCGCTGCGGTCCATGGACTCGACGCTCTCCGCACCGGGCAGCACGCCCAGCCTGGATGCCGTGCGCGAGAAGATCGAGCAGCGCTACGCCACCGCACTCGGCTCGGCCGAGCTTGCCCAGAACTCGGTGCAGGGACGCATGCTCGAAGTGCAGCAGGCCACCGTTCAGATGGCCGGCCACAGCCGTCTCGAGCAGATCCGTGCTTCGATGAAGGGCGATGCACTGCCGGGCGGCGCACCGGCGAATCCCGCCGTCAACACTGCAAAGGAGCCTCCGAACGCTGCAGGCTCTGCAGGGTCCCAGTAGTCGCGCAACCTCCATCGAGCGAACTCGACAACCATGAGCACACCCGACGACGGCCGGACCGGAATGACTCCCGGTCCGGCCGTCGCCGCGCTCAGAGAGGTGACCGACGCTGCGGTGGACGTCGCCCGTCGATGGCGTGATCCGGCGGCGAAGCTCCGACGAAAGAAGCGCCGTGCACGGCGTCGTGCCGGATTCTTCGGTATGACCGCCGGAACGTGGGGGATCGGCACCGCAACTCTGGTCGCGGCGTCGGCGCCCGAGTGGACGGTCGTGGCTACCGGCGGTGCAACCGCTGTGTTCGCGGTGCCGGCGATCTTTGCGTTGCGTACCTTCCGTCGTCTCGACGCGGTTCCGCTCCCACCGGCCTCTCCAGCGCGCCGGTCCTTACCGCCGCCCGGATCGGTGGCCCGAGCTGCAATGCAGCGGCTGTCGAGTAACGAGCAGGGCCTCGAGCGACTACTCGCCGTCGTCTCCAAATCCGGTGCCGTGGCGGGTGACGACCTCGAGGAGATCGGAGAGGCCGCACGGTCGGCGTCGTCGGCGCTCGACAGCGTCGTCGAAGACATCGTGGCGCTCGAATCCGCTGCCCGAGCCAGCGAGGCGGCCGGCGTTCACCTGGGTCCCGCCATCACGGCGGCGGGGCAGCGGCTCGACTCGGGCGTCGATCAATACGAACAACTCGTCTCCGCTGCTGCGAAACTGGCCGCAGCGCCTGAAGGTACACGGTCGATGGCGTTCCTCGACCGGCAGCGGACCGAACTCATAGATGCGTCGGAACGGCTGGAGAGCTGGGCGCAGTCCTGGCGTGAGATCGAGCAGATCCAGGAACGCCACCGACACTGACCCGCTACTGCATCGGCGAGAGTCGGTCGTCGACCCTGTCAGTCGTCGACACCGCGTGCCGCGAGCGCCTCTCCCATCGCCTCTGCGGTCATGAGCGCGCCCACTACGATCGGCACGACCAGAGCCCGCAACGAGAAGCCCAGCCCTCGTGCCTTACGAGCCTCGGTGACACGTGCGACCATCGATCCCAACAGCGGGATGCAACGAATCGTCATCACGAGCACGAGACCGACCCGGTCCGGGTCCACTCCCACCCGTCGAAGGGGTCGTACAGCCGCAACGATCGCGTCGAGCATGTCCGTCATACGAGTGGTCAGTGTGATCAGCAGGGCCAGAGCAATCGCCAGAAACAGCGATCCACAGATGACTACGGCGCGTTCCCATCCAGCCACGATCACCTGGAAAACCGCGATGACCGCGAGCATCCACAGCAGCGGCCGCAATTGCGTTGCGGCGAGCCGTACCGGGATCCGGGCGAGGGCGTAGGCACCTGCCACGGCGACCGCACAGGGAAGGACCTGCCACGGCTGTCGGATCCACAGCGTCATGACGACGATCGTCAGTGACACGACAATGAGCTTGGCCCCTGCAGGAAGTCGGTGCAGCGGGGAGTGCCCAGGGTGGTGCAGGCCGACGATGCTCACCCGATGAGGTCCCGGTAGAACGTGATCGCCGGACCCGGTGCATCGTCGGCAACGATGCGTCCTGCATCGACGACGAGGACCCGATCGAAGTCGCCGAGCAGATCGAGTTGGTGGGTCACGACGATCAGCTGCTGTCGGAGGTTCGAGAAAGTCCGGGCGATCAGTTTGGTGTTGCGTAGGTCGAGGAGAGTGGTCGGTTCGTCCGCGACCAGGATCTGCGGGTCGGTGACCATGATCGCGGCGAGCGCGAGCAACTGTTTCTGTCCCCCGGACAGGAGGTGACTCGGGTGGTCATGATGCGCGGCGAGGCCGAAGTCGTCGAGCACCTGCCGGACTCGCTCGTTGCGCTCGGCCTTACCGAGGGAGCTACGGCGCAGGGAGAATGCAACGTCCTCTGCGACTGTCGGCATCACGATCTGGTGGTCCGGGTCGGTGAAGACGAATCCGACGCGTTTACGGACCTCGCGCCCCTTGCGGCCGGTGTCGAGTCCGTCGACGGTCACCGAACCGGAGGTGGGGACGACCAACCCGTTGATCATGCGTGCGAGTGTCGACTTGCCGCTGCCGTTCGCGCCGACGATGCCGATGCGGGGCTCGGTCAGGACGACGTTCACGTCGTCGAGGACCGCACGCTCACCGTAGGCGTGGCGGACCTGCTGGAAACGAATCTCGCTCATCGGGTGGTGCAGCGTTCAGTGTGCGGGGTCGGCGGTGGGCGTGTGTCTGATCGGGGACATGAGCAGGGCGGGATAGGCCCGATGCACCTGGGCGGCCACTGCGGCGGCCACTGCGGCCTTGAACAGATCGCCAGGAAGGAACGTGACGTTGGCTGCGAGCGCGGCCCACACGGTCAGATCGGTTCGCAACACCATGCCTGCGATTCCGAACACGTACAGCACCACAATGCCGCCGAGTACATTCGCCGCGATACCCGGGAGAACGCGATAGCGGGGAAGCATGCGAGCGCTGAGCCATCCGATCACCGCGACTGCCGGGATCCAGCCGAGCAGGAAGCCTGCCGTGGGGCCGGCAAGTGAGGTGAGTGTCGTCCGTCCCCCTGCGAGTACCGGAAGTGCAAGCCCGAGAAGGATCACGGTCGAGACCGACAGCATGCCCTTGCGTGCGCCGAGCAGTGCACCGGCGAGCATGACGCCGAGGGTCTGCAGGGTGATCGGGACGCCCGAGGAGCCGATCGTGATCTGCCCTGGCAGGCCGAGAGCGATGATGAGGGCGGCGAACACCGCGATCTGCGCCAGGTCGCGGGCGGGGGTAGGGCGGCTCGGGGACACGTTCACTCAGCTTCCGACAGTCGACTTCCGAATTGAGGACCAAACCCGTCGAGCGTAGGCGGGTACGGAGAGTTCCGCACCACCACCCTGGGTGAACGGCGACCCCGAGTGGTCCCCCCGGCTTCTGCGGGTATCCCCTGATCTTTCCCTGATCTATGCTCTGAGCTGGTGTTTTCTCGGCAGTGTCGTGTCAGGATCGTGTGAGTACGACACGGAACGTGCGCAGGCACGAGGCGGGAGAAGACGATGTTCTGGAAGATTGTCGGTGTAGTGGTGCTGGTATGGATCGGGCTTGCGGTGATCGGCGCAGTCTTCGACCACCTGTTCGGGATCCTGGTGCTGGGTGCGATCGCGTTCGGCGGTTACATGCTGTACAAGGCCATCTCCGGAGGGAATCGGCGCGACGACATCACGCGGGTCTGAGCGAGACCGCATAGTGGACGTATGGAACCTGTGCCGGAGGACTGGACGAGGGGAATCGTCGTCGTTGCTCATCCCGACGACATCGAGTACGGCGCGGCTGCGGCGGTGGCCCGGTGGACTCGGCAGGGCAAGGACCTCCGGTATGTCCTCGCTACCAGTGGGGAAGCCGGGATAGCGGGCTTGCCGCCCGCAGAGTGCGGTCCGCTCCGGGAGGAAGAGGAGCGGGCATCAGCGGCGATCGTCGGTGTCGAGTCCGTCGAGTTCCTCGGCCACCCCGACGGGCGTCTCGTTGCGGGACCCGACCTGCGGCGTGATGTGGCAGGAGCGATCAGGAGGCATCGGCCCGAGATGGTGGTGACCGCGAATTTCGGGCTCACGTGGTTCCCGGGCATGCTGAACAGCGCCGACCATCGTGCGTTGGGGTTGTGTGTGCTCGATGCCGTCTCCGACGCCGCCAACGAATGGATCTTTCCGGAACTCAGCGTGGAGCAAGGACTCGCGCCGTGGCCCGGAGTGCGGTGGGTAGCGGTCAATACCCCCGCCGCGTCGCACGCAGTCGATGTCACCGGCACTGTCGACGTGGCGGTGGAGTCACTCGCCGCGCATCGCCGGTACCTCGAGGCACTCTCCGACATCGACGTCGTCGAGCAGGCCCGAGCGCAGGTCGACATGGCGACAGGACCGTTGGCAGGGTTTCCGGCGACCCGCGCTGTCGGTTTCGACCTCTATACCTTCGCCGGATAGGCACCGGGCGTAGGGTCGGGCGCCCGCGCGCTCGAGATGATCACGCTCATGTGGCAGTCTGGGCCGATGCGAGTGGCGTTGGTGGCAGGGCCGGATGCGGGACACGCAATTCCCGCCATTGCGCTGGGTAAACGGTTCGTCGATGCGGGTCACGAAGCGGTGCTCTTCACCGGCCGGCGTTGGTTCGACATCGATGTGCCCGGCGTGACGGTGGCGCCGCTCGAAGGGCTGACTCCGAGGGCCGACGACGACGACGGCGATGCGGGTGCGAAGATCCACGCGCGGGCCGCGCACATCGCAACACTTCTGCTACCCGCTCTCAGCGCGCTTCTGCCTGATCTTGTCGTTTCCGACGTCATCACCGCGGGCGGCGGAATGGCCGCCGAGCGGCTCGGGATTCCGTGGGTCGAGCTGTCTCCGCATCCGCTCTACCGGCCGTCGCGCGGCCTGCCTCCGATCGGCAGTGGTCTCGAGCCCGGGGTGGGGCTCCGCGGACGGGCCCGTGACGCGGTGTTGCGCGGCCTCACGGCGCGATCCTTACGGCAGGGGGAGCGCGAACGTTCCGCCGCGCGCGTCGGGATCGGTCTACCTGCGCAGGACCCAGGACCGATCGCGAGACTCGTCGCGACCGTGCCTGCCCTTGAGGTACCGCGGCCGGATTGGCCGTCGAACGCCCACGTCGTGGGCCCGCTGCATTGGGAGCCGACCGCGACCGTTCTCGAACCTCCTCCGGGCGACGGACCTCTGGTGATGGTTGCTCCGTCGACGGCGACCACCGGAGTCGTCGGGATGCTGGACGCGGTGTGTGAGGGCCTGGATGGGCTCGGGATGCGCGTTGCGGCCACGATGCTCGAACCGCCGGAGAGTGTGCTCCCGGTATGGGCGGTCGCGGGGAGCGGACGTCAGGACGTTCTTCTGAGCGATGCCGATGTCGTTGTCTGTGGGGGCGGGCATGGAATGCTTGCCAAAGCCTTGAGCGCGGGGGTGCCCGCGGTGATCGTGCCGGGTGGAGGCGATCAGTGGGAACTCGCGAACCGGGCTGCGCGACAGGGGAGCGCGGTGGTGGTCCGGCCTCTCGACGCCGCGTCGGTCCGGATTGCGGTCACAGAAGTGCTGGCAGAGCCGCGGTTCGCGGAGGCGGCCAGGCGCGCCGCCGCGACAGCAAAGGACGTCGAGGACCCGGTCGCGGTGTGTGTGGGCGCAATTCGCTGATCGGATCGTCACTGCGGGCAATTCGGTTCGGCCGTTACGGTGGTGCCGTGCGATTGACAGAGTTCCATGAGATGGTCCGAGACGAATTCGGGCAGGTATACGGCGATGCCCTGTTACGGGACCACATTCTGCTCGAGCTGGATGGACGGACCGCGGAGCAAGCGATCGAGGCAGGTCAGGAACCTCGCGAGGTATGGCGGGCGCTGTGTGAGGAGTTCGGCGTGCCCGCCGCACGTCGTTGATCGAACACATTTGCATGCATTCGAACAAATGTTCCCCTATGCTGAGGATGTTCGATGGCGAAAGGCGTCCGTCCACAGGCGGCGATTTTCTCCACAGTTTCGGCGGGTCCGCGGTCATGGCAGCGAAAGATGTCGGTGCCCGGTTGTAGCGTCGTCGACAATCAGGACGGGACACGATGAAGGGGACCAAGATGGCAGCACAGGCACACGATCGCGAGAAGGCGCTCGAGCTTGCTCTGGCGCAGATCGACAAGAATTTCGGCAAGGGATCCGTGATGCGCCTGGGGGAGGATGCCCGTCCTCCCATTGCTGTGATCCCGACCGGGTCGATCGCACTCGACGTGGCGCTCGGTATCGGTGGCCTGCCTCGCGGCCGGGTGGTCGAGATCTACGGGCCGGAATCCTCGGGTAAGACCACGGTGGCCCTCCACGCTGTGGCCAACGCTCAGGCTGCAGGCGGCATCGCCGCGTTCATCGACGCGGAGCACGCCCTCGACCCGGAGTATGCGCGCAAGCTCGGTGTCGACACCGACGCCCTGCTCGTGTCGCAGCCCGACACCGGCGAGCAGGCCCTCGAGATCGCCGACATGCTGATCCGCTCCGGCGCGCTCGACATCCTCGTCATCGACTCGGTCGCAGCCCTCGTGCCCCGCGCCGAGATCGAAGGTGAAATGGGCGACAGCCACGTCGGCCTGCAGGCCCGACTGATGAGCCAGGCGCTGCGCAAGATGACGGGTGCGCTCAACAACTCGGGCACCACCGCGATCTTCATCAACCAGCTGCGAGAGAAGATCGGAGTCATGTTCGGCTGCTTCAACTACTCCACAAGGGTGCAGTTGGCCGACGGCACGACCGAGAAGATCGGCAAGATCGTCAATCAGAAGCTAGACGTCGAGGTCATGTCCTACGACGCCGACACCGACAAGATCGTGCCCCGCCGTATCGTCAACTGGTTCGACAACGGCCCGGCCGACCATTTCCTGCAGTTCACCGTCGAGAAGTCCGGTGGAAACGGTCGTTCCCAGTTCGCTGCGACGCCGAACCACCTCATTCGCACGCCCGGTGGTTGGTCGCACGCAGGCGACATCATCGCGGGCGACCGCGTTCTCGCGATGGAACCGCACCGTCTGAGCGATCAGCAGTTCGAGGTCGTTCTCGGATCGTTGATGGGCGACGGTAACCTGTCGCCGAACCGTCGAGACCGCAACGGTGTTCGCTTTCGGATGGGTCACGGTGCGAAGCAGCACGAGTACCTCGACTGGAAGTCCGGGCTGCTCGGCAACATCGGTCAGTCTGTGCGCACCAACGACAAGGGTGCCAAGTTCGTCGACTTCACTCCGTTGCCCGAGCTCGCCGAGCTTCAGCGCGCGGTCTATCTCGGCGACGGCAAGAAGTTCCTGTCAGAGGAGTACCTCAAGGCACTCACGCCGCTGTCGCTGGCCGTCTGGTACATGGACGACGGCTCCTTCAGCGTGCGCTCGAAGGGGCTGCAGCAACGGACCGCGGGTGGGAGCGGCCGCATCGAGATCTGCGTCGAGGCGTTCAGTGTAGGCTCCCGAGAACGAGTGCGAGACTACCTGCGCGACACTCACGGTCTCGACGTGAAGTTGCGCAGTGCGGGCGCCCGCGGAGTTGCGGTTCTCACGTTCACCACTGAAGCGAGCGCGAAGTTCCAGGAGATCGTGGCGCCGTACATGGCCCCGTCGATGGAATACAAGCTCCTGCCGCGGTTCCGCGGTCTCGGCACCGTGACGCCGCAGTTCGTCGACACCACGCAGCGTTTGGTTCCTGCTCGGGTGCTCGATGTCCACGTCAAGCCCGATACTCGTTCGATGCATCGTTTCGATATCGAGGTCGAGGGCAATCACAACTACTTCGTCGACGGCGTGATGGTGCACAATTCTCCTGAAACCACCACGGGTGGAAAGGCTTTGAAGTTCTATGCCTCCGTCCGGCTCGACGTTCGGCGCATCGAGACGCTCAAGGACGGCGGCGACGCGGTCGGCAACCGCACCCGCGTCAAGGTCGTCAAGAACAAGGTGTCGCCGCCGTTCAAGCAGGCCGAGTTCGACATCCTCTACGGGCAGGGCATCAGTAAGGAAGGCTCGCTGATCGACATGGGTGTCGATCAGGGCTTCATCCGAAAGTCCGGCTCCTGGTACACGTACGAAGGCGATCAGCTCGGTCAGGGCAAGGAGAACGCCCGCAAGTTCTTGCTCGAGAACACCGACATCCGCGACGAGATCGAGAAGAAGATCAAGGAGAAGTTGGGTATCGGTGCTGTGTTGACCGACCCTGAGGCGGAGGAAGCCGACTTCTAGCCGCCGAGCCGATGAGAAGGAGGCACGGATCGAGCGATCCGTGCCTCCCTTCCGATCCGACGTGGGGCGCCGTCGGGCAGCCGAGACAGTCCGGGCGGCCGCGACAATGCGGACAGACCCTGCGGAAGTCGATGCCGAAAAGTAGTGTCCTGTCGCGTGACCACACGACATTCAGCAAGGATCGCAGCTTTGGCCGGACTGAGCGCCGCAACGATTCTCGGTGTCACCGGAACTGCCGCCGCCGATCACACCGACTACATGATCGTCCCAGGCCACACTCACACCCTCGGTGAAGGCAACGACCCGTTGTGCGCCGGCCAGATCACCACGAGTATCCGATCTCCTCACGATCATCCCGGCGCCGCACTCGTATCGATGACCTTCGCGCCGTACCTCGGTACGGCAAGCGGAGGGAAGCCGACGTGCGCCGTGACCGCGTTGGTGAACTGGAACAACCTCGATACCGGCGCTTCGGGTTCGGTTCCGGAGTACATGGTGAACCATTCGAGGGGGCTCGCGCCGAGTCGTCAGGACGGCGGATACGTGGATATCTCCACGGGGCCGGGGCGAGTCCTGTTCTCCGTCGCCACCACGAGTCTGCACCATGTCGTCCCAGCGCCCCTCGAGGTGTTCGTTCCCTGAGCGCTTCACTGATCGTCTGGCAGCATCGGTGGGATGACGGTGCGTCCCATACGGTTGTGTGTCTTCGGTGATTCCTTCGTCGCGGGTGTCGGAGATCCCGCGTTTCGCGGTTGGGTGGGACGAGTCGCCGAGCTTGCGCTCCGCGAGTTGTCCGTCGACCTCACGGTCTACAATCTCGGTGTCCGGCGCGACACGTCCTCCGATGTGCGGGCACGTTGGCAGGGCGAAGCGCTCGCCCGGTTTCCCCGCGAGTGCGACAACCGGGTGATCGTGTTGTTCGGTGTGAACGACACGACTCTGCAGGACGGCGCACTTCGCGTCGAGCCCGCGGAGTCCGAATCCAATCTCGCCGCGATCCTCGATGATGCTGCGTCCCACGGGTGGCCCACACTCGTGGTCGGGCCACCACCGATTGCAGACGGACAGCAGAACACCCGTACAGCGGCCCTCGACGAGCGGCTGGCGGCGGTGTGTCAGGGGCGCACTGTGCCCTACCTCCGCACGTTCTCGCATCTCGCGGGCGCGACCTCGTGGATGAGAGAAGCAGAGCAGGGCGATGGTGCGCATCCGTCCGCGCAGGGCTACACCGACCTCGCCGAACTCGTGCGCGCGGACATCGCAGCGTGGCTCGGGACGCCGGCGGAATCGGTCGGTGGCCGCGTCTAGGGTTTTCAGCATGGACGATCCTGAAGATGTCGGACCATCCGAGAGCGACACGGCCACCGCACCGGGAGGTCGCGGGCGTCGGGCCCGCCCCGAACCGGGTGGTGGCACCGAAGCGCAGGCCAAGGACGTGTGCCTGAGGCTTCTCACCGATCGTGCTCGGAGTCGTGCCGAACTCGCCACCAAACTCGAACAGAAGGGCTTCACGGCTGAGATCGCCGAGCGCACTCTCGATCGTCTCACCGAGGTCGGGCTGATCGACGACGCCGACTTCGCCCACCAGTGGGTGCGCTCGCGGCATCTGTACTCGGGGAAGGGTAAGCGTGCGATAGCACTGGAGTTGCGCCGCAAGGGCATCGACCAGCAGGACGCGGCCGATGCCCTCGACGCGATCGACAGTGATTCAGAACGCGAACGGGCCGTGGAACTGGTCAGAAAGAAGCTCCGCACCCAGGCGCCGTTGCCTACGGAGGGCGACCGGCGTGAGATCGCGGCCGAGCGCGACAAGCTGGTTCGACGACTCGTCGGGATGCTTGCCCGTCGCGGCTACGCGCAGGGGATGGCGTTCGAGGTGGTCCGCGACGAACTCGGGGCTTTCGAAGCTGACGCGAACGAGCCACTCGACTGAACTTTCTGCTCGTCACCTCACCGAGGGGGACCGGTGATGTCCATCCCGGGTACTGCCGTCACGGGCACCGGGGCATCCGGCTCACCGTCGGTGGTCGAACCCCGGCGCCTGCTCGACCGCAACCGCTTCTCGAGCCACGTTGCGAAGCGGGTCAGGGCGCTGTTGAGGATGATCATGATTGCAGCCACCACCAGCAGCGACGGCAGGTAGTTCTGGAAGTAGGCACCGAGCTGCTGCCCCGACCGCACCACTTCGACATAGCCGATGAGGTAGCCGAGTGCGGAGTCCTTGAGCGCGATCACCATCTGCGACACGATCGCAGGCAGCATCACGGTCACCGCCTGCGGCAGGAGGATCAGCCGCATGGTCTGCCCCTTGCGCAGACCGATGGCCGACGCTGCTTCGGTTTGTCCCTTCGGGAGTGAATTGATGCCTGCGCGCACGATCTCGGCGATCACGGACCCGTTGTAGAGCGTCAGACCGGTCACGACTGCGGCGAGCGCAAGGTAGTCGGACTTGAACAGTCGATACTCCGCGAACACCTGGTACGCGAAGATCATCAGGATGAGGACGGGAATCGCGCGGAACAGCTCGACGATGAACCCGGACACCATCCGAATGGAACGGTGTTCCGACAGTCGGCCGATGCCCAGTATCGCCCCCAACGCCAAGGCCAGCACGATCGACAGGGCGGCGGCAATCAGCGTGCCCCGGATACCGGGGATCAGGTACGTCGTCCAACTCGACGACTCGAGGAACGGCTCCCACTTGGCTGCGGTGAGCTGGCCCTGGGAATCCAGTGCGCGGTACACGACGTATGCAATGACCACGAGAACGACCGCCACGACCACGGACAGCACCCGGTAGAGCGCGCGGGCCTTCGGGCCGGGAGCGTCGTAGAGAACAGTGCCTTCCGAACTCATCGCGCTACCTCGAATCGCTTGCTGAGCCAGCCGAACAGCAGGCCGGTGGGGAGGGTCAGGATCACGAAGCCCAGAGCGAAGATTCCACCGATGACGAAGATGGCTGCCTCGTTCTCGATCATCGTCTTCATCAGCAGCGACGCTTCGGCCACACCGATCACCGATGCGATGGTCGAGTTCTTGGTGAGGGCGATGAGCACGGAACCGAGCGGTGCGATGACTGCGCGGAATGCCTGCGGCAGCACGATGAAACGGAGATTCTGGCCGAACGTCAGACCCAGCGAGCGTCCGGCTTCGGACTGCCCGAGGTGGACGGTGTTGATGCCGGATCGCAGCGACTCGCACACGAAGGCGGCGGTGTAGACGGTCAACCCGAGGACCGCGAGACGGAAGTTGTTGTCCACCAGAAATGTCGGCGAGGACTGCGGTGCGAGATGGATCTGGAGGGTCTGTGACAGGCCGAACAGGCAGAAGATGATGATCAGGGTCAGCGGGGTATTGCGGAAGACCGTCACGTACGCGGTTCCGACTGCTCGGGCGACGGGGATCGGTGACACCCGCATGGCGGCGAGGATCGTGCCGAGGATCAGCGAACCGATCGCGGACAACACTGTCAGCTGGATTGTCGTCCAGAATGCTTCGAGCAGCTGACTGCCGTACTTGCTGAACAGATCCACAGGTCAACTCCGGGATCGACGGGACGGGACTGTGAGGGTGGAACCGGCCGGTCCGTGAACTCGTCACGAACCGGCCGGACGTACCTCGGGAGCAACGCCGGATCAGTACCGATCGACGGTCGGCGGCTCGGGCAACGGGTATCCGGACGCGCCGACGGTTGCCTCGAAGGCCTCCGCCCAGGCTCCGCTGTCGATCATCTCCTGGATCGCATCGTTGATAGCAGCGCGCGAAGCGTCGTCGCCCTTCGCCAGGCCGATGCCGTACCGCTCCTCGGTGAAAGGTTCACCGACCACCTTGAAGGAGCCGGGACTCTGGGCTGCATAGCCGGCGAGGATGATGTCGTCGGTGGTCACCGCGTCGACCGCACCGTTACGCAACGCCTCGACGCACGCGGAGTAGGTGTCGAACTCCTGCAGCTGCACATCTTGTGCATAGGTGTCCTTGACGTTCTGTGCCGGGGTCGACCCCGTCACAGAGCACAGACGCTTGCCGCCATTGAGCGATTCCGGACCGGTGATCTCGGTTTCGTCTGCGCGCACCAGCAGCGACTGGCCCGCGATGAAGTACGGACCGGCGAAATCGACCTTCTCTTTGCGGGAATCGGTGATCGAGTAGGTTGCGACGATGTAGTCGACCTCGCCGTTCTGGATCAGCGTCTCGCGCTGAGCCGACGGCGATTCCTTGAACTCGATGTTCTCCTCGGACACGCCGAGCTGCCCGGCCACATACTTGGCCACCTCGACATCGAAACCGCTGAAGGTGCCGTCGGGATTGCGCAGGCCGAGTCCGGGCTGATCGAACTTGATGCCCACCACCAGGTTTCCGTTCTCGGCAGAGGACGTGACACTGCGGGATTCGTCGCCACCGCACGCTGTTGCGGCGAGAGCGACGGCGATCGCGCCGATGCCCAGGCGGATCGAGCGAGACATTTTCATCGAGTACCTCCGGTTGTGGTGTTCGATCGGGCTGTCGTGGAACGGGGCTGGTGGCTGAGGATCTTGCCCCCTCAGTGGCTGAGAATCTTGCCGAGGAAGTCCTTGGCCCGATCGGAGGACGGTGCGGTGAAGAAGGTGGTGGGGTCGGTGTCCTCGACGATGCGGCCGTCGGCCATGAACAACACGCGGTCGCCGGCCTTGCGGGCGAAGCCCATCTCGTGCGTGACGACCACCATCGTCATCCCCTCCTTCGCGAGCGAGGTCATCACGTCGAGAACTTCCTGGACCATCTCGGGATCGAGCGCGGAGGTCGGCTCGTCGAACAGCATCACCTTCGGACTCATTGCCAGGGCGCGGGCAATCGCGACACGTTGCTGCTGACCGCCGGACAACTGGGCGGGATACTTGTCGGCCTGGTTCGCGATACCCACTCGTTCGAGCAAGCGCAGCGCGTTCTCCCGTACGGTTTCCTTCTTCTGCTTGCGGACCTTGAGTGGGCCCAGCATCACGTTCTCGAGGATCGTCTTGTGAGCGAAGAGATTGAACGACTGGAACACCATGCCGACGTCGGCGCGCAGCGCTGCCAGGGCTTTACCTTCGGCCGGAAGAGTCTTGCCGTCCACCCGGATCTCGCCGGAGTCGATCGGCTCGAGCCGGTTGATGGTTCGGCACAGTGTGGACTTTCCGGATCCCGACGGGCCGACCACGATGACCACCTGACCACTCGGAACCTCGATGTCGATGTCCTGGAGGACGTGCAGCGCACCGAAGTGCTTGTTCACGTTCGTCATCGTGATCATCGGAGTGGAGCTGCTCGATACCTCCGAGGGCTTCGCCGAACCCGCATCCGCTGCTGTCATGATCAAGACCCTATGCGGTCGTTCTCCGAAACCCCCACATTTCGTCCCATCGACATTCAACTTTTACAGCGGCAATCGGGCGAGGCCGGACCGTGGCCGTCCTCGGCATGGGTGCGGCGCGGCGCACACTGTCACCGCCGGGACGGTCGGTTACTCTCGTGAGCTACCCTGAGACGTGTCATTGATCGACGATGTTGCCCCGAACACAGGTGCTCGGACGTATGAGGTCCGCACTTACGGCTGCCAGATGAACGTGCACGATTCGGAGCGTTTGTCAGGCCTGTTGGAAGACGCCGGCTTCACCCGCGCCGAAGCGGGTGCATCTCCCGACCTTGTCGTCTTCAACACGTGCGCAGTGCGCGAGAACGCCGACAACAAGCTGTACGGCAACCTCAGCCATCTCCGGCCTGTCAAGGACGAGAACCCGAACATGCAGATCGCAGTCGGGGGTTGTCTCGCGCAGAAGGATCGCGCCACCGTCGTGAAGAAGGCGCCGTGGGTCGATGTGGTGTTCGGCACTCACAACATCGGCAATCTCCCGGCGCTCCTCGACCGCGCACGCCACAATCGGAAGGCCGAAGTCGAGATCCTCGACTCGCTCGAAGCGTTTCCCTCGACGCTCCCGGCGAAGCGCGAGTCGCCCTATGCAGGATGGGTGTCGATCTCGGTCGGATGCAACAACACATGCACCTTCTGCATCGTCCCCGCCCTGCGCGGCAAAGAGGTCGATCGTCGACCCGGCGACATTCTCGCCGAGGTGCAGGCACTCGTCGACGAGGGTGTCCTCGAAGTCACCCTGCTCGGACAGAACGTCAACTCGTACGGACGGTCCTTCGCCGACCCGGAACAGCCCCGCGACCGCGGCGCGTTCGCGTCGTTGCTCCGCGCCTGTGGCGACATCGACGGCCTCGAACGCGTGCGGTTCACGTCGCCGCACCCCGCCGAATTCACCGACGACGTCATCGAAGCGATGGCGTCGACGCCCAACGTCTGCCCCCAGCTCCACATGCCGCTGCAGTCGGGCAGCGACCGGATCCTGCGCGCAATGCGCCGGTCGTATCGCAAGGAGAAGTTCCTCGGCATCATCGAGCGGGTCCGTGCGGTCATGCCGCACGCGGCGATCACCACCGACATCATCGTCGGATTCCCCGGTGAAACCGAAGAGGATTTCCAGGACACCCTCGACGTCGTCGAGAAGGCGCGATTCACCAGTGCCTTCACGTTCCAGTATTCCAAGCGCCCCGGCACACCCGCTGCAGAGATGGACGAGCAGCTCCCCAAGGCTGTCGTGCAGGAGCGGTACGAGCGCCTGATCGCGCTGCAGGAGCGCATCACCCTCGAGGAGAATCGCAAGCTCGTCGGTACCGAGGTCGAATTGCTCGTCGCGGACGGTGAAGGCCGAAAGAACGCGGCAACCGCCCGAATGAGCGGCCGCGCCCGCGACGGGCGACTCGTGCACTTCCGGCCCGAAGGCAACGTCGACACCGCGGTTCGGCCCGGTGACATCGTCACGATCGTCGTCAGCGATGCTGCGCCGCATCATCTCGTCGCCGATACCCCGATCCTCACCCACCGCCGCACCCGCGCGGGCGATCACTTCGAACAGGGGCGCCTGCCCAAGACGAAACCGATCGGTGTGGGACTCGGCCTGCCGAGCATCGGTGCCCCCGAACCCCTACCGACACAGATGGGATGCAACGCATGACCACGGGCGAGAACAGTCCGAACACCCACCGGGGCACGGATGGCAACACCGACCGGCTGAGCGACCACGGACTCAGGGAGGCCCGCGCCGACCTCGAGGCCGCCGAACGCAAGATTGCGGGTGAAATCGACCCCGGGGCCCGCGCGATGTTCGTCGCCGTCGCAGTGCTCGTGCTGCTCGGTTCGTTCAGCCTCCCACACGCCGGTGCCGCGAACGGGTGGGAGGTGCTCTCGTTCGCCTCCGACGCGACAGCGGAATCCATTGCGCTTCCGTCCCGCATCTTCACGTGGCTTGCGCTCGGCTTCGGCGCGGTCGCCTCGATTCTCGCACTCGTGACCCGAAAGTGGTTCCTGGCATGGGCCGCGGCTGCCGGCTCTGCTGTGTCGATCATCTTCGGGTTGCTCACCGTGTGGTCACGTCAGACGCTCCCGGTCGACTCCGGCGCGTCCGGACCCGGAATCGGTCTGTTCCTCGGCTGGGTCGCCGTGATGGTCCTGACCTTCCATTGGATCCGCGTGGCCTGGTCCAGAACGTCCGCACAGCTCGCGGCCGAGGCCGAGCTGCGGCGTATTGCCGAGGAGGACGACCGCCGGGGGATGTTCGGTGGACATCTGAAATAGACCACCTACAGCGACGAGACGAGCCCCGTTCGGGCCGGATGCCTTTCGGACCGAACGGGGCTCGTGGTCACAGCGGACGCGATCAGCGCTCGCCGACGGCGCTCTCTGCAGCTTCCGCCCACTCCCGCCACTGTGCAGCCTGGGCGAGTGCCGCGTCGGCGTCCTTGGTGCGGCCCTTCGCCTGCGCCTTCTCCGCCTGCTCCTCGAACTGCTGGACCCGCTCGCGGAACTGAGCGGCGCGGGCAAGGGCTTCGGGGTCGGTCCGACGCCACTCGCTGTCGGACGCTTCACGGACGCGCTTCTCGATCGCGCGGAGGCGACCCTCGAGATCGTGCATCCGGTCGCGGGGAACCTTGCCGATCGCCTCCCACTGTTCCTGAAGTTCGCGCAGCCGGGTACGCGCGGCTTCCAGGTCGGCCGCAGGGTCGATCGTCGATGACGACTCCAGCAGCGCCTCTTTGGCGCGGGCGTTCTCCTCGAACTCGGCGTCGCGTTCGGCGGACGCGGCATTGCGCGCGGCGAAGAAGACGTCCTGCGCGCCCTTGAAACGTTTCCACAGTTGGTCGTCGGCTTCCCGAGGTGCGCGCCCCGATGCCTTCCATTCGGCAAGCAGATCCCGGAACGCTGCGGCGGTTGCGCCCCAGTCGGTGGAGTCCTGCAGAGCTTCGGCGCGTGCGACCAGGTCCTCCTTCTTGGTCTTCGCGGAGGCACGTTCACGATCGAGTTCGGCGAAGTGAGCGCCGCGCCGACGATTGAAGGCCTCTCGTGCCTTCGAATACCGGCGCCACAAGACGTCGTCGGTCTTGCGGTCGACCCCGCGGATCGACTTCCACTCGTCGAGGATCTCCCGCAGACGATCGCCCGCGGCCTTCCAATGAGTCGAGTCGGCGCCGATCTCTTCGGCCTCTGCCGCCAGCGCTTCCTTGCGGGCAGTGGATTCCGCGCGGTGCCGTTCCTTCTCCTGTTTCTGGACGATCGCCGCCTTCTCCGATTCCTCGATCACGCCCGTGAGCCGCGTCGAGAGTGCGTCCAGGTCGCCGATCACCGCCGCGGTCGGTAACGATTCGAGGATCGCTTCGGCCGCCGCGCGGGTTTTCTTGACGTCACCGGAGCCCGATGTCAGACGTGTCTCCAACAGCGCGACCTCGGTTGCGAGATCGTCGTAACGCCGACCGAAATGCTCGAGGCCTTCGGCAGCGTCGCCTGCCTGCCACGAACCGATGCAACGCTCACCGTCAGCGGTCAGAACCCACGCGGTGCCGTCATCGTCGACCCGTCCGAACCGGCTCGGATCGCTCGCCGGTACCGCAGGGGCGTGCGGATGCGTCTGTCCAGGGGCCGGATGAGGCTTGGGGGCGTGCTCCGACTCGGTCGGGGCGGGCTTCGGCGCGCCGGGGCGTGGGCTTCCCGGCTTCGGGGGACCAGGACGCGGCGGTGTGCCGGACACCTGCTCGGGCGTCGGGTCCTGTGCGTTCGGGTCGGTCATCGCTACCTCATCTCTGCCGCGCGGCACGGCTGCCTGATCGCATCGCTTACCGCAGGTCCGGTCACGGCATCCGTGATCACGTCCGCCCCCTATTGAAACAGGTCGCGCGCCTGCGGGGCTCCCGGTCCGGTCGACTACCGTTGCCGATGTGTTGATTGCCGCGGTGTTCGTGCCTTCCCCGCCTCTTCTCGTGCCCGAATTGCTCGGACTCGCTGCCGCCGAGACCGACGAGCTACGACACGCCGTGCTCGCTGCGGCGCGTGTGGTCGGCGATGTCGACGAGTGGATAGTGGTGGGTACGGGGACCGAGTCCGAGGAAGTCCCGTCCGACGCCGTCGGCACCTTCCGCGGATACGGTGCCGACGTCCGGATCTCACTCGGTCCCGCAGGGGATCCGGCCTCAGGGTCTCCGGACGTCGACATGCCGCTAACTGCGTTGATTGCCGGATGGCTGCGCGAGCGTGCAGCGCCTGGAGCCCGCGCCGAGGTACACGTCCTCGCCCGCGATACGGATCCGGCCGAATGTGCACAGCTGGGCAAGACTCTGCGAGCGCAACTCGACGAAGGCGCCGCGCGGCGCGGGCTGCTCATCGTCGCCGACGGCGCTGCCACCCTGACCGCCAAGGCTCCTGGCGCATTCGACGAGAGATCCGCTGCAGTCGAGCAGAGTCTGGGCGAAGCGCTCGCTGCCGGTACTCCCCAGACGCTGGCTGCGCTCGACGCCGGACTGTGCGCGGACATCGCACTCGAAGGTCGTGCTGCATGGCAGGTGCTGGCAGCGGCGTTCGCCCAGCCTCCGTCCGAGGCCACGATCGAATACAGCGCCGCACCGTACGGGGTGGGCTATCACGTGGGGACCTGGCGCCCGTGAGTCTCCCGGTGCATCGCCGCCCCATCGCGGTGGTGGGTCCGACCGCCACAGGGAAGTCGGATCTCGGACTGGATCTCGCAGAGGCGCTCGGCGGCGAGATCGTCAACATCGACGCGATGCAGCAGTACCGCGGTATGGACATCGGCACCGCGAAACTGCCGGTAGGCGAACGACGCGGGATTCCGCACCACCAGCTGGACGTTCTCGACGTCACCGAGACCGCGACCGTCGCGCGCTATCAGGAGTCCGCCACCGCTGACGTCGAACGCATCCTGGCGTCGGGCCGGGTGCCGGTCGTCGTGGGCGGGTCGATGATGTACGTGCAGTCTCTGCTCGACGAGTGGCAGTTCCCGGCGACCGACCCCGACGTCCGCGCGAAATGGGAAGCCGTCCTCGCCGACGGGGGCGTGGCCGCCGTGCACGAAGCCCTGCGCCATGCCGACCCTGCCGCGGCCGCCACGATCCTGCCTACGGACGGGCGGCGTATGGTGCGCGCGCTGGAAGTCGTCGAGCTGACCGGTCTTCCCTTCGCTGCGTCACAACCGACCGTCGGCGACCCACGCTGGGACACGATCATCCTCGGTGTCGACCGCGACACGACAGATCTGGACGAGCGCATCGAGAAACGCACCGATCTCATGTTCGAACTCGGTCTCGTCGACGAGGTCCATGCCCTGATCGAGCAGGGACTCCGCGAGGGTGTGACTGCGCCCCGCGCTATCGGATACTTCCAGGTCCTCGACTATTTGGAAGGCAAGTGCGACCTCGACTACGCGCGGGAACGGACGTTTATCGGAACCCGCCGGTATGTCCGGCGGCAGCGTTCGTGGTTTCGCCGCGATCATCGGATCCGCTGGCTCGACGGCGCCGACCCGAACCTGGTCACCGAGGCGCTGCGAGTCGTCGACTCCGAAATGCTGTGATTCGTCGACGCTGAAGTGCTGTGGAGTCGTCGACTCCGAAGCGTTGTGAGTCACCGACTCCTGGAGCCGAGCGCAGCGAGGCCCTCGCTAAGGTTGACGGCATGGAGTTCAGCAAAGGCCACGGCACCGAGAACGATTTCGTCATCCTTCCGGATCCCGATGCCCGGCTGACTCTCACATCCGACCGCATCGCGGCCCTGTGTGACCGACGACGCGGTCTCGGAGCCGACGGCGTGCTACGCGTAGCGCGGACCGGAGCATTGGTCGAGTCGGGTCTGCTCGATGCGGTCCCTTACGGGGCGAGCGTCGGCGACTGGTTCATGGACTACCGCAACGCCGACGGATCGATCGCCGAGATGTGCGGCAACGGGGTGAGGGTCTTCGCTCACTACCTCACCGCGGAAGGGCTGGAGACTCGGGAGAGCTTCGTCGTGGGGTCGAGAGCCGGCGGCAAGCCCGTGCGGGTCCACTCTGCCGGACCGGTTACGGGCGAGGTCACCGTGGAAATGGGACGGGTTGCACAGCTCGGTGAGTCGTCCGCCACGATCGACGGCCGCGTGTATCCGGGGATCGGCATCGACGTCGGAAACCCGCATCTGGCCTGTGTCGATCCGAATCTCACCGGCGCGAGCCTCGCCGCACTCGACCTCACGTCGCCCGGTTACGATCCAGGCTTCTTCCCGCAGGGCGTCAACATCGAGTTCCTGAGCCCGATCGAATCAGGAGCCGTTCAGATGCGCGTGCACGAGCGGGGGGTCGGCGAGACCCGCTCGTGTGGAACGGGCACGGTCGCGGCGGCCGCAGCGGCGCTGCGGTACGACGGTGCCGACGCCGGTGTCGTGCGGGTGCGGATTCCCGGCGGTGCAGTGGAGGTGCGGATCGAGGACGAACATGCCTGGTTGAGGGGGCCCTCGGTGCTCGTTGCGCGCGGCACCATCAGCGACGACTGGTGGTCGTCGCTCGGGTGAACGCATACCTTCTCGGGGTGGTCCGAAAAACTCGAATGCACCGAATCGGACTTCGTGGGACGATGAAACCTGTATGACGAACACATCGCGCACTCGCAACACGACAGACGACACCGATCGCACAGGATACGACGGACCCGCAGGCTGGGCTCACGACGATCCATCGGTGGGCGAGATGCAGCTCGAAGACCGCAGCGCCCTGCGGCGCGTCGCGGGTCTGTCCACTGAACTCGAAGACATCACCGAAGTCGAGTATCGACAACTCCGCCTCGAACGGGTTGTGCTGGTCGGCGTATGGACGGGAGGCACCGCCGCACAGGCCGACGCGAGCCTCGCCGAACTTGCCGCACTTGCCGAAACTGCCGGCTCCGAGGTGCTGGAGGGGATGGTGCAGCGCCGCGACAAGCCGGACGCCGCCACCTATATCGGCTCGGGTAAAGCCGACGAGCTCCGCGAGATCGTGCTCGCCACCGGCGCCGATACCGTGATCTGCGATGGCGAACTCACGCCTGCTCAGCTCACAGCGCTGGAGAAGGTGGTCAAGGTCAAGGTCATCGACCGGACGGCACTCATCCTCGACATCTTCGCCCAGCACGCAACCTCTCGTGAGGGCAAGGCGCAGGTCTCCCTCGCGCAGATGGAGTACATGTTGCCGCGACTGCGTGGCTGGGGTGAGTCGATGTCTCGCCAGGCAGGTGGCCGTGCCGGCAGCAACGGGGGTGTGGGACTCCGCGGACCCGGTGAAACCAAGATCGAAACCGACCGTCGTCGGATCCGTGAACGGATGGCGAAGCTGCGCCGCGAGATCAAAGGGATGAAGGCAGCGCGAGATACGAAGCGGACACGCCGGCTGCGCAACCGGATCCCGTCCGTCGCGATCGTCGGCTACACCAACGCGGGCAAGTCGAGCCTGCTCAATCGGCTCACCGGTTCCGGAGTCCTGGTGGAGAACGCTCTGTTCGCGACCCTGGACCCGACGACACGACGCGCAGCGCTACCCGACGGCCGGGAGTTGGTTCTGACCGACACGGTCGGTTTCGTACGTCACCTGCCGACTCAGCTCGTCGAGGCCTTCCGGTCGACCCTCGAGGAGGTCGCCGATGCCGATCTTCTGCTGCACGTGGTCGATGGATCCGATCCTCTCCCGACAGAGCAGATCAAGGCCGTCCGCGAGGTTCTGACGGACGTGTTACGTGAGTCCGACGGACCGCCGCCGCCCGAATTGATCGTTGTCAACAAGGTCGACGCGGCCGATCCGGTCACGCTGACCCAACTCCGCGGGCTCCTGACCGATTCGGTGTTCGTTTCGGCGCATACCGGTGAGGGTGTCGACGAGTTGCGTGAGCGGCTCGGGCGCATGCTCGAGGACCCCGACGTCGAGGTGAAGGTACTTGTGCCCTACACCCGCGGCGACCTGTTGTCCCGAATCCACTCGGACGGCCAGATCCTCCATTCCGCGCACGAGGCGGACGGAACACGCGTGCATGCCAGAGTTCCACGGCCGCTCGCCTCCGTGCTGGACGAGTACGTCGTCTGATGAGTCCGCTGCGCGGCGCCGGGGTCGTCGCTGTCGTCGCGCTCGCCTGTGCTCTACCCGGTGCGGCGCTCGCCGAGGCGGATACCGCGGGCGTCCCAGTCGCGGAGTTTCCATCGGAAAACCTGTGCACACCGGACGACCCCGCACTCGACGAGCTGTCGGGCCTCGCCGCGGTCGGTGGGCGGCTGTTCGCGACCCCCGACGCGGGAGTCGACGAATCGGTGGTCGAGCTCGACCTGGATTGCACAGTGATGCAACGGTTCCCGGTTCCGGTCGACCCGTATGACATCGAGGACCTCGCGGCAGGTCCCGACGGCAGACTGTGGCTCGCGGACATCGGCGACAACACGTCAGCACGACAGACCGTGGCTCTGATCTCGCTCGACCCGGACAGCGGGGCCGGCGACCTGTACCGCTTGACCTACCCGGACGGTCCTCGCGACGCCGAGGCCGTGCTGGTATCGGCGAGCGGAGAGCCGGTGATCGTCACCAAGACGTTGTTCGGTGCGAGCGGTGTCTATCGGCCGGCTCGCGGTCGAGCACTCGAGCAGCTCGCGACACCAGGACCGACACCGCTGGAAAAGGTCGGGTCGCTCGCTCTCGGTCCTACCGACACCCCCGGCGGACCTCTTCCGGGTGCGTCGTCCACGTTGATCACCGGTGGTGCGGTGAGCCCGGACGGAACTGTCGCGGCGGTCCGCACCTACACGGACGTCTACCTGTTCCACGCGCCCGACACCGACCTGGTAGCAGCGTTGACTGCGGGCCCCGCACTGCGAATCCCGGTGCCCGACGAACCACAGGGGGAGGCGGTGGCCTTCACCTCGTCGGGCGATCTGGTGACGGGCTCCGAAGCGGTCGTTCAGGGCGGCACCCTTACCGAAGCGCGACCTCCGATCCGGGTGTGGCGTGGTGTCACCGACCATTTCGGTGCGAAGCCGGTGTCGGACACAGAATCGAACTCGGACTCGTATGCCGGGCCGATCGGAGTCGCCGCAGGTGTTGCCGTGCTCGTGGCGGTCGGCGCCGTGATCCTGAGGTTTCTGCGGACGCGACGGTCCTGAGTCGGAGGTTCCGGAACACCTGCTCCCTCTCGACCGGAACGGCAGGAAGATCTCCGGGGCCGACATCACATGCACCTGTCGTGAGTCATACGATCTCCGTCGTGAATGAACGCGTGCGACCTACGAGTCGCAACATGGGATTCGGCTGGGAGCTGCACGGAGACGGGCGGCAGATCGATGCCGGGGCGGTCGTTGCTCCCGACGAGCGGCTTTCGTGGCCGCGAACCATCGGCATCGGGATGCAGCATGTGGTCGCGATGTTCGGTGCCACTCTGCTCGTGCCCACGATCACCGGCTTCCCGGTGACCACCACGTTGCTGTTTTCCGGCATCGGCACCGTGTTGTTCCTGCTCATCACCCGCGGGCGTGTACCGAGTTATCTGGGATCGTCCTTCGCGTTCATTGCGCCCTTGACGGCCTCGGCGGGGAGCGGTCCGGCCGCGCAGCTCGGCGGTATCGTGGCGGCAGGCGTCGTGCTCGCCGTCATCGGACTGATCGTCAAGGCGCTCGGCTCGCGGGTGATCGATGCCGTGATGCCACCCGTCGTGACCGGCGCTGTGGTCGCGCTGATCGGGCTCAATCTTGCACCGACCGCTGTCGGATCGTTCGAAGCCCAGCCGTTGATCGGTGCGGTGACGCTGATCGCGATCCTTGTGGTGACGGTGCTCGGCCGCGGCCTTCTCGGCCGGCTCGGCATCCTCGTCGGTGTGGTCATCGGATGGCTCTTCGCATGGATCACCGGAGGTCTCGCGTCCGACCGCGTTGACGCGCTGAAGGAAGCGGCCTGGTTCGGCTTGCCCGAGTTGCGCGCCCCCACCTTCGAGTTGTCGGTCGTCCTGCTTGCCCTGCCGGTGGTCGTCGTCCTCGTCGCAGAGAACGTGGGTCACGTCAAGGCTGTTGCCGCGATGACAGGCCGCAATCTCGACAGTGTCGCAGGCGACGCGCTGCTCGCCGACGGTCTGGCCACCACGCTCGCGGGCGCAGGCGGAGGATCGGGAACCACCACATATGCCGAGAACATCGGCGTGATGGCCGCTACCCGGGTGTATTCGACCGCTGCGTACTGGGTGGCGGCGGTGACTGCAGTGGTGCTCGCGTTCTCCCCGAAGTTCGGGGCGCTCGTGTTCACGGTGCCCGAGGGCGTTCTGGGCGGAGCCACTCTCGTCCTCTACGGATTGATCGGCCTTCTGGGCGTGCGGATTTGGATGGACGCAAAGATCGACTTCACCGACCCCGTGAATCTCACGGTGGTCGCGGCGGCACTCGTTGCAGGGATCGGTGACCTCACGCTGTCGATCGGATCGGTGGAGCTGGGCGGCATCGCGTGGGGGTCGATAGGAATACTCGTGGCCTATCCACTGCTGCGCCGATTGGCAGAACTGCGCAGCTGATCCGCGAGTTGTCGCGGTCACAAAATCTGCTCGCTCCTGTCAGCGTCATCGTTCACGCGCGTGCATACCGTGGGTACGTCCACGTCGTCACTGACAGGAGCGCAGATGGAACGCACCCTTTTCGAGCCCGAACACGACCTGTTCCGTGAGTCGTACCGGAAGTTCCTCGAACAGGAGGTGGCCCCTTTCCACGAGCAGTGGGAGAAGGACAAGATTGTCGACCGCGAAGTATGGAAGAAGGCCGGTGCACAGGGCTTTCTGGGCATGGCAGTGCCTGAAGAGTTCGGTGGCGGCGGCGTCGACGACTTTCGTTACAACGTTGTCCTGACCGAGGAAACCACCCGCGGCGGATACAGCGGTGTCGGTTTCATGCTGCACAACGATGTCGTGGCGCCCTACCTGCTGAACCTCGCGAACGAGGAACAGAAGAAGCGGTGGCTCCCCGGATTCTGTTCCGGTGAGATCATCACCGCCATCGCGATGACCGAGCCGGGCACCGGCAGCGATCTCCAGGGCATCAAGACCCGGGCGGTTCGTGACGGTGACGACTGGGTGCTCAATGGGTCCAAGACATTCATCACCAACGGAATCAACGCCGATCTGGTGATCGTGGTTGCCTGCACCGACCCGGAGAAGGGCGCCCAGGGATTCTCCCTGCTCGTCGTCGAGCGCGGAATGCCCGGCTTCGAGCGTGGCCGCAATCTCGACAAGATCGGTCTCGATGCGCAGGACACCGCCGAGTTGAGCTTCAACGACGTGCGTGTTCCGGCGGCCAACATGCTCGGCGAAGAGGGAATGGGCTTCATCTACCTGATGCAGAACCTTCCGCAGGAGAGACTCTCGATCGCGGTCGTCGCGGCTGCCGCAATGGAGCAGGTCCTCGAGGACACCATCCAGTACTGCCGCGACCGCAAGGCCTTCGGCAAGCCGATCGGACGTTTTCAGAACACCCGATTCGAACTCGCCGAACTGTCGACGGAAACCCTGCTTGCCCGGGTGTTCGTGGACCGATGCGTCGAGTTGCTCAATGCCGGTGCGCTCACCGTCCAGGAGGCCGCGATGGCCAAGTACTGGACCACGGACAAGCAGGTCGAACTCATCGACCGCTGCCTCCAGCTGCACGGCGGCTACGGATACATGCGCGAATACCCGATTGCCAAGGCGTACCTCGATTCTCGGGTCCAGAAGATCTACGGCGGTACGAACGAGATCATGAAGGAGGTCATCGGCCGCGGGCTGAACCTCTGATCGCTGCACGTTCGTAGCGGGCGCATTACCAGAGGCCGGTAGGGCTCCATATCGATGGAGCCCTACCGGCCTCGGCGTGTAAGTAGGTCGACGACGGTCTGTGATGCGCGACGGAAATGTGCGGTCAGAGCTTGCGGATGACTGTGACCACCTTGCCGAGTACGACCGCGTCGTTGCCCGGAATCGGTTCGAACATGGGGTTGTGTGGCATGAGCCAGACATCGTTCTTCACGCGCTTGAAGGTCTTGACCGTGGCTTCGCCGTCGAGCATGGCGGCAACGATATCGCCGCTCTCGGCCACATTCTGCTGACGAACCACGACCCAGTCTCCGTCGCAGATCGCTGCGTTGATCATCGATTCGCCCACGACTTTCAGCAGGAACAACGATCCCTGGCCCACGACCTCCCTGGGCAGCGGGAAGACGTCCTCGATGGCCTCTTCTGCGAGGATCGGACCGCCTGCTGCGATCCGCCCGACGACGGGAACCAGGGCAGCCGAGGGGATGTCCTCGGAGGACGCCGCCGTGAGCTCCTCGCCGACGACGTCGGACGCGACCTGAGGGTCGTCGAATCCGCGTACATCGACTGCGCGGGGACGGTTCGGATCGCGGCGCAGCAGGCCTTTGCGCTCGAGGGTGCGAAGTTGGTGCGCGACCGAGGAGGTGCTGTTGAGGCCGACCGCGTCTCCGATCTCTCGGATGCTCGGTGGGTAGCCTCGCTCGGCAACCGAGGTGCGAATCACCTCGAGGACGCGGCGTTGACGCTCGGTGAGCGTGGTGCCGTCGGTGCCGGACGACTTCTTCCGGCTGGTCGCGGAGTTGGCGTCCGTCATGCTCGTGACCTCCGTGCGTCGAGTTTCTGATGTGTTGTGTGTGATCTATCGAATCTATCCGCATCGGTGCGGTATATCAAACATCTGTTCGAGATTGTTTCGAACAAACGGACGACAAGAATGCCGAAGCGTGATAGAAACTTCGAACAGGCATTCGTTCGAATGAATGGGCGAACCCACCCGGCTCATGACTGCCACGGAGGACCCGATGGGCACAACACTGTTGACGGAATTCCGAACGACCGATGCGGGCGGGGCTGTCGCTCTTCCGCGGCGGGCGTCCACGCTGCCGACCGGAGTCGACGGGCACCCGCCGCGGAGCGAGGGAAGGTCCTGCGCCCACCCGCCCACGCCGCGAATCGGGCTCGGGTACTCGCTGGTACAGATGCTCGCGACGGTGATGTTCACAGCCGTCGCGGTGACGGCGATCCTGTGTGTCGCACACGTTCGCACGAGCCAGGTCGCGGCGGAAGCCGTCGGCACGATACCGGTGATGACCGACTCGGCACCGCCTGCGGACGGAGTAGGGGCGGTCACCGATGGAAGATGACGACGCGGTGCCGACCTACCCGGACTCCCGGAGCACACCACACGTGCGGGTATTGTCTGAATCTGTCAGTCACACCACCCCGTGTGGTCGCGTCGGGAAGACCCTGCCCCCGGGCAGGATCGATCCTTCGAACACGACATCGTTTCGTCGGCGACGTCGCGGTCACCACGGCAGCGACGAAGGAATCGACATGTACTGCCCGTATTGCCGGCACCCCGACTCCAGGGTCGTCGATTCGCGTGAAGCCGACGAGGGCGCCGCGATTCGTCGCCGTCGGGCGTGTCCGGAGTGCGGGCGCCGATTCACCACGGTCGAAGCCGCGGTGCTGTCCGTGGTCAAGCGCAGCGGCGTTACCGAACCCTTCAGTCGTGAGAAGGTCGTGCGCGGTGTCGCGCGAGCCTGCCAAGGCCGCGATGTCGACAACGACGCCCTGAACAAGCTGGCGCAGCAGGTCGAAGACGCAGTGCGGGCCAAGGGTGCACCTGAGGTCCCCAGTCACGAGGTCGGGCTTGCGATTCTCGGGCCGCTGCGCGACCTCGACGAGGTCGCTTACCTCCGATTTGCCTCGGTGTACCGGTCATTCAGCTCCGCTGAAGATTTCGAACGCGAGATCACGGAACTGCGCGAACACCAACGCACCCGCGACGTCGCCGCCGGCGCGGAGTGACCCGTCAGGGTCGAGCCGGTCGCGACGTCAGCGGATCGAGCCGATGGCCTTGAGGATCCGTTTTTCCGACACCGGAACCCGTGTACCCATCCCTTGGGCGAACAGGCTCACACGTAGTTCCTCGATCATCCAGTAGACATCCAGGACGTCGCGCGCGTCTCGGCGTTCCTCCGGCAACCGCGCGAGCAGCTTGTCGTACGCCGCATACACCCGATCGAGGACATCCATCGCCTGGGCATCGCGATTCGCGCTCGCCGGGAGTGATTCGAGACGGTGAGCTGCAGCGGCGAGATACCGAGGCAGTTCGGCCAGCCGACGAGAACCCAGGTCGGTGACGAACCCGGCGAAGAGCAACGAAGACAGCTGCTCACGGACGTCGTCCGCCGCCTCGCCGCGCACCCGATCCAACTGCACACCCACCTCGTGAGCCTTGCTCAATACAGGCACGACGGATTTCAGCAGGTGCGCGACGCGCCGGGGAAGCTCGCTGCGCACTACCACGGCGAGTGCTTCGAATTCGTCGGGTGTCCGCACCGACTTCCCGTTGGCTGCGATCAATTCGTCGACCGCGCATGCCCGGCAGTCTTCGATGAGTGCGTCGAACGAGCCATCCGGATTACGCCCGAGTGTCAGCCGTTCCGAGTTCGTCAGCCCTGAGGTGACGACCTTCGCCTTGGTCGGCGCGGCAGCGAGAAGGAGCGCTCGCACTCCGGCGCGGGTGGCGGAACGTTGTGCCTGAGGAGTGCTCAGAACTCGTACCGCCACACCCTCGTTCTCGGGCACCAAGGCGGGATAGCCGGTCACCTGCTGGCCACCGACCTCGCGCGTGACCGTCTGCGGAAGGGTGCCGAGGGTCTCCGCCGTCCATGCGAGGGCGGGCGCCCGTTCGGTGCCCGAGGCCGCGCGGGCGACCTCGGCGTCGACCCGCGTAGCGAGTTGCTTTCGCAGTGCGGTGAGACTCTTGCTGCGGCCCAGCACCTTTCCTTGCTCGTCGATCGCTGCGAAAGTCATCTTCAAGTGATCGGGCAGCGCGGCCGGAGTGAAGTCACCCGGTTCGATCCTGCAGTTTCCGAGCCGCGACAGCTCCCGGGCGAGTGCGTTGACGAGAGGTTCACTACGCGCGGTCACCGAGGCGAGGGCAGCCTTCGCGAAATCGGGTGCCGGAACCACCTGGCGTCGAATCTGTTTCGGCAGTCCCTTGATCAGGGCGGTGACGAGTTCGTGCCGAAGTCCCGGGACGAGCCAGTCGAATCCGACGGGTCGGACTCCTGCGAGCAGCGCCAACGGGATCCTGGCGGTGACCCCGTCGTCCTCGGTGCCGGGCTCGAACTGGTAGGTCAGCGGGAATTGCAGCTCGCCCTGACGCCATGCGTCGGGATAGTCGCCTTCCAGAACCGTGGCCGCGTCCTGGTTGACCACCGTCTCGGGTGTGAAGGTCAGCAGATCCGGTTGCTCCTGCCGGGCTTTCTTCCACCAGGTGTCGAAATGCCTGGCCGAGACGACCTCCCGCCCCACACGCCGGTCGTAGAACTCGAACAGTGTGTCGTCGTCGACGACGAGGTCCCGCCGCCGCGCGCGGTGTTCGAGTTCTTCGACGTCGTCGAGCAGTGCCCGGTTCTCGTGGAAGAACTTGTGACGAGTCTGCCACTCGCCCTGTACGAGTGCGTGCCTGATGAACAGCTCGCGCGAGACCTCGGGATCGATCCGTCCGTACTGCACCCGTCGTTGCGCGACAAGCGGTATGCCGTAGAGCGTGACGCGCTCGTACGCCATCGCCGCCTGCTGCTTCGTCGACCAATGCGGCTCGGAGTAAGTGCGCTTGACCAGGTGCGGCGCGAGCTTCTCCGCCCACTCGGGTTCGATCCGCGCCGCCATCCGGCCCCACAGCCGCGACGTCTCGACCAGCTCGCCGGCCATGACCCACCGCGGTGGCTTCTTGAACAGGGACGAGCCGGGGAAGATCGCGAAGCGTGCCCCGCGCGCGCCGAGGAAGTCGCGTTTGTCGCCTTCGCGCAGCCCGACATGTGAGAGCAGGCCAGCGAGTAGCGACTGGTGGATCGCGTCGTCGGAGACCTCCTGATGTGCGGTCTCCCAGCCCAGGCCCAGCGTGATCTGGCGAAGCTGGCCCTGGAGGTCCTGCCACTCCCGGATACGCATCCAGTGCAGAAACTCGCTGCGGCACAGTTTTCGGAACTGGTTGGACGACAGCTCTCTCCGCTGTTCCTTGAGGTAGTCCCACAGGCGGAGGAAGGCGAGGAAATCCGATCCGTCGACGTTGAACCGCGCATGCTTCTCGTCTGCGGCCTGCTGATGTTCGGTGGGCCGCTCGCGGACATCTTGGATCGACAGCGCCGACACGATGATGAGGACCTCGCGCAGACATCCGTTGCGGTGACCCTCGACGATCATGCGCGCCATGCGGGGATCGACGGGCAGCCGCGCGAGTTCCCGGCCGGTACCGGTCAGGCGCGGGTTTTCGTCCTTGCCGGCGGGTTCGATTGCGCCGAGTTCGTGCAGCAACGCGATACCGTCGCGGATCGCGCGTGGGTCGGGCGGCTCGACGAACGGGAAGGAGGCAATATCGCCGAGACCGAGTGCCGTCATCTGTAGGACGACCGACGCGAGGTTGGTGCGCAGGATCTCGGGCTCGGTGAACTCCGGGCGCGACTCGAAATCGTCCTCCGAGTACAGGCGGATGCAGATGCCGTCGGCGACACGACCGCAACGACCGGCGCGCTGCCGAGCGGACGCTTGGCTGATCTCCTCGATGGGCAGTCGCTGGACCTTCGTCCTCACCGAGTATCGCGAGATGCGGGCGGTGCCGGGGTCGACGACGTAGCGGATGCCGGGCACCGTCAACGAGGTCTCGGCGACGTTGGTCGACAGCACGACACGCCGCCCGGTGTGCCCGGCGAAGACGCGATGTTGTTCGGCAGCCGACAGCCGGCCGTACAGGGGGAGGATCTCGGTGTTGCGCAACTTTCGGTCGCGCAGTGCGTCCGCAGTGTCTCGAATCTCGCGCTCGCCGGAGAGGAACACGAGGATGTCGCCGTCGCCGGCCGACTGCAGTTCTTCGACTGCCTCGCACACGGCGTCGACAGGGTCGCGGTCGACGAGTTCGTCGCCCCGCTCGACGGTCAGCGGTCGGTACCGCACCTCGACCGGGTAGGTGCGTCCCGAGACCTCGACGATCGGGGCCGGCGTCCCTTCCGCATCGGCGAAGTGCTTCGCGAATCGCTCGGGATCGATCGTGGCCGAGGTGATGATCACCTTCAGATCGGGCCGGCGGGGGAGCAGCTGCTCGAGATACCCGAGCAGGAAGTCGATATTGAGGCTGCGTTCATGCGCCTCATCGATGATCAGGGTGTCGTAGCGGCGGAGCATACGGTCGCGCTGGATCTCGGCGAGCAGAATGCCGTCGGTCATCAGTTTGACGAGAGTGCGCTCGGACACCTGATCGGTGAAACGCACCGTGTAGCCGACGGTATCGCCGAGTTCGGAGCCGAGTTCGTCGGACAGTCGCTCGGCGACCGCGCGTGCCGCGATGCGTCGGGGCTGGGTGTGTCCGATCAGACCCCGCACACCGCGTCCCAGTTCGAGACAGATCTTCGGGATCTGAGTGGTCTTGCCGGACCCGGTCTCGCCGGCCACCACGACGACCTGGTGGTCGCGGATCGCGTCCGCGATGTCGTTCTTGCGCTGGGATACCGGGAGATCATCCGGGTACCGAATCTGTGGCACCGACTCTGCGCGTCGCACGAGGCGCGAACGCGCGGAGTCGATGTCGTGGGCGATCTTGGTGAGCGCGTCGTCGCCGCGCGCTCGATCGAGGCGGCGACGGAACCGATGTTCGTCGCTGAGCGACACCTCGGTCAGCGCTGCGCGAAGTGCGCGACGGTTCGGGGCAGGAGAGATGGACATGCTGGTCACACAGCCTAGCGACTGTCGGTGCTCTCGTGCGACACCGGTGCGGAGCAAGCCGATCTGCTGAGAGGGCTGTCACTGCCGAACCGGAAAGCCGCCGCGCTCGCCGGGAACCCATACGATGGCTGGGACCGGTAGTCGTGGACAGGAGCTGACTGTGGGTGCGTTGTGGCACGGATTCGCCGATATGGGCGTCGTGGAGCGGGACGGGGCCTTCGTCGTGGCTCGTGGCGATGGCGCATACATCTGGGACGATGCGGGCACCCGCTATCTCGACGCGACGGCGGGACTGTGGTTCGCAAACGTCGGTCACGGTCGCACCGAGATCGGGGAGGCTGTCGCCGCGCAATTGGCGAAGGTCGCGCACTTCTCGAATTTCGGTGATTTCGCAGCGGAACCGACGATCGCGCTTGCGGAGAGGCTGGCGGAGATCGCGCCGATTCCCGGTAGCAAGATCTTCTTCACCTCGGGCGGCTCGGACTCGATCGATACGGCAGCGAAGCTTGCCCGCCGCTACTGGCAAGAGGTCGGCCGCACGAGCAAGACCATGATCGTCAGCCGCGAGAAGGCCTATCACGGGATGCATGTCGGCGGGACGTCGATGGCGGGGATCGCCGTCAATTCGGAGGGCTACGGCGCGCTGTGGACCGACACCGCCACCGTGCCCTGGGACGACGCCAAAGGACTGCTCGAGCTCATCGAGAAGGTCGGGGCCGACAACATCGCCGCGTTCTTCTGCGAACCGATCATCGGTGCCGGGGGCGTGTACCTGCCGCCCGACGGCTATCTCACTGAGATCCGAGACATCTGCAGAGATCACGACATCCTGTTCGTCCTCGACGAGGTGGTCACCGGGTTCGGCAGGATCGGCGGGTCGTGGTTCGCGGCGACGAGGTTCGATCTGCAGCCCGACATCGTGACGACAGCCAAGGGTCTGACGTCGGGATATCTGCCGATGGGGGCGGTGTTCGTGGCACCGTCTGTGGCCGAACCGTTCTTTGCCGGGGGTGTGTGGTGGCGTCACGGCTACACCTACGGGGGGCATGCAGCAGCAGCGGCGGCTGCACACGCCAACCTCGATATCTTCGAACGTGAGAATCTGCTCGCCGAATCCGCACGACTCGAGAAGACGCTCCACGAGAAACTCGCCCCGCTCGCGGATCATCCGCGTGTCTCGGAGGTGCGGAGCGGTCTGGGTGCGGTCGCGGCAGTGCAGCTCGCCGATCCCGGCGAGGCCCTCGGCTTCGTGAAGACTATGCGGGAGCACGGCATCTCGGGCCGCGCAGCAGGTCAGGGGGCGATGCAGATCTCACCGTCGTTCGTCATGACGGACGAGCAGGTGCAAGAACTCGCCGATGGTTTCGCTGCGGCACTGGGCTGACCGAAGCACTCACAGCCGATTCCGGATCCGTCGCATCAGGCGGCGGATCCGGGTTGTCGGGCTCACCGGCACCTGGCGCAGCGGTACCTCCTCGGTGCCGTCCTGCGCTGCCACTGCTCGTGCGTACCGTTCATGGAGCACCGACCGGATCTCGTCGGGGCTGTAGTCGCGTCGCCTGCGCTCGTTGCGCAGGGTGATCGCGCCGGTTGCTGCGACACCCACGACGCCGGCGAGTCCGAGCAACTTCCACATCGTGCTGGTACGTAGGGCCATGCAGCGACCCTAGCGGTGAACTGCTCCTCGGGCTCCGGCTGTGCGCGGTCCATGGCACGCTTTCCCCATGCAACACGGAGACTTCTCCAGGCAACCCGGAGACGCCATGCAACCCGGTCCCGGACCATCGCGCATCACCTTGGACGAGGCGGTGGATCTCACACGCACGGGGGACATCTGGGTGTTCCGGGGTACCAGTGGGGCGGACAGGGCAATCCGAACCCTCACCAATGCCCCTGTCAACCACGTCGGCATGACGGTGGCATTCGCGGATCTGCCGCCGCTGATGTGGCATGCAGAATTGGGACGGAGCCTGCCGGACATGTGGACCGGCCGGCATCAACGCGGCGTCCAACTTCACGATCTGCGCAGCGCGGTGCAGGTGTGGGGAGTGCGCTATGGACAGCGCGGTTGGCTTCGTCAACTCTCCGACCCGGTCACCGCCGAGCAAGAGGATCAGTTGCTGCGTACCATCGCTCGCCTCGACGGAACTCCGTTCCCCTCGACAGCGAAGCTCGCCGGACGATGGTTCGCGGGACGCGTGCCGCGCCTGAAGCGACGCGAGTCCGGGCTCGAGAGTGCGTACTGCGCCGAGGTGGTTGCAGTGACGATGGAGGCAATGGGGCTGCTCGAACAGCGACGTCGCGGGAGCAGCTGGTACGACCCGGGGAGGTTCTGGAGCGGCGACAGGTTGCCGCTGGCCCCCGGTGTCGAGTTCGGAGGGGAGATCGAAGTAGCGCTCGAGGTCGCCGATGTCGCCGCGGGCGAGGCCCTCGGCGGAGATCAGTAGTCCGCGATCACATAAGTTCGCACGACGGGAGCACGCGCAACGGGGCCCCTCCGAAGAGGGGCCCCGTTGTGATGGTTCGAGAAATCAGGCGTTTGCGCCGGCGAGGATCTCGCTGGCCGTGATTGCCTGGGCAACGCCCTGGACGGTGGCGGCGACCTTGACGGCCTCCCAGACCTGCTCCTTGGTGAGGCCCTCCTTGCGCACAACGTTGTCGTGCGCTGCGGTGCAGTCGTGGCATCCGTTGATCGTCGACACTGCCAGCGACCACAGCTCGAAGTCGGACTTCTCCACTCCGGGGCTGCCGATGATGTTCATCCGAAGGCCCATGCGTACCTGGGCGTAATCGTCACCGAGGAAGCTCTTGGCCCGGTAGGCAACGTTGTTCATGCCCATGATCGAGGCTGCGCCGAGCGCGGCGTTGTACGCCTCCGCAGACAGGACGTCGGCGGCTTCCTCCGAGATCTCGGCGAGCACGGTCGCGGACTTGGTCGCGGCCGCGGCGGCGAGGAACGTGCCCCACAGCTGCTGCTCGTTGAGCTCGGTCGAGCGTGCGAGCGAACTCAGGTTGAGCTTGAGGTCCTTCGCGTACTCGGGGAGAGCGTTCTTCAGGTTGTCGACACTCACTGCAGCGCCGCCTTGACGAGCTCACCCGCATTGAGGGTCGGGTCGTTCTTCTTCCAGTTGCACGCGCACAGTTCGTCGGACTGCAGAGCGTCGAGGACTCGGAGGACCTCGTCGACGTTGCGGCCGACGGAACCGGCGGTGACGGACACGAACTGGATCTCGTTGTTCGGGTCGATGATGAAGGTGGCGCGATCGGCAACGCCGTCCGAGTTCAGGACGCCGGTGGCCGAGACGAGCTCACGGTTGAGGTCCGAGAGCATCGGGAAGGGGAGGGTCTTGAGATCCTCGTGCTGTGCACGCCACTGGAAGTGCACGAATTCATTGTCGACGGAGGCGCCGAGGACCTGCGTGTCGCGGTCCGCGAACTCCTCGTTCAGCTTGCCGAACGCGGCGATCTCGGTGGGGCAGATGAAGGTGAAGTCCTTCGGCCAGAAGAAGACGACCTTCCACTTGCCGGCGTAGTCATCGCTGGTGATGGTGGTGAAGTAGTCGTCGGGCTGTGCAGCGTCGACCTGCGACAGGTCGCCGCCGATGAGGGCCTTCAGGTTGAAAGCGGGGAACTGATCGCCGATGGTCAGCAATGCCATTTTCGGTCCTCTCGTTGGTGTCTCGTGAACAAGCGAGTCGATCACGCACACCACGCCCGATGACGTGGGTCTGTGCGTTACCGGAGGTTCCCGAGGGATCGTTCTCCGGTACGAGATTCATCCTGCCGGAAAATTTTCAAAAGGTAAAGGTGATGGCTCGCACTATACTGATAGGCGTGCCCGATCAGACTTATCATCCGACCCTGTCACAGCTGCGTGCGTTCGTGGCCGTCGCCACCTATAAGCACTTCGGCACGGCCGCAGCGCGTTTGAATGTGAGCCAACCCACACTGTCGCAGGGTCTCGCCTCGCTCGAGAACGGACTCGGGGTGCAATTGATCGAGCGGAGCACGCGTCGTGTGCTTGTGACCCCCGCAGGCGCGAGACTGCTCGCCCAGGCCAAAGCCATTCTCGACGCCGCAGACGGATTCGTCGCCGCGGCTGCGGGTGTCTCCGATGGGTTCTCGGGCCCGCTGAGGATCGGGCTGATTCCCACGGTTGCGCCCTACTTTCTCCCCGGCCTGTTGCCCGAACTCCGCATGCGCATGCCCAATCTCGCAGTGCACGTGATCGAGGATCAGACGGCCCGGCTCCTCGGTTCGCTCCGTTCGGGCACGCTTGATGTCGCAGTGCTCGCTCTGCCGTCCGAAGTGGCGGGAGTCGTGGAGATCCCTTTGTATGTCGAGGATTTCATCCTCGTTGTTCCCGCTGATCATCGCCTCGCAGGCAGAACCGATCTGCCACTGTCGATCCTCGACGAGCTTCCACTCCTGCTTCTCGACGAAGGCCACTGCCTCCGGGACCAGACCCTGGATCTGTGCCGATCCGTCGATGCCCGGCCCGATGCCGGAGACACACGGGCGACGTCGCTTGCCACTGTCGTGCGGTGTGTCGCAGGTGGCCTCGGCGTCACGCTCGTGCCCGCGTCGGCGGTGCCGGTGGAAACGGCAGGCGGGGACCTGGCCGTGGCGCACTTCGCCGCCCCCGAACCGGGACGCACCATCGGACTGGTCTTCCGGGCGTCGAGCGCGCGCGCAGACGACTACCGGGCATTGGCAGATGTGTTGCGGTCGCAAGCCCCGCCGCAGTCCCGGGTCACCGGCTGATCAGCTGCGCTGCGGAGAAATCCGATCAGCCACGTCGGCGGTTGGGACGGCCGGTGTTCTTGCCGCGTCCGGTGGCGCCCCGCCGCGATCGGGGTTTCTTGTCGCCGACCACCTTCCTCGGTTGTGAACCCTGACGCTCGCCGCGACGCTTACCCGAAGCTGCGGGTGCAGTGTCGGTTCCGGAAGGATCCTGCCTTCCACGGGAACTGTTCGCGGTGCGGCCCCGGACGATACCGACGAACTCGTCCACCTGATCGGTAGTGCGGTCGGTGAGCCATACGAGACCCACCTGCGACTGAGGGGCATCGGCGACCGGGCGATACGTCAGGTCCTTACGATGATGCAGACGAGCGAGCGACTGCGGTGTCACGAGTACCCCCACCTCCGACGCGACATGCGATATCGCGTCCTCGGTGGTTGCGGGGCGCTCGAACGCTTCCTCCCCGGGCAGGCTCACCCAATCGAGCACGTCGTCGAGGGGATGCAAGACGGTCTCGTCTGCAAGGTCGGCTACCGACACCTCGTCGACGACGGCTATCGCGTGCTCTTTCGGTACGACCACCACGGAGGTTTCCGTGTAGAGGGGGATCACCGACAGGCCGTCACGTTCGAGCGGCAACCGCAGGAGTGCGATGTCCGCCGTCCCGGCCCGCACGCACTCCGCCCCCGAGGTCGAATCGACGGGAACCAGCTCGATCGGTATCTCCGGAATCCGTTCCTTCCACACCCGAACCCATTTGGCCGGGGTCACGCCGGGGACGTAGGACAGGCGAAACGCCGCAGCGGGCTCATCGTTCACCGGAACCAGGGTACCGGTCTCGTCTCCGCTCTCAGCCTTCGACGATCTCGAACTCGTCGAAGACGACCTCGCCCGCGGCATCCGACTCGGCGAGGTTGACCTCACCGATCAGCGCCCAACCGTGATCACCCTGCGGATCCGCCAGCGTCTGGCGCACGCGCCACACTTCGGAGCCCATCTCGGCCGAGAACAACAGCGGTCCGCGCGCGTCGGGGCCGGTGCCGATCTCGTCGTACTCGTCGAAGTAGAGCTCGAGCAGATCCGACCAGTCTTCCGCGTCGAGGCCGTCACCGAGGTCGGCGAGATCGTTCCAGCGACGTCGTGATGCGAGTTCGACGCGCTTGAACATCGCGTTGCGCACCATCACCCGGAACGCGCGAGTGTTCGCCGAGAGCGGTCGCGGTGTATCGGCACCGAATGCGATCTGCTGATCGTCGGATTCTGCGCCGGGGTTGGTGAGCGACTCCCATTCGTCGAGCAGAGATGAATCGACCTGCCGGATCAGCTCGCCGAGCCACTCCGTGATGTCCTCGAGTTCCTCGGTGCGCGCGGAATCGGGAACTGTCTGCCGCAGTGCCCGGTACGCGTCGGCGAGATACCGGAGTACCAGGCCTTCGGACCGCGCCAGTCCGTAGTGGCTGACCAGCTCCGCGAATGTCATCGCGCGCTCGATCATGTCGCGCACGACGGACTTCGGTGACAAGGGGAACTCGGAGACCCATGGGTGTCCGCCACGGTAGGTCTCGAATGCGGGCTCGAGGAGCTCCACGAGCGGCTTGGGCCAGGTGACCTCCTCGAGCAGTTCCATCCGCTCGTCGTACTCGATGCCGTCGGCCTTCATCTCGGCGACCGCTTCGCCACGTGCTGCATGCTGTTGAGCCATCAGGATCTGGCGGGGGTTGTCGAGGGTGGATTCGATCACCGACACCACGTCGAGGGCGTACGTGGTCGATTCCATGTCGAGCAGCTCGATCGCGGCCAGCGCAAACGGTGACAGCGGCTGATTCAGTGCGAAGTCCCGTTGCAGATCGACGGTCAGGCGCGCCATGCGTCCGTCTTGATCGGGCTCGTCGAGCTGCTGCACGACCCCTGCCTGCAACAGACCGCGGTACAGCGAAATCGCCTTGAGAATGTGTTTTCGTTGCGCAGGCCGCGGTTCGTGGTTGTCTTCGAGGAGGTGACGCATCGCGTCGAAGCAGTTGCCGGGTCGCGCAATGACGTTGAGAAGCATCGAGTTGCTCACCGCGAACCGGGACTGCAGGGGCTCCGGCGACGCGGCGATGAGTTTGTCGAAGGTGCCCTGTCCCCAGGAAACGAATCCTTCGGGTGCTTTCTTGCGCTGCACCTTGCGTCGTTTCTTGGGATCCTCGCCGGCTTTGGCGAGTGCGCGGATGTTGTCGATCTCGTGCTCGGGTGCCTGGACCACGACGCTTCCCATCGTGTCGTAGCCTGCCCGTCCGGCACGCCCCGCGATCTGGTGGAACTCCCGCGCCTTGAGCTGCCGCGTGCGGGTGCCGTCGTACTTGGTCAGCCCTGTCAGCAGAACCGTGCGGATCGGCACGTTGATACCGACGCCCAGAGTGTCGGTACCGCAGATCACCTTGAGGAGGCCGTCCTGCGCGAGCTTCTCGATCAATCGTCGGTATTTGGGCAGCATGCCCGCGTGGTGAACGCCGATTCCGTGCCGGACCAGCCGTGAGAGTGTCTTGCCGAATCCGGTGGTGAACCGGAATCCGCCCAGGGCGTCGGCGATGGCTGATTTCTCGTCCTTGGAACACATGTTGACGCTGGTGAGGGCCTGTGCCCGCTCGAGCGCGGCAGCCTGTGTGAAGTGCACCACGTAGACCGGGGCCTGATGGGTGGTGACGAGTTCTTCGATGGCCTCGCCGATCGGCACCTGAGAGTACGAGAAGGTCAGGGGAACGGGGCGTTCCGAACCCGAGACTTCAACGGTGGGCCGCCCGGTTCGCCGCGTGAGATCGTTCTTCAGGAACGTGACGTCGCCGAGTGTCGCCGACATCAGCAGGAACTGCGCATTCGGAAGTTCGACGAGCGGTACCTGCCATGCCCAGCCGCGTTCGGGTTCCGAATAGAAATGGAACTCGTCCATGACGACCTGGCCGATGTCGGAGTTCGCTCCCTCGCGCAACGCGAGATTGGCGACGATCTCGGCGGTCGCGCAGATGATCGGAGCCCCAGAGTTGACGGACGCGTCGCCGGTCATCATCCCGACGAGGTCGGCACCGAACACATCGCACAATGCGAAGAACTTCTCACTCACGAGCGCCTTGATCGGTGCCGTGTAGAAGGTCCGTTTTCCGGTGGCCAATGCGTGGAAGTGAGCGCCGAGCGCGACCATCGACTTCCCCGAGCCGGTGGGGGTCGCGAGGATCACGTTGGCGCCGGAGACGAGCTCCATCAACGCCTCTTCCTGCGCCGGATAGAGCGTGATACCCCGGTCCGTCGTCCAGGAGGTGAACGCGTCGAAAAGAGAGTCGTCGTCGACAGGGTCGGGTATCAGATCCGGAAGCAGCACCGCTCCAGGCTAGTCGGAACGCCGGCCGGCTCTACGTCGCGCTGCGTTCGTCCGATCCCATTGCGCCGAGGACGGCTGTGCGTGTCGCCGGACCACCGGTGATGCGGGATTCGCGCAGTCCCGTGAGCAGCAGCTGCCGCCACTGCTCTTCGTCGAACTTGAGCGGTGTTGTGGAATCGAGGAAGTCCTCGATCACCCGCAGGAACCGGATCGGGTCGTCCCGGAACGGAAAATGCCCCGAACCGTGGAATATCTCGAGTCGCGACCCGGGCATGGCCGAGTGCGCGAGGTGTGCGTGTCCGACGGGGATCACACCATCTTGATCACCCCAGATCAGCTGCACCGGGACATCCTCGGTGAGATAGCAACGATCGAGCATCGTCACCACCTGACCACGCCAGTCGACCACCGCACGCAAGGTGCGCAGATATGCCTCGTATGCGGTCGGATCCGGCAGACCGGAGAGGATCCGCACGAGATCGCTCGTGTCGTGGAGTAGGGCTCCGGGCCGTAGCGGCGAGCCGTGGATTTGACCGAGGATGGTGCCCACGACCCTGACCGCGGGCACTGCTCCGGGAATTCTGAGCAGTCTGAGTAATTCACTCACCCCGGGCAGGGATGCGAGCCGCAGTGCCGGATGGACGTCCTTGGTGACGCCACCGGACGACACGAGCACGAGCCGTTCCACCATCTCGGGAAACTGGTAGCCGAACTGCATTGCAACCCCGCCGCCGAGGGAGTGGCCGATGATCGTGGCCCGTTCGACACCGAGCACCGCGAGGAGGTCGCGAATGCCGTTGGCATATGCGGCGACGGAATAGTCGGCGCGAGGCTTGTCGGAACGGCCGTGGCCGAGCAGGTCGGGGGCAATGACCGTGTACTTCTTCGCAAGGTGGGGAATGACGTCGAGCCAAGTGGACGAATTGTCGCCGATGCCGTGGATCAACACCAGGGCCGGACCGTTGCCCGCGAGGCGGAAGGCACGCCGGTACCCGTGAACGGTCCGGAAGACCATCCGAGGTTCCGAATCGGGAACCGGGCGCAATGTGCGCGGTCGCGATGTAGCCATCAGCCTCTCCTGCCGTATCCACGGGTTGCAGCCGGCCGGTCTCCTGTCTGGCTCGGGAGCTGATCCTTGCTTGCCTACCCTTGCATGCCGGGCGAGCATACTTTCTGTATGTGACGTCGGCAATGAGGATCGTGACCGGTATGTAACGCGGCTGCAGCGCTACCGAGCCCTCCCTGGAACCGGCCGCACCGAATTCGTGCCGAGTCGATTCCTGGACAGGCCGGGAGCCGGAGCGTCAGGAGTCGGAGTCCGTGTCACCGTCCTTGCGCTCGTACTCGGCGAGGAATCGTTCGAACTCGGCCCCCAGCTCGTCCCCGCTGGGCAGGCTTTCGTCGGTCGGCAGCGGAGTGGACTGCTGCTCCTGCGCTGCCACGTAGCTGTCGTACTGGCGTTCGAGCGCGCGCACGACGGACAGCACCTCCTCGTTGCCTTCGATGTGCTCGTCGACCTGCTCGCGAACACGCGCGGCAGCCTCCCCCAACGCTCCGAGCGGAAGATCGAGATTTCCGACCTCCGCGACGTTGATCAACAGCGACTCGGCGGCAGCGGGGTAGTCGGTCTGCGCCAGATAGTGCGGAACATGCACCGAGAATCCGACAGCCTCGTGTCCGTGCTGAGCCATCCGGAACTCGAGCAAGGACGACGCGCCCGCCGGAACCTGCAGTTGACCGGACCACCGGTGATGATCGGCGATGAGATCCTTGTTCGTCGAATGGGCGGTCACGCCCAGCGGACGGGTGTGGGGGATCGCCATGGGGATCGAATTTAGGCCGATCGTGCGTCGGACCCCGAATCGCTCCGCCAGAATGCGGAGCGCCGTGATGAAGCGCTCCCATTTCAGATCCGGCTCGGTACCTGCGAGCAACAGGAACGGAGTGCCCGCGTTGTCGACGAGCGCATACAGGTTGAGTTCGGGCGCCGCGTAGTCGGAGAAGTGATCCGATTCGAACGTCATCATGGGCCGCCGTGAACGGTAGTCGACAAGTTCATCGATGGCGAAGGAAGCGACGACCTCCGTCTCGAGCTGCTCCCGGAGATGAGTGGTGGCCAGATGCACAGCGTGTCCGGCATCGGAGAAGCCCTCCAGCCCGTGCACCAACACAGGCCCCTGTCCGTCGGCCGAGGTCAAGCGAGGCGCGGGAAACTCCAGCTCGTACATCCGGGACTGTTCGTCCATATCCGAACCACTCCGATCACGTCGTCATAGCCTTCTGCCCGGTGGCGCACCGGCGTGGCATGGTGGTGTTCGAGTCTAATTGAACCGAGAACAGCGCTCGACGGGGTGTTCTGCCCCGATGAACGGGAACAGCGGAGGTTCGGGTGGCCGTGAACGCAGTTCGTCGGCGGCGCGACCGGTACGTCGGTCGCATGGTCATGTGCGCGGCACTGATCGCCACTGTGACAGGGTGCTCGACGACAGTGGCAGGCACCGCGTTGCCCGGAACTGCCTCGCGGACGATCGACGTGTCCGGGATCTCCGACCCCGCCCTGGACCGATCGTTGCCGGCTGCGCTTCTGCTGCCCCCGGAGAAGTTCCCCGCCTCGTACCCGGCGGTGACGCTGCCTCCCTCTGCAGTGGCGCAGGCCGCGCCGGACCTGGCAGGGATCCCCGTCGGCGCGAAGGTGGAACCGCCCGGATGTCTCCCGCTCCCGCAGAATTACGGCCCCGACGAAACCGCAATGGCCGTGGGGACCTCCGAGGACGGGCGGGCCACGATCAGCGTCGAAGTGGTGGTGCCGGCACCCACACTCCCCGAACTGAGGAAGCACCTCGGAGAGTGCAGCGAGGTCGATGCCACCGACAGTGGGGTGACCGCCACCGTCACCACCGTCGCCGCGCCGGAGCCGCTTCCGCCGATGGGGGGCGTCCGGACCGTCGCATACACACGCACGGTGGTTTCGGGAGACGATCGCCGGCTGGTCCAGTCGATGGAGACCCGCGGCGCCCAGCTCGGAGATGCCAGGGTCCTGGTGACCTACATGACCTTCGATCGTCGTGAGGTCGACCGCGATGCCCTGGACATCGTCTTCCACAATGCGGTGGTGTATGCCTTCGGAGATTGAGCGAGGGATCTCGTGAAGAGGTTTGCCGACCACTCGCGGCCGGAGCGTATCAGTCTGCGCTGACACTGCCAGCTGTGTCAGCGCCCGGCACGAGGTTGCGCTGCCCGGATTGTCCACAGCCGCCTCATCCATCCACAGATTTGCGGATTCCACGTCCGAGACCCGATCTCGGTCGCCGCGACCATGGATCGTGCTGGGCATGACCGCATCGACCTCATCCTCGCAGCCACTGCACCTGTCGGACATCGGCGAACTGCTCGCCGCAGTGCCGGCCATGCTCGGCTTCCATCCGGCGCGCTCGATTCTCGTATTGAGCCTCTCTCCCGCACAGCGATCATCCAACAGCGATAGGAGAAGCGACGCGATCGGCGCCGTTATGCGCCACGACCTCCTGCTTCCGCGGACCGACGAACCGATTCCTGCACCGATGAGCGCCGCGTTCGAGCGGTTCTGCACGGTCTGCGTCCGCGAAGGAGCACGCGCCGTACTGGTGGTGCTCGTCGACGACCGGCTCGACCATCCCCACTGCCCCGGCTCCGCTGCTGCAGTGCGTCTGGTCGAGGAACTCGCCGAAGAGCTCGCACTGTCCGGCATCGAAGTGGCCGGTGTGCATGCCACCCCCGAAATCGCCCGTGGGCGCGTGTGGTTCACACCGGAAGGCAATGTGAACGGGACGATCCCCGATCCCGAGAGTTCGGTGGTTGCCGCCACACGAGTTTTCGGTGGGAGTCCGATCCGGCGGTCGCGGGACGAACTCGACGCACTGCTCGCTCCGTCCGCGCCGGAGCATCGCAGGCGAGTGGGCCAATGCATCGACGATGTGATCGATGCCCGCGACCTGGCGTACGAGCGCGCTGCACGCGCCGGCGGTTCCGCCCGTGCAGACCGAATGGAACTCGAAACACTGCTCGGCCATCTCGAGGCATTCGGTGACGGGGCGGAACTCCGCGCCCAGGAATACGCCGAAGTGGCCGTACTCCTTGCGAATCCGACGGTCCGTGACGCGACCCTCGCACTGGCGGCGGGGGTGCAGGCGCGCCTCGCCGAGCGTATGTGGGTCGAGCTTGCTCGTGCCTTGCCGGATCCGGAACGAGCCGACGCTGCTGCACTCGTCGCCTTCAGTGCCTACGTACGAGGTGACGGTGCATTCGCGGGCGTCGCGCTCGGAGTGGCCCTGGAATCGAATCCGCGACACCGTCTTTCGGATCTTCTCGACCAGGCGTTGCAGGCCGGGCTGCGTCCCGAAGCCGTTCGTGGTCTTGCCGACACCGGCTACGAGATCGCAGCGCGACTGGGTGTGGTGCTGCCCTTGCCCGGACCGCCCGAATGATCAGGTACGGGCGGCGTGCGCGCGATCACCGAGATTTCGCATGAATTCCCAGGCGTCCGCGACGATCTCGTCGAGGTCTGTGTGCTCGGGTTTCCAACCGAGTTCGTCGATCGCGCGCGCACTCGAAGCGATCAGCACGGCAGGATCACCGGCGCGTCGTGGTGCATCGGCAGCGGCGATCGGAAGCCCGGTGATCCGCTCGCACGACGAAATGACCTCGCGCACGGTGAAGCCCTCACCGCTCCCGAGGTTGTAGATGCGGTGCGCTCCCGCAGTTGCCTTCGACAGCGCCAGCACGTGTGCGTCGGCAAGGTCCTTGACATGGATGTAGTCGCGGATCGCGGTGCCGTCCTTGGTCGGCCAATCCGTGCCGAACACCGAGATGCGCTCGCGTTGCCCCAGGGCGACCTGAAGGACGAGTGGGATCAGGTGTGTCTCGACGACACGATTCTCCCCGGCGCCCCGGTATGCGCCGGCCACATTGAAGTAGCGCAGACTGGTCGCGGCGATCCCGTGCGCGTGGGCGTACGAGGAGATCGCGTGATCGATTGCCAGTTTGGAGGCACCGTACGGATTCGTGGGCCGGGTGGGAGCATCCTCGGTGATCGGTACCTGCTCGGGCTCACCGTAGGTCGCTGCGGTGGACGAGAAGACAAGCCGCGGCGTGCCCGACAATCGCATCGCTTCGAGCAGTGCGAGTGTGCATACGACGTTGCCCTGCCAGTACTTCTCGGGGAACTCGACCGATTCTCCTACGAGCGATTGCGCACCGAAATGGAGAACGCCGTCGAATCGGGGTGAACTACCTCCGGAGCCCAGTATCTCCGCGGCGACATCGGCGATATCACCGTGAACGAACTCGGCGCCCGACGGCACGGCATCGGCGTTGCCGGTGGACAGATCGTCGACGACGACCACGTCGTGGCCACGCTCGAGCAACACGGTGCTGCATACGCTGCCCACATAACCGGCGCCGCCGGTCACCAGAAGTTTCACGCTGGGTCTCCTCTTCCACCGGCCCACCGGCCCGGTGGAAGAGGCCCGGCATCAGACCTGCTTCACCTGCACGGCATGGGCCATCTCGTCGGAAAGCTCGAATGTGTTGTGGCCGGTGACGGTGATCATCACCGAACCCGGACGCGTCTCGACTGTAACGCGTGCGTCGGGCACGACGCCCGCCTCACGCAGGCGAGCGATCACTTCTGGATCCGACTGGACGTACTCGGCGAGTCTGCGCACGACGACCGCGGTGGGCTGCCCGCTCGGAATCTCCGTCAGACGGACCAGTTTCTCGTCCGAGACGGCAGCCTTGTCGAGACCCAGTTCTGCGAGCCCGGGGATCGGGTTGCCGTACGGCGAAGTAGTCGGATTGTTCAGTACTTCGACGAGTCGGCGTTCCACCTCCTCGCTCATCACATGTTCCCAGCGGCACGCCTCGGCATGCACATTCTCCCAGTCGAGTCCGATCACATCGACGAGCAACCGCTCTGCGAGGCGGTGCTTACGCATGACGGACACGGCGAGATCCCGTCCCTTCTCCGTCAACTGCAGATGACGATCACCCGCGACGCGCAGCAGTCCGTCGCGTTCCATGCGGGCGACGGTCTGACTGACCGTCGGACCGCTCTGTTCGAGGCGTTCGGCAATGCGTGCCCGCAGGGGCACCACACCTTCCTCCTCCAAGTCGTAGATCGTCCGGAGATACATCTCCGTTGTATCGACCAGGTCCTTCACTCTCACACCCCTTCGTCTGCGCCCGATTCTAACCGTGGCGTTCAGGTGGTGGGTGAGGTCCGATGCTCGCGTGACCCGGGGCGGGCAAGTAGCGTCTGTGTTCATGACCACGAGCTCCACCGCGGCAGGCGGTTCGACACATCTGGGCGGCGACCGTGTGGTGGTCTGGAGCCCCGATTACCTCGACTATCGGTGGGGTCCGAGCCACCCGATGAACCCGACCCGGCTCGACCTGACGATGGCACTCGCACGCAGCATCGGGCTGCTCGAGGGCGTCGAAACGGTGCGTCCGGACCCTGCAGACGATGCTGATCTCCTTCGCATCCACACATCCGGCTATGTCGATGCTGTCAAGAAGGCCGGATCTGCGCCCGCCGGATCGGAACCTCCGGCAGACACACCGCACGGTTTGGGCACCGAAGACAATCCCATCTTCCCCAAGATGCATGAGGCGAGCGCCACACTGGCGGGCGGCACCCTGGCCGCTGCCCGGGAGATCGCATCCGGCCGGACCCGCAGGGCGGTGAGTATCGGCGGCGGCATGCACCACGCGATGGCCGACTGGGCCGCCGGATTCTGTGTCTACAACGACGCGGCGATCGCCATCTCGTGGTTGCTCGATCAGGGTTACGATCGCATCGCCTATGTCGATGTGGATGCTCACCACGGCGACGGGGTCCAGCACGCATTCCTGGACGACCCGCGTGTGCTGACCGTCTCGATCCATCAGCATCCCGCGACCCTGTGGCCGAACACCGGTTGGTCGAGTGAGGTCGGGGCCGGTGCCGCCGAAGGTACCGCCATCAATCTTCCTGTACTACCCGGCACGGTCGATTCCTTGTGGTTGCGGGCGTTCCAGGCCGTCGTGCCCGGCGCGATCGCCGCATTCCGCCCGCAGATCCTCATCAGCCAGTGCGGGGCCGACAGTCACCGCGAAGACCCGCTGGCCGATCTGTCGCTCACCGTCGACGGGCAACGTGCGTCGTATCTCGCGATGCGCGACCTCGCCGACCGGTACTGCGAAGGACGTTGGCTTGCATTGGGCGGGGGAGGATACGGCCTGGTCCGGGTTGTACCACGTTCGTGGACACATCTGATCGCCGCGGCGCTCGACCGTGAGATCGACCTCACCGCAAAGGTTCCCGACGACTGGCGCGATCGTGTCGGCGCCATGGCGCCCGGAGTCGAACTCCCCACAGAAATGGGCGAAGGGGCGGACCTGTCGTATCTGGCGTGGGACGGTCCCGGTGGTACACCCGAAACCGGCGTTGCGTCACTCGATCGAGCGCTGACCCGAATCGATTCCGCGATCATCGCTACGCGCCGCGCCTGCTTCCCGCTTCTCGGACTGGACCCGGAGGACCCTCGTGACTGACTCGGAGAGCACGCAGGTACATGCGGGGGAGGAATCGCCTCGCACGCCCGATGCGACTGCCGACCCCGAGCGCGAACGGGCACTGGCGGTCGCGCGTGATTATCCCCGCCACTGGGTTGCCGATGTGCTGGCTTCCGATGGTGGTGTCGTCCATCTGCGGCCGATCGTTCCGGAAGACGCCGACAAGATCGTCGAATTCCACGGCAAGTTGTCCGAACGGACGCGGTATCTCCGATACTTCGGTCCCTACCCGACGATCTCGAAGCGCGATCTGTTCAATTTCACCGTCGTCGACCATCGCAAGCGGGTGGCGTTCGTGGCGATGCTCGGAGACGAGATCATCGCAGTCGGTCGCTACGAAGGACTGTCGTCCGAGGGGGACGGTCTGTCCGCCGAAGTCGCATTCACCGTGTCGGACTCGCATCAAGGTCGCGGGCTGGGGCCCATTCTGCTCGAACACCTCGCCGGCGCTGCCGCGGAGAACGGACTCCGTCGTTTCGTCGCCGAGGTCCTCGCAGAGAACCGCCACATGATCTCGGTCTTCCGTGAGGCCGGGTATCAGGTCAGCCGCAGTTTCGAGGGCGGTGTGGTGCGGTTGGAGTTCGACATCGACCCCACGGAGGCACTCGTCTCGGTGCGCAATGCGCGCGAGCGTGCCGCTGAAGCTCGTAGCGTCCGCAACATTCTGAGTCCGGGAAGCGTCGCGGTGATCGGTGCCTCCACCGACAGCCGGAAAGTCGGCAACGCCGTCCTGGTGAACATGCTGCGCAGCGGATTCACCGGACCGGTCTATCCGGTCAACGCCGAACACCGGTCGGTGCGGGGCGTGCGAGCCTATCCGACAGTGCGCGACATCCCGGACGAGATCGACCTGGCGATCGCCGCGGTTCCCGCCGAATCGATCGACGCGGTCCTCGACGACTGCCTCGCGAAAGGCGTCAAAGCGCTACTCGTCGTGTCGTCCGGATTCGGCGAGACCGGACCCGAGGGACGCGACGCGGAGCGCCGCCTGGCGCATGCCGCGCGTGCACACGGGATGCGATTGATCGGCCCGAACGCCCTCGGAGTCGCCAACAACGATCCGGCGTTCCGGTTGAATGCGACGCTCGCCCCCATACTGCCCGCCGCGGGCAATGTCGGGTTCTTCTGTCAGTCGGGTGCGTTGGGCATCGCGATTCTCGACGAAGCCGCCAAGACCGGAGTGGGCTTGTCCTCGTTCGTGTCTGCGGGAAACCGCGCCGATCTGTCTGGCAACGACCTGTTGCAGTACTGGGACACCGACCCTGCTACCGAGGTGGTACTCCTTTACCTCGAGAGCTTCGGCAACCCACGTAAGTTCTCGCGCATCGCCCGCCGGGTCGCGCGAAGCAAGCCGATCGTGGCGGTCAAATCCGGCCGGCATGCGGTACCTCCGGTGCTCGAGGCCCGTACCGGGGAGATGGACGACGCAATTGTGCGTCACCTGTTCGAGCAGGCCGGCGTTGTTCAGGTCGAATCCATTGCGCAACTGTTTGATTCGGCGTTGTTGTTCAGCTATCAACCGCTACCCGCCGGACCGCGGGTCGCGGTCGTGGGTAATTCCACAGCGCTCGGGGTGCTCGCCGTGGATGCGGCGAGAGGGCAGGGCCTCAAGCCCGCCGACGCAGTGGATCTCGGCGCGCAGGCGACCCCGGAAGGGTTCGCGGAAGCGGTGGCCCGGGCGCTCGGGGCACCGGAGATCGATGCGGTCATCGCCGTGTTCGTTCCCCCGGTTGCGGTGACGGTCGAGCCCTACGCGCAAGCACTGCGCGATGCAGTGGCGGGTGCGGAGAAGCCGGTGGTCACGACATTCCTTGCGACCGAGGGCATCCCTGATGTTCTCGCGGTCCGAGATGAAGAGGGCAATCCGGCCCGGGGGTCGGTACCCTCGTACCCGGGTCCCGAACGGGCCGCGACAGCTCTTGCACGTGCGTGGCGGTATGCCAAGTGGCGGTCTCGCCCCCAGTCGCAGGTTGTCCGTCCCGCGGGGATCGACCCGGAGCGTGCCCGTGCTCTCGTCGACGGCTGGCTCGACACCACGCCCGGCGGCCGCTACCTGTCCGACACCGAGACCGCATTGCTGCTCTCGTGTTACGGCGTGCACATCGCCACCTTCCGGTCGGTGACCACCGAGGACGAGGCGATCGCAGCAGCCCACGAGATCGGCTTTCCGGTGGCAGTCAAGGCGACCGGGGCCCAATGGCGACACCGGCCCGATCTGACCGGGGTCCGGCTCGACCTCGTCGACGCCGATTCGGTTCGTTTCGCCTACCGGGACCTCGCTGCGGTGTCCGGGGAGCCGCTGCTTCATGTGCAGAAGATGGCGACCAAGGGCATCGGATGCGCGATTCGGGTACAGGACGACCCCTCGTTCGGTTCGTTGATCTCCTTCGGAGTCGCAGGCGTGATCTCCGACCTGCTGGGTGACCGCGCCTACCAGGTGTTGCCGCTGACCGAGGACGAAGCCGTCGAACTGATCGACGCACCCAAGGCGGCGCCGCTACTGACCGGCTACCGCAATGCTGCACCGGCGAATCGCGCCGCACTCGTCGATATCGTCCAGCGCATTTCCGCGCTTGCCGACGACCTGCCCGAGGTTCGTGAGCTCGTATGCGAACCGGTGCTGGCGTCGCCGGTCGGTGCCGAGCTCACCGACGCGCACCTGCGGATCGGCCCGGAATCGCAGCATCCTCTCGACCTGGGCCCGCGCCGGCTGCGGTGACCGGAGCGAGCAACCTGCCGACAGCACGATCCCCGAGAACCCAGCCCGGCTCTCGGGGATCGCTGAAGCTGACGCGCCCGGTCAGCTTGCGTAGGCGCGGAGGCGTTCGGCGCGCTCGCCCTCGCGGAGTTTGCCCATCACTTCACGCTCGATCTGCCGTACGCGCTCGCGCGAGAGACCGAACAACTTGCCGATCTGGTCGAGAGTGCGCGGCTGGCCGTCGTCCAGCCCGTACCGGAGGCGGATGACCTGCTGCTCCCTCTCGTCGAGGGTTCCGAGAACGCTGCGGACATCGCTGTGCAGGAGTCCGGCGATCACGGCGGTCTCCGCGGAGGTCGCCTCGGCGTCCTCGATGAAGTCGCCCAGAGGTGCTTCTTCGTCGCTTCCGACCGGCATGTCCAGGCTCACCGGGTCGCGGCTGTGGTCGAGCAGGTCAGCGATCTTCGCGACCGGAATGCCGGATTCTTCCGAGAGTTCTTCGTCGGTGGCCTCGCGTCCGAGCTGCTGGTGCAGTTCCCGCTTGATCCTGGCAAGCTTGTTGACCTGCTCGACGAGATGGACCGGAAGGCGGATCGTGCGGCTCTGATCGGCCATACCGCGGGTGATTGCCTGACGGATCCACCACGTGGCGTAGGTCGAGAACTTGAAGCCCTTTGCGTAGTCGAACTTCTCCATCGCTCGGATGAGACCGAGGTTGCCTTCCTGGATCAGGTCGAGCAGGGGCATGCCGCGTCCGGTGTAGCGCTTGGCCAGCGACACCACGAGCCGCAGGTTCGCTTCGAGTAGATGACTACGAGCTGCCTGGCCTTCGCGTACGACGATCGCAAGGTCGCGCTTCTTTGCAGGTGAGAGACGCTTTTTGGTCTCGAGCACGTGCTTGGCATAAAGGCCGGCCTCGATCCGCTTTGCCAGTTCTACCTCGTCCGCTGCGGTCAGCAATGCCGTCTTTCCGATGCCGTTCAGATAAACGCGCACAAGATCGGCGGCGGGACTTTGATTGTCGAGGTCGGAATTGACTCGAGCGGTTGTTGCGGGGCGTGCCATGACGTGCCTCCTCATCGGTGGTGTCTCACAGGGTTCAACGCTCGGGTCACCTGGGAAAGTTCCCGCCGGTTTCCGAGCCGCAGTGCTGCGACCTGCGCGAACCTGGTAGCTCGTCTGAGAAGTTGCTGAGAGATCGGGGAAGGGGCGCCGTTGCGGGAACTGCCCCGCCCGCTCGGATCTATACCGGCGTGACGAGACCGTGACGGACGAGTCCCTGCATCAGAGGCACCGCCATCGCCGCCAACTCGTCCTCGTCCTCACCGTGGGCCGCGGAGAGCAGTGAGACCAGATCGCCCAGGGGGAGGCCATCGGAACGCAGGCCGCCGAGCAGGGCAGCTGCCAGGTCGTCCAGTTCGTGCTGCCACGCGGGGCCGCCCCCGCGATGCACCCGGGTGACAACCTGATTCCAGCCTTCCTCGCCGGGGAGGAAGACGCGCTCGAGTGCAGTGTCGTCGCGTACCTGGAACCGAGATTCGAGGAGATCGTGGTCGCGTAACCACTGGAGGCGTGCGAAATAGTCGATCGATTCCGGCCCGAGCGCATCGGTGAAGGCATGGCGCAGGTCCTCGGCCAGCACATCCGACGGCTCATCCGTGCGACGCAGATAGACGAACCCGAAGCCGACACCCTCGACGCAGTTGCGTGCGAAATGGTCGAACCACTCCTCGGCGCGTCCCGCGACTGCCGGGTCGCGCTGGTCGGCGTCGCCATCGCGGAGCCAGGTCCCTATGTACAGAGCCGGATCAGCCACGTCACGCTGCACGATCCATGCATCCACACCGTGGGCCGGTAACCACGACGCGACGCGTGCTCGCCAGTCCTGGCCTTCGATATGAACCCACGACGCCAGGATGGACGCGGTCCCGCCCGGATTCAGGTGGTCGACGCTCTGCGAGATCATCAGCTTGCTCGCGCCGTCGAGATCGAGACCGGAATCACGGTAGCTGTGCTCGACCTGGCCGCTGCTCACCACGAACGGAGGGTTCGCGACGATTCGGTCGAAGCGGCGGCCGGCAACGGGTTCGAACCACGAGCCTTCGAGAAGTTCGAGGTCCAGTTCGTTCAGCGCGGCGGAGGCCGCGGCCAGTGTCAGGCAGCGCGGTGTGATGTCGGTCGCGGTCACGGTATCGGCGTACTCGGTCGCGTGGATCGCCTGGACGCCGCACCCGGTGCCGAGATCGAGTGCGGAACCCACCGGGTCGGTGGGAGTGGCCTGCAACAACGAGAGCGATGCCTGGCCGACGCCCAGCACATGATCAGGACGAGTAGGGCTGGGTCGAAGCGCACCGTCGAGGTCCGACAGAACCCAGAGGTTGCCCCCGCCGGCGTCCAGCGGCCGCAGATCCAGCGCCGACCGCACACCGTCCGCGTCACGTTCGAGCAGACCGGAGGCGATCGCGTCGTCGAGATTCAGAGGTGCAAGTGCCGCGGCGACCTCGTCGGCCGGGCAGGTGTCCTGTAAAAGGAACAGCCGCACGAGCACACCGAGATCACCCGCGCCACGCGAGGCACGCCGTGCGGCGACCGGTTCGCTGCGCCCCAACGCGGCGTGAGCTTCCGCGCCCAGGAGTTCACGCACGCTGTCGATGTCATAGCGACACCGGATCAACGCAGTGCGCAGGGAGGGGCAGATCGACAGAAGTAGGTCGCGGTCCACGGAAGCATTCTCGCAGCCGCGTGTACAGGTGGGCCCGGTGCCCACCCCCGCGCCGAATGTCCGTGATGTCTGTGCGTGCGCCGAACGTCGGTCGGCCGGTCCGGTCAGCCGTCGATGACGCGATGCTCGGATCGCTCGAGCGCCGCAAGTTCCCTGTGCCTGCTGTCCCAGCGGCTCGGCTCATCCTTGCGTCGTGGCGGCCGGTCGTTCGCGATGAGCACCGCGATCCACGGCAGGGGGATCGAGAGCCCGATGATCGCCATCGCGATCCACGGGTTCGCCCACACGCCGTACGAGATGGCTGCCAGGATCAGGGCGGGAATGCGGAAAGCCATCAAGGTCATGTACTTACGGACCCGCGCTCGGTGCTGGTCCTCGAGAGACGCCTCCGCCTCCGTGATCAGGACCGGGTTATCGGGCGATCCGCTCTCGTGGGATCCGCCGAAACCAGGTGTTCGTGCCATATCTACTACTTTCCCACGCCCATAGATCGAATGCACATACCGGTCCGGGGGTGCGGTGCGGCATCATGGACACGTGAGCACGGATATCAAGGAACGGCCGGATACCACCACCGACGAAACCACCAGCGACGACACCCCCAAGTTCTTCCACTACGTGAAGAAGGACAAGATCGCAGAGAGCGCCGTCATGGGGACCCACGTTGTTGCACTGTGTGGTGAGGTCTTTCCGGTGACCATGTCGCCGAAGCCTGGTTCGCCGGTGTGCCCCGAGTGCAAGAAGGTCTACGAGGGCCTGCGCAAGGGCGACTGAGGAAGTCGGGTCAGGGACTCACGCTCCACTGCCCCCGGTCCTCGCGGCGAAACCGGACCACCATCGGCCGAGGTGCTCGATGCCTCCTCGGCCGTTTCGTCGTGCCTGGATCCTCCGGAGGGATCCGGCCTGTCGACCGGGCATGTGTCGGGCCCACCTTCGTCGGACGGACACGCGTCGTCGTAGCCGGGCAGTTGATCGGAACGAAGAAGATCGGTGAGCCGGATAGGACTCGCCATGGTGATCCGACGTGTCAGGTTGGTGACCGGACCCTCCTCGGGCGACGGCTGCTTGTCCGCCTGCTCGGCGAGCCACACACGCCACTGTTCGATCCGTGTTGCTCGCGCAGGCCACATCTCCTGGATCGTGGCATTGAACTCGGCACCGATCACCACCGCGAAGCCGAGGAAGAATGTGAACAGCAGGAACGCAATGGGCGCGGCCAGTGCGCCATAGGTGTACCCGTGTTCGGCAATCCAGGTCAGGTACCTGCGCAGGCCTGCGCTCGCGAGAATGAAGAACGCCCCTGCGAGTACTGCTCCGCCGAGCAGGCGATGCCACGGCAGAGTCTTCGGCAAGGCCACTTTGTACAGAGTGGTCAGGGCAATGAGCAGGAGCAGACCGACAGCCGGGTAGTAGAAGGTGTCGACGATCTGCGAACCCACCGAGTACCACGACTGGGGTAGCAATCGGCCGATCATCGTCGGCCCCAGTGCCACCAAGGGCAACGTGATGACCGCCAGGATGAGAAACATCACGTACAGCAGCAGACCGAACACTCGCTGCCAGACCGGGTGACGATGGTCCTGTTGCCCGTGCGCCTCGACGATCGAATCCACGAACGTGGCGACGGCCGAAGATCCTGCCCAGAGCGACAGGAGAAAGCCCAATGACATCACATCCGCGCGTCCACGGTTGAGCACGTCGTAGACCGTCGGCGCGATGATCTCATCGACGACGCTGTCGCTGAATGCGGTGCGTGTGAACGTGACGATCTTGGACACGATGATGTTGGGAATGTCGGGTCCGAACCATCCGCCCACGTAACCGAGGCTGCCGAGCAGTCCCAGGAGTAGCGGGGGGAGCGACAGGGTCTGCCAGAACGCGGCGGTCGCGGCCTTGCTGAAGATCGAGTGATCCCACGCGGACTGCGCAGTGTGACCGAAGACCCGACCGCACGCCCGTACCGCGCGCCCGATGCGGCGCGGTCCGGGCACGTGGGGCACAGCTGTGGCGTTCATCTACTTCCAGCATTCCTGATGACACGCCGCGATGCGCGCACCACATGCGGTTGTCGGTACTTCGGATTCTGTCACGACCGTCACTTTCCCTCGTCGTCGGCCTGGCGGTTCGGGGCGTCGATCGCGGGGCCGAGGCGATAGGCTGCATGGCGGTCGGTGATCGGTTGGCCAGTCCTGCCGTCACAGACCGGAGTTGAGCGGACAAGGAGCACGAAGAACCGGTGAGCACTGAAACCGTCGGACAAGCTACGACCTCCGCCCCCGGAGGACAGCTGCGCGCATGGCAGCGTCGCGCCCTGACCAAGTACCTCGCCACCAAACCTCGCGATTTCCTCGCGGTGGCCACGCCGGGGGCGGGCAAGACCACATTCGCGCTGAGGGTCGCGTCGGAACTGTTGAAGGACCGGACCGTCGACCAGGTCACGGTCGTTGCCCCCACCGAACACCTCAAGCACCAGTGGTCGTCCGCAGCGGCCCGACTCGGCATCGCCCTGGACTCGAACTTCACGAACTCCACAGGGCAGACCTCGAGCGACTACCAGGGCGTCGTCGTGACCTATGCGCAGATCGCTTCCCACCCGTTCAAGCACCGTGTTCGCACCGAAGCGCGCCGCACGCTGGTCATCCTCGACGAGATCCACCACGGTGGTGACGCCAAGAGCTGGGGGGAGGGAATTCTCGAGGCGTTCGGAGATGCGACACGCAGACTGGCGCTGACAGGCACCCCGTTCCGTAGCGACGACAGTGCCATTCCGTTCGTGACGTACGAACCGAACGAGGAAGGCCTGATGCAATCGAAGGCCGACCACGCGTACGGATATTCCGATGCACTTGCAGATGGCGTCGTCCGGCCGGTCGTGTTCCTCGCCTACTCCGGCGAAGCCAGGTGGAGAACCAGTGCGGGGGAGGAATACACCGCCAGGCTCGGTGAGCCGCTCAGCGCCGAGCACACGGCGCGCGCCTGGCGTACCGCGCTGGACCCGGAGGGTGACTGGGTGCCTGCCGTGCTGGGTGCCGCCAACACCCGCCTCGAGCAGTTGCGCGCGGGCGGCATGCCGGACGCGGGCGGCCTCGTCATCGCGACCGATCAGACTGTCGCTCGTGCGTATGCGAAGACTCTCGAACGCCTCACGGGTGAGCCGCCTGCCGTCGTCCTTTCCGACGATCCCACCGCATCGTCGCGTATTTCAGAGTTCAGCGCGGGCACCCAACGGTGGATGGTGGCAGTCCGAATGGTGTCCGAGGGAGTCGATGTCCCCAGGCTCGCCGTCGGCGTGTATGCGACCAGCGCCTCGACTCCGCTGTTCTTTGCTCAGGCGATCGGGCGTTTCGTGCGTGCGAGGCAGAAGGGGGAGACGGCCAGTGTGTTCCTCCCGTCGGTACCGGTGCTGCTCGAACTCGCCAGTCAGCTCGAGGCACAGCGCGACCATGTCCTGGGAAAACCGCATCGAGTCAAAGAAGGCTTCGACGACGAACTGCTCGCCGACGCCAATCGCAGGAAGGACGAGCCGGGCGAGGACGAGAAGGCCTATACCTCGATCGGTGCGGAGGCCGAGCTCGATCAGGTGATCTACGACGGTTCGTCCTTCGGCACTGCCACGTTCTCGGGTAGCGACGAGGAAGCGGACTATCTCGGCCTGCCTGGGCTACTTGATGCAGACCAGATGAGAGCGTTGCTGCGTCAGAGACAGGAGAAGCAGCTCGACAAACCTGCGGCCCAGCAGACGCCGAGTCCACCGCAGCAGGTGGCCGAACGGATCGCTGCGGCCGATGAGCTGCCCCAGCTGCGGCGCGAACTCAATTCCTTGGTAGCGGTCGTGCACCACCGCACTCGTAAACCACACGGCGTGATCCACGGGGAGCTGCGACGTCAGTGCGGTGGGCCGCCGACCGCAATGGCGAGCGCCGAGCAGTTGCGCGATCGCATCGCGATTCTGCGGAGCTGGTGACGCCCCTGCTGTCGGCGACAAACCGTCCATGAACGACGATACGGGCGACTACCGAAAGGTAGTCGCCCGTATGCGGGGTCGAGTCGCGGAACCGTGGGCTCCGGACGGCGGATCAGACGGTGGCGTCGGCCTCGGTGACGATCGTGGCACCGAGCTCACGGAGCCGATCGGTGTGTTCGTTTGCGTGATGACCGCAGAACAACAGTTCGCCGCCTGTGGGAAGGACAGCGCGTACGCGAGCGGCTGCGTTGCAGCGATCGCACCTGTCGGCGGCGGTCAACTTCGGGGTGGTCAACGTACCGGGCATGACTCCTCCAAACTGGCCACCTTCGACAACGGTCGCCTGGGGTCTGGTCCGCCGCGCCGGGGGTAGCGCGGTAGATCTACTCTTACAGACGATTCGCGTTCGTGGGTTGTTCCCCTGATCGTCCATTCGTGTTGTGTTTCACGAATGGACACTGAGAAACACCAGGACGTGGGCGTTTGCTGATCTGCTCTCGTGCTCCCCGGCGCAGCTGTTCGCTCACAGCGCAGCAGCGGGTACGGCGCGTCGACGAATCGTCCGCGCTCCGGCGATGCGAACAATGGGGCATGAGTGAAGTTCTGCTGCACATCTGCCCGCGCGACGAGTGGTTCCGTGCCCGTGAGGAAGGCGCCGTGACACCACCTTCACTGACCGAGGTGGGATTCGTGCATCTGTCGACGCCCGATCAGGTCCACCTTCCAGCGAATCGCTTGTTCCATGGCCGCACGGACCTTGTTCTCCTCCGGATCGACCCGTCTCGACTGATCGACGACGTGCGGTTCGAACCGGGTGTGCCTACGGACCCCGAGTCGATGAGGTTTCCACATCTGTACGGGCCGCTACCGGTCGACGCGATCGTGGAAGTCGTCGACTATCGCCCGGGAGACGACGGACGATTCGCACCCGTATGATCGGCTCTCGCGAGGAGGGGCGGAGGGACGACGACGTCCCTCCGCCCCTTTCGGACAGCGCGGCTCGCCTCCGGGGCGGGCGAGGTGACTAGTCGAGGTAGTCGCGCAGGACCTGCGACCGCGACGGGTGGCGCAGCTTCGACATGGTCTTCGACTCGATCTGGCGAATGCGTTCACGGGTCACCCCGTAGACCTGGCCGATCTCGTCGAGAGTGCGTGGCTGACCGTCGGTGAGGCCGAAGCGCAGCCGGACGACGCCGGCCTCACGCTCGGAGAGCGTCTCGAGGACGGACTGCAGCTGATCCTGCAGCAGCGTGAACGACACGGCGTCAACTGCGACGACAGCCTCGGAGTCTTCGATGAAGTCGCCGAGCTGACTGTCGCCCTCGTCGCCGATGGTCTGGTCGAGCGAAATGGGTTCACGCGCGTACTGCTGGATCTCCAGCACCTTCTCCGGCGTGATGTCCATTTCCTTCGCAAGCTCTTCGGGCGTGGGCTCGCGACCCAGATCCTGGAGCAGCTCGCGCTGGATTCGACCGAGCTTGTTGATGACCTCGACCATGTGCACCGGGATGCGAATGGTGCGGGCCTGGTCGGCCATCGCGCGGGTGATGGCCTGACGGATCCACCACGTCGCGTAGGTCGAGAACTTGTAGCCCTTGGTGTAGTCGAACTTCTCCACGGCCCGGATGAGACCCAGGTTGCCTTCCTGGATGAGGTCGAGGAAGGCCATGCCGCGACCGGTGTACCGCTTGGCGAGCGAGACGACCAGGCGAAGGTTCGCTTCGAGAAGATGATTCTTGGCGCGATTGCCGTCGCGGCAGATCCAGTTCATGTCGCGGCGCTGGGCCACCGGGAGTTTCTCGCCCTTCGCGGCGAGTTCTTGCAGACGGAACGTGGCGTAGAGGCCTGCTTCGATGCGCTTGGCGAGTTCGACCTCCTCCTCGGCGTTGAGGAGCGCAACCTTGCCGATCTGCTTGAGATAGGCACGAACCGAGTCGGCGGAGGCGGTGAGCTCGGCATCCTTGCGCGCCTGACGGAGGGCTTCGGATTCCTCTTCGTCCCAGACGAAGTCGCCGGACGCCTTGTCTTTTTCGCTGGGTTCGTCGTCTTCGACCGACGCGTCGTCGGCGACCAGTTCGCCTTCCGAGACGTCGATGTCTTCGAGCTCCGGTTCGCCCGCGCCGTCGAACTCGTCGTCCCCGGCCTTCCCGCCCTTGGCTGCGGTCTTCTTCGCCGCGGTCTTCTTGGCAGCCTTCTTGGCGGGTGCCTTCTTCGCCGCGGCCTTCTTGGCGGGGGCCTTCTTCGCGGCGGCCTTCTTGGCCGGTGGCTTTGCTGCGGGTGTCGCAGTGTCTGTAGCGTCAGCGGCGCCCGAAGCGTCCGCGACGGGTGCCGATTCCTTCTGTGAATCAGCGGTGTGGATGTCGGTGGCTGCCACGTACGCCCTTTCGTGACGAGGTAGTGCGGCGTCGCGCCAGAGGTGTTCCGGCGGAGAGGTCTGTCGGGATCAGGCCGGGTTCCGGCCGGCTGTGCACCATTGTAACGATCCCTGTGACCGAGGATGTGTCGGACTCAAGGAGTCGCGCCTGTTTTCGCAGCGTATGCAGCGCCGACGATCCCCGCTGTATTGCGTAGTTTGGCCGGGACCACGGGAGTGTCGTTCGTCAGCAGCGGAATCCACTTCTCGTGCTTGCGGCTGATACCACCGCCCGCGATGAACAGGTCGGGCCACAGCAGGGCCTCGAAACGTTCGAGGACCAGCGAGACTTCACGAGCCCACCGTTTGTAGGACCAGTCGTGGCGTTCCTTGACGGAGGAGGCTGCACGATGCTCGGCTTCTTTCCCGTCGATCTCCATGTGCCCCAACTCGGTGTTCGGCAGAAGGACGCCGTTGTGCAGTACTGCCGAGCCGATGCCGGTACCGAAGGTCAGGAGGATGACCACGCCGTCGGTGTCGGCCGCCGCGCCGAACCGATCCTCGGCGATACCCGCGGCATCGGCGTCGTTGAGGACCGTGACAGCTCGTTCGTCGAGGACGGACCCGAACAGCGCCCGTGCGTCCGTCCCGATCCACGACGAATCGATATTTGCCGCGGTCCGGGCGACGCCTGCGGTCACCACGCTCGGGAGGGTGATACCCACGGGGCCGTCCCATCTCGCCTGCCGGACGATCTCGGCCACTGTCTCGGCCACGGCGTCGGGAGTCGACGGTTGCGGCGTGAGGATCTTGATCCGGTCGCCGATCAACTGACCGGTGGACAGGTCGACCAGGCCGCCTTTGACTCCGCTGCCACCGACGTCGACGCCGAATCCCACGTCGGCAGAATCGCTCGGGGTGGGGGGTGTCGGCTGCGTCATGAGGTGCTCACTCTCGGGGTAGGTGCGCAACGGTGGTCGGTCGGCCGCAATGCTTGTGGGGCAACGATAGTTGGAAGTCCCGTTCTGTGCGGGTGGTGCGGAGGATGCGCGTGTGTTCCGATGGTCGAGTGTCAGATGCCATCGATTCCCGTGCTGTCTCCGAATCCGACCTCGCCGAGCTTCGAGCGGTCGCCGTCACCGTTGCACAGGAAGCGGCAGCGCATGTGCGACGCCGCCGTGCCGAGCTGTTCGGATCGGCCCGGTCGCCGGGTGGTGAGGGCCACTCTGTGCAGACGAAGTCCACCGACACCGATCCGGTCACCATCGCCGACACCGAGTCCGAGGACCTCATCCGAACTCGGCTCGGGCAGTTGAGACCCGGTGACGGGTTCCTCGGCGAAGAAAGTGGGGGAGGCCACGGTGCCGACGAGGACGGCGGGGGAGTGACCGGGGTCCAGTGGGTGGTCGACCCCATCGACGGCACGGTGAATTTCGTCTACGGGATTGCTGCCTATGCAGTGAGTGTCGCGGCCCGAATCGATGGGGTTTCGGTGGCAGGTGCTGTGGTCGATGTCGCGGCGGATCGCCTCTACTCGGCGGCGGTGGGACTCGGCGCGACATGTACCGGCGCGGACGGGGTGGTGACGACGCTGCGCTGCACGCCGGTGACCGATCTGGGCCTGGCGCTCGTGGCCACCGGATTCTCGTACTCGGCAACGCGCCGAGCGAGCCAAGGGAAGATTGTTGCAGAACTGCTGCCACAGGTACGAGATATCCGGCGTATCGGGGCTGCGGCCCTGGATCTGTGCATGGTCGCGTCGGGGAGCGTGGACGCCCACTACGAACACGGGCTCAATCCTTGGGATTGGGCGGCAGGCGCGCTCATTGCCTCCGAAGCAGGGGCCGAGGTCCGACTGCCGACGGGGTTCGGCGACGACGGCGAGATCATGACTGCCGCGGCGCCCGGCATTGCGGAAGCGTTCGCCGCGGCGCTTACGAAAATTGGGGCGATCGCACCGCTTCCCGACTGACAGCGCCGACGACTTCTCGTTCGGATAACACTGGGAATGTGATCCGAATTCGAGGGCGAATTTCGGAGAAAAGAGCAATTTGCCCGAATTTGATCGAGAATGTCGGCGCCGTCAGCAGGGGGAGTTGAGCGCGGCGTCGAGGAGTTCCACATCGAGAGGCGCCGACTTCTCGCCTACAGGTGCCTCCCGCAACGTGCGCAGGAGTTCTTCGGCATCAGCGCTCGGTGTCATGTCGCGGAAATAGGTGCCCAGTGCCAGGTCGACCGTGTCGTCCTGGCGATCGTCGAGGATGAGCTCGGCACACGGCGCCACGAGACGCGCAGTATTCGCTGCTGCGCGACCGGCTTCGCCGAACCGGACCTGGCCGTGGCATTGCATGTTCTGATCGACGTACACCGGATCGTTGCCCGCTTGCACGTCCGGCGCACTCGCAAAGCCGTAGTCGCCGAGTTGCGCCGCTACGGTGGATGCCTGTCCGCGCTGGCCGTTCGCGTTGAACACCCGCACCCGGGTAGCTGCGAGCGGGGCCGGATCGACATCGAGCATGGTCGAACGGTCCACCACCTGGCCGAGTGGGGCGGGCGGAGGACTATCGGGATCGGTCGATGTGGTGGGCGGCGCAGGGCAAGCGACGGTGCTCGTGGTGGTGTCGGCCGTGGTGAGTACCGAGGTCCAGACCACGATCGTGCCCGCGGCGAGAACCGCGCCCGCGAGCGCGGCGGGAACCCACCGGCGACGATGGAACGGGCGACCGCGCTTGTCGGTTGCACTGCCTTCGGTGATCAGGGAAACCACGCAGGCCTGCCTTTCGTCTCGTCGCGCTGAGTGCGATGCGTCGTTCACTGTAGAGGGCGGGTCTGTCTGTGCGGCGGAGGCGTACCGCCTCAGAAATGTCACGGTGACCGTGATGTTGGTGACGATTTCCGGTCGATTCCGGTGGAATCGTGAATCGATTGCATATTCAGCTCTTCTGTCGGCTATTGTTCGGCGGCCGAGCGTCGTCCATCGACGAGGGCGACGGGGTTCGGGTTCGAGGAATTTCGGGGATACCGACGAGCCGATACCTGTGGGAACTTCACCGCGCTGTCAAGCGTTGCCTTGGCCGGGAGCACCACGGTGGTTCCTGTCGAGCACCTGTAAGAGGACTAGAGGTAAGAGGGAAATGGCGACTGACTACGACGCACCGCGGCGGACCGATAGCGACGATGTGTCGGAAGACTCACTCGAAGAACTGAAGGCACGGCGCAACGAGGCGCAGTCCGCGGTAGTGGACGTCGACGAATCGGACACAGCCGAATCCTTCGAGCTCCCGGGTGCGGACCTGTCCGGCGAGGAACTCTCGGTGCGGGTGGTGCCGAAGCAGGCCGATGAATTCACCTGCTCGAGCTGCTTCTTGGTGCATCACCGAAGCCGCCTTGCGAGCGAGGAGGGCGGACAGATGATCTGCCGTGACTGCGCCTGGTGACCATGGGCCCGCGCTGAATCGACTCCGCGCTGAATCGACTTCGAAACGCCGCAGCAGTGACCTGAGATGGCCACGGCTGCGGCGTAGAAGTATCCGGCGGCGTAGAAGTATCCGGCGGCGTAGAAGTATCCGGCATCGAAACATCCGGCATGGGAAGACCTGCTGGGTTACGCGGTCAGCTCTTCGAAGGCTCCCCGTGTCCCAGCGCGCCCAGGAGTTCCGCAGGCCGCCTCGTGCTGATCAACCAGTACGGGGTCGGATCCTCCGGGTCGTCGAGGACGATCAGAGCCATCGTCTTGACCCACGGTCGATGCCGCACGAACGCGGCCGGATCGAGCTGCCTGCCGAGCGCAGAGCTCTTTGCCGAACCCGGGACCACGACTCCCCTCGAGATCAATTCCACCGGTAGATGAGCCTGGTCGACCACGAGCTCACCGTTGATGACTTCGATACGCCGTCGCGAGAGCCATACCAGCGTCCACACCGCGCACGGGATCAGCGCGGCATACGGCACCCAGGCGTACATCCCCGGCGCACCCATGTGCAGTTCGGCTGCGAGCAGCGCTGCGATTCCGATACCGATGGGCCACCACCAGATCGGAACCCACAACCGTTCGGAGTAGGTCGGCGTGTGGGTCAACGAACCGGTGGCGCTGCCGGAGCTGGAGGTATCAGACACGCCACCAGGATAGTCGCCTCGAGATGGGGCATCGACATCCGGAGAGTAGTCTCGGTCCACGTGACCGACCTTTCCCCCATCCCGCTGCGTCGTCTCGACCCGGGCGTCCCCATGCCGACACGGGCGCACTCCGGTGACGCGGGCGTGGATCTGTGTGCTACCTGCGATGTGACGATCGACCCCGGACAGCGGGTGCTCGTCGGAACCGGAATAGCCGTGGCGTTGCCGGTGGGGACCGTCGGATTGATCCACCCGCGGTCGGGGCTTGCCGCCAAGTTCGGACTTTCCGTTGTGAACACCCCGGGCACCGTCGATGCCGGCTACCGGGGGGAGATCAAAGTGTGCCTTATCAACCACGACACCGAGCACCCCTTCGAGGTGAGACGGGGTGACCGCATCGCACAGCTCCTCGTGCAGCGGGTCGAGCTCGTCGACTTCGTCGAGGTCGACGAACTCGACGACACCCCGCGTGGTGCCGCTGGTCACGGCTCGAGTGGTGGCCACGCAGGCCTCCTGACAGAAGGGTCCTGACATGTTCGGACGACGCCGTAAGAACCGCTCCGACAACTCCGCTGACGCGACGACCGACGAATTCGAACGGATCGGAGCTTCCTCTCCGGACGACGACGTCGACGACGATGCAGCGGCCGAGGGCGGCCCGTACGACATCGGCGAGATGGACGAGGACGAGGTCGGTGGCTCCCGCCTCGACCTCGGCTCCGTGCTCGTCCCGATTCCGCAGGGCGGCCAGATCCAGGTGGAGATGGCGCCCAACGGGAATCCCCAGGCGGTGCACCTGGTAACGCAGCACGGCCGGATCACGGTCGCGGCCTACGCTGCGCCCAAGTCGCCCGGCCAATGGCGCGAAGTGGCTGCCGAGCTGGCCGAGACGCTGCGCAACGACAACGCCACCGTGAGCATGGAAACCGGACCGTGGGGCCGGGAACTGCACGGGAGCACCCCGAATGCGGATATGAGGTTCATCGGAGTCGACGGCTACCGATGGATGATCCGATGTGTTGCCGCGGGTCCCGCCGGAGCCGCCGCCGCGAACGGTCCGCTGGTCGCAGCAGCCCACGCGGTACTTGCCGACACCGTCGTGCGACGAGGCAAGGAACCCCATCCCGTCCGAACGCCTCTGCCGGTCGTCCTTCCTCAGGCGCTTGCGGATCAACTTGTTGCCGCGCAACAGCAACAACAGCAGGCGTCGCGCCAAGCAGCCGGGCCGCAGCAAGGACAGGCTCGTCCCCAGCAACCAGGAGCCCCGGCCGCCGGACAACAGGCGCCTCCTGCCCGGCCCCAACCGCGTCCGCGCACCGGTGGGTCGGGGTCGGCCATGCAGCAATTGGGCTTCTGACCCGAAATCAGCTCTTCGGTGGCTCGCCCCCCCGTGATCGCGCCGCATCACCTCGGCGCGGCGGCCCGTTTCGTACGGGCCGCTGTGTCGAGGGCTGCGAGACATCCCGCGCCGAGCACCGCCGGATCCGTTCCGACGTCGGCCAGGGAGATCGTGGTCAGGGCCGCGAACGGCAGCGCTGTGTCCCACTCACGCCCCACCTCGAGGGGATGAACAGCGTCGTCGACAGCCGCGGTGATCCCGACGGGCACCGTCACCGAACGCAGTTCGTCGGCGTCGAGGGCCCGGTAGTTCGCGGCCTCTTCCAGCGCCTCGGGAAGATCCGGCCACTGGGAACTCCACGAGCGTGACAACGTGGCTCCGAGCCACGCCGGACTCGACTCGACCATTGCTGCAGCGACGGACTCCAGACCGTGGGTACGTAGCTGCGATGCCGTCCAGCGGGCACTCGCTGCGGCGGGGGAATCGTCCGGCTTTCCGGTCCAGGCAGGGAGTGCCGCGAGAACGCCGACTGCCAGGTCCGGGTGCCTGGCCGCCCAGTGCAACGCGACCGCGGCTCCGATGGACACACCACCGACGAGAACGGGGCCCTCGAGAGCCGCCCGGTCCATGGCTTCGACGTAGCCGGCAACCACACCGCGAGGATCCGGCTCGACTGCGACCGCGGCGATACCGCGGCGCTGCAGTGGGATGGCGAAGGCATCGTCGGCGAACCTGGCGTCGGACCCCGTCCCAGGTAGGAGGACTGCGGTAACGACGGAATCGTACGGTGCAGCAGCGGTATCTCGCATCATGAATGTGATCCTGCCGAATCGATTCGAAGGCGGTCGACCCGGTCTCGGTTGTCTCCCGTGCGGATCGGTCTACAGTGGCGGACGAAGGAAGTGTCGCGGCGCGAAACCCGTGCCGCCCGTTGCAGGAGCGCGCTATGGCATCCGCCGCAGCCGGCTACATTCGCCGGCTCACCCGCCGCCTCACTGAGGATCTCGAAGACCTCGACGCCGAGGAGATGGCCGAGTCATCACACGCGACGGGCGCGTTGCCTGTCGTGTCCTGTACCCGGGGGCAGGAAGTGACGATGTTCGGGCGACTGAGAAGTGTGGAGTCCTCGTCGAAGACTGCTTCTGCGTCGGTCGAGGCCGAACTCTTCGACGGAACCGACTCGATCCTGCTGGTGTGGATCGGGCGTCGGCGTATACCCGGCATCGAACCCGGCAAGACGCTGCAGGTGCGCGGCAGGGTCGGCGAGCGGGAGGGCCGCAAAGCCATCTACAACCCGTACTACGAGCTCAGAGATCCGGCCTGATCGACCGACCTGCAGTTCGGCGGGAGTCGAGAGAATCCGAGTATGGCACCCTCGTATACGTGAGCGATACCAGTCGGCAGACCCTTCTCGAACAACTCGGTGGACTCAGCGGGTTGGTGTATTCGACATTGCCCGTGCTGGTCTTCGTGCCCATCAACAGCGTATGGGGCCTGACTGCCGCGATCTGGTCCGCCATCGGAGTCGCCTGCGGTGTGCTCGTGTGGCGGTTGATCCGGCGGACACCCATCCAGCCGGCGATCTCCGGATTCATGGGTGTGGCCCTGTGCGCCTTCATTGCGCACCGGACGGGCGATGCCAAGGGCTACTTCCTGTTCGGCATCTACGCGAGTCTGGTCTACGGCGGCGCGTTCGCGCTGTCGGTGCTTGTGCGCCGGCCCCTCGTCGGCGTGATCTGGGGGATGCTCAACGGGCAGGGGTCACGCTGGCGTGCCCATCGGGAGGCGGTGCGCGCGTACGACATCGCGACGGCCGCGTGGGCGCTGGTGTTCATCGCGCGCTATCTCGTTCAGAACCACCTCTACGACGAGGATCAGACCGGCTGGCTCGCTGCCGCTCGAATCGGTATGGGATGGCCATTGACGGCGCTCGCATTGCTCGTGACCCTCTGGGCTGTCCGCAAGGCCGATAGGCTGGTGGAGTCCACGATGGAGCACGACGAGGGGCAACCGGACCCCACGGGGGCTATGGACTCTACGGTGGCCGCGGATTCTGCAGCGACCCCGGACACGGCTACCGCGCCGCACGATGCCCGCCCGCGGCACGAGAAGCGCTAACGCTCGATCAAGGCGCGAAGTTCGTCTTCGACGTCCTCCGCTGCAACGAACAGCAGTTCATCCCCTCCTTCGAGCGGATCGTCGCCCTGCGGGACGATCACGCGGTCGCCGCGCAGGATCGTCACGAGCGCGACGTCTCGGGGTAACGCGAGCTTGCGCACCGGTTTGCCTGCAAGAGCGGTGGTGTCCGGGAGCGTGATCTCGACGAGATTCGCGCCCTTCCGCAGTGTCATCAACCGCACGAGATCGCCGACCGAGACCGCTTCCTCGACGAGCGAGGCCAACATCCTCGGGGTGGAGACCGCCACGTCGACACCCCACGACTCGTCGAACAGCCATTCGTTGCGCGGGTCGTTGACGCGGGCAACCACACGCGCCACTCCGAACTCCGTGGTTGCGAGCAGGCTCAGCACGAGGTTTGCCTTGTCGTCGCCCGTCGCTGCGATCACGACGTCGTAATGTTCGAGTCCTGCGGCCTCGAGGAGACTGAGCTCACAGGCATCGCCGTGGACCCACTTCGCATCCGGCACTGCCGCGGGGTCGACGTGATCGAGCTTGCGCTCGACGAGCATCACCTCATGCTCGTTGCGCAGAAGTTCGCGGGCGATGGAGCGCCCCACCGCGCCTGCACCTGCGATGACCACCTTCATCGGCACGTCCTCACTCGTCGTTGTCGGCGGGCGGATTCTCGGCCAGCGCAATCGATTCGGCGACGGTTCCCGAGACCGCCGCGATGTAGACCTGGTCGTCGGCCTGGATCAGGGTTTTCCGGTCCGGGAGCACCCCCGCACCGAACCGGATGAGGAAGGCCACTCTCGCTCCGGTGGCCGCTTCGAGATCGGTCACCCGCCTTCCGACCCAGTCCTCGTGGACGTTGACCTCGCAGACCGCGACCGAACCCGTCGGATCACGCCAGCGCGCATTCTCACTTTCGTGGGTGAGGGTGTGCAGGAGCCGATCTGTGGTCCACGGCACCGTGGCGATGGTGGGAATTCCGAGCCGCTCGTACACAGCGGCACGCTTCGCGTCGTAGATGCGTGCGACCACACGTTCCACACCGAAGATCTCGCGGGCGGTACGCGCGGCGATGATATTGGAATTGTCTCCGGAGGACACTGCCGCGAAGGCGTCAGCGCGTTCGATTCCGGCGTCGATGAGGACCTCGCGGTCGAACCCCATCCCGACGACCGTGTGGCCGGGGAAGTGCTCGCCCAGTCGAAGGAACGCCCCTGCGTCCCGGTCGATGACCGCCACCTCGTGTCCGAGCCGGGTCAGCGCGGTGGCCACCGAGGATCCCACCCGGCCGCAACCCATGACCACCATGTACACCGCGCACTCCGTTCGTCGGCTCGTCCTGCCGAACGGAAACCGTACCGCTCCGACGGCAACAGCGGGCGAAATGACCCGGACAGCGGGTCGGGACCGGCCCGGTACGGCTTAGGCTGGGCTCGTGTCCAAGCTCTCCACCGCCACGAAGCGGCTTCTACTGGGTCGGCCGTTTCGAAGTGACACCCTCGGGCACACATTGCTTCCCAAGCGCATCGCGCTGCCCGTGTTCGCCTCCGATGCCCTGTCGTCGATCGCATACGCGCCGGAGGAGATATTCCTGGTCCTCTCGGTGGCGGGACTCTCGGCATACGCCTTCACTCCGTGGGTCGGCGTTGCTGTTGCGGTCGTGCTCGTCATAGTGGTGGCGAGTTACCGGCAGAATGTGCGTGCCTACCCGTCCGGTGGTGGCGATTACGAGGTGGCGACGAAGAACCTCGGACCCATCGCCGGGCTGACGGTCGGCAGTGCGCTTCTCGTGGACTACGTGCTCATTCTCGCGGTGTCGATTTCGTCGGCCGCAGCAAACATCGGGTCGGCCGTGCCGTTCGTCGCGCAGCACAAGGTGTTGTTCGCGGTCCTGGCGATCGGGCTCCTCACGGCCATGAACCTGCGCGGCATGCGGGAGGCGGGAACCGCGTTCGCCATCCCCACATACGCGTTCATGGCCGCCATGGCCATCATGATCGCCTGGGGCTTCATACAGATTTTCGTGCTCGGGGACGATCTGCGCGCGGAGTCCGCCGACTTCGAACTCGTGGCGGAGCAGACGGATCTGACGGCGATCGCCTTCGTGTTTCTGATCGCCCGCGCGTTCTCGTCCGGGTGTGCCGCTCTCACGGGTGTCGAAGCGATCAGCACGGGAGTGCCTGCGTTCCGCAAGCCGAAGGCCCGCAACGCTGCGACCACGTTGCTTTTGCTCGGCGCGGTGGCCGTGCCGTTGTTCCTCGGGGTGGTGTTCCTCGCAGGTCGGATCGGTGTGGTGGTCGCCGAGCATCCCGCCACTCAATTGAGGGGCGCCCCGGAGGGGTACGAGCAGAAGACGCTTGTCGCGCAACTCGCACACGCGGTGTTCGCCGGCTTTCCCGTCGGTTTCTTCCTCGTGACCGTGGCCACGGCATTGATCCTGTTGCTCGCAGCGAACACCGCGTTCAGTGGGTTCCCGGCGCTGGCGTCGGTACTCGCGCAGAATCGGTATCTCCCGCGACAACTGCATACCCGCGGTGACAAGCTGGCGTTCAGTAACGGGATCCTGTTCCTGTCGGGTGTGGCCATCGTGTTCGTGTGGGTCTTCGATGCCCGGGTCACCCAGCTGATTCAGCTGTACATCGTGGGAGTGTTCGTCGCGTTCACGCTCGGACAGGCGGGCATGGTGCGGCACTGGACCCGGCACTTGGCGGTGGAGACCGATCCGTCCGAACGGGGACGGATGATCCGCGCACGCATGATCAACGGTCTCGGTTTGATTGCGACCGCCGTGGTGTTGATCATCGTGCTGGTCACCAAATTCTCCGGGGGAGCGTGGATCGCGGTCCTCATGATTCTGGTGATCTTCGTGCTGATGAAAGCGATCCGGCGTCACTACGACAGCGTGGCCGCTGAACTCGAGGCTGCGGAGTGGGACGGAGTACTGCCGAGCCGCACACACTCGATCGTCCTGGTGTCGACGCTGCACCTGCCGACACGTCGAGCCTTGGCCTTTGCGCGGGCGACACGGCCCGACACCCTCGAGGCAATCACGGTCAACGTCGACGACGTCAATACCCGTCAACTGGTCCGGGACTGGGATGCCAGCGACATCACGGTACCGTTGAAGGTCGTCGAGTCGCCGTATCGCGAGATCACCCGGCCGGTTCTGGATTACGTGCGACGCGTACGGCGGGATTCCCCGCGCGACGTCGTCACCGTATTCATTCCGGAGTACGTGGTCGGGCACTGGTGGGAGCAGATCCTTCACAACCAGAGCGCGCTGCGATTGAAGAGTCGACTGCTCTTCCAGCCGGGAGTGATGGTCACGAGTGTGCCGTGGCAGTTGCGTTCGTCTGCGAAGGTACCGAAGGACCGAGTCGACACCGTGCCGGGGGCGATCCGCCGCGGGTTGGAGAACCAAGCGGGTCCCGGGCCCGCAAAACAGGAGGATGATCAGTGAGTCGCCAGGGTCAGCAGAGCGCAGGAACCGACTGGTCCGGGCAACGGATCGAGCTGATGCTCGGCAATCCCGCACACGGCGGCTTCTGCGTCGCCCGCCACGAAGGACGGGTGGTGTTCGTGCGACACGGCCTGCCGGGGGAGCGGGTGTTCGCGGTCGTCACCGAGGACCGCGGCGGCTCCTTCTGTTTCGCCGACGCGGTGGAAATCGTCGAAGCGTCGGACGATCGCGTCGACCGCGCGTGCCCCATCTCCGGCCCAGGCGGCGCAGGCTGCTGCGACATGTCGCATGCCACGCCGTCGGCGCAACGGAACATTGCGGCGACCGTGGTAGCCGAACAACTGCGCCGTCTGGGCGGGGTGGAGCGTGACGTTCTCGTGGAGGAGGTGCCCGGAAGCACCCCGGACGGCACTCGGTGGCGGACGCGGGTCCGATTGGCGGTCGATGCGGCGGGAACGCCGGGATACCGGCGTTACCACAGCAACGACGTGGTGCCGGAACTCGGCTGCACCCAGATCGACCGACGCGCCTACATCGACCTGCCCGACCACGTCTGGCAACCGGGTTCCGATCTGCAGGTCGTCCTCGACGCGAACGGTGAACGGCATGTGGTGGAGATCGCACCGCCAGTGGTCTCACGCACCGGTCGGCGTAGCCGGGGCAGGCGTGGCGCGTCGGCGCGCCGTGCTGCAGTGAACGCACCGCGCGCGGAGAAAGTGGTCGAGGGGTCCGGTCGTCCCGTCGAGCGGGTCGGATCACGGGAATGGCAGCTGGCAGCCACGGGATTCTGGCAGGCTCATCGAGGGGCTGCGCGTATGTACTCGACCGTGGTGAGCGAGTGGGCGGATGCCGGGGCGGGCAGCACCGTGTGGGATCTCTACGGCGGTGTGGGTGTGTTCGCGGCAGCGGTGGCTGGGCAGGTCGGTTCGTCCGGACGAATCGAGTCGGTGGAGTCGTCCCGTCAGGCGGTGGACGACGGCACGGAGGCTCTCGCCGACCTGTCGCAGGTGTCGTTTCGGCACGGGCGGGTAGAGCGCATGATCGGTGCACTGGCGTCCCCCGACGTGGTGATTCTCGATCCGCCGCGCGCCGGTGCGGGTAAGGACGTCGTCGCTGCGATCGCGGATTCGGCACCTCGGCGAGTGATCCATGTCGGTTGCGACCCGGCGTCGTTCGGGCGGGATGTCGGCCTCTATCGCGAGCGGGGATTCGAGCTGGCGGATCTGCGTGCGTTCGCTGCGTTTCCTTCGACACACCACGTGGAATGCCTCGCGCTGTTCACACGCTGATTCGTCCCAGGTGAGGGCGTGAGTGCTGTCCGATTCGGGGTATTTGCTTGAGGCATGCAACTAATTATATAGTTGCATGCCTCAAGCAAATTATTCGTAGAATCGGAGGATCGCGTGACCGCCGTCCAGCCGGATACCGTCCACGCGCTCACCGACGCCATCTTCCTGTTCGGCCGCACGCTACGGGCCGCACTCTCGCACAGCGAAGTCGATCTGCTTCCCAATGCTCTCGCAGGGGTGCTCTTCCTCCTCGCTCGTACCGGGCAGTGCCGTCCGAGTGAACTCGCAGCCGAGATGCAGGTCGGTCAATCGTCGTTGAGCCGCCAGATCGGTGAGCTCGTCGACCGCGGCTTGGTCGACAAGCATCCCGACCCCGATGACAAGCGGGCGCATCTCGTGACCTGCTCGTCCGCGGGCCTCGACATATTGGGTGCGATCAGAGATCGGCGTACCGAACGACTGGCCACCCAACTCGGGGACTGGAACGAACAGCAACTCGAGGACGCTCTCGACGCCCTCGATCGGCTCAACAACGCGCTGGGGCCCATTGCTCCCGCCGGCGTGGGCACCCCTAACGCACAAAGGATCTGTTCATGAGTACAACCGCAGTCACGGACGGTGCATCGACGCCGCCCGGTACCGGTCAGGATGCAGAAGCGCTCCTGACCCACCGCGAGATCCTCGCAATCCTCGCCGGCCTGCTCGCCGCATTGTTCACCGCATTGCTCAGCAGCACTATCGTCTCCACCGCGCTCCCGACGATCATCGCCGACCTCCGGGGCACGCAGACTCAATATGCATGGGTCATCACCACAGCACTGCTCGCCAATGCGGCGTCCACACCGATCTGGGGCAAGCTGTCCGACCTGTTCAACAAGAAGCTGCTCGTTCAGCTGTCGATTCTGATCTTCGTCGGCGGCTCCGTGCTGGCGGGTCTCGCTCAGGATGTGAACATCCTCCTCGGCGCACGCGTCATCCAGGGCATCGGGATGGGCGGTCTGACCGCGTTGGTCGTGGCCATCATCGGCAGCATCATTCCGCCACGTGAGCGCGGCCGGTACTCCGGCTACATGGGTGCGGTGATGGCCGTCGCGATGTCGGGCGGTCCGGTCCTCGGCGGTGTGATCGTCGACAGCCCGCTGGGCTGGCGCTGGTGCTTCTACGTGTGTGTCCCGCTTGCCGTGGTGGCACTGTTCCTGCTTCAGCGCACTCTGAAGATTGCAACCGAACGCAAGGCGAACGTGAAGATCGACTGGCTCGGTGCGACGTTGATCACCGCCGGTGTCAGCGTTCTCCTGATCTGGGTCTCGTTCGCAGGCAAGGAAGGCTACTACGAGTGGGTCTCTCTCGAATCGGCCCTCTACGTTCTCGCCGGTCTTGCGCTTCTTGCGCTGACGGTGTTCGTCGAGGCGAAGGTGTCCGATCCGGTCATTCCGCTGAAGATCATCACCGAACGGACGACCGCGCTGGCCATCATCGCATCCATCGCAGTCGGTGTCGGGTTGTTCGGTGCCACCACGTTCCTCACCCAGTACTTCCAGACCGCGCGCGGTTTCAGCCCGACCTCGGCCGGCCTGCTCACCATCCCGATGGTCGCGGGCACGTTGGTCTCCTCGATGGTGTCGGGGCAACTGATCACCCGTTTCGGTCGGTGGAAGCCGTTCATCGTCGGCGGCGCAGTGCTCCAGTTCGTCGGCTTCGCACTTCTCGGGACGCTCGACCACACCACCTCGCTCGTGGTCATCGGCATCTACATCGCGATCGTGGGTCTGGGCACCGGCATGTTGATGCAGAACCTGGTGCTCGCAGTTCAGAACACTGTGAGCGTGAAGAACATCGGCGCAGCAAGTAGCTCGGTCGCATTCTTCCGCACCTTCGGCGGCGCGATCGGTGTGTCGATCCTCGGGTCGATCCTTGCGGCTCGCGTGGCCACACTCTCGGCGGAGGGGTTCGCGAAACTGGGCATCGATACCTCGGCGTCCGGCGGCAGCGGTGCCAATCTGGACATCGACGCGCTCCCCGCGCCGGTTGCGGAGGTCGTGCATACGTCCTATGGCGACGCCACGGGTACGCTCTTCCTCGTAGCCGCCGGATTCGCACTCATTACTCTGGTGGCAGTGGTGCTCATCCCGAACCGTGAGCTGCGCACCACGATCGACATCGTCGACGAGGAGCCCGCGACCGACCGTCGTGCCCCTGCCGCCGAGGTGTAGAGAGGCATCGAGCGAGGCGCACATGTGTCGCCCGACCTGTGCGTCTCGCGGTGTGAGTGATGTGACGGTCCGAACCGTGCAGCCGCTCCGTAGAATGCAGTAACTGCTCGCGCACCGTCGCGGGAATCACGATCCGGAGGGAGCTAGATCAGTTGGGTGTCCTGTCCCGCATCCAGTCACCCGACGATGTGCGTCGCCTCTCGCCCAGCGAGGTCACGCAACTCGCAGGTGAGATCCGCGGCTTCCTTGTCGAGAAGGTGGCGGCAACCGGGGGACACCTCGGCCCCAACCTCGGTGTCGTCGAGTTGACGCTCGCACTCCATCGCGTGTTCGACTCGCCGCACGATCCGATCCTGTTCGACACCGGCCACCAGGCCTACGTCCACAAGATTCTCACCGGCCGCAAGGACGACTTCGACACACTGCGGCAGCGCGGTGGCCTGTCCGGGTATCCGTGCCGGGCCGAGAGCGAGCACGACTGGATCGAGTCGTCGCATGCCTCGGCCGCGCTGTCCTACGCAGATGGTCTCGCGAAGGCATACCAGCTCAGTGGCCAGGAACGTACCGTCGTCGCAGTGGTCGGAGACGGAGCCCTCACCGGGGGAATGTGCTGGGAAGCGCTCAACAACATCGCCGCAGGCAGCAATCGCTCGCTGGTGATGGTGGTCAACGACAACGGCCGCTCGTACGCGCCGACGATCGGAGGTCTCGCCGAACACCTGGCTGCGCTCCGTCTTCGGCCCGGTTACGAGCGCGCGCTCGACAACGGTCGCCGCATGGTCAAGAAGATCCCGTGGCTCGGAGCTGCGGCGTACTCCGTGCTGCACGGGATGAAGACCGGACTCAAAGATGCGGTGAGCCCGCAGGTGCTGTTCACCGACCTCGGAATCAAATACCTCGGGCCGGTCGACGGTCACGACGAGCCCGCACTCGAAGCCGCCCTGCGCCGTGCGAAGGCATACGGCGGTCCGGTGATCGTGCACGCGGTCACCAGGAAAGGCGCGGGGTACGCGCCTGCCGAGAACCATGAGGCCGACCAGATGCACGCCACGGGTGTGATGGATCCGCGTACGGGGCGCGCAACGTCGTCGTCGAAACCTGACTGGACGTCCGTGTTCTCGGACGAACTCATCGCCCATGCCGAAGCGCGTGAAGACGTGGTCGCGATCACTGCCGCGATGGCGGGCCCCACCGGGCTGGCGAAGTTCGGCGAACGATTCCCCGATCGGACATTCGATGTGGGGATCGCCGAGCAGCACGCCGTGACCTCCGCGGCGGGCCTTGCGCTCGGCGGCATGCACCCTGTCGTCGCGGTGTATTCGACGTTCCTCAACCGGGCGTTCGACCAGCTCCTCATGGATGTGGCCCTGCTGAAACAACCCGTGACGCTGGTGCTCGATCGAGCCGGAATCACAGGCACGGACGGCGCGAGCCACAACGGCATGTGGGACATGTCACTCCTCGGTATCGTCCCCGGAATCCGCGTGGCAGCGCCGCGCGACGGCTCCACTCTGCGTGAAGAGCTCGGTGAAGCCCTCGGGGTCGATGACGGCCCGACAGTGCTCCGATTCCCGAAGGGCGCTGTCGGAGAAGATATTCCCGCGATCGAGCGCCTCGGCGGCACGGTCGATGTGCTGCGAATGCCCGAGCGTCGAACGGGCGATGTTCTGTTCGTCGCGGTGGGGGTGTTCGCATCCTTGGCGCTCGACGCCGCCGACCGGCTTGCTCAGCAGGGCATCACCGCCGCTGTCGTCGACCCGCGGTGGGTGCTGCCGGTTCCCGACCCGGTGACCGATCTGGCGGATGCGTTCCGCTTGGTCGTGACGATCGAGGACGGTGGTATCCACGGCGGTGTCGGCTCGGCGGTGTCATCGGCGTTGCGCAGCAACGACATCGACGTGCCTACGCGCGACATCGCGGTACCCCAGGAGTTTCTCGACCACGGGTCGAGGGGAGAGATCCACCAGGAGCTCGGCTTGACCGCGCAGGATGTCGCGCGGCAGGTCACCGGCTGGGTGGTGGGTCTCGACGGCAGTGACGCCTCGGAGACCATCGCGCAACGCTGAGGCGGCGGATCGGGCAACGCTGAGCCGATCGGTCGCGTAACTCATCGTCAGCTGTGCATGTCCTCGAGTTCCATCCCCTTGGTTTCCGGGATCTTCGACTTGACGAAGAAGAACGACAGCAGAGCGAAGAACGCGAACAGTCCGTAGAGGAACCACAGCCCCACCGATTCCGTGAGCGGCGGGAACGCCAGGGTCACCGTGAAGTTCGCGATCCAGTTGGCCGCGGTGCTCAGTCCCAGCGCCAGGGCGCGCATCCGATTGGGGAACATCTCGCCGAGCATCACCCACATGATGGGACCCCAGGTGGCAGCGAAGAACACCACGAATGCGTTGGCTCCGATGAGTGCCACCGTGCCCCACGGCGCAGGCAATTGCAGATCCTCACCACTACCGGTGGCCTGCGAAAACGCGATGGCGGCGAGCAGCAGGCTCACGAACATGCCGATCGACCCCACCATCAGCAGGGGACGCCGTCCGACCTTGTCGACGAACAGTATCGCCACGAAAGTCATGACGACATTGATGACGGCGGTGATCACGGACGTCGTGAACGACTGATTCTCACTGAACCCCACTGATTTCCACAGCGTCGTCGAATAGTAGAAGATCGCGTTGATGCCGACGAACTGCTGGAAGATCGCCATCGTGATGCCGACCCACACCAGCGACTGCAGGCCGAAGACCGGGCCTCGGATATCGTCCCACGACCGGGCAGTCTCGCGGCGCAGCGTCAGCCGAATCTCGGCGACGCGTTCGTCCGGGTGCAGGTCGCCGGTGACGTTGGCAAGAACCCGGGCGGCTTCCTCATCGAGGTCCTTACCGACCAGAAAGCGTGGGGACTCCGGGATCATCAGAGCGAGCACGCCGTACACGAGGGCGGGGACCACGCCGACGAGGAACATCCATCGCCACGCCTCCAGATTCCACCACAGCTCGTTGGAGGCGCCGCCCGCGGCGTTCTGCAGGATCGCATCGGACAGCAGCGCGGCGAAGATGCCCAGCGTAATCGCGAGTTGTTGTAGTGAGGCCAGGCTGCCGCGGTAACGCGCCGGCGCGATCTCCGAGATGTAGGTGGGTGCGATGACGGACGCGATGCCGATGCCGAGGCCGCCGAGGACACGCCACAACATCAGGTCCGGCACGCTGAAGGCCAGACCTGAACCGATCGACGAGATCGTGAACAGCGCCGAGCCGAGCAACATGACCTTCTTGCGACCCCACCGATCGGCGAGTTGCCCGGCGAACCACGCACCCGCGGCGCAACCGAGTAGCGCGATGGCGACGGCGAAGCCGGTGAAGAAGGAACCCAACTCGAAATGACCCTGGATGGAGTCGACCGCCCCGTTGATGACCGAACTGTCGAAACCGAAGAGGAAGCCGCCGACTGCGGCCGCGACCGTCACGGCGATGACTTTGGCGGCGTGTCCGGTCGAGGGTTGTGTCGGCTCGTTCATATCCTCTCGCACCTGCTCTCCCGTGGGTGCCGCTCCAGGCGGGGCCTGGTCGGTGCGCAACGACGACGAGCTCGCCGCCGTGGGCAGTGTCGGACGAACTCACGCTAACCCTCGGCACCCCACTCCGCGGCAAGATCACAAAAAACGAGGGTGTGTCACCGATCGGTGACACACCCTCGTTTCGTAGGTCCGGGGTACTCAGGAGACGCTGGCGACTCCCGGTGCCAGGAAGCGCTTTCCATTGACCGCTTCGGAGGCGCCGGTGCGGTCGAGGTACGGCGTGATACCACCGTTCCAGAACGCGAAACCGCCGCCGAGGATCAGGCACAGGTCGATGTCCTCGGGTGCTGCGACCACACCCTCGTCGAGCATGATCCGGATCTCCTCGGCAAACGCGCGCCGGGTCCTGTCGAGCACCTGGTCGGCGGTCGACGGGTTGTCTCCCTGCGGCCACAGCGCGGCCACGTCGGGATCGACGACCTGCGTGCCGCCCTCGTAGGACCACACGCCGGGTTTCTTCGCCGCGACGAGTGCTTCGAGGCCGGGGGAAGACACGAAGCGGTCCGGGTATGCAGCCTGGAGGGTTTCGCCGGTGTGCAGCGCGATGGCCGGGCCGACGAGCGCGAGGAGTGTGAACGGCGACATCGGCATGCCCAACGCACCGACGGCGTTGTCCGCCACGTCGAACGGGGTGCCCTCGTCCACCGCGGTCATGACCTCGCCGAGAGTGCGGGTGACGAGGCGGTTGAAGACGAATCCGGGCTTGTCACCGCACAACACCGCCGACTTCTTCAGCGACTTCGCGGTGGCGAACGCCGTAGCGAGGGTGGCGTCGTCGGTCCGGTCGCCCTTGATCACCTCGAGCAGCGGCAGTACCGCGACCGGGTTGAAGAAGTGGAAGCCCACGACCCGCTCCGGATGCTGCAGATCCGCGGCCATCTCGGTGATCGACAGCGACGAGGTGTTCGTCGCGAGGATCGTCTCTGCAGAGATGTGCTGTTCGAGCTCCGCGAACACGTTCTTCTTGACGTCCATGTTCTCGAACACGGCCTCGATGATGAAATCGGTCTTCGCGAACGCTGCCTTGTCCGGAGAACCGGACACGAGTGCCTTGAGGCGATTCGCCGCGTCAGGGGAGAGACGGCCCTTGCCCTGCAGTTTGTCGATCTCGGTGTGCACATAGCCCACACCCTTGTCGATACGTTCCTGATCGATGTCGGTGAGGATCACCGGCACCTTCAGCTGACGCACGAACAACAGCGCGAGCTGACTGGCCATCAGTCCGGCCCCGACGATGCCCACGCCGGTGATCTTCCGGGCGAGCGATCTGTCCGGTGCACCCGCAGGACGCTTCGCGCGCTTGTTGACGAGATCGAACGAGTACAGGCCTGCGCGCAGCTCATCGGTCAGCAATAGATCGGCGAGTGCTTCGTCCTCGGCAGCGAAACCCTTGTCGAGCGACGCGGAATCTGCAATGTCGGTGCTGCGGGCGAGTTCGAGCAACTCGATCGCGCGGGCCGGGGCGGGTGCGTGCCCGCGAGTCTTACCCTCGACCAGGGCCTTCGCCCGTGCGATCGCGGCATCCCACCCGGCGCCGCGGTCGATCTCGGGGCGGACGGGTGTGATCTCACCGTTGAGGACCTTCGCGGCCCACGCCAGCGACTGCTCGAGGAAGTCGGCCGAACCGAAGACCTCGTCGGCGTAGCCGAGCTTCTTCGCCTGAGCAGCGCGGATCGTACGCCCGTTGTTGAGCGGGTTCTCGAGGATGAGTGTGACCGCGTGGTCGGGGCCGACGATGTTCGGCAGCAATTGCGTTCCGCCCCATCCCGGGACGAGACCGAGCATCGTCTCGGGCAGGCCGAGAGCCGGAACGTTGTCCGCCACGGTGCGGTAGTGCGCGTGCAGACCCACTTCGAGTCCGCCACCGAGCGCCAGGCCGTTGACGAACGCGAACGTCGGGATCGACGACTCGCGCAGCTTGCGGAACACGTCGTGGCCGAGCTTGCCGAGCTCGACACCCTGCGCGCGCTCGGTGACTGCGGGGACCCCCTTGAGGTCGGCGCCGGCAGCGAAGATGAACGGCTTGCCGGTGACGGCGACAGCAACCGGGTTCGCGGCGAATGCCTCGTCGAGAGCAGCGCCGAAGGCGGCAAGGCCCGCGGGTCCGAACGAGTTCGGTTTGGTGTGGTCGAACCCGTTGTCGAGGGTGACAAGGGCGATCCGGCCATCGAGGCCGGGTACGGATACGAGCCGCACGTAGGCGTTCGTCACGACTTCGTCGGCGAACAGGGACGAAAGATCGGTCATGACTACTTGTCTCCCTCGAAGTTCGGGTTCTCCCAGATCACGGTGCCGCCCATGCCGAGTCCGATGCACATGGTGGTCAGGCCGTAACGGACCTCGGGGTTCTGGGTGAACTGGTGTGAGAGCTGGGTCATCAGGCGCACACCGGACGATGCGAGCGGGTGCCCGCACGCGATCGCGCCACCCCACTGATTGACGCGGGGATCGTCGTCGGCGATACCGAAGTGCTCGAGGAACGCGAGCACCTGCACGGCGAATGCCTCGTTGATCTCGAACAGACCGATGTCGTCGATGCTCAGTCCGGTACGGGCCAGGACCTTCTCGGTCGCCGGGACGGGGCCGATACCCATGACGGCCGGATCGACGCCCTGGAAGGCGAATCCGACCATGCGCATACCGATCGGCAGGCCGAGCTCGCGCGCGGTGTCCTCACCCGCCAGGATCGCTGCGGTTGCCCCGTCGTTGAGACCGGCAGCGTTGCCGGCAGTGATGCGTCCGGCGGGGCGGAAGGGGGTCTTGAGTTTCGCGAGGTCCTCGATCGTCGTCCCGGGGCGGGGTGGCTCGTCCTCGGTGGCGAGGCCCCATCCTGCAGCGGAGCGGGTCGCAACGGGTACGAGGGTGTCGGCGATCCAGCCGGCTTTCCTGGCTGCGTCGTACTTGTTCTGGCTGTTGACCGCGTAGGCGTCCGTGCGGGCCTTGGTGATGCTCGGGAACCGGTCGTGCAGGTTCTCGGCGGTGTTGCCCATGACGAGCGCGCTCGGGTCGACGAGCTTGTCGGCGAGGAAGCGGGGGTTCGGGTCGGCGCCCTCACCCATCGGGTGGCGGCCCATGTGCTCGACGCCGCCGGCGATGACGACGTCGTACTGCCCGAAACCGATGCCCGATGCGGTGGTGGTCACGGCGGTCATCGCGCCGGCACACATGCGATCGATGGCGAAGCCGGGCACTGTCTCGGGCAACCCTGCAAGGATCGCGGAGGTGCGCCCGATCGTCAGTCCCTGGTCGCCGGTCTGCGTGGTCGCCGCGACGGCGACCTCATCGACACGGGCGGGATCGAGCTGGGGGTTGCGGCGCATCAGTTCCCGGATGGCCTTGACGACAAGATCGTCGGCGCGGGTGTCGGCGTAGATGCCCTTCGGGCCCGCCTTGCCGAACGGGGTACGTATGCCGTCGACGAAGACGACGTTGCGTTGGTTCGAGGTGGTGGAAGCCACGCGTTTCCTCCCGGTGGAGCGGAATCCTCGCCGACACGTTCCGCGGCGAGGCGATGCGGACCGGATACCAGGGGGTGACCGGCCTCGGAACCACTCTACATCCTCATTACCGGTGAGTAACTTGCGTGGCGTGCACGCGTCTACTTCTCGTCCGTGAGCGCCTTCGCGAGCCGTGGGGTCGTTAGCTCGCGCTGCCACGGGCGCGCACCACCGGCGGTGAACCGGCTCTCGATGTACGCGACCGCATCGGCGGTCGCGGCGAGGTCCCAGTCCCAGCACAGGCGCCGCACGAGCTCGGGGCTCACGAGATTCTCGACCGGAACCGAGACCTCGTCGCTCAACGTGGAGAGTTCGGTACGGGCGGCCGTCAGGCGCGCGGCAGCCTCAGGATGATGACGCGACCAGCGCCCCGCGGGAGGTGGTCCGTCGAACGTCTGCGTCAGTGGGGGAAGCTCTGAGTCCGGAAGTTTGCGGGCGCGTTCGATCGCCGACAACCACACCCGAGACGAGCGACGTTGGCGCGGACCACCGAAGACGGGCAGCTCCTGCAGCTCGCCGATCGTCCGTGGACCGGCCTGTGCCGCTGCGACAATCGCGGAATCCGGCAGGATCCGTCCGGGTGCGATGTCGCGCCGGGATGCGACTTCGTCTCGCGCCGACCACAATTCCCGGACGATCGCCAGCTTGCGGGCATTCTTGATCGCGTGGACGCCGGAGGTGCGACGCCATCGCTCGGGCTTCGGCTTCGGCGGTCCTGCGAGTCGGATGTGCTCGAATTCCTGTGCAGCCCACTCCGACTTTCCCTGCCGGTCCAATTCGGCGGCCATCTCGGCGCGGAGTTCGACGAGGATCTCGACGTCCAGCGCAGCGTAATTGAGCCACGAGTCGGGCAGCGGGCGTTTCGACCAGTCGGCAGCGCCGTGCCCTTTCTTCAGTTCCAGGCCGAGTGTCTGCGCGACGATTGCGGCCAGCCCGACCCGCGGGAACCCCGCGAGCCGACCGGCAAGTTCGGTGTCGTACAGCGCCGCCGGACGCAGGCCGAGCTCGTCCAGTCCGGGCAGGTCCTGATCGGCGGAGTGCAGAACCCACTCGAGTTCGTTGACCACCGCCGCGAGCGGCGCGAGGTCCCCTGCGATCGGGATGGGATCGAGCAGGACGGTGCCGGCGCCCTCGCGGCGCAGCTGGACCAGATACGCGCGGGCGGAGTATCGATAACCCGAGGCGCGCTCGGCGTCGACAGCGAGCGGACCGTGACCGCGCGCCAGCAGTGCCGCGGCCTCCTCGGCTCCGGCCGCGGTGGTGACGACGTCGGGGACACCCCCGCGGGGGCTCAACAACGGCTCGGTGGCCGCGGCGGGCGCGTCGTCAGCGGGGATCGGGTCCTGATCGTTTCCTGCCGGCATGGCCGTGACTCTATCGCTGCAAGCGGGCGACCCCGGCCGGTGGCAGTCCCGCCGCGTACGCGAGGACCTCGCAGAATGCCTCGACGTGCGGGCTGAGTATCTCGGAGGTCGGCGTCCACGACGCACGCAATTCCAATTGATGTGCGCGAGCCGGTCCCGCGATGTCACCGAAACGCACCGAACTCGTCGAGGTGACGGTTCCTCCGAGCGCGGTGAGCGGTTCGTGATGGGCCTCGAGCGCATCTACGAGCCAGCTCCACGCCACCTCGGGCAGTAGCGGATCGGCGGCCAAGGTCGCGTCGACATCGGCCTGGATGTACGAGACGAGGCGGGTGGTGCCGTGCCAGGCCTCGTCGCCGTCGGGGTCGTACAACAGAATCAGGCGTCCGAACGCGTCACCCTCGGACTCTTCCGGAACTTCTGTCGCGTCGGGATGGAGCACCTCGGCACCGAGTGCATAGCTGAACGGCGCGAGTCGCTGCGGTGGCCGGATCGGCTCGACCTCGATCTCCGGGCGTACGGTGGCCGCATTCATCGCATCGACAGCAGCGCGGAAACGGGCTGGCTCTGCAGACGAGGTGGTCACGCCAGCGGACGTTAGTGCCGGTGACCGAGCGCACGCGGGAGGCGCGCCGATTCCAGCGAACCGGACACGCGTGGCAGCATGGGCTACGACCCGTGCCTTTCGGAAGAACGAGGATCGATGACCGGCTTGGAGAACACGAACGTCGGCTCTGCTGCGGCCACCCAGCACCCCACTCGGCGGGCTCTCCCGCACGCCCCACTTCTCGCTGCGGCGCGCGGCGAGCAACCGGCGCACCGGCCGGTGTGGTTCATGCGTCAGGCGGGTCGCTCGCTGCCGGAGTATCGCGAGATCCGCGCAGGCATCGGCATGCTCGAATCCTGCTTCGACCCCGAGCTCGTGTGCGAGATCACCATGCAGCCCGTGCGGCGACACAAGGTCGACGCCGCGATTCTGTTCTCCGATATCGTTGTGCCCCTCAAAGCAGCAGGTATCGACCTCGACATAGTCGCCGGTACCGGCCCCGTCGTCGCGAATCCCATCCGCACGGCCGCCGATGTCGCAGCACTGCCGAATCTCGAGCAGGACCAGGTCGGTGCCGTTGCGCGCGCTGTGACTCTGCTGACCCGCGAGCTCGGCGACACACCGCTGATCGGATTCGCCGGCGCACCGTTCACGTTGGCGTCGTACCTGGTCGAAGGGGGTCCGAGCCGAAATCACGAGCGCACGAAGGCACTCATGCACGCCGACCCGAAGACTTGGCATGCACTCCTCGGCAAGCTCACCGATGTCGCGATCGTATTTCTGCGTGCGCAACTCGAAGCGGGGGTCGACGCAATCCAGCTCTTCGATTCGTGGGCGGGTGCACTCTCACTCGTCGACTATCGGGAGTTCGTGATGCCGCATTCGCAGCGGGTCTTCGCCGAACTCGAATCCTTCGGTGTTCCCCGGACCCACTTCGGCGTGGGAACGGGTGAACTCCTCGGTGCGATGGGCGAGGTCGGCGCGGATGTCGTGGGTGTCGACTGGCGGGTGCCGCTCGACGTCGCGGCGAACCGTGTCGGCGCGGGCAAGGCCCTGCAGGGCAACCTCGACCCGGCGCTGTTGTTCGCCGGGTGGGATGTCGTCGAGTCCGAGGTCCGTCGCGTCATCGCGTCGGCCGACCGAGCCCTCGCGGCCGGTGCGACCGGACACATCTTCAACCTCGGTCACGGTGTGCTTCCCGACACCGATCCGAGCATCCTCACCCGGGTCGTCGAGCTGGTGCATTCGCTGTGAGCGCGCCCGTCGTCGTCGTCGGTGGTGGCATCACCGGGCTCGTCGCGGCGTATCGGCTGCGGACGGTATTCGGCCCGAACGCCCGGATAGTGCTGCTCGAGCGATCGGACCGACTCGGCGGCAAGCTTCGCACCGTCTCGCTGGCGGGCGCTCCTGTCGATGTAGGCGCGGAGGCATTCATCGGGCGGCGACCCGAGGTGCCCGAATTGCTCGACGAGCTCGGACTCACCGATCAACTCGTCCATCCGTCGGGCGCGCGTCCGCTCATCTACGCGGGTACGGCGCTGCACCCCATTCCCGCCGGAACCCTGATGGGAATCCCCGCTGATGCCCGATCGCTGGACGGACTCGTCGATGACGAGACTCTCGTCCGCATCAGGAGGGAGCCCGAGACCCCACTGAGGTGGGACACCGACGGCGATATGTCGGTCGCGGAATTGGTGGGGTCGCGGTTCGGCGAGCAGGTCGTGCGCCGCAGCGTCGACCCGCTGCTCGGTGGCGTCTACTCCGGCCTTTCCGATACAGCCGGGGTTCGTGCCACGGTGCCGACACTCGCGCGCGCACTCGACGACGGTGCGGCGAGCCTGACCGAGGCGGTCGCGAGCGCGCTGCCGGCTCCGTCCGGCAAGCCGGTCTTCGGCACCTTGCGCGGCGGCTATGGAGTCCTCCTCGACGCGCTCGCACAGGCTGCTGACGCGGAGATCCACACCGGAACCGTGGCGTCGAACCTGCGTCGTGTCGGGGATCGCTGGTCACTCGATCCGCTCGGCGAGGTCGACGGCGTGATCCTGGCGGTACCGGCACCGGAAGTGGCCGCCCTGCTGGCCGGACCGGTCCCGGCCGCCGCGGCGCACGCCGCCGAGATTCCGCTTGCATCGTCGGTGACGGTGTCGCTCGCGTTGCCGTCGGCGGCGGCGCTGCCGCAGAACTCCGGCATCCTCGTCGCCACGGGAGAGGAATTGTCGGCCAAGGCTTTTACGCTGTCCGGACGGAAGTGGCCGCACCTCGCCGAACGGGATGTCTCCCTCGTCCGCGTGTCGTTCGGCAGGTTCGGCGACGACAGGCTTGTCGATGCAACCGAAGAACAGCTGATCACCCTTGCCCGCGCCGACCTCGCTACGGTGACGGGCGTCGACGACGAACCCAAGGCGGCTTTCGTGCAGCGGTGGCACGGAGGCCTGCCCCAGTACCGGGCCGGACACACCGAGATCGTTGCGGCGTTCGAGCGGGAGATCGACGGAATCGAGGGCCTTGCCGTAGCCGGTGCGATGCTGCACGGAGTGGGCGTTCCCGCGTGTGTCGAATCAGGCACAAAGGCCGCAGCACGGCTTGCAACACGAGTGGCAGGATGAGGGTATGGCACGTCTCGATTTCGAAAAGCTCAATTCCACGCTTCGCTACGCGATGTGGTCGGTGTTCCAGGTCACGCCGGGCGCGCTCGGTGAAGATCGCACCGAGGCCGTTGAGGACTTCCAGAAGTTCCTCGCCTCGTTCGACGGCACCGATGTGATCGTGCGCGGGATCTACGACATTGCAGGGATGCGCGCCGACGCAGACTTCATGATCTGGACCCACGCCGAGCGCATCGAGGATCTGCAGAAGTTCTACGCGGACTTCCGCCGCACCACGATCCTCGGGCGCGCGAGTACCGCAGTGTGGTCGAACACTGCGCTGCACCGGCCTGCGGAGTTCAACAAGAGCCACCTTCCGGCGTTCGTCGCAGGGGAGGAGCCGGGTGACTACATCTGCGTGTACCCGTTCGTGCGGTCCTACGACTGGTATCTCCTTCCCGATGCTGAACGTCGCACGATGCTCGCGGACCACGGCAAGGAGGCTCGTCCGTACCCGGATGTGCGTGCCAATACGGTCCCGGCATTTGCGCTGGGCGACTACGAATGGATCCTCGCGTTCGAGGCACCTGCCCTCGATCGGATCGTCGACCTGATGCGCGATCTGCGTGCCACCGAGGCGCGGCGGCACGTCCGTGAGGAGACACCGTTCTTCTCGGGGCCGCGGGTGGCGCCGGAGCCGTTGATCGCCTCGCTTCCCTGATGTTGTCCGACGGGCCGCGGAATTCCCGCATGGCGCACGCGAGGTACTCGCACATGGCGCACGCGAGGTACTCGCACATGGCGCACTGGGGGATGTATTCGGCGGAGGCGCGCGGTGGCGAGGTCGTCGCCGTGCATCCCTTCGCGGGAGACCGCGACCCGTCACCCATTCTCGCGAACGTGCCGGGTTCGGTGCGGCATCGCGCTCGCATCGCCGGTCCGGTGGTGCGCCGCGGGTGGCTCGAGAACGGACCGGGTCCGACCACGCGCCGGGGGAGCGACGAATTCGTCGCCGTGTCGTGGGACGAACTGACCGAGCTGCTCGCGCGTGAATTGCGTCGGGTCGCGGATCGTTACGGCAATCGCTCGATCTACGGCGGCTCGTACGGATGGTCGGCGCCCGGACGGTTCCATCACGCGCAGAGCCAGGTTCACCGTTTTCTCAAGATGTTCGGTGGATACACGCGGTCGGTGCACAGCTATTCGCTCGGCGCGACCGGTGTGGTCATGCCACACGTCGTCGGCACCCACTGGAAACTGTTCGCGCGCTCGACCCACTGGGATCTCATCGCCGGGCACACGGAACTCTTCGTGTGTTTCGGCGGTGTCCCCGTCAAGAACACCTCCATCAACGACGGTGGAAACAGCGACCACCCGACCCGCGACGCACTCGACGGGATGCGGGCCCGCGGGGGCCGTATCGTGTCGATCAGCCCCCTGCGCGACGACACACACGGCGAGTGCGAGTGGCTCGCACCGCGGCCGGGGAGCGATGTCGCGATCATGCTGGCGCTGGCCTACGTCCTGGCCACCGAGGGCCTCGCCGACCGCCGATTCCTCGACCGGTACTGCACCGGCTACGACAAGTTCGAGGACTACCTGCTCGGCGGGACGGACGGGATCCGGAAGTCGCCGCAGTGGGCGGCGGAGTTGTCGGGACTGTCCGCGGATACGTTGACCGGACTCGCACGCCGAATGGCATCCTCACGGACGTTGGTGACCGTGTCGTGGTCGCTGCAACGTGTGCGGTTCGGGGAGCAGGCGCCGTGGGCCGGAATCACTCTGGCCGCCATGCTCGGACAGATCGGTCTGCCGGGCGGAGGCTTCGGCCACGGGTACGGGTCGATGAACGAGCCCGGCACCGCGCCGGTGCCGTATCCACTGCCCACCCTGTTCCAGGGGAACAACGAGGTGGACGATTTCATACCGGTGGCCGCGATCTCCGATCTGTTGTTGCGACCGGGGGAGAAGTTCGACTACGACGGCAACCGATACACGTTTCCCGACATCCGGCTCGTCTACTGGGCGGGCGGGAATCCGTTCCATCACCATCAGGACATCGGCCGGCTCCGCCGCGCACTCGGACGCCCCGACACGATCGTGGTCCACGATCCGTACTGGACCCCGATGGCCAAGCACGCCGACATCGTGGTGCCGTCCACCACGACCCTCGAACGCAACGACCTGACCTGTACGCGCAGCGATCCGCTACTCGTTGCGATGCACGCGGCTGTACCCCGATTCGAGGACGCCCGCGACGACTACGACACATTCTCGGCGCTCGCGTACCGGCTGGGTTTCGGCGACCGGTTCACCGAGAAGCGCAGCGCACAGGAGTGGCTCGAATATCTCTACGAGCAGTGGCGCGGATTCGTTCTCGCAGATCCGGCCAGGGTGGAGGACCCACCCGAGTTCGACGAGTTCTGGGGTCACGGTCACGTGCGGATGCGCACCGAGGACGATCTGACGTTGTTCGAAGAGTTTCGCGACGACCCGCAACGCGACCCGCTTCGGACCCCGAGCGGCCGCATCGAGATCTTCTCCGCGGACATCGACGGATTCGGCTACGAGGACTGCGCAGGCCATCCGAAGTGGTACGAGCCCGAGGAGTGGCTCGGCGGCGCACGCGCTGAGCAGTTCCCACTGCATCTCATCGCGAATCAGCCGAGGACCCGGCTCCACAGTCAGCTCGATCACGGTGCCTTCAGTCAGGCGTCGAAGATTCGGGGCCGCGAGCCGATCCGGATGCACCCGGGCGATGCCGAGGCACGCAACCTCTCGGAAGGTGATGTGGTTCGGGTGTTCAACGACCGTGGCGCCTGTCTTGCCGGGGTGGTGCTCGACGACGGGGTGCTGCGCGGCGTCGTTCAGCTCTCGACCGGAGCGTGGTACGACCCCTACGACCCGGAAGACCCCGAGTCCATGTGCGTGCACGGAAACCCGAACGTGCTCACGGCCGATGTGGGTACGTCACGTCTGTCTCAGGGCTGCACGGGGCAGCATGTGCTCGTCGAGATCGAGCTCTTCGTGGGGGAGTTGCCACCGATCCGCGCGTACGATCCACCGACGATCCTGCTTCATCTGTGAGTTTCATCACTTCCGTCGGTGGTGTCGCAGTATTCTGAGTGCTCATGAAGCGTTGTGCAGTCAACGATCGTCGTCTGCGGGCTGCCGGCGCCGCGGTGGCATTGATCCTCTTCGCCGGCGCGTGTACGGACTCGGGTGGGGACGCATCCTCCTCTTCGGGCACGGTGTCGGAAACCCCTTCGGGCACGGTGTCGGAGACGTCGGGTTCCGAGGCGTCCGAGGCCGGGGCCCCGACTCCGGTGGATCAAGCCGAACTACAGTTGGCTCTCGAATCCGGAGCGCAGGAGTTTTTGCTCCCCGGCGCGGTCGCGCTGCTTCGGACGCCCTCCGGCACCATCACCGCGACCTACGGGACCACCGAGCATGACGGGGGTGAGCAGGTCTCCCTCGACGACCATATTCGCGTCGGCTCCAACACGAAGACCTGGACGGCCACGGTCATCCTGCAGATGGTGTCCGAAGGTGCACTGTCACTGTCCGATCCGGTATCGAAGCATCGTCCGGACGTTCCCAACGGCGAGAACATCACGATCGAGCAGCTGTTGAACATGCGTTCCGGGCTGTACAACTACAGCGAGACACCGGAACTCAACGAGGCACTCGACAACGATCCGGGGCGGGTGTGGCAACCCGACGAGTTGCTCGCTCTCGGGTTTGCGAACCCACCGTATTTCCCGCCGGGGGAGGGCTACCACTACTCGAACACCAACTATGTGCTGCTCGGTCTGATCGCGGTCCAACTCGACGGCAAGCCGTTGCCGGATATCTTCGACGAACGGATATTCAGGCCGGCCAGGATGTCCGATTCCTCGTTCCCCGACCCGACCGAGGTGGAGCTACCGACGCCCTACTCCCACGGCTACTTCTTCGGCACGAACATGCTCACCCTCACCGACCCGGCTCTGCCGGAGGAGATGCAGACCGAAGCCGAGAACGGAACGCTTGCCCCTACGGACGTCACGAACACCAATCCGTCGTGGGCCTGGTCGGCAGGCGCAGGCATCGCAACCGCCGAGGACCTGGCCACATGGGTCGAGGCACTTACGAACGGTTCGGTGCTCGACGCGGAGCTGCAGCAGCAGCGAATGGACAGCATCGTCCCGACCGATCCGTCCACGCCGGATGCGGCGGGCTACGGCTGGGGCATCGCGAAGATGGGCCCGATGTACGGGCACACCGGAGAGCTTCCGGGATACAACTCGTTCATGGGGTCCGATCCGGAGAACGGCATCACACTGATCGTGTGGGCGAACCTGGCGCCAGGCGCCGACGGCCGTGACCCGGCCACCACGATCGCCAAGGGCCTGATCGACGGAATGTACGGTCTCTGAGATCCGCCCGGCATCGACAGGAACAGCTAGCCTTCGAAGTATGGGCACGAATCCCTTCGACGCGGTCCTGTTCGACTTCTCCGGCACGCTTTTCAGGCTCGAGGAGGACGACAGTTGGATGGAGCAGATCACCGACAGCGGCGGTGCGCCGTTCGATGTGCACCAGCAGGCAGAACTGATGCGACGCCTCACTGCACCGACCGGGCAACCGGTGGAGATGGATGCCGAGGAGCACCATGCCTGGACCAATCGTGACCGCGACCCGGCCTGGCATCGGGAGGCATATCTCACGGTGCTGAGAAGGTCCGGTGTCGCCGATCCGCAGCAGGCACGGAATCTGTACGCCAAAGTGACGGACCCCGCGTGCTGGACCGTCTATCCCGACACGGTCCCGGTGATAGAAGCCCTGTCGGGTGACGGCTATCGCATCGGCGTGCTCAGCAACATTGCCTTCGATATCCGGCCGGCGTTCGCTGTGCTCGGAATCGACGACCTCGTCTCGGTGTTCACACTCTCGTTCGAGGTCGGTGCGGTGAAGCCGGAACCGGAGATCTTCCGGCACGCCGTCGACATGCTGGACGTGGATCCTGCTCGCACCCTCATGATCGGCGACAGCGAGAAGGCCGACGGTGCCGCACGAGGTATCGGCTGTTCGTTCCAGCTCGTGGAGCCTCTGCCCACCACCGACCGGCCCGATGCGCTGTGGCGAGCACTGTCGGCGGCAGGTATCAGTCCGTCGGAACCAGGCGCAGGGAGATCGAGTTGATGCAGTACCGCTGATCGGTGGGAGTCGGATACCCCTCGCCCTCGAATACATGGCCCATGTGGCTATGGCACGACGCGCACAGTACCTCGACCCGCCGCATTCCGAGGCTGTCGTCGGTGCGGAGGATCACGGCGTCGGACTCCGCCGGATCGAAGAACGACGGCCAGCCGCAATGCGAGTGGAACTTCTCCGAGCTACGGAACAATTCCGCACCGCACGCGCGGCACTCGTAGACACCCTCGGTATCGGTGTCGGTGTATTCGCCGGTGAATGGGCGTTCCGTCCCCGCCCGGCGAAGCACGGCGTATTCCTCGGGCGTCAGCTTGGCGCGCCACTCGTCGTCGCTGTGGGTGACCTTCGGCGCGGGTTCCGACCGGGGAGGGATAGTCATGGCATCCACGCTAGCGGTGAGCGACCGACTGTGCCATGAGGTGTGTCCGGTCGGGTACGGGTGGCCGGCAGTCGGATCACGGTGTTGCGACTTCTGGTTCAGGTTCCTGATCCGGCTTCGACCGTGCGGTGGTACTCGACCGGGTAGATCGCAACAAGTGTGACGGCTCGATACCGCCATCGAGGCGGCCCTCGCGGCGGGCGGCCAGATAGCGATCGAGGAGCACAGCGAAAATGACGATCAGGAGCAGAGACCAGCCGAACGTCGTCTTCATGTACTCCGCTGCACGACCGGCTTCGACCCAGCGACCGGACAACCACGAGTCGTAGCTGAGGAACCCGTAGACGGCGAGCCACGCGGGCCAGTTCCGCATGACCGAATTCGGCAGCAGCACAGTCATCAGCAGCGGGAACAGCATCATGGAGTAGTACATCTGGCCGAGCGAGGTGAGCAGGAATGATGCGCCGAGAAGCACGCCGGCGCTGGTGCAGACGAAGAACAGTTCATCGTCGCGGCAGTAGCGGTACAGCAACCACATCGATGCCACGACCATCAGACCCAGCACGGCCCGCAGGCCTATGACCAGCCAGCCGGGCAGACCGTAGTACATCCCGTTGCCCACGATCGCGCTGTTGAAATAGTCCCGCGATTCGAGAAGGTACGGAACGGTGTGCTCGACGAACTGCCACGCATCGACCGACAACGGCCACGCGATGGCCGTCAATGCAATGGGAACAGCGGCAGCGGTGACGAAAACCTTCCACTGGCCCCGCACCAGCGCCAACAGCAGCAGAGGCGCCAAAATGGGTTTCACGGCGAAGGTGAGACCGAGTGCGGCGCCCGCCCAGAGGTCTCGACGTTTGAGCAGCAGCGCCAGGAAGGCGACCTCGCCGAGCAACACGAGACCGTTGATATTGGTGAAGACGAGCGTGTTCGTGACCGTCTCGGACGAGAACGCGGCCAGCACGAGAATCGGTGCGACCGGAGAATCGAGACGCAACCCGAACATCCGCAACAACAGGTACAGCGCGATCAGGATCGCGACGGCGTTCGCGAGGATGAACAACCAGCGCGAGCGTTCCGGGTCGATCACGGCGATCGGTGAGATCAGCAGAGTCCCCGACGGTGGGTACAGGTAATGCGGGTCCACCCAGTCGAAGTTGGCGGTATACACCGGGCGGCGATTGAGGAATGCCAGTGCAGCCTCGTACACGGGCTTGAAATCATCGGTTCGGAAGCCGTTGACGGCCTTGATGACGACCCGATGCAACACCGTCAGTACGGCCAGTGGCCATACGACGTACTTGACCACTTCCGCTGTGGTGCGGGCGGTGCGAGGCTCGAGACTGCTGAGGAACACTACGGCACGGTACACCGCAACCGGACCGAACGGCGCATCCAGGCGCTCCGCGCAGCTGCGATCAGGCCGGGCAGAGGCTCCCGTTCGGTGGAAGCTCTCCGTTTGCCACATACGCTTCTGCGCGACTTTGCGCGCAGGCCGAATGGAGCGTTGCGGAATACCCGGCCCCCTGCCACGCGAGTGCCGTCCATCGGATACCGCTCGCGGTCAGCGCGCCGGTCACCGAATCCAAGCCTGCATTTCCGACGATGGGGTCGGCTGCCGCGCTGGTGACGAGGACCGGTACGTCGAGTGCTGCCGGAAGGGGCGGCGGCGCCATGCTCGGCCACGCCGCACACGAGGTCGCCGCGACGGCGGCATCACTCCCGAACAACGGATACGTCGTGGACCACGACTTCTGAAGTTCAGCGGCGCGCATCGCCGTCGGCCATCGCTGCCCGTCGCTGCACTGTGACACCCATTGGCCGTCGGTCGTCAGCATCGCTTCTGCCGTGCCCACGGATTCGAGCAGTGGCATGACGTCACCGTCCCTGGCTGCGGCAAGGATGTCGGACAGTTCGCGGATACGGGCCTGTAGGTCGGCACGTGGGGTGCCCAGGAACGCGGTGAGCGCGGTGAGGAGGGCATTCGACGACACCGGCGCGAGGAGACCGTCCGCGGCGCGACCGTAGAGATCCTCGATCGCTCCGCGCGGGTCCGGCCCCAGCGAACACTCCAGTGCGGCGCAGCGGCGGGCGAAGTCGTCGACGGCGGCTTCTGCGCCTCGTGCAGCGGATTCGGCGAGCAGTTCGGCGTCTGCCGTCGCTGCCGCGGGCGAGTCGAGGAGCAGCCGCCCGACTCCGCCCGGGTACGCCGCCGCGTACGCGAGCGCAACCGTCGCGCCGTTACCGATACCGAGCAGCCCCAACCGATCGACATCCCAGGCGCGGCGCAGCTGCTCGATATCGCTCGCGGCGTGGGAGGCGCCGAACATCAGTTGCTGTGGCTGCAGGTAGTCGGTACACGAGATGGTCGCCTGCCGACCGAGTTCGGCGACGCGATCGGACGCTTCACCGCTGCGACCGAACTGCCCGAGGTCGGAAAGGGCGCGGCGATCGGCGCCGAAGATGCAGTCGATCTCCTGGGACATCCCGAGTCCACGACGGTCGACGGCGACCAGAGGGCGCGCGGTCAGGGTCGCCGACATCGGGCCCGTAGCGAGTGCGGCGAGCGCGCGACTCGACGGGAGATCGGAGCCGGTGGTCACAACCAGTGGGGCGACGTCGCCGGGAGTCTCGGAAAGCCGTGCCCGGAGCACTCCGAGGGGGAACGTTCCGGGTACGGTCCCTGTCACGTCGATCGGTGCAGGAACCTGGGCGCACTCGAGAACGAGCCCCGCAGGGCCCGGAGGCAGTGCGAAACCGTCGATCGTCTCGGCGGTGCAATCGCGCCACGCAAGGTCGTTCTGCGGTACCGGGAGCTGGGCCGTACCCGGGTCGCGTTGTTCGGGTTCGGCCGGTTGCTCGCCTCCCACGTCCTGGACGACAGCCACATCGGGACGGATCGAGGGACCCGCTCCGCACGCGGCCACCACCGACGCAACTGCGAGCCAACACACAGCGAGCACCCCGGTTCTGCGCATGCGGACAGCCTGCCAGGTGCGCGCAGTGACGGTGCGCACCGGTGCGCTCGGACGCCGAGGCCGCGTACCGTTCTCCTGCTCCGATTCGGTGAACTCACCGTGAAGGGTCTGTGAAGTAGGTCCCATTACCCGGTCCTGTGCTGGATGTGCCATTTGCCGCCACTATCCTGGTGTAATGCACGAACGCCTCGTCGACCGGAATCCGGTGGTGCCCGCAGACCAACTTGTGGCACAGATGGTGCCGCCCGCCATGTTCGACGAGGTGAGTTTCGCGTCGTACATTCCGGATCCCGAACAGCCCAGTCAGGCAGCGGCCGTTGCTGCGGCCGAAACTTTCGTCGGTAAGGTCGGCAAGATCCGCAGCGGCAAGCGCGGGTTGTTCGGCAGGAAGGCTCCGTCCACGGGTGCGGGTCTCTACCTCGACGGCGGATTCGGCGTGGGCAAGACGCACCTCTTGGCCTCGATCTTCCACAGTGCACCCTCGCCCAAAGCCTTCGGCACCTTCGTCGAACTCACCCATGTCGTCGGTGCGCTCGGTTTCAACAAGGCTGTCGAGGAGCTGTCGAGTCACAGCGTGTTGTGCATCGATGAGTTCGAGCTCGACGATCCCGGCGACACGATGCTCGTGTCGAGGCTGCTGACCGAGTTGTCGGCGCGCGGTGTGTCGATCGTCGCCACTTCCAATACCCTTCCCGGGCAGCTCGGCGAGGGCAGGTTCGCTGCGCAGGACTTCCTCCGTGAGATCAAGAAGCTCGGTTCCATCTTCGAGACACTGCGCGTCGACGGTCCCGACTATCGTCACCGGGACCTTCCACCTGCACCCGAACCGGTCGACTCGAAGGTCCTCGTCGAACGTGCCAACGAGATTCCAGGCGCGACGCTCGACGATTTCGACGAGTTGTGTGCCCACCTCAGTACGCTCCACCCGTCGCGCTACGGGAAACTGGTCGAGGGTGTCAGCGCGGTGTTCCTCAACGGCGTCCACCCGGCCCAGGACCAGTCCGTTGCACTTCGACTGGTGGTCCTCGCCGACCGGCTCTACGACGCGAGTGTCCCCGTGACGGTTGCAGGAGCGAAGCTCGACGAGATCTTCACTCCCGAGATGGTGGCCGGCGGCTACCGCAAGAAGTATCTGCGCGCCACCTCGCGCCTTCTCGCGCTGTCGCGTTTCGAGGTCCCCGCCTGACCTTGCCGTCCGGTCGGCAGTTCCGGTTCACAGGTCCGGATCTGCCGGCAGTTCCGGCGCTGGTGCGTTCCTGAGACGGCCATTCACAGGATGCGTTGCATCACGTAGTCCTCGTGGACCTGCGACCCCACCGTGAATCTGCGTTCGCCTACGACCTCGAAACCTTGTTTCGCATAGAAGCGACGGGCTCGCGCGTTCTGCTGATTGACGCCGAGCCACAATCCGGCGTGGCCGCCAGAACGTCCGAGCTCTACGGCGGCGCCCATGAGTGCGTTCGAGACCCCCGTGCCGTGCCGACCGGAGAGCACATAGAACTTGCTGATCTCGATCGACCGACGCGCGGTGAGCAACGCTGCAATCGCCGGATCGTCGGGTGGTGCGTCGATTGCCATGAGATACCCGACGATCTCACCTTCGATCGTGGCCTTGAGAACAGTTCTGGCGGGGTCCGTCAGATATTCACTGAAGCGCTCTGCCGTGAGTGCGGTCTCGATGAAGGCGGCAATGTCCGCACCCGTTGCATCGGGTGGGCATGCCAACGGGAACGTCGCTGCCGCCACGTCGGCGATGCTCTCGGCATCCCAGATGCCTGCGCGTTTCACAGATACAGGAGCGGTGGTTTCTTCGAGTGGGGGCGGCATGGTTCAAGTGAAGCAGCCGTAGTCGGACTCCCGCGTACCGACCTGGAGAATCCCGAAACTGGAGAATCCCGAACTGGAGAATCCCGAAAATGGCTGAACCCCAGCCTTGGATGGGGGGTCATGGCTGGGGTTCATTACCATCGGGGGGGATGGCACTTCTCACGATACATGAGGGATTCCTCAGCTTCCAAGTTGCGGCCCGATTCACGCGGTCACGGTTTCGTCACATGCTCCGAGGCTCGACGTTTGCACTCGTCACATGTACGTCCTAGGGTGAGTGTCATGAAGCGCGTACTCGTAGTTCACCGCCGTAGCGGGGTCTGATTCGGACCGACCCCTCGCTGCGGGTCCCTGAGCTACGTGTCGGTCCTTCCTTCTCGCGGAAGAACCCTTCGATGAACGCCTTCGATTCGAACGCTGTCCACATGTCCGCTTCGGCTGAGGCAAGCATTCCCGTGTCATCTCGGCGAGACCGGTCTCGGCAAGGTCAGTATTGGCAAGGCCGGCTGCCCATGCCGTTGCGGGCCGAGGTTGCGGGACTCACCTGGGATGAGTTCGCAGCCCTCTACGGACCGCAGAACGGTCCGGTGCGTATGGGGGCATGGGCGGTCACAGCGGTGTCCGCGGGCCGCAGCTCGTATGAGGCAACACTTGCGGTGGGTGCGTCGATACACACCGCATCGGCTGTCACGAACGGTCCGGTGGCAGGAATGACGGCAATGCTCCACAGCCTCGGCATTCACCTCGAGATCCTGTCGTTTCATCAGGGCGAAGTCGGTGGAGCACCGGCGACGTTCCTCCTCTGCGGTCACGGGGACCGTCGGGGGTGGGCGATGGGAATCGGGCAGAGTGCAACCGAGTCCACGCTGCGCGCCATGATTGCCGGTGTGAACCGGCTCGGCACCGTCCACTGATCAGGAACGCAAAGTCCCCCTTCGGATTCCGAAGGGGGACTTTGATACTTCTGGTGCGCGATACTGGGATTGAACCAGTGACCTCTTCCGTGTCAGGGAAGCGCTCTCCCGCTGAGCTAATCGCGCCGGCTTCCAACGCCGGTGTGGAGCGGATGACGGGATTCGAACCCGCGACCCTCACCTTGGCAAGGTGATGCGCTACCAGCTGCGCTACATCCGCGTGTGCACGTTGTGGTGAAACCTGGGGCTGATCCACGTGCTGATCGACCCTGGTGCGCGATACTGGGATTGAACCAGTGACCTCTTCCGTGTCAGGGAAGCGCTCTCCCGCTGAGCTAATCGCGCCGGCTTCCAACGCCGGTGTGGAGCGGATGACGGGATTCGAACCCGCGACCCTCACCTTGGCAAGGTGATGCGCTACCAGCTGCGCTACATCCGCGTGTGCACGTTGTGGTGAAACCTGGGGCTGATCCACGTGCTGATCGACCCTGGTGCGCGATACTGGGATTGAACCAGTGACCTCTTCCGTGTCAGGGAAGCGCTCTCCCGCTGAGCTAATCGCGCGAGGTGGAGACGGGAATCGAACCCGTGTGCACGGCTTTGCAGGCCGTTGCCTCACCACTCGGCCACTCCACCATGAAAGGTCGAGTCCAACCTCTCGAGCGGATGACGGGATTCGAACCCGCGACCCTCACCTTGGCAAGGTGATGCGCTACCAGCTGCGCTACATCCGCATTCGCACCGTGGCGTTGTGCTCTCCGTGGTGCGGTTAAAAACTTANCGCACCGTGGCGTTGTGCTCTCCGTGGTGCGGTTAAAAACTTAGCCGACCATCGCGGAATCACACAAATCTGCAGGTCAACGCAAGAAAACTCGGCAAGGATGGCGTTGGAAGTGCTGTGTGGGCGGTGTGAGAGGGGTTTCGAGTGCTCGAGAGAGAGACAGGAATGTGCGCTGAGTAGATGGGGCGGCGAGGGCTGCTCGCGCCCGATGTGCCGCCGAGTTACGCGTCCTGTTGCTCCGTTACTCGAGGGGGCGCTGCCCTGCGCGGCTGGATTCGGAGGAGCTGGTGGCGAGCGGTCGGTCGTGCGCAATTCCGAAAACTCAGTGTGAACTGCTGATTCGTGTTCGCGCGCAGGGGCGTGTTAAGTTTCTTTGCGTTCGAGCCGCTGCAAAGCGGCGCGGTCCCGTGGCTCAGTGGAAGAGCGTCCCGTTCACACCGGGGAGGTCGCTGGTTCGATCCCAGCCGGGACCACAGGTCCGCACAAGGGCACCCTGCACAGGGTGCCCTTTTTGCGTATCTTGGCATGCAACTGTCGAACGCAGCGGGAGTTGCGTGATCCGGCCGACGAGAGGTTCGTTGCCGGCTCGACGATGTGCGCGTCTGCGGCCACCGATGTCCGCGTGGGCGAGGTCGGGACAGACCGCGGTGGTTCGAGGAGGATGTGCAGGATGAGTGTCGCAGATGGCGCATGGCAGACCGTGGGGACGACCGGTGCCCGCTTCGGGTCCCGGCGTCCACGTCACCGCATGAAGCGGGACGATCTTGTATATTCGCCCCCTGAAGAGGGGGAGTGGTCGTCGGAGTCGAATGTTGTCGCTCCGCCGTCGGCCGAAGGGGGGACGCCGACCACCGCAGCACAGGCCGCTGTCACTGAGACGGGGCCCCGGGTGTCCCGCGCGAGGGATCGGACGTTCGACGGAACTGGGTACGAAAGCGCTGGGGGAGTCGGAAAATTGGAAGATCGCACATCATCGTTCGTGAGGCCCTTCGTCCGTATCGGTGGCCGTACCCGGAGCGATATGGACCTGCCGCTCGAGGCCCTCGTGTCCACGGTCCCGTCCTCGACGAGCCTGATGGCAGGCAAGTTCGCCGAGGAACACCGGGTGGTCGTCGGTCTGTGCGCACAACCGCGCTCGACCATGGAGGTGGCCGCTCTGGCGGGAATCCCCCTCGGGGTCGCCCGTGTGCTGATCGGCGACCTCGCGGGGGCGGGCATCCTGACCGTCCACAGCACGGTGGACCGGGTCGGGCCGGGCAGCGAACTTCTCGAACGGGTACTCACAGGGCTGCACTCGCTCTGAGAATTTCGGATGCCGCAACCGTGTTTCGTTCCGGCACGCCCTGTGTTCGCTGTGTGAGCGCATATCGATAGCATGGGGAGGTTGCCGACGCGCTGTGCCGCGTCGGGCAGCACCCCCCGAGAACAGGCATCGAGCCGAGGAGTCCAGCCAGTGACCACGCCCGCATCCGCGAAAACAGCCACGCTCGTCCGGGTGCCAGCGGGAACCACTGCCGGCGCCGCTGTGCGCGAAGCCGGATTGCCGGTCAAGGGACCCGACACGATCGTCGTCGTCCGCGACTCCGAGGGGGACCTGCGCGATCTGTCGTGGACGCCGGAGACCGACGCCGAGGTCGAGGCAGTCGCCGCGGACACCGAGGACGGCCGCAGCGTCATCCGGCACTCGACCGCGCATGTTCTGGCGCAGGCCGTGCAGCAGGAGTTCCCCGATGCCAAGCTCGGTATCGGCCCGCCGATCAAGGACGGCTTCTACTACGACTTCCAGGTCGAGCGCCCCTTCACTCCCGAGGATCTCGCGAAGCTCGAGAAGCGGATGAAGAAGATCGTCAAGGACGCGCAGCGCTTCTCCCGCCGCGTCGTCGAGAACCTCGAGGATGCCCGCGACGAACTGAAGAACGAGCCGTTCAAGCTCGAGCTGATCGACGACAAGTCAGGCATCGATGATCCCGAGATCATGGAGGTCGGGGGCGCCGAGCTCACCATCTACGACAACCTCAACCCGCGCACGGGCGAGGTCGTGTGGAAGGACCTGTGCCGCGGCCCGCACATCCCGACCACCAAGTTCATTCCCGCGTTCAAACTCACCCGCAGCTCCGCCGCGTACTGGCGAGGCGACCAGGACAACGCCGGCCTCCAGCGGATCTACGGCACCGCGTGGGAGTCCACCGATGCACTCGACCGCCACCTGGAACTGCTCGCCGAGGCCGAGCGCCGCGATCACCGCAAGCTGGGCGCCGAACTCGACCTGTTCTCGTTCCCTGACGAGCTCGGTTCGGGTCTTCCGGTGTTCCATCCCAAGGGCGGCATCATCCGCCAGGAGATGGAGAACTACTCGCGTCAGCGCCATGTCGACGCCGGATACGACTTCGTCAACACTCCGCACATCACCAAGGGGCACCTCTACGAGGTCTCGGGTCACCTCGATTGGTACAAGGACGGCATGTTCCCGGCGATGCACATCGACGAGGAACTGAACGACGACGGCACGATCCGCAAACCCGGCCAGGACTACTACCTCAAGCCGATGAACTGCCCGATGCACGACCTGATCTTCCGGTCGCGAGGGCGTTCCTACCGCGAGCTTCCGCTCCGCATGTTCGAGTTCGGCTCCGTCTATCGCTACGAGAAGTCCGGTGTCGTCCACGGACTCACACGTGTGCGGGGCATGACCCAGGACGACGCGCACATCTTCTGCACCCCCGAGCAGATGCGCGACGAGCTGACCACCGTCCTCGAGTTCATCCTCGATCTACTGAAGGATTACGGACTCGACGACTACTACCTCGAGCTCTCGACCAAGAACCCCAAGAAGTTCGTCGGTAGCGACGAGTTGTGGGAGACCGCCACCGACACGCTGCGTGAGGTCGCGGAGTCCTCGGGGCTGAACCTCGTGCCCGATCCGGGCGGCGCCGCCTTCTACGGACCGAAGATTTCGGTACAGGTCAACGACGCGCTCGGTCGCAACTGGCAGATGTCGACGATCCAACTCGACTTCAACCTCCCCGAGCGGTTCGAACTCGAATACACCGGATCCGACGGTGCCAAGCATCGCCCGGTGATGATCCACCGTGCACTGTTCGGCTCGATCGAGCGGTTCTTCGGTGTGCTCACCGAGCACTACGCCGGTGCGTTCCCCGCATGGCTCTCGCCGGTCCAGGTGGTCGGTATCCCGGTCGCTGCCGAGTTCGAGGAGCACCTCTTCGACGTCGTCGGCAAACTGAAGTCGGCCGGGATTCGCGCCGAGGTGGATGTGTCCGACGATCGCATGCAGAAGAAGATCCGAACGCACACCACGCAGAAGGTTCCCTTCATGCTGCTCGCCGGCGAACGCGACGTCGCCGCCGGTGCGGTGAGCTTCCGGTTCCGCGACGGTACCCAGGTCAACGGTGTGCCCGCCGACGAGGCCGTGAGCATCATCGCCGAGTGGGTTCGTCGACGCGACAACGCTTCTCCCACTGCGGAGCTGGTGCGTCCGGTGGAACGGGGAGCGACCTCTTGACGGGCGAGGGAACTCCGGGGCCGGCAGACACGTCCGACTCGATGATCGACCGAGGGGTCGGCGAATCCGACCACCTGCAGCGGCTGTGGTCCCCGCATCGGATGTCGTACATCACCGAATCTCCGGGATTGCGGAGCGAGCCGTATGAGCCGTTCACCGAGATCCCCAAGATGGCCGACGAAGAGGGGCTGGTCGTCGCCCGCGGCGAATCCGTGTACGCGGTGCTCAATCTCTATCCCTACAACCCGGGCCACCTCATGGTGGTGCCGTACCGGCGGGTGGCGAACCTCGAGGACCTCACGGTCGATGAGAGCACCGAGCTCATGGCGTTCGCTCAGCGGGCACTTCGAGTGATCAAGAAAGTGTCCCGTCCCCACGGGTTCAACGTCGGGCTCAATCTGGGTGCCGCTGCGGGTGGTTCGCTCTCCGAACACCTGCATCTTCACGTGGTGCCCCGGTGGGGTGGTGACGCGAACTTCATCACAGTCCTCGGCGGATCCAAGGTGATGGTGCAGCTGCTGCGCGACACCCGCGCATTGCTGGCTTCGGCATGGGACGAGTAGCGCCTGCCGAAGGCGGACCAGTCCCTGACCACACCCATGGTCGGACGGTGCGTCGTGGCAGGATCTGGTTCCGGACACGTCGGTCGAAGGGGAAGTCGGGGGTCTCGGGATGCTGAGCTTCTTCGGTCGCGCATCGGTTTCGAAAGTGACCGCACCGCTCGGTCACGCCTTGATCCGCACGGGCCTGACCCCGGATGCCGTAACCATTATCGGCACTGTTGCAACGATCGCGGCTGCCCTCACGCTGTTTCCTTCGGGCCACCTCTTCGTCGGCACACTCGTCATCTGGTTGTTCGTGATGTTCGACATGCTCGACGGTGCAATGGCACGTGCCCGCGGCGGCGGAACACGTTTCGGAGCGGTACTGGATGCCACGTGCGATCGGGTCGCAGACGGAGCGATCTTCGCCGGTCTGGCCTGGTGGGCCGTCTATCACGAGCAGAGCAGGCCGCTGCTGATCGCGACGCTGATCTGCCTCGTGTGCTCGCAGGTGATCTCGTATGCGAAGGCACGTGCCGAAGCCAGCGGTCTGTCGGCCGACGGGGGTCTCATCGAGCGCCCCGATCGTCTCGTGATCGTGCTGGTCGGTTCCGGGTTGACCGGTCTCGGTCTCGACTGGGCGATCCACATAGCGATGTGGTTGCTCGCCGCGGGGTCGGTCATCACAGTGTTCCAGCGCGTACTCGCCGTGCGGGACTCTCCGGGTGCGCGCGAACTGCTACCGATCGCGCCGACATCGGACTCGACGTGTGAGACGGATACCGAGGATGGGGAGCGGTCGTGAACGGCGAGGACCGGGTATGAAGGCGGCCGAGCGTCTCTCGGACCTCGGATACGCGGCGGGATGGCGGCTGGTTCGACTCTTGCCGGAACGCGTCGCGACGCGGCTGTTCGATACGGGAGCCGACTTCGCTGCTCGTCGGAACGGCGGACCGAAGCAACTGCGCCGCAATCTTTCCCGCGTTCTCGGGGTCCCCCCCGAACAGGTCCCGGATGATCTGATCAGGGCTTCGACCCGGTCGTATGCACGATACTGGCGCGAGTCCTTCCGCCTTCCGTCGATGGATCTCGACGCCACCGCGGCGTCGATCGATTCCGCGGTCGAAGGCCGCGAACACATAGAGGCGGCGTTGGCTGCCGGTCGCGGCGTGGTTCTGGCGCTGCCGCACAGCGGCAACTGGGATATGGCCGGCGTGTGGTGTGTCCGCACATACGGCGGGTTGTCCACGGTGGCCGAGCGTCTACGCCCCGAGTCGTTGTTCCGTCGCTTCGTCGAGTACCGAGAGGGCCTCGGGTTCGAGGTGTTCCCTCTTTCGGGTGGTGAGAGCCCCCCGTTCGTCGAGTTGTCGGCGCGTCTGCGCGACAACAAGGTCGTCTGCCTGCTGGGAGAACGCGATCTTGCGCGCAAGGGCGTGCCCGTGACGTTCATGGGAGAATCCACGCGTATGCCTGCCGGACCGGCGAAATTGGCGATCGAGACCAACGCACCCCTACTTCCCGTGCACTGCTGGTTCACCGACGACGGATGGGGATTCCGGGTCCATCCGGAGATCGACGTCAGCGGCGGCATCGGCAGCGCCACGCAGCAACTCGCCGACCGATTCGCTGCCGATATCGCGGAGCACCCTGCAGACTGGCACATGCTGCAACCACTGTGGATGGACGACCTGTCCGACTCACGACGCGCCCGAATGGAGGAGTGAGTGAGGATCGGAATGGTCTGTCCGTACTCGTTCGATGTACCGGGTGGTGTCCAGGCCCACGTCGTGGATCTCGCCGAGGTTCTCATCGCCCGCGGCCACGAGGTGAGCGTGCTCGCGCCCGCCTCCGAGACCACAGCGCTACCCGACTTCGTCGTCTCTGCAGGTAGAGCGGTCGCGATTCCGTACAACGGCTCGGTGGCCCGGCTGAGCTTCGGCCCCGTTTCCTACGCGCGAGTGCGCCGCTGGATCAACGACAACAACTTCGACGTCCTCCACATCCACGAACCGAACGCCCCGAGCCTGTCGATGCTGGCATTGAAAATTGCCGAGGGGCCGATCGTCGCGACGTTCCACACGTCGACGACGAAGTCGCTCGTGCTGAGCACTTTCCAGGGGGTCCTTCAACCGTTCCTCGAGAAGATCAGTGGTCGGATCGCCGTTTCCGAACTTGCTCGCCGCTGGCAGGTCACCTCGCTCGGAGCCGATGCAGTAGAGGTCCCCAACGGAGTCGACGTGCCATTCTTCCGGCACTCTCCGCCGCTTCCCGGATATCCGAGGGCCGGCCGGACGGTGCTGTTCCTGGGCCGCTTCGACGAATCCCGAAAGGGCATGGATGTGCTCGTCGGTGCGTTGCCCGCACTGGTGGCGCGATATCCGAACATCGAGATCCTGGTCGTGGGTCGCGGTGACGAGGACCGACTTCGCAAGGACGCGGGACCGCACGCAGGCCACCTCCGGTTTCTCGGACAGGTCGACGACGACGAGAAGGCCTCCGCCATGCGCAGCGCCGACGTGTACTGCGCACCGAATCTCGGCGGGGAAAGTTTCGGGATCGTCCTCGTCGAGGCGATGGCATCGGGTACGGCCGTCGTCGCCTCCGAACTCGATGCGTTCAGGCGGGTGCTGCGCGACGGGCGAGCAGGGGTGCTCGTCCCCATCGGTGACTCGAAGGCGCTCGCCGACGGCATCCTGGAGGTTCTCGACGACGACGACCGCCGCGCCGCGTTGGTCGACGCCGGATCCGAGGTCGTGGAGACCTACGATTGGCCGGTGGTGGCCGACCAGATCCTGCGGGTGTACGAGACGGTCACCGTCGGCGCCGGCCCCGTGCGGGAGGTGCGGTCGTGACTCTCAGCGCTCTGACGATCCTCGTACTGTCGCTGATCGCAGCCGTCGTCCTGTTGCTCGGCCTGTGGGCATACGCGACCGCGAATCGCCTCGATCGGTTGCACGTGCGGTCGGACCTCTCGTGGCAGGCGCTCGATGCAGCCCTTGCCCGTCGCGCCGTGGTGGTGCGCAGCATCGCAGCATCCACGTCCGCGGCGGAGGGCCGCCGATTGTCGGCGCTCGCCGACCGAGCGGAACGTGCCGACCGTGCGCATCGGGAGGCCGCCGAGAACGAACTGTCCGTTGCGCTGGCCGGTCTCGATGCGGAGCGTCTGCGCCCGCAGCTGGTCGCCGAACTCGCCGACTCGGAAGCCCGCGTGCTCATCGCCAGAAGGTTCCACAACGATGCTGTGCGCGACACACTCGCGTTACGCACCCGTCGCCCAGTGCGGTGGCTTCATCTCGGCGGCACCGCCCCGCTGCCGACCTATTTCGAGATCGCCGAACGCGAAGTCGACAACGCCGGTGCCGTCGAGAGAACCGGCGACGTCGAGAAGACGGGGGTTGTTCCCTCGCAGTCACGGACGCCGGATCGGGCTCGCACATCGGCGCGGGTCGTGTTGTTCGACGACAGCGGGCGCGTGCTGCTGCTTCGCGGTCATGATCCGGCACGTCCGGAGGTGTGCTTCTGGTTCACCGTCGGCGGTGCCGTGGAACCGGGCGAGGATCTGCGTGTCGCGGCCGTCCGGGAACTCGCCGAGGAGACCGGACACGGCGTCGCCCCCGAACAGCTTGTCGGTCCGGTATGGCGGCGAGTGGCCGTCTTCCCGTTCAACGGTGAGGTCCTGCATTCCGAAGAACTGTTCTTCGTCCTCCAGACACCCGGATTCGAACCGGGTTCCGAGGGGTTCACCGAACTCGAACGTCGCATGGACCTCGAGTTCAGGTGGTTCGACAACGACGGACTCCGCGAACTGGTCGCTGCCGGAGAACCGCTGTATCCGCAGGACCTGCCGGAACTCCTCGATGAGGCAAGGCGTCTTGCAGGCAGCCGAACGCACACCGCATCGAACACTCCGCTGCGCGCCATCCGCTGACCCGGCCGGCGACCGATAAGGCCAGCGCATCGCGACTGGCTATGGGGAACACCCGCCATGCGGTCATAGGCTCGGCGGGTCGCTATCTGCGTCGGCGCGCCGACCCTTCCGCGCTGTGCCGTCGTGTCGGATCGCTGCATCCCGTTCTGCTGTGTCGAGATCTTCTGAGGAGTTCAGCTGTGAGTACCCCGGACACCACCGCCCCCACCGGGACCGCCCGCGTCAAGCGAGGCATGGCCGAAATGCTCAAGGGCGGTGTGATCATGGATGTGGTGACGCCGGACCAAGCGAAGATCGCAGAGGACGCAGGTGCGGTCGCGGTAATGGCACTCGAACGCGTGCCCGCGGACATCCGCGCACAGGGAGGGGTCTCGCGGATGAGTGACCCCGACATGATCGACGGCATCATCGAGGCCGTGTCGATTCCTGTCATGGCGAAGGCTCGGATCGGACACTTCGTCGAGGCACAGGTATTGCAGGCGCTCGGAGTCGACTACATCGACGAATCCGAGGTCCTCACCCCCGCCGACTACGAGAACCACATCGACAAGTTCGCGTTCACCGTGCCTTTCGTGTGTGGTGCCACCAACCTCGGGGAAGCGTTGCGCCGTATCAACGAGGGCGCCGCGATGATCCGTTCCAAGGGGGAGGCGGGCACCGGCGATGTCTCCAACGCCACTACCCACATGCGGCAGATCCGTCAGCAACTCCGGCGGCTGAGCTCGCTACCCGAAGACGAGCTCTACGTTGCAGCGAAAGAACTGCAGGCCCCGTACGACCTCGTCGTCGAGGTTGCGAAGGCAGGCAAACTTCCGGTGACGTTGTTCACGGCCGGGGGAATCGCCACGCCTGCGGATGCTGCGATGATGATGCAACTCGGCGCAGAAGGCGTGTTCGTCGGCTCCGGGATCTTCAAATCCGGCAACCCCGAGCAGCGCGCCGCAGCAATCGTCAAGGCCACCACCTTCTATGACGATCCCGACGTGCTCGCGAAGGTGTCTCGTGGGCTGGGCGAAGCCATGGTCGGCATCAACGTCGACGACATTCCGGTGCCGCATCGGCTCGCCGAGCGCGGTTGGTAGCCATCCCTGCCTTGTCACCGGGGCCCGGCGGATAACCTACTTCCGAGTACAAACGGAAAGGTCCCGCATGGCGAAGATCGAAGACATCCTCGAGCTCGAACGAATCGAAGAGAACATCTTCCGCGGTATTGCGACGGAGACGTTGCTGCCTCGGACGTTCGGCGGCCAGGTGGCGGGGCAGGCGCTGGTATCGGCGGTCCGCACCGTGGTTCCGGAGTTCCAGGTCCATTCCCTGCACGGCTATTTTCTCCGTCCGGGAGATCCCACGAAGGGCATCGTGTACCAGGTCGACCGGATCCGGGACGGGCGCTCGTTCTGCACGCGCCGGGTCACCGCCGTCCAGGACGGACGTGCGATCTTCACGATGTCGGCGTCCTTCCACGTCGACGATCGTGGCCTCGAGCATCAGGACGAGATGCCTACGGTGCCCCGACCGGAAGAGCTCCCCGACGCGAAGACCCTCGTCGAACAGGGCCGTGAGGAGTTTGCGTGGGCGTTGCGTGAGTGGTCGAACTGGGATTTCCGATTCGTGCCCCCGGAGCACATGGTCGCGGACCGGGGCGTGGCTGCGCACCAGCGGGTGTGGTTCCGTTCGCGTGCCGCACTTCCGGACGACCCGGTCTTCCACGTGTGCACACTCGCCTACATGAGCGATATGACCTTGCTCGGTTCCGCTCATGTGATTCATCCCGACGTAGCCACCCAGGACGCGTCGCTCGATCACGCCATGTGGTTCCTGCGTCCGTTCCGGGCCGACGACTGGTTGCTCTACGACCAGACGTCCCCGTCGGCGGGGTTCGGCCGTGCGTTGACCCAGGGCCGGATCTACGACAGTGAAGGAAACATGGTCGCCGCCGTCGTGCAGGAAGGGCTTACGCGCTGTCTGCGTGAGTCCTGATCTGCTCGGACCGTGTGGAGCGGCGGCCGCCGATGATATGAGAGGAAGGCGGTCGGCCGTGGCAACTTCGCTGCTGCACACCACCCCGACGATCGGAGTGCTCGCACTCCAAGGCGATGTGCGGGAGCATCGAGCAGCGCTCGAGGCGGCAGGTGCGCGCACCGTCGCGCTACGCCGTGAACGAGAACTCGATGCGGTCGACGGGATCGTGATTCCCGGTGGCGAATCGACGACCATGAGTAGGCTCCTCCGAGTCTTCGACCTGCTCGAACCGCTCCGTACGCGTCTGAAGGACGGGATACCTGCGTACGGCTCGTGCGCCGGGATGATTCTGCTCGCCACCGAGGTACTCGACACCCGTTCCGATGCCGAGCATCTCGACGTGCTCGACATTGCCGTGCGGCGGAATGCCTTCGGTCGCCAGGTGGATTCGTTCGAGACCGATATCGACATGGTCGGCATCGACGATGGACCGGTGCGGGCCGTGTTCATTCGCGCACCATGGGTGGAGCGGGTCGGTGCCGGGGTCGATGTCCTCGCGCGGGTTCCCCACGGCCCGGCCGCGGGGCGGGTCGTGGCGGTGCGGCGGGACGCGGTGTTCGCGACGTCGTTCCATCCCGAGGTGACCGGTGATCTGCGGGTCCATCGGCTCTTCGTCGAGGCGGTGCGCTCGCACGTCGCGGGCCGGTAGGTAGACTCGACTCTCCGAACTGTCGGTTTCACCGACTTCACATCGCCGGAAGGGGCTCGAAGCGAATGAGCGGCCACTCCAAATGGGCCACCACCAAGCACAAGAAGGCGGCCATCGACGCCAAGCGCGGCAAGATGTTCGCGAAACTCATCAAGAACATCGAGGTGGCAGCTCGTACCGGTGGTGGGGACCCCGGCGGGAATCCGACCCTGTTCGACGCCATTCAGAAGGCGAAGAAGAGTTCGGTTCCGAACGACAACATCGAACGGGCGCGTAAGCGCGGTGGCGGCGAGGAAGCCGGCGGCGCCGACTGGCAGACCATCACCTACGAGGGGTACGGCCCCAACGGTGTCGCGTTGCTCATCGAGTGCCTGACCGACAATCGTAATCGTGCTGCGGGCGAGGTCCGCACCGCAATGACTCGTAACGGCGGCAATATGGCCGATCCGGGCTCCGTCGCATACCTGTTCACCCGCAAGGGTGTCGTCACGCTCGAGAAGAACGGCCGGACGGAGGACGACCTTCTCGAGATCGTCCTCGACGCCGGCGCCGAAGAGATCAACGACCTCGGCGAGTCCTTCGAGATCGTCTCCGAACCGACGGACCTCGTTGCAGTTCGCACCGCGCTCATCGATGCGGGAATCGACTATGACGCAGCGGATCCCGACTTCCGTGCGTCGGTCGAGGTGCCTGTCGATGCGGAGGGCGCGCGGAAGGTCATGAAGCTGATCGATGCGCTCGAGGATTGCGACGATGTGCAGGACGTCTACTCGAACGTCGACATCCCCGACGAAGTCCTCGCCGAACTCGACGCCTGATCGACCGCCGTGGCGTCGGCCCCCGGGGCGGGCGCCACGACAGGTCGGATGTGCACACGGGCCTGAGCCGACGACACGGCCGGTGCGTGTCCTCGAGGCCGCGGCCGTGGTGTTCCGCTAGGCTCTCGAACAACTGTTCGTAGCGCGGGAAGGGTGTGGCGGTTGCGTGTGATGGGTGTCGACCCCGGCCTGACACGATGCGGATTCGGGATGGTCGACACCGGCCGAGGCCGGGTCGTCGTGCCCGTTGCTGTCGACGTGATCCGCACGCCCCCGGATCTCGATCTTGCCGAGCGGCTGTTGCAGATCTCCGATGCCGCCGAAGACTGGCTCGACCGTTACAAGCCGGACGTTGTCGCCGTCGAGCGGGTCTTCTCCCAGAACAACGTCCGCACCGCGATGGGAACCGCGCAGGCAGGGGGCGTGGTCGCCCTGTCGGCCGCCCGACGGGGTATCCCGGTCATGTTCCACACTCCTAGCCAGGTCAAATCCGCGGTCACCGGGAACGGCAGTGCCGACAAGAAGCAGATGACCGCGATGGTCACCCGTATCCTCGGGCTCGATACCCCGCCGAAACCGGCCGACGCCGCCGACGCATTGGCCTTGGCCATCTGTCACTGTTGGCGGGCGCCGATGCTGGCGCGGATGGCGGCAGCAGAAGCTGCGGCGGAAGAACAGAAGCGACGGTACGAACAACGGTTACGCGAACAGGTCGCGGCCCGGAAGGCAGGGACACGGTGATCGCCTCGGTACGCGGAGAGGTCCTCGAGATCGGCCTCGACCACGTCGTCATCGAATGCGGTGGGATCGGGTACCGCGTCAACGCCACACCGGCCACCCTCGCGACGTTGCGTCGTGGCGAGGAGACGCGACTCGTGACAGCGATGATCGTCCGCGAGGATTCCATGACCCTCTACGGATTCGCCGATTCGGAGGCGCGGGATCTCTTCGGACTACTGCAGACGGTGTCGGGTGTGGGCCCCCGCCTCGCGATGGCGACCCTGGCCGTCCTCGAACCTGCAGCGCTGCGCGCTGCCCTCGCCGACGGGAACACCGCGGCACTGACCCGGGTGCCCGGTATCGGCAAGCGCGGCGCCGAGCGCATGATCGTCGAACTACGCGACAAAGTCGCCGCGTACGGCGTCGACGAGAACGCGCCCACCTCGTCGGCGATATCCACGCCGATCAGAGAGCAGGTCGTCGAGGCCCTCGTCGGCCTGGGCTTTCCACTCAAGCAGGCGGAACAGTCGACCGACGCTGTGCTGACGGCGAATCCCGCCGCCGACACCTCCACCGCATTGCGTGCCGCGCTGTCGGCGTTGGGTAAGGCACGATGACCGACGACACACCCGCTCCGTTCGCCGACGAGTTCGGCGAGGAATCGCCGGTGACAGCCGAATACACCTCGTCCGACGGCGATATCGAAGCGAGCCTCCGGCCGAAGAGTCTCGACGATTTCATCGGTCAACCCCGGGTCCGGGAGCAGCTGCAACTGGTGCTACGCGGTGCCAAGATGCGCGGCGGCACGCCCGACCACATCCTCCTGTCCGGCCCACCCGGGCTGGGGAAGACCTCGATGGCGATGATCATCGCAGGCGAGCTGGGATCCTCGCTCCGGCTGACATCAGGCCCGGCACTCGAACGCGCAGGCGACCTTGCCGCGATGTTGTCGAACCTGGTCGAAGGCGATGTTCTCTTCATCGATGAGATCCACCGTATCGCCCGCCCTGCCGAGGAGATGCTCTATCTCGCGATGGAGGACTTCCGGGTGGATGTCGTCGTCGGCAAGGGCCCCGGCGCGACATCGATCCCCCTCGAGGTCGCCCCGTTCACCCTGGTCGGCGCGACCACGCGTTCCGGCGCCCTCACCGGCCCGCTGCGCGACCGTTTCGGCTTCACCGCTCACATGGACTTCTACGACCCGCCCGAACTCCAGCGGATCCTGCAGCGCTCGGCCCGCATACTCGGTATCGACCTGCACGAAGATGCCAGCGCGGAGATCGCCGGTCGTTCCCGTGGCACCCCGCGCATCGCGAACCGCCTGCTACGACGTGTCCGCGACTACGCCGATGTTCGCGCCGACGGCATCGTCACACGCGAGATCGCACAGGCCGCTCTCGAGGTGTACGACGTGGACCCGATCGGGCTCGATCGCCTCGACCGTGCCGTGCTCGGTGCGCTCGTGCGCAGCTTCGGAGGCGGACCGGTGGGTGTGTCGACGCTTGCGGTTGCAGTAGGCGAGGAACCTGCCACGGTCGAGGAGGTCTGCGAACCGTTCCTCGTACGTGCCGGCATGGTGGCACGCACTCCACGGGGACGTGTCGCGACGCAGGCCGCGTGGTTGCAGCTTGGCCTGACACCCCCTCCGGACGCTGCCGCCGGCGGGATCGAGGTGCGTGCCCGCGAACCGCACGTCGATTCGTATGCCGAGGAGTGAAGGCGTCTCATCGCCGCACACCGGACGGCAGGACATACCTTCCCGTTCGAGGTAGTGGCACACTGGTCTATTGCGTCGGTCCGTGGAGGCCGACAGAGCGTTGCTGTGGCGGACGCCATGGCTACACCGGTTACGAACCCGAGGACTGACTTCAACGATGGAATTGCTCTTCCCGCTCCTGATTCTCGCACTGCTCGTGCCCACGTTCCTGGGTGTGCGGCGCCAGAAGAAGGAGATGCAGAAGGTTACCGCCCTTCAAGACTCCTTGACTGTCGGCGACCGAGTCGTCACTACAGCGGGTCTGCACGCCACCGTGGTGGACCTGCACGACGACACCGTCGGTCTCGAGGTGGCCCCGGGCGTCGTCACAGTGTGGTCGCGCTTGGTCATCCGTGAGCGGATCGAGGAGCCGGCCGTGGCCGATGACCTCGACTCGATTTCGCTCCGCAAGGACGCCGACACCACATCACCCGAGGCGGGTCCGACCGAGCACTGAGGCGTACGCTCAGCCGTCTCGACCCGCCGACGCGTCCCACGTGGTCGACACCGCGGTAGCCGGTGTCGATCCGTCACGCCCTGCGCGGCCGCTTCACCGACCCACTCACTCGTATCGAGGAGACTGACAGACCGTGGCACCTTCCAATGGATCGGTGCATCCCGCGCGCGCACTTGCCCTGTTCGGGGTGATTCTCGTCGCGTTGTATGCACTGGTCTTCTTCACCGGGGACAAGTCGCCGACCCCGAAACTCGGCATCGATCTGCAAGGCGGCACGCGAGTGACGCTGACGGCACGCACCCCCGATGGGAGCAACCCGAGCCAGGAGAGTCTCTCGCAGGCCCAGCAGATCATCGAGACCCGTGTCAACGGTCTCGGCGTGTCGGGTTCCGAGGTCGTCGTCGACGGCGACAACCTGGTGATCACGGTTCCCGGCGACGACAGTGCGCAGGCCAAGACGCTGGGCCAGACCGCCCGTCTGTACATCCGGCCGGTCATCGGTGGTCCGATCGACAGTTCCATGACGGCGGACCAGCTCACCGAGCAGGCGCCGGCGGACGGAGTGGATCCCGCAGCGCCGCAGGGCGCCGATCCCGCCGCGCCGCAGGGCGCCGATCCCGCCGCGCCGCAGGGCGCCGATCCCACCGCACCGGAAGGCACTGACCCGGCAGCACCGGTTCAGCCGGAGTCTGCGGAGCAGACACCGAACGATGCTCCGGAACCGCAGGGCCGACCGTTCCCAGCGCAGGACCCCACCGATACTCCCGCCGAAACCGATGCTCCGGCCGAGCCCGGGGACGACTCTGCTCCCGCACCGGAGCAACCTGCCCCGGCACCGCAGGACTCCGAGCCGCTGACCCAGCAGGAGCAGGCCGCAGCCGACATCGCCGCAGCGAAGGCGACCAGGCAGAGCGAAGACCCGATGGTGCAGCAGGAAGCCGCGCTCGCCCTCGACTGCTCGGCCACCGATCCGTTGGCAGGCAACGATGATCCGGCGCTCCCGCTCGTGGCATGTTCGACCGACGGCACGGCGATCTACCTGCTCGGACCGAGCATCATCGATGGGCAGCAGATCGACGACGCGACGTCGGGTTTCAACAGCCAGCAGTCGCGTTACGAGGTGAGCCTGACATTCGATGACGAAGGCAGCACCACCTGGGCGCAGTACACCGCCGCGAACATCGGTTCGCAGGCTGCATTCGTGCTCGATTCGAAGGTCGTGAGTGCACCCGTCATCCAGGGCGCGACACCTGCGGGTAGCGCCACCTCGATCACGGGCCAGTTCACCAACACCCAGGCCGCCGAGTTGGCGAACACCCTCAAGTACGGCTCGCTCCCGTTGTCGTTCGTAGCCTCCGAAGCCCAGACGGTGTCCGCGACGCTGGGCTTCGCTTCTCTCGAAGCGGGTCTGATCGCCGGTGCGGTCGGTCTGGTTCTGGTTCTGATCTTCTGCCTCGTGTACTACCGGGCGCTGGGTCTGCTCACCGCGTTGTCGCTGGTGCTCGCCGGCCTGGCCGTCTACGCGATCATGGTGCTGCTCGGCCGCTACATCGGGTACACCCTCGACCTGGCGGGTATCGCAGGCCTCATCATCGGAATCGGCATGACTGCCGACTCGTTCGTCGTGTTCTTCGAACGAATCAAGGACGAGATCCGGGAGGGCCGCAGCTTCCGGTCGGCGGTACCGCGTGGTTGGGCTCGCGCCCGCCGCACCATCCTCTCGGGTAACGCAGTCAGTTTCATCGCTGCCGCCGTGTTGTATGTCCTGGCAGTCGGCCAGGTTCGTGGCTTCGCATTCACCCTGGGTCTGACCACGATCCTCGACGTCGTGGTGGTCTTCCTTGTGACCTGGCCACTCGTCCACCTCGCGTCCAAGTCGAAGACGTGGTCCAAGCCGAGCATGAACGGTCTCGGCGCGATTCAAGAGGTGGCGCGTGAGCGTCAGCTCGCTGCGGCTTCGGCGAAGGAGGCGTGACGATGACCGACACGACGACGACGGCATCGACCGGCTCGCGGAAGGGAAGGCTCTCCGGTCTGTACACCGGCACAGGAGCCTTCGAGATCATCGGACAGCGCAAGCGCTACTACATCATCACCGCCGCGATCGTGGCGGTCGCTCTGCTGAGCATGCTCGTGCGCGGTTTCACCTGGGGTATCGATTTCGAGGGTGGTACCCGGATTCAGATGCCCGCGGTGGCAGGCGCGACCACCTCCGACGTCGAAACGGTGTTCAGCGACACGCTCGGATCCGAGCCGGAATCGGTGCAGACCGTCGGTGCGGGAGCGGGAGCAACCTTCCAGATCCGGTCGGAGGCTCTCGACCTGGGGCAGGTCGAGGCGGTGCAGACCGCGCTGTACGACGAATTCCAGCCGCTGGGTGCCGACGGAGAGCCGTCGCGCAACGCCATCAGCGTCGCGGACGTCAGCGAGACCTGGGGCGGACAGATCACGCAGAAGGCGCTGATCGCACTGCTCGTGTTCCTGGTGATCGTGAGCGTCTACATCGGGGTTCGGTACGAGCGGGACATGGCGATCGCGGCCATCGCCGCGATGTTCTTCGACATCATCGTCACCGCAGGCGTCTACTCCCTGATCGGGTTCGAGGTGACACCCGCGACCGTCATCGGTCTGCTGACGATCCTCGGGTTCTCGCTGTACGACACGGTGGTCGTATTCGACAAGGTCGAGGAGAACACGCGCGGGCTCATGCATCTGCACCGCCGGACCTACGCGGAACAGACCAACCTGGCGGTCAACCAGACTCTGATGCGGTCGATCAACACCACGATCATCTCGGTGCTGCCGGTGATCGCACTGATGGTGATCGCCGTGTGGATGCTCGGTGTGGGAACCCTCAAGGACCTCGCGCTCGTGCAGCTGGTGGGAATCGTGGTCGGTGCGTACTCGTCGGTGTTCTTCGCGAGTCCGCTACTAGTTACGCTCAAGGAATGGCGTGGCCCGATCGCGAAGCACACCCGCAAGGTCCTCGCGAAGCGGGAAGAGGCAGCGGCGCGTGCGCAGAGCCGTGCCGGTGACCTCGCACCCGCGGGCGGTGACCTCGCGCACGCGGGCGACGATGCCTCGGCCGCGCCGACCGTGAGCTTCGCTTCGCAGCGCCCGGCGCCTCCACAGCGGACTCCGCAACCAGGTGCCCGCCCGACCGGAAAGCGTGCCAAGAGAAGGTCCTGATATGGCTGCGAGCGAAAGCAACGAGCGACCCCACCAGCGACCCCACCAGCGACGCAGCCGACTCCTCCGGAGGTTGGTTGCGGTCGGCGCGGCACTTACCGCGGCCGCCGTGACCACCGTGGCGTGCAGCACGGAAGACGAGCCGCTGCCGTCGATCGGATACATGATCGACAACACAGTGACCTCGTACAACGCGAATACGGTGGACGGGGCTGCCTCCGGAGCCCGGCAGGCGCTGGCCAGGGTCCTGCCCGGTTTCGGGTACGTGGGCCCGGCCGGCCGCGTCGTCGCCGACACCGACATCGGTACGGCAACGGTGATCCCGGGCGACCAGCTCACCGTCCAGTACCGGCTCTCGCCCGGCAGCGTCTACTCCGACGGTGTGCCGATGTCATGCGACGACCTTGTGCTCACCTGGGCTGCCGCCAGCGGGCGTTTCACCGCGCCGGACGAGTCGGGTACCGAGACCGATCTGTTCGATGCGGCGCTCCGCGGCGGCTACGCCGACATCGAGCGCATCGACTGCGCACCTGGTTCCAAGGACGCGACCGTGGTGTTCCGTCCGGACCGTGGAGACGCCGACTGGAAGTCGCTGTTCGGTGCCACCGAGCTGATGCCTTCCCACGTCGTAGCGCGGGCTTCCGGGGTCACCGACCTGGTGGGTGTCCTGACCGGCGGTGACGTCGAGGCGGTCCGGCCGATCGCCGAATTCTGGAACACCGGGTGGGCTTTGACACCGGGAGCTCTGGATCCGGCTCTGTTGCCGTCGTCCGGGCCGTATCGGATCGAGTCATACACCGAAGACGAGGGGCTCGTCCTCGTAGCGAACGACCGGTGGTGGGGTAATCCGCCCGGCACCGACCGGATCGTCGTGTGGCCCCGAGGGACCGCCGCGCAGGCCGCAGCCGAGGACGGACGGGTCCAGGTCGTCGACAGTGCCGACGGAGCGCTCGGGCACATCTCGGCGCTCGGGGAGACGGTGGAGTCGACTACCTCGGCCTCGCGCAACCTCGAACAACTCGTCTTCGCGACGAATGGGGTCTTCGAGAATCCCGCAGCTCGCCGAGCACTGGCGTCGTGCGTGCCGCGGCAGCAACTGTTCGACGAACTCGGTGCTGCGACCGACGACGAACGATCGGGTCTCGTCGGGTCGAGATTGCTCCCGACGGATTCGCCACTGTATCCACTCGTATTGGGGCCGTCCGACCGGTTCGGCACGGTGGATCTCGACGCGGCGCGTTCTGAGCGTGACCGTTCGGGGCAGGAGCGGATCCAGGTGCGGATCGGATACACGGCACCGGACATGCGTCGCGCGCGCACTGTCGAACTGATCGCGCAGTCGTGCCGTGATGCAGGCATCGACGTCGTCGACGCGGGGGCCGAGGCGTTCGTCCCGTCGCAGCTCGGTGCGGGTGAGATCGACGCGGTGCTCGCCGGGACCGCCGGGGTGTCGGGGGCAGGCGGCCGGGCCGACATGGAAGGTGCACGTGGCGCACTGCATTCACGTGCGGGAAGCAACATCGGCGGCTACGCCAACGGGCGTATCGACGAGATCCTCGACGGTCTCCTCGTGGCCGGGGACAATGCGACGGTGCTGGGGCTCGTGGAGGAGGGCGAGCGGATCCTGTGGGACGAGATGCCCACACTGCCGCTGTTCCTGCAGCCGCGCACCATCGGATTCGCCCCGAACATGCACGCCGCGCTCAGCAATCCGACGGCAGCAGGTGCGGGTTGGAATATGGATCGGTGGATACTTACCGGGTGAACGTTCTACGCACTGCCGATCCCGACCTGCTCCGAGAGGCCGCTGCTGCGGTGACGGCCCACACGCGCTGGGTCGACGATTTTCCAAGCCCCGGCGTTCGTTTTGCCGATCTCACACCGGTGTTCGCTCACGGCCCGGCGTACGCGGCAGTCGTCGCGGCGCTGGCCTCGGCCGCACCGGACGCCGAGATCGTTGCCGGGATCGATGCCCGCGGTTTCCTGCTCGGCGGTGGGATGGCGCGCGAACTCGGTGTGGGCGTGCTCGCCGTGCGCAAAGCAGGCAAACTGCCGCCACCGGTGCAGACGTGTGAGTACACGCTCGAGTACGGTACGGCCGCCATCGAGATTCCCGACGAGTCGCCGTCGTTGCGTGGGCGCAGAGTTCTCGTGGTGGACGATGTCCTCGCCACCGGCGGGACGCTCGGCGCCACTCTGGAACTGCTCGAGCGGGTCGGGGCGGACGTCGTCGGGGTCACCGTGGTGACCGAACTCGAGGCGCTCGGCGGACGTGCGCGCCTGGAAAGCTACCCGCTGACGTCGCTGGTGCGTCTCTGAGGATTACAGTTGGCGGAAAGCCGGTGTTCCGGAGCCAGCGATGGGAGGAACGGGGATGACCCAGAATCTTGACAAGTCCCAGAGCGCTGGTGCGGCACCCGCAGCGACACCTGCGTCGAGCTCGGCGTCGCGGCGTGTGCGGGCTCGCCTCGCGCGCCGGATCACCGGTCAGCGCGGCACCACCGTCAAGCCGGTGCTCGAACCGCTGGTGACGATCCATCGCGAGCTGTATCCCAAGGCCGACCTGTCGCAATTGCAGCGTGCCTACGATGTTGCGGAGGAACGGCACGCGAGCCAGCGGCGCAAATCCGGCGATCCGTACATCACCCACCCGCTGGCGGTCGCGACGATCCTCGCCGAACTGGGCATGGATACGACGACGTTGATCGCCGCGTTGCTGCACGACACGGTCGAAGACACCGGCTACAGCCTCGAACAGCTCACCTCGGAGTTCGGGGAGGAAGTCGCGCACCTCGTCGACGGTGTCACCAAGCTCGACAAGGTCGTGCTCGGCAACGCCGCGGAGGCCGAGACCATCCGAAAGATGATCATCGCCATGGCCCGTGATCCCCGGGTGCTGGTGATCAAGGTGGCCGACCGACTGCACAACATGCGCACGATGCGATTCCTGCCGCCCGAGAAGCAGGCACGTAAGGCTCGGGAAACGCTCGAGGTCATCGCGCCGCTCGCGCACCGACTCGGGATGGCGACCGTCAAGTGGGAACTCGAGGACCTCTCGTTCGCGATCCTGCATCCGAAGAAGTACGAGGAGATCGTGCGATTGGTCGCGAACCGCGCCCCGTCCCGCGACACATATCTGGCCAAGGTGCGCGACGAGATCGGGTCCTCGCTCGCTGCGTCACGGATCGATGCCACCGTCGAGGGCCGCCCCAAGCACTACTGGTCGATCTATCAGAAGATGATCGTCAAGGGCCGCGACTTCGACGACATCCACGACCTGGTGGGTATGCGGATTCTGTGCAACGAGGTCCGCGACTGCTACGCCGCTGTCGGCGTCGTCCATTCCCTGTGGCAGCCCATGGCGGGGCGGTTCAAGGACTACATCGCGCAGCCGCGGTACGGCGTGTATCAGTCGCTGCACACGACGGTCATCGGTCCCGAAGGGAAGCCGCTCGAAGTGCAGATCCGGACGCGCGACATGCACCGCACCGCCGAGTTCGGGATTGCCGCGCACTGGCGGTACAAGGAGACGAAAGGCCGGCATTCGGGCGATGTCGCCGAGGTCGACGACATGGCGTGGATGCGTCAACTGCTCGACTGGCAACGTGAAGCCGCCGATCCCGGCGAGTTCCTCGAATCTCTGCGTTACGACCTCGCCGTCAAAGAGATCTTCGTGTTCACCCCCAAGGGCGAGGTCATCACGTTGCCATCGGGTTCGACCCCCGTGGACTTCGCGTACGCGGTGCATACGGAAGTCGGACATCGATGTATCGGGGCACGGGTCAACGGAAGACTCGTAGCCCTCGAACGCAAACTCGAGAACGGCGAGGTCGTCGAGGTGTTCACCTCGAAGGACCCGAATGCCGGTCCGAGCCGCGACTGGCAGGCGTTCGTTGTCTCTCCCCGGGCGAAGGCGAAGATCCGGCAGTGGTTCGCGAAGGAACGCCGGGAGGAAGCACTCGAAGCGGGCAAGGAAGCGATCGCGAAGGAAGTCCGCCGGGTCGGGCTACCGTTGCAGCGGTTGATGAACGCCGACCTGATGGTGGCGGTCGCCAAGGAACTGCACTACGCCGATGTGTCGGCGCTCTACACAGCTGTCGGTGAGCATCATGTCTCCGCTCACCACGCCGTCCAACGCCTCGTCGCCTTGCTCGGCGGTGTCGGCGGCGTCGAAGAAGAACTCGCCGAACGGTCCACACCGTCCACGATCCCCACCCGCTCGCGGCAGAGCGGCGACTCCGGGATCCTCGTCCCGGGCGCGCCGGGCACCGTGTCGAAGCTCGCGAAGTGCTGTACCCCGGTCCCGGGCGACGAGATCATGGGGTTCGTGACGCGCACCGGCTCGGTGAGCGTGCACCGCACGGACTGCACGAATGCGGGTTCTCTGCGTGAGCAATCCGAGCGGATCATCGAGGTCGAGTGGGCGCCGTCGCCGTCATCGGTGTTCCTCGTCGCGATCCAGATCGAGGCACTCGACCGGCATCGGTTGCTCTCCGACGTGACGAAGGCGCTGGCCGACGAGAAGGTCAACATTCTGTCTGCATCCGTCACCACCACCGGCGACCGGGTCGCGGTGAGCCGATTCACCTTCGAAATGGGTGATCCGAAGCATCTCGGGCACGTGCTGAACGTGGTCCGCAATGTCGAGGGCGTTTACGACGTCTACCGCGTGACCTCGGCGGCCTAGGTGTAGTTCCCGGGGACGGATCGAGCGGTCACCCCACCGACGTGATCGTCACAGGGGTGTTCGGTACGCCGCCGCCCAGAATCGAGCTGGCGTCGTGACCGGTCGCCGCCGCGGCATCAAGGAGTGCCAGTGACTCGTCGGTGATGCGTGCGAAGGCCGTGTAATCGGGGCGCAGCAGCGTGTCGCCGGTGATCAGGAAGAACTGACTTCCGTTCGTGTCGGCTCTGCCGCTGTCCGCCACGGCTACCGTCCCGCGCGGGTAGGCGACTATCTGCGGGGGCCTTCCCGTCGCGGTCTGTGCCGTCAACTGCTGCACTGGATACTCGTCCGGATAGGTGTAGCCCGGCCCACCTGTGCCGGTCCCGGTCGGATCGCCACACTGGTAGTACTGCTGACCGATTTCGTCGGCCAGTCGATGGCATGACGTGCCGTTGTAGAAGCCTTGTCGGGCCAGGCTGACGAAACTGTTGACCGTGCAGGGAGCACGGCCTCTGTCGAGGACGAGATCGATGCGGCCGATGGAGGTCTCGAACGTTACGCCCGCTGAGCCGGTCGTCGATGCGGATGTCGAGGGAAGTGTCGCGCTCCGGGCAGCCGATCCCGACGTCGTGTACGTGCAGGAGACCGTGGGGGAATCCACCGGAGGGGTCTCGGGGAGGCGGGGGTAACGGGACACGGCTTCGCTGGTCAGTGCGTGACTGGGAGCCTGGGTTGTGGTGGCGGGTGGAGGTGTTGCGGCTGTACCGCTGGAACAGCCGGCTGTCAGTGTTGCACCGAGGAGCACGCCTGCGGCGGCGAAACCGCGCAATCCGGACGAGCCGATCGATGTAGGAGAGATCACAGAGTTGGTAGCGTAGCCGACAGAATCACGATTCGATAGAGGTGTTGTCAATTTTCCGTAAACCGCAGACGGATGTGTCGGCGGCCGACATGGAAGACGGGGTGTTCCTCGCCGAGGCGGCGAGGAATACCCCGATTGTCAGGAACCGTGCTCTACGACGAGACGCTCACCGATTCGATCTGTACGGGGCGATTCGGAGCGCCGCCGCCTGCCGACATCGAACCGTCGTCGCCTGCCGCAGCGACCTCCTCGATGACTGCGAGGCCTGCTTCGTCGACTGTGCCGAACACGGTGTACGTCGGGGGCAGCTGCGAGTCCTCGTAGACGAGGAAGAACTGGCTGCCGTTGCTGCCGGGCTGTCCGGTGTTGGCCATGGCGATCGTGCCGCGCGGGTACACCACCGGCTGACGTAGCTGCGGTGCGCCCTTGGCGTAGAAGTTCTCCGGGTACTCGGTGTCGAATCCGTAACCCGGGCCACCGGTGCCGGTGCCCGTCGGGTCACCACACTGCAGTACCTGCAGTCCGGGCGACGTCACGAGCCGGTGACAGGGAGTGTCGTCGAAGTAGCCCTGCTCGGCGAGCGAAACGAAACTGTTCACCGTGCATGGTGCAGAGGCCCGGTCCAGCAACAACCCGATGGGCCCCGCGCTCGTGGTCATCGAAACCTCGGCGATGCCCGCAGCAGGCACATCCGAGTCGGATGGCGATGTCACCTCCTTGGCGGCTTGCCCGTCCGGTGTATAGGTGCACGAGACGGGGTCGCCGTCCGCGGGACGCTCGGGCAGTGCGCCCGACGCGGGCGGCTGGTCGGCCTCGGAACTGATGGATGTGGTCGTCGTGGTGTCGCTCGCGGAGTCGTCGGCGCAGCCGGCCAGCAGCAGGGCCAGGCCTGCGCCGGCGGCAACGGTGGTGCGCAATCGGATCATCAGTCCATCCTCACACTCGTGAGAGTTGTTTCCAGGGCCGGGGCGCCGTCCTGGCCACCACCGACAACTCCGCTCGCCGCGATCTTGTCGAGTGTCTCGAGCCCGGTCTCGTCGATTTCACCGAAGACCGTGTACTGCGGCGGGAGGACGGAATCGCCGTAGACCAAGAAGAACTGGCTGCCGTTGGTCCCCGGTCCGGCATTCGCCATCGCGAGGGTGCCGCGCTTGTATGTCATCGGTTCCTGGGATGCGGGGTCGTCGGCCGCGAACTGATCGGTCGGGAACTCGTTCGCGAATTGGTAGCCGGGTCCACCGGACCCGGACCCCGTCGGATCGCCGCACTGCAGCACCTGCAAGCTGGGGGACGTCGTCAGCCGATGGCACGTGGTCGCGTCGAAGTAGCTCTGTGACGCGAGCGACAGGAAACTGTTGACCGTGCACGGCGAATCGGCGTTGTGCAGGATCAGCCCGATGTTGCCTTGCGATGTCTCGACACTGACGCTGATGTCGGTGTTGGCCTCGCCGGAGGTGAGGATCCCCTCGGTGCGCGGAGGCTCTACCGGTTTCGACGGTTCGCGGCCATCGGCCGGATACTCGCAGCTCACGGTTTCGGCGAGGGGTTCGGCCCGGCCGTCGGGCAGTGCCGGGTACTCGGATTCGGAGGTGTCGGTCGCTGCGGTCTCGGGGGGCGTGTCCTCGGAACCTCCGTTCATGGTCCACAGGACAGCGACCGCGCCGACCACCACGACGACGCCGAGTGCCGACAGTCCGATTGTCAGACGACGCCGTTGACGTTCGCGTTCCGCTCGGCGCTCGAGCTGACGCTCGAGTTTGCGTTTCGCGGCCTGGCGCCGCTGTGCATTGCTCGGCACTGCGTTTGTCCTCCCGTGAACCGATCGATGTACTGGTGCCCGCGTTCAGGCCGAGTCGAGTTTGCCACCCCAACCTGAGAACGGGGCGTCAGGGCACAGCGCTTAGGCTGTACGAGACCACGAATGCCCACACAGTAGGAGCGATGCTCGTGCTCGTAACCGGATTTCCCGCGGGGATGTTCCAGACGAACTGCTACATCCTTGCGCAGGACAACGCGAAGGAGTGCGTCGTCGTCGACCCTGGCCAGGACGCCGCGGAGCCTCTGATCGAGTTCCTCACCGGCTCCGACATGACGCCGCGCGCAGTGCTCCTCACGCACGGTCACCTCGACCACGTCTGGTCTGCCCAGCCCATCGCCGATCGATTCTCGATCCCCACCTACATCCACCCGGATGATCGCCACATGCTCAGCGATCCAGGCGTGGGATTGGGATCGAGCCTCGCTCCGCTGCTGGAAGGAACCACGTTCACCGAGCCGCACGAGGTGATCGAACTCGCCGACGGCGACGAGATCGAGCATGCGGGCATGACGTTCGTCGTCGATCACACACCCGGCCACACCCAGGGCTCGGTCGTCCTACGCACCCGCACGAGTAACCCGGACGGTGTCGAGTTCGACGTCGCACTGACCGGCGACACGCTGTTCCAGGGATCGATCGGTCGTTCCGACCTGCCCGGCGGCAACCATGAGCAACTGCTCGCGTCGATCGCCGCGAAGCTGCTGGTGCTCGACGACACCACAGCGATTCTGCCCGGCCACGGCGGCTCCAGCACGATCGGGCAGGAACGGACCTCGAACCCGTTCCTGGTCGGTCTCACCGGATCCCGCTGACCCGGCAAGCATCGAATCTTCCGACGAGAGAAAGCAGCGACAGTGAGCAAGGCCTCCACGTTCTCGGCTCCCAAGGGCGTGCCCGATTACGTCCCCCCTCAGTCCGCCGAGTTCGTGGCGGTACGCGACGGATTGACACGAGCCGCGCGGCTGGCGGGATACGGGCACATCGAACTGCCGATCTTCGAGGACACGGGGCTGTTCGCGCGAGGTGTCGGTGAGTCGACCGATGTCGTCACCAAGGAGATGTACACCTTCGCCGATCGCGGCGATCGATCGGTCACACTGCGACCGGAGGGCACCGCAGGCGTCATGCGCGCGGTGATCGAGCACGGTCTCGATCGCGGGCAGCTTCCGGTCAAGCTGTCGTATTCGGGCCCGTTCTTCCGTTACGAACGACCCCAGGCCGGGCGCTACCGACAGTTGCAACAGGTCGGGGTCGAGGCGATCGGTATCGACGACCCGGCGCTCGACGCCGAAGTCATCGCCATCGCGGATACGGGCTTCCGGGCCCTCGGCCTCGACGGTTTCCGCCTCGAGCTCACCTCTCTCGGCGACGACACCTGCCGACCGCAGTACCGGGAACGATTGCAGGAATTCCTGTTCGGTCTTCCGCTCGACGAGGAGACGCGTCGTCGCGCGGAGATCAACCCACTACGGGTGCTCGACGACAAGCGACCCGAGGTTCGGGAGATGACCGCTGGTGCACCGTTGATGCTCGACCATCTGTCCGAGAGCGCGCAGGCCCACTTCGACGAGGTGCGCGCACATCTCGACGCGCTCGGCGTGCCGTACGTCGTCAACCCCCGCATGGTGCGCGGACTCGACTACTACACCAAGACCACGTTCGAGTTCGTACACGACGGACTCGGCGCTCAGTCCGGCATCGGTGGGGGAGGCCGATACGACGGACTCATGGAGCAGCTCGGTGGACAGGCGTTGTCCGGCATCGGTTTCGGGCTGGGTGTCGATCGCACGATCCTCGCGCTCGCCGCAGAGGGCAAGACCGCGGCCACCTCCGCACGGTGCGAGGTGTACGGCATTCCGATGGGGGATGCGGCCAAGGGTGCGCTCGTACCGGTGGCGCACCGACTGCGAGCCGCGGGAATCCGCGTCGATCTGGCCTATGGCGGCCGAGGGCTCAAGGGCGCGATGAAGGCAGCCGACAAGTCCGGCGCCGTCGTCGCACTGGTCCTCGGCGACCGGGAACTCGAAGCCGGCGAGATCGTCGTCAAGGATCTCAGCAACGGTGAGCAGGAGACAGTGCCGCTCACCGACGTCGTCGCACGCGTGGGTGAGGCAGTTGACCGCGCCTGACGGTCGGCACGCGCCGAAGCCGATCGCACTCGACCTGATCCCCGCGCAGCTATTGGCTCCGCGCGCCCGGAGACTTGCGCTGCTCGCTGTTCTCGTCGGTCTGATCGTGGGCGCGATCGTGTGGCTCGTGGCATCGTGGTGGATCGCGGCCCTGGTTGCCGCTGTCGTCGGCCTTGTCCCGGCACTCGGTGCGATCGCAGTCACGAAACGGCACATCCGACTCGACGGAACGGTGATCACAGCCAGCGGACTGCTCCGATCACGCAGGGTCGAACTCGAGCACCTCGCGGGGATCGAACTGCTGGTGCGTGTGGGCCGGGTGTCGCAGGTCATCGTGCGCGTCAACGACGGCAGGCACAGCCTGATCATGATTCCGATCGCCTTGTACAGCGGTGACGGGGGCCGTGAGCTCGAAATCTTCGCGCTACGCAAGTTGGCAGATGCCTTCGCCTCGAGTGAACTTGCTTCGGCGGCCGCGATCTCGTCTGTGCTCGTCGAGCAATTACGCGCCGAAGCGCGGGATGCCGGACTCGGTGAACGCCCGTTGTACCGCGCGGTCGAACTGGCACGCGGCGCGGGACGGGTACCTCAGACGACACTGACAGACCACGAGGTGGCATCGCTCATCGAGTGATGCCACCTCGTGATGCCTGCCGGACGGATCACCACTGGTCGTCGACGGCTCCGATCACCGCGGGGGTCACGAACGGCAGTTCGCCGACCACCTCGCTGGTGGTCCCGGAGGTGACGAGAATCCCTCGAGTGCGATGGTGTTCGGTGTCCTCGGCGCGGTGTGCTGCACCCAGCGGGGCCCCACCGAAGGCAGGTCCGCGCGCGGCGGTGCTTGCATTGCCGGCTGCACCCGCGCCGGCGGAGGTGGGGGCCGCTGCGACAGGTGCTCCGGCCGCCGGAATCGCCGTCGCACCGGAGCTTGCTGCGCCGTAGCTGCCTGCGGCGCTGCTGTATGCCGCACCTGCGCTTCCTGTTCCGAGACCTGCCGCGCCGGCACCGGACGTGACCGAGGTGGCGAGCGTGGCGGTTGCGCCCGTCGTTCCTGCCGAGGTGGGCAGGGTGGAGGCGGGCTCGCCGGCAGGGCTTGGGAAGATCTCACCGATCTTCGGTATCGCGCCTGAAGCCGAAGTGGCGAACCCACTCGGATCGAGCGGCATCGATGTCATGGCAGGTGCAGGCACCGGGATGGGCGGAGTCAGTGCATTCATCGCTACTGTGTGCCCGGTGAGTTCTCCGCGGGTCCGTGCGACGACGGCAAGCGCAGAACTGACGTGCTCGACGGCCGATGCGAGAAGAGCAGCCTGACCTGGCGGAGTCATGGCCACCGGCGCGGTCGCGACGGCGGACGCAATGAAAGACTGTGCGATGCCGGTCAACTCGATGTTTCCGCGCTCCACGGTAGCGGTTGCCGCGCGGGTCACCTGACCGATGAGGTTGCCGCGCTCGCTCAGTTCGTAGGACGCGAACTGTGCTCTGGTCGAGTGCTCGGCGGTGGTATCGGCTGCAGTGCCCTCCCATGATTCGGGAAGGGCGGACAGCGCCGATCGGCCGAGCGCGGCGGCACCGTCGAGCAGCCCTGCACCCTGTTCCAGGATGACCGAGGGATCGAGGGCTCCGCAGATGCCGGTGCCGAACATGTTTCCGAGTTCGGCGATGGGGCGGAGCAGCTCGTCGATCTCCGGCAGTGTGGGGATCGGAATCGATTGCAGCAGTTCGTTGATGGTGTCCGGCCCGGGTGCCGTCGGCGGTGCGAACGTGGGCAGTTCGGGTGCCGGTGGCAGCGGCATATCGAGCACGGGCGCCACCGGCGATGCGCGCAAGGCATCGAGTACGGTGGGTGAGACCTCGGGCGCCGGTATCGGCGCGACAGCGTTCACGCGAGGCTCCGGTCGGAGCGGGCGAGAGCGACGGCGGTGGCAGCGTCGGTGCCGTCGTACGCGGCGGCAGCCTCATGTGCCGCAATGCCGTTGGATGCGTACGCGAGTGTCAGTTGCCCCACAGCGCGCGTGTGTTCGCTCTGTGCGGCGACGAACGCTGCGAGAAAGTCGGCGCCGATCAACCCCATTGCCGGACTCAGTGATGCGACATTCGCTCCAAGATCCATCGATCCGGCCCGCGCAACCTGTTCTGCTGCATGAAGATTGGTGTTTCCGTACAGTCGTACTCCATCGGGAACCACCCGGATTCCGGCACCGGGAATCAAACCGCTCATCGAACCCCCCTCGATATCAACGTGTGGAGCACTTTAACTCGAGGTGTCCGGTAGTGCGACCGGGCCTCCATGTGGAGCGAGTTGTCGGGTGGGTGAAAGTGTGTATCGAACACCAATTCGACGCGGTTGTTGACATCGTATCGTACTAGTGTTCGACTGTGGTGTATGCGGTGGACGACGCAGGCGGTGGACGTGGACGACGGTGCGCTGCCCGGACTCGGGCGCTCCGATCTTGTGCGCCGCGTGCAGACCCCCGAATTCGATGGCATCACCTTCCATGAGGTGTTGTGCAAGAGCGCATTGAACAAGACGCCCGAGGCGTCGCGTCTACCATTCGAGTACACGGTCAACACATTCCGGGGGTGCAGTCACGCGTGCCGCTACTGCTTCGCGCGCCCGACCCACGAGTATCTCGGCCTCGATGCCGGCCACGACTTCGACGCTCAGCTCGTGGTCAAGACCAACGTCGCGGCCGTTCTTCGTCGGGAACTCGCGCGCAAGTCCTGGAAACGCCAGCACGTGGCGCTCGGCACCAACACCGATCCGTATCAGCGTGCCGAAGGCCGGTATCGGCTGATGCCGGGCGTCATCGGTGCCCTCGCGGAGTCCGGTACTCCGTTCTCGATCCTGACGAAAGGCACACTCCTCCGACGCGACCTGTCGTTGCTCACGCTGGCGTCACGCCAGGTCGATGTCCGTCTCTCGGTCTCCCTGGCGATCGGCGACCTCGAATTGCAACAACAGATCGAACCGGGGACGCCGTCTCCGAAGGCGAGGCTCGATCTCATCCGTGCGATCACAGACGCTGGGATGTCGTGCCATGTGATGGTCGCTCCTGTCATCCCGTATCTCACGGATTCGAGACGGCACCTCGAGGGTCTGTTCGCCGGCCTCGCAGCTGCGGGTGCGTCCGGAGTGACTGTGATTCCGATGCATCTGCGGGGATCCACGCGGGGATGGTTCCTGTCGTGGCTGGGCTCGGAGCATCCCGCTCTGCTGCCGCGATATCGGCGGCTCTACGGTCGAGGCGCCTATGTGGGTAGGGAGTACACGCGCTGGCTCGAAGCGCGAGTCGATCCGCTTGTCGAACAGTTCGGACTCGGGAGTGGACGAAAGGCGCCTCGAACCGCGGCCCTGCCTGCTCCCGTCCGGGAGCGTGAAACGATCGGTCCTCCCACACTTTTCTGAGATGCGGATGCGCGTGTAGAGACTTTCGGCCCGCGCCTCCGAAGGCTTTCGGCATCACCGGTGTGGGCGCTACGACAATAGGTAGTATTCACCGTCGCCACGGTCCTACCATCGAGCCGTGACCACCACGAGACGGGTTCGGCGACCCAAGAGTTGGCACCAGCGAGCAGGTCTGCCCGTGCGGGTATGGCTCGTGTTACTCATCGTCGCCGGGCTCGCACATCCGTTCCTGCCGGAGTCGCGATGGCTGCTCGTGCATCTGTTCACATTGGGAGCAGTCACCAACTCGATCGTGGTGTGGTCGCAGACCCTTGCCGAACGATTCCTGGGATTTCACCTCGCCGAAACCGAGCGTGGGCCACAGCTCATCAAGATCTATGCTCTCAACGTCGGAATCGTCGTCACGATCGTCGGCGTCGTCGGTGGATGGTTCCCGGCCACCCTCGCCGGAGCGGTACTCATCGGTGCGATGGTGGCCTGGCATGCGATCTCCCTGATCTTGCTGACCGTGCGGGCACAGCGGGAGAGGACCCGGGCGGGGGACCGGCCGGCCGGTCATGCGCAGAGCGTGTGGTTTCTCATCGCGTCGTCGGCGATGCTGCCGTTCGGTGCCGGATTCGGCGCAGTGCTGGCCTACGGGGCCACGGAGCAGACCGAAGCCGGATTTCTCCTTGCTCACCAGGCTATGAACCTGCTGGGGTTCCTCGGTCTGGCCGCCGCCGGAGTGCTCACCGTCATGTACCCGAATCTGATCGGGGCACCGGATGCGCCGTCGGGACGACGCCCTGTAGCCCTGGCGGTCCTGCTCATCGGTATCGCGGTGCTCACGGCCGGGGCCTTGACCGGAAACTCGCTCGTCGCAGCGGCCGGTTGCGTGGCCTACCTGGCCGGATGGATCGTCGTGGCAGCACCGTTGTTGCGCGATGCGCTATCGCATCCACCCAACGGATTCGCTGCCGCGTCCGTCACCGCGGCGATGCTGTGGTTGCTCGGGTCGCTGGCCGCACTGGCTATCGTGCTCGCGACCGGGCCGATGGACCCGGATCGGGCAACACTGATGACCGTGCCCTTCCTGGCCGGATTCGCGGCGCAATTGCTGTTCGGAGTCATGAGTCACCTGCTGCCCACCTTGATGGGCGGGGGACCCGCGGTAGTCGGCGCAGGCGTAGACAAGATGAACCGATGGTGGATCTGGCGGATCGTCGTCATCAACACCGGCCTGCTGTTGTTCCTCGCGCCGCTCCCGAGCTGGATGCGAGTCGGGGTCACCTCACTCGTCATGCTCGCCTTCGTGATGTTCCTGCCCATCATGATCACCAGTGCCAGGGCGTCGGCGGCGGGCCGCCGAGCTGTGATGGCGGGGCAGGCACCACCCGAGCACGACCCGGCCGTACATCAGCGTGGCCTGCAGGCCACCGCGGCGCTGGCCTGCCTCGCGCTCGTCTTCTCTGTCTTCTCAGGTCTCGGCGGCGCGAGCATCGGTGGGCAGGACGCTTCGGCAGGTGTCACTCCGACCGGAAATACGACGGAGGTTCACATCGAGGCCATCGGGATGCGTTTCACCCCCGATACCGTCAACGTGCCTGCGGGTGACCGATTGGTCCTCACGGTCACGAATTCGGACGATCAGGTGCACGACCTTGTTCTTGCGACCGGCCACAACACCGGCAGGCTCGCGCCGGGTGAGGCCGCGACGCTGGAAGTGGGTGTCGTCGGCGCCGACATCGATGGCTGGTGTTCGATCGTCGGGCATCGACAGCAGGGCATGGTCTTCCGCATCGTCGCGGACGATGGTGACGGCGAGGCGATGGGCCACGGCCACGTCTCGGCAGGCGGCACGCCGACAATCGACCTCGCTGCAGACCCGGGCGAGGGTTTCGTGGCCCGAGACCCTGTGCTCGAGGCTGCACCTGTGGGCACAACACATCGCTACACCTTCGAGATCACCGAAGTGCCAGGTGAATACGCTCCGGGTGTACCGCAGACCATGTGGACCTACAACGGGCGAGCGATGGGACCGACCCTGAGGGGGAAGGTAGGCGACCTCTTCGAGATCACGATGGTCAACAACGGAAGTATGGGGCACTCGGTCGACTTCCACGCCGGCATGGTCGGACCCGACGAGCCCATGCGCACGATCAATCCGGGTGAGGAGCTGATCTATCGCTTCCGGGCCGAGCACAGCGGAATCTGGCTGTACCACTGCGCGACTCCGCCGATGGCGGTACACATCGCCGCGGGGATGTTCGGTGCGGTCGTCATCGACCCGCCGAGCCTCGGACCGGTCGATGCCGAGTACCTCATGGTGCAGTCGGATGCCTACCTCGGCGCCGGGCAGGTCGACGCAGAAAAGGTCGCGGCGGGAAATCCGGATCTGGTGATGTTCAACGGATTTGCGGGCCAGTACGTGCATCGTCCGCTGCACGCAGCGACCGGCGACCGTGTGCGCATCTGGGTCCTCGATGCCGGCCCCAACGAGACAGTCGCCTTCCACGTCGTCGGTGCCCAATTCGACACCGTCTACAAGGAAGGTGCGTATCTTTTGCGTGCCGACGATCCGGACAGCGGGGGCTCGCAGGTCCTCGACCTCGCGGTCGCGCAGGGCGGGTTCGTCGAACTGCAGTTCCTCGAACCCGGTACCTACACGTTCCTCAACCATCGGATGTTCGACGGTGACCGCGGCGCGATGGGGAAGATCGTCGTCGAATGACGGTGGGGAGTCGAAGGACAGTGGGGAACGGAGAGAAGTCTGCGGCGCGGTGTCGGGTCAGGTTGTCTTTCGCGACCGGTCGGCCAGCAGGCTGTCGAGGATGGGCGCCCACGTGTCCTTCCGGTCCGGAAAGCACCGTGTGAGCAGATCGACCATGACGGCCGGTGCGATGGATGCTCCGGGCGATGCACCGAGTAGTCCTGCGATGGTCCCGTCGGCGCTCGTGACGAGCTCGGTTCCGAATGTGAGCACGCCGCGGCCGTGTTCGTCCGGCTTGATCAGCTGTGCACGCTGCCCGGCCTGCATGAGGTGCCAGTCGGCGGGATCCGCGCCCGGGTAGAACCGGAGGAGCTGCGCGAACTTGCGTTTCTTCGACGAAGCGAGTTGCCCGAGAAGGTACCGCACGAGGGCCAGGTTGCGCAGGCCTGCGGTGGCCATCACGACGGCGTTGCGCGGGCGGATCGTGCGGAACAGGTCGGACAACCGGCCGTGTCGTAGTAGCCGGGTGCTGAATGTGGCGTACGGGCCGAACATCAACGACCGACTCCCGTCGACCACGCGCAGGTCGAGGTGCGGCAACGACATCGGCGGAGCACCGATATCGGCCCGACCGTAGACCTTTGCGGTGTGCCGTCCGACGACCGCCGGGTTGTCGGTACGGAAGAACTGCGCTCCGACGGGGAACACGGCGTATCCGCGCACCTCATCCAGTCCTGCATTCTGGAGCAACTCCAGCGAATAGCCGCCCGCGCCGACGAAGACGAACCGAGAGGTGAGACAGAAGCGTTGCCCGCCGGCGCGGTCTCGACCGGAGATCGTCCACAGGCCGTCATCGCGGCGGTGCAGGTGTGAGACCTCGTGGCGCAATCGCACGTCGGCGCCGCGGGCGGCGATGTCTTCGGCGAGCCACTTTGTCAGCGCCCCGAAATCGAGGTCGGTGCCGGCGAGGTGGCGCGAGGCCGCCACGGGCTCGGCGTCGGTGCGGCCCTCCATCAGCAGTGGAGCCCACTCTCGGATGGTCTCGGGATCCTCGGTGTATTCCATGTCGGAAAAGGCCGGTGATGTCCGCAGGGTGTGCACCCGTGTGCGGAGGTACTCGACGTCTCGCGTGCCGAAGACGAGGTCCATGTGGGGTGTGGGAGTGAGGAACTCCGGCATGGTGTCGTTGGCTGCGAGCGACGACCAGAACTTTCTGGAGATACAGAATCGGCGCGCGATGTCCTGCGCCGTCGCTCCGTCGGTGGGATCGGGCATGTAATTGAGTTCTGCGTAGCCCGAGTGCCCGGTGCCTGCGTTGTTCCATGCGGCGGAACTCTCACCGGCGATCTCGTCGAGACGTTCGAGGAGGACGATCGAGGCATCGGGTTCGACGCGGGACATCATGGCGCCGAGGGTGGCGGACATGATTCCGCCTCCGATCAGGACGACATCGTGGACAGTGTCGGATGTGTTGTCTCTCATGGGAAACACTCCTTCTCTCGCTGGTGCCCTCAGGCTCCTCCACGGAGACCGATCCGTCCAATGAGGTGATCGAGGAAGTATCATCCGAATATGGATGGAACTCTGTCGGCCGAGGTCGCTGAGATGGTCCCGCTGCTCGCAGCCTTCGACACCGCCGCGGCGGAGGGGCACATCACTCACGCGGCCGCCGTCCTCGGTGTGCCGCAGTCGTCACTGAGCAGGCGACTGAAATCACTCGAGCAGATCCTCGGGGTGGCCCTGTTCCAGCCGGTCGGTCGGGGTGTCGCATTGACTGCAGCGGGTCGCGATCTGCACGAACGTACCCGCGGTGCGGTTCGCGGACTCGACGACGCGGTGAACGTCGTGCGCAGCAACGCCGACCCGGACAGCGGATCGGTTCGGTTCGGATTCCCGCTCACCCTCGGTCCTGTCAGCATTCCCTCACTGCTCGCCGAGTTCCACGAGACCGCACCACGGATCCGGTTCGCGCTCGTCCAGGCCCACGGCGAGGCACTGTGCGGGATGGTCCGAGACGGGCGCCTCGACCTCGCCGTCGTGATCCCGCCCCCGGACGACCTGCCTGCCGTACACATCGGGACACAGCGGATCCTGCTCTACGTCGCGCCGTCACACCCGCTGGCAGGGCGGACGCAGATCGACCTCACCGAACTCGCCGACGAGCGATTCATCGCGAACCCGCCCGACTACCATCTGCGGCAGCTCCTCGACACCTGGTGCATGGACGCGGGTTTCGTGCCGCAGGTAGCGATCGAGATCGGTGAGTTCGAGACTGCGCGCGCACTCATAGCGCAGGGACTCGGGGTCGCACTGCTCCCGGTGCCCGAGCGCCGAATCGCGACCGGTCGAGTCGCTTCCGGTGGCAACCTCGTCGGGATCGGGCTGACCGGACACCGCGAGCGGGACATCGGTCTGATCAGGGGGAATCACCGCCCGACCCCGGCAGTCGCGCGTCTGCACGATCACATCGTGCGACGAGCGGGCTCGTTCCTCCCCGGAGGCCGATGATCGATCGAAACGGTCAGTTCGGCAACTCGAGGAGATACTTGTCGAGCACGACCCGCACCTCGTCGGAGATCGGCGCCGCACCGCCTTGCGGTTTCGTGCCGACATCCACTGACGTCGCCAACGCCACGCACCGGCCGTGCTGGAACAGCGCTGAGCCGAGAACCAGCGACGAAGTGCCGATCTTCAGTACTCCGGTGGAGATCACGACTTCGTGGGGATAGAACACCTCGGCGAGATAATCGATCTCGATCCGGGCCAGCACCGCGCGTTCGAAGGCGGGCCCGTCGAGGGCCGAGGCGAGTTCCTCCATCACGAGCACGCGGGCCTGTTCGAAGTATCGGGCGATCGACACATTGTTGACATGCCCCAGTGCGTCGACGTCACCGAACAGCGGGGTGACTGTGCGGCGCAGCGGATAGAGGTCCTGCGACAGCCGTCGCGGATCGTGACGCATCGGGGTCCGGCCTCTCGTGCAGGTGTGGGTGTCCATCACGATACCCACGGCGGATCGAGGAAGCCGCGCCGATCTCGGTCAGTGGAGTTGCGCGCGCATCCAGGCCGGGTCGGGGTTGGTGTGTGCGCGTCCTCCGACAAACACGGTCGGCACGGTCTCGTTGCCGTCGTTGACCGCACGCACCCGTGCTGCCGCTTCGGGATCGCGCCAGATGTTCACCCAGATCGCGCGATCGGCGCGGCGGAGCAGTGATGCCCGCAGGCGCATGCAGAACATGCACCCCGGGCGCCAATAGATCACGGGGGTGTTCGTGTCGGCCGCCTCGATTCGGGCCGCGGCATCGTCGATGTGGCGCGGGAATGCCAGCGGGGATCCGACCCAGGCGAGGACAAGTAGAACGACCGCGATCGCGATCGAGGCAGAGGTGAGAGCTCCGGTTGCCAGTACGAGCACGGCGACTGCCGCGATCGCCAGCGAGGGGATCCAGGTTCTCCACATGAGCCACAGCGTACTTCCGGTTGCGCCCGGCAGAGTCGGGCGGCGATCGAGTCGGCCGCCACGCTAGCGTTGTCGATCATGGTCGTCACCGAGCGTTCACCTCGTGTTCCCGCACAGTTGGCCCAGCCGATGCTGTTGGCTGCTTTGTCGACTGCGATCGTCCTGGCGCTGCTCGCCGTGGCAGCAGTCCCCGTGCGCGACGAGTTGTATCTGGCCATCGCGCAGACTTTCGAAGGGTCGTGGTCGGGGCCCGCAGCAGGTGTCGTCGCCGACAAGGGGTTACTCGTTCTCGTGGCCACCGCAGCTGTGCTCGCGGTGCGGACCTGGCTCGAGAATCGCCGCGCCTTCGTCACTCTCGTGGTGGCAGGGGCCGGGGTCATCGTCGCGTACTTGTCGAGCGAATTCATCAAAGTGGTGGTGACCGAACCGCGGCCGTGCCGTGCCCTCGGCATTCGGACCGTTCTGGATTGCCCGGAGATCGGTGACTGGTCGTGGCCGTCGAACCATTCCGTGATCGCTGCGTCGTTTGCCACTGCGTGTGTGCTTGCGGTCCGGCGAACGCTCTGGTTCGTCGCCCCGCTGGCCGCGGTGCTCGGTCTCTCACGCGTCGCAGGCGGCGTGCACTACGTTCACGACGTGTTCTCGGGCATGGCGTTGGGGGTGCTGGTCGTGTCTTTGGTGACGGCAGCATTACTGCCGCTCGCGGACCGGATCGGGGCATTCCGGGGGTCGGGTCCGGTCAGGCCTTCCAGTCGGCCGGACGAACCGCGTGGCGGCTGAGGATCGAGATGCGGTTGAACGAGTTCATCGCGATCGCAACCCAGATGATCGCGGAGACCTGCGCATCGTCGAGGACCTTTCGGGCTTCCGCGTAGCGGCAGTCCTGCTCGTACGACGACGGCAGGGTCGTCACCAGTTCGGCGAGGGTCAGTGCGGCACACTCCGCCTCGGTGAACAGGTCGGTGTCGCGCCATGCAGGCAGGACGGCGAGACGCTGCGCCTTCTCACCTGCCTTCAGCGCGTCACGAATGTGCACGTCGAGGCAGTAGGCGCATCCGTTGATCTGCGACACGCGGACATTGACGAGTTCGGTGAGCTTCCGGTCGAGGCCCGCCTCGCTCACCGCGTCTCGGACGGCGACCGCGACCGCCACCTGTGCGCGGTACACCGGGCGGGTCTGCTTGTCGATGGGGATGCGCTCACTGCGTTTCATGTGTGCCCTCCGGCCGGTCGACGATGGTGTCGTACTCGTGGTGCTCGGCGACGTATCTGGCGACGTACGGGCACACCGGCACGATGCGTCCGTCGTGCGCCGCGACGTCGTCGAGTGCGAACTTCACGAGGCGGCCCGCGAGGCCGAGGCCCCCGTAGTTCTCGTCCACCTCGGTGTGGACGAACACGCGTCGCGTGCCCTCGCCGTCCCGGTAGTCGGCGTGCCCCACGACGGTGTCGCCGTCGAGGATTTCGTAGCGACTGCGCTGCGGATTGTGCGAGACGCTGATGTCGGCGAGGCGGGGATCGGGAGTATCCGTGGACATATCAGAATCCTTCCGGCAGGTGCGGCAGCCTTCGAGCGTAGCTGCGAACGACGGGGTCATCGGCCGTTCTCGTGGTTCACCGGGTCAGCTGGTGCGCCTGTGTTCCTGCATGTGGTTCTGGATCGCGGTGAAGGCATCGCCCATCACAGTGATGACCTCGGGGGAGAGGACGTCGAACATGGTTGCGCGTACTGCGGCGACATGGCCGGGTCCGGCCGAGGCGAGGACCGCGGCGCCGGTATCGGTCAACTCCGCCCATGCGCCGCGCTTGTCGGATTCGCATTCGACACGCCGGACCCACCCGGCGCCCTCCATGCGCGTGATGGCACGGGTTATCCCGCTCCTGGTGGTGGTGCTCGCGTCGGAGAGTTCTCGCATCCGAAGTCTGCGGTCTTCCGCTTCGGAGAGCAGGACGAGAATCTCGTAGTCGGCGAATGAGATGCCCGAGTCGCGCACCAACTGCTTGTCCAGGGATTGGAAGAGCATGCGGGTGGCGTCGAGATAGGAGCGCCACAGCCGGTGCTCGTCGTGGGCCAGCCACTTCGTCGGTTCCATAGTTCAACCATAGCAGGTAGTTGACGAAGCAACTATCAATTTGCCATGATAGTTGACAGATCAATCAGTTGGCGGGCGGCTTGCTGCTGCCGGTGTACGGAGGAGGGCTCGGATGGCTGTCATCGCGCAGGACCAGGATTCGTTCGCGCATCGCCGCGAGGAGATCCGCGACCGTTATCTGCTGCCCGTGGGAACGCGACCCGAATCATCTGCGCGGGGCTTGCACCACACGGCCATTGTGAGCGGCGACGTCGAGCGCACCGTGGTGTTCTATCAGGAACTGCTCGAGTTCCCCTTGGTCGAACTCATCGAGAATCGCGACTATCCCGGATCGTCACACTTCTTCTTCGATATCGGCAACGGAAACCTCTTGGCGTTCTTCGACTTCCCCGGTCTCGACATCAGCCCCTACCGGGAAGTGCTCGGCGGACTGCATCACATCGCCATCAGCATGGAACCAGCTAAATGGACGCACCTGCGTGACAAGCTGACCGCCGCAGGAATCGAAGTCGCCGAACACAGCGAAGTTTCGTTGTACTTCCCCGGCCCCGACGGCGAGCGCCTCGAGCTCATCGCCGATCCGCTCGGTGAAATGTACGGCTCGACCATCCTCTGACTCGCTCCGAGTCGATGACACCCGGTGTGTGAAGCACCGATGGCGCACACTGAACCATGAGTTCGGCACAAGACGGAAGGTCACGATCGAGATGAGCAACACCGACGCCACACCCACCGAGATCCGCTGCCGCACCGAGGACCCTCCGGTCGGTGACACCCGGAATCCGCGCGTCGAGATCATCACCTCGCGTGAGGTGCCTCTCGGCGGTCCGCGTGCCATGCCCGTGCGTCGCACCCTTCCTCAGCGACAACGTTCCCTCATCGGTGCATGGTGCTTCGTCGACCACTACGGACCCGACGATGTCTCGGTCACTGGAGGCATGGACGTCGCACCTCACCCACACACCGGCCTGCAGACTGTGAGTTGGCTGTTCACAGGGGAAGTCGAACACCGGGACAGCGACGGAGTGCACGCCATGGTTCGCCCGGGCGAGATGAACCTGATGACCGGCGGCCACGGCATCTGCCACTCGGAGGTCTCGACACCGGCGACGACCACGCTGCACGGCGTCCAGCTGTGGGTGGCCCTGCCCGACTCGGACCGCGACGCCCCACGCGAGTTCCAGCATTACGTGCCCGAACCCACCGACCTCGGCGGTGGCACTGGCAAGGTGTTCCTCGGAACCCTCGCCGGCAACACCTCGCCGGTCCGCACCTTCACACCGCTCCTCGGTGTCGAAATCGTCATCGACGCGGGCGCGACCCTCTCTCTCGACGTCGACTCCGCGTTCGAGCACGGGATCCTTGTCGACACCGGAGAAGTTGCGCTATTCGATACCGTCCTGCAGCGCGCAGCACTCGGCTACGTCGGCACCGGCGTGCCCCGGTTGACCCTGACCAACCGCGCCGATGAACCCGCGCGAGTGCTTCTGCTCGGAGGTGCGCCGTTCGGGGAGGAAATCGTCATGTGGTGGAACTTCGTCGGTCGGTCCCACGACGAGATCGTCGCCTTCCGCGATGCCTGGCAGAACGGATCCGACAGGTTCGGGCGCGTCGAAGGATACGTGGGAGACGTCGCGAGGCTTCCCGCGCCGGGTCTGCCGAACGCTCAGATCCGTCCCCGCCGCAATCCGCCCACCGCAGACCCGAACTGCTGACCCGGAGAAACAATCACCATGAGCACCGCTGTCCACGAACCGCACCTCGACGTCCGCCGCGCAGACGACCGGCCCAAGACCAAGATCGACTGGCTCGATTCGAAGCACTCCTTCTCCTTCGGGCAGCACTATGACCCCGCGAACACCCACCACGGCGTTCTGATGGTGAACAACGACGACATCGTCACCCCTGGACAAGGTTTCGACACACATCCCCATCAGGACATGGAGATCGTCACTTGGGTTCTGAAGGGTTCACTCGTCCACCAGGATTCGACCGGTCATTCCGGTGTCATCTACCCTGGGCTGGCTCAGCGCATGACCGCGGGTTCCGGAATTCTGCACTCGGAGAAGAACGACTCGTGGCGCTTCGACGGCGCCACCGGTCTGCACGCCGAACAGCACGATGAACCCGTTCACTTCGTCCAGATGTGGGTGTTGCCCGACGAAGCCGGCGTAGCACCGGGATACGAGCAGCTCGAGATCGACCGCGAACTGCTCGCCGGTGACCTCGTACCCGTAGCGTCCGGGATCGACGACCACGCGGACCACGCGGCAATTCGCATCCGGAACCGGTATGCGGCACTGCACGTGGCGCGGATGCAGCCCGGACGTCCGGTCACATTGCCCGACGCACCGTCCCTGCATCTGTTCGTCGCGCGCGGCAATATCGCTCTCGAAGGGGTCGGACTGCTCGCCGAAGGCGACGCGGTGCGCGTCAGCGGCGGAGGTGGGCAACAGCTCACCACCGATACCGGCGCCGAAGTCCTCGTGTGGGAGATGCACGCCACCGTCGGCGGCCGAGCGCCGCAGTAGGCTCGTGGATGTGGGATTCTCTTCGGCCGATCTCTCCGCCACAGCGGTAGCGCTGCTCCGTGACAGTGGGCCGCGCACGCTGTCGGGACTCGCGGAAGCTCTCGCGGACCGCGGTTTCGGAGATCGCACGCGGATCGAGGCTGCGATCGAACTCGACGATGCACTCTCCGACCCCGTAATCACCGAGCTGCGCGACGGACGCTATGTCGCGCTCGATGCCGTGCTCGACGGGCGCGTTTTCGCCCATCGGCTCACCGCGGAAGAGATCGCGGCGAATGCCGTCGAATTGTTCGACGTATTGCTCCCCGCCTTGCTGGTCCAGGCCCATTCACCGATCAGCGTCGCTGTTCCCGGATTCCACGACGATCTACTTGCGTCCCGCTCACTGACCGACAAACCCTGGGCGCAATTCGGGGTCGTCATCCTGCCCGAAGACGTTCTGGCTTCGCGCAAGGCAGGCGACCTCGTCGCGCTCACCGTCCGACACGGTGAGGTCACCGTCGAACAACTCGAAGACGAAGTGATTGCGGGCACGGTCGGCGCATGGGCGTCGGCGATCTCGGCGCGGGCCCCCGAATCGGATCTCTATCTCGAACTGGATCTGCTCGAGGCACTTGTCGCCGATCCACGACTGGCGCGCGACCGGTGCGCCCCGCTGAGCGAACAACTCGCCGAGGCCGGATTCGCACGCGCAGGCAACAGGGTGATCCGGACGGATGTTGTACCTGCCACGAGACAAGCCGAACAGGAGACCGCCGCATCCGGTTGGTTCGGCAAGACATTCGGGCTCGACGAAATCTCGGCGCGCACGGCCACTCGATTCCTGGCCGTTCTAGTGTCGTGGTCCCCCGCGGACGACGAGGACTACTCGCTCGAAGCCGACCTGGACGAGTACTTCGATGACCCCGCCGCACTGACACCACTCGCAGCTGCGGCTGTTGCGCAGCTGGTGGTGGACGAGGCGCTGCTCCGGCTCGGAATCGGACCGCGCGAGGTGATGCAGGCCGCGGAACAGCTCTTACGTCGTGGGCCTCGCGTCACGCGGGCCGCCGCACACTGGATGATCGGACGGGCCGAACTTGCGCGCGGCGATGTCCACGAGGCCGAACGCCGCTACCGACTCGCATCCTCGGAGAATCCCGGTTTCTCACCCGCATCGGAAGGTCTCGCGACATTCGCATCGATGCGAGGCGAGGCAACCACGGGTCTGCTGTTGCTCGAGCGAACCGCGACCGGAACCCAGCATGCAATGTATCCGTTCCTGCAGCATTTCAAGCCGGTCGAACACCCGGAACTGGGCCGCAACGACCGCTGCTGGTGCGGTTCGGGCCTCAAGTACAAAGTGTGTCACCTCGGTAAGGCCCACGCCGCGCTCGAGCACCGCGCCGTCTGGTTGTATGCCAAGGCAGGTCTGATCATCGACCAACCGCGCTGGCAACGACTCTTGGCCGACGTCGATCCGGCCGACGACAACGTGCGGCTGATAGCGGACGTCGTGCTGTTCGACGGTGGAGCGTTCGACGATTTCGTCGAGCACTGGGCTTCGATGCTTCCCGAGGACGAACGCGACCTCGCGCAGCGGTGGCTGGGTGCGCCACTTGTGATGGGAGTGCTCGACGAGGTGCGTCCCGGCGACGGATTCACCATTCGCGAGCCGAGCAGCGGCAAGAGCACGCGAGTGATGGATCGGACCGTGGGTGACGATGTGGGCGTCGGTGAGACCGTACTGGTCCGACCACTCCCGGTCTGCGGGCAGTGGCACAACTATCTCGGTGTGCACCCGGTTCCGGACGGCAGCCACGAAGCGGTCCGCGCGCTCCTCGACGCACCGGAGCTGTCCCCGCAGGCCCTCGGGCGGGTACTCGGGGACAGCGACCGGTGACGTCGAACGAACTTATGCGGTGTCCTGCTCGGAGGGGAGCAGTCGGGCCAGCACGTCGGTGAGGGTGATCAGGCCGACCACCCGGCTGTCGTCGGTCACGGTGGCGAGGTGATTCCGCGACTCGCGCATCGTGGCGAGCGCCTCGTACACCGGAATCGCCGCGTCGAGTGTCAGTGCCGGCCGCATGAGATCTGCGGCGGTGACACTGTCGCCGGCCTGCAGGCTGTCACGTACGTGGACGACACCGTCGATGTGCCCGTTGCCCCGGACGAGCAACCGAAGGTGCCCGGTGCGTCGCACCACGTCCTGGATCTGCGCCACGGTGGCCTCGGGCCGGACACTGCTCGGATGCGCCTGTGGGGTGACGATGTCACCCACCGTGAGCGTCTCGAGTTCGAGTGCGCTGCTCAGATGGCCGTGGTACCGCTCGTCGAGTGTCCCGACCGTGGCCGAATGCTCGACGAGATGGCGTAGTGCGTCCGGATCCTGACCCGATGCGACCTGGTCCACCGGCTCCACTCCGACCTTGCGGAGCAACCAGTTCGCCATGTGGTTGAGCTGCATGATGAGCGGCCGCATGACCCACATGAAGCCGCGCATCGGGAGCGCGAGCAAAGTCGCCGACTTCTCCGGATGCGCAATGGCCCATGACTTCGGCGCCATCTCACCGACCACGAGGTGCAGGAAGGTGACGATGATCAGAGCCAGAACGAACCCGGCGACGTCGGCGAGCCACAGCGGCGCGCCCCAGCTCTCGAATGCCGGTGTGAGCCAATGGTGGACCGCAGGCTTGGTGATCGCGCCGAGTGCCAATGTGCACACGGTGATCCCGAGCTGTGACCCCGCCAGCAGCACCGACAGTTCCGAAGCGCTGCGCAATGCAGCACGAGCCGACCGACTCCCCGGTGCCGCATCTTCGAGCCGGTGGCGCCGTGCGGCGATCAACGCGAACTCGACGGCGACGAAGAATGCACTCGCCGCGATCAACACGACGGTCGCGACTGCGACCACCCATGGATTATCCACGGTGCTTCACCTCGCCGTCCGTCTTGTCGTCCACCGCTGTGTCGTCGTTCGTGGCCTCGCCGCGCCCGCTTCCGTCGGCGCCCAGGGTCACGAAGATCGAGGACGGAACGTGCTTGTCGACCGAGCGGACCTCGGCAGTGAGGAATCTCGCCGCAGGATGCGATTCGTGCACCAGATCCGCCGGATCCGGATCGACGTCGATCGTCACCGTGTCGCCGACCTCGGGAAGTCCGCCGAACTCTGCTATCACCAGACCCGCGAGGGTTTCGTAATCCCCCTCCGGGAGTTCGGCATCGAGCGTACGGACCACTTCGTCGAGGTGCGCATCGCCGCGGATGAGCCACCCATCACCCGATCGGGTGATCACCTGGGTCTCGATCGCGGGATCATGCTCGTCTGCGATCTCGCCCACGACTTCTTCGGCGATGTCCTCGACCGTGACGACACCGGCGAAACCGCCGTACTCGTCGATCACCAGCGCCATCTCCTCTCCCGTGGCGTTGAGCTGCGCGAGTACTTCGGGCAGTGCCAGGGTCGTCGGGACGATCACCGCGGATCTGCAGACGTCTCCGGCCGTACCGGTCGGATTCTCGATTGCCAGGAGATCGTGCAGATGAACGACACCTCGAATATCGTCGGACGAGGTGCCCGCAACCGGGTATCGGGTGTGCCCGGTGCCCATCTTCTCCAAGACGCTGCTGACGGGTTCGTCGACGTCGACGAAATCCACGCGAGCACGGGGGATCATGGCGTGTTCTGCAGTGCGGGTGGGGAAGTCGAGGATCCGATCGAGCAGTTTCGACAGCTCGGGATGCAGCTCGCCGGTGTCGCGGGATTCGGCAACGATATGCTCGAGATCCCGAGGTGTGGCCGAATGCTCCACGTCATGGACCGGCTCGATCCGCAGCACTTTCAGCAGCAGGTTCGACGACGCATCGAACAGCCGGATGAGCCACCCGAAGAGCTTGAGGTACACCGTGGTGGAGAGTGCGAGCCACCGGGCGACCGGCTCGGGCCGGGCGATCGCGAGGTTCTTCGGGACGAGCTCACCGAAGACCATCTGCACCACGGTGGAGAACAACACCGCGAGGACGGTGCCGACAGCGACGCCGACGGCGGTGGGCACTCCCACTCCTCCGAGTGCCACACCGAGGCCACTGCCGATCAGGGGCTCTGCGACGTAACCGACGAGTAGGCCTGTGATCGTGATACCCAGCTGTGCACCGGAGAGCATGAACGAGGTGCGGCGAGTGACCGACAGAACGCGTGAGGCGACTTTGTCTCCGCTTTCGGCGCGGGCCTTCATCCGCGAGCGGTCGACCGCCATGTAGGCGAATTCCTGGGCCACGAAGTATCCGGTCAAAGCTGTGATGGCCAGAACGACGAAGATTCCGAAGGCGATCCCGAGTGCGGTCAGCATTCGGTGTTCCGAGTGCCGGGAACGAACTGAGGTTCAGGGACAGGGTGGTCGTCCACGGACGGGGACGGGGCGGGTCTTCGAGGTTTGCGCTTGGCGCGTCTCATAGTTCTCTCTGTGTGTATTCGCGGACAGGTACCTGTTCAGGATAGGGGGTCTGCGCCGGTGCAGTGCGTCGACTGCCGCCGTGTCGGTGCCCCCTCGGCCCCAGCGCGGCGACGATGGTAGGTCGAAGAATGATCGGTGAACAAGGGGGAGAGCGTTCGGTTCCGGCGCGGCCCGAGGCTCCGCACATCGAATTGGTGGGTAATTTCCTTTTGTCCGATGTGTGAATTATGGCCGTGCGGGAAATTTGCTCGACACTGTGTAATTCGATCTTCTCGCGGCATTTCCGAGGCTATTTCAAGGCTTCGGTGGCGAGTTCGTCTGCGGAAGGACGCCCGGTAGTTGGACTGCTTCCACCTGCGAAGATGTAGATTTTCTCATATCCGTGATCGATTCGTGATTGGAGTCCAGCCGCGGAAATGTGATTTGTTTCTCACCCGTCTGTGCTGCGGAATCTGAATTCTCTGGTAACAATTGAACCGCGGTCGCTACCGCGACCGGACCGCTGTTGATTCTCCACAGATGGGATTTACACATGCTCGCTGACCTGGCCGAATTCTTCGTCAACGCCGCTGACCTCTTCGGGGCACTCGACTTCTTCAGCGGTTCCGCTGAAGGAATCAGCAGCGCCCAGCAGTAGTTCTGTCGATCTTCGGACCCGGGGGCCACGGCCCCCGGGTCCGACTCGTTTCCGAACATCGAGGCCGGTTGCGGGCGCGCCACCTATCCTGGGCGCTATGGCAATAGCAACCGCCGACCACGTCTCGCGCGACGAACTGCTTGACTTCGTCCGCCCCCGCCACCGTGGCGTATTGATCACGTGGCGGAGATCGGGCACACCGCAGGTCTCACCCGTGACTCTCGGCCTCGATGACGACGGCAGAATCGTCATCGCGACCTACCCGCAGCGGGCAAAGGCGGTGAACCTACGCCGCAACCCACACGCGACCGTGTGCGTCCTGTCCGACGAGTTCAACGGTGCGTACGTCCAGGTCGATGGCGTCGCGGAGGTGCTCGACATGCCTGGTGCTGTCGAGCCGCTCGTCGACTACTTCCGATGTATCTCCGGGGAGCATCCGGACTGGGACGAGTACCGCGCCGCGATGCGCGAGCAGGGCAAATCGCTCATTCGCGTCACCATCGACTCGTGGGGCCCCATCGCCACCGGCGGATTCCCGCCGGAACTGCAGCGCTGACCGGCCCTCGAGGAGTCACATGGTGCATCGAACCGTCGACGTCGGTGAACGCAGGGCCCGCCTCGCCGTCCGCCATCGCATTGCTCCGGCCTATCGCGCGGCCGACGCAGTCGAAGCCGCCAGGAGCATGGTGTGCCTGCACGGCACCGATCCCGCGACCGTGTACCTCTCCACGTGGTCGCGAGTGACCGATTTCTCCGCGGCGGAACTCGATGCCGCGCTCTACCTGTCTGGGTGAGAGTGCTCCATCGTTCACGGTGGAGGTGAATCACTATCATGCAGAATGGCGTTGGGACTCCACGTACTCGGCGATCACGGACAAGGGCGCACCACCTGCGGTGCCGCAGTAATACGACCGCGACCATAAATGCCCGCCCCACAGATACCGAGACACATGCTCCGCATGGTCACGGCGCAGGTGCCGCGAGGACACCCCCTTGAGCGAGTTCACCAGCTTCGACAACTGCACCGTCGCGGGGAACTCCAC
>NZ_JAASAF010000050.1 GCF_012726195.1 Rhodococcus sp. HNM0563
AGTTGCTGTGCCAGCTTCCCAACCGTCGGGCTGTCAAACACCACCCGAATCGGGACCTCCACGCCCAAAGTCGATCTGATCCGCGCGACCATTCGAGTAGCCAGAAGTGAATGTCCGCCAAGAGAAAAGAAGTCATCATCAAGACCGACACGGTCCACTCCGAGCACTGAGCCGAAGATCTCGGCCAACAGGCATTCATGCTCAGACTCCGGAGCTCGGTACTTCGCCGTGGACACCAGCTCCACCTCGGGCAATGCAGAGCGATCGACCTTCCCGTTGACCGTCAACGGCAAAGCATCAACAACCGACACGACCGCCGGCACCATGTAATCCGGAAGCCGCGACGCCACAAACGCCCGAACATC
>NZ_JAASAF010000051.1 GCF_012726195.1 Rhodococcus sp. HNM0563
CCGAATTCGACTGGGTACGACAGCTTCAGTCGATCGACGTCGACACATAACCTGCACGCACTTCCCGCACGAATACCGGAACCGTCGCGGGAATCGTAGGCAGGACCGGTCGTGCTAGCGTCGAACCGATTTTCGGGCGGATCGGGGGGTCGCGTGAGCAGGTGGAGACGTGCAGCACTAGCTGCTGCAATCATCGCGGTAGCAGCAGCCTGCGGACCAACACCGGCAACAGAAATCGACAACAGCACCACCGTAACCACCGCACCAACAACACGCACACCGCGCATCGTCGACGACTCCGGCCGCCCCGACATCACCTTCGACCCCTGCCTCGACCTCCCGGA
>NZ_JAASAF010000052.1 GCF_012726195.1 Rhodococcus sp. HNM0563
CTCGCCGGAAGACCAAGGGTTCCTGTCCAACGTTAATCGGGGCAGGGTGAGTCGACCCCTAAGGCGAGGCCGAAAGGCGTAGTCGATGGGAAACAGGTTAATATTCCTGTACTTGGTGTTACTGCGAAGGGGGGACGGAGAAGGCTATGTTGGCCGGGCGACGGTTGTCCCGGTTTAAGCGTGTAGGCTGGTTTTCCAGGCAAATCCGGAAAATCAAGGCTGAGGCGTGATGACGAGGCACTACGGTGCTGAAGCAACAAATGCCCTGCTTCCAGGAAAAGCCTCTAAGCATCAGGTAACATCAAATCGTACCCCAAACCGACACAGGTGGTCAG
>NZ_JAASAF010000053.1 GCF_012726195.1 Rhodococcus sp. HNM0563
GAGCGTCAGACGGTGCATCACCCGCAGACGGAAGCACTGCTCTGGCAGCATGAGACCAGACATGCGTACAACGCGCAGGGGCTGGCGAACCGCTGTATACCGGACAGCCTGCCCGCCGTGGAATGGCTGACCTACGGCAGCGGTTACCTGGCAGGCATGAAACTCGGCGACACACCGCTGGTGGAGTACACCCGCGACCGCCTGCACCGGGAAACGCTGCGCAGCTTCGGCCGTTATGAACTCACCACCGCTTATACCCCTGCCGGGCAGTTACAGAGCCAGCACCTGAACAGCCTGCTGTCTGAC
>NZ_JAASAF010000054.1 GCF_012726195.1 Rhodococcus sp. HNM0563
CCCAGGAACACCCGCCCCGGATACAGACACCCCATCGTCGCGAACGCCTGCGCAATCACCGCCGGGTTGTACCGGAACGTCGGCGTCAGCACCGACGTCCCCAACTGCAACCGCTCGGTACGCTCCCCCACCGCCGTCATCCACGCCAACGAGAACGGCGCATGCCCACCGGTATGCCGCCACGGCTGGAAATGATCCGACACCGTCGCCGAATCCATCCCGTGCGCCTCGGCGAGCACCCCGAGCTCGACCAGCTCACGCGGACCGAACTGCTCGGCCGATGCCTTGTATCCCAACTTGAG
>NZ_JAASAF010000006.1 GCF_012726195.1 Rhodococcus sp. HNM0563
GGCAACCCGCCCTCGGAGATCGGGGTACCCACACCCGCGGGGGTGAAGAACGCCGGAATCCCGGCGCCACCGGCGCGGAGCTTCTCCGCGAGGGTGCCCTGCGGTGTCAACTCCACCTCGAGCTCACCGGAGAGGTACTGGCGTGCGAATTCCTTGTTCTCACCGACGTACGACGCGGTGACCCTCCGGATCCGTTTCTCACCGAGAAGAATCCCGAGTCCGTGCCCGTCGACACCGCAATTGTTGGAAAACACCTCGAAATCGGTGGCGTCGCCCGCGGCGATCGCCTTGATCAACTCGTCGGGGATACCGCACAGACCGAAACCGCCGACGGCGAGCAGCGCACCCGACGGAATGTCCGCAACGGCGGCCTCGGGCGTCTCGAATACCTTGGAAGCCAAATCCAATACCTCTCCGGTCCATGGGACACATCGCCACCGGGCAGATGTGTCCGCTGAGTGAACACGCCTTCTTTGCTGTGTACCAATTAATAGTGTGGGTGATCACATTGCAAGGGCATCGCGGGCTGAAATTGCACATTGGTCGCTGAACGAACACGCCATCGGAGAGTGTTCACTCAGTGGACGTATGCTGAGCCTGTGACATCAGGCGCTCAGGGACAGTTGGTCGGGAGGGTTGCAGCACTCCTGCGGGCCGTCTCCGCCCACGAACCGGCCGGAGTGTCGACGTCCGACCTCGCACGCGAGACCGATCTTGCCAGGCCGACGGTCCACCGCCTGCTCGCCACGCTCGCCGACGAAGGACTGGTCGACAGGCACCGCGACAACGGGCGATGGACATTGGGCCCGGAGTTGTATCTGCTCGGTTCACTCGCAGCCGCGCGCTACGACATCGCGGAACTCGCAGGGGACGTCCTACGCGACCTCGCCCGGGAAACCGGGGAGAGCGCCTATCTTTCCGCACGGCGTGGTGACGAGACCGTGTGCCTGGCCGTCGAGGAAGGCAGCTTTCCGCTGCGTTCGCATGTGCTGCACATCGGGATCCGGTTCCCGCTGGGCGTGGCGTCGGCGGGGCTGGCGATCCTGTCGCATCTACCCGACCGGGACATCGACGCGTATCTGTCGAGAACCGATCTCTCAACGGAGTGGGGGCCCGACCACGCGAGAGGTGATATCGAGAAGCGCATCGCCGCTACCCGTTTGGCCGGGTACTCGGTCAATCCGGCGCTCATCGTCGAGGGCAGTTGGGGGATGGGCGCGGCGGTGTTCGACACACGCGACACCCCGACGTGGGCGCTCAGCATCACCGGCGTCGAAAGCCGTTTCCGCGACGACCGCCGCGCCGGCCTCGGCGAGTCACTGCTGAACCAGGCGCACCGGCTCACTCAACTGCTACGACGACGGCCGCAGCCGGGCCACTGACCCTTGCGGGATCAGCGGCCCGGCGAGTGTCAGTCCGCGCGGCTCGGGACCCGCTGAAGGAGCCGCTCGGCGTGCTTCAGAATCGGGCCGTCGACCATCTTGCCCTCGAAATCGAAGACGCCTCGCTGGCTTTGCGCGGCGGCAAGCACGCGCCGTGCCCAGTCGGCTTCTTCCTCGGTGGGCGCGAACGCACGGCGGATCACCTCGATCTGAGCGGGGTGAATCGCGACCTTGATGTCGAATCCGACAGCCACCGTGTCGAGGGATTCCTCGTACAACCCATCGGTGTCCTTGATGTCGAGGTATACCGAGTCCAGCGCCCAGCAGGCATGACCTTTCGCGGCGAGCAGCGACACCGACCGAGCATGCTGCGCGACAGCCCGGTAGGTTCCATCGGCGTGTCGGCTCGAGTTGCCGCCGAGCCCCGCGACAAGGTCTTCGGCACCCCACATGACACCGATCGTGTTGTCCGCCTTCGCGATCTCCTCGACGGCGAGCACTCCCAGCGGCGACTCGATCAGAGCAACGACCTCGAGCAGTTCGAGGGAGCGCACTTCGTCGGCGCTTTCACACTTCGGGAGCATCACCCGGGTGTAGGACGTGCGACGCAGCGCTTCGAGGTCGAGTTCGTGATCGGCGGTTCCCACCGGGTTGACCCGCACGACTGTGCGTTCCGGGTCGAGCGGGGTGGCGACGAGTGCGTCGCGGGCGGCCTGCTTGTCGCCGGCCGACACGGCGTCCTCGAGGTCGATGATGACGACGTCGGAGCGGTCGGCTGCCTTGGCGTAGCGTTCGGGACGGTCGGCCGGTACGAAAAGCCATGCGGGGCCGGGTAGTTCCCAAGTCATGAGGTGGGCCTCTTCTGTACGAGTGTTTTACGGACCGCGATGCCGACGACATCGCCGTGCTGGTTGCGGCCCGTGTGCTCGAGGGTGACGATGCCTTCGCCTGGGCGACTCTTCGACTCACGCTTGTCGAGGATCTTCGTCTCGACGTAGAGGGTGTCGCCGTGGAACAGCGGCTTCGGGAACGACACTTCGGAGAACCCGAGGTTTGCGACGATCGTGCCCTGCGTGAGCTGCGCGACGGACAGGCCGATCATCGTGGACAGGGTGAACATCGAGTTCACCAGTCGCTCACCGAAACTCGTCCCCGCAGCGTACGCGGCATCGAGGTGCAGGGCCTGCGTGTTCATCGTCTGCGTCGTGAACAGCGTGTTGTCGGCCTCGGTGATGGTGCGGCCCGGCCGATGCTCGTAGATCGCGCCGAGCTCGTACTCTTCGAACCACAGACCACGCTGAGTAATTCGCTTTTCGGTCTCGCTCACAGTCCCAGCCCCCGTGCGATGAGCATCAGCTGCACCTCGGTGGTGCCCTCACCGATTTCGAGGATCTTGCTGTCGCGGTAGTGCCGGGCCACGGCGTATTCGTTCATGAACCCGTAACCGCCGTGGATCTGCGTGGCGTCGCGCGCGTTGTCCATGGCCGCCTCGGAGGCAACGAGTTTCGCGATGGACGCCTGCTTCTTGAACGGCTTTCCGGCGAGCATGGCAGCCGCGGCGTCGTAGTAGGCGGTACGAGCGGTATGGGCACGCGCTTCCATCCGCGCGATCTTGAATGCGATGGCCTGGTTGTTGCCGATCGCGGTGCCGAACGCTTCGCGCTCCTTGGCGTACTTGATCGATTCGTCGACGCAGCCCTGCGCGGCACCGACCGACAGCGCCGCGATCGCGATGCGGCCCTCGTCGAGAATGCGCAGGAAGTTCGCGTAGCCGCGACCACGCTGCCCGAGGAGGTTCGCTTCGGGGACGCGCACATCGGCGAAGGTCAGCGGGTGGGTGTCGGAGGCATTCCAGCCGACCTTGTTGTAGGCGGGTTCCGCGGTGAATCCGGGGGTATCGGCGGGCACGAGGATCGTCGAGATCTCCTTCTTCCCGTTCGCGTCGGCCCCGGTGACCGCGGTGACCGTGACGAGAGAGGTGATGTCGGTGCCGGAGTTGGTGATGAACTGCTTGTTGCCGTTGATCACCCAGTGCCCGTCCTCGAGCTTCGCGGTGGTCTTGGTACCTCCTGCATCGCTACCGGCGCCGGGCTCGGTCAGGCCGAACGCCGCGAGGTTGCGGCCACTCGTGAGCTGCGGCAGCCATTCCTGCTTCTGCTCCTCGGTGCCGAAGCGGTAGACCGGCATCGCGCCGAGCGAGACGCCCGCCTCGAGGGTGATGGCGACCGACTGATCGACCTTGCCGAGTTCCTCGAGTGCGAGGCAGAGGGCGAAATAGTCGCCGCCCATTCCGCCGTACTCCTCGGGGAAGGGAAGACCGAACAGACCCATATCCGCCATTCCCTGCACCACTTCGTACGGGAACGAATGCTCGGCGTCGTGCTTGGCCGCGACCGGCGCGACGACGGTGCGCGCGAAGTCAGCGACGGACTTCTTCAGCTGTTCGTATTCGTCGGGGAGTTGGCCGGTGGCCAGGTACGACGGGGAACCGTGGTTTGTCGGCTCGGTCATGCCACATCTTCTTTCGTGTCGGCGTGCGGAGTGATGCGTGCGAGCAGTTGATCGACCTTGACCTGTTCGCCTGCGGCAGCGAACAGTTCGACGACGCCGTCGATCGGGGCGGTGAGCGCGTGCTCCATCTTCATGGCTTCGACGATTGCGATCGTCTGGCCCGCGGTGACCTCGGCGCCTGCGTCTACGGGAACGGCAATGACGGAACCCGGCATCGGGCTCGTGATATCGGCGTCGCCGGCCTGATCGTCGCCGCCACGCACGCTGGCCTCGCGGACCTCACGGACCGCGACGGCGCCGTGTCCGTCGGCGAGCCAGATCGCGTCGTCGACCTCCGCGACCCGGAACACCTGACGGCGGCCGTCGAGCACGACCGCGAGGACCGAACCGTCCAGGGTCGCGGACAGCGAATACTCTTTGCCATCTTCGACATTCACGATTCCGGAGACGGGGGTCCCGGTGAGCCGCACGTGCGCGGTGCGATCACCGGACGCAAGGCGATAACTCGTGGGCACATGCGGGCCCACGCGCCATCCGTCGGGAATGTCCCACGGGTCGGAGGTGTCGTCGGGCCAGTGCTGCAACCAGCGAAGCACGGCCGCAGCGACCAGGGCGGCATCGGAGGTCTGCGGTGCGGTGTAGTCGCCGAGCCGCCGATCGAGCAGGCCGGTGTCCAGTGCGCCTGCCACTACCTCGGGATCGGCCAGCAGGAACCGCGCGAAGTCGATATTGGTCACCACACCGAGCACCGCGGTATCGGCGAGCGCGCGATCGAGGCGCCGCAGCGCTCCGGCACGATCGTCGGCGTGCGCGATGACCTTGGCGAGCATCGGGTCGTAATCACTGCCGACGACGGTTCCCGGCTGCAGACCGGAGTCGACGCGCACTCCGGGACCGGACGCTTCGACCACGTCGGCGACGGTGCCGCCGGTGGGCAGGAACCCGCGACCGGGATCCTCGGCGTACACGCGGGCTTCGATGGCGTGACCGGTGAGGGCGATGTCGTCCTGGGTGAATCCGAGGGGCTCCCCGGCGGCGACACGCACCTGCCACTCGACGAGGTCGAGGCCGGTGACCATCTCGGTGACGGGATGCTCGACCTGCAGGCGGGTGTTCATCTCCATGAAGAAGAACTCGTCGGGGGCGTCGGCCGAGACGATGAACTCGACGGTGCCAGCGCCGGTGTAGTCGACGCTCCGCGCGGTGTTGCAGGCCGCTTCACCGATACGAGCGCGGGTGGCCTCGTCGAGCAGCGGTGACGGCGCTTCCTCGATGACCTTCTGGTGGCGACGCTGCAGGCTGCATTCGCGCTCGCCGAGGTGGACGACGTTGCCGTGGGTGTCGGCGAGGATCTGCACCTCGATGTGTCGCGGTCGCAGTACGAATCGCTCGAGGAAGAGTGTGTCGTCGCCGAACGACGACGCGGCCTCGCGACGCGCGGAGACCAGGGCGTCGGGAAGATCGGCGGGATCGTGCACCAGCCGCATGCCCTTGCCGCCACCTCCGGCCGACGGCTTGACCAGCACCGGGTAGCCGACTTCGGCGGCGCCGGCGATCAACTCGTCGTCGGTCAGGCCCGGTCGTGAGATACCCGGGACGACGGGGACATCGAACTCCGAGACCGCGCCCTTGGCCGTGATCTTGTCGCCCATGGTCTCGATCGCGTGGGCGGACGGGCCGAGGAATGCGATACCCGCCGTGGCGCACGCGGAAGCGAAAGCCGAGTTCTCCGACAGGAATCCGTAGCCCGGGTGGATCGCCTGCGCACCGGTTTCGACTGCCGCGGCGATGACCTTGTCGATCACCAGGTAGCTCTCGCGGGCCGCGGCGGGCCCGAGGAGTACAGCGGTGTCGGCTTCGCGCACGTGCCGGGCGTCGCGGTCGGCCTCACTGAACACTGCGACTGAGCGGATGCCCATCGACCGCAGCGTGCGGATGACGCGGACGGCGATCTCTCCGCGGTTGGCTACCAGTACTGTATCGATGCGTTTCGTGTCACTCATCTCGCTCACATCCGGAAGACGCCGTAGGAGACCGGCTCGAGCGGCGCGTTCGCACACGTCGAGAGTGCCAGTCCGAGAACTTTTCTGGTGTCGGCGGGGTCGATGATGCCGTCGTCCCACAACCGAGCGGTGGAGTAGTAGGGGTTGCCCTGGTCTTCGTACTGTTCACGGATCGGGGCCTTGAACGCTTCTTCGTCGTCGGCCGACCACGGCTTGCCCGATGCGTCGAGCTGATCCGAACGCACGGTCGCGAGGACCGATGCGGCCTGCTCGCCACCCATCACCGAGATGCGGGCATTGGGCCACATCCACAGGAAGCGAGGCGAATACGCGCGCCCGCACATCGAGTAGTTGCCGGCGCCGTAGGAACCGCCGACGACGACGGTGAGCTTGGGAACGCGGGCGCACGCGACGGCGGTGACCATCTTCGCGCCGTGCTTGGCGATCCCGGCGGCCTCGTAGTCGCGGCCGACCATGAATCCGGAGATGTTCTGAAGGAACAGCAGCGGAACGGAGCGCTTGTCGCACAACTCGATGAAATGTGCGCCCTTGAGCGCAGATTCACCGAAGAGCACACCGTTGTTGGCGATGATGCCGACGGGGTGGCCGTGGATGCGCGCGAATCCGGTGACCAGGGTCTTGCCGTATTCGGCCTTGAACTCGTGGAACGAGGAGCCGTCGACCACCCGGGAGATGACCTCGCGCACGTCGTACGGGGTGCGCGAATCGGTGGGGACCACGTCGTAGAGTTCGGCCGGGTCGGCGTCGGGTTCGGCGGTCGGTGCGACGTCCCACGGGCGCGGGGTGCGCGGTCCGAGGGTCGAGACGATGTTGCGCACGATGCGCAGGGCGTCGCGGTCATCTTCGGCGAGGTGGTCGGTGACGCCGGAAACCTTCGAATGCAGGTCGCCGCCACCGAGCTCTTCGGCCGTGACGACCTCACCGGTCGCGGCCTTCACCAGCGGCGGGCCGCCGAGGAAGATGGTGCCCTGGTTACGGACGATGACGGCCTCGTCGCTCATCGCGGGCACGTAGGCGCCGCCGGCGGTGCACGAACCGAGGACCGCCGCGATCTGCGGGATCCCCTGCGCGCTCATCGTCGCCTGGTTGTAGAAGATGCGGCCGAAATGCTCGCGATCGGGGAAGACCTCGTCCTGCCGGGGCAGGAAGGCGCCACCGGAGTCGACGAGGTAGATGCACGGCAGCTTGTTCTGCAACGCGACTTCCTGCGCGCGCAGATGCTTCTTGACGGTGATCGGGTAGTAGGTGCCGCCCTTGACCGTGGCGTCGTTCGCGACGATCACGCACTCGCGACCGGCGACGCGGCCGATCCCGGTGATGACTCCGGCGCCGGGGCACTCGTCGTCGTACATGCCGTTCGCCGCGAGCGGGGACAGCTCGAGGAACGGGCTTCCGGTGTCGAGAAGCTCGTCGACGCGGTCGCGGGGGAGCAGCTTCCCTCGCGCGACGTGGCGTTCGCGGGATTTCTCGCTGCCCCCGAGGGCTGCAGCAGCAAGCTTCTCCCGGAGTTCCCTGACCAATTGTTCGTGCTGGTCACGGCTAGTTTTCGAGAGAGCGTGAGCGGTTGTCACGGTCACCATCCTCGGTTGTTTGACCTAATCACCATTAACTGAAAGACTAGGTTAGTCATGATTAACCGAGTTGTCCACACCACATCGAGTGGAGTTTCCGCATGAACCAGGCCACCGACGTGGATCAGGCCACGCTCACGCCGCGGTCACTCGCGAAAGCCGAGCGGCGACGGCAACTACTGGTGGCCGCTGCGAGACTGATCGCCGAGCGCGGCTTCACCGGCGTGCGGCTCGAAGATCTCGGGGCGGCCGTCGGCATCAGCGGACCAGCGGTCTACCGGCACTTTCCCAACAAGGACGCACTGCTTGTCGAGATACTCGTCGACATCAGCCGACGCCTGTTCGCCGGCGGCACTGCGGTCGAGGAGCGCACCTCCGATCCCCGCGAGACACTCGAGGGCCTCGTCGACTTCCACCTCGACTTCGCGCTGGGAGAACAGGACCTCATCCGCGTCCAGGACCGCGAACTGCACTCACTCACCGAAGAGGGACGACGCCAGGTCCGTACCCTGCAGCGCCGCTACGTCGAGATCTGGGTGGGCGTGCTGTGCCGTATCGATCCGGCACTCGCCGAATCCGACGCCCGCACCATGGCGCATGCGACCTTCGGGCTCATCAACTCCACACCACACAGCGCCGACCCTCGGTCACCGCGCAGCACCCGCACCGTGCTGCGACGGATGGCACTCGCAGCACTCGACTCCACACGTGTGGATAAGTAGGACAAGGAGATCGGTCATGAGCTACTTCGAACGCACCGGGAAGCACTCTTTCCGCGCAACCGAGCATGTGGGTGGCGCATGGAACATCACGGAACAGCACATCGCGCCCGCCTTCGGACTGCTCGCGCACGTCGTCGAATGCGACCGCGACGCACGGCGCAACGACGGCCTGGTGATCGGCCGCCTCTCCTACGACATCCTCGGGGTCCTTCCGATCGGCGATATGGATGCCGAGGTGACGGTGCTGCGTCCGGGCCGCACCATCGAACTCGTCGAGGCCGTGCTCAGCCACGGCGGACGTGCCGCTGTGCGACTGCGGGCGTGGCTCATGGCTCCGGGTGCCACCGATGCACTCGAGGGCACATCGCTACCCCGGATCGTCTCGCCGGACGAGATGAAACCCTGGGACGCCTCGCAGGTGTGGCCGGGCGGGTTCATCGAATCTGCGGAGGTCCGGCGAGATCAGGTAGAGCCTGGACGAGCCTCGTTCTGGGTGCGTACCCCGATTCCGCTGCTCGCCGATGAGAAGGTCAGCGACCTCGCCCACGCTGTCCGGCTCTTCGACATCTCCAACGGCATGACCGTGCGCGCCGACCCGAAGGCCGTCGCCTTCCCCAACCTCGATCTGACCGCCCATCTGTTCAGGCAGCCGCAGGGTGACTGGGTCGGCTTCGACACCACCGTCTCGTTCGGGGCCGACGGCATCGGCCTGACCAGCAGCGTCCTGCACGACACCGCCGGACCGGTCGGCACGATGTCGCAGATCCTCACGGTGCGCCCCAACTGAACTCTGCTCCACACCACCGATTCCCGTACCGTCGGGTCGACGATCCTGTACGACGCGACAAGGAGAATCGGGTGAGCAGGACCGCGGTACACGACATCTCGCGCCCCCTGCTGTGGCGTGCAGTCCTGCTCTGGATCGTCGTGTGGGCAGTGTGTGGGCTCGCCGCCCCGATCGTGCAGGACGCGACCGGCCTGTCCACGGATGTGCTGGCGCTGGTCATGCTTGCGCCTGCCCTCGCGTCGGCCGTCGTGTGGCTCGCAGTGCGACGCGACCTTCCGGCGCCGTGGCCGCCAGTGGCCACCCGCGCGATCGTGTGGCCCACCGTGCTCGCCCTCGTGTGGATTGCAGTGTTCACCGCGGGACTCGTCGCAGCCGGCTTCTCGTTCGGCTCCGGAATCGGTGTCGCCGGAGTTCCGCTCGCGGTGGTGCTGGTGGCGCAAGCCGTCGGGGCCCTCGGCGAGGAGATCGGGTGGCGCGGCACGCTGCAGCATCTCGCCGAATCACGGATGTCCCGATGGGTAGCTGCCCTGCTTCTCGGCGCAGTGTTCGGCGCGACCCATGTCGGCTACTGGTCGGAAGGCCCCCTGTTCGTCGCGGGATTTTCCCTCTCGACGGCACTGATGGGGCTCGCAATGGTGCTGATCGCCCGGGGCAGTTTCGCGCAGCGCATGATCCCGGCGACGCTCATCCACCTCGGCCTGAACCTGGTGACCGCCGACGCCGGCGGCTTCGACGACCCGTGGCTCCTCATCGCACCGGCCGCAGCAGCAACCGCGGTCGTTCTCATCGCCACGCGGATGACGAATTACGATCCGGCGCGCATCCCGCGGCCCGCATCCGTCCCAACCGAGTGAGTGAGGTCCTAGGCTCCCCACCGAGTGAACGAGGTTCTAGGCTCCCCACCGAGCGAACGAGGTTCTAGGCTCACAGAATGGCAGACATGACGGTGGATATTCGATCCCTCGAGGACCTGACGGCCGCACTCGAATCGACCGGTTACCTCGCCGACGAGGGTGTCGCGATGTCGGCGTTCCTCGCGCTCCGCATGGGCAGGCCTCTGTTCTGTGAAGGAGAGCCCGGCACGGGAAAGACCTCCCTGGCCGTCGCACTTGCAGAAGCACTGAACCTGCCGTTGATCCGGCTGCAGTGCCACGAGGGCATCGATGCGTCGCAAGCACTGTACGACTGGGATTTCCCCCGGCAATTGCTGCACCTACGCACGCTCGAAGCCGCCAGCGAAGGAAGCTTCGACGCCGACACCGCCGAACGCTCCCTCTACACCGAACGATTCCTGCTCGCGCGTCCACTCCTGCAGGCACTCACCGACGCGCCATGTGTGCTGCTCGTCGACGAAATCGACCGCGCCGACGACGAATTCGAAGCCTTCCTGCTGCAGATTCTCGACGAGAACTCCGTGACCATCCCCGAACTCGGTGAGATCCGGGCAAGCGTTCCGCCCCTCGTCGTACTCACGTCCAACCGCACTCGTGAGGTGCACGACGCGCTCAAACGACGCTGCCTCTACCACTGGGTCGAGCACCCCGGCCTCGATCGCGAGATCGGGATCCTGCGTAGACGTCTGCCCGGAATCGATGCGGCACTCGCTGAACAGATCGCCCGTGCCGTTCACGCTCTCCGCGACGCGGATCTGCTCAAACCCCCGGGTGTCGCCGAATCCCTCGACTGGGCACGGGCGCTGATCGAACTCGACCGCGACGTGCTCGACACCGCGACGGCTGCCGCAACCCTCGGCGCTGTCCTGAAGTATCGCGAAGACCTCGAACGGGTCGCGCGCGCCGGACTCGACCGGATCCTGGCAGGCTGAACACATGGGCGACGGTGCGCTCGTCGGCGTTGCAGGGTTCGCGCGAGCCCTCGAAGAAGCCGGCCTCCCGGTCACACTCGACGCCACGCACGCCTACGTTCGTGCCCTACTCGAAGTGGATGCGAGCAACCCGGCGCACGTGTACTGGACGGGTCGCACGACCCTCTGCCGCGACCCCGACGACATCCCCCGCTACGACCTCGCGTTCGAAGCGTGGTTCGGCGGCGACCTGCCCGTCATCTCCCGCACCACCGGACAGCAGCAGCGCACCGCCACGGTTGCCGCGCTCACCTCGCCGGGTGGGTCCGACAGCGAAGGCGACGACTCGCCACGACTCCAGGTCGCCGCCGACGACACCGAGATCCTGCGGCACCGCGACATCGCCGAGCTCACCCCGGCCGAACGCGCCCACCTCGACGAGATGCTCACGCTGCTCGAACCCCGCCCACCGAGACGACCCGCAGCGCGCCTGCGGCCGTCGCGACGCGGCACCGTCGACCCGCGGCGCACCCTGCGTGCCATGCTCGCCGCGGGCGGTGAAGCAGTGCGGCCTGCCCGGCATAGTCGCGCGACCCGCCCGCGCCGGGTGGTACTGCTCATCGACGTGTCCGGCTCCATGAGCCCCTACGCAGATGCACTCCTGCGTTTCGCGCACGTCGTCACCCGCAGCAACCCTGCTGCCACCGAAGTGTTCTCCCTCGGCACACGCATGACCCGCCTGTCGCGTGCGATGCGTGCCCGCGACCCCGAACGCGCGCTGGCCGCGGCATCGAGCACCGTTCCCGATTGGGCAGGCGGCACCCGGCTCGGCGACACGTTGCGTGCGTTCCTCGACCGTTGGGGCCGACGAGGCATCGCCCGGGGCGCTGTCGTCGTCGTCTTCTCCGACGGCTGGGAACGCGGCGACACGTCTCTGCTCGCCGAACAGATGGCACAACTGCGCCGGCTCGCCCACGCCGTACTGTGGGTCAACCCCCATGCGGGCGCCGACGGCTACGAACCCATCCAGTCCGGGATCTCGGCCGCACTCCCGCACCTCGACCGACTGCTCGCCGGGCACAGCCTTGCGACGTTGGAGGAACTGCTGAAGGAGGTCCATCGTGCGTGATGTTCTCGACGAACTCGAGCGCCGCTACCGCGCAGGAGAAACCGTCGCATTGGGCACCGTCGTCTCGACGTTCCGGTCCGCGCCACGCGAGGCCGGCGCATCGATGCTCGTCGCGGGCGACGGCACCGTCACGGGCAGCGTGTCCGGCGGATGCGTCGAGGGCGCGGTCTACGAATTGGGCCGAGACGTCATCGGCGACGGCAACGCCGTGCTGCAGCGATACGGGGTGTCCGACGACGACGCCTTCGCGGTCGGCCTGACCTGCGGCGGCATCATCGACGTCTTCGTCGAACGCATCGACCCCGCGGAGTTCACCGCGCTCGGCGACGTCATCGACTCGATCCACGCGAGCGAACCCGTCGCGGTCGCCACCGTCACCGAACATCCCGACCCTACCGTGATCGGGCGCCGCATGGTGGTGTGGCCGGACCGGTCCGACGGCGAACTGCCGTCTGCCCGCATGACGGACGCGATCACCGACGATGCGCGCGGCCTGCTCGATGTGGGCCGTTCCGGGACCCTGCACTACGGACCCGATGGTCAGCGACGCGGTGAAGGTATGTCCGTGTTCGTCAACGCATTCCAGCCGCGACCCCGGCTACTGGTGTTCGGGGCAATCGATTTCGCGGCCGCGATGGCCACGCTCGGTGCCTTTCTCGGCTATCGGGTGACGGTGTGCGACGCGCGCGGTGTGTTCGCGACCCCCGCACGTTTCCCGTCGGCCGACGAGGTGGTCGTCGAGTGGCCGCACCGCTATCTCGCCGCCGAACACGAAGCGGGCCGGGTCGACAAGCGCACGGTGATCGCGGTGCTCACCCACGACCCGAAGTTCGACGTACCGCTTCTCGAAGTGGCGCTACGAATCGATGTCGCCTACGTGGGAGCGATGGGCTCACGCCGCACGCACGACGACAGGCTCGCCCGCCTGCGCGAGATCGGTATCACCGACGAAGAGATCGCCAAGCTGAGCTCGCCGATCGGCCTCGATCTCGGGGCCCGCACCCCCGAAGAGACCGCGGTGTCGATCGGCGCCGAGATCATCGCGCTGCGGTGGGGCGGACAGGGGCAACGCCTCGCGGACCGGCAAGGGCCGATCCACACACACGACAGCTGATGACCGAATGTCACCTTCGTACAGTCGACGTGACTGAAGGTGACATTCGGCCGTCGGCCGAAAGCCGTTCTCAGAAGTACTGGGCTCCGCCGTCGATCGCCAGACTCTGCGCGGTGACGAACGCCGATTCGTCGGAGGCCAGGAACGCGACCATGTTCGAGATCTCGTCGGCCTCCGCCATGTACTTGTTCAGGAACGGCATCGTCATACCGCCGAGGCGCGGATTGGACTCCGCGGTCTGCGCGATGCGTTCACGCATACTTCCCGACCCCATCGGGGTGTTCACCGCGCCGGGATGGATGCTGTTGACGCGGATGTCGTGTTGCCCGAGCTCTGCCGCGAAAGCGCGGGCCATGCCGACGAGCGCGTGCTTGCTGGTGGTGTAGTGCACCATGAACGGCTGCAGCTTCACCCCGGCCAGTGAGCTGGTGACGACGATCGACCCGCCGCCGCGGGTGATCAGGTGCGGCGTGGTCGCGGTGATCGTGTTCCACACACCGGTGACGTTGATGTCGAGGGTGTCGCGGAAGCTCTCGGGCGTGACCTCGTCCCACGTCTGCGGAATGCAGATACCGGCGTTGGCGACCACCACATCGAGACCGCCGAACTGCGCGACTCCCTCCTCGACCACCGCTTTCATACCGTCGAGATCGCGGACGTCGCACTGCTTCAGCTGCGCCTTCGCACCTTCCGACTCGACGAGCCGCCGCGTTTCCTCCAGGTCGTCGAGGGTGGCGGAATCGTAGGGGACGCCGGGTAGCGGGCCTGCGAGATCGATTCCGACGATCTGCGCGCCCTCACGGGCCAGCCGTACGGCGTGGGCGCGGCCCTGGCCACGGGCAACTCCGGTGATGAACGCGATCTTGTTGTCGAGCCGGGCCATGTGCAGTTCCTCTCGCGGTCGGAGCTTCGGCCGCCGGCGCTGCTGCGGCCGAGAGATTTCCGTCAATCACCTCCTTTCTACGCGCGGGATACAGGAAGCTGGCAGTGACTCATATCACTGGCATACACACGGGATTGCGGAAAGCACTGGGAGGTCCGATGCGCATCGTGGTCACGGTCGACGGAGCGGTCTACACCGACGACGTCGAACCCCGGCTCCTTCTCGTCCACTACCTGCGGGAACGACTCGGCAAGGTGGGCACTGTCGTGGGATGCGACACCAGCAACTGCGGTGCGTGCACCGTCCTGCTGGACGGCAAGAGCGTCAAGTCCTGCTCGGTGCTCGCCGTGCAGGCCGACGACAGGGCTGTCACGACGGTCGAAGGCCTCGCGAAGGACGGCGCGCTCCACCCCGTCCAAGAAGCCTTCCGCGAGAAACACGCGCTGCAGTGCGGGTACTGCACGCCCGGCATGATCATGGCGACCGTCGACCTGCTGAACGAGAACCCCGACCCCGACGAGGAGCAGGTCCGGCTCGGCCTCGAAGGAAACCTCTGTCGTTGCACGGGATATCAGAACATCGTGGCCGCCGCGCAGGACGCTGCCCGGCGTATGCAGGGAACCCGGACGGAGGATGCCCGATGACCACCACCGAATCACGCAGCGCCAGCGGGGTGGAGCCCGAGATCGGGCAGTCCCGTCGCCGCAAGGAGGACGAGCATCTCCTCACCGGCCGGACCCGCTGGACGGACAACATCGTTCTCCCCGGCATGCTGCATGCCGCGATCCTGCGCAGTCCCTTCTCCCACGCCCGCATCACCGGCATCGATGTGGAGGGGGCGAAGACACTGCCCGGCGTCATCGCCGTGTACACGGGCGCCGACCTCGCCGAAGAGCAGGGGAGCCTGCCGTGTGCGTGGCCGATCACCGAGGACCAGCTGGCTCCGCCCGCGCCGTCACTGGCCGTCGACACCGTCAACTTCGCCGGTGAGGCAGTCGCAGTCGTGGTGGCACGCACCGCCTACGAGGCACACGACGCACTCGATTCCATCGACGTCGACTACGAGGACCTACCGGTGGTGCTCGACCTCACCGACGCGGCAGCCGATACCGAACTGGTGCACCCCGACCTCGGTACCAACCGCAGCGCCACATGGACATTCGACTCCGCCGAAGCAGGCAGCGGGGGCAATGTCGAGGACGCGATCCGCGACGCGGAAGTTCTCATCGAACGCACCTTTCGTCAGCAACGCCTGATTCCTGCGTTCATGGAACCCCGATCGGTGGTCGTCGATCCGACTGCCACGCAGATCACCATGTGGTCGGCCACCCAGGTGCCACACGTGCTCAAGCTGATGCTGGCGATGTCGCTCGGCATTCCCGAGCACAAGTTGCGGGTGATCGCACCCGATGTGGGCGGCGGCTTCGGTGGCAAGCTGCAGGTGACTCCGGAAGAAGTACTCACGCTGCTCATCGCGCGCAGACTCCACAAGCCGGTCAAGTACACCGAGTCGCGTAGCGAGTCGATGGTCGCGGCGCATCACGGCCGCGACCAGGTTCAGAAACTTACGCTCGCCGCCCGGCGCGACGGCACCGTCACCGGTTTCAAGGTCGAGCTGCTCGCCGACATGGGCGCCTACCTGCGTCTCGTCACGCCCGGGGTGCCGATCCTCGGCGCGTTCATGTTCACCGGAATCTACAAGTTCGACTCCTACCGCTTCACCTGCACGAACGTGTTCACCAACAAGGTGCCCACCGACGCATACCGCGGTGCGGGGCGCCCCGAGGCGACGTTCGCGATCGAAAGGATGATGGACGAACTCGCCGTCGAACTGTCAATGGACCCGATCGAAGTACGTGAGAAGAACTGGATCAAGCACGAAGAGTTCCCGTTCGATTCGGTGGCGGGCCTGACCTACGACTCGGGCAACTACGAAGCGGCCACTGCGAAGGCCCTGGAACTGTTCGACTACGACGGCCTGCGCCGTGAGCAGGCGCAACGGCGTGAATCGAAGGATCCGATTCAGCTCGGCATCGGGGTGTCGACGTTCACCGAGATGTGCGGTCTGGCACCGTCTCGAGTCCTCGGATCGCTGTCGTACGGAGCAGGCGGGTGGGAGCACGCGGCTGTCCGCATGCTGCCCACAGGGAAGGTCGAAGTGGTCACCGGGTCGTCGGCCCACGGCCAGGGACACGAGACCGCGTGGAGCCAGATCGTCGCCGATCAGCTGGGAATTCCGTTCGACGATATCGAGATCCTGCACGGCGACACCCAGTCGTCGCCCCGTGGACTCGACACCTACGGGTCACGCTCGCTCGCTGTCGGTGGTATCGCCGTGGTCAAGGCTGCCGAGAAAGTCGTGGCGAAGGCGCGGCCGATCGCGGCGCACCTGATGGAATGTGCGGAAGACGATCTCGAATTCACCGGCGGCCGGTTCAAGGTGAAGGGCACCGAGAAGTCCGTTGCGCTGACCGACGTCGCACTCGCCGTGTTCGCCGCGCACGACCTACCCGACGGCGTCGAGCCGAATCTCGATTCCGAAGCGACGTACGATCCGGACAACTTTTCGTTCCCGCACGGCACACACCTGTGTGCGGTGGAGATCGACACCGAGACGGGGCACGTACGCATCCGCAAGTACGTATGCGTCGACGACATCGGGCACGTTGTGAACCCGCTCATCGTGGAGGGTCAGGTGCACGGTGGTCTGGCCCAGGGGATCTCTCAGGCGTTGTACGAGGAGGCCGTCCACGACGAGTCCGGAACACTGCTCAGCGGCTCGTTCGCCGAATATCTGCTGCCGACGGCGGTGGATCTCCCGAGTTTCGTCACCGACCGCACCAACACACCGGCTCCAGGAAACCCGCTAGGAGTCAAGGGAGTCGGTGAAGCAGGCACGATCGCGTCGACACCCGCCGTGGTCAACTCCGTACTCGACGCGCTCCGGCCCTTCGGGGTTCGTTCCATCGACATGCCGTGCACGCCCATGCGGGTCTGGCACGCCCTCCGTTCCGCCGAGGAGACAAACCGATGATTCCCGCTGAATTCGAGTACGCCGCTCCCACCACACTCGACGAGGCCGTCTCGGCACTGAACGAAGCCGGTGAAGACGCCAAGGTGCTGGCCGGAGGCCAGAGCCTGATGCCGGTACTGCGGCTCCGGATGGCAGCACCGACCACCATCATCGACCTCGGTCGCGTCTCTGACCTGCGCGGTATCCGCGAGGACGGCGATACCCTGGTGATCGGCGCGACCACTACGCACTACGAGGTGCTGCACGATCCGCTCGTCGCCCGGCATGCACAGTTGCTGGCGGAGGCCACCGCCACCGTCGCCGATCCGCAGATCCGCCACCGCGGAACGTTGGGCGGTGCGCTCGTGCATGCCGATCCCGCAGGGGACCTGTCGGCTCCTGCTCTGGCGCTCGACGCGGAATTCGTCGTCGTCGGCGCGTCCGGTACACGCACCGTCACGGCGTCGGACTTCTTCGAGGACTACTTCACGACCGCAGTTCGGCCCGGTGAAATCCTTGCGGAGATCCGCATTCCCAAGCACACGGGGTGGCAGGCACGCTATGAGAAGTTCCATCGTGCAGCGCAACAATGGTCGATCGTGGGTGTCGCAGCGACAATCGACATCGACAATGGCACGATCCGACAAGCGAAGGTCGCCCTGACGAACATGGCGGCGGTGCCCGTACGGGCCCGCGCGGTCGAAGAAGCACTCGTCGGGCAAGCGGCCACCGCCGACACGATCGCGTCAGCCGCCGAACACGCGGCAGACGGGACCGATCCGATGACCGACGGCAATGCCGACGCCGAGTATCGAAGCCACCTGGCGACGGTCCTCGCCCGGCGAGCCGTGACGACCGCGGCGGGACTCTGAGTAGCCCCGCAGAAACGACGCAGGAGAATCGATGCAACTCGAACACCAGCTGTCCGTACCGGCACCCGTCGACGAGGTGTGGGCCGCGCTGCTCGACCCGGAGAAGGTCGCTCCCTGCATGCCCGGGGCAACACTGACCGGTGTGGACGGTGACACCTTCACCGGCACAGTGAAGGTCAAGCTGGGCCCGGTCGCGCTCACGTACAAGGGCACCGGCGTCTACGTCGAGAAGGACGAGTCGGCCAGGCGAGCAGTCATCGAAGCGAACGCGAAGGACGCGAGGGGCAACGGAACCGTCAGCGCCACCATCACCATCGTGCTCACCGGCGAGGGCGACCACACCGACGGCACCGTGACCACCGACATGACCATCACGGGCAAGCCGGCGCAGTTCGGCCGCGGCATGATCTCGGACGTCGGCGGCAAGATCCTCGAACAGTTCGCAGCGTGCCTGTCCGAGAAGCTCGGCCCGGGAGCAGCCGAGCCCGAGGAGGCTCCTGCCGCAGGCGCGAGCGCTTCCACTCCGGCGACTGCTGCTCCGTCGACCGCTCCTTCGGCACCGGCGAGCGCACCGAAGCCGCAGGCACCGGCGGCGCAGCCCGAAGCCGAGCCGCTCGACCTCATGCACTATGCGAGCGGTTCCGCCGTGCAACGCATCGCGCCGGTCGTGGGGATCGCCGCAATTCTCGCGGTGATCCTCGTGGTGATCCTCCGCAAGCGCTCGAACTGACCGCACCGCTCGCTCTCCGCGGTGACCGGAAGACCTTCAGGTCACCGCGGAGAGGCGTGTGGTGTGGAGTCCGGCAGCCAGATCGGGTGTGGCGATCACCGACAATTCGGTGCGCAGCCAGCGGTGGCCCGGGTCGTCGTCGAACTCCTCGTGCCACACCGCCCACTCACGGACGGCGGGCAGCGAGAAGTTCGGTTCGAGGATCCGTAGCTGCGCCACACCGGCGATCCGCCGTGCCATGCGCTCGGGAATGATCGTCACGAGGTCGGTCATCTCGAGCACGTACGGCAACACCGCGATGTTGGTGGTCGTCGCGGACGGCCTCGTACCGATCCCGGCCCGGGACAGGGTTCGGCTCAGGCTCTTGTCGCCGCCGTACTGCAGATAGGACAGCAGCGGGTAGCCGGCGAGCACATCCGCGGTGAGTTCGATACCTGCGTACGGATGTCCGCTCCACACGACCCCGACGTATCGGTCGTGGAGGACGACCCGGCGACGGCACTGTTCGAATTCGGATGTGGCGAGAAGTTGTTCCGGCACCACGGCGAGGTCGACCTCGTGGCTGTGGAATGCCTCGATCCCGGCCATCGACAGTGGGTGCATGTCGAACCTGATGCCGTGTGATCGGTACCGATTCCGTCTCAGGAGATTCCGGAGCAGCGTCACCTCCGAGTAGTCCCCGGTCAAGAGCGTGAAGGCACGCTCGGCTGTCGCGGGATCGAACTCGGGGACAGTGAGGATCGAGCGTTCCACGGTGGACAGCACGCGGCGGAGCGGTTCGGCGAGGGCGAGTGCACGCGGCGTCGGCCGCAGTGTTCGTCCGCTCTTGACGAGAAGTGGGTCGTCGAACTGCTTGCGCAGGCGCGCAAGCGCGGTGCTGGTGGCGGGTTGCGACATGTTCAGTCGGCGTGCAGCCTTCGTCACATTGCATTCGGTGAGGAGGACATCGAGGACGACGAGCAGATTCAGATCGACTCGACGCAGTTCCACCGCATTTCTCCTCTTCATGGGGGATTGCTCGGCCTGGGGGATCCTATCCCAGTCGCCCGTTACATACTGAACGTCCGGTATCTGTTACATCGAATACCTGATATCCAAATCGGACATGCAATTTGTATAAACGCATGACACGGCCCTAATCTGGCCCAGATCTCACTGGTTGAGTGTTAGATTGCCGATCTTTTGTCAGGGGAAGGTCCCGATTTCGGCCCGGCCGGTGTGAGACACGGATCAGAAAGGCCAGACCCACCCCCCATGAGCCTCTTCCGCAACCTACGGCTGCCGACACCGGACAACTGGCGCCTGTGGCAGAAGGTCACGGCGGTTGTCGCTGTGCCCCTCATCGCAGCCTCGCTCTACGGCGGACTGCGCGTGTACGACACCGTCCAAGAGGCGACGCACTACTCCGAGCAGGCCGAGCGGGTGACGATCATCCCCACATTGGCACAGTGGAGCATGGGCGTCGCAGGCGCTGCGCTGGCAAACATGATCCACCTGCCCACCGACAACGCCGCGGCGATCATCTCCGAGAACGAGCCGGCGCTCGACGCGTTCCTCGCCGACAACGAGCTGGATCCCAAGATCATGGGCGCAGTGTCGCGCGCTGTCCAGGAAGGCGAGGCCCTCTACCAGAGCGCCACTCAAGGCGGAGTATCGCGTGAGGCTCTCCACGAACAGGTCCAGGGATTCGTCTCCCGGATCACGCTGGTATTCCGCACCATCGTCGACTCGACCGGTGACTCCCAGGTGCTCGACGATGCCGGCCTGCTCCTCTCCACCTGGGACACCCAGTGGGAGATCATCGACCAGATCGTCGCGTTCGGGGCGCTCATGGACGGGTCCGAGGCGGCGAGCCTCATGTTCACCAACGCGCAGGCCGCCGAGGCGGGCAAGCTCGCGCTGTTCCTCGAGAGCGTCAATGATCCCGAGCTGGCGAGCCAGCTCAATGGACTGATGGACCAGCGACGAGCCCTCATCGCGGGTATCGACGACGCGTCCACCGACGTCTCTGCACTGCGCAACTCCATCTTCGCGACCCTGACCATGTACCAGGAGGTCGTCGACGGGGCAGGTACCCGCATCGTCGCGACCCTCGACGATCTCGCGTCCACGGCCAAGCGCGACGCCTGGGGAACGGCCATCGGCGTGACGGTCATCCTCACGCTTGCCCTCGCCCTCGCCCTGCTTGTTGCCGCTTCTCTGATCCGGCCGCTACGACGCCTCCGCAACGACACCCTCCGTGCTGCCGAAGTCGGCCTGCCGGAAGCGATCGCGACGATCAAGAACGGCGCCGACATCGAAACGGTCAATCTCGATCCGGTCCGCGTCACCACGCGTGAGGAGATCGGTGAGGTCGCCCGCGCGGTCGACAACATGGGTGCGGGTGCGCTCCGCCTCGCAGGTGAGCAGGCAGCACTTCGCCGTCAGGTCAACGAGATGCTCGAAACCCTTGCGCGGCGGAACAAGACCCTCGTCGAGCAGCAGCTCACGCTCATCGACTCGCTCGAGCACGAAGAACGCGACCCCACACGACTCCAGAACCTGTTCGCGCTCGACCACCTTGCAGCACGTATGCGACGCACCGGCGATTCGCTGCTCGTGCTCGCAGGCACCCGTCAGCGCATGGGACGCGTGCCCGACACCCCGTTGAGCGACGTGCTCCGCGCCGCGGTCTCCCAGGTCGAGAACTACCAGCGTGTCGATTTCGGTAACGCACCGGAAGGCAGCCTGCTCGGCAGCTCCGTGACCGACATCGTGCACCTCGTCGCCGAACTCCTCGACAACGCGCTCCGCGCCTCCCCACCGGACAGCACTGTCGCATTCGCGTTCTCCCGCGCGGTCGACGGTGGGCTGCTGCTCGAGATCGCCGACCGCGGAATCGGCATCCCGAGCGAGGAACTGATCGACGTCAACGATCGACTCTCGAGCGACGACGAGGGCAGCTGGGGCGCCGCCCGACGCATGGGTCTGTTCGTGGTCGCGCGCCTCGCTGCGCGTAACGGGATCACGGTGCGCCTGCGCCCGACATTCGACTCCACGACCAACGCCGGCATCACCGCGAGCGTCTATCTGCCCATCCGACTGCTCAAGGGCGTGGGCAACTCTGTCAGCGACACGTACCAGATCGACCGTCCGCGGCGGCTGCAGCGATCGGCGACCGAGACCGAGCATGCGATCAACCCGTACCCGCTCGCACAGGAGATTTCCGAACGGCCCGCAGGACAGCAGCCGCCGAGGAATTCGTTCTCCGAGAACACAGGGCAGTACGACTCGAGCCCGCAGTACGACCCTGAGGCTCAGTTCGATCCTGAGGCGCAGTTCGATCCTGAGCCCCAGTACGGCTCCGACTCTCAGTACAACTACAACTCCGAGGCCCAGTACTTGCCGGAACCCCAGTACGGTCAGGGCCCACAGCACGGGCAGCCGTACGAGGGTGGTCAGGGGCAAGACGTCGACGGTGAGTGGCAGCAGGATCCAGCACCGCGCTCGCAGAACTCCGGCACGAGCCCGACCATCCAGCGCGGCCGCCTCCACGAGCGGTGGCCGAGCAGGCGCGAGGACTGAGCCCGGGCTCACCGCGAGCCACCGATACCGACATACGTGCGGCTGACGACATTGTCGTCGGCCGCACGTATGTCTACAGCGTCCGACTCGGTCCGACATGCCCCTCCGGATCGTGATCTTCTCGCAATCATCACCGAAAAAAGTGACGGCAGACACTTATTTCAAAGAATACCGTTCGGTCTCCCGGTTGCCGGATTCCAACTCCTACCAGCAGAAATAGTGGCGGACCCCGTAGCCTGCACCGGAAATGGCCGCAATGAAGACGTGACCTTTCCGTTATATTCGCCTACGGTCGTGGTAATCCCGGCAACGGGAGTAACAGACCAGCGGCGCCGGGCCGAAACGCACCCGTCGGGGGTGGCCCGGCGTCGCGCCCCTCAGGGCGCTCGCCGTCACGACATGAGCCGGACGGCTCCGAATCCAGCGGCCGCTGCCACCACCGCGAGGACAAGGGTCCCCAGGGCCCCGAAAAACGCAGCGCGGTACCTGCCCTCCTCGAGCAGCCGCACCGTTTCTACGCTCACCGTGCTGAATGTGGTGTATCCGCCGCAGAATCCGACGCCGAGGACGACTTCGAGTCGCCGATCCGCGTCGTGGAGCAAGACGAGGCCCATCAGAATCCCGAGCAACAACGATCCCGACACGTTGACCACGAGCGTCGACCATGGGAACTGCAGGCTCCGACGATTGCGAATCTCCCCGTCCACCACGAATCGCGCCAGCGCGCCGAGGCTTCCCGCAAGAGCCACCCACAGGGACATCACGACGCGCCACGCCGGCCAAGGCGCGCACCCACCGCAATGCCCATACCCGCCGCACAGACGCCCAGAATCACCGAGAGAACCGCGTAGGACGCAGCGAGCACGAGATTGCCGTCACGCCCGAACGTCGTCACTTCGACGGCGAAGGTGCTGTATGTCGTGAATGCGCCGAGCAGGCCCGTCCCCGCGGCAAGGCGAAGCAGGTATCGACGACCCGTATCAGGCCCTGTTCGCAGCAGAGCCTCGAGCAACAAACCGAGAGCAAAGGCTCCCACGACATTGACCGCGAACGTGGCGGTCGGCCAGCCGTGCGGCGAGGAAGGAAACACGAGGCCGGCGTAGTAACGACCGAGCGTCCCGAGCGCACCGCCGACGGCGACCGCCGCGAGCGCGGACGGGCGGCGATATGCGGCGGCACCTCGGTCGTCGACCACAGGTCAGTTCCTTCCCGTGAGAAGTAGGAACCTACCGCCGAAACTATGAAGCGGCCACTCGCGCAGCTCGGGCCTCGAGCTCGTCAGCGTCGACCTCTGCACCCCACGCCCGCAGCGCCGACGCGGTCACGCGCAGCGACTCCGCCGACGGCGTCGTGGACGACACTGCCGGTGCGGGACGACTCTTGCGTCCGGCCAGGGGGAACATCGCGCTGAAGAGCATGCTTGACCTTTCGTGCGGATCTGCCAGATAGTGCGCACGGCCGAGCGCCCACGACGGAGCTCCCGAACACACAGGTTGTCCGTTACGGGTCTACCACCGAGTAACTTGGATGTGAATGCGAAGTGAGTCACATCGCCGCGCGCGGCAGCGGACCCGACAGGTCACCGCGTGGGGCACACGACCCCGATACCCATGAGTGAGCGAAATCATGACGTTCACACAGGGATCCGCGCGTCCAGCACACTGCCCGACTCATCGGATCGGCGCGAACATCTCCTCGGCAAGCAGCGCCGGCGCCTCGAGCGGGAGCAGGCGGCCCGCACCCTGCACGACCTCGACAGTTGCGCCGATCTCGCTCGCGATCTTCCTCAGCGGGGCGACCTGCACGAGCGGGTCCTGATCTCCCACCACGAGCTCCACAGCGCGGCCGTTCCACCGCTGCCACAGCGACCGGCCGATACGAGGCATCCCCGCCAGCGACGTGCAGTACGCACCGACGCGGCACGACCACCGCAGTGTGGCCTCGTCCGGCTCGAAGCCCGAACCCGCGAGAGCGCGGAGGTAACGCTCGGTGTTCTCGAAGTTCGGCTCATTGCGCCATTGGAGGCCCGGAATCAGTGCGCGGTGCCAACGCGCACGCGGTACCAGTCCGAGGGGCGCGGCGAGGACGAGTTTCTCGACCCGCTCCACGTCGGTGATCGCAGCAGCAACCGACGCAGCCCATCCGAGCCCCAGGATCGGTGCCACGCCGATCTCCAGCAGATCGAGGATCTCCGTGAGCCATCGGCCGTACGCGGCGTGGACGTTGCCCTCAGGGCGGGTGCATGCGCTGGCCCCCGGCAAGCCGGGCAGGTCGACGAGCAGCACTCGCCGGGACGGATCGAACGAGTCGGCCAGATCGCGCAGGCCCGCAGCAGGGAGGTCACCTCCCGCAAGGACGACGATCGGATGCCCCGTCGCGGGCCCGACGCTGAGCACGTGGGTCTCTCCGAGGGACGTACGTGCTACCTGCTCGTCGACGGGCCTCGGCCAGTGCGACAGCATTCCTGCACACGCGTGATGGATGACGCTGTCATCGCCGGGACAACGGTACGGGGACTTGGTGAGCATTCCCAGTCACCCACCGATCCGGACCAGAGCTGCATCTTCACAGGTGAACGGCATGTTTGGATCTTCTCTCGTACGTACGACACATCTCTCGCCGACCAGACTTCCGGCACACCGCAGGACACCGTAGCTCACTGTTCGGCACTCACGCCAGCAGGGCTTCTCAGAGCACGCACACCAGTACCAATCTCCCCATCAGCACCATCGGCGAGTATCGTTCCGATCACGTTGTGGCCTCTGCCACAGCACCGTACGGTCTTGACCTTCAGCAGATCTCGCGAAAGGAACATGATGGACATCGACGTACTGGTCGTCATCGGCGTCGGCGGAATGGGACTCGCGATTGCGCGGCGACTCGGCGCAGGCCGCACCGTTCTACTGGCAGACTTCGACGAGGAAACCCTCGGCAACGCCGCAACTACCCTCCACGGCGAGGGCCACACCGTGAAGACGCACGTCGTCGACGTGTCCGATCACAATTCGGTTGCCTCGCTCGCCGATTCTGCGGCCGGACTCGGACGCGTCACTCACGTTGCACACACCGCCGGGGTGTCGCCCGAGCAGGCGCCCATCGACACAGTCCTGAAAGTGGATCTCCTGGGTGTCGCACTCGTCCTCGACGAGTTCGCCCGGGTCATCGCTCCGCGCGGGGCCGGCGTCGTGATCGCCAGCATGGCCGGCCACATGGGAGCCCTACCTTCCGAACACGAGACGGCGCTCGCTGTCACGCCGGCAGCCGAACTACTCGACCTTCCCTTCCTCGACCCCGAGAAGCTGGGACACCCCGGAATCGCGTACACCGTCGCGAAACGTGGAAATGCCCTGCGGGTGCAGGCAGCGGCGGCCGCATGGGGAAAGCGCGGGGCGCGAATCAATTCCATCAGCCCCGGCGTCATCTCCACTCCCATGGGCAGGCAGGAACTCTCCGGTGAATCCGGGCAGCGCATGCAATCGATGGTGGACATGTCGGCAACCGGCAGACTCGGCACCCCCGATGACATCGCAGGTGCAGCTGCGTTCCTCCTCGACCCGCAGGCCGGTTTCATCACCGGCACAGACCTTCTGGTCGACGGTGGCGTGGTCGCCGCGGTCCGTGCTGTTCAGCAGGCAGGAACGAACTGACCGGTCAATCAGGCAGCCCGCGTCTCCATTGCACATCCATCGGCAACTCGCCGATCGACTCCAGCACCGAGGGGCGGTAACCGCCGCCGACCTCGGGATCCGGGAAATGTTCCTCGGGATCGATGAACATCACCTCGATCCCGTCGAGGTGAAGTCGACGGACCATCTCGAGCAGAACCCTTCTACCCGCCGGGAACACCGAGCGGACGAGGGCCAGGTCGAGCACGAGCCGCGGGGTGACGATCGGTTCGTCGATCAGGTCGCGCACGATCGTCTCCACGTTCGTGAACTGGAGGTCGCCCTGCAACACCAGCAGGGTGACGGCGGTATCTCCGTCTCCGAATTCCCTGCGGCGACGCAGAACCGAGTGCGCCACCATGGGTGCGTCCATGAGATGCAGATTCATGTCTCGTGAAAGACGTTCGCAGACTTCGACTCCGCGAGCACTGGTACCGTGCGAATCGAGGCGCGGCGAGAAAACCGAAATCCCCAACTGTCCCGGGAGGATTCCGATGATCCCGCCGGATACACCGCTCTTGGCGGGGATCCCGATGTTCGTCAGCCAGTCCCCTGCCGCGTCGTACATTCCGCACGTTGCCATCACCGACAACACTTGACGCACCACAGGTCTGGAGAATATCTGCTCGCCCGTGCGCGGCTGAACTCCACCACTGGCAAGAGTTGCAGCCATCATCCCGAGATCGGCGGTCGTCACACGCACCGCGCACTGTCGTACATACCCTTCGACCACAGCGCGCGGATCACCGGTGAAGACGTCGTAACTGCGAAGAAGATTGGCCAGAGCGAGATTTCGGTAACCGTTGTCCAGCTCCGATCCTGCAACCTTGTCATCGATGTCGAGTTCGCGCCCGGCCAACGACGAGAGCAGTTTCCGGATCTGCTCGACGCCGGAATCCGCCGACGACGCGGATGCTACGAGGGCATGCGTCGCGAGCGCACCGGCATTGATCATCGGGTTGAGCGGACGACCGGTGTTCCGCTCGAGCGAGATCTCGCTGAACGCCTCACCGGACGGTTCCACACCGACATGGTCGAGCACAGCCTCGAACCCGAGGGTCTGGAGTGCGAGACCGTACACGAACGGCTTCGAAATCGATTGGATCGTGAACATGTCCGCGTAGTCGCCGACCGAGTACGCGTCGCCCTCCGCGGTCACCAGCGACAGCGCGAACCGATCGGGGTCGACCGTTGCCAACTGCGGAATGTAGTCCGCAAGCTCACCCGAATCGGCCGCGCACGTCTCGAGTACCTCGTTCAGATAATCCGGGATCGGGGACCGCATGGCCTCATTCTGGCCTACCCGGCCGCTCGGGGCGAGCGAAGCGACGGGAGACTCCCCGCCCGCCGACTCAATACGAGGTCTCGATCGGTCCGGGCGTCCACCACCCGGTCCGGGTCCTCTCCTCCGTGTCGATGTGCGCCGGCTCGGCCGACGCGTCGAGCGGACGGTACTGCTCGACCGAACCCCAGTCGCGGTCCCAGTCGTTGTCGAGGTACGAGGAGATCGTGCGGCCACCGAGCAACATCTCGGTCCAGCCGAGCGGGCCGCCACCGTAGTGGTCCTGCCACAGGTTCGTCGAGATGGCGCCGACGCGGTCCGGGAGGACGCGGAACTCGGGGATCTCGGCGACACCGTTGCTGTGCAACATCTGATGCTGGCACGGGAAGTTCAGACCGACCGCCCAGTCCAGCAGGACCGGGGACTCGGTGCCGAGAACGGCCTGCGCCGTCTGTGTCTGCGGCACACGGGGTGGTGTGAACGCGAGCCACTGTTCCGGCGCCAGATCGTGGTCGTGCGCGACGATGCGCACCGTGTCGGTTTCCGCGGGAAGGGTGTCGAGCGGCACCCGCAGGTTCCTCCACGACGGCGCCGGTCCGATGTCGATCGGGAGGGTGGATCCGAGTGTGCGCACGGTGTCGCCCTCAGCGACACCGTATTCGAGTTCGATGCGCTGCCCGTAGGTTTCGGTGCCGTCGGCGTCGACCGAGAAAATGCGTCCGGCCGCCGATATCGACACGATGTCGCCGCGCGAGCCCGCCGCATCCGGTTCGGGCAGGCGGTACCAGTCGGTGGTGACGTTCCCGGTGTTGCCGCCGTAACTACCCAGGACCGGGGTCGTGGCGGGATCGAGTCCGAACGGCAGCGCGACGATGCTGCCGTTTGCACCGGCCTGACCGGTACCGCCCTGGGTACCTGCCGTGCCACCTGCCGTCTGGTCGTTGTCGGAGTCGACGGTGTTCGCGGTACCCGCGTCGGCGGATTCGTCGTCGGCGGTCAGGTCGTCGGCGACACCATTGGGGCTGAAACCATCGCCGCCGCCTGCCACCAGTGCGTTCGCGATGTCGCCACTGACCGGCGTCAGCACTCCCGCGTTGGGATCCATCTCGAGCAGGACGTCGTTCGCGAGGCCGCACGCCGAACCGGTGAGCGCATCGATGTTGGACCTGGCCACCGAGTAGCCCGGGTACTGCGACACCGCGCCCTTCGCGAGGGAGAGCACCTCGAACAGCACCATTGCGGCGGCCGCGACCGTGAGCGGCGGAATCGACCAGAGTCGTGAGGGTGTATCGGTGCGTCTGGAGGCGACGGGGTGGATGTGCCACCACGCCGCGAGCAGCAGTGCGAGCACTGTCAGGCCGAAGAACACGGTGGAGAACCCGAACCCTGCGATGGACGGCGGTTTGTCCCACCACGGCACGCCGTAGCTCGACACGTACCACCAGCCGTTGGGGCCGATGAACGACATCGTGAGCGTGAACAGCACCGCAGCGGCGAAGAGGGCACGATTGCGGCGCGACCGCAGCACCATCGGTCCCACGGCGACCGCCGCGACGATCGCCACCGAGGCGGCCAGGCCGGCATAGATCCCGAAGTGGTGCGTCCACTTCGTGGGGGCGAACATCATCAGCACCATCGCGCCGAGGGTGATGCCCACGATTCGCCGGGACGGCCCCTGCGCCGCGCCGGGTACCTTGCCACCGCGGCGCATCAGCGCCAGAATGACCGTGACCAGGCACAACACCATGGTGAATACCGCGAAACGCCGCGCGAGCGAGCCGTCGACGGTGATCTGCAGCAGATACTGATAGCGAAGGTATTCCTGGAACCAGGGCACACTCGGGCCGACGACATGCGCGGACTGCATCTCCAGCACCGCGGCGAGCGTCTGATCGGCGAACACGGCAGCGAGGATCACGACCCCCGCTGCGACGATCGGTGCGAGCACGACGAAGAAGCCGAACTCTCGACCCCGCGCCAGGATGATGCGGGCGATCGGCCGCGCGCCGGCGATCAGTGCCGCGAAACAGATGATGCCGGAGGGGCCCGCAGTGACCGTGACGGCGCCGATCAGGACGGCCACCGCGGCGGGGAACAGTCGCCGGGTGGCGATGGCGCGCTCGACCGAGCACCAGGTCAGCAGGACACCGGTCGCGACGATCGGCTCGGGACGCAGGCCGTTGTTGAACGGCAGCCAGAACGCCAGGAAGACGAAGGCGCCGGTCCACAGCGGTATCGAGTTCCGGCGGACCGCGGCGCCGATCCGCGGCGCGACCTCGCGACTGATCACCCACCACGCGAGCAGACCTGCGACGAGGCCGGGCAGTCGCATCCAGACGCTCGACGTGGACACGTGGGTCATGAGCGCGAGCACGTCGTAGAAGGGTGTGCCGAACGGCGACTCCGGTACGCCGAACCACCTGAAGTAGTTGGCCATGTAACCGGCTTCGCCTGCCGCCCGGGCCATACCCAGTTGGTAGCCGTCGTCTGCAGTGTTCGCGCCGATGATGTGCCAGAGCAGCAAAGTACCGACCACAACGCCGTCGACCGGGCGGAACGACCACCACGATGCGGGCAGGATGCGACGGGAACGTCGGCCGTCGGTGGTGTCGAGGCGGTGCAACGACCACAGCGACAGCGCCGTGGCGAGCACCGCGACGATCATCGCGATGAGCTTGAGGTAGGTCGGGGACGACGTGAAGCGGGTGTCGAGGGTCGCGTCGACCGAGAGTCCGGCGGGAAGCTCGCCCGTCAGGCCGGTGAACACTCCGACCATCTGCGGGCGGAGGTCACGATCGAACACCTGTTCCGTGTCGGAGCCGCCCGCGCCGGTCACCGAAGCAACCGTGCGGGTGGGGGTCGAGTTCACCGTGACCGCACAGCCGGTGCCCAGCTCGTCGACGGGCACCGAGAGCAGCATGGTGTTGCGTGCGATCACCTCGAGGGTGGCCGGGCGCGCGTCGGAACCGGTCGTGACCCGTGCAACGAGCCCGTACCGCTCGGCGTTGGGCGCACCCTGCGGGGAGGTCGAGACGATGGTCGCGCCTTCGGCGCCCCCCGCGACCGCGCAGGGGATGGTGATATCCAGTTCGACAGGCGCGTACGACACCAACGGCGCGGTGACACTCGCGCTGCCGTCCTGCGGCCAGCTCAGCGTCCCCTGCGTCTGAGTCACGGGAAGGAACGGAATCGCCAACGCGGCGACGATGCCCACCAGCGCACCCACCAGGGCGATGAGCCGGGCTCGCGTCACCTCGGATCGGGTCGCCGACGGCTCGACTGCCGGTGGTCGGACGGGGTCCTCGGTCGTACTGGCCTCACTCACGCCACGCGATGCTATCCGAGATGGGGGCCTGCCCCTATTTCACCGTGCCGTTTCACCGCGCCGAAGTCGTTTCGGTACGGGTCTCGGACGGCCGCACTTCGTCCGCAAGAAAGATCATCTGAGCCATCATCTTGTAACCCGACGTCTCCTCACGGAGCACTTCGATGGATTCGTCGGGATGCACCGAGTCGATCACAGCGTGCTCACCGATCGCACCGACGAAGCGTTCCGAGACGACGTCCTCACTCCGCTGCCTCAGTGGCGTTCAGTCCACTGTTTCACGGGCAGCGGGGATCGAACCGAGACGACCTGCCTGGAAGTCCTCGAAGGCCTGGATCACTTCCGCCCTCGTGTTCATGACGAACGGTCCGGCCATCGCGACCGGCTCACGGATCGGCTTGCCGCCCAGAATGAATACTTCGACCGACGCTGTACGCGAGTCCTGGGTATCGGCTGCGGCAATCGTGATCGTCTCACCACGCCCGAACACTGCCAGCTGACCTTCGCGCACAGGACGCCGCTCACTCCCGACCAGACCACTCCCGGCCAGAACGTAGGCGAGCGAATTGAATTCGGGATTCCACGGCAGCGTCACGCGTGCACCGGGCGCGATGGTGGCATGCAGCAACGTGATCGGAGTGTAGGTGGATCCGGGACCCTGGTGGCCGTCGAGTTCGCCCGCGATGACGCGGATCAGTGCGCCACCGTCCGGGGAAGAGAGCAGCGCTACCTTGCTACCGGCGATGTCCTGATAGCGAGGAGCCACCAGCTTGTCGCTCTTCGGCAGGTTCACCCACAGCTGCACGCCATGAAAGAGTCCGCCCGTCACGACGAGTTGCTCCGGCGGGGCTTCGATGTGCAGGACACCACCGCCGGCTGTCATCCACTGGGTGTCGCCGCCACTGATGACACCACCGCCCCCGTTCGAGTCCTGATGCTCCATCGTCCCGTCGATCATGTAGGTGACGGTCTCGAAGCCACGGTGCGGATGCCAGGGTGTGCCCTTGGGCTCTCCGGGTGCATAGTCGACCTCGCCCATCTGATCCATGTGGATGAACGGGTCGAGGTGCTCGAGGCCGACACCCGCGAATGCGCGGCGGACCGGGAAACCTTCGCCTTCGTAACCGGTGGGTGCGGTGGTCACCGACAGGACCGGTCGCGCGACGGCACCCTGTGCGGGTTCCGTGACGCGCGGTAGCGCAAGGACGTTGTCGACGCTCACGGCAGGCATTAGCTCTCCTCGGAGTCATATAGTTGATTTATCAACTATCTCAACACGGGTAGCCGAGAAGTATTCCCCACCCCAGGACCGTTACACCGGCGTGCCCCTGACCTTCCAGCTCGATTCCGTGCTCGGTGCCGGCACCGAAGACCAACCGGTCACCCCATAGGACATTTCGACCCACGCCGGTACATTCGGGCGGCGTGCCCGTGCCACTCCGCCCGGATGCCGGGGGACAGACGATTCGAAAAGAGAACACATGCGGACGAGAACACGCAGGCGATCGGCGTCTGCCGTCGCCTTAACGGTACTCGCCACCTGCCTCGGCGGTGTGGCCGCGGCCGGCCCTACGGTCGCACCGACGATGCCGGTACTCGAGAAGTACGACGTCCACGACGTCGCCGCCGGTCGTGCCGAGTGCGGATCGGGGTCACATCCGGAAACCGGTCTGCAAGGCGATGTTCCGGCGGACGACCGAGCAAGCGGCCGCAGCACCGAGGGGTACCGGTGCAACATGTCACAGATCGGCGGGTTCGATGGCGGTGGCTCCGGAATTGTCTCGGCGAGCTATGGCCACTGCGCCTACATGGGATCGGTGTTCCCGTCCACATTGATCGGAGATTCGGCGGGGGTGCGCGTCGTCGATGTGTCCCACCCGGCCTCACCGACTCTCAGCGCGAATCTCACCGAGCCCGCGATGCTCGCCGGCACATGGGAGAGCCTCAAGGTCCACGAAGGACGGAAACTGCTGGTGGGAACCGGTGTTCCCGCGAACTTCGGAGCCGGGCTCCTGTCGGTATACGACATCACCGACTGCGCTCACCCTCGACTGCTCAACCCGGGGCCGGGAAGCAGCCTCCACATGCCACTGCCGATCACGGCCCACGAGGGCGGGTTCTCTCCGGACGGGATGACCTACTGGTCGACCGGAAACGAGGGTGTGGTCAGCGCCGTCGACCTCTCCGATCCCACGAACCCTCGAGTGGTGTGGCAGGGCTGGCCCGGGATCTCCGCGCACGGATTCGGATTCAGCCCCGACGGCAACCGGATGTACCTGGCGAACAACTTCGGCGGCCTCACGATCCTCGACACCAGTGCAGTACAGCGACGTGATCCCGAACCGACGGTGCCGCAGATATCGCAGATGTCGTGGACGGATGGCTGGGCCACCCAGCACAGCATTCCTGTCACCTACGACGGCCGGCCCTACCTCTTCACCATCGATGAAGGCGGTTCCGGCGGAGTCAAACTCATCGACATAGATGACGAGACATCCCCGGAGGTCGTGAACTCGATCAAACTCGAGATCAATCTGCCGGACAACATCGACAGCCAGGTCGCGTCCGCGATGGGCGGTTCGATCTTCTCGTACGAGGCGCATTACTGCAGCGCCGACCGCCCCGCGAATCCTACGGCTCTCGCGTGCGGGTGGTTCGGTTCGGGTATTCGTGTGTTCGATGTCAGCGATCCATTCGACGTGCGCGAGATCGCCTACTACAACCCGCCGGCGTTCACCGGCCGCGCCGACGAACGTCCCAACTCGTCGCACGCCCTGCTATCGATCATTGGGGTTCCCGTCCTCGGCCTGCCCGCGGTCGCGCAGTCCGCCGCGGCCGGGCAGTTCGATCCGGCCGAGGCACTGAGCGACCGGACCGGAATGGTCCTCGGCGGCGACCTGTCGTCCGACTGGTGCGTCTCGCCGCCCGCGTGGCGCGGCAACGAACTGTGGGTCACATGTGCCGACAACGGGTTCCTGACGCTGCAACTCGACCCGGCCGTCTACACGCCGCCCGCCGATCAGCAGACCACGATCGGATCCTGATGCGCAGGACGGTCCAGATCGCCGGATTCGGATCGCTGGCGTTGCTCCTGCTGGTCGTGGGGGCGGCGCTGCGTCCGTTGATCGTGCCCGAGGTGTCGCGGGTCAAACCGGTGCTCGATGCCGTGGAGATCGGGTTCGTACAGGACATGGCCGAACACCATCAGCAGGCCCTGGCCATGACGATGCGTCTGTCGCCGGATGTCGACCCGGCTGTCGCTGCACTCGCCCGGCAGATCGGCGACTCCCAGCGTACCGAGATCGGGATCCTCACCGGCTGGCTGCAGCTCGCCGACGCACCACCGACGAATCCCGAACCCATGTCGTGGCACGAAACGCCCGGACACACCCACGGCGGCGCCGTTCCCGACGAGTCGATGCCGGGAATGGCGACCACCGCCGAGCTCGACGCACTTTCGGCCGCGACCGGACGTGACGCCGAGGTGCTGTTCCTGCAGCTTATGCACCTCCACCACCTCGGCGGCATCGAGATGGCGCAGACCGCCGACGCCCTGCTCGCGAGCGGTCCCGTCGACCGTATGGCGCGCAGCATGGTGCAGGAACAGAGCCAAGAGGCCGGGCTCATCTCGATACTTCTCGCGGAACGGTCGTGATCCACGCGATCAGCAACCAGTGAGCACTGCTAGCAGTTCGGGACCCGACCAATTCCGGCGGCCACCGCGCTCCGCGTCGCGGATCAGTTCGACGAGCCGGTCGTTGACCGGTGTCGCGACGCCGTACTCACGGCCGAGCCGCACGACTTCGCCATTGATCCAGTCGACCTCGGTGACACGACCGGCCTCCAGGTCCTCCCACATCGACGATCGGGCGAGCGGATCGATCGCGAGCATCGACGACGCAACGTTGCGGAACACGATGTCCGGCACCGTCAGTAGACGCGGGATCCATGCCGGCGGCAGCGGCGTGAGGCGCGCCGCGATGCGTCCCGCAACCTTCCCTACGGCGAGCGCTTCGCGCTGCGCCGCAGCGAGACAACGACGGTAGGAACGCTGCGACAGTTCGGTCTTCAGGGGCAGACCCGACAGTGCGTTGATCGGGTTGTTCAGATTCAGGAGCAGCTTCGCCCACAGCACCGCGTCCATGTCGGATCTGACGGTCAGCGGTAGTCCGGCCACATCGAAAAGGCTCAGGTAGGGGGCGAGCAGGCCGCTGTCCTCGACCTCGATGCCACCCTCGGATCCCTGGTGGAACCACCCCTTGCCCTGTGCCACGACGTTGAACGGCACCATCCCCGCGAGCACCGGCCGGTCGATCTGCTCCCGCAACACCGACGCATTGGACAGCCCGTTCTGCAGGCCGACCACTACGGCGGCGTCGTTCAGCAGGGGAGCAATCGTTTCGGATACCTCCTCGGTTGCAGACGATTTCACCGTGACCAACACGAGTGTCGCGTCTGCGACGACGTCCGGCTCGGTCCGGTACTCCACTCGGTCGACGTGCATGTCGGCACCGTCGAGATCGGTCAGGCGCAGGCCGTGTTCACGCACCTCGTCGGCGAGCCGCTTCCGCCCCACGAACACGACCTCCGCACCGGCCGCTGCCAACCGTCCCCCGATATAACAGCCGATACTTCCCGCGCCGTACACCACAATGGTGGGCATCTACCGAAACTCCTGTCAGAAAGATGGATTGGGCCGTACGAAACGCTCGTCGAGATCCGCGATCGAACGCGCACCGGTCAGAGCCATCGTGAGATCGAACTCGGCGACCACGTTGCGGATCACCTCCTCGACACCGCGTTGCCCCGCGATCGCAAGCCCGTACATGTAGGGGCGGCCGAGCAGCACCGCGTCGGCACCGAGTGCGAGCGCGACGAATACATCCGCGCCGGTGCGTATTCCACTGTCCAAAAGCAGTGTCGGCTCACGGCCGATCGCCGCCCGGATCTCGAGGAGCGCATCGAGCGACGCGATCGAGCCGTCGATCTGACGTCCGCCGTGGTTCGACACGACGACCGCGTCAACCCCCAGGTCGACGGCCCGGCGCGCATCGTCCGGATGCAGAATCCCCTTGAGCACGATCGGCAGTCTCGTCCGGTCGCGGAGTGTCGCCAGGTGCTCCCAGCTCAGTCCCGGATTCGAGTAGATGTCGAGGAAGGTCTCGGCCGCAGCGCGCGGCACAGGGGAGCGCAGGTTGTCGAGGAACTTGCCCGGATAGTTGCGTGTCATCGATATCAGAGTGCGGATTGCACCGAGCGTGACGTCGGGTCGCTCGGTGACCATGTCCCGGGCCGCGACGATCCGCTGCCGCACGATGTCGCGGAAACACGGATCCGACGTGTACTGCGCGATGCCCTCGCCACGCGCGAACGGCAACGACCCCAGGTTCAGGTCCTGCGGACGCCACCCCAGCATCGTCGTGTCCAATGTGACGACGACCGCCTCGGCGCCGCTCGCCTCGGCCCGATGCAGCAGACTGTCGACGAGTTCTTCGTCGGAACTCCAGTAGAGCTGGAACCAGCGGGAAGCCGAACCCATCGCAGCGGCGCAGTCCTCCATCGGGTTGCAGCCCTGGTTGGAGAAGATATACGGCACGCCCGTCGCCGCCGCGGCCCGCGCGATCGCCAGATCGCTGTCAGTAGCCATCAATGCGCCCGCACCCACCGGAGCCAACAGCAACGGCGACGGCAGCGATGTGTTCACGACGGTGGTGCTCAGGTCGCGTTCGGTGACGCCGTGCGCCATGCGCGGAACGATCGCCCACCTGTCGAATGCGCGACGGTTGTTACGCATCGTGCGACCTTCGCCTGCACCGCCCGCGACATACGCCCAGGCGCGCTTCGAACTGGCGCTCTGCGCCGCCCGCTCGAGATCGCCGAATGCCGTGGGCACCGCAGGCCTACGGCCGAGCGCACCGTCGCGGTAGACGGTGCCCTGACGGTCACGACCAGGTCCGGCGGCCGCGGCAGCAGCGGTTTCGGTCACGAGTTCCCCTCTCTCGAGCACGGTGGTGCACCGAATCCTTCCTCACAACGGGGGATCAGGGAACCGGGATCCTCCGAATGTGGTGGCGTGCACGTGGGAACGCCGGAGTAATTCGCCTGCTGTGCAACTGATCGTTCCGGACGGCTGCCTCGACCTGGGGGAGACAACCGCCGTTCAGCGCAATAGCGTTTCGCTCATGAGCAACGATCCGAACACCCTCCGCAGCCGCCACGTCAGTCAGGTCATCGCATGTCCGCCCGCACAGGTATACGAGTTCGCTGCGAATCCCGACAACCTTCCCAGGTGGGCATCGGGCTTGGCACAGAGTCACGTCGAGCGCGACGGCGACACCCTCCTGGTGGACTCGCCCATGGGTCGTGTCACGGTGCGGTTCACATCGCGCAACGACCTGGGCGTACTCGACCACGACGTCACTTTGCCGTCGGGTACGACGGTGAACAACCCGGTACGGGTACTCGCGCACCCGAACGGCTCCGAGATTCTCTTCACCGTTCGCCAGATCGACCTGTCGGACGAAGAGTTCGATAGGGACACCGCGACGGTCGCGAAGGATCTCGAACGCCTCCGCGACCTCCTGGAGCGGTAGGCGCACCGCGCCTGTTCAGGACAACATGTCTTCGATGAGGTCGGCGGCACGCGAGGTGCCTCCTTCTGCCAGCGCGTCGGCACGCAACCGCGCCGAACGTGTGCGCACCTCCGGATCATCGACCAGATCGACCAACGCGGCCCGCAGGTTCTCCGGCGTAGCGTCCTCCGTGTCGATGCGGCGGGCAACACCGAGCTCGACGAGCTTGTCGGCGTTCATGAATTGCTCGGCGGCCTGCGGCACCGCGATCATCGGCACACCTGCCAGCAGTCCTTCGCCGCAGCCGCCCATACCTGCGTGGGTGACGAAAGCGTCCGCCTGCTCGAGAATGGCCCGCTGCGGAACCCAGGAGTGCACCTCGACGTTGGGTGGGATGTCGCCGAGTTCCCGCGCATCGGTGTACTTGCCGATCTGGAGCACGACGTGCCAGCCGGGCAGATTGCCGTAGGCCGCCAGACACTGCCTGTAGAACTCCGGCTGCCGGGTGTATGCCGAGCCGAGCGAGATCAGCAGCACGTTCTTCGCGTCGACCGGACGAGCCCAGGCGTCGGGCTCGGCGCGCAGGTCGAAGCAGGGGCCCACGAAGGTCACCGTGTCGGTGTCGACTCGGTCGGCGTGCGGCTGCATCGCCCGCGTGATCAACGCCAGAGCATGGGTGGGACGGTTGGGGAAGATATCCACGTCGGTAGTGGTTGCCCCGCACTCCGCGAGCCATCGTGAGAACTTCGACCTGTATGCGTCGGCACCCGGCAGTTCCCACAACTGGGCCGCGACCTCCTGGTCGTATCCCTCCCAGGAGACGAATGTCGGCGACAGCTGCATGAGGGGTCTGTCCTGCGATTCCGCGAGGGCACGCGCAGCGTAGGCGCCGATGTCGTACAGGTACAGGTCCGCCGGATCATCGCCGTAGGCAGCATGCAATCGGGGGAGTGTCCGGATCGCATCGTCGAGGAACAGGGTCATCGCAGCGATGGGATCGTCGGGCCAATCATTGTCGGCCACCGGCAATTCGGATGACACGGGAACGAATTCTGCGCCGGCGCCCTCGATCAGCCCGGACACTGCCGAGTCGTTGGCGTATGTCACTCGGTGACCACGGGCAACCAATTCGCGGATGATCTCGAGACTCGGCAGGACGTGGCTGACGGCGGGGACACCGACCATTGCAATGTGGGCGCAACGAAGGGGCATGGACGCGAGGGTAACCCGCGCTCCGGGCTCACGCATCCGAATAAAATCACCGAGTTCGGGCCGGTCGATCGCCGCATACACTCGTCACACCCCATCACCGAGATGCAAGGAGACTGCATGCGGTTCGACCTGGAAGCCCTGTCTGCAGTCGTGCCCGTGGATCAGCTCGACGAAGCCCGGAACTTCTACGCCTCGAGACCTTCCGGGCATGGCCCCACCAGTTTCGACGAGTTGACGGAGATACGGGCGAGGACCCCTGCTCCGGCGCCGGCCGAACCACCGGCGCTCGAGGAGACGGTCGATCGCGACGACCTTCGCGTCCCGGTACGGATCACGCTTCCTGTCAGCGGTCGGATCCGCGGTGTCTATCTGAACATCCACGGCGGTGGCTTCTACATGGGTTCCGCGGCCAGAGATGATGTGTCCAACCGCGAACTCGCCGATGATCTCGAGATTGTCGTCGTCGGTGTCGGATATCGACTGTCACCCGAATACCCGTGGCCCGCCGCCCCCGACGACTGCGAAGCGGTCGCGGCATGGCTGGTCGAGAATGCAGCGTCCCACTTCGGGTCGTCACGGTTGATCATCGGGGGACGTTCGGCGGGCGCATCGCTCGCCCTCACCACCCTGATCCGGCTTCGGGACAAGGGAGTTGCCGATGGGTTTGCGGGTGCCGCCTTGCAGTTCGGTACCTACGACATGAGCGTGCAGACCCCTGCCGGGCGCCTGATCGCCGACGAGTACTTCCTCCGCGCCTACGTCGGTCACGTCGCCGACCGCACCGCCCCGGACATCTCCCCGATCTATGCAGACCTGCACGGCCTACCGCCCACGCTGATGGTGGTCGGGCGTGAGGACGTGCTCTTGGAAGACAACCTCGCGATGGCCGGCCGACTGTCCGCAGCAGGCAACGACGTCGAGATCCGGATCTATCCCGAGGCGCCACACGGGTTCACGGGCCATCCGCTCGCACTTGCCCGGACGGCGCGACGCGGTATCGATGCGTGGATGCTCGAACGGCTCGGAATCAGCGATGCGGAACAGCAGGTCCCCTCGTAATCCCTTGGAGCAGCGTGCGGTAACTCGCAGGTGTCAGGATGCGGCCTGGAACGCCGCCGCCAACGCGGCACGCGCCTTCTCGAGCCCCGGGGAGGCGAGCCCGATCTCGGCCAATTCGGTTTCGACGTTGGTCATCTCGACATCCGGAAGTCCGCATGCGACAGCTTGGTGCCAGGGCTGCATGTCGCCTTCGACGTTGAGCGCGAACCCATGGGTGGTGATGCCGCGGCCGGACCGCATCCCGATGGACACGATCTTCCGGCCGGTCTTCTTCGTCCACACCCCCGTGAGCAGGTCGGCGCCCCGCGGGGTGTCGCGCCGCTCGGCAGGAACTCCCAACGCGTCGAGCGCGTCGACAAGGCGGTGCTCGACCTCGCGGACATAGTCCACGACGCCCTCACCCGCACGAAGCTCGACGATGAGGTATCCCACGATCTGGCCCGGACCGTGATAGGTCAACTGGCCGCCGCGACGTGTCTCCTTGACCGGAATGCTGCCGTCCAACGGGAGGTGTTCGGGCTTCGTCCGGGCTCCGACCGTGAAGATCGACGGGTGGCTGAGCAACCAGAGTGTGTCGGGTCGCTGCGACCCGCGGCGCTCCTCGTACATTTCCTGCATTCGCGCCATCGCCACGTCGTAGTCGACCGGGTCCTCGTCGACCACGAGATGAAGTGGACGATCGACCAACAGTTTCTCGCTCATGTCCCGCTCTCACTCGATCCGTGGGCCACCTCGACGGCCACACCCAGCCACTTTAGCGACCGCGCCGACGGTCCCGTTATTTCCCGGCACCTCGTACCGCATCGGCGAATGCTCTCATCATCTCCGGATCCTTGACACCCCGGCTCGACTCGATACCGCTGGACACATCCACACCCCAGGCACCTGAGGTCGCCAATGCCCGCGCCACGTTGCCGGCGTTCAGGCCGCCCGCGAGCACCCACCGGCCCGACGGCAGAGCGCTGCGGTCCTGCCAGTCCCAGGTCTTCCCGGCTCCGGCGATCGCGCCGTCGACCAGCAACAGGTCGGCGCCGAAGTCGTCGGAGAGCGACTCCGCGCCACCCGAGTTGACGGCGCGAATCACCGTCAGCCCCGCGTCGTGCAGGACGCGCACGTCGTCGGCCGAACGGAGATCGTGCACCTGCACATGCTCGAGGTCTGCGGTCTTCGCCGTCGCGATGATCTCGTCGAGGGGGATCCGCACGTACACTCCGACCGCGAGTGTGCCCGCGGGCAACCGCGTCCGCAACCGACCGGCCTGCTCCGCCGACACTTTGCGAGGACTGTCGGCGAACACGAAACCGACTGCATCCACACCGAGTTCTACGGCAAGATCGACCGTCGACTCGTCCTGCAGCCCGCACATCTTGATGAACGTCATCCCACACCTTTCATCTCGCGCGCTCCTCGAGGCGCCTGTCCAACCCGTCGACGATGAGGTCCAGTTCGAACTCGAACTGTTCGACGGCGCGGGACTGCGCTTCACGGCTCAACGCGAACCTGTGAAGCAGCGGCAGGTCGCCGGTAGATCCGGCTTCCACCGTTCGTACGACATTGTCGACCTGCGGATCTGCGGCACCCGACGCCGCGGCGATGTCCTCTCGTGCCGACGCATGCGCGATCACGGCGAGGAGAGTGATCACACGTCCCGCCTCCTCGGCGTCGAATCCTGCGTGCACCAGGCGTTCCATGATTCGCTCCACAGTCGCGAGTGCGCCGAGATCCGTCATTCCATCGAATCTGACGTAGACGATGAGAACGCCTGCGGCCGTCAGCGCCTCCTTCATTGCTCGCGCACAGGATCGCAGCACCTGGCGCCAGTCCTGGCTTTCCGGTGTGTCGACGCTGCGGATCGCGGATTCGAAGACATCGAGCGCGACCAACTCGAGGAGGCCCTGCCGGTCGCTGACGTAGTAGTTGAGAGCCTTCCGGTCGACCCCCAGTTCGTCTGCCACGGCCTGCATCGTGAGCGTGTCGGGAGCAAGCGATCGTGCCGCGGAGACGATCCGCTCGCGGCTGATCTTGCTCGGACGGCCACGGCGCCGTCGCGTGCCCGCACTGCGGACGATCTCCTCGCTGCTCACCCGGCAAGCCTACGATCTCCGGCCACTCCGCAGGATCCCTCTCCTACCGTCACGCTGTTTCAGCTCCCTGACCTGTATGCCCGTTGTTGCGATGAACGCGGATAGTTATTCTTCCCATGCGGGAATTAATACCGTATTCTCTCAATCGGATATCCGGTTCCGCACGGCACAGCCCCGCCGTTCACCGCAGGCCGTGCTGAAGATCCCGTGTGCGACGACGCCGTTGCGCACCCCTGAAGAGGAGGCAGACTTGACCGGTTTCGACGAGATCGATTTCTTCACCGATGTATCCCTCGTTGAAGATCCCTACCCGTATTTCGAGCATCTGCGTTCGAAGTGCCCCGTGACCCACATGCCGCACCACGGGGTGGTGGCCGTGACCGGCTACGACGAAGCCCTCGAGGTGTACCGCAACCACGAGGTGTACTCCTCGGCCAACGCCTTCCTCGGGCCGTTCCCGCCACTGCCGTTCACCCCCGAGGGCGACGACATCACCGATCAACTCGCCGCACACCGCGACCAATTGCCGTTGAACGAGCACATGGTCACGATGGATCCGCCCGACCACACGGCCCAGCGTGCCCTCCTCAAACGACTCCTGACGCCGAAGCGGCTCAAGGAGAACGAAGAGTTCATGTGGCGACTCGCCGACAAGCAGATCGACACGTTCTTCGGCAGTGGCCGGATGGAGCTGCTCGACGACTACGCGAAACCTTTCGCGTTGATCGTGGTCGCCGACCTGCTCGGCGTTCCGGAAGAAGACCACGACCAGTTCCGCGACAAGCTGCTCTCCCAGACCGCCCGCACGCTCAACCAGGACGAAGAAGTCGAGGTCAATCCGCTCGAGTGGCTCGACGCCCAGTTCAGCGGCTACATCGAGGACCGCCGCAAGAATCCTCGCGCCGACGTCCTGACCGACCTCGCGACCGCCACCTACCCCGACGGCACCCTGCCCGAGGTCATCGATGTGGTGCGCTTGGCGACCTTCCTGTTCGCCGCCGGTCAGGAAACCACTGCCCGACTGCTCAGTTCGTCCATCCAGGTCCTCGCCGAGCGGCCCGACATCCAGAAGCAACTGCGCGACGACCGCGAACTCATCCCCGCGTTCATCGAGGAAACCCTCCGCGTGGAAAGCCCGGTGAAGACCGACTTCCGGCTGGTGCTCAAGAACACCACACTGCGCGGCATCGACCTTCCCGCAGGCACTCCGGTGGCCATCCTGCCAGGAGCGATCAACCGCGATCCGGATCGTTTCGAATGTCCCGCCGAGTTCCGCGTCGACCGCGAAAACCTGCGCGAGCACATCGCTTTCGGCCGCGGCGTGCACTCCTGCCCGGGCGGACCGTTGGCGCGCGTCGAAGCGAAGGTCAGCATCGAGCGGTTCCTCGACCGCATGGGCGACATCAAGCTCGACGAGACGGAACACGGCCCCGAATCGGACCGCAAGTTCACCTGGGAACCCACCTACCTCCTGCGTGGGTTGAACAACCTGCACCTGCAGTACGACCCGATCGGCTGATCACCGAAACTCGAGGAATGTCCGGCGCAGCAGCCCTCGGGGGGTCTGCGCCGGGCTCGACACCATCCCCCTTGGAGAGCAGATGAAGGTCACACTGGACACGGATCTCTGTGAGGCACACGGCCTGTGCGAGGCGAGTGCCCCGGAGTTGTTTCAGCTCGGCGACGAGGACATCGTGACAATCCTCGACGACAATCCCGCACCGGAACATCACGACGCCGCGCGCAGGGCAGCGGGAAGTTGCCCACGGATGGCCATCCAGATCGCGGAAGACTGACGCCGGGCCCCTTGCTCACACCCTGATGTGACGGACACCGACTGCCGCTCGCCGCAACTGATAGCGGACGGGCGGCAGTCGGTCGTGGATGAGATCCAGACCCGCGCGCGTCGCGATGTCTTCGACAACCTCGTCGATCGCGCGGCCATCGGTGTCGACGTGTTCAGTGAATCGTTCCGTGGCAAGCGCAGTGACACAGCGCGGGATCTGCTGCATGGCCCAGGTCTCGTCCCGTCCGACTACACGACCAAGCCAGTAACCGGTGCGGGTCTGCAGTCGGCTGCGGAGGGTCTCGGGTGATGCGACAAGGGAAAAATGCCGGACGTCGACCCTCTCGGTAGCCAGGCCTGCCATGATCTCGTCGAAATAGTCCGGTTCGACCAACGTCATGGGCACGATGACTGGGCCATCGTGGGCAGCGACCGCGTCGGCGAGCGTTGCGATGACAGCCGATCGCCATTGGGGGCGGTCCTGAAAATCGCCTCGCGCAGACGCGGGCAGCATTTTGTGGACCGCGAATCCGATGAGTTCGGGATCAGCGACGTGCGAACTCGGGGCGCGTCGATTCAGCTCGAACGCCGTCTGCGTCTTTCCCGCACCGAACGCCCCGTTGATCCAGATGAGCATTTCGCCGAGCATAGTGGTGCGCTGGCCGCGTCGTTGCTCCTGGAGTCACGTGTGGACTTTCCTCCGGTACCACGGGTTTCCGTTGCCGCACGACCAACGGAAACCCGCACAAGCGGAGGAGGTCTCGAGATCCCCGGTACCACGGCGTCAGCCTTCGGCTGCCGTACCGCCGTTCGCGATGTGCGACTTGGACAAGGACTCCATCAGACTGCGCATGGCACGCATGTCGGAGCGTAGTTCGTCCATCTCGGTGCGCAGGTCATCCAACTCGCCAGCGGACGAATCCGGTTCGGGCACCGCGACGGGTGCCGGTTCACGCGCCGGTTGAGTTCGGGTCGGTGCTGGCGTCGGATCGGCCGACCCTGTGCGTGCCGGGGCGAACCCGTCGAGGAAAACCGACGTGACGGTGGCAGTGATCGACTCGATATCGGCGGCGAGGGTGTCCCGATGCCATCGGACGGACTGGAACACGCACTCCCGCATCATTCGTTGGAACTCGAATGTATTTATGCCGGAATTGAATTCACCATTTCGCACACCCTCGTCGACGACCTCGAGCCACGCCCGGTGCGACGACTCGACAGCACCAGCGATCTCCGCGTACTCCGGTAGCGCACCGAGATTCTCGAACTCGTTCTGATAGATCTCGGTGGCGTACGGATGCTTGTCCGCGACTTCGAGCGAGACCCGGACCATCAGCCCGACGCGATGGCGGGCTGTCTCGACTCCGGCCAGGACGTTCGCGTAACTGCCCACCAGGTCGGTCAGGAAGTTCCTCAGGATCTCGGAGACGATCGCGTCCTTGGAATTGAAGTAGTGGTACAGCGTCCCGGAGTTCAGACCCACCGCGTCGGCGATCTCACGGATCGTGGTGGCCGACATGCCTCGTTCGGAGAAGAGCCGAGCCGATTCGGCCAGGATCATCTGACGCCGGCTGGCTGTCACTGTTCACCTCTCGTGTACGGACGGACGATCTGCCTCTGTGGTGTACCCGAGGCTAACAGCAGGTCAAGGCCATTTACATGAGCGAGGTCGGGAAGGGCAGCGTTGTCTGTCGGGCCGAACGAGCATACGCCGTCCGGTGAGACCGCAGCCCCACCCGGTCGGGTGAAGGCGCGGCAACCTCGTCTCACGAGTCGAACCATGACCAGTTCCCAGGGTTCAATGGTGCGCAGCAACCCGGAGAACAGCAGTTCGAACTCGTGATCGGAGGGCTTCGGCTCGAGATCGACGTCGCGCCGCGTCCGATCGGCCCGATACCGGACGAGGTCTCCGTCGAGGAACACCATCACGATCGGCACCTCCCCCGGTGAGGTGCCGACATCCTCCGCGAACGTCACGCCGTCGTCCGCGTCGCGTCCGGCGTCGAGTGTGGTGTTCTCGTTCACGAACGCCCAGACCCCGGCCACCCCCTCGCATTCCATCAGGGCGGGTATCACCTCGCGATCCTGCCGGGCGAAATACTGCTCGCTCTCAGCGCTGCCAGGGTGGCACAGTCGTGTCGCGACCAGTGCGATCCCCCGGTTCGGACAGATCGGCAGCGCGTCCGCACCGATCAGGCAGCGCGGGTTCACGTAACCTTTAACCGGCATGACGGCGCCCATCGCCACGCGGCGGCTGACCCGGACGTCGGGGCGTCGTCCCTGGTGGAACGTCCGGACCGCGAGGTCCTGCCACTGGGCGAAACACTCGTCGACCGGGTCCCGGAACCAGTAGCTGTTGTCGAGCTGGCGCCAGGCGTTGTACTCCGCATGGGCCGCCGGGTCCGTCACCTGGGTGAACGAGAGGAACGCCCTGCGGGCTAGCACGGTGTCGCCTCGGCCAGTGCCGGTGCGACGCGGGTGAACAGGAGTTCCATGTGGCGATCGACCAGCGTGTCGGACATCCCGGGGAGTCCTGCCCACAGATAGGCGTGCTCGACGGGCATGTGCCGGTTTCGGGCCCGGATTTCACCGGCGGCGGCCTCGGCTGTGGCGACCGTCAGTCCGGGCACCGAACGGTTCCGATCGAACTCGGCAGTCAACTCGATCTCCAGGTCGGCGACGGTCCGCGTATCACCACGCCGGCCCAGGTAGGTGGCCTGTCGGTGCGCCAGATTCGGGATAAGCTGTCGTGCAGTCGATTCCGGGTCGTCTGCCACGATGATATCGATCACGCCGCCGCGTCGGGCCGCGCCCGCGGGGTGACCGCCTTCCTCGAGACCGGCGAGGTACGGTGCCGACAGCGCGGGATCGAGAGACAACAGTCCGGCCCCGAGTCGTCCGGCGCGGGCGGCACCGCGGGGCCCTTGATATCCGAGCCACATCGGGACCGGATCCTGAACCGGTCCCGGTGTGACACCACCCTGCGACAGCAGGTTCCGCACCGCCGTGAACACCGAGTCGGTGACGTCGTACCGGGCGCGAAAATCCGATCCGAATGCGTCGAACTCCTCCCGGGACCACCCGGCTCCGAGTCCGAGTTCGAGTCGGCCGCCCGAGACCAGGTCCACGAGGGCCGCTTCTTCCGCGATATGGACGGGATGCCGGTGGGGGGCGAGCAGCACGGCTGTACCGATCCTGACGCGTTCGGTCCGCGCGGCGATCGCGGCCGCGAGGGTCAGCGGTTGTGGCAGGTAGCCGTCCTCGAAGAAGTGATGTTCGGTCAGCCACACCGAGTTCGCGCCGAGTTCCTCGGCCCGGGTGACCCGATCGAGCATCACACCGTAATGCTCGGCGCCGGGACGCTCCCAGCGGGCCGGGTTGCGCATGTCGAGGAAGAGTCCGAGTTTCACGAAGGAAGCCGTGTCCTGTCGGTCGGTGCGGCCGGGTGAGTGGCGCGGACCGGAATGGCAGGCCCGGTAATGCGGAGGAGCAGCGCCGCCGGAGGTGCGACCCGCGCTACGCGGGTGTCGTCGCTGTCGTCCTCGTCGTGTGCATCCAGATCGGCACAGTCACGCGCGTCCTCGATGTCGGCCCCCCGGCCGATCTCGGTGTCGAACGTGATGTTCCACCGGGCGAGCTGCTCTGCGGTCCAACCGAACCGGGTGCGCTCGCAGAGCAGCTGATCGGTGATCCTCGCGACCATCGAGACTCGGGTGGCAACCTCCGCACCGACCTGCGCGAGGATGTCCGCCGGGGTCAGCGGGCGTGTCTTCGTGCGATAGTGCGCCCAGGTGGCTTCGAGCGCGTCGGATTCGGAGCAGTCCCTGAGCAACTCGGCCCAGTAGTACTCGCCGAATCCGTCCGGGGCCATGTATTGCTCGACTCCCGAACGGATCCGGAGGATCTCCCGGCACGTGAAGATGTCGACAGTCTTGACTCTGGTCATGATGCGACCGCATCCGACGACGCAACCGCAACGGATTCGAGCGCCGACATGCGGAGCCGCCAACCACCCTCGAGCGTGGCCGCCGCACCCGCCGGCCGCGCCCGGAGAGCACGCTGCGCACGACTCCCGTATCGCGCGGTGGAGACGGGCTGCTCGGGGGTCTGCAGCGCCGTTGCTTCATCGATCACACACATGAACCGGTTCCTCCTGTGCGGGGTGGGTATCGGACTACGCCGACTGCGGGTCCGCGGAGGTCTCCCTCGACCACACCAGGTCCTGGTCGCCCCACGAGCGCGGCGGGCGTGAGAAGACCTCTTCGAGCATCGGCATGAAGAACTCGAGGGGTTCGGTGTCGTAGCCGGGGTCGAAGGACTCCTGGTCCCATGCTGCGCAGAAGTGTGCGCAGGTATCGAAATACGGGGAGTCCCGATACCGGTCACGGCTGTCGGTGGGAATACCGAGTTTCTCGCCGTAGTGGTAGGTCTGGAAGACGCCGTGGTGCTTGACGACCCACACTGCCTCCTCGTCGAGCACCGGCCGCAGGATCGCGGCGGCGACCTCGCTGTGATTGTCCGGGCAGAGATCGTCGCCGATGTCGTGCAGCAGTGCCGCGATGACCAGGTCGACGCGGGCGCCCTCCCGGTGCGCGCGGGTCGCGGACTGCAGCGAGTGCTCGTAACGATCGACGCGATAGCCGAAGGAGTAGCCCTTCATCGACTCGAGCAGGCGCACGATCGTTTCGAGCCAGTGGTCGCGACGGTGGATCGCGGCCTCGTCTCGGATCAGTTCCATCTCGGCTGCGGTCGCTTCGTCCATTCGGGTGAAGTCGACGGTACGGGTGTTGTCGGCCATGTCAGCTTCTCTCGGTCTCGGTTGTTCCGGGTGCAGGGGCTTCGGTGGTCACGCCACGCCGGCGCGGACCTCTCGCGGAGTGTCCGTCTCCGACGTCAGGGCGATGCCCTTGGTCTCCTGTGTGAAGTAGGCGGCGGCGGCGACCGCGAGGGCGAGCACGATGACGTACCAGGTGAACAGGTCGGGCGTGCCGCGGGAGGTCAGCCACGAATTGAGGTACGGCGCGGTGCCTCCGAAGATCGCAGCCGCGAGCGATACGGCGATGCCCGTACCCGCAGCACGGGACTTCGTGGAGAACAGTTCGGCGAACCAGGCGACCTGGGTGCTCGCCGCGAGTGCCTGGACGACGAGCGCCAGGCACATCGTCACGGCCAGGGTGCGTGCCGAGCCGTCGAGCATCCCGGACAGGGGGAAGGCGAGCAGGGCCACCAGCACTCCCCACGCGATGTTGTTGGGGCGACGTCCGAATCGGTCCGCGAGACGTGCCGCGAGCGGCAGCGCGGCGATGAAGACGATGTTGGCGACCACGCCGGCCCACATCGCGAGCTTGTCGTTCACGTGGTGGAAGCTGATCGCGTACGCGGGAGCATTCACGGACCAGGTGTACGAGAACACCGAGGTGCCGCCGACGAGGAGGACGACGCGCAGGATCGACGTGCGCTGTGCCCAGATGTCGCGGAGCGCCGATCGGGCCGAGGACGGTGTCTGGTTCTCGGAACGATTGGCGTGGTCGACGAAGGCGCCGGATTCTTCGAGGCCGCGGCGCAGGTAGAGCGCGAAGAATCCGAGCACACCGCCGATCAGGAACGGAATGCGCCAGCCCCAGTCGGCCATCGCCTCGGAGTCGATGACGGAGCGCATCACCGCGCCGAGGAGCGTGGCGAGCACCGTTCCGCCGACGGTGGACATGATGACCGTGGAACCCCACAGTGCGCGGTTGTCGGGTCGCGCCACCTCGGCGATGTATGTGTAGGAGCCGCCCTGTTCACCACCGTGCGCTACACCTTGGATGCATCGGACGACGAGTAACCACAACGACGCGAACACCCCGATCCGGTCGTACGTGGGAGCGATCGCGATGAGGACGCTCGATGCCGCGACCAGCGACATCGTCAGCACCATGACAAACTTTCGCCCGCGGCGATCGGCGACGAGTCCGAAGAGCAGGCCGCCGATCGGGCGCATCACGAACCCGACGGCGAACACCGCCATAGTCGAGAGCAGGTTCGACACCTCGTTGGTGGAGTGGAAGAACTGGTTGGAGAAGTAGACCGCGAAGATCGCAAAGACGGTCCAGTCGAACCACTCCAGCGTGTTGCCCATGTTGACGGCCAGGATCATCCGCGCTCGGCCGCGGACCTCGGATCGGGTCGAATGCTTCGGACTTTCCGCGGGACCGTTCTGTGTCGGTGCGTCGGTCATGCCGGTTCTCCTTGTCGGGAGGGATGCGGGAGGGCAGAGGGAACGGCGGGGCAGGCTCGGCGTTCGTGGGCGGGCCGAGGGGGAACTCGGTGCTGCCGTGTGGGCTTCATCGGTCGTCTCCCCCTGTGTGTGGTCGGAGTCGGGGGACCGACCGGTGGCACGAGAACGCTGAGGATGGGCAAAGTATGTCGCGGATCACAAATCTAGGTCGCTCTGCCCAACCTGTCAATCAAGCGTATGGCTGGCTCTGTATTGCCGCGGCACTCCTCAGAGGAAGGGGCGGCGCCGGTTCGACTGAAGGCTTACATCTGTATCTTTTGTAAGATAGAGTTTCGCCTCGTTCGACAATATGACCCCAATCTCATCCCGTCCGGAGGCGCTGTGACCGTGTACGACGAATCGACGGCGATCGGAAGCGGCCCGGATCCGATGGGTGGGTGGCGTCCGCGCGCCACGCCCCCGATCGGGGTCGACCTCACCGGTGAGCAGAAACTCGCGTGCGCATTCCGGATCCTCGCGCACGCCGGATTCAGCGAGAACATGGCCGGCCACATCACCTGGGCCGACCGCGACGACGACAGCCTCCTGATCAACCCGTGGGGGCTGTGGTGGGACGAGGTCTCGGCGTCCGACGTGTGCCGAGTGGACTCGAACGGTGCTGTGATAGAAGGCAAATGGGACGTCACACCCGCCTATCACATCCATACCGAACTGCACCGGCGTCGTCCGGACGCTCGGGTGGTCGTTCACAACCACCCGTACTACGTGACCCTGTTGGCAGCCGTCGGCGTGCTTCCGATGATCGCGCACCAGACCGGGAGTCTGTACGACGACGACCTGTCCCTCGTCGAGGAGTACGGAGGCGAAGTCGACGACGCCGAACTCGGCAGGGATCTCGCCGACCGGATCGGCGACCGCAACAACGTGATCCTCGCCAGCCACGGCATCATCACCACCGCCGACACGATCGAGCTCGCGGTCTACCGTGCGGCATCGATCGACAGGTTCTGCCGACTCGCTTACGACATCCTGCTGCTCGGAAAAGACCCCTTGCCGATCGAGAAGAGCGTCCGGGCTGCGATGCAGAAGGCACTCGTCGAGCGCGCGGCCGGGGTCTACTGGGCCGGCGCGGTCCGCAAGCTGCTCAGGACCGATCCCGGCGTTCTCGACTGAGTCCGTTCACCCCCCCAACCCTTCGCGGTTACGCATGTAGCGCAGCCGTATTCACCGACCCACGAAACTCGAGGAGTGTGCGAGATGGCCGATCTCGACGAACTGATCCACAACACCGACTTCACCCGGAACGTGAAGGGAAAAGTCACCTTCCTGCCCGAGCCGCAGAAGGCGCACCGGCCCTTCCCGTTCATCTCGGTCGATGATCACATCGTCGAGCCGAAGGACACCTTCGAAGGCCGCCTGCCGGCGAAACTCGCCGAGCGGGCACCCAGGGTCATCCACCGCGACGGCGCGGACATCTGGGTGTACGACGGCAAGGAGATCCCGAACGTCGGCTTCAATGCGGTCGTCGGGCGTCCCGTGGACGAGTGGGGTTTCGACCCGCAGCGCTTCGAGGACATGCGGCGCGGTTCGTGGGACATCCACCACCGGGTCAAGGACATGAACCTGTCGGGTGTGTATGCGTCCCTGAACTTTCCGTCCTTCCTCCCCGGGTTCGCGGGTCAGCGCCTCCAACTGAGCACGAACGATCGAGAGCTTGCACTCGCCGCGACCCGCGCCTACAACGACTGGCACCTGGAGGAATGGGCGGGCCCGTACCCGGACCGCATCATCCCCTGCCAGATCCCGTACTTCCTCGACCCGGAGATCGGTGCGCAGGAGATCTACCGCAACGCCGAGCGTGGATTCAAGGCGGTGACCTTCTCCGAGGGGCCCCATGCCCTGGGCCTGCCGTCGGTGCATTCGGGCCACTGGGATCCGATCATGCGGGCCTGTGAGGAAACCGAGACCGTCATCAACCTGCACATCGGTTCGTCCAGCACGTCGCCGAGCACGTCGGAAGACGCCCCGCCGGACGTGTCCGGAACGCTGTTCTTCGGCTACGCCATGTTCGCGACCGTCGACTGGCTGTTCTCGAAGATCCCGGTGCGCTTCCCGAACATCAAGATCGTGATGTCGGAAGGCGGAATCGGCTGGGTTCCCGCGCTTCTCGACCGGCTCGACCACATGACCACCTACTCGTCGATGTACGGCACGTGGGACGGTATCGACATCTCGCCCGCGGACGTGCTCAAGCGGAACTTCTGGTTCTGTGCCGTGGAGGACCCGTCGACGATGGTCCTGCGTGACCGGATCGGGATCGACCACATCCTGCTCGAAGAGGACTACCCGCACAGTGACAGCCTGTGGCCGCGGACGATGGAGGTCGTCAACGAGTCCATGAAGGGGCTGTCGGCCGACGAGCTGCGGAAGATCACCTGGGAGAATGCCTCCACGCTGTACCGGCATCCCGTGCCGCAGAGTGTGATCGACGATCCGAACAGTTTCTGACCGAGGGCTGAGCGGACCCGGCCCGCCGGGCCCGCTCAGCCGAAGAACAGGCGGTCCCGCGCGACCGCGGGATCGAGGGGGACGACGGCTCTCGCCGGGTCGTGGGGGTAGGTCTGCACATCCCGGAGATGCCGGGCGGCAATCACCCGAGCCGATGCGGCGTCGCCGTCCTCGATGCACTGCAGGATCTGTCCGTGCACGGCCAGCGCCTGTGCCCGTTCGGCCGGCGGAATCCGCTCCGGGTCCGCCCGCTCGCTCGCCCAGTCCGTGACATGGCTCGACCACAGCGCCTCGAGTGCTCCCGCGAGCACGATCAGCGACCTGTTTCCGCACAGTTCAACGACCGATTCGTGGAATCGGCGCGAAAGCGTGGTCGCCGCAACAAGGTCGTCGATCTTGGACAGTGATTCCTCGTGCAGGGCACGCAGGACCGGGACCACTTCGGTGGCGCGGTCCTCGCGCTCCGCGCACAGGGCGGCGCACATCGGTTCGACCTCGTGCAGGGCACGGCCGACGTCGTCGATGTCCGTACCCGACATCGCGAGCACCATCGAGAGACTGTAGGCGACGTTCCCCGGGGTGGGCCGGTGCACGACGGCGCCACCCCGATTGCCGCGGCGGACACGGACGAGGCCCTCGGCCTCGAGGATGCGGAGCGCCTCGCGCAGGGACTGGACGTTCACCGGGTACTGCTCGCGGAGTTCGGCCTCCTTCGGCAGGATCTCACCCTCGCCGAGGTCGCCGCGAAGGATGCGCTCGCGGATCTGGTCCGCCACCATCTCGGCAAGCCGCCGCCAGCGCAGGCTGCCCGGACCTGGGACCTGCGACTTCCGGTCCTGTCCCTGTGCGGGCACTGCCGTCACATCCTTCTGTCCACGGGCGTCCATGATGTGCAAAGTTACCAAACTTACCGAAATTGGCCCCGGACCGTCCGTGCATTTCCGGCGGACAGAGACATGCCGCCCCGCCTCGGCCCGCCACACTGCGAAGGCGGGCGAATTCACCGCAGTGTCCAGTGCGGGGCTTCGTTGCGGCACACCCGGGCCACATTGGCCGCGGTCATCTCGAACATCCGCTCGCGCGCCGACGAACTGCCACCCGCGACGTGCGGGCTGAGCAGGACGTTGTCGAGGGCTAACAAGGGACTGTCGGCCCCCAGCGGTTCGCCGGCGAAGACATCCAGCGCGGCGCCGGCCAGCGATCCGGTCCGAACGGCCTCCGCGAGTGCGATTTCGTCGACGACCGGGCCGCGGGCGACGTTGACCACCAGTGCTTCCGGTGGAAGCAGCGCCAGCTCGCGTGTGCCGATCAACCCGTGGGTCTGCGCGGTGAGCGGGACCGCGACGACAAGCACGTCCGAGCGCGCGAGGAGAACATCGAGGGGCCGGTGCCGTAGCGGGGACTCCGGGTGGGGGCGCCGCGAGCTGTACGCGACATCGCATCCGAATGCCCGGAACAGCGCGTCGCAGCGCCGGTTGATGTCGCCGAAACCGACGAGCCCGACCCGACGGTCGCCGAGATCCCGGCACTCGCGCTGCAGGATCGACGCCTGCGGCCATCGTCCGGCACGCATCTCGGAGTCGGCCCACCCGATCGAGCGGCACAGATTCGCGGTGGCCGCGACAGCCCACTCCGCGACCGACGCGGCATTGCCTCCAGGTGTATTGGCAACCGGTACACCGACTTCGGACCAAGCATCGAGGTCGATGAACGAGACGCCGACCCCGGGTTGCTGGATCAGCCGCAGATGCCCGCCCACCGCGGCCTCCGCGGGTCCGAGCACCAACTGCCCGCTCCAGTCCGCAACGACGATGTCGGCGCCCGGCAGCAGGTCCCGCACCTCGTCACCGGCGCGGACAGCGGGTACGGCTACGGACGCGGTATCGCCGACGGCGAGGCGCACCGCCACCTCGACCGCCGGATCCCATGAGGATCAGGACGCGGTCGGTGTGACGGTGCGCCTCGTGCCGGCGTGATGCCGTCGTCATGCCTCGGCGGGCTCACCGGCTCTGGCGGGCAGCCGCGTCGCCGCCAGGCCCCCGACCACCGCGCAGACGGCGACCAGCGCGTACGCCCACTGGAATCCCATGCCCTCGTACACCGGCCGTCCGGCGACGATCGTCTGGATGTTCGCGTTGAGGACCACGAACACCACGGTCGTACCCACGCCGGCCATCAGGGTGCGGCTGACCTCTGTCATGCTGGCGCTGACCACCTGATTGTCGGGTGGCACCGCCGCGATGACGAGATTCGGGATGGCGGCCCCGCCCAGCCCCACACCGAGGTGGACCAGGCCGGTCGCGGCGAGCACGATCAGTTCGTCGCCGCGGCCGATACCCATCGTCAGCGCGCCCACCGCGACGGTGACGGCAGCCGCGATCATGTGCGCTCTCGCTCCCAGCCGACGCACGGTGAGTCCGACGATCAGGCCACCGGCCACGATGCCGATCCCGTTGACGACGCCGAAGACCGCGTACTCGCTGGCGTTCATCCCGAACCCGTAGTCGCCGCCCGCCTCCCGCGGAGTCATCGCCATGATCGCGAGGATCGAGCTGGTCGTGGTTCCGACACCGTAGACCAGGCCGGACGCGAGCACCGTGTACAACAGTGCCGGACGCCGCAATTGGTGCAGATCGACCAGTGGTTCGCGGACCTTGCCCGCCTGCACGATCCAGGCCGCGAACAGTCCGCACCCGACCGCCAGCAGGCCGAGGGTTCCCGTGCTGGCCCAACCCCATTGCGGCGCCGAGCTCACCGCGACCAGGACTGCCGCGACCGAGCTGCCCAGCAGGAACGCGCCGACCAGATCGGGACGCGAATCCGCGGACCGTACCGGGGATTCCGGGACCACGAGCAGTGCGGCCACGGCCAGCACGGCGGTGAGCACGGTGACGAACCAGAAGGCGCCCGCGACACCGTGATTGTCGATGAGCCAGCCCGCGAGGAACGGTTGCAGTACGACGACGATGCTGGCCGTGGGGCTTCCGGACGACGTCTTCGGCGAGCGGGTCTGTGTCGTGGTCAGCGGCAGTTCTGCCGGCGGGCTGACGTTGCCCGATTTGACCGCGTTTCTGGCCGGGCACGGCATGACCAAGGAATACCTGCCCGAGTTTCTGCTCGTGGTCGACGCATTGCCCCGGTCGTCGGGAGGGAAGCTGGCGAAGGGGCAGGTTCGGGACCTGGCTCTGGCCGCGCTCGCCGCCGGTGAACTCGATGCTTCGGCGGGTCCGGCAGTGCGTCCGCGACCGAGTTCGTTCCCGGTAGGGCAGCCGTGAAGATTCGGCCCGGTGAGAGAGACGACCGATTGCCGTGTCACGGTCACGCCGGTAGGAAGGCAACACACCCCGCGGGTCCCGATTCCGTATCCGTGAAGGACAGGAGATCCATGTGACCGAGATCGATCAACCGAACCGCATGGTCGGCTTCACCAGAATGGACGAATCGACGAAGGAGGACATCGCACTCATCTTCACCGAGTCGAAGAAGTTCCTGAACGATCGCCTCGTCGACACGATGATCGACCTGCTGGACTCGCTCGAGGGGCCGACGCTCGGTTACCAGGTCGACCGCTACGAGCACTCGCTGCAGACTGCGTCGAGGGCATATCGAGAAGGTGCCAGAACTGATCTCGTCGTCGCGGCTCTGCTGCACGATGTGGGCGACGCGATGGCACCAGCCAACCACGCGGAACTTGCGGCGTCGATCGTCCGTCCGTACCTCGACGCGGAATCGACCTGGGTCGTGCAGCACCACGGGATCTTCCAGGGCTACCACTACTGGGACCGGCTCGGCCTCGACACCAATGCGCGTGAAAAGTTCCGAGGTTCACCGTATTTCGATACATGCGCCCACTTCTGTGCGGAATGGGACCAGGTTTCCTTCGACCCGGCGTACCCGACCCTGCCGATCGACCACTTCGTACCGATGCTGCGTGAGGTGTTCACCCGACCGGCATCGGGGTTCGGGGCCGACTGATCCGCCACCGGCGGCCGATCCACAAACAAGCGTGCCGGTCGCGCCGGAATCTGAGACGAGCACCTGCGGAAAGAGGGGCATCGAGACGAACTTGAGCGCGTAAGATGAGACAGATTAAATAAGGTAAGCCTCCCCTTCGTTCGACTCGGTGTCGGTCGACTGCACTGTGGCATTGCAGTAGTACGGCAGAGATAGCCCGGGTCTCGCCCTCTTAGCAGAACGACGTGGCCGGGCGTGCCCAGTTCGTGTCCCACAGAGATGAAGTCTCGGACTCACCGGGGGCGATGCATCAGTATCGCCGCCGTACAGATTGAACGCCCGCCCTCGGCCTTCCGCTTGGAAATGCGGCGGAGCCCTCTCGGTCGTGCTTCCTGCCGGTCGTGCGTGCATGCACCCCACGCGAGAGGGCCCTACCCGCCACGAATGGCAGGTGCGCCTCCTCCTCCTCCTCGGCGGCCCGGTTTCCGGGCAGCTACGACTACTCCCCAACAGGAGCTTCGTGCATAGTTCCACACGACCCTGCCCCCCAAAGATAGATGCCCGCCGAACTAGACACCTTCAAGCGGAGTCGTCATGCCTGACTTCAGATTTCACTGGCGAGTAAATCGATCATTGTGGAGCGGTTCTCACATACTCGGCGAGGGAACGAGCGGTTAGCGTCGAGGCGTTCATCTGCCGTACCGGCAGCTTGACGTCGAAAGCCCGCTGGACCGCCATCACCAGCTTGACAATTCGGAGTGAATCTGCGCCCAGTTCGACGAATCGGTCCATCGGAGCAATCACACCGGTCAGGCCGAGAACCTCACGGGCTATATCGACGATGGCGGCTTCATCTGAGGTCATCAACTGGTCCGCAACGTGAATGACACGTTGACGGGCGACGAGATGGTCCTCAGTGACCTCCGGAAGCCGCTTCTTGTCGATCTTGTCATTGATCGTCACCGGTATTGCGTCAACGCGGACTAGGTACGTGGGCACCATGTACTCCGGAAGCAGGTCTTGGAGCCGTTCAAGTCCATCGGCCACGCCCGCATCCGGATCGATCACCACGAAGGCGACGATCGCCGTTGAATTATCGCCCTCCTCGCGGATGCCGCAATGTGCACGGGCGCCGAACGCTTTCTCGACGGCCGCCTCGACCTCGCCGAGTTCGACGCGTAGGCCTCGCACCTGCACCTGGTCGTCGGCCCGACCTTCGAATCTAAGGATTCGGTTCTCGTCGATACGCGCCAGATCGCCTGTTCGATACATGACCGGGTGTGCATCGTCGAGCAGTTCGTTTGCGACAGGATTGCGGACAAATCGGCGCTCGGTTTCATGCGGATTCGAGTCGTATCCGCGCGCCAGGACGTCGCCCGAGATATAGATCTCGCCCACCTCACCGAACGGGACCGGCTTGCAATCCGGGTCGAGCAAGAAGACGTGATACCCCGGCATCGGTATACCCAGCGGGGCGAATCGGGAACTATCGGACGGATCGAACTCGTGAGTCGTGACTGCCACCGTCGCCTCGGTCGTTCCATACCCGGCGCGGATGTTCAGTCGCGGTATGAGCGAACGTAGTCGACGAAGTTCAGAGTTCGGAATCGGCTCACCGCCGGAAATAAGGTATCGCAGGGGAACGTCGATTTCCGCCTGTTCGAAGTACGAGGCCACGCCCTCTAGCAGCGCCGGCGACAAGATCGCGAATGCGATGTTGTCCTGCAGGATCTTCTCAGCAAGCGTTGCCGTGTCGCAGATGTCGTTGGGGTCGAACACGAATACTTGGCCGCCCGAATTCAGCGGGATGAAATGTTCCAGGAACGAGCTGTCGAAACCATAGGAGGCAATGAGTGCGCCGCGCAGGCCGGGCAGATCGTAGCCAAGCTGACGCCAGCCATGCAGCTGCTTCGCCAGCTGGAAGTGCCTGCCAACTACGCCTTTTGGTGCGCCCGTCGTGCCCGAAGTGAAGATGACGTACGCATCATCGTCCGGCGCGACGGCGACGGGCACCGAATTGTTGGCCGTCGCCGTGACGGCCTCCGCGATCGGCAGGACGTCCATGACCGACGTCGGGTCGACTAGATCGGGAGTCGAAGCGAGGATCGTCCGAATACCGGACGTAACGACGATGTGGCGGACCCGCTCAATTGGGTTTCGGATGTCAATCGGCACGTACACCAGGCCCGCCGCGAACACGCCCAGCATGGCCGCAGTTGCCTCGATCGAACGATCGACCACAACGCCGACCCGTTCCGGCGAACGCAGCCCACGGTTGCGCAGTGCGGCAGCAATCGCCAAGGACTGGCGCGCCAACTCTCCATATGTAAATGTGCGATCACCGTGTGTGATGGCAGGCATCTGTGGCGAGCGCTCAGCGGCTTGGAAGAAGGCGTCGAAGACCGGTCGGTATTCGAAGTTAACGAGGGGACCGCCGTACGTGCCGGCGGCCGTGATCAACGGCTCTGCGGTCGATGTCACGCGTTGGCACCTTCCGAGAATGATGTATGCATGGTTGCGCTCTTCATGGTCCGGATGGAATCTGCTAGGACTTCCCCCAAGCGTTCACGATCGCCGAGGTGCGCGGCAACCAAGCTTACGATTGCCGAGCCGACGATGACACCGGCGAATCCGGCGTCAACGGCCTGGTTGACCTGTTCGGGACTGGAGATCCCGAACCCGAGAACCGGCGGGGCGGATTCGCGCTCCCGCAGGCCGGGCAGATGCATGCCGATGTGTTCGGACACGGTCGCCGAAGCCCCCGTCACACCGGCCCGGCTGGTGACGTAGACGTAGCCCTCGCTTCGCGAAGCCACCGCATCGATCACTTGCTGGTCCGCATTGGGCGGCAAGATATAGACCCGCCGGATACCATCGGCCTCGGCTGCAGGAAGGTGCTCTTCGAGCGGAGCGTCGGGAACCAGGAGCGAGTCGACGCCGGCGTCGACACAGCGCTGGGCGAATCCAGGGATGTTCTCCACGATGTTGGCGTAAACAAGCAACCCGATCGGCAGGTCGGGATGCGCGCGGCGGACCGCGGACACAAGATCAAGCGAATCCTCGGCAGTGACCCCGGAGGCTAGGACTCGACCCGCTGCCGCCTGGATTGTCGGGCCGTCGGCAAGAGGGTCCGAGAAGGCGATTCCGAGCTCTAATGCATCGGCTCCGCTACGAACTGCGATATCGACGAGCTCGAGGAAGCGCTCGGGCGATGGATCGCCGACGACGAAGTAGGGAATCAGTGCTGCTTCCCGTGCCGTCTCCAGCCTCGAGAACATGGCGCCGTAGCGGTCGGTCACGAGCCCGACACCTCCGATTGATCGTTTTCGGCGAGATAACCCATGACCGTCGAGAGGTCCTTGTCACCGCGCCCCGACAGATTGACGACGATGTTCGCACCGCGATAGGCGGTTTTCGCCAGCTCGAACGCGTGGGCTAGAGCGTGGGACGACTCCAGCGCCGGAATGATGCCCTCGCTCCGCGACAGCTTGACGAACGCATCGACTGCCTGCTGATTGGTCGCAGCCGCGTATCGTACGCGTCCGATGTCTCGCAGATAGGTGTGCTCGGGACCCACCGCGGGGTAGTCGAGACCGGCAGAGATGGAGTGAGACTCCTGGATCTGCCCGTGATCGTCCTGCATCACAAAGGTCTTCGTGCCGTGCAGAATGCCCACGGTTCCCTTCGACAGCGTTGCGCCGTGACGTGGCGTGTCGAGTCCGTCGCCGCCGGCCTCCACGCCGATCAGATCGACGCCCGGCTCATCGATGAATTCCGCGAAGATTCCGATCGCGTTGGAACCACCGCCGACGCAGGCGATGACCACGTCCGGAAGCTTGCCCATTGCCCGCTTCGCTTGTTCCTTCGCCTCGGCACCGATCACGCGGTGGAACTCCTTGACTATGCGCGGGTAAGGGTGGGGTCCGGCCGCCGTGCCGAGCAAGTAGTGGGTGTCCTCATAGCTGCCCGACCACTGGCGGACGGCCTCGTTGCACGCCTCTTTCAGAGTTTGCGCTCCCGCGGTCACCGGGACGACCTCGGCACCGAGCAGGCGCATGCGGTCGACGTTCGGCTTCTGCCGAGCGCAGTCCTCCGCGCCCATATAGACCCGCACGTTCAACCCAAGCAGTGCACCCGCGATCGCGGTGGCGACCCCGTGTTGCCCGGCGCCCGTTTCCGCGATGATGTTGGTCTTGCCCATGCGCTTGGCCAGAAGGGCCTGTCCCAGAACCTGGTTCGTTTTGTGGGCGCCACCGTGGACGAGATCTTCCCGCTTGAGATAGATCTGCGCGCCGTACTCCGCGGACAGGTTCCGGCAGAATGTCAGCGGGGTGGGACGTCCGGCGAACTCATTTAGCAAGCCGTGGAACTCGGACATGAAATCACTGTCGACCAGACACTTCTCGAAAGCATCCTCGAGCTCGTTCAGCGCTGGAATGAGAATCTGCGGGACGAACCTGCCCCCGTACTCCCCGTAGTAACTAGTTGAGGTCATGAGTGTCACTTTCCGATCGTTGTCCCGAGTGCGCTGCCGAGTCTTTCCAATCGAGCAAGCACACTATCCATGAACGCGCGGGTGGTACCGGAGCCGCCCAGATCAGGAGTCGTCAGCGTGGTTTCCATCGACTCCCGCAGGCAGGTTTCGAGCGCCGTGGCTGCATCGGTCCGCCCCATGTGGTCAAGTAACAGCACAAGCGACCTTGCTGCGCCTACCGGGTTTGCGATGCCCAATCCAGCAATGTCCGGCGCGCTGCCATGCACGGGTTCGAACAGTCCGAACCGCGACTCGGGACAGATGCTCGCGCTCGGCGCGGTGCCGAGGCCGCCCATCAGTGCCGCCCCGACGTCGCTGGCGATGTCACCGAACAAATTCGGTGCGAGTACGACTTCAAATGTGCCCGGATCGCGGACCAGCTTGTAACAGAAGGCGTCTACGTACTCCTCATTTGCCTCGATCTGTGGAAACTGTGCCAGTTCCGTTCGGAAGACGTCCTGCCACAACGCCCCCGTATTGGGGACAGCATTCGCCTTGTGGACGAGCGTCACCTTGGTTCGTCCCCTGGCGGTGGCGTCCGCGAGACCGTACCGCACGAACTTCGTCACGATATCGCGGGTGTACACGCATTCGTCGATGGCGACCGTCGCAACTCCCGCGTTCTCGACCCGGCCTCCGATGCCGACATACAGTCCCTGCGTGTTCTCGCGATAGAGGTCGATCGTGTGGCCCGGCAGTAGCAGCGGGCGATAATTGACATACAGCGACAGCCCGCGCCGCAACCCCAGCAGGATCTCCCGGCCGTGGGCTGTCGTCGGGATCCGCGGATCGCCGAGCGCACCGAAGAAGATCGCATCGAAGTCCTTCTGCAACATCGTGATTGCGCCCTCCGGGAGTCCAACTCCGTCGGCGAGCCACCTATCGGCACCCCAGTTGAACGTCGTGAATTCGATGTCGAGTCCGAACAAGTCGTCGAGCACCGGAACCACTTGTATGACGGAATTGACGACTTCGGGTCCAATTCCGTCGCCCGGTATCACTGCGACACGCACGTGGTCTCCACTTCGCCGTTGAATAGCTCCATCGGGGTGCACAGCCGGCCCGCTACGGCGGTCGCAGCAACCACATACGGCGACGCCAGATACACCGAACCAGGACCAGAGCGACCAGGAAAATTGCGGTTCTGTGCGCTGACAGTGATTTCTTCCGTGGACTCGGACACACCTGGCCCAGCATTGATGCAGGCACCGCATGACGGGGGGAGTACATTCACTCCGATCGACTCGAACAAGCTGACGTAGCCGCGCTCGCTCGCGTAGGCGAGAACTGTTGAGCTGCCCATTTGGATGTAGGCGTCTATGTGGTCGGGAACCTTCAGCCCGCGTGCGTGGGCTTCCGAGAGGACCGCTGCATACATGTCCATATCGTGAGCTTTCCCGCCCGTGCAGGAACCGCCGTAAACCTTGTTCACTGCGAAGTCACGTGGGACCGTCGTAATCGGAACCGAGTTCGTTGGGTCGCCGGGGAGGGAAACCATCGGTTCCACACGGTCGAGGTCCAACGTGACAGTAACCGCATAGGTCGCCGCCGGGTCTGAGGGCAAGGTGACGAAAGGCCTATTCGGACAGCGTTGTTCGAGAAAATCGCGCGTGATTTCGTCGGGCTCGAAATAGGCCGTTACCCCGCGCGCTTCCACCGCCATGTTGCACAGAGTCGCCCGCTCGTCGATCCCGATGGTGGCGCATCCCGCTCCGGTGAACGCTAACACCCGACCGCGTGTCTTCCCGGACTGGACGACTGGGTGGGCAAGCAGCGTAAGCATGATGTCCTTCGCGCATGTGCCGGAGCGCAACTGCCCCACCAGGCGTACCTGCACGACCTCGGGGACCTTCGTGAGGATCTCGCGGTTGTACCAGGAGTTGGCGATGTCAGTTGCGCCGACACCGAATGCGAATGCACCGACAGCGCCCGCTGTGCACGTGTGACTATCGGTCCCGATGATGAGCTGAGACGGCGCAGCTACGTTCTCGAGAATGTAGTTGTGGCAGATCGCCTCACTGCCGCCTCCGGGCAACGTGCCTACGAATGTTCCGCCCTTAGCCGCGGCGAATTCACGCTGACGCTCGTGGAGGTTGCGAACCCGGCCCACCAGCGTCGGTCCGTCTGGCCGCCGCTCGAGAACCGCGCCGGCCAGGGACAGGTGGTCTTGGAAGAAGTAGCACGAATCCGGGTCCGCCAACGGTGCCTCGTCACCGAATTGATGACTGAACATTTCCGCCGCCATCGGGGTGACGTATTCGTGTGAGAAGCGGACGTCAGTGTTGACGAAATACGACTCGCCTACGACGATAGATGCGTTCGGCGGACAGGGATTCGTCGCAGACAGATTCCTCTGGATGATCTTCTCGATGCTGTTCAGCGGACGACTCGCGCCGAAGCGCCCTCCCGAGGCCTTGCCGGCGTCGACTGCAGGCCGCTGCCGATTGAAGCCGAACAGACCGCCCGAATCGATGATCGTACGCTCAACGTCGTTGAATCGCCGATTAAAATCGGTCAGCGGGAGTTCCGCGCCCTCTAGAAGGGCGTTGAGTATCCCGAAGTCATCACACGTGATGATCCCCACATTGCGGCAGTTCTGCTCGTAGATCTTCTCGAACGACCTCGCGAACACAATCTCGATACCGGCATATCGTTCCGCGTAGACCGCGTGCTCGCGGGAGGATCCACAGCCCTTCGACATCCCACTGACCACGATCTGGGGGCGGAGTTTACGTACGGCGGTCTCGTCGAAAACGTCGTCGCGCAAACCGAGATAGGCGAAATCGCCGAGTTTTTCGTCGTACCAGTAGCAACACCAGCCCGGGATAATCTCGTCGGTCGAGATGTTGTCGAGCAGCGGCGCGGCAAGATAGTCGGCGTAGCGGGATGGGTCCTGGTCAACCAACTGCCGACGGCGTAGGTCCGGATCTTCGGTGAGGAACAGTGCCGGACCGGTCATCCGAATGGTGCGCGGTGACGCAGTTGTTGGCAAGTCAGTGTTTCTGAGCAACGATCCGTCCGATCTGTTCGTCGGTCAACGGGCGGTCAGCGGCTTTCGCCAACGTCAGAACGTCACGGATGACGTCATCGGAAGCCGAGTAGCCATTGACTGAGAGCCAGTACTGGACGTTGCTGGCGCCTGACGCACGGTCGATCAGCACTTCCTGATGGCGCCCGAGGAGGCTCGCCGGCACGCTTGAGTACACGTTGTCCATCAGCACCCGTTTGCCCTTGTTCGCTGCTTTCAGAATGGCGGAGGCGTGCACGCCGGCGCTGGTCTTGAAGACGTCGTTTCCCAGAGCTGGATAGTTGGCCGGAATCTCGATGCCTAGCATGGTGGCTACGCATTCGCCGTACGTCCGAACGGCCTCCAAATCGAACTGCTCACCGTGCTGTAGGGACCGGTTGACGATCAGTTGATCGATCGCGGTGTTACCGGCGCGTTCTCCGATGCCCAGCGCGGTTCCGTGCACGCGATCGCATCCCGCTTCCAATGCAACCAGCGCGTTGATCAGAGCCAGCCCACGATCATTGTGGCCATGCCAGTCGAATTGCGCTCGGCAAGAACGAGATTCAAAGAATTCGATGGACCAGCGGACCAGCGCCCGGGTGGACGCCGGCGACGCCGCGCCGACCGTGTCGCACACAGTGATGCGGTCGACTCCCAAGTCGGCGGCCGCCGCATAGATTTCGCCGAGCACCTCGGGTGTGCATCGGGTCGTGTCTTCGAGCACCAGGACGAAGGCCACATTGGCCCTTCGGCACTGGAGGGCGGAATCGCGGAGTCGCTCGACGACCGAGTCGACAGACCAATCTTCGACGTGCTGCCGGATCGGGCTGACACCGACGAACGCGTAGGCCTCGACCGCGGCTTGGGCCTCGTGCGCGACGTCGCAGATCGCCGCGATATCGGTTGGGTGGGTACGCCCGGCGAAGGCCGTGATCAGATGGTGTCCACTGTCGCGGACATACCGCATGATCTCGATGCACTCTTGTTTCGCAGCAGGACTCGCGCCGGGGAACCCGAGGTCCGCGGCGCGGATTCCTGATCTCACCATGTGGTCGACGAACTGCATTTTCGCCTCGAGTGGAGGGTTGAGCACATACGGCGCTTGGATCCCGTCCCGCAGCGTTTCGTCGAAGAAGAGATAATCCACCGGAGTTCGATGTTCGGCCGGATCCAGCGAACTCCAGTCGAATAGCTCGTCCGGGTATCGCATCGTTTGAGTCATCGCGGCGTAACTCCATCTCGGCACGACAACTCCGCGTGTGCGTCGAACTGGCGGAACACTTCGTCGGTTCGGCTGTCCATCAAGTAGTGATCGCCCTCATCGAGTTCGAAGCAGCGACCATCGCCCACGTTCGTCGCGACGAAACGCGAGGCATCCGGATGGGTGTTACCGTCCGTTCGCGCTGCGATGGTCAATGTCGGAACTGCCACTCTGGCGATCAGGTCGCCGGTCTGATCGGCGGCGAACGTCGTGATCAACTTCGCGTACCGGTATATGTTCTCGGCCGAGCGGAACGGCAACGACGTGTATTGGATGTAGTCCGGATTGGTGTCGTTGAGGAACGTCCGCACGGCGGCGTCCGTGTCGGCATCCTCCTCATTGCCGTTGTAGATCAAGTCGTAATACAGGGTCGCCAGATCCTGGTCAGCCGCGATTTCGTTCAGCACGTCGGTCAGGTTGATCTCGTACGGGGTCTTGAGTGCGGCATCGCTGATGTTGAAACCGCCACTGAGCAGCGTCAACGACATTACCCGGGACGGTTCGTCGGCTGCGATCTGCAGCGCGATCTTTGCGCCGGTGCACCATCCGATGACGTGCGCACGATCGACGCCGAAATGGTCGAGCACCTCGACCGCATCGCGCGTGTGGCGTGCGACTGTGATATCGGTTTTGTCGAGTGGAGCGGATCCCGGCAGATACCGCGTATCCCAAACAAAGAGGTCATACTTCGCGCTAGCCCGGCGAATGAAGGAGCGCCACAGATCGACCGGGATTCCGAAGGCAGTCGCGATCAGCACCGCTTCGCGCGGTGCATCGGCCGGCGGCGTGCGGTACGCGCTAACAACGATTCCGTCCGATAGCGTTACCTGCTCCTCGGACAGGATCGTCGAGGCGAACTGTTCGTCGAGCTCCCGGATGTACGCTGCCGTATAGCCCTCGAGGTCTGATGCTGTACAGCCATGCTGGAGGGGGATCGACCGGACGAAGTCCTTCTCGTTGAAAACGTAACTCTTGTAGAATTCGGCACGCTTGCCGATGATCTCGTCGAGCGGCGTCCGAACGGGCGAAACCTCGCTGCGGACCTTGAACTTCTCGATCCCGAGCTTCGATTCGACGAGGTTGAAAGCCTCCGCCAGTTGGAACCCGTAGTCGGCTGACAGATGAAAGATCGGCCCGCCCGCAAACTCGTTGGCGATGAGGTACCGGATGTCCTCGATCACTCCGTCGATCGGCTTGAAATTGACAATCATGCTGGGATCTGCAGAGAAAGTCGGCTCGACGTCGACCTTGTCGAGTGTGCGCCCGAGGAGGTATAGGTCGCGGATGAAGGCGTACATGCCAGTCTTGCTTCCCCCGGACCGCTTCGTCGACGACACACCGATGATCACTGATGGGCGCAGGATCGAGAAGGCCATTCCATGCTCGCGGCAGTACTCAGCTACGACGTGCTCGGCCTGGCACTTCGTTTGCTCGTAACTGTTGTTGAACGGCCCGGCGGGATCGTGCAGCTGCTCGGGGACCGAGCCAGTCTGCGGACCGGCGGTATATGCCGTGGAAACGTACACAAACCGCTTCACGCCAAGTTCGCTGGCCAGTTCGAGCGCGCGCCGCACACCCTCGACGTTCACGAGGGATATCTTCTCCGCCTTTCGCTTCTCGAAGTTCAGGTCGGCTGCGAGGTGCCAGAAGATGTCGATTCCGCGACCGCGGAGTGAGTCTCGTTGTTCCGCTTCAAGTCCCAGCCCTGGCGACGCCACGTCGCCGAGAACGATCTCGATGTCTGCGGCGATGCGGCGGGGTTCAGAATAGGCATCGGCGGCAATCTGAAGCTGGCCCTGCAGCCGGGCGGCCGCTTCATCGACCGACGACCCTCGCACCAACGCGACGACGGAATGCTCGCCCGCTTGGTCCAGAACGAAATGTGACCCGATGAAACCGGTTGCACCGGTGACGAAGTACTTCATTGCGACTCCTGCCTATCGACGATCAGCGCAACTGACTCAATGCCATGCGCCTGGAAAAGCGACCGGCCGATGTCGTCTGCTACGACGGTGACTACGTGAGGAATGCTCTGCAGGCCGACCGTCGTGTGCACGATGTCGGCGAGGCTGTAGATGTTGGAGACAAACGCGTTCTCTGGTGAATTCGGTTGTAGCCGGAAGCTCGACGTCAGTTTCGGATACGCCTCGAGGCCGAGAACCAGCTTCCGATCGTCTCCGACCACATCCGCCCACGTCAGGATGTGGTCGCGGATGGCGTCGAACTCGGGGCGGTGTTTCAGCCCGGGCTCCACGCCAGTAGCGAAGATCAACTTGTCGAACTCGTGGATGTTGCCCTTGGAATGTACTGCCACGCGGTTGCTTTCGCTTAGGTACTCGATGCGGTCGACAGGCTCTTCTTCGTAAACGGACATCTTGTCGAGCTGGCGCACCCGGCTGAGATACTCCGAATTCGCCGGGGAGCGCCCGGCCCGAAAGACCGAAGACAGGATTCTGAGCCGCTCGTCATCGGATACGTTCGCGTTGTAAGCGACGAGAGGATCGAGTAGATCGGCTGCGGGTGAGCCCGTCTCATTCGGAAAGGTCGCCGTGTCGTTCCGGCCTCTCCAGAGATCGAAGAAGGTGTCGCCGCGGGGAAATGGGCTGCGGCTGAAGATGGCGACGGATTCGCATCCAGCATCGATCGCGGCTGTGGCATTATCGAATCCGCTTGCGCCGGCGCCGATCACCGCAACGTCCTGACCGACCAAGTCTCCGAACGGGATATCCTCCCAGGCGCCCGTATATGCTGATTCAGGAAGGCCGCGTACGAGCTCCGCCGGGGCGGACCACCGACCGGCGGACGTAATTCCCGTAGCGAGGCAAACCCGCCGGGTGTAGAGCACCTTGGAAGCAGCATCGCCTATGCGTTCGGTCGCGACTTCCAGACAGGACTCCGACGCGTTCCACCGAATCGACGTGACCCGTGTCTCGTTCCGGGTATCTACATCGATCATGCGCCGGAACCAAGCGAGATACTCACGCCAGTGCTCGGTCGCGATGAACGTGATCTGGTCGTATTGCTCCTTGGTATAGGCAGCGCAGAACCATGCCCTGAAAGACAACAGAGGATTGAAGCATTCGGGCCCGGGGACGTTTTTGGGGGTCCGCAGGTGGGTCATTCGCGCGAAGGTCGACCATGGACCGGATTGGTCGGCTTTCTGGGCATCGACGGCGACGATGCGCCGCACCCCACGCAGCTTCAAACTGTAGGTGAGCGCGAGTCCGCTCTGACCGGCACCGACCACGACGACGTCGTGAATCTTCTCTCCGGCGTCCGTCACACCTGGAGGAACCCAGCTCTGTTTCGAATAGAATCGGTATTCATCAAGCCAGTCTCGAATCGCCATCTCGAGTTCGTGAATCGTGTGAAACAAAAGAACTCCTTACCAAGTCGATAAGCACTCGAGGCGGCTAAATGGCAACGCCGAGTTGCAGTTCATCGCGCCAGCGCTGCGACGGAGAATCGTAACGCTCCACAGCCATTACTTCCGCTATGGGGCAATCTATCGTGACCTGACGTGGTAGCGAATTGAAGCCTGAATGCTCTTGCAGAAGTCGCCGATAAAGATCCTGGACTGCGCGGTGTCGTTCGATGGAGCTTTCATACTTGCTACGCAACACCGGATCGATCTCGTTCCAGATGACACCGGCAATTCGTGACCGCTCCGCGGGTTGATGCACGCGGATTTCGTCGATCAACTGGTGTAATTCCGGATAGAATGGGACACGGTTCGCATCAACGAGTTTTTGTGCGATTTCATCACGCCCGAATCGGAAGTTCAACGACATTCCGTTGTCCACGTATTCGATATAGTGCCAGATCGAAGGCGGGAAGTACACCATGTCACCGGGGTTGATAATGGCATCGTAGGCGCCTAAATAGCGGAAGAAATCGAGTTTCTCCTCTGGCGCCATGTTTTGGATCAACACCTTGCTGAAGTTCATCGCCGGCGAGATCTTCTCGGTCGCGGAGAGCGGAACCATGACGACGCGCTTTCGGCCAAACACCTGGTAGAGGAGCACGTTACGGAAGTCGCCGTCGAAGTGGAGATGCGCGTAGTTGCCCTTGTTCGCGACGAACATGAACGACACCAGCGGTTCGCCGGAACCCGATGACCTGCAGTACTCCGGTACTCCGATCATGTCGGCGACCGGCTTCGGTGTGTGGTACTCCACGCAGAGCAGGTCCGTGTCAGGAGTCTTGCGGATATGTGCGAAGTATTCAGCGAGTGGCATTTCGAAAATATCGTTGCGGACTTTCTGACTTAGACCGTTTTGGATCCGGTTGCCGCTTTTGACGCGACTCAGTGGACTGGTGTAGTTCCGCTGCACCTGGATCAAAAGATCGCCGAATGTGTCGATAGCGTCCTGCTCAGTAAGGACATTGGCAATCGGCTCGGAATTTCGGCCGTTTTGGATGATGACCGGCGTTGCCGAATCTACGTATTCCTGAAATACAGCCCTTCCTGGACTATTCAAAACAGGAATGTTTCCAAGCGTTGGTGGGACTGAGTCGACAACCCGCTTAGATATGGAAGCTTGAGACACTAGACCATCCTCCCCAAAGGACATAGTGCAATTCATCAGCTGGTCGAAAGTAGCAGACCTGCCTCCGGAGCCAAGGCCGAAGGGCCGCAATGTGAATGAGATCACTTTGTGCGCGTCACTGCACATCTGTGTCTACGCTAGGCCTCATCCTGCGGCCGATGGCGCCGAGGTGGGGGGCTTCACAGGAGGAATAGAGTATAGTGGGGGGCTACAGTGGCGCGTCCAGGTCAGGGTCGAGGTCGGTCTCGCCGGGCATGCGCGATCTCGCGCACATAGCTCAGTCACCGATTCGCCAGTTGCTTGCGCTGACCGCGAGCCGGTCAGACGTGATCTCCTTGGCCGGCGGATTGCCGGCACCCGAGGCATTCGATGTGCGTGGGATCGGCGAGGCGTTCGCTCATGTGCTTGCCACCGACGGTGCGGCCGCTCTGCAGTACTCGCCCACCGAGGGAAACGAGGTGCTTCGCAGTATCTTCGCGGAGCGATCCAGGGCGCGCGGCCTCGCAGCTTCTGCGGGAACGGTATTGGTGACCTCGGGTGCCCAGCAGGCGCTCACGCTCCTATCGATGGTATTGCTTGAGCCGCGAGACGTCGTCGTGGTCGAAGCGCCGACATACCTTGCTGCACTTCAGTGTTTCCAGATCGCTGGTGCCCACATCATTCCGGTCAGTTCGGATTCTGACGGAATCGATATTGAGTCACTTACCGAGGTCGTCGCCCGTGAGCGGCCCAAGATGCTGTACCTGGTTCCTACGTTTGCCAATCCGACAGGGCGCTCGGTATCCGATGCACGTCGCGCCGCGATCGCCGAACTAGCCGATCGATTCGGTTTCTGGATCGTCGAAGACGATCCGTACAGCGAGCTTCGCTACGCAGGTGGACCGCAGGCGGCAGTGGGGTCTCACGAAGGAGCCGACGGCCGATCGATCTATTGCGGAAGTCTGTCGAAAGTTTGTGCCCCGGGGCTTCGTTTGGGGTGGATGCACGGACCCGCCAAGGTGATCGCCGCCGCGTCACTGGTGAAGCAGGCCATGGATTTGCACACCTCGACGATCGACCAAGCCGCGGCCGCGCACTATCTGCAGCACGCCGACGTCGATCAGCAGATTGGAAATTTGCGATCGATGTATCAGCTGCGCCGCGATGCCATGTCCGCTGCGCTGCATCGCCTGCTGCCCGGCACAGAGTGGACCGAGCCGAGGGGTGGAATGTTTGTTTGGCTGCGCCTCGGCTGGGGAGTGAACACCACCGACCTGTTGCCGCGAGCGATCGACGCCGGTGTCGCTTTCGTACCCGGCGAGAGCTTCTATGCCACGTGCCCGGACACATCGACCCTTCGGTTGTCTTTCACAACCTATCACCCTGACTTGATCGACGAGGGTATCGCCCGCCTCTCCGGAGTCTTGAATGTCGCTGGCTGACAGGGAGTCCCGTTGCGCAAACGAGCACCTGAACTGAGTGGAGTCCTCTGTGTTGACCTATCTCGCTAACCTCGCCCATCGACGGCCCAAACGGATACTCGTCGGGGCGGTCCTATTCCTACTGGTCGCGGGCGCGATCGGTGCACCAGTGAATTCACTGCTGGCCGCAGGTGGTTACAACGACCCGACCTCGCAGTCCCATTTGGCCTCCGACATCCTCCAGAAGCATTTCGATCGCGGGTCCTTGCCTGTGGTCTTCGAAGTGGTCGCTCCCGGTGGCGCGGACTCGCCTGCAGCACGTAGCCGGGCCGTCGAGGTCGAACGCGTCCTTCGTGAGTCGAATCACATACGGCAGGTTGTGTCTTATTGGACCTCACCGCCGGCCATCGCAGCCGGATTGAAGAGCAAGAACGGTCAGATCGGGCTGGTCGCCGCCGAGGTCGAGGGCAGTGACGCTCAAGCGCCCGAATGGGCGCGCGAGATTGCGGACGAAATCCCGACCAGCGCCGATGGTGTGATCGTTCGAGCGGGCGGAACGGCGATTCTGTACGACCAGGTCGACAAGCAGTCGGAGAAGGACCTCCTCCTTGCTGAGGTGATTACCGTACCTCTGACGGGATTGGTGCTGCTGTGGATCTTCGGTTCAATCGCCGCGGCCTTCTTGCCTCTGGCGATCGGGCTCTTCGCCATCGTCGGGACAACCGCGATTCTACGTGGGTTGACCATGGTCACCGATGTGTCGATCTTCGCGATGAACCTGACCACGGCGATGGGGCTTGCCCTCGCCATCGACTACGCGTTGTTCATTCTCAACCGGTATCGCGAGGAAATCGCCAATGAAATTGACCGTGAGCAGGCGTTGGCTCGCACGGTCAACACGGCCGGTCGAACGGTGCTCTATTCGGCGGTCACTGTCGCGTTGTCGCTAGCTGCGATGGCGGTGTTCCCGATGTACTTCCTGCGGTCATTCGCGTATGCGGGTCTCGCGGTTGTCGGTCTCGCGGCGTTCGCCGCGGTCTTCATCGCGCCAGCTCTGATTGCGGTGCTGGGGCCTCGCGTGGAAGCCGGGCGGGGGATGAATCGCACTCGGTTGCAGGCTCCCGTAGAAAAGTCGTTCTGGTACCGCACCGCCCTGCGTGTCATGCGTCGCCCCGTGGCTGTCGGTGCGGCGGTCATCGCGTTGTTTCTGGTGGTCGGCTCACCGTTCCTCAATCTGAACCTGGGCTACCCCGACGACCGGATTCTGCCGCCGTCCCATAGCGCTCGCGTGGTTGGAGACGACATCCGGACAGAGTTCGAGAACAACATCGCCGACGCGGTGACGGTCGTCCTACCAGACCTGTCCGGAGTCACCGACGAGGACTTGAGTGCGTATGCCTCCGACCTATCCCGGGTCGATGGCGTGTCTGCGGTGACGTCACCCACGGGCGTCTTCCTGCGGGGTGAGCGCGTCGGGCCCGCCATTGGCCGAGCCGGGGCCGATGGTGAGCGTGCTTACCTGACTATCGACACTCACGCAGATCCGTTGAGCGACGCCGGCGAAGCGAGCCTGGAGGCGCTGCATCGCGTTCCGGCGCCAGCCGAGACGATGTTCACCGGTTTGGCGCAGTGGAACAGTGACAACGTAAACGGCATCGTTGACCGACTGCCGCTCGCACTTGGAATCATTGCAGTGACCACATTCGTCATGCTGTTCCTGTTCACGGGAAGTGTGATTCTGCCGGTCAAGGCGCTCCTGATGAACCTCCTGTCGCTATCGGCGACCTTCGGTGCGATGGTTTGGATCTTCCAGGAGGGAAATCTCGGTGCACTGGGGACCACGTCGATCGGATCGCTGGTGGCGAACATGCCCGTGCTGATGTTCTGCATCGCGTTCGGTATCTCGATGGACTACGAGGTATTCCTGCTATCGCGAATCCGTGAACAGTGGCTTGCGTCCGGAAAGACCGCCGCCGACAACGAACGTGCCGTCGCCGTCGGCCTCGCTCGGACCGGTCGCCTCGTCACCGCCGCGGCGATGATCATGGCAATCGTCTTCGCGGGGCTCCTAATCTCCGAAGTGTCGACAATGAGGATGTTCGCACTTGGACTGGCATTGGCAGTGCTCGCGGACGCAACGCTTATCCGTGGCCTTCTTGTGCCTGCCTTCATCAAGCTGGCCGGGCGTGCAAACTGGTGGGCCCCAGCCCCGCTGGTCCGTCTGCATACACGATTCGGACTCTCTGAGGAGATCCCACGTCCCAGATTGGATAGCGACGTCGCGCATTCTGAACCGTCCCGAGTCTGATCCCGATTCCTTCCTTGAGGAGGATGCAGGTCATGCCCAAGCCTTACCCAGGCCGAGCAGGCTGAGCGTGTTTCAGGCGATGGCGGCAAGAAGTTGCCGCCATCGCGAGATCTTGAGATTCTCACCTGCGCAAATGCATTGGTTGAGACGGATTCAACCCCGAAACAATGAGACGCACCCGACTAGGCTTACCTTGCCTTGCTGGTGCAGCGTTGACGACAAGTCGGTAGACCAAGCGCTGAGCGCGCTGCGGCCTCGGTCACCGAAGGCCGTGCGCTGCCACGAGATGAGGCCTCTGAGCGAGCAACGTCTCGAGCCTGCCCTCCGGCCAGAGGTCGATATGCGGCGCTACTGCCGACTCATTGAGCCGGTCGACCCATGCAACCGCATCCGACGAGAACCGTCCGCTCGTGACAATCAGTAGACCTCGAACAACGGGTGGCTGCCAGAGCCTCACTGCAGCAACGTTGGCGGTATTCTCCGCCATCCCAACAGATTTCGAGAGCCAGTGCTTCGCCGGGACGATCACCCGTTCATGTCTGACGCCGCCGGTGCCATCACGCAACACCCGGTCCAGTGCAAGGTCTCTGCCACGATCCGGCGCGCGCGTCCTGGTGAGCCATGTGACATTCTCATGTTCGGGAAACTCCCGGAGGAGATCGTAGAGCAAGCGCTCGAATGTTTCGTCGCCGATCTGATCCCAGCGTAGGGCCGTGCTGGCCGCTCCTGTGAGCCGGCCTGCAGCCGCCTGAGCGAGATCGAACTCCGGGACGGGGAAGGGGTCTGTGTCGGGCAGTGATCCGGCTTCGATGCCGGGTTTGATTGTTGGCCAGTCAAACTCGTAAACATCGTGCCAGTCGTGGCCCTCACCAAATCGCAAATGACGGTGAAGGTCCGCCCACCGCCCCCTCGCTGCGCGGTATCACCAATCAGCCTGTCAATCTCGGCAAAGCTGGCGACAAGTCGATCGATCTCGTCACCCTCGACTCGGTTTGTAGAGTCCCGAGGTATCGAAGCCAACACGTGGGGCAGCATCGTGTCCACCAAGGCGGTGAGGTGCTGCAATCGTTCACGAGCTGCTCGGCGACGCGCTCGGTTCAACCGGTATCGGTACTGGGCCAGGTCCTTTCCCGGCCTACTACCGGCATGTGTTCGCGACAAAGGCCGAGTTGCGGGCCGCGGTCGACGCCTGGGTGCGCCGCTACAACGCCCTCCGACGGCCTTCGAGCATCGGCCATATCAGCCCGATCCGGTTTGAGCTAGCCTCATCAATGGCAGCTTCGGCTGCATCACCCCGTCCACTTTTCCTGGGGAACCTCAGGGTACTCGCTAGTCGAGAAAGTAGCCGATGACGGGAATCGAACCCGCGTATTCAGCTTGGGAAGTCGGCCAGAGGCGTGCATAGAGACTGCCCCCGGTTTGGTTGACATCTGATCTGTGAGGACCGCTCCTCGCAGATGAAAGGATGTGCCCCATGCCGAAGCCGTTCCCCGCGGAGTTCCGCCGCGACGTCATCGCTGTCGCACGCAAGGGCGAGGCGCCGTTGCGGCAGATCGCGAAGGACTTCGGAATCTCCGAAGGATGCCTGCATCGCTGGTTGAAGATCGCCAACCGCGAGGACGGCATCGACACCGGAACCAAGGCCACGAGCTCGGACGAGTCGGCGGAACTGCGAGAAGCCCGCAAACGGATCAAGCTGCTCGAGCAAGAAGCCGAGGTCATGCGCCGTGCCGTCGCCTACCTGTCCCGGGACGTCAACCCAAAATGATGTTCCCGCTGGTCCTCGACCTCGCTGCTGACGGAGTGCCCGTCACGGTGACCTGCCGGGTTCTCGAATTCTCCACCCAAGCCTTCTACAAATGGAAGCAGGACCCGGTCACGCAACGTGATTGGGACGACGCACACCTGATCAACGCTGCCCGCGAGATCCATGCCGATGATCCCGCTTTCGGCTATCGCTTCATCGCCGATGAGCTACCGGATCGCGGCATCATCGCTGGCGAAAACAGGGTCGCGCGACTGTGCTCACAAGAGCGCATCTGGTCGGTGTTCTCCAAGAAGCGAGGCCTCAGCAGGAAGGTCGGCCCGCCGGTCCACGACGACCTCGTCGACCGCCAGTTCACCGCACAGCGACCCAACGAGGTCTGGCTGACCGACATCACCGAGCACCGCACCGACGAAGGCAAGTGAACCGCCCCGGCATGTCCGGAGACCTACTGATGTGAGAACTCAGCGACGAGCTGAGTCCCGTGGTGACGGTAGTAGAGGGCTTCGAACTCGGCCGGCGGCAGGTCACCGCAGTGCTCGTACAACCGCCGATGGTTGAACCAGTCGACCCACTCGAGGGTGGCGACTTCTACCTGGTCAACGGTCCGCCACGGCCCCTGCGGCTTGATCAACTCGGTCTTGTAGAGACCGTTGATCGTCTCCGCGAGGGCGTTGTCGTAGCTGTTGCCGGTGGCCCCGATCGACGCGTCGATACCGGCCTCGACGAGCCGGTCGGTGAAGGCCAAAAATGTGTACTGCGACCCGCGGTCGTGGTGATGTATCAGCCCCGACAGGTCGTCGATTCCTTCCCGTTTCCTGGTCCAGATCGCGTGCTCGATCGCGTCGAGAACCAACCCTGACGTCATCGACGTCGAGGTGCGCCAACCGACGATCCGGCGGGCATTCGCGTCGATCACGAACGCCACGTACACCCACCCAGACCACGTCGACACATACGTGAAATCCGCTATCCACAACACATTTGGTGCATCTGGGCAGAACTGACGCTGCACCAGGTCGTCGGGCCGGTCGGCCTGAGGATCAGCGAAGGTGGTCCGCTTCCTCTTGCCGCGACGGGCGCCCTCGAGCCCCAGTTCCCGCATCAGTCGTTCGACCGTGCAGCGGGCCACCTCGATGCCCTCGCGGTGGCATTGCAGCCACACCTTGCGGGCGCCGTAGACCGAGTAGTTCTCTCGGTGGACCCGGGCGATCTCGGGCTTGAGTTCGGTGTCGCGGATCTGACGATTGGAGGGCTGCCGCCGGCGGGTGCAGGCGTCGTAGTAGGTGGACGGCGCGATCTTGCATCCGTGTGCTGTGAGCACCCGGCAGATCGACTCGACGCCGTACTCCTGCTTGTGTTCGTCGATGTAGTCGACGATCACCGATTGCGGCGGTCGAGTTCCGCCGCGAAGAAAGTTGATGCTGATTTCAGGATTTCGTTGGCACGCTTGAGTTCTCGATTCTCGGCACGCAGCTTCCGGAGCTCTTCGGCTGCGTCGGTCGTCATCCCGGGACGCTGGCCCCGGTCGACCTGGTTCTGGTTCACCCAGTTCGCCAACGTCTGTGTGCTCCCGATCCCCAGCTTCTCGGCAACCGACCTGATGGCTGCCCACTGCGAGGAGTGCTCGGGGCGGACCTCGGCGACCATCCGCACAGCCCGCTCACGCAGCTCGGCTGGGTACCTCTTCGAACCTGACATGACTCCATCCTTCCCAAGAGATGAAGTCTCCGGACTCACCGGGGCGGTTCAGCCACTGCTGTCTCATCGGTACGCAAAACCCCAGGTGTTCGTCTCAAAATCTCACCATGCCCGACTTTTGTCTCATTTTCAGGCGATGGCGGCAAAGCGTCAGCCGCGTGCCATGTCCACGAACCGCGAAAGGTGGAGTTGGTGTGCAACTGTGATTGTCGCGGTCGGGCCGTTACGGTGCTTACCGACGATCAGGTCGGCTTCACCGCCACGCGGGTCGTCGCGTTCGAATGCGTCGGGGCGGTGCAGCAGGATGACCATGTCGGCGTCCTGCTCGAGGCTGTTGTGCACCGATACGCCGTCGGCCACGAAATTGTGTGTGCCCGGGACGGTTCCGTCGAAGACGTCCTGCTCACCGAGGCTGGTGAAGGACACGATCTCGTCCCAGTGGACGTTGTTCGTGGCGACCATGTCGATATCGGCTTCGCCCAGTACACCGGCCACCTCGGCCAGGCTGGAACGTGGGGCCCCAGCACCGACGAGCTCGCTCGGCGTGAACCGCTCGACAGCGAGGAGCCGGCCCAGTGACTCTTCGAGTTCGGGGGTGACACCGTCGACGCTGCGACGTGTGAGCGTGGGCCCGAGTTGTGTCAGCACCCACTGCGCTGCCGTGCCGTGGGCGCCGACGTCGTGCAGGAACACCGCCTGTCCGTCCGGGTCGGTCACGCGCAGGTCGTAGCCCGACGCGGTTTCCGTGATCTGCGAGAACACACCGATCCGCAGCAACAGGACGGCCAGATCATCGATGAATCGCCGGTCGGCGGTCGAGTACCGGATCATCGCCTGCTGCGCGTCGACGTCCCAGGCGAGCAGGCCACTGTCCTCCCACACGTGGCAGAGCAGCGCCGCAACCTGATCCTTGGGCAACGCGAACGCACGCGCAGGCACGGCAGCATCCGCGACGGCCTGGAGGGCGAGTTCGACGATCTCGTCTTCGGAGGAGGTCACCATGTCGATCGGCGCAGGCAGTGCACGCGGCACCGCGACACGTCCGCCCGTCGTCAACTCACCGAGGGGCATCCAGCCGTCGACGGTCAGGAACGGGTGATTCGCCGTCGCTTCCACCTGGCGTCCGGATGCGAGCCGCAGCCGGAACACTTCCTTGCGCCCGCTGGGAAAGACCTTCGTCATCGGCCGCGCGACCATGCGCATCCGCTCGTCGAGCGACCACACGAGCGGCTGCTCACCCGTCGCGAGAAGTTCCCCGAGAGTGACCTCCGCGCCGGTATCCGCGCGCAGGATCCGGGTGGACGCAGGCAGGCAACCCGACTCACGGAGGTCGGAGACCTGCGGCTTCTTGTCGGTTCGCTGTTCGGGACCGCGGTTGAGCTGGCAGACCGCGATGACGGGAACTTCGAGTTCCTTCGCGAGAAGCTTGAGGCTTCGCGAGAACTCCGAGACTTCCTGCTGGCGCGACTCGACCTTCTTGCCGGACGTCATGAGCTGCAGGTAGTCGATGACGATGAGACGGATGTCGTGCTTCTGCTTGAGACGCCGCGCTTTCGCACGAATCTCCATCATCGTCAGGTTCGGTGAATCGTCGATGAACAGCGGTGCCTCGCTGATCTCGCTCATGCGACGCGCGAGCCGGGTCCAGTCGTCATCGGTCATGCGACCGGACCGCATGTCGCCGAGTTTGATCTTCGCTTCCGCGGAAAGCAGGCGCATGACGATCTCGGTGCGCCCCATCTCCAGGGAGAAGATGACGGAGCCCATGCCGTGCTTGATCGAGCACGACCGCATGAAATCCATGCTGAGCGTCGAGTTGTGGGTGGGCACCATCGCGCGACCCGCAAGGTACATGTGCTCGCCGTCGACCTCGACGCAGCGCACCGGCACCGGCTCCACCGGCCGCACCGCGACGATGCGACGCTCGACCGGCACCGGGCGGCGGCATTCCTTGTGCAGAAGGGCCTTGCTGGGTAGGACGAAGACGTCGTCGCCGGTCTCGAACGCCACCGCGTCGCCATCGACGGTGCAGGCGTGCCCCAGACCGGAGAGCAGTTCGGCGACGTCCTCGACCAGGCGTGCGCAGTCCGACGCGAATCGGATGGTGCCGTCGCCGTCGACGGTGCCGCCTGCGTCGAGGAGTCCGGCCAGCAGATCGCGGCGCTGTTCCTGTGAGGCACGCAGATACGCAGTGGGGATGTGCGCACCGAGCGCCATCAGGGCCTCGGTGCACCCTCCCTCACCTTCGACGCGCATGTGGACGTGCGGATCGGCCGACGGACCACCGAGCCAGGCGCCGAGCGTGAACGGTGGAACAGGCAGGTCTGCTGCAGGCGTCCGGAGTGGAGCGGCGTTGGTGACGGCGTGGTCGGCATCGACGGTGGCAGCAAGCTCGGCGGTGGTGCGAACGGCGCCGTCGGAGGTACGCCACTGGTGCTGAGCGTCGGCGACGAGCACGGTGCCGTCGGAGAACACGACGTCGAAGCACGGCCGGCCATGCATGATCTCGGTGGCCGCGACGACGCGCGTCGGCTCGCCGTGGGCGTCGAACAGGACGTCGCCGACGGAGACCTCGCCCATGGTGGTCCACCCGTTCGGGGTGGGCAGGACAGTGTCGAGCGCGAGGGCTTTACCGACACCCGGGCGGGCGGCGATGATGATCATCTGCCCGGCGTGCAGGCCGTTGGTGAGTTCGTCGAGCTCGGCGAACCCGGTGGGGACTCCGACCGAGATGCCGCCACGGCTGGCGATGGAATCGATCTCGTCCATCGTGGGCTGCAGCAGTTCTTCGAGTGGAACGAAATCCTCGCTGGTGCGGCGTTCGGAGACGTCGAAGATCTCGGCCTGGGCGCGGTCGACGACCTCGGCGACATCCTGCCCTTCGGAGCCGGCGTATCCGTACTGGACGATGCGTGTGCCCGCTTCGACGAGGCGACGCAGGATGGCCTTCTCGGAGACGATCTCGGCGTAATAACCGGCGTTCGCGGCAGTGGGGACCGTCTGGGTGAGCGTCACGAGGTAGGCGGGCCCACCGATGCGTTTGAGTTCGCCCTTGCGATCGAGTTCGGCCGATACCGTGACGGGGTCCGCCGGCTCGCCCCGGCTGTAGAGATCGAGGATCGAGTCGTAGACGAACTGGTGCGCGGGCTTGTAGAAGTCGCCCGGGTGAAGCACCTCGAGGACATCGGCGATGGCGTCCTTGCTCAGCAGCATGCCGCCGAGCACGGACTGCTCCGCCACGTAGTCGTGGGGAGGCTGACGCCCGAAATCGGTCTCGGGTTCATCGGGCGGTCCGGAATATTCGGAGTGGCCTCGATCGTCCACCACTGCCAACGCGCTTCCACCCTTCCGATTCCCGAACCAAGCACGGTCATGCCCGGCCTACGGGCTTTCCGCAGACGGATCCGGGCCCTTGCGACCCGAACTCACAATCCACGTTCTACCCGTGCCCACCGACATATTTCCGACCCATACCGAACCCATGGGGGAGAGTCGTGCGCACGACGTTAGGGACCGAAAAGCCGCTCACCAAATCGGGTTGTGCACACATCTGTGGATGAACTGTGGAATCCCGTGGACTACGTTGTGCACCCTCTGTGGACAACCTGGGGAGAACACATCTCACATCACGCATTTGTCCAGTTCAGAGCGCAAAAATTGTTCCTCACACCTGTGGAGCAAAAGAATTTCGGCGTGTCGTGGCCATATCGACAGCCGGGCGTGTCCGAAAGTTTCGTTCGAGAAAGATATGTTGTGGATCACATGAGAGCTGAATCCCACAGGGATTATCCACAGGTTGTACACAGACAGCGAGGAGCCCCGCGCGATGTGCGCGGGGCTCCTCGAAAACCGGATCAGGCAGCGACGACGTTCAGCGTGAACTTCGCGGTGACATCCGGATGCAGCTTCACAACGACCTCGTGCTTGCCGGTCGCCTTGATGTGCGCCTTGGGCAGCACAACAATGCGCTTGTCGACAACCGGGCCACCGGCAGCCTTGAGCGCGCCGGCAACGTCGGCAGCGGTGACCGAGCCGAACAGCTTGCCCGAGTCTGCAGCGGTCTTGACTGCCAGCGAGACGCTGTCGAGGCCCTCGATGGCGGCCTTGAGCTCCTGTGCATGCTCGAGGCCGCGCACTGCACGGGCCTCCTGTGCACGGCGGATGCCCGCGACCTGCTTCTCGGCGCCACGGGTGGCAACAATTGCCAGTCCGCGGGGCAGCAGGTAGTTGCGACCGTAACCGTCCTTGACCTCAACGGTGTCGCCAGGCGCACCGAGGTTGTCCACGTCGGCGGTGAGGATGAGCTTCATCGTGTTCCCCTTTCCTTAGCGAGTCGTCGAGACGTAAGGAAGCAGAGCAACCTCACGGGAGTTCTTCACAGCAACAGCGATATCGCGCTGGTGCTGCACGCAGTTGCCGGTGACGCGGCGAGCGCGGATCTTGCCGCGATCGCTGACGTACTTACGCAGCAGCGTGGTGTCCTTGTAGTTGATCTGCACATTCTTTTCCTTGCAGAAGGCGCAGACCTTCTTCTTCAAAACCTTCTCGCGCGCGGGCGACTTAGGCATGGTCTTTCTCCGTACTTAGATGTTCCGATCGAAGGTCGGATCAGAACGGGGGCTCGTCGTCCCCGCCGCCGCCGAAGGAACCACCCGCGGGAGCGTTGCTCCACGGGTCGTCGCCACCGGTATTGGCGTTGGAACTGGGGCGCCCACCGCCCGATCCACCGGAGGAACCACCGAAGCCGCCTCCGCCACCGCCGCGACCGGCCTTGGTGACCTTGGCCGTGGCGTAACGGAGCGAGGGGCCGATCTCGTCGACCTCGAGCTCCACGACAGTGCGCTTCTCGCCTTCACGCGTTTCGTAGCTGCGCTGCTTGAGCCGGCCCTGCACGATCACGCGGGATCCTCGAGTCAAGCTCTCGGCCACGTTCTCGGCTGCCTCGCGCCAGATGTTGCAGCGCAGGAACAGAGCCTCGCCGTCCTTCCATTCATTGGACTGACGGTCGAACATGCGGGGCGTGGACGCGACGGTGAAGTTCGCGACCGCGGCACCCGACGGGGTGAAACGCAGTTCTGGATCGGCGGTCAGATTGCCGACCACGGTGATGACGGTGTCGCCTGCCATGTGGTTCCTCCTGCAGTGTGTGGAGTCCTGATGCGCCAGAGCCTACGGCCAAGCGCCGACAGGCTCACTTTCCGAGGCGCAGAACCTTGGTGCGAAGCACCGACTCGTTCAGGCCGAGCTGACGATCCAGCTCTGCAACCGCAGCAGGCGTCGCGCTGATGTCGACGACCGCGTAGATGCCTTCGGCATTCTTCTCGATCTCGTACGCGAGACGACGCTTACCCCACACGTCGACCTTGTCGACCTTGCCGCCTTCTTGGCGGATCACGTTGAGGAACGTCTCCAGCGAGGGAGCGACAGTGCGCTCATCCAGGCTGGGGTCCAGGATGATCATCAATTCGTAATGACGCATAAGACCTCATCACCTCCCATGGACTGTGAACGGTCACGGACGATCCGTGACAGGAGGGTCGTTGCGTCAGCAACCCAAGAAGGGTACATGACCGCCGCTCGACCAGCGAAACTGACTTAGGGTGAGAACATGCGCACGAGCCGATCCCTTCCCGCGCTCGTCGCCGTCGTCACCTGTGCGCTGACGCTGCTGCTCGGCTACCTCAACAAGGCCCGTTGCGCAGGACCGCCCTTCGATCTGTTCGGTCGCTCGATGCAATTCGACGAACTCAAGGACGCCACCGTCTGCTATTCCGATATCCAGCAATTGTGGCTCGGGCGGGGAATCAACCTCCACCAGTTCCCCTTCGTGGACGGCGGCATCACCACTGCCGGGAACCTCACCGGCGGCACCGTCGAATACCCGGTGCTGGGCGGCGTTCTCATGTGGGTCGGGGCATTGTTCGCGGAGACCGACGCCGATTTCCTGCTGCACTCCGCGCTGCTCCTGACGCCGTTCGGGTTGCTCACCGCGTGGATCCTCGGGCGGATCGCCGGATGGCATGCCCTCTGGTGGTCGGCCACACCACCGCTCGTGATGTATGCGTTCTTGAACTGGGACCTGCCTGTGGTCGCGGTGACCGTCCTCGCCATCGCAGTCGTCGGCACCCGGCGCTGGTCGCTTCGTACCCGCGGGATGATCGCCGCGGCACTTCTCGCCGTCGGGTTCTGCCTCAAGCTCTATCCGGGGCTCTTCGTCCTGCCGCTGATCGCCTACGTCTTCGTCGGCGGCACAGCCGAGCGCGACGACAACGCGCCGATCGGACGCCGCGACTTCCGCGGTGCACTGGCCGTGGCCGGAACGGCCATCGCGACCGTCGTCGCGGTGAACCTGCCGTTCGCGATCCTCGGTTTCGACGGGTGGCGTGCGTCGTTCACGTTCCAGCAGAACCGAGAGGCGGACGCGACCAGCAACTCGATCTGGTACTGGGGTCTGCGTCCACTGATGGGCAACTACCGAGGGCACGAGGTCACCTCCGAGTACAACGACGTGGTCGCCCTCGTTTCACCGGTGCTCATGCTCGCGGTGTTCGCGACCGCGCTGTGGCTCGGATGGCGCCGCTGTCTCCGCGAAGGCGTCTACCCGTGGCTCCCTGTTGCCGCCGCGATCCTGTGCGGGTTCCTCCTTCTGCACAAGGTGCATTCCCCGCAGTACACACTGTGGCTGTTGCCTCTGTTCCTGTTGCTGCGCATCCCGTGGCAGCTCATCGCGACGTATCTGCTGGTCGACCTGTCGATGGGGATCGGGATCTTCCTCTGGTTCGACTCGACCGCGGGGAACAGCGACCAGGCGCTTCCTCTCATGCTCGTCCACATCGGGGTCTGGGGCCGGGCACTACTGTTGGTCGTGTTGTTCTTCGTCTTCCTCAACTCTTCCGAACGACGTTCGACTAAGAGGCGCACGCACGGCCACCACGATCGGTCACTCGAGAGCCCGGCAAACGCGTGATGACGGGCGACGAACCCACCGCACACACGCAACCAGAGGAGCGCGCCGGCGAATGAATGCGTATCGACAGTTCCCACCACCCGGCCCGCAGCCCGGTGCCTACGGTTCACCGTTCCATCCGTATGGTCGGCCGCCGGAGAACAACATGGTCTGGGGCATCGTCGCGACCGTGGTGTTCTGCATGCCGCTCGGGATCGTCTCGCTGGTCAAGGCGGCGCGGGTCAACAATCTGTGGGCACAGGGACGTTTCGACGAAGCGCACCGGGCCGCGCGCTCGGCGAAGACCTGGGCGATCTGGTCAGCGGTGATCTGGGTTGTCGGGCTGATCGCGCTCGTCGTGGCTTATTTCGCGTTCTGGGCCGCTGTCGTGGCCACGACTCACTGAGCGCTGTCGTGGCCACGACTCACTGAGGACCTCATGGAACGCACCCTCGCACGCCTGAAAGCGCCCGCCGCGGTCGCGGCAGGTGCGGTGTGCGCGTGCGCGTTCGTGGCGTGGGCCGACCCGACCACCCCGGGCGGAATCATCCCGCCGTGCCCCACCTACGCGATCTTCGGGATCCTCTGCCCCGGGTGCGGTGCGTCGAGAATGTTGTATTCACTTGTGCACCTTGATATTCCGTCAGCAGTTCGGTTCAATGCATTGGGCGTCGCCGTGACGGTCGGGCTGCTCGCAATGTTCTTGCTGTGGACCGTGAATCGCACTCGCGGCACATCGATGCCCCGATGGGGCGGGTACCGGTGGGCCCCGCACATCGCGCTCGCGGTGATCGCCGTGTGGTTCGTGGTGCGCAACCTCCCGATCGAGCCGTTCACGGCACTTCGAATCTGAGGCAGCTCGCCGCCGACCCCGAGGATCTCAGGCCGCGCGGAGCGACCTCAACGCTATGTGCTGCTCGGCGCGCACCCGCCGCGGACTGATGCCCAATGCGATTGCAGTCAGTTCCAGGTCCAGACCGACGATGGTGCGCAGAATGAGGATCTCCCGTTGCATCCGGGTACCGGCATGGTCTCCCGAACGAGCAAACCGGGCGTCGGCGGCGTCCACGGCGGTCGCATAGGCAAGGCGGACGAACGGTTGCTGGGCGCCCACCACCGACGACACCGCGGCGAGGATCTCGTGGCACACCTCGAGAGCCAGACGATCGGCTTCGGTGAAGGAAACGCCGGTGTCGCGAGCACGCGCCCGGCAGTACGCGGAGACCTGAGGATACAACTGCCGAAGGAGCGCAGGCATCGCAGCCGCGTCACCTGCGGCCACCGACCAGGCGAGTTCGCACATCGTGAAATGTCCGAGTACTCCGCCACCACGCACAGTGCTCATGTCCCCTCCCTTCGCACAAGCCTAGGACGACGTGCGGGCCTTCGCTGTCCTCCGATCGAACGAAACCGAATCGAAAGAAACCGGTCGGGACACCTTCGACGGCGCGCGGCCGTGTGCCGGTTTCAACCATCCCGGTAGCCACCGTGGGTACGCATCGGGCGCCTGGTCCAGAACACCACCGACGGGGTCGTCGATGAATCCGTACCGGACGGGATCGTCGACCGGATGCCGGATCTGCCACAACACCACCGCGCACAGCGCCAGGACGGCGAGGTCCCGGATCGCCACCGTCGCGGTGAACCACTGCTCCGGTACGCCCTTGTTGTCAGGACCGAGGTAATAGAACATGCGCGGAACCCACACGAGGGCATCGACCGTCATCCACGCGAGGAGAGCCCTGCGGTGCGGTATCGCGAGTACCGCGAGCGGGACCAGCCACAGTGAGTACTGCGGACTCCAGACCTTGTTGGTGAACAGGAATGCCGCCACGAGCAGGAAACACAGCTGGGCCAGTCGCGGGCGCCGAGGTGCGGTCAGCGCAAGCCATCCGATCCCGACGCATGCGATCGCGAACAGCAGCAGCGACACGTAGTTCAGCGTCGAGGGGGACCAGTTCGGCCATCCGACGAACGACCGCACCACGTTGTAGATCGAATCAGGGTCGGCGCCGCGATCGGAATTCAAGCGGAAGAATTCGTACCATCCCCGCGGATACAACAGCAGGATCGGCAGATTGACCGCCAGCCACGCACCTGCCGCGGCACCGAAGGTTCGGAAGAACGCGGGCATCTTCCCGGTACGCAGACACAACACCAGCAGTGGGCCGAGCAGCAGCAGCGGGTACAGCTTCGTCGCGGCACCGATCCCCAGCAGCACCCCCGCAAGCACGGGGCGGCGGCGAGCCCACGCGAGCAGACCGCCCGCCGCGAATGCCGCAGCCAAGGCATCGAAGTTCGTGAACGCATGCACCATCACGAGCGGCGACGCAGCGACGAGCGCGGCATCCCACACTCGCCGTCCGGCCGACCTGGCGGTGGCCCACAACGTCGCGAGCCACGCGAACGCGAGCCCCAAGGCAACGACATTGAAATAGATCGCGACCTGGAGTCCACCGGGCAACCACGACACCGAATCCCATGCCTTCGCGACACGCATCGACACGTACTGGTAGAGGCCCGAAACTACGGGGTACTCCATATACCGGGTCTGCGTCTGCCCGTCCGCCCCCGGCTCCTCCCACGACGTCGCGTACGGAAATGCGCCCTCGTTGAGCCGCTCCGCACCGTAGAGCGGAACGATGTCGGAATAACACATCGCCACGTACTGCCGGTTGTCGCTCCAGTCCAACCCGAGTCCACCGTCGGGGCCGACCGGCGCCTGCTGGATGCACGCGGCCTTGCCGAACCATCCCAACGCCAAGAACACCACCGCGAGCAACAGCATCGCCCGCAGCGGCGTGAAGAAGCGGGTGCGGCCCAGCAGTGCGTGCCTGCCGACAGGTCCCCCGACAAGTGCGGAAAGGCGCGACACCATCGGGTCGGTTCGACCCGGGGTGTCGCGCCAGTCCACGGAACGACGATCGTCGGCGAGGGGCTCAGGAGAGACGTGTCCCCTGTGCGCGGCCTCCCCGTCGACGGTCACGCCGAGAGGCTACCCGGCAGGCTGGAGCTCATCGTAATCTCGACCGTTCGCCGCGTCCGGAAACTGGTTGAACTGGGGGACCCGATTGGTGGTGGTGGGTGCCGACGGCACGGTGGGGTCGCTGCCGTCCGAGCCGTCACTTCCGGTTTCCTCCTCTTTGGAGGTCGAAGTGTCGTTCGACGGCCCACGCGGCGGAGTCGTGGTGACCGGCGCCTGCGCCACGCCCGGAATCGGAATCGTCACACCCGGGAAGATCTCCACGTTCTGCGTCGTGATCTCGGGAACCTCCGACAACGTCGGAATCGTTCGGGACGTCGACGGCTTGTCACTGGTCGGTGGGGCCGTCGTCTTCGCGGACCAGCTCGGCACACCGGACTCACCGGCGATCTTGCCCGGCTTGGGGAAGGACTCGACATCGGTGCCCTCCAGGGCTCCGTCCATCGTGTCCTTCCAGATGTCCGACGGCAGGCCGGACCCGTAGATCATGCCGCCCCAGCTGTTCTCGAGTGGCAGTCCCTGCTCGGTACCGACCCACACCGCGGTGGCCAGCGACGGGGTGTAGCCGACCATCCACGCGTCCTTGTTCGACCCGGTGTCGCCGAGCTGGGCGGTTCCGGTCTTCGCAGCCGACGGACGACCGCCCGCGAGGGCATGCCCGTTGGAGTAGGCAGCGATCGGCGTCATGGCCGCGGTGGTGTTGTCGGCCACGGCCTCGTCGACCACCTGTTCACCGCTCGGCGCGCCACGGTCGAGGAGCACCTCCCCGTCGGAGGTGACGACCTTCTGCACGAAGTGCGGGTCGTAGTGCATACCCGACGCCGCGAGCGTCGCATAGGCCGACGCCATGTCGAGGACTCGCGACTGGTACTGACCGAGGACGATGCCGTAGTTCGGTCCCACGCCACCCGGTTCGGTGAGGGTCTCGCCGATACCGGGGAGTTCCTTCGCGACACCGAGCTTGTGAGCCATATCGGCGATGGCCTGCGGGCCGTCCTCCATGTCGAGCATCATCCGATAGAAACTCGTGTTCAGCGAACGCTTGAGCGCCTCGGCGATCGTGCATTCACCGCACTGTTCACCTTCGACATTGCCGATCTTGATGCCGTTGATGGTGAGCGGACCGCTGTCGTACGTCGTCGACAACGGATTGCCCTGATCGAGGTTCGCAGCCAGACCGAACACCTTGAACGACGAGCCTGTCTGCAGCCCTGCCTGCGCGAAGTCGTAACCGACGCCGCTGTCGCCGCCGTAGTACGCCCGCACCGCGCCGCTGTGTGGGTCGACGGACACCACCGCGGTACGCAGGTTCTCGTCCTCTCCCTCGAGGTTCGACTGCGCAGCGTCGACCGCGGCGGCCTGCGCGGTGGTGTCGATCGTCGTGGTGATCTCGAGACCGGCGGTGTTGAGCAGGTTCTCGTCGATCCCTTCGGCGGAGAGTTCTGCCAGAACCTGGTTCTTGATCAGCCCTTCCGGGCCCATCGACTGGTCGCCGAAGTCGAGCTCGGCGAGCGGAACGTACGCCGGGTACTGCTTCGTCGCACGGTCTTGCGCGTTGAGCGTGCCCGCGGACACCATGCCGTCGAGCACATAGTTCCAGCGGGCCTCGGCGCCCTCGGGGTTCTGTTCCGGGTCCAGCAGCGACGGCAGCTGGATCGACGACGCGAGGACCGCGCCTTCCTCGACTGTCAGATCGCTGACGGGTTTACCGAAGTACGCGGTCGCGGCCGCCGAGATGCCGTACGCACCACGGCCGAAGTAGATGGTGTTCAGGTAGGCGGACAGGATCTCGTCCTTCGACCACTGGTTGGCCATCTTCACCGACAGGACCAGCTCCTTGGCCTTACGCGTGAGGCTCCGCTCGTCGCCGACCAGCGCCTTCTTGACGTACTGCTGCGTGATCGTCGAACCACCGCCCGCGCTCTCACGCCCGAGAATGTTGTCGCGGGCGGCACGCGCGAAGCCTGAGATCGAGAACCCGGAGTTGCTGTAGAAATCACGGTCCTCGGCCGCGAGCACGGCGTTGCGGACATGCTCGGGGATCTCCTGGAGATCCACCTCGTTGCGGTTGCCTTCAGGCGGAATGACCTTGGTGATGACGCTCGAGCCGTCGGCGTTGTAGATAGTCGACACCTGGTTGGTGACGAGTTCACCGGGCTTCGGCACGTCCTGCGCAATGTAGGCGAGCATGAACGTGAGGATGGGAACGAGGATGCCCGCAGCAACCACCACGTAACCGATGCGCCGGATCGTGCGCCACGGCATACGCCGCTTCCGGCCATCGCCCCCGGATCCATCGCCGGGGCCACCCGTGGGAGGTGTCCCCGCGGGCGGGCCACCGGCGGAACCGGGAGCGGAGGCAGCTGCCCGCGGCGGGGGCTGCCTGACTGCCGCTTGCTCCTGACTGTTCGGCGCACCGGACTGCATCCGGCGGGTGGGATCGGCAGCGGGGGCACCCCGTCCGGCGGGGCTTCCCTGTGCACGATCGGTAGGCCCGCCGGGGAACTGCTGCGGTGGACGCTGCTGCTGAGGGACGGGACCCGTGCCGGGGCGCATCGGCTGCCCCGGCCCCTGGGGCGGAAGTCTCCGCCCCTGCTGGGGCGGCGGCCCACCGCGGCCGGGCAGCGGACCCTGCGGTCCTTGCTGCTGGGGGCCGGCCGGACGAGGGCCCGGCTGCTGCGGCGGAAGCCCGCCACGCCCGGGCGGTTGCTGCTGCGGACGCCCGTGAGGGGGGAGCGGCGGCCGTGGACCTGGACCCGGAGGTTGCCCCGACCCCTGCTGACGCGGTGGAGGCGGCAGCGGACGCCCCGGAGCGGACGCACCATCCGGTGTCGGCCGCTGCGGCGGGATACCGCCGGGACCGTTCGGCTGGGGCGGAACCGCCCGGTTGTCCTCGGGTTCGTTGTCGGTGGAACTCACGTACGTTTCTCCAAATGTCGGCGCGACGCGTTACGCCCGATCCTCGAATCCGTCCTCGGACAGGGGGTCGACGACTCGGTCGTTCGGTCTTGTGCAGCTGTGTACACCGTCGGGCACGTCGATGTCACGTCGTCCGGCGACCGTTCACTCGCTCGCGGTGCGTCGATTTGCACCCGTCGATCGACGACGGGGCCGCTTCGGCGCGGGTTGCGCACCGAGAACGTACGACTGCACCAGGTGGTTCCAACTGCAGGTTCGGCAAACTTCGACCACGTGGACGGAGAATTCCTCCTGGCTGGAGGCCAGGCGGGTCAACTCTTCGGGAGTGCGCGCGGAACCGGAAACCGCTCCGAGCTTGTCGCCGAAGACCCACGAAACGATGGTCAGCTGCTCCCTGCGGCAGATAGGGCACACGACCTCACTGCCCGTGCCGTGGAACTTTGCGGCTCGCAGCAGGTAAGGGCTTGCATCGCAGACCTCGGCCACGCCGCGTCTCCCCGAGTAGACCTCGGCGAGCAGCGACCGCCGCTGCAACGCGTAGTCCACCACCTGCCGCTGAGTTTGCACGGGCTCCAGAGTACGTGCGGCCCAAGTGCAAGTGGCCGCGGAGTGTGCTCGGTCCTGTACACGGCAGACCCATTCCGGACGAACTACGCTTCTGCCGTGATTCGCCGACGATCGCCTCAGACCCGAGTTCGCGACAGCGACCGTCTTCGCGCACGCACCCGTCTCGATGCTGCCTATGACGAGGGGCAGTTGACGGCAGAACAACGGCGCGACCTCGTCGCACGCACCGAAACAGCGACAACACTGCCGGAACTCGCCGACCTCGTTCGCGACCTGGAACCGCCGGTCGAATCCGAGGGTGACGGGGCCGAAAGGCCGCCGGGGGACTGATCGCCCCGATGATCGCCGGTGTGGCGGTCGTCGCTGTCGCTGTCGTTCTGTGGGGTGCACTTCTCTGAGGGGCGGGTTGGGGACAGGCGTATGGTTCTATATATCGGTGCGATATAGTTTTGCATCGCATCAGTCGGTTAGGTTCGAACGGACGTAGGAGGTGGCCCCCTTTGCTCGAACTGGCAATCCTCGGGCTGCTTCTCGAATCGCCCATGCACGGTTACGAGCTCCGCAAGCGATTGACCGGGCTTCTGGGCGCCTTCCGCGCCTTCTCGTACGGGTCGCTGTATCCGACATTGCGGCGGATGCAGGCCGATGGCCTCATCGCCGAGCAGGATGCCGGAGTCCCCGGGCCGGTGAAGCGGCGCGCTCGTCGCGTCTACCAGCTGACCCCGGTAGGCCGGGAACGGTTCACCGAGCTGGTGGCCGACACGGGTCCACAGAACTACACCGATGACGGATTCGGCGTTCACCTCGCTTTCTTCAGCCGGACTCCCGCGGAAGCGCGGATGCGGATTCTGGAAGGCAGGCGACGCCAGGTCGAGGAACGCCGGGAAGGCCTCCGCGACGCCATCGGGCGGGCGAGCGGCACATTGGATCGCTACACCCGTCAGCTACACCAACTCGGCCTCGAGTCCAGCGAACGCGAAGTCCGCTGGCTCAACGAACTCATCGCCGCCGAGCAGTCGTCAGCAGCAAGCAGAAAAGAAGGAGAACCCGACCATGGGTGAGAACAGCACCTCGGTGCGCGTGGCCATTGTGGGCGTGGGGAACTGTGCCTCGTCTCTGGTTCAGGGCGTCGAGTACTACAAGGACGCCGACGCCACCTCGACCGTCCCCGGTCTGATGCACGTCGCATTCGGCAAGTACCACGTGCGCGACGTCAAGTTCGTCGCCGCGTTCGACGTCGATGCCAAGAAGGTCGGGTTCGATCTCTCCGAGGCGATCAACGCCAGCGAGAACAACACCATCAAGATCACGGACGTGCCGCCGACGGGCGTCTCCGTCCAGCGCGGCCACACCCTCGACGGCATCGGCAAGTACTACTCCGAGACCATCGAACTCTCCGACGCCGAGCCCGTCGACGTCGTCCAGGCACTCAAGGACGCCGAGGTCGACGTTCTCGTGTCGTACCTGCCCGTCGGGTCCGACGAGGCCGACAAGTTCTACGCCCAGTGCTGCATCGACGCCGGCGTGGCGTTCGTCAACGCGCTCCCGGTGTTCATCGCCTCCGACCCGGTGTGGGCCAAGAAGTTCACCGACGCCGGTGTCCCGATCGTCGGCGACGACATCAAGTCGCAGGTCGGCGCTACCATCACCCACCGCGTGATGGCGAAGCTGTTCGAGGATCGCGGTGTCGTGCTCGACCGCACCTACCAGCTCAACGTCGGCGGCAACATGGACTTCAAGAACATGCTCGAGCGTGAGCGTCTCGAGTCCAAGAAGGTTTCCAAGACCCAGGCCGTCACGTCGAACCTCAACGGCCCGCTGGCAGGCAAGGTCCACGACCGCGACGTCCACATCGGCCCGTCCGACTACGTTCAGTGGCTCGACGACCGCAAGTGGGCATACGTCCGCCTCGAGGGCCGTGCCTTCGGCGACGCCCCCCTGAACCTCGAGTACAAGCTCGAGGTGTGGGACTCGCCGAACTCCGCAGGCATCATCATCGACGCGATCCGCGCCGCGAAGATCGCCAAGGACCGCGGCCTCGGTGGCCCGATCCTCCCGGCATCTGCCTACCTGATGAAGTCCCCGCCGGTCCAGATGGCCGACGACAAGGCTCGTACCGAGCTCGAGGCCTTCATCATCGGCGCCGAGGACTGATCCCCCTTCATGACCGAATGTCACCTTCGTACACTTCAACTGTATGAAGGTGACATTCGGCCATTTCGGGGCGGTTATGACATTCGCCGTACCACCGACAACGGCAACACCTTCATTGCGTAGGCCAGCGGGATCCACGGCCACCCCGGCACGTATGCCTTGGCCGGCTCCTTCTCGATCGCCGCAGCCAGTGCACGACAACCGGTTTCGGTGTCGACGATGAACGGGACCTTCTTCACCTTCTCATTGATCTCCGAGCGGATGTAGCCGGGAAAGATGGTGCTGACGTCGATCCCGGTGCCCGCCAGGTCCGATCGCATCCCCTCTCCGAGGGCCGCGACCCCCGCTTTCGACGCGCCGTAGGTCGTCATGTTGCGCGGCATTCCGCGCAGTGCGCTCATCGACGAGATCAGGACGACGTGCCCCGCATTGCGCGGGCGCATGAGCTCGAGCGCTGCCTCGCTCTGGGCGAGCGCCCCGAGGAAATTGGTCTGAGCAGTCTGCGCGTTCGCACGGAAGTAGCCCGTGCCCAACGGCTGCCCTTTGCCGAGACCGGCATTGACGATCACCCGGTCGAGGCCACCGAGTTCCTCGTCGAGCTCCCGGAAGACGGTGAAGACGTCGTCGTGCCGGTCGACGTCCAGCGCCCGCACCGCGACGGTAATATGCGGATGCTCGGCGAGCAGTTCCGACCGCAGTGCGTCGAGGCGATCCACCCTGCGGGCGGCGAGCGCGAGATTGCGTCCCCGCGCGGCGAATTCGCGGGCCATTCCCGCGCCGAGTCCGGAACTCGCTCCGGTGATGAGGATGTTGCGTCGCTGTGGCCGGCTCATCGGCCCTCCTTCTCGAGTTGGTCGATGAGTTCGTTGCACCGGGAGTCGAGGTAGCCGACGACAACCCAGAAGTCCTTGAACGCGGGGTTGGTGGTGTGCCCGTGGTGGTAGCGGTAGTAGATCTGCTGGGCGATCACGGCGAGCCGGAACAGGCCGAAGACCTCGTAGAATCGCCAGTTGTCCACCGGCAGTCCGGATTTCCTGGAGTAGTACTCGACTATCTCACGGCGGGTGAGCATACCGGGCAGATCCGACGGCTGCCGCTTGGTGGCGAGCAGCATCGGGTCGTCGTCGGCCTGCACCCAGTACGCGAGCGACGAGCCCAGATCCATGAGCGGGTCGCCGATCGTCGCAAGTTCCCAGTCGAGCACAGCGACCGGCCGCAGCGGATCGTCCGCGTCGAGCACCACATTGTCGAGCCGGAAATCTCCGTGCACGACAGTCGACGCGACGTCGGCGGGTTGGGTCTCGTCGAGCCAGCGGGTGACGCGTGCGAAATCGGGGACGTTGTCGGTCCGGGCCTTCTCGTAGCGCGCGGTCCAGCCCGCGACCTGCCGCGCGACGTACCCGGTGCCGCGGCTGAATTCGTTCAGCCCGGAGGTCCCGGGGTCGACACCGTGAAGTTCGACGAGCAGGTCGACGATCCGCAGGCACAAGGCACGGGTCTGTTCCGGCGTCAGGTCCAGGGTGGTCTGCGGGTCGGCCCGCAGGATCGTGCCGGGCACGCGTTCCATCACGTAGAAATCGCTGCCGAGCACCCCATGGTCGGTGCACATGCCGACCATGGCAGGCACGTGCGGGTAGACCGGTGCGAGCAGCGACTGGATGCGGTACTCGCGCGCCATGTCGTGTCCGGACGACGGCTTCGCCCCGGCCGGCGGACGACGCAGCACGAGATCTCGATCCGGATAGCGCAGCAGGTAGGTCAGATTGGACGCGCCACCCGAGAATTGACGCACCTCCGGAAGTCCCGGAATGCCTGCGTGTTCGTCGAGCCATGCCGCAACGGCCCGGACGTCGAATGCGTCCTCGTCGCGGACCGCTCGCGCGTTGTCAGGAAGTTCACTCACTCCTGTATCCCCATCTCAGTTGTATTTGCCGAGTTCGAATCGTGCGACGAGGCCTTGATGCACCTCGTCGGGTCCGTCCGCAAGACGCAGTGCCCGCGCTGCCGTCCAGGCACCGGCGAGCGGGAAGTCGTCGGACAGACCTGCGCCACCGTGGATCTGGATCGCGAAATCGATGATCTGTTGCGCGACCCGCGGCGCGGCGACCTTGATCTCGGAAACCGCGGATCGGGCACCCGCCAGACCTTGCGTGTCGAGCAGCCATGCGGCGTGCAGGACGAGTAGTCGAAGCTGGTTGATGGCGATGCGCGCGTCGGCGATGCGTTCGCGGTTACCGCCGAGGTCGACGATCGGTCTGCCGAAGGCCCTCCGGTCGAGTCCGCGGCGGCACGCGAGTTCGAGTGTGTGCTCGGCAAGCCCGACCAGACGCATGCAGTGATGGATTCGCCCCGGGCCGAGACGGCCCTGGGCGATCTCGAAACCGCGGCCAGGACCGGCGATCACCGCATCGAGGGGCAGCCGGACGTCGGTGAACGACACCTCGCCGTGCCCACCGGGTTCGTCGAAGTATCCCATCGTCGGGAGCATGCGCTCGATCGTCACCCCCGGTGTGTCGATCGGGACGAGAACCATCGAATGTTGCTGGTACTTGTGCGCGTTCGGGTCGGTCAGGCCCATGAAGATGAGCACCCTGCAGTCGGGGTGCCCGATACCTGTGCTCCACCACTTTCGTCCGTTCAAGACCACCTCGTCGCCGTCGATGACGGCGGTCGCGGCCATGTTGGTGGCATCCGACGAGGCGACGTCGGGTTCGGTCATGCAGAACGCCGACCGGATCTCACCGTCGAGCAGGGGACGCAGCCAGCGCTCCTTCTGTTCGGCGCTGCCGTAGTGGTAGAGCACCTCCATGTTCCCGGTGTCGGGCGCATCGCAATTGAACACGGCCGACGCGAACATCGACCGGCCCATCTCCTCGGCGAGCGGGGCGTACTCGACGTTGGACAGGCCCGCACCCAGGTCCGGATCGGGGAGGAAGAGATTCCACAGTCCGGCCTCGCGGGCCTTGCGCTGCAGTTCTCGGAATTCCGGCGCGACGGACCAGCTTCCGGTGGCGTCGCGACGCTGGGCGAGCCCCTCGCTCCGCCCGGCACGGACCTGCCGTTCGACAGGTTCGACCTCGGCGGCGATGAAGCTGCGCAGACGCTCGAGATAGTCGAGGCTCCGCGCGGACTGTCCGAAATCCATGAAGGCTCCGTCCTCAATTGAGCAATGCTCAGTTAGGCTAGCGGGGTGAGTACTCCCCGACAAGTCCCGGATGTCAGACGCCGGCTGCCACCCGAAGAGCGTCGACGCCAGCTCGTCGCGGTGGGCCTTCAAGAGTTGTCGAACCGCCCGATCCACGCACTGTCGATCGACCGCGTCGCCGAGATCGCCGGTATCTCACGCGGCCTGCTCTTCCGGTACTTCCCCACGAAGCAGGACTTCTACGTGGCGGTCGTGGGCGCCGCGTCCCGCCGTATGCTGCGCGCGGCCACACCGGACCCGGACGACCCCGACCCGCTTCGGGCGTGCCTGAACGCATTCGTCTCGTTCGTCGACCGACACAGCGACAACTACCAGGCCTTCTTCCACGGCGGATTCGGTGCCGACCCGCAGATCCTCGAGATCCACGACGAGGTCAGGAACACGATGGTCGGACGAATCCTGACCGCAACAAGAGCAACGCCGAATCCGCTCACCACCATGAGACTGCGCGGCTGGTGGTCGATGGTCGAATCACTTGCGGTCGATCGCACCGCCGCCCCGGATACCTCGGTCGACGATGTTGTCGACTACAGCATCATCGTGCTGCGGGCCGTCGTTCTCGACGACCCCGGCGTCACATCCCCGGGATCTGGATCGTGACGCCTGGGAAGACCTCGATCTGCGGCGGTAACTGAACCTCCGGCGGGATCTCGACCGGCGGCGCCGGGATCGTGATCGGCGGCAGGTCGCTCAGATCGGGGAGTTCGAACCCGGGTACCGGACGCCCGGTGGTCGTCGGGGTGCTGATACCCGCGTCGGCGGGCACTCCCGCCTGTCCACCGATCGGGTCGGGCCACGGGAAACTCTCCACATCGGTGCCCGCGAGCGCGGTGTCCATCGTGTCCTTCCAGATGTCGGAAGGAAGACTGGAGCCGTAGATGGAGCCACCCCACAGATTGGTGATCGGCCCCGCATCGGCGGTGCCGATCCACACGGCGGTCGACAGCGACGGGGTGTACCCGACCATCCACGCGTCCTTGTTCATGCCTGTGTCACCGAGCTGGGTGGTGCCGGTCTTCGCAGCCGACGGTCGCCCGCCGGCAAGCGCGTGGCCACGCGAGTACGCCGCGACGGGCAGCAGCGCTTGGCTGACGTTGTCGGCCACGGCCGGGTCGATGCGATCCTCCGCGGGGGACGCAGGCCGGTCGAGGAGCACCTCACCGTCGGACGTGGTGACCTTCTGCACGAAATACGGCTGATGGAAGGTGCCCGACGCCGCGAGCGTGGCATACGCCGACGCCATGTCGATCACGCGGGACTGATATTGGCCGAGCACGATGCCCCCTTCCGGGATGCCGTTCGCCTCGGTGAGCGAAGTACCCTCCACCCCGGGGATCTCCATCGGGATACCGGCGTCGTGCGCCGCGTCGGCGATCTTCTGCGGACCGTTCTCCATGGACATCATCAGCCGATAGAAGCTGGTGTTCAGCGATCGTTTCGTCGCCTCCGCGATCGTGCACTTACCGCACGACTCGCCTTCGACGTTGTTGATCTCGATGCTGCCGACGGTCAGCGGGGTGCTGTCGTAGCGCGCGCCGAGGCCGATGCCCTCACGCAGAGCCGCGACCAGACCGAACACCTTGAACGACGAACCGGTCTGGAGCGGCGCCTGCGCATAGTCGTAACCCGCGCCTTCCTCGCCGCCGTAGTACGCCCGCACCGCGCCCGAGCGCGGGTCGACGGACACCACGGCAGTGCGCAGGTCCTCGGGTTCGCCCTCGAGGTTGCCCCGCGCCGCGTCGACCGCCGCCTGCTGGGCCACCGGATCGATCGTGGTGACGATGCGCAGCCCCTCGGTGTTGAGCACCTGTTCGCTGATCCCCGCTGCAGAAAGCTCACGCAGCACCTGGGTGCGGATCAGTCCTTCGGGGCCGGGCGCCTCGTTGGCGCGCGCCAGCTGATCGGACGGGACGGTCTCCGGGAAGGCGGCTTCGGCGCGGTCACCGGGATCGAGCACGCCCATATCGACCATGCCGTCGAGGACGTAGTTCCAGCGCGCCTCGATCGCGGGACGATTGAACTCGGGATCGAGCGACGACGGTGTCTGGATCACGCCCGCGAGGACCGCGCCCTCGGAAACCGTCAGGTCGCCGACCGCCTTCCCGAAGTACGCCTGCGACGCCGCGGCGATGCCGTAGGCGCCGCGGCCGAAGTAGATGGTGTTCAGGTACGCCTCGAGGATCTCGTCCTTCGACCATTCGCGGGCCATCTTCGACGAGATGACCAGCTCCTTCATCTTGCGCGTGAGGGTGCGGTCGGCGCCGACCAGCACGTTCTTGACGTACTGCTGGGTGATCGTGGAGCCGCCGCCGGCGGTGTCCTTGCCCATGACGTTGTCGCGGGCCGCGCGAGCGAATCCGGAGATCGAGAAACCGGGGTTGCTGTAGAAGTCGCGGTCCTCGGCCGAGAGCACGGCGTTGCGCACGTGCGCGGGGACCTCGTCGATGCCGACTTCGACGCGATTGCCCTCCGGTGGCACCACTCGGCTGATCTCGGTGGTGTCATCGGCAGCATAGATGCGAGCGATCTGGTTGGTCGTCATGTCGGAGGGGCGGGGTACCTCTGCCGAGACGTACGCGCCAGCGAACACTCCGATCGGCACGAGAACCAGCAGCGCAACCACCACGAGTACGACATACCGGACAATTCGCCACCGCCGTGACTTCGAACCAGCGGAAGCGCGTCCGCTGCTGGACGTCGACGGATTCGGGGGACTCACACGTACCACTTTCTCCAGAATGGGCCTCGGCAGATTCTTCCATCCTGCCGACAGCATGGTGCGAAGTCACGCGCATAAGTGACGTACGCAGCACTGTGCCGAATGTGTGCGCAGCACGACGCCGAATGTGTGCGCAGCACTACGCAGATTGTGTGCGCAGCACTACTACGGCTCTGTGCGACGCCACGCACGGTATGTGAACCACCACGCAAGCGCGAACCCTGCCAGCACCAATGACGGCACGATACCCGGCTCCGGTGACAACATTTCCGCGACAGCCCCCACCACCGCCATCACGGCAAAGACCGTGATGACACCGAGCAGCATCTCGAGTCGCTGACGGCGGGGGAGGCGACGACTCACGACTTCACGCCACCCGCCGTCAGGCCCGAGATGATCCGACGCTGGAAGATCAGCACCATCACGACCAGCGGCACCATCACCAACGTGCCACCGGCCATGATCGACGCATACGGCGTCACATAAGGGTCGGTGCCCGTGAACCGCGCCATCGCCACCGTCACCGGGGCCGTCCGTTCACTCGAGAGCTGCGACATGAGCAGATATTCGTTGACCGTCGCGATGAACGCGAGGATCGCAGTGGTGAACAACGCGGGCGCCGCGAGCGGCAGCATGATCAAGCGGAATGCCTGCCCGCGCGTCGCCCCGTCCATGCGCGCGGCCTCCTCGAGTTCCCACGGCAACTCCGAGAAGAACGACGTGAGGGTGTAGACCGTCAGCGGAAGCACGAACGAAATATTCGGGATGATCAGCGCCTGATAGCTGCCGATCCAGCCGATGTCGGTGAACAACTGGAACAACGGGGTCACGAGCGCGACAACGGGGAACATCGAAGCACCGAGGATGATGCCGGTGACGAAGTACTTGCCCCGGAACTCGAAACGCGAAAGCGCGTACGCGGTGAACACACCGATGAGCAGTGCGATCAGCGTGGTTGCCCCGGCGATGATGACGCTGTTCATCAGCGCGCGGGAGAAGTTGACCTTGGCGTCCGGGTCGAGCGCATCGGCGAAGTTCTGCAGGGTCGGATTCGTCGGCCACAGACTCGTACTGAACGTGTCGGCAGGATCGCGCAACGCGGTGACGATCATCCAGTAGCACGGAGCGAGCCCCCAGACGACGATGAGCGCCACCCCGATATAGGTGCCGATCGTTCCCATCCGGAACCTGCCCGCCCGCTTGGGGCCGGGCGGCGGAGTCTCGTCGGCAGACGTCTCGGAGGCAGTGATCGTGCCGGTCATGCCATGTCTCCCTTCCGCTGCTTCTCCTGGGTACTGACCGCATTGGCGCCGAGGAACCGCACCAGGATGAAGGCGACCGCGAAGATGATGAGGAATGTGATCGTCGACAACGCGGACGCCGAGTTGGCGCCCTGGCGCATCTGGTCGACCACCAGCACGGAAATCGTCGAGGTCGCGGGGTTGGAGCCCATCATGATGGCCGGCAGGTCGTACATGCGCAGCGCGTCCATCGTGCGAAACAGGATCGCCACCATGAGCGCGGGCTTGACGAGTGGCAACGTGATCTGAGTGAAGCGCTGCCAGGCGTTCGCGCCGTCGACCTTCGCAGCCTCGTACACATCCGACGGAATCATCTGCAGGCCCGCGAGGATGAGCAACGCCATGAACGGCGCGGTCTTCCACACGTCGGCGACGATGATCGCGAATCGGGCGGGCCACGGATCGGCGGTCCACAGGATGTCTGTGCCGAGCATCTTGTTGGCGATACCGTCGTTGGCGAAGATGAAGAACCACAGCTTGGCGGTCACTGCGGTGGGGATGGCCCACGGCACCAGAACCGACGCACGCAGCAGACCGCGGCCCCGGAACGACTTGGCCATCACGAGCGCCATCGCGAAACCGATCACTGTCTCGATCGACACCGTCACGACAGTGAAGAAGAAGGTGTTGAAGATCGACTGCCAGAACTGAGAACCGAGGGTTCCCGGCGGGCAGGGGATCGAACCGGTGGCAGTACCGCAGGTCTGGGTGATCCAGCGGGTGTAGTTCTCGATACCCACGAACCCGCCCGTGACGAACCGGCCCGTATCGGGGTCGAGCGTCTTCGCGTCGCCGTGCAGCGACATCCAGATCGCTCTGCCGAGCGGGTACAGGATGATCACTGCGAGGACGATCATCGACGGCGCGATGAACATCCACACCGGCACCTTCCGCCGGGCCTTGGCCGGCGGAGCGGTCATCGGCGGCGGCGCGGGCGCACGGTGCCGACCGGCCACACGTCCGCGGCCGGGACCATCGGTCCCGACCGCGGTGTCATGTGGCGGATCCGCCGGCTTTCCGACCTGCGGTTCTGCCATCTACTGCTCCTAGTGGATCAGTTGCCGGCGGTTTCGATGCCGGCCTGCGTGTCGTCCAGGGCCTGCTGGACGGGCTTCTCTCCCCGGATCGCAGCGTAGGCGTTGTCGGAGATCGCCTTCGACACGGCCGAGTAGTACGGCGACGACGGACGCGGCTTCGCGCTCTCGAGCGCTTCCTTCAGCGTCGAGAAGTACGGGTACTGCTCGAGAATCTCCGGGTCGTCGTAGACCTCGGCGAGGACCGGTGCGCCGCCGACCTCGGCGTAGTACTCCTGCGACTGACGGGTCTGCATGAACTCGAGGAAGTCGCGGGCTGTGGCCGGAGCATCCGTGAACGCGCTGATGCCGACGTTGTAGCCACCGAGGGTGGACACACCCGGGCCGTCGACACCCGGGAGAACGGCGATACCGTACTTACCGGCGACCGACGACTGCTCACCGTCGGTGTAGAAGCCGGGCCACGTACGCATGAACATGGCCTCACCGTTGCCGAATGCGGTCTGCGACTCGCCCTCGGTGTAGGTCTGCGCGGCTGCCGGGATGGTGCCGTCCTCGAACGAGTCGACGATGAACTGCAGGCCCTCGGCCGTCTTGTCGTCGATCGCGGGAGTGAGGCCGTCCTCGGCGACGAAGCTGCCGCCGAAGGCGTTGACGATCTCGGTGACGTTGACCGTCAGGCCCTCGTAGTTGCTGAACTGACCGATGTAGCAGGCGATACCCGCTTCCTCTGCCTTCGGGCACTCGGCCTTCAGGTCGTCCCACGTGGCGGGTGCCTGATCGACGAGGTCGGTGCGGTAGTAGAGGAACGCACCGTTGGTGTTCTTCGGAGCCGCGTAGAGCGTGCCGTTGTAGGTGCCCGATTCGACGGTCGCGGGCAGCAGCCCGTCGGTGTCGATCGCGTTGTCGCCCTCGAGCGGCAGCAGCCAGCCGTTGGCGGCGAACTCGGCGGTGTTCGTGACGTCGACGGCGACGAGGTCGTACTCGTCGCTCTGCGCCTGCATGCGCTGCGCGATATCGGCGTACTGGTCGTTGGCCTCGCGTGCGAGCGGCTTGAAGGTGACCTGCTCGTCGGGGTTCTCGGCGTTCCAGTCGGCGATGATGTTCTCGAGCGCCGCGTTCAAGGGGTCCTGGCCCTCGACGATGGTGATCGGACCGCGGCCCTCACCGGATGCGGCGGCGCCCGTGTCGGTCGAGCCGGTGTCGCTGCCACCGTCGTCGGAACCACACGCCGTCAGAACCAGCAGCGCCGCCGAGGAGGCGGCGATGGCAGCTCTGCGCATCGCCTTCTTGTTCAAAGCCATGTACATCTCCCGTGTGAGATCGGAAAAACAACTCGCCGGTAACCCCTGAGGCACCGACACCGGCCACTACTGTGGCACGGGCCACCTCGAAAAGTCGGCATTCCACCCATCCTTGATCGGTTCTGTGTCGGCGATCCCAATGGCCGAATACGCCGGAACCGACCGATTCAGCCGATGCGACAACCGTCCGAGGTCTTGAACACGTGCACGTGGTTGGGGTCGAACCGCAGGTGAACGCGGTCCCCCTTCTGCGGTGGAGTTCGCCAGTCGCTACGAGCCACGATCTCCTGGCGGATCCCACCGATCGTGGCGTTGCCGTACACGTAGGCGTCGGATCCCAATTCCTCGAGGACGTCCACATCGACGGGGAGCCCGTCGGAGGCGATCTCGAGGTGCTCCGGACGGATGCCGATCGTCACCTCGGTCTCGGTCACCTGCCCGAGGATGTCGCGGGGCACCTGGACGTGGACGTCGCCCACCATGACTCCGCGTTCGACGACGGGGAGGGTGAACAGATTCATTGCGGGTGAGCCCATGAAACCGGCGACGAACACGTTGGCCGGCTGGTTGTAGAGCACGCGCGGCGACGCGCACTGCTGGAGGATGCCCTTCTCCAGCACAGCGACGCGGTCGCCCATCGTCATGGCTTCCACCTGGTCGTGTGTGACGTAGACGGTGGTGGTGTTGAGCCTGCGCTGCAGCTGGGCGATCTGGGTGCGGGTCTGGACGCGCAGCTTCGCGTCGAGGTTGGACAACGGCTCGTCCATGAGGAACACCTGCGGTTCCCGCACGATCGCACGCCCCATTGCGACGCGCTGCCGCTGGCCACCGGAGAGGGCCTTCGGTTTGCGGTCGAGGTACTGCTCGAGATCGAGCATCTTGGCGACCTCGGTGACCCGCTCACGGATCTGGGATTTCGGGGTCTTCGCGAGCTTGAGCGCGAATCCCATGTTCTCGGCCACCGACATGTGCGGGTACAGCGCATAGTTCTGGAACACCATCGCGATGTCGCGTTCCTTCGGATCCTGCGCGGTGACGTCGTTGTCTCCGATGAGGATGCGGCCACTGTGCACCTGTTCGAGTCCTGCCAGCATCCGCAGCGACGTCGACTTACCGCAACCGGAGGGCCCGACCAGGACAAGGAACTCGCCGTCCTCGATCTCGAGATCCAGTGCGTCGACCGCAGGTGTACTCGAGCCGGGGAACAGACACGTCGTCTTGTCGAAGGTCACCGAGGCCATCGCAGATCCTTTCCGAAGCGGACACGCTCGTGCGCTACCGGAATCTACCGTGCGTCTTCGCGGTCCACCGCCACCGGCGCGTCGTCGTCGCCCCACACCTGGATCCCACGGACCCCCGGCACATCGCCACGATGGAAGACCGGGTCGCGTCCCTGCTTGCGTTGCGCGCTGTAGTTGTGGAACAGGGCGTACGCGATACCCGACAACGGGATCAGCGCGATGAGGTTGACCGTCGCCATCACGCCCATCGCCAGATCGGCGAGCGCCCACACCAGCGGCACCGACCCGATCGCGCCGAGGAACACGCACACCACCACGGCCGAACGCAGATAGGGCAGGGCCTTCCGCGAACCGGTGAGGAACTCGATGTTCGATTCGCTGTAGTAGTAGTTGCCGATGACGGAGGTGAATGCGAGGAAGAAGATGAGGACGGCGAGGAAGTGCACGGTCCAGTCGCCGAGCTGCAAGGCCATCGCGTTCTGCGTCAGCGCGGCGCCTTCGAGGCCCGACCCGAACTCCGGCTCGGACAGCAGGATGATGAATCCGGTGATCGAACACACCAGCCACGTGTCGAAGTAGACGCCGAGGCTCTGCACGAGGCCCTGCTTGACCGGATGCGACACCGATGCGGTCGCGCCGGCGTTCGGCGCCGAACCCATGCCGGCCTCGTTCGAGAACAGGCCGCGCCGGATGCCGTACATGAACGCGGCACCGAACCCGCCTCCCGCGACCTCGCGGATGCCGAAGGCGTTCTCGAACACCAGCTTGAACATCCCGGGGACCTCATCGAGGTTGAGGACCACCACGATGATTCCGATGATCAGGTAGGCGATGGCCATGAGCGGAACCACCACCTGCGACACACTCGAGATCCGCCGCACCCCACCGAAAATGACCAGAGCGACGAGGATCGCCACCGCGATGCCGATACCGACCTGCAGACCCGTCGTCTTCTCACCCACCGAACTCGACACCGCGTCGACGATCGAGTTGGTCTGCACGGCGTTGAACACGAATCCGTAGGTGATCGTGATGATCACCGCGAAGATCATGCCCATCCACCGTTTACCGAGCCCGTATTGCATGTAGTAGGCCGGTCCGCCCCGGAACGCGCCCTTGTCGCGCACCTTGTACAGCTGCGCGAGAGTCGACTCGACGAATGCGGTGGAGGCGCCGATCAGCGCCATCGCCCACATCCAGAACAGTGCGCCGGGTCCGCCGATACTGATCGCGATCGCGACGCCCGCGATGTTGCCCGTTCCTACCCGCGACGCTGCGGAAATGGAGAATGCCCGGAACGCCGAGATCCCTTTCTCCCCGTCGGGGAGGTCCTCGGCCTTCTCCACGATGGACCGCAGCATGTCGGGAATCAGCCGAATCTGGATGAACCTGGACCGGAACGAGTAATACAGTCCGGATCCGACGAGTAGCGCGATGACCGCATACCAGTACCAGTCGTTGATGTCGGTGACGAATTCGACCGCGGTGTCCATTCCACCGATCTTCGCGGTCGCGGAACGATTCCGTCAGCGTTTTCGGCCCCGCGATTCGCTCTCAGATCCGGTCGGCGAGCCGGGTGCCCTGCTCGATCGCGCGCTTGGCGTCGAGCTCCGCTGCGACGTCGGCGCCGCCGATCACATGCGTCGTGATGCCGGCGAGAGTGAGCCCGTCCACGAGGTCGCGCACCGATTCCTGTCCGGCGCACACGATGATGGTGTCGACGGCGAGCACCCGGCGCTCGCTGCCGTCCTTGCCGAGACTGATGTGCAGGCCGTCGTCGTCGATGCGTTCGTAACCCACTCCCGAGAGCTCGTGGACACCCTTGTGTTTCAGCGCCGCCCGATGCACCCAGCCGCTGGTCTTGCCCAGTTTCGCTCCGATGCGCCCGGGAGTGCGCTGCAGTAGATAGACCTCGCGAGGCGACGGCGAGGGATGCGGGGTGGCCAACGAACCGGGCGCATCCTCATCGTCGCTGACACCCCACTCACGCTTCCACTCGGCGAGATCCGTCGCCGGGGAGGTGTCATGGGTGAGAAATTCGGAAACGTCCACGCCGATTCCGCCCGCGCCGATCACCGCGACGCGCTCACCGATCGGCGCACCGCCGCGCACGGCCTGCGCATAGGTCAGCACGCTGGGATGATCGATGCCGTCGATGGCCGGAACTCGCGGCGTGACACCGGTCGCGACGACAACCTCGTCGAATCCGTCGGTCAGATCGGCGACCGTTGCGCGCGTATTCAACCTGACGTCGACACCGGTGAGCTCGAGTTGCCGCGTGTAGTACCGCAAGGTTTCGGCGAACTCCTCCTTCCCCGGGATGAGCCGCGCGATACCGAATTGACCACCGATCTGCGCATCTGCTTCGAACAGGCTGACGCGATGCCCGCGGCGCGCAAGGTTGACCGCAGCCGACAGGCCCGCGGGGCCTGCTCCGACGACCGCGACCGACTTGCTGCGACGCGTGGGCGAGAGCAGCAGTTCGGTCTCACGGCCCGCCCGCGGGTTGAGCAGGCACGAAACTTGCTTGTTCACGAAGGCGTGGTCGAGACAGGCCTGATTGCAGGCAATACAGGTATTGATCTCGTCGGGTGTGCCTGCTGCGGCCTTCCGCACCCAGTCGGGATCGGCGAGCATGGGCCGTGCGAGCGACACCAGGTGTGCGCGACCGTCGGCGAGGATTTCCTCTGCGGTCTCGGGCATGTTGATACGGTTGGACGCCGCGACCGGGATGCTCACGTGCTTTGCGAGCCTGGCCGTGAAGTCGACGAAGGCGGCGCGGGGCACAGAGGTGACTATCGTCGGTACCCGCGATTCGTGCCAGCCGATGTCGGTGTTCAGCAGGGTTGCACCTACCGACTCGACTTCTTGTGCAAGAGCGACGATTTCGTCCCAGCTCTGGCCGCGGTCGACGAGATCCGCCATCGACAGCCGGAAGGAGATCACGAAGTCGGGGCCTACGGCCTCGCGGACACCGCGAACGATTTCCACCGCAAGGCGGCGACGCTTCTCGGGGCTGCCGCCCCACTCGTCGGTGCGCCGATTGGTCCGCTCCGCGAGGAATTGGTTGATGAAATACCCTTCGCCACCCATGATTTCGACTCCGTCGTAGCCGGCCTGCTGCGCGAGCCTGGCGCACCGGACGAATGCGCGGATCTGTCTGCGCACACCCCACGAGGTGAGTCGCCGCGGCCGGAACGGGTTGATGGGTGCCTTGATCGACGATGCCGACACACTCAGCGGCCAATAGCTGTACCGGCCCGCGTGCAGGATCTGCAACACGATTCGGCCGCCTTCGGCGTGCACGGCGTCGGTGATCGTGCGGTGTCGCCGGGCCTCGATCCGGTTGGTGAGCTTGGCTCCGAACGGCAACAGCCATCCGGTCCGGGTCGGTGCGTAACCGCCGGTCACGATGAGCGAAACACCACCGCGGGCGCGTTCTGCGAAGTAGGCGGCGAGTCGGCCGGTGTTCTTGGCGCGGTCCTCGAGCCCGGTGTGCATCGAGCCCATGATCACACGATTGGGCAGGGTGATCGGCCCGAGGTCGAGCGGCGACAGCAAGGTCGGGTAGGAGTCGGCAGTTGTCACGGTTGTTCCTGTTCAGAAGGGGGCGTGAGGGCGTCGAGCATGTCCTGGCACCAGTCGCGGAAACCTTCCTCGACACGGATGCCACCGCGCAGCACCAGGTACTGGTGCAACGCCGGGCCACTGAGGGAGGCCTGCGCCGGGAAGTCCCGTTTCTCGATGAGTCGATAGACGTCGAGGCGAGCGTCGTGAGCGTCGCGGTGGCGGGTGATCTCCGCAAGCAACTCGGGCAGGGTGCCGGGACGGGCGGCCCGGATCTTGACGGCCAGCTCGCTGCGCAGGTGGTCGGGTTCCGACGGCTGCGCGATCCAGCGATCGAGTTCGGCATGACCGGCTACGGCCACCGTGTAGATCTTCTTGTCGGGGCGGCCGTCCTGCAGCACGGTCTCGCATGTGACCCACCCGCGTTCTTCCATCCGTCGCAGGACCCGGTAGATCTGCTGATGGGTCGCACTGTGGAAGAAACCGATGGATTTGTCGAAGCGACGAGCCAGCTCGTAGCCGGATCCGGCGCGCTCGTCGAGTGAGACGAGCAGCGCGTGTTCGAGTGCCATGGGAAGAGTATGCAACCAGGTGCATATGCAATCAAGTGCAGTGCGTCGCCGGGCTGCTGTCGGCACGACCCTCTACGCTCGACGCGTGAGTTCGGACAAGATGCTGACCCGCATCGGCGGCCTGTTGCGGCAGGCGGAGTCGACCGACAATCCGCACGAGGCCGACGCCTTCCTCGCCGCCGCCCAGCGGCTTGCGACATCCGCCTCGGTCGATCTCGCAGTGGCCCGCGCCCACACGACCGCCAGGCAGCGCCGTGCGGCGCCCGTCCAGCGACTCGTCACCATCGGGGAGGCCGGGAAGAAGGGACTGCGGACGTATGCGCAGCTGTTCCTGGCGATCGCCGCGGCCAACGACGTCCAGTGCGACATCACCGCGACCTCCACGGTGATCTACGCGTACGGTTTCGCCGCCGACATCGACGTCTGCGAGGCCCTCTACTCGTCGCTGCTGGTGCAGATGGTGCGCGCCTCCGACGCATACCTGCGCTCGGGCACCTACAAGGACGAGACGACGGTGCGGACGGCGATCGAACGCCGCGGAGGCCGACAGGTCCGCACAAAGGTGCGCAAACCCGTCGCGGGCGTCACCGCACGCCTGAACTTCCAGTCGGCGTTCGCCGCGCGAATCGGTGCGCGCCTCGCCGAAGCGAAACAGGACACCGAGCGCGAAGCCGAGGAATCGACGCCCGGCACCGCCCTCGTCCTTCGCGGCAAGGAACTCGAGTTGCGCGATTTCTACCGCACGACCTCGCAGGCGCGAGGAAGCTGGCGGGGGAACCGTGTGGCGACACGATCCGCCGACGCGCAACGCGCCGGCGACCGCGCTGGGCGCACGGCGCGACTCGGCGGCTCACCCGAACTACCACCTGCCGCGAGGAGGCTGGAATCGTGACCAAGGTGCGCGATACACAGAGAACGTCTGTGTACGAGGCAGAGTCGCTCGTCCGGCGCATGTTCGATCTCGCGGACGAGCGCGGCCTGCGCGCCGTCGAAGTGGCCGGGTCCCACGTCACCTTGCCGATCGAACGGCGTTTCGCATCGCTCGAGTCCGCGCAGCAGTACGTCGACAAGGTGCTTGCCCTGAACTGGGTGCGTGCGCGTTGGTCGCGCGCAGCACTGCCTGTGCGAGTCCGTGCGCGGTCGGGAAACACCGCGGCGCACTACGAGAGCGACTGCGCAACCATCGCTCTCCCAGTACATCGCGGCAATCAGGCATGGGCGTTCCGCGAACTCGTCGTGTTGCACGAACTCGCACATCACCTCGACCCGCAGGACCCGGATGATCCGACCGAAGCGGCCCACGGGCCCGCGTTCGTCGACCGGTTCCTGACATTGGTCGACGAGATCATCGGGCCCGAGGCCGCATTCGTGTTGCGCGCGTCGGGGATCGCGGTTCGCGAGTGAGCTCGCGTCACATACCGGCGATCTCCACACGCTCGTAGTCGCCGACACCTGCGGCAAGCACCCGCAAGTGGTCGTCCATGGTGCCGAGAGTGTGCTCGATCGCGGTGAGCCGGCTCAGGTAGTGCCCGATGGAGTGTTCTGCGGTGACACCGATACCGCCGTGCATCTGCACCGCCTCCTGCCCGATCTTGCGTGCCGACCGGCCGACCTGCAGTTTCGCACGCGAAGCGATCACCGGGTCGACGATGCCGTCGGCCAGCGCCATGGTCGCGTACAGGCTCATGCTCGCCGCCAGTTCGTACTGCACGTACATGTCGGCGGCGCGGTGTGTCAGGGCCTGGAACGTCGCGAGCGGAACACCGAACTGCTTGCGCTGCTTCAGGTAATCCGCCGTGGCGCGCACTGCTCGATCGATCGCGCCGGTCGCCTCGGCGCACAGCACCGCCTGCGCTCGGACCTGTGCCGCGACGATCGCGGCCGACGCGTCGGTGGCCTCACCGAGCGCGACAGCAGCAACGCCGTCGAGCACGATCTGCGCAGCGCGGCGCTCGTCGTTCGTTCGGTACGACGTGCGGGTGAGCCCGTCGGCGTCGGCGGAAACGATGAACAGACCCACGCCGCCGTCGGGCAGCTGCGCTGAGACGATCAGCGTCTCGGCGCAATCACCGTGGAGCACAGGGTTCTTGCGTCCGGTCAGAGTCCATGAATCGCCGCTACGCACAGCGGTGGTGGTGACGGACATGGACGGCCAGCGGGTTCCGGGTTCGTCGTGCGCGAACGCCATCAACAGCGTTCCTTCGGACAGCCGCGGCAGGAAGTCGCCCCGCTGGTCGTCGCTGCCGACCTCCGCGACGAGCCCGCCGGGCAGGTACACGGCAGCGAGCACCGGTTCGGGAGCGAGGGCCGCGCCGAGTTCGGTCGCGACGGCCATCACCTCGACGGGCCCGGCACCCATTCCGCCGTGCTTCTCGGGAAACGGCAGGCCGAGCACACCGAGTTCGGCGAGCTGTTGCCACAATTCGCGGCTCCAGCCGAGATCGCCTTCTGCCACGCGGTTGCGGGTCTCCACGTCGTACGCATCGGCGAGCAGGTCGCGGACGGTCTTGCGGAGCAGGTCCTGTTCGGTATCGAGATCGAAGTTCATGTCCTTGGCCTCACAGTCCGAGAATCGAGGAAGCAATGATCGAACGCTGCACTTCGCTCGACCCGCCGTAGATGGTCACCTTGCGGTTGTTGAGGTAGGTCCCGGTGGTGAGCTGGGCCCACTCCGGCGAATCGATGTCGTCCGCGCCGGCGGGGAGCGAATCCGGGCCTGCGATGTCGACGAAGAGTTCGGTGGCGGCCTGCTGAAGTTCCGAACCGCGCATCTTGAGCAGCGAGGATGCGGGGTTCGGCTTGCCGTCGGACGAGCTGGCCACGACCCGCAGCTGAGTCAGCTCGAGAGCGATGAGTTCGTTCTCGAGTTCGGCGAGGCGGGCGGCGAACAGTGGGTCCTCGAGGAGCGTGCCCTCGCCGAGCCGGGTTTGCGCAGCGAAACTCTTGGCACGCGCCAGCTTCACCTTGGTGGCTCCGACACGGGTGATGCCGATACGTTCGTTGCCGAGCAGGAACTTCGCGTAGGTCCAGCCTGCATTCTCCTCACCGACGAGGTTCTCGGCCGGCACCCGCACGTCCTCGAAGAAGACCTCGTTGACCTCGTAGCTGCCGTCGATCAATTTGATCGGGCGCACGGTGATACCGGGGGTCTTCATGTCGATCAGCAGCATCGAGATGCCCGCCTGCTTCTTGACATCGGGATTGGTGCGGACCAGGCAGAAGATCCAGTCGGCGTGCTGGCCGAGCGTCGTCCAGGTCTTCTGACCGTTGACGATGTAGTCGGCACCGTCGCGCACCGCGCGGGTCTTGAGCGAGGCGAGGTCGGAGCCGGCCTCGGGCTCGGAGAATCCCTGGCACCACCAGATATCGAGGTTCGCCGTGGCCGGAAGGAAGCGCTCCTTCATCTCCTGCGACGCGAACTGCGCGAGCACCGGGCCGATCATGGAGGCGTTGAAGGGCAGCGGCTCGGGCACCGACGCGAGCTGCATCTCGGTGAGCCAGATGTTCCGCTGCACCGGAGTCCAGTCCTTACCGCCCCACTCGACGGGCCAATTCGGGACCGCCAGGCCGCGTGCATTGAGGATCTGTTGGGCCCGGACGAATTCGTCCTTGCCCAGAGACATACCGGCCGCGACCTTCTCGCGCAGCTCGGCTGGGAATTCGGTGGTGTAGAAGGTGCGCAGTTCGTCGCGGAACGCGAGCTCCTCGGCGGTGAGTTTCAGATTCATGGGTGGCCCTCTGTCGCGGTTGTGCGGTGGGGAGACCAGCGGAAAGGCTGCTGATCTGTACTCCCGAACCGTAACCTGACACTGTAAGGTTGTCCAGTACGACGACAGGAAAGGAGACGCACATGGCGCGGCCACGCACCCCGATACTGAGCCGGGAGCTCATTCGTGAGACGACACTGCGCCTGGTCGACGAACACGGCCTCGATGCCGTGTCGATGCGCAAGATCGCGAACGAACTCGGCGTCCGCGCACCCTCGCTGTACAGCCACTACGCCAACAAGGACGAACTGCTCGACGACATCGCCCGCACCGTCGCCGAGAACGTCGACGTGAGCGGATTCGACGACGACGATTGGCAGAACGCCCTGCGTAGCTGGGCACGCTCGTACCGCAACGCCCTTGCCGCGCATCCCAACATGGTGCCGTTCCTCGCCTACGGCCCGAGCGACCGACCCGTCGCACTCGACCGCGCCGACGCCGTGCACGGCGGACTCACTCGCGCAGGTTGGCCACCACGGACCGCGACGATGATCGGGGCATCGATCAAGTACATCGTCGTCGGCTCCGCGATCACGTCGTTCGCCGGTGGGTTCATCGACGACATCGACACCTACAACGAACGCTATCCGCACCTGTCTCAGGCGCACCGGCTCCGCGAGTACGCCGCCGAGATCGACGAGGACAGTTTCGAGCTGGTCCTCGGCACGTTCTTGTCGGGGCTCGCCGCGCAATACGCGGCGCTCGACAAAAGCTGACGACGGTCAGGTACGCCGCAACCGCACGAACCTGATCCGACTCCCGGCTTCACGGAAGTCACTGTCACTGCCGTCGACCTCGAATCCCATGGTCGCGGACAGCTTGACGGCAAGCTTCCGGTGGCGGCGCGCATAATGCGCGAAAAAGTGCGCACCCTCGTCCGGCTCGAGAAACTCCGCCGTGACCGCGACCCGCTCTCGCCGCGACTCGACGCGTGCGTGCGGATCGGCTCGCAGATTGCGATACCAGTCCGACGTGGCTCCGAAACCGACCGCGACGACGAAACCGTCGTGCGTGTCGTCGTAATTGACGACCTCGAGCACCACATACCGAGGTTTCCCGGTCTTGCGACCTCGGTGCTCGAGGAGAAGGAAGTGGCGCCCCAGCAGGAACCCGAGGTGCCATCGATACAACCGGATCGGCGAGCGGAAGAGCCGACGCCGGATACCGGTCGGCGGTACAGCGGGTTCCGTGACGCGCATGTCTTCCACCATGCACCGCCGCGTCGCTCATGTCGACACGCCGACCCATGTCCTCCGGGTCGAGCGCCATAATCACGCATAACTTCGATAGGTATGCAGCACAACGGCGCGTCTCGTCGGGCTCGCAACCACCCCCGGTGGTGGCTGGCCGTGCTGGGCCTCGCCGCGGCCGTCGCGTTCGTCGCGCACGATCGGCTTCTCGGCTTCGACACCTTCTACGGGCTGTTCGGCAACACCGTCGACGCCGAGGTCTACCGGTACGGCGGCACAACCGTCCGGACGTCCGAGCCGCTGTACGACTTCGTCCTGCACGACGCGCTCCCGTTCACGTATCCGCCGTTCGCGGCCCTGACATTCCTGCCGCTGTCGGTCCTGTCGATCCACGGCACGGAACTCGCGCTCAACCTGGCCAATCTCGTGCTCGTGTATCTCGCGGTGTGGTTGTGCTGGCGGCAACTCGGCTACCGGGATTCTGCGCGCACCAGGCTGATCAGTATCTTTCTCGCGGTTCTGTTCACGTGGATCGAACCCGTCCGCATGACGATCTGGCTCGGACAGGTCAATCTCATCCTGCTGGTTCTGGTGCTGTGGGACCTCGGGAGGCCCGAACACTCCCGGCTACGGGGGATCGGGGTCGGGATCGCGGCGGGCCTCAAGCTCACCCCGCTGTTCTTCATCGCCTATCTCGCCGCGCTGCGACAGTGGCGCGCCGCGGTCGTGGCCACCGCGACGTTCGTCGCGACCGTGCTCCTCGGCTTCGTCGTGATCTTCTCGGACTCCTGGCGATTCTGGACCAGCACCATCATCCGGTCGGAGCGGATCGGGCTGATCTCTTCACCCGCGAACCAGTCGATTCGCGGGATCCTCGCCCGCACCCTGCATACCGAAGATCCCCCCATGTGGTTGTGGCTGCTGTGCGCCGGGGCGGTCGGAGTCCTCGGGTTGTGGGCGGCATACCTCGCGCATCGCAACGGCAAACGTCTCCTGAGCCTGACCGTCGCAGGACTCACTGCCCCGATGGTGGCGCCGTTCTCGTGGGGACACCATTGGGTGTGGGTGATCCCGCTGCTCGTCCTGTGCCTGGATCAGGCACTGCGCTGGCGGCGATGGTGGGGATACCTTCTGCCGTTCGCCGCGGCCGTGCCGCTGCTCGCCTGGTACCGGTCGTATCCCGACGGTGTCGTGGCGATCGGGATATTCATGACGCCCGGCTCACCCGTGGTGCAAAGCATGCTCCAAGCCACGTACCCGATCGTCTACACGGTGCTGCTCGTCGTCGTGCTTGCGACGAACCGTCCCACCGGAATCACGCTGCATCGTGAAGCCGATCCGCCTACCGTGGACGCATGACACGCCCCGTTCGCATCGGTCTCCAACTCCAGCCCCAACACCAACCGGATTACCAAGTCATCCGCGACACCGTGCTCCGAGCTGAGGACGCAGGCGCAGACATCGTTTTCAACTGGGATCACTTCTATCCGCTCACCGGCGATCCCGACGGCGCCCACTTCGAATGCTGGACCATGCTCGGCGCGTGGGCCGAGCAGACCGAACGGGTCGAGATCGGTGCGCTCGTCACAGGAGGCGGATACCGCAACCCCGAGCTACTCGCCGACATGGCCCGCACCGTCGACCACATCAGCGGTGGTCGACTGATCCTCGGCATCGGCTCCGGCTGGTTCGAGAAGGACTACGACGAATACGGCTACGAGTTCGGCACCAAAGGGTCGCGCCTCGACCTACTCGCCGAATACCTGCCGCGCATCACCTCCCGGCTCGGCAAGCTCAACCCACAGCCCACCCGGCACATTCCGCTGCTCATCGGTGGTGGCGGACCGAAGAAGACGCTGCCGCTGGTCGCCAAGTACGCCGATATCTGGCACAGCTTCGGCGAATTCGACACCCACACGGAGAAATCGAAGATCCTCGAAGCCCGATGCGCGGATGTCGGCCGATCGCCTTCGGAGATCGAACGGTCGGCGCCATGGCCAGGCCTCGAGCACGCCGCGGCATACGCAGAGGCGGGCATCACGTTGTTCACCGTGGGTGTCGGGGGCCCCGACTACGACCTGGCCCAGCTGGTCGAAGCAATCGAGTGGCGCGACGAGAATTCACCGCCCCCCGTGACAGGTCTGGCGTAATCGGACGGCGTGGCACTTGCGACAGCTCGCCGAGCCGAGACGCTGAGGCGCGCCGGCGCCGCGCCGCTTCGCAGCATCGCCGATACGTCTCTACGATCGAACGTGCATGCCCGATGTACCGACGCTTCCACCGTGCACCGCCGGCGACTGGGACGACGCCCGCCGGAGGCGGCGCCTGCGTGACAGCCGCACCGGCCACAGTTGGGTTCGATTCGGCAGGCTTCGCCGCTTCGTCGCCCGCACTGCGATCGCGATCGTGCCGTTTGTGGCCCTCTACACGCAGTACTGGCATTTCGACGTTGCGCCGATGCGCGAACAACTCGCCGACACGCAGCCGCGCATCCATCAGGTCTACGAGGCCCGCGATCGGGATGACCGCGACACCGCCGTGGTGGACCTCGTCGGCCTCGGCAATCTCGACGCCACGGACACTGCCTCCCACCTCCCCGCCCTGAGTGGCCTCGGCGAAGTGTGGGCTGTCGAGTACGACAACGGCGGTCTCGACACCGCCGTCGTGAGCCGTCTCGTGGCAGCACGCGCCGAGACCCTCGGAATCGACTCGGTGATCCTCACCGGCCACAGCATGGGTGGCATCATCGCGCTCGAGGTCGCGCAGCACCTGTATCAGGACACACCTCTCGACGTCCTCGGAGTGATCCTCGACTGCACACCGATAGATCTGCACGCCGTACGTGCCGACAGTCGCGATGCGGGGGAGGACCTGCTGCGCTGGATCGGTTGGATCCCCGGAGCCCGCGAGAGCCGAATCATGCGGATGACCGTCGAGATCGCGGCACGCCAGCACCGGTTCGTGCTTCCGTCGGATCGTTGGTACAGGCGCATCGACGGTTCCGAACTCATCGACGTCGTCGAGGAGGTGCTGAACGACAAGATTCTGTCGACCGACGCCGCGAGCAACGGTCTGATCGAATCCCAGTTCCAGGCGATCGTCGCCTCCGGCGCTTCCGACAGCCTGCGTGCACTCGCCGCCGAACAGGACGACAAGGTGCGTCCTGCAATCGTGTTCGTGCGGCCACGGAATGCGTCGAACGATCATGTCGTGGACGTCGAGTACACACAGCAGGCCCTCGTCGACCACTCCGGCGGGGTCGACGGCACACTGCTCGTCGCGAAGCTCGATCACACCGGGCACGCCAATCCGATCCAGGCGCCCGAGGCCTACAACGACGCGATCATCAAGCGAATCGAACCGTTCATCGACCTGCGACCCGGCGAGAACGACGGGGACGACGAGGACGACACCGGGAGCGTGCCGCCATCCGGCCCGTCGGCCGGTCCGTGATCTTCGAAACACTCACCCTGCGTTCACCTTCTCGTTGCCTTCGACACGCTTCCGGCTTCTACGGTCCCTCGGTTGTACCTAGAAGATGAGGGAGACAGCCCCGTGGCCCGCAAAGATTTACCTCTGATCGTCATGCACGACGGCAAGTCGTCACGTTCGAACATCACCTGCAAGTACAAGTGCGGCGACGCGTGCTCGCACAACGTGCCCAACACCTCCGGCGGCGCCTATTTCGGAGACCTCGTGCGTCACGCGGTGTCTCGGCGTGGAGTGCTGCGTGGCGGCGCGATGGCCGTACTCGCCGTGGGCGCCGGAGGCGCGCTCGTCGCATGCTCCGACGATTCCGCTGCCGCGCCCGCCGAGGGCGGCGCCCAGGGTGCCGCCGATCTCGGCCCCAGCCCCGCCGGCACCGACTTCGTCGCCGTCGCTCCCAACACCGACGATGCGGTCACCGTGCCCGAGGGCTACGAGCAGGAAGTCGTGATCCGCTGGGGCGACAAGGTCCTCCCGGACGCCCCCGACTTCGATATCGACAACCAGACTGCAGTAGCGCAGGAGAAACAGTTCGGATTCAACAACGATTTTGCGGGCCTGCTGCCCGTCGACGGTGTCCCGAACACGTACCTGCTCGTCGTCAACCACGAATACAGCACCGAACCGTTCATGTTCGCCGGGTACGACGAGGAGAACCCGACCGAGGAGCAGGTCCGCATCGGCATCGCGAACCACGGGATGTCGGTCGTCCAGGTCAAGGGCGAGTCCGGATCCGGGCGTCTCACACCGGAGTTCGGAGAGTACAACCGGCGCATCACCGGCACCACCGAGTTCCTGGTCACAGGCCCGGCAGCGGGCAGCGACCTGCTGAAGACCACCGCCGACCCCACCGGTACGCGGGTGGCCGGAACATTCAACAACTGTGCGGGCGGCGTCACCCCGTGGGGGACCGTGCTTTCCGGCGAAGAGAACTTCAACCAGTACTTCGCGAACGCCGAGACGGTCACCGACGCTGCCGGCGCCGAACGCCTCGCCCGGTACGGCCTCGAAGGTGGTGCATCCGACCGCAAATGGGAGCGCTTCGACCGCCGCTTCGATGTTGCAGCAGAACCCAACGAGGTCAACCGGTTCGGCTGGGTTGTCGAAATCGATCCCTTCGACGCCACGTCGACGCCCGTCAAGCACACAGCGCTCGGCCGCTTCAAGCACGAAGCAGCCAACATCCACGTCACCGGTGACGGAACGGTCGTCGCGTACAGCGGCGACGACGAGCGCTTCGACTACATGTACAAGTTCGTCTCGTCCCGCAAGATGCAGGATGGAAACTCCCGCGCCGCGACGGCTCACAACATGACACTGCTCGACGCGGGCACGCTGTACGTCGCGGTGCTCGAGGGCGACAACCCGGATGCCGTCGACGGCTCGGGAGATCTACCCGAGAGCGGAGCATTCACAGGTACCGGAACGTGGATTCCCCTGCTGCGCGCCAACGAGGACGGTACGAGCGAATCCCTCGTCGACGGGATGAGTGCCGAAGAAGTCGCGGTGTTCACCCGCTTGGCGGGCGACAGGGTCGGTGCCACCAAGATGGACCGGCCCGAGGACTTCGAGGCCAACCCCGTCACCGGCAAGGTCTACGTCGCGCTGACCAACAACACCAAGCGCGGTGTCGACGGTGGCGCTGCCGCCGACGAAGCCAACCCGCGCAACAACAACAAGAACGGACAGGTCCTCGAGATCGACGACGACCACGCCGGTACGTCGTTCACGTGGAACCTCCTGTTGGTGTGCGGTGACCCGGCCGCCGCCGACACCTACTTCGGCGGATTCGACAAGTCCCAGGTCAGTCCGATTTCGTGTCCCGACAACCTCGCGTTCGATCCACACGGCAACCTGTGGATCTCCACCGACGGAAACGCGCTCGGTTCCAACGACGGCCTGTTCGCCGTGGTCCTCGATGGGCCGCGCCGCGGTGAGACGAAGCAGTTCCTCACTGTGCCGGTCGGCGCCGAGACATGCGGGCCGATCATTCAGGACGGCCGCGTCGTCGTGTGCGTCCAGCATCCGGGCGAGACCGACGACGCATCGTGGGACAGCCCGGGGTCGCACTGGCCCGACGGCGGTGACTCGCAGCCGCGCCCGTCGGTGGTCGCGGCATGGAAGAGTGGGGGCGGCCGGATCGGCATCTGACCACCTATCACCCCTATGACCGAATGTCACCTTCGTACATTCCAACTTGCCGAAGGTGACATTCGGCCATCTCGCGGCGAAGCCGCTAACCCAACCAATCCAGAACCGCTGCGGCAGTCCAGGATTGCTGCATGCTTCCCAGAGGCTCGCCGGTGAACGGCTCGTAGTACTCGGCGAACGAGCCGCCGGCGGCCTGCCGCAGCCCTTCTGCTCGCAGGGTGTTCGCGCGCTCGATCCAGCCGCGGCGCGCGAACACCCACGAGAACAACCACGTCATGACGGGCCACACCGGGCCCCGCCAGTACTCCCGCGACCGGAAGTCCAGCGACACCGGCGACGTGGACGGTGGCACCGCGTAACGCAGGTCGGGGTGGCCGCAGAACTTCGGGCCTTCGAAGGTGCGCAGCAACGACCGCTCGACGGGCCGATCCAGCCCTCCGCTGAGCAGCGGCGCGAACATCGCGAGGGTGTCTGTGGCCACCCACTTCCCGGTTCTGAGGTCGAAGTCCTTCGCTGCGCCCGTCCGCGCATCGGCCGAGTCGACGATGCCGCGGCGGAACCGGTCGGCCCACTCGCGCAGTTCCCGTACGTCGGCGTGGGGGCGCGACTCTTCCTCGCCGATCTCGGCGAGTACCTCGCACGACAACGCGAACACAGCACTGACGAAGACGTCCTCCACTGCGAAACCCATTGTCTCGGCAAGCACGTCGTCCTCGTACCGCGCAGCCTTCATCTCCTCGAGTAGGTACAGGTAGCGGGCGTACTCCACATCACTGGGGCGCTCTCCCGGATCGGCGACATGAGCGAGGTCCTCGCGACGGAATTCGGGGACGGCATCGACGACGACGTTCGCGTAGGCGGCGTCCCACCGGGGCGAATTGTCCATACCGGACTCCCATCCGTGGAAGATCGCAATACGCCCGTTGCCGGCGATGTCCCGGGCCTCCGCGAGCCAGCGATGCCAGCGCATCAGATCGGGCCAGCGTCGATCGAGGAACGCATCGGCGACCGCGCGGGTGCTGCGACCGTGCCGGCGAGCGTGGTCGAGGATGCGCTGGACAGCGATCGCGTGTACCGGCGGCTGAGTGATCCCGGAGGTCTGTACCCCTTTCGGTGCGTGGGCCGCGAGCCGGTTGCATTCCCACCGCGACGGCCCGGGAAAGTATCCGTCGACACCGCCCGCGAACACGATGTGCGGGATCATCCCGTTCGACCATTGCGCAGACAGCAGAGTGTCGAGCTCGACCACGGCGCGCTCCACACTCAGCGGAGCCAGTCCGATCGACACGAACGCCGCGTCCCAGCTCCACATGTGCGGGTACAGCTTGGGCGCAGCGCTGGTCATGGTGCCCAGGTCGTTGCCGCGAAGTAGATATGCAGCGCGTGCGGCGAGCTGGGTGGGGGTGAATCCGCGGTCCGGCATCGTCCCATTCTCCGGCTTTCGGTCGAATACGCACCTCGGGCGTCTCGTACTAGGCTCGTCACATGGGCAGACGCAGGGCTGGCCGGGCCAAGCCGACTGTGTCGAGCCATGTACCGGTCGCAGGGTTGTACGACACCGATACGGGTACGTGTGAGCTGATCAAGGACCCGTACCGCGATTCGGGATGGATTCTCGAGGTCAACGGCGTGCCGAGTTCCCACATCGACCCGGACGATCCGACGCTTCTCGAGTTCGAGTACATGCGCTGGATCACGATGCTGGTGCACAGTCACTTCTCACGCGACACGCGGTTGCGTGTCCTGCACCTCGGCGGCGGTGCGTGCACCATGGCGCGGTACCTCGCCGCGACGTATCCCGAGGCCCGGCAGGTCGTCGTCGAGATCGACGGGCGTCTCGCCGAGCTGGTGCGCGAGTGGTTCGATCTACCTCGCGCACCGCTGCTTCGGATCCGGGTGGGCGAGGCCCGGTCAGTTCTCACCTCACTCACCGACGCAACGCGGGATGTCATCGTCCGCGATGTATTCGCGATCGACCGGACACCGGTGGCGCTGACGACCGTCGAGTTCACGCGACAGGCGAGACGCGTCCTGGCGCCCGGTGGTCTCTACGTCGTGAACTGCGGCGATACCCGCGACCTGACCACCGCCCGACGCGAGGCCGCGACCATCGGCTCGGTGTTCGAGCACACCGTGATGATCGCGGATCCGGCAATGTTCAAAGGCCGGCGCTACGGCAATCTCATCATCGCGGGCAGCGACCGGCCGCTCGGAGAGTCCGACGCCCTGATTCGCGACCTGCTCGGTGGTGCCGTGCCCGCACAGATCAAACACACGGAGCAAACACGCATGTTCGCGGCCGGCTCGAAGGTCCTCGACGACAGCGAGGCACCCCGGCGGCCCGGGCCGGGAACACCCCGGCCCTCCTAGTTGTTGAAGCCTGCATGACTTCGACACATTCGCCCGTACTGCAGGTTTTCGAACTGGGTTCGCCTTGGCAGACGATCGACCCGTTCCTGTTCGTCGCCCACCACGTCGATGCGTATCCCGCGGGCAATGCGGATCTCGGACCGGATGCATCGCTCGACGGGCGGCCGCTCGGGCAGGATTTCGGCAACCCTTCGGGGTGGAACATGTATCACGGCACCACCGTCCCCGGTTTCCCCGGCCATCCGCACCGCGGGTTCGAAACAGTCACGTTCGTGCGCTCGGGTTTCATCGACCACTCCGACTCCGTCGGTGCATCCGCCCGATTCGGCGGCGGCGACACCCAATGGCTCACCGCAGGACACGGCGTCGTGCACAGCGAGATGTTTCCGCTGTTGAATCAAGAGGACGAGAATCCGCTCGAGCTGTTCCAGATCTGGCTCAATCTGCCCGCCGAGTCGAAGACCGCCGACCCGCACTTCGCGATGCTGTGGAACGAGGACACACCGACGGTGACATTCACCGACGACACCGATCGGACCGTCGCCGTCCGAGTCCTTGCAGGAAAGCTGGACGACGCGACCGCTCCGGCGCCCCCGCCGCACTCGTGGGCGTCACGCCCCGACACCGACGTGGCGATCTGGAACATCGACCTGTCTACCGGCGCACAGTGGGCTCTGCCCCCTGCTGCCGGATCAGAAACTCAGCGTGTTCTCTACGTCTACAACGGTTCTCCGGTGACGATCGGAGACCGGCAAGTGAATTCAGGGCACGGTGTCGTCGTCGACGCCTCCGTACCCATCACGCTCCGCTGTGGCGACGACACCACCCAAATCCTGATGCTGCAGGGACGCCCGATCGGCGAGCCCGTCGCACAGTACGGTCCGTTCGTACTCAACGACGAGGCCGGCATCCAGCAGGCGTTCGACGACTACCGCCGCACCGGATTCGGTGGCTGGCCCTGGGAGAGCAACGATCCCGTTCATCCGGCGGACGCCGGACGTTTCGCGCGGTATCCCGACCGACGGGTCGAACGCCCCTGACCGTTTCGCGGGTGCATCTCAGCGTGCCGACGACACGCCGTCCACGCCGTGTCTCGCCAGCAATGCCTTCGTCGATCGGCGGTACGACGAGGGTCGCGCCGGCAGAATCCACTGCGAGAATCTGATCAGGGGACTCACGTTGGCGTCGATCTCGTCGAGGATCTCATCGACGTGCCTCAGCGAGAACGGGATGATGTTGGTGCCGCGGGCGGGTTTACCCTCGGTACGTTCGACCATCCAGTCCAGGCGCGCCCGAACAAACTCGCGGCGTTGCTCGAGCGGCGGCAGCACGGCACCACCGAGCATGTGGTTCGCGGTCCAGAGCGCGGCGGCCTCTGCGGCGAGCGGACTGAACAGCGACGACCCGTAGCCGACGAAATACAGATGGGACACATCCAGGGGCAGGATCTGACGGTAGAGCTGGAAATTGCCGTCCTCATCGAGGAGGCTCCGCTGGACCTCGTCGTCCAGGAACGGTACCCGCTGCTCGTATCCTGTTGCGCACACAATGACGTCGGCCGACACTATGCTGCCGTCGGACAGTTCTGCGACTGCGCGACTGTCCTTCTCATGCAGGGCGGTAATGACGGTGCCGCGACGCACCTCGATCATGCCGGACTCCACCTTGTCGTAGAATCCCTCGGTCACCAGACTCACCGCGTGGCGCACGAGACGCTCGAAGGGCCCCTCGGGCAGCAAGCCGACCCGATCGAGCGGCAGCTGCCGCCGCACGATCTGCTGGATAGTTCCCAACATTCCGTTGCGCAGGAACTTGCCGGGGCCGGTGAGGAACCGTGCGAATCCGCGTTGTTCGATGTGCTCGAACAAGCCCTCGCTGAGCCGTGTCAGGAGAATGTACTTGTAATTGAGTATATTTCCGAGTTTGCGCGGCATCTTCCAGGTCACCTCGCGGGCAACGACCGTCATCGTCGCGGTGACCTCGCTCAGAGCCTCTGCGACATCGCACGCGGACTTTCCGTAACCGACCACCAGTACGTGCTTGCCTGCCGCGTCGGCAAGATCATGGAAGTCCGATGCCGGACACAGTCGACCGCCTGCGTTCTCGAATTCGTCGACGCCCGGATATGCCGGCACGAACGGGTCGCAGAAGATGCCGTTGGCGATCACAAGGTCGTCGTACCAGCGGTCCTCGACCTCTCCGGTGTCGATGTCACGGGTCGAGACCGACCAACGTCCGGTGTTCTCATCCTGGCACGCGGAGGTCACTTCGGTACCGAGCTTCAGGTGCCGGTCCACTCCGAAGTGCTCGGCGTAGCCGGCCAGATAGCTCTGCACCTGGGCACCCGACGGCCATTCCGGATAGGACCGCGGCATCGGAAAATCCGAGAATGCGTAGGTGCCCTTGTTGTTCTGGGTCATCACACCCGGATAACGACGGGTCTCGCTCCACACTCCGCCCACATCGGGAGTCCGGTCGTACACGACGACGTCGAAGCCGAACTGCTTCAGCACCTTTGCGGTGCACAGTCCAGAGATACCGGCGCCGATGATCGCGACCTTCTTCGAGCCCGGGCCGCGGCTCTCCCGAATCGACGCCCCTGACTCGTTCACTGGACTGTCTCCGGTACCCGGGCTTCACCGAGGAAACTGTCGACCAACTGCTGGAATCGGGCCGCATGCTCGATCTGTGTCCAGTGCCCGCACTTGCCGAACACATGCAGCTGGCAGTTCGGGATGACGTCGAACAGGTGCTGTGAGGCCTCGAGCGGCACGACACGATCTTCTCGGCCGTGCAGGATCAGCACCTCGTGTTCGATCTTCGCAAGATCCTCGTCCGCCACGATCTGCGCATCGAGCCAACGCTGCCGCGGCTCCGGGAACACCTGCTCGAAGGCTTCCTGAGCACCCGGCCTGATGGTGGCGCGGTAGCGCAGTTCGGCCAGTTCATCGGTGACGAGCGACCTGTCGTACGCCATGATGTCCATGATGGTCTTCATGTTCTCCACCGAAGGCGTGTATCCCCACAGTGCGTCGAGTTCGGGGGTAAAATCGATCTTGACGCCGCCCGAGCCCATGAGCACAATGCGGTCGAGCCGCTCAGGGAATCGGGTTGCGAGGTGAAGCGCGAGCCCACCGCCGAACGAGTTCCCGACGACATGCACCTTCTCTATGCCCAATTCGTCGAGCACAGCGAGGATCTGGTCGATCCAGGTATCGAAGATCTCGAATCGGACAGGGTCGGGTAGCGTGGTGTATCCGAATCCCACCAGGTCCGGCGCGATCACCCGGAAGTTCTCCGCCAGAACAGGAATCAACCCACGCCAGTTCGCCCACGCGGACACACCGGCGCCCGAACCATGCAGCAGCAGCACGGGGGATCCCGGTCCGCTGCCCACATCGTGGTAGTTGGTTTCGAACCCTGCTGTGCGGAGGGTTTTCCCGATTTCAGGATTGGTTGCGTGTGTCATGTTGGATTCCTAGCTCTGGAAGACCGAGGCGACCGACAACAGGAGGTCGTCCTGGGGGTGCTCGGGCGAAGGGTATGCGCGTTTGCTGTGCGACAATCCGGTCTGCACGAGCGTTTCGCACATCTTGTAGGCGACCACTCCGGGGTTGAGAACGGGTACATCGAGCACCGACGACAGATGCGCGTGACTCTGGTGCATGGTGGTGGATCCGAGCACGATGACATCGGCCCCGTCCTCATCCACGGCCGCACGCGCCTGACGCTCGAGTTCGGCGAACACGAACTCCTCCTTCCCTGCGAGGAGTTCGGCCGTATCGGGGCGGACTCCGATGTCCCGCACCGATGCGAGGCGTCCGCTGATCCCGTTCTCCCGAGCCGCCTTGTGATACAACTCGTGCCACTGGGGCCACATAGTGACGACCGAGAAGCGTTTCCCCAGCAGGCATGCGAGCAACATGGTTGCCTGACTCGGCGCGACCACCGGAATCGTCAATCGTGAACGGAGCGCAGCGAGTGCGGAGTCGCTCATCGAATTGACACAGACGCCCACATAACCTTCCTCCTCCGCCCGACACCCCGCATCGAGCACAAAGGCGTCGGCCAGGGTGGTCTCGTAGGCGCTGTCGAGCGTCGCGCCGCCGGCCTTGGCCGAGACGAACACGTTCTCGAAGGTCGGGTGGACGAAATCGCCACCGAGTTGAGCAGCAAAGGCATCCAATGCTTCCGGAGGTACGGGGACGGGGACGATGTTGAGTACACGGTTCACAGCTCGAGGTCCTCTCTGGTGCGGGTGAGGGTGTCGACGACGGCATAGGCTATCGCCTTGGTCGCCATCATCACGTCGCTCACCGAGGCGACGCCCATCCCTCCCAATCCGTCTTTCAGCTCGTCGGGGGTTGTGGCCGGTGGCCATGGGTATCCGATACGCGCGCAGGGAATTCCGAGACGTCGGATGAGGGTGCCGTCGGTCTGCCCACCGAGGAGCGGTGTCGTGGAGTACGGACGGCCCTCGACTTCCTCCCATCCACGCCGGCACGACTGGATGATCCAATTGTTCGGATCGGTCATGCCACCGGGTAGCGAGCCGTACATTTCCCAATCCAGATCGAGATCGGGATGGCGTTTGCACATGCCGTCGATCATCTGCGCGAACTGGTGTCGAACATCGCCCGGGGTCACGCGGGGGTTGACCCGGACGTCGAGACAGATCTCCGTGGTCGCGGACGGGAAGGCGGGTTTGTCCGGGCTTCCCGACCGAACGGCCGAGATCCAACCCTCAGGGATGGTCGAACCGGAGGTGTTGCGCGCGGTGTACTCGGGGAGCCACTCCTCGATCGCTTGGATCACCGTCGCCGCCGGCACGATCGAAGATCGGAATCCTTCTGTGCCCCTTGAAATTCCAGCGTATCCGAAGGTGCCACGTACCGACACCTTGAACCAGCACATACCCGGCTCTTCCGGATATACCGCCCACCACGGCTTGAGTACGACGGCATGGTCCGGTGCCATCCCGTGGGTGAGCAGGTGGAAGACACCGCTGCTCATTCCGACGTTGTCGCGTTTGCTCATCGTCACAGGCATTCCGCCACCTGCGAATCCGATTGCGAGATCGCCGATCAGCGGTATCTCGGCGTCGACGACAGCGTGCATGACCTCGGTGAGCCCGGCCACCATGCATTTCGGGTTCGAGGCACCCAGGCCGACGACGAGATCTCCGTGCACACTCGCCTCGGGAAGCATGTCGGGCCGCAGGTCTTTTCCGACCCAGGGAACATCCGATTCCGGGTCGATGTGCGTGTCGATGGGGGCGTAGAGCAACAGCCTGCTTCCACCACCAGATCCGCGCAACTCTCCGATCGCGTTGCCGGTGTTCTCGGAGATCGGCTGGTATCGGGCATCGATACCGACCCGATCACGCAGGTGGGTCGCCATGAACTCGGACGCGGCGCGTTCCTGGCCGGTAGGGCTGTGAATGCCGATCAGGTCGACTAGCAGGTCCCGGAATCGATCCGCGTCGAGCCGGGCGCATACGGCCTCGTACAGCTCACGGCGATGACCGTCGAGCAGGAGCACTTCGGTCGGCGAGCTATCGGTCATCTTTGTCTCCTTCCTGGACGCCGAGCTTCGCCGTCAGACCGGCACGATCCGTCAGACAGGTCGCTATGCGTACGAGTGACTGGTCGGCGTGTGGCGGTGCCACCAGTTGGATTCCGAGCGGCATACCGTGTTCTCCTCGTCCGGCCGGAAGGCCCACGGCGGGGCATCCGCTTACGCTTGCGAACTTGTTGAACACAGGATCCCCTGTCCCGGAGCCGATCTCGGGTGCTTCGCCGGACGCAGCGAGCGTCACCAACAGGTCCACATCGTCGAACGCGCGATCAGTGACGCTGCGCGATCGCCTGAGTACTGTCCTGGCGTGCTGGATCGAGCTTGCAGGCGCTTCCCGTCCGGACTCCAGGAAGCTCGTCAGTTGGGCGCTGGGGCTTCCCTCAGGCCGTCCGCGGAGGCGTCCAGCGAGCGCGGCGGATGCCTCGGCCGCCATGAGCAGGGTGTGTGCATCGTCGAGATCGGCGAGGTCGGCCGGGACGTGCACATCGATCGTGTCGGATACGAACCCTGCAAGGCCGGCGACGAACTCTTCCAACAGGGCAGCAGCCGCCGGGGTCGCACGGTCGGCCCACGGAGGCCTCAGCACCCCGACACGCAACGTGTTCAGTGCGGGAAGCACGGTTGTCACAGGTGGGAAGTCTCCTGCGGTGGAGAGCGATTCGTCGATCGCGCCGAGCCAGGCCGGATGCCGCGCGAAGGCTCCGACCGTGTCGAAGGTCAGTGCGACGGGGAGTACACCGTCGAACGGCCAGCGCCCGTATGTCGGCTTGAGAGTGAACACACCGCAGAAGGAACCCGGCCGCAGCACTGATCCCGCGGTCTGGGTTCCCAGCGCCAAGGGAACCTGTCCGTCGGCCACCGCGGCGGCGGATCCACTCGAGGAACCGCCGGGCGTGTGATCGGTGTTGTGCGGATTGCGGGTCTCGGCAGGCCGGTAGGTGGCGAACTCGGTGGTGGTGGTCTTACCCATGATTACCGCACCGTCCCGCCGCAGCCGCCGAACCACCTCGGCGTCCGCGGCCGGCCGGTGGCCTTCCCACAGGTCGGATCCGTAGGCGGTGGGCTGGTCTCCGGTTTCGATTATGTCCTTGAGACCGAAGGGAATTCCATGCAGAGGCGAACGGCGTCGCTCCGAGTCACGGGCCGCCGCCTGGGCCAGCGCGAGCTCGGGGTCGAGGTACGCCCAAGCCTTGATCGTATCGTCGCGCTCGTCGATCCTCGCCAGACAATGTTCGACCGCGTCGACACTGCGGCTCTCGTCGGCGAGGATATCTGCCATGGGGGACGTGGACGTCGCAGCGCCGCGCATCGAGGTCACCCGGCCTTCTGGGGTTCATGCCCCCACCGCGAGGGCGATCGGAAGGTCTTGACCTCCCACTCGTCCTGATCGATGATCTCCCCGCCGTAGCCGATCTCGATCGCGAATCCCGACGGAGTGCGCATGTAAAAGGACGTCACGCCGTCGTTCGTGTGACGACCGAAAGTCATCTGGAGATCGATACCTGCTGCAGTGACGATGTCGTATGCGCGGCCCACATCGTCCAGCGACGCCGTCTCGATCATCAGGTGATTGAAATCGCCGCCTGTGAAGGAGAAGCATTCGTTCATCAAGGCGAGGCTGTGATGTCGCGGATTGCAGCGCAGGAACGTCGCGTCGGCACCATCCCACACGATGTAGTCGGTGAGCGCGAAGCCGAGGACTCGGGTGTAGAAGTCGACGGCGGCCGGGTAGTCCCGGCACATCAGTACCACATGCCCGAGCCCGAGGCCGCCGGTGACGAATCCACTGATCACATCGCCGTGGGCGAGCGGAGTGTGATCGATGGTGGGTCCGAAGCAGATCTCGTTGGGGAAACCCTCGGAATCGACGAAACGGAAGGCCTCGACGGCAAGCCGTTCTTCCGCGGGCCCGGCCGGAACCCACTCGATCTCGATACCCTCGGCCGCGACCCGGTCTGCGAGAGTCCGCAGCATGTCGGGGTTGTCGACCTCCCAGGTGATCGACCGGATACGGTCCCGCTCCGCGGGATACAGCGCGATGCGGTGGTGGTGGTCGTCGATTCGGATCAGCAACGGATCCTGGTCGGTTTCGCGGGGGCGGGCGTGCAGCCCCAGCAGATCCACCAGCACGTGACGCCAGGCATCGAGGTCGGCGACCTCGACACTCAAGGCGCCCAGACGGGAAACGCTCATTCGCTTGCCTTTGTTCGGAAGTTGAGAGTCAGCTGGGTAGGAATTGTTCGGCGTGGATCCGCTCGGCGGGCATCCCGAGTTCGAGCAGCCGCTCCTCCGCGGCTTTCAACATGGCGGGCGGACCGCACAGGTAGGCGGAGGTCAGAGGATCGTCGACGTCCTCCACGCTCAGGGCGCTGACCGGATTACCCTCCAGCACCCCGGCGACCGCGGTCGGCTCATCGACAACCACGCGCACATCCAGCGTGCGCATGAACTCCGTACGGGCCTCCAACTCATCGAGATAGAACAGGTCGGCCTCACGGCTACAACCGAAAACCAGTCGGATCGGATGCTCGCCGCGTGCGGTCTGCAGGTTCTCGAGCATCGACAGCATCGGCGCCAGTCCTGTGCCGCCAGCGATCATCAGTGCCGGACCCAGATCGTCAGAGAGACCGAATCTGCCGGTGGGGCCCTCGATCTCGATCCGGTCTCCTACCGTCGCATGGTTGCGGAGATAGTCCGACATGGCACCTGTGGGGAGCACCCGGATTATGAAGGTGAGTTTCTTACGGTCTCGTTCGCCGGAGGCCATCGAGTAGGAGCGCCACTCGTCGGTTCCGGGTACCTTCATGCGTACGTACTGTCCCGCTCGAAATGCGAAGCGCACCGACTTGGGCAGTTTGAGTTGCAGTTCCACCGCGGTGTCACCGATCCAGGTGACCACCCCGACCTTCGCGGTCGTCGTGATCACGGGGTATTCGTCGAGCATCGATGCCGGGTAGTCGAGATCGATCTCCGAGTCACCGAATACGTGTGATTGACAAAGCAATCGCTCACCGGACTCGATCTCGTCCTGCTTGATCGAGTACACACGACCCTCCGGCATCACAACGTCACCTCGGGTGACCCGTCCCACGCAGGTTCCACAGGTACCGACCGTGCATTGGCTGACCAGCCGGACGCCGGCATCGTTTGCGGCCTCGAGCACGGTTTTACCTGCCGGCACCGTTACCGTCTTGGTTCCGTCCGTGAAGTTGAGACTGACATTGCTTTGTGCGGCCATTGCACGCTCCGCAAGTACATCGGTCGGGGCGATCGACACGGTCCTAGTCCTCGTCCTCGTAGGGCGACTCGAAGAAGCCGCGCGGGTGGCGGGACGCCATCTTGCGCCAGGCGACGATGGAATAGTCCATATCGCAGAGCATTTCGTTGTTCCACCCGTCGAATCGGGTGTAATGCTCCTCGGTGGCTTCGCGTGCGAAGACGTCACTGTTGTTGAAGCCCTCGAGTGCGAGCGGGAGCATGAAGTTGTCGTACTTGAAGTTGAATTCTGCGATGTCCTCGTCCGTGCTCGCACGGGTGGCGATGATCTCCCAGTATTCGTGGTGGTGATCGTCGATCGGGACGTAGAACTCGTACTGCACGTGATCGGTGATCGGCCAGTGCTCGACCATCAGCACACCCGGAACCCACAGTGACGTGCGGAAATAGTGCGGGACCGTACCGCGGGCCTTCATGTTGACCTTGGGGTTGTCCAGTACCGGCTCGTAGAGGTCGGGACGGTCGTAGCGGTTCATCACGCCTTTGGGACCGTCGGGAATATCGATCTCTTCGGTTGCGGTGTCGGTCAGGGCGTTGACGCCGAGCGGAAGTGCCCGATCCAGCGCCACCAGGATCTGGTTGTCCCAGTGCACGAGCAGATGGCCGGGGTCGAGGCCGTTCTCCGCGGCAAGTCGCCAGTTACCCACCAGTTTGCGGTGGATGCCACGGATGACGATTCCCTCGTCGAGCAGGTGCGGAACAGGGGAATCGTTGGGGTCGTTGGTGACCGGAGCTGGTAGATCGGCGCTGAGCGGAGGCGGAGTGCCGTAATCCTCGTCTCCGACGAACACGTAGATGATCCCGTTGACCTCCTCGACGGGGTAGGTGCGGATGCCCGCCTTCCCGATCAGAGAATCGTTGGGGTTACCCACAATCGTGGTGAGGGTGCCGTCCTCGAGTCCATAAGTGAACCCGTGATACCAGCAGGTGATGGTGCCTTCCGACAAGCACATCGGCTTGGCCGAGAGCTTGACGCCCCGGTGAATGCAGCGGTCGGACACCGCATAGGACTTGCCTGCGGAACGACGTATGGCGATGTCATGCCCACCGATGGTGACACCTTTGGCGGTGCCGTCTTCGAGTTCGTGGGTCAGCAAGGCGGGGTACCAGTGATTGGCGTAGCCCCAGTCGGCCTTGACGTACGGCGCGTACTGGCGAGTGGCTCCGGCGGACGAGCCGCTGTGAGAGGTAGCAGTCATCGAAGTGACCTCCGGATGATGTGGTCGCAATGGGGTTTTCCGTCCGCATCGATGTGCGGAGCGGAGTCGAAGGGCCCGGGCTGATGAGCCCATCGACTCGGAGTCTGAACACTTTGGAGTGTTGCAGACCACAATATCCAGGTTTCATGGAAAGTCAATCAATTTTTTATTGAATATCGGACAACGGCCCGGCGGGGACCTCCGGTAGCATCTGCCTTCAGCACGCCACGCACACAGCGCAGCCCCTCGACGATCAGCCAGCGGAAGAGACGATGAGCAGCACCGAACCCCGGCCATCCGGCAAACCCGAACCACTGGCACCGGGGCGGCGCTGGCACCTCGCCGAAACCGCATACGAGGAAGGGCTGACCGCCTTCGAGTTCGCGCTTCTGCAGGTGGAGGGCGGATTCCAACGGTTCGCGGTCCAGGCAATCCGAGTCGCCGCCGACATCGATCTGGCGTTCAACGAGGTCGTTGCCCTCCACGTCGTTCGCATGCAGGAACGGTCGAAGGACACGGCGACGATCGCCCAGTTGACCAATCGAGACGATCTGCCGAATCTGCAGTACAACCTCCGGAAACTTGTGAGTCTCGGGCTGCTGGAGCGCACCAAATCAGGAACGTCGTCGGTCTTCACCGTGACTCCGACCGGCCGGGAGATCTCGGATCGGTACGCCCAGCTACGCAGGCAAACCCTCGGGGCCAACCTCGAAGAACTCAACGACATCGTCACGAAGATGCAGCACGCGGTTCGCTCGATGCAGATCCTCACCGGCCTGTACGAAGCGGCGAGCCGCGACCTTGCAACGATCAACACGGCCGCATTCTTCGATCCCCTCCCCAGCGAAGCCGACACCGAGCCCCCCACGAAACCGACCGGTCGAGTCCGCTCACGAACCAAGCGCGCACAGTCCTGACCGCCCGTGTGACCATCACACCGACACCGGTCGGTAACGAACGTCCCCTCGCTTCGAAAGCAGCGTTGATGCAATCTATTTCGATGTCGATGGTTGACGGGATGTGCAGGCCCTCATAAGCTGGGCCGGCCCACAGGTAGCACCCCGCTCCGATTGTGTACGGCCACCCCCTCTGCCTCCCGAAAGGGATCCCATGTCAGCTCTCGCACCACTGCCACTACTGACCGCGCTCCAAGACACCGGCCGCGGAGACGACGGCCGCGACGCAGTCCGCGTCGGCAACCGCACTCTCACCCGGACCGAACTGATCGACGCAGCAACGGCCGTGGCCGACAGGATCGCCGGCGCGTCCAGCGCGGCGATCGACGCCACCGCGAGCATCGAGACCGTCATCGCAGTCACCGGGTGCCTCATCGCCGGTGTCCCAGCCGTTCCCGTGCCTCCGGACTCCGGTCCGGCCGAACGCGGTCACATCCTGAAGGACTCCGCCGCACAGATCTGGCTCGGATCCGCGCGCGAGGATGTTGCACTTCCCACCGTCCCGGTCGATGCACAGGCCAGGTCGTCCGCGACATATCACGAGCCCGACCCGGCCACCACTGCGATGATCATGTACACCTCCGGCACCACCGGCGCCCCGAAGGGTGTCGTGCTCTCGCGCTCCGCGATTGCAGCCGGATTGGATGGGCTGGCCGAGGCGTGGCAATGGACTTCGAAGGACACTCTCGTACACGGACTTCCCCTGTTCCACGTGCACGGTCTCATCCTCGGTGCCGTGGGAGCCCTGCGGCAGGGCTCACCGCTCGTGCACACCGTCCGACCCACTCCCGACGCATATGCCGCCGCTTCGGGTTCGCTGTACTTCGGTGTTCCCACCGTGTGGTCGCGGATATGCGCGAACCCCGCGGCTGCCCGGGCACTCGCATCCGCACGGCTCCTCGTCTCCGGCAGTGCCCCGCTCCCGGTACCCTTGTTCGAACGCATCGTCGAGCTCACCGGCCACGCGCCGATCGAGCGATACGGGATGAGCGAAACCCTCATCACTGTCAGCACCCGGTCCGACGGCGAACGCAGGCCCGGATGGGTGGGCGGGGCCATCGCCGGGGTACGGACGCGCCTGGTCGATCAGGCGGGCGAGCCGATCCCCCACGACGGGGAGACCGTGGGCCGACTCGAAGTCACGGGCGACACCTTGTTCGACGGGTATCTCGGAAACCCTGCCAAGACCGCAGAGTCCATGACCGAGGACGGCTGGTTCAAGACCGGTGACATCGCCGTGATCGACGAGCACGGATTCCACCGGATCGTCGGACGCGAATCGGTCGACATGATCAAGTCCGGTGGATACCGGATCGGGGCAGGAGAAGTGGAGCAGGCTCTACTGAACCATCCCGATGTTCGCGAAGCCGCAGTGATCGGTGTTCCCGATGACGATCTGGGTCAGCGGATCGTCGCTTACGTGGTGGGCGACTGCCACGACAACGGTGCGTTGCCCGATTTCGTCGCGAACACCCTCTCGATCCACAAACGTCCACGCGAGATCCGGTTCGTCGACACCCTCCCGCGCAACGCGATGGGTAAGGTCCAGAAGAAGATCCTGATCGACGAGCACTCGGCGCAGCGATGAGTACCGAGCGTGCAGAAATACGTACGGACCTCCAGCGCGACATCGCTGTACTCACCATCGATCACCCGCGCCGCCACAATTCGCTCACCGGTGAGATGATCGACGAGTTCATCTCTGTACTGGGCGAACTCGCGGACGATCCCACCGTGTCGGTGGTCGTGCTCACCGGCGCGGGAGCCCACTTCTGTGCCGGTATGGACATTCGTGAACTCAGTTCGGCACGCGCAGAAGGTATCCGCATGGAGGAGCGGGTCACCGACGCGGAGGAAGCACTCGCGGACTTCCCCAAACCCACCATCGCGGCCATCCGCGGATACTGCATCGGTGGAGGAGCACAGCTCGCTTTGGCATGCGATTTGCGGGTCGCGGCGAGGAGTTCCGAGTTCGCTTTTACCCCAGCAAAACTCGGTGTGATCTATCCGGCGCGGACGATCCGTCGAATGGTGCGCATCCTGGGCCCGGCCACGACGAAGCGCCTGGTGATCACGGGCAACCACATAGACAGTTCCCTTGCCGAACGACTCGGTGTCGTCACGGAGGTCGTCCCGGAAGATACACTCGTCTCCCATATCACGGCCTTGACGGACTCCATCGTCGCGCGCTCCTCGATCACACAGCGCGCCGCCAAGGAGATGATCGACGCTGCCGCCTGTGGACAACTGAACGAGGAGGTGGAGCGCCGGTGGATCGACACCCACAACCCAGATCTCGAGATCGGACTCGAGGCATTCCTCTCCGGCCGGTCGCCCCAGTTCCGCCGACCGCACGGTGGTGACCTCGACGAATGGAACTCGGTCTTGTGAGCTGACTCAGGCGAAGTCCATCGACTCGTCGATCCGGCCGAATCGCATCGCGGGGAGATCGAGCAGATAGTTCTGTCGCATCAACCACGGGCTACGTGAACCCTGTTTCGGCAGAATACTTTCCGAACGGGTGACGTAGCCCGACGTCAAACCGAGCAGCGGCCGAGGCGAGGCGTCGTGATGCGATTCGGGGCGCGCAACGCGATACCCGCCCGCCCGCATGTGATTGAGCAGACGGCACACGTACAGCGATGCGAGGTCAGCGCGCAGCGTCCACGACGCGTTCGTGTAACCCAGACACAGCGCGAGATTGGGTACGCCGCTGAGCATCATCCCGCGATAGGTGTAGTGGTCGGCGAGATCCACCTTCTGGTCGTCGATCGTGAAGTCGAGACCGCCGGCCGGGACGAGGCGCAGCCCGGTCGCGGTCACGAGAATGTCGGCATCGAGATGGTCGCCCGACCTCAGCTGCACACCCTTCTCGGTGACCGTGTCGATGTCGTCTGTCACGATGTCCGCAGCACCCGAGTTGAGGGCCTTGAACAGATCGGCATCGGGTACAAGGCACATGCGCTGATCCCACGGCCGGTAACTCGGGGTGAAGTGCGGTTCCACCGCCGAACCGTCGCGCAGATGACGCTGCGCAAGCCGGCGCAGCACCGGTTTCGCCACTCCGGGAAGACGCTGGCACAGTTGGTAGAAACCGAGATTGGTCGCCGTGTTCTTCGCGCGAATGATCCGATGGGATATCTTGTCGGGCAGGTATTTCCGAATGCGTCTCGCGATCGGATCGCGCGACGGCAACGACATCACGTACGACGGCGAGCGCTGCAGCATTGTCACGTGCTCGGCTCTGTCCGCGAGCGACGGCACAAGCGTCATCGCGGTGGCGCCGCTGCCGATCACCACGACCCTCTTGCCCTCGTAGTCGAGATCATCAGGCCAGAACTGGGGATGCACGAGGGTTCCGGCGAAATCACCGAGGCCGCGAATGTCGGGCAGATAGCCGGATTCGTAGCTGTAGTACCCACTGCACAAATACAGGAAAGCGCAGCTCAGTTCGATCTCCGTACCCGCCGACTCCACTCGAACCGTCCAGCGCGCGGCGGCGGTCGACCATGACGCCGAGACGACGCGATGCCCGAATCGGATCTTGTCGTCGATGCCGTACTCGGCGGCGGTGTCGCGCACGTACTGCAGAATGCTCGCGCCGTCGGCGATCGACTTCTCTCCGCGCCACGGACGGAACGGGAATCCGAGCGTGTACATATCGCTGTCGGACCGAATCCCCGGGTACCGAAACAGATCCCAGGTGCCACCGATACTCTCGCGCGCCTCGAGGATCGCGTAGGTGCGGTCGGGACACTGCGTCTGCAGCCGGTATCCGGCACCGATGCCGGACAGCCCTGCGCCGACGACAAGCACATCGAGATGTTCCACGCCGCTCCTACCGCCTCGTCCACGTCAACAGATCATCCATCGGCCACGCATTGATCACGACGTCGGGTTCGACACCACGCTCGGCCGCTCGTTCGCAGCCGAAACCGAGCCAATCGAGCTGCCCAGGAGCGTGCGCATCGGTGTCGATCGAGAATAGGCACCCGATATCCAGGGCAAGATCGATCAGCCTCGACGGTGGATCACGACGCTCGGGGCGCGAATTGATCTCCACCGCCGTGTCGTAGTCACGGCACGCCGTGAACACCGCTTCCGCGTCGAACGTCGACTCCGGGCGCTGCCCGCGACCACCCGTGACGAGCCGGCCGGTGCAGTGCCCGAGGACATCCACATTCGGATTCTGCACGGCCCGCAGCATCCGCTTGGTCATCGTCGCCCGGTCGTCTCGCAGCTTCGAGTGCACGCTCGCGACGACGATGTCGAGCTCGGCGAGGAGTCCTTCATCCTGGTCCAGCGACCCGTCGTCGAGGATATCCACCTCGATGCCCGTGAGGATCCTGGTGCCCTCGGCGCTCTCGTTCAGTTTCGCGACGACGGCCAGCTGTGTGTGCAGTCGTTCGGCACTGAGCCCGTTCGCGACCGTCAGACGCGGGGAGTGGTCGGTCAGGGCCATGTACTCGTGGCCGATCATCGTCGTTGCGGTCCGCTGCATCTCGTCGATGGGGCTACCGCCGTCGGACCAGTCGGAATGCGTATGCAGATCGCCCTTCAACGCGTCGTGGAGTTCTCGCCCGCCGACGCCGATCGGTTCGGCGTCGGCGCGCACACTTCGCAGGTATTCGGGTACGCCGTCGAACGCCTCCCGAATCACGGTGGCCGTCTTCGGACCGATGCCGGCGAGTTCGGTCCAATCGTCGGCGCGGCGATGTTTCTGCCGTGCGACGTCGGACAGTCCCGCAACCACGTCGGCCGCGTTCCGATATGCCTGCACACGGTAGGTCGACGCGTGCTGACGCTCGAGCCAGAACGCGACCTCGCGAAGAGCGGCCACCGGGTCCATCACCCCATTGTGGACGTGTCCGCGCAGGTTGCGCTCCGTAATGTGGGTTGCATGTCGAGACGTCGCACAGTGCTGCTTTCCGGATGCGTCGCGACCGTGTCGGCATTGCTGTGGGTGTCGTCGCAGGTCGCGTCCTCTGCTCGCGGCAGGATGTACAGCCTCGCCGACGCACCACCGGCCGCCGTGGTCATCGTGCCCGGCGCGCGGGTACGAGACGGAAAACCTGGCGGATTCCTGCGCGGACGTCTCGATGTCGCGGTGTCGCTCGTCCGGGACGGACGCGCTCGGGCAGTTCTTGTCTCCGGTGACGCCGCGGGACGCTCCGGCGACGAGATCACCGCAATGATCGACTACCTCACCTCACGCGGCGTGGATCGCGACCGCATCGTCGCCGACCCGTACGGCCTCGACACCTTCGACACTGCGCAGCGGGCCGTGCGCACATTCGGGGTACGAGAGGCGAACATCGCTTCGCAACGGTTCCATGTGGCGCGCGCTGTCGCATTGTGCCTGCGCGCAGGCATCGACGCGACCGGCGTCGTAGCGGACGGGCAGGTGCGGTACCGGTCGCAGGTGCGTAGTCACCTGCGTGAATGGGTTCTGTCGCGCCCGAAGGCGTTCCTGGAGCTCCGCTTTCCCCGCGATCCGGCGATATCGACACCTCCCGACGACACACTCGCCGAGATTCTCGCTGCCCACTGAAGTCGCCCGTCCTAGTGTGATCGGATGCGACCTTCAGCTCTCATCACCGGAGCGAGCCGCGGCCTCGGCGCCGCGATCGCCCGCGAACTCGCTCCCACCCACGACCTCCTCCTCGGCGGCCGCAGGCCCGATTCACTCACCGCGATCACCGACGAACTCCCCGGCGCCACTCCGTGGCCCGTCGACCTGCTCGATCACGACGCACTGACTGCTGCGACGGCCGGGATCGAGCGGCTCGACGTCCTCGTCCACAATGCGGGCGCGGCCGAACTCGGAACCATCGCCGACAGTTCGGTCGAACAGTGGCGACACATGATGGACGCGAACCTTCTCTCCGTGGTTGCACTGACTCGACTGCTGCTCCCGGCATTGCGGTCCGCACACGGGCATGTCGTACTGATCAATTCGGGAGCCGGTATCCGTGCGAACCCCGGGTGGGGCGCCTATGCCGCGAGCAAGTTCGCGCTGCGTGCCTTCGGTGACGCGCTTCGTCTCGAAGAACCTGCGTTGCGGGTGACGTCGGTGCACCCAGGTCGCATCGACACCGACATGCAACGTGCCATCGTCGCGAGCGAGGGGAACGACTACGAGCCTTCGCGGTTTCTGAAGGCATCGACGGTGGCGCGTGCCGTCCGAAACGCCATCGATACTCCCGCCGATGCGCATCCGGCCGAAATCATACTGCGGCCGTGGTCGCCGCCCGAGTCCTGAGCACGCACTGTCCTGGTCACATACTCAGAACGGTAGGGGAATGACCACCGGAGGTGCGCCCGGAACATTGATCCGGATCTGCGGCGGCGGCGGTGGAGCTGGCGCGGGTGCGGGTGCGGGTGGCGGCGGGATCTGCGGCGCAGGTTCGGGTGCCGGGGGCGGGGGAGGTGGCGGCTCGGGCGCCGGAGGCGGCGGTGGCGGTGGCGCTTGCGGCGAAGGTGCTGCCTCTGCCTGAGGTCTCGGCACCGGGACCGGTGCAGGGGCCGGGTTCTGCTCGACGGCATCGGGGGTCTGCGGAGACTCCGGTGTCTCGGAAGGGGCCGGTGGCGGCGCACTCGGAGCGAGCGGGCCCGCACCGATCGGCACCGCAAGCAGGTCACCGGTCGTGATGTCGACGACCTTCAACTCATTCACCGCATCCGCTGCCGCCTGGACGACGAGCAGTCGTTCGGGATCGAACCCCGTCCACTGGGTGCCTTCGATGTCGGTGTCACTTGCTAGTACGGGTGGAGAAAGTGGGTTTCCGCGTGCGCATCGCACGCGCGGCATTCCGTGGTCGTCGACGAGCACGACGGTCCCCGTTTCCAAAACCGCTTGGACGGGGCGTGCCGTGCCGTCCATGTAGTCGTAGCGGGTGACGCGGGTATCCGCGCGGAGCAGCACCGGGGTCAGGGCGCTCGTGTACTCGAGGATGTCGTCGGCGCCGACCTTGGCCTTCCAGGCGGCAGCCTTGGCCGAATCGCTGGTAAGGGTCGCGACCAGTTCGTTCCGGTCGCACAGTTCCCGGTCGAGGCTTCCCCCGTAGAGCGCGACACGGTCACCTGCGACCGCGGGCGTTCCGTCCTGCGACACCGGATCTCCGGACTCTGCGAGCGCGTCGTCCGGCGGTGGCGGGACCGCCACAGGAACCTGGGCCGGAAGCAGAAGTCCGGTCCAGGGGTAGTCGCTCTGCGCGGTCGCGATGTCGAGTCGCACGGGATCCGGAGAGCCGGAACCGCCGGACGAACACGCACCTGCCACGAGCGCGGTCAGGGCGAGCACCAGTCCGCATCCGCGTACTGCGGTGTCGGGGGCCACGTTCGTCAGCCTAGGTCGACGAGACCGGCCGCGCCGGGTTATTCGGTTCGTTCGCGCAGATACAAGTTCGCAAGGAAACCGAGCAACAGGTCGTCCACCTCGCGGCGGCGCTCCATTTGCACGAAATGTCCGGCACCGTCGAGCAGATGGATCCCGCGAAGGTCTGGCACGGTCTGCCGCATGCGGTCGAGCGCGCGCGGTCCCGACATCGCGATCACGGGATCCGATGCCCCGGCGACGAACAATGTCGGCACCGTGAGGTGCGCACCGTCGTATTGTGCGGATGCTTCCCAGTTCGCGTCGTAGGCGCGGTACCACGAGAGTCCACCGCCGAATCCGCTACGGGAGAACTCGCTCGCGTAATACTCGAGTTCCGCTGCGCTGAGCCAGTCCCATGGAAGTTCCGGCGCGGCGGGCAGCACGTCGAGGTATCCGCGCCCCTCCGAGGGATGGTCCCAGACGTCGAGGTACCGATATCCACCCGAGAGCGCGAAGAACAGTCGCTGAAGAAACTCTGCAGCGCGCGGATCCAGTTCGGCTTCGGCGACCCCATGCTGCTGGAAGTAGTGCAGGTGCAGAAAGTGCTTGCGCGCCATCGCCGCGTACAACTCCGTGGGGCGCGAAGGCAGGCGATCCGGCGCGTACGGCACCGAGAGCAGAACGAGCCCGGCTACCCGCCCCGGGTGCCGCAGTGCTGTCGTCCACGCGGCGGGCGCACCGAAGTCGTGTCCGACGAACACGGCTCGTTCGATGCCGAGTGCGTCGAGGAGCCTCGTCAACCGATCCGCGACCGCGACGTTGGTGTAGTCCCCGACGGACTCCGGACGGTCGGTGCCTCCGTAACCCGGCATGTCGGGAGCAACCGCGCGGTAGCCCGCCGCGGAAAGTGTCTCCACCTGATGCCGGTAGCTGTAGCCGAGGCCGGGGAATCCGTGGCACAGCACGACCGTGGGTCCTCTGCCCTCGTCGTGGATGTTCCACGTGAAACCATCGATTTCGACCGAGCGGACAGGCATCAGGTCGCCGGCACCGTCTGCATGTCGTCCTGGCTCCAATACGCCCTCATGCCGGTGATCTTCGCGTCGTCGTCGAAGGTCATGACGTCAACGACCTCCATCACCATGTCCTGCTCGCCCAGGTGCGTGACCAGGCGGAAAAGGAAAGCGGCATTGTTCTCGGCGATCTTGAGGGTGAGCACTTCACCGGTTTGGTCCAGCGGTTCGATCACGCCGTAGAACTCGCGGATCTCCGTTTCCGTGGTGCGGGCGGGAGTGCCGACGGGATCTTCGACGGTCGCACCCGGTGCGTAGAGCGCGAGGACATCGTCGACGGTGCCCTTCGCCACTGCGCGGACGTAGTTCTCGACGGTGTCGCGGATTGCTTCACGAGTCGGTGCCATGATGCCCCTTCAATGTTAGAACGTGTTCTATTTTGCAGAGTAGTGCACGATCGCATACTCGGCCAGGGGCCGAACATGCAATCCTGTGCGCAACATTCATTCCCACCGACAGGAATGCCATCGATGAGCGCAGACACCGCCTTTACCCTCACCGGGCACACGACCACGCTCGCCGCACGACGCTGGGAACCTGAGTCACGCCGCTACATCGCGCTGCTGTGCCACGGGTACGGAGAACACTCGGGCCGATACCACTACGTCGCGACGCGCTTGATTGCCGACGGCGCCGCCGTGTACGCGGTCGACCACATCGGGCACGGCCTCAGCGACGGCGAACGGGTACTCGTCGAGAACTTCGAGGACGTCGTCCATGACCTCCGACTTCTCGATCTCACCGCACGACGCGAACATCCAGACCTCCCCGTCGTTCTCATCGGCCATTCGATGGGCGGGATGATCGCCGCGCGCTACACCCAACTCCACGGCGACGAACTCGCCGCGGTCGTCCTCTCCGGCCCGGTGCTCGGCACGTGGGCAGTCGTCGACACACTTCTCGCCGCAGACGAGATCCCCGACGCTCCTGTCGATCCGTCGACCCTGTCGCGCGACCCGGAGGTGGGTCGCGCCTATGTCGACGATCCGCTCGTGTGGCACGGCCCGTTCAAACGACTCACTCTCGAAGCGCTGAAGGACTGTCTCGGCACCATCACTGCGGCAGGTGCCGTCGACACCGTGCCGGTGCTCTGGCTGCACGGCAGCGACGACGCACTGGTCCCGGTGGACGGCACCGCCACCGGCTGGGCGACATTCGCCGGCCGCGGTTCGTCATCGAAGCAGTACCCCGGGGCACGACACGAAATCTTCAACGAGACGAACCGCGACGAGGTGCTCGACGACGTCCTGGATTTCGTGCACGAGCAGCTTCGATAGTGCGCTATCCGACCGAACCGTATGGCCGGGTGATGATTTCGAGATAGTGACCTGACGGATCGAGAAAGTAGGTTCCGCGTCCGCCGTCGTTGTGGTTGATCCCGTGCGCGGATTGCTGGGGATCGGCCCAGTGTTCGAGCTTCTGTTCGAGGATGCGCCCGTAGATCCGGTCGAAATCCTCCTCCGACACCAGGAACGCGTAGTGCTGGGGCGAGAACTCGACGTGAGGCGGCGGCTCGGCGAAGTCGAGGGTGACGCCGTTGGCGAGCTGGACGGCCAGGAATCGCCCGGCCGGGACCGGATCGGGGAGACCGAACAGAGTCGTCAGGAAATACGCCGAGTGCTGTTTGTCCTTGGCAGCGATAATTGTGTGATCGAGAGAGATGGTCAAGAGGAATCCCTTGGGGTTCGACGCCTCCATGCCTGACGCAGTCCGTCATCGACACGCGACGCTGTTTCCAGAATTACCATCTCCGGGTGGGAGTTGTCGATACCGATCGTCGCGCCCGTTCCGCACTGCTCAAGCTCCGGCGATCTTACCGATCTGCCTTTCCGCCAGGTCGACGACCAGCTGATCGCCGACGGGCCCGGTCGCGTTGATCTGGAAGTAGACACCGTCGACGGTTCCCGCGACGACGGTGGTGGACTCTGCTGCCCCGCCCTGGTCCGCCTCCGCGCGAGCCGCCGTGAGACTGTCGGCACCTTCCACATCCAGTTCCAGTGGGGAGACCCGGTAGGTGACGGACGCTTCGGCGTCACCGGATGAGCTCGTCCGGGTGAAACTTGCGCACTCGTCGAGGTTCTCGGCCACCCGGCTCCCGCTGTCACCGGTGGTGACCATGACGGTGAGAGAACTGTCGGTTCCCTGGCTGCCGTCGGACGCGTATTCCGAAACAGCCGTGCCTGCACGATCCCGGTTCAGTCTCAGCACGGTGTCCACCGCGGTGGGCACGAGCGCGCCGCACGATTCGGGATCGGTGACCGTGCTGCCGGCGATCTCCTCGAACATCGCGATCACCTCGTCGTTGCTCACCTCACCCATATCCGAATCGAGCGTGTCGGCCACATCCGTGTGGATGTACCCCGCCGGGGCATCGCCGTCGGAGAGAACCACCTCCGACGGAACGACTGCAGTCGCTGGAGTGGACACCGCGTCGGTCCCGGTACTGCTGGAATCGGTGCCGCAGGAGGTCAGGACACACATGGCGAGACATACGAAACCGGCGACCAGGGGCTTGTTCACAGCGCGAAAGTTACTTTCTCCTAAGGGGAACCGAGATACCCGGCTGTACAACTCCATCAGCCAAGCTACCAAACACAGAAAACATCCCTCGCTACTCCGATCGGAAACCAGAACATACATTCGTACGTTACTCGATAATCGAACATTCGTTCTGAAGCATCCGAGTCTCCTGCGCCAGACTCTCTGGCAGGGTCCCGGAGATTTCGATCAAGGCACGGTCAGGAGGCGCGGACGGCGAGGTGTCGGCGGACGACGATCCCGGTTGAAGTGAAGGCGCGGGTCGTGCTGGCGGCGTTGGCCGAGGAGATGTCCGGCGCGTCGGCACGGGGTGTCGGATTCGACAGCACCATCCGCCCTCACCAGGCGATCGCGAACCGGGTACCGCGCGACGCATATCGGGGACGGAGGGGATGAGTGAATCGGGTTGGAGTGTACGGCTATTCGTGCGGAGGCTCGCCGGTGACGACGTGGTCGGCGTGGTTCATGCCTTCCCTCACGAGGCGGGTGAGGTGGCCGTCGCGGATACTGTAGATGATGCGGCGGCCCTCTCGTCGCGTGTCGACGTGTCCGGTGAAGCGGAGTTTGGCCAGGTGCTGGCTGACCGCCGTGCGGGAGGCGCCGCAGGCTTCGGTCAGCGCCGTCACGTCCGCTTCGCCGTGGGTGAGGATCCACAGGATGTGCAGGCGGGTCGGGTCGGCGAGCATGCGGAAGGTGTTGGTGGCGGCATCGAGGCGCGGCTGATCGGGTGCGACGGGATGGAGGAGGCTGGCAGGTGCGGATGCCGGTGCGGTGCCGGTGGACGTGCGATCCGCGGCCATCGTCGGTCACCTCCCGGTTGCCACCATCTCGGTATCAGCGGACCTGATGCTTTTCGGCCAGGCCCGGACAGCGGTTGTGGTAGCGAGTGTAGCGAGTGCGGCCAGAATCGCTGCCGCGGCGACCTGACCGACCGCGGCACCCACCCAGCCCGCAATCGGATAGGTGAGCAGGAAACACGCGTGTGACAGCGAGAACTGGGCCGTGAACACGTAAGCCCGGTTCTCGGCGGTCGATTCGGCTCGCAGCAACCGCGAAGACGGGGTGTTGATCATCGACGTCCCGGCGCCGAGCGCGACCCAGAGCGCCGCGAACGCCGCCCACCCGACCGCGGCGGAAGGGCCGGCCGCGAGGACGGCGGTGACCACGGCGAGACCGATCGGGAGGACGGTGGCGCCGGTCAGCATCACCGCGCGGTCGTTGTTGTGGGTGAGCAGGCGGGGGATGAGGAGTGCGACGAGCATCGACCCGCCCCCATAGCATCCGAGTGCGAGCGCGACGCCGGGGTCGGCGCCGCCGAGGAGATCTCGAACGTAGACGACGGTGTTGACGAGCACGAGTGCGGTTGCTGCCGCGACCGCGAGGTTCATCGCCAGCAGACCGCGCAGGACCGGCCGGCCCAGCATCACTCGCGCGCCGCTGGTGATGCGCCGCACAAGTGGGACGGACCGGTCGGCAGGCATCAGCTTCGGCAGCTGCGTCGAGGCGACCAGCGCGGCAGAGGCGACGAATCCGGCGACGGTCCCGACGAACAGCAGGTTGTATGAGATCACCATCAGCAGCGCCGCCGCCAGCACCGGACTCAGCAGCGCCTCGAGGTCGTACGCGAGACGCGAGAGGGACAGGCCACGGGTGTAGTCGTCCTCGTCCTCGAGGACCGAGGGGATCATCGACTGGAAGGTCGGGGTGAACGTCGCCGATGCTGCCTGCAACAGGAAGATCAGCACGTAGATCTGCCACTCCTGCCCGACGAACGGCAGGAGCAGGGCGATCACTGCGCGCACCGCGTCCGCGGACACGAGGAGAACCTTCCGTGGCACCCGGTCGGTGACCGCGGTGATCACCGGCGCCACCGCCACGTAGGCGACCATCTTGATCGCCAGCGCCGTCCCGAGCACCGCACCAGCCCGGGCGCCGGCGAGGTCGTAGGCCAGTAGGCCGAGCGCAACCGTCAGCAGGCCGGTGCCCACCAATGCCACCACCTGCGCAATGAACAAGCGCCTGAAGGTGGGGTTGTGCAGGATGTCGAGCATTGGCTGAGCCTTCTGAATCGCGTGGGGTTCATCGCCACCATATCAATATGAGTGCGCACTCGCGCACATGATGACGGATCAGCGACAGGAGCGACAATGACGTCATGGCGGTTCTCGCTCGGTTCCCGACCGACTCAGTGTGGGCTTGGGCAGGCGTGCGAGACCACCCCGCCACGCCACGGTGCCCTACCAGGACAAACCGCCAGACCCTGTCAGGTTCTCGACGCAAGGCACAAGCATGGTGGGGACCTCTGGAAACTCGGCCGCAGTTCATTCCGCCCGCGAGTGCGGGCTTGTTCTGCACACCGATACCCGGGAACCACCCCGATCCGGTCGCATATTTCCACCCCAGAACACAAGCCAGCCACCGTCACCAGGGCACCGATGTGCCCCGGCGACGGTGGCTGCGCTGTCCCTGCGCCCTACTTGACGATGTTGACCATCTTCCCGGGCACCACGATCACCTTGCGCGGCGCAGCGCCGGCGAGCAACTCAACGATCTTCGCATCGGCCAGCGCCGCAGCCTCGATCGCATCCGGCGTCGCATCGGCCGGGACGGTGATACGGCTGCGGACCTTGCCGTTGACCTGGAGCGGGTACTCCACGGTGTCCTCGACCAGCCACTTCTCATCAGCGGTCGGGAAAGGCCCGTGCGCAAGCGGTTCGGAGTGGCCGAGCCGCGACCACAGCTCCTCGGCAAGGTGCGGAGCGACCGGAGCCGTCATCAGTACCAGCGGCTCGACCGCGGTGCGCGGCGCACCCGACGGGTACTGCTTGGTCAGGTGATTCGTGTACTCGATCAGCTTCGCGATCGCGGTGTTGTCGCGCAGATGAGCGTAATCGTCGGTCACACCGGCGACGGCCCTGTTCAGTGCGCGCAGGGTGTCCTCGCCCGGCTCGTCCTCAGTGACGCGGACAGCGCCGGTCTCCTCGTCGACCACCAGACGCCACGCGCGTTGCAGGAACCGCGACGCACCCACGACATCCTTCGTCGCCCACGGACGCGACTGGTCGAGGGGGCCCATCGACATCTCGTACACGCGCAGGGTGTCGGCACCGTAATCGTTGCAGATCTCGTCGGGCGCAACGGAATTCTTGAGCGACTTGCCCATCTTTCCGTATTCGCGGGCGACTTCCTGCTCACCTTCGGGACCAGTCCAGAAGAACTTGCCGTCACGCTCGACCACCTCGTCGGCGGGAACGTACACGCCACGCGCATCCGTGTAGGCGTAGGCCTGGATGTAGCCCTGGTTGAACAGGCGGCGGTACGGCTCGGACGACGTGACGTAGCCGAGGTCGAAGAGCACCTTGTGCCAGAAGCGCGCGTAGAGCAGGTGCAGCACCGCATGCTCGACACCGCCCACGTACAGATCGACGCCACCCGGATCGTTCGGACCGTGCAGTTCGGGACGCGGACCCGTCCAGTACGCCTCGTTCTCCTTGGCACAGAATTCTTCCGAATTCGTCGGGTCGATGTACCGCAGCTGGTACCACGAACTGCCCGCCCACTGCGGCATCACGTTGGTGTCGCGGGTATAGCGCTGCAGCCCGTCGCCCAGATCGAGTTCGACGTTCACCCAGTCGGTGGCCTTCGCGAGCGGAGGCGACGGCTCGGAGTCGGCGTCGTCCGGATCGAACGATACCGGAGCGTAGTCCTCGACCTCCGGAAGTTCCACGGGCAGCATCGAATCGGGCAATGCATGAGCTTCACCCTGATCGTCGTACACGATCGGGAAAGGCTCGCCCCAATAGCGCTGCCGGGCGAAGAGCCAGTCGCGCAGCTTGTACTGCACAGTGCCGGTTCCGGTGCCGTCTTCCTCGAGCTTCGCGATGATGGTTTTCTTCGCGTCGGCGATGCTCAATCCGTCGAGCAACCCGGAGTTCACGAGTGCGCCCTCGCCGGTGTAGGCCTCGGCTCCGATGTCGCCTCCCGAGATGACCTCCCGGATGGGCAGTCCGAATGCGGTCGCGAATTCCCAGTCGCGCTGGTCGTGACCAGGAACCGCCATGATCGCGCCGGTGCCGTAGCCGGTGAGTACGTAGTCGGCGATGAAGATCGGGAGCTTCTCGCCATTGACGGGGTTCACGGCGTACGCGCCGAGGAACACACCGGTCTTCTCCTTCGACTCCTGCCGCTCCAGATCGGATTTCGCGGCGATCGCGGCGCGGTAGGCGGCAACGGCGTCGGCCGGGGAGGCAGCGCCACCCGTCCACCGCACGTCGACGCCGGCCGGCCACGCCGATCCGACGATCGCGTCGACGAGTTCATGCTCGGGAGCAAGGGTGACGTAGCTGGCGCCGAAGAGCGTGTCGGGTCGGGTTGTGAAGACCTCGACCACGGAGTCCGTACCGTCGACCGCGAACGCCACCTGGGCGCCGTGCGAGCGGCCGATCCAGTTGCGCTGCATGGACTTGACCTTGTCGGGCCAGTCCAGGTGCTCGAGGTCGTCGATGAGGCGGTCGGAGTATGCGGTGATTCGCATCATCCACTGGCGCAAGTTCTTCCGGAAGACGGGGAAGTTACCGCGCTCCGAACGACCGTCGGCCGTGACCTCTTCGTTGGCCAGGACGGTACCCAGTCCGGGGCACCAGTTGACGAGCGAATTCGACTGGTAGACGAGACGGTACGAGTCGAGGACCGCGCCACGCTCACCCGACGACAACGATGCCCAGTCACGTCCGTCGTCGAGGGTGCGCGTGCCATCGGCGAATTCGTCCTCGAGCTCGCTGATCCGACGCGCCTTTCCGGCTGCGGCGTCGTACCACGCGTTGTAGATCGTCAAGAAGATCCACTGGGTCCAGTGGTAGAAGTCGACGTCGGTGGTCGCGACCGAGCGTCGGTCGTCGTGACCGAGACCCAGACGGCCGAGCTGCCGCTTCATGTTGACGATGTTGGCGTCGGTCGTGGTGCGGGGGTGGGTGCCCGTCTGCACCGCGTACTGCTCGGCGGGCAGGCCGAAAGCGTCGTAGCCGAGCGTGTGCAGCACGTTGCGTCCCTGCATCCGGTGGAACCGGGCGTAGACGTCGGTCGCGATGTAGCCGAGGGGGTGCCCGACGTGCAGGCCCGAGCCCGATGGGTACGGGAACATGTCCTGCACGAACAACTTGTCGGCGGGCACGTCACCGGCGAGATCACCCACCGGGTTCGGTGCGTGGAAGGTGCCGCGCTCGCGCCACAGCTCCTGCCAGCGCTGCTCGATCTGCCCCGCGAGTTCGGCGGTGTACCGGTGCTGGGGGGTGGCGTCGGACGACGGTGGAGAGGACTGAGGGGGACGGGTCACGGTGATCGCTATCTACTCGGCCGGCGTTTGTGGGCTGCAACCAGGGTAGAACGTGCCCCGACCCGAGGAGTGGGGCGGCCACACGCGGCGGTATCCTGGTCCGGTGCTGATCGTCGCCATTCTGCTTTTTCTTATCGCCCTCGCCATCGGCGCGGTCGGTGTCGCGGCGCTGACCGGCAAGCTTCCGCGCAACCGCTGGGCGGGTGTGCGCACGCCGGAGTCCCTCCGCGATGAAGAAACCTTCGCCATGGCCAACAAGGTCGCTGCGCCCAGCATGGTCGGCGCAGGTGCGTTGTGCGTCTTCGGTGGTGTCGCGGCGCTTACCCTGCCCACGATCGGCGGTGTGATCGCGGTCGTCGTCACGGTTGTCGCAGCGCTGCTCACGGCGGGTGCCGGTGGTTCGATCGCGGCCCGGGTCGCGGAGGCGACGAAGCCCGCGGACGAAGGTTGCGGAACGTCGTGTGGTGCGTGCAGCCTGCGCGGAATGTGCGAGCCGACCACCTGATCTTCACTCCTGCGGCTGTCCATACCATGTGGCCATGACCAGTCGCCGCATCATCGACCCCGCCGGCGCCGTGTTCGGGCTGGCGATCCCACTGCTGTGTGCTCTCGCCGTTCTGATTCTCACCGCCGCATGGGAGCCGAGGCTGCCCGCTGAGGTCGCATCCCATTGGTCGGGCTCGACTCCCGACTCGTTCACCGCTCCGATGACCGGCGCGTGGACGATGGCGCTGCTGATCGCACTGGTCGGGGGCGGATGCTGCGCGATCGCGGTACTCGCCCAGGCACAGCTGATGATGCGGCGGTACATGCTGGTGATCGGGCTTGCGGTGACCTTCCTGATGGCGACGCTGTACGTCGCGACTCTGGCCGCACAGCTGGATGTGTCCGACCCGTCGGACACGCCGTTCCCCGCGTGGTCACTCGGACTGGGCATATGTATCGGTGTCGTGGTCGGATGGCTCGGCGCGAGCCTGCTCCGCGATTACCGGGAGCGGCCGATCGCGACGACAAAGCCCGACCCGTCGCTGCCGCGCGGCCCCGTCGAGTTGCCCATCGTCGATCAGGTCGGTACCGGCAGGCTCACCACCGTCGTGCTCGCACTTCTGGTACTGGTCCCCGTGATCATCGTGTGCCTGGTGATAGGGAGCTGGTGGCCCATGGCCATCGCGATCCCGGCGGGCTTCCTGGTCCTGAGCCTGCTCCGGTTCACGGTGCGCGTCGACGAGCGCGGTGTCTCGGTGCGCAACCTCGGCTCCTCCGCGCTCGACTACGACCTCGACGAGATCATCGGCGCGAAGGTCATCGAGACACGCCCGTTCCAGGACTGGGGCGGATGGGGGATGCGGATCAAGCGACCCCACCGGTACGGGCTTGTCACGAACACCGGCCCCGCGCTGGTGATCACCACCGAATCGGGTCACGAACTCACGATTACGACCGACCGTGCCGAGGAGATGGCGGGCGCGATCAACACCCTCGCCGACCGGCGGAACACCGTGTGATCTGTCAGTTCCGCTCGATCTCGATGGGGTGGGTTGCCAGGAGCGCCATCGGGAGCGGCTGGCGGCGCAGCACACTGGCCCACATGTCGGTGCCGGCCGGGGCCAGGATGTCGCGGGGGTGGGCGGAAACGACCATCCAGTCGTCGTTGTTGAGCTCACCGTCGAGCTGACCGGCACTCCACCCTGCATATCCTGCGAAGATCCGTACTCCCTCGATGTGTGGGGCGAGGGTTTGGGGGTCGGTGTCGAGGTCGACCAGCACGACCCGGCCCGCGAGCCTGCGGACACCCTTGATGCCGTCGACCGAAGCGCCCTGCCGCGCGACGCCGAGGCACAGCGCGGAGTTTCGGTGGACCGGCCCGCCGACGTACAGGGCACCCGGCGAGGCCGACAGGGGAGCCCAGTGGGGGAGCATCGCGCCCACGGCGGTGTCGCTGATTCGATTGAGTACGACACCGAAACTGCCCGAGGCGTTGTGCTCGATGACGTAGATCACGGTGCGCCGGAACGTGGCTTCGGTAAGCGCGGTGCCTGCGATGAGCAGATTCCCCGCACGGACCTTGGGGGTCGACGGTGCGGTGCGGTCCTCGGGGTCGTCCTGGTGCTGCGCCACGTCGTCATTGTCTCACCGCGGCTGTGCGTTTGTGGTTACGAATCCTGCAGTGTCGGCCAGAACCCCGAGATGGTGTTCGAACAGCGCCGACACGTCGGTGAAGGTGTCGCGGCCGTATTGACCGAAGACCTCGAAGCCGACCGCGCCGAACAGTCCGGTCCACACCAGGATCCCGCGGGCGAGAACCGTGTCGGGTAGCTCTGCGTCGAACTCACTCCTGATCCGCGAGAGATCCGACGAGAGCGAGTCGGGGACCGGAACGGTCTCGATCGCCCGCAACCCGCCCACGGCATACGCGTCCGCCAGAATCCCGACGAGACGGACCACGACCCGGATTCCGGGCTGTGTCGTGCGTTCGGCAGGCGCCTGGTAGCCGGGGACCGGGCTTCCGAACAGCAGCGCGTATCGCGCCGGTTCGCGCAGGCCCCATTCGCGCACGGCACGGCCGAGCGCGCGGAACCGGTCGTGCGGGTCGTCCACCCCGGTTACTGCGGCGTCGACCGTGTCGCCGAGTTCGTCGTACGCATCGACCACCAGAAGAGTGAGCAGTTCGTCGCGACTCGCAACATAGCGGTACACCGCGGACGAGACCACGCCGAGATCACGTGCGACGGCTCGCAATGAGAGTGCGGCGGCGCCTTCTGTCGCCAGGTGGTCTCGACCGATACGGAGGATGTCGGCCATCGTGCGGGCGCGCGCCCGTGCGCGGGGGGTGGTCATGTTCCCAGCCTGACCACAACAGCGAGCACTGTCAACAAATGTGAGCACTGCTCTTGACATGGGACCACTCGCGGTGCAGTCTGAGTTCAGAAACAGAGAGCAGTGCTCACATTTGTTGGACAAGGTCTCGAGAAAAGGACGGACACCATGTCGAAACTCCACGTAGTCGCCGGCGCCGGGCCTGTAGGCGCCACTGTCGCGGAACGACTCGCAGCGCAGGGCCACCGAGTCCGCGTCCTCACCCGCTCGGGAAGCGGACCGGAGGGCCCCGGAATCGAACGCCTGCGCATCGACGTCAACGACCCCCGCGCTCTCGACCAGGCACTGATCGGCCCCGACGGCGACAGCGCCGTTGCCTTCTACATGTGCATCCACGGCTCGGCCTACTCCGCGGAAGTCTGGGAAAAGGAACTCCCCAGCGCCGAGCAGGTCGTGCTCGACGCTGCCGGCCGCATCGGCGCGGTCGTCGTGTTCCCCGAGAGCCTCTACTCCTACAGCTCACCGCATGAGGTCATGACCGAGAACTCGCCCCGCAAGGCGACCCGCGGCAAACTCGGTGTGCGCACTCGACTGCTCGCAGCCCGTGACGCACATTCCACACCGACCGTAAGCGTTGTGGCATCGGACTTCTTCGGCCCCCACGTCCTCGAAGCCCATGCAGGTGAACGCATGGTCCCCACCGTCCTCGCCGGAAAGACCTCCCGGGTCCTCGGATCAGCGGACACACCGCACTCGTTCACCTATGTGCCCGATCTCGCAGCCGCGATGATCGCCGCCGCGGGCAACGAGGAAGTGTGGAACCGCGTCCTGCACGCTCCCACGGCGCCCGCGGTGACACAACGCGAGATGGCCACTGCTTTCGCGGCCGCCGCGGGAATGCCCGCACCGAAGGTAGGGACCGTCCCCGCATGGGTACTCCACGCAGGCGGGCTCATGAACCGCGATCTTCGCGAACTCGCGGAAACCGTCTACATGTTCACCGATCCGTTCGTGATGGACTCGAGCCGCACCGAGGCAGATCTCGGGTTGGCGCCCACACCGCTCACCGAAGCAGCGGCAGCAACCGTGCGCTGGTGGCAGGACCGCGACCGGTAGACCGCACCGACGGCGGATAGTCTCGAAACTTGTGCAGGACTCGAAGCGGCAGGCGTGGCAGTCGACGGTTTCCGCTCTCCGCGGATCACCGGGACTCCCGCGCCTGACGCTCGTGCGCTTCGCGAGCCAGTTCGGCGACGGCATGTTCCAGGCCGCACTCGGCGGAGCGATCCTGTTCAATCCCGAACGGCACGCAGACCCCGTGGCGATCGCTGCGGGGTTCACGGTTCTGCTGCTTCCGTACTCCGTGATCGGCCCCTTCGCAGGCGCGCTTCTCGATCGCTGGGACCGCCGTTCGGTTCTGCTGTGGGCCAATGTGCTGCGCGGAGTCTTCATTCTCGCTGCCGCCACCGTGCTCATCACCGGCGGAGCGCAGACACCATTGATGGTGCTCGCCCTCGCCGCCGTAGGGGTGAGCCGCTTCGTTCTCGCGGGGGTGTCGGCATCCCTTCCCCATGTGGTGAACCAATCCTGGCTCGTCCCTGTCAATTCCGTTCTCGCCACGGCAGGCTCGGCCGTATCGGCTGCCGGCGCCGGCGCCGCTGTCACCACGATCGCGCTCGTCGGTGCAGGCGACCTCGGTTCCGGTATCGCTGTCGCACTGGGGGCGTCCGGTTCGGTGATCGGCGCGGTCGCCGCGGGCGGCTTCGCACGTCACGCACTGGGACCGGACGGCGCGCGGCCCCGGGCGGTGGTGCACACCATCGTCTCCGGTCTGCGAACCGGAGCAACAGCGGTCTGGGAAGCTCCCGGTGTCGCCGCCGCCATGATCGGAATCGGCGCGCACCGCATCGTCTTCGGTATCGACACGCTGATCATGGTGCTCGTGCTCCGCAACACCGAACAGGAGACGTCACTGCCCGGCGGGCTTGCAGGATTCGGTGTGGCGGTCGCCGCCACCGCAGTCGGCATGCTCGTGGCCGCGATCGTCGCACCGTTCCTCATCCCACGACTCGGCCGGCCGCGCACGGTCACCCTCGGGTTGATCGTCGCGGCGGTGGTTCAGCTCTTGTTCGTCACAGCGGTGGCCCAGGGACCTCTGCTCATCGCGGCCTTCCTTCTCGGACTCGCAGGACAGACGATCAAGCTCACCGGTGACGCCGCAATGCAGATGGACATCGACGATGCCCGCCGTGGCCAGGTATTCGCGTTGCAGGACACCGTGTTCAACATCGCGTTCCTCGCAGCACTCGCAATCGCTGCATTCGTCATCGCGCCGGACGGCCGTTCACCCGCACTTGCTGTCGCCGGTGCGGCGATCTACGTGCTCGGTGTGATCGGGGTGCTTGCGATCAGGCGCTATCGGATCGACAGCGGGAGTTGATCACACAACGCGGTGGATCCGGATCTCAGTGGCCTTGACCACGAACCACACGGTTACTCCGGGTTCGAGTGTCAGGTCGACGGCCGCGGCCGTCGTGATTTCGGCCGACAATCCGCTCGACGCACGCACCAGCACCGTCGCACCCCTCGCCTCGATTTCACCGACCGTGACACGCAGCGTATTCCGCGGGCTTCCATGCGGTGGTTCGGTGTAGACGGCCACCGCGGACGGTGGAAACACTGCTGCCGCCGCAGCGCCGGAGGGGCAGTCGTCGTCGACGAGGCCGTGCACGAGGCCCACTTCCGTGGCAAGACCGTCGGCTTCGAGGGCCCCGCCCAGCAGGTTCGTTCCAGCGATGCGCGCGGCAAATGCACTGCGCGGGCGCGTCAGGACCCGTTGCACAGTGTCGTCTTCGACGATCCGCCCACCGTCGACGACTACCACCCGATCCGCCAGTGCCAGGACATCGAGGGGATCATGGGTCACGATCAGCGCTGTACGACGGTCTTCACGCAGCACCCTGCGCAACAGCGAGCGCACGGCAGGGGCCGTTGCGACATCGAGTGCAGCCATCGGCTCGTCGAGTAGGAGCAGTTCCGGATCTGCCGCCAATGCCCTCGCGACCGCGATACGCTGAGACTGCCCACCTGAAAGCTGATGCGGTGTGCGATCAGCGAATTCGACGGCGTCGACATCCTTCAACCAGCGCATGGCGACCTCGCGTGCAGCACTGCGCCCCCGGCCCGCACTGCGGGGTGCGAACGCCACGTTGTCGAGTGCGGTCAAGTGCGGAAACAGCAGTGCCTGCTGGGCGAGCAGAGCGACCGAACGTTTATGAGGTGGCACCGCTGCACGCGCCTCTGTATCGGTGAGAACGCGATCGCCCAATTCCACTCGGCCCCGGTCCGGTCGGATCAATCCGGCGATCACCCCGAGAAGCGTGGATTTGCCGGCTCCGTTCGGCCCGAGCACCGCGACAGTGCTGCCCGCGTCCACGTCGAGCTCGACCTCGAAATCGCGCTCGTCGACACTCGCGTGCACGCGCAGCCGGCTCATTCCGGTCCTCCCTTCGAGTGTCGCGAGTGCACGGCGACGACGATCACGAGTGCAACGACGATGAGCAGCAGCGACAGGGCCACCGCTGCGTCCGGATCTGTCTCACGTCGCAGATAGATCTCGAGTGGCAGCGTCCGGGTAGTGCCCTGGAGACTGCCCGCGAAGGTGAGGGTCGCGCCGAATTCTCCGAGTGCACGGGCGAATGCGAGCACCGCACCCGATGCGAGCCCCGGTAGCACGAGCGGAAGTGTGACGCGACGGAAGACGGTGGTGGGCCTCGCACCGAGTGTGGCAGCGACGTTTTCGTACCTGTTGCCCGCTGTGCGCAGAGCACCTTCGAGGCTCATCACGAGGAACGGTAGTGCCACGAACGTCTGCGCCACTACCACTGCGGTGGTGGAGAAGGCGATGCTGATCCCGAACACTTCGAGTTGCTCACCGATCAGCCCCCGTCGCCCGTAGGTGTAGAGAAGCGCGATACCCCCGACGACGGGGGGCAGGACCAGCGGCAGCAATACCAGCGCGCGGAGCACCCGCAGACCGGGAATACTGCTGCGCGCCAATACAAGCGCCATGGGTATTCCCAGGATCATGCACAGCACAGTGCTCGACGTTGCGGTCACGAGACTGAGTTCGAGCGCCTCGAGTGACGCCTCCGATGTGATCAGCTCTGGGTAGTTCGCCCAGTCGACCGTGAGGAGCATCGCGGCCAGCGGCACCGCGATGAAGAGCAATCCCACCGCGGCAGGCGCGTACATCCACGAAGGTATCCCCGTGGACGCGCGCGGGGGGCTCACGGTGCGCCGAATCCTGCGTTTCCGAGAACGGCACGCCCTTGTTCACCGGTGACGAAGTCGACGAATTCCGCTGCCAATTCGGCATTGTCGGCTGCCGCGAGCTCGGCAATCGGATAGGTGTTGACGGCTCCGGACGACTCCGGGAACGCAACCGCGGTCACCGATTCGCCTGCGCCGGTCGCATCGGTGACGTACACGAGACCCGCGTCCGCCTGACCGGAAGTGACCTTACCGAGGACATCGGTCACCGAGGATTCCTCCGAAACCGGAGTGAGAGTCACTCCCGAGGCCTCCTCGACCCGCTCGGTCGCGGCCCCGCACGGCACCTGCGGTGCACACACGACGACCGAGAGCCCTTCCCGGGAGAGATCGGCGAACGAGGCAATGTTCTCCGGGTTTCCCGGCTCGGTGACGATGGTCAGGACGTTGGTCGCGAACTCTACGGGCTCACCCGCAACCAGTCCGGCGTCGACGGCATCACCCATGGTCTTCGTGTCGGCCGATGCAAACACGTCGGCAGGTGCGCCCTCTTCGAGCTGCGTGACGAGAGACGACGATCCGGCGAAGGAGAACTCCACGGTCACCCCGGGGTTTGCGTCTTCGAAGAGATCGCCGAGCTCGGTGAATGTCGACTGCAGTGATGCTGCTGCAAACACCGTCAGGGTCTCGGACTCCTCTTTGCCGGCATCACTGTTCGCACAGGACGTCAGGACGAGAGCGGCGGCGATTCCCGCCGACGCTGCGACGACAGCGCGGATCTTCATCAGTTCTCCCCGGGGGTTTCGACGATGACGTTGGTGGATTTGACGACGGCGACCGAGATGCTGCCCGGTACGAGACCGAGTTCTTCCACGGCCTCGGTACTCATGAGCGAGACGATCCGGTGCGGGCCGCATTGCATCTCCACCTGCGACATCACCGTGTCGGACACGACGCGCGTGACGAGTCCGACCAGCCGGTTGCGCGCGGAGCTTCCGACACCCAGCAGGTCGGGTGCCTCGGTGGCCTGTGCCCGGGCAAAGGCTGCGAGTTCACCACCTTCGACGACCTTGCGTCCCGAGTCGTCCTTGGTCGCCGAGAGCAGACCTTGATCGACCCAGCGACGCACGGTGTCGTCGCTGACTCCAAGGAGAGCCGCGGCGTCTCTTATCCGCACATTCGTCATGAACTGGACGATACTTCCGCGTTTGCGTATGAACAAGCGCGGATTACTTTACAACGCGTGGCCGCAGCCGCGGCCGCTATTCGGGGCTCGGGTCGGGGATCTCGTCCGGCTTGTATGCGGGAAGACGCGAAGCCGGGAGGATAGCGATAACGCTGATCCCCGCGAGGATCAGCAATCCGGTCTTCAGGGCCCTCAGTCTGGCATCGGTGTTGATCTGCACGGCCGCATCGACCACCTCCGGCGAGGCACTCGTCTCGCTGAGCACTTCGCGAAGCTGGTCGTTGCTCACGAAGTTGATGTCGTCGAGGTCGATCTCCGCAACGATGGACTCCGGGATCTCGACATCGTTGGCCACCGACTGAGCGACGTTCAGTCCGAGAAGCGTCACGAGCATCGCCCCCGCCACTGCGGTCCCGACAGCGGAGGCGAGATTCTGGGTCGTGCCTCGAACCGATCCCACATCCCCGGCCAGCTCTTTCGGCGCCGAGGTCACGAGCACGTTGAACACCAATGTGACCAACGCGCCCTGGCCCATGCCGAAGACGATCAGACCCACGATCGTCGGCAGGGTTTCCCAGTCGTTCGTCACGACGAAGGCAAGCCATACCAGCGCAACCGTGGTCAGGACGAACGAGAACATCCCGATGGCCCTTGGGCTGAACCGCTTGTAGAAGCGGATGATCAAGGTGGCCGTGACGAACACCGTCAGATTGAACGGCATCATTGCCAGTGAGGTGTCGAACGGCGAGCGTCCCTGAACGATCTGGATGTACAGCGGAACAGTGAAGTTCAACGCAGCTTCGAGCGCGACAACCACGAACATTGCGTAGAGGGCCGCTCGCTCACGCGACGAGCCGAGCACCGACAGACTGACCAGCGGGACCTTGCCGACCCGCACCCTGCGCCTGGTCCACAACAAGAATGCCTGGCCGAGAACGACACCGAGGACGATGAGGATCGGCGCCGGCGACAATCCGACGACATCGAACGGCGCTCCCTCACGGGCAATGAGCAGGCCCCAACCGTTGAGATTGTTGAATCCCAAGGTCAATACCACGATCGCGACACCGATCAGAGTCGCAGCGACGACATCGATCTCGACCGACGAGTTACCCCGATCCGAGCGGAGAGTGAAACTGAAGACGAACACCGCGACCGCAATGGCCAGCACGATCGCGAACACCGGCCGCCACCCCACGGTCGCGCCGAGCGCGCCGCCGATCAGGAACGCGCTCATCCCGGAGAACGCGCGGGCCGAGCCGAGTGAGCCGATGGCGGTCGCCTGCTGGGTGCCGTGATAGTTCTCCGCGATCAACGCGACGAGCGCAGGCACGATGATGGCTGCAGAAACCCCCGCGAGCGTCTGCGCGGCAATGACGAACTCCACCGTCGGCGCGAGGATCATCATCAACGACGAACCGCCGAATACGACAACCACGATGCGGAACACCAGGACCCACCCGAAACGCTGACCGAGTTTCGCGCCGAGCATCACCAGCGCGGCCACGCCGATCCCGTACATGACGATGGCGGTGCTCACCGCGGTCGGCGGCGCGCCGAATTCGTCGACCATGCCTCCGATCGACACAGGTAGCGCAGCGACGTTGAACGACATCAGGATCTGGCCGAGGAACAAACCGATCATCGGCAGCCACGAGTTGCGCTCTTCGACGCTCACGGTGTCCTGTCCGGTACTCATCACAAGAGCCCCTTCCGTGGAGAATGTGCGGCGGAAGCAAAGATGTTCAATCCCAGTACCCTCGACAGATAGCCGGTAGCCCGCTGCCCTCGAACACTGTTGCCCGCGGAGTCCAGGCGCGGTGAGAACACCCCGATTCCGCACTTGCCGGGCGCAATCGACACGATGCCGCCCGCGACGCCGGACTTGGCAGGCAATCCGATCTCGAAAAGCCACTCGCCGGAACGCTCGTACAGGCCCGTTGCAGACAGAACCGCGAGCGTGTCACGACACACGCCGGGCGGCACCACTCGTCTACCGGTAAGAGGATTGACGCCCCCGTCCGCGAGGGTTGCGCCCATGACAGCGAGGTCGCGAGCATCAACGTTCAATGAACACTGCTTCGTGTACACATCGACCACCTCGTCGGGATCGAGCTCGACACGTCCGTAGCTCGCGAGCAACTGCGCAATGGCGCGGTTGCGCTGATTCGACTCGGCTTCGGACCTGTAGACGACCTCGTCCAGTTCCAATCGGCGCCCCGCGAACTCGGACAACCCCGTCAGGACGGCTTCCCATCGTTCATCCGCGCAAGCACCGGGCACGAGCGCTGTCGTTGCTATGGCCCCCGCATTGACCATGGGGTTCATCGGGTGCCCGTCGTTGAGCTCGATCGCGATAACCGAGTTGAAGGCGGCCCCGGAGTTGTTCACCCCGACGCGTTCGCGAACGAGCTCGTGACCGAGCTCCTGGCATACCAGGGCGTAGACGAATGCCTTGGAAATCGACTGGATCGAGAACTCGATACGCGTATCGCCCGACGAATGAACAACACCGTCCGTGCCCACCACGCACACACCGAATCGATCCGGGTCCGCCTCGGCAAGCGCCGGAATGTAGTCGGCCACCGCACCGTCTCGGAGGGTCCGGTAGCGTCGATGGGCAGCCTCGACGAGCGAGTCCACTTCGTTCCATTCGGGTAGCAACCCCGTGGAAACTTCCTGTGAGACGTCCGAGAGCCCGAGCTCCACTGCAATCCCTCCCCGGACCACCGTGTGTGACAAGCATTCTGTGGCACAAACAATCCTGGGTGGACTGTAGACGGAACGTACGCCGCTCGCGGGAAGCGCGCCGATCTTGGTCAGGAAATGGGGATTCGTTCAGTACACGTCGCGCACATAACGCTTCTGCGCGATGAGCCCGTCGATATACGCAGTCGCCTGGTCCTGGTCGAGCCGGCCGTGGGCCTGCACCACGTCACGCAGAGCGGTGTCCACGTCTTTCGCCATCCGGGCGGCATCACCACAGACGTAGAAGTGGGCACCGTCCTCCAGCCAGCGCCACAGACGCGCACCGTGTTCACGCATGCGGTCCTGCACGTAGATCTTCTGTCGCTGATCACGGGAGAAGGCGAGGTCGAGCCCGGTGAGGAATCCGTCCGAATGCATTGCCTCGATCTCATCGCGGTACAGGTAATCGGTCTCGATTCGCTGGTCGCCGAAGAACAGCCAGTTACGTCCCGTGTGGCCGGACTCTCGACGGTCGTGGAGAAAGGCACGAAACGGCGCGATCCCCGTCCCCGGACCCACCATGATCATCGGTGTATCCGGCGACGACGGCGGTCGGAAGTGGTTGCTGCGCTGCACGAAAATCGGGATGTCCGCGCCCTTGCTGTGGTCGGCGAGGAAACTGGAGCACACCCCTGCGCGGCCACGACCCGCGTTGTCGTACCGCACCACCGACACGGTCAACTGCACTTCACGAGAATTCACCTTGGGGCTCGACGAGATCGAATACATGCGGGGCTGGAGACGTTCGAGTAACGGCAACCATTCGTCCAGGGGTGCTTTGAAAGGATATTCGGCGATGATGTCCATCGCCTGCTTGCCCCACAGCCAACGCTGCAGTTCGAGCTTGTTGCCGGGGCGGAGAAGTTTCGCGAGTTCGGCGCTTCCGGTCTGGTGTTGCACGAACTTCAGCAGGTCCGGTGTCACCCGGGTGATATCGAGGTGCCGTGTCGCGGCCTCGCGCAGCGGGATCGTCGGGAGTCCCGGGATCTCGGTGGGTGCCTCCGCGTCGAGAACGGTGACCTGAAGCCATTCGTCCACGGTGTCCGGACGATTGGTGGGTACCACACCGAGTGCATCGCCCGCGCTGTATTCGAACGCAGGATCGAACAGTTCGAATCCGAATTGACGCACTTCCTTCGACGAACCCGCACCACTGAGGCAGGTATTGCGAGTGAGCCGCGTGATCAGCGGCGACTTCCGCGAGTAGGACGGTGCTGCCGGTACCGGTGCGACAGCAGGCCCTGCACGTCCCGGAGCGCCATCGAAGTGCAGCTCGATCTCGCTGAGCCACTGCGCCGACCGCTCCTCGAAGTCGGGCTCGCAGTCGACGCGGGAAACGAGAGCGGTTGCGCCGAGCTCGGCCAGCCGCTCGTCGAGCTTTCTGCCGAATCCGCAGAAGTCGTCGAAACTCGAATCGCCGTACGCAAGAATCGCATACCGCATTCCCGCGAGATCGGGAGCGTCGTCGCGGGTCAACGCCGCGAAGAAGGTGCTGCCGTTGTCGGGAGCGTCGCCGTCGCCGAACGTGCTCGCGACGACAAGCAGATTCGGGACATCGATCAGGCCTGCAACACCCAAATCGTTCAACGACATCGACCGCACTGCGCAGCCTGCAACTCGGAGCCGTGTGGCGCACGTTCCGGCGAACTCCTCGGCGTTGCCGGTCTGCGACGCCCACGCGACGACGACGGGTGTCCCTTCGCTTTCGCAGCCAGGATCGGTGGACTCGGGCCCTCGCGACCAGGCTCCTGCCAGCAGACCCTCGATCCATGTGCGCGTCGACGCAGAGAACGGCGCCGACGCAGGAAGCACCGGGACACCGCCGAAATCACTCGAACGAATTCCTGCGAGCATGCCGGACAGGTAGATTCGTTCGATCTCATCGAGCGGGGGCGCCTCGATATCGAGACCGATCGCCGACGCGAGGAGACCCGCCGGGTCGTCGACGACGTGTTCCGGTGGGTCGACCTTCGCCAACGCGACAGCGCACACCTTGAATTCGGGCTGGTGAGATACGGGATCGGTTGCGTCGTTGGTCACGGCGTTGATCGCGAGGTCCTCGCCGAACTTGTCGTTCCAATGGAACGGTGCGAAGCAGTTGCCCGGGCCCACACGGTCGGTGACCACCGCGGGAAGCACCGCACGGCCACGACGCGAGGTGATCTCGACGCGATCGCCGGCGGTGATAGCCAGTCGCTGCGCGTCGTACGGGTTGACCTCGACGAACGGACCGGGCTCCAGCTTGTTGAGCTTGGCGACCCGGCCGGTCTTCGTCAGGGTGTGCCATTGATGCTGGACCCGTCCGGTATTGAGGATCAGTGGGTAATCGTCGTCGGGCAGTTCGGCGGCCGGGGCGTACGGACGCGGAAAGAAGCGGGCCCGGCCGTCCGGGGTGGCAAACACGTATCGGGGTGCGGTGCCGTCCTCGCGGACGAGCTGCGGCCGGACGGTGCCGTCGTTGAGATAACGGATGGGATTACGCGCGGCTCCTCCGGGCGGGCACGGCCACTGCACCGGCGTCCGGCGCAACCGATCGTAGGTCACTCCGCGCAGGTCGTATCCGGTGTCCGGGTTCGCGAACCCGACGATCTCCTCGAAGATCTCGTCGGCACTCGAGTAGTCGAAGGCACTGCCGAATCCCATCGCGGTGGCGACCCGGGCAATGATCTCCCAGTCGGGAACAGCGTCGCCGATCGGATCGACGGCCTGACCGACGAGATTGAGTGTTCGGTCAGAACCTATTGTCACGTAGTCCGATTCGGACCACAGCGCTCCGGGAAGCAGGACATCTGCGTGATCGGCGGTTTCCGTCTCGGCGAAACTGTCCTGCAGAATCACGAGTTCCGCTTTCTCGAGACCCTCGAGAACGGTCTTGCGGTTGGCGACGGTCGCTACGGGGTTGGTACAGATGATCCAGCAGGCCTTGATCCCCCCGGCAGCCATCTTCTCGAACATGTCGATCGTGCCGGTCCCCACCTCGGTCCGCAACGTGCCGCGGGGGAGGCCCCACCGTTCTTCGACGAACACACGATCCGCCTCCGAGAGCACACTGCGCTGACCGGGCAGACCCGGTCCCATGTAACCCATTTCGCGTCCGCCCATGGCATTGGGCTGGCCGGTAAGGGAGAACGGGCCGCTGCCGGTCCGGCAGATCGCACCGGTCGCGAGATGGAGATTGCATATCGCGTTGGTGTTCCACGTGCCGTGGATGCTCTGGTTGAGCCCCATGGTCCAGCAGCTCATCCAATTGCCTGCCTCACCGATCCACTGCGCCGCGGTCCGGATGTCGCCTTCGTCGATTCCCGTGATCCGGGCGACTGCCTCCGGCGGATAGTCGGCGAGGAATTCTTCCATCGCGACCCAGCCATCGGTGTGATCGTCGATGAATCTCCGATCCACGTGACCGTTTTCGACGATGAGGTGCAGCAGACCGTTGAGTAGGGCGAGATCGGTGCCGGGGGAGATCCGCAGGAACAGGTCGGCCTTGTCGGCAGTCGCTGTGCGGCGAGGGTCGACGACGATCAACTTCGCCCCGGCCTTGACACGATCCATCATCCGCAGAAACAGGATCGGATGGCAATCGGCCATGTTGGAGCCGATCACGAAGAACACGTCGGCGTGGTCGAAATCCTCGTACGAGCCGGGTGGTCCGTCCGATCCCAGCGACTGCTTGTAACCGGTGCCTGCACCTGCCATGCACAATCGCGAGTTCGATTCGATCCCGTTGGTGCCGATGAAGCCCTTCGCCAGTTTGTTGGCCAGGTACTGCGACTCGAGAGACATCTGCCCCGACACGTAGATCGCGACGGCGTCGGGACCGTGTTCGTCGATGATGGCGTTCAAGCGACGCGCGGTGTCCGAAATCGCGGTCTCCAACGCAACCGGGACGTGATCGGCACCGCGTTCCGGGCGTACACGTGCGGTCTCGAGTCGGCCACCTCCTGCGAGCATCGCGGCGCTCGTCGCGCCTTTCGTGCACAGCCGGCCCCGGTTGGTGGGGTGTTCCTTGTCTCCGTATGCGTCGAGCACACGGCGAGTCCCGGTGCTCGGGTCGACGCCGACCTCGAGGACCATCCCGCATCCCACACCGCAATACGAGCAGGCAGTTCTCACCAAGGCGCTCGTATCCTGCATTCCCAGCTCCTGCCCGGACCGTCTCGTGAATGGCCCGGTGTCCATGCTGCGGACACGGTGTTGCGGGAGGATCAAACGCGGTGAGCACACTGTGACATCTGGCTCACGAGTGCGTACAACCCGTGTGAGGAGCCGGAAACACTCACGCCTTCGGTTGCTGATCCCACCACTTCAGGAGCTCGGCCTCGGCCTCGTCCCGATCGAGCGGCCCGCGATCGAGGCGCAGGTTCTTGAGGAACTTCCACGCCTTACCGACCTGGGGTCCTGCGGGGATCCCGAGCAGTTCCATGATCGCGTTGCCGTCGAGATCCGGACGGACCCGTGCCAGGTCCTCCTGCTCCGCGATCACGGCGATGCGATGCTCGAGATCGTCGTAGGTGGCCTGCAACGATGCGGCACGGCGCTTGTTGCGGGTGGTGCAGTCGGCGCGCACGAGTTTGTGCAGCTTCGGGAGAAGGTGCCCGGCATCGTGCACGTAGCGACGCACCGCCGAGTCCGTCCACTGTCCCTTGCCGTATCCGTGGAACCGCAGGTGCAAGAACACGAGCTGACCCACGTCCTCGACCATCTGCTTGGAATACTTCAGGGCTCGCATCCTTTTGCGGACGAGTTTCGCGCCGACCACTTCGTGGTGGTGGAAGCTCACACCGCCACCCGGCTCATTGCGTTTGGTGCCCGGCTTGCCGATGTCATGCAGGAGCGCTGCCCAGCGCAGCACCAGATCCGGGTCACCGTCTTCGAGGTCGATCGCCTGCTTCAGAACGGTGAGTGAATGCCAGTACACGTCCTTGTGCTGGTGATGCTCGTCGATCTCGAGTTTCATCGCCGGGATCTCGGGAAGCACACGCTGCGCAAGTCCCGTTTCGACCATCACATCGATGCCCTCGAGGGGGTAGGTACCGAGAATGAGTTTGTCGAGTTCGGCCTGGACGCGTTCGGCGCTGATCCGCAGGATCTCGTCGGCCATCTCGACGATCGCCGTGTGCACCCGCTCGGTGAGGGTGAATCCGAGCTGCGACACGAAACGCGCGCCGCGCAGCATCCGCAGTGGATCGTCGTGGAAGGAGTCCTCCGGTCGCGCCGGCGTGTCGAGCACTCCCGCGACCAGCGCATCCATCCCGCCGAGTGGGTCGACGAACTCGCCGGCACCGTCGCTGCCGATCCGGACTGCCATCGCGTTGACGGTGAAGTCACGGCGCACCAGATCGTCCTCGAGCCGGGTGCCGTACTCGACGATCGGATGGCGGGTCACGCGGTCGTACGCATCGCTGCGGAACGTGGTGATCTCGATCTGTTCGGGGCCCTTCGACGCGCTCACCGTTCCGAAGTCGATTCCGGTGTCCCACTGATGGTCGGCCCAACCGCGAAGAAGTTCCTGTACGAGTTCGGGGCGGGCGTCGGTGGTGAAGTCGAGGTCGGTGCCCAATCTCCCCAGCACGGCGTCGCGAACACTGCCTCCCACCAGGTACAGCTCGTGCCCCGCCTCGGCGAAACGTGCCCCGAGAGGAGCCAGGACATCCGAGAGTGCCCGCAGCGTCGAGTCGGCGCTTGCGAGCAGTCGGGCGCGGCGATCGGCGTCCGCGGTGGGAGAGTTCACGCCTCCGGACTTTACCGAGCTGCCCGTGCTCCCGGTCGGACAGGCACCGACGTGTGGCCGAACCGGGCCCGAGGTTGAAACAGCACGGTGGCCGTTACAACTACTATCGATCAGGTGTCGCCCGCAGAACGTGCCAACCGCAACCGCCGCAATCCGCGGCGGCGCGGCTCGGGCGGCAAATCACCTGTGCGCGGAGGTGTGGCGAACCCGGCTTCGACGCCGCACTCGCGGATGCGCACCGTACGGGAGACATCCGCCGGTGGTCTCGTCGTCGACGGACTCGGCGGCCCACCCGATCAATTGTGTGCCGCGCTGATCGGTCGCACCGACCGCCGTGGCCGCCTGCTGTGGTCGCTGCCGAAGGGCCACATCGAGAAGGGTGAGACAGCGGAAGAGACCGCGATGCGCGAAGTCCACGAGGAGACCGGCGTGCGCAGCAAGGTCCTCACCGAACTCGGCAGCATCGACTACTGGTTCGTGACGGAAGGACGACGAGTCCACAAGACCGTCCATCACTATCTCCTCCGTTATCTCGGGGGTGAGCTCTCCGACGCCGACATCGAGGTCACCGAGGTGGCCTGGGTGCCACTGACGGAATTGCGGACGCGGCTCGCGTACGCGGACGAGCGGAAACTCGCCGATGTCGCCGATCAGCTCATCGCCGACATCGACCCTGCCTGGCTGAAGGACGCCGACGATCCGGGGGCCGCGCTCGGATGACGGTGGTGTTCTCCCGGGCCAGCGCCGCGGTCCTCGCTGCGATGGCGCTGGCCCTCGTAGCTCTGGTCGGGCCGGTCCCCGGCTCCGCAGTCGCCCAGACGACCGACGAACCACAGTTCCTCCGCCTCGACATCGACCAGGTCACCCCGTCGGCGGTGTCCCTGACCAGCGGTCCGGTCGTGTCGGTGACCGGCACTGTCACCAACATCGGCGATCGCGATGTCGAAGACGTCTGGGTGCGCCTGCAGCGTGCACAGGCCGTCGCGGATTCAGCGACCCTACGCAGCGCATTGACCCTTGATCAGGCCGGATACGACACGGTCGGGGAGTTCGAGGTGGTCAGCGATCGTATCGGGCAGGGAGACACCGAGGAATTCACTCTCGAACTGCCGCTTCGCTCCGATCTCGTCCCCTCCCTCGACATCGCCGAGCCGGGTGTGTACCCGCTGCTCGTCAACGTCAACGGTGTCCCCGAATACGGTGGCCAGGCGCGCCTCGACGACGCCCGGTTCCTGCTTCCGGTCCTGGGGGTGCCCGCCGCGGACGAGGTCGGTACCGGTACCGATGAGAGCACCGACACGAGCGGCGCCACCTCGCTCGGGGAAACGTCCGCCGAAGCCAGGGAGAAGGCATTCCCCGCGGTAGCACCCGAGGGGTCGACGCCCGTCCCGACCACCGTGCTCTGGCCACTCGCCGATCGACCCCGGATAGCAGCGGGAGTACCCGGATCGGCAACCGATCCGGTCCGTCTCGTCGACGACGATCTTGCAACCTCGCTGGCCGAAGGCGGCCGTCTCGACGGGTTGCTCCGTGTCGCGGAAGAGGTCGTGCAGAACGAGCAGCAGGTCGGCGACGCAATGTGCCTCGCGATCGACCCGGACCTGCTGGTCACGGTCGCGAACATGACACGCGACTATCTGGTGGTTGCCGATCCCGCCGACCCGATCGGCGACGCAGAGCCCGGCACGGGCACCGACGCGGCGATCTCATGGCTGGAGCGGTTGCGGGCGCTGTCGGCGCGGATGTGCACGACCGCCGTGCCGTACGCCCAGACAGATCTCACGGCGCTCGCCGAGACCGGCGAGCCGTCACTGATCGAATCCGCGCTCACCTCGCCCACCGAGATCATCGACACGACCCTGGGTATCTCTTCCGTGAGTTCGGTGGTCTGGCCCGACTCCGGCGTACTCACCGAGAAAGCGGGCACGATGATCGCGGCGAACGGTCCGGTGACCGCGTTGCTCGCCGACGATGCCGTGCAGAACACCGATGCCGGCGCTGCGGGTGTCCGCATCAGCGGCGTGGACGGACTCACAGCGAGTCTGTTCGACAGTGCCGCGGGTGCTGCACTCGCTGCCATGGGCGACGATCCGCAGACACCCTCGTACGTGCCCGAATCGTCGCGCTACACACTCACCGACGATTCGACGACTGCCCGACTCCAGGACGCGCTCGGCGCCATCGCCTGGCCTGCCCTGAATTCGTCGTCGGAGTCGGCATCGTCGGCCGGACCGGATTCGCTGGTGCTCGCGCCGCCGCAGGTGTGGTCCGTATCCGCCGACGATGCTGCCCGGGCCCTGTCCATGGTGTCGACCCTGATGAAATCAGGGCTCGCAACGGCGCAGCCGTTCCAGTCGATGCTCTCTGCCGCCGCTGCGACCGGCAGCGACCCGGTCGCGTCACTGCTGACGTATCCGGAACAGGCGATCACCGACGGTGCGCCTGCGCCGGTGGTTCACGAGGCCTCCGCACAGATGCCGCGTCTCGACGGGCTCGAGGACGCCTTCGTCGAAGACCCGCAGGCCCAGCTCACCCCGAGTGCGTTCACCGCGCCGCTGCGGAACGACATGCTGCGCTCGATGACGCTGGCCGGGCGGCGCGGCACCGATCCGGATGCGGCCGCTGCAGTTGCCGAGCAGCGAGCGACGGAGGTGCGCGAGGCCGTCGATCGGATGTTCGACTCGGTCACGGTGCTCGCGCCGGGCGGCGTCTTCACTCTCACGTCGGAGCAGAGCCCGCTGCTGCTCGTGGCCCGTAACGATCTCCCCGTGGGCATCAACGTCCGGTTGCACGTCGACGTGCCCGCAGCAATGGACATCACCGACATCGGCCCCACCCAGCTTCCGCCGAGAGGGAGTCGCACCCTCACGGTGCCTGCCGAGATCAGCGACTCGAGAAAGATCGAGGTCGAGTTCGCGCTCACGACCGAGTCCGGTCTGTCACTCGGCAGCCCCACGCAGGTCACGGTACGTTCCAATGCGTACGGCCAGATCCTCGCCATCGTCACAGGCTGTGCGGGAGCACTCCTGTTGTTCCTGGCGGGGCGGAGACTTCTGCACAGGTTCCGGGGGGAGCCGGATCCGGCCGATGAACGATTGGGAGAGAAATGACCGGGAACCCCACCCGTACCGGTGCCGGGGAGCATCAGGGGCCGACGAGTTCCCCGGATGTCACGGGTCCGACGACGTCTCCCGACCTCACCGGGGCGCCTCGATCCGGCAGGGCGCAGAGCCTGCTCGCCGCGACCGGGTCGATCGCGATCGCCACCCTGATCAGTCGCATCACGGGCTTCCTCAAGCAACTCCTCATTCTCACGTTGCTCGGCGCCGGGGTCGCGAGCTCGTTCACGGTCGCTCACCAGATCCCGAACATGATCTCCGAGCTCGTGCTCGGGGCCGTGCTCACCTCGATCGTGGTGCCGGTTCTCGTCCGCGCCGAACGGGAGGACCCCGACGGCGGTGAGGCCTTCATCCGGCGGTTGTTCACTGCCGCGCTGGTGCTCCTCGGCACCGCGACGGTGCTTGCCGTCGCAGCGGCCCCGCTCCTGACGACGCACGTCTTCCTCGACGATTCGGGGGAGGTCTCGACGTCGCTGACCACGGCGCTGTCGTATCTACTGTTGCCCGCGATCGTGTTCTACGGCATGTCGGGCCTGTTCACAGGCATCCTCAACACCCGGCAAGTGTTCAAGCCCGGCGCGTGGGCACCGGTGCTGAACAACATCGTCGTGCTGTCCGTGCTCGTTCTCTACTACCTGATGCCCGGCGAGATCACTCTCGACCCGGTACGAATGAGCGATCCGAAACTGCTGGTCCTCGGGATCGGGGTGCTGCTCGGTGTCGTCACTCAGGCCATGAGTCTGGTCCCCGCGTTGCGCAGGGAAGGCATCAACCTCAAGCCCCTGTGGGGGCTCGACGACCGGCTCCGCCAGTTCGGTGGCATGGCCGCGGCGATCATCATGTACGTACTGATCAGCCAGGCCGGCATGGTCTTCGCGACACGGGTGTCGTCGGGCGCCGACGAAGCAGGCCCCGCCATCTACAACAATGCGTGGCTGCTCCTGCAGTTGCCCTACGGCGTGCTGGGCGTCACCGTGCTCACCGCGATCATGCCGAGACTGAGCCGAAACGCCGCCGACGGCGACACACCCGCCGTCGTCGACGATCTCTCCGTCGCGACACGCCTGACGATGATCTCGCTCATCCCCATCGTCACCTTCCTCACGATCGCCGGACCCCAGATCGGCGAAGCACTGTACGGCTACGGAAACTTCGGTAGCGGCAATGCCGAGCTGCTCGGTCGCGCAGTGAGCTGGTCTGCGTTCACGCTCATCCCGTATTCGCTCGTGCTGATCCACCTCCGCGTGTTCTATGCGAGAGAGCAGGCGTGGACACCCACGTGGATCATTCTGGGCATCACCGCTGTCAAGATCGGGTTGTCGGCGCTGGCACCGGTCATCGCGAGCGACGGCAGTCAGGTCGTCGTCTTCCTCGGGGTCGCAACGGGTATTGCCTTCACGGTCGGCGCGTTCATCGGTGGATTCCTGCTGCATCGCACACTCGGCAACCTGCAGATGGCGAATGTCGGGCGGACTGTTTGGCACGTGGTGTTCGCGTCGGCTGCCGCTGCCGCTGTGGTGTTGCTCGCCGACACGCTGCTCCAGCTCGACGCACTGAGTGAGCGGTTCGGCGGTGTCGGTTCCTTTGTGCGGGTCGGCATCACCGGGGTCCTTATGGTCCTGGTCGCCCTCGTAGGCATGTGGTTGCTGAAGGTTCCGGAGATCCTCTCGATCGAAGCCATGATCCGGCGCAAGGTGGGTGCGCGGCGCGGCGACGCACCGGACGACACGCCGGGATCTGCCGACGCTCTTCCGACGTCACCGCCGCCGACCGGGCCACTCCCCGCCCCTCGCCGCTACGACTACCCCGAAACCGATGTGGAGCGCACCGTCGTGCTCCCACGTATCGACTACGGGGAGTACGGAGTCGGGCCGTACGACGCGATCACAGAGGTCATTCCCGCGGTTCGGGACTTGCCCCGTCCCGTCGATCGCCGGGCGCAACTCCCGTACCCTGGTCAACAGATTCGACCCGGGCGGCGTGAACCTCGATACTTCGTGGCTCCCGGCGATCCCCGCCTCCGTACGGATAGCGGACGAGTCGACAACGAAGGAGTAAGGGTGAGCGACGACCACGCTGCCGGCAAGTCCGCGCTCGATTCAGCGAACCGGAACAACACCGGCTCCGCTGCCGAAGGCTCGAAGGCCGCCGCCGGTTCGACGGGCGCCGCAAACCGTACCTCCGCGTCCGGGGCCCGGAACCCGGATGCCGGACGGCCGCGCGATCCCCACACCGACACGGGTGTCATCCCGATCGGTTCGCCGCAGCTGCCGCCGGTTCGGGTGTCGGGCAGCGCACCTCGTCGCACGATGCGCGGACCCGAGCTCATCGCGGGCGCATCGGTCGCGGGAGGACGCTATCGGCTGCTTGCTCCACACGGGGGAGCACGGGGACTGCGATTCTGGCAGGCGCTCGACGTCAAGCTCGACCGCGAAGTGGCTCTGACCTTCGTCGACGCCGACCAGCGCGCCGCCGATGCGAGCGGCCCCGATTCTCCTCAGGCCGTGCTGTCCCGCTCGCTCCGGCTCGGACGCATCAACTCGCCGGGTCTCGCACGAGTGCTCGACGTCGTCCGTGGCAGCTCGGGGGGCATCGTTGTCGCCGAGTGGACCCCGGGTCGGTCGCTGAAGGAAATGTCGACCACCGAGCCGTCACCGATCGGCGCGGCTCGTGCCGTGCGCGCGCTTGCCGCGGCAGCCGAGGCCACCCACCGCGGTGGCAGCGCATTGTCGATCGATCACCCCGACCGGATCCGCATCAGTGTCGCGGGCGACGCGGTTCTCGCGTTCCCGGCCACGTTCTCCGACGCCGACGCGATCTCCGACGTCCACGGCCTCGGCGCGACCCTGTACGGGCTGATCACCGGCCGGTGGCCGATCGACGAACCCGGTAACCCGGGTGCCCCCAAGGCAGCTCCGGCACGCGGTGGCGGCACGGTCGGCGGGATGCCGATCGCCGAGCGCGGTCCCGACGGTGTTCCCGTCGAACCTCGCGCGATCCGTCCGGATGTCCCCTTCGAGATCTCCGCGGTCGCGGTGCGTGCGCTGTCCACCGACGGTGGTATTCGGACGGCCGCGACGGTGCAGCACATCCTCGACCAGGCGTCGGTGGTCGACCAGAAGACCGACATGATCCCCGCGCTGCGGCTCGGGCAGCGAACCGCAGCCGCCGAGAGCCATGCCCTCGCCGACCCGGAAGCGCTCGCGCAGAAGAAGAAGCACTCCGAGCGGATGCTCATGGCGCTCGTCGGACTCGGCATCGTCACCGTGATCATCCTCGCGTTGATCGGCTGGTGGATCACCAATCTTCTTGCCGGCGATTCCAACGATGCCCCGTTGACCAGCCAGGAATTCGGGCTCACCCCGACGTCCGAGGCTCCGGTGGCCGCGGGCGCGGGTGAAGGCACAGAATCCGCGGCGCCGGTTGCTCCGGTGGCCGCCGGGCCGGTCGCCGCGACGTCGGTGGCGGTGTTCTCTCCGCAGGGCACCCCTGATTCTCCGGCGACCGCATCGCAGGCCATCGACGGCGATCCGAGTACCAAGTGGAGCACCGACGCCTACTTCGATCCGTTCCCGTCGCTCAAGAACGGTGTGGGCCTGCTGGTCACGCTTGCCGACACTTCCACGCTGTCGTCGGTGACCGTCACGACGGATTCGCCGGGAACGGTGCTCGAAGTGCGCAGTGCACCGTCGGCTCAGACGTCTCTTGATCAGACCCAGGTGATCGGTTCTGCCACACTCGATTCGGGCGAGACCGAGATTCCGGTCGAGGCCGACGGCGGCACATCGCATGTGTTGTTGTGGATCACCGATCTGAGCACGAGCAGCGGCGGTCACAAGAGCACGATCTCCGAGGTCACCTTCACCGCGGCGAAGTAGGCCCCGCACAGCGGGAATCATCCGGCAAATCGGATACCATCCGCGCGTGCGAATTTTCGGGGGGATCGCAAAAGTCGCTGTGCCCGACATCGGAGAGATGTCGGATGCAGAGTTGTTGTCGGCTCATGTCGGAGGGGACAGGGCCGCGTTCGAGGCGTTGATATCACGGCACCGCGACCGTCTGTGGCAGGTCGCCAAGCGCACGAGTTACTCGGACGAGGACGCAGCCGATGCAATGCAGGATGCGATGCTCTCGGCGCACCGGATGGCCGCCACGTACCGCAATGATGCCGCCGTGCGAAGCTGGCTGCACTCCATCGTCGTCAACGCGTGCCTGGACCGCATTCGCCGCAATCGGGTACGTCCGAGCGCGGCACGCTATCCCGATGGTGTCGAGCAGATCCGCGATGAGCACGATCGGATTTCCGATCTCGAGACCACCCTCGACGTGCGAGCCGCGTTGTTCGCGCTCCCACCCGAGCAACGCGCCGCGGTGGTGGCCGTGGACGTCGAAGGCTATTCGGTGAGAGAGGCAGCTCGCAGGCTCGGTGTCCCCGAGGGCACGATCAAGAGCCGATGCGCACGCGGCCGAAAGAAACTTGCCTTCGTTCTCGACGACCTTCGATTCAGAGGGAACCGATCGTGAACCGCGTACGTCCTACTCTGGTGAGGGCACCCGAGCCGCCGAGGAGGAATGCGTATGAACGAGGACGAGTTTCCACGTCCGCCGTACTCCGACGACCTACTCGCTGATCTCCACGCCGGGGCATTGGACGACGAACTGGCCGATCGGCTGTGGCCGCTGGTACGGCAGGATCACCACGCCATGGCCGTGATCGACCGGCTCGATGCCGTGCAGGCACGACTACGCGCGTGGGGTGATGAACCCGCTGCCGAACCCATACCGCACGATGTCGCACTGCGTCTCGACGCGACGCTGCACAGCCTCGGACGGCATCACGGAGAGAGGCGGCTCGACCGACGGGCCCTCGCGGTGGCGGGTATCGGTGCCGCGGCGGTCCTCGCGGTCGTGTTCGCTCTCGTCTTCCGCGGAATCGGTGCTGCCGAGGACGCCGTTGGGCCACCGCTCGCATCCGGTACCTCACCGTCGCAGGATGATTCCCCTCTCGGGGAGAACGCACTGACCCCGGCGTCCTTGAGAGAGATCGTCGGCTCCACCGGCCTCGGGCCGCTGTCCGAGAGGAATCGCCTGGGAGACTGTCTGTCGGCGAACGGATTCCATCCGGGCAGCCGGATTCTCGGTTCGCGCGAGATCCGGGTGGGCAATTCCGATGCCATCGCAATTCTGCTCGGCGGACCGCAGTCACCGCAGATCACGGCACTCGTGGTGGGCACGGGGTGCGGAGCCACCGATCCCGCGACGATCCAGGTCGAAGTTCTGGGGTGATTCCGATAGGTCAGCCTTCGGCCGCGGGCAGCAGCAACTCGAGGATCCTCGCTCGTAATTCCGGGGTGTCGTCTTCAGCGGCGATGAGCCCTGCAAAGAGCGCCGAGCCCGCCGCCATGACCAGGATCGCGCGGGCATCGATCTCGGAGTCGTGACCCGTCTCGCCGGCGAACAGGGCCGTACTCGGCCCACTGAATGTGCGCCACAGCGCGTTCCGGAGGTCGTCGTGATCACGTAGTGCGGCAAGTAGCCCGGGCAGGGCAGCACGCACATCGGGCCGGGAGAAGAGTTCCACACTGCCGGTGACGACCCATTCGATCCAGCCCCGGCGATCGATCCCCGTGTACGGCTCGAGATCAGGTGCTGCTCCGAGCAGCGCGTGGAGAACCAGGTGTGCCTTGGTGGGCCAGCGCCGCGTCAAGGTCGCGCGGCCGACACCGGCGCGTGCGGCGAGTGCACGCATACTCAGTCCGTCCCAGCCGACCTCGACGAGCATCTCTCGGGCAGTGGCCAGCACTTCGGCGTCGATTCGAGGGTCGCGGGGACGCCCGGGAGCAGCATCGGACATACAGTCTGCATTTCTCTTCGGACGGATCGTGGCGTCAGCGGCGCCGCGCGCGTTATAGTCGGATTCTAATTACGGTACCACTGGCATCGAAAGTAGGGGCATGACTTCGCCGCGACCCACCGTCTTCGAGCCCGCCCGGCTCGGACCTCTCACCCTCCGCAACCGAATCATCAAAGCCGCCACGTTCGAAGGCGTCATGCCTCGTGGAGCAGTCAGCGATGAACTCATCGAGTTCCACGCCGAAGTCGCGCGAGGCGGAACAGCGCTGACCACCGTCGCCTACTGCTCGGTGTCCGCAAGCGGTCGCGTCCACCGCGACACGCTCGTTCTCGACAGCGCATCCGTTCCCGGCCTTCGGCGCCTCACCGATGCCGTCCACGCCGAGGGGGCACTCGCGTCCGCGCAGATCGGTCACGCCGGACTCGTCGCCAACCAGATCTCGAACGGCATGAGCACCCTCGCCCCGTCGACGCGGATCAGCGCACCCGCAATGGGTCTCGTCCGCGGCGCATCGCTCGCGCAACTCGACGAGATCGTCGAATGCTACGCATCAGCGGCCCGCAATGCGGTCGAGGCGGGCTTCGACGCCGTCGAGGTCCATCTCGGCCACAACTACCTCCTGAGCTCTTTCATGAGCCCGAACCTCAACAAGCGCAAGGATTGCTACGGCGGCAGCATCGCCAACCGCACGGCATATCCGCGCCGGGTGCTCGAAGCGGTACGACGCGCGGTGGGGGACAAGATTGCCGTCATCGCGAAGTTCAACATGACAGACGGAGTCCCCAAGGGATTGTGGCTCGACGAGTCGCTGCCCATGGCACGACTCATCGAATCCGACGGCCACATCGACGCAATGCAACTCACGGGCGGCAGCTCCCTCCTGAACGGCATGTACTTCTTCCGCGGCGACGTCCCGATGAAGGAATTCGTCGCGTCGCAGGCCAAGGTTGTCGGGTGGGGCCTGAAGGTCTACGGGCCGAAGATCTTCCCGAAACTTCCGTTCGAAGAAGCCTTCTTCCTGCCGATGGCCCGCCAGTTCCGGTCGGAGCTGTCGCTGCCCCTCATCCTGCTCGGCGGCATCAACCGCCTCGACACGATCGAGACCGCTCTGGACGAGGGGTTCGAGTTCGTCGCGATGGGCCGAGCTCTACTGCGAGACCCGGATGTGGTCGACAAGTTCCGCAATGCGACCGCGCACGAGGGGCTGTGCATCCACTGCAACAAGTGCATGCCGACCATCTACACCGGCACCCACTGCGTCATCCGCAGAACGTTGGAGGACGTCCCCACGACTGCTTGAGGGTCCGTCACACACCGTCCTGATCGGGTACTTCGGGGGACGACGCGGGATCGTCCGCACCAACTGTGGCGTGAGGCACGGCGAGCAGGGAACAACACCGTTTACCCTGGTGTTGATACTTGAAGCTCGGCCGTGGCCTCACCTGCACGGACGACTGTGGCCGCTGACTGCGTCCCACCCACAGCACCCCACCCAGGAAGGTTCGCATGACGACTTCGCCCACGATCCACGACCTCATCATCGTCGGCTCGGGACCGGCGGGATACACCGCGTCGATCTACGCGGCTCGTGCCGAACTCTCGCCGCTCGTGTTCGAAGGAACCCAGTTCGGTGGCGAACTCATGACCACCACCGAGGTCGAGAACTTCCCGGGCTTCCGCGAAGGGATCATGGGCCCAGAGCTGATGGATCAGATGCGGGAACAAGCTCTGCGATTCGGCGCCGATATCCGCACCGAGGACGTCGAAGAGATGGATCTGCGGGGCCCGATCAAGACCGTCGTCGCGAACGGCGAGACCTACAGCGCCCGCGCGGTCATCCTCGCGATGGGCGCCGAGCCGCGCTACCTGGGAGTGCCGGGGGAGGAGAAACTCCTCGGCCGCGGCGTTTCCGCGTGTGCCACATGCGACGGCTTCTTCTTCCGCGATCAGGACATCGCCGTCGTCGGTGGCGGCGACTCCGCGATGGAAGAGGCCACGTTCCTCACCCGCTTCGCACGAAGCGTCACCCTCATCCACCGGCGCGAAGAGTTCCGCGCTTCGAAGATCATGCTCGAGCGTGCACGCGCGAACGAGAAGATCCGATTCCTCACCAATGCCACCGTCGCCGAGGTCCAGGGTGAGAACGGTGTCACCAACCTCGTCGTCGAAGACACTGTGACGGGCGAGCGCAGCGATCTCGCCGTGACCGGTCTGTTCGTCGCCGTCGGCCACGATCCGCGGAGTTCGCTGGTCGCGGGCCAGGTCGATCTCGACGACGAAGGCTATGTGCTGGTTTCCGCACCCGGCACGGCGACATCCGTGCCCGGTGTCTTCGCGGCCGGCGATCTCGTCGACCACACGTACCGCCAGGCGATCACTGCCGCGGGCACGGGCTGCTCCGCTTCCATCGACGCCGAACGCTGGCTCGTCGCCAATCGCGAAGCGGCCGAGCCGGTCGCTGCCCAGGCATAGAGCGCTCTTCTCGATCCCAACAATCACTGCGCAGGAGAACAACATGGCAAACACCGTCAACATCACCGACTCGTCCTTCGTCGAAGACGTCCTGCAGGCCGACAAGCCTGTGCTCGTCGACTTCTGGGCGACGTGGTGCGGTCCCTGCAAGATGGTCGCCCCGGTCCTCGAGGAAATCGCGGGGGAGCACGGCGAGAAGCTGACCGTCGCCAAGCTCGACATCGATGCCAACCCGTCGTCCGCACGCGACTACCAGGTGATGTCCATTCCCACGATGATCCTGTTCTCCGGCGGCAAGCCCGTGAAGACGATCGTGGGGGCGAAGGGGAAAGCGGCGTTGCTCCGGGAGCTCGACGAGGTCCTGTAGTAACGTCCCAGGATCGAGCGCCCGTGGACATGGTCTCGGGCGTATCTGAGACAATTCCGTTCGATGCTGCCCCGCGCGTGCTGGGCACTCCGGTCAGCACGGAAAGGCCCCCACACATGCGCCCTCTTCGTCACGGCGATCACGGCCCTGCTGTAGCCGAGATCAGGAACACCCTGGCCGGATTGGGGTTTCTTCACGGCGGAGCCGAGGTCGCCGACGAATGGGTCGGCTGCGACGTCACCTTCGATCATGAGCTCGACGGTGCCGTGCGCGCCTTCCAGCAACAGCGTGGCCTGCTCGTCGACGGCATCGTCGGCCCCGCAACGTATCGGTCGCTGAAGGAAGCGTCGTACCGTCTCGGTGCACGCACACTGATCTATCAGCTTTCGGCGCCCCTCTACGGGGACGACGTCGCAGCACTGCAGACGCGCCTTCAGGATCTCGGGTTCTACGTCGACCGGGTCGATGGATACTTCGGCCCCCGCACGCACGCCGGTCTCAGCTCGTTCCAGAAGGAGATCGGCCTCGCACCCGATGGCATCTGCGGACCCGAGACCCTGCGAGCACTCGAGCTACTCGGCACGCGAGTGTCGGGGGGGTCGCCGCACGCCATCAGTGAGGAGGAGATCGTCCGGCGGTCCGGTCCGCAGCTCAGCGGCAAACGGATCGTCATCGATCCGGGTCTCGGTGGTAACCACCACGGGATCGTTCTCCGCAGCCCGCACGGCACCATCTCGGAAGCGGACATCCTGTGGGATCTCGCTCGCAGGCTCGAAGGGCGCATGGCGGCCACCGGCATGGAGACTTTCCTGTCGCGGCCCTATCATGCGAACCCGACAGACATCGAGCGCGCCGGTACCTCCAACGCGTTCGGCGCCGACCTGATGATCTCGCTGCGCTGCGATGCGAGTTCGAATCCGGTGGCGAGCGGAATCGCCAGTTTCCACTACGGCAATTCGCACGGCTCCGAATCGATGATCGGGCAGGTCCTCACCGGGTACATCCAGCGTGAGATCGTCGCGCGCACCCCTCTCCAGGATTGCCGCAGTCACGGACGAACCTGGGATCTGCTGCGGCTGACGAACATGCCGACCATCCAGATCGATCTCGGCTACCTCACCAACGCACACGACGCGATGGTGCTCGCCGACCCGCGCCACCGCGACACGATCGCCGAGGCGGTACTCATCGCTGTCAAGCGCCTGTACCTGCTCGGTCAGGACGACCAGCCGACCGGGACGTACACCTTCGCCGAGTTGCTCGCAGAAGAGCTGTCGATCACCGAGACGCGGTAAGTCTCACTCGCAACATGGAGAGGCCCCCTCAGCTGAGGGGGCCTCTCCATTTGTATGAGGAAGCTACTGCACACCCACCGTCGCCCTGCCGGCAAAATCCTCGACAGTGATCGAGGCGGCTTCGATCAGCCGATCCAAGGCAGCTTCGACCTCTTCCTTCCAGCCGTGGTCGCGGTCGAGCTCGAGTCGCAGGCGCGGATACCGGTGATGAGGCGCGACCACATCGAACCCCATGTCCTCGAGGAAATCAGCGGAGATCATGCACTCGTGCGGCGAGCAGGTGTTCGCCACCGTTGCCGACGGAGTATCACCGAACGAATCCGCAACAGGATCCGGTCTTATGCCGAACGCTTCGAGCGCACGCACGTTCCGGCGTACGAGGTCGTCCACGACGGCGCGAATCAGATCGGCTCCCACTGCGAGTCCCCGGGCATGCGGTTCGATTCGCATGGTTGTCAGGAGGATCGCGTCGGCGCTCACCGGCGAAGTGGGAAACAATTGCGCACGCGGAACCATATTGGGCGGCGCGTAGAACGCGCACGCGGCCACCTTGTCGCCGACGGTCGCGATCTGCGCGCAGGAACCCCACTGCAGCATGACCGTCGACAGCCACGCCTCCTTCTCGAACTCGGGGTCCGAGAATCCGCGCGCCTCAGCGACAGTGTCGGGGTCCATCTCCCAGAACACACACCGACGGGAGTGCCGCGGCAACCGATCGATACCGCTCAAGGAGAGCGGTGTGACTCGTGTCGACACGCGATTCCTTCGCCTCCACCTCTGGTCTAGACAGTCGTCCTGCTCCGGTGGGGAGTCAAGAAGGGTTCTGCTGCGATTCCATCAGGGTCACGATGCGTTCGAGATCGTCGACCGACCCGAACTCCACCACGATCTTGCCCTTCCGCTTGCCGAGACTGACCGTGACGCGGGTGTCGAACGACGACGACAGCCGTTCAGCGACGTCCTGCAATCCGGGCATCTGGATCGGCTTCCGCCGCACAGGAGCCGCCACGTCGGGTGTGCCTGCCCGATTCGCGAGGACGACGGCTTCCTCGGTGGCACGGACCGACATACCTTCGGCCACGATGCGCGCGGCGAGCACCTCCTGGGCGTCCGCTCCGGCCTCGAGGGAGAGCAGCGCGCGAGCGTGACCCGCGGAGAGCACCCCCGCCGCGACGCGACGTTGGACGGCAATGGGAAGTTTGAGGAGCCGGATCATGTTGGTGACCACGGGACGGGAGCGGCCGATACGCGCTGCGAGTTCCTCGTGGGTGACTTCGAACTCTTCGAGCAGCTGTTGGTACGCGGCGGCCTCTTCGAGCGGATTGAGCTGCACACGATGGATGTTCTCGAGGAGCGCATCTCGGAGGAGGGCGTGGTCCTCGGTGTCGCGAACGATCGCGGAGATGGTTTCGAGCTCGGCCTGCTGCGCCGCGCGCCAACGCCGCTCGCCCATGATGAGCTGGAACCGGTCGTCGTCGATCCGGCGCACGACGATCGGCTGCATGAGCCCGAACTCGCGGATCGAGTGTACGAGCTCACCCAGCGCCTCCTCGTCGAATACCTGACGCGGCTGCTTCGGGTTCCGCTCGATGCGGTCGATCGGGATCTCGAGGTATACCGCCCCGGTGGGGGAGGGGAGGGGTTCGGCGGTATCGGGCAGCTCCGACGCGTTCGTTTCCGTGTCGGGGTCGACAGGTTCGGACGCTGCCGGCTCGGTCTTCCCGCTGGCGGCCGGCGTCCCGTCACCGATGATCACATCGGCCGCTGCGGTCCCGAGACCCGACGGGGAGATGGTGAAGCCGGAGCTACTTCCCGGACGCCGTGCCTGCGTCTTGATGACCGGCGACTTCTTCGCGGATGCGGGAGCGGCTGTATCCGCCTTGGTGGTGGTGCCTGTGGCGGGTGCAGGATCGTCGGGGCTCTCGACGGGAGGGCCCGTCGGAATCAATGCCGCCAAACCGCGCCCAAGCCCACCCTTGCGTGTCGCACTCATCGGTTCCCCTGGTTGTCCTGAATCCCACGTGCCGCCAGTTCGCGCCCTGCGTCGAGGTAACTCATTGCACCGCGCGAACCTGGATCGTAGTCGAGAACCGTCGTCCCGTATCCGGGAGCTTCGGAGACTTTCACACTGCGCGGGATCACCGATCGGAGCACTGCGCCGCCGAAGTGCTGACGGACCTCCGCTGCGACCTGATCCGCGAGCTTGGTCCGACCGTCGTACATGGTCAGGAGAACGGTCGACACGTGCAGCGCAGGATTGAGATGTGACTGTACGAGTTCGATGTTGCGGAGCAACTGGCCGACACCTTCGAGTGCGTAGTACTCGCACTGAATGGGAATCAAGACTTCCTTCGCAGCGACCAATGCGTTCACTGTGAGCAGTCCGAGCGACGGCGGACAATCGATGATGACGTAGTCGTATTCGCGGTCGCCGAGGGCTTCCTTCGTGATCGCGTTGCGGAGTCTGTTCTCGCGCGCGACCATCGAGACGAGTTCGATCTCGGCGCCCGCCAGATCGATCGTCGCCGGAATGCAGAAAAGTCGTTCACTGTGAGGACTCTGTTGCACGGCCTCCGCGGCGGTCACCTCACCGAGCAGAATCTCGTAACTCGACGGAATGCCGGAGTGATGGGGCACTCCCAATGCTGTGCTCGCGTTGCCTTGAGGGTCGAGGTCGATGACGAGGACGGTGAGCCCTTGGACCGCGAGGGCGGCGGCAAGGTTGACGGCCGTTGTCGTCTTACCGACGCCACCCTTCTGATTTGCGATGGTGAGGACGCGACGTTCGGGTGGTCTGGGGAGTGCGCTCGCTTCACTCGGGTGCAGAACCTGACTCGCGCGATGCGCAGCCGCGCCGATCGGGGTGTCCATCGACGAGAATGTGTCGACGGGGACCGGAAAGAAGTCGTCGTCGTTTGCGACCTCGGTTTCACGTGAAACAGCGGATTCAGATCCACCCGACATAGAACGCTCCTTAAACATAGATCCGCTCGGTTCGCACGCTACATCCTTCACGCTTCCGACACTTGCTATGCGCGGCGGTTGCAGACGAAGACGAGGCCTCGCAAGGATCACCTGGACGGAGTTCTGCACAGCGCATCACCGACACTTGGCGCACATCCACTTCTTCGCTCGCGCTCAAGTATGTCAAAAGAATTCCCGGAGGTGTCGTCGACACCTCGTCGTCGTTGTTTCACGTGAAACGTACGTCAGGAGGTTTCACGTGAAACCAGGCCGGGGGCGCCGCGCTGTTTCACGTGAAACATCACCTTGGGAGGTCTCCACCAAATCTCGGGAGTCCGTACCCATTTCGAAAAGTGTTACGAAACAAGGTAATTCGAACATTGATATCGAAACTTACTGCACAGCAATATCTTTCATGTACGCGGCACATTCATTGCCGCGAATCGACCTGGACCGTCACAGTGACGAAAGTGAGGATGGGTATCCGGATGTCCTCCCGCAACACCTTCTTGCGCGATCAGACCCCCGAAAGGGACGTCCGGGTTCGAGATCTACACCGCCTCGAATCGAAGAACCCCTCCGACTACCGCGGGGGAGGGGAGGGGTTCTGTTTCACGTGAAACCGCTCAGCGCTTCCGGCGTCGCTGAGGCTTGGCGATCCGCTCGGCTTTCACCACAAGCGTAGGAACCTCGAGGAGATCAGCACCGCACTCGAGTACCTCGAGGTTTCCCGCTCCGAGCTTGGCGAGTTCGTCGCGATCCCGTTCGATCTCTTCGGCCGCTGAACTTCCCTTGAGCGCGAGCATTCGACCACCCTCATGAATGAGGGGAATAGACCACTTGGCGAGTTTGGCGAGCGGTGCCACAGCCCGAGACGTGACTACATCGGCACCGCCCGCTTCGTGAATCACACCCGGTTGCTCGGCGCGGCCGCGCACCACGAGCACATTCTCCAGATCGTGTGTCTCGACGAACTCCGCGAGATATACCGAACGACGCAACAACGGCTCGACGAGCGTCACCCGCAGATCGGGCCTGGCGATTGCCAGCGGAATACCGGGGAGGCCGGCCCCACTTCCGACATCCACAACTCTCTCGTCCGCTTCGATCAATTCACCGAGAACCGCGCAGTTGAGGATGTGCCGCTCCCACAGCCGTGGAACTTCGCGAGGGCCGATGAGTCCGCGTTCGACACCGTCTGTCGACAACGACTCGTGGTAGCGCTGCGCAAGGTCGAATCGGTCACCGAAGACGCGGTGAGCGATTGCGAGAAAGTCGGAGTCTTCGTGTTCCACGTGAAACATCCTCTCCCGGAAACGGGTAGTGCAACAAGCAGTAGTGCAACAAGCAATGGACCGACCTGTCGCGTCCACCGATGAAAAGAGGAGCCCGGGCCGGCCGGGCTCCTCTTCGAATCAACTGTCGATCAATCTCGGATGATCACGACTCGCCGGTTGGGCTCAGCGCCCTCGCTCTCGCTGGACACGCCGTCGATCTGAGCAACGGCGTCGTGCACGATCTTGCGCTCGAACGGCGTCATCGGGGTCAATTCCTCGCGCTCACCCGACTCCAGAACCCGCTTGGCGGCCGATGTACCGAGAGCGCTCAGTTCGGACCGTTTGCCCGCGCGCCAGCCGGCAACATCGAGCATCAGCTTGCTTCGTTCACCGGTGGCCTGCTGAACTGCCAGTCGCGTGAGTTCCTGGAGCGCGTCCAGAACCTCGCCGCTCCGTCCCACGAGCTTGGACAGATCCTTGCCCCCGTCGATGCTGACCACCGCACGGTCGCCCTCGACATCCAGATCGATGTCGCCGTCGAAGTCGAGTACGTCGAGCAACTGTTCGAGGTAGTCGCCGGCGATCTCGCCCTCTTCGATCAGATCATCGTCATCATCCACGTCGAGTTCTGCATCCCGCGGCTCGGTGGTCACCTCGAGGTCCTCCTGTGCCTTGTCCAGGTCACTGGCCATATTCAGCTCTCTTCTACTTCGATCAGCGCCGCTTGCGCTTGGAGTTCTTGGGACGGCTGCCAGGCTTCGGCGCACTCCCGCCGGAAGTCTTTCCGCTCTGGGGATCGGTCTTCTTCAGCGACACATCCGGGGCCTGTGCAGTGTCATCGTTGCTCGATGAATCCTCGGACGGAGATTCGGCAGCCACCGGTGCGGCAGCTCCGCCGCCCTTCTTCTTGTTCTTGGTCGGCCGTGCCCCCGGCTTGGGTGCATTCTCGTTCCGGCGCGCAAGCGCCGCCTCACGCTTCGCTTCTTCCTCGCTGTCGATCCGCCGGAAGACGATGTGCTGCTGACCGTAGGTCCAGACGTTGTTGCTCACCCAGTAGAGAAGGATCGCGATGGGCAGGAACGGGCCACCGACGAGCACACCCAGGGGGAACACGTACAGGGCCAGCTTGTTCATGATGGCAGCCTGAGGTGCGGCTGCGGCTTGAGCGCTCTGCCTGGCCACCGAAGCACGCGAGTTGAAGTGCGTGGCAATACCCGCGATCACCATGAGCGGGACCGCCACCATCGCGATGTCCCAGCGGGACGGAAGGTCTCCACCGTCGACGGTGAAGGCCTGAAGTGACGCCACCGGCTGAGTGATCCACGAGGAGATCGGCGCGTTGAAGATACGTGCGCTGAGGAAGGACTGCACGTCCTCAGGGCTGAAGGCGTAGTTGCCGAGCTGTGCGTTCTCCTCGGGTGACAGTCCGAGCTGACCGAGCCCCGTCCCTGTGCGGTTGAACGAGCGGAGCACGTGGAACAGACCGATGAACACGGGCACCTGCAGCAACATCGGCAGGCAACCCATCAGGGGGTTGAAGCCGTGTTCCTTCTGCAGCTTCTGCATCTCGAGCGCTTGACGCTGGCGGTCGTTCGAATACTTCTTCTGCAACGCCTTGATCTGCGGCTGCAGTTCCTGCATCTGGCGCGTCGTGCGGACCTGCTTCACGAAGGGCTTGTACAGGATGACGCGCAGCGTGAAGACGAGGAACACCACGGAGAGCGCCCAGGTCAGTCCGCTGTCGGGCGCCAACACGAAGGAGAAGGCTTTGTGCCAGACCCACAGGATCCAGGACACGGGATAGTAGATGAAGTCGAGCACGGCTCTTGGTACTCCTCTGGTCGTCCATGATCGCCACGCAACGGCGTCGGTCTCAGGTCTTCAGGCGCCGCTCAGGTTCCCGCTGGGGAAGGTCGGTGTCGGCGCTCCGGCACCGGATCCCAACCGCCAGGGTGCCAGGGTCCACACTTGAGCAGTCTCACAGCCGTCAGTGCAGAACCCACGACGACACCCCGCATCCGTAGCGCGTCGACGGCATATTCGCTGCAGGTAGGAAAGAATCGGCAGGTCGGCATCCGAGTCGGCGACACATAGACGCGATAGAGCTCGATGCAGAAGATCAACGCCCGAGCCGGCGCAGTGCGGACCGACCGCAGCGCAGCACTCCACCCGGGCGCGTTCACCGGCATTCCTCGAGAATCCCGAGACGTATCAGTCCCGAGCGGACTTGCCGCTCGAGATCGCGGGATTCGGCGGTAGCCGCGCCCGGCAAGGCGCGCAACACCACATCGGTGCCTTCGGGAATCGACTCGACCAGCTCCACGCAGATATGACGAAGCCGGCGCGCGACTCGATGTCGAATCACCGCCGGCCCGACAGCCTTACTCACGACGAGTCCGAAACGAGGACCGCCGACACCACTCACGACGAAATCCGGCTGCTCCCGCGAAAGCGCGTGCACAACGAGATCTCGACGCCCCTGACGACGACCACGGCGCACAGCTTCGGAGAAATCCGAACGGCGCCGCAGTCGATACGGCTCAGGTAACACCCCGAGCTCCCGGTTACAGGATCAGGCGGTGAGGGAAGCGCGGCCCTTACGGCGACGCGCCGTCACGATGGCGCGGCCCGCACGGGTCCGCATCCGGAGACGGAAGCCGTGAACGCGCGCGCGGCGTCGGTTGTTCGGCTGGAACGTCCGCTTGCCCTTGGCCACGGTCAACACTCCTCGATAATCTGCGGCACCAGGAGGCGCCATTGGTCCAACGTTTACGGAATTTCGCATGGCCCGCGCGTAGTGACACAGCACAGACCAGCCACTGCAGTACGAGTGACTGTTCGAGGCTACTCGGGTCCGGGCGCGAAATCAAACCGCGAGCCGTCGGCTCACGCAACTCGACACGCCGATCCGAATTCCGCAGAACCTTCCCCGAGACGACCTGTGACTGCAGTCACTGTGAGGTAGGGTGTCGACCATGGCGTCGAGGGGGATCACTGTCGCCCTGCGGGCCGTGTGCCACACTGGGTTCACGACAGGCCACCGCAGCCGGCGTCGCCGATGACAATTGCGGTTGCACCCTGTACACAACTGGCGCTGATACACAGCTTGCACATCGAATCCCCACCCGGACCGGGCCGTTCCCCCTGGTTGTCCACACCTGTGGATAATCATGTGGAAATCCGGTCGACTCTGTGGGAGGAAGCTTCGTGAACGACGAGCCTAACGCGCTTGCCGATGTGTGGGCGGACGTCGTTTCCGAGCTCACCGTGGACAACGGTGGATTGTCGAAGAGCCAGAAGGCATGGCTCAACCTCGTCAAACCCATCACCCTGGCCCAGGGTTTCGCGCTGCTGTCGGTACCGTCCACGCTGGCGCAGCAATCGATCGAGCGTGATCTGCGCGAGCCCATCCTGCGGGTACTCAACCGCAATCTCGGACAGGGAGTAGAAGGACTCGGCGTCCGAGTCGAACCTCGCGAACGGGTCGACGACCCCGCAGAGGATCCCTACGCCGAACCTCGCGACACATTGCCTCTCGAGGGACTTCCGACCGAACCCACTTCGCGTGAGGTCAGATCCCGCGAAACGGCACGTCGCGACACCGAAACCCGCGAACGGCGCACTCCCCGCGACGCAATGCCTGCGGTCGACGGCAGGAGCCTCCACCCTCGCCGTTTCGGACCCGGCTACGACCACGAGCCCTTCGAACCCGATCACGGAGACGTCGACGAGGTCGACGACGATCACGAAGCGCTCACCGCGGTACGTGAGTCCTGGCCGTCCTACTTCACTCAGCCGCCGCCTCCGGAAACGCCGGCGATCGGGAGCAGCAGTCTCAACGCGAAATACACCTTCGACACTTTCGTCATCGGTGCGTCGAACCGATTTGCGCACGCCGCAGCCGTGGCGATCGCCGAAGCTCCCGCCCGCGCGTACAACCCGCTGTTCATCTGGGGTGCGTCCGGCCTGGGCAAGACGCATCTCCTGCACGCCGCGGGGCATTATGCACAGCGACTCTTTCCCGGAATGCGGGTGAAGTACGTCTCCACGGAAGAGTTCACGAACGACTTCATCAACAGCCTGCGCGACGACCGGAAGGTCGCGTTCAAACGCCGCTACCGCGAGACAGACATCCTCCTCGTCGACGACATCCAGTTCATCGAAGGCAAGGAAGGAATCCAGGAGGAGTTCTTCCACACGTTCAACACCCTCCACAATGCGAACAAGCAGATCGTGGTCTCCTCGGACCGACCGCCCAAGCAGTTGGCCACGCTCGAGGAGCGGCTGCGCACCCGGTTCGAGTGGGGTCTGATCACCGATGTTCAGCCACCCGAACTCGAGACGCGCATCGCCATCCTCAGCAAGAAGGCGCGGATGGACGGGCTCGATGTGCCGCACGATGTGCTCGAGCTCATCGCGAGCCGGATCGAACGCAACATCCGTGAACTCGAGGGGGCACTCATCCGGGTCACGGCGTTCGCGTCCCTCAACAGGCAGCCGCTGGACCTGACCCTCGCCGAAGTGGTGCTTCGCGATCTGATGCCCGATTCGACGGCACTCGAGATCAACGCCTCGACGATCATGGCGGTCTGCGCCGAGTACTTCGGCATCTCGATCGACGATCTGTGCGGGCCGGGTAAAGCACGTCCGTTGGCCCAGGCCAGGCAGATCGCGATGTACCTGTGCCGTGAACTCACCGATCTGTCGCTGCCGAAGATCGGCCAGACCTTCGGGCGCGACCACACCACAGTGATGTACGCGGACAAGAAGATTCGCAAGGAGATGGCCGAGCGACGCAAGATCTACGACCAGGTCCAGGAGCTCACAGCCCGCATCAAGCAGCGCTCGAAGCGGTAGCCGAGACCCACTGCAGGACCATCCGAGAATCGGAAGCGCCACACCGGGCGCTTCCGATTTTTTCTGTCCACAGCCTGTGGGCAACCCTCGATTCCATCCCGGATCTCGAGAAAACAGACCCACTCACACTTGTGGACAAGGGTGTGCAGAACGTGGGATCTTTGTGGACGAACGGTGGACAGAAGTAGAACAGTCTCGAGGTGTCCACATTCATCCTCGAGAATTCCTCGAGTTCATCCTCGAGTCGAGCGCCTCGAGAAGGCCTCGCCACCAGCGTAGACGGTGGTTCGTCCACAGATTCCACAGGACCTATTACTACTTCTGTGAGTTCTTCTCAGAAATACTCTTTCAAAACAGGTGTGTGGATCCCTCGAGTCCACAGGCCCTCGAGAGTCGTGTCCTCGCAACGAGGTCCGGCTTTCCAAGCAGCGCTCGAGGGCCTACCGTGGAGCCGCATCCCCGACGCCGAGCGAAGGAGTCGGGGCCGTGTGTCAGACTCGTAAGACTTGTCGATGACCACGATCGAGAGAGGATCCCCCGGGCGATGGAGCTTGGAAGCATGAAGTTTCGTGTTGCTCGCGAGGACTTCGCCGACTCTGTCGCATGGGTGGCACGAAGCCTCCCGTCGCGCCCACCGGTTCCGGTGCTCGGTGGAGTACTTCTCGGAGCCGAAGAGCAGGGCCTGACCGTCTCGGGCTTCGACTACGAGGTCTCCGCGCAGGTTCACGTCCCGGCCGAGGTCATCACACCGGGCCAGGTGCTCGTCTCAGGCAAGTTGCTCGCCGACATCACCCGTGCGCTCCCCAACAAGCCTGTGGATGTCGTCCTCGACGGCACCCGCGTGCTCATCACCTGCGGTAGCGCCAAGTTCTCCCTGCCGACGATGCCCGTCGAGGACTACCCGCAGCTTCCCGAGCTCCCCCAGCAGACGGGTGCCCTGTCCGGAGATCTGTTCGCCGAGGCCATCGGCCAGGTCGCGGTTGCGGCCGGCAAGGACGACACCCTTCCGATGCTCACCGGCATCCGAGTCGAGATCGAGGGCACCGACATGGTGCTCGCGGCCACCGACCGTTTCCGGCTCGCGGTGCGCAAGCTCGAGTGGATGCCCACCGGCGAAAGCACCAGCTCGGCAGTGCTGGTGCCCGCGAAGACTCTGTCCGAAGCCGCGAAAACAGTTGGTGGAGCATCGAGTCCGGTGGTCCAGCTGGCACTGGGCAGTGGCTCCTCGGTTGGGGCTGACGGTCTGCTCGGCATCGTCGCCGACGGCCGCCGCACCACAACGCGGCTTCTCGACGCCGAGTTCCCCAAGTTCCGTCAGCTGCTCCCGAGCGAACACACCGCGATGGCCACGGTCGAGATCGCACCGCTGGTCGAGGCGATCAAGCGTGTTGCGCTCGTCGCCGAACGCGGAGCGCAGGTCCGCCTCGAGTTCAGCGAGGGCAGCGTGTTGCTCTCGGCCGGTGGCGACGATGCAGGGCGCGCCGAGGAATCGCACCCGGCCGAGTTCCACGGCGAGCCGATGGTCATCGCATTCAACCCGGGATATCTGCTCGACGGTCTGACGTCGTTGCACACCGACAAGGTGTCCTTCGGCTTCACCACGTCGAGCCGTCCGGCCGTGCTGCGCCCCGCTACCGATGAGGAGCCGGTGCCCGACGAGTCGGGCACGTTCGCTGCCCCCGACAGCGCCTACACCTACCTCCTGATGCCGGTGCGCCTGCCGGGCTGACCGGCGAGCAGAAAGTGAACGGACCGTGTACGTTCGCACGTTCGCGCTGCGCGATTTTCGTTCATGGAAGACCGCGGCGGCCGATTTGGCCCCCGGCCCAACCGTTTTCGTCGGGCCCAACGGACACGGTAAGACCAATCTGATCGAAGCGCTCGGGTACCTGTCGGGTCTGTCATCGCATCGTGTGTCCTCCGATTCCCCTCTGTTGCGCGCTGGGACCGCACGAGCGTTCGTGGGTGCCGTGGTCGTCAACGGTGGCCGTGAACTCGGAATCGACATCGAGATCAACGACGGCAAGGTCAATCGGGCCCGAATCAACCAGTCGCCGGCCAGGCGACCGAGAGAGATCGTCGGGATCCTCAGGACGGTGTTGTTCGCACCTGAGGATCTGTCGCTGGTCCGTGGCGACCCGGGCGACCGTCGGCGGTTTCTCGACGAGTTGCTCACCACGCGGTTTCCGCGTCTCGGTGGGGTGCGCGCCGACTACGACAAAGTTCTGCGTCAGCGTTCCGCGTTGCTCAAGACGGCCGGCGGGGCACTTCGAAAGGGCGCGCGCTCGAGCGATGGCGCGAGCGCGCTGGCGACGCTCGACGTATGGGACGGGCACCTGGCGGCACACGGGGCGGAGTTGCTGGCGGCGCGAATCGCGCTGCTGCACGACCTCGAGCCCCATGTGGTCGAGTCCTACCGGTCCATCGCACCGGAATCACGTCCGGCGGCCTTGCGGTACCGGAGCAGTCTCGGCGACGCACTGCCCGCAGAGTTTGCTGATCCCGCGCGAGTACCCGAGCACGACGACCTGGGACTGATCGAAGGCGCGTTTCTGCAGAGGCTGTCGGCGATGCGTTCCAAGGAGATCGAACGGGGCGTGTGCCTGGTCGGTCCTCATCGGGACGACCTCGAGTTGGCGCTCGGTGATCAGCCGGCGAAAGGGTATGCGAGCCATGGCGAATCCTGGTCGTTCGCTCTGTCGCTGCGGCTGGGCGCATTCGCTCTGCTCCGGTCGGAGGGTACGGATCCGGTCCTGATGCTCGATGACGTGTTCGCCGAGCTCGACCGTCGTCGCCGAGCTGCGCTCGCGGCGGTCGCGGCAACGGCGGAACAGGTCCTCATCACCGCGGCCGTACCCGAGGACGTACCGTCCGAGCTGGCGGGTGCACGGTTCCCGGTGCACGCGGAGGACACCGAGCACGGCCGTATCTCGGTGCTGGGTGCCGTGCAACGAGGAGAATCGGTGGGGGAGGTAACCGATGACGGATGACGAGGCTGCCGGATCGAAGGACAACGGACCCGAACCTGAACTGCGTGGTGTGGATCTGGCACGGCGCGCCCTCGAGGAAGCTCGAGCAGCTGCGAAGGCCAGTGGCAAATCGGTCGGGCAAGGGCGTGCCTCGAGTGGAAGGGTGCGTCCGCGACGTCGCAAGCGGGGATGGTCGGGTCCTGGCCCCGACGACCGGGATCCTCAGCGACTGGGTGCGTTGACCGGGGCGATCGCGAAGCAGCGTGGCTGGTCGGCGCATGTATCCGAGGGCACGGTGCTGGGCAGTTGGGCGCGGGTCGTGGGCGAGGACATCGCCGCGCATGCGAAGCCTACGACGTTGCGCGACGGGATCCTCCATGTCTCGGCAGAGTCGACCGCTTGGGCGACGCAGCTGCGGATGATCCAATCGCAGATACTCGCGAAGGTTGCGGCGTCCGTGGGGCACGGTGTGGTCAAGGAACTGCGGATCACCGGTCCTACCGCGCCGAGCTGGCGCAAGGGTGAACGGCACATCCACGGCCGCGGCCCCCGCGACACCTACGGTTAGCCGGGGCTCCGCGCGAGCGCCGAAATAGCGGCGATGTAGGAATTCACTTTCACCGGTCTGCGCCGTGCCGACTGTGTGGACGTCAGCGGTGCGGCAAGCGCGCTCTGTGTCGCCGGGGGCATATGGGCCAACGCCAAGTAGAATGGACAAGAATGCGCCGCGCGCATGTGCGCGAGGCCGAGGCGGAAAAGGAGAGCTACCCACCCGTGGCTGCCGAGAAGTCGAACAAGAACAAAAGTGACTACGGTGCGTCTTCCATCACCGTCCTCGAGGGCCTCGAGGCGGTTCGTAAGCGTCCCGGCATGTACATCGGCTCCACGGGCGAGCGTGGTCTTCACCACCTCATCTGGGAGGTCGTCGACAACTCGGTCGACGAGGCGATGGCGGGTTATGCCTCCAAGGTGGAGGTGACCCTTCTCGAGGACGGTGGTGTCGAGGTCGTCGACGACGGCCGTGGCATCCCGGTCGGTATGCACGCGTCGGGTGCGCCCACAGTCGAGGTCGTGCTCACCCAGCTCCACGCAGGTGGCAAGTTCGACTCCGATGCATACGCGGTGTCGGGTGGTCTGCACGGCGTCGGTATCTCTGTCGTCAACGCCCTGTCCACCAAGCTCGAGGTGGAGATCGATGTCGATGGATACCACTGGGAACAGACCTACACGAACTCGAAGCCCGGGGAGCTGATCAGGGGCGAAGCGACCAAGCGCACCGGAACCACTGTGCGGTTCTTCGCTGACGACGACATCTTCGAGACCACGCAGTACAACTTCGAGACCGTTTCGCGGCGCCTGCAGGAGATGGCGTTCCTCAACAAGGGCCTGACGATCACGCTCACCGACGAGCGGGTTCTCCCCGAAGAGATCACCGACGAGGTCGTCGCCGAGACTGCCGAAGCCCCGAAGAGTGCCGAGGACGAGGCAGCGGAGGCTTCCGAGCCTGTCGTGCAGAAGACCAAGACGCGGGTCTACCACTACCCGGGTGGTCTAGAGGACTACGTCCGCCACATCAACCGCACCAAGACGCCGATCCACAACTCGGTGGTGGGCTTCACCGCAAAGGGCACCGGTCACGAGCTCGAGCTCGCGATGCAGTGGAACTCGGGTTACTCCGAATCCGTCCACACCTTTGCCAACACCATCAACACCCACGAGGGTGGTACGCACGAGGAAGGGTTCCGTGCGGCGCTCACGAGCGTGGTCAATCGGTATGCGAAAGAGAAGAAGCTCCTCAAGGACAAGGACCCGAACCTCACCGGTGACGACATCCGCGAGGGCCTGGCCGCGATCATCTCGGTGAAGGTCGCTGAGCCGCAGTTCGAGGGCCAGACGAAGACGAAACTCGGCAATACCGAGGTCAAGTCGTTCGTGCAGAAGGCGTGCAACGAAAACATTTCGCACTGGCTCGAGGCCAATCCGGCCGATGCGAAGACGATCGTGACCAAGGCCGTGTCGTCGGCTCAGGCCCGTGTGGCCGCGCGCAAGGCACGTGAGCTGGTGCGTCGTAAGAGCGCCACCGATATCGGCGGCCTGCCCGGCAAGCTTGCTGATTGCCGCTCGAAGGACCCGAGCAAGTGTGAGATCTACATCGTGGAGGGTGACTCCGCAGGTGGTTCGGCGAAGTCGGGCCGCGACTCGATGTACCAGGCGATCCTTCCGCTGCGCGGAAAGATCATCAACGTCGAGAAGGCACGTATCGACCGTGTGCTGAAGAACGCCGAAGTGCAGTCCATCATCACGGCGTTCGGCACGGGCATTCACGAAGAGTTCGACATCGCGAAACTGCGCTACCACAAGATCGTGCTGATGGCCGACGCCGACGTCGACGGGCAGCACATCGCGACGTTGCTGCTCACGTTGCTGTTCCGCTTCATGCGCCCGCTCGTCGAGCACGGTCACGTCTACCTGGCGCAGCCGCCGCTGTACAAGCTCAAGTGGCAGCGCGCCGACGCCGAGTTCGCCTATTCGGACCGTGAGCGCGACGGACTTCTCGAAGCGGGCCTCGCCGCAGGCAAGAAGATCAACAAGGACGACGGCATTCAGCGCTACAAGGGTCTCGGCGAAATGAACGCCAAGGAACTGTGGGAGACCACGATGGATCCGACCGTGCGCATCCTGCGTCAGGTCACCCTCGACGACGCGGCTGCAGCCGACGAGTTGTTCAGCGTGCTCATGGGTGAGGACGTGGAGGCTCGGCGCAGTTTCATCACTCGCAATGCGAAGGATGTGCGCTTCCTCGACGTCTGATCCTTGCGGATGTGGAGGCGGCGTGGTTTGCCTCACGTTCCGGTGTGTCACCCCCGGTAGGGCCTGCGATGTGTGATAACTCATGTCGCAGGCCCTACTGATACTCTCATTTCGGACGAAAGCCGCTTACATTCAGCGGTTACTCATGAGTACACTCCTAACGGCCATTCGTATGCGTGGTCGCCGAACAGGGCCATGAAGGGAATCATCGGGCGTATGTGGAATCCCGTCTTCCATATCCCTTGTATGTCCCGATATGGTGCCCTCACCCAGAAACGTCTCGTTCGACTGCATTCCAGGGAAAATCACGCTCACCGGTCGAGTGGGTTGGTTGCGAATGCTCGTCGCCCGGCGCGAACGGGTTGGAAGGAGAGCTGTAATCCATGAGTGACGAGTCACCGCGCCGGCAGCGGTGGTGGAGCATCGAGGGGTGGGGTCTTCGCAGGAAGGTCACCGCTGTCCTCGCCGTTCCTGTAATAGTGGCGATGGTCCTCGGCGGACTTCGCGTCCAAGCGGAACTCAGCAACGCGATCCATTTCTCGTCCGCTGCGGACCAGGTCGTGGCAGTGCCCGATATCGTCGACTTCTCGACTGCGTTCGCAACCTCTACCGCTATCAATGCGTCCGGCACGGCGACACCGGAGGACCTCGATGCCCTCCGGGAATCATTCGAAAAAATCAAGCCTCTTGCCGAAAACCCCGATTTCGATCCTGCCATCACTGCAGACCTCACCCAGACGATCGCCGCCGCAGAGACCCTCTACGGGCAGATGCAGGCCGGCCCCGTCCCCGTCGCACAGATGGCCAAGACTTACAACGAGGTTCGCGACAGCCTCAACCGGATCGTCGAGGCGATTCTCGACCAGATCGACGACCCGGAGGTCCTCGGCCACGGGACTCGCCTGATCAATGCGTGGTACTCGCAGCGTTACCTGTTCGGTCAGGTCCTCGGCATCATCGAGATTCTCGAGAACCCGGAAACCTCGGGCACTGCGCTGGTCACCGCGTCCGGCGGCGAGCTCGCGATGCTCGATCTGCTTGCTCGCTCGTACCCCCTCGCCGACTCACAGATCGCCGACCTGCGCAGCGGTATCGAAGAACGAACCGCAATGGTGGAGGCCGCAGGCCAGGGCCCGCTGCCGTTGTTGGACCTGCGCGCATCGATGCTTCACAGCGTCGATGTCTACTCCAACATCATCAACGAAGCTTCCCACGCGATCAGTGAGACTGTGATCGACCGCGCGTCGGAAACTCGTTCTGCTGCACTCAGAGATACTGCATTCGTGCTCGCGGCGCTGCTCGTCGCTCTCGTTCTCGCGTTGCTCGTGTCGCGGTCGCTGGTGGGACCGATCCGTCGTCTGCGGTACGGCACCCTCAAGGTTGCACGGCAGGAACTTCCCGAAGCCATCGACCGGATCAAGGTCGGCGACAGCATCGAGGACATCGAGTTCACACGGGTTCCGGTCGAGACGACCGAGGAGATCGGTCAGCTCGCCCGCGCCGTCGACGACATGCACGGTCAGGCGCTGCGCCTCGCCGGTGAGCAGGCCCACCTCCGCTTGCAGATCAGCGACATGTTCGAGACGCTCGCACGTCGAAGCAAGTCGCTCGTCGAACAGCAGCTCGGGCTCATCGAGCGACTCGAGTTCGAAGAGAAGGACCCGTCCCGTCTCGAGAGCTTGTTCAAGCTCGATCACCTTGCGGCACGTATGCGCCGTAACGGCGACAACCTCCTGATTCTCTCCGGGACACGCATGCGCCGCGGGCAGTCCGCCCCGGTTCAGCTCGGCGACATCCTGCGTGCGGCGATGTCCGAGGTAGAGGACTACCAGCGAGTCGAGATCGGTTCCACGCCGGACGGTGCGCTCAGTGGTGCCGTCGCGACGGACATCGTTCATCTGCTCGCCGAACTGGTCGACAACGCCCTGCGCGCTTCCCCGCCCGACAGCACTGTCACGTTCAGCTTTGCACGTGCCGTCGACGGTGGTCTGCTCGTCGAGATCGCCGACCGCGGTATCGGTATCCCGTCCGATGAACTCGAGTTGATCAACGATCGTCTCCGTCAGGGTGGCGAGGTAGGCCCGGACACTGCTCGTCACATGGGTCTGTTCGTGACCTCGCGTCTTGCAGATCGCCACGGCCTGACCGTGCGCCTGCGGCCGACATTCGACACCGCTCGTAATCCCGGTATCACCGCGAGTGTCCACATTCCGGACGTTCTGCTCATGTCGCCGCTGGCACTGGCCCAGCCGGCGCCCGTCATCGACGGGGAGGCGGAGGAGATCTCCGTCGAACAGAAGCAGGAAGCTCCTCTGACCTCGACGGACCGCGAACACTCGCAGCCGATTCCGGAGTATCTTCCGGTGCGCGCCGATGCTCGTCAGGACCCACGTGTCGACGATCAGCTCACGGAGATCCGTCGACCGGACACCGCTCCGGCCGGGTTCGCGCAGTCGGAACCCGGATACCGGGAGCAGCCGCAGCAGTCTCAGCCCCAGGCGTTCCCCCCTGCTCCGGCAGCCCACGCCGCTCCGACAGCTCCGCCTCGTCAGCAGCCGCCGCGCGAGCAGACACCGACCGGTCTGCCGCAGCGTCAGCCGGGCTCGACTCCAGGACTGCCGCAGCGTCAGCCGGGCTCGACACCGGGGCTTCCGCAGCGCAGTCCCGGTTCGACTCCAGGACTTCCGCAGCCGGACGGACAGCAGGCTCCGCGCCGGGTCCAGCCCGATGCGGCGGCGGCATTCGCTTCGGCGCTCCCGTCACGTGCCAACCGCACACCCGTGGATCCGAATACCGAGAGCGGACGTCGCGAGAGTCCGGAGCGCGAGCAGGATCCGCCGGTTCAGGAATCGCTGAACCAGGCCGAGGAGACTCGGGATTCGTCGAGTCACGCCGTTCCCGCGGCCCCGCCGATCCGCGAATCCGGTCTGCCTCAGCGTCGTCCGGCCCAAGGGAACCCCCCGGCCTCGGGCTCAGGTCTGCCTCAGCGTCACCCTGGTGCAACTCCCGGCGTTCCCGTGCGCGCGGTGCGCCCTCCGCAGGACGCACCCGAATCGGGTCTGCCGCAGCGAAATCCCGGCGCTACACCGGGTCTGCCGCAGCGTCGGCCGGGGTCCACGCCGGGTCTGCCTCTGCAGAGTCAGGACGGATCGGCAACGTCGAACGGTCATACCGCACAGCCGACCCGAAGTGAGCCGGATGCGCGACCGGCAGCGGTCACGTCGTCGGGTCTGCCGCAGCGTCGGCCCGGTGCGACTCCGTCGGTAGCGCCTCTGCAGGCAGGTCCGCCGCCCAGCGCGGAGAATCGTCGTGGTGGAGCGTTCGGGCTGCCGCGTCGGCAGCCGGGCACGTCGCCGCGAATCCCGCAGTCCGCAGCCCGCCCGGCGAGTATTGCCGACGGTGGTTCGGTATCGGAGCAGAGCGATGCGCAGAATGCGGCCCGGCATCGTTACCGCACCAATTCCGCGAAGACCGCGTCGTTCTTCCAGCCGCGGCCGGATGTGGGTTCGCCGAAACCTCACTCCGCGGCCGGTAACCCGATTTTCTCCGACATGATGTCGGACTGGCTCGTCGATCCGACGAACCTTCCCGAGGATCGGCGGAAGCGCGAATGGCATTCGGCGGCCGACTCCGGATGGCAGGCCGCGCAACGTGCAGCGGAGGTTCCTGTGGAGGAACACACCACCTCCGGCCTGCCTCGCCGTGCGCCGGGCGAACGCCTCGTCCCGGGTGCCGTGCGCGAACCTGCGACCGCAGAACAGCGCGCGCTTCGACGTCGTGACCCGGAATCCATTCGGGCCAATCTCAGTCGCCACCAGCAGGGTGTCCGCAATGGGCGCGCCTCGGCGACGACAAGTAATCGCGAGAACAATGAACAGGGAGTTCGATGAACATTGATCATGGATCCGATGTAGCTCGTCCATTGGACTGGTTGGTTTCCAACTTTGCGCGCGAAGTCCCTGGTGTCTCGCATGCGGTCCTCGTGTCGGCCGACGGTCTCCTCATGGCTGCCAGTGCCCATCTTCCGGTCGACCGTGCCGAGCAGCTCGCTGCGGTGACGTCCGGACTCGCGAGCCTCTCCAATGGGGTTTCGCAGTTGTTCGACGGTGGCGGAGTATTGCAGTCCGTCGTCGAGATGCAGCACGGCTACTTGCTGCTCATGAGTGTCGGCGACGGTTCGCACCTCGCTGCGCTCACAGCTTCGGAATGCGATATCGGACAGGTCGGCTACGAAATGGCGCTCCTGGTCGACCGGGTGGGTGCGTCGGTCGAGGCGACGCCTCGGGTCGGCCTGGGGTCCTGACGTCGAGGTGGCCATGGAACCGCGCAAGCCGGAGTCGGTGCCGGACCAGCCGAGTCTGGTCCGGCCGTACTCGCTGACTTCGGGACGCACAAGTCCTGCGGTCGAACTCGCGTTGGAAGCCTTGATCCAGGCAATTCCGGGAACAGACAGCCGGGCTCGGGATCTGGACAACATCAACGCCACGATCTTGGAACTGTGCAAGGAGTCCCCGTCGGTCGCCGAGATCGCGGCGAGGGTGGGTGTGCCGCTCGGCGTTGCACGCGTGCTCGTCGCCGACCTCGTCGAAGCCGGGCATGTACAGATCCTGGCCACGCTGAAAGACGATTCGAGCGACGCGGAGCGTCGTGAGCTGATTGAAAGGGTCCTCAGTGGACTTCGCGAACTCTAACGCTACGAAGCGCGTGACCTCGACCAAGATCGTGATCGCCGGCGGATTCGGTGTCGGTAAGACCACGCTGGTGGGGGCTGTGTCGGAGATCGTTCCGCTCCGCACAGAAGCGCTCGTCACCAACGCCAGCGATGGCGTCGACAACCTTGCCGCAACGCCGCAGAAGTCGACCACAACCGTGGCCATGGACTTCGGTCGAATCAGTTTGGCCGAGGATCTCGTGCTGTACCTCTTCGGTACGCCCGGTCAGCATCGGTTCTGGTTCATGTGGGACGACCTCATCCGCGGTGCCATCGGTGCGATCGTGCTGATCGATACCCGTCGATTGGACGAGAGCTTCGCCGCTGTCGACTTCTTCGAAGCGCGCAATCTTCCGTTCATCGTCGCGATCAACGAGTTCGACGATGCACCGCGCTACCCTCTCGAAGACATTCGCCAGGCCATGGCCATCTCGCCCGAGGTGCCGATCGTCTCGATCGACGCTCGGTCGCGTGAATCGGCCAAGCAGGCACTTGTCACCGTCACCGAATACGCACTCCGGAAGTTGCATCAGCCGGTGGCGCAGTAGGAGATTCGGGCCCGCGGCCAATCATCATTCGGTACGGATGATGGCGCGGGCCACCATCACCTCGGCAATCGGGGTGTTCGTCGGAGTGACGGGTGCGCGCGACGCGCGCACTGCGTCAGCCGACGGGTCCGTGTGTGGTGGTTGATCATCACGAAATGTCTTGTCGGTCGGGCTGTTGCGGATGCCGCGGTGATCTGCGTGCCCGATCGATGGGTGTCAGGTCACATTCGTGAGAACGGTGTCGCCTGCACCGCTCGACTGCTCGGACTGCCGACTGTGTCTCCTTCAAGCTTCTCGCACAACAGTTTTCGATGAACGCAGGGTAATGTCCCCGACGGCTGTCAGGGACACTGTTGCATCGAAATCACGTGTGCAGCATGCCTCCTCGTGCTGGTGGGGTCGTGTGCTGTTCAGCTTGGAGAACATATGTCGCACGAACTTCACCACTTCTCGATGGGAATGTGGGTCTTCGTTCTGGCCTGGCTCACATCGGTGATCGGGTCGTATGTCGGCCTGTCCTGCGCGCACCGTGCAAACCACGCTCCTACCCGGGCACTCCGGATGCGCTGGACGGTGCTGGCGAGCATCTCGATCGGCAGCGTCGGGATCTGGTTGATGCACTTCATCGGAATGATGGGGTTCACCGTGCCCGGTTCCTCTGTGCGTTACGGCTTGGCCGAGACACTGGTATCGGTCGTACTCGCCGGTGGTGCGACATGGTTCGGCCTGAGCATCGTCGGTAACGATGCGCCCTGGATGGCGAATGCCCCGCAGTGGATCCGTCTGGTGGTCGGCGGTGGTGTCATGGGGTGCGCTGCTGCCGCGATGCACTACACCGGAATGGCCGCCGTACGTGTACAAGGAGAACTCGTCCAGGACACGACCTTCGTTGCTGCCTCGGTCGCGATCGGCGTCGCGGCCTCCCTCGTAGCGCTGGCATTGTCGCAGCGTGTCGCGAGCTCGCTCATGCGTGTACCTGCAGCGTTGTTGATGGCCTGTGCGGTGGTGGCATTGCACTACACCGGTATGGCAGGCGTGTCGGTGATCATCGATCCGGCGGCGCCGGCTCCAAGCGGCATGACCGTGATGTCCCTGATGTTTCCCGGCTTCATCGTAGGGCTCGGTGTGCTCGTGGTTCTGGTGATCTTGCTGCTGGCTGCTCCCAGCGACGACGACATGCTTCGTGAGTTCCAGATCGCGGACTGGTCGGAATCGGTGGATTCGCGCGGGGTGAAGTCCGAGATGTCGTGATGCGTGGCCCGAAAGTGGATGTCCTTCGCGGCGGTTGCTGACCTGCACCTATAGACTCGGGTGGTTGCGAGAGGTTCGCCGGGCGTGAGCCCGTACCGGACGTTCGAGCCGAGTAGAAGAAGGAGCTCATGACCGACATCACGTTGCCGCCGGAGGGTGCGGGGCACGACCGTATCGAGCCCGTCGACATCCAGCAGGAGATGCAGAACAGCTACATCGATTACGCGATGAGCGTGATCGTGGGCCGCGCACTCCCCGATGTGCGTGACGGTTTGAAGCCCGTGCACCGCCGCGTGCTGTATGCGATGTTCGACAACGGCTTCCGTCCCGACCGGGGCTATGTGAAATCTGCGCGTGCAGTCGCGGAGACGATGGGCAACTATCACCCGCACGGCGACTCGTCGATCTACGACACGCTCGTCCGTCTCGCGCAGCCGTGGTCGTTGCGGTACCCCCTCGTCGACGGGCAGGGCAACTTCGGCTCCCGAGGAAACGACGGGGCCGCGGCCATGCGATACACCGAGTGCCGCCTGACGCCGCTCGCAATGGAGATGTTGCGCGAAATCGACCACGAGACGGTCGATTTCCAGCCGAACTACGACGGTCGAACGCAAGAACCGACGGTTCTCCCCAGCCGTATCCCCAACCTGTTGATCAACGGTTCGGGCGGTATCGCGGTCGGTATGGCGACCAACATTCCGCCTCACAACCTGGGCGAGGTCGCCGAAGCGATCTACTGGGCACTCGAGAACTTCGAAGCCGATGAGGAAGCCACACTCGCGGCGGTCATGGAGCGCATCAAGGGCCCCGACTTCCCGACTGCAGGCCTGATTACGGGCTCGCAGGGCATCCATGATGCCTACACCACCGGGCGCGGTTCGGTGAAGATGCGCGGCGTCGTGGAGATCGAAGAGGATTCCAAGGGCCGTTCGTTCATCGTCATCACCGAACTGCCGTACATGGTGAACCCGGACAACCTGATCACCTCCATCGCGGAGCAGGTGCGCGACGCGAAGATTGCGGGTATCTCCGATATCCATGACGAGTCGTCCGACCGCATCGGCATGCGCATCGTCGTCACGGTCCGCCGCGACGCCGTCGCCAAGGTCGTGCTGAACAACCTGTACAAGCACACGCAGTTGCAGACGAGCTTCGGGTGCAACATGTTGTCGATTGTCGACGGGGTGCCGCGCACGTTGCGTCTCGATCAGATGATCCGGTTGTACGTCAACCACCAGATCGAGGTCATCATCCGCCGGACGCGGTATCTGCTGCGTAAGGCCGAGGAACGCGCTCATATCCTGCGCGGCCTGGTCAAGGCCCTCGATGCGCTCGACGAGGTCATCAAGCTGATCCGCGCGTCACAGACCGTCGACATCGCTCGCGCCGGCCTGATGAATCTGCTCGACGTCGATGAGATCCAGGCCGATGCGATCCTGGCGATGCAGTTGCGTCGGCTCGCTGCTCTCGAACGTCAGAAGATCGTCGACGACCTCGCCGAGATCGAACGCGAGATCGACGATTACAAGGACATCCTCGCCAAGCCCGAGCGGCAGCGTGCGATCGTCCGCGACGAATTGAAGGAGGTCGTCGAGAAGTACGGCGACGAGCGTCGCACCCGCATCGTCCCCGCCGACGGCGACGTGACCGACGAGGACCTGATCGCCCGCGAGGACGTGGTCGTCACGATCACCGAAACCGGCTACGCCAAGCGCACCCGCACCGACCTGTACCGGTCGCAGAAGCGCGGTGGCAAGGGTGTCAAGGGTGCCGACCTCAAGCAGGACGACATCGTCAAACACTTCTTCGTGACGTCGACGCACGACTGGTTGCTGTTCTTCACCACCAAGGGCCGCGTCTACCGCGCGAAGGCATACGAGCTTCCCGAAGCGAACCGCACGGCCCGTGGCCAGCATGTCGCGAACCTGCTGGCATTCCAGCCGGACGAGCGCATCCAGGGTGTGATCCGGCTCAAGACGTACGAGGATGCGCCGTACCTGGTCCTCGCGACCCGCAACGGACTGGTGAAGAAGTCGCGCCTCTCGGATTTCGACTCCAACCGCTCGGGCGGCATCGTTGCGATCAACCTGCGCGACGAGGACGAGATGGTGGGCGCCGTGCTGTGCTCGTCCGAGGACGATCTGCTGCTCGTGTCCGAGCTGGGTCAGTCTATCCGCTTCTCGGCGACCGACGAAGCCTTGCGTCCGATGGGTCGCGCGACTTCCGGTGTGCAGGGCATGCGGTTCAACGGCGAGGACAAGCTGTTGTCGCTGAACGTGGTGAAGGAAGGTACGTACCTGCTGGTTGCAACTTCCGGTGGCTACGCGAAGCGCACGCCGATGGAGGACTACCCCGTCCAGGGGCGCGGTGGTAAGGGTGTTCTGACCATCCAGTACGACAAGCGACGTGGCACCCTGGTCGGTGCACGAATCGTCGAGGACGATGACGAGTTGTACGCCATCACGTCCGGCGGCGGTGTCATTCGTACTGCTGCCAAGCAGGTACGCAAGGCAGGCCGACAGACCAAGGGTGTGCGTTTGATGAACCTGGGCGAGGGCGACACGTTGCTTGCGATCGCACGCAACGCCGACGAGCCCGAGGAGATCGACGCATCCGAATCGAAGGAGTCGTAAGTGAGCACTCCCCAGGGGCCGAACGGATCCGACCAGGGAAAATCCGCCCGGAAGCCCGAGGACCGGAACGGACGCGAGGTGGAGACCGACCCGAGCGGGCGAGCTGCTGAGAAGCAGGCGTCCGGGCAGGCGAAGTCTGCCGGTGACGACGTGACGCCGGAGGCCGCTCAGTCGGGGAAGCCCGGTGACAAGCCTGCGGCAGAATCCACGAGCGGGCCGGCACCGAAGTCCGCCAAGTCATCGGAGCCCGCCTCGACCCCCGGCAAGGGGGAATCGGCTCCCGCCGAGGAGCAGGCGACGCGACAGGCACAGCGTTCGGGCCCGACGCCGCGTCCGGCGGGTCAGAAACCGCCTTGGCAGCGTGGACAGCAGCCTGTGGCCGACAAGCAGGGTGCTGCGGCGCCGCAGCAGAACACTCCGCAGACGAATCTCCCTGGGGTCGGGCCCGGCCTGGGAAAGACTGCAAATCGCCCGTCAGGAGCCGCTCAGCGTCCCGCGACGGGCTCCCAGCCGGCCGTGGGTAAACCTGCCGCCAAGAACAATCCCCCCGCCAAGAGCAATCCCGCAGCGAAGGGCAGCGCCGCGCCTACTCGTCCGGTCGTCACCGGTACGGCAGCCGCCTCCATGACCGGTGGCGCGCAGGGATCCGATCGGGGCGCCGCGGCAGCCAAGTCGGCGGTCATCGACGGCCCGACCCGGCACATCGAGCGCAAGGATCTGGCGAAGGACCTGCCGGATCTGTCGAGCGTCAAGCACCCGACGCCGGCGGCGCCCGCCGCGGCGGAAACTCCGCACGCGAGCCCCGTCGTCGTGGCACCTGCCGCGGGTGAGGCGCTCAGGGCGACTGTCCAGCTGCGCCGCATCGATCCGTGGTCGATGCTGAAGGTATCCGCTCTGATCTCCCTGTCGCTGTTCTTCGTGTGGATGATCGCGGTCGGTCTGTTGTACGGCGTGCTCGCGGGCATGGGCGTGTGGGATCGGTTGAACAGTGCCTTCACCGACCTCGTCTCGGAGTCGGGAAGTGACGGACTTATCACCGTCGGTCAGGTGTTCGGCTACGCGACGGTGATCGGTCTCGCGAACATGATTCTGATGACCGCTCTTGCCACGCTCGGTGCGTTCATCTACAACCTCTGCAGCGACCTCGTCGGCGGGGTGCAGGTCACTCTGGCAGACCCGGACTGACCTGCAGGAATGCTGCCCCATCGAAGCAATTTTGTTCTTCGACTGTCGGTGGGGTAGTGTTCCATCTCGGTTCGAGGGCCTATAGCTCAGGCGGTTAGAGCGCTTCGCTGATAACGAAGAGGTCGGAGGTTCAAGTCCTCCTAGGCCCACTCCCCGTGCCGAAAGGGGCAGCAGAATGAAAGTTCTCATCGCGGTGGGAACGGCAGTTCTGGTGGTCTTCGGAATCGTCCGGATGCTCCGGAGCGAGGATGAGTGGCACGAGGTACCCAGCCGGTGACCCGGCGTACGGGGCCTTAGCTCAGTTGGTAGAGCGCTGCCTTTGCAAGGCAGATGTCAGGAGTTCGAATCTCCTAGGCTCCACAGTCGAAGGGCGCTTCCGAGAAATCGGGAGCGCCCTTCGGTCATTTACGAGAACCTTCCTCCTGCTCCTCGGGTTTCCGTTGGTTGTGTACCTGCGGAAACCCGAGGAACAGGAGGAAAGTGTCCGGTCAGGATCGCAGTAACCGAGCGATGGCGTCGGTCGCTTCCTTGATCTTCGCGTCCGCTTCGGGCCCGCCCGCGACCGCGGCGTCGACCACACAATGACTGATGTGGTCTTCGAGCAGACCCATCGCGACGGCCTGTAGCGCCTTGGTCATCGCCGAGACCTGGGTGAGGATGTCGATGCAGTACTTCTCGTCTTCGACCATTCGCTGTAGTCCTCGGGCCTGGCCTTCGATGCGCTTGAGTCGTTTGAGGTAGGCATCCTTCTCGGTGATGTATCCGTGTCCGGCGTGTTCATGGCAGTCGGCTGCGGGAACATCGGATGGGGTGGCCGCTGGGGTGGGTGTGGCCATTGTGTCCTCCTGGGATCCGGCCGGCATGTGGCGCATCGTCGATTATGCCTATCGTGCGGTGGAGCGGAATCGGCGAAGTCGCAGACTGTTGCTGACCACGAACACCGACGAAAAGGCCATTGCGGCGCCCGCGATCATCGGGTTGAGCAGGCCCATCGCGGCCAGTGGCAGCGCGGCCACGTTGTAGGCGAACGCCCAGAACAAGTTGCCCTTGATCGTGCCGAGGGTACGGCGGGAGAGACGGATCGCATCGGCTGCGGCGCGTAGGTCGCCTCGGACGAGCGTCAGATCGCTCGCTTCGATTGCGACGTCGGTGCCGGTGCCCATCGCGAGCCCGAGGTCGGCCTGGGCGAGCGCGGCGGCGTCGTTGATCCCGTCACCGACCATCGCGACCACCTTGCCCTGCTCCTGCAGGCGTTTGACGACGTCGACCTTTTCGGACGGCAGGACCTCCGCGATGACCTCGCCGATTCCCACTTGACCTGCGATGGTCGTGGCTGCGGCGGTGTTGTCGCCGGTCAGCATGATCGGTGTCAGACCGAGGTCGCGCAGTTGGGTGATCGCTTCGGCAGAGGTGGGCTTGATGACATCGGCGACCACCAGCACTCCGCGCGCAGCGCCGTCCCAGCCGATTGCGACGGCGGTTCTGCCGTCGGCTTCTGCGGCCTTCATGGCGGCGTCGAGTTCGGCGGGCAGGTGTTGGGCGAAGTCGTCGAGCAGCCGCGTGCGTCCGATGAGCACTGCACGATCGCCCACGGTGCCTTGCACGCCGAGTCCCGCAAGGTTCGCGAACTGTTCCACCGGCGGCAGGCTGCCCACCTTGTCGCGGGCGCCCTTGGCGATGGCCTGTGCGATGGGGTGTTCGGAGGAATCCTCCAGGGCTCCCGCCAGACGCAGAACCTCATCGGTGTCCTCACCGGGCGCGGCGATCACGTCGACCAGGGTCATCTTGCCTGCGGTGATGGTGCCGGTCTTGTCGAGGACGACGGTGTCGACCCGGCGGGTCGATTCGAGGACTTCCGGGCCCTCGATCAGGATGCCGAGTTGAGCTCCGCGACCGGTGCCCACCATCAGAGCGGTCGGTGTCGCCAGACCGAGCGCGCACGGGCAGGCGATGATCAGTACGGCGACGGCTGCAGTGAACGCTGCCGCGACCGAGCCTCCGGTACCGAGCCAGAACCCGAGGGTTCCCACCGACAGTGCGATCACGATGGGGACGAAGACTCCCGAGATCCTGTCCGCGAGCCGTTGTGCCTGGGCCTTGCCGGTCTGAGCGTCTTCGACGAGTGCGGCCATCTGCGCGAGTTGGGTATCGGATCCGACGCGATTGGCGCGCACGATGATTCGGCCGCCCACGTTGACGGTGGCGCCGATGACCTGGTCGTCCGGTCCGATTTCTGCCGGTACCGATTCGCCGGTGACCATCGAGGCATCGACTGCGGAGGAGCCGTCGACGACGATGCCGTCGGTGGCGATCTTCTCGCCGGGCCGGACCACGAACTCGTCGCCGACGGACAATTGCTCGACGGGTACCCGTTGCTCTTCACCGTTGCGGAGTACCGAAACTTCTTTGGCGCCGAGTTCGAGGAGCGCACGTAGCGCTGCACCGGCATTGCGCTTGGATCGGGCCTCGAAGTATCGGCCTGCGAGGATGAAGGTCGTGACCCCGGCGGCAGCCTCGAGGTAGATGTTGCCAGTGCCGTCGGTGCGGGCGATGGTGAACTCGAACGGGTGGGTCATACCGGTGATGCCGGCGGTGCCCCAGAACAGGGCATAGACAGACCAGCCGAGCGCTGCGAGGGTGCCGACGGAGACGAGGGTGTCCATCGTGGCGGCGCCGTGCCGGAGGTTGGTGAGGGCGGCCTTGTGGAACGGCCAGGCCCCCCACACGACAACGGGCGCGGCGAGGGTCAGGGACAGCCACTGCCAGTTCGGGAACTGGAGAGCCGGAACCATCGCCATCGCGATCACCGGGATGCTGAGGGTCAGTGAGACCAGCAGTCGCTGCCGCAACGCGGCGGTCGGATCCGGCTCCGCGGTGGGATCGGATCCAGCGGCAGTGGGCGGCGAGGGTAGCGCGGCGGTGTATCCGGCCGCCTCGACGGTGGCGACGAGGTCGGCGGGCGACACATCGCCGATGTAGTCGACGCGCGCTTTCTCCGTGGCGTAGTTGACGGTGGCTGTGACGCCGTCGAGTTTGTTGAGTTTGCGCTCGATTCGGTTGGCGCACGACGCGCAGGTCATGCCACCGATCTCGAGTTCGACGCGACCATCTGCCGGACGGGCGACGGAGTTCATTCGGTACTCCTCTCGGATGCGGTGGTCAGTGTCCGTGCTCGTCGACGGTGGTGGTCGTCGGGGGGAGTGACGGGGAATCGATGTGGCTCGTGTTCTCGGGGCCGGTCAGCGTGCCGGCCCCGAACGCGAGGGCGAAGACTGCGACCAAGGAGAGGATGAATCCGGCGACCTTCGTCGGTGTTTTCATCGGAGGACTTCCTGTCGGAGTCGGTGTGGGTGGCTCAGTCGGCGATCTTGTAGCCGGCCTCATCGACGGCTGCTGCTATGGCTGCACTGTCGAGTGCGGTGTTCGACTCGATGTCTACGCGTCCGCTTGCGAGGTCGACTTCGACACCGGTGACGCCGGGGATCTCACTGATTTCTTCACGGACCGATGAGACGCAGTGTCCGCAGGTCATTCCGGACACGGTGACTGTGGTGGTGTTCATGAGTTCCTCTTTCTCGCTCGCTGCACGGAGGTGTTCCGTCGACCAATATACCTATACCCCCCATGGGTATCAACCCTTGCCGGGGTGGACCCTTCGGAAACCAGGTGGGATCTTGTAATCCGGATGATGTCGAGAACTGCCGAATCGCTCCGTCCCAGGTGTGGATGCAGCCACACGGGCTGTGCAGAACCGAGGAGATCACGATGGCGAAGTACCTACTGCTCAAGCATTACCGCGGCGCCCCCGAGTCGGTGAACAGTGTCCCCATGGATCAGTGGACCCCCGAAGAGGTCGACGATCACATCAAGTACATGCAGGAGTTCGCTGCGAAACTCGAGAAGACCGGTGAATTCGTCGACGGGCAGGCACTCGCTCCCGAGGGCGCATTCGTCCGATACGACGGGGAGGGGCGTCCGCCGGTCACCGACGGACCCTTCGCGGAGACGAAGGATCTCATCGCCGGTTGGATGGTGATCGACGTCGACTCCTACGAGCGCGCCGTCGTCCTCGCCGGTGAATTGTCGGCAGCGCCGGGCGCCGGCGGCAAGCCGATCCACGAGTGGCTCGAAGTGCGGCCGTTCCTCACCGCACCTCCGACGATCACCGAGTGAGATGGACGAACTGCTGCTGAGGACGCTGACTCCCGCAGTCATCGGCGTCCTCGTGCACCGCGGAGTCGACTTCGCGACTGCCGAGGACGCCGTGCAGGAGGCGCTCATCGAGGCCACCCGGACATGGCCGGAACGACCACCCGTGGATCCGAAAGCGTGGCTGGTCGCGGTGTCCTGGCGCAAATTTCTCGACGTATACCGCTCCGATACGGCGAGGAGAGAACGCGAGCAGCGAATGGTCGTCGAACCACCGCCCGGGCCGACGGAGACCGCCGACGACACACTGCACCTGTTCCTGCTGTGTGCTCATCCGTCGTTGACCTCGACTTCGGCTGTGGCGCTCACGCTCCGCGCCATCGGAGGGCTGACGACCAAGCAGATCGCGTCGGCCTACCTCGTCCCGGAGGCGACGATGGCGCAGCGGATCAGCCGTGCCAAGAAAACCGTGAGTGGTGTGCGGTTCGCAGAGGTAGGCGATCTCGCAACTGTGCGACGCGTGCTCTACCTGGTCTTCAACGAGGGCTACACGGGGGACGTCGACCTGGCACCCGAAGCGATCCGGCTCACTCGGCAGTTGGCGGAGATCGATGATGACGAAGAGACCATCGGGTTGCTGGCGTTGATGTTGCTGCACCACGCCCGACGTTCCGCGCGCATGCGTGAGGACGGGAGTCTTGTCGCGCTTGCAGACCAGGATCGTTCCCGCTGGGACACCTCACTCATCGCAGAGGGCGTGGCCATGCTTCAGGCCGCGCTGGCTCGGGACCGGCTCGGCGAGTTCCAGGCCCAGGCCGCCATCGCGGCCCTGCACGCCGACGCGGTGCGTGTCGAAGAAACCGATTGGGTGCAGATCGTCGGCTGGTACGACGAACTCCTCAGCTTCACCGGATCTCCGGTCGTGGCGCTCAACCGTGCCGTCGCGGTCGGTGAGGCCGACGGACCCGGGGCAGGTCTCGCGGCCTTGGCTGCGGTGGATTCCGGCCTTCCGCGATACAGCGCGGCGGCGGCGTACCTCCACGAGAAGGCCGGTGATCTCGAGGACGCCGTTCGGCTGTATGCCGAAGCGGCTCTGACTGCGTCCAACCTGGCCGAACGGCACCATCTTGCACGGCAAGCGGCAAGGGTGAGTCAGCTGCTCCACGGGTAGCCGGATGTTTCACGTGAAACGACACCCGTGTACGACAGTTCGTAGTATCGACGTACCCTGGGCTCATGTTCACCGAACGACGGCTCGTGGCGCATCTGCGCGGCGGCTTCGCCGGGGGCACTTCCGGTGCGGTGAGCATCGCCGCACACGCGGCGGCCGGGGGAGCGACACCCGGCCAGAGTTCGGCGGTACTCCTGCTGCTGGCGGCGGTCGCTGTCGGAATGCTCGCGGTGGGAAGCCGTCTTCCCGTGATGGCGGTCCTCGCGGTGGGCCAGGTCCTCGGTCACGTCGCACTTGCTCTGGGGTCCGAGCACATGCATATGCCGAGTCCCACCATGGTCGCGGCGCACGTCGCGGCGGTGGGGGCCGGAGCCTTCTTGATCACCGCTGCCGAGCGGGGCTGCCGCATCGCCCTGGCGGCGGTGCATCGTCTCGTCCCTCGGCGCTACCACGCGCCACCCGTACGTTCTCGCGTCGTCCCGTGCGTCGCGCATCGCCCGCACGCGCGTCGTGTGCTTCTTCCCGCTGCCGGGCTCGGCACGCGAGGTCCGCCGGTCGTGGCCTGAACTCGACCTCGTTCACGAGTCCCCACCGGGATCGCCGCCGCGCGGCGATCGGCGCTGCCGCATGCCCGGACAACAGCATGGAGAACCCAAGTGATCAAGATCTTCAGAACATCTCTGCTCCTCACCGCCGCCGGCGTTCTCGTCGCGGGATGCGGCGCCGACAGCAACCACACCACCGCAGCAGACTCGCTCGTCGTCTCGTCGTCCTGGGCGAAAGCTGCCGACTCAGGCATGACCGCTGCGTTTGCGGAACTCGAGAACACCGGCGATGAAGACCTGACCATCGTCTCTGCAGCGAGTCCCGGCGCGGGCAGCACAGAACTACACGAGATGGTCGCGGGTGACGGTGGCGCGATGGTGATGCGCGAGTCCGAATCCGGGTTCGTCGTCGAGGCCGGCAGTGTGCACAGCCTCGAGCCGGGAGGCGACCACCTGATGCTCATGGATCTGACCGGTCCGATCGTGCCGGGAGCGGACGTGTCCTTCACCCTCACCTTCGACGACGGTTCCACGAAGGACTTCACAGCTCAGGTCCGCGACTTCGCGGGTGCACAGGAGGACTATGCACCGGGTCACGCGGAAGGGGTCGACCACAGTGGCTGACGTCAGTCGTCGTCGCCTGCTGGGCGGTAGCGCTGCGATGCTCGGGGTGGTGGGGCTCGGAGTGGGAGGCGCGGGAGTCGCCGCCGCAACGCGGGAGCCTGAGCACAGGGGCGCAGACACCGTCGAGTGCCACGGTGTGCACCAGGCGGGAATCGATACCGAGCCGCAGGCGTTTGCCGCGTTCGTGGCGCTCGACCTGAAACCGGATGTCGATCGGGTCGGCTTGATCGGTGTGATGAAAGTGTGGGCGGAGGACACGCGCCGACTCACCCGTGGAGTGCCTGCGCTCGGCGATACCGAACCCGAGCTGGCAGTCGACCCCGCACGCCTGACCGTCACTGTCGGATACGGAAGCGCGGTGTTCGATGCGGCAGCATCGGTCGCTGCGCGGCCGGCGTGGCTTCGGCCGCTGCCGTCGTTCGGCATCGACGAACTCGAGGACCGATTTTCTGGAGGCGACCTGCTGCTGCAGGTGTGCGGCGACGACCCGATGACGGTGTCTCATGCGGTGCGCGCACTCACCAAGAGCGTGAGATCGCGTGCGTCGATCAGATGGGTGCAGCGGGGTTTCCGTCATGCCGCGGGTACCCGGTCCGAGGGGCTGACGATGCGCAATCTCATGGGCCAGGTCGACGGCACCGTCAATCCGCAGCCTGCGACCCCGGATTTCGATCGCCAGGTCTGGAATGCGGGCGAGCCTCGGTGGCTGGCAGGTGGGACGTCACTCGTGTTGCGCCGCATCCGCATGGAGCTCGACACGTGGGACGAACTCGACCGTCCCGCGAAGGACCTCGTGATGGGGCGCAGGCAATCGGACGGCTCACCGCTGACCGGTGCCGACGAGCACGACGACGCCGATTTCGAGGCGCTCGACGACCACGGGATTCCGGTGATCCCGCCGGAGGCGCACATTGCTCGGGCCCGGCCGCGCAGCGCCGACGAACAGTTCCTCCGCCGCGCCTACAACTACGACGACGACGGAGCAGGTCTGCTGTTCGCCGCCTACCAGGGCGATGTGGATCGGCAGTTCCTTCCCGTGCAGGAGCGGCTCGCGGAGCACGACGCGCTCAACACCTGGACCACTCCCGTCGGATCGGCCGTCTTCGTCATACCACCTGGATATGGACCTGATGGGTACCCGGGGGATGTGCTGTTGGAGAACTGACCGAATATGTGACGCAGGCCCGGTTCGGGGCTAGCCTGGTTACTGTGACGTGGATAACACAGGAACGTCAGGGGTTTGCGTCGCTGCGGGAAGGCGGCCTCAATTGGGACGCCTTCCCGCTTCGGCTCTTCTCGAAGGGCAACGCCAAGTTCTGGGATCCTCACGACCTCGACTTCTCGCGTGACGCGTCGGACTGGTCGGAGCTGAATTCGGAGCAACAGCGCAGTTCGACCTTTCTGGTTGCGCAGTTCGCCGCGGGTGAAGAAGCCGTCACCCAGGACATCCAGCCGTTCCTGCGTGCGATGGCGGCCGAGGGCCGGATCGGCGACGAAATGTACTTGACGCAGTTCTGTTTCGAGGAAGCGAAACACATGCAGGTGTTCCGGCTGTGGATGGACGAAGTGGGCCTCACATCGGATCTGCATCCGTACGTGGCGGACAACCCGTACTACCGACAGTTGTTCTACGAGGAACTACCGCACTCGCTCAAGGTGCTCGATTCGGATCCGTCACCTGCGAACCAGGTGCGCGCGAGCGTCACCTACAACCACGTGATCGAAGGAAGTCTGGCCCTCACCGGCTATTACGCCTGGCAGAAGGTGTGCACTACACGGGGAATCCTGCCGGGCATGCAAGAACTGGTGCAGCGCATCGGCGACGACGAGCGCCGCCACATGGCGTGGGGAACGTTTACGTGCCGTCGGCACGTCGCGGCGGACGATTCGAACTGGAACGTCGTGCAGGAGCGCATGAACGAACTGCTCCCGATGGCCCTCGGGATGATCGGATGGGTCAACGACCAGTTCGACGAACAACCCTACGGACTCGATCCCGACGAGTTCGTCGCCTACGCGGCAGACCGGGCACAACGCCGACTCGGGGCGATCGAATCGGCTCGGGGCCGGGCCGTCGAGGAAATCGACCTCGACTACACACCGGAGGTTCTCGAGGACAAGTTCGGTGCCGAGGACGCAGCGGAACTCGCCTCGATCACCGAGACGGAGACTGCCGACTAGGCGGAAACCAGGTGGTCAGAGCATCAAGGCGAGCACGAGGCACACGACGATCACCGCGCCGATCCCGGCCAGCGCGTAGGTGCGCGCCGACAATTTCGGCTCAGCGGGTGGTTCGGCGGCGTGCGCGACGGTCAATGCTTTCTGATCTTCATCCACCACTTCGGACGCTGAGGAGCCTCTGGACGAGGGCTCTCGGGCCGGACCCGAATCGGTGGTGGTGGCAACAGCCACCGGTGGGTCGTCCTCCGAGTCGGTTTCGGCTTCGCGCAGCCGCGCGAAGCCGCCGGTGAGGACGTCTGTTCTGTCGTAGGACGGCGGCAGGCCGATGCGTGCCTTCTTCTCTCGCGCAGGCGTGAAGCCTGTTGCCAGGATCGCCGCTCCGAGCGCAGCAGTCTGCTCGGGTCCGGGGCCGACAAGGCTCCGAACCATCAATTTGGTCGCGAGGCTGTTCGCGATGTCCTGGATGTGCGACCGGTCGCGGGCGATGAGCCCATCGCCCATGACCACGACGGCATCGAGGTTGTCGGGCATCCACCCGAACGCCCCGAGCGCTGTCGCGAGTTGCGCCGCCGGAGAGGGTGCGCCCTTGGCCGTGACACGGAAGGCTTTCCCTGCCGGCACGCCGGAGCGAACCAGTGTGACTGTGGATCCCGCATCGTCCACGTGGTAGACGCCGATGAGCAGACCGGGGGTCTCGGAGATCTCCGAGGCGTACCACGTTGCGGCGCCCTGAGCGTCGGAAACGAGGTCGACGTGCCTCAATTCGGCGTAGTCGAGCGCGGCGCGGAGCACCGAGACCCGGGTCGGATCCCAATGCGATGGGTACGTGGCCGTGTAACCGGGATCGGTGTCGCGGTCCATGCCCCCGAAGGTCGGAAGTGGGTGACATTCGTTGAGGAGGCAGTGAACTGCTGTTGCCATTGCGTCCTCGGCGCGATAGACGCGGCCGTCGCTTGCAGCGATGCCCCCCGGGTCTCCCACACGTGACAGGAATCCGGAGAGCGTACGTGCCTCGTCGACCGTGCGGGTGGAACCGCCGAGTTGTGAGTTGCCGTCGTGGTCGATGTGCAGGACCGTGTCGCGGGCGATGACAACGGGATCCGGGGTGCCGGGTTCGTTGGATGCCACCACTGCTGTGGAGACGATCCTGCCTATCCGAAGCCCTACCCCGATCGCCATCTCGAACCCTCCCTGTAACGATTTGCTTACATCATGCCCCCTTACTCTTCCGGGAGGGCGTGTACGCCGTATGGCTACCGTAGACCGCGCCTGTCGTGAATATCCCATTTAGACTCCAGCGATGGCACAGCAGGAGGAGCGCTCGGAGCCCGGATCGTTTTCGGAGATCGTCTATCGGCGCACAGCGCACCCGGTCGGTCTCGCTGTCGCGCTGTTCTTCTTCGCGCAATCGATGACGCCGTCGCTGCTGCCGCGTGTGTGGTATCTGCAGGGTGTTGCCACGGGAATCTCGGTGGCCACGGGTTACGGACTCGGCTGCTTCGTGGCCTGGGTTCTGTGCAGATGCGGAGTGCGCCCCCGGTGGTCTGCAGTCACTCGTCGTCGTGGATGGTGGTTGCTGGCCGTCGTCGCTGTCGCGGTGATTCCGACCTTCCTCGTACTCGGCTCGTGGTGGCAGCAGATCGTCCGTGAGCTGGTCGGCCTCGAACGACTCGAACGCCTCCTGTACCTGCCGGTCCTTCTCGTTGCGGTGATCGTGGCGCTCGTGCTGATCGCGGTGGCTCGCCTGCTGAGATTCGGGGTGATGCGGTTGTCCGTGTTCTCTGCGCGATTCCTGCCCGATGGAGTTGCGAACGTCGCTGCGATCGTCGTCGTCGTGGTGGTGCTCGTGGTGGTTCTCGACCACGGGGTGTATCGGGGAATCCTCTCGGTGGCAGAGCGTTCCGCGGCCGTATCGGATCACGGTACGGCGGACGGCGTCGATCGTCCGGCCGCACCGGAGAGGTCGGGTTCACCGGACTCGTTCGAAAGCTGGGAGACACTGGGCCGGGAGGGGAGAACCTTCGTCGCGGGCGGTCCTACTGCCGCCGAGATCGCCGATGTCACCGGTGAACCCGCGCTGACACCGATCCGCGCATACGTGGGTAAGGAATCCGCCGGCACTGTCGCCGAGGGGGCAGGCAAAGTGGTTGCGGAGCTGGAACGCACGGGCGCATTCGACCGGTCGGTCCTCGCGGTGGTGACCACCACCGGGCGCGGTTGGGTCAACGAGAACGTCGCAGGAGCACTCGAATTCGTGAGCGGCGGTGATTCGGCGATTGCGGCGATGCAGTATTCGTTCCTGCCGAGTCCGTTGGCATTTCTTGCCGATCGTGAAACCCCGCAGGATGCCGGACGCGCGTTGTTCGACGCGGTGTACGAGCGGTGGGCCGAATTACCCGGCGATGCCCGTCCGAAGCTCGTGGTCTTCGGGGAGAGTCTCGGATCATACGGTGGTCAAGCCGCTTTCGCGTCCGGCGATGCGCTCGTCGCCATGACCGACGGTGCATTGCTTGTGGGCACACCGAACTTCGCGGAGCCGTGGGGGAGGATCACCGAGATGCGCGACGAAGGTTCGTTCGAGCGTCTTCCTGCCGTGGACGGCGGGCGGAACATCAGGTTTGCGTCGGATCCGGGTGATGCAGATCTTCCCACCGAGTGGGAGTTTCCACGTGTGGTGTTCTGGCAGCACGCGAGTGACCCCATCACGTGGTGGTCGTTCGATCTGATACTGCATCGGCCCGACTGGCTGCGCGAACCTCTGGGCCCCGACGTGGACCCGGGGATGCGGTGGATTCCGTTCGTGACGTTCTGGCAGGTGACTCTGGACATGGTTTTCTCGGCGGACGTGCCCGACGGACACGGTCATTCGTATGGGGTGGATGCAGCCGAATTGTGGGCGGACATTCTTAGCCCGCCGGGGTGGGGCGGTGACGAAACCATACGGGTGCAGGAAGCGCTTTCCGGCATGTCACAGAACGCAGAGCTGGAACTTACTGCCGAGTAAATGCATGTTACATTGCGTATCGCCGTGATGGGCGGCACACATTTCGAGGCACGGAGGAATCAATGGCGGGTCGTACCCGGCGATGGGGGATGACGGCGGGATTGGCGTCTGCGGCACTGATGGCCGGATTGATGGTCACCCCGGCGACAGCGAATGCAGAAGGCGACTTCTATCAGCCGCCGGAGGTGCTCGGGGGAGCACCGGGTGACCTCATTCGCACCGAATCTTCCGACCTCGCGATCCGCGTGCCCACGCCCGACGGTGTGTTCCCCGCTCAGGGAACACGGCTGCTCTACCGCAGTAACGACGCCAACGGCGAAGCAAACGCCGTGAGCGGCACCTATCTCGAACCGTCCATGGCATGGAACGGGCCGGGCGAGCGACCCCTGGTGGTGCTGGCCCCCGGAACGCAGGGCCAGGGCGATCAGTGCGCACCGTCGAAGGCCCTCAACCACGTCGTGCAGTACACACCGCCGCTCGATCTCTTCACCGAATACGAACTCCTCTCGATCAACGCGATGCTGCTGCAGGGTATTGCAGTGGCGGTCACCGACTACGACGGATTGGGAACCCCCGGCCACCACACGTACGTCAACCGTGAGGCCGAGGCCCACGCGGTCCTCGACGCGGCACGAGCAGCGCAGAACCTGCCCGGGGCTTCCATCTCGGAAAACGGACCTGTCGGCCTCTTCGGCTACTCGCAGGGCGGTGGCGCCACAGCCGCCGCGGCGGAACTCGCTCCCTCCTACGCTCCGGAACTCGACATCAAGGGCGCCTATGCCGGCGCACCTCCGGCCGATCTGGTCGAGACCCTGAAGCAGATCGACGGAACCGCGCTCACCGGTGCCGTCGGCTACACGATCAACGGTCTCATCGAGGCATACCCGGAACTGACGGATGTCCTCGACGCAGAGATCAACGAACGAGGGCGCGAGATGCTCGCCGCGGTGGCGAACCAGTGCTTGCCCGAGACGCTGTTCACCTTCGGTTTCCAGCAGACCAGTGACTACACGCGCACCGGCGAGCCCCTTGACGTCGTGACCTCTCGGATCCCCGAGGTTCAGGAAGTGATCGCGGAGCAGCGTATCGGCCGACTGTCCCCGCAGATCCCGGTTCTTGTCCAGCACGGCACCCAGGACGATACGGTGCCGTACGGCCAGGGCCGCCAGATGGCGCTCGACTGGTGCGCCCAGGGTGCCGCGGTGCAGTTCTCCCCGAACAACACGCCGCCGATCCTCCCCGGCTTCATCGTCAATCACGCGTTGCCCATGATCGGTGGCCTGCCCGAGGCGGTGGCGTACATGAACGATCGCTTCGCGGACAAGCCCGCGCCGTCCAACTGCGGCGCATTCTGATCCTGCCACGACAGTAGAATTCGGCCCCCGCTCCGCGAGTGGGGGCCGAATTCTTTTGCGATCAAGCAGGATTCTGTGTCAGCCGGAAGCGGCGGGCCAGGTTCTCGTCCTGTGACGGTCCGGGCGCCCACTCGGAGATCCACGGACCTGTGCCCTCACTCTGATCGAGCACCCCGTTCTCGAGCCACGTGTAGCGCCCCTCGAGCACACCGTGAGTGAGCGCGACGTCGGCGTCGTCGGTGTTGGTCCACAATCCGTCGAAGAGCCCCTCGACTCGTATGCGCGCCTGCTCGCAGAAGGTGTCGGCCAGCACGAAGGCATCCTCGGCGCCGGCATGCCGGTCGGCGCGCTGTCGTTCGGCACGCACGCAGCACGCTGCCATCGCGAACAGCTCGGCCCCGATGTCGACTACGCGTCCCAGAAAGTTCTGTCGCTTCTCGAGCCCGGCCTGCCAGCGGGCCATCCCGTAGAACGTCGACCGTGCGAGCTTCCGAGAGGCTCGTTCCACATACCTGAGATGGACAGCCAGAGAACCGAATTCATTGTAGGAGTTCGGAAGTTGACCCTTGCCCGCCACCAGTTTGGGGAGCCACTTGGCGTAGAAACCGCTGGCCCTCGCTGCGGCTTTCGCTTTTGCCTCGGCGGAGGCCTTGGGATCGGCGAGATCACCTGCGGCCTTCAGGTGTGCGTCGACTGCCTCTCGCGCGACGAGCAGTCGCATGATCTCGCTCGACCCTTCGAAGATCCTGTTGATGCGCAGATCACGCACCAATTGCTCGGCCGGCACGGCCCGTTCGCCGCGCGCTGCAAGCGATTGCGCGGTCTCGTATCCGCGACCCCCGCGGATCTGTACGAGTTCGTCGGCGATGATGCACGCCATCTCGCTGCACCACAGTTTCGCGAGGGCGGCCTCGATGCGGATGTCGTTGCGTTTCTCGTCGGACATCTGCCCGGAGAGCTCGACGACGGACTCCAGCGCGTAGGTGGTGGCAGCGATGAACGAGATCTTCGACGCCACTGCGGCGTGCTCGCCGACGGGTCTGCCCCACTGAACCCTCGCGGACGACCACTCGCGCGCGATCTTCAGCGACCACTTTCCCGCCCCCGCACACATCGCTGGAATCGCAAGGCGCCCGGCATTGAGGGTGGTCAGCGCGATTTTGAGGCCGTCGCCTTCGCGTCCGATGAGGTTCTGCGCGGGAACACGCACCTTGTGCATGCGCGTGACACCGTTCTCGATGCCCTTCAATCCCATGAACGTGTTGCGGTGCTCCACCGTGATGCCCGGTGAATCTGCTTCGACGACGAAAGCCGAGATCCCGCCTCGATGTGCGTCGTCACTGTGGCCGTCTCTGCGGGGCACACGTGCCATGACGACGAGCAGTTCGGCGACAACACCGTTGGTGGTCCACAGTTTGACTCCGTCGAGTTCGTACGCCTCGCCGTCTTCGATCGGGGTTGCCGTGGAGGCGAGGCGAGCGGGGTCGGAGCCGACGTCGGGTTCGGTGAGCAGGAACGCGGAGATGGCACCCTTCGCGCAGCGTGGGAGATATTCCTGCTTCTGCTCGTCGGTGCCCGCGAGCGCGAGTGGCTCTGGCACGCCGATCGACTGGTGGGCCGACAACAGCGCACCGATGCTCGGATGCACGCTCGCCACCAGTGTCAATGCGCGGTTGTAGGCCACTTGGGAAAGGCCGAGCCCGCCGTAGCGGGGTGCGATCTTCATGCCGAAGCATCCGAGGTCGGCGAGAGCTGCAACGTAGTCGTCGGGGATCTCCGCGTCGCGTTCGATGACGGCGCCGTCCATCGTGCGGCACAGGTTCCGCAGTTTCGTCAGGAACTCTTCGGTGCGGGCGTCCTCGTCGGGGGTGGGTCGTGGGAACGGGTGGACGAGGCCGAGTGTGAGCCGGCCGAGGAACAGCTCCTTGGCGAAGGAGGGTTTGTCCCAATCGGCTTCACGTGATTCTTCGGCGACTGCGCGTGCTTGTTCTTCGGTGACGTGCGCGGATCCGGTCATGATGCGCCTCCATCGGAGAGTGTCTACCCGCGAGTATCCACCTTCGTGTGGTATGCGTCATACGGTTGAGCGGATTCGATACCGACCGGTAACTCAGGCGCCGGTGGTCCCGTCGTCAGGCACCGCCTGCACGCGCGGAGGTTCGGCCGCCACGGGCGGGAACGACGGACGACGCGTGCGATAGAAGACGACGCCACCGAGGACGACGGCGCCGAGTACACCGGTGACGAGCAGTGCCTTGCGTCCGCCACGCGACTGCGTATCGGTCTTCTTCGCGATGCCCTTGTCGGTCAGGGCCTTCTCGGTGGCCGCCTTGATCAGCGGAGACGCCTCTTGGCGTGCGCGACGTGCGTGAGCAGCGAGCTCCCTCGACACCTCGACACCCTTGCGGGCGACGACGAGGCCGGCTGCCGCCGACCCCTGAGCCAACGCCACAGCACCGTCCCCGGCGACACGAAGCGCGCCAACGAGATTGGTGGTGTCGTCGATCGGAGGTACGAGGTCGCGGACGGACTCGGAGAAAGCACTACCGGAAGGGGACTCGCTCACACTCGACATGGCTCCACACTGCCACACCGGTTCATCCTTCCGTCAGGAGCGCGGGAGGATCATCACAGTAGGAGGAGTGCCGCGCCGAACAACACAAGGATGGCAACATGGGGGTGTGACTTCACCCAACCAGACAGCAACCGCCACCCTCCATACCAACCGCGGGGACATCGTCATCTCCCTGTTCGGCAACCATGCGCCGAAGACGGTCGAGAACTTCGTCGGCCTCGCCAACGGCTCGAAGGAATACAAGACGCAGAACGCAAAGGGCGAGACCACCGGCCCGTTCTACGACGGCGCGATCTTCCACCGCGTCATCGACGGCTTCATGATCCAGGGCGGCGACCCCACCGGCACCGGCCGCGGCGGCCCGGGCTACCAGTTCGGTGACGAATTCCACCCCGAGCTGCAGTTCGACCGTCCCTACCTCCTCGCGATGGCGAACGCGGGCCCGGGCACCAACGGCTCACAGTTCTTCATCACGGTCGGTGCCACCCCGCACCTGAACCGTCGCCACACCATCTTCGGTGAGGTCGTCGACGCAGAGTCGAAGAAGGTCGTCGACGCCATCGCGACCACCGCAACCGATCGCGGCGACCGCCCGACCGACGACGTCGTGATCAACAGCATCACGGTCGCCTGAAAGAGAAACCCATGACGAACCCCGGCTGGGGCCCTTCGGCCGAGGGGGGCGGCCCCGCGTCCCAGCCGCGGTGCGTCCGTCACCCCGACCGCACCACGCTGCTTGCCTGCACGCGGTGCGGCCGACCCTTCTGCCCGGAGTGCCTGCGTCCCGCGTCGGTGGGGCATCAGTGCGTCGAGTGTGTCGCCACCGCGCAACGCTCCGCACCGCAGGCCCGAACGGTCGCCGGTGCGCCGGTGCGCACCGATCGGCCGACTCCGCTGGTCACCTACATCCTCATCGCGCTCAACGTCGTGATCTTCGGGATCACCGCCGCGCAGTCCGGCAGCGTGATGAACAACGAGCAGGCCTCGCGCCTGTTCCTGGATTGGGCGCTGTGGCCGCCCATGATCGCCGCCGATGGCGACTACATCCGGGTGCTCGGCAGCGGCTTCCTGCACTACGGCCTGCTACACCTCGCGGTCAACATGTTCGCGTTGTGGATCATCGGCCGCGATACCGAGTTGGTTCTCGGTCGTGCCCGCTATCTCGCCGTGTATGTGGTGTCCATCGTCGGTGGTTCCGCTGCGGTGATGTTCCTTCAACCCGACGCTGTCACTGTGGGGGCGTCGGGTGCCGTGTTCGGTCTGCTCGGAGCCCAGGCCGTCATCCTGCTGCGGTTGCGTCGTAGCCCAGCACCGGTGCTTGCGGTGGTGGCACTCAACGTCTTCATCAGCATCACGATTCCCGGCATCTCCCTGTGGGGACATCTCGGCGGCCTGGTCGCGGGTGCTGCCGCGACGGCAGCTCTGCTCTACGCCCCGCAGTACACGGGCGCCGGAACCGACCGAATCAAGATCGTCCGCACGGGGTGGATCGCGCTCGCTGCGGTGGCGTTGGTCTCGCTCGTACTCGTGGTGCTCGCAGTGCTGCGTCTGCGCTCTCAGCTGGGAGTGTGATCGGGCGCCAGTCCGTGCACCGCAAGCGCGTCGTACACGTCGCGTGGGTCCGTGCCCAGATCCCAGCGGCCGAAGATCATCAGCCGCTCGTCGCCGGTTCCGGGTTCGAGCGTGTCGATTTCGAGCATCGGGACCCGCCGACCGAGTCGCGGGTATTCCACGATGCGTACCCGGTGCAGTGTCGCGCGCGGGAATTCACGACGACCGGACAGGCGCGTGGTCGCAATTCCCGACGCCTGCCCGTCGGTGTCGCCGAGGACCTCGAGGCGGGGCCGCTGGCGGGCAGCCGAGAACGCCATCGAAAGAACGAGTAGCGCAGCGAATCCGATGAGAATCCGGCCTACTGCGTCGGGAACGGCGAACACCGCCGCCACCGCGAGGACCACTCCGCCGGCTGCGAGGGCTGCGACAGCGACCGGGGGAGTGGACCATTCGAGTGGAGCTCGATCGGTCATGCCACTACGTCCGCACAGTTGTGCACAGGGTTCTCCACAGGTGGGGATGAATTACAGCGGTGTAATCCAGCGTCATCGGCGGTCGTCAACGCCACTTCATCGTCATGATCAGGCCCGCCACCATGAAGCCGAATCCGATGAGGAAGTTGTACGCACCGAGGCTGTTCATGAAGGAAATGTGCTCTGCGGCGAGGTAGTACACGATCAGCCACAGCAATCCGATGATCATCAGGCCGAGCATCACCGAGACGTAGATGGAGCTCGACGGCGCGGCCTTGACCTTCACCGGAGTACGGCTGACCGACCTCTCGACCGCGTCGTCCTTCTTCTTCCTGACCTTCGACTTGGGCATGGTGTCCTCGCTGGTACGACTCCGCCTCCTGCAGGCCGGCAGAGTAGGTTGGGCATCTACCTGTGCTGTACACGCTAACGCAGTAGCCGAAAGGGAGGTTCGACGTGTCGAACGGTCGGCTGCGCACTCTGGCCTGGGCGTCCGCGACACTGGTCGTGTGCCTCGTTGCGGGGCTGCTGCTCGGCACCACCCGCGGTGTTTCCGACGGTAGTGAATTGCGCGCGAGTGACTCGCCCCGCCTGTCCGACCTCGTTCGTGTCGCGCAGGCCGAATCGGATGATCTCGCTGCCACCCGTGACGCACTGGCCACGCAGGTCGCACAGCTTCAGAGCAGTGCGGCCACCGACGACGACGAAGTCGCTGCCGTGCTCGACCGGATCGCCGCACTCGAGGAACCTGCGGGACTGACCGAACGGCAGGGCGCCGGTGTCACCGTCACCTTGACCGATGCGCCGCGCGACGCCGACGGCCGGTATCCGGCAGGCGCCTCGCCCGACGATCTCGTGGTGCACCAGCAGGACGTGCAGAGTGTGCTCAACGCGATGTGGGCCGGTGGAGCGGAAGCCATCTCCATGCAGGATCAGCGGATCGTCGAGACCTCGGCCCCCCGCTGCATCGGCAACACCCTCCTACTGCACGGTCGCACCTACTCGCCCCCGTATGTCATCACGGCGCTGGGGGATCCCGCCGCGATTGCGGCGTCGCTCGATGCCGAACCCGGAGTGCGCTTGTACAAGCAGTACTCCACGCGCTACGGATTGGGCTTCACACAGCAGGTCGGTTCCGAACTCACTGTCCCCGCCTACACCGGCGGAGCCGCGGCACGATAACTCGGTGAGTACTCTGCTCACCATGCGCATTCTCGTCGTCGACAACTACGACAGCTTCGTGTTCAACCTCGTGCAGTACCTCGGTCAGCTCGGAACACGAGCAGAAGTGTGGCGCAACGACGACGAGAGGCTGACCGCGCCCGGTGCGCTCGAGAAGGTCGTCGACGAGTTCGACGGCATCCTGCTCAGCCCCGGCCCCGGCACCCCGGAACGCGCCGGAGTCAGCATCGACCTCGTCAAGGCCTGCGCCGCCGCACGCACCCCGCTGCTGGGCGTGTGCCTCGGCCACCAGTCGATCGGTGTTGCATTCGGCGGAACCGTCGATCGTGCCCCGGAGCTTCTGCACGGGAAGACCAGCCTCGTGCATCACGACGGTGCCGGTGTCCTGTCGGGCCTGCCCGACCCGTTCACCGCGACCCGTTATCACTCGCTGACGGTGCTCCCGGAAACGATGCCCGACGAACTCGTCGTCACCGGGCAGACCGACAGCGGTGTGATCATGGCGTTGCGGCACGCGGAACTGCCCATTCACGGCGTGCAGTTCCATCCGGAGTCGGTGCTCACCCAGGGTGGCCATCGCATGCTGGCGAACTGGCTTGCCGTGTGTGGTCGGGCGCCGCAAGAATCGCTCGTCGCGCAGCTCGAGGGTGAAATGGCCAGGGCGCTCGACGGTGGTGCCGCCTGACGGCCCCTATCGGATTCCGAGGACCCCGACTCCGACGCTCACGGTGTCGGACTTGGAGATCTCCGAACCGGGCGGCTGCTGCTGGGTGATGATCGTGCCCACGAGACCGGCATCGAGTGTGGCCTCCCGGGTCTGCACGAGCTGAGCAGCCGAGCCGGTCCAGCCTGCCGCGCGAAGCGCCGACAGTGCCTGCGACACCGAACGGTTGGTGAGCACGGGCATCTCGATCCGGTCGCCGTCGGAAACCTGGATCGTGACGGTGCCACCCGAATCGGTCGTGGCGCCGCCCGCCGGGCTGGTCGACACCACGGTGCCTGCCTTCTCGCTCGACTCGACCTGCTCGACGACGACCTCGAATCCGGCGCCCTCGATGTTGCCTCGGGCAACTTCCTGGGCCTGTCCCACGACATTCGGGACACGGACCTGCTCGGGCCCGGAACCGAGTGTGATGGTCACCGTGGCGCCACGGTCGATGTTCGCGCCCGCCGACGGCTTCTGCTCGACTACGGTGTCGACCTCGTCCTCGTCGGACGGCGCCCGCAACACATTCGGGTCGAGCCGCAGCCCGACCGAATCGAGTTGTTGCGCGGCCTTCTCCTGAGAGAGGCCGTCGAGCCGCGGAATCTGCACCTGCTCGGGTCCACTCGACACCTCGATGGTGACAGTCGAGCCCTCATCGGCCTGGCTGCCCGGTACCGGGCGTGTGTTGACCACGTTGCCTTCGGCGACCACCGTGTCGGGTTTCTCCTGCAGAGCCACCCTGAAGCCGCTGTCCTGCAGTTGGCTTTCAGCCTCGCTCGCCGCGAGATTACGGACGTCGGGAACGGCAACCTGCGCCGCGGTGGAGCCGGGGCCCAGCGACCACAGGAACACGCCGACGATGCCCACGACGATCACGGCCGCGACGCCGAGGAGGACCTTGCGCAACGTCGAACCGCCACCACCTCCGGACTCGTCGCCTGCAGCGACCCCGCCTGCAGCACCCGCTGCGGCAGCGGGACGGTAATGCCTGCCGGTGTTCTGATCGACCGAATCGATCAAAGTGGTGCGGTCTTCGTCGGTCATCACCATCGGCGCGCTGGGACGCTGGCCGCTGAGAACCCGGATCAGGTCGCTGCGCATCTCCGCCGCAGACTGGTAGCGGTTGGCGGGGTTCTTCGCCATCGCCTTGAGGATCACCGAATCCAGCTCGGGGGGAACCTGCCGATTCACCGACGACGGCAGCGGCGGATCTTCACGAACATGCTGGTAGGCGACCGCTACCGGTGAATCACCTTTGAAGGGGGGCTCGCCGGTCATGATCTCGAACAGCACGCAGCCCACCGAGTAGACGTCGGAGCGCGCATCGACCTGCTCGCCCCGCGCCTGCTCGGGAGACAGGTACTGAGCGGTGCCGATCACGGCGGCGGTCTGCGTCATCGGGCTCGACGCGTCAGAGATCGCGCGGGCGATGCCGAAGTCCATGACCTTGACCGCGCCTGCTTTGTTGATCATGACGTTGGCGGGCTTGACGTCACGGTGCACGATTCCGTTGCGGTGGCTGAAGTCGAGCGCCGCGCACACGTCGGCGATCACCTCCATCGCCCGCTTGGGCGCCATCGGCCCCTCGCCGCGCACGATGTCGCGCAACGTGTCGCCCTCGACGAACTCCATGACGATGTACGGGATCGGGCCGGCTTCCGTTTCGGCTTCACCGGTGTCGTACACGGCGACGATCGCCGGGTGATTCAGTGCCGCCGCGTTCTGTGCCTCGCGACGGAACCGCAGGTAGAACGTGGGGTCGCGGGCGAGGTCGGCGCGTAGAACCTTGATTGCCACGTCACGACCGAGTCGTAGATCCCGTGCCAGATGCACCTCGGACATGCCACCGAAGCCGAGGATCTCACCCAGCTCGTAGCGTGAGGAGAGCTTGCGCGGTGTGGTCATGACGTTCCTTGTGTGTCCGGCGGTGCGTTGTTCGTACCGTTGCTGGCTGCGGGCTCTTCGTCGCCTCCCGTACCTCCGTCGCCTTCTCCGCCACCGGAAGCGTCGCCCGGCGACTCTTCTCCTCCTTCGACGGGTTGCGTCGTGGTGGTGGCGGCGGTGGTTGTCGGTGTCGCGGTGGTCGTGGTCGGAGTTTGGGTGGTCGGAGTCGGAACCTCGACCGTGGTTGTCGGCTCTACTGTCGTCGGCACCTCGACCGTGGTCGTCGGCTCGAATGTCGGCGGCTGAGTCGGGACCGGGGGTGGGGCAGTCCATTCCGAGGTGGTCGTGGTCTGCGGTGCGCGTGTCGTCGTGGTGGGTTGCGGCTTCGTCGTGGTGATCTGCGTGGTCGGCGACTGCCCCGTGTCGGGTCCGTTCTCACCGTTGGTGAGCAGAACCACGCCCAGTGTGACCAGCGCAAGTACGATCGCCACGCCTGCGGCCCACGCGAGTGCGGTGGGGCTCGGCCCCTTCCGGTCGCCATCGCCGTCACCTCCGCCCGAAGCGGCGGCCGCAGCAGCATAGGGAGGTCGGCCGGTCGTCGGTGGCTGCGACGCCCCGGTGTACGGCCCCTGCGTGTACGCGGTCGGCGCATACTGCTGTGTCTGCTGAGACGACTGCATGGGCACCGTCGTGGTCGCCCCCGGAACACCCGGAGGCAACACTCGATTGGCGCTCGTCACCGGCGGCACATTGCCCGGCGGCGGCGCGGGCCGGCCGGACCGCACGGCCGACACGGCGTCGCCGAACTCGCCGCCGCTCGAGTAGCGGTACTTCGGGTCCTTCGTCATCGCGATGTCGATGAGGTCGTGGACCTCGGGCGGGAGATCGGCGGGCAGCGGCGCGGGAGTTTCCTGCACGTGCTTCATCGCGACGGTGACGACACTCTCGCCCAGGAAGGGGCGCCGTCCCGACAGCACCTCGTAGCCGACGGCCCCGAGCGAATACACATCGCTCGCCGAGGTCGCTTCCTGCCCGAGAGCCTGCTCCGGCGCGATGTACTGCGCGGTGCCCATGACCATCCCGGTACGCGTGACGGGCGATGCGTCGACGGCCTTCGCGATACCGAAGTCGGTGATCTTCACCTGGCCGGTCGGGGTGATCATGATGTTCCCGGGCTTGACGTCGCGATGCACGACACCCGCATTGTGCGCGGCCTGAAGGGCCCGGCCGGTCTGTTCGAGCATGTCGAGGGCCTGCGGCAACGACAGCCTGCCCACACGCGACAGGACCGCGTTGAGCGGCTCGCCGTGTACGAGCTCCATCACCAGATAGGCGACGGACTGTCCTTCCTCGTCGGTCGTCTCGCCGTAATCGAACACCCCGGCGATACCCGGGTGGTTGAGTTGCGCCGTGGTGCGCGCTTCGAACCTGAATCGGGTCAGGAAGTCCTGGTCGTGCGACAACTCGGCCTTGAGAACCTTCACCGCGACACGACGGTCGAGCCGTGTGTCCAGGCCTTCCCAGACCTGCCCCATACCGCCCGTGGCGATCAGTCGCGTGAGGCGATAGCGGTCGGCGACCATGGCGCCGCTGTACAAAGCCATGTCAGCCTCCCTGTATTCCGGCCGAAATCACGGCCCGTCCGATAGGCGCAGCCACCGAGCCACCGGTAGCGGCGAGAGCGCGATCACCACCGTCCTCGACGATCACGGCCACCGCCACTGTGGGCTGCTGAGCGGGTGCGAACCCGATATACAGCGTGTGAGGTGGGGTGTTGCGCGGGTCGCTGCCGTGCTCGGCGGTGCCGGTCTTCGACGCGATCTGAACACCGGGAATCGCACCCTGTCCACCCGACCATTCTTCGGAGCCGATCATCAAATCGGTCAGTGTTGCCGCGACCGAGGGGTCGATGGCCTGCCCGAGGGATTCGGGCTTGGTTTCCGCGAGGAGTGCGAGATCGGGCCCCTCCAGACGTTCGACGAGATACGGCTTCATGCGCACACCGCCGTTGGCGACGGTCGCGGCGATGACCGCGTTCTGCAGGGGAGTCAGTGCGACGTCGCGCTGACCGATGGTGGACTGCCCGAGCGCAGCCCCGTCGGCGATCTGCCCGACCGTGCTCTCCGCGACAGGCAACGGAATGTCCATGGTCTCCCCGATGCCCAGAGCTTCCGCCTGGTCGACCAGAGCCTCACGACCGGTGTTGATGCCCATCTCTACGAACGCGGTGTTGCACGAGCGTGCGAACGCTTCGCGAAGCGACACCGTCGGAGCGCCGCCGCAGGCAGCGCCGCCGTAGTTCTCGAGGGTGGTCGTGCTGTCGGGAAGGGTGATGTTCGGGGCGGCCGTGAACTGATCGTCCGGGGTGACGCCCGACTCGAGGGCTGCCGCCGTCGTCACCACTTTGAACGTTGAACCCGGCGGGTAGGTCTGAGAGATTGCGCGGTTGAGCATCGGCTTGTCCGGGTCTGCGTTCAGTTCGTCCCACGCCGCCGACGTTGCGGCACCGTCGTGTCCGGACAACCGGTTCGGGTCGTAGCTCGGCGTGCTCACCATCGCGAGGATCTTGCCGGTCGCAGGCTCGATGGCCACGACCGACCCGGTGTATCCCTTGGAGGTGAGTTCGTCGTACGCGACCTGCTGCATGGCCGGATCGATTGTCGAGACCACATTGCCGCCGCGCGGGTTGCGTCCCGACACCAGATCGAACAGCCGGCGTCCGAACAGCAGGTTGTCGGAGCCGTTGAGCAGTTCGTCCTCACTGCGTTCGAGGCCCGTGCTGCCGTACTGCATCGAGTAGAACCCGGTGACCGGCGCGTAGGCGAGCGGACTCATGGGCTGTGCGGGTGTCGACGGATATTCACGCAGGTACTTGTAGCGACTGTCGGTGGGGATCGACACGGCCAGCGCCTGCCCGGCAGCCGAGATCTGACCGCGCTGACGGGAGTACTCGTCGATCAACACCCGTGAGTTGCGCGGGTCGGTGCGCAGATCGTCTGCCTTGATGACCTGCACGTAGGTGGCGTTTGCGAGCAGGGCGACAACCATGAACATCACGGCCATCGCGACCTTGCGGAGCGGAGTGTTCATTCGCGCCCCATCATTTCCGTCTGCGCTTCCGCGATGGGCGTCATCGGCTTCTTACGCGGCTGCACGGGTTCGCGTGCGGCGTGCGAGATCTTCATCAGCAGAGCGAGCAGCAAGTAGTTCGCGAGCAGCGACGACCCGCCGTACGAAACGAACGGCGTGGTCAGGCCCGTGAGGGGAATCAGTTTGGTGACACCGCCGACCACGACGAACAACTGGACGGCGAGGGTGAACGACAGACCGGCGGCGAGGAGTTTGCCGAAACTGTCGCGCACGGCGAGAGCGGTGCGCAAGCCGCGGATGACGAGGATGAGGAACAGCAGCAGGATCGCGGCGAGCCCGATCAGGCCGAGTTCCTCACCGATCGCGGCGATGATGAAGTCGGTCTTCGCGAACGGCACCTGGGCGGGCCGCCCGCTGCCGAGACCCGTGCCTGCGACACCGCCGGTGGCCAGACCGAACAGCGACTGCGAAATCTGATATCCGGTGTTGCTGTAGTCGGCGAGTGGGTCGGCCCACGTCTGGACGCGGACGCGGACGTGACCGAACATCTGGTACGCGAAGACGAAGCCGACCGCGAGCAGCGAAAATCCGATGATCAGCCAGCCCACGCGTTCCGTCGCGATGTAGAGCATCACCAGAACGGTGGTGAACAGCAACAGCGAGGTGCCCAGGTCTTTTTCGAAGACCATGACGCCGATGGAAATGATCCACGCGGCGAGGATCGGGCCGAGGTCTCGCGCACGGGGAAAATCCATGCCGAGGAAGTGTTTGCCTGCCGTGGTGAACAGATCACGTTTCGCCACGAGCACGGAGGCGAAGAAGATGATCAGCAGAATCTTGGCGAATTCACCCGGCTGGATACTGAAGCCGGGAAGCCTGATCCAGATCTTGGCGCCGTTGACCTCGGAGAACTGCGACGGCAGCAACGCGGGGATCGCGAGGGCGATCAGCCCGATCAACCCGAGGGTGTAGCTGAAGCGGGCAAGCAGCCGGTAGTCGTGGAGGAACACGAGGACAGCGATGAACAGGGCTATGCCGATCGCGGTCCACAGCACCTGCTGGTTCGCGTCGGGCGACGGCATCGGCAGACCCATGTAGCGCGCGTTTTCCTGGTCGGCCAGGTCGAGCCGGTGGATCAGCACGAGGCCGAGACCGTTGAGCAACGCGACGATCGGCAACAGCAGTGGATCGGCGTACTTGGCGTACCGCCTCACCGCCAGGTGCGCGACGAGGAACAACCCGGCGTACGCGAGTCCGTACTTTGCGAGATCGAGCGTGAGCGCCTGCTCGAGAGAGGCCTCGACGAGCATCATCGACACCGTCGTGATGCCGATCGCGACGAGCAGTAGTCCCAGTTCGGTGTTGCGCTTCGTGGATTGAGCAGGGGCCGGAGCGAAACCACCGGGGGGGCTGGGAAAAGCCCCCGCACCATGGGTCACCGACATCAGGCGCCCACCCTGCAGTTCTGGCCGGGGACCTGGGGTACGGGCGCCGGTTCCGGCGCCGCCGTCGTTTCGATTCCGCCGTTTTCGGGCGCTTGTTCACCGGGTGCGGGTGCTGCCTCATTCGGGACGGGCTCGGCAGGCGGGGCAGGTGTCTCACCGGGCACGGGTGCTCCCGGTGTGGGTTCGCCGGTCGCAGGTGGTGTGGGTTCCGGGGCCGGGGCAGGAGCCGGCTCCTCGACCTTGCACACCGGAAGCAGATCCTGCTGCGCGAGGCGGGCCATCTGCACGCTCGCCTCGTCGAGCGTCCCGGACGGAAGGCCGGCACGAACCTGCTCTCGCGCGGCGGGCTGAAGGTCGTCGACCATCATCACGCGACACTGCGCGTCGGCCGGATCCACAAGGGTCAGCTCGCCCTCGTCGGTCACGCACCCGATACGTGCCGGCTCCTGCAGCGAGTAACCGAAGATGTTGCCGGGGAGACCGCGCAGCACGGTGACGCGCGCGTCATCGGCGCTGACGTAGTAGTTGTTCTGGATCATCTGCCGACCGAAGTACCCACCTGTGGCGACCAGACCGAGCACCACGAGCGCGATGAGCGGGGCCCACCACCGGCTACGACGCTTCTTCGGCTCTTCGGGCGCTTTGTTGATGACGCGCTTGGGTGTGGCGCGGGGCGGCCGCATGGCGGCGGCGCGACCGGCGGCGGTGTTCGGCCGGGGAGCTTCGTCCTCGTCCTCACCCGATGCTGCTCCGGCGACGATGGGGTTGCTCTGCCCGTAGTCGAGATCGATGACGTCGGCGACCACCACGGTGATGTTGTCGGGGCCGCCGCTGCGCAATGCAAGTTCGATGAGCCGGTCGGCGCATTCGTCGTGGCCGCCCTCGCCCAGGGTGTTCGCGATCGTCTCGTCGCTCACCACATCGGACAGGCCGTCGGAGCAGATCAGGTAACGATCCCCGGCGCGCGCTTCGCGCACCGTCAGGGTCGGCTCCACTTCTGCACCGGTGAGCGCGCGCATGATCAGCGAACGCTGCGGATGCGTGTGCGCCTGTTCCGCGGTGATGCGGCCTTCGTCGACCAGTGACTGCACGAACGTGTCGTCGCGGGTGATCTGGGTGAGCTGGTTGTCGCGCAGCAGGTAAGCGCGGGAGTCGCCGATATGCGCCAGGCCCAGCTTGCTTCCTGCGAACAGGATGGCGGTGAGCGTGGTGCCCATGCCGTCGAGTTCGGGTTCTTCCTCGACCTGATCGGCGATCGCGGCATTGCCCTCTCGAACCGCGTCGTCGAGTTTGCCGAGGAGATCTCCTCCCGGCTCGTCGTCGTCGAGATGTGCGAGCGCGGCGATCATCAGTTGCGAGGCGACCTCGCCGGCGGCGTGACCACCCATTCCGTCGGCCAAGGCCAGCAGGCGCGCACCGGCGTAGACGGAGTCCTCGTTGTTGGAGCGAACGAGGCCGCGGTCGCTGCGTGCGGCGTAGCGCAGTACAAGTGTCACGGGCGGAGCTCGATCACGGTCTTACCCACGCGCACAGGAGTGCCGAGGGGTACGCGGACAGCCGTGGTGACTTTTGCTCGGTCCAAGTACGTTCCGTTCGTCGAGCCGAGGTCTTCGACGTACCAATCGGACCCGCGCGGCGATAGTCGCGCATGCCGGGTGGACGCGTAGTCATCGGTGAGCACGAGTGTCGAATCGTCGGCGCGACCGATCATCACCGGTTGCGTGCTGAGCGTGATCCTGGTGCCCGCGAGGGCACCCTGCGTCACGACCAGGTACTTGGCGGTCTTGTTACGGCCGAGCGACGGCAATACCGACTGCTTGGGGGAGTAGCGCGGTAGTGGTCGCGCAGAACCGGCATAGATGTCCGAGCGCAATGCTCGTAGCACTGCCCAAACGAACAGCCACAGCAGGAGAAGGAAACCTGCCCGGCTCAGCTGCAGAATCAGCCCCTGCACGGCATGTCCTCCTTCGGCATGTGCGACCGGCGCGCGGTCGTCCGGTTCGGTGCGGTCACTCACAATACGGACATCGACCGACTCCATGCAGAATCAGATCCGCAGCTCGTGCTGCGGATGAGATCTGTGGATCCGGTGAGCCGGTTTTTCCGCTGGTCAGAGGATACGAACGAGGATTTCCGAGTGGCCTGCGCGGATCACATCGCCATCGGCGAGCTGCCAGTCCTGAACCGAAGCACTGTTGACGGTGGTGCCGTTGGTCGAACCGAGATCGGAAAGCATCGCGACCTGCCCGTCCCAGCGGATGTCGATGTGGCGGCGGGACACACCCGTGTCGGGAAGGCGGAACTGGGCGTCCTGCCCGCGTCCGATGATGTTGCTGCCTTCGCGGAGCTGGTAGTAGCGGCCGCTGCCGTCCTCGAGCTGCAGGGTCGCGGTCAGGACACGTCCGGCCGCTGCGGGAGGCTGCTGGTAGCCGCCGCCCGCATATGCCTGCTGCTGGTATCCCTGGTCGGGCTGCTGGTAGCCGGGATCGGCGTAACCCTGATCGGCGTAGCCCTGCTGGCCGTACGCCTGCTGCTGGTAACCCGGGTCTGCGTAGCCCTGGTCGTACCCCGCGCCCGCTGCGTACCCCTGCTGCTGGTATCCCTGGTCGGGCTGCTGGTAGCCGGGGTCTGCGTACCCCTGCTGGCCGTAGTCCTGGCTGTAGGCCTGCTGTCCGTATGCCTGCTCGGCCTGCTGCCCGTACGCCTGGTCTTGTGAATAGCCACCCTGGTCCTGCTGGTAGCCCTGGGCGCCGTAGCCCTGCTGGTCGTAGCCCTGCTGGTAGTTCTGCTGGTCGTAGGCCGGCTGCTCGTAGCCTTGAGCGCCGTAGGCGGCCTGCTGGTCGTAACCACCCTGGTCGTCGTACCCGCCGCCCTGAGGGGCGTAACCACCGTTGTAGCCCTGTGCGTAGCGCTGATCCTGGCCGCCGTGCGCGTGACCGTTTCGTGCGTACTGTGCTTCCGCCTCGGCGGGGTCACGGCTTGGTTCGTAGCCGGGGTTCTGCGTCATGGAGCCAACTCCTGGTTCGGGGGTCACTGTTGGACGGTTCTTCGGGGTCCGCTGTGACGGGACGTGCGTCGGTGGACGCCCTGCCTCAGGGTCGACCGAGCCGCGTGTCCGGAACTGCCCGGTGTGCAGTGCCGAAGACGACTCGAATACAACCTGGATTTCACCGTATGTCTGCCATCCCTGTTCGCGAATGAAGTCCTCAAGGTGACGCGCGAACGCCTTCACAGTCAAGTCCCGATCCGCCGCCAAGGCCTCGTGATCGGAGTCGCTGATGGTGATGACGTACTTGTTCGGGGCCAGCGTGTGGCCACGATCAAGCTGCTGGACGCCGTCGGTGGCCTCTTGTTGGAGGGCAGCTTCGACTTCCTGGGGGACGACGCCACCACCGAAGACGCGGGCGAACGCGTCGCCGATTGCTGCTTGCAGCTTTCGCTCGAAGCGTTGGGCGATACCCATGACGACCCCCTTTCCGGTCCAGCGTGTCGTGGGTGCAGATCTCGCTAGTGCATGGTATCCATTTTTGCTCGGATTCGACCGGGCGGATTACTCCGCGTGTTCAACCTGACATGTCGATGGGCGTGGCGGGAGCCCGAAAAGTTGCTCTGACCTCGTGAATCGGTGATTCGGTAGGCGCTGTGTTACTGTTTTCTGCGTTGCTCGGGCGAGTGGCGGAATGGCAGACGCGCTGGCTTCAGGTGCCAGTGTCCTTCGGGACGTGGGGGTTCAAGTCCCCCTTCGCCCACAGTGAGTAGTTCCACGAACTACGACGAATGAGGTCACGAACTCGAAAGAGGTCGTGACCTCATTCTTGTTTGCGGGTTGGTCGTCGACTTACGCGAATCGTCCCCGATCCAGCGTCGGGACGTCGATGGGAACTGTGTTGCGGCGGTACAGCCGCACCGAGCACTTGTCGACGGTGAGGAAATGGATCGGTTCCCAGTTGATTCCAGCGTCCTTCAGTGCCTTCTTGTGGGATTTCCACTCGTCGCGAAGCTGCTTCTTCTCGGTCGGGCTGAACGGGTGGTCGGTCAGTACGAGGAGGCGCACCCGCTTCGGCAACAGCGGCGATCCCTCGACGACCTCTAGACGAAACTGCTCGACGTCATCACACCACGCCTGCGACTTCTTGCACTTCGAGAGGAGCCTCCGTAGCGACTCGAATACCGGCCCTGCCAGTGCGTCGTGAACAGCGGGGCGGGAGAGTTTGCTGACGAGCCGCCGGCCGAGAATCAGCTCCTCCTCGATCGTGGCAAAGCCCTCGACGGGGTCATGTGCAGCGAGTAGGCCTTTGCTGACCGGGACAACCGCGCGCAGGTCCACAGCCCAGGCCGCTCCAACCGCGGGCGGCTGAGTCAGCCAGACGTACTCCGTCACCTGGTGGTCCTTGATTTGCTGGATCTTGTCCGTGGGGAAGGCCGATACGTCTCGCACCGGACACACGCTCACCAATGGGTGCCGCTTCGCGGGGCCACCCGCGATATCGCAAGTCTGCGAGACCACCACCGAGTATCCGGTGTCGCTCAGCAGCGCCGAACGCGCACGCACCCCACCCACTGCTGCGCCGGCGGACCGTTCGCCGGTCACGGGGTCGTCCTGCCACGCGGGAACGATCCAGGTTCCCCGGTCCATTTTGAGGAGATGACCCTGCCGCCACCGCTCGAGTGAGACAAGTGTGTCCGGATCCCACTGCTCCGGCAGGAGACGGTCGATTGTCAACGTGCGAATCCGTCCTCGACGTCTTCGGTAACCAAGGGCCCTCCGGAGCGGATGATCGGAGTGTCGATTTCCTCTGCGATTCCTTCAGCCACCGAAGTGCCGATCTCGCGCTGGGGGAGCGGAGTCCTGTCAACCGCCATGTCTACGAGGTCGTCGAACCTGGCGTCGAGCAGGGCATCGATCCGCTGCGGGTCGCCCCGGAGCCACCGAGCCAGCGGCTGATCGACGGTGTTGTGGAGATCGTCGACCGCATCCGCGAGCTCCCACAGTCGACCCAGGCTGGCGACACGAGGTCGGCTTCCAGCCGGCTTGTCCGCCCACGAATGGAAGGTCCGCTTGCGGATGCCGGTGGCCTTGAACATTTCCTTCTGTGTGAGACCAAGGTCGGTCCGGAGCTGTTCGAACGCATCGACGACGTCCGCGGTTTCGGTGACCTTTCGAGTCTCCGCTCGCACAGTGTCGATGAATGTGTATGGGGTGGTCATCCACAATGCCGAGCCCGGCAGGTCGGTCTTGCCGTCGACGTATTTGATGACGGCGACATGAACTTGTTCCCGGCGTGAGGTATCGAGCGCGCTGGAGAAGTGCGCAGCCACATTTCTCAGCCCAGATGAGGAACTCATCGCCATGAAGGTGCTGGACCAGTAGGTGTCCTCAGCGTGTACCGGGTGCAACCCCAGCCGATCGGACCTCGAGGACGACGACCGGAGTACCCGTGAGCCGGTCGGCTCGTACATGATCGTCATCCTTCGCCTCCCTCTCGAAGCTCCTTCAGGTATGCCTCGGTCACCGATGCCTGGAACAGGGACAGCGCGGTGCGGTTCAGGCGCTCGGCCGACATGACGACCTCCCGTACGTCGAATGTGAAGGAAGAGTGGCGGAACACGTCGGTGTCGAGAAGGTAATGCACGTTCTTGCCGGAATCGTCCTGAATCGGCCCATGGCGCAGCAACGCGCCGTGATGGTCGTCGAGGCGGATCTCCACCTGCTGTTGGGCGCCTCGGACGCTATTGCCGAAGATTGGGTTGAGCACAGGTCCGAGGAGGGTGTCATGGATCCGACCACGCCATGCCTCTGCGGAGTGGATGCCGCGGTCTTGGAAGCGGTCGACGTACCGCAGGCCGATGCGGTGCACCAGCGAAGGTTTGATCAACAGTCGGAGTGACTCGAGCAGAACGGTGAGCGGAGTTTTCAGGCTGGTGCTCCAACGCTCATAGCGGTTGATCTGGAGGATCAGGATGTCGGGCATGAGCGTGATGTGGCCGGAACCGTCCGCTGACACGACCTGCCACCCCTGCGATTCCGACGCCACCTGGGAGGCGCCGTTGGAACCGAAGTCGATCCGCATCTGCTGCTGGCGGGCTTGTTGGATGGTCGGGTAGTCGATCCCGGTGTTGTCGACGAGGTTGTCGCGAAGCGTGGCCGCGGCTTCTGGGGCGATCTCTTCTACGGGAGACGTGAAGCGAATCTCGATCACCGCGGCTTCGAGTGGGGCGTTTCCGAGCAGCGTGGGATCGGCAGGGCGGAGCTCCCCCAAAGGGATGTCCTCGGCAGGCTGAAGTGTGTGCGGATCGATCGTCATATGCGTCCCGTCCATTGAGATGCACCTTAGATGCACCTACCGACGAGTGTAGTCAATATGTCGAGAAGGGCAGCGGGAGCGGTAGGTCAGATGGACGCCTACTGGACCACTGCTCCGGCCGTCGAAGGTGGATCGAACCCAGCCGACCGATTGCACACTCGCATTGCCCCGGGACGGACTGACCGCGCGTACCCGGCAACCGGTCACCTCTCCACATTGATCTGTGTTCAGCTGAGCAGTGCAGTCAGCCAGGCGGCGACGAGCAGTACTTCCGGTCCGCGGAGCCATTGCCGGACCAGATCGACCGGAATCTGGCCGACAGCGGTTTCGAGGATCAGACCGTCGTAGCGGATCGACGGCCGCGTCCGTACCCGGTAGGCCGCACCACAGCCACCTGCCAGACCGATCACCAGCGTCGCCGCGGTACCACCACTCAGGAAAGTGGTCGACACGGCGACCAATGTTGCTGCGACGCTCGGTACTACAGTCAGCGGCAACAGGATCTGCCGGTCAGCGGAACCGAGTAATGCACCGAAGTCACGCTCACGCAAGATATCCCGTAGTCCCGCACTGAAGAGCATCGTGACGACGAACACCGCGGCGAGTTGCAGCACGGCTACCGCTGGTGGGGTCACCGCCATCGGCGCGACGGCCACAATGCCGACGACACTGCACGCCAACAGCAACGATACCGGTCGGCGACGGTGGCGAAGCAGGTCGGATTCGATGAGTGCCCGTGACAGACCACCGCGTATCGGGCGTGTCCGACGCCGTCCGATACGTTGCCAAGCCTTCTGTTCGAGCATCCCGAGTAGCACTGAAGGATCCAATGCGGTGACGGAGGCGGACACGGCCGCCGTGGTGCCTGCTCCGGCCGTCAGGTCCGCTGCTCCGATCCTGCCGCAGCACGCCACCGCGCAGGCCCCGACGGCCACGGCGGTCGCCCCGACTGCTGTGACAAGCCACCAGTTCATCGGCATGGGAACGTTCACCCCGGCGATCGCAGCGACAACGGCGGCGACTGACCCCAGCAGCGCAACCCGGATCAGGTCGGTCACTATGCGCAGCGGGAGTATCCGACACTGAGTAAGAACAGATAGCGCAACCACGCTGCAGCCGACAGCTGCCATGAGAACGGCGAATGGCACCCACGTCGTCAACGCTGCCGCGAAAGCTGCAATACGACCCACAAGCGCGCCGACCACTGCGCCACATCCGAGCGCAAGTGCTACTCGTCGGCGTAGCAGAGCGCCGCGATCGAGGGGCGCCGCTACCAGCCAGAAACCGAACTCGGCACTGGTGCTCACCGGACCGATCGCCCGCACGAAAGCGAGCCCGACCGCCGCAGCGGCCGCGGTAACAGCCCATCCCCACGTCGATGTCCACGGCTGCCCGGTGACCCACACGTTCAGCGGGGTGAGCACGGTCGGTGGCAGCGTGAACAGCCACCACAGCAGGCCGGCACCGACGTACAACCCGAGTGTCCCGAGCACGAACGTCGCGGCACGACCGCCGACCGGCGTGTGCTGTCGTTCGAAGTCACGGATGAGCATGCGGATCGACCGCACCGAAACGGCGCTGCGTGTCATCACCATGAGTCTGCCTCGACGACCTGATCGGCGACTGTATCCACCAGGACGCCGTCGTGCGAGACAATCAATACTGTTCCGCCTGAATGTTTTTCGTCGATGAGGGCAGATGCCAGCCATGTGCGACCGGCCTCGTCGAGATGTTGTTCCGGTTCGTCGAGAACCAACAGTCGTCGGGGCCGGACGAACGCCGACGCCAACGCCAACCGGTGACGCTGACCGCTCGACAAGGTCACCGGGAGTTGGTCTGCTACCGGTAGCAGACCGACGTCTGCAAGGACCTGTGTTGCCGCTTCGAACGGGTCGGGGACCTCGTGACCGGTCGCGACGAGTTGTAGGTGTTCGTGTGCTGTGAGGTGAGCGAAGGTAGGCACCTCGCCGAACACCGCGGCGACATTCCTGCGGAACGCCGGAGAGGTTTCGTCGACTGATGTGCCATCGATTTCGATGGCGCCGTCGTCGAGACGATCGGCTCCGACGACGCACCTGAGCAGAGTCGACTTGCCTGCTCCGTTTGCGCCGACCACGGCACAGCATCGGCCGACGGCAACGTCGAAGCCGACTCCGGCCAGGACCGTCACATCTCCGAACCGACGGTGGGCATTGCGAATGGACACGGCGGGTACGCCGTGCAGATCAGGGGTGTGCATGAAGGGGTCTCCACTCATCCTCGGCAAGGCAAACACAGGGTGAGGAGGGACCGTCGAACAGTGAGATGGATCGTTCTGCGGTCCCCGCTAAGGGGAACCGGGCGCGCGCGGACGGGGCCGACCTGCGGTGTCGGGGTGAGAGTGTCGGCGGAACTCACCGTGTAGACGTTGTTCCTCGCCTGTAGGGCCTCGAATGCTCCTACCGAAGGAAAACAGCGGATCGTCGACACGGACGGCGAGCAACAGTGTGGTGACAGCGACGACCGCAACCAGCAGACTCGCCAGCAACGCCGAGGTGTCTCCGGTGGAGATCGCTGCGACCGGCACGGCCAACGCGACAATCCAGGACAGAACGAAGAAAGCTACCTCCGCCCCGTTCCTCCACCCGTAACACACCCTCGTGAGTCTATTCGGCGCCGAGGCCAGATGCACCTTGCCAGGCCTGATTTCGGTGGCCGTCACCGTCCGGCGCCGTGTCGTCACATGCCTGAACACATGTTCGAGTTGACGCGCGTCACACCACGTGGGACCATCCCTGCACCGACCTGAATACAGGTCGACCCCGGCTGGTGGTGGAACACCGAACCGGGGTCTGGGCACACGACAGATTGGACCTGTCATGCACCGTAGGGTGGAGTCTATCCACACGCCCCCAGGGGGCGCTTCTCATGGTTCGGTCTTCGATACCGACCTTCTTCTTCACACCCCGCCGGGGTCTTCGCTGACGTCCTGACTTCGTGAGCCTCTCGACCTACCCGTCGAGGGGCTCAAGGTGTTTGTGCTACGACGTGTGCGCGGGCCGGTCCGGTAGCCGCGGCACGTCGGGCATTCGTCGCTCGCCTCCCAGAGTCCGACGTCAGCGCTTCGACGCTGCGCGCAGGGGTGTCATTCCCGTGCGTGAAACCGACTGGGCGCCAGTATCTTCGTCTCCGCAGCTGGCGGTGGAGCACCCGCTCGTGAGGGTCGACACGAACGACCGGGTCCAGCGTGAGCCGCACGTCTTCTGCGACGTGGGGCCAGAAGCGTTGGCCGAGATGGTCTATCGGGGTATGGCGACCGGGCAGCTGTGGGGAAGGGGCCGAAGGCAAGCTCAGCGACCCGTAGGGTCTCCGCTACCGCCCTCCACCAGACGGGAGATTCCGTCGAGCATCGTCGCGAGTGCCGTGGTGAACAGGACGTCGAGATCGAAGTCCCCGGTGGCCCCGAGGAACACCTTCGCCGAATACGGGTACGGGCCGGATTCGATGAGCGCAGTGCCGCGGTCGTGATGGCGGCGCATCCAACGGTCCTGGTCCATACCGGTTTCCGCCTGTTCGTACGCCTCCGTCTCGAGGCTGGCGGCCGTGCCGTGTACCAGATTGAACAACGCGATGTGAAGGACGAACACGCGGTCGGGGCTCAGCCCCAGTTCGGAGAGCACCCGCAGGTTCCATTCCGAATAGCGCAGCTGGTTCGGCCCCGCATAGGGCCGTGTCAGGGACGAAGTGCGCGCCAGCCACGGATGTCTCCGGTACACACTCCACAGCGCGGCCATCGACACTTCGAGTTGCTGCCGCCAGGTGCCTTCCGGTACGTCCGGGAGGGTGATGTCCCCGAAGGCTGCGTCCCGCATCAGCAGAAACAGCTCCTCCTTGTTCACGACGTGCCGGTACAGCGACATGGGCGCAAGGTCGAGCTCGGCGGCGATGCGTCGCATCGACACGGCCGCGATGCCCTCGGTATCGGCGATCCGCATGGCGCACCGCACGATCAGTGCTCGCCGCGTGAATTGTAGGACGGCAGGCTCGGTGACGTCGGTGGAGGTCACGGAAACCACGGTGCCGACGCCGGGCACCACTTCGACAAGGCCGCGACTGCGCAGTTCGGCCAATGCCTTGGTAGCGGTGGCCATGGCGACCCCCCACTCGGCGACGATCTTCCTGGTCGACGGAACGAGCTGCCCAGGACGAAGGGAACCCGAGACGATGCGGTCGCGCAGCGCTTCGGCGATCTGTAGGTAGGGCGGGTTCATCGGGCTCCTCCAGCTGTACTAGTGCAGTGCGCACATCTGTCCTGAATGTTCAGGGCCGTACTAGTGCACTGACTCCGAGAATCACTGTTTTCGCTGTTCAGATCACTAGTAGTGCGCATGCGTACATCGTAGATTCACCAGTGGGCCCCAGAACAGTCGAACGGCCCGACAAGACGAGAAGGAGTCGAGATGTCGCACCGCCGTAGCGCCCTCATCAGCGGAGCCGGAATTGCCGGACCCGCCCTCGCCTACTGGCTCAACGAATACGGATGGCAGGTCACGGTGGTCGAAGCCGCGCCCGGCATCCGACCCGGCGGACAGACCGTCGACCTCCGCGGCGCCGGAAGAACCGTCATCGAAAGGATGGGGCTCATGCCGGCAGCCCGCGCGGCATGCGTGGAACAGAAAGGGATCGCCTGGGTCGACGCCTCGGGCAGGCACCGCTCCGAGATGCCCGTCGACGCGTTCGGCGGCGACGGCATCGTGAGCGAGGTCGAAATCCTCCGCGGGGATCTTGCGTCGCTTCTGTACTCGGCCGCAGATGATCACGTCGAGTACCTCTTCGGTACTCGCATCACCGCGCTCGACGACAACGGCGACGAGGTGACGGTCACGCTGTCCGACGGCACCGTTCGCACCGTCGATCTCGTATTCGGCGCCGACGGCCCGCATTCGGCGGTGCGCCGCACAGTATTCGGGCCCGAGAAGGACGTCGTGCATCCCGTCGGTGGCTACACCGCCTGGTTCACTGCGCCGAGCACGTCGATGGACACACAGGGCTGGTACGAGATGTTCCAGGCCCCAGGCGGACTGGTCGCATCGATCCGCCCCGATACCGATCCCACGCGAATGAAGGCATCACTGGCATTCGCATCCGAACCCCTGATGTACGACCGCAACGATATCGACGCTCAACGCAGCCTCATCGCCGAACATTTCGCCGGTACCGGCTGGCACGCACCACAGTTGGCCGAGGCGGCGCGCACCGCCGAGGACTTCTACCTCGACGCGCTCGTCCAGGTGCGGATGGACAGCTGGACGAGCGGACGCGTCGCGCTCGTCGGGGACGCCGGCTACTGCCCCTGCCCGCTCACGGGCATGGGAACCAGCCTGGCACTCGTGGGTGCGTACGTCCTCGCCGGTGAATTGGCAGCAGCCGACGGCGATCACCGCCGCGCCTTCGCGCGTTACGAGCAGGTCCTGCGCCCGTACGTGGAGCAGGGGCAACAGATGCCGGGTGGTGGCATGAAGATGTATGCGCCGAAAAGCGCCTTCGTGATCGGCCTCGGTCAGATGCTCAACCGCGCCATCACCAGTCGCGTCCTCCAGCCGCTGGCGCGGAAGATGTTCTTCTCCCACGCGGAGAACATCGAACTCCCCAACTATTCGACCGCGCGCGAACAGCAGACGTCCGAACAGTAGCGATCCACCCGGTAAGGGGATCGATGACAGGTCACCCGCCCGCGCGCTCGGCGAGGCTCAGCCCGACCAGCAGCACCACCACGATCGTCGTGGCACCGAGGAGCGGCCACACCCACATGCGTGCTCGCCGTCGCGCTGCACGGACGATACCCGCAACAGTGCCGATGCAGGCCACAGCAATTCCTCCCCACGTGACTGCGAATGCGGCGGTGAGATAACCCTCCTGGCAGCCTTCGGGGCCGCACGAATCCATCCCCATCGGAAACAGCATGGAGAAGAAGAACGCAACGGCCGCGAAAACGATGGTCACGATGACGAACAGAACGGTCACGGCGGTATCGATCGTGGCGGGAGCGGAGCTGCGCGGGTCTTCGTCGCCGCGGCTGTGGCTCATCGAAGTCATACGTCCATTGTCGGTGCTGCCGACGCGCTGTCCTGAGTGGTTCTACCCGAGTATCGAAGTGGCGTCTGCCGTGATCCCCGGGCACTATCGAATGCGACGAAGGGATGACCACAGTGGTGAACGACGCGGATCTCGCACACCTGCATCGATGCATCGAACTCGCTGAGGAATCATTGGTCGCAGGCGACGAACCATTCGGCTCCGTACTTGTCGGCGCCGATGGCCGAGTCCTCGCAGAAGATCGCAACCGAATCGCCGACGGTGACCGCACTCGGCATCCCGAATTCGCACTTGCCAGGTGGGCAGTGGAGAACATGACGCCCGACAGTCGCGCGGGCGCAACCGTCTACACCTCGGGAGAACACTGCCCGATGTGCGCAGCTGCGCACGGGTGGGTCGGTCTCGGCAGAATCGTCTACGTCGCATCGTCTCGGCAGCTCACCGAGTGGCTCGAGGAAATGGGCGTTCCACCGGCGCCGGTGCGGCCCCTGGCGATCCACGAGGTCGCGCCCGGCGTCATCGTCGAGGGTCCGGCACCGGAACTGGAGGACGCGATCCGTCGGTTGCATCGCCGATGCCACCTCGGTGAGTGAAAAGTGTGCGGAAATCAGGGCGCCACGGGATAGTGGCTGGTGATCGCCACCCGATTCCACGCGTTCATCACGATCGCGAGCCAGCTCACCGCTGACGCTTGTTCGGCGCTCAACGATCCGTCGTCCCACGCATCCGTCTCCGGAACGGGCAACCGGGTGACCTGCTCGGCGAGGGCGAGCGCGGCCCGCTCCTGAGCTGTGAAGTACTGAGACTCCCACCAGGCCGCGACCACGGCCAGCCGGTCGGTCGTCTCACCCTTGTCCAGTGCGTCGCGCGTGTGCATCCGTAAGCAGAATGCGCAACCGTTGATCTGCGATATTCGGATCTTGACCAGTTCGGCCAAGAGCGGATCCAGACCCGCGTTCTTCACCGCGGTCTCGGCTTGCTCATTGAGACCGACCAGTTGCTGGTACGCAGCCGGATGCAGCTTGCTGAGGTTCACATCGCTCATCTGTCGCCCTCGTGTTCGTGCTGTGCTGAGAATGCGCGGGACTGCGCTGACAAACTAGCCGAATCGCCGGTGTGCCGTGGGCCGAATCGTATTCGAAGCGAATGAAAACGTTCCGGGGAGCACGGTGGAAGTGGAGGATGGCGGGTGCCGTCGTCTCCCGAACAGTGACCTCCGAAGGATTGGAAGGTGAGCATGTCGATCGTCGTCGTTGCGGGTAATCCCAAGCCCGGCTCTCGAACTCTCGATGCCGGAGTTCGGCTTGCGACCGCACTGACCGGCCGGGAACCCGACCATGTGATCGACGTGATCAGCCTCGGTGCAGGTCTTCTCGGGTGGGGTGACGAGGACGTTGCTGCCGCTGTGTCGACTGTTTCCGAGGCCGCTCTGGTCGTGTTCGCCAGTCCGACGTTCAAGGCAACCTACACCGGTGTGCTGAAACTGTTCCTCGATCAATTCGCCACCGGCGACGGATTGCGCGATGTCGTCGCGGTACCGCTCATGCTTGGCGCAGGCCCGGCGCACGCACTCGCGCCAGACCTGCTGCTCAAGCCGGTACTGGTGGAACTGGGTGCGACGACACCGGCGCCAGGGCTGTATCTCCTCGACTCGACCTATACGACGGACAACGCAATCGCCGATTACGCCGAACGTTGGGCGCGGGGGGTGACTGCGGCAGTCCGCACGGAGGCGTCTTGAACGCACTTCGACCACTTGGCCGTGTTTGTCCGTTCTTCCACACCTGGGGATAAGTGTGTGAGCAATGTGCACGACGATCCGCACTCTTTCAGCGCAACGCGGTGTCCAGAACGGCCATGAGTTGTGCAGCACGGCTTCTGCTGGTCGGTGCCGTTGGGTACCGGCACAGAACGTCGATCAACACCGGAGTTGCTCGCATGCGCGCCTTCTCGATCATCTCGTGACCGACGGCCGGGTCGTCGCCGGCCTCGATCTCTGCGATACGTGCCGCATTGGCTGCCGCCCGAAGGATGTGCCCGACCTGGTGGGCTTTCGCGATGGGATGCAGATAGGCCGCGGCGGCGGCGTCGCCTGCGGCTTGTGCGGCCAGTCGCGCGACCTCGGTGGGAGCGTCCGCGGCTGCGCGATGCGCATCCATCGAGGTGATGCGTTGAAGTTTCGTTCGGCGTGCACCGCCGATGAACTCCCAGGCAGCGTCCAAGGCGGCACGAGGTCGAGGATCGTCGGGCCTGACGGCCTCGAACCGGGAGAGCACCTCATGCGCGGACTCGGCGACGTAACGAGCAACCACCCGCAATTCGTCGTGTGTCAGTTCGAAGTCGCCGGTCACCGACGTCATGGCTCGGTCCTCCCTCGTCGAACTCGCCCGATCGGCACCGCGCCGCCGTCAACCGACCCACAATGGGTGACAGCATGTCCGTCGTCGACGAAGGGATGTCCCAGTGGATCGATACGAACTCCCGCAAACGGTTCGCCGATCGTCGAAGGAGGTGCAGGAACTGTACGGTACTGCCTACGAAGCAGCGGTCAAGCGGGTCGGGGAGGGCGAGGACGCCGAGCGTGCAGCCTACGGGGCGGTCAAGGAGAAGTACGACCTCGAGAACGACCATTGGGTGCCGAAGCAGGATTGATATTCGGCAGCTGTAGACGCCGGATACGGTGAGGTGTATGAGCGCTGTTCCGAGCCACTGGATTCCGCACCGTCGCGAGGACGGTGAAGTCATCGGTTGGATCGACCTGGAGTCACAGGAACCGGAGATGATTCCCATCGACCGCCTGGGCCGGCCCCTCGAGCCGGTCTCCGACTGGACGACGGCCGAGGAAGTACTCGAAGACCGTGGCCTTCGATTCCTCATGAATCGGTTCCATTACGACGGACATACAGTGCGGATCAGGCACCTCTACGACGACCGGGTGATCGTCACGACCGCGGTATCCGATGCTGTCGGTGATGTCGGGCAGGAGTTCACGCTGCCATTCCCGGTGGGCACGGACCTCAGTGAGATCCGAACGCGCTGATCGGGCGGTCACTATGCCGGTGGCAGACCCAGCGCATCGGCGAGCAGCGGCCACGACTGATGGAACGCGTCCTGCCAGTACCCCCACGAATGAGTACCTCGAGGCTGCAGGTCGAATGTCGCGGGAATGTCGAGTTCGTTCAAGCGGTTCTTCAGGTTCGTCGTGCACCAGTGCACCGCCGCCTCGATCACACCACCGACCACGACCTGGTTCGCCAGCGCAAGCGCCTGATCCTCGACACTCGCATCCGGTTCTACGACCGTGAACTCATTGCCGAGAGTTTCGTGCGGTCCGGGCAGGCCGGTGGCGTCGGAGATGAACAGCTTGGTTCCGCGCAGGCCCTCGGCGTTGACCACCGGATCGTTCTCCACCCACGCCGGATCGTCGTCCTCGCCCCACATGTTGCGCACATCGCCGCCGCCCCATGTCTCGACGACGAGTTTGACGAACTCCCTGCCGATGGGGTCCGACGTTTGTGCGCACCCGCTGTAACCCGCTGCTGCGGAGTAGAAGCCCGGTTTGGCGATCGCGTATTGCAACACGGCGGTGGCAGTCATCGAGTTCGCCGCGATGGCCTGTATGCCGTTGGTGCCCAGCGCGGCATCGATCAGCGGCGGAAGCTCCTCGAGGAAGAACGTCTGCCACTTGTTGAGACCGAGGTTTGGATCTTCCCGTTTCCAGTCGGTGTAGTACGAGAATGCGCCGCCGATGGGCATGACCACGTTGACATCTTGTGTTTCCAGAAAATCGCCGACGTCGGTGTTGGCCCACCACGTTGCGGCATCGGTACCACCTCCGGCACCGTTGACCAGGTACAGCACGGGCCGGGCCTGGGAGGCGTCCCGTGGTCGCTGGACCCGGACGGGGATGTTCTTGTCCATCGCTGCGGAATAGACCTGCAGTGTCAGATGCTGTCCGTCGATCTCGCTCGAGACGATCCGGGAGTCGTCCGGCGACACCGGGTCTGCGAGCAGTGATTGTGTCGCAACGATGGGGTCGTTCGGCGGTTGCTCCTGTGCGAATGCGATGCCGCTACCGGCAGCGGCCGCCACCATCGTCGCGATTGCTCCGGAGACGACGATGCTCTTGACTCTCCCTTTCGATATCGACCGCATCTCGGTCCTTCCTCTAATGGTTCAGCCGGCGAGAGTTCCGTGCAGCGCGAGTGTGATGAGACCGAGTATCGACATGGTAGCCATGATGCCCCTCCACCCGCACTTCATTCGACATCGTGAAGTGTTGCCCGGCCGTGTCATTGGTTGTAACGCAGTTCTCTCGACCGCGATACGTAGTTGCACTGTCAAGATCAACACAACGTCACAACGTAGAGGGGTACTTCATGCTCAGAAAACTCGCTCTGGTCGGTGCTGTGGCTCTGTCGCTCGGCTTGGGTTCGGTGGGTACTGCTGCTGCGGAACCTGTGTCACCACTTCCGGTCATCGACAACTGGGGGTGTGAAGCGGAACCACTACGGTGCCACGTTCTCAACCCCCTGCTGGCGATTCTCATTGGAATCGCGACCGGCTCGGCCGACGGCGGTGGCCTTACCGGCCCGTAATCGGGTCCAGCGGCGCACCAGGAAGAACCCTGCCTGGTGCGCCGCCGGGGGCGATGACTTTTGCTGACGCGCGCAGTCTCAACTCTGTGCCATCAATGACGAGTGCGTGGAGGATCGAATGAGCCAGCTGCTGAGGGTCCAGAATTTCACCGTGTCGAGCGACGGCATCGCTGCTGGTGAAAACCAGAGTTTCGAGAATCCGTTCGGTCTCGACCACGGCGAGATGTTCGCGTGGGCCGGTGCTACGGCGAGCTGGCCCAATCGCACCGAGCCGGGTGGAAGTCGCGGCCTCGACGACTACTTCGCACGCGACTTCGCGCACAACATCGGCGCCGAGATCATGGGACGTAACAAGTTCGGTCCGCAACGTGGCCCCTGGGCGGATCACGAGTGGCTCGGATGGTGGGGTGACGAACCGCCGTTCCACACGCCGGTGTTCGTGATGACCCACTACGAACGTCCGTCGTTCACGCTCGGAGACACCACGTTCCACTTCGTGAACAGCGACCCGGAAACCGTCCTCGAGCAGGCACGCGAGGCTGCACAAGGCAAAGATGTGCGCCTCGGTGGTGGCGTGACCACGATCAAGGAATTCCTCGATGCCGATCTCGTCGACACCATGCATGTGGTCGTGTCGCCGGTGAAGTACGGACAAGGTCTCCGGCTCTGGGAATCACCCGACGAGTTGCGCGACAGGTTCCACCTGGACGTCGTACCCAGTTCGAGCGGTGTCACTCACCACGTGTTCTGGCGAAAATGATGCGATCGAATCACTCCGCGCGGGGACGCGCGGGATACCCGGCGATGAACAGCCCTTCGGCCGACACACAGACCTCTCCGTCGGCTGTGCTGATCTCTCCGACCGTGTGGATCTTCCGGCCGTCGCGCGACACCTGACGGGCAGCGACCGTCAGCGGCTCGAACAATGGCGCCACGCGGTGGTACCGGACCGTGAGCTGCGCTGTCATGCCACGCTCGCCCGCGTAGTCGTTCGCGTTACCGAGAGCGTGATCGAGAAGGAGCGCAGACATACCGCCGTGCACCTTTGCCGGTGGCCCCTGGTACGGCAGGTCGAGCGTGGTTTCGCCGCGGATCGATCCGTCGTCGTATCCCCGGAACTGCAGCGGCGGTGCGATCGGATTGTCGACGCCGGTGACGGGACTGTGGCGCGTCGGTCCGTTTCCCTCCCACATTTCGACCAATCGCGTGTCGAGGTCGGGGGAGTGCTCGTCGAGCGTGTCCGCGATCTCGTGCAGCGTGTCGCGGATGCGGGCGAGGTGTGGGTTGTCGCGTCCGGTGCGCAACACCGCCGTCATGAGACGTCGCGTTGCATCCGCGACCTCCTCGATCACATGGCCTGTGGGTGGGGCGCAGGTCGCGACACCTTCGTTGATCTCTGCCGAGGCAGTCGATGCCATGGTCACCCCTTCTCCACAATCCCTGCGCTGTACGAGGACCGACGGTAGGTCCTGACCGCAACGGTCGCCGGGCAACTTCCGCTGATCGGGAGCGGAAGCATTCGCGCTGACCGCGACGGTTGTCCGGTGTGCCGAAGTGGCGCGAACCGCACCCTGAAACCGCCCGGTGCGCGCACCATTGTTCTGTGACCACACCCGACCAGGGCCGTCCCACTCGCGCACCATTGGTGCTGGCATCGTTGATCCTCGTCGCGGCGGTCGCGAACCTGAACCTCGCCGTTGCGAATGTCGCACTGCCCGATATCGGGAAAGCCTTCGATGCGACTCAGACCAGTCTCAATCTCATCGCGGTCGGGTACTCGCTCGGATTGGCGGCGTCCGTCCTCTATCTCGGCGCCATCGGCGACCGCTACGGACGCAAGAGCATGCTGCTCCTCGGCATGGCGCTGTCGGTGCCCGCGTCGCTCGTCGCGGGCCTTGCACCGAACGAGGGGATCCTGTTTCTGGCCCGGGTGATCGGGGGAGTGTCGGCTGGGCTCGCCTATCCGACGACGTTGGCGCTGATCACGGCGCTGTGGTCGGGAGCGGGCCGGACCCGAGCAATCGCGTTGTGGTCGTCGATCGGCGGTGGTCTCACCGCGCTCGGGCCGCTCGTCGCCGGGTCGCTGCTGGAAGGCTTCTTCTGGGGATCGGTGTTTCTCGTGACGATCCCGCTGGCACTCGTGGCGCTCGGACTCACGATCGTGTTCGTGCCGAGCCACGTCAACGAGTCGACGGACCCCGTCGACCACCTCGGCGGAATCGTGTCGGTAGTCCTGGTCGGATCACTCGTCGTCGGTATCAACTTTGCTCCGGTGGACGGAATGACCACCGTCGCCGTGTCTGCGCTCGCGATCGCTGCCGCCTCGGGTGTGGGTTTCGTGATCCGTCAACTGCGGGCGCGGAATCCGCTGTTCGATCTGCGGATCGCGCGGCGTCGGACCTTCTGGGTCGCGGCTGTTGCGGGCATCATCGTGTTCGGCACGCTGATGGGGACGATGTACATCAGCCAGCAGTACCTGCAGAACGTCCTCGGGTATTCGACTCTCGCCGCGGGATCGGCTGCGCTTCCCGCGGCGTTGGTGATGGTGCTGGTGGCGCCGCAATCGGCGAAGCTCGTCGAGTCGCACGGGGCTCGGTTCACGCTGCTGCTGGGATACGTCGCAATCGTGCTCGGATTGGTGGTGGCTCTGATGATGTGGGACGCCGATGCCCACTATTGGGTTGTTGCGCTGGGTTTCATGTTCCTCGGCGCAGGCGTCGGCCTGGCAGGCACACCGGCATCCCACTCACTGACGGGCTCGGTGCCGGTGTCGCGCGCGGGCATGGCCTCCGGAACAGCCGATCTCCAGCGCGACCTTGGTGGCGCCATAGTGCAGTCGATACTCGGAGCGCTGCTCACAGCGGGGTATTCGGCATCGTTCGCAGCCACGATTGCCGCGAATCCGCAGGCGTCGTCGGTCAGCGAACCGACGCAGGCCGCACTGGAGAAATCGTTCGCGGGTGCGGCGAACATCGCTGAACGGTATCCGCAGTACGCGCAGCAGATCATCGCCGCAGCCCGAGCAGCATTCCTCGACGGCGACACGCGCGCATATGCGGCAGCAATCGCAATCGTCCTCATCGGTGCGGCACTTGTGTTCTTCGCGTTCCCGAAGCGCGACGCCGAGCGTGTGCTGCTGGCGAGCTACGCCGCCGAGGATGCGCGTGAGGCCTGAGCGGCGTGTCGCCGGTGCCCGAACCGGCAGTTCGGCGAAGGTGGCGGCATGGTCTCTGCCTTGCGATGCGTCCTCATCGTCGTCGGGGGTGTTTCATCAGGTGTCGTACTGGGTGAGCCCAGCGTCGACACCTACATCGACTTCGGCTCGAGCTCGGTGTTCGATTCCGATGTCGCAGCGGCTGCGGCGGGCTCGATCGTGGCGATGCTCGCGGCAACGGTGTGCCGCGGCCGCTCACAGGTGGCAACCACGGTCCTCGCAGGGGCTCTGCTCGTGGCGATCGTCGCGTTGCCCGGAGCATGGAGTTACGACATCTATCCTGCGACGATCGGCGCGGGCCTGATTCTCGGTGGCCTGTCGGCGATGTGCTGGGGACCGCAACTGCTGTGTCGGCAGAGCGTACTTTCTGGCGCTGTGGTCGCCGGTCTGTTGACGGCGTCGCCGATCGCCGAATACCGAATGTTTGCGGCCTCGTCCCCCGGCTGGACGGCGTATGTCGAGGTGAGCGAGCAACCCGCGAATGTCGTGTGGTTGAGCTCGGCGGTCGCCGTCGCTGTCCTCGCGATCGCGACAGTGGTGATCGGTGGTGTCGATACGGGCGACGCACGGGCGTGGGACATGCGTGAGTTGGTGGCCGGTGTCGGAATCCCTTTTATCGCAATCGTCTTGTACTGGTCGTTCGACGGTGCCCTGTACACGCCGACGAGCGATTTCGGGCAGGGGCGATGGGTTCTGGGCGTCCTGATCGTGCCGATCGTGATCATCGCGGCACTGAGCTTGCGGAACCGCTCCGGAAAGCTGCTTCTCGCCGCTACTGCACTGCTCGTCTCGGCTCGTGCAGCAGAGGAATTGACCCCGGGCGCGTGGCCGATCCTGTTGATCCCGTCGATACTGGTGGCTCTCGGTGTGTGGCTCGGCCGCCGGTATCCGGTACCTCTTGTCGGGATCGGAGTGCTGGCGCTCGTCACGGCAACAGCGATCTTCGAGCGGGCACCATGGGACAACATGCATTTCGTGGCGACGATCTTCGCCCTACCGTGTGCTGCCGCATACACGATCGTCGCGTCCCTGCCCTCCACCGCAACTGTGACTGCGACGTCGCTGACACTGCCGGCCGTGATGGCGCTGCCGCTGATGATCCAGTTCGGGTGGACCGCATACACCCCGCTCACCGAAGCGAATCAGGACTTTCCGGAAGATGTGCCGAGCACATGGACGGTGATGACGGTCGCTGCGTCGGTGGCATCGGTGATTGCGTGCGGTGCCGCGATGGCGTGGTTGCAGTACCGGAGGCCGAGCCGGGACAACGCTGCGTAATGGCTCGGCGCCCGGTATTGCAGGTGTCGTGGTGTCAGGGCACGATCACTTCGGTCGACACCGGGATATTCGGACGGTCTGTGCGCAGGGTGAGCTGAACCCGGCCCTGGCCCGGATGCACCTGCACGACCATCGGATAGGTGCTCGAGTGGCGCGCGGGAACGAAATGGCTCACCGAGCCGCTCTGGCCGGTGTCGAGATTTCGCCAATCGATGATGGCAGTGACGTCGCAGGCCAGCAAGGTCGGAGCCCACTCTCCCAAAGGCGAGAACCCTTGCGTGATACGCAGTTCCACGGAATGAGTGGAACCGGGCGCATTCGAGTACTCGTACAACGGCCCGTCGTACGCGGTGCCGGATGCGCTCAATATGCCTGCGCAGATGCCATTTCCCAACGTCAACACCGGCGCTGTCGCAACATTGTTCATAACGCAGGATCGCGGTCCGACATTCGACCATCCGAGCTGACATGGGTCGGCGGCACTGGCCACACCCGGCGCCGCAACGAACATTGCAGTGCCCAGGAGTCCGGCAGCTGCAGCTGAAGTAAATCGGCGTGAGATTCTCATGCCCTCCACATCGGGCACGATACAGAATTCATTACATTGGCGGGCGTATTCGGTGCCCGGCGATGCGCTGGGTCATCGAGCCTCGAATTTCGAACCGGGTGTCACATTCGAGGCGTCGCCGGTGTCTTCATGTTGACACCACTTCGATCGGAGGAACGATGACCACCAGAATCCCACCGGCGGAAATGAACGGACTCTACGGCGGACTCGTCAAGGCCATAGCGCGACGCATGGTCGGCAACGTACCCGACGGTGTGGCCGTGTCGTGGCACAACCGAAAGGTGATGAACTTCAGTCTCAGTGTCGGCCGCAAAGTCAAGAAATGGGACCGGTGCGACGAGAATCTGAAGTCGTTCGCCCAAATGGCGGTGGCGGCGCTCGTCGGATGCGAATTCTGCCTCGATTACGGGTATTTCGAGGCACACAACAAGGGCCTCGACGAGAAGAAGGCGCGTGAGACGCCGAGGTGGCGCGAGTCCGAAGTGTTCACACCACTCGAACGCGACGTGATGGAGTACGCCGAGGCGATGAGCGTTACTCCACCCACCGTCACCGACGAACTGTCGGCCCGCCTTCTCGATGCACTCGGTCCGGCCGCACTGGTCGAGTTGACGGCCCACATCGCGTTCTCGAACTTCGCGACACGCTCCAACATCGCGCTCGGTGTGGGTTCGGAGGAATATGCGGCGAGCTGCGATCTTGCGCCACTCGCCGTAGCGTCGAAGTCATGACCGACGATCCGTTCGTCACCCACCGCAGCCTGCTCTTCACGGTCGCGTACGAGATGCTCGGCTCCGCTGCCGACGCCGAGGACGTCGTCCAGGAAGCGTGGCTGCGGTGGGATGCCGCGGATAGAACGGAGGTACGCGACGCTCGCGCCTATCTGGTCCGGATCGTCACTCGTCTGTCGCTCAACCAGTTACGAACCTCGGCCCGGCGACGCGAGGAGTACATCGGAGAATGGCTGCCCGAGCCGGTACTGACCACCCCCGACATTGCGGAAGATCTCGAACTGGCCGACAGCCTCTCCATCGCGATGCTCACCGTGCTCGAGACACTCGCACCGGCCGAACGCGCGGTCTTCGTATTGCGTGAGGTTTTCGATACTCCGTACGAGGAGATCGCCGCTGCGGTGGAGAAGACTCCGGCATCGGTCCGGCAGATCGCTCACCGTGCCCGCAGACATGTCGCCGCGCGACGGCCCCGGATGGCGGTCGATCCGGGCGCGCAGTCTGTGGTTGTCGAGAAGTTCCTGGCAGCAGTCACGACGGGCGATATCCAGGCGTTGATGGAGGTCCTCGCCCCGGATGTCGTCGCGATTGCGGACGGCGGTGGAGTGGCGCCGGCATCGAAGAAGCCGATCATCGGAGCGCGCCGGCTCGCCTCGCTGCTGGTTCGCTACCCGAAACTTCGGGGTTTCGAGGTGACCGCCACCCGGATCAACGGTATGGCGGGTGCACGCCTGACTGCGAACGGCGCCACAGTCGTGGTGAGTGTGGTGGTTGCCGACGGCAGGATCACCCACATCTACGGGATCGCCAATCCGCACAAACTGGGACGCATGAACGAGACGGTGGAGTTGCGGCGGTGAGACGTCGCCAGGCAACTCACGGACTGTGCGGGCTTCAGCTTCACGAATGCCACGTATCCGAAAATCTGCGCAAACAGGTGTAGTCCGCTCCTCGTTGGGTATACAGGGAGAACGCTGTCGATGTCCGGCACGGAGTGGATCTGTGCCGGACATCGCTTGCCTAGATGCACGAGAAGGGACTTGTAGCGATGCTCGGACTCGGAATTATCGGCTGGATCATCATCGGCGGCCTGGCCGGCTGGATCGGTAGCAAAATCATGGGCACCGACGCCCAACAGGGCATTCTCCTCAACATCGTCGTCGGCATCATCGGTGGCCTGCTCGGCGGCTTCCTGCTGAATCTGCTTGGAGTCGACGTCGAGGGTGGCGGACTGATCTTCAGCTTCCTGACGTGCCTGCTCGGCGCGGTTATTCTGCTGTTCCTTGTCAAGGCAGTTACGGGGCGCGGCGTTCGCCGTTGACCCCTGCTGCCTGAATCTCGCCGTGGCCGACTCGATGTCGGCCACGGCGATGTCGGTCGGTCGCTCGGTCTCAGGGGACGACGTCGATGGTGCCCTGGCATACGGAGTTCTTGGTGTTGATGAACCACCATCCTCCGCCGGTCTGGATGGTCACGGTGAAATCGACAGTGCCCGTCCCCGTAAACGTGTGGTTGATCGGGATACCGGGGTTCGGGCTCCAGGCCGCCTGATCGCTGACGCTGCGCCCGGACTCGCCCGTGTTCCGGTTGGTCCAGTCGACGAGTACCTGTGTCCCGTACCAGTTGGGTCCGATGGCCGAGAGGATGCCACCCGTCGGACGAGGTAGATCGTTGCCGCCGCTGAGCAGAAGTGCAGGCTCCAGTTGGTCACCTCCCGGGGGAAGTGATCCGCCGGACGATGCGCGGACGAACCACGTGAACGACGGCGACCACGGAAGCGGATTCGCGCTCGTGCACGTCATGTCGGTGGACGTCGGTGCAGCGTTCGCAACACCTCCTCCACCGACAACCATGGCTGCACCCATTCCGACCGCGGTGAGCACCGAAGCACCCATACGACGCATATTCTGCTTACTCATGACGACTCCTCCGATATCTCGATCCGCATACGACCTGTCTATCGAGGGCGGGATGTCATTCGTGACCGATACCTCAGCGAATATGTATATGTCACAACTGAAGATGCTCATCACCGAGAGTGGCCTGGTGACGGATCCTGTCCAGCGGGAGCCTTCGTATGCCCGCTCGGCGCACGCGGTTAGTGTCCGGCACATCGGATCCACGCGGAAGGGACAGTGATATGCCGACCGTCGAAGAGCGCCTCGATCGCCTCGAAGCTCTCGAACAGATCAAGATGCTCAAGCATCGGTATTTCCGGGCGTGTGACGCCAAGGATCCCGAAGCCATGCGCGCGTGTTTCATCGCGCGGGGAGCCGACATCTACTACGGTCCCGCGCTCGGTAGCTTCGACGACGCCGACGGGCTGGTCGACATCTACTCCAGAATTGCCCTGCAGCGCGTCGATGACCGGTACGTCATCCTCGACATGCACCACGGCATGCACCCCAGCATCCAGCTCACCGGTCCGACTACCGCCACCGGCGCGTGGACGCTGCGTTTCCGGCAGGTGGATCTGAACGCCCGCACCGAACGGGTCACCGCCCTCGACTACGACGACGACTACGTGGTCGAGAACGGCGAATGGAAAGTCGCCAGATGCCACGTGAAGGTGCTGTGGTCGATCGAACGTCCCCTGACAGACGATGTGAAAGTGGTCCAGTAGCATGCCTGAGCGCAAGATCGCCCTCGTCACCGGAGCGAGCCGCAGTGTCGGTAGAGGGGTCGCGTGTGCGCTCGGTTCGGCCGGGTGGACGGTCTACGTCACGGCCCGCGGACCCGTCGGCGTGGACGGCCCGCTCGACCGGACCGCCGCCATGGTCACCGAACGAGGCGGACGCGGTATCGCTGTACAGTGCGATCACCTGGACGACAAACAGATCCAGGATCTGTTCACGCGAATCGCGGACGAACAAAGCGACCGTCTCGACCTGCTGGTGAACAACGTATGGGCGAGCCCGAAAGGGTTTGCCGGCTTCAGTGAGCCGTTCTGGAAGCGGCCGGTGGACGACTGGGACAGCCTCATCGGTGTGGGTCTGAGAGCTCATTACGTCGCGTCGGTCGAGGCTGCCAAGCTCATGGTGCCTCGTGGAAGTGGCATGATCGTCAACATCTCCTCCTTCGGCACCCGTGGGTACCTGCATTCGGTGCTGTACGGGATGTCGAAGGCGGGTCTGGACAAGATGGTGGCCGACATGGCCGTCGACCTGCGCGGCACCGGCGTGACCGCATTGTCGTTGTGGCCGGGACTGGTGAAGAACGAAGCGATGCTGGCACGCGGCCTCGACAACTTCCAGGGATTCCCACTCGCCAACGCCGAGACCCCGGAGTTCATCGGACGGGTCATCGCTGCGTTGGCTACCGATCCGAAGGTGAACGAACGCAGTGGATCCACTCTGATCACAGCCGAGGCCGCGTTGGATTACGGCGTCGTGGACATCGAAGGAAACCAGCCGGATTCGCATCGGAACATTTTCGGGGGAGGCCCGGTGTTCGGAGGCTGATCGACCGGGTGTACCCAACGTCAATCCATGGTTGACGACCGGGCATGCGTCAACCTATGGTTGACGCATGACGGAACCAGCGCGTAGCAACCATCCGATTCGCCTCGACGACCTCATCGAGGCGATAAAGAAAGTTCATCCCGACGCCCTCGATCAACTCCAGGACGCCATGATCGCCGCCGAACACCTCGGGGAGGTCGCCGACCACCTCATCGGCCATTTCGTCGACCAGGCCCGACGCTCCGGTGCGTCGTGGTCGGAGATCGGCCAGCGCATGGGCGTCTCCAAACAGGCTGCCCAGAAGCGATTCGTGTCCAAGGCCGACAACGATCTCGACCCGAACGAGGGATTCAACCGATTCACACCCCGCGCGAGGAACGTGGTGATGGCCTCGATGAACGAGGCACGCGCCGCAGGCAATGTCGAGATCACGCCCGAACACCTCGTACTCGGGTTGTTCGCGGAACCAGAGGGTCTTGCGGCCCGCGCGATGGCCGCGCAGGGTGTCGCGCAGGGCGAACTACGACGTACCGTTCTTGCTGCGCTTCCGGCGAAGACGACCGGTCAGGTACCCGAGCTCATTCCATACGACGCGCGCGCTCGAAAAGCTCTGGAACTGACGTTCCGGGAGGCGCTTCGACTCGGCCACAACTACGTGGGCACCGAGCACATTCTCCTCGCGCTCCTCGAACTGGAGAACGGAACGGGAGCGTTGTCGTCGGCGGGTGTCGACAAGTCGACGGTCGAAGCGCACGTAGCCGAAGCGCTCGACGCGATTATTGCCGAGCAGGAGAAGTAGCACGAACCCAACCCTGCCCGAAGTTGCTCAGAATCCGCACAGTGCCTTCCGCGAACGTGACCCTGTGCCGGAACGTCCGGCACGCACGCGACGCGAGGAGATCTGACATGCGCACATTCGTCATCGACACAATTCCGGTGGAGGGCGTGGAACTGGACGAATCACGGCTTGCTCGGATTGTCGGCGGCCGGCCCACGAGTCGGGGTGACAGGGAGCGGACCGGCTGCACCCCCGATAGCCCTATCCAAGGGGACGATCCAATCCTGCCTTGAGTCCGGAATACCGGTCACTCGACTCGGCGAGGGACGCACAATTGTGTCCCTCGCCGAGTCGTGTCCAGCAGCAGTGTATCTGCTGCGCTAATTCATTGCTCAGAGTCTGCACAGTGGCCCTCGTGACGATATCCGTGCTGCCGGGAGGTCCGGCACGGAACACACGAGGAGAGCCGAATGAGCAAGTTCGCAATCGACACGATTTCCGCGGCCGGCGCCGAACTGGACGAGTCACACCTGGCCGGTGTCGTGGGCGGCATGCCGAAAATCTGTCAACAACCGACCGTGCTCAAATTGGAATCGGGTAACGCGCCGGATCGGACCCTTCCCGGCGACCCGCGGAGCCGATGCTGAGAACCACGCAGGCGAACTGAACTGTGTCCCCCTTGGGGGATCCGTAGCGGTCTTTGGCCCGGGGCACCACAGTGTGCCCCGGGTTGTCCTGGAGGGTTTCGTCCCATGCCTCATGTTCTCGTCCTTACTCAACCCGGTGATTTGCACGCGGACGCCGTGATCGAACGGCTGATCCAGCGCCAGGCGAGGTACACAATCTTCGATCCGGGTGACTTCCCATCCAACGCAGCAATGTCTGTGTCGTACGACCGGTCCGGACTCATCGGACGCACGCTTCTCGGGTCGGGGCGTCCTCTTGATCTCAATGCTGTCGACAGCATCTGGTGCCGCCGACCCAGCCCGACCACCCCAGCGCCCGAAATCGAGGATCCCATTGCACAAGAATGCGTTCGGGACGAAGGCGGTACGTTCTCCGCGTACATATGGGACAGTCTGGATTGCCTTTCGGTACCTGGAAAAATGCGGTCCATACGACATGCATCATGCAAGCCTGAACAACTGTCTCGTGCGGGTGCGCTCGGTTTGGAGATACCTCCGACACTCGTCACGACGGATCCGGAAGAGTTTCTGGATTTCTGGGATCACCATGACGGACAAATCATCACGAAGCCCTTGGACAATCCCAGTCTTGGCGTGGGCGGACGCAGCTTCGTTCGATTCTCTGAGGTACCTACCACTATGGATCTCGCTTCGGCCGATGCGATCCGTTTCTGCCCGGTGATCACGCAGGCCTACGTACCCAAACTCGTCGAACTGCGGGTGACAGTCGTCGGTGATCGTGCGTTTGCGGTTGAAATCGACAGCCAGCGAAGCAATCATGCTCGCGGCGACTGGCGCAAGTACGACTCCACGCAAGGCCTGTACGCAGTTCACTCGCTGCCGGACGAAATAGCCGAGCGCTGCGTTCGACTCGTGACCGAGTTCGACCTGAACTACGGCGCACTGGATCTGATCTTCACACCCGACGGGCGCTATGTCTTCCTAGAGATCAATCCAGGCGGCCAATGGCTGTGGCTCGAAGAAGCGACAGGTATCCCGATTGCGGACGCGGTAGCAGACCTGCTGGTGTCCTCCGACGAACGGTTTTCACGATCCTCGACGAACGGAGCTTTCCGATGACCCCCACCATGCCGTCGCAAGACCATTGCGTCGACGCGAGTCTACTGTCGGCGCTCCTGGATGTGATCCGCCTGAAGAACAGTCCATTCGGCGACGAGCAAGCGCACTCATCGGAAGCCCTCCGTGTCCTACGTGAGAAGAATCCCGAAGTCCGGATGCGGCTCGTGCGACACGTGGAACCGTTCGACGAATCGTCCCAGAGCGCACTGCTCATCACCGACACGGAGGGAAACGTGACAACGGTGTCGTGGTCGCCGCCCTCGACTGTGCCGTGGCCGCTTCGAGGAGCACGACGAGCCGGTGAATCGACCCTGTTGTCCGTCGACGGGGAGACACTCACGGTCGGCGAAACCATTCTGCATCTCGACGGGATGTGGGATCGTCCGGACCTCCTCACCGGACTCATCGATGCTTGCGTGATACGTATCGAGCTCGAGGAAGCCCCTGTCGAGTTGACCGACGCACAGATGCAGGACGCTCTCGACGCGTTCCGCCGGGCGCGAGGTCTGCTCACTCGTCACGAAACCGAGGCATGGATGGCGCAGAATCATCTGAGCCCAATCATGTTCGAGCGAACAGTCCGGCACGAAGCCGAGCTTGCGAGCCTTCGTCGTCGCGTGGTCGCCGATCGTGCGTCTGCGTGGCTGCGCGAGCATGGAGAGACCCTCGACCGTGCGCGTATCGCGCGCGCTGTCTTCCCGGACCGTGCAGAGGCACGCGAGTTCGCGGCACGGGTTGCCGACGTTCATACCTACGAGGCGGATGACGCGATCCGTTACTTTGCAGGCGAACTGGGGCTTGTCGTAGCCGACGGTCGCGGGAAGGCGGAATTCTGCGACGTCGGGCGCGGCGATCTTGACGGCGAACTCGCAAATCTGATTTTCGCTGCGGAGCCGGGGACGGTGATGGCAGCCGAGGTGAGCTATGGCGAATGGGAGGTTGTGCAGGTCCTCGCCGTGTATCGAACGCGGAACGACGCCGCTGCTCTGCACATCGTCGAGCGTCGACTGTTCGACGAGTGGCTTGCCGAGCGCAGGCGCGCCGCGCGTGTCGAGTGGTTCTGGGGAGAGGCCGAGAAGACCGATCGCGTGACGGCGGGCATGGCGTCATGACAGGGGCAAAGTCGTGACGCGCAGGGTTCGGTTGCGACACCAGTCGGGGATCTCGGACTGCGGTGCAGCATGCCTGGCCATGATTCTCGACTTCTACGGTGCACCGATGCCGGTCAACGACGTGGCGGACAACCTTGCAGTCGGGCGCGACGGGACGACGGCGCTCGCACTGGTTCAGGTTGCCCGCGACTACGGTCTGGACGTGCGCGCGTTCGGCCGGCCCGCCGAGTCGATCGCCGACGGACACACGAGGTTGCCGGCCGTAGTGCATTGGGATCACAACCATTTCGTCGTTGTCGACCGTGCGACGGCGCGATACGTGGTGGTGGTGGATCCGAGTCGGGGACGGCAGCGCCTGTCGCACACTGATTTCGCGGAGCGGTACTCGGGTGTGGTGCTCGAGTTCGGTGCGGGCGACATATCGTCGAGAACGCGGCAGGTACGGCACCGCGATACCCGCTGGCGGCGAGACTTCCTCGGACTCGTGTGGCGGGGCAACCGCGCATCGTTTGCCGGGGTCCTGAGTGCAGCGGTGATTCTGCAGATCGTCGGTGTCATAGTCCCTTTGCTCACCGCAATGTTCATCGACAGGGTCATTCCCGAGTCCGATTTCGGGCTCCTGGGCATCCTTGCGATTGTGGTCGTGGGTATCGCCTTCGTACTCCTTGCTCTGGGGGCACTGCGTACCGTGGTCATCGCTCGGATCCGTCGGCGGGTCGATGCCGTGCTCACCGGTTATTCGGTCGAGCGACTGTTCGCACTGCCGTTCACGTACTTCATGCGACGGGGCACCAACGACGTTGCTCAACGCATCGGCGGTATCAGTACAATTCGTGATCTGTTCACCGAGAGGGTTGTGGCTGCTCTGCTCGACGGTCCACTTGCCCTCACCTATGTCGCAATAGTGATGTGGTGGGCACCGAGCGTCGGGGTCGGACTGCTGGCACTGACAGTGGTGCAGGCGTTGCTGATCGGCGTTGTGCATCGACGAGTTGTCGATCTCTTGCAACGTGAGGCTGCGACGGCGGCCGAAGCGGAGGGCACGCTCATCGAGAGTATTCGCGGTGTCGAGACGGTGAAGGCGTCGGGAACCGAGGCTGTGGTGATTGCCCGGTGGAAGCGATTGTTCGAACATGCTCTCGCCGTGTCGGTCCGCAGTTCGCTCGTGTCGGGACTGGTCGACGCCGCACAGGCGGCTTTGCGTGCGGTTGCGCCCGCGGTGCTCCTGTTCGTCGGGGCGGTTCATGTGGTGAGCGGCAGGCTTTCTCTCGGTCAGCTGATTGCGGTCAACGGGATGGCAGTGGTGGCGCTCGGATGCGTGACGTCGTTGCTCACACTCGTGCAGTATCTGCAGTCCGCTGCGGCATATGCACGGCGCCTTCAGGACATCCTCGAATCGGATGTGGAACAGGAAGGTCTCGACGTAACTACGGCGCCGCAACTTTCGGGAGCGATCCGGCTTCGGGGTGTCGGGTTTCGTTACGGTCCGAGGTCCCCGTGGGTACTCCGCGGCATCGAGTGCGATATTCCGGCGGGCACCACAGTCGCGTTGGTGGGGCGGTCGGGTTCGGGGAAGAGCACGCTCGCGCGCCTACTGCTCGGGTTGTACGTCCCAGAGGAAGGCACCGTTCTCTACGACGGACTCGACGCGCGGTGCTTGGAGGCGCGGTCACTGCGTGCACAGTTCGGCGTGGTGACACAGGACAGCACCCTGTTCACCGGGAGCATCGCTGACAACATTGCTACGGGCAATCCCGATGCGCCGTTCACGGATATCGTGCACGCGGCCTCTCTCGCGCAGATCCACGAGGATGTTGTTGCGCTGCCGATGGGCTACGACACGGTTCTCCGCGAGGGAAGTGGTCTCTCCGGTGGGCAGCAGCAGCGCGTGGCGATAGCTCGTGCACTCTTGACTCGACCTCGGGTGTTGTTGTTCGACGAGGCGACGAGCGCCTTGGATTCCATGACCGAAGCTGCGGTGGTAACCGGACTCAGGCAGCTGCGCCAGACCCGCATCGTCATCGCACATCGCTTGTCGACGGTGCGCACCGCCGACCTGATCTTGGTGCTCGAGGCAGGCAGGGTCGTCGAACGCGGCAGCCACGCACAGCTGCTCGAGCGCCAGGGGATCTATGCAGGGATGTGTGCGGAATCAGGGCGGTAACCTCGAGGTCTGCAGGTCCCCGGAAGTGGGGCCGTGACCGTTCGGGGGGATGTCACGTGGGCTCGGTACCTGCACGGATCACCGTCTGTGTTCTCGGCCCGGTCACGGCGTTCCGTGACGGTGTGTCGGTCGATCTCGGCGGACCACGTCAACGCGCCCTGCTCGCTTCACTTGCGGTCGCGGCGCCGCACGCGGTGAGTGCGGCGCAGCTTCTCGCCGATGTGTGGCACGACGTTCCGGCGCCGACGGCGAACGCACTGCATTTCGCCGTGTCGAAGCTGCGGCGTCATCTCGATCCTCTGCGTGGCCGCGGGCAGCACGGTCCGGTTGTGCGCAGCGGATCGCACTATGCATTGCGGGTCGCTGAACTGGACTCGGCCCGATTCGATGCTCTTGTGAGGGAGGCCCACGGTGTTCGCGCCGGATCGGCGCCGTCTGCTCCCGACGATGCCGCAGTGCTTCTCAACGAGGCGCTCGGGCTGTGGAGGGGCGAACCGTATCAGGACACTGCACACCTCGCCGGTATCGTTCCCGAACGGACACGACTGGACGGGCTGTACCGCGACGCATCGTGTGCACTCGTCGACATCGACCTCTCGCGCGGACGCGCCCAGGAGGCCCTCCGTACCGCGGAGGCTCTCGTAAATCGGTATCCGCTCGACGAGAACGCGTGGGCGTTGCTGGCGCGTGCCATGTATCTGAGCGGTCGTCAGGCCGACTCGCTTGCCGCGATTCGGACGCTGCGGCGGACACTGATGGACGAGCTCGGTGTCGATCCAGGTGCGCTCATCGTGGAACTCGAGCGAAAGATCCTCTCGCACGAGGTCGTGGATGATGCGGTGCCGGTGCCGCCAGCGCCGGCGCCCGAGGCCGCAGTGATCACCGATGAGCCGCCGAAGATGCCTCCGGCCCTGCCTGTTTCTCGCAGTCGGTTGATCGGACGTGCGGGTGACCTGTCGCGGGTGCCGGAACTGCTGGGCAAGCACGCTCTCGTCACCCTCTTCGGCCCGGGCGGAGTCGGGAAGACGCGCCTTGCCCTCGATGTGGCCGCAGGTGTGCGAATCGGCGACGGCACCTGGTTCGTAGACCTTGCCGGAGTCGTCGACGAGTCGTCGATCGTTGTGACCGTGGCGCAGACACTCGGTGTGCCGAGCGTGGACACTCCGGAGCAACTCGCCGAGCTGATCGGCTCACGCACGACCTATCTCATTCTGGACAATTGTGAGCACCTCGTCGACGCAGCGGCACACCTCGTGTCGGTGCTTCTCACGCAGTGCCCGCACGTGCGCATTCTTGCCACCAGTCGGGAATTGTTGGACGTGGACGGCGAATTCGGATACGAGGTGAGGCCTCTCGATCACGATTCTGCTGAAGAACTGTTCGCTGATCGCGCCGCTTCATTCGATTCGAGCTGGACACTGATGGACTCGGATCGCGTATCGGTACACAGGATCTGTGAAGGCCTCGACGGGCTTCCGCTTGCGCTCGAACTCGCCGCTGCACAATTGTGTGTGCTGTCCGAAGAGCAGATCGCCGATGGGTTGACCGATCGGTTCACTCTGCTCACCGAAGGTCCGAGACGTCTCGGAGCACGCCGACGCAGTCTGATGGACACTGTCGGCTGGAGTTATCGGTCACTCGATGACACAGCGGCTTCGGCGTTGCGTGCACTGTCGGTGTTCGCCGGAAGTTTCGACATCCACGGAGCTGCGGCCTTGCTCGGCGAGACCGAGCCGCTTCGCGCGGTCGAGACCGTACGCGCATTGGTGCGGCGATCGTTGCTGTCGGTGGTACCCGGTACCCGGACCCGGCGATATGTGATGCTGCAGACGATAAAACAATTTGCAGCACAACAAATGCTGCCTGACGAGCGCGAGCGCATTGCGTCTGAATATTACGCCTGGGTGGTCCGCAGAGCTACCGCCCTGGCCGCCGAACTGCGTGGGTCCGGTGCGCGAAATGCAGTGTCCGAGCTCTTCGCAGACAGCGCGGAGCATCGAGCAGCGCTGACCGCAGCGGTCGACCGGGGCGACTCCCATTACGTTCTCGAATTGTCGGGTGCGCTGTACTGGTTCTGGTACCGGCAAGGCAATGTGTCGGAAGGGCTGAGGTTCTTGCGATTCGGGATCGACGGTGTCGACCGGCATCCGATTGTGCCGAAAGCGGCGCATCTCGGCAGGGCGCTCATGGGCACGGCACTCCTGACCGATCTCACCGGCGATTCCGAATCCGCCCTGCACCACAGTGAACGGGCGTGGTCGATACTCCATGAGGCCGGCGATGCAGCGGAGATCGCCTACGCAGATTCCCTGCGGGCGTACTACCGAACGGTGTGCGGCGACCACGGTGGGGCCGTAGGCATCGTGCAGCGAAGGCTCGAAGTCGCAGGTTCGCTCGGTGACGACTGGATCGCGGCTTCACTACTGATGGTGCTGGGGATAGCCCAGCGGGGTGGTGGTGACAGTGCGGCACCGGAGACGTTGCGGACATCCGTCGACGTCGGCCGCCGGTGCGGTTATCGATGGGTACCGATCTGTTCGCTGTGGGCGCTGGCCAAGATCGCCGCGGACTCCAACGACCACCGTCGAGGTCTGGCACTCGCACGTGAGATCCTCCCGATTCTCGAAGAGGACGCCGAAGTCACCGGGTGGATCGTCACCATGCACACCGCGGCAGCAGCCCTCGCGCAAGCAGGACGGACAGCAGACGCGGCGCGTGTCCTCGGAGCTGCACGTGCGCACGGTGAACGCGCGGGCGTGCAGGCCGACCTACTCGATCCGTACGGTCCCCAGGAACATGCGGCGATGACAGCGGCGGCACGCACCGGAACCTTCGACGCGTACTGCGCCGAAGGTTCCGGTCTCACCCGTGAGGAAGTGAATGCTCTGATCATGGCTACGTCGCCATCGCGCTGAACGTGCCGTAACAGGGACTTCTGGCGTCGGTTCCCTGCGCGTCGCCGGTTCGGCATGCGATGCTGACGATCACAGCCCGAACATGAGGAGAGCGAATGAATCCCGTCGTCGAGACCACACGTGGCCGGGTACGGGGAAGGGTCGTGGACGGCACTGCAGTGTTCAAAGGTATTCCGTATGCGGCCACGCCTTCCGGCGACCGCCGGTTCGCCGCGCCGGAACCTGCACCTCACTGGACCGACGTGCGAGACGCGACCGAATTCGGTCCGACCGCACCTCAACCGCCCTACGGACCACCGCTCGACAAGCTGCTCGAGGAGGTGATGATTCCGGGTGAGAACCCGCTGAACCTGAATGTGTGGACCCCCGACCTCGAGGCTTCGCTGCCGGTGCTCGTGTGGATCCACGGCGGCGCATTCGTCCACGGCAGCAGTGCGATACCGATCTACGACGGAGCGAACTTTGCACGCGACGGCGTGGTTTTCGTCAGTATCAACTACCGGCTCGGGGCCGAGGGCTTCGCGCTGGTGGACGATGCCCCGGCCAACCGGGGTCTGCTCGATCAACTGGCGGCGCTCGAATGGGTCCGGGACAACATCGCGAAGTTCGGCGGCAATCCCCATTCGGTGACGATTGTCGGTGAGTCGGCGGGTGGGATGAGCGTCGGGGCGCTGCTCGCGATGCCCGCGGCGCAAGGCCTGTTCCACAGGGCGATAGCCCAGAGCGGAGCGGGGCATTCGGCGCTGTCGGCCGACACTGCGCGCACGGTGTCGGGTGCGCTCGCCGAGGCTCTCGACATCGAACCCACTCGCGCGGGCTTCTCGGCTGTCGACCCCGACCGGCTCATCACGGCGCAGGAAGAGCTGACCATGCGTATCCGTGGCGACAAGGACGCCGCGAAATGGGGTGAGATACCCACTCATGCAATGGCATTCGAGCCGTATATCGACGGCACGGTGCTGCCGGAGCTGCCCATCGACCGTCTCGCTGCCGAGGCCCGCTCCGACGTCGATCTCCTGATCGGCCACAACGAGGACGAGATGACCTTGTTCTTCGTGCCCTCAGGAGTCGATTCGATGATCGACGACAACAGTCTTCGCGTACTCGCGGCCCGGTACGGGCTCACCGAACCCGCCGCCCTCGATGCCTATCGGTCGGCCCGGCCGGACTCGACACCGGGGCAGGTGCTCATGCATGTGCTGCGTGACTGGATGTATCGGATTCCGGCCGTGCGCATCGCCGAGGCGCGTGCCGCGCATGACGTCGCCACCTACGTGTATCGGTTCGACTGGAAAACACCCGTACTCGATGGCCGGCTCGGTGCGACGCACGCGCTGGACATCGGCTTCGCGTTCGACAACCTCCATGTCCCGGGCAATAGCGCCCTGGCAGGGCCCACGCCTCCTCAGGGACTCGCGCAACGAATGCATCAGGCGTGGGTGACCTTCGTGACGACCGGTGCGCCCGGGTGGGCAGCGTATGGACAGCAGCGTACCGAGATGGTCTTCGGTGAGATCTGCGAGACCGTCGACGATGCCGAGCCCGACCTGCGTCAGTTGTGGCACGGGCTCCGGTGACGACGTTTGTTCCTCGAGCCGGAGGGTAGTCCGCAGGGTAGTCGTATACAGCCCAGCTCCTCTTGGGTCGGAGTAACCACATGCCCGGCGAGACCCCCAAGATTCCAGGTACACCGTCATCCATTGAACCGAGCGTCGAGGAGCCCACGACGCCGGTGGACCCGCTCGAAGCCAAACCCGACCAGTCCGAACCCGCCGGAGTGACCGCATCCGGCGCTCCGGTCGACGCGGAGCGCAAGCGCGCGCAGCAGGGCCGCTATCTGACCACCGCGCAGGGGGCGCGTCTCACAGATACCGATCATTCCCTCAAGGCAGGGGAACGCGGCCCCACCCTGCTGCAGGACCACCATCTCCGCGAAAAGATCACACAATTCGACCACGAACGCATCCCCGAGCGTGTCGTGCACGCACGCGGCGCCGCGGCACACGGAGTGTTTCGCGGTAACGGTGCCGCGACGAGCCTGACCTGTGCCGGATTCCTCGGCAAGGGTGTGGAAACTCCGGTGTTCGTGCGCTTCTCGACGGTGCTCGGTTCGCGGGGCTCGGCCGACGTGGTGCGCGACACTCGCGGATTCGCAACCAAGTTCTACACCGATGAGGGTGTCTTCGACCTTGTGGGAAACAACATTCCCGTGTTCTTCATCCAGGACGCCATCAAGTTCCCCGACATCATCCATGCGGGTAAGCCCCATCCTGATCGTGAGATCCCGCAGGCCCAGAGCGCCCACGACACGTTCTGGGATTTCGTCACCCTCCACACCGAGGCCGCCGCGCACACGATGTGGAACATGTCCGATCGGGGAATCCCGCGGTCGTACCGGATGATGGAAGGCTTCGGTATCCACACGTTCCGGTTGATCAACGAGTCGGGGGGACCTCGCTCGTCAAGTTCCACTGGAAGCCGCGCCTCGGAGTGCACTCGGTGGTGTGGGAGGAAGCCCAGTTGATCAACGGATTCGACCCCGACTTTCATCGACGTGACCTCGCCGATGCAATCGAGGCGGGCGCGTATCCGGAGTGGGATCTCGGTGTGCAGGTGTTCCCGGATACTCCGGAGCAGATGTTCGAGGGCATCGACCTGCTCGATCCCACCAAGATCGTTCCAGAGGAACTCGCGCCGGTGCAGATCATCGGCACCATGGCGCTCAACGCGAATCCGAGCAACTTCTTCGCCGAGACCGAGCAGGTCGCATTCCACCCAGGGCATCTCGTCCCGGGTATCGACGTCACCGATGACCCGCTTCTGCAGGGGCGTCTGTTCTCCTATCTCGACACGCAGATCACACGGCTCGGCGGCCCGAACTTCGCCCAGATTCCCATCAACCGCACCCACGCCCCGGTCAACGACATGCTCCGCGACGGTTTCCACCAGCATGCGGTGCACACGGGAGTTGCACCGTATCGACCGAACTCGCTCGACGGAGGGTGTCCGTTCACTGCGTCGCTCGAGGATGGGGCCTTCATCGACTTCCCGCACGAGCTTCCGGTTGCGAAGAAGGAACGCGCGGCCGCGCGGTCGTTCGACGATCACTTCTCGCAGGTCCGCTTGTTCTATGTGAGCTTGTCCGAGGTCGAGAAGCAGCATGTGGCCGGTGCCTATACGTTCGAACTCGGAAAGTGCTACGAACAGGCGATCAAGGAACGCGGCCTGCAGGAGCTCGCGAACATCGATCGCGACCTGTGTGCGACGGTGGCTGCCGGACTCGGACTTCCGGCTCCGGAACCGACCGTGCCCCTCGGTGATCCCACGCCGAGCCCGGCATTGTCGCAGGTCGGTTCGACGTGGCCCGTCGACGGGCGTGTCGTGGGAATCGTGGCCGACGATGCCACCGATGTCGGTGAACTGCAGGCAGCGGTCCGAGCGCTCGACGCCGCAGGCGTAGTTCCGCTGGTCATCGCGCCGCACGGTGGAACGTTGGGCGCAGGCGCGGTACCGGTCTCGCGCACCTTCCTGACCGCGAGGTCGATCGAGTTCGACGCCGTGCTCTTCGTGGCGTCGCCCGCAGATGCTCGGGTGAGCGTGCTCGTCGACGAGCTGTTCCGGCATCAGAAGGCGCTCGGAGCGTGGGGGGCCGGAACCGGGGCGCTCGGGAACACCGCGGCACCCGGTGTCGCCACGGCAAGCGATCCCCAGACACTGGTTTCCCAAGTGCTCGAACTTCTCGGGTCGCACCGGGTATGGGAGCGCGACACCGTGTGACAGACCTCACCGGAACCTGGGGTTTCAAGTTCGGGAACCCCAAGTTATTCTTTCGTTACCTCTGGTCGCAGCTGATATTCTCGCTGCGGCCAGTTGTTATTTGCGGGCTCTTCATCTTCGTGGTCGCGGCGGACCCGATCGGCCGATCCTGCACCCCGTTTGGCACCCCGTTTGGCGCCACCGTCGAGTGGGTATCTCCGTTTTCCCGACCGTTTCAGTGCACGATACCGAGGCAGCGATGAGTGTCGACGATCCGATTTTCGCGTCTCGGCGCCGAGTGCAGGGCTACGCGCTCGTCGTCGCCTTCGTCTTCCTGATCATCGGCGTCCTCGGCTTCGTCCCCGGCCTGACGTCCAACTACGGCACGATCCTGCACGTGGGAGCCGATTCGCAGGCGCATCTGCTCGGCTTCTTCCAGGTGTCGGTAGTGCACAATGTCGTGCACCTGACCTTCGGCGGAGCCGGTGTGCTCGCTGCGCGCCGCTTGGTCTGGTCGCGCATTTATCTTGTAGCCGGCGGCTGTATCTACGTGGCGTTGGCGGTGTACGGGATGCTCATCGATCACCACAGTGTCGCCAACGTACTCCCGGTCAACAACGCCGACAATTGGCTCCATATCGCACTCGGTGCGGTGATGGTGTTGCTCGCCGTCGACCCTCGGGGCAGTCAGCGCCCCTTGTTACCCGGGAAGCGTCTGCCGCGCAGGAAACGACTCCGCCCTCGACGCGGGTGACGGGGGCGCGCTTCTACATCTTGGCGTAGCGGGCCATCGCAAAGCAGTACAGACCGTAGATCGCCACACCGGCCCCTGCGCAAGTGAGCAGCACCGCGCCGAACGGCTGCGCCCCCAGCGTCTTCAATGCTCCATCCAGTCCGGTCGCCTGGCTGGGGTCGCTCCGCACCGTGGCGATGACCACGAGGATTCCCACTCCGACGATCGTGATCCCTTTCGCGACGTAACCCACCACGGCGAGGGGCTCGATCCACCTGCCCGCCCCGGTCCGGTCATAGGTAGTCAGGTCGTCGCGGAATCCCCGTGTGACGCCCTTGTACACGTGATAACCCCCGACACCCAAGAGGATCAGCGCAGCGACGATCAACAGCGCTTTGCCCGGCAACGATTGCATCAGCCGGGCACTGAGCGCGGCATTCTGCTCGCCGCTGGACTTTCCGGATCCCAGCGCGAAACCAATTGTCGAGTAAGATAATCCAACGTACACGGCGGCGATTCCCATGGCTTTGACGCGGTCCAGCGGTGAGTTCGACCTCGCGTGTTCACTCTGCCCGCCCCACACCGCCTCGACCACCCGCCACAGTGCCATCGCGACGAATCCCACCGAAAGAACCCATAGCGCGATGCGACCTCCGGGTTTGTCGGCCAGTGTGGCCAGCGCGCCCGACTGATCGATGTTCTCCCTCGAACCGAAAGCGACCGCGACGGCGAGCATGCCGATCAGCAGATGGAGTACTCCACTGACGACATGGCCGAATCGTGCGCCGCGTTCGAATCCTCGGCTGCGTGCGGCTCTTCGGGCACCACGGCCGACTTCGCCTGTCCTCATTTTGTTCCCACGTCCGTGACCTCCGCCTACGAGTCGCATTTGCCCCGTATCGAGGCCAGGGCAGGAGTACCCGGAGAGGCCTCGTCGGAAACCCCCGATCAATGGCCTGTTTGCGGGGGAGACGCGGCGGGTAATTCGGACGGAGATGGCGGCACCGGCCGGTGCCGCAATGGAGGAGGAAGCAACCCATGGCCGACGCACGCGTGATCTTCTACAAACCACTCGCCCTTGCAGCAAGCGTCGGTGGAGGCCTGCTCGCCGGTGCGGTCTTCAATCAGGTATGGAAGCGGATCGGTAGTGGTGAGAAGCCCGAACCGCAGGACTTGTCGCAGAAGACCCGCGACGTGCTCGTTGCGGCGGCAGTCCAGGGGCTGATCTTCGGCATTGTGAAGGCAGGCGTGGACCGGGCTACCGCGAGCGGCTTCAAGAAGGTGACGCACGTGTCGCCGGAATAACCTACTTCTCCCCCTTCGCCCGAGGGCGACGCGGCGACGAGTCTCAGGTCTCGGTGAGGATGCGCCGAACCCTCGGGTCTTCGGCGAGTTCCGCCCTGACGTTCCGAGCCCTCTCATTCGCGTCCGAATAGGCAGACGCGTGCGCGCTCGCGATGTGGTCGGAGAGAGCACGAGGCGACAGGTCGTACGCGTGGGGAGGGATCTCCAGACCCAGAATCCGGCCCGTGGGGGACACGGTCATCTGGATCCCGTGCGACGTTCCGTTGCCTCTGATCACGTCGATCTCGTTCTGGATCCTGCGGACCTTCGACGAGAACTCTTCGGTTCGGGTCACGACGTTCTCCTTTGTGTCACCAGCCGGGGTAGGCGGGCAGGGTTCTGGGTGGGATGGGGGAGCGGATGGTTTCGGAACCCTCGGCCGGGACGTCGGGTTCGATGCTGCGTCCCCAGTCTTGGCAGCGGTGCATTGTTTCGCCGAGGTCGGCGCCGAAGGTGATGGTGTAGCCGGTATCGGAGAAGAGGTCTTCGGTGGGTGCGGACCATTGGTTTTCGGATACCGGCATATCCTGCAATGCAGGATATGGATCTGTTCGATCGATGGGGGGCCATCGTGGTTCGAGTTCGAGCTGTGGGTGCTCTGCACTGTCGACGATGCGAGTGAACTGAACGTAGCTCTCTCGGCCTGAGAGCGTGGTGATCCGATATTCACCGTCGTCCCAACGAATTCCGAGATGAGACGGTTGTGTGCACACTGTGGCGTCGAACCCGGTTTCGGTCTCGGTAACTTGGAGGATGTGGGCGCGTGCGGTACCAGCGAGAGCGTGATAGGGACGTGCGTCGATGCGGCTCGCGTACTCATAGCTGAGAACGTCGGCAAAACCTGGGTAGGTGACATCGAGTCCGCCGTAATGCGCGATGGTCTTCGCTTCTTCTGCTGCGCGGATGAGTCGGCCGCGCCCGTCGAACAGATCGATCTCAGGTTCTGCGGACCACACGTAGGTGGCGTTGAGAACTTGCGTGGGAGGCTGATACTCGCGAGGGATCGTCGGCTCGGGTTCGGTCGTCGGTTGCTCCTGTGTGTCCTGCGAGCAGGAGGAAAACACAAGAATACTCACCGCAATCCAAGAAGCTCGAAGGATCGATCTGTAAGTGGATTTCACTGTGAGTAGTCCCAACGCTCGCCACCGGACGGGACTACGTCGCCCAGTAATACCTCGCGGAAGCCGGACGAACCATCTCTTCGATCTGCGTAGACGATGTCGAGGAGGTCTTGTTGGCCTGCTGCAGATACGCCCAGGTAGTACGCCTGGACATCCTTTGGGACACCGGCGTTGGCCAGGAGGTCGGGTACTTGGTCGGTCAACGCATTTCCAGCAAAGGCATTTTGTTGTTTGAGGCCACCGCTGTCTATCCAATCTGCGGGCAGAGTGTTCCTGTCTACTGTTCCTGATTCAATGAGCGCGCTGAACATGTTGTAATTTGTGGTGCTTCGCGCGCTTGTCTCCGTCAGATACATCGAGGTATCCAGACCCTCTATTCCTGATGCGTGACCCACGTATCGTCCTTCAGCATTGATGATTTCGGAGTCCAGGAGGACCCCGGTCGAATAAGCCATCGGCCCGACCACCATCCCGCCCGGAAGCGCTGTCAGAGCGCCGGTGACAAGCGTCTGCGCCACCGCATACGCGTCCGAACGGTACTGGTTTCGGGTGTCGATCGCAGCCTGCTCGATGGCTCTCTCGTTCTCGTACGCACTGCTCAATCCCACCTCTACGAGACTCTGCAACCGGCCCGAATACGTTCCGTAGCTGTACTTCCCCTCACCACCCACCTGATCCAGCGCAAACCGTCGATCGAAGTCGGTGGCCTGCGCGAGTGCTGCGCCGTTGACGAGCGCACCGGCTGCGGGGTCGGTGTCGAGGAGGGTGAACACCCGGGTTGCGGGGACAGGGCCGAGGTCGCCGAAGCCGTGGGTGGGTGTGGCGTCCTCGTCGGCTCCGACCATGTCGGACACATACGGTGCCAGTGCTTCCGAGAAGGACTGTACTGCAAGGGGGTTGACCTCTCCGATCGTGCGGTCGGAAAGAAGTCCATCCGCCCCGGGCATGTGGAGGAAGCGATCGAAGTTGTTGCTGCCGTCCCATCCCGATTCGGGTGACGACAGCGACTCGGCCAGACCGAAGGCCGCCTGCCCTGCCCGCTCTGCCCGGGCGACGTCGACGGGATCGGTCGGGTCGGGCGGGATTGCGTCGGCGGCGATCCAGTCGGTGAGACCGGCAAGGGTGGCGCCGTCGTCCTCCCACTCGCGGGTGAGCAGGGGCACGAGTACTTCGTCGCGGTCGAATTGTGCCGGGGAACCGTCGACATCGGTACCCGACAACAGGTGGTACGACGCATCAGGATTGCGCGTACCGATGTCGAGGAACGTCCGCGCGGTCTTGTCGTAATAGGAAGGATCGGGTGTGGGAACCACGTGCGGGTCGGCATAGGTAGGCACACCCGCCATGTATCCCGCGACCCGATTCAGCTCGACCCCCATCTGGGCGCCGGGCCGATACTCGGGATTTGCTTCGCCGAGCATCGTCCCGAGTGCGTCGAGACGGTCCAACCGGATAGCGGAACCCGGTTCACGTGGCCCGGGTTCGTAGCCGTAATGGAGGGTGTCGCGGATGTCCTGTGGCACCCGGCCCCAACCGCCACCGTAGTCGGGGTTCGACAATGTGAGCAGACCGTTGCCCACCGCATCGGCCCACCCTGCCGCACCGGGATCGCCGTCGGCCTCCCATTGCTTGAAGGTCGCGAAGAGTTCTGTCAGCTCGTCCTGGCCGAGCCCGTTGTAGAAGGCATCGAGGTATTCGATGCTCACGCCACTGTCGGAGGACAGTGCCCGTCCGATGCGTTCGAGGTCGGAGTCGCGGGCACGGCCGGACCTGACGAGTTCGGCGTCTTCGTGGCCGTCCGGTCCACCCAACGTCCACAGTCCCTGGGTGCGGAAGTCTCCTCCGAACGTCGACAGCCGGATGGTGATCTGGTCGATCGTGTCGGCGGCATCGCGGTCGAGTTGGTCGAAGGAGCTCAGTGCAGATTTCAATTGCGCTTCGAACGTGAGGGCTTCGTCGTCGAGGCATGCCTGCCCGACGACGTCGGCGCGGGCATCGCCCGTGTCGCACCGGGGTGGGACGACAGTGCCGTCGTCGTGGACGGTGAAGCCTGCAGCGGTTGCATTGTCTGCGGTGCGGACGACGGTGTCGCGCGCGGGAATCAGTGCCGCCGATGCGGTACGAAGGGCATCGACCTGCTCGGCCACCGCGTTGGCAATGCCACGGCCGGCGACGCGATCGCTCCACGCTCGCGCGGCTGCGGCTACGGCAGCGTCGCCGTGCCAGGTGCTGAATGCGTGGTCGACGTGACGATCGACCTGATCGGTTGCTTTACCGAATGCGATGTTCGCGGTCTCGGTGGCGTCGGCTGCAGTTGTGAGCGAAGCGGGGTCGAGCGCGCGGATCTGTGAGAGTGTCGACACCTACGACACGGTGCTTTCGAAGCTACTTCCTACCGCCTCGACCTGCCGTCTGAATTCGTCCTCGGTGATCTCGTAGTTCGTCGCTCCGGCGGATGTTGCTTCGGCCATGCGATGCAGGCAGACGGACATGGCGTGGTACGCGGTGCGCAGTGGAGCTTCGGCGCGCGTGAGCGCGCTACCGACCGCCGAGGGCGTCATCGCTCCGGCCGCCCCCGCGAGGGGAGTTTCCGGCTTCAGCTCGCCGATGGTGTCGGCCTCCGCGGTCAAGGCCGCCGCAAAGGCTCTCAGCGCGTCGATGTCGACTTGCAACGATGTCATCCGTAACCACAACTCCTGATCTCGAGGCCGTCCCACCAGGGTTGGACGCAGCAGCCGACCAATCGGTTCCACCGAATCTCAGGCGAAGCGGATGACCGTCCCCATCACGGTGTTGCGCACGCCGGTGAGCCGGGTCGCCGTTGCTACTCGCGCGACCATCCGGGACGCACGTACCAGCAGTTGGGTGCGACGGCGTCGTGCCCGGTCGTAGAGGCCGAGGGCATCGACGACCGGATGTTCGGTCAACAGGGACCCAAGTGTCGCGCCATCGACCATCGCTTCGCATGCGCCTCTGCCGAGATTGGGGGTCATCGCGTGTGCTGCGTCGCCGATCAGTGCGGTGTTGCCGCGTACGTAGGACGGCAGAGCCGGTGACTCGTACAGATCGTGGTGCAGGACCGTTGCGGGGTCGATTCGGTCGAGGACGTCGCGCACTGCGGGATGCCAGTTCCCGAAGCGTGCACGGAGTTCGTCGACCGTGCCCGCTCCAGCCGCAGGTGCGCGCACGGCCGCGAACCAGTTGGTGAGGTCGCCGTCGCGCGGGGTGATCCCGAACAGTGCGCCCGGCCCCCATGTCTCGCTCATCGCCGTGGTGGCTCCGGGTACCCAACCGCGCCAGGCCGCGTAGCCGGAGTGGGCAGGACGATACGACGGCCCGAAGAGTTGTTCACGTACTGCACTGCCGAGGCCGTCGGCGCCCACCACCACGTCGTATCCCCTGAGGTCGGCGAGTGGAGGGGCGGTGGAACCGAACTTGACGGTGCCGGTGGGGAGGGCCCCGAGGAGGAGGCCGAGCAGGGCGGGACGAGACAGCAGGATCGCCGGCGTACGGATGTCGCTGAAGCGTCCGAGGACCTTTCCGTCCCATCTCATGAGCGCGCCGGATTCTTGCAGCACGCCGAGGCGCTGTGCCTGCCCGCCCACGCCTGCGAGTTCGAGTGCCCGGGCGGCTTCGGGCCACAGTCCAAGTGCGGTTCCGGTGCCGGGTGGCGACGCTGCGCGTTCGAAGACGTCCACCTGCCAACCGCGGGCGATCAGGGTGTTTGCGGCGGTAAGTCCGCCGATGCCTCCACCGAGTACGGCGGCCTTTCCTGTGAATGTCGTGGTCATGCACGCAACCTACTACGCCTGTAGTGAGTTGTCACTACAGGCGTAGTAATCGTCGTAGGATCGGGATGTGACCGATAAACGCACCGCTGTGCTCGACGCCGCGATCGAACTGCTCGGATCCGAAGGACTGCGGGCACTCACGCATCGGCGGGTTGACTCGATCGCCGACGTGCCGGCCGGGTCGACATCGAACTACTTCCGCACGCGTCAGGCGTTGGTCGAAGGAGTCCTCGATCGCCTCCTCGAACGCGACCGGGCCGACGTGGCGGCGCTCGCGGGCGCCGCATCGACAGCCCCGCGCGACGAACGTGAACTCGAGGATCTGCTGTGCGGATACGTGCTGTTCTCGACCGACAGCGACACGGTGCGGACCCGGGCGCGCTTCGCGATGTTCGTCGAGGCCATGGCCGTGCCGGACCTGCGCACCGCGGTGGAGATCAGACGCAGCGAGCTGAGGGCGTGGGGCGCGTCGATGCTGGCAGATCTCGGAGTGGACGGCCCGGGTGAATCCGACGCCGGTGCGCGGCTTCTCGTCGACTATCTCGACGGGGTGATCTTGCATCGGCTGACGTCCGGAAGCGACCCGGACCCGAGGGAGGGGATTCGCCGCATCCTCGAAGCTGTGCTGCGTCCGCAGCGTGCGCGGTGACGCCCCCGCTACGGGCCGGTTACCGGCATATTTCCGCTGCTCACGTGCAAAGTAGGGCAGCCTTGCTTGCGTAACCCCCCGTGGCCTGGCATATCGTTTGTTGCGAGGCGGTGGGCCCACGACGTCCCACCGATCGTCAGGTTCGATCCCGCGCTGCCGAAAAAGGCACCCGCACCGTCGCGGATGGGCGGATACTGACGAGGACAAAGGTATCGGCACACCCGGGTCGATACCCATCTACAGCAGTAGATGGCCATCAGTGTTGCTGGTCGTCAGTTGCCATCACCGCAACGAAGGCTAGGTATGACTCACCTTCCCGGGCCTCGAGGGCTCTATCACCCGGCAAACGAGCACGACTCCTGTGGCGTCGCGTTTGTCGTGGACATGCATGGTCGACGCAGCCGCGACATCGTCGAGAAGGCGATCACCGCGCTGGTCAATCTCGAACACCGCGGCGCTGCGGGCGCAGAACAGAACACCGGCGACGGCGCAGGCATTCTCATCCAGGTCCCCGACGCATACTTCCGCGCGGTCGTGGACTTCGATCTGCCTCCCGCCGGCGCCTACGCCACCGGCATGGCATTCCTGCCCAAGGGCGCCGATGCCGCCGGTCAGGCGCAGGAAGCGGTGAACCGGATCGTCGAGGAAGAGGGCCTCGAGGTCCTCGGCTGGCGCGAGGTGCCGATCGACACCTCCGATCTCGGCTCGATGGCCAAGGACGCCATGCCGACATTCCGCCAGATCTTCATCGCCTCGGGCGCACGAGCCCTCACGGGCCTCGACCTCGAGCGACGCGCGTACGTGGTGCGCAAGCGCACCGAACACGAACTCGGCAGCAGTGGAGCCGGCCAGGACGGCCCCGGCAGCGAGACCGTGTACTTCCCGAGCCTGTCGTCGTCGACGTTCGTCTACAAGGGCATGCTTACGACGCCGCAGCTCAAGGGCTTCTTCCTCGATCTGCAGGACGACCGTGTCGAGTCGGCGCTCGGCCTCGTGCACTCACGCTTCTCCACCAACACGTTCCCGTCGTGGCCGCTCGCGCACCCGTTCCGCCGGGTCGCGCACAACGGCGAGATCAACACGGTCATCGGTAACTCGAACTGGATGCGTGCTCGCGAGGCACTCATCGACACCGACGTTTTCGGTGGGCGCGGCAAGCTCGAGAAGATCTTCCCCGTCGTCACCCCGGACGCATCCGATACCGCACGTTTCGATGAGGTGCTCGAGCTGCTGCACCTCGGTGGCCGCAGCCTTCCGCACGCCGTGCTCATGATGATCCCCGAGGCGTGGGAGCGGAACGAGGCGATGGATCCTGCCCGCCGCGCGTTCTACGAGTACCACTCGGCGCTCATGGAGCCGTGGGACGGGCCTGCATCGGTGTGCTTCACCGATGGCACGGTCATCGGTGCGGTCCTCGACCGCAACGGCCTGCGTCCGTCGCGCGCATGGGTCACCGACGACGGCCTGGTCGTCATGGCCTCCGAGGTCGGTGTGCTCGACATCCCCGCCGAGAAGATCATCAGCAAGCGACGCCTCCAGCCGGGGCGTATGTTCCTCGTCGACACCGCAAAGGGGCGGATCGTCGAAGACGAGGAGATCAAGTCGGAGCTCGCCGCCGAGCATCCGTACGAGGAGTGGATCGCCAAGGGCGTGTCACGCCTCGAGGACCTGCCGCCGTCTCGGTACACCTACATGTCGCACGAGCGTGTCGTGCTGCGCCAGCAGGTGTTCGGATACACCCGCGAAGAAGTGGACCTGTTGATCAAGCCGATGGCAGCGACCGGCGGTGAGGCACTCGGTTCGATGGGCACCGACACCCCCATCGCGGTGCTCTCGTCGCGTCCGCGGACGCTGTTCGACTTCTTCTCGCAGCTCTTCGCCCAGGTCACCAACCCGCCGCTGGACGCCATCCGCGAGGAGATCGTCACGAGCCTGGGTGGCATGCTCGGCCCCGAGGGCGATGTGTTGCGGCCCACCGCGGAGTCGTGCAGGCAGATCCTGTTGTCGGCGCCGGTCATCGACAACGACGACCTGCAGAAGCTCATCCACGTCAACGACAAGAAGCAGTACCCGGGATTCAACAGCGTCATCGTGCGTGGTCTGTACCCGGTCGCGGAGGGTGCGCGCGGTCTCCACACCGCGCTGGAGAGCATCCGCGAGCAGGTGTCGCAGGCGATCGACAAGGGTGCTCGCCTGATCGTGTTGTCCGACCGCGAGTCCGACGAGAAGCTTGCGCCGATCCCGTCGCTGCTGCTGACCTCCGCGGTGCACCATCACCTCGTGCGCGAGAAGACCCGCACCAAAGTCGGGCTGCTCGTCGAGGCAGGCGACGCCCGCGAGGTCCACCACATCGCCGCCCTGTGTGGTTTCGGTGCGGCCGTGGTGAATCCCTACATGGCGTTCGAGAGCATCGACGAACTGCTCCAGAACGGCGATCTGCCCGAAGGCATGACCCTCGACAAGGCGATCGCCAACTACATCAAGGCGGCGTCGAAGGGTGTGCTCAAGGTGATGTCCAAGATGGGCATCTCCACGCTCGCGTCCTACACCGGCGCGCAACTGTTCCAGGTCATCGGCCTGTCGCAGGAGCTCGTCGACGAGTACTTCACCGGACTGCAGAGCCAGCTCGGCGGCGTCGGCCTGGAAGAGATCGCGGCGGATGTCGCTGCGCGGCACCGGATGGCGTTCCTCGATCGCCCGTCCGAGCATGCGCACCGCGAGCTCGAGGTGGGTGGCGAATACCAGTGGCGTCGTGAGGGCGAATACCACCTGTTCAACCCCGACACGGTGTTCAAGCTCCAGCACGCCACTCGCACCGGCCAGTACAAGATCTTCAAGGAGTACACCAAGCTGGTCGACGACCAGTCGGAGCGGCTCGCGTCGCTGCGGGGGCTCTTCGAGTTCAAGACCGGGCTGCGACCGGCGGTTCCGATCGAGGAGGTCGAGCCGGCGTCCGAGATCGTCAAGCGGTTCTCCACCGGCGCGATGAGCTACGGCTCGATCTCGGCGGAGGCCCACGAGACCCTCGCGATCGCCATGAACCGCCTCGGCGGACGCTCCAATTCCGGTGAGGGCGGCGAGCATCCGTCGCGTTTCACCCCCGACGCGAACGGTGACTTCCGCCGCTCGGCGATCAAGCAGGTGGCGTCCGGCCGCTTCGGTGTGTCGTCGCACTACCTGTCGAACTGCACCGACATCCAGATCAAGATGGCGCAGGGTGCCAAGCCCGGTGAAGGCGGCCAGCTGCCGCCCCACAAGGTGTACCCGTGGGTGGCCGAGGTGCGTGGTTCGACGCCGGGCGTCGGCCTCATCTCGCCGCCGCCGCACCACGACATCTACTCGATCGAGGATCTCGCGCAGTTGATCCACGATCTGAAGAATGCGAACCCGCAGGCTCGCATCCACGTCAAGCTCGTCTCCGAGCTCGGTGTGGGCACGGTCGCGGCGGGCGTGTCGAAGGCGCACGCCGATGTCGTGCTCATCTCGGGCCACGACGGTGGCACGGGTGCGTCGCCGCTCACGTCGCTCAAGCACGCGGGTGCTCCGTGGGAGATCGGTCTCGCCGAGACTCAGCAGACCCTGATGCTCAACGGTCTGCGCGACCGCATCGTCGTGCAGGTCGACGGTCAGATGAAGACCGGTCGCGACGTCATGGTCGCGGCGCTGCTCGGTGGCGAGGAGTTCGGTTTCGCGACCGCACCGCTCGTCGTGTCGGGCTGCATCATGATGCGCGTGTGCCACCTCGACACGTGCCCGGTGGGTGTTGCGACCCAGAACCCGGTGCTGCGCAAGCGGTTCACGGGCAAGCCGGAGTTCGTCGAGAACTTCATGCTGTACATCGCCGAGGAGGTGCGCGAATACCTTGCCGAGCTCGGCTTCCGCAGCCTCGACGAGGCCATCGGTGCGGTCGAGTGCCTCGACACCGCCAAAGCCGTCGACCACTACCGTGCGTCGAAGCTCGATCTGTCGCCACTGCTCGAGAAGGTGACTTCGCCGATCTTCACCGATCAGGACATGCACTGCACCAAGGAGCAGTACCACGCACTCGACAAGGCTCTCGACAACGAGCTGATCGTCAAGGCGCAGGCCGCTCTGGAGTCGGGCACCCCGGTGTCGATCGACACCACCGTCACCAACGTCAACCGCACGGTGGGCACGATGCTCGGACACGAGCTCACGAAGCGCTACGGCGCGGAGGGACTGCCGGACAACACGATCGACATCACCCTCACCGGTTCGGCAGGTAACAGCTTCGGCGCGTACGTCCCCAAGGGCATCACGTTGAAGCTTCTCGGCGACGCCAACGACTTCGTCGGCAAGGGCCTGTCGGGTGGCCGCATCGTGGTGCGTCCGCCGGAGCACGTGGCGCCCGGATTCGTCGCCGAGGACAACATCGTCGCAGGCAACGTGATCTTGTTCGGCGCCACCGGCGGTGAAGCACTCATCCGCGGTATCGCCGGTGAGCGCTTCGCGGTGCGTAACTCGGGAGCCACCGCTGTCGTCGAGGGCGTCGGCGACCACGGTTGCGAGTACATGACGGGCGGCAAGGTCGTCATCCTCGGCAGGACAGGACGCAACTTCGGCGCAGGTATGTCGGGGGGTGTCGCGTTCGTCTACAACCCGGACAAGGAATTCGAAGACAACCTGAACACCGAGCTGGTAGATCTCGAAGACCTCGAAGGCGAGGACTTCGTCTGGCTCAAGGGTGCCGTCGAGCGACATCGTGACGAGACGGGCTCCGAGGTTGCAGCCCGTATCCTGGCCGACTGGTCACAGCAGGTCGGCCACTTCGCGAAGGTGATGCCTCGCGATTACAAGAAGGTTCTCATGGCTATCAAGGACGCCACCATTCGTGGTGCGAACGTTGACGAAGCGATCATGGAGGCGGCTCGTGGCTGATCCGAACGGCTTCCTGAAGCACGGTTCTCGCGAAACACCGGTCCGTCGTCCAGTTCCCCTTCGGCTGCTCGACTGGAAGGAGGTCTACGAGCCGTTCCCGCTCGAGTCCCTCCAGATCCAGGCGAGCCGCTGCATGGACTGCGGAATCCCTTTCTGCCACAACGGTTGTCCCCTCGGAAATCTGATCCCCGAGTGGAACGACCTCGCCTACAAGGGCAAGTGGGACGACGGCATCGAGCGACTCCACGCCACGAACAACTTCCCGGAGTTCACGGGCAGGCTGTGCCCTGCCCCGTGCGAGGCATCGTGCGTGCTGGGCATCAACCAGGACCCGGTCACCATCAAACAGGTCGAGGTGGAACTCGTCGAGAAGGCATTCGACGAAGGCAAGGTCACCCCGATCCCGCCGTCGAAGCTCACCGGACGCAAGGTCGCGGTCGTGGGATCGGGTCCGGCCGGACTTGCTGCAGCGCAGCAGCTCACCCGCGCAGGCCACAGCGTCACGGTGTTCGAGCGTGCCGACCGCATCGGTGGTCTGCTCCGCTACGGCATCCCCGAGTTCAAGATGGAGAAGCGGTTCATCGACCGTCGTCTCGCGCAGATGGAGGCCGAAGGCACCGTCTTCCGCACCGGCGTGAATGTGGGCGTGGACATCACCGCCGAGCAGCTGCGTGAGCAGTTCGACGCGGTCGTCCTCGCCGGCGGCGCCACTGTTGCACGCGACCTGCCCATCCCGGGCCGCGAACTCGACGGGATCCACCAGGCGATGGAGTTCCTGCCCATCGCGAACCGGGTCCAGCTCGGCGACCTGCCTGCACCCACCATCACGGCGACGGGCAAGAAGGTCGTCATCATCGGTGGCGGCGACACCGGCGCCGACTGCCTGGGTACCTCACACCGGCAGGGTGCGGAGAGCGTTCACCAGTTCGAGATCATGCCGCGCCCGCCCGAGGAGCGCGCCGACTCGACCCCGTGGCCGACCTACCCGCTCATGTATCGGGTGTCGTCCGCGCACGAGGAAGGCGGCGAGCGGGTCTTCTCGGTCAACACTGAACAGTTCGTCGGTACGGACGGCAAGGTCACCGCGCTGAAGGCACACGAAGTGCAGATGGTGGACGGCAAGTTCGAGAAGGTCGAAGGCAGCGACTTCGAGCTCGAGGCAGACCTCGTGCTGCTCGCGATGGGCTTCACCGGTGCCGAGAAGCCCGGACTGCTCACCGATCTGGGTGTGGACTTCGACCAGCGCGGCAACGTCGCCCGCTCGTCGGAGTGGAACACCAACGTCGACGGTGTGTTCGTCGCCGGCGACATGGGCCGCGGTCAGTCGCTGATCGTGTGGGCCATCGCGGAAGGCCGCTCGTGCGCGGCCGCGGTCGATCAGTATCTCGAGGGAGTAACGGCGCTTCCCGCTCCGATCACCACGCGCACCGTGCCGCAGCGCTGATGTAGAGCAGTACTGATGTAGAGCAGTGCTGTACTGGGCCGCCCACCGGACACCGGTGGGCGGCCCGGTGTGTTCCGCTGCCGCACGGTGCCGGAGCGGTTATCGTTCTGCGCATGACTGCATCCGGGAGTGTCACGAAGCGGGCGCTGACGGTTGTCGCGGTCGGCGCGGGCGCTACCGCGATAGCCGTATCGACAGCGCACACGGCGGTGGCCGACCCGATGAGCGACTGCGTTCGCAACGCCGGGGGCATCGTCACCGTCGACGGGGCATCGCCGGTAGCACCGGTTTTCGGGTTCGACGGCCTCATGCTGCTGGGCCTCGATGGCGGTAGCGGAAATTCCTGCATCACCAATGTCGGACCGGGCACGGTGAATGTGACACATCCGGAAGGACGCGAACCGGGACGCACCCACGTGACCGACGCCCCGCTCGAGATGCGCGTCGACGGGGGCGTCGGCAACGTCGCGGTCACGAATCTCGGTACCGGTGGCGTGACCGTCGACCGCCACGCTGTTGGGCCGAGGCCGGAGCCGGCAGCGAGCGAGCCCGAGTTGTTGCCGCAGATGGAACTCGATGCGGGCAGCGACGGTGTGTTCGTCACCAATATCGGGACGGGTTCGGTCGAGGTGATCGATTGGGACCACGCGAGGGGCCCGCTGCCCGCGGAGATTCCGGCCCCGCCGGGCATGGTGGTCACCGACCCGATCACCGGCAACGTCTACGTCACCAACTTCTTCGGACCCGCGGTGACCGTGGTCGATCGTGCCGGAGGACCGGTCTCGAGGGTTGTCGAGAAGCCCGATCCGGTCACTGCACTCGACTACGGCACCAGCAACGTGTTCGTCACCAACATCGGGGGCGGCGCCGTCACCGTCGTGCGCGAATAGGTTCTGTTCCGCCGAAAAAATACCGACTCGAATCACGCCGAGTTCACCGATGTGTCATATTCGTGATGGAAACTTGGGCGTGGCGTGACGTGATGACATAGGGGCGGGGGATCTTCCATGGGGTTCGGCAGGGCATCGGCAATGATGGCGGCAGCAGCCGCAGTCGCAGGTGCGATCGTGGCAGCGCCTGCAGCACAAGCTGATCCGGGCGGCTGCCCGACATTGAACGTGATCGCTGTCCCCGGGACGTGGGAGACGTCGAGCACCCCCGACCCCGAACGTGGTAACGGCATGCTGGCCCAGGTCACGGCCGGGCTTCCCGCCGGAGCCCGGGTCGACTATGTGCAGTACCCGGCCACTGCCTTCCCGTGGGAGGGCGACATGTACGGCATCTCCCGGAACCGGGCGGTCGACAACGCCAGGGATCTGATCGCCGGTACCGCGGCGCACTGCCCCGGCACCGATTTCGCGCTCGTCGGGTACAGCCAGGGCGCCGACGCCGCGGGCGATCTTGCCGCCGAGATCGGCACCGGACTCAGTGTGATCCCGCCACACCGGCTCACCGCGGTCGGCCTGATTTCCGATCCGCGTCGCTCCGAAACCGATTCGCTCGTCGGACCTCCCGTGCCCGGCAACGGCGCAGGTGGCTCCCGCGTCGGTGGGTTCGGATTGGTGAGCCCCAACGTCCGCACTATCTGCGCCGTCGGAGACCTGTACTGCTCGACCTCCCGCGAGGACTACGTGACGCGCCTCGCCGGGTTCATGGCGATCACGGCGGGAACCGGCCCCGATCAATTCGAGCACTATCGCGACGAGGCCACCATTCTCTACAACGACATCATGGCCGCGGGCGGGGTACCGATGTTGCAGCTGCAGATCAGCCCCGAAGCGAACTTCGAACGGGAGGCACAGATCCGCGAGTTCTACGGGTCTCAGATCCACCAGGACTACTCGAACTATGCGGTCGACGACCGCGGTACGACGGCAACGATCTGGCTCAACGACTGGCTCGCGTCGAAGGTATGAGGCCGCGGGGGCGCGCGATCAATCGAGATCGAAACGCGAGCCCACTCTCACTACCCGTGGAGCCAAGCGGCTCAGCCACTTCCTGGCCTTCGCACCCGGAGCGACGGTGACGATGGGCCGATTGTGGCGCACCGCGGAGACGATCGCATCGGCGACGCGCTCGGGTTCGACGTGCAATCTGCGGTGGAGCGACAGCGCACGCTCGCGGCGCGCGGCGCGCTTCTCCCGGCTCGGAGCGACGTATTCGGAGTTCCGGGTCAGATTCGTGTTCACCAGATCCGGGCACACCACGGTCACACCGATACCGTGTTCGATCAGCTCGGCGCGTAGACATTCCGAAAGCATGAAAACTGCGGCTTTGCTCGTCGAGTAGGCGGTCAGGTTCCGCTGCGTCATGAACGCTGCTGCCGACGACACGTTCACGATGTGTCCCCCGGTACCCCGTTCGACCATCTGTGTGGTGAACGAGCGGCACCCGTACACCGCGCCCCAGAAGTTGGTGTTCATGACATCTTCGAAGACCGACTGCGGTGTGTCGACGAAGGCGCCGATGACTCCGAAGCCCGCGTTGTTGACGAGCACGTCGGGAATTCCGTGCCGTGACCGGACAGTCTTCGCGAACTCACGGACCTGCGCCTCGTCTGCGACATCGAGCTCGTAGGCATGTGCGCCGCCGCCGAAGACGGCGGTCGAACCACCTGCGGAGTCGGGATTGTCGATCAGATGCACTGTTTCGAGCGCACCGTCGAGATCTTTGTCCGCCACCACAACGATCGCGCCCGCGGCCGAGAAGGCGCGAGCGGAAGCGCGACCGATTCCGCTTGCACCGCCGGTGACCACGACCAGCGTGCCCGTCAGGTCGTGGAGGCGGGCGCGGATAGCGGTTCCGGCTCGCCATCGTCGGATCTGCGCGTACCGAGAGGGCATGTCTTCCATCCAACACGACGAAACGGCATGTGTCCGGCTCACCGTGCCCACACCACAGTGCTCACACGACGGTGATCGAGCGGGTGTGCCATCCGCTGGCGCCATCGGGGATCGGCTCGACGCGCAGTTCGGTCTGGACCTCGCCACCTCGATCGGTCGCCCGTACCTGAAGAGTGTGCGTGCCGGGCACGGCCTGCCACCTCCAATGCCATTGACGCCAGGTGTCGACGGAGTATTCCTCGGCTAGGGTCGCGTCGCCCCACGGGCCTCCGTCTACCCGTACTTCGACCCGGGCGATACCGCGGTGCTGGGCCCATGCCGTACCCGCGACCAGGACCTCACCTGCGGTGACACGTGCGAACGGCGCCGGAACATCGATCCGGGACGCTGTCTTGATCGGTGCCTGCTCGGCCCAACCGCGACGCGTCCAATACGCCTGTGCCCGGTCGAACCGTGTCACCTCCCAGTCCACGACCCACTTTGTGGCCGAGACGAATCCGTACAGTCCGGGGACCACCTGCCGGACCGGGTAGCCGTGCTCGAACGGTAGCGGCTCACCGTTCATCGTCACCGCGAGCAGTGCGTCCCGGCCGTCACGCACGAGTGCTGTCGGCGTGCCCACGGTGAATCCGTCGGCACTGGTCGACAACAACATGTCGGCGTCAGGCGAGATGCCCACCTCGTCGAGTAGGTCCTTGATCGGGTAGCCGATCCACGTGGCGGTGCCTGCGAGAGACCCGCCGACCTCGTTGGACACGCAGGTCAGAGTGATGGTCCGTTCGACGGGTGTGCGAGCCGTGAGATCGTCCCAGCTCAAGGTGATCTCCCGGTCGACCATGCCGTGGATCCGCAGTGCCCAGTCGTCGGTGGTGAGCATCGGCACCTGTAGAGCGGTATCGATGCGGTAGAAGGTGTTGTTGCCGGTGATGAACGGTGTCGCGCCGGGGACTGCGATCTCGGAGCCGGGTGCGACCGCCGGCGCACGATCGGCCGTCTTCACGAGTGGTGCAACGAAGGCCATGCGGTTGCGGACTGCACCGGCGATCGAGCCCGCGAGGTGACGGCCTGCCATACCGGCGGACACTGCGACCGCAGCAGCGGCGCCTGCCAGCACGAGAAATCGTCGGCGGGGAATCCCTGAGCCTGCGTGTGTTGCATGGTCGATCCCGAGTGCGCACCGAGTGAGAATGGTCAAGGTTGCGAGGCCTGCGGCAACACCCACGATCGTCGGAACGGCGTCGACGACGGTCGCACCGGGCCGGGTCGTGGCTGCATACACCCCGACGAGGCCGAGGCCAACGAGAACGAGACTGCCGTAGGGGCGCCCGGGCCGCTCGACGACCCCGGCGAGCGCGGCGAACACCGCGATCAGGATGCTCATCCCGATGAACAGCGCCGCCTTGTCGTTGGTGCCGAAGGCGGTGATCGCGATTTCACGCGCCCACGAAGGACTTCGGTCGACGGTCGTGGATCCGACTGCGAAGAACGGGGACGCGGACGATCCGAACGGCACCGCTACGAGTTCGCCCACTCCCAGGGTGACCGCGGCGGCCAGTATGCCGGCGAGCGCCCGCGCTGCGAGCACGGGCCGCGCATGCGGTCTGCGGTTCCCCGTATCCGGGTCGCCCGCGTGCGTGCTCTCCTCGTTCGTCGTCATGCACCCGTCCTTCCGTCATGTCGGGGAGGACTTCGGTACCGAACATGAAGCGGATGGGTGAGCCGGTGTGGCAGTGGACGACGCGGCTTCCGATATCAGCCGAGATACACGAAGTGCGACGGACCTCCACCCGGCTCCGCGGAACCGGTGACCGCGGGGAAGTTGAACGGGAGTGCGGTGAGCTTGTGCGGATTTCCGTTCTGGTCGGCCTGCCAGCACTCGAGGAGCACGCCGTGGAATTGCGTACATTCGATTCGCGTCGACTCACCGAACGGTGAGGTGAGACGGTTTTTCGCGACCAGCGGATTCCAGAATTCGCCGTCGCTCGGAACGAGGAAGTCGGGCTGTACGACGACGGTCACCGCGCCGTTGTCGGACGGCCACTCGTCGGCAGCTGCGGTGCCTGCGGTGCCGAGCACCGCAGCGCCGGCCAGAGCAACTATGGACACTGTTCGGCTGAAGGTGCGCATGGTCCCTCAGCGTAGGAGCTGCGCTCGGCCGGTGTACCGGTTTCACACGCGCAATGTGTCGCGCACATGCCCGGTCTCGTTGATCGACGCAACCCGCCGCCGGCCCGCACGGGAGACGAGAAGGCGCGTGACCGATGCGTATTCGATCGGGAATGCCAGCGGCAGCTCGAGCCCGAGGAGGTCTTGCAGCACGATGTTGATGACACCGCCGTGCGCGACGACCACCGCGGTCTCCTCATGCGCACACGAGGAAACGACCTGCTCGACCGACTGGAGCACCCGAGTGCGGAAAAGTTCCGCATCGACGAAATCGGGAAGGTGGCCAGCGAGGATACGCTGATAGGCGTCGGATCCGAGTTCTTTCGCGGTTTCGAACGGAATGTAGTGATCGAGCTCGTAGTCGTACTCCGCGAGGCCCGCGATCTGCTCGACCGGCAGCGTCAGCCGGTCGGCGAGCGGCTGGGCTGTTTGGAGGGCTCGCAGCTGCGGGCTCGAGAACAACCGCGCGATCCGGTAGGGCGCGAGTGCTTCCACCAGCCGTCCGGCCTGGACCAGACCCTGTTCGGTCAGGGACGGATCAGCGCGCCCCAGGTTCACGCGGGCGTATTCCGGTTGGGCATGGCGGATCAGAAGAAGTTGCACGGAAACACCATGTCACGCGACTGGGCCTGGGCATGCTCGACCCCGGTTTCACGTGAAACTCGCCCGCTCAGTGGGGGCTACGAGCGTCATTGACCGGCCGGTATGCGCTCCTGCGGGGCCTCATCCCACTGGGGCAACCTTCTTGGCCGTTCGATGAGGGCGGTGGGAGTGGCGTCGTGTACATCAGCGAGCAGCGTCGCCGGAAAGTAGACGGATGATGTCACCCCTGGATTTGTCTGGGAATCGAAGGTCGGGCGAAGACGGACCGAAAGTCCGTTACGCGCGGCCAGCCGCCCCACCACGAACAGGCCCATCTGGCGAGGCGCATTGACATCGACCCCGTCGCCGTCGGTGAGACGGGAATTGATCTTGTCGAGCGCATCGCGTGGGATACCGATCCCGACGTCGGCGATATCGAGGAGGAGCCCGCCCCCCACGGCCGGCGAGAACTCGACCCGGACCGAGCTGTTCGGGGGCGACGCGCGCAGCGCATTGTCGACGAGCTCGGCGATCAGGTGCACGACGTCGTCGACGGCTGATCCGAGCAGATATCCGTGCGGAGTGCTCCCGATCCGGACACGCTGATAGCTCTCCACCTGGGACACTGCGCCATGCAACACGTCCGACAGCGGTGTCGGTGAGGTGCGGGTGATCGGCCGAGTGCCCGCCAGCACGAGCAGAGATTCGCCCGTGCGACGCATTCTCGTGGCAAGGTGATCGAGCGAGAACAGACTCTGGAGCCGTGCCGGGTCCTTCTCCTGGTATTCGAGGGAGTCGATGAGCGAGAGCTGCTGTTCCACCAGAGTCTTGTTGCGTCGCGCCAGCGTTTCGAACATGACGTTCACCTGCTTACGGAGGTGGGCTTGCTCGCCGGCCAGTCTGAGTGCCTCGGTGTTCATCGAGTCCACAGCTCTCGCGAGTTCACCGATCTCCTCGTCGGTGTCGATGCCGATCGGGGCAAGGCGGACGCTCTCGACTTCGGCCCCGTCCTTGACGGCTGCGATGGCTGCCGGCAGTTCGGTATTCGCCGCCGCGAGCGTGCTGTCGCGGAGGCGGCGCATAGGAACCGAGAGGGACCGGGCAACGAGTAGGGCGATGACGAGGGCAAGCACGAGGATTGCGCCCACTACGACCGCGTCACGGATCGCGGCGGTGCGCGCGTCGGATGCGAGCCGATCGAGCGTGACGGTGATCTCCCGGGTGGCGCTTTCGATGGCGGCGCTGTAGGGCTCGGAGGCCGCGATCATCGCGTAACCCAGTTGCTCACCGAATTCGGGAGTGGGCTCCAGGGTTCGGACGAGGGCACGCCGGCCCTCGATGTCGGCGAGCATGCCGTCGATCTGCCCGGTGTCGAGGCGGGAACCGAGAAGCAGACGGAGCGTCGCTTCCTCGTTGTTCATTGCGCTCTGGGCGACCACCTGTGCGGCCTCAGGGTTGGTGCCCAGAAAGCGGAACGATTCCATCTGCGCGAGCAGGTTGCTCTGGGCATCCCAGACGTTGAGCAAGTTGGTGGCATCCACCAGCGCCTTGTTGTCCTCGAGGAGGTCGAACACGACGCGGATGATGTTCCGGCAGCGCGTCAGGAAGTCGGTGGTGGTGCGGCGCAGTTCGTCGGGGGCGATCTGCGCATTGACCGCGGCGAGGTAAAGCGTCTCACCATCCGCCAGCACCAAGTCGATATCCTGCGCGATATTCGGATCGAGATCGCTTCTTGCCGAAATTCGTTCGGCGAAAGCCATCGACCGTTCGATATCGTCCGTCGACATGTACTCGGCGGGCAACCCGAGCGACGCCGTCGTCGCCACACTGAGTACGGCACGCGAGAAATCGAGCATCGCGGGGGCCACCGCGATCTGGTCGGCGAGCGCCGCGACGCGTTGAGCATCCTCGAGTTGGGAGGACACACGGAACCCCCCGAGTACGCTGGCGGCGAGCAATGGGACTGCGAGGACGACACCGAGCTTGTATCCCAACCGCCAGTTGCGCGGCTGAGCCCCCCGGATGCTGCGCTGGCTCATGGTTCGAGTTGTTCCCTCCGCGAAAGAATTCCGACGAAGCAAATACTTCTGCTCTTCACCCCAGCGCATCGTTCTACATGAGATATGTGATCTTGTACACCCTCCGTGCACTACTTACAGTTGGCCGCCTGTGGTGCAGGTGCAGGTCACAGAACGAACGTCGCGGTTTATCGGCGGGAACGCTCCAGTTTCACGTGAAACACGCGGTCCTTCAGCGACCACTCTGCGTGTAGGGCGACGCGCCGTCTTCGACGGAGAGTCGACGTGGACGTTCGGTGATCGCAGTGGTACTCGGTGCCTGGATTTCGGCAAGCAAGGACGAGGGGAAGTAGACCGACGCGGTCACACCGGAATTGGTGTCCGAGTCGAACGTGGGACGGAGCCGGACGTTCATGCCGTTGCGCGCGGCGAGACGACCCACTACGAACAGGCCCATCTGCCGGGGAGCGTTGACGTCGGCCTCGGCGCCATCGGAGAGACGGCTGTTGATCTGATCGAGTGCAGCGCGCGGGATACCGATTCCGACATCGGCGATCTCGAGGAGAAGTCCGCCGCCTTCTGCAGAGGCGAACTCGAGGCGGACCGGGCTGTTGGGAGGTGATGCCCGCAGCGCGTTGTCGACGAGCTCGGCGATCAGGTGCACGACGTCGTCGATGGCGCTTCCGAGGAGATATCCGTGCGGGGTGCGTCCGATGTGGACCCGCTGGTAGTTCTCGACCTGGGAGACCGCGCCCCGCAACACGTCGGCGAGCGGCGCCGGGGATGTGCGGGTACGAGGCCGGGTGCCCGCGAGCACGAGCAACGACTCGCCGGTGCGACGCATGCGCGCCGCAAGATGGTCGAGCGAGAACAGGCTTTGCAGGCGGCCGGGGTCCTTCTCCTGGTATTCGAGTGACTCGATGAGCGAGAGCTGCTGTTCGACAAGAGTCTTGTTTCGTCGTGCGAGGGTTTCGAACATGACGTTCACCTGCTGTCGCAGGTGTGCTTGCTCGCCTGCGAGCCGCAGAGCTTCGTTCTTCATCGAATCCACAGCTCGCGACACCTGGCCGATCTCCTCGGTGGTCTCGATGCCGATCGGTGCGAGGCGGACGCTCTCGACGTCGGCGCCGTCCTTCACTGCGGCGATTGCGTTGGGGAGTTCGGTTTCGGCAGCGGCCAGGGTTTCCTTGCGGAGCCGGCGGAGTGGGAGGCCCAGAGATCGCGCGACGAGCAAGGCGAGACCGAGGGCGATCACGAGCATCGTGCCGATCAGGATCGAGTCGCGGATGGCATCGGATCGGGCGTTGGAGGTGAGACGGTCGAGTGTCGTCGTGATCTGATCGCTGGCATGGACGATGCTGTCGGCGTACGGCGCAGAAGCCGCCACCATCGAACCGCGTAGTTGCTCACCGAATTGGCGGGTGGGTGTGTAGTTCTGGATCAGCGCACGGCGTGCTGCGATGTCGTCGAGCATTTCTTCGATCTGGCCGGTATCGAGCCGCGAGTCGAGGAGCAGCCGTAGAGTCGACTCCTCGTTGTCGATGGCCTTCAGTGCAGCGGCCTGTGCCGCTTCGGGATCGGTTGCAAGCATGCTGAGCGTTTCCATCTGGCTGAGCAGATTGAGCTGTGCGTCCCACACAGTGATCAGGTTGGAGGCGTCGACGAGTGCGTCGTTGTCTTCGAGAAGGTCGAAGATGTCCCGGAAGATGTTCTTGCATCTGACCAGGAAATCGGTGGTGCGTCGCTCGCGTTCGTCCGCCGACATGCCCGAGTTCATCACGCCGTCGTGAAGAATTGCACCGTCGGTGAGGAGTGCGTCGAGTTCTTTGTGGATGGCTGGGCCGAGTCCGCTCTCGTCTGCCGTGTCGACCACCTGTCGCATCGTTGTGGTGACGTCTTCCGAGCTGGCCAGCGTCGGTGGGATTCCGAGGCTGGTCACGGTCACCATGCTCACGAGTGCAGTCGAGTATTCGAGCAGTGCCGGTGCGACGGCAATCTGGTCGGAGAGGGCGTCGTACCGGCTCGACTCCTCGAGCTGAGTGCTGATGCGGAGACCGCCGAGCAGCATCGCTGCGAGGAGGGGCACGGCGACGACGACACCGAGTTTGTATCTCAGCCGCCAGTTGCCGAGCTGGAAGATACTGCTGCGGCGGAGTTTCACGCTCGGTTTTCCTTCCACACAGGGCTATTTCGGCGCGTGAGAAAGTGCGCTGGAATACGTTCTACCCCTCGATGGTGGTCTTATACAAATCTCCACCCAAAGTTAGAGTAAAATCCCGAAGCGTGATCTGCCTGTTGTGAAGGGTGTCAACCGTCCGGTGCAGGGAAAACGTGTATTCGACGTCAGCTTTGCGAATGCCGCGGCTTTACGAACGGGAATGCGAGTGATTCGCGGATACTCCCACCGAGGATCAACATCACGATCCGGTCGACGCCCATACCGAGACCACCCGTCGGCGGCATCGCGTACTCGAGTGCGTGCAGGAAATCGTCGTCGAGCTCCATCGCTTCCTCGTCGCCGCCCGCGGCGAGAAGCGACTGCTCGGTGAGCCGCGCCCGCTGATCGATCGGATCGGTCAGTTCGCTGTAGGCGGTGCCGAGTTCGACACCCCATGCGACCAGGTCCCACTTCGCCGCGACACCACGTTTGCGGGGGTGCGGTCTGGTCAGCGGTGAGACGGACGTGGGGAAGTCGGTGTAGAACGTGGGAAATTCGGTACGGGATTCAACGAGGTGCTCGTAGAGTTCTTGCGCCGTGGCACCCGCATCCCAGGCCGGGTCGTAGGCGATCGAGTGCTCGTCGCACATCCGGCGCAGGACCTCGACCGGAGTTTCGGCGTCGACGAACGTGCCCAGGGCCTCGGACAACGCGTCGTGGAAGGTCTTGATCGGCCACTCACCCGAAATGTCGATCTCCACCGGCGTGCCGTGGTCGTCGCGGCGAACGATCATCTCGCGTCCGTGCGCGGCGACCGCCGCCCGCTGGATCAGGGTGCGGGCGAGTGTGAGCATTTTTTCGTAGTCGCTGTGCGCCTCGTACGCCTCGAGGATCGTGAATTCCGGATTATGCTTGAAATCTGTACCTTCGTTGCGGAATACGCGTCCGATCTCGAACACTTTCTCCATTCCGGCCACGCACAGGCGTTTGAGATACAACTCGGGTGCGATCCGCAGATACAGGTCGGTGTCGTAGGCGTTGATGTGCGTGGTGAACGGCGCGGCATTGGCCCCGCCGTGTACGGACTGCAGGATCGGTGTCTCGACCTCGAGATACCCGACGTCCTGAAGTTGGTCGCGCAGGGACCGCACCACGGCACTGCGGGCAGCCAGTAGCCGCTGTGCGTTGCGGTCGATCGCCAGATCCACGTACCGCTGGCGAACTTTCGCGTCCGGATCGACAAGACCGCGCCACTTGTCGGGCAGCGGATGCAGACACTTACCGTTGATTCGCCACGAGTCGGCCAGCAGGGAGACCTCCCCGGTGCGACTGCGACCCATCTCGCCGGAGACTTCAACGAGATCGCCGAGGTCGAACAGGAATTGGCGGCCACCGACACGTTCGCGATCGACAAGGATCTGGACATCACCGGACCAGTCACGCACGACGGCGAACAGGACTCCACCGAAATCGCGGATCCGTAATATCCGGCCGGCTACCTGGACCGGCCCCCCGCGGATCGTCTCGCGGGCTTCGGCAACGGTATGGGTCGGTGCGTCGGCGACCGGATACGGGTCGACGCCGTACTCGACGATCCTCTCCAACGTATTCATCCGTACGCTGTCCTGCTCAGGGCCTCGGCGATTACCGCCGGAGTGTGCCGATCGCGGTGGGGCAGAGTCGGCCTCCGAGGCACTTCCGTCGTCGGGCACCGCATCGGGATCGACCGGCAGCATCGAATGGGTACCGGTGTGCTTCAAAAGTTTCCGGCGACCGAAACTGGGCACCGTGAGAAAGCCCTCGGCAACCGACGAAGCCAGTGCGATACGCGGAATCTCGCGGTTGTCGCGAAAACAGAGGAAACGCGGCACCCATTCGGGGTGGTACTTGACATTGGATCGGTAGAGAGCTTCGAGTTGCCACCACCGGGAGAAGAACAGCAGGATCGATCGCCACAACCGCATGATCGGCCCCGCCCCGATGCGAGAGCCCTCTTCGAACGCGGAGCGGAAGACCGCGAAGTTCAGTGAAATCCGGTCGATTCCGAAAAGCGATGCGTGGGTGGCGAGCTCGGTGACCATGAACTCGACGACACCGTTCGGTGCCGCCGGGTCACGACGCATCAGATCGAGCGACACGCTGTTTTCACCCCAGGGCGCGAGTGACAGCATCGCGACCGGTGTGCCGTCGACGATCGCCTCGACGAGAAGACAGTTCGCGTCGAGTGGATCGCCCAGCCGGCCGAGTGCCATCGAGAATCCGCGTTCGGTGTCGGTGTCGCGCCAGGCGTCGGCGAGCCGGATCACATTGGCCATCTCGCCGGTGCCGACATCGAAGTGTCGTCGAATCCGTACGGACACACCGTGCTTGCGCGCCCGGTTGACGGCCTGTCGCACCGGCTTCATGTCGTGGCCGGTGAGGGAGAATCCCTGTGTGTGCAATACCGCCTCGTCGCCGAGCTGCAGGACCGACAGTCCGGCACGGTGATACGCCCGGGCGCCCTCTTCGCTCGCGCCCATCACGGCAGGTGTCCATCCGTACGCGCGGGCAAGGCCCAGCCATTCGTCGATCGCGTGCGGCCACGCCTCGGGATCACCCACCGGATCGCCCGAGGCAAGGCACACACCGATCTCGACGCGATAGGTGACGGCAGCCTTACCACTCGGTGCGAACACCACCGCCTTGTCGCGCCGCGTCGCGAAGTAGCCGAGCGAGTCGTCGCCATGCTGATCGAGCAGTCGCCGGATTGCGGATTCGTCTGTCCCGGTGAGCGCATTCGACGAGCGTTGGGATCGGAACAGGACGAACAGTGCGGCAAGCAACGCGAGTGCGCCGAGGAACCCGAGGGTGGTGCTGACGAGCCAGTGCGTGTGCCCGCTGAACTGGTCGTTGTCGATGAAGGTCAGGGCGGTGACGCGATTGACTGCCCACCACAAGCGGTCCTCGGGAGGCAGAGTTCCGGGAAATAGTTCGACGAGCCCCCAGCCGATCAATGTCGCGGTGACGAGTCCTCCCACGAGGACCACCAGCGACCACGGAATCGACCCCGGCCGCACGCGCGTGTTGAACTCGCCGAACGAGAGCAGCAGCACGCCCACGAGCAGCAGGTGCACGATCAGCGCCGCGAGGTGATTCGGATCGCGGTCCACGATCGCGAGCATCAGATTCGTGAGCGCGAAACCGCCGAGGTAGATCGTGAGAATCCACCAGGCGATGCGCTTGCGCCCCGCGATCGCGGCGGCGAGCACCGCGACGACGAGCGCGAACGACAGACTCGTATCGGGGGCGTCGAAGTAGTACTCGTCGACGTACTCGCGCGGCGTGTGAAGCCAGACGCGCAATGTGGGCGACAGCGACCACAACGCGACCACGCCCGCATACACGGCGAGCGCCACTCCGAAGAAGTGTGGAACCGCCGTCATGCGGGCGTGGAAGCGTGTGGGCGCTGTGGGAGACGGAACCGTCACCGGGGACGGTGGATCCGGCCTCGCGGTGAGATCCGCAGACATGTCCCGACCGTATCGTTGTCGGGCCTCCGTTGCGAACGGTACGCGCTAGGACACTGCCTTCGTGTCGGTCTCGGCCGCGGTATCGGGCTCGCTACGCGACAGTGCGCTGGGCCACCAGACCTTGCGGCCGATGTCGATCGTCAGTGCCGGAACCACCAGCGACCGCACCAGAAGCGCATCGAGCAGTACGCCGAACGCGACGATGAACGCAAGTTGCGCAAGGAACAGCAACGGAATCACCGCCAGCGCCGAGAACGTGGCGGCAAGCACGATTCCCGCCGACGTGATCACCCCGCCGGTGACCGTGAGCGCACGGAGCGTGCCGGTGCGCGTGCCCACCTTCTTCGTTTCCTCGCGCACCCGGGTCATGAGGAAGATGTTGTAGTCGACGCCGAGCGCAACGAGGAACACGAATGCGAAGAGCGGCACCACCGGATCCGCGCCGGGGAAGCCGAACACGTGGTTGAACAGCAGCGACGACACACCGAGCGTGGCCGCGAACGACACGATGACGGTGAGCATCAGCAGAATCGGTGCGACGATCGCCCGCAGCAGCACGATGAGCACCAGCAGCACCACGAGTGCGACGACCGGGATGATCAGTGTGCGGTCGCGGGTAGCGGTGTCCTTGGTGTCGAGGTCCACCGCGGTGGGCCCGCCGACGAGGGCGTCGGAGCCCGGCACCGCGTGCACGGCGTCGCGGATGCGTTCGACTGTCGCCTCTGCCTCGAGCGAGTCGGCCGGGTCGGTCAGGGTGGCCTGCAGGGCGATCTGCCCGTCGACCACGGTCGGTGCACCGTCCGGCCCGACGACAGGTTCGACGGTGGTGACGCCGTCGATCCGCGCGGCGTCGGTCACTGCGTCGCGTGATGGTTCGTTTGCGATGATCACGGTCGGCGAACCGCTGCCTGCGTCGAAGTGCTCGCCGAGGATCTGCTGTCCGGACTTGGAATCGGTCTGCAGGAGGAACAGATCGGACGAGGCCACACCGGCAGCCTTGAATTGCGGCAGCAGCAGCGCGAAGGCGACGAGTACGAGACTGCACACGATCCAGATGGGTCGCGGTTTCGATCCCACCCACTGGGCGATTCGGTTCCAGAAGCGGTGCGCCTGTTCGAGGTTGTCGCTGTCGAAATTCGGTTCGTACCGCGGACGGGTGGGCCAGAAGGCGACTCGCCCGAGTAGGACGAGGGCGGCGGGCAGGAATGTCACGGAGGCGACGAACGACGCGGCAATACCGATCGCGGCGACCGGTCCGAGACCGCGGTTGGAGTTCAGATCGGACAGCAGCAAGCAGAGCACACCAAGGATGACGGTGCCCGCCGATGCTGCGATGGGTTCGAGCGAGGCGCGCCACGCTGTGCGCATGGCAGCGTACTTGTCTTCCTGGATGCGCAATTCTTCTCTGAAGCGGGCGACGAGCAGCAACGCATAGTCGGTGGCTGCACCGAATACCAGGATGAACATGATGCCCTGGCTCTGCCCGTTGAGCGCGATCGTGCCTGCGTCGGCGAGCAGGTAGACGAGCGCACTGGCGAGCGCGAGTGCGAACACGGCCGAGATGATGACGACGAACGGAAGAATCGGGCTGCGGTAGACGACGATCAGGATGAGCAGCACCACACCGCCCGCGACGAGCAGCAGCAGTCCGTCGATCCCGGCGAACGCAGCCGAGAGATCGGCCGCCTGACCCGCGGGTCCGGTCACGTGGACGGTCAGGCCTTGCGGTGCGCTTTCGAGCGCGGTACGCAGCTCTTCGACGGCGTCCTTGACCTCGACGTTGCTGTCGATCGGGACGATCATCTGCACTGCCTGCCCGTCCTCGGAGGGAATGGGCGGCGGTCCCGCCGATTCCGTGGTGAGGAAGGCGATGTCGTCCTGGGTGATCCCGCCGTCGCGCTCGGCGACGACAATCGCCGGAATAGCGTCGCTGTCGCGGAACTCGGCGTAGATCTCGTCGGCGCGGGTCGATTCCGCCGAGGCGGGCAGGAAGGAACTCGCGTCGGTCGAGGCGACTTCGCTGAGTTTGCCTGCGAACGGCCCGCCGCCGCCAGCGATTCCGAGCCATACCAGAAGGAGCACGGCGGGTATGAGCCATCGCAGACGAGAACGGTGGGGTTTCGATGTCGTCGTGGTGCTCAAGAGCTCCTCCTGGTCGGGCCGGCACGGAACGTGCAGGCACCATGTTGCCTCGAGTGTGTCGGTCGCTCAGGATTCGGAGTAACAGGCCACCCGGATGGGCGCACACCAGCGTGGGAGGGTTTCGTCGGTGAGCGCGTCTGATCAGGCGGTGGCTGCTCCTGCAGAGTTACTGATCGACCGGATGACGCCGACGAGGCGTTTCGTCTGCTCGGGTGCGAACAGCTGGGTCGGCCCCTGCGGCGCGGTATCGGTGAACGGCGCTTCGAACAGCAGCTTCGGATCCATTTCTCCGTGCCGGGTGAGGTGACTGATCACAAGGTTGACGAAGTCGATCTGGCTGGACGAGGCGGTCCGCTCACCGAGGAACTCCGCGAAAGCTTCCTGCACGGCCTGCTGGTCGAGCCCGACCAGGGAGCGGATGAATCGCCCGAGCCCCTGTGCGTTTGCGATGGCCCGTTCCATGTCTTCGGAGTCGCCGGCGCCGCTGCGCGCCAGAAGCTCTTCGAGGGACTCCAAGTCGGCCGGGGTCAGCGACTTGCCGGAGCGCAGCTTCTGCAGGGCCAGGTTGTGGGGCTGGCGACGCAGATAGTCGCGCACTTTCGCGGTGTAGCGCTCGACATCGGTACCGGACCGCATCTCCGGCATATTCCTTTCGACGACCTCGCCGCGGGTATCGGTGAAGTCGGTGTAGACGATGGCCCGCTTCTTCTTCTCCAGCAGCCCGACGACCGATCGCAGTTCCCGCCTCGCGTGTTCGAGCATTTCCGGGGTGACGTCCTGCCACCATTCGTCGCTCGCGACCTCGCGGAGCAATTCTTCCTTGGCCTTGACCTTCGGGATCGTCAGCCCTTCCTCGAGCAGCCCGTCGGCGACACCGCGGATGGTGCCCTCGTGTTTCGGAAGGGTGCCGTCGTCGATGATGACAGCGAGCTGACCACGCAGGACGACGAGATCGAACCGCTTGGCCATCTCGTCGCTGTCGCGCACGGTGGTCGGCAGCCCGGCGAGACTCTCGACGATCTCGGCGGCCTGCTGCTCTGTCACTGAGTCCCAGGCGGCGCGGTCGGCGTACTTCTCGACTTCACGACGGCGAGTGCGGACGATGAAGTTGTCGAGCCGCATACCGGCAACCTGGGTGTGCAGTGTGTCCGCAGTTGCTTTGCGCAGCTCGGCTGCCACTCCGGAACGGTCCAGTGCCGCCACGAGTTCGGTGCGTACGGTGAACAGCCGCTGCGACAGCGAGGGCGAGAGCGCGCCCTCGGAGGCGTCCGGGTGCTGATCGAAGTAGTCGAAGTTGCCGCACACGTCGAAGATGAAGAAGTCGGTCTTGTCCTGGCCGGGGCCGTACAGGTCGGGTCGCAGCCGGGTGCCGCGGCCGACCATCTGCCAGAACTTCGACTTCGACCGCACGGGTTTGAAGAACACCAGGTTCACGACTTCGGGGACGTCGATGCCGGTGTCGAGCATGTCGACGGAGATCGCGATATGTGGTTCCTGGTCGGGCTGCGAGAACTTGTCGATGAGATCCTGACCGTAGGTCACCGAGTGAGTGATGACGCGCGCGAAGGAGCCCTTGAATTCGGGGTAGTTGGCGTCGAACCGATCCGCGATGAACTGGGCGTGCCGCTCGTTCTTCGCGAAGACGATGGTCTTGCCGAGTCTGTCGCCTCCCGCGACGCGGTGCCCGTGCGTCATGACCGTTTCGAGGACCTTGTCTACGGTGTCGATGTTGAACAGCCACTTGTTGACGGCCTCGGCCTGGACGACGTCGGGGATCTCGTCGTCGGGGACGTCGTCGCCCCAGTCGATGCCCTCGTAGCGTTTCTTCTCCTCGTCGCTGAGGTCGGCATAGCGGATTCCGTGCAGCGGGAACGTGAGTGGCACCGTCACCGCGCGCGGCGGGACGAGGAACCTGTCGTTGATTGCCTGATCGAGCGAGTAATCGTCGGTGGGGACGCCGGTTTCGAGCTGGAACAACTGATAGGTGTTGTAGTCCACCTCGTCCTTGGGGGTGGCAGTGAGTCCGAGCAGCAGTGAGTCGAAGTAGCCGAAGATGTGCCGGTACTTCTGGTACACCGAACGATGCGCCTCGTCGATGACGATGAGGTCGAAGTATCCTGGACCGAATCGTCTTGTACCACTATCAGTTTCGTCGATGAGGCCCATCATGGTCGGATAGGTGGAGACGTAGACGCGACCCTCGGTGTTCTTGTCGGTCAGCAGGTTCACCGGCGAGGAATCGGGTAGATGCGTTTTGAACGCGCCGACTGCCTGTTTGACGAGGGCCTTGCGGTCGGCGAGGAACAGCACCCGCTTCACCCAATTGGCGCGCATCAGCATGTCGGCGAGTGCGACGACGGTGCGGGTCTTTCCGGATCCGGTGGCCATGACCAGCAACGCGGCCCGCTGGTTCTCGTGCTCGAACCGTTCGATGACCGAGCGGATTGCCTTCTCCTGATACGGCCGGCCTGCGATCTCCTGCGGTACCGGGATATCGGCCAGCGGCCTGATCGAGGCTCGTCGCGCGACGAGAAGTTCGAGTTCGTCGCGGGTGTGGAACCCGGCCACCTGCCGCACCGGATAGCGCAGGTCGTCCCAGAAGTGGTGTTCGAAACCGTTGGTGTAATAGATGACCGGGCGGTGCCCCGTCATCTGTTCGAGGCAGTCGGCGTACAGCTTCGCCTGCTGCTTCCCGGCGAACGGATCCACGGACGTCCGTTTCGCCTCCACCACGGCAAGCGGGCGCCCGTCGGCGCTCCACAGCACGTAGTCGGCGAATCCGCTCTTGCCGTCGGGCATTCCGGTGACCGGGTACTCGCGGTCCCGCGGCTGGTCGAGCAGCCACCCGGATTCGTGGAGCATCAGGTCGACGAGGTCGCGGCGGGTCTGTGCCTCGTCGTAGTCGTGGGTGTCGGGGGCGACGGCACTGGCCTGGTGTGCCGCCTCGATCTGGGCGCGCAACTCCGCGATGAGTTGCTCGAGGCTCGCCTTCTCCAGGTCGGCTGTTTCGGCGGCCTCGTCGCGGGCCTTGACCTGCGCGATCAGGTCCTGCTTCTCGGCTTCGGACTGTTCGAGCTTTGCGTCCTTGTCGGCCAACTCCGCTTCGAGTTTTCCGAGCTGTGCCACGGTCTTCGCCACCACGGCGCCCCCGCCGGGCTTGGGCAGCCGCGCAGGGTCGAACTGTTGCTGCGGCGACGGCTTGCTCGACGGCTGCGTCGCGTAGCTGCGGGCCAGCCAGGACAGGATGTGGAACAGTTCCGCGAGCGCCTTCGTGCCTGCGTCCTTCGGGACGGGTCTGGTCTCGTGGACGGCCGTGTTGCCGAGCCGGCGGATGAGGTCCATCTTCGCGACGAGGGAGTGCCCGACGAGGGCGACGAACTTGCCGTCGTGCAGTCGGGCCGCGAGGTCGGTCTTGTACGGCTCGGGCAGGTTCTGGGTGCGGTAGATCCATTTGACCGTGTGCTCGACGACGCGGCGGGCGTAGAAGCAGGTGGTGCGGGGGTCGAAGAGTGCGTCGCGTTCGGCCTTCTTGGCCTCGGCGTGCAGCTGCGGCCATTCGGCCTGCAGGAAGTCGAAGTTCCCCACCATGGACCGTGGTCCTCTCTTCGCTCGTGTGCGCGCCCGCGCAGTGACGTGTCGTTCTGTGCTCGATCTTGGCACAAGCATCCGAGTTGTTCGGAGCCGACGAACACTACTGACGGGGTCCGACACGACCGGCCGGGGCCGAATACCGGCAACCTTCAATATTGCCGTCGCGCATTAAAGGTTGAGATACTAAGTTTTGATTGTATCGGGCAGAATGAAGGGATTCGCACCTTGCTGCGCGTGCCGCGTCCGCAGAGCGCGACATCCGAATTGGCGCAGGACGAGGACATCCGCGGGTTCAGTGACCAGGCGCGCCTCGTGGCCAACAACACCTCGGTTCTCCGGCGTGCGTCGAGCAGCTTGGTCGACACCGACGTCGTTACCGTGGATGACGTGGTCATGCTGCACGCAGCGACGAACGGCATCATGGCATCCGGCACGTCCAGAACTGGATCGGGGACTCGAATTGGCATCCGCTCGAAGCGGATTTCGCCCCCCATCGCCTGAGGATGTCGGACCGCTGATGACCGACCTCGTCGACTATCTCAACGGATCCCTGCACGGACCGCTGATACAAGCCGGGATCGTGCACGCCCAGTTCGAAACGATTCATCCGTTCACCGATGGCAACGGTAGGGTCGGTCGCGCTTTGATCCACACCGTACTTGCCCGGCGCGGTCTGGCCCCGGAGGCGGTGCTCCCGATCAGTCTCGTGCTGTCGACTCTCAGCGCCCGCTACGTCGACGGGTTGAGCGCCTACCGGTACGTCGGCAGCCCTGTCGACCCCGGCGCCCTCGCTGGTGTGAACGACTGGCTTTCGACGTTCATCGAGGCCGCTGTGGTCGCGTCGGAGCATGCGCAACGCCTGGTGCAGGACATCGACGAACTGGAGTTCGAGTGGGCTGGTCGTCTTGCGGGCCACCGAGAGGCGCAAGGCCTTCGAGGGGAACCCCGCGCGCACTGTGCAACGCATCCTCGGGGTGTCGTTCCCCGCAGCGCGAGCCGCGCTCGAGGAACTCGCGGACGCCGGAGTCCTGTCCCGCAAGAGCGTCGAACGCGGCACCACAGGGTACGTCGCACGTGACGTGCTCGACCTGGTCGACAGTTTCCGAGAGACGTGTCTCGGTATCAAGGATGTGGCGGGGTGTTGTCATCGCTCCGGGCGTCGCCGGATGTATCTCTTCGGCGCGGTCGTTCCCGACGGTATCGGTGCCGGGTGAGGGCGCCGGCGACGAAATGATCCAGGTGGTGCCGGTGATTGACCCGCGGGCGCCGGTCGGGATCGATGTGAGGCGGCGCGATCCATTCGACGCGGCCCGGATTCGCAGCATCGGGCGGGGCGACGCGGGTTTGCCAGCCGCCAGGTCCGTCGTGGACGAGGGCATGGCAGCTGTCGCAGGCGAGATCCTCGTTGGTGATGTCGGTGGTGCCGCCGTGCTGCCACTCGGTGACGTGGTGCACGGCCGTGAGGGAGGCAGGAGCATCGCAACCGGGGCGCGTGCACCCACGAGACGCTGCGATGAGGGCGAGTCGCTGATCCGCCGAGGCGAGGCGCCGGGCGCGGCCGAGGTGAAGGGGCCGGCCGTTGTGGTCGAACACGGCGAGTACCGGGTGGGCGTTCTGCGCCATGCGCAGTGCATCCCTGATGGGAACGATGCCGCCGGTGGCGGTGGTTGCCACGCCGGACGCCTTCTCGAGTTGGTGCACCGACATCGTGAGGATCGCTGTCACCGGGAGGCCGCGATGGCTGCCCAGGACACCGGACGAGAGCATCTGCCGCAGTGCGAATTTGAGAGCGTCGTGGTTGCGTTGTACAGCTGTGCGGGTGTCGCGGGCAGCGGCCTTCGCCATCGCCGTACGGTCCAGATTCGGGGAATCGACATCCCCAGAAGGTGATTCGGGATCGTCTGGGTTGTTCATGCCGGGGCGGGCGAGTTTGGCGAGCACCGGTTCGAAGAGTGCCCGCGTTTCCGGGTCCAACAGTCCGGAGATCGGGGTCATCAGGTCGGTGCCTTGCTTGCCGAGCCGCAGGCCGCGGCGCCGCTTCCGTTCGCGTTCGTCGGGGGCGTTGCCGTCGGGGTTGAGGTGGGCGAGCAGGTGGATGCCGATCTTGGTGACGTCTTCAGGGGTGGTGGAGCGGGCGGCGTCGGCGAGGATCTGTTCTGCGGCGTCGATTTCGTCGCGGTTGGTGCTGCTCGGGAGTTGGCGCATGGTTCTGGCGATCGCGGCAACGTGATCGGGACCGATGGCGCCTTCGCGGCCGGCCGACGCGGTGGCGGGCAGGGTGGCATCCATCGGTTCGCCGCTGAGGGTGTGCCAGGTGCCGGTCTTGTTGGCGCCCTTCACGCGTTTCGCGGCGTCGGCTCCCGAGATGCGGAGAGTGGAGACGAGGAAGTCGTTGATGGAGCGGCAGGCGAGGTGTGCGGGGATGGACCGTTCGACTGATTCGACGACAAGTCGGTGCCCGACGCCGGCGGCCTTCCGCAACGAGGTTTCCATCCGTTGTAGGGCTTCGACGACAGCGGCTTCGGACAGGCCCGTCAGCGGATCGGTGAGTAGACCCTCGATGGCAGCGTCGAGAGCGGCCAGGTGGTTCCCCACCTGACCGAGCCTGTCGACGCCATCATCCGAAAGCATGTTCGAAGTGTAGCGGGACCCTCCGACAAGAATCTGAGTTCGAGTCAGGGCGCGGCCTCGACCCCATCTCGCTGCCTGATCGGCTCGCTGCCCGATCGGCCTGCAGGCCAGATCAGACTGACTGCCCGTGGGCCACTGCGTCGACTTCGAGAGTGTCGGCGAGGCGACGAAGGAACGCAACTGCCTCGGCCTGGTCCGCCTTAGGCTCGATACGTTCGAGGAGAATTCCCCGCGCCAGGGTGGACGGGGCCAGACCGCGGGCGTCGGCGAGCTGGGCGAGCACCGTGTACTCCGCCTGGGCGAGCCGGATTTGCAGGACCTTGGTGCGCGGAGTCGGGTTCGCGTCCGGAGCCTCCGGCGGGACGTATCCGGCTTCTTGCTCGCGGGCATACATCTCGTCGGCCTCGGCATGAGCCTTGGCGAGGAGGTCGGGTGGGAGGTTGCTGGTCATGCGTTCTTCTCCTCGTACTACCTCTGCTGGGTGGGGCTTGACTGCCAGGCGGTGGCCCCGTAGATCCGACCCTCGAACCGGACAGTGATCACGGTCAGGATCAGTCCGGCCGTCGGGGAGAACCCGATGGACCGATCCGACGTGCCGCTGTCAGAGGCTGGGTCCGGCTGGAAGAACACCTTGAGTGGGTCGAGGAATGCCTCCTCGACCTCTGCGGGGGTGAGTTCGTGCCGGTCCCACATGTGGGTGACGCTCTCGGGTGGCCAGATCAGTCGCACGCCCCATTGTAATACAAAGTAATACACCCTGCACGCAGTCGCCTGCGCGAACGAGTACAGGATCGGATTGTTTACCTACACCTCCGACCGAAATCTGCTCCCTCGGAATCAGCACGCCAAGGACTTCACCTCGCGCTCACCGATCCCCGGATGTGGCCGCGCATCGTCGACGCCGCGGTCGCTCTGGGGATGCGCCATCCTCGTACCCCGCTCTGCCCGTAACGACATGCGGTCGAGATCGCTTCGATCATGACCGAGAACGATCGCAAGCTTCGCAACAAGGAGCGGAAATCCGGGCGGTGCTTCCGATCTGGAGAACTTTGTGTTGACGCTCGTCGCCAGGCATGGGACCATCCCTGAACCGGCCTGAATACAGGTCGACCCCGGAGGGTGCTGGAACACCAACCGGGGTCTGGGCACACGACAGAACAGAGGCTGTCATGCACCGTAGGGTGGAGTCTATCCACACGCCCCCAGGGGGCGCTTCTCATGGTTCGGTCTTCGATACCGACCTTCTTCTTCTCACCCCGCCGGGGTCTTCGCTGACGTCCTGACTTCGCGAGCCTCTCGACATACCCGTCGAGGGGCTCGAGGTGTTTGTGCTGCGACGTGTGCGCGGGCCGGTCCGGTAGCCGCGGCATGTCGGGCATTCGTCGCTCGCCTCCCAGAGTCCGACGTCAGTGCTTCGACGCTGCGCGCAGGGGTGCCATTCCCCGTGCGTGAAACCGACTGGGCGCCAGTACCTTCGTCTCCACAGCTGGCGGTGGAGCACCCGCTCGTGAGGGTCGACACGAACGACCGGGTCCAGCGTAAGCCGCACGTCTTCTGCGACGTGGGGCCAGAAGCGTTGGTCGAGATGGTCTATCGGGGTATGGCGACCGGGCAGCTGTGGGGAAGGGGCCGAAGGCAAGCTCAGGGACCCGTAGGGTCTCCGTACGGTCAGGCACCGTCGCCCGCAGGGCGCCCGCATCTTTACGCCGTCCCGTGCTCTGTCTTTGGCGACCTCGATATTTGCGGCTAGATGTCTGACTATCGAAGGGCCATGATCGAGGCAACAATGACACCTATGACGACTGTGCCGCTGGGCGAGGCCAAGGACAAACTTTCTGCGCTGGTCGAAAGCGTAGAGTCGACACACGATATCATCACGATCACTCGGTACGGGAAGCCTGCCGCGGTGCTCATGTCCGCCGAAGACCTGGAATCGCTGCACGAGACGATTTACTGGCTTTCACGTTCAGGCACCCGCGAGGCGGTCGCCGAAGCAGACCAGGACTACGCCCTCGGCCAGACGACCTCACTCGAGGATCTGCGCGCCGAATACGGTCTACCGCCGCGGTGACAAGACAGGCGTCCGAGGCATACCGTGCGAGGTTGCGTCACCGGCGCGGCGACTACCGCGACCGGCTGCATATCGATGACGTCGAACGGGTCGTTGTAGTCATCGACATCGACCACCGAGCCCATATCTATCGGACGTGACCGAAGAAATTCTCGTCGCTCGCGGACGGATGGAGAGTCATTATTCGAAGTAGTCCTCATCGACCTCGACGACAGTGAAGATCTGCCGAGTCTGCACTGCAACGCCGTACCGGATCATCAAGTCCGCGAGGCGCTGTCCGTCGATCAGGATGATCCGGGTGGCGATGTTCTGAGCGTACTCGCGGGCGCCGGAGGTGAATGCGCTGGTGGTGATGAAGACGCCGCGGGCGGCACCTACGCCGTGCAGGGCGCCGACGAACGCCTGAATCTCGGGTCTGCCGACTGTGTTGTCGACGGCGTAGCGCTTGGCCTGCACGTAGATGCGTTCGAGTCCGAGCGGGTCCTGGTCGATGACACCATCTACACCGCCATCGCCCGATCCGCCGATACGGGCTGCCCGGCCTTCGGTACCGCCGTATCCCATCGCAACGAGTACGTCGAGCACCGACTGCTCCAGGAATTCGGGGGCCTGATTGCGGAGCCGGTCGAGAAGGTCGGCCGCGACCTCGGCATGCAGGCGACTGACGCCGCCTTCGATCTGCTCGAGCGGCTCGACTTCCTCTTCGACCGTCACGTGTGAGTCGTGTGCAATGTTGTTCGACGGGGCTGTACGCGCTGGTGTGTACGCCTGGTACGCGGGGAGCGCCTTCAGAGTCTGCTCTGTGATCCCGTCCGGATAGGCCGCGAGCAGGCTGCGCCCGGCATCGGTGATGACGAAGGTTGCGCGGGCCGGCTTGTCGACAAGCTTTGCGCGGTAGAGCCCACTGAGCGCCCATCCGATCCGATTGTCGGCGCGCCGCTGTCCCGACGGAAGCATCTCCGCCCGCTGCTCGGCAGTCAATCCGAGATGGTCCTCCACCGCTGTATGCAGGTCCCGCTTTCGCCAGACCTGTTCATCCATCAGTACTTCCAGCACGGGAGTGAGAAAACCGGACCACACCGGCATCTCCGATACCGGCGCAGTCACAGCTCGCCTCGGAAGGCGCGGGATTGGAGGGAGGCGAATAGGGCGTCGAGCTCGGCGAGGGCGGCGTGGTGTCCCGCCTTGAGTTCGCTAGTTCGCGTGATGCGTTCCGCGAAGTCATCTCTGAGGTGCTGAGGCGGAAGCGGGATCGACAGCGCCCTCAGTATTGCGAGGTTTATGTTCTTCTGTGCAGACTCGGGTGCACTTGCTTCGATGGTCCGCTGCAGAAATGACAGCCAGACGCGCACGTATTCGACGGTTGACGGATTTGCTGTGAAACCAACGACGCTGTCAGGGAAGCACGCATCGAACATCAAGATCCCTGTCTTAGCGATATTCGCCGCGATGGTGATACATAGGGTCCCTGCTGGCCACTTCTTGCTTTGCCGCAAGCCCAGGTCCGAGTAGTACTGCCCAGTCGACAAGATGTAGCCGTCCGAGTTTGCAACCTCGCCAGTCTGAACCAGAGGATGCTCAGTACCCAGAAGCTCCGCAGCGTTCCGCGGACGGTGCTTCGAGACCCCGCGATCCAATGTGCCTACGGCTCCCAATGTCGCTAGTTCCCACTTCTTGGGGTTAAGCACCGGGTCGCCGAACATGTCGATGAAGATCGACTGGGTCAGCTCGTCGAGGCGGGCGAGGGCTTCGCGGCGCTTGGTGCGGAGGGCGTCGGTGTGGTCGAGGACCGCCGCGATCCGCCGCTGTTCCTCGATCGGAGGCAATGGCACAGGAAGCGTCGCAAGTTCCTTCGGACTCAGACGCGGTAGGTTAGCTCCAGCGCTCCGCGCATTCGCCCATTCGACCAGCGATGGTTGTCGGAGATAGTGGAGGAGAAATCGCGCATCAACCACTTCGGATACGCGGATCGGCAAGATATCAGTGCTGCACACACCGGCGAACCCAGGGATGGTGATCTTCGCAAGGTACGGCCGCAGCTTCCCATACAGAATGTCGCCTGGTTCGAAGACGAACTTTGCACTCGCGAGCTCACCCGCCGCGACTGGGAGGGCGTCGAGCATCCGTCCGCCCGACTCGATGTGCTCTAGGCCAACATACATTGTGCCGTCAACGATCCCGCTCGCCTGAATCTGTGTACGTGGAAGCGCGGCAACTTTACCAAGTGTGACGACGGGCCACCTACTCACGCCGCACCCCCCGCAAGCATCTCCCGCAGCTGCGCCATGCCGTCAACGATGTCCTTCTCGAGCCGATCCAGCTCGTCGAGGATCTCGGTCGGCGCTCTGTGCTCGACTTCCTCGTGCACGATCTCTTTGTACCGATTCAAGCTCAGGTCGTAGCCCTGCGCGGCGATATCCTCACGCGGCACGCAGAAGCTCTGCTCCGTCCGCGCGCGCTCCAACTCGCCGCCGTCGCGATCAGCCCAGCGCCGCAACACATCCGGGAGGTTGTTCTTCACGTGCTCGTCATCCGACAACTCGGCCAGCGCACCGAGCTTGTCGGCGTCGAGCAGTGGGTTGCGCTTGTCGTCGAGGGACATGCCGTCGGCCTGCACGTCGTAGAACCAGACGTTGTCGGTGCCACCGGAGTTGGTCTTGGTGAAGAACAAGATCGCCGTCGACACACCGGCATACGGCTTGAACACCCCGGACGGCAGTTTGACCACCGCGTCGAGCTTTTGGTCCTCGACCAGAATCCTGCGAAGTTCCTTGTGCGCCTTCGACGATCCGAACAACACACCGTCCGGGACGATCACCGCCGCGCGGCCGCCGGGCTTGAGCAGGCGCAGGAACAGCGCCAGGAACAGTAGTTCCGTCTTCTTCGTCTTCGCGATCTGCTGGAGATCCTTCGCGGTGTTCTCGTAGTCGAGGCTGCCCGCGAATGGCGGGTTGGCGAGAATCAGCGAATATGCCTCGGCATCACCGGTGTTCGCTTCCGCCAGCGAGTCGCGATAGCGGATGTCGGGTTGCTCGATGCCGTGCAGCAGCATGTTCATCGACCCGATTCGCAGCATCGTGTTGTCGAAGTCGAACCCGTGGAACATCTCGTGGTGGTACTGCTCGCGCCCCTTGCCGGAGTTGATCGCATCCGCATGGTTGGCGCGCATGTACTCCGACGCACCCACGAGGAACCCGCACGTGCCGGACGCCGGGTCCACGATCGTGTCGCCCGGCTTCGGGGCTGTCATGTGCACCATCAGTTCGATGATGTGACGCGGCGTGCGGAACTGGCCGTTCTGCCCGGCGGCGGCGATCTTTGCGAGCAGGTATTCGTAGATGTCGCCCTTGGTGTCGCGGTTCTCCATCGGCACCTTGTCCAGCCGGTCCACCACCCGCTGCAGCATCCCGGCGTTCGGGATGCTGAGCCGCGCGTCCTTCATGAAATGGGCGTACGTGGACTCCTCGCCGCGCATGTTCTTGATGAACGGGAACACCCGGTTCGCGACGATCTCGAACATCTCGTCGGCATGCCGGTCCTTGAACACCGACCAGCGCAGGTCGTTGTAGGGCAGGCCCTGGTCGTCGATGCCCTCGGGGAACGGGTTGCCTTCGAGCGGTGTGCCGAGCAGGTTCGCTTTCTCCAACGCGAGCGTCTGCTCGTCGTCCAACCGGCGAATGAACAGCAGGTAGGTGATCTGTTCCATCACCTCCAGCGGATTGGAGATACCGCCTGTCCAGAACGCGTCCCAGACTGCGTCGACCTTGTTCTTGATGTCACCGGTGATCACGGGTACCGCTACCTGCCTGTTCTGCTCGCCGAAGTCCAACAGAACTGTATAGACCCGGCCACCGACACCGAGCGTGCAGGTTAGGGTGCCATGTGCCCGAATCTCCGATCGGCAGTGTTCCGAGCGGTCCGGTCCCAGAAGCACTGGCCGCACGGCTGAGGTCTGCCGGATGTGTCTTCGCGGAAGACGAAGCCCGCCTGCTCAGCGATGCGGCGCGTAGCCCGTCCGATCTGGAAGACCTCATACAGCAGCGGATCGACGGGCGTCCTCTCGAGCACGTGCTGGGATGGGCAGAATTCTGCGGTCTGCGGATCAGCGTCGACGCAGATGTGTTCGTTCCACGCCGTCGCACCGAATTTCTCGTGCACTGCGCCGCCGAACTCGTTGCACCGGGTTCATTCGTCGTCGACATGTGCTGCGGCTGCGGTGCGGTCGGGGCCGCGCTCGCCGCTGTCGAACCCACCATCCGGCTGCACGCCGCGGACGTCGACCCCGCGGCGGTCCGTTGCGCGCGGCGCAACCTCGAACGATGCGGCGGCGACGCACACTGCGGCGACCTCTTCGCGGCGCTGCCGGACTCGATGCGAGGCCACACCGATGTGATCGTCGCCAATGCCCCCTACGTACCGACGGCGGCGATCGCGACAATGCCGTCCGAGGCACGACTGCACGAGCCGCGTGTCGCGCTGGACGGCGGTGCCGACGGACTCGATGTGCATCGTCGCCTGGCGGTGTCCGCGTCGGAGTGGCTTGCGCCCGGTGGACACCTGCTGATGGAAGCCGGCCTCCGGCAGGTCGAGGCAGCAACCGGGATCCTCGCTGCGGAGGGACTGACAACGGTCGTTCACCGGTCGGACGAGTTCGATGCCACCGTGGTCGTCGGAGTCGCCGACGGTCGCGGCGTTCCCTCGCAGATCGCGCCCAGTGTGTAAGGCGATCGGCGGTGGGTAGACCGAAGTATGGTCACCTTCGCACTCCAGAACCCGAACACCGGTACCGACGAAGAGCAATTCGAACGAATCGAAGACACAGACCGAGATGCGATCCTCGATCGCGCCACCGAAGCCCAGCGCAGCTGGCAGGAGACCTCCATCGACCAGCGCGCGGATGTTCTCCGGGCCGTCGCCGATCTCTATGAACAGCACAAAGATCGGCTGATCGACTACATGGGCCGGGAGATGGGCAAACTCCGACCGTGGGGCGCGGCCGAACTGGACATCGTGGTGGGCATCTACCGCTGGTATGCGGACAACGCCCACGAACTGCTCGCGCCCGAGGAACTCCCGGCGCAGGGCGCGGACCGTTCGTACGTGGTCAAGCGGCCGCTCGGTGTGATCCTGGGCATCATGCCGTGGAACTTCCCGTACTACCAGGTCGCGCGATGGGCTGCCCCCAACCTGCTGCTCGGAAATGCACTGGTGCTCAAGCACGCGGGGATCTGCCCGCTTTCCTCCCAGGCGTGCGAGCACCTCCTGATCGAGGCCGGGCTGCCGCGTGGGGTGTTCCAGAACATCTATGCTTCCGGCTCCCAGATGGAACCGTTCATCGCAGACAAGCGGATCCAGGGTGTCTCCCTCACCGGATCCGAAGGCGCCGGTTCGGCCGTGGCGAAGACGGCCGGGGAACACTACAAGAAGTCGCTACTCGAGCTGGGCGGGAACGACCCCTTCCTCGTGTTGGATGCCGACAACCTGGAGTGGGTACTGGACCGATACGTGGACATCCGGATGTTTGCCTCGGGCCAGGCGTGCAATGCGCCGAAGCGGCTCATCGTGCAGCCGGAATTCTACGATCGCACGGTGGCCTACCTGGAAAAAGCAATCGGTGCGCTCACGGTGGGTGCCTATGACGATCCGGATGCCGACGTAGGCCCCCTCAGCTCGATCGGTGCCCGCGACGAGATCGTCGACCGCCTCGACACCGCAGCACGCGAGGGGACCGCCACGATCCGGGTGGGCGGGAAGAAAATCGACCGCGACGGCGCGTACATGGAGCCGACCCTGCTCACCGATGTGGACCCGTCCGCAGATGTGGGGTGCAACGAGATCTTCGGCCCGGTCGCGATCGTGTACAAGGCGGACGGGGTGGACGAGGCCGTACGCATTGCCAACGAGGAATCCGAGTACGGACTGTCCAGCTCTGTATGGTCCTCGGACGTCGACAAGGCACACGAGGTGGCTGCGCGGCTCAAGGATGGCATGACGTTCGTCAACGAGCACGCCGTCACCGCAGCCGGTCTGCCTTTCGGCGGTGTCGGCCGTTCCGGCTACGGCCGCGAGCTGGCGCAGTGGGGCGTGGGCGAATTCGTCAACGAGAAACTGATCCGTGTGTCCGGACAGCACAGCGCTGGTCTGTCGCCCACATGAGCGTCGATTGCCCGCCGCAATCGGGCGATCAACCGAGCGGTAACTCAGCGAAAATGCTTGTCGGCTGGGCCGACCCGCCTTCCGGCTCCACACTGAATCCCAATGCGGTCGCATCCGAGATGCCTTCGAGCACAGCCGTGGTCGACGGTGCGACGTCGGCGGGTGTCATGGTGCCTGCGGCAGTCGCGCCGTCCGGCCCGATCAGCCACATCTGGTAGACGGTGCCGTCGGTCGGCGGCGCGACGTTGTTCATCACCAGCACACCGGCGTCGACGTCCTTCGAATACACGACCGTTGCCGTGCCGCCCCCTTCGATCGAACCCGAGGTGGTGCGCACGTCCTCGGCGGCGAGGACCTGCGCCGAGGTGGGGGGAGTGTCCTGGCCGAGCTGGGTTGCCACGCCGATACCGGCGATGGCGATCACCACCGCGGCCGCTGCCGCCAGCAGGAAATAGCGTCGCCGGTTCCGGCGTGCCGACAGGTCGATGGGGGAATCGGGCGCAGAGGAACCGGGAGCGGTGCCGATGGATTCAGCAGTGTCGATGGCTTCGAGCAGGCGGTGACGTACATGGGCCGGTGGCTCGGCGACTGTCGCATGCGAAACCTGTGCCATCGTCTCGCGAACCTCGCGGACCTCGCGCCGAAATGCTGCGGCGACGTCGGAGTCGGCCTCGGCCACTCGCAGTTCGATTTCGCGGCGTTCGTCGTCCGAGACCGCATCCAGGGCGTACACAGCGGCGAGGTCGAGCAGATGGTCGTCGAAGTCGAGACGGCTACTCGTCATCGCTGGTCACCCCCAGACAGTTCTTCAAGCGGATCAGGCCGTCCCTGATTCTCGATTTGATGGTCGGCAGCGTCGAGGCCAGTCGTTCCGACACTTCGCGATAGGTGAGCCCGCCGTAGTAGGCGAGCTCGACCGACTGGCGCTGCAGATCGGTCAGCGTGCCCAGACAATCGAGGACCTGACGCGTGTCGTCGCGACGGAGTGCTTCGTCGCTGACAGTGTCGAACTCTGTGGTCGTGGACAACGCGCCGTAGCGGGCCTCTCGTTCGGCGCCCGACTGCTCGGAGCGCACCCGGTCTACCGCCCTGCGGTGTGCCAGGGTGATCAGCCACGACAGCGCCGATCCCTGCGTGCGGTCGAATCCCGTCGCGGTCCGCCACACCTGCAGGTAGACCTCCTGCAGTGTTTCTTCGCTGTAGCCGGGATCGCGCAGTACCCGCAACACCATGCCGTACGCCCGCGCTCGCGTCAGGTCGTAGAACTGCGCGAAGGCAGCCGAATCCTCCGCCGCGACTCGATCGAGCAACGCTTCGAGTGTGTCGGTTCCGCCACCGACGTCGGTCATGGTCCGTGTCCGCTCATCGGACGAAACACTAGCCGGACGAATCGGGCCGCTCAACCTGCACCCACCTGGATGTGGCCCGGTCACGAGTGGCAGCGACGCATCGAGCACGCCGATCATCTCCCGTTGACGCGCGACCGCGGGGGCAGCGGAAGGAAATACGACGTTCGCTGCTGGTACTCGGGATAGCCGGGTCGTTTCGACATCGACTGCTCGAGCAGCCGCGCACCGGTCGCGTAGACGAGGAAGTACGTCATGATCACCGGCGAGGCCACCGTGACCGCACCGGGCCACACGCTGGCGGCAATCAGCCACAACCCCCACCACACCGTGGCGTCACCGAAATAGTTGGGATGCCGGGTCCACGCCCACAGACCGCGGTCCATGATCAGGCCACGGTTCGCGGGGTCGGCCTTGAACCGGCGGAGCTGTAGGTCTCCGATCGCTTCGAACAGCACGCCGGCAATCCACGCGGCGACACCGGCCCAGAGCACCACCGTGCCGAAGCCGCGGGTGGGTCCGAGTACCGCCGAGACCTGGATCGGCAACGACACGAACCATTGCGCCGCGCCCTGGGTCACGAAGACCTTGCGGATGATCGTGGCGATCGAGTGGTCACCCGCGCGTTCGAGCATGTCCGTGTAACGGGGGTCTTCACCTTTGCCCAGGGACTTGCGGTACATGTGCCATGTCAGCCGCAGCCCCCACACCGTCACAAGCGCCAGCAGGAGTAGCCGTCGCGAGGCGTCGCCGCTGCCGAGCAGTGCCGCGGCGGCAGCCACCGCCACGAAACCGAGCCCCCACGACACGTCCACCACGTTGTACCGGCCGATGCGGTGCCCGATAGCGAAGGTGACTGCCTGGATCGCGGCGAGCAGCACCACCGCGGACACCGTGATGAGCACGAACTCCGACCAGGCGTTCATCGCGCGCCCTCCTTCCGGAACACGATCTGCTGGACGTCGAGATAGCCCGAGCGGAACCCGGCCTCCGAGTACGCGAGATAGAACTCCCACATTCGCCGGAACACGGCATCGAATCCGAGATCCGCGACACGGTCCGTGTGCGTGGTGAAACGTTCCCGCCACAATCGCAGGGTCTCCGCGTAGTGGTCGCCGAATCGCAGACGATCGACGGTGCGCAGCGACGTCAGCGAGCGCGTGATCACGTCGATCGATTCGGTCGACGGCAGCAACCCACCCGGGAAGATGTACTTGTGGATCCACGTGTAGCTGTCGCGCGTCTCGGCCATCCGGTCGTGCGGCATCGTGATGGCCTGTAGTGCGACGAGACCACCGGGTCGTAGGAGTCGGTCGAGGCTGCGGAAATATGTGGGCCAGTAGTCGTATCCCACCGCCTCGATCATTTCCACCGACACGATCGCGTCGTATTCGCCGTCCACTGCACGGTAGTCGAGGAGGTCGATCTGTACGCGGTCCGACAGACCGGCCTCCGCCACTCGCCGCCGGGCCAGCGCCTGTTGCTCGGTCGACAGCGTCACCGAGCGCACGGTGGCACCACGCTTCGCGGCGCGCACGCTCAGTTCACCCCAGCCGGTGCCGATTTCGAGGAGCCGCGTTCCAGCTCGCACGTCCGCGGCATCGAGCAGCCGGTCGATCTTGCGGTGCTGGGACGTCTCGAGCGCATCCCACCGTGCGGGGAGCTCGTCGAACAGCGCGCTCGAATAGGTCATGGACCCGTCCAGGAACGTTTCGAACAAGGCGTTCGACAGGTCGTAGTGGCGGGAGATGTTGGAGCGGGTGTTCTCCTCGGTGTTCCGTTCCCCAGTGGGTTGCGCCGCGACGACGAGCCGGCGCAAACGCCGGAGCGGCAACGGGATCAGCGACCCGATCTCGGCGGCGAACGGGGTGAGCACCGCGACCGGGTCCGATGCGGTCCAATCACCCGCCATGTATGCCTCACCGAAACCGATGAGCCCGCCGTGGCCGAGCCTCCGGGCGAACGCCTCCGGACGACGGATGATCATCCGGGGAAGAATCCGGGAATCCGTGCCACGGGTGTCACCGGTCTTGCCCGCCCTACCGCCGCCTCCGAGTACGGTCCCGTCGGGGTACTCCACCCGTACGTCGAGGTGGGCGGCTGCATTGCGGAACAATCGGTCGGCGACCACCGCGGCGACGCGGGTGCGGAGTCCTCCGGGGACGGATGCCAACTCGGGCCATCTGGTCGCGTCGACACTCACACGCGGGGCCGGCAGTTCGAGTTCGGGTGTGCTCATCGGGAGATCTCCTGTAGATGTCTGGGGGCCGAGGGCGCAGCCGGACGCGGGACGAGGGGAAGTCCCCGCAGCCACAGCCCGACGCCCTGCCTTCGGATACGAGCCGAAACCATCTGGGGTGCAAGCGGATGGGTGAGCTGAGCCAGGGCGATCACCCCGGGGGTCGCGGGCCGGCCGGATCCGCGCATCGTGGCCGTGAAGGGCGGCTGCCCATCGCGGTGTAGCGACACCTCGACGTCGAGAAACGGTCCGGGCTCCGCGACCCGCAGAAAGTACCGGCCGTCGACCTCATTGAACGGAGAGACGTAGAACGCTTTGCCGACTTCCGCGTGCCCCGAGGCATCCGGCCTCAGCAGATAACAGTGCCTACCCCCGTAGGTGTTGTGCACCTCGGCCACGACGCACACGAGCGCGCCGCCGGGGTCGTGGCACCAGAACAGTGTCAACGGATCGAAGACGTGCCCGAGTACCCGCGCGTTGAGTAATGCGGTGACGCGTCCGCCGTGCAGGTCGATGCCTTCGCTGAGGAGATAGTCGTCGAGCCGGTTTCGCAGCGTTCCTTGCTGAGCGGTGCCGTCGAAGTGATCGGCGGGGTCGAACCGGGCGAACGGGCGCAACCACCACGGCAGTACCGGTAGGTCGTCGAGGTCGACGAACCAACTGTAACTACGGTATTCGAAGCCGTTCCGAATCGGTGCGCGCCGAACGTGTCCGATTCTGGTGCGGTAGAGCCACGCTGTCGTCATGGCGACACCTCCGCCCCGCTGAAGGAAGACGCACCCCACTCGACGCCGAGCTGCCGAGCGGCCTCCACGCCGGACCGGGCGCCGTCTTCGTGGAATCCCCATCCGTGGTACGCGCCGGCGAATGCGATTCTGCTGTCGCTGATCTCGGGCAGACATGCCTGTGCTGCCGTCGATTCGGGCGTGTACAGCGGGTGTTCGTACGTCATCTCCGCGATCACCTTGCGCGGGTCGACAAGATGCGCGCCGCCCAGGGTGACGAGGAATCGCCGATCCGTGACCGTGGCGAGCCGCATCAATCTGGTCATGTCGTAGGTGACGATCACGCCCTCGGGCCCGGTGTCGGCAGGCGCCAGATAGTTCCACGACGCGCGGGCGCGCTCGCTACGGGGCAGCAGCGACGTGTCGGTGTGCAACTGTGCATGATTCGTCGAATACGGTAACGCGCTGAGTATCCGGCTCTCCTGCGGAGTCGGGCGGGCGAGCATGGCGAGGGCCGCAGACGGATGCACGGCGATTACGGCCGCGTCGAACCACCGAACATCTCCGTCGCCGACGACCACGCACACCCCGTCATCCGTCCGCTCCACGCTGCGCACCGGGGTGTCGGTGAGCACCTCGTCGAGCCGGCGCGCGAGTGCGTCGACGTAGGTGCTCGAGCCGCCGGTCACGGTCCGCCAGGTGGGAGAACCGAAGACGGTGAGCATGCCGTGGTGGTCGAGGAACCGGAAGAGGTAGCGAGCGGGATAGCGGGTGGCCAGCGCCGGGTCGCACGACCACACCGCTGCGACGAGAGGCGTCATGAAATGATCGATGAAGAACGGGGAGAAGCGGTTCCGTGCAAGAAAAGCGTCGAGCGGCTCGTCCTTCCCGTCGTCGCCGGTTTCGAGCAAGGCCAGCGCGGCACGGTGGAAACGCAGTATCTCACCCAGCATCCGGAGGTAACTCGGCTTCGTGCACGACCGCCACGTGGGAAAGAGCCCCGGAAGACCCTTCGCCCCCGCATATTCGAGACCGGTGGCGTCGGAGCGGATCGACATCGACATGTCACTCTCCTGAGTGGCGACACCGAGCTCGTCGAACAGACGTAACAGTGTGGGATAGGTTCGGTCGTTGTGCACGATGAAGCCCGTGTCGACCGAGACTTCCTGCCCGTCCTCGAGCGTGAGGTGATGGGTGTGGGCATGGCCACCGAGGCGTGAGTCCGCCTCGAACAGGGTCACACGGTCGCGCCGGGACAATACGTGGGCGGCGCTGAGCCCGGCGACACCGCTGCCCACCACGGCGATGGAACGGGACGGTTCACGCGTCATGGTTTCCTCCGGTAGAGCTCGTCTCGGGTGTCAAGGCATCGATGAGGAAGTCGGCGGTGACGGAGTGCCACCAGCCGGGCCGGGTCAGCATGAAATGTCCCGCGCCGGGCAGCGGACACCATGTTGCGTCGACTCCGCGCAGCAGGGCCGCCGCGGTCTGGGATTCGGCCGACGCGGGATCCGTCCAGCGGTCTCCGGTTCCGTGCGCCACCAGGAGCCGACGTCCCGCAGGGATGAGTGCGGCGTCGTTGTCGGGCCACCAAGGGGCCAGCGCAACCACCGCTTCGACGCCGTTCTGCGCGGCGAGATGTGCCGCAACCCGCCCGCCCATCGAATGCCCCACGAGGCCGATCCGGGTGTCGGGCCACCGATCGAGTGTCGCGTCGAGTGCACGCAATGCGTCGTGCACCGGGCTCATCCGGTCGCCGTTCCAGCCGCGCACTCCGTACTGCACCTGGCCCACCGTGATGCCGTGACCCGTCAGCCTCGAACGTAACGCCTCGGTCAGCAGGGCCATTCGCACGCTCGTCAGATGCCACGGTCGTGTCCCCGCATGGCTCGAAGGTTTGCCACCGGGCAGTACGAGGACGTGCGCGCGTCCCCGAGGTGAAGTGGAATCCATGCTCGGGCTTCGGTGCGGGCGCGATTCCGGATGGGTCACCGGCGCCGGAAAATTTTTCTTCCGATCGCACCCATCCCCCTGCCCCGCAGCGGCGAATGACTCTCCGACACACCTCATCGACGCGGTTCGAGGACCGCGCGTACCGAAGGGAATGAGACGATGGCGAATCGGACACGTAAGAGCTTGGCGCTTATCGGTATCGGCGCTGCGGCGGTACTGAGCATTTCCGCCTGCACGTCGGACGACAGCTCCGACACCACGATGGATACGACCACCAGCACCATGACCGAAACCACCGCACCGATGGAGACGACCGAGTCGGCCGCGGCGATGCCGGCAGGCCTCGTCGGGCCCGGATGCGCCGCCTATGCAGAACAGGTGCCGACGGGTCCCGGTTCGGTCGAAGGCATGGCGCAGGAGAATGTGACCACTGCGGCATCGAACAACCCGATGCTCACCACGCTCACCGCGGCGGTCTCCGGGCAGCTCAACCCGGATGTGAACCTCGTCGACACTCTCAACGGCGGCGAATTCACCGTGTTCGCGCCGGTGGACGACGCCTTCGCGGCGGTCGATCCCGCGACCATCGAGACGTTGAAGACCGATTCGGCGCTGCTGACCGATGTCCTCACCTACCATGTGGTCCCCGGTCAGATCGCGCCCGCCGATATCGCCGGCGAGCAGACCACCGTTCAGGGCGGCGCCGTCGAGGTCGCAGGCTCCGGTGACGAGTGGACGGTCAACGACGCCAACGTGATCTGCGGTGGCATCGAAACAGCGAACGCGACGGTCTACCTGATCGACGGCGTCCTGATGCCGCAGTAGTACTGCCTCGGCAAGCAGAAGGGAGACCCCATGAGGAAAACAATCATCGGTCTCGCTGCGGCGCTCCTCGCCGCAGCGAGCTCGACATTGGTTGCAGCACCCGCGCAGGCGGCTCCGCTGAACCCCGTTCCGCAACTCGATGTGAGCCGCTACCTGGGCGGCTGGTACCAATTGGCGGCCAATCCGGCGCCGTTCAACCTCGATTGTGTGCGTGACACCACCGCCAACTACTCACTGATCGACGAACAGAACATCCGCGTGGAGAATTCGTGCACCACGATCACGGGTGAACGCCGAGGAATCGTGGGCAACGCGCGGGTCAACGACACTGCGTCGCTTCATGTGTCGTTCCCCGGTGTGCCGACACAGGATTCATTGGACGGGCCGAGCAACTACATCGTCGCGCATCTCGCGGACGACTATTCGTGGGCGCTGGTCGGTGACCCGAGCAGGCTTTCCGGTTTCGTGTTGTCACGGTCCCCGGTGGTGGACGCGGCGGGCTGGCAGGAGATCCGTGCAGTCGTGGAGAGCGAAGGCTACAACTCGTGCCTGATGCTCACCTCTCCCACGACGGAAGGGCTTCAGGAGATCAAGCCGCTCTGCACTGTATGAGCGAAGCGGAAAGGCCGGTGACGCAGAGCGTCATCGGCCTTTCCGTGTCATCGGCCTTTCGGTGCTGTTCCGGCAATGTTCTCGAGCATGCCTGCGAAGATGATTCCGTGGAACGGAAGAAGTGAGTACCAGTACATGCGGCCGGCAAGACCTTTGGGAAAGAAGACGGCGCGCTGGTACAGGCGGGTGCGGTCGGTGCCGAGAGGTTCGACCCGCCATTCGAGCCATGCGCCGCCCGGCGCAAGCATTTCCGCTCGCAGCCGCAACAACTTCGGGCGGTCGATGCGCTCGACCCGCCAGAAATCGAGTGCATCACCGGTGTGCAGGGTCCGGGGATTCCGCCGTCCGCGGTTCAGTCCCACTCCGCCCGCGAAGCGGTCGAGCCAGCCGCGAATCGTCCACGCCAACGGGAATGAATACCAGCCGTTCTCACCGCCGATTCCTTCGACGACATCCCACACCGCGTTCACGTCGGTATCGCAGTCGAGGCTGCGCTCATCCGTGTAGACGACCTCCCCGGCCCACTCCGGATCCGACGGTAGCGGGTCGGCGGGCGCACCGACAGGCGACGCATTCGCCCAGGTGGTTTCCACTTCACCGCGTTCGATACGTCCCAGTGCCAATGCGACGGCGTCGCGGTACCCGGTGAGCCCGCCGCGCGGCGGCGCGATCGCCTCGTCGACGGCGTGATCGTCCATCACCGCATCGTTTCCCAGCGATTCGATCAGGGTGCGGCCCAGGGACGGCGGGATCGGAGTGACCAGGCCGATCCACAGGCCGGCCAGTTTCGGTGTGAGAACCGGAAGCACCAGGATCCTGCGACGGTGCAATCCCGCGACGTCTGCGTAGACCTGCATCATCTCGCCGTACCGCAGCACATCGGGCCCGCCGATGTCATAGGCGCGGCTGCTCGGCAGCGGGGCGGTCGCTGCGGCAACCAGATAGTGGAGCACGTCCCGGATCGCGATCGGCTGGATCCGGTTGTTCACCCATCGGGGTGTCGTCATGACGGGCAGGCGATTGCTCAGATGCCGGATCATCTCGAATGACGCCGAACCCGAACCGATCACCACGCCCGCCTGAAGCACCAACGTGGGTACCCCGGACTCGAGCAGGATCCGGCCCACCTGTGCTCGCGACTTCAGGTGCGTCGACAACTCCGCGGACTTCGGGTGCAGGCCACCGAGATAGACGATTCTCCCCACATCTGCGCTGCGTGCGGCTGCGGCGACGTGTTCGGCAGCGCGTCGTTCTGCGTCGAGGAATTCGCCGCGACCACCCATCGAATGCACCAGATAGTAGACGACGTCGATGTCCCGGCATGCCCGCTCGAGCGATTCGGGATCGCCGAGGTCGCCGCGCACCACCTCCACATCGCCGGCCCACGGCACGTCGCGGAGTTTGTCTGGATTGCGCGCGAGAACCCGCACCCGGTGTCCCGCTGCGACCAGGCGAGGTGCGAGCCGGCCGCCGATGTACCCGGTAGCCCCAGTCACGAGGATGCGCAGCGACTGCCCGGGCGACTCGGCGCGACCTGTTTCGGTCATGACGCCGCCAGCAGGTGGCCGAGCTGGTGGCGCAGGCAGTCCTCGAGGGAGGCTCGGCGGAATGTGTGCCCGGCGTCGAGCAGGCGCCGGGGTACGACGTACTGGTCGGCGGTCGCCAACTCGCGGGCACCTTGCTCACCGAGCAGCAACTTCGGACCGAAGCCCGGGACGGGCACCAACGCCGGACGGTGCAATACATCCGCCAGAACTCGCGTGTATTCCTCGTTTCGGACCGGTTCCGGCGCAACAGCATTGACAGGGCCCGACAACGCCGGGTCGTAGAGCGCGCGATGGTAGACGTCGAGCAGGTCGTCGAGATCGATCCATGACAACCACTGCCTTCCGCTGCCGAGGCGCCCACCGAGACCTGCGGCGAACAGGGGCCGCATCAGCTGCAGCGTGCCGCCGCGCGGGGTCTGCACCACCCCGGTACGCACATTGACCACGCGCAGCCCCGCGTCGGCCGCGGGTGCGGTGGCGGCCTCCCAATCGGTCACCACATCGGTGAGGAAACCTCCTCCACCCGTGGAGTGCTCGTCGAGTGGTTCGTCGCCTCGGTTGTAGCCGTACAGTCCGATCGCCGACGCACACACGAACGTTGCGGGTCCGTTCGCGGTCCCGGCGGCGCGTTCGGCGAGCCGTCGCGTCGGCCCGATGCGGCTCTCGCGTATGGCGGCCTTGTGCGAATCGGTGAACCGGCCGGCGATCGACGCGCCGGCCAGATGGACTACTGCGTCGACCCCCTCGAACAGGTCGGGGGCGGGTGACTCGGGATCCCAGCGGCGCTCGTCGTCGCCCTGTGCCAGACGACGCACGAGGCGGATCACTCGGTATCCGCCCGTGCTCAGGAACGCGGTCAGTGCCGTGCCGACGAGCCCGGTCGTGCCGGACACCGCGACGGTCGCGGGCCGCACTCCCTGCTCGCGTGCCCAGCGGTGCCTCGCGAGGTCGTCGGCGAGCTGGCGGTGCCGATACCGGAACGTCTGGAGCAGCAAGCGCTCGGGGATCGGAGTGTCGACGCGATCGGTCACACGGGTGCGGTTGTCGTCGACCTTCTCGAACCGGTGTTCGTGACGCCACGAGCGGACAAGCCCTGACGGTAGCGACATCACCCCGTCGCGGCCGAGTGCATCGACGAAGCGAGCCGGTGGATCGTAGGCGTCCCGCTGATGGTCCGCGACCCACCGCAAGCCCCCGGGCAGTCCGAGGACGGCGCGTCCGTCCGCGAGGGATTCGGCCTCGGATACGACGCTCATCGGCTGCCACGGCGGTAGCAGGCGATGGATCGCGCCGCGCCGCGTGTGCCAGTCGAACACGTCGTCGCGGGACGCATCGACGATGCTGCTGTACTCGATTCCCATCGTGCCTCCGTGGATCGTTCCGCCTGTGTTCCATTCGGAGCCGGTCGCTCGGCGGATGGATCAGCCTCGGGCGGAGATCTCTCCGTATCGTGCCAACGCCACCTGTCGCTCGTGGGCATGATCGACCATCGGCTCGGGATATCCGGGCGGTGGGCCGTCCGGCAGCCGATGGACACTCTTACCCGCGATGCCGCCCAACTCGGGTACCCAGCGGCGCACGTAGTCACCCTTCGGATCGAACTTCTCGCCCTGTGAGGTCGGGTTGAAGACGCGGAAATAGGGTGCGGCATCGGTGCCGCAACCGGCCGTCCACTGCCATCCGTGCTGGTTGGATGCGAGATCTCCGTCCACGAGGTGCGACATGAAGTGCTTCGCGCCCCACCACCACGGCAAATGCAGATCCTTGGTGAGGAATGACGCGACGATCATCCGGAGCCGATTGTGCATCCAGCCTTCCGCGAGTAGTTGCCGCATGCCCGCGTCGACGATCGGGAATCCGGTGCGGCCCTGCTGCCACGCGGCGAAGGCACGCTCGGCGTCCGGCCCGGTGTCGTAGCGGATGCTCTCGAACCGGGGGTTGTAGTTGCGGTATGCGGTGTCGGGGCGGTGGTGGAGGACGTCGGCGTAGAAGTCGCGCCAGCACAGTTCGCTGCGGAAGGCCACGGCGCCGGGGTCCGAACGGCCGCGCAGATCATGGAGCAGGGTGCGCGGGTGCAGGCACCCGAATTTGAGGGCGGCGGACAACCGGCTCGTGCCGTCGAGATCGGGCCGGTCGCGGTCGGTGTCGTATCTTTCGAGCTCGTCGTCGCGGAACTCCCGCCACCGACGCAGCGCAGCCTGTTCACCGGCCGGGGGCAGCGTGATGTCGGTGTCGTCGTCCGGGATGTCGACGCGCAGGTCGATACCGTCCGGGTCCAGCCACGACACGGTGGAGACGTCGGTAGTCGCGGGTGAGCGCCACCCGTGGTCGAGCCACGCGCGCCGGAACGGGGTGAACACTCGGTACGGTGTGCCGTCGTTCTTGACGACGCGGCCGGGTGAGACCGCGTACGGCGAGCCGGTCCGGACCAGCGGCACATCACCGAGCGCGGTCTCGACCGCTCGGTCGCGGCGCGATCCGTACGGCGCGTGATCGGCACTGATGTGCACAGCACCCGCATCGAACTCGCGGGCGATCTTCGGTACCACGGTGGCGGGGTCGCCGCGGACGACCAGCAGCCGCCCGCCGAGGTCGTCGTCGAGAGCGCGCAGACATCGCAGCAGAAATGTGTGGCGGGGTCCGGTTGCCGCGAACCTGTCGTCGAGCACGAACAGCGCGACCACTCGGCCGGCATCGGCGGCACTCGACAGGGTGGGCATATCGCTCAGCCGCAGATCGCGGCGGAACCAGACGACTTCGGTGGTACTCACCCGTCCAGTGTGCGTGGAGGGGGATGGGTGACAATGGCGAACATGGCCGATGCGTTCGAAGTTCCCATCCGTGACGACTCGATCAGGCTCGGTCAGTTCCTGAAACTGGCGAGCCTGATCGACTCCGGTGCCGAGGCCAAAGAGGTGATCGCCGACGGTCTCGTCTCGGTCAACGGTGAGATCGAGGTGCGCAGGGGCAGGCAGTTGCACACCGGCGACGTCGTCGAGATCGGTGGAGTGAGCGCGCGGGTGGCCCGCGACACGTGACCGGTCAGTCTGCCGCGCGGACGACCACGCCGTCATGATCGCTGTAGACGATCTCGCCCGGGTTGAACGTCACCCCGCCGATCTCGACGGGCACGTTCTTCTCGCCCGACCCGGTCTGGGTGCTTTTGCGCGGGTTGGTGCCCAGCGCTTTGACACCGATGTCGAGGGTGCGCAGGATTGCGGAGTCGCGGACGGCACCGTTGATGATCACGCCGGACCAGCCGTTGTCGACTCCGCGTCCGGCGATGATGTCGCCCACGAGGGCGGTATGGATGCTCGCGTCGCCGTCCACCACCAGGACACCGCCGTTGCCCGGCTCGGACAGCGTCTGCTTGACCAGCAGATTGTCCTGGAAGCAGCGGATCGTCGTGATCGGTCCGGCGAACTCGGCGCGGCCTCCGAACTGGATGAACTGGGTGTCGCAGCTGCGGATGTCGGGGCCGATCTCGTCGGCGAGGTCGGCGGTCGCGGTGAATTCGATGGCTTCGCTCATGGGGGGAGGATAATCCCTGTGCAGGCGCCCCTCGATGATGGTGACGACGGCCACGGGCTCACTTCGCCGCAAATGGGTAGATTCTTGTATTCTTACTGGCCGGTTTCGACCATGACGGATACAGGACGGTGACATGCCTCTCGACGCCCGATCGGCCGTTGTTCGCGTGCCGAAAGCCGGTGAGTTGATCGCCGCGAGTCTGCGTCGTCAGATCATCACCGGTGAGCTGGAGGCAGGTGAACCGCTGCCCAACGAGGCCGCTCTGATGGAGCGATTCGGGGTGTCCCGGCCCACGCTGCGCGAAGCGTTCCGAATCCTCGAATCCGAAGGCATCATCACCGTGCTCCGCGGTGCGCGCGGCGGCGCGCGCGTCCAGGCGCCCGATGGATCGACGGCGGCCCGGTACACGGGCTTGATCCTGCAGTACCGCGGTGTTCCCCTCGCCGACGTCTACCGCGCACGCACCGAACTCGAGGTCGCGGCTGTCGGGTTGATCGCCGCAGACCCGGGCGACCGCATCGACGCACTCGCAGAGGTCGTCGAGCGCGGCGACACCCTGGTCGACGACCCGCACGCGTTCGTCAAATATGCGAGCGATGTGAACCGCACGATCATGGAACTCGGCGGCAATCAGACGATGTCGACGCTCGCGAGCATGCTGCTCGACATCATGGACGCGCACAACGCGCTGTTCCTGTCGACGCGGACGGAGCGGGACAGTCCGGGGACGGCCGTCGCGTTGCGCGCCAACCACAAGCTCGTCGAATTGTTGCGCGCTGGGGAACCCGGTGCGGCGGAGGCATTCTGGCGTCGTCACCTGGACAGCGTCGAGCGCTACATGACCGGCGACTCGGAAACCACTCTCGTCGAAGTGCTGTCGTGATCAGCTGCCGGTCGCGGTCAGCCACACCAGTGCGACGTTCAGCGCAACGATGAGGCCCGCGGTGAGCCACGCGGCTGCGGTCACCGCCCGGGCGTTGCGCATCCCGCCCATCACTGTTGCGTCGGAGGTCAGCCGCACGAGGGGAATCACCGCGAACGGGATGCACATACTCAGCACCACCTGACTGAGTACGAGCGCGAAGGTCGGATCCACGCCGACGGCGAGCAGGATCAGGGCGGGAATCATCACGACCACGCGCCGGATGAACGGGCGGATCCGGATGTGGAGCAGACCCGCCATGATCTCAGCGCCTGCGGCCGAGCCCACGGCGGTCGACGCCAGTCCCGACGCGAGCAACCCCACCGCGAACGCCGTCGCGACTGCGGGGCCGAGGGCATCGGTGATTGCAGCGTGTGCGCCCTCGATGGTGTCGGTGCCGGGCGTGTCGCGCAGGGCGGACGCTGCGAGGAGCAGCATGCCGATGTTGACGCTGCCAGCGACGAACAGGCCCCCGGCCACATCCCATCGGGTCGCGCGTATGACGCGGTCGAGTTTCGGTCCTGGTTCGACTTTGCCGTGCCGTCCGCGTGACAGCGCCGAATGCAGATAGATCGCATGCGGCATCACGGTCGCGCCCAGCATCGACGCGGCGAGCAGGACGGTGTCGGTGCCTGCGAATCGGGGCACGAGCCCGGCGGCGGCATCGATGGGGGAGACGTCGGTGAACAGCAGACCGCACAGGAACCCGATGGTGATGATGGCCAGCATGCTCACCACGACGTACTCGAATGTTCGCTGACCTCGACGGTTGTGCACCGACAGGATGACCATCGACACGGCGCCGGTGATCAGGCCGCCGACGAACAGCGGGAGCCCGAACAGCAGGTGCAGGGCGATCGCCCCGCCGATGACTTCGGCGACGTCGGTGGCGATTGCCATGACCTCGGCCTGGATCCAGAATGCGCGACGCGACGGGGTGCGGAGCCGGTCGCCGAGTAGTTCCGGGAGGGAGCGTCCGGTGACGACACCGAGTTTGGCAGACAGATACTGGACGAGGATCGCCATCGCGTTCGCGACGACGAGTACCCACAGCAGCAGGTAGCCGTAGCGGGCCCCCGCGGTGAGGTTGGCGGCGACGTTACCGGGATCGACGTAGGCGACGGCCGCGACGAAGGCGGGGCCGACGAGTGCGGCCAGACGCGGAGTTGCCGTTGTGCGCGTCGTGTTCAGCGGCCGAACCGGCGCTCGTAGTCGGCGCGTTCGCGGTCCGCGCGGGCGCGGGCCTTCGCGCCGAGCAGCGCGGGATCGAAGCCGTGCTGCTGGAGGCGATGACGCTGCCAGATCGGCATGAGTGCGACGGAGAAGTAGATCCACGGCAGCAGCAGGAGCAGCATCATCGACAGCGGCATCCAGACCGGGCCGGGGATGAGCAGGAACAGCAGCAGGAACGGGATGAGGGGAAGGTTCCACCGCAGCAGGTACCGCCTGGCTGCCCCCGGGCCGACGATGTCGTCACGCACCCACTCGCGCATCTCGGTGGGCAGCGTGCGACCGAACATGTAACCGATCCGCTGAGGCAAATTAGGTCGCGCGCTACTCATATTGCCCAGGATAGAGCGTCACTCGTAGAGGCGCGTCAGGCTGTCCGAGAATGTATCGACCACCACTTTCCTGCGCAGCTTCATACTGGGCGTGAGATCGCCTTCTTCGACGCTGAGCTCGCGCTCGATGATCGTGAACTTCTTGATCTGCTCCCATCGATTGAGCTGCAGATTGAGCGTGTCGATGTCCTTCGAGATCAGTTCGCGCGTCTTGTCGTGTTGCGTGATCTCGGAGAACGAACTGCCGTCGAGTCCGTTCTTGCTCGCCCATTCCGTGACGGCCTCGGCGTCGAGCGCCACCAGTGCGACGCAGTACGGCTTGCCCTCACCGTGGACGATGATCTCCGCCGCGTAGGGAGAGATGCCCTTGAAGGTCGCTGCAATCGCCGACGGCGCGACGTACTTGCCCTGCGACGTCTTGAACATGTCCTTCTTCCGGTCGGTGATCTTCAGGTAGCCGTCGTCGTCGAGGCTGCCGATGTCGCCCGTGTGGAACCACCCGTCGGACTCGAGCGCTTCGGCGGTCGCGTCGGGACGGTCGTGGTAGCCGGTCATCACGCCGGGGCCCTTGATGAGCACTTCGCCATCGTCGGCGATCTTCACCTCGGTGCCGGGGAGAGGCCAGCCCACCGTGCCGAGCCGGTTGGCCTGGGGGCGGTTGACGCAGGACGCCGCCGATGTCTCCGTCAGTCCGTAGCCCTCGAGTACAGGAATGCCGACGGCGTCGAACCACTGGGCGACGTCGGGATTCAGTGCCGCCGAGCCGGAGATGAAGAAGCGGAGACGACCGCCGAATCGTTCCCGGATGGTCGAGAGCACCAGCTTGTCGGCAACCTTGTGCTGGGCCGAGTCGAGCAGGCCCGGTGAACGTCCGCCCTGGCGCGCCTTCGACACGTTGGTGCCCACGCCCATGGCCCAGTCGAAGAGCACCTTCTTGATGCCGCCCTCTTCGTTCATCATCCCTTCGACGCGCGCGTGGGCTTTCTCGAAGATGCGAGGAGCCGCGCCCATGAACGTGGGGCGCACGACGGCGAGATTCTCGACGATCTTGTCGACCCGCCCGTCTACCGCGGTGGGGAAGCCCATCTGCAGCGGCAGCGTCAGCAGCACCTTGCCGAACACGTGCGACAGCGGAAGCCAGAGGTACTGCAGATCGCCGGACCCGAGAAGACCGACGGAGTCGACCGCGGCGGCCTCATACGTCCACGCCGAATGCGGCAGGCGCACGCCCTTCGGCTTGCCGGTGGTGCCGGAGGTGTAGATGACGGTCGCAAGGTGGTGGGGCTCGATGCTGTGAATCCGGTCGATCACCACACCCGAATCCTCGGCGAGACGAGCCCGGCCGAGCTCTGCGAGCTCGTCGAATCCGATCACCCAGTCGCCGTCGCCCGATCCGTCGATCACGACGACCTTGGCGACATCCGGAAGTTCACTGCGATGCTGAAGGAGTTTGTCGACCTGCGTGTGGTCTTCCGCGATGACGATGTGGCTTCCCGAGTTCGCGACGATGAACGCGACATCCGGTGCGTGGGTGGTGGGATACACCGTCGTGGTCGCGCCGCCTGCGCACATCACCGCGAGATCGGACAGCACCCATTCGTAGCGGGTCGACGACGCCAGCGCGACGCGGTCTTCGAGGCCGAGGCCCAGCGACAGCAGCCCGGCTGCGAGGAGGCGGGCCTTGTCGCCGGTCTCTTCCCACGTGGAGCTCGTCCACCCGCCCTTGCCGTCGGGGTAGCGGAAGGCTTCTTCGTCCGGGGTTGCGGCGACGCGGTCGATGAACAGCCGAGCAACGGACGGCGCCCGCTTCTCGATCTTGGCGTGATCGACTTTTTCCTCGGACGCGCGCATCGTGGTCATTGCCCCAGTCTAGAAGGGGAGAACTCCGGTTACGCGCTGTTCCGGCGACCACGCTCGACTATTTAAGGTAGCGCTTATATAGTCGGGTGGTGCACGGGTTCGAGGTTCTGTCGGATCCGGTCCGCCGCCGGATACTCGAAATGCTCTCGGAGGGCTTGCGGTCGGCCGGAGATCTCGGCGACGTCATCGGCGGTGAGTTCGGGATCTCGCAGCCGGCTGTCTCGCAGCACTTGAAAGTATTGCGGGACAACCATTTCGCTGTGGTTCACCGTGACGGAAACCGGCGCCTGTACGAATTGGATACCGGGGCCTTGACCGAACTCGAGGACTGGCTCGCCCGGCTGCGGCCCCGTCCCACCCCAGCGCTCGATGCGCTCGGCACCGAGATCGCACGAGGCAAACGCGCACGCCGCATCCATACCGACAACTCTGCCGACGAACAAAGGAGAACATCATGAAGGACGTGAAGACCAGGGCCGAGACTCTGCGGCGCACGATCGGGCACCGCGTCGTCGACGGCAAGGACGCCGCTGTCGTGACGGTGTCCCAGAGTTATCCCACCGACGCCGACGACCTCTGGGATGCCTGCACCAACCCCGAGCGGATTCCGCGCTGGTTCCTGCCGGTCAGCGGCGAGTTGCGTGTCGGCGGCCGGTACCAGCTCGAAGGCAACGCCGGCGGGGAGATCCTCACGTGCGCCCCTCCGAAATCGTTCTCGGCGACGTGGGAGTTCGGCGGGGGCATGAGCTGGATCGAGGTGGCGGTCATCCCCGAACCGGGCGGGTACGCGCGCTTCGAACTCGCGCACATCGCCCACCCCGAAGGCGACCACTGGGAGACGTACGGTCCGGGCGCCGTCGGCATCGGATGGGACCAGGCACTTCTCGGTCTCGGCCTGCACATCGATACAGGCGATGCGGTCGATCCTTCCGAGTTCGAGAAATGGTCGCTCTCGCCCGAAGGGCTCGGTTACGTCCGGGAATCGGGAAACGGCTGGTATGACGCGGATGTGGCCGCGGGAACCGACCCGGATGCGGCACGCGCACGGGCCGATCGCACCATCGCTTTCTTCTCGGGTGAGTGAGCAGGCTGTGACAGTGGCCATGCCCACGCGGTAGTTTGGTGTAACTCCGATTTCTACTCACTGGTAGGGGTGCGACATGCCTGCTCCAAACGCTGCGACCTTCACGAGGCTCGCCGACCTCATCGCGATCGAGGACAGCTCCTCGCGACCCACGCGACCCGTCGTCGAGGCCTTCACCGGCCGTGAGATCGCGACCGTGCCCGTCGGCACCGCCGACGACGCGAAAGTCGCGATAGACCGCGCGCGGAAGGCGCAGGTCGCGTGGGCGAAGACGCCGGCTGCGGAGCGCGCCGAGATCTTCCACCGCTATCGCGACCTGCTGATCTCCAAGCGCGAGTCGCTCATGGACATGGCGCAGGCCGAAACAGGTAAATCGCGGGCATCGGCGCAGGAAGAAGTGCTCGACATCGCAATGACCGCGCGCTACTACGCACGCACCGCCGCGAAACTACTGCGCCCACGCAGCGCCACGGGAATGCTCCCCGTCCTGACGAAGACCACGGTGCGGCACCACCCCAAGGGCGTCGTCGGGGTGATCGCGCCGTGGAACTACCCGATGACGCTCGCCGTCTCCGACGCGATCCCCGCGCTGCTCGCGGGTAACGCGGTGGTGCTCAAGCCGGACAGTCAGACCCCGTACTGTGCACTTGCGGTTGCCGACCTGCTCTACGAGGCGGGGCTGCCGCGCGACCTGTTCGCCGTCGTGCCCGGGCCCGGTTCGGTGGTGGGTACCGCACTCGTCGAGAACACCGACTATCTGATGTTCACGGGTTCCTCGCAGACTGGTCGTCTCCTCGCCGAGCAGGCGGGACGACGTCTCATCGGTTTCTCCGCCGAACTCGGCGGCAAGAACCCGATGATCGTCACCGAAGGTGCAAACCTGCGCGAAGTCACCGAGGCCGCGATGCGCGCGTGCTTCTCGAACTCCGGTCAGCTGTGCATCTCGATCGAGCGGATCTACGTCGAGAAGTCGATCGCGCCCGAGTTCCTGCGCATGTTCGGTGATCGGGTGCGTAAGGTCGCGCTCGGTGCGAGCTACGACTTCGGCACCGAGATGGGATCGCTCATCAACGAGGACCAGGTCAAGACCGTGTCGGGGCACGTGGACGACGCCGTCGCGAAGGGCGCGACCGTCGTCGCCGGCGGGAAGGCGCGCCCGGACCTGGGGCCGCTGTTCTACGAGCCCACCGTCCTGACCGACGTCCCCGAAGACGCAGAGTGCTACGCCGAGGAGACGTTCGGTCCGCTCGTATCCGTGTACCCGGTGGACAACGTGGAAGAAGCGATCCGACGCGCCAACGACACCGAATACGGCCTCAATGCGTCGGTGTGGGCACGCACCAAGGCGGAGGGCGAGGCGATCGCCGCGCGCATCCACGCGGGCACCGTCAACGTCGACGAAGGATATGCACCCGCGTGGGGGAGCACCGACGCCCCGATGGGTGGCATGGGTATTTCCGGAGTGGGGCGGCGACACGGACCGGACGGCCTGCTCAAGTACACCGAGGCGCAGACGATCGCGACGACGCGCGTGCTCAACCTGGACGGTCCGCGGGGGTTGCCGAAGAAGGTGTGGGCGAAGGTGCTGGCGCCGTTCGTCGCTGCGATGAAGTGGTTGCCGGGGCGGTAGTGCTCACTGGTCCGCGACAGGTGTCTTCCGTTCGATGGTCGTCGCGAGCGGTTTCTCGATCACGAAGAACAGGCACACTGCCGCGATGAGCGCGAGCGGCGCGATCGCGAGGTAGATCGGGGTGAGCGCCTCGTTGTACGACTCGATGACCGCCAGGTTCAGCGAGTCGGGCAGGGCACGAACAATGGATGGTGTGAGCGAATCCGCGTGGATCCCGTTGTCGGCCGCGTCGGGGACTCGTTCGGTGATCAGCGTGGCGACCCGGGTGGTGAATACGCTGCCGACGACACCGACGCCGAGTGTCGCGCCGATCTGGCGGAAGTAGTTGTTGCTCGCCGTGGCTGTACCGACCTCGTCGATGGGGAATGAGTTCTGCACGACGAGGACCAGCAGCTGCATGGAGGTGCCGAGGCCGAGGCCGAGGAGTGCCACGAAACATCCGAGAAGCCACAGGGGGCTGTCGACGGTGAGTGCCGACAGTAGGACCATGGCGGCTGCAACGAGAATCGCTCCGACGATCGGCCAGTTCTTGTAGCGGCCCGTGCGGGTCACGTGGCGGCCGAGGAGCGTGGAAGTGACGAACAGCGTGCCCATCATCGGGAGCATCATCAGCCCCGCTGCGGTCGCTCCCATGCCCGCCACCATCTGTAGATAGGTGGGCATGTATGACGCGACACCGAACAGCGAGACGCTGATGAGGAGCCCGGCGAGGGTGCACAGGTTGAAGTTCCGGTCGCGGAACAGATGCAGCGGGATAACGGGTTCCGCAGTCCGGGATTCGATGAACAGGAACAGCACTACTGCCACGAGGGTCGCGGCGATCATCGTGACAATGGTGGGTGATGCCCACGGGAATTGCGCGCCGCCCAGCGTGGCGACCAGCACGAGAAGTGTTGTCGCGATGGACAGCACGGCCATCCCGGCGACATCGATCCGGGGCCGCGACCGCCGACGCTCTGGGAGGCGAAGGAAGAAGGCTGCGGCGAGCAGCGCGAGTAGCCCGATGGGGATGTTGATCCAGAACACCCAGCGCCATCCGGGGCCTTCGGTGAAGAATCCGCCCAGCAGTGGGCCACTCACGGATGACAATGCGAAGACGCTACTCATGATGCCCATGTACTTGCCGCGTTCACGGGCGGGGATGACATCGGCGATCGTCGCCTGCGACAGGATCATCAACCCACCGCCGCCGAGGCCCTGGATGGCTCTGCCGGCGATGAGCCAGACGATGTTCGTCGCGGTCGCGCTGACCACCGATCCGATCACGAAGACGGAGATGGCGACCATGAGAATCGGTTTGCGTCCGAGGAGGTCTCCGAGCTTGCCGTAGATCGGCATCATGATCGTCGACGCGAGAATGTAGGCGGTGATCACCCACAGCATCAGGTCGGCGCCGTGCAGTTCGCCCACGATGGTGGGCAGCGCGGGGTTGAGGACGGTCTGGCTCAGCGATGCCGAGAGCATCGCCAGCAGCAGCCCGGCGAAGATGAATGCGATCCGGACGGGAGGCGCCGACGATTCCTGTTCGGTCTTCGAGGTTTCGGTGGTCACGATCGCGTGACGTTTCTGAATTGGGTGCATTTCCGACGCAGAACTGCATCTGCATCGGTTTCCTCGAGCTCCGCGCGGGTGAGGATCGGGCGCATTGCCGCCCGCATCACGGCTCCCGCGACGGTAACGACCATTTGCGCTGCCTCTTCGGGAGATTCGTCGGGATGGTTCGCAGTCCAGCCGCTGGAGGCGACGAGTCGTTCGGTGACGAACTCGGTGACGAGCGCCTGCACGTCGTCGATGTATCGGAAGCGGCGGCGCGAGAGTTCGGGATGGCGCTCCATCAGATCGGCGTATTCGGTCTGCGTGATCTGTTTGTGGTTGGTGGTGCGGAAGACCGTCAAGAGTAGGAACGCGACTTTTTCGACGAGGTCGTCACCCGGCTCGATGAAGAATTCGTCGAGGACCGTGTCGCTGATGACTGCGGCGCGCAGGCCCAGCACGGCGTCTTCCTTCGACTTGAAGTAGTTGAAGAAGGTGCGTGGTGAGACGTAGGCGGCGTCGGCGATCGCTTCGATGGTGACGTCCGACAGGTGGTCGTGCGTCGCGGCTGCGTTCGCGGCGGCGAGGTGGATTGCCGTCCACGTGCGGGCGCGCTTGCGCTCGCGATGCGATACCTGATCGGTTGCAGTCATGAATATTTACATTATGGCAACTACCGGTGGATGCAAATCGGATTCTCGGATCTCGCAGGGAGGCCGAGAGCCTCTACCGGCACGACAGCGTCTGCGGGAACCGCTGCACGAAAAGACAGAAACATCCTTTCCGGAAGGGTGTTTCTGACTTTTTCTGCGGTAAATCTGCTGAACGCCTCAGGCGCCCTGGTGCCTGGCGAGTGAATACTCGAGTTTCCGCAGCAACTGCACCAGCTCGCTCTGGTCGTCCTTCGACAGCTCGGCGAGCATGCGGGTTTCGTTCTCGAAATGAGCGACCGCGACCTCGTCGATGAGCTTCTTTCCTGCCTCGGTGAGCTCGGCATGCACGATGCGCCGGTCGTCGGCGTCGCGTTCACGTCTCACCAATCCCGCCTTCTCGAGACGGTCGATGCGGAGGGTGACGCCACCGGTGGTCACCAGCGAGCTTTCGGCGAGTTGTCCGGAGGTCATGCGATAGGGCTCGCCGGCGCGGCGCAGTGCAGCGAGGACATCGAACGAGGCCATGTTGATGCCGTACTCGTCGAAGATCCGCGCGATGGTGCTCTGATAGCGCAGGTAGGTGCGGTGGAGGCGTCCGAGTACCTCGAGGGGCGTGACGTCAAGGCCGGGCCATTCGCGAGCCCACTGACTCACGATGTCGTCGACGGCGTCATGGTCGGGTACGTTGTCGCGCCCCACGCGTGCCTCCTCGTGTCCTCGGCTTGCCGCTCGATTGTTGAGCGCCAAAGCATTGTTCACGATACGGCGTGCGCGGGGCGCGTGGGGACGCCAGGGATCAGTGTGGTGCCGTGGCAGTGGCGACTGCGTCGATCTCGACGGTCGCGCCGTACGGAAGCGCACTCACCTCGACGAAGGTCCGGGCCGGGCGTGGTTCGGCGAAGAGCCGCTCGAACTGGCGGTTGGCTTCCTCTCTCAGCGACAGATCGGTGACGAAGTAGGTGAGTTTGACGACGTCGGAGAGCTTTCCGCCGACGACGGCGAGCCGGTCGGTCATGCGGTCGATCGCGGCGTCGAGGGCTTCGGTGCGGCCCTCGACGGCGATGCCCTCGGGATCGATGGACAGTGCGCCGGAGACGAAGACGAGCCCACCGGCGACGTAGGCGGGGCTGTACGGATGGTGAGAGCTGACGGAGGTGAGTGACATCGGTGATCGCTCCTGAGGTCGGGTCGCGGTTCACCAACTATCTTAGCGCTAAAATATAATTGTGAAGCGGACTTCTCATACCGATACGGACACGTCCACCGCGTCGTCGTAGAAACACACGTGCCCTGCGATCGGTTCCATCCCGGCGAGAGGTTCCTCGTACGACCACGCGACGTTCTCGGCGGGTTGCTGCCCCGAGAACGGTTGCTCCGTGAACGACCAGTACCGGGCCGTGCCCTTGTACGGGCATCCCGTCCGCAGCACCGATTCCTCGAGCCGGGAGAAATCCACATCGGCAGGGGGAATGTAGTAGCGCGTCGGCAGGCCTGTCTCGAAGACCAGCACCGGGTTGCGCGTCTCGGCGACGACCGTGCCGTCCACCGTGACACGGACGTGGCGAGAACTGGGGAGCGCGTCGACACGATGGTGCGGGTCGCGTGGATGGGTGAACACCTCGGCCTCCTCCTCGAACCAGTGCTCGTCCTCGTCGACGTACACCGTGTCGCCCGGTTCGGGCTCACCCTGCCGGAACCATGCGAAGGCCAACCGGTCGTCGAGACCGTCGATGTCCAGCTGGAACACCGGCGAATACGCGCGCTGGTCGTCGACGACGATGTCGTACCACTGCCACACATCGGGGCGGCTGCGGCTCGGTGACAGCGACGCCGACAGCAGATCGAAGCGCACGTCGTCGCGCGGGAACGCATAGAACGGCACGGGTTTGCCCGGCGCCCACACCAGCACCGCGCGGGTGCTGTCCACGACCGTCCGCCCGAACCACATCCCCCGGATCCTGCGCTCGCAGGGTTCGTACAGGTAGTTGTCGGATTCGAGGGTGGGCCGGGGCGTGGCGATCTTACGGGCAGACATACATCGACCGTATCGCGCATGAATACCGCGCGGCCGTATCCTGCGGCGTCCTGGCGAGGCGATCTGCGGGATACGCTGCTCGGCGATGATCGACGACGCGCTCGAACTCATCCGGACACTGGTGGGAGTCACGGTGCTCGCAGCCGTGGCCACCGCCGCCCTGTGGGCATTCGGTGTTCCGTATCGGTTTGCACCGGTGTATGCAATCGCACGCGGCACAGTGCAACTCGCATTCGTTGCCCTCGTGCTCACGGGAGTCATCGCCGACGCCCGGTGGGTCGCGCTGGTGCTCGTGGTCATGTTCGGCGTTGCGCTGTGGACCGCGTCGCGGCGGGTCGGGCGAGGAATCGGGACGACAGTGATGGTCGGTGTGGCCATGTTCGTCGGAATCGGTACCGCCCTTGCCATCGTGTTCGTCAGCGGTGCCATCGAGCTGACACCCCGCTACGCCCTCGCGCTCGGCGGCATTGTGATCGGCGGTGGGATGACGGTCGCCGGACTTGCCGGCCGGAGATTCACCGAGATTGTCGACGACCGGTGGGCCGAGGTCGAAGGGTGGCTCGCACTCGGCGCGACCATGCGGCAGGCAACGCTCGGCCACGCCCGGCTCGCGGTGCGGGCAGCGCTGATCCCGTCCCTCGACCAGACGAAGACCACCGGACTGGTGACGCTGCCGGGGGCCTTCGTCGGCGCGATCTTCGGCGGGCTGTCGCCCCTCGAAGCCGGTCGCTTCCAGGTGGTGGTACTCGCGGCGATCATGGCGGCGGGATCGATCACCGCGGTGGTTCTCGCGATCGGCCTCGGCCGTCTGCAGGTGCGTCCGATGCCCCGGGGGTGAGCTGCGGTATGAATTGAGTCGATGTCGATTTCGACCTGGAGGTGCACAGGGATGATGCTCGTAGCCAACCGCGGTGAGATCGCGCTGCGAATCATCCGTACGGCCACCGAGCTCGGTCTCGATACCGTCGCCGTCTATGCGGAGGACGATTCCGCGAGCCCCCACGTCAGTGCCGCCACCAGGGCTGTTCCGCTCGTGGGGTCCGGTCCCGCCGCCTATCTCGACCAGGACGCGATCCTCCGCATCGCCCGCTACACGGACTGCACCCTCGTCCATCCCGGCTACGGCTTCCTCAGCGAGAACGCCGCGTTCGCGGACCGCTGCGCCGACGCAGGCGTGACGTTCGTCGGACCCGACCCGGAAGCGCTGCGTACCTTCGGCGACAAGCAGACCGCCCGCGCCGCTGCGGCAGGTCTGGGCATTCCCGTGGTGCCCGCGTCGGGTTCGGGTGACCTGGAGGAACTGCGCACGTTCCTCGCGCAGCACCCCGACGGCATCGTCGTCAAAGCTCGCGCAGGAGGCGGCGGCCGAGGAATGCGGATCGTGCGCGACGCAGACGACCTCAGCGACGCCCACCGGTCGGCCGCAGCCGAAGCGCTGGCCGCCTTCGGCGACGACCGCCTCTACGCGGAAGCGCTCATCGCGGCGGCCCGCCACATCGAAGTGCAGATCGTCGGCGCACCCGACGGCGTCGGCGGGACCGTCGCGCGTGTACTCGGCGACCGTGACTGCAGCGTGCAGCGCCGCCACCAGAAACTCGTCGAGATCGCTCCCGCCCCCGCGCTGAGCGCGGCGCTGCGACGCGACCTGCACATCGCGGCCGTCCGGCTCGGCGTCGGCACGCATCTGCGCGGGCTGGCGACCGTCGAGTTTCTGGTGGCAGGGCCGACGATGGTGTTCCTCGAGGTGAACCCGAGGATCCAGGTCGAGCACACCGTCACCGAAGAGGTCACCGGCATCGATCTCGTGACCGTGCAGATCGCGGTCGCGCGCGGAGCCGTGTTCGACGAACTGGACCTGCCCGACGGCATCACCGCGGACTCACACGGTGTCACCGGAGCACCTACCCGTGCCAGGGGAGTGGCTGTGCAGGCACGCATCAACACCGAGACGTTGCGTCCGGACGGGCAGACCGTCGCCGCGACCGGAATCCTCACCGCATTCACTCCGCCTTCCGGGCCCGGGATTCGCGTCGACACCCACGCCCGCCCGGGGCTCGAAGTGGGTGCCCGCTACGACTCGCTGCTCGCGAAGGTCATCGCACACGTGCGGGTCTCCGATCCTGCCGCCGCGTTCCGCAAACTCGATGCCGCGCTCGGCGAGTTCATTGTCGACGGTGTCGCCACGAACCGGGATGTGCTCCGGAAGGTACTGACCGACAGGGAATTTCTATCCGGTCAGGTCACAACGACGTGGCTCGGTGAGCGTCTCGCAGAGTTCGTTGCCCCGCACGTGGACACGGCAACCTCGGAGCAGGTACCCGAACTGAGCGCCGGTGAGCATGCGGTGTGCGCCGAAATGGTGGGCACCGTCGTCGAATCCGCTGCCGAGGGCGACACCGTGCAGTCGGGCAAACCCATCGTGATCCTCGACGCGATGAAGATGCAGCATGCGATCACCGCGCCGGGCACGGCCACCGTGGTCCGGATGCTCGTGCAGCCCGGGCAGACGGTGCAACCCGAAACGGTGCTCGCCGTGGTCCACCTCGACGACGAATCCGGGTCGGACACCGCCGCAGATACATTCGACCTCGATGACGAGCGCGCCGACCTCGACGAGATCCGTGCGCGACACGCTGCCACGCTCGACGCCGCCCGTCCCGATGCGGTCACCCGCAGACACCACCGCGGCAGGCGCACCGCGCGCGAGAACATCACCGATCTCGTCGACGCCGACAGCTTCGTCGAGTACGGCGGTCTCGTCCTCGCCGCGCAACGCGCACGCCGCAGCGAAGAAGACCTCATCGCGAACACCCCCGCCGACGGACTCGTAGGAGGCACGGCACGCATCGACGGAGCCGACGTCGTCGTCATGTCGTACGACTACACCGTGCTCGCCGGAACCCAGGGCAGGTACAACCACAGCAAGACCGACCGGCTCCTCGAACTCGCCGCGCGCCGCGAGGTTCCGGTGGTGCTGTTCGCCGAGGGCGGCGGCGGCCGGCCGGGCGACGTCGATGTAGCGCACGGCGCGGGCCTGGAACTGTCGACCTTCCGGTCGATGGCGGCGCTACGCGGTCGTGTGCCGACTGTTGCCGTGGTGTCGGGCCGGTGCTTCGCGGGCAACGCCGCACTCGCCGGGGTGTGCGATGTACTCATCGCGACGCCCGACGCGAACATCGGGATGGGTGGGCCCGCCATGATCGAGGGCGGCGGACTCGGAGAGCACCGGCCCGAAGAGATCGGTCCGATCGACGTGCAACGCCGCAACGGCGTCGTCCACCTCGCCGCGCGCGACGAGGAGCATGCCGTCGCGCTGGCCCGGCAGTACCTGTCGTATTTCACCGTCGAGGCAACCGGATTCGAGGCGCCCGATCCGCGTCTCGCGCGACACGTGGTTCCCGAGAATCGCCTCCGCGCCTACGACGTTCGTGCCGCTCTCACTGCGGTCGCCGACGTCGATTCGGTGCTCGAACTGCGCGCGGACTACGGAGTCGGTATCGTCACCGCTCTCGTGCGGGTCGAGGGCAGAGCCTACGGTGTGCTCGCGAACAGCAGCCACCATCTCGGGGGCGCGATCGACGCCGAAGCCGCCGACAAGGCCGCTGACTTCCTCGAACTGTGCGAAGAGCATCGGCTCCCCGTGGTGAGTCTGTGCGACACACCGGGTTTCATGGTCGGTCCGGAATCGGAGAAACAGGCGACGGTACGGCGATTCGGCCGGTTCTTCATCGCGGGTGCGCGCTTGACGGTGCCGTTCGGCACGATCATCCTCCGCAAGGGATACGGGCTCGGTGCCATGGCGATGGCCGGTGGATCGTTCCACTCACCGCAGTTCACGATCGCATGGCCGACCGGCGAGATCGGCGGGATGGGACTCGAAGGCGCGGTGCGGCTCGGCTTCCGCAAGGAACTCGATGCCGCGCCCACCGCGGAGGCTCGCGAGGAACTGTTCGGGCAACTGGTCGCTGCGGCGTATCAGCGGGGTAAGGCACTGCAGGCGGCGACGATCTTCGAACTCGACGACGTCATCGACCCCGCCCACACCCGAACCTGGATTTCTCGGCTGCGATAGGGGTACTCCACCGCCATGGTCACGTATCCCGGGGCTCAGGAATATCTCCCCGACACCCTCGACCTCCTCTCGCTCGAGACAGCGGCCCGGGGGTGTCGCGGGTGCGACCTGTTCAAGGCCGCCGAGCAGACGGTCTTCGGGGCCGGCCCGGAAGACGCACGTCTGATGCTCGTCGGCGAACAACCCGGCAACGAAGAAGACCTCGAGGGGGAGCCGTTCGTCGGCCCCGCAGGCCGATTGCTGGACAAGGCGCTCGCAGCGGCCGGTATCGAGCGCGACACCGTCTATGTCACCAATGCGGTCAAACACTTCCGATTCGACCGGGCTGCGCGCGGGAAGCGGCGCATCCACAAGAAACCGTCGGGCGGGCAGATCCTCGCGTGCCGGCCATGGCTCGCCGCGGAACTCGACGTGGTGCGCCCCGATGTCGTGGTGTGCCTCGGTGTGACGGCTGCCCGCGCGTTGATCGACAAGGATTTCAAGCTCACCGCGCATCGGGGTGAGGTGCTGCAGCTCGACGGGCAGGTGCGGGGCACGATCGACCCGACGGTGGTGGCCACGATCCATCCGTCGGCGGCGTTGCGCGCCCACGTGGACCGCGACGACGTCTTCGAATCACTCGTGCGTGATCTTCAGCGTGCCGCCGGGTTCCTGTGAGCGGCGATCATGCGGTGGTGGCGAGCGCGGCTGCGAGCCCGAACGCCACCGACATCGCACAGACTTCGATGACGGCGTTGCGCAGGGAGGTATCGGCGGCGGCTCGGTGCACTTCGGCCGCGGGCACCCATGTGCGTCGCCAGATCCACGCCAGCGCGAGCAACGCCACGAGCACCGCCACCTTGGCGAGCAGGACGCGCCCGTAGCCGGTGTCGACGAGCGCGGCGACCGATTCGAGGCGAACCGCCCCGTCGATCACGCCGGTCACGCCGACCACGACGACGCATATCGTCGCGAGCTTCGAATAGCGCGGCAGCAGCCGGGACCAGGCCCCGCGGCCCCGGACCAGCAGGGCGAGCGCGGTGAGCACCCCCAGCCAGACCGCGGCCGCGAGGACGTGCGCCGCGTCGAGCAACGACCCGAACGGCTGCTGCGACATATGCCCCGTGACGGGTCGTGCTACGAGAGCGAGAGCCGCGGCGACGAGCACCGGCGCGCTCGACCACGACGCTTCGAGCCGGAAGGCGAGGGCAGCGGTGACGGTGACCGCGGCGACGCAGACCCATGCGGCTCCCGCGACCCGGCCCGACCCTGCGGTGCCCAGATATTCGACGAAGAGTCCGGAGCTGAGCCGGACCACGGGCACATCGACGGTCGCGGCGGCCTCGAGGACGAGCTGAACGGTTTCGAGGAGCAACCACACCCCGCCGAGCACGGTGAGCGCGCGCCACACGTCCTCCGCCGAGACATCAGGGCGTCGTTCACCGCGTGTCATCGTGGCGAGCACGGCGACGCCGAGCACTGTGGACCCGACACACAGCGACAGCGCCCGAATCCAAGCCGACAGCTCCGAGGTGGCCAGCAGCTTCCCGAGCGCGACCCCCGCGACGGCGCCGGCGGCGGCTCCGAGGAGCCACCGCCGGCGAACGATCGGCACGAGTGTCAGGCCTTCGGCTTGCGCAACACGAACCACAAGGCAGCGACGACCACGACCACACCTGCGACGACGAACCACCACACGGCGGGACCCCCGTCGTTGCCGGTATCGGCGTCGGATGCAGGCGCGGCATCGCCAGCCGCGGCCTCACCGGGGGTACCGGTGCCTTCTTGGGTAAGTGTGAAGGTGCGTGTGCCGCTGACGGGATGCCCGTCGGCCGACGTCACGCGGTAGGCGATCGTGTATTCACCGACCGGGCCGAGACCGTCGATTCCGACGCTGACCGTGGGTCCGTCGACGATCGGGTCGCCCTTGGACCACAACAGGCCATCGGGCCCGACCACGGTGAGCGCTGCGAATTGCTCCTGCAACGCTTCGTTGAACGTCACGCTGACCTGCTCGGGCGCTGTCGCGATCTGCTCGCCCTGTTCGGGAGAACTACCGAGGACCACCGAGTGCGCCGCGGCGGGTCCTGCCGCGAGCGTCAACGCGCCGACGAGCGCGACGAGAACAGTGACGAGACGCTTCCTGATTCCGGTGTCCGTCATGCTCGCCGTCCCCGGATCACAGCGCCCAAGCCCAGTGCGGCGCCGAGCGCGCCGAGCACCAGACCGATGCCGCCGAGCCACCGCGCGGTGTTGTCGGTGCTGCTGCCCGACTCGGTGGTCGCGGTGGTGTCGGTGCTGTGGGCAGCACCGCTTGCGTGCCCGTCACCGCTGCTCGCTGCAAGTGTGAGGGAGGGCGCGGGCTTCTCCGGTTCCTCGTCGCCGGTTGCGATCTGATCCCACGCGACGACTTCCCCGTCGCTGTAGGTCTGGGTTGCCGCGAACGCTACTTCGTCTTCCTCGGGGAGCGGCCCGACGGAGAGGACGAACTGCTGGAACTGGCCCGGCCCGACTTCGACGCCGGGGTCGGCAGTCCAGGTGACCGACGTTGCGAGCTGCGTCTCCGGGTTCTTCTCGACTGTTGCCGTCCATCCGGGCAGCGGCTCGGTGCGAGCGGACCGCAGACCGGGCAGTTCGACGGTAAGAGCGGTGGTGCCTGCCGTCTCGGACTCGGTGGGGACGCGGAATGTCAGGACGGAGTAGCCGCCTTGCTCGGCGCCCGGAGCGACGACGGTGACGTGGGCGGCAGCGATGCCGGAACCGGCCAGCAGCAGCGCCGCGGTGGCACCGGAGCCGACGACGGCCCGGATGAGGGTGTTCTTCATGAAGATGTGGTTGCTTTCTCGAAAGAGGATCAGGACACGGCGAACCGCGCGCCCGGTGGGCCTCGTCGAGAGATGCCGGAAGGGAAAGATCTGACGATGTAGTTGTCGGTGTCGATGCGCGGTACGAGAACCGTGGATGCGGTAATCGCGGGACGCCACGCCCGCACGCGCCGAACAACCGAGGTACACGCAGCGTAGAGGCGGTCGGCGATGCCGATCAGCAGTGCGCACCCGCCGACGGCGACCGCGTGCGCGGCCAGCATCGCCGGAGAGAGATGCAGGTGCCCGTCCGTCAGCGACGACAGGACGAGGTGGGTTCCGAGCTGGCCGGCGGCAAGCAGCGCGGCCGGTGACGTCCTGGGTCGCCCGGCCCCCACGATGCCGACCCCGACGGCAACCGCCGTCAGCAACGCGACGGCGGGGTTCGTCGGTATCGAACCTCCGGCCGCACCATGCGCTGCGACGGCGAGCGCCGCGGTGGAAACCCCCGCGGTGCCGCCGAGCAGGGCCGGGTTCGTGGTCACTCGGGTGTCAGCGCACGCCGAGACGGGCCAGCAGGTCCGCCTCGATTCCGTCGAGCTCGCTGCCGATAGCGGTGTGCGCCGCCTTACGACGCGCGGCAGGCATCTGCTCTGCGGCAGACACTGCAGCGGTCAGGTCGGTGAGGCGACCACGGATGGCCTCCGCGAACTTCTTGGTCTCGGCGTCCTTGGAATGCAGCTCCTCGGTTTTCGTGACCGACTGCTCCGCCGCCGCGATGCGGGCGCTGAGCCGCGCGCCGTGACCGGTGAACTCGCCGAGCTGTTCGACACCGACACCGAGTTTGTGGGCGCGGCGGACGTCGAGTTGCCCGCGGACGGCAGTCGCGGCCTGGTAGACGAGGGGCGCGAGCACGGGCACGAGCAGGCGGGCGACTCCGAGGTAGCGACGGATCTTCGCCGCGGTCAGGCCTTGATTCTCGGCAGCCTTCTTCTGAGCCTTGAGGGTGGCGATCTGCTCTTTTTCTACCTTGGCCTGCGACTTCACGAGCTCCTTGTCGAGCTTGGCCTGCGACTTCGCGAGTTTGTTGGCGAGCTTTTCCTGGGACTTCGCTGTGCGCCGATCACTCTTGTACTGGTTCTTCGCGCCGAGCTTTGCCTCGAGCTTCGCCTTGTGCTTGAGAGCAGTGGCCTCCGCCTTGCGGGTGGCACGCCGCTTCCGCCGTGTGAACAACCCCATCGAACAGCACCCTCCATTCGGTACGACCGCAGCGCGCCCGCGCTCGTCGTCAGCCTAACGTGACGGTGCTGCTTCGAGGCGCCGCACGTCCAGCGAATACCCTGGACTGTTGTGGACAAGACCGGGGAGCAGCGACGCAGGCCCGTCTCGATCGAGGCGAGCGCGCTGACGCGGTGCCGCCACCGGGTGTTTCTCGACGCCACGTTCCCCGAGGAGCTCTCTGCGGCTCCCAGGAACCCGGGCGCTGTCCAACGTCAGGAAGCCGCCGCAGCGCACCGTGAGGCGATCCGGCAGCGGATGTTCGACGCCGACCCCGACGGCTGGGTGCACATCGTCGCGGAGGGGACCATGGCGCAGCGCGCCGACCGGACCCTCGAGGCGTGCCGATCCGGTGCCGACCGCATCTGGGGCGCGGTCCTGCCCATCGAGCCCGACACGGGCCGGCGAGGACGATCCGAGATCCTGCTCCGCGACGCGGAACGCGGCGGCTACATTCCCGTGATCGTCGTCAACCACAAGGTCACCGACCCGGGACGGGGCGCCGTCACCACCGATCTGTTCGGCTGGGCGCCGGCGGTCGACGAGAGCCGCAAGGTGCGGGCGCATTCGGGTGATCAGATGCGTGTCGCGCATCTGTACCGGATGCTCGAACGCCACGGGCTGGCCAGTCCCGCGCAGGTGGCCGGAGCGATCGGATACAACGCCGACTGCATACTCGTCCATGACCTGAGCGCCGTCCTCGACGACTACGACGCGCGGCTCGCCGATCGCCTCGACATCGCGCGCGGCATGGTGCCGACGGCGCCGTCGCAGATAGGGGAGTGCCGCACCTGCCCGTGGTGGGACAGGTGCCGTTCCGAGCTGGCCGAACGGCGCGACGTGTCGCTGGTCGCGCCGGGGCAGCGCGCCGACGTGCTGCGCGAACTCGGCGTCACCACGATCGAGGGACTGGCCGGCTGGACCGGCGAACAACCCGAGGTGTGGCCGCAAGGACCGTTCGAGGACGCGGTCGTGATCGCGAAGGCATGGCTTGCGGAGGCGCCCCTGGTGCGCCGCTACCGGCAGGTGCATGTCGCACGCGCGGATGTCGAAATCGATATCGACATGGAGAGCTACCACGAACACGGCGCATACCTGTGGGGGACGCTGCTCAACACCGACGTGCAGTCGGCGTACAGACCGTTCTCGACCTGGCAGCCGGTGCCCACCACCGACGAGGCCCGGTCGTTCGGTGAGTTCTGGACGTGGTTGTCGGCCGAGCGTCGCGCGGCGGAGCGCCGTGGGAAAAGTTTTGCAGCGTACTGCTATTCGCGGTCCGCGGAGGACAAGTGGTTGTTGTCGTCGGCCCGCCGCTTTCACGGGTACCCGGGTGTGCCGTCCGAAGCGGAGATCAAGGAATTCATCTCGTCGCCGCAGTGGGTGGACGTCTATCAGGCCGTGACAGATCAGTTCGTATGCCCGAACGGTAAGGGCCTCAAGAAGATCGCTCCGATCGCAGGCCACCACTGGCGCGACGACGAAGCGGGCGGCGAGGCGTCGATGGCCTGGTATCGGGAGGCCGTCGGCTACGACGGCGGTGAGCCGGTGCTGTCTCAACGCACTCGCCTGCTCGAGTACAACGAGGACGACGTGATCGCCACCAAAGTTCTGCGCGAGTGGATGAGTGATCGTGCAGTGCTGGATATTCCGCATATCGACGACCTCTGATCCAACCGATCGTGCGTGGTTTCGGTAGTGCCGGCTACCGAAACCACGCACGGGCGGCGTAGCCGCCTACCGCGGCGCCATACGCAGCGCTCCGTCCATCCGGATGGTCTCGCCGTTGAGGTAGTCGTGCTCGACGATCATCTGCGCAAGCTGCGCGTATTCGGCGGGCTGCGCGAGCCGCGACGGGAACGGCACACCCGCTTCGAGACCCTTGCGGTAGTCCTCGGTGACACCGGCGAGCATCGGGGTGTCGACGATGCCGGGGGCGATGGTGTTGACGCGGATACCGAACTGCGCGAGATCGCGTGCCGCGGGCACCGTCATGCCGTGCACGCCGCCCTTCGACGCCGAGTACGCGATCTGGCCGATCTGGCCTTCGAACGCGGCAACGGACGCGGTGTTGATGATGACGCCGCGCTGGCCGGAATCGTCGACGGTGTCGGTCTTGGAGATCGCGTCGGCAGCGAGGCGCATGACATTGAAGGTGCCGAGCAGGTTCACCGTGATGACCGTGCGGAACAGCTCGAGGTCGTGCGGGCCGTTCTTGGACAGGATCCGCCCCGCCCAGCCGACACCGGCGCAGTTGACGACGATGCGCAGCGGCACTCCGGATTCGGTGATGCGTGCAATCGCGGCGTGCACCTCGTCGCCGCTGGTGACGTCGGTGGGAATGAGGGTGACACCCGCGGGCGCGTTGTCGCCGACCCGTTCGATGGACTGTTCGAGATCGAGTCCGAACACCGTCGCCCCAGCCTCGGCGAGGCGACGAGCGGTGGCGGCACCGAGACCCGATGCAGCACCGGTGACGAGCGCGGCAGAACCTTGTATTTCCACAGTCTTGCTCCTGTTCCGGGGGACACGCGTTTCGCGTCGAACCTTAGCGCGACAACGTCCCCGAATCCGCTGCGTTGCTGCTCTGCTGCGCCGGTCGCCGCAGTACGGCAGTGCCGATCAGCGCGGCCACCACACAGGCGCCGGCACCGAGCAGCAATCCGGCACGGCCACCCCACTGTTCGACGACCCATCCGGCGATCGGGCCGCCGATCGCTGTGGATCCGAGGAATGCGACTGCCCACAGCGCCATCACCCGGCCCCGCATCTGCGGCGAGGCGGCGAGTTGCAGGGTGCTGTTCGCGCTCGTCGTGAACGTGACGCTCAGTGCGCCGACGATCACCATGAGCCCGATCAGGACCGGCAGGGACGGTGCTGCGGCCGCGACGGCCATGGCCACGCCGAATGCGAGGGCGGCGAGCACGAGCGGCCTGATGCCCGTGCGACCCCACGTGGCGACGACGAGGCCGCCCACCACGGATCCGGCACCCATCGCGGCGGTGAGGAAGCCGTACGCGCCGGCCCCTGCCTCGAAGGTGTGGTCTGCCAAGACCGGAAGCACAACCTGGAATTCGTATGCGAGACAGCCGACGAGCGCCATCATCGCCAACGGTACGGCCAGATCGGGCGTCCGTCGCACATACGCGAGTCCTTCGCGCAGCTGACCGCGGGCGCGCGCGGTCGGGGGAGAGGGGCGCAGTTTCGACACGTCGAGGGTGAGCAGCGAGGTCACCACCGCGACGAAGCTCGCTGCGTTGAGCAGGAAGCAGATCCCGATGCCGCCCGCGGCGATGACGAGGCCGGCAACCGCGGGGCCGATCATGCGCGAACACGCGGCCAGGGTGGACTGCAGGCTCACTGCGTTGCGCAGATCCTCGGGTCCGACCATCTCGAGCATGAACGACTGCCGCGCCGGATTCTCGAAACATTGGTTGAGACCGAGCCCGAGGGCGAGGACGTACACGTGCCACAGCTGGACGGTGTCGGTGATGACGAGCAGGCCGAGGATCAGTGCGAGCAGCCCCATCGTGGACTGCAGCCCGATCATGAGCTTGCGTTTGTCGGAGCGGTCGGCGACGACACCGCCGTACGGACCGAGCAGCAGCATCGGGACGGTCTGCAGAGCCAGCACGATGCCGATCGCGGTGGCCGATCCGGTCAGTTGCAGGACGAGCCATGATTGCGCGACGGTCTGCATCCATGTGCCGACGAGGGAAATCGCCTGGCCGGTGATGTAGCGACGGAAGTTGGGGCCGCGCATGGCGGCGAATGTGTTTCCACGGATATCGGCGAGGACCGTCAATTGCGCGCCTCGTTTCTGCCGCATCCCATGCTGTCGGCGAGGGCTTCGAGGGCGGGAAGCGCGTCGTGCAGTGCGTCGACGTGATGTTCGTTCAGTTCGGTGAGGTGTTCGGTGAACAGCGCGGTGCGTCTGATCCGCAGTTCTTCGGCGAGCGCAGCGCCGTCGGTGGTGATGTAGGCGAGGACGACGCGTTTGTCGTCGGTGTCCGACGAACGCGACACGAGTCCGGCGTCTTCGAGTTTGCCGAGCATGCGCGAGCACATCGTGGGATTGAGGCCTTCGAGGTCGGCCAGTTCGCGTACACCGACGGTTTTCCGTCGCGCGACGGTGCCGAGGAGGGATGCCTGGGACGGGGTCAGGCTGCCGTCGCCTGCCGGTCGTGAGACACGGCGTGCGATGCGGCCGAGTGCGATGCGAAGGCGGTTGACCTCATCGGGATCGAACGATTCTCTGCTCACCGGTGTGCGCACCTCCAAGTATTTGCCTATCGGCAAGCATATACCTGTGAGTGCCGCGGCGCCGCCGGTCGGCGTCGAAGGTCACACGTGCGTGGCGGGAGCAGCCTTGGTGGGGTCGGTCCGCTTGGTCCGACGGGTGAACAGGAACATGACCAGTGCGGTGACCACGAGGGTGACGCCACCGGCAACGGGGCCGACCGCAGGTGCGTCGGGAGCGATACCGGACCCGAGCATCCACGCGCCGAAGGCGAAGAACAGTGCCGCGGCCCCGAAGCGGATCGCATTGTCCGGCAAATGTCGTCCGAGGAGGACACCCGCGACGATCGCGAGCGCGTCGGCGGCGACCATGCCCACCGTCGACCCGACCCAGACGCCGATCCAGTCGTTGTCGGTCGCGAGCGTGATGGTCGCGAGCATCGTCTTGTCGCCGAGTTCGGCGAGAAAGAACGCCGAGGTGACAGCCAGGAACGCCGACCGGGTGACACGGCCGGCCTTCGACTGCTCATCGTCGTCGAGGGAATCGCCACGCAGCGTCCACGCGCCGAACAACAGGAAGGCGACGCCACCGACGAGTGAGATGGCCACGGTCGGGATCGCGACACCGAGATAATGGCCCACCGCCACCGAGACGAGGTGGACGGCGGTGGTGGCGAACAGGATCCCCGACAACACCACCCACCAGCGATAGCGCAACGCGAATGTCATGGCCATCAACTGGGATTTGTCGCCGAGTTCGGCGATGAAGATGATTGCGAAACTCAGAACGACTGCGGACCACATGAGCGGCTTTTCCTCCTTCGTCTGTGGAGGAATCGGGCTTCCTCCGGACGCCGGACGCGTGGTGCGTCGACGACCGAAGGTCTCGCCCACCGGAGGTCGTCCGGTTCGCCGTGCCGGGCCGATGGCGGCCAGTGTGTCGACAGGGCGATTGGGGGCTACTCCCCTTCGCTTCCACGACACTAGCCCGCGGAAGCTGCGGGTGTAAAGGTAATGCTAAGTTTAGTAGAACCGAACTCTCGTTTGCGGCATAGCGTCATGCCGTGAGCAGCATGGCCAGAACTGCGGTGTCGGGATCCCTGTCGGGATCCACGTTCACCTTACTGACCAGCGACGTCACGGTTCCGTCCGCTTCGGCCTCCACCCATGCGGCGCGATGGTCGAGCCCGAGATACGGCAACCCGGGCAGGAGCACACACCCCGAGGCTGCGCCCGCATTCTCGGGCAACGACGGCGTGGTCTCCGACGGAGGGTGCAGCATGATCAGTGCAGGGGGCTGATGCTGCGCGAAGCATCCCGGCTCTACGGCGGTCTCCCCGAGGACCGGTCCGGCGGCAAGGACCAGCCCGACGGTGCCCGGCTCCGGATCGTCCGGAAGTTCCTCACGGACCCCGAACACCGTCGAGGTCGGCAGCAGTCCCGGCAGCGAGGCCACACGCACGGTCAGCGCGAGCAGCTGTGCCCATTCGCGGGTGGTCGAAGGCCACCGTCCCGTCACTACGAATCCCCGCAGCGACCCACCGGAATGAAACGCGGCAATCCCGATCCGATCCCTCATGGCGTCCCTCCGATCCCTCTCGGGCGATGAGGGAAGAATGCCCGTTTTTCTCGTTGGCACACAAGAGGCGTCGAGTGCCAGGTGTATTCGGTACCCGGTGTCAAGCGTGTGGCCGGCCCGGCACGTCGACACGCAGCCGCACGATCGCCCCGGTGCGTTCTCGCGCCGCGACCTCGGGCTGCCAATTCTCGGCGGTGCAGACGAACAGGTCGCGGCCGTCATGACCGCCGAGTGCCACCGCATAGGGATTCGCGACGGGCACCCGATCGGTGATCGCCCCGGACTGCGACACCCGGATCACCTCGTTGCCGAACGGCGATGCGACCCACACGGCGTCGTCCCGGTCGATGGCGAGCCCGTCCGGGAACACCGACCGATCGAACTCGATCAGCGTGCGACGGTCGGTGAGGGAGCCGTCGTCGCCCACCGTGAATGCGGTGAGCCGGCCCGGGATCGCGCGCGTCTCGGCGACGACGAGCGTGCGACCGTCGGCCGTCGCGACCATCCCGTTGGCGAACAGCAGGTCGTCGGCGACAGCCCGGACCGTTCCATCCGGTTCGACGAGCGTGAGCACCGCGGGCCGGACCGGGTCGGGTGGGGCGCTGCCGTCGCCGTAGTTACCCACATATGCGCGACCGGCACCGTCGACATACATGTCGTTCAGATGCCAGGTCGCGAACCCCGACAGATCCGCATGCGGGGCGAGCGTGCCGTCGGACTCGCGCCGCATCACCGTGCGGGTGTGGCCGACGGCGACGAGCAGGCGCCCGTCGGGAAGGAACCCGAGCCCCGCTGGGTGCCCGTCGATATGGGCGACGATCTCGGACGATCCAGTGGACGGATCCAGGCGATGTACGTCGTTCGCGTACACATCGGAGAACCAGAGGCGGTCGTCGTGCCAACGTGGGCATTCGGGAAATGCCAGGCCGGAGCACACCGTGTCGAGCGAGGGAGTCGTCATGGCCGCACACGATAACTGTCGGCCGGAGGCGATGGTGTCCCGAAACGCTGAATGTCCCGAAACGCTGAAGAGGGCCACCCCGCGGGGTGACCCTCTTCTTCCATGGTGCCGGTGACTAGACGATCAGGCCGGCGGTCTGGGTGCGCGCGCGCTCGAAGCGAGCCTGCACGTCGGCCCAGTTGACGATGTTCCAGAACGCCTTGACGTAGTCGGCCTTCACGTTCTGGTACTGCAGGTAGAACGCGTGCTCCCACATGTCGAGCATGAGCAGCGGGGTCAGGCCGATCGAGATGTTGCCCTGCTGGTCGTAGAGCTGGACGATGATCAGACGCTGCCCGATCGAATCCCACGCGAGGATCGACCAGCCGGAGCCCTGAATGGAGTTCGCGTTCGCCGAGAAGTGATCGCGGAACTTGTCGAACGATCCGAATGCGTCGTCGATAGCTGCTGCGAGTTCACCCGTCGGCTTGTCGCCGCCCTCGGGGGAGAGGTTCTGCCAGAACACCGAGTGGTTGGTGTGGCCACCGAGGTGGAATGCGAGGTCCTTCTCGAGCTTGGTCGCCTGAGCGGCCATGGTGCCGTTCTCACGGGCCTCGGCCAGCTTCTCGAGTGCAGTGTTGGCGCCGGCGACGTAGGCCGCGTGGTGCTTGTCGTGGTGCAGCTCCATGATCTTCGCCGAGATGTGCGGCTCGAGCGCTGCGTAGTCGTAGGGCAGTTCCGGAAGCGTGTACTCAGCCACGAAGGGTCCCTTCTTTGCGGGCCTGTGAGCCCGTTCGATTTTTTCCGTGCCTATATGGGTATCCACCCAAACCCATAACTACACGCTGCGCAACATTCGGCCTCACGCGGGACGTCGTGCCCTACCGGGGACGTGCGGGGAACGGTATGCGCAGAAAACGGAACGGAATCGCCCCTACCTGCACCGACTCTCCGGATCGCGTGTGCGATTGGGAGCGCTGGTGAACGGGACCTTAACATTGTGGGGTGTCACGGCCGCTCTTCGACGTTCCGGCACGCGGAGCCGAGGCACCACGTGTCCAGCTGCCCGGGCTCGACCTGCTGAGATTCCTCGCCGCGATCGCGGTCGTGTACTCGCACATCTGCTTCTACCTGATCGACGATCTGGGCACCGGCTGGTGGTTCATCGACGTCACCCACATCGTGTTGACTCAGGGCGTCGGTCTCAACATGCACCTGTCGTTCGTCGGTGTCTCGGCGTTCATGATGCTCACGGGGCTACTCATCACGCGGTCTGCGATCCGTCAGCCGCCAGGTCAGTTCCTCATCGCACGGGCGGCGCGGCTCGTCCCCGCCTTCTGGGTGTGCATCCTTGCGGCGATACTGCTGGTCCGTTTCGGCATCAACGGCATGTTCAGCGGCCACACCACCGTCACCGGCGGCGAGGCCGCCCTCAGCTTCTTCCTCGGTGCGTTCTTCCTGAAACCGCAGGTGGCGGTGCTCGGAGTCGCGTGGACGCTCGCGGTGCAGATCATGTTCTACCTGTTCTGCGTGAGCGGGCGATCGCTGTTGCGGACCAAGCCCATCGTCATGCCGCTGCTCGGGGCAGCGCTGTGCATGCTCGTGATCATCTACAACCTGTACGTCCCGGAGCCGTACACGGTGCCGTTCCTCTCGAAGATCGCCGCGACGCTGCCCACTGTGTTCCTGGGTCAGATCGCCTATCTTGCGTGGGCGCGGCTGATCTCCGTCCGCGGCTTGCTCGTGGCTCTGATCGCCCAGGTTCAGGTGATCGTTCTCGCCACCGACATGCAGGTGTACTGGGCAGGCAGCCACTATCTGTGGACCATCTGCGTGGTATTCGCGGTCGTGGTCCTGCTGTCCCGGTACGACGGCAGGCTCGGTCGTCTGCGCGTCGTGCACTGGGTCTCGACCCGCAGCTACGCGATCTACCTCGTGCACACGCTCGTCATGTACCGGATCTACGAGAACACCGTCGGATTCGTCGGTATGACAGGTGCCGTGATCTGCCTGATCATCGGTGTCGCGCTGGTCTCCGAGCTGGTATATCGCGGCGTCGAAGTGCCTGCGGCCCGGTGGATCGGCAGCAGGTGGCTGCACGCGAAGCGGCCCGCGGCCGCGGAAAGGGTCGCCGCGCGGACACACGCGTAGCATCGGGTCATGTCCTGGTTCGACGACATCCTCGCCCATGCAGGCTCGAAGTCCCAGATGGTCGCAGCCGAAGTATCGCTGCCCGGACGGTCGGAGCCGATGCCGGTTCCCGAGACGCATCACGTCAACGGTCACCGCATCGTGCCGCCCTTCCCCGAAGGCCTCGCCACCGCCGTGGTGGGTATGGGGTGCTTCTGGGGAGCCGAGAAGGAATTCTGGCAGCTCGACGGCGTGTATTCGACCGCTGTGGGATACGCAGGCGGCTACACCCCCAACCCCACGTACGAGGAAGTGTGTTCCGGTCGCACCGGGCACACCGAGGTCGTGCTGGTCGTCTTCGATCCCGAGGTGATCGACTTCGAGGGGATTCTGAAGCAGTTCTGGGAGAACCACGATCCCACCCAGGGCATGCGACAGGGCAACGACCACGGCACCCAGTACCGGTCGGCCATCTACACGTTCGACGAATCGCAGATCGAGGCGGCCGAGGCCACCGCAGAATCGTTCGCGACGCGCCTCGCGGAAGCGGGATTCGGCAAGATCACCACCGAAATCGCCCCGCTCACCCAGTTCTACTATGCCGAGGACTACCACCAGCAGTACCTCGCCAAGAACCCCAACGGGTACTGCCCGGTTCACGCGACCGGTGTGAGCTGCCCGGTCGGTCTCGGGGCCTAGTAGCGCTGTGTTCAACCGCACAATGTGAGATCGGTTGGCACTCCTTGAATTTCGTTCGGTCGGCGAGCACTCTGGAGGGTAGGAGTGCCGACTGGGGGAAGGGATCGGGGTACCGAGATGACGTCCGCAGCAGGATATCTACGACGCACACGTAGGAGTCTGCGTGGGCGCAGCCCTCTCGTCCGCCGCACCGACCGTGTCGAAGCCCGTGTCTTCTCGTTGCTTGTCGCCGCGATGCTCCTCATGATCCCCGTCGCCGCGATCGTCGTCGTGAACGTCCAGAACACTCAGGTTGCGATGGCGCAGCAGCAACTTGCCGAACGCACCATGGTCACCGCGACGCTCGACGCCGACCCCGTGGTGGCCGACTCGGGCTGGGGAGAGTTTTCCTACATCGCACCCTCGACCGCCCCCGCCACCTGGGAGTTCCGCGGCGTCTCGCACCACGGCGACGTACAGATCACCGGTTCCGAGGGTGCAGGCGACGAAGTGCAGGTGTGGGTGGATCGCGCAGGAGCGGTGACGCTGCAACCGATGAGCGTGTCCGCCGCCGAGTTCTCCTCGGTACTTGCCGGTGTCGCGGTGTACATGGTCGCGCTGGTGACCGCATGCGGTCTGTTCGCACTCGCGCATTGGGGCATCGAGCGTGCCCGCAGCCGCGAGTGGAGCCGGGAAATCGAAGCGTTCCTCGGCTCCACCAGCAGCCACTGATCTAGAGCGCTGCTACCGCAGGCATGACCTCCTGCGCGACGAGTTCGAGGTGGTCGAGGTCGGCCAGATCGAGCACTTGCAGGTAGATCCGCTGAGTCCCGATATCCGCGTAAGTGCGGATCTTCTCCACTATTTCCTCCGGGGTCCCCGCCAGCCCGTTCTCACGAAGCTCGTCGACCTCGCGGCCGATACGCGCGGCACGGCGGGCGATTTCTGCTTCGTCCCTCCCGCAGCACAACACGAGCGCGTTCGACAGTGTCAGCTCGGCGGGATCGCGTCCCGCGTCGCGGCACGCCTGGCGCACGCGCTCGAAGAGGGTCGCCGAGCCTTCCACCGAATTGAACGGAACATTGAATTCGCTCGCATAGCGCGCAGCCAACGCCGGCGTCCGCTTCTTCCCCGCGCCACCGATCACCACGGGGATCTTTTGCTGATGCGGCTTCGGGAGGGCCGGTGAATCCACGATCCGGGTGTGCGCGCCGTCGTACGAGAATTTCTCGCCGACCGGGGTCTCCCACAGGCCGGTGGTGATGGCGAGGGCGTCCTCCAGACGGTCGAATCGCTCTTTGATCGGCGGGAAGGGAATGCCGTACGCGGAGTGCTCCTCCTCGAACCAGCCGGCGCCGAGCCCGAACTCGACGCGGCCGGAACTCATCGCGTCGACCTGAGCGACCGAGACTGCCAGTGGGCCGGGGTGGCGGAAGGTCGCCGAGGTCACGAGGGTGCCGAGCCGGATCGTCGACGTGTCGCGGGCGAGTCCGGCAAGCGTGATCCAGGCGTCGGTGGGGCCGGGAAGGCCCTCGGTGTTCATCGCCAGGTAGTGGTCGGATCGGAAGAATGCGCCGTAGCCGAGCCGCTCGGCAGTCTGAGCGACTGCGAGCAGATCCTCGTAGGTTGCTCCCTGCTGTGGTTCCGTGAAAATCCGTAATTCCATTACTCGATTGTTCCAGGAGTCCACGTACCGGGAATTGTGAGCGGTCTCGAGCGATGAATTCGACGGTTGGGTAACCCTGGGGATGAACCTGTGGAAACTGTGGATAACTCCTGCGCGTGGGCATTGTGGAAACTCATTACGGTATGCCGCGCGGCTGCATCGCATATCGGCGCGTGCCACTATTGGAATCGTGAGTTCTTCCGATGTGCCCACCGTGTCGGTGGACGAGGTTCCCGAACCGGGCCCCGACTCGGTGCTCCTCGACGTACGAGAGGACGACGAGTGGGCGCTCGGGCATGCGCCCGGCGCACTGCACATAGCGCTGGCCGATGTTCCCGCCCGCCTCGAGGAGATCGATATCGACGCCGAGGTCTACGTGGTGTGTCGCCAAGGGGGCCGCTCGCTCGGCGCCGTCGAATATCTCAACCGGATCGGATACGACGCCTTCCAGGTGGCAGGTGGAATGGTCGCGTGGCAGAAGTCGAACCGGCCTCTGACAGGTGACGGCGACGACCCGGCGAAGATCTATTGATGGCCGCCTATCAGATCTGTGTTCGCTGCGAGAGCCGCTGGCCCGTGTCCTACCAGGCGCGCCAGTGGTGTCCCTCGTGTCGCGGTCTGCTGCTCTCACCCGTCGATACCCACGTTGCGGTTCCTCCGAACCGACGAAACTTCCGGTGGGTCGTCCGGTCGCCGCAGAGCAGCTCCGCCGAACGGACTGCCCCCCGCGCCGCACAGCCCACGGCGACACCCGCTTACGACGAGATTCCGCGGTGGGGACTACTCGACCGGCCACGACCGCACGCTGAGGAGCCGACCCGAGCCGAGACGCTCGCCGGCCTGGCACCCACCCTGCTGGTGGGCACGGCAGTGGTATTCGGGCTTGCGGCGGTTGCCGAGCTGGCGCGATACGTGTTGCTGCTGGTAAATCGCACGCGGCTGATCGAGCCCATCGTCCTGGCGTTGTCGGACTCGGCCGTGTGGGCGACCCAGATCGTCGGTCCACTCGTCGCACTCGCTGCCGCGGTCGCGTCGGGTCTACGCCTGATCGAGGTTCGCCGCCGAGTGTTCGCAGAGCACGACACCTCGGATCCCCGGTCGCCGGGTTCGTTGTTGTTCGGTGTTGTGGTGCCCGGCGTCAACCTCGCGCTCCCCGGCGTCTTCCTCACCGAGATCGCCTACGATAGGCCGCGGCTCCTGCGTGCCGTCCGGATCTGGTGGGTGCTGATCGTGTCGAACGCGGTGCTGTTCGTATTCGTGCTGTTCTGGCGTCAGCGCGACTCGCTGCAGGCCAGGGCCGACGCGGTGCTGTTGACCGCCGTCGTCGCCGGCCTCGCCGCGGTGGTCGCATTGGCGACGCTGTACGTGCTCCGATTGTGTGATGGCGCCGACCTGCAGGGCAGGCCACTCCAACAGCGCAGGTTCACCACGGCGACCGGGCCGGTATACGCGCCGATCGCCGAGATCGTGCCCGCCTCCGCTGTTCGGGAGGACGAGCACCGGATTCCGGCGGTGACGCCGTGACCGAGTTCGCGGTGCCGCGTGTCGTTGCCCACCGGGGTTCGTCCGCAGCCAAAGCAGAACACACCTTGGCTGCCTACGAACTCGCGCTCGAAGAAGGCGCCGACGGGCTCGAATGCGATGTGCGGCTGACCCGAGACGGACATCTCGTGTGCGTCCACGACCGCACGATCGACCGGACCTCCACGGGCACCGGTGTCGTGAGCGAAATGACGCTCGCGGAGTTGTCCGAATTCGACTACGGCCGGTCGGGGGAACCCGCGGGCCTGCTCACGTTGGCTCAACTCATCGAACTGATGATGGACTTCACGAGCGTGCCGGTGAAGTTGTTCGTCGAGACCAAGCATCCCGTGCGGTACGGCGCGCTCGTGGAGGCGAAGCTGCTCGCCGAACTGTCGCGGTTCGGGCTGGCGACACCACCGTCAGCGGATTTCTCCCGGGTTGTGGTGATGTCGTTCGCCGCGAGCGCTGTCTGGCGGATCCGTAGACAGGCGCCGTTGCTGCCCACAGTCCTGCTCGGAGAGACGTCCCGTTACCTCGGCGGCAGTGCCGCCACAACGGTCGGTGCCACCGCGATCGGCCCGTCCGTTGCGACATTGCGTGAACACCGCGACCTCGTCGACAGGGCTGCTCTCGCAGGTCGGGCCACCTACTGCTGGACGGTCGACGAACCCGAAGACGTGGAGTTGTGCCGCACACTCGGGGTCGGCTGGGTGGCCACCAATCACCCCGGACGCACCAAGGCTCAACTCGACGCGGTGCCCGGCGTGTAGTTTTGCGCCGTGGCGAAGAAGAGCAAGAGAAACAGCGGACCCAAGCCCGGCAGCAATCGCGCTGCCAAGCTCGAGCAGCGCAGGCTCGAACGGGAAGCAGCGTCCGGCGCGTCGTCCCGACCGTTCGAGGGCCTCGCGCTCGAACTCGACCTCGTGGCGTTGCGGGAGTTCGTGCCGTCTGCACTCGTCGACCTTCCGGTCGCGGGCGGCGGACGCCGAGTGATCGGCGCAACCATCCTCCCCGGCGGTGTCGCGGCACTTGCGCGTGAAGAGGGCGACGAGGTCGTCGGGTACGTCGGACTGCAGTTGGCGACGTTCGGCCCCGATCCGGCCGGCGAACTCGGTGCGGCACTGGAGTGGGCCCTCACCGCTGAGCCCGGGACGTCGTTGAAGGTGGCAGAGCCGACAGCAGACTCGGCGCGCCTGCAGGATCTGCTCGTGGCCGACGAGCTTCCGTCGATCACCGTGCACCAGGATTTCCAGTGGTGGATCCCTGAAGGTGTCGAGGCTGCTCCCGATGTCGCGCAGACGCTGCAGCAGGCGAACGCCGCTGTGATGCCGTCGGCACGTCTCGACGGTGAGGGTCTCGTCGCCGCGTGGTGGGTGGATACCGGAGAGAAGGCGCACCTGCGCTGGATTCGGCCCGAGGACGAAGACTCGCTGATGACGGCGCTGTCGCGGGTGCATGCTGCCGGTGGTCTGCATCTCGGTGAGGGTTCGCGGTTCGCGGGTTCGTTCCGCACGCACGGCCTGCTGGTGCCCGTGTTCGATCTCGATCGTGAGAAGCATCCCGACGAATGGGTCGCGGCGACGCTCGAGCTCGATACGCGCCTCGCTGCGGCGCTGGGCGACGAGTCGCCGCTGACCGTCGCCGAGCGGGGCTCACGCGACGGCCTGCGAAGCCGCCAGGTCACGCTGCGCTGACCCAGAATGGCCGAATGTCACCTTCATACAGTCGGACTGAACGAAGGTGACATTCGGTTTGTCGGCAGCGGGGCTGGCTAGATGCTGCCGCCTGCGGCGAGCGGAGCGTTACCGTTCCGCCCTGCGGTCTTCGAGTTGAGCTCGCGAGCGACGAAGTCCTCGAGGTTGAACAGATTCTCGCCTGCACGATCGGCGACGGTCAGCAGCGTGGTGACGGTTGCGACCTCCTCGACCTGCTCTTGCAGGAACCACTGCATGAACTGCTCGCCGAGGTAGTCGCCCTCGTCGCGGGCGGTGCGAGCGAGTTCGACGATCTGTTCGGTGACGGCCTTCTCCTGCTCGAGCGCCAGCGCGATGGGCTCACGGGCACTCTCGAACATCGATTGGCAGGCATCGACGCCGGTGAGGTCGACGGCGATGTCGCGATCGAGGAAGTACTGGACGATCATCATGGCGTGGTTGCGTTCTTCGACCGCCTGCGCGTAGAAGTGCTTCGCGAGCTGCGGGAGATCCGCGTTGTCGTAGAAGATCGCGATCGCGATGTACTGATGCGATGCGTTGAACTCGTTGCGAATCTGGTCGTGCAGAAGCGACTGGAATTTGGTCGTACGAGATTCGCCCATTGTTGTCATGGCTGCGACGTTAATGCAGGTCAGGGATATTTTCATCCAAGCATTGGCTAGACTGATTTCTCCGAGTATTGGCTAACCTGGGCCCTTTCAGGATTGGCTAACCCAAGATCATCTCGGGATGAACGGCGGTCAGGGCGCGGGTGCGAGCAGATCCGCGGGGATCTGCTCGTCCTGCTCGAGCGCGCCGAAGAACTCGATGGCGCGCTCCCGATCCCACAGCAGGACGTTGCCGACCCCGTAGACATCCTCGAAGCCACCGACGGGCACTGTCGCAGTGACCGTCTCGCCGCGCATCGCCCACGCGAGCCGGCCGAGATCCCACAGGTGGTCGCCGTCGTCGACGCGCACCGACGCTGCCGCACCCGAGACCAGCGGCCACAATCGGAACGGGTTGAGAAAGGTGGAGGGGCCGGTCGCCTTGCTCAGCAAGGCCGACATGAACAGCCGCTGGTTGTTCATCCGATCGAGATCGGCGAGCGGTGTGGCGCGGGTGCGCACGAAACCGAGCGACTGCGCGCCGTTCAGTTCCTGACAGCCCGCTTCGAGTTGCAGACCCGCCAGCGGATCGTCGATCGGATACGGGACACAGATGTCGACGCCGCCGACCGCATCGACGATCGACGCGAACCCACTGAATCCGATCTCGGTGTAGTGGTCGATGTGGATTCCGGTTGCTCCCTCGACCGTCTGGACGAGCAACTGCGGCCCACCGAGCGCGAACGAGGCGTTCAGTTTGTCCTGTCCGAATCCGGGGACGGACACGTACGAGTCGCGGGGGAGGCTCACCATCGTGGTGGCGCCACCTCCGCTGGGGACGTGGACGAGCATGATCGTGTCGGTGCGATCGGGGCCGACATCGCCGCCGGTCGCGAGTTCCTGTTCCTGCTCGGGGGTGAGCCCGATGCGGCTGTCGGAGCCCACCAACAGGAAATTGGTTCCGGGGGTATCGCCGATACGGCCCTCGTAGTCGGCGAGCGCATCGATGCGGTCGAGTTTGCCGTCGAAGTAGACGACACCCGCGACCGCCGCGATGAGCAGGACGGCGAGCAGCGCGCCTACGCGGCGCAGGGTCCGCCGGACACCACCTGGTCGTCTGCGTCGCGGTTCGGGCTCGGCGACCGGCGGGCGCCGCCGGCGCGGAGGCGCAGGAGGCGGTGGGGGCGGTGCTGTCGCTGCACGTCGCTTGTCGACGAACGGTTCGGGTTGCTGCCGCCGCTGATGTTGTTGTTGCGGCCGATGCTGCTGCGGCGGCGGAGGCTGCCGTCGGGGCGGCGGTTGTTGCCGTGGAGGTGGCTGCCTTCGCGGGGGTGGCGGCGCGGCGCGGCGCTCGGACCCGGGTGCCTGCGACCAGGCCCGCGGCGGCGCGGGCGGGTTACGCCGGATCACCTGATTGCCTTCCGGAGGAGGAGGCGTGGCGTGCGGCGGGGCGGGGCGGCGCATCGGTGGTTGCCGACGCGGCGGCGGCCCCTGGGGTGGGCGCGGCCGGTTCCGAGGGTCGGGGTGGTCGCCGTTCACCCGGACAACTGTACGTTCACGGCAGTCGGTCGCATGTTCAAGACAACCATGAGACGTGCTCCCGCAGTGCTTGGTACCCGATGAACGCGACGCAGTCGATCAGCGCGTGGGCGATCACGAGGGGCCACAGTTTCGAGGTGCGTTGCCAGTACCGGCCGAACACCAGGCCCATGATGACGTTGCCGAAGCCGCCACCGAGTCCCTGGTAGAGGTGGTAGCTGCCGCGGAGCAGGGCCGAGGCCAGTAGCGAGCCGTTCTCCGACCATCCGAGCTGCCGTAGACGCGTGATCAGATACGCGACGACCAGTATTTCTTCGGCGCCCGAGTTGGCGATGGCCCACAACACTTCTGTGGGCAGGCGCCACCAGTAGTCGGCGAGGATGCTCGGCGCCACGTTGAGGTTGAGTCCGGCGGCACGTGCCCCGAGGTACAGCGCGAGGCCGGGCAGCCCGATGAGTGCGGCGAGCCCGGCGCCTGGAAGCCAGTCGCGGCGCAGTAGTGGACGCGCGAAGCCGATGATCTTCGGGCCGTGGCCGCTGCGCCACAGGAGATAGAGGCCGAGTGCGGCCCATGCGAGCAGGCGGACGATGCCGAGGAGTTGTCTGGCGAGGTCGATGAACTGCTGTGACGACCGCGGGGCATTCAGCGCGACTGTCTGATCGGATAGCGGCTCCGGTGCAAGGGCGGCTTCCAGTAGCGACAGGATCGACGACAGGCCGCTGAGCCCGAAGGTGACGAGCAGGACGATCGCGATTTCGATCCACAAGGCCCGACGTTCGGCAGCATCGAGCGGTGTGCCGGGATTCTGCCGGGGTGGATTGAGCCAGGCGCGGATCGTCGTCACGGGAGCGATTGTGCCCGAACGTGCTGCGGGGCCGATTCTGCGCTCAGTGAGTAGCGCGCATTCCGTTCATGAACGGGCATCCGACGAGCATGCGCAGTGCCTTGCTCAGTCCGCTCGGCTCGTCGACGGGTTCCGGGAAGGGGATGCGAACGTCGTGGTCACCGTTGCCCGATTCGATGCGCAGGCGCAGGCCGTAGCGGTCGAGGCCGAGGGGCCGGATTCGGCCGGTGCGCGCCGACGGCGGGATTCTCCTGGCGATCCGGGCGAGGATGTCCGCGTGATCCTGTTCGAGGTGTTCGAGCCACGCCGTCTCGTAGGTGGCGAAGGGGTCGGGGGCGGCGTCGAACACGTCGGGAAGGTCGACGGATTCGGCTCCGGTGGTGTCTGCGGCAACCACGGATGTGAGTCGGAGCACCAGTAGTTCGGAGTTGTGGCCGACGTCGAGGAGTTCGGGGTGCGGAAGGATCTCCGCGACGTCGGCCGCGATCTGTCGCGGCTCGTCGACGGGGAACAGGTTCCCGCTGAGCCAGATCAGCGACCGGACGGGGTTGCGCAGATTGAGGGGCGAGTGGTCGGTGAGCTCGAGCATCGCGGGTAGGCCTGCGGCTCCGGACTGCCAGGCGAGTGCGACCGCGGTGGTCTCGGCCGGTACGACGATCGCGATGTTTCCGTCGTCCTGTAGGAAGTGGACGGTCGTCGGGATCGGGTCGCAACCGTCGATCGCAAGGTAGGTGGTGTCTGCGCGGATGAGAGCGGTGCGCACGCGTTCCGCGGTTGTCGGCGCCGGAATGTCGGTCGTGGTGGTCTGCATGCGGGCCCTCCTTCTTAAGTAGGTGAGGCAAACCTAAGTCATTGTGACGGTGGTCGCAAGGGTTTCCGCGTTAGCCTGAATGACGTGTCGATCCCACTGCCCCTCGGAATGCCGCCTTCGCGCGAAGAACCCCGTGGTCTGCTCGACGCGCTGCTCTCGCGTCGCTACGAGACGCTGGAGGCCGCCCTCGCTGTCTCGGGACCGGAACTGGCGGCACCGATCGTTCCCGCGAGTGAAGTCGCGGAGTTGCCCGATCGCGGTGTGATCGTCGAATTGGATGCCTCGGGCGAAGCCCCGTCGCCTGCAGGCCGGCGACCCGTTCGCTACCAGCTCGACTGCACCCTCGACGACCTCGACGACGTGCTCGCATTCACCGCTCCCGCGCCGCTGGCGGTCTACGTGCAGGTCGACGACGCGGTCCTTGCCGACTCGACCCTGGCCGACACGGCTCGCGCACTCACCGAAGCCGGGCACATCCCCGGGTTGCCGACCGGCCGTGCGCCGGGCGCCGTTGCCGATTTCCTCGCCGTGCTCGCACATGCCGACACCGGATTCGTTGCCCGCGCCGAATCGGCTTCCGACGTGCTCGCACTGCTTTCCGGTACGGCGGCAGCGCTCAGTGGATTCGACATCCGCGGTGCCCTGACCGCGCCCGACGCCGACCGCCTCGGTCGCTTGATCCCCGAGGCCGCCGAAGCATTGCGGGAGATCCTGCTCGCTGTGGAAGTCGACGACCTCGACGCGGTGCTGGGTGGACTACGGACGGCGGGTCTCTCCCCACGCTGACAGGGTTCATTTCGATGACGCATCCCGGCAAGCGGCGGTGCGTAATCTGTAAGCCGTGCCCCGTATCGCGTATTTCGGACCGACCGGAACCTTCACCGAAATGGCCCTCGCCCGTTTCGAGGACTTCGGCGTCTTCGACGAGCCCGTCGAGCGTGTACCCGCGGCCAGCCCTCCGGCCACACTGCAGTTGCTGCGCGACGGCGAGGTCGATGCTGCGGTAGTTCCCATCGAGAGTTCCGTCGAGGGGTCGGTACCGCCGACGATGGACGCGCTCTCGATCGGGCCCCGCTTGCAGATCGTGGCGGAAACCGAGCTCGACATCGCCTTCACGGTCGTGGCGCGCGCCGGGACGACCCTCGACACGATCGAGACCATCGGCGCGTACCCCGTGGCGGCGGCCCAGGTTCGGCAGTGGGTCAGCGACACGTTGCCGAACGCCACGATCGTGGCCGCATCCTCCAACGCGGGCGCGGCCGAGGATGTGGCGGCGGGCAAGGTCGACGCGGGAGTATCGACGGCGCTCGCCGGTCAGCGACTGGGTCTCGAGGTCGTCGCCGACGGTGTTGCGGATTTCGCAGGAGCCCGAACGCGGTTCGTACTCGTCACCCGTCCGGCGCCGGTCCCGAAGCGCACCGGCCGCGACCGCACGTCGGTGATCCTGCAACTTCCCCATGAGCCGGGGTCGCTGGTCCGTGCGATGACGGAATTCGCGACGCGCGGCATCGACCTGACCCGTATCGAGTCGCGGCCGACGCGAAAGGAATACGGCACCTACTTCTTCCACTTGGACTGTGTGGGGCACATCGACGACGCACTCGTCGCAGAAGCGCTCAAGGCACTCCACCGTTTCGCCCAGGTGCGGTTCCTCGGTTCATGGGCGGCGGTGTCCGAGCCGGGTGTCGCACCGGTGTCGGACGAGGAGGATGCACAGTGGCTGGAACGATTGCGGCGCGGAGAGGAAATCAGTTGAACGGGAAATTGATCCTGGCCCGGCACGGCCAGACGGTGGCGAACGTCGAGAAGCGCCTCGACACGAAACTCCCCGGGGCGGAGTTGACCGAGCTCGGAATCACGCAGGCGAAGACGCTCGGCAAGAACCTCGTCGAACGCGCGCCGACGCTGCTCGTGTCGTCCCAGGCCATTCGCGCAAAGCAGACAGCCCTGCATGCGCAGGATCCGGTGGGTCTTCGAGCGTCTGCGCGGGACGGACTGCACGAGGTGCAGGTCGGCGAACTCGAGGACCGCAACGACGAAGAGTCGCATGCGATGTTCGTGAAGGTCTACCAGTCGTGGCACGACGGCGACCTACGTGCCCGGGTCCCCGGCGGCGAGAGTGCATTCGACGTCCTCGACCGATTCGTGCCGGTGCTCGACGAGCTGCGCGCAGACTACCTGGAGGCAGGATCGGGCGACATCGTGGTGGTCAGCCACGGCGCTGCCATCCGCCTCGTCGCGTCGTACCTCGGGAAGGTGCCCGGCGGTTTCGCAAGCGGAAACCACCTGGCCAACACCGACACCGTCGAACTGGAGCCGGTGCCCGGTGGCGGATGGGAGTGCGTGCGGTGGGCATCGGTCCACGCGCCGTTCCACGACACTGCCCGCGCCGGAGCCGACGACCCTATGGGCTGACGGGGGCATGCTCATTCGTCTCGGAGTGAGGCCTGATAGCCGGTCGTGAGCCAGAAGACCGTGCGATCGATCGTGGGCACGATCTCGGTGATGTCGACGTATCCCGCGTTGCAACGCCCCACGAGGCCGTAGACGACGCTGGAGAGGATCGATTCGAGCTCCGCGACGAACTCGGGATCCACGTCCGACAGCACTGCCATGCCGATGGGTACGACGGGGTCGAAGCCGCGCACGGCGAGGCTCTCGCCGCCCGGCGCGGCCCGGACGCGAAAATATGCGAAGAGCATCTCGGGATGCTGTTCCCACGGCTCGAAGATTGCGCGGATCACTCGCATCATCGCCGGGTGTAGTGGTTCGCCGGGGTCGCGGCTCTGTGTGGCCAGCTCGGTGTAGTTCGACTTCATCCAGTGTTCGATCGCGGCAAGGATCAGTTCTTCGCGCGTGGCATACCGCTTGTAGATGGTGGTCAACGAGATCCGTGCCCGCCGTGCCACCTCGCGCAGTTGCACCGCGTCGTAGCCGTCGTTCTCGAGAAGCTCGACGACCGTGGTGAGCAGCCGTTCTCCGGTCCGGTCCGGTTCGCCGGTGATGTCTGCGTTCTCCATGTTTGTGAATTTCCTTGCCCTATGGGGATAACGGGGTTATCGTCTCGCTAGTAACGTTGTTACTCAGCCTACCTCCGGCGCGACGTGCACGCGTCTGTCACGCCACCCGGATCTGCACACGTCGCCTCGTTCACCGAAAGGCCAGTGATCCGATGACCGATCTCGCCTCGGCCGACTACTTCTCCGATGGAGAACTCGCGCAGAATCCGTTCGAATACTTCGACCATCTCCGAAGCATGAATCCTGTATTTCGCGAACCGAACTACGGGGTAGTGGTTGTCACCGGCTATCAGGAGGTGGTCGAAGGATTCAAGAACTCCGACGCTCTCTCTGCAGTCAATGCGATCGGTGGACCGTTCCCTCCGTTGCCGTTCGAACCCGAAGGCGACGACATCACCGACCAGATCGAGGCGCATCGTCACCTGTTTCCGATCTCTGAACACATGGTGGTGATGGACCCACCCGATCACACACGGGCGCGATCCCTGCTGGGCCGACTCCTCACACCGAAACGCCTCGTCGAGAACGAGGAGTATCTTTGGACGCTGGCGGATCAGCAGTTCGACGAGTTCATCGACAACGGGAGCTGCGAGTTCCTCGGCGAGTACGCCAAACCGTTTGCAACGCTGGCGATCACGGACCTGCTCGGTGTCCCTGAAGGTGACCGCGAAGACTTCCGTCGCGCGCTGGGCGCCGGAGAACGTCCCGGAACCCGCGTCGGATCGCTCGATCACGAGCCGGTGGGTATCAACCCGCTGGAGTATCTCGACGAGAGATTCACCGGCTATCTTGCCGACCGGCGTCGTGAGCCCCGCGGCGACATTCTCAGCGGTCTTGCTACGGCAACGTATCCGGACGGATCAACACCGGAGCTCATCGAGGTGGTACGACCCGCCACCTTCCTGTTCGCTGCCGGCCAGGAAACGGTGACGAAGCTCCTCAGCTCGGCGCTGCGGGTGCTGTGCGAACGGCCGGAGTACCAGCAGATGCTTCGCGAGGATCGCAGTCTGATCAAGCCGTTCATGGAGGAGTCGCTCCGATTCGACAGCCCGACCAAGATCGACTTCCGTCTCGTGCGTAAGACCACGACGATCGGTGACGTCGACGTCCCGGCGGGGACGATCGTCATGCTGAGTCTGGCAGGTGCCAACCGTGATCCGCGAAAGTTCGAAAACCCCAATGAATTTCGACTCGATCGTAAAAACTCACATGAGCACATCGCGTTCGGGCGTGGACTGCACACGTGCGCGGGTGCACCGCTCGCCCGAATGGAGGGCCGGGTCACTCTGGACCGGCTTCTCGACAGGATGAGCGACATCAGGATCAGCGAGGGGCGACATGGATCGACGGACGAACGGACATTCGTCTACGAGCCCACTTTCCTCCTGCGGGGTCTCGTCGACCTGCACATCGAATTCGAGAAGGCCCTGAAATAGCCCGAACGGACAGGGAAAGTTCGAAAAATACTGCATCGAGCGGTCGTTCGATGCACGACGCGAGAGGTGAATCATGGCAGGCAGGGTTGAAGGCAAGGTCGCACTCATCACGGGTGCAGCGCGCGGTCAGGGGCGTAGTCACGCGGTGAGGCTCGCGCAGGAAGGCGCAGACATCATCGCACTCGACATCTGCGGTCCGGTCAGAGAGGATGCGCAGATCGCCCCGGCATCGCCGGAAGATATGGCCGAAACAGTCGAGCTGGTCAAGGGTTTCAACCGTCGCATCGTGACGGTCGAAACCGACGTCCGCGACTTCGACGCGGTGAAGACCGCGGTGGACACCGGCGTCGAGCAACTGGGCCGACTCGACATCGTCGTTGCCAACGCCGGAATCGGGACCGGTGGTGCACCGCTGCACGAGACCGACGAGTTCGACTGGCAGGAAATGCAGGACATCAATCTGTCGGGAGTGTGGAAGTCGGTGAAAGCCGGTGTGCCGCACATGATAGAAGGAGGCAGAGGTGGCTCGATCATCCTGACGAGTTCGGTCGGGGGATTGAAGGCCCACCCCAATATGGGGCCGTATATTGCTGCGAAGCACGGCGTCGTCGGCTTGATGCGCTCGTTCGCGGTCGAGCTGGGACAGCACTTCATCCGGGTCAACACCGTTCATCCCACGAACGTGAACACACCGATGTTCATGAACGAGGGTGCGATGAAGATGTTCCGTCCCGATCTCGAGAACCCGGGCCCGGAGGACATGAAGGTGGTGGCCCAGCTGATGCACGTGCTTCCGATCGGCTGGGTGGAACCCGAGGACATCAGCAATGCCGTGCTGTTCTTGGCATCCGACGAATCGCGTTACGTCACAGGACTCACCTTGTCGGTCGATGCGGGAAGTGCGCTCAAGTAATCCTGCGGACAGTGGTCGAACTTTATCTCGGAATTCTCACGCGGCAGAGGATCTCGCTGTGAAGTAGCGCGAACCAGCCGTACGCCGCGCCGGTCCACCCTCATTCCATCACTTCGGCGAAGAGTGCTCGCGCAGCTGCCGTCGCGGCGGCCTCGTCGCCCGCGATCACAGCGGTCACCAGGGCCGTGTGCTCGTAGTGGAATCCTTGTCCGGTCGTGTGGATGTGTCGGTCGACGGTCTGCCGGATCGACGGCAGCAGTGAGTCGTAGAACTCGAGGTACACGGCGTTGTGGCTGGCTTCGACGATGGCCCGGTGGAGTGCGATGTCCGCTTCGACCGCTGCATCGGTATCGGAGTCGGCGAAGCGGTTGTTGCGTTCGTCCAGGAGCGTCTCGAGGCGCGCAACGTCGTCGGAGGTACGTCGGCGCGCTGCGAGGACAGCCGCGGTCACGTCGAGTGTCTGTCGCAGTTCCTGTACGTCGCGCTCGTGTGCGGTCGCGAAGTACTTGCCGAGGGTGCCGCCGATGTCGGAGGTCGCGACGACGTAGGTTCCCGAACCTTGACGGCGTTCGAGGAGGCCCGTGTGCACGAGGGCCTGCACGGCTTCGCGGACCGTGTTGCGACTCGTTCCGGTGAGTGCTGTCAGCTCCGGCTCGGTGGGAATGCGATCTCCGACGGCCCAGCGTCCCGCGCAGATCTCTGCGCGGAGTTGCTCGGTGACCTGCGAGATCAGGCTCGTGCGCCGAACGGGTTGCCCTAGAGTCATCCTGTCATCCTATGATTTATGGCGTGAATGTTCTACGCGGCCGCCTCCTTGTCTTCTGTGCGATCGCGATGTCCGCACTCGTGCTCCGACTTGCCGTCACCTCCTTCAGTCCGCTCGCGTCGCAGATTCGGGAGGAGATCGGCTTCTCGTCGACCGTCGTGGGTGTATTCGGCATGGTGCCGACCGCCATGTTCGCGCTCTTCGGGATCTGTACCCCCGTCCTGGCCCGACGGTGGGGTCTCGAACAGACAGCGCTGATCGCGATGCTCATGGCCGGCATCGGCATGGCGACCCGGGCGTTCATGGACGAAACCTGGTCGCTGCTCGCTCTCTCGGCACTGGCCCTCGGTGGGATGGGCATCGGCAACGTCGTCATCCCACCGCTCGTGAAACGGTACTTCTCCGACCGTCTGGCATTCGTGAGTTCGGTGTACATCGTCGGAGTCCAGATCGGCACCATTGCACCGGCTTTCGTTGCGGTGCCGCTCGCGGATGCGTTCGGGTGGCGTGTGTCGATCGGAATCTGGGCGGTCGCCGGTTTCGCCGCGGCGCTGCCGTGGATCGTAATTCTGGCTCGCCGACGCGGGGCCGCCGCGGAGGAACACCACGGAACTGCACCGCAGGCACAGGGCAAGGTCTGGCGTTCGCCGGTGGGATGGGGCATGGCCGGGATGTTCGGCATGACCTCGCTGGTCACCTACTCGATGTTCACGTGGATCCCGGACATCCTCACCGACGCGGGCGCCACTCCCGCGTTCGGCGGCGCGATGGTGGGTCTTTTCTCGTTCATGGGCTTGGTGTCCGCTTTCGGCGCCCCGTCGCTGTGCGCGCGGATGCGGAACCCGTTCCCCGTGGTGCTTGCGTCCGCGTCGTGCTTCTTCATTGCGTTTCTCGGGCTGTGGCTGGCCCCGATGAGCGTGCCGATTCTGTGGATCGTGTTGCTCGGCCTGGGGCCCAGCACCTTCCCCATGGCGTTGACCTTGATCAACCTGCGGACCCGCAGCCACATCGGATCTTCCGTCCTGTCGGGATTCACACAGGGCGTGGGCTATGCCGTCGCGTGCCTCGGCCCGTTCCTGTTCGGGGTGCTCCACGACGCCACATCGGGATGGGGTGCGTCCTTCGCCCTGCTCGGCGTGGCCGTCGTGGTGCTGGTGACCGGGGGCTACCAGGCCTGCAAGCCGCGTGCGCTCGAAGACACCTGGCATCCGGTGGAGTCACGTGTGTGACGCGGGGATGCCGCGTGAGGCCACTGACGGCTGTGCATGTTCGCATGTCGGCACAGGTATCCTCGAGCCGTCCGGGTATATAGCGATCGATAGGTTGGATGCGTTTCATGGGGAGTTCGACCGACGACACAGTTACCGCGGAAGAGACGGTCGCGCCCGACTGGCGCACCCTCGAGCCGATGGAGCTCACCCCGATCCTGTCGGCGAGCCTCGATGCGTTCTACGAAACCGGCTTCCACGGCACGTCGGTGCGTGAGATCGCGCGACGCGTCGGCGTCACGGTGCCCGCGTTGTACTACCACCACGAGAACAAAGAGGGCCTGCTCATCGCGCTGCTCGAGCTGTCCACGAGCGACGTGCTCTCACGCTCGCACGCGGCCGACGCCGAGGGCGGCACCGACCCGGTTCAGCGTCTGTCGAACGTCATCGAAGCCATCGTGCTGCGCATGACGATGCGCGCGCGGCTCGCGGCGATCGAAGGTGAGGTCCGCTACCTGAGCCCCGACAACCGCCAGCGTTACCGCGCGGTCCGCAAGGGCATCGAGGAGATCGTGCGGCAGATCGTCGAAGACGGAACCGAGTCGGGATCGTTCGACGTCGAGGACGCCGCCGAGACCACCCGCGCTCTGCTGGGAATGTGCCAGTCGATTCCCCGCTGGTACCACGCCGAGGGCACGCTGAGCCCGCCGGAGGTCGCGAAGAAATACGTGAAGATCGCTCTCAAGATGGTCGGGGCCCCGCGCGCCTGACGAGGCCCCGACGATCCGTTCGTCCGATCAGAGAGTGCGGAAGTTCGCCGGCCGCTTCTCCTGGAATGCGGTGACCCCCTCGGCGAACCCCGGTCCGGCCAGTAACGTCATCTGGCCCTCGAACTCGCGGCCGAAGGCGTTCTCGAGTTCGGTGAGCGTCGCATCGTTGATCGCGTGCTTGGTGGATGCCAGGGCGTCGGTAGGTCCGTCTGCGAGCCGTTTCGCGAGTTCGGCCACCTTGCTGTCGAATTCGTCGTCCGGGTAGGTATCGGCGATCAATCCGGCGGCGAGAGCGTCGGGGGCGGGGAGCCGTTCGGCGAGCAATGCCATCTTCATCGCGCGGGCGCGCCCGACCGACGCGGCGACCAGTGCGGTGGCGCCGCCGTCGGGCATCAGGCCGATCCTGGTGAACGCGAGGAGGAAGTATGTCGACTCCTTGGCGACGGTCAGGTCGCACGAGAGTGCCAGCGACACACCGACACCCGCTGCTGCCCCGTTGACGGCGCCGATGACGGGGCGGGGGAACGCTCGGAGCAGGCCCGCCACCCGGTTGGCGGCGTCGATGGTGTCGGTGGTCGGCGGTGCCGAGAGGTCGCGGCCGGCGATGTCGGCGCCCGAGCAGAAAGCCCGGCCGGTACCGGTGAGGACAGCTGCGCGAACCGAGTCGTCGGTCGCGTACTTCTCGAAGGCGTCGCCGATCGTGTTGAGGGTCTCGGCCTTCACGGCGTTCATGCGCTCGGGGCGGTTGAGCGTCACGCGCAGGATGCCGTCGGTGACATCGACGGCGACCTCGGGCAGATCGGTGGACGGGTTGTCGGTCATGGGGAAATCCTTCGGATATCGATATCAGGGGTGGAGTGAGAGTGCGACTTTTCCTGTCGCCGAACGGTTCGCGAGTGAGTGCAGTGCGCCCGCTGCCTGGGTCAGGGGATAGACGGTGGGCTCGGGAACCTGCAACTCTCCGGAGCTCAGCAGGGGGCCGAGCGTCTTCCACTGCTGTGCAGGGTAGTCGGGCAGCTGGCGGATGTGTTCACCCCATCCGGCGCCGACCACCGAGATGTTCTTCAAGAGAAGGCGATTGACCTTCACCGTGGGAATCTCGCCGGCGGTGAAGCCGAGGACCACGGCGCGTCCGCCCGGAGCGAGGCTGCGAAGGCTGTCGGTGAACCGGTCGCCGCCCACGGGGTCGAGCACGATGTCGACACCGCGGCCGTCGGTGAGTTCGAGTGCCTTGTCCTTGAATCCGTCGACGGCGATGGTGTGGGTCGCCCGGTTCGCCCTTGCTACCGCCGCCTTCTCGTCGGTGCTGACCACCGCGATGGTTTCTAGGCCGAGTGCCGCGGCGACCTGGAGGGCGGCGACACCGAGGCCACCTGCGGCGCCGTGGACGAGCACGGTCTCGCCGGAGCGGTACCGTGCGCGTTCTTCGAGAGCGAAGTGGGCCGTCAGGTAGTTCAGGGGCATTCCGGCCGCCGCCGTGAGCGACACGTCGTCGGGAAGGGGGAACACGGAGCGGGGGTGGACGGCAACCGTCTGCTGCCACGACCCGGTGTTCACGAGGACCGCTACGCGCTGGCCGGCGCTGAACCCGCTGCCTTCGGGCGCGGAGCGGACGACTCCGGCGCCTTCGGATCCGAGGACGCAGGGGAGTGGGCGTACCACCTGGTAGCCCGCGCTGGTCTGGAGGAGATCGGGGAACGAGACACCGGCCGCGTGCAGGTCGACGACGACGTCGTCGGGGCCGGGTGTGGGTTCCGGTATGTCGACGGTGTGCACACCGTCGGGTCCGGTGTTCTCGGTCAGATGTGCAGCATGCATGGGTCTCCCGCCGTGGTCGCCGAGTCGATGTTCGCGCTCACGGCCAATCATTACCAGACGAAACTGATCGGGCGCTAGATAAAGCCGGCCCATTGCCCGAGCGCTCGTTCCGTGGTACTCCTTTAGCGATCGATAAGTAACAGATTCTGGGATCCGAAGGGGCACGCATGGCCGACGACACGACCACGACGGACGCTGCAGCGCTGTACGAAGTGCGCGGTGGGGTCGCAATCATCACCCTGAACCGGCCGAAGGCACTCAACGCCGTCAACGGCGCGCTGTCGACCGCCGTCGGCACATACCTCGAGCAGGCCGAGAGCGACGCCGACGTCCGCGTCATCGTGATCACCGGCTCCGGCCGAGCCTTCTGCGCGGGTGCCGACCTGAAGGCCATCGCATCGGGCGAGGACACCTCGGCTGCCGGACACCCGGAGTGGGGCTTCGCCGGATACGCGCAGCACTGGATCAGCAAGCCCACGATCGCGGCTGTCAACGGATTCGCGCTCGGCGGCGGAACCGAACTCGTTCTCGCCAGCGACCTCGCGGTGGTCGACGAAGAAGCCAAGCTCGGACTGCCCGAGGTCAAGCGCGGCCTGTTCGCCGCAGCGGGCGGCGTGATCCGGCTGCAGCAGCAGATCCCTCGTAAGCTCGCTCTCGAGCTCGCCCTCACCGGAGAGCCCATCTCGGCCGCACAAGGCAAGGAGTACGGCCTCGTCAACCGGGTCGCTCCGGCAGGTACTGCCCTCGACGTCGCCCTCGGGATCGCCGAAACCATCGCCGCCAACGCGCCGTTGTCGGTGCGCGAATCGAAGTCCATGATCTACCGCACCGCGAACCTTCCCGACTGGGAGGACGCGGCGTGGAACGCCAACGTCGAAGCACTGAAGATTGTCTTCAGCAGCGAGGACGCCATCGAAGGCCCCACCGCGTTCGCGCAGAAGCGCCAGCCCGTGTGGAAGGGCCGCTGACCGGAGAGCCCGGCCCGGTGTCGCGGCGACCGCTCCTGCGACACCGGGTCGCACCAAACCCCGCGAAGATTCAGGAGTCACCATGACCAACGCAGTCATCGTCGATGTCGTCCGCACCGCGGTCGGCAAAGGCAAGCCCGGAGGCGCACTTTCGGGTACACATCCCGTCGAACTGCTCGCGCACGTGCTGCGCTCGCTCGTCGAGCGCAACGGCATCGATCCCGCTCAGGTCGACGATGTCATCGGCGGGTGTGTCAACCAGGCCTCGGAGCAATCGCTCAACATCTCTCGCACCGCCCTTCTCGCGGCAGGCTTCCCCGAATCCGTGCCTGCCACCACGATCGACCGTCAGTGCGGTTCGAGCCAGCAGGCAGCCCACTTCGCGGCGCAGGGCGTCATCGCCGGTGCGTACGACATGGTCATCGCGTGCGGCGTCGAATCCATGAGCCGCGTCCCGATGGGCACCTCGTCGATGGGCAAGGACACCCACGGTCCGAGCATCCGCACGCGTTACCCGGACGGCCTGGTCAACCAGGGCATCTCCGCCGAGCTGATCTCGGCGAAGTGGAAGTTCGACCGCGACGCGCTCGACGCGTTCTCCGCGCAGTCGCACCAGCGTGCCGCTGCCGCCATTGCCGCCGGGCACTTCGACAAGGAGATCGTCCCGATCGAGGTCACCAATGCGGCGGGCGAGCAGGTGCAGCACACGGTCGACGAGACCGTGCGCGCCGCAACGACCGCGGAAGGACTGGCCGGTCTGAAGCCGTCGTTCTACACCGAGGAGTACGCCGCACGCTTCCCCGAAGCGCAGTGGATCATCACCCCCGGAAACTCGTCGCCGCTCACCGACGGCGCCTCGGCCGCGCTGATCATGAGCGAGGAACTCGCGAACAAGCTGGGCCTCACCCCACGTGCCCGTTTCCACTCGTTCTCCGTCGCCGGTGACGACCCGGTCTTCATGCTCACCGCGCCGATTCCGGCCACGAAGAAGGTCCTCGCCAAGTCCGGCCTGAACATCGACGACATCGACGCCTACGAGGTCAACGAGGCCTTCGCGCCCGTGCCGCTTGCGTGGGCGCACGAGTTCGGCGCCGACCCGGCCAAACTCAACCCGTGGGGCGGCGCGATCTCGCTCGGCCATGCGCTCGGCTCGTCGGGCACCCGCCTGCTGAGCACCCTCGTCAACCACCTCGAAGCCACGGGTGGTCGTTACGGACTCCAGACGATGTGTGAGGGCGCGGGCATGGCCAACGCCACCATCATCGAACGTATCTGAACTGCAACAACTCTCGAAAGGATTCTCAATGATCGTCAACGACAGCGTTGCCGTCGTCACCGGAGGCGCTTCGGGCCTCGGTCTTGCCACCACCAAGGCGCTGATCGACGACGGAGCCACCGTCGTCATCATCGACCTCCCCTCTTCCAACGGTGAGGCCGTCGCCAAGGAACTCGGCGACCGTGCGCGCTTCGCGCCGGCCGACGTCACCGACGAGGCAGCAGTCGTCGCGGCTCTCGATCTCGCCGAGTCGCTCGGACCGCTGCGTGTCGCGGTGAACTGCGCAGGCATCGGCAACGCGGTCAAGACCGTCAGCAAGAAGGGCGCGTTTCCGCTCGACGGCTTCAAGAAGGTCATCGACGTGAACCTGATCGGCACGTTCAACGTGATCCGATTGGCAGCCGAGCGCATCTCGAAGACCGAACCGGTCGACGGCGAGCGCGGCGTCATCATCAACACCGCTTCGGTCGCAGCCTTCGACGGCCAGATCGGGCAGGCCGCCTACTCCGCATCCAAGGGCGGCGTCGTCGGCATGACCCTGCCGATCGCACGCGACCTCGCGTCGCTGCTCATCCGCGTCGTGACCATCGCTCCGGGCCTGTTCAAGACCCCGTTGCTCGGCTCGCTCCCGGAAGAGGCCCAGGCTTCGCTCGGCCAGCAGGTTCCCCACCCCGCGCGTCTGGGTGACCCCGCCGAGTACGGCGCTCTGGCCGCACACATCGTCTCGAACCCGATGCTCAACGGCGAGGTCATCCGCCTCGACGGCGCCATCCGCATGGCACCGCGCTAGACACGCAGCACACACGAGTGAGAGGAGGGGTCGATGACCGCGCAGCCCGAGACCGGGTTCACCGATTGGCGGGTCTTCGAGCCGTTGCGGTACGACCCCATCCTCGAACACGCGCTGGAAGCTTTCAGCGAGAACGGCTTCCACGGGACAACCGTGCGCGACCTGGCCCGCCGGGTCGGTGTGACGGTGCCCGCGTTGTACTACCACCACGAGAACAAGGAAGCCGTTCTCGTCACCCTGCTCGACGCTGCCGTCCTCGACCTCATCGACCGTGTCCTGGCCGCGGTCGCGGACGGCGGCGCCGACCCGGCCGCCCGGTTCGCCAATGCCGTCGAGGCGATCGTTCTGAACATGACTTACCGGGCGAAGCGTTCCGGTCTCGATTCCGAACTGCGGCACGTCTCCTTCGAGAACCGCCGCACCTATGCCGCTACGCGCAAACGACTCGAACTCATCATGCTCGACCTCGTCCGTGACGGCACCGAGGCAGGAGTATTCGACGTCGACGATGCGGAGGAGACCGTGCGGGCCATGCTCGGCATGCTCCAGTCCATCGCCCGCTGGTACCAGATCGACGGCCCACTCACCCCGGCGCAGGTCGCGGACCGCTACATCGTGATCGCACTACGCATCGTGGGCTACCACACCACTAACTGAACGTCTCACTGCGAGGAGATCTTTCGTGCTGTCCACACCCTTCACCGAAACCTTCGGAGTTCGTCACCCCATCGTGCAGGGCGGAATGCAGTGGGTCGGCCGCGCCGAACTGGTCGCCGCCGTCGCCAACGCCGGCGCACTCGGCATGATCACGGCGCTCACCCAGCCCACCCCCGAGGACCTCGAGAAGGAGATCGCCCGCACTCGCGAGCTCACCGACCAGCCCTTCGGTGTCAACCTGACGATCCTGCCCTCCATCACGCCGCCGCCCTACGACGAATACCGCCAGGTCATCATCGACTCCGGAATCAAGATCGTCGAGACCGCGGGATCCAACCCCGCGCCGCACCTCCCCGATTTCCACGCCGCCGGTATCAAGGTGCTGCACAAGTGCACCAGCGTCCGCCACGCCGTCAAGGCGCAGGACGTCGGTGTCGACGGCATCAGCATCGACGGCTTCGAATGCGCGGGCCACCCGGGCGAGGACGACATCCCCGGACTCGTCCTCATCGCCGCGGCAGCGGAGCAGATCACCATCCCCATGATCGCCTCGGGAGGCTTCGGTGACGGTCGCGGGCTCGTCGCCGCACTCGCCCTCGGTGCCGACGGCATCAACATGGGCACCCGTTTCATGTGCACCGTCGAATCACCGATCCACCAGAAGATCAAGGAAGCGATCGTCGAGGCCAAGGAAACCGACACCGAGCTGATCTTCCGGCCGCTGCGCAACACCGCCCGCGTGGCGAGCAACACCGTCAGCCGCGAGGTCGTCGAGATCCTCGATCGCGGAGGGCAGTTCGAAGACGTCCGTGAACTGGTCGCCGGTGCGCGTGGGCGTCTCGTGTACGAGAACGGTGACCCGGAGGCCGGTATCTGGACCGTCGGCACCGTCCAGGGCATCATCCACGACATTCCCACCGCAGGTGAACTCGTCGAACGCATCGTCGCCGACGCAGAAGCCCTGATCTCCGAGCGTCTCGCGGGCCTGATCGACCGCGTAAACGCCTGATATACGCCTATTGCCAGGAGAATTCATGAAGCGTACCCATTTCGAAGGTGATCACGAGGCGTACCGGGAAACGGTGCGTGAGTTCTACGCTCGCGAGATCGAACCGAACTACGAGCGCTGGGAAGAGGAACGGCTCATCGACCGGTCCGTGTACCTGGCCGCAGGCAAGGCAGGAATCCTCGGCCTCGGAGTACCCGAGGAATTCGGTGGGTCCGGTGTCACCGACTACCGGTTCCGCCAGATCGTCCAGGAAGAGACGGCTCGCACGAACACCACATCGTTCGGCGCGACCCTTGCCTTGCAGGACGACATCGCCATTCCGTACCTGCTGCATCTGGGCACCGAGGAGCAGAAGGCCCGCTGGCTGCCCCGCATGGCCTCCGGCGAGGTCATCGGCGCAATCGCGATGACCGAACCGGGCGCGGGTTCCGACCTGCAGGGCGTCAAGACCACCGCTGTTCGCGACGGCGACGAGTGGGTCATCAATGGACAGAAGACCTTCATCACCAACGGGATCCACGCCGACCTCGTCATCGTGGTGTGCCGCACCGACCCGAGTGCCGGGTCGAAGGGGTTCTCGCTCATCGTCGTCGAGCGCGACGCTCCCGGCTTCAGCCGCGGACGCAAGCTCGACAAGGTCGGTCTTGCCGCGCAGGACACCGCCGAGCTGGTGTTCGAGGATACGCGCGTGCCCGCCGAGAATCTGCTCGGCACCGAAGGGCGAGGCTTCGTCCATCTCATGGAGAACCTCCCGCTCGAGCGGATCGGTATTGCCGTCAGCGCCATCACGTCGGCGCGTGCGGCCTACGAGTGGAGCAAGCAGTACGTGTTCGAGCGCAAGGCGTTCGGCAAGCCGATCGGCGATCTGCAGAACACCCGCTTCGTGCTCGCCGAGATGCTCACGGAGATCGAGGTGACCGAATCTCACGTCGACCGCTGCATCCTCGCGCTCAACGCGGGGGAACTGACAGCGGTCGATGCGTCGAAGGCGAAGTGGTGGGCCAGTGAGCTGCAGAAGCGTGTCGTCGACCGGGGCGTGCAGCTGCACGGTGGCTACGGCTTCATGATGGAGTACGCGATCGGTCGCGCCTACCGAGATGCACGCATCCAGACCATCTACGGCGGCACCACCGAGGTCATGAAGGAAATCATCGGCCGCGATATCGCCGCCGAGTTCAAGTAACGGAGATGCGCATGGGGAGCGGCATGTTCGATCTCACGGGTAGACGCGCACTGGTGACCGGAGGATCGGCCGGCCTCGGGCTCGGTATGGCGCGCGGACTCGCGCGCGCCGGCGCCGATGTCGCCCTCTGGGGCCGCAGCGCAGACAAGCTCGCTGCCGCGGCCGCCGACCTCGAGGGTTTCGGCACGAAGGTCGTCACCCGGTCGGTCGATGTGGCAGACGAGCAGGCGGTGATCGACGGCGTCGCCGACACCGCCGCCGCTCTCGGCGGGCTCGACATCGTCGTTGTCAACGCCGGTATCACGGGGCCGCTGCAGAAGTTCCCCGAATCGTCGACGGAGCAGTATCGGAAAGTGATGGCGACCAACCTCGATGGTGCGTATTTCACGATGCGTGAGGCCTCGAAGGTCCTCGTCGCGCAGGGCATCGGCGGGTCGATGATCGTGACGTCGAGCCTCGGCGCGCTACAGGGTGCCGGTCGGAATCAGGCGTACGGCGCGACGAAGGCTGCGGTGCTCGCGATGGCCAATGGATGCGCTGTCGAGTTCGCGCGGTTCGGTATCCGGGTGAACAGTGTCCTGCCGGGCTGGATCGCCACCGATCTCACCGGGCAGTTGCAGGAATCCGAGGTCTTCAACAGCAACGTGATCTCACGGGTTCCGCTCGGCCGATGGGGTACGCCCGAGGACTTCGAGGGTATCGCCGTCTACCTGGCGAGCGATGCGTCGCGATTCCAGACCGGAAGCACGACCCTGATCGACGGCGGATACAGCATGTTCTGAGGTTCTGCTTCGTTCGGGTCCGGCCTATTGCGCGGCCAGGAGCGATCGGGAAATGTAGAGCACGAAAATCGAATTCTACGAAAGGGAGAACATGGCGCTCACCGCACTGCTGGAGCTCGAGTTCAAGGCCGACGCGCTGGACGATGCGAAGAAGGTCATGACGCGAGTCCTCGACGAGACCCGGGCCTTCGACGGTTGCGTCGGTATCGAGATCCTGGTGGACCAGAAGAACGAGGCTCGCTGGGTCGTCGTCGAGAAGTGGCAGTCGAAGGAGCACGACACCGCGTACCGCAAGTTCCGTGCGGGCGAAGGCGCGATCACCGATCTCGGGCCGCTGCTCGCAGGGGCGCCGAAGCTCACCCATTTCGACGAACTCTGACCGTCGCCAGAAAGCCGGGCGGGACGCGCACACGAGCGCGTCCCGCCCGGCTTTTCGTCCGCCGGGTTCGGTCAAGCCGGGGCGGACAGTTATGGTGAAGGTCGGAAGTGCCGGACCGACCGCACTTCGCTGTGATATCGAGCGTGGAGGTAATCGGGCATGTTTGAACTGATCGGCATGATCATCGTGGTCGCGTGTGTTGCCGTCGTGGTCGCCTGCNTAATCGGGCATGTTTGAACTGATCGGCATGATCATCGTGGTCGCGTGTGTTGCCGTCGTGGTCGCCTGCTGCCTGATCCTGCTCGTGGCGTCGACCATCGGCCCCCACTTCCTGCTTGCCTCGGACAAGAAGAACGCCGAGGTCGAGCGGAATACGCCCGCCCGCGTCTGACCCCGCCCCACCGAGCAGGAGTCCGACCGAGTAAGAGTTCGAGCGCCTACCCCCAGCCCAGCTGGTGGAGGCGCTCCTCTTCGATTCCGAAATAATGCGCGATCTCGTGCACGACCGTCACCGCGACTTCGTGCACCACATCGTCGTCGGTGTCGCAGATGTCGAGGATCGCGTCGCGGTAGATCGTGATCGTGTCGGGTAGCGACCCGGCGTAGTGGCTGTCGCGTTCGGTCAGCGCGATCCCCTGGTAGAGACCGAGCAGGTCCGGCTCGTCCTCGTGTCGCGGCTCGACGAGCACCACCACGTTGTCGATTGCCCGTGTGAGTTCCGCGGGAATCTCGTCGAGAGCGTCGGAGACAAGTCCGTCGAAGCGCTCATCGCTCATCTTCACCATCGGGTCAGGCCCCCGGCAGGGGAGCCGCACCGGGTAGCGGCGTGGGAAGCGACCTGCCCTCGGGCTGCGCAGGCGGCGGAATCGGCGGCTGCCCGTCGATCAGGATGTCGCCCTTCGCGCTGCCCGTGATGGAAGCGAATCCCCCGCCCTCGACCTGCTTACCGACAGAGCAGTTGACCTTGCGGCTGCCCGCCAGCCAGCTGTCGAAGTTCAAGTTGTCCCAGAACAGCGTCAGCGTCTTGTTCCGCAGCGCCTCCGGGTCGCCCAGGTACTCGTTCACTCGCTCCGTGCAGGTCTGCTCGAGGTAGGCATCCTGGTCTTCGACGCTCGGCAGTCCGCCCGGAAAATTCTCGGCCAGGTTCACCGTCGCAACTACTTCGAAGGCGTGCGGTTTCGCGCAATCGACGGGATCGGCCGGGACCCCGTTGTTGATGCCGATGCACAGGCCGACGTCCCACGCGCGGGACTGGTCCTGGTCGGCGACCCTGCCCTCGATGGGCAGCAGGTTGCCGGTGGTCGACGAGAACTGCAGCCCGCAGCGCAGCGTCCGTTCGCCGGCAGCCCACCCCGCTTCGCCGGGATTGATCAGCCCGATGCTGAACTTGCCGTGCGGATCGAAGCGTCCGCCCAGGTAGTCCATCGCCGCAGGTGCGCACTGCTCGTCGCGGAGCTCGGTGAACCGCATGACCGATGGGAAACGTGAACCCGGTCCCCATTCCGCCCCGGGGAACACGCTCAGGTCGATGTCCTCGACCACCTCGAACAGGTGGGTCTGCTCGCAATCCACCTTCGTGAGGTCGCTCGCATCGAGCGCCGTCCAGGTCAGGCAGTCTCCGCTGGTGGCGGTGCCGAACGCGTCACCGGCGACGGCGCCGGTCGACGGGGACGCACCGCTGTTGTTTCCGTCGACGGTATCGGCGCCTTGGAAACCCGCGACGACGAACGTCGCGATCGCGGCGAGGACCGCGCCCGCAGCTACGAACACCAACGCGCGTCGCGTCAGCTTTGCTGACGGCGGACGCCGTACCGGCTTCTTCTTCTTGTCTTCGGCCATCACCTCCCATCATGCCCTGGCCCGGTCCGTACAGGTAACGTCGGTTCATGGCCGACGACCAGATCGATCCCCGCATCCAGGAGATCGCGCAGCGTTGCTTCGATGCTGCGCGCGCAGGCGACAGCGAGACCTTGGCGACGTATATCGAGGCGGGTGTCCCCGCGAACCTGACGAACGGGGCCGGTGACACCCTCGTGATGCTCGCCTCCTACCGCGGGAACGCCGCTGCGGTGCGCGTTCTCGTCGACCACGGCGCGGATGTGAACCGGGCGAACGACCGCGGTCAGACTCCGCTCGCGGGCGCGGTGTTCAAGGGCGAGGAGGAGGTCGTGCGGATCCTCACAGAGGCGGGCGCCGATCCGATGGGCGGGCAGCCCACCGCGGTGGATGCGGCGAAGATGTTCGGGCGCGAAGACTACCTGCAGCTCTGGCAGAGGTAGGCTTCACCTTCGTGATCGACCTCAAGTTCCTCCGCGAGAATCCCGACACCGTTCGCGCCTCGCAGCGCACCCGAGGCGAGGATCCCGGCCTCGTCGATGCGCTGCTCGATGCGGATGCCTCCCGTCGCGCCGCTGTGCTGGCGGGTGACAACGCCCGTGCCGAGCAGAAGGCGCTCGGAAAGAAGGTCGGCAAGGCATCCCCGGAGGAACGGCCCGCACTGCTCGACGGCGCGAAGGAACTCGCGGCCCAGGTGAAGACGCTCGAAGCCGAGCAGAACGCCGCGCAGGAAGCGCTCGAGCGGGCGCACATGGCGATCTCCAACGTCGTCCAGGAGGGTGCTCCGGCCGGCGGTGAGGACGATTTCGTCACCCTGGAGACGGTCGGTGACCTGCCGACGTTCGACTTCGAGCCGAAGGATCACCTCACGCTCGGTGAGTCGCTGGGCCTGATCGACATGGAACGCGGCGCCAAGGTCTCCGGTGCGCGCTTCTACTTCCTCACCGGCTACGGTGCGCTCCTGCAGCTCGGTCTGCTCCAGCTCGCTGCGCAGAAGGCCACGGCCAACGGTTTCACCATGATGATCCCGCCGGTGCTGGTGCGCCCCGAGATCATGCGGGGCACCGGCTTCCTCGGGCAGCACGCCGACGAGGTGTACCACCTCGAGGACGACGACCTGTATCTGGTCGGTACCTCCGAGGTGCCGCTTGCGGGGTACCACTCGGGCGAGATCCTGGACCTGTCCGCAGGCCCGAAGCGGTACGCCGGGTGGTCGTCGTGCTTCCGCCGCGAGGCAGGCAGCTACGGCAAGGACACCCGCGGGATCATCCGCGTGCACCAGTTCGACAAGGTCGAGATGTTCGTCTACTGCAAGCCTGAGGATGCGACGGAAGAGCACCAGCGGTTGCTGACGTGGGAACGCGAGATGCTCGCCGCGATCGACGTGCCGTACCGGGTCATCGACGTCGCAGGCGGCGACCTCGGATCCTCGGCAGCCCGTAAGTTCGACTGCGAGGCATGGGTTCCCACTCAGGAGCGGTACCGCGAACTGACGTCGACGTCGAACTGCACCACATTCCAGGCCCGTCGACTCGGTGTCCGCTATCGCGACGAGAACGGCAAGCCGCAGACCGCCGCGACGCTCAACGGAACGCTGGCCACGACACGCTGGCTCGTCGCGCTCCTCGAGAACCATCAGCAGGCCGACGGCACCGTCAAGGTTCCACCGGCATTGGTTCCGTTCGTCGGACGAGAGGTCCTGGAGCCCGTCGGATAGCGGGTCAGCTCAGGATCAGGCACGACGTGGAGCCGGTCGCGACCAGCCGCCCCTGATCGTCGCGCGCTTCGCCGCGCGCAGTCGCGGTGCGGCGCCCTGCGTGTTCGCAGAATCCGTGCACACGGAGGACATGGCCGGGCTGCACTCCTCGCAGGTAGCGCACCTGCAGATCGAGGGTCGTGTATCCGACGCCCGCATCGAGCGTGCTCGCCACCGCGAAACCCATCGCCGTGTCGAACAGGGTTGCGAGGACTCCGCCGTGCACGCTGCCCACCGCGTTCGCATGGAACTCCTGCACCTCGAGGGTGATCTCGACGAACCCCTCCCGCGCGTCGGTGACGGTGAAGCCGAGCGTCCGAGATGTCGGGTGATGGGGAATGCTGCCGTCGATGAGACCGTGCAGGAAGTCGAGTCCCTGCATGTCGCGGTTGGCGGCCGACGTAGGCGCCGGATCGTCCCAGGTGTAGGTGCGTTGCCGGTTCTGTTCGTTGTCCTCGCTCACAACTGACGACGGTATCGGACCGCCACGTCGCTCGTGACACGCGCGAGATCCGGTGTCATGCTGGAGCCATGCGCCGACGATGTTGATTCGACCGTTCGACTTTCCTGTCCGTCCGGGCGGTCGTCTACGCGGCCACCCGCGAGTTCGTGCCGCTCTATGGTCTCTATGCGCTGCTGTTCGAAGACCACGGCCTGAGCACCGGCAGCATTTCGTCGCTGTTCGTCCTGTGGTCCCTCGTCGCGTTCGTGTCGGAGGTTCCGTCGGGCGCGTGGGCGGATACGGTGTCGCGCCGGGGTCTGCTGTTCGGCAGCGGCGTTCTGTTCACCGCGACCTTCACGATCTGGATGATCTGGCCCACCGTCTGGGGTTTCGCGCTGGGTTTCGTGCTGTGGGGGATCAGTGAATCCCTGAAATCGGGCACATTCGAGGCGCTCCTCTACGACGAACTCGCGGCGCTCGGCGCGGAACACCGATACGCAACGGTCTCGGGTTACGCGAATGCAGGCGAGATGGTGTGCGCGTTCGTCGCGATCCTGTCGGCGGCACCCCTGTTCGGACTGGGCGGCTACGCACTCGTCGGATGGTTGTCCGTGGCGCTCACCGTCGCGAACGGGCTGCTGGTCCTGACATTGCCGTCCACACCTCGGGTGAGGGACACCGACGATGCCGGCGGCGGCCCGGTGCTCAGCCGTTATGTGTCGGCGCTGCGCGAGGGCACGTCCGAGGTCCGCACCGACAAGGTGGTGCGCCGCGCGGTGCTGCTCGCTGCCGCGCTGCTCGCCGGTCTTGCGTTCGACGAATACTTCGGCCTGCTCGCGAGGGAGGGCGGCGCGCCCACCGAGCAGGTGCCGGTGCTGGTGGCGCTCACGGTGATCGGTCAGGTGCTCGGTGCCGCGACCGCGGGCCGGACCGCCTCGATGAGCGGCCGGGTGATGGGCGGAGTGGTGATCGCGGGGACAGTTCTCCTCGCCGCCGGTGCGCTCGCCGGTGGTGTCGTCGGCTTCATCGCGATCGGGCTCGGGTACGGCGCAATCCACAACACCGCCATCGTTGCCGAGGCCAGGTTGCAGGACACGATGTCGGGGCGCACTCGCGCGACCGTCACCTCGGTCGTGGGGCTGACGAGCGAGGTTCTGTCGGTCGGTGTGTTCGCGGGTTTCGCGGTGGGCTCGACATGGATTCCGTTGTCCGGACTGGTCGTCGCGACGGTGTTACCGCTGCTCGTGGTAGGTATCAGTGCCGTCCGATGGCTGCCCGACCAGGGCTCCTCAGCAGCTTCTTAACCGGAGGCTCTAGCCTCGACGCACATGCGTGCACGTCTGCTCACCATGATCACCGCAGTCTCCGGGCTGGCCCTTGTCGGCGCCGGCTCGACCTTCGCCTACCTCGATTCGCCGGAGGCCACCGTCACCGTCGCCGAACAGGAGACGGGCGGCACCGGAGTCGACGACGCCCGCAGTACGTTGCAACAGGCGAGTCTCCCGCTGTCGATCCTCGACGGTGGCGTCGGCCAGCTCACCGACGGCAGCCGCCAACTCGACGATGGCGCACAGCAACTCGCCGACGGACTCGGCCAGGCCAGGGCGGGAGGAGAGCAGCTCGCGGGCGGACTCGACCAGCTGGAGGGCGGCGTCGGTCTGCTCGGCGACGGCGCCTCCCAGATCAGCGGAGGGGTCGACGAGGTGGTCACCCGGCTCACCGGATTCGGTGAGATGCAGGGCAGTGTCACCACGCAGCTGACGAGCGTCGCCGACACACTCGATCTGTCCGGCGACCCCGTGTCGAGCTCGGCGTCGGCGGAGATCAGAGGGCTGGTCGACATGCTGAACACCCAGGGTCTGGGACCCGAGACGATGGACCAGCTGGGGCAGCTGCGCAGCGGCGCGCAGCAACTCGCCTACGAACTGACCGACCCGAACGCACAGTTCGTCGCCGGTATGACACAGGCCGCAGACGGGTCGCGGCAGCTGCGCGACGGCCTGATCCTGCTGGACGACGGTGGCAGGCAATTGACCGACGGCACCGGCCAGCTCGTGGCGGGTGTCGGACCGGTGAGCAATGTCGTGCAGAGCATCTCGGGCAATGTCCGGGACGCGACCGAGGCGCTGCCGCAGTCCGGTGACGCGCAGGCCGCCGAACCCACCGTGGAGGCCGGGGACCGTCAGTGGTGGCCGTTCGCGCTGATCGCAGTCGGCGCGGTGCTGTTGCTCGTGCCGGCGTTCGCACCGCGCCCCGCGGTCACACCGATTCCGAGCGCCCCGACTGTGTGACCCGCAATTCTGTGATCAGGACGGGCAGCCGCTCGCGCCACTGAACCCAGTCGTGACCACCCGCGAAGGTCCCCGAACGAATCGGGTGCCCGGCCGCGGCCAGTCGATCGGCGGCGCCCACGACCTCGTCGAGCATCATCCACTCGAGTGAACCCACCTCGCTGAGGATGGGCACGTCGCCGCCGTTGTCGGCCTTCGCGAGTGTCGGAACATCGTGCCCCTGCTCGTCGTGCCACCACATCGACGGTGACAGGCAGGCTGCGCCGCGCACGGCATCGGGCCGGGTCAACGCGAAGAACATCGACGCGAGTCCGCCGTACGAGCAGCCGCCCACCGTCACGGGCTCGCCCGCGTATGCGAGGAGGTCGTCGCGGAAGCGCGGGTTGGCGGTCAGGTCCGACGCCCGCACATTGCGTTCCTGACCGTCGGCGCTCACGTGGTCGACGACGAGCACCCGTGCAGGGGCGTTCTCGGGATCGTCGAACGCGGCGAGCACCCGGTGACGGCGGACCTCGTCGCCGTCGAACAACACGACGGTGCCGTGACCCGGTACGGGCGGCACGTAGGTGCCGACGCGCCGCGGAGTGCCGTCGAGCTCCACCGCTTCTGTCGTGAGGATGCCTTCCGGGAGTGCGCCCGTCCGGAGTCGCTGTGGCTCGGCGTCGGGGGCAGCTCCTTCGAACGATCCGATGGCGCCCCGGCGGAAGTCGATCCACCACTGACGCTGATTCGCGTCGCCGTCCGGAACCGTCAGTGGGGCGTTCGACGGAATGAATGTGTACGCGCCGCGCCACCCGGCCGGAACCCGAACGGACAGGATCCACAACCCTGAGTCCGTGTCTCGGAGCATGCTTCCGGCGGCAAGCCGGCTCCGGTCGGTGACGCAGTTGACGTCGAGGAACACTGCTGTCGTCGAGGGCGGCAGTGCGGCGTCACCCACTGCGAACGTCGCAATCCAGTCGGTGCCGTCGGAGGTGAAGACCACGGTTCGGTCACCCTGCAGCGCATCGCGGACGGCACTCGGAGTGGGGACGGAACGATCGGGGGCCGGTCGTCGCTTCCTCGGCGAGGGCGCGGAAACCGGCATCAGAGTTTGCTGCTGCGCAGCTCGTGACCCTTGGACGTCTTGCAGCGACCCGAGTCGAGATCCCACTGCCAGCCGTGGAGATTGCAGGTGAGGGTGGTGCCGTCGACCACGCCGAACTTCGACAGATCTGCCTTCAGGTGCGGGCAGCGACGCTGAATCTCGTAGCCGCCCAGCTCGATCGACGCCGTGTCGTCGTGCGCCTCGGCGAACCAGCCGTCCGCGTAGGCAATCCGCTCATCGGTGAGGCACTTGAAGAACGTGTACAGGAACTCGTTGTACCCGCCGATGCGCCACGCCGTGAAGCGGGTGGACAGGAAGATCGTGTTGACCCAATCGGGTTCGTCGTCGCGCAGGACCGTCCGCACCAGCTCCGGTGCGATGCGGAACCCGTAGCGGTACTTGCCTTCTCCCTCGATGGGCTCGCGCACGGCCCGCTTCGGGAAATCCAGTACGACGGTCTCGGCGTCGTCGCCCGAACCCATGACCAGACCGACGGGGTAACCGATACCGTCGCAGATCAGATCGGACTGCGCCATGATCGGCTCGAACTTCGCCTTCAACGCAGGCAGCAACGGCTCACCCGCGGCGGGAGCCCACGTCGCCTTCTCCGCCGCGATGATCGGCGCGAACCGCTTCGCCATGTCCTCGATGTAGGCGGCCTTGTTGGTGAAGATCGCATCGACCTGCTCGTCCGGGATCGGATGCGTGAGGGTCATCTGATCCTTGCCGACCAGATCCACCGTCGATCCCGGGATCATGAGCAGGCCGCCGTCGCGCCCGTGGATGCGCAGTTGTTCGAGGAACACGTGCTGGTCGGGGAAGATGTTCCCCTCGTCGCCGTGGTCGTCGTTGAGGTCGCGCAGATCGTCGTCGAGGAACACCGGCGGCCCTGCGGACGGCACGATCCAGGTGGCTCCGACCTGCTCGATGTAGCTGCGGCAACGGTCCATGCCACGTTGACGCTTCTGCTTGCCGAAATTGGCCTTGGTCTTCTTCGGGATGTCGTAGACCATCGGGTACCAGATGGCACCCGAATACTGCAGCAGATGGATGTCGATGTGGCCGAACGCCTCGTGCATCGGATCCATGTCGATCGGCCGCGCGTCGTTCATGTTGAACACGGTGGTCGAGCCGTCGGAGACGACCAGACCCGAGTCACCGATCGGCCCGTCGGCGGGTGCACGCAACGCGATGATCATGATGTCGAGCTCGCCCGGTCCGACGGGGGCCTGCGGAGCGACATCGATACCGGCAGCGGAGATCCGATGCTTCACGGAGTCGGTGGTCTCGAAGAATTTGGTGAAGCCCAGTGCCTCGAGTTCACGCCGCAGATCCGGCACCGGGTAGTCCGGCAGCAGCACCGTCGCATCCTTGTCGACGTACTTGCTCAGCGTGCCCGGATCGAAGTGATCCTTGTGCAGGTGCGACACGTACAGGTAGTCGACGTTGCCGAGCTCTTCCCAATCGAGCCCGGTGTTGTCGGGAAACGGCACCCATGACGCGAAGTACGCGGGGTTGATCCAGGGGTCGCACAGGATGGACCCGGCCTCTGTCCGGATATGGAACCCTGCGTGTCCGACGCTGGTGATCTGCACTGCGTTGCCTCCTGACGAAGCTGGCCGACGTGGTCTCCAGGGTAGGCGGAGCCGATCAGTCCACTGCGCCCAGGCAGTATCCGTTCGAGGCGATTGTGACGTAGACAACCAGGTCACGAGCGGTTCCGTCCTCGACGACCGGGATGGACACCGTCCCGTACACGTCGTCGATAGGAGCGAAGGTCGCCGAATCCGCGTCGAAGGTCGTCACGCCGTCGAGGGTGTCCGGATCGGTCGACAACGGTGGCACGCCCGGGTTTCCGGTGCCCCACGGATCCCAGATTCCCATTCCGGGGCAGATCAGCGGGTAGTCGTCCTCGGTGTCTTCCGGGGCCACCGGATCGCCCGTGGTGCGTCCGAGGAACCGCTCCACCGCGTAGACGGCGTCGTCCTCGGTGTAGATGTCGGCGTCGCCGGTCGGGTGGACGTAGGGGCAGGCGTAGCCGGAAGAGATCTCACTGCGCAGCACCGATACGTCGGTGCCGTCCGCGGACCACGTCACCGTGAACTGGCCGTCGAGTCCGGGCTGTTGCACCGCGGCGCTGATCGCGTCGACGTCGGCGTACATCTCCTCGGCCCGTTCGGTCGCGATCGTCCAGCACTTACCGGTCACGTCGTTGCCCGCCAGCAGATCATTCGTCCACGCCTGCAGTGCCGCGCCGGCTGCGGCGTTGCCGGGTACGTCGCCGACCGTGACCGCAGACGGGGCGGCCTCTGTCGGTGCAGCCGCGGCGGCCGTCCCGTCATCTGCGTCGTTCCCGGTGCCCGACGAGGACACTTCGGGTGGTTGGGGGGTCTCGGTGGGGATGCCGGACTGCCCGTCGCCGGCGCATCCCGTCGCGGTCAGGGCCAGTGCGACAGCCGCGCCTGCGACGACGAACAGATGGGATTTTCTGGTGGTGCTGGTCAATACTCTCGCCCCTGATGTCGATCGCGGTCGGTCCGATGCGGTGGACCCGGCTACGCTAACCGACGTGGAACCCTTCTACCGGACCATCATCGGCGTGGCACGCACACTGTTCGCGGCGCAAGGCCTGAAATTCACGATCTCCGGGGCAGAGCACATCCCGGCGACCGGGGGTGCGGTCATCGCGATGAACCACACGGGCTACATGGACTTCACCTACGCGGGCATTCCCGCACGTGAAACCAAGCGGTACATCCGGTTCATGGCGAAGAAGGAAGTCTTCGACAACAAAATCTCCGGGCCGATGATGCGCGCCATGAAGCACATCCCCGTCGACCGCGGCGATGCGGGCGATTCGTATCGGCTTGCGGTCGAGGCACTTCGCAGGGGCGATCTCGTCGGTGTGTTCCCCGAGGAGACCATCAGCCGCAGCTTCGAGCTCAAGGAGTTCAGGTCCGGCGCAGCAAGGATGGCACTCGAAGCCGGTGTGCCCGTCATACCGATGGTGCTGTGGGGGTCGCAGCGGGTGTGGACCAAGGGCCACCCCAAGCGACTCGGCCGGACGAACACCCCCATCACCATCATCGTCGGGGATCCGATCGAACCGTTCGAGCCTGCCGCCGAGATGACTGCGAAGCTGCGCGCCACCATGGACCGGATGTTGAAGCAAGCGCAGCAGGACTATCGCCACGAGCCGGGTGCCTACTGGGTACCTGCGCGGCTCGGTGGATCGGCTCCGACACCGGAGGAAGCGAACGCCGACGACGCGCGTGTCGCGGCGGAACGTCGTGCCCGCAAGGAAGCAGAGCGCGCACGGCGCGAGGGCCGCGACGGCAGTGGGAGAGAGCCGGGCGCGACCGGAAACCCGCCTTCGGCACAATGACGGAGTGAGCACTCAGCGTCCGAGTCTTGTCGCGTCCGATGTCGACGGAACCCTGATCGACGACACGGAGCGGGTTTCCGGCCGCACCCGTGCGGCAGTCCACGCCGTGGTCGATTCCGGAACACCGTTCGTTCTTGCGACCGGTCGACCACCGCGATGGATCGCGCCGGTCGTCGACCAGCTTCGGTACGCACCGCTCGCGGTGTGCGCCAACGGCGCTGTCCTCTACGACAGTGCGACCGACCAGGTGCTCAGTGCCGCGGTGCTCACCACAGACGAACTGGGTTGGCTCGCCGAGGTCGCGGAGACGGTTTTTCCGGGGAGCGGTCTGGCGGCGGAAAGGGTGGGGGCCAGCGCGCACGACGCTGCGACACCCCAGTTCGTGAGCTCGCCGGGTTACGAGCATGCGTGGCTGAATCCGGACATCACCGAACTCGCCGAGTACGACGTGATCGCGGCGCCCGCCATCAAACTGCTGATCCGGCTGCCCGGTGCCAGCAGCGCCGCGATGGCCGAAGCGCTCCTGCCGAAACTGCACGGACTCGTCGACCTGACGTTCTCGACGGACAACGGTCTCCTCGAGATCTCCGCTGCGGGGGTGACGAAGGCGTCGGGGTTGCAGGAGGCCGCGCGCCACCTGGGGGTGCCGTTCGATGATCTCGTCGCATTCGGTGACATGCCCAACGACATTCCGATGCTGTCGATCGCACGCCACGGTGTTGCGATGGAGAACGCGCACCCCGAGGCCAAATCGGTCGCAGACGAAGTCACTGCCACCAACGTCGATGACGGGGTCGCCCGCATCCTCGAACGCTGGTGGCAGTGACTTGATTCTGCCGGTGATCGAAGGTCAGCCTGCAGGCACCGGTTCAGGTGCCTGCGGGGCTTCCGGTGCCGGCGCAGGTTCCGGCGCGACCGGAGCGGCCGCGGGTTCCTGCATCGACTCCTCGTAGGCGTCGTTGTAAGCGCGGAGCACCTTTGTGACGACACCGGTGACCTCGTTGAAGATCAGCGAACCGAACTCGAAGTCCGATCGCCAACCGTCCGGCACCCGGTACTCGTCGCTGGTGGGCAACCCCAGCTCACCAGCGTCGAGCCCGGACTTCTGCCACGCCTTGTAGATCTCGCCGAGCACCGTCCACACTCCGCCGTTGGGTGAGGAGTAGATGGCGCCGTTGACGAACTGGGCGCTCTCGAATCCGCCCTTCGCGGGGAGGATCGATGTCATGGCCGTGCCCAGACGTCCGGTCTCGCCGCCTTCGGCGATCCACTTCTGGGCCAGCGGGTGATTGTCGGCGAGACGGATCAGTTCCTGCACGAGGTTCTGGACGTTCTCGGCCGATCCGGTTGCCGGTGTCCCGGCATCTGTATCGGGCACTGCACCGCGCGCGGCGGGCGGGTTGTCCGTCGCGAGATCGGTACTGGGGCTCGTGCCCTTCGCGGCGCCAGCGGCGATGTTGCGGATCTTGTCCATCTGGGCGTATCCGCCGTCGCCGGGGCAACTGGTGCTGCCGACGTCGCGGTGCGCGAAGATGATCGGCAGGTCGACGGCCGCGCCACGCGGGTACGGGGTGAACGAGGTGCCCTCGGAGTACATCGTGGTGCGACCCTTGGGATCGAGCCCGGCCTTCGCGAGCCGCCAGCCGAGGAACTTGCCCACGGCGTTGAGGGTCGCCTCGGGCGGTGTCGCCGACGAGAAGTCGCCCATCATGGCGATGCCCATCGTGTTCTCGTTGAAGCCGCCCGCGTGGGCGCCCTGCACGTTGCGGTCGAGCCCTCCTGCACGACCTTCGAAGACCTGGCCGTACTTGTCGACGAGCACGTTGTATCCCACGTCGCACCAGCCGAGCGTCTGCGAGTGGTACGCGTAGATCGCGCGGACGATCTCGGCAGATTCTGCCTTGGAATAGTCGTTGCTTCCCGCGGTGTGGTGCACGGTGGCGCCGCCCAGCGAGTCGTCGTAGGTGGGTTCTTCGCACCGGATCGATTCGTCGGCGCCCCACTGAGCGCGGGAGATGACCTTGAGGCCGGAGTCACCCACCGGGCCCGCGATGTCCTCGAGGGTGGCGTCGGCGGGGCTGGTACCCGGATCGATGAGCACAGCGCTGACGCTGTCGGCGAGGGCCTGGGCCGGGTCCTGGCTGTGCAGCGGGCGAGAGGACGAGGCCGGAACGTAACCGAGCTCGGGCGTGCCCTCTGCGGGTGCCGCGCCGGGAACCGGTGCTTCCGCCGGTGCCGGTGCCTCTGCCGGTGCGGGAGCTTCAGGGGGAGCGGGCGCCGCGGGGGCTGCCGGCGCAGGCCCTTCCTCCGGCGGCGCTTCGGCACCGGCGAGGTTCGGCTCCGGACCCGGTCGCGGCGTCAGCAGGACCTGAACGGCATTGGTCGCACCGACGAAGATCGGCTCGGTGCCCCTACGCGCGTCGTCTGCGGTGTCGTTGCGAGAGGACTCGAGGGGCTCGGTCGCAGCCCACGGACCCCACGTGCCGTCCTCGTTCTGCGCGCGGATCATCGCGTCCGTGTCGGCGATGTCGCTTGCGGTGAGGGCGACGAGGCTGAACGGGGTCTCCTGGGTGAGCTCTTTGACGACCGCTCCCACCCGACCGACCGGCCCGCCTGCCGGATCGGGCGCAGTCGTGATCTCGGGGAGACCTTGGACGATCTCTTTCAGGCTCATGTCGGGCAGGTTGAGCCCGGTCAGCTCTTCGAGCGGAATCACGAGATCGGGGACCGATGCGAGTACGACCTCGGCGATCGTGGGCGCAACCGCTTCGACGGAATCACTGGTCTGACGGATTTCGGTCTGGTCGTTGGTGAAGCCGGACACCGCGAAAGGTGTTGCGACGGCCAGGGCGGCGACGGCACCCAGGACGATCGACGGCTTCGGGCGGCGATGCGGCACTGTTTGCTACTCCCTGTTGCTGTGCGCGGTTCGGACGGTCGATATCACTCGTCGGAATCCAACATCCTCAAGCCCGCTTCGTGCTGGAAGAGGCCGCTGATGAAGGCAACTTGTGATGCCATTGTTGCTGTTGTGACATTTGTTGCGATACCTCGCCACTCTTGTCACACTAGACACAGCAAACCATAACCCTCAACCTGAGCTTGAGCATCGGTCTCGAGATGTCCGATCCGTGAGAGCGGGCGATCACATGGACGACCGTCCGCGTGATCAGCGGAAATGCGAGAACAAGGGAGCGCAGCGCATGGCACGACAGTCGATTCGTCGCAGAGGAAAAATTCGTAGACGGCGTGTCGTCCTCGGCCGGCCGCTGCGCAACGGATGGCGCCCGACCGCGACACGTGCCGCTGTGCTCGGCATCGCGCCCGCATTACTCGCAGGAGCGGCCGTCGGCGTTCTCGTCAGTGGCGGCTCGGACGGTCCCGAGGTCCGGCAGGCCGTCTCCGCCGACACGCCCTTCACTTTCAGCGGTCAGGGCCACGGCCACGGTCGCGGCATGGGCCAGTGGGGTGCCTACGGCTACGCGCAGGACGGCTGGACGGCCGAACGCATCGTCGGCCATTACTACGGTGGCACCACCTTGGGTACCGTCCCGGACTCCATGATCGCCGTGCGCCTCACGGGTCTCGACGACCACAGCCTCGACGTCTACTCCGACACAGGCCTCACCGTCGCGGGCAGGCAGGTCGGCCCAGGGGAGGCCGCCCATCTCACACCGAATGCCGACGGCGGCGCGAACGTCGTGGTCACTGCCGGTTGCAGCGGCGACGTGCTGTGGCAGGGCGCCACAGATATGCCATGGGTCGACCCGGTGGATCTCGGCGAGGACCGTCCCAGGGAGGAACACCTCAAACTCTGCTCGGGCGACACCACCTACCGCGGCGCGATCGGAGTGGTGCTCGAAGGAGACGCCGCGCGCACCGTCAATCGCCTGAACGTCGAGGACTACCTCCGCAGCGTCGTTCCCGCCGAGGCGCTGCCCGGCTGGGCCGACACGGGCGGGGCCGAAGCGCTGCGCGCGCAGGCCATCGCCGCTCGCTCGTACGCACTCGCAGAGAAGCGCAATGAGAAGTGGCAGACCTGCGATACGACGAGCTGCCAGGTGTACGGAGGGTCCGGCACGGAGGATCCCCGGACCGATGACGCCATTCGCACCACTCGCGGTCAAGTACTGATGAAGGACGGCGCGGTGGTCCGCAGCGAATTCTCCGCATCGACCGGCGGGTACAGCGCGGGCGGAACGTTCCCTCCGGTCGAGGACCTCGGCGACAGGGTCGCACCCAACCGGCAATGGGCCAAGACGATAACCGCAGGCGAGATCGGCACGGCATTCGGCGTCGGGGAACTCCAGAACATCGAGGTCATCGCCCGCAACAACCTCGGTGACGCGGGAGGTCGCGCTACCCAGGTGCGCGTGATCGGCTCCGACCGGACCATCGAAACCACGGGTGCCGAGGCGCGTGCCAAGCTCGGTCTGCGGTCCGACTGGTTCAGCGTGCAGGAAGGCGCCGAAGCAGCGGTGCCGCCGCCCACACCGGCACCGGAGATCGACACCGAGGTCGGAGCACTACGGTTCGAGACCGGTGACAGCTCGGAGATCCAGGCGAAGTACCTCGAACTCGGCGGGGTCGATGGCCTTCTCGGCTCGCCGGTCGGACCTGAACTGATGCTTCCGGACGAACGCGGCAAGTTCCGGATCTTCACCGGTGGCGCGATCGTCTGGACCCCCGATCTCGGTGCCCAGGTCATCGAGTCGAGCTTCTTGCGTGACTGGTTCCCGAGCACCGGAAGCGCCGAATAACGTAGGCCGTCGAAACGCAGCGCCGGAAGGTCGGCTGCTCGTCCCGGAAATATCGGCTGCTTGACATTGACGCAGCGTCAAGATGCACGCTGGGTATCGAGCAGAACCGAAGGGGCGAACATGGGGCGCGAATGGTCGATCCAGGAGCTTTCCCGGGAGGCCGGCGTCACCAGCCGCACCCTGCGGCACTACGACGACGTCGGGCTGCTCCCACCGAGCCGTACAGGACGGAACGGGATGCGCTTCTACGACTCGGATGCCTTGGTTCGGCTGCAGCGAATCCTGCTGCTGCGCGACCTCGGTCTCGGACTACCCGCGATCCGCGACGCCCTCGACGACCGTCGGGATACGGCAGGTGCACTGCGTACGCATCTGGAGCTGCTCCAACACGAGCGAACCCAACTCGAACGCCGAATCCGGGCGGTTCGCGCGACCCTCGAGAAAACAGAGAATGGAGAAGAGCTCATGGCGACCGAAGTATTCGACGGGTTCGATCACACGCAGTACCGCGACGAGGTGACCGAACGCTGGGGTGCGCAGGCGTACGCCACCGGCGACCGATGGTGGCACGGGATGAGTGAGCGCGAACGCAGCGACTGGAAGTCGCGCGTCGACCGGCTGAACGCAGACTGGGTTGCTGCCGCGCAGGAAGGTCTCGATCCGCACGGAGAACGGGCTCAGGACCTTGCACGCCGTCACGTCGAATGGCTGACCTCCGTGCCCGGTACGCCTGCTCACGGTGCAGACCGGTGCAGTCTGCGCGGCTATGTCCTCGGCCTCGCCGACATGTACGTCGAAGACGAGCGATTCGCCGCGAATTACGGCGGAACCGCAGGCGCCGAGTTCGTGCGCGCCGCACTGCAGTATCACCTCTGATCGCCCTGGTCTTTCGGTCCCGCCGACGGACCGAAAGGGCATGAGCGTGACAAGGTCGTTACCCTGGTTCTCCGTGACTGCTGCATCAGCGCCCCAGCCCTCTCCCGGTGAGTACGACCTGATTGTCGTCGGCTCCGGATTCTTCGGACTGACGATTGCCGAGCGCGCGGCCACGCAGCTCGGGAAGCGGGTCCTCGTGGTCGAACGCCGGCACCATCTCGGTGGCAACGCGTACTCCGAACCCGAACCCGAGACCGGGATCGAGGTCCACAAGTACGGAGCCCACCTGTTCCACACGTCGAATCAGCGTGTGTGGGACTACGTGACTCAGTTCACGGATTTCACCGGGTATCAGCACCGCGTGTTCGCGAAGCACGGCGGTCAGGCCTACCAGTTCCCCATGGGCCTCGGCCTGATCTCCCAGTTCTTCGGGCGCTACTACAGCCCTGACGAAGCGCGGGCCCTGATCAAGGAACAGTCCGCCGAGATCTCGACTGCGGACGCCCAGAACCTCGAGGAGAAGGCGATCTCCTTGATCGGGCGTCCCCTCTACGAGGCATTCATCCGCGACTACACCGCCAAGCAGTGGCAGACCGATCCCAAGGAACTGCCCGCAGGCAACATCACCCGCCTGCCCGTGCGGTACACGTTCGACAACCGCTACTTCAACGACACCTACGAAGGCCTGCCGGTCGATGGCTACACCGCGTGGCTCGAGAACATGGCGAAGGATCCGAAGATCGAGATCCGGCTGAACACCGACTGGTTCGAGGTGCGTGACGACATCCGCGGCGCGAGCCCCGACGCCCCCGTCGTCTACACCGGCCCGCTCGACCGCTACTTCGACTATTCGGAAGGCAAGCTCGGCTGGCGCACCCTGGACTTCGAGACGGAGGTCGTGCCCACCGGTGATTTCCAGGGCACCCCGGTGATGAACTACAACGACGCCGACGTGCCCTTCACGCGTATCCACGAGTTCCGGCACTTCCACCCCGAACGCGACACGTACCCGACGGACAAGACCGTCATCATGCGTGAGTTCTCGCGTTTCGCGGAAGACGAGGACGAGCCGTACTACCCGATCAACACATCCGACGACCGCGCGAAGGTCGCCGCCTACCGTGAGCTCGCCAAGAAGGAAGCCGTGGAGAACAAGGTGTTGTTCGGCGGCCGCCTCGGCACCTACCAGTACCTCGACATGCATATGGCCATCGCGAGCGCGCTGACCATGTTCGACAACACGGTGGCGCCGCACTTCGAGTCGGGCGCGCCGATCGCGGGGAATGCCTCATGAGCCAGTCCGCAGCCGTAGAGATCGGATCCGACACGCAGCAGGGAGCACCGCTCGGTAAGGCGCTGCTTCAGCGGATCATCCTGCCGCGACCTGGCGAACCACTCGACGTCCGGACCCTCTACATCGAGGAATCGTCCACCAATGCGCGTCGCGCTCATGCGTCGAGCCGCACCGAGTTGAACATCGGCGCCGAGTCCGAGGTGTCGCTGTGCACCTATTTCAATGCGTTCCCCGCGAGCTACTGGCGTCGCTGGAGCACGCTGAACTCCGTGGTGCTTCGACTCGAGCTCACCGGTCACGGTCGAATCGACATCTACCGCAGCAAGGCGGATTCGAGCCGTATCCACGTGCAGGGCCGTGAGTTCGAGGGAACCGGCGTCGTCCTCGAACTCGAAACCGACCTCGGCCCGTTCGAGGACGGCGGTTGGATCTGGTTCGACGTCACCACCGACACGGACGTCACCGTCCACTCGGCAGGCTGGTTCGCGCCGGTCGAGGCCCCCGGTAAGGCCTCCGTCGCGGTGGGTATTCCCACGTTCAACCGCCCGGCCGATTGTGTCGCGGCGCTGCGTGCGCTGGCGTCCGATCCGCTGGTGATGGATGTCATCGACGCAATGATCATCCCGGATCAGGGCACCAAAAAGGTCCGTGACCAGGACGGTTTCGCCGAGGCAGCAGCGCCGTTCGGCGACCGGCTGGTCATCCACGACCAGGCCAACCTCGGTGGATCCGGTGGCTACAGCCGCATCATGTACGAGGCGCTGAAGACCACCGATGCCCCGTACATCCTGTTCATGGACGACGACATCGAGATCGAACCCGACTCGATCCTGCGTGCACTCGCGTTCTCGCGGTTCGCCAAGTCCCCGACACTCGTCGGAGGGCAGATGCTCAACCTGCAGGAACGCAGCCACCTGCACACGATGGGCGAGGTCGTCGACCGGTCGGTCTTCATGTGGTCGGCCGCGCCGAACGTCGAATACGACCACGACTTCTCCACGAATCCGCTGCGCGATCGCGAGAACTCGAAGCTGCTGCATCGACGCATCGACGTCGATTTCAACGGCTGGTGGATGTGCATGATCCCGCGCGTCGTCGCGGAGGAGATCGGGCAGCCACTGCCGCTGTTCATCAAGTGGGACGACGCCGAGTACGGGCTGCGTGCCCGTGCCGCCGGGTACTCCACTGTGACGATGCCCGGTGCCGCGATCTGGCACATGGCGTGGAGCGACAAGGACGACGCCATCGACTGGCAGGCGTACTTCCACCTGCGCAACCGCCTCGTCGTCGCAGCCCTGCACATGCCGGGCGACGGCAAGGGCATGGTCCTCGACACGATCAAGGCCACCATCAAGCACCTGGTGTGCCTCGAGTACTCGACCGTCGCGATCCAGAACAAGGCCATCGAGGACTTCCTGGCCGGCCCCGAGAACCTCTTCGAGCTCCTTCCCAAGGCACTCGGCGACGTGCATGCGCTGCGGAAGAACTTCTCCGACGCTCGCGTGCTGCCTTCGTCGACCGAACTGCCGCTGCCGTCGGGCGCGGAAGTCGGTGCCGTCGGGCTGCCCGAGGGCAAACTCGCGAAGGTCTCACGACTCGCGAAGGGCGTGCTGCACAGCGTGCGCTCCGAGAACCCCGAGCATCACACCCGACCACAGCTCAACGTGCCCACGATCGACGCACGGTGGTTCCTGCTGTCGCAGGTCGACGGCGTGACGGTGACCACCGCGGACGGGCGAGGCGTCGTCTACCGTAAGCGCGACCGCGCGCAGGCACAGGCGCTGCTGACCGAAGCGCTGCGGTTGCGGCGCGAACTCGCACGACGTTTCCCGGAGCTCAAGCAACGCTACCGGGATGCGGTTCCCGCCCTGACCAGCAAGAAGGAGTGGGAACATGTCTTCGGTATCGAGGGATGACGTCACTGTCCCGTCCGGTGACGGCACCGCCACAGTGACGATCGACCGCGACCGCGCGCCGCTCGAAGTGCGGATGTTGCAGACGGTCCAGGACACCGTCGGCACTGTGCCCGGAGCAACCTCGATCGCCCGCGGCATGTCGCACTTCGGTGAGCATGCGCTCGGCTGGATCGCGATCGGCGCGGCGGGAGCATTGGTGGATCCGAAGCGTCGCGCCCAGTGGGCAGGAGTCGCGGTCGGGGCGGTCGGAGCGCACGCTGCGTCGATCGTCATCAAGCGTGTCGTTCGCCGTAAACGTCCGGACCATCCGTCCGTGCAGGTCAACGTGTCGACGCCGAGTCGACTGAGTTTCCCGTCGTCGCACGCGACGTCCACGACAGCAGCGGCCGTGTTGATGGCGCGCACCACCGGGCTACCCTTTCCGGCGATGCTCGTGCCGCCGATGCTGTTGTCCCGTCTCGTTCTCGGTGTGCACTATCCGACGGACGTCCTGGCCGGTGCTGCGCTCGGGGCGGCGTCCGCTGCTGTGGTGGCGCGGGCAGAGAAGAAGTTTGGAGAGCGATGAGCGAGGAACCGACACCCGTCTCGGAGGCCCCCAAGAGCCTTCCAGCGGCAATCGTCAAGGCGGTGCGCCCACGACAGTGGGTCAAGAACGTGCTGGTGCTCGCGGCCCCGATGGCGGCGGGTTCCGTAACGGAATCTTCCGTGTTGTTGCCGGTCGCACTGGCGTTCGTGGTGTTCTGCATGGCGGCGTCAGGGATCTACCTCGTCAACGATGCGTTGGACGTCGAAGCCGACCGGGAGCACCCGACCAAGCGGTTCCGGCCGATCGCGGCGGGCGTGCTGCCGCTGCGGCTCGCGTACATCCTGGCCGTCGTGCTGCTCGTCGCCTCGATCGCACTGTCGTTCCTTGCGAACTGGCAGCTCGCGGTGGTGATGGCCGTCTATATCGGCATCCAGCTCGCGTACTGTTTCGGTCTCAAGCATCAGGCCGTCCTCGACATCTGCATCGTCTCGTCGGGCTTCTTGATCCGTGCGATCGCCGGCGGTGTGGCCGCCGAGATCCCGCTGTCGCAGTGGTTCCTGCTGATCATGGCGTTCGGATCGCTGTTCATGGCCGCGGGTAAGCGATACGCGGAGCTGCGGCTCGCGACGCGGACGGGTGCGAAGATCCGCAAGTCGCTCGAGTACTACACCGAGACGTACCTGCGGTTCGTGTGGACGCTTGCCGCCACAGCCGTGGTGATCTGCTACGGCCTGTGGGCGTTCGAGCAGGACACGATTGCAGGTTCCAACTGGTACGCGATCTCGATGGTCCCGTTCGTCGTCGCGATCCTGCGGTACGCAGTGGATGTCGACGGTGGAGATGCCGGTGAGCCCGAGGAGATTGCACTGGGCGACCGCGTGTTGCAGTTCCTTGCGGTGGTGTGGATCGTGGTGGTCGGCGGTGCTGTCTACCTCTTCTGACGTCGTGGACGGCGTCGACGACAGCGTGGCGGGCAGACCGAGCACCGATCTGCCCGCCCGGTCGGGTCGCCTCGCGACGGGGGTTTTCGCCTGCGGTGTCGTGATCGCGGCACTGCTGATGTTCTGGGGGGCGTGGGAACGCCGCTGGATCGCCGACGACGGCCTGATCGTGTTGCGCACCGTGCGCAACCTGATGGCGGGCAACGGCCCGGTGTTCAACAGCGGTGAGCGGGTCGAAGCCAATACGTCGACCATCTGGACGTATCTCGTCTACGCGGCAGGAGAGCTGAGCGGAATCCGGCTCGAATACGTGGTGCTCACGATCGCCCTCGTGTTGTCGACGGGTGCGATCGTGCTGGCCATGTTCGCCGCCGCGCGGATGTACCGGTGGCGCCTACGGAACGCCACGGGGACGGTTCTGCTGCTGCCTGCGGGAGTACTCGTCTACATCGCGGTGCCGCCCGCGCGTGACTTCGCGACATCGGGGCTCGAAACCTGCCTGGTGATCTGCTGGATCGCGTTGCTGTGGCTGCTACTCGTGAGGTGGGCGACGCCCGACCCGAAGCACGAGGGCCTGCCGGGGACCACCCAGATCCTCGTCACCGCCTTCATCGCGGGTCTCGGTCCGCTCGTGCGCCCGGAACTTGCCATTCTCGCTGCCGGGGCACTGGCCATGTTGTTCCTCGCCCAGGGGCTGACATGGCGGGTGCGGGTCGCGATGGTTGCGGTCGCGGGACTGGTGCCTCTGACGTACCAGGTCTGGCGGATGGGTTATTACGGTCTGCCGTACCCGAACACGGCCGTGTCCAAGGACGCGGGCGGAGCCAAGTGGTCGCAGGGGTTCGAGTACCTCGGCAATCTCGTCAGTCCGTACCTGCTGTGGTTGCCGGTGCTGTTCCTGGCGGTCGTCGCCGCGGTGGTGTTGTGGACCACGCGGGCCCCGGCCGGTGGCAGTGCTGTGCCGACGGACGCGGGGAGGGACCTTCGGGCGTGGGTAGTGCGTGGTCAGCGGGCGCTGCGGACCCCGACGACGGTCGTGTTCTTCGCGCTCGGGGCCGGCCTGCTGCTGATGCTCTACTCGATGCGGGTGGGTGGCGACTTCATGCACGGTCGCGTGCTGCTTCCGCCGCTGTTCTGTCTGCTGCTTCCCGTTGCCGTCGTACCCCTGCGAGTCCCCGATCGGTCGGCGATCGGCAACAACAAAAACACCCGTATGGCGTGCGGTATGGCGATTCTGTGGATCGGGACGGTGATCTGGGCGTTCTTCGCCTCCAACACCACGGGCATGCCGGAGGGTGCGGTGGTGGGCCGCTCCGGCATCGTCGATGAGCGCGCGTTCTACGTGCTCAACACCGGGCATTCGCATCCGATCCTCGCGAGCGACTACCTCGACTATCCCCGAATGCGCGCAATGGTCGAGGCGATCGAGAACACCCCGGACGGTGGGCTGCTGCTGTCGACGGCCTCGTACGACGTTTGGGACGTAGTTCCGCCACCCCTGCCGATCCCGCCGGGTGGTGCCGGGCACACGGTGTACTTCCTGAACCTCGGTATGACGAGCATGAACGTCGGCCTGGATGTGCGGGTCGTGGATCAGATGGGCCTCGCCTATCCGCTCGCGGCCCACACCGAGCGACTCGAGGACGGACGGATCGGGCACGACAAGATCCTCTATCCCGATTGGGTGATCGCGGATACGGGCATGGTGGACGTCCATCCGTGGATGCCCGCCTATCTCGACGAGGACTGGGTTGCCATGGCCCATGTGGCGTTGACGTGCCCGGAAACGCAGGAGTTGCTCGCGTCGTCGAGCGCGGAGCTCACGTGGCCTTTGTTCAAGCGGAATCTGCGTAATGCGTTCGAATACTCCGGCTATCGCATCGAGCGAGTGCCCAAGTATGAGATTCAGCGCTGCGGTCTGGAAATGCCGGTGCCGCGAGGCTAGGATCCCGCCAGCTTTCGGAGGAATGTCGCATTCGTTCAGTTGACCTGGACGGATGCGACATTCTGCATTGCGCGGCCGTTCAGTCGACCCGGTGCGCGGCCCGCGGGCAGGTCTCGTTAAGATCACGCCGGATAACGGAGATGTAACGTTCGTGCCCTCGGTGAGCGACGAAGTAGTCAAGGCAAGCTCAAGACCTTGGGAATCGGGGTTTGTCAGAGATCACGCTGTCCTTTACAGTCTTGACCGCAGTGTGACTTGAAGGCGACCTTCACCCGGTCGCCGCCGCCGAAATCCGTCGGGGGACGCAGACGCGGACGCCGCAGATCGAGAAAGTGAGCATTGTTCATGCGTTTTGTCCCTAGGTTGTCGCAGGGCCTTCGCAGGCGCCTGCTCGGCACCGCCGCCGCAGCGCTCGTGCTTCCTGTTGCTGCAGGTGTTGCCGGAACGACCGCGGCGGTTGCCGCACCGGCCCAGGCCGCGCCGGTTTCGCATCGCGCGCCCGCCGGAGGTTTCGAAGAGGTCTTCGTCGATTCGGACATGGGTCCGATCAAGGTTCAGATCCAGTGGGCCGCACGCGGTGGCGACGCGGCCCTCTACATGCTCGACGGGCTGCGGGCCCGCGACGACGCGAACGCGTGGACCTTCGAGACCAACGCTCTGCAGCAGTTCTCGCAGGACAACGTCAGCCTCATCATGCCGGTCGGCGGCCAGGCGAGTTTCTACACCGACTGGTACTCGCCGAGTAACTTCAACGGCCAGGACATCACCTACAAGTGGGAGACGTTCCTCACCGAGCAGCTTCCCGCATACCTCGAAACCCGCGGTGTCTCGCGTAGCAACAACGGCATCCTGGGTCTGTCGATGGGCGGTTCCGCTGCCCTGACCCTGGCCGCGTACCACCGCGACCAGTTCCAGTTCGCGTCGTCGCTGTCGGGCTACCTGAACCTGTCGGCCCCCGGCATGCGTGAGGCCATCCGCATCGCGATGCTCGACGCCGGCCGCTTCAACGTCGACTCGATGTGGGGCCCGCCGTGGAACCCGGCATGGCTGCGCAACGACCCGTTCGTGTTCGCGCCCAAGCTCGAGGGCCTGTCCATGTACATCTCGGCGGCCAGCGGCCTGCCCGGTGAGCACGACAACCCGAAGGGCCTGGTCGGCTTCTACAACACGGCCAACGCCATGGGCCTCGAGGCGCTGTCCCTCGTCCAGACCCGCGCATTCCAGGTCAAGCTCGCGACCCTGGGCATCCCGGCCACGTTCGACTTCCCGGCACGCGGAACCCACGCGTGGAAGTACTGGGAGGACGAGCTGTGGAAGGCACGCCCGCAGATCCTGGACGCACTCAACGCGCACTGATCTGACTGCCAGGCCAAGCACACTGCTTCGACGTCGCCGCCCGATTGCTCCTCAGGAGCGGTCGGGCGGTTTCGTGCATTCGATAACAATTTCCCCACCTGTCACAGCGCGGCTCCCTCACATCACCGTCCTCGACGTGTAGAAACAGGATTCGGGCGTGGCCGATCCGATCGAGGGCCGGCTCCCGCGATACCGAGTCCGCTCAGCGGACGATCTGCAATACCGCAATGCAGGAAGTGAGCGAAGTCGATGCGAACTGTGCATGGTGGCCATCGGGGGAGGCCGAACGAGGGGACGGCCGGTGCGACGGCGAAGCGACGTCTGCTCGGACTTGTCGCTGCGGCGCTCGTGGCGCCGGTCGGGGCAGGACTGACGACAGTTGCGGTGGCGACGGCGCAACCGTCGGTCGCCGAGTCCGGCCCGGCAGCGACACAGGACTCGTCCGGCGCGACGGTACGCAAGGTCGACTGGCTCACGGACCGACGGGTCGCACTCTGGATCGATTCGCCCTCGATGGGCACGCCCATCCAAGTGCAGCTTCTGCTCGCGCGAGATTGGAACCTCACGCCCGAGGCCAGGTTCCCGTCGGTGTTCATGCTCGACGGTCTCCGCGCGCGCGACGACGAGAACGGCTGGACGCTCGAGACGGACGCCGAGCAGTTCTTCGCAGACAAGAACGTCAACGTGGTGCTTCCGGTAGGTGGCCAGTCGAGTTTCTACGCCGACTGGCTCGATCAGAACAACGGTCAGACCTACAAGTGGGAGACCTTCCTGACCGAGGAACTGCCGCCCATCCTCGAAAAGGACTGGCGGACCACCGATAAGCGCGGTGTGGTCGGTCTGTCCATGGGTGGCACCGCCGCGATGTTCCTTGCTGCCCGCAACGAGGGCTTCTTCCAATTCGCGGGGTCGCTGTCGGGGATTCTCACCACCACGACACTCGGAATGCCAGAGGCGATTCGTTACGCCATGCAGGACGCGGGCGGATTCGACGTAGACGCGATGTGGGGCGAACCCGGCAGCGAAGTATGGGAGTCACACGACCCGTATCTGCTCGCCGAGAAACTCCGCGGTGTGAGCATGTATGTCTCGAGTGGCAGCGGCAGCACGGGTCCGTACGATCAACCGACCGCGGTTCCCGGTGTGAGCACAAACTACGCGGGCATGGGACTCGAGATCCTGTCGCGCCTGACCTCTCAGGCGTTCGCGACGAAGCTCAACAAACTCGGCATCCCCGCGCAGATCGTGTACCGGCCGTCGGGCACGCACTCATGGCCGTACTGGGAGTTCGAACTGCACCAGTTGTGGCCGCAGCTCGCCAACACGCTCGGTGTCGAGACCCAGAAACCCGAGTGCGCCCCGCTCGGCGCATTCGGCGATGTCGCGGCCGCGAATCCATGGCTCGGCGACTGCCTGACGCGCGAGTATCCGGTTGCGGGTGGCTCCGTGCAGGACTTCCGGCACGGCCGGGTGTTCTCGTCCGGCGGCACCGCGGTTCCTGTCGCGGGCGCTATCGGCGGCAAGTACCAGAGCGTGGGCGGTCCTGCCGGGCGGCTCGGATACCCGGTGACGGAAGAACGCGGCACGGCCGATGGCAGGGGTCGCTTCAATCACTTCCAGAACGGAGCCATCTACTGGACTCCCGAGCACGGAGCCCGCACGGTGCAGGGCGCGATCTTCGAGGAATGGAAGAAGCAGGGCTGGGAAGCCGGTCCTCTCGGCTATCCGGTGCTCGACGAGGTCGGTACCCCGGACCAGCGTGGCAGTGTTCAGGGATTCGAGATCGGCGCGATGTACTGGACCGAAGCGACCGGCGCCAACGCTGTGTTGGGGAAGATTCTGGGCAAATACGGCGAACTCGGCTACGAGACCGGGGCGCTCGGCTATCCGAAGTCGAGCGAGCACGTGATCAAGGATGACGGGCGGTTCTCCGAGTTCGAGCACGGCAACATCTATTGGACCCATCCGACCGGCGCATGGCCGGTGCGTGGCCGCGTGCTCGAGGCCTGGGCGGCCGAGGGTGCCGAGAACGGTCGGCTCGGCTATCCGATCGGTGACGAGACGCCGATCGAAGGTGGAATCGAGCAGAAGTTCCAGCACGGCTCGGTCTCCGTCGTCGGTGACGTACCGACGGTTCATCCGTGATTCCGTAAATCAAGTGACGTCGTAGGACGCACGGTGCCGGTCGGAGCAGGCGCTCCGGCCGGCATCGTGCGCGCTCTGTAGCCTGGACCGAGCCCAGTTCAGATCACTCGAATTCCGGATGTGAGGACACCCCAGATGCCTGCACGGACCCGCTCGCGCTCGACCCGCGTCCTCGGAGCGATCGCCGCAGCCCTGACTTCCGCGGCTGTGCTGGCCGCGTGCGGTAGCGACGATTCGACGGCCACGAATACTCCGTCGACCACAACCACGACCTCTTCCGCGACGACCTCTGCCGAGGCGACCGCCTCGGAATCGGCGGACGGAACCTCCACCCCGGACGCCCCCGACACCGAGGACACCGACACCGAAGGCACCGCCGCTGCTCCGACGAGCCCGGGCGAAGCAGCGACCGCGCCGCCGGCAGGGTCCCAGCCTGCCCCGAGCGAGAGCGGCGAAGCGTTCCTCGCCGCGCTGCGCGAGGAGGGTGTCGAGCCCTCCGACGAGGCGAGCGCGATCGCAATCGCGGACTACGTCTGCGGGGCCGAGGCCCAGGGCGGTAATCCCGACGAGATCAAGACGATGGTGACAGCGCTCGTCGGTAGCGGATCAGTCGCTGCCGGTGAGGAGATCACCGAGGAGGACGCATCCGCGACCGCCGACACGTACATTTCGGTCGCCCACGACACGTACTGCAGCTGACAGGCACTGCAGATAGAGGGAGAAGCACTTGATGGCCAGAACGAAGCGGCGTCGCGGGCGCAAGATCGTCGTACTCGGGGCGCTGCTGGTTCTGGTCCTGGTGCTGGCTCTCTGGTACATGCTGGCGGGCCGCCTGGATGTTCCCGGGCCCATCACACCTCCCGGACCGGAAGAACCGCAGTCGCAGCCTGCGTCCTGTCCCGACGTCCAGGTGGTTGCGGTGCCCGGTACGTGGGAGTCCGCGGTCGGTGACGACCCGTACAACCCGACGGCCAACCCTGCGTCGCTGATGTTGAACGTGACGCGACCGCTGCAGGAGCAGTTCGACCCCCAGCGCGCCGACGTCTACACGGTCCCGTACGTCGCTCAGTTCTCGAATCCGGTTGCGCTCCCGCCCGACGGCCAGCAGTCGTACAACAACAGCCGCAGTGCCGGTACTGCCGCGATGAACGAGTTCCTTGCGGGCCGGTCTGCGGAGTGTCCGCTCACCACCTACGTCTTGACCGGGTTCTCCCAGGGCGCGGTCATCACCGGGGACGTCGCGGCCCAGATCGGAGCGGGCAACGGACCGGTCCCCGCTGACCGTGTTCTCGGTGTCGCGTTGATCGCGGACGGCCGTCGTGACGGGGTGTCCGGCATCGATATCGGCCCGCCGGTCGCGGGAGTCGGCGCCGAACTCTCGCTTGCCGGTCTGAGGCTTCCCGGCATCACCATGACCGGTGAGCGCCCCGGCGGATTCGGTGCACTCGACGATCGCACCTTCCAGATCTGTGCACCCTCCGACAGCATCTGCGATGCCCCGCCGGATGCGCTCAACCCGACCAACTGGGTGACCGCTGCGCCTCGCGTGCTCGAGTACGTCAACAACCCGATCCACGCAATGTACAACACGTTCGTTGTGGACGAATCGGGCACGACTGCGACTCAGTGGATCACCGGATGGGCCGCCGAGAAGATCGAATCCGCACCACATCCGCGGGAAGAGTGACCCCTCGGTTACCAGCGGGTAGTGTTCCCGGTCACGCACCCGGTACAATCGACCGATGGCCGCGGCGTGCCCAGGCACGACCGGCGCTCGTGAGGCCGGGGGAGGCCGCGGGCAATACGTCAGGGACCGGAGGGGATGGATGTTGTGCCGTCACCGGCTGAGAGCTTGGGAAACGGTGGGCGGAGCGGAATGATCCTCGTCACGAAAAGTCGTGTCGAGCGGGAGGTGCACCGACAACCTGCCCACGCTCCCGAAGGGAAGGCCGAGTTGTGTGCACTGCCGATGCGGCGACGGCATGCGCTGCCGATGCGGTGTCATCGGCGGCGAATCCGCATATCTCGCAACCGGAGTGTCCGAACAGACCGCCGAGCGAGACCGCATTTCGCGAATGGCAGACCGGGTGTCGTATCTTTGGTGCTTCCCATCTCGGACGGAAGGGTTCGCGCCACACGATCCGCTGCTCGCGGGGAGCGAGCTGAGCCGATCTGTAACATATTCGTGATCTCGGATCGATGGACAGTACTGGCAGGTTGACTGCCGGAGGCTGCGAGTGCTGTGCAGGCACGACGATCCGGTAGCGCGGACAACGTAAATGGGGCGCAACCATGTCGAGTGGTTGTGGGATCGCTTCGACAGGGAGAAGGAATTGAGCGTCGGGTTCGAAGAGTTCATCGATGAGTACGGGCAGATCAAACTGCCGGACGGCAGCACGCTGCTCGATCACCTCGAGCAGCACACTGCCTCCAACGGTGACGAGTTGGCCTACCGGTACATCGATTACTCGAGCAACCGTGATGGCGATGTGGACGAGCTCACCTGGGCGCAGTTCGGTGTGCGGCTCCGTGCGATCGCTGCTCGGCTTCAGCAGGTCACCAGTCCCGGCGACCGCGTCGCGATCCTGGCGCCCCAGGGCCTCGATTACGTGGTGTCCTTCTTCGCAGCGATCTATGCGGGTGTCATCGCCGTGCCGCTCTTCGATCCGGACGAGCCGGGGCACACCGACCGCCTGCACGCTGTCCTCGGCGACTGCACGCCCAGCGCCATCCTCACTGCCACCTCGTCCGCTGCGGGTGTGCGCCAGTTCTTCCGCCCCCTCCCCGCTGCACAGCGCCCCCGCGTGATTGCCGTCGACGCGATCCCCGACACCGTCGCCGACTCATGGAAGCGTCCTGAGGCGACCAGCGATGACATCGCATACCTCCAGTACACGTCCGGATCGACGCGGGTGCCCGCCGGCGTGGAGATCACCCACCGGTCTGTGCTCACCAACGTGATCCAGATGGCCGACTCGATGGAGCTCAACGAGAACTCTCGAGGTGTCACCTGGCTGCCGCTGTTCCATGACATGGGCCTGCTCACCGTCATCCTCCCGGCGATCGGTGGCAAATACATCACGATCATGAGTCCCCGCGCCTTCGTTCAGCGGCCAGGCCGCTGGATCCGTGAACTCGCCGCGGTCTCCGACGGGGCAGGGACGTTCGCGGCCGCACCGAATTTCGCGTTCGAGCACGCGGCAGCGCGCGGCGTCCCGAAGAACGGCGAGGCCCTCGACCTGAGCAACGTGATCGGTCTGATCAACGGCAGTGAGCCGGTGACGACGTCGTCCATGCGCAAGTTCAACGAGGCGTTTGCGCCTTACGGACTGCCGAAGACCGCGATCAAGCCGTCGTACGGCATGGCCGAGGCCACGCTGTTCGTGTCCTCGACGAAGAACTCCGAGGAAGCCAAGGTCCTCTACGTGGACCGCAACGAGCTCAACGCCGGCCGGGTCGTACTCGTCGACCGCGATGCGCCCGGCGCGATCCCGCAGGTCTCGTGCGGTTATGTCGCCCGCAGTCAGTGGGCCGCGATCGTCGACGCCGAGACCGGCGCAGAGGCTCCGGAAGGTCACGTCGGAGAGATCTGGCTGCACGGCGACAACATCGGAATCGGTTACTGGGGTCGGAAGGACGAGACCGCCGACACCTTCCACAACAAGATCACGAAGCGGGTTCCAGAGAAGAGTCAGGCCGAAGGCACGCCCGAGGACGCCAACTGGCTGCGCACGGGTGACTACGGCGTCTACGTCGACGGTGAGCTGTACATCACCGGTCGCGTCAAGGACCTCGTGATCGTCGACGGGCGCAATCACTACCCGCAGGATCTCGAGTTCTCCGCTCAGGAAGCGAGCTCCGCGCTGCGCCCGGGCTTCGTCGCCGCGTTCGCGGTGCCTGCGAACCAACTGCCCAAGGTCGTGTTCGACAACTCGGCCTCCGGCCTGCAGTTCGACACCGACGACTCGTCCGAGCAACTCGTCATCGTGGCCGAGCGCGCCCCGGGCGCAGGCAAGGCAGACCCGCAGCCGATCGCCGACGCCGTACGTGCCGCGATCTCCGCGCGACACGGCGTGACCGCGCGCGATGTGCTTCTCGTACCGGCCGGATCCATCCCTCGCACATCGAGTGGGAAGATTGCGCGGCGGGCATGCAAGGCTGCCTACATCGAGGGAACGCTGCGTGGTGGATACCAGCAGCAGGCGTTCCCCGACAGCGTGTAAGAAATTGTCCTCTGTCCGGGTAGCGTGGTGGGTTGATGGCTGACACTGAAATGACCGTTGCGCAGCTGCGCGAATGGCTGCGGAACTGGATTGCCGACGCAACCGGCCAGCCGGTCTCCCAGATCTCGGACGATCGTCCGATGGAGGAGTTCGGGTTGGCGTCGCGCGACGCTGTGGCGCTCAGCGGTGACATCGAGGATCTCCTCGGTGTCACGCTGACCGCGACTGTCGCGTACCAGCACCCCACGATCGCGTCGCTGGCGACTCGCATCATCGAGGGCGAACCGGAGGTGCCGGAGGGCACCGACGACACGTTCTATGTCGCCGGTAGCGCTCTCGGCTCGAAGGACATCGCGATCGTCGGCATGTCGACGCGTCTTCCCGGACACATCGACACCCCCGCCCAGATGTGGGACCTGCTGGCGTCGGGGCGCGACGGCATCACCGACCTGCCCGAAGGCCGCTGGTCCGAGTTCCACGGCGACCCGCTCGTCTCCGAGGCGATCGCGAATGCGAACACGCGCGGCGGCTACCTCGACGACGTCAAGGGCTTCGACGCCGAGTTCTTCGCCATGTCGCCGCGCGAGGTCAAGATGGTCGACCCGCAGCAGCGTCTCGCGCTCGAGTTGACCTGGGAGGCCCTCGAGCACGCCCACATCCCCGCGAGCGACCTCAAAGGCGGCTCGGTCGGTGTGTTCATCGGCTCGTCCGCGAACGACTACATGCTCATCGCGGCGTCGGATTCGTCGGCGGCCGACCCGTACGCGATCACCGGCACGTCCACATCGATCGTCTCCAACCGTGTCTCGTACTTCTTCGACTTCCGCGGCCCGTCGATCAGCATCGACACCGCATGCTCGTCGTCGCTCGTCGCGGTCCACCAGGCGGTGCGTGCACTGCGCGGCGGTGAAGCAAACGTGGCGATCGCCGGTGGCATCAACATGTTGCTCGCCCCCGCCGGCACACTCGGTTTCCACGAAACGGGCATGCTCACCGCCGACGGCAAGATCAAGGCGTTCTCGGCGGACGCAAACGGCATCGTCCGCTCGGAAGGTGGTGGCCTCGTCGTACTCAAACGGCTCGAGGACGCCGAACGCGACGGCGACAACATCCTCGCCGTGGTTGCCGGATCGGCCGTCAACCAGGACGGACGCTCCAACGGTCTGGTCGCGCCCAACCCGGATGCCCAGGCGGACGTGCTGCGTCGCGCCTACCGCGACGCGCAGATCCTGCCGTCGGGTGTCGACTACATCGAGGCGCACGGCACCGGCACGGTGCTCGGTGATCCGATCGAGGCGGACGCCCTCGGCCGTGTCGTCGGCCGCGGCCGCGACGCCGACAAGCCGGCCCTGCTCGGTTCTGCGAAGACCAACTTCGGGCACCTCGAGGCTGCCGCAGGCGCCGCGGGCCTGATCAAAGTCGTTCTAGCGATGCGCGAGAACGCACTCCCGGCTTCTCTCAATTACACCGAGCCCAACCCGTACATCGCATTCGACAAGGCCCGTCTCCGTGTGATCCCGGAGGGTGCGCAGTGGCCCCGTTATTCGGGCCGCGCTGTCGCGGGCATCTCCGGATTCGGGTTCGGTGGCACCAACGCGCACGTCGTGGTGCGCGAGTACACCGGGCCGGAAGGCCAGATCGACTCCGAGGCCGAGGTCGAGGTTCTGCCCGACAGCGCCGAGGCTGCGCAGCATGCCGTGGTGCCGGAGCCCGCACGCGAATTGCCCGTCGTGCTTGCGGTGTCCGCACCGATGCCGTCGCGTCGTCGCCGCGCCGCGGCGGATCTCGCCGACTGGCTCGAAACCGAATCGGGTAGCACCACTGCGTTGGCCGATGTGGCCCGCACGCTGTCGCGTCGCAACCACGGCCGGTCCCGTGCCGTCGTCATCGCCGCCGACCGCGCCGAGGCGATCGCCGGGCTGCGTGCCGTCGCTGCAGGAAAGCCCGCGCCGAACGTCTTCGCCGCCGACAGCCCGGCCGCGAACGGCCCGGTGTGGGTATTGTCCGGCTTCGGTGCGCAGCACCGCAAAATGGCCAAGCAGCTGTATCTCGAGAACCCCGTGTTCGCCGCTGCAGTCGACGAGGTCGACGAGTTGATCTTCGACGAGTCGGGCTACTCCATGAAGGAGAAGTTCCTCGACGACGCGCAGGACTACGACGTCGAGACCGCGCAGGTCGGTATCTTCACCATCCAGGTCGGTCTCGCCGCGGTGCTGCGTCACCACGGCGCCGATCCTGCAGCGATCGTCGGCCACTCGATGGGTGAGGCCGCCGGTGCATACATCTCGGGTGGTCTGTCGCTCGAGGAAGCCGTGCGCGTGATCTGCGCCCGGTCGCGCCTGATGGGTGAGGCCGAGGGCCAGCTCGAGGGCGACGACATTCGCCTGATGGCGCTCGTCGAGTACAGCTCCGACGAGATCACCTCGGTTCTGCCCGACTTCCCGCAGCTCGAGGTGTGCGTCTATGCGGCGCCCACCCACACTGTGATCGGCGGACCGCAGGAGCAGGTCAACGCCATCGTCGCGCGCGCCGAGTCGGAGGAGAAGTTCGCCCGGGTCCTCCAGACGAAGGGCGCGAGCCACACGTCGCAGGTCGACCCGATCCTGGGTGAGCTCGCTGCCGAACTCGCGGGTATGGAGCCGCAGCGCCTGAAGGTCGATGTGTATTCGTCCGTCGATCAGGAAACGCTGTACCGCGCCGGTCACGCGGGCATCCACCCGGTCGAGTACTGGACGAAGGGCATGCGCCACAGCGTGTACTTCACCCAGGCGATCCGGAAGGCGCTCACCGACGGCTACACGACGTTCGTCGAGCTCAACGCGAATCCCGCGACGCTGATGTCGGTCGCCGCCACCGCGTTCGATGCCGGTGTGCAGGACGGCGTGTTCATCCAGACGCTCAAGCGTAAGGAAGACGAGTCGCTCGGCGTGCTCACCGCGCTCGCGCAACTCTATGTCCACGGGCATCCGGTGGATCTGCGCAGTCTGCTGCCAGAGGGCGACTACGCCGACATTCCGCGTACCGCGTTCCTGCGTAAGCCGTACTGGGTCGACGCCCGCATCGGCGGCGGCGCCGGCCACGGTCGTGTCCCCGGCGCACATGTCGCGCTGCCCGACGGCAGGCACGTGTGGGAGGTGCAGGCGACGGCGGTCACCGATCCCGCGGAACTCGTCACCACCGCGGCGTCGCAGGTGCTCGCCGATGTCACCCTGACCGCATCCATACGGCATGCAGAGCTGCCTGATGCAGCCACCGTGACCACGACCCTCACCCCGCACCCGGGTGGTGCGTCGGTGCAGGTCCACGCCCGCACGGCGAGCGGTTTCACCCTCGTGCACGAGGGCGTCGTCACGTCGGGTGAGGCTCTTCCCACCCCGGTGATCGCCGCCCCGGCTCGGTTGTCCGACGACGTCGAGGAACTGCCGGAGGTCGTCGAGACCTTCGGTGACAAGTGGGATCCCGAAGGATCGCAGACCCTGGAAGATCGCCTGACGCTGATCGTCGCCGAATCCATGGGTTACGCACCCGAGGATCTGCCCGCCGAGATCCCGCTCATGGAACTGGGCCTCGACTCGCTGATGGCGGTACGCATCAAGAACCGCGTCGAGTACGAGTTCGACATCCCGCAGCTGCAGCTGACGGCGGTCAAGGACGCATCCTTGCGCGATGTCGCCAAGTACCTTCGCTATGCGGTGGACAACCGCGACGAGGTCGCGCAGCTTGCCGAGCAACAGGCCGCGGAGAAGGCAGCCGACCGCGCCGAGGCCGGGTCGCTGGAGTCGGGGTCCGCTCTGCTGCCGGTCGAGGACACCACCATCGTCGGTGAAGCCGAGCAGATTCTTGCCCACACCGACTCTCCGGAAGAATCCGAGTCTCCGGAAGAAGCTGCCCCTGCCTCCGCGGAACCTGCAGCAGATTCGTCCGGGCCCGACGTTCCTCCCCGCGACGCCGCGGAACGCCTGACCTTCGCATCGTGGGCCGTGGTCACCGGGAAGTCCGCCAAGGGCATCTTCAATACGTTGCCGACGCTCGACGAGTCTGCGGCCGAGCGCCTCGCCACGCGGCTCACCGAGCGGTCCGGCGGGGAGATCACCGTCGACGATGTCCGCAAGGCGTCGACGATCGAGCAACTCTCGGAAACGGTCCGGCAGTATCTCGAATCCTCCGACAAGATCGACGGACTCGTGCGCGCGCTGCGGCCGCGGCCCGAGGGGTCGTCGGCGGTGCCGGTGTTCGTGTTCCATCCTGCGGGGGGCTCGACCGTCGCGTACGAGCCGCTGCTGCGGCGCCTGCCCGCGGATACCCCGATGTACGGGTTCGAACGCACCGAGGGGCCGATCGACGAGCGCGCCAAGGTGTACCTGCCGCTGATCAAGGAGATCCAGGGCGACGGCCCGTACGTGCTGTACGGCTGGTCGCTCGGCGGCGTGCTGGCTTATGCCGTCGGCCGGTTGCTGCGCGCCGAAGGCAAGGACGTGCGGATCATCGGTCTCCTCGACACGGTCATGGCCGGTGAGCAGATCGAGGACACTCCGGAGGAGATCCGGAAACGCTGGCAGCGCTACTCGGCCTTTGCGAAGAAGACCTACGGTGTCGAGGCGCCGCTTCCGTACGACCTGCTTGCCGACGCGGGCAGCGACGAGGAGCAGATCAAGATTCTCATGGGCCTGCTCGAGATGAGCGGTGTCGAGATCCCCGGCGGCATCATCGAGCATCAGCGCACGTCGTGGCTCGACAACCGTGCCATACAGACGGCGAAGCTCGAACGCTATGACGGCGACGTCGTGCTGTACATGGCCGACAAGTATCACGATGACGCAATCGACCTCGAGCCGGCGTTCGGTACCCGGCAACCCGACGGTGGGTGGGGAGATGTGGTCGCGAATCTGGAGATCGTCCCGGTGGGGGGAGATCACCTGCAGATCGTCGACGAGCCGTACATCGCGAAGGTGGGGGCCGACCTGACCCGCAAGCTGGCCGACATCGAGGCCTCGAGGAGCTGAGCAAAGTAGTGACCACTACGGCAGAAAAACTGGCCGAGCTGCGCGCAAAACTGGAGATCGCGAACGAACCCGCAGGGGAAGCCGCAATCGCCAAGCGCGCGAAGAAGGGCATCCCCAGCGCTCGGGAGCGCATCGACATGCTCCTCGACAAGGGCACCTTCGTCGAGATCGGCGCGCTGATGAAGACGCCCGGCAATCCGAACGCGTTCTACGGCGACGCGGTCGTCGTCGGACACGGACTGGTCGACGGCCGCCCCGTCGCTGTCTTCTCACACGACCAGACCGTCCTCGGCGGCAGCGTCGGTGAGATGTTCGGCCGCAAGGTGTCTGCTGTTCTCGAACACGCATTGAAGATCGGCTGCCCCGTCGTCGGTATCAACGACTCCGGCGGAGCCCGCGTCCAGGACGCCGTGACCTCGCTCGCTTGGTACGGCGAGATCGGTAAGCGCACCGAACCGCTGTCCGGACTGGTGCCGCAGATCTCGGTCATCGTCGGCAAGTGCGCCGGTGGTGCCGTGTATGCGCCGATCAACACCGACGTCGTCGTGGCGACCGAAGAGGCGTACATGTTCGTCACCGGCCCCGACGTCATCAAGGCGGTCACCGGTGAGGATGTCAGCCTCGAGGAGCTCGGCAGCGCCCGTAAGCAGGCCGAGTACGGCAATGTGCACCATGTCGCGCCCGACGAGAAGGCCGCGTTCGATTGGGTGCGCCAGTATCTGAGCTACATGCCGTCGAATGCGCAGGAGAAGCCTCCTGTGATCAACCCGGGTCTCGAACCTGAGATCACGACCGACGACATCGAGCTCGATTCGTTCATGCCCGACGCCGACAACTCCGGCTACGACATGCACGACATCCTGCTCAAGATCTTCGACGACGGCGACTTCTTCGAGGTCCGCTCGCAGACTGCCCCGAACATCATCACCGGCTACGCGCGTGTCGATGGGCGCCCCGTCGGTGTGGTCGCGAACCAGCCGCTGTACCTATCGGGTGCGCTCGATGCTGCGGCCGCCGACAAGGCCGCGCATTTCGTGCGTGTGTGCGATGCATACGACATCCCGCTGGTGTTCGTCGTCGACACGCCGGGCTTCCTGCCGGGTGTCGACCAGGAGAAGATCGGCGTCATCAAGCGTGGCGGACGGTTCCTGTTCGCGTACGTGGAGGCGTCGGTGCCGAAGGTGACCGTCGTGGTGCGCAAGTCGTACGGTGGCGGCTACGCGGTGATGGGCTCGAAGCAGCTCGGTGCCGACATCAACTTCGCATGGCCCACCGCGCGTATCGCGGTGATGGGTGCGGAGTCTGCGGTCGCGGTGATCGGCCGCAAGCAGATCGCCGAGGCAGGCGAGAACGCTCCGGTGGTGCGTCAGCAGCTCATCAACTTCTACAACGAGCATGTCGCGACCCCGTACATCGCGGCCGAGCGCGGCTACATCGATGCGGTGATCGAGCCGAAGACCACGCGTCTCGAGATCCGGAAGGCGTTGACACTTCTCCGCGACAAGAAGGTGTTCAAGAACCCGCGCAAGCATCACCTGCTTCCGCTCTGAGGTTTTGACCGAGAAGTCCCACCGGCCGTCGACATGGCTGTGCCGGTGGGACTTTCGCGTGTCAGTCTGCGCGTGTCAGTCGAGGACTGCGGTGGCTTCGATCTCCACCAGGAGGTCGGGTTCGGCGAGTGCCGAGACACCGATGCCGGTCAGCGGTGCCAGTGGTCCCTCGATTCCCAATTTGGCGGCTGCTCGGCCGCCGCCTTCTACGAGCTGGGCCATCTTCTCGGGAGTCCAGTCGACGATGTAGGCGGTCAGTTTCGCGATGTCGCCCCAGCTCGCACCGACCTCGGTCAGGGCGGTGGCGATGTTGAGATAGCACTGCTCGGTCTGCGTGGCGAGGTCGCCCTCGCCGATTCTGTTGCCGTCGGCGTCGCGCGCGACCTGTCCGGCGATGAACACCATTTTCGATCCGGTGGCGACCGATACCTGTTTGTACAGGTCGGTCTGCGGAAGTCCTGCAGGGTTGACGAGCGTGACGGCCATGGAGGTCTCCTGGGGTGGTCGAAGTCCGGAAGCGGACCTTCAAACTATAACAGTGCGATGCTATGTAAAGTGTCGTCATGGTGAGAGCGAAGGATCCAGCGGTGCGCACCCTCCTCGTCGAGCGCGCAGCGCAGATGCTGCGAGCCCGCGAACCCATCACACTGCGCTCGCTGGTGGCAGGCACGGGGGTGTCGACGATGGCCGTCTACACCTACTTCGGTGGCATGGAAGGATTGTGGAAAGCCCTTCGGCAGGAAGGGTTCACGCGCCTCGAGTCCGGGTTCCGCACGGTGGAGACATCGAGTGATGCGGTGCGAGATCTGGCGGCGTTGTCCGCGTCCTACGTCGACAACGCCCTCGATCACCCCGACCTGTACCGCGTCATGTTCGACGCGAGCGTCGAACTCGAAGATCTCGAGGCGGCAGACGCCACCCTGGAATATCTCGTCCAGGCTGCGCGACGAGCGCGGGACGAGGGCCGCTTCCGCGCCGACGTCGACCCGCTCGAACTGGCGATCCAGAGTTGGGCGATCGACCACGGACTCGTGTCGCTCGTGGCGAACGGACCGCTACCACACACCACCGTCGACCACTGCGTTGTCATGCTCACCGCACTGTTCGTCCAGGCAGGAGACGAACCCGACAGGTGCCGGGCATCTGTCGAGGAGGGGTGGAAGCAGCGGGCCGCCCGCGAAACGTAGGTGATCAGCCGGTGTGGAGGGCGCTGATGATGTAGGTGAGGATGTGCTCGACCTCTGTGGCCGGATCGAAGTCCGTCGTGTCCTTCCACAGCAGATGTTCCATCTGCGCCAGCAACAGAATCGCGGTCGTTGTCGAATCCCGCTCCGGGTCGGTGGAGCCGAGATCGGTGATCGGACCGACAAGGACGCGAGCGAGGGTGAGCTCGAGCTCCTCCCGCACCTTCGGGGCATGCGATCGTCCGCCGGCGCCCCCGCCCACGACGTTGCGCGTCGCGGCAGCGATCTCGGGGTCGATGCCCTGCCTCAAGATCACGGTCGCGCCGGCGCGCAACGCCGCTTCCGGCGTCTCGGCTGCATCGATCTTCCTGCGCAGATGATCGACGAGGCGGTGTCCGCCCTCCTCGACCACTGCGTCGACGAAGTCGCCCTTACTGCGGAAATAGCGGTAGAACGCATCGTTGGACAGTCCGGCAGCGGCCACGATATCGGCGACACGCGCGGGTGATCCGGCGGTCAGCAGATCCCGTCCGGCCTTGATCAAACGATCGACGTCGCGACTCGCGGCTTCCTGCCGCGGAGTGAGGCTCCGCTGTACCGCTTCGGTGGCGCGGGCCGACATGGAGCTGGTGCCGGTGATGTCTTCGGTGGTCACCTTCGTCATTCTAGGGAATCGGAACCGAATTCTGTGCACCCACCGCTTTATGGCCGAACGTCACCTTTGGTCACTTGGGATGTATGAAGGTGACGTTCGGTCAATCGGACTGGGGGTCGAGGGCGCCGGGAAGCGTGTTCGACGGCTGCCCGAAGATCGGAGAGAACCATCGCGGGTGAGTTTCGGATCTGAGCGGGCAGGTGCTCGACCACGATGATCCCGTGCCGCTGCATACGGGCTCGGCGCTGCATCGTCTTCTCGTGGTCGGCCGGACTGAAATGGTGCGCGAGTGAATCGATCTCCCACGCCACGGCGACGTCGTCCATCCAGCCGTCGGGGCGAGCGATCCAGGTGCCGTCCTCGGTGACGACATCCACGTTGTGCATCATCGCTGGTAAGCCGCTGGTCGCGTACAGTTTCTGTGCCCACACTTCAGCGACAGAATGCGCGTCGTCGGAGAGTTCGCGTAGGACCGATCGCGGCACGGCAGTCCCTCGGCGGCTCCCCTCGGCCAGTTCCTGCGTCAGTTCGTCGACGGTGACGTCGCCGCGTTGCAGAGCCGACGTCAGCAGAGCCCGGCATCGGTCCGTTCTCGACATACGGCGAGCGGCGTCGAGCAGGCAGCGAGCTACAGGCGCGACGCGCAGTTTTCCCTTGCCCACGGGATCTGGGAGACGAGAGGACCGCTCGACATCGACGAACGAGAATTTCCGTCGGTGTTGTTCATGGGGGATGAGGATAAGAACATCACTCATTGTGGCGGAATGCTGGTAGCCGTGAAGCGCCAATCCGGCATGCCCCGAGAGCACTGCATCAGCGCCTCCATAGAGTTGCGCTGCCGTGTGCCGGTCGGTCGTGCTGAGCCGACCGTTGTGTAACCCGATGACGCCTGGCAGGATCCGTTGCCACGGACCGCCATTGCGGCAGCGTCCAGAGATTGTCCCAGAGGTGACACCGAAGTCGAGTAGCGTCGCGGTCCGGATGATCCCGTTGACGCTCAGTGCGTGCAGTGCTGAGGGGTCGTCGCCCCAGGCTCCCCGTTTCATGGCGAACATGATGCCGACCACAAGGGACAGAACAGGTTCGTTGCGCGCGTAGGTGGACCGACCTGTGGATGAAATGCCGTGCTGTGGATAACCCGGTGTGCCAGCGGGGGTTTGGCCGAACGTCACCTTCGGTCACTTGGAGTGTATGAAGGTGACGTTCGGTCAATCGGGGGGCGGGTGCTGCCCTACCGCTCGTAGACCCTCAGCGTCCCCGGGTTCCACAGGCCCGACCGGGTAACCTCATCGGTCGCCACGTCGGCGGGATCGGCGTTGGGATAGAACCGCACGTAGCGTTCGAGTGAACCCCAGTCACGGGCCCAGTCGCCATCGAGATACGTCGGGATCTGTTCGGCCCGCGCGAGCACCTCGGTGAAGCCGAGTGGCCCACCGAATTCGGCAGCCTGCCAGGTATCGGTGGACGACACCGCCAGCGGACGATCCGGGAGGATGCGATAGTTCGGCATCTCCGCGACCCCGTAAGCGTGGTCGAACGGACGCTGGCACGGGAACTGCAGCCCGACCGCCCAGTCCAGCAGTACCGGCTGTTCGGAACCGATCACCGACTGGAGCGTGTCGAGCTGCGGAACACGCGGCGGCGTGAACGCGAGCCATTGGTCGCCGGTCAGATTGGGGTCGTTCGCGACGACGCGGACGACATCGGCGTCCTCGGGCAGGTCCGCAATCGGGATCCGCAGATTCCGCCACGACGGCGCGGGTCCGATATCGCGGGGCAAGTAGCTGCCCTTGACCTCGAATGTTCCGTCGGGGTTGTGGGTGCCGTACTCGAGCAGCAACGACTGTCCGTAGGTCAACGCGCCCGTGTCGTCGTACGACCAGATACGACCGGCCGCGGAAATGACGATCAGCGGAGTGTCCTCGCTGCGTTCGGGTAGCTGGTACCAGCTCGACGTGAGCATCGCGGGTTCCTGGACGCCGTCCTGGTAGCTGCCGAGGACCGGAGTGACCGCGGGGTCGAGACCGAACGGCAACTTCACGGTGCTGCCGTTGATCGTCTCTGCACCCGAACCGCCAGTGGTGCCGCCGCCTGCCCCGGTTTCGAAGGTCGGTCCGATGCTCTGGGTATCGGTATTGCCTTGCCCGGGCTTGACCTCGACGTAGTCGGCTGTCAGATCGCTCGGGACGCCGTTGGGGGAGAACCCGACGGGACCGGCTCCTGCGAGAGCATCACCGCCGCTGGGCGGATTCGCAGGATCGAGGATCGGTTCGAGCCGCCCGGCGTTCGGGTCGCTCTCGACGAGGACGTCGTTGGCGAGGCCACACGTCGAACCGGTCAGTGCGTCGACGTTCGAACGGGCCAGTGAGTACGCGGGATACTGCGACACGGCGCCCTTGAGCAGCGAGAGGACTTCGAACAACACCATCGCCGCCGCGACGACGGTCAGCGGCGCGGCCGCGAACGTACGGATCCGCTGCCCCTTCTTCGACGTGGGTTTCTCCGGTGGCGGTGCATAGCCTTCGCGCAGGTACTGCCAGGCGACGAGGACGAGGGCGAGACCGAACAGAACCAGGAACAAGCTGCTCGACTGGTACCCCGACAGCGACACGGTCTTGTCGAACCACGGCACGCCGTAGCTCGACACGTACCACCAGCCGTTGATGCCCGCGAACGAGATGGCGAGGACGAACAGCAGCCCTGCCAGGAAGATCGTGCGGTTGCGGCGTGACCGCAGCGCTTGCGCCGACACGATCACTGCGGTCAGCGCAGCCAGGGAGCCTGCGATGCCCGCATACGCCCCGAAGTGGTGGGTCCACTTCGTGGGGTTGAACATCATGAAGAAGATCGTTCCGAACACGATGCCGATCAGGCGCCACGACGGGCTCACTGCGATCCCAGGGATGCGACGACGACGCAGGAGCACGAGCAGCGTCGTGAACAGGCACAGGACCATGACCAGGAACGCGAAGCGGCGGGGCAGCGAACCGTCGACGGTCTGCACCATCAGGTAGTAGTAGCGGAGGAAGTCGTTCCACCACTCCTCGTTGGGGCCGATGATGGTGCGCACCCGGGTCGCTTCGAGGACCGCGGAGAGCGTCTGGTCGGAGAAGACGACGACGAGCACGAGCAGTCCGGCGGCGCCGATCGGAGCGAGAAGCGGCAACGTGCCGACCTCGCGATGTTTGCGGACGATGATGCGCGTCATGGGCCGGATACCGGCGATCAACGCAGCGATACACATCAGGCCAGTCGGAGCAGCAGCGAGCGTGAACGCGCCTATGACAACGGCCGTGGCAGCGGGAAGCAACCGTCCGGTGGCGATTGCGCGTTCGATGGAGCACCACGTGAGCAGAGCACCGACGGCGACGATCGGCTCGGGCCGCAGACCGTTGTTGTACGGCAGCCAGAACGCGAGGAACACGAGGCCGCCTGTCCACAGGGCGACCTGATTGTGCCGGACCGCACGACCGAGGCGCGGCACTACCTCGCGGCTGATCACCATCCAGCACAGAATCCCGGCGAGCAACGCGGGAAGACGCATCCACGGGCTTGCCGTCGAGATCTTCGCAAACAGGGCCAGCACGTCGTAGTACCAGCCGAACGGGGCTTCGGGGACACCGAACCACCGGAAGTAGTTCGCCATGTATCCGGCGTGATCGGACACCCGCGCCATGGTGAGCAGATAGCCGTCGTCGGAGGTGTTCGCACCGAAGAAATGCCAGCCGATCAGTGTGCCGACCACCACGAAGTCGACGCCGCGGAACTTCCACCAATGCGACGGGAGGAAGCGTCGGTGCCCGCGGCCGTCGGTGCCGTCGAGTTTCGCCAGCGCCGCCAGGGCCAGCGCCGTCGCCAGCACCGCGAGAATCATCGCGAGGGACTTCGCGAGCGTGGGCGTGGACGAGAACCGCGAGTCCACGTCGATCTGCACGTCGAGACCGGGAACATCGGTGGACAGGTCGCTGAACACGCCGACGACGAGGGGCCGCAGGTCGCCGGTCAGTTCACCCGCGCGGGGATTGCCGTTGTCGTCGGTGAGGCCGACGAACTCGGCGGTGGTGCGCTCGATATCGGACAAGATTCTGATCTCGGTGCAGGCGGGGGAGGCGACCTCGGCGCGCGGCGCAGTCGCGACCACGACATTGCGATCGAGAACGTCGACGTTCTCCGGCCCGACCCGGACGAACATCGCGTTGAGTGCGGCGTCCTGCCCGCGAGAAGGCGCGGTTGCGAGAACCATGCCGCCACTCTCGGGGAGTTGTGCGAGCGCGACGCATGGCACGGTCGCCGTCAGCTGCAGGGGCACCTGCGACATGAGCGGGGCCTCGACGTCCGTCATCGAGCCGTTCTGCGGCCACGACACCGTCGCCTCGGTGACCTTGACGGGCAGGAACGGTGTCGCGAGGGCGAGCACCATCCCGATGATTCCGGCGACGACTGCGATGAGCCGCGCGGTGCGGTACTGCGAACGCAGGTCCTCACCGACCGGTCGTGTGGCGGTCACCGCTGGGGAGGAGTCGTTCGTCGTGGCGTCGGGCACGGGAGTCGATGGTATCGGGCAGTGACCAGCGCGGTCACGCGCCCTCATTCGAGCAGATCGGGCACTCCGTCACGGATCGCTCCCGGATTCCACAGACCGGAGCGGGTGATCTCATCGACCGTGATGGTCGCTGTGCCTGCGTCCGGGTCGATCCGTCGGTACCGCTCCAGCGACCCCCAGTCGCGATCCCAGTCGTGATTCAGATAGGTGGGCACGGTCTCGGCGGTGAGCAGCAGCGGGATCCATCCGAGGGGCCCGCCGCCGATGGAGTCCTGCCATCCGTTGGTCGCATCGGCGCCCACGCGGTCCGGAAGGATGCGGTACTCGGGAACCTCGGCGACACCGTAGCGGTGGCCGAACGGGCGCTGGCACGGGAAGGCGAGCCCGACCGACCAGTCGAGGAGGCCGGGAGCCTCGGAACCGATGACCGTCTGCAACGTGTCGAGCTGCGGCATCCGAGGTGGTGTCACCGCGACCCACTGGTCCGGCGACAGGTCGCCGTCGTCGATGACGAGCCGCACGGCGTCGGCGTCCGCGGGGATCGCGTCGCTCGGCACCCGCAGATTGCGCCACGACGGCGCCGGCCCCACGTCGATCGGTGCGACCCGCCCGATCGCGTCGACGTTCTCACCCGAGGAGACACCGAACTCGAAGAGTACGTCCTGACCGGGGGTGATGACACCATCCGGGTCGACGTACTGCACACGACCCGCCGCGGTGACGACGAGCAGCGGTGTATCAGCGGTGCGTTCGGGCAGCGCGTACCACCCGGATTCGAGCTCGGCCGCGTGCTGTGTGCCGCTCCGGTAGCTGCCGAGCACCGGGGTGCGTGCGGGGTCGAGCCCGAACGGTAGCTGCACAGTGCTCTCGTTGATCCCGGCGTCACTGCGGCGCCCACCGCCGGTGCCCGCCGTCGTCGAGGTGGTGGTGCCGCCTTCGTCGGCCTCGAGGGAGTTCGCGCCACCGGTGGTGGTGATCTCGGCGTCCGCGGTCAGATCCAGTGCGACGCCGTTGGGAGTGAACCCGTCGGCGCGGCCGGCGCCGAGAGCGTCTGCGGCGAGGCCGTTCAGCGGGGCGAGCATGGTGGAGTTCGGGTCGGCTTCGACGAGGACGTGATCGGCGAGACCGCACCCGCCCGAGAAGGCGGCGGCGTTCGAGCGCGCGATCGAGTAGGCCGGGTACTGCGATACGGCGCCCTTGACGAGGGAGAGCACTTCGAAGAGCACGACGCCCGCTGCGACGGCGGTCAGCGGTGCCGACGCAAGTGCGCGAGCTCGACCGTTCCGTGCCGGTTTCGGCTTCGCGAACGGTTCGCGCAGATGGAACCATGCCGCCACGATCAGCGCGAGCACCGTCAGGGCGAGCAGCACTGTCGAGAACCCGTATCCCGAGATGGACGGCGGCTTGTCCCACCACGGGACGCCGTAGCTCGAGACGTACCACCAGCCGTTGGACCCCGTGAACGACATCGTGAGCACGAACAGCACACCCGCGCTGAACAGTGCACGGTTGCGGGCCGACCGTATCCCCGCTGCACCCACTCCGATCGCGGCGAGAGCTGCGACGGCCGCTGCCAGACCCGCATAGACACCGAAGTGGTGGGTCCACTTCGTGGGCGTGAGCATCATCAACAGCAACGATGCGAAAACGATCCCGAGGATGCGCCTCGACGGGCCGATCGCGGTACCTGGGATGCGACCCTTCCTGAGGATGAGCATCACGCACACGACAAGGCACAGCAGCATGATGAACACGCCGAAGCGGCGAGCGAGCGAACCGTCGGGTGCCACGGTGAGCAGCGCGTCCCAGCGCAGTCGTTCGTCGAACCACGGCACGTTCGGTCCCACCGCGGACCGCACCCGGGTGGCCTCGAGCACCGAGGCCAGAGTTTGATCGGCGAACACGGCGATCATCACGACGGTGCCCGACGCGAGGATCGGGGCGAGTTGCGGAAGCACCCCGACCAGCGACCGCCGCGCGACGATGAGCTTCGTGAGCGGACGGATGCCCGCGATGAGCGCGGCCACACAGATCAGCCCGGTGGGGCCGGCTGCGAGCGAGAAAGCGGCGATGAGCACGCCGACCGCGGCGGGCAGCATGCGGCCGGTCGCAATGGCGCGCTCGATCGAGCACCACGTGAGCAGGGCGCCGACGGCGATGATCGGTTCGGGGCGCAGGCCATTGTTGTACGGCAGCCAGAACGCGAGGAACACCAGGCCGGCGGTCCACAACGCGACAGTGCTGTGTCGCACGGCCACGCCGAGACGCGGAATCACCTCGCGACTGATGATCATCCAGCACACGATCGCCGCGATGAGCGTGGGCAGCCGCATCCACATGCTGGCGGTCGACACCTGCGACATCAGGACCAGCACATCGTAGAACCAGCCGAACGGGGCCTCCGGCACCCCGAACCAGCGGAAGTAGTTCGCCATGTACCCGGCCTCGCCGGACACGCGGGCCATGTTGAGGATGTAGCCGTCGTCGGAGGTGTTCGCCCCGATGACGTGCCACAGGAGGAGGACTCCGATCACCACGGCGTCGGCCGGTGTGAACCGCCACCAGTGCGATGGCAGGAACCTGCGTGCCCTGCGGCGATCGACCCCGTCGATGCGGTGCAGAGCGACCAACGACGACAGTGTGGACAGAGCACACAGGATCATCGCGACGAGTTTGATCACCGTGGGCGTGGACGTGAATCGGGAATCCAGTTCCGCCTGCACGAACAGTCGGTCGGCGTCGGCGTCGGTGGTCAACGGGACGGCGGACTCGTCGAGGTCGGAGAAGACCCCCACCATCTGGGGGCGAACATCGCCTTCGACGGTGACGTCGACGGCCGGGTCCGCACCCACGATCTGCGCCGCGGTCCGGTTCGAATCGGACGCTACGGTGACCGCGGTGCACGGCGCGTCGAGCGGCGCGGAAACGAGCACCGAGTTCCGCAGCACCGCCTCGACGGTGGCCGGCGCGCCGTCCTCGCCGGGTACTGCACGAATCACGAGCGCGTTGCCCGTGGCGTCCGGTGCGCCCGGAGGCACCGTCGACACAAGCGTGCCGCCGTCGTCCCCGAGCGCTGCGGCAGCCGCGCACGGAACGCTCACCCGCAACGTGAGCGGTGTGTACGTCACGAGCGGCGCTTCGACACTGGCGAGGCCGTCGTTCTGCGGCCATTGAATGGTCGCGGCTTCCTGCTTCACAGGGAGAAACGGGATGGCCGCTGCCAGGACGACTCCGAGCAGGCCGGTGAGGACTGCGATGAGGCGCGCGGTACGGACGCTCGAAGCCGGGGAATCGTCTGACACAGGGATCGATGCTAAGCGAATGGAGAATTGTTCTGCTCGACCTGATCCGGCGAGCGACACAACACAGTTAGCATCGGTCAGCATGGAGATCTCGTCGGCGATCGGCACTCGCCTCCGCCAAGCGGGGATCTCCGATGTTCGAGACGACAGCACCACTCGCGCGATGTACTCGTCCGATGCCTCGCTCTATCGGGTGCCGCCACAGGTCGTCGTCTGCCCTCGCAGCGTCGACGATGTAGCGGCTGCCCTCGACGTATGCCGCCGTGAAGGAGTGCCGCTCACCTCCCGCGGCGCGGGCACCTCGCTCGCGGGCAACGCTGTCGGAACCGGGGTGGTGCTCGACTTCTCCCGCCACATGGGGCGTGTGCTCGAGATCGATCCTCAGCACCGCACCGCGCGCGTGCAACCAGGAGCAGTTCAAGCCACCGTGCAGCGGGCCGCAGCGCCGCACGGACTTCGGTTCGGCCCCGACCCGTCGACCCACAACCGCTGCACGATCGGCGGGATGATCGGCAACAACGCGTGCGGCGCTCGCGCCCTCGGCTACGGCCGCACCTCCGACAACGTCGTCGGCATCGAGGTCCTCACCGGAACCGGACATCCGCTCTCACTTCCCGGCAGTGCGCCGATGCTCGATCCGCTGCGTGATCTCGTCGACGCGAACCTCGCGACGATCCGCACCGAATTCGGCCGGTTCGGCAGGCAGGTGTCCGGCTACGGACTCGAACACCTCCTACCGGAAAATCGCTTCGACGTGCGCAAACTGTTCGTCGGAAGTGAAGGCACCCTCGGTGTGCTCACCGAGGCAACAGTGCAGTTGGTTGCCGATTCGCCGGTGCGCACCATGGTTGCCCTCGGCTACCCCGACATCGTCGCCGCAGGCAACGCCGCCCACACTCTGCTCCGGTTCCGTCCCACGGCGTGTGAAGGCCTCGATTCGCGCATCGTCGACATCGTCCGTACCCGGCGTGGGCCCGGCGCGGTCCCACCGCTTCCGCGTGGTGCGGCGTGGCTGTTCGTCGAACTCGTCGGTGACGACTTCGGCGAGGTCCACGACCGTGCCGTATCGATGGTCGAGTTCTCCGGTGCAATCGACGCCCTGCACATCGATGATCCGGCACGCGCCGCGGCACTGTGGCGCATCCGGGAGGATGGCTCCGGGTTGTCCGCCCGCAGCCCGCGCGGATTGCCCGCGCACGCCGGATGGGAAGACGCCGCGGTGCCCCCGGACCGCATCGGAGACTACCTGCGCGATTTCGAGCAGCTCACCGACAGTTACGGCATCACCGGCTACCCGTACGGACATTTCGCCGACGGCTGCATCCACATCCGGCTCGACATCCCACTCGAGATGCCCGGACTGTTCCACGAATTCCTCTTTGCTGCAGGTCGTTTGGTGGCCTCGTACGGAGGTTCGATGTCCGGCGAGCACGGCGACGGACGGGCCCGCAGCGAACTGCTCCCGTTGATGTACTCAGGCGATGCACTGCGCCTCTTCGGCGCCGTCAAAGCCGTCTTCGACCCCGAGAACCTGCTCAACCCAGGTGTCCTCGTCGACCCGCGTCCCGTCGACGCCGACCTACGCGTGCCTGCGGCGCCCGCCGTCCGCACCGGCCTCGCGTTCCGGTATCGGGACGACGACGGCAACTTCACCCAGGCCGTGCACCGGTGCACCGGCGTCGGGAAGTGTCGCGCCGATACGACGGCTGTCGGTGGGGTGATGTGCCCGTCGTATCTCGCCACCCGCGAGGAGAAGGATTCGACGCGCGGCCGGGCCAGGGCTCTGCAGGAAATGCTCAACGGCTCGTTGGTCTCCGGAGGGTGGGCCTCGCCGGAGGTGCACGAAACCCTCGACCTGTGCCTGTCGTGCAAAGGATGCGCGTCGGATTGCCCCACCGGTGTCGACATGGCCACGTGGAAGTCGGAGGTACTGCACCAGACGTACCGCGGTCGCCGACGTCCGATCAGTCACTACACCCTCGGTCGGTTACCGCAGTGGGCAGCACTCGCCACGCGAATTCCCAAGGTGGTCAACTCGATCGCCAAGGTTCCGGGTGTGGGGTCGGCGGGATTGATGCTCGGCGGCATGGACAGGCGAAGGAACGTACCCGCCTTCGCACCCCGCAATTTCCGGCGCTGGTTCGCCGAGACCGCGGGACAGCGGTCACGCACGGGCGAGCCTGTCCTCCTGTTCGTCGACACGTTCACCGATTACTTCACTCCCGAAGTCGGGATGGCGGCGGTCGAGGTCCTCGAGGCGGCCGGGTACCGTGTCCGGATCACCGAGAAGCAACAGTGTTGCGCTCTCACGTGGATCACCACCGGCCAGCTCGACGATGCCCGAAAGATACTGGGCCGCACAGTTACCGAACTATTCCGTGCGGGGACACCGATCGTCGGTATCGAACCGTCGTGCACCGCGGTGCTGAGGTCCGACACCCTCGAACTGCTCGGCTCCGAGCCGGCCCGCGTGGTGGCGGAATCGACTCGCACGCTTGCTGAGTTGCTCGGCGACTGGGAACCACCGTCGCTGGCAGGCACGACGGTCGTCGCACAGCCCCACTGCCACCATCACGCGGTGATGGGGTGGGATGCCGATGCAGCGCTGCTCAAACGTGCCGGCGCGGAAATCACCCGGCTCGGCGGCTGTTGCGGTCTCGCCGGAAATTTCGGAGTCGAACGCGGTCACTACGACGTGTCGGTCGCGGTCGCGAACAACCAGCTGGTTCCTGCCGTCGAATCCGCCGCCGCCGACACGGTTGTGCTCGCCGACGGTTACTCGTGCCGCACTCAGCTCAGCGACCTCACCGATCGTCGTGGCACTCATCTGGCGGAGCTGCTCGCGTCGCGGTTGCCGTAGGGGGCCGCATCGTCGACCACAATGTTTGTGCCCGTCATAGCGAGTGACGTGGCGGTGAGGCCGAACATCCGCAGGAACGAGTCGCTGAAGTGGGACGGCGACGAGAACCCTGCCGACATGGCGGCGCCATCCGGAGCGGCGCACCTGCACAGGTCGATCAGAGTTGCCTCGGCCGGTGGTTGATCTCGAGCTGTCCCTCGCGGCGTCCCATTCGGCCCATGTGCTCCGATCGCATCTCGTCCCGGCGACGGCGGTGCTGTCACGACGCCGGATCGAAGAACTGTACGGGATCACGGTGGCGGACCCGGACGTCGAACTTCTTCTCCGCCACCGCGCTCTCTTCTTCGGACTCCTAGGCGTGGCGTTGATCGATGGTGCGGCCAGACCGCGCTATCGGCGCCCAGCGCTTCTGTCGGGTGTGGTGGGGCTGGGGTCGTTCGTCGGTCTCGCATACAGCATCGACGGTTCGAACGGTGCGCTTGTGCGCGTCGCACGAGTGGACATCGGACTTCTCGGCACACTGGCGGCGGCAGCGGCGCTGACGCGGCGGCAATCAGGTCGGAGTCAGGTGCGAGGCTGTTCACCCGCGGTGTCTTCCGTGTGAACGTTTGTCGTTGTCGGTCCGCGCAGTACTGACCACATCACTCGGAATCCGGGGCGCGGTGACGGCCCAAGCGACGTATGAGATCGACGGGGCGACCGGTGGTTCGGCGCAGCGGGTCGGGAGTAGTGCGTCCCTTGCGCGGTTCGAACCGCTTGGGTCGTGGCCCGATCTCGAACGGGATTCTCAGATGTTTCCGGGTGTCGGAGTCGATGTCGCAGTTGCCCGATGCCACCGAATGAAGGATGCCGTTGTAGACGAGGTCCCACAGTGCGGGGTTCGCCTGAATCTGCGCGATTCGCATATGGTCAATCTTGCGGCCGTGTGCATCTCGGAAGAACAACTGCCTGTCGGCCCTGGATACGCGGAGATGTACTTGGGTGAGTTGGTAGGTGTCGACCGAACTTGTGTGCTTCTGCAGCCAGGTCGCTCCGGCAGCGGTCCAGCGATCATTCCCTCGGTGCACCAACAAGGAGAAGAGGACGAGAAGTACCCAGTTGAACCAATGGTGCACCCACTCGAATCCTCCCCAGATCACCGTCCCGTACAAGGCGAATAGGGCGGAGATCGTGATATTGGTGCCGAACCGATCACGGAAGCGCGGTTGCGCAACCTCGAGTGTCGGGCCGAACTCGATCGGAGGTGGGGCGGGGATCCTGTGCGGCAACTGATCGCTCGGGGTGTTCGGTTGCCCGCCGAGAATTCTTGGTGCGCGGGGTGGCCGGGGTTCGCCGGTGATCGGGTCGGGCATCGGTGGTAGGTCGGGACTGGTCATCCGCGACGTCTTCCTCGGGTGTGTTTGTCGTTGACCGGGCGTGGTCCGAGTTCGTAGGGGATGTGCAGGATGTGGCGGGTTTTGGCGTCGATGTCGCAGTTGCCGGATGCGATGGAGTGGAGGATGCCGTTGTAGACGAGGTCCCAGAGGTCGGGGTTGCCCTGGAGATCGTGGATCTTGAAGGAGTGGATTTCGTTGCCATGTGCGTCTTTCAGCTGTAAGACGCGGGCATAGCCGTCGGCGGAGAAGCGAATGCGGGTGAGTCGGTAGGTGTCGACCCAGCTACTGCGCCATTGCACCCAGCTGGCACCGGCAGCGGCCCAAGAGTTTCCGTAGGCACGGAACATCACCCACGCGAAGGTCACCACAATCGCCCAGTACCACCACCACCGCACCCATTCGAATCCGTACTGTATCGAGACGACACCGATGAGAATGCCTGCCATTGCCGCTGCGGCAGAGCACTGCTCGCGCAACGTGGGCTGGCTCCATTCGAGCATCGGCCCGAAGGGGTCGGGTGGTGGAGTGGGGCAGTTCCGAGGGAGACGGCCCACGGGTGTTTGTTCTGTTCCCCGGTGGATGCGTGGTGCGCGCGGAGGTCGGGGTTCTCCAGTTATGGGGTCGGGGATGGGAGGCAGGGTTGTTTCCGACATTGTCATCCTCAGAAAAGAGCACTGGCATCGGGTGCGCTGGCGACAGCGGCACTCGCGTCCATCTGTGGGCTCACCATCCGCGGCGTCGTCCCCTACTGCGTTTGTCGTTGACCGGGCGTGGTCCGAGTTCGTAGGGGATTTGCAGGATGCGGCGGGTTTTGGCGTCGATGTCGCAGTTGCCGGATGCGACGGAGTGGAGGATGCCGTTGTAGACGAGGTCCCAGAGGTCGGGGTTGCCCTGGATCTGGCTGATCTTGAACGAGTGGATCTCGTTGCCGTGTGCGTCTTTCAGCCGTAGGACGCGGTTGGTGCCGTCGGCGGAGAAGCGGATGCGGGTGAGGTGGTAGGTGTCGACCCAGCTGGTGCGCCATTGCACCCAGGTGGCACCGGCGGCGGTCCAGTGGTTTCTTGTGGCGCGGAACATGACCCAGGCGCCGGCGAGCGTGATCGCCCAAAACCACCACCAGCGGACCCATTCGAATCCGGCCTGTACCGACATAAGGGCGATGGAAAGGCCTGCCATTATCGCTGCAGCGAAACACTGCTCGCGAAGCGTGGGTTGGTTCCATTCGAGCATCGGTCCGAAGTTGTCGGGTGGCGGTGCTGGGCGGTGCTGGGGCCGCCGGTCGGTCGGGGTGTGTTCGGACCCCCGATGGATACGTGGTGCGCGGGGCGGTCGAGGGTTGCCTGTGGACGGGTCAGGAGTTGGCGGTAGGTCGTGTGCGTGCATCGTTTCCTCAGAACAGGTTTCCGACCCAGCGCGTCGCTGAGCCGGCAGCACCGGAGATGTCATCCCAGTGTTCGATCACTTCGCCGACGCCGAACGCGACACCAACACCGGCGCCGACAGCGAGCAGCGTGACTGGGCCGCCGGCAGCACTGGCGAGGATCAATTCGGTGGCGATGGTGCCCGCGACGAACCCGCCGACGTCCTTTGCAACGGCCTTCACTGCGTCGCCGGTGGTCTCGGCGTTGTACACGTCGTACCCGGTTTGGCCGATGGTCAAAACGAGACCGGCCACAGGTATCTTGGATCCGACTTTGGAGAGCGCCGATCCGTCAGGCATGAAGTCGCCGACGTTCTTCCCGAGCAGTTCTACGAACTTGGTTTCACCGAGCCCTGCGAGCAGCCGGGAGTTCTCCGCAGCGAATCGCGCTGCGTCGTCGGCTCCACCTTGGAAGGCTCGAACAGCTCTCGCTGCGGTGGCTTCTGGGTATGGATCCCCCAGCCGGGCCGCTTCCGCGGCGAGTTCGTGTAATCGGGCCAGGTTCGCGCTTCGGCTGTCGGCGATCGGACGCCATTTCGCCAGTTCGGAAAAAGCCGTCGCCACATATCCGGTGGCTGCGAACGCCGCCATCCAGCCCCACTGGGCCTCTGCGTCCTTCAGGATCGTCGTCGGCCCGCGCAGTGCCTCCGCGAACCTGCTGTGCGCTGCGACCTCGATCCCGCGACCCTCCGCGACGAGCCCCGCCGCATTCTCGTAAGCCGCAACCTGCTTTGCTCGAAGAACCTGGGGTGCAACATCGTACGAGTTCGGATCGATCTCGATCGGCTCGCCGATCCCGGTGCCGAACTCCACGGGAATGCCGGCTTCCGAAGCTGTCGCCTCGGCTTGCGACATTCGCGCTCGGGCGGTGACGAGCTCATCGGCGAATACACGCAGGGCGGCGGCAACCACGTCGATCTGGTCTGCGGCCTCGGTGGTTCCGGCGATGATGCCGTCGAGCGTCGACCGGAACTCGTCGCCTGCCGTGCTCCTGAACTCGTACTCGGACTCTGCGCGGCCGTCGCGTGCCGACTTCAGCTGATCCGTTACACCGGTTGCGAGAGTGGCGAGCGAATCCGCGCACGCGTAGCACGAGGCGGGGTCGCCGAAGACATGGGTGTCGAGGCTCATTGTTCACCGGCCTTCGCGATCCCCTGCGCGTTGTGATCATCGGTTTCCTGGTAGGCGCGCAGACTGTCCTGGGTGACGTCGGCTGCGTTGGCCAGCGACCGGACTGCCACGTCCAACGCGGATGCGATCGATCCGAGAGTGTCTACGAGCAGCACGGTGGACGGACCGGCGTCGGGTATTTCGGCTGCGTCGGATCCGAGGTCGTTGATCCCGATCGCTCCGGTTGCCAGACGGCGCGCGACGGCGTTGAGATCTCCGATTTCGATGCTCACCGGGTTCGCGTCCGTCCGAGCGGGTCCTGCAGCCAGCCTCCAGACCGACGGTATTCGTCCTCGGCCGCAGGTGGTGGCTGTGCGGCGTCGAGCAAGACCACGTCGTATCCGGTGGTGCGGTGGATTTCCTGCAGTCCGGCGCTGTCGACACCCATCCACGGCTGCCGCGGTCCGCAGCAGCGCACCAATTCCTGCAGTGACGTGTAGGCAGGTAGCGCCAGCCGACCGTCCGGAAGAGTGCGCATCTCCAGCCGAACCTGCCCCGACTCGTCGCGTCGTCGAGTCGGCACGTACAGAATGTCGCTCATCGAATCCCCCCGATCCTGTCGCACCCCCGTACGACCGGTTGCGACCTTACCGCAGCGGCGATGAGTTTCCGTGCGGAGCCGGGTCGGTATCGGTGACATCAGCGCATCGAATCCAGGAGATCATCATGACCACCCATTCCGCCACCGACCGTGATACTCACGCCCGCGCCGAATCACCCGGTCGGGGCGCGCACATCGCCGGCCTGATCGTCAGCGGCCTCGTCGTCCTGTTTCTGCTCTTCGACTCCGTCATTCACATCATGAACACCTCGCAGGTGCAGGAGGCCATGGCCGACCTCGGCTTCGATCCGAGCCTGAACAGGGTGTTCGGGGTCGTGCTGCTGATCTGCCTCGTGCTCTACGTCGTGCCGACGACTGCGATCCTCGGCGCCGTACTGCTCACCGGATATCTCGGCGGCGCGGTCGCGACCAATCTGCTCACCGAGCAGCCGATCGTCAGCACCACACTGGCGCCGATCTACACCGGAATCTTCGTGTGGGGTGGATTGTGGCTGCGCGACAACGGAGTTCGAAGCATCATGCCCCTTCGGCGCGGGTAACCACAGCGAACGGCCCCACCTCGGTGATTGTGAAACGTGGATCGTCGAACAAGGTCTCGGGGAAGGTGACCGTGTATCGGCGGACATTCGGGTCGTTCGGATAGACGTCCTCGGCCAACCGAAGTGTGTAACCCTCGGTGCCCTGTCGGAAGACGATGGCGTCGGGGGCACGCCACTGCAGCGAATCCCACGCGGAGAGAAGTTCTTCGGACGATCCGAGTTCCGACCATTCTTCGATCGCCGCTGCACGACCCGCGAAGTCTGCGAGGGGATTCGCGTAGTGCGACGTCAGCGCTTGGAAACCGAAGTACGGGTAGTACGCGAGGAACGCGGTGTCGGCGGTGAGGATCACGTGGTCGTCGCGCTCACCACCGAGCTGCGAACGCAGTGTCTCGTCGATCTCCGAGTAATACGATGCGGCGCCCGGTGGCCGCTGGTCGGCGCGTTCACCGTTGCCGTCGGTGTCGGTGTAGGCGACGGTGATCTCGTTCCCGAGAACTTGCGGAATGTTCTGGGTGAACGCCAGCGCACCGAGTGCGCCCACCGCGACGAGCACACGCCGCACATTCGGGTTGTCGCTCGAGGCGAGGCTGATCCATCGCGAGAATTCGACGAACGCGAATGCACCCGCCGTACCGAGCAGCACCAGCAGGATCACTTCGAGCCGGAACGCGAGCAGCGTATTGCCCAGCGCAGTGAACGCCATCGACCCCAGGAACCACAGGTACACAGAGATGACGCCGAGCCCGAGCGCCTGAGCACGCCGCGATGACGTCGCCCGCCCGATCAGCCACACACTGCCGAGCAGGCACAACAACCCGATCAGCGACATGTGGAACATCGGCAGGGGCAGGCTCGCGCCCGTGTCGGGTAGGTAGTGGGTCGCGGAACCCGAGCCGGCGGTCGAACCGCCCCCGAGCACGTCGAGCAGGAACGGCGCCCACACGATCAGCGCGACGAGCCCCGCGATCACCGCGATGGAGACGAATCGCACGAGCACCGGCATCGTGCTGCGCCACGAACCGTCGGCCCGCTTGGCGAGTACTGCCGCGACCACCGCCATCACCGTCACCGCGAACGCGGCCAGACCCAGGTACAGCGTGTAGAACGTCGCCGCGACCCCGAGGAACAGGCCGGTACCCACCACCGCGCCCCACCCCTGCCGTGCGCGTTTCTGGTAGTCATCGCTACCAGAAGCGCGCACGGGGTTGAGGGCGCCCCAGGCCAGCACCAGAGCCGGTGCGATCAGCAGCGCGATCACCGCGCCGTACGGCTCCGGCGACCCGTACGCCAGCACGATCACCGTCGATGCGGTCGCCACGAGCACCGCGAGATCCGACCGGACGAGTTCCGACCACAGCGCCAGCGCCACGACCGCCGCGACCGCCAATGAGGCGATGGCATAGGGCTTGAATGCCTCCCATCCATCCATCCCCAGCAGGTTCGCGACACGGCCGCCGACCCAGAACCACCCGGCCGGATAGAACGGCGGCATGTCGGCGTAGTTCATGTCGCGCAGGGCTGCGCTGTCGGTCAGTCGCGTGAGGAACTGCGTGCGGAACTCCTGATCGACGGAGATTCCGTGCAGATACAGCTTCGTCGCTGCCAGGGGCATCCCGAGGGTCGCGGTGACGAGGCCGGACAGCGCCGCCCACGACAGCACGCGCGCACCCGTCACCCACTTGCGGCGACGCAGCAGGTAGATCGAGCACCCGAGCGCAGCCAGAGCGACGAACTGCATGACAGTCGTGACGGCCTGTGTGACGTTCGACGAGTTGAACGCCGGCCATTGCACTCGTGCGAACGCGAACAGTCCCACTGCAGAAACGACGATCGCGACGACCACGGCCGCAACCATGCGACCGGCGGTCGTCGCGATCTTCCGAAACGGAGCGACGGGGATGACGGTGGGACTCTCGGCGACTGTCACGGGACCCGAGCCTAGTGAAGCTGTGGGCTCAGGCGGTGAAGCCGGGGCCGGTCAGATCGGTAGCTTGCGGAAGACGGCGCGCGGAATGTGCCGCAGCACGATCATCACGAACCGGAAGGGACCCGGCGCCCACACGATTTCCTTGCCCTTGTCGGATGCGGATACCGCGAGCGCAGCTACATCTTCCTTGTTCACGGTCAGCGGCGCTTCGTCGACATGCGCGCTGAACTTGGTGCGAACCTGGCCGGGGCGCACCACGGTGACGCGGGGACCGAACGGGCGCAGCGCCTCGCCGAGACCCAGGTAGAAGCCGTCGAGGCCCGCCTTCGACGAGCCGTACATGAAGTTGGCACGCTTGACGCGCTCACCGGCCACCGACGACATCGCGATGATCCGGCCGAAGCCCTGCGCCTTCATCTTCTCGCCGATGAGTACACCGACGGACACCGACGCCGTGTAGTTCACATTCGCGACGCGGACGGCCTTGGCCTGGTTCTGCCACAGTTCCTCGGAGTCACCGTCGAGACCGAAGGCGACGACGGCGATGTCGACGTCGCCACCTGCCCATGCCTCGTCGATGACTTTCGGGTGGGATTCGGTGTTGAGCGCGTCGAAGTCGATGACGTCGACCTTCGTCGCACCCGCAGCATTCATCTGGGCGACGGATGCGTCGCGCAGCGGGTCGCCCGGCAGTGTCGCGAGGATGACGCGGGCGGGTGCCTTACGCAGGTACTCCTCGACGATGGCCAGGCCGATCTCGGAGGTGCCACCGAGAAGCAGCAGGGTCTGGGGATTGCCGACGGCATTGATCATCAGTGCAGTTCCAACCTTCTGGACATATCGGAGGCGAAGACGTTGGTGGGGTCGACCGTGCGGCGCACCTTGAGCCACTCGTCGATCCTCGGGTACATCGAGTGGAAGGTTTCCGCGTCGGTCCGCGAATCCTTTGCCGTGTAGAGGCGACCACCGAACTCGAGGACGCGCTTGTCGAGTTCGCGCACGAACTCGTTCAGGCCCGCCTTGATCGGGAAGTCGACGCAGATGTTCCAGCCCTTCATGGGGAAACTCAGCGGCGCCTTGTTGCCCTCACCGAACAGCTTGAAGACGTTGAGGAACGAGTAGTGCCCCGACTTCTGGATGTCGATGATGATCTTCTTGAACTCTTCGACGGCTTCGGTGGGGACCACGAACTGGTACTGGAGGAAACCCTTGGATCCGTAAGCGCGGTTCCACTCGCCGAACAGATCGAGCGGGTGATAGAACGCGGTCAGGTTCTGGATCTGGCCCGTTGCGTTCTTCGTCTTGCGGTAGTACAGCTCGCCGACGATCGAGAAGTCGAACTTGTTCGCCAGGCCGTTCGGGAACACGTCGGGAAGGGTGATCAGCGTCGGCGCGTCGAAGGCCAGCGGATTCTTCTGCAGTTTCTTCGGCAGCTGATCGAGTGTTGCTAGTGAGCCCCGTGACACAGCTCCGCGGCCCAGCTTCGGGGGCGCCGAGATCGCGTCGAACCAGGTGCTCGAGTAGTCGTACTTGTCCTCGGAGCCGTCGCTGTGCACGGCGATCGTCTCGTCGAGGGATTCGGTGCGCATGCTGTCGGCGATGAAGTACGCCGTCTCGGTGGGTGTCATCTCGATGGTCGCGCGCAGGATGATGCCCGTCAGACCCATACCGCCGACCGTGGCCCAGAACAGCTTGGAGTTGCGTCCCGTCGGGCCGCAGGTGCGGACCTGACCGTCTGCGGTGAGCAGGTCGAGGGAGCGCACGTGGTTGCCGAAGCTGCCCGCGCTGTGGTGGTTCTTGCCGTGGATGTCGGAGCCGATGGCACCGCCGATCGTCACCTGGCGGGTGCCGGGCAGGACCGGCACCCACAGGCCGAACGGCAGCGCCGCACGCATCAGCTGGTCGAGCGTCACACCGCCGTCCACCACGACCTTGCAGGACTCGCGGTCGACACTGTGGATCTTGTTCAGGGCCGTCATGTCGATGACGAGCCCACCCGCGTTCTGCGCGGGATCGCCGTAGGAGCGACCGAGACCGCGCGCGATGACACCGCGGCGCAGGTGCGTCGGCTTCGACTCGTTCTGCTCCGCGACCTGCGCCACGGCCTTGGCGATCAGCTCGACGTCGGGTGTGGAGAGCACCTCGGCGGTGGTCGGCGCGGTGCGCCCCCATCCGGTCAGGGTGCGTGTCTGGGTGGGGAGAGGCTCGCTCGCCTGCTCTTCAGCTGTCGTAGACATCGAGGTAGAGGCTACCCGCGTCAGCTCACTACCCGGCAAGATGCCGTAGGTCACTGGTTGCGTTTCGGTGAGAATCTCCATGTAGTGGCGGTGCGGATTGTGGCGCGGCGGACGCTACCCTCGACTCCGTGCCCGAACCCCACGACCACGTCCAGCCGCTGCCGGAACACCATGTTCCGCTCGCTCCCGAGCTGCCGCTGACCGACTCGACCGCAGACGAAGCGCTCGACCTGAAGACGCAGCTGGTGCGGTTCGTGGTTACCGGAGGGCTGTCGGCCATCGTCGACTACGGCCTGTATGTGCTGCTCATGGCGCTCGGCGTCACCCGTGATATTGCGAAGGCGCTGTCCTTCATCGCGGGTACCACCACCGCGTACCTCATCAACCGGCGCTGGACCTTCCAGGCGCCGCCGAGCCGGTTGCGGTTCGCCGCTGTTGTGATCTTGTATGCGGTGACGTTCGCCGCCCAGGTCGGGATCAACCGGGTGCTCAACGAGTCGCTCGGTGACGATTGGTGGGTCACCCCGTTCGCCTTCGTGGTCGCCCAAGGTGTGGCGACGGTCATCAACTTCGTCGTGCAGAGGCTCGTCATCTTCCGGATCCGCTGAAGATTTGGTGGCTTCTTGTCCGCTCAGCGAACCATTTCTCACCAAGGATTCACCGGTGTCGTGACATCGCCGTCCGAATCTGGCGAAGTACACCTTCGGGATCCTGGGTCAGCGTGTGCCACGTGAATCGCAGGACGTGCCAGCCGGCGTTGACCAGGACATTCTGTCGTTCCGCGTCGCGCCGGTGCCGCTGCGCGTCGCGGTGCCAGGCCCAGCCGTCGATCTCGATGGCAACGCGCTCGGCGTCGAACACCACGTCGATTTCGTAACCGCAGCTCCTCGCGTGGGCACGCCACCCGATCAGGCCGGCAGTCCGTAGAAGACGATGCAGGATCCGTTCGGCTTCCGAATGTCCGCCATCGCCGGCGGACCACAGTAGCCGTGCTGCAGCACGTGCCCCGTGCCGTCCCGAGTTTCTGAGATGCACCCGCTGGAGGACCTCGAGCGACGTGTGGCGCTGCAGCGCACGGTCCATGAGCACGGATCCGTTCGGTAACTCGACTGCAGCCTCGAGAACGGTCAGCGGTAGGGCAGTGACGGGCAGGCTGCGGACTACAACTGTGTCTTTCCAGTGCAGGTCACGGCGCCGAAGGCGAACTTCATGTCTTTGCGGAAGCGCTCGACGATGAGTCACCGTGACGTAGTGGTGGCCGGGTGGACGATCGAGAAGTCCGTGCCACCACGCGGCACTCGGACCCCAAGCAACAGCATCCCGCCCTGCGCAGTACACCGCCGCGCGAAGGCTCACGCTTTCGGTGTGTTCGCGGTCGGCGCGCAGGTATATGCCGGGTGCGAGGGTGGACCACTCGCCGGACCGGACCTGCCGGGTCACAGTCGACGAGCTCATACCGCATTCGAGGGCTTGCGCGCGTGTGATGATCCCGTCTTGGCGAGACATGATCGCGTGGATCGCTTTACGGCTCATATTTCGTTCGACGCAGCATCGCTCGAAGCGGTTCCGCTGGTACGCAACGTTGGTGAGATATTGCCCGGAATACGGACAAGAATCCACCAAAGTCGATTAGGCGTGGGGCAGGCGACCTGCCCCGCGCGCTTCTGTGAGTGAGGGTGCTGCCCGGTCCTTGGCCGACAGCTCGTACACGAGCCGGCTTCCGCCGCGCCCGACCGTCGGCCACTCGATCCCGATCTCCGGATCCAGCGGATGAACCTCGTGCTCGCGTTCGGGGTCGTAGCCCGTCGAGCACAGGTACATCACCGTCGAGTTGTCCTCCAACGCCAGGAACCCGTGCCCCAGCCCCTCGGACAGGAAGATCGCACGACGATCGACGGTGTCGAGCAACACCGAATCCCACTGCCCGAACGTCGGCGATCCCACCCGCAGGTCGACGACGACGTCGAGCACCGACCCCGACGCACACGTCACGTATTTCGCTTGTCCCGGCGGCACATCCGCGTAGTGGATTCCGCGCAGCACTCCCGCGGCCGACACCGAGCAATTGGCCTGCGCGAGATCGAGTTCCCGACCGGTCGCTTCGATGAAGCTGGACTGCTTGAACCATTCGAGGAACACCCCGCGGTCGTCGCCGAACTGCTTCGGGGTGATCTCCCATGCGCCCGCGATCTTCAGTTCTCGGTACTGCATTTCCTCAGGAGTCCTTTCCTCGTGCGACCAGGTCCAGCAGGTAGGTGCCGTAGCCCGATTTCACCAGAGGGTGTGCCAAGGCTGCCAATTCGTCGTCGGTGATGAATCCGCGTCGCCACGCAACCTCCTCGGGCACTCCGATCTTCAAGCCCTGACGCTGTTCGATGGTGCGCACGAAGTTCGACGCGTCGAGCAGCGAATCGAAGGTGCCGGTATCGAGCCACGCGGTGCCGCGGGGCAGCACCTCGACCTGAAGTCTGCCGGTCTCGAGATATGCGCGGTTGATGTCGGTGATTTCGTATTCGCCTCGCGCGGAAGGTTTCAGCGACCGCGCGATCTCGACGACGTCGTTGTCGTAGAAATACAGTCCCGGTACCGCGTAGTGCGATTTGGGGTCGGCCGGTTTCTCCTCCAGCGACAATGCGCGACCATCGGAATCGAACTCGATCACCCCGTAGGCCGACGGGTCCGAGACCCGGTACGCGAAGACGGCGCCGCCGTCGAGATCGTCGAACCGTTTGAGCTGTGTGCCGAGCCGCGGCCCGTAGAAGATGTTGTCGCCCAATACCAGAGACACGGTCTCCGCGCCGATGTGATCGGCACCCAGAACGAACGCTTGTGCCAGTCCGTCGGGCTCGTCCTGGACCGCATACGTGATGTCGATGCCGAACTGCGACCCGTCTCCGAGCAGATGCCGGAATTGGCCGGCGTCATGCGGAGTGGTGATCAGAAGGATGTCGCGGATTCCCGCGAGCATCAAGGTCGAGAGCGGGTAGTAGATCATCGGCTTGTCGTAGACGGGAGTGAGCTGCTTGCTGATACCCAGCGTGATGGGGTGCAGTCGCGAACCGGTCCCGCCGGCAAGGATGATTCCGCGCATGCCGGTCAGTGTCCCATGGGTAGGGTTGGCGTAATGAAGCTGCTCGTCACCGGCGGCGCCGGTTTCATCGGCGCGAACTTCGTCCACCAGACCGTGGCCGAACGACCCGACGTCGAGATCATCGTCCTCGACAAGCTCACCTACGCGGGCAACCTCGAGTCCCTCGCACCGGTGAAAGAGTCGATCACCTTCGTCCACGGCGACGTCGCCGACACCGGTCTGGTCGACCGGCTCGTCGCCGACACCGACCTTGTGGTGCACTTCGCCGCCGAATCCCACAACGACAACTCCCTGCACGACCCGTCACCGTTCGTGCAGACCAACCTGGTGGGCACGTTCGCCCTGCTCGAGGCCGTCCGCAAGCACGACGTGCGCTATCACCACATCTCCACCGATGAGGTGTACGGCGATCTCGCGCTCGATGATCCGGCGAAGTTCACCGAGGACACGCCCTACAACCCGTCCAGTCCGTACTCGTCGACGAAAGCAGGCTCCGACCTGCTCGTCCGCGCGTGGGTGCGTTCGTTCGGTATTCGCGCGACCCTGTCGAACTGCTCGAACAATTACGGGCCGTACCAGCATGTGGAGAAGTTCATTCCCCGTCAGATCACCAACGTGCTCACCGGGGTGCGGCCCAAGCTGTACGGCACCGGCACGAATGTGCGCGACTGGATCCACGTCGACGACCACAACCGTGCGGTGTGGACGATCATCGACAAGGGCGTCATCGGTGAGACCTATCTCATAGGCGCAGACGGTGAAACGGACAATCGTACCGTCGTCGAGACCGTCCTCGAACTGTGCGGGAATGACCCGGCCGGGTTCGATTTCGTTCCCGACCGCCCCGGCCACGACCTGCGTTACGCGATCGACGCGACCCGGCTGAAGACCGAACTCGGGTGGGCGCCTGTGTACAGGGATTTCCGATCCGGCCTGCACGCGACCATCGAGTGGTACCGCGCGAACGAGGCGTGGTGGCGTCCGCACAAGAACGCGACCGAGGCCGCCTACCGCCGAACGGAACGCCCACTCGAAGAGTGAGGGCGGTGCCCGTCAGGACGCAAAAAGTGCATTTCCCGCGATCCTCACCAATCGGTCGCAACTCTCACGTGATCGGCGAACGGCGGCGTTCCCGCTGATAATGTCGCATCCGGACCAACAGGATCGAGGAGATCGGGGAGTTACTCGATGGAGCAGGCACCTGCCGGCGACACGACAACTGACGGCAGCAACGTCGACGCGCTGGAGGAGGCCCTCATCGAGCCCGCACGTCGTGATCGGCTGATCGTTCAACGCGGACTGTTCGGGTCGCTCTCGCCGCGCGTACCCGAGAAGATGTACGTGGTCACCAAGGGCGACGCGGCCGCCGACCGGCACGGGCTCCAGCTCGCCGAGGGCGCGACCGCCCACACCAACACCTACTTCGGCCGGTTCGCCGCGACCTTCTGGCAGCGCTGGACCGACGTGAAGACGGTGAACCTGCAGCTCACCTACGCCTCGTCGGGTAGCGCGGCGTTCACCGTGTGGGCGTCCGACGCCCGTGGCCGTGAGCGCATCGTCACCACCTCGAAGGTCTCGGGTTCGGGCGACCTCGATCTCGAGCTTCCCATCGAGCGATTCGTCGACGGCGGCGCGATGTGGTTCTCCGTGGAGTCCAGCAACGGCTCGCTGCTCATTTCCGACGCGCGCTGGACCGTCGCCGCTCCCGAGCACCTGCGACCGGCCGCCGTCGTCATCTGTACGTTCAACCGCGCCGACGACTGCACCGTCACGGTCGGCACCCTCGCCTCCGACGACGATGCGATGGCCGACATCGACGCGGTGTGCATCGTCGACCAGGGCACCGACCAGGTGCGTTCGCGTCCCTCGTTCGCGGAGGTCGAAGAGAAGCTCGGCAAGAAGCTGATCTACCTCACGCAGCCGAACCTCGGTGGCGCGGGCGGATTCTCCCGCGGCATGTACGAGATCACCGGCTCGCCGAACTCGGCGCACGCCAACGTGATCGTCATGGACGACGACATCCTGTGCGAGCCGGAATCCGTGCTGCGACTCAACGCGTTCGCGAACATGACGGTGCAGCCCACGATCGTCGGCGCCCAGATGCTGTCGCTGAGCAACCCGCAGATCCTGCATGTCAGTGCCGAGCGTGAGGTGCTCGACGAGATCACTGCGGGTGAGCTCACCCCCGGTGCGAAGATGGGCATCGATCTCATCAAGAAGAAGCAGGATCCCCGCTTCGACGCAGGCTGGAACGGCTGGTGGACGTGCCTGCTGCCCGCCGAGATCATCGCCGAGTGTGGCCTGCCGATTCCGCTGTTCTTCCAGTGGGACGACATCGAGTACGGGATCCGAGCCCGCTTCGCCGGGCATCCCACCGTCACGCTGCCCAACGCGGGTGTGTGGCACGCCGATTTCCACCTCAAGGACTACGACGACTGGGCGCGGTACTTCAGCATCCGCAACGGTCTCGTCGTATCGGCGCTGTACGGCCGGTTCGACGGCAACGACATCTCGAAGTATCTGTTCCGCAAGATCAGCGAGCTGATCGTGTCGATGCAGTACGGCTTGGCCGCGACCTTCATCAAAGCCGCCGAGGACTTCCTCGCGGGGCCCGACTTCCTCTACGACGGAGGGCAGTCTGTGCTGAAGGAGCTGCGCGAACTTCGCGACCGCTATCCCGAGACGAAGCCGCTGCCCGCGTCGCAGGTGGGCAAGGAGTCGGATCCACATACCCAGATGAAGGTGTGGGACTTCGAGCCCGACAAGAAGCGTGAGGGGCTCGTCCTCGTGAAGCGTGCGGTGCAGCAGTTCCGGGGTAAGGTCGACCGCCGTCAGGTCACAGTGCCTGCGCACTTCGCGAACTGGTGGCACGTGTCGTTGTTCGACACCGCCGTGGTCACCGACGCGTCGCAGAATGCGGTGCGGGTGCGCCGCCGCGACAAGGACATCGCCGTCGCACTCGCGAAGCATGCCGCGAAGGTGTGCTGGCAGCTCCGCAAGGAAGCGCCGCAGATGAAGAAGACGTGGCACGACGCCATGCCCAAGCTGACCAGCCGTGAGAATTGGGCGCGCCTCTACGGCATCGGCGAGTAGTAGCACGTGAGGGCATGGCCGCTTCCCTTGATCGTCGGGGGAGCGGCCGTGTTCGTAGGTGCGGCTTTTTCGTGGGTTCCGTCGTTCTGGTGGGACGAGGCCGCCACTGTCTCGGCGGCGAATCGTCCCCTCGGGGCGCTCCTCGAACTGCACGCCCAGCGCGATGCTGTGCACGGGCTGCACAACCTGCTTCTGCACTGGTGGTTCTCGCTGGTGGGAATCAGTGAGTTCACCGCCCGGATCCCAGGTGCGGTGGCGCTCGGGGTCGGCGCGGCCGCAATCACCGCGACCGGACACAAGCTCGGCGGGGCACGAGTCGCTGTCGCGTCGGGTGTGTTGTTCGCGATCACACCGCGGGTGACGTGGGCAGCGACCGAAGCGCGCTCCTATGCTTTCGCGATCGCAGGGGCAGCGCTGTTGACCCTGCTGCTGGTGAAGGCCCTGACCGCGGGCCACGCACGTTGGTGGGTGGCGTACGCTCTGCTGGCTGCGGTTTCGACGGTGCTGTTCGTCTACTCCGCGACAGTGGTCCTCGCGCACGCGGTGACAGTCCTGTTGCTCTCGCGTGATCGTGTGAGGTTCGCCGTCGCAGCGGTGGCCGGAGCGTCGCTGTCGGCGCCGTTCATGATGCTGGCGTCGACCCAGATACAGCAGGTGTCGTGGATCCCGCCGCTCGACGCCACTGTGGTGCGCACGATCCTGGTCGACCAGTGGTTCCCGCAAGCTCCCTGGGCGGCGGGACTGTGCGCGGTGACCGTCGTCGCGGGTGCGGTCGTTGCGATGCGGATCGGCGTGACACCGGGGGAGCGGATGCTGCTGGCGGTGGCGCTCCCTGGATTCGCCGTGCCGATGACGGTGCTGCTCGTGAGTTCGCTGGTCTCGCGCAATCTGTATCTCGACCGGTACCTGTCGTTCACGGTGCCTGCGATGGTGCTGCTGGTGGGCTGGGCGCTGGCTCGGGTCGCGACTCGGTGGTGGACGATGCTCGTCGTGTTCGTCGCGCTGGCTGTGGCAGTGTCCCCGGCCTACATCGCGCAGCGTCAGCCGTTCGGGAAGGCAGGCGGGATGGATTACAGCGCGGTCGCCGACCGGCTCATCGAGGTGTCGGAAGCAGGCGACTGCGTCGCATTCGAGCCGACCATCTCGTGGGCACCGACCTCCCCGCGAGCGGTCATGGATGCGCGGCCGGATTCGGTGGTGGGTCTCGATGATGTCGGGCTCGGGCGCAGCGCGGCCGAGCGAACTCAACTGTGGTCGAGTGATGCGGCGCCATCCGAATCGGCCGTTCGTGCGGCCGCCCGGTGCACGGTGCTGTGGGTGATCGCGGATCGTGAGCGCGATACCCCCTGGAAGCTGTGGCATCCCAACAATGTGTGGTGGCGATTCGAGCCGTATCGATTCACCGACACGGAGACCTTCCACGAACTGGCCGCGGCGGGATTCGAGATCACCGACCACGCCGCGGTCCACCGGTTGCAGCTGATCAGGCTGCAGCTCGGTCAGACCCAGTAGGCGACGCGAGCGCGGTAGTTGCGCATCGCGAGCAGGGCCAGTCCCCAGCCGAGCACGGTGATCACGAGGACGATGACCCAGTGGTAGAGCTGCTGGTCGCCGCCGAGCAGCGGGGTGCGGACGATGTCGAGGAAGTGGTAGAGGGGATTGATCTCGGCGATCTTCGCCCGGCCTTCGTTGCCTGTGCCGACGAGGGTCTGCTCCGTCCAGATGATCGGTGTCATGAAGAAAAGCAGCTGGACGATGCTGCCGAGCAGCGGCGCGATATCGCGGTAGCGGGTCGAGAGAATGCCGAACACCAGTGAGACCCACACCGCGTTGATGGCGATCAATGCCAGCGCGGGAATCGCCGCGAGGGCGGTCCAATGCAGCGGCTGCGGAAACACGATGAGAATGCCCACGTAGATCACGATGTTGTGCGCGAACAAGATCATCTGTCGCCACACCAGGCGATACACATGCACGCTCAGTGGCGTCGGCAACTGTTTGATCAGGCCCTCATTGGACATGAACACGTCGGCGCCCTCGAGGATCGAACCGCTGATCAGGTTCCAGATGATGAAGCCGAGGGCCACATACGGCAGGAACGTGGGTACATCGAGGTTGAACAGTGTGCCGTACAGCACGCCCATCGCGATCGCGGAGACGCCCGTTGCGATGGTGATCCAGAACGGGCCGAGCACCGAGCGCCGGTACCGCTGTTTGATGTCCTGCCATCCGAGGTGGAACCACAGCTCACGATGCGCGAACCCATCGCGGAGGTCCTCGAATGCACGCTTGAATGTGCGGGAGGACGATTCGATCGGCTCGTCATCGACGGTGAGGGCATCAGACACGGGTCCCGAGCCTACCCGCGTCGAAAACATGCCTATTGCGGTGTGGTGGTCGGCGTCTGTTCACAGCCCCCAGGTGTGACGTCCCAGCACGCGGCGCTCGTAGTTGTAGATGTTGACGCGGCTCGCGATGAAGAAGGCGAATCCGAAGGTCACGATTCGGTCGATGCTGGGCGGCAGGTCCAGGATCAGGCTGACGAACCCGATGGCGATGCCGAGTCCCACCAACACCAGGGCTTTCCGCCACAAGCGCAGATACAGCAGGTAGAAGACACCGAAGACCGCTCCGAGCCAGTTGAAGTTCAGCTTCATCCGCTTGCCGAACGACAACTGCCGGAATGCGGCGGTGTAGGCCGGTGAAGTCTTGATTGCGCCCGGTGTGCCGTTCCTGTCGAAGAACTCGAACCGGTACCGCCACGTGTTGCTCAGGCCCTCGTACTTCTCGGTGCCGTGCGTGCTGATATCCGTCATGATCCCCCCGGATGTTCGACCGTTCCCCCTGAACGGTTCAACGCATTATGCACGATGGTCCCTCAGTAGCTGCGCGAGTCTCCGGAGCCCGCGTTCGGTGGCGTCCGCGTCGGCGTGGCTGAAGTTCAGCCGCATGGTGCCGAGCTGCGGACGATCGGGGAAGAACTCCTCGCCCGGCATGAACGCGACACCGCGATCGATCGCCGTGTGGAGCAGAGTTCGCGTGTCGAGCGGCCGAGTGAGGCGGAGCCAGAAGAACAGCCCGCCTGCTGGGGCCTGCCACTCGGCGAGCCCACCGAGGTGACGGTGCAGTGCCTCGTCGAAACCATCGCGGCGCTTTCGGTAGAACGACGCGAGATCCTCGAGGCGGTTCGACCAGCTCGGGTCGGTGACGGCGCTCAGCACGAGTCGCTGCGACAAGGTGGAGCTGTGCAGGTCGACGGCCTGCTTGAGCATCACCAGGTGCGGGAACAGGTCCTCGGACGCTGCGAGGAAACCGAGGCGAAGCCCAGGTGCGAATGTCTTGGAGAACGAACCCTGATACACCCATGATCCGCCGCCCATGCGGGCCGCGACGGGCACTCGGTCGCACGGTTCGTACGTGAGCTCGCGGTACGGGTCGTCCTCGAACAGCGTTGTGCCGCTGTCCAGGCAGGCGCGGGCGAGGCTGTCACGCTCGTCGCGTGTCGCGCACCTTCCGGTGGGGTTCGCGAAGGTAGGCACGACGTAGGCGAGGGGCGCGGTCGGTGCGCGGTCCCAGCCGAGGTTCGTGAAGTCGGCGCCGTAGAGGCGGAAGACCTGCAGTGCCGCGAGGTAGGTGGGGGATTCGACCGCCACGGGCGTGCCGGGGTCGATGAACAGCTTCGAGACGAGGTCGATGCCCTGCTGACTGCCGGACAGGATCATCACGCGCTCGGTGGGTGCGTCGAGGCCGAGCGCGCGTAGTTGCTCGGACACGGCGGCCCGCAGTTCCGGGTCGCCTTCGCTCGGTCCGTACTGGAGTAGGGCGGGGTCGTCGGAGTGGGCCAGGTGCGGAAGGGTTTCCGATGCGGGGAGCCCGCCCGCGAACGACACCATGCCCGGCCGGTCGATGACGGAGAGAATTTCGCGGATCGGTGATGGGCGAAGCGAAGCGATGCGTTGGGAGAGCATGGGCGATTCCCATCAAATAGGTCAATGTTGTTGACGTACTCTAGGGCATGAGTGAGAATAAGGTCAACGTGTTTGACCCAAATCGTGAGGCGGAGTTGAGAGAGGCGATCGAAGATTTCTTCTTCGGTTACCGAGCCTTCACCGCGCTACCCGATCGACTACTCGCTGAACGCGGACTCGGCCGGACGCACCACCGCATCCTGCACTTCGTCCGCCGCGACGACGGGCTGTCGATAGGCGAACTCCTCGACATCCTCGGTATCACCAAGCAGGCACTGCACCGGCCCATCAAGGACCTCGAAGGGCAGGGGCTGATCGCAATCGCACCCGATGTGAACGACCGGCGTGTCCGTCGGCTCACGATCACCGACGACGGACGCACCCTCGAAGCCGAGCTGACCGCTGCGCAGATGCGCCTTCTCGACGACGTGTTCCGTCAGGCAGGAAGCGGTGCGGAAACGTCGTGGCGGGCGGTGATGGAGTTGCTGCGCGCAGACCCTCTCGATCAGGACGCTCGAGCACTCTCGACATTCACGACAACTGCTGCGCACGCACCGATCTCGGGGGGATAGTAAGTCATCGACCCGCGCGGTCGACGAAGCTCTGCATGCAAGGAGTACTGGTTGACCGACGCAGAACCGCCGCATCCGAGAATCGAACGCAGCCAATTCGGAGTACCCGAACGACGCAGGGAGCCTGCGCTCGAAGATCTGCCCCCGATCTCCAGCACCGAGTTGAGCAAGGGGCCGACCGAGCTCGCCGAACACCGGGGACCCCGCGTCAATTGGCGCGTCTTCGTCATCTCGGCTGCCGTCGTCCTGGCGTTCTCCATCTGGGCCATGGTGATGCCCGATCAGGCCAAGGAGACCATGCACACGGTCGTGACGTGGATCGCGACCAATGTGGGCTGGTTCTACGTCGTCACGGTCACCCTGGTCATCATCTTCGTGCTCTGGGTTGCGCTTTCGAAGGAGGGCAGCGTCAGGCTCGGACCTGATCACTCGCGTCCCCAGTACAAGCTGTTCACCTGGGTGGCGATGCTCTTCGCTGCCGGCGTGGGCATCGACATGCTTTTCTACTCCGTCACCGGACCGATCAGCCAGTTCATCGCCCCACCGGCGGCGAGCCCGGAGTCTGCGGAGGCGATCCAGGACGCCGTGGTCTGGACGATGTTCCACTACGGCATCGCCGGCTGGTCCATGTACGCGCTACTCGGTATGGCAATGGGCTATTTCGCTTATCGCTGGGGGATGCCGTTGTCCATCCGCGCTGCGCTCTACCCCCTGCTGGGTAAGCGGGTGCGAGGAGTGACGGGTGACGTCATCGACATCTTCGCACTCGTCGGCACCGTCTTCGGTGTCGCGACGTCGATGGGCATCGGTGTCGTCCTGCTCAACGTCGGGTTTTCGACCATGTTCGGTCTCCCGGAAGGCCTCGCGCTGCAGATCGCGCTGGTGCTGGTTGCTGTGCTCATGACTGTCGCTGCGTGCACCTCGGGCGTGGACAAGGGCATCCGTCTGATCTCCGAGCTCAACCTGTGGTCGGCGGGCGCGATGATGCTGTACATCCTCGTCACCGGCAAGACGTCGTTCCTGCTCAATGCCTTGGTCGAGAACATCGGCCGCTTCGTGTTCACCCTGCCCGAGCGGACCCTTCAGACGTTCGCATACGAGAATGACGGTTCCGCGTGGATGGCCAGTTGGACCCTGTTCTTCTGGGCGTTCTGGCTTGCCTGGGGACCATTCGTCGGCCTCTTCCTGGCCAGGATCTCCCGCGGCCGAACCCTGCGCGAGTTCGTCATCGCCGCGATCACCGCACCCGTGCTCTGCGACTTCTTCATCGTGTCGATCTTCGGCAACAGCGCCATGCGCGAAGTCCTCGACGGCAACGACGAATTCGCGGAGCTGGCCGTCGACAGTCCGGAACACGGTTGGTACAGCCTGCTGGAGATGTTCCCGGGGGCGCCCTTCCTGATCGGTCTGGCCACGCTGTCCGGACTGCTCTTCTATCTCACCAGCGCCAACTCCGGCGCCATGGTGATGTCGAACTTCTCGTCGTCGATCCCCGACCCCGCCGTCGATGGTGCGAAGTGGCTGCGGATCTTCTGGGCCCTGGTCACCGCGGTTCTCACGATCGCCATGCTCGTCGCAGGAGGGGTGACGACCATGGAGTACGCAACCCTCATCTTCGCGCTGCCGGTCACGATCATCGCGTACCTGGTGATGGCCTCCTTCTCGAAGGTGCTGCGGATGGAACGTGCCGAGCGCGAAGGCCACATGCTGCGCCGAAGGACGATGGCTGTGCACGGCGGGCAGACACCGGAGAAGACCTGGCGACAACGATTGGGCAGTTTGAGGTCGTACCCCTCGAACAAGGTGGTGGCCCAGTTCTCGACCCGGGTGATCGAGCCGGCCCTACGGGAAGTGGCCGACGAGTTCGGCAAACTCGGTTACGAGGCCGGCCTGACCACCACTCCCGACGCGAACACCGGTATCGACGCGCACACACTCGTCGTCAACATGGACGAGCATCGAGATTTCCACTATCAGGTGGCCGGCGTCGAGGCTCCTGTGCCGACCTTCGGCGGACGCAGCATGTCCAGGCAGATCGACGTCTACTACCGGCTCGAGGTGTTCACCCAGACCGGGTCGGAGGGCTACGACCTGATGGGACTCACCAAACAACAGGTCATCAACGACGTCCTCGACCGCTACGAGGCCCACCTCGGCTTCCTCAGCTACTCAGCCGAACACGACTATGCGTCGAAGTTGACGCCACCCACGGTTCCCGCCATCGAGGGAACTCCGTCGATCCCCGTCACTGCCGACGACGTCGAGCGCATCGATGACGACAAACCCGGCGACTAACGTCGGCTGTGGCTCTAGGACCCTTCGACATCTTCTGCAGGAACGCGCATGGCCACTGGGGCCGAATGCTTGTCGTCGGTCGACGCGTGCTCTGCCGGATCGACGACGAGGACCGGTACGGGGCAGTGCTCGGTGAGATACGCGGCGACGCTGCCCAGCATCCGGTTCGACATGCCCCGGCCGCGCTTGCCGATCACCAGTACATCGGCATGCTGTTCGGTCGCGAACCATCGCAGGCTCTGCCCTGCCGGGCCGGCGATGACCGCGTAGCCGACGGGGACCTCCTCGGAGCCGGAGGCCGCCGCTTCCAGCCGTTCCTTCGCCCCGGCGAGCACTTCGGAGTCGATGTCGGTTGCGTCGTCGTACGACACCACCGCGACGAGCTCGAGTACCCCGCCTCCCGGCGCGAACAGTTGCCGCGCGGTACGCAAAGCCTGTTCGGCCTCCTTCGATCCGTCGAATCCCACCATCACGCGCAGACCGCCGGACTCCTCGCCACCGGCACCCCACATCGCGACCGGCTCCGACGCCACGGACCGGGGATTCCGTTCGATGCGCTCGAATGCGATGGGTACGAACAGGGGGCCGAGGATAACCGCGATGAGTGTCCATCGTGGGTCGTGCCCCTTGCGGGCCATCCACAGTCCGGTGGCGAGCCCGGTTAGCACCCACACGCCGATGAAAACCCACAGTGCCGTCCAGTTCACGGCGCCCTCCTCCTGAAATGTGAAGGAACGAAGATCGGCCGGAAGGTGATCATCGTCCCTGTTGGACGTCGGGGATTACATGGCCGTCGTCGTCGACCCGATCGTGCTCGGCGATGCGCCGGTACGCACGGTTACGGATGGTGAGGACGATCGAAGCCAGAACAGCGCTCAGTACCGATCCACACAGCACAGCGACCTTGGCGTGATCTGCCTCGACCGATCCCGCGCCGAACGCAAGATCGCCGATCAGCAGGGAGACCGTGAATCCGATGCCGCCGAGTAGCGCCACACCGAAGACGTCGACCCAGCGCACATCGTCGTCGAGGCGCGCTCGGGTGAATTTCGCCATCAGATAGGTGGTTCCGAAAATCCCGATGACCTTGCCGACGACAAGGCCTGTCGTCACTCCCACGGAGACGGGATCGGTGATCGTGGAGGTCAGGCCCGAAAGGCCTCCCACAGTGACGCCAGCGGCGAAGAACGCGAAAATCGGCACGGCGATTCCCGCAGACAGCGGGCGGACCCGGTGTTCGACATGTTCGGCGACCGCGATCTTCTTGCCGTTCACGTGCCGCGACACGGGAACGAGGAAGCCGAGCAGCACACCGGCGATGGTGGCGTGCACCCCGGACTGGTGGACGAGCCACCACGTGATGACACCCAAGGGCACCAGTACCCACCACGCAGTCACTCCGCGTTGCATCGCGAAACCGAAGGCGGCCAGCGGAATCAGGGCACCACCCAGATACAGCAGGTTCAGTTCGTCGGTGTAGAACACGGCGATCACCGTCACTGCGAGCAGGTCGTCGACCACCGCGAGGGTAAGCAGGAAAGTCCGCAACGCTGTGGGCAGATGCGACCCGATCACCGCGAGAACGGCCACGGCGAATGCGATGTCGGTGGCGGTCGGCACCGCCCAGCCGTTCAGTGCTGCGGCACCACCCTGCAGGTTGATCGCAACGAAGATCAATGCCGGGGCCATCATCCCGCCGACTGCCGCGACGATGGGCATCGCCGCGCGTCGGAGATCGCGCAGATCACCCTCGACGAATTCGCGTTTGAGTTCGACACCGACGATGAAGAAGAAGATTGCCAGCAGTCCGTCGGCGGCCCACGTGCCCAGCGACAGATGGAGATGCAACGACTCCGGACCGAACGTGGTGTCGCGCAGCGCGTGATACGAATCCGACCAAGGGGAGTTCGCCCAGATCAGCGCCGCGAGCGCAGCAAGCAACAGCAGGGCGCCGCCGACCGTCTCCTTGCGCAGTATGTCCGTGACGCGACGTGACTCTTCCGAGGAACCGCGTGACAGCAAGGGAAGTGACGAGAAGATTCCGGGCATCACACGCCTCCGGATACGGACAAGGAATCGTTGCGATGGCACGACGGAATCATGACACCTCCGGTTCGACAGCAGAAAACACTCGCCGACCAGACTTCCCGGCACACCGCACGTAACCGTACCGCACCGGCGGCCACCGGTGCGGTACGGGAGTGTCCGACGCCGAGAATGATCGGCCGAGAAGAACCTACGGCGTGCTGTCGTAGAGGCTCGCAATCTGCTCGGCGTACTTGGCGTCGATCGGCTTGCGCTTGAGTTTCATCGTGGGGGTCAGTTCGTCACCCGATGGTTCCCAGATGGTCGGCAAGACCGTGTACTTCTTGATCTGCTCGACCCGCGACAGCTTCGAATTCGCCACCTGCACTGCTTTCTCTATCGCATCGAGGACGACGGGATCGTCGGCAAGTTCCTCGTGGGTGCCGGACAATCCGTGCTCCTGTGCGAATGCTGCGAGTGCGTCGGGGTCGAGTGCGAGCAATGCGACGTTGAACGGCCTGTCGTTGCCGATGGCGACGGCCCCTCCGAGCATCGGGCACGCTGCGCGGAGAACACCTTCGATGTTGGCGGGCGACATGTTCTTTCCCGCGGCGTTGACGATGAGTTCTTTCTTGCGGTCGATGAGTCGAACGTAGCCGTCGTCGTCGATCTCTGCGATGTCGCCGGTATGCAGCCATCCCTCGGAATCGATCGCGTCGGCGGTCTTCTCCGGATCGTTGCGGTACCCCTTCATGAGCAGAGGGCCTCTGACGAGGAGTTCGCCGTCCTCGGCGGTCTTGATCTCCACGCCGGGGACCGCTCGGCCGACCGTTCCGATACGAATGGCGCCGGGCCGGTTCATGGTCACCACGCACGACGTCTCCGACATACCCCACACCTCGGAGCACGGGATGCCCAGCGCCAGTACGAATTCGAGAACCTCGGGCGAGATCGCGGCGGCGCCGGTGACGGCGGCGCGAACCTCGTCGAGTCCGAGCTTCTGTCGGATCTTCGACAGCACCAGCTTGTCGGCGAGACCATGCTGCAATTCGAGCGTCCTCGGGACGGGCTTGCCGTCGGACTGCAGCCGCGCACGCGTGCGGCCGACATCGATTGCCCACAACGCGAGCTTCTTCTTGACCGGGCTGGATTCCTCGGCGAGTGTCTTGTCGATCGCGGCCTTGAGCTTGTACCAGACCTGCGGCACAGCGCCGAACAGCGTTGGGCGGACACTCGGCAACACCGCGATCGCCTGTTTGAGGTCGTCGAGTGTCGTGATCTGCATACCGCCATAGATGCTCGAGTAGTGCGAACCCCACCGGTTCGCGATGTGTGCATCCGGCAGATACGACACGATCCGGTCGGCGACACCGGTGGGCAGGAACGTGGTGGTCGCTTTCAATTCGGCGAGCAGATTCGCATGGGTCAGTTCGACACCCTTCGGGGGTCCTGTGGTGCCGGACGTGTAGATGAGAGTGAGCAGGTCCGACGGTTGCACGGCCTTCCACGCCGCCTCGAAGTCGAATTCTGCATCGGCGGCAGCCTCCAGATCGTCGAGCGACAGCGTTCCCTCGGGCTTTGCGTCGATGCACACCAGGTGCTCGACCTTCGTGGTGCCGATCGCTTCCGTCAATACTGGGACGAACTGCTCTTCGCAGATCATCACACGGTTGCCTGCATTACCGAGCACGTGCGAGATCTGTTCGGCGGTGAGCGAATTGTAGATCGAGAAGGGGGTCGCGCCCAGATGGAATGCTGCAGTGTCGAGAAGGTGGAACTCCGGGCGGTTGGTGAGCATCAGACCGACAGTGTCGCCGTGCCGAACACCGAGCCCGGCGAGTCCGGCGGCGAGCCTCTCGACGCGGTCGGCGTACTGGCTCCATGTGTACCGGACAGAATCGTCCGGTGTGCGCAGCGCGACGCTGTCGGGGTACGCCGCGGCGGTGGACTGGAAAGCATGGCAGAGGGTGGACGGTGCACTGTCTCGAGTTGTCATGATCGCTCCAGGGAAGAATGGTGCGAAAAGTGTAAAGGGGACTGCACACGTTCGTGGGCGGATTGGTGTGAATGGCTGGGGCGCTACGGATCCACCCTCAGGGACGCTCGAACTTCTCCTCGCGTCCCAACTTGCGTAGCCGCACCCACTCACGCAAACCGGCCGGGTCACGGCGGGTCACCAGGAAGTACCAGCCGAACCGCACCCACTCCTGCGGCAGCAGTCGTCGCAGACCGGGTTGTGACAGCAGATAGCCGCGGTTGCGGTATGTGAAGAAGCGTTTGACATCGTTGTCGGGGAACTGGGTGTGCATCCGTCCGCCGAGGATCGGCTTGAATTCGTCGGCGCCATCAGGATGCAGGTAGGCAGTCTGCAGGCACGTCCCGAAAGGAAGCCCCGAACGTACCAGCCGTCGGTGGACCTCCACCTCGTCGCCGCGCACGAACAGCCGCAGGTCGGGGACGCCCACAGCGTCGATCGCATCCGCGGTGAACAATGCGCCGTTGAACAGCGACGCGATACCCGGCAGCAGGTCTTCGTCGCCGAGTTCATGACGCCACCGTCGCCACACCACGCCGCGGCGAAGCGGGAACGCCAGCCGGTCCGGCTCGGCGATGTCGCAGACGACAGGGGAGACCTCGGCCAGCCCGTTGCGCTCCGCGCAGTCGAGCAGCGTCGCGAGAACCTCATCACCCTCAGGCCGACCGTCGTCGTCGGCGAGCCACACCCGGTCGGCCCCCAATGACAGCGCGTACAGAATGCCGAGCGCGAAGCCGCCGGCTCCCCCCAGATTGTGCTTCGACCCGAGATAGGTCGTGGGAATCTCGACCGCGTCGACGAGCACACGCACCTCGTCTTCGTCCGCGTTGTCCACCACGACGAGATGATCGAGGGGGCGCGTCTGCGCAGCCAGCACCTTCAGCGACTCGGCCAGAAGCTCGCGGCGCCGATGGGTGACGACGACGCCGATGATGCGTTCGTCAGGCACCGTTGCCGCCCATCGGATCCGCATCGACGACGGAAGCCGATCCGGCGGCGGTGCGTTCACGTTCGAGTTCTTCGAGGACAGTGCGCACGTGGTCGCCCGCGTCGTCGCCCTCGTAGGCACGCACCACGTCTTCGATGCCGCCTTCCTGTCGAATCCGGCCATGATCGATCCACATGGCCCGGTCGCACAACTGTGCGAGGAACTCGTTGGAGTGGCTCGCGAAGACGAGAATCCCCGAGCGCGCCACCAGTTCCTGCAACCGGACGCGAGCCTTCTTCATGAACTCGGCGTCGACTGCGCCGATGCCTTCGTCGAGGAGCAAGATCTCCGGGTCGATGCTGGTGACCACACCCAGCGCGACACGCACGCGCATGCCCGTCGAATAGGTGCGCAGCGGCATCGACAGATAGTCGCCGAGCTCGGTGAACTCGGCAATCTCGTCGACCTTTGCCAGCATCTGCTTGCGGCTCATGCCGAGGAACATGCCGCGGATGAGGATGTTCTCGTAACCGGAGATCTCGGGGTCCATGCCCACACCGAGGTCGAATACCGGCGCGACACGTCCGCGCACCCGCGCCGCGCCGCGCGTCGGCTCGTAGATGCCCGACAACAGGCGCAGCAGCGTCGACTTTCCAGCTCCGTTGTGGCCGACGAGACCGACCCGGTCGCCTTCTTTCAACGACATGGTGATGTCGCGGAGCGCTTCGACGACGACGACGTCGGAGGCGTTGCGGCCGATCGAGCCGCCGGCCTTGCCCAGGAACGCCTTCTTCAACGACCGAGTTTTGGCGTCGAAGATCGGAAAGTCGACGCATGCGTTTCGGGTTTCGATGCTGACTCGGCTCACGATGCTGCTCCAGACGCTGACACGAGTTTCGAGCCTACCGGTCCGTGTCTGATGCCCGACGCCTACAGGTACTGGCCGGTGCCCGTGTGACCGTGACCTTGCTGGTCGTCCGGCCCGGCCTGGATGTTCAATCCGGGCGGCAGCGCGCCCTGGCGCATCTGTTCGAGCTGCGCGCGGGCCGCCATCTGCTGAGCGAACAGAGCGGTCTGGATGCCGTGGAACAAGCCTTCCAACCATCCGACGAGCTGGGCCTGGGCGATGCGGAGTTCGGCGTCGGACGGCACGGAGTCTTCGCTGAACGGCAGCGCGAGCCGCTCGAGCTCGTCGCGTAGATCGGGCGCGAGACCTTTCTCGAGTTCCTGGATCGAGGAGTGGTGGATCTCCTTGAGCCGTGCTCGGCTCGCGTCGTCGAGGGGCGCGGACTTCACCTCTTCGAGCAGTTGTTTGATCATGGTGCCGATACGCATGACCTTCGCGGGTTGCTCGACCATGTCGGCGAGGGTCTCGCCGGAACCGGCCTCGTCCGCGGACGCTTCTTGCGATCCCGGCACCTCGGGCTGCCCCGCTTCGCCACGGGGAATACGGACGGGCTGTCCGTCCGGGCCGATCACCAGAACATCGTCATTCTCGGGATGCGTCATGGGTCAATTCTGGCCTTTCCGGCCGAGCGCTGGGGCATCGGCCCGATCTGTGCGTGGAATGTCCGCGATTTCCCCGTTCGAGCGTACCGACCGGTCGAGCGTTGCCCGGGGCGCGAACAACCGCCGGTTGACTCCAAGATTTAGAGTGTCTGCCATGGCTTACGACGTTGCCCGGATTCGGGGGTTGATCCCCTCGCTCGGCGACGGTTGGATCCACCTCGATCCGCAGGCAGGCATGCAGATCCCTGACGCGGTGTCGCGCACCGTCTCGACAGCGTTCCGGAACGCTGCAGGATCGGCGGCGGGCCGGCATGTCTCGAACCGTCGCAGCGCAGGGATTCTCGACGCGGCGCGCACCGCCATCGCCGACGTCGTGGGCGGAGATCCTGCCGCAGTGGTCCTCGGACCGAGTCGCGCCGTGTTGCTCGCGTGGCTGGCCGAATCGCTGAGCCCGAGACTCGGGCTCGGTACCGGCATGGTGCTTTCGCGTCTCGATGATGAGGCGAACGTGGCGCCATGGCTGCGGGTGGCGAGCCGTTACGGCGCGCAGGTGCGTTGGGCCGAGGTCGACATCGAGACCTGTGACATGCCGGCCTGGCAGTACGAGGAACTGATCACCCCGACGACGCGTCTGGTCGCTTTGTCGGCGGCCTCGTCGATCGTCGGCTCGGCGCCCGATGTCCGGGTGGTGGCCGACCTGGTCCACGACGTGGGGGGCCTCATGGTCGTCGACGCCGCAGGTGCCGCACCGTACGCCCACCTCGACATGGCCGATCTCGGCGCCGACATCGTCACCGTCGACGCTGCCGCGTGGGGCGGGCCACAGATCGGCGCGCTGGTCTTCGCCGACGCTGCGCACCTCGACCGGGTCCCGGCGATGTCACTCGACCCGCAGGCCCGAGGGCCGGAACGGCTCGAAGTCGGGGGCCATCAGTACGCGCTGCTCGCGGGTGTCACCACGTCGATCGATTTTCTGTCCTCGCTCGACGACGAAGCCACCGGGACCCGACGGGAACGGCTCGAGATTTCCATCAGCTCGATGCAGCACTACCAGGACAAACTCTTCGAACGGCTGCTGCGCCAGCTCGACAGCCTCACCGGTGTCGTTGTGCTCGGACGTGCGTCGAGTCGGGTACCCACGATCAGCTTCACGATCGACGGTGTGCCCGCGGACAAGGTGGCTGCGCACCTGGCGGATCGCCGCATCGCGACGGTCGCGAGCACTCGCGGGACGAGCCGGTTGCTCGACTCACTGGGTGTGAGCGACGAGGGCGGCGCTGTCAGCGTCGGCCTCGCGCCCTACACCACGGCGTTCGAGATCGACCAGCTCGTCCGCGAACTCCGCAATCTCTGAGCTCACCTCTGAGCTCACCTGCGGTCGATCTCGAGCACCACCTTGCCCACTGTTTCCGGGGAGTCGAGAAGTTCGTGGGCCTTGGCGGCTTCCGCGATGGGGAGCTCGGCGTGCACGACGGGTTGGACCTTGCCTTCGGCAACCAGCGGCCAGAGATGTTCACGGACGGCTGCGACGATCGCGCTCTTGCCCGATTTCCCGGTATCGGGCCGGCCGCGCAACCCTGTTGCAACGACGTGTCCACGCTTGGCGAGGAGCTTGCCGAGATTCAATTCGCCCTTGGTGCCGCCCTGCATCCCGATCACCACGAGCGTGCCGTCGGGGGCGAGGACGTCGATATTGCGCGACAGGTACGCCGCGCCCATGTTGTCGAGCACCACGTTCGCGCCGCCGTAGGCCTTCTTCACTTCGGCGACGAAATCCTGGGCACGGTAGTCGATCGCCAGGTCTGCACCGAGTTCACGGCAGCGATCGAGTTTGCCTGCGGACGCCGTGACGGCCACCGTTGCGCCGAGGGCCTTACCGACCTGGATGGCATGCGTACCGATACCGCCGCCGCCGCCGTGCACGAGCAGGACATCTCCGCGGGTCAGGCCGGCGCTCATGACGACGTTCGACCACACCGTGCACGCGACCTCGGGCAGAGATGCTGCCGCAGCGAGGTCCATGCCGGCAGGTACCGGAAGTAGCTGCGAGGCGGGAACCACAACCTGTTCCGCGTACCCGCCGCCGGTGAGCAGCGCGCAGACGCGATCGCCGATCTTCCACCCGGAGACACCCTCGCCCAGCTCGGCGACCACACCGGAACATTCGAGTCCGAGGATCTCGCTGGCCCCGGGCGGGGGCGGATACAGACCCCGACGCTGCAGCAGGTCGGCTCGGTTGACCGCGGTGGCGGCGACATCGAGAAGAACCTGGCCGGGACCGAGCTCCGGGTCCGGCTGTTCGATCCACTGGAGAACCTCGGGCCCACCGGGTTCGGTGGCGACGATTGCGTGCATGTCGACGACGTTATCGTGACGGGCTCGAGATAGGGCAATGACTCGCGAACATGCTCTCCACGGAGTACCTGGCGGTAACTTCTCGGGTAGGCACGTGATTACACTTCCCGCGTGACCGGCGAACATGACACACCGAACTGGCTGACCGCGGAGGAGCAGAACGCCTGGCGACGGTATATGGACGGCAATAGCCGGTTGATGGAAGTGCTCAATCGGAACCTGCATGACCAGCACGGGTTGTCTCTTGCCGAATACCGGATCCTCGTCATGCTGACCGAAGCTCCCGAGGGGTCCCTGCGTATGAGTGAACTCGCCGACGGTGTGCTGTCGTCCCGCAGTCGCCTCACCCATCAGATCCGGCGTATGGAGACCGACGGAATGGTCGTGCGGAGTTCGTGCCCCGACGACGGTCGCGGCGTGCTGGCCACCGTCACCGATGAAGGTCGTCGTCGCCTCGCGGAGGCTGCTCCCACCCACGTCGATGACGTGCGTACCAACCTCATCGATCTGCTGAGCAAGAGCGAGTTGAAGACCCTTGCCCGGATTTTTGCGCGCGTGGACGGGGCCCTCGCTGAAAAGTAGTTCGGGGATGCAGTTAGGATTTGGCACGGAAGCGTGGCAGAGCGGCCGAATGCACTCGCCTTGAAAGCGAGCGTCGTGAGAGCGACCGGGGGTTCAAATCCCTCCGCTTCCGCCGATGAGAACGGCCCCTGTCCAGCGCATATTGCCTGGTAGGGGCCGTTTTTCTCTGGATTGTCAGGTGCCAGCCGACGGCTTTGCCTACGCTCTGCGCTGATCATAGATAAGGAGCGCTGTCACCCATGATCACCGTCGCCGACCTGGCCGGCGCCGTCTACACCTCGGGAAAGGTGTTCGACGGCCTCGCTACCGGCCGCCTCGACACCGAGAACTTTCTGCGCTCGGGAAGCCTGGCCGGAATCTCCTCCCGCGCCGACCTTGCGCTGCTCGAGGACCTCCGGGACGTCGCGCAGTTCATCATCGACCGCCACGATCAGCCGGTCGACGCCGGTTACGTCCGTGCGATCAATGAGCAAATCACCCGCAGCGGTGCCCTGCATCCCGGGCGGCTACGCACCGACGACCAGCAGATCGGCGTCGGAACCCGCTACGGCCGGCACACACCGCCCGCGCTGACCGAGAACGATCTGCAGCGATTGATCGACTCGCTGGCCAGCGATGACGTCACTGAGAACGCGCTGGATCTGTTCGTGGAGCTCGCCAAGGCACAGCCGTTCGAGGACGGGAACAAACGGACCGCGTTGTTCGCTGCAAACAGTCTGCTCATCGGCCACGGCGTGTTGCTGGTCATTCCCGTCGACGAGCAGGATCCGCAGCTGGCCGATACCTTCAACGATCTGCTCGCCAAGGCGTACATCCACGACGAGCACACCCCGGTGAAGGGCCTGCTGCGCGACCGCGGACTCACCACGCTTCCGCGCTGACCGATGTGAGAAAGGATCGCCACCGCGCCGTTGCTCTCCGTGACGATCCGCTCGGTGGTCTCGGGTCGCTCCCGGAACGATTCTCCGTCACGGACTTCCTGCGTGATCTGGGCGTCAGGTTCTGGGGATCCGAGAACCGACCCGGCGTCACCACCGACCACAGAACTCGCGCTCTGCCTCTGGCGGAGCCGGCCTCGGGCCAGGCCGGAACAACCAGCCGTCCAGGTCTCGTTGACGTGGTTGACGATTAAGAGGACAATGTGATTGACGCAGTTGACCTTTTAGGAGGCTTCGTATGGATACCCCCACCCTGGCCGCAAAGGAACGCGAGCTCATGGACCTCCTCACCCGCCGCGTCCACGCCACGTTCCGGGACGCACGCGAGGCCGGCGTCCCGGCCGAGGTCTTCGACGACGTCGAGGCCATCGCTGCCTCGATGGCCGCGGGTCTGCCCACTGCCCACGTCTACGACCTGCTCGTGGGTCCGTTCTACGACACCGGCGGCCTGACCCGGTGGTGGGGCATCAGCCGCCAAGCGGTCAACAAGGCTGTGGCCGCGGGTACCGTGATCGCCTGCCGGCTCGCCGACGACGGCCCGTGGGTCTATCCCACCTGGCAGTTCACCGCCGAGGGGACCGTGCACCCGCACCTGATCACCCTGTGGAAGATCCTTCGCGAGGCCGCCGACCTGTGGACCTGCGCGGTCTGGCTACGCAGCCGGCAGCCCGGTCTCGGCGACCGCACCGCGGTCGAATGGGTCACCGACGGCCATCCCGTCGACACCGCACTGGCGCTGGCCAGCGCTGATGCCGAGCGGTGGCGCCAGTGACACGGGACTCCGTTGCTCTGCGTCCACCGGCCCTGCCGCTGAAGGATTTCCCCGGCTGCGAGGTCACCACATCACAGAAGCTCATCCGTGGCCACAGCGCGGCCAACGGTCCGTGGTGGTTCTCTTCTTCGGGCGGTGGCCGGTTCGACCTGACGCCGCCGCGAGGCACCTGTTACGTCGCGTTCGACGAGGTCACCGCGATCCGGGAGACCGTCGGCGAGGCACTGGCCACCACCGGGATCATCACCGACACCTTCGCCGCTACCCGGCAGCTCTCGACCCTGGCCGTGCAGCACGACCACCGCGTCGCCGACACCTGCGCGGAGCGGGCCGCGGACTTCGGTCTCACCCGGGAGCTGGCGTCCATGACGCCGTACGCGGTGCCGCAGGAGTGGGCTTGCGCGTTCGAGGCCGTCAGCTTCGGCGGGCTGCGTTACCAGACCCGGTTCACCACCGGGCCGAACCCGAACGCCGTCGCCCTGTTCAACGACGCGGGTGAAGCTGCGTGGCCGGAGGATTCGAGCCCGGAGCCGTTCATCGCGGCAGCCCGGCGGTGCGGCTTCACTGTCGCCGGCGCGCCGAGGTCGGTGCGAATCGTCTCGCCGCCGACGAGCTGATACGGCCCGGGTGTAGCACTCTCCGCATCATCAACATGAATGGGAAGTCGAACGACCGTGAGTGTCTGATGACGAGTGTTGCCAGGGGAGGTCGGAGAGAATGAGCCGGTGGCGCTCAGGAACAGACAAGGCACGAAATCACGTACCAAGTGGCTGACCGCCGCCTTCTGGGTCGTGACCTTCTTGTTCGCCTATATGCTCGGGCACCTCGACTGGTGGGCATGGCTGGTGTATTTAGGGGCAGGATCGACGCTCACTTATATCTGGTGGAGACGGCGTCATCGCAGTAGATATGCGATTTTGTTCGGCTCGACCTGCGCGTTGCTGGTAGTCATGATGCTGACAATGATCGGGTGGGCACTCTTTGCGTCCGTCTCGGTCCCGGTAGATAGCGTCGGACCGCGGAGGGTTGTCTGCGGATCCGTCATCAACCCGGTGTCCGCCAACGAGCTGAAAGTTACGATCGCCGGATCGGGTGATTCCGTAGTCCAGTCTCGTCCGATACCGCAGAGTGAGCTGGAGCGGGTGTGTTCGAACTGGCTCGACTTTCGCGGTAGTAGAGCAGTCGATCTGGCTTTGATAAGTCTGTTTGGGGCTGTGCGGGCTGCTGGGCACTTCGTTCCGCCGAGAGCTTCCTCGACCGCTTGCACGACACCATGGCCTAGCCCAACAGATCGGGGACAACGATGACCTCAGCTCACGAGACTTCCGATTCGCTCGTCTCAGCACTTGCGAAAGCGGACATCCCGACTATCAATCACGAGTTCATTCGCGACATCACGTCGGCTGTTGGGATTCTCAGCTATCACGCTGTTTCTGCCAGTACGTCATACATGGTTGCGAGTCGGCGCGATGGCGGGCCGGACTTGCACATCCACTACGGGTACACGAATGGATTCACGAGCGAGGAGGAGATCGTTCGCGTTGCAGGTAGCGGTCCTGTGCGTGCACCCAGCTCCCGGAAGGGCACCTGGTACGTGGGGCATCCGGAGAACGCCCTCCGTCATCGCGATGGCTCCTCGCGTGACGCTCGGCGGGAAGCCGGCTACTGCAGCTGCGGGATGCAACTGTCCTTACGGGGGAGTATGCGACTACTGCGACTAGCTACGAGGCCCGCGCGACGAGAGTGCCTCTGCCGCCACGTCATCAACCACACGGAACCCGCACTCTGTCCTCTCCGGCAGGGTGCGGGTTCTTCTTTTCGCTTCGACACGGCCGCCGTGTGGCGCGTAGCCCTCCAATTCCAGTTCATGGCTCTATTCTCGAGGCCGTGGCCAGCGACGACACCCCAGCCTCGACCACCTCCTTGCCGACCTACGCGCCCGCAGCGACCTCGCCACCGAGGCCGGCCTTGCGGAGATCGCCGAACTGGGCACCGTCGAACTCACCATCGCCGAGCTCGACCAGCTCCTCGACCGCCTCGAGGATTACGAGACCGAGGTCATCACCCACGAATTCATGCGCCGGCGGCCATCACCTCTGCACGGACGGCACATCGCAGCGACACCTATAGCCCCATAGGGGTTATAGGGATAGTGCTGATCGAGACGGACCTGACAGTGGAAAGCAACCGAATCGACAGAACACCCTATTTGAACAGTGGTTATGACACGTCCCTATAGGGGGTGGTGACTATGCCAGCCACTGCGCACATCGCATCCAACTCGTAATGTTCTGTCCTACAACGAATTGCGGCACTTGACGCAGTCCGCATCCGGAACCGGCGTGACCGGAATGCCGGTCCCCTGCAATGCCTTCAGAAGCAACCGGCGCCCCCGACCGCCGCGGTACGCGGACCGGTAGTGGGTTCCCTCGACCTTCGCCGTGGCAGGCTGATCCTCATATATCGCGCGGGCCCACTGCTGGGTCAGCTCGCGGTTCTCGTTGCCGGATGCGAGCGCGGGCAGCGCACCGATCGCCATCGCCGCGCCCGGCTGATCCAGGTTGTAGGTGTCGATCTCGCGCAGCGGACGCAACCGGGCAACGCGCCAGTTCGAGCACAGTGGCGCGACCCCGGCCTCGCCGAACGCCTCACACGCGGATGTCGCGAGATCGACCGCCAGGTAGATCACCGACCGCCCGTCAGCGTCGACCGCCGGCGCCGCGAAAGACGCGCTGTGGTGATCGAACTGGGCGAGCGGCCCGAACGACCGGAACGTCGCCCCGTTCGGGGTGAACCGATCGCGGTGATAGATCCCGTACCACGGTGCTGCCGTTCCGTCGGCCGGCGTCCATGCCCACCGGTGATCGGCGGCGGGCAACGGCCGCGCCGGTGCCTCGAGAGGCTTGGCCATCAGGCGGCTGCCAGTGTCTCGACGATCGCGAACACATGGTCACTGTCACAGACCATCTCCTGCGCGGGCGTGCGGCCGGCGAAATTGTCGTTCGGCCGGCTCATCCACCGCGACAGGCTCACCACTCCGCCCGGGAAGGCATCGACGAGCCGACGCAGATTCGGCAGGACCGGCTCCGAGTTGTCCGGGGTGAACTGCCATGCGGGGAAACGCCACTCGCGCCCGTCCTTCAACCCGACGAGGCGGTGCTGGGCCACCCACTCCGACACCGTCTGTGGAGAGATCCCGAGCATGTCGGCTGCCTGAACCCGAGAGAACGACACATTCAGCTGCTCGCGCCGCTGCTCCACTTGGAGCGCGAGGTTGGCCTGTTCGAGCTCGGCGGCCTCTTCAGCGGACATGGCCGGTCCCCAGTCGTCCTCCACGCCGTCGGTCTCGGTCGCGGCATCAGCACTCGAGGTCGGAAAGCTGGCGGCTAGGTGCCGGATCGCACGCAACGCCGGAGCATCCTTGCCGAGCAACGTTTCGAACTCGGCGGCCACATCGTCGAGGGTCTTCGACACCCGCGCCTGCGTCGCTGTCGACATCACCTCTGGTCGTGTCGTCATGGACTCACCTCCTGATCCACCACCAGCATACGCGGGATATGCGGGATGTGCGTCCACTGCGCCCACAGGCCTCACACGGGGCTCATCGCAGGAGCGGACCTGCGCAAATGCCCTCTCTCTACGCGGTGCCCACCGGATACCAATCCGCCAGGCCGCTCAGCCCTCCCGAAGCACACGCTGGTTGGGTATTCTCGTGTGATCGTCACGACGTAACGTCGGCTTGTCCGTTCTGCTTGACTCCGACCCGGAGTTTTCAGATGCACTCTCACGAAAGTCCAAGGTCATCCGACTTGCGTTGTGGCGGTGACGGCACCGTCTCCGGATCGCATCCGTATCGGGATTCCGCTTGGGTCCTGCGGTATCTCGACTGTGGCTGGTCCCGCCGCAGACACGGCGTCGACCGCGTAACTGCCCGGGCCTACGACCAACGCGACGTCACCGTAGCGGGAATTCAGGTCGACGGCGGCACGGGTGTCGGTCACCGTCAGATCTCCGAACTTCGAATTTCCTTGGATCACAGTGCCGTAGGGGACGGAGATCTCGTAGCGGGCGACGCAGGTGGGGCTACCCACGGCGAACCTGTCGGGGCACCGCGCGCTGATCGTCAGGCCGGACGAATCGGTGTCGATCGTCTCATCGGGCTTGTCGCCGTCGGTGAACTCGAGGGCGCGCCGGACCTCGATGTCGTCACGGTCGGAGCCGATCACCTGTGCGCTCAGCGACGCGGTGGTGACACCGAGTTGCTTCGCACCCGCATCATCGAGATCGAGTGTGACGGAGGTGATCGTGCCGTTGTAGGTGTCGGTCCGCTGCTCCTGACTCGTCGAACCGGCGGTGCATCCGGTGAGTGCAAGCGTCGAGAGTGTCAGTGCTGCAATCCCGGCAGACAGAAGGGGCTTCCGGGCCAGGTTTTCAACGACGGGCATGACGAACCTCCAGAACGAGTAAGGAAGCGGCGACCAACACTGCGCTGATGCCGAGTGAGAACAGTGGAGAAGGGCCACTGAGCGACCCGTCGGTGCGGAGCGCACCCATGACGTCGACGGCGGCGACTCCGTTGAGCACGGCGTACCAGATCACCAGGTAGACCGCTTGGAATAGGCGTGCACCGCGTCCGATCGACCCGATCAGCAGTGCAAGAGCGGGGATCAACGTGGCGCCCGCAACCCACGCAGTTACGCCGGTCCAGTCCAGTGCAAGGAGCATCTTCACGAGCGGGCCCACACCGGCGACGGCCGCAATGAGCACACCTGCCCCCCACTCGGCGATGAGACGGATGCGCGGCGAGACACCGCACTCCACAAGGGGGTCGACGCCCTGTTCGTAGGTGAGTGTGCCGAGACGCGACCACAGCAGCACCGGCAGCAACCACGCGAAGAGCAGGGCGGTGCCGATGCGATCAGCGGGAACCGCGAGGGCTGCGACCGTCACTATCGCGAGTGTGAGCCACCACCACCGCGACACGCTGCCGAGATGGATACGCACTTCGCCGATCAACAGCCCCAGGAACGCGTGCCCACGCTCGACCGGGGACAGTCCTCGTACGGTTCGTGAGAATGCCTGTGTAGCCGTCGATTCCGGTGTTTCCGAGGGCGTCTGGGTGGAAATCGTCGAGAGGGAAATCTGCAGCCTTGACGGATCGAACCGAGTGAACCAGAACGACGGCACGACCGCGACGAGCGTCGATACCGCAATCAATCCCACACCGGCTGCGACGAGAGTCGCATCGAAGTCCATTCCGGACCACGTGAACTGCCCGAGCGCACCGGGTTCCGCGGTGAGACCGATCGAGATCTCGTCGTCCATGCCGGGGTGCTCGGCGGCCAGGTCGGTCTGGAACCCTGCGGTGATCGTGCCGTAGATCAGCGGAATCCCGGCGAGGAACATCGACGGATAGACGAAGAACCACAGTATGTTTCCCGCACCACCGCGCAGGATCGGGATCGTCTCGAACACCACAGCTGCTGCTGCGGCCACCGTCAGGACCGGAAGACAGAACAACACGATCGGAAGCCAGAGTGCAGTCATGTCGAGGCTCGTGGATTCCCCGCGGAGGAGCTGCATCACGGGTGCGATGAAGGCGAGTGCGGCAGCCATCGCTGCCAGCACCATCAGGTTGCTGAGGTACTTTCCCAGCAGATACATCGGAGTGCGCAGCGGGGATGCGGCAAGCGTTTCTCCTACGCCGGTGGAGATGTCGCGCGCGATGCTGCTGCGGACGACGTAGAACCCGAACAGTGGCAGCCACAGGCTGCCGATCATGGCGAGCATCATGCCGATATACGCGCTGTCGTACATTCCCCGGAACGACCCGACCTTCACCATCGCGTAGGTGGCGGAAGCGGGCGGGATGGCAACATACCCGAGCGCGATGGCGCCGAGCACCGTGACCAGGAACGCGGGACGCCGGGCACGGTCGCGGAAATCTGCTGCCGCGACGGCAGCAACGGCGCTTGTCATCGGGTCACCCCGGCAGCGGTGATCGGAGTATGTACCGCACTGACATACGCGTCTTCGAGGTCGGGTTCGACAGGGCGAGCCCCCTCCACCGGAGGCATGTGCGCGACCGCACGAACCCGCACGCCGCGTGATGTTCGGACGGTGCGGGTGATCGTCGCTCGCTGCCGGACGTCGGCAACGGCATCGATGGGGACGATCGCTTCCCACACCAGGCCGTCCGCTGAACGGAGCAGTTCCTCGGGGGTGCCGCGCCGACGCAGTTCGCCGGCGGTGAGGATTGCGATGTCGTCGGCGATCGCTTCGATGTCCGACACGATGTGGGTGGACAGGATGACGATCCGTTCGGACGCCAGATCCCCGAGCAAGTTGCGGAACCGCATGCGTTCTTCGGGGTCCAGCCCGACCGTCGGTTCGTCGACGACGAGAAGTTCAGGGTCGCCCAGAAGCGCCTGTGCGATTCCGACGCGCTGGCGCATGCCGCCGGAGAACTTGCCCACCGGTCGCGATCCGGTGTCGGTGAGGTTGACCAGTTCGAGCAGTTCGTCGACCCGCTCCTTGGTAGATCGCGTGCTCAAACCCTTGACCGCGGCGAGATACCGGAGGAACTCGCCGGCACTGAGATTCGGATAGACACCGAAATCCTGTGGGAGGTAGCCGAGGACGCGTCGGAGCGGTTCAGGCCGAGCGACGATGTCGGTGCCGTTCCACGTGACCGTCCCGGAAGTCGGCCGAGTGATCGTCGAGAGAATGCGCATCAGCGACGACTTGCCGGCTCCGTTGGGTCCGAGGAGGCCGAGAACCCCCGGTCCGATCCGCATGCTGACGTCGGTGACGGCCTGTTTACCTCGATAGGTTTTGGTGACGTTGTTCAGCTCCAGTTGCATGACTACAGCCGACCATTTCGTCGGTGGTGCGGTCACTGGGGCCACGCGGCGGATCGGAGGTGGTGTCAGCACCACCCTCCGGCTACACCTCACCTCATCCCGAAACAGCGGCTGCGTCGATAGGCTCATTCGAGTGTCCTCTGCTGAACCGACCACGGTGCTCACCGCGATCACACGGCGACGCTTCCTGCTGACAGGGTGGTTGTGGCGCTCGCTCGGCTATCTGCTGACCACCGTCCCGGTGGCATGCGCGGTGGCGCTGCCGTTCGCAGCGTTCTGCGTCCCGTGGTTGATCCTGATCGTGTGGGCGGGCGACGGCATGTATCCGCAACCGCTCGGCAGGGTGTTGTTCCTCGGTGTTCTCGGCGTGGTGCTGGTGTTCGGGCTCGGCCCGTTGGTGGCGATACCGCTGGCGACTCTGGAACGTATGCGGCTGCGTCTGGTGAGCAGCGATCGGGCGCTCTCGGCGCACCGCGCTCCTCCCGCCGCGGGCCTGTGGCCCTGGGTGCGCACCCGCTACACCGAGGCCGCGACGTGGAGAGAACTCGGCTACGCAGTCCTGCTGCTCACGTTGATTCCCGCATTGTTGTTCCTGGCCGCGGTGATCACCGGACTCATCGTCGTGATGGTGGCCAGTCCCTTGGTTGTAGGTGACGGTGACGAGGCGGTCGCGCTCGGCTTCAGCCAGATCACGTCGGTCGATCAAGCTCTTCCTTATGCGATCGCTGGTCTGCTTCTGCTTCCGACGATCCCGTATGTGATTGCCCTGTGTGCGGGACTGCACGGTGCACTCGCCCGGTCGTTACTGTGCGGCGATGACCCCGACGCGCTTCGCGCTCGACTTGTCGAGGTGTCCCGGTCTCGGGCCCGGCTGGTCGATGCGTTCGAGGCGGAACGCCGCAGGATCGAGCGCGACCTGCACGACGGCGCGCAGTCGTTGCTCGTCAATCTCACTCTGCAGTTGGGCATGGCCAAGCTCGACCTCCCTCCGGATTCCGCCGCCGCGAAAAGTGTGTCGCTGGCACATGACCAGGCCAAGGACCTGATGGCGGAACTGCGGCAACTCATCCGGGGAATCCACCCCAGGGTGCTCACCGACCGCGGCCTACCCGATGCCCTACGTGAGTTGGCCGAGGACTTCGCGGTCCCGGTCTCCGTCACCGCGGAGATCTCGCCGCGCCCGTCGCCGGACATCGAGGTTGCAGCCTATTTCGTGGTGGTCGAAGCGCTCAACAACATCGCCAAACACGCGGGTGCGACGGCAGTCGACGTGACCGTCCGGCGGGCCGGGGATCTGCTGGTCGTCGAGGTCGTGGACGACGGCTGCGGCGGTGCGGATCCGAAACGGGGGAGCGGTCTGACGGGCCTGGCCGACCGGGTCGCTGCGGTCGACGGCAGAATGCTGCTGTCCAGCCCGCCCGGCGGGCCCACCGTCGTCCGAGTGGAGTTGCCGTGGATCGAGAACTGACTGCTGTGCGAGTGGTCCTCGCCGAGGACGGCGCACTGCTGCGCGAAAGTCTTGCCGCGATGCTCGAGCGATTCGGGTTCGAGGTCGTCGCGTCGGTCCCGGACGCCGTGGCATTGGAAACGGCTGTCGCCGAGCACCGTCCGGACCTGGTCGTGACCGATGTGCGGATGCCGCCGGGGTTCACCGACGAGGGGTTGCGCGCGGCAGTGGAATTGCGACGGACCTACCCGGAGCTCGCCGTGGTCGCGCTGAGCCAGTACGTCGAATTGAGTTACGCCGACGAACTTCTGGGGGCAGACGGCGGGCGCGTCGGTTATCTGCTCAAAGATCGCGTGGTCGATGTCGAGGAGTTCGTTTCCACGCTGCGCCAGGTGGTTTCCGGTGGCACGGTGATCGATCCCTTGGTCGTCCAGCAATTGTTCCGGCGCCGGCGGGATCCGTTGGCACAGTTGTCGCCGCGCGAGCGCGAGGTGCTCGCCTTGATTGCCGAGGGACATTCGAACGCTGCTATCGCCGCTCAGTTGTTCATCACGGAGTCGGCCGTGGGCAAGCATGTCGGTAACATTTTCAACAAACTGGTGCTGCCACCCACCGACGACACGAATCGTCGGGTGCTGGCTGTGCTCGCGTATCTGCGTCGGAACGAGCTCGACTGAGACGCCTTTTACGCCCGAATCGTCCGAGATGGGCTGAATTCGCACGATGTGCGGCGCCGACAACTAGGGTCGCTTCCAGTTGGCTTGACCCGGAGATGCCGGACGGGTTGAGATCGAACTCCGGTCGTCGGGGGACGAGGAGCTGTATGCACAAGAGGTCGATCGCCGCCTTAGCTGTGGCGCTGTTGTTACCACTGTCCGGACCTGCCGTCGGGCACGCTCAGCCATCTCCACAGGCTGCGGTGATCGATCACACCGAGCGCATCACCGACAGTCGCACGGCACTGTTCGTGTTTTCGCCTTCGATGGGGACGGTCGTCCAGGTCCAGGTGCTGCACCCGGCGTGGGACGGACCGCGCCCGACGCTGTATCTCCTCGATGGTGTCGGCGCGGGTGAAGAAAGCGAGTACCGCGAGAGCACCTGGACGAAGGAGACCGACATCGTCGACTTCGTTGCGGACAAGAACGTGAATGTGGTGCTCCCCGTGGGTGGGACGGGCAGTTACTACACCGACTGGCAGCGACCGGACCCGATCCTCGGGGTCAACCGGTGGGAAACGTTCCTCACCGAAGAACTCCCGCCGATCATCGACGCGCGGTTCAACGGCAACGGAACCAACGCGGTTGCCGGGCTGTCGATGGGCGCGACCGCAGCGATGATGCTGATCACCCGCAATCCGGATCTGTACGAGGGAGTGGCGGCGTTGAGTGGCTGCCTCGACACCCAGCAGGACTCGACCCGAAACTCGGTGCGCGCCACGGTCGTCTACAAGGGTGGAAACCCCGACAACATGTGGGGTCCGCCGGACGACCCGGATTGGGCTGCACACGACCCGTACGTCCACGCTGATCAGTTGCGCGGCAAGGAGGTGTTCATCAGCACCGGCAACGGACTGCTGGGTCCGCACGACTTCGCGGTGGCGAACGAGCCGATGTCGACGGGCGTCCCCCTCGAGATGGGTGCGTTCATCTGCACCCTCACCTTCGACCGCAGGCTCCGCGAGCTGCACATTCCTGCGACCGTTGTGTATCGACCGTGGGGCACGCACTCGTGGGCGTACTGGGAAGACGACATCAAGACGGCATGGCCCACGCTCGAGGATGCGCTCGGGCTCTGACGTCGAGGCGTCCGCGTAGGTCAGAAGAGGTGTATGCGGTCGCGGGAAGGGGGCCGGCTCGGGGTGGGGTTCGACAGGAACGTTGTCAGAGCCGTGAGTTCCTCGCCTGCCCCGACGCGCGACCGGGCTTCGGTGAAGACAGAGAATCCGTCGCTGCCACCGGCGAGGTAGTCGTTGACGGCAACGGAATAGATGGCTTCGAGGTCGAGGGGCGCACCTGAGACAGTGATGTCGCGGACTCGCTGTCCCGAGGGAGCCGACCTGTCGAGGGTGTAGTGCAGATTGTGCGACGGCGCCAGGATCCGCTCGAGCGCAGCGCCGGTGATATCTGTCTGGAACTGCTGTTCGAGAACCGCGGTGAGCTGAGCGCCGGTCATTTCGAGGACCTGGAGGAGATTTCCGAACGGCTGAACCCCATACGCCTCGCCGTAGGTGACGGCGCCGTCGTCGTCGAAGTACAGGTCGCCGCGGAGTCCGCCGGGGTTGGTCAAGGCGATCTGCGCTCCGAGGGGCGCGGTCGCTGCGAGTTGGGCGTCTGCGACGAGGTTTCCGAGTGACGATTCACCGCTGGGCGAGCGGTCGCGGGTGATGTCCGCTGCGATGTGCCCGACTTTCTGGGCGGCCGTGTCGGACGATCTGTCGGCAACCTCGGCAACGAAATTCTCGGTGCGCGGATCGGGCGTGATGTCGTGGGTGATCACCTGGTTGAACGCGACTGTCCGGTCGCGCACGACGTCGCGGGTGGCCCGGTCGATCATGATGTCTGCGACAGAGAGGATCCGCCCTCGTGAGGCGCCCTGCAGCACCGTGCGTTGCTGTCCGGAGGGGTCGGGATAGCTGCAGTTGAACTGTCCCTCGCCGTCGGAGGTGACGATGAGATCGACATGCGACGAGACGGTGGTGGTGACCTCCTTGGCGCGTCCGTTGTCGAGGCTGCACGGATCGGCGTCGCTGCCCGCGGCGATATCGCCCTTGTACAACAGGATGATGGAACGGATCCCGAGTGCGTCGAGAGTGTCGGCAGTGCGGTTCACCGCTTCGATCTCGTCGCCGAAATGCAGATTCTCGATCGAATCGCTGCGAATGTATTCGGGAGTGTTGCGGGGCAGGACCCCTATTGCAGCAACAGGAATTCCGTCTACATAGCTGACATCGAAGGGCAGTGCAGCCGGCGTGCCGTCGGCGGTCGTGACGTTGGCGCCGAGGAAGGGGAAGTCCGCGCCGTCGTAGGACTCGCTGAACCGGCAGCCGTCTTCCGGGTGACATCCACCGTCGCGTAGTCGTTGCAGCTCCGTGAACCCGTTGTCGAACTCGTGGTTGCCGAGAGCTGCGGCCGTGACATCGAGATCGTTGAGGAATTCGATTGTCGGTTCGTCGTGAAACATCGCCGATTCGATCGGCGACGAACCCCAGGAGTCGCCCACTGCATACAGCACCGAATCGTCGGCCTGTCCACGGAGCTGGTCGACGTATGAGGCGAGATAGGCGGCGCCGCCCGCGGGTACCGACTGGCCGTCCGAGCGAACCACTTCGCTCTGCGGGCCTTGCGGCGGCAGCAGGTTGCCGTGGAGGTCACCGAAGGTGATCAGACGCAGCGGCACCGCGTCGGGGGGTAGCGCTCCCGCATGTCCGATTGCGGCAGCGGTCACGGCGGAGAGCGCTGCGACGATGGACAGCGCGCGTCGCAGTGCAGCGCGTCCGCCCATCCGTTCCTCCGTACTCGCCGGTCATTTCGACCGATCGAGTCTGACAGCGGCGAATAACGCGTCCGATACCCAGCGATAACGGTTGGGTCTCGCCAAGGTCAGGCGACGCCCGCGAGTTCCCGGCCCGCACCGGTCGCATAGGCCACGAACAGGTCGTTCTCGTGTGGATCGCCGATCGAGATCCGGACGCCTTCCCCTGTGAAGTTGCGCAGGATCACACCGGCCTCAGCGGCAGCAGCCGAGAACGCCGCCGATCTCTCGCCGAGCGGAAGCCATACGAAGTTCGCCTCGCTGGGCGGTACCACGTAGCCGGCCTCGATCAGAGCAGCGCGCACGCGTTCCCGTTCGGAGAGGACACCTTCGGTGCGTGCGAGCAATTCGCCCGCTGCCTCGAGCGATGCGATCGCGGCTCTCTGGGCGAGTGAGTTCACGGAGAAGGTCGTGTGGACCTTGCTCATCGCGACGATGATTTCCGGATCGGCGACGGCGTAGCCGACCCGGAGGCCGGCCAGACCGTAGGCCTTCGAGAAGGTCCGCAACACCACGACGTTGCGGCGCCCCGCAGCGAGCGAGATTCCGTCCGGGAGATCCTCGCCGGGGGCGGCGCGCATGTACTCGAAATACGCTTCGTCGAGGGCCACGACGATGTGGGACGGGACGGCGTCGAGGAACTGTTCCAATTCGTCCTTCCCGAGGCACGAGCCCGTCGGGTTGTTCGGATTGCACACGAAGATCAGCCGCGTGCGGTCGGTGATCGCCGCGAGCATGGCCTTCAGGTCGTGGCCGTGGTCGGGGGTGTTCGGCACCGGCACCGCAGTGGCGCCCGCGACCGCACAGACCACGGGGTAGGCCTCGAACGACCGCCACGAGTAGATGACTTCGTCGCCGTCGTTGCAGGTGATCTGCACGAGTTCCTGGCACAGGCTCACCGATCCGCATCCCACAGCGATACGGTCTGCCGACATGTCGAGACGTGCCGCCAGTGCAGCGATGAGCTCGGCGGAGCCATTGTCGGGATACCGGTTGACAGTGGCCGCTGCCTGCAGGATCGCGTCGAGAACACTGGGGAGCGGACCCAGGGTCGTCTCGTTGCTGGCGAGCTTCACCGCGTTCGGGACGGTGCGCCCGGGAACGTAGGCAGGAATCGAGGCAAGATCGGGGCGGGTACGCGGAGTCACCAGCCGATTATGCTCCCGAAGTTTGCATGCGCGACTCGGATGGTCGTGTCATCGTGGACACCATGCCGGAAATCAGCAAGGATGCTGCACCGTTGGCAGGGGACGCGGGTGAGTTGCCGCTCACCGTCGTTCGTCCGGACGTGACCCCCCGGGGCTGCATCGTGCTGCTGCATCGCGCGCGCGTGTTCTCGCCGGAACTCCTCGACTTCATGCAGGCGCTCGCCGACGAACGCTGGTTGATCGTGGCACCCGACCTCCACAGCCGAGGTCCGGGTTCCGACGAGGCCGCCCTGTTCGCAGAGGCGGCCCGCGTCAATGCTGACGCCACCTTCGCGTGGATCACCGATGTCGGCATCCGGATGGACATGGTCGGCCTCCTCGGCTTCGACGAGGCAGGGACCGCAGCGATGTGGGTCGGCACCACGCGGCCGGTCGGTGCAGTCGTCAGTGTCGCAGCGCCGGGCATCGTCGAGTCGTTGCGTCCCGTCGTCCCGCCACTCGTCGATCTGGTGAGGTCGCTGCGCGCGCCGTGGCTCGGCCTGTACGGCACCGACGACCCGAACACTCCCGGCGGTGAGGTCGAGCAACTCAGTGAATCCGCGAGCAAATCGGATGCGCCGACGCTCGTGGTGAGCTATGAGGGTCTCGAGCACCGTCCCGACGAGCCTCCGGTCGTGCATTCCGGCGTCGATCCGGACGAGGATCCGCGCGAGGCCGCGATCGTCGACGCGAGGCGCAGAATCTTCGACTGGTTCGACAGTAACCTCCGCTGATCAGGCGTTTTGCTTTTCTGTGGAGTGGTTGTGTAATGTTTTGCCCCGGCGGTTCGAGAGAATCGAAACCCCGCAAGGAGGCGTGCCAGAGCGGCCGAATGGGACTCACTGCTAATGAGTTGTCCCCCTTACAGGGGACCGGAGGTTCAAATCCTCTCGCCTCCGCCACGATGGTGTAGCGTCACCGTCGATAGAAAAACTGAATACCCATGCGCCCGTAGCTCAACGGATAGAGCATCTGACTACGGATCAGAAGGTTAGGGGTTCGAATCCCTTCGGGCGCACAGCAGAAAGCCCCACCAGCAGTAACGCTGGTGGGGCTTTTCTTCGTCGATGGGGGCTCGACACCTTCCCTCCGTGAATGACCGCCCACCGGGAGAGCCCGTATCCGACCGATCGATGGTGTCTCTACCGTCGCGGCCATGACACAACCAGCAGATGTGGACGTCGTCGTGGTCGGCGCTGGTGTCGCCGGGATGTATGCGGTACACCGCTTCAATCGCGACGGGCTCTCGGTCCGCGGTTTCGAGGCAGGGGACGACGTCGGTGGCACGTGGTTCTTCAACCGGTACCCGGGCGCGCGGTGCGACGTCGAGAGCGTCGACTACTCGTTCTCGTTCTCGGACGAACTGCAGCAGGACTGGGACTGGAGCGAGAAGTACGCGACCCAGCCCGAGATCCTGCGCTATCTGAACCACGTCGCCGACCGTTTCGATCTGCGTTCCGCGTTCACGTTCGGTACGCGTGTGGTGTCGGCCGTGTACGACGAGGACAGCGTCGTGTGGGAGGTGAGCACTGACGGCGGTGAGCGGGTGCGCGCCAGGTTCTGTGTATTTGCCACAGGAAGCCTCTCGACTGCGAACACTCCAGCGATCCCCGGCAGTGACCGATTCGCGGGCTCTGTGTTCCACACTGCCGCCTGGCCGCACGAGGGTGTCGACTTCAGCGGCATGCGGGTGGGAGTGATCGGCACCGGTTCGTCGGGAATCCAGTCGGTTCCTGTGATCGCTGAGCACGCGGAACATCTGACCGTGTTCCAGCGCACCGCCAATTACTCGGTGCCCGCGGGCAATGCACCGTTGACCGATGAGCAGCGGCGTGAGCACAAGGCGGGGTACGCGGAGCGGCGCAGGTTGTCGCGGCTCAGCGGAGGCGGGTCCCCATTCCATCCGCATTCGAAGTGCGCACTCGAAGTCGACGAGGAGGAGCGTCGTGCCGCCTACGAGCAGCGCTGGAACATGGGTGGTGTCCTGTTCGCGAAGACCTTCCCCGACCAGACTTCGAACCTGGAAGCCAACGACACCGCCAGGGCGTTCGTCGAGGGGAAGATCCGCGCGATGGTCGACGACCCGGAGATCGCCGATCGTCTGATCCCGAAGGATCATCCGATCGGTACCAAACGGATCGTCACCGATTCGGGTTACTACACGACTTTCAACCGCGACAACGTCTCTCTCGTGGATCTACGGAAGACGCCGATCACCGAGATCACGGGCACCGGGGTTCGTACCACCGAGACGCATCACGATCTGGATGCTCTCGTCTACGCGACCGGCTTCGACGCCCTCACCGGCACACTCGACCGGATCGATATCCGCGGACGCGGCGACCGGAAGCTGCGCGAGCATTGGCAGGGCGGCCCACGGACCTATCTCGGACTGGGCGTCGACGGTTTCCCCAACCTGTTCCTCGTCACCGGGCCGGGCAGCCCGAGTGTGCTTGCGAACATGATCCTCGGAGCCGAGGACCACATCGACTGGATCGCCGACGCCATAGCCCACGTAGACATCAACGGCGACCGTGGTCTGGAAGCGCGTGCCGATGCTGTCGACCGGTGGCAGGCCGAACTGGCCGAGCGCGCCGACCGGACGCTGTTCCCACGCGCGGACTCCTGGTACACGGGAGCGAACATTCCCGGCAAGCCCCGCGGTTTCATGTTGTTCATCGGTGGATTCGCTTCCTACCGGGAGATTTGTGCGCGCGTCGCCGAAACCGGGTACGACGGATTCGACCTTGTCGGGAGTCGGAACTTCGACATCGTTGCGGCGGTGACCGAATGACGGGGCGTCTGGACGGCGCCGTCGTTGCGGTGACGGGTGCAGCCGGCGGCATGGGGACGAGTCACTGCGTCCGGATGGCGCAGGAGGGCGCAGACATCGTGGCACTCGATCTTGCCGGCACCGACATGGATTCGGTCGCCGACGCTGTCGGGTGCACCGGACAGCGATGCGTGACTGCCACGGTGGACGTGCGCGACCGGGCGGCGATGGCCGAGGCGATGGCGTCGGCGTCGGCGGCTCTCGGTCCGCTGACCGCCGTGGTTGCCAATGCCGGCGTCTACGACACGCCCGGTCCGGCGTGGACGATCGCCACCGATGACTGGCAGCGGGCACTCGATGTCAACCTCACCGGCGTGTGGAACACCGTGTCGGCCGCCGAGCCGCACCTGGCCGACGGAGGTGCGGTGGTGATCATCGCGTCCACTGCAGGTTCCAGAGCGATCGCGACGGCCGCGCCGTACAGTGCAGCCAAGCATGCCGTGATCGGACTTGCCCGCACCCTCGCGAACGAACTCGGTGGCCGGGGTATCCGGGTGAATACGGTGCAACCGGGGTCGGTACGCACGCCGATGATCATCGATCCGCGGGTGTTCGCGCGGCTACGCCCGGACATCGCCGACCCGACGGAGACCGACGCCGCGGCAGTCCTCGCCGCACGGAACATCCTGCCCGTCCCGTGGGTGGATCCGGTGGACGTGAGCAACGCCGTGGTGTTCCTCGTGTCGGATGAATCCCGCTACATGACCGGCACGTGCCTCCCGGTCGATGCAGGTTTGACGGAGAAGGTGTGAACGTGACGAAACCGAGTGTGCAGAAACGTAATGCGGGCAGGGTGCAGGGTAGGGTCGCGCTCGTCACGGGCGCGGCCCGAGGAATCGGGCGGGCGCAAGCGGTGCGGTTCGCCGAGGAAGGCGCGGACGTGATCGCGCTGGACCTGTGCGGCGCAGTGGAGTCGGTCGTGACTCCGCCGGCGAGCGTGGACGACCTCTCCGAGACCGCCGATATGGTTCGTGCCTGCGGCGCGAGAGTACGGACCGCGGTGGTGGACGTGCGAGATCGCGACGGTATGGCCGCTGCGGTCGACGAAGCTGTCTCCGAATGGGGCGGGCTCGACATCGTGTGCGCAACAGCGGGTATCACGTCGTCCGCGCCTGCCGTCGAGCTATCCGAAGAGCAGTGGCGCACGATGCTCGACGTGAATCTGACCGGGGTGTGGATCACGTGCGCAGTGACCGCCGAGCACCTCATTGCCCGCGGCGGTGGGGCGATGGTGCTGACGAGCTCGATCGCGGGTCTTCGGGGTCTGGTGGGCGTCGCCCACTACACCGCAGCGAAGCACGGTGTGGTCGGTCTCATGCGATCACTCGCGAAAGAACTTGCACCGCATGGAGTTCGGGTGAACACAGTACACCCGACAAATGTCGACACCCTGATGATCCAGAATCCGGCTGTGCGGGCGAAGTTCCGCCCGGACACAACAGAGCCGAGCAGGAAAGAGTTCGCCGAGGCGGCACGCACCATGAACCTTCTCGACGTGCCGTGGATCGAGCCGGTCGACGTGGCCAACGCTGCTCTGTTCCTTGCTTCGGATGAGGCCCGCTACATCACGGCGGTGGCGCTGCCCGTCGATGCCGGCAGCACTCAACGCTGAGCACATGACCTACATCGATGCCGGGCCGGTGGTCAGTGGTCTCAGGCGTCGACGCGGCTGAAGCGGACCGGTGGCGGATCGTGGCGCAGTGTCTCACCGATACGACCGGATTCGCAGGCGTCGTCGATCGCGCGCCGCAGCGACGGGCAGGTCGGGTTCCAGCCACCGGGCGTCTGCTCGTGGACGAGCTGAGGACACACCGTGCGCGCGGGCCACTGCACGCTCGTATGGGCTGCACTGAACTTTTCGACGAACACGGTGGTGCCGCAGCCGCACGACACGGGTTCCATATGATCAGGTCGTTCCATCATGCCTGGTCACGGTACGGACAGAGTGGTTCGGTGTGATCCCTCTCTCCCGCCCAGCGGACGTGTTCGCTCAGCGGTCGATGAGGTCCTCCGGTTCGCTAGGCGGTTGTTAGGCTCGGATGGATGTCGGATCACCCGGAATATGTCGAGCCTTCGTATCCGTCGCTACCTGCGACGAGCTGGGCTGTGCTCGGCATGCTCTCGTTCGGTGAGGAGCTGTCGGGCAACGATCTGAAGAAGTGGGCGGATTGGAGCATCGGCTTCTTCTATTGGAGCCCGTCGGTCAGTCAGGTGTACGGCGAGCTCAAGAAGCTGGAGAACATGGGACTCGTGGAGTCGCGCGCGGTCGCGGAGGCCGGTGTGCGCGGACGCCGGGTGTACAGCGTCACGGCAGCGGGCAAAGACGCGGTCGGGGCATGGTCGCGTAGCGCCCCGGTGGAAATCCCGGTCCTCAAGCACGGCGTGATGCTTCGAATGTGGTTGGGTCACCTCAACGACCCCGAACATCTCAAAGAGCTTGTCCGAGCTCACATCGACAACATGGAAGAACTGCGCGATCGCGCGGCACTGCACGCCGAGCATTCGTCGCGCGAGCCGGCGTGGGCATTTCCCCGCATGAGCTTGCAGTGGGCGGTCCGCTACTTCGATGCGGAGATCGAACTGTCGCGTACTCTTTTCGATGAGATCGACCAAGCAGCAAGAGAGTTCGAGCAGGCCCGCCTCACCGTCTCGGGCAGCATAGTGCCGCTCGACCCGGGATCGTGGCGCAGTGTCGAGGAGATCGTGATCGGACTTCAGCGCGGGAGCGAATGAGAACGGGCCGGGGTGAGAATCTTCCGGAATGCCGCCCAGACGGCGTCGGCGGCCGCGGTGCTTTCAGCGAGCGACGGAAACGACAGGAATCCGTGGAACAGTCCTGGAAAATCCAAGTGCCGCACCGGAACGGAATCCGAGCGTAGCCGCTGCGCGTAGGCGACCCCTTCGTCGTGCAACGGGTCGAGGCCCGCTGTGACCATCACGGCCTGGGGGAGGCCGGTGAGCGTATCGGCGCGCATCGGTGACACGTCTGCTGTGAGTGCGCCGCCTGGTGCGTATTGCTGCCAGTACCACTGCATTGCTGCGCGCGTGTTGTAGTAACCGTCGGCGTAGCGTCGGTAGCTGTCGGTGCCGAAGTCGTCGTCGATCACCGGATACAGCAGTGCTTGTGCGCGCAGATGTGGCCCGCCGCGGTCTCGTGCTGTTATGGCCACCACCGCGGCGAGGTTTCCGCCTGCGCTGTCGCCCGCGACTGCCAGCCGCGCCGGATCGGCGCCGAATTGCGGTGCACGGTCGTGGGCCCATTCGAGCGCGAGATACACATCTTCTGCGGCCGCTGGGGCCCGATGCTCCGGGGCGAGCCGATACTCGACCGAGACCACGACGGAGGCGGTGGCATTGCACATTGCTCGGCAGATCCCGTCGTGCGAGTCGAGATCGCAGAACACGAACCCGCCGCCGTGCGCGAATACGATCAGCGGGGTGGGTGCGGACGTGTCGGGCACGTAGACACGCACTCGTACTCCGGAGCCGATTCGGTGGTCCTCGATGCGGCCGACAGGCTGGGGCGACGGATTCGGTGCGCGGCGTGCGGCCACCGCTGCGCGGGCGGCCAGGCCGGTCATGGTGTGCACTGCGGGAAAATTCGCATTCAGTGTGTCGAGCATCGCGCGGACCGGCGGTGAGGGGGACGTGTGCGGGGCGTCGGTCATGCCGGCTCCATGACCCGGTGCGTACTCCACGCCCGGTTCCGGCCGAGGACGGGGGAGACACCGACGAGTTGGTCCTGGTAGTCGCGCCAGATTCGGGTGGCGGCGGCACGCACAGGGTTGGCGAGGCGATGATCGAACGGCATCGAACGTACCGGACCGCACACCGAGATGGCCGCAACAGGATCGTGTTCCGGTCCGATCGACGCTGCGACACAGCCGAATCCGCGCAGCGATTCTTCCTTCTCGAAGGCGAAGCCCGATTCTCGTACTCGTACGAGATCGGCGTCGTCGAGTGCGGTGGCGGCGAGCATCGCCTTACCCGCCGCGGTGTGCCGTGCCGGCCGGCGGCCCCCGACCCTGGTGGGTACCGACCCGGCGAGGCGTCCACCGATCTTCTCGAGATAGACGATGTCGGTGTCGTCGAGTACGGCGAGATGGACGACGCAGCCGGTCATCCGATGCAGTTCGTGCAGGACGGGGACGGCTGCGCGGTGCACTCGGTCCTGCTCGAGCGCGATCGATCCGAGTTCGATCAGCCGCATGCCGAGTTCGTAGTCACGCCCGTCGCGTCGCAGCCAGCGCATTCTGACCAGCTGATCGAGCATGCGGTGCGCCGACGAGCGCGGAAGCCCGGTGCGGCGGACGACGCCCGACAGGGTCAACCGTCCGGGTCCGTCGAAGGCGTCGAGGACCGAGGACAGTCGATCGAGGGTTGCTGTGGGCACGGGCGGGTGCGAGCTTTGAACGGTCACGGATGCTCCCTTGCGATCACCAAGCGAATGTGTAGCTTGACGTGGCAATTTCTAATCGAAATAGTGGCACATTCGTTGCGCGAAGGGAAGGGCATTCGTGAATTCGGTCACAAACATGCAGGCCCCGCGGTTCCGGTGGGAACCGCGGGGCCCGCCGACACGTCCCGGTGCGGGATCCGCCTACATCGCCGCCAGCGGCTCGCTGCCCGACCAGTCGTGACCCCAGTAGCTGTCGGCGGTGATCTCTTCCGAGCTGTAGTGCGCCTCGTCGACCTTCATCCCCTCGGTACCGAACTCGATGTCCCAGCCGCCGGGTGCGCGGGTGTAGAACGAGACCATCTTGTCGTTCGTGTGCCTGCCGAGAGTCGACGAAACGGAGAACCCGTCCTTCACGACACGGTCGAGCGCCTGGCCGACGGCGTCGAGTGAATCCACCTCCACCATCACGTGGATCAGTCCCGGCGCGCCCCCGTGCGCGGCGGGGCACAGCGCGAGACTGTGATGGCGCTCGTTGATGCCGAGGAACCGGATCCTCATCGGCCCGACCTCCGGCGGAGTGGGCAGACGGAAGGCGCCGCGGGGCAGGAAGCCGAGGGTCTTCGTGTAGAACTCGAATGACGCGTCCGGATCGGTGACCGGCAGTACCACATGGCCGAGCCCTTGCGTTCCGGTGACGAAACGTGCGCCGAACGGTGTGACCACCGGCGAGTGATCGAGAACAGCGCCATGGAACACCTCGAGGACCGCACCGCTCGGATCCTGGAACGTGATCACCTCCTCTACGCGCCGAGCGTCGGCCTCCTCGAGAGACAACCGCTTGACGGGGACACCGGCGAGTTCGAGTTTCTCGGTCACGCGCTGCAGCGCAGCATGATCACGTACCTCCCAGCCCACGGCGACAACCTCGTCCGTGCCACCGGGAACGACCACGATGCGTGCGGCGCGTTCGTCCATCCGCAGATACAGCGCGTCGGGGTCGGGTCCGGAACCGGGCGCGAACCCGAGGACGTCGAACGCGAACGTTCGCCAGCGGTCCATATCGTTCGTCTGGACCTTCACGTAGCCCAGAGCTTTCAAATCCGGCATCGAAAAATGCCCTTCCGATGAGATGAGTATGAGTGGGTCGGTCAGATCATTGCCCGCAGAGGACCTTGTGGTTCGACACCGAGGCGACTGAGCGACGACGCGTGGAAGACCGTGCTCGGCACGTGGATCGCGTGGTGCAGTCCGGCGTGCGCATCGCGCCAGAAACGCTGCAGGGGCTTGTCCATGCGCAGAGCGTTGCCGCCGCAGCGGGGGTAGATCTTGTCGATCGCGTTCACCGCACGCCACGCGGCCTGCACCTGGGTGCGCCGCCCCTCGGCGCGCTGCGCGAACGTCGGTGTCTTCCCGGAATCGACGAGGTCCCACATCCGGTCCACGTTCGCCAGCAGTGTGTCGCGGGCGGCCTGCAGGTCGGCGACGGCTTCGGCGATGGCGAACAGGGTGTAGGGGTCGTCCTTGATCGCGGTACCCTGCGCGTTGATCCGGTCACCCTGATACACCTCGGCGTGATGGACCATTCCCTCGGCGATGCCGACGGTCGCGGAGGTGATGCCGAGGGGGAACATCGTCGACCACGGCATGAGATAGAGCGTCTCGGTGCGCCCGTATCGGCGTACCGCGGTTCCGTCGATCACCTCGTCGCAGTCCATGACCCGGTAGTCCGGAACGAATGCGTTCTCGACCACGACGTCCTTGGACCCCGTACCGCGCAGTCCCATGGTGTCCCACGAGTCCTCGATGATCGTGTAGTCGGTGCGCGGGATGATCACGTGGAGCATGCGCATCGGTTCTTCGGGCTTGCCGTCCGGTGTGCAGGCCAGAGCACCGAGGAACGCCCAGTCGCAGTGGTCGGTGCCCGAGGAGAACTGCCAACGTCCGGAGAACGTGTAGCCGCCGTCGACCGGTACGCACAGTCCGCCCGGCATGTACGGCGACGCCATCCACGTGTTGTCGTCCTCGCCCCACACCTCTTCCTGTGCACGCGGATCGGCGAATGCCAGCTGCCACGGATGGACGCCGACGATGCCGTGGATCCATCCGGCCGACGGATTCAGCGACGCCGTGCGCATCACCGTCTCGGCGAATTCACGAGGATGTGCCTCGTGGCCGCCGTATTGCTTCGGCTGAAGCATCTTGATCGAGCCGGCTTCCTTCATCCGCTTGGCCGTTTCGTCGGCGAGCTTGCCGATGCGCTCGGCTTGCTCACCTTCGATGAACAATTCGTCGGCCATCGCATCGACGCGGTTCAATACTTCGTAAGTCATCGGGTGTTCCTGTTCCTGCTGCGGGCGCCGGGTCAGGGCGCGGTGGAGTTGATGACGCGGCCGGCGGCGATGTTCTCGTCGACTTCCTGACGCCAGTTGGAGACCGCGCGGGTGGTGTCGATTTCGAACTCGAAGCGCGTCGTCATGTCGTCGGTGACGTCGGCGGCGTCGACGTAGAACTGCTTGTACCAGCGACGGAGCTGATAGACCGGGCCGTCTTCCTCGGACAGTAGCGGATTGTCGATCGGGGCCTTGTTCTTCCAGATCTCGACGTCCTGTTCGAATCCGAGCTGTACACCGTCTGCGAACTGGGCGGCCATACCCGCGGCTGCGTCGTCGGACAATCCGGGCAGCTTCTTCACGATTGCGCCGTACTGCAGCACGAATTCGTCGTTGCTCACGGGATAGTGGCAGTTGATCAGCACGGTGTTGATGGTCATCCCGTTGGCCTGGGATTCGAGCCAGTCGATCATGTACGACGGCCCGAAGTAGGTGGCTTCGGACTGCAACTCGGCGTTGGGATCGTCGTAGTTGGTGCCGACGATGACGTCCTCGCGTCCGGTGGAGCGCATGTACTGCGTGGCGGTGTGTCCCTCGAACACGTTCTTGAAATAGCGCGGGAACGAGTAGTGCACGTAGAAGAAGTGCGCCATATCGACGACGTTGTCTATGATCTCCCGGCAGTGGGAACCCTTGATGCGGATGGTCTTCCACGACCAGTCCGTCCATTCATCGGTGCCGTAGCCCTCGATGTGCGGAATCGTCACGTCCGCCGGCGGCGGGTTTCCTTCGGGGTCGTTCCATATGAACAGCTGACCGTTGCGTTCGAGAGTGGTCCACGCTCTGGTGCGGGCCAAGGGCGGGACCCGGCGAGCGTAGGGAATGTCGCTGCATTTGCCTTTGCCGTTCCAACGCCAGTCGTGGAATGGGCATGCGATCGAGTCGCCCTTGATGGTGCCCTGTGCCAGGTTGCCGCCCATGTGCCGGCAGTATGCGTCGAGAACGTTGAGGTTCCCCTGGCTGTCGGCGAATACCACGACGCTGGTGCCGAAGATGTCGATCTGGTGGGGCTTGCCGTCGGCGAGGTCGCGAATCAGTCCGATGCAGTGCCATCCGCGTGCGAATCGCTCCGGGGGAGCGGCTGCTTCGATGACGCGGATTTCCTCATCGTTCGAGGTGGGTGTGTCGGGTTGGCTGGAGAGTGCGGTCATGCAGGCCTCCGGGGGTGGGCTGTGAATGTGATGCATTGCATGGTCCGGAGTGAGGAGAAGTGAATGGAACGGTGGCTCCCGCTGGGCGGACGGAAATTCACAGAAGGCATTTCGAATTAGGTTTCCCTAACCTATATTGGGCTGATGGGTGACTCCGTCTCGCTCGGCGAAATTCAGGAAACGCTGCTGATCCCGCTCTACGGACGGGCGCTCGACGCGCGTCGCCGTCACAGCGTGCTCGGCGACCGCAGGGCCGCTGAGCTCGTCGACACCCTCGACTACGACTTCGCCAAGTTCCGCGGTCCGTCGCTGTCGGGATCGGTGCTGCGTGCGTCGATCTTCGACGGCTACGTGCGCAGCTTTCTCGCCGAACATCCCGACGGCACAGTCGTAGATCTCGGATGCGGGTTGTCGACAAGATTCGAACGACTCGACAACGGTCGCGTGCGCTGGTTCGATCTCGACGTCCCCGACACCATGGAACTGCGCAGGCGCTTCTTCTCCGATTCGGACCGCTACACGACGATTGCGGGTTCGCTCTTCGATACCGACTGGTTCGAGCAGGTCATGGAGCGTGGCGGGCCGGTCTTCCTGCTGAGCGAAGCGGTACTCCTGTACTTTCCGGCGGATCAGGTGCACACGGTGCTCGAACGCATCGTGGAGGAATTCCCCGGGGCCGGTATCGCATTCGACACGGGTGGCCGGGCAATGATGAACAGCCAGGACCGCAATCCGGTCTTCAAAGCGGTGCCCGCCCGGATGGTGTGGACGTGCGATGAGCCGCACGCGCTCGAACCCCTCGGATTGACGTTGCTCGAATCGAGGACGTTCGCGTCACCCCAATCCGAGGTGGGGCGTACGTGGCCGCTGCGGTACCGGTTGGGACTCAAAGTCTTGCGCTATCTGGTGCCGCCGCCGGTGACCACGTACAAGCTCAACCGTTTCGAGACGGCGCCGGCGAAGTAGGGGACGGGGCTCGTTCAGGTCAGCCGGTCGATGATCTTCTCCCGGAAGTCGTCGATGGGGGCCCGGTAGCTTTCTGCGCTGCCCAGTAGATGGTTGTGGTCGCCGGAGTGCGTGCGCTCCCAGTTCGCCCACGGCGACACCATCACACCGGTGACGCCGATCTTCTCGGCCTGTTTGTACAGTTCGAGGGACGGGGTCTCGCGCAGTCCCATGATGATGTCGAACGGTTCGTGCTCGCGTCCGTACCCGCGTCTGAGATCGTTGATGCGCTGAATCCAATGCTCGGCGTCGTCGAGGCTGTAGGCGGTGCCGACCCAGCCGTCGCAATATCGTGCGGCCCGCCGCAGGGCTGCCTTCGATTCTCCGCCGCACAGGATCGGCACCGGTTCGGGCGGATGAGGCTCGATCATCATTTCGGGGATGTCGTAGTACTCACCCTTCCATGACACCCAGCCGCCCTTCCACAGTTCGCGCAGCGCCTGGATCATCTCGTTGAGCCGAGGGCCGCGGTTGTCGAAGTCCTGGCCGAGGAGCTCGAACTCTTCGCGCATCCATCCGGCGGACAGCCCGATCGACACGCGTCCGCCTGCGATCGTTGCTGCAGTGCCGACCTGCTTGGCGACCTCGATGATGGGGCGCGAGGGCGCGATGTATACGTTGTTCCCGAAATGCAGGTTCTTGGTGACTGCTGCCATTGCGCCGACCAGCACCCATGCATCCGGCCACTCGGTGTCGGCGGGCCAGAACATCTTGCCACTTTCGTGACCGGGATAGATCGTCGTCATTTCCTTGGGGAAGACGAGGTGGTCGGAGATCAACATGCCGTGGAAACCCGCTTCGTCGAGCATTCGTGCGACCGCAGGCATCTCTGCGGTTTTCATGAACGCTGTGCCGCTCCAGAACTTCATGTGCTCGACTCCTGTGTGGTGTGCCTGCCAGATGTAAGAGCTCCCGTGACGAGAGTCACTATAGGCGAATGTCAGAATTCTGTTCTGGACCGTTGGGCATGCAAGGCTGCTGAAGCAATTACGTGAACGATGGGTCTCACCTATTTCGACGGTTGAACCTGATGTGGGAATCATGGATTCCCTGTTGACGTTCGGGTATGCGCGCCAGTAATCTCCGTTCGATCCTGAAAAGTTAACGGCAATTCGCACCAAAATGGTTGCGGCGAGCGACCCTGCTGGGAGACAACATGGAACTTGCGTGGTCAGCGGCCGAAGCCGCATTCAGAGACGAGGTCCGCTCGTTTCTCGACGAGAAGCTGACACCCGAATTGCGTCGTGCCGGCACGCTTGCAACGAGCGTGTACTCCGATCACGAGGCCAGCATGGAGTGGCAGCGGATCCTGCACGAACGTGGCTGGGCCGCCCCCGCGTGGCCGGTCGAGTACGGAGGTTGCGATTGGACGCAGACACAGCACTACATCTTCGGCCGGGAGTCGGTCCTCGCCGGTGCTCCGACGCTGTCGCCGATGGGGATCAGAATGGTCTCGCATGCGATCATCGCTTACGGCACGCAGGAGCAGAAGGACTTCTTCCTCCCCGGAATCCTCACCGGCGAGGTCTTTTTCTGCCAGGGCTACTCCGAGCCGGAGTCCGGGTCGGACCTGGCGTCGCTCACGATGGCAGCGGTCGACGACGGCGACGACCTCATCTTGACCGGCAGCAAGATTTGGACGACGCACGCTACCGAGGCGAACTGGATGTTCGCGCTCGTGCGCACGACGAAGTCCGAGAAGAAGCAGCACGGCATCACGTTCGTGCTGATCGACATGTCGGCGCCGGGCATCGAGATCCGTCCGCTGGTGATGACCTCCGGTGAAGAAGTGCAGAATCAGGTCTTCTTCGACGAGGTGCGGGTGCCGAAGAGCAACGTCCTCGGCAAGATCGACGAGGGGTGGTCTGTCGCCAAGTATCTGCTCGTCTTCGAACGCGGTGGTGCCGCCGCAGCGCCCGCCCTGCAGGTGATGGCCGAGCGGATCGCGACGGCCGCCGCAGAGCAACCGGGTCCTTCCGGTGGAAAGCTCATCGACGATCCGTCGTTCTCCGCGGCGCTCGCGGACGCGCGCATCCGTACCGAGGTGCTCGAGATCCTCGAATATCGCACGCTGGCAGCATTGGCGGCGGGGAAAGATCCGGGGCCCGCGTCGTCGATGCTCAAGGTGCTCGGCACCGAACTCAGCCAGACGCTTACGCGGCTCACTCTCGAGGCAGCCGGTCCTCGCGGCCGCGTCTACCAGCCGCACGCGACGAAGCCCGGCGGCCCGGTCGCGGATTTCGTGCCGCCCAGCGACGACTACGTCAGTGGCGACGAATGGCAGGCGGTCGCGCCGTTGCGCTACTTCAACGACCGCGCGGGATCGATCTACGCCGGTAGCAACGAAATTCAGCGAAACATTCTCGCCAAAGCAGCATTGGGGCTCTGATGGACTTCGGTTTGAGCAAGGAGCAGGAGCTCCTTCGTGATTCGGTCGCCAAATTCCTCGCGAGCCGGTACGACCTCGGCCGCAGCCGGAAGGCCGCGACCACGGGAGCGGGCTGGCAGCCCGAGGTGTGGCGCGCATTCGCCGACGAACTCGGCATCCTGGGTGCGACTCTTCCCGAAGACGTCGGTGGCATGGGTGGCGGCCCGGTCGAACTCATGGTGGTGGCGGAAGAACTCGGCCGGGCGCTCGTCGTCGAGCCATACGTCGACACAGTGGTTCTCGGGGGCGGACTTCTCGGACGCGCAGGGGGCGACCGCGCGAAGTCCGCCCTCGAACGGATAGCGGCCGGCGACGCCGTCACCGCGTTCGCGGCCACCGAGGCGACTTCCGGATACGTACTGCACGACGTCACCACGACAGCGCGGCGGGACGGCGACGAATGGGTGCTCGACGGCGCCAAGATCGTGGCGGGCAGCGCGCCGCTGGCCACCCACCTTCTCGTCACCGCGCGTACCGAGGGCGACCGATTCGATACCGACGGGATCTCACTGTTCCTGCTCGAGTTCGACGCCAGCGCTCCTCCCGCCGGTGTGGAGGTCCATTCGTATCGGACGATCGACGACCGCCGCGCAGCCGACCTCGAGTTCACCGGGCTGCGACTACCCGCCGATGCACTGTTGGGTGAGCAGGGCAAGGCATGGAGTGCAATCTCCAGGACTGTGGACGAGGCGATCACGGCGGTCGCCTCGGAATCCGTCGGACTGATGCGCAAGGTGCTCGCCGACACCGTCGACTACTGCAAGCAGCGTCAGCAGTTCGGTCAGCCCATCGGCAGCTTCCAGGTTCTGCAGCATCGCATGGTCGACATGTACATGGAGCTCGAACAGGCCGTTTCTGCGGTGTACCTTGCGGTGTTGCACCTCGACTCCGACGACGTAGGCAGGGCTCGCGCAGTCTCGGCCGCGAAGGCGACAACCAGCCGTGCGGCACGGTTCATCGGCCAGAACGCAGTCCAGTTGCACGGTGGGATGGGTATGACAGAGGAACTTGCCGTCGGCCACTACTTCAAGCGGCTGACGGCAATCGAGTACGAGTTCGGCAGCGCCGAACAGCACATCGCTCGTTACGCAGAGCTGGTCAAGCCAGCTGGTCAAGCCGTAACCGTCAAGCCGTAACCACAGCGACGGCGGCCTACCGTGAGGGCGTCTCCCTATTCGAGGGAGCGCTGGACACGGTCGGCCGCCGTCGTCGCATCTTCGTGTTCCCATACCCGCACGACGGTCCACCCCGCATCGGTCAGACGTGCATCCGTGTCGCGGTCGCGTCGAACATTCGCCGCGAGTTTCGCGTCCCACCACTCGGCATTGTTCTTCGGGGCGGTCGCATGTAGCGGACACCGGTGCCAGAAGCACCCGTCCACATAGACAGCAACGTGTCGCCGGGGGAAGACCAGGTCGGCGCGGCGTCGCATGCCTGCTATCGGGGAGCGATCGACGAAGAACCGCAGCCCGCGTCGGTGTAGCTCCCGGCGGAGCGCAATCTCGGGTGCCGTGTCGCGGCGACGCTGCCTGCTCATTCGCGCGCGCGTGCGAGCATCGGTGGGCGGCCGGTCGGACGACGCCATACGAACCCCCTGTGCTCGAATCCCTACGCGGCGACGGTCGGGAAGCCACCCATACGGTCGAGATGATTCTCGACGTCGTCGAGGAATCCCGGAGGAAAGCGCAGTTTGCCGGAGCGGGCGCGGCGCAGGAACCCGGCGGTCGCTCTGGCGGACAGCAACCGGGACTCGTCGAGGAACCCGCCGAGATCCTCGTACGGAGCGTGGACCGGCCACAGTGATTCGTGGACCCGGAAGGTCTTGCCCTGCATCCCCCAGGCCGCGCTCGGCCAGGCGTCGCCCGTTGCCAGCGGCGTCTCGTGGTCGGGGGAGTATTCGATCCGATGGCTGAGGCGGTGACCGACCCACGACGCCATCCGTACGCTCACTGCATTGCCGACGAGTCGCCAACGATGTCCGGGCCGGACGCCGGGGGCCTGGATGGCCGGTGCCGTCCAGTCGGGGTCGAAGCCCTGGAGCCGTTCGGCGTCGATCAGGCCGGGGGTCACTATCTCTCCCGACGGCAATCGCACGGCCGGTGGACTTGCGATACCCAGCGTCGAGCCGCCCTTGAGAGTGGGGACTGCGTTGATCGCCCACCCGAGGCCGCGGACACCCTCTGTCCAATAGAACCCGCACGGATAGAGATCGGGATTGCCTTCGATGGGCATGCCTGCGTCCTCGCCGAACAGCACGGTCCGAGGATCCTCGGTACGAGAGGCGACCATCAGCACACGCTGCCGGCGCTGCGGTAGACCGAATGCGCGAGCGTCGACGACGCGGTACGCCCACATGTACCCGAGGTCGCCCAGCGCGTCGGTGATGTGCCGCATCGCAGCACCCCGGCCGAGCTGCAGCATGAACGGCACATTCTCGATGACCAGCCAGCGGGGACCGTTCTTCCTCTTCACAAGCCGGAAGACCTCATCGACGAGGCTGGACTTCGACCCGGTGATCCCCGCGGTCCGGCCGGCCTGAGAAAGGTCCTGGCAGGGGAAGCCTGCCGCCACCAGTTCTGTGTTCTGGGGAAGAGAGCGCAGACGCGTCACATCAGGGTGCAGAGGAGTGTCCGGAAACCGCGCGCGGAGGACAGCCTGTGCTCCGGGGTCCACCTCGCACAGAAGCTCGGTGTTCCATCCGTGCTCCGTCAGCCCCAGCTCGAGGCCACCGATTCCGGCGAACAACCCGACCATGTTCCCCGTCGACGTCACGGCACCCTTCCTCGCTCGGCTCAAACGAAGACGTTACTCGAGAGTGGTACTGATCCGTGAGTCGACGCATGAACACGGTGTCGTTCCGGAACAAGCGCCTGCCCGATGCTCCGGTCCTTCGCCGGCCGATTCGGTGCCGATGATGGTGCGCTTCCGCACGAAAACTCCGTTGACCTGGCGATTTGGTGTTCCGGTGAGTCCTCGCGTAACTTATTCCAGGTCAGAGCGACACGGACA
>NZ_JAASAF010000007.1 GCF_012726195.1 Rhodococcus sp. HNM0563
CGCCGGAAAGGGAGCGTGAGCATGAGCACCAGTGTGGACACCGCCGAGACCGTCGGGTGGTCGCGTACCGAGATGGCTGCGCGTGCCGCGCAGGAACTGTCTCCGGGTGAGTACGTCAACCTCGGTATCGGTTTGCCGACGTTGATCCCGAACTATCTGCCCGAGGGTGTGCGAGTGACGTTGCACAGTGAGAACGGGATCTTGGGCACGGGCCGGTATCCGACGGACGAGGAGATCGATCCTGATCTGATCAATGCCGGTAAGGAGACGGTGACGGTCAATCCGGGTGCGGCGTTCTTCGATTCGTCGTTGAGCTTCGGCATGATCCGTGGCGGCCACATCGATACGGCTGTGCTCGGTGGCATGGAGGTCTCGGCCACCGGTGATCTGGCGAATTGGATGGTGCCGGGCAAGATGGTCAAGGGTATGGGTGGTGCGATGGATCTGGTGCACGGTGCCCGTAAGGTGATCGTGTTGATGGAGCACACCGACAAGCAGGGCAACCCGAAGATCGTGGAGAAGTGTTCGCTTCCGTTGACGGGTGAGGGTGTGGTGCAGCGGATCGTCACGAATCTTGCCGTCATCGATGTCACCGACGATGGGTTGAAGCTGGTCGAGACCGCGCCCGGCGTGTCCGAGGAGCAGGTCCGAGCGGCCACCGGAGCCTCCCTGGCTTGAGTCGGACACTTGCACCGACCTCACATTCGGCATGACCCATGACGGATCGAACGAACAGGGCCACGGGCACCGTAGGGTGCCCGTGGCCTGATCGTGTGGCATCCGGGGATTGGGCCGCTATCGAACGCGAGATGGATGCCTACGGGTTTATCGCGCCCGAAACCATCGGAACCGTCGCCGGCGTTCGGTGCTCGCCGGTGGCTGCGCAGCGCTCACTTGTTCGGCCAAGGAATTCTTCGCTTCCGTGCGCCGTCGCTCTCTCGCTGTGCGCCAAGTTTCGAGCACGTCGTCGACATCGACCTTGTGCAGTGGAACGGGGAGGCGTTCCGGAGAGAGCAGGCACGCGGCGACACGGCGGTTCAGATCGGCGACGACCCGCCGCACGTCCCTCTCCGTCGGAATCGTCCGCACCGACTCGGGTAGTCGTTCGATCTCCTTGCGCAACTGTAGTTCCGGCGGCAGCAACGCCTCCCCCGACAAACCCTCGCGCTCGAGATAGGTCTTGAGCCACCACATTTCGTCGTTCCCGTGGTTCGGGATCGGTTTTCCGGCGCCGGGAAGGTTGTCGAAGTCGCCACGTTCCTGCGCGACGCGGATCTGTCGCTCGACCCACGTCTCGAAACTCACGTCCGGACGCTTGCGCTCGGTCACGTCCTCCAGGATGCCATCGCCGACAGTCCGACGCGATCGACCTCATGTCATTGCAGCTTTTGCCTCGTCGCTGAGCTCGACGAGTTGCACGTAGTTGCCGTCCGGGTCGATCGCGGTCGCGAAAAGGCTGCCGTCGCGATCTTCCAGGGGCGAGTGCCACTTGGTGCCGAGTTCGTCGAGGCGGGCAACGATGTCTCGCGCACCGGTCACTTCGAGGTTGATGATCAGACGTCCGGGTTCGGGATTGAGCGCACCGATATCGGCGCGACGGTCGAGCATGACGTAGAAGCCGTCGAAATCGAGGACGTCGTATGCGGGTTCGCCGGGGGTGCGCTCGGACTTCACCGAGAATGCGCTGGTGTACCAGTCGCGTAGGCGCTCGGGATCCGTGCTCGACAGAAGCATGCTGCCGAGGGAGGGTGCGGCCATGAGGTCTCCTTCCGGACGGGGCCCGGCGGTGTGCCGTGCCATCCACCGGATACCGACCGTCGGATCGGCCGGAACTCATCGCAGACGCATGTGAGGACGACCCCGATGGGGCCGCCCTCACATGTTCTTGCTGCTACGCCGTCATTCCTCCGGCGTCACGTGCTTGGCCAGATAGAGCGGCTCACCGAGCTGCTCCAGCAGGTCGAGCTGGGTTTCCAGGTAGTCGATGTGTTCTTCTTCGTCGGCGAGGATCGCCTCGAAGATGTTCGCCGACGTGATGTCGCTGACCGAACGCATGTACTCGGATCCCTTGCGGAGCCGATCACGTGCCTCGACCTCGACGACCAGATCCGATTCGAGCATCTCTTTCACGGTCTGGCCCAGTCGCAGCGACCCGAGCCGCTGATAGTTGGGGAGTCCGTCGAGGTACAGAATCCGGTCGGTGAGCTTTTCGGCGTGCCGCATCTCGTCGAACGACTCGGCGCGCGTGTGCGAGGCGAGTTTCGTCCATCCGCGATCTTCCTGCATCTTCGAATGAAGAAAATACTGGTTGATCGCTGTGAGCTCGGCAGTGAGCTGCTCGTTGAGTAGTTCGATTACCTTCTTGTCGCCCTTCATGGCACCTCCCGGGTGAACCATCGGGTTTCACCGCCGGGTAGGGGCTGGCTACACGGCGGTCTCGAGTTCGATGATCTCACTCTGAGCGCGGGCGTGCCGGATGATCGCCGAGATGTTGCGGACGCAGTTGCCGCAATCGGTGCCTGCTCGACAGGCTGCACTCACCTCGCGGGTGCAGCGCGCACCGGCTGCGACCTCCGCCTCGATGTGATGATGCGTGAGTGCGTGGCAACTGCAGACGATCATGAGCCACCATTCCTGTTGCCGAAGACACTTTCTTAGGTTGTCCAAACCTTACATCTGGTTAGGCTACCCTAGCGTGTGATCGTAGTCACAAAATCGGAATAGCTGATCCGTGATAGACCCAGGATCGACCCAGGGAGTGTTACCCCTGTTGCTGCTGTAGCTGTTGTGACACCACCTGGTTGATTCGCTGCAACCCGCCTGACGACAAGCCCGGGATCTGTCCCTCGATGGTGCGCACGAGCGACGAATCGTGGATGACCTTCTCGCTCGACTGGATCAGCACCGTGCCCGCACCGGTGAAATCGAACTGGCGCTCTTCGCCGGACTGCACCCCGAACAAGCGTGCACCCGCAGACATGAACCCGGTGATCCACGCTTCGTCGAAGTGGTGGCTGGGCGACGGGCAGTCCGCCCATCCGACCAACGCCTCCGGATCGACGCGCAACGGTGGCTCGGCGAACATCACCGGCCCGTTCGACGACGCCAGGAACTTGCCGGTCCCGATCAAGGTGAGAAACCCGGGCACGATGGACTGCTTCAGTGCCAGACCGGGCTCCCACGCAAGTAGGTTGGCCTGCCGAACGGTGAGGTTCCCATCGTCGAGGTCGAACGAATTGATGTCGTATCCCCGATCCCCGAGGATCAGCTTTCCGAAACCTTCTGCCACGACGTAGTCGCCGAGATACATCGGCGCCGAGAACGACCGAGCCACCATGTGCAGCATCTGGCCGTGCAACTGAGTGAGCGCATTGAACTGCACCTGACCGTAGTAGGCGATCATCGCGCCCTTCGACAGGAACCACGGCGACTGCAGATCGATGCTGAACGCATAGTTGTTGCCGGGGACGTTGTCGCTGCCCACCAGGTGTGACGGATTCAGGACGGCACTCACAGCTTCTCCTCCGATGCCTGCACGTAGACGATTCCTTGACCGGTGCATTCGAGTTGCATCGACTCGCCGCCGGTGCGGCCCGCATTGCGCCAGGTCATCGACGACTTCAGCTCGGTCCGCACCGGACCGTACGAGGCGACGAAGGCCTGCGGGTCGACGACCACCGGGGACGGCCCGCCCACCTGCAGTTCGAGTACCCCACCGTGCGCGAGCAGTACGGCTGCGCCGTAGCCGGACAGCTGGGTGGTGAACATGCCCTGTCCCGTCACCATGCCGGTCGCGGCGCCACGCAGGGCGCCGAACAGTCCGCCGCCACCACCACCGCCGGACGGCGTCGCATTCGCCGACACCACCGAACTCTGCAGACCGACCGTGTGGGCGAGCATCCGCGACGCTTCCACGCGGAGCTCACCGCCGGCCGACATGTCGACGACGTGTGTTTCGAGCCCCTTGAAGCCGTAGTGCACGCTGCCCTTGCCCTGGGCGAGCATCGTGGCCTCGTGCTCGCCCTGCAGCATCCGGCCGGCCATTCCTGCCATCCCTCCGAGGCCGGGAGCGCCACCCGCCCCACCCGGGCTGCCGTGTGGAGCGAACTGCACCTCGCCCGTGTAGAAGAGCATTGCGCCGCGGCGCGCGACGATGGGCCCCGATTGCATGAGGTCGACCCGCACGACCTTGCTGTTGATCTTCGTGAATGCCATGTCCTGCCCCTTACCGTTCCGCCGGCTGAATGGACACGATGCCGGAGCCCTCCCAGCGGAGCGAGAATGCCTCGCCGCTGCCTTGGCCGATTGCCGACCGCCACGACACATCTGTCACGAACGATTGCGTCAGCATCCCCTTCGCGCAGACGAACGCATCAGGGTCGACGACGAGCGGGTACTGCGGAGACACTTCGAGGTGGATCAGCGGGCCGCCGGCAGAGAGCAAGGCCACCTGTCCGGATCCCGACACCGTCGTCGTGAACAGGCCCTGCCCGCTCATCCCGCCGCGCACACCGGCAAATGTGACGTTGGTGTTGAGGTTTCCGTTCAAGGCGAGCAACTGTTCGGACTCGACCTGCAACGTCTCGTTGTTCAACTCGAGTACCGTCGTGTCCTGTGCCTCGTGGGCGAGGTACACGACGCCGGTACCCGTGCATTCCATGAGGGACAGGCCTTCGCCGGCGGCGCGCTGGCGCAGGCCGGCGAGTACCCCGTCACCTCCGCCGAACCCCGCAGATTTGAACGTGATCTGCCCTTCGTACGCCACCATCGACCCCGACAATGCGCGGATTGTGGAGTTGTTCAGCTGGGCTTCGATCACCCGTTTCGATTTCTCGAGCAGTCGCATGGCGCGAAGAGTAGCGGCTGGTGGTGACGCTGTCGTTGCGGGTCCCCTACCACTCGGCGACGGAGCAGTTCACAGCGGCAGCGGCCGATTCTCCACGACACGTTTCATGACGAGCGTCGAACTGAGGCGTTGGACGCCGGGCAGCGCGGAGAGCTGTTCGTCGTAGAGCGTCTGGTAGGCCGACAGGTCGCGGGTGAGGACGCGCAGGAGATAGTCCGGGTCGCCGAACAAGCGTTGCGCCTGAATCACGTTGGGAATCGTCGCCACGGCCGTCTCGAATGCGTCGAGGGTGATGCGTTCCGCGGTGTGCATCGTGACGAACACCAGGGATTCGAAGGTGAGGCCGAGGGCATTCGCGTCGAGCTGGGCGTGGTAGCCGCTGATCGCTCCGTCGCGCTCCAGTGCGCGCAGGCGCCGGTGGCAGGGCGAGATGCTCAGACGCACGCGGTCGGCGAGCTCGGTGATGGTGAGGCGGCCGTCTTTCTGTAGCTCGGCAAGAATTTCCCTGTCGATTGCGTCCATGACGAAGATCTTCCCTCAAATGACCCTCGTCGAGGTAATACTCGCAAACACATTCCAGGCAAGGATTCCTAATCTTTCCTTGGGGCTGATCGTCCCGTTCAATTCACGGAAATGAGGTGACCATGGCTGCCGGTGTCGTTGCTGCGTTTTGGATGGTGTCGATACTGTTCGTACTGACGCCGGGGGCGGACTGGGCTTATGCGATCACTGCGGGACTGCGCTATCGGAGTGTCGTGCCTGCCGTCAGCGGAATGCTGCTCGGGCACCTTGCGATGACCGCGATCGTCGCGGCCGGTGTCGCGGCTGTGCTCGCACAGTCGCCGGTCCTGCTCGCGGTGCTGTCGACCATCGGTGCCGCATACCTGATCTGGCTCGGCGTGGGGATGTTCACGAGTCCGTCGGCTCCGCAGGAAGGCGGACCGGGTGGCGCCGACTCGTGGGCGCGGCAGACCGTCAAGGGTGTGGGGGTCAGCGGCCTCAACCCGAAGGTGTTTCTGTTGCTCCTGGCGCTGCTGCCGCAGTTCACCGATCCGGCGGGCCCGTGGCCGCTCGCCGCGCAGATCGCGATGCTCGGTGTGGTGCACGTGATCACGTGTGCTGTGGTGTATCTGGGTGTCGGTGCCGGCGCGAGAAGGGTGCTGCGCGCCCGTCCGTCGCTGGCGAGTGTCGTGAGCCGAGTGTCGGGCGTTGTGATGATCGTGCTCGGAGCGGTGCTGGTGATCGATCAGGCATTCCTCTAGCACCGACGAGAAATCGCGGACCATGTTTCCTGTGAGGGAGCATGATCCGCGATTTCTGTGTGGTTCCGGTTCGCGGCCGGATCAGGTCAGAGGCCGAGATCTTTCGCGATGATCGTCTTCATGACCTCGCTCGTGCCACCGTAGATGCGGGTGACGCGGGTGTCGGCGTACAGGCGCGCGATCGGGTACTCGGTGATGTAGCCGTATCCGCCGTGCAGCTGCAGGCACTTGTCGATGATCCGGCCGGCCGTCTCTGTTGCGAAGAGCTTCGCGCGAGCGGCATCCGGGACGGTGAGTTCGTCACGATCGTTGAGCTCGATCGCGTTGTCGACCATGATCTGCAACGCCTGAAGCTCCGCAGAGCACTCTGCGAGCACGAACTTCGAATTCTGGAACGACGCCACCGGCTTACCGAAAACCTTGCGGTCCTTGGTGTATGCGATGGCGTGGGCGATCGCGGCCGACGCGGTGGCTGCCGCGCCGAACGCAATTGTCAGACGCTCCTGCGCGAGGTTCTGGGTGAGGTACGAGAAGGCCTTACCTTCTTCACCGAGCAGATCCGTGACCGGAACCTTGACATCGTCGAACGACAGCTCTGCGGTGTCGGACGTCTTGAGGCCGATCTTCTTCAGCTTGCGGCCGACGGAGTAGCCCTCGCTCGAGGCATCCACCACCAGGATCGAGAGGCCGCCGCGACGGTCTTCCGGGTTGTACGGGGTCGTACGGGCGACGACGAGCACGCGGTCGGCAAGTGCGCCGCCGGTGATGAACGTCTTCGATCCGTTGAGGACGTAATGGCTGCCGTCTTCCGAAAGCTTTGCGCTGGTTGCAATGTTCGCGAGGTCGGAGCCGGTGCCCGGCTCGGTCATCGCGATCGCGAACATCAGCTCGCCCGAAGCGAATCCGGGAAGCCAGCGTTGCTTCTGCTCGTCGGTCGCATTCTGCATGATGTACGGCAGGATCAGGTTCGAGTGCACCGACGACGAACCGAACGACGCACCCGCAGCCGACGCCTCTTCCGCGAGGATCACATTGAACTTCAGCGACTTCTCGCCGCCTCCGCCGTACTCTTCGGGTACCTGGATGCCGAGGAAACCGAGTTCACCCATGCGGCGGTAGAAGTCACGCGGGGGATGTCCCTCTTCTTCCCACTGTTCGTAGACCGGCGTGACTTCCTTCGCGATGAAGGTGCGAACCGTATCGCGGAATGCTTCGTGATCCTCGTTGAACACCGTACGCTGCACGGATTTTCCTTCCGGGTTATGTATGACAGAGCAGCTGGATTACAGCGCGTACTCGCGGAGGATGCCCTTGCTGATGATCGTCTTCTGGATCTCGCTGGTGCCCTCACCGATGAGCAGGAACGGAGCCTCACGCATGAGCCGCTCGATCTCGTACTCCTTCGAATAGCCGTAGCCACCATGGATGCGGAAACTCGCCTGCGTCACCTCGGAGCAGTACTCACTCGTCAGGTACTTCGCCATACCTGCCGCGACGTCGTTGCGCTCACCCGAATCCTTCAGGCGCGCAGCGTTGACCATCATCAGGTGCGCGGCCTCGACCTTGGTCGCCATCTCGGCGAGAGAGAACCCGATCGCCTGGTGTTGTGCGATCGGCTTGCCGAACGTGGTGCGCTGCTGCGCATAGCGCGCTGCGAGCTCGAATGCGCGGATCGCGACACCACACGCGCGAGCGGACACGTTCACACGACCGACCTCGACGCCGTCCATCATCTGGAAGAAGCCGCGACCCGGCTCGCCACCGAGGATCGTATCGGCGGAGGCCTTGTAGTTGTCGAAGACGAGCTCGGTGGTGTCGATGCCCTTGTAGCCCATTTTGTCGATCTTGCCGGGGATCGTCAGACCCGGCGCCACCTCGCCGAACCCGGCGGGCTTCTCGACGAGGAACGCCGTGAGATTCTTGTGGGCTTTGTCGGAGCCCTCTTCGGTCTTGACGAGCGCGGCGACGAGAGTGGAGCTGCCGCCGTTGGTCAGCCACATCTTCTGGCCGTTGATGACGTAGTCGCCGTCGGCGTCGCGCTTGGCCTTGGTGCGGATCGCGGCGACGTCGGAGCCGAGTTCGGGCTCGGACATCGAGAACGCGCCGCGCACCTCGCCGGTGGCCATGCGCGGCAGGAAATGCTGCTTCTGTGCTTCGGTTCCATGCTGGCGGATCATGTACGCGACGATGAAGTGCGTGTTGATGACGCCGGAGACACTCATCCAACCCCGCGCGAGTTCCTCGACGCACAGGGCGTAGGTGAGCAGCGATTCGCCGAGTCCGCCGTACTCCTCGGGGATCATCAGACCGAACAGGCCCATCTCGCGCATCTGATCGACGATGGCCTGCGGGTAGGTGTCGGAGTGTTCGAGTTCCTGTGCGTTCGGGATGATCTCCCGGTCGACGAATCGTCGTACGTTGTCGAGGATCTCGGTTTGGAACTCGGTCAGGCCGATGGTCTGGGCGAGGCGGGTCATGCGTGGTCCTTCTGCTGGGTGCGGACAGAGCCGGCGGCGGCGAGTGCGTCGATCTCGTCGTCGGTGAGGCCGAGATGTTCGGAGAGGATCCCGGCGGTGTCGTCACCGTTGGCGGGGGCGGGACGGACGGCCGGGTGCACGCCGTCGAACGACATGGGGGTGCTGGCCGCGGAGTAGGTGCCGATGCGCGGCTGGTCGAGTTGCTGGAACATCGGATTGTTCGTGATCAGCGGGTCGGCGGCGAGCTCGGCGAAGGTGCGGTAGCGCTCGTGCAGGATCGAGGTGCCGTCGAGTGCGGCTTCGACCTCTCCTGCCGTCCGCGCGGCGAACCACGGTGCGAACAGGCCGTTGAGGACCGCGCGGTGCTTGTAGCGTTCGCCTTCGTCGCGAAAGTCGGTGCCCAGTGCAGCTTCGACGGCGGTGACGGCGGCGGTCGTGCCGGTCAGTTCGGTGAGGTCGCGGAAATGTCGCGGGGTCAGTGCGACGGTCATGAACCGGGCGCCATCGCTGGTGGCGAAGTCGCACCCGTAGGTGCCGTAGACGGCGTTGCCGACCCGGCCGCGGCCGGTCAGGCCGAGCTGGGCCTCGGCGATGTAGCCGAGGTTGCCGACGGTGGCGAACGCGACGTCTTCGAGAGGGAGAACGATCTTGGTTCCGGCGCCGGTGATCTCACGGCGGTACACGGCGGAGGCGACGGACAGTGCGGCGTAGAGGCCGCACGAGACGTCCCATGCGGGCAGTACGTGGTTGACCGGGCCGTCGAGGTTCTCGGGTCCGGTGACCTGGGGGAATCCGGCTGCGGCGTTGACGGTGTAGTCGACGGCGCCGGTGCCGTCGGCGCGCCCGAGGACCTGTACGTGGATCAGGTCGGGGCGGATGGCGGCGAGTTCGTCGTAATCGAGCCAATCGCGTCCGGCCGCATTGGTGACGAGGATACCGGCGTCGATGATGAGGTCTCTGATCAGCTTGTGCGCCTGTGGATTTCGGAAGTCGGCGGCGAACGAGCGTTTGCCCTTGTTCAAGTTCGCCCAGTAGATCGACTCGCCGTCCGCAGTGAGGGGCCAGCGCTTGTAGTCGGCGGCTCCGCCGATCGGGTCGACACGGATCACGTCGGCACCGAGAGCGGCGAGCGTCATTCCGCACAGGGGCGCGGCCACGAAGCTCGACACTTCGACCACACGGACTCCCGCGAGGGGGGCGGTGGACGAGGGCAACTCGTCTGTGGAAGCGGTGGAATTCATGGCGTCCTGTCCTCGTCCGTCGCGTGTTCCGGGCACACGCGACCCGAATCGGTTCCCAGCCAGCATGCAACAGCTTTCGGGGGCGGACCAGCACCGGATCGGCTATTGCTCGGTTAGCGCAGACCAATATCCCGACCACTTGTGATGGGTCATAGGTTCTGGTGATCGATTGGTTCGCGTAAGGCTCTTTGTGTTCGGTGAGCTCGGTCACGTTCAATGAATTCAACGCCAGGCGTGACGGTCCACGCCGAGTGCGAGTCAGAGTGCGGCCTGCGTCGTTATCCTCCGAGTCTGAAGGGACTCCCACGTGACTACAGGTGAAATCGTGAACGGTACGTCCAGTACCCACGATGGCCCCCAGCCATCCGAATCCAGATCACCGTTCAAGGTGACTCCCGGCCGCGCGTGGGGGATGACCAGTCTTGTCATCTTCCTGTACGTGGTGAACTACGCCGACAAGGCCGTGCTCGGCATCATCGCTCAACCGCTCGCTCGAGAGTTCGGGCTGACCTCGTCGCAGATCGGCCTCGTCGGCTCGCTGTTCTTCGTGACCTTCACCGTCGGCGGCTTCCTGGCCGGGCCGCTCGAGAAGAAGATGACCCTCAAGTGGGCACTGCTCGCGCTCGGCCTGACCTGGTCGGTCGTGATGCTGCCGCTCGTCGTCACCGGGGGCTTCGTGGTCCTCGTCGTGTGCCGCATGCTGCTCGGCCTGGGTGAAGGCCCGAGCTCGGCCCTCATGCACACCGCCGCGTATTCGTGGCACCCACCGGCCAAACGCGGTCTGCCCGGCGCATTCCTCGCCGGCTCCGCCTCGGTCGCCAAGATCGCGCTCGCTCCGGTCCTGACCTTCATCACCGTTCAATACGGGTGGCGGATGGCCATCGTTGCGCTGTCGGTTCTCGGCCTGGTGTGGATGGTGTGCTGGATCCCCGGCTTCAAGGAGGGTCCGTTCACGTCCAAAGCAGTCAAGGGTGCCGATACCGCGGTGGCGTCCGCTCCGACGGAGCCGTCCGTGCCGTGGCGCAAGATCTTCTTCACCCGCACCTTCGCGAGCTGCGCCTTCATGATCATCGTCGTGTATGCGCTCACCACCGTGGTCCTCACCTGGCTGCCGTCGTACTTCGAACTGGGTCTCGGCTACAGCGCTCTGCAGGCAGGCTCGATGTTCGCGCTGCCCTCGATCGTCGGACTGTTCCTGATGATCTCGTCGGGCACCGTCACCGACCGCCTACGCAGCCGCGGCCACACCTCCCGCGTGGTCCGCATCATCGTTCCCGCCGTCGGTGTCCTCGTCTGCGGTGCAGTCCTGGTGTTCCTCCCGTCGATCGGTACTCCGGCGTTGGCGGTCGCGCTCGTCTCGATCGGCTACGGCTTCGGTGCCATCGCCTTCCCGCTGATCAACGCCGCGATCTCCGAGCTGTGCCCGCCGCAGCAGACCGCAGGCACGATGGGTGTGTTCCTCGCGCTCATGGCGATCGGTGGCCTCGTCGCTCCCTACGGCACCGGCCTCATCGTCGACAACGCTGCAACCGCGGCGGAGGGCTACGCGACATCGTTCCAGATCATCGGTGTCCTCGGTGCGATCGCCGCGGTGCTCGTGCTGGTGTTCGCCAACCCCGAACGCGACCGCAAGATCATCCGCGGCGTGGCCTGAACGAAGTCGGCATAGCTTCCGCCTAACGGAAGCTTCCGCCGAAAGACTTATCCTCACCGGCCGGGTGCGTGGTCTCCTCGAAGTGAGGGCCACCACCCGGCCGGCTGCTTTTCTCCGGTGCTCGCTCCACCGGTTGCCCACAAGACCCGATTGTTCGCTTTCACAAAGGACCCGATCCCCATGCGCGATGCCGTGATCGTCGATGCCGTCCGTACCCCCATCGGGCGCCGTAACGGTGCACTGTCCGAAGTTCACCCCGTCAACCTGTCCGCACACGTGCTCACCGCACTCGCCGAGCGCACCGGTCTCGACCCCGCCACCGTCGACGACGTCCAGTGGGGTTGTGTGAGCCAGGTCGGAGCGCAGGCCGGAATCGTGTCGCGGAGCGCGGTCTTTGCCGCCGGATGGCCCGAGACGGTGCCTGCCACCACGATCAACCGTGCATGCGGTTCGAGCCAGCAGTCCGTGTCGTTCGCGGCAGGATCGGTGATCTCCGGGCAGGCCGACGTGGTGATCGCCGGTGGTGTCGAGTCCATGTCGCAGGTTCCGATGGGCAGCGCCGTGAAGACCCCCAACGAGAACTACCCGGCCGAGGTGCTCGAGCGGTTCGGCGTCTCCGGATTCAGCCAGGGCATCGGTGCCGAGATGATCGCCGAAAAGTGGGGTTTCTCCCGCACCCAGCTCGACGAGTTCGCTCTGCGTTCGCACGAACTCTCGGCAACGGCCACCGACGCAGGCGCATTCGACCGGCAGCTCGCGCCGCTCGCCGGCCTCACCACTGACGAGGGCATCCGCCGGGGCGGCAGCCTCGAGTCGCTCGCCAAGCTCAAGACCGTGTTCAAGGACGACGGCGTCATCCACGCGGGTAACTCGTCGCAGATCTCCGACGGCGCCGGCGCACTGCTCGTCACCACCAGTGAGTACGCGGCCGCGCAGGGATGGGCTCCCCTCGCACGCATCCACACTGCTGTCGTCGCGGCCGACGACCCGGTCGTCATGCTCACCGGCCCGATTCCCGCCACGGAGAAGGCGCTGAAGCGCTCGGGTCTGTCGATCGACGACATCGGCGCGTTCGAGATCAACGAGGCCTTCGCGCCCGTGCCGCTCGCCTGGCTCGCCGAGACCGGCGCGAAGCTCGACCGGCTCAACCCGCTCGGCGGCGCGATCGGTGTCGGGCACCCGCTCGGCGGCTCCGGGGCGATCCTCATGACCCGACTCGTACACCACATGCGTGACAACGGAATTCGCTACGGACTGCAGTCGATGTGTGAGGCCGGCGGTATGGCCAACGCCACCATCCTCGAACTGCTCTGATATCCACATAACTCACATCAAGGATCGAAAATAATGGAACTCAAGGGTCTTTCCGTCGCAATCACCGGTGGTGCCTCCGGGCTCGGACTTGCCACCGCCCAGCGCGTGCTCGCCGCAGGCGGCAACGTCACCCTCATCGATCTGCCGTCGTCGAACGGCGCCGATGTCGCCAAGGATCTCGGTGACGGTGCGACGTTCGCGGGTGCGGACGTCACCGATGCGGAGCAGTTCGCTGCCGCACTCGATGTCGCGCACGAGCGCGGCGGACTGCGCGGCGTCGTGCACTGCGCCGGTGCCGGTCGCAAGATGCGGATCCTCGACAAGGAAGGCAAGGCCGGCTCACTCGAGGACTTCGAGTTCGTCATCCGCCTCAACCTGATCGGATCGTTCAACGCGCTGCGCCTGGGCGCCGAGCGCATGGCGCAGCTCGAGCCGATCGACGGTGAGCGCGGAGTGGTCGTGATGACGGCGTCTGCAGCAGCGTACGAAGGCCAGATCGGCCAGATCAACTACTCGGCGTCCAAGGCGGGCATCGTCGGCATGACGATCGTCGCTGCCCGCGATCTTGCGAGCAAGAACATCCGAGTCAACACGATCGCCCCGGGCATCATGGACACGCCGCTGCTCGCGCGTCTGCGCGACGACGTCCGTGCATCGCTCGAGGCCACTGTGCCGAACCCGTCGCGTATGGGCCGTCCGGAGGAGTTCGGTCGTCTCGCCGCATCGATCCTCGAGAACGGCTACCTCAACGGTGAGACCATCCGCCTGGACGGTGCCATCCGTATGGCCCCGCGCTGATCCCGGGATCGAAGATGACTTCCGTTCAATTCGGTTGGGCAGACACGTCGTTGTCCTACCCGCAGGTTTCGATGGCAGTGTGGGCGCCGAGTCTCGCCGCCATGTACGGCGACCGCGCTGCGGTCGTCGATGGTGATCGGGTTCTGTCGTACCGCGAGCTCGACGAGAAGTCGGCGCAGTTCGCAGGTGCGTTGAGCGCCGCCGGTGTCGCCGAACACGACGTGGTGCTCATGCATCTCGGCAACTGCGCAGAGTTCCACATCGCGTATTACGGCGCGTTGCGTGTCGGTGCGGCCGTGACCCTTGTGAATCCGCTTCAGCCCGAGCCGGGTCTTCGGCGTCAGATCGAGGAGACCGGAGCCGTCGCAGCCGTGTCCCAACCGCAGCAGCTCCCCACGCTGCTCGGTGCTGCGGCAGGCACCACGATCCGTCTCGTCGCGGTCGTGTCCGACGAGCCTGTCGAGACCGGTGCTGTCGAGGCGGTCCGGTTCGACGAGTTGCTGGCCGGTCACGCCACCGAGTTCGCACCTGCGCAGGTCGGCGGTGACGATGTCGCACACATCGCGTACACCGGTGGCACCACCGGCATTTCGAAGGGCGTACGGGTTCTGCACCGCAACGTCGTCGGCAACGTGACGCAGATGTGCGGGTGGCGTGCCGGGTACCAGACCGTGGTGAAGGATGGTCTGGTGTCGCTCGAGAAGATCGACGGCCTCGACATCGCGGGCGTCGTTCCGGGCGAGGGGTCGACGATCGTCGTGTCGCCTCTGTTCCACGCACATGCGCTGATCAATACGTCGTTCCTGCTGGCCTGCGGTCTCACACAGGTGCTCGCGGGCCGCTTCGACCCGGCCCGCATGCTCGAACTGATCGAGATCCATCGCGCTAGCTACATCACGGGCAGCCCCGCGATGTGGCACGCGCTTGCCACGCACCCGGATGTCGCGACCCGCGACCTGTCGACGGTGCGGGTGGTGTCGTCGGGCGCGGCTCCGATCGACCATGTCACTCTCGAGGCACTTGCCGACGCGTTCCCCAACGCGACCGTTGCCGAGGGTTACGGGCTGACCGAGGGCACATGCGTGGTCACCGCCATGCCACTGGCCCGGGGTCTCCGATATCGGATCGGAAGCGTCGGCCTTCCTGTCTTCGACACCGAGATCGAGATCCGGCCGCAAGGTGACATGACGGCGACGGCCGGTCCGAACGAACGTGGCGAACTGTGGGTTCGTGGCCCACAGGTCACCGACGGGTATCTCGGTCACCCCGAGATCACGGCGGAGCAGTACGTGGACGGCTGGCTCGCGACCGGTGACATCGCCTACCGCGACGACGACGGTTATCTGTTCATCGCGGACCGCGCGAAGGACATGCTGATCTACAAGGGCTACAACGTGTATCCGCGTGAGCTCGAGGAGATCCTCGTGACGCATCCGTCCGTGTCGACCGCTGCGGTGGTCGGCCGCGATGTGGGCGCGACAGGGCAGGAGCCCGTGGCATTCGTCGTGCCTGTCGCGGGTGCCGAGGTCGATGAGGACGAACTCATGGCGTACGTGGCCGAACGTGTACTGCCGTACAAGAAGATCCGGGACATCGTCATCCTGGATGCACTGCCGACCTCGGCGGCGGGCAAGATCCTCAAGACCGATCTGCGCGCTCAGCTGTAAGTGCAGCTCCGCTTCAACACTATGCGCAAGGTCATTCCACACATGATCCACACTGGCGGCGGCCGCATCGTCAGTATTTTGTCAGTGGCCGGCATCCGATGGGGCGGGGTCGCATACGCCGCCTACTACTCCAGTAAGAGAGCGGCTGAATACTCGGAGTGATCGGCGTGTGACGGGTGAGGAATGGGTGAATTCCTGGTAGGTCAGTGAGTGTCTACGTCACGACCGACCAGGAGTTCACTTGCCATCATCGCTCATCGCGCTGTGTACTCGCCCTCCTCGGTGACCGATGCCCAGGGGCGATTCTCGAATCTCTGCTTCCACCTCCCGGCAACACCGGAGGGCGTGGCGGTCGTCCCGAAAAGCACTGTCGCCGTCTGGTACTCGACGCCATCTTCTATCTCGTGCGAGGCGGGATCGCCTGGCGGCAACTGCCGGCCGACTTCCGCTGCCGTCCGCGGCGATCGTCGACTCCCAATCGGTGCCCGGCGCCGACACCGTGCCCCCGGTCGAGTCACGGATACGACGCGGGGAAGAAGACGAACGGCCGCAGCGCCATATCGCCGTCGATACCAACAGGCTGCTGCTCGCGGTCGTGGTGACCATGGCCGGGATCCAGGACCGGGACGCCGCCTTCCGGTTGCTGGCCGCGCTACAGGCCCGCTTCTCGACGATCAGCCTGGTCTGGGCCGACGGCGGCTACGCCGGTGGGCTGATCGACTGGGCGAAACACTTTCTGTCCCTGACGGTTCAGGTCGTCAAACGCACCGACGACGTCACAGGGTTCACGGTTTGCCCCGGCGGTGGGTGGTCGAGCGAACCTTCGCCTGGATCAGCAAACACCGCCGCTGCCTCCGCGACTACGAGACCCGACCCGACCACCACGAAGCCACCGTCTACATCGCCATGATCGCGACCATGTCACGCCGACTCGCCCGCAATGCGTGACCTCGGTCTGGAGTTTTCAGATGCCCTCTAAGCCACCCTCAACCACCTAAGTCGCACCACCGCTGTCGAATTCGCCTCCCGCGGCGTCCGTGTCAACACGGTTCTGCCCGGCCTGATCAAGACTCCGATGGTCTCGAACGTCGCTGGCGTTGCGGACGCCTACTCCAGCCACAACATCGAGGACATGTGACGCAAGCGCGACGGTCAGGTGCCCATGGGGCGTATGGGCGACCCTGGACGTAGCCAACCTCGCACTGTTCCTGGCCAGCGACCGTGTAAAGTATGTCACTGGCCTCGACCTCGTGATGGACGGCGGGCTCACCGTAAGCGTCACCTCCCCTGTATGGAACGGGCTACGCAACGGCGGGCGCGATCTGGCACAATTGGAATACCGGCACTCCCGCCAAGCGATCATTGATCGCCTATGACCACTGATCCCGTCCACGGAATCAATCATCTAGTCCGCGAAGGAATGTGAGCCTGCCGGCCCCGTCCTCGGCGGAGGCGACATCGATGCCCAGGATCTCACGGTAGCCTTCGGCGTTGATGCCCGACCGCGACGAGGGCATGGACGTTCACCACGCGCCCCGTTCGCTCGAACTTTCAGCACGAGGGCATCGGCGACGACAAACGTGTACAGTGCAGCTGTCGTTCACGGCGATGGCCGCGCATGACAGCCACGCGAATACGACGCCCGCACCCATCTCGCTCGCCCTCGGGCAAAGCCAGGGATTCGGCGAAATGCTGGGGCGATCGACGGGCGGACGTTCCGCCGCAACGGCAGCCTTATGTTCGACTTCGGTGCGGGCAGCGATAGTCTCCGCCTGCACCTCCTGATCGCGCCGACGAGCACCAGCTTTGACTGCAGTGTCTTCCACCCCCTTCGTACCGTGTCGGCGGACTGCTCGCAATTCGCCCCAAGCAGCGTTCGGGCATTGTGCTCGAAGGCCAAATGAGGGGGATAAATTGAGCCAGCCGGGCCGTATCTTTCACACTTGGGCCTATCTAGTGTTGTGGATCACAAGACGTTGGAAAGGGTGATCTGCCTCGTGTTGGATATTGGCTACTTTGCCTGGGCGCTCGCGGCATCGCGTTCAGAAGAGCCGTTGGTGCGCGACGACCAGATGAATCTGACCTACGGTCAATTCGCTGATCGTGTGGATGGATTCGCGGCACAGCTGACTAGTGTCGGAGTGAGCGGCGGCGACGTCGTCGCGGTGATGCTGCCCAACCGGGTGGAGCTGCTCGTCGCGATCATGGGGGCGTGGCGTGTCGGCGCTGTCGCAACCCCGATCAACCCGGCGTTCACAGAGATCGAAGCCCAGCACCAGATCGACGACTCCGGCGCGGTGATTCTCGTGACCGAGGGATCGGAGTCGCATCGATGTGGACGGCCGACCATTCCGGTGGAGTCGATGGCCACGGTGCCGCCGGCCACCTGGCCCCGGCGAGGAGCGCCGGCGAGCGCCGACACCGCCCTGCTGATCTATACCTCGGGATCGACCGGCAGGCCGAAAGGCGTTCAGCTCACGCATGCGAACCTCCAGTTCATGGCGGAGACGTTCCGTGATCACCTGCAGCTGACCGAGACCGATCACTGCCTGCTGATCCTTCCGCTGTTCCACGTCAACGCCATCTGCTTGAGCTTCCTGGCGCCGATGCTCGCCGGAGCGCAGCTCAGCATCACGGGCCGTTTCTCGCCCGGCCGATTCTTCGACGATGTCACCCGATTGCGACCGACCTACTTCTCCGCGGTACCAACGATTTATGCCCTGCTGGCCTCGCAGCCGCTCCTCCCCGAGGCGGACACGTCGTCGCTGCGCTTCGCGGTCTGCGGCGCCGCACCGATCTCCAAGGAGCTCCTGGACCGCGTCGAGAACCGGTTCGGGCTCGCGATCGTCGAGGGCTATGGACTGACGGAAGGCACCTGCGCGTCGGCCTGCAATCCGGTGACCGGGGTGCGGAAACTCGGCACGGTCGGCCCCGCCCTGCCTGGCCAGCAGATCGCGATCGCCGGCGTCTCCGGTGAACACCTTCCGGTGGGCGCGACCGGGGAGGTGATCATCAAGGGCCCCAACGTGATGCGTGGCTACCTCGGCAGGACCGAGGAGACCGGGCGCACGGTGGTCGACGGGTGGTTGCACACCGGCGACGTCGGCCGCCTCGACGAGGACGGCTACCTCACCCTGGTGGACCGGATCAAGGACATGATCATCCGCGGCGGGGAGAACCTCTACCCCAAGGAGATCGAGAACGCCCTCGCCAGTCACGACGCGGTGCTCGAGGCCGCCGTGATCGGCGCGCCCCACGAGACGTACGGCGAGGTCCCCGTCGCCTACGTCGTCGCCTATCCCGATCGCGAGATCACCGGACCCGAACTGCTCGCGCACGTTGCCGAACGCCTCACGAGGGTGAAGGTACCCGAGTCGGTGCACGTGGTCGAGGCACTACCGCGAAACCCCGTCGGGAAGATCGACAAGCCAGCCCTGCGCAAGAGATCGACGGTCGGCGTCGACCAGATCTGAACGGCGCGACCCACTCAACCCACGGCGTGACTCGAGACCGGACGGTTACCGAGTCGATGTCCCCTGCCCTCATACCATCGTCAGGAGTGATCCCCATGGGATTCAAGACCGGGAACTTCCCCGAAGTCGACCCCGCCACGTTCGGTGACCGGCCCTTCTTCGACCGTATCCGTGCCATGTCCACGCACTGGGTCGACTACGGATTCGGGACGCCGAAGATGGTGCACACCATCTACGTTCTCAAGTTGCTCGTCCTGTATGTCGGGGCAGGCACCGCGATTGCGACCCTGACCTCCGGACTGTCGTGGTTCGACGTCGCGTCCTGGTGGAACCAGCCGGTCGTCTACCAGAAGCTCGTGCTCTGGACGATGCTGCTGGAAATCCTCGGCCTCGGCGGATCCTGGGGCCCGCTCGCCGGCCACTTCACACCGATGACCGGTGGATTCCACAACTGGCTCAAGCCCAAGACCATCCGGCTCCCACCCTGGCCGGGGAAGGTGCCGGGAACCGCAGGTGACACCAGAACCGTCTTCGATGTTGCCGTGTACGTGGCGATTATCGTCAACCTGGTCGTCGCCGTGACGCTGCCGGGCGTGAACTCCGCGTCGATCGACTCGGTTCTCGGTGACAATGCGGGTCTGGTGCGTCCCGAAGTGCTGTACTCGATCATCGCGCTCTACGTCGTGATCGGTCTTCGGGACAAGGTGATCTTCCTGGCCGGCCGGAGTGAGCAGTATCTGCCGGCGGTGGTGTTCTTCACCTTCCTGCCGTTCGTCGACATGATTCTGGCTCTCAAACTCCTCATCGTCGTGGTGTGGGTCGGAGCGGGTGTCTCGAAGTTCGGACATCACTTCTCGCTGGTCATCCCGCCGATGATCAGCAACACCCCGTGGCTGGGCGCGAAGAGCGTGAAGCGCTCGCATTACCGCAGCTTCCCCGAGGACCTGCGGCCCTCGAAGCTGGCCGGTGGTGTCGGACACGTACTGGGCACTCTCGTCGAGATCGCGACTCCGCTCGTGCTGCTGTTCTCCACCAACCGCACCGTCACCCTGCTGGCAGTCCTGCTGATGGTGGCGTTCCACCTCTTCATCGCCTCGACGTTCCCGCTCGCGGTGCCCCTCGAGTGGAACCTGCTCTTCGCCTACGCGACGGTCTTCCTGTTCTGGGGTTTCCCGAACTGGGACGGTTTCGGCCTGGCAGACTCGTCGTCGTTGTGGCTGATGTTCGCGATCGCCGGCGCGCTGTGCTTCTTTCCGATCCTCGGAAACCTGCGCCCGGATCTGGTCTCGTTCCTGCCCTCGATGCGGCAGTACGCTGGAAACTGGGCATCGGCGGTGTGGGCTTTCGCTCCCGGCGCAGAGGACAAGCTGGACACGCACATCGTCAGGGGTGCCAAGAACACGCGCACGCAGTTGCTCGAGAGCTACCCACCGGAGGTGGCGGACGTGGTCATGCACCAGTTGCTCGGCTGGCGGTCGCTGCACAGCCAGGGGCGTGCGCTGTTTTCCCTCATGTCGCGGCACCTGGGGGACGACATCGACCGATACATCCTGCGTGAGGCCGAGTTCTCGTGCAACTCGATCATCGCCTTCAACTTCGGCGACGGGCACCTGCACAACAAGCACCTCATCGATGCCATCCAGAAGCGCTGCAACTTCGCTCCGGGAGAGTTCGTGGTCGCGTGGATCGAGTCGCAGCCCATTCACAAGGGTGTCCAGCAGTATCTGGTGATCGATGCGGCGCTCGGGGTGATCGAGTCCGGAACCTACAAGGTGTCCGATGCCGTCGCCGAGCAGCCGTGGTTGCCCAACGGCCCCATTCCCTTCGACGTCGAATGGTCCCTCGCGGCGTCCGACCGGGGCCCGGTCGTCGACTCCGGCTCGCAAGCCGCCGTCACACGCGGCGCCGTCGGCACCGGATCGCTCGACAACCCTGGGACTCGGCAGTGAGCACCGCGGTCGTCGTCGGCAGCGGGCCCAACGGGCTCGCTGCCGCGGTCCACCTCGCACGCAAGGGCGTCGACGTCGACGTGTTCGAGGCGGCCGACGAGATCGGGGGCGGAACCCGATCCGGCGAACTCACCGTGCCTGGCCTGATCCACGACCACTGCTCGGCGTTCCACCCGATGGGGGCCGGATCGCCGTACCTGGCCACCATCGATCTCGGGCGATACGGGTTGCGGTGGAGGTATCCGGAGATCGACTGTGCTCACCCCCTGGACGACGAACCCGCGGCCCTGCTGTACCGGTCGCTCGAGACGACCGCCGCCGGCCTGGACGCGGACGGACCGAGATGGCAACGTTTGCTGTCCGACCTCGCCGCCGGGTTCGACGACCTCGCATCGGACCTGATGCGTCCTGTCCTCAACATCCCGAGACATCCCGTGCGGCTAGCGATGTTCGGGCCGCGTGCACTCCTGCCGGCAACGTTCGGTGCCAAGTGGTTCCGCACGCGCCGCGGGCGCGCCCTGTTCGGAGGCGTCGCCGCCCACGCCTACACCCGACTGGATCGACCGGCCACCTCTGCCGTCGGATTGATGATCGCGGCGGCCGGCCACCGCTACGGGTGGCCCGTGGCCGAGGGTGGATCGGTTGCGATCGCGCGGGCGCTCGCTGCGCAACTGGCGGATCACGGTGGGAAGATCCACACGGGAGTGCACGTCCGCAGCCTGGCGGATGTGCCCGACGCCGACACGGTGCTACTCGACGTCGCGCCGGATGCGGCGCTGCGCATCGTGGGTGATGCCGTTCCGTCGCGAATTGCTAAGGCGTACAGTAAGTTTCGTCGTGCTCCCGGTGCATTCAAGGTGGACTTCGCGATCGACGGTCCCATCCCGTGGACGGACCCAGAGTGCGGTCGGGCCGGGACGGTGCATCTGGGTGGCGACTTCGACGAGATCGCCCGTGCCGAGCGGGACGTCACGCTAGGACGACTTCCCGAGCATCCGTTCGTGCTCGTGGGGCAGCAGTACGTGGCCGACCCGAGCAGGTCCGAGGGTGGAATCAACCCGGTGTACGCCTACGCGCACGTCCCCGCGGGTTACACCGGAGATGCGACCGAGGCGATCGTCGGCCAGATCGAGAGGTTCGCACCGGGCTTCCGTGACACGATCGTGGCGAAGACGGTAACGGGACCGTCCTGCCTGGCGCAGGACAATCCCAATCAGGTCGGTGGCGACATCATTGGGGGATCCAATGCGGGGCTCCAGGTGGTCTTCCGTCCGCGAATGGCTCTGAACCCGTACAGCATCGGGGTTCCCGGTGTGTACCTGTGCTCGGCATCGACTCCCCCTGGAGCGGGTGCGCACGGAATGTGCGGTCACAACGCAGCCGAGTCCGCCCTGCGCCACCTGCGAAAGAAGGGACACCTCTGATCATGGACAACGCCGAGCCACGAGGCCACAATCGGGGACGGACCGGCCATCTTGCTCGCGTACCGGCTTCCGCGAAACTCGATGTGCTCGATGTTGTCGCCGGTATCGCACTTGATCTCACTGAGCAGCGCGATGACCTCGTTCGCTCCATGACGAGTCTGCTCGCCGAGGAAATAGAGCAACTCGACACGGATCCGCAGCTCGTCGCACTCCTCGAATCAAGTGTGCACGGCAATGTTTCTACGATCCTGCACATTCTGAGCAACAACATCTCGGTGGAGCATCTTCAACCCACGACTGCCGCGGTAGAGTACGCACTGCGGCTCGCGCAGCGTGACGTGTCCCCGCACTCGCTTGTTCGTGCGTACCACATGGGGCAGGACAACCTCATGCACGCTTTCTACCGCAAAGTCGAAGAACTGACGCTGCCGGTGGACAAGGCTATCGCGGTTCTCAAGCACATCTCCGAGGTGGTCTACAGCTACATCGACTGGATTACCCTGTATGTCTTTGATGCCTACGAGCAGGAGCGGCAGCAGTGGTTCGGGGCGAAGGGCAATGTCCACTCCTCGACGATCCACGGATTGCTCAATGGAACCGATACCGGAGTGGATGCATTCGAGAGCGAGCTGGGTTACATCCTGGGTCAGACTCACGTTGCGGTCATTGCGTGGATCACGGACTCGGACCACACGGCCGACCTGAATCACCTGGACCGGGCTGTGCACAGCATCGCTCGTGCGCTGCATGCCGATGGGGCGCCCGTCGTCACGGCGATCGACCGAAGCACTTTATGGGCGTGGGTGCCTTTCGGTCGTCGACACCCGTCGATCGACACCGCCGAGCTTGACTCTGTTGTTCCGCAGGACATTCGCGTCGTTCTTGGGCTCGGAGAGCAGGGAGTCACCGGGTTTCGCCGGTCCCACGAGCAGGCCCGGACCGCGTACTCGGTGATCAGCCGGCTTTCCTCGCGGGAGAAGCGGGTATCAAGTTTCGGTGATCCTGGGGTAGCCGTCGTTGCACTGCTCGCCGACAACCTCGACTCCACGCGTGCCTGGGTGTGGGGCCTCTTGGGTCCCCTGGCGGACGATACCGATCAGGCCGCCGTTCTCCGTACGACACTGAGCACCTATTTCGAGACGGGCGAGAGTCACCTGCGCACGGCGCAGCGCCTGAACCTCCACCGCAACACCATCAAGTACCGCATCAACAAGATGCTCGGCGACCCGTCTACTGGGCTGTCCCGTCACAGCAAACTCGATCTCGCTCTCGCACTGCTGGTGTGCGAGTTTCTGGGGACGCAAGTCCTGCGCGACTCCTATATCCAGAGCTGACACCTGCTCCACACGCGAGGGCCTCCGCCCAGACACTTCCCCCACGAGACAGATCAAAAGAGATCTGTCATGTCCGAACTTCTGAAGAACAAGGTAGCCATCGTGACCGGCTCGGCCGTGGTCGGGCGGGAGGTCGGCGCGGCCGGGCAGGAGCCTGTGGCGTTCGTCGTGCCGGCCGCAGGTGTCAGTGTCGAGGAGGAAGACCTCATGGCCTACGTCGCCGAACGGGTGTTGCCGTACAAGAAGATCCGGCAGGTCGTCATCCTGGATGCACTGCCGACCTCGGCGGCGGGCAAGATCCTCAAGACCGATCTGCGCGCTCAGCTGTAAGTGCAGCTCCGCTGCCCGTGCGCGGTTCTGGTAGCCCCCACTACCGGAACCGCGCACGGGTGTGAAACGCCTACGAGCGCTGGGCCTGCTTCACGAGCCCGCCGCCGATGATCAGGCGTTGGATCTCGCTGGTGCCCTCGTACAGGCGTAGCAGACGCACGTCTCGGTAGATGCGCTCGACCGGCACCTCGCGCATGTAGCCGGTGCCGCCGTGGATCTGCACGGCGAGATCGGCGACCTTGCCGACCATCTCGGTGCAGTACAGCTTCGCCACCGACGGAGCGATGCGGCGGTCGGTCTCCTCGACCCATGCCCGTGCTGCGTCGCGCACGAGGGCGCGACCGGCCATCACGCCGGTCTGCTGATCGGCGATCATCGCCTGCACAAGCTGGAAATTACCGATCGGGTTGCCACCCTGAGTCGCGGTGGCCGCGTACTCGACGGACTCGTCGAGCGCGCGCTGTGCCTGTCCGACCGACAGCGCAGCGATGTGGACGCGACCGCGCGCGAGGGAAACCATCGCGGCCTTGTAGCCGACGTCCTCGCTGCCGCCGACGAGAGCCGAATTCGGCACACGTACCTCGTTGAAGTGCACGTCTGCCGTCCAGGCGCCTTCCTGGCCCATCTTGGCGTCCTTGCCGGAGACCTGCACGCCTTCGGTGTCGGCGGGGACGAGGAACACCGCGATACCGGTGCCGTCGCTGTCGGCCGGGCGGGTGCGGGCGAACACGACGAACAGGTTCGCGAGCGGCGCGTTGGTGATGAAGCGTTTCTCGCCGGTGATCACCCAGTCGTCGCCGTCACGGACGGCCTTGGTGCGCAGGCCCGACGGGTTGGAGCCGGCGCCGGGCTCGGTGAGCGCGAACGACGCGACGACGTCGCCGGAGGCGATGCCCTCGAGCCACTGCTGCTTCTGCTCGTCGGTACCGAAATTGACGAGAACCTGACCGGCGATGCCGTTGTTGGTGCCGAACATCGAGCGAAGCGACAGGGTGGTGTAGCCGAGTTCCATGGCGAGTTCGGCGTCCTGCTGGAGGTTGAGGCCGAGACCGCCCCACGCCTGCGGGATGGCGTACCCGAACAGGCCCATGTCCTTGGCGGCCTGTCGAATGTCGTCTGGAATTGCGTTGGTGTCGGCGATCTCCTGCTCGCGGGGGACCACGACGTTGCGTACGAATGCGCGGGTCTGGGCGAGGATCTCGCGGAAGTCGTCTTCGTCGACCTCGGGGGTCGGAGTCGCAAGTGTCATGACTACCACTTTCGAGGCCGCCTCGGGCCGTGTCCAATACGAATGGCGCCATTCCCATATAGGCAGTCTCGATGGATTCCGGGGGGTGATTCGGGTCGTTGCGTGGATATATTCGAAGACATCGACCCGTTTCGGGGACAACTCAGGTCCCCTCGAAAGGATTTCAGATGTCGCTGTTGGAGAACCGTACCGCCGTGATCACAGGTGGTGCCCAGGGTATCGGCTTCGCGATCGCCCAGAACTTCGTCGATGCCGGTGCCCGTGTCGTCATCGGCGACCTCGATCTCGACGCCGCTACCGCAGCAGCGGAGAAGCTCGGCGGTCGTGACGTGGCCCGTGCGGTGAAGGCGAACGTCGTCGAATCTGCGGATTGGGACACCCTCCTGGCGGAGGCGGTCGACGGATTCGGTTCTCTCGATGTCGTGGTCAACAACGCAGGCATCACCCGCGACGCGACGATGCGCACGATGACCGAGGAGGATTTCGACCTCGTCATTTCGGTGCACCTCAAGGGCACGTGGCACGGCACCCGTAAGGCTGCCGCGATCATGCGTGACGCCAAGCGCGGCGCGATCGTCAATATCTCGTCGCTGTCCGGCAAGGTCGGCATGGTCGGCCAGACCAACTACTCCGCGGCGAAGGCGGGCATCGTGGGTCTCACCAAGGCGGCAGCGAAGGAGATGGCGCACCACGGCGTCCGTGTCAACGCGATCCAGCCCGGCCTGATCCGCTCGGCGATGACCGAGGCCATGCCGCAGAAGGCATGGGACGGCAAGATGGCCGAGATCCCGATGGGCCGTCCGGGCGAGGTCGATGAAATTGCTTCTGTTGCACTGTTCCTCGCTTCCGACATGTCGTCCTACATGACCGGCACCGTCCTCGAGGTCACCGGCGGCCGTTTCATGTGACGGTTCCGTCACCCACACCTCGAAAGGTCATCATGCGCGAAGTAGTCATCTGCGAGCCCGTCCGAACCCCGATCGGTCGCTACGGCGGAATGTTCAAGTCCCTCACCGCTGTCGATCTCGGTGTCACGGCACTGAAGGGTCTGCTCGAACGGACGGGTGTGTCACCCGACGAGGTCGGCGACGTCATTCTCGGTCATTGCAACGGCAACAGCGAGGCCCCGGCCATCGGTCGTGTCGTCGCTCTCGACGCAGGGCTTCCGGTCACCGTGCCCGGCATGCACATCGACCGCCGGTGTGGCTCCGGTCTGCAGGCCGTGATCCAGGCCGCGCTGCAGGTCGGCAACGGCGACAACGAACTCGTCGTGGCCGGTGGTACCGAGTCGATGAGCAACGCAGCGTTTTACTCGACGGACATCCGCTGGGGCGGTGCACGCACCGGTGTGCAGATGCACGATGGCCTGGTCCGGGCCCGCTCGACTGCGGGCGGCAAGCATTACCCGGTGCCCGGCGGCATGATCGAGACCGCCGAGAACCTGCGCGCCGAGTACGGCATCAGCCGTCAGGAGCAGGATGAGCTCGCCGCAGAGTCGCACCGCCGCGCGGTGGCCGCTCAGCAGGCCGGCATCCTCGCCGAGGAGATCATCCCGGTCACCGTGCCCTCGCGTAAGGGCGACCAGACCATCGACACCGACGAGCATCCCCGTGCCGACACCACTGTCGAGACCCTCTCGTCGCTGCGGCCGATCATGGGCAAGCAGGATCCCGGCGCCACCGTCACGGCCGGCAACGCCAGCGGGCAGAATGATGCCGCGTCGATGGCGATCGTCACGACACCGGAGAAGGCTGCGGAGCTCGGCTTGACCCCGCTCGTGCGTATCGTGTCGTGGGGTGTGGCTGGTGTTGCGCCCAAGATCATGGGCATCGGCCCCGTGCCCGCCACCGAGATCGCACTCGCGAAGGCCGGTATCACGCTTGCCGATGTCGACGTCATCGAACTCAACGAGGCGTTCGCGGCGCAGGCGCTGGCCGTGACCCGTGAGTGGAAGTTCGGTGCCGCAGATTTCGAGCGCACCAACATCCACGGTTCCGGTATCTCGCTCGGTCATCCGGTCGGCGCGACCGGTGGTCGCATGCTCGCGACACTGGCCCGCGAGTTGCACCGACGTGAGGGCCGCTACGCCCTCGAGACCATGTGCATCGGCGGCGGCCAGGGCCTCGCTGCGATCTTCGAACGCGTGTCCTGATTCGTCGTCACGTTTGAGTTCCCCCGACAACGGTCGGCCGGCATCTGCCGGCCGACCGTTGCTTGTTTCCGCTGGTCGGACGCACCCATTGATGCCAGAACTGATATGTGTTCTACTTTTGCCCAGAGTGGCGTACGGCACATTTCGGGCAGAGATGCGAGCGGCGCCGTTGCACGACCGATCGGAAGGAACAGCACAATGTCTCTGAATCTGGCCGACCTCACCGAAGCGGTGGTCGACGCGATTCCCGATCGCACGGCCATCGTCTGCGGCGACCGATCGCACACCTACGCGCAATACGATGCCGCCGCCAACCGGATCGGTCATCACCTCGCCGCAGCGGGGGTCGCACCCGGCGACCATGTCGGACTGCACATGCGCAACAGTCTCGAATACCTCGACACGATGCTCGGCACAATGAAGATCAGGGCCGTCCCGATCAATATCAACTTCCGATACGTGGGCGCCGAACTCGACTACCTCTACAACAATGCCGAACTCGTCGCGCTCGTGGTGGACGCAGACCTGACCGACGTCGTCGCCGAGGTTTTGCCCGACTGTCCCCACCTGCGGCACATCGTGGTCGTCGGAGATGCTCCCACGCCGGCGCTCGATGACGCAGCAGCGCTCGCCGAGGTCACCGTCGTGCGGTACGACGACGCCGTCGCGGACGCCTCGGATGAGCGCGACTTCGCTCCGCGCAGCGACGACGACCTCTACATCCTCTACACGGGCGGCACCACCGGCATGCCCAAGGGCGTGATGTGGCGGCACGAGGACTTCTACTTCGCCGCACTCGGCGGAGGCAACGCGTACGGCGACCCGCACGACAGCCCCGAATCGCTCGCTGCCGCGGCCGCCGCCAACGAACACCCGTTGACGTATGTCGTCACCGCTCCGCTCATGCACGGCGCTGCCATGTACGCCGTGTTCATGGGCCTGTTCATGGGCTTCCCCCAGGTGATCATGCGGAACTTCGAACCCGCGGAGGCGCTGCGTCGGATCGACGAGCACAAGGCCGCCGTGCTCATGGTCGTCGGAGATGCCATCAGCCGGCCCATCGCCGACGTCCTCGCGGAGCGTCGCGACGAGTTCGACCTCAGCTCGCTGATCGTCATCGGTTCGGGAGGTGCGCTGTGGTCGGTCAGCGTGCGCGACCGCCTGAAGGAACTGCTCCCCAACGTCATGCTGCTCAACTCTTTCGGCTCGTCCGAATCGGGAGCCAATGGTGCCCTCACCCCCGGCGAGGACGGCAAACAGAGACTGCCCGCGTCCCCGAAGGTGCGCGTCGTCGACACCGACTATTCGACGATCGAACCGGGCTCGGACGCCATCGGCTACCTTGCGCGGGTCGGTCACGTACCGGTGGGTTACTTCAACGACCCCGAGAAGACCGCCGCCACCTTTCCCGTCGTGGACGGCACACGGATGTCGCTGCTCGGCGACCTCGCCACGGTCGAGGCGGACGGCTCGATCATCGTGCTCGGCCGCGGCTCGGCGTGCATCAACAGTGGTGGCGAGAAGATCTACGCCGAGGAGGTCGAGGAGGCGGTCAAGGGGCATCCCGCAGTGGAGGATGCACTCGTCACCGGCGTACCGGATCCCCGTCTGGGCGAGACGGTGTCGGTGGTCGTACAGCTACGCGAGGGTGCGCACGAGCCGACGCAGGAGGAGCTCGCCGAACACTGCCGGACCGTCATCGCCGGGTACAAGGTCCCCCGGCACGTCGTCGTGATGCCGCAGATCGTCCGCTCCCCCGCAGGCAAGGCAGATTACCGGTGGGCCAAATCGGTACTGACGCAGTCGGTGACCACCGAGGTCTGATCACCTGTGAGGGCTGCACTCGGGCCGGTGTTCGCGGCGCCGATGAGGGACTCGAGGGTGGCGGTCAGCACGGATCGGCTTTTGCCGGCAGCCCACCGCGTGACTGTGCCCCTGCGGTACTCGATCAGGGTGAGCGCGTCGCTGTCCTCGAGCGCTGACGGCGCCGGAGCGCCGCTGCCGGAGCCGATGCTGGTCTGATGCAGGGCGAGGACGTCCAGCGAGATCCCGACACGAGCGAGTGCTTCGGTGACGGCCTCCACCGGGCCGACGCCGTGATGCGAGCTGGAGTGCTCGGAGTTATCCACGCGCAGTGTGAGAGTCGTGGTTTCCTCGGTGGTATCGAAGCCCGTCAGTTCGATGGCGGGCTTGCCACCCGGCGTAACGATGTACTCGGCCTCGAAGATGTCCCACAGTTGTGATGCGGTGACCTCGCTGCCGGTGGCGTCGGTGTGCTTCTGTACGTGGCGGGCGAAGTCGATCTGCAGACGCCGGGGCAGTTCGATGCCGTACTCGGTTTCCAGCAGGTAGGCGATTCCGCCCTTACCGGACTGCGAGTTCACCCGGATGACGGCATCGTAGCTGCGGCCGAGGTCGGCGGGATCGATGGGCAGGTACGGCACGCGCCACTCGGTCTCGCTGACTCGACGGCCCTCGGCGGCCGCGCGGGCATGGTGCTCGGCGAAACCCTTCTTGATCGCGTCCTGGTGAGTGCCACTGAAAGCGGTGTGCACGAGGTCTCCGACATACGGATGTCTGGGATTGATCTCGATACGGTTGGCGTGCTCGACGGTGCGGCGGATCTCGTCGATGTCGGAGAAGTCGATCATCGGATCGACGCCCTGCGCATGCAGGTTCAGAGCGAGGGTGGCGATATCGACATTGCCCGTGCGCTCCCCGTTGCCGAAAATGCAGCCTTCGACGCGCTGTGCTCCGGCCAGGACGGCGAGTTCGGCACACGCGACCCCGGTACCGCGGTCGTTGTGTGGGTGTACGGACAGGATCACTGCATCACGGCGAGTGAGGTTCTTGTGCATGTATTCGATCTGATCGGCATAGACGTTCGGCGTTGCGATCTCGACGGTCGCGGGAAGGTTGACGATGACGGGACGCTGCGCCGAGGCATCCCACAGCGTCGTCATGTCGTCGCAGACCTCGAGGGCGTAGTCGGGTTCGGTGAGGTTGAAGACCTCGGGCGAGAACTCGAAGCGCACATTCTCCAGGTCGCCGGCGAACTCCAGTACGTCGCGTCCGCCGGAGACGATCAACTCTGTGAGTGCAGTGCGGCCGTGCCCGAGCACGACATCGCGCCATGTCGGTGCGGTCGCCGTGTACATGTGGACGACAACGTCATTGCGGACACCGCGGATCGACTCCACGGTGCGCTCGATGAGGTCGCGGCGGGCAGGGGTGAATACGACGATGGTGACATCGCCGGGTGCGATGTCGGTGTCGGCGATGAGACGGATGAAGTCGTAGTCGGTCTGCGAGGCCGACGGATAGCCGACCTCGATCTCCTTGTAACCCATCGCGACCATCAGTTCGAACAAACGGCGCTTGCGGGTGGGGTCCATCGGCTCGGCCAGCGCCTGATTGCCGTCGCGCAGGTCGACCGGCACCCACAGGGGAGCTGCCGTCATGCGCTTGGACGGCCAGTCACGCTCTGTGAGTGGCACTTCCACACGTGAGTACACATCACGGTAACGGTGGGAGGGCATCTGTGAGTGCGTCTGCCGATTCCAGGACGGAGCATCGGCGGGTACCGGTCCGGCTGGAGTGTTGATGCTGGGGAAGGCGGTCATGTTCGTGGTTCCTTCTACGGGTCGTGAAATGTCGACCGGCGCGATCGGGCTCCACGACGGGAGCCGGTCGGGCTACACCCCGCCGTGGCGGCGAAGAAGGAGGAATCCGAGGATGAGCATGCGGCGACGCTACCACAACTACTCAGACAAGCTGAGGAGCTGGAGGGTGCTGAGTCCGGCATGGGAGAATGCCGACATGTCACTCGTCCGTCGTGAGTCACTCGCCGAACAGGCTGCCGACCTGCTGTTGTCGCGAATCAGAGACGGCGAGTGGAACGTGGGAGACAAGTTACCCGGGGAGACGACACTCGCCCCTGCGCTCGGAGTCGGCCGCTCGACCGTGCGTGAGGCGATCCGGCAACTCGCCGGCCAGGGGGTGCTCGTTTCGCGTCAAGGGGCAGGGGTGTTCGTCACCGCCCTCGATATTCCGGAGAACTGGGATGCAGTGCTGCGTCGAGCCGACATCGTCGCCGTCATCGAAGCGCGCATCGCGATCGAGGTGGAGGCATCGGCACTGGCCGCTGAACGTCGCACACCGGAGGAACTCGAGGACCTGCGCCGCGCGCTGACCGACCGCGCGCACCATCGCGTCGACGTCGAGAAACACGTCGACACCGACATGGCGTTCCACCGTGGCATCCTCCGTGCGGCGCACAGTCCGATCCTTCTCGAGTTGTTCACTCATTTCGCGCCGCGCAACCGGCGGGCGATGGTCGACATGCTCCGCGACCGAGGCGATCACGGCGATGACGCCGACCAGGCCACGCACGAACGCATCTACGACGCGATCGACTCACGTGATGCCGGGCTCGCAGCCACCCTCACCCGTACCCACCTGAATACGCTCAAGGAGCTGCTCATCCGATGACGCGGCGATGAACGACGGTCGACATCGATCTACGGATCGAGATGTTGTCCGGGTGGTCTCGGAGCATGCAGGGAGAATTGCACGCCGAGCATCCGAATTGCGAAACACAATGCGGCAGAGCTGAGAAGAGCTACCGTTCCACCGAAACCGAGACTGTGGGCGGTGGCGAATCCGGCCGCACCGACCAGCGCGGGAATGGCGTAGAGCTCGCTGGTCAGCACCGTCGGAATCCGCATGACCATGACATCGCGGATCGTGCCACCGCCGACCGCGGTGATCGTGCCGACGATGACGGCCTGCACGACGCCGAAATCCAGAGCCAGGGCTTTCGCGGCGCCGAGGACCGCGAACACGCTCAAGCCGATCGCGTCGAGGACCGTGATGGGAAACGAGAGGCGGTCGAGCACGCGACTCAGACCGAACGCGATCAACCCGCCCGCCGCGGCGATCGCGAGATAACGCCAGTCGAGGAAGGTGGCCGGGGGCAGTGCATCGAGGAGGACATCCCGGATCGTGCCGCCGCCCAGCGCGGTGAACATGCCAAGGGTCACCACGCCGACGATGTCGACCCGTGCGACGCGGACCGCGGTCAGTGCACCGTTGAGGGCGAAGACGAAGGTGCCGGTCAGATCCAGAACGAGCAACAGCGTCGAGTCGGTGGGCATGGTCGTCTGTCTACCGGACGCTGCAGACTTTCACCCGCCCGACAGCCGGTAGAAACGGAAGAAACCGAAATTCTCGATGGGAAGGACATCCATCCGGGCGAATCCGGCCTCGTGCGCATATCGCCGCAGCGTCGCGGGCCGCATGACCGTTCCTGTCCCCACGCTGGGCTGATGGTTCATACCGTCGGGAAGACAGAACATCAGACTGTATCCGTACATGAGCCGCTCGACCTCGTCGCCGGGCGCCGTGAATTCGTCGGCTACGGCCTCGTCCATGACGATCACCACGCCACCGGGAGCCAGTGACCGGCGTGCCGCCGAGAGCACCTCGACGGGCTGCGGCATGTCGTGGATGCACTCGAATGCGAACACCGCCAGGAACGTCGACTCCGGCAGCCCGGCTGCGTCCGTCTCGGTAATCGTGATGCGCTGTGCTACTTCGGGTTCGGACGCGACATTCGACCGGGCCATTTCGACGGTCGCGGCGTCGATGTCGAAACCGTGCACTGAGGCATCCGGGTAGGTGCGCGCGAGCGTGAGAGTGGACCATGCGCCGCCGCACCCGATGTCTGCGATCGCGGCACCAGGGGTGCGCAGCAACTCGTCGAGATCGGGTACGGAGTGCAATGCGCCGGGCAGGGCCTGTTCGAACCACGGACGATTCACGTCGGCCTGGGACTCCCGGGCATCGCTGCCGTACTGCGCCCAGCCGACGCCGCTGCCCGTGCGATACGCCTCGAGCAACGCAGGCATCTGCATGGCACCGCCGGTGAGGATCCGCGGCAGCGGAGTCATGTACGACAGGCTTCGCTCGTCCGTGAGTACTTCCGCACCGGCCGCAGAGAGGGTGAACCGCGGAGGTTCCGCATCATCGACCGAGAGCAGGCCCGTGGCAGCCTGTTGCTCGAGCCATTCCCGCGCATACCGCGGATGCGTGCCGGTGCGGTCGGCAAGTTCGTCTGCCGTCGCAGGTCCGTCCGAGGCCAGACTGCGGTACCACCCGAGCCGGTCTCCGAGATAGATGGAGAACACGTCGATCGCGCCGAGTGTGGCATCGAGGATGCGCTGTGCGAAGTCGTCGACGGATTCGGTTCGGGCAACGGAAGCCGAGGGCTGTTCGGGTATCGATGTGGACATAGCGGTCATCTCCGTGCAGGAGGACGAGTGATTGTTTCCATCGTCGTCCGCGGGCAGGCCTGTGTCACCGGTCGTTCGCCGTCCAAATCATGTCCAGGAGGGCTACCGTGGTCAGGCATGATCTCGTCTTCACGTGCTGGAGCGGTCCTCGACGCACTACCGAGTGTGCGCAGTGGGCTGGAGGACTTCTACCGCGATCTGCACGCGCACCCGGAACTCTCACATCAGGAACACGCCACTGCGAACAAGGTCGCAAGCCGGCTCCGCGACACCGGATACGAGGTGCACGAGGGAATCGGTGGCACCGGAGTCGTCGGGATTCTGCGCAACGGGCACGGACCCACCGTTCTGCTCCGCGCCGATATGGACGCCCTGCCTGTGGCAGAAGCGACCGGTCTCCCCTACGCCAGTACCGTCCGGACGGTCGACGGAGACGGAAATGATGTGCCGGTGATGCACGCGTGCGGGCACGATGTGCACGTCACGGCACTGCTCGGGGCGGCGGATCTGCTCCGGCAGGGCTCCCACCATTGGCAGGGCACCTTGGTGACGCTGTTCCAGCAGGCCGAGGAAACCGGCGACGGCGCCCGTGCCATGGTCGACGACGGCCTCGCCGAACTGCTGCCCGGCGTCGACGTCGCGCTCGCTCAGCATGTCCTTCCGGCACCGGCCGGCGACGTCGGCACCAGATCCGGGGCGGTCCTGTCCGCCGCGGACAGCATGCGCATCACCGTGTACGGGCGGGGAGCGCACGGCTCCATGCCGCAGGCCGCGGTCGATCCCGTGGTGCTCGCCGCGATGATCATCGTGCGCCTCCAGACCGTCGTATCGAGGGAGACCGCGCCCGGCGAGTCCGCAGTGCTCACCGTGGGCAGTGTCCATGCGGGCAGCAAGGGCAACGTGATCCCCGACAGTGCGGTGCTGCAACTCAACATGCGTACCTACGATGAGGGCACCCGCGAGACGATGCTACGCGCGATCCGCAGGATCGTGATTGCCGAATGTCAGGCCTCGGATTCGCCGATAGAACCGGAATTCGAACTCTACGAACGTTTTCCGCTGACACGCAACGACGGTGAAGTGACCGCAAGGGTGGCGGTCGCGTTCGCGGAGCATTTCGGTGACCGGTACCGGGAACTGCCCCGGCAGACGGCCAGCGAGGATTTCAGCGACATCCCGAATGCGCTCGGCGTTCCCTACACCTACTGGGGTATCGGTGGCATCGACCCGTCGGCCTATCGGAACGCCGTGGAACGCGGCCGGGTCGCGCAGGACATCCCGGTCAATCATTCACCGGCGTTCGCACCGGTCGTGCAACCCACACTGGACACCGGGGTGGAAGCGCTCGTCGTCGCCGCCCTCGCGTGGCTCACGGAACACTGATCGCTTCAGGTCCGGTTCGTTGCCGTTTTTGCCAGGTCGACGAACGCGCGTCCGGCCTTCGACAGCGCTGCGGGATCGAACACCAGGCCGAATGTACGGGTGAAGGTGGGTTCGCAGGGCCGCACGACCGCAATATCACGGACGGACTCGGCGAGCGAACGCTCCACCAGCGACCCGCCGACCCCCGCCAGCACCATCGGCAGACGCGCCTCGCGGTGATTGGCGAGTGCGGCGATGCGGGGCCGATGGCCTCCCTGGCGCATTTCGTGATCGAACTCGTCGCTCAACGTTCCGCCTCCGCGCGGCACGAACACCATCGGAATGGGGGGCATCGCCGAGAGCGTGACCGGGCCGGGTGGCAGCTCGGTTCCCGGCGGATACACCATCCAGTACTCCTGTTCGCCCAGCTCGATGACGTCGAGTCCGAGCCTGCCTTCGAGCGGCAGATGCGCGACCACGAATTCGCAGTGCCCGTCGCGGATCAACGAAGCCGAGTCGCCCTCGGTGCGGAGATCACCGAAGCGCACCGTGGCTTTCGGGTGAGCACGCCTGAACTGGGCGACCAGATCGATGATCGGGCCGGTTGCGAGCGCCGGGAATACCATCAGGTCGAGACGGCCCGTGACCTCGGCCGACGAGGAGGTCAGCAGCTCTTCGACCCCGGCCACGTCACGCAGGATCTGGCGGCTCGGCCCGATGAGGCTGTGTCCGGCAGCGGTGAGCACCATGCCGCGGCCGATGCGGTGGAACAACTGCACACTCAGCTCGCGTTCGAGGCTGCGCAGCGCCTGTGACACGGTCGGCTGCGCGACGCCGAGCGCGGCAGCCGCGCCGTTGATGCCGTCGTTCTCGACGACTGCGAGGAAGTATTCGATCTGGCGGAATTCCATGGTGTCTACGCTCCCGGTTTCGTGCCGGTTGCGGCAGAGATGAATGCGGCCGCTGCCGGTGACGGCTCCCCGGCTCGCAGAACGAGTCCGACGGGACGGTGCAGCTGCGGGTCGAGGCGCAGGACGGTCGCGCCGGGGATCTGCTTCTCGGCGACCTGCCGGGGCACCACAGTCGCTCCGGTGCCGCGCATCACGAACCCCCAGATGGCAGTGGGGTGGGCGCAATCGACAACGACATTGTCGGAGCCCAGCAGCTCGCCGGTCTTCGCGGCATCGGCGGGTGATCCCAGATCGATGACCAGGGGAACCTTGCGGACGATCTCGCGCGGGACGGGGTCGGGAAGGCCGGCCGCGAGGTCGGGGTGCAGAGCGAGGACCATCTCCTGCTCGAGAAGTGGAACGGTGATCATGCCTGCGTGCTCGGCCGACAGATCGGTCACTCCGATCTCGGCCTCGCCGCGCCGGAGGGCGGAGTGCACACCCGCCGGTCCGTCGGAGTCGGAGATCGACACCATGATGCCGGGGTGGCGGCTTCGGAACCGTCGGACGAGTTCGACGACGGGATGGATCGAGAACGCGGAGTAGGTCACGATCTGGATTCGGCCTGCCTCGAGCTCGCGGACCGCAGCGACCTTGCTCTTCGCGCGTTCGACGTCGACGAGTATGCGGCGTGCCGCGATCTCGAGGGTGCGGCCGTCCTCGGTGAGGGTGAGGCGCCTACCTGTCCGGTCGAACAGGGTGGTGCCGAGCCTTCGTTCGAAGGTGCGGATGGCCTGCGACAGTGATGGCTGTGAAATATACAGAGCCTGAGCTGCTTTCGTGATTCCGCCGTGGTCGATGACGGCCACGAAATAAGTCACGAGATGCAGGTCCACCCGTTCATGTTAGGCGGTCGGCGGATTGTGGTGCCCGGCGGTGCGCACGAACGCACCGCCGGATGCTCCATCGGGAAGCTCTTTCTATGCGCCTGTCCAGACCGGAGCACGCTTCTCGGCGAATGCCTTGGCGCCTTCCTGAGCATCGTTCGATGCGAACACGGGGTCGATGAACTTGCGCTGCGCGACGAACGCGTCGGGGTCGGTGTACTTCGCGGACATCGCCACGACCTGCTTGGTTGCCTTCACCGCGAGCGGTCCGTTGGCAGCCACGCGTGCAGCGAGTTCCTTCGCGACGGTCAGCGCCTCACCCGGTTCGGTGACCCGGTTGACGAGACCGTGCTGCAGGGCGACCTCGGCGGTGAGCGGGTCGCCGGTGATGGCCATCTCCATGGCCAGCGGGTACGGGAGGATCTTCGGCAGGCGCAGCAGGCCACCGGCCGCGGCGGCGAGGCCACGCTTGACCTCGGGGATGCCGAACTTCGCTTCGCGCGACGCGACGATCAGGTCGGCGGACAGCGCGAGTTCGCATCCGCCCGCGAGTGCCCAGCCTTCGACCGCGGCGATGAGCGGCTTGGTGGGCGGTGCCTCGGTGATGCCGCCGAAACCGCGACCGGGAATCGAGGGGCGCTCACCGCGCGAGAACGCCTTGAGATCCATGCCGGCGCAGAACGTTCCGCCCGCGCCCGTGAGGATGCCGATGGTCAGGTCGGGGCGTGCCTCGAATTCGTCCATCGCGGCGGCGAGTGCCTCGGACACCTCGAGGGTGACGGCGTTCTTGGCCTCGGGGCGATTGAGAGTGAAGACGGCGATGCCGTCGGCGAACTCGGTGAGAACAACGCTCATGTCTGCTTTTCCTTCGTTACTGGTCGGCGACGGGTGTGGCGAGACTCCATCGAGAAGGAGTCCCTCCATCAGAGAGAATGACATTTCGTTCGGAAAGAACGATCAGGTGGGCCTGTGTCTCGCGGACGGCGAGCCGGAGCAGCCTCGGGTCCATCGCATCGATCGGCCGCGACCAGGTGATGTGCGTGGTGACCTCCCACGCCGTCGACTCCGGGCGTGCCTCGATCGCGGCGCGGATCTCCTCGAGACGATCGTCGTGGTGTCCCATCAGTTCCCGGGCGCGCTCGGCAACACCGCGGAACCGGTATTCGTGTGCGGGCAGCACCTCGCAGTCCGGCAACGAGGTCGTCGCATGCAGCGACAACAGGTACCGATGCAACGGGGACTCGAGTTCGCCAGGACCGGACGAGATGTTCGGGCTGATGCGCGGCAGCATGTGGTCGCCACTGAACAGCAGGTCGTGGTCGCGGTCGACGAAGGCGAGGTGGCCCGGAGTGTGCCCGGGTGTCCACACCGCCTCGATGTTCCATCCGGGCAGGTCGAGGCGATCGCCACCCGACAACACGAAATCGGCCGACTCACCCGCCTTGAACCGGACGAGGTCGAATCGGGGTGCCGCGACGACCTCCGGTGGAGCGCCGAGGTCGGTCAGATCCACCCGCCAGGCTTCCACGTCGGCGGCCACATCGGTGGGAGTGAAGTGGCCCAGTGCTGCTGCCTCGGCGGTGTGCATCGCGATCGCAGCGCCCGTGGTCTCACGTAGTCGAGGAGCGAGACCGAAGTGGTCGGGGTGCAAGTGTGTGATCGCCGCATACCGGACGTCGGAGATGTGGTGGCCGGTCGAGGCGATGCCGTCGACGAGAGCCTGCCAGGACTCCTCGGTGTCCATGCCGACGTCGATCAACGCGAGTCCGGTATCGAGTGCGAGTGCGTAGATCAGGACGTAGCGCAATGCATTTCCCGGCATGGGGACGGGAATCGACCACAGCCCCGGCCGCACCTCCTCGACCGGTGGGAGGGTCTTTGCGGCCCACGCCTCGCGCTGGGCGACACCGATGTCTTCGGTGATGATCATGATGTTGCCTCCACTCGGGTGCCGAGAGTGTCGCGCAGAGTGCGCTTGAGGATCTTGCCGCTCGCATTGCGCGGCAGTTCGGAGACGATATGAATCCGCTGCGGCTTCTTGTACGACGCGAGTCGACCCACCGTGAACGCGATGAGTTCGGCTTCCGAGGGGCGCTCGACGCCGTTCACCAAGCGCACCACCGCCGTGACCGCCTCGCCCCAGCGCTCGTCGGGTAGGCCGACCACGGCGACCTCCGCGACAGCGGGATGCTCGGCGAGTACCGCTTCCACCTCGACGGGGTACACGTTCTCCCCACCGGTGATGATCATGTCCTTCACACGGTCGGTGACGAACAGGTAGCCGTCCTCGTCGATGTGGCCGGCGTCGCCGGTGCGCAGAAATCCGTCGGAGGTGTACAGCGACGCGCTCTCGAGGTCGCGGCGCCAGTACCCCGAGACGTTGTTGCGCGATCGCGAGACGATCTCGCCGGTTTCGCCTTGCGGAAGTGCCACGCCCGTGACGATGTCGCGGATCTGCACCTCGGTGCCTGGAAGCGGCGTGCCTGCGGATCGAAGGAGATACGTGCGTGGACCGTGCGGGTCGTGGTCTTCGGCGCGCAACGCGGTGAGTGCGCCCATCGTCTCGGTCATCCCGTAGCGCTGCACGAGGCGGCATCCGAGGGTGTCCATGGTGCGCGCGAGCATCGTCGGAGTGATCGGTGACGCCCCGTATGCGACCACCTTCAGGCTCGACAGATCGTAGTCGGCGAGGTCGGGCAACTCGAGGATCATGCCGATCGCGGAGGGCACGAGAAATGCGTGGGTGACGCCGTACTCGGCGATCGTCGCGGCCACCAGCGCGGGGCGCATCTCGCCGAGCAGCACCAGATGCAGACCCGCGGACAGGCATGTGCTGGTCCATCCGGAACCGGCAATGTGGAACAGGGGGAGGGCATTCAACGACACCGAATCGTCGTCGAACTCGTAGAGCTCGAGGTTCTCGGGCACGTTGTAGAGGTTGCGATGCACGGCGACAACGCCTTTGGGTTTTCCGGTGGTGCCGGAAGTATAGAGCTGCAGGACCGCGGTCTCAGGGTCGTCGCCGAGGCCCGGGTCGGTGTCGTCGCCCGATGCGACAAGTTCGTCCCAGCTGCGGGCACCGTCGAGGGATGCCTCACCGACAACGATGGTGCGCACATCCGGAAGCGCGGCGGCGACAGCGCGGGCGGCGTCGGCGAAGTCTGCCTCGACGATGAGCACACCGAGCTGCGCGTCCGCTGCGATCCACGCGATCTCGTCGGGGTTGAGGCGCCAGTTGATGGGGGTGAAGACGAGTCCGGCCTTCGCGCAACCGACGAATGCCGCCGCGCCGGGTAGACCCATGCGGAGCAGTGCACCGACCCGGCCGGGTGACGTCGCCAGCGCGGTCAGTGCTGTGGCCACCTTGTTGGTGTACGAGTCGAACTCCGCGTACGTGAGGATTGTGCCTTCGGCCGTGACCGCAGGCGCCGACGGCTGGGAGACCGCCAGCTGCCGGATACGGTTGGGAAGGTGCAGTTCGCTCACGAGACACTCCTGGTCGACATCTGTCCACACGGACTACCGGTCCGGGGATTCCCAGTCGATCACGACCGTGACGACGGCGACAAAGACCTGCGACCGCATCAAGCGATAGGGCAATCCTATGTGCGTCGGTCGGTGCGTCCGGGTTCACCGACGACCGACGTCACGAGGCTGTGCACAGCGTGGGCGAGTCGTTCGGTCTGTCCCGCCCGGATGTGCTGCAGGATCACATCGGGGTTCAGGGCGCCGAGGAGTAGACGACCGAGGACGGTGGCGTCGACGTCGGGCCGCGCTTCTGCCAGCAGTGCGGCGATGTGTCGCGCCCAGAACACGTTGATCTCGTCTTCCTGAGCTTCGCTGGTGGAATTGCCGTACGCGATCATGAGCTCGACGTTGTCGACGATGAGCCGGAACATCGCATCGAAATAGGCCAGGAGCCGGTCGGGTGCAGGTGCTCCCGGGCCGAGGGGCGGCTCACCGTCGGTCACGGCATCACGCAGGTCCAGGGCGCGCTCGCGCACGAGTTCTCGCATCAAGCCCGCACGGCTTCCGAAGCGGTGGAAGATCGTGCCCTTGCCGACGCCTGCCGCTGCCGCGATCTGGTCGATCGACACGTGCTCGGAGCCGTGGGCGGCCAGGAGGGCGTCGGTGGTGTCGAGGATCGCGCGACGATTGCGTGCTGCGTCGCTCCGCTCCTTCTTCGGCTGTGGATCCGCCATCGTGAAGCCTTCCGTTGACAACTGGACCGTCGGTCCATATCGTCGGCTGCACGTCGAATTGGACCGGCAGTCATGTTATCGAGTCCGGCCCGAGACACTGCATCGCACAAGCGTCACCGGTCGGAAGGACCTGGAGAACATGTCGCACTTTCCGAAACCAGAAGAAGGAAGCTGGACCGAGCACTACGGACTCGGTACCGCGCCGATGTCGTACGAGGATTCGATCAGCCCCGAACACTATGACCTCGAACGCGAGGCAATTTTCGAGCGCTCGTGGCTCAATGTCGGTCGTATCAACCAACTCCGGAATGATAAACGCCGCTACACGCAAGACATCGTGATCGCAGAGGTCACCGTGCTGATCATCGAAGACACCGATGGGACGATCGCTGCCTGCCGATTCCCGATCGGTGAAGACCCATCCACAGCCGACCTCACTCCCGTCCAGGTCGACGTGTGGGAAGGGTTCATCTTCGTCAACCTCGACGACTCGAACACGAACCCGCTGCGCGAGAGCCTGGGCAAGTTCGCGGCCGGACTCGAAGGGTTCCCGTTCGGTGAACTCACCCAACGGTTCACATACCGGTCGGAGGTGGGAAGTAACTGGAAGCTCTACATCGACGCGTTCGCCGAGTTCTACCACGCCCCGGTTCTCCACTCGAAGCAGTACGTGACGGAGGAAGCGCAAAAACTCCAGGGCTACGGCTTCGAAGCCCTGCACTACGACGTGGACGGCCCGCACGGAATGGTGTCGTCGTGGGGCGGAATGGCTCCGCCGAAGGACCCTTCGATGGTCAAACCCATCGAACGTATCCTGCGCAGTGGCAATTTCGGTCCGTGGGACAAGCCCGACATCCCCGGTCTCGCCGATCTGCCCACCGGACTCAATCCCGCTCGGCATCCCTCGTGGGGCCTCGACTCCTACGTGTTCTTCCCGAACTTCATGCTCGTCATGTGGGAGCCGGGCTGGTTCCTGACCTATCACTACTGGCCGACCGCGTACAACCGCCACATCTTCGAAGGCACTATGTACATGGCGCCGCCTCGCAACGCCACGGACCGCTTGCGTCAGGAGATCGCTGCGGTGACGTTCAAGGAATTCGCACTGCAGGATTCCAACACGCTCGAAGCGACCCAGAAGATGCTCGAAACCCGTGTGGTATCGGAATTCCCACTGTGCGATCAGGAGATTCTGCTGCGTCATCTGCATTCGTCGGCGCAGAAAATCGTCGACGAGTACCGGGCGACGCACACCCCTGCAACGGCCTCGGCCGGATAGGAAGTCAAAGCCGCTATGACACAGTTGCTTCCCGAAGAGTTCTCCGACCTCGAGCCGTGGGCCGACTGGGCGCTACCGACCGAGGCGCAGCGCTACGGCCGGCGTCTCGAGAGCACGATGCCCGAACTGCAAGCGTTCTACGACGCAGCTCTCCCCCGGCTCGCCGATGCCGCAGCGTATCTCGACACGTTCGACCTCGAGAACCTGCCCGAGGACGCCACCCGGCTCCTGCACGTCTGCTACTCGTTGATCAACATCTCGTTCCCCGTGGAGGCATGGCATCAACCCCGAGTGCCCGACACGGGGGCTGCGAGTATGGATGCGGTGCTAGAGCCGGTGCCGTGACCGTAGCCGAAGGGGGTGTTGTGTGCGGAGATTCGACGAAAGTCGCACACAACCTCCCCTTCGCGCTACGCCGTGCCGAGGGTTGCGACCACGCGTCGCAACCGGACCGCGTCGGCGGGAATCACATCGGGAGTGAAAGTCCAGTCGTTTCCGGTCCACGGATCCGCAAAATTCCCATCGTCACTCGACGGCAGGTGCTGGGATTGCTCGAGCAGGATCCGGTATGCGGGATCATCGACCACGGAGTCGGATGCGCCGGCGATCACGATCGAGATGTGCTGCGCACCGGACAGTTGGGTGAGGCGGATGATCTGCATGAGGTCGTCGCTGCTGTATCCGTGAGGCATGCCTGCCAATACGAGAACGCGCGGTTCCAAGTGTGCTGCAGCAGGATCGGTGGACATCGACAGGGCTGTCAGCTCGGCGCTGTCGGCCAGGCCCTTCAGTTTCGCCGCGACACCCCCGATACCGAGGACGGGTGGTCCTGCGAGCACCGGGGCAGTCAGCTCCCTGAGCTCGACGAGCGCACCCGCAGGGTCGATGACGTCGATACGTGTGCCGGGCTGCGCGGCGAGCAGACGCAACGCGAGTGCAGTGACGATCTGCTGTGAGGCCGCATCATCGCCGTCGATCCACAGCGGCCGGCGCATGGGCAACGGCACGCACAGCGGCACCCGGAGTGTTCCGCGTTCGGGTGCCGATAGCTCGCCCACTCGGATTCCGTCACTGGTCGTGCGCAGTGTGTTCCAGGCCGGGGACGTCCACGATGCCAGCGACGCGTGAAGCGTGACGTCGATTGCGCGGAGTTCGTCGGTGAGACTCGCAGTGTCCTCACGGTGCCGCTTCTCCGCGGCAGCGTTCAGTTCCTCACACCGTCGGTGGGCCAGTGCGCGTGCTGCTTCCGCTGCCGCGCCGGTGCGGGTCGCGGGATCGGAGACTGCGGCGGAGAGTTCGTCGTCGAGGCGGTGCTGCGCATATTCGTGGGCCGCCACGTAGGCCGCCGCGGATCGTGAGGCATCCTCGAAGATCTTCCACAACCACTCGAACGACGGTGTGGCATCGCTCGTGGCGGGTGCGGATGGCTGCAGCTGCTCTCGCGGCGGCGGATCGTCGTCGACCTCGACTCCGTGCGCGGTGAACATCTCGCCCAGACCACCTGCATAGCCCTGACCGAGGGCCCGCATTTTCCAGTTTCCGCTGTGCGGGTAGAGCTCCCAGCACAACAGTGCGGTTTCGGTGCCCGATGGTTCCACATCGAATGCGGCGAGCGGTGCACCCGCCGGATCTGTCAACGAGGTGGAGACGGCGACGGCCGAATCCGTGCCCACCGCGCACAACACGCGAGCACCGCTGCGCAGGGCGTCCAACTCGACGACGATCGCGTCGCCGTCGAGTCGAACGCCCTGCGTCCGAGGCTGGTTGTAGAACACGACGTCGTCCGACGAAGCGACCTGCAGGCGGTCGTCGACCACGAACGCACACAGGTCGGTCGGGATGTCGGCCGAGACGGTGAAACGGACGGCTCGGGCTGTCAACGGAGCGTTCTGCCCCGGAGAGAACACTCCGTTCACGGTTACGACGCCAGGAAGCGACCGAGCTGCGGCGCCGCCTCGCCCGGGTGCTTGGCCTGGATGCCCTCGCCGATGGCCTGCAGTTTCCATTCGCTGCCCTGGCGGTAGACCTTCGCCATGACCATGCCGGTGAACGGCATGCCGCCCTGCAGTGTGTAGCGGGCGAGTTCGTCGTTGGTGGTGCCGTCGACGAGGCGACAGAATGCGTTCTGGACCTGCTCGAAAGTGTGGCCCTTGTACGAGGTGACGATGAACATCACCGTGTTGATGTGCGGGGGCACGCGTGTGAGGTCGACGAGGACCACCTCGTCGTCGCCTGCGCCCTCACCCGTGAGGTTGTCGCCCTGGTGCTGGATCGAGCCGTCTTTCGCGGTGAGCTGCCCGTAGTAGGCGACGTCGACGATGTTGTGATCGGCGAACATCACCGCCGACGCATCGAGGTCGATGTTGGCCGATCGGCTGCCGAACAGGCCGCTCTTCTTGACGGGGTCCCAGCCGAGTCCCATCCGCAGGAACGTGAGTGCGACACCGCCATCCTTGCGGAGCGTGACCTTCTGCCCCTTGACCAGGCTCACCGGACGACTCTTCGTCAGGCTCACCTCGGGCGGCCCGGTGGGCGCGGGGGGTGCCTGGTTGAACTGCTGCTGTGGGGGCGGGTTGTAGGCAGGCGGCGGGGGTGCAACGGGTTGTGCAGGCGGCGGGGGCGCCACGGGTTGTACAGGCTGTGACGCAGCGGGGGTTGCCGGCGCATCGTCCACGGAAACACCGTGATCGGTCACCAGCGCCGCGAATCCCCCGGCGTAACCCTGGCCGACCGCCCGGACTTTCCATGCACCCTGGCGGCGATACAGTTCGAGCGCGATCACGATGGATTCACTGCTCAAGCCCTCGATCCGGTATTCGTAGAGCACCGTGCCGTTCGCGTCGGACACTCGCGCAGTGGGAGGCGCGAAGCGCCCGAAGCTGCTCGACGCGTCGTCGAGGGTGATCACTGCGCGTACCTGCTCGATATCGGCCGGAACCGCACCGAGCGACACCGCGAGCGACGCGGCCTGTCCGGGCGCACCGGGCACAAGGTTGACACCGGGGCCTGTGGGCTGGTTGAAGAAGACGAAGTCGGCGTCGGATCGGACTTTGCCGTCGGCCTTGACCAACAGTGCAGACAGGTCTGCCGGTGTCGTCAGTTCCAGGGAAACGACGACGTCGTTTGCGCTGAGGGGGCCGTTCTGGCCTTTGGCGAGCGGGCTGGACAAATCGAAGTCCTCACTGTGTCGGCGGGTGGACGGTTGAGCATAGGGGCGGGGTCGGCGGTGATGACACCGCCACCAACTCTACGAAGCGACGGGTACTGCTGTTGACCGGGTGAACCAGGTGAGGATCTCTTCACCGGCCGTGATGCCCGTGCTCTCCGTGACGGTAAGCGTCGGATGCTGCCAGTTCATGGACTCGAGCTCTCCATGCCGGGGGCGTATCGCCGAGTCGGCGGACGCGAGCATCTCGGCATCGAGTGCACCGTCGCCTGCCGCGAACACCTGCGCGCCAGAGGCGAGCAGTCCCGCATCCGTCAGCCGTCGGTGCACCTCCGCGACTGCGCGGCTCTTGCACACGGGGTCGGGCATCGAGTAGATCTTGCGTCCCTGCTGTGAGGCATTCCAGCCGTGACCCGCACACCACGCGCTCCAGTCGCTCATGAAGCCCCGGGGCTGGGCGGCGACATCGACGACGAGATAACAGAACAGGTCCTCGGCGATCCGGAGCTTCGAGACCCAATCGTCGGATATGCGTCGCCTGAGCTCCGTGACGACCTCGTCGAGGCTCGCGGAGGATGCGCGCACCGTGTCGTCGATGCCTCGCCGCCAGCTCACATCGGCGTCGCCGTCGACGAGGATCGCTCCCCCGTTGCTCGTGATGGCGTACGGCCAGGGACCGCCAGGGAGATCGATGCGGCGGAACTGTTCGGGAGTGCGCGTGGTGGTGGGCACCACCGGCAGAGTCGCGGCGAGTTCCCGGAGCCCCAGCGCCGCTTTCTCGGTCACATACGACAGCGGAGCACCCTCGTAGTATTCGACGCACACGAGCCCGCCTGCGGCGAAACGGTCTTCGCCCATCGCGCCGCGCGAGTAGATCATCGTGCGATCGAGATCGGTCGCGATGAGTGCGGTGGCGGTCACGGGAGATCCTTGATCAGGCCCATGCACGAATAGGCCAGGTCGGGGACTTCCACCACGGGCACGTCCCGAGCTGAAGCGAGCATCCGGATGTGGGCGTGTTCGTCGGCGTGGATGTCGCGCACGAGTACCTTCCACGGTACGCGCCGCAGGAGCACACGCGTGGTTTCACCGACACCGGGTTTGACGAAGTTGACACTGGAGATGCCGAACTGGATGCGGATCTTCTCGACCGATTCCCAACCGGCCCAGGTGGGTTCGCGATCGGAGTCCGAGACCTTCCTGGCCTGCGCAACGGCGGCGCCGCGATCGCCGAATTCGGCGGCCACGGTGTCGAGAAGGACACCGGAAACGTCGTCTCGTGCGAGTTCGGCATAGAACTTGGCGCCGTGGAATTCACCCGGTGCGATGAACTCGTCGTTGAGCACGGTGCGTGAGACGAGGCCGGACACGGTCGAGTTCAGGCACGCCGACGCGATGAGGAAGTCATCGCGTGTGCCGAACGTGCGCACGCAATGTCCGGGGTCGGCGAGTACGGCGAGATCACTCGACAGGACCGGACCGCCAGAGGCGCTGTACTCGGCGAGCGCTGCCGCGAGCTCCCGTGCGATGGCACCCTTTCCGGTCCAGCCGTCGACGAACACCACGGATTTCGGGTCGTGATTCTCGGTGATGTAATCGAGTGCTGCCCTGTCGATTCCGCGTCCGCGCACGATAGAGACGGCATAGTGCGGAAGGTCGAGGTCGTGATGCTGCTGTGCCCAGCGCCGGATGAGAATTCCGATCGGGGTGCCTGCTCGGGCCAGCGACACGAGGGTCAGGTCGGTGCCGCGTTCGGCGAGCAGCAACTCGGTGACGGTGCCGACGGCCTGCGCAAGACGGGGCGCGGTAGTGGCGAGGGCCTTGTCGAACAGCTCACGGTAGGCGGCGTCGGGTTGGTACTCGATGGGGAGGGACTCGGCGTAGTGGGCAAGTCCCGCCTGGATTCTGGCCTCCCGCTCGGTGATGCCGCCTTCGAGGTCGACGTGGGACAGGTCCTTGAGGAGCCAGCTCACCTCCTCGGCGGCGTACGACCCGAAATCGGGCCCGGTCAACGGTGTGGTCACTTGTTGTCCTCCCTGACACGACCTTCCCTGGATCGGCGCAACTTCACCGGATCCGTGGACGGCACCACGGCGACGAGTACGTCTTCGCCCGCTGCCGTCAGTACATCGAGTATCCCGCCCGGGCCACGCAAGCGTTCGGTGTCGGCCGGGTCGTCGATCACCAGGATCAGTTCGGGACGCGCGTCGGCGTCGGTCCACTGCGCGTTGTACAGGTAGCGAGGTGATTCCGCTTCGAGGCCGACGTCGATGTATTCCGGTGCGGCGAAGGTGAATCCTCGCCGCAGTGGATATCCGGGAACATCGAGGACATACGCAGGGGACCGCGTGGTGGTCTGAAACCGTGTCGGTGTTCCACGTGAGGTGAGTGCATCCGCAAGCCGCAACGGCAGATACATCAGTTCCTCGTGACCGATCACGATCGCCGGACGGGTGGTGTCCCGCGCGTCCGACAGCGCATTGGCGGCGGCGGTGATGGCGATGTCGAACGCCGGGACGTCCGCACGCAAAACGCCGTGCCGACCGCCGTCGGGCACGTGATCCGGCCACGGCAATGTCACGAATCGACTGATTCCCCGCTGTGGTGCAACGGGGTTCAAGTCCGGATCCGGGAGTGCCGTCACACGCGCGGTCAGACCGTCGGGGACTTCGGTGTGTCCGCAGGCGAGGCTCACTTGATCGATGTGAGCGCCGAGTTCCTCGGCGACGGCAGCGGTGCGCAGGCGGTGTCCGTCCGAGCGCATATCGACCAGGGACGCGACGACGTAGCGCGGCCGCGGTTGCTGCCGGTGCAGGGCCCGGATCGCGTCGAGTGCGGTGGCGCCGGTGGAGATCTCGTCGTCGACGAGCACCAACGGTGCAGTGTTTGCAAACAATTCTCCCGAGGTGGGCTGCAGCAGGTGCGACGTGGCGTGCGAGTGGCCTTCTTCGAATCCTGCGAACACGTCGGCACCGGGAACGTGGCGGCGCGTGGAGTGCAGGTAGCACGCCGCCGCCACGCTGTCGGCAACACAATGGCCCAATCCCGTTGCGGTTTCGGCGAATCCCAACACAACCGCATCGGAGGCCTCGAGGCCGAGCGCGTCGGCGACGAGCTCGCCGAGCCTTTCGCCTGCGGCGAGCACCACAGCGGGATCGGTGGGCAGGTGTTTGCCGAGCACTGTCGAAACCAGCAGGTGTGCGCGGCGCGGGTTTCGGCGCAGGCCCGGCTCGACCAGTTCGGGGACGGTGTATCCCGTCGACGTCAGGTCATGATGCAACTCGAGCCCGAATGTCTCTGTTGCCCAGCTGGGACGAAGTGTGTCGGTCATCGGACCACCAGTGCGGTCAGCAGGTCCACGAACGAGACTCCTTTGTTGGTGACCCCGAACACGGATGCACGTACCAGGGTCTGTTGTGCCCAAGTTCGGTGCGGCCGACGTTCGTTCATCTTGTTCCCGTACCCGGACGCTCGGACACCGCCGGTGTCGGCTTCGAGAATGTCGATGGCATCGTGGTATTCCTCGTGTGTCACCGCGGACAATGCGTGTACTGCCGCGACATGCGACGGATGGATCACGGTCTTGCCCTGGATGCCGTTGGCGCGGTCGAGCGCGATCTCCCTCAGCAGCCCGTCCAGGTCGCGGCTGACGAGCTGTTGCCGGAAGAGCACGGCGTCCTGCTCCTCGAACGGAGTGGCCCGGAGCATCGGCCGGAACATCCGCTCGTGGTCGGCGAAGTACTCCCAGACCGGGCCGGTGATGACGAATCCGGTGCCGTCGGTGCGGCCGAGATAGTTGACGATGGTGGCGATCACATCTACGACGACCCGCACGTCGTAGATGGTCAGGTCGCGGTCGCGCCGAATTCCGAACGTCGCACACATGTCGGTCGCCCCGACTCGGACGGCCAGCACCTGCTGCCGGAATTCGGCGAGCAACTGTGAGATGCCGCGCAACTCTTCGTCGCGGGTCTCTCTGTGCACCACCGAGGTGGATTCGATGACCGGCATTGCGTAGAGATGCTTGCGGAGCCGGCCGGATGCGCGCACCACTGCTTCGAGGAACTCGCGGCCGCCGGCGGAATCGAACTTGGGTAGCACGAACCCGGTGAGCACTCGCACACCGTCGCCGAGGATGTCCGCGATGCCGTCGATGCTGTCGGCCGTGCGGACGCGGATGAACAGAAGCATCGGGTCGTCACCCTGCGCGGCGAGCTCGTCGAGCGTGGCGACCGCGTTGCGAAGTCCCTGCTCCACCTCGTGATCGGCGACGGCATCCTCGAGATCGAGGACCATCGACGTGACGCCCTCGCTCGCCCGGCGCAGGATCGTTGCGGTGAGGTCGCTGCGGGTCGCGGGCACGTACAGCGTGGCACCGAGAGCGACCGCGAGGCGCTCGCGGTCGTCACCATCGCCGAACGACTGCGGCGCACGAAAGAACAACCTCTCGAGCGTGGTCCGATCCAAGTGGTGAAAATGGCGCATCGTCTGCGCCTTCGTGAAGGTTGCCCCCGTCATCGGCCGTTGGCCCGTCCTCTCATTCGTTCTACCACTGTGGCGATGAAATCCGACACCGCATCGAGATCGCGCACGTAGGCCCAGTAATCCGGGTGGACGCCGGTGAGCGAATCGACCGCCCTGTCGATCCGGTCCAATTGAGCGTCGAGAACCGACCCCCACTCCGCGGTCAGGTCACGCTGTACGGCAAGAAGCTGCGCATCACGCAAGCGGAACCGTACCTCGTCGACCTTGGCCTCCGGATTCTTCCGGACGGCGCGCAAAGTCGCCAGTCGGCCGGTTACGGCGTCGACCAGTTCTTCGGCGGCGGCGAGATCGACGCGGACCTCGGTGGCGAGATCGAGTGCGAGTTCGGGCCGGGCGTCGTCCGCAGCTCGGCGTGCTTCGTCGAGGCGTGCGTCTGCGCGCTCGAGGAGTGCCTCGGCCTGTCGGGCATTGTCGGACAGATCGGCGGAGCTCGCGGAATTGAATTCACGGAGCAATGACGAATATGCAGGTGGCAGACCCTCTGCCCGGGTACGCACCGCGTTCAACCTGGTGGTGACCGACGCCACGGTGTTGCGCGCCTCATTCTGACGTCCGGGGGCGTCGGCCAGAGCCTGCCGCAGAGTGTTCGTGGCTTCCTCGACCGCATGTGCTCCTGCGCGCAGAGCGCTGGTACCGCGAGCGGAGTCCAGGGAACGCAGCGCGTTCTCGAGTGTCTCGGTGGCGATAGCCACCGATCGATAGTGCGCGAACGCTGCGCGTTCGGGGGCCTGCAACGACTCGAGCGCGACTCGGGCTTCCGCCCGAACCCGATGTGCAAGTTGGGGAACCGTCTGGGCAAGTGCGGAAACATGCTCGAGGTGACCGCGATTGTTCTCGTAGAATTCATCGAGAATTCTTGTTGCGTCGCCTATTCGACGAATGGCGTGTTCGTAGTCGGCCGTCGACGCCAATTCCTGGTCGGGTTCGGTGTGCGCGAGTTGTAGGTATTCTTCGGCTGCGCGATAGCAGCTCTGTCTGATCGGTTCCCACTGCCGGCGCAGATTCCGCTCGGGAGCGAGTTCGTGAGACTCGGCAACGCCTGCTTCGGCGACCGACTGACGTCGATCCATGTCGAGGAACGCAGCCACCATCGCGTCATGGGCCCGACGAGCCGCGGGGTCTTCGGAGTGCCCGCCGCCGAAGAGGCGGCGCGTCCATCGGCTCGCCACAAGACCGAATGGTACTGGTCGTCCGGTCTTCGCCACCGTGGCCCGCGACACTGGGCATAGTGGACGGGAGCGTACTTGATTCCCACCTATTACTGTGGTGGAACACGCGCGAAACCGGACGTACCGCCTCGGTGCGTCGACGACCGATCGAAAGGACCCCGCATGGGCGTCAGCTTGACCAAGGGTGGAAACGTCTCCTTGACGAAGGAAGCCCCCAACCTCACCGCAGTTGCGGTCGGCCTCGGCTGGGACGTGCGTACCACCACCGGCACCGACTTCGACCTCGACGCGAGTGCCATTGCGACGGGCGCCGACAAGAAGGTGGTCTCCGACCAGCACTTCGTCTTCTTCAACAACATGAAGTCGCCCGACGGCTCCATCGAGCACGCCGGTGACAACCGCACCGGTGAGGGCGAAGGCGACGACGAGGTCATCAACGTCGACCTGGCTGCCGTCCCGGCGAACATCGAGTCCATCTTCTTCCCCGTGTCGATCTACGACGGCGACGCTCGCAGCCAGTCGTTCGGACAGGTCCGCAACGCATACATTCGCGTCGTCGACCGCGCCAACGGCACCGAACTGGCCCGCTACGACCTCAGCGAAGACGCCTCCACCGAGACCGCCATGGTGTTCGGTGAGCTCTACCGCCACGGCGCAGAGTGGAAGTTCCGTGCGATCGGCCAGGGCTACGCCTCCGGCCTGTCGGGCATCGCCCGCGACTACGGCGTCAACGTCTGACAGTCGCCGAAAATCGGATCCGGTCCTGTGCCTCGATGCCGGGACCGGATCTGCATTCGCCGGATTGCAGTAACCACCCTGCATAGCCCTGAAGTCGAAAAGAAAGGCCACGCTTCGTGGTACTGCGAATATTCGGTGCGTCCTTCGCCGTCACCGTCGTCTCTCTGGTGGTTGCCTTCCTCTATGGCGGACCCCAAGCCCTGTTCCTCTGTGTGATCCTCGGCATCCTCGAGGTATCGCTCTCGTTCGACAACGCGGTCATCAACGCGACCGTCCTGCGGCGGATGAGCGAGTTCTGGCAGAAGATCTTCCTCACTATCGGCATTCTCATCGCCGTCTTCGGTATGCGTCTGGTCTTCCCGCTGCTCATCGTGTGGGTTGCGTCGGGCCTGGGACCGATCGCAGCGTTGGACCTCGCGCTCAATCCCCCTGCGGATGGCGCGGCGTACTTCCCCAACGGCGACCCCAGCTACGAAACGCTGATCACCGACGCCCACCCGCAGATCGCGGCATTCGGTGGCATGTTCCTGCTGATGCTGTTCTTGCACTTCATCCTCGAAGAACGTGAGATCAAGTGGCTGGAATGGCTCGAGCGGCCACTGGCGAAGGCAGGCAAACTCGAGCAGCTCGAGGTCGTCATCGCGGTCGTGCTGCTCCTCATCACGGCTACGGTCATCGCGCCGGACGACAAGGTCTCGACCGTGATGATCGCCGGTGCACTCGGCATGATCACCTACATTGCGGTCAACGGCCTCGGCGAGATGTTCCATATCCCCGAAGAGGACGAGGAACCGACCGGCGGGCCGAGCGGCCTCGCGAAGGCAACCGGTAAAGCCGGCTTCTTCCTGTTCCTCTACCTCGAGGTCCTCGACGCCTCGTTCTCGTTCGACGGTGTCATCGGTGCTTTCGCTATCACGTCCGACCCGATCATCATCGCGCTGGGTCTGGGCTTCATCGGTGCCATGTTCGTCCGGTCGATCACCATCTACCTTGTCCGCAAGGGGACGCTGTCCGAGTACGTCTACCTCGAGCATGGAGCCCACTGGGCGATCGGTGCGCTCGCACTGATCCTGCTGTACTCGATCGGTACTCATGTCCCGGAGCTCATCACCGGCCTCGTCGGCATCGTCCTGATCGGTGCGGCGTTCGGGTCGAGCATCTACCGAAACCGCAAGGAAGCGAAGGCGGAAGTGTCCGTCTGATCGCACTGAGCCCGATGGGAGCCCCCGACCTGATTTCGGGCCGAGGGCTCCCATTTTCCGTATCCGGCACCTGCACACCTGCACACCACTCAGCGAAAGGCACGCACATGGCCATCGACTACAACAAGAAGCCCGAGCAAGGGTCCAGTGGAGTGAACCTCAGCAAGATCAACCTGACGAAAGAATCCCCGACCGTCAGCCTCAGTAAGGGCGGTGCGGGACAGGGCGTGGTCCGCGTGAATCTCAACTGGTCGCGCGGTGAGCAGAAGAAGGGCTTCCTCGCCAAGCTCACCGGTGCCACCGGCGGGGTCGACCTCGACCTCGGGTGCCTCTACGAGCTGGCCGACGGTTCGAAGGGCGTCATCCAGGCACTCGGGAACAGCTTCGGAGCGCTGAACTCCGCGCCGTATATCCACCTCGACGGCGACGACCGCACCGGCTCCGCCCAGGGCGGCGAGAACATGCACATCAACCTCGAACGCCCCGAACTGTTCAAGCGCGTGCTGATCTTCGCCATGATCTACGAGGGCGCAGCGAATTGGGCCGCCGTCGATGGCGTCATCACTCTCACCCAGCCTTCGGGCCAGGAAATCGAGGTCCGTCTCGATTCGCCGAACAACGGCGCCCGCATCTGCGCGATCGCGATGCTGCAGAGCACCGGGCAGGGTGTGACTGTGCAGCGTCTCGTCGAGTACGTCAACGGCAGCCAGTCCGACCTCGACCGTCAGTACGGATGGGGCATGCAGTGGCAGGCCGGGCGCAAGTAGGCGCGTTCACCCGTTTCCCGCCCGCCAGAGCGAATGCTGTGGCGGGCGTTCGGGTCCGCAGGCCTGCGGTCAGGAAATCGGTCCGAAAGCGCCTCGACCGCACCGGGCCGACGATGCGTTCGCGGTAGGCGGCCTTCCGGGATGAACTCGAGTTGACGCTTGAATTGATGATGGTCAATATAGACGTATGTCGAATCAGCTGCCGAGTGAAGGTGAGCCGTGCTGCCCACCCCTGTCGCGTGAGCCCCTCACCTCCGATTGGGCCGGCGACCTGGCCCGCATGTTCAAGGCCCTCGGTGACCCGGTGCGCCTGCGCATGCTCAGCATCATCGCCAGCCACCAGGGCGGCGAGAGCTGCGTGTGCGACATCAGCCCCGCCTTCGACCTGTCGCAACCGACCATCTCGCACCACCTCAAGGTGCTGCGCGAAGCCGGCCTGCTCGACTGCGAACGTCGCGGCACCTGGGTGTACTACCGGGTGATCCCCGCCGCGCTCGAACAGCTGTCCGCGGTGCTCGCCACCGAATCCGGCGTGCTGCCCACTTCGGCCTGCACCCCGGCCATCGTCCTCGAGGAGACCCGCTCGTGACCACCACTACCAACAAGCGGTCCGTCGCCGGCAAGATGTCGACCCTCGACCGCTTCCTGGCCGTGTGGATCGGCATCGCGATGGTCGCCGGCCTGCTGCTCGGCCGGATGATCCCCGGCCTCGGTGACGCGCTCGGCGTCCTCGAGATCGACAACATGTCACTGCCGATCGCCCTCGGTCTGCTGATCATGATGTATCCGGTGCTGGCGAAGGTGCGCTACGACCGACTCGACACCGTCACCGGCGATCGTAAACTGCTGATCTCGTCGCTGATCCTCAACTGGATCCTCGGCCCCGCCCTGATGTTCGCACTGGCCTGGTTGCTGCTGCCGGACCTGCCCGAATACCGCACCGGCCTGATCATCGTCGGTCTGGCCCGGTGCATCGCCATGGTGATCATCTGGAACGACCTTGCGTGCGGTGACCGCGAAGCCGCCGCCGTGTTGGTCGCGATCAACTCGGTGTTCCAGGTGCTCATGTTCGCCGTCCTCGGCTGGTTCTACCTGTCGGTGCTGCCCGGGTGGCTCGGCCTCGAGCAGACCACCTTGGACGTCTCGCCGTGGCAGATCGCCAAGTCGGTGCTGATCTTCCTCGGCATCCCCCTGGTGGCCGGGTTCCTCACCCGCCACTTCGGTGAAAAGGCGAAGGGCCGCACCTGGTACGAGGACACCTTCCTGCCGAAGATCGGACCCTGGGCGCTCTACGGGTTGCTGTTCACGATCGTGGTCCTGTTCGCCTTGCAGGGTGAGCAGATCACCTCGCAGCCGCTCGACGTCGTGCGCATCGCCCTGCCCCTGCTGGCGTACTTCATCCTGATGTGGGGCGGCGGGTTCCTGTTCGGCGCCGCGATCGGTCTGGGCTACGAGCGCACTACGACCCTGGCATTCACCGCGGCAGGCAACAACTTCGAACTCGCCATCGCCGTGGCGATCGGCACCTTCGGCGTGACATCCGGACAGGCGCTGGCGGGGGTGGTCGGCCCACTCATCGAAGTGCCGATCCTGGTTGCGCTGATCTATGTCTCGTTGGCGCTGCGCAAACGCTTCGCCGACCAAGCCACCCCCACCGCGCCGTAGCCCGAGACGCCAGGGTGCGCGCTCTGCTCACCGAACTCGACACCGTCTCCACTGGACCTTCCCTCACGAAAGGGCCCTCTACCTACATGACCACCGACTCCACGACCGCCAACTCCACACCCTCGGTGCTGTTCGTGTGCGTGCACAACGCCGGCCGCTCCCAGATGGCCGCCGGATTCCTCACGCACCTCGCCGGGGACCGGGTCGAGGTCCGCTCCGCCGGATCCGCCCCGGCCGACCAGGTCAACCCCGCCGCCGTCGAGGCCATGTCCGAGGTCGGCATCGACATCTCCGCGCAGAACCCCAAGATTCTCACTGTCGACGCTGTGCAGGCCTCCGATGTGGTGATCACCATGGGGTGCGGGGACACCTGCCCGGTCTTCCCGGGTAAGTCCTACCGCGACTGGGTGCTCGACGACCCGGCCGGCCAAGGCGTCGAGACCGTGCGCCCGATCCGTGACGAGATCAAAGCCAAGGTCGAGGCCCTGATCGCGGAGCTGGCCACGCGGCCAACCGCAGGCTGACGGTCGCGACTTCAACAGCAAGAGGCCTCGGTGGCCGCCGACTTCTCCTCCTGCTGTTCCGGGGTTGCTGAAGCGGTACCGCAGCACACACCGGCCTCGGACGCCTGCGGGCCGTCGAGATGCTGCGGGCTCGAACCGAACGTCTCCGAGTCGGCGAGGACGGTATAGACCTCCCATTTCTCCCCGGCCGGGCCGGTCACCCACACCTTGTCCTGGGTGGCGAAACAGCACGTGGTTCCGATCTCCTCGTCGGTGAACAACCCTTCGCCGGTCAGTCGTGCGATTTCCGCATGGACCTTGTCGGAGGACTCCACTTCGACGCCGAGGTGGTTGATCGAGCCGCCCTTGCCAGGGTTTTCGAGCAACACGAGCTTGAGCGGCGGCTCGGTCAGTGCGAAGTTCGCGTAGCCGGGCTCGAGCTTGTTCGGCGCCGCACCGAACAACTTCGAATAGAACGTCACGGCCTGCTGCAGGTCGTCGACGTTGAGGGCGAGCTGAACGCGGGACATGAGAACCTCCACCTGTGAGACATACATCGAATTAACGAGATTCACTGTCCGCCCCTTTTTGACATATGTCAAGAAGGTGGGAGCATGGAAACCATGCCCAAGACTCTGCCCGTCGTCGACATCACCGCGCCGATCTGCTGCACCCCAGTCTCGGCGGCTCCGATGAACACCGCAGCGGCTCTCGAGGTCGCGCTGCGACTGAAGGCACTGGCCGATCCCACCCGCATCCAGCTCATGTCGATCCTGCTCACTGCCGAAGACGGCGAGGTATGCACCTGTGACCTCGCCGACGCGGTGGGTCTGGCCGAATCGACCGTCAGCCACCACCTCGGACAACTCCGCAAAGCCGGGATGGTCGACTCGACCCGCCGGGGCATGAACGTCTATCACCGAGTGCACACCGAAGCCCTCGACGCCCTGCGCGCGGTGCTCGACCCGAACTGCTGCCGCTGACCAGCCCGACCCGCAGAGCCCCCGATCCGACAACGAGACGGAGCTCAGGTCAGCTCGGCGAAAAGCTCGGTGTCACGGACCTGACCGGAGACGATGATGGTGTCGCCCGGGGCGACAATCGTGTCGGCGGTGGCATAGGTGAACCCTTCGCCGGGACGTTTGATCGCCACCACCGTGACCTTGTACCGGCTACGAATGGTGGTCTGCGCTAAGGGCCGGCCGACCATGAACGCCGGCGGGCTGGTCTTGACCATGGCGAAACCGTCATCGAACTCGATGTAATCCATCATCCGGCCCCGCACCAGATGCGCGACACGTTTGCCCATGTCGTGCTCGGGCCGCACGACATGATGCACCCCGATCTGGGTGAGGATCTTCGCGTGCGCATTGCTGATCGCCTTGGCCCACACGTTCGGCACCGCCATGTTGATCAGCGCCGAGGCCGTCAGCAGGCTGGCTTCGAGATCGGAGCCGATCCCCACGACCGCCCGGTCGTATTCATGCACCGACAGCTGTCGCAGGGACTCCTCGTCGGTGGTGTCGGCGACCGCGGCATGGGTGAGCCGGCTCGACACTTTGTCGATCACCGCTTCGCTGGAGTCGATGCCGAGCACCTCGGTGCCCTGCGCCATCAGCTCGAGCGCCAGTGACTTGCCGAAGCGGCCCAGACCGAGGACCACGACGACGTCGGCAGCGGGTTTTCTAGCCAATGAAGGGCCTTTCTACGGGACGTTCGAAACGTCGATTGTTCTCCTGGGCCGCCAGCGCACCGACCAGCGTGATCGGACCGATTCGGCCCAGATACATCAAGATGGCAAGGATCACCTGTCCCCAGGCCGGTAGCTGCGCGGTGATGCCGGTGGACAGTCCCACTGTGGCGAACGCGGAGATCACCTCGAACAGCAGCGCGTCGAGGTCGAATCCGGTGCCGGCGAGCAGGGCCAGGGTCGGTAACACCACCAGCGCGACCCCGATCAGCGCCACCGACAGGGCCTGGCGCTGCACCCGCGGATCGATGCGCCGGTCGAAGATCGTCACCGATTTCTCTCCGCGCACCTCGGCGAGAATGACGAACAGCAGCACCGCGAAGGTGGTGACCTTGATACCGCCGGCGGTGCCGCCGCTGCCGCCACCGATGAACATCAGCAGATCGGTCACCAGCAGCGTGGCCTCGTCCATCTGGGCGTAGTCGACACTGTTGAACCCGGCAGTGCGCGGCATGACCCCCTGGAAAGTGGCAATCAGCAGTTTCGCCCCGAGCGGGTGGCCGCTGAGGGTGTGACCCCACTCGAGCACCATCACCAGCAGCGGGCCGAGCACCAGCAACACCGCGGTCACCGTCATCGTCAGCCGGGTGTGCAGCGACCACCGGCGACTGCGGCCGCGCAGGTGCCGCCCGATCTCGAACAACACCGGAAAGCCGATACCGCCGAGCACCACCGCGACCAGCAGTGGCACGCAGATCCAGGGGTCGTCGGCGAACCCGATGATGTTGTCGCTGTATAGCGCGAAACCGGCGTTGTTGAACGCCGAGACCGCGTGGAAGACCCCGAGCCACACCGCCCGTGGGACGGATTCGTCGTAGCCGATCACGAACCGGACCGCCAACGCCGTAGCCACGACCGCTTCGATGAGCACACTGGTGCGCACCACCCCGACAACGACCGATCGCACATCCCCCAGTCCGGAGGTACGGACCTCCGCGGCGGCGTTGAGCCGGGCCCGCAAACCGATGCGGTTGGCCAGCACCAAGCCGATAAGCGAGGCCATCGTCATGATGCCGAAACCCCCGACCTGGATCAGCGCGACGATCACCGCGTGCCCGTATCCGGACCAGTAGGTGGCGGTGTCGACGACGATCAGCCCGGTCAGACACACCGCGGACGTGGCGGTGAACAACGCCGGCAACACTGCGGCACCGACCCCGGACTGCGTCGCGGCCGGCACCAGCAACAAGGCGGTCCCCACCAGCAGGGCGAGAGCGAAACTCGACGCCACCACCCGGGCCGGACTGCGCATCACCTGCGCGCCGACCCGCCGCAGCGGCCGCGGCCACGCGCTCGTGCGTGTATTCACGTTGTCGCACATTAGACCCGCCATCGTGCCGGGCCTTCCTGAACCCACCCTTGATCAGGGAAAACCGACCTTTCGGGCGCGGATTCGGCGTGCTGTGGCCGTAAATTCCGAGACACCGGTTCCGCAACGTGCTCCGTGCGAACGTCCGGTGGCCGCAGGAGGGAGTGTCCGATGAACGGTGGGTCCGCTTTGGCATCCCGGTCAGGCGTCGTTGGCGTTTCTTGACGATCTGCGGGTCGAACGAGGCAGCGGTGTCTCCGGGAACCTCGATCACGAGCGGGCTGCAGCGGTGATCGTGTCGATCCTTCACGGACACAGTCTGATTCGTTGCAAGACCTTCCAGCGGGTCTTCAGCAGAGCATTCGCATGTTCCGCCGGAACCTGGATGCCCCCGGCCGCCGGTCATGCCCGAGGACCGTCGCGCCCACACCTGCCGGCATCCGAGGACCCGAAGCGCGGAATGTGGGCCTCTTTCGACTGGCTGGTAGGTGGTCAGAGGCCATAAGCGCTGAAGGAGACTCTTCTGTAGTGCACATGGACGGGGAGTGTCGGTGAGCGCTACGGAGAAGCGTAGGCAAGCGGCATCAGTACCTGTCGACGGCTCAACGTGATTCCGGAACCCACATCACGATGTCCGGCCACATCAGGAAAATCACACCCAACACCAACAGACCCACCGCATACGGCAACGCCCCCCGGAAAACCTCCCCGACAGGACGATTCGCCGACTTCGCCACCACGAACACATTCAACCCGAGCGGCGGCGTCACCAACCCGATCTCAGCGAGCAACACCACAAAAATACCGAACCACACCGGGCTGTACCCCAACGCCTCGACCACCGGCACCATGATCGGCACCGTCAACGCGATGATCGCGATCTGATCCATGAAGAACCCGAGGACCACGTAGAACAGGCCGATCACCAGCATCACACCGAGCGCAGGAAAGGCCAGGTCCTCGATCCAGTTGACGATCGTCGGGGCCACCTGCGTTTCGGTGATGAAATGCCCGAACACATGCGCCGAGATGACAAACGCGAAGATCATCGCTGATGACTTGACCGTGTCGATGACCGCCCTGCCCAGCCCGATGAGCGTGCATCGGCCTTTGACGATCACCAGCAGGAACGCCGCGAGACATCCGAGGGCCGCCGCCTCCGTCGGGGTCGCCGCACCCAGATAGATCGAGCCGACGACAGCGAGGAACAGGACGATGATCGGGGCGGCCTTGACGACCGCCGCCGCCTCTCTGACATCGGTGTGGCCACCCCCGCCGGCGCCGAGTTCTTGTTGCGAGCAATCGTCAGGTACATCGTGACGATGATTGCTGCTGTGCAGCAACTCGCTGCCTCCGATGCCACCGATCAGGAGTCTTGCAGACGCCCCATACTCGATCTTCAGGCCGGCGCCGACCCGTCCGTCCGGAATCGAGCTGAAGGACCGGTTCCCTGAACTGGTAACCGTGTCTGTTGTCCCTGATACCAGCCACGCCCTGTTTCCAGAGAATGCACGTGTGGTTTTCGAGGAAATCCTGGCTTGGTTCAAAAGCCTGCCATAGGGCATCCATTTCCTTCGGCCGGTGCGGAGTCGTTCATTTCTCTCATGACGTGATGATGACGATGCAGAAGATTGAGATAGTAACTGTGAGAGGAGGTTCGGCGCGGCTCACTACCTGCGGCCGGGTTCCTGTTCGACCCTCCGGCAACGGCCAGGACTCACACCGAACCGTGTCCGGAATGCTCGGCCGAAGTGCGAGACGTCGCGGAATCCGACCCGGATACTGATCTCCGCCACTGTGAGTGGCGTGGATTCCAGATAGACGCGTGCCCGATCGAGGCGCTGCTGGTAGAGCCAGGCGCGCGGAGTGGTGCCCGTTCCGCTGAACAAATTGTGGATGTAACGGACGGACATGCCGACTTCCGTCGCGACATCGGAGAGCGAATAATCCGGATCCGACAAGTGCTGTTCGAGAACTTGCCGCACACGCATCAGGTCTCGGGCGTGCGCAACTTCGGCGCGGTTCGCGGGGACCATCACGTCACCGATCGTCGCCACGAGCATATCGACGACCGAGCTCGCGAACACAGACCCCGTCATCTGCGACAGGGGGGCCTTCGTCGTAGCGATATCGAGGAGGAGCCTGCTGACGACGCCCGCTGCTCCGACTCCGCCGGCTGCAGATATACCGCGCGCTGTGATGTCCGAGAGGACACGCTCCGACATCCTGGAGGCAAAAGCGTCACGCGGTGCTCGCACGACAACCTGCTCGAACTCCGAGCCTGGGACGTGAGCAAAAGGGATCGTGCTGTCCAGAAGCGCGAAGGCGCCCCGTTCGAGGACTGCAGAACGCCCGGACTGTTCGACCTGCACGGATCCCTTCGTGATCATGCAGATGAACACATCGCTATCGGAATCGGACGCGATCATCGCGGGCGAGCGCACCACCGTGTGAGGGTCGGCGCGGACATGGGTGACGGCCAGCGTTCCGACCGGCTGCACGGATATCGCGGCGTCGAAACCGTTCCGCGAGAGTGGCCACGACACATCCATTTCGCAAAACGTGCTCCACAACGTGTCGACCCACCGCGACTTGCCCTCGCGAGTGTCGAGGCCTCGTGTCGTGAGGCTCAACGACTTGGAGCCCTCGGCCTCGGCCGTCGCGTCGGTGCGCTCCGGGTCATATATCCGTGCATTTGCAGCCATGGCCCGTTCCACCTCCGGATACCTAGTGTTATGCATCACAAGGATAGGGCGTGTGCCGGCCGGATCGATCGGCCCGGTGATCCGGAAGAGAGGGTCTCGACGTGGCGAGCCTGCAGACAGTGCAGAAGATCGGTCCGGTACTGGACCTTTTCACCAGCCAGCGACCGGAATGGGGTGTCACCGAGGTTGCTGCGGCGATCGAGGTTCCGCGATCGAGCGCCCACGCCCTACTTGCGAGCCTCGTCGACATCGGCTTGTTGCAGTGCCGGGCGCGGGGACGCTACCGGCTGGGCTGGCGGATCGTCGAGATGAGCGAGGCGTTGCGCAGCACCGTCGACGTTCGCTCGTGCGCGGCACCGATCCTCGAACGAGTGGTCGATGATTTCGGTGAGACAACGCATCTGGCGATCATGGAACGCGGGAACGTCCTCTACGTCGACAAGGTGATCGGCACCCACAACATCACCGTCCAGGGTGCTCGGGTGGGGGCCCGCCTCGACGCCCACTGCACCGCGGTGGGCAAGGTTCTCCTCGCCCAATTCGACAAGCCGGAGTTGGCCAATTACCTCGCGAAGCATCCGCTCCGCCGGTTGACACCTTCGACGACCACGAGTCCCCACGCCCTCGCCGACGCACTCACCACCGTGCGCTCGAGCGGGTTCGCTACAGACATGGGTGAAACGGTGTCGGAGGTGCATTGTGTCGCGGCCCCGGTTCGTGATGACCTCGGGTCGGTGGTCGCAGCCATCAGCCTGAGCGTGCCCGCCACGCGCTTCACTGCCCGCCGGCATCAGCTCGAACGTGCGGTGGTGGCGGCGGCGCACGAGGTCACCCGTGCGGTCGCTGACGCCGCAGATGCCGAGCCGTCGGTGTCTCGCGACTACCCCGCGCTACAGCCTGTCCCGGACATTCGTGCCTCATGACCCGGCGGGGAGCTCGAACAGGCAGTACCGACAGAAACAGAGGAGCAATGGATACCGCTGTCCAGAAGGCCGCCGATCGTCTGCTCGAGGTGTATCGCACCGGTGAGCCGATCGACCCGCTCACTCCCGAGCATCCCGACGCGACCCTCGAGCTCGCATATCGCATCCAGCAGAGGCAGGTCGAGCAGTGGGTGCTCGCCGGGGATATCGTCAAGGGCCACAAAGTGGGTTTGGCCTCCCGTGCGATCCAACGTCAGATGGGAGTCGATCAACCCGACTTCGGTCACCTCACCCAGAGCATGTTCCACCTCGAACATCACCCGATTCCTGAGGGGACGTTCCTGCAGCCGCGAATCGAGCCGGAGGTGGCATTCGTTCTCGGCAGGCCACTGACAGGGCCCGGCGTCACAGTGGCGGAGGCTGCCCGCGCCGTCGATTTCGTGCTCCCTGCGCTCGAGATCGTCGACTCCCGGATTCGGGACTGGAAGATCGGGATCTTCGACACGATCGCGGACAACGCATCGTCGGGTGGAGTGATCCTGGGTAGCCGACCCGTCGCACTCGACTCACTGGATCTGCGGCTGGCCGGATGCAACCTGCACATCGACGGCGAACTTGTCGCAACGGGAGCGGGCGGCGCCGTCCTCGGCTCGCCGCTCAACGCTCTGGTGTGGTTGGCCAACACCGTCGGACCTCTGGGCGTGACACTCGAACCCGGCCACATAGTGCTGCCGGGTTCGATGACCGCGGCACATGCGGTCTCGCCGGGGGATTCAGTGGTGGCGACGATCAATGGACTCGGCAGCGTCACCGCCGTGCTCGGGAAGGACGAGAAGTGAGCGGACAAGGCTGGAGCGCGGCTCGGATAGCGGACCAACTGTTGCGGGCGGAAAGCACCGTGACGGCCCAGGCATCGATTCTGGCCGAATGGGACGGACTCGACCTCGAAACGGCCTACGAGGCACAGGATATCGCATTGCGTATTCGCGTCGCCCGGGGTGAGACGATCACCGGTGTGAAGCTGGGTGTCACGTCGAAGGCAAAACAGCAGCAGGTCGGGGTCGATTCCCCGTCGACGGCGTGGCTGACCGACGCGATGATCCTTCCGATCGGAGAGCCCGTTCCGCTGGGGAGAATGATCCACACGCGTGCCGAACCGGAAATCGCGTTCGTGATGGGACGTCGTCTGGAAGGTCCAGGGGTGTCCGCGGCGACGGCGTTGGCGGCAGTGGATCACGTGGTCGGAGCGATCGAACTCATCGACAGCCGCTATTCCGGCTACAAGTTCTCGATGATGGACGCCGTCGCAGACAACAATTCGTCCGGACTGTACGTGACCGGTCCGATCGCAGTGCGTCCGGAGTCGCTGGATCTGGGGCTGGAGGCGTGCCTACTCGAGGTCGACGGCGAGGTCGTCGACTCGGCGACGGGCGCTGCGGTCCATGGTCATCCGGCCGAAGCACTTGCGTTCGCCGCGAATACGCTCGCAGAGCGTGGATTGGCGATCGAACCGGGTTGGGTCGTGCTCACCGGCGGGATGACCGACGCGGTCCCGGTGCGTCCCGGCGTGGGGATCGCGGCGCACTTCACCAGTCTCGGAACCGTGACAGTGACGGGAGTCGAATGATGCCGTTCATCGATGTGACGATCTCGGAGGGGCGGTCACCCGACCAGCTCAGGGCCCTGATCCACGAACTGACGGTTGCGGCGCAGCGTGCCCTGGACGCCCCACTGGCCAATATCCGGGTGGTGCTGCGGGAAACGCCGCTGACACATTTCGCGGCGGGCGACGTGACGATCGCCGAACGACATGCGGCGAAGTAGGCCGGATCCGAGTATGCCGAATATCGAGTGCTCAACGGATGCGCGCATTCCGTCATCGTGCCAGTGTCCGTTCCGATGTGTCCCACGGCGATAGACAGGGTATTCCATGACTTTCGAACCGGAGTGACCAGTATGACGACGACAGACCAGCAGGTGCCGACGATCGGCGAGCCGAAGTCCGCTCCTGAGCGACTCGCGGATCGGATGTACCACGACCTACTGTCTCCGCCGGAGGTGCAGGAGATCCGCTCCAAGGTGAGGCGGTCTGCCACGCGGGCGATCGCTCCGATCGCGGCGCGTATTGCCGGCGGAGACGAGCGCGTGGACGGTTTCCCTCGGGATGCATTCGAAGCGATGGGCCGCGACGGACTTTTTCGCATCCCCTTCGCTGCCGACGTCGGCGGTGACGATCTGACGTACCGCGCTACGGCAACGGCTGTCGCCGTCGAGGAGCTGGCCTACCATTCGAACAGCGTGGCAGCGATTTTCGACGTCCACTGCATCCTCGCGGGCACTGCTCTCGATCAAGGCGACGAATCGCAGCGCCGTCGGTGGTTGCGCCCGATCGTTGCGGGTGAGCTCGTCGGATCGTTCGCGACGAGCGAACCGGGGGCCTCGAGCGACCTCTCGCCCGTCGCGGTGCAGACGGTTGCGGTGGCGGACGGCGACGAGTGGATACTCACAGGGCGGAAGCGATGGATCACCAACTCGGTGGTCGCGGGGGTCGTGGTGGTCCTGGCACGTACCGGGGACAATTTGACCACGTTCATCGTGCCGACGAACACTCCTGGAGTGGCGATCGGTACCGCCGACCGTAAACTGGGCAACCGTGGACAGATCACCGCAGACGTGATTCTCGACGGCGTGCGGCTCGGGCCGGACGCGGTACTGGGTGAGGTCGGCGGCGGACTGCGTATTGCACTGCAGACGCTCACCTACGGCCGGATCGGCATCGGAGCCGCTGGTGTCGGGATGGCGCAGGCAGCGTTCGATCGCACTGTCGCGCACCTGAAATCACGGCGCGCGTTCGGTGGGTCGCTGGCGTCCAAACAGCATTGGCAGTTCCTTATGGCCGACTATGCGACCGATCTCGACGTTGCGCGCACTCTGTATCTGAAGGCGGCCCTGAGGCTCGATGCGGGGGAGCGGTTCCCTGAGCCGGAGGCAGCGATGGCGAAGTTGCGTGGAACCGATCTCGCGGCCCGGATCGCACGTGATGCGGTACAGGCATTCGGTGGGCTCGGTTTCGTGCGTGAGTTGGGTGCGGACGGCACCGAGGGACCGGTGGAGGCGATCTATCGGGACAGTAAGATTGGAGAAATCTACGAGGGCGCCAACGAGATCCAGCGTTGGGTGCTGGCTCGGCAGATCTTCGGACGTGACCACACGGGATAGGTCAGGTGTGCCGTGTCGGCCGACCGGAAGTGTCTCCGGTCGGCCTACGCGACTGTCATGGTTGTGCGTCCGGTCGAGCGACTGCTCCGGAATGTGGTTTCGACTGAGCGGCTGTGCCGTGGCGACGGAACTGAGCCGGACTTGCGCCGAATCGGCGTCGGAAGGCACGGCTGAAGTGGGACACGTCTCGAAATCCGACGTGCTCACTGATTTCCGCCACTGTGAGATCGGTTGTCAGTAGCCGAGTCCGGGCCCGGTCGAGACGCAGTCCGTAGAGCCACGTCCGCGGTGTCGTTCCGGCTGTGCTGAACAGCTTGTGGATGTACCGCACAGACATTCCCAATTCGGCGCTGATCTCGGTAGTCGTGTGGTCCGGGTCGTGCAGATACCGTTCCATCATCCGCTGCACACTCTGAAGGTCCTGATAGTGCACGCGCTGTGTGGAGTTCGACGTAGGTGCCGCATCTCCGATCGTGGTCACGAGCAGATCGAGCGCCGATTCGGCGACCGACGCGGCCGACCGCGTCGACAGCGGGTCGGAGGTGGTTGCCAGTTCGACGAGAAGCCGTGACACGATGCGACCCATGCCCGCCCGGCCGGAGAATCCTGCACCGGTGACGTCGTGCATGGTGTGCGGGGGCAAGCGCGCGTCCAGTAGTTCGCGTGGGGCGCGCACTACGACCTGCTCGAATTCGGTCACACCGTCGACGACGAACGGGGCCGTTGCGTCGAGGATCGCGAACGCACCTTGCTCGAGTACAGCCTCCCGCCCGTTCTGCAGAAGTGCCACGGAACCGCGGGTTATCAGGCACAGGAGGTAGTCGTCGTTCGGGTCCGATGCGATCATCGCAGGTGTCCGTACGACGGTATGGGGATCGGCTTTCACGAGGCTCATCGTCAACTCGCCGTACGGGCGCACTGCGAGTTCGGCTTCGAATGGACTCATCCCGTCGCGCCAGTCGACATCCATCTCGCAGTACGTTGCGTCGAGCGTATCTGCCCAGAGCACACGCCGCTCTGTCGATGCGAGTTCATGTGTGCTCAGCACTATTTGCCGGCCGGTGGCGTCGGTGCAAACGGAGTCATCTATCGGTGCACTGTCGGTCATGTCCATACCTACCTCCACCTTCTAGTGTTCCAGATCACAGGAGTTCGAGCGACGGGCATCCCGCACACCATCGCCGCCCATGCGCTCACTTCCACGGATATTGCACACCTACGAATCCTGATGAGCCCGAAGGAGACGAGACCATGACGGTAAGCGCTACCCGCTGGATCGAAGCGATCACGATGGAGGAACTGAACCGTGACCCGAATCCGATCTACGAGCGACTGAGGCGTGAGGCGCCGGTCGCCTTCGTCCCGGCCGTCGGCATGCATGTTGTCGCCACCCGCGAATTGTGCCTGCAGATTACCCAGGATTCGGAGGCCTGGTCCACAGTGATCGCGCCTTCAGGGGGGCGGACATTCGGTAAGGGGACGGTGCTCGACTCGAACGGTGAGACGCACCGGAAGCTACGCGAATGGATCGATCCCCAACTGCGCCCTACCGCTGTCGACTCCTATATTGAGGCGTTGGTCCGGCCCGGCGCACGCACGATCCTCGAAGCGATCGAGGAGATCGGTGCCGTCGACATCCAGGAAGCCTATTTCGCGCCGGTCAGCGTACGCGCGGTCGGCGACCTTATGGGCTTGACGACGGTGCCCTCGAAAACCTTGGTGCGGTGGTTCCAGACATTGGCCAAGTCCTACGGCAACGCGGAAGTCGACGAGAACGGCCAGTTCGTCCACCATGAACCGTTCGAGGCCGGCGACGAAATCAAGAACGAGATCATCGCGACCGTCGACCCTCTGCTCGACCACTGGACCGTGTATCCGGATCACACGCTCATCTCGCACTGGCTGCATGACGGGATGCCTGACGGGCAGACCAGAGATCGAGCGGAGATCTACCCGAACATTTACGTGTTCCTGCTCGGGGCGCTGCAGGAGCCGGGTCATGTCATGACTACGACCCTGGCCGGACTCCTCGAAAATCCCGATCAGTTGGAACGGGTCATCGACGACCCGACGCTGATTCCCCGGGCGATCAACGAGGGCGCACGCTGGGTTGCACCGATCTGGAGTGCTGCGGTCAAGGTCGCCAACCGGGACGTCGAGCTGGCCGGTGTCGATCTGCCTGCCGGAACGGCTGTGATGCTTGCATACGGTTCGGCCAACCGCGATACATCCGCGTGGGACGACCCGGACGTGTTCGACGTCGATCGGCCGATGATGCCCCATCTGACCTTCGGATCGGGTGCGCACGCCTGCGCCGGAACCTATCTCGGATCTGCGGTCGTGCGGATTGCACTCGAGGAGCTGTTCGAGACCATTCCGAACATCGAACCCGACCCGGAACACACGCCGACGTTCTGGGGATGGACCTTCCGCGGACCTCAGAGCCTCCACATCAAGTGGGAGGTGTGAACGATGGACCACACCATCACTATTTCCGGTCGTGACGCCACATTCCCGGCCGGCTCTGGGCAGTCGGTGCTCGAAGCGGCGCTCCGGGCGAATCAGTGGCTTCCCCACGCATGCTCGCAGGGAACCTGTGGTACATGCAAGATCCGGGTTGTCTGCGGTGAGGTCGAGTACGGCACTGCCGACGAATCGATCCTGTCGCAGGCGGATCGACAGGCCGGGTTGGCGCTGGCCTGCCAGTCGAGTCCACGCACCGATGTCACGGTGGCGCCGCTCGATGAAGGAGCGCCGGACGGCCCCGTTCATATGCTCCGAGATCATCGCGGCACTGTGGTGGAGCTGTCCGAAATTGCCTGCCGCACGAGACGTCTGGTGATCGAACTCGATGATCCGATGGAGTTCTCGGCCGGCCAGTACGCTGAGCTGATCGTGCCGGGACGCGGGATCGCACGGCAGTATTCGATGGCCAACCCGCCGTCCGAGTCCACACGTCTCGAGTTTCATATTCGGCTCACAGAAGGTGGGTTGGCCACAGAGCGATGGATCTTCGCGTCTCTGGCCGAAGGGGACCGGGTGGATCTGCGGGGTCCGTTCGGGAGGTTCGTAATACAAGACACGTACCCCGAACCTGCCATCCTGATCGGCGGAGGAACCGGGCTTGCACCCTTGAAATCGATGGTGCGGCACGCGTTGAGCAACGATCTTCTGCCTGAGATCCACCTGTTCCACGGTGGTAGGCGCGAGACGGACCTCTACGACGTGGAGTATTTTCGGGCACTTGAAGTGGCCGATTGCCGATTCCACTATCACCCGGTGCTCAGCGAGGAGAAATGGGATGGGGCGACCGGGATGGTCACCGGCGCCGTCGTCGACAATTTCGCCAGCTGTAAAGGCTACCGCGGGTATCTGTGTGGGCCGCCGGCAATGATCACCGCCGCAGTCAAGGCTCTCAAGCGGCGACGGATGGCGCCGAGGCTGATCTTCCGTGAAGCATTCACCACGCAGCAGGATGTCGTGTCCGTCCCGGTGTGATGGGATTCTCGAGTACTGTGCGGCGTCCCCGAGCAGCTTCGGCGGTCGGGGACGCCGTATCTAACTCTCCGACATGGAAAGGCTCCGGTATCGGCCGGGGCTGGTGCCGTAGGCGGCTCGGAATGTTCTGCTGAAGTGTGAGACATCTCGGAATCCGGATGCGATGCTCACCTCTGCAACGGTGAACGCGGTGGTCAGCAGGTATCTGCGTGCTCGTTCGAGACGAGTGCGGTAGAGCCACGCGCGCGGTGTCGTCCCCGCATCGCTGAAGAGCTTCTGGATCTGACGCACCGATATGTTCGCCTCGGCCGCGACGTCGCTCAGCGTGAGTTCGGGATCATGGAGACGTTCCTCGACGATCTGCTGAACCCGCGCAAGATCGCGGGAATGATGCAAGTCGACGGATCTGGTCGTGTCCGCAGCCCCGGACAGGGCCGTGACCAGCATGTCCAACGTTGATGTGGACAGTGCTGTTGCGGGACCGTCGGGAACCTCCTGATCCAGTGTGGAGAGCTCGACGAGAAACCGGCCGACGAGTTTACCGGCGCCCGAGGTGCCCGGGATCGTTCGAGCGGTCAGGTGCTCGACAACGCGTTCGGGAAGCCGACTTGTCAATAGCTCCCGGGGAATCCTCACAACCGCCTGACGGAAGTCGGTCGGCGCGTCGAAGTCGAACGGAACCGACAGGTCCAGGAGCGCGAGTGCCCCCTGGTCGAGGCGGGTGGTACGACCGTGTTGTGTCACGGCCACGCTTCCCTCGGTGACCACGCACACGAGGAATCCGTCGACGCTGTCGGAGCGGATCATCGCCGGTGAGCGGACCACGGTGTGCAATCCGGCGTGGATGCTGCTGACGTGCAGACCTCCGAACGGATGACCGCCCCACTCTCCATCGAACGGTGTGCGTTCGGGCCACGCGACATCCATCTCGCAGTACAGCGTGTCGAGCGTATCGGCCCACCTGTTGCGTCCCTCGGTGGTGTCGAGTTCGCGCGTATCGAGTGATACGACTGTCGATTTCGTGTAGTTGCGCGTGGAGTCATCGTTATGTTCGCGCTCAGTCATGTTGCCCTGCACCTCCACCTTCTAGTGTTCGATATCACAGGATCCACGCGTGTCCGGCGATGGAGACAACGGTGCGCAGCAGCCGAACTCGAACAGACCGAAGGGATCCCGGTCGAGAACCGACAACAGGAGTGATCACCCATGACGATTCAAGCACCCCTCGACGCAGTCGCCGCAACACCCAACGACGTGCGGCCGATGACGGGGTCGGAATACATCGAGTCGTTGAAGGACGGCCGCGAGGTCTACTTCCGCGGTGAGCGTGTCGACGACGTCACCACACACCCGGCCTTCCGGAACTCGGTGCGATCGATCGCGCGTATGTACGATGCGCTGCACGAACCGGCGTCCGCCGGGATCCTCACCGTTCCCACCGACACCGGCAACGGCGGCTTCACGCACCCGTTTTTCAAGACCTCGAAGTCGGCGGACGATCTGCTGCTGGCCAGGGACGCGATCGCAACATGGCAGCGTGAAGTCTACGGCTGGATGGGCCGCTCGCCCGACTACAAGGCTTCGTTCCTGGGGACGCTCGGTGCAAACGCCGACTTCTACGGCGACTACAAGCAGAACGCACTCGACTGGTACAAGAAGTCCCAGGAAAGGGTGCTGTACCTCAACCACGCCATCGTGAACCCGCCGATCGATCGTGACAAGCCTGCCGACGAGACCGCCGACATCTGCGTCCACGTCGAGGAGGAAACCGATGCCGGATTGATCGTCTCCGGGGCAAAGGTCGTGGCGACCGGCTCCGCGATCACGAACGCCAACTTCATCGCCCACTACGGACTTCCTCTGCGGAAGAAAGAGTTCGGGCTGATCTTCACCGTTCCGATGGATTCTCCCGGGCTGAAGTTGTTCTGCCGGACCTCGTACGAGATGAATGCTGCCGTGATGGGCAGCCCGTTCGACAATCCGTTGTCGAGCCGCTTCGACGAGAACGACGCGATCATGGTGTTCGACCGTGTCCTCGTGCCATGGGAGAACGTCTTCGCGTACGACACCGATACCACCAACGGATTCGTGATGAAGTCGGGCTTCATGGCGCGGTTCATGTTCCACGGATGTGCCCGCCTCGCGGTGAAGCTCGATTTCATCGCCGGCTGTGTGCTGAAGGCTGTGGAAATGACCGGTACCAACGGGTTCCGAGGTGTACAGATGCAGATCGGTGAGATCCTCAATTGGCGGGACATGTTCTGGGGACTGTCTGATGCCATGGCGAAGACGCCCGACCAGTGGGTGAACGGGGCCGTACAACCGAACCTGAATTACGGTCTTGCCTACCGCACATTCATGGGAGTGGGCTACCCGCGGATCAAGGAGATCATCCAGCAGACCCTGGGCAGCAGCCTGATCTACCTGAACTCTCATTCGAGCGACTGGGCGAACCCGGACATCCGGCCGTACCTCGACCAGTACGTGCGCGGATCCAACGGCATCGCCGCAATCGACAGGGTGCAGCTGCTCAAACTGCTGTGGGATGCCGTCGGTACCGAGTTCGGAGGCCGGCACGAACTGTACGAACGCAACTACGGCGGTGACCACGAGGCCGTGCGCTTCCAGACTCTGTTCGCCTATCAGGCACAGGGGTTGGATACGCAGCTCAAGGGATTTGCGGAACAGTGCATGTCCGAGTACGGCGTCGACGGCTGGAAGCGCCCCGATCTGATCAACAACGACGATCTGAAGATCATCCGGAGCTGAGCGGTACGACGGAGGAGGAGCACAATGACGACCGATGGAACAGTCGACACCGAACTCGACGTCACACCGTTGCATATGCGGAAGGCCCTCGGGCGGTTCGTCAGTGGCGTTACCATCGTGACCACGGCGGAGCGTGAGGACGAGTCGGCGGTGCACGGAATGACCGCGAACGCATTCACGTCGGTGTCTCTCGACCCGCCGCTGGTACTCGTGTCGATTGCCAACCGGGCCAAGATGAACGAACGCATCACCGAGACAGGCCGCTACGGGGTATCCATTCTGGCCGGCGACCAGGAGCCCTTGTCGCTGCACTTTGCGGGAGCCGCCAGCGAACCCGATCTTGTCCGCTTCGTGTGGCGAAAAGGTGTGCCGTTGCTCGAAGGCGCGTTGGTTCACCTTGCATGCACCGTGGTCGATTCGCATCCGGCGGGAGATCACACCTTGCATGTGGGGAGGGTCGAAGAGCTCCGTTACGACGATGGGCATCCGCTGGTCTTCTACACCGGTAGTTTCCGTTCGCTCGAATTGGTTCGTGACGACCCGTGGGGGTTCTGAGACAAGCACAGCAGTGCAGCGGCCGCGACGAATGTCGCGGCCGCTTCGGTGTTTTCCATCCGTTGTCGAAGTTACCGGGCCGCACGGGTCGCGATCTCGTCCGCGCGGAGTGTTGCAGCGGAGGTTCCTGCTATGGACCAATTCTCCGGATCGACCTCGATGATCCGACCACGGACCGGTTCCTTCGTCGATCCCAGGATCTCGACGATCAGGTTCGTGAATCGGGCAGCGAGTTCCTGCCGCTGCTCGACGGGACGTCCGGCGAGGACAACGGCGGTGAAATAGGGTGCCGCAACACCACCGTCAGAGACGATGGTGCCGGCTGTAGCGACGTCCTCGGGTGAATATCGGACGATGAACATCCGTACCCGATCCATCGGAGCGCCGAGAACCTCCGCATATGCGCGGCTTGCCTCGATCAGCAGACGGCGATGCTGGTCTGACGTGTATACACCATCGACGAGGTGGAAATGGGCTACCGGCATGAAAACTCCTCGAGTGGTCGACTGTTCGAACTAGTGGATTCCGCGCTGGGTACCGGCGTCGACGTTGAGTACGCTCCCGTGGAGGACTCCGGCTTCCGGAGCAAGCAACGTTTCGAGCACCCACCCGAGTTCGTCCAGTGTCGGGAGTCTGCCGAGTGTTGTCCTGGCGCGGTAGCGACTCCAGATCTCCTCCGGATCGCGCCCGGTTTCGGCCGCTTCGGCGTCGACGAATCTGTGCAGCCGCGGTGTATCGACCGGGCCCGGGGCGATCGTGTGAGTGGTGATGCCTTTCGGGCCGTAGAGGGCGCTGAGCTGCCGCATGAGGTTGAAGACTGCCGCGTTGACGGTACCGGGCCCGGCATCGAGCGGACCCGGCTCGAGTCCGAGCGAACCTGCGACAGTGACGAATCGCGACCCCGGGACGAGATGACCGCGGACCGCGTGCAGTAGCCGTACGAGCCCTCCGACCTTGATGTTCGCCCCGATCGCAAGGTCGCTCGGCGCGATCGTGTCGGCAGATCCGCGAACGGGCAGCCCGGCAGCGAAGACGGCCATGCGCACCGGAGTATCGAGCTGTGCGGCGATCGCCTCGATCGCACTGTCGTCGGCGATATCGGCTACGCAGGGTATGACCAGCGCGTTTCCGGATGCGAGTTCATCCAATTCGGTGTGGTTGCGAGCGACTGCGACCACACGAAGCCCTTGGCGGGTCAACCTGCGTGTGAACTCGCGTCCCATCGCGCCTGTGGCGCCCACGACCACACACGATGTGGGGCTGGTGTCCATGGAGTGCTCCTCTGTGAGACAACGACGCGGCCGACGCGGTGTCTTCGCGTCGGCCGCGCAGGTGCGGTCGATTCGGTCAGTGGCGCAGGCGCATCGTTACTGCCCGCGGCTCGGTGAAGAAGTCGCGCGAGTACTGGCCACCCTCGCGGCCGAGCCCACTGCTGCCCTCACCGCCGAACGGCAGTCGAAGGTCGCGTTCGAAGAACGTGTTGATCCACACCGTGCCGGCCTTCCATCGAGCAGCCATCCGGTGGGCTCGGTCGAGGTTCTGAGTGAACAGCATTCCCGCGAGCCCGTATGGAGAGTCGTTGGTGATGCGAAGTGCCTCGTCCTCGGTGTCGAACCCGAGGACGGTCTCGACGGGCCCGAAGATTTCTTCCCGTGCGGTGCGGGACTCGTTGGTCAAGCCCGTGATGACTGTCGGCGGGTAGTAGAAGCCCGCGGCGTGATCTGCACCGGTCAGGCGCGCTCCACCGGTGATGATCTTGCCGCCTTCTTCTTGCGCGAGCTCGACGTAGCTGTGGACCTTCTCGAGGTGCCGCTGCTCGATGAGTGGCCCGATGAAGTTCGACGGGTCCTTCGGGTCGCCGACAGTGAGCTTGCTCGCCTCCTCGGTGAAACGAGCGAGGAACTCGTCCATGATGCTGTTCTGAACGAGCAGCCGCGACCCGGACAGACATACCTGTCCGTTGCCCGCGAAGATCGCCCGGATCGACATGGGTACCGCCACATCGAGATCGGCGTCGTCGAAGATGATGTTCGCTGATTTACCGCCCATCTCCGCCGACACCGGCGTGTGGTTGGGGGCAGCGGACTGCAGGATCTTCACCCCGGTGGCGCTGGAGCCGGTGAAGGTGATCCGGTCGACCCGCGGGTCGGAGGTCAGTGGCCCGGCGACGGCCTCGCCCCCGAAACCGTGCACCACGTTGAGGACACCTTCGGGCAGGCCTGCCTCGAGCGCGAGCTCGGCGAAACGATGCGCGGTCAGCGGCGTCTGAGGTGCTGGCTTGAGGACAGTCGTGTTTCCGAAGGCCAGGGCCGGCGCTATCTTCCAGGTGGCCAGCATGAGCGGCGCGTTCCACGGGCTGATCGCCGACACTACTCCGGCAGGTGGATACAGCACATAGGAGAACAGGTCGCCATCCGGGTAGGCCTCGTTGGCTGCCAATGAGACATAGTCGGCGAAGAACCGCAAATTATGGGCAACACGGGGTATTTCGGCGTGCAGCGACTGGTTGATTCCTTTGCCGCCGTCCCGGGTTTCGAGGAGGGCGAGTTCGTCGCGGTGCTCGTCGACCTTGTCGGCGACCGCATGCAGGATCTTCGCCCGTTCCTTCGGGGACATCTGCGGCCAGGGACCTTCGTCGAACGCGGTGCGAGCCGAGGTGATCGCTGCTCTGCCATCGTCGGCGGTGCCTTTCGGGACGAGCCCGAGGAGCGAGCCATCGTGCGGGTCACGCGTTTCGAAGGTCGCGCCGTCCGAGGCTTGCTTCCATTCGCCGCCGATGAGGTGGCGGACTTCGCCGACCTGCGCTGGTCTCTGTGTCTGAGTCATCTCGGGATCTCCTGGTGGGTGTCAGACTCCGGCTTGCGCCGGAACCTCGTAGGTGCGTCCCGCGAGTTCGGAGGCCACATCGATGATCATGTCCTCCTGGCCGCCGATGACGCCCCGGCGGCCGAGCTCGAGCAGGATCTCGCCAGTGGAGACGCCGAACTTCTTCGCGGCGCGTTTGGTGGGGTGGAAGAACGTCGAGTACACCCCGGCGTAGCCGAGAACGAGGGCGGTCTCGTCCACGATCTGCGGATCCTTCATCAAAGGGGCGACAACATGCTCGGCGGTGTCGATGAGGGGGAACAGATCGACGCCGGTATCCCATCCTGCGCGTTCGAACGCGGCAGCGAGGACTTCGGTTTGGGCGTTGCCCGCGCTGGCGCCGAGGCCGCGCAGCGAGCCGTCGATGAACGTGGCGCCGTTCTCGGCGGCGGTGAGCGCGTTGGCGATGCCCACGCCGAGGTTGTTGTGGGCGTGAAATCCGATGTCTGCGGAGATTGCCTGTCGCAGGGCAGCGACCCGGTCGCCGGCGTGCTGGGGCACCATCGCTCCGGCCGAGTCGACGACGTAGACGACGTCCGCGCCGTAGGAGTCGAGTTTCGCGGCCTGCTCGGCGAGCGGTTCGGGTTCGAGTTTGTGGCTCATCATCAGGAACGTCATCACGTTCAGGCCCTTGTCCTTGGACCATTCGATGGGTTGTTGACCGCAGTCGGCCTCGGTGCAGTGCACCGCGACCCGCACGGTCTTGATTCCGGCGTCGATGGCCTTCTGCAGTTCCGGGAGAGTGGCGATGCCGGGGACGTAGAGCGCGGCGATGTCGGCGTTGTCCACTGCGTCGACCGCAGCCCGTACGTATTCGGGGTCGGTCGCGGCAGCGAAGCCGTACTGGATGGACGAGGCCCCGAGGCCGATCCCGTGGGCCACCTCGATGGTGGGAATACCGGCCTTGTCGAGCCCGCGGGCGATGTCCGCGACATTGCTCGGTGTGAATTGATGCGAAACGGACGACATGCCGTCGCGCAGGGTGGTGTCGACGAGCGTGACCTTGCGCCTAGCGTCGGTGTTGTCGGTGTTCACTGGGCTGCTCCCTGGATGAGGTTCTGCTGTGCCATGACGTCGGCGACCTGCACGGCGGCTGCGGTGATGATGTCGAGGTTTCCGGCGTAGGTGGGCAGGAAGTCGCCTGCTCCGACAACCTCGAGCATGACGGTGACGAGATCGCCTTCGACGTCGACGAAGCGCAATGAATAGCCGGGGACATACTGCTGGACCTTGGCGACCATGTCGATCACGGCGCGTTCGATTGCGTCGGCGTCGGGGTTGCGGACCTTGGCGTAGACGGTGTCGCGCATGTTCATGGGCGGTTCGGCCGGGTTGATCACCGAGATGGCCTTGGCGTGGTCGGCGCCAGCTACCTGCGCGAGGGCCTTGCTGGTCTTCTCGCTGAATTCGCTGAGGTTCTGGCGGGTGCCGGGGCCGGCGCTGTGGGAGGCGATGGCGGCGACGATCTCGCCATAGGAGGCGTCGGCGGCCTCGTTGATGGCGTAGAGGATGGGGATGGTGGCCTGGCCGGCGCAGCTGACCATGTTCACGTTGGGGGCGTCGAGGTGCGCGTCGAGGTTGACTGCGGGGACGACGTAGGGGCCGATCGAGGCGGGGGTGAGGTCGACGGCGGTGATGCCGGCCTCCGCGTAACGGGGTGCCGCTGCAGCGTGAATTTTTGCGGAGGTGGCTTCGAAGACGATGTCGGGTAGCTCAGGTTGGGCGAGGAGCCAGTCGACGCCTTCGGCGGACGCCTCGAGTCCTTCTTTCCGGGCGCGGACGAGGCCTTCACTGGCGGGATCGATACCGACCATCCAGACCGGCTCGACGTGCGGGGACCTCAGCAACTTGTACATCAGGTCGGTTCCGATGTTTCCGGAACCGACGATCGCAGCTTTCAATCGACTCATCTTGTGCCTTCTTCCCTGAGCGCGAGGTGATGAGCTCGAAGCTAGGGACTATAAGCAGCCAGAAGGCCCCGAATCCGGTTGGTACGGACGTGCGCGGTGCGAATCCGAGTGGTGTTCGGCTATCCGGAACAGCGGCGCCGGGGGCAATCACTTCATCGCAAGCTCGTGACATCGACCACAACCGGTGCAGATCTGCCCGGCCCGCGGAGATCAGGAGTAATCATGACCGACCCGAACGCCCGCTTCGACATCGCGCACCTTGCCCGTGCAGAGCTGTTCACCCCGAAGCCGCAGGAGACCCTGGACTTCTTTACGAAGTTCCTCGGCATGTACGTCACACACCGTGAGGGACAGTCCGTCTACCTCCGTGGTTACGAGGACCCCTACCAGTGGAGCCTCAAGGTCACCGAGGCCGCCGAGTCCGGTATGGGCCACGCCGCGCTGCGGGCCAGCTCACCCGATGCGCTCGAACGCCGCGTCGCGTCGCTGAAGCAGGGAAATATCGACGGCAAGTGGACCGAGGACCAATACGGCTACGGCAAGACCTTCGAGTTCCAGTCGCCCGACGGCCACAACCTGCAGTTGCTGTGGGAAGTGGAGAAGTACAAGGCTCCGGACGAACTGCGAAGCAAGATTCTCTCGCGCCCCTCGAAGAAGCCGCTGTCGGGAATTCCGGTCAAGCGGATCGATCACCTCAACCTCATGGCCTCGGACGTGACAGCGATCAAGGATTCGTTCGAACGGCACCTCGGGTTCCGCACCACCGAGCGCGTGGTGGACGGCAACGTCGAGATCGGGGCGTGGATGAGTTCGAACCTGCTCGGCCATGAGGTCGCGTGCATGCGCGACATGACCGGTGGACACGGCAAGCTGCACCATCTGGCCTTCTACTACGGCACCGGGCAGCACCTCGCCGATGCGGTGGAAATGTTTCGCGACTACGACATCCGAATCGAGGCCGGACCGGACAAGCACGGCATCACCCAAGGGCAGTTCCTCTATGTGTTCGAACCCGGTGGCAACCGCATCGAACTGTTCGGCGAGGCGGGATATCTTCATCTGGATCCGGATGCGGATACCAAGACCTGGCAGATGTCCGACATCGATACCGGACTGGCGGTCGGTGGCGCGAAGCTGCCGTGGGAGACCTACTTCACCTACGGCACGCCGAGCCCCCTCGAACTGGATCATCACATCGAGAAGTTTTCCCACTTCGGGCCGGGCACACCGGTTGAGGATCCTGATGTGATCGCGGCAGAACAGGCGATTCCGGACGACATCGACCGCTCGCGCGCGGTCGCGGGGTCTCCGCTCTGATCGATCCGCCCCCGAATGCGTACATCTTGACGGTTTCGATCGCCGCCGCAAGGTGTACGCATTCGCGCTGTCGACTCTCGGTTTCCAACCGAGTCGGCCCAATTTGCCCGGTGTTTCATCGGCCGGCAGCACTGTCAACGTTCTGGCGAAGGGAATCGAATGAGAATCGGAACACGTCTCGGGCTTGCAGGGGTCATTTCTGGCGCGCTCTGTCTGACGCTAGCCGCATGCAGTACGTCCGAACCTGCCTCGCAGGACGGGGCCGTATCGGGCCGAACATCCTCGCCACCGGCTGAGCTGGCCTCTGCTGCAGGTGCTGACCAAGCGGACATCGAAGTTGTGCTTCTGGGTACCGGAAGTCCCGTTCCGAGCGTCGAGAGGTTCGGTAATTCGACCTTGGTCCGGGCAAATGGGCTCAACCTCGTTTTCGACGCAGGCCGTGGTGCCTCGATCCGTTTGAATCAGCTGGGCGTCCCGATCGGCACAATCGACGGAGTGTTCCTCACCCATTTCCATTCTGACCACGTCAATGGGCTCGCTGACCTGTGGCTCACCGGCTATATTCCGGCGCTGGGCGGTCGTGAAGGTTCATTCCACCTATATGGTCCTCCAGGCGTCAGCCAGATCAGCGATGGCCTTCTGCTCACGCACCAGAACGATATCGATGTCCGTGTCGCGGACGAGAATTTGCTTCGCGATACCGCGGCCATCACCCCCCATGAGTTCGACGACGAAGGCGTCATCTTTGATAGGGATGATGTGCGTGTGACGATGTTCGAGGTCGAACACGATGCGGCCGGCGCAATAGATCCGGCAGTGGGTTACCGGATCGACTACGGCGAGAGTTCGGTTCTGATCAGCGGAGATACCCGACCGACTCCGAATATACTGAAGTACGGTGAGGACGTCGACCTGCTCATCCACGAGGTTGCAGACTTCGTCGATCCGTCACTTCCCGCTCTGCAGAATGTGTATTCGCATCACACCAACCCCCAGCAGGCTGGTGAGATTTTTGCTCGTACGCGACCGGCGATGGCTGCGTACTCCCACATCGTGCACGGGGCACCGCCTCGGATCCCGGATCTGCCAATCGAAGTGATTGTCGAGCGCACCCGCGAAACATACGACGGTCCATTGACTGTGGGCGAAGACCTGATGGCATTTTATATTTCTGATCGAGACGTTCGGGTCGAATCACACACGGGGTAACCGTCAGGGTGCCGTAGTTGTTGACTTCCAGGTCTGTGAACTGCGGTTTCATGCACACAGGACCAGGTCGACAGCGCGATGAGGGTCGGCGGCCAATCGCCGGCACGCCCGGGCGATGTTCGATTCCCAGCCCGACGATGAAGACCGACCACAACGTTCCTCAACGTCGCCATCACCTGCGGACCATGACCGGTGCGGACGGTGGAGCGGTCCTCATCGAACGTCACATCCCGCACGTAGTGGATCTTGTTCTCGATGTGCCAATGCCCCACGAATCCGGCTCTTCCGAGTTAGCAGGGGCGGAGCTGCCTGACACTTGACGCCCGCCGAGACTGGCGGGTGCAGGCCACCGTACCCGCCGACGTTGATTCTCCGGGTTGCGGAACCCGAACGCGATCCTGCCGACGTGCTTGACGATCCGGTTGTAGCCCTCGCTGCGGGCGTTCGACAGGCCGGTGGTGATCGCCAGGACCATCGGGTCCTGCCACGTGGTGATGGTGTTCGCGAACGCGGCGATCTCGGGCACCGAGCAGGCGGCACAGAACTCGTAGAACCGATACAACGCATCTCGAACCTCGTAGCGAAGCCCACCACGATCGGTGCACGCCAACACATCTCGAAGCAACTCCTTGACGATCCAAGCCGCTGCGATGTCCCCGTTCGGGTCCGCGGAGGTGAGCTTGTCGAACAGGACGCGCCGCTGCTCGTCTGTGAGCCGTTCCGCGGCCCGCAGTAGCCGGCGCCGGTTGATCCACTCGACGTCGGACTTGCGGCCCCGGCGGCCTCGCCGGGTCTGGGTGATCCGCCGGCGCACCGCGTCGACCATCTCGTTGGCCTTCTTCGCCAGGTGGAAGCGGTCCACCACGACGCGGGCGTGCGGAAGAGCTTCACGGACGGCCTTCGCGTAGACGGCGGACATGTCGATGGCGACGTGGGTGATCGGGGCTTTCCAGTCCGGGTCGCACCCCGCGAACCAGTCGGTGACCACCGCCGAGGTGCGCCCGTTCACCTGCACCAACAGTCCCTGATCGCCGGAGATGTCGACCAGGCCGGTGTCCCACCGATCGACCCGCGTCCGGCGGCCGGTCTCCTCGCAGATCTCCCAGCGGGCTCGGCCGCGGCGTGTCTCGTCGATGCCGAGGACCCGCACTGGTGCGGGAGCGACTTCAAGGACGGGGTCGGCGACCGCCACCACCGCACGATGACAGGTGTTCCACGTGCAGCCGTACGCGGCGACCGCCTGCACTGACCGATCGTCGTCGAGGACCGCCAGTGCCATCTCGGACTTCGCCCACGCTGTCACCCGTGACCGCGGTGGAATCTGCGGCACCGACTCGGTGAACCCCCTTCCGGTCACACACGATGTTGGTGCACAACCACTTCCGCTTGCGCCACACCAGGTTCGGCCGGTCTGGACCGATCATGATGTCCCGTGGGCGGGTGCTGACCCACCTCTTCGAACGCGTCGACCGGTGCGCACACTTCGGGCACCGTCCGACCCATTGGGGTGCGGTGCGGATCTCGACCACACGGGTTCCGTCGCCATCGACACGAACGGTCTCGACGACAATGCCGTCGGGACCGAACAGCCGTGAACTACTGTTGGGCATGCTCGCGCCTTTGTTGCTGCTGGATGCGTAGGAACACCCAGTTCACAAGGGCGCGAGCCCTGATCAATCACCGACACGATCCGGATCGGTCATGTCAGACCCCCATCAAGTCGGGAGAGCCTGAAATCCACTGAACTGGCCAACCTGTGCCCCGACACCCTCGGCGAGGTCCGTGTGGCCACCGAGGCAGGGCTGACCCGGATCGGGTCGGACTAGAACCGTGTGTCACGGCTTCCTCGACCACACCGGGCTTCCTTATGACCTTCCATCACTCAATTACCGAAACATCTTGAACTGAACTGAACTGTATTGGTCCTAGAACACACCCTCGCGCCGAATAGTTTCGGCGTCGGCGAAAGCCCGTGCACGGCGCAGCACAGTGGGTGGTCCGGGTGGGTTTCCGTGCCACTGGTCGAACAGGGTGCTCAGGCTCAGCACCATCCGCTCCGGTGAGCTCCAGTGGTTCCATCGTTCGAATTCGGTGCTGCGAGCCAGTTCTCGTGCCGCCTGGTGGGCCGCGATTCCGCGGTCGTATCGTGCGCGGGCGGCCTCGCTCAACCACACCCAGTACGCGCGTAGTTCACGGATCTCGTCGGCGCCGCACAGTGGTCCGTGACCCGGAACGTAGACGTCGGCGTCCCACGCGAGCAGCCGATCGAGCGCCGCGATCCAGTTCTCGAGCGGGCCGTGCCACAGGATGGGCGTCGTCCCGATGAACAGCATGTCGCCGGCGAAGACCACGCCCGCGTCGGGCACGTGCGCCACGAGGTCGCCCGCGGTGTGGCACGGTCCGAGCCGTTCGAGGTCGACGGTTCGGTCGCCGATCGTGAGCCGGTGGGTCTCGTCGAAGGTGTGGTCGGGGAAGCGGGGCGTCCGGCGCGGAAACCGGGCGCCGGCCCGTACCCGGGCCATGTAGGACCCGGCCGCGCCGACCGGTCCGGGCATCCACCCGATCAGCTCGCCGGCAGAGGCCATCGCGGTCAGCGCCGCCGGAGGCAGATCCTCGTGCATTCCGTCCAGTGCCGCCGCACTGGTCGTGATGCGTGTCCCGGCGGGAAGTGTGTCGTTGCCCCACCAGTGGTCGCCGTCGGAGTGAGTATTGACGGCCTCGGTGATCGGTGCGTCGGCCACGAGCGGTTGCTGCACTTCGGCGACACGTTTTGCCCACGCGACGTCCCACACGGTATCCACCACGAGCGACGCGGTGCCCTGTGCGACGACGAGCCCGGTGTTGGCCTCGCCCCAGCCGCCCGACGGGCGCAGGAACGCCCACACCCCGTCGCCTAGTTGTGTCAGTCCCGACTCCGACATGCGCTCCCCCTCGACAAGTTCGGCTTTCTCACGCTACTCCGAACTCAACGAGAACGTTCCGCAGCCGCCTTGATGGCATCGAGCCTGCGATCCCAGCCCGAGCCGACAGCGTCCAATGCCCGGCCCACCGCGCTCAGCCTGGAACCGGCGGCGGAGAACCGGAGTTCGCGGCCGACGCGTTCGGATGTGACGAGTTCGCATGCTTCGAGTACTGCCAGGTGTTTGGCGATGGCCTGGCGCGACACCGTGAACTCGGATGCGAGGCCCGACGCGGACGCGGGCGATCGCCCGAGGCGTTGAAGGATCCGCCACCGCGTCTCGTCGGCCAGAGCCGCGAAAACGCGTGTGGTCTCGGATTCCTGATCGGGCTCAGTGTGCTGCAACCGTTTTCCCCTTCTCCAGGTGAGCCTTGGCGAGGTCCAGTTCGATGATCCAGCCTTCGACATTGCCCTCGTACTTTGCGCGGCGTTCGACGGCGTCACCCGGGAGTGAATCGAACCCGGTCTCCGTCACGCTCAGGACGGTCGAGGTGTCGGAGACGGCATCGAGTCGGAATTCGACGAGCGTGGAGGGGCTGCCGGGGTCTGTGTGGTCGGACAGCCAGCGGAATGCTGCATACTTCGGTTCGTCCAGCGTGACTGTGCGGAATGTGAAGGCGCCGTGGACGGGGTCGTGGACTACAGTGAAGTCGCCGTTGCGTTCGATCCGGTGTTCGGTGATCCTGCTGTCGTTGATGTACCAGCCGGGTTCGGCGACGAGTTCCCATACTCGTGCGGCCGGGGCGTCGATCGTGATCTGTCGTTCGATGGTGCCGAGTTGGTCGGTCATGATTCCTCCTGAGGGTGGATCTCCGGATGAAGTGCAACTCCATGGTTGCAGCGCATGGCCGTTATTGCAACCCCCCGGTTGCATATCGGTGCGCGTATCGCACTACCCAACCGGTGGCATCGGTTCGCCCGGTGTACGGAATGATGGACACATGCTCGAAACACCTGTGATCATCGGAATCGGCTCCATCTGTCTGGGCTTCGTATTCTTCCTCGCCGCGGCCAGCGGAGCGCGAGCCAAGTGGAACCGGAAGCTGACGATCGCCCTGTTCGTCATCGCGATCGTGTTCATGACGGTCATCCCGGTGATCGGCGCGGTCGGATTCGCGGCGTAGATTTCGTCGGATCAAAGGATTGCGGACCGAAATCGACCGCGATTGTTCTTACATTGACTGCATGACCGAAAACATGACCGTCGAAGCCGCCGATATTCTGGCCATGCTCGCGGAACAACGAGACATGCTCCTCATCACCGTGCGCGGACTCGACGACGCGGGCGCTCGCGCCCGAAGCACCGCCAGCGACCTCACCCTCGGCGGACTCATCAAGCACGTATCGGGCACCGAGAGCGGCTGGATCGACAGGATCCGCCAGCTCGACGAGAACGCCGTCTTCGACATGGACTCTGCAGCGGAGTCGTACCACATGAGCGACGACGAGACCCTGGCCGGTTTGCTGGACGAGTATGCGAAGGTGGCGGCCGCGACCGAGCAATTCGTCGCACGCCTCGACCTCGACCTGCAGGTTCCGCTCCCGACCGCACCGTGGGCGCCGGAGCGGGAATGGTGGAGTGCGCGAAAGGTGTTGCTGCACATCATCCGCGAAACAGCCCACCACAGCGGTCATGCCGACATCATTCGCGAGTCGCTCGACGGTGCGAACACCACCATGCAACGCGGCGCCGATGCCGGCATGACCTTCGACTGATCTTCTCGCAGACGTCAGTGGGTGCCGGCGAGCTCCGCGCCGATGCCGGTCTCTGCCCGGACGAGCATCTCGGCGAACTTCTCGTCGTCGTGGACGCCGCGACCATGGCGCTTCTCGGCCACGAGCGAGCCGACGACACAGGCGGCCAGGCCGAGCGGCATCGTGAAGATCACCGGCAGCTGGATCGTCAAGGGCGCGGGTCCGCTGCCCATCCACAGTGCCTCGGTGAACATCAGGCTCACGACGGTCGAGATCAGCCCGGTAAGCACGCCCCACACCGCGCCGGTGCTGTTGAACCGTCGCCAGTTCAGGCTCAGGACCAGGGCGGGGAGATGGGCGCTACCGGCGACCATGAACGCCATGCCCATGAAGAACGTGATGTTGGTGTCGTCGCCGATCAGCATGGTCAGACCGATGGCGATGATGCTGAATACGACCGCGCCGTATCGGGCGATTCGCGCCTGGGCGTTCTCCTCGCGCCGCCGGTCCGCGACGTCGAGATGCTCGACGGGTTCCTTGCGGGTCAGGGCCGGCCACACATCGCGGGCGAATGTTCCTGCGGCGGAGATGACCACACCTGCGACGACGGCGATGATGGACGCGAAGGCAACCGCGGCGACGAGCGCGAGCGCGATCGAACCGCCGGTGGTGCCGATGCCGCCGCCGAGTTCGGTGACGAGGACCGGAGCGGCGAGGTTGCCGCCGGGGCCGACGAGATCGGTACCGTTCGGGCCGAGCAGCGCCGCGGCGCCGAAGCCCATCACGATGACGATGAGGTAGAACATGCTGCACAGCGCGACTGTCCAGCCGAGCGAGCGTCGTGCGGTCTGTGCCTCAGGGACGGTGAAGAACCGGATGAGGATGTGCGCCATGCCGGCGGTGCCGAGTGCGAACGCCAAGGCGTAGGAGACGAGGTTGATCGCGCTGGTCTCGCCGAAGATCAGGCCCGGTGACAGGATGGCTTCGCCCGCAACAGCATTGTCGGTGGCGTCGCCGAGAACCTTGGGGAAGCTGAAGCCGAACTGCGCGAGAATGCCGAAGCACACGATGAGCGCGAGGACCGACAGGATCGACGACTTGATGACCTGAACCCAGGTCGTGGCGAGCATGCCGCCGACGAACACGTAGATACCCATGAGCGAACCCGCGACGATCACCGACAGCCAGAACGGGATACCGGACACCGATTCGAGCAACACGCCGGCGGCGACGAGCTGGGCGAGCAACACGAACGTGCCGGTCGCGATGGTGCTGAGCGCCACCACGACCCGCACATTGCGGGATTCGGTGCGGAAGACGAGCACGTCGGCGAGGGTGTACTTGCCGAGATTGCGCATCTTCTCAGCGAGCAGGAACAGCACCGGCAGGAAAGAGATGACGGACGTGAACAGGATGACGGTGCCGTCGACGCCCTTGGAGAAGATCAGGCCTGTGGTGCCGAGGAAGCTACCGGCGGAGATGAACTCACCGGCGATGGCAAATCCGTTCTGCCAACTAGAGATCGAGCGGCCGGCCGCGAAGAAACCATCGGCGCTCTTGGCGCGCCGGGATGCCGCGAACGTCACCCACAGGGTCAGTGAGATGACGGCACTGCAGATTGCGATGGCCAGGTAATCGGCGTCGCCGGTCATGCGACGACCTCCTCGGTCTCGGGCCGGTTGTCGGCGACAGCGCGGATCGCGGCGTCGGCGGCGGGCTGAATGTAGGTGCGGGACAGTCGGAAATACGCCCATACGAGGACCCAGGTTCCAGCGAACTGGCTCAGAACCACCCAGAGCGAAAGCGGGATTCCCAGGACGGATGTGGAACCGAGTTGATCGGGGAATCCGATCCAGGCCACGAGGAAGCCCGTGAACAACGCGATGGTGATGCCGCCGAGGGTGGTGGTGACCATCTTGCGTCGATGCCGCAGTTCGGCGACCTCGGGTAGCTGCAGCATCCGCGACCAGATCAGATCGTCCGCAGCGAAGGTGCCCTGGTTGGAGACGGTGCCGTTCATGCCCGCACCGCCGCCCGGCGTGCTGTGTCGAGCGCGAAGAGGTTCTCGTCCCAGCCGGCTTCGAGGGGCCCGAAGAAATGGAATCGGACCTGTTTGACGCGATAGAGCCACCGGCCGTCGATCTTGACGACCTCGTCGGTGTAGCGTCCGGCCGCGATGCTTGCCGTGCCGTCGGTGACGCACGGCTGCCACAGGAACGAGCGGACCGTGGCGCGGTCACCGTTGAGGTCGATTTCGAGGTTGGTGATGAAATGCCAGAACGCAGTGAGGCCGCCGTCGGCAAGTCCGGCGAAGAACGTTTTCATCTCGTCCTTGCCCTTGGGATGTGATAGGCCGTCGAACTCGCCGTCCTCGGTGAACAGGTCCATCAGGGCGTCCCAGTTTCCGTCGTCGAGATGGCGGCAGTACCGGGCATCGAGCGTGCGGATCGCCTCCAGGTCTTCGAGGCGAGTGATGCGCTCGATGAGAGAGCGATCGGATTCGGGGTTGGTCACGGGAGAGCCTCCGGAAGCGCTTGGATTAACGCATGTTCATGTGATGCGAACCATAGCAAGGGGTAGGTATGCGGTCAACCAGGGCGTTGTTGCTGGTCGACGCATGTACCTCTACCCTTCGAAAGATGAACACGCGGTCAACTGCGACACTGTCGTCCGTCCGGGAGCGAATTCTCGAGACCGCTCTCGACGAGTTCTATGCCTCCGGATTTCACGGTGCAACCATGCGAAATATCGCGAACAGTGCAGGTTGTAGTGCTGCAAATGTCTACAACCACTTCGAGAACAAGTCGGAACTGCTGGTCGAGATCCTGCGTCGAGCGAGCGATGAGCAGTTCACCGCGACCCGGAATGCTCTGCGGAAGGCCGGTTCGGATCCGGCGGAGAGATGGAAGGTCGCCGTCGTCGCCCATGCGCTGTTCACTGCGCGGAATCCGCGGGCCTGTCTGGTGGCCAACACGGAGCTGCGTTATCTCGACGATCTCAATCGCCGACGTGTCGTGGGGTCGCGTGACGCGCAGGAGCAATTGTTCGTCGGGATTGCGGAAGCGGCCTCCCAACAGGGGTTATTCGATCTCCCGAACGTGCATCAGGCCGTCACGGCGGTGTTGACGATGTGTGCGGGGATCCCGCTGTGGTTCCGTGCGGACGGCCCGCTCACTGCGCAGGAAGTGGCCGACGATTACGGGCGATATGCGCTCAACCTCGTGGGATACCGGAAAGCCTGACCCCGGGACATTGACGGCCGATAGGTCTCGTGCTGTACTGGGTGAACAAGCGTTAATGACCTACTCCGGTCCATAGAGGGAGTACCCATGACTCACCGGCCGTCTCAGCCCCGCACCGATTCGCCGCGCTACTTGACCGAAGAGCGCCTCGAGATCCGAGATCTCGCCCGCGACTTCGCGATGACGCGGGTGTTGCCCGTGGCGAACGAACTCGACCCCGTCCAGGGCACGATCCCGGATTCGCTGAAGAAGGAGATGGCCGAGATCGGCTTCTTCGGGATCATGATCCCCGAGGAGTACGGCGGCCTCGGGCTCGGCGTCTTCGAGTACTGCCTCGTCGCGGAGGAACTCTCCCGTGCATGGATGAGCGTGTCGGGTCTGCTTGCGCGCGGTAACGGTATGGGCGGTGGCTTCACGCCGGAACAGCAGGAAGCCCTGCTCCCCAAGGTCGCGCGCGGCGAATACCTCGGTGCCTACGCGCTGTCCGAGGCCGAAGCGGGTTCCGACGTTGCCAACATTTCGTGCCGAGCCGTGCGTGACGGCGACGAATGGGTCGTGAACGGCACGAAGATGTGGTGCACATACGCCGACGAGGCAGACTACATGGTGCTGTTCGCTCGTACCGACCCGAACAAGGACCCGGCCAAGCCGCATCGCGGGATCAGCGCGTTCCTCATCGAGAAGGAGCGCGGCGGATTCCCCGACGGAATCTCGGGCACGAAGGTCCGGAAGATCGGTTACTTCGGCTGGAGCACTTGGGAATTGGCGTTCGACAACTACCGCATCCCGGCAGGCAGGATGCTCGGCGAAGAAGGCAAGGGCTTCTACCTTGCCGTATCCGGCCTCGAAGTAGGCCGCGCCCACACCGCTGCCCGCGCGATCGGCCTGGCCCGCGCCGCGCTCGAGGACTCCATCGAATACATGCACACCCGCCGTCAGTTCGGGCGCCCCATCGGCGATTTCCAGCATCTTCGGTTCAAGATCGCCAAGATGGCCGCCGATATCGAAGCGGCCCGCCAGCTCATGTACTCGGTGGCTACCGACATCGATTCCGGACGCCGCTGCTCGCTCGAAGCGTCGATGTGCAAGCTGGTGGCAACCGAGATGGCCGAACAGGTCACGAGCGAGGCAGTGCAGATCCACGGTGGCGCCGGTTACACCACCGACTTCCAGGTCGAAAGGCATTGGCGCGACGCCCGCCTGACGAAGATCTTCGAAGGCACCAGCGAGATCCAGATGCGAATCATCTCGGACGAACTGCTCGGAAGGCCGGAAAAAGCATGAGCACCGCAATGTCCCCGAAACTTGCCGCGGTCGGCGACCGGACCGGGCCGCAGTCGTTCCTCGTGTCCGAGATCCTCTCGGCTGCCGGGGTGTCCCTGCCCGCCGGCTCCCCCGGTGTCGGTGTGACTGCCGCAGACATCGTCGTCCCCGCCGTACCCGATGCCAACCGGACGCAAGCCCAATGGAAGACGGACCGTCCAGTGGGCGTGAACGACACGGTGATCATCGAGTCCGTGATCACCCGCGTTGCCGGTGGCCGCATCGAGCGGCACATCAGGCTGCGCGACGAAGCCGGGGCGATTCTCGAGAGCGGCACCGAAACATGGATTCTCGACGACCCCGCCGCGGCCGTATCCGCCCCGGAACTCGACTTCTGCAGCGCTGAATGGGGAAACCTTCTGAGCGACAGCCTCGAAGACGATCGGGGCTTTACCTCGTCACTGTCCACCTGGGACGGCACGATCGGTCTGCGCTGCGGCGACAGGGAACTCCACCTCCGGGTCTACAAGGGCAACATCATCGATGTCACCCGCCGTGTCCCTCACGGCGCCACGTTCACCTTCGTCGCACCGGCCCATACCTGGGTCGACCTCGTGCTGTCGGATGCCGACGATTTCATGCGGCGCGCGATCAGCGGTGAGTTCTCCTCCACCGGAGACGGATACGAGTACCTGAGGTTGACCAAACCGCTCAACATGATCATCGCGCATGCGCGACTCATCGCCCGGAAGGCCGACTCATGATCGAGGCACGTTATCTCGAAATCGATGGCGCTCTCGGCTTCGTCGAGATCGTCACACCCGACCACCTCGACGTCGAGGCATTGCCTGCGGTCCTGTGCATCCACACTGCCGGTCAGAGCGGCGTGCAGTGGCGGCACGTGTCGCGCGACCTCGCAGACCGGGGTTACCGCGTGATCGTGCCCGACCTGCCCGGTCATGGACGCTCCGAGCCTGCACCGTCCGGTCCGGTGACCAGTATCGTCGACTACGGCGACTGGCTGTGCGGCGTACTCGACGCTCTGGAGATCGAACGCCCCTACGTGATCGGTTGCTCGATCGGTGGCAAACTCACCCTCGAACTCGCAACCCGCCCCGAGCGGCCACTCTCCGGCGCGATCGCCATGGAGGCCGAAGCAGGTCCCGGTCGCGTCAACGTCAACGGTCTCCGTCGAGAACTCGAAGACGTCGCCGGTCCTGCTCGTGCCGAACGGACGTACCTGGGTACTCTTGCATCGGTGGGACGTTCGGTTCCCGAGCGCAAGGCCCACCTGATAGCGCTCATGCACAAGCGTGAAGACCCGGAGATCTCGTCGTCCGACCTGATCGGCTGGGGCACTCATGACGTGCGCGACCGGCTGAACCAGGTCACGGCACCCTTGCATGTCGTCGCGGGCCGTGATGACCCGTGGATCAATGTCGACGAAATCGCGCGCGTCGCAGAGATCGCCAACGAAACCACGCCCGGTCGTGCACGATTCACCGTACTGGACGGGATCGGCCACTACCCGATGGAAGAGATCGACGACTTCGCAGTACTCGTCGATACCTGGATCAACGAATTGCAGCAGTCGGTTGTCGCCGAGGAGGTAGTGCTGTGAGCACCAGAACCGAGACTCTCTCGGCGCTACTGGACACACTCGTCTCCGAAAACCCCGAATCGGCAATCACGTACGACGTGGTCGGCGACGACGTCATCGTCAGCAGCAGAGCCGATCTGCGCAACCGCGCCGAAGCGCTGTGCGCCGAACTCGACGCCGTCGGAGTCCGTCCCGGCCAATGCATCGCGGTGATGCTGCCCAACTGGTCCGACGCGCTTGTCTGGCAGTTCGCCGCAGCCACGGTGGGCGCTCACGTCATCGGTGTCAATACCCGGTACAACACCGGTGAGGTCGCCCACATCCTCACTGCTGCATGTCCGGCCGTGGTCGCCGTCCCGGCTGCATTCCACGGTTTGGACCTGTTCGGTCGCCTCGCCGAAGCCGCCGCATCTGTTCCCGATGTGGCGACCCCGGTCGTCGCGGTGGTGCACGGACCCATCGAAACCTCCACCATCGACAGAGAATTCGATCTCGGCGGGGGATCCTGGATCGCTGGGAGCGGAGTCACGGGAGGCATCCGGGTTCCCGACACACCCGATCGGGCAACCCTCACCGCAGCCGGAGTCGACGACGACCCCGACGACAGGCTGGCTGTCGCGTTCACGACCTCCGGCTCGACCGGTGTCCCGAAGCTCGCGGCCCACCGTCACAGCGCCATCGTGCGACACGGCCATGCCGATGCTGCGATCATGCAGGTCGGGGAGGGTGACGTGGGGCTGTGTGTTCTTCCCGTCTCCGGTGTGTTCGGCTTCAGCACCGCCATGGCGATGATCGCCGGGGGCGGAGCACTGCTCATGGAAACGGTGTTCGATCCGTCGGCGGTGCTCCGCCGCATGCGGCAGGTGAAGGTCACCCATGCGGTGGGTGCCGACGACCTGTTCGGCCGCCTCTACGACGAGTGGCATGACGGAGAGCGAATGGATCTGTCGACCCTGAGGTGGATCGGGATCGCCGATTTCCTCGGACGATCGCACGAGATCGCACGGTGGGCGCGCGACGAGTTCGGCACGCACACCTCCGGTGTCTTCGGGTCGTCCGAGGTGTTCGCTCTCACGATGTTGTGGAACGCAGACGACCCGGAATCGGTGCGCTGGAACGGTGGTGGCCGCGCGGTCGAGCCTGCGATCGAACTGCGTGTCGCGGATCCTCTCGACGACACGCGGGTCGCAGACGGCGAGCAGGGTGAACTGCAGTTCCGCGGCCCCAACGTCGTCGACGCCTACCTGGGTAATCCCGAGGCTGCGGTGCGCGCCTTCACGAAGGACGGCTGGTTTCGCAGCGGCGACCTCGCTGTGGCACTGGGCGACGGCGGCTACCGTTACGTGTGCCGCATGGGCGACGTGCTGCGCCTGCGAGGGTTCCTCGTCGACCCCGCCGAAATCGAGGGTCGCCTCGCACAGCACCCGGGGGTGGGTGTCGTGAAGGTCGTCGGGATCACCGGCGACGGTGGCTACACGCAGGCCGTCGGTTTCGTGGTACCGACGGACGATGCGCCCGCCGACACGGATGCCGAGAACCTGAAAGCTTGGTGCAAGAGCGAACTCGCCGCATTCAAGGTGCCGGCGGCCATCCATGTCATCGACCGCATGCCCACCACTGTGGGCGGGAACGGCTCGAAGATCCGGGCCGTAGAACTGCGCGAATGGGCGCAGAACTGGACCGACCGTGAAAGGGATTTCCGTCGTGACTGATTCCAACGCGAACGATGTGGTGATCTGCGAGCCACTGCGTACCCCCGTCGGTCGCTACGGCGGCATGTACATCGACGTGCCCGCCACCGACCTGGCCGCGCGTGTCATCTCGGAGTTACTGTCGCGCACAGCGCTCGACCCCGGGAAGATCGACGATGTCATCTTCGGCCAGTGCTATCCCAACGGTGAGGCACCCGCGATCGGTCGTGTGGCGGCACTCGATGCGGGCCTGCCCGTCACCGTCCCCGGTCTGCAACTCGACCGTCGATGCGGTTCCGGTCTGCAGGCGGTGCTCGATGCCGCGATGCGCGTGCAGACCGGGGTCGCCGACATCGTCATCGCCGGCGGAGTCGAATCGATGAGCCGCTCCGAGTACTACACCGAATCGATGCGCTGGGGAGCGAAGGGTGCGCCCGCCGCGTTGCACGACCGCCTCGCCCGCGGCCGTGTCACCGCCGGTGGCCGCAACTATCCGGTGCCCGGTGGCATGCTCGAAACCGCCGAGAACTTGCGGCGGAAGTACGACATCCCCCGCCTAGAACAAGACGAACTGGCTGTCGAATCGCACCGCCGTGCCGTTGCCGCGATCGAATCGGGGAAGTTCGCCGACGAGATCGTGTCCGTGCAGGTGCCGCAGCGCAAGGGTGATCCGAAGACGATCGACCGCGACGAGCACCCGCGCGCCGACACCACCGTCGAGACGCTCGCGAAGCTCCGCCCGATCATGGGCAAGCAGGATCCCGACGCCACCGTCACTGCGGGCAACGCCAGCGGGCAGAACGACGGTGCCGCAGCCTGCATCGTGACCAACCGCGCGACCGCGGACCGGCTCGGTCTGCGCCCGCTGGGCAAGCTCGTCACATGGGCTGCCGCCGGAGTGGCGCCCGCCGAGATGGGCATCGGCCCGGTGCCGTCCACCGCGAAAGCACTCGATCGTGCGGGACTGAACCTGTCGGATATCGACCTCATCGAACTCAACGAGGCATTCGCCGCACAGGCCCTCGCCGTGACGCGCGAATGGAAGTTCACCGCAGCAGATTTCGAGCGCACCAACGTCAACGGATCCGGGATCTCCCTCGGTCACCCTGTCGGCGCGACCGGCGTGCGGATCCTCGCGACGATGCTGCGTGAACTCGATCGTCGCGGCGCGCGCTACGGCCTCGAGACGATGTGCATCGGCGGTGGTCAGGGCCTGACCGCGATCTTCGAGCGGGTCGCGTGACCGTGCGGCCGTTGGACGGCGTCCGCGTAATCGATCTGTCCAGCTTCGTCGCCGGGCCGACGGCAGGCCGGATGCTCGCCGAACTCGGCGCCGACGTCATTCGCGTCGACCCGGTCGGCGGTGCCGTCGACGGAGGCCGCTGGCCAGTGACCGAGAACGGCGCGAGCCTGTACTGGACGGGGCTGAATCAGGCGAAACGTTCGATCGCGGTGGATCTGCGCAGCGACGAGGATCGCGCCCGCGTCATCGAATTGATCGCCGACGCAGGCATCGTCCTCGAGAACGCGGCGCACGCCCCGTGGCTCGCCCACGATGTGCTCCTCGCGCATCGGCCGGACCTGATCCACGTGCATATCGCGGGCAATGCGGACGGCACCCCGGCGGTCGACTACACCGTCAACGCTGCCGCGGGCATCCCGCTGATGACGGGCCCGACCGGTCTCGGTGCACCGGTCAACCATGTGCTGCCCGCGTGGGATCTGCTCACCGGCGTGCATGCCGCACTCGGCATCGTCACCGCGCTGCGTCGCCGTGAACAGACCGGCGAGGGAGCGTATCTCGAACTCGCGCTCGACGACGTCGCACATGCTGCGGTCGCGAGCATGGGCTGGCTTGCAGAAGCTCAGGCACGTGGGTCGGGGCGTGAGTTGCAGGGCAACGCCCTGTACGGCAGCTACGGTTCCGAGTTCGCAACCGCAGACGGCCGCTACGTCATGATCGTCGGTCTGACTCGTGGACAGTGGCGGGCGCTTGTCGAGGTCACCGGCACCGGAGCGGTGTTCGACGCGCTCGGTGCGCAGCGCGGGCTCGACTTCGATCTCGAGGGCGACCGCTATGCGGCGCGCGAGGCGATCACCGCAATCCTTGCACCCTGGTTTTCGCGACGAACCCTCGCTCGAATCGAAGCGGACCTCGCGGGCACGCGGGTGTTGTGGGCGCCGTACCGCACGATGGACGAAGTGGCCGCAGATCTCGCCGCCCGCCCCGACTCGGTGGTGCAGTACATCGATCAGCCGGATATCGGCCCTGTGCTCACCGCGCGGTCTCCGTTGCGCTGGAACGGCCGGTACACCGATGCGCGTCCAGCACCTCGGCACGGGGAGCACACCGCCGAGGTGCTCGGAGCAGGTCAGCTGCCGGGCGCTCGATAGGACGCATCGCGGCGCGAAGCCTCATCGACCTGCTCGGGGGTGAGCAGCGCGATCGGCTTCGACCGCGCTGCACCCGACGCGATGGTGCGCAGTTCCAAAGTGGCGGCGGCAATTTCGTCGGGCACCTCACCGAGCACGTACAGATCGTGCCCTCCCAACGCGAAGTGCACGGACTCGACGGTGCCGCCGACGCTTTCGACCATGGCGACGATCGCATCGCGGCGGGCGCTCCCGCCGTCGCTCAGTAGTCCCTTTGCGCCCTCTGCGGTATAGGTGACCTGCCACAGGTATGTCGGCATGGTTCCTGCTTTCCTCGGCCGGCGTTGCTGTCGCCTTCCATGGTCGGACACCTCGCGCGCAACGCGCGGTGGTTTCGAGGAAAGAGACCCACCTGTCGACGAGGCACCTTCGGGAGTGCGCTTCCCTAGACGATGCGAACCTTGTCGTCGTCTTCCACGGGGACCAGGGACTCGGGTCGAGACGATTCGGCTGCTGCCGGGTGGATCTTCGTCGCGGTGAGAATCGCGATCAAGCAGAGCACCCCCGAGATCAGGAATGCCCAGCGGGCTCCCGCGATCTCCGCGGCAGGTCCCGTTTCGGTCGCCTTGGAGGCACCGAATGTCATGGCCGCCACCAACAGTGCGGTGCCGGCAGCTCCGGCCAGCTGCTGGAAGGTGTTCATGATCGCTGAACCGTGGCCGTAGAGGTGGCGCGGTAGCGACGAGAGCGAGACGGTCAGCAGGGATGTGAGCACGAAGGCCATACCGGCTCCGTACAGGGTGTTGAAAAGCAGCACGTACCAGATCTGGGTGGAGGTGGAGATGAAGGCCAGTGCGAACATCGACACGGCCAGGAGGACGGTCGCGGGAAGGACCAAAGGGCGGGGGCCGACGCGATCGAAAGCCCGGCCGACGAAGGGTGCAAGCACCGCCTGGACGAGCCCGGCGGGTAGCAACAACAGTCCGACCTCGAGCGAGTTCATTCCGAGTCCGTGCTGCAGAACCATGGACAGCAGGACCACCGAACCCAAGAGCAGGCCGAAGCCGATTGCCACGGTGATGACGGAGTAGCGGAACGTCGGCACAGAGAAAGGGCGCAGATCCAGTAGTGACGCGCCGCGGTCCTGCAGCATCCGCTGGCGCGCGACGAAGAGCACCAGCCCGACGGCTCCTACCGCAAGGGCTATGGCCGTGGGAATCCATGCGCCTCTCAGTGCGGCCTCCGCGCCCGACAGGGCGTAGACGATGCCACCGAAACCGAACGCGGACAGGACTACCGAGAGCACATCGAGCGGGGCGCGCCGGGGCTCGCCGCCATTGGCGATGAAGGTCAGTCCGATCGGCAGCGTCACGGCGGCGATGGCGACCATCATCCAGAAGATCCAGCGCCAGCCGACCGAACCCAGGATGGCTCCGGAGAGCGTGGGGCCGACGGCCGGGGCGCATGCGATGACGATGGTGTTCATGCCCATGATCGCGCCGCGTCGGGCCGGGGGTACCGAGGTGAGCGTGGTGGTCATGAGCAGCGGCATGATGATCGCGGTGCCGCCGGCCTGGACCACACGGGCAGCGAGCATGACGGGGAAGCTGGGGGCCAACGCGGCGATCAGCGAACCGGCGAGGAACAGTACGAGCGCGCTCGTGAACAGGGCGCGGACCGTGAAGCGTTGCAGGAGAAAGCCGGTCGTCGGGATGACTACGGCCATGGTCAGCAGGAATCCCGTCGAGAGCCACTGGATTGCTGTGGCGTCCACGCCGAAGTCGATCATGAGTTGCGGCATGGCCACTGCCAGGACCGTCTCGTTGAGGATCATGACGAAGGCGGCTACGGCGAGCACGGTGATCGTGCCCTTCACAGCCGGCGCGAGTGCTGTGGGTGCGGCGGTTCGGGCCGTCGTGGTCAAGGAGGTACCTGATTTCCGAGTGGGATGCGGAGACAGGAAATTATGACACACTCTGCCAAGTTGGCGTAATGCGACAGAATGGTGTGGTGCCCCACAGGATCGATGCGGCAGGATGTCGATATGTCTGAATCCGCACCCGCGCGGGGATTGCGCGAGCGCCGCCGACGCGAGACCACTGCGCTGATCCACCAGGCCGCTGTCGATTGCGTGGAGCGCGATGGGCTGGAGGCGACGACGGTGGCTCGGATCGCGGAGACGGCCGGCGTTTCCGCACGGACCTTCTTCCGTTATTTCCCATCCAAGGAGGCTGCGATCCTGCCCGGGCAGGGTGAACTCAGGGTGGCCCTGCTTGCCCTCGCGGCGAATCACCCCCCGGACGCCGATGCTGCGCTGACTCCCCGGCACGCCGTAGGACGTTTGATGGGCAGGCTCGGAGAACTCATCCGCGACGATCCGATCGATCATCACGAACATCGGCGCATCGGCGCGCTGCTGGATGCGGAACCGGAACTGCGTGCCCATCTCTCGAGCGAGGATGGTGAATTGACCCGTGTCGCCGTCACGGTCCTGCGTGCACTGGCCCCGAGTTTCGACGCGGGCGAAGCGCGACTCCACGCGGAATTGGCTTTCAGCGCCTGGCGTGTGGCGTTGTGGACCTGGGACACGATGGGTTCCACTCCGGAGCATCCGACGCCGTACTCGCGATGGTTGTGGGCGCTGGATCGGATGGCCCCAGCGGTGGCTGCCATGACGTCGTCGGCTGCCGACGGATAGAGGTTGCCGGCGCAACCACGGTTGCCGATGGAGGACGGAGAGATGTGTAGCCTTCCGGAGCCTGGGCGTGTCGGCTGGGTGGCGTGTGACCCGATTGTGGTGTAATGCCAATCACAATGAAATGTGTTTGTGATTTCACCCATTAGTTGTTGACACGTTGGATCCGTGGAGACCTCCGAAAGGCAACTCATGACCGCAGTCCGTCCCGACACATTCGTCTCCCCGGAACCCGTGCGGCCGGGCGCAACCCGACCACGGGTGCTGCTGATCGGGACCCCGGCCAGCCTGGCGGAGCTCACCCGATGGGAACTTGTGCGGCGATGGGCGGTCGAGCACGGGCTCACCCCGACCCGGGAACTCGATGAGCGGGTCGTCTACGCGGTCGCGACCGACAACGTCCTCGACGGACTGTGTACTCCCGCGGAGGCCACGCTGATGCAGCGCGCCAAGTCCTGGGGCGTTCCGTGCAGTGGTGTGGACGAGGCGCTGCGGGATCCGGGGGAGCAGGCCGAACACGGCGGTTTCGCTGCGCTCCCCAAATGACCGTGCGGGAGGCATGGTCTCGAGACCGGTGTTCGCTACGCTCGGGTTTCGAACTCGAACAGACCACCGTCCTGGAGGAGTTTCACCGTGCCGAAGCCCCCGCTTCCCGACGCCGTTGCAGAACTACTCGCTCGTCCCAACCACGCAACGATTGCTTCGTTGCGCGCCAGCGGCCAGCCCGTTTCGGTCCCCACCTGGTACATCTACGAAAACGGCCGCATCCTCGTGAACATGGACGAGGGCCGCAAGCGTCTCGAATATCTCCGCAATGATCCGCGAGTGGCTTTGAGTGCGATGGATCCGGACGACTGGGTCACCCACGTGAGCATTCAGGGCAGGGTCGTCGAATTCGTCGACGACCCCGACCTGACCGACATCGATCGGATCGCCCGGCACTACACCGGGCAGCCCTATCATGTTCGCGACCGTAAGCGTGTGAGCGCGTGGATCGAGATCGACCGCTGGCATGCGTGGGGCCGGTTGATGAACGCGTGAGGCCGGCGCCGGGGAGCGGCCTGCTCACATGATGCCGGCCTTCTTGGCGGCGCTGCGAACCTGGAACGACATGACGATCAGCAGGATGCCGAACAGGATCGCGTAGATGCCGAGCAGGACGATCAGGCCGAGGATGCCGGAGCCGGGGAAGATCAGCAGGATCACGCCGAAGATCACTGCAACTACCCCGGCGATCAGCGACCACACCCACCCGGAATCCGGGACCTTACGGAACCGCAGGGCACCGACAATGCCGATGATGCCGAACAGGATTGCGTAGAACGCGATCAGGTACAGCAGTACCAGCGCTGTGATTCCCGGCCAGAACAGCGCGACCAGGCCGGCAACAACCGACAGGATGCCCATGGCCAGCCACAGCCCCCAGCCGTCGAGCGTTGCTCGATCGCGGATGGAATGCCACACGAGGACCACCCCGTCGACGATCGCGTACGCGGCGAATACGACAACGAGGGCCCACACGGTGATCCCCGGCCATACCAGGGCGACGATGCCGAACAGGACCGCGAGGATGCCTCGAATCAGCACCACCCACCACACTGTTTTGAACACCGAACGGAACAGGTCGGATGCTGACTCCGGATTCGCGGACATGACGGCTCCTTGCGTATGACGACGCGATCTTGATGGTCCGATGTTGATGGTCCTCAGAATAGGTCGGCTTACCTTGATTCGTAGGGGAAATCGAGACCGTCATACCGATGGACCAATGCAGCCGTAGTCGCGGGGCGCGGCATGAAAGGATTCGCCCCGTACGACGCGCTGTCATCGCAGCGCCGGCTACGACCCGGAACCGCCGGGACCGAGCGTCTGGAGGAGTAGCACGTGTGGCCCGAACATTGGCCGACGATCACCCGGCAGATCGCCACTGAGACCGACGCCGCGGTGACGGCGGCCCGCAGCGAGGCGGTGTCCGCGTTCGACGAAGCGCTCGCCGAGCTGGTCGCGTTTCCGTACGAGCAGGTCACCGCGGTGCACGCGGGGATGGTGCGCGAGTTGCTCGAGGAGCTTCACCCGGACGGATTGACGGGTGAGGATGTCCAGAGCGTGCTCGAGCGAGCCCTTCGGCACGGGATGCGCTGGCTGCCGTCGCTGCAGCCCGACGCGGTGGTTGCCGTGCTCACCGGCACCTTGGGTGTGCACGACGAGGAAGCGCCGAAAGTGCGACCGGCCGACTACCTGAGCGCGGGTGTACTGGTGCTCGCCGACCTTCTTGCCGCGCGCCGATCTACGCCGGGCCCGTATCTGCGACGTGCTGTCGCCGAGATCGAGCGGTCCGAGACCATGGAAATGCCCTGACCGACACTGTCCCGGGCGCGCGTCAGCGCAGCGTCTGCTCTTCGACATTGCGCGCGATGCGCTGCAGCAGTCCGGTGAGCACGTCGAGTTCGTCGTCGCTGAGTCCGTCGAGCATCTTCTTCTCGCTTGCGACGCGGCGCGGAAGTTCCCGCTCGACGACCTCGCGCCCCTCATCGGTCAGCGAGAGCAGGACCACGCGTCCGTCGCGTTCGAGACGCTGACGTTCGATCAGGCCGATCTTCACGAGTCGTTCGGTGTGCTTGGTGGTGGAGGCCCCCGAGATGCCGGTGACGGAGGTGACCTCGCTGGCACGTAGTGGGTGTTCACTGCGTGCGAGTGCGCTGAGTACCTCGAATTCGGTGCGTCCGACGCCGCTCGGCTCGAGTTCTTTCTCGAGCTGCGCAAGCGCGAGCGAGCCGATTCTGGTGATACGGCCGATCACGTCGATTGCGCGGAGATCGAGTTCGGGGTAGCGGGCCGCCCACGCGTGACGTATGCGTTCGACGTAGTCGGGCGGGGTGGGGTGCGTGGGCATGTGTGCATTCTAACGTCCGAGAACCAACAACTTCGTAGATATTTTACCTGTGAAGTATTAACCTGGAATCATGCTTCCGACACGCCGACTCTCCGACCGCGACCGCCTCCGTGATTCGGGCGGCGCTCTGGCGCATTCGGTGTCGGCCACCGCGTGGCGGGAAGCTCTCGAGATACGCAGGGGTGATCCCACGATCGCTGTGGCCGTTCGTGTCGGCGTCGCCACCTTGATCGCGCTGGTCGGGGGTGGCCTGCTCGGCCACCCGGAAGTTGCGGGATTCGCCGCGCTGGGTGCGCTCTGTTCGGCCTTTCTCCGCTACGAACCGTTTCCGAGGCTCGCCACGAAGCTTGCGTGCGTTGCCGGCGGACTCATCGCTTTCACCGCATTCGGTGCCACGCTCGGCGCCGTGGGGCTGCCGATGTGGTTGCAGATTCTTCTTCTGTCGGGAGCTGCCGGCGTATCGTTCTGGCTGTTCACAGCCTTCCGTCTCACTGGCCCCGGCCCCGTGATCCTCATCTTCGCCGCAGCTGGTGCGGCCGGTTTCGCCCACAGTGCTGCGGACGTGGGTCTCGTCACCGCTGCAGCCGCCATCGGTTCGATGGTCGGTTGGACTATCGCGATGCTCCCCGCGCTGTCGCACCCGCAGAGTCCGGCGCGAGTCGCAGTTGCCCGTGCGCTGGCCTCTGTTTCTGCGCTCGAAAGTGTCGCGGTGGAATCCGACGGCGCGGCAGAAGTTGCTACGGCCCGCCGGAACATCGCCGCTGCCCGTGAGGTGATCGCCCTCGGTGGCGACCGCCGGATACGAACTCACAGCCGCGAGCTGCTCGCACTGCTCGACGCCGCCGAGAACGTGCTCGACAGTGGGTCCCACGACACGGTGCGTGCGCGGCGCGACGACTTCCGCCGGTTCGAGACGGAATTGCGCAAGGTGCGGCGCGACATCGACATTCCCCGAATCGATGCGGAGGGGGTCGTGGTCGGCGGTGCCGGAGTTGCCGGGCGCTTCTGGGGTTTCGTCGGAGACGGTGTTCGGCGCCTACGCGATGGTGAGATCTTGATGGGTGTCGCACGGGTTGCGATCGCGTCTCTGCTTGCGGGATGGTTTGCCGCCGCCGTCGGGATGGACCATCCGCTTTGGGCGACGATGGGCGCGATGGCCGCACTACAGGGCGTGAACTACCGCCATACCGTGCAGCGTGCGATCCAACGACTGATCGGCAATGCGTTCGGAGCAATGCTTGCTGCGGTGCTGCTCGTGCTGGATCTGGGCTATTGGCCGCTGGTCGTCGTCATCGTGGTGCTCCAGACGGCCACCGAAATGGTCGTCACGCGAAATTACGCGCTCGCGTCGGTGTTCGTCACTGCGATGGCGCTGATGCTGACCGGACTGGGCACCGGTCTCGGTCCGGATGTCGCACTCAGTCGCGTCGGCGACACCTTGATCGGCGTTGTGGTCGGTGTGATCGTCGCCGCGCTGACCCTCCAGCGCGGCGACCGTGCTCACCTGACCGAGGTCACGCGTGAGCTGCCTCGAAACTCTCGAGAATGTGCGACGGAATTCGTCCGCGTGAACTGACATCGAAGCCCTGGCCCCGTGCCCAATGACGGACCGCGGCCAGCTGCTCGGGTGAGCGACCGGGAATCACCTTGCGATCGCGTGGCTTTCGCTTCCGTGCCGGAGTGGGTGCCGCTACCTGGGCTGTGGGAGGGATGCTGGGTAGCTTCGGTGTCCGATTGCGCTTCGACTCGCTGAGCCATGGCTGCAGAACGGCCCAGAACTTGTCTGCGTTGGAGGGGCGAAGATCGATCTCGTATTCCACGTCGTCGACCGTGATCCGGAATGATTGCGCCAGACCGTCGGTAATCGGTTCGCCGTCGATATCGTCGTAATACTCGACACGCACCTGCTGCGCCACACTGTCTCCTTGTCCCCGAACTTTCAACCAAGACGCTAGTTGTTACTGAAGGGTAGCTTCAAATTCCGGGCAAATGCACCAACCCGGGCGACGAAGTGCTCGAAGAATGCCTCGGGCCGGGTGCCGGTCACGATATCCGCGTTCGGTTCGCGCCCCCACATGCCCGCCCAGTCGGCGATCGTGGTGCCACGGGTGAGGCGTCCCTCCAGCTCGACATCCACGGTCGCGGGCTTTGTCGTGTACTGAATTGTTCCCAGCGCCACGGCTGCCGCGAACGGATCGTGCACGTGCGCGAGGAACCCGAGATTCTGGTCGCGGTGGAACTCCATGTAGAAGCGAAGGGAATCCGACAGGTGACGCACCACCATGTTCGACGCCCGAGACCGCAGCCCCCGCGGATCGTCGGGCGACAGTACTTCGGCAGGAAGGCTTTCCGCTGCCTCCGCGATCCTCGCCACATGCACGGCGTGCATCTCGATGGTCTCGGTGACGTCCAGCGGACACACGATCGGACGCTGCGAGTCGGGTAGACCGGAGAACGCATCGAACACTTCGCGCGCGGCCTCCGGGTCGACCGCCACATTCCATTCGGACGTCGGCGTCGTGTTTCCGGGATGGTTGAAACAACCGCCCATGATCACCAGTCGGCGCAGTCGTCTCGGAAGGTCCGGGTCCATCCGTATCGCCAGCGCGAGATTCGTCATCGGCCCGGTCACCAGTCCGGTCAGCTCGCCCGGGTGTGTGCGTGTGAGCTCGACCCATGCCTCGGCTGCGCTGCGTGCCGACGGCGCGCGCGATGCCGGCGGAAGCTCGGCGTACCCGACCCCCAGCGGTCCGTGGGTGTCCTCGGTGGTCATCAACGGTGCGACGAGCGGAACCTGCGCCCCGACCGCGACCTCGATGTCGGATCTGCCGCACATTTCAAGCACCGCAAGGGTATTCGCGGTCACCTGATCGACGGGAACATTTCCGGCCGTGCACAACACCGCAGCGATGTCGGCGTCCGGGCTCGCGAGCAGATACAGCAGCGCAAGGGCATCATCGATGCCGGTGTCCACGTCGACGACGAGTCGAGCCGGTGTGTTCGGGAGGTCGGGGGAGCCCACAGCACACATCTTGCGACATCGCATCGGCATCGTGCACCCGGGGGTCCCGGTCTGCCGCCGATCCCGGCTTGGGAACATTCGACGATGCAGAAGAAGGCCTGGGGATTTTTCACGGACGCCGAGGGCACATACCTGCCCACCAAGTACGCCGAGAGTCCGTGGTCGTCCACGATGCTCGCGGGGCCGTGCGTGTGCGGGCTGATCGCCCGCGAGCTCGAGAACCTGCACGGCGACGACACGATGGTGCCCGCGCGCCTGACCGTCGACCTGTTCAAGCCGGTCCGCAACGCCGAGATCCGATTCACCACCACGCGCGTGCGCGACGGTAACCGGATCCGTGTCGCCGATGCGCTGCTGAAGCAGGGGGACGACATCTCCGCCCGCGCGACCGTCGTCTTCCTGCGGCCATCGGAGCAGCCGCCGGGTGTGGTGTGGGTCCGTGAGGACCGGCCGGAGCCGCCCGCGGAAACCCCCGCCGATCCGGAGACCGGATTCGTCTTCCCCACCTGGTTCGGTAGCGACGCTCATCCCGACGGGTGGTCGACCACGCGATCCGAACACCAGAACGCGAGTCGCAAGCGCTTGTGGGCGCGCCAGCTGCCCGTCGTCGTCGGCGAAGAAATGTCGCCGTTCGTGCGCACCGCGACGGTCGGGGAGGCAACGAGCCTGGTGACCAACTGGAGCGACCGCGGTGTGGGATTCATCAACGCCGACCTCACCATCACACTGTCACGGCTACCCGTCGGACCGGAAGTGGGTGTCGAGGCCGACCACCACATCAGCTCCGACGGCATCTCCGTCGGCACGTCGGTGCTGTTCGATCGACTCGGGCCGTTCGGTTCCGGAACGGTGACCGCACTGGCCGATCCGCACCGGCAGGTCGATTTCGGCTGAGGGCGACGATGCCGAACTAGCATGTGCGCCATGCGAGTAGTGCGGGTCATCGACCTCAGTCACCCGGTGTCGCCGAGCACGCAGGTGTATCCGGGAGACCCGACACCCGTATTCACGTCGCACGCGAGCATCGCCGGCGACGGCTACAACCTGCTGCACATCGCGATGGGGTCGCAGACCGGCACCCACGTCGACGCACCGCGACACATCCGCGACGACGGCGACTCCGTCGAGCAACTCTCGCCCACGGCGTTCGTGGGCAGGGGAGTGGTACTGGACGTGCGCGGACGCGTCGGCCCGGGCGAGCTGATCACTCCGGACCAGTGGGGTGAGACCGAACTCCGCTCGGGCGACATCGCCCTCGTGCACACCGGCTGGTCGGAGTATTTCGGCACCGATGAGTACTTCCGGCATCCGGCGCTGAGCCCGGACACCTGCCGGTGGCTGCTGACCCGCGGTGTGCGCACCATCGGCATCGACGCCCCGAGCATCGATCCGACGGGTGACGAGATACTTGCCGCGCACCACGTGATCGCCGATGCGGGCGGCGTGATCTGTGAGAATCTGAAGAACCTCGCGGGGATCGATTTCGACGACCCGCTGGTGAGCATGCTGCCGATTCCGTTCGAGGGCGCCGACGGGGCGCCTGTGCGCGCGGTGGCGATGCAGCTCGCGCAGTGAAGTCAGGGCAGGTGCGTCACCACGACACGAGCCGTCCCGTACACCGCGGTCCCCGCCGTGATCAGGCCGAACACCACGATCCACACACCTGCCGGGATCCGCGTCAGCCACCTCAGCTGATCGGCGTCCGAGCCCTGGCCACGCCCTCGCATGTGAGTACGGGCGAGTTCGAACACCGGACGGGTCGCGCCGAGCAACAACACCCAGGTGATCAGATACGCGGCGGCGTAGCGCACGACCGGATCACCGAGATATGCCGCGGCACCCACGATCGCACCCGCGATCACGACGGTTACGAACCCGTACAGATTGCGGATCAACAGGAGCAATAGCGCCAACGCAGCGAGAATCGACCACAACACCGCCGCCGGCCGGTTCAGGGTCAGCAGTGTGGCCGCGGCGAAACCGAGCACCGCCGGGCCGGTGTACCCCGCGAACGCCGTCGCGACCATGCCGGGGCCGCGCGGGTTTCCCGACGACACCGTCACACCCGAGGTGTCGCTGTGCAGTCGGATGCCCGACAGTTTGCGTCCCACCAACGCTGCGACGAGCGCATGCGAACCCTCGTGCGCCTGCGTGATCACGTGCCGGGTTTTCAGCCACAGCGGCCGGACCGTCACCAGGATCAGCGCGATCACCGCCGTGACGATCACCAGCGCTGTCGACGCGGGTTCGTCGACGGCAGAGACGGCCTGCCATGCGGATTCCATCACGTCTGTGAACGAGTCTGTGTTCGTGGACGAGTCAGGGCTCGATGCCACTGGTCACCTTTCGTCGGGTGCAGGTGAGGCACGACACGTCGCCGGCCTCGATAGCCTCATGAGCATGCCTGACAGTCGTGCCATCGCGGTCCGCGCGGGTATCGCGGACTCGTGGGCCGTCGGACTCGGACTGATTCCGCTCGGCCTCGCGTTCGGCGTGGTGCTCACCCAGGGCGGCTTCGACTGGTGGTGGGCGCCGATCTTCTCGATCGTGATCTACGCCGGCTCGATGGAATTCCTGGCGATCGGTCTCGTCAGCGCGGTGACACCGTTCGCATCGATCGCGGCGGCGACGCTGCTCGTGAACTTCCGGCACGTGTTCTACGGTCTGTCGTTTCCCCTGCACTCGATCGGCAGCAGAATCGGCCGCCTCTACGCCGTCTACGCGCTCACCGACGAGTCCTACGCAATCATTGCGCCGAAGGCCGGTCAGGAGCTGGCCGGCACCCGCGTGCTGACCGTGCAGGTGTTGTGCCAGGCCATGTGGGTGGTGTCGGGCACCGTCGGCGCACTCATCGGTGCGGTGCTGCCGGCCGGCCTCACGGGCCTCGAGTTCGCGCTCACCGCATTGTTCACGGTGCTCGCGATCGACGCGTTCCGAGTCAACCGCGACATTCCGGCCACGGTGATCGCGGTGGTGTGCGGGCTGGTGGCGATGTTGATCGCGAAGGAACAGATGCTCATCGTCGGACTCGGATTGTTCGTCGCGTGTCTGCTCGCGCGGTTCGTCTATCGGAACAGGGCTGCCAGTGCCTGAATCGGTACCCGGCGCCGGATATGTGCTCGGCGCGCTGCTGGTGATGTTCGTCGTGACGGTCGCGCTGCGCGCCGCGCCATTCGTGGCGCTGTCCGCCCTGAAGCATTCGGCCGTCGTCGACTTTCTGGGCCGGACGATGCCCGTCGGCGTCATGATCATCCTCGTCATGTACACGCTGCGGGACGTGGGTGCGACGACGTGGCTCCCCGCGACGATCGGGTTGTCCGGCACGATCGCGATGCACCTGTGGCGGCGCAACGCGGCACTGAGCACCGTGGCAGGGACCGGCCTCTACTTGGTGGCGTCGGCCTTCTGGAGCTGAGCGTCCGCTGTCGGGATGGTGACCGGCGGGATCGGGGTCATGATCTCGCCGCGGCGGGTGCGTGCGGCGAAGACCGCGGCGACGAACACGACGACCGCGATGATGGCCTGCGAGTTGCCGAGGGTCTCGAGCACCATCTGTTCCACCCAGCCGCGCGACGACGCATCGGTGAGCAGCTTGTTGGGCCCGAACAGGAAGATCAACGTCGCGGGCACGAGTACGGGCCACCAGCGGCGGTAGCGCGGGGCGACGAGCAGCGGCACCAGGAACAGCGAATACACCCAGTGGTGGGTGACGGCGATCGGTGCGGCGAGCAGCGTCGCGAGGCCCACCAGGGCGAGGGCGGGCACGGTTTCTCCTGCGCGGAGGAAGCGGTGCGCGGCCCACGCGGTCGCGGCGACGATGAGCGCGGCGCCGATGATCCACAGGATCTTGCTGGTGCCCTCGGAGAATCCGAACCGGGCGATCAAGCCGGTGAGTGCCTGGTTGCGGAAGAATTCCTGGTCGCCGGCGCGGTCGGTCGCGAAGAATTCTTCGGTCCAGAAGAACACCGAGGAGTCGGGTCGCAGCCAGTAGCCGAACGCGACCGTCGCGAAGAACGCGCCGAACGCCCGGGCCACCGACGGGATGTCCTTGCGGAGCAGGAGCAACAGACCGAACGCGGCGGGCGTCACCTTGATTGCTGCGGCCACTGCGATACCGACCCCGCGGAAGCGGGCGGGAATCACGCCGAGGACGTCGGCGACCACGAGTGCCATGAGGATGATGTTGATCTGGCCGAACGCGAAGTTCGACCGGAACGGCTCGAGCAGAAGGACCACACCGAGGGAGGCGGACGCGACGAGGCTCGCGCGGGTGACGTCGAGACGCTGGTAGACGACCTTGAGGATCCACCACACCAGGGCGATGAGGCCGGCTGTCCACAGCACCTGCAATGTTGTGCTGCCGACCATCGCCATCGGCGCGAACAGGAACGCGGCGAACGGTGGGTAGATGAATCGGAAGCCCGAGTGGCTGTAGAAGCCCTCCGTGTACAGGGGGGTGTGGTGAAGGAACGCGTACCCGGCGTCGCGGAAGACGTCGAGATCCATGAGGTATTCGGTGAACGCGTCCTGGACATATCCCGCCACCGCGTACGCCGTGACCAACAGTCCGATGGCGATCAGTGCGGAGTGCACGGGCCTTGCGCGGACTTCGGACAACAGCACGGGGTAGACCTCCGGGGACGACGACGTTTCGGGATCCCGTCGGGGCGACCCCGTGGTCACGTTACACAAACGTTGTACGGCGCAGCCGAGTCCGGACGGTTCTGCCACATAAGCTGTTCGGTTTATCCCTTTCAGGCGTTTTCCGAAGGCTTGATACGGAGGCGTATCCGATATATACCTATTTATCGTATATTTGCTAGATATAGGTAGAGACTCCGATAGCGCGTACTCCACCTATGAATATCCAGGTGTATCGGCCTATCACTAGACTGCCGAATACTTCTCCGAGATCCGGGTTCGCACGCCGAAACCGGCACAGTGCAGCACGAATGCAGATTCGCTCACGTCCTCGGCTCCGCAGAGATCCAACGACAATTCCACCGACTCGGCCAGACGATAAGGCCTGCTATCCACGACCGAGCCCAACGCACGGCGCAACCGCGACACCTCCGCGCGTACCGCAACGGCGTGATCAGCATCGCCGAACAGCGTGTGGCTCAACTCCGTCACCGACATCCCGATTCGGCCACGCATCTGTAACAGCAGCAGGATCTCAGCGTGTCGGACCGTCACAGCGCTGCGCCACTGACGCCCCGTGCCCGTTACCTCGACGGTCGGTGACGATGACAGCCGCAACGTCATGCGGATCGTCGCCGCAGATTCGGACGGCCTGATCAACCATCCGTGCGACAACTGCTCCGGCACGCACAGTCCGAGACCGGGCACTGTCAGGGCGCGGTCGGTACGGGGAGCACCGACGCGACGGGTCGCGGCGACCCCGGACGCGTGCGCGACCCAACCGTGATCGTCGACCAGCAGAACCGGACCGCTGACCGCCGCCAGCAGGGGCGCGGCCTCGGTGCGCAGACGATCGAGTCGTTGTTCGTGCTGCCGCCACAACTGCGATTCGGCGAGGCGCACCGCGGTGTCGACCAACGCTCCGATTGCGGGATGCAGCGTCATGGCCGGCCCGCTGACGTCGACGATGCCCAGCAGATCGCCACTGATGGGGTCATGTATCGGCGCTGCCGTGCAGTACCAGGGGTGTTGCGACTGCTCGAAATGTTCGCCGGAGAACAACTGCACCGGCGCGGTCTCGGCCAGCGCGGTGCCGATCGCGTTGGTGCCCACCTTCTCTTCCGTCCAGACGGACCCCACGCAGAACCCCAGCGCATCGGCCCGCGACCGCACGCGTGCCGAACCGCTGCGCCACAGGATGACGCCGTCCGCGTCCGTCACGACGAGCAACATCTGTGAAGCGTCGGCAACCGGCGAGATCACCTGTTCGAGGTCGCCGATGATCGAGGCCAGCGGCGACGACCGCCGACGCTGTTCGATCTCCTCTGGCGAATACGGAACGCGCACGTTGCTGCCCACTGGGTCGAGACCTGTGCGCAGGACTCGAGACCACGACCGGGCGACAACGCTGCGCGGCTGCATCGTCGGCTTACCGCCACCGATGACCGTGTCGTGCATCCGCATCAGGTCGCGGGCGTAGCGGGACAGATCGGTGCCGGGTGTGATCGCGCTGAACGTACTCCTGTCCATCCGCGTCACTGTCCCTCCGTGTTCCTGCTGGTCTCCGCAGCATAGGTCCCACGTTGTGTCGCGCGCCACACGCAACGTGATGCAACGCTTGCCGCGCCGCTGCATCGAGAGTGTGCTGGATCACATCAACGACCGGAAAGGATCGGCCATGACCGACATTCTCGAGCACCCCTCGGATCGCGTCACCGGCCCGCAGCAGCGGGTCGATGTATGGCTGCGAGATTTCGAAGCGGCGCTCGCTGCACGTGACGTCGAGGCGGCCGCAGGCATGTTCGCCACCGACAGCTTCTGGCGTGATCTCGTGTCCTTCACCTGGAACCTCAAGACTGTCGAGGGACGCGACGGTGTCGCCGGGATGCTGCGCGAACGCCTCGCCGATACCGATCCCAGCGGCTTCCGCACCACCGAGACGCCGACCGAGGACGACGGCGTGGTCAGCGCCTGGATCGCTTTCGAGACCGCCGTCGGTCGCGGCGAGGGGCACCTGCGTCTGAACGACGAGGGCGCGTGGACGCTGCTCACCACGCTCCAAGAGTTGAAGGGGCACGAGGAAGGGAAGAAGGAACGCCGCCCGCGCGGAACGAAGCACGGCGCCGACCGCCACCGCGTCACGTGGTCGGAACAGCGCGAAGCGGAGGAACGCGAGCTCGGTTACAAGACTCAGCCGTACGTCGTCATCGTCGGTGGTGGCCAGGGCGGTATCGCGCTCGGCGCGCGGATGCGTCAGCTCGGGATACCGGCGCTCGTCCTCGACAAGTACGACCGCCCGGGCGACCAGTGGCGCGGCCGGTACAAGTCGCTGTGCCTGCACGACCCCGTCTGGTACGACCACCTTCCGTACCTGCCGTTCCCCGAGAACTGGCCGGTGTTCGCGCCGAAGGACAAGATCGGCGACTGGCTCGAGATGTACACCCGCATCATGGAAGTGCCGTACTGGTCGAAGACGTTGTGCACGTCGGCGTCGTACGACGATGCGGCCGGCGAGTGGACCGTGAACGTCGAGCGCGACGGAGAACCGCTCGTGCTGCGGCCCAAGCAACTCGTGATCGCGACGGGTATGTCGGGTAAACCGAACATTCCGAGCTTCCCCGGCATGGACCGTTTCCAAGGCGACCAGCACCATTCGAGTGCGCACCCGGGACCGGACGCCTACGCGGGCAAGAAGGCGGTGGTGATCGGAGCCAACAACTCCGCACACGACATCTGCGGTGCGCTCTGGGAGGTCGGCGCCGACGTGACCATGGTGCAGCGCTCGTCGACGCACATCGTCAAATCAGATTCGCTCATGGACCTCGGACTCGGCGACCTCTACTCCGAACGTGCACTCGCCAACGGCGTGACCACGCACAAGGCCGATCTGACGTTCGCATCGCTGCCGTACCGGATCATGCACGAGTTCCAGATCCCGGTCTATCAGAAGATTGCCGAACGCGACGCCGACTTCTACGACCGCTTGGAAAAGGCCGGATTCCTTCATGATTGGGGCGACGACGGATCGGGCCTGTTCATGAAATACCTGCGCCGCGCGTCAGGTTATTACATCGACGTCGGAGCCTCCGAGCTCGTCGCGAACGGCGACATCAAGCTCGCCCACGGCAACGTGCGGGAGCTGACCGAGCACTCCGTCATCCTCGAGGACGGCACTGAACTCGAAGCCGACCTCGTCGTGTACGCGACGGGATACGGCTCGATGAACGGCTGGGTCGCCGACCTGATCGGTCAGGACGTCGCCGACAAGGTCGGAAAGTGCTGGGGCCTGGGCTCGGACACCACCAAGGACCCGGGGCCGTGGGAGGGCGAGCAGCGCAACATGTGGAAGCCCACGCAGCAGGACGGGCTGTGGTTCCACGGCGGAAATCTGCATCAGTCGCGGCACTATTCGCTCTATCTCGCCCTCCAGCTCAAGGCGCGGTACGAGGGAATCCCGACGCCTGTCTACGGGCTCCAGGAAGTCCACCACTTAAGCTGACGGATACGCAGCCGCGCGGTGCGGTGGCAGAGACCGCCTGTCGACCGGGTGCGTCTGCCACCGCATCGAGCGGTTGCGCTTCCCCTCGCTTCGCTCGCCCCGACTGTGGAGGTCAGGGGATGCTGATCTCGTTGGGGGTGTGCGGCAGGGTCGTCGTGCGGATCCCGCCCGACTCGAGGTCGACGGCGTGCAACTCGTCGTTCGCCGGATCGGTGACGTACGCGGTGTGGCCCTGCACTTCCAATGCTGGTCGCGGCGACTGCCACTCGTCGGGCTCGGTCCACGGGTCGAGGACTGCGATGCGGTCGACGACATCACCCGTCTCAGGGTCGATCACGTGCAGCGCACCGTCGGTACCGAGCACCAGTGCCTCGCCGTGCGGCCCCCGTCCCAGCGAGCGGAACGTGTAACTCGTCCCCAGATCCACGAGTTTCATCTGCGCGGTGCGGGTGTCGACGAGCGCAACTCGTTCGGGGCGTTCGAGCTCGGCGTCGGGGTCGGTCTTGTAGTCGCCCAGCACGATCGGTGACTCGTCGGATCCGGCCTGGTTCCCGAGCCGTCCGTACGGGTCGGGGGCGGTGACCTTCGTGAAGGTGCCGTCGCGGAAGGTCACCATGCCGTCCTCACATCCGAACACGACCGAGTCGGCTGCGACGGCTTCTCCGTGGACTCCGGTGCACTCGTCGGTTCGCGCGACTTCGTTGCGGTCGACGTCGAGAAGAACAACGCTGCTGCGGCTTTCGCTATCGCCCTCGGTGACGAGGAGTGATCCGTCTTCGAGTGGCACGGCGACACCGTGGTGGGCGTCGGGTGTCGTGTACGTATCCGTGTCGGGGCGTGGGCCGCTGGGGTCGAGTTCGTCGGAATCGAACAGTGCGATATTTCCTGTGCCGTCGTCGAACAGTGCGGTTGTGCCCGCGTGGGCGACGATGTGGCCGGGCTTGTCGGCGGGAAACGTCAGGTCGGTGAGCGCCGGTGTTCCTGCGAAGTGGTGGCTGTGGTCGCCGTGGGCGTCGCTCCAACTGCCCGTGTCCAAGGCGCGAAAGCCTCCGGCGGTGGAAACGAACACGTGGCGGTCGTCGCCCGCGGGACCGAGTCGGTTGAATCCGTCGAGTGGCAGATTCGCGACGATGTCGAGTTCTGTCGCGTCGACGACGAGGATGCCGCCGTCGTAGGTGAGGGCCAATCGCGGCTCGGGTGAGGTGACCTCGACGGCCGGTGCTGCGTTGATCGGTGCGGCATCGGCTGGCTGGGGCGATGAGGAGCAGCCTGCAACCAGTGCGGCTGCGAGCGCTGCAGACAGCGCGAGGCTGCCGTGGTGGATCGGTTTCATGGTGAGAATTCAGTCATTAATGAAAATGAATGTCAAAGTATATAATGCGTACTCTTGCATTCGTGTCTCTACTGTCACCCAGGGCGACGTTGGGATTTCACGTAGTCGGCTACCACCGACAACGGGCACCGCCCGCGGTCCCGCAGCAATACGAGCGGGACCATAAATGCCCGCCCCACAGGTACCGGGAAAGGTGCTCCGCGTGATCGCGCCGCAAGTGCCGCGATGACACACTTGAGCGAGTTCACCAGCTTCGACAGCTGCACAGTCGCGGGAGAGCTGATCAGCAGGTGCACATGATCGTCCTCGCCGTAGAACTCCGGCAGTTCGCATCCGAAGTCCACTCACACCTCCCGCATCACCTCCTCGCAGTCCGCCAAGATCGGGCCGGTGAACGCGCCACGCCGATATTTCGTGACGAGCACCAAATGTGCGTGACAGTCCCACACTGCGTGTCTGCCACATCTGACAAACCCAATCTCATCCATGACACCAAAAGTTATCGTCGGGGTGTGCTCAAGCGATACCGCTGCCGTGCCTACCCCACAGGGGAGCAGCACAGGGCGCTGTCGCGACTGTTCGGGTGCTGCCGGGTGGTGTTCAACGATGCCCTCGCCGCGCGGGAATCCGCCCGCAGGGCGGGCCGGCCGATCCCGAGTAAAGGCGAGTTGTCGGCAGCGCTGACCGCCGCGAAGGCGACACCCGAACGGGCGTGGTTGGCCGAGGTGTCCTCGGTGCCGTTGCAGCAGTCGCTGGCGGACCTGCATCGCGCGTACGCCAATTTCTTCGATTCCCATACCGGGAAACGCAAGGGCCGCAAGGTCGGTGCGCCACGCTTCAAGAGGCGGACACATCGCCAGTCCGCTCGTTTCACCCGTAACGCGGGTTTCGGTGTCCTCGAGCCGGGCGCCGGTGCCGGGTTTGTGCGGTTGCCGAAGATCGGGCGGGTGCGGTACGAGTCGTCACGGCCGTTGCCGGCGGACCCGTCGAGTGTGACGGTGATCCGGGAGGCCGACGGTCGGCACTATGTGTCCTTCGTCGTTGATGAGCCGGCGCCGGCGGTGGTTCCGGCTTCGCCGGCTCGGGCTGCCGGTGTGGATGTGGGGTTGACGGATCTGGCGACGATCGTCTATGACGACGGTACTCGCGAGAAGATCGACAATCCTCGCTGGTTGCGGTCGAAGGAGCGAGGATTGGCCCGTGCGCAGCGGGCATACTCACGCACCATGAAGGGGTCGAAGAATCGGGATAAGGCTCGCCGGAAGGTCGCGGCGGCGCACCGGAAGGTGCGGGAGACCCGCCTGGATCACCACCACAAGCTGGCACTGAGGTTGGTCCGCGAGAACCAAGCGGTCGCCCTCGAGGGGTTGTCGGTGGCGGGTTTGGCGCGCACGAGGTTGGCGAAGTCGGTACACGATGCCGGCTGGTCGACCCTCAGGCGGTTGATCGAGGAGAAAGCCGCCCGGTATGGCGCGGTGGTGCACACGATCAGTCAGTGGGAACCGACGTCGCAGGTGTGCGCGGGCTGTGGGGTGCGGGACGGGAAGAAGCCGCTGGATGTGCGGGTGTGGGTGTGCTCGTCGTGTGGGTTGGTGCTGGATCGGGATTACAACGCCGCTGTGAATGTGATGCTCGCCGCTGGGCTGGTGGAGAGGGTAAACGCTTGTGGAGGGAGCGTAAGACGTGTGCTTGCATGCGCGGACCCGGTGAAGCAGGAACCCGCTGAACAGATCTTGCCGGATGGTGAGGCTGCGTAGGAATCCTTCGTGTTCACGCGGAGGAGGAAGTCAAGACACGCGCTAGAGGAACTCAGAATCCCCTGACATCGTCGTTACCATCGACCGATGGACCCGGTCCGCAACCCGTACGCCCCCGGCGCGGGGCAGCGCCCACCCGAACTCGCCGGCCGAGAGAAACAGCTCACAGCCTTCGGCGTGGTGCTCGAACGCATCGCACGAGGAAGACCCGAGCGCAGCGTCGTGCTCACCGGCCTCCGCGGAGTCGGCAAGACCGTCCTGCTCAACCACCTGCGCTCGCTCGCGATCGCGAAGAGCTGGGGTACCGGCAAGATCGAAGCCCGCCCCGATCAAGGTCTGCGCCGGCCTCTGTCGTCCGCGCTCCACATGGCTGTCCGCGAGATAGCTGCGGGCCATCCGGATCCGGAATCGGTCGACTACTTCCTCGGCGTCCTCAAGTCGTTTGCGCTGCGCGCCACCGCCGACAAGGGCATGCGCGAACGTTGGCAACCCGGCATCGACGCCCCTGCGGTCAAGGGTCGCGCCGACTCCGGCGACATCGAGATCGATCTCGTCGAACTGCTCGTCGACGCTGCCGGACTCGCGCGCGACGTGGGCGTCGGGATCGCCCTGTTCGTCGACGAGATGCAGGACCTCGGCCCCGACGACGTCTCCGCGATCTGCGGCGCGTGCCACGAATTGAGTCAGGATGCTGCGCCGCTCATCGTCGTCGGCGCGGGGCTGCCGCATCTGCCCGCCGTGCTGTCGGCGTCCAAGTCGTACTCCGAGCGATTGTTCACCTATCACCGCATCGACCGACTCGACCGCGAAGCGGCAGACCACGCACTGATCGCCCCTGCGGAACGCGAAGACGTCGAATTCACGCAGGAAGCGCTCGACGTGCTGTACGAAATGGCCGATGGTTACCCGTATTTCGTTCAGGCCTACGGAAAAGCCACGTGGGACGTCGCCGCGGCCAGTCCGATCACCCCCGACGATGTGCGAGTCGGGTCCCCCGACGCGGAGGAGGAACTTGCCGTCGGCTTCTTCGGCTCCCGCTACGAGCGGGCAACACCCGCCGAACGCGAATACATGCGCGCAATGGCCGAACTCTCCGGCGACGACGGCCCGGTGCCCACGTCGAAGATCGCAGTGGAACTCGGACGCAAACCGGCGTCGCTGTCGCCGGCTCGCGACGGACTCATCAAGAAGGGCCTGATCTATTCAGCCGAACGAGGATTCATCGGCTTCACCGTGCCGCACTTCGGGAAGTATCTTCGTGCTCAAACAGACTGATCTGTGTGCGTAGACGCGTCAAGGCACGGTGCTGCGCCACGCGCACAGCGCCGGGTGTGGTGCCGAGCATGAGTGCGGTGCGTTCGGTGCTGTAGCCGCGGAAGATTCGCAGAATCACGATCTGGCGTTGTTGCTCCGGCAGTAGGTCGACGAAACGACGTGCAGCAGCGGCGAGTTCGCTGTCGAGTACATCCTCGTCGGGTGAGGGTTCGTGTACCTCGTGGACGGGCGCAACCGGGCGCGGTGCTTTGCGCCGGGCGTCGACGACCTTGTTTGCTGCGATCGCGAAGGCGAACCGCAACACCGACCCGCCTCGATCGTCGTATCGGGGCAGCGCGCGTACCAGGGCCAGGCAGGTTTCCTGCGCGACGTCTTCGGCGGGTGTGTGTGCCCGGGTCTGCTCATCCATGCGGGCGGTGCAGAACTGCAGGATGTGCGGGCGTACACAGCTCACCACGGTGCCGACGGCGTGCGGCTCGCCGGCGACGGCGCGCGGTACCCAGTGGCGGAGCAGGAGTTCGGTGTTCTTGTCGGCCACGGCGGTGGTCCTCTCGGGTGGTGTGGATGTCACACCACCTTCCGTCGCGGCGTGGCCGAGCAATACCGACCCTCGGGTGGGTTATTCGTCCACCCACTCGACGGTGTCGTCGAGCGATGCCCGATCGGTGCGGCACGTGTTGGCCGGATGAGCGTCGTCTGCGTACCCGAAGGCGATCGCGCAGACGACGTCGCGGTCGTCGCCGATGTTCAGTTCGCGCCGCAACGCCGTCCCGGCCATGGGTACGGCGGCCTGCGGGACGGCAGCGATGCCGAGGGACTCCGCGGCGAGCAGCAGCGTGGAGACATAGCCACCGCAGTCGACCGCACCGTACACACCGAGGGCCTTGTCGGTGGTGATGATCGCGACGTGCGGTGCGCCGAAGAATCGGTAGTTCTCGAGCATCTGCTCGGTGCGGCGCGCGTAGTCGTCGCGGGCGATGCCGAGCGCGTTGTACAGCGCGTATCCCGCTCCGCGGCGGCGTTCGGCGTACTCGCCCCGGTACTCGACCGGACCCGGGATATCGGGGTCGAGTTCGCCGGACGAGGCTTGCGCGTAGAGCGCCTCACGAAGGCGTTCGATGGCGTCTCCGTTGACGAGATGCACGCGCCACGGCTGGGAGTTGCACCACGACGCGGTGCGCTGTCCCATCTGCAGCATGCGTTCGATGTCCTCGCGCGGTACCTGTTTGTCGAGGAAGCCGCGGCAGCTGTAGCGGGAGTCGAGGAGGGTCGACAACATCTCTGCGTTGCTGGTCATGTCGACCACGATGGCACAAGCGAGGACTTAGCGCTCGTTCAGGGTCGGTGATCCGGCGTGCGGACCAGGATGGTCGACGTCCTCGGCTTGCGCCTCGATCCACCACCGGTTGCATGCGAAGAATCGAGGAATATACGCATATCTAGCGCACAGCTGAGATATTGGAATATTCCCATGGGGACGTGCGTTCTGTCGCCGAGAGCCACGCTGTGTGAGACTGCAGGAATATCCGCCGACCGCATGTCTCGCAGAAGGGCGTGGGAATGGACGAACAGCCGCTCATGGGACGGTCGTGGCGCACCGACCTCTTCGATGTCCCGGAGTATCTCGCCGCCGTCGGAGTTCGGCCCACCGCGCCGACCCTCGACCTGCTCGAGGAATTGCACGGCGCCCACGTGCGTACCTTTCCCTTCGGGAACGTGGACGTGCTGCTCGGCACCCATCCCGGCGTCGCGCCCGACGCGATCCAGGAACAATTGGTGCGACGAAGCCGAGGTGGTTACTGCTTCGAGCATTCGCAGATCTTCGCAGCGGCGCTCGAACACCTCGGATTCTCTGTGCGCCGGGCATTGGGGCGAGTGCACGAGCCGACCAATACCCGGACCCACATGACGATCCACGTCGAGCTCGATGGTGAGAGATGGTTGTGCGACCCGGGTTTCGGATTCAGCATTACCGGACCCATCGCGCTGAAGGACGGTGCTACACGCGCGGAGGGAGACCGGCAGTTCGGCGTGCGAGGGCTCACCGATCAGGGCACCACCGTCTGGGCGCTCACACGGGAGGGCGACGCCGAACACTACGTCGACGAGAGCCCGGTCCATCCAGCCGACGTCAGGACCGGGCATTTCATCACCTCGCGCGAGGAGAATTCGCCGTTCGTGAATCACCTCATGGTCATGCGCCACATGCCGCACGCTCACGTCACACTCACCGAAGCTGCGCGCACGACCCGAACCCCAGGAAGGGCCACCGAACACACGAAGTTATCGGTCGCCGAAGTCGTCGACACGGTACTGGAACTCGGAATTGCGTTGGACCGGAGTGAGATCAGCGCATTATCGTCCGTCGTGGAGCGGCTACGGTCCCGCAGTTGACATGCAGCGGCCGGACAGTGGAAATCACACGATGTCCTGCTCGTGTCCGGCCGCAACCCTCCGTAGCCCTCGGTACGCCTCGGCAGGCGAGCGCCTCTCCGCGACCACCGCCTCCACCTCCGCCGCGATCGGCATCACGACGTCGTATTCGCGCGCGAGTTCCATCACCGTCGGTGCGGTCTTGACGCCCTCTGCGACCTGACCGAGCTCGGCGAGGGTTTCGTCCAATGTCAGGCCGCGTGCGAGCGACTCGCCCACACGCCGGTTCCGCGATGCCGGGCTCATGCAGGTGGCGATCAGATCACCGATCCCGGTCAGGCCCGCGAACGTGCGCGGATCGGCACCCATTGCTTCCCCGAGCCGGGTCATTTCGGCGAGGCCACGCGCCAGCACCATCGCCCGGGTGTTGTCGCCCACCCCCAGCCCCTCGGCCATTCCCGCGGCGATCGCGATGATGTTCTTCAACACGCCGCCGAGTTCACACCCGAGTACATCGGTGTTGCGGTACACACGAAACACTTTCGACGCGAACAGCGGCTGTAGCGCCGTCGCCACCGACTCGGCCTGCATCGCCACGACCGATGCCGCAGCCATGCCGTCGGCAATCTCGCTGGCGATGTTCGGCCCCGACAGCAGGCCGACCGGGTGCCCGGGCAGGCATTCCGAGACCACCTGCGTCGGCCGCAGCCGGGTGCCAGGCTCGAGTCCTTTCGCCAGGGACAGCAACGGCACCCAGGCCCGCACTTCGTCGGCGATCGGTTCGAGGGTCGCGCGCACCGCGTGCGACGGCACACCCACCACCATCACGTCGGCCTCGTGGGCCGCCTCGACGAGATCCGATGTCGCACGCAGATCCTTCGGCAGTTCCCGGTCGCCGAGGTACCGGCTGTTGCGATGGGTCTCGTTGATCTCGGCTGCAGTGTCGGGGTTGCGCGCCCACAGCAGAGTCGGGGTGTTGCGAGCCGCGAGCCCCGCGACCGTGGTGCCCCACGATCCGGAACCGAGAACGACGACGCGAACCGGACGTGCCATCGGAATCCTTCCGTCGGTGGTCTTCGAAGAACAGATTGTCAGGCACTGCGCTGTCGTGAGTGCTCTTTACCCGACATCGTGCCGGTATCCCCTTCGTTGTTCGTCCAGTTCGCGCTGCGTCGAGCTCACCGGCCGAGCAGATCCGACACCGTCATGAACCGGTACCCCTCGGCGCGCAGACCGTCGACGATGTCGGGAATCGCCTCGAGCGACGACGTCCGGGATGGGTACATCACGTGCAGCAGGATGATCGAACCGGGGCGTGTCTCCTCGAGTGCTGTCCGGACGATCTCGCCGGTGTCGGACGAGGCCGAGTCCGGTTCGACGTCCCACATGACGGTGGTCCGGTCGTGTTCGTCGAGATAGCGGGGAAGCGCAATCAGTTTCTTTCCGTAGGGCGGCCGGAAGGTGATCTCTCCGTCGTAACCGGCGTCGCGGATTGCAGCGTCGGTGCTCTCGATTTCCTCCGCGACGGTGTCGCGGCCGACGAAAACCATCCTGCGGTGTGTTGCGGTGTGGTTCCCGAGTTCGTGACCGGCCTCGACAATCGCTCGACCGAGTTCGGGTCGCTCGGCCATCTCTGTGCCCGTGACGTAGAAGGTGGCAGGTACATCGGCGTCCGCGAGAGTCTGCAACACCTCGGGTGTGAGCGGGCTCGGCCCGTCATCGAGCGTCAGCGCCACGACCTTCTCGTCGGTGTCCACGCGGTCGACGAGGGTGCCGAACAGTTGCGTGCTCCTCGAATCCATGAGGCGATACGCCGTGAATGCGGCGACGATCAGTACCAGCACGACGATCGACACGATCAGCGCTGTGACGCGGGAGCGGAAGGCCATTCACGCATGCTGCCAGAAGCCGGACTTCCTACTCGCCGTGGGGATCCGTCCAATCCTGGCGTTCGAGCAACCACGACACCGCGACACCACCGACGATCCCCCAGAACGCCGCACCGATGTTGAAGAACATCACGTCGGACGCCGTGACGATGAACGCGACGAGCGCACCCATTGTGTAGCGGCGACTGAACCCGGCGACGAACGCACCCTGCAGGGCCTTGAGCATTGCGAGGCCACCCAGGACCGCGACGAACGACGCCGGGGCCGCGATCATCCAACGCACGAACAGTGGTGCGAACAGCCCGAAGATGATTGCCAGCGCGCCGCACGTCAACGCCGCTGTGTACTGGCGGGACCGCTCACCGGACGAGGTCAGCAGCGCGTTCGTAGGGCCGGTCAAGCAGGTCGACACTGCTCCGACGCAGGCAGCGGGGAACGACCACAGCCCGCACATGATCGTGGAGACGTTGATCGGCGGGTTGTGCCCGACCGAGCGCAGCACGGCCACACCTTGCCCGTTCTGAACGACGATGACGGTGATCGCGAGCGGAACCACCAGTTCGAGAAGTGCCGACCAGGTGAAGACCGGCGCGGTGAAGACCGGTGCTGCAAAGACGTTTCCACTGCCGGGCTGCGGTTCGAACCGGCCCGAGAACGCGACCGCGACGGCGCCGGCGAGCAGTGCCCCCAGGATGGGCGGCATCCACCGGCCCAGTGCTCCTACCGTGCTGAGCAGCAGGAACACCACAATCATGGGCACTGCGATCGCGAAATCGGAGCCCAGGGCCTTCACCAGGTTCGTCCCGAACGACAGGAACACACCCGCGACCATGGCCATCACGATGGGCATGGGGAGCGCTTCCATTGTGCGGCGGACGAGGCCCGTCACTCCCAGCACGGTGATCAATGCGGCCGTGGCGAAGAACGCCCCGACCACCTCGGCCCAGCTCAGGTGGGTGAGGGACCCGCCGACGAGAATCGTGCCGGGGATCGTCCAGAAGAAGCCGAGCGGCTGCCGGTAGGCGAGGCTCATGGCGATCGTGAGGATGCCGTTGAGCGCGAAGACCCCGAAGATCCACGACGCCAACTCCGCCTGTGACAGCCCGCCGGTGGCGCCTGCCGCGAGAATCACGGCGACAGGCCCGGTGCACGAGAAGATCAGTCCGATGAGCCCGTTCGATACGTACCTGGGTCCGAAGTCACGCAACACCGCCGCGGGCCGGAGCCATGGCCGAGGGGGCCGCTCGAACAGGTCGGTGTCGGGGCGTGTGACGTCGTCGACAGCTGTCATCGGGCTGCTTCTTCCTTACTCTTCTTGGCGGAAACGTGCTGCGAGCTCGCTGCGTGAGCGGATGCCGAACTTCGCATAGACGCGGGTCAGGTGGTACTGGACGGTCTTGACCGAGAGAAACAGTTCTCCCGCCACTTCCTTGTTGGTGTGGCCCGACGCGACGAGTGTGGCGACAGCACGTTCCTGCGGTGTCAACGCGGACACGTCGGTGTGATTCCGAATGCTCACCGCGTCGCCGGACTTCAACCCGCCCGCTTTGAGCTCGCGGTCGCAGCGCGCGACGATCGAGCCCGCGCCGAGCACGGCATACAGCTCCCGCGCGGTGCGGATCACACTGTCTGCGTCACGTCGCCGTCCGGCGCGGCGCAAGGTCTGCCCGTACGCGAAATTGATGCGTGCGCGATCGTACGGCAATGGGAGGGTGTCGATTTCGGACAATGCACTCTCGAAGGAGTCGCGGGCTGCGTCGATGTCGCCGCGCGCGCCGTGAATGCGTCCGCGCACGTACCCGAGTCGTGCTTTCGCGGAACGGTGACCTCGCTCGGCGGCACGTTCTTCGTGGGGGCGCAGGAAGGCGTCGGCGTCGTCGACGCGGCCGGTCATCACCAGCGCGTTGCCGTAGAGGTCGGGCCACGGCCAGAATCCGGGTTCGTCGAGGGCTTCTCTGTGCCGCAGGGTCACGAGGGGGTCGAGTTGGCGGAGCACCCCGTCGTAATCTGCTGCTACCTCTGCGCATTGGGCTGCGGAGATGCAGGAGGGGACGAGCATGAGCGTGTAGTCATTGCTCCCGGCGCGGCCGCGCCGCAGGTGCTCGCGCGCGGCATCCCAGTTGCCGCGCAGCGCATGCACCTGGGCTCCCGTCCAATGGACGAGTGGCCGCAGCAGATCCAGACCGGTCGAATCGAGTTGTGCAGCGGCCCGATCCACGGTGCGCAGGGCATCGCTCCACGCCCCCAGGGTGAACTGGGTGCGGGCGAGCCACGCTTGCGCCCACAGGGAGATCCGGAGAGAGCCACCGCGGAACGTGGTGGGTTCGGAGGCTTCCAGTTCGGTACGGGCACGATCGGGCGCATCCAACGCCAACGCGAGCCAGCCTTCGGCCATGCGGATGCGCTGGCTCTGTGCTCCGAGACGGACGTGGTCGGCAAGGCCGGCGTACGAAGCACGGGCCTCGTCGATGCGTCCGGTCATGCCCAGGCCGAGGCCCCGGATGGCGTTGGACTCCACGACGGCGGGTGCATTGCCCGGGACCAGCGACGAGGCGCGATCGGCCCAGGCCACGAGTTCGTCGCCGCGCATCCTGGCCAGCGAGTGCAGAACCATCCGCTGGCAGATCATCGCTGCCAGTTCGGGGTCGCTCTCCGACTCGTCGACCATCGTCCAGGCTTCCGAGAGCAGGTAGTGCGCCTCGGCGGCGCGGCCCCGCTGGATTGCGAGGTAGCCGAGGACCGCGTTGCGCATCGGACCTCCGGGGGCGCTTTCGATCTCGGGAACGAAGGTCTGAGCCTGGGGGAGATCGGCGGCGCCGGTGAGTGCGTCGACCCCGCGGATCAAACGTTGTGTGCGGAGGTCGCGTTCGGGCGTGATGCGACCTGCCGTGATGAGCGCCTCGGCGGCCTGCGCCCATGCACCGTCGGCAGCGCGTTGCCGAGCGAACCGATCGAGTTTGTCCGCGAGGGTGCCGTCGGCGGCGGGTGTGGCCGACACCAGATGGAACAGGGCGTTGCCCTCGTCGTCGACAAGTGTGGCCGCTCGCGCATGCAGTTCGCGCCACCGCGCCGGCCCGATCTCGTCGGTGACGGCGGCGCTGGTCATCGGGTCGGGGAACAGCAGGGTGACGATGCCCTGCCGTTCCCGCATCGTCAGCAGACCGGCGGTGTGTGCTTCGTCGAGCAACGGTGTGGGGTCGTCGACTTCGGCAAGTGCGGCAGCCGGAGCGAGCGGCGATCCGGTGCCCAGGATCGCCGCTGCTTCGATGAGGGCGCGTGTGTCGGGTGAGCAGGCGGTGAGGACGCGTCGGACTGCTGCGGCGTGTTGCGCAGGTGCGGGGAACCGCGCCTGCCACCGCTGCCATTGGGCGCGCGGGATCTCGTCGAGGAGTTGCAACACCGGCCGGGGACTCCCGAGTGTGTGCTCGTGCAGGCGTTGAGCCGTCCAGGGTGAGAGGTCCACGCCCGCGCGGAGAAGCGCGAGCTGGGCGACATCGCCGGAGGTGAGGGCGCGGACATGGATGGTGTCGGCCCGTTGCGACGACAGGATTCGTGCGGTGGTGTCGTCGATGCCGTCGGGCAGGACGTCGGGGATCACCCACAACATCAGGATCGGGCGTTGGTGTGCGCGGCGGATCATCGACGAAAGCGACTGCAACGACTCGATATCCGACCAGTGGGCGTCATCGACGACGATGATCGTGGTGCTGTGGATCGTGTCCAGGTACGCATGCGCAGCATCGATGGGGTCGGCCCCCGGCTCCGGGGCGTGCGTCAACTGTTCGAGGACCGCCCACGGATGGTCCGACTCCCACGGCGCCCCTGATGCGAACTGTGCGTGTATATCACGGTGCCTGCTCGTGAAAGACCGCACGAGAGCGCTTTTTCCGATGCCGGGTGGACCCTCGACGAGGGCGAGCACGGGAGACCCGGCGCGCGCCCCGTCGAGTAGTCGGTCGAGCTGCGAGAGCTCGGTGTCACGTCCTACCAGCATCGAATTGTCCGTCACGCATCCACGGTAGTCCCGGTCGAGGCGTCCGGAACGTCGATCCGCGTGTTGTGCTGCAGCGGTCGGGGAACGAAGAACGTGACGAGGCCACCGGCGAGAGCGATCACCGCGAAGATGTAGAAGTTCACGTTGTTCGCGAAGCCGGCGCCGATCAAAAGGCCACCGATGATCGGGCCGAAGATCCCGCCGAGTCGGCCGAACCCGGCGCACCATGCGACACCGGCTGCGCGAGCGGGGGTGTCGTAGTAGTTGGACACGAACCCGTAGACGAGCACCTGGGTGCCGATCGTGCCGACACCGGCGATCGCGACGGCGGTGAGGAGTACGGACAGAGGGAACCCGAGCGTGAGCGTCACCAGGGCAACGGCGGCGAGGAAGAAGGTGGTCACGATGACGGATTGCGGACCGCGACCGTCGGCGATCTTCGATGCGATGAGGCCGCCGATGATGGCACCGCCGTTGAGGACGAGGAGGAATGCGAGCGAGCCGTCGGCGTTGTAGCCGGCGTCGGCCATGATTTTCGGCAACCATGTGTTCAGGCCGTAGGTCAGGAGCAGGCCGGCGAAGCTCATCAGGCCGAGCAGACCGGTGCCGAGCGCGTACTTCCTGGTGGCGAGCGCAGCGAAGCCGACCTTCTCGGTGGGTGCGGCAGGCGCGGCCGTGGGCATCGGGAAGCCGAACTTGTCGCAGGTGGATTTCGCTTCGTCGAGGCGACCGCGGGAGGCCAGCCACGCGGGTGATTCGGGGAGCTTGGCCAGCGCGAGTGGAAACAGGATGACGAGCGGCAGAGCGCCGATCAGGAACAGTCCGCGCCACCCGATGACGTCACGCAACAGGATCGCGAGCAGTGATGCGAGGACACCTCCGGCGGGGACACCGCTGTAGACGATGGCGTTGAACAGGTTGCGCTTGCCGGGCGGGGCGAATTCCGCGACGACGGCACCGGCGGTGGCGACCAGGCCGCCGACACCGATACCGGTGAAGAACCGGAGGCCACCGAACATCGCGATGCTCGTCGAGAAGGCTGCTGCGCCCATACCGACCGAGAACCACACGATGTTGATCAGCATCATCTTGCGGCGGCCGACGCGGTCGCCGAACGCGCCGGTGACTAGAGCACCGACCATGACACCGATCAGGGCGTAGGAGCCGAGTGCCCCGGCCTGCTGCGCGGAGATTTCGCCGAGCTGGGTGGGGTCGCCCATGAGTGTCGGAAGAACAGTTCCGTACACGACGAGGTCGTATCCGTCGAAGATGATCGCGACGGTGGCGAGAGCGACGATCCAGATGACGCTTCGTTTGTGCTGTGGGCTGGCCCAGGTCTGTGTGGTTCGGGTCATTACATGCTCCGGTTTGTGTGAGAGGTCACAAATGAATTCGGGCAGAAAAGTGGCCTCACCAGCAGGGGAAGGCCCACTGGCGAGGCCCGGTCGAACGGCTGTCAGCCTTGATCGCCTCCGGCTACGGGAAGGACCGAACCGGTGATGTACGAGGCCTCATCGGAGGCCAGGAAAGTAATCGCCGCGGCTTGCTCCTCGAGCGTGCCGTACCGCTTGAGCAGCGAAGAATCGACGGTCTGGTCCACGATCTGCTGGTACCAGGCCTTCTCCTGCTCGGTCTGCGGGGCAGGCCCCCGCGCGACCCGCCGCTCCGGCGCGACGGTCCCGCCCGGGGCGGTGGCGACGACGCGAACGCCGTACTGCGACAGCTCGAGCGCAAGCGCGGAGGTGATGGCGTTGACGCCACCTTTCGCCGCGGCATACGGAACCCGGTTCACCCCGCTCGTCGCCACGGACGACACGTTCACGATCGTGCCGGAACGCTGGTCGATCAGGTACGGCGCAGCCGCGCGGCACGACCACAACGTGGGGAACAACGACCGGCGGATCTCTTTCTCGATCTCGTCGGGCGCGTAGTGCTCGTACGGCTTGGCCCAGATGGTGCCGCCGACCACGTTGATGAGCACGTCGAGTCGTCCGGCCGCCTGCACCGCGAACGAGAGTGCCTCCTCCGCCCCCTCGAGGGTTTCGAGGTCTGCGGTCACGGAATGTGCCTTGCCGCCGTCGGCGCGCAGTGTTTCGGCGACCTCGTGGACGAGTTCGGCGCGGTCGACGAGGACGACCTCCCCGCCTTCGGCCGCGACGCGGGTCGCAACTGCGAGACCGATGCCCTGTGCGGCGCCGGTGATCGTCACACACCGGCCGTCGAACCGTCCCGGGAAGAACTTCACGTCGCTCATCGTGCACCCGCTGCTGCGCCCTCGGCGATCGCTCGACGCATCGTCTCCTTGGCGTGGCCGGAATGCGCGATCATCAGGTCGCGTGCTGCGGCCTTGTCGCCCTTCTCGAACGCCTCGACGAGCTGCAGGTGCTCGTCGATGATGTGTCCCTCGATCCAGTGCGCGTCACGCAGCACCTGGTGCATCAACTGTGTCACCTCGAGGCGGTTGTAGGCCTCGAGCAGCACCGGATTGGTGCAGCAGCGGAACAAGTACTCGTGGAACGCCGCGGTGGTGTCTGTGAACGCGGCGGCGTCGGTGAAGTGATCACCTTCGACGGACGCGCCGGATGCCTCAGCGAGAATCCGGAACTCCACGAGCTGCTCGGGGGTGAGGCGGCCGATGGTGAGCTCGAGGACACCGAGTTCGAGCGCCATGCGGGCGTCGAACTGCTCGTCGGACTCGGCGACGGGCGGGTGCTCCTCGCCGATCTCGTAGTTGCCCGGCGATGCAGGGGTCTCGAGTGCGACGGGCCGTCCTGTTTCGGCAGCGGCCTTCTCGGCAGCTGCCTTCTCCGCGTCGGTGGGGGCCGGGGCGGTCGCCCCGCCCGGGGTAGCGGAGGTGTTGAACTTCTCGAAGTAGAAGTTCACGGGAGTGATGCTGTTCTCCGACAGGTGATTACGCACCGCTTCCACCATCGGCGGTGGTCCGCACAGGTAGATGTCGACGTCGCCGTCGTTGAGGTGCTGCGGCTCGAACAGTCCGGTCACGTAGCCCTTGTTCGGGGCCGACGAATCCTTGTCGGCGACACAGTAGTCGAACGTGAAGTTCGGCAGAGACTCCGCATAGGCCTGGAGCTTCTCGAGTTCGACGAGGTCGTGGTCGAACGTGACGCCGTAGATGAGGTGCACCGGATGATCGGTGCCCTCACTCTGAATCTTCGACAGGATCGACAACAGCGGGGCGAGTCCGGTCCCGCCGGCGAGCAGCAGCGACGGGCGCTTGCGCTCGCGGAGGAAGAAGCTTCCGAAGGGGCCGGTGAATTCGAGAGTGTCGCCCACCTGAGCGCGGTCGCGCAGGTACTCCGACATCAGGCCGCCCTCGGTGATCTTCACCAGGAATGCCAGCGAATTGTCGTGGGGGCCGGTGCTGAACGAGTACGACCGCGTCGCCAGCTTGCCGGTGCCGTCGTCGCTACCGGGAACCCCGATGTTGACGTACTGCCCGGGCAGGAACACCAGGTCGTCCCGGTTGTCGATCTCGACGGTGAAGCCGACGACGCTCTCGGAGAATCGATTGAGTTCGGTGATCGTCGCGGTGTACGAGGCCGCCGCGGTCTTCGCGACATCCGAGGTGCTGGCGATCTGCACCACCAGATCCGACTCGGGCATCATCTGACACGGCAGGCAGTAACCCTGTTCTGCTTCCTCGTCGGTCAGCGCATCCTCGATGTAGTCGCCGCCGTCGTAAGTGCCGGATTCGCAGAACGCCTTGCAGGTGCCGCACGCGCCGTCGCGGCAGTCGAGGGGGATGTTGATCCGCGCCTTGTACGACGCGTCTGCGACGGTCTCGTTCGGCTTGACCTTGATGAAGCGGGTGACCCCGTCCTCGAAGCTCAATGCCACCTGGAATGTCATGGTGCCCAAGCCTCCTCTCGTGATTCCGGGTACTAGACGACGTAGACGTCGACGATGTGGTGGATGTAGTCGTTCTTCAGGACGATCTTCTTCTTCTTGATGACCGGCTGATCACCCGAGACATCGAGCGTGATGAAGGTCGTGCCGAAGTAGGTATCCGTGGTGTTGTAGCGGAAGTACAACGAGAACCAGTTGTGGCGCACATCGATCTCGGTGCCGCGGCGCTCGAGGACCTCGACATTGGTGATGTTGTGGCCGGTACGCGGTTCGGGAAGCGACGTCGCCGACGAACGGTCGGTGCGGATGCGGAAAACGCGGTCTTCGAGTCCGCCTCGGTTGGGGTAGTAGATCAGCGAGATCTCGGACTGCGGATCCTCGGTGAGCTTGCCGTTGTCGTCCCACGCAGGCATCCAGTACTCGGCCTCGGGGTGGTAGCACTCGAGCCACTGCTCGAACTCGCGGTCGTCGAGCAACCGCGCTTCCTTGTAGAGGAACTGTTCGATGTCGGTCTGCGTCAAATTGGTTGCTGTGGTCATGATTTCGTACCTCTCAGAGCGCGGTGGGCTCGCCGGCGGCGGATGCTGCAGCTTCGGCGTCGACGGCCTTGCGCATCGTGTCGAGCCAGTAGCCGTGCTGGATCGGGTAGAGGCCTTCATCCTCGGTCTTCACGCCGCTGGACAGGACGTTGTCCATGCCGAGGTCTTTCGCGACCTGGTCCGGGCCGTTGAGGATGTGGGTGGCGCCGCGGCTCATGTCGTTCCACGGAGCTGCGGTCGCGAGGTACGTCTTCTGGCAGGACCGGAATTCCTCGAGGTCGTCGGGGGTGGCCATGCCGGTGGCGTTGAAGAAGTCCTCGTACTGGCGGATGCGGCCTGCGCGTGCCTCGGCGCTCTCACCCTTGGGTGCGATGCAGTAGATCGTCACCTCGGTCTTGTCCACGGAGATCGGGCGGAAATGCCGGATCTGCGACGAGAACTGGTCCATGATGTACACGTTCGGGTACAGGCACAGGTTGCGCGATGCACCCACCATGAACTCGGCCTTCTTCTCACCGAATTCCTTGGCGAGCTCGTCCTTGCGCGGGTACAGCGGGCGGTCCTCCGGGTTGCCCCACCACATCCACAGCAGCAGGTGGCCGTGCTCGAACGAGTAGTAGCCGCCGCCCTGCTTGCCCCACGTGCCTGCATCCATGGCCTTGGTTTCGTTGGCCGATTCACCGGCGGTGCGACGCGCGGTCGTGGCCGCGTAGTTCCAGTGCGTCGCCGAAACGTGGTAGCCGTCCGCACCGTTCTCCGCTTGGAGCTTCCAGTTGCCGTCATAGGTGTAGGTGGAGGAACCGCGCAGCACCTCGAGTCCTTCGGGGGACTGGTCGACGAGCATGTCGATCATCTTGGCGGAGTCGCCCAGGTGTTCCTCGAGGGATTTGACGTCGGGATTGAGCGAACCGAAGAGGAAGCCGCGGTAGCTCTCGAACTTCGCCACCTTGCGCAGGTCGTGGCTGCCGTCGGTGTTGAACTGTTCGGGGTAGCCGGCGTCGCGAGGATCCTTGACCTTGAGCAGCTTGCCGTTGTTGCGGAAGGTCCAGCCGTGGAACGGGCACGTGAAGGTGGTGCGGTTGTCGGTCTTGCGGCGGCACAGCATCGCGCCGCGGTGGCTGCACGCGTTGATCAGGGCGTGCAGTTCGCCTTCCTTGTCGCGGCTGATGACGATGGGCTGACGACCGATGTTGGTGGTGAAGTAGTCGCCGACATTCGGGATCTGGCTCTCGTGCGCGAGGTACACCCAGTTGCCCTCGAAGATGTACTTCATCTCGAGTTCGAAGATCTCTTCGTCGGTGAAGACGTCGCGTCGGACCTGGTGCCGTCCGGTTGCGGGGTCTTCGACGAGGGCTCCGTCGAGATGAGTGCGCACGTGCTCCACGATGTCGGTCATGGGGATCCTCCAGTGTCGGCGTAGTTCCCGGGACGAACAGCGTCGGTGTCCGATTCCGGTCCGAACACAGTTGCCGTGGCGGCGGTCGGACAGGCTGTGTCGGGGTGGGGCTCGGACGGGCTGTGTCCGGCATTACTACTACCCTGACATCCTGTGTTTGCGGTCACACCGGGTAAATGCCTAGTGATACCTAGGACCCCGAGGTCGGAGGACGAAGGACCCTGGACGAACAGAATGGCCGAATGTCACCTTCATGAGCTCGAGCTGCATGAAGGTGACATTCGGCCCATTCGGGGCGCGGGACCTTACCCGGCTGCGGTGAACTTCTCGCGCCGGATCCGGCGCGGGGACATCCTGCGCCGTTTGAACGACTTCACCGCGGCTTCGACGAACTTCTCCGACCCACAGATGTAGCCGGTGAACTCCTTCGCAGAGCTGACATCCTTCACGAAGGCATCGGTGACGTAGCCTTCCCGGTCGCCTCCGTTCTCACGGCTTACGCAGGTGACGTATCGCAGGCCCGGGTGCTTGTCCTCGAGCTCGCGGAAGAAGTCGGCGTCGTACACATCGGCGCAGGTCCGAATCCCATGGTAAAGCAGGATCTCCCGTTCCGGGTCGAGTGCGAGCGCATGACGGATGATGCCCTTGAGCGGTGCGAGGCCGGTGCCGCCGCCGAGCAGCGCCATCGGGCCGGTGGAGTCCTCATCGAACGTGAAGTCGCCGTACGGGCCGGTGATGTCGATCCGATCGCCTACCTCGACTGTGCCGAACAGCCACTCGGAGGCCACGCCACCCGGCTGCCGACGCACATGCAGTTCGAGCAGCTTCGGTTCTGTCGGAGGATTCGCGAGGGAGTACTGACGCTTCGCCGAACCTCCTGGGACGGTGACCTCCACGTACTGTCCGGCCGAGAACGTGAGCGGTTCGTCGAGAGTCAACAGCACCCGCCGTGTGTCGTCGGCGATGTCTCGTACTTCGGAGACCGTGGCGACGAAGTCGCGCAGCGCGTGAGTGGTCGCGACCTCGTCGGCGGCAGGGGGGTCGATCGACGTGTCGCTGCACGGTGTGGCCTGGCACGCGAGTGCGTAGCCGTCGGATCGCTCGGCCTGCGAAAGGGTGCCCTCGGGCGAGTTCCGGTGATCGACCGACCCGGAGTGCACCTTGACCCTGCACGTGCCGCACGTTCCCTGATTGCACGAGTTGGGCATCCACACTCCGCTGCGCAGGAACGCGTCGAGAATCGGTTGCTCAGGGCCACAGTCGACCGACGTCGTGCCGGTGGTGACGGTGTACGACATGTCAAACCTCCCAGGTTGCGTGCAGTGAGGTGGGGCCGCGGAAGCCCCAGCCCCAGAACTCGACGTCTGCACCGGTGTCGCGTTCGAGGTTGGGGATGGTTTCGAGCAATTCCTCCAAGCCGATACGACAGACGTGGTTCGCGAAGTAGATGCCGGCGCACGCGTGGTTGCCGGTGCCGAACGCGAGATGCGGAAGCGGCGGTCGGGTCATGTCGTACTCGGTGGGTGCCTCGAAAGTGTCGGTGTCGTGGTTGGCCGATCCGTACGAGAGGATGACCACCGACCCCTCGGCGATCTCGATTCCGGACACCACGGTGTCGCGTTTGGCGATTCGGGCGGTGCCGGACCAGATCGGCGACGTCCAGCGCATTCCCTCGGCGATGGCCCGGGGAATCAGGTCGGGTTCGTCGACGATGGCCTCGAACTGTTCCGGGCGGGTGAACAGTCCGGCCAGCGTCGACGACATGGCGTGCCCCGGTTCCTGCATGGCACCGAGGAGGAAGACGTAGAGAGTCGGGTAGATGTAGTCGCGGTCGCGGGTCTGTCCCTCGGGCATGCCGTCGTGCAGCCAGTGCGAGATGGCGCTGTCGTCCGGATGCTCGATCCAATGGTCGATCAGAGGATCGACGATCGACTGGATCTCGGCCTTTGCGGCGTCACCCTCGTCGAACCGTTTCTGATCGGTGAAGTTGCCGTCGGCGTCGACGGCGGCATTGGTGAACGAGTCGGACAGCTTGTGGAACCATTCGCGAAGTTTGTCCGAGCTGACGTCCTTCAGACCGAGCAGATCTCCGAGTGCGCGGACACTGACGGGTTCGCAGTATTGAGTGACGAGGTCGGCCTTGCCGTCCGTTTCGAACTCTTCGAGGTAGCGCTGAGCGATCGGTCGGACGAGGTCCTCTACCCAGCGGTCCACTTCGCTGGGCTGCAGCGCAGGCTCGACCATCGATCGCAGATCCTTGTGGATATCACCGTTGACTCCGATGATCGCCGGATGCCCGAAGGTGCGGCCACCGGCCGGAGTGATGATTCCTTCGAAGTCGTCGCTGTTCGCGATCGTGTGGCACGCGTGCGTCGTCGACGCGACGAATGCCCCCAGCACGGGTACGAATGCGACAGGAGCTTCGGCCCGAAGGCGCTCGTAGATCGGGTACGGGTTTCGCTCGAGCTGGGCCATGGTGACTTCGTCGATCCAGGAGAGAGTGCTCGTCATGTGATGCTCCTCGGGTGGGTCGTGGGGCCCTGTCGCTCGGGCCTTCCGTACGCTGTGATGAGGACCATATGATTCAGATCACTTCGCTTCTACACCGATTGCGCGGAGTCGATACGCATCGCGCGGAAAGTCGCCGAGCAGGAGTCGGGAGGTGATTGAGGTGGCAGAGTTCGAGGACTGGGAGGATGTCTCCCGAGTGGTCGCCGACGTGTACTTCCCGCACGAATTGACCGTCATGTCCGGCGCCGAGCGACCCGAATTGCATTTGTCGTCGGTGGATTTCGGTCCGGTGATGATCGGCAGGCTCGCGTGGGGCGTCGATGTGGCGATCGAGTGCGAGTATCCCGGAGCGTACGAGATCAACATTCCGCTCGCGGGCACCCTGGAATCCAGGGGTGAGGGCGGTGAGGTCGTCTCCGGGCCGGGGCAGGCCACCGTGTTCAGTGCGGATACTCCGAATCGGATCACGCGTTGGGACGCAACATGTTCCGTTCTGGGCGTCAAGTTCGACCGCGATCATCTCGAGCGAGAGGCCGACCGCATTCTGGGCGCCCCCTTGCGGTCCCGGCTCGTTCTGCCTGATCAGATCGATCTGACCGGCTCGGCCGGTGATTGGCGCCGCCTGGTTGCCTCATTGTCGGATCAGCTCTCAGAAGGCGCAGGTTCGCTTGCCAACCCCCTCGTGTCGCAGCAACTCGCGGGTGCCGTCACGACCGCGTTCGTGTTGGCGGTGGCACCTCCGAGCGAAGATGCCGCCCCGGCGGCTAGGCCGGGGATGGTCCGACGTGTCCTCGACGCGTTGCACGACGATCCGTCACGTCCATGGACCGCGGCCGATATGGCCGAGATTGCAGGCACCAGCGTGCGGCGGATGCAGGAGACGTTCGCCGACTATGTGGGAAGCAGCCCGTCCGCGACCTTGCTCGACATCAGATTGGACCGCGCGCACGCAGAACTCGCGGCCGGTGGCTCCGGCGTCACGGTGACCGACGTTGCGTTCCGGTGGGGTTTCAGCAGCCCCGCCCGATTCGCGGCGGCGTTCAAGAAGCGGTACGGGATGACGCCGAGTCAAGCGTTGCGCGACTCCTGACAGCAGGACTGCGTCATCCGAGCCGATCGCGGACGTCTCGGCGGAATCGGTGCCGATGTGTCGTGGTCATTGCTGCCATGTCCGATAAGACGTACAATTTTCCGTACAGTTAGGAGGTTGTCATGAGGACCATGAGTTACAGCGAGTCCCGTGCTCGTTACGCCGAAGTTCTGGATTCGGTGGTGAATGACCGCGAGGAAATCGTGATCACCCGATCGGGCCACGAGCCCGTGGTGATCGTGTCGCTGGCGGATTTCGAGTCGCTTCGCGAGACCGCCTACCTGATGCGTTCACCGGCAAATGCGCGACGCCTGCTCGACGCGATGGAGCGACTCGAAGCCGGAGAGGGTCAGCCGCACGAGCTGATCGACGGTGACGACTGACGATGCGGTTGGTGTGGGATGTCAACGCCTGGGAGGACTACCTCTGGTGGCAGACTCAGGACCGTAAGGTGTTGAAGCGCATCAACTCTCTTGTGCAGGACATCCTACGAAACGGAAACGCCGGCATCGGCAAACCGGAGCCGCTGAAGCACGACTTCGCCGGGTACTGGTCCAGGCGAATCACCGACGAACACCGTCTTGTCTACAAGGTCGCCGACACCGAGGTGCGTATTGCGGCGTGCCGGTATCACTACGGGCGCTGACACGTTCTATCCGATCCACATGGCCGGGATCGGCCGGTCGAAGGACAACTCGGGAAAGTCGTCATCGGCGACCGGTGTCCGCAACCGCCGCTCCGAGTAGTCGTGGCCGTGCGTGCGCATGTACTCGATGCACGCCACCGTGTAACCGAGGGAATCGATCCGGTCGGTGCCGACCGGGCGGAACAGGTTGGGAAATCCGTGCGCGGTCACGGCTGCAGGATCGATGGCGGTGTCCTCACGCCCCTGCAGGTGGATCGTGCCGTCGCCATCGATCACGAACTTGGCGCGGGCGATGACGAACCTTCCTAAGTGGAATTCCCAGCGATTGTCGATGTCGTCGTATGTGGCCGAGGTTACGCTGACCAGCTCGCAGACCGACAGATATAAGTCGTCACGAAGGCGGTCCGCCGCACGCCGGCAAGCGAAGGAGCGCCCGAGTATCACGGCGTCGAACTCCGGGATAGGGGCAGGGGCACCGGAATTCGAAGCGGCGGACATCTCGGACGCTCCTTCGCGTGGGGTGGATGGTTGGGTACCGCGCGCAGGCGGGTAGGTGGGGGTCGTCCGCCTGCGCGCGGTGGTGTGGGGTGTCGTTACTTGTAGAACGCGGAGACGTCGGCGTTGCCGACCAGGTCGGGCACGGTCCAGCCGTCGAGGTCGTACTCGCTCATGAACTGCTCGGCGAAGCCCTTCATGGAAGCCACATCACCGCGGGTCTCGGCTGCGAACAGCAGTTCGGCCTTGACGTTCTCGTGGTTGCCTGCGTAGTTCCGCTCGTACAGCTCGTGACGACCACCGAATTCGGATCCGATCGAATCCCACAGAGCCTTCATGACCTTGACACGGTCGACCGCCTGGATGCCGTCGGATCCACGAACGTACTTGTCCAGGTACGGGCGTACGTCGGGGTTCTTGAAGTCGGCGGCGGACGAGGGCAGGTAGATCAGGCCCGAGGCAACGTCCTGCTCGATGATCTCCTTGATGCGCGGGTAGCCCTGCATCGCGAACATCCGGTACGTCAGGCCGTATTCGAGCTTCGGGATGACGGTGTCGCCGATCCACGGTTCGGGATTGTTGACCATGGAGTCGGTCAGCGACCAGAACAGGTTGCGCCAGCCGATGACCTCACCGACGCGGGTCTGTACTCCTCGGAATCCGCCGGCGCCGGTGGCGTCGAGGGCCTTCATGAGCAGACCGGCGATGAAGTCGAGTTTCACGGCGAGGCGGGTGCAGCCCTGCAGGGTGAAGCGCTGGAGGAAGCCGGAACCCGGCAGGAACTGGTTGATCTTCTCGACGTCCCCGTACATGAAGACGTTCTCCCACGGGACGAGGACCTTGTCGAAGATGAAGATGGCGTCGTTCTCGTCCATGCGGCTCGACAGCGGGTAGTCGAACGGCGAGCCGACGATGTTGGCGTTCTCTGAATAGGAGGCGCGGGAGATCAGTTTGATGCCGGGTGCATCCATCGGCACCGTGCAGATCAGCGCGAATTCCTTCTTCTTGATCGGCAGGCCGTAGTGGGCGATGAAGTTGTAGTTGGTGATGGCCGAGCCGGTCGCGACGACTTTCGCTCCGGAGACGATGAGGCCGGCGTCGGTCTCCTTCTCGACCTTCATGAACACGTCGCCGACCTGGTCCGGGGGCAGCTGGCGGTCGACCGGCGGGTTGATGATCGCGTGGTTCCAGTACAGCACCTTCTCCTGCGATTCCCGGTACCAGCGCTTCGCGTTGTCCTGGAACGGGTTGTAGAACTCGTCGTTTGCGCCGAGGGTGCCGAGGAAGGACGCCTTGTAGTCGGGGGAGCGGCCCATCCAGCCGTAGGTCAGGCGTGCCCAGGTGGCGATGGCATCGCGGTCCTTGACCAGGTCGGCAGAGGATTTCGGGGTGCGGAAGAACGGCATCGTGACGCCGCCGTTGCCGGTGTCGGTGGGAGTGGTGAGCGTGTCGACGTGCTCGCCGGTGTGCAGCGCGTCGTAGAGGCGCGCGGTCATCCGGATGGAGTTTCGGAACGCCGGGTGGTTCGTGAAGTCCTTGACCTTCTCGCCGTGCAGGAAGATCTCGCGGCCGTCGTCGATCGAGGCGATGTACTCGTCGCCGGTCATGGGGCGGGTTGCGAAATTCTTCGTCCGGTTCGCTTCGCACTCTGCGGCGACATTGACCTTGGAGCGGTCGAGGGTGTCCGGGCGCGGTTCGGTGGTGGTCATGGAATTTCTCCTAGTCCGGTGGGGCAGGGATTCGCTGTGTCAGTGGTGGTCAGGCCGGGGATGTGGCCAGGTGAAGCGGGGTGAACTTCGTCTGGGCGTCGAACCATCCGCTGTGCGGATCGTCCAGGCAGCCGTTCCAGGCCGCAGACGCGCTGGGGGCGCCGAGGTCGTGGAAGGTGCTGCGGAAGAAGAGGAGGGGATCGACGTCGCGGCTCGAGGCATCGACGATCTCGCCGATGTAGATGATGTGGTCACCGCCGTCGTATTCGCGCCACGGGATGCACGAAATCGTCGCGGCGGTACCGGCGAGGACCGGTGCGGTGGGGCCGTCCTCCCATGTCGGCTCGGGCGACTGCGGCCTGCCTGCGAAGTGCATCGCGGTGTCGACCTGGTCGGCGGCGAGGACGTTCACGGCGAACGGTGCACCCGACAGGAACCCGCACGCCTTCGAGGTGCGAGTCAAGGTGACCTGGCACAGTCGCGGCTCGAGCGACACTGCGGTGAACGCGGTGACAGTGGCGCCGTGCGGTTCGCCGTCCCGGTTGGCGCAGGTGATGACGGTGACGCCACTTGCGAACTGTCCGAAGATGTTTCGCAGGTCTCGCTGTTCCATGTCTGCGTCCTCCCTGTCCGGTTCGATCTGGTGTGACACAGACCATATGGACACCGGAAGGGATGTGCGATCCAGTGAGCGCGGTCACTATCCACCTGGCGCGGCGGGTAGGTATAAAGTCCTTGTTTGCCAGGGGACGTGTCCCTGATCACACTGGAATCAAGGTCCCCGGTATCCGAAAACGCGAGGGTGGATCACAGAATGGCAGAGGATTCGACTCGACACCCGTCCGACTGGGACGAGGTGGAAGAGGTGGTGTCGCATGCGTACTTCTCGCATGACCTCACCCCCCTCGAGAAGGTCGAACCTCGCCTGAACCTGCGCACATTGCCTTTGGGGCCGATCCGGTTGGCCCGGATCGGCTGGGGTGCCGAGGCGTCGGTGCACAGTTCGCACCCGGGCGCCTATGCCGTGAACATTCCCTTGTCGGGCACGATCGAGTCGATCGCCAGTGGCGTCGAGACCGCATCCGGGGTGGGGCAGGCAACCGTCTTCGAACCGGACATCGACGCGACGATCCGTCGGTGGAGTGGCGACTGCGAGATCGTCGGGGTCAAGCTCGAACGCGACTACCTGCACCGGGAGATGGCCCGCATCCTCGGGCGCCCCGACCTGCACCTTCCCCCTCAGGTCGACCTGTCGACCGACGCGGGGCAGAGTTGGATGGCGTTACTGCGTTCGGTCATCGAGCAGCTCAAATCCGACGAATCCCTCTGGCACAACCCACTGGTGTCCGATCAACTCTCCGGCGCCCTGACCTCGTCGTTCATTCTCGCGGTGATGCCCGACGACGCCGATCCGACGGGAGGTGCGCGGCCTCGGATCATCAAGCGGGTCCTCGACCGGGTGCACGACGATCCGTCGTTGCCCTGGACGTCAGCGGACATGGCGGAGGTCGCCGGGGTGAGTGTGCGTCGTCTGCAAGAGGGCTTCCGGGAGTACCTCGGTGTCTGCCCCCGCGACTACCTGCTCGATCTGCGGTTGTCGCGCATCCACGAGGAACTCTCCGCGGGATCCGGTAGCAATCTGTCGGTGACGGATGTGGCGTTGAAATGGGGGATCACACACACCGGGCGGTTCTCTGCGGCGTACAAACGCAAGTACGGACTAGCGCCCTCCGCCACGCTGCGTTCCTGAAAACGATGGGCGCCTGATTCGGTATCGGTACTGGTCAGCGGTGTCGGTAGCCGAGTTCTGCGCTCAATGTCTCGGCGCAGTCCACCACGCGTTTGGCGCATAGATCCCGGAAGGAATCGAGGGTGTGGCGTCCCGTCGACGTCGAACACGCGAGCACGCCCACTGCATGGCCGGCGGGGTCGAACACGGGTGCCGCGAGCGAGATCAAGCCGTCTTCGAGCTCGGCGGATGCCATCGCGTAACCCTGGCTGCGGACCTCCGCAAGTTCGACGCGGAAGGCGTCGGCGTTGTCGATGGTGGTGGGCGTGAGTTTCTCGAACCGGGTCTCTGCGATCACGGTGTCGAGCTGTTCGCGTGGTGACCAGGCGAGCAACGCGCGACCCATCGACGTTGCGTATGCGGGTACGCGAGTGCCGACCGAGACGTTGATGCTCATGATCCGTCGCACCGGTACGCGGGCCGCGTACACGACCTCGGTCCCGTCGAGTACGCCGAGCGACGCCGATTCGTGCGTATGGTCGGCGATCTCCACCAATTTGGGCAGCGCGGAATCCACAAGGGTGTGCGAGGCCGTGTAGTGCTGCCCTATGCTCAGGACTCGCGGAGTCAGTGACCAGCGCGTTCCGGTCGATGTGACGTAACCGAGCCGCTGCAGTGTCAACAGGATTCGACGCACCGCCGGCCGCGACAGATCGGTCTTGGTCGCAACCTCGGCCAAGGTCGGTTTCGGATCCTTGTCGTCGAAGGCGTGCAATACCGCAAAACCACGCTCGATGCTCTGAACGAAATCGCGGTCGTTACTCCGGCTGTTGCCTAGGTCGGTGCTCGGCATTGCATCTCCTACCTGCGGGACTCGTCGATGTTGCCTCATTCGGTGTTGACAAGCGATGTGACAACACGCACAGTATGTGGTGTACGCATTGCGATCCACAAGTACGCACAGCGTACTTCGTCGGTTCGAAGCCCTGGAACCGACCGGACCAATGCTTTTGCCAACCGCTTTCCACACCGTTCTCAGCCCCGACGAGGAGAGTCCATGACCACCACCGAGAACCCCACCGCTCACGGTTCCGGCAACGCCGCCACCGACAAGTTCAAGTCCGAGCGGGCATCGTCCGACACGTCCGTCGAGCGTGCGGCCGCGATCTACAAGGACGTGCTCGAGGCCCTCGCCGGCGTCGTCCACAAACACGAGGTGACGTACGACGAGTACCGGGTGCTCAAGCAGTGGATGATCGATGTCGGCGAGTACGGCGAGTGGCCGCTGTGGCTGGACGTTTTCGTCGAGCACGAGGTCGAGGAAGTGCACTACAACCGCAAGCACTTCACCGGCACCAAGGGATCCATCGAAGGCCCCTACTATGTGCCGAACGCTCCGAAGCTGCCGTCGAAGTGCACCATGCCGATGCGCGAGAAGGACAAGGTCGCGCCTCCGCTGATCTTCAAGGGCAAGGTGACCGACCTCGAAGGCAACGGCATCGCCGGCGCCACCGTCGAACTGTGGCACGCGGACGAGGACGGCTACTACTCGCAGTTCGCCCCCGACATCCCCGAGTGGAACCTGCGCGGCACCATCGAGGCCGACGACGACGGCAACTACGAGATCACCACCCTCAAGCCGGCTCCGTACCAGATTCCGAACGACGGCCCGACCGGCTGGTTCATCAAGTCGTACGGTGGCCACCCGTGGCGTCCCGCCCACCTGCACCTGCTGGTGTCGGCCCCGGGCAAGCGTGCCGTCACCACTCAGCTCTACTTCAAGGGCGGTGAGTGGGTCGAGAACGACGTCGCGACCGCAACCAAGCCGGAGCTGATCCTGGATCCGCAGACGAACGCCGACGGCATCGCAGAGGTGACGTACAACTTCGCTCTCGATCCCGAAGCGTGATCCACATCTGATCTCGAATGCCGGTGTCCCACAGGGGCGCCGGCATTCGCCGCGAGTGCACCTGCACAGTATCGACCGTCACACCCAGAACTGATTGTGAGCTGACCGAAGATGTCCGACCCCGACCTGGCGATCGTCTCCGTCGAATCGACGATCGTCGACGTGCCCCTGATTCGTCCGCACAAGTTCGCGACCACGACATCGGAAGTGCAACCGATCCTCTTCGTCGCCGTTACCACTGCCGGCGGAGTCACCGGCTACGGCGAAGGCGTCGTGCCCGGAGGCCCGTGGTGGGGAGGCGAATCCGTCGAGACGATGAAGCAGATCGTCGATCGCTACATCGGTCCCTACATCATCGGTCGTGGTGTCGACGAGATCAGCGGCGTGATGCTCGACATCGAACGGATCGTCGCGAACGCGCGTTTCGCGAAGGCTGCGGTCGATGTGGCGATGCATGACGCGTGGGGCCGCAGCCTCGGCGTGCCGGTCGCATCACTGCTCGGTGGCGCGTTCCGCACCGGAGTCGACGTACGCTGGGCGCTCGGCGCGGCGCCTCTCGAGGAGATCGTCGAAGAGGTCACCCACAAGATGGAGCAGCGCCTCAACTTCTCGTTCAAGCTCAAGATGGGTGCGCTCGATCCCGTCGTCGACACCGACCGCGTGGTGAAGATCGTGGAGGCGTTCGACGGCAAGGTCGGATTCAGCATCGATGTGAACGCGCGCTGGGATCGTTTCACCGCGCTGCGTCACGTACCGCAGCTCGTCGACGGTGGTGTGGAACTCATCGAGCAGCCGACCCCGGCCGACCAGCTCGATGTCCTCGCCGAGATCAACCGCCGCGTCTCGGCCCCCGTCATGGCCGACGAATCCGTCCAGACCCCGCACGACGCATACGAGGTCGCCAAGCTCGCCGCGGCCGACGTCATCGCCCTCAAGACCACCAAGTGCGGTGGTCTGCAGCGCAGCAAGGAAGTGGTCGCGGTCGCCAAGGCCGCTGGTCTGCGCTGCCACGGCGCGACGTCCATCGAAGGCCCGATCGGTACCGCCGCGTCCATCCATTTCGCATGCTCCGAGCCCGGGATCAACTACGGCACCGAGCTGTTCGGTCCTCAGCTGTTCGCGGTCGAGCTGCTGAAGAAGCCCCTCGAATACTCCGATGGCCAGGTGCACCTGCCGGAGGGCCTCGGCCTCGGTGTCGAACTCGACATGGACGTCGTCAAGAAGTACGCGCGAGACTGAACCCACACTCGAAGAAGGAGAAAACCCATGGCACTGTTCCACGTTCGGATGGACGTCAACATTCCCCGCGACCTCGACCCCGAGGTGCGCGCCGAGACGATCGCCAAGGAGAAGGCCTACAGTCAGCAACTCCAGCGGGCCGGTAAGTGGCCCGAGATCTGGCGCATCGTCGGCAAGTACAGCAACATCTCCATCTTCGACGTGGACTCGGCCGACGAGCTGCACGAGATCCTGTTCAACCTGCCACTCTTCCCGTACATGGACATCGAGGTCATGGCGCTGACGAAGCACGGGTCGGACGTCAAGGACTGACTCGACCGCCGCGGTCGGAGTAGTGACGTCACCGCCCTGCGGCGATCCGGCGGGTCGGTTGTGATCGCTGTTTGATCGCAACGACAGTCTGGTAGTGATCGCGCACCGATGAGCCCGGAAGTGACCTGACCGATGTGAATCCGCATGCGTCGAGTGCATCTCGCAGAGTGTTCAGATCGAGAAGATAAGACGATCGCGCGAACCGGTAGTTTCGATGTCCCACGGTCATCGCGACATCCCAATGCCGGATGCGGGTCTCGTGGTCGGTGGAGATCTCTTCGATGACGGTTACCGGTCGTCCCGCAGGGCAGAACCCCTGATGCTCGAGAACAGAGGGGGAAGTGTCCGGCCGAGCGGACGGCAGATCCACCAGAAGTGCGCCGCCGGGACGGAGGGCGCCTGCCATACCTGCCACATGGGTGATCACGCGACCGGGGTCGAACTCGAGCGCTGAGTCGGAATCCCACGTGTCGGCGTATGCGAGGGAGTTTCCGCGGCACATCACCATGTCGAACACCTCGGGAAACATCCGGCCGAGGTCTTCCCAGCGAGCGCAGATCGCATCGTTGGAAAGCCCTGCCTCGGTGCAGTTGTGTCGAAATCGGTCGAGCATCTCGGTGCTTCCGTCGGAACATACGAGGGAATAGCCCAACTCCAGGAGCCTGATGGTCCCGAACCCCGTTCCGACAGCGCAATCGAGGACAGGCCCGTTCAATCCGATTGTGTCGAATGCCGCGATCGATTGTGCGACAAAGCGATTCTCGTCGGCGCAGACATTCAGATAGATATCGATGACCTCGGCCGGATGATCCACGGCGAATGTGTTTGTCACGAGCACCCCGACGCGGTGATCTGCCTGACCAGCCTAGTCACAGCATCGCGGTCGATCTTGCTGTTGTGGCGAGGATCTGTTGGCAACGCGCCGGGCAACTGTAGCGGTGTGGGGCCGGGAAAATGCAAGCGCTGTGCGAGGATGGACATGGTGCCGATGTCGACGGCTGACGGATCCTCGTCATGAGGAAAGACATAAAAGAGCCGGTCCGCATCGGCATCGTAGACCACAGCACTGAGTGCAAACCCTGTCACCATGTTCCACATCTGCTCGAGTGCGTCGGGGTAGATGGGCCCATGCGGGGAGTCGACCACATCCCTGTTCCTGCACAGGTACCAGACAAGCCCGGAGTCGTCGATATATCCATGATCTCCAGTGCGGTGCCATATTTCGCCCGTTGGAGAATCCCGCAACTTCGATGCGGCCACGGCATCGTCACGGCGATGATAGGTTCTGACCACCCGCGGTCCCGCAACGATGATCTCACCTGCGACGCCGGTGTCGAGACTTGCAGTTGTCACGTCGAAATTCGCGCCCTTCGACGACGGGGAGATGATGCGGACTTGCATCTCCTCGGTTGGACGACCGAGCGGTGTCCCCTTGCCGTTCCAGGTTTTCAACTGCGACAGGTAGATGTGTTCGTCGGCGCCGACGACAGTGATCGGCATCAACGCTTCGGTGCTTGCATACGGGACGACCACGTCTGTCGGATCGAGTGCGGCGCGCATTCGTTCGATCAACCGGACGCCGATCGCTGAGCCGGCGGTCGCGGCCCGACGAAGAGTCGGAGCAGGCAGACTGTGGCGTTGCATGTGGGCGACGAGGCGGTGCCATACCAGAGGCGAGGCGAAGAGATAATCACTGCCCGAGCCGGCCAGTTGGCGATAGAACGCGTCGATATCGAGATGAGCCGGCTGAGCGTTGGATAGGTCAGGTAATACGACTCGGCGACCGATCGCCAGAGATACCAAGGCCAGGTGAGGGAAAAGACAGAATTCTGAGCGAATGTCATTGTCGCCGTAGTACCGCATCTGAGAGGAGAGCTCCCGGGAGGTCCAGGGCACTCCTTTGGGAATCCCTGTGGTACCGGAGGTGTAGAGCATCAGGACGGTGTCGTTTACACTCCACGCGCGCTGTTCCCAGGGCTGTTTGTTGCTGGTCGAGGCGCTGTCACCCGCGTCGAAGATGGTGTTGTCGGGTGGGCATATGGAGCCGCGGTACAGTCCTCGCGCCGGATCGGGAATCGACGATACCCATACTGCAGCATCGAGATCAGCCAAACAGGGGGCGAGTGACTCCAGAGGCTGATTGGGGTCGACGAATGCGGGAACAGCACCGAGTATTGCTGCGCCGTAACAGTATGCGATAAGTTCGGAGCCGAGCGGCAGCGTCATCACCACGTGTTGCCCTGGTCGTGCGCCGGAACGGTACAGGTGCATCGCTGCCGATTCGGCGGCGAGCCACAGGTTTGAGAACGAGCGCTGCGTCGATGTCCGGAAGTCCGTTACCGCCGTGTGCTCGGGTCGGTTGTCGCGCTGTGCTCGTAGGCCGTCGACGAGGACATTTCCGTACGGCACAGATGATTCGGATGTATTCAAGCTTCCCCCCGCCCGCCCGCCCGCCGGTCTGGCGGGCTTGTCTTGACTGGCGCAGTGCCTGGGCAGATGCCGGGCTGCCTGCTGAGTCCAATTCCCCTGATGGTCACCTGGCGGGTTTCCCCCCTCCCGCCGGTTTCCCGTCGATCTTGATCGATGCCCGAATGGGTTGTCAAGCCGAACAGCCTGAGAGCGGGGATGGATAGGACGCCTTGTGGGCGGCTGCGCCACACCGTACGGAGACTATGCGGAGGCAAGCCGTTCGTGAACACCGGAACGCACGTCGTGGTCGGAATCGACGGCTCCGACACTTCGCTGGGCGCTGCGAAATGGGCCGTGACGGTCGCCCAAAAAATGAGTCAGCCAATGCAACTCGTGCACTCCACGCCGAGTCCTGCTCACTTCTCCGGCGACGATCTACGCAACAGTTGATCGTCAGTCTCGCCGCGGAGGGAGCCGAAGTGCTTTCCTCTGCGGTCGCCGCCGTTCGCGAGTATGCGGCCGGCAGTCGCTTGACGACGATGCTCGGCGACGAACCCGCTACGACAGCGCTGCTCACTGCCGCGAAGGGCGCCACCATGGTTGTGCTCGGAGCGACGGGCCGAGGGACCGTCGAGCGTTGGTTGCTCGGATCGACCGCGGTGAGGGTGGTCAACCACGCTGAATGCCCTGTCGTCGTCTGGCGAGGCGACCCCGCCGATCGCGGGCCCGATACGGGCGCTTTCGTAGTCGGGCTCGACGGCAGCGCTACGTCTACCGCCGCCGAGTTTGCGCTCACATTCGCAGACCTGCTCGGTGTACCCATCACCGCGGTTCGATCCTGGACCGACGAGTACGCGATCGGCGCCGCCAGACCCGAAACGCTGCGCCAGTCGGGCCCGACCTCTCTGCTCGTGGACTGGGGATGCTGTCGCCCGCACGGAGGAGACGAGGCTTACCGAGATCCTCGCACCCTTCCGGCGTCGCTTCCCTGACGTGCCTGTAGATGCGGTGTCGGCCCGCGGTTCGGCACCGCGGGAACTGCTGCGAGCTCTCGATGACGCCCAAGGTGTCGTCGAAGAGTTGACCCATGCCGGCGATCGTTCCGTGACCGCCTGTGAACAACATTTCGAGTAGGGAGCCTGCCTCGGCAGGTAGCCCGAACACAGGCTGGAGCAGCACGATGACGGCCAGTCTGCCGAGTGCGAACTGGCCGAACGACAGGAATGCGCCGAAGAGGGCGTGCGGCGCGGCGGCGTCCCACTATTGCCGAGGCTTCGGCAGCGTCTTTCCGATCATGATCGCGCCGAACACGACGTTGATCATCAGTCCGGGGATCATCCGCCAGACCTCGATGACGGATTCGGGGATCAGGCCGTTGGTGCCGGTGAGTTCCCCGAGCACCTGTGGGCCGAGCAGCAACACGGCGAACCCCGCGACGACACTCGCCGGTATGAAGAGCGCGCTGAGCGCGCGCACCCGACTTCGCACGAACCACGCGAACACCAGTACGGCGCCGAGGATCACCAGCGACAATCCCACGATCTGTGCCTCGCTCAGCTGCTCGGGCATTCCGCCCCCCATACGCTGCCCCGACCATCGGAAATGACCGTACCGGGAGTCGGTCCTCGTTAGGGTTGAGAACTGCTCGACTCACGTTTGCTCACCAGAAGGCAACGGATCAATGATGTTGCCGTACGGATAGTTATCCGGGCCGCAGTGCATGGGCCGGATAGGGGTCGTCGAGGGAGGTGCCGGCAGAGAGGGGAGCTGTCGAGCGAGTACTGACGGCATGCGGGTGCTCGGGCCATACTCGGGGTATGAGCCTGCCGCTGCGCGATGTGTACGCCGAACCCACCCTCGCCGACCTCCTGCCATCGGTGCTCGCTTCCGCGGGCGTCGCCGGCGAGATGAACCGTCTCCGGCTTGCCGAGTGCTCCCGAACGGTCGTGCTTCTCGTCGACGGTATGGGCTGGGAACTGCTGCAACGAAACAAGAAGGCTGCACCGTTCCTCACTTCGGTGCCCGGACACTCGATCCGCGCCGGCTTCCCCACCACTACCGCGGTGAGCATCGCATCGCTCGGCACCGGCCTCCCGTCCGGCCGTCACGGCATCACCGGCTACCAGTCGTATGTCGACGAGATCGAAGCACCCCTCAACTGGTTGCGCTGGACACTCGCGGGCACCGCCATAGACAAGCGCGACGAACTGGTCCCCGAGGACGTGCAACCGCACCCGACGGCGTTCGAACGTGGCGCCGATGCGGGCATCGCCGTCACCACCGTCGTTCCGAAGCAATTCGACGGCAGCGGCCTGACCCGCGCGGTTCTGCGCGGCGGCGCATTCGTCGGGGTCTCCGCCTACGGTGATCTGCTCGCCCGTGTCGTGTCGGCGATCGGTGCCGACGAACGCAGCCTCGTTTACTGCTATCTCGGTGAGGTCGACACACTCGGCCACGTGTACGGGCCCGAATCCGATGCGTGGCTCGCGCAGCTCACTGTCGTCGACCGGTTCGTCGAGCAACTTGCGGGTGCGCTTCCCCGCGACACCCGGCTGCTCGTCACAGCCGATCACGGCATGATCGATGCGTCCCGCGGGCGACGCATCGACTTCGACCACACCCCAGGGCTCGGTGAGGACGTGAGCGTCATTGCAGGTGAGCCACGCTGCAGGCACGTCTACACCGACAGCGTCGGCGAGGTGCTCGAGCGCTGGCGAAACGAACTCGGCGACGACATGTGGGTCGGCACCCGCGACGAAGTTCTCGCCGCCGGCCTGTTCGGCTCCGAGCCTGCACCGTCGCTCGTCGGCCGCATCGGCGATATCGTTGCGATCGGAATGGGGGAGTCGTCGGTGATCCGCACGGACGGTGAACGGGTGATGTCGGAACTGCCCGGACAACACGGTGCACTCACCGACGACGAACTGCTCGTGCCACTTCTGTGTCTTCAGTGACAGGGCATCTCCAGTGAAGGGCCGAGTGTGGTGAACCGCAGAACTGGCCATGACGTGTGCAATGTCGCGTACCCACGAACACATTTGTCACATAGTGTGTGCACATGAGCTCGAGTGCTTCTGTGACCTGGCACGATCGCACGAGTCGGATCGCGCTGATTCTTCTCTGGGTCGTCCGGATTCTCGTCAAACCGATTCTGAGCATCTGGCCGAGCAACGACTTCGGGATCGGCCTCCTCGGCAGGCTTTCGTGGGTGGTCGACAAGGTCACGCCCAAGCCGCGGTCGGTGGAGATCGTCGACACCGATCTCGGCGGAGTGCCCGGCGAGTGCATCATCTCGCCCAAGCCCGTCGACGACCCTCTCGAGGATGCCACCATCCTGTACTTCCACGGCGGCGGTTTCATCTTCTGCGGACCCTCGACACACCGGCAGTTGTGTGTGCAGCTTGCTCTCGACTCCGGGGCGCCCGTGTATTCGATGGACTATCGGCAGGTCCCGACTGTCCCCATCGCGGGATCGGTCCACGACGCGATGAACGCGTACACCGCTCTGGTCGAGACAGCGGTCGACCCCACCAGGATCATCGTCGGTGGCGACTCGGCCGGCGGGTATCTCGCCGTCAAGGTCGCCGAACTCGCTGCGCGACGCGGCCTCCAGCGACCGGCCGCCATCATCGGTTATTCGCCGTTGCTGAGCCTGGACCTCGACGACTCCGGCCACGACCTCGAGTACATGAAGAAGGACGCCTACCTGCCGATCGAAGCACTCGAGAAGTTGCGCCCGCGCTGGCTCGCGGGTCAGGAAGCGATCGAGGGCGAGATGAACCCCGTCGATGCAGACCCGGCTCTCTTCCCTCCGGTGTTCCTGTGTGCAGCCGAATTCGAACTCACCCGACCCGACGTCGAGGACATGACCGAACGCCTCGCAGAGGCGGGAAACGTGGTGGAGACGCACCTGTGGCGCGAACAGATCCACGCGTGGCCGGTCCTCGCGCGAGCATTACCCGAAGCGATGGAACTCATCGGGCTGAGCACCCGATTCGCGCGGCGCGCTGTCGTCGCCGTCGATGACGGTCGCGCCGCCTGACCCATCACAGATTCGTGTTCGGCGGATCCGTCGAATCGGAAAGCCTCGCACCGTGTCCGTCGTTCCCAGTACCGGAAGGGCATTGCGCACCGGCTGTGTACGCCGTCATCGACAACGACCCGTAGTCGACCCCCTCGACGAGCGTGTCGGGTTGTTCCCCGGACGCCGCGAGCAGGCCCGCGAAATGCAGCATCGGAAGGAAATGGTCCGGCGTAGGTACGGCTTTCGGGAAATCGGGATGGTCCTGCAATGCGGCTGCGTCGCCGGGCCGGTCGCGCAGCAGTTCGCCGGCTGCCTCGTCGAAACGCCGGGCCCAGTCGAACCCTTCGCTCGGCTTCGACGAATCCATACTGCGGAGATTGTGCACGATGTTGCCGCTGCCGACGATCAGCACACCGGAATCGCGAAGCGACGCCAGCGAAGCCCCGAGCTCGACGTGATACTCGAGCGGCTTGTACGCGTTGAGACTCAATTGCACCACCGGTACGTTCGCATCCGGGAACATGTGGGTGAGCACAGACCACGTGCCGTGATCGATACCCCACGAATCGACGTCGCCGCCCACCCATTTCGGTCGTGCGAGATCCGCGATCTCCTCCGTCAGCTCGGGGAGCCCGGGCGCCGGATACTCCACGTCGAACAGCTCCTGCGGGAATCCGAAGAAGTCGTGGATCGTGCGCGGCGACGGCATTGCAGTGACTGCGGTGGCGTTGATGAACCAATGCGCCGAGATGGACAGGATCGCGCGCGGTGTCGGCACCGACTCACCGACCGCGGCCCACGCCTGCGTATACCGGTTCGATTCGAGTGCATTGAGCGGGCTACCGTGGCCGATGAATGCGACGGGCATGCGTATCGTCATGAGCGTCTCACCTTTCGGGGGCGATGCGAGGACGTAACCAGTCGACGAGATCGCCCAGCACCCTGTCGTTCTCGGGTTCGTTGAACACCTCGTGGAACAGCCCGTCGTACAGCTTCAGCGTCAGATCTTGCGATCCCGCGCGGTCGGCGATGAGCTGAGCGCCCGCGGGGTCGGCGAGAGCATCGGCGGTGCCGTGCAGCACCAGGACCGGCAACGTGAGCGAGGGCAAACGCTGCGGCAGGCTCTGCTCGTTGTCGATCAGGACACGCGCGATCCCAGCGGGAACCAATCCGTGGTGCACGAGCGGATCGGCCTGGTACGCCGCGACGACCGCCGGATCCCGCGATACAGCATTGCTGTCGAGTTTCTGCACGGGCAGGTCGGGGAGGAACCGGCCGATCACCTTGCCGATTTCCACGACGATGCTCGGCGTCCCGGACGTGACGATCACCGCCGGTCCGGACAGCACAAGCGCCGTCAGACGATCCTGGTGGTCGAGCGCATACGCCAACGCGATAGCTCCACCCATCGAATGGCCGAGCAGGAAGACCGGCAGACCCGGATACGCCTGCGTTGCGATATCGACCAGCGAATCGAGGTCGCCGGTGAAATCCGACATCTCCCGTGCGTGCAGTCGCTTGCCGCCCGAGCGACCGTGGCCGCGATGGTCGGGCGCGAACACGGCAAGCCCCAACTCGCTCAGGCGCTCAGCGACGTGATCGTAGCGGCGTGCATGCTCGCCGAGTCCGTGTGCCAGCACCATCACCCCGGCGATCTCGGCGTTGTCGGGCGACCACCGGTCGTACACGATCCGAGTGTCGTTGCCCCCGCTGAACGAGGACTCGGTGTGCTGCATGGGCATCTCCTACCGGGTGGTCACATGGCCGTCCTCCGCATCTTTCCACGGGGGCACCTTCCGGGCTTGTGGACTCGACGAGACCGGAGGAACCTCGGAAAGGGGACCTCATAGCGAGAGAGATCGTGATGGACACAGTGATCACCGAAATTGCTCCCGATGTCTACCGGCTGTCCACGTTCGTCGACGAGGCGAACCTGACGATGAACCAATTCCTGATAGGTGGCGACGAACCGCTGTTGTTCCACACCGGGTATCGCTCGTTGTTTCCTTCCGTCTCTGATGCGGTCACGCGACTGATCCCGCTGGATCGGTTGCGGTGGATCACGTTCGGCCACGTCGAAGCGGACGAATGCGGCTCGATGAACTCGTGGCTCGCCGTAGCACCGGCTGCCGAAGTCGCGCACGGCGCAATGGCGTGCTTCGTTCAGGTCAACGACCTTGCCGACAGGCCACCGCGGCCGCTGCAGGACGGCGACGTGCTGGACACAGGCCTCCGCCGAGTCCGTCACATCGATACTCCCCACGTTCCACACGGATGGGACGCCGGACTGATGTTCGAGGAGACTACGTCGACCCTGCTCTGCGGCGACCTGTTCACAGCGTTCGGGAAGTACCCGGCGCAGACGGACAGTGAGGTGGTCGGTCCTGCGCTGGCTGCGGAAGACATGGGGCACCCGACGTGCCTGACGCCGGAATTGGCGCCCACCATCCGTGCTCTGGCCGATCTACGGCCGCGTACGCTCGCGCCGATGCATGCACCGGCCTACGAAAAAGACTGCGTCGCGGCTCTCGGGGAGCTCGCCGCGGCATACGAGGAGCGGTTCACCGCTGCTCTCGAAGGTGTTCGCCCGAAAGCATGAACAATCAATTCGATTGACGTCGTCGCAGTGATCGGTATTCTGGGCAACGTGATCCAAGCGCTTCTTTTCCACTGACGACACAGGCCCCGCGACCCGTGATGTAGCCGGGCGGGGCCGACGTGTGTCCGTAGGCCGCTCGCGCGGCCGTTCGTCAGAAGCGCAGTCGTCCATATTGCCGTGGTCGACGCGCCTCCATCCGGAGGAAGAATGACCATCACTATCACCCTGCCCCGACGTGCGCGTGCGCAACTCGGAGCGACCGGCGTGCACGTCGCACGCGGTGGCCGTCCTGTACTGCAGGGCGTCGACCTCGCCTTGACGCCCGGTGCGAGGCTCGGTGTCGCCGGCGACAACGGTCGCGGTAAGACGACTCTGATCAATGTGCTGGCAGGCCGGCTCGAACCAGATTCGGGCACAGTGCGGTGCTTCGGGTCGCTCGGGGTCGCCGAGCAAGAGATGGCCGTCACCGAGACCCGCACGGTCGGTGACCTCATCGACATCGAGCTCGTCCATGTTCGTGAAGTGCTGCGCCTGCTCGACGAGGCAACAGTTGCCCTCGCCGAGCAGGAACCCGGTGCGGCGGAGGTGTATACCGACATCCTCGATGCCGCCGAGCAGCTTGACGCGTGGGACGCCGACCGCCGGGTCGATTCCGCCCTAGATGCCCTGGGGGCGATAACCGATCGGTCGCGGCTGCTCACCGAAATGTCGGTGGGGCAACGCTACCGCGTTCGGCTGGCTGCTCTGCTCGGCGCCGAGCACGATTTCCTGCTCCTCGACGAACCGACCAACCACCTCGATGCGTCAGGGCTCGAGTACCTCACCGAGCGGCTGCGTACCACCCGCAGTGGCGTCGTCCTCGTCAGTCACGATCGTGCTCTGCTCACTGACGTCGCGACGTCGATTCTCGACCTCGACCCCAGTGTCGACGGTCGTCCACGCCTGTACGGCGGCGGGTACGCCGGATATCGCAAGGGGCGAGTCGCGGAGTACGAGCGGTGGGTCGACGAGTACAACCGTCAGCAGGCGGAGCATGCGCGTCTTGCCGTCGATCTCGAGGCAGCCCGGAACCGGCTCGTCTCCGGCTGGCGCCCCGACAAGGGGACCGGCAAGCACCAGCGCGCCACCCGCGCCCCCGCCCTGGTGCAGTCGGTGCATCGACGACAGGAGACGCTCGACGAGCATGCCGTCACCACTCCACCACCGCCGCTGAAATTCTCGATGCCCGCGCTCGGCGCGGAGCTCGACGGGATCGGTACCGACGCCCCGCTGATTCGAGCAGAGGACGTTGCCGTGTCGGGTCGTCTCCGCACGCCGGTCTCACTCACGCTCGGCGCGGGCAGCCGGCTCGCGGTGACCGGACCCAACGGGGCCGGCAAGTCGTCGTTCCTCTGTGTGCTCGCAGGCGAATTACCGCCCACCTCCGGAGATCTGGAGATCGTCGAGCACGTGCGGGTCGGGCGGCTCGCCCAGGAGTCACCGATGCCGTCCGGGGCGTCCGTGAGAGACGTCTACGACAGGCACGTCGGCGCGCTCGAATCCGCAGGTGTCGTGCCGGGCGCGGAGGTGGTGGCGCTCGAGGAGCTGGGTCTGTTCACCGATCATGACCTGGATCAACGAGTTCGGGATCTGTCGATGGGGCAGCAACGCAGACTGGATCTCGCGATGGTACTCGCCGCCCGCCCCCATGTGCTGTTGCTGGACGAGCCCACCAACCATCTGTCGATCACGCTCGTCGACGAGCTGACCGAGGCGCTCGGAGTGACCGATGCGGTGGTCGTGCTCGCGACACACGACCGGCAGCTGCGACGCGATATCGCCGACTGGCCGCATCTCGAACTGGGAAAGGTCTCCTGAATTCACACTTTCTCAGCCGTACACCTGTGCGTAGAGGTCGCGGATCTCGGCGTCGGTCGGAACCAGCGGATTGTTGTTCGGCGAGCCGGAAGCCAGTGCCTGCTCGGCCATCAGCGGGATCAGTTCGTCCCACCGAGCCTTGTCGATGCCGTAGACCTTCGGTGTGGGAACCTCGACATCGCGACACAGTTCGCGTAGTGCCTCGACGAGGTTGTTCGCCGCGGCTGTGTCGTCGTCGCTGCTGATGGCCACGCCCAGCGCTCGCGCGCAGTCGGCGTAGCGGGATTCTGCTGCTCCGACAGAGAAGGCGGTGACGGCAGGGAAGAGCATCGCGTTCGACAGTCCGTGCGCGACATGGAAATGCGCACCGATGGGTCGGCTCATACCGTGCACGAGGGCGACGGACGAGTTGGAGAACGCGATCCCGGCCTGGGTGGCGGCAAGCATCATCTGCTCGCGTGCTTCGTCGTCGCTGCCGTCGACATACACACGTCGCAGCATGCGACCGATCGTGCCGATGGCGATGAGCGCAAGGCTGTCCGAGAACGGGTTGGCCTTGCGGCTGACGTAGGCCTCGATGGCGTGGGTGAGGGCGTCGACACCGGTGTCGGCGGTGAGTCTCGGCGGCATCGACAGAGTCAGTCGGTAGTCGATCACCGCGGCGACCGGAAGGAACGCCAGACCGGGGCAGAGCATCTTCTCGTCGTTGGCGCTGTCGGTGATGACGGTGAACTGGGTTGCTTCCGAGCCGCTTCCGGCTGTGGTGGGTACGGCGATGATCGGGAGGGCCGGCCCGACGTTGTTGCGCGGGGCCTTGTACTCGCGCATCTGCCCGCCCTGCCGCCCGAGGATGCCGAGTGCCTTCGCGGTGTCCATCGGGCTGCCACCACCGAACCCGATCACCGAGTCGGCGTCGTGCTCGGTGAGCGCGGCGACACCCGCCGCGAGCGAGTCGGTGGTCGGGTCGGGTACGGCGTCGGCGAACAGGCGTGGTGTGGCGCCGGCTGCCTCGAGGTTGTCGAGCATCTTCTGGGCGGCGCCGGTGCCCACTTGGAACGAATCGGTCACCACCAGCGGGCGTGACAGGCCGAGGCCCGAGACAACGTCGCCGATCTCGCCGACGGCGCCGCCACCGATGCGCATGATGCGGGGCAGTGCGATGGGTGCAGTCATGGTCGGATCATGTCATCCGAAGGCTGATATGGGGTGTCATCATCTCGAAGTCGGTGCTGGGCAGGACGAGAGGACTACTCGCACTGAGCAGTGGAGCGGAAGGCTTCGTACAGGAGCCCGGGCCGCAGACCCTACGCAGCGGGGTGGGTGAGTGTCGCCGAGTGGCCGATGGTCGCGCCCCCGTCGAGCATCGTCTTCATGAAGTGCTGCTGTTCGCGCACACCCCGCGCGGCGGCACGTTCGCGTCCGTCACGGCGTAGCGCAGCACACGACCGCAGGAGGTTGAGTGGCAGTTTGAGTACCGGGTACCAGGGCAGGACGAACATCGGCAGGCCGAGTTCCCGCATGGCGCCGGGGCCGAGGAAGGCCGCCGTGATCGACAGGTGCTGCGATCGCGCGAGCCGGCGGCGAAAGCTCTGCCCGGTCGGATAGTTCCAGGCCAGTGGGTCGTCGGCCATGGGGACGGAAAGCTGCTTCGTGGTCTCGTCCGGCGTCGACAGTGCATACGACGTGTGGAGAAGCACTCGGACGCAATCGCGGAAGCCGATGGGCAGGAACTCGTCGGCTACTCCCATCAGCGTCCCGACGTATCGGGTCAGGTGCGCGACGGCTTCGTACTCTGCGGGGCGATTCACCATGCCCATGCCGATTCCGCCCATGACCGGTGCGACCAGCGCGCCGACGAGGGTCGCGGCCATGTCGGTCTGATTGATGGGTATACCCCACGTTTCGGTGCTCCAGTCGGGCATGGCCGAGACATGGCGCCGGACGATCGCGTGGATGAGCCGGACATGAACGGTCGAGCGGTAACCGATGCCTCGCGGGGTGAGCCCGCCGGGGCTGATGACGTCGATCGCCCATTGGGATGTTTCGGCGAATCGCGCGTTCGACCCTTTCTCGAGCGCTCCGGTCCGCAGGAGTGTCCGGTTGAATCCGGAGAACATGTAGCCGCCGAGCAAGGCGACGTCGCGGGCGATGTACAGACCATCGGCGCCGCCGCTGCGCATCACGCGCGCCCCGAGTTCGATCTTGTCCCAGTCGACCCAGTCGGGCACGGTTTCGACTTCGGTGAAGAAATCTCGGAGTGGCGGGGGCGCGTCGTCGATGCTGTCGATGCCGTCGGCGAGCGCCTTCTCGAACAGCGGTCTGGTGTCTGCCGATCCGACCGAGTACATCCAGTCGACGAGGCGGTCGGCGGGTGCGTCCCCGACGAGAAGGCATTCGCCCATGCGGCGAAATTGTGCCTCGTCGGGCTTGCGCAGCCCCATGATCAGGCCGAACGCTTTGATCCCTGTGGGAACAGCGCATGGTGCGTCGGGGTGGCGCGACGGAATCGGAGTGGTCATGCGCAGCCTTTCAGCGTCCGAACTGTGACAATTGATGTTGTCAGATGCTCGGTCACTCGTCCAGAGCTGGAAGTCCCGACTTCGGGGACGGACCGTCGGTCGGAGGAGTCAGCTACCGGCGTCGCGCGCGGGAACAACACTGTTGCTCGCAGGCACGATCGAATACGCGAGGGCCTGGACCAAGAACTCGAGTTCGGGGGTCGGGGCCGTGCCGCTCCGTACCACGCCGCATACCGGCACCCGCAGCAGACGACGGTTGTCGCGCATGAACTTCAGCCCTTTGCTGGGGGTCTCGGAGGCGGTGCTGGCGTACAGCACCGTCCAGGCGCGCGGATTGGTGAGGACCTCGAGGGTGGCCGTGTGATCGCTTGCGATCGCCGGACCGAGGCGGACACGTCGCCCCACTTCGACGAACGCGTCCTCTATGACGCGGTGCAGCAGCACCTGGCTGTTCCGCGGCGGCAGCAACAGGGGAAAGTGGGCCAGCTCGCCCAGGTCGACGGTCGAGAATGCGGACAGCGGATGGTGGCCCGAGGTCACGATCACCAGATCCTCGATGCCGAGTCGCACCGTTTCGAGGCCCGGGCGATCCACCTCGCCGCGGATCAGGGCGAGGTCGGCTTCGCCCGAGGCGACAGCGTTGACGCGGTCGGTGAAATCCTTGATGACGAACTCGACGTCGATGTGGGGGTAACGCTCGCGGACCTGGGAGATTGCGTCGAGGCTCTGCGTTGCGAAGCTCATGTTGGCAGTGATGCGGATGCTGTCGCGAGGTTCGGTGGCGACTTCGAAGGCGCGCGCTTCGAGGCTGAGAACTTCCGACGCGATCGGCATCAGCCGCAGGCCGGCAGCGGTGAGCTTGACCGATCGCGTCGAGCGGTCGAACAGGCTCGTGCCCAGCTCATGCTCCAGTTTCGCGATCTGGTGGCTGATCGCGGACTGCGAGATGAAGCACCGCTCGGCCGCGCGGGAGAAGCTGGACTCCTCGCCGACCGCGAGGAAATAACGTAGCTGCCGGAAGTCCATCTCACCTCATTTATGAGCAGAACAGATAACAGTTTTTCGAATATCCCAGGTTACTGGATACCAAGGGAGGTAGATACCTAGGTTGGAGGTCATACATGAACTTCAATGTGGAGGTATCGACAGCATGGGTGGTGCAGACAAGGGAGTGACGACCGTCGTCGACCGGACCGAGGTAGTGATCGTCGGATCCGGATTCGGTGCTCTCGCCGTGGCGAAGAAGCTCGGCAAGGCAGGCACGCCGTTCGTCCTCATCTCGGAGACCACCGAGCACCTTTTCCAGCCCCTGCTGTACCAGGTCGCGACGGGCGTCATTTCGCCCGGCGAGATCGCTCCCTCCGTGCGCGCCATCCTCGCGAAGTACCCGAACGCCGATGTGCGTCTCGGCCGCGTGGTCGATGTGAACCCCGACGACAACACCGTCGTGTACGAGGCCGGCGGCAAGCGTCACACCCTCGGCTACGAGCACCTCGTCGCCGCGACCGGCGCTCGGCAGGCCTACTTCGGCCGCGACGAGTTCGCCGACCTGACCTTCGCTCTCAAGACGGTCGACGACGCCGAACGCCTGCGTCGCCAGATCATCCGCTGCTTCGAGGAAGCGCACATCACGACCGACCCGGAGCTCCGCAAGAACCTGCTCAGCTTCATCGTCGTGGGCGCAGGCCCGACGGGTGTCGAACTGGCCGGGCAGATCAAGGAACTCGCCCAGCGCTACTTCGCGGAGTCGATCGGCAACATCAAGGGCGAGGACGTCACCGTCACGCTCGTCGAGGGCGCCGACAAGGTGCTCCCGCCGTTCGGCGGCAAGCTCAGCGAGTATTCGAAGGAATCGCTCGAGAAGGCCGGTGTCGATGTCGTTGTCGGCACGATGGTCACCGACATCGACGAACACGGCGCCACCTTGAAGACGGCGGACACCGGCGAGAGCCGCCGCCTCACGGCCGAGACGATCATCTGGTCGGCCGGAATCCAGGCCAACGATTTCGCCGACGTGCTCGCCGAGCGCACGGGTTGCGAGACCGTCCGGAGCGGGCGACTTCTCGTCGACAACGACTTCACCGTCGGACGCGCCGACAACATCTACGCCATCGGCGACATGGTCACGCTCGACAACCTGCCCGCGCAGTCGCCGTTCGCGATGCAGGGCGGCCGGCATGTCGCGAAGCTGATCCTCGGCAAGGCGCCCGCGGGGACCGCGTTCCAGTACCGCGACAAGGGCAGCATGGCGATCATCAACCGCTTCCGCGCGATCACCCGCGTCGGCAAGATCGAACTCACCGGGTTCATCGCGTGGGTCCTGTGGCTCGCTGTGCACCTGGTGTACCTCGTCGGATTCCGCAACCGGTACATCGCGGTGATGTCGTGGTGCGGTTCGTTCCTCGGCCACCGTCGCCCGCACTTCTACTACGCGCAGGAACTCGAACCGGCAGCCCCTGCCGAAGAAGAGAAGCCGGCCGACGCGCCGAAGTCGGACGCATCGAAGGCTGCTGCGCCCAAGACGGGCGCAACCAAGAACCTGAGCAAACGGGCGAAGAAGAAGGCTGCGGCGGCCGCACGGGAACCTGTCCCGGTCTCGTAGGAACCCCGGCGCCTCAACGAAAGTTCCACGAACGAGGCCCGATCGCAGACAGTTGCAAGGGGCCACCCGACACTGCTGCCGGTCGGTGGTGATCAGATCGCGAAGACGCTCGGCTGGGTATCCCAGCCGAGCGTTTTGTGTAGGCGGCCGTTGAGTTCGGAGCGACGTGCGCGAGGGTTAGGCCAGAATTATGTACATGTCGACTCTTCCTGTTGCCGATGCCCGGGCGCAGCTGTCGCGCCTGGTCGATGCGGCCGAACACACCCATGAACGATTCGAGATCACCCGCAACGGACGCCGTGCTGCGGTCCTACTGGGTGCCGACGACTACGACGCGTTGCGGGAGACGATCGCAGTGTTGTCGGATACCGACCTGCTGGCGGCGCATCGCACCGGGCGGGACGAAGTCGAGAGCGGGGAAGTAGTCGATGCTCAGGACCTGTCCCGGATGATGCGCGATGCCCGGTCGTCGGGAGAGTGACTACGCCGCCAGATGACCGGTATCGGTTGGTGATGGCGCGCTCGGTGCGCTGGCGACTTCCCACCGCGCCGATGCCTATCGCACGTGAATCCGTGTGAGGCCGTGAATGCTTGGAGACGTTGATCGGCTGATGGGAGTGCGGTGCGGGACTGACGTGTGCGCCCCGCGACCCGACCGGGTATATGTATGCGAAAGGGGGGCGCACACCAGGTCACGCATGGTGTGCGGTAGTCAGCACCCTCCTCCCATATCCGAGAGGAGTCGATGTGTCGATCCGATCCACGTCCAACGCCAAGGTCAGGTCGCAGACCCAGCATCAGCGTCCGCACCGCACCGTCGAGCACGACGGTCCTTCGTTCACCGAGGCCATCCATTCCCGCTTGTTCTCGAACTACGAGCCTCCGCGAGGTGATCGTCCCGGAGCGGCCTGACGTCGACGAGACAGTTAGGGCAGACTGCGAGAGTATGAGCGCATCGTCGGAGATCCAGAGCACACGTATCGTCCTTGCGTCTCGCCCCGACGGGACGCCCACGACCGACAACTTCCGAACCGAGGTCGTCGGCCTCCCCGCCCTGTCCGACGGGCAGGTCCTGCTGCGGACCGTCTACCTGTCTCTCGATCCGTATATGCGCGGCCGGATGAGTACCGCCAAGTCGTATGCAGAGCCGGTCGAGCTCGACGACGTGATGGTCGGGGGCACGGTCGGCCAGGTCGTCGAATCGCGACACTCGGGCCTCGCTGTCGGCGACTATGTCCTCGCGGGCGCAGGCTGGCAATCCCATGCAGTCATCAATGGTGACGAGGTGCGCAAGCTCGACCCCGGTGCAGCGCCGTTGTCCACGGCACTCGGTGTACTGGGGATGCCGGGGTTCACGGCCTACTCGGGACTGTTGAAGATCGGGCAGCCGAAGGAAGGCGAGACCGTCGTCGTGGCGGCTGCGACCGGGCCTGTCGGATCCGCGGTCGGCCAGATCGCGAAACGCAAGGGTGCCCGCGCAGTGGGTATCGCGGGCGGACCGGAGAAATGCAAGGCGCTGCTCGACGAATTCGGATTCGACGCAGCTGTCGACCACCGCGACCCCGACTTCGCGCAGAAACTCGCCGACGCGGTACCCGATGGCATCGACGTGTACTTCGAGAACGTCGGCGGGCATGTCGCCGACGCGGTGATGCCGCTGCTGAATCTCTATGCGCGGATTCCGGTGTGCGGGCTCGTCGCCCAGTACAACGGCGCCGACCTCGAACGTCGCGACCGGCTGCCCGGGTTCTTCTCGCTCGTGCTCGTCAAGAGCCTCACGATCCGGGGATTCATCCAATCGGAGTTCGTGTCCGAGATGTACCGCGATTTCCTACGCGACGTGTCGGGTTGGGTGCGTAGCGGCGATCTGAAGTACCGCGAGGACATCGTCGACGGTCTGGAGAACGCCCCCGAGGCGTTCATCGGTCTGCTCGAGGGAAAGAACTTCGGGAAGCTGCTGGTGCAGGTCGCGCCGGAGCGGTGACGTCCGCGCCGGCACGACCGGGCACCGATCAGGCGATGCGTTCGAATACCGCAGCGAGACCCTGCCCGCCGCCGATGCACATCGTTTCGAGCCCGTAACGTCCTTCGCGGCGGTCCAATTCGCGCAGCAGCGTAGCGAGGATTCGGCCGCCGGTCGCGCCGACGGGATGACCGAGCGAGATGCCGGAACCGTTGGGATTGAGCCGGCTGTCGTCCGCACCGATACCCCACGTGCGGGTCACGGCGAGTGCTTGCGCGGCGAATGCTTCGTTGAGTTCGATGACGTCCATGTCGGCGAGAGTCAGGCCGAGACGGCCCAGCGCCTTCTCGCTGGCAGGGACCGGACCGATTCCCATGGTGCGCGGCGGAACTCCGGCCACCGCCCAGCTCGCGAGCCGGGCGAGGGGACGCAGGCCGAGCTTGGCGGCCTTGTCCGCGGTGGTGACGATCGCGAGTGCGGCGCCGTCATTCTGGCCGCTCGCGTTGCCCGCAGTGACGGTGGACTCGGGATCGATCTTGCCCCGGATCGGGCGCAGCTTCGCGAGGGTCTCGACGGTGGTGTCGGCGCGGGGATGCTCGTCGGTGTCGACGACCAGCGCCTCACCCTTGCGCTGCGGCACCGACACGGGCACGATCTCCTGCGCGAACACACCGTTCTTCTGTGCGGCGACGGCACGCTGGTGCGACTGCACGGCGAGCGCGTCCTGGTCTTCACGGCTGATGGAGAATTCGGTGCGCAGGTTCTCGGCGGTCTCGATCATGCCGCCGGGGACGGGGAAGTCGCGGCCGCCGGCGGTGACACGGGCACGCGCGAGCCGATCGTTGAGGGCGACTGCCTCACCCTTGACGCCCCAGCGCATCCCGGTCGCGTAGAACTCTGCCTGGCTCATGGACTCGGCGCCCCCGGCGAGGATCAGATCGCTGCCGCCGGTCTGCACCTGCATGATGGCCTGCAGGATCGCTTGGAGACCGGAGCCGCAGCGTCGATCTACCTGGATGCCCGGAACCTCGACGCCGAGGCCGGCGTTGAGTGCGGCGATACGTCCGATCGCCGGGTTCTCGCCGCTCGGGGACGCCTGCCCGAGGATGACGTCGTCGATGTCGGATCCCGAGATACCGGTACGCGACACGATCTCGCGGATGACGGTGGCAGCAAGGTCTTCCGGTGCGATGTCCTTCAGGGCGCCGCCGAAGCGGCCGACCGGGGTGCGAAGCGGTTCGCAGATCACTACGTCGGTCATCAGTTCTCTCTCCGATCAATTCGTCTGGGTGCGGGCGTAATCCGACGAGATCTCGTCCGCCGTGGAAACGAGGGCGGGGACCAGCCGGTCGCGGAGGATTTCGATCGAGTAGCGGGCGGCATGGGTGGAGATGTTCACCGCGGCCACAACGGCGCCGGATGCGTCGCGGATCGGTGCGGCGAGCGACCGCAGTCCCTCTTCGAGTTCCTGGTCGACGATGCAGAATCCGTCGCGGCGCACCTTCTCGAGTTCTGTGCGCAACGTGTCGCGGGTCTGCACGGTGGTACCGGTTATGGGTTCCAGGTCGGCGTGGGCGAGGTAGTCGTCGAGTTCGCCGTCGGGCAAGCCTGCGAGTAGGACACGGCCCATCGACGTGGCGTAGGCGGGGAAGCGCGTGCCGAGGGTGATGGTGACGGTCATGATGCGGTTGACCGGAACACGGGCGACGTAGACGACGTCGTCGCGATCGAGCACCGACACCGACGTCGACTCGTGGATTCTCTGGGCGAGCGACTCGAGGTGCGGTCGCGCGACCTCGGGCAACGACAGTGCCGACAGGTAGCTGTATCCCAGTTCGAGGACCCTCGGGGTGAGCCAGAAATGGGATCCGTCGGTGCGCACGTACCCGAGCTCGGTCAACGTGAGCAGGAAACGGCGCGCGGTCGCGCGGGTGAGATCGGTTGCGCGCGCGACGTCGGACAGGGTACGGCGCGGGTTCTCTGCGTCGAACGCCTTGATGACGGACAGCCCGCGGGCGAGCGATTGGACGTAGTCGGGGGAGGCGTCCTTCACGACCGGGCTCGTATCGGTATCGGTCACGACAGGTTCTTCTTCAAGTGCTCGGTGATCAGCTGCGTGACCGTGTCTGCCTGTTCGACGTTCGCGAGATGCGCGCCGGGTGCGACGACGTGGAACTCGGCGGTGGCGATGCCGTCGGCCAGGGCCTGCATCACGGCGGGCGGGGTGGCGGGGTCTTCTTCGCCTGCGATCACGAGAGTGGGTGCGGTGATGCGGGCAAGACCGTCGCGGCCGTCCCAGGTCGCGAGGGCTTCGCAGCATGCGGCGTAGCCCTCGTCGGTGGTGCCCTCGACCATCGCGACGTGCCTGCTGACGAGGTCTGGATCGCTCTCGGCGCGACCGGGACTGAACCAGCGCGACACGATGGATGCGGCGATGGAGCCTAGTCCGTCGGCGCGCACGGTGCGGGCGCGATCGAGCCACGGCTGGGCGGGCAGGAACGCCGACGACGTGCACAACAGCGTGAGCGAGTCGACGCGCTCGGGATGGTTCGCCGCGAGCCACTGGCCCACGGCACCCCCGAGGGAGAGTCCGACGTAGTGCATGGACTGCACGTCCAGGGAGTCGAGCAGCGCGAGGATGTCGGCTCCCAGTGCGCTCATCGTGTAGGGGCCGGGCGGTGTGGGCGACGAACCGTGCCCGCGGTGGTCGACAGCGACGACGTGCCAGGTCGAGGACAGTGCGTCGATCTGCGACTGCCACATCGACAGGTCGGATCCGAGCGAGCCGAGAAAGAGCACAGTCGGCGCGGACGGGTCTCCGTGCTGTTCGTAGTGCAGCGTGACAGTCAATGCATGCTCCATTTGTTCGCAATGAGGACGGATGGACGCTATGCGGACAGGCTAGTGCGGTCCTGAGCGTGAAGCAACGGTCTTGGGCGGAGATGTTCGTATTGCGGACGAGGGTTCACATTACGTACGTCGCCGGTTATTCTGGCATGCATGGACAAAGTCGTTGCCTCCGCCGCCGAGGCAGTAGCCGACATCCCCGACGGTGTGACCATCGCCGTCGGTGGATTCGGCCTGGTCGGCATCCCCGAGATCCTCATCGACGCGCTTCTCGAGCAGGGCGCAACCGACCTGGAGACTGTCAGCAACAACTGCGGTACCGACGGTTTCGGTCTGGGTCTTCTTCTCGAGAAGGGCCGTATCCGTCGCACGATTTCGTCGTACGTCGGTGCCAACAAGGAATTCGCCCGTCAGTACCTTTCGGGTGAGCTCGAAGTCGAGCTCACCCCGCAGGGCACACTCGCCGAGCGGATGCGGGCCGGTGGCGCCGGTATCCCCGCGTTCTTCACTCCCGCAGGTGTCGGTACCGCGGTCGAAGAAGGCGGCCTGCCGCTGCGCTACGACGGGCACGGCGGCATCAAGCTTGCCTCGCAGCCCAAGGAAACCCGCGAGTTCGACGGCCAGACCTACGTGATGGAACGCGGTATCGCCGCCGACTACGCACTCGTGCACGCCTGGAAGGGCGATCGGCACGGCAACCTCGTCTACCGGGCCTCGGCCCGCAACTTCAACCCGCCCGCCGCGGCCTCGGGGCGGATCACGATCGCTCAGGTCGAGCACCTCGTCGAGCCGGGCGAACTGGATCCCAACGAGATTCACACCCCCGGTATCCACGTGCAGCGAGTGGTGCACGTCGGCAAGATCGAGGTCGGAATCGAGAATCGGACGGTGCGCTCATGACACAGTCGGCAAAGGGCATGACCCGCGAACAGATGGCCGCGCGCGTCGCCGGAGAACTGCGCGACGGTCAGTACGTCAACCTCGGTATCGGCATGCCCACGCTGGTGCCGAACTTCATCGAGCCCGGCATCGAGGTCATCCTGCACGCAGAGAACGGTGTGCTCGGCGTCGGTCCGTACCCCACCGAGGAGGAGCTCGATCCCGAGCTCATCAACGCGGGTAAGGAGACGATCACCGCGATCCCCGGTGCCTCGTACTTCGACTCGTCGCAATCGTTCGGCATGATCCGCGGCGGTCAGATCGATGTCGCAGTGCTCGGTGCGATGCAGGTCTCGGCCAGGGGCGATATCGCCAACTGGATGATTCCGGGCGCCATGGTCAAGGGCATGGGCGGCGCGATGGACCTCGTGCACGGCGCCAAGCGCGTCATCGTGATGATGGATCACGTCACCAAGAAGGGCGACCCGAAGATTCTCGAGGAATGCGCACTGCCGCTCACCGGCAAACGGTGCGTCCAGCGGATCATCACCGATCTCGCCGTCATCGATGTCACCGACGAGGGGCTGAAGCTCGTCGAGACCGCGCCCGGTGTCACCACCGAAGAAGTGGTCGCTGCGACGGCCGCGAAGCTCATCGTCTGACGGCCTGGCCTTGCCGCGTCAGCGCGCCTTCGGGTCCTCTGGGCCCGGAGGCGCTGTGCTGTCCGGATCGGGGGGTGGCGCCGTCGAGTCGGGTTGTTCGATCAGCGCGTAGCGCGTTCCGTAGGACTCGACGAGAGCCTGCAGGATTGCGACCACCGGCACCGAAACGAGTGCTCCGACCGCGCCGAACAGGGTCGCCCCGACGATCACCGAACCGAAGGCCACCGCAGGATGGATCGACACGGTGCGTGCCGTGATCCGGGGATGCAGCACATAGTTCTCGACCTGTTGATAGAGCGTGCCGAACACGACCACCCACACCCCATCGAGTGGTTGCGATGCGGCAGCGATGATCGCGGGCAGTGCGATCGCCAGATAAGTACCGAGCGTCGGGATGAACTGGGAGACGACTCCGGTCCAGATCGCGAGCGGTAACCAGTAGGGCACACCGATGATCAGCAGGAAGATCCCGGTCGCGATGGTGCTCGCCGCAGCGAGGATCAACCGCGACACGACGTAGCCGCCTGCTTTCTCGACGGACGTTTCCCATACCTCCGCGATCACTTTCTGCTGCCGCGCGGGAAACCAACTCGAGATCGCCCGCCGCATCTTCGGGCCCTCTGCAGACATGTAGAACACGAACAGGAGGATCGTCAGCAACTGGAAGAGCGCGCCGACCAGGGTGCTCACGACGCCGAGCACGCCCGGTGTGAATCGCTGCGCGAGATCGCGGATCGTGTCCGGCGTGAGGTGGAGCAGGTCGTCGCCGGTCTTGAAGTTGGTGTCGAATGTGCGGTTCGCCCAATCGGTCACACGCGACAGAGCGTCGGGAAGTGTGGTGAGCAACTGTGCCACCTGTTCGGCGAGGATGGTGCCGAACAGCGCGAAGAACCCGACGGTGAGCACGAACAGGCTCACCATGACCAACCCGGTACCGGCCCCTCGTCGGAGGCCTCGACGCTCCAGCAGGTCGACGATCGGCTCGATGGTGACGCTGAATAGCCACGCCAGGAAGAGCAGGCCGAGAAAGCCTTTCAGGTTGTGGAACAACCAGCCCGACATCTGGTAGAACGCGATCGCAAAGAACACCGCGATGATCGTCGGTCGTAACCACCGAGGTGCACGTGGACGGTCCGCAGCATCGGCGTCATTGCTCATCGCACCTCCTCGGGCGATCTGCTCTGACGCGAAATCTACTCGGCGTTCCTGCTTTGCGCGGCGGTACCGGCGTCGACAGACCGGACGAAGCGGGTTGTGAGCTCCGCCAGTTCGCCGGCGTGCGACCGCGGCGACCAGTGGCCTGCGTCGAGCGGCTCGCGGTGCAGATCCGTCACCCACCGTTCGGTGTCCTCGTACCCGACAGGGCGCACTGCCAGGTCACGAAGATTCTGGACGAGCTGCACCGGAACGTCGGTTCGACGTTCGCGCGGCCGGAGCAGACGCTGGCGCACGTTCGCCCGGTACAGCTTCAGTCCGTGCACCATGTCGTCGGCGACGGTGGGTGCGAGCGGCCCGATCGCCGCGGAATCGGTGCGATCGAAGGCCCCGACGAAGCTCGGCCAGTGGCGGGAGAACCACCAACGAAGCGCGGGCACGGGTAGCCCCGGAATCTGGAAGAGAACGGTGTAGGCGGAAGCCAGTGCTTGCTCGAGTGGCCCGAGCGGGCGTCCTTGCTGGAGGCGTCGACGCATCCACATCGCGAGATGGTCGAGATTGGGTCCCGACACCGAGGTGTACGACGCGATGCGTTCGGCGGCCCCCGGTTCGCACACCGCTTCCCAGCACAGCACTGCACCCCAGTCGTGTGCGAGCAGGTGAACGGGGGTATCGGGGCCCATCGCGTCGATCACCGCGAATAGGTCGGTGGCGAGGTGCGTCAACCGGTAGGCGGCGACATCCCGGGGAACGGTGGAGGCGCCCGCACCGCGATTGTCGAATCGGATGATGCGGAACTCATCGGCCAGGTGAGGCACTACCCGGTCCCACAGCATATGCGTGTCGGGCCAGCCGTGGACGAGGATCAGGACCGGCCCCTCGGGGTTTCCCTCTTCGACGGTATGAAGGCGGATCGGCCCATTGGTGACGATACGTGTGCGCATGCGGTTCCTCAGAGGTCGAGTACGAGCCGGCCGTCGGCGCGGGAGACACAGACGAGCATCTCTTCGCGGCGTTCGTCTGCGGTGAGCCGGTTCTCGCGGTGGTCGGGGCTGCCGGACAGGACGCGTGTGCGGCACGTGCCGCAGAAACCTTGCCTGCACGAGTAGGGGACGTCGGGACGGTGTCGGCGGATCACGTCGAGTACAGATTCGTTTGCGGCCACCGGAAGAACTGCCCCGGTGCTCGCCAGTTGCACCTCGAACGGGCGGCCGTCGACGATGGGCGGTGCGCCGAACCGTTCGAAGTGCAGCGCGTGGGCACCGGTATTGCCGAATCCGTTTTGCACGGTGTCGAGCATCGGCGCGGGACCGCAGCAGTAGACGGCACCTCCGGCAGGCGCCGCGCTCAGGAGGTCGTCGCCGGTGGGGGCACCGTACTCGTCGTCGGGACGAATGAAAACCCGTTCACCGTAGCGCTGTTCGAGCTCGTCGACGAACGGCATCGCGCTGCGAGTTCGGCCCGTGTATGTCAGGAGCCAGTCGATACCGGTGAGCTCCGCAGCGCGAATCATCGCCAGGATCGGCGTGATCCCGATGCCGCCCGCGAGGAAGAGCACTCGCTCGTCGGCCACGAACGGAAATCCGTTGCGGGGACCCCGCACAGACACTGTGTCTCCTGGTTCGAGCGCGTGCATTTCGAGTGATCCGCCACCGCCGTCGGGCACACGGCGCACCGCCACGACGTAGCTGCCGGTGTCGGCAGGATCACCGCACAGCGAATACTGCCTGCGCCGTCCGGACTTCAGGTGCACGTCGAGATGCGCCCCCGGGTGCCACAGTGGCAGCGCTGCGCCATCCGGCGCCTGCAATGTCAACTGCACCACGTCCTCGTCGGCGGCCACGACCTCCTTGCGCGACACGGTGAGTCGGATCTCCGGGTCCGTCTGCGGAAGGTGTCCGGTCCCGCCACCGAGTGGGGCAACCACGCCGACGTACCGGTCGACGAGCACTTTCAGGAGCCTCATCGCGCGGTCGGGCCGTCTACGTCCACGGAGGTCGTGCGGACGTTCCTGCCGAACGGGGAGGCCGGTCACCGGTGTGCTCCGCGGGCCGCGGGGGAGGAGGCGAGGTAGCGGACGGCCTGGGCGGTCGACCCCTCCCGACTGGGGTGGTACGTGCGATCGAAGTACCGGGACAGTCGCCTGACGAGGTCGGACGGTCCGGGCATGGTGCCGCGCCGGCTCGCGGCGAGCCAATCCGAGACGTGCGGTGTGCGCGCCCTCCCGGAAGCATCGGTGAGCTCGGGGTCGTGCGACATGAGGAATCGGGTTCCGCGGATCCACAACCAGGTGAGAATCGGGGCGACGATGATCTGCGTCCGCAGGCGGCGTGCCTCACTGGGGTCGAAGTAGCGCATCAGGTCGTAGGCGACGCTGCGGTGCTCGACTTCTTCCGCGCCGTGCCACCGCAGTAGATCGAGCATCGTGGGATCCGTTCCCGCTGCGTCGAGTCCTCGTGCGTTGAGGACCCAGTCGCCGAGGAACGCCGTGACGTGCTCGATTGCTGCGATGATGGCGAGTCGCTCGACGAGGTAGTTCTCGGCGCGCAAGCCGGTCAGGGGGCGTGGTCCGAGGAGACGTCCGAACAGCCATTGGATCTGGTCGGTGAACGGCGTCGGATCGAGTCCTCGGGCATGGAGGTGCTCGAGAACACCGCGGTGTGCGTTGGCGTGGACCGCTTCCTGCCCGATGAACCCGAGGACGTCCTCGCGGAGTTCCTCGTCGTGGATGTGCGGGAGCGCTTCTTCGAAGGTCTCGACGAACCACTCCTCACCGGCGGGAAGAAGAAGATGCAGCACGTTGAGCACGTGGGTGCTGAACGGATCACCGGGGACCCAATGCGCGGGCAACGCACTCCAGTCGAAATGGACGTCGCGGGCGTGCAGGAGTACGCGATCGGGTGCGACGGGCATCACAGTGCTCACGGAAGGGTCCGGCCCGTGCGCGCGGCTGCGGTTGTTCATGTGAGCGAAGGTTACAGTAACTGCTAGTAATAAGTAATAGGGCGGACCGTTCGGATTCACCCGGCGGGAGTGGACACAAAAAGACTTCAGGCCCGGCTTCCGTGGGAAGCCGGGCCTGAAGTCGTGGTAGCGGGGACAGGATTTGAACCTGCGACCTCTGGGTTATGAGCCCAGCGAGCTACCGAGCTGCTCCACCCCGCGTTGCCTGACCTACAGTACACGATGTTTCGGGGAGCAANCTGACCTACAGTACACGATGTTTCGGGGAGCAATTACCAGGGCCGCTCTACAGGCGAGGAGCGCCGATCGTTTCGGAGTAGTACCCGCGGATATGACCCTCGATCCGTCGGCGCGCGAGTTCGGCATCTCCCGCACGCACTGCCTCGACCAGACCACGATGCTCGTGCCGCAGCCGCCCGCACGTCGTGGGCCAGATCGCGAGCGGTGCCCCGGCCAGGACGTATCCCTCGATGGATTCGCGCAGCCCCGCCATCATCGCCGCGATCACCTGGTTGCCTGCGGCGTCTGCCATAGCGATGTGGAACTGCGAGTCGAGTACCAGGAACTCGTTCGCCTCCAGCGCGGTGTCGTCCATCGCGTCGAGCAGTTCTTCGGCGTTGCTCAGATCCGGTGTGGGGTTGCGGGTGGCGAGCAGCTGCATCACCTCGGTTTCGAGGACGAGGCGGGTCTGCACGACGTCGGCGACCGGGAAGTTCTGGGCCGCGACCTGCATCCGCATGAGCATCGTCATCCCGCCCGTCGGCCGCGAGACGATCATCGCTCCGGAGGTGGGCCCCGACCCGGTCTGCGACTTGAGTAGACCCAGCGCCTCCATCACGCGCAGCGCTTCCCGGACCGACGACCGCCCCACTCCGAGCTCGGCGGCGAGTACGCGTTCACCCGGCAGACGCTGGCCCGGGGAGAGCTCCCCGGAGACCAGCATCTGCTCGAGATGGTTCAGCACGTGTTCCCACGCGCGTGGCTCGGACTGTGGCGACATGACTCGACAGCCTATGTGTCGGGGCAGGTCAGGGCAGCATCCAGGACAGCACTGGCGTCGACTGCAGGTACACAAGCACACACAGGACGGCGAGCATGCCGATGCTGTACCAGACCACCTTGCGCAGCAGTTCCGGCTCGCTACCGGGCCGGTCGACGGCGGTGGCCGCGATGGTGAGGTTCTGCGGACTGATCAACTTGCCGACCACACCACCGGAGGTGTTTGCGGCAACCAGCAGTGTCGGGTCGATCCCGGCGGTCTGACCTGCAGCCTGCTGCAGGCGGGCGAACAGTGCGTTGGCCGAGGTGTCGGATCCGGTGACGGCGGTACCCAGCCAGCCGAGAATCGGCGAGAACAGTGCGAAGACGGCCCCTGTGCCCGCGAGCCACGTGCCGATTGCGACGGTCTGCCCGGACTGATTCATCACGTACGACAAGCCGAGCACGGTAGCGACCGTGGCGATGGCCAGGCGCATCTTCCATGCGGTGCTCCCGAGGGTGACCACGGCCAGGCGTGCGCCCATCGGGAACTTTCCGGCGTTGTTCCATATCGCGTAGACAGCGGTGACGATGGCGCCCGAGATGAGCAGGAGCGTGCCCGGAGTGGACAGCCATGGCAGCGTGTAGATCGCGCCGGTCGACGCGGAGCCGTCCTCGTTCAGCAGATTCCCGTACAGGCCGGGCCACTCGATCTTGATATCGGTCGATGCCAGCCACTTCGGGATGTCCACGCCGAGTGTCCAGAGCTTGGCGATGCCGAACACCACGATCACCAGCAGGTACGGGAACAGGGCGAACATCGTGCGGGTCGGGCCGATGGCTTCGGCCGACGCCTGCGAGAGTTGGTCATCAGGGGTGCGAGGGCCCCAGAAGCGCAGCATGATCACTGCGGCGGCCAGGCCCACCAGGGAGGCGACGACGTCGGTCAGCTCGTAGGAGAAGTGGCTCGAGCACCAGAACTGGGCAAGCGCGAACGCAGCGCCGGTGACCAGCGCGATCGGCCACACCTGACGGAAGCCGCGACGACCGTCCACGAGGAAGAGCAGCAGCATCGGCACGAACAACGCCAGCAGTGGGGTCTGGCGTCCGACGACGGCAGCGATCTCAGTGGCCGGGATACCGGTGAGGTTGCCGGCGGTGGTGATCGGAATTGCCATCGCGCCGAAGGCGACCGGCGCGGTGTTCGCGACAAGGACGGTGACCGCGGCGCGGATGGGAGGCATTCCGATGGCAATGAGCATGGCGCCGGTGATCGCCACGGGTGCGCCGAAACCGGCGAGTGCCTCTAGCATTCCGCCGAAGCAGAACGCGATGAGCATCGCCTGCACGCGCATGTCGCCGCGGCCGACCGAATTGAACACTTGCCGGAGATCTTCGAACCGGCCGCTGACGACTGTGAGCTCGTAGAACCAGATCGCGGTGACCACGATCCACATCACGGGGAACAGGCCGAACGCAATGCCTTGCAGGGCCGATAGTCCGGCGAGCTGTGCGGGCATCCCGAACCCCAGTACCGCGACGACCAGTGCAACGGCGAGCGCGCCGAGGCCGGAATACCAGGCCTTGAGCTTGAATCCCGCGAGCAGGACGAAGAATGTCAGCAGCGGCACCAGGCCGAGCAGTGCGGAGGCGGTGAGACTGTCGGCGACGGCGGTCGTCGACGGTGTGAAGGTCACCGCGAGCAGGTCGGTTTCCACAAGGGGGCTCCTGAGATCGCGGCCGCAGTGTGCGGCGACTGGCTGTGTGGTCGGACCACGTGGTCAGACCACAGGGGAAGCTACACCATGATGCGTGTCACAATCGAGCCCCGGGGGCGAAATCGTGAAAATTCGAAATCCCGTGACGGCGTCCACGTTCATCCGCTAGGGTGTGGTCAGACCACACAAGCCGATGCGGAGTTTCCCATGCGAGTCGCGCTGTTCGCCACGTGTCTGGGCGACACATTGTTCCCGAATGCAGTCAAAGCCACAGCTCTTCTGCTGGCCAGGCTCGGGCACGAGGTCGTGTTCCCCGACTCGCAGACCTGCTGCGGTCAGATGCACGTCAACACCGGTTACCAGCCCGACGCGCTGCCGCTGGTCGAAAACTACGCCGGTACGTTCGGCGACCCTTCCATCGATGCCGTGGTCGCGCCGTCCGGCTCCTGCGTCGGATCGGTACGGCATCAGCATGAGATCGTCGCGTCGCGATACGGCAGCGCGAGCCTGTGCGGTCGCGTGAATACGGTCAAGGCCAAGACGTACGAACTGTCGGAGTTCCTCGTCGATGTCCTCGGCGTCACCGACGTCGGCGCCTACTTCCCGCATCGCGTGACGTACCACCCGACGTGTCACTCACTGCGGATGCTGCGTGTCGGAGACAAACCACTGCAGCTTCTCCGCGCGGTTCGGGGAATCGACCTGGTCGAACTCCCCGAAGCCGACTCGTGCTGCGGCTTCGGGGGCACTTTCGCGCTCAAGAACGCGGAGACCTCCACCGCAATGCTGGCCGACAAGATCCGCAACGTCTCGACCACGGGTGCCGAATTCTGCAGCGCGAGCGATTCGTCCTGCCTGATGCACATCGGCGGTGGCATGTCGCGATTGCAGACCGGAACCCGAACCATTCACCTCGCAGAGATACTCTGCGCCACCGAGTCGAAGGCGGTTCCGGCATGACAACCTCCCGACCCGCCCCCCGGACCCGCCCGGCCACAGCACTCGGACTGCCCTCGATCCCGCCGCGCGGATTCGGCAATCTACGAGGAACCGAGACGTTTCCGGCCGCAGCACATCACGAGCTCGCAAACGGTCAGCTACGACGCAACATCGGCAAAGCGACGCACACCATCCGCGCCAAACGTCTCGCCGTCACCGGCGAGGTACCCGACTGGGAGCAGCTGCGCGACGCCGGTGCCGCTGTCAAAACCGATGTACTGAACCGACTTCCCGAGTTACTCGAACAGCTCGAAGCCGCAGTGACCGCGCGCGGCGGAATCGTGCACTGGGCCACGGACGCCGCCGAAGCCAACGCCATCGTGACGCGGCTCGTCCGCGAGACCGGATCCGACGAGGTCATCAAGGTCAAGTCGATGGCCACACAGGAGATCGGCCTCAACGAGCATCTCGAAGACGAGGGGATCCACGCATACGAGACCGACCTCGCCGAGCTCATAGTCCAGCTCGGACACGACAAGCCCTCGCACATCCTCGTGCCTGCCATCCATCGGAACCGCACCGAAATCCGCGAGATCTTCCTGCGCGAGATGGCCGATGTGGACCCGGATCTCGACGACAATCCCGCGCATCTCGCCGAAGCGGCCCGCAAGTTCCTCCGCCGGAAATTCATGACCGTTCCCGTCGCGGTGTCCGGTGCGAACTTCGGGATCGCGGAGACAGGCACCCTCGCCGTCGTCGAATCCGAAGGCAACGGCCGCATGTGTTTGACCCTGCCCGACACGCTGATCACCGTCATGGGTATCGAGAAGCTGCTGCCCACGTATCGCGACCTCGAAGTGTTCCTGCAGTTGCTGCCCCGATCGTCCACCGGTGAGCGAATGAATCCGTACACCTCCATGTGGACTGGGGTCACTCCCGGCGACGGACCGCAGAACTTCCACCTCGTGCTCCTCGACAACGGCCGCACCGCAGCACTCGCCGACCGCGTGGGACGCGAAGCACTACACTGCATTCGGTGCTCGGCGTGCCTGAACGTGTGCCCCGTGTACGAACGCACCGGCGGACACGCCTACGGATCCACTTACCCCGGCCCGATCGGTGCAGTGCTCAGCCCCCAACTGGCGGGCATGAGCGAACCCGGGGATCCCAACGCGACCCTGCCGTTCGCTTCGAGCCTGTGCGGCGCGTGCTTCGACGCGTGCCCGGTGAAGATCGACATACCCTCGCTCCTGGTCGAATTGCGGCACCAGAAGGTCGAACAGGCCAAGTTCGGTCCCGAAGCGGCAGCAATGAAGGCGGCGTCGATGGCAATGTCGTCGTCGACTCGCTGGACTGCGGCGCAGAAGGCTGCTGGGGCGTTGAGGATCGTCGCAGGTAAGAAGGGCAAGATCTCCAATCTGCCTGGGCCGCTCGCGGGATGGACGGCAGCCCGCGACATCCCGGCTCCTCCGAAACAGACCTTCCGGCAATGGTGGCAGTCCGACGAGGGTGCAGCAGCGATCGCGCAGGCGCGCGAGAACGGAGACGCGCAATGACGTCGCGCGAGACGATCCTCGGCCGTATCCGCGACGCGTCGGTGCTCGCGCCTCCTGAGTGCGTGGAGGTTCCGCGGGAGTATCGCACCGGTCGAAGGCTTCCCGACGACGAACGCTACGAACTGTTCGTCGATAGGCTCGTCGACTACAAGGCCAACGTGCATCGCAGCACTGTGGAGGAACTGCCCGCCACGATCGCGCGTGTGCTGGCCGCTCGAGGTGTCCGCCGAGTGGGAATACCTGCGGGGCTGGACTCTTCGTGGTTGTCGCAGTTCGACGGCGAGGTGGTCGTCGACAGCGTCGATGTCCCGGCGCCGGCCCTCGAGGGTCTCGACGGTGTCGTGACGGCATCGACGGTCTCGTGTGCCGAGACGGGCACGATCTTCCTCGACGGCAGCCCCGATCAGGGGCGCCGCGCACTGACGCTGGTGCCCGACCTTCACGTGTGCGTGGTGCCGATGGGCAGCGTCGAGGTCGGGGTGCCGGAGGCGCTGGCCAGGCTGGTGCCGGAGCGGCCCACCACCATGATCAGCGGACCGTCGGCAACCTCCGACATCGAACTCGAACGTGTCGAGGGGGTGCACGGTCCGCGGACCCTCGATGTGGTGATCGTCTGAACACCTCGGCGATACCGCCGCGTACCTGACGGACAGATACACGACGTCGGCGGGGCGTATCTGTCTGTAACGTTCGCGGTTGTCAGGTGGGCACCGTTCAGCCGTTCTTCAGCCGCCACTCCGCGAGATCAATTGTGCTCGAGATGGAGTCGATGAGCAAAGGGAGTCTCTCCTCGGGTCCCGGTGCGCTGAGAATTGCATAGCGATCGGCCTCGCCCATCGGAATGTGCCGAGCGAGAGCGAAGAGCCGCTCGCCCGGGTCGGTCGGGAGATCGTCCGGCGGGGGCGTCGCGCGCCCCTCGGTGAGCCTGTCGAGCAAACCGTAGAGCCTGCCCAGATGTACGGTGAGTTCGCTCAGATCCACAGCGTCGGAGCCGGTATCGGGCCACGCCTCGATCTCTGCACGTGGGTACGGATCGTCGGGAAGCCATTCGATGATTCGAATACGTTCTTCGGCAATACATTCGAGTGTATGGCGCCCACCGCCGAGCTCGTTGTCGACCATGATGCGGGCCATGGTGCCGACGTCGGTGCGCTGGTCGCCGCCACCCACCTCGTGCCCGCGGGAAATCAGTACGACCCCGAAACGGGGACCGTCGGGTGCGGCCATGCAGTCGCGGACCAGTTCTTGATACCTCGGCTCGAACACGCGCAGGGGAAGGTGGTCGCCGGGGAGCAGCGCTGTACCCAGCGGAAACATGGGGCGAATCGGCATCAGGGCATCCTCAACCGTGGTGTCGGGGGTTCGGGGATCGGGTCGCCGCGTTCGATCTCGGTGAGCAGATGATCGGCCCACGCGGCCAGGCCGTCGATGTCGAGTCCGTGAGGCGGCACGTCCTCGTAATGGCGAATCCGCGCTTGCCCCTGTTGCAACAGCGACGTCGCGCCCTTCGGGTTGCCGCGCAGCAGGTGGGTGAGGCCGACGGAGAGCTGAGCGAGTCCTTGCCACAGCGGGCGTTCCTCGGGTTCGCAGGACTTCCAGACGGACTCGAACACCTCGTGTGCGTGGAACGGATACCCGTGGTCGAGGAGTCGTTGACCTTCGGTGATCGCTTCGTCGGGGGTGAAGCGCGCGTCCTCAGGGATCCCCTCGACTCCCTCTTCGCCGTAAGGCAGGGGACGACCCAGTGCGTCGCGAGGTCGTGCGTTCTGCGGTTTCCCGTCTGCGGTCCGGTCCCGATCCGACATGTTTCCAGGTTAGTCCACCGTGTGTGTCCGACGATGCCCTCGCGCGGAGCGGGATGTCGAAGTGGTCGATTCGACGATCACGACGAGGGTGTCGGTGAGCAGGGTGTGCACCTGTTCCCGGGTCAATGATCGGCGTTCGATCCATTCCCGGCCGGTGGACTTGATCAGGCCGCCGTAGGCACGGATCATCGGGTGAAGTGCGAGGGACTCTTCTTCGGTGATGGTGGGCCCCAGGGCTTCGAGCAGGCGATCTGCGGCAAGGTCGTCTGCGTCGCTGAGGATCTTGCCGACGTCCGGGTCGCTTGCCATCCCCCCGCCGGCGACCGCGACGAGCCAGGTCTTGCCGTGTCGCTCGAGGATGGTCAGGAACCAATCGATGAAGGCGTCCGCCCGCTCGGCGAGAGTGCCGTCGGGGACGGTGACTCGGTCCGGTGGTGGCACGGTCACCATCGCTTTGATGACCTCGAGGTAGAGGTCGCGCTTGCCTCCGAAGTAGTGATTGATCAGGCCCCGCGCGACCCCGGCTTCTTTCGCCAGTTCAGTGGCGGACACCGACGCGTACGGGCGTTCGCCGAACAACCGGATCGCGCAATCGAGGATCTGGCGGCGACGCGCGTCGGGTTCTAGACGCTGTCGCCGAGGTTCGGCATCCAAGCTCATGAAAATACCTTCTCACTTCTGCTCGTAACCGTTCGGAGCGGCCGAGAATCTGCCCGAAATCTATTATTGACAGTGTGCCAACAAGGACATTACCTTAGGTGCATTCACGGGGACGGAATGCGAACCCGATCATCGCGCGACACCGGAGGCAGCGTGTCCACAGCAGTCGTCACCACACCCGATGCGAGCGAACTTGCAGCTGTTCGGGAACTCGCGCGCGATTTCTTCGCCAAGGAAGTCGCGCCGCTCGAATCGAAGTTCGTCGAGCAGGGTTATCCCGACCGATCTGTGTACCGCAAGGCCGGTGAACTCGGACTTCTGTGCATGTCCGTTCCCGAGGAGTACGGCGGTGGCGGCGGCAGTTTCGCTTACGAAGCAGTCCTGTTCGAAGAGCAGATCCGCTCCGGCGACAGTGCGATGCAACTCGGTGTGCACACCGGGATCGTTCCGCACTACATTCTCGCGTACGGCACCGAAGAGCAGAAGCAGCGTTGGCTGCCGAAGCTGGCGTCGGGGGAGTGGATCGGCGCAATCGCGATGACCGAGCCCGGAACCGGATCCGACCTGCAGGCCATCAGCACCCGTGCTGTCGCGACCGGGGGCGATTACCTCGTCTCCGGCGCCAAGACTTTCATCTCCAACGGCCGGAACTGCGATCTGTTGATCATCGCTGCGAAGACCGACCCCGAGGCGCGCGCGTCGGGCATGTCGCTGCTCGTGGCCGAAGTCTCCGATGAAACACCGGGTTTCGAACGTGGGCGTGTGCTGGACAAGATCGGGCAGAAAGGGCAGGACACCGCCGAACTGTTCTTCGACAACCTTCGGATCCCCGCGGAGAACCTCCTCGGCCCGGCGGAGGGTAGGGGCTTCGTCCAGCTCATGGAGCAGCTCCCCAACGAACGCCTGATCTGCGCGGTGGCAAGCGTCGCGATGATGGAGCACGCTGTCGAGCTGACCACTGCATACACCAAGGAACGCAACATCTTCGGCAAGCCGCTGATGGCGATGCAGAATACCCGCTTCGAGCTCGCCGAGTGCGCAACGGTCACCTGCATCGCACGGACCTTTGTCGACGACTGTATCGCCAAGTTCCTACGCGGTGAACTCGATGTCCCCACTGCCGCGATGGCGAAGTACTGGACCAGCGACCAGCAGTGCGCGATCGTCGACCGATGCCTGCAACTGTTCGGGGGTTACGGGTACACCACCGAGTTCCCGATCGCGCGCATGTTCACCGACAGCCGCGTACAGAAAATCTATGCCGGCGCCAACGAGGTCATGAAAGACATCATCGCCCGTTCCCTCTGAGACCCTCACCGTTTCCCGAACACCTGGAGCGTCGATGTACCTGACCCAAGGCTTGCACCGTGCCCTGCAGTGCACCCCCGAGGCGCCCGCCACGATCTACGGCGATCGCACGTACACGTTCCGCGAACACATCGGCCGGATCGCTCGTTTCGCCGCCGGTCTGCACAGTCTCGGTGTGACCTCCGGCGATCGCGTCGCGATGCTGTCACTCAACAGCGACCGTTACGCCGAATACCTCCTTGCGGTCCCGTGGGCCGACGCGGTCCTCAACCCGGTCAACATCCGGTGGAGCCCCGCCGAGATCGCCTACTCGCTCAATGATTCGGGCACGAAGGTGCTCCTCGTCGACGACGCATTCGCCGCAGCAGTACCGGCTCTGCGTGCCGCATGCCCCGACCTGACCACCGTCGCGTACGCGGGGGAGAACGACGCTCCCGAAGGCACCGTGTCATACGAAGAGCTGATCGCCACCCACGAACCGGTCGAGGACGCACGACGTTCCGGCGACGAACTGGCAGGCATCTTCTACACCGGTGGAACCACAGGCTTCCCCAAAGGCGTGATGCTCAGCCACACCAACATGGTGACCTCGGCAGCCGGAACGGTTGCCACCGGTGAACTGCTGTCCGGTGACGCGCGTTTCCTGCATGCGGCGCCGATGTTCCACCTCGCGGACCTGGCCGCGTGGGCGGGTCAGGTCATGCTCGGGGGACCGCACATCATCGTGCCGTTCTTCGAACCGGTTGCGGTGCTGAAGGCAATCGAGCAGCATCGCCCCACCGACGTCCTGCTCGTCCCGACCATGCTGCAGCTTCTCGTCGACCATCCGGCTGTCGGCGAGCACGACCTGTCGGCGATGCAGCGGATCCTCTACGGCGGTTCGCCTATCGGTGAGGGATTGGCCAATCGGATCCTGACGATGTTCCCGGGCGTGCGAATGACCCAGGCGTACGGCATGACCGAGGTTGCGCCCGTCGCCTCGCTCCTGCTGCCGGACGACCACAAGGGTGCCACATTGCGCTCGGGTGGGCAGGCCGCACCGCACTCGGAACTGCGCATCGTCGACACCGACGGCAATCCGGTTCCCACCGGCACGGTCGGTGAGATCTGTGTGCGCGGTGGCCATGTCATGCAGGGCTACTGGAACAAGCCTGCCGAGACCGCCGCCGTCCTGCGCGACGGCTGGTACCACACCGGCGACGGTGGCTACCTCGACGAGAACGGATTCGTCTTCGTCGTCGACCGCCTCAAGGACATGATCGTCACCGGCGGTGAGAACGTCTACTCCGCCGAGGTCGAGAGCGCACTGAGCAAGCACCCCGCAGTTGCGCAGTCCGCGGTGATCGGATTGCCGTCCGAGACCTGGGGCGAAACTGTGCACGCCGTGGTGATCCTGGCAGCAGGTGCCGAGGTCACGGCCGAGGAACTACAGGCGTTCTGCAAGGAGCACATCGCCGGTTACAAGACCCCGCGAAGCTTCGACTTCGTCGATGCCATCCCGATGTCGGGTGCGGGCAAGATCCTCAAGCGTGAGCTCCGGGAAACGCTCGCGGGGAGGCCCGCCGCAGTGCCGGAGAGCATCGGATGACCGCAGACATCCGACTGTCGCAGGAAGAATTCCGCTCCCTCGACCCGGCGACGGACGAGGAGGTCGAGCGTTTCCGGGTCCACGACGAGCACGCGGTACGGCTGCGGGTCGATCGCGCGAGATCGGCGCTTCCGTGGTGGCAGCACCAGGGGATCAGAGGTCGGGCTGCCCACCTGCGACGGTGGCGCAGGTGGATCTGGCGCAACGCAGACGAGATCATCGACCTGATCCACCGGGAGAACGGCAAGCCGCGCGACGACGCCTTCATCGAAGTCGTTCTGGCCGTGGAGCATATGCGCTGGGCCGAGGACAATGCCGCCGCCGCGTTGCGTCCGCCGAAGTCGGGTCCGGGGCTGCTGTTCGCCAATTACGCGACAGACGTGGAGTACAGGCCGCTCGGGGTCGTCGGCATCATCTCGCCATGGAACTATCCGCTCTACGCACCGAACAGTTCGGTGTCGTTCGCGCTCGCCGCGGGAAACACCGTCGTACTGAAACCGAGTGAGTACACACCTGCCGTCGCAGCGTGGTACGTCGAAGCATTCTATCGAGCGAATCCTGCTGCGCCGACCGGTGTTCTGGAGTTGACCACGGGGTTCGGGGAGACCGGTGCCCTGCTCTGCAACGCCGGGGTGGACAAGATCGGATTCACCGGGTCGACGCGCACCGGCAAGAAGATCATGGCGCAATGCGCGCAGACCCTCACGCCGGTGCTGCTCGAATGCGGCGGTAAGGACCCGGCTGTGGTGGCGGAAGACGCCGATGTGAAGGCGGCTGCGCGTGCCATCGCGTGGGGAGCATTCTCCAATGCCGGGCAGACCTGTGTGGGTGTCGAACGTGTCTACGTCGTTCGTGAGGTCCGAGACAGGTTTCTAGCGGAATTGCGTGGTCAGCTCGGCCAGGTGCGCCCGGGCGATGGTGATGACGCCACGTACGGGCCGATGACGATGCCCGCCCAGATCGACGTGGTACGTCGTCACATCGCAGCTGCCGTGAAGGACGGTGGACATCTGCTGCTCGGCGGTCCCGAGTCGGTGGGTCAGCGGTACATCGAACCGGTCGTGATTCTCGATGCGAACGAGGACTCGGTCGCGGTCCGGGAGGAGACGTTCGGTCCGGTGGTGACCGTGCGGACGGTCACGGACGTCGACGAGGCCGTGCAGGCAGCCAATGCGAGCGACTTCGCGCTCGGTGCATCGGTGTTCTCGTTTCGGCGCGGTGTCGAGATCGCCGAGCGGTTGCGTGCCGGCCAGGTCACGATCAACTCCGTCGTTGCGTTCGCGGGTATGGGTGCAGTCCCGATGGGTGGGGTCGGAGACAGTGGGTTCGGGCGTGTCCACGGGATCGACGGGATGCGTGAGTTCGTTCGTACGCGCAGTGTGGTGCGTCAGCGTTTCCCGTTGCCCGGATTCGAGTTGATCGCGCTTCGCCGCAAGGCGTATCTGCTGCCGGTGCTGCGGCGGGTGCTGGGGCTGCGTCACGGCCGGTGAGGAACCACGATCGGCAGCAGGTGGGATCGCGCGAAGGATGTCAGTTCGTCGCGCGATCCGAGGGGGACCACCGCCTGCGGAGTGAGCACTACGGAGTGGGCGACCCGGACGACGACCTCGGCGCGTGCGCTGAGGTCGTCGACGGCGGGCATCAGCCCTGATTTCACTGCTTCCTCCAGGATGGCGACGGCAGCGTGGGTCGCGGTGGTCAGGAGCGAACCCCCGTCGGTCGTCAGTCGAGGTAGGGAACTCGCGGCCTCGAGGGTGAGCATCCGGTTCCAGACCGGATGCTCACGCATGCGCAGGACGGTGGCGGCGAATACATTGCCGATCATGTCGTCGATGGTCTCGGCCGCCCGGGCTGTGGCGACAACCTCCTCGATCAGGCGTGCTGCGCTGCGTGCCGTCACGGCCTGCGCGATCTCGTCGCGACCTCCGATTCGGCGATATACGGTCACCCGCCCGACTCCCGCGCGTTGCGCGATGTCATTGACCGTCGTGAGCCGTACACCGACCTCGCTGAACTGGACCTCTGCCGCGTCGAGAATCGATTCGATCTCGGGAGGGTTCGTCGCGCCGATCGCGGGTGGCGCGGGTGTGACGGGTTGTTCGGCAGGCATCGATACAGATTATCCTCCGGTCGCGCTGGAACATTGAAACATCTGATGTACATATGTATCTTCTGTGTATCGAGTGGTTACACGTATCCGACCGAGGAGACATGTCATGCCGTCACATCACGGCGCTCCGACGCCCTACACCGAGGAAGCGCTGGCGATCACCGCCCGCAACGTGCGCTTCGACTGGTCGGGGGTGCCCCTGCAGTACGTTCCCGGCGACTCGTACGCCACGCAGTTCTGGAACGTCATGCACCTCGTCCTACCCGAAGGCGAACGCGCCATGGCCGATGTCTTCGGTCGATCCCTGGACTACATCGACGACCCGCGTCTGCACGAAGAGGTCGTCGGATTCGTCGGCCAGGAAGCAACGCACGCGAGCTCCCACGAGAGCTTCCGCAGGTACCTCGCCGAGCACGACGTCGACATCGCGCCCGTCCTCGACCGAATCGGATACATCGTCGACCAGATCTTCGGCGACCACGGCCTCACAGGGCGCGCGGGACGGTTCTGGCTGCGCGAACGCCTCGGCATCTACGCCGCCGCCGAACATTTCACCGCCGTCGTCGGCGAGTGGCTGATCGACAACACACCGTTCGACCGCCGCGGTGTCGATCCGACGATGCTCGACCTGCTGCGCTGGCACGGCGCCGAGGAGATGGAGCACCGCAACGTCGCGTACGACGCCTTCCAGTACGTCGACGGCAGCTACGCCCGCCGCGTGCGCACCGCATTCATCGCGTTCGCGGGCCTGGCGCTCCTGTGGTTCAGCACCACCGCCTACATGTACCGCATCGACACCACCGAAACGCGTCGTGTGTCCTGGCCCCGCGCCTATCGACGTTCGGCGAAGGCATCGATGATCCCGACCCTGACCTTCCTCGCGAAGCAGATCCCGCCCTATCTCAAGCGCGACTTCCATCCGTCGCGGATGGGCGACATCGACAAGGCTGTTCGCTACCTCGCGCAGTCCCCTGCCGCCAGGGAGGCCGCAGCATGAGCACCGCAACCACCCCGTCGCCGTTCCTCGGCGCGGTGATGCACGCAACCAGAGCTTACTCGAAGCTGTTCAGCGAGAGCAGGTTCGCGCCCATCCTGTCTCGACCCGCTCCCGTGCGGCACAGCGACTACGATCGAGTGCTTCGCGTCGAGACGCGCACCGTGGAGGCCGACGGAGTCGTCTCTCTGACGCTGGTCTCCCCGGACGGCGGGGTTCTGCCCAGCTGGGTTCCCGGTGCGCACGTCGATGTCTTCCTGGCGTCGGGTCTACAGCGTCAATATTCCCTGTGCGGCGACCCCGCGGATCGCACCCGCTACCGAATCGCCGTCCGCCGCGTCGACGACGGCGTGGGCTCCGCAGAGATCCACGAGACGATCGCCGAACACAGCACGATCCGAGTCCGCGGACCCCGCAACGCTTTTCCTCTCGCTGAGGCACCGTCGTATCTCTTCGTCGCCGCCGGGATCGGAATCACCCCGATCCTCCCGATGATCCGCAGTGTCGCAGGTGCCGGCAGGCCGTGGAAGTTGTACTACCTCGGCCGCTCCCTCGACACGATGCCGTTCCGGAACGAACTGTCGGCACTCCCCGGTGGCGACGTCATGATCCGGCCCGACGACGAATTCGGCATCACCCCGATCGCCGAAATACTCGATCACGCGCAACCTCACGGTGCCATCTACCTGTGCGGTCCGGCGCCCCTGGCCAAGGACGCACACCAGCAGGCCCCGCTCGTGGCGCCCACCTGCTCGCTGCACACCGAACGATTCAGCCCGCCTCCCGTCGTCGGAGGAGAACCCTTCGAAATGCGTCTCGCCCGGACCGGCAGCACCGTCCAGGTCGCTGCCGACGAGACCACCCTCTCCGCCATCCGGCGTGCCGTCCCCGGTGCGACCTACTCGTGCAGGCAAGGGTTCTGCGGAACCTGCAAGGTGCGTGTGCTGTCCGGCGACGTCGATCACCGCGACACGCGCCTCTTGGGCGAACAACGGGCGGAATCCATGCTCCCGTGCGTGTCGCGCGCGGCGGGGTCCGCACTCGAAATCGATCTGTGAAACGAGCCGAATCATGACTGATACACACCTGCGTGTTGCCATCGTCGGTGCCGGATTCGGTGGCCTGGGAGCGGGAATCAGGCTCCTGCAGGACGGAATCGACGACTTTGCGATCTTCGAACGCGCCGAGACACTCGGCGGGACCTGGCAGGCCAACACCTACCCGGGCGCTCAGTGCGACATACCGTCGATCCTCTACTCGTTCTCGTTTGCGCCCAAGCCCGACTGGAGCAGGCTCTACCCGCTGCAAGAGGAGATCCAGCAGTACCTCGAGGACTGCGCCGACAAGCACGGACTTCGCCCCCACCTGCATCTGGGGACCGAGGTGATCGAGGCAGCCTGGGACGACACAGCGAAACATTGGCGTGTGGAAACCGGTCGAGGGAACTACACCGCTGACATCCTCGTGGCTGCGATGGGCCCTTTCAGTGAACCTTCCGTGCCGGACCTGCCCGGCCTCGACTCGTTCGACGGTTCCACCTACCACTCGGCCGACTGGAACCACGAGCACGACATCACGGGACGCCGTGTCGCGGTGATCGGCACCGGGGCGTCTGCCGTGCAGTTCATCCCGCGCCTGCAACCACAGGTCGAGCACATGACGGTGTTCCAGCGGACACCCACCTGGATCCTCCCGCACCCCGACCGGCCGGTGGCCCCGCGTGTACAGCGACTCTTCGCGAAGGTGCCCGCCACTCAGCGGGCGGCGCGCAAGGCCCTGGATCTCGTCCAGGAAGCCCTCGTGCCCGGGCTCGTCTACCGACCCGGATTGCTCAGTGGCGCTGCGGCACTCGGACGTTGGCACCTGCGTCGTCAGGTCGAAGACCGGGCGCTGGTCGAGAAGCTCACCCCCACGTACGCATTCGGATGTAAGCGGCCCACCTTCTCCAACAAGTACTACCCGGCTCTCGCGTCCGACAACGTCGACGTCGTCACCGCCGGGATCGATCACGTCGAACGCGACGCGGTCGTGACCGTCGACGGCGCCAGGCACGAGGTCGACACCATCGTGTTCGGCACCGGATTCAAGCTCACGAACAACAGTGGCTTCTCCCGACTGCGCGGCCGTGACGGCCGCCTGCTGTCGGAGCAGTGGGCGGGCGGTGAGATGAGCGCCTACCTGGGGACGACGATCGAGAATTTCCCCAACATGTTCATGCTGCTGGGCCCGAACTCCGTGGTCTACACCTCCCAGGTGGTCACCATCGAGACGCAGATCGACTACCTACTCGCGGGCCTACATGCCATGGATGCCGCCGAAATCGACAGTGTCGAGGTACGCGCCGATGTCCAGCAGGATTTCGTCGAGGACACCGACCGTCGTCTCACCGGGTCGGTGTGGAACTCCGGCGGATGCAGCAGCTACTACCTGAGTCCGTCGGGCCGAAACTTCACGTTCTGGCCCGGCTTCAACGCGTCGTTCCGGCGACGGATGTCGACATTCGACCTCGCCGATTACCGGCTCGGCAAGGTCCTCGGCTCCACCGCGCGGCGCGCTTCGAAGGAGGCGACGGTATGACGCGCTCACTCGACCTGGCGGGCAAAGTCGCACTCGTCACCGGGGCTGCGCAGGGCATCGGATTGTCCATGGCCCGAGAGCTTCTCGGACGAGGTGCCCGGGTGGTGCTCGTCGACCGCGACGAGACCACGCTGAAGAACGCCGCAGACACGCTCGACGTGAACTCGACCTTCGTCGCGGTCGCCGACGTCACAGACCGTGACGCGATGGCCGACGTCGTCACCCGAGCCGCGGTGGACTTCGGGCCGATCGACGTGGTCATCGCCAACGCGGGTATCACCCCGCCGCCCGCGACCATCCGCACCTCCGATCTCGCCGAGTTCGACCGCGTGATGGCGGTCAACCTCACCGGCGCACTAAATACGATTCACCCCGCTCTCGACGGGATCGTCGCGCGCAGAGGGCACGTCGTCGTCGTGTCCTCGGCTGCGGCCTTCAGTCCGGGTCTCGGCGGCTCCGCGTACATGGCGAGCAAGGCCGCCGTCGAACAGGTCGGACGCGCTCTGCGACTCGAACTGGCCCACGCCGGTGCGACCGTCACGGTGGCCTACTACGGATTCGTCGACACGGAACTGGCACGCAACACGCTCGACCGCGATCCCTTGGGAGTGCGTGTCGGCCAGCTGTTGCCGTGGCCGATGAACAGGCGGGTGGGCCCCGACCACGCTGCTGCCGTCACTGTGCGCGCGATCGAACGGCGGGCGCCACGGGTCGTCACGCCGAGACTGTGGTCTGCGTATTCAGCGTTGCGTGGGATCGTCAACCCTCTGATCGACGAGTGGGTCGTGCGGAACCGCACGGTGCACACCCTCATCGAGGACCTCGAACGACGTGAGTCGGTCGGGCGATGACCGGAGCCGATCGATGAACGTGAGTCGCCGTAGTACAGCGCTCGCGGCAACCACCCGCATGCTACTGCGCCCGATCTTCGAGCACGTGAACCCGGCCGGTCCCGGGCGTATCGTACTGCGCAGCACGGTTGCTGCGGGTTCCGTGCTCGGAGGGATGAGTGCCGCATCGGGGACCAGGGTGGTCGAAGATGTCGTGCCCGGCGAGATGATCGTGCCTGAGGATGCCCTCGACAACGAGATCATCCTGTATCTGCACGGCGGCGGTTACGTCGCAGGGTCGGCGCGACTCGAGCGGGCGGTCACCTCGGATCTCGCCATTGCGACCGGAATGCGGGTGCTCGCACTCGACTACCGGCTCGCGCCCGCACATCGATTCCCTGCCGCTCGCACAGATGCCCTCGCCGCATACCGGTCGCTGATCGCCCGCGGCCATTCACCGGACCGCATCGCGATCGTCGGAGTGTCGGCCGGAGCGCATCTCGCGATGAGCATGTTGACCACGTTGATCGAGAACGGCGAAGCCGGGCCCGGCGCGGTCGTGTTGTTCTCTCCGCTGCTCGACACATCCGGTGAGGAGGCTCTGCGCGCCGACAACCTGGCCCGGGACCCGTTCCTGCCGCCGGTCTTCGCGCAACGCTGCGCGGACGTCTATGTGGGCAACGAGGATCGGAGCTCGCCGCACATCGACGTGTTCTACGCCCCGCCGTCGATGCTTGCCGAAATGCCACCCATCGCCAGCTTCGTCGGCTCCACCGAATGCGTCGGATCCGACGCCGCGCGCCTGAATGCCGCGCTACTCGACGCGGGTGTTCCCAGCGCGACGTCCACCGTGCCCGGACAGGTGCACTCGTTCGTCTCCCTGTGCCGGCGGCTTCCCGAGGCGCACGCCGCTGTCGTCGACGCGGCCGCGTTCCTGCGTCGGCACCTGTGCTCCGAACCTCGAGAACTCGACGAATACACAGACCTCCCAGAAGTGGACAGCGCTATGACCGGTATGCATTCATTGACCGCCACCGACGACTCGTTCTTCGACACGGCTCCTGTGCGCGGTTCCCACACCACATTCGTGCCGGTCCCGCCTGAACGACTGTGGCGGGAACTGTCTGCGGACGACGCCGTGCAGTCGTGGAGCCCCGGAGTGACACAGGCGGAGTGGGACGGCTCGGTCACCCGCGGCGTCGGAGCCGTTCGCAACGTGACACTTCTCGGCGCGGCAACCGTCGAGGAACGTTTCTACCGCTGGGACGAGAACCGTCGCATGACGTTCACCGCCGACAGCATCAGCCGGCCGATCTGTCGTGCCTTCGCAGAGGACTACATTCTCGAGCCCGAGGGTGTGGGTACCCGCTTCACCTGGCGTGCGGCGATGGACCCGGTAGGGCCTGCCTTTGTGCACAAGGTTGCGGGTGCGGGCCTGAGCGCGGTGCTCGCGCATATGACGAAGGGGCTGGTGCGCCGCTGTCGAGAGGCATGACGTTCGGTATTGCCGATCGGCTTTCCCGCGCGCTTTCCAGTTTCCGCCACGTGTTGTAGCCGTTGTGGGAAGCAGGAAGGCGCGCGGGAGCAGGTCGGGAGAATGTGAGCCGTTGTTCTATCGACTTCCTTACGGAATGGTATACGGTATGGGTGTCCGGGCCCGCGCGGATGAGCGCGGGCCCGTTGCTTCACCCACAGCTTCGTCGCCATAACCAACCGGTATCCGGAGGTAGCATGAGCAACGTCTCCACTGCGTCGACTCGGCCGTACCACTCGCTGGACATCTCCGCGTCGTGGTTCTGGGACCAGGATTTCTTCGAGCGTGAGAAGACGTTCGCGCGGTTGCGTGCCGCCGAAGGGCTCACCTGGCATCGCCCCACCGAGTCGCTCTTCCCCCATGAGGAACAGGGCTACTGGGCCGTCACGCGACACGCCGATATTCGTTATGTGAGTGCCCATCCCGAGCTGTTCTGTTCGTCGGCGGGTATCAGTATGGATCCCATGCCTGCCGAGATCCAGAAGGGGATCAGCTTCTTCCTCACCATGGATCCGCCGGAGCACACGCGCTATCGACGCTTAATCAGCATGGCGTTCACGCCCAAACAGGTGCGCACGATCGAAGAGCAGATCATCGCGAACGCCGCGGCAATCGTCGACGAGTTTCTCCGCGAACTCGACTCGGGTGACCCCGTCGACTTCGTCCGGTCGGTGTCCAAGAAACTGCCGATGAGGACGGTGTCGCAGATGATCGGTATCGATCCGGCGCACCACGAAGCCGTCGCCTACGCAGCGGAAGCGCTGTTCAGCACCAGCGACGACGAGTACGCGAGCATCGAAGAGCGTGCAACGCACATGATGACCCAACTCGGTGTGCTGACGCAGGCAGGCGTCGAACTCGCGCAGAAAGCGCAGGGCCGATCCGCAGGACGATCTGATGACCAACATCGTGCAGGCCGAAGTCGACGGTCACCGACTCACCGACGACGAAGCCGGATCGTTCATGGTTCTGCTGGCATCCGCCGGCAACGACACCACCAAACAGGCCACCTCTCACGCCTTCAAGGCGCTGACCGACAATCCCGAGCAGATCTCGTGGCTGCTGGACGACTGGGACGAACGCGGCGCGGAGGCCGTCGACGAATTCGTCAGATGGTCGACGCCGGTGATCGAGTTCGCGCGCCACGCAGTGGTCGACACCGAGGTTGCGGGCACGCCGATCAAGGCAGGCGAGAAGCTCGTCATGTTCTACTGCTCCGGAAACTTCGACGACGAAGTCTTCGACCGGCCCCTCGAGTTCGATGTGGGTCGAACACCCAACCCGCACGTCGGTTTCGGGGGTGGCGGCCCGCACTTCTGTCTCGGTAAACAGTTGGCCGTCCTGGAACTGAAACACCTCTTCCGAGAGCTCCTGTCGAGGCTTCCGGAGATCGAGGTAGCCGAGCCCGAATACGTGCACAGCGACTTCGTTCACGGAATCAAGAGGATGTCGGTCAGAAAACTCTGACCTCTCACCGATCGACTTCGACAACCGAGGTGGGGCACACTCGCCCCCGACTACGTGAGGTTCACCCATGCCACAACCAGTCATCGTCGGTGCAGTCCGCACCCCGATCGCACGTTCCTTCAAAGGTTCTCTGGTCAACACATCAGCGGAGGAACTGGCCACCGCCGTCCTCCCGGAAGTGATTCGCCGGTCCGGCCTCGATGCCGCGGACATCGACGACATCATCCTGGCCGAAGCGAACTATGGCGGGGGCGACCTCGCCCGGTACGCCGCTGTTGCCGCGGGCCTGGAAGGTGTTCCGGGACAGGCCGTCAATCGGCACTGCGCGGGCAGCCTGACCGCGATCGGAAACGCCTCGGCACAGATCGGCTCCGGTATGGAACGAGCCCTCATCGCGGGCGGTGTCCAGTCACTGTCGACCGGCCCACTGATGAAATGGCGTGTTCCGACTCCCGGTGGTACGGAATACCGTGAGCCGTGGATTCCTCCGAGCCACCCGGAGACGCCCGACGCGCCGACCCTCGACATGGCGGTGACGGTGGGCTGGAACACCGCGAAAGCCGTCGGGATCTCCCGTGAGGACATGGATGCGTGGGCGGCACGATCACATCAGCGTGCTGTTGCTGCAATCGACGCCGGGAAGTTCGTCGACGAGATCATGCCGCTCAAGGTTGCCAGCGCAGACGGCTCTCTCGTCGACTTCAGTGTGGACGAGCACCCGCGCCGCGATACCACCGTTGAACGGCTCGCTGCTCTGCCCGTCCTGCACCCCGAGATCGAGGGGTTCTCGGTGACCGCAGGCAACAGCAGTGGTATCAACGACGCCGCGGCTGTCATCGCTCTTGCGAGCCGCGAACTCGCGCGCGACAAGGGGCTGAAGGCGCTCGGGACCGTGAAGGCGTGGGCGGCATCCGCAGTGCCGCCGCGCGACTGCGGACTCGGCGCGGTGGCGGTGATCGGCAAGGTCCTCGACCGCGCCGGGCTCGCCGTATCCGACGTCGACCTGTGGGAGATCAACGAGGCGTTCGCATCCGTCCCGATTGCTGCTTGCCGAGAATTCGGCATCGACGAAGACATCGTGAATGTGTCGGGAAGTGGTTGCAGCCTAGGGCATCCGATTTCGGCGTCGGGTGCACGCATGGTGACGACGATGGTCTACGAACTGGCACGCCGTGGTGGCGGGATCGGCGTCGCAGCGATGTGCGCGGGTGGCGGCCAGGGCGGTGCCGTGGTGTTCGAAGTCGAAGGTTGAGAGGAAACCGTATGTCGGACGAAGTACTGGTCGAGCGCCGCGGGCGCATACTGATCGCCACGATCAATCGGCCGGATGCACGAAACGCCGTGAATCGCGCGGTCAGTCAGCGGCTCGCCGATGCGATGGACGAGTTGGACGAGAGTCCCGAACTGTCCGTCGGTATCGTCACCGGCGCCGGTGGAAACTTCAGCGCGGGAATGGATCTGAAGGCATTCGCGGCGGGTGAGATTGCCGCTGTCGAAGGTCGTGGTCTCGGGTTCACCGAGAAGCCGCCGAGGAAGCCGCTGATCGCGGCTGTCGAAGGTAACGCCCTGGCCGGGGGAACCGAGATCGTCCTCGCCACCGACCTCGTTGTCGCGGCGAAGAGCGCGAAGTTCGGTCTGCCGGAGGTCAAGCGCGGTCTCGTGGCCGGCGGTGGCGGTCTCCTGCGGCTGCCCGACCGGATTCCGTATCAGAAGGCCGTCGAGCTTGCGTTGACCGGCGACACATTCAGTGCGGAGGAAGGCGCCGGCTACGGTTTCGTCAACGTGGTATCGGAGCCGGGTCAGGCTCTGGCCGAAGCGATCCGGTTGGCGGAACGCATCACCGAGAACGGGCCGTTGGCAGTGGCCGCAACCAAACAGATACTCGCCGAGTCGCGGAGCTGGTCGGACGACGAGAAGTGGAAGAAACAGATGGACCTGCTCATCCCGGTGTTCATGTCCAAAGACGCCGCAGAGGGGGCGAAGGCGTTCGCGGAGAAGCGGAAACCGAACTGGACCGGTAGCTGACCGGCGCAAGAGCAATCGATCTCATAGGAGGGGAACATATGTCGTTCGAAGGTGAAGTTGTACTGGTCACGGGCGGCGCCGGTGGTCTGGGGGCAGCGACGGTACGGAAGCTGCACGCCGAGGGGGCGTCTGTGGTGATCGCCGACATTGCCGACGAGCAGGCGCAGAAGCTGGCCGACGAACTCGGCAACAAGGCCGTATACATGCGGACCGACGTGCTCGACGACGACTCCGTGGAGGCGACACTCGCGAAAGCCGATGAACTGGGCACCCTCAGGTACGCGGTCATCGCGCACGGCGGAATCGGGGTGTTGGAGAAAGTCGTCAACCGCGACGGCACTCCGCATACGCGCAAGGGATTCACCGACACGATCTCGCTCTACCTCACAGGCACATACAACGTGCTCCGACTGGCCGCGGCGAAGATCGCGAAGCTGGAGCCCAAGCCGAACGGTGAGCGGGGCGCCATCGTCATGACCAGCTCCATCGCCGGTTTCGAAGGGCAGATGGGGCAGTCGGCCTACTCGGCGGCGAAGGCAGGTGTCATCGGCCTGACGCTGACGGGCGCCCGTGATCTGAGCTCGGTCGGGATCCGGCTCAACTCCATCGCGCCGGGCACCATGCGTACCCCGCTGCTCGAGTTGATCGGCGAGGAAGGGCTCGAGAAGTTCGCCAAGAACATCCCGTTCCCGAAGCGCCTCGGCACGCCCGATGAGTACGCGTTCCTTGCCCAGCATCTGCTGGAGAACTCGTACATCAACGGTGAGGTCGTGCGTCTCGACGGGGCGCAGCGGTTCCAGACTCGCTGAGACGAGGCGCCTACGAAACGCAGTTTCCCCCTCTCCTCCTGGTTTCCGTTGGTTCTGAACCGGCGGAAACCCGGAGGAGAGGGGGAAAGTCCGACTCTGGGGTCATGCTCTGGTGGCATACTCCGAGGGTCATGAATCCGAGGTCATTCGGTACCGAGCGATGCAGCTTGCTGCCGTGCCCATCGGTAGTCGGCCTTGCCGACGGGACTCCGCTGGATCGCCTCAGTGAAGATCACCGACTTCGGAAGCTTGTATCGTGCAACTGACTTCGCGGCGTGCTCGATCAGTTCGCCGGCCGTTGCTGCGTGGTCGGGGAGAAGCTGGACGATCGCGACGACGGCCTCGCCCCACGTGTCGCTCGGACGCCCGGCGACGAGAACATCGGCGACGGCCGGGTGCGAACTGATCGCCATTTCCACTTCCTCGACGAAGATCTTCTCGCCACCGGAGTTGATGGTCACCGAGTCGCGGCCGAGCAAGTGGATCGATCCGTCGTCGAGTCGTTGCGCTCGATCTCCGGGCAGTACGAATCGCTCGCCCCCGACAACCGGGAAGGTTGCCGCGGTCTTCTTCGCATCGCCCTTGTAGCCGAGCGGAACATGCCCGCGTTGGGCGAGCCAGCCCAGGTCGTCGTGCCCGGGTTCGGCGAGTCCGTCGAGATCCTCTGTGAGGACGCAGGTGTTCGACCCGGGAGTGAAAAGGCCGGTCGACACAGAACCTGCGCTCGAGACGTGCGTCATCTGCGTTCCGGCCTCCGAGGAACCGACACCGTCGATCACCACGGCGCCCGGTACGACGTCGAGGAGGCGCTGCTTGACCGGGGGCGACAGGACCGCTCCGCCGTTCGCCAGGATCGACAGCGACGACAGGTCGGCATCGGTCTGCTCGAACTCGGTGGCGAGTGGTCGTGCGATGGCGTCGCCCACCATCATCACCGCGGTGGGACGCTCCGCTTCGATCGTCTGCGCCACTGCCGCCGGATCCAATCGGTCGACCACCGGTGAGAACACCAGGGTCTGTCCGGTGAGGATGCCTGTCAGTGACGCCCACTGAGCAGCGCCGTGGATCAAGGGGGGCAGCACGAGCATCGTGAATCCGGCATTCTCGGCCGCGGCCTGCGCCACCTGACCGGGTGAGGTGATGCACTCGCCGGTGTACACGTTCCGGCCACCGCACGAAGCCATGTAGATGTCGTGCTGGCGCCAGAGCACACCCTTGGGCATACCGGTGGTGCCGCCGGTGTAGAGGATGTAGAGATCGTCCGGTGACTGCGCGGTCGGCGCTGTGTCGGGCGAGGTTTCGGCGAGTACGGCCTCGTAGTCGACGGCGCCGGGAAGTAGCGGGTTGCCCGAGTCGTCGGGGATCTGGATGAGGACCTGGATGTGGGGAAGCGCCGGCAGGACCCGAGCCAGTTGGGGCGCGAACGCCGCGTTGTAGACGATGGCGCTCGCCTCGGCGTCGGCAAGCAGATATTCGAGTTCCTTCTCCACATAGCGGTAGTTGACGTTGAACGGTGCAACACGCGAGCGGAATGCACCCAGCATCGTCTCGAGGTACTCGTTGCCGTTGTAGGCGTAGATGCCGAGGGTGTCCTGGCCGATCTCGTGTCCGTCGAGTCGGTCGCGCTCGGTGTGGGCGCCGAGCCCACGGGAAGCCAGGTAGGCGGCGAGTCGGCGAGATCGATCGGCCAGCATGGCCTGTGTGATCCGCCGGTCGCGGAAGACGACGACGTCTCTGTCCGGGATGGACGACGCGACAGCATCCACGAGTTCCGGGATGGTGAATTCTCTGGTGGCTGTCGCGGACTGGGCGGTGAGGTCGGTCAAGGTGACTCCTGTGAGATCAGCTAACCCGTCACATGAACTATGAGCCAGACTGTAATGTATACGGCAACTATTGCGGTAGGGTTCGGTGCTGGGAGATTCACAGTCGAACGGGGATTGCGATGAGCACGATCGAGAGCCTCGACCGCACAACACCGGGCGATTCCGGCGGGGGATTGCCGCGCATCCTCGCGCTGCAGCGGGATGCGTTCATCGCCGACGGCTTTCCGTCGGCGGAGATACGGCGCCATCGCATCGACCGGCTTGTCGCACTCATGCTCGACAACGCCGATGCGCTCGTCGATGCGTTGGTTCGAGACTTCGGCAGTAAATCGCGGCTCGGCACGATGTCGATGGAATTCGTCGGCATCATCGACGCGATCGAGCACACCCGCGCGCACGTGGCGAAGTGGATGAGAACCGCGCCGCTGATGCGCGCGGGACGACTGGCGGGGTTGCGCGCCGAGGTGGTGCCGTCGCCTCTCGGGGTGGTCGGGATCATCGGGCCGTGGAACTTTCCGCTCCATCTGGTGATCATGCCCGCAGCGGCAGCGTTCGCGGCGGGAAACCGCGTGATGATCAAGATGTCCGAGATCACCCCTGCAACATCGGACCTGTTCGCCTCCCTCGCTCCGAAGTATTTCGACGAGGCGGAACTGGCGGTCGTGACCGGCGGAGCCGACGTGGGTGCCGCATTCTCGGCCCTCCCGCTCGACCATCTCTTCTTCACCGGTTCGCCGGGTGTCGGGAAGCAGATCCAAGCTGCGGCGGCGCAGAATCTGGTGCCCGTCACGCTCGAACTCGGTGGAAAGAACCCCGTCGTGGTGGGGCCACGTGCACATGTAGAGCGGGCTGCCGAACGAGTGGCTCTCGGGCGCATGGTCAACGGCGGTCAGGTCTGCATCTGTCCCGACTACGTGATGGTGCATGAGAACGAGGCCGAAAGATTTTCCACGGCAGTGCTGTCCGCGTGGCGTAAGAGATTCCCCACCATGATCACCAACCCGGAATATCCCTCGTGCGTCAACCCCGCGAACTACGGTCGCGTGGTGCATTTGATCGACGACGCACGATCCCGAGGTGCGGTCGTGCAGTCGGTCGCGCCGAGCGGTGAACGGCTTCCCGATCCGGAGACGCGCAAAATTCCCCCCACCCTCGTGTCGTGTGTCTCGGACGACATGCGGATCACCCAGGAGGAAATCTTCGGTCCGGCGCTGATGCTCCTCACCTATCGCGATCTTTCCGAGGTTGCCGACTACGTGAACACGCACCCTTCACCGCTCGTCGCCTACTGGTTCGGGCCTGATGACGAGGACTTCCGCAGGTTCGTTCGTAGTACCCGCACCGGTGGGGTGGCGCGAAACGAGTTCGGAATTCACATGCTTCCGGCTGCCGCGCCGTTCGGTGGTGTGGGGAACAGCGGGATGGGCGCCTATCACGGCAAGGCGGGTTTCGACACGTTCAGCCACCACAGGTCTGTCGTGGGGACAGATCTCCCGTTCATGCTCGCGACGTCGAGCGCTGTACCGCCGTTCGGGTGGGTGCCGCGCGCGATCGTGTCACTGACGATGCGGATTGCCCGACGCCGCAGCGCAAAGCGCCTGCGGGGCAACATACTGTATTGACAACAGTAAGGGTGTATTCTGGGTTCGACGCGGGGGTTGATCTGCGCGCGCACCGTGTACTGAAACTTCGACCGGAGGTGAACGACGATGACCGTCGTGTCCGAGAATTCAACCCGCATCGACGAAGTCGTGTACGACCGGCCTGTCGACTGCGACAACCACTACTACGAAAAGATCGATGCATTCACACGGCACCTCGATCCCGCATTCAAGGATCGCGGCATCGAAGTGATCAAACGTGGCACCCACACCGAATTACTGGCCGGTGGAAAGCTTTTCGAGTTCGTACCGAACCCGACCTTCGATCCTGTGATCGTCCCCGGAGCGCTGGACCTGCTGTTCCGCGGGCAGGTCCCGGACGATGTCGACCCGCGAAGCCTGATGAAGGTAGAGCCGCTCAACCCCGCCTACCAGGATCGCGACGTTCGCCTCGACATGATCGAGCAACAGGAAATGTCAGGGGTCATTCTGCTTCCGACGCTCGCATGCGGTGTCGAGGAGGCGCTCAAGAACGACATCCCCGCAACCATGGCGAGCGTGACGGCATTCAACAAGTGGCTGGACGAGGACTGGGGATTCAACTACAAGGGCCGCATCTTCTCCGCGCCCATGCTGGCGCTGGCAGACCCCGACGAGGCCGTCGCGGAAATCGACAGGCTTCTCGAACGCGACGTGAAACTCGTCTACATCCGTCCCGCGCCGGTGCCCGCCGGCCACGGGACATCGAAGTCGCTGGGCGACCTGACCTACGACAAGGTGTGGGCGAAACTGGAAGAAGCCGATATTCCGGTCGCGTTCCATCTCAGCGACAGTGGATACAACGGCTCGATCGCACGAGCGTGGGGTGCGCCGGAACGGTTCGTGCCGTTCAAGACGTCGAACCCACTCGCGAACATCGTCGTCTCCGATCGCGCCATTCACGACACCATGGCGAGCTTGATCCTCGGCGGTGTGTTCACACGCCATCCGAAGCTGCGCATCGCCAGCATCGAAAACGGTTCGGACTGGGTGCAGCTGCTGGTCAAGCGACTGAACAAACAGGCGAACCAGACCCCGTGGGCATTCACGGAGGCGCCGGCCGACACGATCCGTCGGCATCTGTGGGTCGCGCCGTACTACGAGGACGACGTTCGAGCGCTGGCCGACCTCGTCGGTGCAGATCGCGTCCTGTTCGGTTCCGACTGGCCGCACGGTGAAGGCCTCGCGAAGCCGACGGATTTCGTCGAAGAACTGGACGATTTCGACGAGACCGAGAAGGACGCGATCATGCGTACCAACGTTCTCGACTACCTGGGTATCTCGTACACCCGCTGATTCCGGGGAGTGTGTGCTCGCCCCCGGCGAGCACACACTGCTCTCCTATTCTGCGGGCGCGGTTTTTGCCCGGGATGCGCGCGCGGTGGTCTTCTTGGTCTTGCTCGCAGCCGGCTTCTCCTGCTCGAGGAGTCGGCTCGTGTAGTCGAGGATGCAGTTGAGGCCGTACTCGAAGTTGTAGTCGTTCGGTGCCCCGCCGACCCGGCCGCGTGCTGCGGCTTCCGCCAGAAGCGGTGTGCTGTCCGGGGTGATGACCAAATTCTCGTAGTACGCCTGCGATGTCGGGTCGTACTTCTTGCCGCGCTCCTGCAAACGTGCGAGCACGACGGATCCGCGCACATGTAGCTGGACGGCCGAGTACGCGTCGAATGCGTCGTCGAGCGACAGCCCGCCCTTCACGAGATCGGCGATGATGTGCTCGATCTCGCGCGCGCCCAACGTGGCGTTTCGGGGGCTGAGCGACGATCTGATGAGGATCAGGTCGCAGAGGATCGGGTTCTCCAGGAAGGCTTTGCGCGCCGCGTGCGCGTGATTGTAGAGACGCTCCCGCCAGTCCGAACCCGAGTCGCCCATCACGGCCTCGACCTGCATCTGCTCGAGGGCGCGATCGGTCATCGCATTGAGGAGCTCGTCCTTCTTGCGGAAGTACCAGTAGATGCTTGTGACGCCGACCCCGAGGTGCTTCGCGAGCTGCGGCATGCTCAGATTGTCGACCGGGATCTCCTCGGCGAGTTCGAACGCGCCGGCGATGATGTCCTCGGGGTTGATGGATCCGCGCTCACGCCGTTCGCGTTTCTGAGGTTCTACTTTTCGCGCCATTGCTCTCCGACTTCCGTCCACAGTTGATCCGCAGAGTCGGGCAGCGCAGGCCTGAAGCGGCCCGCGGTAGTACGGACTGCCGGTGGCACCGAGTGCTGCCGACCCCATGGTGGCTCACTGTAGCGCATACCGGAACACCGCCGGGAAGTCAGCTCATTCGATGGCACGCAGTGCAGCAGAGGGGCAGTTGTTCACTGCTGTGCGCAGGTCTGATTCGGCGCAGGAAGACGCGGCCTCGTCATCGATGATCACGTAACCTCCGTCGCCTACCTCGAACACGTCTGGTGCGGTGGCCTCGCACAAGCCGTGGCCGACGCACCTGTCGCTGTCGACTTCGACACGCATGTGTCACTCCTTTCCGGATCGGTGGAATTCATATTCAGTACGCCATGAACAGAATCTCGTCGCGGCTGTACTCGTGGTCGGGGTGGCGTTCACCGAGGTGCTGCCGCACTTTCTCGACGAGATCGTCCTCGTCGGTACCGCGCACGTACACGCCGCATGGGCAGGTCAATCGTTTCTTCATGTCGTCCTTTCGGTCTGGCCGGGGCTGTGGTTTATGTATTGCCGGTCGTCAGTAGGCGTCGAAGTCGAGTCGCGTCGACTTTCCCTGTGCCTCCGCGCGGAATGGTCTCGTCCGAATCGAGTACGAGCCACACCGTCGGAACTTTGAACGAACTCAACAGTTCTTTTGCTGCCGAGTGTAATTCGGACGGATCGAACGGGCGTGAGCAGATCACCGCGGCAGCCACTCGTGGACCGGTATCGTCGCCGACCTGCGTGACGAAGGCGTTCTCCACTCCGTCGATCCTTTTCAAGGCCGCCTGAACTTCTCTCGGATACACGGTAGCTCCGCTGACCTTGAACATGTCGTCGATCCGTCCGCGGTAGAAGAGGAAACCCGCATCGTCGATACAGCCGAGATCGCCCGTGGGATAAAAGCCGTCGGGTGTGAAGACATCCTCGCGGCTGCGGCCGCAGATACCTTGCAGGACATGGGGTCCTCGGACCTCGATCCGGCCCTCTCGGCCGGTGCGAGCCTGCGTGCCCGATTCGATGTCTGTGATGCGGACTTCCATGCCGTCGAACGGTATACCGCAACTGCCCCAGGACATTCGCGGCATATCGGTGTCCAGGGGGTAGCCGACGTAGGGTCCGAAGGTCTCGGTCATCCCGAACAGATTCGCGCGGGATCCGGGTTCGCCGCGTTCGCCGACAGGTAACAGTGCAGCGAGGCTGCCGGGCCGCAACGACGAAAGGTCGGCTCCCGCTTCGTCGACCGCGCGCGCCAAGGCTTCGGCCTGGTCGGGCCACCCCCGGAACAAGGTCACCCGTTCTCGTTCGAGGAGTTGCAGGGTCGTGGCGGCCACCGGTATCTCCTCGGTGACGAGGGTGGCGCCTGCCATCAGCGCCGAGAGGATCCCTGCACCGAAACCCCCGACCCAGAAGAACGGCATCGGCAGATAGAGCCGGCTGTCGGAGGTGATGCAGCGAACGGCCAAGCCGGAGGCGACGGCACCGAGTGCACTGCCGTGTGAGTGCATGACGCCCTTGGGTGCACCGCTACTTCCGGAGGTGAAGACGATGACCATCGTGTCGGACGGCACCACGGCGTCGCCCATTGCAGCGGCAACCGCGTGAGAACGGGTCTCCGGCTGCGTGTCGAGTACGTCCGCGACTCGCCAGATCCTCCGCAGGGACGGCAGTTCGGGGTCGAGAACATTGCCCGGTTCGAGTTCGGGCAGTCCGACTTCGGTGGCGAGGGCGTCGAGGTAGCGGCGACCGCGGAACTCGTCGACGGTGACGAGGTGGGCGATCGACGCAGTCCGGATCTGTGCGCGGAGTTCGGCTCCCGTGAGCAGAGTGCTCAGTGGAACCAGTACGGCGCCGATCCGAGTGATCGCCACGGCGATCTGCACCCACCCGGTGTTGTTCGGCATGATCAGCCCGACCCGGGTGCCTGCGCTGACTCCGCCCTCGATGAGTGCTGCGGCGATGCGGAGCGTGGAGGTGTCGAGTTCGCGGTAGCCGACCCTGTTCACCGGGTCCACCACCATGTCCTTCGTCGGTGTTTCGGATGCCCGTGTGCGGACCAGCGACGCTACCGTAGCCCCCGGGGGAAGATCAGGCATGCTGCGCCCCGTCCCCCGCGCGCGTTTGTGTGAGGAGCCGGCTGCGGACGGCTGTGAGGTCTGCTTTGCCCGAGGGGGTGCGCGGGATGGTGTCGACGACTGCGATCGCGGTCGGAATCTCGTAGCGGGCGAGCCGGGTGGACAGGTAGACCACCAGATCGGCCGACGTGACGTGTGCATCGGGGCGGGGTTCGACCATGGCAACGGGAGTTTCTCCCAATCGCTCATCGGGGCGACCGACGACAGCGGCGTTCTCGACCGCGGGGTGGGTTTCGAGTGCTGTCCGGATGGCGTCCGGCATGATCTTGAATCCGCCTCGGATGATTGCCTGGTCGGCGCGACCGTGGATCCAGAGGAACCCGTCGGCATCGATGCGTGCGAGATCGGTGGTCCGCATCCAGTCCGTTGCCTCGCCGCGTTGCGCGGGTTTGACCTCGAGCAGCCCGACGGTGTCGGTATCGACCTCGGCCCCGGACTCGTCGACGACGCGCAGCAGAGAACCGGATTCGGCGCGCCCCACGCTCCCTCGCTTCGTCGACCAGTATTGCCGGTGATCGGCGAGACTCCATCCGGCCACACCACCACCGAACTCCGTTGCGGCATACGACGTCAGTACCGGGATACCGAACTTGTCGGTGAAGGCGTCGGCGTCGTCTGCCGACAGCGGGGCGGTGCCCGAGGTGACCACCCGGAGACTCGAGAGGTCGTCGCGGGTGAGATCGGAGTGCAGCACCATCCGTAGTGCCGTCGGGACGAGGGAGACGGCGCGGGGGCGGTGTCGGCGGACCGCGTCCGCCCATGCTGCGAGTTCGAACCGTGGCAGGAGAACGTACGGTCGTGCCGCGACGATGCACTGCAACGTTCGATACACCCCGCCGATATGGACGAGTGGCGCGTTGACGATCGCAACACCCGAGCTGAGCTTGCGGGGAGGCGTGTCGCCGGCCGTGGGAGGCCCGAGCACACTGTGGGCGAGCATGTCGTGGGTGAGTTCGACGCGCTTGGGGGGTCCGGTGGTGCCGCTGGTCAGCATGAGGACCGCCGTCCCGGGGCGGTTCTCGGATGGTCCCGGGCGTTCGGTTGCGGGCACGACTTCGGGTTCGTGCGAGACCTCGCCGACCGTCACCGTGGTCGTACCGGGCGGCCTGCCGACGAGCGCGCCGAGGTCGTCGGCCTCACCGATGACCACGGGTAGGCCCAGCTCCGCGATGTCGGTGCGGGTCCGCTCGTCCCCGCGCGACGGGTTGACGACCACGAGGCACCGCCCGGAGAGCAGCACTCCGAGGAGCGTGGCCACATGCACGGGGCGGTTGCGCAGCAGCACGCCGATTCCCGCTCCATCGGCGGGACCGTACTGTCGACAGATCGTGTTGATACGGTCGGCGAACCGGGCAATCTGTGCCCACGTGACCCATTCACCGTCGTACTCGATCGCGCCTGCGCCGGGATCGAGGCCGAGCACGGCCGCGATGCGGCGGGTGAGCCGGTGGTCGGTGACGGCTTCGCCGAGCACGGTTCGGGTCATCATCGAATCCTCGGTGAGTGTGTGACGCGGGATGCCTGCGTCTCGGGGTCGCGGGTGGCGAGTTCGTCCTTCGCGATCGGATTGCCGAGTCGTGTGTAGATCAGGCCTTGATCCATCGCTGCCCGATACGGCTTGTCGAGGGATTCCCAGATGGCTTTCACGGTCCCCTGCGTTGCCGTCGGGGGCTTGGCTGCGATCCCGGCAGCGATCTCACGAGCGCGTGTCCACAGTTGTTCGCGCGACGTGATTTCGGTGACGAGCCCGATTCGGAGGGCCGTCTCGGCCCCGACACGCTCGTCGTTGCCCATCAGTGCGATCCGCAGGGTCTCGGCGAGACCCACGCGGCGCATCAACCCGACGGGTTCGAGAGCGGAGACCAACCCGGCCGAGACATGAGAGTCGAAGAAGGTGGCGTCTTTGGAGCAGATGACGACATCGGATTCGTTGACGAAGTACAGCGCGCCCGCCGTGCACATTCCCTGGACGGCGCACACCACGGGCTTCCACATCTTCTGCCATTTCGGGCTGAGAAGCTCACCCGGATCCTCGTGGTTCCAGATGTTGTCGGGTTGACCGTAGGAGGACTTGATGTCGAGGCCTGCGCTGAACGCGCGGTCACCGGCGGCGCGCAGGACCACCGCGTGCACCCGCTCGTCGAACTTGACGATGCGCCACGCCTCGCGCATCTCGTTGCACATCGTGCGGTCGAACGAATTCAACCGATCCGGTCGATTCAGAGTGATCGTGGCGACGTGTTCGTCGGAATCGACCTCGAGGAGGATCGTCTCGAACTCGGGAATCGTCGACTCGTCGACGGTCGTCGGTTGTGCCATTGCGGGTCTCCGATTCTCGATCAGGTCGGCGGTGGGCTATCGGCCACGGAATTCGGGTTCGGAGCGCTCCTTGAACGCGCGTAGTCCCTCTTTGAAATCATCGGTACGACACGCCAACTCCAGCGAGTAGAGCTCCTGGTTCATGGCGTCGGTCAACGACGTCGTGTGACTGCGGTTGATGGCCTGCTTGGCGAGGCCGAGGGCAACGGTGGGGCCGGACGCGAGCCGATTCAACAGTTCGGATGTGGCAGCGTCGAGGTCGGCTCCCGGAGTCGAGCGGTAGATGAGGCCCCAGTCGCACGCGTCGGATGCGCCGATCTTCTCGCCGAGCAACAGCATCTGCTTTGCCCTCGCCGTTCCGGCGAGTCGAGGGATGAGCCAGGTGGCGCCCGAGTCGGGGCTGAACCCGCGCGTGATGAACGGTTCCCAGAACACCGCGTCGTCGGCTGCGACCGTGAAGTCGGCTGCGAACGCGAGGTTGCAGCCCAGCCCAACGGCCCACCCGCGGACAGTGCAGACCACGGGTAGGTGAAGGTCGTGGACCAGCTCGACGATGCGGTGAGCCTGGTGAGGGACACGGCGCACCAGATTCCCAGCGCGCGGTCGGGGCGCATTCTTCCGGTTCGTCGCGACCCAGTCGGCGCCGCCGCAGAAGTTCGGGCCGGCACCGGTGATGTGCACCGCGCGGAGCGAATCATCGTGTGCCGCCTCGGTGAGTTCGCGGATGAGAGTCTGCACCATCGCGGGGTTCAGCGAGTTGAGTGCGTCGACGCGATCGAGGGTGAGTCGCAGGATCTGCCCGTCGTGTTCGACGCGCACTTCACCGGATCTTCCGGGCGAACCGTCTTCGTTCCTCACCGTGGCAACCACCCCTCACAACCTATACTGTTACGTATACGGTATGTAGTACCGTTGCGTTCTACACAAGTTAGCAAGGAACCCGGGCCGACGGAACCGGGTCGGCCGAAAGAGACGCAATGACCAGCAATGAGGTGGAGCCGACATCCCACCCGGGCGGACGCTATGTTCCGGGGCGGTTCGGCGAGGCACCCCTGCCGCAGACGCAACAAGCTGCGGCGTCACTCCGCAGGCTCACCGGGTTGCTGCTGTCGCTCGAACACGAACACGACGTGGTCGACGAGATGCTCACCCGCTTCGCGGAGTGGGAGCAGATTCTGGCAGCGGCCGTGCCGGCCAGTTCTCGGCTCCGCCGCGCCGACGACGCCAGCGGCGAGCGGCGCGTCTACCTCGACCATGCCATCGACATCGGCGCGTTCAACCCGACCTTTCCCGAATACGAACTGCGGACGTTCGACACCGACACCGCGTCCGGTACGGTGAATTTCCCCGTGGTGTATGAGGGGCCACCCGGTCTCGTCCACGGTGGATTTCTCGCAGTGTTCTTCGACTGCGTAATCCAGCAACACAATTGCGAGGTCGGCGTCGCGGGTAAGACGCGCTTGCTCAGCATCCGTTACCGGCGACCCACTCCGTTGCTCACCACGTTGGATTTCGATGTCGTCCGCCGGACCACCGAGCGAGGCCTCGTGTCCGAAGCACGTCTCATCCGGGAGGGCGAGGTGTTGTGTGTCGCCGAACTCGACTCGGTTGCGAAGCAGATCGATCACCTGGAGACCACGGGTTTCGGCTGTCGCCGATGACGCGGCATCCGACCGTATCTCGCCGCAGGAACACACTATTCGGAAGGATTGTCAGATGACCGAGGCCAGTGCGTCCGACGGCAGAGTGCTGTTCGACATCGATCGCGATACCCGAATCGCAACCGTCACATTGAACAATCCGGCGCAGCGGAACTCCTACGACCAGGCGATGCGCGACGACCTCGCGCGGTATCTGGACATCGTTGTCGACGACGACGACATCACCGTCGTGCTGCTAAGGGGAGCCGAAGGTGTGTTCAGCACGGGTGCAAACATGAACAACGCCTACGGTTGGTACGGCGACGGCAATGGTGACACTCCGATCTCCGAGAAGCGCAGACCGAGTCAACGGCGCCGTTTGACGGTGGACCGTAAGACCTTCGGCTTCTATCACGAGTTCCTGGGCTTCCCGAAGGTCACGGTCGGTGAGATCAGCGGATTCGCGCTGGGTGGCGGATTCGAGATGGCCCTGATGACAGACATCTCGGTCATCGCGCGCGATACGCGAATCGGCATGCCCGCGACCCGCTTCCTCGGTCCGGCGCTCGGGAGCCTGCACATGTTCTTCCATCGCCTCGGCCCGGTCCTGGCACGACAATTGCTCCTCACCGGCGACATCGTCACCGCAGAATCCGTCGAGCACCGCGGTGTGTTCACCGAAACCTGCGAGCCCGCACACGTGACGGCACGCGCACGGTACTGGGCGGAGAAGGCGGCGAAGATGCCCGCCGATGGGGTCGTCATCGCCAAGGAGGCATTCCGGCTGGTAGAGCAGAGCCAGGCGTACCAGGGGGAGGAGGTCGCGAGTTACCTCTTCCACGCATTCGGCACCAATCTCCAGTTCGCCTCCGGCGAGTTCAATTTCGTGAAGACACGCGCCCAGCACGGGACGAAGGACGCATTCCGTCTTCGTGACGAGCACTTCCACGTCCCCGAACCGGACCTGACGTGAGTTCCCACAGGAGGATTCAGTGACCCACACGAAGCTCGTCTTCGACCCGTTCTCGCAGGAGTTCTTCGACGGTCCGTACGACACCTACGCCCGGATGCGCGACGAGGCCCCCGTCTACTACAGCGAAGAATACGACTTCTATGCGCTGAGCCGGTACGAGGACGTCGCCCCGGCATACCGGGACTTCGAAACATACTCCTCGGCAAGAGGACTCGATCTGTCCACTGTGCGCAAGGGCGAGATCTCGTCGTTCAAGTCCATCATCGTCCTCGACCCGCCCGAGCACCGTCACATGCGACGTCTCGTGAGCAAGGTGTTCACGCCTCGTGCAATCAACGACCTGCGCGAGATGGTCGACGCGCAGATCGTCCGTTTTCTCGACCGTGTGGATCCCGCGGGTTTCGATATGGTCCAGGACTTCTCGGCATACTTCCCCATGGAGATCATCTCGGAGATGCTCGGTGTCCCACAGGAGTACCGGACTCAGTTGCGTCTGTGGACCGATACGTCGCTGCACCGTGAGATCGGTCAGATCGAGATGAGTGAGGCCGGAACCGATGCCGTCGTCGAAGCGATGCGCTTCTATTATGGGCTCGTCAAAGAACGTCGTGAGAATCCCCGGGACGACATGATCAGCAAGCTCATCGCGGCCGAGATCGAACGCGACGGCGATCAGCCTCCGCAGTTGACCACGATGGAGATCGCGATGTTCGCGTCGCTGCTCGGCGGAGCCGGGGCGGAGACGGTCGCCAAGCTGATAGGTGGAGCCCCGGTGACGTTTGCTCGATATCCGGACCAGTGGGCCCAGCTGCGCGAGGACCGCTCCTTGATTCCGGATGCAGTCGAAGAACTGCTGCGTTTCGAGTCGCCGAATCAGTACAACGTGCGGTATTCGATGCGCGATGTCGAACTGCACGGGGTCACCATTCCCGCAGGCAAGCCGGTATTCCTGCTTCTGGGATCGGCGAACCGCGACCCAGCTGCGTTCGAGGACGCCGACGTGTTCGACATCGAGCGGGATCGTTCAGGGCCGCCGAGTCTCGCCTTCGGCCTGGGAATCCACAGTTGCCTCGGGGCAGCACTCGCGCGGATGGAAAGCACCCTTGCTCTCGACCATCTACTCGATTTCATGCCGGAGTTCGAGGTCGACTTCGATAACTGCACCCGCGTGAGCATGCAGAACGTGGCGGGGTACGACCACGTGCCGGTCAGGGTTCGCGCCCGGCAGTGATACGGACGGTGATCACACGGCGAGTAGACAGAAACAACCTGCCCGGAACGTTGTTTCTGTCTACTCCCGCTGTGAGGTGTGATCGCGTCTAAGCGGACACGGCCTATGTGGACACTGCCTATGTGGACACCACGGTCGCGCCGGCGGTGCCCGGAGCACCGTAGAGCAGGGCGAATCCTGCAGTCGGTCTGCCCGGAACCTGACGTGGGCCTGCGTCGCCGCGCAACTGGAGAACGAGTTCGTGCAGCTGTCGAAGGCCGGAGGCGCCGATGGGTTCGCCGTTGGCGATCAGTCCGCCGTCGGTGTTGACCGGGAGGCTTCCGCCGATTTCGGTGGCACCGTCTGCGATCAGCTTCTCCTGGTCGCCGTCGGCGCAGAAGCCGGCTTCTGCCATGTGGATCACCTCAGCACCGGCGTCGGTGTCCTGGAGTTGGACAACGCCGACGTCCTGCGGCGCGATCCCGGCGGCTTCGAAGGCAGCGCGAGAGGCGAACACCGACGGCGAGGGGACTTCCTCGACGGGCGCATAGGTGGTGTTGACCTCGTACGCGCCGTAGGTCCGCGTGCGCACTTCCACCGAACGCACATAGATCGGCTTCGAAGTGAAACGGTGGGCGATGTCTGCCCGGCACATGATCACCGCGGCTGCACCCTCGTCCGGTGCGCAGAACATGTAGTGCGTGAGCGGGTAATTGAGCATCGGAGAATCCAGGATCTGCTGCTCCGATATCGGCTTTCTCCGAAACGCGTTCGGGTTGTCCACACCGTTCCGATAGTTCTTCGCGGCGACCTTCGCCAGGGTACGCACGGAGATGTCGTGATCGTGCAGGTACCGGTTCGCCTTCATCCCGAAGAACTGTGTGGTGAGGTACTGTCCGTTCTCGCCGTACCAGGAGGGCATCCCGACCAGGGTGGGGTCGACGGTGAAGGCGCCGCGGGGGTGCTTGTCGAGTCCGATGGCGATGCCGATGTCGTACTTGCCGAGCCGGATCGCATCCGCGCATGCCTCGGTGGCGCTTGCCGCCGTGGCGCAGGCGTTGAAGACGTTGGTGAAGGGGATCCCGGTGAGTCCCATCAGGCCCACGATCGCGTCGGGATTCGCGACCTCCCAGCTGCCACCGACGGCGAACTGAATGTCTTTCCATTCGAGACCGGCATCGGAGAGGGCTGCGCGGACGGCATCGGTGCCCATCTCCATCGCTGTCTTGTCGAATCGCCCGAAGGGATGCATCCCGACTCCGATGATGGCTACCTCGTTCATTGCGATACTCCCTTCGGATCGATCGGCCGGAACGCGAAAGTGAGGACTTCGTCGCCGTTCTCGTCGTGTCCGAGCGGAATCATCGTCAGTTCCACCTCCATGCCGAACTCGAGGACCGCCGGGCTGTTCTGGGTGAGCCGCCCCTCCACTCGGACCACGTCGCCCAACTGCACGAGTCCGACGCCGAACGGCACGAATGTCTCAGGAGTCTCGTCGCCGAGATACGGCGCGCCCGGAAGGAAGCCCTGCGTGGTCCAGGCGACGAGTGTCCCCGTGCGTGGCAGCGCGACGTCCGTCATCTGATCGCGGCTGCATCGGGGGCACAGCGGCTGCACGGGGAAAACCGTAGCGCCGCAGTCGTCGCACGTGCTCGCGAGGAGTTGTGGTCGGTCGTCGGGCCAAGTCGATATCTCTGGGGCGATTGCTCTCTGCACGGTCCGTCCTCGGGTTGCTGGCACTGGCAATGGTGGCGTGCGGGCCACCTGGTCAGATATTGCGGTATATCATACCGATAGGTATACAGTAGGAGCGGTTATCGCGCGATCGTCCACACTTCCGCATGAACGGAGTTCATATGCCGCGCAAGGTCATCGACTGTCTGGTCAACGTCCACTTCGGGGAGACGGAGACGCAACCGAAGTGGATGACCGCGGTCCGCGACAATTATTTCAAGGGACCGAAGTCGATGTTCGAGGCCGTCGACATGTCGCAACTGCTCGACGAGATGGACGAGATGGGCGTCCAGAAGGCGATCTTGATGGACTCCCTGGTCACGCCACGCGTGACCGCCCGGAAATTCGCCGAGGCCCACCCGGAACGGTTTTCCCTGGCGATGGGGGTCGGCAGTCTGCTCCGGCCGATCGGGATGTTGCGCGAACTCACCGCGGTAACACAGGGCCTGCCGGTCAGCTACGCCGCGATCGGACCGAGTTTCTGGGGCGACGGTGACTACCCGCCCAGCGACGCGGTCTACTACCCGCTGTACACGAAGTGTGCCGAAATGGGCCTGCCGCTGTGCGTGAACACCGGGATCCCGGGCCCGCCGCTCCCCGCTGAAGCACAGAACCCCATACATCTCGACAAGGTGTGCGTGCGCTTCCCGGAACTGAAACTCTGCATGATCCACGGAGCGGACCCGTGGTGGGACGTCGCAATCCGAATGCTGATCAGATTCCCGAACCTGAGGCTCATGACATCGGCGTGGTCGCCGAAGCGGCTGCCGGAGAATCTGCTGCACTTCATGCGGACACGAGGACAGAACAAAGTGATCTTCGCATCCGACTGGCCGGTTCTTACGCAGCGCAGGATCGTTCCCGAAGCGCTCGAGCTCGATCTACCCGAGGTCGTGCTCGACAACTACCTGTTCAACAACGCGGAGGAATTCTTCTTCGGCGACCGGGAGCCCCTCACCTGATCTCGGCACGAGCCTGATCTCGACAAGACACAGAGGAGTAGAGATGGATCGGTACGAGCTACGGCGCGAGGACTACAGCCTGAGCGAGGACCAACTGGATCTGCAGAACGCGTATGCGAGGTTCTTCGAGACCCATTGCACGATCGATACGGTGCACGCAGCCGAAATCGACGGGCTCGATCGCGTGCTCTGGGAACGGCTCTGTTCGACCGGTGCCACGACGATGGCCCTTCCAGAGGACGCAGGTGGCGACGGAGCGACCCTGGTCGATCTGACGCTGGTCGCCGAGGAAGTAGGCCGGTACTTGGCACCCGTGCCGTGGATCGACCACGTCTGTGCCGCACGTCTGTTGGCGCGTCTGGACGTCCAGGACCTCGGTGCGATCGCATCGGGGAAGCGAATCGTCGGGCTCGACCCGCACCTCGGCGCCTTGTCCGGCCCGCGATTGATACCCACCGCGTCGGTCGCCGACGATCTCATCGTCCGCGACGGCGACGACATCGTGCTTCTCACGTTCGACCCCGCTCCGGACCGGGTCGAGAATCTCGGGAAGCTTCCGATGGCGTGGGTCGACCCCGCCGAGGCAACTCGCAGGACCCCTCTTGCATGCGGGCCCGCTGCCCTCGAAGAATTCGATCGAGCTCTCGCCGAATGGCGTCTGCTGACGGCCTCGGCTCTCGTCGGGTTGGTGGAGCAGTCCATGCGTATCGCGGCCGAGTTCGCCAAGTCGCGCTACACACTGGGAGTTCCCATCTCGTCGCTGCAGGGCATCTCTCACCCCTTGGCGAATATGGCGATCACGGTCGAGGGTGGCCGGGCGCTGGCACGCAAGGCAGCGTGGTTCCTCGACAACGAGCCGGAGGTGCGCCCCGAGCTTGCCGGAGCCGCATTCGTTTTCATGGCCGACGAGGCGTCGCGCGCAGCAACGATGTCGGTACATGTTCAAGGCGGTCTCGGAGTATCCACCGAGGCCGCGGCAAGTTCGTATCTGGTGCGGGCGCGGGGCTGGTCGCTGGCGGGCGGAGATCCGGCCGACACCGCCCGACACGTTGCTCGGATCGTGGCGGCGAAGCGGTCGGCGAGTGCTCATGCGGCTCCGGTCGCGGTGTAGAGGAGGGGACCATGGATTTTTCACGGGTTGAGCTGACGGGCGACGGACAGGCGTTTCTCGATGAGATCCGCACATTTCTCGACAAGAATGTCACCGACGAAGTCCGGCGACGTGATCGCGAAACGGGCGACAACTTCGATGAGGGTGTCCACCTCGCAATGGGCGAAGCCGGCTATCTGGAACGCGAGTACCGCAAGGCGGACGAGGGCGGTTTCTCGCGGGTCGAGAGTCGCCTGTGGGCTCTCGAGCGTCGACGTTCTCATGTTCCGTGGGTGACGTGGGGAACCACCATCCTGGTCTCGCATTCCGTCGAGGCATACGGCTCCCCGGAGCTGTGTGAGGAAGTGATGCCCGGTGTCTTCAGCGGTCACGTGCGAATGTGCCTCGGCTACACGGAGCCCGAGGGCGGCTCGGATATCGCGACCTGCAAGACCCGGGCGGTGCGCGACGGCAACGAGTGGGTGATCAACGGTTCGAAGATGTTCACCACCGGCGCGCACAATTGCCGGTATGTCTTCCTGATCACGAACACCGATCCGAACGCGGAGAAGAAGCACAAGAGCCTGACGATGTTCCTGGTCCCGCTGGATACGCCGGGTATCGAGATACAGGGCCTGCGGACCGTCGACGGCGATCGCACCAACATCGTCTATTACAACGAGGTGCGGATTCCCGACAGGTATCGGCTCGGAGAAGTGAACGGGGGCTGGGCCGTTCTGCGCGGCCCGCTCGACGCTGAGCACGGTGTGGTCGCGGCGGACGCCGACGGTCTCGACGACATCGCGATCCTCCAGCATCAGGGCATGTTCATGGGTACCGCTGTCGACAAGGTCGCGACCATCGTCGAGCGCCCCGGGGCAGACGGGCGGCGACGCATCGACGACGAGTCCGTCGCACACCGTCTGGGCAAGGCCGTCGCCCGGATCGAGGTGGCGCTCAGTACATCGAACATGTACGGCCGCGTGGCGATCGCACAGACGATGCGCGATGTCGCCCCCGAGTTGATGGACATCCTGGGCCCCGCATCCGTGTTGCCGGTGGAGACCGACGGGGCAATCGACGACGGCGCGAGTGAGTACCTGTACCGGTGGGCTCCTCTGTGTGGAATATACGGCGGCACACTGGAAGTGTTCCGCAACATGATCGGCCAGTACATGCTGGGCTTGGGTCGGCCGGTGTACGCGCCGGTGAAGAGCTGAATCGTCGCGACGCGAAATCCGGCCGGACCAGTATGGTCCGGCCGGAGTTGTGTGTAAGGGGTTTACAGAACGGCGCCGGAGACCTTCGCGGCGATGATGTCGTCCCAGCTCATCCCCAGCTCCTCGAGGATCTGGTCGGTGTGTTCCCCGTGCTCGGGTGAGCGCCCCGGTTTCGGGGGCGTCTCGTCGAACTGGATCGGGGCGGAGACCGTCTTGAACAATTCGCCGTCGTCGTCGGCGACTGTCATCAGATACCCGTTTGCGACGGCCTGCGCGTCGGTGAGTGCTTCCGCCGGTGTTGCGAGCGGCGCCCATACGCCGGGCTCGTCGGCGAGGATCTCCTGCCATTCTGCGAGATCGCGCTCGGCGAAGATCTTGCGCAGAATGGCGGTGGCATCGTCTTTGTTGGCTATGAGATTGGCCAGCGGGGTGAATCTCTCGTCGTCCGAGAGTTCGGGATGTCCGATCCGCTCGCAGAATCCCTTCCAGTAGCGGTCTGCTTGCAGGAAGACGAGTTGGAGCCACCGGTCGTCGCGGGTCTTGTACCGATTCACGACGGGATTCGGTGCTTCGCCCGGCGCGTAGGCAGGGATGCGGTCGATGCCGTAGTAGTCGGCAGCGCAGATGTCCGGCGCCACGGCCCACATTCCTTGGGCCAGAAGAGATCCGTCGACCGTGCGTGCAACTCCGGTCCGTTCTCGATGGAACAGGGCGGCGACGATGCCACCGGCAAGGGTGCTGCCGCCCTGCAAGTCGCCGAATGCGGGGCCCTGGGCGAACGGGAACTCCTGGCCGTCCGGGGTGAGTGCATAAGCAACGCCTGCGCGAGCGGTATATCCGGAGGCATCGAATCCGCCTTTGTCGCGGTCGGGGCCGAGGGGACCCTGGCCGCTGCCACGCGCGATGATCAGCTTCGGATTGTACGCGCGGAGGGTGTCCACCGACAGGTCGGCGCGTTCGAGCGCGCCGGGAAGCCAGTTCGTCAACAAGACATCGGCCTTGGCGATGAGCTTGGCAAAGATCTCACGGCCCTCGGGTGTCTTGATGTCGATCGCGATGCTGCGTTTTCCGTGGTTGCCGATTTCCATCATGAAGTTCGCCTTCACGCGCGACTCCGCGGGGTCGAGGCCACCGACAGTCAGGTAACGACAGGGGTCGCCGCCGCGGGTGTCTTCGATCTTGATGACATCGGCCCCCCAATCCCGGAGAACGACACCGGCACTCGGAACATAGGTCCAGGAAGCAAGTTCCACCACAGTGACACCGTTGAGGAGATCGGACATCGGCGTTCCCTTCTTGCGGAAAGTCGGCTGCACAGCTTCCCAAGACATTACTGTATTGATTACAGTTAGTCATCCGGTCTGTGGGTCGAGGAGGATGTATGAGTGGAGTCGCTGACAGCCTCGCGACCGCGACAAGTGTGGAATTGGGCCGTCGCGTCGCGCACCGAGCAGAAACCCGTCTGTTCATCGACGGAGCGCTGACCGAAGCGACAGGCGGTGCGACCTATCGAAATCTCAGTCCTGCCACCGGGCTCGTACTCGGAGATGCTGCCGCGGCGAGCGCACCGGACATGGAACGGGCGATCGGCGCTGCCCGACGTGCATTCGACGAGACTTCCTGGTCGACCGACCGCGGTCTGCGGCGGCACTGCCTCGAACAGCTGCAGACCGCGATCGAATCCGAGAAGGAAGACCTGCGTGCCGAACTCGTCGCGGAGGTGGGATGCCCGGTGATGGCCACCTCCGACGCACAGCTGGACTGGCCACTGACTGATTCGCTCCGTTACCCTGCGTCGCTGATCGACACCTTCGAATGGGAGCGGACCCTCGACGGTGGGGGCCTGTTCGGCCCGCGCAATGTGCGCACCGTCGTCAAGGAAGCCGCCGGAGTGGTCGCAGCCATCACGCCGTCGAACTACCCGATCGAAGTGATCCTCAACAAGATCGGACCCGCCCTGGCTGCGGGCAATACTGTGATTCTCAAGCCTGATCCGAATACACCGTGGAACGCGGCTCGTCTGGGTCGGCTAGTAGCGGAGAAGACCGATATTCCCCCTGGCGTATTCAATGTGGTGACCACACCCGACAATGACGTTGCAGGTCTACTCGTCGACGATCCCCGGGTCGATCTCATCTCGTTCACCGGATCGACCGCCGTCGGGCGCATTCTGATGCAGCGAGCAGCCGCGACGATGAAGCGGACGTTTCTCGAGCTCGGCGGTAAATCCGCTCTCATCGTGACTGACGGCGCCGATCTGTCGAAGGCTGTCATGGCGACGATCGGCGCGTGTTCCCACGCGGGGCAGGCCTGCGCAGTCAATACGCGAATCCTCGTGCACAAGTCTTTGTTCGACGACTTGGCGGCAGGTGCGGCCGAGGCGTACAAGCAGATTCCGGTCGGCGACCCGGTGGATCCGGGAACGTTCGTGGGGCCACTCATCAGCGCCGCCCAGAAACAGAAGGTGCTCGGCATGCTCGATCAGGCACGCGCAGACGGTGCGCGATTCCTCACCGGCGGTGGTGAGGTCGACGGTCTGGCCGAGCACCTGCGGGGAGGCCACTTCGTCGCGCCCACCCTCGTCACCGGAGTCGACAACAGCGCCGCCATCGCCCAGGACGAGGTGTTCGGTCCGGTCGCGATACTGATCCCGTTCGCGGACGACGACGAAGCCGTACGGCTCGCCAACGACAGTCGCTTCGGTCTTGCCGGCGCAGTCATGTCGGACACCGCCGAACGAGGAATGGCACTTGCCCGGCGCGTGCGTACCGGAGCTGTCGGCGTCAACGGTGGAATGTTCTACGGGGCCGACGCGCCGTTCGGTGGATACAAGAACAGCGGTATCGGAAGGCAGTGCGGGATAGAAGGTTTCGATCAGTATCTCGAAACGAAAACTGTCGCAGGCAGGCTGCCGCGCGGGAGCTGATCATACGGCTACGAAAGGCATACGGATGGGCAAGCTGGACAACAAGGTTGCACTGGTCTCGGGAGCAGCCCGCGGACAGGGAAGATCTCACGCGGTCCACCTGGCCGCGGAGGGCGCAAGCATCATCGCTCTCGACCTTTGCGCAGACCTCGACGGCAACACATACCCCCTGGCGCGCCGAGAGGATCTCGACGAGACCGCACGTCTCGTCGAGAAGGAAGGAGTCCGTGTTCACCCCGTGGTCGCCGATGTGCGGGAACGACGCGACGTGTGGCACGCGATTGCCGAGGGAGTGAATGATCTCGGACGGCTCGACATCGTCGTTGCCAACGCGGGAATCTGCCCGATGGGCGACGGGCAGACGCTGCAATCCTGGTCCGACACCATCGATACCGACCTGGCCGGCGTATTCAACGTGGTGCAGGGCAGCATTCCCCATCTCGGCAATGGCGCGTCGATCATCGCGACCGGCTCTCTGGCCGCACAGTTGGGTAGCGCCACCAATCAGGGGCCGGGCGGTTCGGCGTACAGCCTCGCGAAACAGATGGTGGCACGTTACGTCAACGACCTCGCAGTGCAGTTGGCGAAGAAGGACATCCGAATCAATGCGGTGCACCCGACGAATGTGAACACCGACATGCTCCACAACGAGGGCATGTACCGGGTGTTCAGGCCCGACCTCGAGCACCCGACCCGGGAGGAGGCGGAGATGGCGTTTCCGGCCATGCAGGCGATGCGTGTTCCGTACATCGAACCGCGCGACGTGTCCGAGGCCGTGCTCTTCCTCGCGAGCGACGCGTCGCGTTTCATCACCGGAACCCAGCTGAGGATCGATGCCGGCGGCTATGTGAAGTCCGTGCCCTGGAAAGGATGAGTATCGCCATGCCCGAAGTCATCGGATTCCTCGGGGCCGGACAGATGGGTGAACCCATGGTCCGCCGACTTCTCGTCGCCGGATACGACGTCCGCCTCTACGCCCGCCGCGAGGAGGTACGCATGCGTCTCGGGAGCGCGGGCGCATACCTCGCCGACTCGGTGGCCGACGTGGCACGACAAGCCGACATCCTGTTGGTCTGCCTGTTCTCGGATGAGCAACTGATCGACCTGGCCGGCGGCCCCGACGGTTTCATGGAGAACGCGAAGGAGACGTCAATCGTCGTATCGCACACCACGGGCACCGTCGGCACACTCGCGAAGATCCGCGCCGATCATCCGAGCGGACCAGTGCTTGTCGATGCGCCGGTGAGCGGTTCGGCCGACGACATCGCGGCCGGAACGTTGACCGTCCTGTTGGGCGGCGACGAGAACGTGCTGGACCGGGTGGAACCCGTGGTCAGTGCCTATGCCGATCCGGTGATCAGGACCGGGGAGTTCGGCACTGCGTTGAATCTGAAACTGGTCAACAATCTTCTCTTTGCTGCGAACGCGCAACTTGCGGCAGCGGCAGTGGAACTCGGCGATCGGCTCGGAATCGGACACACGGAACTGCTCGACGCTGTGTCGTTGAGTAGTGGCAGCAGTCATGCGCTCGCCTCGATCCGGAAGATCGGTGGCGTCGAAGCATTCTCCGAGGTTGCGTCTCCGTTCCTGCGCAAGGACGTTGCCGCGTGTGACGCAGCCGCGAAGGACGCCGGTGTCGACCTCGGCTGGATCGGTTCTGTGGTGGGAGAAGGCCCGATTGCATTGACGAGTGAGAATCGGAGAGTAGGCGGATGATCAAGACGGGTACTCGCTTGGAGCGTCGGACCTGCACCACGCAGGTCATCGTCCCCACGCGGCGAGGACGTCGTCGGTCGTGGTGACGGTGGCCAGCACACTCAGGGTGTGGTCGATCATCGCGGTGCCGTAATCGGCGGGGATCCCCACGACGGCGTCGCGGGGGACCACCACCCGATACGATTTGTTCACCGCGTCCATAACCAGGTTGGGGATCGCGACGTTCAACGACACCCCGACCGCCACGATCGTGTCGACGCCGAGATTGCGGAGGACAGCATCGAGATCCGTACCTCCCATCGGACCGAGACCGTGCATCCGGGTCAACACCAGATCCGATCGGGCAGGACCGAATTGCGGCAGAAGGGCTGCTCCCGGACTTCCAGGGGCCATCGACGTCGTGCGGCGCCCGAACGCGAACAGTCTTGCGTTGTGGTTCGATCCCTGGTTGTCCTCGCGGCGGTGGACGAGGCAGTGCACGATCCGAACACCGGCTTGTCGCCCCGCAGGCAGGAGCCGGGCGATATTGGGAAGAGCGTGACGTCCCGCTTCCTGCGCGAGTGCCGGCATTCCGGAATCCGGACCGACGACCGCGCCCTGCAACTCCTGGGTGACGATCGCTGTGCGATCCGGATCCACGAGCTCGGCCAGCGGCGGTGCGCTCACACCGGCTCCTCGACGTTGCTCTCAGCCGGTACCTCGTAGAACTGCTTCGCCCACCGGCGCATCGCCATGTACGGCTTGGCGTCGACACGACCGAGCGGGGGATTCTCGATGTAGATCTGATAGCGCCAGATGCTGAGATCTTCGAAGACGGTGTGAAGGAATCTGCGTTCGACCTTCTCCTGCACGGCCGGCGGCGGAACCTCTGATGTGTCCCCGTCGTTGCGCGGCCACCAGATCGAATAGAAGAGATCGGAATGTCCGTCGTCGACGGGTGTGCAGGCAAAGATCAGCCGATAGTTTTGGGTGCCCTCGAATGCACTCATGGCGTACCCGAGTCCTGAGAAGTGGCTGTGGATACGAAGAGCCATCTTGTCGGGGTCGTCGCTGGTGGTGTCCGGCCAGCCGGTGAGGAACCGCCATTCGTTGTCGACGGCCTCCCACCCGAGCGACACCGGCGTCACGCTCGCGCCGTGCACATACCGGAAATGTGCGCTGTCGGGCCCGTTCTCGGCCACGATCTGCGGGTGCACCGGTTCGTATTCGGCGCGGCGTGAGAATTCCGGATAGATGCGGTAGTAGCTGTCGGGCCCGGTTGTGATCTCAGGGAACTTCGTGAACGGGTCGGGCAGTTCCCACTGCGGGGGCTTTCCGTCGGGCTGATGCCACATGTAGACGATTCCGTGCTGTTCCTGAATCGGGTAGACCCGCAGCTTCAATGCCTTGTTGGGACGGTCGGGGTCGTAGGGGATGTACCGGTTGGTGCCGTCCGGTCCCCATCGCCACCCGTGGAACGGGCACTCGATGCAGTCACCCACGACTTTCCCGCCGTGCCCGAGGTGTGCGCCGAGATGCCGACAGTGGCCGGTCATGACGTGCAGTTCGTCCGAGTCGTCCCGGTATGCGACGAGGTCTTCTCCGAAGTACCGGAGGGCTCTGCTGCGTCCCGACTCGAACTCTTCCGACCAGCCGATGACGAACCAGCCGGTGACCTTCCACGTGAACGGTACGTCCAACGGATGCTCCTGACGGTCCGGTGAGGTGAGCTCAGCTCGATCGCTGCATCTGGGAGGCGGCGCTGATCTGCTGCTCCCAGGCCGCCAGCTTTTCCTCGGCGCTCGTCTGGTGGTGGCTCAGCGCACGGATGCTCACATCGTGACCCGCCGCTGCAGCGCGCAGTGCTCCGACAGTTGCCTGCTCACGGGGAACATGTGCGAAGGGGTCGAACGAATACCAGCGCATCGCGTTCAGGTGGGTCATCTTGTCGATCTCCCCGTCGGGCACGTGCTCGTCGGTGAAGACACCGCTCAGCTCCTCGGGTGCACCCGGCCACATCGAATCGCTGTGCGGATAGTCCATTTCCCACGCGATATTGTCGATTCCGATGTCGTGACGAAGCTTCACACCGAGCGGGTCGCTGATGAAACACGTGAGGAAATGCTCCCGGAACACCTCGCTCGGGAGCTTGCCCTCGAAATCCTGCAGCGTCCACGTCGAATGCATCTCGAAGGTGCGGTCCACGCGTTCGAGGAAATACGGAATCCAGCCCGTACCACCCTCGGACAGCGCGATCTTGAGGTCCTTGTATTCCTTCACCGGCCGCGACCACAGAAGATCCGCGGCGGCGTTCACGATGTTCATCGGCTGGAGCGTGATCATCACATCCGGCGGAGAGTCCGTCGACGGAATCGAGAGCTTGCCCGAGGATCCGATGTGGATCGACAGCACGGTGTCGGTGTCGACGAGCGCCTTCCACAATGGATTCCAGTACTCGTCGTGAAAACTCGGGTATCCGAGTGCAGCCGGGTTCTCGGTGAAGGTGAGGGAATGCACGCCCTTCTTTGCGAGCCGCCGAACCTCCTGAGCGCACAGTTCGGCGTCCCAGATCACCGGCAGGCCCATCGGGATGAACCGACCGGGGTACGCGCCACACCACTCTTCGAGATGCCAGTCGTTGTAGGCTCGTACCAGTGCGAGCGAGAACTCCGAATCCTCTGTCGCGAAGAGGCGCGCGGCGAATCCGGGGAACGACGGGAAGTTCATCTGCGCCAGAACGCCGCCCGCATTCATGTCCTTGACGCGTTCGTGCACGTCGTAACAACCCGGTCGAATTTCGTCGAGGCCTTCGGGTTCGAGGCCGTACTCCTCTTTCGGCCGTCCGGCCACTGCATTGAGCGCGACATTGGGAATGACGCGATCGCGGAATCTCCACATGTCCGCGCCGTTGTCCATATGCACCAGGCGCGGTGCCTCGTCCACGTACTTCTTGGGGAGGTGGTTGGCGAACATATCGGGCGGTTCGATGATGTGGTCGTCGACGCTGACCAGGATCATGTCGTTCTTGTCCATGCTCGTTCCTTCCGAGGGCCGTACGCGGGCTGGTGCACTTCGTCGGTGGTTACATTGCTGTGGCGAGCTTCGGTGGCTGCGCGGCATCCGGATCAGGATTAGCGATCTGCAGGCCCATGAAACGGCGAGCGTTGTCGCCCATGAAATCCCATGTGCGCCTGCGGTCCATTCCCTCCGCGTACTTCCAGTAGCCCTTGGGTTCGGGAAGTCCTTCGGGGTGTGGATAGTCGGAGCCGAACATGACCTTGTCCCAGCCGACCATGTCGACGACATCGGCCACCGACCCTTCCCAGAAGGGACTGACCCAGACGTTGCGTCGGAATACTTCGAGCGGATCTTCCGGGAAGTTCTGAGGCATCTTCTTGGTCAGATCTTCGAGGTCGTGGAACAGCGGACGGATCCACGAACTTCCGTTCTCGACGCTGGCGATCCGCAGTCGAGGGAAGCGGGTGAGGGTTCCGTGGCAGATCAGGCTGCCGAGCATGTCGGCGATCTCGCGGTGACCGAGTGCCAGCCAGCGAAATGCGCTCATGGACATGAAGTTCTGGGTATTCGGTGGTTCCCATTTGTTGACGTACTCGTCGAGCGGCGGCTGGCTCGCATGAAGCGCGATCGGCAGGCCGGATTCTTCGACCTCGCGCCAGAAGGGGTCGAATTCGGGGAGGGCCGGAGAGCGCCAACCGTGCAGGCCCTTGACCGGAGCGGGCTTGATCAGCGCCACCTTCGCGCCGTTCTCCAGAAGGTATGCAAGTTCGCGACGGGCACCGTCGACTTCCGCGCAGTTGATCACGGGGGTGGTGAACACTCTGCCTTGGTGAGCGAAGCCCCAATGCTCGAGCATCCATCGGTTCAGGGCGTGAACGATTGCGAGCGTCAATTCGGGATCGTCGGCGGAGGAGTGTTCGACAAGGCTGGCAAGTGTGGGAAAGACCAGAGATTCCCGTACTCCCTGCCGGTCCATCTCCGCGATGCGTTCTTCGGGACCGCGAGTGGCGGGCGGGCAGTCGATTGCGGAGCCCTGCATTTCGCGAAGTGTGAGTCCGTCGACGTTCTCCCCGGCGAAGAACTTCTCGTGGGCGCCGGGGGCGGCGACCCGGTCGAATGTGGGATTCGGGATGAAGTCGGTGATCTTGCCGTTGATCGCCAGGCGGGTGCGACGTCCGATCTGTACGTACTGGACGGCATGTGCGTACTTGTCGGGTAGGTACCGAGTCAGTGCTTCGGATGTCTCGTACATGTGCGTGTCGGCATCGAAGATCGGTGCGTCGCCGGACCCGGTCATATGGAGGCCTCCTCGTTCGTGCCCGCGTGTGATTTCGAGCCTTGCAGCGCACAACGGTTATGTCAACAGTCGGCCTTACGGTAACTTGGGGACATGATGTCGAAAGTGCCGCCGGGGTATGAGGACCTTCTCGAACGGCCGATCGTCGGCGTGCTCGGCACGGTCAGTCCCGATGGGTCGCCGAGCCTGACTCCGATGCGATTCACCTGGGATGGGGCGCATCTGAGGGTGAGTCACACCATCCCTCGCAAGAAATTCGTGAGTCTGCAGGCGAATCCCAACTACTCGTTCCTGATCACCGACCCCGAAGATCGGGAGCGGTGCCTCGAAGTGCGCGGGTGGCTCGTGACGGTGGAAGGCGACCGCGAGGGGTCGTTCTACGTGTCACTGGCGAGGCGGTACGGCCAGACCGATCCGCAGCCACCCGGCGATGTCGACGACCGCGTGGTCATGATCCTCGACGCAACCCGCTTCACCGCGAAATGACCGTGCACGAGATGTACTCGAGCCGGGCGGAGGAGCGTTGATGCCGGGCTACTATTCGGACGCCGCTCGAATCGCGTCCTGATGGTCCGGCGTCCGGAGAGCGTGCGCGGCATGGTCGAGGATGCACTCCAACCCGTATTCGAAGTTCCGGTCGTTGGGCTCGCCACTCTGGAGACCGCACTCGCTCGCTTCTGCGAGCAGGGGAGTGGTCTCGGGAGAGATCGGCAGGATCTCGTAGTACGCCCCGGACGGTTCCTGCGACTGCCGATTCTTGTCCTGTAGTCGCTGGAGTACGACCATGCCGTGGACGTGCAACTGCACGGAGGAGTAGACGTTCACCGCGTCGGCCAGTGTGAAACCCGACTCGACGAGACCGGTGATCACATTTTCGTTGTGTCTGGCACCGAGTCTAGCGGCATTGGAACTCAGGGACGGCCGGATCAGGACGAGGTCGCACAGGATCGGACTGTCGAGGAACGTGCGGCGGACCGTGCGTGCGTGGGTGCGCAGGGTGTCGCGCCAGTTCGCTGCCTCCACGGCGGGCATGGAACGTGTGGATTCGCGCAGCACGTGGTCGGCCATCGCGGTGAGGAGCTCGTCTTTCTTGCGGAAGTACCAGTAGATGCTTGTCACGCCGATGTCGAGGTGTCGCGCGAGCATGGGCATGCTCAGATTGTCGACGGTGACCTCCGCCGCGAGTTCGAATGCGCCCCGGAGGATGTCGTCGGGATTGAGGGACCCTCGCTCGAGCCGTGCCCGCTTCGCCATGATGGATGCCGCCTTTGTACGTTCCGTCTGTAGTGTGCCGACGCACTCACTTGTGGATATGCTTACCGTATAGTCTTCGGTATCGATCTGGATTGCGATTGCGGGAAGGATTCCCATGGATCTCGGGCTGGAAGATGCTGCGGCGGTCGTGGTGGGCGGAAGTCGTGGAATGGGTTTCGCGACCGCCCGGTGCCTGGCAGAAGAGGGTGCGCGCGTCGCAGTCGTCGGCCGGTCTCGGGAGGATGTGAAGCTTGCGGCGGAGGCCCTGTCCCAGTACGGAAGTCCCGATGCCGTCGGACTCGTCGCAGATGCGCGCGACGGCGATGCGATATCGGGGCTCTTCACCGAACTCGGAGAACGCTGGGGTGGGAGGCTCAACGTGCTCGTCAACACGGTGGGGCCGAACGTGCAGGGGGCATTCGACATCCTGACCGACGACCAATGGCGGGAGGCCGTCGAAGACGGCGTGTTGTCGATGGTGCGGTGCGTGCGAGCGTCCCTCCCGTTCCTGCGAGCTGCGGAATGGGCACGTATCGTCAACTTCTCCGCGCAATCCACTCAGCGACAGAGTGTTCCGCTCGTGGCATACACGGCGGCGAAATCGATGCTGTCGAGTGCCTCGAAGAACCTGTCGCAGCTCCTGGCGCCCGACGAAATCCTGGTGAACGTCGTCTCCCCCGGAACCATCGTCACCCCGTCGCTGATCGAGTGGGCGCGGTCGGTGGGAGTCGAGTCGAATGATCCATACGCCTTGATGGACGCTATCGGAACGCATTTCGGGCACCCCGCGCAGATGCCGCGTGCGGGTTTGCCGGAAGAGGTGGGCCCACTGGTGGCATTTCTCGCCTCGCGGCGCAACTCGTACATCACCGGAGCCGACATCAACATCGACGGCGGCTCGGATTTCACGTGACCGTCGATCTGCCCTGAGGCGTCTATCTGCACTGCCACATGGGTGCGCGCTTCTCGACGAATGCGCGGGGGCCCTCGAGTGCATCCTCGGTACGCGTCACGCGCTCGCGGAACGATTCGGCGAGCATCTCGGCCTCGTGCAGCGGCATGTCCAGGCCCTTGAGGATGGCCAGTCGGGTTCCCCGAACCGCCAGTGGTGCATTGGAGTTCACGATGTCGGCGATCTCGTGTGCCCGCTCCAACAGGAGGTCGTGCTCGATGATCTCGGTGATCATGCCCAGGTCGTATGCACGCTGGACGGTCATCCGTTCGTGCTTGCCCATCAGAGCCATGCGCAACGCAACGGTTCGCGGGAGAACTCGTGCGGCGCGCACCACCTCGCGTCCCGCGACAAGTCCGATGCTGACGTGGGGGTCGAAGAAGGTGGCCTTCTCGGAGGCGATGACGATGTCGCCGGTGGTGACCCAGTCCATGCCGGCGCCGCAACAGATTCCGTTGACGGCGACGATGATCGGTTTGGTCATCGAACGGAACGGAGGCGTGCCTTCCTGCGGCGCTTCCCATTGCTCGTAGGTGGACAGATATGGTCGCTCGTTGATCACCTTGCCGTCGCCGGGAATCTCTTTGACGTCCGCACCCGTGCAGAATGCCCGGCCATTGGCGGTGACGACGAGAGTCCAGACCTTGTCGTCGTTCTCGGCCTCGTCGTACGCCGCACGCAGCTCGGTGATCATGTGCGGGCTCAGCGCATTGAGTGCCTCCGGCCGGTTGAGGGTGAGGGTCGCGGTGTGGCCGTCGACTGCGTACTCGATGGTCTCGAACGTCACTGTGCTTCCTTCTGCAACGAGGTCGGGGTCCGGTGAACTCACCGCGTGGCCGCGGCGCGGGTGTAGTCGGGATTGCGCTTCTCCGCAAATGCGGCGAAAGCCTCCAATACATCAGGACCCTGTAGGTTCGCCGACTGCGCTCGTGATTCGTACTCGAGCGCTTCGGGCAGCGACCTGTCGAGTCCGCGGTTGAGCAGGTCTTTGGTTTGTGCAAGTGCGAGCGGGGGCCCGGCTGCGAGCCTTGTCGCGAGGTCGTTGGTGAACTCGTCGAGCGAGTCGGGCGGTGTCACCCACGTGACGAGGCCGAGTGAATGCGCTTCGTCGGCTCCGATCATCTCGGCCAGGAGGGTCAGCCGTTTCGCCTGCTGAAGTCCGATGAGGCGTGGAAGCAGCCACGACCCGCCCGTGTCCAGCGACAACGCGCGTCGCGCGAAGATCTGGGAGAACCGCGCATCCGACGCGGCCACCACGAGGTCGCATGCGAGACTGAGGTTCCAGCCTGCCCCGACTGCGGCCCCGCGTACCTTCGCGACGGTTGGTACCGGAAGTTCGTGGAGTAGGCGGATGGTGTCGTTGATGGTGTCGATCAGATCGGACGGGTCGGGGAACTCGTCCATGCCCGCGGTGTCGGCGATGTCGGCGCCGCTGCAGAACGTGCTGCCTGCACCGGTGAGTACCACTGCGCGGACCTCGTTGCTCGCGCTCACTTCGCGGAGACGGTCGCGGAGACGCGCCCACACCTCGGGCGTGATCGCATTCTTCCGTTCGGGTCGGTTGAGAGTGAGTGTCAGGATGCCGGCGTGCTGTTCGGCGAGGAGCGGTCCGGGGGAGCTCACGGCGTTGTCGGGCATGGTCACCTCGGGATGTCGAAGAGTGGTCAGAGTTGGATCGGTGCGCCGACGGTGAGCGGGGCGACGAACCCGCCGTCGACATGGATGTCCTGACCGTTCACCCACCGCGCCGCCGGTGACCCGAGGAACGCGATGACCGGCACGATGTCGGTGACGGTGGCGTGACGGCCGATGGTGGCTTTCACCGAGTCGAGAACATCTTTGCCCATCGATTCCTCGAAGTCGCCGAGTATGGGGGTTTCGGTGGGCCCCGGGCTCACGGTGTTCACCCGGACTCCGTACTTCTGCCACGCAGCGGGGGCGAGACGCTTTGCGTAGATGATCGCCGCCTGCTTCGAGGTGCTGTACACGGGGTAGTTCGGATCCTGCTCTGCCTGCCAGCGTTCGACGCTTTCGCTGTCGGTCGCTTCGAGGAGCCCGGTGAGTTCGTTCAGGCGGTCCTGCCAGCCGAGTGCCGCGACCGATGCGACGGTGACGACGGATCCACCTTCGCGTAGCAGCGGCAGCATGCCTTCGACGAACAGTCGCATACCGAGGTAGTTGACTTTCAATACGTCGGCAGCGGGTGCGGTTCCGGGCACTCCGGCGACGTAGGCGAGCAGATCCCAGTCTCCTCCGATCGTGCCGAGCAGTGTCTCGATCTGTGTCGCATCACGTAGGTCGAGCTGTGCATGGTCCGATGCGGCTGCACCGTCCGGTCGGAGATCGACGGCGAGTACGTGGTCGCCCCGTTCGTGGAAATGTGCGGCGGTGGCGGCACCGATTCCCGACCCGGCTCCGACGACGACGATCCTGCGCTGATCAGTTGCCATGTGGCTGCACGCCTTTCCGGGAACAACCCGACGAAAGCTATATAGAATGCTTGACAGTAAGGCACACTATAAATCACTCTGGGGCAAGAAGGCCAGGGTTCGACGGCCTGCGGCGTCGATGAAAACGCCGCCTCAATGCGCGGGAACGGAGCATCGTTCGTGAACCAGCGAATCGTCGGAGAAGGTGCCGAGGTCCTGGCGGACCCGGCCGCATACAAAGACGAGAGCCACCTGCATGCGGTACTTGCAGAGGCCCGCGCGACGGAGCCGGTGGTTCGGGTACAGGCGCCGTCCTATCGGCCGTTCTGGGCCCTCCTCAAACACGCCGACATCATGGCCGTCGAACGCGAGAACACACTCTTCACCAACTGGCCCCGCCCGGTGCTCATGACAGCCGAGTCCGACGATATGCAGGCCGCGGTCGGTGTTCGCACCCTCATTCATCTCGACGGTGCGCAACATCGTGTGCTTCGTTCGATCGCAACAGATTGGTTTCGCCCGAAGGCCATGAAAGCCATGGAGGTTCGAATCGAGGAACTCGCGAAGCATCACGTCGATCGGATGCTCGCGGCCGGTGGCGAATGCGACTTCGTATCCGAGGTCGCGGTGAACTTCCCCCTCTACGTCATCATGTCGCTGCTCGGGGTGCCCGAATCCGACTTTCCCCGAATGCTGCGCCTCACGCAGGAGCTTGTGGGGAGCGACGACGACGAGCTGAAGCGCACCGAGCCCGCGGACGAAACCATGAACGCGCTCCTCGAGATGTTCGAGTACTTCAGCGCTCTCACGGCATCCCGGCGCGAGAACCCCACCGACGACATGGCGTCCGCGATCGCGAACGCGCGTATCGACGGCGAACCGCTCTCCGACATCGACACCATGTCGTACTACACGATCATCGCGACCGCAGGCCACGACACCACCAGCAGTTCCATCTCCGGGGGTCTTCATGCACTGATCGACAATCCAGACCAACGTCGGGCGCTGAGCACCGACCTCGACCTGCTGCCGCACGCGGTGGAGGAGATGATCCGCTGGGTCACGCCCGTCAAGGCATTCATGCGCACCGCGGCCGAAGATACCGAGATCCGAGGTGTTCGCATTGCGGCGGGTGATTCCCTTCTGCTGTCCTACGCCTCGGCCAACCGCGACGAAGCCGTCTTCGACGATCCCTTCACATTCGACATCCGGCGCGACCCGAACAACCATGTCGCGTTCGGGTTCGGTGTGCACTTCTGCCTGGGCGCGGGCCTGGCACGGATGGAGATGAAGAAGTTCTTTGCCGAATTGCTGCCCCGCCTCGGATCGATCGAACTCGCAGGCGAGCCCGAACTGACCGCAACTACTTTCGTCGGCGGGCTCAAGCACCTGCCGATCCGTTACTCGACGGCCACATGACGACATCCGAAGGACCTCACATGAGACAGGCGCGGATCTGGGACGACACCCTCGAGGACCTATCCCGGCGCAGGACACACGCGCACGGAATGGGCGGCCCGGAGCGAGTGGCGAAGCATCGCGGCAAAGGAAAACTCGATGCTCGTGCTCGGATCGATCACCTGCTCGACAAGGGCAGCTTCCACGAGTTCGGCACGCTGGTCGGCGGTGAGATCGCCGCCGACGCCATCGTCGCCGGTTCGGGACTCATCCACGGAATGCCGGTGATGGTCGGGGCCGAGGACTTCACCACGCTGGCCGGCACGATCTCGCCCGGTAGCAATTCCAAACGCTACCGACTGGCGGAACTGGCTGTCCGGAACAAAGTTCCACTCATCATGCTCCTCGAAGGCGCCGGGTTTCGCCCCACCGGAGATCACTACGGCAGAACCCCGACCGATCTGCTCGCACAGGCGCAGTGCTCGGGGAAGGTGCCGGTGGTCACCGCCGTTCTGGGTCCTTCTGCCGGGCACGGCGCGCTCATCGCACCCGTCTCGGACTTCGCCATCATGAGCCGTCAGGGCGCGATCTTCACCGCCGGCCCTCCGGTCGTGAAAGTATCTACCGGGGAGGATGTCTCGAAAGAGGATCTCGGCGGTCCCGATGTGGCCGTGGCCAGCGGACTGATCCACAACGTGGCCGACACCGACGAAGAGGTGCTCGACGAGATCCGCCGCTACCTGTCGTATTTCCCGCCGAGCGCGTGGTCGTACCCCATCTCCACCGAGCCCGACGAGTTCTCCGAGCCGCGCGACACTCCCGAGCTTCTCGACATCATCTCCCGCGACAACCGCAGCACCTACGACATGAGAGCCGTGATCGACGCGGTGGTCGACACGAAGGACTGGTTCGAGGTGCAACCCGATTTCGGACGGGCCATCATCTGCGCGTTGGCGCATTTGGGAGGGCACCCGGTGGCGGTCGTCGCGAATCAGCCGCAGGTGATCGCAGGTTCGATCGATTCCGACGCGGCCGACAAGGCAGCCCATTTCATCTCGGTCGCCGATGCCTTCCACCTGCCGCTCGTGTTCCTCGCTGACAATCCGGGGATGTTGCCGGGCAGTGAATCCGAACGCGACGGCGTGCTGCGCAGTGGTGCCCGCATGTTCGTGGCACAAACCACCGCCACCACGATGAAAATGCATGTGACCCTGAGGAAGGCGTACGGATTCGGGTCCATGGTGATGTCGCTGATCGGTTTCGACGGCCAGGTCGCCGCGTACGCCTACCCCGGCGCGACGATGGGTGCGATGAGCGCCGATGCTCTCAGCGGTGCGTCGCACGCGGATGACGGCCTCGCGGCGTCCCTTCGAGAAATGGAACTCGAGGCGTCCTATCGTTCCGCGGAGCATATGGGTTTCGACGAACTCATCAGTCCCGAGGAGACGCGCAACGCCCTGCTCACATCGCTGCAGCGGGGAATCTATGCACGACAAGCAGTGGCGGAACCCGTCAGCCGCTGCGCGATCATCCCTTGATCTTCGCTGCCGACCGACTCTCGCTGATCTACAGTGCCACGAGGAGAAATGCGTTGACAGAATGGACTCTCGGCGAAGTCTTCGACGCCGTCGCAGATGCAGTACCCGACCGGACCATGACCGTTTGCGGGAGTCGAAGGAGCACCTTCGGCGAATCCGCCCTGCGCACCCGACAGTTCGGGAATTTCCTCGCCGAACGCGGATTCGGGGCCCACACAGCCAGTGACAGGCTCGAGCGTTGGGAGTGCGGCCAGGATCGCGTCGCCATGCTCATGTACAACGATCTTTACCCCGATGTGCTCATCGGTTGCCTCAAAGCACGGGTCGTACCGGTCAACATCAACCCTCGCTACACCTCGCAGGAAATCCGCGGTCTCCTCGAATACATTGCGCCACGGGGAATCGTCTATCACCGGTCGTTCGGTCCGGCGCTTGCCGAAGTAGTCGACGGCAGTGCAGAACTGAAGGGCAGTGTAGAGCTGCTGGTGTCGGTCGACGACGGCACCGACACTCCCGAGCTGCACGGTGCCGTCTCGTTCGACGACGCCGTCGCGCAGGGCGACCCGCACCGAAGGATCGCAGGATCGCCCGACGACCTGCTGATGATGTGCACCGGCGGCACCACGGGCCGTCCGAAGGCAGTGCTCTGGCGACAGGGCGACGCGTACGTGTCGTCGATGAACGGTTCCGACCACGAATCGGCCGAGCCGATCAAGGCACTCACCGCACTGACAGGCCAGAGTTGGTTTGCCGCTTCGCCGCTGTCGCACGCGGCTGGGACTTGGACCGCGTTCTCGGGACTGCTGGCGGGCCAGACCGTCGTGCTCTACGACGATCGAGGTGCGTTCGACGCGCGGTCGGCCCTGGAAATCGTCGAGAAGGAGAAGGTACTGCTGATGACCATCGTCGGCGACGCGTATGCCGGACCCCTCGTTGACGAAATGCGCAAGCGCAGACACAACTTCGATTCTCTGATGGTCATCGCGAGTGGTGGAGCCGCAACGAATGCCGTCCACCGGAAGGCATTCCTCGAATTGCTCCCGCACGCGACGATCGTCGAAGGATACGGATCGACCGAGACCGGTGGTATGGGATTCGGGCGGAGCAGCCGCGGTGCCGAGGTCGACACGTTCGCCCCGATGCCCGGGGGTTCGGCGGTGTCGCACGATCGTACCCGATTGTTGAAGCCGGGCGACGACGAGATCGGATGGGCTGCCCGTTCGGGCCGCGTCCCCCTCGGATACTTCCGCGACCGAGAAGCGACGGACCGCACCTTCCCCGTGGTCGACGGCGTGCGGATGGCGATACCGGGCGACCGCGTGAGGCTCGCGGACGACGGGTCGCTTCGACTGCTCGGCAGGGACTCTCTCGTGATCAATACCGGCGGTGAGAAGGTCTTCGTCGAAGAGGTCGAGGAAGTCCTGCGGGCACATCCGACCGTGATCGACGCCCTGGTGGTCGGGCGCGCCAGCGAGCGGTGGGGACAAGAAGTCGTCGCGCTGGTGCACGCGGCGGACGAGGCACAGTGCCCCACAGAAGAGTTGAAGAGCGCATGCGCAGAATCGCTCGCGAGGTACAAGATTCCGAAGCAGTTCATGTTCGTTCCCTCGATACAGCGACTCGGCAACGGGAAGCCGGACTATCGTTGGGCCGCTCAGCAAGTGCAGGCTCGAGGAGCGGTGCTGTCGTGAACGCACCGACCACTCGGCCGGGTCCGGAGGTATCTCCGGAAACCGAGTTCTTCTGGGTATCCGGTGCAGACGGCAGCCTGCGGATCCAGGAATGTCGAGGCTGCTCTGCGCTGATCCATCCACCGCGCCCGGTCTGCCGGTACTGCCACGGCAACGACATGGGAATCCGCGTCGTGTCGGGATTCGCGACCCTCGTGGGTTTCACTGTCAATCATCGCTTCGCTCCACCCGGAATGCCCCCACCGTATGTCGTTGCGCAGGTGGCCCTCGAAGACGATCCACGCGTGCGGTTGACCACCAACACAGTGGATTGCGACGCCGATGCCCTTGTGCTCGGAATGCGGATGGAAGTGGTCTTCGAACGGGCCGAGGACGTGTGGCTTCCGCTGTTCCGTCCGGCCGAGTGCGGCGAGATCGCCGAGTTGCCCGTGAGCGACCCGGACGTCGATGCGCTCCGACGCAAGGTTCGACCGATGACGTGTCCCGACAAGTTCGAGGACCGGGTCGCACTCACCGGAATCGGGATGTCGCGCCTCGGCCGTCGGCTCATGGCCGATCCGTTGTCGCTGACCGTCGATGCCTGCCGCGCCGCGATCGACGACGCGGGTCTCACCGTCGACGACATCGACGGACTGTCCACCTACCCGGGCGCTGGGTCGCTCGGCCCGTTCACCGAAGGCGGGGTCACCGCGGTCGAATCGGCACTCGGACTGGAACCCACCTGGCACAACGGCGCAGCGGAGACGTTCGGCCCTGGCGGATCGGTGATCGCAGCGATGCTCGCGGTGGCATCGGGTCTCGTGCGGCATGTCTTGTGTTTCCGGACGGTGTGGGAATCGACCTACAGCGAACTCGTGCGTACGGGTCGCACGGCGCCGGGTGGAGCGCTGTCGGACGAGTGGTTCGCGCCGTTCGGCGCGGTGTCGGCCGCACACCTGCTGGCCCAGACCGCGCAGCGCCATTTCCATCGATACGGGACAGATCGCGAAACGCTCGGCTGGATAGCGCTCAATCAACGTGCGAATGCCGCCCGGACAGCAGAGGCGATCTACCGCGATCCCCTCACGATGGATGACTACCTGGGCGCCCGCCCGATCACGACGCCGTTCGGTCTCTACGACTGCGACGTGCCTTGCGACGGCGCGGTGGCGGTCATCGTCTCGGCCCGCGACACCGCGCGTGACCTCGCCCAACCGCCGGTCTTCGTCGAAGCGGTCGGTACACAGATACTCGAGCGGCTCGACTGGGACCAGAGCACACTCACCCACGAACCTCAGGTTCTCGGGCAGGCCGCGCACATGTGGAGCCGCACCACACTGCGTCCCGACGACGTCGACGTCGCGGAACTCTACGACGGATTCACCTTCAACTGCCTGTCGTGGATCGAGGCATTGGGATTCTGCGACATCGGGGGAGCCAGAGACTTCCTGGACAGGGGAACGAACATCGCGCTCGACGGAAGGTTGCCATTGAACACCCACGGAGGTCAGCTCTCGCACGGACGCACCCACGGAATGGGGCTCGTACACGAGGCGATCACACAGATGCGGGGGCACGGGGGCGCACGGCAGGTTGCCGGTGCACGTGTCGCGGTGGTGAGCAGCGGAGGCCTGACACCCAGCGGTGTCATGTTGCTGAGAGCAGACCGGTGAATGCCGCAGACGTCGGCGAGATCGACGACATCGGCGCGGTGGTTGTTCGCACAGTAGACGTGGACGGGGTTCCGATCTCGGCACTGTGCTCGTATGTCGAACAACCGCGAGGAGTCATCGTCGCGCTTCACGGCGGCGCCACGACCTCGCGATACTTCGACCTGGAGGGTCGACCCGAGTTGTCGCTGCTCCGCACGGCGGCAGCGCTCGGATTCACCGCAATCGCGATCGATCGCCCGGGCTACGCAGACTCGTTCGAATGCCAGGAGCGGTTCGACGATCCCGACAGCCGTGTCGACGCCGCCTACGGTGCTGTGGACGCGCTGCTCGAGGGTTGTTCGCGCGGAGCCGGTGTCTTCCTTCTTGCTCACTCGGCGGGCTGCGACCTCGGTCTCCGGATGGCCGCGGACCCGCGTGGTGCGTCGCTGCTCGGTGTCGAACTCGCGGGCACCGGCACACGTAAGCAACGCGAAGCGCTCGAGATCATCAAGCGGATGCGGACCACGCGCAACCGCGGAGCCATCCGAGATCTGCTGTGGTATCCGGAAGAGCTGTATCCGCCGGAGGTCCGTGGCGGGCGAAGTCTCACGTGCATCACTCCGCGCTACGAGACGGTGGTGGCGGCCGAATGGCCCCGCGATTTCATGCGCCTCGCTCCGGCGGTCCGGATTCCGGTGCGGCTCACCTACGCCGAACACGAACGAGTGTGGGACACCGACATTGCGGTACGCGGAGAGATCAGGGCAGCATTCGTCGCGACTCCAAGATTCGTCGAGTATCGGCAGACCGGCAGCGGGCACAACATGAGTGTGGGGTTCGCGGCGGCCGAGTATCACCGTGGTGTGGTGGCGTTCGCCGAAGAATGTGCAGCACGCGGATAGCGCCCGTCACCAGGGGGTCGGTGCGTCCTGTCCTCGGTGGGTGCGCGCCCGGCCGATCCGACGGGTGAGTTCGTCGCACAGAATGTCGTTGGTAGCGGGCATCACTCGCATGTCTGCGCCCGGCATGAACATGTAACGACCGTCGTCGACGACATCGAACCAGCCGATATCCGCTTCGGTCGTGAAGCGGCCGTGAGTATTCGGGGCAAGGATCCGGATGCTGCCCGCACCGGAACGGTCGCGGAGAAGGAGGCGGCGCAGCGCCCGCGGTTCGTTCTCGCCGATTTGCTCCCTCACGGATGTGGTGCTGCTGGGTTCGGTGAGTTCGCGCATCGACGCTGCTCGAGCCTTCTCGCGTCCGCATGGCGCATCCGGGATCTGTGCGATGACGGCGCGCACGAGTGTGTCCGACCGGATCGGGATGATCTGGATGTCGCCGGAGGCGTGCTGGCGTGCGACGACGGCGAATGCGCCCTCGGCTCCACCGCGCACTCGGATGTCGCCGGTGGTTGCATTGCCGTAGACCTCGACTGCGACTTCACCCGCGTGCAGGATGCGGATCGCGTGCTCGAGTCGTGGATCGGACAGTTCCCGCCGCCACTCGTGCGCGGCGCGCAGATCGGCGTCGTGTTCGTCCTCCCACACCGAGGTCGATCGGTAGCGCAGCGGAAAGGGGAACTCGTCGCTCCCCGCAGTCGTCCAGAGCGACAGGAAACGGTCGGGCGTGACCACCCAGGTCAAAGCGGATCAACTCCTAGGACGGGCGGGGCGGTGTCGGGAAGCGACCCGATCAGTTCGTTGCCGTGATCGTTGGTGACGAGATAACTCGCGACCCTCTGTTCTTCGTCGTTGCCGCGCTGTTGACCGGACATCATGCCGGGATACATACCCATCGGGCGCATCGAACCGGGGCGGGCAGCGGCTGCTCCCTGCTGGGCGGCGGAAGGTGCCGAGGCGGCGGCCGCACCGACGCCACCGACGCCACCGACAGCGCCGGGGCCGAGCGCAGAACCACCCCCACCACCAGTTCCGGTCACGCCGCTACCGCTACCGCTACCGCTACCGCCGCCGCTACTGCCGTAGCCGCCGCTTCCGGGCAGTCCGGCGCCGGTAGCCGACGAACCATACGGTTGCGCGGTTGTGTTGCCGGGAAGCGTCGATGTCGAGGTCGTCGAGGTCGGTGAGGTGCGAGCCGATTCGGATTGCGGTGCTCCTGACGCCTCGGATCCGCCAGAGTGCTGCTGAGTATTTCGGGAACTGTCGGTCTCTGAACTGTCGGTCGTATTGTTGCCGTTCGCGGTCACCGTGGATCCGGGCTGTTGAACATTCGCCGGCCAGGGCCGGTCGGACGACGACGAGGCACCGGTGCCGGCTGCCGAGGGGTTCCCGGACCCCACTGTGACCGCGCTTGCGGAGCCGGAGCCGGCGGTGTCCTGGGGTGGAGGTAGAACGGGAACCGCAGATCCGGAATCGCGGTAGTACGGCTTGTAGAGCGATTCCATGATGCGAATCGCCTGCTGCCGTGCGGCCTCCTGCTGACGCTCCCTATCTGCCGCTGCGACGGGGCTGAGCACGTCCATCGGCAACGGGAGAGAGGTCGACGGGGGAGTGACCGACGACTTCACTCGTGCACCCACATCCGAAGCGATCTCGAGCTTCTGCGACACGGCGAGCGACGCATCGCTCAGCCGCTGTGCAGATGTGCCGAACAATTCCGTCGCCGACGATGCGGCTTCCGCAGCGCCCCCTTCCCAATGCTGGGCGATCTTGTCGCGGATCATCGCGGTGGCCATGGCGACCGTGAAGCTGAATACCGTTCCGAGATCCCTCCATTCGTTCGCGAGTGTGGACATCGCGAGTGGACTGATCGTCTGGCTGAGCTGATAGATCTCCGAGTGCTCCATGCCGTGGAAATTCTCGAACTGCGCGATGTAATCGGGATCGACGCCGCCGCCGACCCGTCCTGCCAGTTCGTCGTGGCGGGCTTGGCGACGCGTGACCGACTCCGGTGGCACGGTGCCCAGTAGCGGGGTGAGGAGTTCGCTGATCGGATTGTCGTTGTCGGACATCGTCACAACTCCTGTTCGATGGAGGCGAGCTGGCGGACCCAGTCGAACTCTGCCTCGAGAAAGGCTTCGCCACCGGAGGCGAATGCGTCGCGTAACTGGGTGAAGGCAACGATGAATTGGTCGACGCGCTCTTTTGCCGACTCGGGTGTGCCTGCGCCTTTGCGGGCGAAGCCGGCGGCGAGTTGTTTGGCGGATTCGAACTCGCCGAATCCTTCGGCTCGGCCGAGTCCGTCCGCGATCCGGGATGCCTTGTCGAGTTCTGCGATTACGGTGTCGCATATCGCGAGGATCTCGTCGATGACGTGTGGCTCGAGGCGGACGAATTCGCTCACTGCGGCTTCTTTCCGGGGTTGTTCTCGATGAACGGCTCCAACAGCGCGACGGTGTCGGCCAGGCCACCGCAGCGTTCGTTATAGGTGAGGGTGCGGGTGTGATCGGCATGGTAGAGACGGCTGAAGATGACGATGCCGAAGTCGGTCTCCAGCGTGAGGGCGCAGGTGTTGTCCGGCTTCGGGTCGTATTCCAGTAGGGCTCGGCGTCCGTTGACCGTTGTTTCGCTGGCGATGTCGCCGACTTTGGCGAGTTCCTCGTCGATACTGACGTTTCCGGAGAGGATGTTGAGTCCGTAGGAGCGGATCACCCCTGGAATATTCATTGGTGCCCGGTAGGAGCACGCCATGAATGTGTATTGCTCCATCCGGTAGTCGGATACGTCTTCGGTGCGCGGATCGTAGCCGGCTTCGGCGAGGAAATCGTCGGGGATGTCGAGGCACGGGTCGAAGGTGATGGCGGGCCTGCCCGAGTCGTCGGTGATACGTGGTGCGCGGGTCGTCGGGGTTGTCGTTGTGTCTTCGGCTGCGGCCACCGTGGCCTCGCTCGCGGTGCAGCCGCTGAGCACGACGCCCGCGGTGATGAGCACCGCCCCCACCCTTGCGGCACCGAGAAGACGTGGATACGCCATTGCCAAGGATCCCCCCCGATCCGTCCGGTCGGGCAGATATTAACGCAGATCCGGGCACGCGACCGAGCGAGTGCCTTCACTGCGAAACTTTCGCCCGGTCGTCCGGGTTCCCGTTGCCTCACGACCCGTGGCAATCCGGACAACGTGAGGAAAGTGGCGGGGTATTGGGACCTGTATCACAATTGGCTGTCCATCCATCCGGCAGACAATTGGGTGACCACCGATCACGGCACCTTGTGCCCCGACCTCAGAGGAAGTGCGGCTCGTGAGTACTCCCACCTCTACCGACAGCCCGGAATCCGCCGCCGAGCGGTATTTGGCCACCGCTGTCGCGGACGCGTCCAAGGTCGCCGACATTCCCGATTCGGTGACGCCGCGCCCGATCAAGCGCGTCGCCGTGATCGGCGCGGGCACCATGGGCTCGGGTATCGCCATGGCGTTTGCCAACGGAGGCTTGTCGGTCGCGTTGATCGAGCAGAGCTCCGAGGCGCTGGACCGGGGGATCAACACGGTTCGCAAGAACTACGAGTCGTCGGCGTCCAAGGGCAAGATCACCGCTGAACAGGCACAGGAGCGTGTGGCACTGATCGAACCGCACCTCGACTTCGCGGCGGCCTCCGACGCAGACCTCGTCATCGAAGCCGTCTTCGAGGACATGGGTGTCAAGAAGGAGGTGTTCGGGAAACTCGACGGGCTGTGCAAGGCCGGGGCGATTCTTGCGTCGAACACGTCCCGGCTCGATCTCGACGAGATCGCGCGCAGCACGTCACGTCCGCAGGACGTGATCGGGTTGCACTTCTTCAGCCCGGCACATGTCATGAAGCTCGTCGAGGTCGTGCGCGGTGATGTCACCGCCGACGATGTTGTCGTGACTTCCATGGCGCTGGCACAGACGATCGGCAAAGTCCCGGTGCTCGCGAAGGTCTGCGAAGGATTCATCGGCAACCGCATGCTCACCCCGTACCGGCGCGAAGCCGACTTCCTGCTCGAGGAAGGCGCGACCCCGCAACAGGTGGACGCAGCGTTGAAGGCATTCGGACTCGCGATGGGGCCGTTCGCCATGGCCGACCTCGCGGGCAACGACATCTCGTGGGCCGCGCGCAAGCGGCTCGCCCCGACCCGGCCGAAGGATCTGCGCTACTCGCGCGTAGCCGATACCCTCTGCGAGGCAGGGCGTTTCGGTCAGAAGACGGGATCCGGTTACTACAAGTACGAAGAGGGGAGTCGGACACCGATTCCCGACCCGGCCGTCGAGGAGATCATTCGTAAGTGCGCGGAAGAGGACGGTATCGAACGTCGCACCATCACCGACGAGGAAATCGTCGACCGCTGCATCCTCGCGTTGGTCAACGAAGGCGCGGCGTTGCTCGGTGAAGGTATCGCGCAGCGGGCATCCGACATCGACGTCGTCTACACCAACGGTTACGGATTCCCCAAGCGTCGCGGTGGCCCGATGCACTACGCCGAGACGGTCGGCCTCGACGTCGTGCTGGGCAAGATCCGTGAGTTCGAGAAGGTCCACGGTCGGGTGTGGACACCGGCGTCGACGCTGGTGGATCGCGCCGAAGGTGGGCACTCCACCTGCTCTGCCGGACGCTGACCGAGCCGACCTCGATCTCGCCGACCTCAGGGTGTATGAGCACCCTGAGGTCGGCTTTTGCGCTGATTGTCTGTCGTGGGTCTGCTGCACGCCGCGACCGGAGGTCAGTGAACCGCCCCGACCAGGCGTAATGAGAGGTCGGCGTAGAGCGTACTGAGGGTGTCGGGTTCGTTGTAGCGACCGGACGGGTACCAGCGGCAGATGTCGACGCACAGCGACATGAGTGCGAGGGTGACGCCCTCGGCGTCGGGCACCGTGAACTGGCCCGACTCGATGCCGAGGTCGACGACGTCGCGGACCACCTTGGTGGTGTCGCGCCGCAGGCCGGTGATGGCGCGATAGTGGTCGGGTTCGAGCGCGGTCAGCTCGTACTGGATGACGCGGGCGCGTCGATGGTTCTGGGCTTGCCACTCCACGAAGCGCCGGATGATCGAGATGAGACGCGCGATGGGGTCGGCGTCGGGGAGGTCGGCGTCGCGCACGACCCGTAGTGCAAGGTCGTGGCCCTCGTATGCGATGGCGTAGAGAAGCTCTTCTTTCGACCGGTAGTGCGGGTACATCGCGGCCGGGCTCATGCCGAGGCGCGCAGCGATCTGCCGAGTAGTGGTGCTGCCGTAGCCGTTCTCCGCGAACGCCTCGATCGCGGCCTCCCGCATGCGCGCGGCGGCCTTGGAGCTACTGATCACGGTGTTCTCGGGTGCGCTCACGGTGGGTCCGGCCTCCTTTCATCTGTGGTTGACAAGCAAACCACAGCGACGTTTAATAAGCGAGCGCTTAGAATCTAAGCGAGCGCTTATCTATGAGGAGCAGTTGAATGCGACGCACCCTGTACGGCCCCGACCACGAGGCGTTCCGCGAGTCCGTTCGCGAGTTCGTGAATCGGTTCGTACTCTCCCGCGCTGAGGAGCTCATCGAGCGGCACGAGATCCCGCGCGACATCTGGATCGAGGCAGGTAAGGCCGGCATCCTCGGGCTCGAGATCCCCGAGCGCTTCGGCGGCAGCGAAGCCGGCGACTACCGGTTCAACGCGGTCGTCGCCGAGGAGATGGCGCGCGCGAACATGGCGTTGTCGTCGTCGATCGGCATCCACTCCGACATCACCGTCCCGTACATCGTTCATCTCGGTAACGACGAGCAGCGCGAACGCTGGCTGCCCAAGTGCGCGACCGGTGAACTCATCTGCGCGATCGGCATGACGGAGCCGTCGGGCGGTTCCGACCTCGCGAACCTCAAGACGACTGCGGTGCGCGACGGTGACGACTGGATCCTCAACGGCGCGAAGACCTTCATCACCAACGGTTACAACTGCGATCTCGTTGTCGTGGCCGCCCGCACCGATCCGAGCAAGGGTGCGAAGGGCATCTCGCTGCTCGTCGTCGAGCGTGGGATGGAGGGCTTCGAAAACGGTCGCAAGCTCGACAAGGTCGGTCAGCCCGAGGCCGACACCGCAGAACTGTTCTTCGAGAACGTGCGCGTCCCGCAGGCCAACATGCTCGGCGAAGAAGGCATGGGTTTCATCTCGATGATGAAACTGCTGCCGCAGGAACGGCTCGGCTCCGCGGTCAACAACGTGCATCACGCCAAGCAGATCCTGCTCGAGACCATCGAGTACGCGAAGGAACGTAAGGCGTTCGGCAAGGCCATCGGCACCATGCAGTACAACAAATTCCTGCTTGCCGAGCTCGTGACGAAGATCGAGGTCGCGGAGGCCTACGTCGACCAGGCTGTCGAGGCCCACGCCGACGGCGAGCTGACTGCGGTGGATGCCGCGAAGGCGAAGTGGTGGAGTGCACAATCCCAGTCAGAGGTATTGGATGCGTGCGTGCAGATCCACGGCGGCTACGGTTTCATGAACGAATATCGTGTGGCCCGCGCTTGGAAGGACGCTCGCGTGACGAAGATCTGGGCGGGGACCAACGAGATCATGAAGGAACTGATCGGCCGCGACCTGGGCCTGTAGCCCGGTAACGACAACCAACGAGGAGCATGTCATGCCCGAAGCTGTGATCGTATCCGCCGTCCGCTCGCCCATCGGGCGCGCAATGAAGGGCTCGCTCAAGACGGTCCGCCCGGACGATCTGGCGACGCAGATGGTGGCCGCCGCGCTGGCGAAGGTCCCCGAGCTCGACCCCACCGAGATCGACGACATCATGCTCGGCTGTGGTCAGCCCGCCGGCCAGTCGGGCTTCAACATCGCTCGCGTCGTCGCAGTCCAGCTCGGTTACGACTTCCTGCCCGGCGTCACCGTCAACCGGTACTGCTCGTCGTCGCTGCAGACCACCCGGATGGCGCTGCACGCGATCAAGGCGGGCGAGGGTGACGTGTTCATCTCCGCAGGTGTCGAGTCCGTGTCGAGCTTCGTCACCGGCAACGCCGATGGCCTGCCCGACACGAAGAACCCGCTCTTCGACGACGCACAGGCGCGCAGCGCCAAGCTCGCCGAGGGTGGCACGGCGTGGACCGATCCGCGTGCAGAAGGCCTGATCCCCGACGTGTACCTCGCGATGGGCCAGACCGCGGAGAACGTCGCCTCCTTCACCGGCATCTCCCGTGAAGACCAGGACCGCTGGGGTGTGCGCTCACACAACCGCGCCGAGGAAGCCATCAAGTCGGGCTTCTTCGAGCGGGAGATCACCCCGGTCACGCTCGCCGACGGCACCGTGGTGTCCACCGACGACGGTCCGCGCCCCGGCACCACCTACGAGGCCGTCAGCCAGCTCAAGCCGGTGTTCCGTCCCGACGGCACCGTCACCGCAGGCAACGCGTGCCCGCTCAACGACGGCGCTGCGGCGCTGGTGATCATGTCCGACACCAAGGCCAAGGCGCTGGGTCTGACGCCGCTCGCGCGGATCGTGTCGACCGGTGTATCGGGACTGTCTCCCGAGATCATGGGTCTCGGTCCCATCGAGGCCACCAAGAAGGCTCTCGCAATTGCCGGCATGGGCGTCTCCGATATCGATCTGTTCGAGATCAACGAGGCGTTCGCCGTGCAGGTGCTCGGATCGGCTCGTGAGCTCGGGATCGACGAGGACAAGCTCAACGTCTCCGGCGGCGCCATCGCGCTCGGCCACCCGTTCGGCATGACGGGAGCGCGGATCACGAATACGCTTCTCAACAACCTCCGTACCCAGGACAAGCAGTTCGGCGTCGAGACCATGTGTGTCGGCGGCGGCCAGGGTATGGCGATGGTGCTCGAGCGCCTGAACTGATCCACACATAGGTTCGGGCTAAGTCACCGTTAGGCCGCATGTCTGAAAAGGCATGCGGCCTAACGCGTTTCAACTGTGTTTTGCCTTTGTCATCGGACTTCACTTGGGCTATACATACGTAGGCCCCGTCACACGAGGAGATCACTGCATGTCCGTACTCGACAGGTTCCGCCTCGACGGCCGCGTTGCGATCGTCACCGGCGCATCGTCCGGTCTCGGTGTCGCATTCGCACAAGCTCTCGCCGAAGCGGGCGCCGATGTCGTTCTCGCGGCGCGCCGCGCCGACCGGCTCGAGCAGACCGCAGAACTCGTCCGCGCCGCGGGACGACGCGCCGTTACGGTCGAGACCGACATCGCCGATCCCGAGCAGGCGCAGCGCATGGTCGACGTGGCCGTCGAGCAGCTCGGCAAGGTCGACGTCCTCATCAACAACGCAGGTATCGGCACCGCGGTGCCTGCCACCAAGGAAACCCCCGATGAATTCCGGCGGGTCATCGACATCAACCTGAACGGATCGTACTGGGCGGCGCAAGCGGCCGGCCGTGTCATGCAGCCCGGTAGCTCGATCCTCAACATCTCCTCGGTGCTCGGCCTGACCACCGCGCGCCTGCCGCAGGCCGCGTATGCGTCGAGCAAAGCCGCGATCATCGGCCTCACCCGCGACCTCGCTCAACAGTGGGGCGCCAGGAAGGGAATCCGCGTCAACGCGATCGCACCGGGCTTCTTCGAAACCGAGATGACGGATGAGTACCTGCCCGGCTACCTCGACAGCATGAAGCCGCGCATCGTTCTGGGTCGCACCGGCGATCCGGAAGAAATCGCCGCCACCGCAGTGTGGCTGGTGTCCGAGGCGGCCGGGTATGTCACCGGCCAGACCATCGTGGTCGATGGTGGCCTCACCATCAATTGACCGCATCACTTCACGGAGGTTTGCAGTGAGCTCAACAGTCCGCACCGCCATCGTCACCGGAGCCGCACGCGGTATCGGTGCTGCAGTCGCCAAGCGTCTGGCCGCCGACGGCATGCAGGTCGCCGTCCTCGACCTGGACGCCGCGTCGTGCGCCGACACCGTCTCCGCCATCGAGGCCGCCGGCGGTAAGGCCCTCGCCGTGGGCGCCAACGTCGCAGACGAAGCCTCCGTCGCCGCTGCTGTCGAGAAGGTCGCCGAGGAGCTGGGCGAACCCACCGTGCTGATCAACAACGCGGGCATCACGCGCGACAACCTGCTGTTCAAGATGACGGTCGAAGACTGGGACGCCGTCATGAGCGTTCACCTGCGTGGCGCTTTCCTCATGTCGCGCGCCACCCAGAAGTACATGGTGGACAACAAGTTCGGCCGCATCGTCAATCTGTCGAGCACGTCGGCGCAGGGCAACCGCGGCCAGGTCAACTACTCGGCCGCCAAGGCAGGCATGCAGGGCTTCACCAAGACCCTCGCCGTCGAGCTGGGCAAGTTCGGTGTCACCGCAAACGCGATCGCCCCGGGCTTCATCGCAACCGAGATGACCGCCGCGACCGCCGAGCGCGTCGGTGCGTCGTTCGAGGATTACAAGGCAGCGGCCGCCTCGCAGATCCCCGTCGCACGTGTCGGTGAGCCCGAGGACATCGCCCACACCGCTTCGTTCCTCGCCTCCGAAGGCGCAGGCTTCGTGTCGGGTCAGGTCATCTACGTTGCCGGTGGCCCGAAGGACTGACCTCGTCGTCGGTCGCGGGGACGAGGACATCGCTCATATCGCCCTCGCGCCACCGCGAGATCACACGATGAAATGCGACAGGGCCGGGCGCGTACGACGATGATGTCGTGCGCGTCCCTTCCCCGTTGTAATAGCCCGGCGTGCACTCGGTCAGGAACGCCGAATTATCGACCGCGTTCTCGGCGACCGTCTCACACCACCCTTGCTCCGCCTCCGCCGTCGGCTCCACCCACTTCGCACCGGTCTTGTCGGCCATCGCGATGACCGCTGCGATGTGGGTCGCCTGATCCTGCAGCACGTGAGAGATGTTGACCGAGTTCCCATTCTGAATCGACGCCAAGTGGAACAGGTTGGGGAAGCCGTGGGTGTAGAAGCCGTGCAATGTGCGCGGACCCCGCGCCCACGCTTCGAGCAGCGTCCTCCCGTTTCGCCCGTAGACCGGTAGCGTGCCGGACAGCACGCCCGAGATCCCGACCTCGAATCCGGTGGCGAAGATGACGCAGTCGACCTCGTACTCCGCCTCGCCCACCACGACTGCGTTCTCGGTCATCCGGGTGATTCCGCCGTGGTCCGCTGTGTCCACGAGCGTCACGTTCGGCCGGTTGAACGTCGGCAGATACAGGTCGCTGAAACCGGGGCGCTTACACATGTACCGGTACCAGGGCTCGAGCGCTTCCGCGGTTGCCGGATCGTCGACGACCTTCCTGATACGGGCGCGCATCTTGTTCATCGTCACGAAGTCGGCCAGCTCGTCGCGACGTTCGCGCTCGGCAGGGTCGAGGGAGGTATCCAGCGCGCCGGTCATCATCTTGCGTTGAAGGCGGGCGTTTGCGGTCCACCCGTCCTGGACGAGGTCCTCGGCGGTGTCCTCCCCGGAGATGATGGCCAGAAAGTTGTCCATCCGCTCGCGTTGCCAACCGGGTTGCAGTGTGGCCACCCACGCGGGATCGGTCGGGCGGTTGTCGCGTACGTCCACGGTCGACGGAGTCCGCTGCATCACGAACAGATGCTCTGCGCCTTCGGCGACGTGCGGAACGATCTGGAGGCCGGTCGCGCCGGTGCCGACCACCGCGACGCGCTTGTCGGCGAGCCCGGTCAGCCCGCCGTCGGGACCGCCACCGGTGTACGCGTAGTCCCAACGGCTGGTGTGGAAGGTGTGACCGCGGAAATCTTCGATACCGGGAATGCCGGGCAGTTTCGCTTGGGTGAGTGTCCCCGAGGATGCGATGACGTAGCGGGCGCGGATGATGTCGCCGCGGTCGGTGCGCACCGTCCACTCGACGGCGTCTTCGTCCCACGTGAAGTCGGTCGCCCGGGTGTGGAAGACGGCATCGCGATAGAGGCTGTAGTGCTCGGCGATGGCAACCGCGTGCTGCCGGATCTCCTCGCCGGGGGCGTACCGCCATTTCGGGATGTACCCGATCTCTTCCAACAAAGGCATGTACACGTACGACTCGATGTCGCAGTGGATACCGGGATAGCGGTTCCAGTACCAGGCGCCGCCGAAATCGCCGGCCTCGTCCATCATGCGGATGGATTCGAACCCGGCCTCGCGCAAGCGGGCACCGGCCAGAAGGCCGCCGAACCCGCCACCGATGACGAGTACCTCGACGCGGTCGGTCAGCGGGTCGCGCTCGACACGTTCGGTGTACGGGTCGTGCATGTAGTAGCCGAACTTGCCCGCTGCGCGCTGGTACTGCGCATTGCCCTCCGGCCGGATGCGTCGATCTCGTTCGTGTCTGTACTTCGCGCGTAAGGCGTCGACGTCGAGTGGTGTTGTCGATTCGGGCACCGCGTAAGGCCTCCCGTTCAGGGGATGTCCGACATCACTTTCGTGATCGGGGACCTTACGCCAAATTCCCGCACTATTGCGATAGGAATTTCAGTATTTCGAAACGAGGTTCTCTGCAGCGAGTCGGCGCCAGGTCTCGGCGGCTGCGGTCTGCGCGGATGACATCATTCGTTTGTCGCGTACGCGGTCGGCCGGACCGAACACCGATAGCGCTGCTGCCTCGGTTCCGCCGATCTTTCCGATAGGCACGGCGACGCAGCTGAAGCCCTTCACACAGCGTTCCGGGTCGTAGGCCAGACGAAGTTCACGCACTCTCGTGAGTTCGGGGCAGTCCACCTCGGTGGGATCGCCGAGAGCCAGCAATGCCTTGCCGATCGTCGACGAAGTTATGGGGAGCCGGTCGCCGACGCGTGACCGAACCAGCGGGACCGCCTCGCCACCGACCTTCTCGAGATAAACCGCCTCGGACCCGTCCCGCACTGCGAGGTGGACGACGCATCCCGTCGTCCGATGCAACTGGCGCAGGCTGGGCAGAGCAGCGCGACGCAGGGCATTCTGCTGTGCAGCCGCCGCGCCGAGCTCGATCATTCGCATTCCCAGCTGGTAGTTCATGCCCTCGCGATACACCCAGCGGAGTGCAACGAGCTGTTCGAGTGCGCGGTGCACCGAGGTGCGCGGGAGCCCGGTGGCCGCGACGATCTGCGACAGATTCAGGCGGTCCGCGCCCTCGAACACGTCGAGGATCACGGCTGCACGCTGCAGAGTTCCCGTAGGTCCCTCCATCCGGCTCTCCCTTCCTCATTCCTGAACATGGTTAACACACCGTCGAGTGCGTAGAGGTGATTCTTCCGCTTACCGGAATCGGAGCTGTCCTTCCTGACGCGAAGTGCGGTGTACTCCGTCCATGCCGAATCCCTCATGTATGACTCCGGGCGCGATGCTGGCGGGTCGTCGAGCTGTCGTGACCGGCGGTGCCGCGGGCATCGGCGCTGCGATCGCGAGGTCGTTCGCCGCCCACGGCGCCGATGTGCTCGTTGCGGACATCGAGCCGGTCGGTTCGCTCGAGTTCGACACCGCGGCGGGCGGGGAGATCACCGCCGTCGAGTGGGATGTGTGTGAGGGATCGTGTCCGCCCGAACTCGTCGAGCACCGGCCGGACGTGCTGGTCAACAACGTCGGCCACTATCTGCAGCCACCGCACGCATTCACCACCAACTCGCCGTCGCTGTGGGACGAGCTGCACGACATCAACTTCGCGCACATCCTGCGACTGACCCATGCGCTACTACCGGGCATGATCGAACGTGGCCACGGGTCGATCATCAACCTGACCACCGTCGAAGCCCACCGTGCGATTCCAGGCCACACCGTGTACTCCGCCTACAACGCTGCGTTGACGCAATTCACCCGCTCGCTGTCGGCCGAGGTCGGCCCAGCCGGCATCCGGGTCAACGCGATCGCCCCGGACCTCATCGAGTCCGTGCAGGTTCCCTACGCGACGCTCGTGCCCGAGGAAGACCTGCCGCTGTGGCCGAACTGGTCGCCGCTCGGCGGTCCCGGGCAGCCCGAGGACGTCGCGGGTGTTGCGCTGTTCCTCGCCTCCGACCTGTCCGGGTTCGTCACCGGAGGCACCATCCACGTCGACGGCGGTACGCATTCGTCCGGTGGATGGGTGCCCCGCAACTCCGGCGGCTGGACCAACCGTCCCCGCAATCCCTGATCCACGATCCGAAAGAGACAGCATCATGAAAATTCTGGTTGTCGGCGGCACCGGCATGATCGGCGCCCACGCCGCACTCGAACTGCGCGAACACGGCGACGACGTCACGGTCGCGGGACGCGGTCCACTTCCCGACGACTCGCTCGTCGCCGATTTTCCGCTGCTGACCGGTGATTACACGGTGCCGACCTTCACCCGCGAACAATTGTCCGGTTTCGAGGCCGTCGTCTTCGCTGCCGGCCAGGATCCGCGACACAAGCCACGCGAGGACGACGACGAGCTGAAATTCTGGGAGACCACACAAAGTGTGGGTGTGCCACGTTTCGCCCAACTAGCGAAGGACGCGGGCGTCGGGCGGTTCGTGCAGGTCGGAAGTTACTACCACCAGGTGCGTCCGGATATCGCCGAGACCAACCTGTATGTCGCGGCACGCAAGGCCGCCGACGAGGGCGCCCGTGCGCTAGCCGACGAGTCGTTCAACGTCTGTACGCTCAATCCGCCGTCGATCCTCGGTGTCGTGCCGGGTGCCTCCACCCGCCGCTACCGGAAGATGGTCTCGTGGGCCGCAGGCAACGAGCCGCAGATTCCCGATTTCGCTCCGCCCGGAGGTACCAACTACCTGTCTGCCCGTTCGCTCGCGCAGGCGATCCGCGGCGCTGTGCATCACGGCGAGTCCGGGAAGGCGTACCTGATCGGCGACGAGAACCTCACCTACCGGAGCTTCTTCCAGATGATGGTCGACGCCGCAGGCGGGAACCGCGAGATCGCGGTGAAGGACGAGTCGCACCCCTTGCTGTCGGACGCCGCGATCGTTCAGGGCCGCGGCAACACGCTGGCGTACGAGCCGGATGCGGACGAGACGGCGCTGCTCGGCTACGACCGCAACGATTGCCGCCGCGCGGTCGAGGAGATGGTTGCTGCGGTCGTCGCTGCCACCCAGTGAGACCGGAGCAGTAAGAGCGGCTTCCGCGACACCAAGAGAGCGTTCGGACCGGCGGGGTGTGATCGACACAGGGGTGGCCCGCGGTGTAGAGGCGATATCGCGAGTGCCGTTGCTGTCCAACATCACCGGTGACCTCGGTAGCCCGAATCCTCCGGGCTGGACCGTGGACATTCCGCTCGAGTTCGATCTCGCGGCCGGTAGATCGGGCTCGCGGTCGCTGCACCGGTGGCTCCGTCGCATGGCAGGATGGTGCCACCATGAACAACGACCTCGACCGCGGAATCGCTGAGGGCGACCTGTGGACCACTTCCCGCGTTGCCCAATTTCTGGGCATCAGTCGCCAGGCAATCAACAAGAGGGTGCGTAATCGGAAGTTGCTCGGCTATCGCGGTAAGGGGACGACACTCTTCCCGGCGTGGCAGTTCGATCCGCAGACCTGCCACCCGCGTCCGGAGGTCGAGGAGTTCCTCGCGGCATTCGCGGACGGGGAGTACGACCCCAAGGTGATCGCGCGCTGGTCGACCACACCTGATCCGGATCGGGGCGTCACGCCGGTGGAGTTACTGAGGGGCGCCGAGACGAGGAAGGTCGCACTCGCGCTGGCGAGGAGTTTTCGGGCAGCCGACAGTGCGGCGTCCGACGAGGAGGAGCACCCGGCACCGGACGATCCGGCGGCGCCGGTGAACCCCGACCCGGAGGAATCAGGGAAAGAATTCGACAAGCCGGTGGCGGGGTGGATCCCCCAACGAGCCGACTCCGCAGGCCCGCGGCATGCAATCCTCATGGCCGCTGCAGACCTCTTCGCTCGCAAGGGCCCGGCGAAAGTCACGCTTCGCGAGGTCGCCGCCGAGGCCGGTGTCACCTACGGCCTGATTCATCGGTTCTTCAAGTCGAAGGAGAACCTCCTCACGAGCGTGATGCAGTTGTTCGTCGAGTACGCCGCAGTGGCCCTCACCGAGGAGGACAACGTCTACGCGGCGATCGACAATTCCTTCGGCGCCAACGTCGATTCGGGCCAATTCGGTCGGATGTTGATGTGGTCGATCTGCGAAGGCGCAACGCCGGAGCGACTGTTCAGAACCGACATCCGATCGCGCGGATATCGCAATCAGGTGGAATCGCTGTGGAGAAATCCGGTGCCTCCACCCGCGCGCACTGATTTCGACTCTCGGGTCGTCGCTGCATTGATCGCCTTGATCGGCGCGACATGGGATCCGTACGAGCCCTATCTGACAACTCTCGCCGACAATTCGGACCGTACTCCCGAGGAAGTGCGGCAGGAGGTCACCGACATCCTCAAGGTACTCGCGTACGCGACACGTCCGCATGAATAGCATCTTCGATGCTATGACTTGCAGGTGTTTTCGCTGTGGTCCCGTGGGCTGAGGTGCGGCACGAGTTTTCGCGTCGCCCCTCGGCCGGACAGCCTGTCCGGCCGAGGGGCGACGGGGGTGTTCATCTGTTGATTCAGCGCTGACGTTCGGCGTAGAGGGCATCGCAGTGCTTTTTCAGGGCCACCGCTGTCTCGTCGAACGCGCGTAGGACCCAGGCGCCGGTGTCTTCCATGATCTGGTGTGCTTCTTCTCCGAGGAAGGCGTCGGTGGAGTAGTAGCGACAACGGTTCTCGTCGATCTGCTCGATGACCTGGTCGCGCCGGGCAGCCTGCCGGGACTCTGTGGTGGGGAGCAATTCCCATGACAACAGCCGCTCTGGCACGACGGCGCAGACGTATTCGACCCACGGGAACGGTTCTGTCCCGCCTGAGTAGTCGGTGAGCAACATCTCGATGGGAGCGCCGATTTCCAGGGTCGATTTCGCGGAGATGCAGAACGGGTTCCAGTCGGGATAGCGTTCGAGATCGACGAGTACTTGCCAGACCAGGGTTGCGGGTGCATCGATCTCGACCGTCACGGAGCGCACGGTGGTGGCCGGATCGTATTCAGGGATGGTCAATTCGGACATATGAACTCCAAGGTGGGATTGGGTCGGTGCACCTCGTGCGGGTGCGGCGACATGGATGTACGGGTTCGTTGCAGGGGAGGTGGGATCACACGCCGGCCGGGACATACCTGGGATAATCGACGTAACCTGCTGTGCCACCGCCGTAATAGGAGTCCCGGTCGGGTGGTGTCAGAGGCCATCCGTAGCGTATGCGATCGACCAGGTCGGGGTTGGAGATGAAGGGTTGCCCGAATGCGGTGAGATCGATCAGGTTCTTATCAATCAGGTCGTCCGCCAGTTCTCGGGTCATGCCGCCGGCAAGGATGATCGTTCCCGGGAACTCGGCGCGGAATCCGGTGAGAGTATCGACATCGATGACGCGACTTCCTGCGGGAAGCTGATCGACGAGGTGCACATAGGCGATCTCGCGCCGGGACAGTTCGGATGCCAGGTGCAGGTAAGTGTCGATGGCCTCGGGGTAGGAGGGCATGTCGAACAGCTCACTGAAAGGTGACAACCGGATACCGACGTGGCTGGAGCCGATCTTGTCGCTCACACAATCGACAGTTTCGAGGAGGAGACGCGCACGATTCCGGATCGATCCGCCGTACCGATCGGTTCTCGTGTTGGTCGAGGGATTGAGGAACTGCTCGAACAGGTACCCGTTGGCACCGTGCAGTTCGATACCGTCGAAGCCTGCGTCGTCCGCATTCGCTGCCGCGGCCGAGAAGTCGAGAATCACTCGGTCCACTTCTTGTGTGGACAGTGGCCGAGGGGCGCTCACATCGACGAATCCGACGGTGCCGTCGTCGTTGAAGGCGAAGGTCTTGCCGCCGTCGGCCGGTACCGAGCTGGCTCCGACGGGCTGTTGCCTACCGGGCTGGAGCGACCTGTGTGAGAGTCGGCCTACATGCCAGAGCTGGGAGAAGATGCGGCCACCCTCGATGTGGACGGCATCCGTCACTGTACGCCAGCCGGCAACCTGCACGTCGGACCAGATTCCGGGAACGTACGCATATCCCTGCGCTTCCGGGGAGATCGGCGTGCCCTCGGTGACGATCAGACCGGCCGTCGCGCGCTGGCGGTAGTACTCCGCAGTGTGTGGGCCTGCGACGGTGTCGACGCTGCGGGCACGGGTCATCGGAGCCATCACCATGCGGTTACCGAGCGTGATATCACCGAGTTGGTACGTGTCGAACAACAGAGTCATCGATATCTCCTTGGGAGGTTGATTCGAAGGCACTACGAAAGTTGCCCACCGTGACGCCCTCGAGGCTCCGAGGGCACAGGACGGGTTGTTCGGAAGCGATACTGCTTTGACGGGGGTACGTCTGGACCATCGGCGTCAGGCTGTCTTCGGTGAGGCCGGACTATGCTCCGAGGAGTTCGTGTCGAGCGACTCTGTCTCGCCGGTAAGCAGCGCAGCTTCCGGTGCTGCACTGGTATTGCTGTTGGGCATCGTGACGATCACGATGATCCCAAGCAGGGCTGCCGCGGCGACCACACCCGACGAGGCGTATGCGTTCCCGGTCATCTCGGTGAACTTCGCCGCCAGGTAGGGACCGAAACCGCCGCCGAACGCCGAGCCGAGACCGAATCCGATTGCGGCGCCGGTGTAGCGAACCGCCGCCGGAAATGCGGAGGTGAGTGTTGCGTACACGGGGACCGCCGCGGCGCCGGCCATGCCGACGAGGAGCATGTGACCGAGTGCGGTGACGACCAGGAGCCCGTCGGTTGCTTTGATGAAATACATGATCGGGAACATCGCCACCAGGAGGATGCCCAGCGCCAGCACCAGGGTGACTCTGCGACCACTTCTGTCGATGAGGAATCCGGCGCCGAAGCTGATGGCGATGGCGAAGGCCGACCCGGCGGTGGCCAGCCATGCGGTGGCGCCTGGGGTCATACCGACCTCTTGTTGCAGGAACAGCGGCATGTACGCCGGAACGACGTAGCCGATCGCGAGAACCGAGGTGCTGATTGCGATTACACGCAGCAGTGTCACTGGGTATCGCGTGATGACCGAACGCAGCGGGGCGGCCTGTACTTTGTGTTTGTCGGCGAGGCCCTTGAATTCAGGTGATTCCTCCAACCGGGTGCGCAGGTACAGCACGTACAGCATCAGCGGCAGCGACATGAGGAGGGGAACACGCCAGCCCCAGCTGGACATCACGTCTTCCGAAGACAAGGAAGTGGTGACGGCCACGACCAGCGGTGCCACCGCGGCGCCGAATGCGAATCCCACCGGGGTCATTGCGCTCAGGATGCCGTAGTTCTTGGCGGATGCGTGCTCGGTGACGAAGGTGGCCGAGCCCATCTGTTCACCCCCGGCGAAGAATCCTTGGAGCAGGCGCGTGAGAACGAGCAGAGCCGGGGCCAGGATCCCGACGGTGGAGTGTGTCGGCAACAGCCCCATCAGGATGGTGGCGCCGCCCATGCCTGAGATGGTGAGGATCAGAGTGAATCGACGACCGTAACGGTCACCGATTCGGCCGAAGACGATGCCTCCGATCGGGCGCGCAAGGAATCCGGTGCCGAGAACCGCGAGTGAACTCAGAATGCCGGTTGCGGGATCGTCGCTGGGAAAGAACTTGGGGGACAGGTATGCGATCAGGAACGTGAAAACCATGAAGTCGTATGCCTCGACGGCGGTTCCGAAGAAGCCGGCGAGCGATGCCCTACGTACCAGCGTCGGTGAAGCCGTGATCTCGGGAGAACTCATTGTGATCCTGTTCGACGTGACATTCGATGTGATTACCGAGAGAAGCTGACCTGACTTTGCGCATCCGGTGCCGTTTCTTCTCCGTACCTCCTGGGTGTGAAGTCGCCGACGAAGTACAGAAGCTGCTCTACGGCAAGAGTTTTGCCGGATCGCTGCCCGTCCCGAAGGAGGGCGTGGACGTGAGGCCCCGTTCGAACTCCCTCGGGCGACGCACGATCGTGCCCCCTCAGATCACCACGACGGCACCGTAGTGATGATCGTCACTGTAGCCAGTGGCCATGCCCGCGTCAACAGGGGGTGGGTGGATGGATGATTCGCCCCCGTCGGCCCGGAGGGGAGAGTGGCCCCGGCTATCGGGTCGCCCCGAAGAGAGCGTGAATCTTCTTGCTCCTGAGCCTGATAGGGTCCCTGCAGTATGGGAGAGCTCTCGAAATTCCTTGTGTCAGTCGATGACGTCTGGACCACACCGCAGGTGGCGGAGTTCTTGGCTATCAGTCGTCAGGCGATCAACAAGCGGATCCACAACCGGAAGATGCTCGGATATCCCGGTGGCGGAACAACACTGTTCCCGGTCTGGCAGTTCGACTTGGACAAGCATCGCGTTCGTCCGGAAGCCCTCGAGTTCCTGGCCCAGTTCGATGAAGACACTGCGATGCTTGCCATTGCGCAGTGGTCGACCACCAGAATCACCGGCACCGATCGGACACCGGCCGAACTGTTGCTGAGCTCGGATTCCAAGGACGAAGCGCTCCGCATGGCCGGCGAGTATGCGGCCCGCACAGAGGAGAATCCTTCCTCGGTTGTCGGAAAGACTGCGCGACGTACGGGTACGGAGATCGCGGAGTGGGTGCCGACCCAAGCGGGTTCGACCGGTCCGCAACAGGCAATTCTTCTCGCCGCTGCGGACCTCTTTGCACGTAGGGGCCCCGCCAAAGTGACGCTACGGGAGATCGCCAGTGCTGCCGGCGTGACCTACGGGCTGATCCACCGGTTCTATCGAACGAAGGAGAACCTGCTGGTAGCGGTAATGGAACTGCTCGTCACCTATGGCGGCGAGCGGCTGTCGGGTGAAGAAGACGCTTACGCTGCGATCGAGAACTCGTTCGGCGCCGATATCGACGCCGGTCAGTTCGGCCGAATGCTCACGTGGTCGATCTTCGAGGGAACCCGACCGGATCGTCTGCTCGGCGGCGTCCGTTCGCGAGGCTATCGATCGCAGATCGATACCTTGTGGGAGGATCCGGTCGAGCCCCGAGTGCATACCGAGTTCGATTCGCGAGTGCTGGCCTCGTTGATCGCCCTCGTGGGCGCCGTGTGGGATCTGTACGAGCCGTATCTCACTGTGCTCGGCGACTATCCGGACCGCAGCCGAGAAGGCGTCCGCAAGGAAGTCGCCGACATGCTCAAGGTCCTGATCTACGCAACACGGCCGAACGGATAGTCCCTCAACGCAATGGAGAAACCGAACGATGCGGAGCGCCGGTATAGGCCCTCCGCATCGTTCGGCGGGAAAGCTGATGTCAGGACGGCATCAGCAGGACTCCGCGGTCGAGCTTGCCGTTCCGGGCGTCGTCCATGAGCGACTGGAAGTCTTCCAGCTCGTAGGTCTGGGTGACGAGCTCGTCGAGCAGAAGCCGGCCGGATCGGTACAGGTCGAGGTATTTGGGAATGTCCGCGCCCGGTCGCGACGAACCGTAGCGGCAGCCGAGCACGGAGCGATCCATGTAGAAGGTGCCGGCCGGGACCGACAGTTTGGCCTCGGGTCCGGCGACGCCGAGCATGATCAACTGGCCGCCCCAGTCGAGCATGTCCATGGCCTGGCTGGTGATTGCCTCACCGCCGACGCAGTCGAAGACGTGACGGGCTCCGCCGTCGGTGAGTTCGCGGACAGCTGCGACGGTGTCGCCTGCGGTCGCATCGATGAAGTGGCCGGCGCCGAAGAGGCGCGTCTTCGGCTCCTTACCGGGGTTGGTGTCGATGGCGATGATTGTCGCTGCGCCCGCGACTCGGGCAGCCTGAATCACGTTCAGGCCGATGCCGCCGGCGCCGATGACGACCACCGAGTCGCCGGGGGCGACCCGGGCTCGGTTCAGCACCGCTCCGGCGCCGGTCAATACTCCGCAACCGACCAGGCACGCACTCGACAGCGGGATATCCTTCGGGATCGACACCGCCTGCCCTGCCTTGACGACGATTCGCTCGCTGAAGGTCGAGAGCGTTGCGAAGCTGTGGAGTGGGGTTCCGTCGAGTTCGAACGGCGTGGCCGTCTTCCCGAACGACTCACGGCACATCGTGGGGTGTCCGGAAGTGCACGAGGCACATTGACCGCACGTCGCGAGCGTTGACAACACCACGTGGTCGCCGACAGCAGGCATGGTGACGCCCGGTCCGACGGCCTCGACGATGCCTGCACCCTCGTGCCCGAGGATAACCGGGACCGGGAATGGGATTTTCCCGTTGATCACACTCAGATCGCTCTGGCACAGGCCGCTCGCGACGATGCGGACCTGGACTTCGCCGGGTCCGGGGTCGCGGACGGTGACTCCGTCAACCAGTTTGTTGACGGTGCCGTCGAAGACGATTGCTTTCATCCTGTGACCTCGCTGTTCTGTGCCTGTGCTCACTCCGCGCTGTGCGTTGGCGCAGCCGGGCGACGACTGTAGATGTTGATGGGGATGAGGAAAACCAGGACAGCGCTGAGGCTTCCGGTTCAACGCGGCTGATGCTATGGGCGGACGGTTCTGCAGTCAAGCTTCTTCGGCCCCCGTCGAGCTCGCCCGGTAGCTGTGTTGTCGCAGGCGGGAAAGTTGGCTCGCAGCTGAGCTGTGGCTTGCCTCTCGAAAGCCTGTGACCTCGGTTTATTCAACCTTACAGCGGGTGTGTTGACGCATACGTAGCCAATGGCTACAGTGATGGCAGTCACGACGCGCCGTGGAGACGATCTGCGACCGCAGCTCACGGATTGCCGGACATGCTTCGGCGACGTGTTGCGTCGACGCACCCTCGGGAACCTGAGGAGCGTGAAAGTGCTTGTTGTAGAGCGAAATTAATGAACTCGACGAAGATGCTTCTGTAGCAATGGTTCAGGAGGATGAAGTGTCACCCATGGCGTTATCGATGAAACCCACAGGATGGTTTCAGATCGGCTGGTCGTCCGACCTCGCTGCCGGTGAGGTCAAGCCGATGCGGTACTTCGGCCAGGAGCTGGTCGCCTATCGCACCGGGAACGGCCGGCTGGTGGTTCTGAACGCATACTGCGAGCACCTCGGCGCACACCTGGGATACGGCGGCTCGGTGGTCGGTGACGACATCGCTTGCCCTTTCCACGGCTGGCAGTGGAGCCCGGAAGGCCGCAATACCTGCATTCCGTACCAGAAAGCGACGAACCGGGTCCGCAAGATCGGCACCTGGCCCACCGTCGAGCGCGACGGAATCATGTACATCTGGCACGACGTGGAAGGCGGAGAGCCACTCTACGACGTACCCAGCGTCTTCGACATGTTTCCCGGGTCCGGTTCGTCGAACGACTACCACGAACTGGGGGAAAGCGGTCGCCTCGAAACTGCCGAGCTGCCGATCCATCCGCAGTATGCGGCCGAGAACGGCGTCGACTTCGCGCACTTCAAGTACGTCCACCGCGCCGACGAGGTCCCGACTGTCGTCAACCGCGAGTTCGGTGAGTACGACTTCGCCACTGAACTCGCCTTGAACTTCAAACGTCGTGGTAGCGACGGCACGATCGAAGATGTCAAAGGACGCACCCGAGCATTGCTCCTGGGTGTGGGACTTGGCTTCTCGCACGCAGACGGGGTCGGCTCGATCTGCTCGTTGTCGGCAGTGACCCCGGTCGACGATGAGCGCTCAATTCTCCGGTTCTCGGCCTGGGCGAGCAAGGAACCCGGTGAGGACGACACCCGCGTGGCCAAGCGGCAGCGAAGCGCTGTGGGGCAGGTCAAGGCAGACATCGCGATCTGGGAACACCAGCGCTACACGGAACCGCCGGGATTGGCTACTGCCGAGGCTGCCGGCTTCCGCGACATCCGAAAGTGGGCTCGTCGCTTCTACCCCGAGGGTGACCTCGGAAGCGGCGCTGCCGAGCAGACTGCAGGCACCGATGAACTCCGGGCGGAAAGCACATCATGAGACCGACACTGGCACACGAACACGAGGCATGGCGGGCAGAGATCCGCGAGTTTCTCGACGCAGAACTGCCGGCGAAACACGCCTTCAACCCGGAATTCGACGACGCGCCGGAGCAGTGGGCGATTGCCGTCGAATTCAGCAAGAAGGTGGCGGCCAGGGGCTGGATCGGATTGACCTGGCCGAAAGAGTACGGCGGTAAGGGGCTCGCCCCGATCGCGAACCAGATTCTGCTCGAAGAGCTGTACGCGGCCGATGCGCCGATGATCAACTCGGTCGGCATCTTCCTCGCTGCGGGAACCATCTTGGTCGGTGGCACAGAGGAACAGAAGAAGCGACTGCTACCGGATATCGCGAATATGCGGACCCTGTGGGCAGAGGGTCTCACCGAGCCCGAGGCCGGGTCCGACCTCGGTTCTCTGAAGACCAAAGCGGTCCGCGACGGTGACGAGTGGGTCATCACCGGAGAGAAGGCCTTCACGTCCTGGGGGCCGATGTCGGATGTTCTGTATGTGGCTGCACGGACCGCGACGGACCCCGCTGCGCGCGATGCGATCAGCATCTTCGTGGTGGATCTACGGAGTCCGGGCGTCACCTTGCATCCGATGCGGAACTACGGTGGCGGAGTGCAGTCGAGCACCTTCCTCGACCACGTGCGCGTGCCCGCATCTTCGTTGATCGGTGAAGAAGGTAAGGGCTGGCAGTACATCATGCGTGCCTTCTACGCTTCCGGGACCGTCGAGCCGATCTATGCGATGCAGGAGACTCGCCTGCGGGAGCTGATCGCACACTGCAAGGCGATCCCCGGCAAGCTGGACGATCCGCATGTGCAGGCCGACCTGGCCGAGCTGGCCGAGATGATCCAGACGCAGCGCCTGCTCGCCTACGAGATCATCGGCGACAACGCCCACGGTCGGCAGACCCCTTGGGGTGGCGGCGTCCAGCAGGTCGCAGCCAAGGAGTTCGAGCCGCTGTTCGCGCAGATCTACGACCGGGTGCTCGGCCCGACCAGCCAACTGCGGTCGGAGTCGTTGTATGCCCCACTCAACGGAAAACCCGAGGCATGGTATCGGCAATCGTTCGCGAACCATGCCGGTGGAACGTCCCAACTCAAGCGGATGGTGCTCGCGACGCGGGGCCTAGGCCTGCCGCGATAGGAGCAGATGATGGATTTGGCATGGGGCGAGGACTTTACCGCTCTCGCAGATGTAAGCAAGTCGGTGTTCGCACGATACTCACCGCTGGAAGAACGAACGAACTCGGTTCCGTTCGGCGAGCAGATCGCGCAGTTCGCCGAGCTCGGCTGGTTGCAGCTGTCGGATCCCGTCGCCGCTGACGCCGACAGCCCGTCACTCGGAACGATTGCGGCAGTGTTCGTGGAAATGGGCCGCGCACTGGCTGATACGCCGTTGCTCGACTTGACGATTGCCCGCGACATGGCGCTGCTGATCGGTACCGAGAGGTCGACGGAAGTCGCCGAACGCATCGGTAGTGGTGGGGCCGTGGTGATCCCGGTCTTTCCGTCCACCGACTGGGGCTCGGCTGTCTCGTATTCGAACGGATCGCTGAACGGAGTTGCGCTGGCCATCGGCCATGCCGACCACGCCGACAGCTTCCTTGTCCACACGGCCGGTGACAACGGTGTTGTCGCTCTGGTGGATTCGAGCTCCTCGATCGGTATCGAAACGATGCCGAACATGGGCGGCCACTCGATGTTCGCGGTGACTTTCGACAATGTGCCGGTGGCCGAAGCCGATGTGCTGGCGGGTGGCGACGATGCCCACCGTGCCGCTCTGCTGGCCGGGCAGCGTGGCGCCGTGCTGCGCGCTGCTCAGGTCTACGGTGCGGGGATGCGGCTGCTGGATATGACGGTGTCGTATGCGCAGCAGCGGCGTCAATTCGGCGGTCCGATCGGCAGATTCCAGGCGGTCCAGTACCTGTGCACCGACATCGCGATCGCAGCACACCTCACCTCGGCGCATGTGCGCTCGGTGGTCGCTGCCATCGAATCGGGTGACGATCCTCAGCCGCACCTCGGCCTGATGTGTAAGCAGGCCGCGAAGACTGCGCTGCAGATGGTCCATTGCGCACACGAGGTCCACGCGGGCATCGGATACATGGTCGAGTCGAACGTGCACCTGTTCACCGATGCGGCCAAGCGCTGGCAGTACGACTTCGGCAACGCTGCCGAGAACAACGCCTCGATCGCCTCGGCGATCACACGGATCTACGAAGGAGCGTGACGATGCCGCTGATCGATTACGAGGTCGAGGACGCCGTCGCGGTCATCACCCTGAACCGTCCGGAGAAGCACAACGCGCAGAACGAGCCGATGCTCGAGGAACTCGATGCTGCCTGGCGTGCCGCGGCAACGGATGATGCGGTCAAGGTCATCGTCGTGCGAGCCAACGGTGACAATTTCTCGGCGGGACACGATCTGAAGTCGACGACATCCGGCTATGAACAGTCGGAAGTCAAGAGCCAGCTCGAGAACGCGTACGGATGGGAGACCGAGTACTACCTCGGTTTCTCCCGTCGCTGGCGTGACGTGCCCAAGCCGTCGATAGCATCGGTCAAGGGCGCCTGCATCGCCGGCGCGCTGAACGTCATCTGGCCGTGCGACCTCATCGTGGCTGCCGACAACACGTTCTTCAGTGACCCGGTCGCCAAGTACGGGATCGGCGGAGTCGAGTATCACGCGCACACATGGGAACTCGGCGCTCGCAGAGCGAAAGAGATGCTTTTCACCGCGCGCAGCTTCTCCGCTGAGGAAGCCTTCGCGGCCGGCATGGTCAACCGTGTCGTCCCAGTCGACGAACTCGAATCCGAGACGATGAATCTCGCTCGCGAGATCGCACAGATGGACGCCTGGGCACTGCGGCAGGGCAAGCGCGCCGTGAACCAGACACTGGACATCATGGGTCAGCAGGCGGCGCTTCAGTCGGCGTTCGACATGCATTGGCTCGGTCACGCGAACTCGATGCTGACCACCGGATACCCGCTGCTCACCGCCGCTCCACTGCCGGCCGAGTCGAAGAAGGACCGGACGTGAACACCATCGATCGAATCAGCGATGCCAGGTCGATCTGGGCGTTGCTCACCTGCCGGGCCGAGGCGACCCCCGACGCGACTGCTCTGATCGACGAGCACGGGCGGCGCGAGACGTTCGCCGGTGTGCACGCGGCTGCGGAACGGACTGCGGCCGGCCTGCTCGCACAGGGGATCGGTCCGGGCACTGTCGTCAGCTGGCAGCTTCCCACGAGCATCGACGCGGTCGTTCTGAGCCTGGCACTCTGTCGGGTCGGTGCTGTGCAGAACCCGATCATTCCGCTCTACCGTGTACGCGAGGTCACGGCCATGGTGGAGCAGTGTGCGTCGCAGTGGTTCGTCACCGTTGGTGAATTCCGTGGATTCGATCATGGGCGGATGGCCGAGGAGGTTCGCGCAGCAGTGTCCGCACCGCTGCGGGTCCTCGTGCTTGCCGACGGGCTGCCCGAGGGAGATCCGGCGACTCTGGATCCTGTTGTGTCCGGTGCAGACGAGGTGCGCTGGATCTACACCACCTCCGGAACCACCTCTGCCCCGAAGGGCGTCTGCCACACCGACGGCACACTCGTGGCCGGTGGCCTCGGGATGGCGCATGCCCTCGACGTGACGCAGACCGACATCGGAACGATTCTGTTCCCGTACGCGCACATCGGTGGACCCGACATGCTGATCGCATCGCTGTCGAGCGGTATGGCGTTGGTCCTGATGGAGATATACGAGCCGGTCGCTGCGGTCGAGTTGATGCGCCGGCACCGCGTCACCCTCACGGGTGGCTCGACCCCCCACTACTCGTTGCTGCTTCAGCAGCAACGGAAGACGCCGGGCGTGCCGGTCGTTCCGACGTTGCGGATGCTCGCCGGTGGTGGCGCACCGATGCCGGAGAAGCTGTTCCGTGAGTTTCTCGACGAGGTCGGCGTGCCCATCCTGCATGGATACGGAATGACGGAGTCTCCGATGATCGCGTCGGCCCGCCCCAGCGACACCATCGACCAGCTGGCAACGACATCCGGTCGTCCGGTGCAAGACTGCGAGATTCAGATCCGGTCCGAATCAGACGAGGTACTTCCCGACGGTACCCCGGGGCGAGTGTGGCTACGCGGGCCGATCCTGTTCAAGCATTACCTCTCCGACGGTATCGCCCATCGACCGTTCGACGCCGATGGCTGGTTTTTCACCGGTGACATCGGCATGCTCGGACCGGAGGGCCACCTCACCCTTGTCGGTCGCGAGAAGGACCTCATCATCCGTAAGGGCGAATCCATCAGCCCGTCCGAGATCGAGGACGTCATCGGCAAGCATCCTGCTGTCGAGGATGTCGCCGTCATCGGGCTTCCGGACGAGATCCGGGGGGAACGCATCTGCGCGGTCGTGCAACTCACCGACCAGGAGAAGCGCATAGAGCTCGACGAACTGCGGGAATACTGCAGGAATTCGGGTATCTCGCCTGCGAAGTTCCCCGAGCAGCTCGAGTTCATCGGTGAGCTGCCGAAGACCCCGACCATGAAGATCCGCAAGCAGAACCTGCGTGAACGCATTCTCGATCGCCAGGTCGTCGCGCAGAGCGGTGCCTGACGTCCGTCCTCGCGGTAGTCGAAGGCAGCGTGGACGATCCGTCCGAAGAACCCGAGTGACGACGATGCGTTCATGCCCAGAGCATGCACAGGAGTGCAAATGAACCCCCAGATACCGGACCGTTCGTTCGTGGAACGCGCGGTCGCCGATGCAGACGTGAATGTTCTCCGGATGGCTCTGTTCCAGGCGACCCGCGATGCGGACATCGCCGCTGTGCGTGCCGAGCGGGTCGCGGGCGCTGTCGCGGACAGCGTGGAGTTCTCCACGGAGGACACGGCACTGATCCGTTCGAAAGCAGTCGAGTACTTGATGTCCGGCGACACTGCCGACGTCGACACGGTGCTGTCGACCGAGGAGATCGACGATCTCATCCTCATGGCGGAGGCTCGTGCTCTCGCGCCCGACAAACTCGTGATGCGGCGCCGGATCCTATCCTTGCCGGAGTGGCCCTTCCAGCGTGAGCGGCCGGAGACCGTATCGGTGCCCGACGGCTATTCGGTGGCGATCATCGGGGCAGGGTTCTCCGGGATCGCGATGGGTGTCCAGTTGGCTCGACTCGGTATTCCGTTCACCATCTACGAGCGGCGTTCGGAGATCGGGGGAGTGTGGAGTATCAATACTTATCCCGACGTCCGTGTGGACACGCTCAGCGCGTCGTATGAGTACTCCTTCGAGAAGAAGTATCCGTGGTCCGAGTATTTCGCACGCCAATCCGAGGTGCGTGAGTATCTCGATCACGTGGCACGCAAGTACGGCGTGTTCGAACACATGGTGTTCGACGCCGACGTGACCTCGGCGAAGTTCGACGACGCGGCGAAGACCTGGACACTCACGGTGGCGTCGGCCGATCGGACGCCGTCCACCGTCGTGGCCAACGTCGTGGTCGCTGCCAGTGGCCTGTTCGCGACGCCGCGTGAGCTGCCCATCGAGGGTGTTGCCGGGTACTCCGGCCAAATCGTGCATACCACGGAATGGAACGACTCGGTCGAGTACGCGGGGAAGAACGTCGCCATCATCGGCAATGGCTCCACCGGTGTCCAGTTGTTGTCGAAGGTCGCGAGTGAGGCTGCCTCGGTGAGCGTGTACCAGCGCACACCGCAATGGATTTCGCCGCGTGCGAAGTACGGAGAAGCGATCTCCGAAGAGTTGCAGTGGCTCTTCCAGACGATGCCGTTCTACTGGAATTGGAACAAGTACGTCGCAGGTCTCGCGAACAACGATCTCCGAGAGTTGCTCATCGCGGATGAGCAGTGGATTGCCGACGGCGGGGTGGTGAACAAGCGTAACGATGCGATGCGGGAGATGTTGCTCGGGTATATCCGTGCCCAGGTGAACGGCCGTGAGGACCTGATCGAGAAACTGGTTCCGGATTATCCTCCGATGACTCGCCGTCCGGTGGTGGACAATCAGTGGTATGCGTCGCTGACCAGGGATAACGTCGAGTTGGTGACAACGCCGATCGAGCGGCTCACCGAGACTGCCGTGGAGACGTCCGACGGAGTTGCGCGTGAGGCGGACCTGATCATCGCAGCGGTCGGATTTCAGACGGAGAAGTTCCTGTGGCCGACCGAGTACATCGGCGAGGGCGGGGTGAGTCTCGAGCAGGTATGGAACGTTCAGGGTGCTCAGGCTCACTTGGGTATGAGTGTGCCGGGATTTCCGAATATGTTCATGCTCTACGGCCCCAACTCGCAGCCGGTCGCCAGTGGTGCCGGATTGCCGATTTGGTTGGAGACATGGTGTGCGTACATCGCCGACGGGATCTTGGAGATGCTCGAGAAGGGCTATGACTCCGTCAGTGTCCGGCGTGAGGCGTTTGAGCACTACAACGAGCAGTTGCACAAGGAAGCCGGTCGACTGATCTACCTTTCGCAGACGAGTGCGACGGAGAAGAACTACTACGTCAACAAGTGGGGTCGTATGCAGGTGAGTGCTCCGTGGGACGGCGAAGAGTACTTTGCGATGTGCGTGCATCCGCGGCTGAGTGATTTCGAGTTCCAGCACGCGAAGACGAAGTAGGACTGTCGTGCAGCCGATGCAGACTGCCGCAGAACAACCTCTGAGCCGAGGACATCGGCTCGAGGTGATGGCAGTGATCGAAGAAACGGATGACGCCCGGTCGATCGTCTTGCGGCCGAGCGAAACCGATCGGTCGAGATTCGTGTACTTGCCTGGCCAGTTCCTGACCGTAAGGATTCCGAGCGGTGGGACCGGTCATATCGCTCGGTCGTACTCGCTGTCGAGTACACCGCTGCTCGACGAGGACCTCAAGATCACCGTCAAGCGGGTTGCGTCCGGATACGGATCGAACTGGTTGTGCGATCACATCGAGGCAGGGGTGGGGATGACGGTGCTGCCGCCTGCGGGTCGGTTCACCCCGTCGGGCTACGAGCGTGATCTGCTACTTTTTGCCGCAGGTAGCGGGATCACGCCGATCATCTCGATTCTGAAAGATGCACTGGTGCACGGTGGCCGGAATGCCATACTCTTCTATGCGAACCGCGATGCGAATTCGGTGATCTTTGCCGGTGAGCTCGATGATTTGCAGACCGAGTACGGTGCCCGGCTCACAGTGGTCCATTGGTTCGACAGTGTGGTGGGTATGCCGACCGTCGATCGGCTGACCGCACTCGTGGCCGAGAACACTGGGTGTGAGATTTTCGTATGCGGCCCGGGCCCGTTCATGGACGCAGTGAGCGCAGCGGTCGAATCGGCCGGCGTGCCACGTGAACGGTTCTACCGTGAGGTGTTCTCCTCGATCACGGGCGATCCGTTCGCAGCGGTCGCTGATCCGGTGGACACGCTGGGGCCGACTGCACCCGCGGTCGACACGACAGTCCATCTCGATGGCAGTACTCACCGCTTCGGCTGGTCGGCCGACGTCACTTTGGTAGATGCATTGCTGGCAAGGAACATCGAGGTTCCGTACTCGTGTAAGTCGGGCGAATGCGGGTCGTGTGTCTGCCGCGTGACGCAGGGGTCGGTCACCGCCGACGGTGGGGATGTCCTCGAGCCCGAAGACGTCGTGGCGGGGTACGTGCTGGGGTGCCAGTCCAGACCGGAGCAAGGACCGATCGAGATCGAGTTCTGACCGCAGTATTCGGTCCGAGTTGTCATGCGCCCGCCCACCTAGCGGACACGGCGCGCTCGCGGTGGTGATGACCCGCTGGCTGTGTCGCAGATAAAGAGAAACCGGAGCCACGGGCATGAAGTTCACCTTGGAGTATCCGAGTGACGTCCCCGACGCGCATCCGAGCGTGTTCACAGGAGCGGCACTCGCACAGGTCAGCCGTCGCGCGGAGATCAGCGGGTTCGAAGCCGTGTGCCTCGCAGACCACCCTGCGCCGTCTGCGAAGTGGTTTCGCAACGGTGGCCACGACACCTTCGAGCCGGTCGTGGCGCTTGCGTTCGCGGCTGCCGTGACGACGTCGTTGAAGCTCATGACGAACCTGCTCGTCCTGCCCTTCCGTAACCCATATTTGGCGACGAAGGAACTGACCACTCTCGACACGCTTTCTGGAGGCCGGCTCATCGCGGGAGTCGGTGCCGGCTACCTACGGTCGGAGTTCGCTGCTCTGGGTGTCGATTTCTCCAGGCGGTCCGAGTTGTTCGACGAGGCGATCGCCGCGATATGCAGCATCTGGCGTGATCCGTCGAATCCGGTAGTCGGCGCCGATTTCGCAGCTACCGGCGAGATGCGCTTGCAGCGCCCGGTTCAGAGTCCCCATCCTCCGCTGTGGATCGGCGGCAACAGTGCGGCGGCACGACGTCGTGTGACCCGATTCGGCAGTGGATGGTGTCCGGTCATCGCCGACCGCGGAACGTCCGATGCGATCAGGACTCCGGCGATCGACAGCATCGAGGCGTTCGGAGCTGCAGTCAAGGCGCTCGGCGACCAGCTCAAGCGAGCAGGAAGAAGCTTGTCGGAGATCGATATTCAGGTCGAGGCTCCCGCCGTCGACCTCAGCGACGCCGCGTCGGTGGCGTTGTGGCATCACGACGTCGGCAGGTTACGAGAGGCGGGAGCCACGTCATTGTGTGTGCATGCGGATGCGAGATCGTTGGCAGCCGCCGATGAGTTCGTCGACGGATACGGTCAACTCATAGCCCGAACGGTCGAGTCCGACGTTCCGAATGGTTCCTGACGATGAAGGAGAAGTGAAGAATGCGCGCATTCCGGATAATGGCGCCGTTGACTGCACCGACATGGGAGGACGTTCCCGAGCCGACGCCGGGCCCAGGGGAAGCGGTGCTTCGTGTGTCCGCGGTCGGACTGTGTCGTTCCGACCTCGACATGCAGGAAATGACTGCGGCCTCAGTGGAACCGGCAGGGTGGGTGTTCCCGTTCACTCTCGGTCACGAGATCGCCGGAGAGGTTGCTGTACTGGGTGAGGGCGTCGATCATCTGCGCGTGGGCGAGCCCGTCGTGGTACTGCCCGCGAGCAGTTGCGGAAAGTGTTGGTATTGCCTGCGCGGCGCCCCCAACAACTGCAGCAATGCAGGTTCCGGACGCGGATTCGGCGATGACGGTGGACTCGCCGACTTCGTGCTGGTGAAGAATGCGCGCGACATCGTGCCGCTCGGCGGGCTCGACCCGATCCACGCTGCTCCACTCGCCGATGCAGGCTCCACCGCGTATCACGGAGTCGACCGCATCCGGGGATCGCTGACGCCTGAGTCGACCGTAGTCGTGTTCGGCGCAGGCGGATTGGGATCTTTCGCCATCCAGTTTCTTCGTGCGGTAAGTCCTGCCTTCGTGGTCTCCGTCGATATGTCGCCGGAAAAGTTGGTCATGGCACGGGAGTTGGGTGCGCACGAGGCGTTCGAAGGCGTGAACGACTCGACACTCGACCGGATCCGCGAGCTGACGGAAGGCCGAGGGGCCGATGCGCTCTTGGATTTCGTCGGGATCGATCAAACGATCGCCACGGGCATCGCCGCTGTGCGGCCCGGAGGCAAGTACGGCCTGGTTGGCGCGGGCGGAGGGCGTCTTGCGACTCCCGGTGAGTGGTTCCACCTGTTGCCTCGCGACGGGGAGGTCTTCACCTATCAGGGATCGACGGTGAGCGACCTCGAATCGGTGATGGCGTTGGCTCGGCGTGGACTGATCCAGAGTCCGGTCGAGGTGTTCTCGCCCTCTGACATCGAGAAGGCGTACAGCAAGCTTCGGGACGGCTCGCTGCGCGGCCGTGCCGTGATCGACTTCGCCGGTCACTGAACAGGATGCTCTATCGATGGAGGGCGAGAGGGCGCCGTCGAAGGGTGTGTTCGCCACCTGTGATAGCGGCCCTCGTCTGTGTTGGCGCGGTGACCGGAGAATCTTGTTGACGAACTAGTAGCCACTGGCTACAGTGATGCCTATCACGGAGATGCCATTCACGTAACCCTGCTCATGCTGGCGGTCCGCTCTGTGGGATGCGTGTGAATTCATCATCTCCGCCAGGGCATGATCACTGGGTCAAATCGACATGATCGACGGATGAAGGAGCCAATGTGGTTGTACGCAAGTCGAACTGGGGTCGATGGGGTGCGTCGGACGAGCGGGGTGCGCTCAATCTCCTGACGCAAGAGAGTGTGCTGGCGGCTCTGCAGATCCCCCGAACCGGTAAGCGGTACAGCCTCGGCATCCCCATTCAGCGTTCGGGTGTGCCCAACATGGACTATCGCGGCACGCCCCAGAGGTTGACGATGATCAACCATGACGACGAGGTGATGGCGCGCGCGAACGGCGGTGCCCCCGGCGTCGGCGCTCACGAGGATCAGCTGATCATGCCGTCGCACACTTCGACACATATGGACGCGCTGTGTCATGTGTATTCGGAAAACAAGATCTACAACGGCCATCCGCATGACGGTGTCAGCCCGTATGCCGGCGCCGACAAGTGTGGAATCGAAAAGGTCGACCCCATCGTGGGCCGCGGTGTGCTCATCGACGTTGCGGCATCAAAGGGAGTCGACGTTCTCCCTGCCGGACATGTGATCACCCGGGAGGAGCTGACGCAGGCTCTTGACGAGCAGGGTGTCACCCTGACCGCCGGTGACCTCGTGCTGATCCGCACCGGATGGCTCGAGCACTTCATGCGGTCGCAGGGAGAGCTACTGCCCCAGCCTGGTATCGGCATCGATGCGGCCACGTACCTCGCCGAGTGCGACGTCGCACTGGTTGGGTCGGACAATTCGGCGGTCGAGGCTATCCCGTTCGATCAGGACGTGTACCTCGGAGGGCACATCGTGCTACTCGTCGACAACGGAATCCACCTTGTCGAGAACTTGAACCTCGAAGAACTGGCGGCCGACAAGTGCCACGAGTTCCTCCTCACCATCGGTGCGCTCTCCATCACCGGCGGCACCGCAAGTCCCGTCACTCCGGTCGCTGTCGGCTGATCGCGACCACTCACTCATTCACTTCACTCGAGGGAATTCACCGCATGACGCAGAATTCAGCTGCCAGTACCTATCGCTCTTCTCATGTCGGCCTTTGTGTGTCGGATCTGGCCCGCGCCCTTCGCTTCTATCGGGATGGTCTCGGTTTCACCGAGCTGGCTCACTACGAGCTCGACGAGCAAATCCCCGAGGTGGATGCACCGTGCAGCCTCACCGCGACAATCATCGAGAAAGACGGACTGCGGTTCGAGCTGCTGGCATACAGCAAACCCGGCGTGATCGGTAAGCCCCACCACCGCCGCAACAATCTCGGACTCACCCATCTGTCGTTCTTCGCCGACGATATCGATGCCGCTGCGGAGGCGATGCAGGAGTTCGGCGGCACGATCGTGCCCGATACCCGCGTGGGGCTGGACGATCCGCAGGGCGCGCAGTACGTCTTCGTGGCCGATCCCGATGGCAACCGGGTCGAGTTCATGTACATCCCCGCAGGCACCGCCTGGTGAGTTCGGTTCGGGTCGAACCAGACCTGGCTTGACAACCACGCGCTAAGACTCCCCTAGGACTCATCCCATGAATGACCGACATATCGGTATTGCCGATCCTCATCCCTTCGTTCCGTCCCGAAAAGTCGATCGCCTGGAGCTTTTCCGCGAGAAGTATGCGGCCGAGCGCGACAAGCGGCTGACGAAGGAAGGTGCCGGCCAGTTCCAGGCTATCGACTTCACCGGAAAATTCTCGGAGTTCGACACGGATCCGCACGTCGACGGCCCGCGTGAGGCGGGTCCGATGTCACTCGATCTGGATGTGCTCGTGGTCGGTGCCGGGTTCATGGGAATGACCGCGGGCATCGAGCTCGGGAAGAGAGGGATTTCGAACTACAAGATCCTCGACGTCGCAGGCGATTTCGGTGGAACCTGGTATTGGAACCGATACCCGGGTGTGCGATGCGACGTCGAATCGTACATCTACCTTCCGTACCTGGAGGAGACGGGCTACGTTCCCACCGAGCGATACGTCCGCGGCAGTGAGATCTTCGCGTACTGTCAGTCTTTGGCTCAGAAATACGGCCTGTACGACCACGCCGTCTTTCAGACACGGGTCACCGAGATGGAGTGGGACGAGGACAGCGCTCGGTGGACTGTCCGAACCGACGGCGGCGACGAGTTCCGGGCGCGCTTCGTTGCCACACAGAGCGGTCTGTTCATGCGTCCGCATCTTCCTGGAACCCCCGGAATCGACACCTTCAAGGGGCACAGCTTCCACACGAGCCGCTGGGACTACGACTACACCGGCGGCGACGACAGCGGAAACCTCGACGGGCTGCGCGGCAAGAAGGTCGCGATCATCGGTACCGGGGCCACCGGATTGCAAGTGATTCCGCAGATCGCCGAGTACGCAGACGAAACTGTGGTCTACCAGCGCACACCTACACAGGTGATGCCGCGGCAGAACGCCGCGACGGACATCGAATGGTTCACGTCGCTGAAGCCCGGTTGGCACCGCGAGCGCCGCGAGGCGTTCGACAAGTGTGTGCAGGACCGCGCCACCCTCAGCGAGGTCGATGACGGCTGGGTCAAGTTTGCGAAGTATCAGATGGACGCGGTCTCCGAGGTCGGTGGCGCGAATGCCGATCTCCAAGCGATGATGGACGCGCTGGAGCGTTCGGACTACGAGTGGAACGAGATGCTCCGCGATCGCGTCGATGCCGTCGTCGAGGACGAATCGAAGGCTGCGAAGCTCAAGACCTACTACCGCACCATGTGCAAGCGGCCGGGGTTCAGCGACGAGTATCTGCCCGCGTTCAACAAGGACTCGGTCGACATCGTCGACACGACGAGCACGCCGATCGAGCGGATCACCGAAAACGGGATCGTGGCCGATGGTCAGGAACGCGAGTTCGATCTGATCATCTACGCGACAGGCTTCCAGGGTGGACGCACGTGGACGGAGAAGGCGGGCTACGACGTGCTGGGGCGGGAAGGCAACCGGCTGTCGAAGAAGTTCGCGGACGGCATCAGCACTCTGCACGGCTTCCTGTCGAAGGACTTTCCGAACCTGTTCTTGCTCGGCTTCACTCAGACGGCGACCATCACGAACATCGCCCACCTGATCGACGAGCAGGCGACCCACATGATGTACCTGATCGACCAGTGCATTTCGTCGGGTGCCCGAACGATCGAGCCGACGGCCGAAGCCGAGCAGGCCTGGGGCAAGGTCATGAGTGATCAGACTGCGACCCGTACCGACTGGCTGCTCACTTGCACCCCCGGCCTCTACAACAACGAGGGAAAGATCGCCGACACTCGGAATCCGTTGGTGTCGGGCGTATACGTGCCGGGCTATCAGTATTTCGAGCTGCTCGAGAACTGGCGGAAGGACGGCAAGCTCGAAGGCGTCGTTCTTTCGCACTGAGACCGTGCTCTCGGGAAGCATTCATACCAACAAGGAGACAGATAATGGCGGAGGCACCGGTCAAGGTAGGCCAGATGCTCTTCACGATGGTCGACCCCACGCGCGGCCACGAAGTCGCGTACAACCGCTGGTACGAGCGGGATCACATCTATGCGGGCTGCATGATCGGTCCGGGCTGGTTCGCGGGCCGGCGCTGGGTCGCAACGCGGGACTTGAAGGCACTGCGGTTCCCGGAGACCGGTCCGGTCGCCGAGCCGATCGATGCGGGTTCATACCTCGCGACGTACTGGGTGCACGAGCCCGAGATGGAAGAGGCCGAGGCGTGGGCGCGCACCCAGGTGGGTGAACTGTATGCGGCCGGTCGCGGTTTCGCCGAGCGGGAGCACGTCCACACCGGCCAGTATCTGCCGGACACGGTCGTCTCGGCGCAGGAAGACGGCGTCCCCCTCGAACTGGCGCTCGATCACAACTACCGTGGCCTCGTCGCAATCATGATCGAACCCGCCGATGCGGTCGAGCGCGACGACGCGATCGCCACGCTCGATGCGGGGCCGGTGCGTGATCTGCTGGCCAGGGGAGGGGTCGACCTGGTGAGCAGCTGGCGGATGAAGCCGTGGCCTGCTGACCACAATGTGCCGATGAAAATGGGCAATGACGGTGGCACCCTGGATCGCATCATGCAGCTGTGCTTCCTCGAGGGTGACCCGACCGAAAGCTGGCAGCAGATCGTCGACTACGCGACCGATGTCGAGAAGTCCGGCGCCGGGAAGGTGACATTCGCGTCGCCGTTCATCCCGACCGAGGTCGGAACCGACAAGTACACCGATCAACTCTGGTGATCATCGCGGATGCGCGGGCGCAATTGCGCCCGCGCATCCGTTCATGCACTCGCGCTCACCATCGGGCGCGGTACATCCGAGACGCGACGAGCCGGTGCTTGTCGCCGACATCTGTGAGGTCAGTCAAGAATGCTGAGCGGTGAGAAGATCCTGGTGACAGGAGCAGCCGGGCAGATCGCCTTCCCCGTTGCGCGTGAACTGGGCGCGAACAACGAGGTTTGGGGTCTGGCTCGCTTCAGCAAGCCCGAGGACAGGCAGCGGCTCGTCGACGCAGGGATCACCCCGGTGAAGGGCGACGTGGGCAGCGGCGAGTTCTCCGATCTGCCGACCGATTTCACGTATGTCGTTCATCTGGCGGCGAATCAGTCTCCGGGATGGGACTATGACAGTGCTCTGCGTGACAACGCCGAAGGCACCGGGCTCCTGCTTCAGCACTGCCGATCGGCCAAGGGCGTCCTCGTGATGTCGACCCATTCGGTCTACCGCCCGCAGGAAGACCCGATGTACGTGTTCACCGAGGAGTCGCCGCTCGGGGAGTGCAACAGCACCCACAGCCCCACCTACTCGGTGTCGAAGATCGGCCAAGAAGCGACCGCACGATTCGCTGCACGCGCTTTCGACGTGCCGGTGACGATCGCGCGCATGAATGCGTCCTTCGGCCCGAACGGCGGTCTGCCCGCCCTCCACATCGATGCGATCGCCGCCGGACACACGGTCACAACGCGTTGGGATCCGTGCATGTACAGCCCGATCTTCGAGGACGACATCAACAGTCAGGTCAGCAGTCTGCTCGAAGCAGCGACGGTCCCCGCGACGATCGTCAACTGGGCCGGCGACGAGGCAGTCAGCGCGCAGGAATGGACGAAATATGCGGGCGAGCTGATGGGGATCGACGCGACTGTCGATGTGGACCCGATCGAGGGGACGTTGCGGGGTTCGATCGCAGATACGACTCGGCGCATGTCCATCACGGGCCCGTGCACGGTGAACTGGCGCGAAGGTATCCGGCGTACAGTCGCAGCTCGCCATCCGGACAAGCTCGTCGATATCGCATATTCGTGAGTACCGCATCGTAAAGCACTTTGGGAGAGCATATGTCGACAACACTGCACGATTCGCTGCCCGCCGAACGGGTCGGTGTATCGGCGAGCCCGGAGCTCTTGGAACGTCGTGCGAAGTTCGCTGCGACCCAGATCGACCCCGAACTGGCCGTCACAGCGGGTGATGCGGACTTCGGGGGCATTCCGTGCCGGACCATCCGTGCCGGAGACCGAGCCACAGTTCTCTACCTGCACGGGGGCGGCTACCGAATGGGCAGTCCGGAGGCGTACAACGCCTATGCCGCAGCGTTGGCGGCGGGTGCCGAGGCGACAGTCGTCGTACCCCGCTATCGGCTTGCGCCGGAACACCCGTTCCCGGCCGGACTGCGTGATGCCCTCGCGGTGTACGAAGATCTCGTGTCCGCGACGGGCGGCCCGATCGTGGTTGCCGGAGACTCGGCAGGCGCGGGTCTCGCGGCCGCGCTCGTCGTTGCCGTCGGCGCCGGCGGTGTTCGTACCCCTGATGGACTGATGTTGCTTTCGCCGTGGCTCGACCTGCGGTGCTCGTCACCGTTCTACGACACCGCGCCAGACGTCCTGTTCCCGTTGGCGAGTGCAGTGTCGGCTCGGGACGACTACCTGCAGGGTGCCCCGGAGGACGACCCGTTGGTCTCGCCGTTGCTGGCCGACCACACGGGCTTCCCTCCCACTTTGATCCAGGTCGGAGGAAACGAAGCGCTGGTCGACGATGCACTCGGTCTCGCTCGGGGGCTCGCGACCGCGAACATCACCTGCACGTTGGAAGTGGTTGCGGATCAGGGGCACACGTGGCCGCTGGTGCACCCCGGTGACGATGTGTCCAACGCTTCCATCGAGTCATGTGCCCGGTTCATTCGGTCGATCGACTCCGTCAAACCCATCGAATAAGACAGTCGAAGATGCTTGCGTCACCCCTCTGATCTCGCTGGTCGTGCTTCTGATTGCGACGGTGCCAAACCGTTCAGAAGCGCATCGACCACATCGATGATCAGTTCGTCGTCCAGTGGGTCGAGCGTCTTGTTGTTGCTCATGACGTAGATTCCCTGCAGCGTCGCGAAGAAGACGGTGCCGATGGTCCGAGCCTCTCCGACGAGTTCGCCCCTGGACAGGCCGATGTCCACGAGCGCGGCCACCGGAGCGAAGCTCGCAGCGCGCGCATGCCTCAATTCCGAAGTGACCTCTCCCTGCCGATAGTGTGACATGAGCTCCACCAGTGCGGGATTCTCGGTCGAGAACCGGACGAAGGTCACTGCCACGTCGTGCAGCGTGGTTGCGAAGCTGCGGCCCTCGATCGCGGCCGCAGCGCCCAGTGTGGCACCCAGCCGGCGGAACCCCTCGATGGCGAGAGCCTCCAGAAGCGCGGCTTTGTCGGCGAAATGGCGACTCGGGGCGCTGTGGCTGACCCCGACCGCGCGGGCGAGTTCGCGCAAGGACAGTCCGGATTCCCCGGATGTCTGCAGTAGCTCCTCGGCTTTCGTCAGGAGTGCGGCGCGAAGATCTCCGTGATGGTAGCCCTTGGTCATGTCGGCGAACTCTAGCAAACACCGACGCAATGTAGTCATTGACAACATTGGCGCCGCGCATCTAAGGTTCCGATGGACGAAGAAGGGTGCGTTCATGATCACGAGCATGATTTCTCCATCCATCGGTGTTGAGATTCAAGGGATCTCGGAGAACGGATTCACCGATCCGGGTATTGCGTCGACCACCTCGGAACTACTGGCCCGCCACGGTGTCGTCGTCTTTCCCCGGGCGCATATTTCCGATGCAGACCTGGTCACATTCAGTCGAATGCTCGGTGATGTGGTGGTCGCTCCCGTCGGCGGGCACCCGGAGTTCCCTGAGATCTCCCCGGTCTCCCTCGACCCCAGTAGGAGTGAGCTGGCGCGGGCCCGCCGCAGCACAATCTTCTGGCACGTCGACGGAGTCACCGACGACATCCCGCAGAAGGCCACGCTGCTGACCGCGCGCGCAGTCTCCGAAGGGGAGGGCGATACCGAATTCGCGAATACCTACGCGGCCTACGATGCCCTGCCGGAATCACGGAAGGCCGAACTGGCCCAGTATCGAGTAGTTCACAGTATGGCCGCCGCGCAATTGCTGACACATCCAGACGCCACTCGGAAGCAGAAGGATGCGTGGAATCAACTTCCCGCGCGCGAACACCCGCTGGTATGGACGCACAGGGACGGCCGCCGCTCGCTACTGATCGGAGCGACCGCCGGGCAGGTTGTCGGGATGACTCCCGAGGCGGGACGCGCGCTGCTGGACGACGTGCTGGACTGGGCGACGCAACCGCAGTTCGTGCTCCGTCATCGCTGGCAGGTCGGTGACCTCGTAATGTGGGACAACACAGGGCTTCTACACCGAGCATTGCCGTACGAGCCCACAACGCCTCGCCTGATGCATCGCACAACGCTGGTGGGTGAAGAAGCGGTCGCATAGCCGCATCTCTTTCGGGTTTGCGGAATCACGGATAGACGAACAGAAGGACGAAGCGACATGGCACGAATCGAACCGCTGGCTCTGCGCGAATTTCCCAAGGAGATGCGTGGGGCACTCGCTGCGATGACCCCACCGAACCCCCGGCATCCGCAGCCGTCGACGGAGGGGCGCCCCAAAGCGCTCAACACACTGGGCACGTTCGCGCACCATCCGGAACTGGCGAAGGCGTACTTCACTCTCAACGGTCACCTTCTGATGGCGACCACCCTGTCGGAGCGTCAGCGCGAACTTCTCATCCTGCGTGTGTCGGTAGTACGCGACTCGGGATACGAGTGGATTCAGCATGTCTTCATGGCGAGGGATGCCGGTCTCTCCGACGAGGAGATCAGCAGGGTCACGTTCGGCCCGACGGCACCGCTATGGGACGAGCTCGATGGTGCAATGCTGAAATCCGTCGATGAACTGATCGTGGACGGCGAGATCAGCGCATCCACGTGGAAGGTGCTGGCTGCGCATCTCGACGTCCAGCAGATTCTCGACCTGATCTTCACCGTGGGTAGCTACGACATGCTGGCGCGCATGTTCAGGTCGTTCGAGCTCGAAATCGACGACGATATCAAGGATCTGGTCGAGAAGCGTGCGGCTGAGCGACAGTGAGGTGACCTTCACCGTTGTAGGTATTTCAGCACCGCCAGCACGCGCCGATGGCCGTCCATCTCGGGTGGCAGATCGAGCTTGATGAGAATCGACCGCACATGCTTCGCTACCGCCGCGTCGGTGACCACCAGTTTCGCGGCGATCGTCGCGTTCGAATCGCCCTCGGCCATCAGCGCGAGTACTTCCAGCTCTCGGCTGCTCAACCGCGACAGTGGATTTCGGTTCGTGGCAAGCAAAGTGCGAACCACCTCCGGGTCCACCACCGTACTGCCCGCCGCGACACGTTCGACGTCGGACACGAACTGCTCGACCTCCCCGACACGGTCCTTGAGGAGGTAGCCGACGCCACCGGTGTCGAAATCGATGAGTTCGGCAGCGTATGTGGGTTGAATGTATTGGCTGAGAACGAGTACCGGGAGGTCGGGCAATGTGCGACGCAAGGCGATCGCTGCCACGAGACCCTCGTCGGTATGCGTCGGCGGCATCCTGACGTCGGTGATCGCGATGTCCGGACGGTGCGACACGACGGCTTCGCGGAGGGAATCGGCGTCGGTCACAGCAGCGACGACGTCGTGCCCGAACCGGCTCAGGATCCCCACCACGCCCTCCCGAACGAGGAGGGAATCCTCGGCGAACACTACGCGAAGTGCCGGCATGGGATCTCCATTCGTAGTCGGGTTCCGCCACCTGCGGGGCTGTCCAGCATCATCGTGCCGCCGAGTACGGCGAGGCGATGGCCGAGCCCGGCGAGGCCGGTTCCCTGCTCTGGGGCGGCGCCACCGGAGCCGTCGTCGGTGACGTCGAGGAACAGTGTCGACTCGGCCACGCGGCCAGACACACTGACCTGCGACGCTCCGGCGTGACGTGCGACGTTCGCGAGTGCCTCGCACACCGCGAAATAGGCGGTGGACTCGACGTCTGCGGGCATCCGCGGGAGGGGGAGTTGCACGTCCACGGGGATCGGGGAACGTGCTGCCACATCGTCGACGGCGGCCGCGAGGCCACGCTCCGCCAGAATCTGCGGGTGGATTCCGCGGATCAGGTCGCGTAGATCCTGCAACGCCAGTTTCGCCTGTTGCTGGGCGTCACCGACCCGGTCGGCCGCTGCGGAACCTGCGGGCAGATCGAGTTTTGCCATCCCGAGCGACATCGACAGCGCGATGAGGCGTTGCTGTGCACCGTCGTGCAGATCGCGTTCGATGCGTCGGCGTTCTGCGTCGAATGCTGCAGCGAGAGCACTGCGCGAGAGTGTCACTTCGTTGAGCATACGGTCGAGTTCGGCGTCGCGGGGTGAGAGCACTGCGCGGACGATCTCGGCGCGCCCGGCCGCCCACGCCGCGATGATGTACATCGCGATCGGAAGGAATACGAGCGACGCAACCACGAAGATCACCCGATAGTGCGTCGGCACACCGGGTTCCGTCAGCGATATCTCGACACCGAAGAACACCGTCCCGAGGCAGAGGAGCAGGACCAGCGCGTCGATCCAGCACAGGATCGACGCATTGACGACGGCATAGCCCAGCTCCCGCCACGTGACGCGCTCGCGCAGCCGCACTCGGAGCCACGCGCGCAGGCCCCGCTCCGTCACTCGGACGTGTGGATCGAAGGTCGGCTCCTCGTCCACCAAACGGAGCCGAGTGCGTTCCCACCGGGCGATCGGAATTCCCATGAGAAGGGATGCCGCGAGCAGGACGAGACCCACGATGTAGATCGACAACACTATCGCCATCGCAACCACCGCGGCGGTCAACGCGCCCAGCGCGGCACCTGTCGCGAGGTAGGCGACGGCGCGCCACGGCCACCACGACAGCAGGAACCGTCTCGGCGATCGTGGCACCGCGGTGCGAAGCGTAGAAGGTTCCACGTCCAAGCACGTTATCGCTTTCTGCAGGGCGCCACAGTAGTGCTGGCGCTACTGGTAAGAGTCACTTCTGCGCGACAGACACGGCCACCGGAAACCGGTTGGCTCGACCTATGACGACAACGATTCAGAACACGACGCGAGGACATGTCGCACTGCGCGGCGTATCGCGTAACTATCGGCTCGGCGACCAAGTGGTGTCGGCCCTCGACGACGTCTCGGTTCAGTTCACCCCGGGTAGCTTCACCGCGATCATGGGACCGTCCGGTTCGGGCAAGTCCACACTCATGCACTGCGCCGCCGGCCTCGACCGACCCGACACCGGATCGGTCCTGATCGGTGACGTCGACACGACACAGCTGGGAGAGAAGGAGCTGACGAAGTTCCGGCGCCGGCACATCGGGTTCGTATTCCAGGCCTTCAACCTCGTCCCGTCGCTCACCGCCGCGCAGAATGTGGCACTGCCGCTGAGGTTGGACGGAAAGCGCCCGGATGACGCGGAAGTGGCTGCGGCGCTGGCTCTCGTCGGACTGAGCGACCGCGCCGTGCACCTCCCGTCGGAACTGTCGGGCGGCCAGCAGCAACGTGTCGCCATTGCGCGTGCCCTGATCTCGAATCCTTCGGTGCTGTTCGCCGACGAGCCGACGGGAGCTCTCGACATCACGTCGTCTCGCACTGTGTTGCAACAACTTCGACGACTGGTCGACAATCATCGTCAGACGGTCGTGACAGTGACGCACGACCCGGTGGTGGCAGCATCCGCCGATCGGGTGTTGTTCCTCGCCGACGGCAGGGTCGTCGATGAGTTCAGTTCGAGAACGCCAGCCCAGCGGATCGCGGCGCGCATGACCGAATGGGAGGCATGATGTTTTCGCTCGCAGTGTCTTCGGCGCGACATCAGTGGCGAAATCTGCTGGGCAGTGCGGTCGCGCTCGCCTGCGGTATCGGGCTGCTCTCCGCCACCTTGCTGGTCATCGTCTCCGCGCAGCCGCGTCCGCCGACCCAGTACGCCGACGCGGACATCGTCGTCGCCTCCGAGGTGCTGGGCGAGACCTACAACTCCACACCGGTACGCAGGCCGTGGGAAGAGTCAGCGGAGGGTAGCGTGGTCGCCCGGCTCGAGCGCGTCGACGGCGTTGCTTCGGTGGTTCCGAGTTCAGTGTTTCCCGCGCAGCTCGTCGAGGGTGATCGGGTACTCACCCCGACCGATCGGGATGACCCACTGGGGCACAATATGTCGTCATCGTCTCTGGGTGGCAATCGAATCCTTGCCGGATCGCCCCCGGTCGGGGCCGGTCAGATTGTCGCGCCGGAATCCAGCGGGCTCGGGGTCGGTGATTCGACCACACTCGTCACCGCTGCGGGCCGGAGGGACGTCATCGTGACGGGTCTGGCGCAGGGACGTTCCGTCTACGTCGACGACGCGACCGCTCGGACCCTGTCGGGAGGTGCCACCACGATCGGAGTGATTCTCGACGAGGGAGTCGACATCGACTCGGTGCGCGCAGAATTCGCAGCGATCGTCGGAGCTTCCGGTGACGTTCTCACCGGCGATGATCTGGCCGCGATCGAATCGTCGGCGGATCGCGGCGCTCGCAATATCGGGTCGCAGCTGCTCGGCGCAATGGGACTACTTGCTGCGACGATCACCGTATTCATCGTGGCAACCACTTTTGCGTTCACCGTGACTCAGCGTCGACGAGAACTCGGATTGCTGAGGGCTGTAGGTGCTACGCCAGGGCAGGTACGACGGATGCTCCTGGCGGAAGCCGTCGTCATCGGTGCGGTGTCGAGTGTCGTCGGGTCGGTGTTGGGGTGTGCGTTGGCGCCGATGCTCGGTGGGTGGATGCGTGACGCCGGGATGCTGCCGGCAGGCTGGGAGCTGTCGATCACGGTGATGCCGGTCCTGGCGTCGGTAGCGACCGGCCTGGGAGTCGCGGTGACGGGCGTATGGTTCGCGTCGCGCCGGGCCACACGGGTGCAGCCGATGGAATCGTTGCGGGAGGCGCAGGCAGAGAGGTCGCCGATGACGAGGGTGCGGTGGATCGCCGGTGGAGCGGGTGTTGTCGGGGCGTTCGGGTTCGCGGCAGTCGGCGCGACGAGTAGCAGTGGCGGCTCGACGGCATCCTTCGCGGTTGCGGCAGTGATGTCGGCAATCATCGGTGCCACGGCACTTGGTCCGGTCTATCTGTCGAGGTTGATTCGGGTGTTCGTGTGGGGCTCGAGTCCCACTGCGGAATTGGTGCGCGCCGAGTCGTCACACGGTGTGCGGCGCGTGTCGTCGGTGTTGTCGCCGATCCTCGTTCTCGTCGGATTCGCGGTGATGCTCACCGGCCTGATCGACACGATGGACAAGGCATTCGGTGAAACGGCATCAGCGGCGGTTCCCTCGGAGTTGGTCGTGTCGCCGGGCGAGGGTAGCCCGGCGCTTCCGCTCGATGTCGTCGATACCGTGCAGTCGTATGGAGGATCTGTGGTCGCGCCGGTCGCGACCATGCTCGTGTATGGCGACAGGGCGATGGACGTGTGGGGGATCGACACGGCGGCTCTCTCGTCGATGGGGTTGACCACCGACGAAGGCTCGGTCGACGGTCTCGCACCCGGCACCGTCGTCCTGGATGTGGACGCGGCGTCGCGACTGGGTGTGGGAGTCGGAGCGGCGGTTCGGACGGTGTTCCCCGACGGCGAAGAGGAACCGCTCGAGGTGGTGTCCGTGGTTTCGGGAGGGCCGGCATTCTCGTACGTCGATACGGAGACGGCGCTGGCACACGATCCGGTCGCGATGACACCGTTGCTGTACGTCGACGGCGTCGAACAGGCAGCTCTGACGGACGCCTTGGCCGGTACGGGTGTGCGGGTGGAGACGCCGGCGCAGTACGAGAGCGCGGGCAACGCCGAGGATGCGCGGCTCCTGCGGTTGTTCGAGCTCGCGCTCGTGGGGCTGTCCCTCGGCTTCGCTGCACTGGCCGTCGCGAACACGATGCTCATGGCCACCTCCGACCGGCGTCCCGCCTTCACGCTGTTGCAGCGGATCGGTGCGACGCGTCGTCAGATCCTCGGCGTCGTGGCGGTAGAGGCGGCGGTGGTGGCCGTGATCGGCGCGGTGCTCGGTGCGGCCCTCGCGTGGCCTGCGCTGGCCGGTGTCGCGGCGGGGTTGGCCGATGACCTCGGTACTCCCGTGTCACTGGAAGTGCGATGGAGTGCCGTGGTCGGGGTCGGGGCGGTATCGCTGGTGATCGGGCTGGTCTCCGCGGTCGTTCCGGCGATGCGAGCGATGCGGCCGGCCTTGACGAGATAGGAGAATTATAATCTCCTCTACACGGAATGCCATTCTTATCGAGGAGTGCTCAATGAACGACGTGGAGCGCTTGATCGCGATCGACGCAATCAAGCAGGCCAAGGCCAAATATTTCCGCGGGGTCGACACCGGGGATCTCGGGCTGGTCCACGGGATTCTGGCCGAGGACTGCGAACTCGACTACACAGGCTGCTGCACCGACCCGGTGACAGGTCGGGACTTCCTTCCTCAGATGAATGTAGTCAGAAAGGGTCATGCATCGTGGAAGTCGGGCGGTGCGCGCACGATGGTCAGCGTGCATGCGGGCCACACCTGTGAAATCGAGTTCATCGACGACGTCACCGCCAGCGTCGTCTGGTCGATGTCGGACCACCTCTATTTCCCTGCGGGCGAACCCTATTCGGAGATCTTCGGCTTCGGTTACTATCACGAGACCTATACACGGGTGGATGGATCCTGGAAGATCCGGACGCTGCGCATCGAGCGGATCAAAGTCGAGGGAGTGCCCGCGCAATAGGGCGTCAGCAAGTCCGCCGGCGGTTGTCATCCGAGTTGATTCTTGCCCGACGTCTCGAGTTGCCACCCTGACGCAGCGTCGCGCTGGCGCCAGAACTCGGCGAAACGTCCGCCGGCGGAGAGCAATTCCTCGACCGTGCCCTCCTCCACGACCTTGCCCTGCTCGAGGAACACGACCCGGTCGGCGGTGCGGATGCTCGCCAGCCGATGCGCGACGATCACGCGGGTCCGCGGGGTGGGGTCGTCCGTGAGGGCCTGCACGATCGCGGTCTCGTTCTCGGTGTCCAACGCGCTGGTCGCTTCGTCGACGAGCAGGAGCGGTGCGGGTTTGAGCAGGGCCCGCGCAATGGACACACGTTGCTTCTCACCACCCGACAGAGCGCTGCCGCCTTCGCCGACCCGGGTGTCCCACCCGTCCGGGACACGAGCCAACACTTCATCGACCTGCGCGAGCGACGCGGCTGCGGCGAGTGCCGTGTCGTCGGCGCTCGGGTCGCCGGCACGGATGTTCTCGCGGATCGTGCCGTCGAACAGGTAGGGATGCTGGAAGACCATACCGGCCAGGGAATCGCGTGACAGTGAGTCGAGGTCTTCGATATCGATGCCATCAATGAGGATTCGTCCCGAACGCGGGGTGTGAAGACCCGCGAGCAGGCTGAGGACGGTGCTCTTGCCCGAACCCGACGGTCCCACGATGGCAGTGGTGGTGCCGGGTTCGAAGGTGAGATCCACACCGTCGAGTGCCGGGGCGTCGCCTCCGTACCAGAATCGGATGTCCTGCAATTCGATTCGGGGAGCTCTCCCGGTGATCGTGCAGGCGCCGTCGTCACTGTCGACCGGCGCCTCGAGGACGGCGCGGATGCGACGCAACGTGGTCAGCGACGACTCCACTCCTCCGGTGAGGTCGCTCAGCGTAGTGAACGGATCGAGGTACCGGACGATGACGACGACCAGAGCGATCGCCTCGGACACATCGAGATCGCCGCGCACGGTCAGTACCGTCACCGAGCCCGCAAGGATCACGAGTGTGAGTTGGGTGGCGAGGCTGAAGATGAGCTGTCCCGGGACCTGCATGAGCAGCACTCGGAGAGTCGCGGAATGCTGACGCTCCAGGGCCTCGCCCACGTGGCTGCGGCTGGGTTCGGTACGTCGTGCCGCTCGCAGGGCGGGCTGGGTGCGGGCGAACTCGACGATTCGTTCGGTGAGATCAGCATTGGCATCGGCTGCGACGCGATCGGCGTTGCGCCCGAGTCGCCCCGACAACAGGAACGCTCCGAGCAGAATGGGCACACCGGCGAGCGCGGCGACACCGAGGACCCAGTTGATCGGCAGCAACGCGATCGCGATGGCGAGCGGCAGCAGGATTGCGCTCAGGATCGGTGTCACCAGATACACGATGAGACCGACGAGATCCGGTCCGGTGGCCGCGATGGCTTGACGGTTGATGGAGGTGTTCTCACCTGTGAACCATGTCAACCGGATTCGTGCGGTGCGCTCGGCAACTTCGTTCTGGGCGTGGTCGAGCAGCCCGAAGCCGATGTCGAAGCCGAGCCGGGAGGCGGCTGTGTCGACGATCCATCCCGCGACGGTGACGGCGGCCAGTGCGCCCATCCAGGGCCACGCATCGGACGGGGCGGCGCCGAACAGGGCACCGACGAGTGGCACGAGCAGGACGACACCGACGGCGCGGAGGACGACGCTGACGACGGTCAGGCTCTGGTGGAGGACGACGGTGCGGCGGCTGCCCGGTGGCAGCAGGGCGAGCAGGGTGCGGATCATCGGGCCGGCTCCTGGTCTGCGTAGGCGAGTTCGTTCGATGTGTGGGAACCCGCGTCCCACATCTGCCGGTAGCGGCCGTCTGCGGCGAGCAGTTCGCTGTGGGTGCCGGTTTCGGCGATGCGTCCGCGGTCGAGGACGACGATGCGGTCGACGTCGACGATGGTGTGCAGGCGGTGTGCGATGACCAGTACGGTGCGGCCCGCGGTGAGCCTGCCCAGTGCCTGCTGGACGAAGTATTCCGATTCGGGGTCGGCGAAGGCCGTTGCTTCGTCGAGGACGAGTATCGGAGTGTCGGCAAGGATGGCACGAGCAATCGTGATACGTTGTCGTTCACCGCCGGACAGTTGTGGATCGGCGTCGAGCACGGTGTCGTATCCGTCGGGCAGCTGGAGGATCCGATCGTGGATGTACGCGGACCGTGCAGCCGATTCGATCTGTTCGTCGGTGGCGTCGGGAACGGCGAGCGCGATGTTGTCTCGCACCGTTCCCATCACGAGTTGTGTGTCCTGGAAGACGAATCCGACCTGTTCGTAGAGGGAATCGGCATCGAACTCGCGGATGTCGCGTCCGAAGATGCGGATGGTGCCGTCGTCGATGTCGTGGAACCGGGCGAGCAGTGCCGCCATCGTGGATTTCCCGGAACCCGAGTGCCCGACGAGCGCGGTGATCGTTCCGGTACTCAGGGCGAGGGAGACGTCGTCGATCACGGGGACACCGGGCCGGTAGGAGAAGCAGACGCGGTCGAACTCGACGGAGCTTGCGTGACGGGCTGGCGCGGAGTCGCTTTCACGGGTGCCGAGTTCGGGCTCGTCGAGGACGACACCGATTCGACGGGCAGCGAGCATGCCTCCGCGCAGGCCACCGAGACCGTACCCGAGGCCGAGAAGGCGAGCTCCGAACGTGGTCCCCAGGAACAGGAACGGCAGCAGAGCTGTGGGCTGCATGCTTCCGGATGTGATCAGAGCGGTCCCCGCGACAGTGATGAGCAGCAGGAAGGTGGCGGGTCTCGTCGCGAGGTCGATGAGCGACTTCTTGTTGCTGAACGGGCGTTGCCAACCGTCGAGGAACTCGATGTATTCGCGTAGTCGTGCGCGGAACGTGGATGCCGCTGCTCCGCCGAACACACGGATCACCGGTTGTCCTTCGAGATAGGCACCCGCTTCGGAGCTCATGCGGTCGGCCCAGCGCATCGCCTGCGCCGTCTTGTTTCCCGACTGGACCACCATGATCACCGTCGTCACGACGTAGACGAGGATCGGCACGAACATCAGAAGCGCCAGACGCCAGTCCACGGTGAACAGGTAGATCAGTACAGCAACGGGCGCCACCACCGCGGCGACGGCATCGGTGACGGCATGTGTCACCAAGTAGTGCAGCGACAACGTGTCGTCCTGCACGACACGTTTCACCTGCCCGGAGTCGCGGTCGTCGAACCAGCCGAGAGGAAGTTTCGCGAGTTTGCTCAGAAGCTGTTTCCGCAGGCCACGTTCGAAGTGTGCATCGACGGTGTGCAGCCAGAAGGACAGTGCGGCGGCGAGCAGCGTGCCCGCGCCCATCAGTCCGATCGCCCAGATACCGATCGTCCACAGCTGTGATTCCGGTGCTCCGTCGAGCATGCGACGAGCGAGCTCGGTGAGCAGTACGAACGGGGCGAGCTGGATCAGGGTGATCAAGGCCTGCAGGGCGCCGGCAGCGACGAATGTGTTGCGTAGCGTGCCGATCAGCTTGCTCCCGGACTCCGCTTGCCACGAGCCGCGACTGCTCCGGGTGGGCTGCGGCGCCGGTGGTGCCTCTTCGATCGTGGGTTCCGGCTCGGCGTTGCCGTTCGAGCGGTACGTGCCCATGGCACGGCCGTGGAACCAGTAGGCCTGTGCGTACACCTCGGATTTGGGGAATCCGAAATCGTCGCGCAAACGGGTCCGCAGATGCTTGAGGGCCTTGGATTCGGTACCGGCCCATGCTTTCCAATTGGACCAGTCGCGATCCTCGATCGCCGCGGCCAGCGAGGTGGGGCCGAGCCGCGGGACCCAGTGCGTGTTCATCAGCGGATGATCGGACATGGGGATCAGGAGGTCGGCGTCGTCGTGCTGTTCGAGGTACACCTCGACGGCGACATCGCGGGGGAGAACGTCGATGATGCTGTTGATCGCGGGAATCGAGGCGGAGTCGCCGATCAACAGGTAGCCGGCGGGCAGTTCGTCGGGCACGGTGAACTGCTTGGAACCGAACGACGTGATGCTGATGGTGCTACCGGGTTCTGCGTGTTTCGCCCACACCGATGCCGGCCCCGCCGGTTCGTGCAGCACGAAATCGACCGCAAAGGTGCCTTCCTCCGTGTCTGCCTCGGAGAACGTGTATCCCCGTTGATGTTCCGTGTCGGGGTCGTTGGGGTCGGGGACCCAGAACCGTAGATATGCGGTCGGTCCCGGATCGGCATCGTCGAACAGTGTTGTGGATGAGAACCGCACACGCAGGAAGTGCGGTGCGAGTTGCTCGGTACCGGTGACGACCGCGTCGTGGACGCGGGCACCGAATCCGCGCATCACCGCGCCCTGGAACCCCCGTTTGGCCATCAGATCCCCATTCCGGTGGCCGCCAGATCGGCGACCACCTGCTCCAACGGCCGACCTGGAGGTGCGACCGCGACAAGGCCTCGAATTATTGCTGTGAGAACAAGTTTCACGTACTCGTCGTGTGTGAAAGTCGGTAGCTCACGGTGGGTTGTGCCCAGTTCCGCGTCGGTAGCCAACTGGTTCGTGACATTGCGGCGTTGGTCCTCGAGTCCTTCTGCCCTTTCCTGCTGGTTTTCGTCTGCCACCGCGTAATTGATCGTGTTGCCCGCGACCGCACTGGACAGGATGATGGCGAGGTCGGGTGTGTATCCGCGTCGGGCCAGGGCGGCCACCTCGTGCACCATCAGGCGACGGCCGGCTTCGCCGCGCGGGAAGAGTGTCTGTATGTAGGTGCCGAGCCCGGGGTTGGCCAGAACGAAGGCTCTGAGTTGCAATCCGAACGACAGCAGGTGTTGTGTGGCGTCGTGGGCTGGGTCGTCGTGCAGGACGAGGTCATCCAGCAGGCTTTCTCCCACCGCCAGCTCGAGACCCCAGCGTCCGTCGACGTGCCGGTAGAGGGCGGTGGTGGACACGTCGAGTTCGGCGGCGACCGCGCTCAGGCTCAGGTGGCGCATGCCCAGTTCGCGACCGACTCGGACGATGTCGTCGATGTCGATCTTGCGCACGCGTCTGCCCGGCTCGGCCACTTGCTCGTCGCCCCCGTTCCCTTAAGTTGCACCCCGTAACTTAGGGGAGTCTAAGCTCACTTCCCGGAGTGTGGCAAGGGCTCGGAAATGGGGAGGGTGCCGAACTGCGCGCGTCAGACAGCCAGACCGTTCCGGTAGGCGTACACCACGGCCTGGACACGGTCGCGCACGTTGAGCTTGGCGAGGATGCGGGAGACGAACGTCTTGACGGTCTCGGGGCTGATCTGGAGGGTCCCGGCGATCTCGCTGTTGGAGAGCCCGTCGGCGATGAGACGCAGAACCTCCAGTTCGCGTGGGGTCAGCGGCACGTCGGGAAGGGCCGCGCCGTCGGCAGGGCGGATTCGGGTGGCGTAGCGGCCCACGAGCTGGCGGGTGACATCGGGATCGAGCAGCGCCGCACCACCGGCCACCGTACGTATGCCGTGGAGGAGCTGGGCCGGAGGAGCCTCTTTGAGCAGGAACCCCGAAGCTCCGGCACGCAGCGCGTCATACACGTACTCGTCGAGATTGAAGGTGGTCACCACCAGCACTTTGGCCGGTCGGGCCACCCCTGCCCCGGACAACAACCGGGTAGCCTCGATGCCGTCGAGCACAGGCATACGGATATCCATCACGACGACATCCGGGTGCACCTGGCCGGCCAGGTCGACTGCAGTCCGGCCGTCGCCGCATGCGCCCACCACCTCCATGTCCGGTTGGGCATCGATGATCGTCACGAGTCCGGTGCGGACCAGCATCTGGTCGTCGCAGACCAAGACACGAATCGGGTCGGTCACGAAGGATTCCCCGCCGGGATGCGGGCAGAAACGAGATAGCCGCCGTCCATCAAGTTCTCAGTGCGGAAGTCGCCGCCCAGAATGTCGACTCGCTCACGGAGCCCGGCCAGTCCGCGCCCGCTGCCTCCGGGGTCCGGGAGGGACGAACCGCTACCGTCGGTCCCGACCGTCACGGTTATCTCCTTCTCTCCGTGAGAAACCTGGACGGAGGTCCGGCCGCCGTGATCGTACTTGAGCGCATTCGTCAAAGCTTCCTGGACCACGCGGTAGGCGACGAGGTCGGCGCTTCCCGCGGACGCAGCCGGGCAGCCTTCCTCGGTGAACTCGACCGGTTGCCCGGCACGGCGGGTCTGTTCGATGAGTGTGTGCAGTCGACCCACGGCCGGCGTCCGGTCTCCGAGCCCGTGATCGGGGTCGAGCAGGTTGAGGATATGCCGCAAGTCGGTGATGGCTTTGCGACCGGTGTCGGAGACGTCGGTCAACACCCCATCGAGGCGTTCGGGAGCCGCAGTCAGATAGCGCGCCGCTTCGGCCTGCACGATCATTGCGGTCACATGATGGGTGACGACATCGTGCAACTCGCGGGCGATGTGAATGCGTTCCGCAGTGCGGGTGTCCTCGGCAACGCGTCGACGGTGCTCGGACTCCGCGATGCGGGCCGTGCGCACCCAGGCGCCGATACCCCAAGGAAGCGTCAACGCCAGGTAGAAGGTGACGAACTCGCTGGGCGGTTCACCTGCCCCGATCCAGGTGAGCGAGACGGCGAATGCCACGTAGACCACCGAGAACGCGACTGCCGTGACATACCGGTACCGATGCAGATGGGCGCCGACGCTGAACAACGCGATGCACAGGCCGATGCCGGCGAAGGAATGGTAGCCGCGGAGCTGGTCGAGGCAGAAGCCGAGCGAGACCAAGGCGAGGCAGACGACCGGCAACCGGCGGCGAATGGCGAGTGGAAGACACTCCAGAGCAAGTGCGACAAATGCCAGCGCATCGGTGGGGCGGGTCGCCAGATCGCCGATCTGGGTCCCGTTGCTGCGGAAGCCCGGCAGATACGAGATGACGATCAGCACCACCCCGAGGGCCAGATCCCGAGCGGTGACATCGAGACGGCGCCAGGCCTGTCCTGTCTGCCCGAGCACCGGTCCGAGTCCGATCACCGGCCGAGTGTAGCGGGGGCAGCATTTCGGTCGGCGCGCCCACGCCGCGGCACAATCTGGCCGCGGCGTCGCGCCAGCCACAGGAACGCGAGCGTCACCAGCACACAGAACACGACCGAATACAGACTTCCTTCCGGGCCGAAACTACCGCCGGTGACCAGCGTGGAACCTGAGGTCGAAGTCTGCAACAGTCCGGATGTGGCGGCGTTTCCCGAAACCTCGCTGCTGAAAATGCCTGCCGCGGCGAAGTTCCAGCCGAAGTGCAGCCCGATCGGCAGCCACAGACTGCGGGTCGCAATGTATACAGCCGTGAGCATGCCACCGGCTTCGATCGCGACCGCGAGGCCACCCCACACGGTGGCGTGCTCGTTGAACAGGTGCACCATGCCGAACAGGAGGCCGGTCCCGACCATCGCGATCCACGTACCCACGCGTTCCTCCGCGATCCGGAACAGGACGCCGCGGAAGAGCAACTCCTCGGTGACGGCAGCTGCGGCCATGAACCCGATCATCCCCAACGCCCCCGTTACCGAGCCCCAACCCTCGACGTCGTAGTTTCCGAGGAGAGCAAGATTCACAATCACCAAGGCGAAAAGCGCGATACCGATGAGCGTCCCCCACCCCATGGCCTGCCAGGCTCCGCGTCGGGCCAGTTCGGTGGTGGGCCGGTGCTCGGTGCGTCGCACCACCCAGCGGTAGACCCACAGGGCAGATACTGCCGCACACACGCCGACAAACGCTGTGAGCCAAGCATTCCCGTCTACAGCAAACAGGACCTGACTGCCGATGAACGACACCGCCGCGACGGCCAGGAGCTGTAGGACGAATCTCATGAAGATCCCTTCGTCGGCGCCGCGGGCCCCGAGCGCCGCGATCGTTTCGAACCTACGGATCCAGTGCCTCGAAATCGTCACCCGACAGTACTGACCTGCGCGTAGCTCTCGTGGGGGACAACGTCGCTCCAGAAGGTGGCGGACACGGTTCCCGCTGACCGGACCTGACGTGACGGGAATTTGGCTTACGAGTCGTTCGAAATCCTTTTGAGTGTGCAGTTATCGGCATGATTTGGTCCTGAACCCGCCAACAACTGCACACTCAACTGTCTCTCCGGCAGAGCTCGAGGTAAGAATCAGTCATGGCTGAGTTGGCGCGCGGACAGAACACCACCATCGGCACCGGAGCTGTGACGGCATCGGTGACGGGAGCGAAGCAGGGGACCGTCGACCTGATGGTCTTCCAGCTCGGGGCCGACGGCAAAGTCCGTAGCGACACCGACTTCGTGTTCTTCAACCAGCCAGCGTCGCCAGAAGGTGCTGTCCGGTTGGTCGCCGCCGACCGCGTCTCCATCGACCTCACCGCCATCCCGCCCGCGATCGAACGTCTCTCGATCGCAGTTGCACTCGACGACAGCGTCTCCGGCAGTCTCGCCTCCGTACCCGGACTCGGAGTCGACGTCGCTCATCCCACTGGCGCTGCGACTGCGAAAGCTCTCGATCTGACCAGCGAACGCGCTGCAGTGCTCCTCGAGGTCTACCGGCGCAACGGTGAGTGGAAGATCCGCAATGTCTCCGCCGGCTGGGATTCCGGCCTGTCCGGTCTCGTCACCGAGCACGGTGTGCAGGTCGACGACGCGCCTCCTGCGCCTGCACCGGCCGAGGACGGCGTGCGCACCGTCGCGGGCGAGGAGAAGCTGTCGCTCGAGAAGCGCCAGAAGCTCGACCTGCGCAAGCGTGAGGTCGCCAAGGTGCTCCTCGACAAGGGGGCGCCCGGGGTGCGGGCACGCGTCGTTCTCGTCATCGACAAGACCGGCAGCATGCATCGCCAGTATTCGAAGAAGCGCATCCACGAAGTCGTCGAACGCATGGTGCCGATCGCCGTGCAGGTCGACGACGACGGAAAGCTCGAGCCCTACCTGTACGCGGTGTCGTTTGCTCGGCTTCCCGACATCGCTGTCCACGAAGTCGAAGAGTGGTCGTCGACCTACCTGCACCTGGGCGGTGTGCATGGCGGTATCGATTACAAGCGCATCGGCGGGTTCAACGACGAACTGCCGATCATGGGCGAGATCATCTCCTCGCTCAGACCAGGAGCAACGATGCCCACCCTGGTGTTGTTCTTCACCGACGGCGGCTTCAGTCAGAAGAAGCAGATCAGCGCGCTGATGAAAGAAGCGGCCGCGCTGCCTGCATTCTGGCAGTTCGTCGGGCTCGGGAAGGCCGACTACGGGGTCCTCGAAAGTCTCGACACCATGGAGGGACGCGTTGTCGACAACGCCGGATTCTTCAGCGTCGACGACATCGGGAAGATCAGCGACGCAGAGCTCTACCGCCGGTTGCTCAGCGAATTTCCGGACTGGCTGCGTGCAGCCCGAGCGGCGGGCATCGTTCGGTAGTGCGCGTGCCGCCCGGAGGGCTCGCTCAGCCGACAGGCACGAGTTCCGGAGCGTCGACCGAGTCGGGGGTGCGCCGTTCGCGCACAACGGCTATCGCGGTGAGCAGCACGCCGACTGCCGTCCACCCCGCCAGTACAGCCCAGGCGAACGCAGTGCTCGCGTCTGGGAAGTACGAGAGTTCTTTCAGCAGTGTCGCGCCCGCGCCGGGCGGGAACCACTGGCCGATCGCGCCCCACGGTGAGAGCAGGAACTCGACGGGCATGGTGGCAGCCGAAATGGGGTTGGCGACGAGCATCATCAGCACGGCGCCGATCCCGATGCCGGGAGCGCCGATCAGGCTGCGGAGTCCGACGATGGGTGCCGTGATCGCGACGAGCGCGAACCCGATTGCAGCGGCGTTCGTCCAGTAGTTGCCCTGCAATGCCCCGAACATGCCCTGCAGGATGGCGCCGAGCAGCAGTCCCCCGACCACTCCGTATGCCACGAGCGCGGCAAGGCGGTGGGATGCGCGCGAAACACCGAACGAGATGAGGACGGCGCCTGCCATCCCACCCAGAACGAGCGGGAACGCGGCGACACTCAGCTTCACCCCGCGCGCATCCGAATCGGAGAAGGGTACGACGTCGGTCACCGGAACCTCGGCCTGCGGGATGGTGAAGGAGATCGGCGCGTTCGCGGCGGCAGGGTCGGCGAGACGCTGCGCGATCGCGGCTTCGGTAGCCGTCCGCAGTTGCGCGTCGATCTGCTGCTGCATGCCGGTCGCGATGCCCTGAAGCATCGCCGCGACTTGGGCATTCGCCGCAGTGGCGACGAGGACCTCGGGCGTGTCGGTGGGGCTGTCGCCGAGGATGATCGCGCCGTAGATCTCGCGTCGCTCGATCGCGGCAACCGCTGCGTCGCGGGTGTCCTCCTCGGTGAGGAGTAGTGCGTCGCCGGACTGAGCTTCGAGCATCCCGGTGGTCTGTGCGACGGATGCGGCGGGACCGACGATTCCGACGGGCACGTCGCGCGGTTCGGAGGTGACGGCCGGCCACGCGAATGCCAGCAGGACGACGCCGACGATGACGGCTGCGCCGGCGGCGAGGGCGATGGCGCGTGCAATCGGTGGCGTACCTGTCGCCGGTGGGGTGGCGCTCATGATGCTCCAATCAAAAAGAATATTCGTTCTTTATAGTGAGGTCGGCTAGAGTGGCTTGTCAACAACGATGCTGTGAACAGGAGAAATGTCGTGCCGAGGGTGAGTGAGGCGCATCGTGTCGCGCGGCGGGCAGAGATCATCGACGCGGCCCTACGGTGTTTCACCCGTGCGGGCTACCAGCGCACATCGATGGCCGACATCATTGCCGAGTCCGGCTTGTCGGCCGGTGCCATCTACGGCTACTTCAGCGGCAAGCAGCAATTGCTCGTCGCGGTCGCCGACCACATCCTCAGCGACCGGCACACTGCACTGGACACCGGCGGCGTGTTTGCAGGAGCGAGGAGCCCAGGAGATGTCGCTGTCGGCATCATACGGACGCTTACCGAAGACCTGCACACCTTCGCGGGCGGCGATTACGGAAGGGCGATCCTGCAGGTGTGGGCCGAAGCCACCATCGACCCCGAGATCCGCGAACTCGCACAGTTCGTCATCGGGCGGCTACACGGGGCGATCACTGATGCACTCGTCGAATGCGCGGAAGCAGACCCGGACGTGCTTCCCGCCGGAGCTGTCGACTCTCACACCTGGGCGGCCGGATACGCACCGGTGGTGCTCGGCGTGGTCCAGGGCTTCATCGTGCAGCAGTCCCTGTACGACAACTTCGACGGCGATGCCTACATTGCAGCCGCGGTCGAGATGCTGTGAGGCGCGCGTGAACTTGTGTGGATTCGAGCCCGGTATCCGGGCTCGAATCCACACTATCGGCCCGTGGTTCCGTCGATGAGCTCGCGGAGGATGTCTGCGTGCCCGGCGTGGCGGCCGGTCTCCTCGATCATGTGCGCCAGCGCCCACCGCGCACTCGGCCCCGGACGCTCACCGGCTCCGTGTGGAATCGGCGCGGCAAGGTCCGTGCACTTGTCCAGCATCACGTTGGATTGTTCGACGGCAGCGCGGTAGCGGGTAACGACACTCTCGACGGTGTCTGTGGAATCACAACGAAATGTCTTCGGCCAATTGGTGGTTCGGCGGCCTAGGAAGATCGACTTCTCGACGTGAGCGAGGTGTTTCAGCAGGCCGAGCAGGCTGGTGCCCGACGGAATGCCCGCGGTGCGCACCTCGGGCTCGGGGGTGGTCTCGACCTTGGTTGCGATCGATGTGCGGAGGTAGTCCAGGAAGCCGCGCAGCACCTCGGCCTCGCTGTTGCCGGTCTTCGGTGGCGGGGCGTCGCGGCGTCGGTTCACAGTCATGACGATCGTCCTCGGTCGGCGTCGCCCCGATTGGGTTCGGAGGTGGTCATGGAAGGTTTGGTCATGGGATCCACGCTCGCACCCGGTATTGCATCGAAGCCAGGGGCCTTGCAGGATTGCAAAATGAGGGTGCCCGGTTGGGTCGAGGAGGCGCGATGGATGACGAGGTGCTCCGCGCGGTCGGTCCACGGCTTCGAGGGTTCCGGCAATCGCTCGGGCTGAGCCTCGACGAGCTGTCCGCACGTAGCGGGATTACGGCCAGCACGCTCTCCCGTCTCGAGCGGGGTCTGGTGCGTCCGAGTTTGGAGCAGCTGCTTCCACTCGCCCGGGTCTATGGACTCCCACTGGACGAACTCGTCGCTGCCCCGCGCGTCGGTGATCCGAGAGTTCATCTGAAGCCTGTGCGTAAGGACGGTCTGACCTTCATCCCGCTGGGCGTCCACGCCGGGGGCATACGGGGATTCAAGGTGATCTACCCGCCCAGTGGTGTGGCGAGCCCGGTGAAGTACAACACCCATCCGGGGCGAGGGTGGTTCTACGTCCTCAGCGGCACGGTGACCTTGGCGTTGTCCGACGAGCGCACCACCCTCGGGGCGGGCGAGGCGGCAGAGTTCGCCACCACGACTCCGCACTGGATCGCCAACGCCCACAAGGACCGACCCGCCGAGATCATCGCTCTGTACAGCGTGCAGGGCGAACGTGTCCACGTCACCGATATTTGAACACCACGACCGCAGGAAGCTGAGGGGCGATCCGTGTCGTGCTGGGCAACTCGAGAAGGACGCCCTTCGGGCGGCTGTGCTTGACCATGCGGAGACCCTGCGGGTCCCTGAGCTTGCCTTCGGCCCCTTCCCCAACGCTGCCCGGTCGCCATGTCCCGATAGACCGTCTCGGCCAGCACTTTTGGCCCCACGTCGAAAGTGACGTGTGGCTCGCGCTGGACCCGGTCGTTCGTGTCGACCCTCACGATCGGGTGCTCCACCACCAGCTGTGGAGACGAGGAATACTGGTGCCCAGTCGGTTTCGAACCGTGGGAATGGCACCCCGGTTCGCAGCGTCGATGCGCTGACGTCGGACTGTGGGAGATGAGCGACGATGCCTGCCCGCTGTGCCGTGGTTACCGGAACGGCCCTTGTGCACGCCGGTGCAGGCGGCAAACACCTCGGGCCCCTCGACCGGCTGCCGGAGCAGGATCGAGGGGTGAGAAGGTCAGGACGTCGATGAACTTGGAGGCCAGAAGAGGTGGCCGGCGCGTGAGAAGGCGCTCGCGGCTCGTTGCTGGTGCACGCCTCTGTGGGGCGTGTGGATAGAATCCACCGTACGGTGCATGACAGCTCTTTCTGTCGTGTGCCCAGACCCCGGTTCGGTGTTGGCGCACCGGCCGGGGTCGACCTAATTTCAAGGTCAGTGGAGGGATGGTCCCACGTGCGGCGGAAGCCGTCAACTGGTAGGGACCCGTCGGAGTCTCGGCATAGGCATTGCTGATGTATTGAATCGGAGATGTGTCTTTGCGTCACGCATCGCGAACTGTTGAACTGCGTTAATCCTCAGGTTCGCGAAACCCGGATCCGTACTCGGGTCCCGGGTCGTTCGATTGGAGTACTGCCGATGCGCATCGGAACGATGATCACCTACAGCGGTGGGTTCGCCGAGACCGTCGAGGAGGCAGCTGATCTCGAACGCGCCGGACTCGACATCATCTTCATGGCAGAGGCGTACTCGTTCGACGCCGTCAGTCAGCTCGGCTACCTCGCAGCGAAGACCAAGACGGTGCAGCTGGCGTCCGGTATTTTTCAGATCTACACACGCACCCCGTCGCTGATGGCGATGACGGCGGCCGGCCTCGACTACGTGTCGGACGGCCGGTTCGTGCTCGGCATCGGCGCATCAGGGCCGCAGGTGATCGAAGGTTTCCACGGCGTGCCGTACGACTCCCCGCTGGGCCGCACCCGCGAACTCGTCGACATCTGCAGGCAGGTGTGGCGACGCGAACCGGTCCGCCACGACGGCAAGCACTACCAGATCCCTCTCCCGGCGGACAAGGGCACCGGTCTCGGCAAACCGCTGAAGCTGATCAACCATCCGGTGCGCGACCGCATCCCGATCGTCATTGCAGCATTGGGACCGAAGAACGTGGCGCTCACAGCTGAGCTTGCCGAGGGCTGGCAGCCGATCTTCTACCATCCCGAGCGGGCGCAGGATGTGTGGGGCGAATCGTTGGCGAAGGGCGCGGCACGTCGTGATTCGTCGCTCGGCGAACTCGAGGTCTATGCCGGACCTGCTCTCGCAATCGGAGACGACGTCGGTCACCTGCTCAATGCGGTCAAGCCTCACCTCGCCCTCTACATCGGCGGAATGGGTGCGCGCGGCAAGAACTTCTACAACGACCTCGCATGCCGATATGGATACGAAGCGGAAGCCAAGACCATCCAGGATCTGTACCTGGACGGCAAGAAAGACGAGGCCGCTGCGGCCGTGCCCGACGATCTCGTACGCGCAATCTCGCTGATCGGGCCTGAAGGCTACGTACGCGAACGGGTCGCTGCGTTCAAGGAGTCCGGCGCGACGACGCTGAACGTCCGGGCCCTCGCCCCCGACGCGGCGGGCCGTGTCGCGCAGATCGAGAAGCTGCGCGCCATCGTGGATGCGTGACGGTCTGCGGGTGGCCTGTCCGAACGCGGCTACGTACACCTGGGACATCACGAAGTTGCCCGGCTCGATGACGACGCCGTTCAGGTGAGGAAGGAGAGCGGTTAGGGGCGCGAAGTCACACCGGGATAATCTTGGTCTATCGCATATTTCCGCTGATCAGCGGCATGCTTTCGTCTTCACGGAAAGTGCGCCAGATCCTTGAAACTGCCCAGTTCCGCGAACTGAAACTGCTCACTTGTGTGGCACCGCCAAACAGGGCGGGACTCCCTCGATGCTGATGGTCTCTGACCATGCACCAGCATCCGAGAAGGGCCCTATCAGACGCTCACACGCCAGATCCGCGCCCGCGCACTACGCCCGGTCTGCGTCCAGTGCGCGAACGCGACACAACGCCCCAACGCGTGCATCGAACATCCAGCAGGTGAAGAGACCCAATGGGATTGGCTGGAACTACCGAATCCTCCCGCATCGTGGCGATGGGGTGCGAAAGCATTCCTTCTGGTCGGCTCGCTGGCACATTCGGGCCGGTGGCGCGCCTATCTGGCCCCGGACATGACCCGCCCACAGGTTATCGCCGGGATCGACCGCGTCACCCGCCGCTTCGGGGGCCTGACCAGGACGTGGCAGTTCGATCGCATGGCCACGGTCTGCCACCCGGCCAGTGGTGAGGTCACCGCCGAGTTCGCGGCCGTGGCCAAGCACTACGGGGTGTCGGTGGCGATCTGCCCACCAAGGCGCGGCAACCGCAAAGGCGTCGTCGAGGCCGCCAACAAAGGCGCCGCGCAGCGTTGGTGGCGCACCCTCGCCGACGACCTCACCGTCGAACAGGCCCAGGCTAGTGTGGACAAGTTCTGCTCGCTGCGGGGACACCCGCATGCGCGCCACCGCCGACGGCAAGTACACCGTGGCCACCGTCGCCGAACGCGAACCCCTCGCACCGCCGCCGGTCAGTCCGTTCCCGGCGATCGTGACCGAAATCCGGCAAGTATCCCGGCAGGCCTTGGTGGCGTGGCGCGGCAACACCTATTCGGTGCCCCCAGAGCTGGCGATGGCCGAGGTGACGGTCAGCGAGCGCCCCGGTGATGGACATATCGACATCGCGACCACCACGGGGAGTGTGATCGCCCGGCATCGGTGCGCCTCACCGGGCGTCGGCATCGCGGTCCGCGATCACGGGCATATTCTCGCCCTCGATGCCGCCGCATTGGCGGCCGCGGTCACCGGTGGTCGTCCGCACCGCAGCAAGGAACGCATCCCACCCGGCGAGCTGGCGCGCAGCGAGGCAGAGATATTGCGCTGCAACACAATCGAATCAGCATCGTCCGACGTCGACGCGACGGCGATCGACATGAGCGTCTACGAACGCGCCGCACAGAACGGGACCACACTGCCATGGGTACCACGAACATCGGATCGGCCGCACCGCACTCCCAAGCGGCGATCTCGATGTATCAGCAGCTCCGCACTCATCTGGCCATCCTCAAGCTCGAGGCCGCCGCTGAGGCTTTACCTCGGGTTCTCGATGAGGCCGCGGCGCAGCAGTGGTCGATGACGCAGACGCTCGAGCATCTGTTGTCGGTCGAGGTCGAGGCCACCGAAGCCCGCCGCCTGGCCGGCCGGTTGCGGTTCGCGTGCCTGCCGACCCCGGCCACGCTGGACTCGTTCGACTTCACCTCGGAGTTTCGAGGGATAGCCGCGATAATGTCACTTTTCGTCGGTCACCCCGCACACACCGGGAGTGACAAACCCCCAGGACAGAAAAATGCCCGAAATATCCGAAAAGAGAGGTGTCGCGAACAGCCGCATCCAGCGTCATCCGGCTCGAAACAGGGCCGGGAACACGCAACGGCCACGTGCAGGACTCGCGTCCCTCACTGTACCGGACGAGACCGGTCTACCTGCATGTTTCCGCGAATCACGTTCTTCGGACTGAGACTTCCCATCGGGATGTCAGTTCGATGAGCTGGGTTTTTCCCATCCCTGTCAGAGAACCTTCCCACTCGATGTCAGTGGGCCCGGCGCGGGGTTGACCTGGGGAATGTGGCGGAGGCATAGGATTTCGCGACAGATCAGGATGAATCCGTCCTGGTCGAAGGAGAGTGCAGCGCCGGATGTTGCTCATCCCCAGGTCCGACTCGGCCACTGACATCGAAACGGGAATCGCTACTGACACTCCCTCGGGAATTCTCAGCTGAGAGTGGGTGCGTGAACGTGGAACGCCCCGCTCTCGGCCGACCTGAGCCGCCACGTCCGCCGCTGAGTCCGACGAAGACGGGTTTCTCGGGCGGCTATCACCGATCAGGGTCGTCGTACGGGTGCGCCGTGACCATGGACAACCACCGCGCGTCCCACCGATGCCGAGGCGGAAGCGTCAACCCGCAGGCCACGGCGGATTCCCGCACAAAGCGGCCCTTGCCGCCGAGACCGCCGCGGAACAACGCATTGTGCGGTTCGGCGCCACGCACAGCCTGAAAGGTGCGGGCGGCGCCCAGCAACGGACGCGCCGGGGCGGGGATGGCATACGCGCCGAGTTCGGCGCGGCGGCGGGATTCGAACACCAGGACATCAGCGGGTCCACTGAGTGCGGTCAGCGGTATCGAGACCAGGGTGCCGTAGCCGACGCCGGTGATCAGAACGGTAGCGAGTGCACCGGCACGGACGGGATGGGCGATCGGTGGTGGTATCGAGATTAGAAGGTCGACAGTGTCAGGGCCGCGTAGCTACCCCGGAAGAAAACAACGGGGCTGCCGCTGGTTGCCGCGTCGAAGTTGGTCACTTGGCCGAGGGCAATGGTGTGGTCGCCACCATCGTGTTCGGCCCAAAGCTGACAGTCGATCCATGCGAGTGACCCTAGGATGAGTGGCGCACCCCCGGGCGATTGGACCCATCTCACGCCCTCGAACTTATCTTTACCCGGCCGGCCGAACCGCGCGCTGACGTCTGCTTGATCTTCGGCGAGAACATTGACGCAGAACGAGCCGATGTTGCGGATGGACGGCCAGGTCGTCGATGTCCGGCCTGGGCTGAGCATGATCAACCGCGGATCGAGCGAGAGCGATGCGAAGGATTGGCAAGTGAACCCGATGGGTCGTCCCTTATCGAGAGCGGTCACCACCACGATACCGCTGCAGAACCTCCCCAGAACGTCGCGGAACCGCTCGATATCCGCGTCAGCGGGAGACTTGGATTGTCCCGTCATGCTGTATCGCTACCTCCTCAAGGAATCATAGTGACGTGGCGCCGAGAATCAGGCCACTCGTGGGAACCGCGGTTCCCGCCGTGACCATCACATTCTCGACGTGTTCGGGCTGGTTGGTGGACGACCTCCGCAGCAACCGGACCGCCTCGGCGATGCCGTTGACGCCGTGCAGATACGCCTCACCGACCTGGCCACCGTGCGTGTTGCTCGGCAGCCGGCCGCCGATCTCCAGATTGCCCTCTCTGATGAAGTCCTTGGCCTCGCCGACTCCGCAGAAGCCGAGTTCCTCGAGCTGGGGAAGCACCAGCGGAGTGAAGTGGTCGTAGAGGACCGCGGCATCGATGTCGTCCGGCGTCAGACCGGCCTGTGCGTACAGTTGGCGGCCTACCAGACCCATCTCCGGGATACCAGAGATGTCGGGACGGTAGTAGCTCGTCATCATGTGCTGGTCCTTACCGCTGCCCTGGGCGGCGCCCTTGATGATCGCGGGCGTGTTGCGCAGGTCCTTCGCACGCTCGGCGGAGACGATGACCAGCGCCTGCCCACCGTCGGTCTCCTGGCAGCAGTCCAGCAGGTGCAGCGGCTCCGAGATCCACCGAGAATTCTGGTGGTCCTCCAGCGTGATCGGCTTGCCGTAGAACCACGCGGCCGGGTTGTTCGCGGCGTGCTTGCGGGCCACCACCGCAACACGGCCGAAGTCCTCACTGGTAGCGCCGTACTGGTGCATGTAGCGGCGGGCGAACATCGCGACCCACTGTGCGGGTGTCGCCAGCCCCTGCGGGGTCAGCCACGCGTACGCGGCGCGGTCCGCGGTCGAGTCCATCGGACGGTCGTGCTGGCCCAGGCCGAAGCGCATACCCGAACGTTCGTTGAAGGCACGGTAGACCACCACCACATCGGCGACCCCGGTCGCCACGGCCATCGCGGCCTGTTGCACCGACCCACACGCGGCACCGCCGCCGTACCCGATCCGGGAGAAGAACTTCAGCTCCCCCAGCCCGCAGTTGCGGGCGACGAGGATCTCACCGTTGGTCTCCATCGTGAAGGTGGACAGACCGTCGACCTCGGACGGGTCGATACCGGCGTCGGCGAGCGCGGCAACAACCGCCTCGCACGCGAGCTGCAGCTCGGAACGACCGGACTTCTTGGAGAACTCGGTGGCGCCGATACCGACGATCGCGGCGGCACCCGAGAGCGGACTCGGCGACATCAGGCATCCTTCCCTTCACCGGCCGGATACGCGACCGTGACCGTGCCCGAGAGGTGGTTGCCCAGGCTGTTCGCGCCGACGACCCGCACTTCGACGACACCGTCCTTCTTCGACAGCACCTCGCCGGTCATCGTCATGGTGTCGCCCGCATAGTTGGGGGCGCCGAGCCGGATCTTCACGCGACGCACCGTCACGTAGGGGCCGGCCCAGTCGGTGACGAATCGTCCGGCCAGCCCGTTGCTGGTGAGGATGTTCATGAACACGTCCTTCGAGCCGCGTTCGCGCGCCAGCTCGGGGTCGTGGTGCACGTCCTGGAAGTCACGCGTGGCGATCGCGGTGGCCACGATCAGCGTGCGGGTGAGCGGGATCGCCAGCTCGGGCAGCACCTCGCCGACCACGATGTCGTCGTAACTGCAACCCGTGATGGTGTCGGCGGCGGTCATGCGACCACCTCCGCACCGGCCGCGAGCTGCGCGCCGAGACGCGCGAGGTCGGACGCCGCGCCACCGAGGGTGGCACCGATCTGCTTGCCCCACAGCAGGTGGCGGTGCACCGGGTAGTCGGTGTCGACACCCATACCGCCGTGGACGTGCGTGGTCCTGTGCACGACACGCTGCCCGCCGTCGGTAGCCCACCACTTCGCAACGAGCACGGACGTACCGGGCTCCTGGCCTTCGGCCAGCAGCCACGCGGCCTGCCACAGCGTCACGCGCATTGCCTGGAGGTCGATGTAGCAGTCGGCCAGCTGATGGTTGACGGCCTGGAACGTCGCGAGCGGGCGCCCGAACTGGTGCCGGCCGTTGAGGTATGTCACCGCCTGCGCCACGGCACCGGAACCGACGCCGAGCGAGAGCGCCGAGAGCGCGAGCTCGACCCGGTCGAGCAACCATTGTGCGGTTCTGCCGTCAGCGGGGCCGAGCAGCTCTGCGTGAGCCTCATCGAACGTGAGGTTGCCGCAGATCTCCCAGTTGGTGGACTGCGTCTGCTCCACCGACACACCTGGGGCGGCCAGGTCGACGACGAACAGCGCAGCGCCGGTGGGAGTGGTTGCCGAGACGATCGCATGGTCGGCGACGTGCGTGATCGGGACAACAGCTTTGGCGCCGGTCAGGGTCCATCGACCACCGGCTTCGGTGGCCGTGGTCTGCGGGTCACCGTCGACGTACGGACCGAACTCCTCGAGACCGATGGTCAGGAAACTGCTGCCGTCGGCGACGCCGGGGACGAGCGCAGTGCGCTGGGTGTCGGTGCCGAACTCGACGACTGCGAGGGCTGCGAGGGCCGTCTGCCAGATCGGCACCGGTGCGACGTGCCGGCCCTGCTGCTCGAGCAGTACGTACAGTTCGGCCAGGCCGAGTCCGCCACCGCCGTATTCCTCGGGCAGGGCGATGCCGAGCAGACCCGTGGTCACGAGTTCGCGCCACAGGTCCCGGTCGATGCGCTCGTCGCCCAGTTCGACCTGCTTGACGCGGTCGATGCCGGCTTTGCTGGTGAAAACCTCGTCGGCGAGGGTGCGAATTGCCTCTTGCTCTTCGCTGAAGTTGAAGTCCATCAGTGCTCCTCCCGTGTGGCCGGCCGGAACGCGGGCAGCGTCAGATCCGGGTCGGCGTCGATCCAGTCCAGGTCCACTGCCATGCCGACCTCGACATCCTCCGGTGCGACACCGGTCATGTTCGCGATGAGGCGGGTGCCCTCGTCGAGCTCGACGGTCGCCACGACGAGCGGATACTCGAAGCCGGGGATCTGCGGATGGTGGTTGACGACAAAGCTGTAGACGTGGCCACGACCCGACGCGTCGACCGTGTCCCACTCGAGCGACCTGCACTGACCGCACATCGGTCCGGTGGGGTGCCGCAGGGTGCTGCAGGCCGTGCAGCGCTGGATCACCAGGCGGTGTTCCTTCGCAGCCTCGAACCAGAAGGCGTTGTCGGCGTTGAGCGCCGGGCGCGGACGCAATCCCGTGGGCTTCTCGGCGGCCTTCGGCCGGAAACGGAGCGTGCGCCACCGCTGGGTCGCGACGACCTCGTCATCACCGTTGCGATAGGTCTTGAGGGTGGTCACGAAATGTCCGACACCGAGTCCGGTGGACTTCTCGCCGGAGATGTCCTCGATCACCTCGGTGAACGACACCCGGTCGCCGGGACGCAGCTCGGTGAAGAACTCGAAGTCGGAGTCGGTGGCGACGACAGAGCTGAATCCGGCACCGTCGAGCGTGGCGATCAGATCCGTCCACACCTGGGACGGATCGTTGTTCGCCATCTTGTCGACGAACGTACGCATGATCCACACCTGCGTCATGAGTGCGGGCGCGACGGCACCGTCCCGTCCGGTGGCACGTGCGGCATCGTCGTCGAGGTGGATGGGGTTGGTGTCGCCCATGGTCTCGACCCAGTGCCGGATCATCGGGGTGTTGACCTCGTCCGGTCCCCACGTCGTGGGGACGAGGGTCTTGCCCTCGAATGCCGCGAGCTCGGTGAGGAATTCGCTCACTTGACCCTCTTCTCACGCACGAGCCCGAGGCCCATCGTGCCGACCATGTCGCGCAGCACCTCGTTGACGCCGCCGCCGAACGTGTTGACCATGCCCTGTCGCGAGATCTGCTCGATCTGACCGGCCAGCAGCGCACCCGGCGACTCCGGACGGATACGACCCGCAGCACCGAGAATGCCGAGCAGCGTGCGATAGACGTCGATGTGCGTCTCGGTACCGTAGGCCTTGGTGGCGCCGGCGTCGGCACCGGACAGGGTGTCCGCCGCGACGGCCGCAGTCATCTTCCAGTTCAGCAGGCGCATCGCCTCGAGCTTCGCGTGTGTGCGCGCAAACTCCTGCTGCACCCAGGGGATCTCGATGGCACCGTTCTCCCTGGCCCAGTCGAGGGTCTGCTGCCACAGGCCGTAGGTGCGTCCGCCGATCGCAGCCAGACCGACGCGCTCGTGATTGAGCTGCGCGGCGATCAGCTGCCAACCGCCGTTGACCTCACCGATGACGTCCTTGCGCGGCACCCTGATGCCGCTGTAGTACGTCGATGTGGTTTGGAGACCGCCGACCGTGTTGATCGGTGACCAGGAGAACCCCTCATCGTCGGTAGGCACGACCAGGATCGAGATGCCCTTGTGCTTGGGTACCTCAGGATCGGTGCGGCATGCGAGCCACACGTAGTCGGCGGTGTTTGCACCGGAGGTGAAGATCTTGTTGCCGTCGACCACGAACTCTTCGCCGTCGAGGACGGCGCGGGTCTTGAGCGAGGCGAGGTCGGTGCCGGCCTCGGGCTCGGTGTAGCCGATCGCGAAGACGATGTCGCCGGAGAGGATGCCCGGCAGGAAACGTTCCTTCTGTTCCTCGGTGCCGTACTTCATCAGCGTCGGCCCGACGGTGTTCACCGTGACGAACGGGAACGGCAGACCGGCGCGCTGCACCTCGTCGAAGAAGACGAACTGTTCCTCGATCGAGCGGCCCTGTCCGCCGTACTCCACAGGCCAGCCGATACCCAGCCAACCGTCCTGTCCCAGCAGTGTGACGACCTCGCGGAAGTACTCGCCACCCACGCCCTGTTCTCCGGCCTTGCGCCGCTTCTCCTCCGGCATCAGGCACGCGAAATACGCGCGCAACTCCCTACGGAGCGCGAGCTGTTCGGGGGATTCCCGTAAATCCATCAATGCTCTCCCTATCAACAAAGGTCGGTGGTTCTGCTTGCAGACAAGAACGTCCAAACGAGAAATGGAGCGAAGGGGGCAATTCAACGGTCATCGCGTTGATGCGACCTTGTCCCAGTGGCAGGGAACTTGTGGATGTCCCTACAAGGCGTTTCGAGACTCGTGCGGACCAAGCACCGTAGCCTGCTGCTCGGACACGCGTATTCGATGGATATCGCGGCTCGTCATTTCAGACGCCCAGGAAGCGCTGGCGGCCGAAGGTAACGAACTCGGCCTCGAGCGCAGCCTTGTCGTCGTCGGACATCTGCTTGTAGACCGGCTCGCCGCGACCCTCCCAGCGGTAAACCGGCTCGACGGTGCGCCACAGGTCTGCCTGCAGCTCACGCTTGAGGACCTTGTTGGAACCGGTGATAGGCAGGTTCGTCGACACACGGACGAACCGCGGGATCGCCTTCGTTCCCAGATGATTCTGACCGGCAATGTATTCGGCGAATTTGACGGCATCGAACGACTCGAGGGACTCCACCTCGATCGCTGCCATCACTTGGTCACCTGAACGCGGGTCGGGGATTGCGTACACACCCGACGCGATGACTTCGGGGTGCCGGCGCAGCACGCGCTCGATCATCAACGCCGACGTGTTCTCGCCGTCCACCCGGATCCAGTCACCCTTGCGTCCGGCGAAGTAGATGAAGCCGCCCTCGTCGATGTAACCGAGGTCGCCGGTCCAATACCAGCCGTGCTTGATGCGGTCGGCGTCGGCGGCATCGTTCTTGTAGTAGCCTTCGAACGCGCGCGCACCCTCCGTGTTGATCATCTCGCCGATGGCCTCGTCCGGGTTCAACACGAGGCCGTGCTCGTCGAGGATCGCGCGAGCGCACTCTTTCTGAGTCTCGGGGTTCACGATCAAGATGCCTGCGTGTGCCGGACGTCCGAGCGCGCCCTCGGGCGCGTCGGGATCGAGTGTGACCGAACCTCCGCCTTCCGACGAGCCGTATCCCTCGAGCAGCTCGGCGCCGAAGCGGCGCACGAACTCGGCCTTGTCCTCAGGTGAGGCTTCGGTGCCGAAACCGCGCTCGAGTTTGTTGTCATTGTCGTCGGGCTGCTCCGGCGTCGCCATCAGGTACGCGAGCGCCTTGCCGACGTACGTGAAGAATGTTGCTCCGTAGAACTTCACGTCGGGCAGGAAGCCGGAGGCGGAGAACTTGCGCGCTTCCGGTAGGCACACCGTGGCGCCGTTTGCGAGCGCCGGGGCCCACAGTGCCATCAGCGCGTTGCCGTGGAACAGCGGCATCGGGCAGTAATCGACGTCGTCGCGTTTGTGACCATACCTCTTGGTGTTGGCGTACGCCTGGCGCGACAGGCGGCCCTGACTGCACTTGACGCCCTTCGACATGCCGGTGGTGCCGGAGGTGAACAGCAGCAGGTACAGACTGAACTCGTCGATGCCGGCGGCCATCGCGGGCTCGACTCGGTGCGCGTGGAGCCGCTCGTGGTAGTCCGGGGCGTCGACCAGGACGAAGCGGTCCTCGGTGAGACCGAGGTCGAGGTCCTTCAGCTTGTCCATGCCCGCCGTGTCGGTGACGATCAGCTGGCAGTCGACGTACCGGATCTCGGCCGCGACTTCAGTGGCGCCACGGGTCGGGTTGATTCCGACGATGGTCGCGCCGGTGAGCGCGGCACCGCCGAGCCAGAAGAGGAACTCGGGCACGTTCTCGAGCAGGACGCCGATGTGGAACGGCCCGTCGACCCGCAGTGACCGTGCGAGCTGACCGCACGAGGCGCTCGCACGGACAACTTCGTCCCACGTCCAGTCCTGTTCGCGGGTGCGGAGACCGAGGTGTTGGTCCCCGACGCGATCGAGCAGCATCTCGGCAATCGTGGTGCGCTCCGACATAGTATCTCCAATCGATGAGCAGGAGTGCCCCGAACGATGATGGCAACTGGCTACTTTCGACTACCGAACCGATTTCGTTGCCATTGTGCCCGGGACGATTGATTCCCTGATCCGGGTTCGGGGAGCGTAGGCGATGATGGACCGTTTGGTGGGTTCCGGGTATTCCAGTTGTACAGGGTCCCAACAGCGTCGCGAATAGTCGCTTGCGCCTCGGGTGCCCACGCCGTCGACGGTGCGGCCGTCGTGTTTTCTCCAGGCTGAGCTGACCTTTGAGGGTCTGGTTCGCCGATCTTCGGGTTCGCCGTTGCTCACATGATCGGCATCCTGTCATCGGCACACATACTGGGTATAACTTGAACCCGGAGAAGAAGTGGAAGTGCGAAGCGAGTCGCCGGCGTCCCTGGCTGAGCCCGGAACGCTTGACCGGTACCCGGTACCGGCCACCCGGAACCGGGGTTGCATTGGCAACGGCAGGTCGTCGTGCCGCGGCGCAGAGAGCTGTACGGATCCGAATCATGGTGGTCCACAATCTCCGTGCTGCGTTGAATCGCGTGTGCTAGATGGGCTGGGTGGGCAGGTAGGGGAACATTGCACGCGGTGCCCTGTTGGTGTAGGCGTGCCGGATCCAGCGACGTTCGCATCCGAGCCCGAGCAGCACCTGCGCGACAGTGAGCAGTGTCGGCGTCGGTCCTGGGGTCGTCGACTGCGTCCCGGGGCGCGGGGCGAGATGATCGTCGAGGGCAGCACACAGTTCGGTCAGGAGGGTTGTCAGGTCTTTCGTCGCACATTGATGTTGAACCCTCCCTCTGCATCCTTGCGTTTCGTCTCACCGATCCGTCATCAGCCAGTTTTCGGAACCACCATCTAGTCGCGCAAAATTCCCCTGCCGTGCACAGAAGAGGTGGGGACAGATTCGACCTTTGGAAACATGGCAGGGTCTTCCTGGTCGCGCCGGACGATGGTGCATTCACCGGCGCAACCGCCGATCTGATCGTCAACAGATCAGCCGAGGGAATGGGCAGTACTGCGAGATCATTACGTTCACCCAACCGTAGATCACGAACTATTGTCAGTCAATCAGTCGATGGGCTCGTCCGAGTGGACTCGTGGATTACACGCGCACAATCAGGCATGTTAGCGACTGTCGGCGAACGCAAGCCTGAATCCAAGAGTCAGTCAATCAATTGATCAACTCTCAATCGATTGGTTGACAAGGCGGGTGACGTCGGTCACTATTGATCGCGTGTCTCGTGTGCTGATCCTAGGCCGACGGTGGACCTCAGTTGCCCGGGGCCGCGAACCGAACGAGGTCACACGCGGGCCAGTCGGCTCGCCAGAGAATTCTCACCGAAGATCGGAGACCTGTGACCCTTTTGGATGACTACAGCGACACCACTCGTGGCCCCTCTGTCACGGACGAACTGCACTACCACGAGGCTGGCGACGGGCATCCTCTCGTCCTGCTGCATGGGTCAGGGCCTGGAGTGTCCGGTTGGTCGAACTTCTCGAAGAATCTCCCCGTCTTCGCACGCAAATTCCGCACAATCGTTGTCGATATGCCCGGGTTCGGTGCCAGTCCTGATATGGAGTACGACCGTCCGTACCCCGAGATTGCGGCGCAGGCGATCGTCACACTCCTTGATGACCTCGGCATCGAGAAGACCCACCTGCTCGGCAACTCGATGGGCGGATGGGTCTCGCTCGAAACGGCCGCGCTCGCACCGGAACGAATCGGACGCATGGTCTTGATGGGTCCGGGCGGCCTCTACGCGCCGCTGCTCGGGCCGATGATGAGTGAAGGGGCCCGACGTCTACATGAGTTCTTGGCCGAACCGAGCCGCCAGAACCTCGAGGCGTGGGTCGACTCCATGGTCTACGACCAGGCAACTATCACACCGCAACTGCTCGACGAGCGCTGGTCCAACGCCACCGCGCCCCGGGCAATCGAACGCATGCGTGCGGTGATGGCGTCGCTGCGCCTGCCCGGGAAGGCGCCGCTGTGGGCCCGTACCGACGAGATCCGACACGAAACACTGGTCACCTGGGGTCGTGACGACCGGATGCTCCCTCCGGACGGCGCCCTCTTCGCGCTGCGACGCATGCCGAAGGCTGACCTGCACATCCTCGGCGAGTGCGGGCATTGGGCTCAGGTTGAGCGCAAGCATGACTTCGAATCGCTCGCCACGGCATTCCTCACCCGCTGAATCCCTTCTCTCGCAGGCGAAAAGGAACCAGAACCATGCATATCAATCACGAAGCCATCGACACGGTACTCACGGTGCGCGATCGGATGAGAGAACTCGAAGCCGAATCCACGCAGCAACGCAGGCTCGCCGACGAAACAGCCAAAATTCTCCGCGACGCGGGGATCATGCGACTCCTCCAGCCTAAACGCTACGGTGGGTTCGAAGCCGACCCCTGCATCTTCAACGCCGCGATGTACGAGATCGCTCGTTTGTCGAGCTCCGCAGGCTGGGTGACCGGCGTCGTCGGCGTCCACTCGTGGCATCTGGGTTTGTTCCCCGACCAGGCGCAACAAGACGTCTGGGGGGATGATCCGGATACGTGGATCAGCTCGTCCTACAGCCCGGCGGGTACCGCCAGGATCGTGCCGGGCGGTTACGAGTTGACCGGCCGGTGGGGTTTCTCCTCCGGCAGCGATCACTGCAACTGGGTGTTCGTCGGCGCGATGGTCGCCGACGAAGACGGACGTCGCACAGGACAGCAGGTTCACCTGCTGCTTCCCCGCAAGGACTACACGATCGACGACGTCTGGTTCACTTCGGGCCTGATCGGCACCGGCAGCAACGACATCGTCGTCGACAAAGTGTTCGTGCCTGAGCACCGCGTGCACGATGTCGCGGATCTGTACAGCGAGCGCTACCCCGGCAACGAGGTCAACCCCGGACCTCTGTTCCGTATGCCGTGGTACACGGTGTTCGTCAATGCGGTCGTGGTGCCTCTGGTCGGGATGGCCGGCCGTGTCGTCGACGAAGCTGTAGGCATCCACAAGTCCCGGCTGGCAGCGGACCCGACGAAGCTCCCGCATCCGGCGTCGTTGGCGCGTCTGACCGAGGCGGATTGTGAGGTCGACACCGCCCAGCGAATCCTGCAGTCCAACTTGGCGGATGCCTACGCGGCGGTGGTCCGCGGAAAAGAAGTGCCGCTCCCGATGCGTCAACGCAGCAAGCGTGACCACATTGCCGCCGTCGGCCTGGCCGTCTCGGCAGCAGACAAGGCCTATCAGGTCGGCGGCCCACGTTCCATTGTGTCATCGTGTGCGCTGCAGGCAGTTTGGCGTGACGTCCACGCCGGTCAGCACCATGCGATCAACCTACCGGACAAAGTGAACCACGAGTACGGCGAGTACCTGCTCACCGGCGCTCTCAATGGCCTCTACTAATCCAAGGAGCTTTCATGTTTAAGGAGCTGTCATGCCGATCCTCTCGCTAGGATACTTGCGTCTACGTGTCGAATCCACCGAGTCGTGGCGGACATTCGCCGGCGTCTTCCTGGGCATGATGCACGTCGACGGCCCCCTGCCCGATGCACTGCACTACCGCCTGGACGACTATCCGCCGCGCCTGGTGATCTCCGAATCCCTCACACCGGGACTGGAGGCCATCGGTTTCGAGGTCCTTCATCGGAGGGACCTGCAGGATTTGGTCGAGCGGGTCGAGGCCGCAGGTGTCAAGGTCCATATCGGTACTCAGGCGGAGTGCGAGCTGCGCCAGGTCACAGGCTTCGCGGGCTTCGACGATCCGTCCGGGAACCCGCTCGAGCTCTTCTACGGTCCTGTTCTCAGCCACCGTCCCGCGGAGTTGAACGGTGTGTCCGGCTTCGTCACCGGTGACCAGGGCATGGGACATGTAATCGTGAACGTGCTCGACACCGAGGAGGCCTACGAATTCTATGTGGGCGTTCTGGGGTTCGTCGAACGAAACTCGCTTGATGTGCCCGGCGGTGTCAGCTACTTTCTGGGCTGCAACCCGCGGCAGCACACGTTCGGGCTCAGCCCCGCAAAGGCCCCCGCGTTGATGCACTTCATGGTGGAAACCAAGGAAATCGACGATGTCGGCAAGGCACTCGACCGTGCAGCCGATCTCGGCGTGCCGATGATGCAGGCGCTCGGCAAGCACACGAACGACCTGATGTTGTCGTTTTACGTCTACTCTCCTGAAGGCCACGCTACCGAGGTCGGTTGGGGTGGAGAACGTATAGAGGGTCCAAGACCCACGTACAAGATCACCGAGGGCGCTGTGTGGGGACATCGGTACACGCCGCCGCCAGCAGGCACCAAGGGTCTTCCACAGTGACCGGCACGCTTGACGACGGGGCGGCGGAAGCGGCCGCCGCGAACGAAACGCACCAGTGGACACCGAAACTGGTCTCCATTCTGGTCGTGCTGATCTTGGTATCCGAGATTGTTCCCGTCTCGTCGGTTCTCGCGGGGACCGCGCTGCCCGCCATCACAGCGGAGTTCGAGACCACCCAGGCCGGATGGACCATGACGATCGCCTTCTTAACGGCCAGCATCGCGATGCCGTTGGTGGGCAAGCTCGCTGACATGTATGGCAAGAAGCGGCTGCTCATGATCGTGCTCGCAGTGACGGTAATCGGGTCAGTGTTGTCCGCGGTGGCGACGACCTTCTCCGTGTTCCTGATCGGGCGTGCACTGCAGGGCACGATCTTCTCGGTCGCGTTCCTGTGCTATTCGCTGATCCGGGATGTGTTCCCGGCGAAGATCGTTCCGTTCGCCGTGAGCGTCACCATCACCGGAACCGGCATCGTGGTCGTCCTGCAGCCGTTCCTCGCGGGCTGGCTGATCGACAATCACGGTGTCGCAGGCGCGTTCTGGTTCATCACGGCGCTCACCGCCGTGTTGGCCGCTGCCGCATTCGTAGTCGTCCCGGAATCGCCGGTGCGCTCGGGGGACTCCCACCTCGACCTGGTGGGTGCGGTCCTTCTGGGTGGCTCGGTGGCGGCGGTTCTGGTGGCGGTGAGCAAGGCTCCGGCGTGGGGTTGGTTCAGCGCAGGAACACTGGTGCTGTTTCTGCTCGGGTGTGCGATGTTCGCCGCTTGGCTCGTGCAGGCTGGCCGTATATCGGAGCCGCTGATCAACGTGCGGCAGCTACGTCGACCGGCGCTGCTGTTTACTGTGCTCTCGTCGGGCCTCGTGTACGGCGTGGGGACCACCAGCAGCTCGATCCTCGCGATTATGGCGATGGCTCCGCGCGAGTCCGGCGGCGACTACGGCTTCGGTATGACGGCCAGTGAGTACGCGATCTTCGGTGTGATCAATGGCGTTGGAATTGTCCTGGGTGGGTTGATCGTCGGGCTGACCGCCCGTCGAACCGGCGCGAAGTTGCATATGGTTTCCGCTGCTGCTCTCATCGCGATCGGTGTCCTCATGATGGGCGCCGGTCGCGGAGAAGAGCTGGTGGTGCTGATCGCCACCGGGGTGGCGCACCTCGGTGTTGGTTTGGCCGGCGCGGCCATTCCGAACCTCGTCATCGCGGCTGTGCCTGCCGGCTCGCAGGTGGTGAGCTCGAGTGTCGCCGAGGTCAGCCGCACTCTCATGGCCGGTGTCGGAACGACGGTGGTGTTCGTCGTGCTCAACGCCAACGTCCAGACGTTGGTCGAAGGAGTGCCGGTGTACGCGGGTGCTGGGTTCATGTGGGCCTTCGGATTAATTGCTACATGTGCGCTCGTCGGAGGTATCTGCGCAGCCTTCCTCCCACGTCGGCTTGGATCTGCGGCGCGCAATGCCGAAGAGGCGGTACCAGTCGGCGCGAAGTAGCAAAATTCCCATGTCTGTGCTCCTCGGCGGTTGAGCTCGGGTTGCCGACAGGGCCAAATTGTTGCTGGGTCGCCGACCATCTAATACGCCCAAGCCGCGCGGCCGGATATCAATTCTCGCATGCCGGTTTCGAATCTCCGGCCGCCTGGCTTCAGAAGGAGTGACGTGAACTCGATCAGCGAATCAGAGACTCCAGGTGTCGGTCATTCAGAAGGACGACGCGATGTAGGAGGAGCTATCCTTCATCGGTGTGCTGTCGAAGGAGCGCTTGAAGATGACGCCGGTCGACACCATGATCGACTGCTCAACCCTTTTTGAAGGGGCCGACGCTCGGGTACCGTGTCGACCGCTACGAACACTCACTGACCGCGACGCGTGCGTTTCGTGAGGTTGCGCGTGTAGACAGGGTCCCGGCGGCACTCTGCATAATGTGGGGACGCGATGGGTCTGGCTAACCACGCAGAGTTGGCAGCGTCGATCCTCAGGCCGTACCTGGACGAGGAGACTATGCGGGTGGTCGAACATCACGGCTTGTTCCAGGGACACCACTACTTCGACAAGATCGGGTTGGACCGGAACGCGCTTGAGCGCCACAGGGAATCCCGTACTAGGACGCGACGGCACACTTCTGCGGCTCGTAGAAACAGGTATCCCTTTCGACCATCCGACGATGGCACTGGCGTCGATCGTTCCGCACCTTCGGGAGGTCGTCGGCCCGCGACGGGTTACCGCAGCGACTGACTGTCGATATCCGGAAGGAACCCAAGTCCGGTGCTCACGCCGGTCATAGCTCGCCGACAATAGTGGTCGACGAGCTGCCACTACGATGTCCGCCGCTGGCATCTACATCCGATTGCGTCCCGGTCCGCCACCTTAAGCGCCTGCAAGTCAGATCGTTCATGGCGTAAGCCATCATTCTCAACTCGGAAGGACACGCAGTGTCCACCGCTCTAAGGAGGACATGCATGGGATACAGGACTATTCGAGGGATTTGCTGGGCTGCGACAGTCACCGTCGCAGCCACCGTGTTGGCTGGGTGCGGCGGCGGTGCCGCGTTGTCTCCACAGGGATCCGCCGCCTCAGGTAGTGAGCTTGATCCGAACGCAGTCCTGCGCATCACCTCGAATGCGCCGACCCGTAACCTCGACCCTTACCTTCAGGCCAGCTCCGGCGGGTGGAGCTATCTGACACCGGTCTTCGACAGGCTGACCATGGTCGACGCCCAAGGAAACCTGATTCCCGGACTGGCGGAATCTTGGACGTTCGGACCGGACGGTTCATACCTCGAGTTGAAGCTGCGTGGCGACGTGACATTCCACGACGGCACGCCATTCGACGCGGCAGCTGTCGAGGCCAACATTCAGCGCGGACAGACGATGGAGGGCAGCACAGTCGTCGCCGCGCTGAAGAACATCACGAACGTCGAGGTCGTCGACGACCACACCGTGCGTCTGCAACTCGCCTCGGGCACCGGCGTGGAGCTGCCCGGTGTCTTCAGCTCGAATGCGGGAATGATGGTCAGCCCCAAGGCCATCGAGACGGGTGCGGACCTGCGCAACAATCCGGGCCAGTCCGGCTCCGGCGCCTACGTCGTCGCCTCTTACGTGCCCGAGGAGTCGGTCACCCTGGCCCGCGCTGAAGGCACCAATTGGGACCCAGAAGCAGGGAAGGTTGCGGGCATGGAGTTCACGTGGATCCCGGACGCGACCACTCGACTCAACGGACTCAAGACAGGCGAGACGGATCTGACGTGGATGAGCTCGGCCAACGAGGTGACCGAGGTTAAAGCGATGGCAAGCCGCGGCGCGATGAGCCTGATCGAGGTGCCCTATCGCAATGTGTTCGGCGTGTTCATACGACCGCAGGGTGATCTCGCCAAGCCAGAGGTTCGTCAGGCTGTGGCGTCCGCGATCGATCCTGAAGCAATCAGCCAGATGTTCTCCGGAACCTGCATGCCGCAGCGTCAGATATATCCCCCGGGAAGCTGGCCTGCTGACGACGAATACGAGTACCCCTACACGTTTGATTTGGAGAAGGCAAAGAGTTTGGTGCAGTCCGTCGGCGGCGCGAAGGTCACGTTGACGTTCGCAGCGGGCGCCAGCACGGAGAAGCCGGCAAATGTCCTTCAGTCTGCGCTGTCGCAGGCCGGGATCGACGCCGAGCTGAACCCGGTTCCCATCACGCAGAGCGAGCCCCGCTACATCGCGGGTGACTTCCAGTCGATTGTCTCCAACAGCTTCAGCCCCAAGGTGGATCCTGCAGAGACGGTCAGCGCCTTCGTGACGGGTCCGTATGACTTCGGAAACGGCAACCAGCAGATCAAGGAACTTGCGGCGCAGGCCGCTGATCCGACCCTGTCGCAAGAAGAGCGGGCGCCGATCTACAACCAGATCTGGGATCTGACGTTGAAGGAAGCGATGTTCGTGCCGATCTGCAACCAGACCAACGCCACGGTCTCCACCGCCAAGGTGACCGGCACCGAGGACATGCCGTGGGTCAATCTCGGCATCTTCGACGTGCGGCACGTGGGCATGACCAAGTAGCCCTCTCTTTCCGACACCGATACTGCTGAGACACCGATACCTGCTGAGATGGACTGGGGGTTGACGATGTTGCGTTATGTCGGCCGACGGTTGCTGGCGGCGATTCCGCTGCTGTTGATCGTGCCGTTGTTGATATTCTTGTTGATCGATCTGGCGCCGGGCGATCCGGCGGTGATTCTTGCGGGGGAGGATCCGACTCCGGAGCGACTCGAGCTGTTGCGGGCCACGTTGGGTTTGGACCAGAACGTGTTCGTGCGGTATCTGGACTGGGTGGGGGGCATCCTGCAGGGCGACCTCGGTGTGTCGCTGCTCTCGGACCAGTCGGTGGCCGAACTGCTGTTGCGACGGATGGCGACCACCTTGTCGCTCGTAGGCTTCGCGATGGTGTTGGCGGTCGTGATCGGTGTGGTCATGGGGGTGCTGGGATCGCTGCGCCCCGGAGGCGTGATCGACCGCGCGATCAACGTGATCGCCTCGGTCGCGATCGCGATCCCGGCGTTCTGGTTCGGCCTGGTACTGGTGTCGGTGTTCGCGGTGTCGAACCAGATCTTCCCGGCCTTCGGGTACGTACCACTTGCGGACGGTGTGGTGCCGTGGTTCCAGCACCTGGTGTTGCCGGGTGTGGCACTGGCCCTGCTACCGGCAGCGGAGGTGACGGTGCAATTGCGGTCGGCACTCGGTCAGGTGATGGGCAGTGACTACATCCTCAACGCGAAGGCACGCGGGCTGGGGCTGGCGAGCGTCGTCCTCAAGCACGGGTTGAAAAACGCGTGTATTCCGGTCGTGACGGTGCTCGGATTCCGGGTCGCGGAGGTGCTCGGCGGTGCGGTGACGATCGAGATCATCTACAGCATGCCGGGTATGGGCAGCCTCGCGGTCAACAGTGTGCAGAACCATGACGTTCCGGTCTTGCTCGGGTTCGTGTTGTTTACCACGTGCGTGGTGGTGATCGTGAATCTGCTGGTCGACATCTCGTACGGCTACTTCAACCCGAAGGTGCGCACATGACAACGACTCTGCCTACCATAACCGCGTCCGAGCGCATTCACGGGACCGCCGGGCGGGTGTGGGGGTTCGCGCGGCGGCGTCCGGTGATGGTGATCGCCGGGGCATTCGTGCTGCTGCTGGTGCTGATGGCGATCTTCGCGCCGTTGATCGCTCCCTACGACCCCTATGCACAGGAGGTGGCGAACCGGTTACAGCCGCTGTCGTCTGCGCATTGGCTGGGTACCGACGATTACGGCCGGGACGTGTTGAGCCGGCTGATCTTCGGAGTCCGCATCTCTCTGCAGGCCTCGTTGCAGGCCGTCGCGCTGGCCCTCGTCCTCGGGCTTCCGCTGGGGGTGGTCGCCGGGTATCGCGGCAGCTGGGTGGACACCGTCCTCACCCGCATCATGGACGCGTTGATGAGCGCGCCGTCGCTCGTCCTGGCGATCACGATCGTCGCGGTCCTCGGTTCGGGTATCACCAATGCCATGCTCGCGGTGGGCTTGGTGATGGCACCCCGGTTCTTCAGGGTGGCGCGGGCCTCGACGATGGACGTGCGAGGCGACACCTACATCGAAGCGTCGGTGGCACTGGGATGCAGTACCTTCCGCACGATCTCGCGACACATACTTCCGAACGTGATGCCGCCGATCGTGTTGGTGATCTCGGTGTCGCTCGGCACTGCGGTTGCGGCTGAGGCGAGCCTGAGTTTTCTGGGGCTCGGTGCGGCGCCGCCGGCTGCGAGCTGGGGAGCGATGCTCAGCACTGCCGCGTCGAATATGCAGCTCGCCCCGTACCTGGTGTGGCCGCCCGGCGTGATGATCTTCCTGACCGTGCTCGCGTTCACCTACCTCGGCGACGGAGTTCGCCGCGCTCTGACGAGGAGTCGACATGGCGGCAACTGACGCACTCACGCATCTCGAGAAGACCCCGTCGGACTCCACCTCACCGTTGGTTCGGGTGCGCGACCTGACGGTCCAGTTCCGCACCGGTCGCAAGGAGTGGGTGACTGCTGTGCAGGGCGTGTCGTTCGACGTCGCGGCCGGTGAATCGGTCGCTCTGGTCGGTGAGTCCGGATCAGGTAAGACCGTGTCGTCTCTCGCAGTGATGGGTTTGACCGGAGACACCGGCGGTCGGATTTCTCGCGGCAGTGTGGAATTCGAAGGGCGTGACCTGGTGTCGGCACCGCAGGCGGAGTGGCGGGCGTTGCGTGGCACCGGGATGGGCATGATCTTCCAGCAACCCATCCGCAGTCTCAATCCCGCCTACACCGTCGGCGACCAGATCGCAGAGTCGGTCCGCAAGCACCTTGGTCTCGATCGCAAAGCTGCAATGGCTCGCGCAGTCGAGATGCTCGACATGGTACAGATTCCGCGTGCCGCTGATCGAGTGCGCGAGTATCCGCACGCGTTCAGCGGTGGGATGTGTCAGCGCGTGATGATCGCGATGGTCATGGCCTGCAACCCGCGGTTGCTGATCGCGGACGAGCCGACGACGGCGTTGGATGTGACAGTGCAGAAGACGATCCTGCAATTGCTGCAGGACCTGCAGGAACAGACAGGAGTGGCACTGTTGTTCGTCACGCACGACCTCGGGGTCGTGGCGGAACTGTGCCGGCGTGTGGTCGTCATGTATGCGGGGGAGGTCATCGAAGACGGCATGGTCGACGAGGTCTTCTTCACCCCGCAGCATCCGTATACGTCGGGACTGCTGTCGTCGATCCCGCGGCCCGGCATGAGCGCCGGCCGACGGCTGGCTTCGATTCCCGGGCGTATCCCCGCCGCGGGGGAGTGGCCTGCCGGCTGTCACTTCCACGACCGCTGCGCCCACGCCCGGACGGGGCTCTGCGACAGCATCCACCCGACGTTGGACGAGACCATATCCGGTCGTTCCGCACGCTGCCTGCGCGTGACCGACCTGGAACTGCAAGGAGTGACGGGATCATGAGCCTGCTCGAGGTAGCGAACCTGACGAAGTCGTTCCCGACCGGGCGGAACCTGCTGGGGCGCCGCACCGGATGGACGCACGCCGTGCGCGATGTGTCCTTCACTCTCGATTCCGGCGAATGTCTTGCTGTGGTGGGCGAATCCGGTGCGGGTAAGTCCACGGTCGGGCGGATGGTGCTTCGATTGGTCGAATCGGACTCGGGCACAGTCATGTTCGACGGGGAAGACGTGCTCGCCGCCAAACCTGCTCGGCTGCGCGAAATGCGGCGCGGCATGCAGATGATCTTCCAGGATCCGCACAGTTCGCTCGACCCGCGGATGATGGTGCTCGACGCGGTCGTGGAGCCACTCATCGTGCATACCGACATGGACCGCCCGGCTTGTCGGCGTCGCGCCGAGGGGCTGCTGGACAAGGTGGGTATCGGCGCACGGTATCTCGGGAGGTATCCGGCCGAGCTGTCCGGTGGACAGCTTCAGCGAGTGGCGATAGCCCGCGCGTTGACCCTCCAACCGAAAATGATCGTGTGCGACGAACCCGTCGCGGCCCTTGACGTCTCGGTGCGTGCCCAGGTCCTCAATCTGTTGCGCGACCTGCAGGAAGAACTCGGGCTCGCCTACCTGTTCGTGTGCCACGATCTGGCGCTCATCGAGGTCATCGCCGACCGGGTCCTGGTCATGAAGTCCGGAGAGGTCGTGGAAACCGGCACGGTCGACCAGATCTACACCGATCCCCGCGAGAGCTACACTCAACAGCTCCTCGAAGCCATCCCCGTGCCAGTCCCCCGGGTCGAACGGCAAGTTTAGTCGAAGCGGCTCGATGAAGCTCCACGCATTGAGAACGGCGCGCAGGCCTTCGGAGAAGTCAGTGATGTCTGAGGTGCATTCGACCAGTGCAGTACCAATTGCTCTCGCGGCTGAGCACCACGTTTATCACGATCTCCCGGAGCGCATCGTAAGGATGATTTGTCGGAGTCGGAGTCGATAACGACATCGGGGAGCCGACGTTTGGGGATGCGCGGTGCTTCCATGCCGTCATCTCCGTTGGCTTTGCGCCGTGACAACAGTACTCGTGCTCGTGCCTCGTCATGTCGGCAGGCCTGAGTCAGTCCGGTCCGATGGATGGCCGGGCCCATGAACGCTGTCGTATACGCCTCGATCTTACGAAAAGCACTGGTTCGCCCCGCTTTCGTGGGCAGTGTCCAGCCTGGATCGAGTTCAGGTGCCAGAGCAGCCGTGCAATGATGTGACTGCGTTCAGCCACGAGGTTCTTGGCGGTGATCGACCATGAGCCGGATCTCACATTCGACGCCGTCGAGATGAGCGTCGGACAGGCCTGGCTCGTGCAAGGCTGCTCGGACGACCGCAAGCGTATCGATGGGGCTGAGGTCTGGGCAGTTGTGCACCATCGCCTGAGCTTCGCTGGGCACCAGGACCGCTTGTTCACCTGCCGCGATCAGTTCCCGTTCGAGGCGCTGGCTCAGGTGACAGCAGTCCTTGATTGCCAGAGTTGATCTCATACTGTCCTGCCGCCCACAGCAGCAATGCAAAATGATCGTTGTAGAGCCGGGGAGGTCAGCGTGTCCCCGGTGTCCCCTCCCATGGGACAGCCCCACCTCTCATTACGGCCCTCCTCGCTCGTTCCGAAGGTACGTGGCCGAGGTTGTGCGCGGGCCGCACTCACCGGCGGAACGTCAGCTACCGCTGTCGCTTTGGTGTGCACGGGGTGGGTTGGCCAACGACTCCATGAGGTTGCGCATGGCATGTAGATCGGAGCGCAGCTCGTCGAGTTCGGAGCGAAGTTCGTCCACAATGCCGGTGGATGGCTCGAGGTCGGGCTCCGCGGCGGGAATTTGTTCGCGCTGTTCGTTCGCTGGCGCCGGCTGCAGCGTTGCCTCGGATTGTTCGGTTCGAGCCGGCGCGAAGCCGTCGAGGAAGACCGATGTGACAGTAGCAGTGATCGTTTCGATATCGGTGGCGAGGGTGTTCCGATGCCACCTGACCGACTGGAATACGCACTCGCGCATCATCCTCTGGAACTCGAAGATATCTATGCGCGAATTGAATTCCCCGGCGCTCACGCCTTCTTCGGCGACGCCGTACCAGGCACGATGTGACGATTCGACAGCCTTCGCGATCTCAGCGTAGTCGGGAAGCGCGCTCAGATTCTCGTACTCGTTTTGGTAGATCTCGGTGGCGTAGGGGTGTTGGTCTGCGACTTCGAGCGAGATTCGGACCATCAGTGTGAGGCGGTGTCGGGCCGTTCCGCCCCCGGTCAGGACGGCATCGTAGCCCTGCACCAGGTCGGTCAGGAAGCCCATCAGGATCTCGGAGAAGATGGCGTCCTTCGAGCTGAAGTAGTGATACAGCGTCCCGGAGTTCAGGCCGACAGCATCGGCAATCTCACGGATCGTCGTTGCAGACAGTCCGCGTTCGGAGAATAACCGAGAGGATTCTGCCAGGATCATCTGACGCCGACTGGCTGCCACTGTTCACCTTTCGTGTCCGGACTGACAATCTCTGTGCAAGTGCCGTAGCCGAGGCTAGCAGCGGGTCGGGGCCGACTACACGAACGTGCCGGTCATACGGGAGTGTGACTTCGAGCGTCCACCGGGATCGCCGCATGGGCGGGTAAGGGTGTGGAGAAGCGACTTCTCATGAGTCGACCAGGTCGCGGTCCACGTTCGATGTTGCGCAGACCTTCGGAGAATGGGAGCTCGAAGCCCTGCTCGGAAGGGCATGTCCCACCGTGTCGAGTGCGGTTGTACATCAGGTATCAGACGAGCTCCGCGACCGTCGCCACTCGAGGGCCGCTTCACGATCAGAGCTGCCTGACGATGTTCGCAAACGTCAACGGGGGTGTCAACGCGCAGGAGTGTTGTGAGGTGGCCTGCTGAACATCGGATTCGGCGCAGCCTCTGGATAATTCGGCCCAGCACTCTCGAACCCGTTCGGCAACGAATGTTGTTCGATTCCGGCTCTGCTGCGCAGGATCTCCCAACACGTGTAGACGTCGGCGGTTTGACCTTGTTCACGACACGCTGACATTCGACGACGCGGCGACGGAGTCAAGTGCGATCGTGCGGATCTCGCCCTTCGCTACCTTGCCACCCGAAGAACGGGGCAGGTGGTCGACGACCACGAGGTGCTCCGGGTGGAGCTCCTTGGACACACCGCGACCGGTGAGATGCTCGGTGAGCTGGGACAGTGTGAGCTCATGTTCGGGGCGGAGACTGACAACAGCACAGACCCGCTCGCCGAACACCGAGTCCGGTACGGCAACCACGCCGGACAGATCGACGGCCGGATGGGATTCCACCTCCTGCTCGACCTGGGATGCAGAGATGTTCTTCCCGCCGCGAATAATGATGTCGGATGTGCGGCCCACGGGCGTAAGAAAGCCGTCCTCGATCGTGACGACGTCACCCATCAGCATCCAACCGTCTGGTGTGTACAGCTGAGCGTTGGCGGCAGCGTCTTCGTAATAGCCTGCGCATGCCAGCGGACCCCGTCCACCAGGTTGCCCGGGACCTCCGGTGGCCGTGACGTCTCGTCCCCGGTCGTCGAACAACCGTACGTTCATGTCGGGAATGAGTCGACCGGAGGTGCTCAGCCTCTGGGCGGGTGTGTCGGAGACTCGGGTGACGCTGAAGGCGCCACTCTCGTTCGACCCGAAGAACTGGAGAACCGTGGCACCCGTGCGCGCCTCGAACTCGGCCGCACGATCCGGCGGTACGGCCTCACCGCCGGTGAACATCACCCGGAGCGAGGACAAATCCTCCTCGTCGGCCAGTGGTGAGTTGAGCAGCATCCGGAACTGCGTGCTCACGCAGCACAGGACTGTCACCTGCTCCTTGGCGATCATCCGGATCATGGTCTCGGCATTGAACTTGGGGAGTACGACGGTGGGTGCGCCGAGGATCGCCGGGGCATAGTGCGATGTCCACAGGCCGAACCCGAACGGTGCCGGAACGCCACCGAGGAAGATTTCGTTGTCGCCCAGTTCGCCGGCTTCGATCGCGAGGCGGCTGAAGGCCATCCATCGATTGTCGAACTGCGTTACGCATTTGGGGAGACCGGTCGTTCCGGACGTCGAGTTGAGCATGCACAGATCGTTCGGTCCGATGCTGCGGGCAGCCACCGCCGACCGGCTTGCCCGACCGGGCTCCATTGAGCGCGGCTCGGAACCGCGGACGTCGGTGATCCGGTCCACGCCGCGATCCGACAGCACGATGTGGAAGTCGAGCGACACGTCCCGCCCTTGCAGTTCCTGCACCAGTTGTGCCGATGACCGACCGCCGAGGGTTTCGATGCTGATCAGGGTGAGTGCCTGGGTTTTGCGGATGAGGTGGGCAATTTCCCGAGTTCCCGCCCGTGCACCGATGCCGACCGCGACGACGCCGGCCCTCGCAGCCGCGACAAGTGCGGCGTGGACGAGGAAGGTGTCCGGCAACTGGACCGCGACCCGGGCTCCAGTCGGTAGACCCAGCGCCACCAACGCGGCGGCCAGATCGTCTGCTACACAGTCGTACGTGTGCCACGAGATTCTCTCCGACGGTGTGATGAAAGCGGGTCGTTCCGGGGTTGCGGCGGCCTGCGCCCGGATGATTTCGTGCAGTGGTTCGGTTCCCCACCAACCGGACTCGACGTACTGCCGTGCCGTGGCGGTGTCGATCAGATTCATGTACTGCTCCTGTTGGGGGATGATGGGTGCGCGTCGCAGCGGCGACCGGATCGATGTTTGGTCGAGCTCAAACGAAGCGCCTCGAGCTACGAGGGTTCCGGATCGGCAGGCGTCTCGCGCGACCACGCCACGTCCTGCTCGCTCCATGAGCGGGGCGGGCGTGAGAAGACTTCTTCGAGCATCGGCATGAAGAACTCGAGTGATTCGGTGTCGTAGTTCGGGTCGAACGACTCCTGATCCCAAGCAGCGCAGAAATGCGCGCACGAATCGAAATACGGAGAATCTCGATACCGTTCACGGCTGTCGGTCGGGATGCCGAGGTTGTCTCCATAGTGGAAGGTTTGGAACACGCCGTGGTGCTTGATGACCCACACTGCTTCGTCATTGAGGACCGGCTGCAGAATCGCGGCCGCAACGGCGGCGTGATTATCTGGACACAGATCGTCGCCTATGTCGTGCAGAAGTGCGGCCATCACGAGATCGGTGCTGGCGCCCTCTCGATAGGCGCGCGTCGCGGATTGCAGCGAATGTTCGTAGCGATCGACGCGATAGCCGAAGGTGTTGCCCTTCATCGCCTCGAGCAACCGCAAGATTGTGGGAAGCCAGTTGTCACGCCGGTGGATCGCGGCCATGGACTGAATCAGCTCCATCTCCGGGCGAGTCGCGTCGTCCATCCTGGTGAAATCAACTGTGCGAGTGTCGTCGACCATGTCAGCTCCTCGTATTTCGATTGAATTGATGTGAAAAGCGCTATGTGCGAATGGGTGTTGATTCGGTCGCCGGATCGGGAGAGTCGGTGCTGTGGCTCCGTCGAGCTCCGGCGTCTGATTGGACGAGCGGCTGTGGCGACAACCCGGGTCAGGTTCAGTCTGGAGTGTATGCCGCGATCCTCGAGGTGTATCGAATGGTCAGTCCACGCGGGCTGCCGTTTTTTGCGAGGTCTTCTTGGCTTCGGTGAGGTCGATGCCCTTGGTCTCGTGGGTGAAGTAGGCGGTCACGGCAGCAGCCAGCGCGAGCACGATGACGTACCAGGTGAACGTGTCCGCTGCGCCGCGGGACGTCAGCCACGAATTGAGGTACGGCGCGGTACCTCCGAAGATCGCGCCCGCGAGCGACACTGCGATCCCGATGCCCGCGGCGCGGGTCTTGGTCGCGAACAGTTCGGCGAACCACGCGACCTGAGTGCTGGCGGCCAACGCTTGGATGACCAGCGCGAGAGACATCGTCACGGCCAGGGTGCGGGCCGAGTCATCGAGCATCCCCGACAACGGGAAGGCAATACAGGCCACCGCGAGTCCCCACACGATGTTGTTGAGGCGTCGTCCGAAGCGGTCCGCGAGGAGCGCTGCGAGTGGTAAGGCGGCAATGAAGACGAGGTTGGCGGCTACCCCAGCCCACATCGCCAGTTTGTCGTTCACGTGGTGGAAGCTGATGGCGTATGCGGGTGCGTTTACCGACCAGGTGTACGAGAAGACCGAGGTGCCGCCGACCAGTAAGACCACCCGCAGGATCGAACCGCGCTGCGCCCAGATGTCGTGTAGTGCCGATCGTGCCGACGACTGCGTGATGGGCTCGTTGTCCTCGTTGGAGTGATCAGCGAAGGCCGCGGATTCTTCAAGACCGCGACGCAGATAGAGCGCGAAGAAGCCGAGAGCACCGCCGATCAGGAACGGAATGCGCCATCCCCAGTCGGCCATTGCGTCAGAGTCGATCGCGGTGCGCATGAGGGCGCCGAGGAGGGTGGCGAGTACCGTTCCGCCGACGGTGGACATGATGATCGTGCTGCCCCACAGTGCGCGGTTGTCCGGGCGCGCGACTTCGGCGATGTAGGTGTATGAACCGCCCTGCTCACCGCCGTGGGCCACGCCCTGGATGCACCGAACCAGTAGCAGCCACAGGGAGGCGAACACGCCGATTTGGTCGTAGGTGGGTGCCACTGCGATAAGGACACTCGATGCGGCGACGAGCGTCATCGTCAGTACCATGACGAATTTGCGTCCCCGTCGATCGGCGACGAGACCGAACAGCAAGCCGCCGATCGGGCGCATGACGAATCCGGCGGCGAACACAGCCATCGTGGAGAGGAGGTTCGACACCTCGTTGGCCGAGTGGAAGAACTGGTTCGAGAAGTAGACCGCGAAGATCGCGAAGACGGTCCAGTCGAACCACTCCAATGAGTTACCCATGTTGACGGCCAGGATCATCCGCGCCTTGGCTCTGAACGTGGACGAGGGGGCGGCCTCAGGATTCTGCGGAGTGTCGTTGCGTGACGACGACGTCATGCCTGTTCTCCTTGTCGCGACAAGCCTCGACGGAAGCGTGGGAGCGGAGTGTCACGCCGGCGGTTCAGTATCCGGGAGAGCAATTCTCCCGGACTGTTTCGATCCCCGACCTCACCGGCGTTCATCGATTTCTGCTCCTGGGGGCGTTTGGAGTCGGTCACCCGCGGGTCAACACGAAGGGGCGGGGAGATGGATGTCCACGCTGGATGGCGTGCGTCACAAATATAGGACTACCATCGACGGAAGTCAATCAATCGATTGAGTGGCATTTGCTTCCATTGCCAATCTTTGTCAGTTAGAGTTCGGGCCATCCCTAATCTGTGATCCCGATCTCAACTTCTGGAGGGCGTTATGATCGTGTACGACGAACCGGCGACGACCGGAGCGGATACGGATCCTGCGGTCGAGTGGAGTCCGCGTGCCACTCCACCGATCGGCGTCGACCTCACGAACGAGCAGAGTCTTGCCTGTGCGTTCCGGACGTTGGCGCATGACGGCTTCAGCGAGAACATGGCCGGCCACATCACGTGGGCAGACCGGGACGACTCCAGCCTCTTGATCAACCCGTGGGGGTTGTGGTGGGAGGAGGTCTCGGCCTCCGACGTGTGCCGTGTCGATTCGAACGGTGTTGTGATCGAAGGGAAGTGGGACGTAACGCCCGCTTATCACATCCATACCGAATTGCATCGACGTCGGCCGGATGCACGGGTGGTCATCCACAACCACCCGTACTATGTGACCTTGCTGGCCGCCGTCGGTGTGCTGCCGATGATCGCGCACCAGACCGGCAGTCTGTACGACGACGACTTGTCTCTGGTCGACGAGTACGGTGGCGAGGTCAACGACGCCGAAATGGGCAAGGATCTCGCGGACCGGATCGGCGACTGTAACAACGTGATCCTCGCCAGTCACGGCATCATCACCACCGCCGACACGATCGAACTCGCGGTCTACCGCGCGGCGTCGATCGACCGGTTCTGCCGACTTGCCTACGACATCCTGCTGCTGGGCAAAGAGCCCCTGCCGATCGAGAAGAGCATCCGGTCCGCGATGCAGAAGGCGCTCGTAGAGCGCGCTGCGGGCGTCTACTGGGCCGGCGCGGTCCGCAGACTGCTCCGGATCGATCCCGGTGTGCTCGACTGAGGGCATCCATCCAACCTAAAGACCTTTCGTTAATTGGGTGAGTACTGCTCACAAGGAAAGTCCGGTGTGGTCGAGGAAGCCGTGACACAGG
>NZ_JAASAF010000008.1 GCF_012726195.1 Rhodococcus sp. HNM0563
CATCGCTGCACGTCCCCACCTGCTCACGCGACCCCCCGATCCGCCCGAAAATCGGTTCGACGCTAGCACGACCGGTCTCGTCATGATTCCCGCGACGGTTCCCGCTTCCCACAGCAGCAATTGTTGCTGTGGCAAGCAGGCTTTCGCGTGGGAAGGGCGGGTCGGTTACGTGTCGACGTCGATCGACTGAAGCTGTCGTACCCAGTCGAATTCGGTGCCGAGGAACGCTTCGCCGCCTGAAGCGAATGCGTCGCGGAGTTGTTCCAAGGCTTCGATGAACTGCGCGACTCGTTCGTACGCTGACTCTGGAGTGCCTGCACCCTTACGGCTGAAGCCCGCGGCAAGTTGTTGAGCCGAGTGGAACTCACCGAAGCCGTCGGCAGATCCAAGTCGGGATGCAAGCTGCTGGGCATCCTTCAGTTTGCCGAGGGTCGTATCGCATATCGAGACGATCTCGTCGATTACGTGCGGTTCGAGCCGAACAAAATCGTTCACAGTGCGTCCTCCCGGTTCATCGATTGAAGGATTGGGTTAGTTGGCGATGTATTGTTCGAGTATTGCGGTGAGTTCTTCCATTCCGGCGCACCACTCTTCCTTAGGCAGGGCCGAGCCATCGCTGTGGTAAAGGCGGTTGACGAGCACAATCCCGAAGTTGGTCTGTAGCGCGTAAGTGCATTCGTTCCGGCCGTTTGGGCCGATCTCGCGAAGACCACGTCTTCCATTGACGGTGATGGCCGTTGAGATTTCGCCGTTCTTTGCAAGTTCTTCTTCGAGCTTGATATTGCCTGACAGCACGTTGAGGGAGAACTTGCGCGTACCACGGACGAGTTCTGTTCCCCTGTAGGCACACGCCAGGAACGTGTACGACCCCATCGGCATGTCCGCGAACTCTTTGTGCGCCGCGTCGTACCCTGCCGCGGTCATCACGTCGTCCGGGAGGTCGAGGCAGGGGTCGAAGGTGATGTCGGGGCGGCCGGAGTCGTCGACGATGCGCGGTGTGCGTGTTGTTGGTGCGGTGGTTACGGTGGTGCTGTTGTCGATTTCTGTTGCCGGTGTTGGTCCGCAGGCTGCTGCTACCGCGATGATTGCAGCAGCTAGTGCTGCACGTCTCCACCTGCTCACGCGACCCCCCGATCCGCCCGAAANTGCCGAGGAATGCTTCGCCGCCTGAAGCGAATGCGTCGTGTAGTTGGGTGAGGGCGTCGATGAACTGTTCTACGCGTTCGCGGGCAGACTCGGGTGTGCCGGCGCCCTTGCGGGCGTAGCCGGTGGCGAGTTGCTTGGCGGACTCGAAGTCACCGAAGCCGTGAGCTGCCGCCAGATTGTTCGTTGTCTCTCGCGCCTTCTCTAGTTCGCTGAGCGTAGTGTTGCAGATCGCAACGATCTCCTCGATGACGAGCGGTTCGAGTCTCACGAAGTCAGGCAAGCGTTCCTCCGGTGGTAGCGGTCGTTATATCCAGTTCTAGATGTAGGGCTCAAGAGTGGAGACGAAATCCTCAAACCCGGTACACCATTCGTTTTGGGGCACTGGCCCGGGGTGATCCTTGTGGTAAATCCTGCTGAAGATGGCAATGCCGAACTCGGTCTGTAACACGTACGTGCAGGTGTCTCTGTTGTTCGGGTCGACCTCGAGTAGAGCACGACGTCCGTTGATGCTGGCCGCGGTTGCCACAGATCCGTTCTTTTCGAGTTCCTCATCGATGGAAACGTTGCCTGCCAGGATATTGAGGCCGTATCCACGTCGGACTCCTGGGATGAGTGTTCGGTCGCGGTAGGTGCAGCCCAGGAACGTGTACCACCCCATCGGCATGTCCGTGATTTCTTTGTGTGCCGCGTCGTATCCCGCTTCGGTCATCACGTCGTCGGGTAGGTCGAGGCAGGGGTCGAAGGTGACGTCGGGGCGACCGGAGTCGTCGACGATGCGCGGTGTGCGTGTTGTCGGTGCGGTGGTTACGGTGGTGCTGTTGTCGACTGCTGGTGCTGGTGCTGGTCCGCAGGCTGCTGCTACCGCGATGATTGCAGCACTCATCGCTGCACGTCCCCACCTGCTCACGCGACCCCCCGATCCGCCCGAAAATCGGTTCGACGCTAGCACGACCGGTCCCGTCATGATTCCCACGCGCGCGAGTAGAAGCCGGGTCGAGGTCGAGTGGGGAGCGGATCTGTCCGAGCTCGGAACGCCTGTGCGCGACTGTGGCCTGTGATAGATTTCGACTTGTTCCGGCGTCCCATAATACCGTCTGATTTCCCCTTCGGGGCCGTCGGAGGTTTTGTTGTGTAAGCAGACCGGCTTCATTCGGCAATGTCAGCCTCGTATTCGTCGCAGCTGTCCACGTATCGGAGTGCAGTTCGATCGGGCTCAACAAGGAGAAACGAATGAGTGAAATTCGAAGAGTCACCGTGCTCGGAGCTGGAGTCCTGGGATCACAGATCGCATTCCAGTCTGCTTACAAGGGATTCGATGTCACTTCCTACGACATCAGTAGTGAAGCGCTCGATGGCGCACGACAGCGGTTCGCCGAATTAGGCGAGACATACAAGCGGGACGTTGCAGGTGCCACCGAGGACGCCGTTCGGGACGCGCTCGAAAGAATCACCCTGACAACGGACCTGGAAGGATCAGTGGCGAACGCCGACCTCGTCGTCGAAGCGGTGCCGGAGATCCTGTCGCTCAAGCAGGAGATCTACGAGAAGATCGGGCCGGCGGCGCCGGCCAAGACGATCTTCGCGACAAATTCGTCGACGCTGCTCCCGAGTGACCTGAAAGAATCCACCGGACGCCCCGACCGGTTTCTCGCGCTGCACTTCGCGAACCAGGTCTGGCAGTTCAACACAGCCGAAATCATGGGCACCGCCGATACGGATCCCGCGGTGCTGGCCGCGGTAGTCGAATTCGCGACCCAGATCGGCATGGTGCCCATCGAACTGCACAAGGAGAAGGCCGGATACGTCCTGAACTCGCTCCTCGTACCGTTCCTCTCATCGGCCGCGCAACTCGCCGCCGGCGGATACGCCGACCCTGAGGCAGTGGACAAGACGTGGAAGATCGCGACCGGCGCGCCGCTCGGACCGTTCCAGATCTACGACATCATTGGACTTGCCACCCCGTACAACATCATGGCCAACGGCGACGAGGAACAGCAGAAACTCGCGGTGTGGTTGAAAGAGAATTACATCGACAAAGGCAAGCTCGGACTTGCGTCGGGTGAGGGCTTCTACCGATACACCTGACATGAGACGGAATCGGGTGCGCAGTTGTTGTCGGCTGTACTCGACATTCGCGACAACAAATGCACACTCAACCGTCTATGTCACCGATTGGACGGAGACTGGGCACCGGCTGAACGCCGATCTGGAACGGATCGGACTACCTGCGCTCGGCTGGTGAGCACCACCTTCCCGCGCGCTGTCCGGTCCTCCACGGCCGCGTGTGCTGCTGCGGCCTCCGACAAAGGGAAGCGTGTGATCAGCGGTCGGAACTCGCCGCCCGCAGCGCGCGCCAAGGAGGTCGAGCGCAATGCGTCCCACCCGCCCGGCGGAACCATGCGCGGCCCCAGCGCCCAGGTTGCTGTGATTTGCCGGGAGATCAGGTCGGTGGTCGCGATCTCGGTGGGTGAGCCGGATGCCCACCCGTAGAGGATGATCCGTCCACCAGGGGCGAGAAGTTCGAGAGCTTGTCGGCCGATCCGGCCGCCGACGCCGTCCATCACGACACTGATCCGGGGTGCGGAGGCAAGGCGCTCCGGCCAGGCGGGATCGCTGTAGTCCACAGCGATATCGGCATCGTTGTCGCGCACTTGTGCGGTCTTCGTCGCACCACCGGCGGCTCCCACGACGAAAATACCCTCACGATGCAAGCTCTGGACGAGCAGCGTAAGGTCACCGACCTGGAAGACGACCTCACCGACCTGGGCGTTGCCCTGGTGTGGGACGAAGAGTACGTCACCCACTTCGCTCTCGTCCGTCAGATACAGGCCGACATCGACCACATTCCGCAGGCTGCCATCGACGCATGGCGGGACGCCGGGCCGCTACGAGTGCGCCGGCACCTCGCCGATCGTCTCGAGAACCTGGACGGGCTGAACCTCGACGATCCGATGCTCGCCGCATTTCATCTGATGGCATTGATCGGCCGGGACGCCTCAGGCGGGGGGCGTTCGACCGAAGAGCATGTGCGCGCGGGGGTGCGGGTCTTCCTGCACGGTTATTGCGATTGATCCAGCACAAAGGATCCGAGCGCGGATTCCGGGCCCAGATCCGCCCGGCTTCGAAGCACAACCGCGGATGAAACGGACGCGAACAACGTGTCGACCGCGAGCGGCTGTCTTTCCGGCGCGCGGCTGTGCTGTGGAATGCGGCGGCGTAACTAGAGCTTGTCGAGGTCGACGGGCGGGAACTCGCCGTAGATCCCGCGATCGCTGCCCTCGAGGTACCAGTCGTGCTGCGTCATGGCGCGAGCCCGCAAACGCGATCGCCGAGCCCGTTCCATCTCTGCTGCGTTCCGTCGGGCCTCGAGCGCGCGCTCCGTGGCTCCGCGGATCTTGGGAGCTGCCGCCGCGATCATCGCGACAGCGACCACGACCCCGATGATGATGCCGAGGGCGACCAGGATGGTCTGCCAGTGCTCGATGATCAATCCGAGGACGACGAGGGCTGCAAAGAGTCCCAACCAGTTCTTCACGTTTGTCCCGTCACCCGAATTCCGATCAGCAGAAGTCCCTGGTTATCGGCAGTGCTGGCAGTGGTGTTACACAAGTCGATTCGGCCCCGGCCTGCCTTGGAACCTGTCGGTGGCGTCCGGTAAGAATGTCGGTCATGTCGGTTTTCCATCCCGACGCGGAAGGCATCAGGAGGTCGATGTGATCGATACGCGCGCACATGCCAACGGGCCTGCGACGCTGCCCCGCGGTCACCGCTGGGTGGTGGTCGACGTCGAGACCTCCGGGTTGCGCCCGAACGCGCACCGTGTGCTCAGCGTCGCCGCTCTCGTGCTGCGCGAGGACGGTTCTGTCGAACGCGAGTTCTCCACCCTCGTCAACGCCGACTGCGACCCCGGGCCTGTGCACATCCACAACCTGACACGCGAGCGCCTCGCCGACGCACCCCGATTCACGGATATCGCCGGCGAGCTTGCCGACATCCTCGACGGCGGCACTCTCGTCGCACACAACGCGTCGTTCGACTACGGGTTCCTCGACGCCGAGTTCCGGCGGTCCGGCCGGTCCATCCCGGCCGATCAGCGGCTCTGCACCTTGGCGTTGTCGCGGCGCCTGGAACTCGACGTACCCAACTACCGGCTGGCGACCCTCGCCCAGCACTGGCAGGTCCAGCAGCTGCAAGCACACGACGCCTACGACGACGCGCGGGTGCTCTCCGAGGTGTTCGTGCGCAGCGCCACCATGGCAGAAAGCCTGCAGCTGCCCTTGCCGGTGGTGAACTGCCGCAGCAGGAAGTCCGTGTACCCCGACTCGGTGCAGCGGGTGCCGTGCCAGTGGACGAATCCGGGCCGCCTCACCGAGACGGGGCTGGTGCAGGGCATGAAGGTCGTGATCAGTGGTGCCACCACTACGCCGCGACTGACCTTGGCCGGGCGAATGACAGCCGCTGGCCTCGACGTACTCAACAGCGCAAGTCGCCAGACCAGCGTTGTCGTCTGCAACGACCCCGGCGTGCAGACCGCGAAGGTGCGCAAGGCCATGGCCGAGGGCATCCCCGTCATCACCGAACAGCAGCTCGAAGCACTGATGATGTGGGTGGCGCCGGGTGAGTCCAAGGCCGCGACGGTGATCGACATCGTTCCTCAGCAGGAAACCCCGGTGACGGCGGCACCCACGCCGGAGCCGCAGAACTGGGCGCTCCAGGGAATGAAGCCCAAGTTGTGGTCGGGGCGTCGTGTCCTCCTGCTGGGTGGCACGCACCTCGAGGCGGTCTTGATGCGCTCGCGCATCGCGCAGCTCGGTGCCCGACCGTCCCTCAACTTCACGGCTGCCGTCACCGACGCCCTGCTCCTGGAAGGCGCCGACGCAGACAAGCGGCTGTCGCGGGTCCACGATCGTCAGCTGCCGGTGCTCACGCCGGACGACGTGAATGCCGCGATCGAGATGGGTGTCGTCCCTCCCCACATGCGCACCGAATCCCGCCTGAGCGCGCCGGTGCTCTCACAAGGCGAAGTGATCGACCTTCCGGCGAAGCCCGCGCAGTGGTCGGTCAATGTCGCGTGGAAGGCCGAAGCGACCGGAGACGAGTTCGACGTCGACATCGTCGCGTTCCTACTCGACGGTAATGAAAGAGTCGACACCGACGTCGATTTCGTGTTCTACAACAACCCTGCATGCGACGACGGTGTTGTCGAGCTGACCGTGGACGGCAGCAGTGAGCAGTCCGTCCGCATCGACCTGGCATCCATTCCGGCTGAGTGCGAGCGCATCGCGATTGCGGCGGCGATCGACGGGGACCGCACGTTCGGCGACCTCGGCGCGATTTCCATCAGCGTGGACAGCGAATCAGGCACCGCCGCCACCGCGGTCCTCGACGCAGGTACAACCGAGCGCACGATGGTGCTGGCCGAGATCTACCGGCGATCCGGAAAATGGCGGTTGAGGGCTGTTGGGCAGGGATACGACGACGATCTTGCAGCGCTCGCGGTGCGATACGGGGTGGAAGTGGAAGGGAGTGACTGACCGGTCCGGCTGTGGTGCGCATTCGCGCTGACTACTATTGGTTGCCATGGATCCCACCGAAACCGCACCTGGGAAGGTCTCGATCGGGCGCATTTGGATGCACACACTCTCGGGCTGTCCGATTCCGTCCGAGAATCGGTGCACGTCATGCTGGTGCCGTCCATTGTGACCCACAATCCGCTTGCGGTTGATGCTCGATGGGGTTCGGATCGGCGAGGGGACGGAGTGACGTGACCACCGTTGCCGAGCGCCCCAGATTCGGTCAACTCACCTACACGTTCTTCGGTCGCCCCGGCAACGCCGGCGGCGATGATTGGCAGATCAAGCAGACAACCGGCGATGTCGATGCGGAAGAAGAGGAACGGTTACTCGCTGGCGTCGTGACGCAGTTCGAATCGGTCCGGCCGTTTCCCCGATTCGTCACAGCCGAGGAAGTGGAGAATCGTCCCCGCCGGATGGTGTACGCGCCCGGGCCCGCAAACTCAGGCCTGTACTGGCACACGGTTCAGGCCGGTATGGACGCTTCCGGTCGGATCGAGAACGTTTTCGCTCACACACTTCTCGACCGGCGCACCGATGAGGCAGGAGCGCTGCGGCCGATCGAACGATGGCACTCGGCCGAGTGGCTCACGCCGTACGGACCCAGCGACGTCGCTGCCGCAATCCTCTCGTCCCCGGAACCCAGCCCCAGTGGTGTCGCGTCACGTGCCGCGGCGGTGGACTTTCTCCTCGACCCGGATACGTCGCGCATCGGTATCTTCAGCGTTCTGCTCGACGCGGTTGCGCAGGCCTTCCGCGGCGGGTCACCCGTGGTCCTCGGCTGCGCGGATTCGGACAGTGCAGCCGGATGGATCGCCGCAGTTTCCCACTTCATGTCACCGGGAACGAGCAGGCGCTTCGGATGGTCGACCTTCGACAGGTTGCACACAGTCGACGACACCGTTGCGCGCGGCGCGCATCTGGTGGCGGTACCCCTCGAAGATCTTCCGGGTGACACACCGGGGTGCGTGGTGTTCGGTGAGAACGAATCGCCGATCCTCGGCGCACTCGATGGAGAACCACATTGCGTCGACAACGGCGACGTGGTGCCGGTAACTCCCTGGTCACGGTTGGCACAGATCGTCCTCGTCGACGAATCGGTTGCCGCCCGTACGCTCGAGCATCAGGACGAGATCGCGAGGAAAGCGGGCGACGAGCACCTGTCCCCGATGTGGCCGTTGGCGATGGCGGTGGTGGCGGACAGCGACCTGCACGACTCGTTGGCCGAGGCGACGACCGTCCTGCTGGAACAAAGCCCCGACACGGTGATGGAGTCGGAGTTCGCGTCGTTGATCGTGGACGTGGTGGACAGCAGCTTCGGGGATACCGCGTCGCAGGCTGCCCGCGTCTTCAGTGCGTGGAATGCAGCCGGCCGGTTGGCGCCCGTGGTGTGCACCCTTGCAGCTCGAGTATTCGCGTTCCGGGTGTTCTACGATCGCGCGTGGTTCCGGAACGCGGACCCAGCACATCGTGCACTACTCGAACACTGCGATCGGACACCTGAACTGGTGACGGAAGCCGATCGTCTTCTCCGCGCTCTGCGCAGCCGGCTGTATACCGCCTACGAGATCGAAGAGGTGGCGGTCTCAGCACTCCAGGCGATCGATGCGATCGTCCGTGCCGACCTCATGAGCGATCTCGGCGACCAGCTCGTCCGCGAGATCCTCGAACTGGCGGTGGTCCCGGTGCTGTGTGACGACGCCCGGGGTCCGAAGCTCGTCGAGGGGGTCGGCCCGGTCGGACGGTCGACGTGCATGGACTATCTGCAGCCCGCCGTGATCGGCCACTTCGACTTCATCGGCCGCCCGCTCGGATCCCGGCTCGAACCGGCCGTCTTGGCCTTCATCGCCAGCAGCGTGGCCGACGTGCCGACTTTCGACGACTTCGCTTCAGACCCGTCCTTGGTGAACACCACGTTGAGCGTGATCATCGCCGAAGGTGTCTTTGCCCTGGCCGAGCGAGGAGAAGGGGCACGGGTGCGAAGCGAGCTGGCGGTCGTCGCTCTGTGGCGCGCTTTCTACGAACTCAGCGAAGGTTCGGGTGTGATTCCGGGGTTGGACGATGTCGTAGCCGCACAGCGGTGGACGGCGGCGCAATGGCGTCGGATGGTCCAGGCATATCCGAGTGTGGTTGCGCCGCGTTTCCTCCAGGATGCGGTGGTGTGCGAACCCTGGTGTGCCGACGTCGAATTACTTGCCCGGCATATCCTGAACCTGCTGGATCACGCCGTTGTCGCTCCGTGGCAGGAAGATCCACATCACGACGCACTTGCCGGGGCATGGGCGTTGATTCGGTTGAGGAACAGCTGGGACGGGATCACCGAGCAGGAACTGGATGCGGACCTCGGCCGGTACGGTCTGCCGACGATCACCGACTATGCCCGACACTACGAAGCAGATCTGCCGGATGACGTGCTCGCGGGTCTGGCGGTGTGCATCGTAGCTGCGAAAGCGCGTTGCGCAGTGCTCCCCACACTTCCGGCGAGGCATGTTGCGGCGCTGGCCGATGCGGTCGAAGTCAACGCGAGATTCGTCGTCGACTCGATCGTCGAACTCGCGCAGTCCGGTGCGCTGGACGAGAGTTGGCTGATTGCATACGCGGTGTTGAGTTCGCCGCACTCTCCTGACGTGGTGCTGGTGTCGGAAAGTGTCGGTGTGCTAGCGCATTTCGTAGTCGGCGACGGTGCTGATCGGCGCGGGATTCTCGACGAGGTCGCCGCGGAGATCCTGCCGGAGCCGTGGAATCTCGGACCGCGAGACCTCCGCGGAGTTCAGGCGGCGGTGAGTGCCGAACTCATGGAGTTCCGCGACCGCACCGTCGATCTGGCCCGTGAAGCATATGCGGCATTTGTCGAGGGGTGGTACGAGCGGCGGGTGGCGGACGCGGCACGGGCGACACCCAGGCTGCGAGGACCGTTCTGAGATCCTTTGCTGTCGTGCGTCCACGACACGACCGGACTCAACGTCGCATGACCGGACGGAACGTGTCGGGATTCGCTGCCGCCCAGTCGCCTGCCCACTCCTGCGGAGGGTCGGCCACGAGTTCGCCGGGAGCCAACCACTCGTAGAGATCGGCGTACGACCGGATCTCCGTGGGACCCAGCTTCTTGTGGAGCATGTGCGGCGTCAATCCACTGGGATCGGATACACCCAGCGAGGCCATGATCTGCACGGCCTGGCGTACGGTGGCGTCCTGATAGCGATACGCGCGCACACTCTTGTCTTCGACGTCGAGGGCGCGAGCGCGCCTGGGATCCTGCGTCGTGACCCCGACCGGACAGGTATTGGTATGGCACCGCTGGGCCTGGATGCAGCCCACCGCCATCATCATGGCGCGGGCGGCGTTGGTGTAGTCGGCTCCCTGGATCAGGCGTTTGACGATGTCGTTTCCGAGCGCGACCTTGCCGCTGGCGCCGATTTTGACCTTATCGCGCAGACCGCTTCCGACGAGTGCATTGTGGACGGTGATCAATCCGCTGGTCAGCGGAAGCCCGACGTGGTCCTCGTATTCCAAAGGTGCTGCCGCGGTGCCGCCTTCGGCGCCGTCGACGATGATGAAATCGGGCGCGCTGCCTTGATCGAGCATCGCCTTGCACAATGCGAGGACCTCCACCCGCGACCCGACGCACAGTTTGAACCCGATCGGCTTCCCGCCGGACAGTTCACGCATCGTCGAGATGAACTGAATCAGTTCACGGGGAGTATGGAACGCGGAATGCGCCGCGGGGCTGACGCATTTCTCGTGAGCAGGCACGCCGCGATACCGGGCGATTTCATCGCTCACCTTCGCGGCGGGCAGGACGCCCCCGACCCCCGGCTTGGCACCCTGGCTGAGCTTGAGTGAGATGGCCTTGACCTGGTGGTGGGCGGCCTGATCGGCGAACTGGTCGGGATCGAACCGGCCCTCCTTCGTCCGGGTACCGAAGTATCCCGATCCGACCTCCCACACCAGATCGCCGCCACCGTCGAGGTGGTACGGGGTGAGCCCGCCTTCGCCGGTGTCGTGAGCGAACCCGCCCATAGCGGCACCCTTGTTGAGCGCCCGCAGCGCATTACCGGAGAGTGCACCGAAGCTCATCGACGACACATTGAGCAACGACATCGAGTACGGCTGTGCGCACTCGGGCCCACCGATCATCACCCGTGGCGGCTCGTCCGGCTCGGGGACGGGAGCGGTGGAATGGACCAGATACTCGTAGCCGACTTCCTCGATGTCGCGTTCGGTACCGAAGGACAGTTCACCGTGAATGCCTTTGGCTCGCTCGTAGATGATGGTGCGGACGTCACGGTCGTACGGTCGCCCGTCGAAATTGCGTTCGATGAAGTACTGCTGCAATTCCGGACGCAGGCTTTCGAGCAGATACCGGAGGTGGCCGAGGATGGGGTAGTTACGTAGCACCGAGTGTCGGCGTTGTACCAGGTCGTAGACGCCGACGAGGAGCAGGCAGGCAAGCAGGACCAGTACCAGAATCCATGCCCACCCTCCGACAACCGCGGCGAGACCGGTGACGATGACTGCCGCGGCGAGTGCCCCCACCGACAAGAACCGAAGCATCGGTACCTCCTCTGCCCGTGTGCGTCCTCTTCAGTCTGCTTACACGGACAGCCGCGGTCTTCGCAGGCGGTTGGCGGAAGGTCGCCTCAGTAGTCGGTGATGCTGCCACGGACCTGGGCGGCCAGAATCTGAGCCGCATGCAGCGGCCTCACCCCGGGCTCGAGGTCGCGAATCTGTGTGCGGCAGCTGAATCCGTCGGCCAGCACCACGGTGTCGTCGGCTTTCTTCCGGAGGGCGGGCAGCAGTTTGTCTTCAGCGCACGCGACGGAGACGTCGTAGTGGCCGCGCTCGAACCCGAAGTTCCCGGCCAGCCCGCAGCAGCCTGCGTCGAGGACGTTCGCGTCCACCCCGGCCTTGTCGAGAACTTCGTGGTCGGCCTTGTATTTCAGGACGGCGTGGTGGTGGCAGTGCGGCTGGACGACGGCGTTCACGGTGCTCTCGTGCGGGGGATGCCAGTCGGGTGCCTCCTTCTGCAGTAGCTCTCCGAGGGTGTAGGTCTGGCCGGCGAGGCGGTGTGCATCTTCGTTGCCGTGCATGAGCTCGGGAAGGTCTGCGCGGAAGACCGCAGCGCAGCTCGGTTCGAGGACCACGATCGGGGTGCCTGCACGCAGAGCGGGCTGCAGGGCGTGCAGGGTGCGGCGCAGTGCGCGTCGGGCGACGTTCAGCTGGCCGGTGGAGATCCAGGTGAGCCCGCAGCACAGCGTGCCGTCCGGGACTTGGACGGTGAACCCGGCGGCTTCGAGGACGGCGACGGCGTCGCGAGCGATGCCGGGATCGAAGTTGTTGGTGAAGGTGTCGGGCCAGAGCAGGACGGTGCCGCGATGCGCGGCCTGTTGACGGCGGGGAGGTTGCCGGCGCCACCCGTCGGTGAATCGTTGCTCGGCGAAGCGCGGGAAAGGCCGCCGCCGGTCGACACCCCCGGCCGTTTTGATCATGCCCGACAGGCCGGGAGTGTGGGTGAGGACGTTGATCACGGTGGGTGCGGTGGAAGCCATACGAGCCCAGAGCGGGAGCCATCCCATCGAGTAATGCGACGGCGGCCGGAGCCGGTGACGGTAGTGGTGCGAGAGGAATTCGGCCTTGTACGTGGCCATGTCGACGTTCACCGGGCAGTCGGACCGGCACCCCTTGCAGGCCAGGCACAGATCGAGGGCGTCGCGGACGGCGGTGGATTTCCAGCCGTCGGTGATGACATCGCCTTCGAGCATCTCGAACAGCAGTCGAGCGCGGCCGCGGGTCGAATGCTCCTCCTCGCCGGTGGCGCGATAGGACGGGCACATCACGCCCGATTCGTGGCCGCGGCATTTGCCGACCCCGACGCAGCGGGCCGCGGCCCGGCTGAATCGATGGTCGTCGTCGGCATAGGCGAAGTGCACGGCCGGTTCGATCGGAAGATAGTGGGTTCCCTGGCGCAGATTCTCATCCAGGCGGTGCGGATGGACGATCTTCCCCGGATTCATCCGATCCGCCGGGTCGAAGATCGCCTTGAGTGTCTCGAACGCTGTAATGATCTTCTCGCCGAACATGATCGGCAACAGCTCGGCCTTGGACTGTCCGTCGCCGTGCTCACCGGACAACGACCCGCCGTACGACACGACCAGACGAGCGGCTTCCTGCGCGAACGAGCGATAGCGGGCGATCCCCTCGGCGGTGCGCAGGTCGAAGGGGATGCGGGTGTGGACGCAGCCGTGCCCGAAGTGCCCGTACAGTGACGCTGTCCCGTAGTCGTACTTGTCCAGCAACCTGCGGAAGTCCCGGAGATAGTCGCCGAGACGAGACGGGGGGACGGCGGCGTCTTCCCAGCCCTCATGGGTTTCGGGTTCGTTGGGCGGATAGGCGGTTGCTCCGAGACCGGCCTCCCGGGCAGCCCACACCTGCTTTTCATGATCGGGGTCGTCGAGGATCCGCGCGTGCGATGTCACCGCCTGGAGGTCGTCGATCATTGCGGTTGCTTTGCGGTCGGCCTCTTCTTCGGTGTCTCCGTTGAACTGCACCATCAGCCATGCGGTGCCGTCGGGTAGTTCTTTCAGTGCTGCGGCGGCGAGATGCTGACTGTGTTCGAGCTGAACCAGCCGGTGGTCGATGCCTTCCAATGCGGCAGGGTTGTGTTCCAACACCTGGGGGACAGCGTCGGCGGCAGCACAGATGTCATCGAATCCGAGTAAGGCCAACGACTTTGCCGCAGGGACGCGCACCAGAGACACTTCCGCGCGCAGCACTGTCACCAGTGTGCTTTCCGAACCGACGAGCAGCCGGGCGACGTTGAAGCCGTTCTCTGGCAGCAGCTGGTCGAGGTTGTACCCGGACACCCGCCGCGGAATGTCCGGGTAGCGGTCGCGGATTTCGTCGGCATAGTCGTCCCGCATCTGCCGCAGTGTCCGGTAGATGTCGGCGCGCCACCCGCCCGCGGCGATGATCTGCTCGAACTCGTCGTCGGTGGTGTCCTGCACCCACATGCGGTGCCCGTCGTAGGTGAGCACTTCGAGCCGGCGGATGCAGTCGGCCATCTTTCCGTAGGCCTGTGCTGTGGAGCCGCACGAGTTGTTGCCGATCATCCCGCCGATGGTGCAGCTGACATGCGTCGACGGCTTCGGCCCCACCATCCAACCCGTCGATTCGAGCTGATCGTTGAGCTGATCGAGGGCGATGCCGGGCTGCACGATCACGGTGCCCGCGTCGGCGTCGAGGCTCTCGACCCGGGTGCAGTACTTACTCCAGTCCAGCACCACCGCCGCGTTGCAGCATTGCCCCGCGAGGCCGGTGCCACCGCCGCGGGAGAGGACGGGCACGTCGTTCTCGTGGCACACGGTCACCGCCGCGATTGCTGCCTCCGGAGTTCTGGGTACGACGACACCGATGGGAATCTGGCGGTAGTTGGAGGCATCGGTGGAGTAGGCGGCGCGAGAACCGGCATCGAACCGGACTTCTCCGTCGACACGGTCGCGCAGCGAGTGGGCGAGCGTCTCGAACAACATCGCGGGGCGTGTTCCAGCGGTGGGCGACTCGGGCACGACGTTTCCTCCTTGGGTGCTCACTGCACGCGAAAGCGTTCGACGTCGGCGTTGCGGAAGGTCAGGCCGTGGCCGGGTGCGTCGGGGTCGGGGCGGACGGATCCGCCGGTGGCGTCGAGAGTGCCGTCGAAACACATCGTTTCGATCCGGACGTGGTCGTGGAACCATTCCAGGTGACGCACGTTGGCGGTCGCTGCCGCGACATGGGCGTGCAAATGGGGCGCGCAGTGCCCGGACAGCTGCAGATTGTGCGCGGCAGCGACGGCGGCCACTTGCGCGAAAGCGGTGATACCGCCGCAGCGGGAGACATCGGCCTGAAGGCAGTCCACTGCGCCTGCCGCACACATACGCTCGAAATAGTTCAGGGCATAGCCGTATTCACCGGCAGTGACGTCCGGGTGCACGGCGTCACGGACCTGCCGCAGGCCGTCGAGGTCGTCCGACGAGACAGGTTCTTCGAACCATCGGACGTCGAACCGCTCTGCCCGGTCGATGATCCGGATGGCCTGCTTGCGTTGATAGGCGCCGTTGGCGTCGACGTAGAGCTCCGTGTGGTCGCCGATCACGGTGCGGGCCTGCTCGATCCGCGCGAGATCGCGGTGCTCGTCGGCGCCGAAGGACTCTCCGATCTTGATCTTCAGCCGCGGAATCGACTGCTCGTGCACCCAGTGTTCGAGTTGCGCGGTGAGCTGATCGGCGTCGTAGGTGGTGAATCCGCCCGAGCCGTATACCGGCACCTGGTCATGCACGGCGCCGAGGAGTCGGTGCAGCGGCAGGTCGAGGATGCGTGCTTTCAGATCCCACAACGCCACGTCGACCGCGGAGATCGCGCACGCAGCGATACCCGGCCGTCCGGCGTTGCGAACCGCTTTGCTCATGCGGTCGTAGGCGCCGGGGATATCCAGCGCGCTGCGTCCACGTACCCGGTCGGCGAGGACGGACTCGACGACGGCGGCGGAGGCCGCAGGCGCGTAGGTCCAGCCGGTACCCACCCGGTCGGCCGCGCGGACCTGCACGAGGACGAGGGTCGTCGAATCCCAATCGAGGGTGCCGTCGGCCTCGGGCAGATCGGTGGGGATAGTGTAGGCGGCGGTGGATACCTCCCGTATCGGTGCGTCGAGCATCCGGTCAGCCGTTTCTGTGCGGCAGGAACTCCTGTGCCTTGGTCTTGATACCCGCCATGGTGAATCCCCAGCTGTCCTCGTCACCGGAGAGAACCGCCGTAGCGACGGACTTGAACTGCTCCCAGGTCGCGTGCGGCGGGATGGGCGGCATGTTCGGATCGGTGTGAACATCGAGGACGGTCGGACGATCGGCAGACAATGCCTTGTCCCACGCGCCGGCAAGCTGACCTGGATCGGTGATGGTCTCGGCGTGCAGTCCGAGGCTCGCGGCGAATCCTGCATAGTCGACATCCGGAAGCATTTGGGATTCCACGAATTTCGGAGCCCCCGACATCGCCCGCATCTCCCAGGTCACCTGGTTGAGATCGTTGTTGTGCAGAATCGCGATGATCAGCCGCGGGTCGTCCCACTCCTGCCAGTACCGTTTGACGGTGATCAGCTCGGCGAGCCCGTTCATCTGCATCGCCCCGTCTCCGGCGAACACGATCACCGGACGCGAAGGATGAGCGAATTTCGCGCCGATCCCGTACGGCACACCCGGTCCCATCGTGGCCAACGTTCCCGAGAGGGAACCGCGCATGCCCGGCCGGAACTTCAGTTGACGGGCGTACCAATTGGCGGCCGACCCGGAGTCGGCAGTGACGATGACGTTCTCGGGCAGCCGGGGCGAGAGCTCAGCGAACAAACGCAGCGGGTTGACGGGGTCGGCGGCGACTTCTGCCTCCTTCGCCATCGTCTCCCACCACCGCGACACGTTCGATTCGATCTCCTCCTGCCACGCACGGTCCGTCTTGCGTTCCAACAACGGAATCAATGCTCGAAGCGCACTTTTCGCGTCGGCGACCAGGTTGACCTCATTGGGGTAGCGCATGCCGATGAACCGGCCGTCGATGTCGATCTGCACGCCACGGGCCTGGTCGTACTCGGGCAGGAACTGCGTGTACGGGAACGACGAGCCGATCGTGAGGAGGGTGTCGCAGCCCATCATCAGCTCGTAGCTCGGCCGCGTGCCCAGCAGACCGATCGAACCGGTGACCCAGGGCAATTCGTCCGAGAGCACGTCCTTGCCGAGCAGTGCCTTCGCGGCACCCGCCCCGAGGAGATCCGCGACCTGAGCGATCTCCTCGTCTGCGCCGCGTGCCCCCTGTCCGACCAGCAGCGCCACCTTCTTCCCGGCATTGAGGACCTCGGCGGCCCGTGCGACCGCGGCATCGTCGGGTGTGGTGGTCGGCCAGTCGATACCGATGCTCGACGGCACCATCTTGAACTCGTGGGTGGGGGCGGCGTACTCCAGTTCCTGGACGTCGGCGGGGATGATCAGCGCGGTCGGTGCCCGCTGGCTCAGTGCCACTCGAATCGCCCGGTCGAGAACGTTCGGCAGTTGCTCGGGCACTGTCACCATCTGCACGTAGTCGCTGGCCACGTCCTTGTAGAGGCTGAGCAGATCGACTTCTTGCTGGTAGGAGCCACCCATAGCGGTGCGGTTCGTCTGCCCCACGATCGCGACGACCGGGACGTGGTCGAGTTTGGCGTCGTAGAGACCGTTGAGGAGATGGATCGCGCCGGGGCCGGAGGTAGCGATGCACACTCCGACCCGGCCGGTGAACTTCGCGTAGCCCACCGCCTCGAACGCGCTCATCTCCTCGTGCCGTGACTGGATGAACCGCGGTTGATTATCGGCTCGGCCCCAGGCGGCCATGATTCCGTTGATGCCATCTCCTGCGTAGCCGAAGACGTGTTCGACTTCCCAGGCGCGTAACCGTTCCAACAGGTAGTCGGCAACGTTCTGACTGGCCATCGGATTGTGTCCTTCCCTCGGCTCACGGGCATTGTCCGATCTCCGGGCGATGCCATCGACGTGACGGAGCAGGGTGCGTGTTCGACGCGCAGCAGAGGCGAGACGTCTTTCTTCCATCATTACGCGCAAACGTTGCGGTAGCGCAAGGTCCCTGGCGGCGTCGATTCGGTGACTGTCCGTCTTGCCCGAATGCCCATCCGGACGGCATTCAACCGTGAATTCCCATCTCGATTCTCGATGTTTGAACCATCTTCGTGTGGGAACACTGCCCACCACCCATGTAGTTGCGACCCCGCAATCATTGCGAATACGGGCATAAGATGACCACCTCGTCCGAGGGAGGCGAAATTCATGGCGCCCCACGAGTCCGGCTTCGGCGCCTCCTGGCCACCGCACGTGCTTCGCGAGTACGCCCTGATCGCAGACGGGGAGCGGGGCGCCCTGATCGGCCCGCGCGGAGACTTCGCGTGGATGTGTGCACCGCGGTGGGATTCGGGCGCGGTGTTCAGCTCACTGCTCGGCGGCCCCGGCGGATATCTCGTGTGCCCCGCGACCACGCGCTTCACCTGGGGCGGACATTACGAGGAAGGGACGCTGATCTGGCGCAGCCGGTGGGTCACCACCACCGGCATCATCGAGTGCCGTGAAGCACTCGCGTTTCCGGGCGACCCGCACACGGCAGTGGTGCTTCGCCGGATCGTGGCGGTGGACGGTGACGCGCAGGTTCAGGTCTCGTTGTCTGCCGACGCAGACTTCGGTGCCCACCCGATGCATCAGGTCGCGCACCGTGAAGACGTCAGGATGCTGCGCGCCGGACCGCTCCACTTGCGCTGGACCGGCGGCCGCGGCGCCCACCTTCGGAACGGGCAACTGGAGACGGCCATCGAGCTCAGGGAGGGCGAGCACCACGACCTCGTCCTCGAACTCAGCGACCGGCCGCTACGCGAACACCTCCCGAACCCGGACCAGCTGTGGCGGCAGACCGAACGCGAATGGCACCGACGTGTTCCGCACATGGACGGGACGCTTGCCGACCGCGACGCCCGGCACGCCTGCGCGGTCCTGACGGGGATGACCAGCAGCTCGGGCGGGATGGTTGCCGCCGCGACCACCGCCCTGCCCGAACGGGCCGAACAGGGCCGCAACTACGACTACCGCTACTGCTGGATCCGCGACCAGTGCTACGCCGGTCACGCGGCTGCCGCAGCGGGCGCCGACTCGCTTCTGGACGCCTCCGTCGCCTTCATCGCCGAACGACTCCTCGATGACGGGCCGCAACTGAAACCCGCCTATACCGTCGGCGGAGGGCGGGTCCCCGACGAATCCACCCTCGACCTTCCCGGATATCCCGGAGCGGACGCACACCTGGGGAACTGGGTCAACGAGCAATTCCAACTCGACTCGTTCGGTGAAGCTCTGCTTCTCTTCGCCGCTGCCGACCGCGTCGGCCACCTCGGAAGTGAGCACTGGAAGGCCGTCGAGATCGCGACCGAAACCATCGAACAACGCTGGAACGAACCCGACGCCGGTATCTGGGAGCTCGACAACGCCGAGTGGGCGCACTCGCGTTTGACCTGCGCCGCCGGTCTGCGCGCCATCAGTGCAGCCGCTCCGGCCGCACACTCCGTTCGCTGGGATGCCCTCGCCGACGCTCTCGTCGCCGACACCGATACCCGGTCGCTGCACCCGAGCGGGCGCTGGCAGCGCGCCCCCGGCGACGACCGCGTGGACGCAGCGCTGCTTCTGCCTGCGATCCGCGGTGGTGTTGCGGCCGACGACCCCCGCACCCGGCTCACCTTGGACGCCGTGCGCGCCGAACTCGGCCGCGAAGGATACGTCTACCGGTTCCGACATCGGGGCCAACCTCTCGCCGACGCCGAGGGCGCGTTCCTCCTGTGCGGGTTCGTCATGGCGCTGGCCGAACATCAGCAGGGCCACCACGTCGCGGCAGCGCGCTGGTTCGAACGCAACCGCGCCGCATGCGGTTCGCCTGCCCTGTTCACCGAGGAGTTCGACATCGTCGAACGGCAGTTGCGCGGCAATCTGCCGCAAGCCTTCGTTCATGCACTCTTGCTCGAATCGGCCCACCGCCTCGCCATAGCGTGATCGCTCACGTTCTACGTCAAAGCAACTCACACTCCCAATTTCGATCGTGACAAGGAGGCCGAGATGAATGCACCGCATTCGGAACAGGTTGTCGTGGTCACCGGCGCCTCGGGCGGTATCGGCCGCGCCGTCGCCCGCGCTTACGGCGCTCGCCGGGCCAAGGTCGCGCTACTCGCCCGCGGCGAGACGGGGCTCGCGGGCGCGGTCCACGACGTCGAGGCTGCTGGAGGCCGCGCTCTCGCGATCCCCACCGATGTTGCCGACCCCGAGCAGGTGGAGGCCGCTGCCGCCGAAGCCGAGCAGACGCTGGGACCCATCGACATCTGGGTGAACGTGGCTTTCACCTCCGTATTCGCCCCCGTCAGCGAGATAAGCCCCGCCGAATTCCGGCGCGTAACCGAGGTGAGCTACCTCGGCTACGTCTACGCCACCCTGTCGGCACTGCGGCGGATGAAATCCCGCAATCGCGGTGTGATCGTGCAGGTCGGCTCGGCGCTGGCCTATCGCGGTATCCCGCTGCAGAGCGCGTACTGCGGTTCCAAACACGCCATTCAAGGGTTCAACGAAGCACTACGCTGCGAACTGCTGCACGAGCGCAGCGGTGTCCGGGTGACGATGGTGCAGATGCCCGCGGTCAACACCCCGCAGTTCTCCTGGGTGCGGTCGCGGTTGCCGCACCACGCGCAGCCCGTCCCACCGATCTTCCAACCCGAGGTCGCGGCGCGCGCAGTTCTCTACGCCGCTGATCATCCGCGCCGCCGCGAGTACTGGGTGGGCGCCAGTACTGCGGGCACCCTCGCTGCCAATGCGATTGCGCCAGGCATCCTGGACAGGTATCTCGCCCGCACGGGGTACGCCTCTCAGCAGACCGACACCCCACGCGATCCTGATCAGCCGGAGAATCTCTTCACGCCTGCCGACGGTGCGGGCGGCCGCGACTTCGGTGCGCACGGCATCTTCGATGATCAATCTCGTGACCGCAGCGCACAACTGTGGGCGTCGCAGCATCACGGCGCCCTCGGTGTCGCGGCGAGTCTGGCCGCTGCGGCAGGCGCCGTCGCCGTGTTCGCCGGACGAAACCGGCGGTGATCCTGCACCCGAACAGAGGAGACGCGAGATCAGCGGTTCGGTGGCCACAGCAGAGTGAGCACGTCTCCGTCCAGCGGCTCACCCGCAGCGGCTGCGAAGCGGCGTAGCGCGACGGTGAGGGAGTCGCGGTCTTCGGGGGTCATCCGCTCCAGAACCGCTGAGATCGAGTCGCGTCGATGCGCGCTGACCTTCTCGACCAATGCTTTTCCCTCAGCGGTCAATGTCAGGTTCAGGTTGCGCCGATCCTCCGGTGCATCTCGCCTATCCATCAAGCCTGCTTTGATGAGTCGGTCGACCGCGCGACTGGCATTGGACGGATTGACTTCCAGCGCCTGCGCGACCGCCGCCAGATTCAGCGGTCCCCAGGTGTCGACCATGACGAGAATCCGCAAGTGCGGCACCGACACCACGTCTTCCACCTCGGCCACCGAGGCCGCCGCGATCCCGACCAGCGCACGCGACGCCCACAGCACCGCATCGACCTGAGCCGGGAGATCTTTTCCTCGGCCGGATCGTCGACGCTGCGTGGCGTTCATATCCCGCATCCTTCCGCAGTCGATTGCGGTCTCGCAACCATTGCGTCCGTGGGAGAAATGAGTCGGTCACTACTTCTGCGGCGGTAGGGCTCCACCGGCCGAGGCAGCACCGAACACTTCGCGTCCGGTGCGTGCGCGAAACGGCTCGAGGACAGTGCGTTGGCGCTCGGCGCGGGCGATCAGCTCGTCGAAGTTGATTTTCGGCAGCCGGGAATCGAGTTCCGCGAGATCACGCAGCGTGGTCCACAGCTGTTTCTTGCCCTCGATACCCATCAATAGGAACTCGAGCTCCACGAACCGGCTCAGCGGCGAATAGCCGCGAAGCCGACCGTTGAGTTTCAACCGTCCCATGCGCTCGGCCCACGTATCGACCTCGTCTTCGCTCACTCCCTCTGCGAGGTGCATGTCGACGCGGGTGGGCCACCGCTCGCCTGGACCGTACGGGGTACGGGTACCCCAGGGTTGCCCGATTCTGTCCGTTGCCATCATCACGCGGTACCCGAAGGGTAGGCGTCCAAACAGGCGTCGCGGGGAGCGATCCGCGGGACGCCTGCTGTCGCGAAGCGGGGGTGGGGATGAACATGTCGGGGAGAGTTCTTAAGGTTGGTCGTGCCCGCGCCGCCGACGGGTGGAAGTGGTGTCCGCAGAGTGAGGGGAGTGGGTGTGGAGTCGAGGGACAACGATCCTGAACTGAGGGATCGAGTACAACGCCTGCTCACCTTCCTGTCCGAGCTCGTCAAAGCGCGCAGCACCCCCGTCCGAGTGCTCGGCAAACACCGCGCCGTGATGTCTCTCGAGGAAGGCAACCTCGACATCGGACTGAGCGCCGCTGCCGCAGCGGGCGACGTGGTCCTCCGCGCACGACGTGTTCAACTCGAAGACCCGCCGCAACCTCCCGCGTCGGTCGCGAGGTATGTGCGGGGAGCCATCGACGACTCCGCGGTCGAACCCACTCTCGACCCGACCGCCACCGACGCCGCCGAACGTTTCGACAGCTGGCTCACCGAATGGCGAGTATGGGCAGCCGTCGACCGCGAGCGTCGCCCCGCCTCGCACCTCTACACCTTCCTCCAACGCGCGATGCTCGACCTCGAATCTCAACCCGAATCGCTCGAGCTCGTCCTCGCGTCGGGGCTGTTGCATCTGTCGGCCGAGGTCGCGGGGGAGCAGGTGCGCACGCATCTGATCACGCAGTCCACCTTCGTCGAACGACACGCGGCAACCGGCGACCTGCTGGTGCGGTTGAATCCCGACCTCGGGCCGTCGCTCGAAGACACCCAGCTCCTCACCGGCCTGGAGGTGTTCGACCCATCCGGCACCCGCAGCCTCCACGAGTCCCTTGCAACCCAGGTTGCGTCGCCCGTGGATCCCGCAGCCCGCGGTTTTCTCAAAGGCTGGGCCGACCGCGCGCTCGTCGTGCCCGTCGACGTCGTGGACCATGCCGAGGACGCGTCGTCGCCCGACATGTTCCTCACGCCGTCACCTTCGCTGGTGCTGCGCAAGCACGGCGCCTCAGCGCTCATCGAGTACTACAACCGTATGGCCGAGGCCGTTGCCGACGAGTCGAAGCCGGTGCCGCTCGGTCTGGCGCAGCTCGTCGAGGCGATCGAACCGGAAGAGCGTGTGGCCTGGCTCGACCACATCGGCAGGCCGTCCGCCCTGTTCACCGGCGACCCGATGTTCCCGCTGCCTGCGAATGAAGAGCAGCGCGACATCATCGATCGCCTCACCGGCGACAGTGGGGTCGTGGTCGAGGGGCCGCCGGGTACCGGCAAGACCCACACCATCGCCAATATCGTCTCCGCGCTGCTCGCTCGCGGCCAGCGGGTGCTGGTCACCAGTGAGAAGGCCCAGGCGCTGCGCGTGCTCCGCGACAAGCTTCCGCCCGAATTGCAGGAGCTGTGCGTATCGGTGACCGACCCGGTGCAGGGCGGTTCTGCGGAGCTCACCCATAGCGTCGGTGAGATCGCCACGCGCAAAGCGCAATTCAACGCGCGGCGTGCACAAGAACGCATCGACGACCTCACGGCGCAACGCGATGAGGCACTGAGCCGCCGCGCGATGTTGATGGAACAGGTGCGGCGGGTCCGAGCGGAGGAGACGGTCGTGCAACCCGCCGTCGCCGCCGGCTACGAGGGCACAGCCGCGTCGATCGTCCGGCGGGTCCGCGCACAGGAATCCAAGTACGAGTGGTTGCCCGCGCCTCTTCTCGCCGACGTTCCACCGCTGACCGTCGATGAGGTCGTCACCCTTCACGGACTTCACCAGCGGTCGAGTGTCGAGCGTGCACGGCGCAGGCACCAGCTTTTCCCCGATCTGGCCCTCCCCACCCAGAGGGAGGTGCAGTACGCGTGCGCGGCGGTCGCGCAAGCGCCGAAGGAGATCGGGAGCAACGCACTGCAAGAGGTGCTGCGCATACTCGAGGGTGCGCCACTCGACGCCCTCGCCCGCATCCGCGGCCTGTGCGAACAACTGCAGGGCGCCCTGGAAGACGCAGATCGGCTCGATGCGCGAATTCAACGCGTGACCGACGACGTTTTGTCCGGGAAGGCGCAGCACCTGTGGGGGAAGACCGCTGAACTCGCAGATCTCGTGCAGTCTGCGCAGGCTGCCGACCGCGCTGTCGGCGCTAGCTCGGTCGAGACGCCGGTGACAGGACCGCTTGCGCTGGAGGCGTATGACGCGCTGGCCCGCAAGCTCGAGGCCGGCGACACATGGCGTAGCGGCTTCACGCGCTTCCGCAGGAGCGACGAGCAATCTGCAGTCGAGGCGCTTGGTGAGGTCGCCACCGTCGACGGTGTCGCGGCCACCACCGCGCACACGGCACGCATCGTTGCGGAACACTTGCGCGCGCTCGAAGCGATTCGGGTGGCGGGGATCGTCCTCCGCGATCTCGGTATCGATGTTGCGCTCGACGAGTCGCGCAGCCGCGCTGTCGGCACCTTGGCGTTCATCGACCGCGACCGCGGCATCGTCGACAACCTCGTCACCCGCGTCGGGGACGTCGAAACGGAAATGCGCCACATCCACCCCGGTGCGCCGCGGATCACGAGTATCGCGCAGGCTCGGTCGGTTGCGGAGTCCGCGCGAGTGATTGCTGCAGCCGGTACTGCGGAAGCAAGCAAGACCTGGCTCGAATCCATCGGCATGGACGTGCGGGGCAAGACCGCAGGGGGAGCATCGCCAGAGGGACGCGCGCTGGCGCGGGCCTTTAACGACGCGGACTTCGAGGGCATCAATACGGCGTTGGACGCGTGGGATCGCGCGGTCGGTGAACAGCGCGAAGAGCTCGAGCTCGTCTCGCTGCATGCAAAGTTGACCACCGCCGCGCCGGCGCTCGCACAGGCCATTGCCGAGAATCCGTTGAGTTTGGGCTGGCCGGTCCGTCTCGCGGACATCGAGGATGCGTGGGCGTGGCGTCGCGCAGATCAGTGGGCCAAACGTTTCCACGAGCACAGCGACGACGGGCAGTTCGAACGCGACCTCGACGCAGTCGAACAAGACATCGCGCGTGCGACGACGCAGCTCCTCGCTGTGAAGGCGTGGAGCGCGTGCCTCGATCGCACCACCGCCGAGCAGGTCCAGGCCCTCCACTCGTATCGCGACCATGTCGCGAGCATCGGTAAGGGCACCGGCAGATACGCAGAGCGCTACCGGGCTGCGGCACGAGAAGCCATGCAGGTCGCGCAAGGCGCGGTGCCCGCATGGGTGATGCCGCTCCAGGAAGTGTTGTCTTCGGTTCCGCCCGAACAGAATTCATTCGACGTTGTCATCGTCGACGAAGCGAGCCAGGCGGACATCAGCAGCCTGTTCCTGTTGTGGCTCGCTCCGCGTGTGATCGTCGTCGGCGACGACAAGCAGTGCGCGCCCAGCGGGGTGTCGCTGGGTGCGCTCGACGGGGTGTTCAGTCGTCTCGATTCGTACCTTCCCGACATCCCGAAGTATCTGCGCGACAGTTTCACTCCACGATCAAGCATGTTTTCGTTGCTGCGGTCGCGGTTCGGGAGCATCGTCCGCTTGCGGGAGCATTTCCGGTCGATGCCGGAGATCATCGCGTGGTCGAGCGAACAGTTCTACGCGGACGACCCGTTGGTTCCGTTGCGGCAGTACGGAGCCGACAGACTGCCGCCGCTGCGCACCACTCTCGTCGAGAATGGTGCTGTTGCAGGGCAGAATTCATCGTTGACGAACCGAGCTGAGGCTTACGCTCTCGTCGACACCTTCGTGCAGTGCCTCAACGACCAGGCCTATGACGGGAAGACGTTCGGCGTGGTGGTGCTGCAGGGGCAGTCGCAGGTCGACGTCATTCAGAACGAACTGCTGGCAAGGCTCACCCCGGAACAGTGGGAGCAGCGCAGGCTCCGCGTCGGAACGCCGCCGGATTTCCAGGGCGACGAGCGGCATGTGATGTTCCTGTCGATGGTCGTGGCTCCTGAACAGAACATTGCGGCGATGACGAGGACGGAATACCAGCGGCGGTTCAACGTTGCGGCGTCGCGGGCGCAGGACCAACTCTGGCTGTTCCACTCGCGCACAGCAGACACGTTGCGGCCGACAGACCTGCGACACTCCCTGCTCACATACATGCAGTCGGTGTCGCCGGCACCTGCCGATCCGATGCCGGCGGGCGTGACGCGCAGCGAGCGGCACGAGGCGTTCGGCAGCCTCTTCGAACAGGCAGTGTTCCTCGACATCGCCTCGCGCGGGTATCACGTGAATCCGAGAGTCGACGTGAACGGTTACTTCATCGACTTGGTGTTGACGGGTGCGGCGGGGAAGCTGGCTGTGGCGTGCGATGGCGATCAGTGGCATACCAACCCTGACCGGCAGCGCGCCGATATCGAACGCGAACGCGAACTACAGCGGAGCGGGTGGAGGTTCTGGCGGGTGCGGGAATCGGAGTACTACCTCGACCCGGCCGGGGCGATGGCGGGGTTGTGGGAAGAGCTCGACCGGCGGACTTAGCGCTTGAACTCTTGAATGTCAATCAACCTAAATCACTGATTGGTGATTTAGGTTGATTGCTTTCTGCGCGGAGGTGTGGTGGCAGCGGTGTGGTGGGGGCTCTGAGTGTCGGGGTCGGCGCCCTGACGACGATGAGGAATGCGTCGTCGGCTAGGCAGCGATGGTGCAGCGTTCAGATAATTGGTTGATTCCAACGGCGGTGGAGGTATTATCTTTCCCGAACGCCGGGAGGGGTGGAGGGTGGACACGAGCAGGGAGCCGCGTAACGAGGCCGAGATCGTGCGCGCCGGCGGGTCGATACTGATCGACCGCCTGCCATCTCGATGGGAAACACGCTACGGCGCGACCCCTGAGAATGCGGGGGCGGACGCGGTCGTCCACGTGACGGCGCCGGATGGCCGTGCCGTGGACTTGGTTCTGCAGGCCCGACGCAACGTCGAGAGTCGCGACATCCCGTTGATCAGAGAGCGGCTCGATCTCGTCGTCGGCGGCAGGCTGGGTAGTCACGGCGTGGTGGTGGCGAAATACCTGTCGCCCCCGGTGCGCAAGCGCCTCCGAGACGCCGGAATCTCGTACGTCGACGCCACGGGGAATGTTCAGGTGGACGTCGATTCGCCGGGGCTGTTCATCTCGGGTAGCGGTGCGGAACGGGATCCTTGGCGCGGGCCCGGACGCCCGCGGGGCACCCTGAAGGGTGATCCTGCCGCAAAGGTGGTTCGGACGCTGATCGACGTCGACCGGGAGTGGACGATCAGGGACCTGATTCGAGAATCGGGTTCGTCGACCGGGTCAACCTACCGAGTGGTGGAGTTCCTCGAAGCCGAAGAGCTGATCGTCCGAACCGATGCGGGAGGACTCGTCGTCCCGCACTGGAGCGAGTTGCTGCGACGGTGGAGTGCGGACTATGCGTTCGTGCGCAGCAGCGTCGTTACTCGCTGGATCGCACCACGCGGATTGCAGGCGCTGATGGAGACCGTCGCCGAATCCGACGAGCTGTATGCAGTGACCGGCACTATCGCGGCCGCAGCCTGGGTCGAGTACGCGCCGCCCCGCAACGCGATGATCTACGTCGATGACAGCGCCAGGTGCGCTCAGGCGTGGGGGCTCCGCGCCACGGAATCGGGCGTGAATGTACTTCTGGCGGAACCGAGCACAGACGTCGTTTTCGCTCGGATGCTGGAGGACGACGTTGGCGTGACCCGTGTGGCTCCTGCGCAGGTGGCCGTAGACCTCCTCACCGGACCTGGCCGCAACCCGTCTGAGGCCGAAGAACTCATCGAATGGATGGTGCGAAATGAGCCCCAGTGGCGTCGACGGTAACGACGACCTCCTCGTGCGGACGAGGTCGGCCCTGCTGGATGCCGTCGAAGCGCTGGGCGAGCACAGGGACTCAGTGGTGGTGATCGGAGCTCAGGCGATCTACCTTCGCACAGGTGGTGTACCCGTTGCCCTCGCGGAGTCGACGAAGGATGCCGACCTCGCACTCGACCCTCGGGGCTTGGCGGAGGACCCGAGAGTCGAGGCCGCCATGGAGGCGGCCGGGTTCTTCCTCGATCGTGTCAGTGGACAGCCAGGCTCGTGGCGAAACGCCGACGGGATCCCAGTCGACTTGATGGTGCCCGAAGCGCTGGCGGGGCCAGGATCGAAAAGCACTCGGGGCGGGCGGATTCCACCTCACGGGAAGCGGGCGACGCGTCGGGCTCGCGGGTTGGAAGCAGTGGTGGTCGACAACGACCGGACCTGGATCGATGCCCTCGACCCTGCCGACGGACGACAGGTGAATGTGCGCGTTGCCGGTCCCGCGGCACTCCTGGTGGCCAAACTGCACAAGATCGGGGAGCGGGTCGAGAATCCGACTCGGCTGAACGACAAGGATGCGCACGACATCTACCGGATTCTCCGGGCGGTCGAGACCGAGGAATTGAGTAGCTCGTTCACACGCCTGCTTGCAGACGAAGTGAGTGGTGCCGTGACGGCAGAAGCCGTCGTGCACCTGAGGGACTTGTTCGCTGCCGGGCACGACGCGCTGGGGGCGGCGATGGCAGGGCGCGCTGAGGAAGGGGTTGGCGATCCTGACGAGGTTGCTGTGGCAGTGACCTTCCTCGCCGGGGATCTGGTGGAGATGCTGCCATCCGTGTGACCCCCGAAACACCGCAACTTCCTCACCGCGATGAGGATCTCGATGGGCATCTCGGTGCAGGAGTGGTCCCCGACGCGCGTGCGCGCACGCGCGTCGGTCCGGGTATAGCGCCATCGGAAGGGCGTGGCAGTGGCGTTGTCACGTCCGGCGAACTGAGACAATCGGTCTTCGACCGTCCCGAGATCAGGGAAGTCATTGGGAGTAAGCACCTTCCGCTGCACGATGGAGAAGTAGGTCTCGGCCTGATGCGACCAAGACGCATGCACCGGGTCGACGAAGAACTCCCTGCGCCTGTGGACTCTATCTCGCTGACCCCACCGCGTGGAATTACCCCTGACGCGCTTTTGGTGACGACCGCTAGTAGGACTTTGTTAGGTTCACCACTTCTTGTTGCGGGGCCTCGAGATTCGGTGAGGTTTCCGAGACGATGGCCGGGTGGATGCCGCAACCCTGACCGACGTCGATGAACGCCTCGATTCGTTTGTCGGCGAGGTGTTCTCCTCGCTCGCCCGCAAGGACCAGCGGGCGACGGCTGGGGTGTACGCGCGAGGGTTGATCCTCGACGGACGCCGCAAATCGATGCACCCGATGGCGCAGCGACTCGGGGTCGATCACCAACGGTTGCAGCAGTTCGTGACCAGTTCGCCGTGGGACGTGGTACCGGTCCGGAAAACACTGTCCCGCAAAGCGTGCGATCTGATCGATTCGGATGCGTGGGTGATCGACGACACCGGCTTCGCCAAGGACGGGGACGGCTCCCCGTGCGTGGCCCGCCAGTACTCGGGAACCCTCGGCAAGGTCGGCAACTGCCAGGTCGCGGTCAGCGTGCACGCCGCCACCGATAGTGCGTCCGCGCCGCTGGACCGGCGCCTGTACCTGCCCGAGAGCTGGGACGACGGGGCCACCGAGGATCCCGAGGCGGCCGCGGCGATCGCCGCCCGACGGCGGCGCAGCGCGATTCCCGACGACGAGCGTTATCGCACCAAGGCCGCGATGGCCCTCGAGATGCTCGACGAGCTGATCTCGTGGGGCCGAGTCCCACCTGTGATCGTCGCCGACGCCGGCTACGGCGACTCGGCCACCTTCCGGCAGGGCCTGACCGACCGCGATCTGGCCTACGTCGTAGCAGTCAAGGGCGCCACCCTCGCGCACCCCGCCGATGCGGTGCCCGCCGCCGCCACGTATTCCGGACGCGGACGGCCTCCGACCCGGCGCTACCCGGCGGCCGCGACCTGTAGGGATCTCGTTCTGGCGGCCGGAGCCGCGGCGCTGAACGAGGTCACCTGGCGCCGCGGAACCAAGACCGGTCCGGGCAACCCGACCGCAGCGATGCGCTCACGGTTCGTGGCGTTGCGGATACGTCCGGCGAATCGCACGATTCCCCGCGACGAGGACGGTGTCCTGCCCGAGGCGTGGCTGCTGGCCGAATGGCCCGATGGTGCAGCCCAGCCCACCGACTTCTGGCTGACCACCCTGCCCGAGGACACACCCCTGTCGGAGCTGGTGCGTCTGGCCAAGATCCGCTGGCGCATCGAACACGACTATCGGGAGCTGAAAACCGGTCTCGGACTGGATCATTTCGAAGGCCGGTCCTGGCTCGGCTGGCATCACCACGCCACCCTCGTCACCGCCGCGCACCTGTTCATCACCACCCTGCGGCTGACCGACCCAAAAGCGATTGGGCAGGACTGACCCTCTACGGAATCGTGCGCGAACTTCAACGCGCACTGGCCTATTGGATCGGTACCTGCCCGACCTGCCACCACACCTTCCCAACCTAACAAAGTCCTACTAGCGCGACGCGCGCGGAAGTCATCGACGGACAGCAGCGTCTGACCACCTTGACGATCCTGCTCGGCGTGCTTCGCGACTCGACGATCAACCCGGAACTCGCGAAGCAGCTCGACGCGATGCTTCAAGAGCAGGGAAGCCTGATGCTCGACCTCGAGAGCAAACCACGCTTGGCGCTTCGAGCCCGGGATCGCGAGTTCTTCGCCGATCACGTCCAATCGCCGGGTGGGATCAAGCTTCTCCAAGACATCAAACCCGAGAATTTGAGAACAGACGCGCAGCGTGCAATCCATGGGAATGGTCTCGCACTGTTCGGGACCGTATCCGAGTGGGCGGAGGAGCGCCGGCTCCAGCTCACCAAGATGCTTGCAGCCCGGACGTTCCTTGTAGTGGTCACCACCCCGGACCTTGCGAGCGCACACCGGATCTTCAGCGTCATGAACTCGCGCGGCTTGGATCTCTCTGCGGCGGACATCTTCAAAGCACGGGTCGTGGGCGATGTGGTCGAGAGCCGACGAGACGAGTATGAGGACAGGTGGGACGACGCTGAAGAAGCTCTGGGTACAGACGACTTCGCCGATTTGTTCCTGCATATCAGGACGATCGTCGTCAAAGAACGGCCCAAGAAGGAGCTGCTGAAGGAATTCGAGGAGTCGGTTCTTTCCTCATACATTCCCGGTAGGGGAGCCGAGTTCGTCGACACTGTCGTGGTTCCCTACGCCGAGGCGTATGGTATCCTGCGGGACCAGAATTACACCTCTTCGTCGGGCGCGGAAGAGGTCAACCGCTGGTTGAAGCGTTTGAACCAGCTGGACAACAGCGATTGGCGTGCACCTGCTCTGTGGGCGCTGAGAAACATGGGCGATGACCCGGATTTCCTCAACAGCTTTTTCGGCTCACTCGAGCGACTCGCCGCAAGCATGCTGGTACGCCGGGTATACGCGACTCCACGCGCTTCGCGTTACATCCAGTTGCTGAAAGACCTCACTGCCGGACACGGTCTCGATTCTCCCGCGTTCAATTTGAATGGCGACGAGATCAAGGAGGCCGGCGATCGCTTGCAGGGTGAGATCTACAAGGTTGCCCCGGTGCGGAAGTATGTGCTCCTGCGCCTCGACGAGTTGTTGTCGAATGCATCAGGAGTGTCGTACGACCACCCTCGTATCTCTGTCGAACATGTGCTTCCCCAGAACCCGAAGGTGGGGTCGGATTGGATGAAGTGGTTCACGCCTGCACAGCGTGAATTCTGGACGCACCGGCTCGGCAACTTGGTGCTGCTGAATCGAACGAAGAATGCTTCGGCGGGCAATTACGATTTCGATCGTAAGAAGGCTCAGTACTTCACGGCCAGGTACGGAGTTGCGTCGTTTGCGATCACCACTCAGGTCTTGCAGCAGAAGACGTGGACTGTCGACGTTCTCGAGGAACGTCAGAAGGAACTCGTGGGCCTGTTGACAAAGGAATGGAGGCTCGAAGGCGGGCTCTGGTAATCCTCCCAGTGTTGCTGGCAGGTGCTCCGAGTCGATAGTCCGTTCGTTTGGCAGTGCGTTGTCGGTGGCTCGCCCCCGACACGGCGCCGGCAGGGACCACCGAGTTGCGCACATGTAACGTCCATATGCCCGATCCGAGATGTACGGATTACTTGTTGTTCGTGCAGGCCAGCAACGGTGACGGAGGCGTAATTCGGAGGAAAGACGCCAAGCGGAAAGAGGGCGGATGCACAAGTGTCCGCACGCCTCCCTATGGTGTATTTTGTCCGTTTCCGTCGATGGATCGGAGTATTGCTGCAGGGTGAGCGGGGTGTCTGTGGAGTCGAGAGAGAACGATCCTGAACTGAAGGATCGCGTACAACGTCTGCTCACTTTCTTGTCCGAGCTGGTCAAGGCCCGCAGCGCCCCGGTCCGAGTCGTCGACAGGCATCGTGCGGTGATGTCGCTTGCGGAGGGCAACCTCGACGTCGGACTCAGCACTGACGCAGCGGCCGGCGATGTCGTTCTTCGTGCCCGCCGAGTTCACCTCGAAGATCCGCCGCAGCCGCCCAAGCAGGTCATGAAGTATGTCCGCGGGTCGATCGGCGACTCGGCATTGGAGCCGACGCTGAGCCCGGAAGCCCCGGACGACCTCGACGGATTCGATCCCTGGCTCGACGAATGGCACGCGTGGGCGGCCGTGGACCGGGAGCGTCGTCCCGCATGGCACCTGTACACGTTTCTGCAGCGGGCGATGCTCGACCTCGAAGCCCAGCCGGAGTCGTTGGAGCTGGTCATTGCGTCCGGGCTGTTGCAGCTATCGGCAGATGTGGCGGGGGAGCAGGTGCGCACGCACCTGATCACGCAGTCGACGCTGATCGAGCGACACGCAGCATCCGGAGACCTGCTGATCCGTTTGAACCCAGAGGCTGCCCCGTCTCTCGAAGACACCCAGCTTCTCACCGGTCTGGATGTGTTCGACCCGTCCGGCACCCGCACACTGCACGAATCCCTCGCGACACGTGTCACCTCTCCCGTCGATCCGGCGGCCACGGTGTTCCTGAAGGACTGGGCAGACCGCGCTCTCACGGTTCGTGTCGACGTCGTCGACCGAGCTGAGGACGCACCCTCACCCGACCGATTGCTGACGTCGTCGCCTGCGCTTGTCCTGCGCAAGCGCGGAGCGTACGCGCTGATCGAGTACTACGACCGCATGACCGAGGCGGCGGCAGGTGAGTCGAGTCCGGTTCCGTTGGGGCTCGCGCAGCTCGTCGAAGCGATCGAACCCGCCGACCGCATCGCGTGGCTCGATCGGTCGGGGACGTCGTCGTCGGCGTTGCTCGCCGAGGATCCGCTGTTCCCGCTGCCCGCGAACCAGGAGCAGCGCGACATCATCGACCGCCTCACTGGCGACAGTGGCGTCGTGGTGGAAGGTCCGCCCGGCACCGGCAAGACCCACACCATCGCCAACCTCGTATCGGCATTGCTCGCGCGCGGCCAGCGGGTGCTGGTGACCAGTGAAAAGGCGCAGGCGTTGCGCGTCCTCCGCGACAAGCTCCCATCTGAACTGCAGGAACTCTGTGTGTCGGTGACCGACGCGGCGCGCGGCGGTTCTGCAGAGCTGAATCGCAGTGTCAGCGAGATCGCCACCCGCAAAGCACAATTCAACCGCCGACGCACCGAGCAGCAGATCGCCGACGTCGCAGCTCAACGCGACGACGCGTTGAGTCGTCGCGCGAAATTGACGGAACAGATCCGCCAGGTCCGCGAAGCCGAAACGTACGTCCATCCGGAGGTGGCCCCGGGTTTTCAAGGGACGGCGGCGTCGATCGTCCGACAGGTCCAGACACAGTCTTCCCAGCATCGATGGCTGCCGGTACCGCTCCTCGCAGACACCCCACCGCTGACAGCGGAGGAATTCCACACGCTCCTCGCGCTGCACCAGCGGTCGAGTGCAGAACGCGCGCGTCGTCGTCGCCAGGTCTTTCCCGAGCTCTCGCTGCCAGACGTCACCGACCTGAGGAATGCGTGCGACGCCGTCGCCCAGGCACCAGGTGCGGAGGCCGGTGGTGAGGTGCCGGGTCTGCTGCGGATGCTCGACGGCGCGTCACCCGACACCCTCGGCCGCATCCAGGGTCTGTGCGAACAGTTGCGCGGCGTCCTTCGCGACGTGCAGCAGCTCGATCCGCGATTCCAACGCGCCGCCGACGCCGTTCTGTCCGGGCAGGCACAGCACCTGTGGGGGAAGACTGCACAGATCCCGCAGTTCGTCCAGGCCGCGCAGGCGGCAGACCACTTCGTCGGCACCAGCGCGGTCGAAACACCGGTGACGGGACGGGCAGCATTCGAGGCGTACGACGCGCTGGCCCGCAAACTCGAAGCAGGGGACACGTGGCGCAGCGGCATCTCCCGGTTCCGGCGGAGCGACGAACAGTCCGCGGTTGAAGCGGTCGGTCAACTCGGAACAGTCGACGGTGTAGAAGCGACTACCGCCGCGACTGCACGCGTCGTCGCTGAACATTTGCGCGTCCTCGACGCGGTGCGGGCGGTGGGTGTCGTTCTCGGCGACCTCGGCATCGACATCCCCATCGAAGGACCACGCAGCCGCGCCGTCAGCATCCTGACGCAGATCGACCGTGATCGGGCCGTCGTAGACAACTTCGTGGCTCGCGCCCGCGAGGTGGTGGTCGCGTTGCAGGAGGTCAGCCCCGACGCACCGCGTATCGCGAGCATCGACCAAGCACGGTCCGTCGCGGAGTCGGCGCACGCCATCGCCGCTGCGCGGAACGCGGAGGCGCACAAGAACTGGCTCGAATCCGTCGCCGCTTCGGTCCGGGGCACGATCGCCGGCGGACGGTCGCCGGAAGGCGAAGCACTGACCTTCGCGCTCGACACCGCGGACTTCGACGGCATCCGCGCAGCCCTCGATGCGTGGGACGGCGCTGTGCGCGAACACCAGGAGGAACTGCACCTCGAATCGCTGCACACCCGCCTCGACAATGCCGCGCCCGCACTCGCGCAGGCCATCGCGGACGATTCGACGAGCCCGGAGTGGCCGGCCCGCCTCACCTACATCGACCGCGCGTGGGCGTGGCGTCGGGCAGAAGAATGGGTCCGACGCAACCACGCGCGCAGCGAAGACGGAAGTCTCGATCGTGACCTCGACGCTGTCGAGAAGGACATCGCGCGGCTCACCGCCCAGCTCGCTGCGGAGAAGGCGTGGAGCGCATGCCTCGACCGGACTACCGCAGCCCAGGTCCAGGCCCTGCAGACGTATCGCGACCACGTCGCCAGCATCGGCAAGGGCACCGGTAAGTACGCCGAGCGTTACCGCGCAGGTGCTCGTGAGGCCATGCAGGTCGCGCAGGGCGCGGTGCCGGCGTGGGTAATGCCGCTGCAGCAGGTGTTGGCTTCGATTCCACCCGAGCAGAATTCGTTCGACGTCGTCATCGTCGACGAAGCAAGCCAGGCCGATATCAGCAGCCTGTTCCTGCTGTGGTTGGCGCCGAGGGTGATCGTGGTCGGCGACGACAAGCAGTGCGCACCGAGCGATGTGTCGTCGGGTGCTCTCGACGGCGTGTTCAGCCGTCTCGACTCGTACCTTCCCGACATCCCGAAGTATCTGCGCGACAGCTTCACTCCGCGATCCAGCGTGTTCTCGCTGCTGCGGTCGCGGTTCGGCAGCGTCATCCGCTTGCGGGAGCACTTCCGCTGCATGCCGGAGATCATCAATTGGTCCAGCGGCCAGTTCTATGCGGACGCACCGCTCGTTCCGGTGCGTCAGTTCGGTGCGGATCGTCTGCCTCCGCTGCGTACCACCTACGTCGAGGGCGGTGTCGTCACGGGGAAGAACGCGTCGTTGACGAACCGGGTCGAGGCTCGTGCTCTCGCCGACGCACTCGCGAAATGCCTCGACGACAAGGCATACGACGGGAAGACGTTCGGCGTGGTCGTCCTGCAGGGGCAGTCGCAGGTTGACGTCATCCAGAACGAACTGCTCGACAGGCTGACTCCGGACCAGTGGGACCAGCGACGCCTCCGCGTCGGAACTCCGCCGGACTTCCAGGGCGACGAGCGGCACGTGGTGTTCCTGTCGATGGTCGTCGCGCCGGAACAGAACATCATGGCGATGACGAAGACCGAGTACCAGCGACGATTCAACGTCGCGGCATCGCGGGCGCAGGACCAGCTGTGGTTGTTCCACTCGCGGACCGTCGACTCGCTGAAGTCGACGGATCTCCGGCATTCGCTGCTCACCTACATGCAGTCGACATCTCCGGCGCCTGCTGAATCGATGCCGGGAGGCGTGACACGCGACGAGCGGCACGGGGTGTTCGACAGCCTCTTCGAGCAGCGGGTGTTCCTCGACATCGTTGCGCGCGGCTACCACGTGAATCCTCAGGTCGAGGCGAACGGGAGGTTCATCGACCTGGTGGTGACGGGTGGTGCGGGCAAGCTGGCGGTCGAGTGCGACGGCGACCACTGGCATACGAGCCCCGACCAGCAGCGCGCCGACCTCGAACGGGAACGTGAACTGCAGCGGTGCGGGTGGAAGTTCTGGCGGATCCGCGAATCCGAGTACTACCTTGACCCCGTCGGATCGATGGCGGGGTTGTGGGTCGAGCTCGAGCGGCGGGGGATCACACCGCACGTGGTGGGTGTCGCGGACGTGGTTGTCGCGTCCGATGAAGACTGGGCCCCTGTCGAGTTGGTCGAGGACGATTCCTTGGCCGAGGACGTTGTTGACTTGGCCAGTATCCAGGTGATCCAGCCGGATCCCCTGACTGTTGTTGAGTCCGTGACGGTTGCAGAGTCGATTGCCGAACCCGCAGTGGTAGCGCTGCAGCCTGTAGTCGAGGTCGCTGCCGTTGAACCCTACGAGCCAGTGGCTGCTCTCGTCGAAGTACCTGACGCACAGTCGCTGTCCCCGGTGGGGGGCATGATCGTGAAGACCTTGGGGAACGGGTCGCTCCCTGTCGTTGAGCTTGCCGGCCGGCTTGATATGGACTGGAAGGTCGTGCTCGCGGAGCTGGACAAGCTTCAGTTCGCGGGCGTCGTGGACGAGATCTCCGTGATGGGGAAGCGAACGGAGTACCGCGTCACCGGTGTCGTCGGGCAGCCTGCCGATGCTCCGTCACCGGCGGCGGCAGGTCGCGAGGCGGACGATCCCGCGTCGAACCCGTCGTCGATGCTCGAGTCGATGATCGTCGAGATGTTGGGATCCGGTCCGGTTTCGCTCTCCGATCTGGCTTATCGGCTGGACGAGCCGCGTGACCGGGTCGAGGCGGTGATGGCCGCGCTTGTCTCGCATCGTAGGGTAGAGCGGCTGCCTGAGCGGGGACCCAGTGTCTACGGTCTCGTGGAACCGGCAAGGCCCGAGGTCGTCGAGCGATCGGCCGTCGAAAGCTCGGGCCGTGTGGGTTCGTCGATTGCTGATCTGCCGCCGGCACATGTGGATTCGGCAGCCGAGGTCCTCACCGCAGCGGCCGCGATCGCCTCGGTTTCGGTGGAGCGCGCGAAGAAGCTGACGAGACTCGACGACGAGACAGTTCTGCAGGTTCTGGCGAGACTGGAGAGGGAAGGCCGATTGTCGCGAATGGTGGATTCGAACGGAACATGCTGGGTGCGGTCGATTCGATGACGTCGGCGACGATCGAGGGGCTGTCGCTGCGGGCATGGCAGAGTGAGGCGTTCAATGCGTGGGTGGAAGCAGATCGTCGCGCTGTCGTAGAGGCGGTGATGGGGACCGGCAAGACCGCACTCGGCATTGCTGCTGCTGCAGATGCCATTGCTCGTGGACTCAGTGTTTTGGTGGTGGTCCCTGGGGTGGAGCTGCTGAACCAGTGGCACCGCGAGATCGGGAACTCACTGCCCGGCGTCGCGGTCGGCCGACGAGGGGACGGAAACTCGGATACGTTCCGCGGCCACCGAATTGTTGTCAGCACAGTGCAATCGGCGACAGGATTTTCGGCGCCGCGGCCGGTCGGGCCGGCGCTGTTGATCGCTGACGAAGTGCACCGATACGGTGCACCGAGATACTCCCGGCTCCTCTTGGATGCATTCACCGAACGGATGGGACTCACTGCGACACTCGAGCGCAACGACGACGGCGTGGAGCGATTGTTGCTCCCGTACTTCGAGACGGTGATCGAGGGATGTACATATGAGCGTGGTCGCGCAGACGGAATCCTGGCGCCCGTTCGGGTGATGCTCGTCGAGGTGCCGTTCGACTCGGTCGAAGCAGCGGAGTACCAAGAGTGTGACGAGCTCGCTCGGAAGCTGTACGGCAAACTGATCCACAACTTGGGTTGTAGCGACGAATCATTCGGTGAGTTCATGCGGGACGTTCAGCTCCTCAGCGACGGTCCGAATGCCGAAAAGGCGACGTGGACGGCACGCCGATACCTGCACGCAATCTCGCAGCGACGGACACTGCTGGCCGAATCCAGCAGCAAACTGGACGCACTCCGCGACCTCGGCACTGTGCTCAGAGAATCTGGGCGAGCGTTGGCATTCTCGGAGACGAAGAAATCTGCCCGGGCGGCGGCTGAGGTTCTACTCGAGGAAGGTGTGCTGGCTGCCCCGTTCACGAGTGAGCTGAGTAGGTTGGACAGGAATCGGCTGCTCACAGCATTCCGGAATGGTGCTGTCACGACGTTGGTGGCACCGAAGGTCCTCGATGAGGGTGTCGACGTGCCCGAGGCGGATGTCGGCGTGATTCTTGCGAGCAGCAAGACCCGGCGACAGATGATTCAGCGCATGGGAAGAATCATTCGGCCGAAATTGGATGGCCGGGCGGCATCGTTCCTGGTCATGTACGCGAAGGGAAGTTCGGAAGATCCGAGCACCGGCGCCCACGGTACGTTCCTGGAACAGCTCACGGGCATTGCGTCCGAGGTGGTTACGGTCGGTCCGGAAGGGGCGCCGGAACTACTTCGGTCGTGGCTCGCAATCGAGCGGGACAACGGGGGAGCAGCAGACGTCGGGTCCTCGGCTGTGGGGGTGGACTCCGAGGAGTTTGAGGCGACTATTGACGTCGATGAGGACATCGTCGAGATCGCGCATCGCCTGGTCGAGGATGACACTCCGGAGGTAGCCCCGACTGTTGAGTCCGAAGATGTGGATGTCCGCCGCATCTTACTGTCGGTCGGAGCGTATGGGGACGTCGATGACCTCGACACCGTGCTCGCGTGCTTGTCTGTGTTGGATCCGCAGCAGGTCGCTGTGCTCATCCTTCGGTTCGGACTCGCAGGTGAATCGCCGAAGCGTCACAACGATATCGGTGTTCGGTTGGGGATGTCGGCGGTCCAGGTGGGCCGAGTCGAAACGGCTGCGCTTGAGTGTCTCGGTGACGCAGCGACAGTAATGGTTCTCGCAGAGTTGATGGTGCAGTTGGACGAACTCTGATCGCGAAATGCGGCAGGGGTCCATGGGAAGAATGGCGATCGGCTCAACGCGGACCGGATTCAGCGGCGGGCAGCGGTACACGGTAGTGGATTTGAGGACAGGAGCGATGGATTGGTGAGCGGCGCGGAACCAACGATATCGGCGACTTCTTGGATCCTTCAAGCTCCGCGCTACGGGATGAATGGCGCTCGGTCCTTACTCGTTTCTGCGCGCATGACGTCCGATAGCGCCCCTGAACGAAGAATCTGTACAGAGCAAGCATCGACCGGCTCCGAATCCTTCTGCAGAAAACAAGACCACCCGATGGAGGAACTATCGGCAGCCGCGGCCACCGCCTACATCGTCGCGATCACCGCATGCTCGAGCATCGGATGGTCGAAGAAGACGGTGAGTGCGTTGGCATCGTTTCTGCGGTTCCTCCACGTCACAGGCATCACCGCCCACCCGCTCGTCACGGCGCTGCCGAAGCTCGCCGGACCTCGTCGCACCGTGCCATGTGAACTCGACGAATCCGATTTCGCCCGTCTACTCGGGGGCTGCGACTGCAACCGTGACGTCGGGTTACGCGACTATGCGATCTTGACGGCACTATGGCGGCTGGGGCTGCGTCGCGCTGAGGTTGCCGGATTGAGAGTCGATGACATCGACTGGCGGCGTGGTGAAATCATGATCCGAGGAAAAGGTCACCGTCACGAGCTTCTCCCGATCCCCATCGACGTCGGTGAGGCGATCGTCCGATACTTGCACGACGGTCATCGTCGCGTCCCGCCGGGCTGATGATGGTATGAAGCTCCAATGTGCTGGGTCATATTGAGATTGGTTTTGCACGTGTCGGGAGTGTCGGTGGTGTGTGGTTACCTCGGAGTCCACGAAGTTTAGAAGGAGAAGGCATGGGTTCCACAGTTCAGGATGTGCGTATTCCGGAACGGTTTTCATACGCGATAGACCAGCACTTGGTCTTTAACTACACCGGGGTGCAGGCGTGGCCGCTGGTTCTCGGGATTTTCGGGCGTCCTGGTGACGGGAAGAGTTTCCAGGTCCGAACGCATCTCGAATGTCGAGGCATCCTCCCTGTTTCGATCAATGCTGCGGATCTGGAAAGCGACCGGGCGGGAATGCCGGGAAAGCTTGTACTTGACACGTATGAGGATGCTGGCCATCGGATCGACGAAGGCAACCCGACGGTGTTGGTGGTCGATGACTTTGACACGACCGTCGGTGAATGGGCGCAGAGCACCACGACGGTCAATCACCAGCAGGTCTTGGCGCAACTCATGCACCTGGCAGACAGCCCTACCCGCGCAGGTGATCGGTCTCTCCGCCGGGTGCCGGTGATAATCACCGGCAACGACCTCTCGAAGGTGTATCCGCCATTGCGTCGCCCCGGCCGGATGCGCGCTTTCCCGTGGCTCCCCACCACAGAAGAACGCGCCCACATCGTCACCGGCATCTTAGGCAGCATGCTCTCGCCGACTGAGATCAACGAGCTGTTGGGAGAACTGGAGGAGGCGCCGATCGCGTTCTTCTCCGACCTGCTCGTGGAAGTTCTCGCGGAATCTTCGGACGCGGCGGTACGCCGACATGCTGCTTCCCTGCCCCGTCTGATCCTCCCGAGGAGCACGGAACGTCAGGAGCTTGAACGCGTGCTCCCCACGGGGCGACTGGACGGGGCGCAGGTGAAGACTCTCGCGCTGCATGTCTGGCACCAACGCATGCTGGCCACCCAATCGTACGTCGGGGAATGAGGAGGAGACGATGAGCACGTTCACCTATTCATATGCGTACACGCGTTCGCAGGCGCTGGTTGACCAAGTGGAGGTCCTGTTTTCGGAAGCGGGAATCCCGCCGGACTCTACGGTGAAGGTCTGTCACGGGGTTCAGGAGAAATGGCTTGCCGCCGTAGGCCTCTACCTCTTGAAGAATGGCCAGCGCGTGTATGAGATTGAGGCCGTAATCAATTGGTCGGCCCATTCGGAAAACCCCACACTGGACTTCTCGACGGATCTTCCCGGGTGGGAGGGGAAAGCCTCACCGGAAGCTGCAATCCTGGGGGCCAGGTTCGCAGCTAAAGCCGGATCTGAAGGGTTGACCCCACGGTACTGGGTGCGATTTATCTCTGCGATTCGGAACGATCCCGCCCGTCATCAGCGTTTGTGCCCCGAGGTAGGGGTCAGCTTCGGAAGCAGCGTGCCGGGGTGGGCAAAGTCTCCCACAGAAGTGAAGCTGAGTCTGCAGGACCTCAGCGAAGTCGGTATGGCCGAACGTAGCGCGCTGTAACCGGAAGGGTAAAGTCATGGCACGCAAGATTTTCATCTCATTCCACCAGACTGATGAGATCCAAGCGAACATCTGGATCCGGCGGTACAGCCAGTACTTTAGCGAGATACGAAGCCTCGGGCTGCACGAACTCGGAGACGACTTCACCGAGCACATCGAAAGCGGTGACAGCGACTACGTGATGCGCCGAATCCGAGAGGGCAAGATCGCCGGCACCTCCTGCACCGTGGTGCTCCTTGGCCAGTGCACCTGGGCGAGGAGATACGTGGACTGGGAAATCGCTGCCACGCTCCGCAATTTCAAGGACAGTCAGCGTGGAGGTCTGATCGGGGTGCAATTGCCTGGCACCCAGGACTTGGCAACGCCGAAGCTCCCGCCACGGCTCGCCTTGAATCTGGCTCAAGAAGACGGCGTCGACACCGGGTACGCACGGGTGTACCCACCGGCTCCGAGCGATGGCACAATTGTGCAATGGGTGGATGAGGCTGTCGCCAGGCGCAACGATATGGATCCGGCTACCGGGTCGACCTCTGACCTGATGGTCAACAACCGTTCCTGCCCTAACCACGTCAACCTGGCCGAGTCCTGATTGAAGGGAGAATTTCATGGCTGTGACACCGCCCATCCTTGATGTTTTCGCGGTGTGGCACCCCGGAGAGTTCGATGGGGAGCAACTCTTCACCCGACTTGACGACCATTACCACTCCCCAGCGTTCTCCGGTCTCGCTGGCGGCGCGGTAGAAGTGTATGCGCGGAGCGCGCCATGGGGGGCGGACGGCGCTCCGCGCCCCATGGGGATCAGCGACGAACTCGCCCCCGGTATTGTGCCCGCCCACCGCAATGTCATCATCCTCTATGTCGGTGCCGCGCTCGCGACCGCATTCAAGAATGATCCAGCATGGGGCCAATACATCAGGGATATCGTCGAACTGGACGCGCGTGAACACGTCAAGGTCTACACTCTCTTCGCCGAAGACTTCGACATGGCGGGTTCGAGCATCGGGGAACTCGTCGGTAGCGCCCAAGCGCTTACCGGGGTGTCGCTCCATGAACAGGGACACCTCGGCCGAGAGGTGAGTCAAGCGATCACACAGTGGATCACCGGCGTACCTCAGATCCGCGTGTTCATCAGCCACACGAAACACTCCTCACTGGTCGAAACTGACGCAAATAGTGGCGCGAACATCGCTCAACACGTGCGTGATGTGATTCACAGTACGCATTTGGGTGCTTTCTTCGACGCGCAAGACATCCAGGCCGGTGACGACTGGGAAGCCGTGCTCGATGGCAACGCCGAAGGGTCCGCACTGCTGATGGTTCGTACGGATAAGTACGCGGGTCGTGAATGGACGCAACGGGAAGTACTCACCGCGAAAACTGCTGACGTGCCGATCGTATGTCTCCACGCACTTACCGGCGGGGAAGACCGCGGCTCTTTCCTCATGGACCATGTTCCCACGGTGCCCTGCAGTCTTGAAAGCCCAGAAACGGGGATCGTCGCCGCTCTAAATAGTCTCGTCGATGAAGCGCTGAAACGTGCCTTGTGGGAAGCGCAACGGGTGTATCACGAGAGCGACGGGTTTGATTGGCTGCCGGTGCATGCACCGGAACCGGTGACGCTAACGCAGTGGCTCCGCGGGCATCAACAAGAAGACCCAGGGGACCAGCACGTCTGGATCATGCATCCCGACCCGCCCTTAGGGCCGCAGGAACGTGACGTGGTGAAATCACTGTGTTCTCTCGCCGGGTTCACCGATTCGGTCGAGATTCTAACGCCGAGGACTTTTGCCACCCGAGGAGGAGTGCTGTCGTCGTGAACGAACCCTCACTGATCGCCCGCGATGCTCTCGCCCACCGACGCATCGCCCTCTCCGTTTCTGAGAGCGCAGACCTTTCTGCTTTAGGGCTTTCTGAACGGCATTGCCGCATGGTCGTCGCTGAAACCGCGAGGGCCGTGTTCCTTGGCGGCGGCACCATTGTCTACGGAGGACACCTGGAAAAGACCGGGTATACACAGATCCTGCTCGACGAGATTCAGCGATTCAGAGACCGGACGGCGTCGTTGGAAATCGTGCTTGCAGAACCAGTCGTCCGGCACACTCCAAAAGAGCGGCTCGAACAGGTGGTGCAACGTCTGGGCGAGTTCGGGAAGTTGACACGCATCGACCGTGCCGGGAACCCTATCCCGCTTCGAAACATTGAACAGATACCTGACACTGCTGACGACTCAGCCGCTTTCACCGCGATGCGGACGTATGTTGCTGAACACACTGATGCGCGGATCGTTGTCGGAGGCAAACTGCAAGGCTATGCAGGGCAAGAGCCGGGTACGATAGAGGAGGCGCGGCTGAGTGTCGTAGCGGGCGCAGAGCTATTCGTTGCCGGAGGGTACGGGGGCGCTGCAGCGCTGTTGGTGACCGCTATGCTCGGTGAAAAGCCGAGTTGGATGCCAGAACACTTCCCAGTGCATTCCGAGAATGCCGAGGTGCAACACGCGCTCTCGCAGTTTCGCTCTGAGTGGGACAAGCGGCCCATTTCGATTCAGCGGCCCAATTCTCAAGTTTTGTCCGCCACGCACCGTCCTGCGGACATTGCAGCTGTCCTGTCCCGGGCATTGGCTCATAGGTCCGACCGTGTGAAGAACTAGAGTGTGTCTGCTATTTGCGGACACGGTGATGAATAACAATCGCACCGAGGAGTACGCCACCGAGGAACGTGGTCGCGTACTTGTCGTAGCGCGTGGCGATACCGCGCCATTGCTTGAGGCGCCCGAATCCACGCTCGACGGTGTTGCGTTCGCGGTAGTGGTCTTTGTCGAATGTCGGCGGTCGACCTCCGTCCGGTCCCTTGGCCTTGCGGCGTCGGATCTGGTCGCTGCGTTTGGGGATGGTGTGCGAGATTCTTTGTTCTCGCAGGTGCTTTCGGGTGCTCGGATGCGAGTACGCCCTGTCGGCAAGCAGGCGAAGTGCTTCGGGTCCGTGGGCGCGGTGCGCGTCGAGCAGCGGCGCCAGGGTGGGGTTTATCGCCTGCCTGGCCCGGGGGCCACCGACCCTGTCGCGGTCATGACGTGGTCGGTAGCTCCCATTAGGTCGACTTACTGAGGAACCTTCAATATGCGATCATCAATTCGGATAAACACTTTCGAGCGATCTGCGGATCTCGCCGCACGCTCCACATGTCCTGTGTAGGAAGCCCACACAACGTGTACATGATGCGGGCCTCGGGATGTGGCAGTGGGTTTCCGAAGCGTATGCGGACGACGTTGCCGTCCGTCCGCACATCGGCGACTGTGTGTTTTCCGGATCGATGATCCAGTCCGTACATCAAGCGCCGAACATCAAGTGGGTCGACTTCGCGCGCTTCCTTCGCCACGCCCGAATCCAGTTCGACAACGGTGAATTCGGTCCATCCGCCCGGGACCTTGTGCCGGGAGAGGTATCGGCCGGTGAGTCCTTTGTGTACTGGGAACCACCGATTTTTCTGTAGGGCGCCGGAGGTTGCTGATTCGGGCAGATAGACACGGATGGGCGCGGAGGCTTCATGAGGTCTGTAGAGTGGGGATTCGAGCATGTTTGCAGTCCAGGCATCGAGCGGCGAGTCGGGGACGCGAGCCCACTCGTCGAGGTTGATATGGCGAAGGCCGAGACCTTGAACATTCTCGACGTGATCGATCATGCGAGTTGGACCGTGGAGTGTGAGCGATCGTTGAGTCGAGGTGGGCATAACTCTGATTGGAATGCCGCTCACCAGGATCGGGGACTGCATTGCGCTGTCGTCCTGGTGGACTATCGAACCAATGGAGGAAACCCACTGGCCGCGCCCGAGCACAGCGAGGTCGCCGGCCAGAGCAAGTTCGTCCAACCGGAGTCGATAGAGTTGTCGGCGTGCCTGCTCGTCGACAGAGTTGTCGTTGAGCGCAGCGTCTGCATCCATGATCCGGTCGAGCAGCGAGCGGGTCGAAATGGGCGTTCGTCCGCTTGTTGATGCCCATGCGATCGCTCGTACCAGTTCGTAGCTAATTTCTGTCTGTGGAGTGTTCGGAGGAATGCGCAGAACTGTGCTGATGTGGGAGCTATACGTTGATGAAGTCAACTGCTCGATAATTGGTGCGCCCGGGATCATGTGAAAGTCCGCTGGAGTCGGTGCGCGAGCCGCCGGATACCTCGCATCTGTGTGCTGTCGGCCCCACACCACATTCCGACTGCGTCGAGCGCATCATTCAGGCCGGCTGCAGGTACAGAAGTTGCAAGTGCGGGAACCAGCACGCACTCAGCGATCGCGTACGCGATGGAGTCTGCGTGTACGACTTGGTGGAGTGCCTCGCCGAACCGTCGGGCCGCGTCGTCGATTGCGTTGTCGATCATCCAGCATTCGTCGAATGCGTCGTCGAGATCATCGACGAGTCGGGCGACGTGATCGGACGTCGGAACGGGTGCGTCGGGTACGAGTTGGGTGGGTTCCGAAATCTTCGGTGATCCAGGACGCGGCTGTGGAACATCGATCGCTACGCAGAATCCCCAGATATCGGGACTCAGCGGTGCTGTCGTGGTCCCGGATACCGCTGTTGCGGCAATCCTCAGATTTTCGTGGATCTGTACCCGTCTTGATCCGACTATGTCCTGAAGTGTGGGTGGCACGGCGATACTGCGATCGTGCGATCGTAGCCACGGAAGCAGAAACGACTCGGTGGGTGCTTGATTCGCTGATTCGAGGATCAGCAAACTCGGGCCGTTCTTTTCCGCTTCTCTGTTGGCAGCGAGTAGGAGGTCCGAGTGCGCTCGTCGGGTCGTAGTATCCGATGCTCGAACGCCGAGGAGATCTACCGGGCTCAGGAAGTCGTGTGCGACAGGAAGCTCAGCGATACGGGCAGCAAACGCTGCGTTTGCGTAGGCGTTGAGCGCGGCGCTGGAACCGTTCCCAGTTGCGATAGGGATGAGGCCGGCACGAACCGCTGCGTGGATCCGTCGCAGCGCGCTGTGTGAGAGATTCTGGTCGGCGGCAGTCCGGTAGAGCACGGTGTCGAAGTCGACGGCCTTCTGTACGGTCGGCGCATTCTCTGTGGTTGCGAAGGAGACGTTCGTACGGACGAACGCTTCCGGCCGGGGTGTGGACTTGCTGTTGCCGAGTGCGCGGAAGATCACGGAATCCGACAGAAGGTCGGACGCATTGTCGACAGCGTCAGCAATGCGCTCGACAATCGATGACTCGAGGGAGGCCAGCTGCGTGTCGACTGCTGCTTCCGCATCAGCGGTTTGTTGACGGGTTTGCTCGAGTGATGCGAAAGCGTCGGCATGCTGACGTTCGAGTTCAGCGACTTCTCGGCGTATGCGCTCGAGCTGGGCAGTCTCATGCTTCAGTTCGGCTTCCACAGTTTCGCGTGCAGTTCGGGCGATTTCCGCTTGAATCCTGCGGCGATGTTCCTCCACGCCGTCACGTATGGACGGGTGATTCAATACCAGCGTCGCGAGTTCCTCGGCCTCCTCGCGGATGTCGTTGCTGTCTTGAATGATCTTGATTGCCCGGGCCATTCTTTCGAACCGGAACTTGCGGTCGTCGAGGTCCTCCCCAACGCGTAGGGCATTGGCGGCATGTTGCATGAGGGCCCGCGTTTGAAGGAAATCGGGGACGTCGTTGGTCCGTGCCTCGGCGATCTCAACGGCATCGCGAATAGCAGTCCTCACTACCGCGACATCGGGCCGACAATCCAGATAGCCGGTCGGGAGGGTTTCGGGGGCGCAGTAGATCCTTCCTGGGAATCGGAAGACGGCATTCTCGTCCTTTCGGATGGGAACCCGTGAAAGCCGTTGATCATCCGCGGCGACAGTGAAGTACTTCTCGTCGAGTTTGTAGCCAATCGGCCCGATGAGTGTGTCGTCGCGACACCAGATGTAAAGATCGGAACCGGCGAGGATTTCGGTTGTGGCGGAGATCTTTCGGTTTGCGATGCGATCAATCGTTGCGTCGTAACGGTGCTTGTGATGGTCGAGAACTGTATGCAATCGACCGGTACTCTGCACTGCGAGTCCGTCTTCACGGAGAGGGTTCTCCCCGATAGTCACCAGGACGACGGATCCTACAGTGATGTCCGGTCCGGGCTCCCGCCAAAAGATCTGTTCGCGGCCTTCTCTATCTCGGTAGTGCTCCGGGTCCGCAGTTTCCCAACCCTCGCCGAAGTCGTTGTACACAGGTGTGATCCCGGCGAATCGAAAACTCTTGGTACTGACCCAGGCGACCTTTCCGACAACCCGAGTACCTGCTGCAACTCCCATTGGGTCAGGATAGACTGCGATTCCGACTCGCAGAGTGGGCAGTGCCCTTCTGCAGTCGGTTCGAGTGAAGGCGCCAGTGGGGAACTGTGGCGTCCCATGCCGCTTCCGCTGCGAGTGCGTATGCGTTCTCCCAGTTTGGTGACCGTTTGGGCGGAGCCTTGTGGACCGACGTTGGTCTCGTCCGGGTAGGGGCGAAATCGATCCGAATGTAGCCAAGGTTTCCGGCATCGATTGTCAGATGCGTAGCTGAGGGTAGTCGCGAAGCTAGCCATGTCCCGGCGTCGATAGCCGAACTACTGTGAAGTCGATCTTCCACACCGGACGATTGCTGAACCGCCACTTGGAATCCGAGATGTTGGATTTCGGAGACGATCTTTATCGTCGTTATTCGAGGATCACCTCGATGCGTAGTGAACGGGTCCAGTCGAGTGTCCCCGTAAACGACTGACCATGCCGGTGTGAAGTCGTCCATCGGAACACTCGGCTCGGTGATCACATTGACGCGAACGGTGTCCTGCTTGGCGTCAGTGCGCAGGTGCAGGGATCCGGATTCGACGGCGGTCACGGAGTACACGGTGCGCCGTTGCAGGCGCTTGGCGCTGATCGTTGCGGGTGATTCCGCCACCATCGCAGTTGCTTGTGGCGATGGAATTACGACCACAGGGTCACCAAGGTAGAAGTGGCGTGTTCCGTCGGCTCCGTACTCGACGGCAGGTGTGGCGACGCGGGTGCGGCTCCTTCGCTCCTCGATTGCGATTCCGAACCCAGCGAGCCAGCTGACGAAACGACTGTTCGGTTTGCGCGGCAAGGTGATCGACCAAGCCGACCATTCGGCTCCATCGACGGTTTTCGAGCGAAGACTCATAGCTTGTAGATGCGATGGTGGGCGAGCTTGTGGTTGGCCGACAAGGACAATCCGGTCGCCCCAGAAAATCGGTGTGGACCACCCGTATCGCCGGAGCGAACCGCCGCGGAAGGGTACGAACAGGATTCCCTGACTCGGAAGGCCACGTACTGTCTGCTGCCACCGTGTCGGAGGGATGTTCTCGGGCCAACGACCAGTGGTCTTCACCGCTATGTCATATCGGCTGGGCGGAACTGGAATCGAGTTTCGTCCGGTACCGGGCCACAGAACCTTCGCGTCAACCTGGTGGGGTCCGAACCCACGTCGTTGAAGTTCGACCCGGCTGGATCCGAGCACCGACGGCGCTGTGTGTCGCGTCTCGCGTGCCGTGAGGTAGGTGAGTTCGAGATGCAGAGACCACTCCCTGGTTTCGTCGTCGACGTGGACATAGAGCGGTGAGCCACCAGCGGCCGTTTCGTGAAAACCGTATGCACGCGAACCCGGATGATACTCCTCGCAGTCATCTCTGCCTTCGCCATGATTGTGGGCGAAGTGAGGTACCTTGACGCGTCCCGGGCGAAGGTGGACCCGACCAAAGCAACACGGACACATGTAGCCGGGATGTGGATCTGCGTCGTACGCCGAGACGTAACGATCGATGACTAGGTCGTAGGCACGTTCCACGGATGGTCCTCGGTTCTAATCCGGTGTGGCTGTGCTGGGTAGAAGCTTGCTCGGCTCACCGACCCACACCACGATCAGTTCGTCCCGCGCTCGGGTTGCTGCGACATACAGCAGTGAGCGTTCCCGCTGCAGCGCAGCATCGCGATCCCCTTCGGGGAGCGCGTCGACGATGTAGTTGCGGGGCAGGTTCGTTGCGCTGACTCCGACGAGGACAACCTTGGCGAACTCCATCCCCTTGGATCGGTGCATCGTCATGACCTGAGGGACGTTGCGCTTGCCGGCCGAATCGCGGTCGACGAAGGTCACGGTGACTCCGCGTTCGCCGAGGGAGCGTGCGAGTTCCTGGCCTTCCTTCTTGGTGGTGACGAGCAATCCGATCGATTCGGGATCGACCTTCTTCTCGAGCCATGTGGACACGTGCTCGGCAATCAGGTCGTACTCGGCGGCCAGCGACTTCACCGGCTCGACCTGGGGCGTCGGTCCGCTACGGGCCGAACGGTAATGTTCGCTGCTCTCGGATTCCCCTGCGAGGTCGGCAAAGTCGGCGCCGGAAAGGATCCCTAGCGCGTAGCGCAGGTTCTGCTCGGTGGTTCGGTAGTTGAGAGTCAGGCGCTTTGCACGACCGACGATGTTGATGCCGAAGTGCTTCAGGACGATCCGCTGTCCGTAGATGCGCTGGTGTCCGTCTTCTGCGATGAACAGATCGTTCGTCCCGGGCGCGGCGAGCGCTCGCAGGAGCTGGAATCGTGCGGGGCTCAGATCCTGGCCTTCGTCGACGAGCACATGATCCGCAGGGGGAGTGCTGTCTTCGAGGATGCGGGTTGCGATAGCTGCGCGTTCCTCGTAGTCGGTGGTCGCTGCAGCCGCTGTTGATGCGCGGTACGCCGCGATGATTCCCCACACGCCTTTCCTGCGGGGACGATTGAGCGATACCCCGCGACCGGGGCGGCGAACCTTGAGGTAATCCTGCTCGGTGGTGATTCGTTCCGGAAGAACAACGGTGGCGTACTCGGCTTCGAGGAACGAGGTTGCGCGAAGCTCAGCTGGAAGGTCGCCGGCGTTTTCCTCTGCGGCGACGCGCCATTCGTCGTCGCGAGTTCGGTCGAGGATGCGTGAGGTGCGCGGGCCGAGAACGTCGACGACCGGTCCGGGCTTGCCGTCGGTCCCGCCGAGATCTCCGGCGGATGCGATCACCTGATAGGCGATGGCGTCGACACCCGCGATATAGACGCCGGGCTCGCCGAGCTCGGCGGCAAGAGGGATGGACGGGTCAAGAAGCTGGAGCTGTGCTTTCAAGCTGTCTGCGAGAGTGCGGTTGTACGTGGTGAGCACGATGCGCGCCTGCGGATTCTTCCGTTGCAGTGCACGGGCACGGTGAAGCAGAACGACGGTCTTGCCGGTTCCCGCACCACCGGTGATACGTGCAGGCCCGTTGAAGTTCTGAGTGGTGAAAACTCGTTGCTCGGGGTGCAGGAAGATCCGCCATGCTGCGAAGCTGGGATTTTCGATCGCGGCGCGAAGTGCGTCGTCGTCTTCGATGAAGGCGAACTCCATCTGCGCTGCAGGATGACGCAGTCCTGCGAGGATCCGATCGTCCTCGGTCTCGCCTTCGGGTTCGGATTCGTCGATCCGGTACTTCTCACGAATGTCGGTGAGGGATTCGCCCGCGAAGATGTCGAGGAGGGCGTTCGCCTGCCAGGTCGCAGGGGCATTCTCCGCGTACTCGAGCTGAATATCCGGGTCGGCGATGTCGAGCGCGCCTTCAGCGAAGGAGGCGTCGATTCCGAGATCGGTCAGATCGTCGACTGTGAATTCTCGTTCACGGAGTGACTTGTGACCGGAGCGGGCCGGCTGCTGTGTCGATGGCGTCGGGGCTGCTGCCGTTCGAGTTTGGGGGGCTCTCGGTGCTTCGTCGGGGGTGATCAATTCCGCGATGTTGTTACGCGGGTTCATCTTCAAGACGTTCTTCTGAGCGATCTCGATCGCTTCGTCGTGAGGGAATGTCCCGATGAAGACGTACGAAGCGTCCTCGTTGGTGCCCTGCAGCTTGAAGAGCACCGCGCGGTTACTGATGTCGACGCGACCGGTACGGGCACGCGGGTCGACCGAATTGTTGATCGGTTCGATGTGCAGTCCCGCGGTCTGATCACTCTTGGTGAGCTTTGCCAGGAAGGCGTAGGTGGCCTTGTGGAGACTTCCGTCGAGCTTTTCGAGGCCGGGGCCGAGGATGATCTGGGGCACTTAGAGGCCTTTCTGCTCGAGGAGTGCGCGTACGTCGTCGATGTCGGGTTTGCAGAATATCCATCCCGCTTGGACAAGTTCATCTCGTTCATCGTCGTCGACGAACACGTCCACCGCGATCTTGTGGTCGGGCCAGGAGATCTCCAGCGGAATCCCGCCGTCGGCTTCCTCTCCGATGTCGGGTACCGGAACGCCCGCTTCTGCAAGGAGTTCAACCAACTGCCGTTCGGAGGCGTCGACGTTCTCGTACGCATCGAGCCATGCGCCGGTCAGGCGGGTTGTGGCCTCTTCCGCGGAGGCGTGTGTCTCCGCAAGCCTGTCGAATGCTGCGTCGAGCGCCATTGATGCGGACGCCAGATGCGACCGCGTGGTCAGATCTGCGGGCAGTGCCCGGAAGTTCAGCAGGTTGCTCCAGTGCAGCCATTCCCGCCACGGGTCCTGCAGGTCGGGGGTGAGAACCGCGTCCGCATCGTCGAGAACCACACTGATCTCGGCAGGGATCGGCACTCGGCCGCCTGGAGTCAGACGCACCGCCACAGCGATGTGCCCGGACCGCCATACGGATGTATCGCCGGAGGGATCGGGTTCGATGGGCTGGTCGAGGGCCCGGAGTGCCAACTCGCGCGCAGAAGCTCCACCGGTGCGGATGCCAGCCTTTCCGACGCTGAACAACGCCAATACCGGCATCCAGTGTGCGAGCTGCGCACGCGAATCCTTCGACGGGTTTTGGACCCACGCGATCAACAGCTCGAGGGCATTGGTGAAAACCAGATCGAGAGCGCCTTTCGACAACTGGTCGCCGGCGAGACCGAGGACGGTCGAGCGGTGCGCTGAATTGAACGCGTGTGATTCGACAACGTCGCCGTCGACGTCTGCGCGTGTCACGGCGACGACGTGGTAGCCGCCGTCACGCAGGTTTCGGCGCTTTTCGGCGTCGTCAGCGAGCCTGTTGTGGTTCGGGGTTGCGTGGTACCGGAAACCATCGGTGAAGATGGCGGTCGGCGGCACACCCGCCCGCGACGACGTGAGGATGAAGTCGGGTTTGCTTCCGAGCACGTTTTCCTGCGGGCGAAGTGACCACTGATTGCTCGATCCAAGTGAAATATCCCAGGACACTCCACGGTCACTGGGCTTCTCGGTGATGGTCGCACCGAGTTTGAGGAGGCGGTCACGGAACTCGACACGGAACCGCTTCTCGAGATCGGATTCGCCGTCCTCCACATCGGGTTCGGATTCGGTGATGTGCCAGGGCATATCGGGCGGGATGACCACGTCGTCGTCGGGGGCGTGCTCCCGGCCGGTGAGCAGCGTTTCGAGGTGGTGCTGGGCAGCCGACCGCGATGTGTATCGGATCTGGTGTAGTGAGGCGAACGGTAGCAGGCACCTATCACAGGCGAGTTTGCCCTCGGCGCGGCATCCGCACGCGTGCAGCACGCTCCATGCCCGATGCAGCAGGTCCCACACCGTCGACGGTGTTGTGAGATCAGCGAGGTACCCGGTTCCGCCGGGAACGATGTCGTGGAGCAACAGCGCGGGATGGTCGTTTCCGCCGGGTGACGGATCGACGATGGTCGTCACCTGAAGATGGTCGGGTGCTCCGCCGATCCGTTCGCGCAACCCCAGCAATAGTGCTGCAGCCAGCGACGGCACCGCGAACGAATCGCCGAGCGTGATGGTCGGGGGCAGGCGTAGAACCAGCCCTTCGGTGGTCATCGTGCGGGCGAGGGCGATCGTCCGGGTGTCTTCTTCCAAAGCGGTGCGAAGCGAACACCACGGCCGGTGTTCCGACGGTCGATTGGACCGGGTTGCCTGGTCGAGCTTTCCACATTCGGAACACACCCTGAACAGGTTGACGTTCACGTCGTCACCCGCAAGGTATCGAGACGGTGCACCGCTGGATCCGCTGCCGAGGTTCAGCCATCGGATGTCCATGCTGCGCAGGTGTTTCGCGCCGAATCCGAGACCGTCGACATACCACCTTCGGGTGACTTCGTCGGGATCGACATCGGCGGCGGTGATGATGGTGTACGCCTGCCGGTTCCGTTCGTCGCGCGCGTCGTCGATGGTGGCTTCTTCGCGGCGGATCACCGCGGAGACATTGCGCAACTCAACCACCGGAAGTCGTTGTCCGGTGTCTCCGATCGTCGTCGAGTGGCATCGCGGACACATGCTGGGGGCCGTGGCTCGACCGGAATCCGTGAGATCGGCGACGAATCCGCAACGTGCACAGCATGCCCATTGGTGGACTTCCTCGCCATCGATCCCGAGGTCGACAGCGTCGATCGCGATGGCGAAACGGTTGGCGTAGAAGGTGGATCCCGGTGCGAAATCACGGAGTGCTTGTGCGGCACCACGATTGATTTCGAACTCCGAATGTTCGAAGCTGTCGGTTTCGGGATCACGCCAGTTCACCGATACCGACAGGGTCACGGTGTCGTCGAGCAATGTGTAGTTCGGGAACAGACCGAACGTTTCGAGCGCGCTGATCCAATATTCCGACCGGTACGCAGACAGCTGACTCCGGATCAGCCTCAGCGTGGCCTCGGCGGTGCGCAACTCGGACTCGTCTTCGGACGTTTTCGCGGGCGACTCCGCCTTCTCTCGCAGACCGGGAAGGATCGTCTCGACCGCAGTTCGGCGGTGTTGCAGCGCCTCGATACGACGGTTCCATTCCTGCGATGCGCGATGGCAGCGCAACGCCAATTCGCTCGTGCCAGTGGCATTGTCGACTCGAGGGAAACGGCGCAGGCGGTCGACGACGTCGTCGTCGAGAGGCGGGAATGCTTCGACGAACGCGGTGACCAGTTCGTCGGCGCGGTCCTCGGCCTCACGGATCAGCGCGCCGAGATAGGTTCCCGATTCGGTCGAACGCAGTACGTCGGGTGTGGTGCGTGGATGTGGCGCATCGGGGCGACGCGCAAGGATGTCGGCGACCGACGCGATGAACTGGCGCCGCAGGATCTCCTCGGCATCGAGGTAGGTCGCAGGCGGACGAACCGCGCCGTTGATGGTGTCGTGCGGACGGGTGAATCGCGGGAGTTGGTCGCCACGACCGGTCACGTAGGCGAGCGCGAGCGCGTTGCCGGTGAGGCGCCCGGCTCGCCCGACACGTTGGAGGTAAGACGCGACGGTGCGGGGAAGAGACGACAGCAGCACGGCGGACAGGTCGCCGATGTCGATGCCCATCTCGAGAGTTGGTGTCGCCACGAGCACATTCGGTGCGTTCGGCGGTGGTTCCTTCTCCTTGAACTGGTTCTCGTATTCGAGGCGCACCTCGTCGGGAAGAAGACTGGTGTGCTCCCGGGCGACAACTCGGCGAATATCGGTCGCTGCGTACATCTGGCGATAGAAGTTGTCGTCGATGTGGTGCTGCTCGAGTGTGCCGTCGCAGTGGATCACCATGCACGGTCCGCCCCGCAGCTGAGCGACGGTCGCAGGGTAGGCGTAGACAGTGTCGCGGCAGATCGAGCAGATCAGTGAGACCTGTCCATCGGCGAGCTCGGTGTCGGTGACAGGGCGTGCGATCACCGATGACGGCGACAGATGGAATGTCTGGGCTCCGGACTTCGACACGGCCTGCCCGACTATCTCCCGACGATGCAGACGACCGAAGAGCAGACGCGCCAGGACACCGCCCTCGGCAGTCGTCACACCGAGCGTTTTCGCTGTCCACTGGGCGTACCAGCCGCGCGGTGAGGCGATCGGTTCGAGATCGGTATCAGGAGCTTTGCCCAGAACCGGATAGCCGGGTGCAGAGTTGCCGCGACCGAAACCGGGCATACCCTCACCACGTCGGCGGCCCCCGGTGATCCACCAGCGGTTGCCGTCTTCGTGGCGGAACTTGTCGAACCATTCGTGCCCGATCGCGCCGCGGCGCCGCATGTGTACGAGCACCCCTCGCACCCAGCGCACCAGTGTCGCGTCGTCGGGATTGTCGAAGGTCAACTGGACGTCGGGGGAGTCCACGGCGTCGCGCGCAGCGGCGAGCAGAGCGGGTTCGGCGACATCAATGTAGGTGAGTGCAGAGCCGGTACGTTCGAGGGTGCGGCCGACACCGGAGCGCAGGCCGAACTCGAGCTCGATATCCAGAAGCAACCGGCGCATCACCGCTCGATGGAGCCGTACCGGAATTCTCTTCGCGGAGGCTGTTTTCCAGAACTTCTCGAAGTCGGATCGTTCGGCCAGCTCGGGCGGCAGGATGCGATACCGCGCCCCGGCGTCGTCGCCGGCCAGTTCGAGGACGCGGTGCGCGAGTGTATCGAGGTCGGTTTCTCCACGCTCGAGCGCTTGCCGCAGCAGTGTGCGCAAGGTCAGTGCGTGGGAGCGGGCCTGGACGAATCCGGCGCGGTGAGCGGCGTCCTGAACACTGTCGGTGAAGACCAGCGCTCGCTTTTCCTTCGGGTCCAGATTCGGTGTCCCGAACAATGTGGACAGTGAGACGGACAGCATTGTCGCGATCGCTGAACCGAGGAACCGGATGCCGTCGGGTTGCCGGCACGACGGACAGATTTCCTTGACGGAGTCGCTGCCTGCGTCGGCTGACATATTCACCAGGACAGGAATTGCACCGCCCTCGGCAATGAGCGAATCGCTGGGACGCTGGTGTGCGAGGCGGCGTTCTCGGACGACGAACCATGCCAGGCCAGCGCCGTCGGACAGGCCGGGGTCGGTTACCGGTCCGTTCTCGGATTCGGAGGCTTCGGCGGGGGCGTGGATGAGCGCGCGGAATCGGTCGTCGTTGACGAGCGCGCGGCGTCGAATCGTTGCGTCGTCGGCGTCGAGTTCGGTTCCGGTGGGGGCGAGCACGACTCCCCAACCGGAGCGGTTGCAGTGCCGGCAATAGATGGCTGGGAAGAACGAGGCGTCGAGTAGTTCGTCGTCCGGATTGTTGACGATCAGCCCATCGTCGCTCCAGGTGAAGAGCGGAGTGCCGATCGCGGCTCGGTCGATACGTGTGAGTTCTCGGATCCACAGGTGAGCGTCGACCGACGCAGCGCCACGGCCGACGGTTGCGCGGACGTGGCTCAGAACAGTCAGCAACGTATTGACAATGATGGATCGCTGTTCAGGTTTGAGTTCGTCGAGGCCGGTGAGAACGGAGGGGGTGCCATCAGTTCCGCACAGTTCGTCCAGGGGGATGGCTGTCTGCGTGTGTTCGACGACTTGTTGGAAGATCGGGTGGCTCTTGACGAGTTCGAGGACGAACTCGCTGCCGTTCCGGACCTCTCGAAGCAGGGCTTCGGGGTCGCCGATGTAGAGGGCTGAAAGTAGAGTAGCGGTGGTGGCGATGGGTTCGGCTGGGTCGAGGCTGTCAACCTGTAGGGCAAGCAGGGCGGGTTGGTCGATAGCGGCGTACCCGGCATGTGCGACACGGGCAGGCGCGTCCCCGATCCATTCGTCGAGTCCCAATCGCGATTCGGTGACAACAGCTTCGGCGGTGAACTCGTCCCCGAACACTGTGTGGGCGAATTCGAGCATCGTAGTGGGGTCGTTGCCGTCTCCGAGGGTCGCAGAGGTCGCGACCGGAGTAATGAGGCCGAGCGGGCGCTCCCAGTCTTCAGATGTAACTCCGTACTCGTTCGAGTGCCAGTGACTCTTGAGGGTGTGGCCGAGACGGCGAAGGAGCATCGACACGTCGGTGCCTTGTGCACCGTCATAGGTGTGAAACTCGTCGAGGACCAGGTACTGCAGACTTGTTGCACTCTGCTTCCAGAGCCGTGCATCCGCAGGTCGGAGGAGCAGCTGGTCGAGCATCTTGTAGTTGGTGAGCAGGATGTCGGGTGCGGTGTCGCGGATGATCTCGCGGTCAGTGATGAGACCTTCGGAACTCACTGTGGTGCGTTTGGTGCCGGCTTCACCGGTGTAGAGGGCGGCAGTGATGCCGCCGAGTGCGGGGTTGCTCGTGAGAATTTCGGTGAGACGCCCAGCCTGGTCGTTGGCGAGGGCGTTCATCGGATACAGGATGAGTGCTTTGGTCCCGGTGACCCCGTTGCGTTTTGCACGCTGCACGTGGTCGAGGATCGGATACAGGAATGCTTCGGTCTTACCCGAGCCTGTACCGGTGGTGACGAGAGTGGGCAGGGGCCGCGTCTTCTCAGCAGTGAGGTTGAAGCTGGAGAGCCGATCGAATGCTGCTGCCTGATGCCCGTAAGGCGTGTAGCCCTCGTACCATTCGAGGCTGTCGCGCCACCCGTCGTCGGCGGCTCGGAACGGCAGCCGTAGACGCACGTAGGGTCCGCGGAACATGCCGGTTTCGCGGTCCTGCAGGAACTCGTCGAGGACGTGTCGCGCGTCGGGGTCGGCGAGCGCGAAGGTTGTGCCGAGATAGTCGAGCAGGCTCGTTTTGATGGTCTCGGCTTGGGCGAGTGGCAGCAGCTCGGCCACGATCAGTCGTCTCCCTTGAGGGCGAGTCGCTTCTCGAACTCGGCATAGGCCTCGCGCATGTCGGCTTCACGGTCGAGGAACTGGAAGGGCAGTTCGTAGACGTAGGTGTTGCCGGCTGCATTGGTGGCGGTGCGCTCTTCTTCGCTGATTGCATCATTCTTCTTCCGCCACACAGCAAGAACTTTCTGGGGGACGAGGCGCCCGTTGATGTCGTACAGGAACTTGTTGCGGTCGTACCCGTAGAGAACAGGAAACTGGGTGCGGTAAATGGTGCATAGCTCGTCCGCTGTCAGTCCGAGACCGAGGGCCACGAGTGCGTCGATCTCGACTAGAGCTTGCCGACGATCGGCGGCGATGCGGAGAGGAGTGTCAGGGGTCCATTCGGGATTGACTTCGCCAAGTGGGGTACGGAGTTGATGCTCAAACCCACCAGCCCAGCCATCAATCGTCATCTCATTATCAAAGGACTCGTTCCAAAGTTCACGGTAAGCGTCGGTGACACAGTTCAGTCGAAGTGATCGGCAGTGGAGAAGAGCTTGGACCCGACGATCAGAAATCCAGGGAAGGCGTCCGAAGGTGCTCGCAGAGATCGTAGATTTGGGGACAGTTCGTACGGCAAAGTCAGCAAGGAGTGAAGCCGCGACGGCCGCGATGCTGGGGAGAAATTCTGACGAGTTGAATGGAAGGGCAGCTGAGGCAACGCCGTGAACATGCGCTACACCTGGTGGCACTATAGCCGCCATTAGAGTCCGTTCCCCGGTATTTGCTGCCATCGCGCGCCACGCGATTCGAAAATAGTCGCGGGCGCGGATGGTTTCCGTTCTTGAATTTTTGGCAACTGACCAAGAAGTGTAGTTTGCGCTATAATGCGCTTGGTCGTCTTCTGGCTTGTAGGACGTAATAGGGAGGGCGTCCGGTGTAAGCGTCTCAAGATCCGTTGCGGCCCAATCCTGTTGGTGCAACATTGTCGCATTTGGTGACTTGTAGTAGGGTGTTCCGACATACAGGTGGGGGCCCTGGATTATCGTCTCAGCGAGGGATTGTGGCGCCCCCCATTTCTTGGTGAAGAATCCCTTCTTGAAATCCGTTGTTTCGTTCCATCCTTGTGAGAAAAAGAGTCCCAGATCGCCGATTCTGGTGGTTTGAGAGATGGCGGCAAGCGTCTTCGATGAAGATTCATTTACCGCAGAAAACATCCGCGTTTGGCGGATTGGGACCGCCTCCGATTCAAGCGTTGACTTCCACATGGAAAGAACGGTGTCATCCACCTGTATTATGCGTTTGGCATGGGGGCGAAGATCCCACTTGCCTGTATCGTCCTTCAATCCAGGTTCTGGTCCGGAGCCGTCATGCGAAAGTGAGCGGATTACAGTTTCGGGATGGTACAGCCACGAGGCGCTCAGGAAACGAACATCACGAGGCTGTCCGTATACCTCAACGCCGTACGATTTCTGGTCTTGAATCTCGAACAGCTTCAATTCATTTATGAATTGCCAATGGCGTCGTAGACGTTCGTACACTTGACGCCGAAGCTTGCCCGCCTTTTCGTCGGTCAAATGTGTTACTAGGTGGATCAGTGCAACGATTCCGGTGTTGGAGTTGTTCCGCCAGGTCTGCTCCATGAAGCACCGATAAAGATCTGCCCGCAATCCTGTTAAGTAGGGGAACATATTTGGGGAAGATAGAAACGCGCGGTTTGCTACAGTGTCTTCAAGCTCGGAGATATAGAAATCGAGAGCCGAGGGGTTCTTTAGGGCGGAAGTCTTCATCGTCCGCGCCTTGTCGGTCGCGATCTTGGACTCCAATGCCCACGTGACATCGAACTCGGCGAGTGCTGCGGATTCGTTGAAGTCAGGTCGCACCCACGGCGGATTTCCGACCTGGAGATCGAAGCCACCTCGGTCGAATACCTGTGCGAAGTCCAGTTCCCAGTGGAAGAAGCCCTGCCTGAGGGTGACTCTGTCGGTTACCGCGAGCCAGGGATGCTCCTCGGCAACCGTGAACGGGTCCTTTGCTTGCGCGAGTAGGAGGTCAGTTTCCTCTGCGTGGCCGAGTTCAGTCCAATCCGACACATCGAACAGGTTGTACTGGCCGAACTTTGACTCGCCGCGGGTCTCCTTGACCGGGGTACCGAGTAGGTCGGTTAGCGTCTCGATCCACTCATCCACGCTCGGCGGCTTCGCGATTATGTGGCCGACCCTGCGGGCGGTCTCGGTGAGCGGCCAGAACCAGAGTGCACACCACGCGTCCATCACACGGCGCAACCGGCGATAGGCGCCCGCCTCATCGGCCAGCGACTCCTCGATCTCCTCCCGGCTCACGGCACCACCGGTCGGCGTGAAATCCCGGCCCCACACTGGAATATCGCGCCGAATCTCGGATTCGGCGATCTGTAAGCGTCGCAGCGCGAAACCCCACAGGGTCTCCACTCGCTGCGCCAACCCACGGAGCTGTCGAACTTGGGTGGCGGTCAGCTTCTTCTTCAGACCGCGTCTCCATTCCTTCAGCTCCGCCGTGGCGTCCGGGGCAAGTGCCTTGCCTTCCTTCGCTTCAGCGGTCGAACCCCAGCCGCTGGCCGGCACCAGGAAATGATGGACCGCGCCTTTGTGCTTGTCGAGTGATTCGCCGAGCGGAACATCGACCGGGGTTGCAGCGATCCACCCCGTGTCGGTGATTCGGTTGCCTGGAATGACGGCACGGCGTGCCCCGATCAACGAATTGCCACGCCGCAGATGTAGACCGAACCACGGAGCCGAGAGATCCGGCCCCATCGTGTCGAGCCACAGCGAGATCTCCGCAAACTCCACCGCCGTGGCGTTCAGATCCACGCCATACACCTGATGCAACGCGAGGTATGCCTTCACTCGTTGCAGTTCGGTCGGGTACTTGTCCGGCTCGATACGTTCACCAAGCTCGTTCTGGCGTCGCGTCAGGTATTGTTCTGCGAGCTGGCGAACAGCCTCGATTGCGAAGGCGCCCGAACCGAGTGCCGGTTCGCACACAGTAATTTCGAGGATCTCCTCGGCGGTGGTGGTTGTGCCGTTCTGGTCCAGAAGTTCTTCGAGTGCCTGCCCGACAGTGAAGCGCGTCAGCACCTCGGGCGTGTAGTACGACGCCGACTGCTGCCGTTCACGACCGGCCAGCCGGAAGACGAAGGTCCCCGGAGTGTGCTTGACAGGGGCGAGCTCACCGGTGATCTCATCGGGCATCCGGACGAAATCGGATTCGGCGATACCTTCGATGCGACTCTCGGGCACCACCCACGAGCCCTTTTCGTCATCTCCGTTCTTCGCCACCTCGTACAGGGTGTCCTGTGCGAAGAATCCGGTGTAGCTCATCAGCCCCTCGTACACCGCACCGAGTTGGTTGATGCCCAGCTCGGCATACGAAATGAATCCGCGGTCCTTTCCACGGTATTCCTTGCTCAGCAACAGATGCCGCAGGACCTTCTGCAACGCGGCATTGGAGAGTTTCACGTCGTCGATCAGCGAGGTCGCGATCGGACGGAAGAGGTCGGCGCGCAAGCTGCGGAATGTCAGACCTTCGGCGCGAGCATCGTCATTGTCGTCGACACCGCCGTCGTGTCCCCGGTCGACCAGGTCGAAAAGGGTCTTGAGGGAATCGTAGAAGTGCGTTCCGCTCTGGGCGTGCGGCGTCACCAATTCGACGGGGAGCAACTCACGCAGGCGGTCGAGGCTGTAACCGCGCTCGTAGGTCGGATCGCCGGCCGGCACCACGGACAGTTCCGGGGTGGCCTCGGCGTAGAGCAGGAACAGGATGCGATAGAGGAACCGGAGTGACTGGCCGGCGAGCAATTGTGCTGAATCGTCGGCGAGCGATACGAGTCCCTGCTCGCGGCGGCGCGAGACGACGTCGTTGGCGATGATCTCGATCGACAACCGCACGCCTTCACGAAGATCCTTCGAGACACCGACGGTGTGTTTGACGGACTCGTCGATCACGTTCGTCCACCAGATGTCGCCCTCGGAGTCCGGTGCGAGCGAGTCTGCTTCGAGACACGTCAGCGCGCGGTCTGTTTCGCCTCCGCGCTTGTCGTCGTTGCGTTCACCGATCAACTGAAGGTCAACTGCGAGATAGCGTCCTTCGAGCCAACGTTCACGCTCGGTCACCAGCGCAGTGCTGCCGGCCAGGACGAGCGCGAACTTCGGGCCGTCCTCGCTGACGAACAAGTGTGACAGCAGCCCGGCGACCGACACGATGGTGTCGTTCTCGGTGTGAAACTCACGCAGTAGCGTCTTCTCGTTTTTGGCGAGAAGATCTTCGAGTTCCAGGCCGCCACACGCCTCGACCAGGACGAACGGCGCCGAACCGCCGAGATCCCGTGCATGCACGGCGAGAGCCGGTCCCGGCTGCGTCTCGTTACCGCCGATACGCTCGGTCTGCCAGCGGAGTGCATTGTCGAATCCCAGGACCGTACGCAGCGTGCCGTACAGCTCGTCGAGCGTCTGCTCGTCAGCGCTCTCGGACAAGCCGATGAACTCCGTGGTGAGTTTTCCACGAGATTCGGTGTAACGGGCGCGGACAGTGGAATGTCCCTCGGCCTTCGCAGCATCCCACTGTTTGCGACGCTCGAGTACCTTGGCGTGGAACGACTGAGATTTCGCGTCGGTGGTGAAGTAGTGCTCGCTGATGAAATCTTCTCCGACCACCAGGGCATCGGACGTAATGGCCATCGTCAGTTCTCCTGCGCGAGTTCGAGATCGGTGGGGACGGTGAGGATCAGTGGTCGGGCGAGCCGGCGTTCCGGGTTCATCGCTTGCGCGAGTTCTTGCTCCTCGGTGATGCGGGCAGTGCGTTCACGCAACTCCCCACGCTGAATCAGCTCCCCGGCCTGTGCCTTCCAGTGCTCCGACCTCCGGATCCACGCGGCGATGCGCTGCTCGGTTTCCTCCCGGATTGCGGTGGCCTGTTGCTCAGCAGCACTATCGGCGGCGCGGACTGCGGCAGCGACAAGAGACTGCAACGACTGAGCACCCGAGAGGTCGCTGCGGCTCTCAGCCGCGATCCTCAGGTGTTCGACCGCACCGCGGGCGTTCGTGTGTGGAGTGACCAGCGACCCGTCCGGATCGGAGGGATCCGGGAAATCCACGGTGTAGTACGACGCTGCTACTACCTGCCCCCGCGAGTTCGTCTGCGTCACCTGGACAAGTACGGAGGCGAACGGTACGCCGCCGCGCACAGCGAAGATCTGGCCACGGCCGAGCTCGGCGAGAGCACGGTCGGCAGCCCAGTCGATGATCGGATGCAGCGGCGCCAGATAGTGTGCCTCGGGCCATGCCGACGTCGACGTTCCGGCCTTCGCCTGACGCAGCTCTTCCTGTCCACGAAGTTTCGTATAGGCGAGCTTGTACGACTCGGTGACACGTCGTGATCTCAGATAGTCCTGCGGCAGCACCTCGAGTCGCTGTCGGAGATCCTTCGACGGTGTGAGGCTCGCGATCGACTGTTGCTTGTGTACCTTCCAGCCCACCCCGTTCGGCGGTTTGAGGTGGGGGGTGTCCAGGAACTCGGTGAGGGCGGCTTCGAGAAAGGCGAATTCGGATTCGTAGACGCCGGTTTCGGACTCGTCCGACTCGGCGACATCGATCGTGTCCACGACATTGGTGTCTTCGTCGCCTGGCTCGGTGTCGAGCAGAGCGAAGAACGCGTCGAGACCACCGCCGGTCTGTACCTCCTCGACGGTCTTGACCACAGCGTCGAGCTGCTTCTGGCCGGCGAGGACCTGCCGGATCGACTCCTCTTCGGCTTTCACGTCGTAGGTACCCATCAGCGATGCCGAATCGCCGAGAGCGGTGTGTGCTTCGTGTTCCCGCTCGACGAGACGTGCGAGAACGCGAATGTCGCCCGCGAAATGGGCGGTCGATGGGGTGAGCAGCAGCGTGGTGATCTGAGGACGATGTTTCTGCCCGTACCGGTCAATACGGCCGTTGCGCTGCTCGATGCGAATCAGGCTCCACGGAATGTCGTAGTGCACCAGATGGTGGCACTGCGAATGGAGATTGACGCCTTCCGATGCGACATCACCGGTCACGAGAACCCGGATCGGGGACGACTCGAGTTTGAACGACTCGACGATCGCCTGCTGCTCGGCGTCGCTGAGCCCTCCGTGCAACACGGTGACCTGACCGAGTTGATCTCCGGATGCGGTGCTCAATTTGAGGTCCTTCGCCAGGGCTTCGGCGAGCCCGTTCAGCGTTGCGACCCGCTCGGCGAACACCACAACCCGGCGGGTTCCGGTGCGTGATACGGCGATCTCGCCGAGGTAGTCGCGAAGGGCGAGGTACTTCGCAGATTTCGCGATCGGCACTGCCTCAGCAAGTGCTGCCAAGCGATCCAAGGCGGCTCGCTCGGGCGCAGTGGCGGGGTTGTCCTGATCGAGTCGGCGATGGCGCTCGCGTACCGAATCGAGCAGTGCCCTGGGCGACGACAGGAAGGCCTTGGCGAGCACCCACGGGAACAGCGATGCATTCTTGCCCGAATATGGGGAAGAACCACTCTTCGGCCAGAGCCACACGTCTTCCAACTCGCGGGCGATTGCATCTTCGGCAGCGGTGGCCGGCACCGTCACATTGCGTGGTTGCTCGCGTTCGGCCCAATCCGATCCGACCGCGCCGGCCACATCCGGATGATGGCGGTGGCGACGGATCACGAGCTTCTTCACCTCGTCGAGGTGAAGCTCTCCTGAGGGGGAGACGACGCTCGGATCGAGGAGCCGAATCAACTCCGCGAACGACTCGGCGCGTCCGTTGTGCGGGGTTGCGGACGCGAGGATCAACGCGTCCGTGCGTGAGGCCAGCAGGCGTGCCAGCCGGTTGTTTTGGGCGGTGGTGTTGGTGACGTTGTGCGACTCGTCGATCACCACGGCGTCCCACCTCTGCTTGCGCAGGGCCGCGATGTATCGGTCGCTCTTGAGCGTGTCGATCGAGATGATGACGCGTTTGTAGTAGGTGAATGGATTCCGGTTACCCGGCAGCACCTGCCGGATCCGCTGGATCCCCGCCGAATCGAGACGAACGAACGGCAGCGCGAAGCGCGTCCACAGCTCCATCTGCATCTGCTCGAGCACGTGTTTCGGGGTGACGATCAGAATGCGGTCGCCGCGCCCTCGCCGAACCAGCTCGGACAGAATCATGCCGATCTCGATGGACTTACCGAGCCCCACCGCGTCGGCCAGGAGAATTCGCGGTCGTAGCTTGTCCGGATCGAGGGCCTTCGCGACAGCTTTCAGCTGATAGTCGAGGGCATCCGCCAAACCACGATGAGCGGTCGTCAGCCCTGGATCGGCGATCGCGACCGGAGTCTTGCGCAGCATCGCTTCGAGCCACAGACGCGCGCGGCGGAACTGGTCGGAGTGGTCTCCGACGACGGACACTGCGGTGGGATCGACCTCGACTATGTCGTCGAGCGCTGTCGAGAAGACGGCTTCGGTGTCGCGGACGAGGTCGGACATGCCGGTGACATGTACGAAGTAGCCGTCGGACGTGGCCTCCACTGCGGTGACCAGCCAGTCTTCGTCGCGGACCACCACGATTGATCCGGGTGCTGCTGTGAACTCCGTGGTGGTCACGTCTGCTGGACTCCTGGTGTCGGTACTGATTTGTGTCAACGAGCGTAGTGAGGTCGATGGGTGTTGCAGTGGTGGACGCGCTGGATAGAGACCTCTTCGATGTCGATCAGATTGCTTGCGCTAGCTGGGGTTCCTAGAGCAATCGCAGAATCGGACAAATCGTTACTCGTTGCGTCCAGCCTCCTGCGACGCAGTGGGGACCAGATCGGTGAGGTTCCCGCACCAAGTCGCTACCAGTTGGTCCCGTGCTCGGCTTGCCGCGACATAGAGGAGCGAACGTTCCCGGAGTAGCGCATCGCTCCTTTCCTCCTCGGGTACGGAACGTATGGAGGCGATCGCAGGTACGTGGGCGTCGTCGAGTCCCGCCAGCACCACGTTCGTGAATTCCATACCCTTGGAGCGGTGCATGGTCAGAACCTGGACATGACCGGTCGGCCGAGGGTTGTCGGATACGGCACGTGCTTCGATCGCACGTTCTTTCAAACCGCGAATCACAAGGTCACGAGTCTGGGCGCTCCGGGTCAACACGGCGAGGGACTCGGGCTCGAACCCTTCCGCGAGCCAATCGGAGATTCGTGACGCGATGTTGTCGAGTTCGTCGTTCAGATCGGTACATGCGACCAATTCGGGCACGGGTCCGCGCCGCGCCGAGCGGTACTCGGTGGTGGACTCCTCGCGTTCCTCGAGATCCGTGTACTCGGCTCCGGAGAGAATGCCGACCGCGAAGTGGAGGTTCTGTGCAGTCGTTCGATAGTTGAGAGTCAACCGCCGCGAACGGCCGACGATCTTGATCCCGTGCCGCCCGAGAACGACGGGACGACCGTAGATGCGCTGATGAGAGTCTTCGGCGAGAAACAGATCATTCGGTCCCTCGGGAACCAGAGCACGGAGCAGTCTCCAGTGGGTGGCGTGCAGATCCTGAGCTTCGTCGACGACGACGTGATCAGCGATGGGCGGTAACCCGGCATCGTTGCGGAGTTGAAGGTACCGGGCACTCACCGCCAGTACTTCGGGGAAACTGATCGTCCCGTCCGCGCGGCTCTGACGGCGATAGGCCTCGACCACCTTCCAGACGGCGACTCGCTGGGGCCGGCTCAGACGAACACCGCGACCGGGCCGTGCAACTCTCGTGTATGCCTCGACTGTCGTGATGTTGTTTCCGAGAACGACGTCGACGTATTCGTTCTCGAGGAAGCCAGGTGTGGCGAGTTTCGCGTCCAGCCTGCCCGCGGCGTCGATCGCCTCGTTCCAGGCGTCTTCGGCGCGTGTCCGCGAGGTCTTGGGAGGGAACGATGCGCCGAGTACGAACTGGAAAGCCTCGGAGACTTCGTCAGCTTGGTCGAGTACCTCCCGTGCCAAGGCATCGATTCCCCGCACGTGAACTCCCGGCTCGCCGAGCGCGGCAGCGATCCGAATGCTCGGATCGAGGCTTTTCAGGTCGGCTTCGAGCGCGAGCGCGAGGGTCTTGTTGAAAGTGGTCAAGACAACTCGGGCGTTCGGGTCCTCCATAGCCAGACGCCGAGCTCGATGGATGGCGACTACCGTCTTGCCGGTTCCGGCCCCACCCGAGAGCCGGAATGCACCGTTGTAGTTCCGCTCGACATACTCGCGCTGCTGTGGATGCAGAAACGTGCGCCACGCTGCGAAGTCTCCTTCCTCGATGACACGACGCAGCTCCTCGTCATCCTCGATGTAAGCGAATTGCATCTTCGACGCCGGTTGATCCAGTGCCTGGAGGATCTGTTCGTCCTCGCTCTTGGAGTGATCGATCGGATTTTCGTCGAAGCCGTGCGTAGTGCGGACCGCGTCGATACTCGCACCTACGGACAGTTCGACGAGCGCACTCTTCTCCCATTCGAGTCCATAATCTGCGATCTGACGCAGAGCATCTGGGTTCGGAGCAGCCATTGCCATTTCGGCGATAGCGGGGTCGACGCCGAGCCTTTCGGTGAGATCTTCGAGAGTAATCTCGCGGCCGGGCAGGTAGGCAGTCGTCGTGATGGTGCGCGAGAGGGACCGCGCGAGTTCCCCGCGAGGATCCGGCACGATGACGCGTTTCCTACGATCGGATGATCCATCGAGCTCGCCGATGATGCCTTCGAGTGCGCCGTTGATCGGGTTGATCCGGAGGGTCGACCGCGCGGCGAGCCGGGACGCGTCCGGTTGCGGCCAGGTCCCGAGATAGATGTAAGTGGATTCACCGTGCAGATCGATGTGGAACAGAATCGCCATATGGTCTTGGTCGACACGGCCGGTCCGTACTCGATGATCGGCAGCGTCGTGCGGTGACTCGACATGCGCTACCGAAGCTGCATCGTCGGCGTCGAGTGTTTCGAAGAAGCTCAGCACCTTCGCCTTCACGGATCGGTCGAGCGTAGGCATCGCCTTGCTGTTCGACGCAATGACCAGCTTTGCCATCTACCGCACTCCATCCATACCTGTCACTGCAACGCGTGTCGACCGAATCCGATGATGTGGGGCCCGGCCGATGGCGGGAATCTTATGCGCCGCCGAATCCTGCGATCGCGCAGCTCCTCCTCCTGCTCGTGAAGTCCATGTTCTGGGGCAGTTCTTCGCATGGTTAACAGTGGTGCACGGTTCGGCGATGTCCCTCTGTGACACCGTCTGCGCGTCCTGAATGTCGGACTTGTCGGTGGTGTGTGGCACAGTCGCGTTCCGACGCGATGGTGGGATGCGTAGTGGAGGGGAGAAGTACACGTTGGGCGATCAGTCGTTCCGGAGCCGTTGGCTGTCGGACAAGGAATTCGAGGTTCGACAACTCCTGGAACGCGCATCACTGGTGGTCGAGATCAATCTGAGTGAGGACGATCTACGCCAGATCCAACTGTTCTACGGCGAACGGGTTGCGAATGCCGTGAGGACCGATGTTCCGGTAACGACGGTTATCAGGAGGTTCCCGGCTCTGACGCTCGCGATCCTCGTCGGGCAGGCTGCGTTGCGCTACGAGCAGACGCGATACTGGGACGAGTTCTTCACCGAACTCGGACTCGACCGTGATGAGGCTGTAGCAGACGTCTTCCGTCACGAGTTGCGGCAACTTCTCAGGAAGTTCGGTCTCCGTGACTTCCCGGAACTGGCCAACGACTACGTGCAACTCATGGCCTTGCACAGCGGCCTTCCGGTGTATTGTCTCGGCGACGTCCTCGACACGATCGAGAACCGCATGCTGGCGGGCGACGAAGTATCGGGTGCAGCACTGATCGAGTGGTGGATGGAGCCGGGGAAGTCTTATCGCTTCAGAGAGCTCGATGCGCCTGCTCGGAACTTCGTGCAGCTCGGTGGCGAGCTTGCGGTGAACCTGCTGGATCGAATCTGCGATTTTGCCGAGTACACGGTCGTTACAGAGGGGTGGGCCGAACAATCCATCGACCTCGACACCGGCAACACCGGACTCCCGACGATCATGCTCGATGCGCTGGTTGCGAGGCTGACGGACAACCCGATCGGGTCTGGACTCGGAACGGTGGCTCCGCGTCGCAAGCGTCGTCGCCGCGCATCGGTTGTTCTCTCACCCGACGAACGTCAGGTTCTCGTCGAAGTTCCCTATCCGTCAGCGGATGGGGACCTGCCGTGGAGGGTTTCGTTCGACGGCAGCACTCGAGATGTCTACGCGGAGCGCGGATGGGGTGTCGGTACGGGGCAGGAACATCCCCCGACGCCCATTGCAGTTCCGTCTCCGGTCCGCGAGATCGTCCTTCGGCACGATGCCAGTGGGGAATCTGCAACCCTTCCCCTCATCGACAAGATGGACCCGTTGCTCGTTTTCGAGCTCGACGGGCGACGCATCACGAAGCTTGAATCGCTGCCTGACGAGTCGGTGGTGGTGATCCATCCGCGAGACGCGAGGATCGTGGATGCCGATTACAACGAGGGCATCGCCCCGAAGTCGGAGTGGGGAACACCTGTCGGCTGGGAAGGTTGGGCTTGCAACGAGTACGACTTGTCGCAGATCGGGGCTTTCGCGCTCGAACGCGCTGGTCGCGCTTCCGCGAGAGTTGCCCACCGAGTCCGCAATACGGTCGCGCCCAGGTTGCATCTGGGCGAGCCCATCGTCGGAGTTCACGCACTCAACGGCCTGACCGTCTACGGTGAGCGACCGGCGATCGATCTGCCCGCAACGTCATCGAAGAACCGGCTGGATTGGCGTGTTCAGGTCAGGCGATCGGGCAGTCGACAGTGGCTTATCGACGAATGGTGGACCAGTTCCGACGAGGTTACGACGGTCGACCCGTTTTCGGGCTACGGTGCTGGTGTCTTGGGGCTGTACGAAATCATCGTCACGGGTTCCTCCGGCGTCGACCTTCCCTGCCAGACACTGTTCTTGGCCGAGGGCCTGGATATCAGCCTCTCCGAGGCATTCCGGTATCCGACCGATGGCGGATTGTCCGAAACCACCGTCGAGATCTCGACTTCTCATGGGTTGTCGGTCAATGTCGAACAATTGGTCCTCGAGACCTCCCGTCGCGATGCGACCGTCGATGTCTCGGATGGGGACCACACCGCACGGCTTCGTATCCGACCTCCGCACGCCGAGATTCGAGTCGACCCGTACGGCGCGCCCGCGCAATGGAGAACCACTGCGGTAGTGATGACGCCTGCCGAACTGGACGAGGAACTGACTCTGGGCCTTCGGCTGGATGCCGACGTGACGGTGGAGTTCGCGCTGGTGGACGCAGCCGACGAGGTCCTTTTCAGCGTGACTCCGGCGAGCCGAGGCGGAGGGATCCATACGCAATCGAGCCGAGTCTTCTTCGACGTCGCACGCGATCTCGACGAATGCTGGGTGGTCGCTCTGATCGACGAAGTGATCGACGAGCAGGTCTACACCACGACGGTGCACATCGCCTACGTGCGACCGACAGCGCTGTACGGGTCTGTATCGCTTCTCGACGGTTCGCTGCTCATCGATGATCTTGCCCAGGTCGATGACGTGGCAGTGAATGTTTGGATGACGACCGCACCGTGGCGCCGCGCTCGCACCGTGGAGGTTCACGGTCCGCGCGTTGCTCTCCCTGATGACCTTGTCGATTCGGGACCGCTGCTCATTCAAGTGTTCGTCGATGACCCATGGGTTTCCCTTCCGGTCCCGGAGTGGCCGGACTCTACGGCAATTCGACTCGACCAAGCGGGTTGGGTGCATGACGAGCATCCGGGTCGCGACGCTCTGTCTCGCTTCCTGGCCGGTGTCGGGGAAGTACCTGAACAGACCGATATCGTCGCCGAAGTCTGGACTGCCCTCTCGGTACTGCCGGACGATACGACCACGCTTCCGTTGCGGCGCTCGCTCTCGTACCTTGCGCGGATCAACTCGCGTGAGGCACTGAATGCAATCGGTAACAGCACAATCTCGTCCGCAGAGATGATGGACCTCGTCATACGCACCGGCCTTGTCAGACGACCGTTCACAGCAGACGACACCGCGAACGAACTTCATGCCCACCCTTGGGTCGGGTGCATGGTGGAGATGGCCGACCTCCCTTCACTTTTCGAGCGTCGACATCTTGTGGATGCCGAAAGGGAAGAAACGTTGGCGTACTTGGGGGACAAGGGCGGGCCTATGCTTATGGACCTACTTCGGTCCGGCCGATCGGATGAGATCGCTTCCGGCGTATTCAGTGCAGCGCAGGTCGGCTGGGACTCGATGGGGGACGAGGCGATCGACGCACTGGCAGAGGCATCTCAGCTCGTGCCGGGCGCTCTGCTCGACCTCGACACGCGGGTTGTCGGCACATTCGCTGCGTTCAGGGCTCGCCACAAACTTCGCGAACTTGGGTGGGACGCGAGGTTCGTTTCCAAGATGTCCCGAGCGGTCGGTGTAGTGAACTCGTACTGCAGACCGGCCTACGACCAGTTGGGTCGACGTGCCGAGGCGCTGAGCGGAATCGCGATGGCAAGTCATCCGTGGTTGTACTTCTCGTTCGTCTCACTCCTCTTGGCGTTGATCGCCCGGCTTGAGGCGCATGACCTGGTCGGTCGGAGTGTCCTCAACGAGGAGAACACGGCCTTCTGGAGTGAGATCGCGCGGCTCTGCCCTGACGCTGTGATGTCGGACCTCCTCATCGCAGAAGCTTTGGTAACTCATGCACACAACGGAAATCTGATCGGAGACAACGAATGACCGCGCGCCTGGATCCCTTGGTCACCGGAGCCCAGATCGAGGCTGCCTACAAGCGCTATCTGAAAACGATGGTGGCGCCCAGCGACAGCGCAATGGCTGCCACGTTCGAGGACACGATCGACGACACCGATTTCCTGACCAAGGGGCCGATACTCGAACTCACACCGCCGTACAAAGCAGGGGCGTCGCTGCGGGATCTTGTCAACGAAGGAATCCTGCACCCAGACTTCGTCACGATCGACAGCGCCGCGTTGCCTATCGATCGGCCTCTGTATCAGCACCAGGAATCTGCCATCCGGAAGGTGGTGTCCGGACGGAATCTGGTTGTCTCGACAGGTACCGGCTCCGGTAAGACGGAGAGTTTCCTGCTGCCCATCCTCAACTCCCTCATTGCGGAGAAGGCGGCCGGCACCCTCGGCCCGGGTGTGCGGGCTCTGCTGTTGTATCCAATGAATGCGCTTGCCAACGATCAGCTTTCGCGTTTGCGAACGATACTCGCCGAGCACCCGGACATCACGTTCGGTCGGTACACGGGGGAGACGATCGAACAGGAGCGAGATGCGGTGCGAGACTTCCTTGCATCGAATTCGAGGAAGCCGCGGCTTCCCAATGAATTGCTCAGCCGTGACGAGATGCGCGAAAGACCGCCTCATATTCTGCTCACGAACTACGCGATGCTCGAGTATCTTCTGGTTCGCCCACTTGATCTCGAACTGTTCGACGGACAGTACGCAGGCAACTGGAAGTTCATTGCGCTCGACGAAGCGCACGTGTACGACGGCGCACAAGGTTCCGAAGTTGCGCTTCTTCTCCGCCGACTGCGCCAGCGCGTCGCACCGGGTACGTCCCTGCAGTGCATCGCAACGTCGGCCTCGCTCGACGGTGAACGGGCCGAAGCGATGACATTCGCGTCCAAACTGTTTCAAGCCGACTTCGAGTACGTCGCTGAGGACTCGGACCGGCAGGATCTCGTGACGGCAACGCGGCAGACGAGTCGTACGTCTCCCACGTGGACGATGAGCGACGAGGAACTGTTCCGCTGGTCGGCGGATGGTGCAGATCTCTCCGATCTTGCAGCGCGGTCTCGTTCGGGCGACGCCGCCGACGCATTGCATGATGAGAAGACGATCGCCGATCTTCGAGCACGATTGAGCGCCGGAGCCGATAAGCCCAAGCCAAGGGACGCGCGTGAACTCGCCGCTGATTTATGGCCGGACGACCCGAACGCCTGTATCAAACTCGAAGCTCTCGTGGCGCTCGGTTCGAAGATTATCGACGACACCGGAAATCCGGTGTTGTCTGCGCGCTACCACATGTTCGTGCGGGCCACGGAAGGAGCGTTCGTCAGCTTCGCGGATGCTGGTCCTCGGATCTTCCTTGGGCGGCGTGAAGTCGATCCTGAAACCGGGCGTGCTGTTTTCGAATTCGGGACCTGTCAACGGTGCGGGGCTGTGCATCTGGCTGGTGAAGTAACGCAAGTAAAAGGGCAGCAGTACTTTGCTCCCAGCAAGACGAGCGATGAATCGGTGCGGTGGCTCGTTCTCAGTGACGGCGCCGCCGACGTGACCGTCGACGAGGACGAGCAGACTCTGTCCGACGAGAAGCCGTCCGATGACCCCAGCGTTCGGTATCTCTGTACCTGCTGCGGCCTCCTTGCAGACACAGGCGGGCAGTGCACAAACGTGACGTGCGTCGGTGGAACGGTTCGTCGCGTTCGTCAGCACACGGCGCCGACATCTGTCATGAGCAAGTGCACCGAATGCGGGGCGCAATCGCGACAGGTTATTCGCAGGCTTCGAACCGATGTGAACGCTGCTCCCGCCGTGATCACTACTGCACTCTATGAGCAGCTTCCCGCTGCGACAGACGAGACCGTGCAGGAAGTCGGTGATGGCAGGAAACTCTTGGCGTTCTCGGACTCTCGACAGGCTGCCGCATTCGCTGCTCCGTATCTCGAACGTACATACTCCAGACTGTTGGAACGTCGCTACATCAATCTTGCACTGCAGGAGCCGAAGGCCGAGGGGAAGGACATCTCGCTTCGAGACGTTGCACGTTTCGCGACGAAGAATGCGGAATCAGCGGGACATTTCGACACCGATATGACGGAGCTCGAGATCGAAGAGTTCGTCAACACATGGGTGATGAGTGAGGTCATGACGACCGAGCACCGCCAGTCACTCGAAGGGCTCGGGTTGATGCGCGTTGCGATGAGTCGTGTGGATGGATCGATGCCACCGAAGGCACTGGCCAAGATCGGTTTGAGTGTCGACGAAGCGTGGGGCCTTCTCGATGAGCTCCTCAAGACGGTTCGTCAGCAGGGCGCGATCAACCTCCTGGACGAGGTCGACGTCATGGACGAACACTTCGCGCCGCGAAACGTGCGTATTCGGCTTGCACGGATCGGTTCGGATCCAGCGAAACGCGTACTCAGCTGGCTTCCGAGTGGGCGACCAGGCACGACGAACAATCGAGTGTTGTTCGTGCAGAAGGTGTTGGAATCGATCGGTTCTCCATTGTCTGTGCAGGACGTCCTTGACGGATGCTGGGATTTCTTCAAGGCCAACGACCTGCTCGTCGATGAGTCGGACAAGCGAGCGTCGGGTGTCTATCAGGTCAACCACCGGAAGCTCCGAGTGCGCAACGGGCTCGACTGTGAATGGTTCCGATGCGACACCTGTCGCAGGGTGACAGCGTTCTCGGTCCGATCGGTATGTCCCAACAGTGCATGTGCAGGCAAGCTTCTACCGTTCGAGATCCCGGAAGTGCGCCAAGACAGCAATCACTATCGACACCTGTACCGGACGCTGAACACCGCTCCGCTGACTGCCATGGAGCACACCGCGCAGTGGGACTCGAAGAAAGCTGCAGAGATTCAGAACGACTTTGTCGCCGGCAAGATCAACGTCTTGTCGTGTTCCACCACGTTCGAACTCGGCGTCGATGTCGGTGATTTGCAGACAGTCGTGATGCGCAACATGCCGCCGAAGACGGCCAACTACGTCCAGCGTGCCGGCCGAGCCGGCCGACGTGCGGCGTCGGCAGCGTTGGTTCTCACATATGCAACACGCAGCTCGCACGATCTTGCCAAGTATCAGCGGCCGGAATCCATGATCGCCGGAAATATGCGTATTCCGTGGATCCCTATCGACAACGAGCGGATTGCCCGGCGTCATGCGCATTCCATCGCGCTGGCCGCGTTCTTCCGGCACTGCTACGAAGTCGAGAAGCTGACATGGAAGCATGCCGGTCCCTTCTTCCTGCAGACAGAGGGAGCTGACGCACCGTCCACCCGTGTGAGGAGTTTCCTGACTCCTGTACCGGACGACGTACGACGTGCCCTCGAACAAGTGATTCCGGAGACGCTGCGAGATGCCCTCGATCTCGACGGAGGCAAGTGGGTCGACGAGTTGTGTGCTCTCCTCGACAAGGCTCAGGGCGATCTCGAAGTCGATGTGCAGACATTCGAGAGCTTGATCGACGACGCAGTGAAATCCCGCAAGTTCGGTGACGCCAACCGACTCGAGAAGACTGTCAACACAATCCGTGGACGTCAGTTGCTCGGGTACCTGGCGAACAAGAACATTCTGCCCAAGTACGGATTTCCGGTGGACACAGTGGAACTGCAGACGGTTCACTGCCAGGAGCCGATCGGTACGAGACTCGAGTTGTCGCGTGACTTGAGGCAGGCAATCTATGACTATGCGCCCGGAAATCAGGTCGTCGCGGGCGGGAAGGTGTGGAGATCGCGGGGGATTCGAAAGATCCCGCGGTACGAACTCGAACAGCGGGAGTACAGAGTCTGCGAGAAGTGCAAGAGGTTTGAATCGGCACTGACGCTGTCTGCCAAGGAGGTTTGCGATGGCTGCGGAGCGCGACTGGACATGCCGCGCAAGTTCATCGTGCCCGAGTTCGGATTTGTTGCTGACCGCAAGGCGACGGATGTGTCGACCGCGCCACCCGAGCGCCGCTGGTCCGGGCGTAGTTACGTGGAGGACACCGGTGACGTCCTTTCGCCGTTCTTCTGGCCATCGAGCGAGAACCCCCGTGTCTGCGCGACACCCGGCACGCGAGCGACACTCGCGGTCGTTGCAGATGGCGGTGGGTGGAAGGGATTCTCGGTCTGCGACTGGTGTGGATGGGCAGCACCCCGGAGCGAAAGTAAGGGGAAGAAAGGGTCGGCTCATGAACAGCCGATGACAGGTCGAGCATGTAATGGCCCGATGAAGATTTTGTCGCTTGCGCACCGGTATCAGACCGATATCGCGGAGTTCACCTTCGAAGGACTCGGATACGCCGGCGATGACGAAGGTCGCTGGCTGTCGGTGTTGTATGCACTGCTGGAAGGAGCTTCCGAAGCGCTCGAGATCAGTCGCGACGACATCGACGGTGCGCTGTCCTGGGACGGGCGCGGTCACCGCAGTTTGGTGCTGTTCGACACTGTTCCCGCTGGAGCCGGTGTGGCAAAGAGGATCGCAGAGAATCTGGACAGGGTGCTCGTCGCTGCCGCTCATCGAGTCGCCAACTGCGATTGCGGTGAGGAAACTTCGTGCTACGGGTGTCTCCGCTCCTATCGGAACGCACGATCGCACGAACAGCTTTCCCGCCGTGCAGCTCTCGATGTTTTCACGAACGCCGGTATGCTCGTCACCGATTCCGAGTCGGGTGTGCCTGCGCTCATCTCTGATGAATGGCTTACTGCAATCGAACTCGCAGATCTTGAGGCGCGGCCGGTATTGGAATCGCTGGCAAAGCTGGGAGCTCCGGTACCGGACATCGGGGCAGAGGTTGGACCGTTATATTGGCCGGTCGAAGCCTTCTGGGCAACGAGGAAACTGGCTGCCGTTCTGGACAGCGACACAGAGCGTGACGAATGGTTGATGGCGAACGGTTGCGACGTTGTGGCGATCGTCGAAGTCGACGCTGGGGAACTTGCGGTGAGGCTTATCGGAACGACTTAGCGCTGGTCGCCCGTGGCCGAGATTGCGAATCGTGTGGGGCTCGGCCACGGTGCCCGTACTTGTAGTTGATGGCGGTTTCGGGGCATTGCTGGCGGGGTAACGGCGAGTTGCGGCAGGCAGTTTCCGCATCGAGCCTGATGCCGTCGGCTGGTGTCTTGGTAGATGCCGATACCTACACGTTGATGACCCTGGTCGCGGCGGGTCGAGACGCCACCGATAATCATGTGGAAGCGGGTGCGGTCGAGCGGGGCGCATCGGCTGTAGCCTGCTGAGAATGGGCAGCGGAGTCCGTCGGCCTGGTTTGGGGCAGGCGAGACGAGGGCCTTGATACCCCTCGCGGAGACAGTGATTTCCGGTAGCGATTGAAATGTCGGTGTCGCAGATTATGGCCAGTCGATGAGGCTGATCGTCGCCCAATGGTTATACGAAGCTGAGTTGAGTTGACCTGCTGTGGCGCGAGTGATCGTCACAGTGGTGCCCTGTAGGCGGAAGTCGAGTAGTAGGCCGCTATTGAGCACCGCTGCGACGCCGGCATGATCACGCGCCACAATCAACCCCAGAACCGAGCGATCTTCGGCCAGGATCCTCAGCTCTGATGAGGCTCATCACCGGTGTCCGACGCGACCACGGTTACGGGCACCGGGCCGACTTGCTCGTTGCCCTCAAGGTGAGACTGAGCGGTGACAACGCCGGTTGCCATCATTTCGGCCAGCTTATGTCGATCTCTACCCTGGACATACTGGAGCAGGTCAAGAACATCCGTCGGGGTCGCTTTGAGGATGGCGCGCCATCCCTGAATATGCTGCTCGCTCAAGTACTCACGCAGGCTTTCTCCATCCAGCCCGGCATCCAAAGCCACGTGCCTCAGGTGCTGCGCCAGCGTCCGGGACTTCACATCTCGAACGAGCAGAGCAATCGCGGGACTGTCCGAACAGCGATGGGTACGAATGGACGGCCGGTGTTCACTGCGGTGATGGCCGCCCTCGCCCGGTTCTAAGCGCACGACCTGCTGAGTGATTCGTTGTCTCCCGGCCTGCTCGAAACGTGGGGGCGGCTCGCAGCACGGTGCCCGACCCTTGTGCCGACGGATTTGCTTCTGGCGGAAGCGGTAGTGACGCATCATCGTTGCGGAAACTTGATCGATGATTCGACCGTGCATGAATCGGAGCGTCAGCGTCGTTGGCGTCGAGCGTTCGGTCGGTGACCGCAGTTTCCGCCGTGGTGCGCAGCGCACCTCGTAGTGACTGTTTCTTACTCGATGTGCCGGCTCCAGAAATCGTTGTCTGCCCAGTCTGCCGGGACGCCCATCCCGGCCAGGTTCATCCGTGGGCGGGTGCGGAACAACTCGTGGAGGCGCTGGGCCCAACTGCTCCGGGGCGACACAGCGTCAAGTACGGACTGCATCGACACCAGCACCGGGTAGAGGCGCTTGCGTGATCGCTCGGGCAGAGCGTGTGGTCCTTCCAGCCATGAAATGGTGGGTGAGTTCGGGATGGCAGGATAGACACCGAGACCGACATTCCACAGTCGCCCGTGGTGCGCGCAGATGTTCCGCACACGCACGTAGGTCTGCAGCCGGGACTCCAGTACGGGCGCGGTCAGGCCGATACTTGTGGCGATCGCTGTCCGGTCGGCGCGCCGGGTCAGGTTGCGGGGCGCATTGGCCAGCTGCCCGATCGTCAGTGTCTCGACCATGAGCCAGGACGGTGGGAGTTCGGGCGAGTGGTAGGTCGTCAGGTAGTGTTCGATCGCTGAGCGATGGACCAACGCATCTTCCCCGGCATCCGGGGCGCCGCGCAACCGATCGTCGCAGGTGATCTGCACGATCTTCAGCAGTTTGGTGTGTGTGCCCGGGTGTCGGAAGTGGTCGGGGTTGGTGTACCAGTGGGGGTCGGCATACGCCGTCGACATGTGGTCGGTCAGCGCTGCACGGACGGCGACTTCGATGCGCTCGAGCGCGTCCATGACCAACAACCGCAGTGCCCGGTCGAAGACGTAGAGGTCGAGCACATCGTCGAACGCCGTGCCGTCGCGAAAGCGATGGTCGGGTCGCCCCTGCTGAAAGGGGATGGTGTAGGGCGAGAGCCGGTAGTAGCCGATATGACGCAGGTATCGGCGGGCTCGATCCGGGTCCGGGATCTGCAGGCCGCGATCGGAGAGGCGGCTGACGAGCTCATCGAGGCTCAGTGCCGGCTTGTCGTAGTCGAGGGAGCCGCGAGGCCGCGGTGGTCGGGGTGTGTGCGGGCGTCGAGCCACGAGAGTGTTCCTTCCGACCCTGGACAAAGAAAATCCCCCAAGTGCGCATCGTGGAGAGGCGTGGGGGATGTGGTGGCGCCAGGATAGCACGAGTACAGGTCCGCGGGGCGCTTCTTACCTCGGGCTCGGGAGGGGTACTGCTCGGCGCAGCGGCGGAGAGCATTCTCCCGGGCACGCTCATGCCGCGACCACCCGCCGACACGGACACCGCGCCGCCCGTCCGTGCGCGTCGTCGGGAAGCCACCCGCACTCGTCGCACTTCCTGCATTTGTCGGGCACTACTGACGGCACAGCAAGTCCTTGCCAGAGCAGTATCCTCGCCTGCGCGAAGCGCGTGGGATCGCTCGGCCGATGGACCGCTTTCGCCGCTGCGACCAGCTTCGACACCCCGTGCGTCTCGATCAATCGCCCGATCGCGGCCGCTGCATTCGGTTTGAGATACGCGAATGTCGCCGTCAGTCCCGCGTACTGCCATGCCGCCGCGATGCCAGCGATGTCGGATCCGAGCGGAACGTGCAAAGGCCTTGATGGGCTGTGATATTCAAGTGTGTTGTGAATATTTCTTGTGCGCAGTTCTTACAAATCGGACTGGCCTTCGAGTCAGTCAGTGATGCCCAGCTCGCGCAACAGGGATTGGAAGATGGGTGATTCTCCATCCCCGTTCTTCGCGCCCAAAGTGGCGCTCGGCAGGGCTGCTTTCGCAGCGGGAAGGATATCGGGGAACGTCTTGAGCAGTACCTCGATGAGTTGAACGGCCATATCCCGATCCAGCTGGATGGATTGGCTGCTCTTCGGCTTGGACTTGCGGTGGTCGGATCCGAACGTCGACAGATGGAGTAGGTGCAGTCCGTCGTCATCGATGACGTTGTAGAAGCAGTCGACTTCACTGTCATGGGCGCGGATATTCTGCGTACCTTCGGCGATGGAACGGATTCGGGCCATGGCACGGATTGTAGCGAGCCTTACGAAGGGTTCCGCGGGCGCGTTGATCTCCGTGATTCACCGCCAAACGAGTGATCCGTGGTTGAGTATTTTGCCGATTTGCCTTGGCCAGGATCTGGTCGGTCGTCTTGGTTCATACGAACGGAGCGCATTGAATCGCCTGAGTTCTCCGGTGGCTCGGATATCTGGATCCGACCTCAGCTGGGTTGACGTAGATGCCGGTGGGGGAAGTCGGTCGATCTGTAACGCTCTGCGTAACAGCGTCGATAGGGGGCTCGAACGGCTCATCGAAACGAGGAGGACACGTACGTGATTCGCAAGTTGTTGGTGGTGGCCGCTGCAACCACAGCGATCGGATTCGCCGGCCCGGCGACTGCGACTGCCGCACCGCTCGAAGGACCGTGGCCGATCGCGCCCTGTTCGGCCAACCCCTTCGCCCCGGACTGCCTGGTCAGCGCGCTTACCGATTTCCTGAAGGTCGGGTCGTCCGGTTCCGGTTCGGCTGGTTCGATCTCGGCCGACTGACTTCGTTTTCGAGAAGAAGGGCGCCCGACCTCGTGCAGAGGCGGGCGCCCTGGCTTGTGATGCACGCACACGAGCATCAGCCGGGCGGCTACGAGAAGTTCTGAATCCCGACCGCCCCGAGTAGGCGGAGCTTCTCCACCGCTCCGGTCCCCGCCCGACGAAACCCACTGGCTCACCGATGCCGTTCGTCCCGACGTCGACGTCGTCGAGTAGGTGCTCGACCTTCGTCTCTCTGGGCGCGCGCCGCGCGGAAGCGTTCGCACAAGGGAGGGGGTCTCAGGAGCTCGGTTGCGCTCGGCTCGCCGACGAGTTCTCGGTCGTGCGGGTTCTCGTGAAGGTGTTCGACCAGGCCGAAGAGTGTGTTTGGTTCGGAGATCAGCATGTGGGCCATAATCGCGACGAGGTTGTCGGAGTCATGCTGAGTGCGGAGAGGTACCGGGACAGTCGATGTGGTGGCCAGATCTATGACCGGGTGAGGCGTGGACCCGGCGCGTACTCCCAAGTCCCCAGGTGAGATTCGCGCAATGTCGTCCCAGTGGAGAAACAGATCGGATTCACGAATCGAGAACAGGATTCGTCGACGCGTGTGCCGCCTGATGCCTTTTGGGTAAATGTGCAACACCGTGGTGAATCGTACCGAGGTCAGCAGCAAGGTTGCGGTACCGGTGACTGCTGTGCCAATTGCTGAGAAGATCGCGACCTGCCGGGGGTCGCGTCCGAATGGCACGAGGCTTTCGCTGACACCGACCAGCGAACTGATCCAGATGGCGAGGCCATAGGCGGTAACTCCTACGAGCGCTACGGTCAGGGCTGGAATCAATGATCTGCTCATCGGTACAGTCACGCCTGGTCCGTGTTCGCTGTGGGTGTGACGCGAAATTCGCCGGGGAAGGCCAACGTGCCGGAAGCCGGATTCCTGGAAGAGACCAACACATATCAGGAGCGCAGCCAGGCTCACTCCAGCAAATCCGATGGCAGTGAGTGACTCGCCGTCGCACGCCCCGTTCCACGCAGCGGCTGCGCTGACCACAGCGGAAAGTGCAACGACTGCCGACGCAGCGAGCTGCATGGGGCGGAGGGCTTGTGGCCAGGGCTGAAAACCAGGCGGAACGTGGGCGCCTGCGGCGCGTTCGGGAGCTGTCTTGCGGTTCGGGGTGTACATGTTCGATTCCTCGTGGGCTATGAGGCGTCCTGGGGCTGGAGTGTCAGTTCCAGGCAGCCTGAGCTCCTTTCGAAACACCCCAGGTGAAGAGACCGCCAACCGCGGCACCGATGAGTAGCCCTGCCGCCGTTCCGATTCCGGGCACAATGGCAGTGCCGATGATCCCGCCAAGTTTGGTTCCCGCGTAGGTTCCCGTCGCGAAACCTACGGCAGAACCTGCACCTTCTGTGATTACTGCTTTGGTGGGATCCATCCCACCCTCGATGTCGTTGTTGATGGCCGGTATGGTTCCGAGCATCGCAGCGAACGGGCCGAGTCCTCTGGCGATACCGCGTCCGATGTCGTCACCTGACGATAGGGTTGCGCTTTTCAAACCTTCCTTGGTTCCATCGGACATGAGTCCGATCGTGGACGCGGCAACGGTGGCGGGCACGTCCGGAACCAAAGAGAACTCCCTGCTCGCGGATTTGACGACCACTCCAGGCGCCGCCGCTTTGGCAGCGTCCTCCAGCACTACGACGGCAGCGCGGATCCGGCCGGTCGCATCGTCGGCTCCTGCCGCGGCCTGCTGAAGAGCGTCGACCAGTGCGACACTCAGTTCGGCGGCCTGGCGTGCGAGCTGGAGGGACGCAGTGTCGTAGGTCGCGCCGGATGGCAGCAGGGCGCGAAGTAGTGAGACCTGGTTCGCGGCGTCGCCTTTCCACTGCTCCGAGAGGACGTCGTGATCGTCGAGCGGCCCCCTCATGCGGTCGTCGAGTTTGTCGACGAGATCGTCGAGTGCGCCGGCGGTCGCCCGCAAGGCGTCGGGGTTCCATGCGGTAACGGACGTGACGCTCGGGCTCATGCGGGTACGTCCATGGCCGTGAGCGCTGCGACGAAGGCGGTCTCGACGACATCGCAGTCGCTTGCCGCACCGTACGAGTTGTCGGTGACTTCGAACGAGCGATGGCGGATGTTCGCCAGTGCTTGCGCGGTGGCGATGTAATCGCACGCAGCTGCAGCGCTGAAACCGGTGCCGAGAAATACTGATTGCGAGTGTGCGTATAGGGCGCGGATATTCCGTTTCTCGATGGCGTGCGGCTCTACGTGCAGCGTCACTACTGTCCCCCCGACAGAATCCCCCGATGTGTCCGGTCGGGACGATAGCAGAGCGAGTGGAGGGTTTCAGGTCCCGGTCGAGCGTAGCGGCCACAGGCACAGACAGGATGACAGCGTAGGGCGGCGGAATTTGCGGTGCGGCGAACGCGGAAGCTTGCCGCCTTTCGGTCAGGCAACCGCAAGTGCTCGACAACTGCATCTGACAGCGCGCCCGTGCTCGTCGTCAGGCAACCACCCGTACTCGTCGCACCTCCCGCACTTGTCCGGCACCATCCGCGGTTTCGCCAACCCTTGCCAGAGCGGGATCCACGCTTGCGCGAACCTCATCGGATCTGCCGGGCGATGCACCGATTTTGCAGTGGTAACCAGTGCCGATACGCCATGAACCTCGATCAGCTCGTCGATCGCTGCCGCTGCGTCTGCCTTGAGGTACGCAAACGTTGCTGTCAATCCCGCATGCCGACATGCTGCTGCGAGGCCGGCGATACCGGGACTGAGCGGGACGTTCAAAACCCGTGACGGGCGGTTGGTTTCAGTTCTTGGTCTATCAGTACTTATAAGAGCGCCTGGCTCACCGTCGTCCGCGTCGCCGCGCGTCGGTTTCTCAGGCCCCGGGCTGATGACAGGCTCTTCGTAGATGGTCTGAACGGTGCACCACTGGCCGAGCTCGTTCTGAAACCTCTCGCGCACGAGGTAGCCGAGTTCGGCGAGCTCGCGAAGTGCGGAGCGGATGGCGTCGCGGCCTTCCTTCGGTGACTGCGCGGCGATCGAGTCGGATCGGGTGCGCCAATCGTCCGGCTTCGACAGTAACCAGATCAGGACGCCACGCGCCCGGAAGGAGAGGCGGTCGTCGTTGAGGACGGCGTTACTGAGAATGGTGAAATTGCTGGCCAGGCGCGGTCCACGACGCACACCACCAGCCAAGGTATTCTTGGCCACGTTCGACTCCTTGATAGTCGGACAACCGGCCCGTCGGGAGTTGCAGCTCCTGGCGGGCCTCTTCACTTGTGACGCCGCTCGGATTGTCGGCGATCTTGGAATCTTGGCACTGTCCCTACAGTCAACGCAAGTGCTTGGTCGAATATCGCACGGATTTAAGGGTTCTCATCGACCGGTGCCGCATCGACATCGGGAGGACGCTCTCGCCGGACAGTGCCTCCGAACTAACTCGAGACGATGGTGTTCTGCCTCCTCCAGATGAGCCAGCGACCGTCCCGCCTCACGAAGACATACAGCGCGTTCATCTCCGGTGGATTACCGTCGTCGGCGTCCTGCTTCGTCGACCATGCGTTCTTCCGGGCGACGATGACGTCGGGGGAGAGGGTGGCGGCGTCGGTCAGTTCGTAGTAGGCCGTCGACTCGTTCAGGTAGCCGGCGGCGAGTGCGTCCTCCGAGACCTTCTGGATGACTGCGTGCCCGGAGAGGACCGCACCCCGCGCATTCACGACGATCGCGTCGTCGGCGAGATGAGCGTTCATCAGTGATGCGTCGTTGGTGTTGAAGCCCTCCTGCACGTCGCGGACGATCGCCTGGATCTGCTCGACGTCGTGGGGGTCTGGAGTGGTTGATGTCATGTGGGCGACAGTAGGACCTCGAGTGAACTCGAGGTCAAGGATTGAAATCCGGGTTTCGATGGGTACGAAATTCTGCTTTCCGGTGGACACTCTCAACCACCGCAGCCCAGCAGGGTTTCGCTGAAACCCGAGTCAACTCGTGGGCAAATAGCACACAATAGATTCAGGGAACGAATCATCAAGGGGGAAAGGTAGTTCAAGGTCAAATACTTTCCCGCTCCGGTCTGGTTTGCGGGAGGGCCGGCATTTGCGGGATGCGTGATGATCGAAGCAGTCTTGGGAGTTCATGCGACGGACTTCAAGAACGACGAGGCTCGATCCGGACCGCCCGTATGCGTCGACGACACGGGTGGTGTGGCGCTCGGGAGGCTGCTTGCCATTGCGACGCTGACCCCCGCGCAGGCCGCCTTGCTCGTCACGGATGTGGTCGATCAACTCGAACTCGCGCACGGCCGGGGCCGCCCCCCGATCCGGTTCCGAGACGGCGACGTGATGGTGTCCGACACCGGACAGCTCACGATCCGGTCCACCGGCGATGCCGGGTCCTGGGACGAGGCGCGCGACGTAGCGGCGCGTCTGCTTCACCGGATCGTGACGAACTGCCGCAGTGAGACACTTGCAGACCGAGTGGAGGTAGCGATCGCGGAATCGTCGGATCTCGTCGGTCTCGCGAGGCGGGTTCGTTACGCTGCCGCAACCGAATTCGACGACGCCGAGATCGGAAGGAAACGTTCACAACTCGCCGCACTCGTCACGGCTGTCAAGGGACGGGCTCGTACGGAGGACGCTGCGGCAGAACCGACGGACGTACCGATCCCGGCAACCGGCCGGAACCGTCGGCGTCCATCCGTGGGGAAGGTATGGCACCGCAAGAGGAGGCGGCCGTCGAAGCGCCGGGGCATTTTCGCGTTGCTCGCCGTCCTGATACTCGTCGGGATGGTGTGGGCGGCTCCCACCGCGTGGTCGGAGCTGAACCGGAGTTGGCGCACTCTCCTCGACCCGGTGGAGTCGTCGATGGACGATCGGATCAGTCCGGTCTCGCCGCCGGCCGAGCCGGAAACCGGACCCGGGCCCGTCGATACCGCTCTTCCGGGCGCCGCCGGCCCGATCACTCAGGTGGCCGCGACCTTCGCGAACGGCCCGTGCGAGGCAGGGCAGTCGTGCACCGTGCGGGTCGACGTGGGAGTCGACCCCGCGGCGAACGTCGGCGCGGTGACCTGGAATCCGACCGTCTACGACCGATGTACGGGCGCGACGCTGCCCGGTGCGGAGGTCACGATTCCGGTGCCGCCGGGTGCGCGGGAGGCATACGGCATCGGCAGCGTCGACCTGCCGCCGGGGTCGGCGCTTGCCGTCGCCGCGGTCACCACCGTCCCCGCCGCGACTGCGTCCGAACCGATGTACGTTCCCAGCGAGAACGCAACCTGCTCGCCCGGGAGCCCTCGTGACGGCGGGTAGGCGCCCCTCCGATCCGTGGCTTGTCACGGCGGCCGTCGCGCTGGTCGTCCTCGGCATGCTCAACATGATCTCGACGGGCATGTCGTCGCTCGCCGTGCGTCACGCCGTGCTCGCCGTCGTGGGGCTCGGCGCGATGTGGGCGGCCTCGCGCACGCGGATCGCTGCCCTGCGTCGTTTCGGGTGGGTGTCGTTCGCCGCTTCGGTGGTGCTGCTCGCGGCGGTGCCGTTGATCGGGATCGCGACGAAGGGCGCTCAGCGCTGGCTGAACCTCGGCGTGTTCACCCTCCAACCCTCCGAGATCGCCAAGCTCGCGCTCGTTCTGGTGCCCGCTTCGATCCTGGCCGTCGGGTACACGTTCGGCAGGTTCGTCCAAGTCCTGGCCGTGTCGTCGGTGCCGATCGTGTTGGTTGCGGTGCAGCCCGACCTGTCGACCGCCGTGGTGCTCGTGGCCACCGTGGTGCTCATGCTGATCCTGGCGCGGGTGCCGATGCGGACGTTGGGCCCACTGTTCGCGCTCGGGCTCGTCTCCCTGCCGCTGGCTGTGGTGTTCCTGCGTCCGTATCAGCTCGAGCGGATCCACGTGTTCCTGTCGAACGACGCCGACCCGCAGGGGTCGGGGTGGGCTGCGTGGCAGGCCGACATCGCGATCGGCAGCGCGGGATGGTGGGGCCTCGGACGAGAACCGGACTACGACCTGCGGGCTCAATATCTACCGGAATCGGAACACGACCTGGCCTTTGCGAGCCTGGTCTACGGGTGGGGCCTCGTTGCCGGCATGGCCGTCGTGGTCGCCGTCGTGATCATCGTGTGGCGTTCCGTGCTCGCCGCCCGGCTCGCACGGACCCGGGAGGGAGCACTCGTCGCGGCCGGCGTCGGCGGGGTGTTCGGTCTGCACACCGCGGTCTCGGTCGCCCAGAGCCTGTCGCTGCTGCCGCACACCGGCATGCCGATTCCGGTGTTCAGTTACGGTGGCACCGCCTCGATCGTCGGGTTCGTGTCCATCGGCCTGGTGCTCGCGGTACGCCGTGACGGTGTGACGCGCCCCCTATGGATGACCGAGCCCCACCGGAGACGGCTGCCGCGTGCCGTGCCGGCGGGCGCGGTGACGTTGACGGCGTCGCTGGTTGCGATGTCGGTGTTCGCGTGGCAGTTGCAGACCGACCACGGCACGGAACTGCGGGCGACGAGCGACACGCAGATGCTGCGCTGCATCCGCCTGCCCGCCGAGCGCGGTCACATCGTCGATCGGGCCGGTGTTCCGGTCGCGGCCAATGCCGCCGAGTACACCGTCGCGGTGGTCGCGCGGATGTTCGACGAGGGAGACCCGGCGGTGCGTGACGAGCTCGCTGCTCTGCTCGGTATCACCCCGGAACAGCTGAGGGAGGAGCTCCGGGGTAGCGATGGAGAGCTCCAGGTGACGCTCGGACGGGTCGGACCCGAGCAGGCCCGGGCCATCGTGGACGCCCAGCTGCCCTGGGTGCTCGTCTACCCGACGGGCCGCAGGCACTACCCGCACGGGGAAGTGCTGGCGTCGGTGCTCGGATACGTCGGGATCGCGGATTCACAGGACATGCAGGTCTGGCCGAATCTCGCCTTCGGATCGCGGGTCGGTAAGGCCGGGCTGGAGAGGCAGTACGACGCATTGTTGCGCGGCGTCGACGGCCGGCAGTGCATGTACGTCGATCCGTCCGGGCGTCCCGTCGGCACAGGGGAGCGGGTGGATCCGGTTCGGGGCCACGACCTGCGGCTCCACCTCGATCTCGGCATGCAACAAGCCGCGACCGATGCCCTCACCCAGGCTGTGCGCAGCAGCGGAGGCGACCTCGGCGCAGCGGTCGTGATGGACGCCCGCACCGGGGCTGTGCTGGCACTGGCCAGTGTGCCCGGCTACGACAACAACGTCTTCGGACCACCGGTCGATCCGGTGGCACTCGCGGCACAGACCGACGGTGACGGGCCGGGCCGCATGCTCAACCACGCCGTCCAGACGGCCGCACCTCCCGGCTCGACCTTCAAGATCGTGACTGCCTCGGCGAACGCGGCGTTCCACGTGCTGTCGCCGGACGCAGCCCTCGCCGGCGGCGCGGCCTACACCTACGGCGGGCACACGTTCGCGAACTGGCAACCGATGGGACCGAACAGCCTGCTCGGGGCGATCCAGTGGTCGGACAACGTGTACTTCTACCAGCTCGCCGACCTCCTCGGACCCGAACGCATCGCGACTACCGCCACCGAACTCGGGGTGGGCTCACGCTCGGGAATCGACCTGCCGAGCGAGTCCGAGGGCTTCCTCGGCACACCCGACAACGTCGGGAGTATCGGCGGAACCTGGTACCCGGGCTCGACGCTGCTGATGGGAATCGGTCAGGGCACCGTCACCGCCACGCCGCTGCAGGTGGCGCGCTGGACGTCGGGCATCGCCTCGGGCGCGACGGTGACCCCGCAGCTCGCGGCAGCATACGGACCCGCGGGCACTGTGCCTCTTCCCACCGCAGAACCTCGTCGGTTGTCCTTCGCGGACGAACTCGAACCTGTGCGAGCGGGGATGCGGGCGTCGGCGTCGGCCGGTACTGCCGGCCAACTCGCGAGCCTGCCGGTGCCGGCCGCCGCCAAGACCGGTACGGCGGAGGATCCGTCGGCGCCCGGAAAGGGCCTCAATGCCTGGTTCTCGGCGGTGGTACCTGCCGACGCACCGGAGGTCGTGGTGACGGCGTTGGTGCGAGGTGGCGGATTCGGGTCGGCGACGGCCGGGCCGGTCGTCAAGGGCATGCTCGAGCATTACCTCGCGCAGATCCGCACACCGAACCCCTGAGTGGTCAGGCGGCGTACGCGGCAATCACCTCGCGCTGCGCCATGCACGCGGTTGCGCCTTCGGCAACGCAGGTCAGTGGTCGCTCGGCCGTCTTCACCGGCAGACCGAAAGCCTCTTCGAGCAGTTGCGGCACGCCGCGCAGCATCGACCCTCCGCCGATCGCCAGGATGCCTTCGGACATGACGTCACTGATTGCGCGCGGCGGCAGGTCGTCCAGGCAGGTCGACAGCGTCTGCACGATGCTCGTCGTGGTGGGCCGGATGGCGTCCATGACCTCTTCGGTCTCCAACGTGACGAGACGCGCTCGCCCGGTCGCGGCGTCGCGCCCCTCCACGACGAGCGATCGCTCGTCGGCGGTGTCGGGCGCGCCCAGCTTGGCGCGCTCGGCGGTGAGTTCGCCGACGACGATCTTGTGTTCCGCGCGCAGGTACCGGAGTATCGCGCTGGTCAGATCATCTCCGGCGATGCGGCTACTACGGTGGGAGAGGATACCGCCGTAACAGAGGGCGGTGACTTCCGAAGTGCCACCGCCGATGTCGACGACCAGGTGCGCTCGCGGTTCGAGCGGGTCGATCCCGCAGCCCAGGGCACCCGCAACCGGACCGGGTATCAACCCGACCTTTCGCAGTCCGGCCTCATGTCCGACTTCGAGCAGTGCGCGACGCTCGAGTGGCGTGGCGCTCACGGGGGCTGCGATGACGGCCGTCGGACGAATGCCGTAGCGGTGGCGCGGGGCGACCTTGGCGAGGACGGCCGTGACGTATGTCCGTGCGGTCTCCAGATCCACGATCACCCCGTCGCATATCGGACGGACCGGTGCGATCTCAGGCGGTGTGCGGTCGAGGAGATCGCTCGCGTCCCGTCCGATAGCGAGTGCTCGGCGTCGTTCCGTCGTTCGGACCATCATCAGCGACGGTTCGTTCAGGACTACGCCCTCGTCGGGGATTCCGACGACGGTGTTGGCTGTTCCGAGATCGATACCGAATCCACGCACGTCGGGCCTCCGGGGAAGATTCCAGCAGGGGTGTTTCAGATGATGTGTACAGAGGCGTTGGGGAATTGTGGTGTAACAAAGCTACCGCTGTCGATTCGCTTCAGAGCGATGTTTGCCGGAATGATATTCACGCTGCTCTCCGAGTGTTCGGGAGGTGACCGGGTCGTGACCTTCGCTCACGGCCCGGTGGACGGAGCATTGTTGTCGCCGACGTGAATTATATTGCCCTGCAATATGAACACACCGTGTTCGAGCAAATCGACGCGGCACATCCGCGCGGCACCCGACCACTCCCAGTTGAACCTGACGATTCCGCACCGACTCCTGTCCGATCTAGCATTGCAGCGGTGGGCCATGTCCCAGGCGAACGGTTGTGGAGCCACCGGTGCCCGATCGGTGGGCAGAACAGTCCGTGGCTGACGCTGCTCGAGTACGCAGCGCGAACGGCGTCGACGGCGCCCCAGGCCGTCGCCACCGGAAGAGTCGGCCGGAATCTCGAAGAGTGCAATAGCCGGCGTGGACGGCTGAGAATGTAGCGGGAACAGTAGGGGCGGCGTAAACGAGACCGACTACGCTTTTGCCTTCTGGGCGCGTGCCGAGCGGAAGCGTTCGCGCAGGGGAGGGGGCCTCAGCAGTTCGGCTGCGCTTGGCTCGTTGATCAGGTTTCGGTCGTGTGGGTTTTCGTGAAGGCGTTTCAACAAAGCGAAGAGTGTGTTCGGCTCCGAGACCAACGTGTGAGCCATGATCGCGATCGAGTAATCGGCATCATGCTGAGTTCTAAGAGCCGACGGTACAGATGATGTGATGGTCAGATTGATGACCGGGTGGGGCGCGGATCCGACGCGTACGCCTAACTCTCCCGGTGAGATTTGCGCGATTTCGTCCCAATGGAGGAACAGATCTGATTCACGGATCGAAAACACAATTCTTCGCCGCGCGTACCGCCTGATGCCATTCGGGTAGATGCGCAGGACCGTGGTGAATCGTACCGAAGCCAATAGTAAGGCGCCGACGCCGGTCACGGCGGCGCCAGCTGCAGAGAGAATCGCGACCTCTCGTGTGTCACGACCGAACGGCACGAGGCTGTCGCTCACACCGGCCAGCCACCCGATCCAAATAATGAGGCCATAGGCGGCGACCCCCACGAGGATGGTGATCATGGCCGGAATCGAGGATCTGCTCATCGGTACTGTCACGCCTGGACCGTGTTCACCATCGGTGTGGCGCGAGATGCGGCGGGGAAGCGCAATGTGGCGAAAGCCGGATTCCTGCAGGAGGCCAACACTGACCAGGAGGGTAGTCAGGCTCAATCCGGCAAAACCGAGGGCGGTGAGCGGTTCGCCTCCGCGGGCCCCGTTCCAGGCAGTAGCGACGCTGAGTGCAGCGGCAAGTGCTACTGCTACCGATGCGGCGAGCTGGCTGGGGCGGAAGGCTTGCGGCCAAGGTTGAAAACCGGACGGCAACTTGGCATCTGCAGCGTGTTCGGACGCTGTCTTGCGGTTCGAGTTGTACAAGGTCGATTCCTGGTGGTTTGAGGCGTGACGGTGTTAGTTCCAAACATCCTGAGATCCTTTGGAAACACCCCAGGTGATGATGCCGCCAACCGCGGCACCGATGAGTAGCCCTGCCGCCGTTCCGGCACCGGGCGCAACGGCAGTGCCGATGAGTCCGCCAAGTTTGGTTCCCGCGTAGGTTCCTGTCGCGAAACCGACGGCAGAACCTACACCCTCCGTGATTACTGCTCTGGTGGGGTCCATCCCACCCTCGATATCGTTGTTGATGGCCGGTATTGTTCCGAGCATCGCAGCGTACGGGCCGAGTCCTCTGGCGATACCGCGTCCGATGTCGTCACCTGACGATAGGGCTGCGCTTTTCAGGCCTTCTTTGGTTGCATCGGACATGAGTCCGATCGTGGAGGAGGCAACCGTGGCGGGCACGTCCGGAACCCAGGAGAACTCCCCGCTCTCGGATCTGACGACCTCTCCTGGCTTCGCCGCTTCGGCAGCGTCCTCCAGCACTACGACGGCAGCGTGGATACGGGCGGTCGCGTCGTCGGCTCCTGCCGCGGCCTGCTGGAGCGCGTCGACCAGCGCGACACTCAGTTCGGCGGCCTGGCGTTCGAGTTGGAGGGACGCAGTGTCGTAGGTCGCGCCGGATGGTAGTAGGGCGCGAAGGAGGGAGATCTGGTTTGCTGCGTCGACGATTCCGTTGTCGTGCACTGTGAACGATTGATGCTCGGCCGCTCTCACCAGGGTGAGGACGTGCATTTGTATGCCTTCGATGATCGGAGCACCTGTGCGATAGGCGTCGGCGATCTGTAGGAGGGCGCCGGCGACGGAACTGCCGAGTGAATGTTCTTTGACGACACGGCGGGCGGCAGCGTTCGCGGCGTCGCCTTTCCACTGCTCCGAGAGGACGTCCTGATCGTCGAGCAGCCCCCTCATGCGGTCGTCGAGTTTGTCGACGAGATCGTCGAGTGCGACGGCGGTCGCCCGCAAAGCGTCCGGGCTCCATGCGGTAACGGACGTTACGCTCGGGTTCACGCGGGTCGGTCCATGGCCTTGAATCCTGCGGCGACGCCGGTCTCGACGATCTCGCAGTCGATTGCCGCGCCACTCGCCGATGCGGCGAACGCGCCAAGCGGGTGCGGCTCTACGTGCAACGTCACTACTGTCCCCCCGACAGAATGCCCCGATGTGTGCGTTCGGGACCATAGCAGAGTCCCGTTCAGGCGTAGCGACCACAGGCACGGACAGGATGACAACTTCCGGCGACGGAAGCGGGTTGCTCCTGCCGGCTGCCCTCACCGATCGCGTCCCGAATTCTCTGGCGGGCAGTGTCAGCGTAAGGCGGGACTCGCGCGGTACGCCGATGCGCGCAAGCCTGAAGGTGGCCGGATCGAGCCTCCGTCCGTCGCCCGCAGCGTTCCCGCTACATTTCCATCCATACGCTCGGGTCACAGCCGGTGTGTATGGCTGAGAATGTAGCGGGAACCACCGGTCAGCAGTCTATTTCGCGTCCGCCCATGCTCGGGCGGTGTTATGGGTCAGCTGTGGGCCAGTGTGGGAAGGACGATGACGCAGGCCTACCATGCAGACTCGGCGGTGGAGCCGAGCCGATGATCTCGTGTGGCGGGATCATTCCCGTAATGTGAAGCGGTGGAAAGACCCTCAGATGGCATTGCAGTGAAGTGCGGCGGGGATTGTCGAGACCGCTGCCGAAGTCCCACGGAACTCCGGACATCCTCCAGTCTCTTACCGAGAGCGGTTGCGCGGTGATGTAGCGATGTTTGCAGGCTCCCCCGAACGGCGGCTCGGCCCCTTAACTCGAAACGATGGTGTTCTGCCTCCTCCAGATGAGCCAGCGACCGTCCCGCTTCACGAAGATGTACAGCGCGTTCATCTCCGGCGGATTGCCGCCGTCGGCGTCCTGTTTCGTCGACCATGCGTTCTTCCGGGCGACGATCGCGTCGTCGGCGAGATGGGTGTTCATCAGTGATGCGTCGTTGGTGAAGCCGTCCTGCACATCGCGGACGATCGCTTGGATCTGCTCGAGGTCATGGGAGTCAGGCGCATCGAACCGGCCTCGTCGCCTACCGTGGACGAGTGTCGCCACAGCCGGACCCGAGACCACCGCGTAGCCGTCGCCTGACGGCTCCCGAATCGGATTGGGACGCGATCCGTATGTGGACCGACGACAAGTACATGCGGTTCGACGTGCAGCCGATCGGCCGGAACATCATCCCCGCGTCATCGATGTTCTCTGTGCAGATCAGCACCATCACGATGACACATTTCTGCTACGGCGTGGAGGTCGATCTCCGGAATTTCGACGCCGACGCGGGAAACGTCCTCGTGCTGACCACCCTGCAAGGATCGACTCGTCACGCTGCAGGAACACGCGACGAGACAGAGCTGACCGTGGGTGGGACCTTCGTCGCGGACTGCAGCAGGGTGGACTATCGGCTCGGCGCGGCACCCGACCATCTCCAGCTGAACCTGACGATTCCGCACCGACTCCTGTCCGATCTGGCATTGCAGTGGTGGGGCCACGTCCCAGGCGAACGGTTGTGGAGCCACCGGTGCCCGATCGGTGGGCAGAACAGTTCGTGGCTGGCGCTGCTCGAGTACGCAGCGCGAACGGCGTCGACGGCGCCCCAGGCCGTCGCCACCGGGAGGGTCGGCCGGAATCTCGAGGAGATGATCGCCGCTCACCTACTCGACGAGTGGTCGCGCTCTGCAGGCATCGATCTCTCCGAGCCCTCCTCCGTTGCGGCGCCCGGGTATGTGCGGGCAGCGGTGCAATACATGGACGAGCACGTCAAGGACCTGCCCACCGTCGCCGAGACGGCGCTGGCGGCAGGTGTCAGCGTTCGCGCGCTGAACGGCGCATTCAACAAATACGTGGGAATGTCGCCGCGCGCATATCTCATCGAGCGTCGGCTGCACGGCGTCCACCGCGCACTGAGCGCGGGAGCGTTGTCAGTGTCGGCGGCTGCCCACGAATGGGGTTACATCAATATGGGTGTTTTCGCAGCCGCCTATCGCCGCCGATTCGGGGAGAACCCGTCGGAGACGCTGGCTCGGCGGCGTAACGGCTGAACACCCCGTTGCTGCCGATTGCAGATGGTTACTGCCGATCGCGGACGTATCAGGGTGAGGGATCCCATACCTTTCGTTGTGCTGCTCATCACACCGAAAGGATCGACATGTCCACGTTGAAACAGTCTCCGTTGAAGTCGACGCTCGACGATGCTCTCGCCGATGTCACCACCGCTTCCAATGGACCTGATCGGGTTCCCGGTGTCGTCGCCGCAGTCACGCGCTCGGCCGGGCCCGTGTACGAAGGTGCGGCAGGTGTCCGGTCAATGAACGATGCGGCACCCATGACGACCGATTCGGTGTTCGCGATGTTCTCCACCACCAAGGCCATCACCGGAACGACGGTGCTTCAATGCGTCGAGGAGGGGTTGCTCGACCTCGACGCTCCTGCATCGGACTACATTCCTGAGATCGCAGGCCTGTGCGTCGCAGAGGGGTTCGATGATGCCGGCGCCCTGAAGCTGCGCGCGCCCAATACCCAGATCACCACACGAATGCTCCTGTTGCACACGGCCGGATTCGGCTACTCGTTCTTCGACGAGACGTATCATCGTCTCCTCGTCGACGGCGTGCATCCCAGTGTCATCACAGCGACTCGCGCGGCTTTGAACACCCCGTTGTTGTTCGAGCCGGGTACCCGGTGGAACTACGGGTCCAACATCGATTGGGCGGGGCTGGTGGTCGAGGCCATTCGTGGGAAGCGGCTGGGGAAGGTCATGGCAGAACGGGTCTTCCGGCCACTCGGTATGAGCGACACGGCGTTCCGTCTGACGCCGTCGATGGAAGAGCGGCGGACCGAGATCCACCAACGCGGAGCCGACGGCACACTGGAACCGACCGGTCTGGTGCTGCCGCAGCAGCCCGAGGTGGATATGGGTGGCCACGGGCTGTACTCGACCATCGGCGACTACAGCCGTTTTCTGCGAATGTGGCTGAACGACGGCGAAGGTGAGCACGGACGGGTGCTGCGGCCGGAAACCGTTGCGAACGCTGCGGTCAACGGTCTCGGCGACCTTCAGGTGACCATGTTGCCCGGTGTCGAGCCGGAGCTGTCGAACGACGCAGAATTCTTTCCGGGTCAGCGCAAGACGTGGGCCTACACCTTCATGGTCAACGAAGAGCAAGCGCCCACAGGTCGCAGCGCCGGATCCTTGAGTTGGGCCGGCCTGGCCAATCTGTACTACTGGATCGATCGCACTGCCGACGTCGCTGGGATCTGGGCGACGCAGATCCTGCCGTTCGCCGACCGCGCATCTGTTGACGGATTCCTCGAATTCGAGTCACGCGTGTATCGCTCGCTGGTCTGATCAGTGGCAGGGCGTCCGGGTGCCCTGACGCCCTGCCGTACACCCACCGGTGACTCGGGTCGTCCGGTGATCTACTGGTCCGCATGACGGAAGACACATTGTTGGCAGGTCCCCGTGGCCGCAGGTTGTTGTTGGAATTTGCGCGGGAAGCCGACCGCGCCACCCAGCAGAACTACGACCGGAGTTCTTTCAACTCCGCCGTCTTCTACGCCGCGCATGACCTCGACCCCAACCCGGGGGTCATCTTCGGGCCCGGCGCTGACGAACCACTGCCGGATATTTCACCGGATGAGGTTGCGCGCCGGCTCGCAACAGTGCCGCTTCCCGAGGTGACGGAAGCCGGTTTGCGTTCGGCGCTCGGGGTAGCAGTGGACCATGCCCGCTACTGGCAGGAACCCGACGGGGAAGACATTCTCGCCGCTACAACTCCCATGCGACGAGAACTGCGACGCGTCGCCGCCCACATCGCGCAGTCATCTCACGTCGAGTGGTGGTTGTCCGAGGTGGATCGCGACGACCAGTGGTCGGTGGGGTGGGCCGACACTGCTGAAGCGAGGCCGCAGGAGCCCCGCGAGCAGGCACCTCTCACCGAGCGCCTGGCTGCGTGGCGTGTCCGCGTCGTCGAGCAGGAAGTGAGGGCGGAACGTGAGCGCCCGCGGGACCCGAAGGCGATGTACTCGGGTCAGTGGTGGTCGTTTCCGTGGGAAGCGCGCTGTTCGGCGCGGTCGCTCGACGATGGATTGCCGTCGGGCGTCCTGTTCGTCGAAGACTGCATGGGCTGGAAGCAGGCCTTCGCTCGGCGCATGCCAGTGCCCGCGGGCATCGAGGTATTCGAGATCGACGGTGCCGACGCGTGGGCCGATCTGTGCCGTCGATACCCATTGGAGGTGACGGCGCAGAAACGTCACGACTGGTATCGGACCACCGGGCGCGACGGACGTTGGGTGATGCCCGATTGGAGTCGCGTCGCCGAGGCGTACGGGGGAGTGCACCTCACGGTGAGGGGATATCTCGCCGCGGCGGGAACAGCGATCTGCGTCGACGACGACACCGCGAGTGTGATCGCCGGGTGGGCACCCGACGAGAGCCACTGGCTCACCGATTCCGTTCGCCCCGACGATGACGTGGTCGAGTGGGTGCTCGCCGACGACCGCGAGCACTGGCGGCGAAAGACCCCTCTTGCAGGGGATGCCGGACCGCAGTGAAGAAGTCGACTCGAGATGGGTGGTGACTCCGACCTTCGGAGACGGGCGGGACACCACGGCCGTACCACCCGATTTCCGCTGGGTACTACCGCAACGTTCGATGGGTACAAAGACCTCAATACTTCCGCTGAAGGGCCCATCTGCCGACGTCGGAGAGCCTGCGGTGCCCGAGCGCTGTGAGTTGTCTGCTTACTGCTGGTAACCCCGCGAAATGCGCAGAAACCCCCGTCACCAGGGGCGGAGCAGCCGGCCATGCCCTGTCGACGCGATCGTCGACAATGTGTACGAACGTGCCGAAATTGCCTCTCACCAGCACAAACCTGGCGTTCTTCCTGGGTGGACCCGCTCGCGTGTGTGATGTAGAACTAGCTCGTGGGCAAACGGTTGTGATGCTTCGCAATAAAAACCGTTGGCGGTAGACATACCGCCGCACCTCACACCCACAGCTCCCAGGAGGAGCCGGACAACCACCGATCCGGCTGGAGTTTCGAAAGGGCCGAGGAACATGCCGCTGCCGATGTCGCCGACCGACTCGATGTATCCGCATGGGGAACCGCGGTGCCTCGGCAAAGGGACTCGAAGTCCTGTGATGCCCGAGTCTCGGATGGATTCCCGCACGAACGACTCCGAGCTGTCGGAGTCCCGATTCCGGTCGCACACGGCCATCGCGCTCGGCTCCGGAGTACCGGCCGGCGTGCCGGCGTTGGTGCTGACCGGCTCCTTTGCCTTTGGTGCTTTGGTGGCTGTGCTCATCATCGTCTGTGTCGGTGTCGCCGCCCTCATTATCTGAGGGGCGCACGCGCAAGGACGCTCCTTCGGGGGCCCTGAAGACCTGCCCGCGTGCTTGTCGCGCTGGCCACCGGACTCGCCGGGACCGTAGCGCTGCAGGGGGCGCCGCGGTCCCGGCGTGATTACCTGCGCTGCAGCCTTCTTCGAATGAAGGGGAGGCGAGGGGTTCTCCGATATCGAGATCTCCTGGGCTGCGTCTGACCGGCGGATATTCTGGCCGCGTGGACACAGGCGATTACGAGGCCGCGGTGCGGCGGATTCTCACGACGGCTTCGACCGAGGTTGCCGACCGGCTCCGCGGGTTCCTCGCCGCGGCGCGCGCAGACGGTGTCGACATCGAGGGCATCACCATCGATGTTGTCGTCGACCAGGACGGCGAGGGGCCGTTCGACGTCTGGGCCCGATTCGACGGGCGCGACGCCTTCCTACTCGATCGCCGCTTCGATGAGGAGCGTCGGCTCTTCGGTGTGGAATGGGGCGAGCTCGGCTGGGAGCCGGCGGTGCCGTCGCGGCTGCGCGACTGGACGCGCGACGATCTCGAGGCCGTGGTCGTCGAGGTCGTGACGCGGTGGATCGAACCGCTGATTCCCGCTGGATCGCCCGATGGGTTCTGGTCGGTCGGTGCTCCCGAGGGCCTGCGGGTGAACGTACCGCGGTCAGAGGGCCTGCCCGCATGACGCAGCCCGAGTTCGTGACCTACGACGGGCTCCCTGTTGCCTCGGGGTGCGCATACGTTACGCAGCCGGAAGCCGTCCGCGACCTACATGCAGGTGCGTGCATTCCTCGACGCATGTGCGGTCCCGGCCGAGCATGTCGATGCCCAGGCCTCGGGGTTCCGGCTGTGGGCCGGCGGTCCAGAAGACCGCTCGGAACGCTGGCGACAGATCGCCACGGAGTTACTCGGGGGTCCGCGGCGCACGCAGCACACCCACTGCGAGTGGAGGGTCCGCGCCGAGCGTGTGAACGCAATCCTCGACGCGCTCGACGGCGCTGCACGCGAGGATGTCACTCGGTATGGCCGTCCGCTCGTCGGGTTGGTCGTCGGCGGGCCGGCGCGCCTCATCGATCCAGCGACCGGCGAAGCGTATGCCGGAGTGTCCGTGGAGGATTCCGGACGGTTCGAGGTGGACGGATACGGTCGGACGCTCGGTGTCTCGGGAGTGCGAGCGACGATCGGCTCGACTGGCTCCTCGCTCTCGCTGTGGTTGTCGTTCCCGGGCGACCACCGCTTGCCCGCCGCGGCGGCGCACGTGCAGGAACATGCTCCAGTGCGCTTCTCGGTGAAGCACTGGCGCCGCTGGACGCCGTCCCGCACCGGTGACGGATACCGGTCGATCAGGATCCCGTCTCCACTCGCCCGGTGAGAGCACCCACGGCGTCCCGGTATCGTGCACCCATGCCCGAATGTCGCCCACACCTGTCCGATGGCGGCGTCGACTTGTCAACGGAACACATCGATTTCGCCGCGCTCGAATCGTTTCGGTTCGCCGAGGGCGGGGGATACCCGCCGTCCTATCGAGACTTCATCCGGCGGTACGGCTGGGCGCGGACCTTCGGTCTCTGGCTGATCTATCCGCCGGTGTTTCCGGGCTACGCGGACGGACGTGGGCGCGCAGAGGTTCTCAACGAGCGGTTTCGTGACCGTTACCGGGACGGTCGGGCCGAGGAGTTCGAGTGGATGATCGAACCGGACGGCGACTGGGCACGTGTCGAGGCGCTGCATGTATTCGGGTGGAGCGAGAACGGCGACGCACTGCTCTGGGACACGTCAGCTCGTCGCGCGGACGGCGAGTTCCCAGTGTGGGAATCGCGCGGGTTGGATTCGCTGCACCTGCTCGGGCCGACTCTTTCGGACGCGCTCTCGGCGATCCGGGATACGCGCTCGGGCTCAGAGTCGCGAGCCGACATCGAACCACTGCCTCCGGTGCGTTTGTAAGCGAATCCCGCGGTCGCCGCGGCCTCTGCCAGGATGGGTCGCATGGGCGTCATCAACACGTACTTCACCGCACCGGACGACGAGACTGCGGCTGCCACAGTCGACGACGGGCCCGCGCTGTCGCACGCACCCGTACTCGATGCGGTCGAGGCGACTGTTCAGGCAGGCACGCTGATGGCTCTGCTCTCCGGTGAACCCTACGACCGGATCATTGGGGATCGGACCTGGGTCCCGCTGATCAGCGATCCGGATCACGAAGCGGCGTGGATTGTTTCGATGCCGGACGCTTTCACCAATGCGCTGGCGGCGGCGACCGATGAGCGTCTCGCGGAGGTTGTCGGACCGTGGTCGGAGACCGAGGAGTTCTGGGGCGCGGGGGATCCCGCTCAGTTGCTGCCGATGCTCCGCGACTGGCGCGCGCTCGCACAGACTGCGCGCCAGCGGGGTGAGGGCATGTACTGCTGGATGGCCGTCTGAACACTACGCCGACTCGCGGTCTGCAACGGGGCATCGTGCGCATTGTCCGGACTTCCAGATGGAAGAGCCGTAGTCTCCGAACTCATGGCGTGGTTGGTACTGTGCGTTCTCGGAGCTGTGGGTTTGACGGCGGGCATCGTCGTGCCGCGGCGGCCTCAGCTGGGACCCGCGTCAGGGTTTCCCTGGTTCTGGGTGGCATTCCCCGCGACGTGCATTGTCGTCGCGGCCGCGATCGCCGTTTTCGCGTGGCCTCAGGCGCTGACCGGCTCGGGGAGCTACTGGTGGGAACCTCCCACTGTGAATCGGCCGGGCTTGCAGTTCTTGTCGAGTGAGCAGTACCAGCGATTCGTGATGCTGAGCCGGTGGAGATGGGTCCTACCGGTGGCGTCACTCGCAGGAATCGGTTGGTGCGTGTGGGCGTGGCGTCGGCGTCGAATCTGAGTCTGCCGTCGTTGTCGGAGCTGGATCGCTCATGCGTCGATGCTGCCCTCGCTGCGGTGGGCAACAAGAACCCAGCTGAGTTCGACGACGGTTTCGGTCGAGTCGAGAGAACATGAGGTCAGCTCCTCGAATCGTGCGAGCCGGTGGCGCAGTGTGTTCTGGTGGATGACGAGCGCCTCGGCCGTTGCGCGCACGACACGGTCGTGTTCGAGGTGGGCCTGCACGGTGTTGAGCAGGATCGCGCCGAAATCACCCTCTCCTGCAAGAGGTTCGACGTAGCGCTGTCGGAGCAACTGCGTGACCAGCGGAGCCCCTGGGATGCCCAGTCGCCACGACATCGTGCTGGGGTCGTGCAGGCCCGGTATTCCACTGGGTACGAGTGTGAGGATCTGTTCTGCCACGGCGGCGGATGCACCGACCGCATGCAGTGGGGCAGAGGGTCCCACGGCAAGCACCCCGCGGTCCGCGATCTCGCGTGGCACGCGGGTGACCAAGGCAGCGGTGCGTCCGGATACCTCCGCCACCAGGGCCGCGGCGCCGGGTGTCGATCCGTACCTGCTCAGGTCTGCGGTCCACCGCTCCCGGCTGCTCGATACCGGGTGCCCGAAGACGACGTAGTGCTCGCGGCTGGGATCCATGCCGAGGGCGCGTACCCGGGGGAGCAGAGCAGGGTCGAGGGTTGATCCGGACAAGAGGGACCGGAGCACGTCGGCTTCTTCCACAGATCGACGGACCGCTTCCGAGACGGCGTGCGCCCGGTATTCCTTGACGGCGTCGGCGACGAACCAGTCGCCGACGTCCCACAGGAGCGTCGAGCCACGCAGTGTCGACTCGGCCGACAACGAGAATTCCCGTGCGACTTCGATGAAGCGGTTGTGGATGGCGTTGAGGCTGAGTCGATATGCCCGGATGATGTCTTCGATGGTCATGCCCTGGCTGATCCGCCGCCGGGTCGTCTGCCGTGCCTCGCCATCGGGGATATCGCGCGGTGCTCGCCCCTCTTCGAGAGTGAGCATGCCGCGCGCCACATTCAGCCGGGCCGAAGCGATGAGCTCGTTGCGGTCGATGCTCAGGTAGTCGGGGAGTTCCCGGTGGATGTCGTCGGCCGCTTTCTGCGCGATCTGTTCGGCTTCGGCGCGGAGCATCGCGGCGACCGACTCGAGCGTCACCGTCATTGTCGGGTCTCCTATCTATCCACCGAGGGGCCCGGATTGGAGTTTTCTCCAATCACCTTACAGCCGGGTTGGCCTGTGGGCCGTAGCAAAATGTCGGCTCACCACTGAATATGTAGAGCATGACGTGGATCACAAGCGCTGGATCGGCAGCGGCGGTAGTAGCCCGGGATAACGATGCGGGCACACCACTCGGTGGATTGCCGGGTACTTTCGATTCGTTGTGGGCGACTGCGGTTCGCGGGCACGGCGCCGGAACCTTCCTCGTGTTCCAGGACGAGGACGGCACCGTCACACGCTGGACGTATACCGAGTTCGACGACGTCGTCGCGCGCACTGCGGCTGGTCTGCGCCGTCGTGGCATCGTCGCCGGCGACGGCATTCACCTGTGCCTTCGTAACTGCCCGGCTTTCGTGGCGCTGTGGCTTGCGGCCGCACGGGTAGGCGCATGGATCGTTCCGGCCGACCCGAGCGCCTCCGCTAGAGACCTGGACCAGCAGATCGGCCGGACGTCGCCGAAGCTCGGACTCCACTCGTCGACACGCCGCGACGCCTACCTCGAAGGCGCCGCTGTTCACGGGCTGCCCACGGCGGAGTTGACCGAGACGGCCCGCGACGTCCTGGACTCGGCCGTAGGACTCGTCGACGACGAGGTCGCCACGGGGGAGTGGACTGCACCCGGACCTGCCGACCGACTCGCCCTCATGTTCACCTCCGGCACGACATCCCAGCCCAAGGGCGTGGTGTTGACCCAGGCCAACTACTTCCGGGTGGCGACGGCAATGGCCGTCGCGGCCGACCTCCAGGCCGGCGACCGCTGGTTGGTGACGCTGCCGCTGTTCCACGGCAACGCCCAGTACTACTGCTTCGCGTCGGCGATCGCGGTGGGTGCTGGGGTCGGGTTGACTGCCACCTTCTCGGCGAGCGGATGGGTGCGCGACGCGATAGCGCTCGGCGCGACACACGCGAGCCTGTTCGCCGCTCCGATGCGCATGGTCCTGGCCCGTACCCCTGCCGACCAGCCGCCCGCCCAACTGCGGCATGTGTGGTTCGCCCAGAGCCTCGGCGCCGAACACCATGCGGAATTCGGCCGACTCGCCGGATGCCTGCCCCGTCAGCTCTACGGCATGACGGAGACGGTCCCGATCGTTACCTACGACCGAAGCACTCCGCCCGTGTCCGACCTGATCGGCACGCCGCTCGAGGGGCGGGTCGCGCGGCTGGTGACACCGGGCACCCTCGATCCGGTGGTCCCCGGAGAAACCGGGATGATTGCGGTCGCCGGTATCCGCGGCGATACGCTTTTCGAGGAATACCTCGACGACCCGGCGACGACGGAACGGACGTTCCGCACAGACGAGAACGGCACGGTCTGGATGCTCACCGGCGATCTCGCTGCCGAGACACCGCACGGCTGGCGATTTGTCGGACGAGCCGATGACGTCATCAAGGTCGCAGGCGAGAATGTCTCACTGACGGAGGTCGAGGCGACCGTCGCCCAGGCACCGGGTGTCCTCGAGGCCGCGGTGCTGGCTCGTCCGGACGAGATCCGGGACCAGGTGCCGGTGGCCTACGTGGTCGCTCGCGACCCGCAGGATCCTCCGAGCGCCGATGAGCTTTCAGCGTGGGCTGCACTCAATCTCACCAAAGCTGCCCGTCCACACGAGTGGACCGTTGTACCCGAACTGCCGCGCACCAGCGTGGGCAAGATCCGCCGCTTCAAGCTGGCCGACACCGAAGGAGCTGTCACACGATGACAACCGCGACTCCCGTCTCAGCGACTCGACGGCGACGTGCCTTCGTCGGCGCCGTTTCCGGCCACCTCATCGAATGGTTCGACTACGGCGTCTACGGCTTCCTCGCCGTGACCATGGGGCAACTGTTCTTCGCGTCGCAATCCCCCGCCGTCGCGCTGCTCAGCAGCTTCGCGGTGTTTGCCCTGAGCTTCTTCATCCGTCCGCTGGGCGGGATCTTCTTCGGCCCGATGGCCGACCGGATCGGGCGCAAGCAGACACTCATGATCGTGATGGTCCTGATGTCGGGATCGACGTGCCTGATCGGTGTGCTGCCCACGTATGCATCGATCGGTATCGCCGCACCGATCCTGTTGATCCTGCTGCGCTGCGTCCAGGGCTTCTCGGCAGGTGGTGAGATCGGCACCGTGACCAGCTTCGTCGCGGAGTATGCCGGCCCGCGTCGTCGCGGCTTCTCGACGAGCTGGCTGATGGTCACCGCTGTGCTCGGCCTGATGCTGGGCAGCCTCGTGGCGAACGGCCTGACGGCGCTGCTCGGCGAGGACGGCATGGCGGCGTGGGGGTGGCGCATCCCGTTCCTCATCGCTGGTCCGCTGGGTCTGATCGCCGCGTACATCCGGCTCAAGCTCGAGGACAGCCCCGAGTTCATGGCACTGCAGGCAGCGGGGGAGCACGAGAAGGCTCCGCTGCGTGAATCGATGCGGTGGAAGCGTGCTCTCGCACTTGTGTTCTGCATCATCGTGCTGCACTCGTCGATCTTCTACCTGGTGCTCACGTTCGCCTCGACCTTCATGACCAACACCCTCGGCTTCAGCAACTCGACCCGATTCTGGTACGTCCTGCTGGCCTGTGCGCTGGCCGCTGCGGTCATGCCGATCGGTGGTGCGTTCACGGATCGCTACGGCCGCAAGCCGTTCCTGCTTGTGGTCGGTGTGCTCGGTACTGCGTCGATGTTCTGGTTCTTCCAGGCTGGACCCGGAGCGACACCCGAATCGTTCCTGCTTCCACTGCTCGCCACCGCCGTGACGTTCGGTCTGTACGTGTCGTCGACCTACGCGACTATGACTGAGCTGATCCCCACGCGGATCCGGTCGACCGGCATCTCGATCGCCTACAACGTTCCTGTTGCGGTCTTCGGTGGGTGCGCCCCCTTCGTGGCAGCGTGGCTCATCACGAAGACTGGCGACATCACCGCACCGTGGTATTTCTTCGTCGCAACCGGACTGGTATCGATCGTGGCGCTCTTCGTGCTGCAGCCCAACGATTTTCGACGCGCAGAAGCCGCCTCGGTTCCCGCCGGGTCGGGCCATGCGGCGAGCGAATCGCCGTCGGGCTCCGCAGTGGAGGTGGCGTCATGATGTCGAGTCCGCTCGGAGCTCGTGAGCAGGAGATCGTGCTGGCCGGATGGGCACACACGCCGTTCGGTAAACAGGACGCCACGCTCGAACAACTCATCACCACCGTGGCGAACGATGCGATCGCGAGCGCCGGGATCACCGCAGCAGACGTCGACGAGATCGTGCTGGGCACCTTCAACGCGGGCATGCAGCCCTTGGCCTTCGCCTCGTCGCTGGCGCTACAAGCCGACGACGGACTGTGGGGAAAACCCGCGACGCGCGTCGAGAATGCGTGTGCGTCGGGTGCTGCGGCCTTCCGGACCGGAGTTCACTCGATCCTCGCCGGCGAGGCACGCACAGTCCTGGTCATCGGCGCGGAGAAGATGACCGACGCCGGCGCCGAGGTGGTCGGACGCGCTCTCGTGGGCGCCGACTACGACAGCGCCGGCCAGCCGTCCAGCGTCGGCTTCGCGGGATTGTTCGCCGAAGTGGCGCGGGCATACGACACGCGGTACGGAGATCCCAGTGATGCGATGGCGCGCATCGCGGCGAAGAACCACGCAAACGGGCTCGCGAACCCGTGGGCGCATCTGCACCGCGACTTCTCGTACGATTTCTGCCGGACCGTGGGGCCCGACAACCCGATGGTGGCGGACCTGCTGCGTCGCACGGACTGTTCACCGGTGTCCGACGGGGCGGCTGCCGTGGTCGTCACCACCGCGGATCGAACGTCGTCGTCAGCCGGCACCGCTGGGGTGCGGCTCGCGGGGATGGGGCAGGCCAACGACTTTCATCCCGCGAGTCGACGCGACCCCTTGGCGATGCGCGGCTCACACGTCGCATGGCGGACCGCGTTGGAGAGAGCCGGTGTAGCTGCGTCGGACTTGTCCTTCGTCGAACTGCACGACTGCTTCACCATCGCCGAACTCGTCCTCTACGAGGTGCTCGGATTGTCCGAGCCCGGTAAGGGCGGGTCGCAACTGGCGGAGGGCATATTCGACCGTGACGGGGCTCTGCCCGTCAACGTGTCGGGTGGCCTGAAGTCCAAGGGTCACCCGGTGGGTGCGACGGGTGTGTCCCAGTTGGTCCTCAGTGCGATGCAACTGACCGGCACGGCAGGCGACATGCAGCTACCGGTGGCAGATGTTGCCGCAGTGCACAACATGGGTGGGCTTGCCGTCGCCAACTACGTCCACGTTCTCCGAGCGCGTGACTGAAAGCGATCTCCTGCTCACTCGAGCTACGCGGCGGGAGAGCGACGAGTGCGGCAATGACGGTTGGCCGGAGGTCGTGCGGTGTATGCGTGACATAAGCGTCGACCTGCATGTGTTCCCGCGCTCCGCTCCCGCTACGTTTCCATTCATCCGCGCGCGTCACAGTCGGTGTGTATGGCTGGAAGTTCAGCGGGAACAGCCGGGCAGCGACGTACTCGTCAAATGACGGTACCTGATCGCTGCCCGGCAGAATCGAGAACAGTTCCGACGCGGCTGAGACTCTTTTCGTACCCCCGATCCGAGCGTGATCTTCTTGCCGGAAGGGGTGTCGAGTTCGACGCCGGAGACATAGCCGAATGTCTTCCACGCCGGCTACGAGACGCACGCGTTGCACGATAATCCGGTGCCACAGTCACAGCGCAACTTGACATCCCTTGGTGCGCAGACCGCGTGTCGTGGTGGGCAGCTGCCATGTCCTCACGCCTCGGTCTGGCCGATGTCGCGTGGGCGACCACCGGCCGTCCCAGCAAAGCTGTTGATCCCTTCGATTAGCTCGCTGGTGAAACTGCCGCCGCCATGACCGGCATCGTCGACGACTACGAGACGGCTGCCTTTCCACTGTCGGGAGAATTCCCACGCGGTGTCGAGGGGACCGGAGACGTCATATCGACCGTGGACGAGAATCGCCGGTATCCCCGCGAGCCGGCCCATGCCGTCCAGGAGTTGATTCTCGGCGAGGAAGTGGTCATTGCCCCAATAGTGAGTAACCAGGCGCGCAAACATCATTCGGAAGGTGGGGTCCTGGTAGCGAGGGGAGGGCGTCCACCCGGGAACGAGTGAAAGATGGGTGTCCTCCCACTGGCACCAGCGCAACGCGGCATTCTCACGAACATCGGCGTCTGGGTGGGCGAGTAGTTGTGCGTAGGCAGCCGCGAGATTGCCGTCGCGATCGGCCTCCGGAACCGGCTCGACGAACCGTTCCCACTCACGAGGGAAAATGCGCCGCATGTCGCGGGTGATCCACTCGACTTCCTTGTGGCTACCGGAGGTGATCGCGCCCAATGCCATCCCTATCACTCGTGTGGGGTGTGTCTGCGCGTAGGCCAGTCCGAGGCAGACGCCCCACGATGCCCCGGCCACGACCCATCTCTCGATTCCGAGGTGTTCACGGAGTCTCTCGAGGTCGGCGACGAGGTGGGCGGTGGTGTTCGTGGAGAGATCCGTGTCGGGATCGTCAGCACGGGGTGTGCTGCGCCCGCAGCCACGTTGATCGAACAGCACCGCGCGGAACACGTCTGGGTCGAAAAATCTACGCATACCCAGAGTGCAGCCGGATCCGGGGCCTCCGTGAAGATAGACGACGGGAACGCCCGACGGAACGCCGATGGTCTCCCAGTACAACGAGTTGCCATCAGAGACAACTAGGTATCCCGAGTCGTACGGTTCGATCATTGGGAACAGTTCCACATCGGCGAGTCTGTCACGGTCCGGTGTATCCCGAGAACCGGATAGCGCAGCTACCTCTGTTCTGCAGCTTTTGCGGCGGCGAGGGTCTGCTCGAGGAGAACCGCGATCGTCATCGGACCCACCCCGCCGGGTACAGGCGTGATGAGCCGTGCCCGCTCGGCTGCGCCGGCGTAGTCGACGTCGCCGATGTTGCCCGGGTTGTAGCCCGCGTCGATGACCACGGCGCCATCCTTGATCCAGCCGCCCCGGATCAGTGCAGGGTGGCCTACTGCGGCGACGACGATATCGGCACGCCGTACCTGATCAGCCAGGTCCCGGGTTCGGGAATGGCAGTACGTGACCGTCGCATCGCGCGCGAGGAGCAGCATCCCGACGGGCTTTCCGAGGATCGGACTGCGGCCGATCACCACTGCGTGCATGCCGGCCAGCGGGACGTCGTAGGCGTCAAGTAGCCGAAGGATCCCGCCCGGGGTGCAGGAGTGGAAGCCATTCTCGTTGAGGGCCATTGCAGCGAAGCTGTGCATGGTGACGCCGTCGACGTCCTTGTCAGGGGCGATCGCTTCGAACGCCGCGCGTTCGTCGATGTGGTCGGGAACTGGGTGCTGTAGCAGGATTCCGTCGACGGTCGGATCCGCGGACAGGGCAGTGATCTCTGCGATGAGGGCGGTTGTGGTGGTGTCGATCGGGAGTTCCACGTAGCGCGACTCGATGCCGACGGAGGTGCACCGGTTGCGCTTCATACGTACATAGGTGTGGGAGGCAGGATCGTCGCCGACGAGCACGGTCGCCAGGCATGGGCGGCGGCTGTGCTGGTGGACGAATTGAGCCGTCTCGTTGGTGACGGTGTCGAGGAGTTGTGCCGCTACGGTACGGCCATCGACGATCTGGGCTGTCACAGTTGGTCCTCTCGATCGAAATCGAGAGACACCCAGGCGGTCGATGGCTGCTCTACGTGCACTCCCCGGTGGTTGCCCACCCTCGCCAGTCGTGCGGTCTCAGCATAACTACTTTGCGCTGAGCTGAGAGGTGACGTCGTCCGTGGGTTCCTACTGTGGTCAGACCTCTACTGTTGTCCTGAGACATCGAATTTCAGTTGGGGATCTCGGCGCGACACTGGTTGAACTCGTCGGTTCGACTCACTTGCTCCTACGCGGTGGATGAGCGACGAGTGCGGCAATGACGGCGCGATACTGCTCGACAGGGATGTCGATCTGCTTGACGGTCTGCCGGTAGAGGGTAAGGCCGGCGATGGTGTCGAGCAGGACGTCGACGTCGACGTCGACGGGGAGTTCACCACGGGTGATGGCGCGTTCGATGATGGCCGCGCCCTGATCGCGGCGGTGTCGGAAGAACTGCTCCCACAGCAGGGCGAACACGGCCGGTTCGAAGGCGGCGAGGATGACGCTCCCTGCCGTCGCGGGCGCGCCCGGCGCTTGCTGGTTCGCCCGGTTCACCAGTGCGTGTTCGAGCAGGTCTTCTTCGACGTTTCCGGTGTCGGGGAGATCCCCGAGCTGTAGGACGGTCATGGCTGCGGCCGCAACCAGTTCGGCTTTGTCGGTGTACCGCCGATAGATCGCGGGCTTGCCGCAGCCCGCCTGCTTGGCTACGTGTTCCATGCGCAGGGCGTCGTAGCCGTGCTGGGCAACGAGGTCGACGGTTGCTGCGAGTATCCGTTTGGTGACGTCGGTGTCTGCGGGGCGGCCGCCCGGCGCCGGAACGGTGGAGTCGGGGGACGTGGTGCCGGCAGCCATGCTCTCCAGAATACGTGACGGACCGTTCCGTACGTGCCGAGCGGGTTGCGGAGTCAGCGGCGGGCCCGTTCGAGGCGTGCGTGGGCGAGCGTGGCCAAGGCGGCTGCCTGGTCGGCCAACACAGTGTCGTCGAAGACGGCTCGTGGTGAATGGTTGAACTCGGCGGTGGTGAGGTCCACATCGGCGGGGGTCGCGAACAGCGCGAGGAATGTGCCCGGTACCTGGTCGAGCACGAAGGAGAAGTCCTCGGAACCCATCATCGGTACCGGCGAGGTCAGCACTCGCTCTTCTCCGAAGACGTCGCGAAGGCAGTCGAGGGCCGCCGACGTCGTTGCGTGGTCATTGACCGTGGGCGGATAGGTGAATTCGAGCTCGACGTCTGCGCGCGCACCGTGTGCTCGCGCGATTCCGTCGGCAAGCTGCGGCACTCCCTCCTGCAGCCGATCTACCGAGGTGGGTGTGAGTGCTCTGACGGTCGCGCGGAGGCGGGCCTGTTCGGGGATGACGTTGATCGCGCCGTCACCGGTGTCGAGCTGTGTCACCGAGATGATCACGGGATCGAATGCGTCGAACCGTCGGGTGGCGAAACTCTGCAGTGCGAGAACGATTTCCGCTGCAATCGGCACCGGATCGAGAGCCAGGTGTGGTTGCGACCCGTGTCCGCCGCGACCGTGGACGGTGATCGTGAGGTCGCCCGAACCAGCGCAGGCGGGCCCGGGCCGGGTGATGAACACCCCACGAGGTCCGGGCGCGACGTGGATCGCGTACGCGGCCACCGGGCGATCGCCGGCAGCGTCGAGCAGCCCTTCGTCGAGCATGATCTTCGCGCCGCCGTGTCCTTCTTCTCCGGGCTGGAACATGAAGATGATCGAGCCGTGCAGTTCGTCGCGGTGGGCTGCCAGGAGTCGCGCCGCACCGACCAGTCCGACGGTGTGCAGGTCGTGACCACAGGCGTGCATCGTCCCGTTGGTCGCCGCGAACTCCAATCCGGTCTTCTCCTCGATGGGAAGCGCATCCATATCACCGCGAAGGATCACCGACGGCCCGGCGTGTGCACCGTGTAGCACCGCGACGACGGAGGCGAGGTCGCGGCCGACCGTGATCTCCAGGTCGAGCCCCGACAGGGCATCGAGTACCCGGCGCTGGGTGCGGGTGGTGTGCAGCCCGATCTCGGGGTCGGCGTGAATCGCGCGGCGCAGGGCGATCAAGTCGTCGCTCAGAGCGGTTGCCTCCGCGGGATAGTCGGGGATGCCAGGAATCGAGGCGGGAGCGTAGTCCAAGTCGTGGGACATGCTGGGACTCTTTCGATGTCAGAGGGAGGCCGGTGCGTCGCCGTCTGCGGACGGAACCGATCGGCGTGCAGGAAGGAAGGTCAGTGCGATGGCGGCGGCAAGGAATGCGATGGCACACAACACCCACGTCAGGACGTATCCGCCGAGCTCGGCTGTGTCGCGTGAACCGATCGTCGCGGCGCTCAGGACGACGGCGAACAGGGCGCCGCCCGCCGCACCGCCGAGTGAGCGCAAGGAGTTGTAGACACCGACCGAGGATCCGGTTTGCTCCGGAGGTGTGACTTCGGCCAGGAGCGCGGGCAGGCCACCGAGCAGGAGGCCCATGCCGAATCCCGCGATCACGGTGTACAGCCACACCTGCCACATCTGGGTGTGGAGGGCGGCGATCATGACGTTGGCGCCCAGCGCCAGCAGCGCGCCGAGCAACAGGACACCGCGCATGCCGGTGTAGCGAGCGATTCCGGCGAACGCTGCGGCCCCGACGGTGGCGAACAACCCGAGCGCGGCGACGACGAGGGAGATCGATGCGGAACTCGCGGAGAAGCCGTACCCGGCAGTGTCGGGGTCCGCGCTCAGGAACGTGGTCAGCGGAGCCTGCGACCCGAATATCACGAGCCCGAACAGGAATCCGGCGATGTGGATAGGACTCGCCCGACGCGAAAGCATCAGGCGCACGTCGATAGCAGGCGACGGCGTCCTGAGTTCCCATCGCGCCCACAGTGCGAGCAGGAGCAGTCCTGCGCCGAGCGTCAGGGCAGCGGTGCCCGATGTGAATCCGTTGGAGGTCGCGAGACTCAGACCGGCGAGGAGGGTGATCATCGTTGCCGCAAGCCCGGCGAAGCCGACGATGTCGATGCGGCTGGGTGTCCGATGTGGAGACTCGGGTACGCGCGCAAAAACCGCGTACAGGCTGATCGCCAGTGGGATCAGCGGAATCAACAGGGTCACGAGCAGCGACGGCGCGAGAGCGGAAACCGCTCCGGCCGCGGCTGTTCCGAGGATCAGTCCGCCGGTCAGGAACGACACCAGCATGCCCACGCCACGGCGCGCGCTCTCGCCGGAAAGGCGACCGTGGATGATCGCGATCTCCAGCGGAAGCCATACCGCCAACGGGCCCTGCAGAATTCGCGCGGCCAATACGACGGGATAGCTGGGGACGAACGCGACCGCGAGAGCACCCACTGCCACCGCGACCATCGAGAGTCGCAGCACACGCCGGTGTCCGAACATGTCGCCGAGGCGCGACAGTAGCGGCACGCAGACCGCGGCAGACAACGTCTGCACCGTCAGGAACCACGTGATGTCGGCATCGCTCACCGACAGTGATCGCGCCAGTTCCGGCAGCAGCGGGGCGTAGTAGCCCTGGGTGAAGCCGCTGGCGAGTTCGCAGAACACGAGGAAGCCGACGACGGACTTCATGGTCGCTCCGGCTGCTGGAGCTCGGGTCATGTTCAGACCGGTCATGCGGTATCCGTTTCCTGAAGGCGATGAGTGCATTCGCGGCGGAGTGCGCGAACGCCGGAGCTGTCCCGGTGGAATACGTTACAGTACGTTCCGTAACGGAACAAGAGTCTCGACGAGTGCACGACCCGTCCGGCGATCGGGCGATGCAGGGGAGAGGTCGGTGCGCGGGCTATCGCGCGTCGAGTTCGACCGCGCGAAGATGCAGCGCGTGCCGGTCGAGCTTGCCGACGTGGTTACGCGGCAGATCCGTGACGAACGTCCAGCGATCCGGCACCTTGTAGGCCGCAAGCCGCTCGGCGGCGAACGCTCTCAGATCTGCTTCGGTGGGCGGGTCGGTGAGGCCGTGGTGCAGCTGCACGAACGCGTGCACGAGCGACCCGAGTCGCGCGTCGGGCGTGCCGACAACCCCGCACAGTTCGACCGCGGGCGACGCCTCGAGCACATCTTCCACCTCACCGGGGGCGATGTTGGAGCCGCCTTTGATGATGATCTCTTTGATGCGGCCCTGGAAGTGCAGGTAGCCGTCGGCGTCGCGGCTGCCGAGGTCTCCGGTACGCAGCCAGTCGCCGACGAAGGTCGCCGCGGTGTGCTCGGGGTCGTCCCAGTACCCGGTCATCACCGAGTCGCTGCGCACCCAGATCTCGCCGGCCTCGCCGGGCGCGGCGTCCACCACATGCGAACCGTCGGCGTCATACGCGGTCGATGTTGCCGCGGCGATGCGCACCTCGACGCCGGCACGGGGAAGGCCGAACGAGCCACGCTCGATCAGCCCGAACGGCGGATTCATACTCACGGCTTCACATTCGGTGAGGCCATACAGCTGGTTGAGCTGCAGATCGGTGATCGTCGCGAACTCGTCGTAGAGGTCGCTGGACATCTGGTCGCCGCCGCACGCGATCTCGCGGAAGCACCCGAAGTCCACGTCTTTCGCGCGCGGGTCGACCACCGCGTCGAGCAACTGCGCAGGCAGCAGCACCGTGCGCGTGGGCCGGTGGGTGCTCACCGCGTCGAGGAACAACCCCGGATCGCTCTCGGCGAGGATCACCACGGTGCCCCCGGTAAGCAAGGTCGGAAAGGTCACGCCGATCGCGGCTCCGGCATGGCAGATCGCCGTGGCTGCCAGCGAGATGTCCTCGGCGTCCAGCTGTTGCGTGGCCGCGCGGCTCGTTGCGGTCGCGCTGATCGACCGATGCGTGTGGGTGACGCCCTTCGGTTTACCGGTGCTGCCCGAGGTGTAGAGGATCATCGCGGGATCGTCGTCGTCGACCTCGGGCCAGGCTGAATCGGATGCCGCGGCCACGACGTCGCTCCACCGGCGCGGTGCGTCGGGTGCTACATCACCGCCGTATACGTACATCCCGATGAGACTTGCCGCCTGCTCGGGAACGTCCCGCACTACCGGTAGCAGCGCTTGGTCAGCGATCAGCAACTTCGCCGTGCAGTGGGTGACGGCGAAGACGACTTCGTCGGTCTGGAACCGGTGATTCAGCGGTACCGCGATGGCGCCGATGCGAAAGCACGCGAAGTACAGCTCGACGTACTCCCACCGGTTGCGCATGAAGATCGCCACCCGATCGCCGAGGTCGACCCCGAGGGAGAGCAGGCCACGGGCCGAACGTTCGATCGCGTCGTCCAGTTCGCGATACGACAGCACGTCATCCTCGAATATGAGGGCGGGTTTGTCGGGTGTGGCGGCAAGCGCGTCCTGCATCAGTTGACTGAGCAGCATCGCTTCAATGTATCAGCGAGCGCCGCCTGAACGCGCAGTGTCGTCGGGAGACGTTCGAGCGCAGAATAATTCGCGCCACCATCAGGGCTCGCGGTCGACGTATCGAAGCTTCTTGGCGGGCACCCCACCGACGATGATGTGCGCAGCGACATCCTTGGTGACGACAGCTCCGCCTGCCACGACGGCTCCCTCTCCGATCGTGACCCCGGGCAGGACGGTGGCGTTCGCGCCGATCCACACACTGTTGCCGATTCTCACCGGTTTCGGCACCGTGCTCGCTCGCAGCGCCGGATCGAGGTCATGGTTGAGGGTTGCGATCACGACGTTGTGGCCGACGAGGGCGTCATCGCCGATGGTGAGGCCGCCTTGGTCCTGGAAGCGGCATCCGCTGTTGACGAACACCCGCTTGCCGATGCGGAGATTCTTCCCGCAGTCGGTGGTGAAAGGAGGAAAGATTCGGAACGACGCGGGCACCTCGCGACCGGTGATACGCGACATCATCTCGACGCGCTCCTCGGGCGTGCAGTAACGGGTATTGAGCTCCATGCACAGCCGGATGGCGTCGTTCGCGAGATCATCCATCATCTGCGCCAAGTCGGTCCCGGGCAATGCCTGATTCCCGGCGTCCATCTGCGCGAGAAACTCTTCGGTTTCCCGCCGCCACACGCATCGCAGATCGGGTTGGTTCAACAGCGGTATGCGCAGTCGAGCCAACCAAGTCTGCATGCCGGCGTCCGATCGGCAAGGATTCCAGCGCGTTGAACCAGATGGTTGGCTGGAATACCTCACTGCGCAGACCATTCCGGATGTGACCACACGCCTATTCGTCATCTTCGACAACTGTGGGCCACCCGGGGTAGAACGGTTCGACGACGGGAGCGGCCGGAAGCTCCTCCTCTTCGGGTACCTCCGGGTTGTATCCCGGCATGTCCTCATCACAGATGGTCCACATGGGCCTCTCGCTGCCGCGGGAGCCATCTGCTCGTTCTATTTCGAGGCCTTCGAATACATTCCACGTCGGATAGGGAAGTCGATGCTCGTAGTCGAGTGCTGGAGTGGTGGCAGGGCGGGCGGTGGTCAGCCGGATTCGTAGGGGCGTGTACCGCATTGTGTGGATGCGTATCCATGCGTGCCTTGTGGATATCGCGGTGTGCATATAGTCGCTGCACACCAATACTTCTGTTACGGGTTCGCCGATGTGGACGGAGGGTTCGATCAGGAGGATGTGGTGGTATACCGTCCCGTATTCAGGTGTGGGAGTGGATTCCCATTGCTTTCGGATATCCCAGAATCCGGGGTGGACGCTGGCTGGATCTGCCGTGTGGCTGTAGGTGCTTGTGCTTTCGACGTAGGACCGGACCGCTTGTAGTATTCGTAAGTCGAGTGACACCCCGGCTGGTGCATTCCAGCGATGTGACAGCAGTTGTGCGTCGGCGTCGAGTGCTGCGAAGGAGACCTGTTCGGGTTCAGGTGGTGTCGGCGCGGCGGCGGGTGTTGTGCAGGCTGCTGTCGTGAAGGTCAATGCTGCGGTGACGAACACGATGATGTTTTTTCCGGTGGTGGACTGTCTCATCGTGGGTTGCTCGACTCCCTTGTGGTAGGTGCGATGCTTCCGTATGCGTGGATGACGATGGTGGGATCGTGCGGTAATCCGTGCTGTCCGAATGTGGTAGGTGCGCTTCCGAATGTGGTGGATTCCAGGTCCGTCGCTATGGGGGTGAAATCGTGCCGTTCGTTCTCGATTGAATGATTCACTGCAAGAGTCGTTCCGGAGTTGATCATGCTTCTACTCGCTGGCGTCGACAACGGCGGGCCAGCCTGGGTGGAACGGTTCGACGACAGGAGCGGCGGGAAGTAATTCCTTCAGCGGGGCGTCGTAATCGAACCCGGGCATCCGCGACATGCACACGCGCCACGGGTCATTCTCGCCCATCCGCTTGTCCGTGAACCGTTCGACTTCCCAGCCGTCGAACACGTTCCAGGCTGGAAACGAAAGCCTGCGGTCGTTGTCAATTGGTGGGGCGGTCACGGCCACCGTTCCGGATGACTGGATACGAAGCGATACGTACGACAGTGATTCTAGGCGCGTCCACCCAGTATCGGTGGGCATCCCCGTCTGCATGTAGGTGGAACAGACGTGGATCTCGTTGGCGGGTTTTCCGAGGTGAGTGGTGGTTTCGACTTGGAGGATATGGTGGGTGATCGTGCCGGTCCGCGGCGTGGGTGGTGATTTCTGGACGTGGGCGACGTCGGTGTATCCGGGATAGAGGGTGTTGGGGTCTGCGGTGCGGTCGTAGTTGTTTTCGCTTTCGATGTAGCCGCGGGCCACTTGTATTTCTGGTGAGTCGAGGTCGGTGCCGTGTGGTGCGGTCCACCGGTGGGACATGATCTTCGCGTCGGACTCGAGTGCGGCGAAGGGGTCGGGCTCCGGCGAAGGTGAGGGAGCGGCCTGCGGTGTGCACGCTGAGATAACGGCGGCGAGTGATGCGGTAGCGAGAAGCCGGGCATACGTGGGGATCGAATGTATTTCTGCGGGAGTCATTCCGGATGATCCCGCGCTCCTATTCGTCATCTTCGACAACTGTGGGCCATCCGGGGTAGAAGGGCTCGACAACGGGAGCCGCAGTGAGCTGTTCGGTAATGGGAGTATCCCGGTTGTATCCCGGCATGTGTGATGTGCAAATGCGCCACGGGGCGTCATCGTCCATCCGCTTGTCTGTGAAGCGTTCGACTTGCCAGCCGTCGAAGACGTTCCAGGTGGGGTAGGGCAGTCGATGGTTGTAGTCGAGAGCGAGTGGGGCGTCTGGGGCCGAGTCAGTTTGTTGTATTCGAAGCGAGGTATCGAAAGAAGTCTCCATGCGGGTCCATCCGGTTGCGGTGGGCTTGGCGGTTTGCATGTAGACGTTGCAGGCGTGGATTTCTGTGGCGGGTCGTCCCAGGTGGGTCGTGGATTCGGTTTGAAGGATGTGGTGGGTGATCGTGCCGGTCCGTGGTGTAGGCGGTGATTTCTGGACGTGGGCGACGTCGTTGAATCCGGGGTAGAGGGTGCTGGGGTCTGCGGTGCGGTCGTAGTTGTTTTCGCTCTCGATGTAGCCGCGGGCCACTTGTAGTTCCGGGGCGTTGAGGTCGACGCCCTCGGGTACGATCCAGCGATGGGACATGATCTTTGCGTCGGTTTCGAGTGCGGCGAAGCGATCTGGTTCCGGTGGAAGCGACGGATCGGTCTCGGGGGTACACGCCCCCATGACTGCGGCAAGCGTTGCGATGCCGACGGCCCGGATGAGCATCCAGGTCGACTGATTCGCTGCGGGAGTTCCGGAAATGAACATGCTCCTATTCGTTGTTGTCGACGAGGGTCGGCCAGCCGGGGGAGAACGGTTCTATGGCAGGGGATCCCTGAAGACGTTCTTGCACTGGGGTATCCGGAGTGATTCCTGGTATCTGCGACATGCAGATGCGCCATGGATCGTTTTCGCCCATCCGCTTGTCTGTGAAGCGTTCGACTTCCCAGCCGTCGAAGACATTCCAGGTGGGATACGGCAGTCGATGTTCGTAGTCGAGATTGGAGAGGGGATTGGTGGCTCGCTCGGTCTGTTGGAGTCGGAGCGATGTATAGAAGCGCCTTTCCATGCGGGTCCATCCATCAGCGGTGGGCATGGCGGTTTGTGTGTGTACGTCGCAGACATGGATTTCGGTGACGGGTTGTTCGAGGTGCGTAGTGGGTTCGACTTGGAGTATGTGGTGGGTGATCGTACCGGTTCGTGGTGTAGGTGGGGACTTGTACGCGTGGGCGACGTCGTTGAATCCGGGGTAGAGGGTCAAGGGGTCGGCGGTGCGGTCGTAGTTGTTTTCGCTCTCGATATAGCCTCGGGCCACTTGTAGTTCCGGGGCGTCGAGATTGACGCCGTCTGGTGCGGTCCAGCGGTGGGACATGATCTTCGCGTCGGCTTCGAGTGCGGCGAAGCGGTCGGGCTCCGGCGAAGGTGGGGGAGCGGCCTGCGGTGTGCACGCTGAGATGACAGCGGCGAGTGACGCGGTAGCGAGAAGCCGGACATACGTGGCGATCGAATGTATTGCTGCGGGAGTCATTCTGGATGATCCCGCGCTCCTATTCATCATCTTCGACAACTGTGGGCCATCCGGGGTAGAACGGTTCGACGACGGGAGCTGCGGCGAGTCGTTCTGTTATGGGGGTGTCGAGGTTGTATCCAGGCATGCCGGTCACGCAGATACTCCACGGGTCTTCGTAACCCATCCGCTTGTCGGTGAAGCGTTCTACCTTCCAGTCGTCGAATACGTTCCAGGTGGGGTACGGCAGACGATGCTCATAGTCGAGAGTGGGTGAAGATCCCGTGGCTCGGTCGGTCTGTTCTATTCGAAGCGACATGTAGAAGGATGTCTCCATGCGGGTCCAGCCGGTTGTGGTGGGCTTGGCGGTTTGCATATGGACGCTGCAGACGTGGACTTCTGTGGCGGGCCGTCCCAGGTGGGTGGTGGATTCGACCTGGAGAATGTGGTGGGTGATCGTCCCGGTTCGCGGTGTAGGCGGGGACTTGTACGCGTGGGCGACATCCTTGAAGCCGGGATAGAGGGTGGCGGGGTCGGCGGTGCGATCGTAGTTGTTTTCGCTCTCGATATAGCCTCGGGTCACTTGTATCTCCGGTGAGTCGAGATTGACGCCGTCTGGTGCGGTCCAGCGATGGGACATGATCTTCGCGTCGGCTTCGAGTGCGGCGAAGGGGTCGGGCTCCGGCGAAGGTGGGGGAGCGGCCTGCGGTGTGCACGCTGAGATGACGGCGACGAGTGTCGCGGCGACGATGGTCGCGCGGGTACAGGGGTTCTTCATCGCGGGGCGTTCGGTTCTCTATTCGTGGGTGCGACACTTCCATACGCGTCGATGTAGTACTCGCGGAACGTTGAGAAGTCGATTCCGTATGTCTCTAGGGCCTTGTCTGCCAGGCCGGTGACCGCGTCGAGTGGCGGGTCGCTGGCCGGGTAGCGGAGAGTGCCGTCGGGACCGAGGAGGTCCAGCCTGCGCAGCTCGACTACTACCCGTTCATCGGAGGGCAACCCGTACCGTCCCACCGCATTCTCCAGCAGGTTGTACGCGTTCGGCGCGCTATATCGACTGAAGTCTCCCGTGAACGGCGTTGCTTCGGGGTCTTCGAATGCCGGTACGAACGTGTCTCGGATGGAGGTGCTGTTGACGTCCATCAGTAGTCCTACTGTGCCGCTGAGGCGAGGATCCAGTGCGACGAGGTTCCGGATGACCGTGTAGTTCGTGTTGAACGTGTCTTCCCGGCGTTGTTGCACGAACTCGTCGATCCGAGCCTGGTCGTCGAACATTTCCCTTCCGGCGTTGTAGATACCGGTGTCTAGCAGTGCTTGGAGACGACCCGCGTTGGAAGCACCGAGGTATGAGGGGCCTTCGACGAAATCGTCTGCGTAGTACCGCCCGAATGCGGTAGCTGCGCTTCCGAATGTGGCGCTGGATTCCTGGTCCGTTGCCATAAGTGTGAAGATGCGCCGCGCGGCTGCGTTGGTATTGGGCGATTCGAGGCTGTTTTCTTCCCACTCGCCTACGCCATCAGCCCTGACAAGCTCGGGGATGTACCCCTGCAACCCATCGGCGAATGCTCGAACCAGTCCGGGATTCACCTCGCCGATATTGGAGGTGTTCTCGCCGTGGACGTCCATCAAACGGTCGAAGTTGTCTTCGTGCGCAAGATACTGAGACAGGTGGAGGGCAGCACGCTCCGCTCGGTCGACACGTGCGGTGTCGCCGGCAGCGTGAGCGTCACCCATCTCGTGCGTCATCCAGTTGGTGAGGCGCCCCGCGGATTCCCCGCCGTCGTCCCAGGTATGAGTGAAGAGCCGTGTGAGAATGTCGTCGCGTTGGATATTTTTGGGGCTGTCCCCATGCAGGTCTCCTGCAAGCACACGGGCACTGACGTCGTGGTTACTCGTGGCGACGTCGAGCATCGATTCGCTGGCATGACCGACCGCGATGGGGATGGTGTCGTACGGTGTGTTGCCGGAACCGGTCGCATCGAGGACGGATACTTGGGAGGCGGCCGATTCGACGAGTTTCGTGCCGAGTTCGACGCCGGGAGTGCCGGTCCCCGTTCCGACGAACTCCCAGAATTCGCGCCCACGGATCACGGAGTCGATGTATGCGGCGTCAGCCGGATTGGAGAGCGCGTTGCGGTGTGCAGTGGCCGCGGCGCCTGGCTCGGACTCGAGCTCGCTCCGGATGTCGGGCGGCAGGGTATCCATGAATGCGGACAGGGTGGGCGGGACCTGGTAACCATCGAGCTGGGCCGAGCCCGGACGCGCTTCGACGAGGTCGCGGACGTCCTGTGGTAGGCGATCCCATCCGCCGCGCTCGTCGTTGATGTCGCGTACGTTTTCGTTCGACAGCGCGAGAATCCCGTTTGCGAGGCTGTCGCGAGCGTCGAGCGCCGAGGTACTGCCGTCGGCGAGGAGTTGCTGCTGCAACTCCATGACGCCGGTCGCTCCCGCTTCGCCGTAAAGATTCTCGAGGTAGTCGAACGCGCCTGCCGGAAGAGCGGTGACGACCTTCCCTGTCGAAAGTTCTTCGAGAGATTGCGGATCGAGTCCGGCTGCGGCGAGGTTCGTTGTGAATCGTGCCAGGTCCTCTGACGTGACCGTGCCGTCGTTGAGCATTGCCCAGTCGTGGGCGGCTTCGTCGGGTGAGAAGGCTGCTGGTGATGGTGTGACGTCGATGAGGTTCGAGACGATGCCGGCGATGCGGCGTGCATGGTCGTCGTCCACCTCACCGATCACGCGCAATGCGTCTTGAATCATGCCCCAATGCGCGGCGGCGTCGGGTTCTCCCTCGTAGACCCCTGTGAAGTCAGGCCCGGCGGTGACGCCCCCGTCACCGACAATGAAGCCGGCTCGTTCGGCGGCGGCGATTCTGTCGAGAGCCACACGGGCTGCGTGTGCGAGATCTTCGTCGGCTCTTCGTGTAGCGGAGGCGATTTCGCGTATTTCGTAGGAGATGGTGGTGTCGGACTTGCGTTCGCGGTCGAGGTGGTCTGCTGCGGCGTCGGCAGCGATACCCGTCCATGCAGACCAGAGGTCGTTGGTGGCTGCGTGGATCGAGTCGCGGGCGTCCTCGAGTCGGGTGGCGACCGACTCGGTCGAGGTCGCCTGTTCGGACAGTGCAGACCATGTCCATTGACGCACATCGGATACCGAGGGAATCACGCGGACACTGCCCTCGCGAGCTCGTCCCTCAAGTATTCGTCGGTTTGTGAGTAGTCCTCACACACGCGGTTCATGGTGTCGTGCAGTGCCCATGCCCGATCAGCGAGGATCAGCAGTGCGCGACGGGTTGCTGCCTCGGCGTCGCCGAGCGCCGCGGCGACGGATGAGACCTGCAGGTATCCGTTTGTCGAACGAGCCCTCATCGGTGAGGTGTCTATCTCGCAGATCTCTTCTGCATGCAGATCGAAGTGGCGTGACACCGACCGGATTTGTGGCAGGTCGGCTTCGAGCGTGTTGGTCATCCCCATGATCCCCCATCGATCGGTCCCCTTGTCCGATCCGCCACAGACTAGCGCCTCGGTCGGTGTCCGCCAATTCCGCGGTCGGCCGGTCGAGGTGTCGGCACCCTTCGCTAGGGTTCGCAGCCGATCTTGAATGCGCAGCGAGGGGGAGCGGTGGACGGGGAATATCGTCGGCAGAGCGACGTCATCGAGTTCTGGCGAGCGGTGGAGTTGTTCAGCCCTCAACAGGTACCGAAGGTCGACAAGTTCGACACCCTGTCGCCCGTGGAGAAGATGACCCTTCACGATCTGCTGCCGTGGGAACACGGCCACCGTCTGCGCCTACCGCCGCGCCGAGCCGGCTACGAGCGGCAGCACATCATCTATATCGGCGTGTACCGCATCGACGAAGTGTGGTCCGCTGTCGACGAGATCCTCGCCCCGGGCGACGAGAACTACGATCCACGGCTGTCGGGGGAATGCGCCCTGGCCGCACTTGTCGTCGACAGGTACGGCTGTATTGTTTCCGGGTCCGAAGTGCTGTCCGGGCTCGCGTGGGCGGCCGGGCGTACCTGCAACCCGGGCCCGGCTTCCACGTCCTGGCTGCACGGACTGGACGAAGCGCAGAAACTTCTGGCCGAACTCATCGACGACGAACAGCGCATCAACCCCCGTTGCGGATGCCGCCTCCCCCTGGACGCCGAACGGCTCTCGGCGATACGGCAACGTATCGCCGCGCTTGTGGGAGTGAACGGCATGATCGACTCCGCCGAGATCCGTGTCCGGTCGGTGGAGGTCAAGCAGTCCGACGGTGTCGACGGCACCGACTTTCTCAACAGTTTCATCGCCGCCGACCTGGGGACGGTGGCCGGTCGAGTCGCGGCCGGAGACATCGGCACAGGCCTCGCGCACTACCTCACCGAGGATGCAGCCCTCGACACGGCGCGCCGCGTCGACGTCAGTGCTGTGCCTGCTGCGTCGTTCATGGCGTGCCGACCCGAAGCAACTCCGCCCGGCCGGTGGCCAGGAAAACCCGAACATCCCTTGGCGCTCGGGCAGCAGTTCGCCGTCAACACAATAATGGATGAGTTACACAGCAACGCCGGGATTTTCGCGGTGAACGGGCCGCCGGGAACAGGGAAGTCGACGCTGCTGCGGGACCTCGTCGCCGCGGTCGTCGTCGAACGCGCCGATCGACTCGCACATCTCGCGAGCCCGGCCGACGCGTTCACGGCGACGCCACACCGCTGGAAAGCCGGCGAGTACACGAGGGTTGTGCAGCGGTGGACAGACGCCTTCCACGGATTCGAGATCGTGGTGGCCTCGTCCAACAACAGTGCTGTCGAGAACATCAGCTTCGAAATGCCCGCGGCGGACGCCATCGATTCCGACCGGTTCGACACCGACTATTTTGCAGACATCGCAACGGCGCTCTTGAACGACACCGGCAAGGATTCGAAGGCCTGGGGGTTGACCGCCGCCCGGCTCGGACGAAAGAGTTACCGCACCGGATTCACGAACACGCTCTGGTTCGACGAGAAGGGCAGCGGAAAGAAAGCCACTCGACGAGGACTGCAGTCGATCCTCAAGGAGTTCGAATCGGCCGGGCCGACCAGATCGTGGCACGACGCCGTCTCCGAGTATCGCCGCGCGCGGGACGTTGTCGCCGCGATGATCGACGAACGTCAGCACGGGTACGAGAGGTACTGTGAGCGAACCCACCGCGACAGCGAACTCCGAGGAGTGCTCGACCAAATAGCGGCCCACACAGAGACACTCCGCTCTGCGGCTGACATAGAGGTGGTGCAACGCGGTGCCATCGACCGTCTCTGGCAGGGCCGGGCCGCAGTCGAGAACGAACTCGCCGCGCACAACGAGCAGCGTGTCGCGTGGTGGCGGATGAGCCGCGGCGCACGTGAGCAGCGTCGGCGTTGGCAGTCGCACCGCACCCGATTGACCGACGCACTCGCGGGATGGGACGAGAAGTACACCGCCGCGTTCGTGGCACATCAGCAGACTCTCCAGAAACTGGTCGACCTGCAAAGCATCCACGGTCAACTCGTGCAGCGATCCGACGCAGTGCGGTATCGGCGTGACGAACTCGACCGCTCTCTCGGCGAGTTGCGTCAGCGATGGGGCCGGGCGATGCCTGGGCTCGAGTGGGCCGACGACCCGGCCCGGGAACTGGCGGCGCCCTGGTTGGACGAGGTCCTGAACGAGGCACGGTCGCGACTGTTCGTGGCCGCGCTCGACCTTCACAAAGACTTCCTCGCGCAGGTGCCGAAACAGATGCGTCAGAGCCTGCACGGGGCGATGGATGTGGTCGGGGAGAACGCGCCACACGACCTGGACCCGGCTGCCGTCGCCGATGCGTGGCGTGCGTTGTTCTTCGTCGTGCCGCTCGTGTCGACGACATTCGCCTCCTTCGACCGGGTGTTTCGCGGGCTCGGACGTGAAGCGCTCGGCTGGTTGCTCATCGACGAAGCCGGGCAGGCGACACCGCAGAACCCCGTAGGGGCGATCTGGAGGTCGCGACGGACCGTTGTCGTGGGCGACCCACTGCAACTCGAACCTGTGGTGACTCTGCCGTTCCGGGCACAGCAGGCGGTGCGGGGTGCGTTCGGCGTGGACGAACGGTGGTTGCCTGCGCGGTCGTCGACACAGTCCATCGCCGACCGTCTCACACGGTGGGGAACGACCTTGCCAGGCGACGACGAACCGATCTGGGTAGGTGCGCCCCTGCGTGTGCACCGGCGATGTGCCGAGCCGATGTTCTCTGTCGTCAACACCATCGCGTACGGCGGCACGATGATCCACGGAGGGAATCCGCAACCGGACCGTGAACTGCCGCCGTCGCAGTGGTACGACGTGACCGGGACGTCGAACGGCCACTTCGTGCAGGCCGAACACGACCGACTCGTCGAACTTCTCGAGGACCTGATGAGCAGGGATCATCCGATGAACGACGTGATCGTGCTCAGTCCGTTCAAGGACGTCGCGCGACGTCTCGCGGGGCTTCGTTCCCGGTACGACGGGATTACCGCCGGAACCGTGCACACCGCACAGGGACGGGAGGCGAAGGTCGTCGTCCTGGTGTTGGGAGGCGACCCGGCCCGTGAAGGCGCGAAGCGGTGGGCGTCGTCGAAACCGAACCTTGCAAACGTTGCCGTGAGCAGGGCGAAGCAGCGCCTGTATGTGATCGGGGATCGTTCGGCGTGGTCGCGGCACCCGCGGTTCGATGTGCTAGCAAGGGAATTGGGCGGCAACCCTGCGCGTAGTCGGTGACTTACCAGAACCGAACACCGCGCGCAGGTGTGGGCCGCGATACGGGCCAGACATGTCAGGACCAACCTCAGTTTCCGCTGAACGGAAATCGGTATGTAATTGCTCCGCATGGTTCGGAAGGGTCGCAGTTGTGACGTGAGTCATGACACAACTAGTGATTCGGAGTGATGAATGAACCCACGCGTGCCGGCGTCGGTCGAAGAGCCACACTCGTCTCGTGACGCCAAGACGGTGGTCGATCGATCACAACTGCGTAAGGTCACCTTGTCGAGCCTCCTGGGTACGACGATCGAGTACTATGACTTCTTGCTCTACAGCACGATGGCTGCCTTGGTACTGGGCGATCTGTTCTTCCCCGCGTCCAATTCGGCGGTCTCGACCATCGCGGCCTTCGGAACCCTCGCTGCCGGCTATGTTGCACGGCCGATCGGTGGTCTGATCTTCGGGCATTTCGGCGACAAACTGGGCCGCAAGTCGATGCTCGTGATCACGATGGTCATGATGGGTATCGCGAGCTTCGCCATCGGGGTGCTACCCACATACGAGCAGATCGGTGTGCTGGCGCCGATCCTCCTCGTGACGATGCGCGTGGTGCAGGGCGTCGCGGTGGGCGGCGAGTGGGGTGGTGCCGCGTTGATGGTCGCCGAGCACGCAGATCCCCGTCGTCGCGGGTTCTGGACCGGGCTCATGCAGCTCGGCTCGCCTGTCGGCTTCCTGCTGTCCACGCTGGCAGTGATGATCGCGACGCTGCTGCCCGACGAGTCGTTCAACTCGTGGGGGTGGCGTATCCCATTCCTCGCGAGCGCATTGCTGCTGGTGATCGGCCTCTACATCCGGATGAGCGTGGTCGAGAGCCCTGTGTTCGAGGTTGCCGCGGAAAAGGCGAAGGAAGCTGCTGCAGCGAAACCTCCTGTGCTGCAACTCTTGCGCAGTCCGCGGCCACTGATTCTCGCATGCGCGGTGGGAATCGGTCCGTTCGCGCTGACTGCGCTGATCACGTCGCACATCATCTCGTATACGAAGACCATCGGGTATGACACGTCGACGGTCATGCGCGTCCTCGTTGTGATGTCGATGGTGTCGATCGTCGCGATCCCGGGTTTCTCGACCTTGTCGGACCGGATCGGCAGGCGTGCTGTGAGCCTCACCGGCGCTGCCGCGGCGGTGCTGTATGCGTTCCCGCTGTACGCGCTGATCAACTCGGGCGACACCACGCTACTGGTGATCGGCCTACTGCTCGGGCAGGTCATTCAGTCGGCGATGTATGCGCCGCTCGCTCCACTCCTGTCGGAACTCTTCGGCACGGGAGTCCGCTACACGGGGGTTTCGCTCGGCTACCAGCTCTCGAGCCTGATCGGTGCCGGCTTCACTCCACTGATCGCGGCGAGTCTGCTGGCGGCTTCGGACGGGTCGAGCCTACCGCTCAGCTTGTTGCTTGCGATCACGGCAGGCATCACGATCATCGCTGCATGGGTGGCGTCGGAGACGAGTGGGAAGGATCTTACGACCGGCGAGCACGTCGGCTGAGCGTCAGGTGGGCACGGAGGTCACCGCGATGGCGTGCTCCGTGACCAGGATCGTGGGCCTCCGGGCCGGTGTTACAGGCCGTGAGTCATGGAAACAATTCGTGGACAAGATCTTCGGCGGACAACGCCCTGCCCGGCTTCAATCCTCGGTGGAATATTCGTCGCTGGACGAACGATATTGCACCAAGAGCAAGCGGATCAGGCCGACGGCGACGATGGCCTGGCCCAGCATCAGTGCCGACGGCAGGACGATCAGTTCCCAGCCGGTCGACGCGAACGCCAGCGCCCACACGATGATCGCGGTGGCCAGCGCGATGGTTGTCAGCTGACCGACTCCCATGAGGATCATCGCCCATCCGCGCAGGCGCCGCTGAACGATGCAGACAGCACCGGCAACGGCTCCGGCGAACGAGGTGGGTATCCCGAGCAGGGTCGGAAAGACCACCATGATCTCGACGCCGCCTCCGACTTCGACCACCCCCGCGAACACCAACTGCGGAACGGCGAAAAGCCAGATCGGTACTGTGCACAGAACCGAGATGATCGACACGGTGCGGAGCATCTGCATCAGGTGAACGTATCCGAAGTGGGCCGCTGACGGCGGGTCCCTCGTCCGGACTGTCGGCGTCCCACTCGATCCTCACGCCGGGGGCGCTTGCTGCGGAGCCGATTTCGTCGTGGGCGTGGTGAGGCCCTCTCCGGATAGCGAACCGAGATCGACGTCTCGACCGGCGAGTAGCAGAAGGAGGGTAAGCATCGGTCCTCGGATCTCAGGTCCGGTGCCTGTCGACCACGCGATGTCGGTCGCGCAGAGATGCGATGCGCTGAAGCGGTTCTTCTGGAACACTTTCGACTTCCATCCTGTACCGAAGGACGCGATGTGTGTCGCGGCGTCTGCGGCCACCTCCGGCGAGACGCTCAGCGTGCGGCCGAGTGGGATCGCGATGTCCTGTCCATGGACGAGAATGTCGACGAGCGGTTCGCGAGGGGAGAGTCTAGGCCCGTATCGCTGCCAGGATCGGACCCGGCGGGACGAGGTTGTCCGGACTCGCCGAGCAGGCCCTGGTCTCCAAGCAGACCGCCACGCACCTCGTGGACCAGCTCGAACGCGCAGGATACGTCGAACGAGTAGTCGACCCAGCCGATGCCCGCGCTCGCCTCGTCCGGATCTCACCGCGCGGCGAGGAACTGGTTGCCGTTGCCCGCGCCGAGGAAGCCGAAATCGACAAGGACTGGACGAAGCACCTCGGAGCCCAGCGCATGCACGACCTACGCGAGACACTGACGCTGTTGCGCGGCATCACCGATCCGTCGACATGATCCGAGTTCTACTTCGATAGGTGCGCCGGTCGGAGCGAAGCGAAACCTATACATTCCATGCACGCTGTAGGTAGTCTCCCGAACGGCCGTCCAGGTTCGGGAAGGGACAACTCGATGAAGCTCCTCAGATGCGCTGGTGCCGTCGCGGTGGCAACGACGATGACGTTGTCGGGAACGCTGGCTCACGCCGACCCGGCGCCCCCGGTCGCCGAGCCGTACACCCTGCAGGAGCTCGTCGGTCCGTACCCGTCCGACCTTCCCGCGCGTGGCACCTTCATTCCGGTACTCGACGGATTCACCGGGATCCGCGATACCCGACCTGACCTGATGCAACGCAATCTCGATCGGACCGTGGAGATCAACAACGGTGCGTCGGCAGTTGCTCAGCAGCGGGCATTGTTCGACAGCAACCACGAACGACTGGTGTCGTTATCGGACGGTTTCGGCGAGGGGCTCGGCGAGGCGTTCCGCACCGCCCTCCATGAGGGCCGACTGCCCAAGGTGCAGGCGCTTCTCGGAGGTGAGCTCAGTCGCGCCGTCGGCATCGCGAACCTTTCCCTCCTGGAGAAGCAGCACTGGAGCAATCCGCGGCCGTTCGAGGTGGCGCCCGACCGGATCCACTACTACTTCGGTGACGGAGTCAGCGGCGCCGCCGATCCATACGCCGAGGTCGGTGGGACGAGCTCGTACCCGTCGGGCCATACATCGAGTTCGTATCTGATCGGCATCCTGCTGGCGGACATGCTTCCGGAATTGGCACCGCAGATCCTCACCAGAGCATCCGAGGTGGGCAACAGCCGGATCGTGCTCGGTGTGCACTACCCCCTCGACGTCATGGGCGGGCGCATCATGGGCCACGCTGCGGCTGCGGACCGGTTGAGTGATCCGGCATTCGCACGCTTGGTGGATGAAGCCGCGGCCGAGCTGCGGGCAGCGCTCGAATGGTCGGTGGGTGAGCCGCTCGACGAGTACATCTCATCCGACACGCCGTATCGCCCGATCGGTACCGCGCTCGCCGAGTACAACGAACGGATGACGTACGGATTCGATCGGATCGATCCGTCGATGACGAACGACATTCCTGCCGAAGCCGCAGTACTGTTGCGTGGCGTCGCCCCCGACCTCACCGACGACGAGCGGCTCGACATCCTGCGGCGCACCGCGATCCCCGCGGGCTATCCGCTGGATCAGGCGGGGCCGAATGGCGGGTGGTTGCGTATCGATCTCGCCGCAGCGTACGAAGCCGTCTGACGCGGAGCGGTTTCCCATCTGGGCACGGTGGGCTTGTCGATCGATTCTTCGATTGCTGCGACAACCGGCGCAGGCTCGACAATCATGTGAGACAGGTGCGCGAGAAGCGTTGGTGTGACGTTCGCTCCGCAGGTCTGTCCCGTCCCGGTTCTTCGTCGCCTCCGACGATGGACGACGCTCCACCTGGGCCCCGGGTGGGAGTGCCGTCCGAGACAGGCGACCATCATGCCCCGAACCCGCTCGTTCTCCGGCGCAGCGCGGAATTGTGCTTCTGCCGTGTTAACCGCCGCTGTCCTGCTTTCCGCCGGTGTGGGTAGCGTGACCGCGCAGCCCTCGGCCCCGATAGTGGTTCCGTTACCGTCGGCCGACCCGTTCTACACGTACGACGGACCGTTGGACGGCGTCGCACCTGGCGCGGTGCTCGACACCCGGACGGTGCCATACGGGTTCCATGATCAGGCCACACCCATCACGAGCACTCAGGTGCTCTACCGAACCACCGACCAATTCGACCGGCCGACCACGACGGTCGCGACGGTTCTACGACCCTTGGTGCCCGGACCGGAACGGATGATCTCGTACCACATGGCATACGACGCGCTCGGGTCCGAGTGCGATCCCTCCTACACTCTCACCGGGCACGGCACCTACAGTCAGGCAGGCACGTTCGAGCAGGCCGTGATCACCGGCTATCTCGCGTCCGGATACACCGTCGTCGTGCCGGACTACGAGGGCCCGGACCTCGAGTGGACCATCGGACGCCAGTCCGGGTACGCCGCGCTCGACGGAGTGCGTGCCGCGGAGTCGGTTCTGGGACTTCCCGCGTCGACACCGGTGGGATTGGCCGGTTACTCCGGTGGCTCGGTGCCCACCCAGTGGGGCGCCGAGGTTGCACCGACGTATGCGCCCGAGCTGAACATCGTCGGCGCGGCGGCGGGTGGCCTGCCGGTGAACTTGGCCCACAATCTGCCCTACGTCAGTGGCAGCGCGGGCTGGGCGGGTGTCATCCCTGCTCTGCTCGTCGCGTATCAGCGCACCTACGGCCTCGACACCGCGGCATTTCTCAACCCGTACGGGCAGCGGATCGTCGACACGGTCAGCTCACAGTGCATCAACGCATTCGCAGCGAAATACCCGGGGTTGACCGACACCGAGATGCTCCGGGCGCCCTACACGTCGCTGCTCGAGGTGCCCGGCGTGGTCCGTGCCATCAACGACAACATCATGGGCACGGCGGGTACTCCGCGGGTGCCGATGCTGCTGGCGGTCGGAGACGTCGACGGTACCGGTGATTCGGTGATGATCACCGCCGACGTCGAAGGTTTGGCACACCAGTATTGCGAACGTGGTGTCGACGTCACCTATGTGCAGTACGACCGACTCTCGCACGGTGAGGCATTCATGCCGTTCCAAGCGCAAACGGCGCAGTTTTTCACCGACCGCTTCGCCGGCGCACCACCGGCCGGGAACTGTGCCGTGGTCGGGCCCGGAAACGACCTCGCCCCCACACCGGTTCCGTGACCGCCGGATCCCGCGCATTTCGGCCCAACCTGCCACTCGGCTGGGAAGGCGTCCGCACAAGATGGCGGCGTCCAGTGATCGATGCGTTTGCCGCACATATAGACAGAAGCGTCGTTCCGGAAAGGTTGTTTCTGTCTACAGGTGACGCGGAACCGTGACGCGACGTGCACGACGGTCTTGACGCCTGAACCGCTACGAGGATGACCGTTCCTGTAGTGGAATCGGATGGAATGCGGCCGAATCAGAAGGAGATTCCAGACATGCGCCCTACCGGCCTCACCGCAAATCTGAACGTCCCGAGTATCGAGGAAGCCCGCAGCTTCTATGCCGACTATCTCGGGCTTTCCGTCGAGGAGATGAATCTGGGATGGGTCGCCCGGTTCACCACCCCGGACGGGCGCGCCACCGTGCAATTGGTGAGCGGCGACGAGAGTGCGCCCGTGGATTCCGCATTGTCCATCCACGTCGGCGACGAGGTAGAAGCCGCCTACGAGGACGCGCAACGGCGCGGGTTCGAAATCGTGTACCCGCTGACGACGGAGCCGTGGGGCGTGCGGCGGTTCTTCGTGCGCGCGCCGGACGGCACCGTGGTCAACATCGTGAGCCACTCGGACGACGGTCAATAGCTTTGGATCAGAGACTGCACTGACAACATGCGTGACGACTCAGCACCTGTCCGGAGGTGGGACCGCGGCGTTGACGGACTTCACGTTCCGCGCCGAGACCGTGACACGACGTGGGTCACTGCGATCGCGCGCTCGTGCAGACTGCCGAGGATCAGGGTGCCGTCGTGTTCGACGACTCCGGTGACCATGGCGTAGTCGGCTCCGTTCTGCTGCAGGTCGTGGACGATCGAACCGTCCGCTGCCACCCCCAGCACCCACGCGGTGCGGGAAGGGGCGGGCAAGAGCCGCTCGGGCAACATCCACAACGCTCTGCGTAAGAGACCAGGAAGCGGAAGTAGAGTGTCCAGCACAGGGTTTCGTGGTGATGCGAGAGTTACCCAGATCAATCCGTCGCTGCCGAGGGCGATGTTGTCGGGGAAGCCGGGCAGGTTGTCCACCAATGTTTCCCGGGTGCCGGCCTCGGGGCCGCGCAGCCAGTAGCGGTTGAGTCGGTAGGCGGCAGTTTCTGCGACGATCAACGCCGAGCGGTCGGGCGTCAATGCCACGCCATTGGCGAACTGCAAACCGTCGAGCAGCGTCTCCACTTCGCCCTCGGGTGACAGGCGGAACAAGCGGCCGGTGCCGGAGTGTTCGACCAGGTCGCCCATCCACTGCTCCAGCGGCCACCGACGCGAGGATGCGGTGAAGTAGATCGTTCCGTCATCGGGGTCGGCGACCACATTGCTCGCGAAGTTCAGTGGCTCGTTGTCGACCGTGTCGACCAACACCGTGACCGAATGTCCCGGACCGGGCCAGTGCAGAAGTCCGCGCTCAGCGTCGCACACGAGCAGCGACCCGTCCGCGCCCGCGTGGAGGCCCAGTGGGCGACCGCCCGTGTCGAGCACGGCGGTGACCTTTTCGGTGTCGATGTCGACGCGCAGAATCTCGCCGGTATCGATACCGGTGTAGATGCATCCATCTGCGCCGAGAACAACGTCTTCGGGGCCGCCCCCTGACAGCGCGATCCGTCGTACCGGCGGTAGCGGGGGTGTGCTCGTTTTCCTCTTTGCTCGCGCTGGTGCGGAGGGCGGTGCCCAACGGTGAGGAAGAAGCCGCGTCGAGGAACGGGAAGTTGCGGTCATGTCATCTACTCCTACGACGCACGCGAGGTGAGCGTGATGGTACGGCGCTTCTTGCACATCCTTGTCGAACGGATGTGTCGGTGCAGGAGGTCGCTCGCGGTCAGGCGCTGCAACGTACGTCGCTAATTCCCGGTCGAGCTCTGTGTCCTGAGGCCGCTGGCGGCCGAACCGGACGTGAACACCTCTGCGGTGGCACTGCCGAACAACCGCATGGTGTCGGAGATGAAGGCTCGCCGCGTCACTCCCGTCGCGCGTAGGGCCGGCCCGTGGTCGAATGCGACGACCACCGCAACAGCACGCGCGAGGACGCGCCAGCCTTGCATGACCGCCACGCGGATCGACGCTGATGTATGAGCGAATCCGACACGCAGGCGATGGCACTGGAACGGGACGTGGTGGTGCTCGTCGTCGAGGATTCGCTCCGACACGTCGACCAGCAGCGCGTCGTCTCCGCCCTCGGCGAGGGCGCGGTAATAGCGCAGTGCGACGACCTCCGCGATGGTCAGGACCATGAGTTCGAACCGTAGACCCGTCAGCCGGCGGAGCTGCACGAAAGTGGTGTCGGACCAGTGCCGGCCAATTATCGGAATGCCGGCGGATTGCAGAAGTGACGCCAGCATCCGCGCATGGTTCTGCTCCTCGGCGACGAACAGTCGCACCGCGGCGGCATAGTCGGAGTTTCCTGCGGCATCGGCCTTTGCGATCAGGTGAGCTCCGTCGCCGCTCTCTCCGACCTGGAACTTCTGCAGACTCCGCGCCACCGCAGGATGCAGACGGCAGTCGTGGGACCAGTCCGGATCGGGTGTAACGGCGCGCCGCGACGCTCTTGCCATGAAGTCGGCGCACCAGGTCTCCATGAAGAAAGAGTAGCGCCGCCTGTGGCCGTACGTCATTGACCCAGAACGGTATTTCGGTGAAACTGACCCACCATGGGGATCGCAGGGGCGGGTATCGGTGGTCTGAGCACGCTACGTCAACGTCTCGGCCGTTGGATTCAGGCCAAGACCATCAAGGGGCTCGAACCCGGACCATACGACATCGAGGTCCGTAAGAATCTCCGCGTCCCGATGGACGACGGCGTCATCCTCCTCGCCGACCTCATCACCCCGATCGGCGACGTCGATCCGCGCCTGCCCACCGTCGTGATTCGCGGACCCTACGGGCGCAGCGGTGCGGTGGCGGGTTCCGCGCGCGCTCTCGCCCGCGAGGGTTTCCGGGTGTTGTTCCAGAGTTGCCGAGGCACGTGGGGGTCCGAAGGAGAATTCACCCCGCAGATCGACGAACAGCGCGACGGTATGGCCACACACCGCTGGGTCCGCGCCCAGCCGTGGCACACCGGGCCGGTCGCGACCTACGGCCCCAGCTACATGGGATTCACCCAATGGGCGGTGGCCGCAGAACTCGAACGTGTGGACCCCGACAACGCTCCGGACGCGCTCTGCCTACTCGTCACCATGCCCGACTTCGGTGCGATCACCTGGGACAACGGCGCATTCTCCATGCGCAATGCACTCGGCTGGACACAGATGATGGACAGGATGAACCACCGGGAGTTTCTCCCGCTGCTGCTGGGGCTCCGCGGCCCGGATTCCAGACTGCGGACGGCGTTCGACGTGCTGCCGCTGACTGCCGGCGACGTCGCAGCGAACGGGCGGCAGGTGGGCTGGTACCAGGATTGGGTCACCCGCGAGGACCTCGCCGACCAGTACTGGACCCAACAGTCGCACACCGCGTCAGTTCCCGAGGTCGCCGCGCCCACCTTCATGGTCACTGGCTGGTACGACATCTTCCTGCCCTGGCAACTACACAACTACGCCCAGCTCGCCGCGGTTGGCAGACCGCCGCGCCTGACCGTGGGGCCGTGGGCCCACCAGTCCCGCGGTATGGCCGCGCCGACGATCACGGGCACAGTCGAGTTCCTGAAGGAGCAGTTTGCCGACGCGCCCACCACACGCGTCGCACCGGTTCGTGCGTTCCGCACCGGCGCCGACGAATGGCACGATCTGGCTACGTGGCCACCCGAAGGCGTTTCCACCGAATGCCTGTTCCTTCTGCCCTCCAGCAGACTCGGACCCGACAAGCCCGCTGGTGGCAGCACCACCTACATCTACGACCCCTCCGATCCCACTCCTGCCCTCGGCGGCCCGAGTCTGGATCCGAAATCGGATCCGGTGGACAACACCGAACACGAGCGCCGGGCCGATGTCGTAGTGTTCCGCGGTGACGTCCTCGCCGAACCGCTGACTGTCGCCGGTGAACCTGTGGCCCGTATCCGATTCCGCTCCTCGCAGCCCAGCGCCGACCTGTTCGTCCGCATCTGCGATGTGCATCCGGACGGTCGTGCGATGACGGTGTGCGATGGGATCCGCCGGATCGGCTCCGTAGGAACGAAAGGCACCGATCCCGAAGCGGATTCGGATGGATTCCGCATCGTCGAGGTACGCCTGTGGCCGACCTTCCATGAGTTCGCCGCCGGTCACCGCATCGGGATTCAGATCAGCTCCGGCGCGCATCCGCGCTACGCTCGCAACCCGGGATCGGGTGAACCCGCTGCCACCGCGACCGCGCTCCACCGGGCGGAGCAGGAGCTCTCCCACGAATCGGCCACGCCGTCGTGTATCGAACTCCCGACGTGGTCGCTTTGATCGCTGTCTCCGTTTGCGGGATATGGCTCATGCCGGCTGCGGTGTAGCCATGACCGAGTCGAACGAGCGGCTGTATCCGGATTCCGACCTCGAGGCCCGGTTGGTGGAATGGCTGCCGCACCAGCGGTGGTGTGCCGCGAAGGGGCACAGGATCACCGGCGTGAGAGTCGTGTTGCGACAACCCCTGGCCGAGGAGTCAGGGTTCGGCGCCGACCACGTGCTGGTGGCGGTCACGTTCGACTCCGCACCCGAACAGATCTATCAGGTGCCCCTCGGCTATCGATCGCACCTGCCGGACGAACTGGCACCGTCGACGATCGCCGCTCCGGATGAGGCAGCCGGCCGCTCCGTGTTCGTCTACGACGGGCTCCGCGACCAGGAGATCATCGGTCTGTATGCGAACAGCAGCTTGGCGCGTGGCGCGACCCGCGGTCCCATCGAACTACACACCGTCCCGGGCACCGTGATCGAGCCGGGGATGCGGGGGCGCGCACTGAGGGTCGAACAGTCGAACACCTCGGTGGCACTCGGAGAACAGTTGCTGCTCAAGATGTTCCGCCGCGTTACTTTGGGGATCAATCCCGACGTCGAACTCCATCTCGCGCTTGCCGCGGGCCAGTGTCGGTCGGTCGCGCCGATCCGCGCATGGCTCGAGGCGGATATCGAGGGTGTGCGTACCACTCTCGCGATGGTTCAAGACTTCGCGGCGAACTCCGCCGACGGTTGGTCGATGGCCTTAGGAAGCGTCCGCGACCTGCTCCTCGAGGGTGATCTGCGCGCCGACGAGGTCGGCACCGACTTCGCAGGTGAGGCGCACCGGATCGGTGTCGCGGTCGCGGAGGTCCACGCTCATCTCGCAGAGGGTCTCGGCGTCTCGGAGCGCCCGGCATCGGACCTCGCTGCGGGTATGGTGCGCCGGCTGGATGCCGCAGCCGCTGAAGTGGACGAACTCGCGGTTTTCGTGCCCGGCGCGCGGGCGCTGTTCGAGGAGGTGGCGGCACTCGACCCGATTACGGTGCAACGCATCCACGGCGATCTGCACCTGGGTCAGGTTTTGCGGACACCCGAGCGGTGGCTGCTCATCGACTTCGAGGGAGAGCCGGCGAAGCCACTGGCCGAACGGAGGGAGCCGGACACGGCGCTGCGTGATGTGGCCGGCATGTTGCGGTCGTTCGACTATGCGGCGCATCATGCGGTGCGCGAAAGTGAAACCGAGGGTGTCGCGTCCCAGCGGGAGTTCCGGGCGGGGGAGTGGGCGCAACGCAGTTCCGCCGCGTTCTGCGACGGCTACGCTGCTACCGCCGGATCCGATCCGCGAGAGGTCGGTGTCCTGCTCCGCGCATACGAGGTGGACAAAGCGGTCTACGAGGTGGTGTACGAGGCGCGGAACCGGCCGACGTGGTTGAGGCTGCCGCTCAATGCCATTCGACGACTGACTCGGCCGTGACTGCGGTGCCCTTCCCGGCCCCCTTGCACCGTGATCCACTTCACCCGGTAGATCGTGGACTTTTGTATTGCGCAAAATAGAACCGTGCACTACCTTTATTTTCGTGTCCGATCACTTCGCGCTCGACCAGCAGGTGTGCTTCGCGCTCTACCGGGCGTCGCGCGCCACCACAACCGTGTACCGGCCGCACCTCGAGCGGCTGGGCGTCACGTACCCGCAGTACCTCGTACTGCTGGCGCTCTGGGAACGTGACGCACGCGGCGTGCACGATCTGTGCGACGCCCTAGATCTCGATACCGGCACGTTGTCGCCGCTGCTCAAACGGCTCGAGACCGCCGGGTTCGTCGAACGTCGACGGCAACGCGCCGACGAACGCCGAGTCGTCGTTCACCTCACCGATGCTGGCAACGCGCTACGCGAGGAGGCCGAGGACATACCCGGCTGCATCGCGCGCTCGAGTGGGCTCGGCGTCGACGAACTGGTCGCGCTTCGAGACACGCTTCACGATCTGACCGCCGCGCTGCAGGACGCAACCGGCGGAACCTCCAAAGAAGGGTAGGACCCCCATGAAGATCATCTACACCGCAGAAGCTCTTGCCACCGGTGAGGGACGCAACGGTCACGCCCGCGCCAGCGACGGAAAGCTCGACGTGAACCTTGCGATCCCCACCGAAATGGGCGGCAACGGTGAGGGCACCAACCCCGAGCAGTTGTTCGCCGCGGGATACGCGGCGTGCTTCCACTCCGCCCTGCAGATGGTCGCGCGTCAGGAAGGTGCCGACGTCAGCGATTCCGCAGTCGGTGCTCGTGTCGGTATCGGCCCGACGGACGCGGGCGGTTTCGCGCTCGCGGTCACTCTCGAGGTCTCACTGCCGAATTTGACGCACGACACGGCGCTCGAGCTCACCGAGAAGGCGCACCAGGTCTGCCCGTACTCCAACGCGACGCGTGGCAACATCGACGTCGTGCTCGCGGTGGCGGAAGACTAAATCCGTCACCTGTGCCCGTTGTACGCGGTGGACATCGCGCCCGGATTGTCACGGCGCAGATCGAACTTCGGTTGGATCGACGTCGCTATACGCCGTTGAAGTAACCAAGAAATCCGAGCGATCCCGAATCGGGTGTGAGTACGGACGTCAAGCTTGCGCTCCATATCGTGCAGGTATTCGCCGACTGGCGCTGCGACGGCGACCTACCCTGGTGAAATGACAATTCTCGTGACGGGAGCAACCGGAAACGTCGGCAGACTCGTGGTGGACGAACTGATGCGCGCTGATGCCCCACACGTGCGCGCCTTGACCGTGAATCCCACGCGGGCGGCACTACCCGGCGACGTGGAAGTCGTCGAAGGGTATGTGGGCAAGCCTGATTCACTCAGCGGGGTGTTCGACGGCATCGACACCGTGTACCTCGCGCCGGTTCCCGCGGCAGCGCGGGAAGTCGCGATCCTCGCGCGCGGCGCCGGGGTGCGCCGGTTCGTCACCCTCACAGGCGGACCGGGAACCGACTGGTACGGCATCGAGGCCGACGTCGAAGCGTCCGGCCTCGAATGCACCCACCTCGAACCCGGCGAGTTCATGACCAACGCGACCATCTGGGCAGAGCAGATACGCACGACGGGTGAGGTCCGCGGCACGTATCCGACCGCGGCGAATGCCCCGATCGCGCTCGAAGACATCGCTGCGGTCGCGGCGCAGGCACTGCTCGGCGATTCCCATTCCGGGCGCACGTATGAACTCACCGGGCCACAGTCGCTGACCCATCCGCAGATGGTGCAGGGCATCGGTTCGGCGCTCGGGCGCCACGTGCCGTTCGTCGAGGTGTCGCGGGAGGAAGCGGAAGCGGTGCTTGCTCGGTCGATGGGTGAGTACGCCGGGTGGTATCTGGATGGCCGGGCGCTGCTCGTCGATCATCCGCAATCGGCATTGACGACGGTCGAGGAGATTCTCGGCCGGCCCGCGACGACCTTCGCTCAGTGGGCCGCCGCGAATGTCCAGTTGTTTCGCTGACCCGTAGAGCACCTCACTCGTGCGGCGTGACGAGTGCGCCACCCGGGGACAGCTCCACGGCGTCGATACCTGACCGCCCCGCATGGTGGACGAACTCGGCTCCGGGACCGAAGAACAATCGGGGGCGCACGGAATCGAGTCCGACCGGCCACAAAGTGCCGTAGTGGATCGGTACCGCCAGGCCTGCGGCCACGAGGCGCGCGACGACCGCCGCCCGGGACGGATCGAGGTGGCCGTTGCCCAGGGTCGGGCCCCAGCCGCCGACGGGAAGCAACGCGATGTCGACGGGGCCGACGTGGCCTGCGAGGCCCGGATACAGATCGGTGTCGCCGGCGAAGTACGTCCGGTGGTCGCCCTCGACGACGAAGCCGATCGCCGGCGCGAGTTCCGGGCCGCGTCGCCAGCGTCGACCGTCGTGTCGGGCGGGCACAGCGCGGACAGTGACGCTGCCGATCCGGATCTCGTCGCCGGTTCGCAGCGGCATCAGGCGGTCGTCGAACCGGCGCAGTGCGGGCAGACCGTCGATCGCTCCCCACGGGGTCACGATCGGAGTGCTCGGATCGAGCAGCCGCAACGACGGTAGATGTGTGTGGTCGGCGTGCAGATGCGAGAGCAGGACCGCGTCAGGGCTTCGCACATGCGGCCCACTGGGAGTGGGACCCCGTCGGCGGCGCAGATGCGCGACGCGGTCGGTCAGCACCGGATCGGTCAGGACCACCGTCCCCCGGTCCGCGATCAGCGTGCTGGCGTGTCCGAGCCAGCGCACACCGGACGGGACGGCATCTCGACCCGCAGTGGCGTTCACGACCCTTACGATTCCAGACGAGGGAAGGAACTGCGATGCGCACGGTGAGTGGCATGGTTCGGGTGCTCGTCGAGTTCCTTGTGCTGTGGGGGTCGTCGGCGCTCGCGATCATCGTGCTCGACCGCATCCTCGGCGGCATCACCTTGGATCCGTCCGGCTTCGCTCCGATTTCGACCCTTCCGGCCGCGCTGGCGTTGTCGTTGGTCTTCGGGTTGTTCAACGCGGCACTGTGGCCCGTGATGATGCGGTTGATGTCATGGATCGGCCCGGTGCTGTTGTTCGTCGGGGTGTTCGTGGCTGGCGGACTGATCATGCTGTTGACGCTGTACCTCGTGCCGTTGGCGTCGGTGGACCGGTGGCAGGATGCGTTCTTCATCGCCGCGCTGCTGTCGCTGTTCACGTCCGTGGTCTCGGGCGCCATCGCTTCTCGGTCCGATGTCGCGTACCGGTTGATGCAGGTACGCCGACAACGGTTCCGATTGCGTCGCCGCAGGGTGCTCGCGGACGCGTCCCCGGGGTTGTTGTGCATCCAGATCGACGGACTCGGCTACGACGTGCTGCGCCGCGCGATCGCCGACGGTGTCACCCCGGGTTGGCGAAGCTGGTGCGCGAGACCCACCGCCTTATGCCGTGGCATACCGACTGGAGTAGCCAGACGGGCGCGACCCAACTCGGCGTGCTGCACGGCTCGAACCACAACGTGCCGGCCTTCCGCTGGTACGACAAGACCACCGGACGCATCTCCGTATTCAGCAACCCGGCCGACAACGAACAGCGAGAACTCGAACGCAGCGACATTCCCGGGCTGCTCGCGCGCGATGGTGCGAGCCGCGGCAACCTGTTCACCGGTGGCGCGCACGACAACGTTCTCGTCGTCAGCCGCATGCGCGGTGCGCGCCTCGGTGGCGGTGCCGGCTACCGCGACTATTTCGCCGATCCGGCGAGTGCACTGCGCACCGTCATCAGGATGGTTGCCGAACTGCAACGGGAAGTACGTCAGTCTCTGCGGCAGAAGCGAAAGGACATCCGGCCGCGGGTGCCGCGGGGCGGGCTGTATCCATTCGTTCGGGCGTTCGCGACGGTGCTGGCCACCGACGTCGCCGCTGCCGCGGTGGTCGGAGATCTGATCAAGGGGCGCAGCGCCGTCTATCTCGATCTGATCGGGTACGACGAGGTGTCGCACCACTCCGGTATCTCCAGGCCCGAAACGCTTGCGGTGCTGACCAAACTCGACGACGTCGTCGAGATGCTGCTCTCCGTGGTGGCGCAGGCCGACCGGCCGTACCGTGTGGTGGTGCTGTCCGACCACGGCCAGAGTCAGGGCGCGACCTTTCTGCAACGCTATGGGGAAACACTGGGGCAGTTGGTAATCCGTCTGGCTTCGACGCGAGAGTTGGATGCTGTCCGGCATAGGTCTGGATCCGACGTCTCTTCCCAACCTGGAGCAGAACGACGTGGATATGCCGCTGCGAGTGTGCATTCGCCGGCCGCCGGCGAGGAGGTGCATCCGTCTACGGGTGAGCCGATCGTGCTCGGCTCGGGCAACCTCGGTCTGATCTATTTCCCGGACCTGCCCGGTCGTGCCGACATCAACGCCATCGAGGGCGCTCACCCGGGGCTACTCACCGGCCTGCGGGAGCATCCCGGGATCGGCTTTCTGCTCGTGGCGGCACCGGCGGATCCGTGGTACTCGGACCGCACGGCCAGGTCGACCTGACCACCGGTGAGGTCACCGGCGACGACCCGCTGGCGGTGATGGGCGACGACGCGCTGGTGAAGGTGCGTCGCACCGACACCTTCGACAACGTCGCCGACATCATGGTGGGCGGCGCGTACTGGCCCGACACCGACGAGGTTGCGGCGTTCGAGGAGCAGGTCGGTTCGCACGGTGGGATGGGCGGACCGCAGAGCACGCCTTTTCTCATCTACCCCGCAGACCTGCCTGCACCGCCTGCGCCACTGCATGGTGCCGAGACGGTGCACAAGGTGCTGGTCGGATGGCGGGATCATTCGACCGGATCGCATACAGCGGAAACTCGGCGCGACACGGCAACGTGCGGCGGCAACCTGGGGCGCGCGAGGCCCCGAGGCTGATTGCGGAAGGCCGGCTCGAGCCTTGCGATTCCCGACGGCGTCACACCCGAGCTCTCCGCTCAGATGGGCTTCCATACGCAATACACTGGCAGGTGGGGTGTCGCGCCCTCTTCGGAATGCCGGCGGCCGAGTTGTGGGACGGCTCCTTCGAATCCGCCGACGTGCTGGGACAGGTGGGGGACGAGCTCTGGGAGCGACTGCAGGAACACCTCGGTTGGCCGGAGCGGTTCGATGCGTGTGACCGGGTCCTGCTCCGGCTGCGGCTGGAGAAGCCCGTTGCTCGCGAGTTGGCGGCCACGTGGCAGGGGATCGTGCATGGCGGCGGGGCGCTGCCCGTCTCCCGGCTCGCAGCGCATACCGGCTACTCTCGCCAGCACCTGACCCGGTTGTTCCAGAACGAATTCGGGCTCGGACCGAAGCTGGCGAGTAGGGTGATCCGGTTCGAACGGGCCCAGCTGGCGCTGCGGTCGCCGCGATGGCGCGGATCTGTCGCGGACGTCGCTGTGTCGTGTGGATACTCCGACCAGGCGCATTTGACACGGGAATTCGTCGATCTTGCCGGCTGCACGCCTCGGGAACTGATCGGTGGGGATCTTCCAATCGTTCAAGACGATGCCGCCCTCGAACCATGATGCTCGATATGTCAGCACATCGATCGACGCCGAGTTCCAGGGAGTTCCTCATGAACACCGTCACGCCGCACTTGCTGTACGAGGACGTGGAGAGCGCGTTGTCCTTTCTGACTCGAACTTTCGGGTTCGAGGAGACACTGCGCTACAACGATCCCGCCGGGTATGTCAGCCACGCCGAGATGAGACTGGGCGAGGCGGTGATCATGCTGGGCGATCCCGGCCCGGACTACCGCGGCCCGGGCCGTCGCGGTGGCGCGACGGTGCAGATTCACGTCCAGGTGGACGATGTCGATTCGCTCTATCGTCGGGCGCAGGAGGCAGGGGCGAAGATTACTGCCGATCTCGAAGACCAGTCGTACGGCGACCGCAGTTTCTCCGCGGACGACCCCGAGGGCCACGCGTGGACGTTCGGACAGACGATCCGCGAGGTGGCGCCCGAGGACTGGGGGGCCGTCGCTACCTGAGGACTCGGTGTAGCCATGTTCGAAGCGATGTTTCTCCACTCCGGCGCCGGGGAACCCGGTGGGCATGTCCGTCCTTGTCGCAACCGAGAGCACCCGAGGCACTACCCGGCGCACCGCCACGGTGATCGCGGGGTCGCTGGCCCAACACGGATTCGAGGTCACACTGGGCACCCTGTCCGACCTCGAACGGGCCGCGGAGTTCGAGGCCATAGTCATCGGGAGCGACGCGGAGGGTGACGGCTGGCCCGACGTCGCGCGCGAGGCGTGCACACGTCACGCCCCAGCTCTGACGCAACGGCTGGTCTGGCTGTTCTCAGGCCCTGCGCCCGACGGAGCGACGAGCAGCAACATCGACCTGTCCGAACTGGCGGAGACGGTCACGGCACGGGACTACAAGTACTTCCCGTCGACTGATACCGAGCGGATTCTGTCGTGGACGGCGTTCATCGCCGATGAGCTCCTTGGGCACAGCTGACCAGGCAGGTTCCGTAGCTCCTGGTCGGAGGCCAATCGCGCGGACTAACCGCGCGCGGGAGGCTCGCGTCGATCCAGCGCCTCCACCACTACGGGGGCAGCGAGCTCCACAGCGAGCAGCAAATCATGGAAGCGGTGGGGCCGACCCAGGGTGGCGCGGGTCGCGAGCCGGCCGACACCTCCGAGCGCCATCAGTCCGGCCAGGATCCGCATTCGGTTCAGGACCGGTTGTGGGCGAGCCGCGGCGTCGAGCCAACTCAAACCGTAGCCGGCGAAGACGGGACCCATGAAGCGCACGTGTGAATCCACGGTCGCGCCATAAGTCATGCCGGGTTCCCCGGATACTCCGCCGACGAGCTGGATCCCTCCGATCGCGATGCAGGTCCATCCGGTCACGCGTCCTAAGATTCTCAGGGCCGACATGTGTACATACTCGCAGATTTGACGGTTTCCTGGACCAGGCCGAAGGCGTCGCCTTTTTCGGCGCCCCCTGCCCTTCGAACTTTCGGGGGCAGGCTCCGATCATTGAGGACAGATCATTGGTGGGCGTGTTGGAGTTCACCGCGTCGACGTTCGTCAACCGTGCGAACACGAGCATTATCTTGACCGACATCAAGGATGTCGACGAACTCGAACGGGTGGTGGCGGGGCGGTGCAGGCTTTCTCACCTGATGTAGGTGATCGGGCGTCCGCCCCGGTGAACGGTAGTCGCGACGATTCCAGCTTCGCGCAACCGCGATTGTGCGCGCGGATGGCTGGGATCCGCGCGGGAACGTGGGCTCACCATCCAGGGTAGGCCGGCAGCGTTTCTGGGGGTGTGTCGGATGTGACTATGAAGTACTCGTTTTGGATTGCGTCGGGAGCGTACTGGTGTCCCCATTGTCGGCATGCCTGGGTGTGGTCGCGTCCGGATGAGCCGTCGATGTTGATGTTCCAGCCGGTGAATACGTCGTAGGTGGGGGCTTGCCATTGTGGATTCCCGTTTTCGTTGACGGGCGGGGTGGAGGTGGACCCGATCGAAGGTGGCACCGGAGTCACATTGCTCGTTCGCTGAAGAACGAATTTGAGGTTCGGGCCCCCGGTGGTAACGGAGCGGCTGTAGTGATCATCGGTGTTTCTCACTGCGACGTTGGATGTTTGGTGGCAGGAGTGTGCGATGAAGCCGGTCTCGGTGGGTTCGATGCGCATGATGTGGAAGTAGGCGGTACCGAAGTGCTGTGTGTTGAGCGGGGGAAACTCGTCATACTGGTCTTTCGTCTCTTGGTCGATGGCGCGGGCGAATCCGCGATAGCTGTCGGTGACGGAGTTGGCGAGTGCGATCTCATTGGCTTCGATCGCGGCGCGGGCGAGGGTGGCCTCGGTGCTGAAGAGATCGATTCCGGGTTCGGCGGACCAGACGATGGTGGAGGTGAGCCGAGTGTCAGGAACGCGGTACGGCCCCGATGTAGAAGGTACTGAGGTACTGGATGATTCGGATGTAGGCCCCGCGTCGTTGGCTGTGAAGGTGGGGATACACCCGCTCAGCAGTGTTGAAGCAAGCAGGCATGCGAGCAGCGTTGCAGGTGCGGATCTCATACGGGCCACCTGCTCATTCGGGTGGGCTCACCGTCTCCGATAAAGACCGACTCGAATGCTCGTTGGTCGTCGTCGCTACCGAAGATGTTGTCGTAGTAGGCATTGATTGCCACCGAGTGCTGATCGATGTACTCGTCGACACGTCGAATGCCGGAACGTTCGAAGGCGCCGGGAGTTTCGTCGACGATACCTTGCCTGACTCGCTCGATGTTCTGTAGTTCTCCGTTGTCTGTGTGTCCGTCCATGAGTTCCCCATATGTGATCAAGGTGCCGGCACGACTTGCTTCCGGTGGGAGATCGGTAGCCGGCACCCGGCCCGAGTCGACGAGTTCGGTGAGGATCGTGTACTTGATCTCGTTGTCGGTCATGCGAATCTGGTCAGGACCGGCTTCGTACTGACTGATCCGGAAACGGGCTTCCGGCGATCCGGAGAACCGATCGGTCAGGTTGCCGTCGGCATCGATGATGTTGCCCGAAAGCAACGCTCCAGCGGTGTAGACAGCGCCCGATGCGGCGACACCCCACGGTGGAGGTAGGTAGCTCAAACCGGTTGCAGTGATGGCCTGCCCGGCCCCGAAGTGTCCGGCACGTGTTGCTGCCCGGTCGGATTTCGCTTCGCCGGAGTCGCTCAACCTGTCGCCGAGTTCAGTCCTGAGACCGCCCTCCACGACAGCGCGGAGCCTTCCTGAGGTTTCTCCGAGCGTGATCGGGGGCGGATCTACGTCCGAGCGGGCGAACGCGCGGTCGATCTCGTGTGCCGCCGCGAGTGCGTGGCCGCTGATGAGTGTTCCCGCGTGCGGGTCGCTGTCGAGCAGCGAGAAGATGCGCGTTGTCTCGACCGGGCCGAGACAGTCGAAGCTCTCGTGATAGGCCAGTCTCGGATCATCGGTCACCATGTCGATCACGTACGGCGACAATGCGCCCGCGATCGACTGCGTCAGTGCCGGGTTGACCTCTCCGAGAGCGGATCTCCCGTCGCCCACTCCGGGTATGTCCATCAGCCGTCTGTATGGGTTGGTGTTGTTTGCATCGGTGAAGGCGACGGGGGAGTCGGAACCCGACGATGACAGCATCAGCGCGAGCGAGTGCGCTGCCTCCCCTGCGCGTTCGGCGCGGACGGTGTCGTCGGGGCCGGTGACTGCTGAGTTTTCGGGGATCCAGCCCACGAGACGGCTCAGTGTCGCTCCGTCGTCGTTCCACTCGTGCTCGAACAGCGGCATCAACGTTCGGGTGTTGTCGGATGCGGTGAGCAGTTCGTAGGAGGCGTCCTCGTTCCGCAGTCCTATGTCCAGGAACTTCTCTGCGACCGGCTCGTACGCATCTCGGTAGAGTCCGCCTGTTCCTGAGGCGATGTCGAGCAAGCGTGAGGCCGCATGGTCGAGCTCGCTTGCGAATTGCGTGCCGGGAACGACTCCGGGGTTGGCCTCGCCGAGAAGAGCTGCCACGTCGGCGAGCCGTTTGTCCACGTATACGTCGTCGAAGAAATCTCCCATGAAGCGTGCATCCTCACCGGGATTACGGATCCGAGACAGGGTGTCGCGCAGTTCATCCGGGACTAGTTCGTAGCTGCCGGTGTTCTGGCCGTCGCCCACGTTCTCGTTCGAGATCATGAGTAGTCCGTTGGCGAGTGCATCGAGTTGGGACGCGGCATCGTCGTCACCGGATTCCTCGCGACCACGCAGAACGTCGGCGACATCGAGGAGGCCGTCCGTGCCTGCCTCCCGGTAGAAGTCGCGCAGGTATGTCAGCACGGCCGTCGGGACATTGTCGACGGTGTCTCCGCGTGCGAGCGCGTCGAGCTGTGCGGGAGAGAGCTGGGCGGCAACGAGGATGTCAGCGATCCGCTGGTAGTCGGTGAGCGTCAGAGTGCCGTTGCGTGCTGCGGTGCCATCGCCGGCTGCATCGGATCGGGCAAGGGTTTCGTACCGGGGCGAGAAGGCTCGGGTCGAGGTCGGAATCCCGTCGCACCCTGGAGAACGCATCGGCGACGGCAACGGTCGCAGCAGTGTCGGCGGTATCGACTGCTACGAGATCTGTGGTGATGATCCTGGTCAGGATGTTCGCGCGTTGGCTCAGTGCCGCCATCTGGATGACGATCTGGGATCCGCTCGAGTCCGGCGAGTCCGATACGACAGGTGGCGGCGGTGTCACGGTGCCGTCGTCGGCGACCGAGAATCCGGACCCGCGTGCGTCTTGGATGTGGGAAACTGCTGTTCCGACCGCATCCTGCAGTCGCCCGGCGTGCGTCGTCAGTTCGGCCGCGGCATCTGCCAGGGCGGTGGCGAGGGTGCGGCCCGGGTGCAGGACGTCGTAGACGTGGCTGCGCATCGTGTCGCCGGCGCCTTCGGTCCAGAATGTGTAGGAACCGGCCGCGGCGTGACTTGCGTTTCGGAACTGGCCGTCCAGGGTCGCTGCCGCTTCGGTCCACGCGGTCGCCATGGAATGGAGCGTATTGGGCGACCATGCGAGTACCTGCGAGACGGTAGGGGTCACCACAGTGAGGATCCGTCGACCGAAACAAGCTTCGCTGCAGTCTCATCGTCGGTGGCATCGTATGCTTCGGCACTCGCGACCAGCCGGTCGCGGGTGTCGGCGAGGTGGTGGGCGACCTGCTGGAGTCCGGTGTGAGCCAGCAGAGCGTGCGCCATGACTGCGGTCGCGATCGATGACCCGGGCAGAGCATCGATTACGGAACTGCACGCGCCGTCGGTACGGACGGCACCTGCCTCTGCGCCTGTGGTGCCCATCGCCGATGCGAACTCCCGCACCAAAGCTGTATCGACGTACATGTATCCCCCCGATGCATCCGGCCCCCGCGGATGATCGGCTACGGTATCCCAGCCATACCGATACGTCGCGAGGGGGGGTCCGTGGGTTCTGTTGTATCCGGGCGAGGGGCAGGCTCGGACCTCGATCCGCTGTCCGGGCATCTCGACGATCTGGTTTCTGCTCTGACGACTGCGAGCGCTTCTGCGAGCAGTGCGACGGTGTCGGTGCGTGTGGGTGCTGATGGGTCGTTGCAGGATCTGCAGATCGACGACCGGGCGCTGCAGGGTGGCGGGGCAATGCTGGCTTCTCACTTGATGCAGGTGATCGGGCGTGCGCATGCGGAGTTGGGGGAGCACCGTCGAGCCGCGGAGTCCGCGCTGCGCGCGGATGCGCGGATCGCGGAGGCCATCGCTGCAGTGGCCGGTGCTGCTGACGCGCCGCGTGCGCCCCGGTGAACGGTGGTTGCGACGATCCCAGCTTCCCGCTAGCGCGATTGTGCGCGCGCGGATGGCTGGGAGACTCGCGGGTGCACGTCAGAGTCCGGCACCGAGCATCGAGATCACTCCGCGCGCGGTCGCGCGCATCGACCACGCGAATGTCTCACGAGGTGTGAGGTGCGCGAGCTTCCGTGCGCCGGAGTTGATCGTGCGGAACCCATCGGCCCTCGAGGGGCGCATCGTGTCACGCTCGTCGCGGTGCGAGACCGGGTTGATCTCGGCGAGTGCGACCGCGTGCTCGGCGACGACGGACAGGGCGATGCTTGCGTTCGCCGGTTCCCAGCTGTAGCGGTCGGCGAATTCTTTCTGGTTGCGGTCGATCGCACCCAGTGCGCCTTCTGAACTCGGAGTGAGTGCAGTGAGATACCTGCCGATCCCGGGATTCGCGACCACGAAATCACGTAAGGCCAATGCGAGGTCGACGAGGGCGTCCTCCGGATCGTCGGCGGTGGGCTCGGGGAGTGGGGTTCGCGCGACGATGCCGTCGGCGACGATGCGGTGGAGTCCGTCGAGGTCGCCGACGTGGCGGTACACCGACATCTCACTTACCCCCAGATCGCTGGCGATCGATCGGATGCTCAACTTGGGCAGCGTGATACGCGCGCCGGCGTCGACGAGGCGTTCGGGGGTGACGAGCCGAGGCCGCCCAGGTGAGGACATGCCGAGCATTCTCCCATGGAATCGTTGTAAGGTTAGACTAACTCACATTATCTGAATGGCTCCGTACGACGAAGATCGAGGTTGTTATGCCGGACGAGGTACCGTTCACAGCCGACCGGGTCGCCGACCTGATGGAAGTGCTGCGCACACCCGAACACCAGGCCGGGCTCGAGGAGGCGACGTTCACCGTCGTGTCCGTTGTCGATCGCGCGGCCGGACTGATCCGAGTGAGCGGCACGATCTCCGGAACGCATTCACTCCAGGACTGGGCGGGCCTCAACATTGCCGTTCGACTGTCACTTCCGGAGCAGTCGGCCGAGTTCGCGGGGATCGACGGAGCACCCGACACCACCGCCCGTGTCTATACCGTCGCCGACGTGGACATCGAGAGCAGGACGGTCGCGATCGACATCGTCCGTCACGGTGAATCGTCGCCGGCGATGAAGTGGCTCGGTCGGGTGCGCAGTGGAGATGTCGTACCGCTCGCCGGTCCGCGACCACACCGTGTTCCCGGACTGGGCTCGCCGCGAATCCTGCTGGCCGACTCCTCGGCGCTGCCCGCGGCGGTCGGCATCCTCACTCGTCTGCCTATCGAGGGTTCTACGGTGCTCGTTGCTGCAGCGCCCGACGACGAGATCGCGCTTGCCGAAAGCGATCTCGGGGATCGGAGAAACTTCGTCACGGTGCAGCGGGCTGCGCCGGGCGTCGAACGGCCCCTCGCAACCGCGTTCGCCGGGATGGAGGTGCCGACCGGAGCATCGGTGTGGGCGGCGGGGGAGCGCGAGGACGTACGAGAGGTGCGCCGCCGCTGTCGGGACGACCTCGTACTGGGTGCCGAGAGCATCCAGGTTTTCGGCTACTGGAAGCGCGGAATATCCAACACGCGAATTGATATCGCTCGGCTCGAAGCTGCGCGGTCGTCGATGGAGGCAGGGCGCGCCGTTTTTGCGACCGACGACCTCGACATCGAGATCTGACGCGAGCTCGTGAACATCTCCGGGGTGTCTGTACGCACCCCGGAGTGTCACGTGTCAGTTGTGCGCGGCAACGTTCGGGGCGATCTGTCCTTCTATCAATTCGCTGATCGTGTAGTCGATCGACAGTGGCGAGGCATTGCGCAGCGCTGTGAGGGATGCGGCGTCGACGTCGACGTACCGGCCGTCGGCGACGGCCGGAATCGATGTGAAGACCGGATCGGACAACGCCTGCTGTGACCCACCCACTGCGAAGAAACTCAACAGCAGGATGTCGGCATCGAGTTGGCGCGCATTCTCGGGAGAGATCGTCGCCGACCCGGAGCCGTCGCCCGTGTCGGGTAAGGAGCTGATGGTGTCGGTGAGGGTCATTCCGAACTCGCCGAGGATTACGCTGCTGAAATCGTCGGGATCGTTGACGGCCTTGTAGCCGACAGGCGTGGCGATGCCGAGCGTGTATGTCACGCCGTCGAGTTCGGGGTTGCGCTCGACGGCCTCGTCGATGTGGGTCTGGACGTCGTCGATGAGGGTTTCGGTGGCGTCCTCGCGGCCGAGTGCGCGACCGATCTGGCGGGCCTGGTCCTGCCACGGGATCGTCAGGTACGTGGCGCTTTCCGGACCGACCACGGGTGCGATCTCGCTCAATTGGTCGTGGTAGGTCTCGAGGTCTGCGAATGTCGTCGCAACGATGAGGTCGGGCTGCAGCGCTGCGATGGATTCGAGGTCGAGATCGACCACATCGAACCCGGCTCGGGTGGTGTTGACCCGCGTCGGTTCACCTTCGATCAGATCGGTCTGCCACGGCACCTGCCCATCGGGGGACAGTGGGAAGGATGCGGTGCCGACGGGTTGTACGCCGAGAGCGAGCACGGTATCTGCCTCCTGCCAGCCGAGTGCGACGACGCGCTGCGGATCGGCGGGAACCTCGACGGTCCCGAATCGGTCGGTGATGATTCGGGTTTCTTCGTTCGTGGGGGTCTCGGTGCCGGCGCAAGCGGTGCCGAGTGCAGTCAGTAGGGCGAGTGTCAGAAGTGCGGGTGCTGTGCGTGTGGCACGGCGTGGTGGGCGCACGTTGTGCTCCTGTCGAAAGCGGCCGGGTAATAGTTAGGTTAGACTAACCCACATAATTAATCTTCGCTCAACCCGATATCGAGGTGCAGTACGTATCGGGACTCCTCGTAGGTGCGTGCCTGCACGGCGCGACTACGAGTGCGGGCGGAGGTTATTCGCGGTCGGGCACCAGGACGGCGGCGCCGCGGACTCGGTCGTCGGCGAGATCGGTCAATGCTCGGTCCGCTTCCGACAACCGGTAGCGCACCGTGCTCACCTGGATCCGGTGCTCACCGGCGAAGCGCAGGAAGGTGTGCGCGTCGTCGCGTGTATTGGCTGTCACCGACCGGATCTCCCGCTCGTAGAACAAGTGCTGCTGGTAATTCAGCGGAGGGACATCGGTCATATGGATGCCGGCGAGGGAGAGGATTCCACCACGGTCGAGTGCTTCGAGTGCGGTCGGGATCAGATCTCCGACGGGTGCGAACACGATGGCGGCGTCGAGCGGGACGGGTGGCCTGTCGGCCGAGCCCTGCACGGATTCTGCGCCGAGTTCCTCGGCGAGCGCGCGGGCGTCGGCGCTCCTGGTCATGACATGAACCGACACTCCGCGGTGCATCGCCACCTGCGCCGCAATATGGGCGCTACCACCGAAACCGTAGATGCCCAGGCGCCCGCCCTCCGGAACGGCCGCGCGCTCCAATGCGCGGAACCCGATGATGCCGGCGCACAACAAGGGCGCGAGTTCGACATCGTCGTAGCCCTCCGGGAGTGGAAGTGCGAACTGTGCAGGGACCGTGACGTATTCGGCGTATCCGCCGTCATCGTCCCACCCGGTGTATCGCGAATGGGGACAGAGGTTCTCGCGCCCGCGCAGGCAATACCGGCAACGTCCGCAGGTGTACCGGAGCCAGGCGACGCCGACGCGGTCGCCCGGTGAAAAGCCGCTGACCGCGTCGCCGGTCCGGTGCACGGTACCTACCACCTCGTGCCCGGGAACCACGTGGCGCCGGTGGACGGGCAGGTCGCCTTCCGAGACATGCAGGTCGGTTCTGCAGACCCCGCAGGCCTGGATCTCGATGAGTAACTCGTCGGGACCCACCGTGGGGATCGGGCCGGGTTCGAAGACGAGCGGGTGCTCGTGGATCGGTCGCGGGTCTGCTACCCGCCACGCCATCATCGTCCCGTTCGAGTTCACGGCGACCCCCGGTTTTCTCGAGCCTGCCCCACTGTAGGTCGGATGTCGCGGTTCGCGGTACGGAAATCCTCTGCGTCAGGACGCCTCGAATCGCGCTTCGACGTCGGCGCTGAGCGTGATGCGGTCGGGTTCCAGAGAGTAGCCGGGACCGTTCTCTTCGGACGCCGACGCCGCAGCGGAACGCATCGCTCGCATCATGGGTGCACCTCCTGCACCTGGGCTCGGGCCCGGCTGAAGACCCAGCATTCCTGGATCGGCAACGGCGAGAGCACGGAAGTCGCTGTAGCCCAAGCTTTTCGTGTAGCCCTTGGCTTTGGCGAGGGCATCGCGGACTGCGAGGTCGCGGACCTTCGCCATCCGCTTCTCGCGGGTCTTGCGGGTGATCCACCAGTTCAGGTTTGCGATCGCGACGGCCTCGACCTCGGAGGCAGTGTCGACGAACGCGCTGACCGCGTCGAACTCGCGGAATGTCACGGTGAGTGACGCCGAGGAGGTGTACCGCCAAGGGCGGGTCTTGCCGTCCTTGCTGTACGGGCGGTGTCGACTGTGGCGTACCTGATCGAAGGTCCAGCGAGTGACCGGGCTGTTGTTGCGTTCGCGCAGCTCGGTGACGAGGTCGGTCAGGGTGACGATCGCGGCGGCGACCGGGTCGGCGGCGTGCTCGCGCGTCGTGCCGTCAGCGTGCACCCGGAGCGCGACCGTGCACCGGTTCGGGGCGAACTCGCGTTCGGCATGGCCGGTGACAGTGACGATGACGGGATGATCGCTCATGGACGCGAGTGTGCCAGTCCGAAGCGGGCCGGTGGGGGAACTGCGGGCCTCAAAGCTACTCGAGCGGATCGATCGGACTGTCGGTGATCAGTGCGGTCAGGATCATCGGGGCGTCGCCGTCGCATTGATTGAGCGACACCGCGACCCAACGGGAATCCGATTCGGTGACCGGACCCCAGACCGCCAGATCACCTAGGCAATCCTTGGCGACGAGTGTGCGGAAGGGTTCAGTGGTGGGCGGCTGCCATAATGCGGGCCCCATCGTCACCGTGCGGTGAGGCCCCCAGCGGCGGGTCAACTCCGCAATCAACGACGTGAGATGGCCTTCCGCTGCCTCCTCCGCGACGTTCCATTCCGGTGCGTATACGCCGACGAAGTCGTTGCTCTCCCAGAGCGGGAACAGCTGGAAACCGGCACCCCGGGTGATCGTCCATTCGCCGGTGTTCGGTTCTCCCTCATCGGTGGTGGGCCCGGAGGTGGGGAGTGGAACAGCGAGTGCGGCTGCGATGTCCGACACGGCGCGATCCGCATCGAACTCGTCACCCGATCGGGCCGTCATCGTGTGTGCCTGTTCATCCGCGCGTCTCTCATGTCGGCCAGAGTGCCAGCGGGGTCCGACAATTGCGACGTACTCATGTGCTGCCGCATCTGGCGGGATCGCGGATCTCGGGCACGACGCCGACACGTAATCAGGATTCCATCGGAGGGGTGGGGATCAACGTGGTTCCGAAGGTGATGCGGATGGCGTTGTCCTTCTCGGTCCGGTAGGAGGCGAGTACTTCGTTGAATTTCGCCTGGATTTCGGCGAGGTCGTCGGTGTCGACGTAGAGCGGTGTCGCGCCGAATCCGAGGTAGTTCCTGAGGGTTCGATCGCCGCTGTCGATGAATTTGTCGAACTCTTTGCCGAGCATGCCGAGGAACGAGACGAAGGCGCTGCGTAATTCGGCGTTGCCCACGGCGTCGAGGTCGTCCTGGCCGACGTGCGCCATGCGCTCGCCGAGCGCGAGCGTGCGTTCGATGGTTCCGCGGACGCGTCGTTCGTCCACGACGGTGACGACCTGTGCGTCGATCAACGCGGACACGTGGCGGTAGAGCGTGGCCTGGGTGATGTCGGGTAGTTCCTTGCGGAGCTCTGCGGTGGTCAGACTTCGACCACCGAGCTGTTGGATGATCCGCAACCGTACCGGGTGCAGCACGACGTCGGCTATCGACGGTTCGCCGTCCATCTGGCCCTTTCCTCCATTGTTCTCACTCTGATAATGTTCTCACTATCGAGTCCAGGTTACCGCTGACAGAAGGGCCACCGCCATGGCCGACCTATCGCATTCCGAATCTTCCCTGCACCTCGCCTTCACCGGCTGGGAAGCACTCTTCGTCCGTCGCACCCACTTGTCGCTCCCGAGGTCGTCGATAGTCCGTGTGGAGGTGCTGCCGGGGTGGACCTCCGAAGTGCTCGGCATCCGGAACGGTCTCGCAATCTCCGGTTTCCTCAAAGTGGGCACCTTCACGCATCCCCGCGGCACCAAACGGCTCGTCGTCATGAAGCGAGGTGAACCATTGCTGCGCATAGTGCTTCGTGGCCGCGTGGCCGGCGACGAGTTCGACGAACTACTCGTCAGCAGCCCCTGCTCCGTCGAACTCGCTCGCGGTCTTCAAGGAGCTTCGGCGTCATGACCGGCATTGCAGTCGAACACCTGACCAAGAGATTCGGCATGGTCGATGCTGTTGTCGACACGAGCTTCACCGCCGAGCCTGGACGAGTGACCGGATTCCTCGGCCCCAACGGAGCAGGCAAATCCACCACCTTGCGGATGCTCCTCGGCCTGATCCGACCCGATGCGGGCACCGCCCGGTTCGGCGGGGTCCCGTACGTGGACCTCCCGTTTCCTACCGGCACTGTCGGTGCTGTGCTCGACATCGCCTCTGCGCACCCCGCGACCACTGCCCGCGCCCACCTGCGCACCTATTGCGCACTCGGGGGTCATCCGGTGCGGCGAGTCGGCGAGGTGATCGACTCGGTCGAACTCGACCGGTTCGCCGACCGCCGCGTCGGCACCTACTCGACGGGAATGCGACAGCGGCTCGCGCTGGCCACCGCACTTCTGGGCGATCCCGAGGTCCTGGTCCTCGATGAACCGTCCAACGGTCTCGACCCCTCGGGCATCGTATGGTTGCGCACATTCCTTCGTGAGTTCGCAGCAGGCGGTGGCACCGTGCTGATCTCGAGCCACGCGCTGTCCGAACTGCAGAACACCATCGACGACGTAGTGCTCATCGATCGTGGGCACATCGCGTGGACGGGCGAACTCTCCGAACTCGTGGCCACAGGGGACACGCTCGAAGAGGCCTTCCTTTCCCTCACCGAGAGGGCGGTTGTGAAATGACGAACGCGGTCCGCGGTGAGTTCTTCCGGCTGTTCTCCACGCGCTTGCCGTTGTGGGCGTGTGTCGCGGCCGTTCTGTCCGGTGCCGGACTCACCGGTGTGCTCGGCGTGGTGGGTCCGGAGAACGCGTCGCCGCCGATGCCCGGCCTCGATACGCCGGAGGGCGTGGCGATCGCCGTGGGCTTCACCGGTCTGTTGCTGTTCGTGCCCGCACTGTTCGGAACGATTGCGGTCACAGGCGAGTACCGCCACAAGACCATCGGCACCACTTTCCTGGCGGTTCCGCGACGAGGGGCGGTCCTCGCCGCAAAACTGTTCGTCTACAGCGTCTTCGGTCTCGCATTCGGGTTCTTGATGTCGTTGTCGTCGGCGCTTGCGCTGTGGGCGGTCACGGCCTCGAGGGGCATCGACCTCGGCGCCACGACGGGAGGTCTCGCGGCGGTCCTCGCTCGCGTTGCCGTGGCCGCAGCGATCTACACATTGCTGGGTGTGGGGATCGGCGCGCTCGTGCGCAGCCAACTCGTCGCGGTCGGGATCGTGCTCGGGTACTTCTATTTCCTCGAGCCGGTGCTCATGATCCTGCCTGGTCTGAACACGCTGTATCCGTTCATGCCGGGAGGGGCGACATCGGCGTTGACGAACTTCACGTTCCTGAGCGACACCATGGCGGGGGAGATGTCGTCGGGGGCGGCGGCCTTGCTCACTCCCGCGCTCGGTGCACTCGTGTTGCTGATGTATGCGGCAGTGGCATCGGCGGCGGCTGTGGTGGTTCCGCTGCGGCGTGATCTGGCGTGACCGTCGCACGTGGCTCAGGTCACGGGCATGTAGTTCGAACGATGGATACCGTTAGTCTTGCGAATGGTACAACGTACATGCAGTCGGTTACATCGGCCGACCTTGCGCGGTCGCGTGCCGCGACGAGCTCGACGGCTTGCGTGTGCAGGCCGGTGATCGAAGGACCTTGTGAACAATGGGCAAGACCTCGAACTCTGCGATGCCGAAGATTGCAGCAGCTGTTGTTGTGATCGCCATCGTCGTTGTCGGGATCATCCTTCTCTCGCCGCGGGGCGAGGACGACGGCGACATGGCCACGACTTCGTCCTCGGCTCCTGTCGCGGGTCTGGAAGGTTTGGAAAGTGTGCCGCAGAATGCGACTTCGTGCCCCCGCGCGTTCGACAGCCCTGAGGTGACCAGCGCCGCGATCGCAGACCCGGCCATGTCCTGTGAGTTCGCCGAAGCGGTGCGTCGCTCCTACCTGGACCAGCCGTTGCGATACGGGCTGGTGACAGTCGAGGCGCGCGAGCCGGCCACCGGGCAGAACCAGACCATGAAGTGCTCGGGAAGCCCTGTGGTCACCTGTGTCGGCGGTGACGTCGTCGTATACCTGAACTGATCCGCGGTGTAGCGGGCACGGCGAGGATCGTCGCGATGATGCGGGTCGATCCCACCTGATTGCGCATGCCGATCGCCGGAACATGCGATGGTGGCAGAGCGAGATGATCCCTCGAGGATGTGCAGGTGACTTCCGTGCCCATCGACAACGATGTGTACAACCGTGAAGGTGCAGCGTGGTGGGACGAGGACAATCCCCTCAACATGCTGCACGGGAGTCTGACATCGGGTCGCTTCGCGTATTTCCTCGAGGTGCTCGAGAAGAGGGTCGGTCGCGAATACACAGGACTGCGTGCCCTCGACGTCGGGTCGGGTGGTGGGTTCCTTGCCGAAGAGTTCGCGAAGATCGGATTCGGTGTTGTCGGTGTCGACCCGTCGGGGATTTCCCTGCTCACAGCGGGCAGACACGCGGCCGAGGGAAACCTCGAGATCGACTACCTGCGCGGTAGGGGCGAGATGCTGCCGGTTCGCGATTCCTGGGTAGACGTCGTGTATTGCTGCGACGTGCTCGAGCATGTCACCGATCTGGACGCGGTGATCGGCGAGGTCTTCCGGGTGCTCGAACCGGGAGGATTGTTCTTGTTCGACACCATCAACCGGACTTGGACCAGCCGACTCGTTGCTATCAAGATCATGCAGGAGTGGCGATGGTCCCGGCTCTTCGACACTCCGATCCACGACTGGACGATGTGCGTGCGGCCGGAGGAACTCGCGGAGGTCATGAGCAGGCACGGACTCCGCGCCGGAGAGATCGTGGGTCTCGGACCACGGTCGAAGAATCCGTTGCGGGTACTCGACATGGTGCGGGGCGCGCGGGGCCGGCTCCCGTGGGGAGAGGTGAGCAGGCGGCTGGACTTCGGACGAACGAGATTCACCGGTATCTCCTACATGGGTTACGCGGTCAAGATGTGACACGAGCCCGAGCCCGAACATTGCTCTGATGGATCGGTACCGAGAACTGAGGAGGACCCGATGAGTGAACCGAAACCGCACACCGTCTCGCCGGAATGGCTGTACGAGCAGCTCGCCGACGAAGACCTGGTCATCGTCGACGCGACCACCCACCTCACGATGCCGCCGGACGGGTCGGTGCAGATCGAGCCCGGTCTCGCCACGTACCTCGAAGCCCACATCCCGGGTGCGGTGTATGCAGATCTGTTCACCGACTTCTCCGATCATCATGCCGCCCAGCCGTTCACCGCCGCTCCGTCCGAACGCTTCGCAACGGCTGCCGGTGCCGTCGGAATAGGGGACGGCCGCAGGGTGGTGGTGTACGACCAGTCGAGTGGGATCTGGGCTGCCCGTCTCTGGTGGCAGCTGCGGCTCGAGGGGTTCGACGATGTTGCCGTCCTCGACGGTGGGCTACCGGCCTGGACGGCAGCGGGCTACCCGGTGTCGGACGAGCAGGTCATCCCGCACGCCGCCACTTTCACGTCGCATCGCCGTCCCGAACTGCTGCGTTCCACCGGCGAAGTGCGTGGTGCGCTCGACGACCCGCACACACTGATCATCAACGCTCTCGACCCGGCGACCTATCGAGGTGACAGCCCGTCGTACCCCCGCCGCGGGCACATTCCGGGCAGCATCAACATTCCGTTCGGTGATCTCGTCGATCCGTCGACCGGGCGTCTGAAGCAGCCGGCCGAATTGCGGGCGGTGTTCGAGAAGGCGGGTGCGCTCGACCCGGACGTGCACCCGGTGACATATTGCGGTGGTGGTATCGCCGCGTCGGGTGTTGCACATGCGCTCGCGGTGGCTGGACGTTCCGACGTCGCGGTGTACGACGGATCGCTCAACGCGTGGACCGCCGATGAGTCGCTGCCATTGGTGGAGGGGCCGGATCCTCGCTGACGCAGGTCGGTTCGCGCGCTCGCCGGTCTCCCGCTGCCGAACAGCACTCGCGGGAGATCGGCGGGCGCGCGACCAGCCCTCAGGGGTAGTTCGGGTTGTTGAACTCCGGAATCTCGATGCTGATCGTCCGCAGCTCGGACATGTAGAGCAGCACGAACTGGCGGAGCAGTTCGTCGAAGGTCCAGTACGCCTCCGGGGCCAACGGCAGGGGAAGTAGCCCCTCGCGCACCGCGATGAATGGCCCCCATGCCACATTGAGGAGGTTGTCCCACAGCAACTCTCGGGGGATATTCAGCCAGTTGGCGATTTCGTCGCCGAGCGTGAAGCGCGTCAGGGCGCCCAGGATCGGCCGGCTGAGGAGTGTGAAATCGAGTCCGGCGCCGAGGTCGAGGAGCATGTCCGCGAGTTTGAGGCCTTCGGAGGTGGGTGCCAGCACAGGGTCGAGCGACGCTTGGGCTTGGGACTCGGCGTCGTCCCAGGTCGCGGGGATGTACTGGTCCTCGATGCCGAGCATGTGGGCACTGATCTGCCAGGAATGGAGGAACCCCTCGGACTCATTGGCCGGAATCGGCACCTTCCACTGCTTCAACACGCGCATGACGGTCGTGGGGAGGCTGTGCCAGGTGACCATCATGTCGTGCTGGCTGATCGGAATGTCTTCGGGTGCGGCGCCCTCCCAGTGCGGCGACTGCGGCAGAAGATGACGTACTGCAGCATGCACGAGCCTGGTTTTCACGGCGGTGACGATCATCTCGCCGTCGTCGAGGTACGCGTTACGGGAGCCGATGTCGTAACCCAGCTTCGCGGTCTTCGAGATGCGGCGCTTCATGTTGGCGCCGCCCTTCGAGTAGTACACGGCGCGAGCCTCTTTCGGGATCACCGTGCTCATCATGCCGCTCGCGAAGCCGTACAGGACGCCGAGATAGAGGCCGCGCTTCTCGTTGAAACGCACCGCGGTCTCGAGCTTGCCGCGGTCTGCCCACTCCGGCAGTTGGCGTGCCCGCTCCATGAAGTCCTTCAGGTCGGCGGGAAGTCCGTCGGGCAGGGGCTGTCCGTTCTTCGTCCATGTGCGGAGGAGTTGATTGACCCTGGGTACGTCGCCTCGGTCGAGTAGCGATGCGACCAGCGGGTCGGCTTCGGTGTCCCAGACGGTTCGCGGATCTGCGCCGCTACCGGTGCCCGGGATCGAGCCCGCCGGCGACCACCGCCAGGGTTGTGCGTTGGCGGGCGTCGCGAGCGCGATTGCGCTGAGAGCGCTCAGAGCCCCGCCGGCCGCCAGAATCTTTCGCCTACTGAGATCGGTCATGCCATCTACCCCCGATGAGATGCAGAGAGAAACAGGGTTACAAAATCCGTTACTGCGTATCATTTTGTAACACGGTGTGACGACGTACGTGTGCAGTTTTGCCGAAATTGCCGCACGGAACGGCGTGTAGCCTCGGATTCCCCAGGAGGTGATCGTGGATTCTCAACCACAAGCCCGAACAGCGGCTTCGGAATCTCTACTCGAGCGCGCTTTGCTCGAAGCTGTCGAGAATGCCGATGAGGCCGACACCGTGCGCACGCGTCTGCTGGACGCAGCCCACGAACAGTTCTGCCGTTCCGGAATCCAGCGCTCGTCGATGGAGGAGGTCGCCAGGCGGGCGAACCTGTCGCGGGTCACGCTCTACCGAAGATTCGAGACGAAGGATGCGCTCGTCGAGCAGGTACTGCTGCGCGAATTTCGTCGATATTTCGATCGGTTCCTCGTCGATATCAGATCCGCACGCACCGTCGCCGATCGTATCGTTCTCGGATTCGTGAGCTCGCTGACCGCAATCCGTACCAACTCGTTGATCGGTGGTCTTCTCGACGCCGAACCGACACTCCTCGCAGGATTGCTCGTCGATGACGGTCGGATGCTCGCCATCGCACGGCAGTTCGTCGCGGGGCAGCTTCGCCGCGAACAGCAGGCAGACACCATCTCGCGCGAGATGGACATCGATCTCACCGCGGAGATGATGGTGCGGATCGCAGCGTCGTTCCTCATGGCCCCGACCGATCTGGTCGACCTCGACGATCAGGATCAGCTTTCGGTGATCGCCCGGCAATTCATCGTGCCGATGGTGGTGTCCTCGTAGTTCACTCCGCGATATGCAGCACGTTCGCGAGATGTGCGACGAGCGTCGTCATGCTTGCTCCGGGCCCGCGAAATCCCACATAGCCGTCGGGTCGTACCACGACGATCTCCGGGTGCGCACCGAACCCGTACATCCGTGCTGCGTTGCCCCGCTCGTCGCGGAGTACCCGTCCGTCGGCGGCCTGGGCGAGGTCCGGTGTGAGAACGTACCCGCGCACCAGGCCTCCGAATCTGTCCGCGATGCCTTCGGCCAGGTCGGCCGACTCCTTCACGGCAGGCCCGGTGGGGGCCCACAACAACACAGTGTGGCCCGGGTGGCGCAGGAGGTCGTGCAGTCGCAGTGGTGCGGCCAGTGCATCCTGACGCAGCTCGCGAGCATCGGGCGCCCGATTGCCAGGGACGGGGCCACCACCATCTGTCGAGCCCCCGACGATCGGGCTGTTCCGGTAGTTCAGTAGCAGCTGGGCTTCCCTCAGAATGATTGTCTCCACGTCGGTCTCGCCGCTTCCGATACCCTCACGTGCGTGACGCACGGTGCGACCCACTACGTCCTCGCCGATCGGCCGGCGTTCGACGTCGTAGCTCGCGAGCAGACCGTCGGCAGCATTTCCACTCACGGCGAGCGCGAGTTTCCAGCCGAGGTTGTACGCATCCTGAATTCCCGTGTTCATACCCTGTGCGCCCGTGGGCGGATGGATATGCGCGGCGTCGCCCGCAAGGAACACCCGCCCGGCGCCGTAACTATCCACGATCCGGTGGCTTATCCGAAACACCGACGACCACCGCATGTTTCGCGCGCGTGTGGGCTCCGGGGCCAGACGATCCAGCACGGCCTGGATGTGGGCGAGAGTCGGCGGGTTCTTTCCCTCGAGGCCATGGGCAACCGCGCCGTCCCCTCTGGTGGTGGCCAGATCGGGTGCGACCAGCGACGATACGCGGTACCGCTGGTCGCCCGGTAGCGGGATGCACACCATCAGGTCAGACGTGGAACCGTTCTCCTGCGTCATTGCACGTACGGCATATCCGGAGGGCAACGACCAATCCAGTTCGACATCGGCGAGCATGTACTCCTCGGGAAACGCGTCGCCCTCGAACGAGGATCCCAATCCTTTACGCGTCGCGCTGTGGGCCCCATCGCAGCCGACGAGATAGCGTGCCGACAGGTGCTCGGTGCCGTCCGTGCTGCGCAGGGCGGCGACGACGCCCCGTGAGGACTGCTCGAAGCCGGTGAGTTCGACGCCGTACCGCACCTTCGTGCCGCGTTCTGCCAGTGCCCTTCGGAGTACCTCTTCGGTCGCGTACTGCGGCATGCACGTGAAGCGATACGGCACATCGTCGGGCAGTTCGAGGTCGACTCGCATTGCCTCGTCGCCGTTGACGAACACGATCTGCCCGTGCATCGGAGTCGATAGATCGAGCGCGGGTCGGGCCACTCCCATCGCGTCCCACACTTCGAGAGTTCGAGGCTGGATCCCCACGGCCTTGGCGTAGTGCGTGGGTGTCTTCAATTTGTCGATGACGACGACTGAGACGCCCCGGCGGCGAAGTTCGATTGCGGCTGTCAACCCGACGGGGCCGGCGCCGACGACCAGGACGGAAGTTTCACTGACCTCGGACACGATCGAGCCTTTCGGTCGAAGGGGTTCGGGCAATTGTCTCCCGCACGGCCGGTACTCGGGCCGGAATCGGCCGCGCCGACCGAGGGCGACATAATCGACCGCCGAGAGCTGGAAGCGAGGAGGAGTCGTGGAGACGAGGGCACTGCCGGTTTACGCCGCTGGAGAGATCGAGGTGCCGTTCGTGATCGCCGGTATGGACGAACTCATCGGACGCGACACCCGTTTCGAGCCGCACTCGCATCCCACCCATGAGCTGTTGTGGAACGAGCGCGGCGCATCGAGCGCAACGATCGGCTCCCAGACCTGGACCATCTCCCCGACGATCGGACTGTGGATCCCGGCGGGTCTGCTGCACTGGGGCATCATGCCGACGGGGACGTGGTATCGCACTGCGCATTTCGGTATCGACCATGCGCCGTCGCTGTCCGATGGCCCGGTGGCCGTCGAGATGACACCATTGCTGCGTCTGCTACTCGACCGCCTCGCCGACGATTCGCTCGAGCCTGCATCACGATCGTTGACGGAGAAAATGGTGATCGACGTGCTCGTCCCCGCTGAGCACGAGCTGCTGGTCCGGGTGCCTGCCTCACCGTTGCTGCGACCCATCGTCGAAGCGATCGGCGAGGACCCCGGTGACCCGCGGACCCTGTCGGACTGGGCGACGGAACTCGGGGTCAGCCGCCGCACCGTCACACGTGCGTTCCGCGCGGAGACAGGCCTCAGCTTCGGCCGTTGGGTGGCGGCAGTGCGAGCGCAGCACGCGGTGATGCTCCTCGGACACGGCATCGAGCTGGGCGAAGTCGCAGAGCAGCTCGGGTATCGCTCGGCGAGCGCATTCGGTGCGGCGTTCAGGCGGGCCACGGGGGCGACACCGGCATCGTTCCGCGCGGGCTGAACGGGCGACGAGTCGTGACCCGATCGCGATAACCGGTGGCCCGATCGCGCGATTGCGTCTCAGGTCGGCAAACATTAGGTTTAGGCAAACCTCGCCTAACATCCGATCTGTCCGGATGTGGGCACCCCCTGCACGAAAGCGAGTTCGTCCCCATGCGTTCACAGCGCTTCCTGGCAGTGGCCGCCGCCGCGGTCGCCGTCACACTCGGCTTGTCGGCCTGTAGCTCCGACCCGGAAACCACCGAGAGCGACACCGGCACCACCTCCGGCGGATACCCGATCACCATCGAGCATGCCCTCGGCACCACCACGCTCGAGCAGAAGCCGGAGCGCGTCGCCACCGTGCAGTGGGCCAACCACGAAGTGCCCCTCGCGCTCGGTGTCGTGCCGGTCGGTATGGCCGCCGCGAACTTCGGCGACGACGACGGCGACGGCATGCTGCCGTGGGTCGAGGAGAAGCTCGAGGAGCTCGGCGGCGAAACCCCGGTGCTGTTCGACGAGACGGACGGCATCGATTTCGAAGCCGTGTCCGATACCGACCCCGACGTCATCCTCGCCGGCTACTCCGGACTCACGCAGGAGGACTACGACACCCTCAGCGAGATCGCTCCGGTCATCGCGTACCCCGAAGCCCCCTGGGCGACGGCATGGCGCGACATGATCGCGATCAACAGCGAGGGGATGGGGATGGCCGAAGAAGGCCAGGATCTCATCGCGAGCCTCGAGAGCGAGATCGCCGACGAAGCCGCCTCTCACCCGGAACTCGAAGGCAAGGCGGCGATGTTCCTCACCCACGTAGACACCGCCGACCTGAGCCAGGTCAGCTTCTACACCGCCAACGACACGCGGGCCGCGTTCTTCGAAGACCTCGGACTCGCCACCCCGAAGAGCGTCGCTGACGCTTCCACCGGCGACGAGTTCTCGCAGAAGGTCAGCGCCGAGCAGGTCGACGTGTTCGATGACGTCCAGATCATCGTCACCTACGGCGACCAGTCACTCGTCGACTCGTTGAAGGCAGACCCTCTGCTGTCGCAGATGCCCGCGGTCGCCAACGACTCGATCGTCTTCCTCGACGGCTCCGGCCCGCTCGGCACCGCCGCGAACCCGACGCCGCTCGCCATCTCGTGGGTGCTCTCGGACTACGTGGAGATGCTCGCCGAAGCAGCAAGCAAGACCAACGCGGAGTGACCTCCGTACAACAAGCATCGACGCCGGGCGCCGCACTCTCGCGGCGCTCGGCGCTCGGCAACTCCGCGTGGCTCCTCGTTCTGCTCGGGGTGCTCGCGCTCCTCGTCGTTGCGTCGGTCACCATCGGGTCGCGTGATGTGGAGTGGGCCGACATCGTCGCCGCGCTCGGCGGGTCGACCGACAACATCGGGCAGGGCGCCATCGCGAAGAGAATCCCGCGAACGGTGCTCGCACTTCTCGTCGGGGCGGCATTGGGACTCGCAGGTGCGGTGATGCAAGGCGTCACCCGAAACCCGTTGGCCGACCCCGGAATCCTCGGCGTCAACATGGGAGCGTCGCTCGCGGTGGTCGTAGGCATGGCCTGGTTCGGGCTGTGGACGCAGACCGCGATGCTGTGGGTCGCGATCTTCGGCGCAGGCGTGACCGCGGTGTTCGTCTACATGATCGGTTCGCTCGGCCGCGGCGGAGCGACACCGCTCAAACTCGCACTCGCCGGAGCCGCTACCGCGGCCGCCCTTTCGTCGTTCATCACCGCGATAATCCTTCCGCGCAACGACATCGCGGGGAACGTGCGCTCGTGGCAGATCGGCGGTGTGGGAGGCGCGACCTTCGACGTGATCGGGCAGGCGATGCCGTTCCTGATCGCAGGATTCGTGATCTGCCTGCTGTCGGCGCGCAGCCTCAACTCCCTGGCCTTGGGTGACGAAATGGCCGCCGGGCTCGGCGAACGTGTCGCGCTCGCGCGAGGGCTCGCCTCGCTCGGAGCGGTGCTGCTGTGCGGCGCCGCGACCGCGATCGCCGGCCCCATCGCCTTCGTCGGTCTCGTCGTGCCGCACCTGTGCCGGCTCCTGATCGGCGTCGACAACCGGTGGCTGTTGCCCTTCTCCGCACTGGTCGGTGCCGCGCTGCTCACGGCCGCCGACGTCGTCGGCCGCATCGTCGCGCGACCCAGCGAGATCGACGTCGGCATCATCACCGCGCTCATCGGCGCACCGTTCTTCGTGTACATCGTCCGCCGGCAGAAACTCCGAGAACTGTGACAGCCACACTCACCACCATCGAACCGGATGTCGACGAGGTCGCCGCGAGCCGAGTGCGCCGCGGACGACGTCGACGCATCGTGATCGGAATCCTCGGCGCGCTCGTCCTCACCGCATTCGTCGCGAGCCTGATGTTCGGGAAGACGTTCTATCCGCCGTCCGACATCGTCCGCGTGATCCTCGGCGAAAACGTCCCCGGTGCGACGTTCACCGTCGGCCGACTCCGCCTGCCGCGCACTGTGCTCGCCGTGGTCGCGGGAGTGTGCTTCGGTCTGGGCGGCATCACCTTTCAGACGATGCTGCGCAATCCGCTCGCGAGTCCCGACATCATCGGGATCAGTGCCGGGGCGAGCGCCGCTGCCGCGTTCGGGATCATCGTGCTCGGTCTCGGCAGTACTCAGGTGTCGATCTTCGCGATCGTCGCGGGGCTCGGCGTGGCGCTGTTGATCTATGCGCTGTCGTATCGAGGCGGTGTCGCGGGGACGCGGCTGATCCTCATCGGCATCGGCATCGCAGCCATGCTCGACAGCGTCACCTCGTATCTGCTGAGCACCGCAGCCGCATGGGATCTGCAGGAGACCATGCGCTGGTTGACCGGCAGCCTCAACGGTGCAACGTGGGGCGCGACCGTGCCCGTGATCGTCGCACTCGCGATTCTCGGTCCGGTGCTGTTGGCGCAGACCCGCAACCTGTCGGTAATCCAGCTCGGCGACGAGGCCGCGCAGGCACTCGGTGTGCGCGTCGAGCGCACACGCATAGTGGCGATCGTCGCCGCCGTCGGACTCATCGCGTTCGCCACCGCGGCAGCCGGACCGATCGCGTTCGTCGCATTCCTCGCCGGTCCGATCGCCGCGCGCATCGTGGGGCAGGGTACGTCGCTGTTCGTCCCGGCGGCGCTCGTAGGTGCGTTGCTGGTCCTCGTCGCCGACTTCGTGGGCCAGTACGCATTCGGTACCCGCTACCCGGTGGGCGTCGTGACCGGCGCCCTCGGAGCACCGTACCTCGTCTACCTGATCATTCGCTCCAATCGAGCGGGAGGCTCGCTGTGACCGCATCGCACACTTTGACGGTCGAGAATCTGGAACTCGGCTACGGTAACCGGACGGTCGTCGAGAACCTGGATCTCGACGTACCTTCCGGGATGATCACATGCATCGTCGGCGCAAATGCGTGCGGCAAATCGACGCTACTGCGGTCGATGTCGCGACTGCTCGCGCCGCGCGGCGGGCATGTATTGCTCGACGGCAAGGACGTCCACAAGCTGCCTGCGAAGAAGCTCGCTCGTACTATGGGCCTGCTGCCGCAGTCGCCGATAGCTCCGGAGGGGATCGTCGTCGCGGATCTCGTCGGACGCGGCAGGCATCCGCATCAGCGGGTCTTGTCGAGGTGGAGTCGCGAGGACGACGCCGCCGTCGCCGATGCGCTCGCCGCCACGAATACCACCGAACTTGCCGAACGCGCCGTCGACGAATTGTCGGGTGGCCAGCGTCAACGGGTGTGGATCGCGATGGCCCTCGCGCAGCAGACCGACGTGCTGCTGCTCGACGAACCCACTACCTTCCTCGATGTGAGTCATCAGGTGGAGGTGCTGGACCTGCTCACCGACCTCAATCGTGACCGCGGCACGACGATCGTCATGGTGCTGCACGATCTCAACCTCGCCGCCCGTTACGCCGACTACCTCGTCGCGATCGCAGACGGGCGGCTCTATGCGGCGGGTGATCCGTCGGACGTGCTCACGAGTGAGACCGTCGCCGCGGTGTTCGGGCTCGACAGCCGCGTGATCGAGGACCCTGTCTCCGGAAAGCCGCTGGTGCTGCCGGTCGGGCGACATCACGTGAGTATTTGAAAAGTGGGGATCCGGGCCCGGATCCCCACTTCGGGTATCAGCTGTATGCGTTCTTGATCGCGTCGAGTGCGGTGGTGCACGGGACGTCGGCTTCGCGCAACGCGTCGACGACGTCTGCCTGATCTGCCAGAAGGCTGTTCGCAGCGACCGCCCAGGTCACTTTGCCGGGCTCGAACTTGCGGGTGGGAACCCACCCTCGCTGCGGAGCCAGCTCGCGCAAGGTGCTCCAGTGGGCGACCTCGGTCGCGTCCGGACGTCCGATGAACAGCAACTGCTGGTGTGCCACGATGAACCCCTTTGTTCTACATGCCTCGTCAGGGGTGTCGTTCACTGTGTTCTTTTCGTTACATTGCGCTCGGACGAAATTTGTGCCCTGGGTCAGGACTCGGGGAATGCCTGGGCCGCAGGTCAGGCCTCGAAGAGTGTCTGGCCCCAGTAACCGTTCTCACCGGGACCGGGCGGGCACGCGAACACTGCCGATCCGACGTGCTGGATGTATTCGTTGAGAGCGTCGGACCGGGCAAGCGCGAGTTGCATCGGCACGAACTGGGTCTGTGGGTCGCGACAGAAGGCGATGAAGAACAAGCCGGCATCGAGATGGCCGAAGCCGTCGGACCCGTCGGTGAAGTTGTAGCCGCGACGCAGGATCTCGATGCCACCGAGATGTTGCGCCGACGCGAGCCGGACGTGCGCGGTGGTGGGGATGAACGGCCCGTCGGGACCGTTGGATTCGAGATCGAGTTCGTCGAACTCGTGGGTCTTCCCGAGCGGTGCACCCTCTCTCTTGTCGCGCCCGATGACCGCTTCCTGCTCGCCGAGCACCGCACGATCCCACTGTTCGATGAGCATCCGGATGCGTCGCGCAACAAGATACGTGCCGCCGCCGAGCCAAGGCTGATCGTCTGCTGGTGCGACCCATACCGACCGGTCGAGTGCGGCAGGATCCTCGGCTTTGAGGTTGTTCGTTCCGTCCTTGAATCCGAACAGGTTCCGCGGTGTCGTCTGCGATGTCGACGTCGACGAGGTCCGCCCGAAACCGAGTTGCGACCAGCGCACCGATGCAGTTCCGAACGCGACGCGCGCGAGATTGCGGATTGCATGCACCGCGACCTGCGGGTCGTCGGCGCAGGCCTGGACGGCGATGTCGCCGCCGCCACGCGTCGGGTCGAGATTGTCGGCCGGGAAGTGCGGGAGGTCTTCGAGTGCTGTGGGTCTGAGGTGGGCGAGCCCGAACCGGTCGTCGAACAGGGACGGGCCGAATCCGATGGTGAGTGTGAGGTGGGATGGGCCGAGGTCGAGTGCTTCACCGGTATCGCTCGGTGGGTGATAGGCGCCGTCGCCCGTCGCGCCGTCCTCCGTGGCCTCGCGGCCGGCGGTCATCCGGTCGGCCATCTCGGTCCACGTCTTCAAGAGCGCGATCAACGCGTCACGGTTATCGGTGGTGACATCGAACGCAACGAAATGCAAGCGGTCCTGCGCCGGAGTGACCACCCCGGCCTGATGCGCCCCTCGAAACGCGACGATGGGGTCGGTCGTGTCGGATTCGGGTGCGGTGGCTCTGCCGATCACCGCACCCGTTCCTGCGAGCACCGCTCCGGCCCCCACCGCGCCGAACAGTCGGCGGCGGGAGATCCCCGGGTTCTCGGTCATTGCCCCGATGCCTCCGCAACAACGCCCTGAACCTTGCTGACCTCAGCGGACAGTGCGTCGAGCAAGCGGGACAGTTCTTGACGCTGCGGTTCGGTCACCGTGTCGTAGGAGACGAACCCTTCGCCTTCCCGATACTGCTGCAAGGCTGCATCGAGGTCGGCGAACCGACTGTCGATCACCGGTCCGAGTTCTGGATCCTGCTCGTCGAGGACCGGACGCAGAGCGGCGATCGCAGCCTGCGAGCCGTCGACATTGGCCTGGAAATCATAGAGGTCGGTGTGGGAGAAGATGTCCTCCTCACCGGTGATCTTCGACGTGGAGATCTCGTCGAGTAGGCCCTGTGCGTCGCCGGCGATGCGGGTGGGATCGATCGTGTAGTCCTCTGCATTCACCAGGTTCGCGAGCTCCTGGATGTCGACCACGAGCTGATCGGCAATGGCGTTGGTGTCGGGCTGGAGTCCGTCGACCCACAGGTCCTTCTCGATGCGGTGGAAGCCCGTCCAATCCTGACCGGGTTCGAGGTCGGCCTCGCGTAGGTCCAGGCGCGGATCGAGGTCGCCGAAGCTTTCGGCCTCGGGCTCGATGCGTTCGTAATATGTGCGGGTCAGGGGGAACATCCGCTTGGCTTCGTCGACATTGCCGGCTTCGACCGCGGCGACGAACTCGCCGGTGGTGGTCACCAACGCCTCGGCCTGGCTTCGGATGTAGCGGCGGTAGCCGTCGGCGGCTTCGGCGAGTTTCCCGTCGGCGTCGCTTGCCGCCTGGGAGTCTCCGGTGACGGTGAACGGCTGGCGGACACCATCGCCCACCATGCCCGGCCGGCACGAAAGCTCGTATTCACCGGCTTCGGGGATGCTGACGATGAGCTGCCGAGTCAGGCCCGGGCCGATGTTCTCGACCTCACCGAGCGCGCGGTCGCCCGTGGCGAACACGTAGAACTCGGTGACCTTGGTGCCGTTGTTGGTGATAGCGAACGTCGAATGGCCGGTGACGGCCTCCTCGGTCGATACGTCGCAGGACGTGTCGGTGGCCGTCACCGTGATCGCCTCGGCGTCGGACGACGCTTTCTCCGTGCATCCGGCGAGGACCAACGGAAGCAGGGCGGCAGCCCCGGCGCAGTAGAGGGAACGACGCATATTCGTACCTTTCGAGCGAGCGCACACGGATCGCGGACGCGAAATCAGGGGGTTACGGCGGCCTGCGACGGGCGGACCCGTGGCTCGGCAGCGAACGGCCTCAGGAACAGGAACAGGACGACGACCAGGTAGAGGAGCCACGCGGTGAACTGCAGGACCGTCGGATCGGGGCGGAGGTTGAAGATGCCGCCGAGGACCGTTCCGTACCAGCTTCCGGCGTCGTAGGTGTCGGACACATCGAAGGCAAGGGACGTGCCACCGGGCAGTACCCCGCCGATCTGTAGTGCACGCACGCCGTAGCCGAGGATCCCTGCCGCCACGACCACGAGGAAGGCTCCGGTGAACGTGAAGAACTTCGCCATGTTGATTCGGATAGCGCCGAGATACATCAACACGGTGATCCCGGCGGCGACGGCGATACCGAGCAGGAGTCCGATGAGCGGCCACGGGCTACCGGCGGTGTTCTCTGCGTAGCCGACCATCAGCAACGCGGTTTCGAGACCTTCACGGCCGACCGCGAAGAACGACAGGGACAGCACGGCGACCGGTCCGACGACCAGTGCCTTCTCCATGCCGGACTTGAGATTGCCGGAGATCGTCCGGGCGGCGTTACGCATCCACAGCACCATGGTCGTGACGATCACGACCGCGATGAGCGAGGCGATGCCCGCCGCGATCTCGGCGGCCAGACCGTCGAGCGTGTTCGTCCCGAAATGGATGATCAGGAAGGTGGCAGCGACCAACGCCACAGCGATCCCGACGCCGAGCCACACCCATTTGAGGGCATCGCGACGTTCGGATTTGACGATGAACGCCACGAGGATCATGACGACGATTCCGGCTTCGAGTCCCTCGCGGAGGCCGATGAGCCCGGACCCCGCCAGTTGAGTGGCAATGGACGGTGCATCGGCGCCTGCAGCCAGAGCGGACATGGAGCAACTCCCGTACTAAGGTGAGCCGACCCTCACTGAGCCGCGCGGAGAAGAACATACACCCATCTGCCACCTCTGCGGGAGGGGCTTTCGGGTCATTACCTGCGCATTACCGAGTCGGACGGACCCACTACTTGTCTGTGCCGGCCGACTCGTCCGTATTGTGCTCTGCCTTCGACCGCATGCGTCGCACGATGGCGTAGGCAACAGCGATCACCACGACGGCGATCACGATGTACTGCAACGTCTCCGCATAGGGCTCGACCCGGTACCAGTTCTCGCCCAGCTGATACCCGGCGATCACGAAGATGCTGTTCCAGATGAGGCTGCCCGCGGTGGTGAACGCAGTGAACTGCCAGATCGGCATGCGTGTCACGCCGGCCGGGATCGAGATGAGGCTGCGGAAGATGGGCACCATCCGGCCGAAGAACACTGCTTTGCGGCCGTGCCGCCGGAACCATTCGGTGGTCCGGTCCAGATCGTCGACGTCGACGAGAGGCAGCCGGTCCACCGCGCGGCGTATCCGTGCCTCACCCACCCAGCGTCCGAGGGAGTAGAGCCCCAGTGCTCCGACGATCGAGCCGAGCGTGGTCCAGAAGAGCGCACCGAAGAGGGTGAAGCTGCCGAGGCTCGCCGCGAAGCCCGCGAGCGGGAGGATGACCTCGCTGGGGAGCGGAGGGAAGAAGTTCTCGAGCGCAATGGCGATGCCCGCGCCGACCCCGCCGAGCTGATCCATGAGATCGAGCGCCCATCCGGCGAGTCCGTCTGTGGGGGCCGTTCCGGCATCTTCGATACTCACCTCACCCAGGGTAAGGCGGAGTCGACGCTGGCAGACTGGGCCCGGTGAACGCGGGGACAAGAACCAGAACCAGAGGACCACTCCAGCCGCCGGAACTCGCAGCTGCGGCAGTGTTCGGAGCACTCACGGCGGTGTTGTCGGTGGTCGCAGGGTTGATTCCGGTCGGGATCGCGCAGGTTCTGGTGGCGCTACCCATCGCGTTTCTCGCCATCACGGGCCGCGTCCGCACCGTCATCGCCGCCACTACCGCAGCGGGTGTCGTAGCACTGATCGCAGGCGGACCGTTCGCGGTCGCGGCGGTGGTGCTGCTCGCGGCGATCGGCACCCTTGTGGGGTTTGCGCAACGCCGCTGGGGACGATCGGCGGTATTCGTCATCTTCGCGTGCTCGGTACCGATGGGTCTGACGGTGGCGGCGGCGGTCGTCGGCCTCCTGGTCGTGTTCGAACAGACCCGCGTCCTGCTGCTCGAGGCACTGGTCAACACCATGCGCGGGATGCTTGCCGCGTTCGAGGCCGCTGGGGCGGGTACCGAGCTGAGCCGCATCGTGAACGAGACCATCGATTTCCTCGTCACCTACTGGTGGCTGTGGATCGGCAGTGCTGTTGTCCTCGGAGTCGTCGGCACGGCACTGCTGGCGTTCGGGATGTTCGCGTCCGTCGCACAGCGCAGTACCTGGCCGCGGCAACAGGCAGGGTGGCCGCAACGGACCACCGAACGTGAGCCGGGCCCGCTTCCCGTCAAGCTGAACTCGGTCTCGTACCGCTACCCCGGCACAACCGTCGAAGCGTTGAGCAACGTGGATCTGACGATCGCCGAAGGCGAGTTCGTCGCAGTCGTCGGCGCCAACGGCTCCGGAAAATCGACACTCGCTCGCATTCTGGCAGGTCTCGACCCCACCTCGGGTTTCGTCGATCGTCCCGGCCGGGTGGGACTCGGTAGTCCGGGCGGAACAGTGCTGGTCTTCCAACACCCGGAAGCGCAGGTGCTCGGCCGTACGGTCGGTGAGGATCTGCGCTGGGGCACGAGCAGCGATATCGACATCGACTCCCTGCTCGCCCAAGTCGGACTCGAAGGCATGGCACATCGCGCCACCGAAGATCTCTCCGGCGGGCAGCAACAGCGCCTGGCGTTGGCCGCCGCACTTGCGCGTACTCCGAAGCTGCTCATCGCCGACGAGATCACCGCGATGGTGGACTCGGGCAGCCGCACCGCACTGGTCGGTCTGCTCGCCGAGATAGCTGCCGGTGGCACTGCCGTCGTGCTCATCACCCATCTGGACGACGAAGCTGCGCGCGCCGACCGGGTCGTACATCTGGATCGGGGGCATATGGTCGCGCCGCCGGCACCCGAACGACGACGCGAGACGATCACGGCCGCGCCGCCGGTGCAGTGGCTCCCGGTGCTCGAACTTCACGAAGTCACCCACACGTATGCGGCGCGCACCCCGTGGGCGCACACCGCTTTGCACAACGTGTCGCTGACCGTCGGCCGCGGGGAAGGGGTGCTGGTGGTCGGAGTCAATGGCTCCGGCAAGACCACCCTTGCGTGGACCATCGCGGGTCTCCTGCGACCCACGAGTGGCACTTGCACCGTGCATGACACTCCCACCGCGCAGGTGCGCGGCGAGGTCGGGCTCGTGTTCCAGCAGGCGCGGCTACAGCTGCAGCGCCCGACTGTTGCTCGCGAAATATCGGAAGTCGCGGGCCTCCACCGCACCGACCACCGATATGTCGCTGCCGTCCTGAATCGGGTGGGATTGAGCGCCGACCTCGCAGCTCGCCCTATCGATCAGCTCAGCGGCGGCGAGATGCGACGAGTCGCGATTGCCGCGCAACTGTCGCGCGCACCGCGTGTGCTCGTGCTCGACGAGCCCCTTGCCGGTCTCGATTCCGCGGGACGCCGCGAACTGATTTCGATCCTCGTGCATCTGAGAACCGTCGAGCACGTCACGATCATCGTCATCTCCCACGACCTGCACGGCATGGAAGAGGTGTGCTCGCGCACCGTGGTCCTCGAGGACGGCACCGTCGTCGACGACGGAACGAAGGCGGCCGCGTGATGAAGAAGCAGCGTCAGCGCCGTCCCCTTATCCTGCTGCGGCCGGTTCCGCGTGAGACACCCCTGCACCGCGTGTGGGCGGGCACGAAAGTGACTGCGGCCGCAGTGCTGTCGGTGGTGGTGAGTTTCCAGCCGTCGTGGGCGGGGCTCGGCGTCATCGTCGCGGTGCTCCTCGCGGGTCTGCTCGTCGCGCGCATTCCGCGCGGTGTGGTGCCGACCATCCCGTGGTGGGTGTTCGCCTTCTTCGCCTTCTTCAGCGTCATCAATGCGGTCGGCGGTGGTATCGATGCATACATCCGGGCGACGCTGCTCGGTGTCGCGCTGTTGGTTCTTGCGTCGCTGGTGGGGTGGACGACGCGGTTGTCCGAGCTCGTCGATGCCCTACCCGTGCTGCTGGCACCACTGAGGATCCTGCGTGTCCCGGTCGACGAATGGGTGACCACGTGCGCATTGGCGTTGCGCGTGCTGCCGTCGATCCGCGGGGAACTGCGCATGTTGTTCGCGGCGCGAAGGCTTCGTGGCCGAGCGGGACTCCCGTCACCACGCGGGTCGTGGAACGAGGTCATCGATGCGGTCGGTGCCGTGGCGTCGGTGTCGATGCGGCAGGTGCGAGACCTCGGTGACGCCCTGTCGGTGCGCGGCCCACGCCCTGTTGCGCGGGCCTGGCCGCGGCTCGGGGTGGGCGATGCCGTGGTGGTGCTCGTCGTGGTCGCGGCGTGCGTTGCCGTGGGGATTCTGGGGTGAGATGTCATGGACAGCGCGCGCGGAGGATGTCGGCACCGGGCCCCGTGAGATCATCGCAGTAGTCGGTGCGGCCTGCCATCGCCATCGTCAGCGAAAGGGTCGGGCCACCCACCTCCGGTCCGGAGCCCACGGTGAAATCGCTGTCTGTGGCGGTGAGCCGCACCCCCTCGGCCGCGGTTCTGCTGTTCACCGCGAAGTCTTTTCGCGCGTAGAAGCGTGCAACTTCTATGGTTACCGCGATCGCCGGTGTGCGCGAGATGCCGAGCGGGCGACGAATGTCCTGTGCGTGCACCACCACCTCACCCAGCCATGCGGCGGTCGGGCCGAGCGGAGCCGTGGTGCTGGTCAGCACGCGTCGAAAGTTCGCGAGCGTGTCATCGGGTGTGGTGCCGAGGTGCTCTGCGAGTCGTCGTGCGTTGTGGAGGTCGGTATCGAAGCGTGCACCGACGACACTTCCGATCCACCGCAGCGGTCCCACAGTGGCGACCGCGGTGAGATGCGCGACGACCTGCTCGACCGTCCACTGGCCGCACAGCGACCGACGTGCCCACTGGGCAGAATCGAGGTCCGCAAGGTCGTCCGCAAGCACCGTCCGTTCGGCGTGCACAAGACTCCAGAGTTGATCGGGGTCGGTCACGCTGGTGACAATATCGGGTTCGGGCTTCCGACTCCGACGGTAGCGTGTGCGATGTGCATTGGGTGCTGCACGTCGACCTCGACGAGTTCCTTGCTGCCGTCGAAGTTCTCCGGCACCCCGACCTTGCCGGAAAACCGGTGGTGGTCGGGGGTCGCGGCGACCCCACCGAACGTGGCGTGGTGTCGACCGCGTCGTACGCGGCCCGCAGGTTCGGGGTGAGGTCGGGAATGCCGCTGCGTGTTGCGGCCCGCAAGATACCCGACGCGGTGTTCCTGCCTGTCGACGCAGATGCCTACAACGAAATGTCGCAACGGGTGATGGATGCCCTGCGCGGGCTGGGCGTCACAGTCGAGGTGCTGGGGTGGGACGAAGCATTCCTCGGAGTGGAGAGCGACGATCCCGAAACGTTCGCGACGGTGGTGCGACGGTCGGTGCTCGACGCGACCGGTCTGCACTGCTCGGTGGGGATCGGCGACAACAAGCTGCGCGCGAAGATCGCGACCGGATTCGGTAAACCTCGGGGCCAATTCACCTTGACCCGCGTCAATTGGTTCGCGGTGATGGGAGATCTGGGCACGAGCGCGTTGTGGGGGATCGGTTCGAAGACCGCGAAGAAGTTGGATGCCTTAGGAATTCACACTGTTCGCGAATTGGCAACCGCCTCTGTCGATGAGATGGCGTCGCGATTCGGTCCGAAGACCGGGCCATGGCTCGTGGGGCTCGGTAGGGGGGTGGGCAGCGCGGAGGTGTCGAGCGAACCGTGGATTGCGCGATCACACAGTCGCGAAACGACATTCCAACACAACCTCACCGACTGGGACGAGGTTGCCGAGCATGTGCGCCGGTTGAGCGAGCGGGTTGCCGAGGACATCGCCGCAGAACAGCGGGCGGGGATCCGGGTCGAGGTGAAGGTACGGTACGCGCCGTTCACCACGCACACCACCAGCCGCGCGCTGCCCGAATCGACAGTAAATCCTTCGGTGATCGCGGCGGCAGCAGTATCGCTGCTCGACCGCTTCGATCACGAGCGGCAGGTGCGGCTGGTGGGGGTGCGGGTGGAGATGGACGACTCTCAGTAGAGTTCGTCGAGCTTCCCGAGGTCCACGCCTTTCGTCTCGCGACTGGTGGCCACCGCGAGGACGGTGATCCCCATCGTGATCATGAGGTAGATGATTACGGCTGTGGCACTGAAGCGGTCGACAAGCCACACCGCGATGAACGGCGCGGGGGCGCCGGCGATGATCGATGACCCCTGGAACACGAGCGATGAGCCTGCGAAGCGGTATTTCGTGGGGAAAAGCTCGGTGATCCACGCGGCTTCGGGACCCGCCAACATGCCGTGGAGCAGTGCACCGACGCACACGCCCACACCCAACGCCAGCATGCTCTCGGTGTGCACGAGCGAGAAGAAGATCGGTGCCCAGATGACGAGCGAAATAGCGGGGACGAGCATAGCGACCTTGCGTCCGACGCGGTCCGACCACCGACCGCCGCCGATCATCCCGACGAATTGGCAGACCGACGCGAACGCGACGGTGGTGACGATCGCGCCGCGCGTGTATTGGAAGTAGGTGGTCGCGTAGGCGATGACGAAGATCGTGTAGACGTAGAACGCGATGTTCTCCCCGAGGCGCATCCCGAGCCCGTGCAGGATGGAGCGGGGCTTGCGCAGCGCTTCGATGATGCTGGAGCGTTCCTGGGAAGTGTCGGCACCGGTCTGGCTCTTCTCCTGCGCCGCTTGGTAAACGGGGGATTCCTCGACACCGCGACGGATCAGGAAGCCGATCACGAGCAGGGGCACGGCCAGCAGGAACGCGACCCGCCAGCCCCATGTGTCGAACGCACCGCCGGGGAAGGCCACCGCGAGGATGCCCACAGTGACGGTCGCCAGGACGGTACCGGCCGGCGCGCCGGCCTGGGGCCAAGCGGCCCAGGATCCTCGCCGCTTGGGCTCACCGTATTCGCTGACGAGGATGACTGCAGCGCCGAACTCGCCGCCCAGCGCGAATCCTTGGATCATGCGCAGGACTACGAGCGCAACGGTCGCCCAGATACCGATCTGGCCGTAGGTCGGAAGCAGACCGATCGCGGCTGTTGCCGCCCCGAGCATCAGGAAGGTCGCTACGAGAACAGGTTTGCGCCCGAACTTGTCGCCGAGGTGCCCGAAGACGATGCCGCCGAGCGGGCGGGCCACGAACCCGAGACCTTGTGTCGCGAGAGCCATCAGGAGGGAGGCGACGGCGTTACCGCTGGGGAAGAACAGGGGTCCGAGAACGGTCGCGGCGAGGATGCCGTAGATCGCGAAGTCGTACCATTCGAGTACTGCACCGGCCATACTGCCGGCCAGGACCCGTTTGAACGGGGTGCCGGTGGTCGGTGCGTCTGCGTCCGGTGGAACGGACGGCATGTTCGCATTCTCGACGGTGGTCATGCGGTTGCCTTTCGGAAGGGTAGCTCAGAGCTGGAGGGTCAGCGTGCTGCCGCAGGCGCGGGAGCAGCAGGTCATCATGGTTTTTCCGGCGATGCGCTCGGTCTTGGTGAGAACCAGGTCGCGGTGGTCGACATCTCCGTCGAGGACGGGTACCTCGCACGCGCCGCAGATGCCTTCCTCGCAGTCGCTCTGCGCGTCGATGTTCGCGGCCCGAAGTGCGTGGAGCACCGTCTGGTCGGCGGCGACCGGGACGGTGATTCCGGAGTCCTTCAGCACGACCTCGAATGCATGCTCCTTCGACGGGTCGAGTGCTTCGAGGGTCGAGGAGAAGTGCTCGACATGCAGGGTGTCGTCGGGCCAGTGTGCGGTCGCGTCTGCCAGCGCCGTGAGGAGGCGTTCGGGTCCGCACGAGTACACCTGTGTGCCGTCCTCTACGGTCGCAAAGAGTTCGGCGAGACCCATTCGGGTGCCCTCGTGGCTCGGATAGATCCGGACACGGTCGCCGTGGTCGCGGGCGAGGCGGTCGAGGAACGCCATGGAGGTGCGCGAGCGCCCAGCGTAGTGGATCTCGTAGTCACCTCCGGAGGCCTTGACCTCGTCGGCCATCGCGATCACGGGGGTGATTCCGATGCCGCCGGCGACGAACACGTATCGCCGGGCATCAGGATCGAGTTTGAAATGGTTACGCGGCCCCCGCATACGCAGTGTGGTCCCGATGTCGAGTTGGGTGTGCACCCAACGGGATCCACCGCGACTGTCGGAATCGTGGAGCACCGCGATCTGCAGAGCGGTGCGGTCGTCACGGTCGCCACACAGTGAGTACTGCCGCGACACCGCGCCGCAGTCGATGTCGATGTGCGACCCGGCCGACCATTTGGGCAATGGTCGCCCCGAGGTGTCGCACAGGGTCACCAGCAGGATGTCGTCGGCGAGGTGTTCGAGCTCCGAGACGGTCATCGTGCGGGCGATGGTGTTCCTCGAGGGTTCCCCGATCTTGACCGGCTGTCGGAGAGACAGCAGTTCCGGGTCAGCGCGTTCGGGGTTGCGGGCCGGATCCCATTGGACCAGAACGTGGTCCGGTCCGCGGAACGAGGTGTTGGGCAGATACGTGAATTCTTGGTCGGGAACCAGTTCCATGTGGGGTAGGCGACGGGTCAGTTCCTCCAGAAAGATCTGGATCTCCATGCGCGCAAGGTTCTTGCCCATGCACTGGTGGCTCCCGTAGCCGAAGGTGAGGTGGTCGCTGGCGTTGTCGCGACGGATATCGAAGTCGTCTGCCTGGTCGAAGTGGCGTTCGTCGTGGTTGGCCGAAGAGTTGACGATCAGTAGTTTTGCACCCTCGGGGATGTCGACGCCGCCGATCGTGGTGTCGGCAGTGGCGAGGCGTCGCCACGCGGCGACGGAGCCGGAGTGGCGAAGGCACTCCTCGACCGCGTTGGGGATCAGGCTGGGATCGGCGCAGATCTCCTCCCACACGTCGCGGTGCTCGAGCAGCAGCCGCAAGGCGTTGGCAGAGGCGTTGGCGGTGGTCTCGTGTGCGGCGACGATGCCGGCCATCATCATCGAGTGCAGGTAGGAATCGGTGACGACATCGGGCTGTTCCTGTTGTACGCGGAGGCCGAAGGGCATCCAGCCGTGCCCACTCGGGTCCTTTCGCATCTTGTCGAGGACGGTGCCTGCGAACTGCCAGAATTTCCCGACGGCCTCGGCCACGGCAACCTGTTGTTCGGGTGCCGGCCGTCCCCAGGTGTTGACGGTATGGGCGATCGAGTACTCGCGCAGCGTATCCATGTCTTCTTCGGGAACACCGAGGAAGTGCAGTGCCACGGTGAGCGGGACCTCCCAGAGCATCTCGTCGACGAGGTCGACGCGCCCGGCATCGACGAAGCGGTCTACGTATTCGCGAGTCAATCGGCGCACCATCGGTTCGTGGTGGGCGAGCGCGGCAGGGGTGAACGGTTCCATCAAGGCGCGTCGTCGCGGCATGTGCGCCGGTTCGTCTTCGTTTACCAGCGTCCGGGACATCGCGTAGTCGTACTGTGCAAGAACAGAATTCGCCTCGTCCGAGGTGGGAGTGATCTTTTCGAGTGCGATCGCGGGTGAGAACAGTTCGTTGTCGCGGAAGACGGCTTTCACGTCTTCGTAGCGTGTGACCACCCAGTAGTCGAGTTCTGGGCTGTAGAAGACGGGTTCTTCGTCCCGTGACCAGCGGAGTGACGCTGCAGGGTCTGTCTGGTAAGGGCCGGTGAATGGATCGAATGCGGCCGCTCGGGGCGAGACCGGGCAACCGCCGGGAGATGTGACGGCGCTGTGGTCGATGGGGCATCGGCCGTCGGTCGACGCTCGTCTGGCTTCGAGGACGGTTCCGCTCGACGGACTGGTCATGGGCTTCTCCAGGCGGTGGACTCTGCGTTACTAATAGTGGACATATGTGTTCGTTAAACGAACATTTGCAGAGTAAGCGCCGTCACATCGTGTCGTCAAGGCGGGGCGTTGCTTCGTGGACGTGGGCACGACGAAAAAGGGGACGCTCCGGTGAGCGTCCCCTCGATGGCCGGTCGTGTTCCGGTCAGATGTCGAGCAAGGCAGCGATCCGGGCGGCAATCTTCACAACTGCGGCCGCGGCGATGTCGGTGTCGAGACCTTCGATCGCGACGACGCCGACGCTCGACTCGAATCCCAGTCCGTCGTGGTCCAACGGCGTACCCACACCGGCTGCGACTCCCACGGCGCCATGCTCGAGCTCGCCGGCAGTGATGCTGAATCCGTCCCGACGTGCCTGGCGCACCTGATCGGTGTCGGAGTCGGCGGCGGGCCGCCCTGCGAGGATCGCGATACCCGCCGCTCCCCGCGATACGGGATGCCTCGTGCCCAGCCGGTAGCCCACACGCAAGATGCCCGAATCGGGCTCGGCCACCGCGATCACCACGCACTCGTCACCCTCCAGCATGGAAAGGAACGCGGTGGCCGACGTCTGTTGCGCCAGCTCGCGCAGCAGAGGCTGCGCCACCTCGCGCAGGCGGGGGTGGAATCGCAAACCGAGTATCGCCGTCCCCGCTGACAGCCTGATACGGCCATCCTCGGTTCGAGCGACGAGCGAATGCGCCTCGAGTGTCGCGACGATTCGATAACTGATGGCACGCGCGACATCGAGTTCCGCGGCGAGTTCAGCGATCGAGATTCCACCCGGCCGTTGAGAGATGATCTCCAAGGCGCGAAGGCCGCGGTCCAGGGTTTGCAGGGTGCTCACTGTTCTCCTCAGAACTCGGTGTGGACAACCGAGCCTAGCCACCCCCAGCGACCCGGCGGCGGGGTGTCATCGACCCGCGACGCCGTAGAACCGATCGACACGCACTCGCATTACCAGTCGTTGTTCGTCGACCATCGCCGCGCGGAACTCGTCCCAATCGGGATGCTCGCCCTGGACCTTGCGGTAGAGCGCGACGAGTTGTTCGGCCGCGTCGTCGTGGGGAGTGCGTGCGACATCGGACAACTCGGCGTTGCCCTCGGCGACGGCGTACGACCAACCACCGTCGGAGTCCTTGAACAGGCTCACGCGCGAGTCGCGGCGCATGTTCCTCGTTTTCGCGCGAGAGTCGGTGATCGAGATGGAGAACGTGTGTGTCCGGTGATCGTAATGGTAGAGGATGTTCGAGACCTGAGGTCTGCCTGAACGTTTGAGGGTGACGAGCGCGGCGATTCCGGTGTCGCCGAACAGGGCTTCGAGAGTGGACTCATCGGCTGCCATGGCGTCAGGATACGTGGGCCGAATGTGGTCGTCAGGCAGTCGAAGTGAACGAATGTGACATTCGGCTGCAGTAACGGGTCTACCCTCGGATGAGGGTCGGGGCCCATTGTCGTGACATCGAGGCAGCCATGGCTGACAACACCACAAGCAATCGCGCTTCATCGGCGGGGGAGGGTGCGGGTTCATCGATCATCGACAAGGTGCTCGACGGACCGCTGACAGGCCTCGCGCCTTGGATCTTCCTTGCCATCTTCGAAGGACCCGGCAGCATCGGCTGGGTGTCTGCGGTGGCGCTCGCCATCTCGGTGTTCTTCGTCGTGGCGGATCGGATCCGCGGAAAGAGCCTCAAGCTTCTCGGGGCCGTCGACGTGCTCTTCTTCGCCGGCCTGTTCGTCCTGCAGTTCTTCCTGAGCGCCGACGGTGAGGTATGGCTCGAGAAATGGATCGGTGAGATCGCGAACATCACCCTGGTGATCATTGCGGTGGGATCGATCCTGATCCGGGTGCCTTTCACCCTCCAGTACGCGCGCGAGATGGTCGAGCGCGAGTACTGGGATTCCCCACTGTTCATCAGGACCAACTACATCATCACAGCAGCGTGGGCCGTAGCATTCGCGGTTGCGGCGGCCGCCGGTTGGTACGGCGACGCTGTTCTCGACGACAGCAACAACATCTGGACGGGTTGGGTGCTGCAGACCGGGGCGATGATATGTGCGATCAAATTCACCTCCTGGTATCCGGATCACGTCAGTGCGAAGGCGATCGGCGAGCATGAGAACGCGGACAGCGACGCGACCGGGGAGACCGCCTGACGACCGGGTCAGAGCCCGTACTGCTGCGCGAAGGCTGCCGGTGTCATGCCGACGACCTTCGCGAAGTCGCGTACGAAATGCGGTTGATCTGCGTACCCGAGCATCGCGGCCATTTCGGCCAGGGGGATTGCATGCTCACGCAATCGTCCCGCCGCTTCCTGGAGACGGCGACGCTGGATCAACCATTTCGGTGTCAGCCCGATCCTGCGGTGTACCAGCCGCTGCAGCGCCCGCTCCGACAGGCCGAACTCGTTTCGGACCTGCTCGACGCGAAGGACGTCGGAATTGTCCTCGACGTATGCGACCACCTGGTTGATCAAGCGCCCCTCGTCGTCGATCGACGCATATGGCCGGAGCATGTCGTCGAACAGGTCCATTGCGGCGCGATGCGATTCGGGAGCACGGGGCGAAGTCGCCATCGCGATACGTACCTCGTCGGTGAGGCGGGCACCGGCGTCGCCGAAGATGTCGCGCAGATCGACGAACCGGTCGGTGAACGCCGCGACCGGTGTGTGTGTAAGTAACCGACCTGCTGCCGGGGTGAACATCACCCCGACCGCCCACCCCTTGCCTCTGAGCGTGGTACGGGACAACCCCGACGTGATGCCGTAGAAGCGCGCGTAGTCCTGTGCGATCACTGCAAGGCACACGGGGTATTGCAGAACTCGCTGGACGGACTCCTCACCGTCGGGCACAGACCACACCGGAATCCAGTACCGACGCATCAATGCAGTGAGCTCGGGTGCGGCCGAATACCGGAACACCCTGCTGGAGGTGTCGGTCGGGTCGTTCAGGTGTGCGCGTTCGATCGGCTGTCGATCCGGATCGTCGCCCGTGTCGGGTTTCATCAATACCGCATCCTTTGCGCGGAAATATTGTCATGTCATGAGTACAGCGTCCATGAATACAACAGCACTCCGACACGACGAGGCGAACGCGCCGCTCACCGCGCTCATCGGCGCCGTCGCGTCCGGTTCGTGGGACCGGCCATCGCCCTGCGACGGCTGGACCACGCGCGATGTGGTTGCCCACATCGTCGATACTCAACGGGAATTCCTCACCGGTCGTGGTCTCGATGTCGGTGAGCGTCCCGACCTCGGCGATCCTGCGGCGGGATGGCGTGAGCACACCGCTCGTGTCGCGGCGCTGCTGACCGACGACGAGCTCGTCGGCGCCCCGTACGAGGGATACTTCGGCCCCACGACGTTGGGTGCGACGTTCGAGCAGTTCTACATCTGGGATCTGCTCGTTCATCGTTGGGACATTGCGCAGGGCGCCGGAATCCCGGTGTCTTTCACCGATGCCGAACTCGACCGGATGGAGGCCGGGGCGAACAGCTTCGGCGACTCCCTCTACATGGACGGTGTCTGCAAGCCCGGTGCGGAAGCCGGTTCCGACGATCGACAGGAGCGGGTACTGGCGCGATTGGGACGCCGAGCAAAGTGATGACCCCTATCGTCGGTGTATGACCGAAACGATCGTCGTTGCCGACGAGGTGCGCGCGGCCGTCGCGGAGGGCAGGCCCGTGGTGGCGCTCGAGTCGACGATTTTCACCCACGGCCTGTCACGGCCGCGCAACCTCGAGGTGGCGTTCGAGGCCGAACGATCATTGCGCGACGCAGGCGTGACTCCGGCGACCGTCGGAGTGGTTGCGGGTGTCCCCACCGTCGGTCTGTCCCGCGATCAGATCGAACTGATCGAGGCCGTGGACGCGGGGACCGTGAAGACCGGGATCCGCGACCTGCCCACGGCTGCGGTGAAGAGGCTGCACGGTGGAACGACCGTGGCCTCGACCGCGTGGCTTGCGCACCGCGCCGGGATAGCAGTGTTCGCGACAGGGGGTCTCGGAGGTGTCCACCGCGGTGCGGCGACAACCTTCGACGAGAGTGCAGATCTCGTCGCGCTGTCGTCGATTCCGATTCTGATCGTCAGCGCGGGAGTGAAATCCATCCTGGACGTGCCTGCCACACTCGAACGGCTCGAAACGCTCGGCGTGATCGTGCTGGGGTATCGCACTACCCGCTTCCCGGGCTACTACGTGCGCGACAGCGGGTGTTCGATCGAGGCGGTGGAGTCGTCGGAAGCTGCTGCCGCTGTAGCCCGAGCCCGCGACGATCTCGGGATACGGTCGGCTGTGCTCATCGCCAATCCGGTCGCTGCCGACGAGCAGGTGGATCCGGCCCTGCATGATCGCGTACTCGCCGAGGCGGAGCGGGAGGCGGCCACGGCCGGTGTTCATGGCAAGGACCTGACGCCGTTTCTGCTCGACCACATGCACCGCGGTACGGAGGGTGCCACCCTCGACACGAACATTGCGGTGTACTTGAGGAACGTGCAGGTCGCAGCGGAGATCGCGACAGCCCTCCAGGGTGCATGCTGACCGAAGGCACTCGGCCTCAGAGTAGGTGACCGACGTCCCCGAGGGTGTGCAGCGTTCGGTTGTGGAAGACGTCGTCTTGCTCGAGCACCGTGATGCTGCCGGGAGCGGCGCGATAGGCCACATACGCGCAGGCACTGATCGGTAGCCGCTGCCAGGAGGCAATGACCCAGCTCAGCGAACCGCCGTGGGTGACGACAATGCGATGCGCCTTGCTGTCGGCAGTGATTCGAGCCATGGCCCGGTAGACGCGAGTGACGCAGTCGAGCTTGGTTTCCGCACCCTCGATTCCTTCGTCGTGATCCAGGCGTTCTCCGGCGGGAGGGGGAGGAACGAAGTAGGTGTCGAGCCAGGCCTGCGGACGACCACCCGCAACGCCGTAGGACTTCTCGCGTAGGTCGGGAAGAAGTACGGGTTCGACGTCGAAAACTTCCGCGAGGGGGCGGGCGGTCTCGGTGGCACGGGTGAGGTCCGACGTGTAGAGAGCCGGAATCGAATCGGCGGGTATGAGATCCCGCAGTCGTGTAGCGATCGCATGCGCGTGGATCACTCCGCGGGAGGTGAGTGCGGAGTCGTACCAGCCGCCGACGAGACCGTCGACGTGATGGGTCGCTTCGGGGTGCGTGACGACGTAGATGTGCTCGCCCATCAGCCGGACCGGTTCCAGAGGAAAGACGCTGCACCTGGAAGCAGCGGCGTGTGTGTCTTCCGATAGAGCTCGGCAGGCCTGCCCACACCTTCGCGGCTGAGTTCGCCCGTTGCTTCGAGGCCGTGTGACAGGTGGCGTCGGAAGGTGTCCTTCGGGAACCGACGCCCGTAGATCACTTCGTAGAGGCGTCGCAATTCGAGGATGGTGAACTCGTCGCTGATCAATCCCGACGGATCGACCGCTGTTGCGTAGCGGCGACGCAGATCGTCGACGGCGAGGTCGACGATGTCGGCGTGGTCGAACGCGAGCTCACTCGTGTCGTCCACAGGTGCCAGCTGAGCCCCGGTGGGGAAGCGCTCGAACGGCACGGCTGCGCTGTGGGTCATCGACAGTACCCAGCCGCGGTCATCGCGCGCGGGGTCGTCGAGCATCACCATCTGATGGAACTCCACGCTGTCGAGTCCGGCCTTGTCGTGGAGTGCGCGTGCGGCGGCGTCGGCGAGGCGCTCACCGGGATGCAGGAAGGTTCCGGGTAACGCGCGTCCCCGCGGATGATCGACCACCAGCACTTTCACGGTGTCGTCGACGACGGTCAGTACCGCCACGTCCACGGCGACCGAGGGGCGCGGATAGTCGGTGAGGGGCTTGCTCGGTGACCGCGGACTCTTGCTCATGTTGTTATTAAATCAAACTTGCGCTAACTTGGTTGGCGCAAGTTTGATCAAAGGGGAGAGTATGGAACTGGACGCGCAGCAGAAGGATCGTGTCGCCGGAGTGCTCGTGGCCACCGCCGCGGGCGATGCGCTCGGTGCCGGATACGAATTCACTTATCCGCGACCGGATATGGCAATCGACATGATCGGTGGCGGACTGGGCCCGTTTGCACCGGGGGAGTGGACCGACGACACCTCGATGGCCCTCGCCATTGCCGAGGTATCCGCCTCGGGACGACCGATCGGGCACGGCGAAGGACTCGATGCCGTCGCAGCGCAGTTCGTGCGCTGGTACGACACCCACCCGAAGGACATCGGCAACCAGACGCGGGCCGTGCTCTCCGCGCGGCCGACGTCGGCCGCGGCGATGCGGCGGCATGCCCTCGAACTTCCGGGACGCAAAGCGGGCAACGGGTCGCTCATGCGCACCGCGCCCGTCGGCATTGCCTATCTGCACGACGCCGGCGCGTGTGTCGCCGCGGCCGGCGACATCAGTGCCCTGACTCACAACGACCCTCAGGCCATCGAAGCGTGTCGCCTGTGGTCGTACGCGATCCGTCACGCCGTGCTGCACGGCAACTTCGACGGGGCCCGACTGTATCTCGACGGAGCATCCGATGAGGTGGCCGACTTCTGGGGAGGGCTACTCGACGAGGCTGAGAAGGCAGATACCGCAAGAGTATTCGACAAGAACGGATGGGTCGTGCACGCGCTGCAGGTCGCGTGGTGGGCGATCACCCACACCGACGCGTCCGGACCGGGCCACCTCGTCGATGCGCTGGAGGCTGCAGTGCGTGCCGGCGGCGACACGGATACGACCGCGGCGATTGCAGGCGGTCTGCTCGGAGCCCGGTGGGGCGCGTCGGCAGTACCGGAACGTTGGCAGCAGATGCTGCACGGCTGGCCCGGATATCGTGCCGCCGATCTCACCGATCTCGCCTCGAAGACGGCCGCGCGCGCAGGGCAGGGGATGTAGTCAGGAGGGTGCCTGATCGTCGGGCTCGACTTTCTCGGTCTTCTCACGGTCGGTGGAACTTCCCGGGACGCCCTCCTCGTTCCGCTCCTTCTTGACGTTCTCTTCCATGTCGTCGATGAGCTGAGACAGGTTGTCGCCGGTCAGGTCGTTGTCGTGTGCACGTCGATCGGGGTCGGGCATGGTATTCCTTTCGTCGTGCGGATTCTCTGACTTCCACGTACCCGAGTCGGCGGGCCGCGAAACCAGCCTCACGACCGAGCGGGTGCCGTCCCGTCGAGGAACTGTGCGGCGAGCGATGCCGGCATCGGTTCGTGCCGCAGGTATCCACGAGCGAAATCCGCGGTGCCCTGGGTGATGGCGCGCAGGTCGATCGGGTAGCGGCCCAATTCGAGTTCGGGCACCTCCGCGCGTAGCAGCGCGACCCCCGGGCCGGGGGCTTCGGTTCCGAGCACCCGGCCGCGGCGCGCCGACAGATCGCTCAGTACCGACCCGAGGTGTTCCTCCGGCAACGTCACCCGAACCGCCGCTACCGGCTCGAGCAGGCGGGTCTCGCCATGGGCCGCGGCATCACGCAGCGCCAGGCCCGCAGCGGCCTGGAACGCGGCATCCGACGAGTCCACCGAGTGGGCCTTGCCGTCGACGAGCGTGACTCGTACATCCACCATCGGATTTCCTGTCGCGACTCCTTTGGCGGCCTGCGCGCGCACACCTTTTTCCACGGACGGAATGAACTGCCGCGGCACCGCGCCTCCGACCACGCGCTCTTCGAACACCACCCCGCTGCCGACCGGGAGAGGTTCGATCTCCAGGTCGCACACCGCGTACTGGCCGTGTCCACCCGACTGTTTCACCAAACGACCGTGCCCTGAGGTCGGGGCAGTGAACGTCTCGCGGAGCGGGACACGATGCTCGACCAGATCGACCTGCACGCCGTGCCGGTTGCGGAGCCGATCCACGACCAGTTCGGCGTGGGCTTCGCCGGTGCACCACAGTACGACCTGATTGGTGTCGGCATTCTGCTCCACGCGCACGGCGGGATCTTCGGCCGTCAAGCGCGAGAGGGCCTGTGACAGCTTGTCGTCGTCGGTGCGTGAATGTGCCTCGACCGCGAGGGGCAGCAGCGGTTCGGGAATCGGCCACATCGCCAGGTCTGCGGGGTGGTCGGGGTCGTGGAGCGTATCGCCGGGGCGAGCGGTCGCGAGCTTGCCCACGCAGACGAGATCTCCGGCCACCGCCTCGCCGGTCGGTCTTTGTTGCTTGCCGAACGGGCTGGTCAGCGCGGGGATTCGTTCGGACGAGCGCTCGCTTCCAGTGAGTGCGGCTGTCGTATCCGGTCGCAACGTTCCCGCGTAGACGCGCGCCAGACTGATCCTGCCCACATACGAGTCTCCCGTCACCCGCACGACCTGGGCAACCAGTGGGGCGTCGGGATCGCACGGCGGAGCGCCCCGCAACCGGTGGGTGGGGTCGGGGAATCCCGTGACGATCAACTCGAGCAACTCGACCGCGCCGACGCCGCTCTCGGTCGCGGGAACCGCAGGGTGCATTGCGCACAAAAGTATCTCGCGGGTGAGTCCGTCCTGCAAGGAATCCGGATCGAGTTCTTCACCGGAGACGAACCGTTCCATGAGTGTGTCGTCCTGGCCGGAGATTGCCTCCACCAGGCTTTCGCGCGCGGCATCGGAGACAGGGCATGGGCCGGGCTCGCCGTAGCTTCGACCCGTCAGCAGCCCCATCGACCCGATCGGCCGGTCCCCGTCGAACACCGGATAGAACAGTGCGCGCACGGTGTCGGGGCCGAGTCCGAACGCGTCGTGGCACTGCTCCAGTAGTTCGTCGTAGGTGTGTCGCGCGATATCGAGTTTGGTCACGACAATTGCGCGCGGAATCGCCTCGTCGTCGCACTCGCGCCACAACGCGCGAGTGGCCGGAGTGATGGCATCGGTGGCCGAGACGACGAAGATCGCTGCGTCGGCGGCGTGGAGCCCGGCGCGGAGTTCGGCGTCGAAGTCGGGGTGGCCGGGCGTGTCGATCAAATTGATCTTGACGCCTTTCCATTCGAGGGGCAGTACCGCCAGCTGCACGGAGCGTCGGTGTTCCTGCTCGATCTCTTCATAATCGGACACTGTGGTGCCGTCGGCCACCCGGCCCGCACGGCCGATTGCACCTGATGCGAAGGCGAGTGATTCCGCGAGCGTCGTCTTTCCCGTGGCGCTGCACCCGACCAGCGCGACGTTGCGTATGGCGTCCGGCGTTTCTGCAACGGGCGCCTGCCGAGTACGTGATGCGGTGCGATCTGACATCGACCTGCTCCTCGTGTCGCTTCCGCCCAGTTTAGGCAGCGACACGGCTGCGGCGGTCCCCTTTCGATCATCGGGAGACGACGGGAACCGTCGAACACCGTGTGATGACGATGCGGCTACGTCTCGGTCTCGAGTCGCTCCGAGGTGCTAACGGGTGACGGAGCCACGTCGACGACACCGGTGTCGGGGTACCCACCTTTCGAAAGTCGAAGGAGGCACCCACCATGCGAACTCCCTCACGCGTACTCTCCGTGCTGTTCGGTTCCGCTCTCGTCGTCGCACTGTCCGGAGTCGCTCTCGCGGACCCGTCGGAGACCGTCCCCACCACGACCGAGATCACAGCCACAACAACTGTGCCCTCAACAACTGTGCCCACAACTACTGCGCCGTCACTGCCGACGACGTCCGTGAACACCGACCCGGCGCCACCCGATGTCGGCATCGAGATGGGTACGGTGGCGATCCGAGCGGCCACCCTTTCCGACGATCAGCCGGTTGCCGGTGTGTCGGTCGAAGTCGCGCGCTGCGACACCGGTGAGATCGTCGGGACACCGGCGACCGGTCCGGAGGGAACCGCGAGCGTGTCGGTCCCACTCGGATGCCACACCGCCACGGCTGTGGGTTTCCCCGACGGCTACGACCCCGTGTCGGTAGGGCCATGGCAGGTCGAGGTCACGGCTCCGGGACAGGTGCAGAGCGTGGGGTTCACCTTTGCTCGCTGGGCACCACCCGGAGAGGGCACGATCGATCTGCGGGCTCGCGACCTCACTACCGGAACGCCGATCGCAGGAGTGACGGCGTCGGTGCGCTCCTGTGTCGAGGACGGGCCCTACGGTTACCTGACAACGGATATGGACGGTGCAGCGAGCGCGACGTTCCCGCTGAACTGCTACGAAGTGACCGCCACGACGATTCCTGCAGGCTCGACAGTAGTGTCCGGCGGACCGTTCACCGTCGAACTCGATGCCCCGGGGGTCGTGCGCAGCGTCGAGGTCGTCCTCGACCGTTCATCTCCGCCGGATCCGCCGACGCCTACCGTGCAGGGACGAATCATCAAGATGGACAGGATATCCGGTTCGCCTCTCGAGGGAGCGATCTTCGTCGTGGGTCCGTGCAACTCGGAGTGGAACCATCGTGAGGTCACAGGTGCGGACGGTCTGATCCCCCTCATGCTCGCCCCCGGGTGCTACGTGGCGAAGGAAATCAGCGCACCCGACGGGTACATCGCGGACACCGCCCCGATCACATTCACCGCGACAGAGGGTGAGTACTTCACCGTCCAGGCACTGAACATGCCCGAGAACCCCGGGCCGGTCTTCCGCAATCCCGACCTTCGCGTACCGGTGCGGTCGATACCGGCCGGCCCGGTCGAAAGGCCCTGAGATGCGCGCCCGGGTACTTCTCGCAGCGTTGGCGGCGGCCGTTCTCGTCCTCGCGGGAGCCTGTTCCTCGGATGCCCCCACCACAGGCTCGGAGGTCTCCCCACCTACCACTCGGCAGGAGGATGGTAAGCGCGATATGCCGCCGCCGGTGATGGCGATCGCCGACGACCCGGCCGTGCCGGTGGCTCTGACCATCGGCGAGGACTCCGCCCCGACGGATCCGGTCGCGACCGATACCGCGGGTGTCCTGATGCCCCCACAGGATGTGTCGCGGTTGGGATGGTGGGCGGATTCGGCGCTACCCGGATCCGGGACCGGATCGATCGTCGTCACAGGGCACGTCGACGACGTCGAGCAGGGTGACGGATTCGCCGTGCGTTTCACCGAACTCGACGAAGGTGACGAGGTGACCTTGTCGCTGGGAGGCGGATCGAGGCACCAGTACCGTGTCGATCGGGTCGTCAGTGTCGGTAAGGGCGGGGACGTGCCGTTCGACGAAGTGAACCGACTCGGCGGACCGGAAACGTTGGTGCTGGTCACGTGCGGCGGTGAGTTCGTGGGGCCGCCGTTGGGTTATGCGAACAACGACTTCGTCTTCGCGACACCGACAACGTGATCAGGTGTCGCTGCGGGGATAATCGAACAGCGATCCCTGGATCAACATTCTGACTGCGGCGTGGGTGGCCCGATACTGCTCGGGTGTGGCGGTCGCGGCATGGTCGTGCAGACCCCGAAGCACCGTGATGATCGCGTCCGTTGCACCTGCCGTGCCGGTGTTGAGGATGCCTTCCCGGGCGGCCTGATCGATGATTCCGGCGATCACGTCGTGTAGCGATGTGAAGATCACGTCGCTGTCTTCACCCAGATGGAGATGTTCGGCGTTTTCCATCCGCAGTGCGCGGTCGAACGCCACGGAGTGAGGATTCTCGAGCAGAACGGCAGCGCCCTCGTCGAGTACCGCCAGGAGCTTCGCCCGAACACCGTCGGCTCGCTCGGCCGCGGCCTCCAAGCGCGGCAGGGTCACCTGCGCGATAGCGGTGAAGGCGGCCTTGACCAGTTCGGCCTTGTTGGGAAAGTAGTGGTCGAGAAGAGTCGATACCGCCTGCTCGATCGGCACGCGGTGTCCTGTTCTCCGTTCGAGGTCGCGCACGTCGACGAATTCACTGCCGAGGGGCAGGTCCAGGGGATTCGTGAACTGCCCGAGACGTTTCCATCGATCATGCGGGTCCTCCCACGCTTCGAGGAAATAGTCGACAGCCACCGCACCGACGGCCGGGCACTGTCGTTCCCCGACGGGGTCACTGCGCGAACCGTCCTGCAGCGAGCCACGCGGGAGGTTCTGACGGAATCGGGTCTCGACGTCTCCGGCCTCACAGACGCTCAGATGAGCGACAACCACGGTTGGGTCCTGTTCCCCAACTTCTTCATGACGGTTCGTGCAGGTGAAGCCACAGTGATTCTTGCCCAGCCCGACCCGGAGGGCGACCCGAATCGATGCGTCTGGCAGATCATCAGCGTCATGTTCCTGCCCGACGAGATGAAGGACGCGCTGCGCGCAACACCCATCGAGGTGAAGGAACCGGGCGAGTTCAAGTATTTCGAAGCGCTCCAGCAGGATTACGAACAGATGCCTCGCCAGCAGCGGGGCCTGCGCAACGAGGCGCTCGACCATCTTCTTCTCGTGTCGGAGGAAGTGGTTGTGGCGCACTTTCATTCTGTGCTCGACCGTTACCTCGGTGCGAGTGAGCGGGCCTGATCCACACGTTCGCAACCGGAACCACACCACAGCACCAGGAGAGGGACACGGAACTACGCGAAATTGTCGACGTCGCTGACGATTACACCGGACGAGCACGCACTGTGCTCGAATACAGCCTGCTCATGAAGTCTCTCGTGGACCTCGCCAAAGAGCCGGGGTTCTCGAAGGAAGGCTGGGCGCCCCTCGCCGAACTCGTCGCCACGGACGAGTTCGTGCGGGTCGGGAACTTCAAGGAGGTGATGAACTGGTCCGAATACGTCGAGTTTCTCACCGGCTGGGCCGGCTCGTCGCAGTGGGCAGGATCCTTCAGGCGCATCACCGAAACACCGGACGTCGTCTTCCTCGAGCTCGAGGAACGAAGCAGCGTGGGTGATTTCTCCAGCGTGGTCAATTCTGTATCGGTTTACGAATTCGACGACGCCGGGAAGATTTCCCATATCGACGTCTACCTGCAGATGGCGCTTCCCGAGAGCGCCATGCTCGGCAGTTACGAAGACGTTCAGATCTCCGAATAGCGTTCCATTCCAACCGGAAAGCATTCACTCGAAAGGCTGTAGATGTCCCTGGAAGAGCGTATGAGCCAGCACCGGCGAGTGGCCGAGAGCTACCGGAACGCATACCTGCGTGAGGGCGTGAAGGACGCGACGATGGAGGCCGAAGCCTGATGGAGTCTGTGGCAATCACCCCGTTGTTCGGTACGGAATTTCGGGGAGTGGACACTCTCGACGACGACATCGTCGCGGCCCGCATCGCCGAGGCCCTGAAGTGGCGGGGTGTCGTACTCATCCGCGGACTGCATCTCGACGACGACGCACAGATCGCCTTCAGCCGGCGACTCGGCGATCTGGTGGAACCGGTGCGAAACGAGAAGATCATGACGGTCTCGCTCGACCCGGAGAAGACAGCGGCGGCAGAGTACCTCGCCGGGACCTTCAGCTGGCACATCGACGACACCACGAACAAGGTCCCGGCGAAAGTCACCACACTGACGGCGCGGCAGGTCGCCGAAGTCGGAGGCAGAACCGAGTTCGCCAGTACGTACGCAGCGTACGAGAACATGTCCGAGCACGAGAAGAAAAGATACGGGGGGCTGCGGGTCGTCCACAGTTTCGAGGCCGCACAGCGCACCGTGTACCCGGATCCCACCGACGAGCAGGTCGAGTTGTGGCGCATGCTGCCGCAGAACGAATCGTCGCTGATCTGGGACCGTCGTGACGGACGACGTTCGCTGGTGCTGGGCGCGACAGCAGATCATGTCGTCGGCATGGATCCGGAGCGAAGTCGCAGGTTGCTCGACGAAGTACTGGCGTGGAGCACGCAGAAGCAATTCTCCTACCTGCATGAATGGGAGGTCGGAGATTTCGTCCTGTGGGACAACACGGGGATCCTGCACCGTGCAGAATCGTACGATCCCGCATCCGGGCGGCTGATGCAGCGGACGACCATCGTCGGGGATGAGCCGTGGACGTGAGGACGGCTGTGGTGACCGGTGGTGGATCGGGGATCGGCAAGGCGGTCGCCGCCCGGTTGCGCAAGGACGGGTATCAGGTGGCCGTGTTCGATATCGCTCCGTCGGGAGGGGAACTCGAGTACAAGGTCGACGTCACGGATCGCGCTCAGGTCGATGCCGACTGGGGGCGCATCGTCAACATCTCGTCGTCGAGTACCCACTCGGGGCAGCCGTTCATGTCGTCCTATGTTGCGGCGAAGTCGGGAGTCAACGGGCTCACGAAGTCACTTGCACTCGAATACGGCCCACAAGGGATCACGGTCAACGCCGTACCACCGGGATTCGTGAACACTCCGATGCTGCGACGCGCAGAGGGGAAAGGCTTGCTCGGCGGCTCCATCGAGGAACACATCGAGCGAACCCCGGTGCGGAGGGCGGGCCGTCCCGAGGATATCGCGGCTGCCTGTTCTTTCCTGATCCGCGAGGAGGCCGGTTACATCACCGGGCAGATTCTCGGCGTCAATGGCGGGCGCAACACGTGATCGACGCGCCTGGGCGCGACCGAAAACATACCCATAGGGAAAGTTTATCCACCGCGAAATAACGTATTTCAAGAATGAGAATTGCGTTATTGACAATCGAGTATGTGAGTTGCACCATATGTGAGTCGATCGCGGATCGGACGCGCTCGATGTGGTCGGGGGGACTACGGGGCAGAGGGGTCGAAACGGCAGCATTTCTGAGCAACGCGCGGTGAGTGGCATCGATTCGTTCTGTCGATGGGGCACTCTCCCTGAGATTCTCCGGGCGTGGGGATAGCCCGAATCATCGACACGGCCGGCGACGGCCCGGATGAAGGACTCCAATTTGAAATTACACAAGGTGGTTGTGGCGTTCGCGGCTCTCGCAGTACTCGCGACCGGATGTGGTGGCAGAGAAGGCGCAGAGGAGATCGACTCGGGCTCAGGCCAGTCGGACTCGACAGCGACAGCGAACTTCGGCGACCTGACCGAAGTATGCGGCCCGGGCGATGCGTCCACGGCCTCGGCCCAAGGCGTGACCGCCGATTCGATCGAGGTCGGAGTGTTCTCCGACATCGGATTCACCAAGAACTCCGAATTCGTCGACACCGCAAAGGTGTTCACCTCGTGGTGCAACGAGGCCGGTGGAATCAACGGTCGTGAGCTCATCGCCAATACGCGCGATTCCAAACTTATGGAGCCGCGCCAGCGGATGATCGAGGCGTGCCGCGACGACTTCGCCCTGGTCGGGGGTGGTGCAGCACTCGACGGGCTCGGTGTCGAAACGCGGCTCGAGTGCCTGCTGCCGAGCTTCCCCGCCCAGGCCGTGCAGGAGAAGTCCGCTGGCGCCGACCTCGAGGTTGCGGCATCACCTTCGAAGATTCCCGGGTACGACAACTACGCCGGTATTCGTACCTGGCTGATGGACGAGGCATACCCGGAATCGAAGGGCGCCATCGGCATGCTGAACGGCGATGCCGCGGTCTCCAAGCTGATCGGCGACATCAACCGGGAGACACTCGTCGACCTCGGTGCCACCATCGTCTACGACGAGCTGTTCCCACTGTCGGGCGTGACGGACTGGACTCCCTATGCGCAGGCCATCAAGTCCAGCGGTGTCCGCGGCCTGGTCTTCCTCGGCACGTTCGACTCGCTTTCCAAGCTCGAAGAGTCCCTCACCAACATGGACTACAAGCTCGACTGGATCGACGCCAACAACAACGCGTACAACGATCAGTTCATCCAGTTGTTGGGCAGGTCTGCGGACTTCCAGAACAACGTCGTCGACCTCAGCGGTGTCGCTCCACTCGAGAGCGATGAGCCTGCGGTCGAAGAACTGAAGGCGTTGTTCGACGAGTACGCGCCCGGAAGTCAGATCACACTTCCCGCGATGCGCGCGTGGTCCTCGTGGCTGCTCTTCGCGAAAGCGGCCACAGCCTGTGGCGACGACCTGACACGAAAGTGCCTCTACGAGAACGCACGTGAAGAAACTGCGTGGACCGGCGGAGGGCTTCATGTCGCCAACGATCTGGCGGAACCGCTCCCGCCGCAGCCTTGCTTCAACGTCGAGCGTGCGACGTCCGATGGGTGGGAACCCGCAGACTTCGGGCCCGACAACGGCCTCTATCGATGCGACATCCCTGCGCGTGAGCTCTCTGAGGGTACATCGACTCCGCCGTTGTCCCTCGCCGATGTCGGCAAGAGTATGAACGACCTCGAATGATGGACCAGTTCATCGCATTCGGTGTAGTCGGACTGTCGACGGCCGCAATCTACGCGATCATCAGCAGCGGGTTGGTGGTCACCTACGCCACCACCGGTGTCTTCAACTTTGCACACGGCGCGACAGGAATGATGGCAGCGTTCGCCTACTGGCAGCTCAGTGTCGGTTGGGGATGGCCCGTATGGCTTGCGCTGCCTGTCATTCTGCTGGTGCTGGCGCCGCTGTTCGGGATACTCGTCGAATTGCTGATGCGGCCCGTTCAGGGGCTCGGCGATGCCGAGAAGCTGGTGATGACGATTGCGCTGCTGAGCGGGCTCATCGCGCTTGCTCGGTGGATCTGGGACCCGATGGAACCGCGGTCGCTGCCGAGCTTCTTTGCCGACCGAGCACCGTTCCACATCGGTTCGGCAACGGTCAGCTGGCATCAGGCAATCACGATGGTGATTGCCATAGCGGTGGCGCTCGCCCTCCGCGTTCTGCTGTTCAACACCCGCACCGGAGTCGAGATGCGGGCCACCGTCGACGACCGTGCGCTCGTCGGTCTGACCGGAGCGAATCCGGTGCGCGCCAACAGGGTCGCCTGGGTGGTAGGAACCATGCTTGCGGCTCTCGGTGGGGTCCTGATCGCCTCGATGGTGTCGCTGGACGCAATGCAACTGTCGCTGTTGATCGTCAGTGCGTATGCGGCCGCGATTTTCGGCAGATTGACGAGCCTGCCCATGACGTTCGTCGGCGCGATCGTCGTCGGATGTATGGAGGCCTATCTTGCCGGCTATCTGCCGCAGAACGAGTATCTGCCGGGACTTCGACTCGCAGCGCCGGCGATCCTGCTGTTGATAGCACTGCTCATCTTCCCGCACCGGAAACTGCGCGGGCGCGAACGCAATCTCACCCAGGTTCCGGTTCCCACCGTGCGGGGCACGATCGTATTCGCTGTGATCATCGTGATGTTCGGTCTCATGCTTGCCACGGTGCTCGGTGAAGGAGACCTGATCACCTACGGCCAGATCTTCGCGTTCGGTGTGATCGCCGTGTCGATGGTGCCGCTCATCGGCTACGCCGGGCAGATCTCGCTGGCCCAATTGGGAATCGCGGGAATCGGTGCCGTCGTGTGCGCCAACTTCGGTGCAGACGGTCAATGGTGGGCGATACCCCTCGCGATGCTTGTCGCGGGTGCGATCGGTGCGCTCGTGGCGCTGCCCGCGCTTCGACTGTCCGGTGTGTATCTGGCGCTGGGGACCGGTGCCATCGCCGTGGTACTCGACCGGTGGATCTTCCCGATGGCGTCACTCGAGATATTCGGCAGAGAGTTCGCCTTCTTCAACATGGGATCCGCGAACCTGGTCGGACCCAGCCTGTTCGGATTCCGTCTCGACAGCACAGCAGAGCTGACGGTGTTCGCGGCCGTATGCCTGGCACTGGTGACCGCCTTCGTCGCAGCTGTTCGACGGGGGAAGCTGGGGCGCCGTCTGATTGCATTGCGCGACAGTGAAACCGCGTACGCAACCTTCGGTGGAAGCCTGCTTCTCATGAAGACATCGGTGTTCGCGATCTCGGCTGCGATCGCGGGACTCGGCGGGGCGCTGTACGGGATGCAGCTCCAAGCGGTGGCACCCGAACAGTTCAACTTCGTGGCGGGTCTCGGCATCTTCCTGATCGCGGTGGTGGGTGGCCTCGGTGTCGTCGGCAACGGCCTGTTCACCGGCGCGATGATTGCGGGACCGATGAACGCACTGGTCGCACTGATACCCGCGACACAGAATTTCGTGCAGACCCTCCCGGCATTGGCCGGACTCGCATACGGATCGGGCTCGGTCGACGACGGCGTCGTGCCCTCCCTGCGGGAACGTTTCGACAGTGCATTGCGCAATCCGCTCGCAATGGGGTTGCTCGCGGTGGCCGTCGTCGCGCTGTGGATGCTGCGGCTCGCAGACCTGATCAACGGCTACGTGCTCGTCGCCGGGATCGCGATCGCGGCAGCGGTTGCGTTCGGATGGGGCGCGAGTCGAGTCTCCCGGACGGATTCGGAGCGGGAGATACCCGTCGAGTGGTGGGGACTGCAACGCCCGTGGGACGAGAACGACGAGGAGGTGCTCGATCGTGCCATCGCAACTCGAGGTTGAGAACGTCACGGTGGCATTCGGGGGACGCAGAGCTCTCGACGGTGTCGGCCTGCGGGCCGAGCCCGGGCATGTCACCGGACTGATAGGCCCCAACGGAGCAGGAAAAAGCACGCTGTTCGATGTGATTTCAGGGCTGCGCAAGCCTGTGCACGGCAGTGTCGCCCTCGGCGGTCGCGAGATCACCAAACTCGGTCCTGCCCGTCGCGCACGGCTCGGGATGTCCCGGACCTTCCAACGACTCGAACTGTTCGGGCGGCTCAGTGTCCGAGACAACCTCCTCGTCGCGGCCGAGATGGGTCCCGACCGGAAGATGGCGTCCGCGGTTGTCGACGGACTACTCGACCGTCTCGATCTGCGCAGTATCGCCGGCACGACTGCGGATGCGCTGTCCACCGGCATGGGACGTCTCGTCGAGGTGGGACGGGCCCTGGCAGCGAAGCCCAGCGTTCTTCTCCTCGACGAACCAGCCGCCGGCCAGGACCGCGAAGAAACCGAACGCTTCTCTGCACTGCTGCGCACAGTCGCCGACGACGGCGTAGCGGTGCTCCTCGTCGAGCACGACATGGAACTGGTGATGGAGGTGTGCGACACCGTCCACGTGCTCGACCTCGGAAAGATCATCAGCGTCGGCACACCCGACGAGGTTCGTAGCGACGAACGAGTCATCACCGCGTACCTGGGAGCGACATGAACCCCATTCTCGAACTGTGCGACGTCTCCGCCGCCTACGGGAAGATCACTGTGCTGCGCAGCGTGAACGTGAGCGTGATGCCAGGGCAGATCGTGGCGCTGCTCGGCCCCAACGGTGCGGGCAAGACCACGACACTGCGCGTCGCGTGTGGCGCCCATCCCGTCAGTTCGGGCCAGCTACTGCTCGGTGGCCGGGACATGACAGGTGTCTCGCCGCGCGAACTCGCCCGGATCGGCGTCTGCCTGATTCCCGAGGGGCGCGGAGTCTTTCCCAACCTCACCGTCCGCGAGAACCTCGTGATGATGACGTTCACGGGCCGCTCGATCGAGGAGATCGAGGAGGTTGCCTACACGCGGTTCCCGATCCTCGGGAAGCGCGTATCCCAGACGGCGGGAACGATGTCCGGCGGCGAACAGCAGATGCTCGCGCTGGCACGCGGGCTGGCCACCGATCCGGCAGTACTCATGCTCGACGAGCTGTCGATGGGGTTGGCGCCGCGGATCGTGGCCGAACTGTACGAGCACGTCGCCGAGGCCGCGCGGCAGGGGGTCGCGGTGTTGGTGGTCGAACAGTTCGCCACCGCGGTGCTGCATACCGCCGACCACGCCGCGGTGCTCGTCCGCGGCGAAATCCAGATCGAAGGCCCACCGGACGAACTCGGCGACGAGCTCGCGTCCCTCTACCTAGGAAGTGCATCATGACCGCCACGGAAACACGTGCCGACAAGTTCGCACGCGAGTTGACCGAACTGAAGATCCCCGATCCGGCTGCCGGCCGGTCCGGGCTGTGGTTGAAACTCGGTGTTGCGCTGATGATTCTCGGTCCGGTGTTGACGATCGTGGCGTACCTCATGTCGCACAACACCTCCGACGCGCTCGTTCAGCGCGACGCCATCATCATCGCGTTGCTCGGTATCGGCGTCGGCATCGTGGGATCCGCTGTTTTCCTGAGGTATTCGATCACAGGATTCCTGAGGTTCTGGCTGGCCCGCCAGTCGTACGAGTTTGCTCGGCTCAGTGAGCGACTCCCCGCAGACCCCACCACACCCTGACTCGTCTGCACCATCCACGTGGACGAAGGTCCACCCTTCGAAAGGAACACCTAGTGCGCACACATTCCATCCGTCGGGCATTGGCGGTCGCCGGAATCGCCGCCGTTGCTCTCGCCGGAGTCGTCGGTTGCAGTAGCGACGATTCGTCGGACGGGACCGACGACACGACATCGACCACCGTCGCCACCGCCACGACGGACGCCGACGGGACGACCGAGGCGGAGACGTCGGAAGCTGCAGGGGGCGCTGCCGACGCGGAGACGACGCAGGCCGTCACCGATGCCTGGGTCGCATTCTTCGACGGAACGACCCCGCCCGAGACCCGCGCAGGCCTCGTCGAGAACGGTGACGAGTTCCTCCCCGCCCTGCAGGGGATGGCAGCAGATCCGCAGGCAACGGCGACCACTGCGACGGTGGAAGGCGTGATGAGCGCGGGAGATGATGCTGCCACGGTCTCGTGGACCCTGCTGATGAACGGCGCACCCGTCCTCCCCGACCAGTCGGGTGAAGCGCTGCTCGAGGATGGTCAGTGGAAGGTCTCTGCTGTCACGTTCTGCACGCTGCTTGCGATCCAGGGCGACGGTAGCGCAGTGCCCGGCTGCTGATCTGCCGAGGCGACATGGCCGAATGTCACCCTCGTGCACTTCGAGTGTATGAGGGTGACATTCGGCCATGGTGCGTGTCAGTAGACGTCGCGCACGTACCGTTTCTCGCGCTTGAGCGCGGTGATGTATTCGGCAGCCTGTTCCCCACTCATGCTGCCGTGCTCGGCAACGATCTCGTGGAGTGCGACATCGACATCCTTCGCCATCCGCGATGCGTCACCGCAGATGTAGAAATGGCCGCCCTCCTCGAGCCACGTGAACAGTTCGGCGCCGTGCTCCTTCATCCGGGTCTGGACGTAGATCTTCTGAGCCTGGTCGCGGGAGAATGCCAGGTCGAGGCGGGTGAGCAGCCCGGACTCGACGAAATCCGCGAGTTCGTCCTCGTAGATGTAGTCGCAGCTGCGCCTCTGGTCACCGAACAGCAGCCAGTTCTTCCCGGTGGCGCCGCGGGCGCGGCGTTCCTGCAGGAATCCGCGGAACGGGGCGATACCTGTGCCCGGACCGACCATGATCATCGGAGCGGTGTCGTCGGACGGAACACGAAACGACTTGTTCTTCGTCACGAAGATCCCGACCGGGTTCTCGGCGGCGCGGTCGGACAGGAACGTCGAGCACACCCCCCGGCGTTCACGGTCATCGGTGCCGTAGCGCACGGCCGCGACCGTCAGGTGCACCGATCCGTCGGCGTAGAGAGGGCTCGACGAGATCGAATAGGCACGGTGCTGCAGCGGTTTGAGGACCGAGAGAAGCTCCTCCGATGAGAAGGCAGGAGTGGGTTTCAGCGACAGAATATCGAGAATGTCCCGGCCCCAGAGCCATTCGTCGAGAGCGGCCTTGTCGCCGTGGCGCAGCACGTAGGTGAGTTCCTCGTTGCCCGTGCGTTCTTCGACCGCTTCGAGCAGGTCGACGTTCGGCGCGGTGATCTCGTACCGGTACATCAGAAGATGCTCGAGGCTCTCGTCGTGACCGTCGGGGATCGTCGCACCATCGAGCCCGAGCGCGTCGACCAACGACTGCACGAGTCCGGCGTCGTTGACCGGAACTACATTCAGTGCGTCGCCTGCCTCGTACTCGATCCCGGAGTCGGCAAGTGCGAACTCGAAGTGCCGGATCTCTTTCGCGGAGCCTTCACCCGAGAGCACACGGTTGACGGTGAGAGTGGCAGGAAAGGGATTCTTCCGCGTCCACTGTGCCTTCGCTCGTGCCGGTGAGGGCTCTGCCGAAGCAGCGGCGACACCGTCACCATTGATGCCTTCGACGGCCGCGACGAGGGGCAGAGTCTCGGCGATCCAGGCTGCGGCAACATCCTCGAACTCGACGTCGCAGTCGACTCGCGGCACGATGCGAGTGGCTCCGAGTTGCTCCAGCCGCATGTCGATCAGCTTGCCTGCCTGGCAGAACCCGTCGTACCCGGTGTCGCCGAGAGCGAACACCGCGAAGTCCATACCGTCGAGTCGCGGCGCGGATTCGGCCGACAGTGCATCCCAGAACAGTTCGGCGTTGTCGGGCATCTCACCCTCGCCATAGGTGGACGTGACGATCAGGACTCGGCGAAACTCCGTGAACGCGGCGATGTCGACGTCGTCGAGAGCAGAGACGACGGGCGCGAATCCGTGAGTGCGGGCCGTGGCAGCGGCATCGTCGGCAATGGATTCGGCATTGCCGGTCTGCGACCCGTACAGCACGTGCAGTGTGGGGGCCGTACCGGTGATTCCGACGTCGTTGGCGGGATCACCGGAGAACAGGCGGGTCTGCATGCCCGCGAGGAAGCCGGCCAGCCAGGAACGCTGGTCGGGGGTGAACGGGGCGTCGGTGGGGATGAACGGCGCGGTCATGCGGGAACTCCGAGGGTCGGGGCAACGAGGCCGGGCACAGCGTGGCGGGCAAACAGTTCCTCGTAGCCGGGCAGATCACCGGCGATGTCGAGATTCTTGCGGTTCTGCCACAGGATCCACCCGTAGGTGCCCGGCGCATCGACCGACCGGACGTTGCGCAGTGCGAGCGCCCGCTTGTAGTCGGTGAGACGCTTGTCGGCGACGAGTGCGGCCAGCTGTAGATCGGTGTAGCTCGAAATCGCCTCCAGCGCAAAGCGCTCGAGTCTGCTGATGAGGAAGAAGTCCTCGGTGAGCAGCAAGTTTCGTGCAGCCTTCCGGACCGCGGGGTCGTCGGCTCCGGCTGCGCCCGGCACCTTCTGCAGTGCCATCGCCTGCGCGGCGGCAAGCACCGTGTAGTTGTTGAGCAGCGCGTACATCGCTTCGGTATCGGTGCCATCCGGTGTCACACCGTCCACGACGGGATCCCCGGAACGGTAGCTCTGTTTGAACTTGCGCACTTGGTGCGCGACGAGTGCTGCCGCAACCTCGCTCGCGAGTTCCTTGCGGGTCGAGGAGGCGAGGATCTCGTCGAAATCCTGGTACTGCAGCAGCGCCCGCGGCATACCGTAGGCGAAGTGCTGCTGCTCGACCTGCCAGTTGTCGATCAGGAATCGGGCCTTCTCGGATCCGCTGGCCTCGACGTGCAGGTGCAGCAAGCGCAGCACGGTCGCATTGTGGATCGTGGCCTGAGGGTCGTCGCCGGTGATGGAGCCGAGCACGATCGAGTCCGCGCTGGCCTTGCCCGCGAGCAGGCCGTGCGGGTCGTACTGGTAGACGAAGCCGCCCGACATGCCGTTGCCGACACCCTTCCCGAACCCACCGATGTTGAGCACGGCACCGTTGGTCATGTACTCACAGGCGAAGTCGCCGACACCCTCGACGACGGCGGTCGCCCCGGAATTGCGGACAGCGAAGCGGTCACCGGCCTCGCCTTGGACGAACAAGCGACCACCGGTGGCTCCGAACAGCGCGAAATTGCCGATCAGTACATTGCCACCGCGGTCGTTCGTGCCGCCGCCGGGCGAGGAGATCACGATCTGCCCGCCGCACTGGCCCTTGCCGACACCATCGTTGGCAGTGCCGGTGTGGCGGAGCACCATGCCGTCGTTGCAGAACGCCCCGAACGACAGGCCCGCCGAGCCGGTGGTGGTGAGATCGACCGTGCCGTCGCGCAGCCAGCGGCGTCCGCGCTCGTCGGACAGCATGGCAGCGGTGTGGCCGATCTGTTCGTGGTTGAGCATGCGCTCGATGTCGATCGCGAGCTGCGCGCCGACGCTCTTGTTGTTGTTGGTCAGGCGCACGCCGTTGCCGAGCGCCACCGTGAGCGCGTTGTCGTGTTCGAGCGCATCGCGGACCTGGGCGATCCATTCGTCGTCGAGGGAGTAGTCCTTCTCGAGGTATACCGGCTGGTCTATGTGGATTTCGGGAACCACCGCGAGCATTGCACGCAGGTCCAGCTCACCGACGCTCGACGGATGATCGAGCAGGTGCAGCAGGTCGGATCGGCCGCGCGCGTCGCCCAGCGACTGCAGGCCCAAGCGCGCGAGCAACTCTCGGGTCTCGTGCGCGATGTTGAGCAGGTACTGCGCCATCGCCCGAGGATCGCCGTTGAACATCTCGGGATTGGTGGTCAGTCCCGCGGGACATTTGACGTTGCAGTTCTTCGCCATGACACAACCGAGCATCATCAGCGCGGTGGTGCCGAACTCGAAGCTGTCGGCACCGAGCAACGCGGAGGTCAGGACGTCGGAGGCGGTCTGGTGGGCGCCGGAGCAGCGAAGGATCACCTTGTCGCGCAATCCGTTCGCGCACAGTGCTTGGTGGACCTCGGCGACACCGATCTCGGCGGATCGACCGGCATACTTGAGCGAGGTCACCGAGGCCGCACCTGTGCCACCGGTGTTACCGGCAACGTTGATGACGTCGGCCCCGGCCTTGGCGACGCCGACCGCGATGGTGCCGATGCCCTCCGACGAGACGAGTTTGACGACCACCCGCACGCGGGCTGCTTTGGCGTCGTGGATGAGCTGCGCGAGATCTTCGATCGAGTACGTGTCGTGGTGTGGGGGAGGCGAGACCAGTTCGACGCCCGGAGTCGCGCCGCGCGCCGCGGCGATCTCGACGGTGACCTTCTTCGCGGGCAGCTGACCGCCCTCACCCGGCTTGGCGCCCTGTGCAATCTTGATCTCGATCTCCTCGAGCATCGGATCGGCCAGGTACCCGGCCCACACCCCGAAGCGACCCGACGCGAACTGCTTGATCCGCGAGCCGCGGATGGTGCCGTAGCGGGAAATGTGCTCGCCGCCCTCACCACAGTTCGACATGCCGCCGACCATGTTGGTGCCGTGCGCGACAGCCTCGTGGGCATTGGAATTGAGCGCGCCGTGACTCATCGCACCCGACGCGAGGGTGCGGGTGATCTCGTGGGCCGGCTGGATCCGGTCGAGGCGCAGGCTCTGCGGCGCCTGCCGGATCTGTCCGAGGTAGTCGGCAGCCTGCCCCAGCGCCTGCACGGTGAGCGTGTCGCCGTAGCAGCGGTATCGGATGATCGCGTCGCCGAACCGAGCGACGAGCGACTGCGCGAGCGCCTCGGGGCGAGTGTGATCGTCGGCCAACGGGCCGGTCAGACGCAGCACGAACTCGGTGTCGCCGACGCGGGACGCCGAGAGCCCGCGCACCAGCATGGAGTTGTTGCCGTGCCGGGCGAACCGGCCCATTTCGCGCCGGAAGTCGTCGGCGGTTGTGAGGTAGGTGATGTCGGCGGGCAATGCGAGTACGTCGCGCAGCGCGGCCGGGCGGTGCATGCGCTCATCGGCGATTGTGCGCGCGAAGGCGCGATAGCCGGGGGTGATGTCGAATGCGTCGATCTCGGCCGGGGTGAGCGCGCGGAACCCGCCGTAGCGGTATGCGTCGTCGTCGAGGCCGTGTGCGTCGGACAGACGGTGCAGGGGAAGCAGGCGCAGTGCGTCGGTCAGGTCGGCTTCGCCGGTCTGCTCGACCGGCAGGGCCACCGCTTCCTCGGTCATGTCGACGAATCCGCGTACCGCCGCAGTGCCGAACGAGTGGCCTGCGCCTTCGGCGCGCTCCTTGAACAGGCCGAGCAACGGCACGTCGGTCTCACCCTGCACGTTCAGGGCGTGGCGGTGCCAGTCGGCGACGGCTTGTGCAATGGTGTCGAATCCGACGCCGCCGACCGGAGTCTTGACGTTCGGAAACCAGCGGCGCAGCACCTCGTCGTCGGTGTCGAGGTAACTCGGTTCGAAGAACTCGCCGCCGATGTACGACTCGACGGTGCACAGCCCCACGCGACCCATCGTCTTCATGAGCGACTTCTCTGCGGCCTTGCGGAACTTCAGGAACGCTGCGTCGGCGTCGTCGCTGAATTTCTCTTCGGCACGCATCTGCACTGTCAGCGGGTAGACGGAGGCAGCACCGAAACCGAGGGTAGCCGCGATGTGATGCGACGAGAACAACTGGCCGGATTCGACGACCACGGACACCCGGAGACGCACGCCGTCGTCGATGAGTCGCTGATTGACGGCCGCGACCGTGAGGATCATCGGCAGCGGCGCACGATCGGTCGACACGTGACGATCGGTCAGGACAGCGATACCGCCTGTGTCACGTGCGAATTCGGCGATGCTGGATGCGGCCTCGTCCACGGCGGCGGCGAGCGCTGCAGAGTTCGCTTCGGTGTCGTCGAACACCGGGGAGTACAGCATCTCGAAACGCTGCACCGGTGTCTCGGACTGCTCGCGGATCCGGAGCATGTCGAGGTGAGTGAGGATCGGGGTGGGCACCACGATCTGGGCGGCCGACGGCGCGCCGCTGCCGGGGCGTGCGCCGAGTGCGACCCGCAGCGTCATCCCGTCCGCTTCGCGGATGGAATCGAGCGAAGGATTGGTGACCTGGGCGAATCGCTGGGAGAAGTACTTCGCGACACCACCCTCCTGGTCGGACAGGGCATTGATCGCGTTGCCGTAGCCCATCGCCGAGATCCGTTCCTGACCCGACGCGAGCATGGGGTCGAGCATGAACCGGAACGATTCCTGGTTGAGTGAGTAGGACACGTAGCGCTGGTGGCGCTCGAGGTTGCCGTTGTACCGCAGCGGCGAACCGGCTTTCTCGGCCGGGACCGGGGGCAGCGCATCGAGGTTGCGGCGGGCCTCGTCGACCATCGTCGGGTAATCATGCTGGGCCGCGAGAATCTCGAGTGCCTCGTCGGTTCCGTACGATCTGCCGGTGCGGTGGTCGAAGTACAGCATGCCGCCGGCTTCGATGCGACCGCGGCGGATCACCGCTTCGGGTGCGAAGTCGAACTGGCCGGCCTCGGAGGTGACGGCGAGATACTCGTCGGTTTCTACGGTCCGTAGGGGACGCAGGCCGAGCCGATCGAGCCGCGCGCCCACGACGGTCCCGTTGCCGAAGATGAGTGCGGCGGGCCCGTCGTTCTTCTCCTCGTAGAGCGAGAAGAACTCGAGCATCGCGCGGACCTGCGGCGACACGGTCGGATCGTTCTCCCATGCGGGAGGAACCATCTGGACGACTGCGGTGACGAGATCCGGATCGCCGGGTGCGACACGGGCGGCGAGAGTCTGGTCGAAGCGGCAGCTGTCGGATTGGCCGGGTGGGCGGACGATGTCGCGTCCGGCCGCTCGCGCCTGGGCACCTTCGAACAGGCGGTTCTTCCGGTCGGTGTTGAGCTCACCGTTGTGGGCTATCAGGCGGAACGGCTGCGCCATCGTCGGATGCGGGTCGGTGTTCGTCGAGAAGCGGGTGTGGAAGAACAGGGTGTGCACCGCGTGTCGTGGGTCGACGAGGTCGCGGAAGTAGGGGATGACTTCGTGAGAGTTCAAGCGTCCCTTGAGCACCTGGGTTCGCGCGCTCAGCGACAGCGGATAGAGGCCTGCCGATTCGGGATCGGTGTAGGCGCGGGATTCGATTGCGAGCAGGACCTCGTGCAGCATGGAATCGAATTCTTCTGCCGACGAGCAGCTCTCGGGGCGGCGGAAGATCCACTGCCGGATCGGCAGCTGGTGTGCCACGGCGGCCGGACGAAGCACGGAGTGGTCCACCGGAACCTCACGGATGGTGAGTACATCGATGCCGGCTGCGGTGAGAGCGCCGGTGATCAAGGCCTCCGCGTCGGGTGCGGATCCGTCGACAGGCATGAAGAAATTGCCGACACCGAATTCATTCGCGCGCAAGGGATGTCCGGTGACAGCAGAGAAGAGGTCGACGGACAGATCGACGTTGACGCCTGCGCCGTCGCCGACACCCTCGGCCGACATGCCGCCGCGGTGGGGGACCACGCACAGCGCTTCGTGGGCGCGGACGAGAATCTCGTGGGTCTGGACACCGTCCTTGCGGGTGATGAATCCAACTCCGCAGCTGCTCTTGTCGAGCGCGCGGTCGTACAATCCGGTGTCGGCGTCATGCGTCAACGGGCCATCCTCCTCGGCGATTCGAAGTCGACCGACGGCGGCGGAAGGCGCGTGCGTATACGCACGGAAAGCGCCAAGGGTAGACCGGTGCCTGCGACGGTGACCAAAGATCAGAAAACAGACGTCTTTGTCCGAATGCGCCGAGCGTTGCGACAGTGGAGCGCGCGAGCAGCGTTGTCGATTGTAGCGCACAGGTTACGGCCGTGGGTCCGCGTCGTGCGTCACAGGCGGGGTGGCATCTGTGTGAGTGCCGCAGGTCACAGGGGTCGGATACGCTGCGATCGTCGTCCGATCCGTACGTGCAGGTATCGAAGAAGAGCAGGGGTGTTGCAGATGAGTGAAGTTCTCGACCGAACCAAGATCTACATCGGCGGGCAATGGGTCGACTCCGACGGCGCCGGACACATCGAGGTCGTCGATCCCACCACCGAAGAGGTCATCGCGAAGGTCGCGGACGGTGTGGCTTCCGACGTCGATCGGGCGGTGGCAGCCGCCCATGAGGCGTTCCCGGCATGGTCGTCGCTGAGTGGGTCTGCGCGCGCGGCTTACCTGGAGAAGATCTCGTCCCTCGCCAACGAGCGTGTCGATGCACTGACCGCGACCGTGTCTCAGGATATGGGGATGCCGCTGAGTCTGGCGAAGCCGGTGCAGATCGGCATGCCGCTCAAGAACATCGCCGCCTATGCCGCATTGGCAGGCGCCTACGATTTCGACGACCAGGAGATCGGCAACGCCCTTGTGGTGCGTGAACCGATCGGGGTCGTCGGTGCGATCACCCCGTGGAACTACCCGCTACATCAGGTGGTCCTCAAGGTGTTTGCGGCGCTGGCAGCCGGATGCACTGTGGTCCTCAAGCCCACCGAAGTGGCGCCGCTGATCACCTACGCGCTTGCAGACATCGTCGACGAAGCGGGCTTGCCCCCGGGCGTATTCAACGTCGTCAGCGGTTACGGCCCTGTCGTGGGCGAGGCCATCGCCGCGCATCCCGACGTCGACATGGTGTCGTTCACCGGGTCGACGCGCGCGGGTAAGCGGGTCGCGGTGGTTGCCGCCGAGACCGTGAAGAAGGTGGCGCTCGAACTCGGCGGTAAGTCGGCGAACCTCATTCTCGACGATGCCGACCTTGCCGCCGCTGTCACCGAGGGCGTGGGCAAGTGCTTCCTCAACTCCGGACAGACCTGCACGGCGCTCACCCGGATGCTCGTGCCCGCTGATCGACTGCCCGAGGCTGCCGCGATCGCCGCCGAGGTGGCGAAGGCCTACACCGTCGGGGTCCCGTCCGAGCCGGGTTCGAAGCTCGGACCGCTTGTGAGCGGTACGCAACAGAAGCGGGTGCTGTCCTACATCGACAAGGGTGTGGCCGAGGGCGCCGAACTGACCCTCGACGGGCGCGAGCACGGCTTCTCCACGGGCTACTTCGTCGGTCCCACGGTCTTCAGCAATGTCACCGAGGACATGACCATCGCCAAGGAGGAAATCTTCGGACCGGTGTTGTCGATCATGGGCTACAAGGACGACGACGACGCTGTGCGCATCGCCAACAACAGTGAGTACGGACTGTCGGGTGGTGTGTGGTCGGGAGACCCTGCGCGCGCCGAGTCCGTTGCACGCCGTATCCGCACCGGCCAGGTCTACATCAACGGCGGCGCGTTCAACACCGATGCTCCGTTCGGCGGGTACAAGCAGTCGGGCATCGGCCGTGAGGCCGGCGTCTTCGGACTGGAGGAGTTCCTGGAGATCAAGACCATCCTGCGCTGATCGGCACCACGTGCCGTGCGCCGCGACACGCCGATTTCGGCAGTGTGTGACGTTCGACACGTTTCGGGCGATAGTCGAAGTGGGCGACGAATCGCAGCTCGAAACATGTGATCGATCGCGGCGCACAGCACAACGGCACAGGAAGAAGCGCGGCTATGTATTGGTCGGCGAATACGGGTGACGGAGTCGGCGGGTTCGGCCACGGTGGCGTTCCGGGCGGGAACCTGCCGCCCGGTCGTCGTGGTGCCGAACCGCCACTGCGCAGTCTCCTCGAGGCCCGGCTTCCGGATCTCGCGCCTTGCGCACGACTTCTGGCAGGCAGTCATGACGTGGACACCGCGCTGCTCGATCGGGCGGTCGCTCGTGCCGCGGCGACCTGGCGGGAGCCTGTGGGGCCCGAATTGTGTGCCTACGTCCTGTACTGGTTCGGGTATCTGCTGCAGGCGAAGCGGCCTCACTGTGGTCCGCCTCATCCGGATCTCGGCGTCGACGACACGGTGCTGTTCGGAGCTCTGTCCCCGCTCGAGCAGGTCACGATCGTGCTGAGCGCGTATGACGGGCTTCCCTCCGCGCGTGTTGCCGCGCTGGCAGGGCGGGCGCTCGCCGAGTTCGAACTGGACGAGTCTCGGGCGATCGTCGGATAGTCGTGGTCGACCGAGGGTGTGCGCATCTACGCACGAGGCCCCCGCACCATCGGTGCGGGGGCCTCGCTCAGGAGAGTGTGGTCAGGACCGGCGCGTACGTCCCAGTCGAAGCAGGGTCATGGCGAGGGTCTTGCCGTCGTTGCCGAGTTCGGCGAACCGATCGAGCACGCTCATCTCGTTGGACTGTGCTTCGCGGGTCTCACCCGATTCTTTCGCTGCGGCGCCGATCTGCTGGGACAATTCGGAGCGCCGCTTGACCGCCTCGAGGATATGGGCGTCGAGGTCGCGGATCTGGTCGAAGAGGCTTCCCAGGTCCGTGTCGTTGGCCGACGATGCTGCTTCGGCGCGCTCGATGCCAGGCGAATCAAGCTGGATGGTCATGCAGATTCCTCCGGTCTCGTCTGAATCGTCACAGATTGTGTCGTGTTCATCGGCGAGGGTGTTACTCATCCGTACATGAAAATTCTCCGGCTCCGCAGACACGACCGAATCAACCCCCCTCAAAGGCACTGTGAACAGGATAAATACCCTATCTGACCGGTGAGTATGGTAATTGTCACACTGGCGTGTGCCAAGACTTTGTGCTGAGCACCTGACGGGGTACTCGTCGGTGGGGTCGGGTGCGGTAGCGTCGGGCCGCGACCGGCATTCACCGGAGGCGTCGGGGCCTCCGGTGCTCCGGAAGGGAGTACCTATGCAACGGCCGATTCTTCGGAACGGGCAGGGCTCGGGGGAACGTCAGGAGCACGCGAACGGCCTGGTGCGTCCGGGTGAGTGGGGGCGGCCCAGGTGGAATGCCCGGGCTGCGATCTCGATCGTGGTGGCAGCCGTGGTCAGTGTCCTCGCCTTCGTCGGCGGACTGTCGTCCGCAGGCTCCGGCTTCGGGCCCGAATCCAGATTCTTCTTGATCCTCTCCGCGCTGATGCTGCTCACTGCGGCGTTCGGATGTGTGTTCTGGTGGCCGAGGCGCGGTGCCCCGGGGGTGCGGACTCTGCGCCGGGGTGGTCTCGGCGCGGGGACCGAGGTGCGCTCACGGATGTCGGTCTTCGTCGCTCTCGTTTCGATGGTGGGCTGCGCGGCAGCGCTCGCCGTGGGCGCCGCCGTCGAGGTGTTCCTGTTCAACAACGGCATCCCTTGGGTGAGTCTGGTCCTGGCGCTGCTGGGCGTGCCGTGCGTGACCTTCGTGATCGAAGTGGCGCTCGGTCGCCTGGCGGTGGGGGCGCTCGTGCTCAGCCCCGACGGCATTCGTCAGCGCGGATGGTCGTTCGAGTCGTATCTGCCGTGGATGTCGGTGGCCGGCGTACAGGCACTGGATTTCGGATACCCGGAAACGTGGATCGAGGGAACGCCGACCGCGGCGTGGGCGCGTCGCCGCACCAGTGCGCTGTTCCGGCTGGACAGGTTCCCGGAGACACCGCGCATAGAGATCGACTCGCGGCGCTACGCGGTCGACCCGGTGCTGCTTCACCGGATGCTCGAGTTCTACACGTCTCACCCTGCCGCGCGAAGCGAACTCGGCACCCCGCGGGCGGTCGAGAGGTTCCGGCGAGCCGACCTTCGCGACCCTGACCGACTCGGCGAATGAAAGTCGGATTCTCTGGAAAAGAGAGCGATACTTCCATATAGTCGGGGTCGAGAGTCCATTGCGTAATGGATTCTGCGGCACTGAGTGCCGTAGCCTTCGTTCGGGGTGTACAGCACGGCAGCCCAACACGAGAGTGTTCGACCAGATTGGATTTCAGATATGACCACTCCGGACCCGATCGTCATCGTCGACGGCGCACGTACCCCGGTGGGAAGCTTCGGCGGCGCGTTCAAAGATGTCCCCGCTCACGAACTCGGCGCGGTTGCCGTCCGAGCAGCGCTCGAGCGATCCGGTGTGGCAGGCAGCGACATCGACGAAGTGGTCATGGGCTGCATCGGGCAGGTCGGTGGCGACGCATACAACGCGCGCCGAGTCGCCCTCGCGGCGGACCTGCCGATATCGACCCCTGCATTCACCGTCAACCGCCTGTGCGGTTCCGGACTGCAGGCCATCTGGTCGGCTGCACAGCAGATGCACTGGGGCGGCGCCGACATCACCATCGCCGGTGGCGACGAGAACATGTCGCGGATGCCGTTCTACGACTTCGGCGCCCGGAGCGGTTACAAGCTCGGTAACCGCGAGCTCGTCGACGGCACCACCGGCATGCTCACCGACCCGTTCAGCGGCAAGCACATGGGTGTCACGGCTGAGAACGTCGCCCGCGAGTACAACGTCACCCGCGAGCAACAGGACGAGTTCGCCCTCGAATCGCAGCGACGCGCAGACAGTGCCGCGGCCAAGGCCGCCTTCGCCGAAGAGATCACTCCGGTCGAGGTCGGTGGACGCAAGCCGGTCACCGTGACCACCGACGAGCATCCCAAGCCCGAGACCACCCTCGAAGGGCTCGGTAAGTTGCGGTCGGCGTTCATCAAGGACGGCACGGTGACCGCAGGCAATGCCTCGGGTATCAACGACGGTGCCGCCGCAGTAGTGCTGGCAAAGCAGTCCGTCGCGCAGGAGCGCGGCCTCACCGGCTCCGTGGTGATCGACTCGGTCGCCGTCGCAGCGATGGATCCGTCCCTGATGGGCTACGCCCCCACTCACGCGCTTGCGAAGCTGTTCGAGCAGACCGGCACGACACCGTCCGACATCGACACGATCGAACTGAACGAGGCCTTCGCCTCGCAGGCAATCGCCGTGATCCGCGACGCGAAGCTCGACCCCGCCAAGACCAATCCGTACGGCGGAGCGATCGCGCTCGGTCACCCGGTCGGCGCCACCGGCGCAATCCTGACCGTCCGTGTCGCCAAGGACCTGGTCCGCCGCGACCTCGAACTGGGTATCGTCACGATGTGCATCGGCGGTGGCCAGGCCCTCGCCGCATTGCTGCGTCGAGTCGGCTGACGGACGACCCGTAGAACGGATGGACCCCGAGACCGGGGTCGGGGACCGGTCGCCCGGCCCCCGACCTCGGTCTCAGATGCTTCGTTCGTGCCCGTCCCAGTAAGGTTCGCGAAGCGAGCGCTTGAGGATCTTCCCCGTGGAATTGCGGGGGAGGTTACCGACGATGTCTATGCTGCTCGGGCACTTGAACTTTGCGAGTCCTGCGCGCGCGTACTCGATCAGTTCGTCCTCGCCGACCGACCCGTCCGGAGTGAGGACCACCACGGCTTTGACCGCTTCACCCCACTTTTCGTCGGGCACTCCGATCACCGCGACCTCCGCGACCGCCGGATGCTCGATCAGTACGCGCTCGACCTCGGGGCAATAGACGTTCTCGCCGCCTGTGATGATCATGTCCTTGAGCCGGTCCTCGATGAACACGAACCCGCCTTCGTCGACGCGGCCCATGTCGCCGCTGCGCAGCCAACCGCCCTCGACGATCGCCTCGGCGGTCGCGTCCGGCCGGCCCAGATACCCCGGTGTCGTTTGCGCCGACCGCCACCACAACTCGCCGACGCAACCCACCAGAACGTCGGCCTCACCGACCGGATCGACGACACGCATCTCGATGCCGGGTATCGGAGTTCCCGCCGACGCCATCCGCCGCTCCTGCGTCGGGTCGCGGTGGACTTCCGGCATCAGTGCGGTAATGACCCCGGCGAGCTCGGTCATCCCGTATACCTGCACGAATTCGGAATCAGGCCACGCGGCCAGAGCTGCGCGCAACAAGGGCAGCGGCATCGGAGCTGCGCCGTAGGTGATGCGCTTCAGTCGAGACAGTGCGGCGATCGCCTGGTCACCTGCCGCAAGGACGCCCGAGATCACGGGAGGCACGAGAAACGCGACATTCGCGCCAGCCGCAATCCCGCCGAACAGCGACTGCGCGTCCGCTTCGCGGGTGAAGATGCACCGTCGGCCGTCGTGGATTCCGATGATCGCGTAGCAGGTACCTCCGACGTGGAACAGTGGCATCGCCACGAGCAGGCAGTCGTGGTCGTGGAAGGGGAGTATCGAGAGCATGGCCTCCGCGTGCGCAGTGAGGTTGCGGTGGGTCAGCTGAACCCCCTTCGGGCGTCCCGTGGTTCCGGAGCTGTACAGCAGGAGCGCCGTCGTATCGGGCTCGACATCCGGCAGTGGCCGTGCCGGGTCGCCGGATCCGAGAAACGACTCGAACTCGTCACCGTCGCCACCGACGACGATCACCTGCGTCACCGTACCGAGCCGGTCCCGGATCGACGCGATCATCTCGGCGAACTCGGCTCCGACGAACAGAATCTTCGCGTTCGAGTCGCGGAGGATGTACGCCAGCTCGTCTCCGGCCGAGCGGAAATTGGGGATCGCGTTGGCCGCGCCCAGTGCCGACGCCGCGTAGGTCACCTCGACGCAGGCGAGGTTGTTCTTGTCGACGAACGCGACGGTGTCGCCCGCGCCGATCCCGGCCGCCGCGAGTGCTCCCGTAAGGTGCCGTATCCGGTCGTGCCACTCGCGCCAACTGTGCGACCGGTCCAGATACTGGACCGCGGGAGAGGTGGGGATGGTCTGTGCCCAATGTTCCAGGCGGCCGACAAGCGTGGATGAGTGCGACGCGGGCATACGGACTCCTCTATGTGGTGTGTGTCACAGAGGATAGCGGCCGCGAGGCCTACCGAGGAGGGGACAGGTCGATGGGCAGATTCGGCACCGGGCTGTCGAGCAGACGCGGGTAGTCACTGGCGAGCGAACGCGGTGCCAGCAGATCCGGACCTGCGTATCCGGTGATCTCGGAACGCGCCCACCAGCGGAACGCGGTCAGGTTCTCCTGTGCGAGTTCGTCTGCGGTCAGAGTGGGGCTCGGGACGAACGGGGCGGTGCGGATCAGGAAGTAGTCGTTGATGATGCCGTCGAAACCGGGAACATGATCGGGCGAGATGATCGTCGAATGCCATACGTGTGACGGCTCCGTGGAAAGCTCGAATCCGACCTCTTCCACGAGTTCGCGCGCCAAGGCCTCGAGCGGGGTCTCCCCGGTCTCGATGCCGCCCCCGGGGGTGATCCACACGGTGTACCCATCGGGCGTGCGCGCACGGCACAGCAGCAGTCGATCGTCCGGGTCGACGAGAAGTGCGCGGACCGAGTGGCGGAGGCGGCGGAAACTCACGTCGCGAGCCTACTCAGTCGCCCCCGCGCACGTGTCTGCTGCGCCCGTCCCAATGGACATGGGTCGTGACGGCAGAGCTGTCGCCGAGGCGACGGACTTCGTAGATGTCGAGTGCCGGCACCTGGGGCACACATCCCCACAGCGCGTGCCCGGTCATGACGAAATCGATGTCCTGGCGCACCAGCAAACCCATGAGCTCACCGATCGTCGGCTCGTCGATCTTGGCGAACGCGTCGTCGAGCAGCACCATCCGCAGCGCGAGGTCGGTGTCGGGCAGTCCCGACAGATAGCCGTCTGCTGCGGCGAACAGTGCAACGTACGACACGAATCGAGTCTCGCCCTGGGAGATCTTCGCCCGCTTCGAAATACGACGCTCTTGATCGGGCTCCGGGCCGATGATGGTGACGTCGATGGTGTGCCACGCCCGGTAGTCCAGTGCCCGCGACAGATGCGCTGCATACCCGGCCGACGGGTCGGTGCCGTGCGAGACCTCCACGCGGTGACGAAGCAGCTCGATCAGATCGTCACTGTCCTCGATCGACCGGGTGCTACCGGTGAGGAGTCCGGTGATCCGCGCCGCGTCGGCGTCCTCACGGACCGGATGCCACCCGATGCGGACGCCGATACCGTGGCTGGTCCGGCTGTCGCTGAGACTCTCGTTCATCGCCGCAATCAAATTCTCGGCCTGCGTGATCCGCCTGCGGAGTTCATCGGCAACACCTCCGAGCACGAAGCCGGTGAACACATCGTGTTCACGCTGGGACAGCGCGGCCCTGCCCTCTTCGACACGGGCGGTGAGGTGGGCGAGTACCCCTGTCGGGGTGGTGTCGGGACCCGCGCCGGACAGGCGCACCACATGGGCGCCAGATTCCACGGTGTGCTCGATGTCGAGCGCTTCCGAGATCTCCCGATCGAATCGTTGCAGCGCAGCGAGGATCCGGTTCTCGCCCGTGTCCGTGGCGCGTGGCAGTGCTGTCAGCACGGCATCGGCAGCCTCACGGACATGTTGCGAGTCGAGATGCGCGATCGGACCACCTTCGACATCGGCTGCTGCGGAGAGGGCGGGGATGGCGAGCCGAGCCTCGAGTATGCCCGCAGCGGCCTCGAGTTCCTCGCGGTGACGGGTGAGTCGCTCCCGCGCTGCCGAGGCCTGTTGCATCGCCGCTGCCACAGCCTTGCCCAGCTGCTCGCGGTGAGCAAGGGTGCGGCGGCACTGCTCGTCGGTCCGGGCCCTCTCCGTCTCCGAGCTTCGCAATTCCTCCGCGAGGTCGGCGACCTCGATGTCGACCGCCTGAGTCTGCGCGGCGATCACCGCTGCCCGCTCGTGCCACTCGTGCCAACGGGCGTCGGCCTCAAGCTCGGCGCGTGCGCGCAGTTCTGCCGACTGGGTGACTGCGTGCGCGGAACCGCCGAATCTTGCGTAGTCGGCCAGGACGTCGCCGATGCCGCGGTCCAGAGTTGTGCACGCGGTGTCCGCCTCGGCACAGGCCACGACGACTGCGTCCAGGTCGGCGACCCCGATCGGCAACGCGAAATGGGCGCAGGCGGTCCGGTGGGATTCGAGATCGGCCGCCCACCGGGAGCGCAGTGCACCCGCCCGCTCCCGAGCTCGGGCCGCGGCCTCCGTACGGCGGAGCGCGTACTCGGCGTGTGCGCGAGACCGTGCGTATGCCCGGTGTAGAGCGTGCGCGGTGGGCGCGGAGGAAAGATGGGCGTCGAGTTCGTCGTGTGGCCTCGGCGCGACACGGTTGTCGACCGCCTGTCTCTGCTCGACGAGGTCCAATCGGACCAGTTCACCGTCGATCTCGTCGAGCCGGCTCCGGCGCGCGGCCTCGTTTCTGCTCCGGGCGGCCTCACCGATGAATCCGGGTGCCTCTGCGGTGTGCCGTCCGCGCAATACGCCGTTGTGCCAGCGGCCGTCGCGTGAGACGGATGCGGACGCCGAGGCATCCTCGAACCCGATCGCGGACAGAACCGAAGCGACCGCCTCGACCGGCGCCTCGGAAGTCGGGTCGGGCTGCAAAACTGTCGAAAGCGGCCGGAGCGGAGGTTCACCGCGGGGCGAGACGAGGATCTGCCCTGAAGACGCACGTAGCCGACCTTCACCGTCCACGGTGGCAGTCAGTAATCCTGCGGCCAGCAGTCCGGATTCGATACCTGCCCGATCGTCATCGCCGAGGACATCGACGAAATCGACGGCCCTCCAGAACGGGACTCCGCTCTGGGGACTCCGCCACGGTGCCATCGAAGGGCCTTCGGAGCCGAGTTCGAGACGTTGTCGTTCCTCCAGCAGAGCCGACCGCAACTCCCTCTCGGCTGTGCTGGGGGACTCGGCCGTGCCTGTCGCGCTGGTGATGTCGAGGTCGCCGGGTGTCGCGGTTCGAGTGAGTGCCACGAGTTCGGTGAGGACCGCGTCGGTAGCCGCGGGGTCGGGGTCGTCGCCGGAGAGTGATTCGATGGCGTCCACGAGGCGCTGCATCAACGCCGCACCGTTCTGGTCGAGGTGCGGCAGCAGAGTAGTGGTGCGCTCGGATGTGAACCATGCACGCCATCGGTGCTCGAGGTCGAGGGCAGCGTCGTCCAGTGCATGAGCAGCGGCATCGCGTTCGAGTATCTCGCGTTCGGCATCGTGTGCGGCGCGCTCGGCCTCGGCTTCGGCGTCGCGCACTCCACGTTCGGCGAGTTCGAGGCGACGGGCCTCGACCAGTCGTCTCGATGCTTGATCCCGCCTGCGCCGCGCGGCTGTCGCCGCGTGGTAGGCGGCGACGCGGGCATCTTCGCAGCCCTCCGGAAGAAGCCGTACCTGCGCGACCGTGGGCCTGACGATGGACTCTGCGACGGCTTCGCGCCGCGTGCGGACGGGTTCGGAATGGTCTTGGGGTCGTTGGATGTCGAGACGGATCCGCTCCGGGAGTGCGTCAGCCGTTACGGCTGAGTTGGTGAGGCGGAGTTTCGCGGCCGCGAGCATCTCGGACGCCCCGGCGACGGTGACCTCCAGAGCGCCCAGATGTGTGTCTGCGCGCTCGGCGTCCAGGGACTCGCGGTCTCTGGCCTGCGCGGCGTGATGCATGGCCAGGTCGACAGCGCGGCCGAGCGCGTCGACGGCGAGCGTCCGCTGAGCCAGGTCATCGGCGTGGCGGAACAGAGCATGGGATTCGAGGCCTCGGATGGCACGATCGAGTTCGGCGAGCTGGTCACGTCGTTCGCTCAGGCGAGTGTCGGCTGCGGCGACCTGAGCGTCGAGGTCCGCGACCTCGGCTTCGGCCTCGTCGAGTTCGGTACGCGCCCGGGCGACCCGATCGGCGGTCTGTGCGGCGGCATCCGCACTTGCCCGGAGCAGGTCGGCCGCGTAACGACGATAGACGGCGTGGAACTGACGGACTCGGGTGAGCGAGGATTCCAGCCGAGTCTGGGCTGCACGGCTCTCACCGAGCAGATCGAGACGATCACCCGCCGAGGCGAGCATGTTCTCGTTGAGCGGGGGGAGTGCGTCGGACAGGATCTGAGGTAGACGGCCTTCGTCGATCCGGTTGCCGACATCGGGTGACCGCAGGGTGTGGAGTAGCTGCAGCAGGCCCGTGTACCGATCGCGCCCGGAGTCGCCGTGCAGACCGAACACCAGCGTGCGGACGGTGTCGCGGTGTTCCTCGGGGTTGCGCGTGATCCGGTCCGGGCCGATGCGGGCAGCGAGGTCGTCGCGTGAGAGTGGCACCCGATGCTCGTCGACCAGTGGGAGGTCGGTGCCTACCCGGGCATCCGCGGTGAAGAAATACACCTCGCTCCGGTGCGCGGTTGCGCTGTAGCGCACTTGCGCGCCGATCGTGAGAACACCTTCAGGACGCGATAATTCGAGCCACAGATAGCCGATTCGGTTGTTCTGACCGCCTGCTCCGATCCGCATCAGTTCGTCGAGATCGACCTTGCCCGCGCCGGTGGCATCCATGCGTTTGCGGTCGGCGTCGAGCAGGAACGGCAGCAGCATCTCGAGGGCACGTGATTTCCCGGAACCGTTGGTGCCGCGCAGGATCATGCGCCCATCGCTGAGTGTGAACTCGGTATCGAGGTAATGCCAGACGTTGACGATGCCCGCGCGGGAGAGCTTCCACCGGTGCGGGTGCGATGAGGCGGTGGCGGCATCGAGTACGGGCGTGTCGGACGAATGGGTCATGGTCGGGGGCTTTCGGCGATGGTCGGGCGATACCGGGCGGCGGGGGCAGCGAGAAGGATTCCGTCGTCGAGGGCACGTGCGAGACCGAGTCGCACCAGCAGTGCCGTGACATCGCGGCGCAAAGCGGTGACATCACGGACGTACTCGCCGCGCCAGCTCCTGGCATGGGTTGCTGTGAGGCCGGTCAAGGTCCTGTCCAGGGTGGCCGTGTCGATGTGCACGGGGTTGCCGGGTACGGGGTCGACTACGTCGACCAACTCCGAAATCAGGAGAAGCGCAGCCTGATTCACGGTCCCTGCGCCGGGGAAGAGTAGGTCGGTGAGGCTGCCGTCCGGGTCGTAGGCGAGCGCGCCCTCCGTGCGTACCTCGAGGACCAGACCGAAATCCTCGTCCAGACGACGTGCGATCTCTGCTCGTTCGCGGATCAACACGTCGAGAGTTTCAGGATCGAGATCGTCGCGTGCCGTGAACGGGTCTTCGACGAGCCTGCGATACAGACGGCGCCGCGGTGTCTCTGGTCGCGCGGTGATCGCTGCCGACGGGCCGGGAAGGTCGTGTAAGGCGAAAGCGGTGAGGTGCCGCAGCAGTGACCGGCAGACGGTGAGAACCACCTCGTCCTCATCCCCCTCGCAGCCGTCCCCGTCGTCGCCGAGGTCGGTTTCCCCGACCACCCCCCACTCCATCAGGACCTGCAATGCGGCCACGAGATGTCGCCGTTCCGACAACCCGTCGGCGATCTCGATGTTCTGCGCGGCGGCGTCGGCTCGGACCTGCCCGACCAGTACCGCCATGGGAATGCGGTCGCCCTGACCGGGTGCGAGCAGTGCGGCGGCGGTCAATGCGAGATAGGTGTATCCGATCGCGCCGAACTCGCCGCCGGTTGCGCGATGGAGCGGTCGCAGGGGCGCTGCGGGATCGAGCGGTGTCTTCACCAGCCGTGCGAACTCCGCCTCCACGATCAGCGTGTAGCCCAATTGATCGGCGAACATGGCGCGCAGTGCTGTTGCGTGGCGGCGGACCAGATCGAAAGTGTCGGGGTCGTGGACGGCCGTGAGGATCGGTCGCTGCAGCACGGCGCGGGCGCCGTCGCGCCGGCCTGCAGCATCCTGGACTGCGGTACCGGTATTCACCACACCCCGATCGTGTGTCCGGAATCGGCGGGCGCCAGCAGCGGCGACGAGGTGCGAAGGATCAACCCGTGCACTGTGAGATCGCCGTCCGGGCAGTGCACGGTGGTGTCGCGACCGGGTTCGGCGGTCAGAGTGAGGCCGAGGTCGTGGTCGTCGATGCGGTACACGCCGTCGAGTTCCTGGTGCCGTGCGAGAAGTGCCGCGAGTCGGTCGAGGAGTACGTCGCGCGCGGTCGTGGAGATCCGCTCGCCGTCCAGGTCGCCGGATGCGCGTAGTTCGGCGACGGCGTCGGCGAGTTCTCCCGATTCCTTCTCGGCCAGCGCTGCGATGAGGGTACGGTCGGCGGCCGGGTCGGGAATCCGGGCGTTTCGGCCACGCGGCGAGCGGTCGCCACGTTCGCGCAGCGACACCGGCACCGACACCGGATCGGCGCTCCACCAAGATGTTCCGGCCCCGATCCGCGGGTCCGGTTCTTCCGGGCCCAGCAGCAGGTGCCGACTCGGATAGGCCCCGAATGTAGCGGCATGGAGCCGGTGGGCCTGTTCGTCCGAGGACTCCGAGAACCACGAGGCCAGGCGCAGAAGATCGGCTCGGTGGGAGAACCCGGGAGCGTCGGAGGTGCGGGTCCGGGTATGAGTGAGCAGCCGGTTCAGTGCCGTGGTCGCGGCGTCGCGCAGCTCACGCGGGCCTGCTTCCTCGTCGTACCAGGACACGAGATGTTCCCATTCGTCTCGTGTGCGCCCGGGGGAGCGGGAGGCGGTGCCGCTGGGGAACCCCGGATCGGGGAGCGCCGCGAGCAGGTCGTCGATGTGTGGGAGCAGGCGCTTCACCGCCGTGTGGATCCGGGTCGCGTAGCGGCCCAGATCGGAGGTGATGACGTCGATGTAGTCGAGTAGCAGGAACTTGAGTTCGGTGTAGTCGTCGCCGGAGAGATCCGGTCGACCCGAGATCTCCGCCAGGTAGTTGTAGAAGTCGGCGACGCTGTCGGTGAATGCTCTGTGGTGCACGAACACCCCGGTGACGTGTCCCGCGAGGGTGTCGGGATCGATGGCGAATCCGGTGCGGGTCGCTGCGTCGATGTGCGTGAGTGCGTCGCAGATGCGCGCGAGGGATTCTCGGGTGACTTCGCGGGCGCCTTCGTGGGACGACAGCAGTGTTGTGGCTTCGCGGTGTATGCGGCCGCCGAGCACTGTCGGACGATATCGGGCGGTGGCGCGGACGTAGTCGCCGATCGACCCGACGCGGGTGTCGCGGCCTCCCTCGCCGAGGTTGCCCCACGCCACGAGTTGTCGGCACCGGACCTCCACGACGTCCCGGTCGATGCGATGTCCACAGGCAGCGAGGGCGGCGGCGATGTCGGCGGCAGTCGCGTCGGCGAGCAGGACGCCTGTGAAGTAGTCCATGATCGCGACGTAGTCGTCGGATTCGTCGGCCACCAGGTAGCGGAACAGGCCGCGGGACCCCCCATCACCCATCGGTCGTCCTTCCTGTGCGCCACCACCACGGTACGCACAGGTTAGTTGCTCGGATTCGTCGAGCCTCGGGGTGAGGGTGAGGTGTGCGCCTACGATGGGCCCATGACAGGTACCGACGGGTTTGCGAGCGACCTCGTCGAGCAGCTACAGGCCTCGCGCGACCTGATCCTGTGGAAGCTCGACGGGCTGTCCGAGTACGACGCGAGGCGCCCGATGACACCGACCGGAACCAACCTTCTCGGGCTCGTCAAACACCTCGCGACCTGCGAATTCGGCTATTTCGGTGAGGCGTTCGGCCGGCCATCTCCGGTTGCGCTGCCCTGGGCGGATCCGGAGGGTGCTGACGGTGCGAACATCGACATGTGGGCTACTGCCGACCAGTCGCGCGAGTACCTCGTGGGTCTGTATCGCCGCTCGTGGCAGCATGCCGCGGAGACTTTCGCTGCGACCGAGCTCGACGACGTGACGCGCGTGGAGCTGTGGGGCCAGGGCCGCATTACGCTGCACCGCATCCTCGTGCACATGAACAGTGAAACTGCCCGCCATGCCGGGCACGCCGACATAGTGCGGGAAATGATCGACGGCTCGGCCGGATGGCGGCGAGACTTCGACAATTTGCAGTACCACGAGGACGCGCAGGTGCGTGCTCACCATGCCCGGGTGCAGGCGGCCGCCGAGCGATTCCGCTGACCGAACGCGGTGGGTTGCCCTGATTCGAGGCGTGGAGCACACCGGGCTTATAGTTGCCGTATGCAACAGAAGCGGAGGTCCGATTCACCGAATCGGACCTCGGTATCCGAGGCCTACGACGAATTCGTTCACCTCGTGCGCTTCCTGACTGCAGGGGAGCGGTCCGATGACAGTTCCCTGTCGCTCGCGCAGCATTCGCTGCTCGGGTTCATCGCCCGCAATCCGGGTTGCCGCGCCACCGATATCTCGGAGGTTTTCGGCGTCAATCGGTCGACCGTCTCGAGGCAAGTACGCCACTGCATCGACGAGGGTTGGCTCTCTGCGGACTCCGGACCGACCAGGTTGGGACACCCGCTCAGGCTGACGGACCAGGGGCACGCGGTGCTCGCCGTCACAGTGACTCGCCGATACGGCGAAGTCACAGCAGGACTGGCGGGATGGGACCAGGATGAGATCGACACGTTCATCCACTTGCTGCGCCGCTTCCGCTTCGGTGTGGACCCGTCCACCCCGCCTTCGACCGACCAGAACGATGGAGATTTCAGTGCGTGAGTACTCGACCCCCGCCCAGTTCACTGTTGCGGACAACGATTCCGTGGTCCACACGGTATTCATCCAAGCGGAGAAGACCCCGCACCGCGTGATGTACTCGCGCCCGCTCGGTGACGAGTGGGTCGCGGTCACCGCATCGCAGTTCGCGGAGCAGGTCGCCGGTGTCGCCAAGGGCTTGATCGCCAGAGGAGTGCAACCCGGCGATCGTGTCGCATTGCTCTCGGCCACTCGGTACGAGTGGTCGCTGTTCGACTACGCGATCTGGGCGGCGGGTGCGGCATCGGTGCCGATCTACGATTCGTCGTCCACCGAGCAGATCCGCTGGATCCTCGAGGACTCCGGCGCCTGCCTCGCCATCGTCGAGACCGCCGCCCATGAGGCGCTCTTCGTCGGCATGCCCGACACCCTCGGTGAGATCCATCGGATCGACGGTGGGGCCGTGGACGCACTCATCGCCGCGGGCGCAGGGATCGACGACGCCGAACTCACCGCTCGCCGCGAGGGGATCCGCGTCGACGATCTCGCCTCCCTCGTCTACACCTCCGGCACCACAGGCCGGCCGAAGGGTTGCATCCTCACCCACCGGAACTTCCTCTCGGAGGTTCGCGGAATTCTGACGGCACCGATCGGTCAGATGGCTGCCAAGCCGGGTAACCGGATCCTGACGTTCCTGCCCCTGGCACACGTGCTGGCGCGGGCAGTGTCGCTTGCATCATTCGAAGGTGGTGCAGCACAGTCGCACTGGTCTGATTTCGGAACCGTATCGAGCCAGTTCTCCCGGTACTCGCCACACATGATCCTCGGCGTGCCTCGCGTGTTCGAGAAGGTACGTGACGCCGCGGCCGGTAAGGCGGCAGCAGGCGGAAAGCTCAATGCGGCCATCTTCCAGTTCGCCGAGGACACCGCGATCGCGTACAGCGAGTCGCTCGACCACGGTGGCCCGAGCCTGTTCTTGAAGGCCAAGCGGACCATGGCCGACAAGCTCGTCTACGGCAAGCTACGTGAGGCCATGGGCGGCGAGTGTCAGATGGCCATCTCCGGTGGCGGAGCGCTCAGCACCACGCTCGGACACTTCTTCCGCGGCGTCGGCGTGCCGATCTACGAGGGCTACGGCCTGACCGAATCGACAGCGGCACACACCGTCAACATGCCTGGATCGCAGAAGATCGGTACGGTGGGTCAGCCCTTGGGTGGCAACAGTGTTCGTATCGCTGAGGACGGCGAGATCGAACTTCGCGGAGGAGTCGTATTCAACGGCTACTGGCGCAACGAGAAGGCGACCGAGGACGCGTTCCACGACGGATGGTTTCGTACCGGCGACCTCGGCTCGCTCGACGCCGACGGCTACACCACGATCACCGGACGTAAGAAGGACCTCATCGTCACCGCCGGCGGCAAGAACGTCTCTCCGGGTCCGCTCGAAGACCGGATGCGATCGCACACGCTGGTCTCGCAGGCCGTTGTTCTCGGCGACGGGCGCACGTTCATCTCGGCATTGCTGACGGTCGACCCCGACGTATTCGACAACTGGAAGCGGGAGAACGGCAAGCCGGCGGACGCCACTATCGCAGACCTGCGAAACGATCCGTCGCTGCGCGATGCGATGCAGACGATCGTCGACGACGCCAACAGCACGGTCTCGCATACGGAGGCCATCAAGAAGTTCGTGATCCTCGATCGCGACCTCACCGAGGAGACCGGTGAGCTGACCCCGACGCTGAAGATCAAGCGCAATGTGGTCGCCGAGAAGTTCGCCGCCGACATCGAGGGCATCTACGTGAAGCGGTGAAGCTCAGCCGGGCTCGGCCGGGGACAACGCCTCCGCGAGTCGCGCAAAACGCTCATGACCGGTGAGGTCGTCGATGAGGACGGCCTCACCGTCGGCGTCTGCGAGCGGCACACGCCAATTCGGATACTCGTCGACGGTGCCCGGCTGATTCTGGCTACGGGGTTCACCGACCGCGTCGGCCAGTGACAACGCCAGCATGGCCGACGGACTCGCCGCGACGAGCCGATGCAGCGCCTCGACCTGGTGCTCGAGACTCTCGCCCTCTACCGGGTCGAGCAGCCCGCGATCGCGGGCGAGACCGAGCACCGCATCGCGTTCGGCTTCCGCGGCAGCGAACTCGGTCGCCAGGTCGTCTTTCAGTAACCCGAGCTTCGACCGGATCGAAATATGCTCCCCGGCAAGGTATCCGGACGTCGGAGGTAGGTCGTGTGTGGTGACCGACGTCAGGCACAACCGGCGGTAGCTCTCAGGTGCGCGCGGAGTGTCTCCGTCCTTCTCGAACCACAGGATCGACGTACCCGCGACCCCACGCTCAGCGAGATACTCCTGGACCCATCCCTCGAACACACCGAGATCCTCACCGATGACAACCGCATCCGCGCGGTGTGCCTCGAGTACCAGGATGCCGATCATCGCCTCGTGGTCGTACCGCACATACGCGCCTTCGCTCGGCGACGATCCTTCCGGCACCCACCATGTGCGGAACAGACCGAGGATGTGGTCGATCCGCACACCACCGGCATGTCGCAGCACCGACCGGAGCATCTCGCGGTACGGGCCGTAGCCGAGTTCCTCGAGGCGATCGGGACGCCACGGCGGCTGGTTCCAGTTCTGTCCGTTCAGGTTGAAGTCGTCGGGTGGGGCGCCCACTGTGACCCCCGCGGCCAGCGCATCGCCCAATGCCCACGCGTCGGCGCCCTCGCGTTTCACCCCCACCGCCAGGTCGTGTACGACACCGATGCCCATGCCCGCGGCTCGTGCCGCGATCTGTGCGGCGGCGAGTTGCTCGTCGCACAACCACTGCAACCAGCGGTGGAAATCGATGCGCTCGGCCAGTACGACGCGTTGGCGTTTCACCCAGGGATCGTCCGGAGCCGTGGCCCGCTCGTCCCAGTGGTGCGGCCCGGCCTTCTCTGCGAGTGCGCACCACAATGCGAAGTCGTCGAGTGCCCGGCCGCCGTCAGCGCAGAATGCTGCGTAACGAGCCTGACGGGCAGGACCCCGGGGCACACTGTGGATCCGCTCGAGCACCTTCAGTTTGGCGCGGAACACCGGATTCCGCTTCAGCCGTGCACCTTTCCGGTTCGCTTTCGCGCAGTCCCGTGCGCTCTCGTCGAGCAGTCTGCGCTGTTTGCGCGAAAGATAGGCGGCCTCGGGAATGTCCTCGACCCGCAGATAGAGGGGGTCCACGAACCGCCGTGAGGACGGAAGGTACGGAGACGGCTCGTGTGGGGGCCGCGGCTCGGCGGCGTGGACGGGATTGATCAACACGAAGTCGCCGCCATGGCCCGCGGTCACTGCTGTGAGATCGGCAAGATCGGCGAAGTCGCCTATACCCCAAGACCGGCTCGACCGGACCGAATACAGTTGTGCGGCCAAACCCCACTGTCGGGAGCGCAGCACGCGGTCTGCCGTGGACAGTCGCGCCGGCGTCACCACGAGCGTCGCGGTCGCTTCGATGTCGTTGCTGCGCGCATGGATCGTGTGCCAGCCCAGTGGTAGCGCAGGCACCGTGAAGGTGGCCCGGCCGACGAGCCGTCCGTCGACCATCCTCGGTTCGACCCACACGTCGAGCTGCTCGGCGTCGACGTCGGAGCCGTCCTCGGCCACTACCCACACCGAGACCGGATCTCCGTGCGGCACGTGTACGGCAAAAGGACGCCTATCGCCTTCGGCGACAACCAGCGACAGCGGCAGCATCTGCCGCCACGGTGCGTTCGGGACATCCGCGAGGGATTTGTCGATCTCGGCGTCCGAACCGGCGGGCACGTCGAGCGCTGCCAGGATCGAGCGCAGCGTCCGATCGGGGACATGATGTTCGAGGGTGTCCCATCCACGGTAGGTGCAGGACACCCCGTGGTACCCGGCGAGTTCGCGAAGCTTGTCCGACGACGTCACGCTCTGGAATCATGCCAGGAAACGCCCGTGGTGGCACTACCACGAACGAGAGACCACATGACAATCATCGACGTCGTCGAAGGTGATATCACCACGATTGCGGTCGACGCCATCGTCAACGCCGCCAACTCGTCGCTGCTCGGTGGAGGCGGAGTCGACGGCGCGATCCACCGCGCGGGCGGGCCGGAGATCCTCACCGAATGTCGCGCGCTGCGCGACACCACACTGCCCGACGGCCTTCCCGCGGGCGACGCGGTGGCCACCACAGCAGGACGACTGCCTGCTCGGTGGGTGATCCATACCGTCGGTCCCGTGTACGCACGTGACGACGACCGGTCGCTGATTCTCCGCTCCGCCTATCGCCGGTCACTGATGGTCGCGGACGAGCTCGGTGCGGCGACCGTGGCTTTTCCGCTGATCTCTGCCGGCGTCTACGGATGGCCGGTGGAGGACGCCGCCGCGCAGGCGGTCTCGGCGATTCGCGCCACTACGACGGCGGCTGCCACGGTCACCCTCGTCGGATACACGAGCGCCGTCGCTGACGTGCTGCGACGGGCAGTAGCGGGACGCTAGTCGCCGAATCCGTCGAAGAGCGTCGGCTCGTCCGGATTGTCGAACAGCGGCGGCTGGTCGGTGCTCGGCTTCGCCGGCGGGCGCCGGTGGTTCGGGATCTCCGTGGGCAGGTCGAGGTAGCTGAGGGCTGCGGCCAGCGACCAGCTCGTCAGCTTCCACTCGAGGGCCTTTGCGTCGGCAGCGGCGACACCGTCGTCGTCGCCCATGAAGGCACGGTTGAGGGATTCGCTGGTCCAGCCCACGTGCTGCTCGGTGCTGAGTTCGAGGAACTGCTGCAGCCGGGAGGCCTCCCGGTTTCCGATCGCCGCGACCGTCTCGACCGGTATATCGGAGCGCCCGTGGATGTGATGATCACGAAGTTCGAGCAGTGCCGCCGGAAGATCGTCTTCGAGGCGGGGTTCCCACAGGTCGTCCTCGAACAGATTGCGCTCGTCGGAGGATTCGAAATCCGGGGCCTCGAAATAATGATCGTGACCGTGACCGCGCATCGGAAGGCCGCCGATATGCGCTGCGAAGTCGTGGTCGACGCCCTCGAGGAAGCCGGACATGCGATCGAGAGCGGACACCAGATGTTCCGGCACGAAGGGCGACGCAGGCAGGTGGTTGACGACGGCGACGCGATCGTCGATGAGCACGAACTTCAGTTGCGGCCATTGCCGATTGAGATCGGACACCACCTCCATCGCGCGTGTGCGACCACTGATCGAATGCACGATCGGCGCAAGGAGATCCACCGTTGCTGCGCCCGCACCGACCCCGACGAACACGAGGACGTCGGCGAGACGCAGCACGAGGTCGCCGTCTTCGTCCCATGTGGGGGTGTCGCCGACCCGGTCGCCCACGGTGTCCTCGATGAGTTCTCGCAGGTGCTCCTCGCCGAGGGGATGGACAGGGCCTCGCATCGGCACTTTGGGAGAGACCTCGGCGACCGGTGCCGGAGTTTCCAACTCGTGGCTGCCGGCGGTCCCGAAGGATTCCGCACGTAGGAACAGAGGATGCGGAACGCCCCATACCTCGCGCAACACGCGCACCGCGACCTCGGCGAGCCGATCGGCCCACGACGAGGGGAGGTCCATCCAGAACGCGGGCGAGCCGCCGTCCTCCGGTGCGTCGGGATCACGCGACGGTGTCTGCCATCCCAAATCCAACAGCAGCGCCTCGTCGTGCGGCGACAGATGACGATCCTCGGTCAGATGGAGATTCGACGGTACTTCGCAGCGCACCTGCTGATCACCCCATGCGTAGAACTGCACGCACGGCCCGGCCGGTCCTCCGGCCTCCTCTGCCAGTGGCTCGAGCACGAGTCCGCCTCCATCGCGCATGGCTGCGACGTGGTCGGCGAGGTCCCCCCGGAACTCGCGCCAGGCCCGGTCGACGTCGCGGTCGAATCCGCTTTCCGGTTCGTCCATGAACCTGCCCCCTTCCTTCCCGACATTGACCCGTGTCGTGAACACTAGTCGGACCCACCGACACCGTGCCCGCCGGTGAGCGCGCCCACGCAGCGCCAGGCGCATACTGGCACCTGTGCCGAACAGCGCGCAGTCATCCGATGCAGCCGGGACCGGCAAGGCGGCGCAACTACGCGCACTCACGTGGCGGGCATTGCTTCGCACCGTGACGACGCTCGTGGTGGCGGGCACCGCCTACTTCACGCTTCCCTTCTCGGGACTCGACGACCTTCCCACACTGCTCCTGCTCGTATTCGGATCAGTAGTGGTGTGCGCGGTCTGCGGCTGGCAGGTGTGGTCGGTGCTGCGGTCGCCGCATCCGATGGTCCAGGCCATGGAGGGGATCGCCGCGACCGTCACCGTCTACATCCTCGGCTTCGCGTCGCTGTACGCGGTGATCTCGCAGGTCGAGCCGGAAGGATTCACGGAGGTCCTCACCCGGATGGGTGCTCTGTACTTCAGTCTCACAGTGTTCGCGACCGTCGGATTCGGGGACATCGCCGCGGTCACCGACGGAACGAGGGCGGTGGTCTCGGCGCAGATCGTGGGCAATCTGGTCTTTCTTGCCCTGGTGGTGCGGTTGTTCACGTTCGCGGCAAAGCAGCGGCGTCGCCAGGCAGGTCAGGAGCCTCTCGCAGGTCAGGGGCCTCTCGACGAGGAGGATCCGTGAACCGAGAGACGGTGAATGCCGAACGTCCCCACAACCGGACAGTCGGTGTGGGGACGTTCGGCATCAACGGCCTGCGGTCGTCAGGGGATGGTGAGCACCTGGCCGGGCTGGATCAGGTCCGGGTTGGAGACGCCGCTCGCATCGGCGATGCGCTGGTACTGGTTGCCGTCGCCGTAGAAACGCTCGGCGATTGCCCAGAGAGTGTCGCCGGAGGCGACAGTGTGGGTGCGGGCGGCCGGGGCCGCGGCAGGAGCGGGCTCGGCCGGTGCGGGAGCCACGTGGGCCGGCTCGGCAACGGGCTCTGCAGCCTTCGGAGCAACACTGTTGCTTGCCCAGACCGGCTTGTCTCCCGCGTACAGCACGACATTGCGGTCGTCCTGCACCGTCAGCCGCACACCTGAATTACCGCTCGTCTCCGACGCCCACACGGGGGAGTTGTCATCCTTGTACAGGACGAAGTTGCCGTCCTCCTGTACATTCGCGCGCACCGCGCCGGAGCCGTCGGTTCCCGTCGCCCACACGGCCTTGCCGCCCTCGGACAGGACCAGGTTGCCGTCCCGCTGGAGCACGAGAGTGTATTTGCCGTTGTCGGACTTCAGTTCCTGGCCCACACCGAGGCTTTGGCCGGAATTGAGAGAGCTCACGCTGACCCCTTCGATCGATACATGATGATTCGGGCAACCGGCTCGAACCGGGCGCCGTGACGCACAGTACCGCCCACCCGACTCCTAGCTGTGGATGCCGTAGAGGGGTCCTGCTGTTCGCTGGATCACACCGTGTCGAGCGAGCGCACGAACATTCCGATCTCGACGATCGCGCGACTGCCCTCGGGAACCAGTGACGCGGCAGCCTGGAACACGTGCGCCTGCTTCTCCCACACCTGCAGTTGCGTCGGCACACCTGCCGAGGCGAGACGGTAGGCCATCGTCTCGGCGTCGACGAACGTCATCTCCTCGGATCCGGTCTGGAGCAGCGCAGGCGGCATGCCGGTCAGGTCGAGATCCACGGGAGAAGGCACGGGCGCGTAGCGGTCATCGATCTGTTCGGCCCTCTCGATCAGGGTGGACAATGCCGGCACCGCCCGGCGCGGGAACAGCGCGCACTTCCGGGCATTCGGATGGTCGAGCTTGGGGCGGTGATCGAGGTCGGTCAGCGGCGAGATCGCGACGGTGCCCGCGGCTCGACCCAGCCCCAGCCGCAGTGCTTCGTGAGCCACGGAGAAAGCGAGAAATCCGCCCGCGGAATCGCCTGCGATGACGATCCGATCGATCGGGTAGCCATGGGCGATGAGCCAGCGGAGTCCGGACAGGCCGTCGTCGACCGCATGTCGGATCGGGTGACGTGGCAGCATCCGGTAGGCCACCGACAGGGCCGGGGCGCCTGCTGCCGCCGAGATGCGCGACACCAGTTGGCGGTGGGTGGTCAGCCCGCAGCACAGAAACGCTCCGCCGTGCAGGTACAGGATTGCGGTGCGGCCGCCGGCGCCGGGGGCACGGACGAACTCGGCGGGGCAGGTATCCAACGTCATGCGGTGATACTCGGTCCCAGGTGCCGGGAGCAGGGGGAACGCTGCGCGGTCGACCAGACCCGTGGGCCACGGAAGGGACGGCGTGAGCGCCCACGCGTCGAGGAGTGGTCGCACCGTGTGGCGCAAGGAGATGCTCAGGGCGCGCGAGGCGATGCTGACGCCGCCGTATTCCTCGATCTGCGGGGTGGAGCGTGCACGGACAGGCGCGACGAGGGGGGCGGACAATGCGCTGCTCATCTCGTCGCCTCCTCGCCACTCGCCGCAACACCGGACGGGTGTTCGAACTACGGATCATTCAAGCTACGCCCGAGGTGTGGTGCAGGTGGGCCTCGTAATCCGATAGATACGACGTGGCACGCCAGCTGCAGGTGGGGTGGCATCCTGTTACCGATTCGATATTGCGGGTTGTCCGAACAGCGCGAGCGATCAAAGCATGTCGGATCGTGAGTGCAGGACCGACACGAGTTCACGTTCGATCGCCACGAATTCGGGGTCGGCCAGCAACTCCAACGACCGTGGTCGCGGTAGCCCGACCCGGACTTCGTGCAGGATCCGTGCAGGTCGCGGCGAAAGGACCAGGACGCGGTCGGACAGCAGGACGGCCTCACGTACGTCGTGCGTGATCATCAGGACGGTCCACCGGTCGCGCAGCCACACCGACTGCAGCCACAACTGCATGTCGGTGCGGGTGAGTGAGTCGAGAGCGCCGAACGGTTCGTCGAGCAACAGAATCTCGCGTTGTTGGATCACTGTTCGCGCCAACGCTGCACGCTGACGCATCCCGCCGGACAGTTGCGACGGACGAGCCTCCTCGAACCCGGCGAGTCCGAACGTGGGGAACAGTGTCCGCGCCCGCGCGCGTGCCTCCCGACGTGGCACGCCCTGAACTTCGAGGGCGAGCGCGCAGTTGTCGAGGACTGTGCGCCATGGGAACAGGAGATCCTTCTGGGGCATCAGTGCAGCGCACCCCGGGGACGCAGGAGCGCCGCCGACCGTGACGGTCCCCTCGTCGGGCGTGTCGAGTCCCGCGACCAGACCGAACAGCGTGGACTTCCCCGACCCGCTCGGACCGATGACCGATACGAATTCCCCTGGGGACACGTCGAACCCGACGTCGTCGAGCACGTGGTTGCCGTCGAACGACCGGTGGACGCCGGAGAGGGTGACGGCACTCATGCGTGGCTCCCTGTTGCTCGATTCTCTGTGCCGAGGGCCCACGGTGCGATCAAGCGCTGTGCCACGTACGTGAGCAGGTACAACACCAATGACACTGTCGCGGTGACCAGTACCGCGGCGAGCACCAGATCGGTGCGGAACGAATTCTTCTGGATGGCCATGTAGATGCCGAGCCCCGATGTGGCGCCGACGTACTCCGCGAACACCGCGCCCACCACGGCGTAGGTGATGCCGATGCGCAGCGAGGTGAAGAACCGAGGGAGCGCCGAGGGAAGACGCACGTACCGGAACTCTTGCCAGCGAGTGGCTCCCATACTGCGCAGAAGTGCCCCGGCCTCGCGATCGGTCGCGGCAAATCCCTCGATCAGGCCGATCGCCATCGGAAAGAAGGTGGCCAGCGCGATCACCAGAATCTTCGGCAGGAGACCGAATCCGAACCAGATGATCATGAGCGGGGCAATTGCGATGATCGGCAGTGTCTGCGAGGCGACGAACAGCGGCACGAATGCTCGCCGTAGGAACGGCGAGAAATCGACCGCGACTGCCAGTAGCCACGCCACGGTCAGCGACACCACGAAACCGACGAGTGTGACCTGCAGTGTCGCAGCGGCGTGCTCGGCTATGGCGATGCGATGTGCCCACCCCTGCTGCAACACGCGCGTGGGGGACGGCAGCACTTGCGGGCGGATTCCGCTGACCATCACATAGAGCTGCCATGTCGCGACGAGTACCACCGCGACGACCATCGCAGGAAGTACACGATCGATGCGGCGTCGGAGCGGGGAGTTCCGGCCTGTCGTGACCCGGATCTCGGCCCCCGCGGGCTCAGTGCGTTTGGTAGTCATCGGTGAGGTAGGTCGACCAGTCGGGCTCGGTGGTCAACCGCGCGCCGTCGGGACCGGTGAGCAGCCCCTGCTCGTACAGGAACCGGGCGTACCCGGCCCATCTGCTCGCGTCGAGGGTCCCGACGCGTCCCTGGTCGTCACGCATGAAGTCGGCGGAGAGCATCCGCTGACTCTCGAAGACGAGTTCTTCGTTCGAGAACGTACCCGGGTTGGCGTCGAGCAGCGCACGCGCGCCCCGATCGGGATCGTCGGCAGCGATCTCGTAGCCACGCTGCAGTGCTTGCACGAACGCGCGACCACGATCGGGGTTCTCGGCGAGCCAGTCCTCGTTGCCGTTCACGACGATCGCGTACTGATCGGGGAAGCCGTAGTCGGTGTAGTCGAAATAGCGCATCGGCAGTCCACGATGCTCCGCTTCGAGTCCCTCCCACGCCAGATACGAGACGGTGAAGTCCGCGGTACCCGAGTAGACGGCCTCGTACGCCGACGTTCCGAGAACGATCTCTTCGAACTCGCCTTGTCCTCCGTCGTTGCGGATGACCTGCGCCAGCGTTTCCGAGACGCCCGGGTCGGCGAACCCCGCGTAGATCCGGCCGTCGAGATCGGCCGGTCGCGTGAGATCGTCGCGGTCGGACTTGACGGCTATCGCTGTCGCCCAATGTTGTAGCGGGGCGAGGACCGCAACGGTATGTGCTCCCGCGGCGCGTGCGAACGTAGCCATTCCATGGGTCGAGATCCCGAACTCCGCATTGCCCGCGTCGACGAGAGTGTCGGGTGACGCATCGTTGTAAGGAAGGATCTCGACGTCGAGCCCGGCGTCGTCGAACAATCCTTCCTGCAGCGCCACGTACAGACCGGTGTGGTTGGTGTTGGGCGTCCAGTCGAGTGCGAACCGGATCGTGTCGTCGGAACCGCCACCGGCGCACGCGCTGGCTGCGCACAGCGTGAAGACGGCGGCGGCGAGCGAGACGATCCGGTGCCGCAGCGTCACGATGCGGGCCACGGCTGCGTGTTCAGGGCGGTATCCCAGAACAGCAACTCGTAGCGGGTCGCAAGCGTGAACGCGTCGATCATCGCGTCGCGTTCGGGCTCGGTGGCCGCGGCCCCTGCAGCGTCGACGAGGGTGCGTGCGGTGGCGACCGAATTCTGGAATCCTTGGTCGTCATAGGTGGCGACCCATCGCGCGTAGGGGTGGGCCGGGTCGGCAGCAAGCACAGCAGCTGCGCTGGACGCAAGGTCGCGGCACACGTCGGCGTAGATCCAGAAGCACGGCAACACCGCGGCGGCTCCCACCGGATACGGCTCGGTCGCGACGGTCGCCGTCAGATACGACACGTAGCCGAGGCACGCGGGGGAATGCGCGACATGATCGTCGTTCGCGGGCAGTGCACCCCCGGTCAGGAGTTGCCGATGCAGCGCCGATTCTTCGGTTGCAGCCGTCGCGGAACTCGTGGCCCAGAATGCGCCGGTGACCGGATCGGGCGCCTTGGCGGAGAGTAATGCGAGCGCTTTCGCGTATCCGGCCAGGTAGAGCGCATCCTGCTCGATGTAGAAGCGGAACGACTCGAGCGGCAATGTGCCGTCGCCGAGGCGGCGCAGGAACTCGAGGTCGTCGATGGAGTCGCGCAGAACCTTCGTGCGGTCCCACAGGACATCGGTGAAACGGTCGGTCGGTGAAGCGTGCGCAGGCACAGTCATCCCGAATCATCCCTTCGTCAGCATTACCTGATCAGGTTCGACGGGTGTGATCTCAGCCCCGCTGTCGCGAAGCACCCCGTGTCGGTCGGAGGCGACGATAGCACCTCGGGCGGGCCGTGGGCACGGCTGCCGATGGGTACGTTGGGATGCGAGAAGCTCACCGGGAGGTCATGTGGACGCCGAGACGCTCGTTGTCGGATGCAAGTACGGCGACGCCCGCGGGTACCGCGACGGCGCGGTGTATTCGTGGAAGGGGATCCCGTTTGCGGCCCCGACCGGCGGCGACATGAGATTCCGCTCGCCGGAGAGTCCCCGGCCGTGGTCGGGCGTGCTCGATTGCGAGCGGTACGGTCCGATCGCTCCGCAGAGCCCGAACAGCCCGATCGGAATCTCGCCCGAGATGTCGATCGGGGAGGACTGCCTCTCCCTCAACATCTGGGCGCCCGAACCGGACGGCGAGAAACGTCCGGTGATGGTGTGGATCCACGGTGGTGCCTATGTCATCGGTTACTCGGGTCAGAAGATCTACGACGGGCGTGCGCTCTGCGAAGCGGGGAACGTCGTGGTGGTCACCCTCAACTATCGCCTGGGCGCCCTCGGATTCCTCGATCTGTCGTCCTTCTCGTCCGCCGACGACACATACGAGTCGAATCTGGGTTTGCGAGATCAAATTTCGGCGCTCGAGTGGGTGCGCGACTGCATCGCGAACTTCGGAGGCGACCCGGATAATGTCACCCTGTTCGGCGAATCGTCCGGTGGGGGCTCGGTCACGACGCTGATGACGGTGCCTCGTGCGGATGGGTTGTTCCATCGGGCGATCGCGCAGTCGCCGCCGGCGACGTCGGTATACGGCCGTGAGCGTGCCGCGGTGGTCGCCGAGCGGTTCCTCGGGATCCTCGAGGTGCCTCCGGCTCGGGTGGGGCGTCTTCGGCAGATGCCCTTCGAGCAGCTCGTCGAGGCGGCCGAAACCGTGGTCGGGGAGATCCCCACGAAAGTTCCGGGCACCTTGGCCATGACGCCGGTGGTCGATCGCGACCTCGTGCCCAAGTACCCGGTCGCGGCATTCCAGAAAGGCCTGTCGCACCGGGTGCCGCTCATCATCGGTTCGAACAAGGACGAGCCGTCGATCTTCCGGTTCATGAAGTCGCCGTTGATGCCGGTCGACGATTCGTCCGTGCGCGCCATGCTGGAGGCGCTTGCGAAGGACCGCCCCGATCTCGAGCCCGCGCGGCTCGCCGAGATCGCCGCAGCGTATCCCGATCTGCCGAAGCCGAGCGGGGCGATGGCCTTGTCCCGCGACGCCGGGTTCCGGATGCCGGTGTTGTGGGTGGCGGAAGCGCACTCCGAGCATTCCCCCACGTGGGTGTACCGCTTCGACCACGCAACGCCGATGCTCAAGGCAGCGCGGATCGGTGCCGGGCACGCAACCGAATTACCCTACGTATTCGGTAATTTCGGCACGCTCGGTCGAGATCCGAGTTTCTGGCTCGGTGGGCGCAAGAGTGCGATCGAGGTGTCGGGCCGGATCCAGCGACGATGGTTGGCGTTCGCGAAGCACGCGGTTCCTGCCGCACTGGACGCGTCGAAGCACTGGCCGCAGTACGAGCCGCGTGAGCGGGCCACCCTACTCATCGATGCACGAGACACAGTGGTCGCAGACCCGGAGGGCGCAATGCGTGAGGTGTGGGGCGCGCAGGTGATGGGTTTCTCCTGAACCGGGCCGGTGGCGCAGTCTTGACGTCGTTGAACGCGTGTGCAACCCTTGGAACATGCGTTCAACCGAGGGCGTTTCCGACCTCACCACACGCGCTCGCATCCGCGACGCGGCGATCTGTTGCGTTGCTCGGGATGGGGTGAACGTCTCACTCCGGGCCATCGCCTCGGAATGCGGCGTGAGCGCCTCGCTCATCGTGCACCACTTCGGTTCCCGGGCCGGTCTGCGCGAGCACTGCGACGGGTACGTCCTGGGCAGCATCCGAGAGCTCAAATCCTCGGCCCTCGAGCCGGGCAGCGGCGTCGCGGCAATGCTCGCTCAGCTCGAGAACATCGGGAGCTACGCCCCGCTCATCGGCTACCTGATCCGGAGTCTCCAGGCCCGCGGCCCCGCCTCCGAAGAGTTCCTCGATCATCTGGTGGCCACCACCGAGGATTACCTCGCGAAAGGCACCGAGTCCGGCGTCGTGAGTCGCAGTCGCAATCCTGAGGCACGGGCGCGGGCTCTGGTCGAATTGAGTACCGGCGCGCTCCTGCTGCATGTCCCCGGGCCGAACGAGCCCCTCGACCTCGACGCACTGCCCGCTTGGCTCAGTTCCTACACCGACCGTCTCCTGCTCCCGTTGCTCGAGCTCTACACCGAACCGCTCCTTACCGACTCGAGCATGCTCACCGCGTATCTGGCCGCTCGCGAGGCGGCTCTCTCGTAACCGATCACGGAGGTTGCATCATGGATACACCGGCCATCGAAACCGTCGACCTCGTCAAGACGTTCGGCACCACCCGTGCCCTCGACGGCTTCTCGATCGAAGTCGGAACTGCAACAGTGGCGGGGTTTCTCGGCCCCAATGGGGCCGGAAAGTCAACGGCGATCCGCGTGCTCCTCGGCATGCTGCGTGCCGACTCCGGTTCGGCACGTGTCCTCGGGCTCGATCCGTGGACCGATGCGGTCGAGATCCACCGTCGCATCGCGTATGTTCCGGGTGACACCAATTTGTGGCCTGCGCTCACCGGCGGCGAGATCATCGATCTGCTGACTCGTATCCGTGGCGGTGACAGCCCTTCCCGCCGAGCCGAACTTCTCGAGCGATTCGAACTCGACCCCACCAAGAAGGCTCGCACCTATTCGAAAGGTAACCGGCAGAAGGTCGCACTCGTCGCGGCGTTGGCGTCGGACGTCGAACTGTACCTGTTCGACGAGCCCACGTCCGGACTCGACCCACTGATGGAGGCCGTGTTCACCGACGAGGTGCGCGCATTGCGTGACGCCGGACGAACGGTGCTGCTGTCGAGTCACATTCTCGCCGAGGTCGAGAAACTCTGCGACACCGTGACGATCATCCGCTCCGGAAAAGACGTGGAGACAGGGACTCTCGCGCAGTTGCGGCACCTGACCCGCTCCGCGGTGCGAGCCACCGTGCCCACGCTCCCGGGTGGGTTCGCATCGCTCACCGGCGTGCACGACCTGACCTACGACGACGGTCATCTCGCCTTCGACGTCGACAATGCTGCGGTCACCCCCGTACTGCGCGCACTCGCAGAACTCGACATCGCGAATCTGACGATCACCCCGCCGTCACTCGAGGAACTCTTCCTGCGTCATTACGGCGATACCCCCACAGATGCGCCCGAAGAAGAGGAGGTGACGACCCGATGACCGCCGTACTCGCTTCCGGTGCCGACATCGATGCCCGAAGTGCGCACCGATTCAGTGGAATCGGCGACCTGCTCCGGCTCTACCTCCGGCTGGATCGTGTACGCATCGCGGTGTGGACCCTCGCACTCGCATTCACCGTGTACGTGACCGTCGAAAGTCTCATCGCGGCCTATCCGGACGAGGCGGCCAGGCAGGCCCGCGCGGCACTGCTCGAAAACCCCGCCGCGGTGCTGATGACCGGTCCGGCGTACGGAGCCGACAACTACACACTGGGCGCGATGACCGCCAACGAGCTGAGCTTGACGCTCATCGTTGCCGTCGCAATCATGAACATTCTGCTCGTGGTGCGGCACACGCGTGCCGAAGAGGAAGCCGGGCGACTCGAACTGCTTCGTGCGCTCCCCGTGGGCCCGTTCGCGCCCCCCGCGGCCGCTCTGCTCGCCGTCGCGGTCGCCGACTCGATCGTCGGTGCCGGTGTCACTCTCGCGCTGCTTGCGGGAGGCCTCCCTGTCACGGGATCGGTGCTGTTCGGCGTGGCCACGGCTGTCACGGGCCTGCTGTTCGGCGCAGTGGCTGCTGTGACGGCGCAGTTCAGTGAGCATTCGCGGACAGCGTCGGGCACCGCACTCGCGGTCCTCGCGGTGGCCTTCCTCGTACGCGGGTTCGGCGACATTCTCGAACCCACAGGGTCCTGGGTGTCGTGGCTGTCGCCGATCGCATGGGCGCAACAGACCCGCCTCTACGTCGACGAGCGGTGGTGGCCGCTGCTGCTGTCGGTGGTGGCGATCGGTGCACTGCTCGTATTCGCTGTTGCGCTCTCGCGGCGCCGGGACATCGGCGCCGGGTTGCGTGCTCCGAAGCCGGGGCCCGCCGAAGCCTCGGCGTCGCTGCTCACTCCGCCCGGACCGGCATGGCGGCTGCTGCGCGGGACGTTCGTGGCGTGGACGGCAGCCCTTGCACTCCTCGGACTGGCGATGGGCACTCTCGCCGATTCGATCCAGGACATGGTCGACAGCGTCCCCGACATCGGCGAATTCCTCGGTGGTGACACACAATCGCTCACCGCCTCGTTCGGTGCGACGATGCTGCTGTTCCTCGTTGTGGGAATCGCGGCGTTCGCCGTCTCAGCGGTCATGCGTATCCACGCAGACGAGGATGCCGGCCGAATCGGACTGGTGATCGTCACCGGGACACCGCGTACGCGATCGTTCCTGTGGATCGTCGCGGTCATCGTGGCGCAGGTGGTCGTCGCATCGGTCGTCACGGGTGCTGCCACCGGTCTGGGTATGTCCATCGCGACCGGTGAGGCCGACTGGATCATCCGGATGTGTGGTGCTGCACTGGCGTACGCGCCCGCGGTATTGTTCGTCTTCTCGGTGTCGCTAGCGCTGGTCGGGCTCGTCCCGAGACTGGCAAACCTGGCCTGGGTTCTCGTCGTCTATGCGGTGTTCGTGGCGTGGTTCGGTGAACTGCTGAATCTGTCGCAGTGGCTGCGCGACCTCTCGCCGTTCTCTCATATACCGCTCGTACCATACGAAAGTGCAAGTGTTGCACCGATGCTCATACTCGGTGCGGCGACGGTGGTGTTGGTCGCGGCGGCAGTCGTGGGCTTCCGCCGCCGCGATGTGACAGTGTGAGGACGACGCCGTCAGTTCCGGTACTCGGGATGCTCGGAGACGAACTTCTCGACGTACGAGCAGGATGTGCCGATCTTCAGGCCCTGCTGGCGGGTCGTGTCGAGGGCGTACTGCACGACCTGCCCGGCGAGCCCGCGGCCACGGAAGTCCGCTTCGGTGACCGTGTGGTCGAAGTCGCGTAGTCCGTCGGCCTCGCTGTAGTCGGCATACGCTGCGAGATCGTCACCGATGAACAGTGCGAACCGCGACTGCTCGGGCAGGTGTTCGATGCGGACGGCGGTCTCAGTGTTGTTCGACATGCTCACGACTTTACATCCGGGTCGGACCGTCGGTCTCGATCACCAGTGCGTCGTCGTCGCGCAGCGCCACGAATGGGATGGACTCGCGGCGAAGATATTCCAGAGTGCGGCCCACGCCGTCGTCGCCCAGCAGCGAATCTCCCGCATGGGGAACGACCGAGTGATCGATCCAGCCGAGCCCGTCCCACAGCACCGGGCCTGCCCCGATCTCGACGACCTCCGCTGGATCATCCGAGAACTCGAGCCCCCGCAGCGTGGGAGTCGCGATGCAGGCTCCGGCGCTGTAGCCCCCGTACGCGAGGGCGCCGGATCCGACCAGGTCGGTGAGCACCGCGTCGCCGCCACTCCGGGCGAGCTGGGCGCGCAGCACAAAAGTGTTACCTCCGCGCACCCACACCGAAGAGAAGGCGGCGAGCCGCGCTCGAAGTCCATCCGGATCCGCAGGATGATCGCGGAGATCGACTTCCTCCGGCTCGTATCCGAGGCCCCGCAGCGGACCGAACTCGCTGGTCACACTCGACTCCCGCGCGCGAGCGGGCCATGCGTCACCGGCATTGGCGATTACGGCGATGGGCCCGGGCCCGCGCGTCACCGCCAGCAGACGCGCAGGATCGGACCCGAACCGGTAGGACGACAGGAACAGGCGCATCGGTCAGATCGTGAACGCGAGATTCTCGACGATACGGCCTCCTACCTCGGTGTCTCCACCGAGAACCACCTCACCGAGCTTGTCGACGCCGCTGACACGCCCACCTGCGAGCCGCACGAACAACGCAGATTCCATCGTGATCGTGCTCGTCGCGGGCCCCGACAGCGACGCAACTGTATTCGCACGTCCTGCCACCTCCAGATGGATCGTGCGGGCGAGAGGCCCCGTGAGCTCGATCGTGATCCGCGAACCTTCGGGAGCCTTGCCACGCTTGCCCACGACGAACGGCACCGCACCGAAGATCTCGGCGGACCCGAGTTGAGCTCGGGCACCACCTTCGCTGCCGACGGTACCCAGCGCGTCGTGAATGTCCAGTTCGTGTAGCCAGCAGTCGAACACCCTGATACGCATGAACCGGCCATAGGTTGCCGGACCGACCGGGGTGTCGGCCGGGGCGTCGAAGTCGTTCTGGGTCATCGCATTCAGACTCTCGCGTCGCTGCGCGACGATGTCGCGGTAGCGGGCGAGTACCTCCGGTCCTGGGACACGGCGAAGATGCTCGACCCACAGCTCGTTGAACGCCGCGATTTCGTTGTGGACATGGCCCAGTGTGTGCACGTCGATGTCGACATGAGGTGCGGCGATCCCGGCGAGCAGAGATTCGGTTCCGATCAGGTGCGCGGCGATGTCCTTGACTGTCCATCCGGGCAGTTCGGTGGGGGTGAACCAGGCATCTCCGTCGATGCCGGAGAGCAACGTGTCGAGAACCTCGAACTGCTCGAGAAGTAACGGCCGGATGACGTCGATGGAGAATTCGCTGGTTTCGGAACTGCCGGTCGGGGTGGTCACAGATTCTCCTCTTTCGAAAGACGGTCGAGGCCGACGCGGATGGCCGCAGCGGTGGATTCAGGGTTGCGGTGTTTGCGGCGGAGGACGCCGACACCGAGACGGAAGCGGTCGCCGTTCCATCGGGGAATGACGTGCAGGTGCATGTGGAATACGGTCTGGAATGCGGCGCGACCGTCGTTGACCACCAGGTTGGCCCCGTCGGTGGCGAGATCGGATCGGGTGAGTGCGCGGGCCATGCGCTGGCCCGCCTGGAACATCGACGCCGCGTACACGGGGTCGAGGTCCTCGAGCCGTTCGGAATGGGTGCGCGGCACCACCAGCAGATGCCCGCGCGCCAGGGGCCGGATGTCGAGGAACGCGACCACATGGTCGTCCTGGTAGACGAGCGCGGCGGGCGCGGCACCTCCGGCTATGTCGCAGAACACGCAGGAGTCCACCTGCTCACTGTATCGCCGACACCAGTTCCGGCAGCCCTACCGCGGCGGTCGTGCGCCACACATGGTCGGCCTGATCCGACAGGTCGGTGTCGTCAGGATTGATCTCCACCACCGGAACTCCGTGGCGTCGTGCGAGCGACGGCAGGCCCGCCGCCGGATACACCACCCCGGACGTACCCACGACCAGCAGAAGATCTGCCTCGCGCAGGGACGCCGTCGCTGCCTCCCACGGCTGCTCGGGCAACATCTCCCCGAACCACACGACGCCGGGACGGACCAGTCCGCTGCAGTCCGCGCACACCGGCGGCTCGAGTCGTTCGACGGGTGCCGCGGGCGGTTCGGGGACTTCGGCTGCGCTGCCGCAGTCGGCGCAGCGCGGCTCGAACAGACTGCCGTGCAGGTGTGCGAGGACCGCGCTGCCTGCACGCTCGTGCAGATCGTCGACGTTCTGCGTCGTGATCTGCATATCCGTCGCGCGTCCCCAGTCGGAAAGTGCCAGGTGACCGGCGTTCGGCTGCACTCGCCGCACCAATTCGACGCGCCACTGGTACCAGGCCCACACAAGGGAAGGGTCGTCGTTCCATGCTTCGGGTGTTGCGAGCGCCGCGGGGTCGAATTTCTCCCACAATCCGGTCTGCGCATCGCGGAATGTCGGCACTCCGCTCTCGGCGGACATCCCGGCGCCGGTGAGCACGGCGATGCGCCGCGCGGGAAACGCGAGGTCGTAGATCGCAGTAGGGACGGCCATGTGTCTTCTCGTAGGGATTGCCTTCTCGTAGGGACTGTCTTCGGACCGTAGCGGTCGGGATCAGGTCGTGGGGAAGTTGTCCCACTCGTGTCCACAGCGCGGGCACGGCGCATCCGGGTCGTCGAGGAACAGGCCGCATTCCGGGCAGACGCGGTCGAGCCAGCACACCGGGTCGCCGCCGAGATCATCGCTCATTCGCTTCGTATTACTCCTCGCGCAGGTGCTCGGCAAGGACCTCCGCGCCGCTGTGCTCGACGTCGCGGGTGGCGGTGAGAAGTACGAGGGGGCGTCCGTCGGCAAGCGTGTCGAGCCGCTCGATCGCGGCGCGACCGTCGGGCGACATCAACTCGTCGATGTACCGCTCGCGGAACTCTGCGAACAACGCTGTGTCGTGCGAGTACCACTTCCGCAGATCCGTCGAGGGTGCAAGTTCCTTCGCCCAGTCGTCGTAATGGAAAGCATCCTTGCGAAGTCCTCGGGGCCACAACCGGTCCACGAGGACACGCACGGAATCCTCGGCGCCAGGGTGGTCGTAGACCCGCTCGACACTGACTTCACGTCGCGACATGTGTACCTCCCGGAGTCGACTTCTCACAGATGCGAAGGTGCGCCTGTGAAGTGAGGTGCCTCACATTCTTGCATTTTCTTACTGTTCGGACTCGATTCAGACAGTCCGGGCCAGTTGCGGCCCGCCTGTGGGCGCGGTAGGTCTGGCAAGGCTTACAACACACGTGTAGGGCCGTTACATGGCCGACAGACACGCCATTCGCCGCCGATCGCGGCGCCGCGCGCGGCAATTTCATTCGACGCAGGAGTTAGAGAATATTGAGTAGCGAAGGATCGAACACGGAGAGCGGGGACCGCCGCCGCCCGGCCGTCGGTGTCGTTCGTGAGACGAACGACGGCGAGCGGCGGGTCGCGCTGGTGCCGAAGGTAGTGCCCTCGCTCGTTTCGAAGGGATTCGACGTCATCGTCGAGCCCGGGGCCGGTCAGAACGCACTGATCCCGGACGGTGCATACAAGGAAGCGGGCGCCACGATCGGTGACGCGTGGTCGGCCGACATCGTCGTCAAGGTCGCACCGCCGTCGGATGCCGAGGTGGCCCGGTTGAAGTCGGGACAGAAACTCATCGGCTTCCTCGCTCCGCGCAACGCGGAGAACCAGATCGGTGCACTGACCACCGCTGGGGTCGAGGCGTACGCAGTCGAGGCCATCCCGCGTATCTCGCGTGCACAGGTGATGGACGCGCTGTCGTCGCAGGGCAACGTGTCGGGTTACAAGTCGGTGCTCGTCGCCGCATCGGAATCGACGCGTTTCTTCCCGATGCTGACCACCGCTGCAGGCACTGTGAAGCCGGCGACCGTGCTGGTGCTCGGCGTGGGCGTTGCGGGCCTGCAGGCTCTCGCCACCGCGAAGCGTCTCGGTGGCCGCACCACCGGATACGACGTGCGGCCCGAGGTTGCCGACCAGGTGCGCTCCGTCGGAGCGCAGTGGCTCGATCTCGGCATCGATGCCGCAGGCGAGGGTGGATACGCCCGCGAGCTCACCGACGAGGAACGCGCCCAGCAGCAGCAGGCGCTCGAGAATGCCATCAAGGGCTTCGACGTCGTCATCACCACCGCTCTGGTGCCGGGTCGCCCCGCGCCGCGACTGGTGACCGCCGCTGCCGTCGAGGGCATGAAGCCCGGTTCGGTCATCGTCGACCTCGCCGGCGAGACCGGTGGCAACTGTGAGCTCACCGAGCCCGGACAGACCGTCGTCAAGCACGACGTGACGATCTGCTCGCCGCTGAACCTGCCCGCGACGATGCCCGAGCACGCGTCCGAGCTCTATTCGAAGAACGTGTCCGCGCTGATCGAGCTGTTGCTCGACGAGAGCGGCGCGCTCGCCCCCGATTTCTCGGACGAGATCCTTTCGGGTGCATGCGTGACGCGGTCGAAGGAGAACGTCTAGATGTACAACGAACTGCTCGCGAACATCGCGATTCTGGTCCTTGCCGGATTCGTCGGATTCGCCGTCATCTCCAAGGTCCCGAACACGCTGCACACGCCGCTGATGTCCGGTACCAACGCCATTCACGGCATCGTCGTGCTCGGCGCCCTGGTGGTCCTCGGGCACCTGCCCGGCGACGCCCACTGGGGAATCAAGATCATCCTGTTCGTCGCCCTTGTCTTCGGCACCCTGAACGTGGTCGGCGGCTTCGTCGTCACCGACCGCATGCTCGGGATGTTCAAACAGCGCAAGCAGGCCCCGCAGGCTGCCGAGAAGGGGGCTGACGCCTGATGAGTTACCTCGTTTCAGTCCTGTACATCGTCGCGTTCGCGATGTTCATCTACGGTCTGTCGGGCCTGACCGGACCGAAGACCGCAGTGCGCGGCAACTACATCGCCGCAGTCGGTATGGGTGTCGCGGTCATCGCGGTGCTCATCGACATCCGTGAGACCGAGAACTGGGGTCTGATCATCGGCGGTCTGGCCGTCGGTGTCATCCTCGGTGTGCCGCCGGCCCTGAAGACCAAGATGACGGCGATGCCGCAGCTGGTTGCGCTGTTCAACGGCGTCGGCGGTGGCACCGTCGCGCTGATCGCGTGGGCCGAGTACCTCGAGTCCTCGAGCTTCACCACCCTCGACGACATTCCGACCGTCACCATGATCGTCGGCTCGCTCTTCGCCGCGATCATCGGCTCGATCTCCTTCTGGGGCTCGCTCGTCGCGTTCGCCAAACTGCAGGAGCTGCTGAACAAGAACCTCGAGAAGAAGCTGGTCTCCGCGGCGAAGCTGTTCCAGCTCGCCAACATCGTGCTCGTGATCGCGTCCATCGCGGTCGCCGTGTACATCGGTATCAGCGCCGACGGTGAGCCGCTCGCGTCGTGGTGGATCGTGCTGCTGCTCGTCATCGCGGGCCTGATGGGTCTGTTCGTCGTGCTGCCGATCGGTGGCGCCGACATGCCCGTCGTGATCTCGCTGCTCAACGCTCTGACGGGTCTGTCCGCTGCCGCGGCCGGCCTGGCGCTGAACAACCAGGCGATGATCGTCGCAGGCATGATCGTCGGCGCGTCCGGCACCATCTTGACCAACCTCATGGCCAAGGCCATGAACCGCTCCATCCCGGCGATCGTGTTCGGCGCGTTCGGTGGCGGCGACGAGGGCGGCGCGGCGGCAGGCCCCGGTGGTGGCACCGTCAAGGCGACCTCTGCCTCCGATGCCGCGATCCAGATGGCCTATGCAAATCAGGTCATCGTCGTCCCCGGTTACGGTCTGGCGGTCGCGCAGGCGCAGCACGCGGTCAAGGAGATGGCGGCGCTGCTCGAAGAGCGCGGCGTCGAGGTCAAGTACGCGATCCACCCGGTTGCCGGTCGGATGCCCGGTCATATGAACGTGTTGCTCGCCGAAGCCGACGTCGAGTACGACGCGATGAAGGAAATGGACGACATCAACGGCGAGTTCGGCCGTACCGATGTCACCATCGTCATCGGCGCGAACGACGTGACCAACCCTGCGGCACGCTTGGATTCGTCGTCTCCGATCTACGGTATGCCGATCCTCAATGTGGATCAGTCCCGTTCGGTGATCGTGATGAAGCGGTCGATGAGCTCCGGTTATGCGGGCATCGAGAATCCGCTGTTCACGCTGGATCAGACGTCGATGCTGTTCGGGGATGCCAAGAAGATGGTCGGAGAGGTGACGGAAGAGCTGAAGGCTCTCTAGAACACTGACCCGAAGGTGTGGATCCGAGCCCGGGAAATCCGGCTCGGATCCACACTTTTCATTTGAGAGCCGGAGCGAGCGCCGCAGCGACGAGGACACACACCAACGGCACCACCATCGCCACCGTCAACGACGACACCTCCGAGATCCAGCCGATCGCAGCCGGACCGGCAAGAAACCCGATGTAGCCCAGACCGACGACCCGCGACATGTTCTTGCCCGGAGTGCCGGTCGCGATGTTGCCCGCGGCGGTGAAGATCTGAGGGACCGCCCCCGACAGGCCGAGCCCGAACAACGCCCACCCGACGAGGGTCGTCGGCACCCCCGGCGACGTCATCACCAGAGCCATGCCCGCCGCAGCCGCGAGAGTGCCGAACCGGACCACGGCGACGCCGCCGATCCGCGCGCTCACCCGGTCGGCGACGAACCGGCCCAGCGTCATCGTCGCGGAGAACGCACCGAAGGCCAGCGCCGCCACGGAATCCGAGGCGCCCAGATGCTCCTTGACCTGGAGTGCACTCCAGTCGTTGGCGACGCCCTCGCTGAGCATCAGGCCGAACGCGACGCCGCCGAGCAAGATCACCCGCATCGAGGACCCACCCGCGCTGCTCTCCGCGGGTACGTGCGGTGTCGGCTCACTTGGCACGAGACGAGGGGCCGACCACAGGATCGCGGCGAGACCGACTGCTCCGGCCGCCGCCAACGTCACCGGCGGGTCGATTCCCACGGCGAGTGTCGCTGCACCCACCAGCGACCCGGCGATCCCGCCCATCGAGAACAGCCCGTGGAACGCGGCCATGATCGGGCGGTGGTAGCGCCTCTCCACGAGTACGGCCTGAGAGTTCATCGACACATCGAGCGCACCATTCGCGAAGCCGAATACGACCAGGGCGACGGCAAGCTGCCACGGCGCGGTGGCGAGGCCGGGCCCGATCACCGCGACAGCGAGAATTGCCGCGAACAGCACGGTGGTGCGATTGCTGCCGAACCGGTCGGCGAGGTACCCGGTCGCCTGCATACCCATCAGGGCGCCGACCGCGAGGGCAAGCAGCAGGGTTCCGAGCGCGGCGTGACCGACACCTACTCGCTGCTGAACCACCGGGATATGGACGACCCACATCGCGAGGAGGAAGCCGTTGATACCGAAGACGGTGAACACTGCGGCGCGGGCGCGTGTGAGGGCAGCATCGATCACGTGGCTCCACGCCAGCGGGATTCTGTGAGGCGGGCTGTCAGGGTCTCGCGATGAGAGTCGGTACCGGATCCCTCAGGATGGCGCCTACCGCGGCAAGCGCGCGCCCGGCCTGTTCACCGTCGACCAGCCGGTGATCGAACGCGAGCGACAACGTCACGACCTTCCGCACCGCAAGAGCGCCGTCGACCACCCAGGGTCGGTCGGTGATCGCTCCGACTGCCAGGATCGCGGCCTCCCCGGGATTGAGGATGGGGGTGCCTGCGTCGATCCCGAACACACCCACGTTGGTGATCGAGATCGTCGACCCCGTCAGATCGACAGGCGTGGACTCACCCGAGCGCGCGCCGCCCGAGGCCGAAGCGATCGCGTCGGCCAGTTCGGGTAGACGCATCGCGTGCGCATCGCGCACCACCGGTACCTTCAGGCCTTCGTCGGTGGCTGTCGCGACACCCAGATGAACACGGTGGTGAACGACGATCTCCTGGGCTTCCTCGTCCCACGACGAATTCAGCGACGGCTCGTCGGCGATGGCGCGCATCAGTGCGGTCGCGACGACGGACAGCGATGTCAGGTGCGTGCCGTCGAACGGAGGTGACGACCGCAGCCGCGTCACCAGTTCGACAGTATGCGTGGCATCGCACGTCAGGAACACCGTCGCATGGGGAGCCGTGAAGGCACTGCGTGTGACGGCCGCGGCGCTGCGCTTGCGTATCCCGCGGATGGACACGCGCGTGTCGTCGTCGGTACCGGATGCCTGCGGAAGACCCCGGTCGGCGCGGCGCCGCACATCGGCGCGGGTGATCACACCACCGGGACCTGTGCCCTCGACGGTAGCGAGGTCGACGCCGAGGTCCTTCGCCTCCCGTCGGGCGCCGGGCTTCGCGTCGGGCCGAAGCGCGACAGTGCCGCTGCTGCTCATCTTCTCGTCGGAGTCGGTCTCGGACAATGCCTTCCGAGAGGCGCGTCTGCTGACAGGGGCGTCACCGGGGCCGTAACCGACGAGAACCTGCGGTCGCTGCTCGGTTTCCGGCTGATCAGGCTTCGCGGCGGGGGTGTCGGTATCGGAGCCACCGCTACCGGACACCGTGATCCGCAGCAACGTCGCCCCCACCGGCACGGTGTCGCCGGGGGAGGCGAGCAGTTCGGCGACGGTGCCGGCGTACGGCGACGGCAACTCCACCGCAGCCTTCGCCGTCTCCACCTCGGCGATTACCTGGTTGAGCTCGAGGTGGTCGCCTACCTGCACCTTCCACGCGACAAGATCCGCGTCGGTCAGGCCCTCACCCAGATCGGGCAACCGGAATTCCTTGACGGTGTCGACCATCGGTCCTCCAATCGTCACGCCGCGAGACTGCGGTCGACGGCGTCGAGTATCCGGTCGGGGTCGGGGCGATGGTGGGATTCGAGCTTTGCAGGGGGATACGGAATGTCGAATCCGCCCACCCGAAGTACCGGAGCCTCCAGCTGATAGAAGCAACGTTCACCGATATGCGCAGCGATTTCGGCCCCCACCCCGCAGAACACAGGCGCCTCCTGCACGACGACGAGCCGGCCCGTGCGGCGCACCGATTCCTCGATCGTGTCGAAATCGATGGGGGACAGCGACCGCAGGTCGATGACCTCGATCGAATGCCCCTCGCCGTCAGCGATATCCGCGGAGTGGAGGGCCGTCGTCACGAGTGCGCCGAAGGTCACGAGGGTGGCATCGGTCCCGGATCGGACGATACGGGCCCGATCGAGCGGCAGGTCCGGTTGCGCGTCGACGTCGACGGAGCCGCGTTCCCAATAGCGGTGCTTCGGTTCGAGGAAAATCACCGGGTCATCGAGGGCGATGGACTGCTGGATCATCGCGAACGCGTCGGCGGGGTTGCTGGGGGACACCACCCGTAGGCCCGCGGTGTGCGTGAAATACACCTCGGGCGATTCCGAATGGTGCTCGACCGCGCCGATCCCCCCGCCATACGGGATACGGATCGTCAGAGGGGCTCGGACGGCACCCGCTGTCCGGTAGTGGATCTTCGCGACCTGGGAGACGATCTGGTCGAACGCCGGGTAGACGAACCCGTCGAATTGGATTTCACACACCGGCCGGTAGCCGCGCAGTGCCATCCCGAACGCGGTACCGACGATTCCGGACTCGGCCAGTGGGGTATCGATCACCCGGCCGTCCCCGAAATCCTTCTGCAGTGTGTCGGTGATGCGGAAGACACCGCCGAGCTTGCCTACGTCCTCGCCCATGATCACGACCTTGCGATCGTGTTCGAGGGCCCGTCGCAGACCGGCATTGAGCGCTGCGCCGAGTGTCATCGTCGTGGTGGTCATCGTGCGGCCTCCTCCGGGATATCGAATTTCGGCGTCTCGAAGCTCGTGAGATAGCCGGCGTAGTCGGCGCGTTCGCGTTCGATCAGGGGATGCTCGGTGGCGTACACGTGGTCGAACATGCTCAGCGGTTCCGGATCGGGCAGGGCGAGAGTGCCGGTGCGCAGGCGCGTTGCAGCGGTGTCGGAGGTGTCCTTCACGTCGGCGAGGAACGCGTCGTCGGCGAGGCCCTCCCGTTCGAGCAACTTTCGGACCCGTTCGATCGGGTCGCGAGCTCGCCATTCGTCGAGGTCGGCGTCGGTGCGGTAGCGGCTGGGGTCGTCCGAGGTGGTGTGCGGCCCCATCCGGTAGGTCAGGGCCTCGACGAAGAACGGTCCGGCTCCGTCACGTGTGTGCTGCGCGGCACGTCGAGTGACTGCGAGGACCGCGAGCACATCGTTGCCGTCGACCTGCACGGCAGGCATCCCGAATCCGGCGGCGCGTTGCGCGAGCGGAACCGGTGTCTGGACCTGAGTGGGGGCACTGATCGCCCAGTGGTTGTTCTGGCAGAAGAAGACGACCCCGACCCCCCAGCTCACAGCGAAGCCCAGCGCCTCCGACACGTCGCCCTGGCTGGTGGCGCCGTCCCCGAAATAGACGACGGTCGCGATGTCTGCGCCGTCGAGCTTGGCGCCCATCGCGTAGCCGGTGGCATGCAGCCCCTGCGAACCCACCACGATCGCGGGGTTCGTCATGTTCACGGTGGCCGGATCCCAGCCGGAGTGGGAGCAGCCGCGCCACATCCGGGTCATGTCGGCGGGGTCGACTCCGCGACACCAGGCGACTCCGTGCTCACGGTAGCTGGTGAAAATGTAGTCGTCGGGCCGCAGCGCATGGGCGGATCCCACTTGTGCGGCCTCTTGGCCGGTCAGCGGGGCCCAGAGCCCGAGCTCGCCCTGTCGCTGGAGCGCGGTGGCTTCGGTGTCGAGTCGGCGGACGACGACGAGATCGCGATAGATCTCGCGCAGGCGCGCGGCATCGACGTCGGCGACCAACGCGGAGTATTCGGGGTTGTGGACGCGCCGGCCATCGGGCTGGATGAGCTGGACCGGATAGGTCGGGGATGCAACCATCGTCGATCACCTCGTCGGTGCAGGCCCGGAGGTCCTTGTGGGACGAACCGGGCTTGTATTGTGCTGTACCTCACATGATCCACGTTCGGTGAAAGTGCGCAATCGAACGCGGCCTGGTTGTGCAAGAAGCACAGAGATCGTCGGTCGAACGGTGGCACACTGTGAAGGATGACCAATGTGGACGCGACCGACGCCCGTCTGCTGATCGAGCTGGCCCGCACGCCCAGGGCCACGGGTGTCGAATTGGCTCAGCGACTGGGGTTGTCCCGCAACACCGTGCAGGCACGCCTCGCGCGCTGGGATGAGGAAGGGTTGCTGGCGTCGTTCGAGCGGAGAGTCGATCCGGTGGTGCTCGGCTACCCGCTTGCGGCGTACGTGGCGACCACGGTGGACCAGCATCGTCTCGCCGAGGTGGTCGATGCGCTGGAGGGGATTCCCGAGGTCGTCGAGGTCTACGGGCTTGCGGGTCCGATCGATCTGTCGGTCAAGATCGTCGCTCGCGACACAGACGATCTGTACCGGCTTGCCGGGCAGATTCTCGAGATTCCCGGTGTAGAGCGCACCAACATGTCGCTGGTGATGCGTGAACTCGTTCGCCAGCGCACTGTGCCGCTTCTCGGGATGATCCCTCGGTGACGGTCGGCAACCGACCGTATGTGCGGCTCAGGCCGAGCGGGTGACGAGTTTGTGGACGGCTTTCCGGATCTGCTCGGGGATCGGGACGGGGCGCCGGGTGTTCATGTCGACGTACACGTGTGTGAAGCGTCCGGTGGCGGCAGCAACGAGCGTGCCGTCGTCCTCCTCGCGGAAAATGGCGAGTGAGTAGGTCACCGATCGGCGGCCGAGCCCCTCTACCGAGAGGCCCACTTGAAGGCGATCGGGAAACGACAGTTCTGCGAGATAGCGGCACGAGGTCTCGGCGACAACGCCGATCGCGTCGAGCTCGCGAATGTCCACGCCGGTTGTGGCCATGAGCCAGCCGTTGACTGCCGAGTCGAAATACGAATAGTAGGTCACGTTGTTGACGTGGCCGTAGTGATCGTTGTCGGCCCAGCGGGTCTGAACCGGCCACAGTACCGGGAATTGCCCCGGTTCGGCTGTAGGTGTCGTCGGCTGGCGGTTGGTCACGCCTCGACGATAGTGCTAACCGGACAGCAAATCCCCTCAACAGTGCCCACATTGCAGAACCGACACCGAAAAGGGACGAATCGGGCAGTACTGTGGCGCGTTCAGGCGCCTCGACGTGTCACTATTCGGTATGGCCCACCGAAATGTGCTCATCTCCGCTGCCGAACTCGCGGACCGTATCGATGCCGGCGTGCCACCGATCCTGTTGGATGTGCGCTGGATGCTCGGCGACCGGCACGGTCGGGAGAAGTACCGCGAAGGCCACATTCCGGGTGCCGTGTTCGTCGATCTCGACGCCGAGCTCGCCGATCCGCCCTCCGTCGAACTGGGCCGTCATCCCCTGCCCGACATCGAGCGCCTGCAAGCGGAAGCCCGCGGGTGGGGGATCTCCGACGGCTCCGCGGTGGTCGCCTACGACGCAACCGGCGGAATGGCGGCGGCGCGCGCGTGGTGGCTGCTCGAATGGGCCGGTCTGGCGGACGTCCGCCTGCTCGACGGCGGGCTTCCCGCGTGGATCGCAGGAGGTCATCCTGTCGCGGCCGGCCCCGGGGCGGAACACAGGCCGGGGTCGGTCACTCTCAGCGCAGGACACATGCCGACGGTCGACATCGACGAGGTCGCAGAGTTTCCGTCGCACGGCGTACTCCTCGATGCCCGTAGCGCGGAGCGCTATTTCGGCGACGAGGAACCGGTGGACTCGCGTGCGGGGCACATTCCCGGTGCGATCAACGCGCCGACCGGCGGAAATCTCCGTGAGGACGGCACCTTCCGGCCCGCGGATCAGCTGGCGGCCCGGTTCGCGGAGTTGGGTGTGACCGGCGATGTGGCTGTGTACTGCGGCTCGGGGGTCACCGCGGCGCACGAGATCGCAGCGCTGGCGATCGTGGGTATCGATGCGTCCCTGTTCCCCGGATCGTGGTCGCAGTGGTCGGGTGATGCGCGCCGGGAGATCGCGACCGGATGACGCAGCGGGACGGCAAGAATGCACCGGGAGTGGTTCGGCGGGGGAGCGACTGCGTATGTTACCGAGGGTGACATTCAAAATTCCTGGACGTGTAGCGTTCCCGTTGGTCGCGGCGGCTCTGTTCGGTGCCGTCGTATGCGCGCCTGTTGCCGCTGCCGCACCTGGCGGCCAGGGAACACCCGCCCTGGCGGCGTGCGCAGGCATCGAGCCCTCGTCCGAGCTGGCCACGCTCACCGATCCGGCCGGGATCGAGACCTTCGCCGACGCGCAGGCTCGCATCGGTGCACTGCGCGAGGTGCTCACGCGCAGCGACGATTACCGTGGAACATTCGTCCTCGCGTTCGACGAGATCCTCACTTCGACGGAGCCGACCCTCACGGCAGGTATCTACGACGATCCGGAATGGGCGGAGGAACTGGCGGTCGAGGTGGTGCGGCTGTACCTGGCCAACCTCCATGCGTACGTCACCGGCGGTACACCGGCTCCCCACTGGGCAGCGGCCTTCGCGCTCACCGAGCAGTGCGACCGCAGCCCGGGGCGAGTGCTCACGGGCGCGATCGTGGCGCATCTTGTGATCGATTTCCCCGAGGCGCTCGAGGCGATCGGATCGACACCGCAGCACACCCGCGACTTCTATACCTTCGGTGAGGCTCTCGTCGCGGCGGCACCGGTCATTGCCGACGAGTTCGAGCGGGTCTACGGCACCGATATGGAGCCGTTCTTCACCGGTTGGTTCGTCGGGGATCTCGTCGGCGACACTCCGACCACGACGTTCATGTTCCAATCGGCACGAACGGTGGCCTGGGTCAACAACTTCGGCTTACAGAACCCCGCGACCCGAGATCTGACCCGCGCCGAGATGAACCTTGCAGTCGACGCGGCGAGCGTGGTTCTGGACGGGCTGGAGGTCATCGGAACAGTGTGAGTACAGCGGTGCTGTGAGGGCGGCGGTGCGGTGAATACGGCCGGCCGTATGTCACTGCCTGGAGTACTCGGATGCGCGCCGGATCTGTTCGGAGGTCGGCTTCACGCCGGTGTAGAGCTCGAACTGGAGTGCCGCCTGGAGTGCGATCACCTCGGCTCCGGTGATGGTGCGCACCCCGTGCTCCCTGGCGTCGCGGATGAGCGGGGTCTCCGGTGGTACGGCGACCACGTCGAACACTGTCGATGCCGAGGCGATCAGGTTGCCGGGGAACGGCAGCGCCTCGGAGTCCGCTCCGCCGCCGGACATTCCGATCGGAGTGGCGTTGACGAGCAATCCCGCAGAGAGGTCGGTCGCATCGCCACGCCACGCGTAGCCGTATTTCTGAGCAAGTGCCCTGCCGCTGGTCTCGTTGCGCGCGACGACGGTGCCCTCGGTGAAGCCGCTGTGGCGAAGTGCTGCCGCGACCGCCTTGGCCATGCCGCCACTCCCGGCGATCACGACCGGCACGGTGGGGTCGACCTCGTGTGCGGCAAGCAGGTCCACCACGGCCTGGTAGTCGGTGTTGTAAGCGTGGAGGATGCCGTCGTCGTTGACGATCGTGTTGACCGATTCGATTGCTCGGGCGGAGTCGTGGAGGACATCCATCATCGGCAGCACCGATTCCTTGAAGGGCATCGACACACCCGCGCCCCGGATCCCGAGTCCTCGGATTCCGGCCACGGCATCGGCGATATCGCTGGGCCGAAATGCCTTGTACACGAAATCGAGGCCGAGTTCGTCATAGAGGTAGTTGTGGAACCGGGTGCCGATATTGCTGGGCCGTCCCGAGAGTGAGATGCACAGCCGAGTGTCCTTGGAGATGCGCGAGGCCATCTTGACACGGTAGCCCGCACCCCGACCGGAATGCTGTTCTCGCAAACAAGAATGATGTATGTTCGCGATATGGGAGACGATCTGGGTGCCGGTGGACTGCGATTCGAACGCGAGGGTGCGATCGGGTGGTGCATCATCGACCGGCCTGCCGCACGCAACGCATTCACCCCGGCGATGTACTACGGCCTCAAGCGCGCGGTCAAGCTGGTCAACACCGACCCCGATCTCGGTGCCCTGATCATCACCGGAGTCGACGACGTCTTCGCGCCGGGCGGCGATCTGGGCGGCCGCTCGGAGCCGGGCGACCAACTGCCGGAAGGGCTTTCAGGTGACGAAGTCGTCCCGTTCCTGACCATCCGCGACAGCCGCGCGCCCGTTATCTCCGCCGTCAACGGAATCTGCCAGGCGGGTGGGTTGCTCGTGGCCATGATGTCCGACATCGCGGTGGCCAGCGACCGCGCCACCTTCCGCGTGCCCGAACTCTTGCGCGGAATCCCCGACGCAACCTTTGCCGCGGCACTGCCCGCACATGTCGGATTGGCAGCGGCCCGCGATCTGATCCTGTCCGCCCGGAGATTCGACGCGGCCGAGGCCCTGCGGCTCGGCGTGATCTCCCGCGTCGTCCCGCACGAACAGCTGCGCGAAGCCGCCCTCACTGCGGCCCGCGAAGTGTTGCAGACGGCGCCCATCGCGCGCGCCCAGGTCAAACGCATGCTCAACGAGCGCTACGGACTGTTCGACTACCAAACCATGTTCGGCGCCCTCGAGACTTCCCCGGAGCCCCGCGAAGGAATGCGGGCGTTCATGGAAAAGCGTGATCCCGCCTGGATTCCACAGAATCTGCCGTCCGTCTGATCGTCATCGCGGGCACGTGCGGGCAGAGTCGGCGAGGGCGCTGTGATCCTCCACCGTGATCGGTAACCCATACCTCAGCGCGACTGTCAGATACTTGCCTGCAAACCAGCACCGGTACCCGGTGGCGGGAGGTAGCCACCCCGCTGGGGTGTGATCGCGTTTGGTCATGTTCGTGGCGCCGTCGACGGCAATGAGGTTGTACACCACGTCGTTCGCGAACTGCCGCCGAAGCTCCGCAGACCACTGCGCGGCGCCGTGATCCCACGCCGCCGCGAGTGGATAGATGTGATCGATGTGCACCGCGTTCGCATGGGTGCGCCGGAACTGCACGCGCGCGCCGGTGTACGGATCGTCGAGTGTTCCGCTGAGGACGACGCACTCGTCGCTGCCCGGCCGGAATACGACGTCACGAAGGTCCCGTGCGAGCACGTTGTTGCGGGTGTCGCAGCCGTCGCGCCCGCCCGGACCGGGGTGCTCGTCCGTCCACGCTTCTCCGAAGACACACCCACCTTCGCCTCCGCAGTCGCGCACGTATCCACCGGGGTGCGGCCGCACGGATACAACCGTCACTGCGGCGAGCAACTCGTCGATCAGCGCGCGCGAAGGACTACCGGGAGCGGGATCCGACGGTGGTGGAGACGAGTCGAACCACCACGACACGACCATGGCGATCACCACCGCCGGCACCCACCACTTCGCGTTTCCCCCACGCATCGGATGATGGTGACAGGTTCGCGTCGACATGTCGTGTTTGCGCGCCCCACGGACTTGCGCGCGTGATGTCGTGGGCACGCACCCACCTGCGCGGCATCGACGCCGCGGCCGGAACGCACTGGGAAGTCAGCCCTCGGTGGTCAGCGGGAAACGCGTCGCGCGGATCGATGCGACCGTGCGTCCGTCGTGTCCGACGATCCAGGAACCACCGGACTGGCGGCATTCGGCGATCCGGTCGTAGACCCTGAGCAGGAAGAAGATCGCATCCTCGGGACTGGCGGTCGCGGCGAGTCGGTGCGACTCACCGTGTTTGGTCCCGTCGAGCCACACCCCGCACTGGCCGTCGAGACGCAATGTGGTGACGTGGTCCCAGTCGATGAACGCGTACTTCACCTGTTCCCACGGCGTGTGAGCACTGTATGTCTGCTCGAGAACCTGGATCAGGACTGGCATACGCACATCCTCCTCCGCCCACGCTCCTCGATCCAGACCGTGCTCGAGGTCGGTATTCGGCGGCGAGTGTTCAGCGGACGGTGACGACCACTTTGCCGCGCGCGTGCCCTTCCTCGACGAGCGCCAGGGCGCGTCCGGCTTCGCGGAGCGGGAAGGTGTGCTCGATCCTCGGGTCGAGGACACCCGTTTCGACGAGTGTCGCGACCCGCGTGAACACCTCGGTGGTGCGGCGACGGTCGACACCCGAACCGCCGAGCTCGGACCCCAGGGTCGGATCGGCGACGCTGATCAGGCGCACGGCGGGTCCGCAGGTAGCTGCGGCGTCGGCCAGGACGTCCCCGCCCACCAGGTCGACGATCACCGTCACTTTCCCCACCCGCTGGCCTGCCTCGACGATCCGTTCGTCGCTGCCGGATCCGGACTCTATCCAGATTCCGCTGTTGGACTCCACGAGATCCGATTTCCCTGCACTCGTGACACCGAGTACCGCCGCGCCCCGCGCGTGGGCCAGTTGGGTGACGGCCGAGCCGACACCGCCCCCGGCGCCCAGTACCAGAACGGTGTCCGCATCCACGATCTCGAGTTGCTCGACGATGTCGAGCGCTGTGCCCAGCGCAACCGGAACGGTCGCGGCCGCAGCGAAACCGAGCGCTTCGGGCTTGTACGCGGCACTGTCCGCGTTGAGCACCGTGTACTCGGCATAACCGCCGAAACCCGTGGCGGTCGAACCGAATACGGCATCGCCCACCGAGAAGTCCCGGCCGTTCCCGCCGACTGCCGTGACCACACCCGACACCTCCCGTCCGAGGACGGCAGGCAATGTCACCGGAACGGTGTCCTTGCGGGTGCCCGTCCGTACCTTCCAGTCGGCCGGATTCACTCCGGCAGCGTGAACGGCGACGACGAGCTGACCAGGGCCGGGCCGAGGTACTTCCAGGTCGAAGACCTGCTGGGTATCGGGTCCGCCGTATTCCGAGAAACCGTACGCAAGCGCCATGGTCACAGCCTGCCACTTCGGATGTCGACGAGGGCTGGCACCATATAGGGATGTTCTTGCACGGGCTCTGGTCACCGGGATCGGGTCTCATGCTGTGGCGCGAACCGGACGAAACGCCTGCCGCCGGCCTTGCCGACAGCGCGGAGCTACCGTCGGCGCTGCGCCGGTGGACGGACCGGCCCTTCCGGCACCGGGTCGAGCTGACGCTGCCCGGTGACACCGCACCGCGCGTCCTGCCCGCCATCGCTGTCGCACCGCCCGACGCGGCCGAACTCCTGCTCGACGTCCCGCGCCGCGCGCAGGGAATTGCGGGTGATCTGCGTTTCCTCGTCCACGTCGCACGTGGCATCGAACGGTGGGCGCAGTCCGGCCGGGTCGCGCCCGGGCTGGAGCGGGCCGAGAAACAGTGGTGGGCTCGCTGGCAGCTCCTCGGCGGCGAGAAGACACGGGCGTGGCTTGCGGAACTCGCTGCGGCGATGCCGCCGGTCCAACGCCAGCTCGGCCGTCCTGCGGCACTGCTCGACGACATGTGTGCCGAGCTGACCGACCCGATCGTGCGAGGTCTGCACCGGCCATCGACGTCGCTGCATCCCCTCGTTGCCGCGCTGGCTGATGGCAACCCGCATCCGCGCGGCAGCCAACGGATGGCCGACGCCCTCGACGAGTGGCGGGCCAGCCTCGCGGGATTCGAACCCGGCCTCGTGCTTCGCCTGGTGGAGCCGGACGACAGTGACGATGCGGACGTCGGTGCCGACGTGTTGTGGCGTCTCGAAGTGTGCCTGCAGACGGAGGGGCGGTCGCCGATTCCCCTGCCGGTGGAGTCGACCGACGCGCATCTTCTTCAGATCGGTGTCCGCAAGCTCGGATCCGCGCTCAACGCGTACCCGCGACTACAGGATGTCCCGCGCGACCCCGACACGCTGGATCTGCTGCTGCCGACCCCGGTCGTGATCGATCTCGTGGAGCACGGCGCGCGCGCTCTGCAGGCGGCGGGCGTGTCGCTGCTACTGTCGAGAGCGTGGGCCACGGTCGACCCGTCGCTGCGCCTGAAGGTGAATTCATCGGTCGCACCGGTGACTGCCGACGAGAGCTCGGTGGGAATGAACGCGATCGTCACCTACGAGTGGCAGCTCGCCGTCGGCGACATGTTGCTCACACACTCCGAGATGGAAGAACTCGTCGCCGCGAACAGCGACCTGGTGAAGCTACGCGGCAAATGGGTTCGCGCCGACAATGAGGCGCTGGCCCGCGCTGCCGAATACGTCAATGCCCATTCGGAGCAGGACGGCTCGCTCGGTTCCTTGTTCGCGCAGTTCACCGGAGATGACCCGCCGCCGGTCGAAGTCACCGATATCACCGCCTCCGGGTGGGTCGAGACGCTGCTCGACGGCCAGGTGCATCCCGAGCCGGTGCCGGTGCCGAAGGACATGCGCACCGAACTACGCCCCTACCAGCAGCGGGGACTCGACTGGCTCGCATTCATGACCAGGCTCGGTCTCGGTGCTGTGCTCGCGGACGACATGGGCCTGGGCAAGACGGTGCAGGTGCTCGCGTTGCTGGCCCACGAACAGGAGGTGTCACAGCCAGGCAGTCCGGGTGAGGGCACGGCGCCGACGCTGCTGGTGTGTCCGATGTCCGTCGTCGGCAATTGGCATCGGGAGGCAGAGCGGTTCGTTCCGGGTCTGCGCGTCTACGTACACCACGGCCCTTCGCGTCTGCGCGACGAGGCGCTCGCCGCAGCGGTAGCCGATCACGACCTGGTGATCACCACCTACGCAATCGTCGCGCGTGACATCGCGCAGCTGACGGAGCTGTGGTGGCGGCGGATCGTGCTCGACGAGGCGCAGCACGTGAAGAACGCGAGCACCGGACAGTCACGGGCTACGCGCGCTATTCACGCAGCACACCGAATCGCACTCACCGGCACACCCGTCGAGAACCGGCTCGAGGAACTCCGCTCGATCCTCGACTTCGCGAACCCGAAACTGCTCGGCAGCGCTGCAGGGTTCCGGGCGAAGTTCGCGGTACCCATCGAACGCGATCATGATTCGGCGGCGGCCGCACGACTGCGTGCTCTGACCGCACCGTTCGTGCTGAGGCGCGTCAAGACCGACCCCGACGTGATCTCCGATCTGCCGGAGAAGTTCGAGCAGACCGTGCGGGCCAACCTCACCGCCGAACAGGCCGCGCTGTACCGGGCCGTTGTCGACGACATGATGCGCAAGATCCGCGACAAGGAGGGAATGGCCCGTAAGGGCGCAGTGCTGGCGGCGCTGACCCGCCTCAAGCAGGTGTGTAACCATCCCGCCCATTATCTCGGCGACGGCTCTCCGGTGCTGCGCCGCGGGCGGCACCGGTCGGGCAAGCTCGGGTTGATCGAGGACATCGTCGAATCGGTGCTCGGCGACGGCGAGAAGGTCCTGCTGTTCACGCAGTTCCGTGAGTTCGGCACCCTCGTCGCGCCGTATCTCGAACAACGTTTCGCGACCGAGGTGCCGTTCCTGCACGGCGGTGTGCCGAAGGCGAAGCGCGACGACATGGTCACCCGATTCCAGCAGGACGGTGCAGGGCCCCCGATCATGCTTCTGTCGCTCAAAGCGGGTGGCACGGGTCTGAACTTGACGGCCGCCAACCACGTGGTGCATCTGGATCGTTGGTGGAATCCGGCGGTCGAGAATCAGGCCACCGACCGCGCATTTCGCATCGGGCAACGCCGCGACGTGCAGGTGCGCAAGCTGGTGTGCGTGGGCACAGTCGAAGAACGGATCGATGAAATGCTCACCGGGAAACAGGAACTCGCCGATCTTGCGGTCGGAGTGGGGGAGAACTGGATCACCGAACTGTCCACCGATCAGCTGCACTCGCTGCTGACCCTGGGCGACGATGCGGTGGGTGACTGATGGCGGGCCGGAGGAACGCAGGCAGGTACGGCACCGCCGAATCGGCGATGCACGGCGTGGAGGCTCGCACCAAGCGCGGCGCGATCGGCCGCAGCTGGTGGTCGAAAGAACTCATCGCGACGATGGAACAGGTGGCCGATAAAGGCCGGCTGACCCGGGGCCGTGCGTATGCGCGATCGGGTCAGGTGGTGTCCATACGACTCGAGCCCGGCGCCGTGATCGGCGAGGTGCAGGGCAGCCAACTGCGCCCGTTCACGGCCACCGTCACGGTGCGCACGTTGTCGGACGAGGCTGTCGAGGAACTGATCGAACGGGTGCGTTCGTCACCCGGATTGCTCGCGCGCCTGGCGGGGGGAGTGCTGCCCGAGGAACTCGGGCCGCTGTTGCTGCCGCGCCGCGCCGGTGAACTCGACTTCGACTGCACGTGTCCCGACGGCGGTTGGCCGTGTAAGCATGCTGCGGCGGTCGCGTTCCTGTTGGCCGAGCACGTCGATGAGAACCCGATGTCCGTCTTGACGCTGCGGGGTGTGGAGGTGTCGGGACTCATCGGAGGGGTCGAGGAGGACGAGCCCGACGACGGTGATTTCTACGGGGACGACACCGAACTGCCGGAGCTTCCGGTCGAGCGTTTCCGGCCTGCGATGGACGATCTGGATCCGATGTTGCTGCGCCGGGCTCTGCGGGCGGGTGGAACGGATGAGGCCGTGGTGATCCGCGGTATGTCCGATCTCGAGGATCTCTACCGTCGTTTGCGCTGATCTACTGCTCGATACGCGGTGGCCCGGAATGTGACGGTAGACATACATGGACTTCCAACTATAGGATGGTCGAAGACTTCCGGGTGTGGTCTGCGGCTACGCCTCGGTCATCGACACAACTATCTCAAAGGACTGGTCGACATGAGCGTTCGAGAACTCACCCATTTCATCGGCGGCAAGCATGTCGCCGGGACGTCCGGACGATTCGGGGACGTCTTCGAACCCAGCACCGGTGAAGTCCAGGCGCGCGTCCCGCTCGCCACGAAGGCGGAGATCGAGGCCGCCATCGTCAACGCCGAAGAGGCACAGAAGGAATGGGGCTCGTGGAACCCGCAGAAGCGGGTCCGTGTGCTGATGCGATTCGTCCAACTCGTGCAGGACAACATGGACGAACTTGCCGCGTTGCTCTCGAGCGAGCACGGCAAGACCATCCCCGATGCGCGCGGCGACGTTCAGCGAGGGCTCGAAGTCATCGAGGTGTGCCTCGGTGCAGCACACATGCTCAAGGGTGAATTCACCGACTCCGCCGGCACCGGCATCGACGTCTACTCGATGCGGCAACCCCTCGGTGTCGTCGCCGGGATCACCCCGTTCAACTTCCCCGCGATGATCCCGCTGTGGAAGGCCGGCCCGGCCCTCGCCAGTGGCAATGCCTTCGTCCTCAAGCCTTCCGAGCGTGACCCCTCGGTGCCGTTGCGTCTGGCGGAACTGTTCCTCGAAGCGGGCCTGCCCGCCGGGGTGTTCAACGTCGTCAACGGCGACAAGGAATCCGTCGACGTCCTGCTCGAAGATCCGCGCATCAAGGCCGTCGGGTTCGTCGGGTCCACGCCGATCGCGCAGTACATCTACGAAACCGCCGCGAAGAACGGCAAGCGCGCCCAGTGCTTCGGCGGCGCCAAGAACCACGCGATCATCATGCCCGACGCCGACATGGACCAGGTCGCCGACGCGCTCGTCGGCGCCGCCTACGGGGCCGCAGGCGAACGCTGCATGGCCTTGTCCGTCGCGGTGCCCGTCGGTGAGGAGACCGCAGACCGGCTCGTCGCCAAGCTCACCGAACGTATCGCGGATCTGCGCGTCGGTCCCGGTACCGACGAGAAGGCCGACTTCGGTCCACTCGTGACGGCCGACGCACGCGACCGCGTCCACGGGTACATCGCCAAGGGCGTCGAGGAAGGTGCCGAGCTCGTCGTCGACGGTCGTGATTTCGTCCTCGCGGGTCACGAGAACGGCTTCTTCTCCGGCCCCACCCTGTTCGACAAGGTCACCCCCGGTATGTCGATCTACCTCGAGGAGATCTTCGGGCCCGTCCTGACAGTCGTGCGCGCCGCCGACTACGAGGAAGCATTGCGTCTGCCCACCGAACACGAATACGGCAACGGCGTCGCGATCTTCACCCGCGACGGCGACACCGCCCGCGACTTCACTCGCCGCGTCGAGGTCGGCATGGTCGGCGTCAACGTCCCGATCCCCGTCCCGATCGCGTACTACACGTTCGGCGGCTGGAAGGCATCGGGCTTCGGCGACCTCAACCAGCACGGCCCCGATGCCTTCCGCTTCTACACCAAGACCAAGACCGTCACGCAGCGCTTCCCCTCCGGTGTCAAGGAAGGCGACATCGAGGGCGCCCACGTGGCCGACACCGACCACTTCGTCATCCCGACCATGGACTAGGCGGCACCGACAATGTTCGCACTCACCGACGACGATCGGGCGATCCGCGACACCGCCCGCGACTTCGCCACCGAGTACCTGGCTCCGAACGCGGTCGAATGGGACCAGGAGAAGCACTTCCCGGTCGACGTGCTGCGCAAGGCCGCAGCACTCGGCATGGGAGGAATCTACGTTCGAGAGGACGTCGGCGGGTCCGGGCTGCGACGCCTCGACTCCGTCCGCATATTCGAGGAACTCGCCAAGGGCTGCCCGTCGATCGCCGCATACATCTCGATCCACAACATGGTGGCGTGGATGATCGACAAATACGGCAACGACGAACAGCGTGGCCGGTGGCTGCCGAGCCTGTGCTCGATGGAGCACCTCGGCAGCTATTGCCTCACCGAACCGGGTGCCGGTTCGGACGCCGCTGCCTTGAGCACCAAGGCCGTCCGGGACGGCGACGAGTACGTACTCAACGGTGTCAAACAATTCATCTCGGGTGCAGGCACATCCGACGTGTACGTGGTGATGGCCCGCACCGGCGACACCGGCGCCCGCGGAATATCCGCGTTCATCATCCCGAAGGACACCCCGGGGCTGTCGTTCGGCGCCAACGAGAAGAAGATGGGCTGGAACGCCCAGCCCACCCGACAGGTGATCTTCGAGGACGCCCGCGTTCCCGCGGAGAATCTCCTCGGCGAGGAAGGCGGCGGCTTTCGGATCGCGATGCACGGGCTCAACGGCGGACGACTGAACATCGCTGCGTGTTCGGTCGGCGGCGGCCAGACCGCTCTCGATCGGACAGTCGCATATCTCGCTGAGCGCAAGGCATTCGGTGAGCGGCTGCTCGATGCGCAGGCGCTGCAGTTCCGGCTCGCCGACATGCGCACCGAACTGGAAGCGGCGCGCACCCTGTTGTGGCGGGCCGCCGACGCGCTCGACACCGAGGCCGCCGACGTCGTGGAACTCTGTGCGATGGCGAAGCGGTTCGCGACCGACGCGGGTTTCGCCGCGGCGAACGAGGCCCTGCAGTTGCACGGCGGATACGGTTACCTTGCCGAGTACGGGATCGAGAAGATCGTGCGAGATCTGCGCGTTCACCAGATCCTGGAAGGAACCAACGAAATCATGCGGCTGGTCATCGCGCGGAGCGTGGTGGCGGCGGCCCAGACAGGAGCGGCATGACGGGGAACGAACCCGAGATCCTCATCGAGGCGAAGAACGGGCTCGGCCGGATCACTCTGAACCGGCCGAGGGCGATCAACGCGCTCAACCACACCATGGTCCAAGCGATGGCCGAGGCGCTGCTCGAATGGTCCACCGACGACACGATCCGGACCGTTGTGGTCTCCGGCGCAGGCGAACGTGGTCTGTGCGCGGGAGGTGACATCGTTGCGATCTACCACGATGCGAAAGACGGCGGCACCGGCACACAGGAGTTCTGGCGCGACGAGTACATCCTCAACGCCGCGATCGGCCGCTACCCGAAGCCGTACGTCGCGATCATGGACGGCATCGTGATGGGCGGCGGCATCGGGATCTCGGCGCACGGCAACGTGCGGATCGTCACCGAACGTTCCTCTCTGGCAATGCCGGAGGTCGGAATCGGGTTCATTCCCGACGTCGGCGGAACCTACCTCCTCTCGCGAGCCCCGGGGGAGCTGGGCACACACATCGCCCTGACCACCGGGCGAATGAAGGCGGGCGACGCGATCGCACTCGGGTTCGCCGACCACTTCGTCCCGTCCGAAGCACTCGACAAGTTCGTCACCGCGCTCGAATCGGGTTCGGTCGAAGAGGCGCTGGCCGAATACTCGCAGCCCGCACCGGAATCGGACGTGCTCGCGCAGCAGAGCTGGATCGACGCGGCCTACTCCGCCGACAGCGTTCGCGCGATCGTCGAACAACTCCGTGCCAGTGATGTTCCCGACGCTCAGGCCACAGCCGAGACGATCCTCGGCAAGTCTCCGGTCGCGCTCGAGGCGACCTTGCGGTCGTTGCGGCACGCCCGGCAGCTCGACACCCTCGAAGAGGTCCTCAACGAGGAGTACCGAGTGTCGCTCGCGTCGTTGAAGACCCATGATCTCGTCGAAGGAATCCGCGCGCAGGTGGTCGACAAGGACCGCAACCCCGCGTGGAGCCCCGCGACCCTCACCGACGTCACCGACGCGGACGTCGACGCCTACTTCCAGCCGCTCGGTGATCTCGAACTCGGGCTCGCCGTCCCCGAAGGAGATCGATAGATGAGCACTCTCCCCAGCGTTGCCTTCCTCGGACTCGGGCACATGGGCGGCCCGATGGCCGCGAACCTGGTGAAGGCCGGCTACGCCGTGACCGGATTCGACCCGGTCCCCGCCGCTGCCGAACAGGCCACCAAGGACGGCGTCACCATCGTCGCCTCGGCGGTCGAGGCCGTGGGCAACGCGGACGTCGTCGTCACCATGCTTCCCAACGGCGGACTCGTGCTGGACCTCTACGACGAGATCCTGCCCACCGCGAAGGCCGACACCCTGTTCGTCGACAGCTCCACCATCGACGTCGCCGACGCTCGTGAGGCCGCATCCCGCGCACAGGCAGCGGGACACCGCGCCATCGACGCACCCGTGTCCGGCGGTGTCGCCGGCGCGACCGCGGGCACCCTCGCGTTCATGGTCGGCGGATCCGAGGACGATTTCGGGTCGGCGCAGCCGTTGCTCGAGGTCATGGGACGCAAGGTCGTGCACTGCGGCGGTTCGGGCAACGGCCAGGCCGCGAAGATCTGCAACAACATGATCCTCGGTGTGTCGATGATCGCGATCAGCGAGGCGTTCGTACTCGGCGAGAAACTCGGCCTCGACAACCAAGCCTTGTTCGACGTTGCCTCCAACGCGTCGGGACAGTGCTGGGCACTGACGAGCAACTGCCCGGTGCCGGGCCCGGTCCCGACGACCCCGGCGAACAACGACTACCAACCCGGATTCGCTGTCGCACTCATGGACAAAGACCTTGGCCTGGCCTCGAATGCGGTCCGCACCAACGGTGTCGATGCGGAACTCGGTCTGCGCGCGGCGGAGCTCTACCACCGGTTCAACGAGGGTGGCGGCGGTGGTCTCGATTTCTCTGCGATCATCAACGACATCCGTACCCGTTCGACAGAAGAGGACAGCAAGTGAGCGAGTTCGAGACCATCCTGCTCGACCGTAAGGGCCGAGTCGGAATCATCACGCTCAACCGGCCGAAGGCGCTCAACGCCCTCAACAGCCAGTTGATGCACGAGGTCGTTGCGGCAGTCGAGGAGCTCGATGCCGACGCCGAGATCGGAGCGATCCTGCTCACCGGTTCCGAAAAAGCCTTCGCCGCCGGCGCCGACATCAAGGAGATGGCGCCCAAGACGTTCAGCGAGGTGTACGGGGAGGACTTCTTCTCCGAGTGGGACCGCCTCTCGGCGGCACGCACCCCGATCGTCGCCGCGGTCTCCGGCTACGCGCTCGGTGGCGGCTGCGAACTCGCGATGCTGTGCGACTTCATCATCGCCTCCGACACCGCGAAGTTCGGGCAGCCCGAGATCAACCTCGGCGTCATCCCGGGTATCGGTGGCTCGCAGCGACTGACCCGCGCCGTGGGCAAGGCCAAGGCGATGGAAATGGTTCTCACCGGTCGCAACATGGACGCAGAGGAAGCCGAACGCGCCGGGCTCGTGTCGCGGATCGTGCCGGTGGCCGAGCTGTTCGACGCCGCGCTCGAGACGGCGACGACCATCGCCTCGAAGTCGTTGCCCGTTGCGATCATGGCGAAGGAAGCGGTCAACCGCGCGTTCGAGACCACGCTCGCCGAGGGTGTGAAATTCGAACGCCGCGTGTTCCATTCGACGTTCGCGACCGCCGACCAGAAGGAAGGCATGGCCGCGTTCATCGAGAAGCGCGCACCGGAGTTCAAGCACGCTTGATCGTGCGGATTCGGTAGAGACGAGTGAGGGCCGCCCCGACCGGGGCGGCCCTCACTGCTCGTTCACCACTTCGTCGGCGTGCCACCTGTGTCGAAATCACCTGCGTCGTGGCGCATCACGGACAGGACTCGGAGCAGTTCGTCGAGGTCTGCCTCCGGGATGCCGGGGCGTGCGAACACCTCGGCATTGAGCTTCTCCGTTGCCTCGACGGCGAGCGTGCGCCCGGCATCGGTCAATTCGATCAGTGTGGCGCGACGATCGCTCGGATGCGGCGTGCGTCGAACGAGGCCTGCGCCTTCGAGTCGGTCGACGGCGTTGGTGACGCTGGTCGGGTGCACCTGTAGTCGAGCACTGGCCTTGGCCATCGGAAGCGCCCCCGACTTCGTGAAGTGCAGGAGAGTCAGCAGTTCGTAGCGTGCGAACGTCAGACCGAACGGTTTGAGGACCTCCTCGACGCGGGCGATCATGATCTGCTGGGCCCGCATAACCGAGGTCACAGCGGCCATGCCGTCGGCGACCTCGCCCCAGCCGTGGAGGGTCCACTGGCGGTGGGCTTCGGCGATGGGGTCGAGCGGAAGTGGTGCGGGCATACTTTCGATCATCCCACGTCGGAGCGGCTGTCAGGCGAACTGCTCCTCGAGGTGGTCGAGAAACGCCATCGACTCGTCGTAGTCTGCGCGGATCGCCCAATACGGCATGTCGTAGGCGTGTCCGGCGGCGAATGCGGGAAGGGCGGCATAGATGGGGTTGGCCTTCAGTTCCTCGACGGACGGGCCGGGACCGTTGAACCCGGTGACGAACACCGACGGGGTGGTCACGACCTGCCCGATGGTCTCCAGGGAGACTTCGAACATGTCGCCGCCTTCCGTGTAGGGCTCGGCGCCGCTGTCCGCGAACACGGGGGCCGGTTCGAACCCGAAGTCGGCGAGATCGGCGGGCAGCCCCATGTTCTCGATCAGGACGTACGGAGTGCCGTCCGCCGTGATCGTGACGTACGAGACCGGGTTGGGCGGTGGTGTGATCGACTCGATCACCTCGGTCCTGCGGTCCTCGTACTCCTGCGTCAGCTGCGTGAGTACGTCGGACTGGTCGAACACGTCGTTCGCGAGGTACCCGAACTGTTCCTGCCAGGTCTGGAACTGCCGGTCCACGAGCACGGTCGGGGCAACCGTGGTGAGGTTGTCGTAGGCCTCCGAAGCCTGAAGGTACGGGAACCCGACGCCGCCCGCGATGATGAGATCGGGATTCATCGCTGCGATGGCCTCGATATCGAAGCCGTCTACGGACCACGGAAGGAATTCGGTTCCGGCAGCCTCTGCATCGTCCGCCCAGAACTCCGAGAAGGTTCCCGCCACGTCCGCGTCCTCGGGTGTGACGCCGACGATGGGAACATCGAGGTGGTAGAGGTAGCCGGCCAGCGCGTAGTTCAATACGACGACGCGTTGCGGGTCAGCCGGAATCGTCACCTCTCCCATAGGGGTTGCGACGGCGCGGGTCTCCTCCGCGGAACTCCGCTCCGCCGTGTCCGCCCCCGTGTCCGTCCCCGAATCCTGTCCGCACGCCGTGAGTGCGAACGCTGTCAACACCGCGGCGCACAGCGGGATGATCCTTCTTCGAATCGACACGTGCACAACACCTCCTGAACCGCGGCGTCTCCGCGAGAAGGTCAGGCTAACCGAAGTATCGGTCGACTGCACCGTCCCCGTCTCGTTCGAGAGTGACGGAGAGTCGTTCCGGCACCGTCGGTCAGCTCCGAATCTGCGCTCGGTGACGTGTAGGTGTCGGCTCGGTGAACGGCGGCTTCACCCGCGGTGACCAACATCTGCGCACGTCAGGCGCGCATACTGTCGGCGCTAGAGTGCGCGGGTGCACATTCTGTTCGTCTGTAGCGGGAACGTGTGCCGCTCCGTGATCGCCGAGCGGCTCACGCTCGCATACGCCGCCGAACGACAGATCAGCGGACTCACCGCCGAGAGCGCCGGGACCCGGGCACTTGTCGGGTTCCCGATCGAACCGCGAGCCGCCGCGGTGATCGAGGGACTGGGCGGTCACGTGACCGAACGGCGAGCACGCCGCGTCGATTCGGACATGATCGCACGGGCAGCGCTGGTGCTCACCATGACCGGTGACCAGCGCGACCGGGTCAGCGCACTGGCCGCGGGTTCATCGATGAAGTCGTTCACCCTCACCGAGGCGCACCGGATCGCCACCGTGACCGGAGCCGACACCGTCACGAGGCTCGACGCCTATCGCTCCACCAGCGATGCCGACGGAAGTCCGGGGATCCCCGACCCGGTCGGGCTGTCGGAACGCAAGTTCGTCGAGACGGGGGACCGGATCGCGGCGGCCCTGTTTCCGTTGCTCGACATCCTCACCACGCGTCACGCCGGGAACGACCCGGCCGTCGCCGGGTGGCGTATTCAGCGGTATGCATAGTCGGGGAAATGTTCGTCGACGGCCTCGGCGCACAACCCGAATTCCTCGAGGGTGTACCGGTGTGCGGGCTTGCGGGATCCGCTGCGGCTCTCGGCATGAATCGCCGTCATCGCACGCTCCGCCTCGATGGTGAGGTCGGTGTCGAGCCGGTCGTAGATGCCCCTGATCGTCTCCAGCGGATCGGCGACGAAGTCCCGGTAGTCGACGTCGACGAACTGTGCGGGGTCGTGTCGCGACCGGGCCTCGGTGAACGTTGCGTAACCCCGTGACCACAGGTCGAGTTGACTGCGGCCGATGGTGTCGCCGACGAATGTCTCCGACCACCCCTCGGTCGCCTGGGCGGCAAGGCTGCAGACCGAAGGGATGACCGTGCGGGGGTCGCGATGCGTGACCACGACGAGGGCATCCGGGTAGACCGTGAGCAGTTCGTCGAGGGCGAAGAGGTGGCTCGGGTTCTTCAGCACCCATCGCTTGCCGGCGTCGGGTAGGCCGATCAGTTGAAGATTGCGTCGATGGCGCGCATACGCATCGGTCCAGTCCTGACCGGCGAGCCACTGCGAGTAGGTGGGCAGATGAGCGAGGCATTCGTACGAGATCGACCGGAACGACTGGCGCAAGAGTTGCCAGCATTCCTCGACCTCGGCGGCCGACATGTAGTGCACACCCATGAACTCCGGGTGCTCGACGTGATGCTGGGAGAACGCCGACTCGATCCCGGCGAACACCGGATTGTCGCCCCAGGACTCGCGGGGCGGGCGCGGTTGCGGCATCTCGGTCAGCCACATCTCGAGACCCTGGTGGGCAGGGTCGGCGGTGAGGAGGCGATGCAGTGCGGTGGTGCCGGTGCGAGGCAGGCCCGTCACGAAGATCGGTCGCGTGATCTCGACGTCTGCGTGCGCGGGGTGCTGAGCCCACGCGGTCTCGGACAACAGCCGCGCGACGAGTGCTCCGCGCAGAAACACCCGCGACATCTTGCTGCCGAGTGGGGTGAGTTTCTCGTCGCGCTCGTACGAGTCGAGCAGGACGCCGAGTGCCTCGCTGTAGTTGTCGGTTCCGAAATCGGTCAGGCCCGTCAGGCGCGTTGCGGACTCGTGTAGCGATTCGGCGGTGCCGATCGTGGTGCGTTCGGTCATGATCAGTCCCCGTCAGTGGTGGTATTCGCCGCAGTTGACGTCGAGGCACTGGCCTGTGATCGCCGATGCCATCGGCGAGGCAAGGAAGATCACAGCATCGGCGATCTCCTCGACGGTGGGCAGGCGCTTCAGATCGCTCGCGGTCGCGGTGTGGTCGTAGATCTGGTCGACCGTCATGCCGTACTTCTCTGCCTGATGCTCGAAGTAGCCGCGCAGAATCGGGCCCCAGATATATCCTGGGGCAACGGAATTGACGCGAATCCCTTTCGGTCCGAGTTCCGTCGCAAGCGACTGTGACGATGCGAGTAGTGCGGACTTCGCCAGCTTGTAACTGCCGTAGCGCTCTTGGGAATGCCGAAGGACCATCGAATTCACATTCACCACAGAACCTTTCGCGGTTCCTAGTAGGTCGGTGAACAGTCCGGTCAGTCGGAGCGCGCCGAGCACGGTGAGTTCGATGCTGTCACGAATATGTTGAAAATCGGTGCGCACCAACGATTTCATCGCGGGAATCGAGAACGCGTTGTTCACCAGGGTGTCGACCTGCCCGAACTCGTGCGCCGCGACCTGTGCGAGGTGGGCGGCCGAGTCGTCATCCGTGATGTCGGTGGGTACGGTCACCGCGCGGCGGCCCAGCGCGGTGACCTCCGCCGCGACCTGTTCGAGTCGTTCCGGGGTGCGAGCGGCCAGAACGACATCGGCGCCGTGCTCGGCGCACCGTACCGCGAGTGTGCGGCCGAGTCCGGGGCCGACACCCGAGATGACGACCACCTGATCGCGCAGGAGGCCCGCCGGGGCGCTCACGCGAGCATCCGATCCGCTATGCCGCTCCGGCGGGCGGCGATGCGCGCCGCCCAGTCGTTCGGCGTGATGCGATTCGACCCATGGAACGGCAGCAGCTCGGGCACTCGGTCGACTGCGACCACTTCGGCAACCGGACCCTCTCCGGGTCCCGGGTGGCGGTCGAGGCGCTGCCAGCGGAACTGCAGGATGCCGCGGTCGTGACCGACGGTCTCGACCCAGTTGGTCACCCCCGGATTGCGGTTCGAAACGACGATCCGGATGATTCCATCGGGATCAACCTGTGCCTGGGAGTTGTTGAGCGACGTCTGGTGACCGGTGTAGTCGAGCGAGACGTACCACAGACTGCCGAGCTGGAAGCCCAGGTAGGGGGCGTCCGATGCGGGCAGCGTGATGATCATCGCCTCGTCGTCCGAGAGCTCGAAATGACCGACCGAGGAGTACTGGGTATCGAGCCCACCGGGCGTGCGACGCGGCTCGGTGAGGGTGTTGACGGGAAGATCCAGATAGAACCACTGAGGAAACTGCAGCCATGTCTTCACACGCGACACCAGGGCGCGGGCGGCGCGCTCGTACCGTCGAGAGACGTCGTCGCGAGTGGGGGCGGGTGCGGGAGTACCCAAGGTGTCGAGCCGGTCGATGCGGAGCGTTCCGCGCTGCTGGGTCCAATCGCTGTAGACCTCCCGGACGACGAGCTGCGACGAACCAGGGGACAGGTGGAAGTAGTTGCGCGTGGGATCTTCGGGGCCGGGCCCGAACCGGATCTCGAAGGTGTCGTCGTCCGCGATGCGGATCGCGCGATCGTCGAACGCTGTCACATTGCCGGGCACGTTCGTATCGGTGTAATTACCGGCCATCACCTGGAAGCTCAGATCGCAGGTGGTGCCGCGACGTCCTGTAACGACGTACTCGGCGTTGTCCCGCACGGGAGCGCCCCAGTACAGAGTGTCGGGATTGTCGAGACCCATCTTGGCGTAGGGACCGGTGCCCGTGATGAATGTCGGATGTGTACTGCTGTGCACGAACGCGGCGTGCACGCACGCGGAGATTCCCCCGGCGAGGTACTCGTAGCCCTCCGTCAAGTCTTGTTCGGTGCGGATGTGCGGTGCGGTGGCCACGAGTTTCTCGGCTTCGGCGATGGCCGCTGTCAGTGGATCGGTGAGCACGCGGTTCTCCTGAACGTCCGATGTCTACCGCTGCGGTGAGCTTCTTCCGCAGCCGACAATAGAACGCGTTCTAGTAACTGGTCAACGGTCGCGGGTCCCGGCGAGCAGGAACCATGGTTTTGTGGAGTGCATGACCGACGACGCAGCCCTGGCCACCGAGATCGCCGCGGGTGCAGGAGAACTGTTGCTGACCATTCGCGCAACTGCACGGTACGAACACTACGGGCGCGAACTCGGACGCCGTGGTGATCACGCTGCGAACGCATACATACTCGAGCGGATCGCGTCTGCGCGACCCGGCGACCTGGTGCTCTCGGAGGAATCGGCCGACAACCCGGCGCGCATCGACGCGGAGCGGGTATGGATCATCGATCCGCTCGACGGCTCGAATGAATACGGCAGGCCCGGCTACATCGATTGGGCAGTCCACGTTGCGTTGTGGCAGGCAGGAAAGGGACTCACCGCCGCGGCCGTCGCGCAGCCCGCGATCGGGGCCGTCTACTCGACGAACGACGAATCGGCCTTCGCCCACGAACCCCTCGGACGGTACCGGCCCTCCATTGTGATCAGCGGCAGCCGTCCTCCCGCGTTCATCGGTGAGGTCGCGAGGAAGGTGGGCGCCGACCTCGTACGTATGGGATCTGCAGGGGCCAAGGCCATGGCGGTCCTACGCGGCGAAGCCGACGCGTACGTGCATGCAGGGGGCCAATGGGAATGGGATTCGGCCGCACCCGTCGCGGTCGCGCAGGCTGCGGGCATGTTCTGCGCCCGAATCGACGGCACCCCCCTCGAATACAACAGGCCCCATCCGTACCTGCCCGATCTGGTGATCTGCCGCCCGGACTGGGCTCCCACGCTCATGGCCGCCGTGTCCGCACACGCGGACGAGCCCACCGACAGTGCTCGGGTGGCGATGGCGCGCTCCTACATTCGCGCGCTTCTGAGCCACGATGCAACGCATGTGCGGCTCGCTGAAGACGCATGGCGCGTCGAGAACGGTCAGCGTACCGGCGACAGCGGGATCGAAATCCGAGATCGTCTGGAGAACGGGGCGGAGTACCGGTCGCTCCGCCGGGTGCGCGAGTTGACGTTCCACGAGTGGCACCACGACGTCGTTGCCCGCTTTCTTCTCGACATCGCTGCAGGCCCGGACCGGACGACGGCGGTTTCGGTCGTCGAGCATTTCCACATCCCCGCAGGCGACATTCGGTCGATCGTCGCGATCATCGAACCCAATCCGCCAATCAGTTGAACCTTTGAGCTAGTTTCGAAAGCGACGAATAGTGAGCAAAGCGATACAGATCAGAATCAGGCGGTGCCATGACAGCTTCACTCGATATCGGCGATGGAATTCACGCGATCCCCGTTCCCGTTGCTGACCTCCCGGTCGGCGACACCCAGGTCTACGCGGTGGAATCCCCGCGCGGCGTGGTCCTGATCGACGCCGGCTGGAACAACGACACATCCTGGAACGCGCTGCAGCAGGGACTCGAGGCCGCAGGACTGTCGGTGACCGACGTGGAAGGTGTCGTGGTCACCCATTTCCATCCCGACCACGTCGGCCTCACGGCGCGTCTCCGGGAGGCCTCCGGCTGCTGGGTGGGAATGCACGAATCGGACTTCGAGCAGCTCGGCCACATGATGTCCGATGCCGATTGGAGCGAACGCGCCGTCGAGCAATGGCGCATCGCGGGAGCCCCTCCTGAGCAGATCGAGGAATACCTCGCCGACTCGGGCAAGGGTGAGGGCAAACCGGAGTCCGCGCCCGATCGCCGACTCACCGATGGGGAGATCATCCCGCTCGCTGGACGCACGCTCCGCACGGTGTTCACGCCCGGGCACACTCCCGGACACGCCTGCTTCTATATCGAGGAACACGAGATCCTGTTCAGCGGCGACCACGTGCTCGCCAAGACCACACCGCACGTCGGTGAATTCGATTTTCCCGTTGCGGAGCGGGATGCGCTCGGCGAATTCATCGAGTCGCTGGGTGCGGTGGGGAAACTTCCTGCGCGGCGTACTCTTCCTGCACATCGCCAACCCATCGACGACCTTGCGGCCCGGACGGCGGCACTGGTCGAACACCACGAGGAGCGCCTGGACGACCTCTACGAATCGCTGGGTGACGAAGGGCTCACGCTGTGGGAGGCCACGTCCCGCATGAAGTGGTACCGGCCGTGGGACGAGACACCGGCGCGCGGTAAGCAGATGGCGATGTCCGAAGGGTCGGCGCACCTGCGTCACCTCATCGAACGTGGACGTGCTCGACTCGTACCCGGCAGTCATCCCGCCCGTTTCGTGCGGGTCTGAGGATCCACCGGAACGAGTTCGCCCCCCGCCTCGTAATGAAGCGGGGGGCGTCGTGGTGCCCTCGGCAGGATTCGAACCTGCGACTTCTTGCTCCGGAGGCAAGCGCTCTATCCCCTGAGCTACGAGGGCAATCCGGGCCCGCTGGGTGACCAGTGGTGCGGGAGTCAGCCTAGCGCATTGTCGGCTCAACACCACATCGGCTGGTCAGGGCCGGTTTACTGACCCAGGCGGGGGTACGCCGGACCATCGATCAGTTCATCGGGAGTGGCTCGGCACCGCGCTCGGCCAGCATCGACGTCATCAGCTCGGACTCGCTGGTCTGTGTGTCGACCATCTTCTGAGCCAGGCCCCGAACGACCGATTCGCTCGCGTACTGCGCGCCGTATTCCATCATCGGCAGCCCACCCTCGTGGTGACGCAGCATCAACTGCAGGAACAGCACATCCTGCTCGATACCGGTCGCCGCGCGCAGGTTCGCGAGATCCTCGGAAGAGGCCATCCCCGGCATCATGGCCATTCCGTCGGAACCTGCCTTCGAGTCGGATCCGTGGCCCTCGCCCGTACTCGCGTGCGAATGACCGCTGTCCTCGCTCATCCAAGTCATGTAGGGGCCTGACGGCAGCGGTGGCTGCCCCCACATCGTGAGCCAGCCCTCCATCTGTCCGACCTGATTCTGCTGGGTCGTGAGGATGTCGTAGGCGAGATTGCGAACGTATTGATCCTGCGAGCTCGTCACCGCAATCGCCGACATCTCGATCGCCTGGTTGTGATGAACCGTCATGTCCTGGCAGAACCCGACATCCACCGAACCTGCCGTCGGATCCGCCGGCCGCGAGTCCTCGAGGGGGATCCGCGCGAGAAACCCGAGCAGGAAACCGACCGCCAGCACAGCGACCGCAGCGAGCACCAGCAGCATCCGACGGTTCCCGGTCCCGTGGGCGGGGCCGGTCGAGTCGCGCGTCAGATCGTCCGGGATGTTCATCGTCAGCTCCCTGCCGGTGCCTGCATGTCGGCGGGAATCTGCTCGGTGCCGTCCGCGGTGCCGCCGTCCATCGGTACCGCGTCGGGGCCGGGTGCGGACGCATCGAACGGAGGCGGATTCGCGGGATCGAACGACGATGGCAGCGTCGAGCAGCTCGCACCGATCTCGGGGTAGGTGTACCGGTTCAGGCGCAGTGCTTCGATGAAGTGATCGATGCGCTCGTCATCGACGCTGTCGACCTTGAGCTGGTGACCCCACGACTGCAACGAGATCGGCGTGTCGAGTCCGGGGTACGGCGACATCGACATGTACGTGCGTCCGTCGACCTTCGCCGCGAGCGTCTCGATTGCTGCGTCGTCGAGGAGATCGGGGTTGTAGGCGATCCAGACTGCACCGTGCTCGAGTGAATGGACCATGTTCTCGGTGCGAACGGCCTGCTCGTACACGGTCCCTGTGCAGGTGGCCCAGATCGCGTCGTGCGGTCCGCCGAACGGCGGGTTCTGGTCGTAGGCCACCCGTTGGGTGGGAGCTACGTGCTGGCCCGCCGGATACTCGATATTGACCACGCCGTCGATGGCCAGCGACGGGTCCTGGTTCTCCTCGGTCGGCACCCAGGCCGACAACTCCTGCTTGTCCTGGTACTGCGGAATGATGCTGACCGCGATCACAGCGACCAGTGCGACGACAGCGACGATGCCACCGATCGTCAGCCACGGAATCTGACGCTGCTTCGGGAGGCCTTTGGCCCCGCCACTGTTCTTCTTGGCGGCCTGGATGGCCTTCGACGATTTTGCGCCGGTGTTCTTCTTGCCGGAACTGCCGTTGCTCGGACCGCTGGGCATCGCTGGGTGCTCTTTCGACGGATGGACAGGCGAACGTGCGCACCATCGGGTACGACACATCGTCAACTCTACGGGCGCCGGCAGCGGGGGACCGTCCGCACCTTTACCCCGCAGCCAATAGGATGAACACCTGTGACTCCTGCCGATCTTGCCGAATTGCTCCACGGAACCGCCGCGAGAGTGCTCGCCGACCGTGACCTCGACGCGTCTGTACTGCCTGCGACCCTCACTGTCGAGCGGCCTCGCAACCCCGAGCACGGCGACTACGCAACCAATGTCGCGATGCAGGTTGCCAAGAAGGTCGGCGTGAATCCCCGTGATCTCGCGACGTGGCTCGCCGAAGCGCTCACCGCCGCCGACGGCATCGACTCCGCCGATGTGGCAGGCCCCGGCTTCCTCAACATCAGGCTCGCGGCCGACGCACAGGGTGCGATAGTCGCCAAGGTGCTCGGGGAGCGCGACGCGTACGGCAGCGCCGACGTCCTCGCGGGCACGAAGATCAACCTCGAATTCGTCTCCGCGAACCCGACCGGCCCCATCCACCTCGGCGGCACCCGCTGGGCGGCGGTCGGTGATGCGCTCGGCCGCATCCTCACCGCGCAGGGCGGAGAGGTCACCCGCGAGTACTACTTCAATGATCACGGCGCGCAGATCGATCGTTTCACCCGGTCACTCATCGCCTCCGCGCTCGGCGAACCCGCCCCCGAGGACGGTTACGCAGGCGCCTATATCGTCGACATCGCGCAGTCGGTCCAGAACCAGCGTCCCGGCGTGCTCGAACTTCCCGAGGACGAGAGGAACGAAGCGTTCCGGTCGGTCGGCGTGGAGTTGATGTTCGAACACATCAAACGCACGCTGCACGAGTTCGGCGTCGACTTCGATGTGTACTTCCACGAGAACTCGCTGTTCGAGTCCGGCGCCGTCGAAAAGTCGGTCGAGACCCTCAAAGCGTCCGGAAACCTGTACTTCGACGACGGTGCGTGGTGGCTCAAGAGCACCGACTACGGCGACGACAAGGACCGCGTCGTCATCAAGTCGGACGGCAATGCGGCCTACATCGCCGGCGATATCGCGTACTTCCAGGACAAGCGCTCCCGCGGCTTCGATCTGTGCATCTACATGCTCGGCGCCGACCACCACGGCTACATCGCACGGCTCAAGGCGGCTGCCGCTGCTTTCGGCGACGATCCCGACACCGTCGAGGTCATGATCGGCCAGATGGTCAATCTCGTGCGCGACGGCCAGGCCGTGAAGATGAGCAAGCGTGCGGGCACAGTGATCACGCTCGACGACCTCGTCGAGGCCATCGGCGTCGACGCTGCCCGATACTCGCTCGTGCGCTCGTCGGTGGATCAGAGCATCGATATCGATCTGGCATTGTGGGCCTCCGCCTCGAGTGAGAATCCCGTCTACTACGTCCAGTACGCGCACGCGCGCCTGTCGTCGATCGCGCGGAACGCTGCCGACCTCGGCCTGAGCGGGGAGGGCGCCGATCTGGCCCTGCTCACCCATGACCGCGAAGGCGACCTGATCCGCACCATCGGTGAATACCCGCGGGTCGTCGCGAAGGCAGCGGAACTGCGGGAGCCGCACCGCGTGGCGCGATATCTCGAAGAACTCGCCGGTACCTACCACCGGTTCTACGACGCATGCCGCATCCTGCCGCAGGGCGACGAAGAGCCCGGCGACCTGCACACCGCTCGTCTGGCTCTGTGTGCCGCCGCACGTCAGGTCCTCGCCAACGGGCTCGGTCTTCTCGGCGTCAGTGCACCGGAGCGGATGTGAACGCGCATCCCGCGGGCCCGCGGCACGCAGAGATCCCGCACGCGCCCGGTCTGCCGCAACGACCCGAGAACGCCACCGAACTGAACGAGCTCCACCGGCACGTGTGGCCGCGTAACACCAGCCGCGGTGACGACGGCGTCACCCACATCGCGGGTGTCTCCGTCACCGAACTCGCCGAGACCTACGGCACACCGCTGTTCGTCGTGGATGAGGACGATTTCCGGTCGCGGTGCCGTGAGATCGCTGAGGCCTTCGGCCCCGAAGCACGTGTCCATTACGCGTCCAAGGCGTTTCTGTGCACCGAGATCGCCCGGTGGGTGCACCAGGAGGGCCTGTGCCTCGATGTCGCATCCGGGGGCGAACTCGCGGTAGCGCTGCGCGCAGGCTTCCCGGCTCAGAAGATCGCGCTGCACGGCAACAACAAGTCTGTGGCCGAACTGCGCACCGCCGTCGAGTTCGGCGTCGGACACATCGTGCTGGACTCGCTCGCCGAGATCGACCGCCTCGATGCCATCGCCGGTGAATTGGATGCCGTTCAGGATGTGCTGATTCGCGTCACCGTCGGTGTCGAAGCACACACCCACGAATTCATCTCCACCGCGCACGAGGATCAGAAGTTCGGTCTCTCCCTGGCGGGCGGCCACGCGATGGACGCTGTACGCCGGGTGTTCGCGGCCGACAACCTGCGCCTGGTCGGGCTGCACAGCCACATCGGCTCCCAGATCTTCGATGTCGACGGATTCGAACTCGCTGCTCACCGTGTCATCGGGCTGCTGCGCGACATCGTTGCCGAATTCGGGGTCGACAAGACCTCGCAGCTGCACATCGTCGATCTCGGCGGTGGTCTCGGAATCTCGTACGTGCCGAGCGACGATCCGCCGCCGGTCACCGACCTCGCGGCGAAACTCAACGACATCGTGCGTACGGAGTCGGCACTGGTCGGATTGCCTACGCCGACCCTTGCCGTCGAGCCGGGACGCGCCATCGCAGGCCCGGGCACCATCACCCTCTACGAGGTGGGCACCATCAAGGACGTGGCCGTCGGTGCCGGCCAGAGCCGGCGCTACATCAGCGTCGACGGTGGGATGAGCGACAACATCCGAACCTCCCTGTATCAGGCGGAGTACGAGTCGCGGCTCGTGTCGCGCAGGAGCGAAGCCGAACCTGTCGTCGCACGGGTGGTCGGTAAGCATTGCGAGAGTGGTGACATCATCATTCGAGACGCGTGGATGCCAGGCGACGTCGGTGCGGGAGATTTGCTGGCTGTCGCGGCGACCGGTGCATACTGCTACTCGATGTCCAGCAGGTACAACATGCTGACCCGCCCCGCTGTCGTGGCAGTCAAGGACGGGGTCTCTCGCGTCCTGCTGCGTAGGGAAACGATCGAAGATCTGCTGAGCTTGGAGGTTACGGAGTGACCAGCACAACGGCGGAGGGTGCATCCGGGCAGCGGCCCCTCGGTGTTGCGGTTCTCGGCCACGGCACCGTTGGTGCCGAGGTCGTCAACATCATCCGGCAGGATGCGCTCGACCTGCAAGAGCGCATCGGTGCGCCCCTGGAACTGCGGGGCGTCGCGGTGCGCGACGCATCGTCCGATCGTGGAATTCCCGCGGAGCTGCTGACGACCGATGCAGAAGCGCTCGTCCGTCGCGACGATGTCGACCTCGTCGTCGAACTCATCGGGGGTATCGAACTACCCCGCACGCTGGTGCGCGCCGCGCTCGACGCAGGCAAGTCGGTGGTCACTGCGAACAAAGCGCTCCTCGCTGCCTACACCGGTGAACTGGCCGAGGCGGCCGAGTCGCACAATGCCGACCTGTACTTCGAAGCCGCCGTCGCCGGCGCCATCCCGGTGATCCGCCCACTGACCCAGTCGCTCGCGGGCGACCGCGTCGACCGGGTGATGGGCATCGTCAACGGCACGACGAACTACATCCTGTCCGCCATGGACGAAAGCGGCGCCGAATACGAGACGACATTGGCCGAAGCAGGCCGCCTCGGCTACGCCGAAGCCGATCCGACTGCAGACGTCGAAGGATTCGACGCCGCGGCCAAGGCTGCGATTCTCGCGTCCATCGCCTTCCACACCCGCGTGACTGCTTCGGATGTCTACCGCGAAGGCATGAGCTCGATCACCGCCGCCGACCTCACCTCGGCCCGTGCGCTCAACTGCACCATCAAGCTGTTGGCGATCTGCGAACGCATCGCAGGGCCGGACGGCCGCGACCGTGTCTCGGCCCGCGTGTATCCGGCTCTCGTGCCGCGTGAACATCCCCTGGCAACCGTTGCCGGTGCGTTCAACGCCGTTGTGGTCGAGGCGCAGGCCGCCGGTCGCCTCATGTTCTACGGCCAGGGAGCCGGGGGAGCGCCCACCGCATCCGCGGTCATGGGGGATCTCGTGATGGCGGCGCGTAACCGTGTCCAGGGTGGCCGGGGTCCGCGCGAATCGAAGTACGCCAAGCTCGAGATCGCCCCGATGAGCGATATCGTCACCCGGTACTACGTCAACCTGCAGGTCGCCGACCGTGCCGGCGTGCTCTCTGCTGTCGCCGCCGAATTCGCCACGCGGGGTGTCAGTATCTCCGCTGTGCGCCAGGAGGGTGCCGGCGACGGCGCTCGTCTGGTGGTGCTCACGCACCGAGCCACCGACCGGGCGCTTGCGGACACCGTCGCCGCGCTCGAGAATCTCGAATCCGTTACTGCTGTCACCAGCGTCCTGAGACTGGAGGGATCCGCCGAATGAGTGCGGTCGACAAGAACACCACCCCCGTGCACACCCCGTGGCCGGGTCTGATCGAGGCGTACCGCGGCCGCCTCCCGATCGGTGACGACTGGAAGACGGTGACGCTGCGCGAGGGCGGTACCCCGCTGCTCCAGGCGGAACGGCTCTCCGAGCTCACCGGGTGTGAGGTGCACATCAAGGTCGAGGGTCTCAACCCCACGGGCTCGTTCAAGGACCGCGGCATGACCATGGCCGTCACCGAGGCGCTCGCATCCGGCAAGCAGGCCGTGCTGTGCGCCTCCACCGGCAACACCTCGGCCTCTGCCGCCGCGTACGCGTCGAAGGCCGGGATCGGATGCGCCGTCCTCGTCCCGCAGGGCAAGATCGCCATGGGCAAGCTCGCACAGGCCGTCATGCACGGTGCGAAGATCGTTCAGGTCGAGGGCAATTTCGACGACTGCCTGGAACTGGCCCGTAAGACCACCTCCGAGTTCGACACCATCGGTCTCGTCAACTCGGTCAACCCTGTGCGCATCGAGGGCCAGAAGACCGCTGCATTCGAGATCGTCGACGCGCTCGGCGACGCACCGGACGTGCACGTGCTGCCCGTCGGCAACGCAGGCAACATCACCGCGTACTGGAAGGGGTACTCCGAGTACTTCTCGGATGGGATGAGCACTCGTCGACCGCGCATGCTCGGCGTTCAGGCTGCCGGTGCTGCCCCGCTGGTCCTCGGTCATCCGGTCAACAATCCCGAGACGATCGCCACCGCAATCCGGATCGGTGCGCCTGCCTCGTGGAACAGTGCTGTTGCAGCCAAGGACGAGTCGGGTGGGGCGTTCCGTGCGGCTACCGACGAGGAGATCCTCGAGGCCTACCGGCTCCTCGCCAAGACCGAGTCGATCTTCGTCGAGCCCGCCTCGGCAGCGTCGATCGCCGGTCTGCTCGCGGCACGGAAGGAAGGCTGGCTCGAGCCCGGCCTGAAGATCGTGTGCACCGTCACCGGCAACGGCCTCAAGGACCCCGACACCGCGCTGCGCGATGTGCCCGTCGTCGAACCCATCCCGGTCGATCCCGTGGCCGTGGCATCGGCGCTCGAGCTGGCCTAGTGACCGCCTCGCCCTCCTCCGTTGGGAAACAGGACATGACGCAGACGTTGCCCGTAGGGGTCTCGGTGACAGCCCGGGTGCCGGCCTCGAGCGCCAACCTGGGACCTGGATTCGACACGCTCGGATTGGCGCTCGGGCTGTACGACGAGATCACCGTCACCACAACCGGTTCCGGCCTCGACGTGCGTGTCGAAGGGGAAGGGGCGCAGGAGGTGCCGTGGGGGCCGTCGCACCTGGTGGTGCGCGCGGTCGAACGTGGGCTCGAAGCCGCGGGCGTGTGGGCGGACGGACTGGATGTCTTGTGTCGCAACGTGATTCCGCATTCGCGAGGATTGGGTTCGTCGGCATCTGCGGCTGTGGGCGGGCTTGCTGCCGCGAACGGTCTGGTGCGGAAGATCGCGCCGGAGCGAGCTCTCGACTCAGCGCAGCTCGTGCAGTTGGCGTCGGAATTCGAGGGACATCCCGACAATGCGTCGGCGAGCGTTCTCGGCGGTGCTGTCGTCTCGTGGAGTGAGGCCGAGGTCGACTCGGAGCGCCGCGCCTACAAAGCGGTGTCGTTGAAGGTGCACCCGTCCATCAACGCCGTCGCCCTCGTTCCGTCCGTCCGGTCGTCGACCGCCCACACTCGTGGATTGCTGCCCGACCTGGTCCCGCATCGTGATGCCGCGTTCAATGTCAGTCGCGCTGCGCTCGCGGTCGTCGCGCTCACCGAGCGACCCGATCTGCTGATGCAGGCAACCGAGGATCTGCTCCATCAGGCGCAGCGTGCTCCGGCGCTGCCGTTGACCACCAAGTGGATCTCGCTTCTTCGCGGTGCGGGGATCGCGGCGACCGTGTCCGGGGCGGGGCCGACGGTACTTGCCCTGACAACCGAACCGATCCCGGCTGAACTCCGCGCGGCTGCAGAGGCGGATGACCTCACCGTGCTCGACCTTCCCATCGCCGATGGGGTGCAGACCGACTGACTGCCACCGCTGTGATCACGTCGCGTGATCGTGACGAGACGGCCGGCCCGGAGATCCGGGCCGGCCGTTGTCGTCGACGGACCCGGCCGGGGAGCGAGAGTGGTGCATCACACAAGAACCTCGCGTCACATAGATTCTTGCCCTGCGTGCAGAACGTCGCTATCCTGAGGATGTCCGCACGTCGTGCGCTCGTGTCGCCGGGTTCTCCAGGGCATTCACTCCAGCTCCATCGGGGCGTCCGATCCTGGTTCGATCCTCACCTGCTCTCGATCTTGGGAACGGGACACGGCCGTACCCAACCGACATCGGTGTGGTGGCGGACGTGCCGACCGTTCGACTTCCGTGAACTCGTACGGCAAATCCCAGCTCAGTTCATGTAGCTGATCTGCGGAACGAACCCTCGACTCTGAATGAGTGGGCGAGGGAAGGAAAGGATCTCCGTGACAGATACGGACCTGATCGCTACACCAGCTTCCGACACCGCCGAGGCTTCCGCAGGAACCCGATCCGGCGATTCTGCACAGTCCGCGCGCGGAGCCCGCCGTGGCACCGGGCTTGCGGGCATGGTGCTCGTCGAGTTGAGGGCTCTCGCTACCGAACTCGGTATCAAGGGCACATCGGGAATGCGCAAGGGCGACCTCATCGCTGCGATCAAGGAAAAGCAAGGAAGCGGCACGAAGAGTGCGCCTGCTGCCAAGGCGCAGGCCGAGCCGGCCCAGGCTCCTGCCGAAGCCGCAGAGGAAGCACCGAGTCGCCCCGCGCGTACTCGTCGCGCCCGCGCCGCCGAGGCGCCCCAGGCCGAGCCCGCCCAGGCGGGTGCCCCTGCCGAGAAGCGTGCAGCCGCCGAGAAATCTGCCGTCGATGTGCCGACATCCGACTCGGACGACGAGGCGCCGCGCCGCGGCCGTCAGCGTCGCGGTCGTCGCGGTGCGGACCAGCAGGATCAGAATCAGAGCGGTGAGTCGCAGGTCTCCGGCGAGTCGCAGACCTCCGACCCCGAGCGTGGTGGCGAGTCCCGTGATCGGTCGGCAGACCGAGGGAAGGCTCAGGACCGCGGCGAATCCGATGGCGGACGCCAGCGAGGTGATCGCAACCAGGGTGATCGCAACCAGGGTGATCGCAACCAGGGTGATCGCAACCGTGACGATCGCAACCAGGGCGATCGCAACCAGGGCCCGCGTCAGGACAACCGCGACAACCGCGGGGACGACGACGAAGAGGGCGGCCGCGGCCGCCGGGGTCGTCGCTTCCGCGAGCGTCGTCGCGGACGCGACCGCGGAGAATCCGGGGGCGGAGATTCGCGCGAACCCGAGATCCGGGAAGACGACGTCCTCCAGCCGGTCGCGGGCATCCTCGATGTGCTCGACAACTACGCCTTCGTACGGACCTCCGGCTACCTCGCGGGCCCGAGCGACGTGTACGTGTCGATGAATATGGTGCGCAAGAACGGTCTGCGCCGTGGCGACGCCATCACCGGCGCGGTGCGGGTGCCGCGTGAGGGTGAACAGGCCAATCAGCGTCAGAAGTTCAATCCGCTGGTGCGGCTCGACACCGTCAACGGTGGTGAGGTCGACGCAGCCAAACGTCGCCCCGAGTTCAACAAGCTGACCCCGCTGTACCCGAACCAGCGCCTGCGTCTCGAGACGCAGCAGAACATCCTCACCACGCGTGTGATCGACCTGGTCATGCCGATCGGTAAGGGGCAGCGCGCGCTGATCGTCTCGCCGCCGAAGGCCGGTAAGACCACCGTGTTGCAGGACATCGCCAATGCGATCGCCGTCAACAACCCGGAGTGCTACCTGATGGTGGTTCTGGTCGACGAGCGTCCCGAAGAGGTCACCGACATGCAGCGCTCGGTGAAGGGCGAGGTCATCGCCTCGACCTTCGACCGGCCGCCGTCAGATCACACCTCGGTTGCCGAACTCGCGATCGAGCGTGCCAAGCGTCTCGTCGAAATGGGTCGCGACGTGGTGGTCCTGCTCGACTCCATCACTCGCCTCGGCCGCGCATACAACAACTCGTCGCCCGCCTCGGGACGCATTCTCTCCGGTGGTGTCGACTCGACTGCGCTGTATCCGCCGAAGCGTTTCCTCGGTGCTGCGCGCAACATCGAGAACGGTGGGTCGCTCACGATCATCGCGACCGCGATGGTCGAGACCGGCTCGACCGGCGACACCGTGATCTTCGAGGAGTTCAAGGGCACCGGCAATGCCGAGCTCAAGCTCGATCGCAAGATCGCCGAACGTCGCGTGTTCCCCGCTGTGGACGTCAATCCCTCGGGTACACGTAAGGACGAGCTCCTCATGAGTCCCGACGAGTTCGCGGTCGTGCACAAGCTGCGTCGCGTGCTGTCGGGTCTGGACTCACACCAGGCGATCGATCTGCTGATCGACCGGCTCAAGAAATCCAAGACGAATATCGAGTTCCTCATGCAGGTCGCGAAGACCGCGCCGGGGGCGCTGGAAGACTGACGTCGGGGCCCGGGAATTTTTTCCGGGCCCATACGTTTGGCATAATCGAGCAGTTGAGTCCGGTTCCGGTTCACGGCTTCGAATGGCGAAGGCGACCCGGCGACCACGAAAGGGACACCATGAAGGCAGGAATCCACCCCAACTACGTCGCGACGACCGTCGTGTGCGGTTGCGGAAACACGTTCGAGACCCGCAGCACGTCCGAGTCCGGCCGTGTCAACGTCGAGGTGTGCTCCAACTGCCACCCGTTCTACACGGGCAAGCAGAAGATCCTCGACACCGGCGGACGCGTCGCACGCTTCGAGGCTCGCTACGGCAAGCGCACTGCGAAGAAGGCTGCGGCCGACAGCTAGCTGCAATGCCGACGCCCGGTTCTGTCCTCGTACAGACCGGGCGTCGGCATTTTTGTTCCCGTCCGAGGAACGGATCCTGCAGAGACCCCGATTCCTGCAGAACACAGCACTTTCACGACAAGAGCGGAGCGAACCCATGGCGGGGCAGACCAAGCCATCGGCCATCGACGACATCCTGGCCGAACACGCCGGCCTGGAACAGCAACTGTCCGACCCGTCATTGCACAACGATCCGTCGGCCGCTCGCAAAGTGGGCAAACGGTTCGCAGAGCTCGCGCCGATCATGTCGACCTACACGAAGCTCGCAGCTGCGCGTGACGACCTCGAGGCCGCCCGCGAACTCGCAGCCGACGATTCGTCGTTCGCCGCCGAAGTTCCCGACCTCGAAGAACGCGTCGCCGAGCTCGACAAGACGCTTACCGACCTGCTCGCTCCCCGTGATCCCCACGACGCCGACGACGTGGTGCTCGAGGTCAAGTCCGGTGAGGGCGGCGAAGAATCCGCATTGTTCGCAGGAGATCTCGCCCGCATGTACACGCGTTTCGCCGAGCACGCCGGGTGGCGCGTCGAAGTCCTCGGGGCCACGTACTCCGATCTCGGGGGTTTCAAGGACGTGACCTTGTCGATCAAATCCAAGACCGACGTGCGTGACGGGGTGTGGTCCAGGCTCAAGTTCGAAGGGGGCGTCCACCGCGTCCAGCGTGTTCCGGTGACGGAATCGCAGGGGCGTGTGCACACCTCCGCGGCGGGTGTGTTCATCTACCCGGAGCCCGACGAGGTCGAAGAAGTCCAGATCGACGAGACCGACCTGCGGATCGACGTCTACCGCTCGTCCGGCAAGGGCGGGCAGGGAGTCAACACGACGGACTCCGCGGTCCGCATCACCCACCTGCCGACCGGCATCGTCGTCACCTGCCAGAACGAACGTTCGCAGTTGCAGAACAAGGCCCGCGCCATGCAGGTGCTTGCGGCACGGCTGCAGGCAGCGGCGGAGGAAGCTGCGGACGCCGAGGCGTCGGCCGGTCGGGCCAGCCAGGTACGCACCGTCGACCGTTCCGAGCGGATTCGCACCTACAATTTCCCGGAGAATCGGATCACGGACCACCGGATCGGATTCAAGGCCCACAACCTCGACGCCGTACTCGACGGTGAGATGGACGCGCTGCTCGACGCGCTGGGTACTGCAGACAGAGAGGCCCGGCTCGCGGCGGAATGATCGTCGGAACCGGACCTCTCGTCGAGTGGACGGCTCTTATCCTTCTTCCTCGTCCGACTCGCCCGGCACCTGAGCGATGTCGACGCCGGGGAGCAGGAAGCACCGCTCACCTGCTTCGTTCTCGTGCATACCCCAGATCGCAGCCAGAACCGTTCCCGCCTCGGGTTCGGTCAGCGCGGCTGGAGCTCCCCACAGGCCCTCGGTCGATTCCAGAGTCGTATTTCCGGTTGCACCGGTGTTGATGTTGATCCAGGACACCGTCCCGCCGCCGACACTCTTCTGGTTGACGACATAGAGGACTTCGTCACCTTCGACGGCGTCGTTCTCGGTGTGTGTCAACGACTGGGTCTCCGCGATTCCGGCGGGGCACAGCACCGGAATCGGCTGGAAGTCGATGGGAGCAGCCGCTGCGGTGCCGGTCCCTGCGAATGCTGCCGCACCGCCCACCGCGACCACTGCCGCGGCGCGGACAGCGCGTGATGTGTTCTTGTTCATGACACTCCTTTCGGTTTCCCCAACTTCCGGGACGTTATCGACGATGTGGTGTCGGATGTGGCGAAGTAGACCTATCCGTGTTCTGTTCGTGATCGCATGGGACCCTGTACTCGTGAGTCGTCAACCCCTGCGCCTGGCCATCATCGAAGCCGTATCGGTGCTCGAAGAAGCGGGCGTCCCGAGTCCCCGTGTGGACGCCGAGTTGCTTGCTGCTCACCTCCTCGGAATCGAACGCACCCGCCTCGGTCTGGTGCCTCTCGTCGATCCCGCAATGGTCGACGCGTACCGGGCAATGATCGCGCAACGGGCAAAGCGGATTCCCCTCCAATACATCACCGGAACGTCGCCGATGGGAGCAATCGATCTCGCCGTCGGTCCCGGTGTGTTCGTCCCTCGGCCGGAGACCGAATTGCTACTGGGTTGGGCGCTGGCCTTTCTCGAACAGTACGACCGGCGTAACCCTGTGGTGCTCGATCTGTGCACGGGATCAGGCGCCCTCGCCCTGTCGATCGCGAACGCTCGCCCCGATGCGGTGGTGCACGCCGTCGAACTCGAACCGAAAGCTCTTTCGTGGGCCCGCCGCAATGCCGAGACCAGGGCACGGGAAGGCGACACACCGATCGTCCTGCATCAGGGTGACGTGACCGACCGCGGGCTGCTTGCGTCGCTCGAAGGTGCTGTCGACGTTGTCGTGTCCAACCCGCCGTATATTCCGGAAGGCGCGGAACTCGATCCGGAGGTGATCGATCACGACCCGCACTCCGCTCTCTTCGGCGGGCCGGACGGACTTTCCGTGATCAAGCCGATGATCTCCAATGTCGCTCGCTGGCTGCGGATCGGGGGAGCAGTGGCGGTCGAACACGACGACACCAACGGCGGGCAGGTCGCGGCGCTGTTCTCTCAGCGCCGCGTGTTCGGTGACGTGGTCGAGCATCCGGACCTGGCGGGTAAGCCGCGCTTCGTCGTTGCGCGGAGGGTCCCGACGGAACGGGAGGCGAGTCGTGCGCAGTCGGTGCCGGAGGTCGCGTCCTGAACACTCTCGGCGAGCAGGGTCGATCTTCGGGTGTACCGACGCGAGTGAAAGGATGACAGCGTGAGCACTGTGTACGACTGCAATCAGCCGGATTCGCGTTCGGTGGGCATCAACGCCGCCCGAGGGTCGCTCAAAGCGGGTCGTCTCGTGGTCGTCCCGACCGACACGCTGTACGGTCTCGCGGCAGACGCTTTCGACGGTTCCGCAGTGGCAGCACTTCTGCGCGCGAAGGGGCGAGGCCGCGATATGCCGGTCCCGGTTCTGGTGGGATCGTGGACGACGATCGATGGGTTGGTCACCTCTGTGCGTCCGGAAGCTCGCGAGCTCATACGGTCGTTCTGGCCAGGTGGTTTGAGCCTCGTGGTGCACGCTGCTCCGTCACTCGCCTGGGATCTCGGTGACACCCGCGGAACCGTCATGCTTCGAATGCCGCTGCATCCCGTGATTCTCGAACTCCTTCGTGAGGTGGGTCCCCTCGCGGTTTCGAGTGCGAACGTCTCCGGTCAACCGCCTGCGACGACGGTCGTCGAGGCGCGCGCGCAGCTCGGGGAGTCCGCATCCGTGTATCTGGACGGGGGACCGACCGAGCACGGCGTCGCCTCGACCATCGTCGACCTGACCGGTAACCGGCCGCGCATCATCCGTGAAGGTGCCGTATCCGCCGAAGCCATCGCGGAGGTGCTGGGCGACGACCCCGAGCGTCTGCGCTCCGGCGGGGAGTGACGGTGGAGGACAGGAGTTCGTGACTTCAGTCGACTCAGCGGCCGGGGTGCTCGCCCAGTCGGGGCAGGGCGCCGGGGTGCCGATCCGAGAGCTGCTACTCGTTCTCCTCACCGCGGCGGTGGTGACGTTCCTTTCCACCGGTCTCATCCGCATCCTCGCGACGAAGTTCGGGGCGGTGGCGAAGCCCCGCGACCGCGACGTGCACGTGACGCCCACCCCCCGGATGGGCGGCGTGGGTATCTACCTCGGCCTTGTCGTCGGAGTCTTGTTTGCGCAGCAACTCCCTGCTCTGACAAGGGGATTCGAATTCACCCCCGACATGGGCGCGACTCTGGTGGCTGCGACGATCATCGTGCTGGTCGGCATCATCGACGATCGATGGGGCCTCGACGCGCTCACCAAGTTCGTCGGGCAGGTCACCGCTGCCGGGGTGCTCGTGGTGATGGGTGTGAGCTGGATCGTCATCTACAACCCGTTCGACGGCTCCACCCTCGTGCTCGACCAATTACAGGGTGGTCTCATCACGGTTGCAGTGGCCGCGGTGATGATCAATGCGATGAACTTCGTCGACGGGCTCGACGGTCTCGCGGCGGGGCTGGGTCTGATCGCCGCAGTGGCGATCTGCATCTTCTCGGTGGGCTTGTTGCTCGATCAGGGCGGCGACGTCTCCGCGTATCCACCGGCGCTGATCGCCGCCGCACTCGCAGGAGCATGCCTCGGCTTCCTTCCTCACAATTTCCAGCCCGCGCGGATCTTCATGGGCGACTCGGGATCGATGCTGATCGGTCTGATGCTCGCGGCAGTCTCGACCAGCGCGTCCGGGCGGATCCCGCTCAGTGCCTATGGTTCCCGCGACCTGCTCGGTCTGTTGTCTCCGCTGATCCTGGTGGGTGCGGTGACATTCATTCCGATCCTCGACCTGTTGCTCGCGATCGTCCGTCGAACCCGCGCCGGTGTGAGCCCGTTCAGCCCGGACAAGATGCACTTGCACCACCGACTGTTGCAGATCGGTCACTCCCACCGCCGGGTTGTGCTGCTGTTGTACTTGTGGGTCGGAGTCCTCGCATTCGGCGCTGTGGGGTCGTCTCTACTGGACCGGACGGCCGTCGTGCTCCTGACGGCGGGCGGGCTGGTGTTCGCTCTGGTCGTCACTGCAGTGCCCTCGCTTCGGCATCACGACGACGGCGGTGGTGGCGGCCGGACCGGACGCCACAAACGCGTCCGTTAGGCTCGATGATCGTGAGCTCTTCTGATCAGCCCGACTCGAATCCGATCCTGCCCGCGCTGCCCGACTCGGCGGCCCCGATGCGCGCAGCGGTCCGCTACGGCGTCCTGGGTCTGCTCGCCCTCACCGTGATCGCCTCGGTGATCGGCTACTTCGTCGCCGACCTCCCCGGAGTGTGGGGGGCGCTGATCGGAGCGGCTGTTGGCGGTGGATTCATCCTGTTCACCGCGCTGGGTGTGCTCTTGACGGCGAAGCTGCCTGCGATGACGGCCGGCGCCGTTCTGCTCGGAACGTGGCTCTTGAAGCTCATTCTGGCGATCGTCGTCATGGTTCTGCTCGAGCCACTCGATTTCTACGACAAGGGCGCGTTGGTCCTCACGATCGTGTTCGCATTGATCATCGTGCTGGGGGCGGAAACCTACGGTGTGCTGTCGCAACGCGCGCTGTACGTCGAGCCTCACTCGTCCGGCGATGAAACCACCGGCAACGACACGCAGTAGTAGGTCTGTTTGTCAATTACTTCGCAGCGAGTGCCCCACCTACGCACTGTCGTAGAACAGTTGATAGTGTGAGCCCTACGCGAGTGGCACTGTGTGCACCTACTGGGTGAGCGCGAGCAGTTGTCACTTGGTAGGCGGTCGTGTTCAAATGGCCGCCGAGTCGACGAGAGTCGCCGACAACGGCAGAAGCAGAACCGAGCACAGCGGTTCGGAGCACTGGCGCACACGCGAGCCGACCTGGTCGACTTGTTGGATCGTCAATGTCCGATCGAACCGCAGACGGCAATGCCTGCGGCCGACTACGGGAGAGAGCGCTGAGCGTCACCACCTTGGCAGCCGGAGAATTCCACGCGCCGTCACTAGCTGATTTTTTCCCACCGGCAGTCCTGTTCGAAGGTACCCCCTTCGAGATGGACCGGCTGATGATCATCCGCGTCGCCATGGCAGTGATCGTTGCGCTGTTCTTCGTTCTGGCGATGCGCAGTCCGAAGATCGTGCCCCGCGGCGTTCAGAACGTCGCCGAGATCATGCTCGACTTCGTCCGGATCCACATCGCCGAGGACATCCTCGGTAAGGAACAGGGACGCCGATTCCTTCCGGTCATCATCACCATCTTCTTCTTGGTGATCGGGCTCAACCTGACCGCGGTGATCCCGTTCATCAACATCTCGTCGAACGCCCGTATCGGTATGCCGATCGTGCTCGCCGCGCTCGCCTATATCGTCTTCAACTACGTGGGCATCAAGAAGTACGGCTTCTTCCGCTACGTGAAGAGCAGCATCGTCATCCCAAACCTGCCGCCCGCGTTGCACCTTCTGGTGATCCCGATCGAGTTCGTCTCGACGTTCATTCTGCGCCCGTTCACTCTCGCCATTCGTCTCATGGCCAACATGCTGGCCGGCCACATCATGCTGGTGCTGTTCTTCAGTGCCACGCAATTCTTCTTCTTCGATTCCGACGGATTGATGAAGGTGTTCGGCATCGGCTCCGTCATCGGCGGCATCGCGTTCACCTTCTTCGAGCTCCTGGTGATCGTCCTGCAGGCCTACATCTTCGCGCTGCTCACCGCGGTGTACATCGATCTGGCTCTGCACGCAGAAGAGCATTAGCTCGCCGACCAGCACCACCGACAGAAACACACAGACTGACTCGGTTGCCGACCCCCGGGGCCGAGCCACAAGAAAGGGAATGGAACACCAATGAGCGTTGCGCTTCAGGCAGTCGATGTCCTCGCACAGGAAGAGACTGTTTTGCTTGGTCTCGGTGCAGTCGGCTACGGCCTCGCCGCCATCGGCCCCGGCATCGGCATCGGCATCGTCGTCGGCAAGGCGATCGAGGGTATGGCCCGTCAGCCCGAGATGGCCGGACAGCTGCGCACCACGATGTTCCTCGGTATCGCATTCACCGAGGCCCTTGCGCTGATCGGCATCGTTGCCGGTTTCATCTTCAGTTGATTTGGTGGTCACGATGGCTGACAGCATCCTGATTCTCGCGGCAGAGGAAGGGGAGATCCCCAACCCCCTGCTCCCCGCGACGTACGACATCGTCTGGTCGCTGGTCGCCCTGATCGTCGTCGGTTTCGTCTTCTGGAAGTACGTACTTCCGATGTTCCAGAAGGTGCTCGACGAGCGTTCGGAGCTGATCGAAGGCGGCATCAAGAAGGCGGAGGAAGCCCAGGCAGAGGCGAAGGAAGCGCTCGAGCAGTACCGCGCTCAGCTCGCCGAAGCTCGCACCGAGGCTGCACAGATCCGCGAGGAGGCCCGCACTCAGGGCCAGCAGATCATCGCCGATATGAAGGTTCAGGCACAGGAGGAGAGCGACCGCATTGTCGCTGCCGGTCACAACCAGCTGCAGGCCCAGCGTCAGCAGATCGTGGCCGAACTCCGGAGCGACCTCGGTCGCAGCTCGGTCGATCTCGCCGAGAAGATCATCGGCGAGTCTCTCGCCGACGACGTCAAGCGTGCCGGCTCGATCGATCGGTTCCTCAACGAACTCGACTCCCTCAGCGCTGACTCTGCATCCGGAAAGTGAGCACAATGTACGCAGCAAGCCGTGAGGCACTCGCTCATACGCGGTCCGCACTGCAGTCCGCCTTGGGCTCGGGTGCCGAGACTGCCGCTGCGGCTCAGGCCGGCTCGGAACTGCTCTCGGTGGTCGAGGCGCTCGACAGCCAGCGAACCCTTCGCGGTGCGCTGGCCGACGCCTCGGCCCCCGCTGCCGTCCGCGAGACGTTGGCCGAGCAGGTCTTCGGGAGCAAGGTTTCGGCCGCAGCTCTCGCGACCGTGAAAGCCGCGGTGGGCAAGGACTGGTCGGCGCAATCCGACCTGACCAACTCGCTCGTGCAGCTCGGTCGTGAGGCCCTGCTCCAGGCAGCAGCAAACCAGGACCAGCTCGACACCGTCGAGGACGAGCTCTTCCGGCTCGGCCGCATCGTTGCAGGCAACGGCGAACTCGAGCAGGCTCTCTCCGATCGGAACACGTCGGTGGAGGCCAAGCGCGAGCTCCTGTCGCGTCTGCTCTACGGCAAGTCGACGGCGATCACCTCGACTCTCGCTGTCCATGCGGTCGGCCGCCTGAAGGCGTCCCCGGCCGACACGTTCGACGAGTTGTCGGCACTTGCCGCGACGCAGCGCGACCGGGCCGTGGCCCATGTGCGCAGCGCGGCCGCTCTCACCGGAGAGCAGTCGGACCGGCTTGCTGCGACGCTGACCCGCGTCTACGGGAAGCCTGTGACGGTGCACGTCGAGGTCGATCCCGAGCTTCTCAGTGGATTGGTCGTCCGGGTGGGCGACGAGGTCATCGACGGTACGGCGGCGGGGCGACTCGCGGCAGTGCGCAAGAGCCTCACGTAGTCCACTTCCGAACACACACCTAGATCTTTTCGAAGACCAGATACCGAGAGCAGGAAGAACATGGCGGAGCTGACGATCTCCTCCGACGAGATCCGTAGCGCGATTGACAATTACACCGCGAGCTACTCCCCGGAGGCCTCCCGCGAGGAGGTCGGCGTCGTCGTCGACACCAGTGACGGCATCGCGCACATCAGCGGTCTGCCGTCGGCGATGGCCAACGAGCTGCTGGAGTTCCCCGGTGGCGTGCTGGGCGTGGCCCTCAACCTCGAGGCAACCGAAATCGGTGCCGTGATCCTTGGTGACTTCCAGGGCATCGCGGAAGGCCAGGAAGTCAAGCGGACCGGCGACGTTCTGTCGGTGCCGGTGAGCGACAACTTCCTCGGACGTGTCGTGAACCCGCTCGGTCAGCCGATCGACGGCCTCGGCGACATCGAAGCCGACGAGACCCGCGCCCTCGAGCTGCAGGCAGCGACCGTTCTGGAGCGTCAGCCCGTCGAGGAGCCGCTCCAGACAGGCATCAAGGCCATCGACGCGATGACCCCGATCGGCCGTGGCCAGCGTCAGCTCGTCATCGGCGACCGCAAGACGGGCAAGACCGCCGTCTGCATCGACGCGATCCTGAACCAGAAGGCGAACTGGGAGACGGGCGACCCGAAGCAGCAGGTCCGCTGCATCTACGTCGCAATCGGTCAGAAGGGTTCGACCATCGCGGGCGTCAAGCAGGCCCTCGAGGAGAACGGCGCGATGGAGTACACCACCATCGTCGCGGCTCCGGCCTCCGACTCCGCCGGCTTCAAGTGGCTCGCCCCCTACACCGGCTCGGCTCTCGGCCAGCACTGGATGTACCAGGGCAAGCACGTCCTCGTGGTGTTCGACGACCTCACCAAGCAGGCCGAGGCCTACCGTGCCATCTCCCTGCTGCTGCGTCGCCCGCCGGGACGTGAGGCTTACCCCGGTGACGTCTTCTACCTGCACTCGCGTCTGCTCGAGCGCTCCGCCAAGCTTTCCGACGAACTCGGTGGCGGCTCACTGACGGCTCTGCCGATCATCGAGACCAAGGCGAACGACGTCTCGGCATACATCCCGACCAACGTCATCTCCATCACCGACGGCCAGGTCTTCCTCGAGTCCGACCTCTTCAACAAGGGCGTCCGTCCGGCGATCAACGTCGGTATCTCGGTCTCCCGTGTCGGTGGTGCCGCACAGACCAAGGGCATGAAGAAGGTCTCCGGCTCGCTCCGTCTCGAGCTCGCGCAGTTCCGTGAGCTCGAAGGCTTCGCTGCCTTCGCATCCGACCTCGACGCTGCCTCCAAGGCTCAGCTCGAGCGCGGCCAGCGACTGGTCGAGCTGCTCAAGCAGGACCAGTATTCGCCGATCGCTGTCGAGGACCAGATCGTCTCGATCTACCTCGCCGGTGAAGGTGTCTTCGACTCCGTCCCGGTCGCCGACATCCGTCGCTTCGAGGCTGAGCTTCTCGAGGACCTGCACCGCAACGCTGCAGGCGCCTACGAGCAGATCGCCGGCGGCAAGGCACTGACCGACGAGTCCGCCGACGCCTTCAAGGCAGCAACCGAGAAGTTCAAGGAAGGCTTCATCGCCTCCGACGGCAGCCGCGTCGTGAACGACCCCGAGGCCGAGGCTCTCGGAGCCGACGAGGTCGAGCAGGAGCAGGTCTCCGTCAAGCGCACCTCCGTACGCAAGTGAGCGTGGAGACCATGACCCAGCGTCCAGTGAAGGGAGTGTGATCGACGAATGGCGAACTTGCGTGAGCTCCGCTCGCGGATCAAGTCGGTCAACTCGACCAAGAAGATCACCAAGGCGCAGGAACTGATCGCGACGTCGCGCATCACGAAGGCTCAGGCCCGAGTGGCAGCATCCAAGCCGTACGCCGAGGAGATCACCAAGGTCCTCTCGGAACTGGCGAGCGCGTCCGCGTCGTTGGATCACCCCCTGCTCAACGAGCGCGAGAACCCGAAGCGTGCCGCAGTGCTGGTCGTGACCAGTGACCGCGGTATGGCCGGTGGTTACAACTCCAACGTCCTCAAGGAGGCGGAGGAGCTTCGCCAGTTGCTGATCAGCGAGGGCAAAGAGCCCGTGCTGTATGTGCTGGGCGGTAAAGGTCTGGCGTTCTACACGTTCCGTGAGCGTGCGGTTGCCGGTGCGTGGACGGGGTTCTCGCAGGAGCCCCGGTACACCGACGCCGCGAAGGCAAGCCGGCATCTGGTCGAGCTGTTCATGGCCGGTTCCGGTTCCGAGGTTCCCGCTCCGAATGGAGACGGCACCATCGAGGGCGTCGACGAGCTTCACATCGTCTACACCCGGTTCGTGTCCATGCTGACCCAGACCCCCGAGGTGCGTCGCATGGCGCCTCTCGAGGTGAGCGTCACCGAGGACGAGATCGAACTGGGCGAAGACATGCTCAGCGACGGTCATCGTGACTCCGGACCTCGGCCCGACTACAACTTCGAGCCCGAAGCCGGCACGCTCCTTGCCGCGCTTCTGCCGAAGTACATCAGCACGCGAATCTTCGCGTCGCTGCTGGACGCAGCAGCCTCCGAGTCGGCTGCCCGTCGTACCGCGATGAAGGCCGCGACCGACAACGCCACGGAACTGGTGAACACCCTCAGCCGTCAGGCCAACCAGGCCCGCCAGGCCCAGATCACCCAGGAAATCAGCGAGATCGTCGGCGGTGCCGGTGCGCTCGCCTCGAGTGCAGGAAGTGACTGAACCACAATGACCGCAGCAGTTACCGACAACAACGCCGGTGCGGCGTCGGCCCTTGCCGGGCGCGTCGTCCGCGTCATCGGCGCCGTCGTCGACGTGGAGTTCCCGCGTGGCGCCGTGCCCGAGCTGTTCAACGCCCTGCACGCAGAGGTCACTCTGCCGTCCGTGGCGAAGACCCTGACCCTCGAGGTCGCGCAGCACCTGGGTGACAACCTGGTCCGCACGATCTCGATGCAGCCGACCGACGGCCTGGTGCGCGGCGCAGCCGTCACCGACTCCGGCCGTCCGATCTCCGTGCCCGTCGGCGACGTCGTCAAGGGCCACGTGTTCAACGCGCTGGGCGACTGCCTCGACGCGCCGGGCACCGGTCGTGATGGCGAGCAGTGGGGCATCCACCGCAAGCCCCCGGCCTTCGATCAGCTCGAGGGCAAGACCGAGATCCTCGAGACCGGTATCAAGGTCATCGACCTGCTCACCCCGTACGTCAAGGGCGGCAAGATCGGTCTGTTCGGTGGTGCCGGTGTCGGCAAGACCGTTCTGATCCAGGAGATGATCACCCGTATCGCGCGTGAGTTCTCCGGTACGTCGGTGTTCGCCGGCGTCGGCGAGCGCACCCGTGAAGGCACCGACCTCCACCTCGAGATGGAAGAGATGGGCGTCCTTCAGGACACGGCCCTCGTCTTCGGCCAGATGGACGAGCCGCCGGGAACGCGTATGCGCGTCGCCCTGTCCGCGCTGACCATGGCGGAGTACTTCCGCGATGTTCAGGGCCAGGACGTCCTGCTGTTCATCGACAACATCTTCCGTTTCACCCAGGCCGGTTCGGAGGTGTCGACCCTTCTCGGTCGTATGCCTTCCGCCGTGGGTTACCAGCCGACGCTGGCTGACGAGATGGGTGAGCTCCAGGAGCGCATCACCTCGACCCGTGGTCGCTCGATCACCTCGCTGCAGGCGATCTACGTCCCCGCCGACGACTACACCGACCCGGCGCCCGCGACCACGTTCGCGCACCTCGATGCGACCACCGAGCTCTCGCGTCCGATTTCGCAGATGGGTATCTACCCCGCTGTGGACCCGCTGACGTCGACCTCGCGAATCCTCGAGCCCGGCATCGTCGGGGCGGACCACTTCCGCGTGGCCAACGAGGTCAAGCGGATCCTGCAGAAGTACAAGGAACTGCAGGACATCATCGCCATCCTCGGTATGGACGAGCTCTCCGAAGAGGACAAGGTCACGGTCAACCGTGCACGTCGTCTTCAGAAGTTCCTCGGCCAGAACTTCATCGTCGCTGAGAAGTTCACCGGCCAGCCGGGTTCGGTCGTGCCGCTGGCCGACACCATCGAGGCGTTCGACCGCGTCTGCAAGGGCGAGTTCGATCACCTGCCCGAGCAGGCGTTCAACAGCTGCGGTGGACTCGACGACGTCGAGGCCGCAGCCAAGAAGATCGCCGGGAAGTAGGCCGCGATGGCTGAAATGACCGTGGACGTCGTCGCTGTCGAGGAGCGCCTGTGGTCCGGGACGGCGACGCTGGTCACCGCTCAGACCACCGAAGGTGAGATCGGCGTGATGGCCGGTCACGAGCCGGTCCTCGGCCAGCTCGTCGAAGGTGGCGTCGTGTCCATCAAGACCGCGGACGGCGAGCGTATCGTCCTCGCGGTGCACGGTGGGTTCCTTTCGGTGACCGCGACGACGGTTACCGTGCTGGCGGAATCTGCAGATCTGGTGGAGACCATCGACGTCGAGGCGGCCAAGGCCGTTCTGGCCGAGAGCCAGGACGAGGCCGAGATCGCGGTGGCCAAGGGGCGCTTGCGCGCCGTCGAGCGAGCCTGAGCAAGACAACAAGGAAAGCCGCGACGGAGCCGACGAGCAGTGTCAGTAGGAATGATCGTTCTCATCATCCTGGTGTTGCTGCTCGCGGCTGCCGTCGCGGCTCTTCTTTTTCGCTTCATCAAGTTGCGTCGCGGTGGTACCGCCGCAATCGTGCGTGTCATGCCACGCAGCAGTGGTTCCGGCTGGAGACACGGGATCATCCGCTACGGCGACAACACACTCGTCTTCTACAAGCTTTCGAGCATCAAGCCGGGCCCGGATTCGCGAATGAGTCGCCAGGGCATCGATGTGCGGTCCCGACGTTCTCCTGAGGGCAGCGAATTCGACATCATGACCGACGACATCGTCATTCTCGACATCGTCGACAATGACAGCAATTTCGAGGTGGCACTCGACAGCGGCGCACGCACGGCGTTCCTGTCCTGGCTCGAGTCCAGGCCGGACGAACGTTCGCAGCGCCGCCGCCTCGGGTGAGCCTGCCCTTAGGCTCCCGCGCCGGGCTTCCAGAGCACGTCACCATCCGGATTGGTGATCCGGCTGAGAATGAACAAAAGGTCGGACAGCCGGTTTAGGTACTTCGCGGGGAGAACACTCGTGGTGTCCGGCGCGGCGTCGACTGCAGCCCACGCTGCTCGTTCCGCGCGGCGTGCCACAGTGCGTGCCGTGTGCAGTAGCGCTGCTGCTGCAGTGCCCCCGGGAAGAATGAACGAATTCAGCGGTTCGAGCTCCTCGTTGAATTCGTCGCACCAGCGTTCGAGTCGGTCGATGTACTCCTGTGTGATCCGCAGCGGCGGATACTTGGGGTCTTCGACGACCGGAGTGGACAGGTCGGCGCCTGCGTCGAACAGATCGTTCTGGATCTGCTGGATTACCGGGACCAGACGGTCCGGAACGGACCCGAGTGCGAGCGCTACACCCAAAGCCGCATTGGTCTCGTCGCAGTCGGCATACGCGACCAACCGTGCGTCGTTCTTCGATACTCGGGAGAAGTCGCTGAGGCCCGTAGTTCCGTCGTCGCCGGTGCGGGTGTAGATCCTTGTGAGGTGGACAGCCATGGCCGCCACGGTACCGGCTCCGATGCAGTCGGAGTGACCTGGTTACGCTGTGTCGTTGTGAGTGAACGCTTTCTTGTGACCGGCGGTAGCCGGCTGGTCGGTGACGTCCGTGTCGGCGGTGCCAAGAACAGTGTGCTCAAACTGATGGCAGCGGCCCTTCTGGCCGAGGGCACCAGCACGATCACGAATTGCCCGGACATCCTCGACGTCCCCCTGATGGCCGATGTGCTGCGCGGACTCGGCTGCGAGGTAGTGCTCGAGGGCGACGAAGTTCGCATCACGACGCCTGCGCAACCCGAATACCACGCTGACTTCGCTGCGGTTCGGCAGTTCCGCGCATCCGTGTGCGTGCTCGGTCCGTTGGTCGCGCGGTGCAGGCGCGCGGTAGTGGCACTGCCCGGTGGCGATGCGATCGGCTCCCGTCCTCTCGATATGCACCAGACAGGGCTTCGGCTCCTCGGTGCACAAAGCTCGATCGAGCACGGATGTGTGGTGGCCGAGGCCGAGGATCTGCGCGGCGCTGCGATCCGGTTGGCGTTCCCGTCTGTCGGCGCGACCGAGAACATCCTCATGGCTGCTGTTCTGGCCAAGGGAGAGACCACGATCGACAATGCAGCTCGTGAACCCGAGATTGTCGATCTGTGCACGATGCTGGTCCAGATGGGTGCACGAATCACCGGCGCCGGAAGCACGACGCTTCATATCGTGGGTGTGCCTTCGCTTCAGCCCGCTACGCATCGGTGCATCGGCGATCGTATCGTGGCGGCCACATGGGGAATCGCCGCAGTCATGACCCGGGGCGACATGGTCGTGCGCGGAGTGAACCCGAAGCATCTCGCATTGGTCCTCGAGAAACTTCGGGGTGCAGGTGCGGAGGTGACACCGCACATGGACGGGTTCCACGTGGTCCAGAACGACCGGCCTCGCGCGGTCAACTTCGCGACGCTGCCGTACCCGGGGTTTCCGACCGACCTTCAGCCGATGGCGATCGGACTGGCCGCGGTCGCCGACGGAACGTCGATGATCACCGAGAACGTCTTCGAAGCGCGCTTCCGATTTGTCGAGGAGATGATCCGCCTCGGTGCAGACGCGCGTACCGACGGACACCACGCTGTCGTACGGGGCGTCGAAGAACTGTCGAGCGCCCCCGTGTGGGCATCGGACATCCGTGCCGGAGCGGGACTCGTCCTCGCGGGTCTGTGCGCCGATGGCGTGACCGAGGTCCACGACGTCTATCACATAGATCGCGGGTATCCGAGGTTCGTGGAGATCCTGAGCGAGCTCGGAGGAAGCATCGAGCGTGTCGGTAGCGAGGACTGACATCCACTCCGTCCCCTCGAACGGGGAAACCTTCTGACCTTGGAAGGTGACGGTCGGCGAACACCTGATCGCCCAACGGTCCCACCGACATCTGTGCGTCCAAGGTATACGGCGCTGCCGGTATCCACATCATGCGCGATGAAACCCGCGGCTTTGAAGGTGCGCCACGTCCGTTGAACATCGAAATCCCCTGCGATATCGGGTTGTTCGTCGAGCGTTGGCATCCTTCGGCGGGACGTCCTGCAGTGCTGTGCTGCGCGTCACCAAGGCCGAACTGTTCGCGGACGGGCCGGTATCGGGAGCGTGACCTGGGTGAATGCCGGATGGAAACCGTTCTACCAGCGGGTTTGGCAGTCCGTTCACAGTCGCGTAACTTATTCCAGGTCAGAGCGACACGGACACCGACCCGGACCGCAAGGTCAGGGACAACGAGGTTGGACGAAGGCGCCTGAAAGTTTCACCGGCCGTCAATCTTCTGGTAAGGTTGGAGGCCGCACCACTTCCGAAAGTGGTTGCGAGAACGAGCAAGTAACCCCCGAGAGAACGGACAATTGTCCGAGATCAACGGTGTGTGCGTGTTCTTTGAGAACTCAACAGTGTGCCGATGAATGTCAGTGCCAATTATTTTTGGTGCGATCACCGAAATTGTTTCGGTGATCGAATTGTGCTGATCATCACATTCTTCCGTCTGTGGTGGTC
>NZ_JAASAF010000009.1 GCF_012726195.1 Rhodococcus sp. HNM0563
AACGCCGACGACGACTCCACACCACGATCCCGACGCCACCGCACCAACGCCAACCCCAACGCCGCCACCAGACCATCAGCGACACCACCACGGAACAACGACGGCACCGAAGTCAGCAACGCCTCGGTGTCCGAGGCGGGCACGCTGACGTCGAAACGCTCCACGGTGGACGCGGTGTCCACGGACGGATCGAACGGCCGCTCGCCGAGCAGCGGATCGGGTCCCTCGAGAATCTGTTCCCAGAGCCCCAGTTCGTCGCGGTGCAACGGTGCCGCCTCGACGAGACCGTGAGCCCAGCGCCGCAACGACGTCCCGACTGCGGCAAGCTCGACCCTCTCCTGTCCGGAGACGATCTGCCCCCACGCAAGACCGAGATCCGGCAACAGGATTCGCCATGACACACCGTCGACCACGAGGTGATGGGCAACGACGGCGAGCACACCGGCACGCCCGGCCGAACCGAAGTCGAACCACACGAACTGCAGCATCGCCCCGGCGAACGGGTCGAGTCGGCCGAGGGCAGCGTCGATCTCACGTCCGGCGAGGGCGGTCAGGTCCTCGTCGCTGATGTCGGCGGGAGCCTCTACGCGGGTGAGGAGGGATCCTGCCTCCACGTCACCGGCACCGCGCACGCGGAAGGTGATGCCGGCGTCGTCACGGTCGAGGATCGACCGAAGCGCATCGTGGTGATCCACCACGGCACCGATCGTCCGCTCGAGCACGTCCGCGGTGATGTCCTGTGGAAGGGTCACGGAGACGAACTGGGAGAACCGGTCGACGCCGCCGGGCCAGCCCAGCACCTCACGCATGATCGGCGTCAACGGAACATCACCGACACCACCACCGGGCAGTTCCTCGAGCCGCACGAGGTCCTGGGACTCGTCGCTGCGAACAGCAACCTCGGCCAGCCCCGCTACCGAACGCCGCTCGAACACATCCCGCGGCGTGAACACCACACCCCGAGCCTTCGCCCGCGACACCAACTGAATCGACACGATCGAATCACCACCGAGCGCGAAGAACGACTCGTCCACACTCACCTTCTCCAAGTGCAGAACCTCCGCGAACACCTCCGCAATGATCTCCTCGACCTCACTACCGGCACCGCGATACTCACGCTCTTCGAACACCGGCTCCGGCAACGCATCACGATCCAACTTGCCCACCGGCGTCAACGGCACCTCATCGAGTACCACCACCGCAGACGGCACCATATGCGGCGGCAACGACCGAGCCACGAACTCCGTCAACCCCGCCACATCCACAGTCCGACCCGCCGCAGGCAACACATACGACACCAACACTGTCGCACCCGACGCCGTCGAGCGACCGAGCGTTGCGGCAAAATCGACGGTCTCATGTGCCGCCAGGGCTGCGTCGATCTCGCCGAGCTCGATACGGAATCCGCGCACCTTCACCTGGAAGTCGCTGCGCCCCACGAACTCCAGCTCGAGACGATCCTCGGCCGCACGCCACCGCACCACATCACCGGTGCGGTACATGCGTGAGCCGTCCGGGCTGTAAGGATTGGCAACGAACATCTCGGCGGTGAGAGCGCTGCGGCCGTGATAACCGCGGGCAAGAGCAGCGCCGGCCATGTACAGCTCACCGGCGACGCCCTCCGGGACGGGACGCAGCCGCGTGTCGAGCACGAGTGCGGACACCCCGTGAGTGGGATGACCGATGGTGATCGGACGCCCCGGTTCGAGCCGCGCGAACGACGAGATGATCGTCGTCTCGGTGGGTCCGTACCCGTTGAAGTACTTACGTCCCGGTGCCCACTTGGCGAGCAACTCCGGTGTGGTGACGTCGCCACCGACCGACGCGACCTCGAGACTGTCGATACCCGTCGGATCCATCGTCCCGAGCACCGCCGGGGTGATGATCGTGTGCGTGACCCGTTCGGTGCGCAGCAACTCCGCGAGATCGGGGCCACCGATGATCGTCGACGGCACGATGACCAGCGTCGCGCCGCTCGTGAACGCCGCCATCCACTCGAGCACCGACGGATCGAAGCTCGGTGAGCAGATGTGCAGGAACCGATGACCGGCGCGCAGGTGGTACAGCTCGACAGCGGTGTCGACAACCCCGCCCAGACCCTGGTGTGTGACGACGACGCCCTTGGGGCGGCCCGTCGAACCCGAGGTGTAGATGACGTAGGCCGGGTGGAACAGCGACAGCGGACGCACCCGGTCGGAGGCGCCCACCGGCAGCGCCGACTGCCCTTCGAGCTCACTGGTGAACGTCGAATCGTCGAGCACGATCCAGTCGGAGTCCCCGGGTAGTCCGTCGAGGTAGTTCGAGGACGTGATACCGAGGACCGCGCCGGAATCGGCCAGCATGTACCGCACACGGTCGACGGGATACGTGGGGTCGACCGGCAGGTGCGCGGCACCGGCCTTCGCAATCGCCCACACGCTCAGGACCATCCCGTACGACCTCGGGTACGACACCGCGACGATGTCCTCCGGGCCGACGCCTCGTCCGATGAGGATGCGCGCGAGCCGCGACGAGGTCTCGTCGAGTTCGCGGTAACTGATCGAGCGACCCTCGTAACGGACCGCGGTGGCGTTCGGATCCAGCGTGACCGCCGCTGTGAGGATATCGGCGAGGGTCCCACCCGCTCCGACGTGATCCCCGTGGACGTGCGTGAGCCGGCCGAACTCGTCGCCGCCGAGCAGCGGGAGATCCCCGACCGGCGCCTGCGGATCAGCGAGGATACCGGAGAGCAGCAGCTCGAACCGATGCGCGAACTGTTCGACAGTACCGTGATCGAACAACGCACTCGCGTAGGAGAACTCGGCCGATATGCCGGCAGGTGCGCCGTCCTGCCCGATGCCCTCGCGCAGCGTGAGCGACAGGTCGAACTTCGCCGTGTCCACCTCGAAGGGCACCCCGGCCACACTCAGCTCCGGAAGTTCGAGTCCTGCGGACGGCAGGTTCTCGAACGACAGGGCCACCTGGAACAGGGGGTGCCGCGCCGTCGACCGCTCGGGCTCGACGATCTCGACGAGCCGCTCGAACGGGATGTCCGCGTGGGCGAACGCCTCGAGATCGATCTCACGGACCCGCGCCAGCAGGTCGGTGAACGGCTCGCCCGCCTCGACACGGCTCCGCAACACCAGGGTGTTGACGAACATGCCGATCAGGTCGTCGAGTTCGGACTCACCGCGACCCGCGATCGGAGTGCCGATCGCCACGTCGTCGGAGTCGGACATGCGCGCCAGGAAGATCGCCAGCGCAGTGTGGACGACCATGAACATCGTCGTGCCGGTCCGGCGGGCCAACGCAGCCAGTTCACGATGCGTGGACGCGTCGAGCGCGAACTCGACCCGGCCACCGGCGAACGACTGCACCGGTGGACGTGGACGGTCCATCGGCAGATTCAGCTCGTCCGGAATACCGGAGAGCGCACGCTTCCAGTACTGGGCCTGCGTCGACAGCAGGCTCTCCGGATCGTCCTCCGAGCCGAGAACCTCACGCTGCCACAACGCGAAGTCCGCGTACTGGACCGGAAGCGGAGCCCAGGCAGGTTCTTCGCCGTTCGTACGGGACACGTACGCGGCCATGACATCACGCGTGAGCGGCGCCATCGACCAGCCGTCGGCACTGATGTGATGGACGACGAACACCAGCACGTGATCCGAACCGGACCTCCCCAGCCTGTACAGCACCGCACGCAACGGAACCTGTGTCGTCACGTCGAACCCAGCGCCCACGATCTCCAGGATCCGTGCGGGCAGATCCGCTTCGTCGACCTGCACCGCGTCGAGGTTCGGCATCGCCTCATCCACCGACAGGATCTGTTGGTAGGGACGACCGTCGTCCTCCGGGTAGATCGTGCGGAGCACCTCGTGCCGATCTAGCAGATCACGCACGGCCGCCTGCAGCGCATCCACGTCGAGGGCACCGGTCAGACGCACTGCCACAGGCAGATTGTCGGCGCTCGACGTCGCGTCGAAGCGGTTGAGGAACCACATGCGCTGCTGTGCAAGCGACAGCGGCACCCGATCCGGGCGCTGCTGCGGCACCAACGGTGCCCGGCGCGTCGACCCCGCGTGCTGCTCTGCCTGCGCCGCGAGGGCATGCACCGTCGAGGACTCGAACAGCACCCGCACCGGGATCCGAACGTCGAGTGCCGACCCGAGTCGCGCGACGAGTTGCGTCGCGATCAGTGAGTTCCCGCCCAGCGCGAAGAAGTCGTCGTCGAGGCCGACACGTTCGATTCCGAGGACATCGGCGAAGGTCGTCGCAACGATCTCCTCGATCGGTGTCGTCGGAGCCCGGAACTCGCGCGCTTCGAACGTCGGAGCGGGAAGCGCCTTGCGGTCGAGCTTGCCCGACGTGTTGAGCGGGAACTCTCCGAGCACGACCAACGCGGACGGCACCATGTACGCAGGCAGTGTCTCCGACACGAACTCGACGAGTTCGCCGGTGTCGATGTTCCGTCCCGGTACCGGCACGACGTATCCGGCGAGCTGGTCGCCGGTGGGTGTCTGCACCACCAGTACCGCGGCCTGGTTCACCGAATCGTGGGCAAGCAACGCGGTTTCGATCTCGCCGAGCTCGATGCGCTGGCCACGGAACTTCACCTGGAAGTCGGTGCGGCCGATGTATTCGAGTTCACCGTGCTCGTTCCACGTCACGAGGTCGCCCGTGCGGTACATCCGATCACCGGAGTCACCGTACGGGTTCGCGACGAACCGGTCCGAGGTGAGATCCGGGCGACGCACATAACCGCGTGCGAGCTGGACCCCCGCGAGGTAGAGCTCGCCCGGGACACCGACGGGAACCGGTCGGAGCCGGCCGTCGAGGACGTACGCCTGCACGTTCCATTCCGGGACACCGATCGGCACCACGTCGACCGAATCCGCTGCCGGTGCCTGCCAGTAGGTGGCGGACACGGCGGCTTCCGTGGGTCCGTACAGGTTGTCGATGTCCGCAGAGATGATCCTGCGGACGCCGTCGATCGTCTCGGGCGGCAGGGCCTCACCGATCACGAAGATGTCGCGCAGAGTGCGGCATTCTTCGGCGTCGGCGTGGGCCGCGAATACCGTGAGCATCGACGGCACGAAGTCGGTGATCGTGACCTGCTCGCGTGCAATGACCTCGGACAGGTACGCGGGGTCGCGGTGCCCTTCCGGGGTCGCGATCACGAGTCGGGCACCCACGCTCAACGGCATGAAGAAGCCCCACAGCGACACGTCGAAGGTCGTGGCGGTCTTCTGGAAGTACACGTCGCTCGAGGTCATCTCGAACTCGTCCAGCATCCATTCCGTCTGGTTGACGATCGCGCGGTGCGTCACCGCGACGCCCTTCGGACGTCCCGTCGAACCGGACGTGAAGATCGCGTAGGCGGTGTTGTCGGGACGCAGCGGTGCGATCCGGTCCACATCGGTGACCGGTGCACTCGAGGTGTTCGACAGATCGAGCACGTCGATGGCGATCGACCGGATACCGAGATCCGACGGCACCTCGAACTCGTCGCGGGCCGTGGTCAGGATGCACACCGGCTCCGCCGTGTCGAGGATGTGCCGCACGCGGTCGATGGGATGGTCGGGATCGATCGGCACCCAGGCCCCGCCGGCGCGCACGATCGCGTACATGCCCACCATCAGATCGAGAGACCGTCGGATCGCCAAGCCCACCAGCGACTCCGGGCCGACTCCTTCCGCTATCAGGTGTCGTGCGAGGCGTGTGACGCGAGCGTCGAACTCGGCGTAGGTGAGGGAGTCACCTTCGTAGACAAGTGCGACAGCCTCGGGTGTGCGAGCGGCCTGCGCGTCGAAACGGTCGGTGAGCAGCGCCGACGCGTCGAGCTCGTGCGCGGAGTCATTCCAGTCGTGGAGGATCCGGTCGAGTTCCGCGGCATCGAGGAGCTCGATGTCGCCCACATGATTCTCAGGCCGCACGGCAAGCGACTCGAGTGCACGCACGAAGCGGGCAACGAGCGTGGACACCTGATCGCGATCGAAAAGCGCACGCTGATAGCGCAGTTCGACTTCCATGCCCGTCTTGACGTGAACGAACAGGCTCAACGGGTAGTGCGTGGCATCGTGCGTACCGACACCCGTGACGGACATCCCGTCTATCGACGAGGCCTGCTGGGCGAGGCCCTCCTCATCGAGTGGGTAGGACTCGAACACGGTGAGCGTGTCGAAGGCCACCGCGGGACCCGAGGCCCGCTGGATGTCGGTCAGTCCGAGATGGTGGTGTTCGAGCAGCGCGGCCTGTTCGCTCTGCAGACGACCGAGGAACTCGGCGACCGGCTCGTCGGGATCGAAGGACACCCGCACCGGCAGGGTGTTGATGAACAGACCCACCATCGACTCCACGCCGGGCAGGTCTGCGGGACGTCCCGAGACGGTAGCGCCGAACACCACGTCGTCGCGGCCGGTGAGTCGGCCGATCAACACGCCCCATGCGGCCTGCACGAGAGTGTTGACGGTGACGCCCAGGCGCGCCGCGGCGTCGCTGATCGCGGTCAGACGCTGCGCGTCCAGTTCGATCTTGACGCGGTCGTCGCCGTGCGCGCCCGGATGACGGGGCGACTGCGGGGCGAGCAGTGTCGGTTCGTCGAATCCGTCGAATACGTGCGACCAGGCGCCGCGCGAGGCCTCCAGGTCGCGTGTGCCGACCCATTCGAGGAACGAGCGGTACGAACGTGCGCGCGGCAGCATCGACGTATCACCGCGAGTGGCGTACAGGGCCATCAGGTCCTGCATGAGCAACGGCATCGACCAGCCGTCGACCAGCACGTGGTGCGTGGTCACGCCGAGCTGGTAGCGATCACCACCGAGCGAGACGAGCACGAACCGCATCAGCGGTCCGGTGTCCATGACGAACCCGCGGGTCTCCTCGTCGCGCCAGAACGGGACGGTGACGGTCACGCCCGAAGACGCCACCTCCGACGACATGTCGACTGTGCGCCATGGCACCTGCACGTTGTCGAGCACCAGCTGGACCGAGTCGCCGTCGTCGTCGGTGACGAAGACGGTGCGCAGATTCGCATGCCGATCGAGCAGTCCCTGAGCCGCCCGGTGCAGACGGTCCGCGTCGACCGCGCCTTCGAGGTCGAGCACCGCCTGCATCGTGTACACGTCGACGTCATCGTCGGCCGTCATCAGCGCGTGGAACAACAGACCGGACTGCAGCGGCGAGAGCGGCCACACATCGGCCACCGGCCGGTACCGCGATTCCCACCGTTCCAGGTCGGACTGGGTCACATTCACCAGCGGGACGTCGGACGGGGTCAGCCCGCCGGCGTCGGGTGCATCGACGTGGGCGACGAGCGCGTCGAGAGCCGCGCGCCAGTGCTGCGCGAACTCGTCGACATCCTCGCGATCCAACAGTCCGGTGGGGAATGCGATGTTCGCGCCGAGCTGCGGACCCTCCGGCCCGTCGTTCACGATCGCGTTGATGTCGATCGCGGCACTGGCAGGCATATCCGCGTCGAGCGCGGCATCGACCTGGCCGAGTGCGCCGGTGGGCGCCCACCCGATCGCCGCCAACTCCTCCGGCACATCCGCACCGGACACACGCCCCAGATAGTTGAAACTGATCTGCGGCGACTTCGCCACCGCACCCAACCGCACCGACGACTCCCCATCCAGATACCGCAACAGGCCATAACCCATACCCCGGTCCGGAATCGCCAGCAACTGCTCCTTCACAGCCTTGACCGCAGCACCGACCGACACACCACCGGCGAACGCATCATCGACATCGACACCCGACAGATCCACCCGCACCGGATACGCACTCGTGAACCACCCCACCGTCCGCGACAGATCCGCCCCCGGCACCACAGCCTCTTCACGACCATGACCCTCGAACTTCACCAACGCCGACGACGACTCCACACCACGATCCCGACGCCACCGCACCAACGCCAACCCCAACGCCGCCACCAGACCATCGGCGACGCCACCACGGAACAACGACGGCACCGAGGTCAGCAACGCCTCGGTCTGCCGTGAATCCAGTGTCAGCTCGATGCGTTCCACCGTGGAGGTGACATCGACCGCAGGGTCGAAGGGACGATGCGCGAGCAGCGGGTCGGGTTCACCGAGAATCCGCTCCCACAACTCCAGCTCGTCGCGATGCGACGGCGCCGCCTCGACGAGACCGTGCGCCCAGCGGCGCAACGACGTCCCGACCTCGGCGAGCCGTACATCCTGTCCTGCAACGATCTGCCCCCACGCAAGACCGAGATCCGGCAACAGGATTCGCCACGACACACCGTCCATCACCAGGTGATGCGCGACGATCAGCAACACACCCGGCCGGGTGTCGCCGGTGAAGTCGAACCACACGAACTGGAGTACCGAGCCCGATTCCGGGTCGAGGCGCCCGAGCGCGGAATCGAGTTCGCGCGAGGCGATCTCGGTGAGATCGGTATCGGAGATCTCGGCCGCGACCTCGACCCTGGCGATCAGGGACGACGCGTCGACAGTGCCCGTCGCGCGAATGCGCAGTGTTGCCGCGTCGTCGCTCCGGTCGAGGATCGACCGCAGCGCATCGTGGTGATCCACCACGGCACCGATCGTCCGCTCGAGCACGTCCGCGGTGATGTCCTGCGGAAGGTTGACTGCGATGGTCTGCGAGAATCTGTCGAAACCGCCGGGCCAGCCCAGCACCTCACGCATGATCGGCGTCAACGGAACATCACCGACACCACCACCGGGTAGTTCGGCCAACTTCCGCGGCGCATCCGCATCGACACGCGAGGCGACCTCGGCCAGCCCCGCCACCGAACGCCGCTCGAACACATCCCGCGGCGTGAACACCACACCCCGAGCCTTCGCCCGCGACACCAACTGAATCGACACGATCGAATCACCACCGAGCGCGAAGAACGACTCGTCCACACTCACCTTCTCCAAGTGCAGAACCTCCGCGAACACCTCCGCAATGATCTCCTCGACCTCACTACCGGCACCGCGATACTCACGCTCTTCGAACACCGGCTCCGGCAACGCATCACGATCCAACTTGCCCACCGGCGTCAACGGCACCTCATCGAGTACCACCACCGCAGACGGCACCATATGCGGCGGCAACGACCGAGCCACGAACTCCGTCAACCCCGCCACATCCACAGTCCGACCCGCCGCAGGCAACACATACGACACCAACACCGTCGCACCCGACGCGGTCGAACGACCGAGAGTGGTCGCCCAGTTCACGGTCTCGTGCGTGGAGAGCACGGCGTCGATCTCGCCGAGCTCGATACGGAAACCGCGCACCTTCACCTGGAAGTCGCTGCGCCCCACGAACTCGAGTTCGAGACGATCCTCGACAGCACGCCACCGCACCACATCACCGGTGCGGTACATGCGGTCGCCGGCTTCGCCGTACGGGTTCGGGACGAATCGTTCGGCGGTGAGAGCGTTGCGTCGGTGGTAACCACGCGCAAGGGCACGGCCCGCCACGTAGAGTTCACCCGCCATACCGGCCGCGACCGGCCGCAGACGTGAATCGAGCACCAGGGTGGTCATGCCCACGATGGGCTCACCGATCGTGATCGGGCGCTCCGGCACCATCTGCCCGAACGTCGACACGATCGTGGCCTCGGTGGGCCCGTACGCGTTGACGTAGGTCGTGCGCTTCGACCACTCCGACAGCAGTTCCGGCGTGGTGACATCGCCACCGACCGACAGCACCTCGAAGCTGTCGACGCCGTCGGACTCCATCGTCCCCAGCACCACCGGAGTGATGATCGTGTGCGTCACCCGTTCGGTGCGCAGCAACTCCGCGAGATCGGGGCCACCGATGATGGTGGACGGCACGATCACCAACGTGGCACCGAACGAGAAGGCAGCCATCCATTCGAGCACCGACGGATCGAAGCTCGGCGAGCAGATCTGCAGGAACCGCGACTCGGACGTCACGCCGTACAGGTCGGTGACCATGTCCTTCAAACCGGCCAGACCCGAGTGGGTGACGACGACGCCCTTCGGCTGCCCCGTCGAACCCGAGGTGTAGATCAGATAGGCGGGCTGGTGGACGTGAGTGGGGCGCACGCGATCCGTGTCGCTGATCGGTGTGGATGCACGAGCGTCGACCTCAGCGATGAAGTCGGGGTCGTCGACGAGTAGCCATTCCGCGTCGTCGGGCAGACCGGTGGCGTGCTGCGACGACGTGATACCCAGTGCTGCACCGGAATCGGACAGCATGTACCGCACGCGCTCGGCGGGGTACGTGGGATCCACCGGCACATGTGCGGCGCCGGTCTTCGCGACAGCCATGACGGTGACCGCCATGTCGTACGAACGCGGGAACGAGACGGCAACGAAGTCCTCGGCTCCGATTCCCCGATCGATGAGCGTCCGGGCGAGTCTCGACGACGCTTCGTCGATCTCCCGGTAGGTGATCGAACGTCCCTCGTAACGCACTGCGGTGGCGTCGGGATCCATCGTCACACCGAGAGTGAGGAAGTCCGCGAGGGTCTTCGGCTCGGTCAGGACGTCGTGCCCGCGCATGCTGGTGAGCTGCGCGAACTCCTCGTCGCCGAGTAGCGGCAGGTCGCCGACCGGTGTCGCTGTTCCGGCGAGGATGCCGTTCACGAGCCGGGTGAATCGCTCCGCGAACCGCTCGACCGTACCGTGGTCGAACAGTGCGCTCGCATACGAGAACTCAGCGGACAGTCCGCCCGGATCACCGCCGGCGTCGACGTGTTCACGCAGCGTCAGTCCGAGATCGAACTTCGCGATGTCGAGTTCGAACGGCACACCGGACACACTCAGCCCCGGCAGTTCGAGGGCGGTTTCCGGCATGTTCTCGAACGACAGCACCACCTGGAACAGTGGGTGTCGCGCGGTGGACCGCTCGGGTTCGAGTACGTCCACGAGCCGCTCGAACGGAATGTCGGCGTGCGCGAACGCGTCGAGGTCGGCGGTACGCACCCGCGACAGCAGGTCCTCGAAGGTCTCACCGGTATCGACATGGCTGCGCAACACCAGGGTGTTGACGAACATGCCGATCAGGTCGTCGAGCTCACGCTCGCCGCGACCCGCGATCGGCGTGCCGATCGTGATGTCGTCGGAATCGGACATGCGCGCGAGGAACACCGCCAACGCGGTGTGCAGGACCATGAACATGGTCGTTCCGGTCCGGCGGGCCAACGCAGCCAGTTCACGATGCGTGGACGCATCGAGCGCGAACTCGACCTTTCCTCCGGTGAACGACTGCACCGGAGGGCGCGGGCGATCCATCGGCAGGTTGAGCTCGTCCGGGACACCGGCGAGGGTGTCCTTCCAGAATTCTGCCTGAGCCGAGAGCACACTCTCCGGGTCGTCTTCGCTGCCGAGCACCTCGCGCTGCCAAATTGCGAAGTCCGCGTACTGCACGGGCAGCGGCGCCCAGGCCGGGGCCTCGCCCGCCGCGCGGGAAACGTAGGCGGTCATGACGTCGCGCGTGAGCGGTGCCATCGACCAGCCGTCGGAGCTGATGTGGTGCGCGACGAACGCGAGCACATGATCAGTAGCATTCTCCGCGTCGCTTCCGCTGTCGGTCAGTGCGAACAGCGCAACCCTCAACGGAATCTCGGACGTGACGTCGAAACCGGCCGACACGACCTCGCCGACACGCGCGAGGAGGTCGTCCTCGGTGACGACTTCGGCGACGACCTCGGGTGCGGCCTCGGCTGCGGGAACGATCAATTGGTAGGGACGCCCGTCGATCTCCGGGTAGATCGTGCGCAACACCTCGTGCCGCACCAGCACGTCCCGCACCGCATCCTGCAGCGCGGGCACATCGAGTTCACCGGTCAAACGCACAGCGACCGGAATGTTGTTGACCGACGAGTCGGTGTCGAAGCGGTTGAGGAACCACATGCGCTGCTGCGCGAGCGACAGCGGCACCATGTCCGGACGCGACTGCGGTACGAGTGGCGTCCTCGAGTCGGTGTCGGCATGCTGCTCCGCAGCGACAGCGAGCGCACCGACAGTCGGAGAGTCGAACACGATACGGACCGGTACGCGGGCACCCAACGCTGTGCCGATACGCGAGACCACCTGCGTTGCAAGCAACGAGTTGCCACCGAGTTCGAAGAAGTCGTCATCGACCCCCACCCTCGACACACCGAGCACGTCCGCGAACACACCCGCAACGATCTCCTCGACCGGTGTACGCGGCGCCCGGAACTCACGCACCTCGAATACCGGCTCCGGCAACGCCTTACGGTCGAGCTTGCCATTCACATTCAACGGCAACCCGTCGAGCACCATGAACGCAGCGGGCACCATGTACGACGGGAGGCGGGAGCCCAGCGCCGTCTTCAGCTCGGCCGTATCGAGTTCCACGCCCGCCACCGGCACCACATACGCCACCAACTGCGCACCGGTGCGCTCGTCCTCACGCGCGATCACCGCAACCTCGCGGATGTCGTCCTGCTCGCGCAACGCCGACTCGATCTCACCGAGCTCGATCCGGAAACCACGAACCTTCACCTGGAAATCGGTCCGCGACAAGTAATCCAGCTCACCCTGCGCCGTCCACCTCACCAGGTCGCCGGTGCGGTACAACCGCTCCCCCGCCCCGAACGGTGACGCCACGAAACGCTCCGCGGTCAGATCCACCCGACCGTGATAGCCCCGCGCCAACTGCGCACCCGCAAGATACAACTCACCCGGCACACCCACCGGCACCGGGTTCAGCCGCTCGTCGAGGACGAACGCCCGGGTGTTCCACTCGGGTACACCGATCGACACCGACGTACCGGACGGCGCGATCACCTCACCCGCGGTCACCGACACCGCAGCCTCGGTCGGGCCGTACAAGTTCACCAACCGCGCGGTGTTGTGCTCGACGAAACGCTCCGCCGTCGCCACCGGCAACGCCTCACCGATAGCGAGGATGCGGCGCAGCGACCCGGCCAACCGGCCGTCACCGTCGATCATCAGCGCCTCGAGCATCGACGGCACCACGTGCAACGTCGTCACCCCGTGCTCGGCGATCAATGCGTTCAGATACGCCGGATCCCGATGGCCTTCCGGCGAGGCGATCACCACGCGACCGCCCGACACGAGTGCCGACCAGAACTCCCACACCGACAGGTCGAACGTCGCGACCGTCTTGAGCAACACTGCATCGTCTGCACCGAGGCCGAAGTGTTCTCGCTTCCAGAGCATCTGGTTGACGATCGCCGCGTGCGGAACCGCCACCCCCTTCGGGCGACCGGTCGAACCGGACGTGAAGATCACATACGCGGTGTTCGACGAACGCAACGGCATAACGCGGTCCGCATCCGTCACCGGCTCCGTCGAGAACTCCGACAGATCGGCCGTATCTATCAGCACGGTGGAGACAGAGCTCTCCTCGGGCATGACGAATTCGTCGCGCTCGGTCGTCAGTACCACCGCGGGCGCAGCCGCTTCGACGATGAACGCGTTGCGCTCATCCGGTTGATCCGGATCCACCGGCACGTACACACCGCCCGCCTTGGCGACGGCATACATACCCACTAGTAGTTCGACCGAGCGGCGGATGGCCAGCACCACCGTCGACTCGGGCTCGACGCCCATCGAGATCAGTCGCCGGGCAAGCTGGTTGACACACGCGTCGAAGTCACCGTAGGTCAGCGAACCACCGTCGAACACGAGCGCTGTGGCGGCCGGATCCTCGCGTACCTGCCGGTCGAAAAGATCTACGAGGGTGGCGTCGCCGTCGACCCCGTACGCGGTGTCGTTCCACGACTCGAGGATCCGGGTCTTCTCGACCTGATCGAGCAGGGGCACATCACCGACCGGCATAGCCGCGTCGGCAACCACTGCTTCGAGCACCCGGGTGAGCCGATCGGTGAACTCTGCCACCGTCGACTCGTCGAACAGATCGGTCGCATAGGTGAAGAAACCGGTGATTCCTGCGGCTCGTCCGTCGACGTCGTATCGATCGGTGACGATCAGGTGCAGATCGAACTGCGAGATCGCCATATCTGCGTCGATCCCCGTGATCGTGAGCCCGGGCAGTTCGAGCGACGACTGGGCGAGATTCTGGAACGACAGACCCACCTGGAACAGCGGGTGCCTCGCGGTCGAACGCGCGGGGTTGAGCACCTCGACGAGACGCTCGAACGGAACGTCAGCGTTCGCGAACGCCCCGAGATCCGCCTCGCGGGTCTGCTCGAGGAGTTCAGCGAAGCCCGCTCGACCATCCACACGGGTGCGGAAGACCAGAGTATTCGCGAACATACCGATCAGGTCGTCGAGCTCACGTTCGGCCCGGCCCGCGATCGGAGTGCCGATCGCGATGTCGTCGCTCCCCGACATCCGCGCGAGGAACACTGCAAACGCTGTGTGCAGCACCATGAACAACGTCGTGTTGGTCTGACGGCCGAGATCGGTCAACCGCTGATGCAGATCGGCGTCGACAGTGAAATCGGCACGTGCACCGTGGAACGACTGCACTGCGGGACGCGGACGATCGGTCGGAAGATCCAACTGGTCGGGAAGACCGTCGAGAGCCTTTTTCCAGTAGTCCACCTGCTTGGACGCGAGCGAGCCGGGATCGTCCTCTGATCCGAGCACCGTTCGCTGCCACACTGCGTAATCCGCGTACTGCACCGGCAGCGGCTCCCACGTGGGGACATCTCCTTGGGAGCGCGCCACGTACGCCTGCATGAGGTCGCGGGTCAGCGGGCCCATCGACGATCCGTCCGCTGAGATGTGGTGGACGACGAACGCCAACACGTAGTCCGAATCTCCGACCTGGAAGAGCTTCGCAGCGAGCGGCACTTCGTCGGTGACGTCGAATGTGGTGGCTCCCACGGCGGTCACAGCGCCGATGATCTCGCGTTCGGCCACTCGTACCGGGCGCAGATCCGGAGTGACTTCGGTGGCGGGGACGATCTGCTGGACCGGGCCGTCGACGGACTCCGGATAGTAGGTGCGCAGCGATTCGTGACGTGTGACGACATCCGCTACCGCAGCCTGCAGCGCATCTACATCGAGATCGCCGCTCAGCCGAATGGCCATCGGCACGTTGTACGCAGCCGTGTCGGTGTCGAAACGGTTGAGGAACCACATGCGTTGCTGAGCGGGCGAGAGCGGGATCCGGTCGGGCCGGTGACCGGCTTCGAGCGGCACGCGGATCTCCGTGTCCTGCGACTCGACCACCGCGGCGAGCGCTTCGACCGTCGGCGTTTCGAACAGGGCGCGCACCGGAACCTTCGTGCCGAGCGCAAAGCTCAACCGCGACGCCACCTGCGTCGCGAGCAGCGAGTTACCGCCGAGCTCGAAGAAGTCGTCGTCGAGACCCACTCGGTCGATTCCGAGTACCTCGGCGAACACCGCCGCCACCGATTCCTCCACCGGTGACACCGGGGCACGGAACTCACGAGCCTCGAACACCGGCTCCGGCAACGCCTTCCGATCCAACTTGCCGTTCGCATTCAATGGCAACGCCGGGAGAAGCACGAACGCCGACGGCACCATGTAGGACGGCAGCCCCACTGCCAGGGCAGCTTTCACATCGGCCACCGCGAGCACGACACCCGGCTCCGGCACCACGTACGCAACCAATTGCGCGCCGACCCGTCCGTCTTCACGAGCGACCACCGCCACGTCGCGGACACCGGCCACGTTGTGCAACGCCGACTCGATTTCACCGAGCTCGATCCGGAAGCCACGCACCTTCACCTGGAAGTCCGTGCGCCCCAGATAATCCAACGCACCGTCTGCCGTGAATCGGACCAGGTCGCCTGTGCGGTAGAGCCGCTCCCCCGACCCGAACGGCGACGCAACGAAACGGTCCGCGGTCAGATCCACCCGACCGTGGTAACCCCGCGCCAACTGCACACCCGCCAGATACAGCTCACCCGAGACACCCACCGGCACCGGATGCAGTCGATCATCGAGAACATAGACCCGGGTGTTCCACTCCGGTACACCGATTGACACCGACGTACCCGACGGCTCCACCACCTCACCGGCAGTCACCGACACCGCAGCCTCGGTCGGACCGTACAGGTTCACCAACCGCGCGTCATTGGACGCCACGAACCGCTGCGCCGTCGAAGGCGGCAACGCCTCACCGATCGCCAACACCTGACGCAGGGACGACGACAACTTCCCACTCGACTCGATCATCAATGCTTCGAGCATCGATGGCACCACGTGCAGCGTCGTCACACCCTGATCCGCGATCAGGGCATTCAGGTATGCCGGATCACGGTGCCCTTCGGCGGAGGCGATCACCACGCGCCCACCGGAGACCAGTGCCGACCAGAACTCCCACACCGACAGGTCGAACGTCGCAACAGTCTTGAGCAGCACCGCATCGTCTGCTCCGAGACCGAAGTACTCGCGCTTCCACAGCATCTGGTTGACCACTGCGGCGTGCGGCACCGTCACACCCTTGGGCCGACCGGTCGAACCCGACGTGAAGATCACGTATGCGGCGTTCGACGAACGCAGCGGTGCGCGACGCTCCGCGTCGGCCACCGGCTCTGCGGAGAGCCCCGACAGGTCGACAGCATCGATCTCGACAACGGCGACAGGACGACCACCCGAGGCGCCGGTGAACCCGTCCCGGGTCGTCGTCAACAGCGCGACCGGTGCGGCGGTGTCGAGAATGTACGCGTTGCGCTCGGCCGGCTGAGCGGGATCGACGGGCACATAGGCACCGCCGGCCTTCGCTACGGCGTACATGCCCACGAGCAGTTCCACTGATCTGCGCATCGCCAGCACAGCCGTCGAATCAGGTCCGACTCCGAGTTCGATCAGGTGCCGCGCCAAGCGATTGACCCGGGCATCGAACTCGCCGTAGGTCAGCGATTCACCTTCGAACACCACCGCGGTCGCGTTCGGGTCGCGGCGGACCTGCACGTCGAACAGATCCGTCAACGTCGCGGACGAGGTGACCTCGTGCGCGGTATCGTTCCAGGTCTCGAGGGTCCGGATCTTCTCGGCCGGTTCGAGCAACTCGATATCGCCGACCGGGATCGTCGGGTCCTCGACGACCGCTTCCAGGATCCGAACGAATCGGTGCGCGAATCCGTCGACCGTGGGCTCGTCGAACAGATCGGTTGCGTAGGTGAAGGTGGCGTCGATCTGCTCCGGCGCGCCGTCGTCGTCGTAGTGATCGAAGACGGTGAGCTGAAGATCGGTCTTGGCGAGCTGGAGTTCGAAGTCGGTGGAGCTGACGGTCAACCCGGGCAGTTCGAGCTCCGTGCGCGCCAGGTTCTGGAACGACAGACCCACCTGGAACAGCGGGTTGCGTGCAGTGGAACGGACCGGATTGAGTACCTCGACGAGACGCTCGAAGGGTACATCCGCGTTCGCGAACGCACCGAGGTCCGACTCGCGGGTCTGCTCGAGAAGCTCGTCGAAGCTTGTGCTGCCGTCCACTCGGGTGCGGAACACCAGGGTGTTGACGAACATGCCGATCAGGTCGTCGAGCTCACGCTCACCGCGACCGGCAATGGGCGTACCGATCGCGATGTCGTCCGTTCCCGACAGCCGGGCCAGCAACGTCGCGAATGCGGCATTGATCACCATGAACAGGGTGGCGTTCTTCGAACGCGCGAGGCCTTGCAGCCTGCCGTGGAGTTCGGGCGGGAGGCTGAACTGCAGGGATTCACCGCGGAAGCTCTGACTCGGCGGCCGGGGTCGATCCGAGGGCAGATCCAGCTGGTCGGGCAACCCGTCCAGCGCGCGTTTCCAATGGTCGACCTGCCTCGCGGCGAGCGACTCGGGGTCGTCCTCCGAGCCGAGAATCTCACGCTGCCAAAGCGCGTAGTCGGCGTACTGCACAGGGAGCGGATCCCACCCGGGGGCATCGCCCTGCGAACGCGCCGCGTAGGCCCGCATGAGGTCGCGGGTCAGTGGTCCGACCGATGCTCCGTCGGCCGACACGTGATGGACCACGAGCGCGAGAATATGTTCGTCCTCGCGCACCCGGAAAATACGGACGGCAACCGGAACTTGTTGCGTCACATCGAATGTGGTGGACATGAAGGCAACGATCTCGCGTTCGAGCTCGTCGTCGGTCACGTTCTGGATCGCGAGATCCGGCTCCACCCGATCCATCGGGATCACGACCTGGTGCGGTCCGTCCGGTGAGTCCGGGTACACCGTGCGCAACGACTCGTGGCGTGCGATCACGTCGAGAGCTGCGGCGTGCAGGGCTTCGACATCCAGTTCACCTAGCAGACGCACCGCGATCGGGATGTTGTCGACAGCAGACGACGCAGTGTCGAACTGATTGAGGAACCAGTAGCGCTGCTGAGCCAGGGACAACGGAATCTGCGCGGGCCGTTCGCTCGCCACCAGCGGACGCCGCGGCCCGCCCGCGTCTCCGTGCTCGAGACGAGCCGCGAGACACTCGACGGTCGACGCCTCGAACAGCAGACGCAGCGGCACCGTCGAGTCGAGCGCTGCACCGATTCGCGACACTACCTGGGTCGCGATGAGGGAGTTGCCGCCGAGAGCGAAGAAGTCGTCGTCGAGACCGATGCGGTCGACACCCAAAACTTCCGCGAACACACCTGCGACGATCTCTTCGAGCATCGTCGTGGGCGCTCGGAACTTCTTGACCTCGAAAACCGGATTCGGGAGGGCCTTGCGGTCGAGCTTCCCGGACGCACCGAGCGGCAGAGCGTCGAGCACAACGTAGGTGGCGGGCACCATGTATGCCGGTAGCAGCGACGACAGGTCCCTGCTGACCGCGGCATCATCGAAGGTCGACCCCGAAGCAGGCACGACATATGCGACGAGCTGTTCCTGACGGACCAGCACGACTGCCTGAAACACGTCGTCCCGCTCGAGCAGCGCCGATTCGATCTCACCGAGTTCGATGCGCAGACCACGCAGTTTGACCTGGAAGTCGGTGCGGCCGATGTATTCGAGTTCGCCGTCGGCCTGCCACCTGACGAGGTCGCCGGTCCGGTACAGCCGCTCTCCCGATCCGAGCGGCGATGCGATGAAGCGCTCGGCCGTGAGATCCGGTCTGCGGACGTAGCCTCGGGCCAGTTGGACGCCCGACAGATACAGCTCACCTGCAACGCCCAGCGGAACCGGTCGCAATCGATCGTCGAGGACGAACACCTTCGTGTTCCAGACCGGAGCGCCGATCGGCACAGAGACGGTGTCCGCGTCAGTGACCTCGTGATAGGTCACGTCGACGGCCGCCTCGGTCGGGCCGTAGAGGTTGTGGATTCCGACGGTGGGCAGCGTCGATCGCACGCGGGCGGCAAGGGTTGCAGGAAGCGCCTCACCGGATGCAAAGATGTATCGCAGCGCCGACAACTCCGAGACTGCGGGTTCGGCCGCGAATACCGCGAGCATCGATGGCACGAAGTGCGCCACCGACACCGACTTCTCGCGCATCGTCGACACCAAGTACCGCGGGTCCCGGTGACCATCGGGCACAGCGATCAGGAGACGAGCGCCGGTCTGCAAGGGCCAGAAGAACTCCCACACCGATACGTCGAACGTGAACGGGGTCTTCTGGAACACGACGTCAGCGGGGCCGAGTTCGTACTCACCCTGCATCCAGTGCAGGCGGTTGACGATGGCCTCGTGGGTGACTGCCACACCCTTCGGGCGACCCGTCGACCCGGAGGTGAAGATCACGTAGGCCGTATCGGAGGCGCGCAGCCGGGCGGTACGTTCCGCGTCGGAAAGAGGCCCGGCTGCCTCACCGGACAGATCGAGCGAATCGATCAGTACGATCGGGGCAGAGCCTGGGGCCGGCGCTTCGAAGCCGTCATGCTCGGTGGTCAGCACCACCACGGGCGCCGCAGTCTCGAGAATGTAGGCGTTGCGGTCGCCAGGCTGATCGGGGTCGAGTGGCACGTACGCACCACCGGCCGTGGTGATCGCGTACATGCCGACCAGTAGATCGACCGAACGCCGGATTGCCAGACCTACATGGGCTTCCGGACCAACTCCGAGCGCAACCAGGTGACGTGCAAGACGATGGACACGGTCGGCGAATTGCGCATAGGTGAGCGTCTCGCCGTCGAATTCGAGAGCTATGGCATCCGGCGTGCGCAGTGCCTGAGCTTCGAACAGCTCGACCAGCGTCGACGAGGTGCCCGACGGGTGGTCCGTGTCGTTCCACTCCTCGACCATCCGGGTGCGCTCGTCGGCGTCGAGCAGGCAGACGTCACCGACCGCCACGGACGAATCGGTGACCACCGCGTCGAGGACCCGCACGAAGCGGTCGGCGAACCCGGAGATGGTGGACTCGTCGAACAGGTCGGTCGCGTAGGTCAGACCCACCGAGTACGTTGCCGAACCGTCAGAATCCCGAGCCTCGGTGACGACGAACTGAAGGTCGAATTTGGCTGTGGTGGTGTCGATATCGACGCCCGACACCACGAGTTCCGGGAGTTCGACGCGCTCCGCCGCGAGATTCTGGAACGAGAGCATCACCTGGAACAACGGATGCCGCGCCGTCGAACGCTCCGGATTCAGCACCTCCACGAGACGCTCGAACGGCACATCAGCGTGCCCGAACGCATCCAGATCGCTACCCCGAACCCGGGAAAGCACCTCGTCGAACGACTCACCACCGTCGACGCGTGCCCGCAACACCAACGTGTTGACGAACATCCCCACCACGTCGTCGAGTGCGGCCTCACCGCGCCCCGCGACCGGCGTCCCGATCGCGACATCGTCGGTACCGGCCAACCGTGCCAACAGCACCGACAACGCAGCGTGCACGACCATGAACGGCGTCGCAGCGCGTTCACGTGCGAGACGCAGAATTCCGTCATGGGTGTGTGAGGCGATGGTGAACTCGTATTGGGCACCACCGTTGCTGGCGACGACAGGGCGCGGCCGGTCTGCCGGAAGATCCAGCTGCTCGGGGACACCGGCCAGCGTGTCGCGCCAGAACGCCACCTGCGACGAGAGCACCGAGTCCGGATCGTCCTCCGAACCCAGCACCTCGCGCTGCCACAGTGCATAATCCGCGTACTGCACCGGCAACGGCTCCCACGCGGGTTCGCCGCCTGCGGCGCGCACCGAATAGGCCGTGACGACATCGCGCGTCAGCGGCCCCATCGAGAAACCGTCCGTGGCGATGTGGTGCACCACGAATACCAGTACATGCTCGGATGCCGATAGCTCGAACAGCCGGACGCGGATCGGCACGGTCGTCGACACGTCGAAGCCTGCCGAGATGAGCGACCGCAGATGCGACACCAGATCGGACTCCGAGACCGCCATCGGCGACAGGTCAGGAGCGACCTCCGACACCGGCAGCACCCGCTGATACCCGACACCGTCGACATCCGGATACACCGTCCGCAACGACTCGTGCCGACCCAGCACATCCGACACCGCAGCCCGCAATGCCGCCACATCCAACGACCCCGACAACCGGATCGCCACCGGAATGTTGTTCACCGCAGAATCCGGCTCGAACCGATTCAAGAACCACATCCGCTGCTGCGCCAACGACAACGGCACACGCTCCGGACGCACCTGCGCCACCAACGGCACACGTCCGTCACCACCGGCTCGTTCCACGCGGGCAGCGAGATCTTCGACACCGGACGCTTCGAACAAGGCGCGCACCGGAACGGTGGTCCCCAGTGCTGCGCCGAGGCGGGCCACCACCTGAGTGGCGATCAGCGAGTTGCCGCCGAGGGCGAAGAAATCGTCGTCGAGGCCCACCCGGTCGAGGTCCAACACGTCCGCGAAGACGCCTGAGACGATCTCTTCGATCGGTGTCGTGGGAGCACGGAAACGGCGGGTTTCGAAGATGGGCTCGGGAAGTGCCTTACGGTCGATCTTGCCTGAGGTGCCGAGCGGCATGGCATCGAGCACGACGAATGTCGTGGGGACCATATACGCGGGCAACACCGAGGACAGTGCTTCCTGGGCGCCCACGCTGTCGAACGTATCGCCTTGCGCAGGAACGACATACGCGACCAACTGCTCGTGACGTACGTCGGCTGCCGCCTGGGTTGCGGGGGTGCGTTCGAGGAGCGCCGACTCGACCTCGCCCAGTTCGACGCGCAGACCGCGCAGTTTGACCTGGAAGTCGCTGCGGCCCAGGTATTCGAGTTCACCGGCCGATGTCCACCGGACGAGGTCGCCGGTGCGGTAGACGCGTGCGCCCTTCTGGAACGGTGAGGCCACGAAGCGTTCGGCGGTCAGATCCGGCCTACCGAAGTATCCGCGTGCCACCTGGATACCCGACAGATACAGTTCACCCACCACGCCCGCCGGAACGGGCGCGAGGCGCTCGTCGAGGACGTAGGCACCGGTGTTCCACACCGGCGCCCCCATCGGCACGGAGCCCGCGGTGAGATCACCCACCGGCCGCGCAGTGGCGTGCACGGTGGCCTCGGTGGGTCCGTACAGGTTGTGTAGTTCGGCATCGCTGACGCGCGCGAACTGCTCGGCAACCGACACCGGGAAGGCTTCACCGGCGACCAGGACGACGCGGAGGGACTCGCATTCCTCGCGCGACACAGCACCGGCGAACACCGCGAGCATCGACGGCACGAACGATGTCGCCGTCACGTGCCGCTCGCGAATCACCCGTGCGAGATACGCGGGGTCGCGGTGACCGTCGGGAGTGGCGATCACGAGTCGGGCACCGACCGCCGGAGCGCCGAACAGCTCCCACACCGACACGTCGAAGGTGAACGGCGTCTTCTGCAACACAACGTCGTCGGGGCCGAGGTCGTATTCGGAGGTCAGCCACAGCACCTGGTTGACCGCGGCAGCGTGGGAGACAGCGACACCCTTCGGGCGGCCCGTCGAGCCGGACGTGAACAACACATACGCCGCATTCGGCGAGCGCAGCGGCGACAGGCGATCCGCATCCGTCAACGGCGCATCCGACAATCCCGACACATCGAGCGCGTCGAGTTCGACCGAAGCCACACCGTCGTCAGTGAACCCGTCGAGCGAGGTCGTCAGCACGACGATCGGAGCGGCGGCCTCGAGGATGTAGGCGTTGCGCTCGGCAGGCTGATCCGGATCCAACGGCACATACGCGCCACCGGCTGTGGCGATCGCATACATACCGACCAACAGATCCGAGGATCGACGCACCGCAAGGCCCACCGTCGACTCCGGTCGGACCCCCAACGAAACCAGATACCGCGCAAGACGATTCACACGGGAACCGAACTGCGCATACGTCAGCGTCTCGCCCTCGAACTCGAGCGCCACCGCGTCCGGAGACCGGCGCGCCTGCGCCTCGAACAGTTCCACCAACGTCGACGACTCGACTTCGTGTGCAGTGTCGTTCCACCGCTCCAGCACCAGAGACCGCTCATCAGCGTCGAGCAGATCGATGTCGCCCACCACGATCTGCCGATCTGCGACGACCGCCTCGAGTACCCGCACGAGACGATCGGCGAAAGCAGTCATCGTGGACGCGTCGAACAGGTCGGTGGCGTAGGTGAGGTCGACGAGGTAGCCGTCGGCAGCATCGTCCGACACGGTGACCTGCAGATCGAACTTGGCCACTGAGGTGTCGGCGTCGAGCGCAGACACGGTCAGAGCCGGGAGTTCGAGCGACTCGACGTCGAGGTTCTGGAACGCGAGCATCACCTGGAACAACGGATGCCGCGCCGTCGAACGCTCCGGATTCAGCACCTCCACGAGACGCTCGAACGGCACATCCGCGTGCCCGAACGCATCCAGATCACTACCGCGAACCCGGGAAAGCACCTCGTCGAACGACTCACCACCGTCGACGCGGGTCCGCAACACCAATGTGTTGACGAACATCCCCACCACGTCGTCGAGTGCGGCCTCACCGCGCCCCGCGACCGGCGTCCCGATCGTGACATCGTCGGTACCGGCCAACCGCGCCAGCAACACCGACAATGCAGCGTGCACGACCATGAAGTCGGTGGTACCGGTGCGACGCGCAAGGTCCGCAATATTCGCACGAAGGTCGGATCCGATCGTGAACTGCTGTGCCGCACCGCGATACGATTCCACCAGCGGGCGGGGCCGATCGGACGGCAGATCCAGCTGTTCCGGGGCGCCCGCGAGCGTGTCGCGCCAGAACGCCACCTGCGACGAGATCACCGAGTCCGGATCATCCTCCGAACCCAGCACCTCCCGCTGCCACAACGCATAATCCGCGTACTGCACCGGCAACGGCTCCCAGGCCGGCGCGTTGCCGGCCGAACGGGAGGCGTATGCCGTGACGACGTCGCGCGTCAGTGGACCCATCGAGAAGCCGTCGGCCGCAATGTGATGCAGAACGAGAACCAGCACGTGCTGGGTGTCCGACAGTTCGAACAGCCGGACGCGGACCGGCACCGAAGAGGTGACGTCGAAGCCCGCCGAGACGAGTTCGGTGATCTTCTCGACCACGTCCGACGGGTCGACCGCCACCGGCGACAGGTCAGGAGCGACCTCCGACACCGGCAGCACCCGCTGATACCCGACACCGTCGACATCCGGATACACCGTCCGCAACGACTCGTGCCGTCCCAGCACATCCGACACCGCAGCCTGCAATGCCGCCACATCCAACGACCCCGACAACCGGATCGCCACCGGAATGTTGTTCACCGCAGAATCCGGCTCGAACCGATTCAAGAACCACATCCGCTGCTGCGCCAACGACAACGGCACACGCTCCGGACGCACCTGCGCCACCAACGGCGCACGCCCGTCACCACCCGCGGCGATCGCGGTGTCGATGAGGGAGGACAGTTCGGCTGCGGTGGGCGCGTCGAAGAATTCGCGGACGTCGATGCGCACCTTGTGATCGGCGTTGATTCGCGCCACCACGCGGGTCGCGCTCAGGGAGTTACCACCGAGCTCGAAGAAATCGTCGTCCACACCGAATTTCTCGACACCGAGCGCCTGCTCGAAAGCCGCGACCACGGCGCGCTCGGTCGGCGTACTCGGTGCGCGGTATTCGCGTGCGAGAGAGCTGAAGTCGGGCTCGGGAAGAGCCTTGCGGTCGAGCTTTCCGCTTGCACCGAGCGGGAATTCGTCCATCTCGACGAACAGCGACGGCACCATGTAGTCGGGCAGCCGGTGACGTACTGCATCGGCGAGCTCGGTCCGCTCGATGTGGCTGCCGTCGGTGACCAGGTAGGCGACGAGGTGATCTCCGAGGCCGGGGTCGGAATGCACGACCACCACCGACTGCCGCACACCCGGATGATCGAGCAGAGCGGATTCGATCTCGCCGAGTTCGATACGGAGTCCGCGCAGTTTGACCTGGAAGTCTGTCCGGCCGATGTAGACGAGTCGGCCTGCGTCGTCGAGTACGACAAGGTCGCCGGTGCGGTACATCCGGTCGCCGGGTTCGCCGAAGGGATCAGCGACGAACCGGTCGGAGGTGAGGTCAGGGCGACGGAGGTAGCCGCGTGCAAGCTGTACACCCGCGAGATACAACTCTCCCTCGACACCCGCGGGTACAGGCCGCAGGCCTTCGTCGAGTACGTACAGACCGGTGTCGGCCACCGCGTCACCGATCGGCACGACGGTGTTGTCGGCAGCGGTCGCGAAGTAGGTGACGTCGACCGCGGCCTCGGTCGGGCCGTAGAGATTGTGCAGACCCGCGGAGCTGATCTCGTAGAAGCGGGCGACTGTCTGTGGCGGCAGAGCTTCACCGGATGCGAAAACGTAGCGCAGGGTGGTCACCGATGCCGCGGTGGGTTCGGCGAGGTAGACGGAGAGCATCGACGGCACGAAGTGTGCGATGGTCACGCCCCGGTCGATCATCGTCCGGGCGAGGTAGGCGGGGTCGCGATGCCCGTCCGGGATCGCGATGCAGAGCGTGGCGCCCACCTGGAGGGGCCAGAAGAACTCCCACACCGACACGTCGAACGTGAACGGCGTCTTCTGCAGTACGACGTCGTCGGCGCGCATCACGTATTCGGACTGGCGCCACGCGATGTTCGCGGTGATCGCACGATGTTCGACCGCCACGCCCTTCGGCCGGCCGGTCGAACCCGAGGTGAAGATGACGTAGGCGAGGTGGTCGGCGGTCAACGCGCCGGTCCGCTCGTCTTCCCCGATCGGACCGTCGGCGTAGCCGGACACGTCGAGGGTGTCGATCTCGACGACCGGCACGGTTCCGGGTAGGTCGACGGCATCGCGCGCGGTGGTGACCACCGCGACCGGTTCGGCGATCTCGAGCACATAGGCGCTGCGGTCGGCGGGGTGATCCGGGTCGAGGGGGACATACGCACCGCCGGCCTTGACGATGGCGTACATACCGATGAGCAGGTCGAAGGATCGGCGGATCGACAGACCGACCCGGGTGTCCGGACCGACACCGAGCTCGATGAGGTGACGTGCAAGGCGGTTGGCGCGCGCATCGAACTCTCGATAGGTGAGGGTCTCGCCCTCGAACTCGAGCGCTGTGGCATCAGGGGTTGCCGCGACCTGCGCATCGAACCGCGCAACGAGCGTGTGCGGATCGGCTGTCACGGGGGCAGATGCGTCGTCGCCGAGGACCTCGGATGCATCGGCGAGCAAGGTGTCGACGACTCCCGGCAGGCCGGCACCCCCCAGGAGTCCCGGCGCCACGTTGGACAGCACGACGGGAAGAAGCGCATCGAAGCCGAGCACACCGCCCATTGCACCGTCGAGAGTGGTGATCTCCTGCTGCAGCCCGGCATAGGTGAGCTGCGTGTCACCATCGGAGAGCGCGATGCGGTCGGGGTCGACGTCCACAACTGCGGCGAGCAACCGGGGAAGATCCTCGATCGTCAGCGCCGGCTTGCCCGCCATACCACCCGTCATCTACGTCATCCTCCTGAAAATAGCCTGCGACCGGCGTATCACCGCGCGCTCCGCTGTTCGACGCCGTCCGGGGACGGTACGCCCCCGGACGTCCGAACGACAGTCGATCCTCCATTATCCCGAACCGACCGACAGGCGGCTAATCCGTGCCCGTGACCGCCTCCGCAGAAGCAATCACGTCGCGGATCAACCGACCGAAACCGTCCGCGCCGAGTTGCGGCAGCATCCCCGGGACGAGCCCGTTGAGTACTACCGAGACCAGTGCTTCGGCGGTGAGTGCACCGCCCGTCGTCGACGCCATCGTCTCGAGCCGCTGCGCGAACTCTCCGAACGTGACGTCGCGGTCGCCGTGGCCGAACGCGACGGCATCCGGTGCGGCCGCAGCCGCACTGGCCACCAGATCCGGCAGGTCGGCGACCGTCCGGGCCTTCCGCGGGCGGACGGCGCGTGCGCGTTCGTCGTCGCTGCGTAGATCGATGGAGCGCAGCACGACCTGCGGGTCGTCGGTCACGACGTCGAGAACGCGGCGGAACCGTTCGATGAACACCTCGATCGTGCTGCGGTCGAACAGCGCAGTCGCGTAGGTGAACGTCACGTCCATGTCGCCCAGGAGGCCGCCGTCGGTGAACCGTTCGACGACGGTGCACTGCAGATCGAACTTCGCCTGATCTGCACCGGTCTCGAGCGGCTGCACAGCGAGCCCCGGAAGCTCGAGGACACCGGTGTCGATGTTCTGGAAGGTGAGCATCACCTGGAACAGCGGAGTGTGTGCGCTGGTGCGACGCACCCCCAAGGTGTCCACGAGCCGCTCGAATGGGACATCGGCGTTGCCGAATGCCGCCAAGTCCTTTTCCTTCGCCTGCCCGAGCAGGTCGGCGAACGTCGAGCCGCCCGCGACCCGGGTGCGCAACACGAGGGTGTTGACGAACATGCCCACGAGGTCGTCGAGTGCCTCTTCCCCGCGGCCCGCGGTCGGGGTACCGACCATGATGTCCTCGGATCCGGACAGTCGCGACATCAACACCGCGAAGGCCGCATGCATCACCATGAACACGGTGGCGCCCTGATCACGCGCCGTCTTCTCGACACGTTGCGCGAGCGCCTCCCCCACAGCGAACGTGATCGACTCGCCGTCGGTCGACTGACGCGCAGGCCGCGGCCGGTCGGTGGGCAGGGAGAGCACCTCGGGCGCACCGGAGAGTTCGCCGGTCCAGTACGCGAGCTGGCGCGCGAGTTCACTGTCCGGATCCGTTTCGTCGCCGAGTACCGACGACTGCCACAACGTGTAATCGGCGTACTGGACGTCCAGCGGAGCCCAGTCCGGCGTCGTTCCTTCCACCCGCGCGAGGTACGCGACCATGACGTCGCGGATCAGCGGGCGCATCGAATAGCCGTCCGCGCTGATGTGGTGGGCGACGACAGCGAGCACGTGCTCGCCCCCATCGGCGACCCTGAACAGCGCGACCCGCACGGGCGGGGTCTGCGCGGTGACGTCGAAACCGGTGCCGAGCACCTCGGTGAGTCGTCCGACGAGATCACCGGCCGACACCGCAATCGGTTCGAGGTCGGGCATCGCCTCCGCGACGGGGAGCACGACCTGGACCGGGCCGTCCTCGGTGTCGGGGTACACCGTGCGCAACACCTCGTGCCGGGCGACGACGTCTGCGACCGCGGCGCGGAGCACGTCCGTGTCGAGGGCGCCGGTGAGCCGCACCGCGACCGGGATGTTGTAGACACCCGACTCGGGGTCGACCCTGTTGAGGGTCCACATGCGTTGCTGTGCCAGCGACAGCGGGATCCGATCGGGCCTGGGCCCTGCAACGAGCGCGGCCCGTGCACCGCGTCCGACGGACGGCTGGATGTGCGCCGCGAGTGCCACGATCGTCGAGGCCTCGAACACGGTGCGCACCGCGACCCGAGTGTCGAGGGCCGCGCCGAGCCGAGCGCATAGCTGCGTCGCCAGCAGCGAGTTGCCGCCCAGTTCGAAGAAGTCGTCGTCCAGTCCCACTCGTTCGATACCGAGCAGTTCCGCCACGGTCGCTGCGACGATCTCCTCGACCGGTGTAGTCGGCGCCCGGAAGGTGCCTGCTTCGAGCTCCGGTTCGGGCAGTGCCGCACGGTCGAGTTTGCCGTTGGTGTTGAGCGGCAGGGCGTCGAGAACGACGAACGCGGACGGCACCATGTACGACGGCAGGCGCTCCCCGAGCCGCACCCTGAGGTCGTCGACGTCGACATCCTCGTTCGACGGCACGACGTACGCGACGAGACGATCGCCGACGTTGGTGCCGCTGCGCACGAGCACCGCGACGTCGCGCACTGTATCGAGGTCGCGGAGAACTGTTTCGATCTCGCCCAGTTCGATGCGGTAGCCCCGGACCTTGACCTGGAAGTCTGCACGCTCGAGGTATTCGAGGTGGCCTTCGCGGTTCCAGCGCACGATATCGCCGGTGCGGTACATGCGGGCACGGCCGAACGGATCGGCGACGAACCGATCTGCGGTGAGGTCGGCGCGGTCGTGATAGCCGCGTGCGAGCTGGATGCCCGCGAGGTACAGCTCACCGGCGACGCCCGGCGGGACCGGCCGTAGCCGGTCGTCGAGAACGTACACGGCGGTGTTCCACTCGGGCACACCGATGGGCACCGTTACGGTGTCGTCGTCGCACACTTCGTGGACGGTGACGGAGACCGCTGCCTCGGTCGGCCCGTACAGGTTGAACAGGGCCGCCTCGTTCGATGCGCGGAACTGCTGGGCGACGGGTGCCGGAAGCGCCTCACCGATGGCGAGCACCCGTCGCAACGACGGCGATACTTCGTCGTGTGCGACGGTCATGAGCATCGACAGCATCGACGGCACCGTGTGCAGGGTCGTCACGCGCTGCTCGCGCAGCAAGGTCAGCAGGTAGTCGGGGTCGCGGTGACCGTCCGCCGTCGCGACTACGAGACGCGCCCCCGAGGTGAGGGCCGACCAGAACTCCCACACCGACAGGTCGAACGTCGCGATGGTCTTGAGCAGCACCGCGTCGTCCGGCCCGAGATCGAACGCGGAACGCTTCCACTCGAGCTGGTTGACGATCGCAGCGTGCGACACCGCGACACCCTTCGGCCGTCCGGTCGAGCCGGACGTGAAGATCACGTAGGCGGTGTTGTGTGCCCGCAGTGGCGACGTGCGGTCGCGGTCGGTGATCGGCGCGTCGGAGTAGTCCGACAGATCGAGGTCGTCGAGCACCACCTCGGGCACGCCAAGATGCTCGACCCGGTCTGCCGCCGTGGTGACGACCGCTGCGGGAGCCGCGGTACCGAGGATGTACGAGTTGCGTTCGGACGGCTGGTCCGGGTCGACGGGCACGTAGGCGGCGCCGGTCTTGGCGATCGCGTACATGCCGATGAGCAGTTCGGGTGAGCGGCGGACGGCGAGCGCCACGCGGTCTTCCGGCCCGACTCCGAGACCGATCAGGTACCGAGCGAGACGATTGACGGCCGTGTCGAATTCGGTGTACGTCCACTGTGCGCTCTCGTACACGAGTGCCACTGCGCCGCCGTCACGCCGGACCTGCTCGTCGAACATCTCGACAAGCGTGCGCGAACCGTCGAGGTCGTGATCGGTGTCGTTCCATGTGGTGAGCACGTCGTCGCGCTCGCCGGGGAGCAGCACCGCATGATCACCGAGCGGGGCGTCGGGTGCCTGCAGGACGGCACCGAGGAGCTGTTCGAACCTGGCTGCCACACCGCGGGCGGTGACGTCGTCGAACAGATCGGTGGCGTAGGTGAGAATCGCGTCGATACCCGCGGCCGCACCGTCGTCGTCATAGCGGTCGGCGACGATCAGATGCAGGTCGAACTGGGCCGTTCCGCCTTCGAGATCGAGCGGAGCCACCGAGAGTCCGGGCAGCTGCAACTCCGTCCCGGCTTGGTTCTGGAATGAGAATCCCACCTGGAACAACGGGTGCCGGGCCGTCGACCGCGCCGGGTTGAGCACCTCGACGAGCCGCTCGAACGGCACGTCGGCGTGTGCGAACGCCTGCAGGTCCGTCTCGCGTGCCGCTGCGAGCAGATCGGCGAACGATGCTCCCGCGTCGACCTCGAGCCGGAGCACGAGGGTGTTGACGAACATGCCGATGATGTCCTCGACGGCCTGCTCGTTGCGACCCGCGATAGGGGTGCCCACCGCGATGTCCGAGGTTCCGGACAGTCGTGCGAGCAGCGCTGCGAACACCGCGTGCACCGCCATGAACACGGTCGCGTTCTGGCTGCGGGCGAGGTCTCGGAGCGCTGCGTGCGCCTCGGCGCCGACGACGAACTCGATGCGGTCACCTCGGAAGGTCTGCTGCGCAGGCCGAGGGCGGTCGAGCGGCAGATCCAGCTGGTCGGGCAGATCGACGAGGGCGTCGCGCCAATAGTCGAGCTGCTGTGCCGCAATCGATTCCGGGTCATCCTCCGAGCCGAGGACCTGTCGCTGCCACAGCGCGTAGTCGGCGTATTGCACCTGCAGCGGGGCCCACACCGGATCGGTGCCTGCGGTATGCGCCGCGTACGCAGTGACGAGGTCGCGCACGAGCGGGACCATCGACGAGCCGTCGGCACTGATGTGGTGCACCACGACCGCCAGCACGTACTGATCGTCGGCGATGCGCAGCAGCCGCATGAGCACCGGCACTTCGGTGGTCACGTCGAAGGTCGTCGCGGCGATCTCCCGCAAGCGCGTCTCGAGGTCGCCCGCGGTGACGTCCATCGGGGTGAGATCGACGGGCACCTGCGAGGCCGGGAGAATCTTCTGCGCGGGACCGTCGCCGGTCTCGGGATACTCGGTGCGCAGCGACTCGTGCCGCGCCACCAGGTCGGCGACCGCGGACTGCAGTGCTGCAACGTCGAGCTCACCGGTCAACCGCAAAGCAAACGGAATGTTGTACGCCGTCGACTCCGGATCGAACCGGTTCAAGAACCACATCCGCTGCTGCGCCAACGACAACGGCACCCGCACCGGACGCGGCCCCGCCACGAGCGGAACCCGCCCACCACGACCCGACTCCTGCTCCACCCGCGCAGCCAACGCCGACACCGTCGACGCCTCGAACAACGCACGCACCGGAACCTGCGCATCCAACGCCGCACCGAGCCGCGACACCACCTGCGTCGCAATCAGCGAATTACCACCGAGAGCAAAGAAATCATCATCCGCACCCACCCGCTCCACACCGAGCACATCAGCGAACACACCCGCCACGATCTCCTCGATCGGCGTGGACGGCGCACGGAACTCACGCGTCTCGAACACCGGCTCCGGCAACGCACGACGATCCAACTTGCCATTGACCGTCAACGGAATCGAATCGATCACCACGAACGCAGACGGCACCATGTACTCGGGCACCACCGCACCCACACCGTCACGCAACACATCCAGCTCGACCGAAACACCTTCGGCAGGAACCACATACGCAACGATCCGCGCAGCACCGGGCGCATCCTCACGCACGATCACCGCAGCCTGCGCCACCTGAACCTGCGCCAACACCGCCGCCTCGACCTCACCGAGTTCGATACGGAAACCACGGATCTTCACCTGGTCATCAGCACGCCCCAGATACTCGAGATCCCCCGAGACCACCCAACGCGCCACATCACCGGTGCGATACAACAACGCACCGTCCGACGAGAACGGATCGGCCACGAACCGCGTCGACGACAACTCGGACCGGCGCAGATAACCACGCGCGAGCTGACCCCCGCCGACGTACATCTCACCCGCGACACCCACCGGCACCGGCTGAAGCCGCCTGTCCAGCACATACACACGCAAGCCCGCGATCGGCACGCCGACCACACTGGCAGACCCCACCTCGGCGAGCTCAGCACCGATCTCCCGATACGACACATGCACCGTCGTCTCGGTGATCCCGTACATATTGACCAAACGCGGCGACGTGTCGCCGTACCGCTCGAACCACCCCGCCAACCGCCGCGGCTCGAGTGCCTCACCACCGAAAATCACATACCGCAGCGCGAAATCCGCACCATCGGACGCCACACGATCGGCCTCGGCAAGCTGATAGAACGCCGACGGCGTCTGGTTCAACACCGTCACCCGTTCACGAACCAGCAACTCCCGGAACGCTTCCGGCGACCTCGACGTGAAGTAGTCGACCACCACCAAGGTCCCGCCGTACAACAACGGACCCCAGAGTTCCCACACGGAGAAGTCGAACGCATAGCTGTGGAACATCGTCCACACATCCGACGAACCGAACCCGTACACCGACTCGGTGTTGACCATCAACCGCACCGCGTTGCGATGCGGAATCAACACACCCTTCGGCCGGCCCGTCGAACCCGACGTGTAGATCACATAGGCGAGGTTCGTCGAACCCAACGTCGCTCGACGCTCCGCGTCGAGGATCGGCGCATCGTCCACACCGGACAGATCGACCCGGTCGAGTTCGATGATCAGAACACCGCTCGGGAACGAGACATCCTCACCGGAATGCGTCACGACCGCGACAGGCTGCGCATCCGACACCAGGAACTCGATGCGCTCGGCAGGCGAGTTCGGGTCGACCGGCAGATAACCACCACCGGCTTCGAGCACCGCAAGCAGCGCCACCACCAGATCGACCGACCGCGGCAGCGTCACCGCCACCAACGACTCCGGCCCCACCCCGACATCGATCAGATGCCGCGCCAGACGATGCACCCGCGAACCGAGTTCGCGATAGGACACCGACTCGTCACCGAACCGCACCGCCACCGCATCACCACGTGCGGCAACCTGCGCCTCGAACATGTCCACCAGCGTCACATCCGCCGGCGCCACATCATCACCCAACGAATTCCACCGCGACACGACGAGTTCACGCTCGAAATCATCGAGAATCCCGATGTCACCGACTACAACCGCCGAATCCTCCACCACCGCCCGCAGAATCCGCAGCAACTGCTCCGCGAACGCGGCGACGCGCAGGTCGTCGAACAGATCGGTGGCGTAGGTGATCGCGAAATCCATTCCACCTGCGCCGTTGTCGGCAACTGTCGATCCTGCACCGATCGAGTCGGCGAAGGTGAACTGCAAGTCGAATTTCGCTATGGGGGCTTCGTATTCGAACGCGCTCGCAGTGATCCCATCGAGTTCGAAATCCACTGCGCCCGTGTTCTGGAACGTCAGGGCCACCTGGAACAGCGGATGCCTCGCCTGCGACCGTTCGGGGTCGATGATCTCCACGAGCCGTTCGAACGGAACGTCGGCGTGCGCGAAAGCGTCGAGGTCGGTCTCGCGGACCTGGGCGAGCAGTTGCTCGAACGGCACGTCGTTCTCGAACGTGGTGCGCAGCACCAGGGTGTTGACGAACATGCCGACCAGGTCGTCGAGCGCTGCCTCGCCGCGACCGGCGATCGGTGTGCCGATCGCGATGTCGTCGGTGTCCGACAGCCTCGACAACAGCACGCTCAGGGCCGCGTGGATCACCATGAACAACGAGGTGTTGTGCTCGCGCGCGAGCGTGTGGAGGCGTGCATGCAGAGTGGGGTCGATCCGGAAACTGCTGGTCCGGCCCTCACCGGTGGCAGTCTCGGGCCGCAACCGGTCCGAGGGAAGGTCCAACTGATCCGGAATACCGGCGAGCTGCGAGGTCCAGTACTCGATCTGCTTCGAGAGGACCGATTCGGGGTCGTCCTCGGCGCCGAGCACGTCACGCTGCCACAGGGAGTAGTCGGGGTACTGAACCGTGAGCGGCGACCAGGCAGGCGGCTCGCCGTGCGTCCGCGATGCGTAGGCCACCATGATGTCGCGCGCGAGCGGACGCAGCGAGAATCCGTCGGATGCGATGTGGTGCACCACGAGGAACAGCACGTGGTCGCGTGGGCCGAGTTCGAACAACACCACTCGCATCGGGACCTCGACCGTGACGTCGAATCCCGTTGCGGTGAGTTGCTCGGCTCGCACGAGCAGCGACGCGTCGTCGACGCTCTCGGTTGTCAACTCCACAGCATGCGCGGCGAGCACGGACTGATGCCCGACACCGTCGACGTCCGGATAGATCGTGCGGAGCGATTCGTGTCGCTCGACGACGTCGCCGAGCGCGGCGGACAGCGCCTCCGCGTCGAGGGTGCCGGTCAGTCGGACACCGACCGGAATGTTGTTCACCGCAGAAGCGGTGTCGAACCGGTTGAGGAACCACATGCGCTGCTGAGCAGGAGACAGCGGAATCAGCTCCGGGCGGGAACGGCGGACAAGCTCGGGCCGGGTCGCGGTTTCGTCGCCATGCTCGACGCGCAGCGCGAGCGCTTCGACGGTCGGTGCGTCGAAAAGCGCGCGCACGGGTATCCGTGTGCCCAGCGCTTCACCGAGGCGAGCGACCACCTGCGTCGCCACGAGCGAGTTACCGCCGAGCGCGAAGAAATCGTCGTCACGGCCCACTCGGGGAATCCCGAGTACCTGCGCGAAAATTCCCGCGACGATCTCCTCCACAGGAGTGCGCGGTGGCATGAACTCGCGGACCTCGAAAGTCGGGGCGGGCAGCGCATTTCGATCGATCTTGCCGCTGGCGTTGAGCGGGAACGCGTCGAGGACCACAATCGCCGACGGGACCATGTAGGACGGCAGCACCTGCGCGAGTTCGGTCTTCATGTCGAGTGGGTCGACGGTGGTCCCGGACGTAGGCACCACGTACGCCACGAGCTGCGGACCGGCGCCCGGGTCATCGCGGACGATCGTTACGGCCTGCCGCACCCCGCTCACTCCGACGAGGGCCGACTCGACCTCGCCGAGCTCGATCCGGAGGCCGCGCAGCTTGACCTGTCGATCGGTACGGCCGAGATATTCGAGTTCCAGCGTGTCGATCGACGGAGAGCCGGGCTCCCCGGACGTAGCCGGGACCCATTTGACGAGGTCGCCGGTCCGGTACATGCGCGCACCGACCGTCGAACGTGGATCTGCCACGAATCGCTCCGCGGTCAGATCCGCTCGGCCATGGTAGCCGCGGGCGAGCTGAGCACCGGTGAGATAGAGCTCTCCTGCCACGCCGACCGGAACCGGGCGCAGTCGCGAGTCGAGCACGAGCACATCGGTGTTCCACACTGGGCGACCGATCGGCACGACCCGATCCTCACTCGCCCCTGCGGTCCGGAATACGGTTTGCACTGTCGCTTCGGTCGGCCCGTAGACGTTGTGCACGGGCGCATCACCGAGTTCCGCGAACCTCGCGGTGCTGTTGGCCGAAAGCGCCTCGCCGCCGCAGAACACATGGTTCAGCGAGGCCGCCGCTGTCTGCTCGAGGTGTTCGAGGACCGCGTCGAAGACAGTGGGCACGAACTGCACCACGGTGGTGGCGGTATTGGCGATCTCCGCCGCCAGTCGAGCAGGATCACGGTGGAGATCCGGGGATCCCACGACGATGGAGGCACCGGTGTGCAGCGGAAGGAATACTTCCCAGACCGACGCGTCGAAGGTCACGGGAGTCTTGAGCAGGACTGCGTCGGACTCCGTGAACGCAAACCGGTCCTGCATCCACAGCATCTGGTTGACCACCGCAGCGTGGGTCACGCCGACCCCCTTGGGCCTGCCGGTGGATCCTGACGTGTACAGCACGTACGCGAGGTTCTCGGCACGCAGCGGTGCGATGCGGTCGGCGTCGGTCAGCGGCGTGTCGTCGAATCCGGAGAGGTCGAGTGCATCGACGTCGCACGTGGCAGCCGACGTCTCGGCGCCTGCAGATGCCGCAGCCCCAGCGGTGAGGAGCAGCGACGGTGCCGAGGACTCGAGAATGTATTCGATGCGTTCGGAAGGCTGGTCGGGATCGACCGGTACATACGCACCGCCTGCGGCGATCACCGCGTGTATGGCGATGACCAGGTCGACCGAACGGCTCAGCGCGACCCCCACACGGACATCGGGACCGACGCCGCAGTCGACGAGGTAGCGAGCGAGTCGGTTGACGTCGCGCCCGAACTCCCGATATGTCCGCGGTGCGCCGAGCGCGTCGGTGCCCGGGATCAGCGCCTGAGCATCCGGAGTTCGTGCCACCTGCCGGTCGACCAGGACGGGCAGCGTGACCGCGGAGTCGATGCGGTGTTCGGGTCCGTGGGATGCGGACTCGACCGCCGCGAGTTCGTTGCCGGTGAGCAGCGGAAGGTCGCCTACCGGCAATGCCGGTGTGCGCGTGACCGCCTCGAGCAACGCGAGGAAACGCTCGCCCATGCCAGCGACGGTCGGGGAATCGAACAAATCTGTGGCATAGGAGAATTCGACCGAGTATCCGCCGTTCGAGCTGTCGAGTGGGACGTCGAGAACGGTCACGACGAGATCGAACTTCGACATGCCGCTGTCGAGCGGAATGTTGGACACGGTCATGCCCGGTAGTTCGAGCGACACCTGGCCGACATTCTGGAATGCGAGCATCACCTGGAACAACGGATTGTGGGCCTGGCTGCGGACGGGCGCGAGCACATCGACGAGCCGCTCGAACGGGATCTCGGCGTGCGCGAAAGCGCCCAGATCCGACTCACGCACGTGCGCGAGGAGTTCGCCGAAGGTTTCCGCCGGGTCGACATGTGTGCGCAGTACGAGGGTGTTGACGAACATACCGATCAGGCCGTCGAGGGCCTGTTCACCGCGACCGGCCACCGGGGTACCGATCGTGATGTCGTCGGAAGCTCCGAGTCGTGCAAGAAGGACCGCGAGCACGGCGTGGACCACCATGAATTCTGTGGTGCGCTGCTCGTGTGCCAACCTGTCGATCGCGGCTCGCAGATCGGCACCGATCTCGAATCGGTGCACCGCCCCCGCGTTGGTGGCCACCGCCGGGCGAGGCCGGTCGGTGGGCAGTTCGAGGCTCGCGGGTACTCCGTCGAGCGCGTCGATCCAATACCGGATCTGCTGGGAGATCAGCGAGTCCGGATCGTCTTCGGACCCGAGGATTTCGCGTTGCCACAGCGTGTAGTCGGCGTACTGCACCTCCAGCGGTTCCCAAGCCGGATCGTCCCCGGTCGAGCGTGCCGCGTAGGCGATCATGATGTCTCGCGTGAGCGGAACCATCGAGAACCCGTCCGCTGCGATGTGGTGCAGGACCGCCACCAGCAGATGCTCATCCGGTCCGAGCTCGAGGAGGCAGACAGCGAAAGGAACTTCGTGCGCCACGTCGAACGCGATACCGGCAAGCCCACGCAGCGCGTCGGGGACGTCGGCTTCGGTCGTGGGAACGCTCTCCAGCGCGATGGCGACGTCGCCCGGTGCGAGGATCTTCTGGTAGCCGTAACCGTCGACATCCGGGTAGATGGTGCGCAGCGATTCGTGTCGCGCGACGACGTCCCGCAGTGCCTCCTCGAGCGCTGGCACATCGAGTTTGCCCGACAACCGCACCGCAACCGGGATGTTGTTCACCGAGGAGTCGGGGTCGAACCGGTTGAGGAACCACATTCGTTGCTGCGCCAGCGACAGGGGTACCCGGGCCGGGCGATCCTGTGCGATCAACGGGATCCGGTCCGCCTCGGCGGAGCCGGACTCGGCAGCAACGGCGAGTGACTCGACGGTCGACGCCTCGAAGATCGTGCGCAGCGGCAGGCGATGACCGACAGCTTCACCGATCCGCGAGACCACCTGCGTCGCAATCAACGAGTTACCTCCGAGAGCGAAGAAGTCGTCGTCGAGTCCGACTCGATCGAGCCCAAGCACCTCAGCGATGACCGTGGCCACGATCTGCTCGACGGGTGTGCTCGGGGCCCGGAACTCCTTGACCTCGAAAACGGGCTCCGGCAGGGCTTTACGATCGAGCTTGCCCGCCGGGCTCAGCGGGAGCCGGTCGAGTACGACATACGCGGTAGGCACCATGTACGCGGGCAACCGAGTCGTCAGAGACCGCGAGATCGCCGCAGTATCGAGCGCAGCCTCGGGCCGGCCGACGAGATATGCGACGAGTTGCTCACCCGAACGCGGATCCGATCGCACCAGGACCACAGCGTGGGTGACGTCCCCGGTTTCTACCAGGGCGGCTTCGATCTCACCCAGCTCGATCCGCAGTCCCCGCAGCTTCACCTGGAAATCGGTACGGCCGATGTATTCGAGTTCCCCGGAACGCCGGCCCCACTTGACGAGGTCACCGGTTCGGTACAGCCGCTCCCCCGCCGCATACGGAGAGGCGACGAACCGTTCGGCAGTCAGATCCGGGCGCGTCACGTATCCCCGCGCCAATTGCACGCCCGACAGGTACAGCTCGCCCGCGACACCCACAGGAACCGGCTGGAGCCGGCCGTCGAGAACGTAGACGCCGGTGTTCCACACCGGGACACCGATCGGAACGGACACCGCGTCGGCCCGAGTGACCTCGTGGTAGGTCACATCGACCGCAGCCTCGGTGGGTCCGTACAGATTATGCAGGCGCACCTGGGGCAATGCCGTGCGCAGGCGATCCGCAACCGCCGCCGAGAGCGCCTCGCCGGAGGCGAACACGGCCCGCAGTGCCGAGACCTCCTCGACTCCGGAGGCCGCCACGAACACGGCGAGCATCGACGGCACGAAATGCGCCACCGACACCGAAGTCTCGATCATCGTCCGCACCAGGTAATCCGGGTCGCGATGACCGTCGGGGGCGGCGATCACGAGGCGGGCGCCCACCTGGAGCGGCCAGAAGAATTCCCACACCGACACGTCGAATGTGAACGGCGTCTTCTGCAGAACGACGTCGTCGACGCCGAGCCCATACTGGTCCTGCATCCACAGAAGGCGGTTCACGATCGAGGCGTGCGAGATTGCGACGCCCTTCGGTCGGCCCGTCGACCCCGACGTGAACAACACGTACGCCGCATTCGACGAACGCAACGGCGCCGAACGGTCTGCGTCCGTCACCGCCGCATCGGAGAACTCCGACGCATCGAGTACGTCGAGTTCGACCGAAAGCACACGATCGTCGCCGAACGCGTCGCGAGAGGTCGTCAACACGACGATCGGAGCAGCGGTGTCGAGAATGTACCCGTTGCGATCGGCAGGCTGATCCGGATCCAATGGCACATACGCGCCACCGGCCTTGACGATCGCATACATCCCGACGAGCAGATCCAACGATCTGCGCATCGCCAGACCCACCGTCGACTCGGGCCCCACACCCACCGAAATCAAATAACGCGCAACACGATTCACGCGAGAATCGAACTCTGCGAACGTCAACGACCGACCCTCGAACTCGAGCGCCACCGCACCCGGAGTCCGGCGCACCTGCGCCTCGAACAGATCCACCAACGTAGACGACGACTCGACCTCGCGCGCGGTGTCGTTCCACCGTTCCAGCACCAGAGACCGCTCATCACCATCGAGCAGATCGATGTCACCGACCCGCACGGCCGGATCCGCGACGACCGCTTCGAGCACCCGCACGAAACGATCGGCGAAGCCCTGAGCGGTTGCGGCATCGAACAGATCGGTCGCGTACGTGAACGCGGCTCCGAGTCCGTTGGGCGTACCGTCGCCGTCGAACGCCTCGGTCAGGGTGAGTTGCAGATCGAACTTCGCGACGGCCGAGTCGATGTCGACAACGTCGAGGGTCAGTCCCCGCAGGTCGATACGCGACGCACGAAGGTTCTCGAACGAGAGCATCACCTGGAACAACGGGTGCCGCGCAGTCGAGCGCTCCGGATTCAGTACCTCGACGAGACGCTCGAAGGGCACATCCGCGTGCCCGAACGCACCGAGCGCACTGTCGCGGGCCCGAGCGAGATGGTGGATGAACTCGTCGGCCGGGTCGACCTCGGTGCGCAGCACGAGGGTGTTGACGAACATGCCGATCAGGTCGTCGAGTGCCTGCTCACCACGGCCGGCCACGGGGGTACCGATTGCAATGTCGTCCTGTCCGGACAGACGCGACAACATCACCGACAGGGCAGCGTGCACCACCATGAACAGCGACGCATTACGCGTGCGCGCGAGATCGACCAGGTCTCGGTGCAATTCGGGATCGATCCGGAACTCCACCGTCGCCCCGGCGTACGACTGCTGACTCGGCCGCGGCCGGTCCGCAGGAAGGTCGAGCTGGTCGGGGATTCCTGCCAGGGTACGACGCCAGTAGTCGAGCTGACGCGAGATCAGCGACTGCTCGTCATTCTCGGAGCCGAGGATCTCCCGCTGCCACAGCGTGTAGTCGGTGTACTGAACGGGCAACGGCGCCCACGAGGGCTCTTCCCACTCGGTCCGCGCCGTGTACGCAACCATGATGTCGCGCGCCATCGGACCGATCGACCAGCCGTCGGCAGAGATGTGGTGCACCACAACGACGAGGACATGCTCCAAGTCGCCGAGTTCGAAGAGCTCGGCCCGGATCGGGACATCGGAGGTCACATCGAGGCCCGTGGAGGCCAGGCGACGAACGGCCTCGGGCAGTTCGTCGGCCGCGATCACGGTCGGAGTCAGGTCGGGAACAACTTCAGCGGCGGCCCGAACGACCTGGTTCGGCCCCTCGGGCGAGTCCGGGAAGACGGTACGCAGCGACTCGTGACGGTCGATGACATCCATGATCGACACCTGCAGGGCAGCGACGTCGAGTTCGCCGCGCAACCGCAGCGCCATCGGCAGGTTGTAGGTCGCCGATTGCGTGTCGAAGCGATTGAGGAACCACATGCGCTGCTGCGCGAGCGAGAGCGGAACCCGTTCGGGCCGAGGCATCTTCGCCAGCGCGATACGCGCACCGCGGCCGGCTTCTTGCTCGACCCGCACGGCCAGTGCAGCGACGGTGGTGGACTCGAACAGAGCCCGCACCGGAACCTGAGCGTCGAGCGCGACTCCGAGTCGCGAGACCACCTGCGTCGCGAGCAAGGAGTTACCGCCGAGTTCGAAGAAGTCGTCGTCGAGCCCGACGACCTGCAGGCCGAGGACGTCGGCGAACACCGTTGCGACGGTCTCTTCGATCGGGGTGGTCGGCGCCCGGAACTCGCGGTAGGTGATGACGAGTTCCGGTTCCGGCAGTGCCCGCCGGTCGAGCTTCCCGATCGGAGTGAGGGGAACCTCGTCCAGAACGATGATCTGGGCCGGAACCATGTAGGAGGGCAGCGAGAGACCCACGTGGCGTGCGAGGTCCACAGTGTCGACACCGGTGGCGTCGACACCGGGAGCGGCATGCACGTACGACACCAGAGCCGTTTGACCCGAGGGCATTTCGTGGCCGACGGTGGCCGCGAAGTCCACCAGGTCGTGGGTCAGCAATGCCGCATCGATCTCACCGAGTTCGATGCGGTAGCCGCGGACCTTGACCTGGAAATCGGATCGGCCGGTGAAGACCAGCCGATCGTCATCGTTCCAGCGCACGACGTCGCCGGTGCGGTACATACGATCGCCGAGATCGCCGAACGGGTTCGCGACGAAACGATCTGCCGTGAGCGACCCGCGACGATGATAACCGCGAGCAAGCGCGTGCCCCGCCAGATACAGCTCGCCCGACACGCCGGCAGGCACCGGCCGCAGACGTCGATCGAGTACATAGGCGACCACTCCCGCGACAGGAGTGCCAACGGTGATCGGGCCGTCGACCGTCAGCTCAGCGCGGGTGGACACGATTGTCGTCTCGGTCGGTCCGTAGGCATTGAAGAAACGGCGACCCGGCGCCCAGCGGGCGACGAGATCCGCGGTGGAAGCGTCACCACCGACATTGAGGGTGCGGAGCGACTCCAGACCGGCCGGGTCGACCGATCCGAGTACCGCCGGGGTGATGACGGCGTGGGTGACCTTCGTGGCCTCGATGAGCGCGCGAAGCTCACTGCCGCCGTAGATCGTGGGCGGAGTGACGACGAGTTCGGCGCCCGTGGCTCCCGTGAGCGTCCAGTCGAGCACCGACGGGTCGAAGCTCGGCGAACAGATATGGAGGATCCGCGAATCCGCGGTGACCTCGTAGAGTTCGACGGACTCACGGACGAGTCCGGACAGCCCGGTGTGGGTGACCGCGACGCCCTTCGGTCTACCCGTTGAACCCGAGGTGTAGATGACGTACGCGGTGTGGTCCGGACGGAGCGTGCGGATCCGGTCAGCGTCCTCGACGGGAGCACTGGAGAGGGCAGCGCATTCTGCGACGAACGCATCGCTGCCGAGATCGATCCAGTCGACGACAGCGGGGAGCATGCTCATTCGCTCGGCCGTCGTCAGACCCGCCAGGGCTCCCGAGTCGTCGAGCATGTGGGCGATACGCTCGGCCGGATGTTCGGGATCGACGGGTAGATACGCTGCACCGGTCTTGGCCACCGACCAGACACCGAGAAGCATTTCCCAGGAGCGTGGAAATGCCAGCGCCACAATTTCTTCCGGTCCGGCACCTCTGGCGATCAGGTAGCGTGCGATCCGACTCGACATGTCGTCGAGCTCGCGGTAGGTGATCGCCGTACCGCCGTCGCGCACCGCGATGCGGTCCGGATGCAGGCGGCCCCCTTCGACCAGGAGGTCGACAAGGGTGACGTGATCGGTGACGGCGGCGCCGTGGGTCGCGACCAGTCGGTCGACCTCACCGGGAGACAAGATCTCGAGGTCACCCACGGGGGTTGTGGGGTCGGTGACGACACCGTCGAGAATGCGAACGAATCGCTCACCGAACGTGGCGACGGTGGCCTCGTCGAACAGGTCGGTGGCGAACTCGAAGACCGCTCCGAGCCCCGCCGGTCGCCCCGCATCGTCGAGCCGCTCGGTGACCCAGAGCTGGATGTCGAATTTCGAGATGGGCATGTCGAGTTCGGTGCCCACAGCATGGACGCCGGCAAACGACACGTCACGCGCGTGCGCCGGTTCGAGCGACAGCGCTGCTTGGAAGAGCGGGTGCCGCGCGGTGGATCGGGTGGGGTTGAGTACCTCGACGAGCCGCTCGAACGGAACATCGGCGTTCGAGAACGCGGTGAGGTCCGTGCCGCGGACGTCACCGAGGAACTCTTCGAACGAGGAGCCGGGATCGATCCGGCTGCGCAACACGAGGGTGTTGACGAACATGCCGATCAGGTCGTCGAGTTCCTTCTCGCCACGACCCGCGACAGCGGTTCCGATCGCGATATCACCGGATCCGCTCAGCCGGGAAAGCAACACCGCGTAGGCGGCGTGCACGACCATGAACAGTGATGCGTGGTGAGTACGTGCGAGATCAACGAGGCGCCTGTGGGTTTCGGCGTCGATGTCGAACCTGTGCTTGGATCCGCCGTAGCTTGCGACCGCGGGCCGCGGACGATCGGACGGAAGGTCGAGTTGATCGGGGAGCCCGTCGAGCTCCTCGACCCAGTAGGCGATCTGCTTTGCAGCAGCCGATTCCGAGTCGGATTCGACGCCGAGTGCGTCACGTTGCCATATCGCGTAGTCGGCGTACTGGATCGGCAGTGGCGCCCACTGCGGCGCGTGCCCCTCCGCGCGCGCCGAGTAGGCAGTGACGACATCACGAGCGAACGGACCGAACGACGATCCGTCGGACGCGATGTGGTGCAACACCATCGCGAGGACGTAGGTCCCCGACGGGACACTGCTGTCGGGCGCGATCCGGTACAGGGCCACCCGGAAAGGAACATCGGTCGTGACGTCGAAACCACGGCCTGCCATCTCCAGGACGGCAACCTCGAGCCCGGCTTCGTCGACCTCCAGCGGTTCGAGGACCGAGGTGATCTGATCGGCGGGCAGGATCACCTGCCGGGGTTCACCGTCGACCTCGGGGTAGACGGTCCGCAGCGTCTCGTGTCGATGCACTACGTCGGCGAAACCGTCGGACAGCGCGCGCGGGTCCACATCACCGGTGAGGCGGACAGTGAACGGCAGGTTGTATGCCGCGGTCGTGGTGTCGAACCGGTTGATGAACCAGATGCGCTGCTGCGCGGTCGACAGAGGCAGGACCTCGGGCCGTGGGCGCGCCACCAACGCGCTCCGCGCACCCGATCCGATCTGCTTCGCGACCCGGGTGGCGAGACCCACCACGGTGGAGGCTTCGAACAGCGCGCGCACCGGAATCCGGGTATCGAGGGCGGCACCGATTCGGGAGACGACCTGGGTGGCAACGAGAGAGTTTCCGCCCAGTTCGAAGAAGTCGTCGTCGAGACCCACCCGTTCGACACCGAGGACCTCGCCGAACGCAGCGGACACCGCCCGTTCCGCAGGGGTCCGGGGTTCACGGAAGGTGCGGCTACTACTGAAGACCGGCTGCGGCAACGCTTTACGATCGAGCTTGCCGCTGGTGTTGAGCGGCAGTTCCTCGAGCACCATCAGCGACGCCGGAACCATGTACGACGGCAATGCGCGCTCTGCGTGATCTGCGAGGTCGGCGACCTCGATCGTCGCTGCCGGGATGGGCACCACATACCCGACGAGTTGATCCCCGGTGGGCGTCTGCACCACGAGCACGACGGCTTGCGAGACGGCGTCGTGGGAGAGCAGAACCGCTTCGATCTCACCGAGTTCGATGCGCTGACCGCGGAACTTCACCTGGAAGTCGGTGCGCCCGATGTAGTCGAGGAGACCGTGGTCTCCCTCGGGCGACACCCAACGCACCAGGTCGCCGGTTCGGTACATCCGGTCGCCCGGCGCCCCGAAGGGATCGGCAAGGAACCGATCGGAGGTCAGGTCCGGCCGGTCGAGGTACCCGCGGGCGAGCTGCACGCCGGTGAGATAAAGCTCTCCCGGGCGCCCCACCGGGACGGGACGGAGACGGCGGTCGAGGACGTAGGCACGGCTGTTCCACTGCGGAATACCGATCGGCACACTGTGCACGTCGCCCGGTCCGGCGCGATGATAGGTGATCGAGACCGCGGCTTCCGTCGGCCCGTAGAGGTTGTGCAGGTCTGCAGAGCACAACCGGGCGAAGTCGGCAGCCGTCTCCGAGGGCAACGCCTCGCCGATGACGAAGACATGGCGCAGCGTGTCGCAACTGCCTTCGGGGGCATTGGCCACGAACACGGTGAGCATCGAGGGTACGAAGTCGGTGAGCGTCACCCGGTGCTCGGCGATCTTGTTCGCGACATAGACGGGGTCGCGGTGCCCCTCGGGGGTGGCGATCACGAGAGTCGCGCCCACACGCAACGGCATGAAGAAGCCCCACAATGACACGTCGAACGTGGTTGCGGTCTTCTGCAGGTAGACGTCGGTGGAGACCACGTCGTACTGGTCGTTCATCCACTGGATCTGGTTGTCGATCGCAGCCTGTCCGACTGCGACGCCCTTGGGGCGGCCCGTGGATCCGGACGTGAAGATCACGTACGCGGTGGTGTCGGGTCGCACGGGTCCGAGACGTTCCGAGTCGGTGAGCGGACCACCGTCGCGCGAACGATGGTCGAACGTGTCGATCTCGACTATCGGCGCTGCGTCGGGGAGCCCGGCGCGGTCGCGCGAGGTGGTGAGTACTGCCACCGGTTTCGCGGTGTCGAGAATGTACTCGGTGCGGTCGGCGGGGTGGTCGGGGTCGAGCGGTACCCACGCGCCGCCCGCTTCGAGGATGGCGTACATGCCGACCAGGAGCTCGAGGGACCGGCGAACGGACAGACCGACGAGCGATTCCGGGCCGACGCCACGGTCGATGAGCTCGCGCGCAAGCGAGTTGGCCCGCTGCGCGAACTCGCCGTAGGTCAGTGACTCGCCCTCGTAGACCAGCGCCGTCGCATCGGGAGTCGCGGCAACTCGGTCCCGGAACTCGGCGAGCAGTGTGCGCTGCTGGGTCGGGTGAGCGGTGCGGTTCCAATCGACCACGACACGGTCGAGTTCGGTGTTTCCGGCGAGCGGGATGTCCCAGACGAGCCGATCGGCGTCGGACGCGACGAATCGGTCGAAGAACTCGACGAATCGCGCATGGTTGGCACGTGCCTGTTCGGGCGCGTAGAGGTTGGGATTGGACTCGAAGTCGATGTGAACGCGGTTGCCGCCGCTCTTGTAGACGTTGACTCCGAGGTCTTCGATGAGACCGGTCGACAGGATGTTGATGTGTCCGACCATGTCGCCGAGGCGAATTTCGTTCTCGAACAGCATGATGTTGACCCACGGACCGAAGAACGTCGACTGCGCCCCGGCCGAATTGTCACGATCGCGGACGATGTCCTCGTGCCGGTATCGCTGGTGCCTCAAGGCTCCGGACACTGCGGCACCCGAGGCGGCGATCAGATCGTGGACGGTGGTGTCGTCGGTGACATCCAGCCGCAGCGGAACAACGTTCGAGACCATGCTGCCGGACCGGCGCAACACCGCGGTCGTCCTCGCGGCGACAGGCAGGCTCAGCACGACATCGGTACGACCCGTCATCTGCGCGACGTACGCCGCGAACGCGGCCACGACGGCCGTCGCGAGACTTGCCCCCTCACGCTCGGCGAGTACGTCGACGTGACGTTCGGTGTCGTCGGTCAGCGCGGCGCTGTCGATGCGGCTGACGGGGGCCGGCGCTGCCGTGCGGTCGGCCAGACTCGACGGTTCGTCGATACCCTCGATCTGCCCCGCCCAGTACTCGCGATCGTCGGCGAACCGTTTCGAGTCGCGGTAGTCCATCTCGACGTCGTAGACCTTGCGCAGGTCCGACGCCCGGTTCGGGCTGGCCTCGATCCCTTCCACGGCCGCGGTGTACAACTCCGCGATCCGGGTCATGAAGGTCGCGGCAGCGAACCCGTCGAGTGCGAGATGGTGGACGCGGTTGTACCAGAAGTAACGGGTCTCGTCGATGCGGAGCACCGTTGCGGATATGAGCCGATCACGGAGTACGTCGACAGGCCGACTGCGGTCCTCGCGCATCCACGTGAGCGCAGCCTGACGAGGATCTTCTTCGCCACGCAGATCCACGTATCCGAGCGGGGCGTCCAATGCGGGATCGACGAGCTGATAGGGATGCGCGTCCACCTCGATGAAGCGGAGGAACCCGGACCCGGTTTCGAGGGCAGCACGGGCACTGGAATCGCGAAGTACGTCGAGATCGAGATCCCCATCGAGTTCGACATACTGGGCAATATTGGCTGGCACCGTCGGGTCGACGTGCTGGGCGAACCACATACCCAGCTGTGCCGGCGAGAGGGGAAACGCACCGGGCGGCACCGCTGCCGCACTCGTCCTCTTCGTTTCCGAGCCGCCGATACCCAGCGAGTCCAAACCCCAACCTTCCTCTCACCGTCGGACGACGACCGACCTGCGCACCGACCTGCGGAGCACATCACCGTACCCCGCGTATATCTGCAGATCAGGTGAGGATCGTTACGGCGAGCCCGGCAGCGGGATGCCCCACTGGCCCGACGACACAGCCCACAAACCCTACCGACCGGCAACAACCGTTCGAGACAGGTTACTCGCCGGTCATCTCAGGCGCCCTTCGCATACACACCGGCCCAATCTACAGGGTTCGGACCAGCACACGAGCGGTCGCGCGCCGGACACGAGGTCGCCGCCGAAACGATGAGAGAAGGATCACCACACGACTGCGATGATCACGTTGAGGATGCCGAGTCCACCCGCGGTATGCGCGAGCACAGCGGTCGAGCCGGGGGTCTGCTTCTCCTTCTTCACACCGATGATCGCGACGGCGAGGATGACCAGTGCGATCACCAGCTTGATGCCGATCTTCATGTGGTTGACGTCTGCATCGTTCGCCTCGTTGAGACCCACGAGAGCGAGACCCGTCACCACCTGAAGGATCGCACCGTGCAGCATGCCCATCACGACACGCGGCTCCTTGATGACCGCGAGCCACGAGCCGATGATTCCGGCGAGGCCGATGAAGTGCAGGATCAGAAAAATATCGATGGCGACGTCCATGGCCGCAATCCGAACATTTCAGGCGCTACCTGTCCAGTAAGGCAGCACTCACGACGTGGTGTACTTCACCCCTGATCGCGGTACCACTCGAGGAGTTCCGGAACGTCGATCGCGGTTCGCTCGACGGTCGCCGCGGTGTCGGCTCCCTGCAGGATCCGTTTGATCGGAACCTCGAGTTTCTTACCGGTTCGGGTATGCGGCACGCCTGGTGCGGCGAGGATCTCGTCCGGTACATGTCGGGGCGAGACCCGAGCCCGGAGTTCACCCCGGATCCGCTCGCGAAGAGCCTCGTCGAGGGTCACCCCGTCGGCGAGGACAACGAACAGGGGCATCCAGTATTCGCCGTCGGGCCGCTCGACTCCCAGCGCGAGCGCCTCGACTATCTCCGGTAAGGCTTCGACCACCTGATAGATGTCGGCCGTACCGATCCGGACCCCGTGCCGATTCAGCGTCGCATCGGAACGCCCGTGCATCAGGGCAGAGCCGCGCTCGGTGATGGAGATCCAATCTCCGTGCCGCCACACACCCGGGTAGACGGAGAAGTACGCCTCGCGGAGCCTGGTGCCATCAGAATCGTTCCAGAACCGAACCGGCATCGACGGCATCGGCGCGGTGACCACGAGCTCGCCCACCTCGCCGCGCACGGGACGGCCCGCGGCGTCGAAGGCATCGACGGCGACGCCGAGGCACGGCACCGACAGCTCCCCCGGCCACACCGGCACGGTCCGGACCGATCCGATGAACGCCGACACCACGTCGGTGCCGCCGGTGATGGACATGACCTGGACCCGCTCACCCGCGTTCTCGCCCAGCCACAGCGAGGATGTCGGCGGCAATGTCGAGCCGGTGACACCGACCCCGCGGAGAGCGGAGAGGTCGTGTTCTCGACGCGGGACGATGCCCGCTTTCATGCACGCAAGGACGTAGCCGGGGCTCGTCCCGAAGACGGTGACGTGTTCGTCGGCCGCGATCCGCCACAGCCGGTCGACGTCCGGGTAGGACGGTGCTCCGTCGTAACAGACGATCGTGGCGCCGACCTGTAGTCCCGCCGCGAGGAAGTTCCACATCATCCAGCTCGGGCTCGTGTACCAGAAGAATGTGTCGCGGTGACCGATGTCGAGATGCAGCGACAGTGCCTTGAGATGCTCGAGCAGCACTCCCCCGTGCCCGTGCACGATGCCCTTGGGCAGGCCTGTGGTGCCGGACGAGAACACCGTCCACAGCGGGTGGTCGAACGGCACCGGGACGGGCTCGAGTTCATGTTCGCCTGCGGTTGCCTCTTCCCAGGTGAGAATGCCCGGGTCGAGCAAGGTGTCGCCGGAGGTCTCGCTGCGGGCGACGAGCACCGTCATCTCGAGGCCGGACATGTGTTCACGCAACCACGCGACCTCGGCGACCCGATCATGTCGACGGCCGTTGTACCGGTAGCCGTCCGCGGTGACGAGGACCTTCGGTTCGAGCTGGCCGAGCCGATCGAGCGCGCCGGGGGCGGCGTAGTCCTGCCCGCAGGCGGACCACACGGCACCGATTGCTGCGGTGGCAAGCAGTGCAACGATCGCCTCGGGAATGTTGGGTAGATAGCCGACGACCCGGTCGCCTGCTGTGACCCCGCACTCACGGAGTGTGGTTGCGAGGGCGGCGGTCTCCCGGTGCAATTGTGCCCAGCTCGTCTCTCGACGCTGTCCGTCCTCGTCGATGTGGACGATCGCCGGGCGATCCTCGCGAGCATTGCGGAAGACGTGCGCAGCGTAGTTCAGTCGGGCCCCGGGAAACCACACTGCTCCGGGCATCGTGGCATCGGCGAGTGCACGTCCGGGGTCGGTGCCCCCGCGGATGTCGAACCAGTCCCACACGGCCTGCCAGAACTCGCAGGAATGGTCGATCGACCACTGCCAGAGTGTGTCGTAGTCCGGCAGCTGCACGGCGTGTCGTCGTTCGACGAAGCGGCCGAATGCCGTCACCCTGGCTTCCGCGGAGTCCACCTCGGTGGGCACCCACTGTGGCCGGATCATCACCGTCACCTCCGTTCCGGCTCGACCTCGGTACGATCCGATCGGTAATCGTTGGCGCGGGCCTCCACCGATCGATGAAGGATCTGTTCGGCGTGACGTAGCACGGGCGCGTCCACCATCTGCCCCTCGAACCGGAATGCGCCTCGCGACTCGGGTACGGCCGCGAGGACTCTGCGAGCCCACTCGACAGACTCACTGCTCGGCGCATATGCGGCGCGGATGACGCCCACCTGATCGGGGTGGATCGCGACCTTCGCATCGAAACCGACGGCGGCCGCATCGAGAGTCTCGCTGCGGAGTCCGGAATGGTCCCCGATGTCGGGATGGGCAGCGTCCAGTGCCCAGCGGCCGTACGCCTTGGCCGCGAGCAACACCGAGGACCTGACATGCTTTGCGACGTCGCGGTAGGTGCCGTCCGCGTGCCGGATGCTCTGTCCGCCGAGCGCGACGGCAAGCCCCTCTGCACCCCACATGACACCGATGGTGCCCATCGCCAGAGCGATCTCGGCGACCGCGAGTACGCCGCGTGGCGAATCGACGAGCGCGACCACCTCGAGCGGGGCAAGCGCCGTTACCTGCTCTGGTGATTCGCATCGTGCGAGCATCACCCGGGTGTACGGGGTGTCGGCGAGGGCGCGAAGGTCGCGGTGATGCTCATCGGTGCCGGACGGACCGACTCGGATGACCGTGCGCGCCGGATCGAGCGACCGGTCGAGAAGGGACCGGCGAGCGTAGTCCTTGTCGGCGGGTGCAACCGAGTCGTCGAGATCCAGGACGACGACATCTGCGGTCGCGGCGGCCTTGCCGTAGCGCTCGGGCCGATCTGCCGGGCAGAACAACCACGCCGGTCCCGGAATCACGCTCATGTGGTCGACCTCCTCGTGCACGGTTCGTCCACTTCCGATCATCCCGCGCCCGGCCTGTCCGGTCACCGTTTCGTCGCGAGTGATGGAACGACCGATGGCCCCGCCCGAAAGGGCGAGGCCATCGGCTCGATGTTGTCAGGAGTAGTGGCTCAACTCTTCGCCCTGGTCATCGATGTGTAGAGCAGAGTCAGGACGACTGCGGCCGCGATACTGATGATCCACCGGATCCAGTCGATTCCGCCGGTGTCCGTGTTGCCTTCGGATGCGATCATGCCCCAGACCCAGTAACCGATCAAGGCACCGACGATGCCGATGATGATGGTGATGATCCAACCCATGGCCTGCTTGCCCGGGATCACGAGTCGGGCCAGCACACCGATGACCGCACCGAAGATGATGGTGCCGATGATTTCTCCCATCGGGAGCTCCTCTCGTAAACGATCTTGCCGCGACGAACTGTATGCCAGTTTGTTCTCCCCGGGTGGTTCTACGAGTGAAATTCCGGAAATCGTCCACCGAACGTTGCGCGGCCGGAGTCCGTTCACGATGCGTGGACGATCACTCCACGCAGGTTCTTGCCGTCGCGCAGGTCCTGGTAGCCCTGATTGACTTCTTCGAGGGTGTATCGGGTGGTGATCAACTCGTCGAGTTTCAGTTGTCCCGCGTCGTAGAGGCGCAGCAGCCGCACGATGTCGTACTGCGGGTTGGCGGATCCGAACAGCGAGCCCTTGATGGTTTTCTGGAACAGTGTCAGATCGGTGCCCGACACGTGGACGGTCAGCTTCTCGGGGTTCGCCAAGCCGGTGATCACGACGGTGCCGCCCTTGCCGATGACCGCCGTCGCCGCTGACACGACTTCCTCGTCGACCGTGCCCACCAGGATCAGCGCAGCGTCGGCACCCTGTCCCCAACTCAACTCGTTGACCTTTTCCGCAGCTTCCGCCGCGGTCGCGAACGCGTGGGTGGCTCCGAATTTCAGCGCCGCGTCGCGCTTCATCTCGACGGGGTCGACCACCACGACGTACTTCGCTCCTGCATGGACCGCGCCTTGGACGGCATTGATCCCCAGACCGCCGATGCCGTAGATGACGACGATGTCGCCGGCACGCACGTCACCCGAATACACCGCAGTGCCCCACCCGGACGGCACACCGCAACCGACGAGCACTGCCGTCTCGAGTGGGAGCCAATCGTCGACCTTGACCACCGAGTGCTGCGAGATCGTAGCCCGCTCGGCGAACGTACCCAGCATGCACATGGCACCGAAATCGGTTCCGCCCGAATGGAAGCGAAAGGATCCGTCCGGCATGCATCCCTCGAGGATGGTGGCACCCATATCGCACAGGTTCTGACGACCCGTGGAACAGTATCGGCACGTTCCGCAGTTGGGAATGAAGCTGCACACCACGTGGTCTCCGGGCTTGACCTTGGTGACGCCGGGTCCGACCTCCTCGATGATGCCGGATCCTTCGTGACCGCCGACGATCGGATAGCGCGGTGGGAGGTCTCCATCGGTCAGATGCAGATCGGAGTGGCACAGGCCCGCAGCGGTGTACTTGATCAGGACCTCGCCTGGGCCGGGCCCGTCGAGTTCGAGCTCCATCAGTTCGAACGGCTTGCCCGCTTCGAGCAGTACTGCGGCTTTGGTCTTCATCTCGTCCTCCGTTGTCTCGCTGTTGTCTCAACACGTGTGGGATTCGAGGCGCGTGCGGGGTTCAGAGCGCAATATTCACAGCGTTGGTCTGCGTGTAGAGGTCGATCGCGCTCGCGCCGAGTTCGCTACCCCAGCCCGACTGCTTGAACCCACCGAAGGGCATGGCGGTGTCGAAGCCGTTGCACTGAGCGAACACACGACCCGACGCAGCATCGACGAACTCGCCGCCGATATAGAGACGTCGGGTTGCGGAAAGAAACTCTCGGAGCCGCGGAGCGACGGTGTATCCGGCCACGGTAGTCATACGAACCTCCAGAAGTAGTGTGACACGAGTCACGCTCCTCTGGATCGGCGTCTCCGAACTGCCGAATGCATACTTACCCAGCCCATCGCGCGCGCAACGGGGTTCACGTCCGATCGACCTCCCCGAGAAGCGCGACCGACACCTCACGCATTTCGACCTTGCGGATCTTGCCGGTGACCGTCATGGGGAACTCGTCGACGATGTGGACATAACGCGGGATCTTGTAGTGCGCGAGTTTGCCGGTGCAGAATTCGCGCAGCGCGTCGGCGTCGAGTTCGTCAGCCCCCTCGCGTAGGCGTACCCACACCATCAGTTCCTCGCCGTACTTCGCGTCCGGAACGCCCACGACCTGGGCGTCGAGGATGTCGGGGTGTGTGTAGAGGAATTCTTCGATCTCGCGCGGATAGATGTTCTCGCCGCCGCGGATCACCATGTCCTTGATCCGCCCGGTCACCGAGACGTACCCGTCGGAGTCCATCACACCGATATCACCCGTGTGCATCCAGCGCGCCGCATCGATGGCTTCGGCAGTTTTCTCCGCCTGCTCCCAATACCCCAGCATCACCGAATACCCGCGTGTGCACAGCTCACCTGGCTCACCGCGCGGCACGGTGAGTCCGGTCGCGGGATCGACGATCTTGACCTCGATGTGCGGTCCGACCCTCCCGACAGTGGACACGCGCTGCTCGATGGTGTCGTCGCTGCGGGTCTGCAGCGACACCGGCGACGTCTCGGTCATCCCGTAACAGATGGACACCTCGCTCATGCCCATTCGCTCCATGACCTGCTTCATCACCTCGGTCGGACACGGCGAGCCTGCCATGATGCCGGTGCGCAGGGAGGACAGATCGACGGCGCCGAAGGACGGGTCGGCGAGTTCTGCGATGAACATCGTCGGCACGCCATACAGCGACGTGCAGCGTTCTTCGGCGACGGCCGCGAGGGTGGCGGCCGGATCGAACGCCGGTGCGGGAATCACCATCGTCGCACCGTGACTCGTGCACGCGAGATTGCCCATGACCATGCCGAAGCAATGGTAGAACGGCACGGGGATGCACACTTTGTCCTGCTCGGTGTAGTGGCACAGCTCCCCGACGAAGAACCCGTTGTTGAGAATGTTGTGGTGGCTGAGAGTTGCACCCTTGGGAAATCCGGTGGTTCCGGACGTGTACTGAATGTTGATCGCGTCGTCGGGTGACAGTTCCGTCCGGGCTGCATCGAGCGGCGACCGATCGCTTTCCAGCGCTGCCCGACCCGCGGCCACGAGCTCGTCCCACTCCGGACGGCCGATCAGTACGACCTGCTCGAGGTCGGGGCACTCACCGCGCACCTGATCGATCATCGCGGCGTAGTCGGAGGTCTTGAACTCCGGTGCGGAGATCAGCATCCGGATACCTGCCTGCGCGAGCACGTACTGCAGTTCGTGCGAGCGATACGCGGGATTGATGTTGACGAGCACGGCGCCGATCTTGGCGGTGGCATACTGCACGAACGTCCATTCGGCACAGTTGGGCGCCCAGATTCCCACACGGTCACCTTTGCCGATTCCCGCACGCAGCAGTCCGAGCGCCAGGGCGTCGATCTCGACAGCCAACTCGGAGTACGTCCAGCGCCGGCCTGTGGCTCGTTCTACGAGTGCGTCACGGTCGCCGTGCCGTGCAACCGTCCGGTCGAAATTGTCGCCGATGGTGTCGCCCAGCAGCGGGACATCCCATGCCCCGGAGTCGTAGCTGGGCAGTGCGGGGGTAGCGATACCGGTCATGATCAATCTCCTGCGGTGGGCGCGGCCGGACAGACGAGTTCTTTTCACCATCCTCGTCTTCTCGTGGCCGCAGATGTGCGGATTCTGGACAGCTGCCGACGACGGAAGGCGCCTTCCGTAGGTATTGGAAGGCGCCTTCTTCTAGAGCGCTCGGTCGCGGGTCTCGACGAGAGCCGCGGTGCAGACGAAGCTCACGAGACCGATCACCATGAGCATGACGCCGATCGCGATGCCGCCGTACGCAGCCGCGAGCGGGGCGGCGATCATCGGCGGGATGGCGCCGCCGAGCACACCGGCGAGGTTGTACCCGAGACCCGCGCCGGTGTAGCGGTACCGGGTGTGAAACATCTCGGGCAGCAGCGCACCGCATGGGCCGTAGGCGATACCGAAGATCGCGAGGGTGACCATCATGCCTACGACGAACGCGACCGGAGAGCCCGTGTCGAGCAGTGGGAACAACGCGAGTGCCCAGACAACGGAGAAGCCGCACGACACCATGATCACGCGCCTCCGGCCGAATCGGTCGGAGTAGAGCGCGGACAGTACGATCGCCGCACCGAAGACCAGCGATGATGCGATTCCCACCGTGAGAACGAACGGCCGGTCGAAGCCGAGCGTCGACGTCGCGTAACTGGTGAGGTAGGCGGTGCCCATGTAGAAGAACGCAAACATGATCGCGAGAGCACCGGCCGAGAGAAGGATTTCCTTCGTCTGGTGGCGCAGTGCGTCCAGGAAGGGCAGGGAGCGCTTCTGCTCGGGCGCGGCGGCGCGTGCTTCTGTCTCGGCGCGGAACACCGGTGTCTCCTCGATCGCGAGGCGCATGTACAGGCCGATCGCAACGAGAACGATGCTGAACAGGAACGGGATCCGCCACCCGTAGGTGAGGAACGCCTCGTTGGTGTCGCCCAACGCGAGACCTGTGAAAAGGAAGGTTCCGCTCGAGAGCGCGAACGCGATAGCCGGACCGAGCTGCGGGAACATCGCGTAGAGACCGCGTTTGCCGGGCGGGGCATATTCGGCGGTCAGCAGTGTGGCACCTGCCCATTCACCACCGACCGCGAAACCCTGAGCGAATCGGAGAAGCACCAGGATGATCGGAGCCGCGACACCGATGGTGTCGGCGCCGGGCAGAAGGCCGATGAGCAGCGTCGCGATGCCCATGAGGAGAAGGGTCGAGACGAGCGTCTTCTTGCGGCCGATGCGGTCGCCGAAGTGACCGAAGAGCATCGCTCCGACAGGGCGGGCGACGAACGCGACCGCGAAGGTCGCGAACGACGCGACCGTTCCCGCGGTGGCACCGAGCGCGGGGAAGAAAACCGTGGGGAATACGAGCGCTGCGGCGGTGCCGTAGATGAAGAAGTCGTAGAACTCGATCGTCGTGCCGATGCAGCTCGCAATCGCGACACGACGTATACCCGGCCCTCCCCCGTTACCGGTTGGTGCGGTGGCAGTGGGACCGGGATGACCGGCCTCCACCGCCTGTTCCGCTGAGGGCTCGCCCGCCCCGGGTGTCGACACAGTGGTCACGTGGATCCTCCGTTGTCCGTCCTGACCGCGGTCGGCTACGTCGCCGCGGATTGGGAGGAAAACTAGTGATCCGCCTCACCCCCACACCACCCCCGAAAAGGGGTGACTGTGAAAAGCGTCACATAGTGAGTCGAACGAACGATCTCCGGTCAGTTCCCGGATGCCCCTTCGAGCTCGGCGCGCATCTCCCGCCACACCGTCGCGTACGAGTCGATGCTGCCTGCGGTCGCCCACGCCAGTGAGCCGCCCTTGATCTTCTCGAGCGCCTCCGCGAAGAGATCCTGATACCGCGACAGACGAGGAACGAATGCCGACACATCGTCGAACAGGTTCTGTGCCTTCCGATCGACGTCGAGCAACGCGTCGACGAAGCCCTCGGAGTCCGGGTCCTCGAGCAGCTTCGACAGCGTTTCGTCGAGCGGACCGAACTGCTCGAACAGCTCCGCGATCGAATCCTCGTCGATCGACACCCGCTCCGCATCGAGCTGGTCGGACAGCTCCGCGAAGCCTTTGTCGGTCAGCGAGACACCACCGTCCGATGATGCAGCCTTACCTTGCTCGACGAGCGCCGCGAGCGCCGCCTGCCCCGACGAGACCGACACACCCAGATGCGCGGCCAGCACCTCCGCAGAAACCTGCTTCTTCAACCGCACCGTCTGCAGCAGTGCCAACTCGTCCACGTTGCCCGCGAAGGCCATCTCTCACTCCTCGTCACCCCCGCCGGGGGCACTGAAACCGGGCGGGCCGAGCCCGCATCACATTCGAACCGGGACCGGTTCGACCTCGATTCTCACCCACCGGGCCCGAGGCCGGGGCTGCCACCCTCCAGCTCGTCCCGAGCACTGGTGTCCTTGAGCTCGACGCCCGAGCGCCCCAACCGTCGCACGCCGTAGACGAGGTTCGCCACCACCCGCGCCGCCTGCACGTATCCGAGACCGTCCGGTGGGTGCACGTTCGACACACAATTCCGCTCGGAGTCGGAGCGGCCGGGTCGCGGATGATGCGTCAGGTAGACACCGAGACTGTCTGCGAATGACAGTCCGGGTCGCTCGCCGATGAGCACCACCACGGTCTGCACGTCGAGCGCCGCACCGATGTGGTCGCCGAGCGCGACCCGCGCTGACGTCGCGATGACCGGGGGTGCCACCGACAGGTGAGGCGGCAGCGCCTCCACGATCGCCCGGGCGGTCGGTACGCCGTGCTGTTCGAGCGCGTGGGACGAAAGGCCGTCGGCAAGAACGATTCCGATGTCGGCGCCGAGCACTGGCAGATGTGCGAGGTCGGTGGGGAGCCGTCCGAGATCGGGGCGACGCAGATACTCGCTGCGGTCGTTGGCCCGACTCGCCACGAACAACGGGGAACCGAGATTCGCGTCCTCCACCTGCTGCACCAACGCGTCGACCTCGAGTTCACGGTGCACCGCGTCGCGGGCCGCAGCGTGCGAGGCTCGGAATTCCAGGAGTCCGGCTGTGGGGAGCGCATCTCCGGCGCGGCCGAGTCCGATGCGTGCCCGGGTCGTGGTGCGCAGGGCCGTCCACGGGTCGTCAGGGCCCCTCACGTCATCCGGGCTCCTGCCCGGTTCGATCGCGCTCACAGCACATTTCCGGTGAGTGCACGCAGCGGCGAGGACGCGACATCGACCGGCAGGATACAACCGGTTTCGTCGGCCATGCCGAGACCCTGCAACCACGATTCGAACTCCGGCGCAGCTCGGAGTCCGAGGACGCGCCGCGCATACAACGCGTCGTGGAACGACAGGGATTGGTATCCGAGCATCACGTCGTCGGCGCCGGGCACCGTGATCACGAACGACACCCCGGCTACGCCGAGCAGGGTGAGCAACGTGTCCATGTCGTCCTGGTCGGCCTCGGCGTGGTTTGTGTAGCAGACGTCGACCCCCATGGGCAGACCCAGCAGCTTGCCGCAGAAGTGGTCTTCGAGGCCCGCCCGGATGATCTGCTTGCCGTCGTAGAGGTATTCGGGACCGATGAAGCCCACGACAGAGTTGACGAGCAGTGGGTCGAACTCGCGTGCCACCGCGTACGCCCGCGCCTCGAGGGTCTGCTGATCGACGGGGTGGCCGTCGGTGCCGAGGTGCGCACCCGCCGACAGCGCCGAGCCCTGCCCGGTTTCGAAATACATGACGTTGTCGCCGACTGTTCCGCGTGCCAGCGACCGGCCTGCCTCGTCTGCTTCTCCGAGCAGGCCGAGATTCACCCCGAAGCCCTCGTTTGCACCCTGGGTGCCGGCGATCGACTGGAACACCAGGTCGACGGGAGCACCCGTCTCGATCAAGCCGAGGGTGGTAGTGACATGCGAGAGCACACACGACTGCACCGGGATGTCGAACCGCGTGCGGATGTCGTCGAGCAGGTGGAGCAGCTCCGACGTCGCGTGGGGCGAGTCGGTGGCGGGGTTGATTCCGATGACCGCGTCCCCACACCCGAGCAGCAACCCGTCGAGAACTGCCGCGGCGATTCCCCGGGGGTCGTCGGTGGGGTGATTGGGTTGCAGGCGGGTGGCGAGCCGCCCGGGTAGTCCGACGGTGGTGCGGAACGCGGACGTCACTTCGACTGCACGGGCGACCGCAACGAGATTCTGGTTCGACATGAGTTTGCTGACAGCCGCGACCATTTCGGGCGTCAGCCCCCGCGAGATGGAAGCAAGGACAGCAGCGGCACCGGGCCTGGAGGCAGAATCGAGCAGCCAGTCGCGCAGGGCACCGACGGACAGGTGCGCGACGGGGCGGTACGAGTCGGTGTCGTGCCGGTCGAGGATCAGCCGGGTGACCTCGTCGCTCTCGTACGGCACGACGGTCTCGGTGAGGAACGTACCGAGCGAAACCTCGGCGAGGGCCCACTGCGCGGCGACGCGTTCGGCTTCCGTCCCGGCAGCGCACCCGGCAAGTTCGTCTCCGGATCTGCGCGGCGTCGCTTTCGCGAGGAGGTCGACCAGTCCGTCGAACTCGTAGGTAGTCCCCGCCAATTGCTGACGATAGGTCGTCATCAGCACCACCTCCGCGTTCGTCGACGGTTCGGACCTACATCGTCGCGCATTCCGACTCGTCAGGCGCGGCGATGCGGTGTCCCTTTCGTACGACGTTATGCCGGTGGCGTCGCTCCCGGTACGGGACAGACGTCGGCGGCCATAGCGACCACGAGCGGTTCGGTAGCAGGCACCGGCCGAACGCCCGCGTCCCAATTCTTGCCGAGCAGGGGTTGCTCGTCGTCGAACAACGCGTGTTCCTCGGCTGTGAAAGCGCGGCCCCGGCTGAGGAATCGGAGGCCTTCGGGAGTTTCGAGGCTGAACCCGGACCCTCGTCCGGGCACTACGTCGAGGACGAGTTGCGTGTGTTTCCACGCCTCGAATTGGGAACCCGAGATCCACACGGGAACCGCGTCCTTCCCGGACGGCAGATCGGGCGCGGTCTCCCCCACCGCGAGTCGCAGATCGAGAAGCCCGAGCAGCACGTCGCGGTCGCCGACGATGAAGTCGCCGTCGGGGTAACACATCGGCGCAGATCCGTCGCAGCAGCCACCGGACTGGTGCATCATGAGCGACCCGTACCGGCTCGACAATCGCCGGAGCAGATCGGCGGCGCTCGCGGTCGCGACCACACGAAGTGGAGCGGGCATAGGAACCTCCCTTTGTTTGAAGACGGGTCTGTCTGCGAATGGAACCGGCGCCTGCCACGTCGGTACGTGACAGGCGCCGGGGTCGTCGATCAGAAGAAGCCCTGGGCCTTCGGCGCGTAGGACACCAAGAGGTTCTTCGTCTGCTGGTAGTGGTCGAGCATCATGTGGTGGTTCTCGCGACCGATGCCCGACTGCTTGTAACCGCCGAACGCGGCGTGCGCCGGGTACTGGTGGTAGGTATTCGTCCACACCCGGCCCGCCTGGATCTCGCGACCGGCACGGTAGGCGACGCCGCCGTCGCGCGACCACACGCCGGCGCCGAGGCCGTAGAGCGTGTCGTTGGCGATCTTGATCGCGTCGTCGAAATCGTCGAACGACGTGACGGACACGACCGGACCGAAAATCTCCTCCTGGAAGATCCGCATCGAGTTGTCGCCCTGGAAGATCGTGGGCTGCACATAGTAGCCACCCGAGAGATCACCGCCGAGATCGGCGCGCTCACCACCGGTGATGACCTTGGCCCCCTCACTCTTGCCGATCTCGATGTACGACAGGATCTTCTCGAGCTGATCGTTGGACGCCTGCGCACCGATCATCGTGTCGGTGTCGAGCGGGTCGCCCTGCTTCACCGCCTTGGTGCGGACCGCCGCGAGCGACAGGAAATCGTCGAAGATGTCGCGCTGGATGAGCGCACGCGAAGGGCACGTGCACACCTCGCCCTGGTTGAGAGCGAACATCGTGAATCCCTCGAGTGCCTTGTCCTGGTAGTCGTCGTTCGCCGAGAGGACATCGGAGAAGAAGATGTTGGGGCTCTTCCCGCCGAGTTCGAGCGTCACGGGGATGAGGTTCTGCGACGCGTACTGCATGATCAGGCGTCCAGTCGTGGTTTCGCCGGTGAACGCGATCTTGCGGATGCGCGGACTCGACGCGAGCGGCTTGCCGGCCTCGACACCGAACCCGTTGACGATGTTCAGCACGCCCGGAGGCAGCAGATCGCCGATGATCGAAACCAGGTGAAGAATCGACGCGGGAGTCTGCTCAGCAGGCTTGAGGACGATCGCGTTGCCCGCGGCCAGAGCCGGCGCAAGCTTCCACACAGCCATGAGAATCGGGAAGTTCCACGGAATGATCTGGCCGACCACACCGAGCGGCTCGTGGAAGTGGTAGGCGACGGTGTCGGAGTTGATCTCCGAGATCGAACCTTCCTGCGCACGAATCGCACCCGCGAAATAGCGGAAGTGATCGATCGCGAGCGGAATGTCCGCGTTGAGGGTCTCACGAATCGGTTTGCCGTTGTCCCACGACTCGGCGAGCGCGATCGATTCGAGGTTCTGCTCGATGCGGTCCGCGATCTTGTTGAGGATCACGGCACGCTCGGCGGGCGAGGTCTTGCCCCACGCCGGTGCGGCAGCGTGGGCGGCATCGAGTGCGAGTTCGATGTCCTCCTCGGTGCCGCGGGCGACCTCGGTGAACACCTGCCCGGTCACGGGAGTGACGTTCTCGAAATACTCCCCCTTCACCGGTGCCACCCACTGACCGCCGATCCAGTTGTCGTACCGGGACTGGAAGGACATGAGGGCGTCAGGCGAACCGGGGCGGGCGTACACGGTCATGGTGCATCTCCTGTTGCGTCGAGGTTCGAAGCTTGTGTGATTCGGAACACTACGAACGCAAAGGTTGCAACTACGTTGCGAGCTCCTTGTCCAGGCGATCGATCTTCGCCTTCACCTGCGCATACAGCGGGGAAGTCGGGGCGAGGGTCGTCAGATAGGCCGACCACGCCGCCAGATCGTCGCGTCCGTGGATCGAGGCCGTCCACCGGGCGAGCAGATCCGCGTCACCGCCACGCAGCAGTGCCGCCTGCACCCGGGTGCGCAGGTCGTCCCTGATCTCCTCGACACCGGGCGCATCCGAGCCGGGCAGCACCGGACCGGAGTAATTGCGGATGGCCGACGCGGCGTCACCACGATCGAGCGCCCGGCGCACCTCCGCGACATCCGTGTCCAGCTCGGTGAGCAGCCGATACGGGCGCGACCCGAGGTGCTCCGATCCGAGCACTTTCCGCAGACGGGACATTTCGGCTCGAATCGTGACGGAGTCCAGCTCGTTCTCGTCGAGCAGTACTGCGAGCCGGTCCGAGCTCAGCCCTTCGGGATGGTCCGCGAGGATCAGCAGGATCTCGGCGTGCCGTTGTGACAGGTATGTCCGGTCACCGCCCGTGCGGAGCGTCGGCCTACCCGAGCCGAACGTGTCGAGTCGCGGCGCCGAGGAGGCGAACAGGTGCGGAGAGGTCATCATGTGCAGGCGAAGCTCGGCTTCGGCTGCGGCCACCGTCGCGCGGACCAGCTGCAGGACTTCCGGGACCGCCACCCGCGAGCCGCCGGTGATGTCGATTGCCCCGAGAATCCTGCCGCTGGCCGGGTCGTGCACGGGCGCAGCCGAACAACTCCACTCGTGGACCGCGCGGTTGAAATGCTCGGCCGCGAAGATCTGCACCGAATGATCCAGCGCCAAGGCGGTTCCCGGGGCGTTGGTGCCCACGCGGTCCTCACTCCAGTCCGCGCCCTCGACGAAACTCATGGACTGCGCGCGGTCGCGGGCACCGTGGTCGCCTTCCACCCACAGCAGCCGGCCCTGCTCGTCGCTGATAGCGACGAGCAGACCGCTGTCGGCGGCATCCTCGACGAGGAGCTTGCGCACGACCGGGCGGATCAGTGCCATAGGATGGCCGGCTCGATACTGATCGAGATCTCCTCCGGTGAGGAGCGCAGGCTGCGCGACCAGATCGGGGTCGATTCCCCGCTGCAGACTCCGGAGCCACGAGTCGTGCACGATCGATCGCACTCCGTCGGGCCGGCCTTCACCGGCCGCACCGACAATCGTGCCGTGCGCGCGGAGCACCGCTCGCGCATGCGCCGCTGCATCCTCCCCCGGGCGCAGCGCCACCCAGGGGTTCATCGTCGCGGGGCCGGTCGTCGCGGTCTCACGAACGGTCATCCGACATCGTCCTCCATGCGGCCACTGTAGTCCGTATCACAGCAGAAGTGTGCGGCCGGATCCTCGGTTCGTTTCGGCTGTGACTCGGTGGGCCAACATCACCGCGGTCGCGTGCGGGCCACGACTGGGCACTTCGGGGAACACCGAGGTGTCGACGACGCTCAGCCCGTCGATGCCGTGGACTCGGCATCTCTCGTCGACCACAGAGAGCTCGTCGTCTCCCATGCGGCACGTGCCGGACAGATGCAGCGACGTTCCGAGGTGAGAGGCGAGCCACGCGTCGCTGGGCCCTCGCTCCCCTGCTTCGACAGCGACACTGCCCGGTGCAACGACATCCCTCATGTCTGCCAGTAGGTCGACGGCAGTGCAGACACCGTCGCGCAGCGTGGCGCGGTCGTCGGGGTGCGCGAGATAGCGGTAGTCGAGTACGGGCGGCGCAGACGGATCCTGTGGATTCAGCATCACGCTTCCGCGACTACGGGGCCGTGTGAGCACCACACCGAGCACCGGGTCGGCGATACCGCTGCCGGGTATCGCCACACCGAACGGCACCGTGTATGCGCGGAACTCGACCGTCTCGGTGTGCAACACGGTTTCCAACAGCGGTGCCCGCGCAGGGATTCCGCCGCGATATCGGTACGGTACGGCGATTTCGGGGTGATCGCTGAATCCTTCACCCACTCCGGCAAGATCGTGGACGACGTCGATTCCCAGGCGCCGCAGGTGCCGCTCAGGCCCGATCCCTGACAGCATCAAAAGCTGCGGCGAGCACACTGCGCCCGCACACACGACGACGTGCCCGGCGTCGATCCGCCGGACACTCGCACCGTCCACGACCTCGACCCCGGTCGCGCACCCCGCCGACAGCACGATCCGGACGACCTTCGCTCCCGTTCGCACCGAAAGGTTGGGCCGGTCCATCACGGGCGCGAGATAGGCGAGCCCCGGGCCGTGGCGTACGCCGTCGCGCACATTCATCGGCACACGGCCGACGCCCACGGGCCCTGGCGCATTGAGATCGTCGACCGGCCGGTGCCCGGCAGCCACGGCTGCGTCGTGAAATGCCGCGGAAGTCGGGTGGAGCCGGGCCTGCCGCGTGCGCATGACCGGGATGGGGCCATCACTGCCGTGTATCCCACCGGGGAAGTCGATATCCGATTCGATCGCCCGAAAATGCGGGAGTACCTCGTCGTACGACCAGGATCGTGGCCATGACTCGAAATCCCCCGGACGTGCCCGGACGAAATACGCGCCGTTGACCGCACCGGAACCTCCGAGGCCTCGGCCACGCACGACGGTCGCAGCGACCCCCTGCGTGAGGCGAGCAGAATACGCTGCGGCCCACTGACTCTCGGGCCCGATCGGGAGTTCTGCAGCAGAACGCAGCTCCGGCGGAAGCGTGTGCCCCGCACCGTATCCCCGTCCGGCTTCGAGCAGCAACACCGAACGATCTGGATCGTCGCTCAGCCTTGCGGCGACCACGCAGCCGCAGCTGCCACCGCCGATCACCACGACGTCGGCTCGCTGCCGGGCCATGTCAGCTCCGGATGTCGGGGATCAGCGCGGATGGGTCGCGGGCGTCGATCGCGCCCTTCCACAACCCGGCGCCATAGGCCAGGTCGTCCAGTCGCTTGTAGAGAACGTACCGGATCGGGTCGATCCCGCCCTCTTCACGATGCCCCATCCAGTCCCAGATGCCCTCTGCCACAGCAAAAGCCAAGACAGCACGCCGAACCTTCGATGAAAAGAGCGACGCGACCACCGTCACCGGCCAATAGTGCCGGCATACCGCCGAGGCGACCTGCCACAGACCACCTGCGAACCCCTGAGCAGTCAGCACCGCGGCAATCCGTGTCGGCTGATCGAGCTCGGCGAACATGCGACGCAACCGCACGAGCGTCGCCACCTGGGTCAGTAGTGCACCGACCACTCCGACCCGGGTGAAGGTCGCCAGTGCGAGACACGCGAGCAGCGTCCAGATCGACATCACCATCGGCGGGACCGAGCCGGGGTGCCGGGCAGCCAGCGGAGCCGCACCTGTTCCGTAGAACGCCTTGCGAGTGATCCAACTCCGGAACTTGGTCCGATGGTCGTGCGCGACACGCGCGATGGGTTCGTATCGCAGCCGCCACCCGTCGGCCTGCAGCCGCCAGCACAGATCAACGTCTTCCGCAACCTGCATCGACTCGTCGAATCCACCACACGCCTCCAGGGCGTGGCGGCGCACGAGCAGAGCCGCACTCGGGACGTAGGAGACGGGACTTCCCGCCACGACCGCGGCCTCACGTCGACCCAGATCCAGGGACGAGCGTGCGTGCTCGTACCGTGCGAGCGCGCCGTTGTCCGGGTCGAGCGCGACGATGCGCGGGGCAACCAACGCGACCGCCGGGTCGCTGAAGTGCCCGAGTCCGGCTTCGAGCCATCCGAGCCGGGGTACGACATCGGAATCGAGGAACGCAACGAACTCCGTTGATGCGTCCCGTAATCCGGTGTTTCGTGCGGCGGCAGGCCCCCGCGACACATCGTGCCGGAGCACGCGAACCTTGCCACGCTCGGGCGTCTTGATCGGAGTATCGGACCCGTCGTCGACGACGATGACCTCGAGGCCGTGCAAGGCCTGCAGCAATCGACGAAGGCCCGCTTCGTTGTCCTTGGTGGGGATCACCACCGTCACGTCGGACATCGACGGAAGTACGACGGGCCGGGGGTTTCCCACACCGGAGTCCAGCAGGCGCCTGGCCACCACCGCCGTCTGCGAATCGACGACTTTCAGAAAGTCTCCGTCGATCATCGACGCGGCAGCGGGTGCGAGCTTGAGCATCCGAGTGGGCGAGCCGCCGATCAGAACACGGCCCGCGGCGAACCTGCGTACGCGGGGGTCAAGACGCACCCCGAAGCCGTCGGGAAGCCTGGCCAGTCGGGTCTGCGCAACCCGAGGTGATGTCGCCTGACTCACCGAAGTCTCCCCTCCGTCCCCGGTTGCCACCGGGCGACCTGCGCGGCCGCCCGCTCCACCAGATTCACGAACAACTCGGCCCCGAGTTCGGCGGTTGATCCGGCCGGATCGCCCAGCACACCGTTCGCAGACACCGAAACGATACCGGCTTCGCGCAGCCGCGGCATCAAAGTGCGGATCGATTCGGTCGCGCCCGCTGCGGCACGGTTCATGTCGACCGTTTCGGGCGCAAGATGCAGCATCAGGCTCGTTTCGGTGATGCCCGCGTGCGCGTCGGAGCCGGGAACAGCGCACGGCAGCCAGGCGACGTCCCTGCCCTCGTATCGCAGCAGCGCGACAGCCTCGGCCAGCGGATACGCATTGCCGCCGTGCCCGTTGACGAACAGCACCCGTTGCGCCCACCGGCATGCCGAGCGGCCGTATTCGACGAGCATCGCTTTGGTGACGTCGGCGCCGATAGACACGGTGCCCGCGAACCCTTCGTGCTCGCCACTCGCGCCGTAGGCAAGGGGCGGGGCGAGCGCAACATCGGGCAGAGCCTCCGCCACGGCCACGGCGATGCGGGTGTCGGTATCGAGGGGCAGGTGGGGACCGTGCTGCTCGAATGCACCCACTGGAACGGCGACCGTGACCGCGCCGGATCCGACGTCCGGCCAGTAGGCATTGGCAAGGTCCCGTGTCACCGCTCCGATGCTAGGCGGTAGCGCGATCGTCGCCACACCCGGCCGATGACCAGGCCCGATCGAATACGGTCACCGCGACATGCACACCGGGCCACTCGGTCGGTGAGTACGATTCCCCGAGTGCAGATCGAACCTCGACCACTCGACGACCCGGAAGTCCAGACACTGATCGCCGAGGTCCAGCTCGAATACACCCGCCGCTACGGCGGCCCGGACGACACTGTCCTCGAACCGGACGAGTTCACCGAGCCGAACGGACTCTTCCTACTGGCACGACTCGGCGACGAACCCGTGGGGATCGGCGGCTGGCGCGCCCACAGTTCCGCGTCACGAGGGCTGCGCGACGGCGACGCCGAGATCAAGCGCATGTACGTGCGGGCCGATGCGCGGCGTCGGGGCATCGCACGGCGGCTACTCGATGCGCTGGAACGCACGGCGGCCGACGCCGGCCGCAGACGCATGGTGCTCGAGACCGGCATCGAGCAGCCCGAAGCAATCGCGATGTACGCGACCGCCGGATACGATCCGATGCCCGAACGCTACGGCCACTATGCCGACACCGAGGTGGCGTTGTACTTCAGCAAGGACCTGCCGCCCATCCGCCGTGCAACCGAGCACGAGCTGCCCGCCCTGCAGGACATCGAACGTGCCGCCGGGCAACCGTTCGCCGACATCGGCATGTCGTCGGTGGCCGACGACGTACCACCCACGATCCCCGAGCTCCGCAGCTACCTCGACGCCGGAAGATGCTGGGTATGGGTCGACGAAAAGAACTGCCCCGTGGGTTATCTCGTCGCCATGGACGTCGCCGATGCACTCCACATCGAGCAGGTGTCAGTACACCCGCGCGTCGCGCGGCGCGGGGTGGGGCGAGCCCTCATCGAGCACGTCGCTTCAGGAGCACGTGATCGCGGGTGCTCCGCGTTGACGCTCACCACATTCCGCGACGTCCCGTGGAACGCACCGTACTACGAACGACTGGGCTTCGATGCCCTCGACGACTCGCGTCTCACACCCGAATTGGGGACGATTCTCGCCGACGAGCGGGCACGCGGCATCGGGCAATGGCCACGCATCGCGATGGTGCGCAAGCTCAACTGATCGGCGCTACCTGCCCGCCAGGAACCGAACTTCCTGGGTCTCCTGGGAGGTCGGTGCACAGAGTAATCCCTCCCACGCATCGACGAGGGCAGGAAGCTCGGCCGGGGCCAGTTCGGTTCCCGTGCGGGCATACTGCGCGAGTGTTCTGAGCACACTCGCATACACCATGATGATCCGTTGCCTCCGTGCGTGTTCCGGAAGGCCGGTCAATTCGCTGCGTAGGACGTGGTCGATCTCGAGTCCACTCGCGGTGCCACGGGGGTCCGCTGTCGTGAAGATCTCGCCGATGACGTCCGCCTCCAGAAGCCTGTCGAGCAGGGCCACGTAGTGTTCGCCCCGACGGATGCTGTCCACCAACGGCGCGACGAGGCACCACAGTGCATCCCGGGCAGTGAATTTCGCGCCGACCGCAACCCATTCACGGATCAACTCACCGCGATATGCACTGATCCGAGGGAGGCGATGGTCCAAGATCGCGGTGAGCAGACCCTCCTTCGACCCGAAGTAGTATCTGACGACCGACGCGTTGTTCTGCCCCGCGGCGGCCCTGACGTCTGCCAGTGTCACCGCGTGATATCCCCGCATCGCGAAAAGGCGTTCGGCGGCTTCCACCAGCAGCAGCCGCGTCTCTTCTCCCGAGCGGTACCGGCCTCTTCGGCTCGTCACGCACTCTCACCCCGAGTCTGAAGTCGTGCGGCGATACGGCCGCGGCACCTGTCGGATCCGAAGCTCTACCGGATGGCCCGGAGAATGTAAACCCTTCGACGCGCATTGATCGTATACGTATCCGACTTAACTTTTCGCAATTACTTTGACGCTCGTTGAACCACCCACCATGCGTCGAGAGGCCCGATCGATGACCACGCTCGAACAGCCCACAGTGACCGTTGTGCCCCTCGCCGGGGCCATCGGCGCCGAAATTCACGGACTGCGTCTGGACTCACTGACGGACGCAGATGTCCGCATGATCCAGGACGCTCTCACTCGGCACTGTGTGCTGTTCTTCCCCGGTCAGGGTGTCGACCCGGCAGTCCACCGGGCCTTCTCGCAGCATTTCGGCGAGATCGTGTATCCGCACCAGCATCTGGCGAGTCTCGAGTCCGAGGGCTTTCGCGAGATCAGCGTCATCGGCACCGACAACGGCAGTGCCTATCAGGCGAACCGCTGGCATTGCGATGTCGCGTGGCGAGCAGCTCCGTCGCGGTTCTCCATCCTGCACATGCAGGTTCTGCCCTCGGCCGGTGGTGACACACTGTGGTCGAACCAGTACGCCGCGCTCGACGCGCTGTCCGCCCCGATCCGCGAGGCCCTGTACGGCCTGACCGCGACACATCGAATCTCCCCTCGACCGGATGCCACCGAAGCAACGCATCCCCTCGTGATCCGTCACCCGGAGACCGGCCGCGAAGCACTGTTCGTCAACGATCTGTTCACCTCGCACATCAACGAGTTGTCCGCAGACGAGAGCGAGGCACTGCTTCGACTCCTCGTATCGGTCTCGATCCGACCGGAATTCACGGTGCGCCGCCGCTGGCAGGTAGGCGACATCGCGATCTGGGACAACCATTTCGTCCAACACAACGCGATCTACGACTACGGCGACGAGCCGCGCCGCATCCATCGCATCGAGGTGGCCCCGGAGGCACCCGTCCCCGCCCGCTGACCACCGATACCCACTACGTCGCACCCCCAGAGGAGAAGCACATGACCACCGTCGAAGCTCGTCCCGCCACCTCCACCGACACTTACACCGCCGGCGGAATCACCGTCACCAAGCTCGGCGAGAACATCGGCGCGCTCATCGAGGGCGTTCATGTCTCCGGCGACATCTCGCCCGACACCGCTTACGCCATCCGCTACGCGCTCGCCGCCAACAAGGTGGTCGTCTTCCGCGGCCAGCATCACCTCACGGACGAGGTCCAGTACGAGTTCGCCGGGACGCTCGGTACGCCGACCACCACTCACCCGACGCTGACCTCGGAGGACAACCGGACCCTGATCCTCGAAGGCGCTGCCAACAGCTGGCACACCGACGTCACCTTCATCGACCGGATTCCGAAGGCCTCGATCCTCCGCGCCGTCGAGATCCCGCCCTACGGCGGTGCCACCACCTGGGCGTCGACGACCGCCGCGTACGCGCAGCTTCCCGCTCCATTGAAGGCACTCGTGGACAACCTGTGGGCACTCCACAGCAACGAGTACGACTACGCCGGGGTCCACGCCGACAAGCAAGGCATCGCCGCAAGGACGAAGGACACGATGCAGAACTTCACCCGCACGGTGTTCGAGACAGAACATCCCGTGGTCCGTGTCCACCCCGAGACCGGTGAAAAGTCACTCGTGCTCGGCCATTTCGTGAAGAAGTTCGTCGGACTCAAGAGCTCCGAATCGACGGCGCTCTACCAGCTCCTGCAGGAGCGGATCATCAAGCTCGAGAACACTCTGCGTTGGGCATGGACCCCCGGCGACCTCGTCATCTGGGACAACCGCGCCACCCAGCACTACGGCATCGCCGACTACGGCGACCACAAGCGTTCCGTGCACAGGGTGACGCTGGCCGGCGACGTCCCGACCTCCGTCGACGGCGAATCCAGCCGGATCATCACAGGCGATGCATCTCACTTCTCCGTAGTCGACACCCCCGACCGTTTCCCCGGCTTCGAAGAAGCCTGACCCACCTCTCCCCCAACGGATCCGGTCACTTCGCACAGCGAGTGGCCGGATCTGCTCCCGAAAGGAACCATCCGTGTTCAGCCGCCCTGCACGCCTTCGACACCGCTCCACGTTCGGAGCGCTCGCCCTGTCCCTTGCCGGTCTTCTCGCCGTTGCAGGGTGTACCTCGGCGGTCGACCAGGCTGCGGCAGAGGCCGGAAGCGCGGAGGTCACCGAAGGTGGTGTGCTCCGGATCGGAGACGGCGGCGACCTTGTGCCTGCCTCGTTCTACTCCGGTGCCCTGGCGGGAGCCACCATCACCGGACTGGTCTACGACACCCTCGTCAGCTACCCACCGGACGGTTTGGAAGCGGAACCCGTCCTGGCCGAATCCTGGGAGGTCTCTCCCGACGGTAAGTCGGTGACCCTCACGTTGCGACCCGACGTGACCTTCCACAACGGTAAGCCGTTCACCTCCGAGGACGTCGAGTTCAGCTTGCGGACCTACGCGGACCCCATGCGGGCCGGTCAGCTCGCGAGCACCGCTGCGCTGATCACGGAGTACGACACCTCGAACCCGCACGCCATCACCCTGACACTCTCGCAGCCGGCGAGCAACATCCTCGACCTACTCGACATCGTGCCGATCATCGACAAGAACACCATCGCCAACTTCGATGCCGGTTCCGGTTACAACGGCACCGGAGCGTTCCGCTTCGTGGAGTGGAAGCCGAGCTCATCGATCACGTTCGAGGCCAACGAGAGTTACTGGGACGGAGCTCCTCACCTCGACGGTGTCGAATACCTCGTCATTCCCGACGCCCAGACGCGAGTCTCCCAGCTGCGCTCCGGGCAGCTCGACCTGCTGCTCTCGATCGCTCCACGCGACGCCGAACAGCTCGAGAGTGACAACCGCTACCAGCTGGTCGACCAGACAGGAGTGGAACGCAACTGGTACATCGGCGCGAATGTCCAGGCACCCGGGATCAGCGACGTCCGGGTTCGTCAGGCCATCGCCTACGCGGTCGACAACGATCGCATCCTCGCCGACGTCTACCAGGGATACGGAACCGTGGGCAGCCTGCCCTGGCCGGACTACTCTCCCGCGTACGACGCGGACCTCAACGACACCTACGCCCAGGACGTCGACAAAGCCAAGGCACTGGTCGCGGCAGTCGGCGCCATCCCGGTCATTCCGATCACCTACACGACGGGCTCGAGCGAGTCCGAGGCCGTTGCGCAGATCATCCACGCGGATCTCGCCGCAGCCGGCATCGAGACCAGGCTCGAACCGGTGGACCAGGCAACCAATCTCAAACACCTGATCGGCGGGACCTACGGCGGGCTCTGGATCACCGCCCACACCTACACGCAGTACACGCCGGCGACACTTCCGACCAGCGCCTACCCGTTCAACTCGAAGAAGAACACCTCGAACTTCATCGATCCGGACTATCAGGCAGCCGTCGCGAACGCGTGGAAGATCGTCGATCCGACCAGCGCCGAGGCTCGAGCCGCATACGAGGTCCTCAACACCGAGTTGCTCGACAACGCGTTCCTCATCGAGTTGTTCGCCTCCGAGAACTGGCTCGCCATGTCAGCAAACGTCCACGGCGTCGACTGGTCGAAGAAGGCCGAGCTCGACCTCAGCGACACCTATCTGAGTGAGTGACCGAATATGCTGAACTACGCTCTGCGACGGATTCCCTCCGCGCTCGTCGTCCTCGCCGTCGGATCCGTACTGATCTTCGCGCTGCTCCGCTTGGTTCCCGGCGATCCCGCCATGGTCCTCGCGGGACCGGATGCACCCCCGGAAGCGATCGACGCCCTGCGCGCCGAACTCGGACTCACCGGATCTCCCATTGCACAGTATTTCTCGTGGCTCTCCGGGATCATCACGTTCGATCCGGGCAGGTCGCTGATCCTCGGCGGTGAGATCAGTTCGCTCCTGCTCGACGCACTCGGGAACACCCTCGTGCTTGCGCTGTCGGCCCTGGTCCTCGCTGTTGCCGTAGCACTGATTCTGAGCACCGGGTCGGTAATCGTGGACCGGAAGTGGCTGGGCAGCATCGTGACCACTTTCGGTACTGTCGCCGTGGCCATTCCGAACTTCGTCACCGGTGCGGCCTTGGTGGTTTTCTTCGGTGTCGTGTGGGCCGTCCTACCGGCCGGCGGCACACCCCGCAGGGGATTTCTCGACGATATCGGCATCTCGACGCAGTACCTGATCCTGCCCGCGGTGTGCCTGGCGTTGCCGATCGCGGCCTCACTGACGCGGTTCCTCACCGAATCGCTGCGCACCCAACTCGAGGAGCCCTACGTCACGACCGCACGGGCTCTGGGTATCTCCCGGCGGCGGATCGTGCTCACGCAGGCCCTCCCGAATGCTCTTCCTGCATCGATCACCGTCCTCGGCATCCAGATCGGCCACCTGCTCGGAGGCGCCGTGTTGGTGGAAGCGATCTTCGCGTGGCCCGGGCTCGGCCATCTCATCGAGCGCGCCATCTCGAGCCGGGACTACCCGGTGGTGCAGGTGATGCTGCTGTTCTCGGTGGCACTGTTCGTGATCATCCAGTTGATCACCGACCTGGTCAATGCGTCGCTCGATCCTCGAATCCGGCTGGGAGACAGAGCATGAGTACTACGACTGTCACTGCTGACTCGATTTCCCCGGTGGGTGCGGATCGCGACAGCGCCTGGAGCGCACTTCGCCGCGGCCGCGGTCTGGCTGGTCTGATCCTGGTCGGGATCGTGGTCCTGGCCGGAGTGTTCGCGCCGTGGCTCGCCCCGTTTGCACCCGACCAGCAGATCCCCGGTGCCACTCTCCAACCGCCGGGCGGCGAACATCTCCTCGGTACGGACTCCGTCGGCCGCGACGTCCTCTCCCGCACCCTGTACGGCATCCGCATCGACCTGCTCGTCGTGTTCCTGGCGGTTCCGGTAGGCGCGGCGCTCGGTTCGCTGCTCGGTCTGGCCGCGACCCGGTATGACTGGCTCGACACACTCGTCCAGCGCGCATTCGATCTGATCATCGCGTTCCCGACCATCGTGCTGGCCATCGCTCTGGCGATGGTGATCGGCCCGGGTGTATGGACGATCGCCACGGTGATCGTGCTCGCCGAGATCCCGGTGTTCGGACGGCTGATGCGGACATCGGTCCTCACGGTGCGCCAGGCACCGTACATCGAGGCAGCACGATCCGTCGGCGCCGATGAGGGATGGATCATGCGCCGGCACATCCTCCCGAATTGCCTCGAACCACTCACGGTGCAACTCGCGCTCGCGATGTCTGTCGGAGTGTTCATCGAAGGTGCAATGAGCTTCCTCGGCCTCGGGATCACACCGCCCACACCGTCCCTGGGCTCGCTCATCAAGGAGGGCACCCAGAATGCCTATCACTCACCGTTGTTCGTCGTAGGTCCCCTGGTCGTGGTCGTCGTTCTCGTCCTCGGCCTCCTCCTGATCTCACAAGCACTGGCCGCCCGTTCGCGTCGCCGCTGACACCGGCCGCACTCACCAGCAAGGACCTTCCTGTGACCACACCACTGCTCGCCGTCTCCGGTCTCACCATCGACTTCGGGACCGGGCATCCCGCCGTCGACAACGTCTCGCTCCAGATCGAACGCGGCGAGGTCGTCGCGCTGGTCGGCGAATCCGGATCAGGCAAGTCCATGACCGCGCGGGCGATCCTCGGCCTCCTCCCTGCGACCGCGTCCGTAGCGGGCTCGATCCTCCTGGGCGGAGCCGAGATGATCGGTGCCGAGGAGAGCGACCTCGCGCGCTATCGCGGCTCCGACGTCGCATTGATCTTCCAGGAACCGCAAAGCGCGTTGAATCCGGTGCGCCGCATCGGTTGGCAACTGCGCGAGGCCATCCGCGCACACAGGAAGGTCTCGAAAGCCGAGGCGAGGGCACTCGCGATCTCTCTTCTCGAACAGGTCGAAATCCCCGAACCCGCGAAGCGGGTGGACCACTTTCCCCATCAACTCTCCGGCGGGCAGAAACAGCGTGTCGCGATTGCGCTCGCACTCGCGAACGATCCCGATCTGCTCGTCGCCGACGAACCCACGACCGCACTCGATGTCACTGTCCAGGCGGAGATCCTCGCACTGCTCGGTCGTATTCGTGAGCGCACCGGCATGGGCATCCTGCTCATCACCCACAACATGGGCGTCGTCGCCCAGCACGCCGACCGCGTGGTGGTCATGCGCAACGGAGTGGTCGTCGAGACCGACACGGCGCACTCGCTCTTCGATGCGCCCGAGCACCCGTACACTCGGGCGCTGCTCGCCGCTGTACCCCGTTTGCCCGAGCACGCGAGCACCACGGTTGCCGAGAAGCCCGCCGGGGACGTCGTCCTCGAACTCGACAAGGTGGGCGTCACCTATCCCGCGCGGCGCGGCACCGCGGCGTTCCGCGCTGTCGACTCCGTCGACCTGACCGTGCACGCCGGCGAAGTGGTCGGCCTCGTCGGTGAATCCGGTTCCGGCAAGTCCACTCTCGGTCGCGTCGCCCTCGGCCTCGTCCAGGCGACATCCGGGCGGGTGTCCGTCGAGGGCCAGGACCTATCCTCTATCTCCGCCACTCGGCTCCGCACCCTACGTCGCGATGTGGCGTTCGTGCAGCAGGATCCCGCTACCTCACTCGATCCGCGGCTTTCTGTCGGAGCCAGTGTCCGTGAGCCCCTGGACGTGCATTCCGTGGGTACCCCGGCAGAACGACGGAAGCGGGTTCTCGATCTGTTCGATGCCGTGCGCCTGCCTGCGGCCCTCACCGACCGTTTCCCGCATCAGCTCTCCGGCGGACAGCGGCAGCGTATCGCGCTGGCCCGAGCGCTGGCTCTGGCGCCCCGGCTGCTCATCGCGGACGAGCCCACCAGTGCGCTCGACGTGTCGGTGCAAGCCGAGGTGCTCGACCTGTTCGCCGAGATCCAGCGCGAACTCGGGTTCGCGTGCTTGTTCATCAGTCACGATCTGGCTGTGGTGCACCAGGTTGCCGACCGCGTCGTGGTGCTGCAGTCGGGGGCGGTCGTCGAGACCGGTCCGGTTGATGCTGTCTTCACTTCACCGCGCGAGCCGTACTCCCGGGCACTCATCGACGCGGTGCCGGTCCCCGATCCGGCGCGACGTCGGACCCACGCTGCACTGTCTGGTCTGACAGCGCTGTCTGTCTGAGACCTTCTCAGCACCGCACGACCTGGATAGGTAGGAGATGACAGTAGGTGTCGCATATTTCGATACACCAACCACCATTCGCGGCACCTACGTCAGACTCCCAACTCCAGTGCCGCGCGGTCGCCTTCGAGGAACGCGGCGTGGGCGCGGCGCGGCGTCACGGCATCGCCTATTCGCGACACGTGGATCCCGCTCTCCGACAGAGCTGTCCACAGTTCGCCGACCGGCGCTTGGTGCGTCGCGACGACCACTCCGTCGACCGTGAGTACCCGAGTTTTCCCGGTGGGGTGATGGACCAGCGACACATGGAGCCTGTTGTCGCGGACCACCAGCCCTGCGACCGCCACGTCGGGCACCATCCCGATGCCCTTCTCGTGTGCGCGACGCAGCCAGCCGTCCATGTCGAGGGTGAGGCCGAGGTCCTGGCCGACGATCATTCCGGGGGTACATACCGTCACATCGCAGCCGCGGTCGGCGAGTAGCTCGGCGACCGACGTCGCCTCGTGGAATCCGAGATCGTCGACGACGAGTATCCGGCCGGACAGCGTTGCGCGACCTTCCAATACGTCGCGCACATCGACGACCTGCTCGATCGCAGCGGCCCATGCAGGACGGAGTGGACGTGCACCCGTCGCCACGATTACCGCGTCGGGCCGCAGCTCGCGGATGACGTCGACATCGACGTCGACGCCTGTACGGATCTCGACACCGGCCCGCAGGCATTCCGCTTCGAGTCTCGTCACGATGCCGAGGAGCTCACCGCGGTGAGGTGCAGCCGCGGCACCGCGAATCTGACCTCCTGTCAGCGTCTTCCGCTCACACAGCGTGACGACGTGGCCACGATCAGCAGCGGTCGCCGCAGCCTGCAATCCGGCAGGCCCGCCGCCCACTACCAGTACTCTGCGGCCCGGTGCGCGCACCTCGGGTAGCAATACCGATTCCCGGCCCGCGCGCGGGTTCACGGTGCAGCCGATCCACCGGCCGAGACCGACGCGGCCGATGCATTCCTGATTGCAGCCGATACACGGGCGCACCTCGTCGTCGAGGCCCGAGAGAACCTTTCCGGCGAAGTCCGGATCGGCGATCTGTGCTCGCACCGCACCCACGAGATCGCACACACCGTCGGACAAGGCTGCCCGAACCTGGTCTGGCCTCGTGAACCGTCCGACACCGACGACCGGCAGGGACACCGCGGCGCGGATCGCACTGGGCACGAACAGGGAATAGCCGTGCGGGGTCGCCATGGGTGCTTCGATGAGATGCAGTGTCTCGGTGGCAACGCCGACGGACGTGTTCAGGTAGTCGACGTGACCGGTGGTCTCGAGCATCCGGGCAACGTGCACCGAGTCGTCGACGTCGATACCCCCGTCGGTGCCGTCGTACCCGCTCAGTCGCACCCCGACCACATGGCCCGACCCGATCGCGGCCCGAACACCCGCCAACACCTCGAGCAGCAGCCGTGCACGTCCGTGCAGATCGCCGCCGTATCGGTCGGTGCGAGGATTGGTGCCGGACGCCAGGAAGGCACGCAGGATCGAGGCCTGCGAGCATTGGATCTCGACGCCGTCGAAGCCGCCGTCGATGCATCGACGCGCCACGTCGGCGTATCCCTCGATGAGTTCGGCGATCTCGCGTTCGCCCACTTCCATCGGTACTTCCCGGAACAACGGGTCGGGATCGGTTCCCGGCGACCACAGCGGGCGCCCGGTGTACATCGAGCTGCCTTGCGCTCCGTTGTGGTTGAGCTGCGCGAGGAGCCGTGTGCCGTGTCGATGCACCGCGTCGGCAAGCCGCCGGTAGCCGGGCAGTACCGCCGGATCCCACCCACGAATCAGTTTTTCGTACGGCCGATCCGAGGGGTGCACGGTGTGTTCCTCGGTGATGATCATGGCTGCACCGCCGCGTGCACGCGCCTCGTAGTAGGCGATGTGCTGATCGGTGATCACGCCGTCGATCGCGAAGTTGGTGAGGTGGGCGGGGAAGATCATGCGGTTGCGCAGCGTGAACGGGCCGATCCGCAGGGTGTCCCGGGGATCGGCTCCGTCCGCGTTGCGCGACATCGGTTCAGACCTTCGAGTTGCCCTGGTCGAGCGCCATCTGACTTCCGGTGATGGTCTTCGCACGGTCGCTCGCGAGGAACAGCACCGCGTCGGAGATATCGTCGGGGTCGGCGATGGGCTTCTCGGTGAGAATCGGGACGAAGTTCGGACCCCACGACGGGTGCTTCTCGAACAGCTTCAGGACGGCGACGTCGGTACCCATCGGGGTGTTCACGCCGTACGGGTGGATGGAGTTGACGCGGATGTTGAACTCGCCGAGTTCCTTCGCGGCGGCCTGAGTGATGCCCACGAGTCCGAATTTCGCTGCCGCGTAATTGATCTGGCCCGGCATCGCTTTGAGGCCCGCGACCGAGCTGACGACGATGATGGATCCGCCGTTGCCCGCCTCGATCATCGCGGGTGCCGCAGCCTTGAGGGTCTTGAACACACCCGTGAGGTTGATATCGATGAGCTCTTCGAACTGGTCGTCGGGCATTTCCCAGAATCTGTTCCATGTGCAGATACCCGCATTGGCCACCACGACGTCGAGCCGGCCGAATTGCGCCACACCCTCGTCGACGACGGATTTCAAGGCGGCGCTGTCGCGGACGTCTCCGATGCGGGCCACGATCTTGCCGCCCACCTCCTCGACCAACCGGACGGTCTCGTGGAAGTCGTCCTCGGTTGCCTGCTCGTAGGTGGCGTAGTCCGTGACCGATTTCGCGACGTCGATCCCGATGATCGACGCGCCTTCGCGCGCGAACCGCAGAGCGTGGCTGCGGCCCTGTCCCCGCGCGATACCGGTGATGAAGACGACCTTGCCGTCGAATTCGCCCATTGCAGCCGTTCCCTTCGATCGTCGAGTAGAACCTGTTTCAGTTTGCTCAGATTACAGCGTCCGCCCCAGTTCGTATCCTTCCTCGACCGCTGAGCGGACGGTTCTCGGTGCGACGCAGTCGCCGATACGCAGCGCCTTCGGCCGCCCGGGCGAACCCGGACGCAGCGGTGCGCAGTCGACGAGGGTCGCCCCCTCCACCACCACCGATTCGTTCGAATGGCGGCACCCGAGGTGAACACCGTTGCCATCGACCGCACTCACCCTGACGTCGAGGTGCCGGGTGATATCGGCCCGCACCATCCTCGTGTTCGCCGCGACCAGGTCGCCGGTGGGCGCCAGCCGTGAACCGGCGATCGAGTCGGCTGTCGCATAGTGCACCTCCGCGCCGCGCTCGGCGAGATGTTCGGCCACCGAGACGGCGATCGGGCCGCCCGCCGGGTCCCAGACAACTACTGGGCCCGACGGCAGGTCGGGGTGCGCCAGCACCTCGGTCGCCGTGACATACCGGCTCTCGTCTACAACCGGAAACCCTGGAGACCGGGGCTCTCCACCGGTCGCCAGTACCACCGCGATACCGGCCGCAACTGCCGACTCGATGTCGGTAGCGCCGGCCTCGGTGCCGGTCCGGATGTCGACTCCGAGTGCACGACAACGACTCTCGATCCACGTAGTGAGTGCGGCAAAATCGGCGCGCCCTCGTCCGACCGAGATCAGCGACATCAGTCCTCCGACACGTTCGTCCCGCTCGGTCAATACGACGCGGTGCCCGCGTTCGGCGAGCACACGCGCAGCTTCGAGACCGGCCGGTCCCCCGCCGACGATCATCACGTCGCGGGGGTCGTCTGCGTGCCGAACCAGCGGCCGGGTCTCTCGCCCGGCCTCGGCGTTTCCGATGCATCCGACGATCGGGTTGCGGAAATCCCGGACGAGACACGCTTGATTGCATCGCACGCACGGTCTCGGCCGTCGACCGCCCCGGATCGATCGCACGAGATCGGGATCAGCGATCTGGGCGCGCGTCATCTCGACCATGTCGCAGATCCCGCCGAGAGCCTGTGCCGCGCGAACGGGGTCGACGACACTGCCCTGCAGGACCACCGGCACGGCGCCTTCGACGGCGTGGCGTATCCCGCGACACAACTCGTCGTTGAACGTTTCGGGGGTGTGTGCGTCGGGCCGGTAGGTCTCGGGTGTGTACAGACCACCGCGCACGACGGTGAGCAGGTCGAGGTGCGGGGCGAGCTCGCGGGCCCACACGGCCGCAGCATCCGGGGTGATACCCGCCCAGGGGGCGTTCTCGTCGCACGAGAGGCGCAGTGCCACGATTCGTTGTGTTCCGAGCTCGTCGCGAACGGCGGTCAGCACCTCGCGCAACAGGAGCAGCCGATCGGCACCGTAGGCATCCGCGCGGTGGTTGGTCAGCCCGGACAGGAACTGGCGCAGCAACGCGGTGGGTCCGGCGTCGAGTTCGACACCGTCGGTATCCGCCGCGACGGAGATCGCCGCGGCACGCCGGAATCCCTCGATGACGGCATCGATGTCGGCGGCGGTCATCTCGGCGGGCAGTTCACGGGTCGCCGGGTCAGGTACACGCGACGGAGCCCACAGAGCCGACTGAGACCAGGCGCTGGACCCCTGCAGGCCGCTGTGCCCGAGGCCGGCGAGGACGAGAGAACCGAGGGGACGGCACGCGTCGACGATCCCTGCCCACCCGGTCCCGCTGACTTCTGCGAGGGGCGCGCGCTCGTAGGGATGATCGAGACGGTGGACCGAGGCGACCTCGGTGACAACGATGCCGGCGCCGCCGCGCGCACGCCGCTCGTAGTAGGCGACGTGCTCAGCCGAGAACGCCCTTCTCTCTGCGAGATTCGTCTCATGTGGACCGAAGATCACCCTCGCCGGAGCGGTGCGTCCGGCGAGGGTGATCGGATCGGTGAGCCTGATCGGGCAGGCACGCCCTGAGCTCATCTGTGTCGGAACGAGGTTCGTCTCAGATACCGAGGTCGCGGCGGAACCCGGCCGGCACGAACACGTCGTCCGGGGTCAGCTCGTGGATCGAGTTCTTACCGAGACCCATGAGAGCGGAGCCGATCCCACCACTGAGGATGTCGAGGACGTTCTCGACACCGGCCTGACCATTCGCGGCGAGGCCCCACAGGTAAGCACGTCCGATGAGAACGCCCTTGGCCCCGAGCGCCAGTGCCTTGACGACATCGCTGCCGCGGCGGATACCGCCGTCGAGCAGCACTTCGACGTCCTTGCCGACCGCCTCGGCGATAGCAGGCAGCGCGCGAATCGGCGCGGGAGTGCCGTCGAGGTTGTTACCGCCGTGGTTCGACACCGAGATCGCGGTGACTCCGGCATCGACTGCACGCTTGGCGTCGTCGACGCGCATGACGCCCTTGAGTACGAACGGTCCGTCGCCCCACTGCTCACGCAACCACGCGACGTCCTCCCACGTGGGCAGCGGGGTGGTCATCCACTCGCCGTACGCACCGAAGAACGTGGGCGCTTCTCCGCCCGGGGGCGTGAGGTTCGGTGTGGTCAGATCGGGGACTCCGCCCGTCTTGGCCCACTCGAGCAGCCACTTGGGACGTGTGATGCCCTCGGGCCCGAACTTGATCATCGCGTCGAGATTCATCTTCTCGGGGATGGCCGGGCTGCCCCAGTCGCGACCGTTGGAGAACGACCAGTCGAGGGTCATGATCAGACCCTTCGCCCCGGCTGCGCGAGCACGTTCCATGCGCTGGACGAGCACCTCACGGCTGCCCACCCAGTACATCTGGAAGAACGTCTTGTCGTTGACCGCGGCGACATCTTCGATGGACTTGCTCGCGAACGAGCTCAATCCCATCGCCACACCTCGGGCAGCCGCGGCGCGCGCCACCGCGACCTCACCGTCGGGATGCACGGCCTGCACGCCGGTCGGGGAGATCATCACCGGCAGTGACACGTCCTGCCCCAGGATCCGGGTACCCATCTCACGTTTGTCGGACAGCCCGGCAACATGCGGAGCGAAACCGAGTTCGCGGAACGCGGCCGTGTTGTCGTCCACCGTGAGACCGGCTTCCGACCCGGCAACCAGTGCGCCGTAGACGGACTTGGGCAGTCGTTTGCGGGCGCGCTCCTGCGCGATCGCGACCGTTTCGAACCAGGGGTCCTGGGCCCACGGGTTCTTCAGCCAGGAAGGCTTGGCCATCTGAAGTGGTCTCCTCGGGATCTACAGACCTGCGAGCGGATTCTCGTCGCAGAACTTGGCGGGGGGTTTGGTGAGCAGCGTCAGGGGCACCGGCGCCGCAGGGGTGCGACGCTCAGCGCGCTTGCCGGTGCGTGAGTGGTCGACGCTGGACTGCGGCACGGTGCGTTCGCCTTCGAGTGCCGACTGCCCGTATCCCTGAACACATTCGGGATCCGGTCCGTCCATCGGAAGACCCGTGAAGAATTTCGCGGCCATACAGCCGCCGCGGCAGGAGTCGTAGAAGTTGCACGACGCACACGCACCGGCAGACTGCGGTTCACGCAGCGAACGGAACAGTTCCGAGGTCTTCCAGACCTGTGAGAATCCGCCGTCGGTGAGGATGTTGCCTGCAAGGAAGTTGTCGTGGATCGCGAACGGGCAGGCGTATACGTCCCCGATCGGGTCGATCAAGCACACGACACGGCCGGCGCCGCACAGGTTCAGGCCGGGCAGCCCACCCCCGCCGTCGGAGCCTCCGAAGGCGGACAGGTGAAAGAACGAATCGCCGGTCAGCACCCCTTCACCGTGCGCGACGAGCCAATCGTAGAGCTGTCGCTGCTGCTCGTGGGTGGGGTGCAGATCGTCCCAGACGTCCACGGCACGACCGGAGGGGCGTAAGCGCGTGATGCGCAGGGTCGCTCCGTACTGATCGGCGAGAGCCTTGAACTCGTCGAGCTGATCGACATTCTGGCGGGTGACGACGACAGAGATCTTCGCGTCGCGGAAGCCGGCCTCGGAGAGATTCTCGAGCGCACGCACGGCCATCGCGAAGGAACCCGGACCGCGCACCGCGTCGTTGACCTCGGCGGTCGCGCCGTCGAGGGAGATCTGCACGTCGACGTAGTCGGAGGCGGCGAGGCGCGCGGCGACCTTCTTGTCGATGCGCACGCCATTGGTGGAGAACTTCACGCCCACCTGATGTTCCGTGGCGTAGTCGACGAGCTCCCAGAAGTCGGAGCGCACGGTGGGTTCGCCGCCGCCGATGTTGACGTAGAACACCTGCATGCGCTGGAGCTCGTCGATGATCGACTTGCACTGCTGCGTGCTGAGTTCGCGGGGGTCGCGCTTACCGGAAGACGACAGGCAGTGCACGCACGACAGGTTGCAGGCGTAGGTCAGTTCCCAGGTCAGGCAGATCGGGGCGTCGAGGCCTTTTTCGAACTGGTCGACGAGGCGCCCCACCTTCGGTGGCGCAGCGGTTACGGGTGGTTCGAGCAGAGACGTCATGGCGAATCCTTGCTGGGTCGGAACGTCAGGCGGGAACGATCATGTTCGAAGCGGCCAGCGTGCCGAGGGCACGCACGTATGGCAGCTCGGCGCTCTCGTCGATCCCGTGGGCGCGCAACGCCTCTTGCACCGATGCATGATCATCGAGCGACTTGACGATCTCGACGATGACGGTGTTCTTCAGGAACGACAGCTTGCGGGTGCCGAAATGGTAGAGCAACGCCCCGAAAGGTTCGGGGCGAAGCGCTACCTGCGGATGGAGCCGCCAGGTGGCACCCGGGTCGAACGTTTCGGTATCCATAGCTTCGGGGGACACGTCGGTGGCTCCGGGCGCGGTCATGTCAGTACACGCCGCACATACCGTCGATGGACACCTCTTCGACGAGAGACTCCTCGATCAGATCGGACTCGATCACGGCGTTGTCACGATCGGACATGCTTCCTCCTCGGTTCTTTCGCACTTCATTTCTTCACACTCCAGAACTGGAGCCCGGTGTCACACCGCGCTTGCACTGTGACCCGGTTAACCACTCTAATGGCATCGAGTGCAGAATGTCACGTGAGGGAGGGCACAACGATGCGAAGCCGACGAAAACCGTCCGCTCGGGTAGGACGACGCCCGTCCACCACGAAGGAGAGCCTGTCCGCGATCGGCATCGAGTTGTTCCAGAAGGCCGGCTTCGACGAAACCAGCGTCGACGACATCGCCGAGGAAGCAGGCATTGCGCGGCGTACGTTCTTCCGATACTTCCCTTCCAAGAACGCTCTGGCCTGGGGCGATTTCGATGCACACCTCGATCACATGCGGGACCGCCTCGCCGCGATCCCCGACGACGTCCCGCTGACCGAAGCACTCACCACCGCGATACTCGACTTCAACACCTTCCCGGACTCGGAAGCCGATCGCCATCGCGCACGGATGAGCCTGATCCTTCGCACGCCGGCGCTCCAGGGGTACTCGTCGGTGATGTACGAAGGGTGGCGACGCGTCGTCGCCGAGTTCACCGCGCGTCGCACCGGCGCGTCCCCGGACGACCACATGCCGCGTACATGCGGGTACCTGCTCCTCGGCGTCGCACTCGCCGCGTACGAGGAATGGCTCGACAATCCCGCGGCGAATCTCCGAGAGCTGCTCGCCACCGGAATGCTGCCCCTCACAGCAGGACTCGACTACAGTGGTATCACCGTCGCTCCACACTCCACCGAGGTTGGCCTGCCATGACCGTGCTCGATTCCCTCGCCCCGTGTTTTCCCGGACGCTGGACACATGACCATGTGACGGTCGAGCACGTTCCGTCCGGCGATCTCACCCTGCGTCGCGGCGACGACCGTTTGCACGTGACGCACTCCCTCACCGCCGACCAGCTCAGCGAACGGCTCGTTGCCGCTGTCACCGCGTCGGTGCAGGATGCCGCATTCGGACAGGAGGAGTTCGAACTGACCATGGTCGGGCTCGTCCGCTCCACGGTCCCCGGCGCACTCGACGCGTGGGTCACCTACTACCGCAATTCTCTGGGCGAACTCCTCGACGGCACTGCAGATTTCGCGCCGATCCACGAAAGAGCCGAAGAGCTCGTCCGCGGCCACGTCCTCGACCTCGGGTCGTGCTTCGGTTTCCTCCCGCTCCGCCTTGCCCGCGCCGGTACTCGCGTCACGGCCACCGACATCCTGCCCGGCACCATGCGGCTGCTCGACGCCGTCGCGCCCGAGCTCGGCATCGAACTCGACACGATCGTGTGCGACGCCGCGCACGTGCCCGTCCCCGACAACAGCTCCGACACCGTCACCGCCATCCACCTGCTCGAACACGTCGACGACGAGATAGGCGACGCCGTACTGCGCGAGGCCGTGCGGGTCGCACGTGAGCGCGTCGTGGTTGCCGTGCCGTTCGAGGACGAGGCCACCGCGTGCCATGGGCACATCCGGACGTTCGATCTCACCGCGCTCGAGGCGCTGGGTCGCGGCACGGGACTGCCCTACGAGGCGTTCGAGCACCACGGCGGCTGGCTGGTGCTCGACGCCCGCTGACGCACATGGCTGTCCGGGCCGCCTGCACCGGCAGAGATGTGCGGCAACAACACGTGATCGGCGTCGTAGTCACCGGAGCGTAGCGACCGGAAATCGATTGCCGGTTCGGTCTCGAGCTTGCCGAGCCGGGCGTGCAACCGCTTCTCCTCCGCGTCGAAGCTCTGTGCGTCGATGCAGTTCGCGCTCGCGATCAGATGCGGTCGCAGCACCCGCATCCCGGTGTAGAAGCCGGTGCCGTGGAGCAGCGGCCACAGGACGTGATCGATCGATCCGCTGATTCCTCTCGGACCCAGCGCCGAGTCCCGGTCACCCGCGGTCACCACGACGAGCATCGTCTTGCCCGCGAGGCCGCCGTCCCCGTACTTGACGACATGTCCGTGTTCGTCGTGCACTCCGAACGCGAACCCGTTGGTGAACACGCGGTCGAACCAGCCTTTGAGTATCGCGGGCATGCCGTACCACCACAGCGGGAACTGCACGACGATGTACCGTGCCGCCCGCACGGCGTCCTGTTCACGACGAATGTCTGCAGCGAGCCCTCCCGTCGCGGTGGCATGCTTCTGCTGCGCCGACAAGGTGTCGCCTACCGGACCGACGAAATCTGCGCCGGAGAGCACCGGATTCCAGTTCTGCGCATAGAGATCCGAAATCGACACATCATGGCCGACGCACCGCAGTCGATCCGTACCGGACCGGAACAGCGCATGATTCAACGAGGTTCGATCGGGATGCGCGTGCACCCACAGCACGCTTTCGTTCGACGTCATACTCCCATACTCTGATGCTGCAACTCGATTGGGAAGTACGCACATTCATGTCCGATAGTGACAGAAATGTAAGCATTGGAGGTCCGATGCACAGGAAAGCGGTGGAAACGGCGCTGCGGGTGTGTCCGGTCGAAGTGGCGGTCGCGGTCCTCGGCGGGGCGTGGAAGCTGACGATCGTCAAGTACCTGCTCGACGGACCGCGTCGATTCGGGGAACTCGGACGACTCGTCGGACCTGTCAGTCCGCGAGTCCTCACCCGGCAACTCCGCGACCTCGAAACCGACGGCATCGTCTCGCGTACCGTCTTCGCCGAGGTACCGCCGCGGGTGGAGTACGAATTGACCGACCTCGGGCGGACACTCGACATCGCAGTCGCCTGGCTCGACGAGTGGGGCAAGAACTTCGAGCAGCAGCTGCCCTCATCCTGACAAGTCAGATCAGGCCCTGCTTGCTCGCCGCATACACCGCCTCCGCGCGACGGGTCACTCCGAGCTTGCGCATGATGTTGCTGACATGGAATTTCACGGTGGTCGCCGAGATATACAGCTGCTCACCGATCTTCGCGTTCGACAGGCCACCCGCGAGCAGTTTCAGCACCTCGAGTTCCCGCCCGGTCAGTTGTTCGGCCGAGACGCCCTGACCGTTGAGGGACCGCACCACCGCCGCCGCGCTGCGCGAATCGAATGCGCTCTCCCCACGCGACACCGCGCGAATAGCGCGAACGAGTTCGGTGGTGTCGACATCCTTGACGACGTAGCCGCGGGCACCTGCATGCACCGCACGGACGACGATCTGCTCGTCGAGGAAGGTAGTGAGGACGAGCAATCCGGTGCCGGGGTGGGATGCGGACAACTGCCCGCACAAAGCCAGGCCTTCGAAGTCGGACCCGGCCGACAGCTTCAGGTCGAGCAGGACGATGTCCGGGCGCATCCGGTCGACCAGCGCGACCGCCTCCACATCTGTGGACGCCTCCCCCACCACTTCGAGGTCGGGTTCCCGATCGAGGATCGAACGTAATCCCTGGCGGAGGATCGCGTGATCATCGACCAGCGCGATCCTGATGGTGCCGGAATGGGCACGCTGTGGGTGCTGTTGCGGCGTGTGTTGTTGCGGCAGGGTCATTGCAGTTCTCCCGTCGTGGCCGGTGCAGCCGGGCGGCGAACCGGGATCCGGACGGCGATGCGAACCCCGCCGATCCTGGCTCGGCGCACCTCGAGGGTGCCGCCGAGTTCGTGTGCGCGAGCCTTCATGTTGGCCAGCCCACGATGACGGCCGTCGAGGTCGTTGCCGTCGGCCAGCTTCAGCATCAGCCGCATGCGCGCAGGGTCTCCGTCACCGTCGTCTGCGACGGACAACAGCACCGAGTCGGGGCTGTAGGTCAGGCGCAGGATCGCCCGGGTCGCGTTCGCGTGCACGGCGGCATTGAACAGTGCCTCACCCGCGATCCGGAGGAGGGAGTGTTCCGCGTCGCCGGACAGTTCGAGGGGTGTTCCGCCCACCCTTACTGCGATGTCGAGTTCGGCGGGCGTGTGCGCGACCCGGAGTTGCTCGAGCATCTCGGGGAGCGACGAGCGATCGGCGTCGGAGGTGCGGTTGAGGGCGTAGATGGCGGACCGGAGTTGTTCGACGGCGCGGCGGGTCAACTCCTTGGCCAGATCGAGCCGCTCACTGCGCTCCTCGGTGGGAATCTCACTGCGACACACTTCTATCTGCATGCCGGCGGACAGCACGGCCTGGGTGACGCTGTCGTGGAGTTCACGTGCGATACGGTGCCGTTCCTCGTCGAGCGCCTGATGTCGATGCGCCGCGCCGAGCCTGCGTTGGGTCAGTGCCAACTCACGCAGCGTCGCCTCGAGTTCTTCGTTGCGCGCTTGCAGGTCCGCCGCCGAACGATTCGCTTCCTGGTACGCCTGCTCGGCGCGGTGGAGCAGCAACTGCCCCCGCTGGTACAGCGCCGAGTTCTGGAGCGCGACCGCGGTCTGGCTCGCCAGGATCGACAGCACCGCCCGATCCGTGCTGTCGAGGACGCGGTGCTCGGGTGTCCACGCCGCGATCGCCCCGGCCACGCCCCCGTCGAGGACGATCGGCACGAGTGCACGGTGCGGCGCGACCGCGGTGTCCTGTTCGATCGATCCGCGGCTTATGTCCTCGAGGACCGAGACCACCTCGTCGGGCAGCGGTGGCCCTTCGACGTTGTCGACCAGGAACGGGGTGGCGTCCGGCCCGAGCACGAGGCGGCGAGGGCCTGCATCCGGCAGGGTGCCGTCGGTGAGCGCAAACGCTACCCAGCGGGCGCTCAGATGTGCGCGAGCAGCCTCCGCAACGGCGCAGATCAGTGTCTCGGGGCCTTCGACGGTGCGGACGAGCGCTCGGGAGATCAATTCGAGCGCATACACGACCCGTTCGAGACGTTCTGCCGCACCGCGGTATTGAGGATAGAACGTCGGTTTTCCCGACCTGAGGCCAGTGAGCGCCGAGAGGTCCGGCGCGCTCACAGCGCCGTCCGGAACAGTTCGATCATCTGCGCGTGGGTTGCAGTGCGCGGATTGGTGGACATACAGGCGTCGCGGAGTGCCCCCTCGGCGAGCCGCGGGAGGTCGCTCTCGGTGACTCCGAGCTGCTTCAGCCCTCGTGGCACACCCACCCGGCGGGAGAGGTCGTCGATCCGCGCGGCGACCGCTTCGACCGCGTCGGCTGCGGGCCCACGTGCTTCATCGAGTCCGAGTGTCGCGGCGATCGTGACGTATGGGTCGGGATCGGACGCGCCGTTGAATCGGATGACATGCGGGAGCAATACCCCGTTGATGACGCCGTGGGGCTGATCGAGGAGACCACCTACCTGATGGCTCATCGCATGCGTGGCGCCCAGAATCGCGTTGGTGAAGGCCAGCCCGGCTTCCAGGCTCGCCTGTGCCATCGCCGCGCGCGCCGCCATGTGGAGTGGGTCGTCGATCGTGCGGACCAGCGTGCCGGTGACCATGTCGATCGCCCGCAGCGCGTGATGGTCGGTGAGGGGATTGTGTGCGAGGGAGACGAATGCCTCGACGCCGTGCGTCAGCGCGTCGAGGCCGGTTGCGGCGTTGAGGTCGTCGGGCATGGTGGTGAGCAATCGCGGGTCGATCACCGTGAGATCGGGCACCAGGGACCGCCCGATGATGGTGACCTTGCTGCCGCGTGCGGTGTCGGTGACCACACAGAACTGGGACACGTCGGCACCGGTACCGGACGTCGACGGCACCATCACCATCGGCGGGATCGGCAGGCTCGCGCGGTCGACGCCCTCGTAGTCGAGGATGCTGCCGCCGTTTGCGGCGAGGATCGCGATGCCCTTCGCGGCGTCGATCACGGAGCCTCCGCCGAGCGCGACGAGCACATCGCAGCCGGCCGCGCGGTACACCTCGTGACCGGCCGCGACCTCGTAGTCCTTGGGATTGGGTGTTAGGTCCGACCAGACGGTGGGACTCAAACCGCGGTCGAGGAGGTGGCGTCGCATTTCGTCGGCCCACCCGGCCGCCTCCAGTCCAGGATCGGTGACGAGCATGGGCCGGACCCCGCCGAGTCGCGCGGTCGCATGGGCCGCCTCGACCAGCGACCCTTCCCCGAAGACGATCTCCGGGGCATGGAACTTCACGACCCCGGGACGGCTCCCCGCATCGTGGTGGTGGCGCGACCCCGCATACCCGGGCTCCGGAATGACGACGGCCACTGCTCACTCCTGACGGTCGGCGCATGTGTGTGATCCAGCTTACGTGCGCCTCCCCACCCTAGGCCGCCGCGGGCAGGCGCACACCGGACCGGCGGAGGGGTCATGACCTACCCGATCGGGTAGGTGGTTCTCAGTGCGAGTGCGGCACCGCGAGGACGGATGGGGCGTCCTCGAGTGCGCGGAGACTCCGGGCGGCTGCTGGGTGCACTTCAGCGAGGTCGAGGTCCCGGCCTTCCACATACTCGATCAGGGACAGCAGGTCGACTTCGCGTGGCAGCGGTCGAGTGGCCTCGTGGACGGGTTGGCCTTCGTAGCTTCCCGGGTACGACCGGTTTCCACCGAATGACTGGGCGAACGCGGGGCCGACCCCGAGGCGTTGCGATCCGGCGATGAGAACCTCCAGCGAGCAGCCCAGGAGAGTCACGGGTGCGCGCGCTCCGAAGAGGACACCGACGGGCGGGATCCAGACACCGGAGTCAAGGTGCGTCCAAGGCGAGGTTGAGGATGCCGGCGGGGTTGATGCGCGTTCGTTGGAAGACTGTGGCGGCGTGCAGCAGCGGCCGGGCCGGTGGTGGGATCACCCAGAGACGCAGGTCGCTGGGGCGGGACACAGCGGAGGCGCCGACGCGATCAAGGTGTCCCCGGTCAGTGCGAGCTGGGGAGCGATCGGAGTTCGTCGAAGGTGGCTCCGGTGAGCAGCAGGGTGGCCAGCGCGGCGGCATACGCGGGGTTGGCTGCGTGGGCCCGGGTACGAGTGACGACTCGGTCGGTGATCTCGATGGTGGTCAGTCCCGGTCCGACCATGTGCGCCAGGTTCGGTGGCAGCGTCAGCGGCAGACCGTGCTGTTCGAATGCGGCCTGGGCGCCGCGGGGTCGTTGCGGCCGATCGACTCGCCGCCGGACATCAGCCGGTCGGGAGAGTCGGGTGGTGCCGCTATCGACTATCCATTCGGGGGGCGATCGGGCTGCGGCTTCGATCGTGGGACCGAGGTCGGCGTGGAATGGGCCCGGGTGAGGGCCGGAGCGACCCAGGTGGTGAGGTATTCGCGGAGTTCGGTGCCGTGGCGGGGTGGGCGGCCGGGGTCGATGATGAAGGACTGGACGATTCGCAGCATGTGTTCGACGAGTTCGTCGAGGCGGCTGTCATCGATACCCGCGTGTTCCCAATCGACGGCGAAGCGTTGGAGAACGGCGCGACCGAATGTGAGTGCGGTGTCGGAGGTGACCGAAGCGGAGAAGGTTCCGGCGTGGCTGGGAGTCAGCAGCAGGCTGAGATACCGGTCTTCGGGGAGAGCCTCGAGGGTGTAGGCGATTGCCTCGACCACTGCGTCGGCAGGATCGGTGATCCGGTCCAGGTGAGCGGCGAGGACGTCGAGGAACCGGCCGGTCTCGGCGAGTGCGGTGGCGGTGAGCAACGCGTCGGTGTTGGCGAAGTACCGGTAGACCGTCTGACGGGTGACGCCGAGGTCGCGGGCGATCTCAGCCATGGTGAACTCCCCGCCGGTGCGCGCGATGGCAGTGCGGGCGGCGGTCAGGATGCGCTCGACGGCTTCGGTGTCGTCGGCCGGCGCCGTGCCCGACCATCCGTGGGTGCGCATCGATTGCCTCCGAGTGAACAGTGGTGACCACTGACCTTATCGGGTCCCGAGGGGTGGTGTTTCCGCACATTCCAGACCATACACATCAACCAATGTGTATGGTCTCTGTCATGACGATTCTGCCCGAGCCCGGCCTTGCCGGACTGACCGAGGACCTGACCCACCGCGCGTTGCGACTGGTGCTCGAGCGCACCACCGAGATGGCCGAGACGCCACTGCGGGTGCCGCTGCACTACTACAGGGACCCGAAGATCACGGAGGTGGAGGAGTCGCAGATCCTGCGCCGCACACCGCTGGCGATCGTGCCGACGGCCCGCATCCCGGAGCCGAACGACTATGTCGTGCGCACCGTGCTCGGTGACTCGCTGCTGGTCACCCGTGATCGCGCCGGAACCGCGCACGTGTTCTTGAACTACTGCCGCCACCGCGGTGCACAGCCGGCCTGCGGATCGGGTAAGGCCACCCGCTTCACCTGCCCGTACCACGCCTGGACCTACAAGAACACCGGTGAGCTGGCCGGTATGCCGGGCAAGGAAGGCTTCACCGGGATGAACCGCAGTGACTACGGGCTGGTGGAGTTGCCCAGCCAAGAACGACACGGCTTCATCTGGGCGGTCCTTTCGGCCGACGGTTCGATCGACATCGACGCCCATCTCGGGCCCATGGGCCCGGAACTGGCACAACTGGACTACGCCGGCTACGGCTACCACGACGACCGCGAGTTCGTTTCCGAAGTCAGCTGGAAGGGTGCACTGGAAGCGTTCTCCGAGAGTTACCACTTCCCGTTCGTCCACGGCGAGAGCGTAATCGGGCAGAACACCGTCGCCGATACCTCCACTCACGATGCTTTCGGCCGTCACCACCGCATGGGGTTCCCGTTCAACTGGATCACCGCGCTCGATGCCGATCCCAGCGGCTCGTGGGAACCATTGATGAACATGGGTGTGATCTACTGGATATATCCGAACCTGGTGCTGGCCAACAGCCCTGTCGGAGTGGAGATCCTGGAGATGTTGCCGGCCGGATCGCCGACGAGGTGCAGTGTGCGCCACAGTTGGATGGCCAAGATTCCCGCAAGCACCGATGAGCAGCGTGCCGTGTACGACGACATCTACAACCAAGTCCACTCCGCGGTCCGCGACGAAGATTTCGCCATGTTGCCCCAGTGTGGGGAAGGGGTGCGGCACGGGCAGCACGATCATATGATCATCGGCCGCAACGAGATCGGGGTTCAGCACATGATCAAGACCTTTGTCGCGGAACTCGGTGTCGACTTGGGCTGAACCACGCGGCCCGCGGCGAAAGCGCGCACGCCGGGATCCGGAACGGATCGCTTCGCCGGCAGCGTCGACGGCGTCCACTGCCGGCTCCGAGCACCACAGCCACCGGGTCCGGATGCCGGTTCGCGGGCAAATGCTCGACCTCGAGCCGGATGACGGTACCCTCCACGATCGGCCGCGGGCTGGGATGATCGGCCCATACTCCACGGTGGGTGAGGCTGGGATGCAACCGATTCCATACTTCCGAGGTGGCTGTGCCGTAGCGGTCGGTGACGGTGCTCGTGGCGATCGGTGGCTCCGGCCAGGTGGTCAGGTCGGCGAGTAGAAACGCCAACCGGGTGAGCATCATTGCCGGTCGCTCTTACTGCCCGGTGTCGCCCATGACGGCTCCTTCACGGCGCGGATCGGCGCCACCGATCCAGCTGTCGCCGTCGCGCTGGAGCGCACTGAGCCCGCTGGATTGAGGGGCGACGGACACCTCGTGCCCCATGTCGCGGAGCTGTTGCACGAGGGGGTCCTGTGCGCCGTCGTCGGACGCATCGATCGCGGGGTGTTCTCCACCGACTCCGGTGACCGGCGTGTTCGCAGACCCGAACGACACCGCCGAGACTGCCTGCTGCGGGTCGAGTCCCCAATCGAGCGAGTTGACGAGGGTCTTGACCACGAACTGGATGATCACCGAGCCACCGGGCGATCCGACGACCATCTGCAGATCGCCGCGTCCACCGTCGGGGGTGCGTTCGAACACGAGGGTCGGGGCCATCGAGCTACGCGGTCGCTTGCCCGGTTCCACGCGGTTGGCGACGGGCAGGCCGTCCTCGTCGACCGGCTCGGCAGCGAAGTCGGTCAACTGATTGTTGAGCAGAAAACCATCGATCATGTGGAACGACCCGAACGCCGACTCGATCGTCGTCGTCATGGATGCGACGTTGCCGTAGCTGTCGGCAACCGAGATGTGGCTGGTGCCGTGTTCCGGGGTCTGTTCGGGAACACCGAGAGGCACGGGCCCGAAATCACCCGGCTGCGCTTCGCCCATGCTCTTGCCCGGATCGATCAGGCCGGCACGTTCGGCGAGGTACTCCGGGTTCACGAGGGTGTCGAGCGAACCGCCGGGCAGCGGAACGAAATCGGAATCGGCGACGTACTTGTCGCGATCCGCGTAGGCGAGTCGTTCGGCCTCCGAGACCAGATGGACGGCATCTGCGTCCGGCACACCACCGTCGGAATCGACGTCGCCGGGCGGCAACCCGGCGAGGTCGAAGTTCTCGAGGATGCCCAGTGTTGCGGCCACTGTCACACCACCGGACGACGGATTCGGCATGCCACAGATCTCGTAGTCGCGGTACGGGGTGCACAGGGGTGTGCGCGCTTTCGCCTCGTATCCGGCGAGATCGGCGAGGGTCATCGTGCCGGGCGTGCGTCCACCCGAGTCGGTTGCCGTCGCGTCGACGACGGCCTGCGCGATGTCGCCTGTGTAGAACGCGTCGGGTCCGTCGGTGGCGATCGCCCCGAGGGTTTTGGCCATCGCGGGATTGGTCAACGTCTCCCCGGCGGGTTTCGGGCTGCCGTCCGGCTGCAGGAAGTACGCACGGGAGTTGTCGTCGACGGCGAGTTGCGCCGCGGCATCGGCGATCGAGTCGGCCATTCGGTCGCTGATCACGACGCCCTGATCGGCGAGTTCGATTGCGGGGTCGAACAGCCCGGCCCACTCTGCCGAGCCGTGTTCGCCGTGCACCATCTCGAGCATGCGCAGTACGCCCGGAACCCCGATCGACCGGCCGCTTGCGCGCGCGTCGGGTGTCGGTTCGGTGCGGTCGGTGTCGCTGATCCAGCGCAGGTAGTTCTCGGTCGCGGACATCGGAGCCGTCTCACGACCGTCGTATGCCTGGACCTCGCCGGATTCGGCGTCGTAGTACATCAGGAATGCGCCGCCGCCGATGCCGGACGATTGGGGTTCGACGAGCCCGAGCACCATCTGTGCGGCCACCAGTGCGTCGGCCGCGGTGCCGCCGTCCCGGAGAACCTCGCACGCTGCTTCGGTCGAGATCGGATTTGCCGTCGACACCGCGAACGAACCGGTGGTCACCGCGGTCATACCCGTGCGATAGCCGGTGGCGATCTCGGGATTGGTCGAGATATCGCGTTCACCCGTCTCCGGCGACGGTGGCGCGCCCGTGAGCGGGGTGCCGTTGGGCCCCGCGGTACAGGTCTCGGCGGCGCCCTGCGTGTCCTCGCTGCCCTCGGTTCCCGACGCGCACGCGCCGACGAGCGCGAGCGACAGCGCCGCTGCAGCAGCGACCCTGATTCCCGATCGTATTCTCGCCCCCGAGATCATCCTCCGACGGTAACCGCGTGATCGCAGCTGCGCGGGCATTCGAACTACACGGCCGTTCGAACTTCTCCGAACGGCCCTTGACAGGAGGCACGTGCGAGCGCATCCTTTATTCAACCAGATGGTTGATAAACCAGAAGGTTGCCAAAATGGAGGCCCGACCATGCACGACGACGCGAACGACGACCAACTCGACCGGGCATTCACTGCCCTGGCCGACCCGGTCCGACGCCGCATCGTCGCCCGGCTCAGCCGCGGGCCCGCCACCGTGAACGAACTCGCGGAACCCTTCGCGATCACCAAACAGGCGATCTCGAAGCACATTCAGGTTCTGGAACACGCCGGACTCGTCACTCGCACACGCGACGCCCAGCGCCGTCCCGTCCATCTGAATCCCGCGCGGCTGGAGATGCTGACCGCCTGGATCGACCGCTACCGGTTGGTCAAGGAACAGCAGTTCCGCGATCTCGATGCCGTGCTGGCCGGGGAATCGGCCGTCCCGAAACCATAGGGTTCCCCCGAGGACCCCCAGAAAGGTTCGCGAGGTTCGCCATGAGCAACGCCCTGAACGTCACCGTCCCCGACGGTGTCCCCTTCATCGACTACGCGCGCGAATTCGACTTTCCTGTCGCTGACGTGTTCCGCGCCCACAAAGACCCTGATCTCATCGCGCAGTGGCTCGGCCCACGCGGCATGGAGATGACGATCGACCACTACGATTTCCGCACCGGTGGCAGTTACCGGTACACCCACACCGACAACGAGGGTTCGTACACGTTCACGGGAGTGTTCCACACCGTGCGGGAGAACGAATTCGCCGTTCAGACATTCGAATTCGACGGCTTTCCCGATGTGGTGAGCATCGAGTTCCTCACCTTCACCGATCTCGGCGGCGGGCGCTGCAGGCTCAGCGGCCACGCTGCGTACCCGAGCATGGAGGCTCGCGACGGAATGGCATCGTCCGGGATGGAGACCGGCATGAGTCAGGGCTACGACCGGCTCGACGAAATTCTGGCACGCGTGTCGGCGCCGTGAACAGCCGAGCTCGGCCACGCACCGATCACCGAAGTGCGTGGCCGAGTTCCGCTGCGTGCGAGAGCAATTGTTCGCCGTCCCGCGCAACGACCACGTGATCACACACGTCCGCGTAGTCGGACATCGCGCATGTCGCCTGGGCCCAGTACCGCTCCGGCTCGGGCGTGATCCACGCCAGGCGGTGAACCCGTCGCCGCAACTCTTCGAGGTGATCGACCCGCGCCGGCAACCCGTTGCACCGCCCGTCCCCCACGACCAGAACCGAGGTTCGACTGTCCATCGAGCCCGCGTGTTCGGCGAGCAGTTCGTCGAACATCCTGCCGTAATCGCTGCTGGCCTCGAGATCCACGCCGGGGTGCGCAAGCACCGCCGCGAGCGCACCGTCTCCGTCGGCAGCGAGCAGCTGCTGTGTCACGTCCACCGGGCGATCCACGAACGCGACCACCCTGCAGCGATGTGCGCGACCATGCATCGCCTGCGCAAGACGCAGCGTGAACGCGGTGATCGGGCGGACCGACAGCGACACGTCGGCGAGCACGAGTAATCGCACGCGATCGGGACGCGGGGCACGGACGACGAGGTGGAACGGCACTCCGTCGGTGCGCATCCCGGCGCGCGCGGTGCGGCGCATGTCGAGCCGGCCGCGGGTCAGTTCACGGGGGCGCGGTCGCGCGGGACCGCGCATCCGCCGCAGCACCTCGTGGCACGCGAGCTCGATCTCGGCACGATCGACACCTGCCGCGTCACGGGACTCCGGAGCTTCGACCTCCTCGGTGCCGGACGGACTCACCCCGGCCAGCGATGCCACGAACGCCTCGACTGCGTCGACGAGACGGCTCAATTGCGCCTCGCTGAGTGGCCCGTCGACGACGTCGCCGCCGTACATTCGGTGCGGATCGTATGCATCGAGCCACGCGAGGATCGACGTCGGGTCGTCCCACGACAACGACCCGACGACCGCGGCACCAGGATCCGCGGACAGTTCGCCGACCGTCGTCGAACCGGCCCGATCGACGTCGACCGTGTAGGTCACACCGCGCCGGCCCGAGTCCGCACCGGTGTCGACAGACAACTCGGCATCGGACGACGTCATCGACACATCGTCGTCGTCCTTGTGCGGATTGAAGCCCTTCTCGGCCTCGGGAGTGTCGAAGTGGTCGCCGACCTCTGCAGCACGCTCGTTGTATTCGGCGTAGCGGGCGATGCTCGGATCGTCGTCGATCTCGAGAGCGGTGGGAAGAGAGTCGGCGAACTGGGCACGCAGCGGGTCGTGCGCATCGGCCTTCGCCGCGTCCACCGCACCGAACAGCTCGTCGAAAGCGCGCTCGAAACCGGCACGTTCGTGCGGGTATTTCGCGCATACCGCGCGCAGGCACGACCGCAACGCCCCGCGATCACGGGCCCCCACAAGGCCGAACACCCTACGCACTTCGATGGTTTCGGCGGGTGAAGCCGCGACACCGTGCTTGCGCAGCAGCAGACCGAACACTGCGGACACCACGTCCAACGGGTGCCCGGCGCGCCGGTGCTCAGGAGCACTCACATGCATGGCGCGGTCACCGCCGCGCACCGCTGCCGGCCGCGTCGCGACCGCCTCCACCACGACCCCGGAAGACCGCCGTGGTGGTGTTGGCAGGATTCGACGCCACGGTCACACGTTCCGCCGGCATCGACGCGGCAGCGGGTGCCGGTACCGGCGCCGCACCGTCGAGGCGATTCTTGACGAGGTCCACGTCACCGGTGTATTTGAGCAACGTAGACAGCAGTACGTCACGCATATCGACCACCGGATTCGACTCGGGTGCACCGTTTTCCATCACCGACGCGGCACGAGCCGCATCGATCACCTCGGAGATGGACGGGCTTTTCCGCAATGGCAGATCGCGCAGTGTGCGCGCCAGTTCGACGACCTGCCCCGCGGTACCCGAGGACACCTCGGGTGCGCGGGCGGTCACGATCTCCCGTTCGCGTTCGAGGGTCGGGTATCCCACGTGATAGTGCAGACAGCGGCGTTTGAGAGCCGGAGACAGTTCCCGGGTGTCGTTGGAGGTGAGGATCACCCACGGCATCGAACGGGCGGTGAACGTGCCGACTTCGGGAATCGTGACCTGACGTTCGGCGAGAACCTCGAGCAACAGTGCCTCCATGGACTCTTCGGTCCGGTCCACTTCGTCGACGAGGAGCACCACCGGTTCCGGCGACAGCACCGCATCGAGCAGCGGGCGGACCGAGAGGAACGCCTCCGAATAGAGACCGAAGTCCTGTTCGGCGAGGAATCGGGACGCGTCGGCAATGTCGGGGTACTGTCCGAGGAGTTCACCGATCCGGTCGCGCAGCATCTGTACATGCAACAACTGTTTGGCGTAGTCCCACTCGTACAGCGCGCGGCTGTCGTCGAGACCCTCGTAGCACTGGAGCCGGATCAGCCTGCGACCGCCGACTGTGGCGAGCGCCTTGGCGAGCTCCGTCTTTCCCACACCGGCCGGACCTTCGAGCAGCAGCGGTCGCTCGAGTGCGGTGGCGAGGTGAACGACGGTCGCGAATTCGTCGTCGGCGATGTAGTCGTGCCGGCGCAGCGCGGACTGCAATTCGGCGCCGTTGGAGAAGGCGGTCATGGATCCTCCGGTGCGTGCGGGCTCAGGCCCGGGAGCGGGCAGTGCGTGGGGTCGCACCCGGGAGCGGGCAGGGGCAAGCCGCCCCCGGGCGCGGGGTCCTGTCGGGTCAGTACGACCGATTGATGCAGTGATCGACGACGGGGATCATCGACTCGACTGTGACCTCACGGGGGTTGCCCGGGGTGCACCAGTCGCCCTGGATGTGCTCCGAGATCGCCCGCACGGTCTTCTCGTCGCCCGGGATCGTTTCGCCGCGGCCGGCGTACTTGCCGGTGTTCATCCGGTTCTTCTCGTACGAGTCGGTGCGCACCTGGCCGAAGTTGTCGGGAATCCCGACGTCCTGCGCCAGCCGGATAGCGGCCTCGACCGCAGCGTCGGCAGCCTGCACGGTCGTCATGTTGCGGGTGTCGACACCCATCGCCGTCGCAATGCGCGCGTAGTTCTCGTAACGCGACGGCAGGTTGTACTCCCACACTCGGGGAAGCGCGATCGCGTTGTTGAGGCCGTGGTGGCTGTCGAAGAACGCCGACGTCGCGTGCGAGATGGAGTGCACGATTCCGAGACCGCCCGAGTTGAACGCCTGCGCAGCGATGTACTGGGCATTCATCATGCCCTCACGCGCCTTGAGATTGCGGGGCTCGTACACCGCCTCCCGCAGGTTCTTCGCGACGAGTTCGATCGAGTACAGAGCGTTACCGAGCGACGGCGCGAAGTCCAGGCGCGAGACGTACGGCTCGGAACCGTGAGCGAGGACATCGAACCCGCAGTACGCCGTGAAGTGTTGTGGGCAGGTGTAGTAGAGCAGCGGATCATCGATAGCCAGAGTGACGATCGTCGCCTCGTCGAAGCCGACCCACTTGTGCGGGTGATCCATGTCGGAGGTGTCGGTGATGACGTAGGCCCAGGAGGTCTCCGAGCCGGTGCCTGCCGTGGTGGACACCGCGATGTGGGGCGGGTTCTCCTTGATGGTGGACTTCGCGAAGCCTTCGAATTCGTTGATGTTTCGGCCGTCGTGAGCGATGACGACGCGCGCGCCCTTCGCAGCGTCGTGGCTCGAGCCGCCGCCGACGGAGATGATCGAGTCGCACTTCTCCTTCTGGTACAGCGCCGCCGCTTCCATGACGTTGTAGTCCTTGGGGTTGGACTCGACCTTGTCGTAGAGGACGACCTCGACACCCTGGTACTCGATCTTGCCTACGAGTTCTTCGATGATCCCGGAACCGCGCAGGCCGGTGGTCATCAGAAGGGTGCGCTTGAACCCGAGATTCTTGGCTTCGACACCGATGATGTCGTGCGCCCCGACTCCCATGAGAGCGCGCGGGAAGGGGTGGAACTCCTTGATGGGAAAATCCCAGATCTGGTTGAGCTCGATTGCCATCGTGATTCTCCTCGATTATCGGCGGGTGTGATGTACGCCTCATGCACGACCCACAATCGACCAGGGAGTTCGCCTGGAGAAGGGCTCCGCACGGAAACCGTCCGGCTGCGGCGACGGGACCGTCCGATCGGGCAGGCGGGCCGGGACCGAACGGGTGGGCAGCACATCCGGGGCCCGCTCCCGGTAGCGTGTCGGTGCCGCACTACGGCTGGTATTCTTCAAACTAGAACACGTTCTAGAAATTGTGGTGAGCAGCACACTGCCGCCCCACGTTTGCACGAGAGGACAACCCCATGACGACAGTCGAGGTGCCGCACGGGTCACGATCGGTGATTCTCACCGTGTCTGCCGTCATCGAAGAGACGTCGGACAGCCGCTCGATCGTCTTCGCCGTACCCGAAGAACTGCGCGAGAAGTTCGCCTACAAGCCCGGCCAGTTCCTCACGCTGCGCATCCCCAGCGACCGAACGGGCTCGGTCGCTCGGTGCTATTCCCTGGCGAGCTCACCGTTCACGGACGATGCCCCCAAGGTGACCGTCAAGCGCACCGTCGACGGCTACGGCTCCAACTGGCTGTGCGACAGCATCTCGGCGGGCGACGAGGTCGAGGTCCTTCCTCCGTCCGGGGTTTTCACGCCGAAGTCCTTCGACCACGACTTCCTGCTCTTCGCAGCAGGCAGTGGCATCACCCCGGTCATCTCGATCCTCAAGTCCGCGCTGACGCAGGGCTCGGGCAAGGTCACACTGGTGTACGCCAACCGCGACGAGAAATCCGTCATCTTCGCCGAAGAACTGCGCGCACTCGGTGAGAAGCACGCCGACCGGCTCACCGTCCTGCACTGGCTCGAGTCGGTGCAGGGCCTGCCCACAGCGACACAGCTCGCCACCGTCGCAGCGCCGTTCGCCGACCGCGAAGCATTCATGTGCGGACCCGGCCCGTTCATGGACGCGGTGCACCAGGCGCTACACGATGCCGGAATGCCGCGCACCAGCGTGCACGCCGAGGTGTTCAACTCGCTCGCCGGAGATCCGTTCGCCGACCACGAGCCCGTCGAGATCAGCGACGAGGAGGCCGCCGACGCAGCGACCGTCGAGGTCGAACTCGACGGCGAGGTCCACACCCTGTCGTGGCCTCGCAAGCAGACGCTCGTCGACATCATGCTGGCCAAGGGCATCGACGTGCCGTACTCGTGCCAGGAGGGAGAGTGCGGCTCGTGCGCGTGCACTGTCCTCGAAGGCAAGGTCGAGATGGAACACTGCGATGTTCTCGATCCCGAGGACATCGAGGCAGGCTACATCCTGGGCTGCCAGGCGCGTCCCGTCACCGACACCCTCAAGATCGAATTCTGATCACCCTCAGGGTGTCTGCGGCTCCTACGCCGGTGTGACCTCCTCGAGGCGCACCGGCGCACGCTTCGGCTGCCGCAGCACCAGCGCGATCCCGGACGTGAGTGCGAGCGTCGCGACAATCGCGCTGTAACCGACCGCGGTGGCGGTGAGCCCGAACGTGCCCGTGGCCACGCCGGCAGCGATGGCCGGAACCGAGAACGCGAGATAGCAGACCACGAACATGGTCGCGAAGATCTGCGCCCGCTGGTTGGGGCGACCCAGGCCGCTCACGATTCCCATGGCACCCAGGAACGTGGACCCCCAGCCGAACCCGGCGACCGCGGTGCCCACGAAGTACAGCACCACCATGCCCGACAGCAGGGCAGCCGCAACCACGACGACACCGGCCGCAAGCAGGACCACGCCCGTCACGACGACACGGAGTTCGGCGAATCGTCGCATGACCACTGCCGCGACCGAGCCCGCTGTGAATAGGGTCGCGACGGCGAGCCCGGCAACGAGCCGGTCCTCGATACCGAACACCGCATCGACGATCGATGTCCCCAAGGACATGTACAGGCCGCCGAGCGCCCATGCCGACATCAAGCACGGCAGGACCAAGAAGAACTGCGCACGCACTCCCTGCGGGAGCGCGACACTCGGCTTCAGGGCACGCAGCGCTTCCCTCCGAGAGGAGAACCCTTCGGGCTGCGAATGCTCCGGCACGAACGGGAGCGCGATCACGATCGCGATCGCGAGGGCCGCGACGAGCGCATAGCTCAGCACCGTCGGGAACGGCGCGAACTGAACCAGAAGACCGGCGCCGGCCGCACCCAGCCCTAGCCCGAGCGACGGTGCGATGCTGTTGATCAGCGGGCCGATCCGAGGGTTGGGTTGCAGGTCGATCATCCCCGCGGCGACTGCGCCCGTAGCGGTACCGACCGCCAATCCCTGGATGATGCGCGCCACGATCAACCATCCCGCACTGTCAGCGAGAATGAACACGACCATCGAGATCGCGAGAATCAGCATCGCGGCACCGACGAGCGGACGGCGGCCGATGCGGTCCGACAACGAACCTACGGTGAGCAGGGTCGCGAGCAGAGAGACGACGTAGATCGCGAAGACCACGGTGAGCACGGCCGCCGAGAATCCCCACATTTCCTGGTAAACGGGGTACAGAGGTGACGGCGCCGCAGACGATCCGGTGAGGGTGAACGCCCCCACCCCCATGACCGCAAATCCGAAAACACGCGATCCGGCATCGGATGGGGCGGACGGAGCCATCGAACCTCCAGCAGACGAACCGGCGACAAGGAAACAAGGAAACAAGACACGAGCAGCAGCGCCGCACATCACGGCGCTGCTGCCTGTGCAACATCGTCGTCCGGGAAAATATTTCGCTTACGTCACGATCAACCCCGACAACCGTGCTGGGCTGCAGAAAGGTTTATCACTTGGCAACTCGCCCGGTCATTGACCGACCGGTCGATCAGGCATATACCGAAAGTGAGGGACACATCCTCACAGACACATTTCTCAAGGAGGCCACCATGTTCTCCGACAGCCGGCTGCAGGACTACGTAGCCGTCGTTCTGGGCGTCTTCGCCGCCCTCTCACCACTGTGGTTGGACACCAATTCCAACGCCATGTGGTCGCTCATCGTCCTCGGTGTGCTCGTCGCCCTGTGCGGCATTGCACAGATCATGAGCCCGGCAACAGCTACGATCGACTACGCCATGGGCATCTTCGGCGCACTGTTGTTCATCTCGCCGTGGGTGATGTCGTACACCGCATTCAGCGGAGCGTCGTGGACCGCATGGGTCGTCGGTGTGCTGACCGTGGTCGTCGCGGTCGCTGCGCTGCCCGCCATGAATACCCGCATGCACGGAGGCGGCCTGGCAACACATCACTGATCCGATCACCGTCACGCCGGTGGGGCCGAGCCGTCCCGGCCGACTTCACCGGCATTCTCCTACGCGGAGGTGATCAGTGAGCAGGCACCTCGATCGCGGTACTGCGCAGGCTGCGCGCACCCGCATCCTCGATGCAGCCGAGGCACTGTTCGCGGAGCACGGATTCGACTCGACCGCCACCACTGCCATCGCGACGGCAGCGCACGTGCCGAAGGGCCTGATCTTCTACTACTTCCCCACCAAGGAGGCGATCCTCGACGCGTTGATCGCTGAACGACTCCCCACCGAACCGATCTCCGACGTCGTCGCGCTCGTCGCACCGGGCGATCCGGCAACGAGCTTGGTCAATCTGGACACCGCGTTGAACCTCGGGCAGAACGCTTCCTCGGTACTCCGCGTGATCATCTGGCGGGAGGCAGAAACACACACCGACGTGCGCACCCATGTGCGGACGCTCCGCGCGTACCTCCACGACACGACGATGCGCGTGCTCCAGGCGAGTTCACCGGCGCCCGTGTCCGCAAGCGCCGTGCGCACTGCGGCAACGACATGGGTGTCGGCGATGCTCTCCGCAGCCACCAACGACCGACTGTTCGGTCGTGACGGACTGCCGCGTGCCCACGAAGAACTACAGAACATCGCACGCTTGATCGCGGCAGGAATGTCCAGGATGACGCCACTGCCGGGGATGTCGGCCCGGCTATGGGCGTGACGACCACGCTGCCGCCACGCGGGGCCCCGAACTCAGCCGATCGGGTTCGGAGCCGTCCCGAACAACTCGCGTCCGGCTGCGAATGCGCGGGCACCTTCCGGGAGGGTGCCACGCTCGCCGCTGAGAAACACCTCGATGCGCCCCGATCCCGGCGAATCACGGCCGAGCGCGTCCATTCTGCGCAGTGTCTGCTGCGCGACGGCCTCGGCGCTGTCGAACAAGCGCACCCCCGCGGGCAACTGCGCAACGATCGTGTCCGCAACAAGCGGATAGTGCGTGCACCCGAGAACGACGCCCTGGACATCGTCGGGCGTACGCTCGACGGCCGAAGCGATCGCGGCGGACGCGCCGTCGCGGTCACCACGATCGATCGCATCGGCGAGACCGTGGCACGCGACCCCGACGACGTCGCTGCCGTTCGCGAATTGTGCGATCAGATCGGCCTGGTACCGACTCGCAGTGGTCGCCGCGGTCGCCCAGATCGCAACCGACCCGCAGACGGCGGCCGCCGGCTTGATCGCGGGAACAGTGCCCACGACGGGCACATCCGCGCCGAGGTCGGCGCGCACGTGGTCGAGGGCGGTGACGGACGCGGTGTTGCACGGCAGAACCACGACCTCGGCTCCCCGCTCCACTGCCCGCCGGGCCGTCGTGACTACACGCTCGATGACCCAATCGGACGGCTTCGGACCCCACGGTGCGCCTGCGGGGTCCATCGACAACATCAGGTCGATGTCGGGGCGCAGGCGCCGCAACCACGCGGACGTCGGAAGCAGCCCGAAACCCGAGTCGACAAGAGCAACGATCACCCTACGAATCTAACGGGTCCGGGCGCTCGGACTCACGCCATGGTGGCGAGCAACTCCTCGATGGGTGCGCCCGCCGCGATCTTCATCCGGTTCTTCATGACCTGAGCCGGCATGCCACCGCCGACGACACCGACGAGCCGGCCATCACGTTCGTAGAAGGCCAGGAACTTGCGGCCATCGTCGCGCACAACGTGCACGGTGTCGTCGCCGCGTACCGCACCGAGCCCCTGGATCTTGATCTCGTACTGGTCGCTCCAGAAGTAGGGCACCGCCGACGCAACCCCCACATCGCCCGAGACCAGAGCCTTCACGAGCACGGTGGCCTGCTCACCCGCGTTGGTCCAGTGTTCGATGCGCTTACGACCCCCGTCGGGAAGCTGCCAGGAGGCGACGTCGCCGACCGCCCAGACGTGGGGAGCCGACGCGCGACCCACCTCGTCGCACACGACACCGTTGTCGAGCTCGATGCCCGATCCGTCGAGCCACTCGGTGACAGGGATCGACCCGATACCGAGCACAACCAGATCGACAGCGACTTCGGAGCCGTCGCCGAGCACGGCGGCGGTGACTCGGTCGTCGCCGCGGAGTTCGGCCAGGCCGACCCCGGCCCGGACATCGACCCCTTCTTCGGTATGGAGTCGCGAGACCAACGAACCGACCTCGGTACCGAGAACGGACGCCAGCGGAGTCTCCTGAGGCTCGACGAGCACGACCTCGACACCTTTCGCACGCAGGCTGGCTGCAACCTCGCACCCGATGAACCCGGCGCCGACCACAAGAGCGCGTGCTCCCGGCACCACGTCTTCACGCAGCGCGCGACTGTCGTCCATCGATCGCAGTACGTGTACGCCCGCGAGTTCCTTCAGACCCGGGATCCGCCGCGGACGAAGGCCCGTCGCGATCACCAGTTCGTCGTAGTTCAGCTCGGTCCGGTCGGCGAGGGTGACAGTCTTCGCTGCCGTGTCCACCGACGCGGCCGGGCTGGCGAGCCGCAGATCGATCCTCTGCTCCTCGAAGAACTCCTGGGGGCGCAGCGTGGTGTCGTCGCGGTCACCGCGGAGGACGTCCTTCGACAGGGGCGGGCGGTCGTAGGGCAGGTGCGTCTCGTCGCCCACGAGCACCAGTTCGCCCTCGAACCCTGCGCGGCGCAATTCCTCCGCGGTTCGCACACCGGCGAGTCCCGCTCCGACAACGACGATCCGATCAACTGCCACCTGAGTCCATCCTCCTGAAGTCGTGACATCTGCCACGTGATTGCTTCGGGTCTTCATACCAAATACAAGTGGCGGTGAACAGAGCGCCGATCGGCTCTGCGCGGCACATCTCCTCCCGCCCTGGCGGATACTTAGGGTCGAAAGTACAAACGAAGATCTCCATACGCGACCGGCACAGCCCCACGCGACACAGCCACGAGGGAGTTTTCATGACGAGCGACAGCGGCGCAGGACTCAGCCGCGTGCAATTCGGAGCCGGTTCGTCTCCCGGCCCCGTCGACACCCAGGGACGGACGATCATCGCGGACGCCGTCGTCGCAAAGATTGCCGGAATCGCCACGCGCGAGATCAGCGGGGTGTTCGACGTCGGCGCGGGCACCGCGCGCGTCGTCGGCGCCCTCCGCGACCGGATTCCGGGGGCTCGGATCAATCACGGTCAGGGCGTGGCCGTCGAAGTCGGCGAGAAGCAGGCCGCGATCGACATCGGCATCGTCGCCGAATACGGCGTTGCGCTCCACGAACTGGCCGTCGCCATCCGCCACAACGTGATCGTGGCAGTCGAGCGCATGACCGGGCTCGAAGTCACCGAAGTCAATATCACGGTGTTCGACGTCGTCCTCCCGGACGAGGCGGTGGAGGCCGGGGCGGAGCAGAAGCCTCGCGTGCAGTGACCGTGGACGCCCGGACCCCGAACGGTGACGCCGCCACGCGCGCCGACCGCAACGACGCCGATCTCGTCGACGACGTCGCGAGCACGGTGCTGAGCATCGCCGGAATCGCCGCTCTGCACGGTGGTGAGTTCGGTGAAGTCGCCACGTACCTTCCCTGCAGGCGTGTCTCCGGCATCCGGCTGGGTCCCGGAGTGTGCGAGATCCACGTGACCGCCCTCTACCCCGCCGACCTTCCCGCACTGGGCGAAGCAGTGCGGCGGTATGTCGAACCCCTCGTCGACGGGCCGGTCCGCGTGGTGTTCCAGGACATCCGACGGCCCCTCGCCGACCAGATCTCCGCAGAGAATCAGGTGACATCTTGACTACTCCCCGCCCTGAACGACGGGGATTCTCGGACTCACATCCGAGAGTTCCTGTTTCACCGGCGACTGCGGACGGGAAAACCCGTGCCGTCTGACATCGCCTCCGCAGGCGTTTGGTGTCTCCGCCAGCCCGGCGGCGACAAGGATGTTCTTCGCGGCATTGACGTCCCGGTCATGCCGGGTACCGCAGTCGAGGCACGACCAGTGCCGTGTCCCAAGGGACAGCACGGCGAGCAGATGCCCGCACACGCTGCACGTCTTCGAGCTCGGATACCAGCGGTCGATCACCACGAACCGGCGTCCGGCCCGCTCGGACTTGTACTCGAGTATCGACCGGAACTCACCCCACCCGCATTCGCTGATCGACTTCGCCAACCGGCGGTTGCGGACCATGTTGCGCGGGGCGAGGTCTTCGACGGCAATGGTGTCGAACCGCGCCACGAGATCGGTGCTGGTCTTGTGGAGGAAGTCGCGTCGGGCATCGCGGACACGGGAGTGTGTGCGTGCCACCCTCGAGCGTTGCTTGGCGCGGTTGTTCGATCCCTTCTGCATCCGGGCCAGGCGCCTCTGATGGCGGCGCAGGCCGCGTTCGTGCCGGGCCATGTGCTTCGGGTTCCCGATCTTCTCCCCGGTCGAGAAGACCGCGAAGTCCTTGATCCCGAGGTCCACACCGACCGACTCGCCCGTATCCGGCAACGGCGCGGGATCGGCCTGGTCGACGGTGAACGTCACGAACCACCGCCCGTCCGCCTCGCGGGAGACGATCACCATTGTCGGGTCGAGCGTGGCGAGGTCGATGCCGGGCCAGGACCACGCCACCTGCATCGGTGCGGTGGTTTTCGCCAGCCACAACCCGTCCGGTTTGATGCGGAACGCCGAGCGTGTGTAGTGCGCGGACTGGCGAGACTGCCGGTTCTTGAACCGCGGGTACTTGGCGGTGCCCTTGAAGAACGACTGGAACGCGGTGTGCTGGTGGCGCAGCGTCTGCTGCAGCGGCACCGAGGACACCTCCGACAGGAACGCAAGCTCCTCGGTTTTCTTCCACTCGGACAGTGCGGCGTCGGTGTCCTTGTACGCGGTCGATTTCTGCTCGGTGGTGTACCGGCGTTGCCGGTCGGCGAGGGTCTTGGTCCACACGACGCGCACGCAGCCGAACGTGCGGCGCAGCAGCGCCGACTGTTCGGGATCCGGGTAGGCCCGGACCTTGTATGCGGTCCTCATCTGCCCATGACAACAGAAGGGTCCGACATGTCGAACACCATTCCTGCCCGCCGTGAACGGCGGGGCATCCTGGCGAGGTCCCGATGAACCACAACCCAACGACCAACACCGTTGTCGGACTCATCGCAGGCCTACTGCTCGCCCTGGCCGGAATTCTGGGCGGATTCAGCGGGCTGCTTTTCGCAGTACTGCTGGGCGCACTCGGAGCCGCCATCGGCGCGCACCGCGACGGCATCCTCGACCTGGGCGCGCTGTTGCGAAGCCGTGGCCGTGGCTGACCCTGCACCTCCGGCCGCCCCCTCCGAACCAGAATCGTCCGATCTCGCAGGGGCACGCGGAAGCCTCACCATCAAGGACCGTGCCATCGAGCGGATCGCTGCTGCCGCCGCGCTGCAAGTACCCCACGTCGTCCGGCAGAGCAGCAGCATGAGCCTGCTCACCGGTCGCGAACTACCCCGCGCCGAGGTGATCACCGCGGGTAGTGCCGTGGCGGTCAATCTCTACATAGCGGCGGAATGGCCCTACGACGCGGCTGCGCTCACGCGGCGTGTGCACGACGCCGTCGCATGGCATCTGCACGAGTACACCGGACTTGTGGTGCACGAACTCAACGTGTTGATCGTGTCGACCGTGCGCGCAGTCGAAGACGAGCCGGTCGAGCAGTCCGTGCCCGTCGAGTATCTGGAATCCGACATCGTCGCCGGGAATACCGGGCCCCGCTCCGACATTCCCGTGACACCACCGCTGCCGCCGCTCGCCACACCGGCGGCGGCCCCTGCTGCGGCGCTCATCGCACTCGGCGCGCTCGGTCTCGCGTTCGTCGCCGCACGGGAGTTGTTCATCGTTCGCGGCACCTACGACGGCGCGCCGTGGATCCGCAACTCGTTCGAATGGTTCGGACGGCTGCACTGGCATCCGTGGATCGCACCCGTTGCAGTAGTACTCGTTCTCCTCGGAGTCTCCGCGATCGCGGTGGCACTGAAGCCGCGCAGGCGCACCCACCTGCCGTTGACGCAGTCCGGCACAGTTCCGACCGTCTGGATGCGACGTACCGACATCGCCCGAATGTGCAGCGCGCGCGCAGCAGCATTGCCCGGTGTACTTCACGCGCGGACCGTCGTCGACCGCAGACGCGCACTGATCCGTGTCGTCGCGGCGTCGGACAGCGCGATCGACGATCTCCACGACACCATCCGCGCGGAAGTGGAACCGCGGCTGGCACTGCTGGCAGACCCGATTCCGCTGGTTCTGAAGGTTTCGCGCCACGAAGCGCCTGCCCCCACCAACGAAACGGGAACACTGCCGTGAAACTCCGCACCGTGCTCGTCAACCGGTTCTTCGCCTTCGTGGTCGGATGTGCCTTCCTCGGCGCAGGCGCATTTGCACTGGCCTGGGTGTGGCGGGTGCCGTTCGCACGTGAGCGACTCGCCGATCTCGACCGGCCGCTCATCATGGACCTTCCCGATCAACCGTGGTGGACACCGGCATTGTGGACCGTCCTGGCCGCGGGCTGCGCGATCGGGATCGTGCTGCTCGTCGTGAACCTGTCGAGGCGCCGGACCTCGACCGTGGAGTTGTACGACGAGGTGACCGATGCGACGCTCGGCGTCGACCTCGGTCCGGTCGCAACAGGGGTGGCGCGAGAGCTCGAAACGTTTCCCGGTGTCCGGTCGGTGCGTAGCCGCGCGGTCGTGGAACGGCACCTACCGACACTGTCGGTGACCGTCCAGGCCGAGTCCGGCATCGATGTCTCCGAATTCACGGCCTGCGCGGAGGATGCTGCGCGTCGGGCCGCCGCCGCAGTCGGCGGTGCCCGTGTCGCGACCCAGATACTCCTGCATCTGGACCCCGCGAGCGAGGTCCGCTGAACGACCCTTCACCCTGACCTGCTCACTGCACGACGACACTTCTTCACAGAAACGCCGAACGGCGCCCACCCCGGAGGGTGGACGCCGTTCGAGCGTCAGTGAGTACTAACTCACGCGATGATCTTCGTGACGCGACCGGCGCCGACGGTACGGCCACCCTCGCGGATCGCGAAGCGGAGGCCCTCGTCCATGGCGACCGGCTGGATCAGCTTGACGGACATCTCGGTGTTGTCACCGGGCATGACCATCTCGGTGCCCTCGGGAAGGGTCACAACGCCCGTCACGTCCGTGGTACGGAAGTAGAACTGCGGACGGTAGTTGTTGAAGAACGGCGTGTGACGGCCGCCCTCTTCCTTGTTGAGGATGTAGGCCTGGCCCTCGAACTCCGTGTGCGGAGTGGTGGTGCCGGGCTTGATGACGACCTGGCCACGCTCGACGTCTTCGCGCTTGATGCCGCGGACGAGGAGACCGACGTTGTCGCCGGCCTGACCCTGGTCGAGCAGCTTGCGGAACATCTCGATGCCGGTGACCGTGGTCTTGGTCGAATCGGGGCGGATGCCGACGATCTCGACCTCTTCGTTGACGTTGATCACACCGCGCTCGATACGGCCGGTGACGACCGTGCCGCGACCCGTGATGGTGAAGACGTCCTCGACGGGCATGAGGAACGGCTTCTCGGTCTCACGAACCGGATCCGGGATGGACTCGTCGACGGCCTGCATGAGGTCCTCGACCGACTTGACCCACTTCTCGTCACCCTCGAGAGCCTTGAGAGCCGAGATCGGGATAACCGGAGCGTCCTCGTCGAACTCCTGCGAAGCGAGGAGCTCGCGCACCTCCATCTCGACGAGCTCGAGGATTTCCTCGTCGTCGACCATGTCGGCCTTGTTCAGGGCGACGAGGATGTAGGGCACGCCGACCTGGCGAGCGAGCAGCACGTGCTCGCGCGTCTGCGGCATCGGGCCGTCAGTGGCGGCGACAACGAGAATCGCGCCGTCCATCTGAGCAGCACCGGTGATCATGTTCTTGATGTAGTCCGCGTGACCCGGAGCATCGACGTGCGCGTAGTGGCGCTTGTCGGTCTGGTACTCGACGTGGGAGATGTTGATCGTGATACCACGAGCCTTCTCCTCGGGAGCCTTGTCGATCTGGTCGAACGCGAAGCTCTCGTTGAGATCCGGGTACTTATCGGCCAGCACCTTGGTGATCGCAGCCGTGGTCGTCGTCTTGCCATGGTCGACGTGACCGATGGTGCCGATGTTCACGTGCGGCTTGGTCCGCTCGAACTTCGCCTTCGCCACTGGAATGTCCTCCTGGACTGTTGTTGCGTGCAGTATGCAGCAGTGCGGTTTGTATTACTTGGTCGTGCAGACGACCGGTTCCAACCCGAAGGTTACTCGCCGGTGGCCTTGGCGATGATTTCCTTCGAGACGTTCGACGGAACCTCTGCGTAGGAATCGAACACCATGGAGAAGTTCGCGCGGCCCTGAGTCTTCGACCGCAGGTCCCCGATGTAACCGAACATCTCCGAGAGCGGAACCAGCGCCTTCACGACACGGGCACCACTGCGTTCCTCCATGGCCTGGATCTGGCCACGGCGGGAGTTGAGGTCGCCGATCACGTCACCCATGTACTCCTCGGGTGTCGTGACCTCGACGGCCATGAGCGGCTCGAGGATCACCGGGGCAGCCTTGCGGGCCGCTTCCTTCAGTGCCTGAGAGCCGGCGATCTTGAACGCCATTTCGGACGAGTCGACGTCGTGGTACGCACCGTCGAGCAGCGTGACCTTGACGTTGACCAGCGGATAGCCCGCGAGCACGCCGTACTGCAGAGCATCCTGGGCACCGGCGTCGACCGACGGGATGTACTCGCGCGGAACGCGTCCACCGGTGACCTTGTTCTCGAACTCGTAGGTCGCGCCGTCCTCGCCCGTGAAGGGATGGAGGGCGATGATGACCTTTGCGAACTGGCCCGAGCCACCGGTCTGCTTCTTGTGGGTGAACTCGTGCTTCTCGACGGCCTTGGTGATGGTCTCGCGGTACGCAACCTGCGGCTTACCGACGTTGGCCTCGACCTTGAACTCGCGACGCATGCGGTCGACGAGGATGTCGAGGTGGAGCTCACCCATACCGCCGATGACGGTCTGGCCGGTCTCTTCGTCGAGCTCGACGGAGAACGTCGGATCCTCTTCGGCGAGCTTCTGGATCGCGGTGCCCAGCTTCTCCTGGTCGGACTTGGTCTTCGGCTCGATGGAGACCTGGATGACCGGGTCCGGGAACGTCATCGACTCGAGCACGACCGGGTTCGCCTGGTCGCACAGGGTGTCGCCGGTCGTGGTGTCCTTCAGGCCGATCATCGCGTAGATGTGGCCTGCCACGGCCTCTTCGACCGGGTTCTCCTTGTTGGCGTGCATCTGGAAGAGCTTGCCGATGCGCTCTTTCTTGCCCTTGGTGGCGTTGAGCACCTGAGCGCCCGGCTCGACCCGGCCCGAGTACACGCGGACGAAGGTCAGCTTGCCGAAGAACGGGTGCGCAGCGATCTTGAAGGCCAGAGCCGAGAACGGCTCGTCCTTGCTCGGCTTGCGCGTGAGGGTGGTTTCCTCGTCGTTCAGCTTGTGGCCGATGACCTCGCCGATGTCCAGCGGAGTGGGCAGGTAGTCGATGACCGCATCGAGCATGGGCTGGACACCCTTGTTCTTGAACGCGGTGCCACACAGAACCGGGTAGAGCTCGGAGTTGACGGTCAGCTTACGGATGGCGCCCTTGATCTCGGCGACCGTGAGCTCCTCACCACCGAAGTACTTCTCCATGAGAGCTTCGTCGGACTCGGCGACGGTCTCGAGCAGCTTCTCGCGGTACTCGGCGACCTTGTCGGCGAGATCGGCGGGGATCTCCTCGACGGTGGCCTCGGTGCCGATCGGAGTGGTGCCGCGCCAGGTGAGCGCCTTCATCTCGACGAGGTCGACGACACCGTCGAAGTCGTCCTCCGCACCGATCGGAATCTGCAGGACCAGCGGCTTCGCACCGAGACGATCGATGATCGTCTGCACGGTGAAGAAGAAGTCCGCGCCCATCTTGTCCATCTTGTTGACGAAGCAGATGCGGGGAACGTCGTACTTGGCAGCCTGGCGCCAGACCTGCTCGGACTGGGGCTCGACGCCCTCCTTGCCGTCGAACACGGCGACTGCGCCGTCGAGGACGCGCAGCGACCGCTCGACCTCGACCGTGAAGTCGACGTGGCCGGGGGTGTCGATGATGTTGATCTGGTTGTTGTTCCAGAAACAGGTGACCGCAGCGGAGGTGATGGTGATACCACGCTCCTTCTCCTGCTCCATCCAGTCGGTGGTGGAAGCACCGTCGTGGGTCTCACCGATCTTGTAGTTCACACCGGTGTAGTAGAGGATGCGCTCGGTCGTCGTGGTCTTACCGGCATCGATGTGCGCCATGATGCCGATGTTGCGGACCTTGTTCAGGTCGGTCAGCACTTCCTGTGCCACAGGTAAACCCCGCTCGTAGCTCGTGTCGGTCCTTGGGTGCGGACCACATGTTCTTAGGTTGTCAGCCGGCCTTTACGGGACCGACACAGATGTGCGAGCAGCCGATCGGGGGATCATGAAGATCCACCCGACCGGCGTCGACTCACCAGCGGTAGTGCGCGAACGCCTTGTTGGCTTCGGCCATCTTGTGCGTGTCCTCGCGACGCTTCACAGCGGCACCGAGGCCGTTGCTGGCATCGAGAAGCTCGTTGGCGAGACGCTCGACCATCGTCTTCTCACGACGCTGACGCGAGAAGGTGACCAGCCAGCGCAGGGCCAGCGTGGTGGAACGGCCGGGGCGAACCTCGACCGGCACCTGGTAGGTGGCGCCACCGACACGACGGCTACGCACCTCGAGGGCGGGCTTGACGTTGTCGAGCGCGCGCTTGAGGGTGACGACCGGATCGGTGCCGGTCTTCTCCCGAGCCTGCTCGAGCGCCTGGTAGACGATGCGCTCGGCAGTGGACTTCTTGCCGTCGAGGAGGATCTTGTTCACGAGCTGGGTGACCAGCGGCGAACCGTAGACCGGGTCGGCGATGAGGGGGCGCTTCGGAGCGGGTCCTTTACGTGGCATCAGCCCTTCTCCTTCTTCGCTCCGTAGCGGCTACGTGCCTGCTTGCGGCCCTTGACACCCTGGGTGTCGAGCGAGCCGCGGATGATCTTGTAACGCACACCGGGGAGGTCCTTCACACGACCGCCACGCACGAGCACCATCGAGTGCTCCTGGAGGTTGTGGCCCTCACCCGGGATGTATGCGGTGACCTCGACCGAAGTGGTCAGGCGCACGCGAGCGACCTTACGAAGCGCCGAGTTCGGCTTCTTCGGGGTGGTGGTGTACACGCGGGTGCACACACCACGACGCTGCGGGCTGCCCTTCAGGGCCGCGCTCTTGACCTTGGCGGCCTTGTCGCGGCGACCCTTGCGGACCAGCTGATTGATAGTGGGCATCTATCGGCTTTCTCGTTGTCTGGAGCTGCTCAGGCGAGCAACACTGGCTGTTCTGAAATTAGGGATCCATCGGTTGGAGCAAGGAAGCAACTGCTCCGCACTCGCACCCCGTGCGCACACGAGGTCGGGTGTGTCGCGTACCCCCACACAGGCAGCCGGGGACTCGCACCTGCAGATATCTACAGACCGCGCGTACGGCATCGCCTCGCATAGGCACACAGATCGGCCCGGGCATGCCGGACACGACCCACAACGATACCCGGCAGCGGCGCATGCGGTCAAAGCGAGACGCGACGAATGACCGCGCACGTCGGCGCGGCAGGAGCGAGAAGTCAACTGCTGAGGTTGAGGGTGAGCCGTGCCAACGTAGCAGCAGCCTCACACGGGTCCGTACCACCGGTCGTGTACTGCACCCACCATCCGAAGATCCCCGTGGTTGCCGCACCGGCGGAGATGCCACAGGACAACGGGTCGTTCGGTCGACGCATCTGTAGCGCCCGCCTGCCTTCGACGGTGGTGTCCTCGACCGTGTAGCCGAGCTCGTCACCCGCCTGACGCTCGTGGTCGAGCGAGCCGGTCTCGAACCAGTTGAACGTGACCTTCACTACTCCCGACGGACCGTCCCCCTCCCACCGGCAGATGGCCCCGAAAAACCCTCGGTACACCGCCGCGGCACCCACCGTCTCTGCGATCTTCTCGTCGGTGACGGCGTCGCATTCGGTGAGCAATTTCGTGAACTCCGCCGACAGTCCCGGCCCGCCGCCCGCGCCCTGCGGCACGGCACGGCCTTCGATGCTGCGCGCACATCCGGTGATCACCAGAAGGGCGGCGCAGAGCGCGACGATACTCACGACGATCCGACGAGGCCTGGCGTGCAGGCTCGCTGTACGCCGGCCGGGCCGAGACATGTCCGCACTCATGACCGCGCCCTCTCCACGCTCAGTTCGGCGAGGTTCCTCGCGACGGCGCACGAGTCGGCCGTTGGCGTGAAGTTCGCGTACGTGACCGACCAGTGGATGAAATCGCCGCCGAAATCCACCCCGATTTCGCACAGGACGGTCTGACCCAGCTCGTTCTGAGCCGACCCCATGAATCCTGGCCGACCGTCGATCTCGACGTCCACGGCAGGTCGGCCGATCAGATCCGAACCCGCGCGCTCCCGGCCGATCGGACTGCCCCGGTACCACGAGAAGCTCACGCTCGGGCCACCGACGTAGGTCTCCCACTCGCATCCCACCGAGTTCCGGGTCACGGTGGAGAATTCTCCGAGAGCGAAGGCCTCTCGGACCTCGTCGTCCGAGACCGCACCGCATTCGCCGAAGAAAGGTCCGGGCTCGGTGGCCTGCAGCGCGGTCGTCTCCGGGCCGCCGTCACCCACATCGTCCTCGGTTGACCCGCACCCCGCCACGAACACTGCGGCGAGCGCGGCCATTGCCACGGTCGCCGTGATCCTCCCGGTTCGCCCGGTCCCCTCGACAGGCATGTGCACAGACACTACCCAGCCGTACGTCCGCCCGCTTGTCGACTGCGCGCATCGACAAGTACGGCATCGAGCTGAGCGGCCCAGTGCCGCACGATCTCGGCACGCCTGCGCGAATCATCGGTCAGGACATCGGCAAGACCCAGGCCCCGCGCGAGGTCGAGGGTCGCTTGAACCATGCGGTGTACGACCGGGTCGGTATCGTCGGCTCCGAGTTCTACGATCGCGGCGCGGTGCGCGACCCGTCCGAAACGTTCTTCGAGAGGGACGATGCGTTCACGCAGAACGGGATCGGCTGCGGCCGCTGTCCACACCTGCAGCGCCGCCTTGAACAGGGTTCCGGAGTACTGCTCGATGATGCCCGCGACGACTCGCTCGGTATGGGCAACGCCCGAGACGGGAGCGACGTTGTCGTCGCGGACCTGATCCATACGGCTGTCGAACATGAACTCCAGCGCCGCAGTGATGAGGTCCTCCCGCGTCGGGAAGTGATGCTGGGTCGCGCCGCGTGACACACCCGCACGCTGCGCGACGACCCCGACCGTCGTAGCAGCCCACCCCGATTCGGCCAATGTGTCGATCGTGGCCTCCAGCAGACGCTGCCGTGTCGCTCTGCTGCGGTCCTGCTTGGGTTCGCGCGTCATAACTGCCTTCTCCTGATCCCGAGACCGTCCGGTCATATCGCGGCTCCGTACACTCGTACCCCAGGACGAGACGGAAAGGCAGTTTCACTGTGGCAACGTTGGTGAGACGCGAGGACTATTTCGACGCTGCGATCGAGCTTCTCTCGTCGGACGATTACGGGGCGCTCAAGCAGGCGCAATTGTGCGCACACCTCGACGTCACCACGGGGTCCTTCTACAACTATTTCGCCAGCTGGGCGCAGTTCCGCAAGGAGTTCCTCGCGAACTGGCTCGAACAGCAGACGATCCGGCTCGTCGCGACTGCACGCCTCGAGGCCTCCCCGGTCCGGCGCCTCGAGCTGCTGATCGACTTCGCGTGCGGTCTCCCCCACCACGCCGAGTCGTCCATCCGTGGCTGGGCACACACCGACGCGGAGGTGCGTTCGGTGCAGGCCACCGTCGACTACCAGCGGTACCTGGTGGTGGCGGAAGCGACGTCGGCGATCCTGGACGATGCCGCGGCCGCCGAGGGTTTCGCCCGCACGGCGCTCTACTGCCTCGTCGGTTACCAGCAGACGGTCCCGCTGCCCGAACTGGACACGCTGAGGTGGGGGCTCGGGCGAATTCTGCACGAGCTCCTCACCACCACGGATCGCTGAGCCACCACGGATCGCTGATACGAACGATCCGGGACTGTCCGGGCGGTTGGTCACCGGTGGGCCCACGACGGGGGTCGCCGCTGAAGGAAGGCCGTCATCCCCTCGACTGCCTCGTCCGAACCGAACAGCTCGGCCGATTGCGCTGCGAGTTCAGCACCGTGCCGATCGAAATCGTCCAGCATCTGTCGCGTGAGCAGTTGCTTCGACGCCGCGAGGCCCCGCGGTGAGCACTCGCGGAACTCGGCGAGCAGTTCCGCTACGGTATCGGCCGGGTCATCGGCGGTGATCGTCACCAGGCCGTGCGCACGGGCCTCCTCGGGACCGAAACGCTCCCCGGTGAGGAAATACCGTGAGGCAGCCCGCGACGACAGTCGCGGTAACACAGTCAGGGAAACGATCGAGGCAGCCAGTCCCAGACGTGCCTCGGTGAGGGCGAAGGTGGTGCGCGGACCCGCTACGACGACGTCGCAGGCACCGACGATCCCCATCCCACCGGCCCGGACATGGCCGTCGATCTGCCCGACAACAGGTTTGGGTGTTTCGAGGATCTGCCGCAACAGACCGGTCATCTCGCGGGTCCGGTCCGCGGCCGCTTCCGCCGGCGTCCCCCTCGAATCAGCGCTGCCGGCCTCGCGCAGATCCGCTCCGGCACAGAATGTTCCGCTGGTGTGCGTGAGGACGATAGCGCGCACCTGAGGATCCGCGGCCGCGTTGCCGAGCCGTTTCTGCAGCTGATGCAGCAGGGTCGACGACAGGGCGTTGCGGTTGTGCGGCGAGTCCAATGTCAGTGTCGCGGCACCGTGGGCGACGTCGTAGCGTACGAGCGGATCTTCGGATTCGGTGTGCGTCATGACATCCCCTGCCCTAGTAGGAACGCGGCAGTCCCAGCGAGTGCTGCGCCACGAAATTCAGGATCATCTCGCGGCTGACCGGGGCCACCCTGGCTATCCTGGCGGCCCCCAGCATCGCGGCGAGACCGTACTCCTGAGTAAGTCCTCCTCCTCCGTGCGTCTGTATGGCCTGGTCCAGGCTGGCGATAGCAGCTTCACCCGCTGCATACTTGGCCATGTTCGCGGCCTCGGCTGCGCCGAAATCGTCCCCGCTGTCGTAGAGGGACGCGGCCTTCTGCATCATCAGCTTCGCGAGCTCGACTTCGATCTTGCGCTGCGCCAACGGGTGTGCAAGACCTTGATGCGCACCGATCGGTTCCTTCCATACGGTACGTTCGCCTGCGTATTTCACTGCGGCATCGAGCGCGTAGCGACCCATACCGACGGCCATGGCTGCGCCGAGGATGCGTTCGGGGTTGAGTCCGGCGAACAACTGCGCGAGTGCCGCGTCGGGCTCGCCGACGAGTGCGGCCGCCGGAAGGCGGACGGCGTCGAGGAAGAGGGTGAACTGACGGTCGGGTTCGATGATGTCCATTTCCATCGGAGTCTTGGTGAACCCGTCGGCATCGGTAGGCACGATGAACAGCGCGGGACGCAGCTTCCCGGTGCGGGCATCCGTGGTGCGAGCGACGATGAGGACAGCATCTGCCTGATCGACGCCCGAGATGAACACCTTGCTGCCCGACAGAATCCACTCGTCGCCGTCACGCTCGGCGACGGTGCCGATCTTGTGGGAGTTCGAACCGGCGTCCGCTTCGGTGATTCCGAAGGCCATGATCTTCGATCCGTCGGCAAGCCCGGGCAACCACTGCTGCTTTTGCTCCGATGTTCCGTACTTGGAGATGATGGTTCCGCAGATGGCGGGTGAGACGACAACGAGCAGCAGGCCACATCCGTGTGCCGCGAGTTCTTCCTGCACCAGCGCCAATTCGTAGATTCCGGCACCGCCGCCGCCGTACTCCTCGGGAAGGTTCACACCGAGAAATCCGAGTTTCGCTGCATCCGACCATAATTCGGTCAGCGGCTCGTTCCTACGTGATTTCGGAAGTACGTAATCGACGTAGTTGTAACGTTGGGCCAGAGACGCTACGGCTGCTCGGAGCGCTTTCTGTTCTTCCGTTTCGACGATGTTCATTCACGTTCTCCTGAGGTAGCGGATCGATCCTCACCCGGGACCTGATCCTCGCCCGATACTTGATCCTCGGCGGATACGACGGCAAGCACTGTGCCGACGTCGACCTGGGAGCCGACGACGACCGCGAGCTCGGTGAGCACTCCAGCACTGGGCGCAGTAACCGTGTGCTCCATCTTCATCGCCTCGAGCCACAGAATGGGCTGGCCTGCGGTGACAGTGTCACCGACAGCCGCACCGAGTCCGATCACCGAGCCCGGCATGGGGGCAAGGAGTGATCCCCCGTCGCGGTGCGATGCGGGATCCGCGAAACGCGGTACCACCTGTAACCGGACCGGTCCGAGCGACGAGTCGACGTGAACGGTGTCGTCGTACCGCGCGACGGCGAACTCACGGCGCACGCCGTCGTGGTCGAGGACGACGCGTTCGGGCATGCACTCGACAAGGACGACGCCGGGGAATTCGTCTGCCACCAGTCCGGTCCTGGTACGGCGATACCGGATTTCATGCTCACCATGGTTGCCGAGAAACTTCTTGGTCTGAGGCGCCGAGGGCAAGTTGCGCCATCCCGCCGGAATACCTGCTCCGACGGTCGCTGTGGCGCGATTGTTCGCCGAGTCCGCCAGGGCGGCCACAAGCGCGGACATCGCTTCCGCTTCCGGGGACGCGACCGCGGCCGACAGCGTGCCGAGACCGTGTGTGCCGAAGAACGCGGTATCGGTGTCGCCTGCCAGGAATGCCGGATGACGGAGCACGTTCACCAGAAGGTCGCGATTGGTGTGGATTCCATGGATCTCGGCTCCGATGAGCGCGCGTGCAAGTATCCGTGCGGCGGCCGTCCGTGTCTGTGCGAAAGAGATCACCTTTGCGAGCATCGCGTCGTAGTGAATTCCTACCTGCGATCCGTCGACGACACCCGAATCCAGTCGGATACCGTTGCTGCGGAGTGCTCCGAACTCGATGACTGTGCCCGGCACCGTAATCCGGTGCACCACCCCGGCCTGCGGTCGCCAGTCATGCGCCGGGTCCTCGGCATAGAGCCTGACCTCGATCGAATGCCCACGGACCGGGGGTGGTTCGGGGTCGAGTTTGGCGCCGTCGGCGATGCGCAGTTGCAGATCGACCAGATCGAGCCCGGTCACACATTCGGTGACGGGGTGTTCGACCTGAAGACGAGTGTTCATCTCGAGGAAGTAGAAGTCGCCCGCATCTCCGGATGTCAGGAATTCGACGGTGCCAGCCCCCTCGTAGCCGATGGCTTCGGCGGCACGACGAGCGGCATCGAACAGCTTGTCGCGCATACCTGGAACTGCCTCGACAAGCGGTGAGGGCGCCTCTTCGACGACCTTCTGATGCCGGCGCTGAATAGAACATTCCCGCTCGCCGACCGCCCACACGGTGCCGTGCCGATCCGCGAGCACCTGCACCTCGATGTGTCGTCCGGTGTCGAGATAGCGCTCGCAGAAGACCGTCGGATCACCGAACGCCGACTCCGCTTCCCGGCGGGCCGCCTCGAGTTGCGCGGGCAGCTCTCCCGCCGACCGCACGATCCGCATCCCGCGTCCACCACCGCCTGCGGACGCCTTGATCATGACGGGCAGGTCGGCGTCGGTGACCCGGTCCGGGTCGAGTTCCGTGAGGACCGGTACGCCTGCGTCCGCCATGATCTTCTTCGCCTCGACCTTCGATCCCATGCGGGAGATCGAGTCGGGACGCGGTCCGATCCAAGTGAGTCCGGCGTCGAGAACTGATTGTGCGAACTCGTGGTTCTCGGAAAGGAATCCGTATCCGGGATGGATCGCATCGGCACCGGCGGCGTGCGCCGCCGCGATGAGCGCGTCCGCGTTGAGGTACGTGTCTGCGGGCGAGGTTCCCGGGAGCCGCACCGCGACGTCCGCGTCGGCCACGTGCGGACTGCCTGAATCGGCGTCGGAGAACACCGCAACGGTGCCGAGTCCTGCTCGGTGGCACGACGCGAACACTCTCCGGGCGATCTCTCCACGATTGGCGACGAGAACGGTCTCGATCCCCGCCTGGAACACCGCGTTGCTTGCTGTGTCGGTCACTGTCTACCTCACATCCGGAAGACGCCGAAGCTGTCGGCGCCCTCGATCGGCGCGGTGGCGATCGCCGAAAGGCACATGCCCACCACTGTGCGGGTGTCGCGGGGGTCGATGATGCCGTCGTCGTAGAGCCGTCCGGACAGGAACATCGGCAGTGATTCGGCCTCGATCTGATTCTCGATTGCGGCCCGCATCGCCTCGTCCGCAGCTTCGTCGAACGCCTGACCCCGAGACTCTGCTGCGGCGCGCCCGACGATCGAGATGACGCCGGCAAGTTGCGCACCACCCATCACCGCCGATCGCGCACTCGGCCACGCGAAGAGAAAGCGCGGGTCGAAGGCACGCCCGCACATGCCGTAGTGCCCTGCTCCATAGGATGCGCCGAGCAGGATCGAGATGTGCGGCACGGTCGAGTTGGCGACCGCGTTGATCATCATGGCACCGTGTTTGATCATGCCGCGTTCCTCGTACTCACGGCCGACCATGTACCCGGTGGTGTTGTGCAAGAACAGCAGTGGCGTGTCCGCACGATTCGCCAGCTGGATGAACTGGGCGGCCTTCTGCGATTCCTCGTTGAACAGCACACCCCGGGCGTTGGCGAGTATGCCGACCGGGAATCCGTGCAGCTGCGCCCATCCGGTGACGAGCGACGACCCGTACAGGGGTTTGAACTCGTCGAAATCGGAGTCGTCGACGATGCGGGCTATCACCTCGTGCGGGTCGAAGGGCCGCTTGAGGTCGCCGGGCACGATCCCGATCAGCTCTTCCGCGTCGTACCGGGGTTCGGGCGCGTTCGGAACGGCCGAGGGTCCGCGCTTGCGGTGGTTGAGCCTCCGCACGATGTTGCGCCCGAGGCGCACTGCATCGTGTTCGTCGACCGCGAAGTAGTCGGCCGAACCGGATGTGCGGGCGTGCATTTCGGCACCGCCGAGGGCTTCGTCGTCGGATTCTTCACCCGTGGCCATCTTCACGAGCGGGGGCCCGGCCAGAAAGACCTTGGACCGCTCCTTGATCATGACGACGTGATCGGACATGCCGGGTATGTAGGCGCCGCCGGCAGTGGAGTTGCCGAACACCAAGGCGATGGTTGGGATACCGGCGGCAGACAAGCGCGTGAGGTCGCGGAAGAGGCGCCCGCCGGGAATGAACACCTCTTTCTGGGTAGGTAGATCGGCCCCTCCCGATTCCACAAGTGAGATCAGCGGCATCCGGTTCTGGAGAGCGATATCGTTGGCGCGCAGACTCTTGCGCAGGGTCCACGGGTTGCTGGTGCCACCGCGTACCGTCGGGTCGTTTGCGACGATCACGCACTCGACGCCTTCGACGACGCCGATACCCGTGACCACACTGGCTCCGACGGGGAACTCGGTGCCCCAGGCCGCGAGAGACGAGAGTTCGAGGAAGGGCGAGTCGGGATCGACCAGCAGTTCGATCCGCTCCCGGGGCAGAAGTTTGCCGCGGTCGTGGTGCCTGCGGACGTACTTCTCGCCGCCGCCCGCGAGCGCCTTGAAATTCTCGGCGTCCAGGTCCGCGAGGCGCTCGCGCATCGCGTCGGCGGCAGCACAGAATTCGACGGAGTCGGGATCGAGGGACGACGGCAATATGCTCACCCGTGATACCCCAATCGCTTCGCGGCAAGTTCGATGAGGATCTCGCTGGTGCCTCCGCCGATACCGAGAATGCGCATGTCGCGGTACTGGCGTTCCACTTCGGACTCCGCCATGTAGCCGAGCCCACCGAAGAGTTGGACCGCCTGGTGCGCGACCCATTCGCCGGCCTCGACCGCGGTGTTCTTCGCGAAACACACCTCGGCGATGAGGTCCAGGTCGCCTCCGACTGCCCGTTCGACGAGGGCTCGCGAGTAGACGCGGGCGACGTCGATCCTGCGCGTCATGTCGGACAGGGTGCGCTGCACGGCCTGGCGAGTGATCAACGGGCGGCCGAACGTCTCCCGGTCGCGGCACCAGGCGATCGTCAGGTCGAGGCACCGCTGGGCACCCGAATAAGCCTGGGCGGCAAGGGCGATGCGCTCGGAAACGAAGCCTTGGGCGATCTGGAAGAAGCCGGAGTTCTCGGCGCCGACGAGGTTGGTGACCGGAACCCGGACGTCGACGAACGACAGTTCGGCCGTATCGGAGGCTCGCCAGCCCATTTTGTCGAGCTTGCGGGATACCGTGAACCCCGGTGTGCCCTTTTCGATCACGAGCAGTGACACGCCTCCCGCGCCCGCCCCGCCGGTCCGGACGGCGGTGACGACGAAATCGGCGCGGCAGCCGGACGTGATGTACGTCTTGGCGCCGTTGACGATGTAGTGGTCGCCGTCGCGCACCGCGGTGGTGGTCAGGTTCCCGACGTCGGATCCGCCGCCGGGTTCGGTGATCGCGAGCGACCCGATGAGCTCGCCCGCGAGTGTGGGCTTCACCCATCGGTCGATCTGGTCGGGATCACCTGCGGCAATCAGGTGGGGCAGAGCGATCCCGCAGGTGAACAAGGATGCGAATGCGCCGCCGGAGGCTCCGGCCTCGTGGAATGCCTCGCACACGGTGAGTGTGTCGGCACTGTCTCCGCCGGAGCCACCGACCTCTTCGGGAAAGCCCACGCCGAGCAACCCGAGCGCAGCCGCCTTCTTGTGGAGTTCACGGGGAAGTTCGCCATCGCGCTCCCATTCGTCGAGATACGGCAGGACGTCGCGTTCGACGAAGCCGGTGACGGTCTCGCGCAATGCACGGCGCTCGGGGCTGTTCCAGATGCTCATGTGTGATCCTCCAGGAAGTCGATCGGGATGTCGAGGTGGCGGGACCGCAGCCATTCGCCGAGCCCCTTGGCCTGCGGGTCGAATCTCGCGCGGGATGCCACACCCCTGCCGAGGATGCCTTCGATCACGAAGTTGACGGCCCGCAGATTCGGCAGCAGGTGGCGCGTGACGTTCAGTGGCGCGGTTTCGGGAAGGAGAGTCTTGATGAGGTCGATGGTGAGAGTGTGTGCCAGCCAGCACCATTCGTCGTCTCCGCGTACCCACACGCCGATGTTGGCGTCACCGCCCTTATCTCCGCTGCGTGCGCCGGCCACCGCGCCGAGCGGTGCGCGACGGGTGGGACCGCCGGGGAACGGCGCGGGCAATTCAGGTGCATCGAGTGGGTCGAGGGTCCGGGTCTGTTCCGCAACCGGCACCTCGACGCGCGACCCGTCGGGAAGAACGGCCACGTGGGGAACCTGTGCGGCGTCGACGTAGCCCGCCGTGTACACGCCGTAGACACTTCCGGAGCCGGGCGGCGCGGTCAGCGACAATCCGGGATATCCGGCGAGCGCGAACTCCACCGCAGCCGCAGTGAATCCGCGTCCGACGACCTTCGGGTCGGGGTCACGCACCGTGCAGCGCAGCAGCGCACTCGCAGCTTCCTCGGTGTCCGCGTCGGGGTGGTCGGTGCGGGCGAGGGTCCATTCCAATTCGGCGGGACGGGTCGGCAGGTTCGCCTCCATCTGGCGCCGCATGAGTTGCGCCTTGGCCTCGATGTCGAGTCCGGTGAGGATGAATTCGACCTGGTTGTGGAATCCCGCGAGGGCGTTGAGGCACACCTTGAGTGTGGGCGGTGGCGCCTCACCCCGCACGCCGGTGAGCCTGACGCGGTCGGGGCCGACCTGTTCGAGCCGGACTGTATCGATTCGTGTGGTGACGTCGGGGCCCGCGTAGCGCCCGCCTGTGACTTCGTACAACAGTTGCGCCGTCACGGTTCCCACGGTGACCGCGCCACCTGTCCCGGGGTGTTTGGTGATCGTCGACGATCCGTCGGCCTCGATCTCGGCGATCGGGAATCCGGGACGCTCGAGGGTGTCGAGTTCGGTGAAGAACGCGTAGTTGCCGCCGGTTGCCTGGGTACCACATTCGATCACGTGCCCTGCGGCGACCGCGCCCGCGAGGGCATCGAAATCGTCTCGTGCCCAGTCGAAGTGGGCGGCGGCTGGACCGACGATGACAGATGCGTCGGTGACGCGTCCGGTGACGACGATGTCGGCGCCCGCGTTCAGACAATCCACGATCCCCCACGCGCCGAGATAGGCGTTGGCGGTGAGCGGCGGAGGGTCGCCGGTCAGGCCGATTTCCTCGACGCGGGCGATGAGATCGTCACCTTCGACGTGAGCGATGTTCGGAGCGAGTCCGAGTGTGTCCGCGAGATCGCGCAGTGCTGCAGCGAGACCCGCGGGGTTGAGTCCGCCCGCGTTCGCAACCAGGCGTACGCCCTTGTCCAATGCAAGACCCATGCACTCTTCGGCTTGGCGCAAGAATGTCTTGGCGTAGCCGGTGGCGGGATCCTTCATGCGGTCGCGGCCGAGAATCAGCATGGTCAGTTCCGCGAGATAGTCGCCGGTGAGATAGTCGAGTTCGCCGCCTTCGAGCATCTCGCGCATCGCTGACAGGCGATCTCCGTAGAAACCGGAGCAGTTGCCGATTCGCACTACGGCGGAGCGCTCCCGATTCACTGTGCTTTCCCACTTTGTTCGCGACCGGATCCGGGCGGGCCCGCGAATGCCTGCGCGATGTCGAGCCAGGCGTCGGCATCCGGCCCGCGTGCGACGAGCGCGGTGTCGCTGCGGTGCACACGCTGTGTGACGAGCAGGCAGAAGTCGAGTGCCGGACCGGTCACCGATTGCGCAGCGTCGTCCGGCCCCCAGGTCCAGGTGCTGCCGTCCGGTGCGGCGAGCTCGACGCGGAACGGCTCCGCCGGGACCGCGCGATCGCGGAGGACGAACGCGAAGTCGCGAGTGCGGACTCCGATGTGCGCGACGTGTCGCAGGCGTGTCGTCGGCCTGGGTGCCGTCCCGAGCGCCGCCGCGACGTCACGTCCGTGCGCCCAGGTCTCCATGAGCCGCGCCGTCGCCATCGATGCCGCCGACATGGGCGGCCCGTACCACGGGATCTTCTCCCCCGCGGGGACGTCGGCAAGGGCACGGCCGAGGGATTCGCGGCAGTGCCGCCATTCGGCGAGTAGATCCCGAGGCGGTAGGGCTGCATACTCACCGGCGCCTTCGTCGACGAATGTCGTTGCGTCGGTGATTTTTGCGGTCTCGGCGACGAACGTGGTGGCGTCGGTGACCGCGGTGAGTGCCGCACGGTCGGTCCACAGCAGGTGGCCTATCTGATGTGCCACAGTCCATCCCGCCGCCGGGGTGTCGCGACGCCAGTCGTCGTCGGACAGATCGGTCACGAGCGCATCGAGGGCGTCGCCTTCGGCGCGTAGATCACCGAAGAGCCCGGGCAAGTCCGCCATGCGACCAGCGTCACACGACCCCGCACATAAATCAAGCGCTCTTGATTGTTTTTTGTGGAAGCTTCCGGCCCGAGCCGAAATCAGACCCCGTATCCACCGTCGACATCGAGCTTCTGCCCACTGATGAATCCGGCGCGATCCGACGCGAGGAACAACACCGCCTCAGCGATGTCGCGAGCGTTCCCGAAGCGGCGCAACGGAATGTTCCGCTTGGTCACCTCGAGAGCGTGTTCGTCGAGATCACCGGACGAGATGAGCCGGTCCGCCATACCGTCGACGAGCATTCCGGGCCCCACGCTGTTGAATCGCACCCCGAATCGGCCCTCCTCGGCCGCAAACGCCCGCACGAGTGATTCGACCGCGGCCTTCGGCCCCGCAGAGAGCCCGTCCCGGACCGGATAACGTGTCGTCGCCGCGGTGGTGACGGCCACGACCGATCCCGTCGTGCGACGCAGTTCCGGAAGGACCGCGGACACGAGATTGAAGAACGCTTTGGTCTCACCATCCACTGCCGCACCGAACTGCGCCGGCGATACTCCCGACAGGTGAATCATCGGTATGTGCGGGCCCGCTGCATGCACGACGATGCGGACTTCGTCGAACTGTTCGCAGACGCTACTCACCCAGCGGGCGGTTGCCTCGTGATCGGACAAGTCGAGGGCGTCCCCTCTACTGACGACGCCGAGACCACGGAGTTCCACGGCCAACTGTTCGGCCGCCTCCACCCTGCTTCGATATGTGAAGGCCACGTCGTGGCCGGCTGCGGCGAAACTCCGGCAGATCTCGGCACCGATTCCGCCGGTGCCGCCGGTCACCAGGACCGCCCCCTGCCCCACATCCGCACTGTCCTCAGTGCGCATATTCTGCTCGGTCGACACTGATCCCCCGGTGTGTGAGCTGCCAACCACGGCGATGCTTCCTCCTGTGTCGTTCGGTGCTGCCTGCATGAGCCGCTGCGACCGTACAAGGAGTACAGCGGGGCTTCGGGAGCAAATCCCACACACAGGTATTCCCGGCCGGATTTCCCGAAAGGCCGATCCGTCACGGTGCGGCGGTGCTCCCCCGGGTCGCTCCGGTCCGCCTGGACCGGACGATCATGCGTAGGAGTTCACCCGCGGGACCCTGCAGAACGCGCGGAGGTCGCCACACCGCGCGCAACACCCGCGAGAGGTCCAACCCATCTACAGCGACCACTTTCAGCTGCCCGGACGCGACATGGTCGGCGACGGCGAAGGTGCTCAGCACGGCCGGCCCGACCCCACCGAGTGCGCTGGTGCGCACCGCCGCTCCGCTGCCCAGTTCGAGCAGTGGAGCCGGCCGTCGGTACTCCTGCAATGCGAGGTCGAGGGTGCGTCGTGTGCCGGATCCTTCCTCTCGCACCACCAAGGGCGTCGCAGCGAGTTCGGCCACCGTGAGTGGCCGACGACGGTGTGCCCACGGATGGCCCGGTTCCACCACGACGACCAGCTCGTCACGCGCCACTTCCACACTGTGCAGGCCGGTGGGGACACTGGGACCCTCCACGAATCCGACGTCGCATCCGCCCGCCGCAGCGATGTCGCACACCTGCATGGAATTGTGTACCTGCAACTGGATCTGGACGTCGTCGTGGACGGCGCGGAAGGCACCGAGCCATCGCGGGATCAGGTGTTCCGCGACGGTCATCGAGGATGCGACCACGAGTTCGGGATGATCTTCGGCGCTGAGCGCCGCTGCCGCGTCGAGCAGTCGGTGCGTGTCTGCGAGAACTTCCCTGGCCCAGTGCGCAACCACCGTGCCCTCCGGGGTGAGAACCGATCCGGACCGGCCGCGCTTCACGAGCACGGCACCGAGCTGCTTCTCGAGGCGCCGGACCGACCGCGTCGCGTTCGGTTGCGCCATCCCCACCATCCGGGCCGCGGCCCCGAGACCCCCGTGGTCGTCGATGCCGACGAGCAACTCCAGCGCTGCGAGATCCGGCCACTCGGTCATGCAGAAACGATATGCCAACGCTGTCGCTGAGGCAGAATGCGGCCATGTCGTCATTCGGTATCGACCAAGCCCGAGATGTCCTCGCCGCGCAACCGTTCAGCGTCCTGATCGGCGCGCAACTGTCGGCCTACGGCCGGGAGGGCGTGACGCTCGAAATCCCGCTGCGACCCGAACTGCTCCAGCAGTTCGGATTCGCACACGGCGGAGTTCTGTCGTACGCAGCGGACAATGCGATCACATTCGCCGCAGGCACCGCGCTCGGACCGTCGATAGTCACGACCGGATTCTCCATCGACTACCTACGTCCGGCGCAGGGAACACTGCTGCGCGCCCATGCTCGCGTCGTCGAATCCTCGAAGCGCCAGGCGCTGTGCCGGAGCGAGATCGTCGTGGTCGACGAAGTCGGTTCGGAGAAGGTGTGCGCGGCGGCCCAGGGCGGCGCCCGCCTGATCGAACTCTCACGTTGAGAGCAGGATCAGGACGAACGCGCAGACCCCGAGCGCTGCAACCGTGCCTGCAAGCAGCAGGTTGCGCCACAGGAAGTAGGTGTCGCCACCCACGTCGAGCCCGCGCACTCGCGCGCGGTGACTCCTCCTCGAGCTGAACAGCAGTACCAGCACAGGTACGAGGCACAGAAGTCCGATCGACGCGACGACCGGGCCGGGCCCAGGAACGAATCGCATGAAGCCCAGCACGATCGCGCCGAGCACAGCTTCGGTGCGCAACCACGCGAGTGAAGTGCGCTCGGGTTGCAGGCCGGGATCGTCGTGCCGCATAGGCGCTCACACCACGAGGGCCACGGCAAGAACGATCCCCGCCACCGCCAGCAGTCCCGCGAGCAGGTACGCGGCCCACGGGAACGGCAACGGCAGGCCCGAGCGCATGGCCTTCTCGACAGTGATCCATCGCAGCACCGCAATGACCACGAACACGACGGCGAACCCGAGCAGGACGCACGACAGCGCCGTGCGCACCACCGGTTCGATGACGTCACCGGCGAACGTCTCGAGTGCTACCGCTGCGGCGATGAGACCGAGGGCGGTGCGAATCCATGCGAGGAATGTGCGTTCGTTGGCGAGGGTGAACCGTGGGTCGGGTTCGGTGCCCTCGCGCAGCACCCGCGGACGTCGGTCTCGTCGCGTTGGACTCACATGGCGGACTCTAGTCCGGTCGGCTTCCGTTCACCGGTTACCGCGCGGTGCTTCAGCCGACGACCACGTCCGTGCCTCGCGCCTCCGCAGGTCGCGACTTCAGCGGTTTCTTCGCGGGCCCCTCGACGGGTGCCCCGTCGAGCGCGAACTTGCTGCCGTGGCATCGGCACACGATCAGGTCGTCCTCCACATCGGTGATGTTGCATCCCTGATGGGTGCAGATCGCAACGAACGCGTGGAAGTCCCCGGCGGTCGGCTGGGTGACGATGAGTCGCTTTCCTCCCAGGAACACGCCACTGCCGACGGGCACGTCGGCAACTGCGGCAACAACCTCGGCGTCCGGTCCTGGAGGTGCGGTGGTGGTCGCGGCAGGCGTGGGCTGCGGCGCCGGTGAGGTCGGTGCGCCGCATGCCGTCAGCGCGCCCGCCGCCACCGCGGTACCCGCGCTCGACAACACGACTCGCCGGGACATCGAGGAGGGGTCGCTACTCATTCACACTGTCCGTTCCGGTCGCTGACACATCCCGCTCAGCGTAGCCGCGCACCAGCGGCGGGGCCGCGACCTACGTCACCGCCCCGCCCTCGTCGCACGACTCAGTGCAGGGCGACGGCAGTCGGATCGCTCGGCTGCGCCGACTTCCTGCGCGGCAGGAAGGCCGCCGGGATCAGCGCGACCGCCATGACGAGCGTCGCCACCAGGAATGTGTCGCCGAAGGCATCGGCAAGAGAGCCGAGGACGGTCTGCTGCACCTCGGGTGGAAGCTGCGCGAGCATCTCTGCGTCGGGTTGACCGGTCGTCCCTTCCGGTGCCCCGTCGGGGGCGATGATCCGGCTCGTGAGGATCACGGACATCGTGGCCGTGCCGATCGAGCCCGCCGCCTGCTGGACGATGTTCATCAACGTCGAGCCGCGCGCGATGCTGTGATCGGTGAGCGTCTGCAAGGCCGCGGTCATCGTGGGCATCATGGTGCAGCCCATGCCCATGCCCATGACGAACAGCGCCCCGAGCAGGAGCGGGTAGCCGGTGTCGACACCGACCTGCGTGAACACGGACATGCCCGCGATGATGAGCACAAGACCGACCAGCACGATCTTGCCGGGCCCGATGCGGTCGACCAGCTGTCCGGCGACGGGCATCGTGAGCATCGCGCCGAGTCCCTGCGGGGCGAGGAGCAACCCGGCCATGAGTGTCGTTTCGCCGTGCACCTGGAGGAAATAGCTCGGGAACAGCAGGCCGGCACCGAAGAAGCCGATCGCGAAGACCGTCATGGTGAGGACCGCAAAGGTGAGCTGCCGGTTCTTGAACAACCTCAGGTCGATGAGCGGATGGTCGGTGCGTACCGCATGGAACACGAACGCGGCGATGAGCGCGACCCCGACGATGCCGGGAACGAGAACCCGAGCCGAAGCGACCGTGCCGGTCTCCGGCAGCGACGACACACCGAACAGGAACAGCGCCAGGCCGGGCGACAGCAGCAGCATTCCGACGAAGTCGAACGATTCGGACTTCTTCGGCGAATCCTTCGGGAGCACGACGAAGGCCGTGAGCAGCGCAACGGCACCGATCGGGAGGTTGATGAGGAAGATCCAGTGCCAGCTCGCCACGTCGATCAGCCAGCCACCGAGGATGGGGCCGCCGATGGGACCGAGGAGCATGGGGATACCGAGAACCGCCATGACGCGACCGACGCGCTGTGGTCCCGCGGCCCGCGTCATGATCGTCATGCCCAGGGGCATGAGCATGCCGCCGCCGAAGCCCTGGAGGACGCGGAATCCGATCAGCGAGGTGACATCCCACGCGAGGCTGCACAGAACCGAGCCGGCCACGAACAGAACGAGTGCGGTGAGGTAGAGGCGCTTGGTACCGAACCGATCGGCCGCCCATCCGGTGAGCGGAATCACACTGGCGAGAGCGAGGGTGTAGCCGGTCATCGTCCATGCGACCGTCGCGTAGCTCGCCTGGAATTCCGACATGAAGGTCGGAAGCGCGACGGAGACGACGGTGACGTCGAGGATCGACATGATGGCACCGAGCACCACCACCGACGCAATTTTCAGGACTGCAGCGTCGAGTTTCGTGTCCGAGGCCGAAGAATCTGCAGGTGGCGCTGTCATGGGCTACTCCGATGAATGCAAATGGCTTTCCGCCTGATTGGAATCGAGGTGGCAGGCCCGCGCGAGAGAGCGCCGGTGGTCGTGGTAAATACCGGAACGCGTGCGCACCGTTTGCCGATCCTAACGGCGATGGCCGACGCGCCCAAGGGATTTATCGCCGCACGGCCCCGATCAGGGGAAGTCGACGGCGGCGGCGACCGAGTTCGACGAGCGCGGCTCGCTCGGTGATCTTGATTCGTGGCCGGCCGCTCGCGCGACCCGCGGCACGTTCCGCAGCGTCGATGGTCCGCCATCCGTCGAGGTCGACGCGGTCCGGACGCCGCTCGGCCAGAAGCTTCCCGAGACTCCTGCGGTTGCCCCGCGGCGCTGCCAGCCGACCCGAGTCGAAGTCGGCGAGCAACGCGGCGACGGTTTCCTTGGCGCAGGCCTTGTTGGTGCCGATGACACCGCTCGGACCGCGCTTGATCCAACCGGTGACATAGACACCGACGTCGACGCGGCCACCGGTACTGGGGACGACGGCACGCCGGTCGTCGAACGGCAGATCGGGAACCGGCACACCTCGATAGCCGATCGACCGCAGGACGAGTCCCGCGTCGATGTCATCGACGTCATCGGTCGCCCGCGCAACGAGCGCGCCCTCGGGATCTTCCACCATCTCGGTGCGCGCGACCCGGACGCCGTCGACACGGTCCGCGCCGAGCACCTCCGAGGGGACGGCGTGGTAGCGGAAGACTATGCGCCGATTGCCCTCCCGCACCTCGCGCGCGGCGTATTCACGCGCGAGCTGCACGCGCATCGCCACGGCGGGGTCCGTCGCCACAGCGTGCTCACCGGCCTCGTCGAGTTCCAGGTCGGCTTCGTCGATGACGATGTCCACTCCCTCGAGCTCGCCGAGCGCGAGGAATTCGGGGTTGCTGTATGCGGCCTGTGCAGGCCCTCTGCGGCCGAGGAGAACGATCTCACGGATATTGCTGTGCCGCAGCGCCTCGAGGGCGTGATCGGCGATGTCGGTGCGCGCGAGGTCCTCGACGTCCATTGCGAGGATACGGGCGACATCGAGTGCGACGTTGCCGTTGCCGACGATGACGGCGCGTTCACCGGACAGATCGAAGGTGCGCTTCGCATAGTCGGGGTGGCCGTTGTACCAGGCCACGAATTCTGTGGCTGCGTGGCTGCCCTCGAGATCTTCGCCCGGAATGCCGAGGCGACGGTCGGCGGAGGCGCCCACCGCGTACACCACCGCGTGGTGGTGGTCGAGCAGTTCCGCGTGGGTGAGGTCGCGGCCGATCTCCGTGTCGAGGTGCAACGCGAAAGCGTCGCGACGGAAGGACCACTCGAACGACTCGGTGACCGCCTTCGTACCGGGATGATCGGGCGCGACGCCGGCGCGAACCAGTCCGAACGGGGTCGGCAGCCGATCGAACATCTCGACCTCGACATCGGATCGCTCGAGCAGTTCCTGCGTCGCATAGCAGGCGGCGGGACCGGCGCCGACAACCGCGACGCGCAGCGTTCCGCGATCCCGCGGCGCAGCCGGTGTCGGCACGAGAGGATTCCAGCCTTCCGGCATGGGGTGCGCCCGGTAGTAGTCGGCGTTGATCTCGGCGAAGCGGGCCTGGGACGGTTCGAGCTTGTCGTCGGGAAGGATTGCTTCGACCGGGCATGCGTCGGCACATGCACCACAGTCGATACAGGTCTGCGGGTCGATATGCAGCATCTCCGCCGACCCGAATTCACGCTCGTCGGGGGTGGGGTGAATGCAGTTGACCGGGCAGACGGCGACGCAGCTTGCGTCGTTGCAGCACGTCTGGGTGATGACGTAGGCCATGGCGAGATCCTCGAAGGGTGGGCGGCACAGCCGCGTTTGCATGTAACACGCTGTAACAGTTACCTGAACTGTAGTCTCGCATCCGCACCCGCCGCAAGGCCGATCCGCCGGATCGACGTCGAAAGCCCGACGTCGCCGTTCCGGTTCGGGCACGCAGCCCCTACGGTGGAGCGATGATGCCCCGCACTCTGATCTTGCTTCGCCACGGGAAGTCCGCGTACCCGGACGACGTGGACGATCACGAACGCCCCCTCTCTCCACGCGGCCGCCGAGAAGCAGGTCTCGCCGGTCGATGGATTCGAGCCAACCTGCCTGAGATCGACGCGGTGCTGTGCTCCGACGCGACACGCACGCGTAAAACCCTCGCCGAAGCGACGATCGACGCACCCGTCGACTATCGCGCGGCGCTCTACGGGGCCACTCCCGAGGCCGTTGTCGCGGAGATCCGCTCGATGGACCCGGAAATTCACACCTTGCTCGTGGTCGGGCACGAGCCGTCATTGTCCGAGACGGCTCTGAGCCTGGCCACAGACCACAGCAGCGACATCGCCCAGCAGCTCTCCGAGAAGTTTCCGACCTCAGCGCTCGCGGTACTCACCGTTCGAGGCAGCTGGGACGACCTCGAGCCGGGCCGCGCCGAGCTGACGGACTTTCACATCGCACGCTGAGCGGCACATCGGCACTGCACGCTGAGCGGCACATCGATACTGCACGCTGAGCGGCACATCGATACCGCACGCTGAGCGACGCTCCCTACGGACATATCCCGGAAACCACAAAGGTCCCGCCCTGAAGAGAGAGGGCGGGACCTTTGTGACTACGGCAGCGAACTACCGGTAGTCGTTGGAGTAACCGTAGTCATCCAGAGGCACTGCAGCACCGGTGTTCTGGCCGAAACCGTCCGGTGAGTAGTACTGGTCGTCGTACGCCGGGATGGCGTATGCGGCGGCACGAGCCTCCTCGGTCGGCTGAACCTGGATGTTCCGGTACTTGTTGATGCCGGTACCGGCGGGGATCAGCTTGCCGATGATCACGTTCTCCTTGAGACCGATCAGCTTGTCCGAGCGGCAGTTGATCGCCGCGTCGGTCAGCACGCGAGTGGTCTCCTGGAAGGACGCCGCCGACAGCCACGAGTCGGTGGCGAGCGACGCCTTCGTGATGCCCATGAGAACGGGGCGACCGGCAGCCGGCTCGCCACCTTCCTGGACCACACGACGGTTCGCGGCCTCGAACTCGCTGCGCTCGACGAGCGAGCCGGGCAGGAACTCCGTCGCGCCCGAATCGATGATCGTCACGCGACGCAGCATCTGACGCACGATGGTCTCGATGTGCTTGTCGTGGATCGACACACCCTGGCTCCGGTAGACCTCCTGGACCTCGTGGACCAAGTGGATCTGAACCTGGCGGGGACCCATCACGCGCAGCACCTCGTGCGGATCGGCAGCACCTTCGAGGAGCTGCTGACCGACGTCCACATGGTCGCCGTCACCGAGGACGCCCTCGGTGCCGTCGGCCTTGCGGATGACGTGCAGACGCTGACGCTTCGACAGCTTGTCGTAGACGACCTCTTCGCCACCGTCGTCGGGGACGATCGTGATCTTGTAGAAACGATCGTCGTCCTCGAGGCGGATACGCCCGGAGACGTCGGCGATCGGAGCCTTGCCCTTGGGGATACGGGCTTCGAACAGCTCCTGGACACGGGGCAGACCACCCGTGATGTCCTCACCGACACCACCCTGGTGGAACGTACGCATCGTCAGCTGCGTACCGGGCTCACCGATCGACTGGGCAGCGACGATACCGACGGCCTCGCCGATGTCGACGAGCTTGCCCGTCGCCATCGAACGGCCGTAGCAGGTCGCGCAGACGCCGGTGCCGGTGTCGCAGGTCAGGACCGAGCGGACCTTGACCTTCTGGATACCGGCCTCGAGGAGGGCCTCGATTGCGGGATCGCCGAGGTCGGAGCCACGCTCGACCACGACATTGCCTGCCGCATCGATCGCGTCCGTCGCCAGCGTGCGGGCATACGTGCTCGTCTCGATGTGAGCATCGCGGACCAGCTTGCCGGTCTCGTTGCCCTGTGCGTCACGCTCGGGCTCGGCGATGGTCATCTCGATACCACGCGGCGTGCCACAGTCGACCTCGCGGACGATGACGTCCTGCGAGACGTCCACCAGACGACGGGTCAGGTAACCCGAGTCGGCGGTACGCAGAGCGGTATCGGCCAGACCCTTACGCGCACCGTGCGTGTTGATGAAGTACTCGGCGACGGTGAGGCCCTCTCGGAACGAGGACTTGATCGGACGAGGAATGAACTCGCCCTTCGGGTTCGTCACCAGGCCCTTCATACCCGCCAGCGAGCGGATCTGGGTCATGTTGCCCGCGGCTCCGGACTTCACGATCGTCGGGATCGGGTTGTCGTCCGGGTAATGCGCCTCCATGACCTGGCCGACCTCTTCGGTCGCTTCCTGCCACAGCTTCACGAGTGAATCGCGGCGCTCGTCCTCGGACAGCTTGCCTCGGTCGTACTGCCGCTGGATCGAATCGGCCTGACCCTCGTAGCGCTCGAGGATCTCCTTCTTCTCCGGCGGAACCAGCACGTCCGACATCGCGATCGTCACGCCCGAACGCGTGGCCCAGTAGAAGCCCGCGTCCTTGAGCTTGTCGACGGTCTGTGCGACAACGATCATCGGGTAGCGCTCGGCGAGATCGTTGATGATCCCGGCCTGACGCTTCTTCGGCATGATGTCGTTGACGAAGCCGTAGTTCACCGGCAGCAGCTCGTTGAACATCACGCGACCGAGAGTGGTCTCGGCGAGCCAGTCCTGGCCGTAGCGCCATCCCTCGGGGAACAGTTCGTTCTCGATCTCGCGCGGCGGACGCTGCTGCGACAGACGCACCCGGATGGGGGCCTGCACCGAGAGCACGCCCCGGTCCACAGCCATGATGGCCTCGGCCGGCGACGAGTACACACCCTGCTCCGGCTCGTCACCGGATGCAGGCTTGTACGCGCCGACGCCGTCCTCGACAAGGCGTGTCAGGTGGTACAGGCCCGTCACCATGTCCAGACGGGGCATAGCGAGCGGACGGCCCGATGCCGGCGACAGGATGTTGTTCGACGACAGCATCAGGATGCGCGCCTCGGCCTGAGCCTCTGCCGACAGCGGCAGGTGCACGGCCATCTGGTCACCGTCGAAGTCGGCGTTGAAGGCCTCACACACGAGGGGGTGCAGCTGAATGGCCTTACCCTCGACGAGCTGCGGCTCGAACGCCTGGATGCCGAGACGGTGCAGCGTAGGTGCACGGTTGAGCAGGACCGGGTGCTCATTGATGACCTCTTCGAGGACATCCCACACCTGGGGACGCTGACGCTCGACCATGCGCTTGGCCGACTTGATGTTCTGCGCGTGGTTCAGGTCCACGAGGCGCTTCATCACGAACGGCTTGAACAGCTCGAGAGCCATGAGCTTCGGCAGACCGCACTGGTGCAGCTTGAGCTGCGGACCGACGACGATGACCGAACGGCCCGAGTAATCGACGCGCTTACCGAGCAGGTTCTGACGGAAACGACCCTGCTTGCCCTTGAGCAGATCGGACAGCGACTTGAGCGGGCGGTTGCCCGGACCCGTCACCGGGCGGCCACGACGACCGTTGTCGAACAGCGCGTCGACGGACTCCTGGAGCATCCGCTTCTCGTTGTTGACGATGATCTCGGGAGCGCCGAGGTCGATCAGTCGCTTGAGGCGGTTGTTCCGGTTGATGACGCGGCGGTACAGGTCGTTGAGGTCGGAGGTCGCGAAGCGACCACCGTCGAGCTGCACCATCGGGCGCAGCTCCGGCGGGATCACCGGAACAGCGTCGAGGACCATGCCCATCGGCGAGTTGCCGGACTGCTGGAACGCTGCCACGACCTTGAGACGCTTGAGCGCACGCAGCTTCTTCTGCCCCTTGCCGCTGCGGATGATCTCGCGCAGCAGCTCGGCTTCGGCGTCGATGTCGAAGGTCTCGATGAGCTTCTGGATGGCCTCTGCACCCATCGCGCCCGTGAAGTACTCGCCGTAGCGGTCCTGCAGCTCGCGGTAGATCAGCTCGTCGACGATGAGCTGCTTGGGAGCGAGCTTCGTGAAGGTCGTCCAGATCTCGTCGAGACGATCGAGCTCACGCTGGGCACGGTCGCGCAGCTGACGCATCTCGCGCTCGCCGCCGTCCTTGACCTTGCGACGGACATCCGACTTGGCGCCCTCGGCCTCGAGCTCGGCCAGATCGGCTTCGAGCTTCTGCGCGCGGGCCTCGAGGTCGGCGTCGCGCTGATCGGCGACGCCCTTCTTCTCGACCTCCATCTCGGCCTCGAGCGTCGAGAGCTCGTTGTGACGGAGCTCGTCGTCGACCGACGTGATGACGTACGCAGCGAAGTAGATGATCTTCTCGAGATCCTTCGGAGCGAGGTCGAGGAGGTAGCCGAGACGGCTCGGCACGCCCTTGAAGTACCAGATGTGAGTCACGGGTGCGGCCAGTTCGATGTGGCCCATCCGCTCACGGCGCACCTTGGCGCGGGTCACCTCGACGCCACAGCGTTCGCAGATGATGCCCTTGAAGCGGACGCGCTTGTACTTACCGCAGTAGCACTCCCAGTCCCGGGTGGGGCCGAAGATCTTCTCGCAGAAGAGGCCGTCCTTCTCGGGCTTGAGCGTGCGGTAGTTGATGGTCTCCGGCTTCTTGACTTCGCCGTACGACCAATTACGGATGTCGGCCGCGGTGGCCAGACCGATCCGGAGTTCATCGAAGAAGTTGACGTCGAGCACGTAACTTCCTTTCCCCTGTGCGGGCCTTGTTGCTGCTAGTTGTCGCTATCGCTGCCGGGGCCCGATGCGGTACGCGGCCGGTGTGGCTCGGTGGCGTACCGCATCGGTTCGGCTCCTAGTTCGCGAGGTCGTCGACCGTGGCCGACTCGTTGCGGGAAAGGTTGATGCCCAGGTTGGCTGCTGCCCGCTCCAGGTCCTCGTCGTCGCTGTCGGCCATGGCGATGGCAGCGCCGTCGCTGGACAGCACCTCCACGTTGAGGCAGAGCGACTGAAGTTCCTTGAGGAGCACCTTGAACGACTCGGGGATGCCGGGCTCGGGGATGTTCTCGCCCTTGACGATCGCCTCGTACACCTTCACGCGACCCACCACGTCGTCGGACTTGATGGTGAGCAGCTCCTGCAGCGTGTATGCGGCGCCGTACGCCTGCATGGCCCAGCACTCCATCTCACCGAAGCGCTGACCACCGAACTGCGCCTTACCGCCGAGCGGCTGCTGCGTGATCATCGAGTACGGACCGGTCGAACGCGCGTGGATCTTGTCGTCGACCAAGTGGTGCAGCTTGATGATGTACATGTAGCCGACCGCCACCGGGTACGGGAACGGCTCACCCGAACGACCGTCGAACAGCGTCGCCTTGCCGTCGGGACCGACCATGACCTCACCGTCGCGGTTCGGCAGCGTCGACGACAGCAGACCCGTGAGCTCCTCTTCACGAGCACCGTCGAACACCGGCGTTGCGATGTTCGAGTCGGACTCGGCGGCGAGCATCTCCTCGGGCAGGTTCTGTGCCCAGTCGGGGCGCGATCCGTCGTCGGCGATCTGCACGTTCCAACCGGCCTTGCCGATCCAGCCGAGGTGGGTCTCGAGGATCTGGCCGATGTTCATACGACGCGGAACACCGTGGGTGTTCAGGATGATGTCGATGGGCGTGCCGTCGGGCAGGAACGGCATGTCCTCCTGCGGGAGGATCTTGCCGATGACGCCCTTGTTGCCGTGGCGGCCTGCGAGCTTGTCGCCGTCCTGGATCTTGCGCTTCTGCGCGACGTACACGCGGACGAGCTCGTTGACACCCGGAGGCAGGTCGTCGTCGTCCTCGCGCGAGAACACACGCACGCCGATGACCTTGCCGGTCTCGCCGTGAGGAACCTTGAGCGACGTGTCGCGGACCTCGCGCGCCTTCTCACCGAAGATCGCGCGGAGCAGACGCTCTTCGGGGGTGAGCTCGGTCTCGCCCTTCGGGGTGACCTTGCCGACCAGGATGTCGCCGTCGCGAACCTCGGCACCGATACGGACGATGCCGCGCTCGTCGAGGTCGGCGAGGACCTCGTCCGAGACGTTCGGGATGTCGCGGGTGATCTCCTCGGCACCGAGCTTGGTGTCGCGGGCATCGATCTCGTGCTCCTCGATGTGGATCGAGGTCAGGACGTCCTCTTCCACGAGGCGCTGCGACAGAATGATCGCGTCCTCGTAGTTGTGGCCTTCCCACGGCATGATCGCGAGGAGCAGGTTCTTGCCCAGCGCCATCTCACCGTTCTCGGTGCAGGGCCCGTCGGCCAGGACCTGGCCGGCCTCGACACGCTGGCCTTCGTCGATGATCGGACGCTGGTTCGAGCAGGTGCCCTGGTTGGACCGGTCGAACTTGCGCAGACGATAGGTGCGGCGGGTGCCGTCGTCGGCCATCACCGTGATGAAGTCGGCCGACACCTCCTCGACCACGCCGGGTTTCTCGGTGACGATGACGTCGCCGGCGTCCACTGCGGCACGCAGCTCCATGCCGGTACCGACGACCGGGGCCTCGCTGCGGATCAGGGGAACGGCCTGACGCTGCATGTTCGCGCCCATGAGGGCACGGTTGGCGTCGTCGTGCTCGAGGAACGGGATCATGGCCGTCGCGACGGACACCATCTGCCGCGGTGAGACGTCCATGTACTCGACGGAGTCGGCACCGACGTACTCGATCTCCGCGCCCTTCTTACGGACGAGCACGCGATCCTCGGCGAACGTATTGTCCGCGCTGATCGGCGAGTTCGCCTGCGCGATGAGGAAGCGGTCCTCTTCGTCTGCCGTGAGGTAGTCGACCTGATCGGTGACGACACCGTCGACGACCCTGCGGTACGGGGTCTCGATGAAACCGAACGGGTTGACCCGCGCGTACACCGACAGCGAACCGATCAGGCCGATGTTCGGGCCTTCAGGGGTCTCGATCGGGCACATGCGGCCGTAATGCGACGGGTGGACGTCGCGGACCTCGAGGCCGGCGCGCTCACGCGACAGACCGCCGGGGCCGAGCGCCGAGAGGCGACGCTTGTGCGTCAGGCCCGACAGCGGGTTGTTCTGGTCCATGAACTGCGACAGCTGCGAAGTTCCGAAGAACTCCTTGATCGCGGCCACGACAGGACGGATGTTGATCAGGGTCTGCGGCGTGATCGCCTCGACGTCCTGGGTCGTCATGCGCTCACGAACGACGCGCTCCATGCGGGACAGGCCCACGCGGATCTGGTTCTGGATCAGTTCGCCGACGGTACGCAGGCGACGGTTACCGAAGTGATCGATATCGTCGACCTCGACCGGAACCTCGACACCGCCCGGAGCGGTCATCCAGTTCTCACCCGCGTGCAGGCGCACGAGGTACTCGATGGTCGCGACGATGTCTTCCTCGGTGAGGGTCGACGCCTCGATCGGCTGGCCGGTGTTCAGACCCAGCTTCTTGTTGATCTTGTAACGGCCCACACGCGCCAGGTCGTAGCGCTTGTCCTTGAAGAACAGATTCTCGAGGAGCGTCTGTGCGCTCTCCTTCGTCGGCGGCTCGCCCGGACGAAGCTTGCGGTAGATGTCGAGGAGCGCCTCGTCGGTGCCTGCGGTGTTGTCCTTCTCGAGCGTGGACATCATGATCTCGGAGAAGCCGAAGCGCTCCACGATCTGCTCGGTGGACCAGCCGAGTGCCTTGAGCAGCACGGTGACGGGCTGACGGCGCTTGCGATCGATGCGCACACCCACGGTGTCGCGCTTGTCGACGTCGAACTCGAGCCATGCACCGCGACCGGGGATGACCTTGACGCTGTGCAGGTCCTTCTCGGTGCTCTTGTCGACGGACTTGTCGAAGTACACACCGGGCGAACGCACGAGCTGCGACACGACGACACGCTCGGTGCCGTTGATGATGAACGTGCCCTTGTCGGTCATCATCGGGAAGTCACCCATGAAGACCGTCTGGCTCTTGATCTCACCGGTGTTGTTGTTGATGAACTCGGCCGTGACGAACAGCGGAGCCGCGTACGTCATGTCCTTGTCCTTGCACTCCTCGACGGAGGCCTTGACCTCGTCGAAGCGTGGATCGGAGAAGGAAAGGGACATCGAGCCCGAGAAGTCCTCGATCGGCGAGAGCTCGGCGAGGATCTCTTCGAGACCACCGGCGACGCTGCCGTCACCACGATCAGCAGCCTTCGCGCGCCAGCGCTCCGACCCGATCAACCATTCGAAGGAATCTGTCTGTAGATCGAGGAGCCCGGGAACTTCGAGGGGTTCGCGAATTTTCGCGAACGAAACCCTCTTCGGGGCTCCGGGGATTCCGGCAACTGCCTTGGTCTGGCTAGAGACTGCCAAGATGCGTCCTTCCAGCACCTCACGCGGGTCGCTCCAACCGGTGCGACCGCCGCTGTACCTGCTTCTTCATGTGGGGCGTTTCGGCTGGTCGCAACCCGAACTGAAACCCAGCCGAAGAATCCGATGAAGTCGCTCTCGGCGAACGATTCACGGGCTCACAGGTCAAGGGGTGGACAGGAGGCAGCCAGCGCAAAGAACCAACTTACACCGAACACACGGAAATGTCCACGGGGGTGCCTCAAAGAAACCTGGAGGCGACATTGCGGGGTCGGTATCGCACAGGCGTACCGATAGAGTGACGTCTCACGTCGTTCTCGTCAAGAGTCATCGGCCTCCGGCGTCACACCCGCAACGCGATCGCCCCGAACTCGACGCCTCTACTGATCGCGGATCTCCGAGACCAGCCAACGGCCATCCGCCTTCTCCATCCGCACCAACAACGGCGCTGCCGCACTCCCCTGTGCCACTCCGTCGCCGGTCGCGCTGACGTTGATGTACGCAGCGACCTCGGCGTGGGCCTCGTCGATCATCCGTGCGCCGATGTGCGCGACATTCACCTCCGTCACGGTGCGGGTCTGTACCGCGGCGTCCTTGGTGACCTGGGCGGTCGAGTCGAACTCCGCGCGGCGCTCGTCTGTGAGCAGTTCGCGTATCTCGGCGAAATCCTCGTCGATGGTCTCGAAGTTGTACCCGTGCATCGCCTCGATCGCGTGCGCGGCAGCCTCGGTCACCGCAGCCGTCTCCGCCTGGTCGACCCACGCGATATTGCTGTCGGACGCTCCGGGACGGAAAGCTGCGACCACGGCGAGCGCGCCCAACACGACCGCGACCAGAGCCACGACGAGCACCGGCATCCAACTCGACTTCGGCCGTTGCACGTCGCCGGCCGGGAGCTCGGGTTCGGAATCGAGCGCAGGGGTGGGATGCGGCCGGTCGTCGGCCGGCGACCGTGTCTCATCCGTTCCCGGGGTCTCGACTGTTGCCGGCGTCTCGTCTGTTGCCGGGGCAGGGGTCCCTTCGGAATCGACCGCATCGATCGCGGTTCTCTCGTCGACTCTCTCGTCGACGCCGTTCGACTGGCCGGAGCCTGCCGCACTGTCGGACCTGTCGGTGACCGCACCGGTCGAGCCGACCGGCTCGACCCGATCGGATTCGCTACTCGAAGAAACTGGGCCGGGGATGACCGGACCTGCGCTCGACTCGGTCCTCGGACGGGACGCACCGGCGATCTTGGGTCGACGGCGCGGCGGCCCGGGGTTGCGTCGCTGCGGTGGCACTAGGCGTTCTCCTTCGTCGGCTCGCTACTACTGTCGTTCGAGCCGTCACTGCTGGTCGAAACGTTCTTGCAGATCACGGTGTCGCGGCACCATCCGGCGCGGGAGCCTGCTCCGCGGGTGCGGATTCCGGAGGTGCAGATTCTGCGGGTGCAGCCCCCTCCGGTTCCGGCTGTGCACCCGGAGCAGGGCCCTCTTCCATGCCGACCGAACCGAGAGGCTCGATCGTCACCGCTTTCCAGACGTCGCCGTCCTTCACCATCGAGGCGTTCACCGAGACCTTGTTGACCGTGAAGTACTCCGGGGTGGTCGTGCGCACCGCGAGCACGACGAGCGCTTTCGCCTGATCGTCGTCGGTGTTCAGTTCGGTCAGCGACCCGAAGAGCACCTCCGCCGACATGCTGGTTCCCGTCGCGGCCACCTGGTCGCGGATCTGCTGCTCCGTCGCGGCGAGATCGTTCAGCAACGCGTCTCCGGTGATCGACGAACGCATGTTGTCGAGCGACGCGTCGACATTCTGTGCATCGACACTGTTGAGGTTGATGGCCGCTTGGAAGGCACCCGTCAGCGCGGCGTCGCGCGTGTCGGCCACCGAACGATCGACGATCAGTGCCTTCGCCCAGCCGAATCCGAACCACGCGGCGGCCACGAGGGCGACCACCGCCAGCGCGCTCACTATCGAAAGGGCGACGGTTCTTGCTCTCACTCCACTAACCTACTCACTGCTCACTTCGGGGTGACTCCGAGAAGCGGCGCCAGCTGCGTCGCCACCGGATTCAGATTGAGCTTGTCGGGATCCTTCTTCGGCGTGAAATCCCACGGCTGGATGGTCGCGGGGTCGGCGAACACGATCCGGTCCGCGCTGCGTACACCAGTCACGCTGCCCTGTGGTGCAGCGCAGGAAGCTTCCGTGTTGAACGGGAAGTCCTGTGCGTGATCGTCGAAGTTCGGGTTCTCCGCACGCATCTGCTCGATGATCTCGTACGTCCCCTCGTAGCCGAGGGTGCACGATGGCGGATTGTTCGTCTCCAGCACGATCCCCTGCCTCACCGTACCGTCGCCCGGGGCCACGGTACCGGCGCTGGCCGCCACAGCAGGAAGGAATGCGAGCAGTGGCTGCAGTGCAATGGCCTGAGGTGCGAGAGTCTCGCCGAGCGCAGCGAGGTTGGTCAAGTCCGCGGTCAGGCCAGGTCCCGAATCCGCGATCAAGCGGTTCAGCTCATCGCTCGCGGTGGTTCCGGTCTCGATGAGCCGCCGGATGTCGGGGTCGCTGTCGCGCAGCTGGGCAGTGATCAGGTCGAGATCGGAGCTGAACTGCTCGATTGCAGACGACTGCTCGGACTGGGTGTCGAGCACGGTCCTGCTGTCGCGGATCAACGTGACCGTCTGCGGCAGGTATTCGACGCCCGAGTCACTGAGCCGTGCGAGCGAATCGACGAGCACCTGCAGTTCGTCGCCGCGGCCGTCGAACGCGTCGCCGAGTTCGGTGACCACCGTGTGCAGTGCATCCGTCGGCACCGACCGGGTCAGTTCGTTGGTGCTCACAAGCAGGTCCTCGACGGGCACCGGGAGGTCGTCGGCAGTCGACTCGATGATCGAACCGTCGACGAGATAAGGACCTTCGTCCGTGGGTGGGCGCAGATCGACGTACTGCTCGCCGATCGCCGATCGGTTCGCGACCACGGCCTGAGCCGATGCGGGGATGTCCGGTCCTCCGTCGTCGAGTTTCAGTTCGACGTCGATGCCGTCGCTGGTCAGCGAGAGGTTGCCCACCCGGCCCACCGGCACCCCTCGGTAGGTGACTTCCGCGTTCTTGAATACACCGCCCGAACTGGGGAATCGGGCGTTGACGGTGTACTGGCCGAAGCCCATGAGATTGTCCAGCCGGACGTAACGGGCCCCCACGAACACCACGCCGAGCAGCGCGATGACGACGAATGCCACGAGCTGAATCCTCACCAGTCGTGATCTCATCGGCCACCCCCGATTCCGAGCTGATCCATCAAGCCTTCGAGCGGGTTGGGCGGCGGGGCCGGTGCGGGCGCGCGGTTTCCGCCGGCCTCACCGACACCGGGAATTTCGACGCCCTCCGGCAGCGCGACACCTTCGGGAAGGGTCAGGAGGTCGGGCAACGTCGGGGCCGGCAGTACCGGCAGCAAGGACACTGTCGGCCATCCCACGTGCGGCCCGTTTCCGTTGTAGTAGGGATTGGACGGGTCGACGACCGGCTTCGGGTTTCCGAATTTCGGCTGCCGGTAGACCGGCTCGCCCTGCCCCACACCGAGCGAGGCGAGTGCGTCGCCGATCTGCAGGTCGACGATGAGGAACAGGTTCATCGAACCACCGACGATGATGTCCTCGACACTGTCCGGGAACGGCACCGTCGGGACGAACGACAGGGACTGTACGAGGTCGTCGCCCGACGCAGCGAGAGCCTGAAGCGTCGGACGCAGAGCGAGCAGGTCGGCGATGAGATCGTCCTTGGACTGATCGAGGATGTCCGTCCCGACCGTTCCGAGCCGATCGAGCTGGACCAGGAGTTGCGTGAGTTCCGGCCGCTGCTGTTCGAGCACCTCGGTCGCCACCGGCAGGTCGTCGAGAATCGCCGCGACCTGATCGTTCTGCACTGCGACCCGCTCGGACAACGCATCGAGACCATCGATCGCACGGGTGATGTCGTTTCGCTGCTGTTCGAGTCCGGTGATCAGGGTTTCGGCTTCCTCGATGAGGCTGCGCGTGGTGCCTTCCCGACCGTCGAATGCCGTCGACAGCTCTTCGATGACCGGGGCGAGCTGCCCGACACCACCACCGTTGAGCAACAGCGACAGTGCTCCGAGTACCGGTTCGATCTCGGTTGCATGCCGTGTCCGTTCGAGGGGGATGGTGGCGCCGTCGACGAGTTCGCCCGTCGCCGGCTCGTTCGACGGCGGCGCGAGCTGCACGAACTTCTCGCCCAGCAGACTGCTCTGTTCGACGACGGCGAACGTGTTCGCGGGCAGGTCGGCTGCCGAGTTGAGAACGATCTCGACCTCGGCGGTCCATCCCTCCCCTGCCACGTCGATCGACTCGACGCGACCCATCGGCACACCGTCGACCTTGACGGTCGACTGGGGCACCAGGTCGAGGACATCGTCGAATTCGATGCTGACCCGGATCGGCTCGTCGCCGAGATCGGCCCCGCCCGGCAGCGGAACATCGTAGATACCACCGCAACCGGAGACCGTCACCGCGACGACACATGCCCCCACCCCGACGACCGTCGCACGCGGCAGGCTCGTCCATCCATGGGCCACCGTGCGCCTCACAGGCCGCCTCCCTCTCCGCTGACGTCCAGCCGAGGCGACACGACTCCCGGCACCGTGCCCGGGACGACCTGCCGCTGGATGTTCTCACCGCTCATGATTCCGAACGGAAGAATCAGATCCGGTGACCTCGTGTCCTCGGTGATCTGTCCCATGATGTCGCCGCAGCGGTCGATGACGGGCTGCATCTGCCGTCCGAGCGCTTCGAATTCGGGATCGCCGGGCATCAACTGGCCCACGTCGATGAGCTTGCAGAGGACTGCTGCCGGATCCTCCAGGTCGGGTAGGACGAGGCGCGAGGACAACGACCCCGATTCCGCGTCGTACGAATTGACGAGGTTGCTCACCGCGAGCGGCAGCAGCGTCAGGGAGTTCACCAGTGACTGACGATTGTTCGCCAGGTTCTCGGTCACAGGAACCAGCGCGTCGACATTGTCTTTGACCGCCTCCTGGTTGTCGCGCACGAACGTCGTGACGTCCCCGAGCGTCATGGAAAGCTGCTCGAGCGCTTCTCCGAGGTTCTGGCGTTCCCCGGCGAGGAAGCCGGAGAGGTCGGCGAGCTGGGTGTTGAACTGCCGTACCTGCTGGTCGTTGGCTGCGAGCGCACTGACGAAGACCTGGAGGTTCTCGATGGTCCCGAAGAGGTCACCGCGCGACTCGTCGAGTGTGCGAGCGGCAGCGGACAATTCGTCGATGCTCTGACCTAGAGCCGCACCGTTTCCTTCGAGGTTCTCGGCACCGACCTCGACGAATTCGGTCAGCGCACCGTCGGCGTTCGCGCCCTCCGGCCCGAGTGCCCGCGCCAGTTCGTCGATGCTCGCGTACAACTCATCGACCTCGACGGGGGTAGCCGTTCGTTCCCGGTCGATGACGGCGCCGTCGCTCATCGTCTCACCGCCGGAGTAGGCGGGGGTGAGCTGAACGTAGCGATCGGCGACGACGGACGGGGTGATCTGCACTGCCCTGGCGTCCGCCGGGATATCCACCCCACGATTGACGCGCATGTCGACCTTGACGACCTCGCCCTGAGGTTCGACCGAGGTGACACTGCCGACCTCGACACCGAGGACCCGGACGTCGGATCCCTCGTAGATGCCGACGGCCTTGTCGAAATAGGCAGTGACCGTCGTCGTTCCAGCGCGGGTGAACACCCACCACAGGGCGCCCGCGAGCACGAGTACCACAACCACTGCGAGCGCGCCGAACGCAATGCGTCGACGACCTGCCCGGTTCGGGGAGTCGGCGCCTTCTGCGTGTGCCATCAGTTCCCCCCTCCCAGAGTGCGACCCGGCTCGCGGTATCCCGGAATCTCGGGCAGACCGGGCGGCGTCAGATTCACGACCACCTGGTCGAACCAGCGCCCGTTGCCGACAACGTTGGAATACAGGCGCACGAACGGCTCATACAGCTTCATGGCCCTGTCGAGGTTGTCGTTGTTGTCCTGCAGGATCTGAACGACGCCACGCAGGTTTTCCAGGGCGGGACCGATCTGTTCCTGGTTTTCGACCACGAGGGCCGAGAGTTCCGTCGAGAGCCGCTTGGTCCCGGCGAGCAGTTGCGAGATCGCCTGCTGACGGTTGTTGAGTTCGGTGATCAGCAGGGCCCCGTCGCTGAGCAGACGATTGAACTCGGTGTTCCGGTCGGCGAGAATCTGCGACACGTTGCCCGTGGCTTCGAGCAGCCGCTTGAGTTCCTTGTCGCGGCTCGCGATCGTCTCCGACAGCCTGCTCACACCGTCGAGTGACGCGCGGATGTCGTCGGGGGTCTCGGAGAACGCGCCAGCCAGCGTCTCGAAACTCGTTGCAAGCTGGTCGGAGTCGATGTCGCCGAGCGTCGTGGCTGCAGACGAGAACGCCTCGATCACGTCGTACGGCGAGACTGTGCGGTCGAGCGGAATCCGATCGTCCGGGTCGAGGACCTCGGCGCCGCTCGGATTCAACGCGAGATACTTCTGCCCCAGGATCGTCTTGATCTGGATCGAGGCCGACGTGTTGTCTCCCACCCACGCGTCCTGGACCCGGAAGGACACGACGACGCGATCCCCTTCGAGTTCGACGGCACTGACCGTGCCCACCTTGACGCCCGCGATGCGCACCTCGTTGGTGGGCTTGAGTCCTGCTGCCTCGCTGAACTCGGCCTTGTAGGTCGCTCCGGCGCCGATGATCGGCAACGAATCGAGGAAGAATGCGGACAGTGTCGCCAGCAGAATCACGACGATGCCCAGGGCACCGGCGGCTGCCGGACTGCGGCGTTTGCTCATCGTCCCTGCAACTCCTGCATCCCCTCCTGCGTGCATCGCTGCGCCGCATTCGTATAGATGGGCTGGTTCACGGTGGGTAGCCCCGTGGGGAGATTCAGGTACGGCACCGAACCGGGCCCGGCGATGATGTCGATACCGCACAGGTAGAACTGGAACCACGACCCGTAGCTGGCGACACGGCCGAGTTTCTCGAGCTTGACGGGCAGGTTGGCGAGCACATCGTTCACCTCACCGCTGTTCGCGTTGAGGTTGCCGGTCAGCTCGTTCAGAGCGGTGATCGACTGGGTGACCGACGAGCGCGTCGGCTCCAGCACGTCCGCCACCGCATCGGTCAGGCCCGCGAGGGACTGCACCGACGAACCCACCGTGTCGCGGTCCGCGGCCAGCCCGCTGACGAGCGCCTGGGTGTTCACCAGGAGCGAGTCGAGTTGTTCGTCCCGCTCGTCGATCGTGGTGAGGACGGTGTTCAGGTTGTCGATGACGGCACCGATCACCGCGTCCTTGTCGGCGATCGTGTTCGTCAGACTTGCAGTGCTGCGCACGAGATCGTCGATGGTTCCTGTTTCGCCTTGGAACACCTGGATGATCTGGAACGACAGTTTGTTGACGTCGTCGGCGCTCAGCGTCTGGAACAGTGGACGGAATCCGTCGAACAGCGTGGTGAGGTTGACGGCAGGCCGCGTCCGTTCGATGGGAATGGTCTCCCCTTCGGTCATGCGCTGCCCCTGGTCACCCTCGCCTTGTCCCAGCGCGATGTATCGCTGGCCGACCAGATTGCGGAAACGCAGGGCTGCGGTCGATGTCGAGGGAAGCCAGTCGCGTTGATCGAGGGAGAACGTCACGCGGGCCTCACGCTCGTTCACGATCGAGATCTCGTTCACCTGCCCGACCTTCACACCGGCGATGCGCACATCGTCGCCCTCGTTGAGTGAGGTGACGTCGGAGAACACGGCGTGGAACTTCGTTCCTCCGGTCCCTCCGACGCTCGCGATGGTGGCCGCGAGGACACCGGTCGCGAAGATGGTGACCACGGCGAACACGATCAGTTTGGTCAGCGGTGCAGCAAGACCCCTCACTGGAAGCTCACCTCCGCGCCGCGGAGCGCAGGAGCGCCCAGCCGCGTCGTCCACGCCGGGACATCCTGCGGTGCGATACCGGTGGCCTGGCCGTAGATCACGTCGAGGGTGTCCTGCTCGGCACGTGAACCTTCGTACGAGACCGGGGTCGCGGAGTCCGAACCCGAAAGTCCGATGATGGTGCCCACGTCGTCGGGCACCCCCGAGCCTTCGGGGGCCGGGAACATCGGGATCGAGGCGGGGCCCGGATTGCGCGAGGGAACCTGATAGGAACCGTCGTTGATCGAGCCGCCGGGATACTGCGGGAAATGTCTACCCGGCTCCGTCACCTGGTCGTAGCAGGCCGGACCACGGGTGTCGAGCATGCGCGGTTCGTCCTGATTCGGCAGGTAGCGTCCCTTGGGATTGGTGAACTGGATATTCGCGCGCGCGGCAGGGAACGGGTCGTCGGCGGCAAGCAGTTCCACCGCGGCGGGCTTGGCTTCGGCGAAGCCCCGGAACGTGCACTGGAACGACGGCGAGTACCGAGCGAGCAACTGCAATGCTTCCTTCGAATCCGCGGAGATACTGATCAGGGAGTTCGCATTGGTCTGGAGGAAATCTGCGGTCGATGCGGACGCGCCGGTCGCGGTGGCCAGCAGGGTCTGGATCTGGTTCTGCTCCTCGACGATCGTCGCACCGGTGGTCCGGAGGTTGTCGAGCGCGTTGATGAGATCCGGGGCTGCTTCGGAGTAGGTCTGTGTGAAATCGGCGAGGCCGCGCAGGTCTTCCTGCAGCGTAGGTAGTTCCACGTTGACCTCTCGGAATATCCGCTCGAGGTTGTCGACCGTCCGGCCGAGGGTCTCGCCGCGTCCGCTCAAGCCCTGCGCGAGTGCACCCAGTGTGTTCGCCAGATCCTGCGGGGGTATCGCCTGCAGGAGGGGCAGCAGGCCGTCGAGTACCTCCCCCAGCTCGGCGGTCTTCTCGCTGGTGTCCTGTACCAGGACGTCACCTGCCTGCAGCGCACGTCCGGGATCGGCCGGGATCATCAGAGAGATGTAGCGCTCCCCGAAAAGCGTCTTGGGTAGCAGCTGCCCGGTCGCGTTGGCCGGAATGAGCTCGGCTTTCTCGGGCTCGATCGCGAGGTGCGCAGTGACCTGATCACCCTCGGCGCTCGTCGAGCGCACCTCTCCCACGATCACACCGCGCACCTTGACGTCGGCGTTCTTGGGCAGGGCGTTGCCGACGCTGTCCGTGATGAGTTCGACCTCGACGACCTTCTTGAACGTCTTGTTGTACAGCGCGATCGTGCCTGCGATGAACAGCGCCAGGACGAGGAAGAACACCAATCCGAGCGTGCGCCGCCGCAAGACCGAAGTGTCGCTCATCCGGCCACCCTCACCGTCGTGCTCGTGCCCCAGATCGCGAGACTGAGGAAGAAGTCGAGAACCGCGATCGTGACGATTGCGGTCCGTACCGCCCGCCCCACGGCCACGCCGACGCCCGCCGGGCCTCCACTCGCGTGGAATCCGTAGTAGCAGTGGATGAGGATCAGTACGAACGCGAACACCAGGACCTTGGCGAACGAATAGAGCACGTCCTCCGGCGGCAGGAACAAATTGAAGTAGTGGTCATAGGACCCCGGAGACTGCCCGTTGAACAGGGTGCTGATCACTCTCGTCATCAGATACGCGGCGAGCAGACCGACGATGTACAGCGGGATGACAGCAATGAATCCGGCGATCATCCTGGTGGTCACGAGAAACGGCACCGACGGAACCGCCATCACTTCGAGGGCGTCGATTTCCTCACTGATCCGCATCGCGCCGAGCTGGGCGGTGAAGCCACAACCCACGGTGGCGGACAACGCGAGGGCCGCCACGATCGGCGCAAGCTCACGGGTGTTGACGTAGGCGGACAAGAAGCCGGTGAGTACCGACGACCCCAGCTGTTCGAGTGCCGCGTAGCCCTGCAGACCCACGACGACGCCGGTGAACCCGGACATCATCGCGATCACGCCGATGGTCCCGCCGATCACAGCAAGCGCACCGCTGCCGAAGGTGACCTCGGCGAGAAGCCGGAGCACTTCCTTGCGGTAGTGCGTGACGGTGCGGGGAATCCATCCCACCGCCCGTGCGTAGAACGACATCTGCTCGCCCGCGCGGTCGAGCATGTTCAGTGGTGCGCGCAGCACTTTCCGGCCACGGATCAGAACGAGATCTCCGCGCCCCTTGGCGATTGTCATCGCTTCACGACCCCTTCGCCGGAACGACCTGCAGATACACCATCGTCAGGATCAGATTTGCAAAGAACAGCAACAGGAACGTGATGACGACGGTCTGGTTCACCGCCTCGCCCACGCCCTTCGGGCCGGGACCCGGATTCAGCCCCTTGTACGACGCGACGACACCGGCGATGATGCCGAAGATCGCAGCTTTGAGTTCCGCCACGTAGAGATCGGGAAGCTGCGCCAGAGCGGAGAACGACGCGAGGTACGCCCCCGGAGTTCCGTCCTGGAGGATGACGTTGAAGAAGTACCCGCCCGCGATACCGACGACCGAAACCAGTCCGTTGAGGAGCAGCGCCACCAGCACCATCGCGAGCACGCGCGGAACCACCAGTCGCTGGATCGGGTCGATGCCCAGCACCTTCATCGCGTCGATCTCTTCACGGATGGTTCGTGATCCGAGGTCTGCGGTGACCGCGGAACCTGCCGCACCCGCGATCAGCAATGCCGTCACGATCGGGCTGCCCTGCTGGATCACCGCGAGGACACTGGCGGCGCCGGTGAACGACTCCGCGCCGAGTTGCTTGATCAGCGATCCGGTCTGCAGCGACACGACAGCACCGAACGGGATCGCCACCAACGCGGTGGGGAGGATCGTGACGCTGGCGATGAACCAGGCCTGTTCGATGAATTCCCGGAACTGGAACGGTCGCCGGAAGGTGTTGCGAACGACGTCGACGAAGAGCTCGAAGATGTTTCCGGCTTGGGTGAGCGCGCCGTGCACAGGGCGCACGAGCGAGGTACTTCCCCCCATCTATTCTCCTACTTAAGGCCGTGAGGCTGGTCGTACCCCTTGGGATGAGTAAGCGGGGATCACCTGAGTGTCGTCATCTCTGTAGTCATGCTCGGGGTAGGCCGCCCCTGCGCTCTCTTCCTCGAGCGATTCCACGATCGCGGCCTGGGCCGCCGGCGGGAGCGTGTGCAGGATCTGACGCACTCGATCCTGGCGTCGGTGCACCGCCTGACGCACCGGCATACCGGGCGTCGCCTGCATCTGCGGAATGATGCCTTCCACGTCGTCGACACCGCCTGCGTGGTGCCCGGCGTCCACGAGCGCCTGCTCGTGCGCCATCTGTGCTTCGTCCTTCTCTTCGGACATACCGATCGGACCGATCATCGTGCCGTTGAGGAACTGCTTGACCACCGGTTCATCGGATGTGAGCAGCACCTCGCGCGGACCGAACATCACCAGCTGCCTGCGGAACAACATTCCGATGTTGTCCGGCACCGTACGAGCCAGGTTGATGTTGTGCGACACGATCAGAATCGTGGCATCGATCTCCGCATTGATATCGATCAATGTCTGCGAGATGTAGGTCGTGCGCACCGGATCGAGACCCGAGTCCGGCTCGTCCACCAGGATGATCTCCGGATCGAGCACCAGCGCGCGGGCCAGGCCTGCGCGCTTGCGCATACCGCCGGAGATCTCACCGGGAAGCTTGTCTTCCGCACCGAGCAGACCCACGAGTTCGAGCTTGCTCATCACGATCTTGCGGATGTCCGACTCGGACTTCTTGGTGTGCTCACGCAGCGGGAAGGCCACGTTGTCGTACAGGTTCATCGACCCGAACAGAGCACCGTCCTGGAACAGCACCCCGAACAGCTTCCGGATCTCGTACAGATCCTTGCTCGAGCACTGCAGGATGTCGGTGCCGTCGATGACGATCGAACCCTGCTCCGGTCGCAACAGACCGATCAGTGACTTGAGGAACACCGATTTACCCGTACCGGACGGACCGAGCAGGGCACTGACTTCACCGGCAGGAAGTGTCAGCGATACATCCTGCCAAATCCGCTGAGAGCCGAAGGACTTGGTCAACCCCTCGACAGAAACCTCTACACCCACGGTTACCTCCACACTGTTTCGACGCCATCCACCCCTGTGGGTTGGGCCACTCTATCGCATCGAAGTGATAACTGTGACAGTGAATACTACTAGCGAGTAAGTTGGCAAATCAATACCACTTACATAGGCAGACTTATCCCATGACCTGCACAGATACACAGTGGGTACGGTATTCGGAAATCACGCGCAATGTGCCGCAACACGCGCGATTCCGAAACACGAGAAAATTCGGCACGCACGAAAAAAGCCGCCCCCACGGATTCGAGATCCATGGGGGCGGCTTCGATGTGCACGCCACTACGCGCAGGAAATCCCGCGCGTGTGTGGTGAACCGTCTTACTTGACGGAAACCTTGGCGCCGGCCTCTTCGAGCTTGGCCTTGGCAGCGTCGGCAGCGTCCTTGGCGACCTTCTCGAGGATCGGCTTCGGAGCACCCTCGACGAGGTCCTTGGCTTCCTTGAGGCCCAGGCCGGAGACGAGCTCGCGCACGACCTTGATGACCTGGATCTTCTTCTCGCCGGCACCTTCGAGGATGACGTCGAACTCGTCCTGCTCGGACTCGGCCTCAGCAGCAGCGGCCGGGGCACCGGCGGCAGCGACGGCAACCGGAGCAGCAGCGGTGACCTCGAAGGTCTCCTCGAACGCCTTCACGAACTCCGAGAGCTCGAGCAGGGTCAGTTCCTTGAACGCGTCGAGCAGCTCTTCGGTGGTGAGCTTCGCCATGGTGGCGGTCCTTCCTGATAAGTCCCATGTCGCTGATCCGCGACCGATTGGGAGGGTGCATGCCGAGGCATGCCTGGATGTATCTGTTATCGCGGTGATGCAGATTCGCGGTGATGCGGATCAGCGTCAGGCGGCTTCTTCTGCCGCCTTCTTCTCCTGCAGGGCGGCCGCAAGGCGAGCCACCTGGGAAGCGGGAGCATTGAACAGGCCTGCAGCCTTTGCCAAGTTGCCCTTCATCGCGCCGGCGAGCTTGGCCAACAGCACCTCGCGAGACTCGAGGTCCGCGATCTTGTTGACCTGGTCCACGGACAGCACGTCGCCGTCCATGTACCCGCCCTTGATGACGAGTGCCTTGTTGTCCTTCGCGAACGCCTTGATGGCCTTCGCAGCGTCCACCGGCTCGCCCTTGACGAACGCGATGGCGGTCGGACCGACGAACAGGTCGTCGAGACCCTCGACGCCCGCCTCAGCGGCGGCACGCTTGACCAGGGTGTTCTTGGCGACGGAGTAGGTCGCACCCTCTCCGAGCGCGCGACGCAGCTCGGTCAGACTTCCCACCGACAGACCACGGTATTCCGTGACCACAGCGGCCGTCGAGGTCTTGAACTGCTCGGTGATCTCCTCAACTGCGGAGACCTTCTCGGGCTTTGCCATACTTCGCCTCCTCTCAGTTTCAGTCGTTTTCCCGGCGTCCCGAACGGGACGTCCCACCTGCGACAGGCGTTGGGCCGAGAAACGACGAACGCCCCGGCGCAGGGCACACGGGGCGTAAAGGAGAAGGCGGTGGAATTCGGCTCCGGCCCGAAGGCTCGACGCAAATACTCTCGCACTTCCCTAACCTCGTCCTCCTGCGTGGGCCGCCGGACAAATCCGGACCTTCAACCGATTCCGCACGCGGAAAAGGTGACCAACGGTCTTGGGTAGAACATGATCGGGGTGAAGATCGGCACAATGCCGAACTACGTCGTAAAGACTAGCGGATGACAGGGCCGGAATGCAAACGGTCGGCACGGAGAAACTCCGTGCCGACCGCTCGTTGCGTTCGCAGAACGTACGAAGGTGCTACCGCAGCCTATTCGGTAGCTTCGAGGAGGTTACGGGTACGCGCCGGATCCACCGGGATGCCCGGTCCGGTGGACGTCGCGACAGTGACCTTCTTGATGTAGCGGCCCTTCGCGCTCGACGGCTTCGCGCGAAGCACCTCGTCGAGAGCAGCAGCGTAGTTCTCGACCAGCTTGGTCTCGCCGAACGACGCCTTGCCGATCACGAAATGCAGATTCGAGTTCTTGTCGACCCGGAAGTTGATCTTGCCGCCCTTGATGTCCGTGACGGCCTTCGCGACGTCGGGGGTGACCGTACCGGTCTTCGGGTTCGGCATCAGACCACGCGGGCCGAGCACACGAGCGATGCGGCCGACCTTGGCCATCTGGTCCGGGGTCGCGATGGCGGCGTCGAAGTCCGTCCACCCGCCCTGGATCCGCTCGATCAGATCTTCGGCACCGACAACATCCGCGCCGGCGGCCTCGGCCTCTGCGGCCTTCTCACCGACAGCGAAGACGACGACGCGAGCGGTCTTGCCCGTGCCGTGCGGCAGGTTCACCGTGCCGCGGACCATCTGGTCCGCCTTGCGCGGATCCACACCGAGGCGCATCGCGACCTCGACCGTGGCGTCGTAGTTCTTGGACGACGTCTCCTGCACCAGCTTCGCCGCATCGAGCGGGCTGTAGAGCGTGTCCGGGTTGATCTTCTCGGCGGCGGCGAGGTAAGCCTTGCTGCGCTTTGCCATGTTGGTTCCTAACTTCTCACCGGTGGGTGAATGTTTCGGGAGTGGTGCGGGCCTGGCCGGCCCTCCCACGCTTGCTTGCTGAGTCGACTCGGCGGTCGACGCCGCCAGGGTCAGCCCTCGACGGTGATACCCATCGAGCGTGCAGTACCCGCGATGATCTTCGCGGCGGCCTCGACGTCGTTCGCGTTGAGGTCTTCCTGCTTGGTCTTCGCGATCTCGCGCACCTGGTCCATGGTCACCTTGGCGACCTTGGTCTTGTGCGGCTCGCCGGAGCCCTTCTGCACACCGGCAGCCTTGAGCAGCAGCTTGGCGGCAGGAGGAGTCTTCAGCTTGAAGTCGAACGTGCGGTCTTCGTAGACCGTGATCTCGACGGGCACCACATTGCCGCGCTGCGACTCGGTCGCTGCGTTGTAGGCCTTGCAGAACTCCATGATGTTGACGCCGTGCTGACCCAGCGCGGGACCGACCGGCGGAGCCGGGTTGGCCTGGCCGGCCTGGATCTGGAGCTTGATGAGCCCGGCGATCTTCTTCTTCTTGGGGGGCATCTCTATTCCTAGTTTCTTGCTCGGTGTGGTTCTTGCGTATTCCTACTGCAAGTTTTCGTGTGTCGAGACGATCAGCTGATCAGAGCTTCGAGACCTGCGTGAAAGACAACTCCACGGGAGTCTCGCGACCGAAGATCGACACCAGGACCTTGAGCTTCTGCTGCTCGGCGTTGACCTCGCTGATCGACGCGGGCAATGTCGCGAACGGACCGTCCATGACGGTGACCGACTCACCGACCTCGAAGTCGACCTCGATCGCGGGCTTGCCTGCTGCTGCGGGCGCCTGCTCGCCTGCAGCAGGTGCGCCTGCGGCGGGCTTCTTCTTCTCCTGCTGCGGAAGGAGGAACTTCACGACCTCCTTGATCGTCAGCGGCGACGGCCGAGACGTCGCACCGACGAAGCCGGTGACGCCGGGCGTGTTGCGCACGGCGCCCCACGATTCGTCGTTCAGCTCCATACGCACCAGGATGTAGCCGGGCAGCACCTTGCGGTTGACCTGCTTCTTCTGACCGTTCTTGATCTCGGTGACCTCTTCGGTGGGCACCTCGACCTGGAAGATGTACTCGCTCAGGTCGAGGTTCAGCACTCGGGTCTCGAGGTTCGTCTTCACCTTGTTCTCGTAGCCGGCGTACGAGTGGATGACATACCAGTCGCCCGGCTCGAGGCGCAGCTGCTTCTCGAGCGCTGCCGCGGGATCGACATCGTCGGCGGTCTCGGCGGCGACCGGAGCGTCCGCCTCCACCGACTCATCGGTCTCGGGGTCGTCGACGACCGCCTGGTCGACAGCGATCTCGTCCGAAACGCGCTCGTCGACAACGACCTCGTCCGAAACGCGCTCGTCGGCCGAGGGCTCGTAGGAGTCGTTCTCGGGGGTGCTCACCGGGGCACTTTCCTCTCGTCGATCACAATTTGCCGGCGCGCGTACGCGCTAGCCGAACAACCAGTTGACGCCCTGGGCGAACGCCAGGTCCAATCCGAAGATGAACGCAGTCATGACGGTCACGAACGCAATGACGACGAGCGTGTAGGTCGTCAGCTGTTTGCGATTCGGCCAGATCACCTTGCGAAGTTCCGCGATGACCTCGCGGAAGAATCGACGCAGGCGCTTGAAGATGTTCTCGGACTTCTGCGCAGCGGGCCGGTCGGCCGATTCGGCAACGGACCGGCGGGCGCGTGAGCCCTCTACGTCGGTAGAAACCGATGTCTGCGCGGCGCCGGAACGGCGAACTGCGCGCTTACCACTCGGACGCGGGACCGAGGAGGAAGCGTCGGGGGTTGCGCCGGTTTCCGTTCCAGCGTCACCGGGTGCAAACCCTCCGGTGCCGCCGTCGCGCCTACCGCGCTCCTCGCTCACATCGTTCCTCTCGATCGCTGGGCAGTCCGGGTGCAGGGGCGACAGGACTTGAACCTGCAACCTGCGGTTTTGGAGACCGCTGCTCTGCCAATTGAGCTACGCCCCTTTGGCCGACCATCAGCGTCGAAACCTCGACACCTCACAGATCGGCCGATCTGCGACCACATGACACGCGCGCCACCCCACCGGTACATCCAAGTACCGAAGAGCAGCGCGCTGCGCTATGCGATCCCAGAAGCCCTAGTGTACTGCATTGCCCCGGGACTACCCAATCCGCAAGGCCGTCAGGCCAGGCGGACCGTTGCAGTGGCTCGCCCGAAGATCTTACGCCCTTCGGACTTCGCCACGATCGCGACCACTGCTGTCTTGCTGACCGGGTCCACCGACTTGACCTTGCCGGAGAACTCGATTGCGGCGGCCTGATCGGCCTCCACGAACACCGGGCTCGTGAAACGAACGTTGTATTCGTTCACGGCACCCGGATCGCCGAGCCAGTCGGTTACGAAGCCGGCGGCGATGCCCATGGAGAGCATGCCGTGTCCGACGACGTTGCGCAAACCGGCAAGTTCGGCAACCTTGTCGCTCCAGTGGATCGGGTTGGGATCACCCGAGACACCGGCGTAATTGACCAGGTTTCCACGCGTGAGCGTCACGACACGCGAAGGAAGTTCCTCGCCCGCCGTCACGTCATCGAAGCTACGGAGCGTCATGCATCATCACATCCTTGACAGCCTCCGCGATGTTCGCGTCGACCTCACCGCCCGTGCGGCCGACAAGCGTGGTCCACGTGGTGAGCACGAGATTGTCGTACTGGTCGGTGATGACGTTCTTCGTGGTGATGATGTCGCTGCCTGCCACCTGACGGAAGTCGTCGAGGTACACGTCGCAGAACAGTCGATCGCCGACCTGGATCGGGCGGTGGAAGACCAACCGCTGATCGGTCTGCATGATCTGGCTGAGGTCGTATCCGGTGACGATCTCCTCGAACAGCTTGCGCTGGGCGATGATCCCGATGATCGACACGAAGGTCAGCGGCGCGATCAGACCGTCGTATCCGAGGCCTTTCGCAGCTTCTTCGTCGTGATGCGCGGGGTGAGTATCGAGCACGGCGCGGGCGTATTCACGAACCTTCTCGCGGCCGACTTCGTAGAAGTCGTCGACACGGTAATGGTGCCCGACCATGGACGCGGCATGAGCCGCAGCATCGAACGGGATCCCGGCCCGTTCGGTCACGTCCACGGGTTGCTCATTCATGATGGTGCCAGTCATACGCAAAACCTCCGCAATTCCGCTCAACGCCTAACGGCGTGGGCGGCACTGCGGAGAGCTCACGCGTCGACGTCGATCCCGAACAGACTACTTCGACTCGCGATGCGCCTGATGGGTGCCGCAGTTCGGGCAGAACTTCTTCAGCTCGAGGCGGTCGGGATCGTTACGACGGTTCTTCTTCGTGATGTAATTGCGGTGCTTGCACACCTCGCAGGCCAGGGTGATCTTCGGCCGAACGTCGGTGGAGGAGGCCACGGGATGCCTTCTTTCGCGTAAATCTGATCGCTTCGGATCAGGGTGGTTCGTTCTACTTCGGTAGCGGTGACCGGACTTGAACCGGCGACGCAACGATTATGAGTCGTTTGCTCTACCAACTGAGCTACACCGCCTCGGTGTCGAGTGTCGCATATATTGGCGCCACTCCAATCCAGCGAGCCCCCTGACGGAATCGAACCGTCGACCTTTTCCTTACCATGGAAACGCTCTGCCGACTGAGCTAAGGGGGCGCGGCCACCGTGAGCATCTCTGCTCCCTGCGGCCTCCAAAAGATTACACACACTCGCCGTGAGTACAAAATCGGCAGGTCGGTGCACATAAACGTCCTCCGGGCCACGAACGCGCTACCGGTGTCCGCAGGGCGAACGACCCGGACGAACACGTCCGTCGACGACCACCTGCCGATAGCCCTGAGCCCATCACCCGCAGCAGTGCCGTGAACGCAGCACCTGCAGATGCAGAACAACCCCGGTTCGAGGAACCGGGGTTGTTCTGTGTGGCAGATGTAGGATTCGAACCTACGTAGGCATACGCCGACGGATTTACAGTCCGCTCCCATTGGCCGCTCGGGCAATCTGCCGGGTGCGATCGGGGATTGCTCCTCGATGCGTTTGGAAGAATACAACGCAGACCCCCCTCGATTGCAAACCGGGTGGTTACGGGGTTGGGCGAAGCGATAACGTCGGCTGTACAAGACCCCTACCGACCGATCCGAAGTGGAGATTCTCAACGTGGCTGATTCGTCGTTCGATGTGGTGAGCAAGGTCGATCGCCAGGAGGTGGACAACGCCCTCAACCAGGCAGCGAAGGAGATCGCGAACCGCTTCGACTTCCGCAACACCGGTGCCTCCATCGCATGGGCAGGCGAGGAGTCCATCACGATCACCGCCGACACGGAAGACCGCGTCCTCGCAGCACTCGATGTGTTCAAGGAGAAACTGATCCGGCGCGATCTCTCTCTCAAGGCCTTCGACGCAGGTGAACCGGCCCAGTCCGGAAAGACCTACAAACTCACCGGTTCGCTCGTGGAGGGCATCTCCCAGGAGAACGCGAAGAAGATCTCCAAACTGATCCGTGACGAAGGCCCGAAAGGCGTCAAGGCCCAGATCCAAGGCGACGAGCTGCGAGTGAGCAGCAAGAAGCGCGACGACCTCCAGTCGGTGATCTCACTGCTGAAGAACGCAGATCTCGATATCGCACTGCAGTTCGTCAACTACCGCTGAGAACGTCCGCGGACCGATCACATTCCGTCCCCACACCGGACGCGCGGGTGCCTTCTGTGAGCTCGATGAGGGCACCCGCCCTGTGTCCGCAGACTCAGAGCGGGCCCGCCATGCGTTCGAGCCGCGCGATCCGGTCGGCCATGGGCGGGTGAGTCGAGAACAGCCGACCCATCTTCTCGCCGGCCCTGAACGGGTTCGCAATCATCATGTGCGACTGGGCCGCCAGTTTGGGTTCCGGTGGCAGCGGTGCGGCCTGGGTGCCGCGTTCGAGCTTGCGCAGGGCCGAGGCCAGTGCCAGCGGGTCGCCGGTGAGCTCGGCCCCCGATTGGTCGGCCTGATACTCGCGTGAACGCGAGACGGCGAGTTTGACGACGGTGGCCGCGATCGGGCCCAGCAGCGACACCAGCAGCAGCGCGAGGGGGTTCGCACCGCCCCCACGGTTGCCGCCGAACGCACTCGCGAAGAACGCGAAGTTGGCCAGCCCCGAGATCACCGCGGCCATCGCACCCGCGACCGACGAGATCAAGATGTCGCGGTTGTACACATGCGACAGCTCGTGACCGAGTACCGCGCGGAGTTCGCGTTCGTCGAGAATCTGCAAGATGCCCGATGTACAGCACACCGCGGCATTTCGGGGGTTCCGTCCGGTCGCGAACGCGTTCGGTGCGTTGGTCGGACTGATGTACAGCCGCGGCATGGGCTGGTGCGCGGTCGTCGCGAGTTCGCGCACGATGCGGTAGATCTGCGGTGCCTGTACCTCGGTGATCGGCTGAGCGTGCATCGCCCGCAGCGCGAGCTTGTCGCTGTTGAAGTACGCGTAGGCGTTCATACCGACGGCCATCACAACCGAGATCACCAGGATGGTCGTGTTCTGGAACAGCGCACCGATGAACACGATCAGCGCGGACATCCCGATCAGCAGCCCCGCCGTCTTCAGGCGGTTGGCATTTCCGTGCACGTCACGCCTCTCCCCGAAGATCGCTCCTGTCGGACAGCGTTTGCGCTGCCCGACCCGGCGACATCTGTCCATCTACCTGCCCGTGCAACGGACGAGCGAACCGAGAGGTTCCCAGTGACTACCCGACGCGAGCGACCGTGAAATCGACCAGGCGACGAAGTGCCTCGTTGGCAGGTCCCTGCGGTAGCGCATCGAGCTCCGCGTGCGCCTGATCGACGTAGGTCTGCAAGGTCTTCTTGGCGGCATCCATCCCCGGCGACCGCCCGAGCAGTTCGAGCGCTTCCGCAATCAACGCCTCGTCCTCGAGGGGACCGACGAGAAGTTCTCGGAGACGATCGGCATCAGGTCCCTCGTCCTTCAACGCATACAGCACAGGCAGGGTGTGGACACCCTCGCGTAGGTCGGTGCCGGGCGTCTTGCCCGAGTCCGTGGTATCCGACGCGATGTCGATGATGTCGTCGACGATCTGGAATGCGACGCCCACCGCGTCACCGAGGCGCTCGAGGCGCTCGATCTGCTCGTCGTCGGCACCCGAGAACGTGCCTCCGAACCGGCCGGCAGCGGCGATCAACGATCCGGTCTTCTCCCACACCACCCGCAGATAGTGCTCGACCGGGTCCTTCTGCTCGCTCGCACCGATGGTTTCGCGCATCTGACCGGTGACCAACTCGGCGAACGTCTTCGCGATGACCTCCACCGCGGACGGTCCGAGTGTGGAGGTGAGCCGGGACGCATGGGCGAACAGATAGTCGCCGGCCAGGATTGCCACGCTGTTGCCCCATCGCATGTTCGCACTGGGCGCTCCGCGCCGGACAGTCGCTTCGTCCATCACGTCGTCGTGATAGAGCGTGGCGAGATGGACAAGCTCCACCACGGTCGCGGCCGTCACGATCGACGGGTCGTTCGGCTTGGGTCCCAACTGCCCCGTGAGCACCGCGAACAGCGGCCGGAACCGCTTCCCTCCGGCTTTCGCGAGATGCAGCGCAGCTTCGGTCAGGAAGTCTTCACCGTCGGACAGTTCTTCGACCATCAACGTCTCGACCGCGGCCAACCCGCCCCGCACGTTCTCGGCCAGGACCGGGTCGCCGAGTTCCACACCTGCGACCATGGTGTTCGACACCGTGCCGGCGGCCGGCGCCGTCCCCTCAGTGCTCACAGAAGTACCCATCCTGTCTGTCGGCTCGGCTCCACGGTAGTGAACCTAGCCGCTCGTTTCGTCGGCCACCTCGTCGAGGCGCAGATCCGCGCCTGAGAAGATGGACGCGTGGTGGCCGAGAATTCCGCGGGAGAACCGCGCCGATCCGTGTTCTACATGCCCGACAGTACCGACGTACTCGTCATCGGCGCTGGTCCAGCAGGGTCATCCGCCGCAGCCTGGGCTGCGCGATCCGGACGCGAGGTGCTTCTGGTCGACTCGGCCATGTTCCCCCGCGACAAGACCTGCGGCGACGGACTGACTCCGCGGGCGGTCGCAGAGCTCGATCGGCTCGGACTGGGCGAGTGGGTGCGCACACGCACCGTCAACCGCGGACTGCGGCTGGAGGGATTCGGAGGCAGCTTCGAACTTCCGTGGCCGTCTGGGGCGTTCCCGTCATCGGGCAGTGCCGTCCCTCGCACCGAACTCGACGATCGACTCCGCCGCACCGCGGTGCAGGCAGGTGCACAGATGGCCGAGGGCGCGAAAGCGGTCGACGTGGTGCGCGACGGTGATCGGGTGACCGCTGTGGTCTTCCGCACGGCCGACGGCCCTCGCACGGTCGCGTGCCGACGTCTCGTCGTCGCCGATGGTGTCCGCTCCCCGCTCGGCAAAGTACTCGGCAGGCAGTGGCATCGCGACACGGTCTACGGCGTCGCGGCCCGTGCCTACGCGACCTCGCCTCGCAGCGACGATCCGTGGATCACGTCACATCTCGAACTTCGGGACGACTCGGGGACGCTGCAGGCCGGATACGGATGGGTGTTCCCGCTGGGAACCGGTGAGGTGAACCTCGGAGTAGGAACTCTGGCGACCGCCGCGCGCCCCGCGAACGGGTCGCTTCGTCCGTTGATCGAGCTGTACGCGTCGAAGCGTCGTTCCGAATGGAAACTCGGCGAGGTGAATCGCGTCGCATCGGCCCTGCTCCCGATGGGTGGGGCGGTCTCCGGTGTCGCCGGGCGCAACTGGGCTCTGATCGGGGATGCCGCGGCCTGCGTGAATCCGCTCAACGGCGAAGGTATCGATTACGGACTCGAAGGCGGACGGCTGATAGCTGATCTTCTCGACAGCGACGACCTCACCGAGACGTGGCCGGCATTATTACGGGAGCACTACGGCAGGGCGTTTTCCACAGCTCGGCGACTCGCCGGACTGCTCACACGGCCTAAGTTCCTGCCCTCGACCGGGCCCGTGGGAATGCGCTCACGCACCTTGATGACGGTGGCCGTGCGGGTGATGGGAAATCTCGTCACCGACGAGGACCACGACCTGGTCGCCCGTGTGTGGCGGACCAGCGGGCGGGTCTCGATGAGATGGGATCGACAGCCCCTTTTCTCCTGAGCGATCGGCTCGTCCGAGACGCGGGGCTCATCTGAGACGCGGCGTTACCGCACGGCGTGATGCAGCACGGTGATGCCGCCGGTGAGGTTGCGCCACCGCACGTTGCTCCAGCCGGCGGCCTCGATGCGCTCGGCGAGCTCTTTCTGCGCGGGCCACGCACGAATCGATTCCGCAAGATAGACGTACGCGTCGGGATTGCTGCTCACCAGCCGGGCCACTCCTGGAAGCGCCTGCATGACCACTTCCATGTACACCGAGCGCAACGGCTCGTGCACGGGCGTGGAGAACTCGCACACGACGAGTCGACCGCCCGGCTTGGTCACCCGCGCGATCTCCCGCAGTGCCGCGTCGATGTCGGCGACGTTGCGCAGACCGAACGAGATCGTGGCGGCGTCGAACACGGCATCGGCGAACGGGAGGCGCATCGCGTCGCCGGCGACCATGGGCACCTTCCGGAACTCACCGGCGTGGAGCATCCCCTTGGAAAAATCCGTCGCGACAACCCACGCGCCGGAGCGGCCGAGTTCGACCGTCGAGACACCTGTTCCGGCGGCGAGATCGAGCACTCGCTCCCCCGGTTCCAGATCCAGCGCTGCTCGGGTGGCACGACGCCACTGCCTGTCCAGCCCGAACGTCAGCACCGTATTGGTCAGGTCGTAACGCTCGGCGACCCCGTCGAACATGGACGCGACCTCGCGCGGCTCCTTGTCGAGAAATGCGCGCGATCCGTGAGTTTTTGCCACGGCCGAAACGTTACCTTCCCGTGGGGCGGGCCCTGCCGCGACACCACCCCGTATAGAGGTGCTGTGAGACCACGGTTACGCGGTGCGCGGAAGCATGCGGGATGTGTCCCCCTGCACCTCCCGGTAATGCCCGAGGAGTTGGTCACAGATCACCGGCCAGGTGCGGCCGAGCACACTGCGACGGGCCGCACGACCGAACTCCGACCGCAGCTGCGCGTCGGCAAGCGCACTGAGCGCCCCCGGCAGGAGCTCGGCGAACCGGTCAGCGGGCAGCCGGTACCCGTTGCGACAGTGTGCGACGAGATCCCTGGGGCCACCCGCGTCGGGTACAACGGTCGGCAGACCGCTGGCCTGCGCCTCCTGCACCGCCTGGCAGAACGTCTCGTGCTCGCCCGGATGGACGAAGACATCGAGGCTCGCGTACGCCCGTGCCAGATCGTCGCCATCGAGTTGCCCGGTGAACACGGCCTCCGGCATCAGAGCTTCGAGCCGAGCGCGCTCGGAACCGTCCCCCACCACCACGAGCCGGAACGCACCTCCCTGCGCGACGTCGACGAGTCGCTCGACGTGCTTCTCCGGCGCAAGACGACCGACGAACCCGAGGATCGGACGCCCGTCCGGTGACCACTGCGCGCGAAGTGTGTCGTCTCTCTTCGACGGCGCGAACCTGTCGATGTCGACGCCTCGCCCCCACCGATGGACGCGAGGAACGCCGTGAGCGACGAGCGCGTCGACCGCAGACGACGACGGAGCGAGAGTCCGGTCACATCCACTGTGGAGTCGACGCGTCCACCGCCATGAGACCCGCGCCGCGACTCCGAGTCCGTAGCTTTCCGCGAATCCTGCGACATCGGTTTGATAGATCGCAACGGTCGGCACGAGCAGCCTCTTCGCCACTGCGAGTCCGCCTGCTCCGAGGACGAACGGCGACGCGAGGTGAATCACCTGGGGATCGAACGCGCGCAACGTGGCAACCATGTCGAGCTGAGGCACCCCGACCGGCAGCGAACTGATCTTCGGCACGCGTACCGCGGGGACTCGGCGCACGGGGACACCGAGATGCTCGGTCGGCGCGGGATCAAGACCCGCAACGGTGTCCGGCGCCACGATGATCGCGTCGTGACCCCCGCGATCGAGATGCTCGAGTACCCGCAGTACCGAGTTGGTCACGCCGTTGACGTTCGGGAGGAAGGATTCCGCGACGATGGCTACTCGCACCACGCCACCATGAACGATGCGCCGGTCGACGAGGTGCGCGGGAGTTGACCGGCCGACGAAGACGAAGCGAACGTTTCGTACCGGGCGTCGCCTCACGCGAGGGGCGACGGCTCCGGCTCGGTCCGGGAGAACCTTCGCAGGTACACGAGAAGCCCACCGGCGATCACCCAGGTGACGACCATCACCGACCCTGCCGGCACGATCGCGATCCGCGCATCCCGGCCGGTGACCCGGACGAGATCGGGATCACTGCGCGCATATTCGACTGCGATGCGCTGCCCGGTGGTGAGCCCTGTGGGATAGAGCACACCCAGCTCCGGGTTGTGCGTCACCCCATCGGGAGTGACGAAGCTCACCGCAGACCGGAGTGATCCCGCCGACAACACCTCGGCCGATGCGGTGCCCATGTCGGATCGGATCGTGTGATCGTTGCGCCACGCCCCGAGTACCAGGATCACCGACAGTGCGGAAATGCCGATGGCGATGGCGAGAACAACTCGCCGGGCGCGCGCCACCGCTGGCACCGTGCTGGTTGCACCCGCTGTGCGCCCGCTTCGAACGCCTGACTCCGTCATCACAGTTGCGACCGCACCGCGGCGTGAAGATCGCGCAATCCGGCGCGGTCGGTCGTGACTTCGATGACCCGGATGCCACCGGCGGGCGGGCTGACGTGGGTGAGCGCAATCGCGAGTCCGTGAAGATCGACCCGGCTGTGCGGAACGCGATACGCCGCGCAGAGCGCTGCCAGATCCATTCCGTGAGGAGTCCCGAATACACGCTCGAAGACACCCGCGTACTGGGGATCCCCCTGCTCGAGGAGTTCGAAGATGCCACCGCCGTCGTCGTTGGCCACGACGATCGTCAGGTCGCGAGGTCGAGGTTCCGGTGTACCGACCAGCAGACCTGAAGCGTCGTGCAGGAAGGTGAGGTCGCCCATCAACGCGATGGTTCGTCCCTCGTCGTAGGCGAGGGCTGCGCCTACCGCTGTCGACACCGTCCCGTCGATGCCTGCGACTCCGCGGTTGGACAGCACCTTCACGCCCGGTTTCGGATAGCTCACGAGTGCCGCATCGCGCACCGGGTTGGAGGCCCCGAACAACAACTGGTCACCCTCCCGCAGCGAATCGGTCACCACCGCCGCGACATGCAGACCGGTGGCCTCCGGGTGGGCGTCGAGTTGGGTCCGCACCGCCTTGTCGGTGTCTGCGGACAATTGACGGCATCGCTCCAGCCACGCGTCGTCCGGCGAACCCGAGATCACTGCGCGGGTTCCCGTCGCGAGGACGTTCCCGGAGACGTCGGGCCAGCGTGGGCCTGTCGTCAGGGCGTAGACGGCCACGTTCGGGTCGGCGAGCAGACGCGACACCGGCCGATGCAGGGTGGGCCTACCCGTGATGATGGCCTGCTTCGGCGCGATCTGGGTGAGGGCAAGGGGATGAAGGGGAAGCCCGTGCAACGGTGCGGTGGGCTCGGCGACAGTCGGGAGCCCTGCAAGTTCGGGCCGGAACGCCGAGCCGTGCCCCGACACCACGACGGTGTCGGCCGTGATGTCGATCTCCACCGGCACATCGAGGGTTGCGTGCACCGTCGTGGTCCAGGCCTGGCCGTCGGGCCGTCCCTCGGGCACGGCACCTTGTGGGCCCGCATCCGGTACCAGCGGTTCGCGCAGCGGGATATCGAAGTGCACGGGACCTGCGTTGCCGGACCTGGTTCCGCGAGCGGCGGCAAGGACACGGCTCACCGCCGAACGCCATTGGCTGTTCTGGCCGATTCCCTCTGCGAGTCCGAGGCTGATGGTGGCGCGGACCTGGCTACCGAACAATCCGAGCTGCTCGACGGTCTGATTCGCACCCGACCCGAGCATCTCGTAAGGCCGGTTGGCCGAGAGCACCACCAGCGGGATGCGCGCGTAGTTCGCCTCGAGGACCGCGGGCCCCAGGTTCGCGACGGCGGTGCCGGAAGTCATGACGACGGGCACCGGCCGTCCGGACGCGAGCGACAGACCGAGCGCAAGAAAACCCGCGGTCCGCTCGTCGATGCGCATGTGCAATCGCAGGCGGCCCGCGTTGTCGGCGGCCTGGAGAGCGAACGCGAGCGGCGCGTTGCGAGAACCGGGGCACAACACGACGTCCCGGACACCGCCCCGAGCAAGTTCGTCGACGACAGCGGTGGCCTGGGCGGTGGACGGGTTCACGACGACCAGGGTAGTGCGGGCCCGCCGAGCACCCGGTCGCAACCCGAGCCGGGCCCCGCAGGGGCATCCCGAGTCATCCGGCCGACAATGGTGTGATGCGCACCGTCTTCGACCCCTCCGACCTCAGTGCCGGACGGTTCTACCGCCTGCTCACCGCCACAATCGTGCCCCGCCCGATCGCATGGGTGTCGACGGCGTCCGCGGACGGCGTCGCGAACGTGGCCCCGTACAGCTTCTTCACCGTGACGAGTACCTCCCCTCCTGTCGTTCAGTTCACGTCGGTGGGAAGGAAGGACAGTTTGCGGAACATCGAGGAGACGGGCGAGTTCGTCATCAACGTCGCGTCGGTGCCGCTGATGGACCAGGTGAACGCATCGTCTGCACCGTTTGCGCATGACGTCGACGAGTTCGCGGCGGTCGGTCTCGACGCGGAGCCGAGCGAACGGGTACGCCCGCCACGGGTCGCGCAGTCGCCCGCCTCGATCGAATGCACGCTGCATCGGGTGATCGAGGTCGGCGACTCGTTCGTCGTCATGGGCGACGTTGTCGCGATGACCGTGCGCCAGGACGTGCTCGCCGATGACGATGCGCCGGACTTCGCGCTGCTGGCGCCTGCGAGTCGGCTCGGACGGATCGAGTGGGGGCTCACGCCGGCCGTTCGGAGCATCGACCGACCGACGAGTTGACTCGCCGAGCCCTCAGGAATTTCCGCGGGTGCTGACCTACTGACGGCACACTCTCGATATGGATGAACAGCTGAGGCTCGGCGCCAGCGCGATATTCCTCGGCTTCGTAGCGGGCACAGTCATGCTCGTGCCTTTCGTTGCAGCGAGTTACCGTCGGCACGGCTCCTTCCCGATCGGCCGGGCCCTCACCTGGGCCGCCGCCCTGACCTACGGCTGGGGAATCTGGACCTACACTCTGCTGCCGCTGCCCGACCCCGCGACGCTTCAGTGCGCGGACGTCAACACAGATCTGTTCGCGTTCACCCGTGATATCGACAATGCATGGTCGGACGCCGCAGGAGGGCCCGTCGCACTACTGGCAGACACCGCGTTCATGCAGCTGGCTCTCAACGTCCTGTTGTTCGTCCCCCTCGGCTTCTTCTTGCGCACGCTCGGCGGACGTGGAGTGGTCACCGCGGGTGCTGTAGGGCTCGGCCTGTCGGCGTTCATCGAATTCACCCAACTGACCGGCGTGTGGGGCCTTTATCCGTGCGCCTACCGTGTCTTCGACGTCGACGACCTGCTCACCAACACCGTCGGCGCAATCGCGGGCTCGATGGTGGCACTGCTGGTACCTCGCAGGCTCCGCGGTGCGCCCGAAAACGATGCACCCGGACTACCGCGGCCGGTGACCAAACCGCGGCGTCTGCTCGCAATGGTGTGCGACCTGGTCGGTTACTGGGTGGTGACTGCCGTCCTGGGGACTGCAGTCCAGGCCTACATCCTCTACGTGGCCCAAGACCGCGCGACGGTCGTCGAGGGGCGGGTCGCCGAGGTGCTTTCGACCGCGGTGTCGATCACCATGTGGTTTGTCCTGACGATGCTCACCGGTCGGACACTCGGCGATCATGCGGTACGGCTCCGCTACACGGGTGGTTCGCTTCCGACTGCGCTGACACGCCTCGCTCGTTTCGCAGGCGGAATCGGCGGATACGGGATACTCGCGATACTCCCCGGTTCCTACAGTGGCCTCGCTCCGGTCTTCGCGTTCGTGGCTCTGGTGACCGCGCTGAGCACACGGAACGGACGTGGTCTTCCGGGTGTCCTTGCGCGCCAGGACTTGTCCGACAGCCGAACCCGAAGCCCCGATGTGCGCGTGGCCGACAGATGACGATCTTGACGTCCTCCCGGGCGTGAACGACCGGGATTCCTACCGCAGCGCCACACGCCACCTCGGAAAGCCACACCCGCTGCGGAGTCTTCGTCGCCTCGGTGACCACCCGTTTCTGCACGGCGGTGTCCGAGACCCTCACTCCCGCTGCGTACGCGTCCTGCCGGGCGCGCAGTGCATCGTTGAACACCACCCGCGGTATCTGAGTTGCACGCCCGCACCGTACAAGCGACCACCGACACACACTGTTCGAGGGATCGGCTATCCCGGCCGTGAACGACCGGGCTTGCGCCGAAGATAGTGCGGTCAGGTTGCACTGGCATCGTCAGGTTGCACTGAAACAGCCGGACGAAGCCCGGAAGACGACGGTGCCGCCGCAGCCGAAGCCGCAGCGGCACCGTCGACGAAAGTCCAGGCCTACGCAGCGTGCTTCTGGATGAGGTCACCCAGACGCGGCAGAGCCTCGACGACGTGCTTCTGCGCCGAACCGCGGAGCGAGTCGTAGACCTTCTTGACGGCGGCCTTGTCGCTACCCGCGATCTTGTCGTCGGTCACGCCCAGCAGCGCGTTTGCGACCTCGTCACCGCGCGCGGTGAGGTAGTCGGCAAACGAACCGTTGCCTGCGAAGTCCGCCCAGAACGGCTGGAGCCGCTCGACGAAGTCGGGCAGGAGACCTTCGACGGCACCCGGCACGATCGACGGACCGACCTTCTTCACCGCGGCGTATCCACCCTTGAGTGCGAGGCCCGACGCGCCCTTCTTGTCCGACACCTCAGCGTCGATGAGTGCGAGGACGTCGCTCTGGACCGCCGGGAGTTTATCGGCGCCGAGCAGGGCATCACCGAGAGCTGCAACCACTTCCATGCCTCCGTTTTGTGAAGAATGTGACTGTTGGGACGCCCGAACGATATACGACGACGCACACCGCGCATATTCCGCAGTCACTCGAGCAGGGCGTGGCATCTGCGCACTCGATCGAGCCACCATCGCTCCCGCTCCGCATCGACGCGCACGGCGTCGAGTCCGGACCGGCTCGGCGCAACCCTACCGACCGGCAGTGTGCCGTTCGACATGGCGCGGGGAGTCGCCACGTCCGCCGTGAAGAAGCCGCCGGTACCGAGGCCGCACGCGAACGGGAGGTCCGGCAGTGCCGCGGCTGCCGCGAGTCCGGCTCCCATTCCTACGGCCGAGTCGAGGGCGCTCGATACGACGATCGGCACTCCGCAGTCGGCGAGCTCACCGGCCAGTTCCAGCACCCGGCGGATGCCGCCGAGCGGAGCAACCTTGACGATCGCGACGTCCGCACCACCTGCCCGAACCACACGCATGGGGTCGTCGGCCCGCCGAATGCTCTCGTCGGCCGCGATCCGGATCCCCCCCGGAATGCTGCGCTCCAACCTGAGACGGAGTTCGACGAGTTCAGGCACCGTCGCGCAGGGTTGTTCTGCGTATTCGAGAGGGACCTGGGCAGCCATCTGGGTCAAGGCCGTCACTGCGTCGTCGACACTCCACCCGCCGTTCGCGTCGACCCGCACGTGGGGAACCAATTCGCGCACAGCACGGACCCGGGCGAGATCCTGTGCGAGATCCTGGCCGCGTTCGGCAACCTTCACCTTCGCCGTACGCGCACCGGGAAACCTCGCCAATATGCCGGGGACCTGCTCGGGATCGACGGCAGGCACCGTGGCGTTGACGGGAACGTGTGCTCGCAGGGGCGCGGGGTCGTCGAGCCATGCCGATTCGAGCGCGGAACGGAGCCATTCGGCGGACTCGACATCGTCGTACTCGGGGAACGGTCCGAATTCTCCCCACCCTGCCGGGCCCTCGAGGAGGACGACCTCCCGCGCGGTGATGCCCCGGAACCGAACCCGCATCGGGAGCGACACGACCACCGCGGCGGCCAGCACCTCATCCAGTGGTGGGATCGCCTCGGTCCCGGACGGTGTCACGGCTGTCCCGGAAGCAATTCGATCATCAGCGCCTCGGAGTCGGCGAGCACAGTGCCGTCCAGGTTGCGGAGCTCGGCGCTGCAGAACGCCTTTCGTCCGTCGACGCTGTCCACGCGACCCTCGACCACGAGTTCGTCCCACAACGGCGTGATCTTTCGGTAGTTGACATGGAGATAACCGGTGCGGGCGATGGGTCGCCCGGATGCGTGGATCACCATCCCGAACAGGTCGTCGAAGAGCAACGGGATGGTGCCGCCGTGCACAGCGCCGTTACCCCCGAGGTGGTAGCGGCGGAAGTGGCCTCGTTCGCGTACACCGCCGGCATCGAACTGCTCGATCGTCCACGGCGGGAGCAGCAGACTGCCGCGTCCCGGGAGATCGACGTTGAATCCGGCCGGAGACCTTCCTTCCCGGACCTGGTAGGACTCGAGCAGATCCCCGAGAGCCTCCGCTTGCGCGATGGCCTGGTCCACGACGTCATCGGGTGCGTGTGTGGAAACCGCGAGGTCCTGCAACCGGCGGAACGCGTCGACGAAGCGACCGAAGTTCGGTCCCGCTTTCACCGGTTCGTAGACGGGGAAGCCGCCGTGATGCTCGTATGCGTCGTCGCCGCCTCGAGTGTTCTGCTCGCTCATGATCCTGCACGTTATCCGCCCGACGCGCGCACATCGGCACTACCCGGCCTTAAAGTGACGACGTGACCTTCAATCCTGAACTGTGGCGCCCCGTTGCGGGGTTCGAGAACCTCACCGACATCACCTATCACCGTCATGTCACGCAGGGCACCGTCCGTGTCGCGTTCGATCGGCCCGAGGTGCGCAACGCATTCCGCCCGCACACCGTCGACGAGCTGTATACCGTGCTCGACCACGCACGGACGACCTCCGATGTGGGGGTGGTACTCCTGACCGGCAACGGCCCGAGCAGCAAGGACGGCGGCTGGGCGTTCTGCTCGGGCGGCGACCAGCGCATTCGCGGACGCAGCGGCTACCAGTACGCCAGCGGGGAGACCGCCGAGACAGTCGACAAGGCTCGCGCGGGTCGCCTGCACATCCTGGAGGTGCAACGGCTGATCCGGTTCATGCCGAAGGTCGTGATCGCGCTCGTCAACGGCTGGGCCGCGGGCGGCGGGCACAGCCTGCACGTGACATGCGACCTGACTCTCGCGTCGCGGGAGCACGCCCGGTTCAAGCAGACCGACGCCGACGTGGGCAGCTTCGACGGTGGCTACGGCAGCGCGTACCTCGCGAAGATGGTCGGACAGAAGTTCGCCCGGGAGATCTTCTTCCTCGGCGACACCTACACCGCCGACGATATGCACCACATGGGCGCGGTGAACCGTGTCGTCGCCCACGACGAACTCGAAGATGTCGCGCTCGAGTGGGCCGACAAGATCAACGGCAAGTCGCCGCAGGCACAGCGGATGCTCAAGTACGCGTTCAATCTGCAGGACGACGGCCTGGTCGGTCAGCAATTGTTCGCCGGTGAAGCAACCCGCCTTGCGTACATGACCGACGAGGCAGTCGAGGGCCGCGACGCCTTCCTCGAAAAGCGTGACCCCGACTGGTCCCCCTACCCGCGGTATTACTGACACGCCGATCGGGCCGAGGATCACTCGGCCCGGCCGCGGCGTTCAGGGTCCGCGGCATTCAGCGATGCGGGCAGGTCAGGCGCAGTCGAGACAGTAGGGATCCTCTGTCGGCGACGACGCCTTCCGGCTGTGGTGATGAACGAGGAAGCATCGATAGCAGGTGAACTCGTCCTCCTGGATCGGCACGACATTCACGCTGAGTTCCTCGCCCGACAGATCCGCTCCGGGCAGATCCGGCGATTCGATGACCTCGGCTTCGTCGGCGTCGGCGAGTCCCGTCTGCTTCAGGTCGAGTTCGTCGATCGCAGTACCGGTGCCTGCAAGATCGTTGGTGCGTCGGACGTCGTAGTCGGTGCTCATCGTGGTCTCCTGGTCCGTGCGGGGCATCATGTCCCGTCCCGAGGCCGGGGCGTCGGTGCGTCGGGGCACCTCGGCGGTAGTTATGTCCAGGAGTATGCGGCTTCAAACATCCCGATATCAGACGTCGACCACATTTCGGCGTGATACTCATCACGGCCATCGCGTTGACGCTCCCCGGATCCTCCGATGTGATGACCCGACGGTCGTCCCTTCTCCCGACGCCCTGACTGCCGGCGGTGCAGCAGAGTCGAGGGCATGACCACCGTCGGCTCCACCATGCCCCGCACCCGGATCGCCGCGCTCGATGTCGCCCGGGGGGTCGCGATCCTGGGCACGCTGGGGACCAATATCTGGATCTTCACCGACCCTGCCGGGATCGTCGGCTATATCGAGACCGCAGGATCGGATCCGTGGCCGCAGCGCATCCTGATGCAGCTCGCACAGGGCAAATTTCTCGGCCTTCTCACCTTGATGTTCGGGATAGGGCTCGCGATCCAAGCGGCGTCGGCCCGCCGTGGGGGACGCGCGTGGCCGGGGAACTACCGGACACGTGCGTTCCTGCTGTTCATCGACGGGCTCGTGCACTACTTCCTGGTCGCAGAGTTCGATGTTCTGATGGGCTATGCGGCGGTATCCATGCTCCTGTGCGGCGTGGTCGTGTCCTCGCGCCGCACACGTATGTGGATTGTCGGCACCGCCGCCATCGTGCACATGCTGTTCGTGACCGCCCTCGTGATCGCGCTCGCCGCGACCCCCGCTTCGGGGGACTCCTCGAGCGAGCCGACGGATGTATTCGCGACGGGCAACTGGTGGGACCTGGTGGTGTTCCGCGCCGAAAACTTCCTCGCCTTCCGCTCCGAAGTGATCTTCCTGGTGCCATTAACGATCGCGATGTTCCTCGTCGGCGCCGCGCTGTTCGACGCAGGCATCTTCGACGAGCGAGGTGTTCGACTGCGCCGTCGGCTGTTGTTGATCGGCGCTGTCGCGGCACCCGTCGATATCGCAGTGGGCCTGTTCGGTGGCCCCGCGGGTACGTTCGCGGCGCGGTACGCGATCGCGCCGTTCGTGGCGGCGGGACTTCTGGCGCTGATCGCGCAGTGGTACTCGACTCGCGAGCAGGTCGGCACCGTCGGCGGGTGGATGCAAGGCATCGGTCGCACTGCGCTGAGCTGCTACATCCTGCAGAACATCATCGCATCTGCGATCTGCTACGGATGGGGGCTCGGCCTCGCCGCCAAGATCGACCCCACGTACCGAACGCAGTTCACCGTCGCCGTATACATCGCCGTGTGTGCGATCCTCGTCGTCGCGTCCCGGCTGTGGCTACGTCACTTCCGGCAGGGTCCGGTGGAGTGGCTGTGGAAAGCATCGTTCGAACTGCTCACCCGCGGCAGTTCCGACCGGGCGAAGACGGATCTGCAGAGCGTCGGGTCGGGCACACTCGAAACATGACCGATCGCGAGCGTCCCGATCCCTCGCATACTCGGCCGGAGGGCGTCACCGATGCGACGGTCGCGGCCGTCGGGAAACTGTCCGAGGCACTCGAAACCGTCGAGCGGGCACGCGGACACCTGTACGGCTTCCATCAGTTGATGGGCCACGCCGATTTTCAGGTCGAGCAGGCCGCAGAGATGCTTCGCGCCGCGGGCAACCCCGAGCTTGCCAACCGGATCGAACGCCAACTCGTGGGCCGTAATGTTGCCGAAGGGCGGTGGACGTTCCAGCTCGTCGAGGAGTTCGACGACGGCTATTGGACCGAACTACGCACCCTCGAGGCGGAGGTACGCGACACATTGGTCGCAGGACGCAGGCATCTGTTCGAGGCAGAGTCGAAAGAGGCGCGTCGTACCCACGGCTTGCGGGGGCACGAGGCACGTCCAGTGCCCGAAGGTTAGGCGCGGCGGGCAATGGTGCAGACATGGAAGATGCAGACATGGAGATACTGAGCAGCCGGACGATCCTGCGTCCACACGACTACGACGCCACCCTGGAGTTCTACGGCGGGACCCTCGGCCTCGCCATTGCCCGCGAGTATCCGGGCGGCACCGTATTCTTCGCGGGCCAGGGCTTGATCGAGATCGCCGCGCACGGCGAACGCGACGGCACTCAACGCTTCCACGGAGCGCTGTGGCTTCAGGTCCGGGACGTGTACGCCGCACAAACGGAACTCACGCTCGCGGGCGTTGTGATCACCCGAGCCGCGCAACAGGAGCCGTGGGGGCTGCACGAGATGTGGATCGAGGATCCGGACGGAATCCGTGTGGTTCTGGTGCAGATTCCGCCGGATCACCCGATTCGCAGGGATCTCCGCTGACCCCATCGGCGTGACCTTGCACACGGTGGGAACCGCCGACCTCCCGCTCGAGTGCGAATCGCCCTCGGAACACCCGTGGGAAACCTCCCATTAGCTGTACATTCACCGCCTATTTACCCCACAATCGGAAGACGTGACCGCAGAGTTCGTTGTCCTACTGGTAGTGGTCGTCACTGCCCTCGCATTCGATTTCACGAACGGCTTCCACGACACGGGCAACGCGATGGCCACCTCCATCGCTACCGGGGCGCTGAGGCCGAAAGTAGCTGTCGGCCTGTCGGCCGTGCTCAACCTCGTCGGGGCATTCCTGTCGGTCGAGGTCGCCGCGACTGTCGCCAAAGGTGTGGTCAATCTCGACAACACCGGCGGCCCGGCACTGTTGCTCATCGTGTTCGCCGGACTCGTCGGCGGCATTCTCTGGAACCTTGCGACCTGGCTGTTCGGCCTCCCGTCGAGTTCCTCCCACGCTTTGTTCGGCGGTCTGATCGGCGCCGCCATCGCCGCTCTCGGTATGAGCGGCGTGGTGTGGGACGGTGTTCTGGGCAAGGTGATCATCCCGGCCCTGCTCGCACCCGTCGTCGCTGCACTGGTCGCAACGGTGGGCACCTGGTCGGTTCATCGCCTCACCCACGACATTCCCGAAGAGTCCCGCGGTAAGGGCTTCAAGATCGGCCAGATCGGCACCGCCTCGCTCGTCTCACTCGCGCACGGCACCAACGACGCGCAGAAGACGATGGGCGTGATCTTCCTGGCGCTTGTGGCATACGGGACGATCACCCCCGAAACCGAGATGCCGTTCTGGGTCAAGTTCACATGCGCTGTCGCGATTGCGCTCGGCACCTATCTCGGGGGTTGGCGGATCATTCGCACCCTCGGCAAGGGCCTGGTCGAGATCACGCCTCCGCAGGGCATGGCGGCGGAGTCCTCGTCGGCTGCGATCATCCTCACGTCGAGCCATTTCGGGCTCCCGTTGTCGACAACTCACGTGGCCACCGGCTCGATCCTCGGCACAGGCCTCGGCACGAAAGGTGCTGAGGTTCGCTGGGGCATCGCGGGCCGAATGGCCGTGGCATGGCTGATCACATTGCCGTGCGCGGGTGTGGTCGGTGCCGTATGCTGGCTGATCGCCCACCTGATCGGCGGCCTTCCCGGTGTCCTCGTGGTATTCGCGATCCTGTGTGCGCTCGCCGGCCTGATGTATCTGCGGTCCCGCTTGCAGCCGATCGATGCGTCCAACGTCAACGCGTCATGGGAAAGTGACGGCGGCACCGAACTCGATCCCGTCGCCCAGGAGGGACGCCTGTGAATCTGCTGGTCTCCACACTCGATTCCCTGTGGCAGGTCGTGTTGGTCGGCCTCGTGCTGGGGGCCGGCCTGCCCGCCGTCTTCGCACTCGGAATGCGATCGGCAGCACTCGGGGACGACGGCACCGGAACGGTCGACGCCGGCCGGCGAGCATTGGGCCGCATCGGAGCGGTCATCTGCTTCATGATTGTCGTCGTCGCGATCATTGCGGGGATACTCCTGTTGACTGCTGACTTCCTGTCCAGCAGCTTCGGTATCCAACTGTTCTGATCGTCACCGAAGAGAAGGATCAACGATAATCTTGCCTCGGTATTCTCTTCGCTCGGTGTTGGACTGGCTACGGGCCGGTTATCCCGAAGGAATCCCTCCCAAGGACCACTTCGCCCTGCTGTCCGTCCTCCGACGCAGGCTGACGGACGAAGACATCGCCGAGATCCTCGAGCTGTCGGTCGCAACGGCACACGAGCACCCGCAGCGGAAGGTGGACTACGACACGCTCCGGAAGATCATCGCGGGGGTGCTGAACGAGCAGCCGACCGACGACGACATCGCACGGGTCACCGAACAGCTGGTCGCGGGAGGATGGCCCGTCGTCGGGACCGACGAACAGGACGACGACATCGAACAGTCCGTTACCGACGGCGCTCGAAACGGTGACCGCGCCACCGGTGACGACCGGCCCACCGGATCGTACTGAGGAGCGTCCGCGATGCTTCCCCCGTTCCTCGCTTCGATCATCGAGTGGCTGCGCGCCGGTTATCCGGAGGGTGTACCCGAACAGGACTACGTGCCGCTGTTCGCCCTCCTCAAGCGGCGACTGTCCGACGACGAGGTCGATCAGGTCGCCGATGCTCTCGTCGACGAAGGCGATCTGCCGATCAGCAAAACCGACATAGCCGTACTCATCACCAAGATCACCAACGAGATGCCGCTCGGGCACGACATCGATCGGGTCCGGGTGCACCTCGAAGCCGGAGGCTGGCCACTGACCGGACATGACTTGTGAGGGCCGAGCTCACCGTCCTCGAAGTTCCGGCCGGAGGCAGGGCCCACGACGTCGTGCCGGCGCTGCAGCACATGCTCGACGGCCAAGGCCCTCCCCTGCTGCCTGTTCCCGCCGGCGACCACCGGGAGATCCGGCGCCTCACCGATGCGCTGCATCCCGGTGAACCGATCGACGACACGGTAGGTCTCGTTGTCGCGACCTCGGGTACCACCGGAACTCCCAAGGGCGCTCAGCTCACTGCGGCAGCCCTGCGCGCCAGCGGAAACGCCACACACGAACGAATCGGCGGCACCGGCTCGTGGCTGCTCGCGCTCCCTGGGCATCACATCGCCGGGATGCAGGTGCTCCTGCGAAGCATTCTGTCGGGCACCGAGCCGGTGATCATGGATGTGTCGCACGGTTTCGACCCCACCGCGCTACCTGCCGCGGTCGCGGCGATGCGCGGGCCGCGACGCTACACATCGATGGTGCCGACCCAGCTCATCAAGGCCCTCGACCATCCGGACGCGGCCGCAGCACTCGCGGAACTCGACGCGATCCTGCTCGGCGGTGCAGCCACCCCCGAACCCGTTCTGCGTCGCGCCCGTGCGGCCGGCATGAATGTGGTGCGCACCTACGGGATGAGTGAGACGTGCGGCGGTTGCGTGTACGACGGTGTACCGCTCACCGGCGTCGATGTCCGTGTCGACGCAGAGAGCCGAGTGTGGCTCGGCGGCACGGTGCTCGCGTCCGGGTACCGCGGCCTGCCTGACCACGGCGCGTTCGCCCGATCGGGGTGGTTCCGCACCGACGACGCCGGACTGTTCGACGACGGGGCCCTCCGCATTCTCGGCCGGCTCGACGAGGCCATCTCGTCCGGTGGGCTCACCGTGGTGCCGCAAGTCGTCGAAGCCGTTCTCATCGAGCACCCCTCAGTGCGGGAGGTTGCGGTGATCGGGCTGCCCGACGACCGACTCGGGCACAGGGTGGCAGCGGTGGTCGTCCCCGAGCACGGCAGCACCCCCACACTCGGGGAACTACGGGAGTGGACGTGCGCAACCCTGGACACGACCGCCGCTCCCCGCGAGTTGCATCTCGTCGACGTGTTGCCGCTGCGTGGGCCGGGAAAGATCGATCGTCGCGCCCTGGTCACCAAGTTCTCTTGAGCGACAGGCCGGGTCCCACCCCCGACGTGCGCGCGCCCAAGTGCGAAGATCGACGAATGGCAACCGCTGGTCAATGGCTCGAAGGAGCCCGCCCCCGTACCCTTCCGAACGCGATCTCTCCCGTCATCGTGGGTACAGGCGCCGCGGCGGCACTCGATGAGGCCGTATGGTGGAAAGCGCTGCTCGCCCTTGTCGTGTCGCTCGCACTGAACATCGGGGTGAACCTCGCCAACGACTACTCCGACGGGATCCGCGGTACCGACGACGAGCGCGTCGGACCGATGCGTCTGGTCGGTTCGGGTGCTGCGTCCCCCGGTGCAGTCAAACGCGCCGCCTTCGCATGTTTCGGAGTCGCCGCGGTTGCCGGTCTCGCGCTTGCCCTGACAAGCGCGTGGTGGCTGATCCTGGTGGGCCTCGTATGCATCGTGGGCGCGTGGTACTACACCGGCGGCCGTAACCCCTACGGCTACAGCGGCCTCGGCGAAGTGGCAGTGTTCGTGTTCTTCGGCCTGGTCGCAGTGCTCGGCACACTCTTCGTGCAGGCCGAGCAACTCACCCTCACCGGACTGGCGGGTGCAGTGGCGATGGGCTGCTTCTCCAGCGCGGTGATGGTGACGAACAACTTGCGTGACATCCCGACCGACACCGAGAGCGGGAAGCGCACGCTGGCCGTCCGGTTGGGTGACCCACGTACCCGCACACTGCACCTGGGGTTGCTCACGACGCCGTTCGTCATGTCGCTCGCGCTGGTGGCGGCGACACCGTGGGCGTTGGTCGGGCTGCTCGCCGCCCCGCTCGCGGTGCGCGCACACGCGCCGGTGCGCTCAGGAGGACTCGGCCTCGATCTCCTGCCCGCATTGCGCGACACCGCCCTCGCGATGCTGGTGTGGGCTGTGACGACGGGTATCGCGCTCGCCTTCGGCTGAGCGCTCGGGACGACGGGTATCGCGCTCGCCTTCGGCTGAGCGCTCGGGACGACGGGTATCGCGCTCGCCTTCGGCTGAACGCTCGGGACGACGGGTATCGCGCTCGCCTTCGCCTGAGATTCTCAGTCCCGGTCGGGAACGATCAGCCCCAGGACGAAGTTGACGATGGCGATGATCAGACCGCCCCAGAAGGCCGCCCAGAATCCCGAGATCGTGAGTCCGCCGTCGAAGAATTCGGCCACCCACGAGGTCAGCCACAGCATCAGGGCATTGATGACGAGCAGGAACAGCCCCAGACTCAGGATGACCAACGGCAGTGACAGCAGCTTCACGAGCGGCTTCACCAGGGCATTGACCACGGTGAAGATCGCGGCGAGGATCAGCAGTTTGATCGCCGTATCGACCGTGAACTCTCCCCCGTCGACGCCGACGATGTCGACACCGGTGACGAGCCTGGCCGCGAGCCACAGCCCGACCGCGTTGATGATCAACCGCAGGATCAGTGAAATCATGCAGACACTGTGACATACGAGCCCCCGAGAGGCGGGCGTGGCTCAAGCGGCAGAATCGAGTTGCTCGATCAGCACCTGCCGGAGGCGGTCGCGAGTCACGTAGGCCTCGATCAGCGAAGTGGTCTCCGAGTCATCGCTCCGGATCACTCCCAGCATGATGTGTTCGGATCCGATCAAGCGGTCGTGATGTGCGATCGCCTCGCGCAGCGACAGTTCGAGAGTTTTCTTGGCATTACGGTCGAACGGGATGTGCCCACCGAACAGATCCGAGAATCGGCCGCCCCGCCCCTTGCCCGTATTCTCCGCCGGCCTGTCGAGCACGCCCTCACCGAAGGTGTCCTCGAGTCGAGCCCGTACAGCATCGAGGTCGATGCCGATCGCCTCTAGGGCCGCGGCGTCGTCCGGCCCCAGCGGCTGACCCTGGTTCATCGCGACCAGATGCGCGCGGACCCCGTCGACCGTCAGACCGACATCCGCGAGCGACGCACGCAGATGCTCCTCGGCGGTGACGAGTACACCGAGCAAGACGTGCCCGGGCGTGATCCGGTCGGCGTTCAGGCGTAGGGCTTCGGCCTGGGCAGCTACGACGGCGGCGCGAGCACTGCCGGAGAATCGTTCGAACATGGATCTACCTGCGCTTCCGGTTGTACTTCTGATGGACGGCCTGTCGGCTCACGTCGAGCGCATCTGCGATCGCCTGCCAAGACCAGCCCTGCCGACGCGCACTCTCGACCTGAATGGATTCGAGTCGTTCGAGTAGGCGCCTCAAGGCAACGACAGCGCGCAACCCTTCGGCAGGGTCGGGACTCGCAGCAGATGCGGCAAGCGTGGTTGCTTCGTCGTTCATGACGTCAATTTAAGTTGACATCATGACAATGTCAACAGAAATTGACGGCGCTGTTCATCAGAAGATCGAAGGGGTGAGCGGTCAGCCGTTCTCGCGCGACTCCCAGCGACCGGTCGCGGCGAACTCCTCCAGTACCGCACCCCACTTCGACGCCTCGAGCCCTTCCGCCGAGAGCCACTCGTCGGAGTAGTACGTACCGGTGTAGCGCTCACCGCCGTCGCACAGCAGGGTCACCACACTGCCTTCCCGACCGCTGGCCAACATCTCGCCGATGAGGCCGAAGGCACCCCAGAGGTTGGTTCCGGTAGATCCGCCGACTCGCCTACCGAGGGCAGTACTGCCGTGACGCATGGCTGCGATGGACGCAGCGTCGGGCACCCGGACCATCCGGTCCACCACCTGCGGCACGAACGAGGGCTCGACGCGCGGGCGGCCTATTCCCTCGATCCGCGATGGCATCCCCGTGGCGTAGTCGACGGAACCGGTCTCGTACGCGCCGAAGAACGCCGAGTTCTCCGGATCCACCACCGCGAGCCTCGTGCGGTGCCGGCGGTATCGGATGTAGCGGCCGATCGTTGCACTGGTTCCGCCGGTACCGGCGCCCACGACGATCCAGTCGGGCACCGGGTGCCGCTCGAGGCGCATCTGCTCGAAGATCGATTCGGCGATGTTGTTGTTTCCCCGCCAGTCGGTGACCCGCTCGGCGTTCGTGAACTGATCGAGGTAGCAACCGCCGAGTTCGTCGGCCAGCCGCTGCGCCTCGGTGTAGATCTCAGGAGGACGGTCGACGTAATGACACCGCCCACCCTGCGCCTCGATCAACGCGACCTTCGCGGGCGAGGTTCGCCGCGGTACCACGGCAACGAAATCGAGGCCGAGGAGTTGCGCGAAGTACGCCTCGCTCACGGCAGTCGAACCGGACGATGCCTCGATGACCGGAGTGTTCTCGCCGATCCATCCGTTGCACAGGCCGTACAGGAACAGAGACCGGGCAAGTCGATGCTTGAGACTGCCGGTAACGTGCGTCGATTCGTCCTTCAGATAAAGGTCGATGCCCCACGCCGCAGGCAGCGGATACCTCAGCAGGTGCGTGTCGGCACTGCGCTGCGCGTCGGCCTCGATCAACCGGACGGCATTGTCGACCCAATCGCGGGACGCGCTGCGATCGACCACGCCCGGACCTGCGTCGGTCACCTCTCGTTCTCGCCGCGGAGGCGACTTTCGAGGTCAGCGCGAGTGGTGCGACGCCGTTCGTCGACCGAGGCAATACCCTCGTTGACCCGTCGGCGCAGCGGAGCGAACAGGACGAGAGAGAGCGGCAATGCGATGAGAACCGCGAACAGTGCCGCGACGAGCAGCGGGATCTCCACACCGAATGCCTGCGGGACGTACAGGATGACAACCGCAAGGACGACGACGAGCGCAAGCCTCGCCAGTGAATACAACGCAACATCACGCACCAGCGTGCCGGTGCCCGAATTGCTCGGATTCGGGATGTTTCGGCCGGAGTCGGACGGGGTATTCGCTGGATCGGAGCGGTGTTCGTCGGTCACTCCACCAGGGTAGCCGTCGATGCCGATTCCGCGGCTTCCGGAAGGCACGCCGATAGCTGGACATCCGTCCGTTTTGTCCATTACTTCCGCTTTACCAACCACTGACCGTTCGAGCAACCAGGGGTTCCGGTGTCAACATGGCGTGGGACAACCCGATCGAACAACCCGATCAAGACAAAACAACCGGGAGGACATTCACAATGAGCGCACCCACCTTCAACGGCGCCAAAGAATCCCTGCTCACCCCCGGCCAGGTCGCCGCCCTCTTCCACGTCGATCCGAAGACCGTGACCCGCTGGGCACATGCAGGCCGCCTCGGTTCACTGCGCACACCGGGCGGACACCGTCGATTCCGCGAGTCCGAGGTCCTCACGCTGCTCCGCTCCCTCACCACCGAAGCCACCCGCTGAGGCGACCCGCCCGGCCTCGGAAACGAAGCCGGGCGGGCCCCTGCCTACCCCACCGCACCTGCCCCACTGCACCCTGCCCCACCGAACTCCGGGCGATCGCGAGAGAACTTCGATGCACCCGCGTCGATGTCACACTCGGACAGGCCGCATAGACTGGGGGAAATCGGACAGTACGACGTCGGAGTCGAAGCGGCGCCGAACGCGGCCAGGAGGTGCATCGTGCTCTATCTGTTGGCACTCATCGGTGCGGTGACGCTCGTCTTCCTGCTGTGGAAAGCATTCGGCCCCGACCTGAACAAGACCCCGACGCGTGGTCTCGGCCCCGACGACGACCCCGAGTTCCTCTGGAAGGTCGATCGCGAGGTGCGCCGTCGGCACACCGACGAATCCGGCCGGACCGACGGTCCGGGCCAGGACAACACCGACTGACCCGAGGTGCCTGCCTACCGTGCGAAACCCGCCGCCACCTCGGCGGCGAGTTGCAGCAGCGCACGTCTGGTTGGAGCCTGCAGTCGCTCCAGGTCGACTTCGGCGCCTTCCTCCAGGTGAGGATCGAACGGCAATAGATGCACCGCTCGGCACCGCTGTTCGAAGTGCCCCACGAGCCGATCGAGGTCGACCTTGCCCGACTTCGGGCGAACAGCGTTGACCACCGCCACCGACCCGGTCACAAGGTCGCGGTAGCCGTGCGCGTCGAGCCAGTCGAGCGTGGCCGACGCACTCCTTGCGCCGTCCACCGAACCCGAACTGATCACCACCAGCGCATCCGTGTTCTCCAGGATTGCGCGCATCGCGGAGTGCATCAGTCCCGTGCCGCAATCGGTCAGCACGATGCTGTAGTAACGCTCGAGCAGCGCGAGGGTCCGTTCGTAGTCCTGCGCACTGAACGCTTCGGAGACAGCGGGATCGCTGTCGGAGGCAAGCACTTCGAGCCGGTGCGCATTCTGCGAGGTGTAGGCACGCGCATCGCTGTACCGCTCGATGCGCTCCTCGTCGCGCAAGAGCGTCCGCACCGTGGCGGACGTTTCCGTCGGCACCTTCTGGCTCAGCGTGCCGCGATCGGGATTCGCATCCACAGCGACCACGCGGTCGCCTCTGAGCGACGCGAACGTCGAACCCAGGGTCGCCGTCGTGGTCGTCTTGCCCACACCACCTTTGAGACTGAGCAGCGCGATCCGATAGCACCCGCGCAGTGGTTGTGAGACCTGCTCGACGAGCTCCCTGCGCCGCTGATCACGTGCGCTGTCGCCCACATCTATCCGTCCCCCGGTCGCGTGGAAGAGCGCACGACGCCATCCTCGTTCGGGCGCAGGGGTGGCCCTGCGGACGAGAAGCGACGAGTCGAGATCCTGAGCCGACAGGTTCCCGGGGCCTGCGCCCGACAGACTTGCCCCTGGTAGCCGTCCGGATCCTTCCGACATCCGCGTTCCCCCCGATCGCAGTTCCTCACGCCGCCGAGGACGATAGCAGGATCAGTTCAGGCCGGCGTACGAGTGCAGGCCGGACACGACCATATTGATGATGAACAAGTTGAACAGCATGGCCACGAAACCCACGACGTTGATCCACGCCGCACGCGTATTGCGCCAGCCCGAGGTCGCGCGGGCGTGGAGATAGGCGGCGTAGATCACCCACGTGATGAACGAGACGGTTTCCTTCGGGTCCCATCCCCAGAACCGGCCCCATGCGGCCTCTGCCCAGATGGCGCCGAGAATGATGCCGATGCCGAAAAGAGGGAAGCCGACGATCGTGGTCCGGTAGGCTAGACGGTCGAGCACCTGAGCGTCGGGCAGTCGCGCTGCAACAGCCCCGAGGATGCCCTTCTCGGAGCCCTTGGGCTGGCGGATCCGCACCAGGAACAGGACGCTCGCAGCGCCGGCGAGAAGGAAGATTCCGCTGCCCACGCTGATGATCGTCACGTGGATCGGCAGCCAGAACGAACGCAGGGCCGGCACCACCGGTGCAGCGTCGGCGTAGAGCACTGTGGCCGCCACGAACATCAACACCGCGATAGGGGCCAGCACGTACACCCACAGGATGCGATAGGCAGGCTTACGCAGCATCACCAGACTGAACACGACCGCCGCAGTGCAGGCCATCGCAACGAACTCGTACATGTTCCCCAGCGGGAAACGTTCGGTCGCCAGGCCGCGCAGCACGATCGATGCAATCATCAACGCCGCGGCCACCACGACGAGGGCGCGGCCCATATTGCCGAATCGCTCCGACAGGGTCCTTCCCGTGGCATTCTCCACGCGTCCCGGGGTCGCCTCGTCGGATCCGACGCCACCGGCAGCGACGAGCTCACGTCGGGCGACCACATTCGAGCGATAGGTCGAGTACTCGACCACGAGCAGCAGCATGGCCAGCACTACTACGGCGAATGCCGCTTCGAAGCTCCAGTCGCTGTACTTCGCGAGGGTGTCGTTCAACGTCATGCTTTCTCCTCCTGTGCCTCGCCGTCGGGCACACGACCGCCTGCTGCGTTCTCACCGAGAAGTCGGGAGACCAGCCGATCGAATTCGTCGCCCCACCCGGCCTGGTCGGTGCGAGCGAGGCCACCGAGCTCTACTACAGTTCGTCGTTCACCGTCAGCAACTGTACCCGCCCGATAGACGCGCACCCACACCCTTCGCCGTTTGACCAGGAGGGACAGCAGCAGACCCGCCATCATCGCGACTGCCGACACCAGCACCCATGATTGGAATGGGTCGTGGGAGACCTGCAGGTTGACGAAGTCGACGGCCCCGTCGAACTTCACCTCGGTGCCGTCGGCCAGTGTGACGCTCTCTCCCGGCTTCAGGTTGACGCGCTCCTGCTTGACCAGTCGACCTTGATTGATCAACTCGGTATTGAGCGAGAAGAGCGACTGCGGGCTGCCGGTGTCGAGACCGGAATCGCCCTTGTAGATGTCGATGGCAACGGCGGGGTCCATCATCGCCGGGAACGCGGACGACAGCAGCGTCCCGTGGAACGCAGCGGTCGGCGCGAAGAGCCCTTCGAGCGCGATCTGATTCTTGCGTCGTTCGTCGGCGTCCGGGAACATCCCGCCGGGCGGATCGAATCGCATCGCACCGCTGCTCAGAAACGTCGTGGCGTCCTCAGGTGCCCACTGCAGCGTTTCGGTGCGTGTCTCACCGTTCGGCCAGGTCACCGTGAAGGTCGGCGCGTAGCCGTGGCCTTGGAGATAGACGCGGTCGCCCCCCACTCTGAGCGGATGGTTGACCTTCAGTTGCGCGTCGCTCCAGACGTTCGCCGCGACATCGTCCCCGTACTGGTACTCGATGTTGGAGGTGAACATCTCGGCCTGACCGTTGTCGAGATAATCCGCAACGAAGTCGTGCACCCGCACGCAGATCGGTGTCAGTCCGGTGCCGTCGAGTTCGATACCGGCGATGAACGAGTCGAACGAGGCGGGCGACGTGGTGCAGAACTCCTCGCCGTTCGCGACCAGGATGCGCTGGCCCTCGTAACCGAAGAGCTTGCCGAGGGCAACCGTGGCGAGCAGCGCGACCAGCGAGATGTGGAAGACGAGGTTCCCCGCTTCTCGCAGATATCCCTTCTCCGCCGAGAGTGTCAGCTCGCCGTCCCGGCCTTTCGCGGTTCCCTCGCGCCGCTCGACGCGCCACCCGCGTAGTTCGCCGCTGATCCGGTCGAGTACCGCACCGGGCTCGTCCTCGAACGTGGTCTCGACGTGATGCGGCAGACGCGAGAGGTTGCGCGGTGCATTGACCGGTCGGGCACGCAGAGCGCGGTAGTACTCGGCGCAGCGCGGCAGGATGCAGCCGATGAGCGAGATGAACAGCAGGGCGTAGATCGCGGTGAACCAGAAGCTGCCGAACACATCGAACAGTTCGAGCCGGTCCATGAAGGGCCCGAGCGTCGGGCGGGCGGCGATGTACTCGTCGACCTTTCCGACATTGAGGTTGCGCTGGGGCAGCAGGGCACCGGGAATGGCGGCGAGCGCCAGGAGGAACAACAGGACCAACGCCGTGCGCATCGATGTCAGTCCGCGCCACGTGTTGCGGACGAACGCCACGGCGCGCCCCATCGGGCTCTGTTTCGGGGCGCCCGGCCGAGGCGCCGAGGTCTGCGTGTCGGTGGCCGTCATCTGATGTTCGACGCGGATCCCCCCTCGTTCACCAGGGAGTACAAGCGCCGACCTCCTTCCAAAGGGTGGGGGCTACGTGGAGCGACCGGATCGGGCCGAGAAGGACATGTGGGGCGGCGTCACACAGGCAAGGTCACGTCCGAAATGAAGGAGTCCCGCACCCAGGACACGAACAGGTCCCACGCGCCGGTGACGAGGGCGATGCCGACGGCAATCAGCATGATGCCGCCGAACAATTGGATGGTCCGGGCATGACTTCTCAGCCATCCGACTCCGCGCAGCGCCCGGGCCGAGCCGAACGCAAGGACGACGAAGGGCAGCCCGAGTCCGATGCAGTACGCCACGATGAGCGTGACCCCGCGGGCAGCCGTCGCGCCTTCGGTGCCTGCGGCGAGCGAGATCACCCCCGCGAGGGTGGGTCCCAGACACGGGGTCCATCCGAGCGCGAAGACCGCGCCGAGCAGTGGCGCACCCGCAAGACTCGAAATCTGCTTCGGCGCGGTACGGGTGTCCCGCTGCAATGCGGGGATCAGGCCGATGAACACCATGCCCATGACGATGGTGACGACACCACCGATCCGCATCAACAGCTCACGGTTGACCGAGAGCAGGGAAATCGCGCCGAACACCGATGCTGTTGCCAGGACGAACACGACGGTGAATCCCGCGACGAACAGTCCTGCTGCTCCCGCCACCCGCAATCGCCCGTCGTCGCGAACCGTGGTGGTGCGTGAGCCGGCCTGCGCTGGGGTGACCGCGGGTGCCTCGGCGCCGACCACGCCCGCAAGATACGACAGGTAGCCGGGCACGAGCGGGACCACGCACGGCGAAGCGAACGACACCAGCCCTGCCAGGAGACAGGCGCCGACAGCCAGGAGAAGCGGTCCGGACGCCGCGGCATTCTGGAAGGCATCGCCTATCCCGGACGCGAGAACTGTCATCACTACTGGTCCTCGGTGGGTTCTGCGGCGATGCGCTCGACGACCGGTTGCAGGTCGCTCGCGAGAAGTTCGGTCAGATAGACCGCCGCGACTCGGTGGTCACGGTCGAGAACGACCGTGGTCGGCACCACGGAGGTCGGATAGTTGCGGCCGAGTGCGAGCAACGAACGCATCGCCGGGTCGTAGATCGACGGGTAGCCGATCTGCTGATCGGTCACGAAGTCCTGTGCCTTGTCCCGCTGGTTGTCGCGCACGTTGATGCCGAGGAAGGCAACTCCGAGGTCCTTGGTCGCCTCGTAGACCTGCTCGAGATCGTCCGCTTCGCTGCGACACGGCGCGCACCACTGGCCCCACACATTGAGGACCACGACCTCGCCGGCGAAGTCGTCGAGGGAGATCGTCTGCCCCTCGTTCATGAGATCCTCCCCCGTCAGCGTGCCGAGGGTGCCGCGGTCCGCGGGCGGATCGTAGAAGATGCGGGTCTCGCCGCCGGGCGAGACGAAGTCGAATGTACCGCCGGTCGCGACCGCGTCGGTGCCCGTCGCGCAGGAGGACAGGAGCAGTGCGCCGCACAACAACCCGCCGATCGCGTGAAGTGCCCTTCTCATGCGCCGTGGACGTTCGGGTCGGAGGCGCCGGCCGGCTCCGAATAGACCAGGTCCACCAGAGTCTCGCCCTCGTACACCAGAGATGTGAGAGAGGCGAGGCTGCACTGCCGGTGGCGCGGGTCGTGCCATAGGCGTTCGCCTTCGAGGAACCGGCGCAGCGTCCACACCGGCAGTTGATGGCTCACACACACGGCCTCGCGACCTGCCGCAGCGGCGCGCGCAGTATTGACCGCGGCCAGCATGCGATGCGCGATCTGCAGGTACGGCTCACCCCAGGACGGTGTGAACGGGTCGCGCAGCTTCCACCAGTGCCGCGGGCGGCTGAGGGCTCCGTCGCCGACAGCGACCTTGAGACCCTCGAAATCGTTGCCCGCCTCGATGAGGTTCTCATCGGTGCGGATCTCGAGACCGTGCTTCTGCGCGATCGGCGACGCGGTCTGCTGGGCACGCTCGAGCGGGGAGGCGACCACGTGCGCGATGTCGTGGTCCGCGAGGGAAGCCGCCACGGCCCGAGCCTGCGCCTCGCCGGTAACCGACAACCGGAAGCCGGGAAGGCGGCCGTAGAGGATGCCGGACGGATTGTGCACCTCACCGTGCCGCAGCACGTGCACGATGGTGCGGGTCTCGGACGGGGCAGCTTCGGTCACGTGCGTGTTCCTCAGGTCGTTGAAGCGGGTGGGTGTCGGGGCGCTCGCGGTCAGGGCGCTCGCGGTCAGGAGGCGGTGGCGGCTGCAGCTGCCTTCGCCGCGTGTGGAAGTGCATCGGCGATCCGGGAGAACGCGTCGTCGTCCAGAACCGAGGAGACGAACCAGGTCTCGAACGCGCTCGGAGGTGCGTAGACGCCGTGCTCGAGCAGGGCATGGAAGAACGCGGGGAATCGCCAGGTCTGCGCGGCCTTTGCCTCGTCGTAGTTGGTGACGGGGTCCGCGGTGAAGAACACGCTGAGCATCGTCCCGGCGTTCTGGATCCGGTTCGGAACACCCTCGGCGGTCAGCGCGTCGCCGAGAAGGCGGCCGAGGGTTGCGGCGTTGCGCTCGAGGGCGGCGTACACGTCCGCGTCGGCCGCGCGCAGGCTCGCGAGGCCTGCGGCCACCGCGACCGGGTTACCGGACAACGTTCCCGCTTGGTAGACCGCGCCCGCCGGCGCCAGGTGCGCCATGACGTCGGCCCGACCGCCGAACGCGGCAGCGGGCAGGCCGCCGCTCATCACCTTGCCGAAGGTCATGAGGTCGCCTGCGACACCGTCGATGCCGTGCCAGCCCGTTGCGCTCGCGCGGAACCCCGTCATGACCTCGTCCATGATCAGCAAGGCGCCGTGGTCGCGGGTCAACGCGCGCAACCCCTCGTTGAACCCGGGTGCGGGCGGGACGGTCCCCATGTTTCCGGCGGCGGCTTCGGTGATCACCGCGGCGATCGCCCCGGGATGCGCGTCGAATGCCGCGCGCACGGCTTCGAGGTCGTTGTACGGGACGACGAGGGTGTCCTCGGCCTGCGCCCCGGTCACACCCGGCGACGTGGGCAGGCCGAATGTCGCGAGCCCGGAGCCCGCATCTGCAAGCAAGGCGTCGACGTGACCGTGATAACAACCCGAGAACTTGATGATCTTCGTGCGGCCGGTGAATCCGCGCGCGAGACGCACCGCGCTCATGGTGGCTTCGGTGCCGGAGTTGACCAGCCGGACCTGCTCGACCGGCGCGATCCGGGCGACGATTTCCTCGGCGAGTTCGACCTCACCGGCAGTAGGGGCACCGAAGGACAGACCCGATGCTGCGGTGGTGCGTACGGCCTCGACGACAGCGGGGTGCGCGTGCCCGAGGATCAACGGTCCCCAGGAACACACCAGGTCGACGTAGGAATTGCCGTCGACATCGGTGAGTGTGTATCCGGATCCCGAGGCAATGAACCGCGGTGTGCCGCCGACCGAACCGAATGCGCGGACCGGGGAATTGACCCCGCCGGGAGTCACCTTCGACGCCCGGGTGAACAGTGCCGTCGAATCGGCGTCGTGGACGGAGGAAGCAGCGGGAGTCGCAGTCACGACGTCCAGTGTCCCAGTTTCCCCCGATTTGCCAAAAAGCCGATCGGTGTGCGATAGGCGCTGTGATTCGGATCTCACTACAGTCTTCATGCGTGTCGGAGCGCCGTGAAGCCCCCATGGGACGGTGTTGCGGCCATAGGGTCGGAACCATGGCGACTACAGGTGAACATCTGAGCAGGGCCCTCGACGGCGCATGGCACAGCGCACGTGAGCGCGCCCGGACGAACATGGCCGACCCGGCATTCGCGCCGCACTACACCCCCGACCTCGAACAGGCCCGCGGCATCACTCTGAAACAGATGCGGTTGCTCGCCGAGCACGGGTACGCCGCGTCGGGATTCTCCGTCGAATCGGGTGGTACCGGAGATGCCGGAGGCGCCGTCGCGTCGATCGAGATGCTCGCGATGTCCGATCTGTCCCTGATGGTGAAAGCCGGCGTGCAGTGGGGCCTGTTCGGCGGGGCGATCGAGAATCTCGGCACGAAGCGTCACCACGACAAATACATCACCCCGCTGATCGACCTGGATCTGCTCGGCTGCTTCGCCATGACGGAGACGGGCCACGGCAGCGACGTACAGGCCCTCGAAACCACCGCCACCTTCGATCCTGCCACCGATGAGTTCGTGATCCACTCCCCTACCCCGTCGGCCCGCAAGGACTACATCGGCGGTGCCGCGCAACACGCGAAGATCGCTGCAGTGTTCGCCCAGCTCGTGACGAACGGCGAGTCGTACGGGGTGCATTGTTTCGTCGTTCCTCTCCGCGACGACGAAGGTAACGATCTTCCCGGTGTGACCACCTCCGATTGCGGATACAAGGGCGGACTTCCGGGGGTCGACAACGGCCGGATCGTGTTCGACAACGTGCGGATACCGCGCGAGAACCTGCTCAACCGGTACGCGGACGTCGAGGCGGACGGCACGTACACCTCCGAGATCGAGAGCGCGAGCCGCCGCTTCTTCACGATGGTCGGCACGCTCGTCCGCGGGCGGGTCACCGTTGGCGGGTCGGCGGGCTCCGCGGCCCGGGTCGCGCTGTCGATCGCGACGCGGTACGCGCTGCTACGGCGTCAGTTCGATGCTCCGGGCCAAGACGACGAGGTGCTCCTGATGGACTACCTGGTCCACCAGCGGCGACTGCTGCCGCACATCGCGAAGTCGTACGCACTGGGCTTCGCTCAGAACGAGCTGATCTCGGCGATGCACCGCATACAGTCGATGCCGCCGACCGACGTGGACCCCCAAGAACAGCGCGAACTCGAAGGCCGCGCCGCCGGCCTCAAGGTGGCCAACACCTGGCACGCGGCCCGCGCCATCCAGGAAGCACGCGAGGCGTGCGGCGGCGCAGGCTACATGGCCGAGAACCGGCTCACCGCACTGCGCGCCGACGTCGACGTGTTCACCACATTCGAGGGCGACAACCACGTGCTCACGCAGCTCGTCGCGAAGGAATTGCTCACGGCGTACGCCGACGAGGTCCGCGGGATGAGTCCAGTGGAGTGGATGAGGTTCGCTGCCGACACGATCTCGGATGTCGTGAAGAAGCGCACCGCGGCGCAGCAGATCATCCAGACGATCCTCGACACACGTCAGGACAACGAGGAGGACGGCAGTCTTTTCAATCGGGGTACCCAGCTGACGATGTTCGAGGACCGCGAGCAGTATCTGCTCTCCACCGCAGCGCGGCGACTGCAGGCCGCCACCAAGCGCGAGGACAACCCGTTCGACGCATTCAACTTCGTGCAGGACCACGTGCTGCACGCCGCGCGGGCCCACATCGACCGGGTCGTCCTGGAGGCCTTCGTCGCGGCCATCGACGACTGCAAGGACGAAACCGCATGCGACCTCCTCTCCGATCTGTGCGATCTGTTCGCGCTGACGGTCATCGACGAGGACAAGGCGTGGTTCATGGAACACCGGCACCTGTCGGTCGAGCGCTCCAAAGCGGTGCTGCGTGGGATCAACGAGAGGTGCCGCACATTGCGGCCGCACGTGATGACGCTCGTCGAGGGCCTCGGCGTACCCGAGTATCTGCTCGGGTCCGCCATGCTCGAACGTGAGGGAGCAACCCACTCCTGAATATCGAGAGGGCCTCAGGCGCCGACCAGCTCACCGAGACGCACGCGGAGCCGGTCGGCGTCCTTGGCCCATGCTCGTACGAACGTCCCGCCCCGCAGCCGCAAGCCGATGGCGGTCCGCCCGCGGGGAACGTTGGCGAGTTCTCCGAGTACACGGGCGCTCTCCCAACGCTGCGGTTCGTCCCACGAATCCATCGCGGGAGGCAGCACCGCCTCGATCTCGCCGACCTCGAGTTCCTCGGTACCCTGCCGCAACCCAGTGCGAGTGAGTTCGACACTGACGTGACGCCGCGCCGCGGTGACCATGAGGTAGGCGAATCCGGCGAGCACGATCGCGAGCACCGGCAGCGCCACCCAGTGCACGACGGGACCTGTCGCGAGTTCGACGATCAACGCCACCGTGCAGAACACAGGACCGAACGCGACCGTGCGCCATCTCGCGCCCGGCTCGTAGAACAGCGACTCGGATACGCCACGAGGTTCGGCCTGGCCGGTCAAGCGGTGAGCGCCCCGGGAATCACGACCAGTAGCGTTGTCACAACACCGAGTACGGCGATCAGACCGATCAGCACGAGTTCGCGACGACGACCGTAGGGCCGGGGTTCCACCTGCATGACGTCCTTACGCTCGACGGAGTGCGGCCACGTGGGCCGACGATGGTGAGCCCACCGTACTCCGCACTGCGCGGTGCGCAAATCCGGTACTGCGCGGTGCGCAAATCCGGGCGCTGTGAGGTCAGTTCTCCGGTAACCGGAGAAAATACGCGTTGGACTCGCGCCGATGCATCAGCACGATCGCACCCACCGTGAGCACGGCCTGGACGATGGAGATGACACCGAGGGCGAGTCCGGATCCACCGCCGACTCCCACACCGAACACCGTCGGTAGCGTCGAGAGGGTCATGAACACACCGATCAGGGTCAGCGCCATGCGTGCCCAGTTCTTGCCCTTGGACATCTGCCGGACCACGAGATAGAGCAGGCCGACGATGGCCAGCCCGAAGACCACGGTGAGGACGACGACCATCGGGATCGCGGCATCGAGGTCGGAGCGGGAGAGTTCCTCCGTCCCGGTGTCGGCTGTCATCTCGACCATCATGTCGACGAGTTCGGTCCGCCCGTTCCAGAGGTCGAATGCCCCGAACAGCAGGGTGACCACGGTGAGAAGCAGAACTCCGCACCACAATTGGTAGGCGGTGACGACGTCCTGCGGGGCCGGCCGGGCGGCGTGTGCGGAAGACCCGGGTGTCGGGGGCAGTGGAAAGCTCACGATAACCTGCCCGCAACTTCGGCAGCCCAGTACGTCAACACGATGTCCGCCCCTGCGCGACGAATCCCGAGCAGCGATTCGTGGATCGCAGCGTCACGGTCGATCCAGCCGTTCGCCGCCGCCGCGGTGATCATCGAGTACTCCCCTGAAATCTGGTATGCGGCAACGGGGACCGGCGACCGGTCGGCCACTTCGCGCAGGACGTCGAGGTACGACATGGCAGGTTTGACCATTATCATGTCGGCTCCCTCGGCCAGGTCGAGGTCGAGTTCGTACAGCGCCTCGCGCCGATTCGCCGGATCCTGCTGGTAGGTACGGCGATCACCTTCGAGCGACGAGCCGACCGCTTCGCGGAACGGCCCGTAGAACGCGGACGAGTACTTCGCGGTGTAGGCGAGCTGGGAGACGTCGGCGTGACCGGCAGCGTCCAGCGCCGCCCGGATCGAAGCCACCTGGCCGTCCATCATGCCGCTGGGCCCGAGCACATGAGCGCCGGATTCCGCCTGTGCCACCGCCATTTCCGCGTACCGCTCAAGCGTTGCGTCATTGTCGACGACACCCGACGCCGCGAGTACCCCGCAGTGCCCGTGGTCGGTGAACTCGTCGAGGCACGTATCGGCCATGATCACCGTGGAGTCGCCGAGTTCACTCCGCAATGCAGCGAGGGAACGGTTGAGCACCCCGTCGGGATCCGTTGCCCCCGACCCGCGCGCATCCTTGTCTTCGGGTCGTGGCACGCCGAACAACATGAGGCCACCGACGCCGGCCTCGACGGCAGCGGTCGCGGCGGTGAGCAGCGAATCGTCGGTGTGCTGGTAGACGCCCGGCATCGACGGGATCTCCCATGGTTCACTGCGGCCGTCGGCGACGAACATCGGAAGCACCAGGTGCCTGGGTTCGAGCGAGGTCTCCCCGACCAGGCGACGCATCGCCGCGGTTGTACGCAATCGGCGGGGACGAATATCGGGGAACATGGCGTCAGGACCCTCATCAGTTCGGGGAGTCGAGCGCGGTTCCGGTAGCGGTCACCACCGGAACCGCGCACGAGTGGGTCAGCGGCGGGCGCGGGACTTCTTCCTCGGCGGAGGCAGGGCGCCCTCGGCACGCAGTCGTGCTGCGTGCTCGGCGAGCGCCTCGACCAATGGACCGACCTGCGCGGTCTCGGGTCGCACGTCCACCCGCAGCCCGAATTCGATCGCGGTCTCTGCGGTCTTCGGGCCGATGCACGCGACGATGGTGCGCGCGTGCGGCTTCCCGGCAATACCGACGAGATTCCGGACCGTGGACGACGAGGTGAAGCACACCGCATCGAAACCGCCGGTCTTGATCATCTCGCGGGTCTCCGCCGGCGGCGGAGCAGCCCGGACGGTGCGGTACGCAGTGACGTCGTCGATCTCCCAGCCGCGCTCACGCAGGCCCTCTGCAAGCGTCTCTGTGGCAATGTCCGCACGGGGCAAGAGCACCCGGTTGACCGGATCGAACACGTCATCGTACGGCGCGAACTCGGCAAGCAGACCCTCGGACGACTGTTCGCCCGTGGGGACGAGTTCCGGGGTGATACCGAACGAACGCACCTTCTCTGCGGTGGCCTGACCGACGCACGCGATCTTCACACCGGAGAATGCGCGGGCATCGAGTCCGAACTCCTCGAACTTCTCCCACACGGCGCGTACAGCGTTCGTCGAGGTGAACACCACCCACTGGTAGCGACCGTCGACCAAGCCCTTGACGGCCCGTTCCATCTGGGCGGGGCTGCGGGGAGGCTCTACGGAGATCGTCGGTACCTCCATCGGAATGGCACCGTGTGAGACGAGCCGATCACTCATCTCACCGGCCTGCTCCTTCGTCCGGGGAACCAGTACGGTCCAGCCGTACAGAGCGCGCGATTCCCACCACGACATCTTGTTGCGCTGCGACACGACCTTGCCGACCGTCACGATCAGCGGTCCGACGAACTCGGAGCCTGCGTCGTTGAGGGTCGCCAGCGTGGCCTCGACGGTACGCTGCTGACGCGTCGTGCCGCGCACCGTGATGGCGGCGGGGGTCTGCGGAGCAATTCCGTGTTCGACGAGCGCGCTCGCGGTCTCGGCGAGATGTCCGGACGTCGCGTGCAGCACCAACGGGCCGGGAGCAGCGGCCAAGGCCGCCCAGTCGACCTCGCCGCGGACGTCGGCCTCGGTGTGGGACGACCCGAGGGCCATACCCGCGTAGCTCGGAACTGCGGAACCGGCGGGCAGTCCGGGAAGCACCTCGAACACCACCTGTGTGCGTGCCACAGCGTTGACCTCGGCGATCACAGAGTCGGTGGTCAACGGATCGCCCGCGACGAGACGCACCACGTCGTGGCCGTTCTTCGCTTCGGCGACCAGCGTCTTGGCGACCTCGGTGGGCTCCCCCAGTGCGGGACGCACGTCGGCGATCGGCTCGCCTGTCTCCGGGTCGGTGCCGAGGTCGGTGCCGACCAGAGCGACGACATCCCTGTCGACGTCCGGGTCGGTGAAGGCGATCGTGGCGCCCGTGAGGGCGTCGCGCGCTCGGACGGTGAGCAACGCCGGGTCGCCGGGACCCGATCCCACGAACAGGATCCGTCCGGGAGTGTTCTTACGGACTCGGCTCATCGGTTGTTCTCCAGTGCAATCAAATCTGCGGTAAGGGAAATTCGGGGCTGAACGGAAGCGTCAATCATCGGCGGCCCACTGCTCGTCGTCGACGATCAGTTCTTTCGCGCCGAGGTCGAGCAATTCTCGGGCGAGTGCCCTTCCGAGTTCCTCTGCGCGGTCGGGTGAACCGACGATGCTCGCGCGGAGCACGTCCGAGCCGTCGTGTGCGGCCGCGCACCCGCGTACGGACAGTTCCTCGAAGACACGGCCGTCGTCGTCGAGCGACTCGACGACCTCTGCGATCGCGCCGACCGGCGCGGTGCACCCTGCTTCGAGCTCGGCGAGCAGTGCACGCTCGGCGACAACCGCCGCGCGACTCGCCGGATCATCGAGCCGGGAGAGGATTCCGATCAGGGCGTCGTCCTCGGCGCGGCACTCGACGGCGAGCGCTCCCTGAGACGGCGCGGGCAGCATCTGGACGGGCTCGAGCGCTTCGGTGACCCGGTCGAGCCGCCCGATCCGTGACAGTCCCGCGCGGGCGATGACGATCGCGTCGAGCTCGCCCGAATCGACCTTGCCGATGCGGGTGTCGATGTTGCCGCGCAACGGCTCCAGCTGCAAACCGAGGCCCATCGCCGCCAGCTGGGCGCGGCGACGCGGAGCGGACGTGCCTACCTTCGACCCGGCGGGCAGTTCTCCGAGTACCAGCCCGTCGCGAGCAACCAGGGCATCGCGCGGGTCCTCACGAGGAGGGACCGCCGCGACGACCATGCGCGGATCCTGCTTCGTGGGCAGGTCCTTGTACGAATGCACCGCCACGTCCACTTCGCCGGCCAGCAGGGCCTCGCGGAGTTCTGCGGTGAACACACCCACACCGATGCGCTGCACAGGCCCGGGTGTGATATCGCCCTTCGTCGTGATGACCACGAGCTCTGCCGGATGCCCGGCTGCGATCAGGGCGTCGCGGACAGTGCCTGCCTGCGTGGTGGCGAGCACGCTGCCCCGAGTACCGATGCGCAATGTGCGCTGCTCGCGCGATGCGTCGATCCGGGTGGCTTCGGCGCTCATACCTTGCCGTCCTTTCGTGGAGCACGCAGCTCCGTCGTGATGACCGGATCAAGTGCGGCGGACAGATCCGCCGACGTGGTCGGGTCGGTCAGAGACCCCAGTTCCTTCGTGGGAGTCGCAACTGCTTCGACTGCCCCTGGTCGCAGCTCGAACAACTCCCGCAGTGCCTCGGCATACTGGTCGCCCCCCGGCGTCGAAGCAAGCTGCTTGACCCGCACGGTCGGTGCGTGCAGCAACTTGTCGACGACACGGCGCACGGTGCGCGCGACCTCGTCGCGTTGACCGTCCCCGAGATCGGGGAGCCGGGAATCGAGGCGCATGAGTTCGCCCTCGACAACTTCCGCCGCACGCTGGCGCAGTGCGGTGACAGTGGGCGTCACCTCCGCGAGCCGCTGTGTGGTCAGGTATCCGGCGAGCTCGGACGCCACGATGGCGCGCGCTGCCTCGGCATCGGCGGAGGCAGCACCCGCAGCGGGGTCGCGCTGTAGTGCCTCCATGTCGAAGACCGTCACGCCGGGGAGCCCCGACACCGTGGGTTCGACGTCGCGGGGAAGCCCGAGATCGCAGATGGCCAGCGGGCGTTCACCGCGTTCGGACTGCGCGAGTGCGCGGTGGGCGTCAGCGAGGGTGACGACCGTGCCGACCGCTCCGGTGCAGGTGACAGCGACATCGGCCTGGGCAAGGGCAGCGGCAAGATCACCGAAATCGACGACCTGAGCGTCGACGCCGTTGCCGCGGGCCGTGGCGGCGAGGCGTTCGGCGCGGTCGCGGGTACGGTTCGTGAGAATGATCTCGGCAACGCCCGAACGGGTCAGGTGCGCTACCGCGAGACCGCCCATTGCGCCTGCACCGATCACTGCGGCGGTGCGCCCCTGCAGACCGCCGTTGCCGAACAGCGCACCGGCCTTGTCGAGTGCGACCGACACGACCGACGCGCCTGCTGCGTCGATCCCGGTTTCCGAATGCACACGCTTACCGACTCGCAACGCCTGCTGAGCGAGTTCGTGCAATGCACGCCCTGCAGCCTGCTGCGCATCGGCGGTCGCGTAGGCGGTGCGGATCTGTCCGAGAATCTGCTGCTCACCGACGACCATGGAGTCGAGGCCGCTGGCCACCGCGAAGAGATGCTCCGCGGCAGCCTCGCTGTAGCGCACGTATGCGTGCTTGTGCAGGTCTGCGAGAGTGAGTCCGGCGTGCTCCGACAGCAATTCGCTGACGTCGGCGAGCGCACCGTGGAACGCATCGACGACTGCATAGATCTCGACCCTGTTGCAAGTCGAGACGATCATCGCCTCGGAGATGTGATCCGACGCCATCATCTTGTCGGTCAGCTTGGGTCGATCGGTGTCCGCGACGGCCACCTTCTCGAGAACCGATACCGGGGCGCTCCGGTGCGAAATGCCAACGAGGAGGACACTCACGGTGCAATCACCGATCCGTTTCTGGTCACGGCCGAACCCAAGGGGCCCGCCTTGCCTGTTCTGGATCGCCGAGCCGGACTCGGCGTGGACACAGCAGACCCGTGCGGGCCGCGGGCGGGCTGAACACTCGCAGTGTGCGCTTCCCCGGCAACCCGGAGAAGTTGTTCGTTTCGTGCGCTGTTGAACGAGAGCACCTGCAGTTCGACCGCGAGGTCGACGCGGCGCACCTCGACATGATCGGGCACCTCGAGCTCGATCGGCGCGAAGCTCAGGACACTGCGGACGCCGGAACGCACGAGCACATCGCAGACGTCCTGCGCTGCATCCTCGGGTGTGGCCACGACACCGATGGTGGCGCCCAGCTCGTGAGCGTCGGATTCGAGCCGGTCGACGCCCCGGACCACAAGGCCACCGACGGTCGTCCCCACCAGAGCCGGGTCGGCATCGAACAGCCCCGCGAGGGTGAAGCCGCGACGATCGAATCCGGGATAGCAGGCGAGAGCGCGCCCGAGACTGCCCACTCCTACGAGAACGACGTGGTGGCCGCGATCGAGCCCGAGCGCATTCTCGATGCGTGCCTGCAGGCGAACGACGTCGTAGCCGACGCCGCGCACGCCGTTGGGGCCGAGGAACGAGAGGTCCTTGCGGAGCTTCGCCGAACCGACCCCGGCGGCGCTCGCCAATTCTTCACTCGAGACGATGAGTGTGCCCGCTTCGGAGAGGCTTCCGAGGACCCGCAGATAGTTGGCGAGACGCGTCACAGTAGCCTGGGGGATGTCCCGGTGCTGAAAGCCAGGCGCGACACGATCGGAATTCGGAGTGGCACCCTCGCCGGTCCCGGCGTTGCCGCGGGCGTCGTCGCCCTGCGGTGGGTGCGGTTGCGTCACGTTCGTGGCTCCTCGTCCGGCCGGTGGACACGTCCGGCCTCACGGTGATCCGGGATTTCGTCCTCACCACGGTAACCGCTTGTGAAGCCATGCACAAAGTTGCTCGAAGGCCCCCGAATGTGCTTCCCACCTGCGTCACGACCGGGAGCGACAGCGTCACCGGGCGAGATCTGCGCGCAATCGCTGCTCGTCGACCTCCCAGTAGCTGTGCTCCTTGCCGTCGAGGAGCACAACAGGGAGACGGTCCCCGAACTCGGCCCGCAATTCGGGGTCGTCAGCGGCGGCTTCGTCGACATCGATGCAGGTGACCTGCACCCCGAAGTCCGCACACAGTGCTTCGAGAACGGTGCGCGCAGGTCCGCAACTACCGCACCCCGCGCGAATCAGGAGCGTCACCTCGTGTGCAGATACAGGGGTTCCGGCCGGGCCGGAGTGTCGATCGCTCATGACCTCCACTGTGCGGCATGGGCCCCGGAGACGAACGTCACACCCGGGCAGCACCTGAACGCCGAACCCTGATAGCGCGTCCACCACGGGCTACGCTTGCGGCGGGTCGTGCGTTGGGGTGTGACGACAGGTCGGCACGACCGTCACGACGCTGGAGGTGCGAGTGCCTGAACGTTTGTTGCCATACGGGCGGGGTATGGGTGAAGCGTGGGCACGGTTCATCCGTCCCGGCCGGCGCCGGTTGTCGCGCAAATTCGGCCCGAGCGAAGAAGAGGTCCGCGCGAACCTCGCCGGCGAAGCGAGTGCCGATGCGGCACTCGCCTTGCACGGTGCCCGGACAGAACCGGAAGCAGCGCCCGAGCCGGGAGCCGAGCCCGGCGCACGCGGCGCGATCGATCTGACCGCAGCCGCCTTCTTCGACGTCGACAACACGATGGTGCAGGGCGCGTCGATCATCCACTTCGCCCGCGGCCTCGTTGCGCGCAACTACTTCCGTAAGACCGACCTCTTCGAGTTCGCGTGGCAACAGGTGAAGTTCCGGATCACGGGTAAGGAGAACAGCGCCGACGTCGCAAGCGGCCGCGACAAGGCACTGTCCTTCGTGCAGGGCAGGTCCACAGCCGAACTCCGCCGACTCGGCGAAGAGGTCTACGACGACATAATCGCCGACAAGATCTGGCCGGGCACCCGCATGCTCGCGCAGATGCATCTCGACGCGGGCCAACAAGTGTGGCTCGTCACGGCCACCCCGGTCGAACTCGCCGACGTCATCGCCAAACGCCTCGGCCTGACCGGCGCCCTGGGAACCGTTGCAGAGTCCGAGAACGGGGTGTTCACGGGCCGTCTGGTCGGCGACATCCTGCACGGACTCGGCAAGGCGCACGCGGTGCGTGCCCTCGCGATCCGGGAGGGCCTGAATCTCAAACGGTGCACTGCGTACTCCGACAGCCACAACGACGTGCCGATGTTGTCGCTCGTGGGTACGGCGGTCGCGATCAATCCCGATCCCGATCTGCGGCAGGTTGCACGCACCCGGGGGTGGGAAGTACGCGACTTCCGCACGGCACGTAAGGCAGCGAAGGTCGGAGTGCCGACGGCTCTCGGCCTCGGCGCGGCCGGCGGCGCGGTCGCCATTGCGCTCGGACGGCGCCGCGACCGAGCCGCCTGACCCGGCCTGACCTCAGCCGAGAAATACGTTCCTGCGGCGAGTGAGCAATTTGTAGAGCGTCTGCTGAATCACTTCACGAACGTGGTCGGTGACCTCGAACAACACCATCGGATCATCGGCCGCCACTTCGTCGTGGACGTCGGTCGCAATGGGCGTACCGAATTCGATGTACCACTTGGACGGCAACGGCACCGCACCGAGCGGGCCGAGGGCGGGAAAGAGCGGCGTGATCGGGAAGTAGGGCAACCCGGCCAACCGTGCAAGCGAGGTGAGATTGCCGATGTTCGGGTAGATCTCCTCGGATCCCACGATCGAGCACGGAATGATCGGTGCTTGTGTCTTCAGCGCTGCCGAGACGAAACCGCCGCGTCCGAAGCGCTGCAGCTTGTATCGCTCCTTGAACGGCTTGCCGAGCCCCTTGTACCCTTCCGGGAACACAGCGACGACCTGGTCTTGTTCGAGAAGCCGTTCGGCATCGGGATGGCACGCGAGGGTGTGCCCCGCTTTACGCGCCACGGTGCCGACGACCGGCATGTCGAAGGCGAGATCGGCCGCAAGCATCCGCAGCGGCCGGTGTGCGCGGTCGTGCACGGCGACGGAGGTCATCAGGGCGTCGACGGGCAGAGTGCCCGCGTGATTCGCGACGATGAGTGCACGCCCGTCGGTGGGAATGTTCTCCACCCCCCGTACTTCGACGCGGAACCACTTGTCGAACAGTGGACGCAGCGTGGGCATGAGGATGTTGTCGTTGAAATGCGGGTCGAAACCGAAGTCGTCGACCTCGTAGTCACCTGTGATCCGCCGCCTGAGGAACTCCGCGCCCCCTGTCACGTGCCCGATCAGAGCGGTGCGCAGATCATCGAGGAATCCGTCGACGACGGTGTGCTGCGGTGGGGCATCCCCGGCCGGGGCGCCTTGCGACGGATGCACGTCGAAGGACTCCGCGGGCCGGCCCGAAGCGGTGCGCCGACTTCCTCCGTGCAACGGTATGACCTTGGCAACCTGAGTCATCGCACCTCCGTCCGCTCCCCAAGAGTGGAAAGCAGCATCGATTCGGCCTTGTCGACCCATTCGGACTTCACGATGCGGGACATCCCGATTCCTCGCGCGAAGTCGTCGAGGGCTTCCTTGGTGGTCCAGCGTGGTTCGAATCCGAGTTCTTCGCGCATGCGTGTCGTGTCGAGTCCGCATCCGAAGTGGAAGTAGTCGAGTTCTTCCTTCGTGAACGACTTCATGACCGATCCCACAAGAGCGTGACCCACGTTGCGGAACAGGCCGTAGGGCATCGGCACGGTCAGGCCACCTGCGCGTCGGACGGCCTGTGTCATCATCACGATGCCGTCGCCTGCCACGTTGTAGGTACCGGACGGACCGCCCAGTGTTGCGCACTCGAGAGCGCCGAGCGCATCCTCCTCGTGCAGCAACTGCAATCGTGCGTCGCGACCGAGGACATTGGGAACCAGCGGTGAGGTGAGGTAGTTCGAGACCGAACCGGGCAGGCGGTTCCCGACGGTGGGCGCGAGCCGCAGGATCGTGGTGGCGATGTCGCTGCGTCGCCGGGCCAGACCTCGCAGGTAACCCTCGATCTCGATCATGTCGCGGGCGAACGCGCCGGTGGGGCGGCGCCGCGCGCTCATCTCCTCCGTGAATTTCACGGGGTCCTTGGCGCTCGAGCCGTAGACGACCGACGACGACCGCAACACGACCTTGCGTACCGACGGCGCCTTCTGGCACACCGCGAACAGTTGCATCGCGCCGATGACGTTCATGTCTTTCATCGCGGCGCGTGCTCCCGATTTGGGCGCCTTGGTGACCGCTGAGGCGTGCACGACGGTGTCGACGTTCATGTTTCTGATGACCTTGCCGATCAGTGGATTCCTGATGTCGGCGAGGACGAATTCGGCGCGCCCCATGCGTCGGTGCATGTCTTTGGTGGGCGACTGGGTATCGACCGCGATGACACGTTCGATGTCGGGGTTCTGAGCCAGCCGGGTGACGAGGAAGCCACCGAGGAATCGGCTCGCACCCGTCACCAATACGACACCTGGCGGCTCGGCCTGTCGCCCGTGTGAAGTCACAGCACCCCCTGCTTGCAGAACATCTCCGTCGGCGATCCCACCTCGACCGCAGGACGGTATGCGCTACAACAATACGGTGACATCGGCAACATCGCATGACACCCGGGTAAACGTCCGGTTGCTCACCGTGCAGAAACGTCGAATGCCCGCCACCATGGGTGACGGGCATTCGTCAGGCAGTACTGCTACCGGCGGCAGCTCGCATGCCGATGATCGACAGCGGCCTACTTGCCGAGTTTCCTACGCTGCACGCGAGTGCGGCGGAGCAGCTTGCGGTGCTTCTTCTTCGACATGCGCTTGCGGCGCTTCTTGATCACAGACCCCATGTGGGTTCCCTCGCGTTCTTATAGCGTTCCTGCGCACGCCGGTGACGTACGCCTTCTTCTGTCGGACGCTGGGCCTCGTGGTGACGAGCTCAGCGCCTCACGACACCGGCTGACCGGTACGACGAATTGCAATCGTACCGGTGCAGGAACGACCGGATGAAATCGAGGTCCGCTCCGTGCTCCCACAGCCTTCCGAGCCGGGGTTACCCGACGTCGAAATACGATGTCTCGAGATAGTCGTGAACCGCCTTTGCGTGCACCCGGAACGAGCGTCCAACGCGCACAGCAGGCAGTTCACCGCTGTGTACAAGCCTGTACACGGTCATCTTCGACACCCTCATCAACGACGCCACTTCGGCGACCGTCAGGAATTGGGTACCTGCGAGGACCGACTGTCCGTCTTGGGGTTGACCCTTCGACGGTGTATTTCCTGAAACCATTACACACCTCCGGCACGTCCGCGCCGCCGGCTTCCCCTCCGGCGGAACAGACACGCACGTGCTCATTCGAGCTTAGCGTGACGAATGGTTCCTGTGCGACGATGACGGCCACCAATTCCACTTCTGTCACACCAGTACGGCGTGTCGCGCGGCCCGTCCACCCGATGTTCGGCTAGTCGGAACGGGTGCCTAGCTGCACCGATCGTTGCCGCGCGGCCTCGAGCGCGTCGTAGAACGCGGTACGGATCCCGCCCCGCTCGAATTCTCTGATCGCTGCGGCCGTCGTACCTCCGGGCGACGTCACGGCTGCACGCAGATCCGCCGCGTTCTCTCCGGATCGGGCGAGCATTGCCGCGGAGCCGGTCATGGTCTGCACCACGAGATCCGTGGCGACGGCGCGACTGAGCCCGAGCGCGACGCCCGCGTCGATCATCGCCTCGGCGACGAGGAAGAAGTACGCGGGGCCGGAACCCGAGACCGCGGTGACGGCATCCATCTGCGATTCGGGTACGACCGAAACGGTGCCCACCGATCCGAGCAACTCGCGCACGAGGTCGAGATGTTCGCCCTTCACGTGGCGCCCTGCGGCAAGCACGCTCGCGCCCTGACCGACGAGCATCGGGGTGTTGGGCATCACTCGGACGACGGGAGCACCTGCGGGGAGTTTGTTCTCGTACTGGGCGGTGGTGACGCCCGCGACGAGCGAAACGACGATCTGCTCGGTGTCGTTGTCGAGATCCGCCGAGGCCACGTCGGCGATCACCGGATCGACGTCGCCGGGTTTGACCGCCACGACGATCACGTCGGCGCCCTCGACCGCGTCGGCCGTGCCGTCGGTGACGCGGATCGCATACGCACGCGCCAGTTCATCTGCACGCTCGGGCAGTTTCTCGACCACCACGAGGTCCTTGGTGGCGTAGCCGTTCTGCAGCAGCCCCGAGATCAGGGCCTCACCGATTCTGCCGCCACCGATCACCGCAATTCTCGTCATGGGTGACAGCGTGCCACGGGTCCCCTGTGTGGCACGCATCGCAGTCCCGCGGTCGATGGACCGCCGCTTTTTCGAAGGCGGATCGGGTCAGCGCGGAATCATCGCGAGCTGGCGGGACTGCACCACCACTGCCCCCGACGAATCGACCACGGTGTGATCCGATTCGAACCATGTCTGCCCGAGCACGATGCTTTCATTGGTCACGCGCAGCCAGCCCGGCGCGGGAAGCGCGCGCAGATATACGGTCAGCTGCACGGTGGGTGCCCACCCGAACATGCCGCGATTCATCGTCACGGGCGCCGAGATGTCTCCTGCCATGAGTGCGAACAGGGCCAGCGTGTCGAGGTCCGCCTCATCGACGGGGCGGAGCTTGGTCCACATCGCGATCCGTGGATCGCCGTCCTGGTCACCGCGGAGGAATCCGGCGGTCGACTCGTCGACACGGATGTCGACGGACCCGCACAGGTTCACGATCTGCCCCATCGGATGGTCAGGAGTGACCACCACAACATCCTCGGGCGGCGAAGCGGGCATCTCGGTCGCGGGATGCGGTACGGCGTGCCGCGGCTCGCCGCCGTCGGGCACGCCGAGCGTGATGCTCGCGCGCACCGCGACACGGCCACCCTGTCCGATTGTGGCGTCCACGACGGAGACCTGCTTACCCAGCTTCCGGACCACGGTGGTGATCTCGACCTCGCCCGGGTCGGGCGCGGATACGAAGGACGCGCTCACGGCGAGAGGTTGGACGGCGGGGTCGGCTCCGGCCTCGATTCCGGCGCGGCGGGCTGCGGCTGCGCTCACTGCGAGCAGGCAGCCGCCGTGCACCTTGGGTCCGATGGTCCAGGTGGGTGCGATGTGCGCCGACCAGGCGCCCTCGCCGGCGGCCGTAAGTGTGGTCAGGTCACGGAACGGATGGTCGGTGGTCACTGGATCTCCTGCGGGTTTCGAGCGGGTTCTGTGGAGCCTGGCTGGTCGGTGTCTGCCGCCGCGGCGAAGATCCGGGCGGCACGGTGCTGGTGCGCGAGACGCCGCATCGCGGCGAGTACCGGTTCGTACAACGCGGTGCCCAGCACGGCAGCTTCGACGGTTTCCTGCCGAGTCCTCGTCGGAAGAAGGTCGACGTCGAGGTCGGCAATCTCGCGGATGTGCTCGCCGTAGACGTCGATGCGTCGATCGGACATGGTCAGACCGGCCGAGTCGAGTGCTGCGAGCGCAGCTTCGAGTTGGGCGACCGCAGTGAACTTCGGGTCGTACAACTGCCCGAGCCGTTCGAGCAGTGCACGAGTGCGGGGATAGTCGGCGTCGGGTGGGTTGTCGACATACGGGGGGAGCGCCATCACCGCCTTGCCGAGAGTGACGAACAGATCCTCGTCCGGATTCTCAGCGAGCGCCACCACTGCCTTGATCTTGTCGAGCGGCAGCCCCTGACCTGCGAGCGCGCGAATCAAACCGAGTCGGCGTACGTGCTCGTCGTCGTATCGGGCCTGCGTGGCGCTCGTTGCGTGGCCCGGCATCAGCAGCCCCTCGCGCAGGTAGTACTTCACGGTGGCCAGCGGCACACCGCTACGCGCCGCCAATTCCGAGATTCGCATGTCACCTCCGATTTGCTGTTGACATCAGATACTACAGCTATCCAATATTGGATAGCTGTAGTATCCAATATGGAGAGAGGGGCATCCCATGCACCCCGTGCTCGTCATCGCCGTCGGGGTCACACTGCTGACCGTTGCAGGTATCGCCTTCGGGGGAACCTTCCTACTGCGCATCGCACACGGCGGCGTACCCGTCAACGACCTTCAGAAGTCCTTCTTCCGCGCGGGCCACGCGCACGCCGGAGTCCTCGTGACGCTCGGCATCCTGGTCGCCGTTACCACCGGAGTCACGGGTGCATCACCGGGATGGGGAGCGGCAGGGTCCATCGCCGTGCTGATCTCCGCGATCCTCATTCCGGCCGGCTTCTTCCTCTCGGTTCTCGGCACGGATCCCACACGCCCGGGCCGGATGATGGCCTCGGTGTGGCTCGGCGCCGCGTCGCTGACCGTCGGTGTCGTGATCTCAGGTGTCGCGGTTCTCTGCGCCGGGATCGGCGCCCTCTGACACCTCGGAGCCACCCGGAACCCGCGCTGCCTCCGCATGCGGGACCCGAACGACATCTGCCGCACGCGGGCGCTCGGGACCAGGGGCGATCGCGCTCTGCGCGGGGCGGTCGAGATGCTCTCGCGCGAACGAGAGCGCCCGACCGAGCATCACCGACCGCTCGGACCGGGTCCGCGCGCTCTGCGTACTCACTTCGAGCACGACCTGGCCCGCGTAGTCGCTGCCGGCGAGTTGCCTACACACGTCCGCGCAGGGCTGTTCGCCGTCCCCCGGGATCATGTGTTCGTCCATCGACGACCCTCGACCGTCTGCGAGGTGCAGGTGATTGAGCCCCGCCCCCATCCGGGCTGCGAGCGCGAGCGCATCCATCCCCGCAGTGGCAGTGTGCGACAGGTCGAGCGTGTAGTGGTCGAAGCCGGTGTCGGTCGGATCGAGCGACGGACTGTAGGCCGACACTGCCGGGCCGGGACCGCCACGGCGCCGCAGACGATCGGTACCCCGGTCGCGGAACAGCACGTCCGCACGCATCGGGTACATGTTCTCGACAGACACAGATACGTGGCTGCCCTGCTCGAGAGTCTTCACCTGATCGACGAATCCTTCGGCATATCGACGTTGCCAGCGGAAAGGCGGATGTACCACCACGGTCGATGCACCGAGGATCTCGGCCGCTTCGACCGACCGTCCGAGCTTCGCCACCGGATCCGCACCCCAGACCCGCTGAGAGATGAGCAGGCACGGCGCATGCACTGCGAGGACGGGAACTCCGTATTTGCGCACGAGCCGCAGGACCGACCCCGGGTCCTGACTCACCGGGTCCACCCAGACCATGAGTTCGACCCCGTCGTAATCGAGGTCGGCGGCGAACCGGAACGCCGCCTCGGTGTTCTCCGGATACACCGAAGCCGTCGACAACCCCACCGGGATTCGCCGCGCTGTCACCACGACCGCAGCCTCATCCGTTGGGCAGTAGGAACAACAGCGGACCGAACGCCACGAACGCTCCGACCCCGACAGCGATCAACTGGCTGGTGATGTCGTCCGTACGGCGCAGAACCCGCACCAGTGCCACGAGGCCGACGATCACGAGCAACGCCAGACCGAACGCCACCCACGGCATCATGTCCCACAGCTTCTCGAAGCCCTTGAACAACAGACCGCCGACGACGATCGCGGCGATACTCTCGCCGACGAGCAACAGCCACTGTTTGGCACTGCTCCCAGACCCGTCGACGACGTCGTCCGAATCGGTGTCGGGCTTGCTTTTGCCGGAGGTGCCCTTCGCTGCTGCCCCGCTACCCGAAGCGGCCTTGCCGGAGGGCTTGCTCGGCGCAGCCTTGTTCTTCGACGGGAACTTGCTCTTGGAAGGCGACTTGCCGCCGCCCTCGTCCTCCGCAACACCGATGGTCGTGGTCTCGTCGTCCTCGTTGTCCGCGGCGGTGCCCTGGAGATCGCTTGCCGGGCCGGAAAGCAGTCGAGGCTCGGGGGTCTCGGATACACGCGGCGACGGCGATGCCTGCTTGACCACAGGGACGGACCCGGTCACATTGTCCAGGTGCGCCCTGGCTCGACGGGGTAGAGCCTCCGGACGGATGACCTCGGTCGGCGATTCGACCTTGGCGCCATCCGCGTTCGTGCCCGGACGATCCGGCGCGGCGGTCTGCCCGAACTCGGTCTTGCCGGCGGCGGGTTTGCGGACCGTCGGCGTGCGGACCACGGGGTCGGCAGCGACCGGCTCGACAACAGCGGGTGTCACAGTCGTCGCCTCCGCGTCGGCCACAGTCGAGGTGATCGTCGTCAGCTCGTTGGCAGACGGTGGCACCGGGGTCGACAACTCCGGTGCCACTACCTTCGGGGTAGCGGGCACGACCGGCTCGACCTTCGGTGTCTCGGGAACGACAGGCTCCACCTTCGGCGTCCTGGGGGTCGCCACCGCAGGTGCCTGTGGACTGCGATCGTCCCCGGCCGAACCGCGCCCGGACTCCGGCGTCGCGGTCGGCTGCGCTTCGGCGGCCGGCCGGGTGATCGGTATTTCGCCGGTCAGTTCCGCAACCGAGATACCACCGGAGGTGCCGCGGCGGCGACGGCCACCGCCGCTGCTGCGCGTACCGACCTTCTTGCCGTTACGCGCGAGCAGTTCCGCTACCGATATCTGTCCGGTATCCGTGCCCTTGCTGTCGGTCACTTGGATGCCACCACCAGTTCCCCGCCCATCTCAGTGTCGAGCTTCCGAAGAATCAAACCCTCACGCAACGCCCACGGGCAGATCTCCAAGGTCTCCACCCCGAGCGCCCGCATACTTGCTTCGGCCACCAGTGCACCTGCGACGAGTTGCTGGGACCGGTCCGAGCTCACGCCTTCGAGCTCCGCGCGGTCCGAGGTGGTCATCCGCGAGATGAACGCGATCAGTTGCCGCAGACCGCTCGCCGTCAACGTTCGTCGGACACGAATACCCGCCGACGAGGGTGCTGCACCCGTCAACCGTGCCAGTGTACGGAAAGTCTTGGAAGTCGCGACGCAAAGATCGGGGTCGCCTGCACTACGCAGATGCTTCGTCGGCCCCGCGAGTTCGGCATCGAGCCAGTCGCGTAACGCCGCAATGCGACGCTTGCCGGGAGGATCGTCCCGGAACCAGTCCCGGGTCAGGCGTCCGGCACCCAATTGCAGCGAGTACGCCACGTCGGGATCCTCGTCACCACCGAAGGTCAGCTCGAGCGAGCCGCCACCGATATCCAGATTGAGAATGCGACCGGCACTCCATCCGTACCAGCGGCGCACCGCAAGGAACGTCAATCGGGCCTCGTCGACACCGGACAGCACATCGAGGTTCACCCCGGCCTCGTTCCGAACCCGGGCCAGAACCTCCTCCGAATTTCCGGCGTCGCGGACCGCCGAGGTGGCGAACGCCATGAGTTCGCCGCAGCCGGAGGTTGCGGCGATGCCTGCGAACTCCTCTGCCGTCTCCACGAGCCGATCGGCACCGGAGACCGTCAGGTTCCCGTCGTCGTCGATGTTCTCGGACAACCGCAGCGTTGCCTTGGTCGAGCTCATGGGTGTGGGATGGCCGCCACGATGGGCGTCCACCACCAGCAGATGAACGGTGTTGCTTCCGACGTCGAGTACCCCTAGGCGCACATTGATACGGTACTGGGTCTACCGTCAGGAGTTGTGACAGCAGGTACGTCCGGAACTCGGCCCAAGCTCGTTCCGGCCCCAGAAGTTCCCCTCGACTTTCCACGCGAATGGGTCGAGTTCACCGACCCCGACAATGACGAACACATAATCGCTGCAGACATGACTTGGCTGCTCTCCCGGTGGAGTTGCGTGTTCGGGACGCCCGCATGCCAAGGCATCATCGCCGAGCGACCCGACGACGGATGCTGCTCGCACGGCGCGTTCCTGACCGACAGCGACGACCGGAAGAAGCTGGCCGGAGCCGTGAAGCATCTCACTCCCGACGACTGGCAATTCATGGAGAAGGGCCTCGGGAAGAAGGGCTATCTCGAGGAGGACGAACTCGAGGACGAGCCCGCGCTTCGCACCCGCCGCCACAAGGGCGCGTGCATCTTCCTCAACCGTCCGGGCTTCGCAGGCGGCGTGGGCTGCGCGCTGCACAAGATGGCGTTGCGCCGCGGAATCGAACCGCTCGAGATGAAGCCGGACGTGTGCTGGCAACTTCCCATCCGCCGGACCCAGGACTGGGTCGAACGACCGGACGGCACCGAGATTCTGCGCACCGCGATCACCGAATTCGACCGGCGAGGCTGGGGTGAGGGCGGCCACGATCTGGACTGGTACTGCTCCGGCTCGCCCGATGCACATGTCGGTGCGAAGCCGGTGTGGCAGTCGTACGCACCCGAACTCCGGGAACTGATCGGGAAACCGGCCTACGACGAACTCGCCCGGCTGTGCAAGCGCCGCGAGGGTCTCGGACTGATCGCGATCCATCCGGCCACCGCGGCCGCCGAGCACCGCTGAACCCGCGCGTGGTTTCGATGGCTCCGGTTACCGAAACCACGCGCCGGGCGCCTCGGGCGTCCATCCTCCGGCTTGTATCAGCCCTCCAGCTTGTAACCCAGCCCCCGCACGGTCACCAGATGCTGCGGCTTCGCGGGATCGGTCTCGATCTTCGAACGTAACCGCTTGACGTGGACATCGAGGGTTTTCGTATCGCCGACGTAATCGGCCCCCCAGACTCGGTCGATGAGCTGCCCACGAGTCAGAACGCGCCCCGAGTTGCGCAGCAGGTACTCGAGCAGATCGAATTCCTTCAGAGGCAGGGCCACGTCCTCGCCGTTGACCTGCACGACGTGCCGGTCGACGTCCATGCGCACCGGACCGGCGGCAAGCACCGCGTCATCCTGCCCGATCTCGACGTCCGGGTCGGCGCCTCGCCGCAATACCGCACGGATCCGGGCGATGAGCTCCCGCGCCGAGTACGGCTTGGTCACGTAATCGTCGGCGCCGAGTTCGAGTCCCACGACCTTGTCGATTTCGCTGTCACGCGCGGTCACCATGATGACCGGCACGCCTGAACGGCTCCTCAGCTGCTTGCACACATCGGTACCGCTCATGCCCGGGAGCATCAGGTCGAGCAGGACGATGTCCGCCCCACCCCGGTCGAACTCTGCCAGCGCTGTGGGCCCGTCCCCCGCAATCGTCGTCTCGAACCCCTCCTTGCGCAGCAGGAATGCGAGCGGATCCGCCAGCGACTCCTCGTCTTCCACGATCAGCACACGCGTCACCGTTGCGTCCTCCGTTGATTCTCTGTCGTATGCCACCCGATTCCGGGTGCGGATCCGATCGGACTCATTGCCCGACCGTCGTATCGTGCCGCGTTGCGGCGGGCTCGTCGTCGCCCTTCTCGAAATGGGCGGGGATGAGCAGTGTGAATGTCGAGCCTGTTCCCGGCTTGCTCCACAGCACGATGTCGCCGTGGTGATTCGCCGCGACGTGCTTGACGATCGCCAGACCGAGGCCGGTACCACCCGTTGCCCGCGACCGCGCTTTGTCGACGCGGAAGAAGCGCTCGAAGACGCGCTCCTGGTCCTGACGCTCGATCCCGATCCCCCGATCGGTTACCGCGATCGCGACACAGCCGTCGCGCAGCGATCTGCTCACCGTCACCGGACTGCCCGGCGGGGAATAGGCGATCGCGTTCTCTATCAGGTTGGTCAGCGCCGTCACCAACAGGAGATGATCGCCGAGCATCTGATATCCGTTCGGACGGTCGGTGTTGATCTCGATGTTCGCGTTCTCGGCGGTGAGCCGGGTGCGGTCGAGGGCGTCGTCGATCACCGTGTCGACATCGACCTCCTCGAGGTCCGGGAGCTTCTCGGCGCCCTGCAACCGCGACAACGCGATCAACTCGGTGACCATGTTGCCGAGCCGGGTCGCTTCGCTCTGGACCCGCTGCCCGAAGTGGCGCACGCTCTCCGGGTCGTCGACGGACTCGAGCAGGGCCTCGGCCAGCAACGCCATCGCGCCCACCGGAGTCTTGAGTTCGTGGCTGACGTTGGCAACGAAATCCCGGCGGGTGGCTTCCATCCGGACCTGCTCGGAGTCGTCGTATGCGTAGAGCACCACGAAACGCGGATCGTCGTCGAGCAGCTTTCTGGCGACGCAACGCACCGCGACACGGTCGCGTCCGTGCGGGCTCTTCCGGCTGAGGTCGATTTCGACAGTCGTCCCGTCATCGAGGACCCGGCCTGCGGCGATCCATGCGCGTTCATCGAGGAGCCGTCGGCTCACCAGGCCGAGTTCCTCGGCGCGCGGGTTGTAGAGAATGACGTCGTGGAACTTGTCGACGACTGCGATACCGGTGGAGGCGCCGTATACGACGCGGTCCAGCACGGTCGCCATCGTGAGTTCGTCGTCGCTGCCTCGGTCGCTACGTCGGCGCGACCACATCACTGAGGCGGCGAGCAGTGCGCCCAGGATTGCGGCGACAACGGCCACCAGGACGATCTGCAGAACATTCACGATTCGAATCGTAATGACACCTGTCCGTGCAGCCACAGGGGGTCGTCAACACTCACTGCACGTCACAAGCCATTTTTCAACGGTTGGTCCGGTGTTCACCCGAAGTTTGCCGGACCCCGCGCGACGGAGAGTCACGCGGGGTCCGGTTTGCCTGTTCACACCTATTTCGCACCCTGGTTCGCGACCGCAGCAGCGCCCGCCGCGGCAGCCTCGGGGTCGAGGTAGGTTCCGCCGGGATTGAGCGGACGCAGATTCTCGTCGAGGTCGTAACGCAGCGGGATACCGGTCGGGATGTTCAGCCCGGCGATGTCGTCGTCGGAGATTCCGTCGAGATGCTTGACCAGGGCCCGCAGCGAGTTTCCGTGCGCGGTGACCAGCACCGTCCTACCCGCCAGCAGGTCCTTCGAGATGGTCTCTTCCCAATACGGGATCAGCCGGGTGACGACGTCCTGCAGGCACTCGGTCAGCGGCACCTCGTCGACGCCTGCGTAGCGCGGATCCTGGTCCTGGCTGTACTTCGAACCGGGCTCGATCGCAGGCGGAGGAGTGTCGTAGCTGCGGCGCCAGAGCATGAACTGCTCCTCACCGAACTCACTCTTGATCTCGGCCTTGTTCTTGCCCTGCAGGGCGCCGTAGTGACGTTCGTTGAGTCGCCAGTCGCGCACCACCGGGATCCAGTGGCGGTCCGCAGCATCGAGAGCGAAGTTCGCGGTGCTGATCGCACGACGCAGCAGCGAGGTGTAGAGAACGTCGGGGAGGACGTTCTGCTCTGCGAGCAGGGCGCCTGCACGCTTGCCCTCGGCCACGCCCTTGTCGGTGAGGTGCACGTCCACCCAGCCGGTGAACAGGTTCATCGCGTTCCATTCGCTCTCGCCGTGGCGGAGCAGAACAAGTGTTCCGATACTCATGGCTCCAATCCTGACACGATCGCGTGGGCGATTCCTCCACGGGCGCGTCGAATGTCCGCTATATCTGACAACGCGCGTTGCCATACCTGTCGGGCGCCGCCCGACAGGCGCCACCGCGAACCGGGGGTATCCAGTTGACCGAATTCCGCATGACCCGCCGCACCGTCCTGACCGCATTCGGCGCACTCGGCGCTGCGGCCGCCTTGCCCGGGATCGCCGACAGCCGGCCACACGCCGGGATCGCACCGCGCTCCCCCGCCCTCCGTTCGACCGGACGCCGTGTCGCCGTCCTCGGCGGCGGGATGGCCGGGCTCGCAGCAGCCCACGAACTCATCGAGCGCGGATTCGAGGTGACGGTGTTCGAACCGACCGCTCTCGGCGGCAAGGCCCGCAGCATGCCGTCTCCGGGCACCGCAGCAGGCGGGCGTCTCGATCTTCCCGGCGAACACGGATTCCGCTTCTTTCCCGGTTTCTACCAGCACATTCCCGACACGATGCGCCGAATCCCCTTTCCGCACAACCCGAACGGAGTCTTCGACAATCTGGTTGCGGGCCCGGCGTTCCGCATGTCGATCCCAGGAGGACCGGATCTGACGGCACCGAGCGCCATCGACCGGCTCGATGTGTACGACGCCGAGTCGCTGCAGCGTTCACTTGCCGCCGCATTCTCACTCGGCGGCGCCATCCCACCGCACGAACTGTCCGTCTTCCTCCGGAAGCTCACGATGTTCTTGACCAGCAGTATCGAGCGCCGCGATCACGAATGGGAACATCAGACGTGGTCGCAGACACTCGAAGCCGAGGGGAAGTCGAAGGGCTATCACGACATTCTGGTATCTGCATTGACCCGGCAGCTCGTGGCCGCGCGTCCGGACAGGGTCTCCACCCGCACCATCGGCATCATGGGGCAGGCCTTCGTCTGGAATGCGATGGGTGTCGTGCCGACCTACGGACACCTCGATCGCCTCCTGTCGGCACCGACGAACGAAGCGTGGATCGACCCGTGGGCCCAGCTGTTGCGAGACCTCGGTGTCAGGTTCGAAATGGGCTGGGCAGCAGAAGGGTTCGACATGTCGGGCGGGAAGATCACCGGCGCCCGCGTCGTCGACACCGCGGGAAGTCGCGCACAGGTCGACGCCGACTGGTTCGTCGCCGCGATGCCCGTCGAACGCGCCGTTCCGCTGTGGTCACACGAGATGCTCGATGCCGAACCACGTTTGGAACTCATGCAGCACCTGACCACCGATTGGATGGTCGGAATCCAGTACTTCATGCGAAGGCCCACTCCGATCGCCGCCGGACACGTCGCCTACCTCGGGACGCCGTGGGCGCTCACGTCGATCAGCCAAGCACAGTTCTGGCGTGGATCGTTCGCCGACCGGTACGGCGACGGCAGCGCGGTCGACTGCCTCTCGGTCGACATCTCCGATTGGGACACCCCCGGAATTCTCTACGGCAAGACCGCGAAAGAATGCACGGGCGAGGAGATCGCTCGCGAGACCTGGGCGCAGATGAAGATGTGTCTCGACGACACCGGCGAACAGAATCTTCGCGACGAGGATCTCGTGTCGTGGTTCATCGATCCCGGCGTGCGCTGGAATGCGGCGGAAGGCCGCAATACCAACGACACCCCGCTGCTGATCAATACGGTGGGATCACACGCGAATCGGCCCGATGCCCGTACTGCGATCCCGAATCTGTTCCTGGCGGGCGACTACGTGCGGACCGACATCGACCTGGCAACCATGGAGTCTGCGAACGAATCCGCCCGTGCCGCAGTCGGCGCTCTGCTCGATGCCGCCGACTCCCCTGCGCCGCCGCCTGCGATGTTCACGCTGCACGAGCCGCCCGAACTGCAGCCGCTGAGACAGATCGACGCCGATCGCTATCGCTCCGGACTGCCACATCTGCTTGCGTGAGCATGCCGCGCGGCCCCTCGACAGCCTCCAGCACCCCTCGACAGCACTGTCCCGCGCGTACGGGGTACGCGCGGGACAGGCCACAAATCTGCTGGAGCGACCAGCTCAGAGGCGATCGGATCAGAGGTACTGACCACAGACCGGCCACGCACCGGCGCCCTGGCCTGCGAGAACGTTCTCGGCAACGCGGATCTGCTCGGCCTTCGACGCGTTGCTGGCAACACCGCTGCCGCCGTATGCCTCCCAGGTGCTCTGGCTGAACTGGAGACCACCGTAGTAGCCGTTACCGGTGTTGATGGCCCAGTTTCCGCCGCTCTCGCACTGAGCGACGGCATCCCAATTGCCGGACGCTGCGCTCGCGGTGCCGGTTCCCAGGGCGAAGGGGGTGACGACGAGGGCAGCCGCGGTTGCGACGGTGCCCAGGGTGCGCTTGATGTTGAACTGTGCCATGTCTGGTGAATCCTCTCGGCTGCTTTTTGCGGGACCCGGGACCGAATGTCGGTCGGATATCGATCGCCGGATTGTCGGCGGCCCGATTTGTCTCGCACTGCCCCTCGGGTATGTATTGATCCGGTTTTCCCGCGGGGCAGATTCAGCGGCTGCGGGTCCGGTGTAACGACCGGTTCGTTGTCGGTCGATAACAACGTTAAACGCCAATCACGAAAAGGTCACGGACCGGTTTATTGGCACATTCGTGCAGAAAAATCCTTGATCAACAAGGGTTTCACCAGGTGAGCAAATGGAACCAACTGACATCCGACACGGAATTACACGATCATTATGTGGGGACCGTCACAAAATAATCCTGTACAGACCTCTCGAATCGGACAATACAAATGCGTCCGAATCGCGTCGAATCCGAAGTGTGACGTTATTTGCCGGTACTACTCGGCGGTTCGAAATCCGTCCCGGTCTCCTGCTCGATGAGGTGCCGGAACGGTTCGAGATTGCGCAGAGATTCACCGCGGGAGACGCGCCACTCCCATTCTCGCTTGATCGACGTGAGGAAGCCGATCCCGAGAATGATGTTGAAATCGTAGTCGGCGGCCTCGAGGACCTGACCGAGCACTGCGTCGAGTTCCTCCGCAGTGACGGATCCCTCCGAGAACCTGCCGACGAGATAGATGTCGCCGATCTTGTCGAGGGTGTACGCCACCCCGTACAACCGGCGATTGCGCCGCAGCAGATATTTGTAGACACCCTCGAAGTTCTCGTCGGGCTTGCGGCACACGAACGCCTCGACGCGGAGACCGTGCGTTCCGACGGTCAGCAGTGTGGTGGTCTTCAGCTTGTTCTCACCGGGCAGTTCGACCACGAAATGGCCGCCCTCCTTCGTCGAGAACTCCAGCTCCCGATCGCGCAGTGTCGCCTCGATCAGTTCGCTCAGCCGTTCACTCACGCCTTCACTCCGCTCGTACGACGCAACTTCCACAATCCCCGCTGCCTGCGCAACGAATACTCGGTCGAACCGGGCACCCGGTTCCGACGCATACCTGCGCGCCGGTAGCTCTCGAGCAGGCCCTCCGCAGTGTGTTCCCACGAGAAGTTCTCGGCGTGCTTCGGCGCGGCCGCCGCATATGCGGCGAGCCTGCCCGGGTCGGAAACGAGCGACCCCAGCGCGGCCGCCCAGTCGTCGATGCGATGTCCGCCCACGAGCACACCGGTCTCACCACCTCGCACCGCGACACCGAGTCCGCCTACATCGGCCGCGATGACCGGGGTCCCGCAGGCCTGCGCTTCGATCGCCACGAGCCCGAACGATTCCGAATAGCTCGGCACAGCAACGAGATCCGAGGCCCGGTATACCTGGGCGAGACGTTCGGACGGCTGGGGAGGCATGAATGTCACCTGCGCGGCGATCCCGAGATCACGGGCGAGCTCGATCAGTGAATCCGGTCGTTCGAGCCCGCTTCCCGACGGTCCGCCGACAACGAGCACTCGCAACGGAATGTCGGGCGCATCCGCGATCGCCTGCGCCGCAGCGCGCAGCAGCACATCGGGAGCCTTGAGCGGCTGGATCCGGCCGACGAACGTCACGATCGTCTCTCGAGGATCGAGCCCGAGTTCGGCCCGCGCAACATCCCGGTCGCCCGGACGGTAACGCGACAAGTCCGCTCCCGGCGCGACGACGTCGATCCGCGACCGATCAGCACCGTAGATGCGTTCGAGCGCGGCGGCCTCATCGGTGGTGTTCGCGACCATCCGGTCCGATTCGGCGACGACCTGCTGTTCCCCGATCTGGCGCGCTGCGGATTCCGGCTTGTCGCCTGCGGCCAGGGAGGCGTTCTTCACCGCCGCCAACGTGTGTGCGGTGTGGACCAGCGGCACTCCCCAGCGATCGCGGGCAAGCCACCCGACCTGGCCCGACAGCCAGTAATGCGAGTGCACCAGGTCGTAATAACCCTGGGGGTGCCGGGCTTCCTCCCGCAGGACGCCTGCCGCGAAAGCACACAACTGCGTGGGCAGATCGTGCTTGTCCAGGCCTTCGAACGGTCCTGCCTCGATATTGCGTACCAGAACGCCAGGAGCGGCATGCTGCACGGCCGGATCGGCCGACGACGTCGCGCGGGTGAATATCTCCACTTCCACGCCGCGACGCGCCAGTTGGATTGCGGTCTGCAGGACGTACACGTTCATGCCACCGGCGTCGCCTGTGCCGGGCTGGGCCAGCGGCGAGGTGTGGACCGATATCACGGCCACGCGGTGCGGGCGGCTGGGCTGGGACGTCACCCCTCCATACTGCCTTGCCGGTCGGTCCCGCCAGGAATCGACCTCCATGCCGGCTATGCGTCGACCGACTCGACGAACTCGGTCACCTCGGCCACGAACCGCGCGGGATCCTCGACGAACGGACCGTGATCGACCCCCTCCCAATAGGACGTCGACGCGTTGGGGAGCAACGACTCGGCATGGCGTGCTGCGGATACATCCACCACCGAATCCGCGGTGCCGTGCAGGAGGAGAACCGGGATCTCGAGGCTGCGGAGCAGGTCGTCATTGCTCACGGACCGGTCGAACAGCGCGGCACGCACGTGGGGAGCGGTGCTGAGCGAGGCACCGAACAACGCCTGCGACACCACGCCCTTCCCTTGGGGCGGTCCTGTCAGCGCGTTCCCGAACGAGCCGAGCGCCGCGATCGCCTCGCGCGGCTTCTCCGACATCGCTGCGGGGATCGCGGCGCGCATTGCCGCGCCGACCTTTCCACCTCTTTCTCCGCGTCCGATGCTCGTGATCGCGCCGACGAGCACCACACCGGACACCTTCGCGGAGCCGTACTTCGTGAGGTAATCGCAGATCACCAGGCCCCCGTAGGACCACCCGAGCAGCACCGCATCGTCCGCGTTCTCGGCCTCGAGCACTGCATGCACGTCCGCCGCCCAGTTCTCGGAGTTGTCGTAGCCCTCGCGCGGAGCCCCGCTGTACCCGTGGCCGCGCAGATCCAGGGCGATGACCCGGAAGTTGCGTGCGAGATCGCCGAGGACTTCCTCGCCCCAGCATCGCGACGACTGCGCCCAGCCGTGCAGGAGTACGAGCGGACGGGCGGATTCCGGCCCGAACGTGCGGTAGACGATCGGGGTGCCATCGCTGCTGGAGACTTCACGCACTGTCATGGCGGTCACTGTAGCCGCGCGCGCAGGTGGATCCCGGCCGCGCATGCCACCGCGATCAGGCCTGCCACGACACCGACCCCGTATCCCGCACCTGCGTCGACCCGGTCGATGACCTGGCCGACGAGGGCCGACCCCGCAGCCACGCCCACACCGAGACCCGCCACGGTCCAGGTGATGGCCTCCGTGAGCCGATCGGACGGCACGATCTGTTGGGTGAGCGACGTCGCGACGATCATCGTCGGCGAAATCGCCGAGCCGGCGAGCAGGTACAGCATCGCGAGCACGGGTACGGATCCGGCGAGCAGCAGCGGCCACAGCAGCAGTGCGACCAGGGCGGTCGCGATCAGCAGTTGCCGGGTCAGCGACGATGTCGTCGCTCGTGCACCGAAGATGATGCCGCTGAGCGCCGAGGCGAAGGCGAACAACGCGACCACGACGGTCGCTGCTCCGGGCACACCGTGTTCCGCGGTGAACGCGACCCCGACGACATCGATGACCCCGAAGATCACACCCATCGCGAACATGACGGCGATGAGCGCGACGAGCACCGGCATCCGTAACAGGTTGACGCTCGGCATCTCGGCCGTGCGGGACTGTACCGGCGGCTCGGTTCCGCGCAGCCCTGCGAGAACGAACGTGCCCACCAGAAGCAGGATGGCGCCCAGCAATGGGCCTGCCTCGGGAAACAATGCGATGCTGAGTCCGACGGACAGGACCGGGCCGACGATGAAACACAACTCGTCGATCACCGCTTCGAGTGCGAACGCCGTGCGCAACTGCGATGTCCCTCCGTAGAGCTGGGTCCAGCGGGAGCGCACCATCGCCCCGATCGTCGGCATCAGACCTGCCGGGATCGCGCACAGGAACAGCAGCGGCACAGGCCACTCGAACCGCACACCCAGGAGCATCGTGAGAGTGGCGGCCGCACTGATCGTCGCGGCCGCGGGCAGGACGCGGTACTGACCGAGCCGGTCGACCGACCGCGACACCAGAGGTGTCAGGAGTGCGTACGACAACGCGAATACCGCCGACAGCGCGCCGCCGAGCGCGTAGTCGCCGCGCAATTGCGAGAACATCGTGACGATGCCGATCCCGATCATCGCGATCGGCAGGCGCGCTACGAAACCTGCCGCACAGAATGCGACGGAACCCGGCGCAGTGAACAGATCGCGGTAGGAACCGCCCGATTTCTGTGACACCTCTGTGGGATTTCCTCTCTCGGTACCGCGCACGGCCGCACCGTGCCAGCATGCAGAATATGAGCGTTCTGGTCTGTTTTCACGCGCACCCCGACGACGAGGTCTTCACCACGGGCGGAGTGATGCGGCTGGCCGCCGACGCGGGCCACCGCGTGGTCCTCGTCGTCGCGACGGACGGGGCGGCCGGTGAGCACCCTCCGGGGCTGCTGTCTGCGGGTGAATCGCTTGCGGATCGTCGGATGCGGGAGCTCGAACGATCCGCGGAGGCGCTCGGAGTGGCGCGGCTCGTGCAGCTCGGATATCCGGATTCGGGGATGGCGGGGACCCCGGAGAACGGCAATGCGGCGGCCTTCGCGAACGTCGACGTGGGCGAGGCGGCCGCGCGATTGGCATCGATAATCGAAGCCGAACGCGCCGACTCGGTCACCATCTACGACCCCGACGGCGGCTACGGGCATCCCGATCACATCCAGGTCCACCGTGTCGGGGTTCGGGCAGCGGAATCGACCGGTCACGACGCGGTGTACGAGTCGGCCATGAATCGCGATCACCTGCGACGGCTGTTGGCGGCGAACCCCGAGGTGACGAGCGAGGCACAACCGCCCGACCTCGACACGTTCGGTCTACCCGAATCCGAACTCACCACCGCCGTCGATGTCACCGGCACCATCGCCGCGAAGGTCGCCGCCATGCGTGCCCACGAGTCTCAGATCGGCGATTTCGGCCCGATGCTCGCCATGTCCGAAGACCAGTTGAACGCCGCGTTCGGAATCGAGTGGTTCCGGCGACGCGGCAACGCCCCGGGCCTGCAGGAGACGTCGCTGCGGCTGTGAACGGGAATCCCCCACGAAAGGCGAATCTGTGGAACAACGAATCACTCTCACGCGATCGATCGCTGCGCCGCCGAGCGCGGTGTGGGCTGTTCTGACCGACCTCGACGCCGCTCCGGAGACGCTCCGTGGCGTCACTTCCGTCGAACGCCTCGACGACGGCGAGTACCGGGTCGGAACCCGGTGGCGCGAGACACGGGTGATGTTCGGCAAGGCCGCGACCGAGGAGATGCAGGTCGTGGAGGCGGTGCCCGCGCAACGCACCGTCGTCACCGCAGAATCCGGTCGCGCGCGCTACCGGACGATCTTCGAGCTGACGCCCACAGCGGCCGGAACGGATCTGACGATGGAGTTCTCGGGCGTCTCCGGCCCACTCGGCGCCGCGGCGCAACTGCTGATGACGGTTGCCGGTCCACTCGCGAAGCGCGCGACCACGAAAGCGATGCGTCAGGATCTCGACGACATCGCCGCCGCGACGGAACGATTGGGATAAAGGGGTGTCGCTGCTCAGGCGGTACCGCGAAGGCGGCGCGACCCTGCCGTTCGGCGATCTGCTCACCGCGCACGACGTGGCCATGGAGGGCTATTTCTGGCGGTTCACCCAGCCCGACACCGGGAGGGTGGTCATCGCGCTGTGCGGGATCAATCGGGCGCCCGACGGGAACTGGGCGACGCTCGGGCTGGCAGCGCATCCGGGCGGATTCCTCCGCACCGAAGCGCATCCGGAGGGCACCGCGCATCCGAGCAGGTTGGGTGCCCTGGCCGGTACCGCATTCAGCGGCGGCGCGGACCGCGTGCAGATGGATCTCGGGCCCGACGCACAGCTCGACGTCCGCATCACCCCGAGCCTGCCGTGGCCACGGCGCCGATTCGGTGGTTCGAGCGTGTTCCAGTCGGTGCCCGCATTGAATCAGTATTGGCATCCGTGGCTGCTCGGCGGGTATGCGGAGGGTCGTGCGGTGCTGGGCGATGAGGTGTGGGAACTCGACGGCGCCCAGGTGTACGGCGAGAAGAATTGGGGACGAGGTGGTTTCCCGGACTCCTGGTGGTGGGGGCAGGCACAGGGCTTCCGGGATTCCTCGGCGTGCGTGGCCTTCGCCGGCGGGGAGATCCGCACCGGGCCCCTACGCACGACCGTGACTGCCGTCGTAGTGGCGCTGCCGGGTGGCCGCGTCATCCGGCTCGGCAATCCGGTGGTGTCCCCGATCCGCGCCCACGTGACCGACGAATCGTGGTCACTGCGCGGCGGAAACCTTCTGTGGAGCGTCGAGATCGAAGGGAACGCCCCACTCGGACGTGCGCACGTGCTGCCGGTACCGCTTCCCGCGGAGCGCCGTAATGTGGCCGGCTCGATCGAGCATCTGACCGGAACGCTGCGCGTGACAGTCCGGGCGCGCGGCACCGTGGTCTGGGAGGACGAATCCCCGCTCGCCGCACTCGAACACGGAGGCCTCGAACGGGCTGAGGCCGAACTCCGTCGCCGCGGGTCCAGACCGGACGCAACAGACGCATCTCCCTCCCCACCGTAACGAATCCGTAACTGTCGCTAACGGATACATGCTCGTCGACGACGATCTCCATGAACCCAGGCACCGTGTCGCGAAGAAAGGTGCGATGTTGACGAACCGCCGAATCGGAGCATCGATCGCTCTCATTGCCGCCGCAGCCCTGCTCACCGCATGCGGTGGCAGCGACACCACGACCCTCACAACGACGACTACAACACCGATCACGACTCCGGCCGACGCCGATGGCCTGCAGAAACCCGAGCCGGCCGAGCAAACGACGACCCCCGGAGCGACGGAATTCATCCCGGCGCCCGCACCTGCCGAGGGCACCGCCCGGCCTCAGGCCACACCCACACCCGACGACACCCCCGTCGCTTCACCGGTTCCGGAAGACCACACCGGCCCGTGCCTGGATCCCTCCTCGTCGGTGGCCTCCGACGCTCTCGCCTCACTCGGAAACACCACGCCGAACGGCGACCCTTGGGTCGCGGGAGCCTCCACCGATGCGGCCGGAGAATGCCCGCAGCTGCTGTGGATGATGGCCGAAACACCCGGTGGAACAGCCAGTTCCCCTTCGCAGGTGCTGTTCTTCCACGACGGCGCCTACCTCGGTACCGCTACCTCGGACTTCTACGCCTACACCCGCGTGGTGGGCGCGAACGATTCGACGGTGTCGGTACAGTACCGGTGGCTCGCTCCGCAAGACGCGAATTGCTGTCCATCGGGTGGCCCGGCGGTGATCGACTTCACCTGGGACGGGATGCAAGTGGTGATGGAGCAGCCCTTGCCACAGGAGATGCTCGACTCCTACGGTCCGCGGTGACCGACCCGGTTCCGATCCTCATGCCGCGACCGCTCGCATGACACCGAGCGGGTCGGAGTACAGCGAACTGAGCGACACCGCACCAGCGGCGTAGGCCTGCACCCTGTTGCCGAACCCGGTGATGTGAACATTTTTGCGCGGAAACGATGATGCACGCTCGAGCGCTCTCACCACATACGTGATTCCCTCGGGATACTCCGTGAAGGCCTGCCCGCCGAGAACAACGCGATCGGGGTTGAACAGGTCGCGCAGGAGCGCCACGGTCCGTCCGAGTGTGGATGCACGGTCGGCGAGGATGACGCGTGCCGCCTCCGACCCTGCTCGCGCCACTTCGTACAGTGCCCGGATCGACCGGTCGCCGGGTGTGAGCACTCCGTCGCTGTGGGCGCGCTCCAGCACTGCCCGATCACTGATCGTTGCTTCGAGGCATCCGGTGGCACCGCAGGTGCACCGCGCCGACGAACCGGTAGGCAAGTGCGAGATCGACCCTGGCCCGGTCGCCGGCGTATGAACCTTGCCGTCGAATGTGATGGCGACACCCGCTGTTTCGCGTGCATAGATGTACAGGTGGGCACCTGCCGTGCCGCCGGAAGCCTTGTTCGGGGTCAGCAGCAGTTCCGCGGCGGCCATCGCTTCGACGTGGGCCGCCACCGACACCGGCAGGTGCAGACCACTGCTCACCGCCTCGCCGACGCGGGCCTGTGACCAGCCGAGGCGCGGATGATCGACGAGGCCGGTTGCGGAGTCGACGCGACCGCCGATCGCGACACCCGCCCACAGTGCGGTGCGGCGGTGCCATCGGGAGACGAAGGCCTTGGCGCTTGCCGTGATCGAGGCGAGTGCGAGGCTCTGCTCTCCGCTCGGCGTGGGGATCTCGACAGCACTGATGATCCGGCCACGCAGGTCGGTGGCGACGATCCCGGTGACGACTGCGCCGATGTGGATTCCGACGGTGAGGAATCGGTCGTGCTCGACCTCCACCGGAACCCTCGGACGACCGACCGCACCGGATTCGGTGAGGTCGGCGCGTTCACGCAGCAGACCGGCCGCGAGTAGAGCGCTCACCTGCCGGTTCACTGTGGCAATGCTCAGGCCGGTGGCCTTGGCGATCACGTCGCGGGATACGGGACCGCGATCGGCCGCGACACGGAACACCGACCCTGCGGCGCCGTCGGCGATGCGCAGATCCGGGACGACGATCCGTGCGCGCGTGGCGGCCGGGGCGAGCGAGAGTCGGGAGAAATCCGGACGAGACAGGGTGGGAGCTGACACGTGTGTTCCTTGGAAAGTCGGTCCCGGGCACCTCGACGCGAGCGTGGCGCTCGAACGTGAATGATCTGACCCGGATGTGGCACGATTCGGACATCGACGCGCCTGACCTCGACGTGCACAGCGCACGCAACCGAAGGATCCCGGCTCGGAGCCCGGAATCGGCGCGGATCTACCTACCGCAGGGGCGACAACAGAGTTCGCGCGCCAGGGGAAGCCGGGAGCCCAGAGCGGCGGTCACGTACGTGACACGCAGGACGGAAACTCGACCGGACGACATGCAGGGAAGGTTATGTCACGGTTCGGATTGTCCACAAGCCGAAGGGAAATAGGTCTGTGGCGGGCACCGCCGATGCCGGGAAGGACTATGCTTTGCTGGTGTCTCGTGCACCGTCTGCGGTGAAATCGCTGCTGCTCGGCAAACCGTTCCGCAGCGACGCGCTGGACCATATGTTGCTCACGAAACGCATCGCACTTCCCGTGTTCGCGTCCGACGCGTTGTCGTCGGTTGCGTATGCACCCGAAGAAATTTTTCTCGTACTGTCCGTTGCCGGCCTGTCCGCCTACGCGTTCGCCCCGTGGATCGGAGTCCTCGTCGCCGTCGTTCTCGCGGTGGTGGTCGCGAGCTACCGGCAGAACGTCCACGCGTATCCGTCCGGGGGCGGGGACTACGAAGTGGCGACGAAGAACCTCGGTGCCACTGCGGGCTTGACCGTCGGCAGTGCCCTGCTCGTCGACTATGTGCTCACCGTGGCCGTGTCGATCTCCGCTGCAGCATCGAACGTCGGATCGGCGGTGCCGTTCGTGGCACACCACAAGGTGTTGTTCGCCGTCGGCGCCGTCGTGATCCTCACCGCCGTCAATCTCCGCGGGCTGCGGGAGGCGGGGATCGCGTTCGCCGCACCGACATACGCATTCATGATCTCGATCATCGTGATGCTCGGCTGGGGGCTGACACAGATCTACGTCCTCGGCCACGATCTTCGTGCCGAATCGTCGTCTTTCGAACTCGTCGCCGAACACTCCCCCGCGACGGCGCTCGCCTTCACGTTCTTGATCGCACGGGCGTTCTCGTCGGGATGTGCGGCACTGACCGGCGTCGAGGCGATCAGCAACGGGGTGCCTGCCTTCCGGAAACCGAAATCCCGCAACGCCGCGACAACGCTTCTCATGCTGGGCGGGCTCGCGATCACCCTGCTCCTGGGGATCATCGTGCTCGCCGAGAGGATCGGAGCGGTGATCGCCGAGGATCCTGCCACCCAGTTGCTGGGCGCTCCGGAGAACTACCATCAGAAGACGCTGATCGTGCAGATGGCGGAGACCGTCTTCTCCGGCTTCCCGCCCGCTTACTATCTGGTCACCGCGTTGACCGCCTTGATCCTGGTGCTTGCGGCAAACACCGCGTTCAACGGCTTCCCGGTGCTCGGCGCGATTCTGGCGCAGGACCGCTACATGCCGCACCAGCTCCACACCCGCGGCGATCGGCTCGCGCTGAGCAACGGCATCCTCTTCCTCGCAGCCTCGGCGTGCGTGTTCATCGTGGTCTTCCACGCCGAGGTCACCCACCTGATCCAGCTCTACATCGTCGGGGTGTTCGTCTCGTTCACATTGAGCCAGACCGGAATGGTCAAGCACTGGACACGGCAGCTTTCGACAGAAACCGACTCCCGTGTGAGCGCGCGAATACGACGATCACGCGTGGTGAACCGGGTGGGTGCGGCACTGACCGCCTCCGTCCTCGTGATCGTGCTGATCACGAAGTTCCTCGCAGGCGCCTGGATCGCTATCGTGGCGATGGCGGTAGTTTTCGCCACGATGAAGGCGATCCGTCGCCACTATGACAGCGTCGCAAAGGAACTCGGTCCGGTCGAGTGGGACGACGTCCTGCCGAGCCGGACGTATTCGATCGTCCTCGTCTCGAGCCTCCACGCACCCACCCTCCGCGCTCTGGCCTATGCGCGCGCGACCCGGCCGGACACCCTCGAAGCCGTCACGGTCGACGTCGACACCGACGACACCAGGGCACTGGTGCGCGCATGGGATCGCAGTGATGTCACCGTCCCGCTGAAAGTGATCGACTCCCCCTATCGGGAGATCACCCGCCCCGTTCTCGACTACGTGCGGCGCATCAGGCGGTCGTCACCGCGTGATGTCGTGACAGTGTTCATCCCCGAGTACGTCGTCGGGCATTGGTGGGAGCAGATCCTGCACAACCAGAGCGCGCTGCGCCTGAAGAGCAGGCTGTTGTTTCAGCGCGGTGTGATGGTGACGAGCGTGCCGTGGCAATTGCGCTCCTCCGCACACATGAGAGAGCACGACGCGCGACCCGTTCCCGGCGCGATGCGCCGCGGAACAGGCACCGGCGACCGTCTCGGATGAGCGCTCAGCGCACCTCGCGGGCCGCCTGTGTTTCCTCGGACAAAGGCGCCACGAGCACGGCCTCCCATGCGTCGACCAAGGCCGACAGCTCGGCGTACGTGGGAGGCCTGCCCACGGCGTCGCACCGCGACAGGGCTCGAACGATGCTTTCGTAGACGAGATCGAGACGCTGCTCGACCACATCGGCCGGCAGGTGCCCGGCCGATGCTCTCAACGTGTTGTCGGCGAGGTAGCCGTTCGATGTCGCCATCGCCGCGGCCACGTGCTCCGCGAGCCGCCCTTCGTCGAGCAGCCGGTAGAGCATCGCAACATAGTGATTGTTGCGACCGAGCGTGTTCGCGAGCGGTTCTGCAACCGCCCACAGGGCGTCACGGGTGGACAGTGTGTGCCTGCTCTGAAGGAATCGGCGAACGAGCGCGCCACGTTCAGCGTCGACCGCGGGGAACCGGTGGTCGGCCACCGCGTCGAGCAATCCGTCCTTCGTACCGAAGTAGTAACCGATGACCGACGAATTGTGCTGGCCCGCAGCCCTCCGTATGTCGGCGAGAGTGACCCCGTCGTATCCGCGCCGCGCAAACAGCTTCTCCGCGGTTTCGATCAGACGGATGCGAGTCCGCTCTCCCGAGCTGTAGCGCCCGCGACTCGTCGTCATAACAGACGACGTTAGTGCCGGTGACGACGATCCGCAGGGCAACCACGCTGCTCGGAGCTATCGGAGAATCGGCCGGGCACGCCTGCACCGCCCGCACTACGATTCGACCTATGACCATTAGTGCCGAGTCCCGCATTGCCGTCGTCACCGGAGCTTCCTCCGGCATCGGAGAAGCCGCCGCGCGCACTCTCGCGGCGCAGGGTTATCACGTGGTGGTCGGCGCGCGACGCCTCGATCGTCTGCAGAAGCTGGCCGACGAGATCGGAGGCACGGCCCTCGAGCTGGACGTCACGGACGAGGACTCCGTCGAAGCATTCACGACGGTACTGCCGCGTGTGGACGTGCTGGTCAACAACGCCGGTGGCGCGAAGGGCCTCGCCACGGTCCTCGACGCCGTCGAGGACGACTGGCGATGGATGTGGGAAACCAATGTCATCGGCACCCTGCGCATCACCAAGGCTCTGCTTCCCAAGCTCATCGATTCGGGTGACGGACTGATCGTCACGATCACGTCGGTCGCCGCGTTCGAGGCGTACGACAACGGCTCCGGATACACCACGGCCAAGCATGCGCAGGCGGTCCTGCATCGCACGCTGCGCGGGGAACTGCTCGGCCGGCCCGTCCGCCTGACAGAGATCGCGCCCGGTGCCGTCGAGACGGAGTTCTCGCTGGTTCGCTTCGAGGGCGATCAGGAGCGCGCCGACAAGGTGTACGAGGGCATCACGCCGCTCGTCGCGGAGGACATCGCGGAGATCATCGGGTTCGTCGCGTCGCGGCCGTCGCATGTGAACCTCGATCAGATCATCGTCAGGCCCCGAGATCAGGCAAGTGCGGGACGGTTCAACCGCACCACCGACTGACGGTCGTCTCGCGGCAGTAGTCTCGCGAGGTATGCAGCAACAACGCCTGTCGCCCGGTCCCCTGCTCGACGAGAACGGCATCCTCGCAGAAGCAGGCTGGGCCACGAGCGAAGTCCGTGCGTACGAGCGACGACGTGTCGCAGCCTCGAAGCTGCGGATCAAGGAATGGGACTACTACTGCGTCCTGTCCGATGGTGACGCGGGCCCATACGGCATCGCGCTGACCGTCGCCGACAACGGATACGTCGGTCTGCTCGGTATCAGCTGGCTCGATCTGGCGGGCCGCACGGAGGTGACCGAGAACAAGCTCGTCCCGTTTCCCCTCGGACGCATGGGTATGCCGGGCAGCGCCGATACCGGAGACGTCGTGATCCACCGCGGCGCGATGCGGATCGAGTACCGGAACGAGGGGCAGGCGCGGCGCCTGATCGTCGATCATCCGGGCTTCGACGGTGGCCGCGGTCTGTCCGGTGAGCTGCTGCTGTCACAGCCCCCGATGGACCGGATGGCGATCGCCACCCCGTTCCCGCGCGCACCGAAGGCGTTCTACTACAACCAGAAGATCAATTGTCTGCCTGCGTGGGGCTCGATCAGGGTCGACCACGTGACCCACGAGTTCGACGCTACGAGCGCATTCGGGGTTTTCGACTGGGGTCGTGGGGTGTGGACCTACGACAACACCTGGTATTGGGGTTCGGCATCCGGGGTGGTCGATGCCGCGCCGTTCGGCTTCAACATCGGCTACGGCTTCGGCGACACCACAGCGGCGTCCGAGAACATGGTGTTCCACGACGGAGTCGCCCACAAGCTCGACCGCGTGCATTTCCATCGCCCCGCCGACACCTACGACGGCGCACCGTGGCGGTTCACGAGCAGCGACAACCGCTTCGAGATGGAATTCGATCCCATCCTCGACCGCGCCGCAGACGTCAACGCCGTCGCCATCCGCTCGACACAGCACCAGGTGTTCGGCCGCTACACCGGATTCGTACTACTCGACGACGGCACCCGCATCGAGGTCGAGAACCTCCTCGGCTTCGCCGAAGAGGTCCGCAACCGCTGGTGAGGTCAGAGCACGCAGTTGACGGTCACGGGTTCGGGGTGCAGCCGCACGCCGAACACATCCTCGACACCGTCGCGCACCTCGCGGGCGAGGGCCACGAGATCCGCGGTGGTCGCCGATCCTCGATTGGTCAACGCCAGCGTGTGCTTCGTCGACAAGCGCGCGGCCGCCTCGCTCCCCGGGAAGCCCTTGACGAACCCGGCACGTTCGATGAGCCACCCCGCCGACAGTTTCGTTCCCCCCACCGCGTCGTACCGCGGAATTCGGACGTCCGTGCCGACGTGCTCGGTGATTGCCGCGAGCACCCCCGGCAACCGGTCGTCGGGGACGATCGGATTGGTGAAGAACGAACCTGCGCTCCAGGTGTCGTGGTCGTCGGGATCGAGCACCATGCCCTTGCCTCGACGCAGCGCGAGCACCTGGTCACGTACCTGTGCGGCGGGAAGTCGGTCCCCTTCGCCGGCGCCGAGCGACGCCGCCAGTTCGCGGTAACCGAGCGGAGCGCTGGATCCGTCGGAGCGCACCGCGAGTTCGACTTCGAGGACGAGCGCCTCATCGGAATGTTTGAGGATGCTCGTGCGGTATCCGAGCCCGAGAGCCTCCGGACCGACCCACTCGGCGTCGCCGCTGCACCGGTCCAGGAGTCGCACGCGCCGCAGCACGGACCCGACCTCGACGCCGTACGCCCCGACGTTCTGCACGGGGGTCGCGCCGGCGGAGCCCGGGATGCCGGACAAGCATTCGAGGCCGCCGAGTCCGGCCGCGACGGTGCATGCCACGACTTCGTCCCATACCGCTCCCGCCTCGGCGCGGACCGTTCCGCTCCCGAGGTCGACACGTGGGTTCGAGATCTTGACGACCACGCCGTCGAATCCGCCGTCACCGATCACCAGATTCGACCCGCCCGCGAGAACGAGGACCGGGATCTTCTCTGCGTCGAGACAACGCATCACGTCGATCAACGTGTCGGTCGACGTGCAGTCGACGAGGTAGCGGGCGGGCCCGCCGAGCCGCAGTGTCGTCAGCGTCGACAATGGCACGGATTCGGTGACTGCAGCTCCCGCGTCGACGAGCCGGGCCCTGGTACGTGGATCAAGCACCTGCAAACGGTAGCGTGCCGGACATGGGCAGCCCTATCGACCACTCGACGCACTACTCGTTTCCGCCTGCAGCCGTGCATGCGGCATTCGTCGACCCGAAGTACTGGGACAGCCGCCTCGCGGAGGCCGGCGGTCCTGGCGCGGCTGTCGAGAACGCAACGACCGGTGACGGCACGATCGAACTCGACCTCCATCAGGCCATCCCCGCGGAACATCTCCCCGCGGTGGTGACGAACATCCGTCCGGGCGATCTCGTCATCCGACGCCATGAAGCGTGGGGCCGTCTCGAGGGTGATCGGGCGCAGGGCCGATTCTCCGCCGGTGTCGAGGGGATGCCCGGCAAGGTCGAGGGAACCCTCACGCTCATGCCCGACGATGACGGGTCCATAGTCCTGATCGAGGGAACCGTCGAGGTGAAGATCCCGTTCCTCGGGTCCAAGATCGAGGGCATGATCGTCGACGAACTGGTCGGATTGTTCGAGGCAGAGAAAGCCTTCACCGCCGACTGGCTCGGTCGCGCGCAGTCGTCCTGACCGAGGGCTCGATCGACCGGCCTGCGGCCCGCGGACGATTTTCCGGACCGCGCGCAGGCCGGTACGCTGGCCTGCCGTGGCACGCCATAGCGACTACTCTGCCCGCTTTCCGTATTCCCCGGAGCGGGTCTATTCGGCGCTGTCCGACCCCGATCATTGGGAAGCCCGCATGTCGGAGATGCGGAAGTACTCGGAGAACCACGTGGAGGAGTTCACCGTCACCGACAGCGGTATCGACCTCGTCCTACACCACGTGATACCCCGGTCGGAACTGCCGGAGATCGCGCAGACGGTCATCAAGAAGGACATGATCATCACCCGCTCGGAGTCGTACGGCCCGTTCGCTGGCACGGCCACAGGTCGCTACGAGGCGTCGATCCCTGCGGGCCCGGGAAGCCTCTCCGGCACCATGACGCTGTTCGAGAGCGCGCCCGGGTGCACGCTGCGGACCTCGTCGACCGCGAAGGTCGACCTGCCGTTCATCGGCGGCAAACTCGAAGAGATGATCCTGCACAATCTCGTCGAAGTGTTCCGCACCGAGGCGGCGATCACCGCCGACTGGCTCGCACGGCAGTAGGACGGTGCGGTCACGGAACATAGCGGTCGGACGGTCCCCTGAAGGCGTCGTCACCCGCGGTACCACGGGGATCAATCGCTTGCGGCGCAGCGATCGCTGGACGGTGCACGAGCCCGCTACGACACGCATGCTGACGCAGACTCCGAACCCACTGGCCGTCGACCTCGGCTACGGAGCGATGCCGGTGACCACGCTCGAATGGGCTGCGCGTCTGCGCACGGTACGTTCCGACCTGCGCGTGGTCGGCCTCGAAATCGATCCCGAACGTGTCGTTCCGGGACGGAACGGGGTGGAGTTCGCTCGCGGTGGCTTCGAACTTGCGGGCCTGCGGCCGACGCTGGTCCGTGCATTCAACGTTCTTCGCCAGTATCCGGAAGAGGCGGTGGCCCCGGCGTGGGAGCGACTGCGCGCGGGACTGGCACCGGGCGGGTTGATCATCGACGGGACATGCGACGAGTTGGGTCGCCGCTGCGCGTGGGTGCTGCTCGACGAGCACGGCCCACGGACCCTGACCCTGGCGTGGAGCCCGTTCCACATCGACTGTCCGTCGGACCTCGCAGAGCGACTCCCCAAAGCGCTGATCCACCACAATGTGCCGGGTGAGCCGATCCATGAACTGCTCACGGCGGCGGACCGCGCGTGGGCGACCTCCGCACCGCACTCGGCGTTCGGTCCCCGCCTTCGGTGGCGCGCGACGTTGGATCTGCTCCGAAATCAGGGATTCGAGGTGCAGGAGCAGCGACGCCGAGTGCGCGACTGCATTCTCACCGTGCCGTGGAGCACGGTGGCGCCGCACTGAACCGAGATACCGGTCAGTCCGCCGAGAGCAACGCCAGCTCGATGCGATCGGCGACGGCGGTCGGCTGGCCGGCAACGGCAGCATGCAGATCATCTGCGTCTGCCCGGCCGAGAGTGATCGCGTCTCCGACCAGTTCGTCGAGAACTTCCTGCGACACACCACCGGCGGCGAGATCCACGGCGGTGCGGGCGGGCGTGGTGACCCGGAAACACCCCACCAGTTCGACGTCGGCAGCCGCGAGTTCGCGATGGTGCAAGGCCAGTCGATTGCTCGGCACCGTTCGCTGGTCAACCGTCGACAGGTGCAGGAATCGGGGCTGCAGGTGTCCCATTCCGTGGAGATCTGCAGCGCTCTGATGCGAGACCACTGCGGCGCCCTCGTACCAGGCGCACCATTGCGCGAACTCGTCGAACTTGGTCGGCGTGCTGTCGCCGAGGCGGAAAAGTTCGCCCTCCACCCGCAGCCACTGCCCGGAATCGACCCGCGCGGAGAACTGTTCTGTCATGATGCCGTGCCCCACGGCTTGGCGGGCGGTGAAGAAGCCGGCCTGCGTCACCGCGAGGCGCCGAAGCAGCTCATCTGCATCCGCCCGCCCGGATGCGCCGTACTCTGAATCCGTCCACCCAGTCATGGCGCCCACAGTACCCAACGAATGTGTCGAAGCTCACATTATTCACACAGTTGGTACGTGTGTGCTCATGGGAATTTCAGGCTCGTCGGGAACAATCGGCCCCATGACGCAACCGAAGCGCAGCCGCCTCGCCTTGATCGCCGTCATCGTCATCGCCGCGCTTGTCGCGGTCCTGGTGGGCGCCGAGGTCTACGTGCGCAATCGCGCAACGACATGCCTCGCCCAATCCTTCGAGAGCGAACTCGGCACCGGTGTCGACGTCGACCTGAGCTGGAAACCGGTACTCCTGCAACTACTCGATCGCCAGGTGCCGTCGGTGAGATTCGACAGCGACGACACCGCGTTCGGCCCCGCGCAGCAGATGCAGGTGCACGCCGAGGTTCAGGACGTCGATCTGCGCGATTCCGCCGAGGGCGCAGGGACGATCGGCAGCTCCCGCGCCGAGATCGACTGGCCCACGAGCGGGATTCTCGCGACGGTGCAGAGCCAGTCGGTGGGCGCACTCGTCACCGACGTCACCGCCGACGAGTCGGCGGGCACGTTGACCTTCACGGTCGGCGGGCAGGGGCTCGCCGAGTTCACCGCGCGGCCGGTGGTCAGCAATGGAACGGTCGCGGTGGAGACCACCGATGCGTCGCTCTTCGGGATCGGCCTGCCGACGGCACTCGTCGACGGCGTGGTCGAGATCCTCACTTCCGGGCTGCAGCAGTACCCGTTGGGCATGCAGGCCACCGAGGTGAACGTCTCCGATTCCGGCGTGCAGCTGGCGCTCGAGGGCGGGCACTTCGTGATGCCGGAGGCGCCGGAGGGTCAGCAGCCCGAGCAGCAGGGAAGCTGCGGCCTGCTCGCCTGACCCCCCCTGGAGCAGGGTTTTCAAAAAAGAGTGTGACTCTCGCCATAAGAAGTACTACATTCTTGCCATGGCGAAATCACATTCTACTTTTTCCAGGCTGTTTGGACCGAGGTGCGCCTCATGACCGTCGCGGTTCCGGACACCCTCGATGAGGCACTGTCGCCCCAATGGCTCACATCGGCACTCCAGCCCCGATTCCCGGGCATCGAGGTCACATCGGCAACTCTCGGACCGATAGTCGACCGGGTCTCCACCAACGCCCGTTTCACCATCGAGTGCACAGGCGGGATACCCGAGGGCCTGTCCCCCGACCTCTGCGTCAAGGGCTATTTCAACGAGGAAGGGCGAACGACCCGCGCCGCCGGCGAACCGGAGGCCTGCTTCTACCGCGACCTCCGCGACCACATCGGAGCGCGCACCCTGCGAAGCCACTACGCGGACTTCGATCCGGACACCCGCCATGGCGTCGTGATCACCGAGGACATCATCAGCCAGAACAGCATCTTCCTCGATGCCGCCAGCAGCTACACCGCCGACCAGGTGGCGGAAAGCCTCGGAGAGTTCGCCAAATTGCACGCCGCCACGTGGGGCAAGCCGAAATGGGGACACCAGCAGTGGCTGGCACCGCGACTCACCGGTGCGATCCGAGCAATGGGCACCGAGGAGATCACCGCGCGGATCGACCGGAACTTCCACGGACCGAACGGCATACGGGTTCCCGACGAGCTGAAGGATGCACCCCGACTACTCTCCGCCTACCTGGGCCTGGTCGACGCCCTCGCATCCGAATACGAGACCTCCGACTGGTGCGTGATCCACGGGGACGCACACGTCGGCAACATCTACCTCGACGGGCAGAGTCGTCCGAGCCTCGTCGACTGGCAGCTCGTCCAACGCGGCATGTGGTACATGGACGTCGGCACCCACATCGCGACCGCCTTGCCCCCGGAGGAACGACGCCGCACCGAGGACGACCTTCTCGCACACTATCTCGATTGCCTTGCCGCCCAAGGTATCGAGCCGCCATCGTTCGACTCCGGCCGACGCGCACTTCGACGAGGAATGGTGCGCGGCCTCTACCTCTGGGGCATCACCGTCAAGGTGGAGCCCCGACTGATCGAGATCCTGCTGCACCGCCTGAGCACCGCAGTTGCCGACCACGACGCCCTCTCGCCCGAGTTGTTCTCGACCCCCTGCTGACATTCCGGTCCGGTATTGAATCCGGACGCGAATCATGGCAGGCTGGACGAGAATCACGTTCTACCTCGACATGCATCTATTGCGCACCAGCGGCAACAGCCCCCTCTACGCCGCGCGCTGATATCGACTGTGCATCTGCGAAAGGTGTTGTGAAAACGTTGGTTACGAATCGACTGAGCTCGATTGTCCGCGAAGTCCCCCCATCCCTGCGCAGCTACTACGAAGAACAAGGGTGGTGGACCGGCGAAACGCTCGGCGAAATACTCGCAGACGGACTGAACAAGCACCCCGACATGGGATTTCACGTGCATTCCGCGGTTCGCCCGTACGAGGGAACCTTCGCCGAAGTCGAAGTTGTCGCACGCAGACTCGCCGCGGGCCTGAAGGCCCGCGGGATCGGCCCCGGTGATGTCATTGCAATGCAATTGCCGAACTGGATGGAAGCAGCCGCGACCTTCTGGGCATCCGCCCTGCTCGGCGCGGTGACGGTTCCGATCGTCCACTTCTACGGTCCGAAGGAACTCGGCTTCATTCTCGAGGACTCCGAGCCGCAGGTGTTCATCACGGCGGCACAGTTCGGGCGCATGACATACACGCCGGAAACCAGCGCACATGTGCCGATCGTCGGCGTGGTAGGGCATGATTTCGACGATCTGCTCGCCGACGTGCCGTTGCACGGCGTCCTGGAGGTGGACGCCGCCGCCCCCGCACTCGTCGCATATACGTCGGGAACGACACGAAACCCCAAGGGCGTCATCCACACTCATCAGACGCTCATCTGCGAGACGCGGCAACTGATGTCGAACTACGAACCCGGCCGAGGGCGCCAGCTCACCGCCCTGCCGGTCGGGCATTTCATCGGGATGCTGGGCGCGGTTCTGTTCCCCGTGCTCGACGCGATTCCCGCCGACATGTGCGACGAGTGGAACCCCACCCGAGTCATCTCACTCATGGACTCCGAAGGCGTAGCAATCGGTGGTGGCCCACCGTATTTCGTCACCAGCCTGCTCGACCATCCCGACTTCACGCCGGACCATCTACGCTTCTTCGGCCCGATCGGGCTGGGTGGATCCACCGTACCCGCGTCCGTCCCACGCCGCCTGACCGATCTCGGTCTCGTCGTCACCCGCTCGTACGGGAGCACCGAGCACCCCTCGATCACCGGATCCGCCACCACCGCACCGGAAGACAAGCGTCTTCTCACGGATGGTTGCCCACGGCCGGGTGTCGAGATCCGCCTGACCGAGGACGGCGAGATCGTCAGCCGCGGCCCAGATCTGTGCCTCGGATACACCGACGAGTCCCTTACCGCACGCGCATTCGACGACGAAGGGTGGTATCACACCGGAGACGTCGGAACTCTCGACGACGACGGTTACCTGACCATCACCGACCGCATGTCCGATCTCATCATTCGCGGTGGTGAGAACATCGGCGCAGCAGCGGTCGAGGACACACTGCTCACCATGGCATCGGTCGTCGAGGCCGTCGTCGTCGCCGCACCGGACGCGCGTCTCGGCGAGCGTGTGGCAGCGGTCCTGCGACTCGGAGAGGGACAGTCGATGCCCACACTCGACGAGGTCAAGGAGCATTTCGCGGCCGCGGGTGTCGCACGTCAGAAGTGGCCGGAAGAACTGCACCGGGTGGACGACTTCCCGCGCACCGCGTCGGGAAAGGTTCAGAAGAACCGAATTCGGAAGCTCGTCGCAGAGGCTGCACTACAAGATGTACCGGAGACGACACATGCCTGAAGAACAGTACGTGGTCGAACTCGATCGTGAGATCTGTATGGGATCGGGGGTCTGCGTCTCGTATGCCGCAGACATCTTCGCCATGGGCAGCGATGCTGCTGCCGAGGTGACGAACCCGATCGTGACGGATGTATCGGATGTCGAGGTCGCCGCGTCCGGCTGCCCCACCGGCGCCATCACCGTCACGCGCCGAACCCTGGAAGCGGAGAGCAATGATTGAGCAGGAAGCGAATACCGCGCCGCGTGCTTTCGACGGAGTCCGCGTCGTCGAGCTCGCGCAATGGGTGTTCGTACCCGTTGCTGCGGCGCTGCTCGCCGACTGGGGCGCCGATGTCGTCCGCATCGAGCCGCCCGACGGCGATCCGTACCGCGGCCTCGCGACCCAGGGCATCGGCGCCGACCGTGGCGGCCCCAACCTCTCGATGGCACTGGCCAACCGCGGCAAACGCTCGATCGCCCTCGATGTCCGGACCGACGAGGGCATCACTGTGCTGCACGAACTCCTCTCTTCGGCGGACGTGTTCATCACCAGCCTCCGGCCGGGCGCACTCGAACGCCTCGGACTGGACGCCGAGACCCTTCGTCAGCGCTATCCGCGCCTGATCTACGCGCGCGGACACGGGTTCGGTGCCCGCGGCGCCGATTCCGACAAGCCCGGATACGACAGCTCCGCATTCTGGGCACGCGGCGGGGTCGGCCACACACTCACTCCCACCGAACGCGACTACCCCATCAGCCAGCGCGGCGCGATGGGCGACCGCAACGGCGCGATGGCTCTGGCATTCGGAATCTCGACGGCGCTGCACGAACGGGAGAAGACCGGCGCGGGCACCGTCGTCGATGTGTCGCTACTCGCCACCGCTATGTGGATGCTGTCGTCGGACCTGCTCGTCGCACTCAACGGCGGCGAGGTGACCTCAGTGACGGGCCGTGGGCCGCAGGTCAATCCGCTCACGGGGACGTACCGGACCCGCGACCTTCGGCACATCCAGCTGATGTTCCTGCAGGGGGATCGCTATTGGCCGGCGTTCGCTCGGCTCATCGGACGCGACGACCTCATCGACGATCCCCGGTTCGTGGATATGACCGCTCGCCGGCAGAACAGTGCGGCGTGCGTCGAGGAACTGGACGGAATCTTCGCGAAATACACGTTGGACGAGTGGAAACAGATCCTCGGCGATCTCGACGCGCCCTGGGCACCGGTGCAGTCGGTGCACGATGTGATCGACGATCCGCAGGTCGCGGCCAACGGTTACGTCGGCGAGGTCCGGCTCGATGACGGGCACAGCTACCGGTTGCCCGCGGTGCCGGTGCAATTGGGTCAGGAGCCTCCCGCCCTGCGACGGGCACCCGAACACGGTGAGCACACCGAGGCCGTGCTGCTCGAACTCGGCTACGACTGGGAACGGATCGGGTCGCTCGCAGAGAAAGGTGTGATCCCGTGAGGGCACACGAAGCGAAGACACACCGCCCCCTGCCGGTGCCCGACTCGACCTCGGCTCCGTACTGGACTGCCGCAGCGGAACACCGACTCGAGTTGGCACGCTGCGGGCAGTGCCGCAACTTCGCCCACCCGCCCGACAGTGTGTGCCCGAACTGCGGATCCACCGACCCCGGTTTCGAATTCGCTCCGGTGAGCGGGCGCGGCACCGTGCGGTCCTGGACGACAGTGCGGCAATCCTTTCTGCCCGGGTTCGACGAGCTCCTTCCGTTCGTGCTGGTCGACGTCGAACTCACCGAGCAGCCGGAACTCCGCTTGATCGGCCGGTTGCTCGACGGACCCGACGTCGAACTCCGGATCGGGACACCGGTCGTCGCAGCGTTCGAGCAGCTGACCTCCGAGGTATCGGTGCCGGCCTTCGAGCTCGCGTCATGAACGGCTTCGCTCGCAACAAGGTCGCGATCGTCGGCTACGCGCAGAGCGACATTCGACGCACTGCCGGTCGCACACTCGGCGCCCTGACCGTGGACGTGGCCCGCGCAGCCGTCGCAGATGCCGGACTCGAGCTTGCACAGATCGACGGCTATGTCAGTTCGAGCCTGATGCCGAGTGCGAGCGGTCGTGTCTCAGAGGACGGTGTCAACACGGTGTCGTCCGCGTGGCTGGCGGGGCGCCTCGGCGGCACCCCGCGCTATGTCGCGGGGTTCGACGGGATCGGCCAGCTGACCGGCTCGGTGTCGATGGCCGTCAACGCAATTGCCAGCGGTGCCGCCGACTACGTCATCGTGCACCGCGCGCTGCACAATCCCACGGGCAGCTATCACGGCAATCCGATGCAGGAGGTCCACGGTCCACAACAGTGGACAGCGCCCCAGGGTTTCTTCGGGCCGCTGGCCATGATCGCCCTGCCGTACAACGAGTATCTGCAGCGGTACGGTGCCGAACCGGAATCCATGGCGGCCGTGGTCACCGAGGCCAGGAAGAACGGGGCGCGGATCCCGTGGTCGTACTGGTACAACCGTCCACTGGACCGTGAGGACTACCTTTCTGCGCCGGCACTGTTCGACCCGGTGTGCAGGTACGACTGCGATATCCCGGTCGACGGTGCCGCCGCGTTCGTGCTCACGAGCGCCGAACGCGCACAGGATCTCCCCCACCCGCCGGTGTACATCGCCGGATATGCGAACGGAATACCGTCGCGACGACGCCTCCCACTCCACTGGCCGCTGGACGACATCCTCGGCGCAGGAACCGAGTTGGTACGTCGACTCGAGGAATCCTCGGGGATCGGCATGAGTGAGATCGATCTGCCCCAGGTCTACGACGGTTTCTCCCCGTTCGTATGGTTCTGGCTCGAATCCCTGGGCCTGTGCCCACCGGGCGAAGCCCACCAATTCGTCGAGGAAGGCGGTATCGACAGCGATCGCCGCGGTGCGATCCCGGCACTGTCCGGAGGCGGCGCCCTCGGAAACGGCCGCATGCACGGTGTTCCTCAGATGCTCGAGTGCTATCTCCAGCTCTCGGGGCGCGCAGACACTCGGACGTTGGGCAACATGACGACCGCTGTCGCCTGCCATTCCTCGCCGCACTACGGCGGTGCCGTGGTGTATTCCGCCGAACGCTTCTGACACACATTCTTAAGCAAAACGAAATCATGCTGTTGTCCTAGCAAGAACTATGTTCTACTACTAGCAGGGAAAAGGGGGACAACTTGAGTATCCTCACCGAACGTCGTACCTACGTGGCCGGCGAATGGGTCACCGGCGACCGCGTCATCACAGTGGAGAATCCGGCCGACGAAACCCACGTCGCCGACGTCAGCGAGACACCCGTTGCCGAAGTCGAACGCGCCGTCCTCGCCGCCCGGACCGCCTTCGACGACGGAGTGTGGGCGCAGCGCACACCTCACGACCGGGCCCAGGTACTCCACAGGCTGATCGACCACCTCGAGGCGAACCACGAATCGATGGTCGACACCCTCGTCGCCGAGGCAGGACAACCCGCGCGGTTCGCCGACGAAACCCAGTGCCGCACAGGCGTATCGATCGCACGTCAGACGATCGACCTCTACCTGTCGATGCGACACGAGGAGGCAACCCCGGTCCCGGTCGACGACCTGACGCGGGGGCGGGTCGCGCTCAGCATCCTCCGACACGAACCGGTCGGGGTCGTCACCGCGATCACTCCGTACAACGCAGCACTCATCATGGCCCTGCAGAAGCTGATTCCCGCACTCATGGCAGGCAACTCGGTGATCCTGCGACCCAGTCCGCTCACCCCACTCTCGTCCCTGATCTTCGGGCACGCCGCCGACGCCGCAGGCCTGCCACCCGGCGTACTGAGTGTGGTGGCCGAGGAAGGCACCGAGGGCGCGCAACTGCTGACGACCCATCCCGCAGTCGACATGGTTTCGTTCACCGGATCCACTGTGGCCGGACGCAACATCATCGCGCAGGCCGCCCCGACCGTGAAACGCCTGTCGCTCGAACTCGGCGGCAAATCCGCGCAGATCTATCTGCCCGACGCCCTCGCACGTGTCGGCATCGGCGCAATGGGGGTAGTGGCCCGCACCGCAGGACAGGCCTGTGTCGCGGCGACACGCATGCTCGTCCCGCAGGAACACAAGGAGGAAGTTCTCGAACGAGTTGCCGCCGCGTACAATTCGATCAAGGTGGGGTCGCCCACCGACCCGACTGCATTGATGGGTCCGGTGATCAGTGCCGCACAGCGAGCCAAGTGCGAGCGATTCGTGCAACTCGCCGAGGAGCAAGGAGCCAAGGTCCGGACCGGCGGCAAACGCCCGGAAGGTCTCGATCGGGGTTACTACTTCGAGCCGACCGTCCTCGATCTGCCGAACAATGCCAACCCTGCGGCGCAGGAGGAGATCTTCGGACCCGTCCTCGGGGTCATCGGCTACCGAGACATCGACGACGCGGTGCGGATCGCCAACGACAGCGTCTATGGGCTGTCCGGCCAGGTGTACGGCGCCGACACCGCTACCGCAGTCTCGGTTGCCCGCCGGATCCGCGCGGGCGCCGTCAACGTCAACACCACCGTATTCAGCGCGCTCGCACCCAGCGGGGGCTACAAGCAGAGCGGACTCGGACGCGAACGTGGCCCCGAGGGCATCCGCGAATTCCAGGAAGTCAAGCACATGTCGATTGGAGAGCTCGCACAATGACCACATCGAACGGCACCCCGAACCTCGACCTGGACTGGCTCGTCTCGGTCGACGACCACATCCTCGAACCGCCCAACCTGTGGGTCGATCGCGTGCCGAAGAAGGACCGCGATCGTGCGCCCCACATGATCAAGGACGACAAGACCGGGATGGATGTCTGGGTCTACGACGGCAAGAAGTTCCCGAGCAGCGGCCTGAGCGCGGTCGCGGGCAAGTCCAAGGAAGAGTTCAGCCCCGAACCCCTCAACTACGACGAGATGCGACCCGGTTGCTACGACCCGCTCGCCCGTGTGGAGGACATGAACAAGGCCGGCATCCTCGCGTCGCTGTCGTTCCCGACGGTCACCCGCTTCTGCGGTCAGATGTTCATGGAGGCCAGCGACCGCGAGTTCGGATTCACCTGCCTGCAGGCCTACAACGACTGGCACCTCGAGGAGTGGGCCGGCGCGGCTCCGGGCCGCTTCATTCCGTTGATCCTCATCCCGCTGTGGGATCCCGCCCTCGCGGCGAAGGAGATGGAACGCTGCGCTGCCAAGGGCGCCACGACGTTCGCCTTCTCCGAGAACCCCGAACCGCTGGGTCTGCCCACCATTCACGACAAGGACCGCTACTGGGATCCCGTCATGGCTGCCGCCAACGATCTCGACATGGTGGTCTCGATGCACGTCGGCTCGTCCTCCACGGTGCCACGGGTCTCGAAGGATTCGCCGTTCCTGGCCAATCTGGCATGGGGCGCGACACGGACTTCGGGAGCAATGCTGACGTGGCTGTTCAGCAGCATGTTCCAGCGCTACCCCAACCTCAAGATCGCGTTGTCCGAAGGTGAGATCGGCTGGGTGCCGTACTTCCTCGAACGTGCCGAGCAGGTACTCGACAAGCAGCGGTACTGGATCCAGCGCGGTGCGCAGTGGAGCGACCACGGCAACAACGACCTGGATCTGGACAACCTCGATGTTCGGGAAGTATTCCGGAAGCACATCTTCGGTTGCTTCATCGAGGATCATCACGGAATCGCCAGCATCGACGAAATCGGCGAGGACAACATCATGTGCGAGACCGACTACCCGCACTCCGATTCGACGTGGCCCAACTGCATCTCGGTGGTCAAGAAGCAGATCGAGCATCTGACGCCCGAACAGCAGTACAAGATTCTGCGTGGCAATGCCGAGCGGCTGTACCGATTCACTCCGGCGCAGCCCCCGGTCCTGGCCGGAGTCTGACCTTGCTCCGCCCGAACAAGGAACCGAACAGGAATATGCCATGAATCGATTGCTCGAAGGCAAATCCGCCATCGTGACGGGAGCGGGCTCGGGAGTGGGCCGCGCGACCGCCTTGCGCCTCGCCGAAGAGGGCGCACGGGTCGTGTGCGCCGACATCGATGTGGATGAGGCGAAAGAAACCGTCCGTCTCGTCGAGGCCGACGGCGGCGCCGCAACGGCGGTCGGGGCGGATGTGTCCGACGAAGACCAGGTCGTAGCGATGGTGCGGGCAGCGGTCGAGCAGTACGGCCGACTCGACATCCTCGTCAACAATGTCGGGATCCCCACTCCACGACTGGGCGCAACCTTCGAGGAACACACCCGCGAAGACTTCCAGCGCCTGGTCGGGGTGAATCTGGGTGGCGTCTTCTTCGGGAGCAAGCATGCCGTCCTGCAGTTCAAGAAGCAGGGTTCGGGCGGTGCGATCGTCAACACCGGGTCGGTGGCCGGCCTCGTCGCGTGGGGCGGTTCGGTGTACGGCGCAACCAAAGGCGCCGTACACCAGTTGACGCGCGCGGTGGCGATCGAGGGAGCGCCCCACGGTATCCGGGTCAACGCCATTGCCCCCGCAGGGATGCCGCTGACCGGGTTCATGACAGCGGGCGGGCTCGACCCCGAAGTCAACGCTCGACCCGAGGTCACCGACCGCATCGCCACCCAACACCCCCTCGGCCGATTCATCACTGCTGAGGATTGCGCGGAGGCGATCCTGTACCTGGCCTCCGACATGGCGAAGAACGTCACCGGCGTCGTCCTGCCGGTGGATGGAGGGTATGTCGCACGATGAAGACCACATCGCTCGACCGAGACCGGGTACGCGAGTTGTTCGACCTGCAGGGGTCGTACAACGAGGCCACCGGCGGAAAGTTCTCCGAGGATCCGTATCCGATCTGGAACCGGCTCCGCGGAGAGAAGCCGGTCCACCGGGGTACTGTCCACGAGCTCACCGGGATCTCGGAATCACTGATGTTCCAGGGGCTCCCGTACCCCGATCGCGAGCACTTCTCGGTGTTCAGTTTCGAGGCCTGCAATGAGGCCTTCCGGAATCCGAAGGTCTTCGCGTCGTCTCCCGAGGCCGTGGACATCGACCCCGAGTCGGGTTCGCTCGTCCACAACAGCATGTTGTCGATGGGCGGAGTGCAACACCGGCAGTACCGCAGCCTGGTCCAGCCGTCGTTCCTTCCGTCGAACGCACAGTGGTGGATCCAGAACTGGATCGAGGAAGCGGTCCACCTCTTGATCGACGGGTTCGTCGACGACGGGCATGCCGAATTGAACGTCGACTTCTGCGCTGCCATACCGATTCTCACCATCACCGGAAGCTTCGGTGTGCCGATCGAGCAGGCACTCGACATTCGTGAAGCCTTGACCCGCGACAAGCAGAAGATCATCGACATCCTCGCTCCGATCGTCGCAGCACGGCGGGAGGTACCGCAGGACGACCTGATCAGTGTTCTGGTGCAGGCCGAGCGGGCCGACGAATCCGGTGCCACACAGCGTCTTTCGGACGAGGAGATCTACACCTTCTCGCTGTTGCTGCTCGCCGCGGGATCGGGCACCACCTGGAAGCAGATGGGGACCACCATCACCGCGCTGCTTCAGCGTCCGGACGTGCTCGCTGCGGTACGCGAGGACCGGTCCCTGTTGCGCGCGGCGATCGAGGAGACTCTGCGGTGGATGCCGACCGATCCGATGTTCTCGCGGTGGGTCACCGAGGACATCGACTTCTACGGTCAGGACATTCCGAAGGGTTCGGTCGTTCACCTGTGCGTCGCCGCCGCGAACCGTGATCCGGAGCGGTGGGAACGACCCGACGAGTACGACATCACCCGGACCACGAAGTCGACGCTCGCATTCGGCCAGGGCGCCCACATCTGCCTGGGCATGCACGTGGCCCGCGGGGAGATGACCGTGGGCATCAACGCCTTGCTCGACAGGCTCCCCGGACTACGGCTCGATCCGGCGGCCGAGCCCCCGAGACTTGTCGGGATGTACGAGCGCGGAGCCACCGCGATTCCTGTCCTCTTCGATACGAAATGAGGTGACCATGGCAGAGACCGAGTACACGCAGACGGATATCAGTCTCCGGGGTGACGAACATATCCGCGTCTATCGCGAAAGCGGTGGAAAGCAGGGGTACATCTGGAACGGTGTGCCGACGCTACTGCTCACTGTGACCGGCCGGCGTTCGGGAATGCGGAGGACGTCCGCACTGATCTTCGCCAGGGATGGCGACGACTATCTCGTCGTCGCCTCGAAGGGCGGCGCACCGCAGCACCCGCTGTGGTACGTGAACCTTCAGGCCGATCCGCACGCGGAGGTACAGGTCCTGGACAGGACGCTGTCGGTGGTGGCGCGAACCGCCACCGACGAGGAGAAGCCCCGGCTCTGGAAGATCGTCACGGACGCGTGGCCGAACTACGACCTGTACCAGTCCCGAACCGACCGCGACATCCCGGTCGTCGTCCTGTCACCGACGTGACGACGTCTAGAATCAGAGACCATGTCCCGAGCTGAGGAACGAGCGGTCGAACGATCCGTGGCCGTCCAGCGGTCACGTTCGCGCGTCGAGAATCAGATCCGTGCGATCCTCGACGCGGCGCACCGCCTGGTCGAGGCGAAGGGGGACGCGTTCACGACCCAGGAACTCGCGAAGGAAGCGGGAGTGGCCCTCCAGACCTTCTATCGCTATTTCGCGAGCAAGGACGAGTTGCTCCTCGCTGTCATCAGCGACGGGCTCAGCGACGCATGTCGACAGATGACCGTCACCGCCGACGATCTCACCGACCCATTGCAGCGACTGCGCTTCTTCATCACCGCTTCGCTGGGGGGCCGGTCGAGGGACCCGGAACGCTATACGCTCGCCCAGTTCATCGTGGCCACCCATTGGCGGTTGCATCGTGTCTTCCCGAAGGAACTCGCCGAGGCCGACCGCCCCCTGGTCGACCTCATCCACACCGAGATCCGGGCGGCCGCGGACGCCGGCCTGGTGACGTCCACCGACACCGAACAGGACGCATGGTTCATCGTCGAGCTCACCCGCTCGGTGTACCACCACTACGCGTATGCGGCGGGCACCGTCGCTGAGGTCCAAGAGCAGCTGTGGCAATTCTGCCTCCGCGCGCTCGGTGGTCCGCTGCGCTGACCTTCGCTCCTCATCGGATCCGACAGGGCCGACGCCCAGTCGTATTCGAGGCCGTCCCGGCCGTAGATCTTTCCGCTCGATTCGTCTCGTCGCGCGCACTCACAGCCGGCATCCGAGTCGTCACGAGAACCATCGAGCATCGCTCGTCGAAATCTCCCAACCCACAACCTGATCGAGAGGTCGTCGATGATCCGCCGTAGACGAATACGGAAGTTACCGGCCGCACTACTGTCCCTCACGTTGTTCACGTTCGTCGCCGCGTGTGGCAGTGGCGACGCCTCCGACGGGGGCGCCACCGGCAACGACGGAGAACCCGTCGCCGGCGGCTCCGCCACGATCCTGGAGATCGCGGAACCACCGACGCTCGACCCCGCCAAGCTGTCGAACACCTGGGCTCATATGGCCCCCTTGGGAAATGCCCTCTACGGCACCCTGATGGTCAACAGCACCGAAGACTTCGAGATCGAATACAAGATGGCCACCGACTTCGCCACCACCGACGGCGGAACCACTTTCGATCTGAAGCTGCGGCCCGGTCTGACCTTCACCGACGGCACCCCTCTCGATGCCGCGGCGGTGAAGTACAACTGGGACCGCCTGAAGGAACCGGCAACCGGTTCCACTGCGATCCGGGTCGCCAGTCAGATCGCGAACACCGACCCGATCGATGCCGAGACCCTCCGCGTCACCCTGGTGGCGCCGAACCTCCAATTTGCACAGGGCATCGCTGCGACGTCGTTGAACTGGATCGCTTCTCCCACCGCGCTGGAGAAGGGCGCAACAGCATTCGACGATGCTCCGGCCGGGGCAGGACCGTTCAAGGTTGTGCGCTGGACGCGCCAGGGCGAGATCGAGATGGAGAAGAACCCGGACTACTGGGACGCGCCCAAACCGTACCTCGACACATTGACGATTCGCACCGCCCACGAGGCCACTCAGCGTATGAACGCAATGACCACCGGCGCAGCAGATCTCGCATCCGAGTCCAGTGCCAACAACATCATTGCTGCCGAGGCGCAGGGGTTGAACACCGAGGTGGTTCCGACCGGCGGTGGTCAGATCATCGCAATGAACCATCGTCGAGCTCCGTTCGACGACATCCGTGCCCGGCAGGCCGTACAGCTCGCACTGGACACCGACAATCTGAATCTCATCGTCTACAACGGTGAGGGTGTCGTGCCGGAAACCCTGTTCGCAGAGGAATCGCCGTACTATCAGGACCTCCCCTTCCCCGAGACGAACTCCGAGGAAGCGCAGAAACTGTTCGACGAACTGGCCGCCGAGGGCAAGCCCGTGTCGTTCACGTTCATGTCGTATCCGGCCAGTGAGAGCAAGACGCTTGCCGAGGCCGTCCAAGCCCAGCTCAGCGCCTACGACAATGTCGATGTGAAGGTCGAGATCCACGATATCACCAACGCCCACGCGCGCACCGCGGCACGCGACTTCGACATGTCGATCACGTCGGCGATCGTCCAGGATCCCGACTACGGACTGTGGTCGGCCTTCCATTCCACGTCGCCCGGCAACTTCATGGGCGTCAGCGACCCGGAGCTCGACGAGGCACTCGACCGCGGGCGCGAGTCCGCATCACAGGACGAACGTGTCGCGGCCTACAACACGGTCGAGGAGCGTCTCGCGGATCTCTCGGTCGGTGTCTTCTACACGAAGGCGACACCGGGCGTCATCTACGGCGAAGATGTCCACGGTGTGGAGCTCTATACTCTGGGTTCGCCTCTGGTGGAGGAGATCTGGATCAACTGAGTCGACAGGTCAATCCGGGAGCCCGTCGAGCACCGCGCGGCTACCGGACAGACCCAGCCGAGTGGCTCCGGCTTCGAGCATCCGCACCGCGGCCTCCGCGGTGCGGATGCCGCCGCTCGCCTTGACCCCGAGCCTCCCACCGACCGTTTCCGCCATGAGCTGCACCGCGTGCTCCGATGCTCCCCCGGCGGGATGAAAGCCGGTGGAGGTCTTGACGAAGTTCGCACCGGCTTTCTCCGCCGCTCGGCATACCTCGACGATCGCTTCGTCGGAGAGCACAGCCGACTCGATGATCACCTTGAGCACCGGATCGAATCCGATCGCCTCGCGGACGGTGAGGATGTCGGCGAGCACAGCGTTGTAATCGCCTGCGACCGCAGCTCCGACGTCGATGACCATGTCCACCTCGCGGGCACCCTGCTCGACGGCGAGGCGCGCTTCGGCGCCCTTGATGAGTGAATGGTGCTTACCCGACGGGAAGCCCACCACCGTTGCGACAACCACACCGTCCGCACGCACCGGCAGCATCGACGGTGAGACACACACCGCGTACACACCGAGATCCCGGGCTTCGTCGACGAGGGCCTGCACGTCCGCCGTGGACGCTTCGGGCTTGAGAAGGGTGTGGTCGATCATCGAGGCGACCTGTGAGCGGGAGAACGTGATATCCGGCATGCTGTCAGCTTTCCACACGTCGGAATCGTGTGCCGCAGTCGGCGACGCCGGGATATATCGTCCGATATCCCTGCCCGTTCGACGAGTTCAGCGAACGTTCCAGAGTGTCTACCCCTCCGGCCCCTGCCCTTCCGGTGACGCTCCGAGCGCTCGGAGAATGAACGGGAGCGTGCGGGCCACCGCCTCGTCCGGTCGACCCCCGGCGATCAAGACCGAGCGTTGCGTCTCCAGGCAGGCCATGACAAGCCGGCCCGTATCGGTCGGATCCGACTCCTCGAACACTCCGTGGTCCATGCCGTCGCGCAGGAGTGCTTCGACAAGTTCGACCAATGGTGCGATATGGGTGACGAACTGTTCACGATCCTTCGGGGACAGCGCCGACGCCACCGACTCTCCGACACCGCGTTGCAGCGAGAACTCGATCAGTACGAGCTTGATCAGCACCTGCAGCCGGTCGAGGGGGTCTGCCCGGTCTTCCAGTTCTCGCTGTGCCAGGGCGATGAAGCGCGTCATCTCCCGCTCGGACCATGACATGAGCAGCGCGGTCTTGTCGGGAAAGTAGTTGTACACCGCAGTCCGCGCGACGCCCGCCTTCTCGGCGATCGTCTGCAATTTGACGCCTTCCCAGCCATTCTCGTGGAACTCGACCGCGAACGCATCGAGCATTGCCTCCCTGGTCGCGGCTTTGTGCTCCGCCACTGTGGCACCACCGGTCAGTTTCGGCATGGCAATACCCTCACACTCACTTGTCGTCGGCAGATCGAACAGATCGGCCACCACCCGATAGTCACCTTGCCACGCAGCAACATGGTCGAGTACCAGCACCGATGACAGGCGGGCCAGTGATTCGGCGACCGTGTCGACCTCGGCGACACCGAGTTGCGTGCGTCGGGCGAGGCGCTCCAGTTCGGCGGTGATGGTCCGCCGCACTTCGTGCTGCACGAGGTGGACGATTCCCGACGGGGTAACCAGCAGATCCACCGGCTCCTCCTTTGTGATGACGTGTCGTCACATAAATCTCGCAGCACGGACCTCACACAGCCGCATTGTTGTGACGAATTGTCGTCAAAAACACACTCCTCGGCCCCGCTCGCGGACGGTGCGACAGGCCGGCGAGCGTCGCCGAGGCCGGTAGATTGACGAAATGAGCGACAATCCGGCAGAGACGGCCCGCACATTCGACGACGCGAGCCTCACCTTCGACCTTCTCACCGACACGGTATGGGGCCCGACCGGAAACGCACTGTCCTTCCAACTCGGACTCGGTCCCGGCGCCACAGTGCTGGACGCATGCTGCGGTGCGGGTGCGTCAGCACTCCCCATCGCGGCAGCAGTCGGCCCGACGGGCCGCGTGCACGGCGTCGACATCTCCTCCGACCTACTCGAAAAGGCCCGGTTGCTCGCCGAGGCACGAGCATTGCAGAACATCGACTTCGTGTGTGCGGACGTGACGACCTGGGAGGCGCCGTCCAACATCCCCACCGACGGGTACGACGCCCTCGCGATCTCCTACGGCGTGTTCTTCCTTCCGGACATGCACCGGGCGTTCGCACGCCTCGCCGGTCTCGTGCGACACGGCGGCCGGGTGGGTGTGACGGTGTGGCGCGAGGGGGCACTGGAGGACTACTCACGAGTCGTGTTCGATGTCGCATCGCGCTTCAATCCCGACCTCACCGAACGCGGATCACTGCGTGCGAGGACGCCCCTCCACGAGATCGACACTCCCCACACGCTCGAAGCGTGGCTCGCTGACGCAGGCACCCACTCCGTGGACGTGCGAGTCCTGTCGAACCTGTTGCCCGCCACCGACGAACTCTGCTGGAACCTCGTCACCGGCACCGGTTACCGGGCAGCGCTGAACGGTCTTCACGACGACGAGGTCGCGGCGGTCCGGCGCGGCATCGCCGACGAGGTGACCGCGCGCGGTATCCACACCATCGACTTCACCACGCTCGTAGGCACCGCCACCGTACGACGTCCCCCGACAGCCGCTTCCAGGCACCTGAGACAATCGCGAGCATGACTCGTTCCACCTCGACCGACGACCGCCGTTACGTGTTGACCCTGGGCTGCCCCGACAGCACCGGGATCGTCGCAAAGATCTCCACCTTCCTCGCGGAGGTCGGAGGGTCAATCGTCGAGGCTGCCTACCACGCAGATCAGGACAGCGGCTGGTTCTTCACCCGGCAGGCTGTGCGGGCCTCGTCCATCCCGTTCGGCATCGACGAACTGCGGGAGAAGTTCGCCGTGGTGGCCGACGGAATCGGCCCGGAGACCGAATGGACGCTGTCCGACACCGGACAGCGCAAGCGCGTGGTGCTGCTCGTCAGCAAGGAAGCTCACTGCCTGCACGATCTGCTCGGACGGGTCGCGGCCGGTGAGCTCCAGGCCGAGGTGTGCGCGGTCGTCGGCAACCACCGAGACCTCGAGAAGGTCGCGCGCCGCCACGGCATCGACTACCACTACGTCTCGTTCCCGTCCGACCCCGCCGAGCGCGGCCCGGCGTTCGAACAGGTTCGCAAGATCGTCGACTCGCACAATCCGCACGCCGTCGTCCTCGCACGGTTCATGCAGGTCCTGCCTGCAGACCTGTGCGAACACTGGGCCGGACGCGCCATCAACATCCACCACAGCTTCCTGCCGTCCTTCGTGGGCGCCCGGCCGTACCATCAGGCCTTCACCCGCGGCGTGAAGCTCATCGGCGCGACGTGCCACTACGTGACGGCGGAACTCGACGCGGGCCCGATCATCGAACAGGACGTCATTCGGGTGAGCCACCACGACAGCGTCGGAGACATGGTTCGACAGGGACGCGACGTGGAAAAGCTCGTCCTCTCCCGCGGCCTGCGATGGCACCTCGAAGATCGAGTGCTCGTGCACGGCCGGAAGACCGTGATCTTCAACTGAAGATTCGTCGTCCGGTCTAGGAGACCACGGCTCCGGCGCGCTCGACGAGGTGCAGCACTTCATCGTCGAACGCGTCGATGGCTTCGACGGAACTCATGTGGCCGATGCCGTCCAGCACGACCAGGCGCTCGAGATTTCCCGCCGCCTCCAGGCCGGCCGCGAGCCGTCGCGCATGCACCGGAGGTGTGAGCCGGTCGGCGGTGCCGACGAGCACCGTCGTGGGAACGTTCAGATTCTCCAGGCCTTCGTGGATATCGAGGGTGCTCAGGGCGAAGCCCCAGCCGCCTCGCGTGCGCGGAGGGCACCCGAGCACGATCTTCTCGCAGAAGTCGACCTCTGCCGCACTCGCCGACGGTGAGAGTGCCACGTATTTGAGGGCTCGAGTCGTGAACTTCGACTCCACCAGCGGCAGCTGTGCACCCAGCAGCGGGCGTGCCACCTTCACCGGCACCCGCGGGAACCGTTCGGGGAGCGCGATCAGAGCGGCGTGCGCGACGAGGTTGTCCATCCCGGTACTGGCCAGAAGCACACCCGCGGCCTTCTCCGAGACCTGCTCGGGGAACCGCTCGGCCCACGCGATGATGCTCATTCCGCCCATGCTGTGCCCGGCAAGCACCGCTTTGCGGCCGGCCGGGACCACCGCGTCGAGGACCGCAGCGAGATCGTCGGCCAGGACGTCCGGTCCGAGTGGGCGTGTGCCTGCCTCACTCGAGCCGTGTCCGCGCTGGTCGTAGACGACAACTCGGTATCGGTCGGCGAATGCGTTGATCTGCGGGGCCCAGTACATTCCGCTGCACGTCCACCCGTGACTGAACACCAGCGGTTGTGCGTCCGGATCGCCGTAGGCGAGCACGTGGAGCAGCGCACCGTCGTCCGTCCGGACCTCGATCTGCTCGGCTTCCATACTCGGGGTGGAGAGCAGTGCGTGGGGAGCGACATCCGTTGTCCGCACCACGGTGGAGCGGGAGCGACGCGCGGCGACGACGCCCGCCACGACACCGGCGAGCGCACTCGCGCCTGCCGCGAGCAGCATTGTCTGACGACGGGTGGGCTTGTTCACGTATGTTCTCCTGCGTGCATGTCCGGGTGGTCCCGGTGATCGATTGTCGGTGTGGTCGGGTCAGCGTCGGGTGGGCACACGGCTCACAGCACGTGTGCCTTGCGAAGCAGGTGCGCCGACGGACCGCCGATCAGGCCCACCGAGTCGAGGAACTCGACCGTGCGTCGCGTCCCCTGCCGCAGTTTGTCGTGGTAGTGCGTGTTTGCGCGTGCGGCGGCCTTCGCCTCGGCGATGTCCAGGCCTGCCGCCGCGTATACCTGGTCGTTGATCAGGTTCGTCACGATCAAGTAGCCCGATACGCCCAGATGCATGCGGACGTACGCGCGCTGGGCTCGCGTGGCCGTGCGCATCCTGCGTTCGGTTTCCTCGCGCGCGTACCGAATGTGCCGCGATTCTTCGACGACGTGAATATGGCTGACCGTGCGGGTGAGTGGCTGCACCCGTTCGTCGCGCATGAAGTCGCGCTGCATCATGTCCAGGATTTCCTCGGCGAACAGCGTTGCACCGAATGCAAGCGCACCCGACGCGACGGCCTTGAAGCCCCGTCCGCTCACGCGGATCCACCGCTTCGGGCGGTAGGACGGCACACCTAGTCGCTGCGCCGAACGCGCGAACATGATGGAGTGACGGCACTCGTCGGCGATCTCGGTGAGACCGAACTGGACGTACGCGCTGGAAGGATCCTGCTGGTAGAGGTCTCGGATGAGCATCTGCATGAGGATCATCTCGAACCAGATGCCCGTTCCGGCGATACTCGCTGCTTCGTGTGTGGTGAGAACGATCCGTTGCTGCTCCGACATCCGCTCCCACAGGTCCGTGCCGTAGAGACTGGACCATTCGGGAGTCATCCCGTATTTGTCGCCCGGGATCGGAGCGTCCCAGTCGATCTCGAATGCGGGGTCGTACGACTTGCGTGCCGCTGAGTCGAGGAGTCGTTGTGCTGTGCCCTGCTTACCGTCGGTTGCGGACGACCCGCGTACCCGACCGGGCGCACTCTCGATCGACCCGTTGGTTCGAGTGATGGACATCGCGAACCACCTCGTCTCGAATAATATCCGTTACTCGAAGTGTCATTATCTGAATCACACTTGTCAAGAGGTGGGGTCGGACGATCGCCGATCGAGGCAGCCGGGCGTTACCAGCGCGGCTTCTGCACCTCTTCCACGCGCGGGCGGACATCGACCAGGTATACGCAGACCGCAACCACGGCGATGATGCCGAGCATCCCGACGGCCCCGAAGAGCAGCAGGACTATCAACGCGGCCACGAGAATGCCGAGCCATACGGGTTTGGTGAGCTTGTCAACCGCAGGAAACGCCTCGGCGGGTTGACGAACTGCATGGAACAAGGCGAAGCCGGCTCCTACAAGCGCGAGGACCTGTAGAGCGAGCATGATCAGACCGGCGAGGGAATCGACATTGGGCACAAGACCCAGTCTACGAGAATCGGCTCCCGCGCAACTTCGTGCGCGAGAGCCGATCCGGGTCGACCCGGTCCGGACCGAGTTACTGCAGTCAGTTGCCGGTGGTCTTGCGAGGCGCAGCCGTCTTGGCGGGCGCCTTCGCCGCAGTCTTGGCCGGGGCCGTCTTGGCAGGTGCCGCCTTGGCCGGGGCCTTCTTCGCCGGCGCCTTCGCCGCGGTCTTGGCCGGGGCCGACTTCGCGGCAGGCTTCGTAGCCACCGTCTCCGGCTTCTCCACAGCCTCCGACTTCTCCAGCACCGCCTCCGCTGCCTCGTCCACATCGTCCTTGACGGACTCGACGCGCGTAGCCGCTCCGCCGCTCGCCTCCTCGGCCTGTTCGCCGAGCTCGAGGACGCGAAGGGCAGCGTCATCGCCCGCATCGGCGATCACGGTGCCGACCTCGGCGGCCGTGTCGGAGATGCGGTCCGCAGTGAGTCCTGCGAACTTGGCAGCCTGTTCGCCGACCACGCGCGTCTGCCGAGCAACGGTCCCCAGAGCTTCTTCGGTGAGATCGACGACGTCGCCGAAGGCGGCCTCGGCGCGACCGAGGCGCTCTTCGACGGCCGGCTGCTGACGCAGGCGTTCGATGGTCTCTTCGCCCCGCTCGGCGAATGCAGAGTAGAGGTCGGAAGCGACCTTGAGGTACGCCTCGGCAACCCTGCGCAGCTCCTCGCTGCTGAATCGTTCGCGGAGGTCGGCGATTTCCTCGGGAAGTTCCGAAGGCAGTTCGCTCAGCCGGGCCCGCAGCGACTCGATGGTCTCGGTCAGATCTGCCGGGACCGACGCGATGCGCTCGCGGGCCGTCTCGACGCGGCCGTTCACATCGGTCTGGGTGTTCTCGGCGCGCTCGCGCACCTGGGCCACGACATCGGCAACAGCCTGGACGACGGCGTCGCCGGCACCGACCGCTGCGTAGAGGGATGTACGGAGTGCAGCGTTGGGATCGGTCATGTCAATTCTCCTCGTCTAAGTCTGTGGGATTCGCGCGATCTGCTGGAACCACACGGGCGGTGACGCTCCCGGGCGCCGATTCCGGCGGTACCGACTCGTTCTCGCGACAGAACGAGTCGTAGATGTCGAGCAGGACCTGCTTCTGCCGCTCCGACAGAGCGGCGTCGGCAAGCAGCGCGTCGCGCACCGCGCTGCGAGGTCGCTCCTCGAGAATTCCCGCTCTCACGTAGAGAACTTCGGCCGACAACCGCAGTCCCTTCGCGATCTGTGCAAGCACTTCCGCGGACGGTTTGCGCAGCCCACGTTCGATCTGACTGAGGTACGGGTTGCTCACCCCGGCCAGCTGCGACAGCTGTCGCAGTGACACCTGGGCGGCCTCACGTTGTGAGCGGATGAAGCCTCCGATGTCCTGGGCGGCGTGGTTGACCACACGTGCAGCGATATCGGTAGGCCCCGCATTCTCGGTGGACCCCGCGTTCCCGTCCTGGTCGTCCCCGGCCGACGCGGCCGAATCTCGAATCGTGGACATGGCGCCCAGCGTACGCAGAGGTGCTAACTACAGCAAGCGCTCTGCTAGCACGTGATGCAGATCATGCGAACAGCAGCTCGGAGACCGTGTAGATGGCGAGCCCGGCGAGCGCCCCCACAACGGTGCCGTTGATACGGATGAACTGCAGATCGCGCCCTACCGCGAGCTCGATCTTGCGACTCGCCTCCTCCGCATCCCAGCGTTCGACGGTCTCCCTGATCACCGAGGTGATCTCGTCGGCATAGTTTGCGGCAACGAAGCGAACACCGGCGAGCAGCCATCCGTCGACCTTGCCGCGCAGATCGGTGTCCTCGCGCAGCCGGATACCGAAACGTTCGACGTTCTCGCCCACTTTCCTGCGCAGCGTGCTGTCCGGGTCGTCCACCGACTCCAAGATCATGCGCTTGGCGACCTTCCAGGTCGCCGAAGCCAATTGCGTGATCTCTTCGCGGCCCATGATCTCGGCCTTGAGTTTCTCTGCCTTGGCGATCGTCACCGGGTCGTACTGCAGATCACGGGCGTAGTCGACGAGGAACCTCTCGACCGCAAGCCGTACCTCGTGCTCAGGGTTGGAACGGACCTTCCAGGTGAAGTCGACCAGTTCCCGATGGATCTTCTCGCCCAGCATCAGGTCGACGAACTTCGGGGACCACGCCGGCGAATCCTTCGTGATGATGCGGTCGATGGTTTCCTGACTGCCCAACGCCCACTGATGTGCTCGTTCTGCGAGCATGTCGATCAGCGGACGTTGCCGTCCCTCGGCGAGGAGCTCACCCAGAATGCGGCCGAGGGGCGGCCCCCACTCGGGCTCGGCAATCCTCTTGACGATGGTGTGGTCGATGATCTGGGCGATATCGTCCTCGCGGAGGATGCCCACCACCCCGCGCAGGATCGTCGAGGTCTCTTTCGCAACCCGCTCGGCGTTCTGCGGCTGCGCCATCCACCCACCCAGCCTCAGGGGAATCCGGGCGGATTCGACCTTCGCCGACACCACATCGGGTGCAAGGAAGTTGGTTCCGACGAAGGAGCTCAGGCTCGCGCCGAGCTGATCTTTCTTGCGCTTGATGATCGCGGTGTGCGGGACGGGAATCCCGAGCGGATGACGAAAGAGCGCAGTCACAGCGAACCAGTCGGCGAGGGCGCCGACCATACCCGCCTCGGACGCAGCGCGAACGTAGCCGACCCACGCACCGGCACCCCGGGTCTCCTGCCACCGGCAGAACAGGTACACCACTGCGGCCACGATCAGAAAGCCTGTCGCGACCGTCTTCATCCGGCGGAGATCCCGGCGTTTGGTGTCGTCCTCGAGATTCATGTACTGCACCGGACCATTGTGCCGAAATTCGATCGCCGTCACCGGACCCCGAGCGTCGCGGCGGCATCGACTCTGCGGAGACATCACCGGGCACACCACCGAATCGCCGGATGAGCACGCGCCCGTAGACTGAGCGGACGATCGAGACCGAATGGATGTGCCGAAACAGATGCCTTCTTCCCCACCCCCCGCGACCGACACCCCGCCCACGAAGCAGGACGGTCGCAAACGTCGTTGGCACGACCACAAGATCGCGCGACGCGAAGAGCTCGTCGAGGGCACCATCAAGGCCATCCGCACCCGCGGACACGAGATCGGCATGGACGAGATCGCCGCCGAGATCGGTGTCTCCAAGACCGTGTTGTATCGGTACTTCACCGACAAGAACGATCTGACGACGGCGACCATGATGCGGTACGTCGAGACAGTTCTCGCGCCGCGCATCTATTCGGCGGTATCCGAGGACCTCGACGAGTACAACCTCGCCCGGGTCGCGATCGCGACGTATGTCGAGACGGTTGCCGAGGATCCCGAGGTCTATCTCTACGTCATGTCGAACAGCTCGTCGGCGAGCCGCGACGTCGTCGCCGATTCCGAGCGAATGATCGCAGAACTCGTGTCGGCGGTGCTCGGCGAGCGACTGCGGTTGCTCGAGATGGATTCGGGCGGCTCGGTGCCGTGGGCGTACGGCATCGTCGGCGCGATCCAACTGGCGACGCACTGGTGGATCTCGAACAAGTCGATGACGGCCGAAGACCTCGTCGACTACCTCACGATGATGGTGTGGGGTGGGATCACCGGAATCGCCCAGGTCGCGGGATCGCCCGGGCGGTTCAAGTCGCGGCCGCACCCGCTGCTCCCGACCGAAGAATAGTGACGCCATTCACGTTACTGTGAGTTACGTGTAATCTCGGGTCATGCCAGATTCGACGCCGCCGCACGGAGATGAGAACGGGCACGAACCGACCGACGGCTACAAGGGACCGGCCGACATCACGGTCGGAGAGCAACACGCCACCGTCGAGGTCGAATTGTCCGGGCACTTCGATTCGATCGTGGGTCGGCATGTGTGGCGCGGTCGCCTCCGCGAGTTCGGTGGCGCCCTCACACCAGGAACCCCCTCGGGCCCGGGCACCGAAGTGACACTCCGGATCCAGGCCGGCGACGGCAGAACGGCCACGGCCACCGGACGCATCACCGAGATCGACCTGTGGGGAAGCCACATGATCGACGGCATCTCTGCACCACCGTACTGAAGTCGGACCGAACCGACGTGCGTGTGGCACGCTCGTCGCCATGGGAAACAACGGCGACGGATGGCACACCCCAGCACGAGAGGTATTACGCGCGGGACCACACAACCAGGTCGCCGAGCTCGACACCAACGGCACACCGGGCTTCAGCGGAGACAAGGAACTCGGGACGACGCTGCTGGAGGAACGTGGCGCCGTGCTCTCCGATCTACAGGAGATGCTCTTCGCGAACGGGCGCCTGGGCGACGAACGTTCGGTGCTTCTCATCCTTCAGGGCATGGACACCGCGGGCAAGGGCGGAATGGTCCGTAGCGTGATCGGACACGTCGACCCCCAGGGCGTCGATCACAAGGCATTCGGTGTGCCGACCCCGGAAGAGAAGCGTCACCACTTCCTGTGGCGTGTCCACAAGGCTCTCCCCCGGGATGGCCAACTCGGGGTATTCGACCGATCGCACTACGAGGACGTCCTCGTCGCCCGCGTCCGCAATCTGGTACCCGAGACCGTCTGGCGTAGGCGCTACGACGAGATCAACCGCTTCGAGAGCGACCTCGCGGGCAACGGCACCACCATTGTCAAGGTCGCGATGTTCGTCTCCCTCGACGAACAGAAGCATCGATTGGCCGAGCGACTCGAGCGTCGAGACAAGCACTGGAAGTACAACGCCAGCGACGTCGACGAGCGCGCACTGTGGCCCGAGTACCAGCAGGCCTATCAGGACATGCTCGACAAGACCGACACCGATCACGCTCCGTGGTACGTCGTGCCGTGCGACCGGAAGTGGTACAGCCGAATCGCCGTCATGGAACTACTCATCGACGCGTTCGAAGGTCTCGACCTCGATTGGCCGGAACCGAACTTCGACATCGAGGCCGAGAAACGACGACTGGAAGAATCCTGACGACCGGTCAGAACAAGTGCGGCGTCTCGATATGACGATGGTGATCTCGCCGGATGGTGCCTGCCACCATGCCGAATGCGAGGAGGAGGGCCGCGGCTGCCGCAATTCCACTGGCGAGGGCGAACGCGGTATGTCCGGACCCCGCTGCCACCAGTGTGAATGCGATCGTGAGCACTGCGATCAGCGCGAGCGCGTATCCCGACCACGCGACGAAGAGATTGAGCTTCATAGCCTGTCTCCTTCCCCGAGGACTGCGTTTCGGTTGCCCCCGACGGTACCCCCGAGTGTCGTCCGTCACAAGGTCGGATGGTCGTCGCCGGAGGTCAGCGGTCCGGCGTGACAGGCGGTTTCACGCGATAGGCCACGATCGCGAATTCCCCGTTGCGGGTGAGGTCGGTCAGTTCGAGTTCGAGATGCCTCGGCAACAGCGGCTTACCCGCGCCGATCGTGACCGGAGCGAGGGACACGATCAGCTCGTCGAGCAGGCCGTGATCGGCGAACTGACCCGCCAGGTCTCCCCCTCCGATCATCCACAGCTCACGATCACCGGCGGCCTCGGCCATCTCGGCGTAGACCGTGCGAACATCGTCCTGCGTGAACCGGATGTCGCCCGGCCCGTCCGGCCCCTGCGCCACCGGCATGCCATCTCGGTGAGTGAAGACCCAACAGGGAAACGTGTACTCCCACTTGTCGACCCCCGCGTGGTCCAACACCCATTGATACGTCGAGGCGCCCATTGCAGCTGCACCGATCCTGGACATGAAGGCCGAGCCCCCTCCGGGTCCGTCGTGGTCGATGTGACGCGACAGCAACCAGTCGAGGCTGTGATCCTCCGTCGCGATGAATCCGTCGAGCGTGCTTGCGGTGAAGAAGACCATCCGAGTCATGTCGTGCTTCCTTCCGTCTCGTCGCCGAGACCGAGTGGGGAGAGTCCGCGCTGCCATTCGAGCGGGTCTCCGTTGTCGATGCTGCGGCCGGCAGTTCGCAGCATGTGACGCACCAACTGCCGCCGGTGCGCCGAGAATGTGAGTACGTGCGAGATGACACCGCCGAGCATGAAACTCTCCGGCGGGTCACACAATGCGTCGATGAGGCGATCGTTCCAGGCGCTGCGGCGATCGATGTCGCGTACGGCTTCCGCCCACTGCGGCGCGATCACTTCGAATTGCTTGCACAATGAGGCCGCGTCCCCGTCCGAACGCATGGGTTCGTCGGCACCGATCATCGATGCGAGCCAGATCTGTTTCGCCCACACCAGATTGCCGAGCACCTGTGCGATCGACTCTTCCGGGCCGTCCCATTCGAGCACCATAAGACCCGGGAATCTCACTCGTTCGTAGTCGTCCACGTCGAGATCGGTCGCGACGTTCAGCAGCGCCCGTGTGTCGTCGAGATCATGATGAACCATCTGCGCAGTCACCTGACCTGTTCCTGCGCGGTGTCCGTATCCGCCGGCGTCATCCTCCACCCACAGATGCATGGGGGGATGAAAGTGGACTCCGTTGGGAGCGGGTAGCCAGTGCGAGTAGCCGGACGGCGCGAGTGTACGACCCTCGGTCGCACTCGGTGGATATCCGTACGCTCGGGAGAACGCGCGACTGAACCCCTCCACCGAGCTGTATCCGGCAGAGAAAGCCGCGTCGGTCACGCCGTAGCCGTCACGCAACTGCCACGCAGCACGCTCGAGCATCACTCTTCGTCGCAGTGCAACGGGGGATTCCCCTGTGCCGAGAGAGAATTGGCGACTGAAATGCCACGGTGAGGAGAAGGCGCCACGCGCCATGTCACCGAGGTTCGTGTGGTCCTCGTCGAGGACGGCATCGAGCAGTTCGCGCAGTCGGTCGCGCCCGGATCCGGTCATGAACCCAGTGTCGCGCAGTGGACGCGCAGCGTGCTTGACCGTTCTTGCTCAGCTCCGTCTAGTTCCGCCGGGTTGAGAACACCCGAGGCGGGTACCCGACCACACATGACATCCCTGACCGCACTCGCCTTGACCTGCTCGCTCAAACCGTCACCGGCTCCATCGAGCAGCGACCTGATCGCCGAGCAGGTGCTCACCGAACTTCGGAAGCACGACGTGGCCGGCGACAAGATACGTCTGGTCGACTTCGACATCCGGCCCGGAGTCGAAGCCGATATGGGTGACGGCGACCAATGGCCGCAGATCCGCGAGCGCATCCTGGCCGCCGACATCCTCGTGATCTCGACCCCGACCTGGCTCGGGCAGATGTCCAGCGTCGCCAAACGCGCCCTCGAACGACTCGACGCCGAGCTGTCCGAAACCGACGACCGCGGACGCCCCGCCCTGTTCGACAAGGTGGCGATCGCCGCGGTCGTAGGCAACGAAGACGGAGCGCACGCCATCGTTGCCTCCCTGTTCCAGGCGCTCGACGACTGTGGGTACACCATTCCCGCGCAGGGCTGCACCTACTGGAACGGCGAGGCGATGACTCCGGGTGATTACAACGATCTCGCCGGCATACCCGATGCCGTCGCCTCCACCAACGCCACTGCTGCCCGCACAGCCGCGCACCTGGCCCGCGCACTTCGAGCACAACCGTACCCCGCTGAGGAGTCATGACAGCACGAGCAAGCAGCTGCACACGTGCGATTCGAGGTGCCTCGCCGACTACGGGCCGAAGGTCGAGGAGTTCCGCTGCGTAGGATCCTGCTCCGCCCCAGCGTCATATCGGTGGTCAAATGCACTGTCGCAGTGCTGATCGCGTGGTTGCTGGCCGATCGTGGCCTGAACAGTCCGGAAGCCTTCCTCGCCCCCTACGCCGCCCTGTTCATCATCGGTACCACGGTCCGTAGCTCGGTCACCGCCGCTGTGCGACAGGTTTCAGTCGTCGTGCTCGGTGTGTTCGTGGCGGCGCTGGCCGCGACCACGCTGCCCGAGCTCGCGGCACTGGCTGCTGCAGTCGCGGTCGGTACTGCCCTGGGCCGCAGCCGATGGTTGGCACCGGACGGAATCTGGGTGGCGATCACCGCGCTGCTCGTCCTGCTGTACGGCACGGCCACCGATGCCGTCGTGGTGTTCCATCGTGTCCTCGATGTCACACTGGGAGTGCTCGTCGGTGTCCTGGTCAACGCCTTGGTTCTGCCTCCGGACCGACTGTCCCCTGCCCGCGACCTCATTCTGCACCGTGCGCATGAGCTGTCCGTCCTGCTTGCCGACCTTGCGGACGGACTGCGCGACGGCAAGCACGACGGTGACCGGAAGCAGCAATGGGTATGGGAGCTCTACAAATCCACCGGTGCCCGGGCTGCACTCCACGAAGGCAGGGAAAGCCTGCGGGGCAACATCCGCCGCGCGAGCTGGGCCAGGGTCGGTGGCTCACAGGTATACCAGCCGGTTGCAACGATCCTCGACCGGTCCCTGCTACATGTCTCGATGATCCAGGTTGCAGTCGAGACGATCGTCGCCTCCGATGCTTCGGTGGAAGGTTCGACTGTCCCCGGCCGCGAACAACTCCATCAGGACGGAGCAGAGTTGCTCGAGACTTACTCGACCGCGTTCGACCAACTCACGTGGGATCCCGCCCACCATCGAAAGCCCTACCTCCATGTGGTGGACAACGCTCTCCCCGATGCACGCTCGCGCCTCGCGTCGTTCGACAAGACAGTTCGACGCGAGCAGCCGCTACCCGGTGCGTGGTCCGTGATCACCGTGGCAGCCGAGGGCCTGTGGAACGCCCTCGCTGCCCTCGATACGTACGAAGGACATCCGCGCGACGGTTCCAGACCGGCCGAAACAGGTACTCGCCATCCATGACATCGCAGATCCGTCCCTGTGACGTGCATTCAGCGCCTCTGCCCAAGACCGCTGGGGCCGATATCCGGCGAGGTCATCTCGCCGTTACGTGCACCCGCCGCTATCGGGCCGTGGCCGATCCACGTAACCGGCGAACCGTACGACGAAGACGTACAGCTCGCGCTCAGGTGCTGTACGAATTGCACTAACGCGGATTCGACGGTGGCGCCGCCGAATGGGTGCACTCTCGGCTGTTCACAGATCTGTTGGTTGCGGCCGGTCTGAGCGACGACTATCTCGGCTATCTCGTGTGTGTGTCTGTCGAGACGGACGCCGTACATGAACTGGTCCTGCCCTTCGATGTGGTCGGTGATCCGCTCACGAAGGATCCGAGTTGCGCTGGCAGACATCGCATTCGGTGCACGCCACCGAATTTCTGGAGGGTCGCCTTGCGCAACATCTACTGACCGCGTGAGCGGAGGGTCGGTCGTCGCTCGAGACTCCGGCATTTCCGGACTTTTGACCCGATGCAATGACGCTAGAGCCGGCGGCGACGGAAGTTGATGGCGATCAGCACCGCTCCCAGCAGGAACACGACCACTCCTGCGATGATCCCCACTGTCACCCAACCTTCGAATCCGCCACCCGCAGCGGCGAGTACCAGCGCGATGATCACGATCCCGATGAGGACGCAGGCGTATCCGCCCCAGCCCGCGAGGCGGCTGACCGTGGTGGGTCGCTGGCTTTCGGGTGATTTCGTCATACCTGCGTGCATACCCACAGCGAGAGGGATGCAAAACTCCGGCGTCTACGGAGGGATGCGCCGATCGATGCGACCGCGTTCGACCAGCACAGCGGCCACCTGCCGCGCGGTGCGCTCAGCGCGCCGACTTCGCAGCATTCTTCTCCGTCTGCGCGTCCGCGTTGGCCAGCGTGCCCGAGGCGCTCTCGAGGTGTGCGCGCACGAACCACTGGAACTTCTCCAGCTGTCCCGTCTGTCCGATGAGGACGTCCTCGGTGATGGGGTCGATCTTCCCGACCTTCGAGATCGCCTTGCGATTGTCGGTGATGAGACCGTCGTACACGAGGTCGAGTGCAGCGAGGTGCGCCTGTGCGGTGTCGCGGACAACCGAATAGTCGTCCCACGTCCGGTACTTCGTGATAGCACCGGGCGTTCCGAGCGGCGATTCACCCAAGGCCGCGATACGCTCGGCCACCTCGTCGGCGTAGCCACGTACGAGTTCCACCTGCGGATCGATCATCTCGTGCACACCTATGAAGTTCGGCCCCACGACGTTCCAATGAATGTGCTTCAACGTCAGGTGCAGATCGTTGTAGGCACTGAGCCGCTCCTGCAGAACGCGGGCGACACCGGCGCCGTCCTTGTCGCTGAGGCCCGGCACGGTGTAGTTCGACGTGGATTTCGACATATTACCCCTCCTCGGGTGCTGTTGTAGGTCGGCGACCGCATACCCTCCACAGCACTGCTCCGAAACCTCCAGCAGAGCAAAAAGCTGTCCGCGCATCCCGCTGGTCTGCTGCTTCGCACTTCAGCGACGTCGATGGGTGTTTCTTCTCGGCGAACCCGGGCATCCGGTGAACGACAACACCACCGCAAGGAGGAGTCCCGTGATCACTGTCGAACCCGGCACCGTCGTCGTCTACACGGACGTGGTGTGTGGCTGGTCCACCGTTGCGCTCGCCCGCTTCATCCGGGAGCGGGACGCGGCAGGCCTGTCGGAGCATCTCCGCCTCGACCACCGACTGTTCTCTCTCGAGGACATCAACCGGTTTCCCGTCCCGAAGCGCTATTTGGACGCGGAGTTCCCCGTCCTGGGTGCCTGTGAACCCGATTTCGGCTGGAAGCCGTGGCAAGAGGACGCTGCGACGTGGCCGTGCACGTCGCTGCCGGCGAACGAGGCCGTGCATGCCGCCAAGCTCCAGTCTTTGCGAGCCGCGGAAGAACTCGATATGGAGATCCGGCTGGCATTCTTCCGCGACAGCCGCACTATTTCACTGCATCACGAACTCGTCGACATCGCGTCACGATGCCCGCACGTGGACGTCGATGTCCTTGCCGAGACGCTCGACGCAGGTACTGGCCGGGCAGCGATGATGCGTGACTACCGAACGCACGCCTCGCAGGTCCAGGGCAGCCCTCACTTCTTCCTGCCGGATGGTACCGATGTCCACAATCCGGGCATATCCCTGCATTGGGTCGGCGAGCCCGGTGCAGGTTTCCCCGTGGTCGACCACGACGACCCGCAGGCCATCCGAACTCTCGTGGAACACGCTGCGCAGGCCTGACGGCGACGCGCCCCACCGACCGGGACGACGACTCGGCCCCTCAGTCCTCGGGGCCCGAGTCGTCCTCATCGATTCGGTGTACAGCCGCTTCCTCTGCGGTGGCCGCTCCTCCGTCGACACCGACGTCGGTACCGATGAGATCTTTTTCTGTGTCCGCTGCGACTCCCTCGTCGGGTGCCACGAGCCGACCGGAGCGCTCGTCGCCGACTTCGTCTTCCCGAGACGGATAGTCGGCACGTTCGCTGTCCTCCGAGTCGTCGAGCGCAGGGTCGGGCACTTCCTCCTCGAGACGTGACTCGAGGTTGTCGTGGGGTTCCATCGCGAGCGGCCGCTCCGGGGGTGAATATCCCTCGTCCAGAATGTCGTCCTGGCCGCGGTCGATGAGCGTGTCCTCAGGCTGCAATTGGTCTTCGTCGTCGACGCTGTACTCGCCGGGAACACTCGCCCCGGGATTCTCAGATGTAGGCATATATCCGACCTTGCCACTCCGCACAGCTCGCCGCCATCGTTTCACGATGTGGGGAGAGTCCCGACGGCCTCGGTTTCGCGACCGGCGCAAAGGGGTACCTGAAGTTCACCTCCGATGCCGACCGGCGACGGAAAACAAGCGAGGTGACACGATGATCATTCTGGGATTGGTGCTGCTGGTGGTCGGATGGCTCACAGGAATCTCCATTCTCACCACGATCGGGGTGATCCTCCTGGTCGTCGGGGTGATCCTGGCAATCCTGGGGGCCACCGGCCGAGCCATCGGTGGCCGCGCCCACTGGTATTGACACCCTTCGGTGTCGACAACCGGCAGAGTTGCCTGCGGGGGGCTGAGGCGATGATCGCCTCCGCCCCGCCGCCGGGTACATGTCATACCTGCGTGGAGATACCGGGTGCCGTCACTGCCGAGGAGTCCGCGCTCTACGATGACTGGTGTCGCACAACGGATATGACGCGCTCCGTCGACATCGGCACACCGCCACCAGGAACCGATCGGATTCGGTGACGGTGCCGTCCTCCGCCACGATACGCACCGGCCCTTCGACAAGCGCCGGGCCGCCCTTCACCAGCCGCACCTCACGCACATCACGGCCCCCGTCATCCTTCACAGAGGGCGCAGTCGACGGTGCCGCGGGAACGGGTTCTGTCTGCACGGATCACCACCACTTCCTCATTCGTCGTATCCCGGTCCGCCAGTTGCGCGTGCTGGAGGTATCCAACCCTGCTCTGCAGCACCGGACCGAACGGGATTCGCTGCCGAGCAACGACTGCTGCTTTCAGCCCCCCGCCGCGCAGCCGCCCGAGGGTTTCATCGACTCCACTGAAGCCGGAGTGGACTACCAGGGCGAAACCCTTGACCGACAAAAGGTTCGAAAGCTCGTCGCACAACGGATCGAGAACGCTCCGACCGTCGGGGCCGGCGTCCCATCTCGGATCGGCGCGGCCACCCCCGTGCGGTACGTAGGGCGGGTTCGACAGTACGACGTCGAAAGGCCCGGTGCGGGCGGCAGCGTCCAGACCGCCACGCAGCACACGCACGGGCAATCCGCGTCTGCGGGCGTTGAACCGGGCTGTCAGTACAGCACGCGTCGCGATATCGACCGCTGTCACCGACGCAGCTCCCAGCTGAGCCGCGGTCACGGCGAGAAACCCTGTGCCGGTGCAGAAATCGAGCACCCGCGCATCACGGGCTCCACCTGCCTCTCGTAGCGCCTGCGCGAGCAGGAACGAATCCTCTTGTGGCCGGTAGACCCCGGGCATTCGCCACACACGGGCATTTTTCGTGCGGAGAAGCATCGGCGGAGCTGTCACGACGTCATCACCTCGGATCGTGGGGGTGCGAGAGGATTACCCAGCGCCGGCGAGATCCAAACCGCATGCCGCAACGATGCCGGAATTCGTGGGTCACGACTACGTCAGGATCCGCCGCGTCAGGCCGTGTAAGCCACGTCGCAGCGTCCCGGACGGTTTCTCGTCCCCGAGCGCGGCCCGCGCAGCATTCCACCCACACATTCCGTGCACGCCCCCTCCCGGGTGGGCTCCTGCACTTGCGAGAAACAGACCGTCGACCGGTGTGCGCGGACCACCGAATCCCGGAAGAGGCCGGAAGAACAGTTGCTGCTGGATTTGCGCGGTGCCCCCGTTCACAGCACCTCCGACCAGATTTGCGTCCGCGGCCTGCAGGTCGAGCGGTCGCTGCACGGTGCGGCCGAGAATCGAGTGCCCGAATCCCGGCGCGTACGCCTCGAGCTGGGCGTCCACACGCTCGGCAAGTCGGTCGGCCGAAGCGTCGTCGACGATGCCCCGGGGAAGATGCGTATAGGCCCAGCAGCTTTCGGTGCCGACCGGAGACCGGGACGGATCGGCGGTTGTCATCTGCCCCACCAGCATGAACGGCGACTCAGGCACCACACCCGTCTCGAGGTCCGCTGCCCACCGCACCATGGCGCGCGTATCGGCACCGACGTGAACCGTCCCTGCTCCAGCCAACGACTGCGAGCGCCAGGGAATGGGACGGTCGAGTGCGTAGTTCACTTTCACCACGGGCGTGTCCCATTGGAATCCACGAAGATCCGAGCGCATCCGGCCTTCGAGGACGTCGGCGGGAAGCAGCTGCCCGTAGAGAGCAGGCGCAGACACGTCCGCGAGCACCGCGCGACGAACTCGGATTCGTTCGTCGGTGGCTGTCCGGACGGCCGTCGCGCGTCCCTTCTCGACCTCGATGTGGGTGACATTCTGTCTGCACAGGACGCGAGCACCCGCACTCTCCCCGCGCCGCACGAGCGCTTCGGTGAGCGCACTCGCACCGCCTGTCGGCGCCGGAAAACCCACATCCTGCGCAAGCATGGTCAAGATGTAGCCCATGACGCCGCTTCCGGGAGCGTCCGGTGGCACATCCGTATGCATGGCGTTGCCGAGCATCAGCAGTCGCGCGGACGCCCCGCCGAACAGTTCCTCGGACATCCGCAACACCGGCAACGCGAGCAGCCTCGCGAAGCGCAGCGACTCTCCGGATCCCAATTCGCGAACCAGGGATGCCACGCCGCGCACCGGCGGAAACGGACGAAGGAGTGCCTGAAAGAACGGCTCACGGATCCGCATCCACTGTTCGACCAAGGTCAGCCATGCCTTCCCGTCGCCGGCGCAGCGGCGTTCGAGGTCGGATGCAGTCTCGTCCGGATCCGGTCGCACCACCACGGCATCGTCATCTTCTGGCCCCGAGGGGTGCCCGAACGCCGCGGCGGAACGACTCCAGCGCAGACCGTACGATCCGAGATCCAGAGAGCGGAACGCGGGCGACACGGTCGCGAGCGGGTGGAACGCACTGAACAGGTCGGTGGTGAATCCGGGAAACAGTTCCGCGCTTCGGACCGCACCACCAGGCATCGGTTGTTCCTCGAGGACGACAACGTCCCAGCCCGCATCGGCGAGCACCGCGGCCGCCGTCAGCCCGTTGGGACCGGCACCGACGACAACTGCATCCACCGTGCCCAGCCCTGTGTGGCGGGGAGCGTCGTTTTCGGAGTTCATGCCGTCGCCTCCTCGAGCGTCTCGGAGTGCACGGACCGCCGTCCGGGCCGTAAGCAATGTCCTTCGCCTGCGTCTTACGCTACGGGAGACGGGTGTGGCGCCACGCCGGTGTGGGTACCAACTACTCATGGCGTCCTTGACCGACAGTACGACCGATTCCGACCCACGCGAAGCATCCCGATGTGCTTTCGTGTTCGCCCCCTCACCGTTGTTGACGGTAACTATCGAGGAGGCTCCTGATAACGGACACGAGCTGCACATCCATGCGGGCGGGCAGGGATTCTGGATCGGGCGGATGGCAGCGATCCTGGGCATGGATGTCCACCTCTGTGGGCCGTTCGGTGGCGAAGCGGGCCGCATCCTTGTCGATCTCATGACCCGCGAGAACGTGACCGTCCACCCTGTGGAGACGGCATCCGAGAACGGTTCGTATGTCCACGACCGCCGAGGCGGAGCACGCACCGTGGTGGTGGAAGTTCCTCCACCTGCTCTCACACGGCACGAGACGGATGACCTGTTCAGCACGTCGCTTGCTGCTGCACTGGCCGCCGACATCGCGATACTGGGCGGGCCACATTGCGATCACGCCGTTCCGACCGAGGTCTATCGGCGGTTGTGCGCCGATCTGACCGCGCTGGCAATTCCGGTCGTAGCGGATCTGTCGGGATCGGCTCTCACAGCCGCGCTGAGCGGTGGTGTCACAGTACTCAAGGTCAGCCACGAAGATCTCATCGAAGACGGCAGGGCGCAGTCGGACGATATCGGCGAGCTCGTCACCACCATGCACCGACTGCACGAGGAAGGCGCAGAGACGGTGATCGTCTCCCGCGCAGGAGACCCTGCCATCGCGCTGTGCGAGGGTGAGGTGTGGGAGGTCGAGACACCACCGGTCCAGATCGTCGACCATCACGGTGCCGGCGACTCCATGACCGCCGGGTTCGCGGCAGCCTTCTCGACCGGAAAATCCCTCCTCGAAGCATTGAGGCTGGGAGCCGCGGCCGGCGCTGTCAATGTGACCCGTCGAGGACTGGCGACCGGACACAGTCTGGCGGTCGCGCGCATGACGGACAAGATCCAGGTGCGCCGGATGCAAGGAGCACAGAGGTGAAAGCGCTCATAGTCAACGACGACGGCATCGACAGTCCCGGCCTCGCGTCGCTGGCACGAGTTGCAGTCGACGCCGGGCTCGACGTGAGCGTGGCCGCACCACACCTCGAGCGCAGCGGCGCAAGTGCCTCGTTGTCCGCGCTCCAGGAGGACGGCACGTTGTCGATGTCGCGGCGGAAGCTTCCTGGCCTCCCCGATCTCGAAGTCTTCTCTGTCGAGTGCTCCCCCGCGCTGATTTCGTTCCTCGCTGCGGAAGGCGTATTCGGCCGGCCCCCGGACATCGTGCTCTCAGGCATCAATCTCGGGCCCAACACCGGCCATGCCATCCTGCACTCGGGTACGGTGGGCGCCGCGCTGACCGCCGCGAGTCATGGAGCCCGCGCTGTCGCGCTGTCGTTGAACGGAACAGCGCCATCCCTGTGGGAGACAGCGGAATCGGTCGCGACTCGTGCAGTCCGGTGGGCCATCGCGCATGCTCCTCCTGGGCAGGTACTCAACGTGAATATCCCGGATATCCCTCTCGCAGAATTGCGTGGACTACGGACTGCTCCCCTTGCGGAATTCGGAGCCGTGCAAGCAGAGATCGGCGAAATGGAGGAGGACGGTCTCGATACCCGCAGTGTGCCGGTGACCTTCCGAAGCGTCGCTATCGACGAGAGCAGAGAGAGCGACGCCGCACTACTGCATCACGGCTGGGCCACCGCGACGATGTTGACGACGCCGTTCGAAGTGTCCGGGATCGATCTCAGCGCGTTGACCTTCCGGGCATGATCCGATCGCGGGTCCCTGCGTCGCCCTCGATGGTCCGTCCACAACATCCGAATCGCGCCCCGGCCATTGGAATCGGGCCCCGGCCTCGGCCAGGACCCGAATCCGAACCACGTCCTGGTCAGGCGATCTCCCGGAGCCGTGCCGCAAGTAGCGCCTTGCCTTGCTCGGCACCCTTGCGCGATTCCGCCTGGGCACGCCGGAAGAACTCCGCAAGTTCGGTGTCGCCGTCGCGTTCTGCGTCACCGACATACTGCTCCATGCGCAGCGCGTTGCTCAGCGAGGCTTCGGTCAACCAGATGAGGTTGTAATCCTTGTCTTTCGTGCCGGTGATCGTGCCGGTCTCCGTGTGGTGTTCAGTCATGTCGGTCCTCTCTGTTCGATGGGTCCGGTGCCTGTCGCATACCCACTCGCCGTGGGATGAATCTGAATGTCACCGGAGATTTCGCCTCAGGTGACAGGCTTTCACCTTCCTCGAATTCCGGCAGGTCTGATCGCCATCCCCTCTATCGAGGACGCCGGGGGCAACTCCCGGGCAGAGCCTTCCTCGGGCCCACCGGCAAGTCCGGTCTCGAGGAAGACCACGCGGTGACCGATCGCCACGGCATGATCACAGAACCGCTCGTAGAAGCGGCCGAGCAGCGTCACATCCACTGCCCCCATGACGCCGTGCTCCCAGCGGTCGGAAGTGACGCGCTCGAACAGGGCACGATGCAACGCATCCATCTCGCTATCGGCCCGCGCGAGCGCCGCTGCCCGCACCGGATCTCGCTGCGTCAGCACACGGTGGGTCTCGCCGGCAACCGCGACAGCGACCCGGCCCATGTCGGCGAGGATGTCATGTGCCTCCGGGGGGACCACGTGCGCGGGATGGCGCCGGAGGACGGCCTCCGCAATGTGGGTTGTCAACGTGCCCATGCGTTCGAGGTCCGCGGCGATGTGCATGCCGCCGGTCATCAGCCGCAGATCGGACGCGACGGGAGCCTGCAACGCGAGCAGGGCGAATGCGGTCTCCTCCCAATGCCGAGCTGCGGAGTCACATTTTTCCTGGGTCGCGATGACCTGCTCGGCGAGGTCCGGGTCTGCCGACATCAACGCGCGCGACGCATCCGCCATCATCGATTCCACACCGGTACACATCGCCGCGAGGTTCGCGGCGAGACGATCGACATTCTCAGCGAAGCGACTACGCACGGCCCACCCTCCTACGCCTCGGCGATTCCGAATCGGTTGACCTGTGTGAGCCCGGTCCGGTCCTCCCGAAATCGAAACACCCCGACCCGCACCTGGACCGGTTACCCCGTTCGTGCCGGGCCGAACCATCCGCCTGAACCGGGTGCACTCTGATCCTCGCCACGTGAACTCTGCCCGCTCTACTGTTCATCCGACGAAAAATCGGGTACACGCGGATGCATGGAACTCATTGCTATTGCCGCCCTGGTCGCGATGGTGGCGTTCGTTGTGGCCCGCCGCAAGATCAACAGACGCCGGTAGCGCCGTCCAGGGCGTCTCCCGACAGTGAATCACCGACGATCGGGGATCCGGGCGTGTCAGCCCTTCACGTTGCGGGGATCGTTTCCGTAGCTGTTGCCTCACCAATGGTCACGTCGAGGTTTCGGATGATGTGTTCGGCCCGGCGTCGGTGCGCCTGATCACGCCCCACGCGAACGGCCTCGTCCTTCATCGAGAACGTCCCGAAAACACCTCCGCCCGAGCCCTCGATCCGGTTGTGCCAGTTACCGTGCAGATGAAACGTTTCGACGTCACCCGTAGGCATGGAATTCTCTTCTCGTTGCGATGACTTTGTACGCGTACCCGCAGCCGTGCTCGCCTGAACCCGATTCGCACTTGCAGAACGCCCGCACGGGCACGCGGGAACACAAGGGATTACGAGGTAAGAGAACTGGGTAGCCCCAAGAGCATGGATCAGGCGGAAACACCATTGCTTACGGCTTTGGAGAAGTATCACCGACTCGGCCGATACGGATTTTCTCCGCCTGGGCATCGTCAAGGGCGCGGTGTCGATGCGCGCGTCACGAAGGTACTCGGCGGCGACTCGTTCCGTTCGGACGTACTCGCATCCGGTGGACTCGACGACCGGAGATCGGGTAACGGATACCTGTCCCACGCCGAGCAACTCATGGCCGAAGCAGTCGGAGCCGAGCGTGCCTTCTTCTCGACCTGCGGAAGCTCACTGTCGGTCAAGGCCACAATGATGGCTGTTGCCGGCAACGACCCCGGTGGATTGTTGCCGGGCCGTGATTCGCACAAATCAGTCGTCGCTGGGTTGATCTTCAGTGGCGTCACCCCGCGATGGATTGCGCCGAGATGGGATGAAGAGTTGCATTTCTCTCATCCGCCGTCGCCGGAAGAGGTACGGCTGGCGTGGGAACGGCATCCCGACGCCGCCGGAGCACTGATCGTCAGCCCGAGCCCCTACGGCACGTGCGCGGACATCGCGGGTATCGCCGACATATGTCATGAACGGAGAAAACCGCTGATCATCGATGAGGCATGGGGTGCGCACTTACCATTTCACGACGATCTCCCGACCTGGGCGATGGACGCCGCGCCGACGTGTGCGTTGTCAGCGTCCACAAGATAGGGCCGGCTTCGAGCAAGGCTCTGTCTACCACGTGCAAGGTGATCTGGTCGACAGCGCGCATCTGTCCGCCTGCGCCGACTTGCTGACGACCACGAGTCCCAACGTGCTGATCTACTCCGCAATGGACGGCTGGCGGCGCCAGATGGTCGAATGCGGCGCCGAGTTGCTCGGTAGTGCGCTCGGCCTGGCCGAGCGCACGCGGAACCGGATTTCCGCTATCGAGGGGTTCGACGTTCTCGACGACCGGCTACTCGGTCAGGAGGCTTCGCACGAGCTGGATCGACTGCAGATCCTCATCGACGTCTGCGAACTCGGAGTCTCCGGATACCAATGTGCAGACTGGCTGCGCGAACACTGCCACGTGGATATGGGAATGACAGATCATCGCCGAATCCTGGCGACAATGTCCATGGCCGACAACGACGCGACCGCCAACCGGTTGGTCGAATCGCTCGAGTTGTTGGTTCGAGCGGCAGAGTCGTTCGAACCGCCGCCGCAAATGCATCTACCGAGCCCCGAGGAAATAGAACTCGAGTCGGTGTTACCGCCGCGGGAGGCGTTCTTCGGTCGGACAGAAATGGTTCCTTGCGATCGCGCTGCCGGACGGGTCGCAGCCGAACAGATCACCCCGTATCCGCCGGGTATACCCGCCGTCGTACCTGGCGAGCGCCTCGACCAGGCGGTCGTCGACTATCTGCGAAGCGGCATGGACGCCGGGATGAACCTTCCCGACGCAACCGATGCGTCACTGGAGCGATTCCGGGTGGTAGTCGAGGATTGACCCGATCCGAGGCAATACCGACAATGTCGAATCATTCCCGCCGATGCCCGCAGGCGGCACCGATGTTGCGGGCATCGGCCAGCGGTAACGGTCCAAAGTCTTCGTCGATCCACAGTAGTTGTGGCTTTCATCAGGAATTTCGGATTATTTTGCGAGCGTGTCGATCACAGCAGCAGCACGACCAGCGGCTCCCGCTGCCTGCCCCCAGACGGTGCGCCGAATCGGTGTGGACCCTGGAATGGCCGTCCCCGAGAACAGCGCCGACGGCAGCGTGGTGACCGGAGTCGCCAGCGCAGCGCACCCGGCGCTTTCCGCCCACCGGCCGGCACCGAGGCAACCCAGCTCATGTTCATGCCCTCTATGAGGAGGGGCATGAACGAGAGACTCCTCAGACCGCGAATCGAAGTAGTGCTGCGCATCCGTCGGTCGGGACGATCCTCTCGTCGGTGCGGATCAGTACCGATGCGTTTGCGATGGCCGCAACAGGCAACGCTTCGTCTGCACGCTGCGGTACTGCCTGGGAGGATCCGAATTCGGAGAGCTTATCTGGGTCGGTGGCCACAGAGGTCGGTTCGTCCCCCACCAGCACCGTTCGGGACCCGAGGTCTCCGACGATCAGCGTGTCGACGCTTCCGGCGCGCAGTGCGGCGCACACCTGGCCGAGCCCCTCGACGGCCAACCCCGAGCTTCGGCCCGATTCGGCGCGGAACCGTTCCGCGGCATCGTCGATCACAGCCAGCCGTCGGTTGGCCAACTCTGTATCGAGTTCGTCCTCCACGACGTCGGCACCGGCTCCAGCGGTGCGGGCACCGCCCTCGAACGGCACCGCGACGTCGCGGGCACGTTCGGGAAGAGCATCGAGAAGGTCTGATCGCGAACGGATCTCGCCGATCACAAACACCGGGTCGGCGACCTGATCGTCGACCAGTTCGGTCACTCGGTCGGCGACTGCGGCGATGTTGCGGCGTGCCGCCTCCTCTGCCGCAGGCTGGGGGTCCCCGTAGCCGGCAGTCTCTGCGCTGGACGCCTTGTGTACCGGGTACTCGCCGCGCGCTACGGTTTCGGAACGGACGAGATGCCCGTCGGTGTCACGGACGGAAATGTCTGCGCCTTCATGATCGACCGCGACCAGCAAATACGGTGTGGCGGTCGCATGTTCTATCACGGGCACGAGGTACGGCATCGCCGAATAGCGCGCTTCCGGCTGCGCGGGTGGGCGCAGCAGGTGCACGTCGAGGACCACGTGATCCGACGCTGCGATCAGGCCTCGACCGCTTCGGCCGACCGCCGGCGGACTGTCGAGCACCGCCTTCTCGAGCGCGGCCAGGACCCCGTCGGGGGCACCGCCCTCTTCCAGGGACTCCCGGAGGGACCGCCAGGTCAATTCCCGCTGTTTCGCAGCGTCCTCGGTGACGTGGCTGTCGTCGAAGTACACCGACGCAAAAGGTCCCTCAGCGTCAACTACCCGACGGAAACGCTCAGCGTGCACGGTTCAACACCTCTTCCTGTGAGAACTAGTCGGACTGTGACAACTCTGAAGCCCGCTCTCTACAGGTGCCCGGATCGGTATTCACCCAAACAAGCCGGTCGTTTGAACGGCGGTGAGGTGCGGTACCCGGAGCGGCACGAGTCCGACTGGCGCCGTCGCAGCCGCCAGCGGTACGAGATGGAGATCTGGAGAGACCGATGAGCGAGCACACACCGCACACAATCGAATATCCCGGCCATACCGCTGACATGGCCGAGCAACCGCACGACGAGATGCGGGCCTACCGGGGGCGCGATCTACTGGCCGGAAAGAAGGCGCTGGTGACCGGTGGGGATTCCGGTATCGGGCGCGCAGTGGCCGTCGCCTTCGCGAAAGAGGGCGCCGACGTCGCAATCGCGTATCTCGAGGAGGGCGAAGACGCCGCCCACACCGCGACGCTGGTGCAGAACGAGGGGCGGCACTGCCGCATGTACGTAGGCGACCTCGCGTCACCGGACCATTGCCGAGACGTGGTCGAGCGCACGGTCTCCGAATCGGGCGGTCTCGACATCGTCGTCAACAACGTCGCCTACCAGCAACCTGTCGACGATTACCTCGAACTGTCCACCGAACAATGGCGGCGTACGTTCGCGGTCAATATCGACAGTTTCTTCCACGTCACGAAGGCCGCCGTACCTCACCTGGCCCCGGGTTCCGCGGTGATCAACACCGGGTCGGTCAACGGCCTGCGGGGCAACAAGTCGCTGATCGACTATTCCGCCACCAAGGGCGCTGTGACCGCCCTGACGTACTCGCTGGCGCAGGCGTTGCAGGACCGCGGGATCCGGGTGAACTGTGTTGCGCCGGGCCCGGTATGGACACCGCTCATACCGGCCACGATGGACAAGGACAAGGTAGCGGACTTCGGCACCCAGGCACCATATGGACGCGCCGCTCAGCCGGACGAGATTGCACCCTCGTACGTGTTCTTCGCGTCGGGACTGCTTTCGTCCTACTACTCGGGCGAAGTGCTGGCGCCTCTCGGAGGTGAAACGCTCCCAGGCTGAGTAATCCACGTCGATCCAGTTCTCGAATCGGTCGAAGCGTCGTGCACACTGGCGACGGACCGGCTGGAATCCGCCACGCACGAGAATATTGACCGCTGACGCTGGCCACGACGACATGAACGAGCTGGTCCGCGGGCCGACCGCGGTGGTGCATCTCGCTTGGCTCTTCCAGTCCACTCACCGGCCGGTAACGACGTGGTCCAACAACGTCCTCGGCGCGGCCGAGATCCGTGGCCGGCACGTTTCGCGGTTCGCCAAGCGTGTACCGGACCACGCACCGGTGCAGACTGCACCGGTACAGACTGGCTCAGTGCATCGATCCTCGAGGCGCCCATGAGCAACGACGATCCCGCATTCGCGGCTCGGTCACGGGTACAGGGCTACGCGTTTGCCGTTGCCCTGGTCTTCTGATGATCGGTTCGCTCGGCTTCGTTCCCGGGTCGGAATGTGTCAAGGCGTTTGAGTCCAACGGGAGTTAGGCCGCGGCCTGATCGGCGCCGGGTTGGTCAGGTTCGG